>NZ_WJFD01000009.1 GCF_009647655.1 Chitinophaga sp. SYP-B3965 | reverse complement strand
CTGGCAAAATCCCATCAAAAGACCCCTAATAACCCGGCAGGTTTTAAGCAGTGGTTGAAATGGGCATTATCCCTTTCAACAGCAGCAGAACTCTGGGTAGTCATGGAACATACCGGGTATTATTCCTGTCAGTTTGAATTATTCCTGCAGGAACAGTCCATTCCTTACAGCAAAGTACACAACGGCGGCTGAAGATGGTTCAAATGATGGCTTAATAATTATTATTGTTGTGTAGAAGTGTCCTTTGGTTTCAATCCCTGTTCCCGTAAATACCTGTCGTAGGATTGTTTGATGAAGAGCATCAGGTCATAATCCGTTGCGTTGAGCAGGAAGCTGTAACTGGGCCTGTGCGTGAGCATGAAGGAATCCAATGCAGGGCTTTCCAGTTTCGTAAGCCGGGCTACAAGTTCCGGATTATAGCGGTAGTCGATATGTTTTTCTTCTTCCCAGTATTGCAGCTGCTCACCGAACTTCTCTTTCCGTTTGCGGGCCTTGTTGGGAATCAGGTAACTTAATGCAGTGATGGGATTGGAAGGTAATGTTTTGAGGATGTCCACGGCACCTGGTCTTTTATATCCAAAGTATTTCTCATATTCATCCCGGATGGCCAGGGAGTCCCTTTTATAGATCCGGCCACGCACATTGATACCCTGTAATCCGAAGATCTGGCGTTTCAGTTCAATATTCTGAGAAGCGGAAATACCGGTGGCAATGACGTAGGTCCTCACATAACTCAGCATGGAGAACTCAATGGTATCTCCCGGGAAGGCCTCAATATAATAACGGCCGGTTTCATTACTCACCGTACCAATTTTGGCCCTTTTATTCCAGATACTTACGGAGGGCAGCCCTACACGGGTATCTCCATCCGTAACCATTCCGGTTAACCGCACCTGTGCCGCCGCTTCCTGCAAAGCGGGGATCATAAAAATGAAAAGTGCAACAGTATATCTGATCAGAGAATGCTTCATACTAATATGCCAAATTTAGCGTTCCAAGCTCAAAAGAAACGTTAAAAATATTTTTAAACCTTCGCCCGGAACCATTGGATTTGCATAAATTCGGAGATAATCATCCGAATATCGTGCCATGCCGAAGAAGATCTTGTTTGCCACACAACGTTACCAATATCTGAAAGCGCGCATTTTAGCGATCGCCCCTGCAGATTGGGAAGATGGTGAAATTATTATCCGGGATTTCCCGGACGGGGAACATTACCATCGTATAACCAGCAACGTTAGCGGCAAGGAAGTAGTGCTCATTGGAGGAACAATTGATGATAAAGAAACCCTCGAACTCTTCGACATTGCCAACGGTTGTATACAAACAGGCGCTATCTGCCTCAACCTGGTGATCCCCTACTTTGGCTATTCCACGATGGAACGTGCTGTACAGCATGGGGAAATTGTAAAGGCCAAAAACCGCGCTATCCTTTTTTCTGCTTTGCCCACTACTTCTCTCGGCATCCGGGTAATTATGATCGACCTCCATGTGGATGGTATCTCTTATTACTTTGAAAGCAATGTGCGGCCGGTACATCTGTATGGCAAACTGTTTGTTCGGGAAGCGGCCCTGGAACTTGCGCAAGGTAAACCTTTTGTGATGGCCAGCACAGATGCGGGCCGGGCAAAATGGGTAGAATCCCTGGCTAATGATCTCCAGGTGCAGGCTGCTTTTGTTTTCAAACGCCGCCTTTCCGGAGAAGAAACACAAATTACGGGCATCAGCGCCAATGTACAGGATAAACTGGTGATCATTTATGACGACATGATCCGCACAGGTGGTTCTCTCCTTGATGCTGCAAAGGCTTATAAAGATGCGGGGGCCAGCGAAATTGCGGTGATCACTACCCATGGGATCTTTGCTGGTAATGGGTTTGAGAAGATCCGTAACAGTGGCCTGGTGCAAAAGGTGGTTTGTACAGATACCCATCCCAATGCCCTGCAAATAACGGATCCTATGTTGCGCGTGCAATCTGTTGCACCGCTGATCGTTGATTATTTTCTCAGCATTCCGTAATAATTTTGCTCTATGCCTGATATAAGACTTATTGAATATGGCAGTTGTGATTACAAAGCCATGGTGGAACTCCGTGATAAGATCCTGAGAGCCCCGCTGGGCCTCACTTTTTCTGAAGAATACCTGCAGCAGGAGATCTCCGATGTGCTGATTGGTTGTTTTGAAGAAGAAAAACTGCTGGGCTGCTGTATACTTACACCCCTCAATGAAACTACGGTGCAATTGCGCCAGATGGCGGTGGATGATAATTTACAGGGGAAAGGTACGGGCAGTAAAGTACTGCGGTTTGCGGAAGAGCACGCAAAGAGGAATGGCTTCCAGGAATTAATGATGCATGCGCGCAAAGAGGCGGCGCCTTTTTATACCAAAAACGGTTACCTGATCCGGGGTTCAGCATTTGAAGAAGTGGGCATTGCCCATTATGAGATGTTCAAACGGCTGTAATCTTTAAACAGCGTTTTCATCAGCTGACTGAAACTATCTTTAGCGGTTTCACTTTCGAAAGCACTGGTAGGAATGAGAAAAAAACTGCGCTTATCCTTGTACAGAAAGAAAAAGGAGTTTGTTTCCACGATCTGGGAAAAGCTTTTCCAGGACAATGCTCTTTCTCCCGGTCCTGTAGAAATGGCCATACCTTCCTCATTATAACGCAAACGGATATTGTCTTTAAAAGTAGCGGCCTTATTATAGGTAGAAACGGGTAACAAATACCAGAATGCCCAGCCCAGGATCACCATCATCGTGGAAATACCGAGTAAGGCATTGAAGTTCACAACATGAAACAGGTAACCTGTTACAGTGGCTATCAGTAAAATAATGAGAGTGTTGCGAAATACTTTGATTTCGCCACGTCGGAGAAAGTGGGAGCGCAATGCATTTATAACCTCTTCCCTATTGTACGTAAACTGAAGGAAATGCATTCACCGAACTTACGAAATTATTTTGATGCAGTCAAAGACATTGGTGCATCCAGGTCGTCGCAGGTAGAAACAGGCGCATTCTTCCGTTTTACAGCGGAAGTGGTCATGCGTTTATCTGTAAGATCTTCTTCATTCAGTCCCGGGAAATTCATTTTGATGAATTTCAGGTACTGCTGCAAAACCTTAGGATCAACCTTGAAAGGAGCTACCGGTGCGTCGTTATTATCACCTTTGATGGAGGAGCTGTTATTAACGCGGGTTTCATTCTGCAAATACCATTTGTAGAGGTCTACCATGGCCTTTTGCATTTCGGAGTCATCTACCTTTTCTACCTGGGAAGATTGGGGGAGTGTCCATATGAACTCTTCCACCCTCTTAGTAGTTTTGGCTTTTGCACCTTTGTCGGTTTTCTCACCGTTGTTGTCGTTGTTATCACCGGGATTGCCGGCGATCGCTGCAGTGGCAGTTACTGTTCCCAGTACTAGCAAAAACAACAGCTGTTTCATAAGGTAATTTTTAATGACCTAAAAATACTAAATAAATAACATAAAATACTCATTGGGGGCTAAATACGCACTTCTACGGGACAAACTGCGTTTTTCACGGTATAAACAGCCTTTTGAGTATAATTTAAAGACGACCGGCCGGATAAAAAGTTGCAAACTGGCCCTATTCTTTTTTTGGGCGGCCGGGAACAGCAGTAAAACGCTGCTTCCCTTATAATATTACATGTAATTTTACGGACGATGAATGCATATATTAATTGGAGTGGCGGAAAAGATGCTTCTTTTGCCCTCTGGCAGCTGCAACAGCAGAAGGATTACAACATACGTTATCTCTTTACCACGCTCAGTGAGGCTTTCCAAAGAGTTTCCATGCATGGGGTAAGGGAAGTGTTGCTGGATGAACAGGCCCGTCAAACGGGTATCCCTCTTAAAAAGGCCTATTTGCCGGAAAATGCTTCCATGGAAGACTATAACCGGATCATGCGCACGCAACTGGCTGAATTACAGGCAGAAGGGATCAGTCACGCTGTTTTTGGGGACATTTTCCTGGAAGATCTGCGTACTTACCGGGAAACGCAATTGGCCCAGATCGGGATGGAAGGGGTGTTCCCGCTTTGGAAAAAGGATAGTACACAGCTGATAAAAGATTTCATAACGGCGGGCTTTAAGGCTATTATCGTTTGCGTGAATGCAAAATATCTGCCGGCCTCTTTTGCAGGCAGGATGATCGATGAAGCCTTTCTCGCCGATCTCCCTGCAGAGGTTGACCCTTGCGGAGAGAACGGCGAGTTTCACAGTTTTGTGTTTGACGGCCCCCTCTTTACCGGACCCGTGAATTTTTTAGTAGGTGAAACGGTAGAAAGAGTCTACTCCCCTGTTCGTAATGGGGAAGGTGATTGCTATAAAGATGATGGTGAAAACTGTTTTAAAAAAGAAACGGCTGATTGGGACACCCGGTTCTACTTCTGTGATCTACTTCCAGTCTGAGGTTCTTTAGTTAGGTTGCTTGATTCTTTTTCTTTGTTATTCCTCCACCTTGATGAAAAAACAAAAGCAATGGATGAATCCATTGCTTTCGAGAGTCATTTACTTTGCAAGAAGATTCTCGCGGTGTAGGAATATTTGGTTTTTCATAGGACAGTAACCATATAAAAATTAATACTTTAACAAATATAAAATAATTTGAATAAATAGAAAAATCGGTGTCTGAATATTCAAAATCCTCAAAATAACCCCCTCAAAATGAAAATAAACAAATTAAAAGGCCGTTTTTTGAAGAAAATCCAACTTTGAAGATACCCTGGGCAAAATCGGTTTTGCGGGCTGGGGTGTTTTGTTAACAAAAAAGGGGCTTTTTTTGCCGCGCAGCCCTCATGCACCTTCTAAGATTAACAAACCGAAAAAACCTGTTAACATTTCTCCTATTTTAATGACCCTATCTTCGCAAAACATGTTACAAAAACGTGTAGTAAAATTTGGGATAAATTCTTGTGACTCAGTAGAAATTTCAGCTGCGTTATATTTTACTACTACAAGCAATACATCTTCACATCAATCATCTCATTTCAATTGCGAAGATGCAGCTATGTTTTTTAAAGCAATGTGCCCTCTTCGCAGAAGCTACCCTCTAAGGCGCAATCCCTTGCTCCTGTTGTGTTTTAGTGTACCTTATATTTTCCTTCACTAAAGTGATCACGCATCTTTCATGTCGCAAATAATTGCGGGTGCATTGTAATGCATGCATCTTTTTTGCAGTTATTGAACTGTTTTGTGCAAATCCTTCGTAAAAGTGGTGGAAGAAAGGCTTCGGCTGAAACCCTTTACAGACAAGGGGGAAAAGAAAAAGGGCACTTAGAAAAGTGCCCTCAATTTGTTACTATCCTATGAAAACCCTATTTGTATACAAAGGTATATCTATGTTAACTTTATTTGAAATTTTTGCCATCGAATAACAAATAATTAACAAAGTATTCGTTGCGTAAAAACCACACAAACCCAATCCCCAAGCCACTTTCAAGGCACACTATCCAACGATTCGCTTTACTACGCTTGTTAAACATTCCTAAACAATTGCAAATCACATCAGCTACAACCCATGCTGTTACCGCAATTCAGACATTTGTAACATGTTCCTGAACGTACAGTGATATGTCCGCAGGTACTACAGGCGGGAGCATCACTCTGCATGCTGCGCATGTATTCCTGTGTACTGCTCTCTCCGCTGGCAGCAGCTACTGGCTGCGGTTTCACGGACTTTTGGCCGGATTGATTACTTGCTGTACCAACAATCCTCATGTTGGATAATTCTGGTTTAACAACTGGCTCAACAGGATCATCATCCCAATCATCTTCTCCTGTATTTCCTGGTGCATCCAGTATATGTACAAGATCAGTTCGGCCGAGATACTCATAACCCAGCACTCTGAAAATATAATCGATCAATGAAGTGGAAGAACGAATATTTGGATGATCTACCATGCCTGAAGGCTCAAAGCGGGTAAATACAAATTTATCTACAAACTCTTCCAGCGGCACGCCATATTGCAAACCAACGGACACTGCTATTGCAAAACAGTTCATGAGGCTGCGCAAAGTGGAACCTTCTTTTGCCAGATCAATAAAGATCTCTCCCAGTGTTCCGTCGTTGTATTCACCTGTGCGCACGAAGATGGGTTGTCCGCCAACTTTGGCCTTCTGTGTAAATCCACGGCGTTTGCCAGGCAGTGTTTTTCTTTCTACGATCCTTGATAAGGCACGTTTCAGTGAGGTATCCGAACTAGCGATCATGCGCTTATTCAATTCTTCCAGCAATTCATCTATCGTTAGCTGGTCCATATCAATGATCTGCCCGGTATTTTCTGCCTCTGCCACTTCTCCCCTCTTTCTCTTGTCTCCTTTTGTATTCAGCGGCTGGCTCAGTTTAGATCCATCCCTGTACAAAGCACAGGCTTTAAGCCCTAATTCCCAGCTCAGTTTGTAAGCATCAGCGATCTCTTCCACCGTAGCCTCATTAGGGAGGTTGATGGTTTTTGAAATAGCGCCTGAAATAAATGGCTGCGTGGCTGCCATCATGCGAATGTGGCCATGCGGGTGAATGAAACGTTCTCCTTTTTTACCACATTTATTAGCGCAGTCAAAAACAGGGAGGTCTGTTTCTTTCAGATAAGGCGCCCCTTCCACTGTCATGGTACCACATACATAATCATTCGCAGCTTCTATCTGTTCATCTGTAAAGCCCAGCTCATGCAACAGGCTGAACTCCATATTATAGAACTGCTCAGGTGTGAAACCGATCCTTTGCAAACATTCCTCACCCAGCGTGTATACATTGAACACAAAAGCCACATCAAAGGAAGAGGCCACTGCCACATCCAGCTTTTTGATCTCTTCTGCAATAAATCCTTTTTCACTCAGTGTTTGCGGATTAATGTAGGGTGCACCGGCAAAACTTCCTGTGCCTTTGGCATAATCCACAATGGCTTTGATCTCATTTTCTTTATACCGGAGGTTACGTAATGCGGCCGGAATGGATTGATTGATGATCTTAAAGTAACCACCGCCGGATAATTTTTTGAATTTAACGAGCGCAAAATCAGGTTCCACGCCGGTAGTGTCGCAATCCATGACCAGGCCAATTGTTCCGGTTGGTGCGATCACGGTAGCCTGCGCATTCCGGTAACCATATTTTTCTCCTAACTGCACAGCATCGTCCCAGGCCTTTGTGGCTGCTTTCAGGAGATAGTCCGGGCAATATTTTGCGTCGATGCCCAGTGGCTGGATCTCCAGTCCTTCAAAAGCATCTGCTGCATCATATGCTGCAGCCCGGTGATTACGCATCACCCGGAGCATTTCTGTTCTGTTCTCTTCGAATTTAGGGAAAGGACCCAGGTGACTGGCCATTTCCGCAGATGTCTTATAAGATACACCGGTCATGATGGCTGTAATAGCTCCGGCAATTCCACGTGCTTCTTCACTATCATAAGCAATGCCGCTCACCATCAGCATGGAACCCAGGTTGGCATAACCAAGCCCCAGTGTTCTGTATTCGTAACTCAGCTGGGCTACTTCTTTGGAAGGGAATTGCGCCATGAGCACGGAAACTTCTAATACAACGGTCCATAACCGCACGGTGTATTCAAAACCCGGCACATCAAACTGGTTATTGCCTTCATTAAAGAAGCGGCGCAGATTTACGGAAGCCAGGTTGCAGGCTGTATTATCCAGGAACATGTACTCAGAGCAAGGATTGGATGCATTGATCCTTCCGCCCTGGGGACAAGTATGCCATTCATTAATAGTAGTATCATATTGGGTACCGGGGTCTGCACAACGCCAGGCTGCGTAAGCTATCTGGCTCCAGAGGTCTACTGCTTTGAGGGTTTTAGTGGTTTTGCCGTTCATGCGGCCTTTTAATTCCCAATCCCCGTCAGATTCCAGTGCATGGAAGAAGCTATTGGGGATTCTCACGGAGTTATTGGAGTTCTGGCCGGAGACGGTTTTATAGGCATCTCCTTCATAATCAGAAGAATAACCTGCAGCAATGAGGGCTGCCACTTTCTTTTCTTCCTCGACCTTCCAGTTAACAAATTCCAGGATCTCCGGATGGTCCAGGTCCAGGCAAACCATTTTAGCTGCCCGGCGGGTAGTGCCTCCTGATTTGATAGCACCAGCTGCTCTGTCTCCTATTTTGAGGAAACTCATAAGGCCGCTGGAAGTGCCGCCACCACTCAGTTTTTCTCCATCACCACGAAGGTGGGAGAAATTGGTGCCTACGCCGGAGCCATATTTAAAGATCCGGGCTTCCCTTACCCAGAGGTCCATAATACCACCATCATTCACAAGATCGTCACTCACACTGAGAATGAAACATGCATGGGGCTGGGGTCTTTCGTATGCTGAAGTGGATCTTTCCAGTTTATTGGTGCGGGGGTCCACAAAGTAGTGGCCCTGCGGTTTGCCTTTGATCCCATAACTTTCATGGAGGCCGGTATTGAACCATTGCGGGGAATTTGGTACACAGGCCTGGTTGAGCATGGCATAGACCAGCTCTTCATAAAATATGGCGGAATCTTTCGGGGAGGCAAAATAACCATACCTTTCTCCCCAGGCGCGCCAGCAATTGCACATTCTGTGCACGACCTGCTTTACGGAGGTTTCCCGGCCAAGGGAACCATCAGGCTGCGGAACACCGGCTTTACGGAAATATTTTTGAGCAAGGATATCTGTAGCGATCTGAGACCATCCCTTAGGGACTTCCACATTATTCATTTCAAACACCACATCCCCGCCAGGGTTGCGGATCACAGAGGAGCGGAAGTCATATTCGAACTGATCATAGGGGCTAATACCTTCCTGGGTAAAGTGACGAGTGAATACAAGGCCACCAGCCTTATTCTCTTGATTTTTCATATGCCCTGGATTATTTACAGGATTAAGCAAATCGGTTTATAACTCTCTTTCTACGCGGGATTACTAAAATAATTTTTTAAACCTTTGATTGGCTATTATTCTTATCCACAGGCTGTGCATAAGCAAAAAGACTGCCTCGATTAACAATTAGGGGGTAAAAAGGGGAACTTGGCACTCTTTTAGTGCTATTTCAGTTGTAAAATCAATGCTATGCATACTTATTTAACTATGTGCCTTATTAGAAAATAATTTATACATTTGCCACAACCGGAACAATGCAAAATTAATGTATAAAAAAATATACAATTCCTTTATCGAAAGAAAGGCAAAAGGTACAAAGTCATTCGCAGTTCTGATTGATCCCGATAAGGTAACCCCTACCGGTATCGCTGATCTGACTGCCAAATGCACTGAGGCGAAGGTTGATTATATATTTTTAGGCGGCAGTCTTGTGATCACCAACCATCTCGACGAGGTGGTTCAACAGATCAAGGCTACCTGTTCTATTCCGGTAATCCTGTTCCCCGGCAGCCCCTCGCAGGTTTCGAAATTTGCAGATGCTTTGCTTTACCTCTCCGTGATCTCCGGCCGTAATCCGGAATTACTCATTGGCCAGCATGTGGTTTCCGTTGCGGCAGTGAAAAAAAGTGCACTTGAAGTGATCTCCACCGGTTATATGGTGATCGATGGCGGTGCCCCTACCACCGTTTCTTACATTAGTAATACTACTCCCATCCCTGCAGATAAAGATGATATTGCCATGGTTACTGCTATGGCCGGCGATATGCTGGGCATGAAAGTGATCTATATGGATGCCGGCAGCGGTGCCCGCAAACCTATTACAGAAAGTATGATCCACAGGGTTGCCAGCCAGGTGGATATTCCCGTTATTGTTGGCGGCGGTATCCGCGATGCGGAAAAAGCTTACCGCAATTGTAAAGCCGGCGCAGATATTATTGTTGTTGGAAATGCTATTGAAAAGGACCTCTCCCTTATCAAAGAAATTGCCGATGCCGTACATCAGGCTCCAGTGAATGTAAATCGCTAACACACTCTTATCCAGTGGGTTCCTTTCTGCAGGATAAACATCCGTACATCAATTTTATTTTCAGGAAATGTAAAAATCTGTGAAAACTTCATAGAGGTTGTATATCTTAGCATCCGATTTAAAGAGCTATCTGTTTTAATATTAAACCAACCAGTAAAAGTCCCTCGATAATACCGTGAAGTAAGTCCGTGTGTTTTATGGTTCCGTTTTTCATTCCCTTGTCATTACAACCTGGTGGAGATAACTCTTCATGTCTGTTACTATTGGTAACCGGCAAACAAAATTGGTAAATCTGGCCCGAAATGGCCTTTTTTCATAAGCATAATTTAGCGGGCTGTTCTTTCCAGGACAGCCCTTCTTTCTTAAAAAAAAAAGCAGCATGCGGGTTGCGCATACTGCTTCAGGTTTATTATTTAATACGTTTACAAACTCATCATTTCTTTGAACTTCACAGCCTGACGGCGGCTCACTTCTATCTTTTCACCTCCGCGCATTTCCAACAGCAGGCCTCCGTTGAAGTAAGTATCTATCCTTTCTATCATCCGCAGGTTCACGATGTGTTTGCGGTTGGCGCGGAAGAACACTCTTTCGTCCAGGCGCTCTTCCAATGCATTGAGCGATTTCAGGATGAGGGGTTTATTGGTTTCAAAATATACCCGTGCATAGTTACCCACGCTTTCAAAAAGGCGGATCTCCTGCAGTTTCACAAACCAGCAACGGTCTCCGTCTTTTACAAATACCTGGTCACTTTCTCCCAGGATGTTCCGGATACCGGAAGCTGCTGCCAGCCGTTCCTTTTCATCTACCTGGTGTAATTTGTGAATGGCATCTGCCAGCCGCTTGGGCTCTATGGGCTTCAGCAAATAGTCCAGCGCATTGTATTCGAATGCTTTCAGGGCATATTCGTCATACGCGGTGGTAAATATTACCTGCGGCGTTCGTTCCAGTTCCGCCAGGAGGTCAAATCCGGTTTTATCCGGCATCTGGATGTCCAGGAATAAAAGGTCGGGCCGCAGTGTTTCTATCTTTTCCATCCCGTCTTTTGCATTTACCGCCTCACCTACTACCACTATTTCCGGGTGATCTGCCAGGAGTTTCTTTAATTCACTTCTGGCCAGCCTTTCATCGTCTATGATCAATGCTTTTTTCATACTACTGTTTGCATTTTTGGTTGATGATGCGTCCAAAAAATACAGGACGCTTCTTTTTATAGCAACGGCATCCGCACTTTGGCTTCAACAGTTGTTTTATCAAGGTTATAGATTTCAAATGAAGCGCGTTTGCCGAACAGCAATCCCAGTCTTTGGCGGGTGCTGGCCAGGCCAAATCCGTTGCCATTCAGATCTTCTATGATCTGCCCGGTATTCTGAATAGTGATCTCATGCCGCAGATCGTGTACATGGGAACCTATCAGGATCAGGCCGCCGTTCACTTCCCGGGAGATACCGTGTTTGATGGCATTTTCTACAAGTGTTTGCAGCATCAGCGGCGGTATGGGTAACTCTAACGTTTCCGGGTCTATATCATATTGCACTTTCAGTCTTTCCTCAAAACGGATATTTTCTAATGCAAGATAATCTTTTACGATGCTCAATTCGTTCTCCATGCTCACAGTTTCTGCTTTATCTGCCTGCATGGAATTGCGCAGGATATTGCTTAACTCCGTGATGGCGGTACGTGCTCTCCGGGGGTTTTCATCTACCAGGGCCCTGATACTGTTGAGGGCATTGAAGATAAAATGCGGATTAAGTTGAGATTTGATGGTCTTAAGCTCCAAAGTACGCACAGTGGCTTCCAGTTTTAATTGTCCCAATTGAGAATTCCGGCTTTCTTCTACATAATGCCATAAGAAATAGATCACCGCCCATAATGCCAAAATAACCACCTGCTGAAAGATCACACTCAGCCAGTAATTGTTAAAATCGAACTCTAAATGGCTGGGGGTGGTTAACCAGGCCAGGCAGGCCAGCAAAAAAGAGTACAGCACAGCACATACCAGGATACCTGCAAAGAAGTAGATGGCTACTTTCTCAAAAGGTTTCTCAATCCATTTAAATTTGACGATAATTGCCCGAAAAGCATGTGTAATGATAATACCCAGTACTACTACCTCTAAAACATAGAGCAGCATTGATACACCCAGGATATCAAAGAAAAAACCGAAGAAAAAGTAAAGAAAGGCATATGCTCCCCACCCCAGTATCTGACACCACCAATATTTTGACAAGCGTTTAAACATCCCTGAAAAGTTAGCAAAGTCTTTCGATTAAATAAAACCTCGCGTGTCATTCAAAAGTAGTACCTGCGGCTATGGGTCTAAAAGTAATTTTTATCAATGGTGGTATAGGCATTTAAATGGGAACCCTGAAATAACGTAAAAACTTGTATTTTTGGGCCTTAAACCCTAATGCTGATATGGAAATTACGGCCGGTCAATTACTAAGCCAGATCGAATACCCTTCTGATCTGCGAAAATTGAGCAAGGAGCAGCTTCACCAGGTGTGTGACGAGCTGCGCCAGTTCATTATTGACGTGGTGAGCGTACATGGCGGACACTTTGGTGCCAGCCTGGGTGTGGTTGAGTTAACTGTTGCCCTTCACTACATTTTTAACACTCCCTACGACCAGCTGGTTTGGGACGTAGGGCACCAGGCATATGGTCACAAGATCCTCACCGGCCGGAAGAGTGTTTTCCATACCAATCGTAAATACAAAGGTATCAGTGGTTTCCCCAATCGCGGTGAAAGCGAATATGACACTTTCGGGGTAGGTCACTCCAGTACTTCCATCAGCGCAGCACTGGGTATGGCCATGGCTTCCAAAAATAAAGGAGAAACAGACCGCCAGCATATTGCTGTGATCGGAGATGGCGCCATGACGGCCGGGATGGCTTTTGAAGCATTGAACCATGCCGGCGTTTCCAACACCAACCTCCTGATCATCCTGAACGATAACTGCATGGCCATTGACCCTAACGTAGGGGCTTTGAAAGAATATCTTACAGACATCACCACTTCCCATACTTATAACAAGTTCCGGGATGATGTATGGAACCTGATGGGGAAACTGCCCATCGGCAAGAAATTCACGCGGGACATGGCCTCCAAGCTGGAAGCCAGTGTAAAAGGCATGGTATCCAAATCCAGCAATCTCTTTGAAAGTCTGAACCTGCGCTATTTTGGCGCTATAGATGGTCATAATATCACCAAACTGGTGGATACGTTGCAGGATCTGCGCGATATTCCCGGTCCCAAGCTGTTACATATTGTTACCACTAAGGGTAAAGGATATGCACTGGCAGAAAAAGATCAAACCAAATGGCATGCGCCTGGCCTGTTCGACAAGATCACAGGTGAGATCTTAAAGAAAGCTATCGACACACCACAGCCTCCCAAATACCAGGATGTTTTTGGCCATACTATTATTGAACTGGCTGAACTCAATAAAACCATTATGGGTATTACCCCCGCCATGCCTTCCGGCTCTTCTCTCAAACTGATGATGGAAAAAATGCCGGACCGGGCTATTGACGTGGGCATTTGTGAGCAACATGCTGTAACGCTCTCTGCCGGCCTTGCCACGCAGGGAATGACAGTGTTCTGTAATATCTATTCTTCCTTTATGCAACGGGCATATGACCAGGTGATACATGATGTGGCCATACAAAGCCTTCCTGTGATCTTCTGTCTGGACCGCGCCGGTGTTGTTGGAGATGATGGTGCCACCCATCATGGTGCATACGACATTTCCTACATGCGCTGCATCCCGAATATGATTGTAAGTGCGCCGATGAATGAAGAAGAACTGCGCAACCTCATGTATACTGCCCAGCTGCCCACTAATAAATCACCTTTTGTGATCCGCTATCCGCGTGGAGAAGGTGTAATGGCTGACTGGCGCAAACCGTTTTCACAGATCCGTGTTGGCACAGGCCGCAAGATCCAGGATGGCCGCGATGTGGCGATCCTTTCTTTAGGTCACCCCGGCAACTTTGTAACAGAAGCCATGAAAGAACTGATGACAGATGGATTGCAACCTGCACATTACGATATGCGGTTTGTGAAACCACTGGATACAGACATGCTGCATGATATCTTCCAGCGCTATGATAAAGTGATCACTGTTGAAGATGGTGCCCTGCAGGGCGGATTCGGCAGCGCTGTGCTGGAATTCATGGTAGATAATGATTACAGGGCTGAGGTAAAACGTTTGGGTATTCCGGACCGCCTTGTGGAACATGGTAAACCGGCAGAGTTACAAAGGGAATGTGGCTATGATGCCATTGCCATTGTGAATACCGTGCGCGAAATGCTCAAAAGTAAAATTACTGTTCACGCCAGCTGATAAAGGCCGTACGTGCCACCGGTTTGCCGGTGGCCGTTTTCCATCATGAACGACCTGTATATACAATTACGCATCACCGCCATTATACCGGAAACTCCGGATACTTTCACTTACCAGTTTGAAGAAGTTAACGGCAAACCTGTTCCTTACCAGGCAGGGCAATTCCTGACTTTTCTGATCACACTTCATGGAAAGGAGATCCGCCGCTCTTATTCTTTAAGTTCCACACCAGGCATTGATCCTCATCTTTCTGTTACCGTTAAAAGGATCACGAACGGGGAAATATCCCGGCATATTATACGGTACTGGAAAGTGGGTGATACCGTCACCTCCTTATTACCTTCCGGCCGTTTTACCCTGGAAAGCCAACCGGATACACAACGGGATCTATTCCTCATAGCTGCCGGCAGTGGCATCACCCCATTGTTTTCTATATTGAAACATGCGCTGAAAACGGAAACAGCTGCGCACATCACTTTACTATATAGTACCCGCAATAAAGAAAATACCATTTTCTACCAGCAGATCCTGGCCCTGCAACAACAATACCCGGAGCGCCTCACCATTTTATGGTTGTTCAGTGATCCGGAAGAAAGCGCCTTCCGCCGTATGAGCAATGGCCTCCTGGAAATGTTAGCCCCCCAGCACCTGAAATATGATCGGGAACTGGCACAGTTCTTCATTTGCGGCCCATCAGAATATATGCGCATGGTACAGTTCACCCTGGTGTTTTTGGGTTTTAACCCAGCACATATTCATAAGGAGAACTTTGTGATAAACACGGAAGCGAAAATTGCCCGCATCCAGATCCCGCAGGATACCAGTATTAAACAAGTATTGTTACAGGTGAAAGGGAAAGAGCAGGTATTGGAAGTGCCTGGAAATGAGAGCATCCTGCATGCGGCATTACGGCAGGATGTACATCTCCCTTATAGCTGTAAGGGTGGTGTTTGCGGTTCCTGCATTGCAAAATGTACCGGAGGCAAAGTATGGATGTCTGTGAATGAAGTACTTACAGATAAAGAACTGGCACAGGGCTTAATCCTCACCTGTACAGGTTATGCACAAAGCGATAAAGTAATATTGGAGTGGTAGAAATTGGCTGGTACGCTAAATTTCCATAAATTGATTTCAAATTAATGCGATGAGCTATACTGCTTTGAAAGCAGCAAGTCTTTATCTTCTCCTTGGATTGGTGTGGATAAGCTGTTATAGCTGGTTATGGCTTTCTCTCGCAGCACGATTCCCCTTAGTTAACCCCGCTTTGCTTCAGTATCTGTTGCATGCGTTCTTTATTGCCGGCTCGGCCGTTTTTATTTACGTGCTCGTTAGAAAGGACTTTTCAAAGAACATTAAATATTCAGAACAGTACCGGCAGTTGTTTTACGGACATCCGGTGCCCATGTGGATCTATGATTGGAAGACCTTGCGATTCCTGACAGTGAACAATGCGGCTATTCAGAAATATGGTTACAGCCAGGAGGAATTTCAGCAGATGAGCATTTTGGATATTCGTGATCCGTCTACCGTTCCGCAGATCCTTGAAGATGTAAGAAAAACGATTCGACATATTGCTTATCGCGGCATCTGGCAACACAGGAAAAAGAACCGGGAGGTATTTACAGTAGAGATCTATTCACATAGTACAAAGTATAAGGGACGGGATGCGCGTATTGTAATGGCAATTGATGTGGATGCCGAAATCAGATCAACTATTATGGTCAAGGACATTGGAACCCGTTATGAATTATTGGCACAGGTGACCCAGGATTATATTTACTACTGGGACATTGCCACTAACCAGGTGACCCGCAATCACGGGCCGGCTTCCTTATTTGGATATAAGGAGGAAGAGATCCTCAACAACGGGGCCTGGTGGAAAGAGAATGTACATCCGGAGGATATTGGCAAAGTAATGACCTCTGTGGAACAGGCCATGCGGAACGGCGATATTAACTGGGAAGCAGAATACCGCTTTCGCTGTGCGGATGGCCAGTATAAATATGTGAATGACCGCGGGTACATTATCTACAATGATCAGAAGCAGCCTGTACGAATGATAGGTGCTGTGCAGGATGTTGATGACAATACCCGGCAGAAACATGAGATAGAATTATTGTCTATGGTGGCCAGCAGAACGATCAATTCTGTATTGATCACCAATGCTGCGGGTGAGATAGAATGGGTGAATGAGGGTTTTGTGCAGCAGACGGGTTATAGTTTAGCGGAATCCATCGGAAAGCGCCCCAGGGAGCTGCTCAGCGGCCCTTCTTCCAATGAGGGCACACTGCAGGAGATAGACCTGAAAATGGCCAGTAAAAAGCCCTTTTCTGAGGAATACATCAACTATAAAAAGAATGGGGAATCCTATTGGGTGAAAATGGATGTTACGCCCATTTTACAGGAAGACGGGAATATCTTCAAGTTCGTATCTATCCAAACGGATATTACGGAACGCAAAAAGTTTGTACACCAGCTGCAGCATCAGAATGAGGTGTTGCAGGAGATAGCCCGCATCAATTCACATGATATCAGGAAGCCGGTTGCTTCTATACTGGGCATTGTTTCCGTTATGGACCTGGATAAAAATGAACCTGCTCTTAACAGCCGCCTGTTGCAGATGTTACAGGAAAGTACAAAGGAGCTGGATGCTATGTTGTACAAGATCCAGGATAACCTGAAAAAGATGAATGACTAAAGCCTTTATCCGAAAGACTCAAATTGATTAAACTCTCCTTTTAATTCGTCGTGTAGTTTGTGAAAAACCTGCATGCGGTCCTGCATGGTGTTGTAGTCTGCTATCGGCCTGTCCTGATGGATGATCACAGGGTTGGTGTTACTCATGCTTTTGGCCGATTGTTTGAGATCATGAAACATTTCGTCTGCAACTTCCAGCTGGCGGATAAACTGGTTTTGAAAGTGCTCAATGCCCACCATTCTTTCCGGATCTACCTGGAGTGGTACTATTTCTTCCAACCTGCTGCGCATGGAACGGATGTTGTTCCTTACTTCATCTACTTCTCCTTTCCAGGTAAGGAGCTGCGCCTGCAGGTCTGATGTCTGTGTTGGTACTTCCATGATATATTGATTTTAATGAAATAAACATATCGATTTCCCTTTCACTTCTAATTTACGATTCTTTTCTCTTTTAAAACGCAAACATCCAGAGGATTTTATCCACCGGATGTTTGTTGTTTTTGTTATGCGATCATGGGTATATCCATTAACAAAAATTCCGCATCTTCCTGCACACTGATGTCCAGTTTATCATAGTCTGAAACTGCTATGGCATCGCGGTTTTCCAGTATTTCTTCTCCTACTTTCAATTGACCATTGAGCACTAAAAGATAGGCACCATTGCCGTTTAATTTAGGGCTGTAAGTAAGGGTTTGGCCTTTGTCGAATTTCCCTAAAGAGAACCAGGCATCCTGGTTGATAAAGAGTGTTTCTTCACTTTCTTCCGGTGCTACCACTACCTGCAATTTATTATGCCGGTTAGCGGGATCAAATGTTTTCTGATCATAGCGGGGTTGAATATCTTTTACTTTCGGGAACAACCATATCTGTAAGAACTTAACGGTTTCTGTTTTAGAAGCGTTGAATTCTGAGTGTTGAATTCCCGTGCCGGCGCTCATGATCTGCACATCATGCTGATTGATGATCTTATGCCTGCCTGTATTGTCTTTGTGTTCCAGCGCACCGGATAAGGGTATGCTGATGATCTCCATATTATCGTGGGGATGGCCGCCGAAGCCCATGCCGCCTTTTACAGTATCATCGTTCAGCACGCGTAATGCGCCGAAATGAATTCGTTCGGGATTGTAGTAACCTGCAAAGCTGAAGGTGTGATAAGATTGCAACCATCCGTGATCTGCGAATCCGCGGGTATTTCCGCGGTGAATAACTGTTTTCATATTTTATTTCCTCCTGTTTATTTTCTATTGCAAAGATCTATCAAACAGGTGTTTTTATCAATGGACGAATTCGATAAAAGCATGCACTATTCATTGTGCAAAAACAAAGGCCGGTAGCAGGTTCTGACTGCTTTCCGGCCTTTGGAATATTGTGTGCTAAATGGCTTACACCAGCTTTGCATCCATGGTGATATTTGTGTTGAGCAGTTTGGAGATAGGGCAATTCTCTTCTGCATCTTTTGCAAACTCCGCAAACTTTTCAGCATCCAGACCGGGTACGCTGGCTGTTACTTCCAGGTGGCTGTTAGTGATAGCGCCATTCTCAAAAGTGATGGTGGCTTTTGTATCAATATTACCAGGTGTTAAACCTGCAGCAGAGATCACAAAGCTCAGCTTCATGGTAAAGCAACCTGCGTGTGCGGCAGCTACCAGTTCTTCCGGGTTAGTACCTGCGCCATCTTCGAAACGGCTGGTGAAAGAGTATGGGGTATTGCTCAGTACGCCTGTTTGGGTAGAAACTGTTCCTTTACCTTCTTTGCCGGTGCCTTTCCAATTGGCAGATGCGGATCTTTTCATGATTCAAATTTTTTTATGGGTGATGAGAGGGTCTAAAATTAATGAATTATCGTAAACCCGCTGTTAATAAATAAAACCGGGCGAATTAAATCGCCCGGTTCACCTAAAACCCTAGACATTCATCTGCACTATTCCACAAAGTCATTTCATTCGTTTCATGTATTACACTTACCTCTCTCACCTGTTGCCAGTCTGTTTTCTCGTAACCTTCTTTTGCCGGGTCTTTTGGCCGTATATACCGATTGGTTTCCTTATGCTTGTTTGATCATTTGCACTGCCATGATCAGGCGTACTTCATCACTTACCACTAATCCACCTGCTTCTGTAGTAGCCGTCCATGTTAAACCGAAATCTTTACGGTTGATCTTTCCTGTCAGTTCAAAACCAGCTTTGGTTTGACCATAAGGGTCTACAGTAATACCTGTATATTCCACGTTCAGTTCAACGGGGCGGGAATTACCGCGGATGGTCAGATCTCCTTTCAGGGTAAAGGTTTCAGCATCTTTCTTCTTTACTTCTGTAGAAGTAAAAGTAATTTTTGGGTGGTTAGCCGCATCAAAGAAATCTTCGCCTTTCAGGTGTTCATCACGTTGTGTGTTCTTGGTGCTTACGCTGTTCACGTTTGCTTCAAAAGAGATCTTTGCATCGGTGAAGTCATCTTTATCTGAAGTGAGGGTTGCATCGTATTCAGCGAAGTAACCTGTCACGTTGGTGATCATCAGGTGTCTTACTTTAAATTCAATTTCGCTATGTAAAGCGTCAATTTTCCAGGTTGCCATTTGTTTGTAGTTTTAATTTTTTATGAATGATTAGAGTTATTGGTCTTAGTTCAGTGAGCCCATCCTGCCGTTGTTGTAATCATCAACAGCCTGTATGATCTCTTCTTTTGTATTCATCACAAAGGGTCCATATGCGAAGATGGCTTCGTTCAAAGGTTCTCCGTTCAATACCACCAGGGTAGTATCTGTGAGTGCCGTGATGGTAATGGTTTCACCCGTTGTTTCAAACACCGCGATCTCCACTCCCTTTGCTGTATGTGTATCATTGAACCGGGCTTCTCCTTTCAGGGCAACAATGCCTGTGGTATATCCGTCCGGCAAATGCAGTTCTGTTGTTTTACCTGCTTTTAACTGTATATCGAACAAGTTCACGGGGCTAAAAGTTTTCGCCGCTCCCTTTTGTCCATTATAATCTCCGGCAATAATGCGCAGATAACTTCCTTCTCCCAGATCAACCACAGGAATATCTTTCTTTTCCAGGCTTTGATAACGGGGAGGGTCCATTTTGTGGGCTTTGGGAAGGTTCACCCACAGCTGTACCATTTCAAGGGTACCACCATTTTTAGTGAATTCCGTTTCATGCTTTTCTTCATGTACCACACCGGAAGCTGCTGTCATCCATTGTACATCTCCTGCGAAGATCTTACCGGCATTTCCTCCGGAATCACGATGTTCCAGTGCGCCCTGGTAAGCAATAGTTACTGTTTCAAATCCTCGGTGCGGGTGTTCTTCCACACCACGGGGTTTGTCTGATGGAGGAAAGTAGCCCGGGGCGGCATAGTCCAGCAGGAAGAAAGGGCTTAACTGCTTTTCGAGGCTTTTATTGCCATTCGGAAAGAGGTTCTGCACTTTGAATCCGTCGCCAACCATATGTGATTGTGCGCCCTGGTAAATACGTGCTACTTTTTTGAAGGTTGTCATTTTGTGTGTTCTCCTTTTAAAGACTACACAAAAGTACATGTTGCAACATCTAATTAGAATGGATAGAACACGTTAAAAGATGGACATTTTTTGCTGCTCATATTAAATTATTGATTTACAGGAACTTTTGCCAGCTCTTTGAATTCTGAAGGGGACTGGCTGGTGTATTTCTTAAAGAAGCGGGAAAAGTAATGCGGGTCGTCGAAGCCCAGTTTATAGGCTATTTCTTTTGCGGTGAGGTCTGTATTATATAAAAGGCGCTGGGCTTCCAGGATCACGCGGTTGCGGATATGTTCTCCAGCGGTAATGCCGGACAGTGATTTGCTGATCTCATTCAGCAGTACGGGTTTGATATGCAGCAAGGCGGCATAGTCAGACACGTTCTTTAACAGCTGGTATTTCTCTTCTATCAGGGATTTGAAACTGATGAACAGGGCGCTGTTATGTTTAGCGTGGTATTCCGGGATCACGGAAATGGTCTGAGGTGCATTGCGGGAAGCCACTACCAGGAAGTACTGCAGCAGGTTCTGGAAGGCTGTTTCGTAGTTGGGTTGTTTGTTTTCCACTTCCTGCATCATTTTCTGTACCATCCATTCCAGTTCTGTTTCATCTTCTTTACTGGCAATATGGATCACGGAGCTGAAATGATCATTTACAAAAAGGCGGTTCCTGACTACGGACATCTTGGACTGGTCGTTCGGGCACATGAGGGAATCATGAAACGCGATCATGTAGCCATCCACTTTCTCGGAAAAATTCATCTGGTGTACCTGGCCGGGAGCCAGGAAGAACAGGGTATTGTCTTTTACCACATGGGTCACGGTATCAATCGTATGGGTCAACTGCCCATTTTTGATCCAGTAGATGGTGTAAAAGTTATGGCGGTGCGGGGCTTCCTGGTGTTCAAAGAAATTGGGGCCCATACCGCAAAGGGTGGACACCCTGAAATCACCAGCTCCTTCTGCATCGTGTGCATATTCCGGTAGAGTAACGATCTCTATATGTTCTTTTTTTTCTGCCATTTTGTTTAGTCTTCGAATACTACTGGTTCTCCTTCCGGTCTGTCAGAAGGCTCAACATAATCGATGATAAAGTTATTCCGTCCTTCGCCTACCATAATACTGAGGAACCTGGCCTGCACCAGCTCCAGCATACCAAGGAAAAGGAATATTGCATGTACCCTGTCCTTACAGTGATCAAAGATCTTTTCAAAGGCCATGGTCCTTTCAGACCGTGCCAGGTCCAGCATATATTCCCGGGAGCCTTCCATGGTATAGTCATATTTATATACCACGTGCTGGGGTTTATTGCTGCGTTCTTTTACCCGCTGCATGATCTTTTCAAAGGTTTTGGTCAGTTTGAAAAGCGTGAGGGTCTGTACTTCTGTTCCTTCACTGGTCACTTCACCAATAATGGCGAGTTCCCGGGCAATATTTCCCCGTTTCATGGACAGCATACGGTCTGCCTCTTTTTCTGCCAGTTCCGCTGCAGCTTGTTTGAAACGCTTGTATTCCAGGATCTTATCTACCAGTTCCATCCGGGGATCGATTTCATTACCTGCCTCGTCCAGCTCTTTGCGGGGGATCAGCATTTTGGCCTTGATCCGCATCAGGGTGGAAATAAAGAGGATGAATTCGCTGGCCAGTTCAATGTTCAGCGTTTCAAGGTGATGAATATAATCCAGGAAATCGTTGGTGAGACTGGTGATGGGGATATTGTAAATATCCAGTTCATCCCTTTCAATAAAGAAAAGCAACAGGTCGAACGGCCCCTCGAACTGGGCTAGCTTGATCTTGTATATTTCTTGTTCGTTGCCCATAGTAAAATAATAAAAACCTGCCGGTAGGCCCGACAGGTTTATCAAAAATAAGGAAAATCCCCTGAATCAGAATTTAGCGGTAAGACCAACGCCCAGAACCTGCTTTATTTGCAGCCGGGGGCCTTTTACGCCAGTTTTGGTATTTTCAAACTCCTTCACATCATCGTCGTAGATCATATCTACGTTCACATTGGCACTGATCCACTTATTCACTTTCAGGGCCAGGGTATTGGTCCAGAATACGTCTATATTCTGCGGATTATGCTTGTAATTGGAAAAAAGCTCCAGTTTTGTGCGGAAAGTGATGTTCTTCACAATTTCCTTGTTCCACGTGGCAGCTATGTAGGCACCAAACTCTCCTTTTACGTGTTTGCCGGTATCTACACCATAGGCGCCATGGGCAGACAATGTATCGTCCGCCACTACTACCCAGCGGGCTGTGATAGGAGACATAAATAAGGAGAATTCTTTATTGGGCATGTAATCGATACCCGGAGACAGTACGATATAGGCAGGAGAAAAGAACTTAGATGTGAGCTGGGGAGTAGTGTCTGCCGGATACAAATAACCAGGGGCAAACTGGGTACGGAGATTAAATAAAGCGCCCAGGTACCAGTTTTTCCCTATTTCGTATCCGTATTTGGAGGTCATATCAATACGGTCGTCACTTTTACGGCTGCCAAGGCTGGTGGTGTTCACATAACCATATGCCAGGTCAATGTTGTTATCCCAGGAATGTTTTCCTTTTTTGTAATTCGCGAAAGCATTGAGGGTACCCAGCAGGGAGAGGGATAATTTGTCACCACCCGCGGCCCAGTTGGTTAAAGATCCCTGGTTGAACATGAGGCCAAAATTGCCTCCTTTCTTCCATAATCTGCCGGTGGTGTCCTTCTCTGCATTCTTGATCTTGGCAGCAGCTTCTTCTCTTAATTTCTTCATGCTATTATCCTGTGCCTGCATAGTGCAAAAGGCCAACAGGCATGTGGCAAGCGCCAAATAAAACTTCTTCATTCTCAAAATTGGTTATATAGATGAAATAGTGAACGGTTGACCGTTGCTGCGGCCAACCGTCTATCTAACAAAGTTGAACTATTTTTGTTTTATGGCATCGCGGATCTCCATCAGCAACTTTTCTTCTGTGGTAGGTCCGGCAGGTGCTGCAGCCTCTTCTGGTTTTTTCAGACGGTTAATAGTCCTAACTACCAGGAAAATAGCGAAGGCTACGATCAGGAACTCTACCGTTGCCTGGATGAACAAACCATATTTTACTTCGGCTTCTCCTACTTTGATCATTCTTGTTTTGAAGTCAAAACCTCCGATCAGGATACCTACCAAAGGCATGATGATAGCCTCAACAAGAGAATTTACAATCTTTCCGAAAGCAGCGCCGATCACAACACCCACTGCGAGATCGATCACATTGCCTTTCATGGCAAAGGCTTTAAATTCACTGAAAAAAGACATACGCTAAAATTTTAGTGTTAAGAAATAATGAATGGCTTATAATAACCGCGATATTAAGAATTTACGATTTGTTATCCTCATTATTTTTTGGCGTCGGTAATTTCGGAAATTTCATCTTCAGTGATTTTAGTGTATCCCTTACCGTTTTAGCGATCACATATTCCTTATACCAGTTCTGATCTGCAGGCACAATGATCCAGGGAACTTTGCTGCAATGCAGGAACACATCATCATACGCTTTGCGGTATTCCTTATGCAACTTTGCTTCTTTAAAATCATTTTCATTGTACTTCCACATTTTTGTGGGGTCCTGTGTTCTTTCTATGAGCCGTTGCTGTTGCTCTTCCGGTGAAATGTGCAGGTAGAATTTCAGGATGTGTGTATCGTTATGCTCTTCCAGCAATTTCTCAAAATCATTGATGGCATCAAATCTCTTTTTGATCGTTTTTTCATCTACCCATTTATGCACCCGCTGTATCAGTACATCTTCATAATGCGAACGGTTGAATACCTGGATCATCCCCTTGCCTGGCGCATGCTGATGGATCCGCCACAGGAAATCATGGCTGGCCTGTTCTTCTGTAGGCGCTTTAAAAGGTTGCACCTGCACCCCCATGGGGTTCATCATGCCAAACACATCACGGATCACACCATCCTTGCCGCTGGCATCCATTCCTTGTAATACAACCAATAAACTATGTTTATGTTCAGCGTAGAGCAGATTTTGCAGATCATCCAGTTCATCCTGGATCCTTCTGAACTGTTCTTTCGTTTGCTCTTTCCCGAACTTCTGAGGGGCCGTGGTGGCCAGTGATGAGAGTTTTACAGTAGGCATACGCGTAAGATCTTTATTAAATTTAAGCAAATTTATTTAGCATATAGGGATTCGGTATCTTTACGGCCCTATGGACCAACGCTTATTAAACTGGGGGATCTTCCTTCTCCTGTCTCTTACCTGGGGCAGTTCTTTCATACTGATGAAGCTCGGTTTGGAATCCTTTAACCCTTACCAGGTGGCCAGTTTGAGACTTATTGCCGGCGGCCTGGCCTTACTTCCTTTTTTCCTGAAAGCTATTCGCGAAGTACCTAAAAATAAAATTCCACTGATCATTGTATCCGGCTTGTTGGGGAATGGTATCCCTGCTTATCTTTTTTGCATTGCGGAAACGAGGATAGATAGTTCACTGGCGGGTATGCTGAATTCTTTCACACCGGTATTTGCCTTATTCTTTGGACTGGTGATCTTTCGCGCGCCTGTTGCGAAACGTCAGCTGATGGGTTTGGCTATTGGTTTCATTGGGGTGATCTGTTTGTTCCTTGCCAAAGGGATAGATACGAATGAATACTGGTACTATGGCTTTTTTGTGGTACTGGCTACTGCCTGTTATGGATTGAATATTACGATCGTGCATCACTATCTGAAAGGGCATGCTTCTATGCACCTGGTGGCTATATCTCTTTTTTTTATGGCGGTGTTTGCATTACCCATCTTATTATCGGGTGATTTCTTCACTTTATTCCAGGGGGAGGATAAGCCATGGATGAGTCTTGGCGCCAGTGTGTTATTGGGTGTGATGGGAACGGGGTATTGCTTCTATCCTTTTCTATCAGCTGATCAGGTCTGCCGGAACTATTTTTGCATCCATGGTCACTTACGGTTTACCCATTGTGGCCATTGGCTGGGGATTATTAGCCGGGGAAGTCATCAATATGTTGCAGGTATTGTGCTTATTCGGGATCATGGGTGGGGTGTACCTTGTGAACCGTAAATAAAAAGAGGCTGTTCCTGATGGGAACAGCCTCCTGAAGAATATGTATGAACGGGCTTAAATAGCCATGATCTCTTTGTCTTTATTCGCGCAATGTTTGTCGATTATCACGATGAATTTGTCCGTCAGCTCCTGCACATCTGCTTCTGCATCCTTGGCGGTATCTTCACTGAGTCCATCTTTCTGTAATTTCTTAATGGCTTCAATAGCATCCCTGCGGATATTCCGGATGGCTACTTTTCCATGTTCACCTTCACCATTCACTTTTTTCACGAGTTCTTTACGGCGTTCTTCTGTGAGCGGGGGCAGGAAGAGGCGGATAATGATACCGTCGTTCTGTGGGTTGAGGCCAATATTGGAAGCAATGATAGCGCGTTCAATGGGTTGAAGCATGTTCTTTTCCCAGGGCTGAATAGTGAGAGTACGGGCATCGGCCACACTCACGTTAGCAACCTGATTCAAAGCAGTGGGGGCACCGTAGTAATCAACATAAATACCATCCAGGATCTGGACGTTGGCTTTACCAGCCCTTATTTTGGTGAGCTCTGTTTCCAAATGCGAAATAGAATTTTGCATGGTCTCCTTTGCGTCGTCCAGGATTAAATTAAGTTCGTCTTGCATAAGAATTAATACTTAAAGTGCTTGCAAACCTACATGAAATCTTTTAATCATCAAAGGATGAGCTACGATAGAAAAGTAAGCGGAGTGTGTTATACGTTACAACACTATTTGTCCTGCAACATCCCTTCTGTGTTGATACGCAGGATCTTGGGCTTGGTAATGGCTGGCGCCACTTCTTCCATTTCGGCCACCACCATTGCTGGTTTCGGTGCTTCTTTCCGTTTCTTTAACACGAAAAGAATAGCGGTGAATCCAAAGGCCAGTGTACCGATCAGGGCCATCAGGTAAGTTGTACCTATATTTTGTAACGAAAAGGCTAAAGTGATAAAACCTGCATTGAATACCACGGCCACCAAAGTTGCTTCTCTGTGAGTAAGCCCCAGTGCCAGCATGTAATGGTGAATATGGTGCCTGTCTGCAGTAAAAGGAGATCTGCCGCGGCTCATCCGGATAGCAAATACCCGTAAGGTATCGAACAAAGGGATGATCAGGATGGCAAATGCAATGGCAGGTACAGACTGAAGCGGCATTTTACTGGCCGGGTTGCCTGCAATTTCAATGAATTTAACGATCAGGGTTGCGTTCACCAGGCCCACTAACAGTGAACCGGTATCTCCCATGAATATTTTAGCGGGGGTGATATTGAAGATCAGGAAAGCAGCAAGACCTGCAGCGAGGCTGAATCCCATTACGGCGAAGGTCACTTCGTTCACGTAGAGGAAATAAGCACCGAGCACTGCGGAAACCAGCATACCGATACTACCTGCCAGCCCATCGATACCATCGATCAGGTTGAAGGCATTGATCACCACGATGAAGGTGAAATAAGTCAGTAAAAGGCTGAAATGATACGGTAATGTTTCAATACCAAACATTCCGTACATGTTACGGATCTGGAGGTTGCCCAGGTAAATGATAGCAAAAGCTGCTACCAGCTGGCCTACCAGCTTCTTTACAGGGGAAAGTCCTGTGATGTCGTCTTTCATGCCTACAATGAAGATCACGAAGAAAGCCGCAACAAGATATTGAAGTGGAAATGTTTGCGTTGAAGGTGCGCAAACAAGCGTTGCCAGCACGAAGCCGGCAAAGAAACCCAATCCGCCGAGCGTGGGGATACGGGATTTATGCGATTTGCGCTCGTCTGGTTCGTCATACAGATGTTTCAGTTCTGCCACCCGGATCAATACGGGTATGGCAAAATAGGTTATAACGAAACTCAGGACAGTCGCGATAATTACATTCTCCATACGGGGGGTTGTGATGCAAAGATATTAAATTCAGTGATATGCGTATCAACATTTTATAAAAACTATGGTTTTTAACCATTCTTCCAAAAAAAGCTGGATTACGCTGAGAATCTGGACAATTTCTTACTACTTTTGCGGCTTATAAAATGCCAATTATCATGCCAGAACTGAAAGATATAGCCACGCAGATCCGGCGGGACATTGTACGGATGGTGCATGCCGTACAAAGCGGACACCCCGGTGGATCCCTGGGCTGTACGGATTATTTTACTGCCTTGTTCTTCAAGGTGATGGAACATCATCCCGTACCGTTTGATATGGACGGTAAAGATCAGGACCTGTTCTTCCTTTCCAATGGTCACATTTCTCCTGTGTATTACAGTGCACTGGCGCATTCCGGCTATTTCCCCAAAGCGGAACTGGCTACTTTCCGGAAACTCAATTCCCGCCTCCAGGGGCATCCCACGACACATGAACATCTTCCCGGTGTTCGTATTGCCAGTGGTTCTCTCGGCCAGGGTATGAGTGTTGCGCTGGGAGCAGCCCTCTCCAAGAAACTCAATAAAGACAGCAAACTGGTGTATTCCCTTCACGGAGATGGTGAACTGGAAGAAGGCCAGAACTGGGAAGCCATTATGTTTGCAGCGCATCATAAAGTGGACAACCTGATTGCTACTGTGGATTATAATGGACAGCAGATCGACGGGCCTACTGATAAAGTAATGAGCCTGGGCGACCTCGGTGCTAAATTCACCTCTTTTGGCTGGATAGTGCTGAAACTGGAGAAAGGAAATGATGTGGATGCAGTGGTAGCTATGTTGGAAAAGGCGAAAAGCCTCAGCGGCAAAGGCCAACCCATTATAATACTCATGACAACCGGCATGGGTAAAGGTGTTGATTTCATGGAAGGTTCCCATGAATGGCACGGCATTGCTCCTAATGATGAACAGCTGGCGAAGGCACTGGCACAATTGCCTGAAACACTGGGTGATTATTAAACGCTAAGTAAGTATAAAAAAAAGGCGCCGTGTCTATTGATGCGGCGCCTTTTATATTTAAGTGGCTTTCAGTGCAATTTCTTGCCTCGCGGCCCTCTTAGCTGGATACCAGCTGGCCAGGACCCCTATAACGAGAATGGTTACACTCACCAGGATAAAGTCATCTATATGCATTTCCACCGGGAAGGCATCTATCAGGAAAGAACCTCCTCCTAATTTTACCAGGCCAAAATGTTGCTGTAATAAACAAATGGTGATGGCCAGGCTAAAACCAAGAACGCTGCCGGCACCTGCTATGATCAGCCCCTCCATCAGAAAGATGCGCTGGATAAGGCCATTGCGGCTGCCCATGGCTTTCAGGATAGTGATGTCCTTTTGCTTTTCTATCACGAGCATGGATAATGACCCGATCATGTTGAAAGCGGCAATCACCAGGATGAAGCTCAGGAATACATACACCACCCACTTTTCTGTTTGCATCACATTATAGATCGTGGCATTCTGCTCTACGCGGGTAAGCACTTTCACATTATCTCCCAGCAATTCCTGTACTTTCCGTTTTACTTTTTTTTCTGAATAATCTGGTTTCAGTGATAATTCCAGCGAAGACATTTCCCCCGGGGCCATGTCCAATATATTCCGCAGGAAGCTGATATCTGTGAGGATGTATTTACTGTCAAACTCCTGCTGAATGGCAAAAGTGCCTACAGGATAGATCACGCCTGTATTCAGCGCTTGTTCCGGCAGGGCGGCATTCAGGTTGCTGTTGGCATCTCTTTTAGGGATGTAAACGTTCACAGGCACCAGGCTATGTTCCACATCTACACCCAGCGCAGTTTCTATTCCCATCCCAAATACGGCCTGGTAGCCATTTTCATGACTCAGATCAAAGCGGCCTCTTACGATCTTATCCTGCACACCAGCTACTGTTTTGAATTGCGCATCTACTCCTTTTAATACGGCAATGGTTTGCTCATTACCAAAACGCAGTACGGCCTTTTCTTCAATGGTCTGGGAAAAGTAGGCTACGCCCGGGATAGCGGCGACCTCTTTGAGCTGGCTGGCTGTTAAAAGAATGGTTTTGCCGGTGGCCGGCACTACTTTGAGGGTGGGGTAAAAGGAAGAATACAGTGATTTAACAAGGCCGGTGAAACCGTTGAAAACACTTAATACAGTGATCAAAGCGGCAGTGCCTACGGCAATTGCACCCACGCTCACCCACGCAATGATATTGATGGCACTGGTAGATTTACGGGCCCGGAAATAACGAAGTGCAAATTGCCAGATCATGTTGTAATAATTCCGAAAAGGTTACTTCTTATCTTTATCCTCGTTGATCTTCTTAAAGAGTTCTTCCATCTTGAACACGTGATCCAGCGTATCATCCAGGAAGAAATTAACGTAAGGTACACGACGTAATTGTTTGGCTACACGGTTGCCCAGTGCTCCCCTGATCTCTCCCATCCGCTCATTCATCTTTTCCAGCATTTCCTCCGGAGATCTGATCTGGAACATGCTTAAATATACCCTTGCCTCCAGCAGATCGGGTGTCATTTTCACGGAAGAGATGGAGATCATACCTCCCTCTGTAACGTTGAACCCCATACGCAGGAATATATCACTCAATTCCTGCTGCACCAGTTGCCCTACCTGCTTTTGCCTTTTTGTTTCTTGCATTTTACTCAATTTAAGCTGAACACCCCTCTATGGGAATCCGCCCAAAATTAACCAATTTATATGGTTATCCGCATAACTCCCGCCCATACGTGGATTCCCGCTTTTAATGTACTTTTGCGGATCATCAATTAACAGGAATGAAGACTTTTAAGCGTTTGCTGGCATTTGTAAAGCCCTTGCACCATTATTTACCGGAATATGTGATCTATTCTCTTATCGGGATCATATTTGGGCTGATAAATTTTGCTATGCTGGCTCCTTTGCTGAACGTGCTGTTTATAGAAACGCCTCCGGAGCCACCTGGTATGCCGGAATTCTCTTTAACGATCGGTTATTTTACCGATCTGTTCCAATACCACTTCCTGCAGATCAGTGATGCATATGGTAAGATGTATGCTTTGGGATTTGTTTGTATCATAATTGCCAGCGCTACCGTGATTGCCAATGGTGCCCGTTATCTCAGCATGCGGGTGATGATCCGGTTGCGGATGAATGTACTGGAAAGGATACGGAACAATCTATATGAACGTGTGACCTCTCAATCACTTTCTTTTTTTAATAAGCGCCGCAAAGGAGATCTGTTGTCTGTTATGACGAATGATGTTTCTGAAGTAGAATACATCATCGCCAATTCCATCCAGGTACTATTGCGTGATCCATTTGTGATTATTTTCACTTTTTTTCTGCTATTCTATATATCCGTACAACTCACTTTATTCACGCTTGTGTTCTTCCCTTTGTCCGGTTTGCTGATCTCTTATATTTCAAAGCAACTGCGCAAGAAAGGTTATTACAGCCAGGAGATGTTGGGTAAAATGCTCAACGTATCTGAAGAAACACTGGGTGGTGTGCGTATTGTTCAAAGCTTTACGGCAGAGACATATATGCAGCGAAAATTTGGTGTTATCACCAGTGCATTTACCCGTTTGAGTAAAGCTATTTACAATCAACGTGAACTGGCTTCTCCTATTTCAGAAGCATTGGGTGTGACCCTGGTAGTGGTGCTGGTAATGGTCGGCGGCTATATGGTATTGGGGAAGCAAATTGAACCGGGCACATTCATTATGTACCTTGGGTTGTACTTCACCATTCTGCAACCGGCAAAGAATATCTCCAACGCCTTTACTTCCATGCAAAGAGGATTGGTGGCAGGCGAGCGCATCTTTGATGTGCTGGATGAACCGGTTGAAATTGAAGATAAACCAGATGCGGTACCTGTATCCACTTTTCAGGATAATATTTCGTACCAGCATTTATCTTTCAAATATGAAGACCAATACGTATTAAGAGATATCAATCTTACGATTGAAAAGGGGAAGATGATAGCGCTGGTAGGAAAAAGTGGTGCGGGAAAATCTACGATGGCGGATCTGCTGCCGCGTTTTTATGATGCCAGCGAAGGAAAGATCACCATAGATGGAAAAGATATCCGTGATCTCAAATTACATGACCTCCGGCAGTTGATGGGCATCGTTTCCCAGGAAGCCATCCTGTTTAATGACAGTGTGCTCAACAACATCGCATTCGGACAGGCAGATGCAGATCCTGCTAAAGTAATAGAAGCAGCGAGAATTGCCAACGCACACGAATTCATTACACAACTGGATAATGGTTATGATACACTCATCGGTGACAGGGGCAGCAAACTCAGTGGCGGACAGCGTCAACGTCTCACTATTGCGCGTGCTATCTTCAAAAATCCTCCGATCCTGATATTAGATGAGGCTACCTCTGCATTGGATACGGAATCAGAAAAACTGGTGCAGGAAGCGCTGGACAAACTGATGCAGAATCGCACCACTATCGTGATCGCACACCGGCTTTCCACTATTCAGCATGCGCATGAAATAATTGTTATGGATAAGGGAGAAATCATGGAAAGAGGGCAGCATGATCAACTGCTGGCCAACAACGGTATCTACAGAAAGCTGGTGGAGATGCAGGAATTTAAATAGACAGGAAAATATACTTGAAAAGGCATTCCGGCGTTGGCTGGGGTGCCTTTTTTTATGGTATCATTTTTGGAGTTAGGAGCGTGCCAGACAGTACCTTATTTCTTCATTAAAAATCATTGGGACCTATGATTTCCGTAATTATACCAGTACTCAACGAAGGGGCCACGATCAGACAGGTGATCAAAGTGATCAGGAAAACATCCCGTGCTATTGAGATCATTGTTGTGGATGATAATTCAACAGATCATACAGTTGAGGAAGCGCTGAAAGAAAAAGTACGTGTGATCACCAGCAGCCAGCGCGGTAAGGGCATTTCCATGCGGGAAGGCATGATGGCCGCCAAACATGATATTATTATGTATGTGGACGGCGATATCTTAACGTATCCTGAAAACCTGGTGGAGCTGCTCACCGATGCGATCGTTAATGGCGAAGCTGATTTTACTAAATCATATTTTGAAAGACAGGCGGGCAGGGTAACACAGCTGGTTGCCAAACCATTGCTGAGTATTCTCTTTCCGGACCTTGCACATTTTCAGCAACCGCTCAGCGGCATGATCGCTGCCCGGAAATCCTTGCTGAAACAGGTGCATTTTGAAAATGATTATGGTGTTGATATCGGCCTGCTGATAGATATGCATTTATTGCAGGCACGTATCCGCGAAGTGAATATCGGCAAGCTGGAGAATGCCATGCAAACATGGGAACAGCTGAGCAAAATGAGCCGGGAAGTTTCCCGTACTATTTTGCGGAAGGCGGAAAGCATTCCGGTACAGAACCTGGAAACACTGGGGAATATCAATATCATCCGTGAACAGATGGAATTCTCCATCCTGGAGTCTATCGACAAGTTGCAGAAGATGGTGATCTTTAACCTGGACGAAACGGTGTTCACACAAAACTACACGTACCTCGCCGCACTGGCATTTGATAAAGAAGATGCGCTGTACCAGATCCTTGAACATTATTCAGATCCTGTGATCAGGCTGGAACGCTCTGCTGCTCTCTTCCAGGGCCGCAACCTTGCAGAACTGCTGGAAGTGGCGGACAGTATTCCGGTAACGCCGGATATCCGGCATGTGATCCGTGAATTAAAGAAACGTGGTTATGTGTGTGGATTTATCACAGATGGTTTTGAATGTGTGGCGAACCACATGAAGAATAAACTGGGGGCCGATTTTGCGTTTGCTAACCGGCTGCATCTGATACACAGTGTGTCTACCGGAGAACTAACGATCCCTGAATATTTCATGGATGGCAGTAACCCTGCGGCTACTTATGACAAGAGCAATATCCTGAAATATATTTCGGACAAATACCACATCTCTCCGCAGAATGTGATCTATGTGGGGAATGGAGAAAGTGACCGCGTTATGTTGCAGGAAGCGGGCATTGGTGTGGCATACCATCCACAATTTGTGGAAGCAGAAACGATGGCAGACAAGGTCATTGAAGATGTGTGCATGGCGCCTTTGCTGGATATTGCCCAGGGTGGTGCTGGCAGGAAGAACGGCCGTTGGCCGAGTAAAAAGCTGGTGCGGAATATCGGGATAGGAAGTTTGGCCGCAGTGGCAACAGCAGGGCTCATTTATTTAGCAGCGAAACAAATTAAGAAGGCTTTTGAAACGGATTGTGATGATGTGGATGTGAAAACGTTAAAGCCTGCATAAAGATTATCATCCGATTGAATGCCCTAGGTGCTTCTCAGCGTTTGCTGGGAAGCACTTTTTTTATGTTTCAAATTCCGAGAAAGTATCACTTTCACTTAACAAAGTGTTGGCGTGTTTTCATGGCGGTTCTGCTTTAGTCCGCTACTTTCGTAAAAATGAAAAATCATGAAAGTAAAGCTTATGCGTGAACGATTGCATGAAGCAATTGACCTGGCCAATGAAGAGAGGATCATTGCCACCTTCAGATCTATTCCGTTGGAGATCAGCCGGAGTAAATATTTATCGTTGTTGCAGATACGGGAGCTGGTAAAGGATGCGGAGGAAGAATTCTCCGGTTCTTCTTCTGAGGAGGATATGGAGGAGGTACTCAAAAGTGCGCACCGGACGTTTTTTGCTGTGCTGCGGAAGAAGAGCGGGGCGAGTGAGACGCCTGCGACATAATCCATTGCAGATTGGTCATCTCACTCTGCCTGCCCGATGTTAACTACAACTGCTTCGCGGTGTTTAATTAATACGAATGATCAATTTTACTTTAACTAGTAGGGCCGGGGTCTCCCGGCCTTGTGGTGTTGGGGGGCAACACCATTAAGCAGCACATTATCAATTAATTAAGACATACTCACCAATCCATATTTACCTAAACAGGTTAATAATGTCCGGTAAATAATTGATGAAAAAAATAAATTAATTGATAGTTTATATAAACTATAGTATCTTTATTATGCAAGTTTTTTATGTTCCCCGAAGGCAATTTAAAAAGGCTGAAATTTCATTAATAAAGCAGCGTGATTTAACTGGTTCTTTGAGAAAGCGATTTGGATTTGACTGGACAAAAGAAGAAAATTACGACGTTTATAAAATTACACTTGCCGGTCATCGGACTATTTTAGGCCTTATGTCTTTGGAAGTCATTGAGCAGGAATCAAGGATCGAAATCAAGCTACTTGAGTCGGCCAAAGAAAATATAGGTAAGAAAAAAATGTTTGATAGGATTCCAGGATGCCTTATTGCCTTTGCATGTAAATTATCCGTTAAAAAGGGCTTTGAGGGATTCGTTTCGTTAAGACCCAAAACAGCCTTAGTTGCACATTATATCAAAAAATATCAATTATTCCGGATGGGAAATCATCTGGCAATTAATAAAAATAATGCTCTTGTTCTTATTCAAAAATATCTAGGAAACGATTATGAAATCAATTAAGAAAAGTAAACATACTCTTAAGGAACTTGCCGAAGCCCACATATTTCCTCATGGCCTTTCTCCAGAAGAAAAGGCGAAAGAGGATAAAGAATTATGGGCATTACGTAAAGAAATGTTGGAGAACAGGAGTGTAGAAGACCAAATAATGGGTGGTGTACTACAATTGAAGTTCCTACTGGAAGATTACATTATTTCAACGGTGTACGAGGAAGAACATCATTTTGGCTATTACCTTGCTTTTTATATTAGGGTAATTCAGAAAAAGCAGAAGGAATTTGCAGAAGAGATCAGCATTGACGAAACCCGTTTGAGCCGGATAATTAATAAAAAAGAATCTCCTAACGAGGAATTGTTTGTGAGACTGGAGCTACATTCAAAAAACATTATTCCTGCTTTGTATTGGTACAAATTATCAGAAAAGGTAAAAGCTCATAATATACGCACAAATGATACCCTCAGGGAAACTGAGCGGAAATTTGTTCTGAAAACGATATAGATCTCTACTTCTATACCAAATAAAAAATGGCCGCCCGGTTCAGGGACAGCCATTTAAGATTTTTATAGCTATTAACTATTTGCTTTTAGACAATTTGGCCTCAATGCTTAAGGTAGCATGTGGCACTGCTTTCAGGCGGGCTTTATCGATCAGCTTACCTGTAACACGGCAAATTCCGTATGTTTTGTTCTCAATCCTCACGATTGCTTTCTCCAGGTGATCCACGAACTGGATCTGACGGCTGGCCATTTGGTTCAGTTGCTCACGCTCCTGGGAACCGCCACCATCTTCCATGCTCATGTATTTATTTTCAGTATCGTCCGTACCTGCTTCATCCTTGCGGGTGATCAGGCCTTGCAGATAAACGAGTTCTTTCTTTGCAGCTTCCAGTTTTTTCATGATGATCTCTCTGAACTCTTGCAATTCGCCATCGCTGTAACGATATATCGGGCCAGTTGGAGCATCTGGCTGATCTAATACGGATTTAGTAAACTCAGGGGCATAAGTGACAGTTTTCATCACTGGTCTGCTACCTGAAGTTTTAGAAGCAGTTCTGGAAGTCGGTCTTTCCGTAAGCCGTTTAGCAGGTTCCACGACGGTGGATTTTTTAACTGTCTCCTTTTCTGGTTTGTCCTGTTTATTCTTTGCTGGCATTATATCAACTTTTACTACGGGTTTAGAAATAACCGGTTGGGCAGGTGCTGGTTTAGCTGCTGGCTTGGTAGTAGCTGCCGGAACTGGTTTGGCTTTAGGCGCCGGAGCAGGCGGAGCTGCTTTCTTAGGGGGCGCTTTAGGAGCGGGAGCCGGTTTTTTAGAGGCAGTTACAACCGGTTTCTTAGCCGGAGCAGCCTTTGCAGGCGCTGCTTTTGCCGTTACTTTATTCACTACGGCCTTCTTAGGAGCGGGTTTAGCCGCTGTCTTTGACGCCGCCTTTTTAGGTGCCGCCTTCGCCGTGACTGCTTTTTTAGCAGGCGCGGGTTTAGCAGCCGATTTTTTAGCAGCAGGAGCGGGAGCCTTTTTAGCTACAGCTTTTTTGGCCGGAACCGCCTTCTTAGTAGTCTTACTAGCAACTTTCTTCTTTGTTGCCATGGGGATTAGCTTTTTTTGTTAACTAATACGTTGAACTTAAGATCGTTAACCTCTACTTCAATGCCCTCCTGTAATTGCGGCACTACATCCAAACTATCTGCCAAAATTTCCGTGCAAATATAGTCATTAAAGTTTATTATCGCCGTTTTCAAACTCTCTACGTCTGCCACTTTTACCGAAATTCGGTCAGTCAACTCAAAACCGCTGTCTTTCCGTATCTTCTGGATCCGGTTAACTAGTTCACGGGCATTGCCCTCGTCCAGTAATTCAGGGGTAATTGTAATATCTAAGGCCACGGTTAGCGCACCTTTGTTTGCTACCGTCCATCCGGGAATATCTTCCGAGATGATCTCGACATCGGATAATAGTATTGGAATTCGTTCAGAATCAATAACTAAGCCAAATTCTCCATCTTTTTCCAACGTGGCAATGTCATGTTGAGCAAATGAGCTTATCGCGTTGGCTACTGCCTTCATTTTCGCGCCCATTCTACTGCCCAGGGTTTTAAAGTTTGGCTTGATCTTTTTCTTGATGAAACCTTCCGTTTCCGTAAGGTACTCAATACTTTTCACATTCACTTCGCTTTTCACCAAATGTTCTACTAAAGTCAATTGATCCCTCATATGTGGGTTCAGCACAGGTATCAGGATCTTCTGAAGTGGCTGGCGGACCTTAATATTCATTTTCTTACGCAAGGATAATACCAATGATGAAATATCCTGTGCCAATTGCATTCTTTCTTCCAGGTCTGTATCTATTGCTGCTTCATCTGCCACGGGAAAATCTGTCAGATGGATAGATTCAGCCTTTTGCCTGCCGCTCACTTCATTCAGGTTACGGTACAGCCAGTCTGTAAAGAAAGGAGATACCGGCGCCATCAGCTGTGCTACTTTTTCCAGGCATTCATATAAGGTCTGGTATGCGCAGATCTTATCATGCTCATACTCCCCTTTCCAGAACCGGCGGCGGCAAAGACGTACGTACCAGTTGCTAAGATGTTCATCCACAAACTCTTGTACAGCACGACCGGCTTGTGTTGGCTCATAATCTTCCAGGCTGGAAGTTACCTGCCTTACCAGGGTATTCAGGGAAGAAATGATCCAGCGGTCAATTTCCGGACGTTGCTCCAGTGGGATATATGCTTCTTTGAACCCGAAATTATCCAGGTTGGCATACATCGCAAAGAAGTTGTACGTATTATATAATGTACCGAACAGTTTCCGTTGTACTTCTTTAATACCTTCCAGGTCAAACTTCATGTTATCCCATGGAGAGGCATTGGTGATCAGGTACCAGCGGGTGGCATCTGCGCCAAATTTATCGAGGGTTTCAAAAGGATTGATCACGTTGCCCACGCGCTTACTCATTTTGTTACCGTTCTTATCTAATACCAGTCCGTTGGATACCACTGTTTTATAAGCCACGCTGTCAAACAGCATCACGCTGATGGCATGCAGTGTGTAAAACCAGCCACGGGTTTGATCCACACCTTCAGCAATAAAATCAGCAGGGAAAGCCTGGCCCTTTTCGATCATGTCCTTATTCTCGAAAGGATAATGCCATTGGGCTACGGGCATGGCTCCACTGTCAAACCAAACATCCACCAGATCTGGTTCACGACGCATGGGTTTGCCGGTGGAACTTACCAGGATGATATCATCCACATAAGGTTTGTGCAGATCGAGGATGCCTTCATGCAGGTAATGTTTGTTTACATCTCCTCCCAATACTTCATTAGCGAGACGGATACCTGCATTTAATTCAGCGATGCTGCCAATGCAGATCTCTTCGGTACCATCTTCTGTACGCCATATCGGCAGAGGGGTTCCCCAATACCTGCTACGGCTCAGGTTCCAATCCACCATATTTTCCAGCCAGTTACCAAAACGGCCTGTTCCGGTAGCAGCGGGTTTCCAGTTGATGGTCTTGTTCAGTTCCACCATCCTGTCTTTTACAGCAGTAGTTTTGATGAACCAGGCATCCAGCGGATAATATAATACGGGTTTATCTGTACGCCAGCAATGTGGGTAGGTATGTTCGTATTTTTCTACTTTGAAAGCGCGGTTCTCTTTTTTCAGTTTTACAGCGATGTCTATATCAACATCTTTATAATCTGGTTCGTTCTTATAATCTTTTACGTAACGGCCACCGAATTCTCCTACGGAATCCAGGAATTTCCCTTGCCTGTCTACCAGGGTGAGGATGCCGATACCATATTTTTTACCTACCCTGTTGTCATCTGCACCAAAAGCAGGTGCGGTGTGAACGATACCGGTACCATCTTCTGTGGTCACGAAATCTCCCAGCAGCACGCGGAAAGGATCACCTTCTTCCGGTTGTACGTAAGGCAACAGTTGTTCGTAGCGGATATTTTCCAGCTGGCTGCCTTTGAAAGAAGCCAGTACAAACCAGGGGATTATTTTGTCGTCCGGCTGGTAGGCGGCAAAATCGCCATGCTCTCCTTCCGGTTTGAAATACTTGCCCATCAGGTCTTTTGCCAGGATCACATTGATCGGCAAATGGGTATATGGGTTAAAGGTTTTCACCAACTGGTATTCAATATTGGCGCCTACGGTAAGGCCCAGGTTGGAAGGAAGCGTCCAGGGCGTGGTGGTCCAGGCCATGAAAAACACTTCTTCAGAACCGGCAGCATCGAATAAAAATTGGGAATTTTCTGACGCGATGGCTTTAAACATGGCCACCACGGTGGTATCCTTCACATCTTTATAGGTGCCTGGCTGGTTCAGTTCGTGGGAACTAAGACCAGTACCTGCAGCCGGAGAATAGGGCTGGATGCTTACACTTTTATAGAGGAATCCTTTTTTATACAATTCCTGCAAACACCACCAAAGGCTTTCTATATAATTATTGTCAAAGGTGACATATGGATTCTGGAGGTCTACCCAATAGCCCATTTTCCGGGTCAGGTTTTCCCATTCTCCTTTATATTTTAATACCTCTTTACGGCAGGTGTCGTTGTACTCTGCAATAGATATTTTTTTACCAATATCTTCTTTCGTGATACCCAATGCTTTTTCTACCCCTAATTCAACAGGAAGACCATGGGTATCCCATCCGCTTTTGCGTTTCACCTGGAAACCCTGCATTGTTTTGTACCGGCATACGAGATCTTTCAGGGCGCGGGAGATCACGTGGTGAATACCAGGTAATCCATTTGCGCTGGGCGGGCCTTCGTAAAAAACAAACGGCGCGGCCCCATCACGGTTGGTGACACTTTTTTCGAAGATCTGCTGCTGATCCCATGCTTGCAGTATATCCTGTTCTATTTGTGGTAAATTCAGCTGACTGTATTCACGATATTTACTGGACATATAAAAATCCCCCTTTCCGGGCTATTAATTTGGCTATAAAATTCTGCGAAGTTACGAAAATACAGGGAGGATTCAGAGAGCGCCTTCCATTTCCTACCATTCATAAAAAATAACGGTTTTATGAAAAAAGTGACCTGAAATTTGAGTAATTTACAATAAAGTATAGTTACTTTGCGTTTTTGGCATTGTTTTGGTTTAAGATTTAGAAGAGTATAACGCAGTAAAAACCATATCTTTTTATGAAAAAAGTAACCGTATTCATGTGCGCTGCTATCTTCACTTCTGGAATAGCTTTTGCGCAGCAGCAAAAAACTTCAGCTAAGAAAACCAAGGTAATAGCAAAGAAAATAGAGGCTCCGGCAAATGTTAAGGATGCTTTTCAGCAAAATGAACAATTTGCAGGAACAACAGATGCTGTGTGGTTAAAAACTTCTGCAGGCAACTGGATTGCTTCCGTAAACAAAGAAAATATAAAAACTGCAGTTGAGTATAATGCTGAAGGAACCTGGATTGCAACCCGCAGTGAATTTCCCGCAGGAAATGTGCCTGAACCAGTTTTGGGAACTTTGAAGAACAAATATCCTTCTGCAGTTGTTAAAGAAGGATGGAAGATTGAAAGAGCGGATGTGGCATCATACTATAAAATAAATATTGACGATAATGGAACTGCCAAAACCGTACTTTTGAATGATGCTGGCACTATTGTTGATTAAAGAAATTGCATATAAAGAAATTAATTAAGTATTTCATAGGTATAGGGATAAATAGGACAGACCCTGCTCTTTTGGGCGGGGTTTTTCATTTTTACTACACGCCGGTTGGGCTTACATCATAAAAAAAGCCGTCATCAGAAAGATAACGGCTTATGCAAATTACTAGGAAAAACTTACGGACTCACAGGGCAACTCTTAGGTCATTGTGGTGTTTGATATTACCCTGCTTTATAATGGCTTTACTATCGTCTGCAAGCTAGTCCTTAGGTCAAATCTGATAAGGAAGCTTATGAGGAACAGTGGATAGATATTCATTGTTCGTTGTACAAAGAAAGAACAATCTCTTCTAAAGCGTTTTTCAAATCGGGAAAACAAATGATCGTAACGGGAAAAATGAGGATGGGAGTTTGCCGCGCTGCAGAGGGCGATGTTTTTTCTATTTTGAAGTGGAAGTTTTTTATGCGGAAGAAGCCGTGAAGCTATTCGCTGTAGCGGATTTATAGCAGAATAATTATACGTCTTTAAAATTTCTTTAGAATTACTACTAGCGCAGCAGAAGTTCACATGGCTTGAGACCAGTATGTTTTTTGAACGCGGTAGAGAAATGTGAGATACAGGAATATCCCATCATGATAGCTACTTCTGAAACGGAGAGCCCTTTTTCATAGAGTAACCCTTTCGCCTTTTCCATTCTTTCTTTCTGGAAATAATCATAAATGGTAGTACCGAACATGGCTTTAAAACCTTTCTTCAGGTAACATTCATTCATGGCCACGCGGCGTGCGAGGTCCCGGATGGTGATAGGTGCATCCAACTGATCCAATAAGATACTACGGGCTTTTTCAATCTTCTCCCGGTCTTCCATATGTGTAAGGAAGCGGCAGCCATATCTTTCATCCGTATCATTCTGGATGAACTGATCGGAGCTGAATAATAGCAGCTCCAGGGCTTTACTTTGTAAGAAGATATTTTTAAGGATGCCTTCGTAGTTATGATGTACCATTTGCTCTAATACCATTTTGGATTTGGTACAAGGCTGAATGGTTTTTACAAAAGGCTTCTTGGATTGCAGTTCAAAGAGAGAGAAGGAAGTGTTCCCTTTTTGCAGGGATTGTATGAAAGCAGGTTGAAAACGAACGGTGATCATGTCCACTGAAGGCATTTTCTCCTTACAATCGTCTTCCTTTTTACCTTCTGCGCAAAGCTGGTCTGTACAGGAAGGGTTCTTGCAATATTTACTTCCGGCCACACAATACCGAAGCTCGATCATGGCGGATTGGCCACGTTTAGCAGGTTGGTATACTACCATCGCCACATCTTCTACAGGCAGCGGACGGTCGAATGTATACCGTTCGAGGTTGTATTCCAGGCAGTCCGGAACGGCCACAGTATCAGCTTCCGCCAATTTCAGGTGGTCGCTTAAGGCCGGTTGCGGGATGGCGAGTGATAATATTTCGTGTACTTCCTTCATCGTTTGCAGCACAAAACTAACGAATCGTTGTTATAATATTATTAGTTTGACAAACAGGTTACAAACAAGGGGAATTGGTACAAATTTAGTAACTACATCTTATAATGAAAAGAATCTGGAAGATCATCATAACGGTAGTGGCCATATTAGTACTGGCAGTAATTGGAACGGGGTGGTACCTGAGCGTGCACTGGAAGCGAATTCTGGACAAAGAGCTGCGGCAATATGTACAGGAAGGGTCTGACAGCCTTTATACACTTGCCTATGGCCGGTTGGACCTTAACCTGCTCAATGGCAACCTCACTATACATAATGCAGCCTTAATTCCGGACAGCGCTGTATACCAGCGGCTTGTGGCACAGCAAAAGGCGCCCGGGGCATTGATCAATGCTAAAATGAGCCGGTTACAGATCAGCCGCCTGAAGTTGTGGCGGTATTTCCTGGATAAAGATGTGGATGCCGGCGCATTTACTATCATTGATCCTGAACTGATTATCGTTTCAGATCAGCGAAGTGTGGATACAACTACCCACCAGCGCAGCTTTTACGAAGTAGTGAATAAGAACATCAATCATTTCAGTATCAGCAGATTGACCCTGAACAAGATCAAACTGATCTATACACAGATTGGGAAAGACAGCAGCAAGGTGATCACCAAACTGGAAGACCTGGATATAATTATTCGTGGCCTGCAGATAGATTCTGTCAGTCAGAATGACCCTGCGCGCTTTTTATACGCCAGGAGCTTTGACATAAACCTGGAAAAATGGGATCACCGCACACCGGACAGTCTATACTGGCTGCATGTGAAGAAGATCAGCTACCATGCTGCAGAGCGGGCTATGGATATAGGTGAAATAGAACTGAAACCAAGATACAACCGGGCGGATTTCGACAAGCAGATCAAAACGCAAAAAGACATGTTCCAGCTGGTTTTCAGGAATATCAACCTGAAAGGTATTCCCCGGTTATACCAACTAAAGCAGGGAGTTTATATACAAAGAGGCAGTATTAATGGAGGGGAATTAAATGTTTACCGGAACAGGAGTCTGCCCCTGCCGCCAGGGGATAAATATGGTCAGTTCCCCAACCAGCTATTGGCCAAACTGAAGCTGCCATTGCAAATAGATACCCTTACAGCCAGCGGCGTAGATGTGAGTTATACAGAAAAGAACCCTAAAAATGGCGAAACCGGCAAGATCCAGTTCCTCAGGGCTGGGGGTACCTTTCGGCATATCACTAATGTTGACTCCCTGGTAGCCAAGAATAAACATTGCACTGCGGACCTTCACGCCATCCTGATGAAAAGCGGGAAACTCAGAGCCAGCTTCGATTTTATCCTGGGAGATGCTTCCGGGGCTTTTGGTGTTTCAGGGCAATTGAATAATATGGACGGGAAGGAATTTAACCCGGTTACAAAACCCCTGGGCATGGTAGAGATCAGGTCTGCCCAGATAAAAGAACTGGAATTCAACTTCCGGGGGAATGAAAAAAGTGCCAGCGGCACCCTGAAATTCTTGTATTCCAATCTGAAGATCTCTATGCTGAAAGAGGAAAAAGACCCTAACGGCAATCAGAGAAAAGGGCTGGCGAGCCTGCTGGCCAACCTTATGGTCATTAAAAATGAAAACCCCTCTCCCGGCGAGGCTGTCCGGATCGTGAAACCGCGGTTCCAAAGAGACCCTAAAAAATCCTTCTTCAACCTGGTTTGGAAAACCATTTTTACGGGTGTAAAGGAGACGGTAGGGACAGACATGCTGGCTGCCATGGAGGCCAGAAATAAATAATATGTTTCCATACTGATTTTTCGCTATTCACATACTATCCACCTACTCCAGAAATGCCGTATTATTCATGGAAATCAGGCTGATTTTGCTTACATTTGCATGATTGTCTACTGATTTGTTTAAAAAAGATTTTCAGCTAATAATATGAGTGAAGAACTAGCGCAAGCAACTACCCCCAGCAATGGCTATGATGCGGGTAGTATTCAAGTATTGGAAGGGTTGGAAGCCGTACGTAAACGTCCCGCCATGTACATTGGCGATATTGGGGTAAAAGGTTTACACCACCTTGTATATGAAGTAGTCGATAACTCTATCGATGAAGCCCTGGCCGGATATTGCAAAAACATTGAAGTAACGATCCTGGAGGACAATTCCATCCGGGTTAGTGATGACGGGCGGGGTATCCCTACCGGCATTCACGCTAAAGAGAAACGTTCTGCCCTGGAGGTTGTAATGACAGTTCTCCATGCCGGTGGCAAGTTCGACAAAAATACTTACAAGGTATCCGGTGGTCTCCACGGGGTGGGTGTAAGTTGCGTGAACGCCCTGAGTGATCCTTTGCACGTTACTGTGCAAAGAGAAGGTAAGATCTTTGAACAGGAGTACAGAATGGGTGTTCCTCAATATACCGTTCGTGAGATCGGAGATAGTGACCTTACTGGTACAACGGTTCACTTCAAACCGGACGGCACCATCTTTACGGAACTCGTCTACAACCGTGAAACGTTGGCAGGCAGGCTGCGCGAATTGTCTTTCCTGAACAGGAAGATCCGCATTTCGCTGACCGATGAACGTGAAAAAGACGAAAACGGTAATTCTTTCAACGAAGTTTTCTATAGTGAAGGTGGTATTGTTGAATTCGTACAATTGATGGATAAGAATGGTCGTCGTAATGGCATCATTCCTGAGCCCATCTTTGTTGAAACACACGAACCGAATTCTAACGTAGTAGTGGAAGTGGCCTTATTATATAATGACTCTTTCCACGAGAACATCTTCTCGTACGTAAATAATATCAATACTATTGAAGGTGGTACCCACGTTGCGGGTTTCCGCAGGGCCATTACCCGGGTCTTCAAATCTTATGGTGACAAGAACAAAATGTTCGAGAAATCAAAAGTGGAAGTAACCGGTGATGACTTCCGTGAAGGCCTGAGCTGTATCCTGAGCGTAAAAGTTCCGGAGCCACAGTTTGAAGGCCAAACCAAAACCAAACTGGGTAACTCTGATGTAATGGGTATTGTGGACAGTGCAGTGGCCCAGGTTCTGGAACACTTCCTGGAAGAACATCCGCGTGAAGCCAAGATCATCATCAATAAGGTAGTATTAGCTGCCCAGGCCCGCGAGGCTGCGCGTAAAGCGCGCCAGATGGTGCAAAGGAAGAGTGTGATGACAGGTAGCGGCCTGCCCGGTAAACTGGCAGATTGCTCTGATAACGATCCTACCAAATGTGAACTCTACCTCGTCGAAGGGGATTCGGCAGGTGGTACGGCAAAACAAGGCCGTAACCGTAATAACCAGGCTATCCTCCCACTTCGTGGTAAGATCCTGAACGTGGAGAAAGCACTGGAACATAAGATCTACGAAAACGAGGAGATCAAGAATATATTCACTGCGCTGGGTGTTACCATCGGTACACCGGAAGATGAAAAAGCTTTGAACCTTAGCAAACTTCGCTATCACAAGCTGATCATCATGACGGATGCGGACGTGGATGGAAGTCACATTGCTACCCTGATCCTCACTTTCATTTTCAGATATATGAAAGCGATGGTGGAACAAGGATATGTGTATCTCGCTCAACCACCTTTATATCAAGTGAAGAAAGGTAAAGACTTTGTTTATGCCTGGACGGATGATCAACGTAAAGCTGCTGTTACCAAACTGGCAGGTGCCGGTAAGGAAGAAAGCGTTACGATCCAGCGTTATAAAGGTCTTGGAGAGATGAATGCCGAGCAGCTTTGGGATACTACGATGAATCCTGAAGTGCGCACACTGAAGCAAGTAACAATTGATAGCGCATTTGAAGCGGATCGGGTGTTTACAATGCTGATGGGTGATGAGGTGCCTCCACGCAGAGAGTTCATTGAATCTCATGCGAAGTATGCGAGGATTGATGCTTAATTGAATGTTTTGAGAATATTGTGTGTCCCGGTTGCGTTATGCGGCCGGGATTTTTTTTGTATGTTCAGATATTCACTTTTAAATTTTTGTATTTTAATCGAAGAAACTAAATGCATGTTCAACCTTGATCCCTGGCCGCAAATTGTATTTATAGCTGCTAAAGGAAAAATGACGGTAGTGCAATATGTTGCAGACTGTGCTTCAAAATATACTTCTGCAATTCCTACCGCGTTAGATGAAACGATCATTTATGAACTCGATCAATTATTGCATGAAAAACTAATCGCCTTTTCTGATACTGTTGATCTTGATCCGCTTCATGATAGACCGAGAAACTGATTGGATATAGTTAACCTTACCCGCACAAAAAACACGCTCCATCATCACCGTTAACATTTGCTTTTCAAATTATTATTTCTGTGTTGATTACCACAAACTATATTCGTGATAGTTTGTTAGCCCTCATTTCTTATAAGCCGTGTTAACCTTACAGGCTATCTCCTAATAAACTTAAAGCGGAATTGAGTGTGAGGAATGGGGTTAAAAACGAAACCCGGAAGTTTGACCAAAGTCAGGGACAACCGGGAATAAGGGTTTATAAAAATACGAAACTATTTCAAGAGAAGTATCCTTAAACAACACATTTTTCAAAATGAGGTCAGCACTAACTGATAAGCGTCTTTTTATTTCAATAAAATCTATAATAGAACAATCACGGGAGAATATTGTGCGCAATATTAATGCTGCCATGGTATTCACCTACTTTGAAATCGGACGTATAATTACAGAAAATGAGCAAAAGGGAAAAGAAAGAGCAGAATATGCAAAGGAGGTGCTAAAAAATCTAAGTGAATCTCTTATAAAGGAATTCGGCAAAGGTTATTCAGTTGATAATCTGGAGTTGATGCGCTTATTTTATCAGCAATACCGAAAATCCGAGACACTGTCTCGGATTTCTGAAAAAGGTGCAAATTCATTGATTTCCGAGACAGCGTCTCGGATTTCCGATTACTCTTCACAGCTTGGTTGGTCTCATTACGTGCAGTTACTCAAAATAAAAGATATTGAAGAGCGTAAATTCTATCAAATAGAAGCTATTCAAAATAATTGGACTGTTCGCGAATTGCGACGCCAATATCAATCATCCCTATATGAAAGACTGGCACTTAGTCGTGATAAAAATGGTGTGATGCAGTTAACAAAGAAGGGACAAATTATTGAGAAGGCCACTGATGCAATAAAGAACCCCTACGTATTAGAATTCTTAGAATTGCAGGAAGATCACCGCTATTCAGAAAACGATCTTGAAACAGCTATCATAGATAAACTTGAACATTTTATGCTTGAGTTAGGAAAAGGTTTTTTATTTGAGGGCAGACAAAGACGGTTTAGCTTTGAAGGGCAAGATTTCTATGTAGATCTTGTATTCTACAATCGTTTATTACGCTCATTTGTAATATTCGATCTGAAAATCGGAGCATTAACACATCAGGATATAGGCCAAATGCAGATGTATGTCAATTACTATGATCGAATGATTAAAACGCCTGATGAAAATCCTACTATCGGTATTATTCTTTGCAAAGAAGATAACAAAACAGTAGTGGAATTTACACTTCCACAGGATAACAAACAGATTTATTCAAGAGAATATAAACTCTATCTTCCAAGTAAAGCAGAACTAAAAAAGCAATTGGAATAACCTCACAAACATGGGGGGATACGATATGTTACCCATCCAACCCCCTCACCCAACACCTCCCCATCTTATCAAAAGCCCTTACCTCCCGCTCTCCCCCACTCAAAACATACTCCCATACCTGCAAGCGTTCATTAAATACAGCCGGTTTATCATCTACACGCACTTCTTTCACACCATTATTATTACGCATGCGCACAGTAACTACTTTTTCCTCCACGCGCACCTCTTTGATTTCTGCCCCATGAAATGCTTCCTGGAAAGCTACGTGGTACGCAGATACCCCAGGCTTTGTAGCCCTGGCCTGGTAGGCTGCCTTTCGAACAGGATCCGCAATCACGGCTTTTGCAAAGGCGTTGGCCCGCGCAAACCGCTCCTGGTTTGCCAGTTGGTTGGCGGTTTTGGGCGGGTAGGGCCTCGGCATGTTGCACATCACGGTTTTTCCGTTCCGTTGCCTGAAAACGATTTGTTTACCGAAGGTCCCGCGGGCTTCTCTTAGAAGCACATTGTTTGTGGTTGTTGCCATAATAATAGTATAACAGTATAAGGATGCTTATTGTTTGATCCTATTAGTACTTTATGTCAACCCTATCTAGACCCTATCTCAGCCCTTCTATTATACTCCTTTAGTACTTCTCATTCAGCACAAGAATCCTCGCATAACAAAAATTATCTATAATATATTTTTTTAATCTATATATGTGTATTATATTGCACTTGTCTTTGTAATGCTTTATATCCTATGAAATTGAAACAATCCATACTGGCGCTGGGCCTCCTGGCTACTGCTGCCCTGAGTGCATGTGAGAAAGATAAAAATACGGCGGCAGGAACCTGCTCCGTTAAAATAGACAACGTCTTTATTGATATCAATAAACAACTTACGGCTACCTATAATGATACCGGGAGTAGGAACTCTTTTCTGATCATTTCCGGGTTAGGGGCTGATAATCAAGCTATTACTATAAATGTGGTGTTTCCTGACAGACAACTGAAACCTGGGACCTATATTTTAGCTGCGGACACTTATAATTATCTCGCCTGGTACAAATCAGGATTTTCTGAAGCTTATTCTGCTGATGATATAAATGATGGTGGCATTGCTACCATTACACTGGAAACTATTTCCGCAACGAAGGCTAAAGGTACTTTCTCCGGCAAACTGGTTAATGACACCAATCTGGCGGAATCTAAGATCATTACGGAAGGAAAATTTGATGTGACTGTATTACCAATGCAATAAACTTATTACCATATCCTATAATACCCTATTTATCCCTGTTACCTATTACCTGATACACTAAATCTTATAACTCCGCCGGGCGCAGTTTATAAGAAATAGCAAAATAGAAGTGAATAGACAAGTTTAATTGACAGTAGAACAACGCAAAGCCACGCGTCTTCAGCCGCAGGCAAACAATGTTTTAGACAGACAAGAAAAGGGCTACCAGTGACGACTGGCAGCCCTTTTCTTTTATACGTATACCTATGCCTTATTTAATTCCGAACACAGCTCTGATCTCTGCGCGGATCTTGATAGTTTTTACATCAATGTTTGAATCTGGTACACCGGCACCTGCTGCATCTGCTTTTGCAAACATCCTCATGTTAGCGGCTTCAGGACGTACATCGCTGTACTGATCGTTGTTGAACTCCTGTACTTCTATCACACTGCCAATATTTTCGTCGATGGCAGCCAACAGATAGGTTGCTTTCGTTCTCGCTGCTTTCATAGCGTTGGCCTTAACCTGCTTGCGGTATTCTTCCATTTTGGTGGAATTGAAAGCCGCGATGTTCACGCTTTCGATACCTTCTTCATCTACTGCTGCAAGGATACCATTGATCTTGTCCAGACGATTTACTTTCAGCACATATTGTTTACGTGCCAGGAAGTCTTCTGCAGTTTTTTTCTTTTTCCACCACTGCTCGTAGTTGGTGCCAAATACGTTACCAATGGTGAAGTTCTCTTTGGTGATGCCGGCATCTTGTACGGCCTTTTGCAACTGCGCTTCTAAAGTAGTAATGCCTACTTTATTGGTTTTGTTCTTATAATATTCACGCAGGGTAATGTTAATAGTGATCTCATCGGGTGTGATCTCCATCTCGGCTGTTCCGGTTACTTCTATCTTTCTCACCGGGGGTTTGTTGTCCGTTGTTTGTGCAAAGGATGTTGCTGTCATAAAGAGGCCCATTAATAATACGGTTAATCTTTTCATTGCTTTCAGTTTTAAATTCAAGTACAGGATGCAGGGGTTTGGTGTGTTTCCATATGCCCTTGCAGGCTTTAACTTTTCTTTTAGTTTTTAGTTAGGTAATGTGCTTGTAACGTACAGCTGCCGCATATGTTACAATGATGATGCCAATAGGGTTACTTACGGGCGTCACTCATCTTTTTCAGGAAGCTGTACAGATCGTCCATGGTCTTGATCCGGTCTACTACTAACATAAAGTTCTTTCCTACCTGCTTCAGTTTTGCATTGTTGGTGCGCGTCTGTATATAAGACAGGATATGCTGGAAAGTGGGGGATTCGAAATACGGGCTATCGGGATTATTTATAAAATAACAACGTAATTTTTCTTCTTTGAGGATCATCTTTTCAAAACCTAACGCTATCGCTTCCCAACGGGTACGGATGGTGGTGAACAGATCTTTTACAGGTGCAGGTACGGGACCAAAACGGTCTTCGAGCCCTGCTTCGAATTCTACGAGTTTGCTTTCCAGCGTGATGTTATCTAATTCCTGGTACAAGTTTAAACGTTCCTGGATGCTTTCTATATATGAATCGGGAATAAGTATCTCCAGATCCGTATCGATGGTACAATCGCTGATGAAATCTTTCTTCTCTTCCAGCTGCTCTTTGAAGAGGTCTTTGAAGTCGGTTTGTTTTAATTCGCGGATGGCTTCGTCCAGAATTTTTGTGTACATGTCGAAACCGATCTCTGAAATGAAACCACTTTGTTCACCGCCTAATAAATTACCGGCTCCACGGATGTCCAGGTCGCGCATGGCTATCTGGAAACCACTGCCTAATTCACTATGCTGTTCCAGTGTTTGTAAACGTTTGCGGCTATCTGCAGGTAATGTGCTCATGGGTGGCGCGAGCAGGTAACAGAATGCTTTTTTATTGCTTCTTCCTACACGGCCCCTTAACTGGTGCAGATCACTGAGACCAAAATGATTGGCGCTGTTGATGATGATGGTGTTGGCATTGGAAATGTCCACACCGCTCTCTACGATATTGGTACATACCAGCACATCGTATTTGCGATCGATGAAATCCATGATCACCTGTTCCAGTTGATGTCCTTCCAGTTGGCCATGTGCGGTAGCAATGGAAAGATCGGGACAAAGTTCCTGGATCAGGCCGGCCATTTCACGTAAGCCGTTTACACGGTTATGAATGAAGTATACCTGGCCGCCACGTTCTGTTTCGTAATAGATCGCATCACGGATCAGGTCTTTGTCAAATACATGTACCTCTGTTTCAATTGGCTGGCGATTGGGAGGGGGGGTATTGATCACAGACAGATCACGCGCGCCCATCAGGGAGAACTGTAATGTTCTTGGGATAGGCGTTGCGGTGAGGGTGAGCGTATCTACGTTTACTTTGAGCGTTTTCAGTTTTTCCTTTGCAGTAACACCAAACTTCTGTTCTTCATCTACAATCATTACGCCAAGGTCTTTGAACTTCACTTCTTTTCCTAACAGGGCATGTGTGCCGATAATGATATCGATCTTACCTTCTGCGAGTCTTTGCAGTGTTTCCTTTTTCTCTTTGGCGGATTTAAAACGATTGATATAATCTACGGTGCAAGGGAAATCTTTTAACCGTTCTGAGAAAGTTTTGTAGTGTTGGAAAGCGAGGATAGTAGTAGGAACCAGTATGGCTGCCTGTTTTCCATCCACTACTGTTTTCCAGGCAGCACGAACGGCTACTTCTGTTTTACCAAAACCTACGTCGCCACATACCAATCTGTCCATTGGAGAGGGTGATTCCATATCCCGCTTCACATCTGATACTGCTTTGCTTTGATCTGGTGTGTCTTCGTATATAAATGAAGATTCCAATTCTGTTTGCAGATAGGTATCAGGTGCATGCGAAAATCCCTGTTGGGCTTTACGCGCGGCGTATAATTTGATGAGGTCTTTCGCGATATCTTTTACCTGCGTTTTAGCTTTCTCTTTCAGTTTATCCCATGCATCGCTGCCGAGTTTATTTACTTTGGGAGAAACACCTTCTTTGCCGGTGTATTTGCTGATCTTATGGAGTGAGTTGATGTTCACATACAAGAGATCGTTATTCTTGTAGATGATGCGGATGGCCTCCTGCATCTTTCCATTTACTTCGATCTTCTGTAATCCGCTGTACATACCTACGCCGTGATCGATGTGTGTCACGAAATCGCCGGACTGCAACTCTCTCAGGGTTTTCAGGGTAATGGCTTTGTTCTTGTTGTAAGCCTGTTTCACCTTGAATTTGTGGTACCGCTGGAAGATCTGGTGATCTGTGTAACACACTACTTTCAGATCGTTATCGATAAAGCCGGCGCTGATGGCAACGGGTACAGGAGAGAAGCTGAAATCTGCTTTCAGGTCTTCGAAAATACTTCTTAACCGCTCTAACTGGCGAGGGTTTTCTGCAAAGATGAAGAGGGCTGATCTATTAGCATTATGTTTAGCCAGGTCTTTGATCAGCAGATCAAACTGGCGGTTGAATACGGGTTGTTGTGTTGTGTTGAAAGCAATGGATTGAACGGCAGCAGGAACTTTTTCAAAATTGAAATGAGAACCGAATACAATACATGGACGCTTTAACAGCTGTTCCATCATTACATCGCCTTTTACGAAATCTTCTTCGCCTAACAGCAGTTCTTCCTCTTCTCCTACTTTTACTTTCTGGCCGGTTCGCAACCAATCCTCCAAACGTTGTTCCATCTGGTTGATCACGCCTTGTACGTAAGCAGGGTCTTTGATCCATACTACGGTGTTTTCCGGCAGGAATTCCGGTAAGCCCATTTTAGTGTGGGTGACGGCGCGTGTATCCATGTTGGCGATCAGCGTTACCTGGTTCAGCTTTCTTTCGCTGAGCTGGGTTTCCGGATCAAACAGGCGGATGGAATCCACCTCTTCGCCAAACAATTCAAAACGGTAAGGTTTTTCATTCCCGAAAGAATAAATATCCAGGATGCCACCTCTCACTGCATACTGGCCGGGGCCATATACAAAATCGGAATGTTCAAATCCCCATGCCACCAGTTTCTGTAACAGCTCATCTACTTTGAGTGTTTCGCCTACTTTCACATGGATCATGTTGGCGTTGTAGGCAGTGTTACCTGCTACTTTTTCAAAGAGTGCTTCCGGATAAGTGACGAGGATCTTTTTATGAACATGCTGACCGGTGAGTTTCATCAGCGCTTCTGTACGAAGCATACTATGACTGCTGTTGAATTCCTGGAACTGACCTGTTTTTTTGAAAGAATCGGGGAAGTAGAAAAGGTCCAGCGCTTGTGTGAGCTGTTCCAGATCATTATGGAAATAAGCGGCTTCTTCTTTATCGTTGAGGATGAACAGGTGATTCACGTCTGCACTGTTCCAAACGGTGGCGCCAACAAAAGTGGCGGCGCTGCCGGAAAGACCCGTGAGGTGAAAATATCCGGGGCGGGGCAATAGGATCCCGGCCGCCAGTGATTTCAGGCGGGAATCTCGCTCGTATAACTGTAAAACACCCTGCAAATTCATGAAGATGGCAAAGATAAGGCTTTTTGCCTTGCGGGAGGCAGGGTAGCTTATTTCATATATTGTCGTTTTTTATGTAAATTGATTGAACTGATAAGGAAGCTTTGAACATTTTACATAAATCCTATATACATGCCCGAGAAATGGTTTACTGGCGTGGTAACAAAGATTGTGGAAGAGACGTATAACACAAAAAGGTTCTGGATCCGCGTTCCCGATAGAAGTTCTTTCGATTTTAAACCTGGTCAGTTTGTAACCCTGGACCTGCCGATCCACGAAAAAATGAACAAACGATGGCGTAGTTATTCCATTGCTTCTCATCCAAACGGGACGAATGAAATAGAGCTGGTGATCGTGTTGCTGGAAGGCGGGCCTGGTTCCACTTATCTCTGCACACAAGTTACAGAAGGTACGGAACTTACGATGCGTGGCCCCCTGGGTGTTTTCACACTGCCGGAAGTAATGGAAAAAGACATTTTCTTTATCTGTACAGGAACAGGGATCGCCCCTTTCCGCTCTATGTCTCACCACCTGCATAATCATGGCATTGTTCATCCCAACATCTATCTCATTGCCGGCTCCCGTTATGAAAAAGATCTTTTGTATAAGGAAGAAATGATGAAATTGCAGGCAGATATGCCGGGCTTTCAATATCTCCCTACTTTATCAAGGGAAGAATGGACCGGCAGAAAAGGGTATGTACATGCTGTGTATGAAGAATTACTGGCAGATAAAAGGCCGGCTAATTTTTTCCTCTGCGGATGGAAAGCGATGATCGATGAAGCGAAGCAGAAGATCATAGCTATGGGGTACGACCGACATGATATTCATCTTGAACTGTATGGATAATATGTTGAATTACCGTGAGTCTTTTGCAGTTGCGCCGCAGCTGAAGCCATATATTGAAAGCTATATGCACATTTCAGGGGATAGTGCCATCCCTTCTAAAAGTATCCTTCCGCGACCAGGCACAACACTCTCTTTTGATTTTTCCGGTAAATACTATAATGATGATACCTTCCTGAAAACAGCGCTCAGCGGATTTCATGAGCGGCCTTACAGGATCAGCTCCACCAACGATTCTACGGATTGCGTGGTGGTAAAGTTCACGGCCTTTGGGTTGAGCAGGTTCACTTCCATGCCCATGTCTGAACTGACTAACCAGGTTGTTGATGCGGTTAATATTTTTGGACATGAGCTGCATTCATTTTATCATCAGTTAAAAGAAGCTCCTAATCGAATTCCTTTACTGGAGGATTTTTTATTGAAATATTTTAAAACACCTTCCCAGATAGATACCGCTATTTTTACTGCCACTTCTTTACAGGATATCCCTTTAAGCATCCGGCAAACGGAACGGCGTTTCAAACACCTGGTAGGTGTTGATCTGCAAACGTATATCCGCATTTGCCGTTTTGATAAAGCCAAAACCCTTCTCCTCCATAAAAATCCAACCCGCCTCACGGATGTTGCATATGATGCCAACTACTTCGATCAGGCACATTTTTCCAACGAATTCAAAAGGCTAACGGGTGTAAGACCCGGTAAATACAATGCCTGCGGTGATGCCATGTTTGCGGATGCGAAACCGAAAGATGTCGTTCTCATACAATTCTAAAAATGCGGGCTGAGGTATGTTTGTAAAAAATTACGAACATGGATACTGGCTTAGCAGCAAAAACAATCTTTATTACGGGTGGCAGCAAAGGCATTGGAAAAGCCGCCGCGCTTGCTTTTGGAAAAGAACCCGGCGCCCGTGTGGCCATCAGTTATTTCCAGGATAAACAAGGAGCAGATGCTATTGTTGAAACCATCCGCGCAGCTGGCGGAGAAGCCATGGCGGTATATTTAAGCCTTGGTGACCGCGATAGCATCCAGCAGGCAGTGGATCAGATCATTCAACAATGGAAAAGCATTGACGTGCTGGTCAATAATGCGGTACAATGGGGCCCTAAGGAATATCGCGGGAAAAGTTTTGAAGAAATTCCGCTTACCGTTTGGGAGGAATTGATCACGACGAACCTTTTTGGTGCGGTAAGGCTCACACAATTAGTGGTACCGTTTATGCGTGAACGTAACTGGGGAAGGATCGTGAATGTTTCCAGTGATCTGGCTTTTGATAGTATGAGAGGATCTGGTGCTTACAGTACTTTGAAATCTTCGCTTATTGGTTTTACGGCTAACCTGGTGGAAGAATATTCACAGTATGAAATTTTAACCAACACGGTGTTGCCCAGCTGGACACAAACAGAAAGAGCGCTGACGGTTTTTCCGGCTAAGGTGCATGAATTATCCAAGGCGGCTTTTCCTACTAAAAGAGTTACACAACCGGAAGATGTAGCCAATACCATCTTGTTCCTTTGCTCTGCAGCGAATGGTCATGTGAATGGAGAAACGATCAGGGTTACTGGGAAAGTGTCATTGCCTTTCATGAGTTATATGTTCCGGCAGGCTCTTCAGTGAATATCACTCACAACGGGCGCACTTTCGTATGCATTCTTTTCATACACGGTTAATTTGCTGTACCCATTCAATTTGTTGAAAGTATAACTGGCACGGATATGCATCAATATATCCTTATCCATACCATACATAGCTGTTAAAGGATTCTTTGGGAAAGAAGCATTTTCCTTTTTATCAAAGATCACAATGAAATGAAAAATGCCGCTTTTGAAACCCGCCTTCTTTTCCGTACAGAACTTTTTCAGTACTTCCGGATTGATAGAATCATTGTAAGCATATAACAGCATTTCATTACTTTCTTCCTGTTTGGTTTCGATGTATTGATAGGGATATTTATTGACGGGATGCGGGTTTCCACAGCTGAATACAACTGCAATAGCTAAAAGGAGTCTAAGCTTCATTGTTAGGGTCTTAAGTTTTGTCTTCCCCTAAAATAGAAATTAAAATGCGCATAAAAAAGGCCGGATGTGTTATCCGGCCTTTTTTAATATCTATTCGAGGATCTTTTTCATCACTAATTCTTTTACACTGGTCAGCGGAATCCTTTCCTGTTCCATGCTATCTCTATGACGAATGGTTACGGTGCCATCTTCTTTTGTCTGATGATCAATGGTTACACAGAAAGGTGTACCAATGGCATCCTGGCGACGGTAACGTTTTCCGATGCTATCTTTTTCTTCGTAATAACAGTAGAAGCTCTGTTTGCAATCTGCCATTAATTCCTTGGCTACTTCAGGTAAACCATCTTTCTTAGTAAGCGGGAAGATAGCCAGTTTGATGGGAGCCAGCTTAGCAGGGAATTTCAATACCACACGGCTATCCGGTTTTTCCGGTGTACCCAGGTCCTGCTCTTCATATGCTTCACTTAATACCATCAGGCAGCAACGATCTAAACCGATAGAGGTTTCTATTACGTAAGGAATATAATTCTGGTTGATCTCTGTATCGAAGTATTGCATCTTCTTACCGGAGAACTGCTGATGTTGTTTCAGGTCGTGATCTGTACGGGAGTGGATACCTTCCACTTCTTTGAAACCGATCGGGAAATCATACTCAATATCCACGGCTGCTTTTGCATAGAAGGCCAGCTTTGCGTGATCGTGGTATTGCAATCTCTTAGGATCAAGGCCAAGGCTCTTATGCCATTTCATGCGTTCTTCTTTCCAGTAGGCATACCATTCATCTTCAGTGCCAGGGCGGATAAAGAACTGCATTTCCATTTGTTCGAACTCACGCATGCGGAATACAAACTGGCGGGCAACGATCTCATTCCGGAAAGCTTTACCTACCTGTGCAATACCAAAAGGAATTTTCATCCTGCCGGTTTTCTGCACATTGAGGAAGTTCACGAAGATACCCTGTGCTGTTTCAGGACGCAGGTAGATCTCGTTGGCATCTTCTGCTACGCTACCCATTTGGGTAGAGAACATCAGGTTGAATTCCCGAACGTCCGTCCAGTTAACGGTACCGCTTACTGCACATTTGATCTTATTATCTTCTATCAGTTTTTTCAAACCGGCATAATCGTTTTCTTTCAGCAGGTTTTCCATTAACTGGATCATGGCTGTTTTCTCTGCTTCGGGCAGGGTGTCTGCATATCCTTCTATCAGGTGATCTACACGGTAGCGTTTTTTGCTGTCCTTGTTATCGATCATCGGGTCACTGAAATTATCTACGTGGCCGGAGGCTTTCCAGATAGTGGGGTGCATGAAGATGGCAGAATCGATCCCTACAATGTTTTCATGCATTTGCGTCATGCTCTTCCACCAATAATCGCGGACGTTCTTCTTGAGTTCTGCACCGTACTGGCCATAATCATATACCGCACTCAACCCATCGTATATTTCACTGGATTGAAAAATAAAACCGTATTCTTTACAATGCGAAATGATCGCCTGGAACTTGTTCTGATCTGTTGCCATAGTCGCGCAAAGATAAATTTGAAAATTGAAACAACGTATTGAATTAATATAGAAACTGTAATTTGCTAATTACTTGAGCTTTTCATTGTCTTTATGCCGGTTCGCATCCCGGATATCCTTCTTCTCGAAATTCTTTTCGAGGGCGGCAGTGAGGTCTACCCCGGTTTGATTGGCCAGGCAAACGAGCACCCATAATACATCCGCCAGTTCATCTCCCAGGTCTTTATTTTTGTCGGATTCCTTGAAGGACTGGTCCCCGTATTTGCGGGAAATAAGCCGGGCTACTTCTCCCACTTCTTCTGTGAGTATAGCCATGTTCGTTAGTTCTGAGAAATATCGTACCCCTGTGGTTTTGATCCACTGGTCTACACGTTCCTGGGTTTCTTTGATGGTCATATTATTCCCGGTTTTTTGTATCTATTATAATGGTAACGGGCCCGTCGTTGAGGAGAGCTACTTTCATATCTGCTCCAAATTCTCCGGTGCCGATGGTTTTGTCCATATCCTGTTCCAGCTGCGCCTTCATTTTTTCATATAAAGGAATGGCGATGTCCGGCTTGCTGGCTTTCAGATATGACGGCCGGTTCCCTTTTTTTGTGGAAGCATGGAGGGTGAACTGACTGACGAGGATGAGCCCGCCACCGGTTTCCAGTACGCTTTTGTTCATCACCCCGGCTTCGTCGTTAAAGATCCGCAGGTTTACGATCTTATTGCTCAGCCAGGAGATATCTTCTTCCCCGTCCGCATCCTCTATCCCCACCAAAACCAACAACCCTCCGTCTATGGCTGATTTCACCACTCCATTGATGGTAACGCTGGCATTTGTAACTCTTTGGATCACTGCTTTCATAATATCGCCGGATTCGGTTTACTTTTGTGTTTAAAGATAAGAAATGCTTTATGCTGGATGTAGCATCGGAAATTAAATTTAAAACAGCCCGTAGTGGTGGTAGTGGCGGACAGAATGTAAACAAGGTGGAAACCATGGTGGAAGGCTATTTTAATATTGCCGGATCTGACCTTTTAACGGAAGATCAGAAAACGCGGCTCCTTTTTAAACTGGGCGACAAACTTAATTCGGAAGGATTTTTGCAGGTAAGGTCGCAAACGGAACGCAGCCAGCTGGGCAATAAGGGGGAGGTGATCAAAAAGATGAACCATCTTTTGCAGCAGGCCCTGATCGTTCCCAAGAAACGCATCAAAGTAAAACCTACGAAGGCGATGGTAGAAAAACGGATCCAGTTTAAAAAGCGGTTGAGCGATAAAAAGAACAACCGAAGGAATAACTTTGGAAACGAATAAACAACGTTTATTTTTGAATCAAATTCAGCGCATTGGGAAATATTAAAAACCTGGCGGGTCAAACGCTTTGGTACGGATTACCTACTATTACGGCAAGATTCCTTAGTTTTTTCACTCAGATCCTCTTTACAGGTTTTCTGATCCCTTATGATTTTGGGCAGATGTCCCTGGTGTATCAGGTGATCCCCTTCCTGAATGTTATTTTCACTTACGGGCTGGAAACGAGTTATTTCCGGTTTGCACAAACCACGGATAAAGGCCGGCTGTATAATACGCTCAGTGTTTCCATGCTGGTGAGCACTTCACTCTTCACCTTTTTCCTGATAGCCAGCGCGGGCCCCATCGCGGCATTGTTAAAGATGCCCAACCATGCGGATTTCATATATTATACTTCTATTATCATTTTCCTGGATACCCTTACTACTTTACCCTTTGCACGGATAAGGCAGGAAGGCCGGCCAAAAAAATATGCCTTCATCAAACTGATGAATGTGGTGTCCATCCTCGTTTTCTCCATGCTCTTCCTGGTGGCCTGTCCTGCATTGAAGAAAAGCCATCCGGGATTGATGAGCTGGTTTGATCCCAACTACGGTGTGGGTTATATCCTGATAGCGAATTTACTGGGCTCCCTGCTCACCATGATATTATTGACCACAGAGATAAAAGCCATCCGCTGGCATTTTGACGGAACGCTCTGGAAAGAAATAATGCGTTACAGCCTTCCCCTGGTGATCGTTGGTTTTGGCGGGATGATCAATGAGCTCATGAGCCGGCTCTCTTTTACTTATTTATTACCGGGCGCACAATTTGACGTGCAGGGGATCTTTTCTGCGAACTATAAGCTGGCATTACTGATCGTTATTTTTATACAGGCCTTCAAAATGGCGGCGGAACCGTTCTTTTTTAACCTGAGTAAAAATGAGGACGCCCGGCTCACCTATGCCAGGATCATGAAATTCTTTGTGATCGTTTGTGGGGCTGTGTTCCTGGGGGTAGCGCTTTTCCTGGATATCTGGAAAATACTGATCACCACCAAAAATGCATCTTATGCGGATGCCCTTGATATTGTACCTATTATTACCATGGGTACGGTTTTCCTGGGGATCTATTATAACCTCACCATCTGGTATAAATTGACCAATCAGAATATGATCGGGGCCTATATCACCATTGCCGGTGCTGTGATCACCATTTTACTCAATATCTGGCTGATCCCCAGGTTCGTTTATATGGGCGCTGCCTGGACCACCTTTATCTGTTATGCTTTTATGATGGTGGCCTCTTACCTGTTTGGGCAGAAATATTATCCTGTTCCCTACGCCGTAGGCAAACTCCTTTCCTACCTTGGACTGGCAACGGTTATTTACCTGGTACATCATTATATACGTTCCATCCATCCGGGTATCTGGACTGTCCACGCAGCCGGGGTATTGGGTGTAGGTATATACGGAGGGGTTATCCTCTTTATGGAAAGGGCTGAATTTGGCAACCTCCTCTCCCGCTTACGCAAAGCGGGTTGAGGGATCTTCCGGAACGAAAGGGTTGTGTTTTTTCTCAAAACCTATGGTGGTGGTGGGTCCGTGACCTGAATAAACAACGGTATCGTCCGGCAGTTTGTACAGTTTCTCCCGGATACTGCTGGTTAATACTTCTAAATTACCTCCCGGAAAATCGGATCGGCCAATACTTTGTTTAAATAACACATCCCCTGAAATCACAAAACCCTGTTTGGCGTTATAGAAAGAAATGCTGCCGGGGGAATGGCCGGGGGTGAGTAAAACTTCCAGTTCATCCTCTCCCAGGATCACTTTATCCCCTTCTTCCAGGTAAGATGCCGGCATGGGGGATGGTTCAAAAGGTATGTTATACATCAGGCCGGACTGGCTGGAACGATCCAGTATCACCTGGTCTTTCTGGTGAATTTCCAGCCCTACGTTAAAGGTCTTTGCCACCAGCTGGTTGCTGAAAATATGATCAAAATGGCAGTGGGTATTCAGCAGGCGGGCAACGTTCAGTCCATTATCCCGTATAAACTGTAAGAACTCATCCCGTTCATTTTGATAATAATAGCCCGGGTCTATAATGATACAGTCCTTTTTTTCGTTTATAAGGACGTACGAGTTTTCCTGAAGGGGATTGACCGTGAAATATTTGATTTCAAACATTGTTGACCGATTTTTGCTAATTTTAATTTAGAACACAATATTATCAATACTTTCCGTATGAACCGATTTATTACCAGGTCATTCTTTTTCTTCATTATCCTATTGATTGGCACGTTTCACGTTAAGGCTCAGACTAATACGGTAGAGTTTGGCCAGAATCGTGTTCAGTTCAAGAACTTCAAGTGGCGGTACTATACCACCAGGCATTTCAACACCTATTTTTCACAAAATGGGCTGGAGCTTGGTAAGTATGTAGCGCAGGCTGCTGAAAAGGAATTGCCCGGCCTGGAGGAATTCATGGAATATACCTTTCGTCAGAAAGTGAATATTGTGGTGTACAATAACTTCGGGGAGTTCAAGCAATCCAATGTAGGAATAGGGATCGAATGGCAGAATACGGGTGGGGTGACCAAACTGGTGGGAAATAAACTCCTGGTATATTTTGACGGGAACCACGAAAACCTCCGCCGCCAGATCCGTCAGGGTATTGCGCGGGTGATGCTGGAAACCTTACTTTTTGGTGAAGATATCGGGGAATTTGCCGGGAATGCGGTATTGATAGATTTCCCGAACTGGTTCACGGATGGCTTCATTGCCTATGCTGCGGAACATTGGAATTCCCAACTGGACGAAGAACTAAAAGGCGTATTCGCTACCAATAAATACACTTCTTTTAATAAACTGGCCTACGACAAGCCCTTGCTGGCGGGTCAGGCTTTCTGGTATTATGTGGAAAGCAAATACGGAAAAGATGCGGTGCCCTACCTGATGTATATTACCCGGATCAATCGCGGGCTGAAAAAGGGGTTTGAGCAGGTGCTGCACATGACCCCTAAAAAGGCCATGAAGGATTTCATGATGTACACCACAAAACGGTACCAGGAAGATAACCGCAAACGCCGTCAATATACCCGTGGTACTGGTGTGATCTCTAATGAGATCGGTAAATCCAACTTCTACCGCTACCAGGCTAATCCAAAGAACAGCATGTATGCGGTGATAGAATATCGCAAAGGGTTATACAAAGTAGAGATCAACCTGGGTTATAATACTTCCAAAGTATTGCTGAAAAGCGGGGTAAGACAATTATCCTCTAAACTGGATCCCAATTATCCATTACTGGCCTGGAACCAGAAAGGTAACCGCCTGGCGATTGTGTATGAGCATGAAGGTAAAACCAAGCTCATGGTGTATGACCTGATCACCAAACTAAAGATCTACCAGGACCTTCCGCAATTTGACCGGGTAATAGATTTCAAATACTTCTTTGAATTTGATAATTCCCTGCTCCTCTCTGCTGTGAAAAATGGTCATACGGACATTTTCACTTACAGTATCACGAATGGCAAGGTAGAACAGATCACCAACGATGTGTATGATGACCTGGATCCTTCTTTTGTGGCGTTCCCCGGCAAAAGTGGTATCATCTATTCCTCTAACCGCCCTTCACCAAAGGCGCGTGGCGGAGATACGGTGTTACCGCATAACCGTTACAATATCTTCCTGATAGACAACTGGAACAAGTCCTCCGAAAAACAAGTGTCTCAGTTAACAGACCTTGCTTACGGTAATGCACGCCTTCCGGTACAATATAATACTACGCACTTCACTTTTGTAAGTGATGTGAACGGGATCAATAACCGCTATGCGGGTTTCTTTAAAACAGAAAGAGCAGGTGTAGATTCCCTCTTCTTTGTAGGAGCGGAAATACTGCATAATCCTGACAAGGAGGAATTGGATTCTGCACTGGCAGAATATGGTTCTACTGCACCGGATTCTGTGCAGGCCATTACCATTACGAACGATTCCACTTACGTATTCCCGGTAACGAACTATCAGCATGGTATCAAGGAATCCCGTATTGCAGGAGACCAGGGAATGGTTTCTGAAGTAGTGCAGATCGGTGATTACAAACGCCTGTACAAACTGAAAGTGGATACCAATACGCTACGCAGAAGAAATGTGAATGCAAGGCCGACACGTTTCCGTTCGGCACAAATGCATGAGGACAGTCTTAAATTAGGATTGCCCAGTGTTTATAATCCAAAAGATACCTCCACGGCTAAACAAAACGATTTCTTCCAGAATGAATTTGGCAATGAGCCGAAAGATACGACGAGCCAGCAAACCATTGATGCCCGTGCTGCAAGGGATGAACCGCCTGTACTGAAACTGGCGAGACTGAGCAATTACAAACTCAAGTTCTCTTCAGATTACCTGGTGGCTCAGGTGGATAACTCTGTGCTCATGAGTAAGTACCAGGCCTTTGGTGGTAAACCATCGTCGCCCATCCGGTTAACGGATCCTATTAATGGATTGATCCGTATAGGAGTGAGTGACCTGATGGAAGATTACAAGTTCAGTGGCGCCTTCCGTATCCCGCTGGGATTGGATGGTACAGAGTATATGTTCTCTATGGCTTACCTGAAAAAACGGTTCGACTATAAGTTCACTTATTACCGCAAGGTAGATAAGGGTGATCTGCTGACGGATGAGGTGATCTATCCGGTGAAGAACAAAACAAACATCTACCAGGGAGAAGTGAGATATCCGTTTGACGTGGTGCGCAGCCTTCGTTTGATAGCTGGCATCCGCAGGGATGAACTGGAAATACTGGCCAACGATATCCCTTCCCTGAATCAGGAATCTTTTGTTCAAACTTACGCATTGGGCCGCCTGGAATATGTGCATGATAATACATTGAACCCGGCGATCAATATTTATAAAGGCACACGTTATAAGATCTATGGAGATCTGATGGCACAGATGTCCAGCAACCGGAACACGTTATTTGGACAGATAACGCCGAAGGGCAAACTGACCTATAACATGGGTATCGATGCAAGGCATTATGAGCAGATCCTGCGTAATTTCATCTGGGCAACCCGTTTCTCTGCAGACCTCTCCTGGGGTAGCAGCAAACTGGTGTACTTCCTCGGTGGGGTAGACAACTGGACGTTCACTCCGGCCATTCATCAGAACACCCCCATGACGCAGGATGCCAACTATGCATACCAAACCCTGGCGGTGAACATGCGTGGTTACAAACAAAACATCAAAAACGGTAATAACGTGATGTTGCTGAATACGGAACTGCGTTTACCGGTGTTCACTACTTTCATAGACAAACCGATCAACTCTGCTTTCCTCCGCAATTTCCAACTGACCACTTTCGTTGATATTGGTACTGCCTGGAACCAGAAGCTGAGCTTCAAGGATGCAAACTATACTACGTATACCAGTAACGATGGTTTGGTTGTAAGGATCAAAGAAGGATTCCTCGGACCATTTGTGGGTGGTTATGGTTTCGGCGCCAGGACTACATTGCTGGGTTATTTTGTGAAAGCAGATGCAGGCTGGCCAATGACCGGATTCTTCCGCGGAAAGCCACTGCTCTATATTTCAATGGGTGTAGATTTCTAACAATACTTGCTATAATTGAAGAAGGCTGTCTCCCGTTGAGGCAGCCTTTTTTTATGATATCTTAGGGAGGAAGATCAATGCTCCTGTTATGGCGGCGGCGATGGCAGCGATGAGCACAGCGCCTGCTGCAATATCTTTTATTCGTTTCACACCGGGATGTTGTTCCGGTGTGATGTGGTCCATGATCTTTTCAATAGCTGTGTTCAACATTTCGGTTAACCATACCATGGCCATTACAATGATCAGCACGATCCATTCCATTTGTGTGCAGTGCAGCCATATTCCTGCAATGATCACTGCTATCGTAGCTACAAAATGGATACGGCCATTTGGTTCACTGCGGAGGAATGATCTGATGCCGTTAAAGGCAAACCGGAAACTTTGCAGGCGTTTGAAAAACATACACTAGGAACTGAATTTGATCATTGCTTCCAATGCGGCCAGGTGGCCTTTGAAAGCTTTCTCTCCTGCTTTGGTAATAGAATAGGTGGTATTGGTCTTTCTGCCGATGAATCCTTTGTGGACTTTGATATAAGCACTTTCTTCCAGGGTGGAAAGATGGGAAGCCAGGTTGCCGTCTGTTACTTCCAGCATTTGTTTGAGGTCATTAAAGCTGACCTCCTCATTTACCATGAGCACGCTCATCACCCCCAGGCGAATGCGGCTTTCAAATATTTTATTCAGGTTACCGATCGGATTCATGACCATACTTTTTAGGGGATCAGGTGTTCATTATTCAGCCGGCACGCGTTCATATTTCCACCACATGAGGGTGCCGTAAATAATGTGCATCACACCAAAACCCAATGCCCAGAATAAAAGACCATGGTAGAGGTTGAACAGCGCAAGGATACCGAGAATGATCTCTGCATACCCCAGGTACCGTATATCCGTTACCGTGTATTTGCTGGCATTTACAAGCGCAAGGCCGTAAAACACAAGGCAGCTGGGCGCTACCAATGCCAGTTGGTTATTATATAACAATCCAAAGATAAATAATCCTCCTGCACCCAGCGGGATCATGAGGTTAAAAAATACTTTGCGGGCGGCGGCATCCCAAACCGGGAGGCCCTGCCGCCGGGCTTTTTTCCAGGTAAAGTAAAACCCGGCACTTAGTGCAGCTACCAGTACAGCTCCGGCAATCATGAGCAGGCGGATCACTAAAAGATCTCCCCCTCCCCGGGCTATTGAATCATAACTGCTCCTGTCCTCCAAAATATTCCAGGCAAAGTAGGCACCAACAAGTGCACTAATCCCGGCTCCTACTCCGCCAAGGCCGCTGAGAGAGATGAAACGGGTGGACCGTTCCATGATACGTTTAATGTCTGTGAGTGTGTCGAGATGTTGTTGCTCGTTCATAAGAAAAGCACTTTGTCCATCAAAGTTAAAAGAATATTTCAAAGTTTGGCATGTTATTCCGGATATAGGGGTAAAGGGGTAGCAGGGCCGTCTATGTTACATGTGCTCTTTTATCCTAAATATTTGTTATAAAAGTGTCGCTTTTACACGTGCTTTAACGTATTTAGTGTGAATTTATCTAATTTGCTGCCTGTATGACCGGCTGGAAACGAACCATAGCTTTTGTTATTTGCATCATCAGCTTCTTACCCCTTAGCGCTCAATATAAGATCAGTGGAATTGTTAAGGATGCGCATACCGAGGAACTGATCCCGTTTGCAACCTTACAGTTTGTTGGCACCAACACCGGCATGGTTACAGATGCGGAAGGCCGTTTTGTTTTTGATCTTCCCGCTATCCCTTCTGATTCCTTGCTTATAAGAGTAATGGGCTACCGCAGAACGGTACTGTTTGTAGATAAAAATTTAAAGGAACAGGTCCTCAACTTTGAGATCAGCCGCTCTGATGTTTCGCTGAAAACATACGAGATAAAAGCTAATGTAAATTTTGCGCTGGTATTGCTCCGCCAGATCATCCGCAGAAAACCGGATAATAATTACGACCGCCTGGAGAGTTATAAATACGAGGTGTATAACAAACTGGAACTGGATATCAAAAACCTGAACACGGTAAAACTTTCCAGGAACCGCTTCACCAAACCTTTCTCTTTCATTCTGAAGAACATAGACAGTACGACGGAAAAACAGCCCTTCCTCCCCGTTTTCCTCACGGAAAGTATTTCTGATTACTATTATCAGAAAAGCCCGAAGAAAACGAAAGAAGTGATCAGGGCCAGCCGTACTTCCGGCCTGGATAATGAAAGTGTGACGAAGTTCCTGGGCGGTATGTACCAGAACATCAATGTGTACGATAATTACATCCCTGTATTCGATAAGAACTTTGTAAGCCCTATTGCCAGCAATGGCGCTTTATTTTACAACTACCGCATTACGGATACACAATACATCAGCAATCACCGTTTCATCAAATTAAACTTTGAGCCCCGCCGCAAAGGAGAGAATGTGTTTATTGGAGAAGTATGGGTACAGGATTCTACTTATGCTGTGCAGAAAATGACGTTGTCCGTTCCGGGTGATGCGAATATTAATTTTATCCGCAAGATCAGCATGGTACAGGAATACAAACAATTTGCGGATAGCAGCGGATGGTTCCTGGCAAAGGATAAATTTATTGTAGACTTCTGGACGCCGAGCCCCAAGCCTACTAAAACCATTGATTTTATTGGCCGTAAAACAACCTCTTACGAAAACGTGATCGTGAACGATACGGCGGCTACGAATATCTTTACGGAGAGGCGTTACCCGCAGAATATTGTGGTAGCAGATAGTGCCAGTTTACGCCCTGATTCTTTCTGGGCCAATAACCGGCACGACAGGCTGAGCAAGAATGAACAGGCTATCTATAACATGGTGGATACTTTGCAGAAGATCCCCCTGTTCCAGAAATATTCCAATACGATCCGTTTCCTGGCAACGGGATATAAACCTTTCGGGCCATTGGAATGGGGTCCTTATTTCTACCTGTTCTCTCAAAACCAACAGGAAGGTTTCCGCCTCCGGCTGGACCTTGGTACTACGCCTAAATTCAACAAGGACCTTTATCTCAATGGTTACCTGGCCTACGGTTTTGGCGATGACCGTTTTAAAGGAAAGTTATCTGCACTCTGGCTGCTAAAACGCCATCCGCGCATGTACGTGTATGGTTCTTTTGTGCGTGACCTGGATAATGGCGCTACTTATTATGACGAAGTAGGAACGGATAATATCTTTTCACTGGCCATACGCAAACCGAATGTACCACAGAAATTTATGCTGGTAGATGAGAAACGGGCGGAGTTCTTTAAAGAATATTACTCTGGTTTCTCCCATCATGTTTCCGTGATACATAAACAGTTCCTGCCTTTTGCGCCCTTACCGGCAGGTGGTTTCTTTCACAGCAATGGAGAAGGGCTGGATCCATTAACGAATATGGAAGTGGCGGTGAAAGTGCGTTATGCTTTCCGGGAAGAATTCCTGGAAGGGAATTATTACCGTTATAGCCTGGGCAGTAAATATCCAATTGTGGAGTTTAAATACTCACTGGGCGTTAAGGGCATTTTGAAAAGTAATTACAACTATCAGAAAGCATCGTTCACTGTTTCTGATTATATCAAACTGCCTCCTTTTGGCAGTCTTTATTATAACTTCTTCGGCGGTAAGATATTTGGTTCTGCCATGCCTTATCCTTTACTGGAAATACATCCGGGTAATGAGATCTACTATTATAACAAGTATGCCTTCAACATGATGAACCGTTATGAATTCATCAGTGATCAATACGCCGGCTTCAACCTCGAACATACATTGGGCAGTGGTTTATTTAATTACATCCCTTTAGTACGTAAGTTAAAACTGCGTCAGTTCTGGACAGCGAAAGGTATGATCGGCAAACTTTCTGAGTCTAATAAAGCATTGAACCTGAATGCGGGTTATCCTTTCAAAACACTGCAAAGTCACCCTTACATAGAAGTAGGTACGGGTGTAGAGAACATCCTCAAATTTATCCGGATCGATTTTGTGTGGCGCTTAGCACCGAAGCCACTACCGGATGAACCTTATGAAAAAAGGTTTGGCATCTTCGGTAGTTTCCGGCTCCAGTTCTAGCTTGGGTAGCAAAGAAGTTGTGGTCTGTTAACAAACAATGGATGCTCATTGGTTTTTGGTTTTACGTTTTATCACGCTGTACCTAAATGATGCTGATGGATCTCGAGCTGCATTTCCATGAGCCGTTGAATAACCGCACTATTTTCCTGCACCTGCCGGCTGAGTGTTTCACAGATCTCTTTTAAGATGTTCAGCGATGCGTGTAAGATCTCTTTATCTTTTCTGAAGTAATGCAGTACCGCCAGTATGTTTATATCACTAAATGCGTCTGTGTTCTTTTTCTTATTTGCCAGGAATACCTCTTTTTCTGCGGGACCGAATAATTCAAAGACATGTACTTTGAAGATATCTGCTATTTCCTTTAACCGGTCTACGCTGAGGCGTTTTATATCATTACGCTCTATGTTTCCATACGCCGTTATGCCGATGTTCAGCTTTGCAGCCATGTATTCCTGCGTAACGTTCCTTTCTTCTCTCAATCTTCTGATGACAGATCCAGCATTCATGGGTTAACAATCATTTCTTGAAAATAAAATTAGGGGAAAGAAGAAACGCTTCCAAATGATATCGTCTGATTCGGAGAAAGTGTTTGTTTCAGACTACAGAATCTCACTCATTTCGATACTCAGCATATCATAATAACAAAAATGCGCTCATTTTGGGCGCATCGAAATCATGTAAGGGGGTAAAGGAAATTTATTTGAGGAATCTTTTGCCGATCCAGCGGAAGATCAAAGCACCAAATGCTGCGCCGGTTCCATCAGCTAATACATCCATGAGATCAAAACTTCTGTTGACCACGAGGTATTTTTGAATGAACTCTATAGCGAGGCCATATAAGGTAACGACCACTACAATGCTTAAGAGGCCCAGGCCGCTGAGGCTACCTTTTTGTTTGAAGATCCCGTATGCCAGCAGGATCACGGTTCCGCCAAACAGGATAAAGTGCACCACTTTATCCACATGCAGTTTGTCCAGGATCGAGATCTTAGGGATAGATGATCCGGGCATGGTGCATAAAAAAAGAATGAGAACGATCCAACCCATTGCTGGTAAGTAATAACGGATCGTTCTCATGCTAAATTTATTATGGGTATTTAATTCGTTCATATTTATTCTCCGATCAGTGCTTTGTAAGCATCTGCGGTTAACAATCCTTCTACGTCAGCAGGATTAGTTACTTCAATGGTCACCATCCAGCCATCGCCATATGGATCTGTATTCACGAGTTCCGGGCTGCCTTCCAGCTTTGGATTTACGGCGCCTACAGTACCTGTAACCGGCAGGAAGAGGTCAGACACAGTTTTTACCGCTTCTACGGTACCAAAGATCTCTTCAGCATTGAGTGTTTTACCGGTTGTGGTGATGTCCACAAACACGATATCACCCAGTTCACGCTGAGCAAATTCAGTAATACCCACTTTAGCAGTGTTCCCTTCTAACAAAACCCATTCGTGGTCTTTTGTGTAACGCAGTTGTGACGGAAAATTCATGTCAAGTTTGATTTTGAGCGGTAAAAATAAAGATTGTGCCGTGAATTATAAAAACTTCTTACTCCCGAATATGTTAAAATTCAATGATCAAAAGAAGAAGAACTTCCTTTTCAGGCGCACTTTCATGCGTATATCCTGTACGGGACGGTTGTTCTTATCTGTTTTCACACTGGCAATGCTGTCTACTATATTCAGGCCTTTGATCACTTCTCCGAAGATGGTGTAATTCTGGTCCAGGTGCGGTGTTCCGCCTATTGTTTTATATACTTCCCGCTGGTCTACCGGTAATTTCCGGCCACCCAGGCGGGTTTGCTCCAATGTGTCCAGCTGCCCATCCGTGAATTTCTTTCCCTGTACAATGTAGAACTGGCAACCGTCTGATGCTTTTGTTGGATTACCATCGCTTTCCCGGGCTGCAGCCAGCATCCCTTTTTTATGAAAGAGGTCCAGCTGGAATTCTGCCGGTACGCGGTAGCCTACTCCTCCGTTTCCTAATTCTGCGCCGGGTTTAGCGGTTTTAGAATCAGGGTCCCCACCCTGGATCATGAAATTTTTGATCACCCGGTGAAACAACAGGCTGTCGTAAAAGTGCTGTTTTACCAGTTTGATGAAATTGTTCCGGTGCAGGGGTGTCTGGTCATATAACTTTATCACCATGGTGCCGTATTCCGTGGTCACTTTCACTTTACGGTTACGCTGGGCGTTAACAGACCCGCAGAACAACAGGAAAAAAGACAGGAGTAGTGCTCTTTGCATATGGATAGTTTATTCTTCAAAGTAAGCGATCACATGTTCCTTCAGGAACCTTTCCTGCTCTTCCATGCCCATTTTGGGAACGGGTTGTACTTCTTTAAAATGCGGCCAGCCGTCTTTATCGCGGCCTTCCGGCTCAAAATATCCGCTCTGGCTCAACAGGGAACAAACAGCTATGTGCATGAGGTCCTGTTTCTGTTCTTTGGTGAATTTGGTTTTAGGGCTGTTCAGTTCCTGTATCCCGATCAATAAAAGCGTAGCTTCCATGTTCGGGGTTTTGCCGAAGCGTTCCGTGAGCATGTCTTCTACCTTTTTCCACCTTATCTTAAAATCATCCTGATCCATTTCTTTATTTTTTTTACTGGTTCTGACCTGCTAATCAAGCATATGGCATATAGATTGCAGGCCGGTAACGAACAGCAAATGTACGGTTTACATAAAAAATTGATGTAAATATCGCTGCCCTTTATTAAATTGGATTTTTTTTTAAACCATATCTTCCTACCGGGGAAGCTGTTCAAGGTGATGATTTAACAGCACTTTAACTGGGGTTACCCGCCATGGTGGTATGTTTAAAGAAGGGAATCAGTATTTTAGCAACCTCGAAATGTAAATACATGGAAAATACATCGTACGATATTAAACAACTAAACGAAAAGATCCACCAGGCCAGTTCTTTTGTTGATATCCTGAATATGGAGATCAATAAAGTGATCGTAGGGCAGAAGTACATGGTAGAACGTCTCATGATCGGATTGCTGGCTCAGGGGCATGTGCTCCTGGAAGGGGTGCCTGGTCTTGCCAAGACCTTATCCATCAAGTCTTTATCTTCTGCCATCAATGCCCGTTTTTCCCGGATCCAGTTCACACCGGACCTTTTACCAGCGGACGTTGTAGGTACCATGATCTACAATCAGCAAAAGAACGAGTTCGTGGTACGCAGGGGTCCTATCTTTGCCAACTTTATCCTGGCAGATGAGATCAACCGTGCCCCCGCCAAAGTACAAAGTGCCCTGCTGGAAGCGATGCAGGAAAGGCAGGTGACCATTGGAGACACTACTTTTAAACTGGATGAGCCTTTCCTGGTACTGGCTACCCAGAACCCGATAGAGCAGGAAGGAACGTATACTTTGCCGGAAGCGCAGGTAGACCGTTTTATGATGAAGGTGGTGATCGGTTATCCTACTAAAGAGGAAGAACGTCACATCATCCGTCAGAACCTGCAACCGGAAGGTAGTGTAAAGATCAATCCTGTGGTTGATCCGCAGGATATCCTGGAAGCCCGCAAACTGGTGCGCCAGGTGTATATGGATGAAAAGATCGAACAATACATTATTGATATTGTGTTTGCTACCCGTAATCCGGAAGATTACAAATTGGGCAAACTGAAACCGCTGATCTCTTACGGAGGTTCTCCACGTGCCAGCATTAACCTGGCCCTGGCGTCCAAAGCTTATGCATTTATGAAACGCAGAGGATATGTGATCCCTGAAGATGTACGCAGCATCTGTTTTGATGTGATGCGCCATCGTATTGGTCTTACTTACGAAGCGGAAGCGGAGAATGTGACCAGCGAAAACATCCTCAGCGAGATCCTCAACGCAGTTGAAGTGCCATAAGCGTGAATTAAAACCTGCAACAACATGGAGACTTCAGAAATACTCAAGAAGGTTCGCCAGCTGGAGATAAAAACCAAAGGTTTAACCAACCATATCTTCGCAGGCGAGTACCACAGCGCTTTTAAGGGCAGAGGTATGTCTTTCAGCGAAGTGAGGGATTATCACTTTGGTGATGACGTGCGGTCTATTGACTGGAATGTAACGGCCCGTTTCAATCATCCTTTTGTAAAGGTGTTTGAAGAAGAGCGGGAGTTAACAGTGATGCTGCTGGTAGATGTGAGCGAAAGTGAAACGTTTGGTACTGCCCAGCATACCAAACGTAGTCTTGTTACAGAACTCTGTGCAGTACTGGCATTTTCTGCCATCAAAAATAATGATAAGGTGGGCGTGATCTTTTTTAGTGATGGGGTGGAGAAATACATTCCGCCTAAAAAAGGTAAATCGCATATCCTCTTCATCATCCGCGAGCTATTATCCTTTACACCAAAAAAGAAAGGGACGAATATCGCGGAGACCCTGCGTTTCTTCAACAATGCGAACAAGAAGCGCAGCATCATGTTCCTGCTGAGCGATTTCTTTTCCGGTAATTACCAGGATGCACTCAACATTGCCTCTAAAAGGCATGATGTGGTGGGTGTACAGGTATATGATCCACGGGATAAGGAATTGCCTTCTGTGGGTATGATGAAGATGACGGATAGTGAAACAGGCGCTACGCAATGGGTGGATTCCAGCGATAGGAATGTGCGGAAATATTACACCGAGCAATTCCAGCAGCATGCGCAGTATTGCCGTAACGCATTTATGAAAAGCGGGGCAGACCTGGTCAGTATTCGTACGGATGAAGATTATGTAAAAGCACTACAATCATTTTTCCTGAAAAGGGTTAAAGCATAAACTGATCACTGCCACACCGGATGAAAGTTAATAAGAACATATTCGTGTATACCTTGCTGGGATGCCTGCTTGCAACAAGTCAGTTGTTTGCGCAGGAACAGTACCAGGATTATTTTAAGGTGAAAGCGAGCCCTGATACTACGAAAATTCGTATTGGCGAACCCATTAGAGTAGCACTTACTGCCAAGGTGATGATCTATGCATTGAAAGGCGCTAATCTGAAAGTTGTGTTCCCCAATCTGCCGGATTCCCTCAATCACATAGAGATCGTAGAACGTACGCAAATAGATACTACTGGTTCCAATGAACAACAGAAGTTATTTAAACAGATCGTTACCCTCACTAGTTTTGATTCCGGCCGCTGGGAAATGCCGCCCATGAAATTTGAAGTGTTCTCTGTAACGGATGGTTCTTATGATTCTGTTTTTACGGAGCCTTTTTTCATTGATGTAAATACGGTTGCTGTAGATACTACTAAAGCATTCAAACCTATTAAGGAATTACGTTCCGTGGGTTGGAACATCCTGGATTACTGGCCTTACCTGCTGGCGTGTTTAGCATTGAGTGCGGCTATTGTACTGTACTTTGTATTCTGGCATAAGAAGCGTAAACCTGCTGTGGCTGCGGCTCCTGTAAAACCAGCCAAACCTCCTTACCAACTGGCAATGGAGCAACTGGAATTGCTGGAAAAGGAAAAAACCTGGAACAGCGATGTGAAATTATATTATACGCAACTCACGGATATCCTCCGGCAATATTTTGAACAACAGTTCCATATTGCTGCGCTGGAACAAACCAGTGCGGAGTTGATGCAAAACATTAAACCTGTAACGGTGCTGAATCAGCAACGGGATAAATTGCAAACCATCCTTACGGTGGCGGACCTGGCAAAGTTTGCCAAGTTACAGCCATCACCACAGGAACATGAGGATTGCCTCCGTAAAGCGATTGCGGTGGTGGAATGGACGAAACCTTCTGCCGTTGCAACAGAACAACCTGCACCTAACAGCACAAATTCGTAATAAACGCATGAACCTGGAAATCTGGAAACATATTGAATTTGCTTACCCGGTCTTCTTCTGGCTGCTCCTGTTCATTCCTGCAATGATCTGGTGGCAATTCAGTGCTGGCCGCAAGTTTCAGGGATCTATCCAGGTATCTTCCCTGCAAGGCCTGAAAGGTTTGCCTGTATCCTGGAAAGTACGCTTCCGCCCGCTTTTGCTGGTGTTGCGCGTGCTTGCTTTTGCAGCACTGGTAACAGCACTGGCCCGTCCACAAACATCTAATACTTCTGAAAATATAGACAGTGAAGGGATAGACATTGTATTAAGTATAGACATTTCCGGTAGTATGCTGGCGGAAGATCTGCAGCCTAACAGAATGGAAGCGGCGAAGAAAACGGCGATGGATTTTGTGGACAGCCGTATCAGTGATCGTATCGGGCTTGTTATCTTTTCCGGCGAAAGTTTTACCCAGTGTCCTATTACCATGGACCATGCTGTGTTGAAACAACAACTCATGACGATCCGCAGTGGTATGTTGCAGGATGGTACGGCTATTGGAATGGGGCTGGCTACTGCGGTGGACCGTTTGCATAGCAGTAAAGTGAAAAGCAAAATAATCGTGCTGCTCACGGATGGTGTGAACAATACGGGATTAGTAGATCCGCTCACGGCACTTGAAATTGCCAAAGCTTATAAGATCAAAGTATATACGGTGGGTGTTGGTACAATCGGCAAAGCGCCCTCTCCTGCTACGATGCCTGATGGCAGTGTGCAAATGCAGATGGTGGATGTGCAGATAGATGAACCGCTGATGAAGAAGATCGCATCTGAAACGGGTGGCCGTTATTTCAGGGCTACGGATAATACTTCGCTCAAAAATATTTACGGAGAGATTGACAAACTGGAACGCACGAAAGTTGAGATCACTTCGTACAAACGTTATAAAGAATATTTCTTCCCGCTGGCCATGATCGCCCTGGCTTGTCTTTTACTGGAAGTGGTGCTGCGATACACACTCTTCAAGAGACTCCCTTAATTGGCTTATCTTTACGCCGTGCAAGCAACGATCTACAAATCAACGGGCAGCTGGTATGCTGCCAAAACTGAGGCTGGTGACTTTCTTCAGGCCCGTATTAAAGGCATCTTTAAGCGGGATGATGATATCACCTCTACCAATCCTATTGCGGTAGGCGATGAAGTGATCATCAGCCTGGAACAGGATGCAGAGGCAGCTGCCATGATCACGGATATCAAAGACCGAAAGAATTATATCGTGCGGTCTTCTCCGCATGGCAAACACAAAAAACATATTGTTGCGGCTAACCTGGATCAGGCGGTATTGGTTTGTACGGTGAAAGAACCGCGTACCTCCCAGGGGTTTATTGACCGGTTTCTTGTAACAGCTGCAGCTTATCATATTCCTGCTGTGCTCATCTTCAATAAAAAGGATGTGTACAAGGAAAAGGAAATGGAAAAGTTTGAACACTGGAAAATAGTGTACGAGTCCATGGGCTACCAGGTATTGCTAACTGCTGCGGGAGCGGGTGCTGGTATGGAAGAAGTGAAAGCGATGCTGCATAATAAAACGAGCCTGATCTCGGGGCATTCCGGTGTGGGAAAATCCACTATCATCAACCGGTTATTGCCAGACCTTAAATTGAAAACAAAAAACGTGAGTGGCTGGAGCGGAAAGGGTTTACATACTACTACTTTCGCTGAGATGTTTGATCTGCCGGAGGGCGGGCGTTTGATCGATACGCCGGGGGTGAGGGAATTTGGGATCGTTGATATTCCTAAAACGGAACTCTCCCAGTATTTCCTGGATATGCAGCCTTTTCTTCCTAATTGTCAGTTCAATAACTGCCAACACCTGGATGAACCTGACTGTGCGGTGAAAGATGCTGTGGAAGCGGGAGAACTGGATATGGAACGATACCTTAGCTATGTAGCTATCTGGCATACGATAGAAGACAAATCTTACTAACCTCTTCTGAACAGCCCTTTCTTCGGGGGGTTGTTCATTTCGTCCATCACTTTTTCTGCACCCATACTACGCCTGGGAATCTTACAACCTGTTTTTTGCGTGCGGCATCCAATAGCCAGGATAGCTGTTGCCATCACGAGTAAAAAGCAAAACCTGCGCATACCTTCTGTTTAGAATAATTTCATTTGTTTCCCGGCCTTTGAGTTTTGCTTTGCATTCCCCTTGTTGTAATACGTGCTGCCCGGGCAGCCATATTTCTGAGATGCGCAACTGGTCAGTAAAAAAACTGCCCAAAGCATTAATAACCATTTTATTTTCATAGGGACAGGGTATTTGTCTTATGCAATATAGCATTTTTTCTTCAAGTGATTATACCTGATCCCGGAACCAGTCTGCATACATGATATAGTTGTTGGCAATCCTGTCGATCTCTCCATGGATCAGCTCCTGGCTGATGGTTTTCACTTTTTTGGCGGGTACGCCGGCGTAAATAGTGCCCGCTTCCACTTGTGTTCCTTCCAAAACCACTGCTCCGGCGGCAATAATGGTATTACTGCCGATATGGGCATTGTCCATTACGATGGCGCCCATGCCGATCAATACATTATCTTCTACAGTGCAGCCATGTACAATAGCGTTGTGGCCAATGGACACATTATTGCCGATGGTGGTTTTGGTTTTCTGGTAGGTGGCGTGGATCACAGCTCCATCCTGGATATTCACCTTGTTGCCCATACGAATACTGTTCACGTCTCCCCGCACAACGGCATTGAACCAAACGCTGCAATCATCCCCCATTATCACATCTCCTACGATGGTAGCATTGGGGGCTATAAAACTGTTTTCTCCCATTTTAGGGTATACTCCTTTTACTGGTAATATTACTGGCATGTTACAAATATAGAACTTCACTAACTTCGCGGCAATGAATAACAGGCAGCTTTTTTTACAACATGTGGCCCAGACCTCAGATGCCCCGCTGGCATTGGAGATCGTAAAAGCGGAAGGCATGTATATGTGGGATGCGGATGGCAAACAGTACCTGGACCTTATTGCGGGGATCAGTGTTTGCAATATCGGGCATTGCCACCCTAAGGTGGTAAAGGCGATCCAGGAACAGGCGCAGACGTACATGCATCTTTTGGTGTATGGGGAATTTGTGCAAGCCCCCCAAGTGGCTTATGCCAAATACCTGACGGATCATTTGCCGGCTTCTTTGAACAGCGTATATTTTACGAATTCAGGCAGCGAAGCGGTGGAAGGGGCTATGAAATTAGCTAAACGCCATACAGGGCGTACGGAGATCATTGCTTTTAAGAATAGCTACCATGGCTCTACGCAGGGATCACTGAGTATTATTGGCGATGAATACTGGCGGAATGCCTACCGGCCTTTGTTGCCGGATGTGCAGCATCTTTCTCATAATTCCATGGACATGCTGAGCAATATTACGGAGCGGACGGCTTGTGTGATTGCGGAAACGATCCAGGGGGAAGCGGGTGTGCTGGCACCTCAGCGGGAATGGCTGCAGGCTTTGCGTTTGCGCTGTACGGAAACGGGAACGCTGTTGATTTTGGATGAGATACAATGTGGCTTTGGCAGGAATGGAACCTTATGGGCATTTGAGCAATATGATGTGGTGCCGGATATCCTGTTACTGGGTAAAGCATTGGGAGGTGGTATGCCGCTTGGCGCTTTTATTGCCAACCGGGATGTGATGTGGAGCCTGACGAATCAGCCTGTATTGGGCCATATCACTACGTTTGGTGGTCATCCTGTTGCGTGTGCAGCTGGCCTTGCAGGGATGAAAGCATTGATGGAAGAAGATATGATGGCAGGTGTGGTTTTTAAAGAAAAACTGTTTTTAGAATTGCTGAAACATCCGCGCATTAAAGCAGTACGTTCAAGAGGATTGATGCTGGCGGTTGAACTGGAAGATTTTCCTGCTAATAAAAAAGTGATCGATCATTGCATACAACAAGGTGTGATCACAGACTGGTTCCTGTTTGCGCCGCAGTGTATCAGGCTGGTGCCTCCTTTGATCATTACGGAGGAAGAGATCCGTGCAGCTTGTAAGATCATACTGGCGGGATTGGACACGCTGGTGTCCTAAATAAAAAAATCCTCCCGGAAAACCAGGAGGAAATTTTCAAATGCTTATGAGAAAATTCGAAAAATACTTTTATTGCTGACCTGATTCTTTCTTCGCGTCTTGTTTCATCTTGTCATTTGCATAGATGGAAAACTCAACACGACGATTTTGAGCACGATTCGCTTCTGAATCATTTGCTACTTTAGGCTGGGTTTCACCATACCAGAAAGTCTGTACACGATTAGCAGCTACTCCTTGTGCAACCAGATAAGCGGCAACGGATTTTGCACGGCGCTCAGACAAACTGTAGTTGTAAGCGTCTGCACCGGTATCGTCTGTATGCCCTTCTACCCGTACGTGTGTATCAGGATATTTATTTAATACGGCTGCCAGTTCATGAATATTGGATTGTGCAGTGGCAGTAAGATCTGATTTATCAAATCCGAATAATACGCCGGAGTTGAAGGTTACGTTGATACCTTCCCCTACTCTTTCCACAGTAGCGTTGGGTACTTCGTTCTTGATCTCCTGTGCCTGTTTGTCCATTTTCTTACCGATCAATACACCGGCACCACCACCAACGGCAGCACCAATGATAGCTCCGAGCGCTGTATTACCGGCTGCTTTACCAATAATGGCACCAGCTGCGGCACCACCACCGGTACCAATCACAGCACCTTTCTTTGTATTATCCATGCTCTGCCATGTGCTACAGCTGCCAAGCAACAGTGTACCGGCTAAAGCTATCGCTGCAAATGCATTCATTCGTTTCATCTTAGTAAATTTTAACATAGTGAGTTTTTTGGACAGGTTTTTTGTTGCCTGCATATAGTTTGTGCACTAGCCTAAACAAATAGTTTGCCAACAAAGTGGTTTTTCCCATAAACTACTGAGGGACAGTATTTTAAAAAACAGACAGGAGACGATGCTCTCCTGTCTGTTTTGTGCAGTTATTTTCCAAAGATGCCGCCTAAAAGGCCGCCCAATCCTCCGCTGCCTTGTTGCTGTTTTGCACCATTGCTGATCATTCCTACCATATCCTGCAGATCCACATCACCATCACCGTCTTTATCCAGTCCGCCTGCAAATTTGCCGAGCAGACTGCCCAAATTGAGGCCTTGTGTGGAACCTCCGGTGAGGGAACTGAAAATGCCGTCCAGTGAAAAACCATTGTCACTCGGGTCGTTGGTCTTTTTCACTAAGGAACCTAATACACTGGGGATGAGAGAACCGGCAATAGCTGATGCAGTGCCACCATTCAGGTTGAACTTTTCCATCAGGCTACCAATAAGGTTACCAGAAATGTTGTTGACCACGGGGTTATTATTGTCTACCTGGCCATTGGAATTAAAAAGACCCATTACGTCTTTTACATTTCCACTGGCAAGGGCTTCCTGTAAACCGGAAGCAATGGAGTGAGAAGCCTCTCCGATCACAGCATCGTTTTGCTCATTAGGTATAGCTGGATTGGCTACCACTGTTTCCTGTGCGCTATCACGCACCAGTTGAACTAATTGATCAAGCATTTTGATATGGTTTAGGGTGGAAAGATACTACTGTAGATGATAATAACATTCCCCTGCCTCAAATTGTTGTGTTAAATCAGACCTGGTCTCCCATCTTCATTTTCTCCGCATTTTCAGCGAATTGCAGGGCTTCTATCATGTCCTGGATGTCCCCATTCATGAAAGCATCCATATTATAGGCGGTCATTCCAATGCGGTGATCTGTAACCCGGCCCTGTGGATAGTTATAGGTACGGATCTTGGCAGAACGGTCTCCGGTGGAAACAAGACTTTTACGTTTGGAGGCAATGGCATCTTCATGTTTGCGTACGGCAGCTTCGTAGATGCGGGTACGCAGCATTTTCATGGCAATATCTCTGTTGGAGTGCTGGCTACGGCCTTCCTGGCATTCCACGATCACACCTGTAGGAATGTGGGTAAGCCTTACCGCAGATTCTGTTTTATTTACGTGCTGGCCACCTGCTCCGGATGCCCGGAAAGTGTCCATTTTAATATCTGCATCCCTTACATCCACATCCACTTCATCTGCTTCGGGCAAAATAGCCACGGTAGCTGCTGAAGTATGGACCCTTCCGGAACCTTCTGTTGCTGGGACCCGTTGCACACGATGTACGCCGGATTCGAATTTCAGGGTACCGTATACATCGTCGCCGGTTACTTCTACTACAACTTCTTTATAGCCACCCACGGAACCGGGGTTTTCATTCATGATCGTGGTTTTCCAGCCTTTGTTCTCACAATAACGCAGGTACATCCGCAGGAGGTCTCCTGCAAAAAGGCTGGCTTCATCCCCACCAGTACCACCACGGATCTCCAGGATCGCATTTCTTTCATCCTGCGGGTCTTTCGGGATCAGGAGGTTACGGATATCTGCTTCTGCCTTGTCTTTCTGCTCATTCAGGCTTTCGGTTTCTTCCTTGGCCATATCCCTCATTTCATCATCCCCGCTTTCCAGCACTTCCCTGTTAAAAGCAATGGCATCCAGCAACTTACGGTAGTTCTCGTAAGCCTTCACGATCTTTTCCAGCTGGCGGTATTCCTTGCTCAGCTTGCTGAATTGCTTATTATCTTTCACCACTTCAGGGTTGGTGAGTGCCATAGCTACCTGTTCGTAGCGGCCCTTGATGGCTTCTAATTTATCTATCATAATGAGTGACGAATTAACAATTACGGATTACGAATATGATTAACATTGAAAGAAAAAACCGTATTTCGTAATTGCTTCGGGTTGCAAAATTACATTTTTGCCCCTAAAAAAAACGAAGTAGCTGTTCCTAATTCGTAATTGATAATTTGCAAAGATGATAAAGCTGGCGGCAGAAGACATTTTTGATGGTCAACGGTTCCATGGACCGGACAGGGTATTGATCCTGGATGATGCAGGAAACGTTTCTGCACTGGTTCCCCGGTCCTGGGCAGGCGAGGATATTAAAACAGTGGAAGGCTGGCTTTCTCCCGGGTTTATTAACACACATTGCCACCTGGAACTTTCTCATATGAAAGGGAAGGTACCGGAGCATACAGGGCTTCCTCTTTTCCTGAGGACAGTGATGGAGCAACGGCAGCCCCCCACTGCGGATTTCCTGGAGGAGGCTATCATGGCCGCCGGGAAAGAGATGGAGGAAGGAGGGATCGTGGCCGTGGGGGATATCTGCAATACAGCAGCTACCCTGGCACATAAGTTAAACTCTCCCCTTTACTGGCACAGCTTTGTGGAATGCATGGGTTTTATAGATGCGGTAGCGCATCAACGGCTGGAACATTCTGCTGCTGTATTCTCTCAGTTTGCCGAAAAGGAGCAGCCGGTTTCGCTGGTGCCACATGCACCCTATTCTGTATCTGCCACTTTGTTTAAATTATTGGGCAGCATGGAAGGCAATACGCCTGTAAGCATCCATAACCAGGAATGCCCTGCGGAGGATGAATTGTACAAACACAAAACGGGCGACTTCCTGGATTTCTATCAGCATTTTGGGATTGATATTGCTAACTTTTCTCCTACCGGCATCACCAGTTTGCAAAGTTACCTTCCTTATTTTTCTCACATTCCCCGCATGCTGCTGGTGCATAATACCTATACAACGGAAATGGACATACGCTTCGCTAATTCCAGGCCACAGGAAATATTCTGGTGCCTCTGCCCCAATGCGAATATGTATATCGAAAACCGGCTGCCGGATATTCCTGCATTTCTGCAACTCGGTGCCAGGATGACGCTGGGAACGGATAGCCTTGCTTCCAATCATCAGCTTTCTATATGGTCTGAGATCAAAACTATCCGGGAACATTATCCGCATATTCCTTTGGTGAATATCATGCAGTGGGCTACTCTCAATGGTGCACAGGCATTGGGAATTGCAGACTTGTACGGGAGTTTTGATAAAGGGAAAAAGCCGGGGATCGTGCAGGTTGTGGGTGATGAGGCGAAGGTTTTCAGGTTATAGGTATTTATTTACATTTGCAAAATATGAACGACATCCTTGACCATATTATCTTTGGCAATTCCATCCGCAATTATAGTATTGTGCTGGGGATTGTGTTATTTGTGTTCTTCATCCGGCGGGTGTTATCGAAAAGCCTGGCCGCAGGGCTTTTCAAGCTGATCAGACATTGGTTTCCCACCATTCAGCAACATGAATTTGTAGAATTATTATTACGTCCGCTGGAATATTTCCTCTTGCTGACTGCTTTTATCATGGCCAGTAATCACCTGGTATTTCCGCCGGAGTTGAATATCATTATCTATAACCGCAGCAATGATCCGTACACGCTGCACATGCTGCTGGACACCCTGCTGCAGATCACGTTCAGTCTTACAGTGATCTGGATACTCCTGCGCCTGATGGACTTTGTAGCATTGATCCTTGAAAAGAAAGCAGACCTCACGGAAGATAAAACGGATAACCAGTTCATTGTTTTCTTTCGTGATTTCTTCAAAGCTATTATGATCATTATCGGCGGTATGATACTGATCAATATTTTATTCGGGCAGCACATTGTAGAGAAACTGGTGGCAGGGCTTGGGATTGGCGCCGCTGCACTGGCATTGGCTGCCAAGGAAAGTATTGAAAACCTCATTGGTTCCTTCATTATATTTTCGGATAAACCTTTCCGTGTGGGAGACAGTGTAAAAGTAGATTCCTTCCAGGGAACGGTGGAAAAGATAGGACTACGCAGTACCCGCATCCGTACATTGGAAAAAACATTTGTGACGGTGCCCAATAAAAAGATGGTGGATAGTGTGCTGGATAATCTTTCCCTGCGCACACAGCAAAGGGTGTCAGTTAAATTAGAACTGGCAGCAGATACGCCTTCGGACAAGGTATCTAAAGTGGTACAGGGAGTGCAGGATTATTTAGCGAAACATGAAGATGTGGAACCGGGGTATTCTGTGAGCCTCTTCGATTTCACGAAGGATTCCTTTGTGTTGCAGATCATTTATATGACCAATATACTGGAGAACGCGGCTTATGTGAATTTGCGGGAGGATGTGAATATTGCTGCTATAAGGATATTACAGGAAAATGAGGTGAGGCTGGCTATGAAAACGGATACGCCACCTGTAGTCTGATGGATATAGGGTGGCTATAGGATGCTTATACGAGTACCCTATGTTGAGCCTATGTCAAGAATACGAAAGCCGCGCTGAGATTACTTTCAGCGCGGCTTTTGCAATAATAGCTATTGTATTGAACTAATCTTTCTTATTATTCATTTTCATAATGATCTGAGCCAGGTCATCTTCCACGGTTTGTTTGGGGCTACCGGAGATGCGGCCTTCTTCTTTACCGTCTCTCATCACGAGGATAACAGGTAATCTTTTCACTTTGTATCCATCAGCTACGGTGTTTCCGGTATTACCACTGTTATCTGCGCCGTAGAGGTGAATGCTTTCTTCCGGTACGCTGGCCAGGATCATCACTTTATAGAATGCTGGTAATAATTTTTTGCTGGCATCGTCTGTGGTATTCACGAGTGCTACCAGTTGAATTTTATCTTTATTCGTTTTAATGTAGTTGACCATATTGGTGTTTGCATCGTACCTGTTTACACCGGTATAGAACCATGCAAAAGCGGAATCACTGATCAGTTGTTTCATTTCTATCTTTCCTTTCAACTGCGTGTTGCCATTAACGGATTGCGCCATAGTCACAGAAGACAACAGCAATCCACATCCTAATAATACTGTGTGTAAACGCATAATTTGTATTTTATAATTGATCTTTTAGCTCTGTTAAAAATGCTCTCACTTTTTGCAGTGATTTCACCATTTCAAAATTTCGGGAGGCGGAACGTTTATCTTCCCGCAGCTTTTGCTTGGCTCCTTCAATGGTGTATTTCCGTTCGCGCAGTAAATGATAGATCAGCTTCAGGTTCTGGATATCTTCCTGCCGGAACAGGCGATCTCCTTTTCGGTTCTTTTTGGGTTGCAGAATATCAAATTCATTTTCCCAATACCTGATCAGGGAAGTGTTTACCCTGAACATACCGGCTACTTCACTAATAGAATAATATTGTTTATCCAGTGTGAGTTTTTCCAGTTCCTGGATCACATGCGGATCGCTGGCGAGTTCCTTCAGGCTTTTGCGGCCGCGCTTCTTTCCCTTTAAGGGCAGATGACCGATGGTTTCCGAAGCAGGCAGTTCTTCCCCACCAACAATATTATCCTTATCCAACTCCTTTTGAGGTGCAGGCTTGCCGGGTGCGGGCTGTTGCGGCTCGGCTCCAAATAAGTCCAGTTGCTGCATCATAACCGATATCAATTGTAATTGAAGAGAATATGGATACAATATTACGGAATCGCCTACGCATCCTACCTGGCACAGCTATCTAATTTTATGCACACGGGGCATTTCCTTCAATAATCATTCCATTAATCGAAGGACTGGTTGCCGGAACGGGCTATTTTCAGCATGCGGTCAAACTGTTCAGGCGTAAGGTCGTTGAAAAAGAAATATACAGGATCTACTTTTGAACCGTTCTTACTTACTTCATAATGGCAATGCGGGCCGGTTGATTTACCGGTACTTCCTACCCATCCCACAACATCTCCGCGTTTCACTGTTTGCCCGCGTTTCACTTTCATCCTTACCATGTGGCCATACAATGATTTATAACCATAACCGTGATTAACCACTACGTGATTGCCATAACCCACATCACTCAGACTGGCTTCTTCTATCACACCATCACCCGTGGAATAAATAGGCGTTCCGGAAGGAGCCGCAAAATCGAGACCACTGTGAAACTTCATGGTTTTATAGATGGGATCTATCCGGTAGCCGAAACCGGAAGCTATCCTGTCCAGATCTTTATTGGATACTGGCTGGATGGCTGGGATGGAGGCCAGCATTTTTTGTTTGTTCTTGATCAGGTCCTCTATCTGTATGTAAGATTTCTCCTGCACTTTCACCCGGTTGATCAACTCTTCGAGGATACTGGTGGTGGCGTTGATCACTTCCCGGTTGTCCTTGGATTGCAATTGCTGCATTTCTTCGGCCTTTTCCGGTTTACCGGCCCTTACACTGTCCGGAATGGGAGCAGCTTCAAAGATGACACGGTAAATTTCATTATCCCGGTGCTGCAATTCGTCCATATGGCCTTTCAGTTCACTCATCCTTCCCTGCAAGGCGTCATATTCCTCCTTCATATTATCGATATCTGCGCGCAGCAGCTTTTCTTTAGGAGAGTCCAGGAAGCGGTAGGCCACAGAGAGGAAGAGGATACCGGTTACGATGGCCGCGGAAATAAACCCCAGGATCCTTAATATCTTCACTCGCAGGGATACTACGAGCTTTTCGTATTTTAGTGTTTGTGTATTATAAAAATATTTGATCTTCTTCATGAACCTGTTTGGGTTGATATGGTGCGCGCCGTTCTAACGTAACGCGGTCAATATTATTATCGCTGCTTTTTTTTAAGGAAAACCGCGATTATAGCTTGTTTTTGATTATTTCGATATTTTTGCACCGCGTTTATCCTGTCCTTTGCATTGTACAATTAAAAACGGGGGTGCACAAACCTAAGCGAAATAGGCTAAAACCGCAACCTTTTGAATGTCAATTTTAAGAGCAAACTGATTTTTCATTAATTACAAATTAAAGTCAAATTTAGAACCGACGCAATTATAAAGTTAAAATTAGATATTAATACGTAGTAATATTTTATGACCGCAGCCGAGATCAGACAACAGTTCCTGGATTTTTTTGCTTCCAAAGGCCACCATATCGTGCCTTCAGCCCCTATTGTGGTGAAAAACGACCCTACCCTCCTTTTCACGAATGCGGGCATGAACCAGTTCAAAGATATTTTCCTGGGAAACAAACCGGCACCTTATAAAAGAGCGGTAGATACCCAAAAATGCCTCCGGGTAAGTGGTAAACACAATGACCTGGAAGAGGTGGGCATTGATACTTACCACCATACCATGTTTGAAATGCTGGGTAACTGGAGCTTTGGGGACTATTTTAAACCGGAAGCCATTGCCTGGAGCTGGGAACTGCTGACGGAAGTATATAAACTACCCAAGGATCGTTTATATGTGACTGTATTTGAAGGAGATGCGAAAGAAAACCTGGCGGCTGACACAGAAGCCATGGACCATTGGAAGAAATATATTGCCGAAGACAGGATCCTGATGGGCAATAAGAAAGATAATTTCTGGGAAATGGGAGATACGGGCCCCTGCGGCCCCTGCTCTGAAATTCATGTGGATTGCAGATCGGATGAGGAAAGAGCCTCCATTCCGGGCAAAGGCCTCGTGAATAATGATCACCCCCAGGTGATTGAGATCTGGAATAACGTGTTCATGCAGTTCAATCGCCTGAAAGATGGTAGTCTTGAACCGCTACCTGCCAAACATGTGGATACGGGGATGGGGTTTGAGCGGCTGGTTCGCGTACTCCAGCAAAAACAGAGTAATTATGATACGGATGTGTTCATGCCGGTGATCCATGCTACGGAAAAGCTCTGTGGTAAAGAATATGGGAAAACGGAGAAAATAGATATCGCTTTCCGGGTGATCGCTGATCATATCCGTGCTATCTGTTTCACGATCGCTGATGGACAACTTCCCAGCAATACAGGGGCAGGATATGTGATCCGCCGGATCCTGAGAAGAGCAGTAAGGTATTATTTCTCTTTCCTGGATGTGAAAAAACCCTTGCTCCATGAACTGCTGCCGGTATTGGCTGGTCAGTTTGCGAAGGTGTTCCCGGAACTGCTGCAACAGGAAGATTTTGTGAAGAAGGTGGTTTTTGAGGAAGAAAGCAGCTTCCTGCGTACGCTGGATAGTGGTATCCGCAGGATGGATGATTTTATGGGTGGTGCCGCTTCTAAAAATGTAGATGGCAAAACGGCCTTTGAACTATATGATACTTTTGGTTTCCCGCTGGACCTTACCATGCTGATAGCCAATGAGAACGGATTTAAAGTAGATGAGCCTGGTTTTGATGCTGAAATGAAAAAGCAGAAAGACCGTTCCCGCGCAGCTACTGAACTGGATATGGGTGACTGGACTGTTTTGCAGGATCAGCCTTCCGGTATCTTTATAGGATATACCTCTTTGGAATCTCCTGCAAAAGTGCTGAAATACCGCAAGATCAAAGCAAAAGGAAAAGAACAGTATCAACTGGTGCTGGACAAAACTCCTTTCTATGCAGAAAGCGGCGGGCAGGTAGGTGATACCGGAACGCTGGATTTTGATGGAGAGATCATCACCGTTACAGATACCAAAAAAGAGAACGACCTGATCGTTCATTTTGTGGATGCTTTGCCAGCTAAACCATCGGGCACCGCAACAGCCGTGGTTGATGCTTCCAAAAGGAAAAACACGGAACGCCATCACTCTGCTACGCATTTGCTGCATGCAGCTTTGAGAGCAGTTTTAGGAACACACGTTGCACAGAAGGGATCTCTCGTAAATGCAGATTACCTGCGTTTCGACTTCTCTCATTTTGCGAAAGTAACGGATGAAGAACTGGCGGCTATTGAAGCGATCGTGAATGAAAAGATACGGGAGAATATTCCTGTTGTGATAAAAGAACTGCCTCGTGAAGAAGCCCTGAAGCTGGGTGCTATGGCGCTTTTCGGAGAGAAGTATGGGGAAACGGTACGTGTGGTGACCATTGATCCATCTTACTCTATCGAGCTTTGTGGTGGTACGCATGTTGGATATACAGGTGAATTAGGGCAATTCAAATTTATTACTGAAAGTGCAGTGGCAGCTGGTGTTCGTCGTGTGGAAGCAGTAACGGGATCAAAGGCAGAAGTTTTTGTGAATGAACAATTACAGCAGTTGAAAGAAGTGAAACTGCAGTTGAAGAACCCGAAGGATATTGTAAAAGCTATTGAGAACCTGGCGAATGATAAAACTGTTTTAGAGAAACAGCTGGCATCTATGGAAGCCAAGCAGGCACAGCAATTGGCGGCTACTTTACCTCAAAAGGCGGTAACGGTGAATGGTGTTCAATTCCTGGGAGCGGTTGTAGAAGTAAGCAGTGCGGATATGGTAAGGCAGTGTGGATCCATTGCAAAAGACCTGCTCACTGCGCCGTATGTAATTGTGCTGGCGGCTAATGTAGCAGGGAAAGCACAAGTGGCGGTTCTCTTATCTGAAGATCTTGTGAAGGACAAAGGGCTGAATGCACAGAAGATCATTAAAGAACAGGTGGCCTCGCTGATCAAAGGTGGTGGTGGTGGACAGCCGACACAGGCTACGGCTGGCGGGCAGGATGTTAGCCAGTTGCAGCAGGTGATTGAGCAGGTGAAGCAGATCCTTTAGGCTAAAAATACTATTCATAAACAGGCGGATACGGGTAACAATTACCGGTGTCCGCCTGTCTTTTTTTAACATTTCGTTACCCTTGTTAGTTCCTAAATTTGCTGTACATAAAACCCGATATTTTTATGCGCAGATTATTATTCGTATTCAGCTTCGGGGCCATTGTGATGGCTCTGCCGGCTTTTTCACAGGAAAGGCCTTCTTCTAAACTGGGTGAATATGATGAGATCATCATCAAACGAAAAGGCGGGGATAAGGACGCGAAAGTGACCATTGAGATCAAGGGTGGTGAGGTGTTTGCAGACGGGAAGAAATTAGATGAATTCCAGGATAAGGATATTATTGTTCGCCGCCGGGTGATCGTACCCAGGAATGGGAACCTGCCTCCCCTTGAGGAACAGGAGCTTTCTTTAAGACCCAATCCTGCTGTGCTGGGAGTTATCACCAGAAAGGAAGATGCTAAAGGAGCTACTATTTCTGAAGTAGCGGAAGGTAGTGCGGCTGAAAAAGCAGGATTAAAGATCGGGGATGTGATCACTGGTATTAATGATAAAAAGATCCTTGAGCCGCAGGAGTTATATGAGGCGATTGGTGGTCTGAAGGCTGGTGATAAAATAACTGTTACTTACCTGCGTGACGGAAAAGAAAATAAGGCTACGGCTACGCTTGATAAACGTCCGGATGCTGGTCGTTCTTTGCGTTTGGCGCCGGAGGGTGATCAATTCCGGTTTAGGATGCCTGAAGGGAGGAGTCCGTTTGGGAATACGCCTGATGGAAGGGAGTATCCTTTTGCGGAGTTTTTTAGGGAACGGGGTGGTGCAAGATTGGGGCTTTCTGTGCAGGATACTGAAGAGGCGAATGGTGCTGCTGTGCTGGAGGTAGCAGATGGTTCTGCTGCAGATAATGCAGGGTTTAAAGAGAAAGATGTGATCACGGAATTAGCAGGTAAACCAGTTAAGAATGCAAAAGATGTAGTAGACCTTTATAAAGAAAATAAAGAAGGGAAAAGTAGTATTACTGCTAAAGTGAAAAGGAATGGAACGGTGCAGACACTTACGATCAAAGTGCCGAAGAAATTAAATAAAGAGAACCTGTAGTGGGTTAAAAGTTTATAGTTTTAAGTGTAAAGCAAAAAGAAGCGGCTCGTGTTATGCGGGTCGTTTTTTTTGTTGTTGGGGCTGGGAGCTTGCCGCGCAGGAAAGGGCGGTTTTTCTTTTCTTTTTTTAGAAGGGGAGTTATTTTGAGGGAGGTGTTTTTATTAGGAAGGGATGGTGTTTTTTAGAAAGAGTATTTGTTGTTTGAGGGCTGAGGGTTTGCCGCGATGCAAAGGGCGGTTTTTCTTTCTTTTTTAGAAGGGGGGGGGTTATTTTAGAGCTGAGGGTTTGCCGGGCAGGAAAGGGCGGTTATTTCTTTTTTGGTGAAAGAATAAAGAACCAACTGTACAAGTGAGTGACCTTTAGATTTGTATGGATAAAATAATGGATTAAATTGAAGGAAAGAGATGGGGTGAACTAAGTGAGTGACTGGGCTGGAGGCCCATGTTGTGTATTAGTCCCCATCTCATTTCCC
>NZ_WJFD01000008.1 GCF_009647655.1 Chitinophaga sp. SYP-B3965 | reverse complement strand
AGCAATGCAAAAGCGCTTACTTTAGCGCCACGAGACGGAAGTGCTGCCGTCGATGGTAATAACTCTATTGCTAAAAGCAAATCAGTTAGAATGCGATCATACGTTTCCTTAACTGATGATCGTTTTGTACGATAGCTATTAAAGTTTTAGCATTGTTTAAATTTTTAGTTTTCTTAACCCTTTTTCGATGATATCTACTCTTATAAGTGGGATTTAGCACATGGACTTAAATTATAAGAATCTTTGTGTTATTTTTTATTGATTTAAACCATAGAAAATAATTATATAAATGAGAATATTAGTATGTGTTATCGTATTAATTATTGCAACTTATGATGTTTCCGCACAAGACAGGCATGGGTATCAGATAAATGGGCAAATAAAGAACCTGCCTGATGGGGTGTTGTTTTATCTTATAACAAACAATGAAAATGGTACTGCTGATACGTTAGCCAGAACTAAAAGCAAAAATCAACAATTTTCATTTATAGGAGAATTATCATTAGAAGGAGAGCTGCATTATGTGAAAATGGATACTGCCATTTTAAAGTTAAGAGACAAAAGAATGTCTTGGGTAAGGTTGTTACTTGATAACTCAACAATCATCCTTAATGGTGATTTAAAGGACTGGCCAGAGGTTAATATTAAAGGATCTCTTCCTACTCAAGAGCATGATATTTTTCTGCAAACTGTTTCAAATCTTATAAAGGAAACTAATATAGAAATAGAAGCAAACAAGAATGATAGTAATAAAGTAGCCGAAATAAAAGGAAATTATAACGGGCTTTTCCTTAAAAAACTAGAAAAGAATCCATCTTCTTATATAGTTCCATTATTTATTTTGAAGAATTCAAGGCTCGACTTAGATACAAAGCAGACGGCATATGATAAAATGCCTGCCCCCCTTAAAAATAGTTATTACGGAATTGAACTCAAAAAGCATATAATAACTAGAAGAGCGAGTGAATCTATTGAAATTGGAAAAGTACTTCCAGATTTTTTGATAAAAATGACGGATGGAAAATCGCAATCTGCTTGGCAGATTATACGAAAATCTAAATTTACACTGATAGATTTTTGGGCCTCATGGTGTATTCCTTGTAGAAAAGAAATACCTAATCTTAAGAAAGTTTACAAGGAATTTGGCTCTAAAGGGTTCAATATTCTCAGCATATCAATAGATGAAAATTATAAATCATGGACAAATGCTATAATAGAAGAAGATATGCCATGGACAAATGGCCTGGAACAAAATAAGATATCGAAAGAAATCTTTGACATTCTTTCAATTCCAGCGCATATTCTTGTAAATGGTGATGGGGTAATAATAGGAATTGATTATAATAGACGAGGAAGCATTTCAGGGCCTCGATACATTATTTCTTCTAGCAGAAAAAGGCAAAATCTGCGGGGAGATGAATTATATAAGGCAATTGATAGTTTAACAATGAATAAAAGATTAACTAATTGATCAGTATGATAAAAATAAAGTAATAAGGAAATGAAGGAGGTGAAATGTATAAGGACCTATACGAACAATAAACCGTACTTTCAGTTTGGTATCAAGCTTATATTAGTATTATTAAGCATGATCCCTTTGCAAGCAGTAGCTCAGCTTAGTAATAGCGATCAAAAGAAAGCAGATCATGATTTTAAGAACTTGGATACTATCTTATATCTTGATAGGGAAAAAGATATTTATTCATATTTGAAGAAAGATTCATTGCTGTTTAGGAATATTTTCCTTGAAAGAATGTATAATAAATATAGAATGGAAGGATCAAGATTATGGGATAAATATCCTAAGGATCCAAAAAGGTATGAGTGGCTAGTCAATACATTAAGATTTGGTATCTATTTCAATCACTATTGGATAGATATTGAGGAAGGAATGAGGGTTCTGTTAAGTAGAAATACTTCGGTTAGTCAATATTCAGTTCCAATAGACTGGAGTGAACTAAGGAAATGGGAGAGATTGCAATATAAAATGCTACAGGAATGTAAAATTTACTTCAAAGAAAAAGGTGAAATAGGAACATATAAAAGTTTATTAGCTTATTCGGTTAGTATATTTTTACGATTTTCTTTTAATAAGGAATATGGCAGAAACGGGAAATTGGACTTTACACAATTTAAGAAGTTATTTATACCTGCTGCCAAAGAGATATTGGACTATGAAATTGATTCCAATCCTGAATCCTACATGGCTTATATAAAATTGAGGGAGGCAATAACAATCTTATTGTCGAATTATAGAGCGTTTGGATTGAATGAAATTGATATGGAACTATTTTTTGATTCTCTTGAGAATTATCCTAACATTAGTATTCAAAGATGGACAAAGTCGCAAAGAAGTATATTTTCACTTATGTCGGAGCGAGACACATTTCAATTTAAGCATAATGCAGTAAATGGTGAAGAGATTGACTTCCAGAAAATGAGAGGAAAGGTCGTTTTAGTTGATTTTTGGGCAACTTGGTGTACAGGATGTATTGGTAGGATGCCTGCGATTAGAAAGATATATGATAAATATAAGGATCGTGGTTTTGTCGTTGTTTCAGCTTGTTTAAATGATGAAAGTGCAACATCTGACGTTAAAGATATTATTAATAGGATAGGTGCTGACTGGCCAGTTGCGTTAATCGGTAAGGTTGGCCAGAAAAATACTTTAGGGGCATTAATATGGCAAAAATATAAATTTTGGGGAGTTCCTCAATTATTGCTTTTTAATAAAAAAGGTAAGTTAGTTTTATTAAACGATATTTTAAGTGAAGGAGATTTTAGTCCCCTGATTAATAAATTAATAAAGGAAACATATTGATGTACATGGTTTATTTTAAATATGAAAACCAATCTGCTTAATACCAATATATTAAGCAGATTGGTTTTACGTCATTTTGATTATTAATCTTGTACTTGTTTGCATGCTACACTGCTTACTATCCATCTTTTAGCAGTTCCAAGTCCTTCCAAATCAATTAGTTGTTGACCGGCGCATGGAGTGCTTGTATCTTCTATTACAAATACACAGCAAACAAAATTTTGTGCTCCATTACATTCGCTTGCAAATTCATCTTGGTCAATTACATTTGTTGGATTCGTAGAAAGCCCACTGAATATTTTTTTACCAGGAGCTTGTAAAGCATCTGTTGAACTACATGCATCAGGAAGGTCTACACTTCTATCAGCAACGCAATCAGCATTACTGTCATAACTTATACTTGGAAGATAACAGTCTGGAAGAGGAGGCAATTTTTTTGTCTCAAAGGCTCCTGCTTGAGCAGCGATTGTTATTGTTACAGCTAAGATTGCAATAATGGATGCAAATCCAAATTTTAAACGGTTCATAGTTATTTGTTTTATATTTTTAATAATTTCCATCTTATATAGGGGATGGATTTTCCCTTTGCAGCGCTACAATATTTTTCAGAATATGACTATTATATTAGAGCTTATTCTCCAAATGATAAGTAATTATGTTTGTCCCAGACAATGTAATTAAAGTATCGTTGTTTAATAAGGCAGATTGAATTCCGTTATTTTCATATTTTTTCATGTAAAAGCTTCCTCTATATTTCCCATTAGAAATGTTGTATGAGTCGACTACGGTGTTAGTATTAAATTTCTTTAAGCTTTCATTATCTGCACGAAGACCAGATATAACATATAGATTCTTATTGTCTAAAAAGCAATATTTATTTACTATTTTTCTTGCCCCTGATGGAACCATTTTTAGCTTGCCTCCTCTTTCTACTTCTTTTGTCATTTTGATTTCATTCACAGATACAGTATCTATAGTATTGCTATTATATAATACATTTAGATTGCTATCCAGGCAATAGAATTTATTTCTCAAGTATTCTACATATATTAGTTTCGAATTGGATTTATTGTATTCCAACATTCCATCAGAAGAAAGCCAATCCTTTGAAAGGCCGGAGTTATTGCCAATCTCGATCTCTTTAATTGTTTCACCTGTTTCAATATTGACTTTTCTGAGTATTTGACTATTCATTGAGGTGCTGACAGTTTTTATAATACACGAGCTTGGTGATATTTGTATCGATTTGAGAAATATAGATCCTTCTATTTCAGTTTTAGTAAGCGTTTGATTTGGAAATTTTCCATGAATAATACTTCTTAGATTATTAATATGTATATAAAGCCAAGGCGAGTCAATTGTAACTGAGAATGGCACTATTTTATCAGCTGGAATATTTAGGTTAACAATAAGTGTATCGCTAGGCAGTAGGTTTTTATTTAGCATTAGTATAGCGTTAGGAGTTCCACCAGCAAGAAAAATTGTTTTTTCTGAAACGCCGCTTATCTTATTGAGTGATGGATCAATCAGGGCGTGTTGCATAACTGATAGCTCTTCCGTTAGAAAGTTTCTTGTAAAGCCATTTTTTTCTTCATTGGGCATTTTTGTTGTAGTCATTAGAATGCCTAACAAAGCAGCGACAATGATTACTATAGCAATAATCCTATAAGTGACTATTTTTCTCATATTCAATTAGTTGTGCATTGTTCTCCTATGCATATAGGAAGAATGAAAACCACTAGGATTGAGGATTTGTTTTTAATGTGTTTATCGTTACGGAAGATTTAGGAAGTTTCTCTATAAGAATAATCCCTAGTAATGATAATATTGTAAACCCACTATTAAATATTAGGTGGTCGTTCCAGGATAATTTTGCAAGTACCCCCCCGCAGCTACAAGGTAGATCATATGCATAATTTAGCATTATCCATATATACCCGGTGAATAGTAGCATCAACCCAAAGGATAAGTAGAGGGCCAGCTTTCGTGTTTTCTTAAAGATTAATAAGCCAGAAAGAAGCAGTTCACCAGTAGGAAGAGTAATAGCAATAAATCCTGCCAATGGCTGAATAAATGGTGACCTTCCCAACTGGGTTTTAAAAGTGGCATAATCCAACATTTTATTCAACCCGGTATATATCCATAATACAATGAGTAAGGCTACAATTAACTCAATGATAATTTTCGACATTTTCATTGCAAACCACGATTATGGGTTAAAGATTAGTTTGATAAATAGAAGAAAGTAAATATGGGTTCATTAGTGGAATAAGAATATTAGATGAATTTCGTATCAAGAAATGGTTACTTAATCTGTGTTCTGGAATTAATCTGTGTTGCCTTATCTTGTTGTCTAGGCTCTAAAAGCATAAGGCCCTTATATACTTCAAATATCAATCAACTCTTTCAATCGGATGTAATCATTTCCGACAAAAATTAATGATCAATTCCGGTGCGCTAAGCCAGATCTATAATTGGCTGGTGTCATCCCTGTCAATTTTTTAAATGCTCTGATGAAATTAGTTGTTTCAAGATAACCTACTTTGCATGCCACCTGGTTCACATCTTCTCCTTCTTCCAGTAATAACTTCGCCAGTTCCATCTTACTGCCAATCACAAAATTGTGGATGGTGGTATGAAACATTGTCTTGAAATTAATTTTCAGATTAGTATCAGCTATTCCGAATTTTTTACCGAGAGCGGAGATTGTCATCTTCTGACCAAGATTATTGATAATATAAGCCTTGATACCTATTAGGGTCTGCTTGTCTTTATTACTCAGCGAGAAGCCATTGATTTTTCTGGTAGCCAATTCTTCCATTATATATATCAGTATTTGATTGGCGCTATATATGATTTGAGACCGTCCGGCAGCTCCCGCATCTTTACAATCCATAATAGATCGTATTCGGAGTAAAGCTCGTAAAGGCGTTATCGTAGTATAGATATGGGTACATCCAGGATCCCCCACTTCATTAATGAAGCGATCATTCAGTACATGCGGATAAGAGCTCTTTAAATCGGATAAATACTCGCGGGCCACGTTTAATTGAAACAGATGATATTCCCCGGGCGGCAGTGCCTTTTCTGATAATAGTGCCGCCACAGATAATAGTTTGCATTGCCCTTCAAACAGGCAAGGTTCTTCACTGGGTTTCAAATTCTGGCAAATAGTACCCTTTATGCCAAACAGGAAAGGAATACATTTGGTGCTATCTACTATCCTGAATTTCAAGGTTTGCGTGATATGCAGAACATGGTATAAAACAATAAAGTTATCAAACGTCACCTGCTGTGTAAGAATATCGCCAAAATTCCCTTTGATGGTGGTTGCGCTGGCAACTGATATCTCATATTCTTTCATAGATGGAATTACGCCTGGTAGAATGGATATATTCTGCAGTTCCGGATTCTCAATTAATATGTTCATTGGCAGCACAAGGTTAATGGTATTAACAATGGGGTTGTATGATTTGCCGTGTAAAATAAAATTATCGGTATCCTATAATTAGCAAGTCTGCAATCACAGATGCTTTATGTATAGGATACGTTCTCCCGAACCAATAAGTGGAATAGCATCAGGACAGAACTGTTTACGCAATTGGAATGGCATGATCGTATTCAATTTTGTGGTAATGGTTAATATCTGGCTGTAATTTTTAGCCGCCTTAAGTTAATTAAAGCGTGTCTTAAGCTTATCTGATGTAATTAATACCGGTCAAGGAGCAATAGAATTACATGCAAAAAATGAATAATGTGATTATTGAACTCTCCTTTTTCTTGCTAAATGGATTTTAAAACAATAAGGATTCATGGTAGATCGTGTCTTTAAGCTGTGTTAATTGCAAATTGCGAAGTTTTCAATGTAATTGGGCCGCAGTGGCTCATTTAAATTGTTAATTTAAGTTGAGTATTTAAGTTAGGAGAGCTAATATACAGGATGAACAGAGAGGCACGGCAGCAGGATACAAGACTTTTAAGCTAATTGACAAAAACGCACAGGCATGTTTGTTCGCCTTTTAATTATTAATCATTCGTTAACGTAATGAGTTTTTCAAAATTCCTCCACTCATAATTCACCCTACCCCATACTTTACGTAGTCTTATTGGAAGTATAAACTATTTATGTTTTTACACTAACTAAAACAATACGTTTTCCGATCTCCGGGAAACATAACCAGTAAATCCCAATGACAAGATTAAATGATTATTTTATTAATGTATTATTTAAACCTGCTTATTGAAAAAGCCATCCCATTGCTGATACACTATGTTCCTATGAACATACCCGTACCGACTGGCCTGCCGGCTAATATGTTCCCACTATAACATCACATTTAACCTCATTCACACTTGGATTCCTTAAGAAAAGCCGCGGCGCCGGTTTGAGCGCTATCAACGTAAAGAACATTTTCGAACAATTATGAACCAGGCTCAGAAGTTATTCCGCATCTCACAATTACTTTCCAGGTTTAGAGAACAGGTTAAGATCCTAAATGCAAACGGAGAGTTCAGTATTAACCTGCATGCGGAGAACATCCTCATCAAAGTACTGAATGAAGTGTATGGCTGGAACCTGGAGAATGTTAACTACACAGAAGGTAAAAACTACCCGGCCATAGATCTGCGAGATAAGGCGGCAGGCGTAGCTGTGCAGGTGACTTCAACCACCAGACGAGAGAAACAGGATGCCGCTATCCACAAATTTACTGATGAAGGGTTCAACAATTTATACCTCTTTATAATAACTGATAAACCCCCAAAGGCAAAACGCAGCGCCTGGAAGATACTGGACAGAACAGATCTCTACCGGGCCTTAAACGCAAAGAACAACCCGGATACAATAGACCGGGTAATGCAAATCCTCGAAGGGCAATTCGCTGATACTGCCGCTATGGACAAATGGCAGTTATATTGCAAGGGCCTTGAAAGCTACGATCAATACATTCACAATCGCTATCAATTCCTGGATATAAAAGGGTTTTCTCCCAAGATCAATAATACCCTGGTGAAGATCACCCTGGAGGATATCTATGTTCCACTGGAGCTGAAAATGGAGAACAATGCTTTTGTGACCCATGTAACGGAAAAAGTGTTTGGAATAGAAGAGGCCCTGGCTGAATTAAACAGGCTGGTGATCTTAGGAGATCCAGGCTCCGGGAAATCCACCATATTAAAGTACCTGGCTTATGATATATGCACTAATAGAACAAAGAAGCTGCAGTATGCAGAACTATTACCAGTATTGATCAAGGGCAGTGAGTATGCCAAATACCTGGCGGCTAGCTACAAGAGCCTTGCAGAATTCATCATTGATCAACTGGACAGAAAATATGAACACCTGTTTGCAGAGAAACTGGAGAAAAGCCAGCTGATCGTTTTGATAGATGGTATAGACGAGATCAACAGGATCAAACTGCGACATGATGTAGTGGAAAGGATCAATGCTTTCATAGCCCAGTATCCGGAGATAAAGATCATTGTATCCTCCCGGATAGTGGGATACAAGGAAGTGCAGTTGAATGCGCATTTTCATCATTTACAGGTAGGGCGGTTTGGACATGAACAGATCCAGCAGTTTGTCAGTAACTGGTTTGCCGCAATTATGGGGGATAAAGGTGATCATAATAATACAGATGATCTATTGAGGGCCATCTCTAGAAATAAATCTGTGTATGAATTGGCTGGTAGCCCATTGCTATTAACGATCATCGCCTTAATTCACTATCAGGGAAATACCCTACCGGAGAAAAGAGTTGCCCTGTATGAAGTAGCTACCTCTACTTTCCTGGAAAACTGGGTAAGACAGCGGGAGCCAAGTAAACCGGCTAATTTCGATAAGGAAATGCTGATAGAGATGTTATCTCCCATTTCTTTTCATATTCATCAGAACTATACCACTGGCCTTATCTCAGAAAGCGAGTTGAAGGGATTATTGTTGGAGGAGTATAGAAAGATCAACCCAAAATTAAGCACTAAAGAGGAGAAAAGCGATGTAAGGGACATTATTGAATTTCTCCGGGAAGATGCGGGTTTCCTTTTTGAAAAGGGAAGAAATGAACAGGGGGAAGCCATGTTCGGTTTCGTGCATCAAACCTTCCAGGAATATTTCGCAGCCATAGAGTTTGTGGCCAGGTGGAAGGAAGGCGCTTTTAAAGAAAACCTGGATATCTATGTATATGACGCCAATTGGCGGGAGGTGATCACATTAGCGGCTTCTATTTTCCGGTTAAATGATAATACAAGGATCAGCAGGCAAACTGCATCCAGGTTCATTAAGGATATATTGAATGTTAAAGACATTTTCCCAGCGCTATCTCGCCCGCTTTTAGTAGTCATGCAGGTGTTGGCAAATGATGTGGAAGTAGAGTTCAGCCTGGTTGAAGAGATCATGGACACTGCTTTTGACATAATGATCAAGGATGCAGATGATCCGCCAAATGGATCTTTCGGTGGTGTCTTCTGGGGATTGCTCAATATGGAGCAGTTTCAGTATTACCTGTTTGAAAAATATATAACAGTCATTAAGAAAAAGGGAACACCTGGCGGCGTTATAGAGGCTGGCTTCTTTCTTTTATTAAGCCACTCTTATATACCGGCTGTTAAAAACGAGTTATTGAAAATATTGCGGTCAAAGAATGAAGAGCTGAAGTGGCATCTTTTTAATCATAGTGAAACATGGTCCGCAGAGATATTCACAACCAGCGCTTTCAGAGAGGAAATGTTAAAATACCTTAATTCAAAAACGTTCATTGAGAACTACGAGGGAAAGTTGCCTTTTCAGTATAGGATCGGAATTACCAGACGGGAATTGAGTAAACACGGATCGAAGAAAGACCAGGAAGAGCTTTTAATTGAAAATAGGATCCTGTTTGTGAGACAATTGGAATGTAAACAGATGAGAATGGATCTGATCTTTGATCATGTGAAAACAACGGAAGTTATTGAACCGGCATTTACCAAAAGGTACCTTAGTCGTGTAAAGGAAACATTTCCTGAAATTGATATCGCTCATATTGAGAGGGTCTATGAGGCAGAAGTGTTACTTCAATCCAGTGGCCTGCATAGGCGCATGCTTATGCGCTTTGGATCCGTAAGCGTGCATGCCATCGAAGGCGATGAAACTAAATTTGGCTTTGTAGATGATAAAAAAGCCTTAAAAATACTAGATTATCCTTTTGATCATGAGGGGCTGGTTCCTTACTTTGGAGAGGAGGCAGCTGCTGTCCAAAGGGTGCTCTCAATTGCCATTAGAGCCCTTAGTAAATGGAGTTTGAAGGTATCTGTTTCAAGTATGGAGGATTTTCTGTTATTTATAAAGTATTATGATAACATGCATCGAGACACCGTAATGTTAAATGCCGTTCATGTGATTAACTACGCTTTAAACTATGTGGTAGACGATAGGAACCCTGCCAGGCCTGTCATTTTGAGTTGGCTCAAACGCCAGGATTTTAATACTCAATGGAGTTATTTTGTAAACAGGCGATTTATGGAGAAGAAGTATAAAGATATGTTGAATGAATCTACACTTGCTCCTAATGACAAATTATTCATCCTTCACCTTATAGGTAAGAAGCGGGATTATGAACATTTGATAATACCTACCATAGATGAATTTAACGAAACGTCGAACGCTGGAGAGAAAAGGAGCATCAAGGCGCTTTTGGCTAAGGTATTGGAATGATATTAAAAAGAATGTAAATTAGAGAATCATATATCTACCCCCAATGAGCTCCATTACTATACCCACTCCACCAGAAACTAAATATGAAATTTCCAGTGACGAATTTATAAGTGCAGTACAAAGGCTGTCATTTATACAGAGAGAATGGTTTTATCGTAAAAGAGGAAGAGACATTAGCAATAAGGAAATGTTTCCTGATGTTAATTTTGAAGATGACCAGTTGTATATCGTATTAATAGAGACCAAATGTTTATCTCAGGATGAAAGACTTTTGGAATTTTTGCGATATGGAGGGGCTGATTTTCGTCCAACATTTATTTTCCTGAAATGTATCCTACCAGGATTCAATCTATCTGAAACATTTACGAATGAATGGGTATTTATTCATACATATATAGAGAAAGGTATTCGGATTGAGACAAATAGCCAAATAGGAAATATAAAAATAGGGAAGGATAGTTGGAATGAGAATATACTGTTGAGCCATGGTGGCACTTGTAATAATATTATTGTTTTTGACAGTAGTAGGACTAAGGATATTCAGATCATTACTGATGGGAAATGTGGGGCTATCCGTGTTGATAATAGCAGTAGTTGTGGGGATGTATTGGTTATTCAAAATGGTAAATGTAGATCTATTTATATCAGTGACGAAAGCAGCATGGAACAAATTTCATTGCTCAGGAATAGTCAGATCGAAAGTATCTATGTGGAGAATGGATCGCGTATTGAGAAGATTAGCGTGTTGGCCAACAGTAAATGTGAAGACATTTCAATTAAGCATAATAGTAAATGTGCTGGAATTCGGATCAGTAATGAGAGTGAAGGCGGGAATATCCGTATTGAGGAAAAAAGCCAGTTTGGTGATGTGGAGGTGACTCAAAATAGCAAGTGTAAACTTATATTAGTCGGAAAGGGCAGCCAAAGCAAACAGGTCCTGATAGAAAAAGAGAGCCAAAGTGGAAGCATCTTGATTGAAAAAGGGAGCCGATGCCGGTATATATATATCGAAAAAAAGAGTGCGGGTGGTTTTATTTGGATTGATGGTGGGAGCCATTGTAAATCTATTCATGTGGGAGATAAAAGCAGCGCTGATTTTGTCTACATAAAGAATAATAGCCAATGCGACGCCCTTAGTTTCAACAGTAGTAAGGCCGATAGTATTAATGTTACTAAAAACAGTTTAGTAGGGCCGGTTTCTATTTTGGGGGACAGTCAGATTGAGATGCTTGAAATTCATGAAGGTAGCCTAAGTGGGGACATACGGATCAAGAATGGAAAGGTAGGCGCAATTGTGATAGAGCATAATTTCTGTAGCATAACATTGCGTAATGCTATTGTATCTGTTATGAAGATCACTAATTGCAGCTTGCATCAGCTAGTCATAGAAACTGGTGTAAAATTTGAATTATACATTGATAGTTGTAGCATCAATCATCTACAACTATATAAAACATCATTATTAAAAGATACGATCGTTTCTATCATAAATAGTAAAGTGTATATTATTCAATTGCAGGAATTATTGATACAAGGGCAGTTCATATTACGCAATATAGAGGTAGCCGCTAAACCTTTCGTGTGGCAGCCACGCATTAAAAAATATAATCAGGAAGAGAATAAAATTAAGATGCGAGATATTCATGCCGATAAAAGGGCATTGTTGGAAAAGCTTAGGCATGATTATGATTTTGAAGTTGACGCCCTTAGGAATAATCCTATTTTAAAGGGGCATATCCAACCACTTTTTAGGATTGTAAATAGCTCATTGGGCAAAACGGAAATAACCGGAAGCAATCTGACAGGTTTTCATTTCGAATATAGAGATAGTAAGTTGCTGGAGGTATTTATTAGCGGCACCCAACTTCCCAGAGAGAAAATAGACATATACAATGAGGAACTGGAAGCCTCTTTACCTAATAAAGTCTATTTCGAACAGAAAATATCCATATATAACCAGTTGAAAAGAATATTTGAAAACCAGGGCGATATTGTTGAAGGAACCTGGTATCATGCTAAAGCTATGGCTAATCAGCAACGCTTATTGTCGCTATACTATGATGAAAGGCCTGGTAAACTGCCTCGCAAATGGTGGAGCGAAGAGGCCTTTGACCTGTTCAACTTCTGGCTGAATAAAAAATCCAATAACCACGGAGAAAGCTGGCGTCGAGCACTGTGTTTTTCGTTTTATGTGCTTTTTTCTATTTATATATTGTACTTCATCAGTGCTAACTGGGGAAGGCCCTTTGAATGGAGTGGCACTGGCGACTTTATAGGCAACTTCTTTTCCTTCCTGGATATCACGCACAAGATTGATTTTATGGTAGATAAAGAAAAGTTGAACGGATTTGCTAAATTCCTGGACTTTTTTGGGCGTATTGCTACGGGTTATTGCATATTCCAGTTCATTGCTGCTTTCAGGCGGCATGGGAAGAAAGGCTGAGTTTTTTATCTACCTTATTCCCCCTTTTTTAAGTTTAAAGGCTCTTCATATTAGAATCCGTATTGCAGAGATACTGCCTCTTTTTTATATATATTTCGGTTCCCGATCTTCCATTTTGTATTTATGATAATGAAGAGGACTTTTTATTACAGGTAACACGGGTTTCCTACTCAGTAATAACTTTCATGCATTTGAGTTTTAGGCTTTCCTTAAAACACAGATACTCTCTGAGGGATCAACATTACCATTCCTGCGGGCGGATTCCCTATTTATACTGTTTGGTTTTTACAGCTGTTTACATACTTAATCAAACCCTGAGAAAGGAATGAATATACATCCATTAGTTTTTTTTCAGAAGCTTGTTGAAATATGTATTGGTTTCGAAAAGAAATCAACGGATAATTTAGCTTCCGATATGGTTGAGTCTAAAGGTAGAATATCCTTAGTGCGAATTTATAAACACTAAATTTAGAATGAAATGGATATTAATGAAAATTCTTATGATGGATTAGAAGATGAAATAAAGGGTTTGAGAGCAGAGGCAAGATCGCGGCTTGAGAAAGAATATAAATTTAAGAAGTTTCGGCAAAGATTAGTTTCTATTTTATTTACTGGTTCGCTATTATTATGCGTTATTACTCTTATTAATTTGGATCCTTTCAGGAAAGAAATGCAACCCATTATTTTAGGGGTTCCATTAGTAATAGGAGTTGGTTTTTTTATTTTAAAGTACCTCCAGAATGGATTTGGGTCAATAAATTCTGGTAGTAAAAAAAGCAATAGTGAAATTTATCTTCAACTTTATAATTTAAGATACGAGTTTCTGAACTTTAAGAAGAAGGCGGGGATATTGGACGATGGTAGGGATCTTGATAGTATTGTTGGAAACGTAATAGAAGAAACATTCACTCAAGCGTATATCCAAGACAAGATCGAAAAGACATTTTCTGATATTGCACAGAAAAATGCAAAGCTGAGTAGTTTGATCAGTGAATTTGACAAGGCGACTTATAGGATCAATGAGGAGTTAAGCAGGCTGAGGAGAAGCGCAAACTTAAACCTGGTAATAGGAACATTGTCTACTGCCATTGCGATTATTAGCTTAACCTATGAAGTTTTTTTAAATGAGGTAAAATACAGCGATACCGTGAGCCTGCTTTCTCATTATATTCCCCGGATCTCCCTGGTGGTATTTATTGAGATATTTGCCTTTTTCTTTCTGAAGCTTTACAGGGCAAATTTACAGGAGATTAAATATTTTAATAATGAGAAAACGAATATTGATTTCAAATTGATTTCTTTAAAAACGGCACTTTATCAGGAGGATCAGGCAATGATTACATTGTGCTTAACGGAGCTGATTAAAACAGAACGGAACTTTGTGTTAAGGAAAGATGAAAGTACCGTGGAATTGGAGAAAATGAAAGCTGGTCAGAATAGTAATCAGATGTTGGCGAATTTGTTTGAAAAGCTTTTGTTAAAGAAATAGTTTATATTAAGAGACCCTCAAATACCTAAATAGAATGAAACATACAGTCATCGCAATTTCAGGCGGATCTTCCATCGGTAAATCCACCGCGGTTAACGCAGTTATAGATGTCCTTCCCAGTCATTTTCCTGGCGCAATCGTAGAGTTTTTGATAACTGGAGGGGATAACCGGGTGATTGTCACTATCGGGGATATAAAAATAGGTATCGAAAGCCAAGGAGATCCTGGTAGCCGGCTTCCTGAAAGTCTAAAGATTTTTTTGGCTCGAGGCTGCCAGATTATCATTTGCGCCACCCGGACTTCAGGCGGTACGGTAAACGCAGTTCAGGCCTTGCAGGACAATCACCAATTTGACGTTATTTGGACTAAACATTACTCCAGCAAGGAAAAACATGCAGCTACTCCAATTATTAATCAGTTTTTTGCGGAACATATGGCTCATTTGGTCCGGCAGTTGATCAATGGTGTGATTTAAAGGTGATTTTTAGAGAGGATTTAGTTTCGAAATGCATTTTTACCTACTGTCTATTAGTAGATATACGACAAATATTGGTTCACCTTCCAAACGTTATTTTCCATATTGGTGCCTTTACATGCAGTATGAATACCATTGTCATCGGTTACTAAAACTACTTTCACATCCTTATTTCTATCTCTATAAGTAGCATAGCAAGCAGCAGCCAAAATTTGAATATCATTATATGTATTCCATTTCGGATTCTTAACATCGGCCATAGCGACAACACCATCGAGTATTTTGGTGAAAAGTGTTTGGACCAGAATAAGTAATGGTTGAAAGTATGAGTGAAACTCTTCCAATGGCTTTTCGAATTTTGCATCAATTTTTTCAACATCAAAAGGAAGTTCGTGTGTAGTATGTGCTCTATTCAGCATTGCTAATGCGAAAAGTGACAACAACCTCCCAGATTTTTTATCCTTTAATAACTCTGGTTTTACCTTTTTATCTTTCTTAAAATGAGACCAATTAGCTACTCCTCCGGTGTATGACTTAATGAACTCTTCAAAATTATCTTTGATTCCAGTTTTCTCATGCAATATTTGGTCACTTATTGCATTTAAGTTATTTAGTTCTAGATCAACATTGTCTTCATCTAAATATTTAACAATCCTTTCTAATGTTGCAATAACTTCAAGAAAATGGTTGTATAATGGAGAAGCAGTACCAAAAAAGAAATGAGAGAGTATTTCATCCTGTGGAGGAATAAAACTTATAGTGTTGTTTGGGCGACTTGGATCTTTTTGCGTATGATGATATTGTAGTGCTAATGCCTTATAACAATCATTAAAGAAAGGGTCCGTTTTATCAAGATGACGCATCAATTCCATTGAGACGGTAATACTCATCAAACTTTTGCATCCCAATTTCCTAACTGCAAACTAAAATGATCTTGGCACAGTTCCTAACAGTAATCCATCGAATATAGATAAAATTCAGGTGAGCTCCTTCACCCTTACAACGCGCTTTGGAATCTTATTAAGATGATACTATGCTTATTATTTGCATGGTTAATTATGTATATGTATTGAGCGTAATCCAAATGTTGAATAGAAAATTGAATATTAACTATGCAAATAATACAAGCACCGGTTTCAGAACTAGGAGAAAGTAATATTTTTGAAGAATTCTACGAACTAATTGAAAAGCATAGACTCAATGCCTCAAATGATTTTGAAATAGAAGGGTTCTATCACAACCTCGCGAATTTTGACCTGGAATATCAACAGTTCAGTACTACCAGCAGCGAACAATCTAATGCTATTGTATATTCTTACATTAGCCACTGTTTATATTGTTTTCTTGTTTTATTCAAGTTTAAGGGCTTTACTGACCGTCCAATTTATTGGGCTTTTAATAGGTATATTAAATTCTCTACGATTTTATTAAAGAATTCGAATAAGATCAAAGATGAAAGTTTCTACTTTCGGAACGTTAGTCAAAACTTTCCTTTCCTATGGGAAGGGAATTATGTGAATTTTCTTAAGGAAGAGAAAATTAATTTAAACCTCATTTCTATAAAGCAATTTGAAAGATATTTTCCACTTTTTGAGTACGCTGAGGAAGGGATTTCTAAAGATTTTGGCTGTGATGCTTTTTGGGAAACTGGAATTCCGGTTTACAAAACGAACTTTGGGGCATATTGTCATAACCACGAAGTTCTCAAGCTAACGTGGAATGATAAAAACGACCAATTCGAAGAGGGGGATACCTCTTATGAAATGACAATTGACTTCGGTATTTCGGATCGGACAAATGACGCAGCAATATTAATTCAATCTTTATATTTAATCATAAACGCATTATCCAATATTGATAATGTGAAAATTGCAATAGAGGAAATAAAGGTTGGGAGTTTAATTGGAAGAATAAGATTGTATATAAAGAACTTATTTGCAAAAGAGGAAGTAAAAGCAGTATTGGAGACGGCTAAGGAGGCTGTAGGAAAAGCTTTGACAGGTGGGGAGGTGTCTCACGCTGAAACAAAAAAGGTAAACGCTGAAATTGAAAAGACCAAAAAAGAGACTGAATTGTTGGAAAAAGAGCTTAAGGACAAACCGTCGGATTGTGATGTGGAAATAATTCATGCTTTAATTCTTGAAAAGGTAGTACTCGAAAATGAGCAATTGAAAGTAAAAATTGCAAAAGAAAAGCTTGAAATAATTGACAAGCTATCTGATTTAGTGGTAAAAGGGGTTCTAGGTGCGGATGAAGTTCGCATTGATATCAATGGAATATTGTATTTGCTAAAAACTCCTGCAGCGTTAAAACTACCTGAGACAGATATTGACGAAATAGCTTAACTTTTTCAGGTATAATTTGAGGGCAAAAGTGTGTTACTACCGGTTATTGCATTTACCAGTTTGTCTCTGTATTTAGGCGGAACGGGAAGAAGAGATAATAAAAGGGGCAGAAGCCCCTCTTGATTTCGCATTAGAATTGAGATTATGTAAAAACCAAAATCTAAATCAGAACTACTTACAAACAGTTTAGTTCAGGAATACATAAAATGGTATGCGGACGGTTCTCGAATGGTTATTTTATATGAATAACATTGTTCCCATCAATGGAGTAATCAATGCCATTATAAGCTTTTAGTACATCCAGGTTTTGCTGGATAGTCTTATTCCTGTCAAACAACCCGGTAAAATGCTCCTTCCCTACTGTAGGATTATCTATCACCACTTCCTGCCCAAACCACCGCGGAATCACTTTAAACACTTCTTCCAACGCTTTATCATTAAAGAGGAAAATGCCTTTCCGCCAGCTGAGCACATCATCCGCATCAAAGCGTTCGGTTTGTATGTTGTTATTCTTATAGACAGCTGAGAAGCCTGGCTTTAGGATAGCAGAATCCCTTCCTGCTTTAAACTGCACTTTCCCTTCTACCAGCGCTACATGAAAATCTCCTTTCTCGTAGCTGTTAATATTGAACTCTGTTCCCAACACCTGCACAGATCCTTCGGGCGTGTTAACGATAAAAGGATGGCTGGGGTCTTTCGTTACTTTTATATAAGCCTCCCCGGTGATCGTTACTTCCCGGGTGGAAGCGTTATTAAAAGATATAGGGAAGCGTAGGGAGGTAGCAGAGTTCATAAAGATCTCTGTACCATCGGAGAGTGTTACTTTATAATCTTTACCGGCTGGTACGGATAGGGTAGCCATTTCCTTGTTATTGCCGGCAGAATAGGTCAATGATTTTTGCTGATTGCTTAATGAGATGTTACCAGCCTGCACTTTGCCTTCCTGGCTGAGGTCTATCACAGACCCGTTTTCCAACTTGAGTTCAATGGCTGGCTTCCTGGTATTGACTGTTAAAACGCTTTCTTCTTTATGCCCCAGAAAATAGATACTACCTATAATAAGGACTGTAATAGCTGCTATGCTAGTGGTTACCATCAACACACGTCTAACTTGTCCCCTCCTTACTACTACCGGGGGGGCATCAATAACTGGTGGGGGGGTATCCTGCTCCAGCCAGCTGCGAACATCTTCTTGCGCGAAAAGAGACTGCTGTTCTTTCCACAGCTCATATACCTCCGGATGATCAGCTTTTGCTTTGTCCAAAGCGGCCTGATCTTCTGAAGTAATGATGCCGGCAAGTTCCTCGGCAATCAGCTGTTCATAACGGGTTAATGGTAAGCTCATACAAATCTAAAGTTGCATTAAATAATAAATGGTGACACGAAGAGGGGGAATTAACAATTGGAGACCTGAATTGTTAATGACTTTTCTTTAAAAGGGAGCGTACTTCCTGAGTGGCCCTGCTGATCTTCTTTTTTACAGCATCTAAGGACATATTCATTTCCTGGGCGATCTCCTTTTGGGGTTTGTGGTAGATATATTGCATCTCGAATGCCCTCCTGCTGGATGGGGCAGATATATGAGCTATGGCGTTGAGGATCTTTTGGCCGAGTTCCTTATTCTCCAGGGTGGCGGGATAGAAACCAAAGTCTGTTTCCATCACATCTACATGGTTTACCAATAGCCTATGTTGCCGGAGGCTCCTTTCTTTATAGGCACACTGTTTAGTGATGGCTTTAAAGAGGTAAGCCTTCAGTGGTATATTGATCTCAATGTTATTTCGCCTTTGCCAGATAGAAATGAGGACGTCGTTCACAGCTTCTTCAGCAAGTTGGGTATCCTTCAACTTGTAGTAGGCTTGGATCTTTAAGAAACGGCTGTAACGCCTGAACATTTCATTGAATGCCAGTTCGTTTCCGTTTTTAATCTCATGCAAAAGCGTTAGATCGTCAGACTGCAAAAAATCCATAATAGTGTATCCGCTCTTTTTGAGTTGGTTTTTACTTATTCAGTGTAATAGATAATTCTCGCTTAGTCAGAATTATAGGCAGAACATAATGGACTTCGTAAAAATAGTATATGTTTTAGTTTTTCCAATCCTTTTTCCACTGTGTGCTGCTCATAGTTGTTTGTGTAATTGCCTTATATACTTACAATACAGGACTGCAGAAGGTTCACGAGAAAAAAAACTTAGAAAAAACGTAAGAAAACAGTTGCTATGGTTTACGTAATGCTGTAAAATTAATCTATCTCTTAATTATATTAATCATAATTTATAACAGTGATTGTTAAAAAGTTGTTATTTAAACCGGGTTTATTTTTTATTTATTCTAAAAATAATTGAAAATTAATGTCACCTATTTTACAAAGACGCAACTTATAAAGTAGAACATTAGTCAGGGGAATTAGAATAAACCAATTGCTGATCATGGGATATTGTAAAACTAATCTAACCGCATACATTAGATGGTATAGTCCTATACCCGGATACTAATTAAACAGAAGATCAATCATTAATTTATAATCTATACCTGCAGAAAAGCTGCATTTTCTACCGTTTAGCTTATACATCTGGAAGTTTTTTTAAGTGGTGGAATCCTTCTGACTTCTTTAAGTGCAGAGGCAGTTTTAAAAGAAAATACGAACATCATGAGTAGCTGTACTAATCAATCAACTTGTTTTCTGAAATTTTTGACATTCTTTCTTTTTTTAGTGATCTCATTTAATGTGGAAGGCCAGGCCAAACAGAACAGTCCCGGTGATAAAGTGGTAAGTGTAGCGGCTAAGAATAAAACAATAAAGGAAATCCTTAAAAGTATAACAGACCAGACAGGGCTGCGATTCAGCTATAACAACGACGATTTTAACCAGAATGAAAGGGTAAATATTCCTTCTGTAGATATGACCGTTGAAAAAGTGTTGAAATACCTGTTTGCCGGCAGAGCGATGTCCTGGATTTACATTGATAACATCGTGCGGATCGGAAAAAGTGAAAAGGACCAGGGGCCAAGTATCATTGTGGATGGCGTACCAAAGAATAAGGATAAAGATTCTGTTCCATTAATGAATGTGTCCGGAAAGGTGATGGACGTTCAGGGCAGACCCATTGCGGGCGCCACCGTTTCTTTGCGCGGGCAGGGAAGGGGACAGGGTACAGATGGCAACGGAAATTTTGAATTTGCTAATATTCCTGCAGATGCCACATTGTTGATCTCTTCGATCGGTTTTGGGGCAAAGCAATATAGAGTAGCCGGGCAAAGGGAACTGGTTATTAAACTGGATTCTCTGATCAGAGATATACAAGGAGTTGAAGTAGTGTCAACCGGATACCAGAATATGGCAAAAGAACGGGCAACGGGTTCTTTTGAATTGGTGGATAACAAACTACTGAACAGAAGGGTATCTGCCAATGCTTTGGATAGATTAGAAGGAGTGGTGAACGGACTGGTATTTAATAAGAATGCACAGGGGAGGGCAAATGAATCTGCCATTAGCATAAGAAGCAGGGGGACCATTTTTGCTAATCCTAATCCCCTGATCGTAGTAGATAACTTTCCTTATCCAGCTGATATCAGTACGATCAACCCCAATGATATTGAAACGATCACGGTGCTGAAAGATGCGGCGGCGGCTTCGATCTGGGGCGCCTATTCCGGAAATGGTGTTATTGTGATCACTACAAAAAAAGGACGGAATAATCAGCCCTTAAAGGTGTCGTTTAATTCAAACGTTTCTGTATCGGAAAAGCCTAACCTAAGAAGCATTCCCCGGTTTAAGGCAGATAATTACATTGATTACGAAAAATATCTGTTTGATAATGGCTATTATAGTACTGACGAGAATAGTACTACACATCCCCTTTTATCACCTGCTGTTGAGATCTTCATTAAGCAACGAGATGGCTTGATCAGTGAAGCACAGATGAATAATGAACTGAACCTGCTCAGACAAAATGACGTTGTTGCGGAACAGAGCAAATACTTTTACAGGCCAGCCGTGAACCAGCAATATGCGGTTAATCTGAGCGGAGGTGGCCGGAATCAGAATTATTATATTTCACTGGGGTATGATAAAGGAAATCAGACATTGGTAGGGAATAGTACTGAGCGGATAAGCATCAATGCAAAAAATTCGCTATTGCTCCTGAAAGATAAATTGCAGGTTAATCTGGGTGTTTATTTTTCAAAGCAGAATATGGATCTGGGGGGAGTTGAGAGCATAAATTCACTGGAGCCTTATTATTCATTAGGAACAAAAAGTGATCCATTAAGTGCAGGCAGGCAATACAGGGAAAGCTTTCTTGATACTGCCGGACAGGGAAAGTTATTGGATTGGCGGTATTACCCCTTAGCTGAGATCGGGCTAAACCGGAATACGTCAAAGTCGATTGATTATAGGTTCGATGCAGGGCTTTCTTACAAAATTTTAGATGGATTAGATGTAAGTTTCAATTACCAGTATGCAAATGGGAATTCTGCTAACAGGCTCTTGTACGATAAAGATTCCTACTATACCAGGGATCTGATCAATCAATATTCTGATGTTAACTATTCTACAAACCAGGTTAACAGAGCTATTCCATTAGGTGCAATTGTGGACCTGGATGATTTGAAAACCGCTGCATCTAGTTTGAGGGGCCAGGTAAATTATGCAAAAACCTTTAATAGTATTCATGAACTGGCAATAATAGCTGGTGCAGAGCAACGTGAATTAGTTAATAATAGAACTAATAGGCGCCTGTATGGATATGATACTGAATTAGGAGTAGAAGCACAGGTTGATTTTAATAAGGAATATCCAATCTTTAATAATAACGGTTTAAGACGAATTCCTCTCCTGTATCCAATATCTCTTTATAATTCAGTGAACCGGTTCAGGTCATATTATGCGAATGGCTCCTACTCCTTTGATCGTAGATACATTTTGTCAGGAAGTGTAAGAAAGGATGAATCCAATCTATTCGGCGTTAAAACCAATCAGAAAGGGGTGCCTTTATGGTCTGTTGGCGGTGCCTGGAATATATCCAATGAAAGTTTCTTCAAAAGCACAGTGGTTTCTTATTTGAAACTGAGAGCTACCTATGGTTTAAATGGTAACGTGGATAACTCCTTGTCTGCAGTTGCCACCGCATCAGCAGGAGCTGTAAATAATTACAATGCACCTATTTTGTTGGTGAAAAATCCTCCTAATCCTTCGCTGAGATGGGAAAGGACCAGGATTATCAATGTAGGGATGGACTTTAGGGTGCTAACAAACAGAATTAGCGGGAGTGTGGATCTTTATAACAAAAAGGGCGATGACCTGATTAGTTCCAGCCCCATTGATCCTACTTCCGGGATAACAACCTTTGTTGGTAATACGGCAAATATTGAGGGGAAAGGATTTGATATTATGCTAAAATCCATAATTATTGATAAGAAATTCAGATGGCAAAACACCTTAATATTTAACCATTCCAAAGAAAAGGTGACAGAATATAAACTGGATTTCGGCCGACTTAATACACTCTTTTACAATTCAATAATTAATCCGGTTGTAGGAAGGCCGTTATACAGTGTATATGCATACAAGTGGGCAGGTCTTGATCCGGCAACTGGTGATCCGCAATCGTATTTAAAAGGCGGAGCCAGTAAAGATTATAGTGCCTTGTATTCTTCTACTGATATAAATGATGCGGTATATATCGGAAATGCAAAACCCACTTATTTTGGAAGTTTTATAAACTCATTTGATTGGAAAGGGATCAGTTTGACGGTTAATATTACCTATAGACTCGATTATTATATCAGGAAACCCTCCCTGCAATACAGCGGAATCCTTGGTAATTCAGGTGCTATAGAGGATGAGTATGTGAACAGATGGAAAAAAGCGGGAGACGAAGGCCATACGAATGTTCCTTCTATGATCTATCCATCCAATAGCTTGAGGGATCTGTTATACGCAAATGCTGAGATTAACGTGTTGAAAGGTGATCATATCCGCATACAGGATATCCGGCTGGACTATCCTATTAAATTCCGGAGTAATGTTGTTAAGAATCTGAATGCTTATTTATATGTTAATAATGTAGGATTGATCTGGAAATCTAACAAAGCTGGAATTGATCCTGACTTTGTTGGGGGTATCAGTACTCCTCGTTCTTATGCGATTGGCGTAAGTATGGACCTCTAAGAGGTGCCTGGAGATAGATAGATTGATTAACTATACTAAATGAACTAGATATGAACAGATATAGATATTACAGCGTGATAGCGGTTGCAATTGTCCTGATACCATTAATGTCATGCGATAAGGAATTTTTAGAAAAGCGTCCTAACTCAACCATCACTATTCCTTCAACACTAGAGGATTTTCAGAAATTACTTGATGTAGATAGCTATATGAGGGAAACACCCGCTTTTGGTGATCTTTCCTCAGATGATTACTATATTAAGTATGATAACTGGAACGGATTGAAGAAGATACACGAGAAGAATTGTTACATATGGAACAAGGAGATCTATAATGGTGTTGAAAAGATCAGTGACTGGAATTTACCCTATCAACAAGTGTTTTATGCGAATGTAGTACTGGAGGGGCTGGCAAATATAGAAGTGAATGCATCAAACCAGTCCTTTTATAATAACATAAAAGGAAGCGCATTATTTATCAGGGCATTTGCTTTTTATAATCTGGCACAGGCCTATAGCCCTATGTATGATGAGAGTGCAGCTTCAAACATGTACGGAATTCCTTTACGGTTAACAGCAGGCATTGATGATAAAACCGAGAGATCTACTGTTAAGGTAACTTATGATAGGATAATTAATGATCTTATTGAAGCGAAGAACCTGTTGCAGGTTCAGGTACCTGAATTGAACAGGAATAGACCGTCAAAACCGGCAGCTACAGCTCTTTTGGCACGGGCGTTCCTTAGTATGAGGGATTATAAGATGGCAGGGCAGTATGCGGATAGCACACTAGCGATCTATAATAAATTGATAGATTACAATACAATTTCCCTTTCATCAACCAACCCTTTTACTAAATTCAACGTAGAGTCAATTTATCAAAGCTGCGTATTGTCAGAATCAACAGTCATAGCAAGTTTACGTGTAACGGCTGGTTTTTTTGTTGATACAACCATTTTGAGTTCTTATGTAGCTAATGACCTCAGAAAGCAGATATACTATACAGCCGCAGGAAATTTGAAAGGCAGTTACAATGAGAGGGTACGGTTCAGTGGTTTTGCAACGGATGAGGTTTATTTAATACGCGCAGAATGTTATGCACGTGCAGGAAAGGTTACGGAAGCCATGAAGGATTTGAATGATCTGCTGAAGACGAGGTGGCGTAAAGTTAGCGGACAAACAACATTTGTAGATTATGTGGCCACAGATGGTGCTGATGCCTTGCGCCAGGTTTTAGTTGAGCGGAGGAAAGAACTGATCCTTAGAGGATTGAGATGGTCAGATCTGAGAAGACTCAATAAAGAAGGTGCGAATATCACGCTGAAAAGGATACTGAACGGTGTAACATATACATTACCGCCAAATGATCCAAGGTATGTGGCGCCTATCCCTAATGATGTTATTGCGTTTTCCGGCATAGAGCAGAATATACGTTGAGATAAATAGCATATAATATTTTTCTGCCCGCTAGTCCTTTTAAGGATTAGCGGGCAAAGCTATTTTAGCCTATACTGCGCAGAATTTAATTTTCTAAAATTCTCTTTAAACAATTAACCCTTTTAATAGTAATAATACTCTTATTCTTATGTAGGATCCTGTTGTTAAATTAAAGTTAATGTCCTGCATAGAATAGTAGAAAAACGATCTGATAGATATCTTGACAATTAATTATTATTACTTAAAAGGGCGAATTATGAATGGACGATATGCAGGCTCATTAATGCTGTTTTTTCTCTCCATGTTATTGTGTTTTGATGCCGGAGGAGCATTTAATGAGAAGTATACCTCCCAGAAAATTATTATATCGGGGAAGATAAAGGATTATAAAGTCGGGGACTCAATCAGGCTGCGTTTATGGGAAAACCTTTGTTCTGAGAAATTTGCCAAATATTTGCCTCACATGGAAAGGGCCGCACTTAGCGCAGATGGAACATTCCATTTTGAACTAAATTCCAACGTAGAGTATAGCTATGTATCATTGTATTGCGGTTCAACTAAACGGGGGAACCCCGAACCCATATTCGAAAACTTTGTAATGGAAAATGGGGATAGCATTGTTATGTATGCATCAGGGAGTGAAATTGAATTTGGGGGAAGAGGGGCAGCAAAGATGCAATATCAATATGGATCGAAGGATGTTATTAAGCATCTCGAAAAGATAAGTAATGAAGAAGTAAAAAAGGAAGCAGAACAATCTGAAGAACAGTATGTCCAGGATTTTAGCACCTATTTGGCTGCGATAGAACAACCCAGAAGAATAATGAAGGGGGAATGGGAGCTGTTAAATACCTATAAAGACAAGATTACTCCTGAACTGTTTAAGATATTCTGGAATATTTCAAAAGTAAAGAATGATTACTATGAGGCCTTTCTTTTGAAGCTTTACGTTAATAGGTTTTTATATGACTTAACAAAGGCAAAAGACGATCTTGCTAAGAAGACAATGGAAGGTGAGATTGCAAAGTTTAAACGGTACTTTAAGGATAGTATAGAAAACAAGCTGCTTGATACATCCACTTATGCATTATTTAATGCTTTAGAATATGTTAGTACATTAAATGAAAGGTTTAAGATCCTGGCGATTGAAAAATTTGGTAATGGAAAATCGGTTTTGGATAATATCGCTGGTTATAATGGAATTGCAAAGGATGAATTGGTCCTTAATTACACGATAGAGAATTTTATTAAAACGAGTGATGTAGACGGGTTGTTTAGTAAAGCAACCAGCATGATTTCAAATAAGAAATACATTGATTTCCTGAACGAGCTCCATGATAATAATAAGATAGGAGGGGAAGCGTTCAACTTTAAATTAAAGGGTTATAATGGAAATGATTATACGATGAACGATTTTAGAGGAAAGGTAGTGATGATGGATTTCTGGTATACAGGATGCGGGGCCTGCTCCAAATATTATGGACAAGAGCTTTCTTTCGTAGAAGATTTTTTTAGAAAAGATACTAATGTGATATTTATAACGGTCAATATCGATAAGGATTTTAAGGTATTCCAAAAAAGTGTCCGAAGCGGTATTTATACATCAATAGGAAAGGATAATTTGATAAATCTAAATACAGGCCCGCTATCAACTAATCATCCTATTATAAAGCATTATAGCATCAGGTCCTATCCAAGGCCTATCTTAATAGATAAGAACGGAAGGATCGCAAGCGTTTCTAATTCGGAGCTTCGGAATAAGGATTCACTGATCAGTATCATAAAAAGGAATCTCTTGTAGAATGTATGGGGGTTACTTACAAGCAGCAACCCTCATAAAAGAGATCAATCGCCTGATTCGTACATACCTTCATCACATTGTTTGATCCTTTGACCAACAGGAGCATTTACATCAAAGGTATAAGTACATACCAGGTTGTCTATTTCCAGGCACTCGTAATTGCTGCCACTTATTGAGACATAGTTACTGATTGTTTGATCACTGGCAAGAGCACCTTCAGCTATGTACGTTTCAGTTTGTACAGCTTTACTGAATCTAGGAAGGCCATTAATGCAATTAAGTGTAACTTTATAAGCATATGCGCTACCGATACCCAGGATAAGGGCGAGCGTAAATAGTATAACTTTTAAATTTTTCATCTTGAGGGATTTGAGGTATTTGTTATTCAACTTCTAGAAGCCCTTCTGAATCCTGCTTAATTCTACTGCCTGCTGGTGCTGAGATGTCATAAGTATAAGAACATACGCGATTGTCATCAATGCAGCTGTAATCTATGCCATCTAAAGAGAAGTAATTATTGATATTCTGATCAGCTGCAAGAGCACCTACCGAAACGAATGTTTCACTTTGTATATTTTTCCCATATACGGGTAATGCTGATGAGGAGGAGATCATTTTTTGTGCAAAAGCACTTCCAATACCGATCAGTATGATTGCAGCGGAATAAGTGAACTTCAGGTATGGCATGTTGACTGATTTGCTTTGCTGGATATATAAATTTTATGAGGGCTGCCGTTTGCAGGCAGCCCTCATAAAAAGATGTCAATTAGTCTCTTTCGTTTATACCTTCAGTGCATTGTTTGATCCTTTGACCAACAGGAGCATTTACATCAAAAGTATAAGTGCAAACTAAATCATCTGTTTCCAGGCACTCGTAGCTAACGCCAGATAATGTAACGTAGTTACTGAGTGTTTGATCAGCAGCAATAGCACCATTAGCTACAAAAGTTTCAGTTTGTATAGCTTTGGTGAAAACAGGCAAAGAACCAGTACAGTTAGCAGCAACTTTATAAGCATATGCACTTCCAGCACCTACCATCAAGGCCAGGGCAAATAATACAACTTTTAAATTTTTCATCTTTTTGAATTTTAATAGTTAAAAATGAACTTTTATGGAAAATGAATGTAAAGGGGAACGGATTAGAAATAGTTTGCAACCTATTATATTCCCTATTACGTGATACGTATCAGTATGTTGAAATGAGTAGTAATAAATTAGTGGTAATTATTCAGCAACAATCATATTCTTATTCGGAACAAAGTATTTGGGTTCCTTTTTCTTTATTAAGTATATGGCTACTAATCCAAGGATAACAAATGTGATATTCATTGTAAGATGGCTTCTCCATCCCATTTCTTTGATAATTCCACCACAAGAACAAGGAACTCTCCCGTAATAGTTTGTGAGCACCAATGCTACGTAACCTGTAAATGCGAGCATCATTCCTGTGAATATATAGATCCCCAGCAGCTTTGTTCTGTTGAAAAGCATTAAGCCAATAACGCCCAATTCTAAGATCGGTAAAGCATAAACGAGTACATCTGCCAGTGATCTGTTAATTGGCTGGTTATGCATTGATTTTACGGTATCGTCCCAATTGAGAACCTTACTGGTAGCGGTGTATATAAACAATAGGATAAACAATGAAATTAGGATATCAACAATAGTTTTGCTCTTCATAACAAAGTGAGATTATGGATCAATGTGTCTTGTTATTTCTTTTTGGAGATTAAGCTGTAATTGACCTGTATCTTTTTCGAATTCAAATATCATTTACCTGCATCAAATGTTTCTAATCAAATCGGACAATTAAAAATGATCAATTCGGCCGGTGTTCTTTTTTTGCTTACCCTGTAAACACCTACAGCTCCATTGGGAGATGTAGGATAATACAAGGTCAATGAAACATTTAAAATTAGTTTTGCAATTATTATTGTCTACATTCAAATATCCATCAACGTAAGAGATATTTGTTGATCAAATCGGACAAATAATAATAATCAATTAGGTCGTGTTTTCTTTTCTCTATACGTTGCAGGTGTAAGACCAGTCTGGTTCTTGAATACCCTCACAAAGTTAGTCGTATCAGGGTATCCCACGCGTTCAGCGATCTCCGTTATGGTCTCTCCTTCCTCTAATAGCAACTTCGCCATTTCAATTTTCCTATCTATTATATAAGAATGTATGGTGGTATGAAACAGTTTCCTGAAATTCTCTTTCAAAGAGGTGCGCGCAATGCCGAACTGTTTTCCTAATCGCTCAATGGTCAATTTCCCTTCCAGGTTATTGGTGATAAAAGACCTGACCGCCTCCAACTTTTGCTTTTCCTTTAAAGGAAGCACCACCCCATTTACCCGTTGTTTGGATAATTCCTCAATGGTATAAAGCAATATCTGCTTCACGGTGGAGTCCATGATAAGTTTCCCTGTCATTTCGCCCGTTTCATTTTTTAAGAGGGTATGGATCCGTAGCAGTGCTTTAACAGGAATCACTGCTCTGTACTCTACTTTTGGGTTATTCACCTGCTTCAGTGCGGGGAATATTTCTGCCAGGCTGGTGAGGTACCCAGCTTTAATATCTACATGCAGAAACTCATACTCTCCAGGCTCAATGTATTTGCCTTCGGAGATGTTTGGCGTTGCTATCAGGCACTGTCCTTCGCTGATATGGCATTTTTCAACCGAGAGCACAGATCCCTTCAGTGCAAATATGATGGGAAGCCCGTCTTCACTTTGACAGGCATAGAGTTTTACCGTGTTTTTAATGTGCAGCATATGATGCCACACGGTAAAGTCATCGAAAGGAATGTACTGTGTAAGGATGTGGCCAAAATGGCCTGTAATGGTTTGTGCTGTAGCAAGACTTATCTGGTGCGCACGCAAAGCATGATCTACTTTGGACTGAATGACTATCTCCTCCAGTTCCGGATTTTCAATTAGTATATTCATGGATGCCACAATGTTAAATAAATGGACAATCGTATGTCTAAAAAGCGATATCGTAATAATGTTCCCGTAATAATGCCGTCACATAATCCTGGTTTTGCAGGATAGACCTGTTACGTGCATCAACTGTTAAGTGGAGGGACCTGTATACCCCTTTTGTAAAGATCCCATAATGATAGCAGGGGGCCATCTCCAGGATACTGAATCCTTCAGGTGCTATGACGGATACTTTATCGTAAATGAGGAACCTGGCGGTATTCTCCATACTATAGTAGAGGGAATAAGTAGGCTCCTCCGGTAGCACATAAAGCACAAGGGGTTTGTGTATGAAGAAATTATTCACCCAGATGGTATAATTGTTCTCTTCTATAGACTGGTGAATGAGGGTGCAGCAATCATCTATAGTTGCATTCACGGTATGATCTGGTAGGGCGATGCTGGCATACGCTTCTGGTATGACGGACGTGTGGATAGCATCAGGGAAATTCTGTTCACTTAATTGGAATAACATGTCTAATGGCCTTTTAATGTAATCGTTGATCCGGCTGAATCTGCTATCTGTGGAATGGGTGTCTCATGTCTTTAAGCTAATCTCACGCAATGGGTCCAATCAATAAATAACGCCGGATGGTTTTCCTTGGATAAATTAAAATTACATGTAAATAAATCGCATAGTTAAATGGTTTAATTTTCTTTTAGGTTAACATGGTAAATTTTTGGGATTAAACTGAACGTGTACGAAATTGCGAAATGCTACTGTAATATGTCCGCAGTTGAAATATTTCCATTGTTGTTGCAGAATTTTTAACATTTCAGACGTTCAGAGATACCCGTTAGTTCCATACGTATATGCGACGACGTTTTAAATTTAAACGATTATACTGCAATATTACTGCAGTTGGGATCAGCGGCTCAGGAGGAATCCTAACAAATACGGAATGGGTAGTTGTATTACTACAATTGGGTAGCTATTTGGGGGGATAAATGTTAATGAAGGCAGATAATAGAGTGGCAAAACGGATTTTATTAACAAATTCGCTTTGCCACTCAGATGGATCTATTTAATATGAACGACGTTGTTCGAGTCAATAGAATATTTAAGCTTGAGGAAATCCAGGCTTTTCTGAATACTATCATTTCTATACAGTGTGCCAAAACAACGCCGGTTAGCAATGTCTGGATTTTCGAGGATTACTTCCTGTCCAAACACACGATGGATCTCTTCTATTAACTCTTCAAGTGGTTTATTTTCAAAAATAAATTGGCCTTTTCTCCAGCTCAGCAGATCATTTGCATAAAACTTTCTGGTATGTATGCCGTTTTCCATATCTATTGCAACCTCCCCTGGTTGTAATATAGCTGACCTGTTCCCTGCGTTAAACCGAATCTTACCATTCACGAGTGCGACTTCTATCCGCTTTTCCTTATAACTGTTTACATTGAATTCCGTTCCCAGTACTTCCACGGTTACTTTGTCTGCTTTTACAATAAAGGGACGGTTAGGGGCTTGCGCTACATTTAAATAAGCTTCACCTTTGATGGTGACTTCCCGGTTTTTGCTATTCATGAAGGAGGTGGGGAAACTTACTGTTGTAGCGGAATTTATGAATATCTCCGTACCGTCCTGTAATGTTACTTTATATACCTGGCCTTCAGGAACGTAGAGTTCTGCCCGTTCTGAAATTTCTGTGTTCAGAGAATAAGTCAATGATCCTTTTAGTTTGTTCAATGTGATGTTGCCTGTGGTTACTTTTCCTTCCTGGCTCAGATCAATCACTGATCCATTTTGAAGGCGAAGTTCAATGGTCTTAGTTAGGTAAGTTGTTTTTTTAGATGGGAGATTTAAAAAATACAACCCGGCAGTGATGACTATTACGAACAGGATTAACCAGATGATTTTTCCATTCTTCGAAGCCGATTTGCCTGATGCCGGGTCAGCAGGTTTATTTATCCAGTTTTGTACATGCTGTTCCTTAATGGAAGCATTTTTCTTTTTCCAGAGCCGATGTACTTTCGGATCATCTGTTTTAGCTTTATCCAGAATACGCTGGTCTTCCTGACTGATAATCCCGGAAATCTCTTCAGTAATAAGTTGAGAGAGGTGCTCATTAGGTGGTACGTTCATAAAAATACAAGGTTGCAGTAAGAGTAGATGTTAAATTGGGTATATGCGGTATGCTCTCAGATAATTGAAAAACTCCTTTTTCCCACGGCTGATCCTCTTTTTTGCGGCATCAACGGACAGATTCAGGGCTATAGCTATTTCTTTATGGGACTTGTTTTCTTTCCACCGCAATCTGAAGGCTTCCCTGCTGGTAATAGATATATGTTTAATGGCGCAATCGAACTTTTTCTGCACATCTTTGCGATCGTAATCTTCATTAGGATCATGATAGAGCCCAATCGCGGAAGTATCCTGATAGCTGACCTTCCCATTTTGCTTTAGGATAGATTGGCAGCGTCGTACTACTTTATTGAACAGATGACGCTTTAGCTGGATACCATGCCTGATCCTCGGTTTTTCAAGGATTTCCATAAATACGTCCTGTACCACATTCTCCGCATTATCTATGTCTTCTAACTGGCAATAGGCTTCTATTTTAAGGAATCTGAAGAATCGGCGGTACATCTCATCATGAGCCGGTTTATTTCCTTTTTCGATCTCATGCAGCAGTGTTTCATCGTCGGCGTTCGAAAGATCTATGTCGGCAGATATGTTTTTCATTGGGCGTGGGGAATGTTTTATTAAAATTGGTTCGAAAATCCCGCAGTTTTAGTTAATTATTTGCAAAGACTAAAAAATATAAATTGAAAATTAATGTCACGTTTTTTATTTTTTTACTATTTACAGTTGAATGATATTGCCTATCCAATTTAGATTTCCAATTTAAAAAGACAAATGAGTTGTGCCGGGATTTTATTAAGGCCCTCAGGCCGGATGGATGTCCGGCTTGAGGGAGGTTTATAATACACAAACTGGATCAATGACTAAACTTTACAAATTTGTATTTTTCCTGATCGTTTTTCTCTTGAATTTCATGCCAGTATCTGCACAGAAGCCGCAGGACAAGAAAATAGAGATGGTTGCTGCCGGGCAGACCTTTGCAGAGGTGTTTAGAAGCATTAGAAAGCAAACCCTGCTTAATTTCCATTATAATGAAGAGGACTTTAACATCAATGAAACGCTTAAGGAACCTTTAATCAATGTCACTGTTGAAGGTGCCATGAAGCGTATCTTTGCAGGAAAAGCGGTTATATGGTCTTATAAAGACAGTCTTAATGTAATAATTGAAAGGAGTAATGTGGTGCAGCCAGCTAATATAATGCAAGAAAAACCCTCCAGGAGTAAGCCACCGGATTCCATTCCATCCAAAAAACTATCCGGAAGGGTCATGAATGCGGATGGGACCGCTATTCCTGGGGCAACGGTTAGTTTAAGAAAGGAGAAAGTGGCTGCCAGTGCTACCGGCTACTTCAGCTTTAAGACTGTTCCTGGTAATGATACTTTGCAGGTCTCTTCCATAGGGTATGCATCTAAATTAGTGAGTATTCCGACGGGTCAGATCTATTCACGGATCATCCTTAATACGCTACCGGAGGAATTACCCGGTGTGGATATTAATGTTTTAACAGGATATCAAAATATATCAAGAAAAACCACGACGGGCTCTGTCGCAACAATCAATAACAGACGGTTCAATGAGCAGGCGGGTACGGACGTTTTAAGCCGCCTTCCGTATATAGCAAGCGGGCTGACAACAATTCCTCCCCATCTTAAACCTACCGGGAATCGTTTTTTGGTCCGGGGGCTGAGTACTTTTAGCGGCCCTACACCACCTTTGATCATTTTAGATGATTTCCAGTTTAATGATGATCCGCGGAATATAAATCCCAATGATGTAGAAAATGTCACCATCCTAAAGGATGCCGCTGCCACTTCTATTTGGGGAGCCAGAGCGGGGAATGGTGTGATAGTGATCAATACAAAGAAAGGCCGCTTCAACCAACCTTTTAATGTAACGTTGAGTACCAATGTTACTGTCACTAAAAGGCCTGATCTGTTCTCTCTAAAGCTGATGCCCGCAAGTGATATGATAGATGTGGAAACACAATTATTCAAGGATAAATTTTATGATGCCAGGATCCCGTTCCCGGCATATGCCTCTCTCACTCCGGCTGTTAGTATATTGTTAATGGAAAGGGAGGGAAAGATATCGGGACCTGAGGCCAAAGCTCAATTAGACCAGCTTAGGAACAGAGACGTACGAAATGACTTTAACCGGTATTTTTATCAGGATGCCGTAAATCAGCAATATGCCATAAATGTTAGCCAGGGTACGGAAGACCATGCCTGGCGTTTTTCAGGGGGCTTTGATAATAACGAAAATGAGCTGAAAGAAAATTACAAAAGATATACGATGCGGTTTTCCAATATCTATAAAGTAGGGAAACTGGACTTTACAAGCAATGTATTTTTTACACAAAGTGATAGCAAAAGCGGTGCGCCTGCTTTTGGGAGTTTCAGGGCAGATCAATTACCCATCTATACAGCGTTCCTTGATAAAGATGGGCAGCAGATACCCTTATATACTTATAACAGTTACCGGGAAGGGTTTATAGATACACTGGGCGGTGACAAATTACAGAATTGGCTGTATTATCCGCTGGAGGACTATAAGCATGTCATATACAGAACCAATATCCAGGAAATCAATACAGAATTGGGTTTGAAATATTGGCTCACAAATGAATTGACCTTGTCTGCCAAATACCGTTTTCAAAACCAAAGAACGGAAAATAGCCTGCATCAGGATAAACATAGTTACTACACCCGCGATATGATCAACCGTTTTTCCCTGATCGACTATTCCAGGAACACCATAAAATACATGGTTCCTCCGGGCGGCATATTGGACATTATGAATATTAATCAGCTGAGCCGTGATGCGCGGGGGCAGGTAGATTTCAATAAGACATTTGGGAAACATAATATAGCTGCCATCACTGGCGGACAAATAAGTGAGGTACTCACGAAGGAAAATTCTTCCAGGAGTTATGGGTTTGATGAAGAGATATATTCCAATGCGGGGGTGGATTTCATGAATCCCTATCCTCATCTTATTACAGGTACAGAGGAAAGGATCCCCGGTACTTCTTTATTGAACAAGACGAACATCCGCTTCGTTTCCATTTATGCAAACGCCGCTTATACCTTTATTGATAAGTATACTTTCTCCATCAGCGGGCGAAGGGATGCCACCAACACCTTTGGGATGAAAACAAACGAAAAATGGAAACCCTTATGGTCGTCCGGTTTCAGCTGGCTTGTTTTAAATGAACCAGACCATAGATGGCTTTCCTATTTGAAGTGGCGTTTTTCTTACGGACAAAATGGTAATGTGGATCCGAGGAAAGTAGCGATAACAACCATCCGGTATGAAGGCCAGAATGCAGCCTTAAATTCTCCCTATGCCAGGATAGAAAATTTCTTTGACTCGGAACTCCGATGGGAGCAGGTAAGCATGCTGAATACAGGAATTGATTTCAGCTTGAAGAATAACAGATTATTCGGCAGTTTTGAATTTTACAGAAAATGGATGAGGGACCTGTATGGCGAAAGCCGCATAGATCCTACTGCCGGACAAGGAGATCTTGCCACCAAAAATATTGGTAAAATGGCAGGAAACGGAGTAGACATAGTACTTAGCTCCATTAATATTAAAGGAAAGGTAAAATGGTGTTCGGATCTAATTGTGAACATGCATCAGGATAAGATCATTAAACTAAAGGATAACGGGAAACTAGACCCAGCGTCTATTACAGGAGGAATGGCAGTTGGGCGGGAAGGATATCCTGCATATGCTTATTTCGCTTATCCATCTGCCGGGCTTGATCCCGCTTATGGTGATCCCAGAGGATATTTAAACGGAGTACCCAGTAAGAATTATTCACTGATACTTGGCAGTGGTACAAAACTCAATGAACTGGTATATATCGGCAGGATGCTGCCTAAATGGTCCGGCTCACTGAGTAATTCCATCAGCTGGAATCATTTTACACTCACTGTCAGGATAGCATATAAGCTGGGGTATTATTTCCGGAAAGAATCTATTAACTATGAAAGCCTCAGTTATTTAATGGTTGGGCATGCTGATTATTCCAAACGATGGCAGAGGCCCGGGGATGAACGAACCACTACAGTACCTTCCATGAAATTTGCCGTGCAGGACAGGGACCGGTTCAATATGCTGAATAGTGATCAGGCAGCCAAAGGTGATCATATCAGGCTTGAAAATCTGAATCTAAATTATCAAATAATCCGGCCCCGGTTATTCGGTTCGTCTTTCGGAAAGATAGAAGCCTATGTGATAGGCAATAACCTGGGGATCCTGTGGAGAGCGAATAAAGATAAAATAGACCCTGAGAGTCTGAGTATACGTATTTCTCCCAGTATAACATTCGGTGCCAACTTTACTTTTTCAAAAAAATAACTGATGAAAAGTCTACTATTTTTAGCGCTACTGGTACTAGGTACTGGTTGTGAAAAATTCCTGAACGAAAAGCCGGACCAGAAATTAGTGACCCCTGATCAAATTAAAGATCTGCAGGCATTGCTGGACAATGAACCATTGATCAATCAAAAAATTCCCCGGGCTGCTGAAATGAGCGCGGACGACTACTACCTGGCGGATGCTAGTTGGAACCTTTTAAACGAGTTTGACAAACGGATGTACATCTGGGATAAGGGTAACTTATTTCAGGCGGGAAGTAATGGTGACTGGGGAAATGCTTATGTAAATGTTAACAGGGCAAATAATGTATTATTTAATATTGATAAAGTAGACAGAGTTCCGGGAGACCAGGAAGACTGGAATAATCTTAAAGGCCATGCGCTTTTTCTGAGAGGGCAGGCTTTCCTGCAGGTGGCTTTCATTTGGGCGGCAGCTTATGATGAGCGTACAGCGGATACAGACCTGGGTATTCCTTTGAGGTTAGATCCGGATGCTAATATAAAAACAACAAGGGCTTCGTTAAAGCAAACATATGATCAGATCATCAGCGATCTGAAAATGGCGGCAGCCCTGTTACCTGAAATGCCAAAACATATCATACGCCCTTCTAAAGCTGCTGCTTATGCGTTACTGGCCCGTACGTATCTTTCTATGAGGAAGTATCCTGAAATGGGCACTTATGCAAATCTCAGTTTACAAATGAAAAGCACCTTAAAGGATTTTAATTCTCTCCAGGAGAACCCATCCACTTCATTTCCTTTTGCACCAAGATATAGTAATGAGGAAATCATTACAGAATCAAGTATGCTGATCACTTCTCCGTTAAATCCAATGACCGCCAGGATAGATTCAAACTTATACGCATCATTTGGCCCGAATGACCTGAGAAAGAAGATGCTCTTTAGGAGTAATGGCAGCAATAGCTATGGCTTTAGAGGGAGTTATGCAGGATCTGTGGCTTTATTCAGCGGGCTGGCCACTAATGAGGTGTATTTAATGCGTGCTGAATCTTATGCCAGGGCAGAAAATATTCCTGCTGCGATGGCTGATCTAAACAAGTTGCTGGAAAAACGATTTGTTATAAACACATTTGTTCCTTTAGTAGCGAATACGCCCAGGGAAGCCTTGAGGCTCATTTTCGCTGAGCGGAGAAAGGAGTTGATCATGCGGGGATTGCGATGGATGGATGTGAAAAGATTAAACAAAGAAGGGGAAGATATTGTACTGAAAAGGGTCGTGAATAATAAAACGTATGTATTGCCGCCTAATGACCCGGGATATGCTATGCCCATTCCTGAAGATGTGATCCAGCTGACCGGCGTCGAACAGAACCCTTTATGATGTGCCATAATATTTCGTAAATGAAAAAAAGCATTAAAAAAGCAGAAATTGATTTTACAGTTATGGAAGCATTAAAGAATATTAAGTCCCACTACCGGCAGGACAAGAAAATAGATGCAATTGCCACTGCACAAGTATTATTGGCCTTTAAATATTTCAGAGCGGATTTTAACGACAAGCTAAATGTGGAAGAGAGCCTGTTGAATGATCAGATCAAAAGCCCCGGTAACAGCAGAGGATACGCAGGATGGGGGGATGTGACCAATTTTTACAAAATGGCTAACACAGAAGCCACCTGCATGGCATTGCTGGCATTACATGATGAATATGGAAATGATCCAAGAATACAAGCCGGCTTGAATTGGCTGATGAAAAGTGCTATCAGGTGTTTGCGGGATGAGGGGTGGGGAATAATGCCCGGAGATATATCCCGTGTGTACACCACCTGCCTGGCGCTTAAAACACTTAAGGAGTATGGAAAGGCTAATACTTATGAATATGAAAGAGGCTTGAATTGGCTGATTAAAGTACAGAATCCGGATAAAGGATGGGGAAGCAAACCAGGAGATACTTCAAACATTACTTACACATCCCGTGTGATCATTACCCTGACCTCAATAGGGTACGACGTTAATAATGAGAACCTGAAGTCGGCCGTTCAATGGTTAAAGGGCCAGACACGCAGCGTAGTGCAAACAAAGTGGAATATAAAATATGAATATAAGGAAAGCATCCTATTCAGAGGGCGGGAGTTGGTCTTTCATCACATGCCGGTTCAGACTGTATTCATAGCATTGATCCTATCCGGGAATACGAAAAGTTTTACGGTATTTGATGGCGTAAATGAATTGATAAAATATAACAATGACTATTTCTGGACACACCCTTCCTTTGAAGACGGTACCCGGAAACCTTTGTGGGCTATATTTGATACGTTGATGGTATGTAAAGCTTTGCAAGACACTACGCACAACTGGCCATCTACAAAGATCATCCAAACCAATGGGCATACTTTAAGTTATATATATGCAGGGCATCCATGTTTATTTGGGGTATTGGGGGGTAAGGAAAGCGGTTGTACCCGGCTTTTGATACAACCGCTTTTAGATTGGCTTAAGGTTTCATGGAGAAAGTGAAATACGCAACGGCATCCCCGGCATTTGAAAAATCAGTGGAGCTTACGCCTTGATCAGCCAGGTAGGCCGCAAGTTGATCCCGCCGGGTTCCCGGATAGGTATACAGGTAATCTTCTGATATCCTTAGAATACAAACGTCATTGGGATAGTCGTTACATTCATAACTGCTAGCGGCTACTTCCCAGAACATGGGGTTTTCATATGCAAGTTCATATCCGTTGGGGGGAAGAAAATGAAAACTGACTACCTCAGTTTTGGGTGCGGTAAAGGAGCTTAATGCAATGGCAGATGCCGCAGCAAAAATGCCTAATAGATGCTTTTTCATAAATGTTGGATTTAAAGTGAATAGATTATCTACTTACTGAAGACGAGTATTACACCTGCTAAAGCCAGCAGGGTGAATACTATGTTAAATACAAGATGCTGTGTCCATGTCATTTTTTCTATTACTCCTCCACAGGTACAAGGCCGGTTGGGTGTGAAAACAATCATGTATCCGATGTACAGGGTGAATACTATCATCAGGGTGAGGGTACTGTATAAGCCCCATTTTCTGGTACGTGGAATTAATAAAAGCAGAGAGATGCCCAGTTCGATGAGAGGTAGTAAAATAGCAATATATATACCTATGTGCCCGATTATTGGTGTTTCTTCCAAGGATTGTGCAAAGAGCTTATGTGTGTATAGTTTACTTAGTGCGGTATAGACAAATAGAAATATAAAAATGGCTGAGATGATATTGATCATCATGTTCCTCTTCTTCATATAGGAATGTTTTAAGTCTGATGAAGCTAGAAAGCCGCATCGAAATAATATTCTCTAAGAAGTGCGGCGGCGTAAGCCGGATCTTTTAGTATTGATTTATTTTGTTCATCAACAGTAATGTGAAGTGATCTGTATGTTCCTTTTTCAAAGTCACCGAAATGTTGTCCGCGGGGCAGATCCAATAGACAGAAATCTCTTAATGGTATATTCCTTTCTTTATTTTGGATGATTAGTTTTACCGTGTTCTCTACGCTATAATACAAGGAATACAAACGTTGCTGAGGAAGCACATGTAACCTGAGTGGCTTGTGGATAAAGAAGTTATTCACCCAGAGATTGTATCCTCTCTCATGTACAGTTTGGTGAATAAGTGTGCAGTCATTATCAATAGTTACATCTGCTACGTGGCTAGGGAGTGCAAGGTTTGCATATTCCTCCGGTATAACAGACGTGCGTATCGCATTTGGATGATGCTGTTTAATTAATTCAAATAACATATCTGAGCCTTTAAATGAATAATTACAGGCATGACTTTAACGTTCGACATTTGCGGTGCCTGCAATTGCCGTGATGGAGTACTTTGGATGTATTTAACTAAGTATTAACGAGTAATAATATTGGATCAAGCCGTTTGATTCTCTAAATGCGCTATCGAAGTATGTTTTGAGACTGTTCTCAGTTTGTCGATAACATCTAATTAACATTCACTTAATTATAAGACGAAAAAATGAGGGAGGTAGGGTTAGTCACCAGCAAGAAAATTTGGGGGCTCTATGGTAAAGAGGTATTTATCTAATTGAGAACCATTGGTTTGGGGGCCTTTAAGGAACCCAAACCAATGATTAAATTTTACTTATATACAGGATCTCCCTGTTGCTCAGGATCTCCTTTCATCTCCACCGCATTAAACTCGGACAAGCCAAAGTGTGCATCCACTTCAACAAACTTCGGCCTACCCACGAAAGCCCCCATCTTCACACTGCATTTCACGAAGTATACTTTCCCGGGTTGCACATTCATAGTCAATTCTTCTTTTGTTTCTGTTTGCGCCCATATCGTTAGCGGGCCGGGTTTGTATATTTTTACGGAATACTTACTACCATTCCGCATCCGGCAATCTGCAGAATCTCCCACATTCAGGTTGTAATGCACGAGCATGCCGGTTCCTCCCTTCGGCCTGTAAACACATATTACGGCATAAGGGGAATCAGGTGGTACGATTGCATTCATTGTAGAGTCAAAAGCACTGCTTGAGATGGGCGTATAACCAGCAATGTTTTCTGCATAGTAAACATCTCCGCGCAGGCGGTAACAGGTGCTTTTGGAATCTGGTGCTTTCAGTTCTGTGATCAGGATAACATTCGCACCGAGTTTTCGCGCTTTTTCTTTCGCCTGTTCAATGGTGCGGTCGTATCCGCATTTGATCTTAAAACCGCCATCCAGCACTTTTACATCCCCCATCTTTTTTGCGCCTTCCGGCAGGTTTTCTCCAATTTTTACAAGGAGAACTTCTGCCGTATCATTGAGTGCCTGAGCAAAGGCATTTGTGCAGAAGCTAAACACGCACAGTAAGGTAAAAAACCCCTTAAGTGAGAATTGCATAGGTATTATTATTTACCTGCAATATAAGGGGTGTTTTTTAGTTTGGCTGTAGATTCTTGCGTAAATACCAGGCGGATAAGATCAGTAGCGCTAATACGGTAAGCGGTTCTATTATACCAATAACAGGGGACCCCGTATTCAGTTTGGCCAGGAAGGCGGAGAACAGGTTGATACTGAAGGCCACATAAACCCATTCTTTTATCCTCACCGGTACTTGTGGGAAAAGTAACACCACGGCGCCGATGATCTTAGCAATAGTAAGCTCTATCCTAAAGTATTCGGGAAACCCCAACTGGGCAAATTCTGCTGCATGAGTGCCGGAATAATAAGCGCTGAACAGTATGAAGAAACTTATCGCGCAGGTGAGAGACCAGTATTTGATATTTTTCATATTAATTGAATTTGAAAGTGCTTAAGAGATAGATGAAGGCGAACAAGGTGAGTTGAGTGATATGGAAGGTGTTTAAGTTTTTCTGGATGCGCTTTAGTAATTGTTCTTCTGGGATTTCTTTTAATAAGAGCTTATTTAGCTGCGTGTTTTGCCTGCGGCCAAATATGACCGCATTGAGGATCACCAACAGCACCAATCCCATTTTAATCCTGAACCATAAGAAAGTATCAAAAACGCCATGTGTGGCGATCATCATCCCCACACCGGATAACAGGATGAGTAAGATGCCGGCAATGATCAATACGGGGAGCTTATTGGAGATCTTTCGTACTAGAATCCCTTCCTGCGGCGATTTTACATAGAAGGCCCAGAATTTCCTGGTGAGCACGAAATCTGCTACGGTAACACCAGCCATCAGGCTGATACCGATGATATGGAACCATAAAGAGGTGTTGAAAAGCATGTCTCTGTGTTTTATTTAAACATAAGACAGGGCGCATGCTTCTTTTGTGACGGCTACTTTTTAAATTGTTTTAGTTTATCCGGGTTGATCTGGAGATAAATATTCCGGATCTGGTCTTCTTCCAGTTCAAAAGAAATAAGGCTGAAGGGTAGTCCTTTGGAATATGAAATAATAGAAGGTAGCCCGTTCGCCACAATGATCTCTCTTTCCAGGCCATTGATATAATCCAGTTTGGATACAGCGCTGAGCAACAGCTTGCTGACATTCTCCCGGCCATAAATTGGTTTTGGCGGAGCGGCGAGGCGTTGGCCATTGGTAGGGAATAGTCTTCCACCACCATCTGCAAACATCACAATATCTTCTTTGAGGGTATCGATCAGCTCTTCCATGCTGCCTTCGGAAATGGCTTGCAGGAACTTGTGCAGGATCTTTTCATGTACTTTAAGATCTACTTCGAAGCGCCGGGCATCTTTGCCCAGGTTGTCTTTTGCGCGCTTTAAGATCTGGCGGCAGTTATCTTCCGTTTTTTCGAACATCTCTGCTAATTCCCAATAGTCGTAGGAGAATACTTCTTTCAGTAAGAAGATGGCCCTTTCCTGTGGGGTCAGTTTCTCGAGGAGGACTAAAAACCCCAGGGACAGCGCATGGTAGGATTCAATTTTCGGCGTTTCAGTGTTGGGATTATAATTGAGCAGCGGTTCCGGGAGCCACAGGCCGATATATTCCTCCCTTTTTTGCCGGGCGCTGTGGAGGTAATTGATGCACTTATTGGTAGTGATCTTTACCAGGTAGGCTTTTGTGTGGCGGATGTCTATGGTGTCGATCTCCATCCACTTCAGGAAGGTGTCTTGCACGATGTCTTCTGCTGCGTCTACATTGCCAAGCATGTTATAGGCAATGGAGAACAGCAGGGCTTTGTATTCCAGGAATGTGGCTGTTTTGTCTGTCATATTACATAAGACAATGTAGCTATTTTATTTGTGACAGGTACTGGTTGAAACCCTGAAAAATTTGCCAGGGTGGATTCTTTAAGATCCTCAGAAGGTACCCGGAGTCGAATGACCGGTGGTGAGGTCCTAAAAGCCGTTTCCTGATCCTTCGCTCTATGCTGGCGAGGTATTGGAATGGAATCGTAAGGATTCTTAAACCGTTTAGAATGTATTTTATACCGAGGTCCGTGTATACGCGCATGATCAAGTCCCATTTGTTGGTCGAATTTTCTTTCATAATATTGATTTTTAGATTGCAGTTCGCATTGTATTTATTCCGGCTTCGTTGTTACTAAACTTTTTAGACAATTCTACAACTTGTTTTTCCAGTTCTATCCTTTTGAATCCATCTGCAACAGTATGGCTGAATCGGTCCTCTATTGTAGCTAGGTTCGGCAGGCCCAATTCTTCAATACAGCATATTTCTATGATAATAAATTCTATGGCAATGACCAGTAGCTGAAATTCCTTCGTTGACATCATTGTAGGATTTCCCGGATTTGGAAAGCCATATTCAATTTTTTGGATTTTCCATTTTCTCACCTTCTCAATGCTTTGTTCGTGTTTGTCAAGTATATTAATCCAACGCGTAATATTCGTGTCAGTGATCTTTTGTTCGTGATATATATTTGATTGGAGCCTGGAGAACAAATAACGGAAAGAGTATTTGTCATACTCCGATCTGCTGAGCAGTGCGTGAAGGTCTATTAATAATAACCGGAGATAGTCTTCCGATAACTTATGGAAGTGGATAGAGAGCTGGTAGTCCTGTTTCTTGAAAAATTGCCAGTATGCAAAATCCTGTTTGCATTTAGCAGCGGTTTCCAGTAAAAATCTGAAATCATAAATGAATTCTTTCATGGTTGTCGTTTTTTTAATTTTAAGAATAAGCATAGCAATAACACTATCCCTTGATAAAAGAGAAAAATTGTTTGCCATTGGGCAATAGCATGGCTATACTCAGGTATGGATACTGGAGTGTACCATAAGATCAGCTGGTAATCTTATTTGAAAAGACGGGCTGCACAGGCTCTGGCAGCCCGCACGGTGTCAATAATGATTACGGTTTAATGGTTTGAATAATAAAGAATGGTTCCGCATAAAAAAAGAGTTTTTCAATTTATTGTTTTGGTACGTTCCGAGACATGGTTTGGAATAATTTCATGTGCTTGAAAATATTCACAACGTGTAATGAAACCTTTCTAATAAGAGTTGAAATATTGAGAGAAGAGTGAATGGAATTCGAACTATTAATAGATGCTAACTTAGCATTAACAAAAGTGAAATGTAGACGCACATATTAGTGTAGCAGGGTGTGTTCAGGAGAAAAAATATTTTCGTGTGTGCGAGAGGGATATACTATCGTAAAGGGATGTTTTTTTGTAAAAAAGATGTTATTTAACATGCGGTTAATTAATGCATCTTACATTTGCCTAAACGCATCAGCAATAGTATGATTGGATCTTTCCTCCACCGTAGGGATACTGGTGATAGGATATTCCAGGATATAACAGATCTCCAGCACAATGTGCTCCATCTTCAGCAACACTTCCTCTATTTCTTTACGGCTGATGAAGATCTCGCAGGTTTGCTCATTATTGACATAATAGACTTTCTTGTCCCGCAGTAATTTGATCTTTTCAATGGTCTTGTAGCTGGCCAGGAGTACTTCCCGCCAGCGGATAATATCGGCAATGCTTATCTTGTTTTCTCCATATTTCCCGGCTTCGAGGCGGTCGAAAACCTGCCAAAAGGTGATCTTGATGTTCCTGGACAGGCTGAGCATGCTATTCATATCCACCAAAAGCAGCCGGAAATAATCATTGGCGATGGTGTCAAAATGCACTGAACGGTTGGCATCCCTTACATTAAAGAAGGTCCAGTTCTCATAATCCTGCTTGCATTTGGAGGTTACTTCCAGCAGAATTCCAAGGTCCAGGGTGATGGTTGCACTCATTGTAGGATGTTATGGTGAATGATGGTTCATATTATAAGACCCATTTTTGAGGTTAGCAGGGGTAATCCGGTTAAAAATTTAAGTATTAATACGCATAGGCCCGTCTGGCGGGGATGGACATGGTAGCAAAATCAATTTAGCAGCGGGGATGATGGAGATTATTTTGTGGCCGGTTTATTTATTTTGAAATATTCTAATGAGTTATTGGAGAAATTGGATGAGTGCAAATTTATGCTGGGGAGTAACCCAATTAAGGGTTTTTGTAATGCCAGGTGAGTGAAGGCTAACGGCTTGGTCATCAGGTTGAAATAGTCATTTCTAAAAAAAAAACGCCCCCAAAGGTTATGTAATTTCTCATTTTGTCCATCTCTCTTTTTATGACGGCTTATTATCTTACTTGCGGTAGTATGTTCCTGCTGGCACTGGCGCATCTCAGCAATGCTCCCGGGGCAAATCCTGTTGCCAACAGATGGCTGGGGTATTTCTTCATTATGTCTGTTGGTTTGTTTGGGATATGCTTTTGTTTGGCGGAAGAGAAATTCCCTCGTTTTCTTTCAATCCCTCATTGCTTATGCGCTGGCTTTTGACCTGGCATCATTTGGCTGGCAGAAGATCTGCCATCTGCAAATGGTGGTGCCACTTGGAGTGTTAGACCTTCCTTTTAACAGCCTGGATGGAGAAACCCTCACCTGGGCTTATTTCAGGCGATCTTATCCTTATATGGTGCCATTGCCATTTCACAGATGGGTAGTGCTTATTTGCTCTTGTGGCCAAGAACCCGGTTGCTCGGTCTGATCTGTATGGTACCAATTCTGATAAATATCATTCTGATAGATTTCTTTTATCAGCTGCATATAGGTGTGTTGGTACATGCTATCATTTTAATGACCGGGGCGATATATCTACTGATGCAGTGCCGGACTTCCTTGGTGAATTTCTTTTTCCGCACATTGCCGGCAACACTTAGCAACCGGAATACATACCTGTTGCGAGCAGTAGTGATATTGCTACCGCTGATCCTGTTGGCTACGTATACCTATCCGGATAAACATCCGCAATTTACGGGTAAGTACAAGGTTAGTCATCTTATGGTGAATGGCATTCCGGTAGCAGCTCATAGTACAAAAGATAGTGTGCTTACTACGGTGTATATGGATTGGCAGGACGATTTTGTGCTTGAGTTTAATCATTATAATAACAGGTATATCGGCACGTATCGTTATGATCCTGCAACAGATAGTTTGCATGTACAGTGGCGTTATCCGAGGGCATTTAAAACACCTTTCTCTAGTAGTTTAAAGAAAGGAGCTACCAAAGGAGATTATTTATTCGTAGGGCGAATGGGGGAGGATATACTGGAGATGAAGCTGGAGAAATATCAGGATGTAAAGTGAAATATTGGCAGATGCTGTTTTCCTTTAGAATGATATCATTCTTTTAAAAGGATACCTAACTATATCTGTTGTTAACTAAAAAATAACGATTTTAGAATTGAATAATTATTTCATTTGCTGCCGTGATCGATTGATTACATAAAACCCCCCATTAAATAACTTTTCATAATGAAACAACATTTGCAGCTGAATCGTTCCCCTTATGCACTTATAGAGATTTTTTGTTTAGAGTGGCTGCATACAGGTATGCGTACCTGATTTCCGTTTACACTAGATTTTATTCATGCTGACCTTTGAGTGTTATCAATTTGGTCAGCTATTCATTTTATCTCATCGTATTATTATTATGCCCCAACTTGATCCTGCTGGTACATCCAGAGGTTATGAAAAATTTAATGATCCCGAAGAATTAGATTACCACTTTCAGCTTTTTCTTGCAGGAAACCAAAGAAGCTCTACGATCATTTGTGAACGGCTGTATGCCTTAGTGTTTGGATTTTGTTTTTACAGTATCCAGGATAGATCCGAAGCAAAGATCATTGTTAATGATGCCATTTCCCGGTTGTGGGAGCGTAGAGAAAAGATTACAGACTTTTCACATGCAAGAAATTCTATCCGAAAAGCCGTGGAATGGGCTTGCCGTAATAGCAAAACGGCCCGGAGGAAAATGCTGTCGGTGGACTTTTTGGATGACTCAGATCTAGCTGTTTATGATCCAGAGGATGAAGAAGAACAACGCAGGATCGCTGCAAATGAGATGGAAAATAATCTATTGATAGAAAAGGCGATCCCTTATTTGCCCCCAAGCAGAAAGATTATAATGGAGCTGGTAAGACGTGGACTTAAACCTAAGGAGATTGCCGAAAGGATCAGAGAATCTTATCAGTTTGTGACTGAGGAAATAAAGCAGAGCATTAAGGATCTGAAGATAAGTGTTCCCCGGATAAAGAAAGCATCGGAATCCTCCATGAGAAATTCACCATTACTGAAAATGAATTATAAAATGTACGTAAGTAAGCTGCAAGTCGCCATACTCGACCTGTATATAAAGGGATTGGAATTTAACGAGATCGCCCGGGAGTTATACATAACACCTTGGAAAGCAATGCAGCAATTTTATAAAGCTATGAGGAAGCTAAATAGCGTAGTGGAGGGGAAAAGCAAGAGGAAATTTAAGTTCTGATGTTTAATTGAAATCACTTAAAAAAATAATAAAATGAACGAGTTATTCGGGAACATTGTTATGACCAACAGCCTGAAAGCCATACAATCTGTATTTGATAGCCCGGCCCGGAAGTTAAATTATAAGCCACCTTATCAACGGAATTATGTTTGGCCTGATTCGAAGGCTACCTATTTAGTTGAATCCATATTGTTGCACGGGGAGATACCTCCAATTGTAGTTTATATGGTACAGGATACCTGGGAAGTGATAGATGGGAGGCAACGCTGTGAAACAATAGACAGGTTTTTGAAGGATGAATTCAGGCTGCATCCACATGGGCTGGATAAATTATGGAACCTGGCGGGGAAAAAATACTCTGAACTTGACCAGCCTCTGAAAGATCGTATTCTGGATACCCAACTCCGGTTTATAATGATAAGCCCTAAAAATGAAAAGGATATGGACCGGGAAAAGGAAGAATGGATAAAACGGGAGTTCTTTAGAAGAAGCAATATGGGGATATCTCCTTTGAATAAAGAAGAAGTATTCAAGGCGCAGTACCTGCAGGATAAGATCAATGTATATTTTAAGAAGTGTTTTGCTCAGGACGTATCAACGTATGAACAGGTTACATACATCTTTGATCATAGGAGCAGAAACCTGGAAACAATGATGCAGCATATCCGACAGCTCCTTGTGCTCCATAATATCCCCATCAACAGATTTGTAAGAGATCGGGATGATATTGTAAATAAGTATTATGACTGTTTTTCTTATGAAACAATTGATAAAGAGAACGGAGAAGATATTCCATCTCTATTTGATGGTTTTGTAAAGAAACTCCATTTCCTTACTAAAATGAAAGCTTTATTAAATGGAGAGAACGTTCACGCTAATGGATTGGTATATGAATGTTTGTACTGGGCACTATCCGTTTGTGAAAAAGAAAATGTGAGCATTGAGCGGATAAGTAACGCTGTTTTCCAGGATAGGCTTGTTAAGCACCTTGGGAAAAATATACATTATTATGCCTTGGATAAAAATATGTATTCACAACAGGTTAAAGAAAGATATGCCTCCATTTCTTCATTCTTTGAATCGCAATTGAATATTTCCTTTGATGAATATTTGAAAAGCGATAATGAGTTCCTTATTAATTATAATAAGAAAATGGACCTGTATATGAAGACGCGCCATGCCCAAACAGAGGAACAACCTACTAAGGCAGTAGCCACTTCGAGTTCGATTGGTTATTTACTCAATAAAATGAAGAGAGGTAAATTTGAATTAAGACCTCCTTATCAGCGTGATGAAGTAGTGGATATCAGGAAGGCATCGGCGTTAATTGAAAGCATTTTGCTTGGGGTTAAGATCAATCCTATTTCCGTTTATTTACGGGATGATGAAGTTTGTGAATTGATTGACGGCCAACAGCGGTTATTGACAATTATTGGTTTTATTGGTGAAGCCTACAGGGACCAGCATGGAGAATTTAAACCTTCGAGAAAGAACAGGTTCGCGTTAAAACTTAAATCTGAATTATTGCCTGAAATTGACGGTAAGCGGTTTGATCAGCTTTCACAATTCTTTCAGGAACGAATAATGGAGTATGATATAGATATTATAGAGATCAAGCAAAGTGAGAACAAAACTTTCAAACCGGAAGAATTGTTCAAAAGGTTGAACCATAAGCCTTTTCCGATTAAAGAAAATAGTTTCGAGTATTGGAATGCTTATGTTGACAGTGATATCATTGGCGCTATAAAGGATATTTATGAGCGCAATAGTTGGCTTAGCTTAAGAAAATTTGATCGCCGAATGCAAAATCAGGAGATGATCACCTGCTTGTGTTATCTGAACTATATGATACCGCCAGATATGATGGAAATGAAAAGTATAAGAGAGGTATTGAAGATCTGTAAATCGCGGCATCATCCTGTAGTGAAGATTGGAGGGAATGGTAAGGGACATATTAAGCTTGTACTGGAGAATCGTGCATTTAAGAGTGGGCTTTTACTGTCATTCAATAGCTTTGAAACGGATTTTGTAAGAAAACTAAAAATTCTTATTTCCAGCTCCACCGGGAAAACAACAGAGCTTTCAATGAGCCGGCGGTTAGATGTTATTCTTCAAACGGGGAATACAAGAGCTGCAATGAATTTTTATATGTTGTGGCTGATATTGAAAGGAATTCCAATTGAGTTCATAAAAGAAGAACAATCTGCGGTACGTAGCAGGATCAGTAAGATATTCGCAAAAGTAAGAACATCCAGCACGCCTGAAGAGTTAGAAGGTTATATTATTGATACCTGGGCATTATCCGTAGTGGAAGGAGTGTAAGCTTAACAGTAAAATTATTACAATGATTGATATTGCAACAAAATTTTATCTTTTTAATCTATCCTATGCAAGAAGAACGGATGAACTTGAATTCATTAAAAGTATACTTGCACGGTTTAATAATGAGGAGTTAACGGGAATCACTTTGCTTGTTAACAATAATCCGTATAATCTTGAGTTTTTATTGCTGGTGATTTTTGAGAAAAATGACACTGAATTTGATAGCTGGCTTGGCATACATTATCCACAAAAGAAAATGAACTATCTGTTTAATTATAGTATAGATGATATTATATTTAACAAGTTAAACAAGAATCGGTATTCTTCTTATTCCTTCAGTACATTTGAGCAGGTGTCTAATATTGTGACTGATAAGCCAAACGATATTTTTTTATTTGCCTCTGCTAATATCGTTGAGCAAAAGTGGGGCAAGGACGAGAGTATATTTAAATACAAGATATTTTTATCCCACTCTTCGTTTGATAAGCCAATAGTTGAAAGGATCTTTCAGGAGCTGCAGAAAGAAGAAATAAAGGTTTGGTTTGATAAATATGAAATTGACGGTGGTGATAGTATTACAGACAAATTAAATGAAGGGTTGGCTAAGTCTGATATCGGTTTGCTCTGTTATTCCAGGAATTTCTTAAACTCTAAATGGGCTGGAGACGAAATGAAATACTTCTTTCGCAACCGGATGGCTTCAGGGAAAAAGAATTTCATTATCCTAAATATCGATCTGGAGATATCTGAATTCCCTCCGTTATTACAGGATTATAAACATATTAAGGTGAATACTGAAGGATGGATGGAGGATTTAATTGCTGTGATCAGGAAAATGAAGATTGAGCAATAATTTATCCGGGTATAAAAAAGTCTTGTAAATCAATTACAAGACTTTTTTTATGCTTGATAGTAGCCTCGCCAGGAATCGAACCTGGATCATCAGCTTCGGAGACTAATGTACTATCCATTGTACGACGAGGCCAAATCCTTAAAAGGTCTGCAAAGCTAAGCTAATTAAAAGGAAATTACAAAGTCCCGATATTGCTTTTGAAGATCCGCACAGCAATGGCCAGCAGGATCACCCCGAAAAACTTCCGCACTACCATCAGCCCTGCTTTCCCGAGGATCCTTTCTATCCTGTTCAGCGATTTCAGCACTACAAAAATGATCACCAGGTTCACCAGGATCCCCGCCAGGATGTTGTAATCCCCGAAATCCGCCTTGAGGGACATGATCGTGGTGAGTGTACCAGATCCGGCAATAAGCGGAAAGGCAATAGGCACCAGGCTTCCCGTCTTCGTATCGTTATCACTTTTAAAAAATTCAATGCCCAGGATCATCTCCAGTCCTATGATGAAGATCACGATGGAACCAGCTACAGCAAAGGACTGCAGATCCACGCTCATGAGTTTCAGGAAGGCTTCTCCTATCAGCAGAAAAACGACCATCAGTACACCGGAAGCCAGTGTGGCTTTCCAGGCGCTGATCTCGCCAAGCTTTTCTTTCAGGGACAGCAGGATGGGAATAGAGCCAAGGATATCAATCACAGCGAAGAGTGTAAAGCCTACAGTAATGATCTGGTCGATACTGAACATATATTGAATTTTTGCAAAAGTAAAGTATTCTTTACCCGGGATGATGGTTAGCTAAGCTAAAATATCTAATTTGTTGCGGATTAGAACGGAACCTCCCAATAAATAAAAGGCATGCAAGAAGATATCATCATCCAGATCAGTACAAAGATCAAGGAAAAGCGCAAAGCCAAAGGCATTACGGTACAGGAGCTGGCAGATAAAGCAGACGTGAGCAAAGGCCTCATCTCTCAGATCGAGAACAACCGTACAGTACCCTCCCTGCTGGTACTGATCAATATTATCCGGGCCCTGAACCTGGATATGAACGAGTTCTTTAACGACATCAATCAGCAAACGCAAACCGCCAGGATCCTCATCAAGCGGAAAGATGAATACCAGGCCTTCGAAAAAGAGAATGCCAAAGGGTTCCTCTACAAACGTGTGCTCACCCGCAATATCAAAGGTGGCCCCACCGATATCGTGTTGCTGGAATTGAAGCAGGGCGCCAAACGCAGTCAGATCGTGAAAACGGACGCTTATGAATACAAGTATGTGATCAAAGGCACCGTGGAATATCTCATCAATAATGAAAAGCACATCCTCGAAACCGGGGATTCTATCTTTTTCGATGGCCGCCTGGGTCACAAACCCGCTAATGTAGGAGAGGATGATGCCCTCCTGCTGGTGGTGTACTTCTTCCAGGATGCGGAAAAGTAGGCTGGTGGCGTAATGCCGGCAGATGGGGGATTTTCTTACACTGCTTCTTTCCACTTGTAGCGCAGTTTTTTCTAAGCGCGAGAATAATTTTGAACCCAGCCGTTTAACCTCACGCAGCCCCCGTTGCGTCGCACTTTTCAGCTTTTTTCAGTCTGATCAGCCCATTTTATGTCCTGTTTCATAAAAAATTAACAGTCCTAATTAGAGAATTTGTTTAATTTTACTATCCAAACAGTTAGTATTTATAAACAAAGTTTGTATGTCAATATCTACCCGATCTTTTACTGTAAATGGCAAAACGTATACTCCGCCTGCTTCTCCGGTAGTTGTGATCTGCCTGGATGGCTCCGCTGATGAATACCTGGATGCCACCATGGCGCATGACCGGATGCCCAACCTCAAAAAAATGACCCTGGCCGGCTACCGTGGTATGGTGAGAGGGGCTTTGCCTTCCTTCACCAACGTAAACAACTCATCGATCGTTACGGGTGTTACGCCTGCTGTGCATGGCATCTGCGGCAACTTCTTCTACGATACAAATCGCAAAGAAGAGGTAATGATGAACTCTTCAGAATACCTCCGTGCAGAAACGATCCTTGCGGCCGCAGCCAATGCTGGTCGTAAAGTAGCGGTGGTTACTGCGAAAGAAAAACTGCGGGATATTCTCAGTCATAAAATGACTGGCATCGCTTTCTCAGCAGAAAAAGCTAACCTGGCGCAGGAAGCTACACATGGCATCGGTAATGTGGAAACAACTTTAAACCTCCCCACCCCGGCTATTTACAGTGCGGATGCAAGTCTTTTTGTATTGCGTGCGGGTGTGGCATTGATAGAACAAGGCCTGGGGGATTTTCTCTATCTCTCCCTCACGGATTATATGCAACATACGTACGCTCCTGAAGATGAGCCATCACTGGCATTCTACGAAGCCATTGATCATGAGCTGGGCCGCTTGCTTGCGCTGGGCGCAGTGATTGGCGCTACGGCAGATCATGGTATGAATGCCAAACAAAAACCGGATGGTTCTCCCAATGTGCTCTTTATAGAAACGATGCTGACGGAGAAATTCGGTGGTGGTTTTAGAGTGATCTGTCCTATTACGGACCCTTACGTGAAACATCATGGTGCATTGGGTTCTTATGTGGCGGTACATTTACCGGAAGGGGCTGATGAAACGGCAATCAGCAACTGGTTGCAGGATCAGCCGGGTATTACGGAAGTACATAACAAAGCCCGCGCAGTACATTTACTGGAACAGCCGGAAGATCGCATTGGTGATCTGATCGTATTGAGTGCAAGGGATGTAGTGGTGGGTCGCACGCCGGCGCATCATGATCTCAGTGCTTTGGATAGTGGGCTGCGTTCTCATGGTGGCCGTTATGAAGAAATGGTGCCTTTGCTGATCTCTCATCCGCTGACGGCTGCTTATAAAAGCAAAGCCCTCGGCGATCCACGCAATTTTGATGTTTTTGATTTCACCGTTAACGGTACTCACCATAATTAGACTTTATTATGCTTGTATTAGATGAAGTCATTTCTTTAACCGGCTACATTGCCGGAGAGCCTTTACAGTCTGATGTATTACTGGAAGTAAAAAGCCCTTATGACGGTCGTTTAGTGGGCACCGTTACATTGGGGAACCGGCAGCATACAGAAGCTGCGATCCTCGCTGGATTGAAAGGTGGGCCTAAGCTGAGCAGGTACGAACGTTTTGCCGTACTTGATAAAGCACGTCAGCTGCTGGAAGAACGGAAAGAGGAATTTGCGCAGCTGATCATGTCTGAATCCGGGCTTTGCCTCCGTGAAACCCGTTATGAGGTGGGGCGTGCAAGAGATGTATTACACTTTGCTGCCATCGAAGCACTAAAAGATGATGGCCAGGTTTTCTCCTGCGACATTTCTCCGCAAGGCAAAGCGCGTAAAATATTTACACTCCGGGAGCCCTTATCTCTCGCGGTGGCTATTACGCCATTTAATCATCCGCTGAACCAGGTGGCGCATAAAATTGCTCCGGCTATTGCTACGGGTACGCCAGTGATCTTAAAGCCCTCGGAGAAAACTCCCCTCACGGCTATACGTTTAGTGGAACTGCTGTATGAAGCAGGGTTGCCGCATTATATGCTGAGTGTATTACTTGGCCCTACGGCTGAAGTAGCGGAAGTTTTAGTGCAGGATCCAAGAGTAGAGCTGGTGTCTTTTACGGGAAGTGTGGCAGTGGGGAAACACATCGCTAAGCAGGCCGGGTATAAGAAGGTGATCCTGGAATTAGGAGGCAATGATCCGTTGATCATTTTGGAAGATGCGGATATGGATCTGGCTGTTACATTGGCAGCTGAAGGGTCTTACAGGAATTCCGGGCAGCGTTGTACTGCGGTGAAACGGATCCTTGTGCAGGAAAGTATTCATGATGAATTTGTAAAACGGTTCGTGGAGAAAACGAAGGAATATAGCTGTGGGGATCCTGCGGATGCGGCTACCCGTGTGGGCACTGTCATTGACGAGGCTTCTGCTGTTTATTTGGAAGATGTAGTGAAGAAAGCGGTGGTGCAGGGTGCGAAGGTATTATATGGAGGTCGTCGGGATGGGGCTTTACTGGAGCCTACTGTGATCGTTGATGTTCCGAGGGATGCGCAGATGGTGGTGCAGGAATCTTTTGGGCCTCTTGCGCCGATTATGAAAGTGAAAGATCTGGATGATGCGATTGCTTTGGCGAATGGGACGGTGTATGGGCTTTCCTCTGGGATCGTTACGCGTGATATGGAAAAGGCGATCCATGCGGTGAAGCATTTGCATATGGGGACGGTGAATATTAATGAGGTGCCTGGTTATCGGATTGAGAATTCTCCTTTTGGTGGGGTGAAGGATTCTGGATTGGGGATTAAGGAGGGAGTGATTGAGGCGATGAAGTGTTTTACTTATGTGAAGACTTTTTCTATGCCCTGGTAGGTGGTACTCTTTATTGTATGGAACTTAGCATAGCCTCCCGATGGATCGGGAGGTTTTTTTGTTTTTTTCATGTGTGGTTGTCTTTGAAAAAAAACATTTTCTTCCGATGGGCAGGTAGTGTTTGTTTTATTAATGGCTTGATGCTTAGCGTTGCCTCCCGATGGATCGGGAGGTTTTAATTCTTTTTTTGGTGGTTGTTCTTTTGGGAAGAAGCTACTACCCCCGATGGATCGGGAGGGATTTTATATTTTTTCAGTGTGGTTTCTTTGACAAAAGAAATACTACCTCCCCGAGGGATCGGGTAATTTTTTGTGGTTGCCTTCTTTTTGCAGGGAGGTTTTTAAAAGTAGACCTTTAACTCTAAATAAAAAAAACAAAAAGCGGCTCCTGATGGAGATCAGGAGCGTTTAATGATAAGCTATGTTGTTTTTAGGAAATCTTTTCTTCTTTTAAAATCTCTCCAATCGCTTGCACGAGCGCCTGTACATCTTCCGGAAATATTTGCCCGATATTGCCGATGCGGAAGGCATTGGTTTTACTGAGCTTGCCGGGATAGATCACGAAATTCCTGTCGCTGAGTTTGCGATAGAATGTTTCGAAGTTGAAGGCTGGGTGTGTTGGGTATAAGAAAGATGTGATGATGTGGCCTTGTATGGTTGGGTTTAGGTATTGTGAAAACCCTAGCGCGGCCATACCACTATCCAGCACGGATTTATTGGTGCGGTACCTTTTTTCCCTGGCAGGAATTCCACCTTCTTCTTCCAGTTCTTTTAAAGCCTGGCGGAAAGCCATCAAACTCAGTGTAGGAGGTGTAAACCTGAACTGTCCACTGGTTTCCAACCCATACCATTGATCATAGAGATCGAGGCTCAGGCTGCGTGCCTGGCCTTTTGCTTTTTGTAGTGCATCCCTTTGTGCGATGACAAAGGCAAAACCAGGAATGCCTTCTATGCATTTGTTGGAAGACGAAACAAGGAACTGAATATTGCAGGCTTTGATATCTAACTCCACACCACCGAAACTGCTCATGGCATCTACAATAAATGTTTTACCGTTGGAGGCACATAAAGCACCAATCTCTTTTATGGGGTTGAATAAACCGGTAGTGGTTTCGCTGTGGATGCAAGCTACATGGGTTATTTCGGGATGAGCCGTTAAAAATGCTGCTACTGTTATAGGGCTGGTGATCTCATCCTCTTCAAACTGTAATATGCTATGTGGCAGTTTGTGGATGACGGCCATCTTTACGATGCGTTCTCCATAAGCGCCATTACTCAGGATCAATAAATGATCACCAGGGGTGATGGTACTGCTGATCACACTTTCTATTCCAAAAGTACCAGAACCTTGTACGATCACGGTTTCGTATCCCTCTTCTTTGGACACATGTCCGAGTTTGAGTAAAGCATTCCGGATGTACTGAATGGTTTCAATGAACGCTTCATCCCGGGAGCCCATATCTTCCAGGGCTGCCTCTTTTACGGTGCGGGAAGTAGATAGTGGTCCCGGTGTAAATAATAACTTCTTCATGTATCCTATTGATGTAAAGTAATGTTCTCCATATTCACAGGCGGCTCTGCACCTGGTTTCTGAAACAGTTTGCTGATCCCGTATTTCCGGTTAAAGAATAATACGGATATAAGGATCAATGTCAGGCAGGTGAAACATAACACATAGCTGAACTGCATCAACACCCTGCTCCAGCGAAGGTCTTTCATAAAGAACTCTCTGTATAATAATAGGCCTACGCTGCCGAGATAACCGGTAGCATCGCAGCCATATACAAAGAATCCTGCGTTGGCTTTCATTTTAAATAAGCCTATCAGTCTTTCGAATAGCGCTATCTGAATAGGGATGTAAGCTAAAAATAAACCAGTGCCTAAAGACAACATCCAGCCGAAAGGACTGATCCATGCCTGGTAAAATAAAAAGGTACTGATACCAGTTGTGAGAATACCGATGGCGATCAAACCCTGTGTGGCCCAAAGTCCGCGGATATTACTGCGGATGAGGGATAAAGGCGCCACGCAGCATACTACGATCAGGGTGCTGAGTAATTCTGTTTGTGAGAATACGGCTTTATTCCAATGTGTGCCGGAAATATCATTCCATATTTCTACGGCGAAGTTATCCCGGAAATCACGCAGGGTGGTGAGCATGCAAAAACTCAATAAAATGCACAAGAGGCCGGGGCCGTATTTTCTGAGGATGGTTTTTTTGTCTTCGTTGTTCATGGGCTGCCGCTCTGCCTTTAATATTTTATCTGTTTCGTTGGGTGCCGGTACGATGGAAAGCATCCATACAAAAAAGCAGAAGAGTGGCAGGAAGAGTAATCCGATGGTGAAGGGCATCCAGAATTCAGAGATAAAAGGAAATAACTCCTGGATCTCCATGTAAGTGGTTTTCAATACCCCGGAAGCTGCGATCATGCTGATACTCAGTCCCATGCCTAGTATTTCCGTAAACCTGCGGCCTTCTAAGAAACTAAAGATCACTCCCCATACCATGCCCAGCGGCAGACCATTCAGGAAGAGGAAGAAAAAGTTATAGGGATAAGGGACGAGGCCAAAACCCAGTAAGGAGACCTCGGCAAAAAGGATCAATCCAATGATCAGCGGAATGCGGCGGGAGGGCTGCAATTCGGAGATCACTTTGATGCCTACGAACTTGGATACCATATATCCCATCACCTGTGCAATGATCAGTACGGTCTTATAGCCGATGCCAAATAACACCAGGTTTGTATACAAGCCCGTATTGAAAGGTTTACGGAATGCATACATACAGAAGTAAGTGCCAAAGGAAGCCATTAAGCACCAAACAATAAAGAAGATCCCGGAGGAATCCTGTAGCCGTTTCTTAAACATGATCAATTTTCGATGTTTAGTATTACAATGCTGGCCCTCATCTTTTGTTTAATATTTGTAAATTATGAAAATTCCTTAAATTACAATAGATAAGCACAGAAATTTTCTTAAGACAACCCATAAACTCCATCTCATGGCCAACTTTAAATTATCCAGACGAAGATCGATAGTTTAGAATTAGTAAAAATATGCCCTATGTTAAGTAATTATTATTTTAATATTTCTATACTGTTAATTTAGTATTGCTTAACATTTAGGTCATATAGACAGGACAACTTTGTATTGCTAAATCGCTTAATCCTATCTACTATGCAACACAGTTTTCAACCTAACTTTAGGGCAGCGCTCCTCATGCTGGCCCTGCTGCTCACGTGTACAATTACGTGGGCGCAACAACTGGTCTCCGGCAAGATCCTGTCCGAAGATCAGCAACCGGTTCCCGGCGCCTCAGTGAAAGTAAAAGGTACTAATAATGGTACGGTTACAGACGCGCAGGGCACTTTTTCCATCAAAGCCGCAAATGGCGTAATTCTCCAGGTTTCTTCCATCGGTTTTCTGACACAGGAAATAACCACGAATGGAGAATCCGCGATCACAATTATCCTGCAAACAGACAAAAAGAATTTAGGCGAAGTAGTAGTAACAGCACTCGGCATCAGAAAAGATAAAAAGGCCCTGGGCTATTCTGTGCAGGAAGTAAAAGGATCTGATCTCATCAAAGCCCGCGAACCAAATCCTATCAATGGTTTGGTGGGTAAGATAGCCGGTCTTACTGTGGGTGCTTCTCCTGAATTACTGGCTTCGCCGCAACTGCTGTTACGTGGCAGCAAGATCGGGTTGTTTGTAGTGGATGGCGTGCCCATCAACTCAGATACCTGGAACATTTCTCCGGACGACATTGAAAGTTACACGGTACTGAAAGGTGCTACGGCTTCTGCTTTGTATGGCTCCCGTGGTTTGAATGGTGCTATTATGATCACTACGAAGAGAGGCTCTAAAGATAAAAGAGGTTTTTCTGTAGAGTTCAATTCCAGCACGATGTTCGACGAAGGTTTCCTGGCCATTCCTAAAACACAGGATGAATACGGCCCTGGCGACCATGGTAAATATGCATTTAAAGATGGCCGCGGTGGTGGTACCAATGATGGCGACTATGATGTATGGGGCCCTAAATTTGAAGGTCAGCTTATTCCGCAGTATGATAGTCCTGTTGATCCGGTTAGTGGTGTGCGTTCCGCTACACCATGGACTGCACGCGGAAAAGATAACCTGAACAGGTTCCTGCAAACGGGTGTGCTTAGCACCAACAACCTCTCTGTTTCCGCAAGAGGTGAAAATTACGATCTGCGTTTCTCGCTTTCGCACTCTCAGCAAAAGAGCATTATCCCGAACAGTAAATTAAGCATCACCAACTTCAACATTTCCGCCGGTTATGATCTGTCCGACAGATTACGGTTGGATGGTTACCTCAACTATAACCGCCAGTACACCCCTAATTTTCCGGATGTGGCTTATGGTCCAAACAGTCTTATCTATAACATCTCCATTTGGACAGGCGCAGACTGGGACGTAGATGCTATGCGTAATTACTGGCAGCCGGGTAAAGAAGGAATTCAATCTGTATTCGCAGAATATCAGCGTTACACGAATCCATGGTTCCAGGTGATGGAATGGAAACGCGGGCATTATAAAACAGACATGAACGGGTACATGAAACTCTCTTACAAGATCTCAGATCACCTGGATGTGCTGGCCCGTTCACAGGTTACTTCCTATGATATGTTGCGGAATGAAAAATTACCTTTTTCTGCGCATCCTTATGGAAGAGAAGCTGGTTTAGGTGATTACCGGGAAGACAAACGTTCCATGTTTGAAAACAACACGGATGTATTGCTTACCTATCATGATAATCTCACCCCTGTCATTAGCCTGAAAGCTTCTGTGGGTGGTAATGCCCGGTCTTTCTCCTATAAATCCAGTTTCACTTCTACTGATTATCTGAACGTGCCAGGATGGTACGCTTTTGCGAATTCATTAAATCCATTAAAGTCCACCAACTTTACATCAGACATGCTGGTGTTGAGCGGATATGGTTATGCGGATCTTTCTTTCTCCAAATACGCCACCTTATCTTTAACCGGCCGGTATGATAAACTCTCTACGCTCCCCAAAGGCAACGACGTATATTTCTATCCCTCTATTTCCCTCAGTACCGTTGTATCTGATTATGTGAAACTGCCGGAAGTGATTGACATGTTGAAATTCAGAGGCTCTTATGCGAATGTGAAAGGTGGTTTGACGATGGCTACTATCGGCGCAACACCACAAGCCACCTACCCGGTTGGTTATGGTACGGAATACCAGTCTTCTTACGACGGTCCCTCCTTTGAAAACTCTGCCGGATATGATGTTCGTCCTTTGTATGATTCCAAAGTAGGCGCCATCTATTCCAGAACGATCGCTAATCCTGATCTGAAACCCTTCTCCAGTACGGCTTATGAAACAGGGATGGATCTCCGGATGTTCAGAAATCGTTTAGGATTGGAAGTTACTTATTTCGTGACCAAGGATGGTCCGCGTATTTATAATTTCCCGATCACAGATGCTACCGGTGCTGAAAAGTATCTGGTGAATGGTGTGGTAACCCGTAAGCAGGGTTGGGAAGTTTCGCTCACCGGGGCGCCGCTTCGTAATACAACTGGTTTGAACTGGGATGTAATGATAAACTGGTCTACGTTTAAAGAGCGGTATGTAGATTTCTATCCCGGTGTAAATACACTGAACACTTATTATAAAGCGGGAGACAGGGTAGATGGTATCTATGGCCAGACATTCGTAAGAACACCAGATGGCAAACTGATCAATGATGCCAGCGGCAGACCTATTAAATCACCAGCTAATCAGTTCCTCGGTTATGCTAACCCGGATTGGGTATGGGCGGTGAACAATACTTTCCGTTACCAGCAATTCTCCCTCAGCTTCCAGTTTGATGGCCGTGTGGGTGGAAGGATGAATAATTATATTCAGCAACAAACCTATCGTGGCGGCAGGCACATTAATACCGTACTGGGTAAAATGGGCGAAGCGCGTTTCAATGATTACAAAGGTGTGAAATCATGGGTAGGAGATGGTGTGGTGGTGAGTAATGGTGCGGCTATTCAGTATGATAATGATGGCAGGGTCACTAATTACAAAGACCTGGTGTATGCTCCCAATACCACCAAAACCTTCCTGCAGGATTACATCAGCTTCTACTATAATACCATGGAGGCTAACATGATCAGTAAAACTTTCATGAAGCTGAGGGAAGTGGTGATCGGTTATACTGTTCCGCAGCATATCCTGAGCGGCTCTTTCATCCGCCAGGCCAGTGTTTCCCTGGTAGGCAGGAACCTGTTGTATTTCGCGGAGAATAAAGATGTGGATATTGACCAGTATGCCGGTAACGAAAGCGGTTCCGGATTGCAATCACCTTCTACCCGCCGTTACGGAGTGAACCTCAACATTACCTTCTAAATAATATCATTATGAAAACGATAAAAATATTCCTCTTCGTTGCGATACTGGGCCTTATGGGCACAGGTTGCAGCAAACAGTTCTCGGATTATGAAATGAATTCCAATAAACCGCTGCAGGTTCCTCCGGGTTTGGTGTTGACGGGTATCCTCAGCAATATCAATATCAATTCTCCCTGGAGTGATGTGATGCGCTGGAATCAATTCGATGCCTGTAATTACAACTATTACGGTAACCAGCGTTACGATTGGGGCGGTGCTAAATCCAACGATTATTATACGCTCTTCAATGTGCTGAAAATGGAAGAAGAAGCGAAACGTTTGGGTGGCGCAGCGGTGAATCCTTATGCAGCGTTAGGCAAATTCTTCAAAGCATTCCTCTTTTACCGCATGACGGTAATGGTAGGCGATCTGCCCATGACAGAAGCTTTGAAAGGAAAGGATAACCTGTATCCTGTGTATGATGATCAGAAAGCGATCTTCATCCAGGTCCTGAAATGGCTGGATGAGGCGAACACAGATCTCACACAGCTCATCGTGAACCCTGATAAAAGTAATACGAGTGTAGGGCAGATCTTATCCAACGATTTCTATTTTAATAACCGGCTGGAAGACTGGCAACGTTCGGTGAACACTTTACGTTTACGCGTATTGATCAGCCTGAGTTTGAAAACGGCAGATGCGGAATTGAAAGTAGGGCAGCAGTTTGCGGATGTGGTGAACAATCCCGCTAAGTATCCTTTGATGACAGGTATTGAGCATAACATGAAGTATGTGTACAACAACATCAACAAGTATCCCATCAACCCGGATAACCTGGGGAACGATGCTACACGTTACAATATGTCTGCCACCTATTTGAATAAACTGGTGAGCCTGAATGACCCGCGTGCTTATCTTACTGCGGAACCTGCCACGGCACAGTTAAAAGGGGGTAAAACACCGGCTGATATTACGGCTTATGTGGGAGCGCCATCAGGAGAAAGTTTGGATGATATGTCTTCTAAAATGGCGGATGTGGTGAATGCTGCTTACTCTTTACGTAGCCGCAGCCGTTATTATTCCGGGTATTCTCCGGAGCCGCAGGTGTATATTGGCTATCCTGAAATGTGCTTTAACATTGCAGAAGCGATCAACCGTAAATGGATCACCGGCAGTGCAGAGGATTGGTATAAAAAAGGTATCCGTGCATCACTGTCATTTTATGGCGTACCGGTTGATGCGCCGGGTAATGTGATCAAGGCTTATAGCGGCACTAACTATACTATTCCGTTTAATTTTGAAGGTGTATATTATCAGCAGCCGTCTGTGAAGTATGCTGGTGATAATGCTACTGGCCTGGAACAGATCCTGACACAAAAGTACCTCGCATTTTTTCAGGGTTCAGATTTTGAAGCTTACCTGAACTGGAGGAGAACGGGTGTGCCGGTTTTCAGTACAGGTGCAGGGACTGGAAATAATGGGGTGATACCTATGCGGTTTAAATATCCGGATAGCCATCGTGCTTCTAATGAACAGCATTGGAAAGATGCGGTACAGAAGCAGTTTGGTTCTGCGGTGGATGATATTAATGCGAAGATGTGGATGATAAAATAATAACAGATCTAAATCGGGAAAGGGCTGCTCTTTATAGAGCAGCCTTTTTTAGTTTAATTCTTTAAGGGTATAATTTGTACTTCTCCCACCGGAAGCTTCTTTCTCTAATATATCTTTTGTCACGAGATCCTGTATATCTCTGATGGCCGTGTCTTGCGAGCATTTTGTCATCTTAGCCCATTTGGATGAAGTAAGTTTTCCTTCGAAATCATCCAGTAATTTGTTCAGCATATATTTCTGACGTTCGTTAAGCGACTCTCTTGCAAAAGTATCCCAGATTTTTTCTTCTTTATTATCAACGCCAGTGTATTATCTGCAGCAGATATAGAACGGTCTAAACATTGCAGGAACCAGGCCAGCCAGCCAGTGAGATCGAGTTCGCTTTGTTCCGTTTTTTGCAGGATATCATAATAATCATTCCTTTCAGCCCTGATCTGTGCAGACATGCTGTAGAATCTGTATGGGGTTTCATCTGCGCGGGCCAGCTGCATATCTGCAATGGCGCGGCCAATACGGCCATTGCCATCATCAAAAGGATAGATGGCAACAAACCACAAGTGTGCCATTGCGGCTTTTATCACAGGATCTAACATTTCATCGGTTGCATTAAACCAATCCAGGAACTTTTGCATTTCAGTATCCAATCTATCTGAATCCGGCGCCTGATAGTGAACTGTTTCATTGCCCATGGGGCCTGATACAACCTGCATAGGGTCATTTTTTGTATTTGTTCGCCATGCCCCAATAGTCATTTTGTATTTATTTGCAGGAAATAGTGCCGTATGCCAGCGGAACAGGCGTTCAGCTGTTAATGGTTCTGTATAATTTTGGGTGGCATCTATTAGCATATCAACAATCCCTTCCACATTCCGGTCAGAGGGAACGAGGCCTGCAATATCCATCCCCAATCTTCGTGCGATGGAAGAACGTACCTGTGCATGGTTAAGCACCTCGCCTTCTATTTCGCTGGATTTTAGAACATCTAATGTGAGGTTCTTGAGGGTTGCCTCTTTTTGGAGATTGAACCCAAGGCTCTCCATGCGGCCTAATAGTTTGCCCTGATGGGAGCGTATGTTTGCTAAACCCAGTACGTTTTGGGAAAATCAAAATAAAAATCGGGCCACTGGGGCATTTGGTGCATGTATCTAATGCTCATCTTCCCGAAGATACAGCTTGATTTACGCATATCGTGCGGAGAATAGATGTTTTTTCTACGCTTTTTTTGCGGATATTAGCCCCATATTCTACGCATCGCCCTTTTTACAAATTCAAGCCCTTCAGCTCAAATCCTTCCTCATTTACTCTCAAATGCGCTACCCTGCCATATTCTACCCTGATCCCGTAAGAATCTTCAATGGGAGTATTAGTGGCGTAAGCAAGGATAGATCGGATCACGCCGCCGTGAGTAACAATGGCGGTATCCTGTTTGGTTTTGAGGATTTCCTGGAAAGCGGCTATGCTGCGTTCATAGAGGGCGGCATAACTTTCGCCGTTAGGCATGGGGTTGTGGAGGTAATCTGCCATCCAGGTTTTGGGTGTGGTGATAGCGATGTCCGTCCAGGTTTGCATTTCCCAGTCGCCAAAATTTACTTCTCTTAAACGTTCATCTGTTGCAAAGGGAGTTCCGAAAAGGAATTCGGCCAGTTTGCTGCAACGTTGCAGGGGGCTGGCGAAAACGGTGAGGTCTTTTGCCGGTAAAATGTCCTGCACGCGGGCGGCTTCTGTAGGGAAAGTGTTAGCCAGGTCAAGGTCTGTAAATCCGTAGCAGGTGCCGTATTCCACATCTGGCGTGGTGTGCCGTATTAAGAAAATATCTATCATTCCGGCGCAAATGTACGACTCTTTTCTCAGGCGGTCTGGAGATCGAGCGTTCTGAATTTGGATTGCAGACGTGCGGGTACTTCAAAAATCTCCGGATGGAAAAGATGAGAGAGTACGGTGATGCCATCTACCAATGTGCTGGCGCTCGGTTGTGTGAAGAGATCGTAATCTGCTAAGAATACATTTCCGTTGCGAACGGCTTGTAAATTATCCCAGCCGGGTACGCGGGTAACGAGATGTAATTCTTCTGCGGAACGATCTGTTAGAAAACCACAGGGGGCGATTACGAGTACTTCTGGATCATAGCGCAGGATCTTTTCCCAGGGTGTAACGATGGAATCGCCGGCGGGGTTGGATAACATGTCTACACCACCTGCATAAGCTACCTGGTAAGGGATCCAGTGACCACAGTTGTAAACGGGGGCCATCCATTCCATGATCATCACACGGCGTAAAGGAGCACGGTGGGCACGGAGGGTATCTACGGTTTCGTCTAATTGTTTTTGCAAACGGGCGAGGTAACGGTAAGCAGCTTCTTCTTCTCCCAATGCTTTACCAATGGTGATGGCACAATTGAAAACGTCCTGGAGGTTATTGGGACTGAGGCTTACCAGCTCAGGCATTTTAGGTAATTTATATACGGCCTGTTGCGTGCAATGTGTGTCTATCTGGCACACTTCACATACATCCTGTGTGAAGATCACATCCGGTGCAATGGAAGCTAATACATTATCATCCACATAATACAAACTCTTGCCCTGCGCTTTGGACGCAGAAAAGATGCGGTCTATTTCCTCACTGGTATAAGTATTTCCTTCCAGTACATATCGCACAACACGTTGTTTTTCTGCCAGCGCTATTGGCGGACATTCAAACGTAACACCATGCAACAGGTGTTGCAGGCCCATGTCATAGATCATTTGTGTTGCAGCAGGGAGGAAGGAACAGGCGACCATTGTTTATGTTTTTAAAAGGGCTGACCATATATATGGCCAGCCCAATGATTATTTGGAGATAGACAGTGCAGGGATCTTGCTTTGCATCAGCTCAAATAAGCCGAAGAAGATGGCACTGTATACCAGGTTACTCAGTAGGGTATTCTTAATAGTGCTGGCGCCTTGTATGTAACATTTCACCAGACCTGTAAAGTCTTTTGTGAACTGCGTACCGGTGGTCATGTCAATATTCACAGGGCTCAGCCATGTGCCGAAATCGGACAGCAGCCAGAATGCTACTGCAGATACCACACTGGCCACCACGATATTTGTTATCCGTACTTTTTTGATGAGCAGCTGACCGGAGAGTACCATGGCAGCAAAACCAAAGTACGTCCAGATCCATCCATCGTACATGATGCCGGTAACGTATGCATCATAGATAGTGAGGTTCATGATCACATCACTCAGGAAGATGCAGAGTAAGGGGAACACATAACTTTTCCATTTATCTGCAAAATAGGCGCCGCCAAATAAGGCCATAGCACCTACGGGAGAGAAATTGGAATAGGGTGTGATATGCCCTGCTGCAGTGATCCGCAGAACACCAGCTACGATGATGAATAACAGCAGCACAAAAAAGCGGGGCTGCAAATTTTTAATTGACATGACGGGTTTCTTTATTTAAATATTACAAACTGAATGATATGCCGGTCTGCATGTTAAAGCCTTGCACGGAATATCCGTAAATTTCCCAATATTTTTTATTATTGGTGATATTATTTGCATTGAAGAACAAACGGGCTTTATCAGAGAAACGATATTCTGCATACATATCCCAGATGGTGTAAGCTTTCAGTTCGAGGTTCTGAGAAGGCTCCGGCCATGGCGGGAAGTACAGATCGTTCCTGGTACCTACCTGGCGGATGTTAGTGCTTACAAATAATTTAGGCAATACCTGGTAACCAATGTTCAGTCCACCACTGTGATTTGGACGGCGAACGAGGTTATTATAAGTAGTGTCCTTTGTACCGGCCTGTGTAGTTACCTGGCCTTCTACGTAGGCATAGAATACTTTAATGTCCAGTCCTTTTACAGGGTGTACAGCGAGTTCTACTTCCAGTCCTTTATCATTCTGCTTGTTATAGTTTGCATACTTGTTGCGTGCAGTGATATAGGTGATCACATCTTTTATATCCCGTTTGAAACCTACTACGCGAAGGTCCAGTTTGTCTTTCACGAGGAAAGTCTGGAAGCCTGCTTCATAGCTGGTGGCTTTTTCCGGTTTCAGGTTCTCATCTCCATAAGAAGTATACAGCGCGGTTAAAGTAGGCGCTTTGAATCCGGAAGAAAGGTTCACGAACAGTTTCACCTTATCTGCAATCAGGTAAGAAGGATTGAGGCTATACGTGAAGTTGTTACCGAATTTGGAATGTAAGGTATAACGACCGCCTGCTTCAAAGCTAAAACCATGCAGGTTTTTGATGAACACAGATACATAAGGGCTGGTGTTATACTGGCTGCGGGGCGTAAACTTGTTGACAAGGAAATTAGAGGTGTCTGTGAGTTCAGCTTTGCGGTACTCTACACCTGCCAATACCTGTAACCAGCTATTGAGATTATAGTGACCATACAACTCGCCAAAATAAGAGCGGCCATCTAATGACAGCAGGCTATAGGAACCATCATCCACCCGTGTTACTTTCTGGTAACCGAAATTGGCATGTACTTCTCCTTTACCATTCAGGTCGTAGATACCACGGATACCGGTATTGATGAGATCAGATTTGTTGTTGTTCTTCAGATTATCTTCAAACGTGCCGCCGTCGTATTTGCTTTTATAATCAGAATACATGAAGAAGGGTTGCAGTTTCAGGTGTTCTGTAGCCTGAATGCCGAAGTTCACCAACACCGAATTCTGTTTGTAACCGTCTTTGTCGAATTGCGGATTGGTAACCGTGTCAAACGGAGCGGCTTCAGAGATACCATCTGTTTCAAAATGGGTGAAGCTTACATTATAATCAACATTTTCTTTTTGACCACGGAGACCCAGTGTTCCTTTCAGGCTGCTGTTGCTGCCCAGGGTAAGGTTGCCAAAACCGGTCACTGGTTTTTCGCCGCCTTTTTTGGTGATGATGTTGATCACCCCTGCAATAGCATCTGCACCATACAGGGTGGATTGTGTACCACGGAGGATCTCAATCCTTTCGATCAGGTCTACCGGCATAAAACGGAGGTCGATGGAATTACCGGTAAGGCCGGTAGCATCTGCTGCGGGAATACCATCCAATAAGATAGTGGTGTATTGAGAGGTGGCGCCGCGGAAGTACAATTCTTTGTTCTTGCCGGGGTTGGAACCTACACCGTTAATAACGATGCCGGCTTGTTCATTCAGCACATCACTTACAGAGCGGCCGATGTTCCTTTCAATTTGTTGACGGCTAATAACCGTGAGCACCTTTCCGGTTTCACTTTGTTTTTTAGCGAATTTTGTAGCGGTTACCACAACTGTGTTCAGTTGTGAAACATGTGTTGAATCTTGTGCCAAGCCAGCCTGGCCGATTGCCAGCAGACCCAGTAGTGTGTAGATGTTCTTTTTCATGTAATTAATTTAATTACACGCAAGGGAGATGTTGAAAAGTATAGAATGCCTCCTACAGGCAATTACACCCTCCGCTTTTCACCCGAAAGCGCGGACTGATAAAAATTGGTATGCGGCAGGTCTTCTGGCTTTCCCGCTTTTCGGATGACCTTCCCCCCCGTTGCCGGGAAGTGGTATGAAAGAGTCCGAAAAACGTTTCCTTATTGGAGAATATAAGGAAGCGGGATTACAGCTACGGGGATAGCTCCGGAATTGAACCGGATTCCCTATTAATGCCTGGCAGATGAAAGGTTTCATCCAAAGGCAACCGTTTACCGTGGGCAAACCTACGATATTTTGTAATAAATAAGTACGAATCGGTTATCTTGTATATATGAGTATCAAACCAAAGCTAGGACCCTTTGACCTGACGATGATAGTGGTAGGATTAGTGATAGGCATGGGTATTTTCAGAACTCCTGTAAGCGTGGCCCGGGAAACCGGCACCCCTGTATTGTTCTATTCCGTATGGGTTTTGGCAGGGCTTGTTTCCTTATGCGGCGCGCTTACTTATGCAGAAATTGGTTCCAGGTATCCTGTGGCTGGGGGCTTTTATAAAGTGTGCTCTTATGCTTTCCATCCTGCTTATTCTTTTATGATCAACTGGACGCTGGTGATCTCCAATGCAGCATCCATTGCTGCAGTTTGTATTGTAGGCGCGGAATACATCGGTCCTGTACTGTTGCCCGAAACAGCACAACATGAAGGAGGCAGGAAGCTCATTGCCATTGGGGCTGTGCTGTTCTTATACATCATCAATATGCTGGGGATCAGGATGAGCGCCAACTGGCAGAATGTGCTCACGGTAGTTAAGATCAGCATGGTGTTATTACTTTGTTTAACGGTATTCAGTGGGCATGTGGCACCGGCCAGTGTGGTTACGTCTGCTTCATCACATAGCTGGTTTTATATTTTCGGGGCAGCATTGGTGCCGGTATTCTTTACCTATGGCGGTTATCAGCAAACCATCAACTTTGGCAGTGATGTGCGGGAACCGGCTAAGAACACACCCAGGGCTATTTTCATCGGTATCAGCATTATCATCTTTTTATACCTCACGGTGAATTATGCTTATGTGAAAGTGATCGGCTTTGAACAGCTGAAAACAACAGATGCCCTGGCAGCCCGCATGGCAGGGGTTTTCTTTGGAGACAATGGTTTTAAGATCACTTCTATCTTACTGTTCTTATCTGTATTGGGGTATGCGAATGTAAACCTCATTTCCAATCCCCGCATGTATTACGCCATGGCGGAAGATGGCGTGTTACCATCCATTTTTAAAAGGGTGAACAGCAAAACGCAGGTGCAGGAAGTGGCCCTTACCACTTTCACGGTAATGGTGATAGGACTGCTGTATTTTCTGAGTAATTTCGACAAGATCATCCAGTATGTGATGCTGTTCGACTCCATTGGCCTGGCTTCTGCGGCCGCCACTATATTTATCCTGAGGAAGAAAACAGCGCACCTGGACAATACAGGCATCTACAGAATGCGTTTATATCCCTGGCTGCCGGTCCTTTTTATTAGCGTGTATCTCTTCGTAACAGTCAATATCTTTATAAGCGATTGGCAGCAGGCCCTCAGTGGGATGTTCTGGTTCGTGGCCGGGCTGCCTATTTACTTTTTTATGAAAAGAGCCGTGCGCTGATCTTCAAAGAAGATGATTTATGTACTTTGCGTCTTTTTCGGGGCGTGCAAAGGGAATACAAATACTATGGATTTATCGTTTATTATCAATGAATTGGGGGAAGACAGGGAGCAATATTTCAATGCCATTGCTCCTCCAATTATGCAAAGCAGCAATTTTGCGTTCGAGACTGTAGCCGCTTTAAGGGAATTGCTTTTGGATGAGTACAAAGGATTCGTGTACTCCCGGGGGCATAATCCAACCATCGATATCCTGCGGCAGAAGCTGGCTGCATTAGATGGGGCGGAGGATGCGCTCGTGTTTGGAAGCGGGGCTGCCGCTATCTTTACAGGAGTGCTTTCTGTTGTACAACAGGGGGATCATGTGATCTGTGTCCGGGACCCTTACAACTGGGCGAGGCAATTGTTTGAGAACATCCTGCCGAAGTTTGGGGTACAAACTACTTTTGTAGATGGAACCGACATCGCGAATTTCGAACAGGCCATCCGTCCGAATACGAAGCTGATCTACCTGGAGTCTCCCAACTCTTTTACTTTTGAGTTACAGGATATAACTGCCGTGGCCCAATTGGCACGTAGCCGGAATATCACTACCATGATCGATAACAGTTACTGTACGCCGTTATATCAGCAGCCACATCTGATGGGGATCGATCTTTGTTTGCAATCTGCTACGAAGTTTATCAGCGGGCATAGTGATACCATGGCTGGTGTATTGACCGGTACCCAGGAAAAGATCAGGAAGATCTTTGTTTCTGAATACCTGAATATTGGCAGTGCGATTGCTCCTTTTAATGCATGGCTCTTATTAAGAGGGCTGCGTACATTGGAGATCAGGCTGCAACGTAGTGCGGATAGTACCCGGCAGGTATTGGCCTGGCTGAAGAAACATCCGCTGATCCATAAAGTATTCTTTCCGCTGGACCCTGATTTTCCGCAGTTTGAACTGGCTTCACGGCAGATGAAAGGGGCGGCGGGGTTGTTGACCATTCAATTAAAAGTAGATCGGCGGGAGCAGGTGGAGCTTTTCTGTGATGCTTTGAAACATTTCCTCATGGCGGTGTCCTGGGGAGGGCATGAATCGTTGGCTTTTCCGGCTTGCGCGGGATTGGAGGCGGGGAGTTTTGATCCTAAAGAGGCGAAACATAAGATGGTGAGGTTGTATATAGGGCTGGAGGATCCGGGGTATTTGATCAAGGATCTGGAGCAGGCGTTGGATAAGATTTCATAAGAAAATCCGGGGACAGGCTTTGGCGCTGAATCGGGCCCAGAAAATGACTTGAAATCAGAACAAAGTTCTGATTTCAAGTGGATATTTTTTTTGAAAGGGGAAAGCTTTTTTTGGGGAAGAACTAAACCTGGTCTAAAGCAGATATTTTTTGGGAAGAAGTTAACCCTGTTTTTGGGAGGAACTAAGCCTGGTCTAAGGCAGATATTTTTTTGGAAGAAGTTAACCCTATTTTTTTGGGAGGAACTAAGCCTGGTCTAAAGCAGATGTTTTTTTGGAAAGAAGTTAACCCTGTTTTTTGGAGAAGAGCGAAGCCTGGTCTAAGGCAGATACTTTTTGGGAAGAGTTAATCCTGTTTTTTGAAGGAACTAAGCCTGGACTAAAACAGATATTTTTTGGGAAGAAGCTAACCTTGTTTTTTGAAGAATCTAAAACGGCTATTTTTTTGAAAGAAAATCTCATAAAAAAATCCCGGTAAGCATGGCCTACCGGGATTTTTTAATATGGTAAAAGAACAAACTCAACCGGGCATGCGGCTGATGTATTTATCCATTTCTTTGATCTGACTTTTGATCTGCTCGGTAGTTGGTTTCTGCTCTTTTGCACGGCGGAAATACTCTTTGGCAGTTTTGAAATCCCGGCGGCTCATGGAAATAGAGCACAATTGCAGCAGGGCTGCAGCGGTATTTTCTTTGTCTGGCAGGCCTAGCTTGAGGGCTTTGCGGAGATTTTCGCTGGCGGATTTTGTGTCATTTTTCTGAGAGGCAATGATGCCCAGCTGAAAATATTGCATGCCTTCATGCTCACGGGTTGGACTGCCGGATTTGATACTGTTCCTCACTGCAATTTCCGCTTTGTCCAAGTCTTCATTCTGCATAGCCAGGTTGCTTTGCATCAGGTAATAACCGGAACGGATGGGTTTGTACAGCAGTTTCGGGAACTGGATACGGTTCAGGATACGCATAGCGCCTTCCACATCTCCTGCTTCCACCGCTTCCTGTACCAGCCGCATAGGCCCAAACAGGAAATGCGTTACGATACATGCTACCCCTATTAAGAGTACAATAGCAGCTTCCCACCAGCCAAAAGCAAGGCCCAGCGCAATACCCCCTAACAGGAACACAATGCCCAGGGGTAATCGATATTTGATAAATAAGTTAAATGCTTTCATAATTCTTTAAAACGAAGGGCAAAGATACAATAACTAAAAAGGAAAAAGCAGGGCAATATTTGTCCTGCTTTTTCCTTTTTGGCCCGGGTTCCGGGTTAAATTATTTCCTGGTAAAAGAATATACTATATAAGCAGTTTTTCCTTCATAAGTAACCGGTGCGCGCCATACCATAGAGGTATTATCAACAGAAGTTAATTCCACGCGGTACCCGTCTGAAATATTCTTGGCTTTCACCCCTTCCAGTAATTCCTTGAACTGGATCATGACCATGCCACCCTGGTTAAGGGTAGACCATACAATGTTTTGTGATACGGGGGTACAGCCGTCCGTTGAACTAACGGTGGCAAAACTGCCGTATTTATTGGATGGGAGGTTCCAGTCGCTGCCCTCGAGGCATTTAGGCGGAATATTGGAAAAAACAGTGGTCACCTTAGCGGTGGAAGGCAAACCGTCATAGCTTACAGTGTTCAGCGTCCATTTCCCTTTTGCATCTTTGCCCATACTGGCGGCAGTTGGGGTACCCTGTTGTGTTGCACAGGCACTCAGCAGCAGGGTGGTTGCTCCAAATACTGTAAAGAAGCGGATCAATTGGTTTGTCATTTTTTGGATGTTTTGATGCATAGGTAACAAAAAACCGGCCAAAAGTGTTGTAAAAAAATATGGGCACACGCGGGGTGTGCCCTTTTGGGGACAATGGGATTGTAATAGAGCTATTTCGCTATTTCGGGGTTAATCTTTATATGAATAGAAAAAGGTGTGCCTCGATAACACATTATTATCTGCGTTACGGGTAATAGTTTCCCTTTTTACGGGGTATCCTTTTGTGTCATATTCGTATGTGTTTGCTGTTGTCCATTCAATACCTCCTTCTCCGTTATAGTGGATCTCCTTTTCTACCAGCGGGGTTTTAAAAATGGTCGGCAGAGGATCAAGGTGATCATTGTGATAAGTGAATTCAACAGTCGTCTGGAGGTCCGGGCCATGGTATACATTTATTTTGTGAACATTTCCATGTGCATCATAGTCGTACGTATTTTCCTGTGTCAAATCCCATTGACCATTTTCCTTGTAATAAGTGTGTGTTTCATCCAGTTTCCCGTTCCTGTAGATGTGATCCAAATAACTCGTTACGCCATTGGTGGCATCACTTACTTCCGTTTTTACCAGGTTACTTCCTGCATAGAAGTACATTGTGTGTTCTGCATTGTGATGGGTTATTTTATGGAGGCGGTTGTTCAGGTAAGTATAATCCTGGTAGGCGGTATCACCGGTGTAACCACGATAATAGTAGGATCTTATTACCTGGCCTTTTTCATTATACATGAATTTGTCCATCTGAATATTATCCGCTGTGGCTACCCTTAAGAGTAGTTTAGTTGGCAGCTGGGGGTTGGGATCCTTCTTGCAGGAAGTGATCATGGCTATGCATAGCAATGCCATCAGGGGTTTGTTACAAAGCATATAAGTATGGTTTCCGTTACTGTACAAAATTGCAACAGTTGGGAATGCCATACAATCACATATCGATGTGGTTTACAACGAGAGAGGGAAGTACCGCCGGCAAAGAGAGGGGGCGGGCGGTTTTTACTAGATGTGTATATCTGGATATAATCCTACACCAACTTATCTCTAAAAGCCTTAGCCACCGCTTCTGACTTGGAATTAACGTGCAATTTCTCGTAGATCTTTTTAATGTGGGAACGCACCGTATCAATAGAAATAAAGATCTCTCCTGCGATCATTTTGTAGCTATAGCCATTCACGAGTAATTGCAGCACTTCTTTTTCCCTGTCTGAAAGATGGTATTTATCATTTTTATCTGAAGGCTGGCGGGCAAAGAGATGTAACACCTGCCGGGCAATGGAGGAGGTCATGGGGGCGCCGCCTTCATATACTTCGTGGATGTATTCCAGTAATTTATCGGGTGATGTTTTTTTCAGAAGGTAACCATCTGCACCTGCTTTGATGGCATCAAAAACATGCTGGTTATCGTCAAACACAGTGAGCATGAGAATGGGAAGATCGGGGTATTGGGGCCGGATGATGCGGAGACCTTCTATACCATTTGTGCCGGGCATATCAATGTCCATCAGTATTACGTCAGGAAGCAGCTCTTGTGTCTGTTGTAAAATATGATCGCAGTTCCTGAAAGCGCCGCATACGATAAAATCATTCGCTCCGTCGATCAGTAACGTTAAGTTCTCTCGCAGTTTGGTGTTATCTTCATATAACACGATTCGAATCATGGTAGTGGGTATGTTCGGTAAAGGTAACATGACAAATTCGTTCTGCCAATCACATGGTTATGTGGTTGGGAACATGAGGGTGATCACGGTGCCTTTGCCGGGTTGTGAGGAAATATTCAGTTGTCCTTTCATCCTGTATGCTCTTCGTTCCATATTCATCAATCCATCTCCTTCATTTGCTTCTTTTACGTCAAAACCTACGCCGTTGTCCTGTACGCGCAGTACCATTTTCCCTTTGCGTAATTGTACACGGATATCTACAAAAGTACATTGGGCGTATTTCGCAATATTGGTGATCGCTTCTTTGTAGATCATAAAGAAGTCGTGCCGGCTTTCCAGTTGCAGTTTACGGTGGAAGATCTTTTCATCAATAGAAAAAGTAAAAGCGATCTGCCGTCCTTCCAGTACACCAGTTGTGAATTCGCGCATCCTTGCGATCACTCTTTGGAGGTTATCGTTCATGGGGTTGATGCTCCATACGATATCGTCCATGCTTTCCATCATGCGGGTGGTGCTGTCACCGATCTTTACGAGGAACTCCTGTGTTTTGGGTAAGTCCTGCAATGCGGCATTCCTTCGTGCCATGGCACTCATGATATTGATGGAGGTGAGGGTGGAACCCATATCATCATGCAGATCACGTGCAATGCGGCGCCTTACTTTTTCGGTGGACATAATCCGGTTCACCCTGATGCGGTGAATGAGATAAATGATGCCGATGATAAGTAAGATGAGCAGTCCGTAAAACCATCCTTTCTGCCAGATGGGACTGGCCAGCACAATGCGGATGGAAGTGATATGCGGGCTTTGCATGCCTTCCCCGTTTTCGCAGTATACCTGGAAGGTGTAAGTGCCGGGAGATAGATTTGTGTAAGTAACATATTGGCGATTGCCGGCTTTCACCCAATCGTTATCTATTCCTTCCATGCGGTAGGAATAACTGAGGTTATCCTGCTCCAGGTAATCGAGAGAGATATAACCGATGGTAAAGGTGCAGTCCTGGTATTTCAGTTCGATCTTTGGATCCGGCTCCTCCATCATGGGTTGATAGGGAGAGACGAGGTCTCCGTCTGTTTTGAAATAATGGATGCGTACATCAGGTGGGGGAACAGGATCCTGCAGGCTATCCGGCTGAAAGAAGATGATGTTCTTGGTGCTGCCTAATACAATGTGACCATCCCGCAGTTTATAACTGGTGGGGGATTCAAAGGTTTCATCTGCAATGCCGTATTTCCTGCCGTAGTGTACTACTTTACGTTTGATAAGGTTCACTTTTCCTGCACTGAAATTAGTAGTGAACAGGATGTTCTCGTTATTGAGGGGCTGAATATTTGTAATGGCGCCAACGGGTAATCCGTCTTCCTGTGTGATGGTGCTGAGTACTTTATCTTTCTTTGTATCCAGCAATACAATTCCTCCTGCAGCTATGAGGAGCTTGTTGTTGGGCATGGGAAAGATGTTGTAAATATTGCTGGCGGGTAGTTTGTGTTCTTTTTCATCTGCTGCATACCGTTTTACTACATGGCCGGCGGTATCCATTTTCAGGAGGCCATTGTAATTGGTGCCTACCCAGATGAAGTTATCTGCATCTGCATAGATATCCTGTATATGGTTCCAGAGATAACGGCCCTGTGTATAAAAGCTATCTGTAAAGGTGCGCATGGTATTGTGCTGGAAATCCCATTTCGCTACGATGCCTCTTTGCGTGCCGATCCATACATTTTGTTGTTTATCCAGTGTCATGCAACGGATGGAACGATTATCGAGGTCCTTCAATACGCGGTATTCCACTTTCCATGTTTTGGGATCTACTATCCATAGATTGGCATGCTGCGCGCCGATCAGTACTTTCCCATCCGGGAGGGGCAACATGCAAAAGGCCATGTTGATAGTGGTGATGGAGGGATGAAGGAGATGTTTTTTCAGTTGAGAGAAGGTGCTGTCATATACGAACAGGCCATGGCCCCAGCTGGTCACCCATACATCTCCGTTTGGATGTTGCCAGATATCTGTAGCTTCCAGCAGAGGAGGTGATTGTTTATAACTATCCGGCCAGTAAATAATGGTGTGGAATTGTTGTTTGGCATGATTGAAGGTGAACAAACCATTGCTGGTACCTATCCAGAGGTTTTGCATGTTATCTTCAAACAGGGTGAACATCTCTGAATAATCCAGGCCATTGCGGGTGAACTGGTTGCGCTGGAATGTTTCCAGTTGCTGGCCATCCGGACTGAAACGCATGAGCAGGTCACCTGATCCCCAGATATTTCCTTTGCTGTCTTCTATTAACTGAGAAACGATGCCCTGGTCTTTATGTTGTTCAGATAATATACCCGTCTTCAGATCATAATAATAGAAGCTGGGCCTTTCTACATAACGGGGCCAGATGTTGATGAACAATCCCCGTTTGGAACTGCCAAATAACCGGATCACATTTAACTGCAGAGCGGGGATCTTGAGGAGGGGAATGTCGCGTGGATTATTTTGCGGGGTGTAACAGATCTTTTGTGCGTAATCCAGGAAACAGATGCCAATGTTAGTGCCCAGCCAGTAATTGTGTGTGGCGGGGTCTTCTACTACATTAACGATATTGAATGCGGCGGGTGCAAAGAATTTTGAAAAGGGAACGAAGGCCAGTGTTTTTTCGTCATACAAAAAAGCGCCATGATCTGTTGTGCAGAGCCAGATGAGGCCGCGACTGTCTATAAAAAGTTGTGTGGCCTGGAAGTTCTTTTCGATGTTCTGGTGCAGTACAAGTATTTTGCTGGCTTTGCCGCTTACATAATTATAGGTAACTACGCAGGAGTTATAAGCGATCCAGAGGGTGTTATTTTTTCCTTCAATGATCCGCTGTACTTTTTCGTGGGAGATATCGGGGATGCCTACAAAGGGGAAGTATTCAAACTGTTTGCCATCATATCTTTGCAGGCCACCTTCCGTGCCTACCCACATGAAACCTTTGGTATCCTGGAAAATGGCGGTCACGTAATTGCTGCGCAATCCGTCTTCCACATTAAGGCGGGAGAAAAGATAAGATTGGGATTGGGATTGGGCTTGTGCAGCCAGTTGGAGAAGCACAAACAATGCTGCCAGTAGAAGCAGCTTTTCCTTACGGATGATATGCATAGATAAAAGCTCTCGCTCAAAAATAATTGCTTAATTCCATTAATTATACAATTGAAGCATTAAAAGTGGCATTTCACATCTTTATGTGGTTGGGTGTAATGCGAAGCCCTATACCTTTGCATTCAGGAAACTAATAACGAAGTAAACAACCCCGGAGTATATGCCCCAAGTTCTATCATGAGCATAGCAACCGCTATGTTTACTTACAATAAATAATTTTTAGATTGATAAACCTCCCCTGCTGCATGCACAGCATGGTCAAAATGCCTTATAGGAATATGCTGCTAATATAACGGGCGCAGGCTTCAGCTTGTGCCTTTCCTTTTAACAGGGGGAGCCGGTTCAGAAGAGCCGGCTTTTTATTTCGGGCAGATTCGTTATTTTACATGAAGTGACAGCGATTTTCCTATTTTTCAAAAGACCCAAGCTCACCCATGCCGGATGCCTATGAACAGGGTGAAGATCTGACCAGTTCCTGGCACTTTGTGTTACAGGGAGATGCAAGAGCATATGCGGGCATCCACGGTCAATTGCATCCGGTATTATACCGGTACGCGCTCGCCATGCTTGGAAATGAGGATGTTGCGCAGGATGCGGTACAGGAAGTATTTATCCGTATATGGTATAAAAAAGAGTCCATCGGCCTGCTCCAGAACGTGCGGGCTTTTTTCTTCACGGCCCTTCGCCGTCAGGCACTCAATCAGTTACGCGGTTTACGTTCCCTTCAGATATTACCTCCCAGTGAGCCGGACATTGAATTTTCTCCTGAGGACATTCTCATTGAACAAGAGCATGTTGCGGAACGGCAGTCGCGGATCAGCCAGTACCTCAATCAGTTACCCCGCCGGCAGAAAGAAGTGATCTATTTACGCTTTTATGAAGAGCTTTCTTATACAGAAATAGCGGAGATCATGAAAGTGAATTACCAGTCCGTGATCAATTTAGCCCACAAGGCCCTTACCCAGCTGAGGGGTATGATGGGCCAAATCCCTCTGTGGTGGCTGTTCCTTCATTTATTTTAAAAAAAGTTTCGAGAAAAGGAGTATCCCGGAACCTCTTTGCGTGTCTTCTAAGAAAACACGTTATGGAAGATCCATCCGTACCGCAAGATCCAGGTAGTTCCCCTATTCGCTTCCGGCGGAAAGAGATACCCGAAGAAAAAACAAAAGAAAGCTGGCAGCACATCGAATCAGAAATTTCCAGGAAAAAGACCGGGAAGGTGAGGCGTATTGCTTTAAGGGTGTTGGCTGCTGCTGTTTTATTGCCGTTACTGGGATATGCTTCTTATAATATCTATTGCTCCATCATTTCCAATAGTATGAAATCATATCATACTACTTATGGAGAGATCAAACAAGTAGTACTACCGGATAGTTCCATCGTCTACCTTAATGCTAACTCTACCTTGCGCATACCCGTAGAATGGGATCCGGCGGAAAGCCGCGGTGTATGGCTGGATGGGGAAGCTTACTTTGAGATCACGAAAAAGCCGGGTGCGGGTAATGCGCAGTTCATTGTGCATACGAATGAAATTGATGTAGCGGTATTGGGTACAAAGTTTAATGTGAATATGCTGGGAGAACGTACCACGGTTTCCCTGAAAGAAGGAAAGGTGCAGCTGACAGCTAAAGTGGCTATCACAGAAGGTGATAAGGTATTTATGATGAAACCGGGAGATGAAGTGCAGGTAGAAAAACATTTATCGCGGCTGAAGGAATCTGTGAATACAGAACTGATCGCGGACTGGCGGAATCATCGTTACCATTTTGAGAATACATCTATTGCAGAGATAACATCCATGATCTTTACAAAATTCGGGTATAAAGTGGTGGTCTTAAACGACGAGATCAACCACAAGAAAATAAGCGGAGATCTTTATGCAGAGGATATCACGCAACTTTCACGGGCATTGTCCATCACCATGAACATTCAGATTGAAACAAAGGACGATCAATTGGTGTTTAAGAATTTAGAATAACCTAACAATAAACAAAACGCGGCAAACTAAATCGGGATTTAACAGCTTGTAACAAAGACTGAAGGCCCAAAGTGTATCTACCAAAATCGTAAAACCCAACTTTAATATTCCATTTTATGAAAGCTAAACTATTGTTGCGAAGCGCCTTGCTGGTTGCGGTATCAACAGCCTCTTTAAGCTGGTCTGTGTCAGGCCCATGGCAAGAACTGGCCGTTATCCGCAAACCTAACATTCCCTGGCAGCAACCCTCGTCCACGTCTGAAAAGATCAGGGAGAAGACCCTGGTACAGTTATTAAAAGAGATTCATAAAGAATACAAAATTGATCTGCTTTATGAAGCGAAGAAGTTACCCAATGTAAAAGTGAATTTTTCTCCTGCAGGTTTTAACAATGTGGAAGAAATGCTCAAAGCCCTGTTAACTCCTCATGGCTTGCAGGCACAAGCTGTTCAGCCCAATACCTGGGCTATCATTCCGTTACCTGATGATAAAGCGCCGCGCCCAAAGTTGCCCAGCCCCGCAAAGCAGGACAACACTAACGGTGATGAGAGCACGAATACGATGCCCATGATGAAACTCAATGGCGCTTCTGCCATGATGATCAGTGGGGTAACGGCAGATACGGTGCGAAAAGTAAAAGTAACCGGCCGTATTACAGATGCAGAGAACGGAGCACCTTTACCGGGTGTATCTGTTCAGGTAAAAGGGGAAGTGCGGGGCGCCCAGGCTGATGGAGATGGTAAATATTCGCTGGAAGTTTCTACCGGTAAAACACTCATTTTTTCTTTGCTCGGTTATGAAGGAAAAGAAGTGACCATCACAGGGGACCGATCCATTGATGTAACCCTGGATGTGAGCAACCGTGCATTGAATGAAGTGGTGGTAGTAGGTTATGGCACACAACGTAAAAGTTTGGTGACCGGTGCTATCTCTTCTGTGAGAGCAGCAGATATTGCTTCTGTTTCTTCCAGCAGAATTGAACAGGCTTTACAGGGAAGAACTGCAGGCGTAACGGTTTTACCGGTTTCCGGTTCTCCGGGAAGTGGTATGCGTGTACGGATCCGTGGTACAGGTTCCAACGGTTCTTCAGAACCTTTATATATTATTGATGGTATGCGTGCCGGTGGCATTGAATACCTCGACCCTTCAGAGATATCTTCCATGGAAGTGTTGAAGGACGCAGCTTCCGCAGCTATCTATGGTGCGGAAGGAGCAAACGGTGTAGTGATCATTACCACAAAATCAGGTGCCAAAGACGGTACCACCAGAGTTGATTACAGCATGCAGTACGGCCGGCAATCCATTAAGAACCCAATGAAGATGATGAATGCAGAGCAATACACACAGTACGTAAAAGATGCCGGAACACCCGGCACCATTCCTGATCCGGCTGAATGGAAAGGGAAAACAGGTACCGTGTGGTTTGATGAAATTGCACAGACCGCTCCTTTACAACGGCATGCATTGACCATCAGCGGTGGTTCTGAAAAATCATCTTTCCTGATCGGCGGAACGTTGTTCCGGCAGGATGGTGTGATTGGCGGAGACCGTGCCCGTTTTGACCGTTATACCGTGCGCATTAATACAGATCATAAGGTAAAACCCTGGTTAACTGTGGGCAACCGTCTTTCCTATTCTTATCATAAAAGGAAAGGCGTAACGGAGGATGATGAATTTGGCGCTGTGATCAGCAATGCCATTTTGTTGGATCCCTTAATGCCCACAGTTTTTACAGGCGCTTTGAGCACAAGGGCGCAGAATGCACTGAACGCAGGTTTTAACCTGGTGAAAGATCCGCTGGGCCGTTATTACGGTGTGTCTGATTATGTGTTTGGAGAAGCGGGCAATCCGTTAGCGCAAATGGCTACTACCCAAAACTTTACCGCACAACATAAGATCGTTGGTAGTCTTTATTTGGATGCAGAACTGCTGAAAGGTTTGAAAGCTACTTCGCGCTTTGGGCTGGATGCTGCTTTCCAGCGGAATCACGGATGGAATCCTACTTTCTGGTTCTCTGCAGAAAGAATGAATACAGTGGCCGGGTCTTTCGATAATAACGAGAACTGGTACAACTGGCAGTGGGAAAACTATCTCACTTATAATAAGAAAATAAATCAACATGATTTCACTTTGATGGTGGGTATGAGTTCCCTGAAACGTGGGTACGATCGTTTGGAAGGAACTGCTTCCGGTATGTTCAAGGAAAGGGACAATTTCAGTTATCCTGATTTTATGCCGGATAACCAGGACCGCATTGAAGGAACGCAAACATCTACTACGATGGTTTCTTACTACGGCCGTTTGCTGTACGATTACAAAGGCAAGTATCTTTTTAATGCTACCCTGCGGAGGGATGGTTCTTCTCTGCTGCCTCCTGGTAATACATGGGGTACCTTCCCTTCTGTATCTGCAGGATGGATCGCATCCAATGAAGCTTTCTTCCCCAATATGCAGCTTAATTACCTGAAACTGCGTGCCAGCTGGGGTAAGAACGGTAGTATCTCTAATATTAACATTGGCGACTGGCAGGCTCTCATCACTACACAGAACATCAGTTATCCTGATGTGAACAATGATTTCTTTGTAGGCGCAGAGCCGGCTAACCTGGAAAATAAAAACCTGAAATGGGAAGCGAGTGAACAGTTTGATATTGGTGCAGACATGGGTTTCTTCGATAACCGCCTGAGCTTTACTGTCGATTATTATAATAAGATCACAAGAGGTTTGCTTACACCTGGTAGTGCACCTAATGTTGTGGGTAATGTACTCAGGATCGTGAATGGTGGTACGGTTTCCAACAAGGGTGTGGAATTTGAAGTGTCCTATCGCAACGATCAGAAGAATGCATTCACTTATGAAATAGGGGCTAACCTTACTACTATTAAAAATGAAGTAACAAGTTCCAATGAGTTCGTGGATCGTATTGCAGGATCTGGTGTTGGTGTGGGTTGGACGGCCTCCTGGTTTGAAAAGGGCTTACCTATCTGGTATTTCCGCGGATATAAAACAGCAGGTATTTTCCAGAACCAGAAAATGATAGATGACTACCTGGCTAAAACTACGATGACGGTGAATCCTAAACCGGGTGATCCTATTATTGTAGATACAGATGGCGATGGTGTGATCTCTAATAGTGATCATACAAATATCGGCAGCCCGCATCCTGATGTGATCTTCGGTGGTCGTGTGAACCTTGCCTACAAAGGATTTGACCTGCTGGTGTTTGTACAGGGGCAAATAGGGAATGAGATCCTGATGGGTTTCAACCGGGTGGACAGGCCAACGGGTAACCGTCCGGAGTTTTTCTACAAAGACCGGTGGACAGGAGAAGGCAGTACCAATACATGGTTTGCACCCAATACCAGCAGCGAGTTTGTGTATAACAGCGACTTCATGTTATTTGATGGTTCGTATACCCGGATCCGTCAGTTACAGATCGGTTATACTTTGCCGGAATCCTTCATGAAACGTGTGAAGATCCGCAATGCGAGGATCTATGCTTCGCTGGATAATTATTTCACTTTTACGAAGTACAAAGGTATGGACCCTGAAGCCGGCAGTGAGGATAATAACAGCCTGGGTATAGACAGAGGGGTATATCCAATTCCCCGTACCGCATTGGTGGGCCTTTCATTTAGTTTCTAAACCTGCAATCCAATTACAATGAAGAACTTCCTTATTCGATATACATTCCTTGGCATCACTGCAATGTTCTTAGGCAGCGGTTGTGCAAAAAGTTTCCTGGACCAGGAAATACCGGGCCGGTCTCCGGAAGAAGAATTTTACCAAACAGACGGTGACGCTTTGGCTGCCACGTTTGCTGCCTATGATTTTTTACAGGCAGATTATAACTGGGGATGGGCCAGCATATTACTGGTGAAAACTTTCCCTTCAGATGAAAGTAATGCAGGTGGCAGTGGTCCTGCTGATCAGCCATCTTACCAGGCATTGGACAACTTTACTTTTGAATCACAGAATGAAGCAGTTCTCTGGACGTGGCGGGTTTGTTACTTTGGGGCTTATCGTTCCAACCAGGTGATCAACCGGGTGAAGGGAGAAACTGATCTGCAGAAACGCCTCATTGCAGAGTGTAAAGTGTTACGTGCACACTTCTATTTTGACCTGGTGGGTTTATGGGGTGATGTACCTTTAATTCTTAAAGACCTCACACCAGCGGAATACAGCAAAATACCACGTGCCAAGAAAGCAGATGTATATGCACAGATGACGAAAGATCTGCTGGAAGCTATTCCGTTATTGCCCCTGAAATCTGCTTACCCGGCGCATGAACGTCATCGTGTGAGCAAAGGAACGGCACAGGCTTTATTGGGAAAGATCTATCTGTATCAGCAAAAGTGGCCGGAAGCGGCTGCGGCTTTTAATGATGTGATCGCTTCTCATGAATATGACCTGGAACCTGATTTTGCGAAAGTATTTTCCGAAGCCGGAGAGTTTGGTATGGAAAGTGTTTTTGAAGTACCGTTCACTTCCCGCAAAGGATTTGACTGGGGGAATTTCCCCTGGGATACTTACCGCCTGATAGAAAACAATATCCATGTGCAACTGCAAGGACCCCGCAGTGATTTCTATACAAAAGCACCGAATGATTCTTTGAATGCAGGCTGGGGGTTCAATCTGCCTAAGCCTAAATTATATAATGCATACGTAGCAGCAGGAGATGTGAAAAGGAGGATGAATACGGTGATGTCTGTGGGAGAATTAGTAGCAAACGGTGGAGGATGGACAGCACCAACAGCCTGGGATTATGAAGGATTTTTCCAGCGTAAGTATGGTTCTTTTGAAGGGGAAACCCGTTCTGATGGAGGGGCTGTTCCTGATCTGAACTATGGTAACAACATCCGGCTGATCCGTTATGCGGATGTTTTGCTGATGGCAGCAGAGGCTTATTACAGAGCAGGTAATGAAGGTCGTGCCAGGGAAGAGTTGAAAAAAGTAAGACTGCGTGCCGGGCTTGGAGAGATCACGGCCACCGGGGATGCATTGTTCAATGCTATTGTAAATGAACGTTTCCTGGAGTTAGCGTTTGAGGGTTTCCGTTATATGGACCTGGTACGTTGGGGGAAAGCAGAGGCTGAGCTGGGGCCTTTAGGTTATAAGGCGAATAAACATGAGTTGTTGCCTATTCCAAATGAAGATGTGCGGATCGGGAATATTGAACAGAATAAAGGGTACAATTAAGTATTTATTGATAAAAGCGATATATCAAAAGTAGATGTTAGGAAAAAGGGCCGCCTGTTCAGGCAGCCCTTTTGTATTAGGGTTGTAGGGTAGGTTGGTGGTCTTTGATCTTACTGTTCATCGCGAACGTTCTCGATGAAGTTGATCAGGCTACCCAATAATGGTTTCGAAGTTTTTTCCATTTCCTTTTCGCTGCCTTTCAGCAGGAAGGAGGGAAAGGGTTGATGAAGGATATATTCATCATTGTTAGCCGTTTTGATGAACACCAGATTAGGGTCGTGCTCCTTCTGTTCCTGCTGTATGGCCGCAGTCATTTCCGTTTCGGGATGGGGCTGTGGTTGTGTATGTGTTGCAGATACACGAAGCATTTCACCATGGCCGGTGATCAGCCATCGGAGGTTGAGCTCTTCGAAATGTTTTGCAATGTCTTCCAGTATATCCACACTGGGTTTTGCTCCTGGTACCCGGAATAGCCGGGCTACTTTTTCACAACTACTGTATTGCAGGATCCTGGTGAATGCAGTTGTAGTTAATCCTTTGTGTTGTAAAAAACTTTTCAGTCTCTTGGCGATTGGTTCCATAACTCAAATTGACTTACTCATTGAAGAGTCTAAATCTATGGGGAGAGGGTGAAGCCGGGTATAAAATTTTTTTCTTCTTGTATTCACCCTCCGAAATCGGAAAAACACTCTTATGTATTATAACAAACAAAATTCGCAACAGGCCGGCCTTTCATCGTCCAGCCCCAAATCGCCAAAATCGCTAGTGCAGCCTTCTATAAGGCAGCATTTATTCTTTCTGAATCATTACTCCGGGAATTGTTTTTGTAACGAATGATATGTGCGGTATTGCCGGATCTAAATAAGTCTCATGTCTAATGTATGCATATACCGGAGGGTGAATTCTTTCACCCTCTTTTTGATTTAAGTACCTGGTATGGCTGCATTATGATATATGTTTTTTTGAGTAAACTGAACCCCTTGATCTAGAAACTTGAGTAAAACTGGGATCCGAGCCCTCTGATAGCAGAGGGCTTTTTGCTTTTTGGGAGTTTGCCGCGGTGGAAAGGGCGGGGTTAATTATTTTTTGTGGGAGGTGTTTTGTTGTTTGGGGTAGTTTTTAATTTTTTTAGGAAGTGGTTATTTGCTGTTGGGGTGGTTTCGATTGCAGAGGATTTTTGCTGAGAGTTTGCCGCGCTGCAAAGGGCGGAGATTATTTCTTTTAGAGGAGAGGTTCGATTGCAGGGGTGTTTTTTTCTTTTTTAGAGGAGGGTTTCGATTGCAAGATTGTTTTTAATTTTTTTAGGAAGTGGTTTTTGTTCTGGGTGGTTTTGATGGCATAGGTTTTTTGTTGAGAGTTTGCCGCGTTGAAAAGGGCGGTTTATTTCTTTTTTATGAGGAAGCGTTTTGTTGTTTGGGAGTGGTTTTTAATTTTTTTAGGAAGTATTCTTTGGGTTCTTTGAGAAGGAGGCTTTTATAACAAGTAAAACAAGAAAGCTTCTTTATTGCTTTGCATATCGAATGGATACCCTATGTCGAGCCTATGTCAAGAGAGGAAATGCCTGGTTTTCAATAAAAAACCGTTTCAGAATGGATCTGAAACGGCCGCTTTTATACGGTTGATCAAAGGAGCTGATTCTTATCTGCTAAATGTATAACAACAATAACAAAACAAACTCAAGTGGGAGATATATTTGTTGAGTTAAAGTGTGATTATTTCCCATATAAATGGCCGGATATAATGGACAATATGACGATTTGATGGATCATCTTACGATGGTTGCAAACATGTTGGCTTTTTCGTATTTTACCTTACCTTGATAAGCACGTCTAACATGTATTATTCTACCACGTTCCGGATATTGTCCAGCATCGGGGCTATTCTCCTTGCAGGAATATTGACCATTGGTTGCGGGAAACGCAAGCCCGTTGATTACAGCACAGAAGTAAAGCCCATTCTTAATAAACATTGCATCAGCTGCCATGGAGGCGTTAAGCAGAACGGCGGTTTCAGTGTGCTCTTCAGGGAAGAAGCTTTAGGCAATACCAAAAGCGGCCATCCTGCCATTATCCCCGGAGATGCCAAACGGAGTGAATTTATTCGCCGGCTCCACAGCAGAGACCCTAAAGAACGGATGCCTTATAAATCTGCCCCCCTGGATAAATCAGAGATCGAGATCCTCACCCGCTGGGTAGAGGAAGGTGCGCAATGGGGAGAGCACTGGGCTTATGTTCCTCCGGAAAAACCAACAGATACAGCTGCTAATATTGACTACTATATTAATGCCAAATTAGAAGAAGAAGGACTGAAGGCAGCTCCTGAAGCAGATAAATTAACTCTTTTACGTCGTGTTAGTCTTGATCTTACGGGATTACCTCCTACCACTGCCATGATGGAATCTTTCATGAAAGACAGTAGTGCCACGGCTTATGAAAAAGTGGTGGACAGTTTGCTGGCCTCCCCTCATTACGGAGAACGCTGGGCAGCCATGTGGTTAGACCTTGCCCGTTTTGCAGATTCCAAAGGATATGAAAAAGATGCACAGCGGGAAATATGGCGGTACCGGGATTGGGTGATCGATGCATTTAATAATGACATGCCCTATGATCAGTTCACCATTGAACAAATTGGTGGCGATCTTTTACCGGAACCCACGGATGCACAAATGACGGCTACAGCTTTCCATCGCAATACTATGAATAATGATGAAGGGGGTACAGTAGATGAAGAATTCCGTACGGCTGCCATCATCGACCGGGTGAATACTACCATGGAAGTTTTCCAGGGAACTACCATTGCCTGTGTGCAATGTCATAGTCATCCTTATGATCCTTTCCGTTTTGAAGATTATTATAAGCTGATGTCTTTCCTCAATAATACAAGAGACGAAGACACACCGGGTGAATATCCTGTACTGCGGTTGTATGACAGTATTGGAAAGAAACAAGTGGATACGGTAACTGCCTGGATCAGCCAGCATGGCAATACCGCGGCGAAGAAAGAAATGAATGAATTCCTGCGCACACTGGAACCAAAGATCCATGCGCATGATTGTGATGAATTCTTAAACGGTAACCTGGCGGATACAAAATATTTAGGCATCCGGAATGGCGGAAGCTGCCGGTTGAAGAATGCTCCTTTAAATGGGCGTACGCATCTCTACATGTACTACTGGACTGGCAATAAGGGTAGTTCTGTCGAAATACATATTGATAGTCTTAATGGCCCTGTAATTGCGAAGCAGGCCATGCCGGATCCGGAAGGTACCAATGTGCTGGATATTCCTATTCCTGCCATTGAAGGAAGGCATCATCTCTATTTTGTTTTCAAAAATAGCACCATCAAACCTGAGCAAACGGTGTGCAGTGTAGAATGGATGGCTTTGCGTGGAGACCTGCCAGGGAAGAACGATCCAGGGTATAATCAAATGGAAAAAGCTTACTGGAGAGTGGTGAATGCACATCCGGAAAGTGTGCCGGTGATGGTGGAAAATCCTACAGAGATGTTCCGCGAAACACGAACTTTTGAAAGAGGTAACTGGCTGGTGAAAGGTGTTTTAGTAAAACCTGATGTTCCGAAATCATTAAATCCTTTTCCTGCCAATGCACCAAGAAACAGATTGGGATTGGGTCAGTGGCTGGCCAGCAAGCAAAATCCGCTGACGGCACGTGTGATGGTGAATCGTTTATGGGAACAATTATTTGGAACCGGGATCGTGGAAACACAGGAGGATTTTGGCTCCCAGGGTTTCCTGCCTTCTCATCCTCAGCTGTTGGATCATCTCGCTTATCAATTTATGAATAAACACGAGTGGCGGATGAAAGCAACATTGAAAGAAATGGTGCTGTCTGCTGCTTACCGTCGTGATTCCCGCAGTAATGCTGAGTTGCAACAAAAAGATCCGGCTAACAGATTGTTTGCACGTGGGCCTCGTTTCCGCTTAACAGCGGAACAGGTGAGGGACCAGGTATTGGCGGTGAGTGGTTTGCTGAGTGAAAAAATGCATGGAAAGAGTGTGATGCCTTATCAGCCGGAAGGTATCTGGCAGGCGGTATATAATGGTCAGCGCTGGAAACTGAGTGAAGATGGTGATCAATATAGAAGAGGCGTGTATACCTATATCAGGAGAACGAGTCCTTATCCTTCTATTGTTACGTTTGATGGTTCCAGCAGGGAAGTGTGTACACAACGCAGGATTCGTACCAATACGCCTTTACAGGCATTGGTGACTTTAAATGATCCGGTGTATGTGGAAGCAGCACGTAATCTTGCTTTATCGATGCGATCAACGGGTAAGGACCAGAAAGCATGGATCAGCGCGGGTTATAAAACGGCGATGTATAAAGAGATCACACCAGCTAAACTGGCCATCCTTACCAAATTATATACAGAGGCGTACGATAAGTTTAAGGAAGACCCGGCGGCAGCATCGTCTTTAGCCAATTGCAAAGACAATATGCCGGCTGTGGGAGAACTGGCTGCGTTAACGGTGGTGGCCAATGCGATCATGAACCTGGATGAATTTTTATCAAAATCTTAATTGTCTCCATATGTCTGAGAAACTGATCAGGGAAGCAAATGAAAGGGCCGCGAAGTATTTTTCGCGCCGGCATTTTTTACAGGACTGTATGGCTGGTATTGGCGCAACAGCCCTGGGCTCTTTAATTGGAGGATGTAATATCTTTTCTTCTTCTTCTCCTGTTGCGGGCATGCCGCAAAGTTTGAATCCGCTGGAGCCAAAAGCACCGCAGTTTCCTGCAAGGGCTAAGAATGTGATCTACCTGCATATGGCGGGTGCTCCTTCTCAACTGGAAATGTTTGATTACAAACCGGACCTGCAGAAACTGCATAACCAGCTTTGTCCGCAATCCCTGTTGCAGGGAAAGAAATTTGCGTTCATCCGCGGGGTACCTAAAATGCTGGGGCCGCAGGCAAAGTTCCAGCAGTATGGAGAATCCCGTGCCTGGGTATCTGATTTCATGCCGCATTTTTCTACCATGGTGGATGATGTGAGTTTTTTGAAAGGAGTACATACAGATCAGTTTAATCATGGCCCTGCGCAGTTATTTATGCATACGGGGAGTGCACGTTTAGGAAGACCGAGTATTGGTTCATGGGTTACTTATGGTTTGGGTTCTGAGAATAGTAACCTGCCAGGTTTTGTGGTGTTAACTTCTGGTGGTAAAACACCGGATGCTGGTAAAAGCGTGTGGGGTAGTGGTTTTCTGCCTTCTGTTTACCAGGGTGTGCAATGCCGGTCCAAAGGAGATCCTGTATTATATATCACCGATCCGGAAGGGATGGACCGCGACATGCGGTATCAATCCATCCAGGCGATCAATGATGTGAACAAGTTGGAATATGAAGCGTTTTCTGATGCGGAAACATTATCCCGCATCTCTCAATATGAACTGGCTTACAAGATGCAGATCTCTGTACCGGGTGTGATGGACATTGCGGATGAACCGGAATATATCCAGGAGATGTATGGTACACAACCGGGCAAGGAATCGTTTGCCAATAACTGTTTGCTGGCACGTAAATTAGTAGAGAAAGGGGTGCGTTTTGTGCAGTTGTTTGATTGGGGATGGGATGCACATGGTACCGGTGAAGATACTGCAGTGAACCTGGGTATGCGTAATAAATGCACACAGATAGACAGACCGATCACTGCTTTATTAAAAGACCTGAAACAACGTGGGCTGTTAGATGAAACACTTGTTGTGTGGGGTGGTGAATTTGGCCGTACACCTATGCAGGAAAACCGCGAAGGACAGGAAATGCCTTTCCTTGGCCGTGATCATCATGCGGAAGCATTTACCATGTGGATGGCCGGAGGCGGTATCCGTAAAGGGTTTACATGGGGAGAAACAGATGAGATCGGTTTCAGTGTAGTGAAAGGAAAAGTAGCGGTGCATGATATCCATGCTACCATGCTGCAGCAACTTGGCTTTGACCACGAAAAATTAATTTATCATTTTCAGGGCCGTCCATTCAGATTAACGGATGTTGAAGGGCATGTTATACACGAAATATTAGGTTGATCTTATGCATCTTGACAGAAGGAATTTCCTTAAACAATCCGCTATGCTTGGCTCGGTTTCTTTATTGCCATCATTTGTAAAAGCAGCGCCTCATGCCCCCGGTTTTAAATTGCTGATAATGGGCACCAACTGGGGTTTCCCCGGTACGATCGATGAATTTTGCAAACGTGCAAAAGACGTTGGTTACGATGGTATTGAGGTATGGTGGCCCGCTGAACCGAAAGCACATGATGATCTTTTTGCTGCGTTGAAGAAACACGGGCTGGAAGTTGGTTTTTTATGTGGTGGCAGTGGATCTGATTATGCCAAACATGCTGCGCAGTTTGAAGCAGCGGTGAATGCAGCTACCAGTCAGAAGATACAACGTCCGGTTTATATCAATTGCCATTCCGGCAAGGATTACTTTTCTTTTGAAGAGAATTGTAAACTGATAGATATGACTACGCGTGTTTCACAACTCAGCGGCATACCTATCTATCATGAAACACATCGTTCCCGCATGTTGTTTGCAGCACATGTGGCGCGTCGTTTTATTGAAGCGAAACCTGCGCTGCGTTTAACGCTGGATATTTCTCACTGGTGTAATGTGCATGAAACACTTTTACAGGACCAGGCGGAAACAGTGGCCATTGCTTTATCCCGTGCGGGACATATCCATGCACGTATTGGCCATCCTGAAGGGCCACAGGTGAATGATCCCCGTGCCCCGGAATGGGAAAATACCGTGAAAGCACACTTTGCCTGGTGGGATGAGATCGTAAAACATAAACAGACCACCGGCGAAACATTGACGATACTGACTGAATTCGGTCCGCCGGACTATATGCCCACTTTGCCTTACACGCGTCAGCCAGTGGCTAATCAATGGGATATCAATGTGCATATGATGAAACTTTTAAAATCGCGATACGGCAAGTGATCAATTTATTACAGGCTGCTCCGCAGGGGAGCTGGAGTTTATTTATAGGGCGCTTTCACCCGTTGCTGGTACATCTTCCTATTGGCATACTGATCGTAGCTTTTATTCTGGAATGGCTGAGCCGCAACAAGCGCCTGGCTTTCCTGGGTTCTTCCGTATTGCCGATACTGATCTTTGGCGCCGTGTCTGCCATTGCAGCCTGCATTGCAGGTTACCTGTTATCACTTTCCGGCGGATATGAGGAAAGCGCTCTGGACCTGCATATGTGGATGGGCATAGGCGTTGCCGTTATAGCCAGCGCCCTTTGTATCTTAAGAAGATATTCCCTCTTCCGGAAAAGCTGGTTATGGGTTTCTGCTGCCATGATATTGATGCTCTCTGCTGCAGGGCACTTGGGCGGAAACCTTACCCATGGGGAAGATTATCTTACAGCTGCCATGCCATTTGGTTCCCGAAAAGCACCTGTTGCCACCATTCCCAATATCGAAGAAGCAAAAGTATATGACCAGCTGATAAAACCTATCCTCGAACAGAAATGTGTGAGCTGCCATAATGCAGGTAAACTGAAAGGGGGATTACGTTTAGATAGCATGGTACATATCCTGAAAGGTGGAGAGAACGGACCGGTGCTAAAAGAAACCATGCCAGAATCCAGTGAACTATACAAAAGACTGGTACTCTCTGATGACGATGATAAACGTATGCCGCCGAAAGGTAAGCCACAATTGAGTCCTGGCCAGGTAGAGTTACTTTACTGGTGGATAGAACAAGGCGCATCTACCACAGCGAAAGTAAAAGACCTTCGTAAATCTTCAAGGATAGAGCTGGTGCTGGAAGGTCTGCAACCTGCTTCCGGGCCGGGCAATCATCCGTTCATGCCAAAAGAAGAAGCGCGTATTGCTTCTGCCAAAGATATTGATTCACTGGAAATGTTAGGGGTGAAAGTGATGCCGGTGGCGGCAGGGAATGGATTTGTGATGGTGAATGCCATCAATGCATCCGGGTTTAATAATAAGAACGCGGCCTTATTGCTACCGCTGAAATCGCAGATCGTTTGGTTGAAATTATCCAATACAGCCGTCGGTGATTCTGCGATGAAGATCCTGGCACAACTGCCGGAGCTTACCCGTTTGAGTTTGGAAAACACCGCCATCACAGATGCAGGTTTGCTGGAACTGGCCAAGTGTAAACAATTGAAATACCTGAACCTTGTAGGTACTAAGGTGAGTGATAAAGGACTTCTGGCCTTGCAAAAGAACAAGGGCTTGCAGGAGTTGTTTGTATATAAAACGGGCGTTACTGCTGCCGTATTTAAAGCGTTTCCGGATGTGAGGATTGATACCGGCGGGTATTTGGTGCCGGTATTGGAAACGGATACGATGGTGTTTAGAAAGGTGAAGTGATGTATTGCCGCTTAGATCGGTGCAGGGATCTTGATATACTTCTGAAATAATTGATCCAACGGCTCAATGCTTTCCTGGCTGGAAGGTATCTGAGCCGCTTTTTCTTTACAGAATGCGATCGTTTCTTTTAACCATGCATGCAGCAAGGGTACTACGGGAACAATTGTTTTTTCTGAAGCGTGCTGCTTTATCTCCAATAAATTATCTACCGCATTCTGCCAGGTGACGTCTCCCACCTGTGTGCGCAGCAAACGGAACTCCATAGGAGGAAGGATCTCGTTCTCTATGATCCAAAGGCAGGCCAGTATGGACCGCAGGGCATAGAAATACTTCTTCAGTTTCACTTCATTACCGGTGAGGTCGTTTTCAAAAGTACTGAGTGCTATGTTGAGGTAATGATGGCAACCGGGGCGATTGGCAAAATAGATAGGCATGAGGTTTTCCATGTCTCTTACAAAATCGGGATCTGCTTTGTAGCAGATAGGAGATTGCAGCCATTCATATAAAGGAGGATTGGATTTGAGGAAAAGCTGTAAGGCTTTGCGGATATCCCATCCGCTAACGTCCAGTACTTCATTTACGGGGAGTTCTATCACATCCCGCCTGTCGCGGATACTGAGGTAAGTCTGGAGAGGGGCTGCGTAAATAAAACGCACATCATAGTCACTGTCCGTTCCGGGAAAGCCCCAGGCCCGGCTACCGGATTCGCAGGCGTATAAGATCTTCACGCCATGTTCCTGTTCAATCCGGCTTAATTGTTCTTTGATGGTATCTTGCATAGTCTGAATTTATAACGCGCCCATACCGGTTACAGTATGGGCGCTATAAATTTAACTATATTGTTTGTTTTGCGGGCGACTATTCCACTTGCGGTTACTATTCTTTTTAGCCTGTACCTGCTGGGTGGAAGACTGGCGAAGGTTTACACCGGGAGCTGGTCTTGCTGATCCTGCTCCGCCGGAATGACTGGCCGGGAATGGATGATCAGTTACCACGGGGATCTGTTGTGCGATCAGCTTCGTGATATCCTTCAGGTAAGCCCTTTCTTCATCATCACAGAAAGAAATGGCAATACCACTTGCACCAGCACGGCCTGTACGGCCAATACGGTGAACGTAAGTTTCAGGTACGTTCGGGATTTCGAAGTTGAATACATACGCGAGGTTATCTACATCAATACCTCTTGCCGCAATATCTGTGGCTACGAGGATACGGATACGACCACCTTTAAAGTCCTGTAAAGCCCGTTGGCGGGAGTTTTGAGACTTATCACCATGGATGGCGTTTGCAGAAATATTTACCTTGTTCAGTTCTTTTGCTACTCTGTCTGCACCGTGTTTAGTCCTGGTAAATACCAGCGCGCTGGTGATATCAGGGTTTTTCAGCAGATGGATCAGTAAAGAACGTTTAGAGTTCTTATCTACAAAGTACATGCGTTGTTCTACCTTTTCCGCTGTAGAGGAAACGGGAGTTACGTTCACTCTTGTTGGATTGGTGAGGATAGAATTTGCCAGGTGGGCAATTTCATCCGGCATGGTTGCGGAGAAGAATAATGTCTGGCGTTTCTCTGGTAATTTGGTGATCACTCTTTTTACATCATGAATGAAACCCATGTCCAGCATGCGGTCTGCTTCATCCAGTACAAACTGGTGGATGTAACGAAGGTTGATATGCCCTTGCTGCCAGAGGTCTAATAAACGGCCTGGGGTAGCGATGAGGATATCTGTACCGCTTCTCAGTGTTGAGATCTGCGGGCCGGCGGAAACGCCACCATAAATTACCAGGTGTTTCAAACCCGTGTGGGCGCCATATTCTGAGAAGTTCTCAGCGATCTGGATAGCCAGTTCACGCGTGGGCGTTAATATCAAAGTTTTAATGTGCCTGCTGGGTGTTTGTTCTGCTTTCTTCTGATTGTATAACAATTGCAGAATAGGAATAGCAAAAGCGGCTGTTTTACCGGTACCTGTTTGTGAACAGGCCAGGAGGTCTTTCTGTCCTAATACCACCGGAATGGCCTGGGACTGGATAGGCGTAGGCGTAGTGTAGCCTTGTGTTTCAAGCGCACGCAATATGGGCGCAATGAGACCTAAATTCTCGAATGACAATATGTTTGAGTTTTTTGTTTAAAATGATGCTAACAACCCTGACCTTAAAGAAGAGAAGGATGGCTAGATTGTATATCCACACATCATTTTAAGTGAACCAAATTGCTGAGGGAATTACCTTATCTGCAAGGAGGGGATATAAAAATATGACGCAAAGGTACGCTTAATTGGTTAAATGAGCAAACCCTGCGGGTGCCGGGTGGTTTTTGGGACTGTTAAAGTGTTTTAACATTTAGCTGTGTTTTAGGCTTCTTCCGGGATTAATTCATTAAGATGCCTATAAAAAGCATCTACATAATGTTGTTTTTGCGGGTTATCTGCTTTTATGAGTAGAGAAGAATAATATCCCAATTTAGCGTGGTATTTATTACAATCAAATTTCTCAATACCTTGATCCATCTCTCTATGCCATGAACCAAAGATTATTCTTCGATGCCTGGCCAGATCATCTCTGGGATCACACAAGTATAAAATGCCTAGTTCTGGATTTTTCTCGAAATAATCTATAATAAACGAAATGATGGTTGCTTTAATCCTTTGATCGTTTACCCTGACTTTTTCAGGGTCATGAAAAAATCCAAATGATGTTACGATCAAATCATCTCCATTCTCATCTATGAGATAATATTTGCTAAAGTATAAAAAGTAGGTTAAGCCAAAATCAGAAGTAAATTGATATCCATCTTCTGTTTTAGTGAGATCATATGGGATGAACAAATTCTATATCATTGAGAGATGATAAAGGAATACCATTGGCAATAGCTTCCTTTATCCTTTTTTTGTCGCGAATCATCTTGACAAAAGGATTTTCCCGTTGAGGGCGAGGTTTACTATTCGGTTTTTTATCTTTCATTATGAGGTAAAGGTAAGATTTTTTCTTTTTTTGACAGGGGGTGGTAAAAGGCTTCAATGGATGGTTATTTATAAGTAATTGATTGTCATTGGTATTTTGGGTTTTTGTCCGATATATTCTCCGGCAAATCAAATAAAGTATCAGTATTGAGTTATATCAAACAAGAAACGTCACTCACAGATCTCTGCGAGTGACGTTTCTTGTTCAGTAATTTAGCATTTAATTAAAGTTCGTAGACGTAGCCAGCTCCTGCCAGTTGTCCATATCACTTTCCACCGCGCTGATCTTCTGTTTAGCCACATGATATGCATCAGGGCCGAGGAATAAATGCAGTGGAGGATTTTCTGCTTTGCTTATTTCAATCAGTACATCGATACCTTTTTCGGGATCACCTGCCTGTTGGCCATTGAGGCCGCCCTGGTGTTGCGCTTGTGATTCGCGTACATCTTTGTATGCATCTATCGGGTTGGCAGGAACTGCCAGGGATGTAGATGCCAGGAAGTTGGTGCGGAAATAACCAGGGCTTACGATCACTACTTTCACGCCGAATGCTTTTGATTCTGCTGCCAGTGATTCTGTTAAACCTTCCAGTGCAAACTTAGTTCCGCAATAACTGCCGAAGCCGGGGAAGTTGCCACTGAAGCCACCAATAGAAGAGATGTTGAAAATGAAACCGCTTTTCTTTTCACGGAAGTGAGGCATCACGTGGCGGATCACATTCAGTACGCCAAATACGTTCACATCGAAATTGGTGCGTACTTCTTTGTCGGACAATTCTTCCAGGCTGCCTATCAGACCATAACCTGCATTATTTACTACTACATCTATACCACCTAATGTTTTGATCGTTTGTTCAATAGATTGCTGTACGCTGGCTTCATTGGCTACGTCAGACTGAATAGGAAGGAAGTTTTCATGATCGCCTACTGCGGTTTTGAGGGCATCCAGTTTGCGGGAAGTACCTGCTACTTTCTGACCGGCGGCGAGCAATTTTTTTACGAGTATCAGGCCAAATCCTTGTGAGGCGCCTGTAACATACCATACTTTTTGTTGTTCCATTGTAGTGTTTGTTTTGATAGAACAAAGCTACGCTGAGGGGAAGGGATGGCTGTTAATGATATCAAATCAATAATTGCAAAAATCAAACGCTGGTCCTTTTTGCGGTATTAAACACTCCTGAAGGAGCGCGGCGTGAGCTGGGTTTTTTTCTTGAAGAAGTTATTAAAGTGAGCAGGTTCCTGGAAACCAAGGCAGTAACCGATCTCGGATACATTCCAGTCTGTATGCATTAATAAAGACTTGGCCTCCTGTACGATCCTCTCTGAGATCAGCTCTGAAGTGGATTTGCCGGTGGCGTCTTTTAAAGCTTTGTTCAGGTGGTTTACGTGTACAGACAGTTGGGAGGCAAAATCAGTAGCAGAGCGGAAGTTTACCTGTTGCACCGGGGATTCTATCGGGAATTGTCTTTCCAACAAGTCTGTGAACAGGGAAGAGATCCGGGTGGCAGCATTTGAACCTGAATGGGGAGACACTTCGATGGGCTGCATCTTCATCCCCATATGGATCAGTTCCATTACGTAGTTGCGGCAGAGGTCCAGTTTATATTGATAGTCGGACGCCATTTCGGACAGCATCTTTTCGAATAACTCCCTGACGGGCGCCACCTGATCTTCCGGTAAATACAGGATGGGCTGGCCACCGGGTTTGAAAATGGGGTATTCCTGTAATTTCAATGTGGTGAACTGGTGAAAGAAGGCTTCTGTGAAAATGCAGAATAAACCGGATTGTTCTTCGGACAGGGGTTCACATTGGTAAGGTACCTGTGGGTTGGCAAACAGCAGGGCATGCGTTTCCACGTCCATCACCTTATCTGCATAATAGTAACGGTTCTTACCACTGATCAGGGCTATTTTATAAAAATCCTTTCTGCTGTATGGGAGGGGTTTGGCGTGATGGCCTACGAATTCTTCGGCATTAAATACATTAAAGTGCCCGTTCTCTTTTCCAAGATTAGCAGGCATCCTCAAATCCTTGGCACGATAAAATTCCTCCAGCGACTGTATCTTTTCCATGGAGCAAAATTACGGATTGCCGGATATTTTGACCTTTTTTCCGTAATTTTTAACAGAGGCGGTGATATTTGGCCCATTTCGGGTACTATACTTTAAAACCCAAACCCAATGGAAGACATTACAGCATTATACAGGGATACCTTTCCCCATGTTGCCAGGATAATAAAGCAGCTGGGAGGTGACCTTGATCTGGCTAAAGACCTGTTCCATGACGCCATGATCATCTACATGGAGAAAAAACCTTCGGAGATCAGGGTGTCTGCCAAAGCTTATTTGATCGGCATTACGCGGATACTTTGGTTGAAACGGCAGAAGTTGCGTATCAGGGAAGAACAGCTTTCCGTTCCGGAAGATTTTTATGTGCCGGAAGAGCAGCAATCTTTACTGGCGCATTTACGTGCTGCCGGTGAAAAGTGCATGCAGCTGTTACAGGCGTTCTATTATGAGCAAATGGACCTACAGGAAATGGCGAATACTTTCCATTACAGCAGTGTTCGTTCTGTGACGGTGCAAAAGCATAAGTGCCTGGAGAAAGTTCGTGCTACTGTTAAAAACGCTACGCTTTATGAACTCAATTGAAATAGATCAATACCTGCTGGGTACGATGCCGGAGCCGGAAAAATTACTTTTTGAAGCTAAGATGCTGGCTACGCCTGCATTACAAGATGCTGTACAATATCAGCGTGCTGCACATCAGCTGATTTGCTGGTATGGCCGCGATCTGCAAAGGGAAAAGCTGTCTGCCATCTATGATGGGCTGGATGCGGATTTCCATCATACTATCACTTCCATATTTAAATAACATGACTATTATACCAACGGTAATTGACGGCGCCACGCGTGGTGCGTATGATATTTACAGCCTGTTACTCAAAGAAAGGATCATTTTCCTGGGCACGGCTATCGATGAAAATGTTGCCAATCTTGTGGTGGCACAATTGCTTTACCTGGATAGTGAGAATCATTATCCCATCCGGTTATATATTAATTGTCCGGGTGGTGGCGTGTATGCGGGGATGGCTATCTATGATACCATGAAGATGTGTAAATCCCCTATTGCTACGGTATCTGTTGGGTTCACCGGAAGTATGGGAACATTTTTGCTGAGCAGTGGAACAAAAGGCCAGCGGTATGCGCTTTCACATACAACGGTGCATATGCATCCAACGGGTGGTGGGGCAAGAGGATATACAGAAGATGTGCGGATCGCTTACCAGGAGCAGGAACGGTTGCAGAACCAGATGTTTTATCTGATGGGGAAGAGCTCTAATCATGAGCGGGAAGAGATTGAAGAGATGTTTAGGAGAGATAAGTTTTTGAATGCGGTGGAGGCGAAGGAATATGGATTGGTGGATGAGGTGTTGGGGGATGTGAGTGATCTGGTACAGGTGGGGAGGCCGTTGTTGAATTGACGTTGATAAACAGGACTACGCTTACGGATGATCATGTATAAACTGAAAAGCCCTTCTCTCCGACCAGTAATGTTTCCCTGTAAACGTCACAAAACCAACATGCCCGCCGGTTTCAGGTGTTTCCAAATATAAATGAGGGTTGTTATCGGCTTCTTTATAAGGAAAACTTCCTTTCCCTAAAAAGGGATCATCCAATGCATTGATCAGTAAAGTAGGAATACGGATGTTTTCCAGGAATTGTTTGGAACTGTTCTTCGCCCAGTATTCTTCTGCATCCTTGAAACCATGCATGGGTGCAGTGTACCGGTCATCGAACTGTTTGAAATTTTTGATGGTGCCGAAGTTGGCCAGCGATATTTCTTTCGGGTAGAGTTTTGCTTTTCTTTCCAGTTTCAAACCGAGTGAGCGGATGAAACGTTTCATATAAATGAAGTTGTGCCTTTTCTCCAGTTCGATGGAACTGTCTTTGAGGTCGCAGGGAACGGAGATGGCTACTGCTGATCTCACAATAGCAGGAATGGTATCGCCCTGTTCTCCGAGATATTTCAATGTTACATTTCCGCCGAGTGAAAATCCGATGAGGTGAATGCGTTTGTAATCACCAGTGGCTGCCATGTGCTGGATGACAGTATGAAGATCTCCGGTTTCGCCGCTGTGATAGAAGCGCAGCGCTTTATTACTTTCCCCACTGCAACCCCTGAAGTTCATGGACACAGTGTCATAGCCTCCTTCATTGAAGATATGTACCATGCCGGTGATGTATTGCCTGCGGGAATCTCCTTCCAGTCCGTGGAGCATGATGACTAACTGATCACTGCCCACTTTACTGAAATCGAGATCGAGAAAATCATTGTCGTGTGTAGGGATGCGTGTACGGGTATAATCAGCCGGTTTGATCTTCCTGAAAAGAGACGGGAAGATCGTTAGCAGATGGCGGTTCCTTAACAGGATGGGCGCTTTATAATCTGGTGATTTTAAGACCGGCATATTTACAAAGGTACGTTAACCCTTCTTTCTTTCTATGTTAGGCAGGAAACCTGTTAACAGTCCTATTAACGGAAGGTAAGCACATACCTGGTAAACGTAATTGATACTGGTTTGGTCTGCCAGTTTTCCCAGTAAAGCAGATCCGATACCTGCCATACCAAAAGCAAATCCAAAGAACAAACCGGCGATCATGCCTACTTTGCCTGGCACCAGTTCCTGTGCATATACAAGGATAGCAGAGAAGGCAGAAGAAAGGATCACTCCGATGAACACGCTCAGGATGGCTGTCCAGAAAAGATTGGCGTGTGGCATTAATAATGAAAAAGGTGCTACGCCCAGGATGGAGATCCAGATCACATACTTTCTGCCGATACGGTCGCCCACCGGCCCGCCAATGAAAGTTCCGGCAGCAATGGCAAACAGGAAGATGAACAGGTATACCTGCGCGCTTTGTACAGATACGTTAAACTTATCGATCAGGTAGAAAGTATAATAGCTGGTTAAACTGGCCATGTAGAAATACTTGGAGAAGATCAGGATCATCAGGATGAACAGCGCAAAGGTCACTTTACCTCTTGATAGCTTGATGGTTTCCATCTGCAAGACCTTCTTTTTAGGTTTGATGCGATCAGTGTTGGCGAGGTACCATTTACTGATACGGAGCATGACAACAATAGCGATCAGGGCTACAAGGGAAAACCAGGCAATATAATATTGCCCGAAGGGCACAATGATAGCTGCAGCCAGCAAGGGGCCGAGGGAACTGCCGGTATTGCCACCCACCTGGAATAAAGACTGTGCCATGCCATGCTGACCACCGGAAGCCATATAAGCTAACCGGGATGCTTCAGGATGAAAAACAGCGGAGCCGATACCGATCAATGCCACAGAAACCAATACCATGGGGAAAGTGTGTACGAAAGCGAGGCACAGCAATCCAGCCAGCGTGAAGGTCATGCCGATGGCCAGTGAATAGGGCTGTGGTCTTTTGTCTGTGTACATACCCACCAGCGGCTGCAGAATAGATGCAGAGAGCTGGAAGGTTAAGGTAATTAGCCCAACCTGCGAAAAGCTAAGACGCAGGGAATCCTTTACCATCGGGTAGATGGCAGGAATGATAGATTGAATAGTGTCATTCAGCAGATGTGTAAAGCTGAGTGCCAGCAATACGGAGAACACGGTTTTTTCGGCCAGGTTTTGCGCCACTTTTTTCTCTTCCCCTTCAAGTACAGTTTCCATTATGATGTTTTTGTTATTTCGCGTGGGTGCTGATACGGGTAGCCCATAACAGCGCCTGTGCGGAGTCTTTGTCTATGATGCTTTGCAGGAGGCTCTTATGCAGGTCCTGTGATTCCAGGAAAGGTTTGGTATCTGCATAGTTTTCCTTGAAAGATTGTTTCAGATGTGTGGCGATGGTTTTATAGAGATCCACCATGATCTCATTTTTGGATGCCACAGCAATGCTGGTATGGAAGTCAATGTCCGCCTGCATACAGGCATCTACATTTTGTGCTTTTGCGTGTTCTGCTCTTTTTTTGAGGAAAGCCTTCATTTGGGTGATGTCCTCTTTTGTGCGGTGGAGTGCAGCTTTCTCGGCGATCTTTACTTCCAGTAACAGCCGTACTTCGTTAAGGTCCTGGAAGTGAGCGCGGTGAAAACGTTGGGCGAGGGGTTCTCCCATAGCCTGGTGAGAGATGATGAAAGTACCCAGTCCTTGTTGTACTCTTACGAGGCCTGCATTGACTAAAAGCCTTACTGCTTCCCGGATAGTGGAGCGGCCAACGCCAAACTGTGTCATTAGTTCAGGCTCTGTGGGGAGTTGCTGACCGATGGCATATTTGCGGGAACAGATCTGCTGTTGCAGGTGTCCGGCTACTTCATCTGCCAGGTTTTTACGCTTTACATATGTTACAGAAGTAATCGTCATATCATCAGATGATTGCAAAAGTACATCTTTTTTTCATTGTTCAAAATGCATGATGCTTAGTGTTAATTTATTTGAAAAGGGGGAATATCTTAATCAGATAATCCATATTTTTGTAGTCCTTTAGTTATCAATTAAAATTTTGACCAATGGCACTACCTAAATTCATGATTGCAGATGATCCCGTTACAGATCCGGATAATGAATACATCTTCCATACGGAGAAACCACGGTTCTTTGCCAAACGTGTAGAAGAAGATGAAGAGATGGCTTATATCGATATCGTGGAAGAAATTGATAACGTGGAAGAATACTTTCATGGAGAGCCGGAGAAAAAGCAGGAATTGCTGGATGAATTAGAAGACTGGTATTTCTCTTACATGGAGTGGCTGGAAGAAGATGAAGAGGATGATGAAGACGATGAGGAGTAGAAGTTCTTTAAATATTTGATAATACCTGGCGAATGATCTTATGGTCATTCACCAGGTATTATTATTGTAATAAATTAGTGGGCGGTGTGATGCTGTTATTGATTTGAGCTAATGGTTTGCCTTTCTTTATTTTAGTTCTTTGTACTAGCTTTTCTTGCTGGTGCCTTTTTTAGCTGTAGCTTTCTTTGCCGCAGCTTTTTTAGGTGCCGCTTTTTTGGCGGTTGCTTTCTTTGGTGTAGCTTTTTTAGCAGCCGCTTTCTTTGGTGCCGCCTTCTTCACTGCTGCTTTTTTGCCAGTGGTTTTCTTCGCCGCAGCTTTCTTTCCAGAAGCCTTTTTCGCAGCCGCTTTCTTCGGTGCAGCCTTTTTTGCCGCGGCTTTCTTTGTGGTAGCTTTCTTTCCTGTAGCCTTTTTCGCCGCCGCTTTCTTCGGTGCAGCCTTTTTCGCCGCCGTCTTCTTAGGAACCTTCGCTCCCGCTTCCCTCGCTTCAGATAATGCAATCGCAATAGCCTGTTTAGGGTTGGTCACTTTCGGACCTGTTTTGCTACCACTCCTTAATTTCCCTTCCTTCATTTCATGCATCACTTTCTCCACCTTCTCTTCTGCTTTTTGAGAATACTTTGCCATGATACTTTTTTTAATGGGTTTATAAATAAGTACATTTAAAACATCCAGCAAATTATACTCCACTTCATTTTTCTTCGTTTTCATGGTTGTTAAGGTTTAAATGTAGAGAAATCACCCCACCACAGTCATCATTTATGTTGATGCTGCAATAGATGATAAGAGGGGAAAATATTATGCCAAAGGAGACCGGCCTAGTTACAATGACCCAACGCCAGATAGATAATTATGAAGACCACCACCGTACCAAGACAACCACCACCTAATTTCTTTGCGCCATATCCGGCAATCAATGCTCTGATAAATTTGTTCATGGGTTACAGTTTGTACCCTAATTTACTGAATTTTTCCGCAGGTTAAAGATAAACCCGCCCATTAATATCCTACCTGGCTGAGAAGGCATTAAATAATCTGTATGATTGGTGATGTTATCTACGGAGAGGCGAAGGGTCAACATTTCCCGGAATAATGATTTTTGAATGGCCGCATGCAGGAGTGTATATCCATTTACAAACACATCGTATTTATCGATGTACCCATTATTGTCAATATCCAGGAAACCATATTTTCCTCTGTATCCAACACGCAGAGAAGCTGTGATGCCCCAGGGTTTGAATTCGTAGTATATCTGTGCATTCAGCATATGTTTACTCCTGTTGGGCAAGCCGAAATAATCACTGGTACTGGCTGTGCGGATTCCTTCCGGTGTTCTTACTGTAGAATGCCGGCCTTTGATAGAATCTATTATTGTGGAGTTTTTAGCAATGAGGTATTGGTAGCCTATAGCAATTGTCAATCTTTTCAGCGGACTGTATTTCAAACCAGCTTCTACACCGGTGGTATAAATATCCCGGAGATTGAAATAAGAAAAGATCTGCTGTCCGTTACGGCTGATCCCAACCTGCTCTGTATTGATGAGGTTATTGATCTTGTTATAGAAGCCATTAATGTCCAGCTCAGCAGTACGGGCAAAAGAAAATTTAACGCCGAAGTTGAAGGAAGTGGATGTTTCCGGTTGTAAGTCACGGATACCAGCTGCGTTTGCCCATACCTGTTGTACAAGCCCTGCCTTCTGCAATTCCACTATCTTTTCTTCAAAGTTATTAGCTCCGATTACCGTGTAACCTTGTGTGATATTAGTGAACACCTGGTACATCTGCGCATAGGTAGGAGATTTGAAACCCTTGCCCAGAGAAGTTTTGATCTTTACCCAGGCAGCAGGAGACCAGGTGGCACCAAGACTTGGATTCAGTTTTCCGCCATACACATTATTTCCGTCGTACCGCAACCCGGCAATGAAACTGTATCTGGTGGAGGGGGTATAATTCAGTTGTGCATAACCGAAGTAATTATACATGTTATAGATCATCTGTTGATGATCTCCGCCAAGGCCGCCGGTAAAGGACAATTTATCAGAAAGAAAATCTTTACCCGCCTGTAATTCCAGCCGGTTGATGACTTGTGAGAAAACATTGCGTTGTAACTCTTTCCCGGTTTCCACAATATTTACGGCCTGTTCTGTTTTGTAGTGCGTGATATAGTAACGGCCTAATAACCGCCAGCCATTGGCCAGATTGGTATTGAGGGAAAGTGCGGTATTGAAATCCTTTTCATCCAGTTGGTCAGAAAAAGGCTGGGCACCATAGGAACGGTCCATCACAGAATGCCGGTCTGCCAGCCTGCTGCTGAGATAAAGGGAACTTTTATCACTTAGTTTATAATGTGCGCGCCCTTGCAGGTTAATACTATGATACGGGGGAGAGGTAGTGCCTTCTTTTAAATATTGTGTATTGACGTTGAAGCCATCCGTTTTATAATAACTACCGGAGATGTTCACGGACCCGCGGTTGAAAGGAGTTTCTCCCTGCAGGGTAGCATCCAGTGTATTGTAAGTGCCATATTGCAAACTGGCGGTGGCCTGCGGATCTGTAACCGTTTGTTTGGTGATGATATTGATCACCCCACCCATGGCTTCGCTGCCATACAAACTACTGGCCGCTCCTTTGATCACTTCTATGCGTTCTATATCAGATACGCTGATGCGGGAGATATCAAAGTTGCCATTAAAACGGCCGGTCATGGGTTGGCCATTAATAAGGATGAGGATGTATTCTGAACTGAAGCCCTGCATTTGTATGCCCAGACTGCGATTCCCGGCACCGAGGTCATTTACCATTGCCATGCCGGTTTGCTCACGGAGTACTTCATCCAGTCTGCGGCTGCCCATCATCCTGATCATTTTCTTATCAATGATGGTAATGGGGTTGGCTACTTTTTTTATATCGATGATATCGTCCTGCTTTTTATATAATTGATGTGTGATGGTAACGGTTTGGAGGGACCTTATATTGGTATCTTGCGCCTGGGCTTGGGCGGCAACAACAGGAAACAGCAATATCAGGATCCTTTTCATGGGGAACAAAGTTCCGCTTTCGCACACACCTGCTACGGAGAAAAACTTACCTCATAAGGAGAATGGCGCCCCTCAAATGCGGAAAATAATTTACCATAAACGGAAACATTTTATCCGCAAACATTGGCTGACAGGGGCTTTTGCTTTCATGTACTATCAATTGTAATCTGCGTGCAATATTTTCCATCAGGAATGACATAATATTGCCGTATAGCAAAATCAAAGACTTTGTGTGCCCTTCTTTCCAATGAAATAAAATGCGCTTTCGACATAAGCGGATCTGGTAACCTGAGAGAGCGAAGAAAAGCGCTGACGGAGAATGGCCATACCGGTTCTGTGTATGAAATGCTGAGCCCGGATGGCATCAACTTCGGCTATTATAATATTAAATCGAGCCAGGAAGGAGAAGTAGTTTTTAAAAACATGAACCCTTTTTTGCAGATCAGTTATACTTTAAGCGGAAACAAAAGTTATACTACCGGCAGTGATCTTACCAAACTGGCATCCTTTCAAAAGCACCAATATAATTACCTGTTCTTCCCTGAGCAGGAGATCCATCTCAACTGGCAGGCAGATGAACAGCTGGAAATATTTGAATTAGGTGTGAGCCCGGAACTGGTGTTTAATTTCCTGCCGGAGGAACATCCGTTGTTTCCTATCTTCTCTAAAAGTATTGCTGATAATACCCCCACCCGTTTAAGCGATGTGAACCTGCCACTGGCGTCCAACATCAGCGCTATCCTGTACGATATGCTCAACTGTCCATTGGACGGGCGTTACAAACAATTGTATCTTAAAGCGAAAACAACAGAACTGCTGGCTATCCAGTTATCCCAGTACGAACAGATCAGCGGGATGGCGAAGAGTGATACGCGGGCATTAAAGAAAGAGGACATTGAGCGGATGCATATGGCGCGGGATATTATTATTAAGAACATCAACAGCCCCTGTACATTAATTGACCTGAGTCACCAGGTAGGAACAAACGATGCCTATCTGAAGAGTCATTTTAAACAGGTGTTCGGTACAACAGTATATGGTTATCTGCAAAATATCAAGATGACGCATGCGAGGGAATTACTGACGCAGGGAAAAGCCGTATCTGAAGTGGCTTATTTATCGGGTTACAAACATACTGCCCATTTTACGAGGGCCTTCAAGAAGCATTTTGGATTTTCTCCGGGAATAATGAAAAGGTAAAGTGCCGGCTACTCTACCATTTCATTTATTTTGCCAACCAGTATATAAATACAAGCCAAAGCAACCCCTTTATTAAAAAGAAGAGAAATCCCCAGAAGCCCAGTCGCTTCAGCCATTTCATTACTTTCTGCTTAGTGGTGGTTGTTTCCATTTATTCACTGATTACCTGGTAAATTTTAAAGTCGCTCGTCATCGGAGCAGGTTTGCCTTCGGCTTTTGCTTTGGCTATTTCTTCAAAACCCCGTTTGTGCCCGCTGATGAATGCTTCTGATTTCATCCAGTCTTTAAAGGATTGCTCCGTTTCCCAATAACTCACGATCAGGTAAGCATCTCCCTCTTTGGCAGGGCGTAATACATGCATGTTTACAAAGCCGGGCATGGTGTCTATTGCATGTGCGCGGGTCGCGAAAAGCTGTTCAAACCGCTCCTGAAAATCGCTATTACATTGAATGTAGTTAATGGCTACAAAATTCTTGTTCATAAAAAATGTGATTTAATTATGACAAAAGTATGACTGTCACACGAATGTCACGCGCCTATCCGGGAATAACAATTACCCTAAACGGAATAATGGAAAGATTCCGCGCGAGGTTGCCATTTCTCCCTAATTGGTGAATGAGCCGGTGCAATTTTGCAGCATGAAATACATCGTATGTGCTGTTATACTTTTTCTAACAGCCTGTAGCAAAGATAATAATTCGCCGGCTCTCACGGACACCCGGAGTGTGCTGGTGGAAGACATGCAGGGAGACATTGGTGCTTCTATGGGAGACGATGTAGACGGCAAAGAAAAACGCCCGTTCTACAGCATCACTTTTCAATTTAAAAACAAGCAGACGCGCATCATCAAAACGGAAGCGGATTCCCTGCAATATCTGAAGAATGCGGATTGGGATCTGGCCTTTACAAAGGAATATAACTCTTACGTGGTCACCAATAACGGCAGCATCGCAGGCACACCAGGATTTGGCGGGCCAGGTGTTGGCAGGATGATCATTGTAGAAAAAACATACGACCAGGTATTGGAAGCCCCCGCGGATACGGAGTTTGAACAGAAAGGCGTAGCGGGAGTTGGCTGGGATAGCGGCAATGGATTCGGCTGGTATTTTTATTCCCTCAGCAATCACATCTGTGTACCGGTGCGCAACAGAACATTTATTGTAAAAACAGCTACCGGGAAATTTGCCAAACTCGCTTTACTGAATATCTACAAAGGCAATCCGCCTGTTGTAACAGATCTTTTCTGGCCTGCTCCTTACCTCACGTTTAAATACTTCGTGCAGGAAGACGGCAGCAGAAATTTAAAGACCAATTAATCCGTGTTTATGAAGTTTAAAATATTACTAATAGCCTGTTTTGTTTTGGCAGCCTGTTCTAAAAAAGACACACCGCCGATTGAACCCGGAAATTCATTACCCACCGGTGTTTACAGGGTAGTAAACCTGGTGGCAGATACAACTGCAACTTCTGCAGGCAACGCAGTATCCATGTATTACAGCCTGGAAGAGAACAAAGTGATCCCGGAATCACAACGGCAAACCGGCAGATGGGATATTGTATTCTATGGTATCTATAACAGCAGTGTATATCCTAATAACGGTGCCGCAGTTGGTTCTCCTGCTTATGGCGGGCCCGGCAACGCAAGGGTTTATGTGGTAGTAGACAGGAAGTTTGATGCACAGTATTATGATACGCTCAACTTCAAGCCGAAGACCCTCCCTATTCCCAGATCACTTTTCAACACAGCTTTTGATGCCGTGAAAACTGTGCCGGACGAGAGTAAGTTGGGCACCCGTGATATTGGTCTGGATCATTTCCAGGGAGAAGCAGATGGCTGGGGATATTATGATTTCTATGGCGCCCTGTTTCCGGGTAATGCTAAAAAATCGCATATCGTGTATACCATGCCCCGTGTGATCATTGTGAAAACACATAAAGGCCATTATGCAAAAGTGATGATCGAAAACATTTACAAAGACAATCCTGAAGACCCTACGAGAGATAACAAACCAGGATTTGTAACATTCAAATACGCTATCCAGATGGATGGCAGCAAAAACTTAGATATCAAGTAACATGAACAGATTTTTAAAGGTGATGATGCTCCTTGCCATAGCAGGGTGCACCAAAACGGATACTATTGCCCCACCCGCGGAGGCTGATAACAGGATCACGGAATACAAGATCGTGAACGTACAGGGCGATCCGATCTATGGCACAGTCCACGATGCTGATTCCAGCATAACGGTATACCTGCCTTTTTACAAACAGCTGATCGTGCTGGAACCGGAGATCAAAGTAAGTACCGGCGCCACAGTTCAACCTGGTACGGGTACATTGATCGAAAACCTCCTGGAAGTTTTTCAGAAGGGACGTGATCTCAAATATACCGTTACCGGTAAAAGCGGGAAGAAAAAAACCTATACACTGAAGATCACTGTACAGCAGCCGGCTTTAACGCTGAAGGAATTGAGCAGTGCAACGGATGTGAAAACATATGCCATCAGCACAAGTATTAATTTTTCCACCATCAGCATTGATCTGAAAGGAACCAGTTTCCATGAGAACCATGACCTGCTGAAAGTAGTACTGGTAGATGAAGCGGGAAAAGAGTTTCCGCCATTTAATATCTCTACCACCAACACCAACGATCTGAACAGTCTCAATATTACACTGACCAATTACCTCACCACACCGGACCCCATGTTAGTGGCATTGCCTGCTACGGGATTATATAAACTGCGCGTTTATTCTTACTCGAAAAAAGTGACCACTACATTTCCCATCCGTATCAATAAACTGCCATAGATCATGAAGAAAATTATATTAATACTGCTGGTTTTTGCTTCCTGCAAAAAGGAAACGGAATACGCACCTTATCCATATAACAGCATCGAATTACTGAGCATCACTGCCGGAGAGAATGAAAAGATCAATGCTTCTTTTCATAACGACAGCATCATTGTGTACTGGCCTTCTTATCTGTCCAAACCGGCAAAGATAACACCACAGATAACAGTATCTGAAAATGCGACTGTCACACCAGCCTCCGGAACAGAAGTAACTTTCGCCACAGGCACAAAGTTTTCTGTTAAGGCACAGAGCGGTGCCGTGAAAGATTATTTCTTAAAAGTGATCATCAACCAACCGGATATCCAGGTATTTGAAGGTACTTATTCTACTACCAAAGGGGGAACGATCACGGTGAACAATGGCCGGGAAATGCGTTACCTCACCCGCGATGTAAACCTCACCCGTTTCTATATAGTGGATAACGCTAACAAAGAAACACAGATCCCCATTGAATTTGCAGATCAGGCAGATGGTTCTCCCATCATGCGGATCAAAGTACCCAATACAGATGATATAAAGGTGGGTGCATACAAAATAAAGATAGTCAGTGAAGAACGCACTTTTGTTTCCCCCAATGCCATCTTTGGGATCCTGTACTCTGCCAGTGCAAAACCCAAAGTGAATGAAGTAAAAGCACCTGTTACGGTGAAACAGGGAGAAACAGTCACATTCAGCGGCACGGGCTTTTTTGATATGAAAGAAGCACGGGTATATGCTTACGATGAAAACTGGAATGAAAAAGAAGTAGCAACGCTGGAACTGGTGAGTGCTACTACCACTACTGTCACTTATCGTATCCCCGCCACTTTTAAAGCGGGTACTTATCAGCTGGGTGGTTATGATGCAGATGGTATCGGCATCCAGCTTCGGATAACAGATTTCATCGGATTCTGGAACTGGAGTAAAGTAACGAAAGTATATGTAAATGTAGACGGCGCCACGTCGTTTACGGTTACACCATTATAAATGTATTACAGCACATCAAAAACCCTTATTGTTTATTATTAATCCAATATTACTATGACACAAGTTAAAACCCTTTCGCGTGTAGCACTGTTGTTAACCACTACTGCTGCTTTATTCCTGACTTCCTGCTCCAAGAATAAAGACGTGGATGCACAATCCCTGACCCTTCGCGATCAGACATTGTCTGTAACCATTCCTGACGGAACCAGTCAGAGCATAACAGGCCCCGGCGTAACATCAGGAACGATTGCCCGTGCCGGTAGCGTGTATACTGTTACAAATTTCAAACAAGCATATTCTACTGGCCCCGGCCAGCCAGCGGATGGTAATTTATACTGGCGCTTTGGTGTGAACGAAGCGGGTACCCCTGCTAACTTCCAGATCAAGTTCACCGGTATTGCTACAGGAGACATTACCTCTGCAGATTCTCTCAAATACATTGATAAAAGTTTTGCTACGGTTGTGTATGCAGACTGGGCATCAGCATCCAATCCAGGCAGCTCACCGGCAGGTGCTAATGTGATCGGTATGAACAATGTAACCGGAACAGGTATTCCTCCGGCAGTATTAGCTTATGCTAATGGCGCAGGCTGGTATACTTATGCATGGAGCGCAGGACATACTGTTACACCTGTATCCGGCAGAGTATTATTATGGAAGAGCGGTACTACCATTTACAAATTTGATATCCAATCTATCTATTTGAATGGTGTGACCGGTGGTTCTTTCCCTTATTATAATTTCAGATACGAGGAGTTGATTCCTTAACCATTAAAAGATGCTGCTGTAAAAGAAAACGGTTGCCCGTAAGAGCAACCGTTTTTTATGTTAGAACCATCCTTCATTCTGCGGATACTTTGGTCCTGTTGTTACCGCATCTATTTGCCCCTGCGGAATAGGCCGCAGCAGATGTTTTGGTGCGATAAAGTTTGCACGGCTGTCCGGCGTATGCAATAGCAGTCTTTTCTGTAACTGTCCTGTTCTGATAAGGTCCAGCCACCTTGTATTTTCACCTGCCAGTTCACGGGAACGTTCATCCAGGATAAAATCAAGATTCACATCAGCTGCCGTAATGGTCATGGCTGCTTTATTACCGGTGGGGAAAGCAGCTCTTTCACGTACGGCATTCAGATAAGGTACTGCATCTCCTGGCCGGCCATCCATGAGTGCAGCTTCTGCTGCCACGAGATAAGTTTCTGCCAGGCGGTATGCGATCACGGGTCTGATGGAAGGTGCGTTCATGTCAGAACGTTTTGTATCCACATACTTCGTTAATGCCGGAGAGAGCCTTGGATTATACAAACGGGAAGGGATCAGTGTATAATAAGCTGCTGCGATCTGTGCAGCTGTTCTGTTTCCCTGTGGCATATAAATGGCGGTATCCCCCAGTTTAAATTTCGGGCCACCGGGCACAGCATTAGCCGGAGCACCGGGAGGTAAAGTGGCAGGCCATTTCGGAATGCTGGCCGCGTTATTACTATACCATACTGTCTGGAAAGATTTGTCAAACCTGGTGTCATTCACTCTTTCTTTAAATACGGTATCTATCAGCCATAAAGTGGGGATCGTACGAATGTAAGGACGGCCATCATGAATGTTGCGGGCCATGCCATCTACTTTCTCATACAGGGGAGAAAAAAGATGCACGAGCATATTATCCGGCGTACGGTTATCCTGAGCAGGAGAACCGTTGTAAGCCAGGCTGGAAGTATGTTGCACAGACCAGAGCACTTCTATGTTCGCTTCATTGCCTTCTGCAAAAATATTCCCGAAATCAGGTAACAGTCCCAAACCTAAACCAGGTGCGGTATTGATCAGATCTACTGCTGTGTTGTAAGCATCTCGGTAATCAGTAGCTACTTTCGATTTACCGCCTGCTCTGGCTAAGTATACTTTTGCCAGCACATGTTTTGCTGCCGCAGCACTTGCTCTGCCGGGATCCAGTCCTTTGGTGGTTGGTGCCGGTTGCAGATCAGGAATTGCTTCTTTCAGGTCTTTGATGATCGCTTCAAACACTTCTGCCTGTGGATTCCTGGTGGCGGAAGTGATGGCTTTGTCCTGGAATTTATCCAGCAGGGTTACATCTCCCCAAAATTGTACCAGTACAAAGTTATAATTAGCACGTAAGAACTTGGCCTCTGCAATGAAACGTTTCTTTGTGTCAGCAGGGATGCCCGCTACTTCCGGTGCAAAATCGATCACCGCATTGCAGGTATTGATATAAGTATAACAGTTCTTCCATAAGGCCTGTACCTTTCCGTCATTAGTTTGATAAGTAGGTGCATAGAGGAACATGTTGCTGTTTCCATCATTACCTTTCATGAATTCATCTGTGGCAACGGTGGCCAGTGAAAAGTAATCTTCACAACCCCAGAGTGTACGTGTACCGGCATAAGAGGCATCCAGTGCAGCATTGACACCTTGTACAGATTTATAAAAATCCGGGGTGAGTGTGGAATTTGGTTTCTCATCCAGCATTTTGGAACAGCTGGAAAGCAGTAAACATAATATGATGATCTTTTTCATAACTCGCATTTGAAAGATTATAAAGTAAGGTTGATGCCAAATACCATAGACCAGGTAGCGGGCGTATCCGCATTAATATTTCCTGCGGATTCAGGATCTACGCCATGATACTTGTTACGGTATTCGGAGAACAGGATAAACGGATCCTGTGCAGTGGCATACACGCGGATGGAACGTGCTCTCATTCTTTGTACAAAAGAAGCCGGCAGATTGTAGCCCAGACTCATGCTCCTTATCTTCAGGAAGCTGCCATCAATGTATCCCAGCGTGGAATTGTATTGCGTTTGGGTGGAACTGTTATTGGGTTTGGGATAATACGTTTCACCATTTGTGGGTGTCCAGTAATTCACATTCAGGTTATTGTAGTTACCCTGGAAGGTGTTGGCAAAACCACCACCATATAATTTACTGTTCAGCATACCACCCATTCTCGCAAATACTACCACGGTGAGGTCGATGCCTTTATAGCTAAAACGGTTGGTCATGCCGCCTTCCCATTTGGGTTGGTTGGAACCAATGATCGTTCTGTCTGCTGTACTGAAAGCTGTATCACCATTCACATCCCTCACACGGATATTCCCGATCACGGAAGTTGGGCCTGTTGTTTTTTGTTTGAAGGCTAATGCGCTGAGTGAATCTTCTTTAGTGTTCTGCCAGAGGCCTATACGTTCATAATCGTAATAAACACCAATAGGCTGACCAATAAACCAGCCGTTATTGATATCCTGCTGGATGCCATCATACAGCTCTGTGATCTTTCCACGGTTAATGTAGAAGTTCAGGTTGGAGGTCCAGGTAAAATCATTGGCGCCCTTACCCTGTATGTTCACCGTAGACAATTGTACTTCAATCCCCTTGTTCTCTGTTTTACCTACGTTCACGAGCACATCATTGGGAATGCCGGTCGTGAAAGGTAATTTCTGAGGCAGCAGCAGGTTGTTGGTGTATTGTTTATATACTTCCAGGCTACCTGTGATACGGTTGTTGAAGAAACCGAAATCAAGTCCTGCGTTGATGGTGGAAGTATATTCCCAGGTGAGTTTGGAGTTGGAAGCTGCGTTGAAATAAACACCCGTTACGTTGGTTGATCCATAATTATAAGTGATAGGCGCCAGTGCTCCAAGTGTCTGATAAGGATCGATGGCTGTGTTACCAACACGGCCTACACTTGCACGTAGTTTAAGATTGGATACATTGGATGCACCTTTCAGGAAATTTTCCCTGCTGATATTCCAGCCCACCGCAGCGGAAGGAAATCCCTGGTATTTATTGCCCGGAGCAAGACGGGAACTACCATCTGTACGCATGGTTAATGTAAGCAGGTAACGGTCATCGAAATTATAGTTCAGCCTGCCCATATAGGAAATGATGTTCCATTTATTGGCGGCACCACTGCCTGCAAGGTTCAGACCGTACTGGCTGTTGAAGTATTGCAGGTTATCAGACAAGAGGGAATTGTTGTTATACTTGTTGGTTTGATTATTTGATTCCTGGATACTGTACAACCCTGTGAGGTTGAAACGGTGTTTCCGGAAAGTTTTATCGTAAGTGAGTAAATGCTCCAATGTATAGTTGGAGCTCAGTACATACTCATTTTTACTCGTGTTCAGGTTACCCTGGTTATCTGTGGTTTTGGCGGAATAGAAGGCACCATAAGTATCATTCTTTATTTCTGCGCCGCCGTTAAAGCGGTATTTCAAACCGGGGAGGATATTTACATCCAGGTAAACGGTGGTGAATGTACCCGTGCGTTTTCTTTTTTCTACAGAAGCGCCGGGAACAAAGTTGGCCAGAGGATTCCAGATCTGCTTGGCACTTCCGGCGACGAAATCATTGATCATCGCGCCGGTACTGTCATATGCAGGAGCCATAGGACTTGCCCTCAGGGCTTGCCCCATTGGGTTGGCGTTTTCACCATTTGTGGTGGAAAAGTTATTGAGTGAGCTTACCCCAACTTTGAAGGTTTTATTGATCTGGTGATCCACACTGGCTTTCACCGTAAACCTTTCAAACGACTGGCCAAAGTAAACACCTGTTTCTTTAAAGTATCCGCCGGAAGCGCTGAACTGTGTTCTTTCATTACCTCCTGAAATACCGATCTGGTGATTGGTCATCAAACCAGTGCGGTAGATGAGGTCCTGCCAGTCAGTATTTCTGCCGGCCAGCAGCCCTGCTCTTTCCTCCGCATCAAAAGCGTCCAGGAGGATCTGGGGATCGTCCGGTGTTTTATATTTAACGTTATCACTATTATGATAAGCCCATTTTTTAAGACTGGCATATTGCTGTGAATTCATCAGATCATATTTGCCGGCGGGTTTTACAAAACCTGCATAACCACTGTAAGTGATCTGTGCTGCGCCACTGCGGCCACGTTTGGTAGAAACGAGGATCACCCCGTTGGCGCCTCTTGATCCATAAATAGCAGTGGCAGATGCATCTTTCAATACTTCTACAGACACCACATCGTCTGGATTAAGGTCGTTGATATCTCCATTATAAGGAATACCATCTACTACAAAAAGCGGAGAGTTGGTGGCTTTGAGCGACCTGCTGCCCCTGATGAGGATCACAGGTTTGGCGCCGGGTTTACTGTTACCGCCATTCTTCTGGATGTCGATACCAGCACCCTGTCCTTTCAGCGTATTGCTGAGGTTGGAAGAGGGAACATCTCTTAAAGCCTGTGCATTAATGGAGGAGATGGAGCCGGTTACATCAGATCTTTTCTGGGAACCATATCCTACTACTACCACTTCATTCAATTCACCTTTATTGGTGGCTAGCAGAATGGTCACATTATTCATGTCAGTGGCGGAGACATTTAATTCACGCGTGATAAAACCGGTGTAAGTGATCCTGAGCGTGGAATTTGCAGGTGCGTTCAGCTGGAAATTACCGTTGGCATCAGATGCGGTGCCATTGGTTGTTCCTTTAATACCAATGTTGGCTCCGGGTAGAGGTTCGCCTGTTTGGGACGCTACTTTTCCTTTTACAGTTACCTGTTTCTCCTGCGAAAATGCAGCAGCAGAAAATAGCAGGCATAACATAGTTAGCTTAAATAGTTGTTTGCCGGGTGGAATTGCCGGCATAACTGAAATGATCCAGTTTCTCATAACGTTGATTTTAAAAATGAAGGAGGGAGATGTAAAAAATGCACGGGTTTTCTGACAAGTGCAGCGCATAGAATGCCGCACAGGCAGACAAGGCCTATGTTTTCATAATAAGTGGAATTAAATTAACAGTTCTGATCTGTGCAAACGTTTGCAAATACCGGGTCAAAAATGAGCGCTTTCGCACTCTGGTAATTGTAAACAGGCCACCACCGGACTTTTTACCCGATGGAAAACTTGTATTAAAGTTGCTGAATTTTCAAATGTGAAAATGGACTGATTTTAACCGATGCAGGTGTTTTTTTAACACTTCTTATTTTTGAAAGGGCATGTGATTTGGGGGAGATGGATATGCCATCTACGGTTATCAAAAAGTTCGCTTACAATAGCAAAAAGGAAAGGTTGTATGTTACCTTTCTCTCGGGCAAAGTATATGCTTATCTGAACGTGCCGGAAAATGTGTACGAGGAAATGAAAGAGGCTTTCTCTAAGGGGAAGTTCTTAAATGAAAATATTAAAGGGAAGTATGCATTCAAAGCTGTTTAAGCTACGCTCTGCAATTCTTCGTCTATGCGGGTGATCAGTTCACGCCTTTCTTCTCCCCAGGCATCCATGGCTTCAATGATGGGCACGATGCTTTGTCCCAGGTCTGTGAGGTAGTATTCCACTTTAAGTGGTACTTCGTCGTATACTTTTTTGGAGACCATGCAGTATTCTTCCAGTTCCCGCAATTGCATATTGATCACACGCGGACTGGCATGCGGGATGTACCGGTGTATTTCACTGGGTCTTCTGTATCCGCGGTTAATGGCATCTATGATGCAAGGTTTCCATTTACCACCCAATACCTTGATGGCAATTTCAATACCGCATTCCGGGTTCTCCGGGATCTTTTTTACATACATATCATAAAGATAAAGATCAGCTGGTTATTAACCATACCGGAGAGTAGGGAAAATTTTATCCCTATGGCTTCTGGCACTGATGTTGCGGCTGTAAGTTTCACCCAAATCTCGTCTTATGAGCAACACAAATCAACCCGTAAAACCCCAGGACTATTTGTCTGACCCCCATCTTAGCCCTGCCGTGAAAGAATTCTTAAAAACCCTGAACGGCGGAGGCCCTCCCGTGGAAAGTTTGCCGGTAGCGGATGCACGCAATGTACTGGTGAGTGTACAATCTTCCGTAAAGGTGGATGAATCAGGGATCGACGTGTCTGAGAAGACCATTACGACAGATGGATTTACCATCAAATTACACATCGTACGGCCAGAAGGGGCTTCAGGCAAACTGCCGGTGTTTATCTTTATTCACGGTGGCGGTTGGGTACTTGGGGATTTTCCTACCCACAAAAGGCTGGTCCGGGACCTGGTGGTGACATCTGGTTATGCCTCGGTATTTGTTAATTATACCCCTTCCCCGGATGCGAAATATCCGCAGGCGGTGAATGAGATCTATGCTGCTACAAAATGGGTAGCGGAACATGGAGACGAAATAAATGTGGATGGTAAAAACCTGGCCGTAGTAGGAAATAGTGTTGGTGGAAATATGACAGCGGTGACCACTTTGAAGGCAAAAGAAAACGGAGGGCCAAAGATCAAATTGCAGATCTTATTATGGCCTATTGTAGATGCGGATTTTACAACGGAATCTTATCAGCTCTTTGGTGAACAGCGTTTCCTGACCACTTCCCTGATGAAATGGTTGTATGATAATTATACAACAGACCCGGCGCAACGAAAGGAAATATATGCCTCTCCGTTACAAGCTACTGTTGAACAATTAAAGGGATTACCTCCCGCATTTATCCAGGTAGCGGAGAATGATATTTTACGGGATGAAGGGGAAGCATATGGCCGTAAACTGGATGAAGCGGGTGTAACGGTGACCACTGTCCGTTATAATGGCGTGATCCATGATTTTGGATTGCTGAACGGCATTGCGGATATTCCAGCCACGCGTTCCCTGATATTACATGCGGCAGCAGAACTGAAGAAATATTTGGGATAAGGTATTTGCGGGGTACTGTTGTATCCCGCAAATGTATCTATTTTGCCATATGGGCTAAAATTCTTATTTTCATGTCCTATTTGAATATTACGTAACCATAAATCCGAAACACACAACTGTAACCACCACTATTTGAACCCCGCCTAAGCAGCAAATTTTAATAACTAAGCAAGTGACTTACGAGTAAGTGGATCTGCTATGTAGTCATGTTTAGTATTCCTCATGAAAAATTGCCTCACCAATTTGATTAGCTGCTTTTTCCAAACTTGAAATATTCAAAATCTACTACCATGAAGAACATTGCATTTGCAGTGCTATTGCTGTTATTCAGCAGTATCGCATCTGCACAGCTGAAGGTCGGGTCCAATCCAAGCCAGATCAACAAATCATCCATTCTTGAACTCGAATCTGAAAGACAAGGTCTCCTGCTGCCCAGGATACCGGGAGGAAATCTTACTACTGCTCCCCTTAACACAGCCCCGGATGGTATGATCATTTATGTGTTAGACTCCGCCAGTTTATTTATCAGGAAGAATAATTTATGGCAACGCATGTCTGCGGACAGTGTAGGAAACAGCAGTAACTGGAACATCAAAGGAAACGCCGGACTGGATTCTGCTATTAATTTCCTCGGCAGCCTCAATCAACAGCCGTTGATCTTTAAAACCAATAACACAGAACGTTTGCGTGTTACCGGAGCTGGCAGTATTAAAGTGGCGCCCGGTACAATTGCCAATGGTACAGACCAGGTGCAGGTATTGGTGATAGATCCGGTAACAGGTACACTGTTGCAAAGAACCATGTCTGCAGCTGCTTTCAGCAATGCTATTGTTTCACTCAACGGGCAGCGGGATTCTGTGCAAACCTTCAGGGTGGATAGTGCTGTTACGGTTGATCTTGCCATTAACTCTGCTGCGGGTGTCCATACTTTTAATCTTCCCACACAGAATGGAAATGGTACCACCTCCCGTGGTTTACTATCGCTGAGCGACTGGACGCGTTTTGATTCTGCTGCACGTTTCAGAATATTGAAAACAGGTTTTGCTACGCTCACCAATCCAAGTGGTATCAGTATTGCCAGTGATTCCATCAAACTGCATCCGGCAGATGCTACCAATCCCGGTGGTGTATCCATTGCCACACAAACATTTGGTGGTGCCAAGAATTTCCGTGATTCATTAACTGTTGGGCTTGCACAAGGGACTGCAGCTAATTCTACCTTCCAGGTGAATGGTTCCATGGCTACTAATATCACAAATAAAACGGCAAATTATACCGCTACCGCTGCAGACAATACAATATTGGCTGATGCTTCAGGAGGTGCATTTACCATCACATTACCCAGCCCCAGTGGTCTCAACGGACGAATGTATACGATAAAAAAGATCGGTACCGGTGGAATTGATAATGCGGTCACTATTGCTCCTACTGCCGGCAGTATTGATGGCGGCAGCAGTTATATTATCTACAACGACTGGACCTTTGTAACCCTGCAAACAGACGGCACGAACTGGTATGTGATCAAGAAATAAGCCATGACCATGAATAAAGCATGCTCCATCATATGGATACTGCTGTTGATGGGATTAGTGGCCCGAAGTCAATTGAAACTAGGTTCTAATCCTGCAGTCATCAACAAATCTTCTGTACTTGAACTGGAAAGTAATGTACAGGGATTGCTGCTGCCCCGTATTCCGGATACAACAGTTACTACGCTGGCTACTGCGCCTAATGGGATGCTCATTTTCTTTACGCCGGATAATAGTTTGATGATCCGTAAAAATGGTTTCTGGCGAAGGGTGGCGGATACGGCAAACTTTTCCGGTTTGCTGGCTGCCAGTGGATGGATGTTAGGTGGAAATGCTGTTTCTTCTGTAAGAAACTTTGGTACCACCAGCAATTTTGATCTGCCGGTGATCACGAATAATGTAGAAAGGATGCGGATTACAAATGCCGGGAATGTAGGGATCGGTAATACGGCACCGGCGACTAAATTGCATGTGCAGGGAACGAACCCGCTTACACTGACCGGCGTGCAGAATGGCACCAATACAGCAGCGGATAGCCTTTTGACGATCACCAGCGGGCTTGTCAGGAAAGTGCCCATGTCTACATTTGTTTCCGGGGCTGGTACCTGGGGCACTACAGGCAACAGCGGAACAAGTTATGCATCTAATTTCCTCGGTACAACGGATAACATTAGTATGCGGTTCCGCACTAATAATGTGGAACGTATGTACATTGATAGCGCGAGAGGACTTGTTGGAATAGGTAGTAACGTATTTGATGCTACTTATCCGGAGAAAGTATTGATAGATGCAGGTGTCACTACTTCTGTAAATGCCCTGTATCTCAAAGGCAGCATTAATAATTACTTCCAGGTGAACATCAGGAACCTCGGAGCCGGTACACAATCCAGTTCTGATTTTGTAGCCACTGCGAATAACGGAACAGAGACCACCAATTTTATGAACATGGGTATCAATGGATCCGGTTATGTATATCAATCCGGGAATCCTATTGAAACAGGAAAGGCAAATGATACCTACGTGCTGGGGGCAGGCAATGATCTTTACATAGTGAATAACAATGCCGCCAAAGATATGATCTTTCTGACGGGAGGTACTGCTACGGCCAATGAAGCTATGCGGATACTGGCCAACAGAAGAGTCGGAATTGGTACCAATGCACCTTCCACACAACTGCATATTAAAACAGGTGTTGCAAATGATGGGGGTTTGAGGATGGAGAACCTAACCAGTGCTTCTGCCATTACAAATGGCGCAGGTTATTTAGGAGTGGATGCAACGGGGAAAGTAGTGCGTGCCAATACGCAGCCAATTATTTATAGCGGGGGCGCCGGTCTTGCAGGAGTTGGAGGAACTGCCACCGCAGATCTTGTAACGAAGGTCTGGATAGCTGAGGTGGGTAATAGTGCTTCTGGTGTTGTAACTATCACCTTTCCTGTAAATGTAGTGTTCACTAATATTTTAAGTATACAGGTTACTGCCAAAGCTACTGTTGCTGTAGATGCAACCACATCCCCCATCGCAACTTTATTCTCTAATACCTTAACCAGTGCAACAGTGAGGGTATTGGAAAGTGCAGGCATCCTTCTTGGTGGCCAGGCCTTAGAGGCACATGGACTCACCTCCACAAGAATATACATCCGTGTTGAAGGCAATTAAAATATCACTTTTTATTCTACTGGCATCGTACTCCACGTATGCCCAAACCGGTGTGTCTATTCCGGCCAACGCGGATATCATGGCCCATAAAACAGATACGATCGCTATCTTCAGTGACGTGCAAAACCATGGCCGCTTTGGTTCTATCAAAGGTGCCGTCGTGCTGTTCTTCGGGCAGAAATGGAAGAATGATGAAACCGCACTTTTGACCGATGAGCACTTTTACAATGATACTGTTCCCGGTTACGGCGGTACTTTTCGATTTATGCAACAAGGTGCAACGCCACAATACATCTACGGGGCATACAATGCAGGAACCCACAGCGGCCCAAGTTTTCCAAACATCAGCATCAACAATCCCAACGGCGTTTACCTCGATGATCTCAGTGATCTGAAAATCCGTAACAATCTTCATTTTGAGAATGGACATCTTTATCTGAATGGCTGGAACCTGGTAGTAGGGAATCTTTCTCCCGGCATTATTTCCGGTTATTCAGACAGGCGGTTTATTGTAACGGGTTCCAATGTTGGGGGTGGTTTTCTTTATAGAGAACATGTAACCCCACAGGACAAACAGGTCGTATTCCCTATAGGTACCACAGCAGGTAGTTACAGTCCCCTGGCTGTACAAAACCTGGAATTCACTTCAGAAGATTTTCGCGCGCGGGTGTTTGATAATGTCTACAGGAACGCTACATCCGGGAATGTCATCTCCGGGAACAATGTATTGAAAACTTGGAATGTTGGGCATAATGCCAGTACGGGCAGCAGTAGTTATTTTGTGTGGCTGCAACATGACGCAAAAGATGAAAGTCCTGCATTTTCTCTGTTGCGTGAATTCAGTTACATCTCCCTGTACAGAACCAACGGCGGCTGGGATACCATTCCTCCCGGCACCGTGGAAAATCCGGGCAAATTAACAAACGGGCCACTCAGCATAAGTTCCTATACCAATACAAGAACTTTCCCTGGCGGGTTAGGTAACAATGTCTACTTTTCCAAATCGGCGGCCCTTATTCCACGCGCCATCAGCAGCCTGGGCTTTAATGCTTACCGCATTAGCTTGCGCATGGTAGAAACCAACTGGGCAGCATCGCGGGAAGTGAACATCCTGCAATATGAACTGCAACGGAGAAGAGAGAACGAAGACAGTTTCTATACCGTAAAAGTAGTACCACCTAAAACCCCGCGGAGCACAGTGAACCAAAACGTGCAATATTACACAGTGCCGGATGACAACTTCTACGATAACTGGACCTACTACCGCTTAAAGATCCTCGGGCTGGATGGCCTCGTCGCTTATTCAGAGATCAGAAAGGTGCCCTGGTTCTATGAGATCAAAGTATCTCCCAATCCCAGCAACGGCATTTTCTACGTAAGCTTATACGGCCTGCCCAAACCGGTGAGGATGGAAATGTATGATATGGCAGGCAGATTGCATAACACAAGGATACTCACGGATACCAATACACGCATCCAAATGAGCAGGCTCTCTGCCGGGACATATGTATTGGTGTTCTATGATATGGAGGATAAGGGAAAGTTGTTGGATCGAAAACAGCTCATTATTCTTAAGTAACACTTCCGGGCACCTGATCTCCAACTTCAGCATAAGGAGCTACCTCACCCCAATTGCAACACAGAAGGTTTGGGTTTCTTCAGCCCCACCTTCAACATCCCGCCGATCAGTTCCTCCATCAGCAGCAGTACATCATAAATGCTAACACTCATCAACACCCGCCGTTGCGCAAGTGCGATGTTTGCATCTGTTGCCAATAGTTTCCATAACTTCTGCAATTCAGATTCCGTGTTGGTGGAATCCAGCAGGGTGTCAGTGATCAGGCCACCCTGCAAACCCGCCAGCAATATCTGGGAGATCATGTTACGGACTTCCTGTAATTTATCCGTACAATAAGTGTAATCATGCCGGAGCAGTTGCTCTATGGATTGCAGTATTTTCAGGCATATGCTCATTTTCATTTCCCCTTTCCGGATCGTGACCTTTTCGTAAGTGAGGGGATGAATGTTTTTTTCTATGGAAGTCAGTTCTGCTCTCAATACCTGCAGCTGGCTTTCTTTATCGGTAAAGCCGGCATCCTTATATACTTTGATGGCATTATCCAATAATTGTTTCAGGGCTTTATCAGTATCGTAATCCTTTTTACTGAACTTCTCAGATACCCCGTTGAAGGCGGAAAGGAGCTGTGAGAACTGTTGCTTATCGTTATAATAGAATCGCTGCATAGTAATGTTTATTCAAATTCCACCAATAGATCCTCTTTGCCTGTTTCTTCATTTTTTACCGTTTTTACAAAGAGGCCTTCTTCCATGATCTTGGCTTTAATGGTAAAAACAGTTGCATCGCTGCTGCCGCTCTTTACGAGATTGGTTTCCGGGTTAACCAGTAAGTTCTCCATTTTACTCTGGGAAACCATGGTGTTTTCTTTGATCTTCTGGATCACCTCGTTGAGCATGGACTGGAACAATTCATTGTTGGGGTACTGTGTTTTGTAAGCACTCTGCAGGTTGTATTCCACTATCTTGGCATTGAAGATCTCCGCCAGGGCCAGCAACGCAATGTTCTCCGGTTTGGAAGGATCCTGATTGGCCACCAGTTGCTGATAGAACCTGGGCAGCGCAGGATGGTCCAGTACATTTACAGCAGGAGGTTGCGGAGAACCATCTGGCAGTCGTGCTACTTTTTTGTTCTTGCCTTGCAGCCTTACGAGATTTTGTGGCGCAGGCTGTGCTAAAGCAGTTTCGTAATAAACAGGTTTGGTGAAAACTTCATTATTGATACGGGTATAGTCGGTTTCTACATTGCTGCTTTTGATCAGAAGGGTCTGGATGGCGGAGTTCACCTTGCCGGCAACATACTTTTTAAATTCCTCCTCCTGCATGTTGAACAACATGGTGGTGGAGAATTTGGCAGAAGAAATGAGCACGGGAATGGTGAGTTCCATTTCCGGTATTTTGAAACGTGGAACTGAAAAATGCTTTAGTACTTCATCTTTAGAATAAGCGATGGCGAGGTCTTTGGATACTTTGTCTGCATGATCTCTTGCTCTTGTGATCTCAGAGAAGATGAAACCTACATAATCTGCCAGTGTAATATTTGACATATCTATTTCGATTGTTACAGGAATAATAAAAAATGGTATCTGAATGCAATACTGCATCCAGATACCAGTAAACACTTATGAGGCGGAAAGCATCCCGAGGATCTTTTCCAGACCGGCAGGCATTTCATCCTGCACCGCCTTAACATTTACGTTGAGTGCGTACTCTTTTTTCACTTCAACACCGGTTACGGACTTACGTTGATAAGAGGCCGATACTTTCAGGCTGATAGGGCCCCAGCCTACTGCTAATTCAGCTTTGATGCCCAGTTCATCAGAAACAGAAGATGTTTCCACTGAGTTCAGTTTTGCGTTGAAGTCGATCTGTACATGTTCGATCCGCAAGCTTGGAATTGGCAGCATGGCCAGCAGGGGAACTTTAATGTAGATCTTCTTGTTCAGTGGGGTGCCGTCGTCTTTTACATCCACTCTTTCATGTGTAAAATCCACCATAACGAGTTCTTTCTTTCCCATGTCGCTTGTTACAAAACCAACGGAGTTGATGAAGTTAACAGTTGCCAGGGAGCTTTGCACCTGTGCATCCACGCAAGCCTGCAAGGGTGCGCCGATCATTTTTTTGAAATCGATGTTGTTCAGTTCAGAAACGAGGCCCGCTGTACTTGGACCAGATTTTGATACCATGCCTCTGCCTGCGGTTACAGCTTTGGACAATTTTTGAGCAGTGCTGGCTGCAAGATCTGCAGCTTTATCAACACTGGGAACAGGAGAAGCAACCGCAGTTCTCTGCGCTACTTTTGGCCGTGGGGTGCGGCTTTTAGGATTACTCTTTGCCATTGTTTGGACATTTAAGATGAGAAAAAAAAGGTGTATCCTATGTGATGGGTATATTCAGTTGCTGAATTAATTCCGGTGGAAGTTCGTCCTGCACCGCTTTCATCTGCATCGTGAAATGAAAGGAGGCCCTGGTTTTTTCTTTGCCGGACTGGCGCTGATAACCTGCGCTCATTTTCATGCTGGATCCGGTGGAACGTGCATTGGGGGTAGTTTTTTCAATAGCGTTCAGTTTCACATTGAAGGTGACGCTTACGTGTTCAATGCGCAAACAATTGATAGGCACCAATGAAACCAGCGGTACTTTGAGGTCAATCTTCTGGCCCTCCCGGTGATGAGAAAAGTCTACCATCGCCACTTGTGCATCATCCGTGAAGCTGATCTTTTTCATCAGTTCCACTGCGGCAATTGCAGAAGCTGTCTGCGCATCCATGGCGGCCTGCAAAGGCCCTGCAATCATTCGCTGCAGATCCATTTGATCCAACGAAGGTTGAGATGCCTCTTCTTTCTTTTGGGGCATATGCATAAAATTTTTGCTTGCTTAAATGGGGCTACATTTATGCAACAGTTAAGTCAATAAGTCTTTAGGAGTGTGCTAATATATATGGTTACGGGGCAACGGGTATTAACAGTATCGATCCTTCACAATTGAAAAACAATATTATAAAACAATTGGGAATCAGGCAAATAAATTTTCCCTGTCACAATTCCCCCCTTAGATTGCCTCCTTTGCCCCCCATGAAATCTGATTTATCCATGTACGTTTGTAATTCAAACCAAACTATATGCTTTTACAAAACAAACATGCTGTGATATATGGAGCTGGCGGCGTTATTGGCAGTGCAGTAGCATTGGCATTTGCAAAGGAAGGCGCCAAAGTTTTCCTCACTGGCAGAACATTAAAACCATTGGAAGCAGCAGCGAAGAAAATAAAAGATGAAGGCGGACAAGCAGAAGTAGCTGTGGTGGATGCGTTGAATAAACGATCCATAGAAGATCACCTGAAAGCAGTGTATGATAAAACAGGCAGCATTGATATTCACTTTAATGCTATCGGCGTTGTACACTTGCAGGGTATTCCATTAACAGATCTTTCTACAGAAGATTTTTATCATCCTGTGCATACTTACATCACCACTAATTTTTTAACCACTACAGCAGTAGCGCGTTACATGATCAGGAATAAGTCCGGTGTGATCCTTACTATCACTACACCCGGTGGATTATTAGCGAATGGTGTGGCAGGTGGTTTTGGTGTTTCCAATGCAGCGGTGGAAAGCCTTACGCGCAATTTGGCAGGAGAGTTAGGCCCTTATAACATCCGTGCCATTGCATTAAGATCAGATGCTATACCAGAAACAGTCGCTGGTGGGTCACATGCCAAAGAAGTATTTGGGCACCGGGCTGAATTAATGGGTACCACATTAGATGAATTACTACCGCAAATGGGAGAAGGTTCATTGCTGAAACGTTCCCCCACGCTGGAAGACCTGGCCAATACAGCAGCATTTCTGGCTTCTGATAAAGCAAGGGCCATCACAGCAACAGTGGCAAACATCACCTGTGGCTCCATTGTAGGGTAAAACAGGATAGTCATAGCCCAATGCGTTACGTCAATCGGTGGCACGCGGTGAATAAGATTTTATGCTATTTTGCAGCAGGTCAATGAATACACGCTTATGAAGGTCTTTTATGCTGTATTAGCCAACTCTCTTGTTGCCTCCGTTACGAATACATTTGTCTGGTTTGCTGTTACCTTCTGGGTATTCCTGCAAACAAGATCTGTGCTGGCCACTTCTGTGATGGCAGGTATCTATTTTGGAACAGTAGCGCTCTCTGGTTTCTTCTTAGGATCGCTGGTAGACAGGTACCGGAAGAAAATAGCCATGCTGATGTCCAGCATCGGTTCTCTTATTTTATACGCTGCTGCATTTCTTTTATACATCATGGCACCCAAAGGTGCTTTTACCCATGATTCCAGTGTATACTTATGGGTGTTAGTTTTGCTGACGTTATTTGGGGCTATCATCGGAAACATCCGTATGATAGCTCTTTCCACTGCTGTTACTTTCCTTATAGAAGAAGACCGTCGCGATAAAGCAAACGGACTGGTAGGCAGCACAAACGGCACCGCTTTTCTCATCTCTTCTTTCATGAGCGGTTTTGCTGTAGGTTACCTGGGTATGTTCTGGACCCTGGTAATAGCCATCGGATTAATGTTCCTTGCCATCCTGCATTTGTGGACCATCCCCATGAAGGAGAATGAAATAGTGCACACACAGGAAGAACCAAAAACAGTAGACATCAAAGGAACCATCAAAGTTATTAATCTTATCCCCGGCCTTTTCGGCCTGATCTTTTTCAACTGCTTCAATAATTTCCTGGGTGGTGTATTCATGTCCTTAATGGATGCTTACGGCCTTTCCCTTGTATCGGTACAAGTATGGGGAGTGCTCTGGGGTATCCTGAGCTTAGGATTTATTCTCGGCGGATTGGTAGTCGCAAAAAAAGGATTGGGGAAAACGCCGCTGAAAACACTTTTCTATTGTAATATATTGATGTGGTTCATCTGCATCTTCTTCACCATTCATTCCTCCATTATATTACTGGCAACCGGGCTGTTCATTTACTTATGCCTGATCCCTGTTGTAGAAGCAGCAGAGCAAACTATTATCCAGAAAGCCATCCCGCCGGAAAGGCAGGGAAGAGTATTTGGTTTTACACAAAGTATTGAACAGGCCGCTTCTCCCATCACCGCTTTTATGATCGGCCCTATTGCTCAATACTTTTTCATTCCATTCATGACAACCGGCGCAGGTGTAGACCTGATAGGAGATTGGTTTGGCACGGGCATGGCCAGAGGTATCGCATTGCTGTTCAGCGTTACAGGTGTAATAGGATTTATCGTCACCATCCTGGCAATGCAATCCCGCGCTTATAAAAGTTTATTGGCCCTGAAATAATATCATTCCGATTTTAAACTATGAATAGGATTAGCCAGCGCTGCTTTAACAGCCTGGTAACTGATGGTCAGTAAAGTGATCAGTACAGTAGCTAAACCTGCAATCAGGAATACGCCTGGCCCTACAGGTGTACGATAAGCAAATCCCTGCAGCCAGATACTGGTAGCCCACCAGGATAAAGGCAACGCTATCACAATAGCAATCAATATCAGCTTCAGGAAATCTTTTGATAACATCACGTACAGATTGTTCACAGTAGCACCCACTACTTTCCGGATGCCTATTTCCTTTTGTCGTCTATGCGCTGTAAAGGCAGCCAGGCCAAAAAGACCAAGACAGGAGATGAGGATGGCCAGCCCCGCAAAGTAACGGGAAAGAATAGATACCCTTTGCTCTGAAACATACATCTGCTGGTAATTTTCATCCATGAATTTATAAGTGAATGTAAAATCAGGATTAAACTGGCGATATAAGCTTTCCAGTCTTACCAGGGCTGATCTTTCTTCGCTGGCATGTAGCCTGGCCACTACTAGATACGTAGAACCAGGGTTCAGGCGAATGAACGAAGGTTTCATCAGCTCATGCAGCGATTCATAATGGAAATCTTTTACCACACCAACAATGGTTCTCTTCTCGCCCCATAACTCTACTGTTTTGCCGATGGGATCTTTCATGTTCATAAAGCGGATAGCCGCTTCATTAAAGATAATGACATTACTGTCTGAACTGAACTTTGGAGAAAATGTCCTTCCTTCTTTTAACTCAAATCCAAGCGTTTCGATCATACCATAACTGGCGGCAAGGTTTTCAAACTCCGTTCTGTCCTCCGGATCTTTTCCGATCCATTTTATACCGGAAGTGCCGCTGCTGTGACCGGCCATACTATGCCCTATGCTGGAAACCATCGCTACGCCAGGTATTTTCCCTGCTTCTGAAAGAAAGGTTTCCAATTTATCGTCTTGATTAAGCACACCTTCCCGCTCAAACATCACCAGGTTCTCTTTATTATATCCCAGGCTTTTAGATTGTACAAAGGAGATTTGTTTATACACCACCAGCACCGATACGATCAGTATAACGGAGAGGGAAAATTGAAATACTACCAGCCCTTTTCGTACCAGCACTTCTCCCAGGCTATTCCTCAGTTTACCTTTCAGGATGGCCGTAGGGTTAAAGCCTGAAAGATAAAGTGCCGGATAACTGCCGGACACAAAACCTGTAAATAAAGCAATACCCAGGAAGGAGAGGATCATTCTTATATCGGGTGTCAGGGAAAGTGCCTTACCTGTTATCGCATTAAAGGAAGGCATAAAAAGCAGCACCAGCACAAAAGCAATGATCAGTGCTATAAAGGTCATCAGCATGGATTGCCCGAGATATTGCATTACCAGCGAACTTCTGCTGGCGCCTACTACTTTTTTGATACCTACTTCTTTTAATTTCTGCGCTGCCTTAGCGGTGGAAAGGTTCATGAAGTTGATGCAGGCAATAAGGAGGATGAAAATAGCAATAATGGAAAACATACGCACATAATCTATGCGGCCTCCTTTTAGTATCCCATTTTCATATTGGTCGTAGAGATAAAGCTCCGAGTATCTTTTGAGGAAAGGTGTTTTATGTTTACTGTTAAAATTGGTTTGCCGCATCAGGAAGTCCGGCAGTTTTTGATTGACCCTGCTAATGTCTGTACCCGGCTTTAGTAATACATACGTTTGCAAACTGGTGCTGTTCCAGCCGTTCTTTCCTTCCCAGCTGTCCATTAACAGGTCAGCAGATAATACATAATCGAACTGCTCCGAAGCATTGGCAGGCGGCGACTGAAAAATAGCAGAGATGGTATAGGTTTTCTCATGTTGCAGTAGCACGCTTTTGCCGATGAGATCCTCCGTAGTGGAAAAAAGTTTACGGGCCAGGTTATCAGAAATAGCAATGGAACCTTTATCCGGTAATACCTGTTTTATGTTTCCTTCTATCACTTCACGACTGAACATAGCAAAATAATCTTTCCCTACATACCGGCCATACACCCTCAGTTCTTTGGTTTTATCTGCAGGCAGCGAAATGCTGCCTTCTGTAGTTTTTACAGGGCTGGCATATTGCACTTCGGGAATTTCCCGAACCAGGGCTTCTGCCAGTGGATAGGAAGAACTGTGGGAAGTCCAGATACCATCCGCTTTTTTGCGGTGTTCCATGACCTGGAAAAGCTGGCTGTCCTGCTTATTAAATTTGTCAACATTCAATTCATCCGTTACCCACAGGTAAATAAATAACGCACAGGCTAAACCGGTGGAAAGACCAACAAGGTTTAACAATGTGAACTGGCGGTCTTTTTTTAAACTGCGCCAGGCTATCTTGATGTTGTTTTGCAGCATGCAGAAGGATTAAAGGTTACGGCTGTACCACTAATTCAATACCATAATCATCCGTGTTGATTTTCAATGTGTAATGTTTGGGTATTCTTGTAAAACTGTCCGGTTTCGGTACAAGTTACGTTCGTATCTGAACATGGCGCATACACCCCCTTCTTTTGTCAGGATACACCCCGTTATAAGCCCATGAATAAAGGTACATTGCATATAAATATTACCACCATGGGAACAACAACAGTAACAGAAAGCACCAGAATGACCGGCATGCTTGCCATGTATGACCTGCAAACACCTTTTTTCAACAGCGCGTTGGATGGTATTTCAGATGAGGATGCACACAATCGCCTGAACACAAAAGCAAACCACATTGCCTGGCTGGCAGGCACCCTTGTGCAGCAACGTTTTGATATGGCTGGCTTATTGGGTGACACCGTGTATAAACAAGCCGCTGATGATCTGTTTAAGAATAACCAGGGCATAAAGGATGGGGTTACTTATCCATCACTTGAATCTTTTAAGAAAGACTGGGCACACATTTCTCCCATTGCCAGAGCAGTGCTGGTGAAAGTATCAGATGAGAAGCTGGACAGCATATTTGAAATGCCGGGGATGAGTTTCCCTTATTTCGATCTGCTTACTTTTACAAGTTACCGCGAAGCAAACTGCATCGGACAGATTGCGTTGTATCGCAGATTGCTGGGATATGAAGGAATGAAATACATGTAATCACGATTTGTACAACAGAAACCTCTTTTTGTCGATTGACGTAGCGGTACACGGCTGGTAACTTTGGTATACATTAAAATGATCTACCAATGTCTACCACAGAATTCAATAACCTGTTATTGAGCAGTAGTGACTTCCTGTATCCCTACGCGATCAAATTGACGAAAAGCCCGGATGAAGGGAAAGACCTTTACCAGGAAACGATCGTCAAAGCACTCACTAACCGCGAGAAATTCAGATCAGGTACAAATATCAAAGCCTGGCTGTATATCATCATGCGGAATACTTTCATCAATCATTACCGCCGTCAGCATAAAATGCAACTCCATATTCAATATGGACTGGAGCATGTGCATCATCATCCTGAAGAGAAGGACGAGCGGTTGCATGAAAAGGACTTGCAGCATGCCGTGGCTAAATTACCGATGATGGTGAGAAAACCTTTCCTCTTGTATTATGAAGGATACAAGTACCTGGAAATAGCAGGCATACTGGGCGAACCGCTGGGAACTATTAAAAGCAAGATCTATGTAGCCAGGAGAACGTTGCGGACTATGGTGCAACGATATTGATCAATTGGAATTGGCGGGAAATGGTAAGCCTTTGTCGTGAGATGATAACAGTGGCGTTTGGCCACCTGTCTACCTTTACATCAACAAAAACGTAAAAGTATGATACAGTTATCAACAACCATGCAGATCAATGCTATCACTTCAGGTACTACAGGAATTGGCCTTATCACAGTGGCAGGTCCCATTGCCGGTTTATTTGGTGTAACGGAAACATGGCCTTTTATCGCTGCCGGTATTTTCCTCGTTTTATTCTCCATCTATGTTTTTGCCGTAAGTAAAGGAAAACCTGTCAACCCGGGAGGCGTGCGTTTAGTGATATTAATGGATGTTTTGTGGGTGGTAGCCAGCATAATTGCCATCCTTGCCCTTTTTTCCGTGATCTCAGGAATAGGCAGTTTGGCCATTGGGGCTGTGGCTGTTTGGGTGGCAGGAATGGCTTTACTCCAATACGCGGGCCTTAAAGTAATAGCCTGATAAATGAAGGGGGATCAAATCGATCCCCCTCTTCACATAGGGTACGTGTTCGATACTTGTATACCTCACTTCCCATGAATATTGTAAAAATTGTAATCCGTCATCGGGGCATCTGTAAAGCCCAGGTTCCTTCCGATTGTCGTGATCTGCCCCCTGTGGTAGGTGCTATGGTTCATCACCTGCATGATATATTCAAAATTCGCAAAATCCGACTGAAACCAGGGGCTCACCACCATGGTTTTTTCACTGATCCCGTCTGCTTCCATCCCTTCTACAAAAGCCGCAAATTCTTCTGATTGCGCGATGATAGTGGAAAACACCTCTTCCAGGGTAGCCGTTTCCCCCTGAAAGAGTTCAGGAGTTTCATCCCTTCTTATAATAGATAACCAATATTGTTGTGTTTGCAGGATATGGGAGAGGGTCTTTTTTACACTGGAAAAACTGGAAGGCACTTCCTGTTCCAATACACTTTCTTCCTTGGTCCTGAGCCAGTTAACGAGGGTTTTGTTTGCCCAGAGGTTATACCGGGTATAGTTCTTCATCAGGTAAACGATAGCAGTGTCTGTGGTAGTGGCAGTGTGTTGCATATGTTTCAGTTTTTAATTGTAATACAAAGTAAAGGAGGGTAGGTGACAAGGGTATGTCAGTTGCTTTGGAAGAAAATGAGATTTTTTTTCAGAAAGGGGATTATTCTGGGCCGGGGCTTTTTTTAGGACGATAATTTACCTAAAATTGTTCCGGGATGCCTGTAATAACTGACAAAGACCTGTTAATTAAATTGAGGGAGGGCGATGAGTTAGCTTTCCGGGAATTATATGTGCGGCATAACCGGCAGGTATTGGCTTTTGCTATTCATTTAACCCATTCCGCCGTAGACGCAGAAGACATCCTGCAGGACACTTTCCTCCGTTTATGGACCAGCCGGGCACAGTTGCCGGACATTGAGCGTTTCGACAGCTATATATTCATGATAGCCCGCAACCGCATCATGGATCATCTCCGCAAAGTGGCCCTCCAGCAAAGGCTGATAGACCAGGTCTGGGCTAATATCTCTGAAACCTCCGAAGAGCCCGCCCAGCAACTGGACGTCCGGGAGAGCAAGCAACTGATCCACCAGGCCCTGGAGGCACTGTCTCCTCAAAAACAAACCGTTTTCCAGCTAAGCCGCCACCAGGGGCTAAGTCACGAACAAATTGCCCAACAACTCGGCCTCTCTAAGAGCCGGGTCAAAAACCTGCTGGTGGAAACGCTGAAACATATCCGGGTTTATTTAGCCCGGCATGCAGTAATACTGGCCACCATCTTCGCTTTGAAAAATTAATGCCAAAACCACGGTCCTTCCCTTCTCCCCATACGTCTTTATTAAAAGCACCCGTATGCCGCAGGCCCCGTCAAGAATAACATACCTTCTTCAGCGCTACACAGATAAAACCTGCACAAAGGAAGAGCTGGAAGAATTGTTTGCCTTCATCGCGGCGGCAGAAAATGACGCTACCCTGCATCATTTTATGGAAGAAGAATTCCATCGTTTCCGGGCAGACGAACCCTTGCCGGAAGTAGATACAGAAAGCGTTTACGCGAATATCACTAAAACTAAAACCCGGCGGATCTTCACTTTCCCAAGAGTAGCAGCGGCAGCTGCGGTTGCAATATTAATATGGTGGGCACAAACCAATAAAACCACCGTAAAACAAACAACAGCACAGCAGGAAGAAAAGATCCTCCCCGGCAGCAACAAAGCCGTTCTCACATTAGCAGATGGTTCCACCGTTACGCTGGACAGTTCCGGCAACCAGATCATCAGCCGCGGGAATACAAAGATCTCCCAGCAAAATGGCCAGTTATTATATAGCGCCGGCAAAGCGGCCGAAGGTTACAACAAATTATCTACCCCCCGTGGTGGCCAGTTCCGTGTAGTATTACCGGACGGCACAAAAGTATGGCTGAATTCCGCCTCTTCCCTCAGATACCCTACAGCCTTTACCGGCAAAGAGAGGATCGTGGAACTGGAAGGCCAGGGCTATTTTGAAGTAGCCCAAAACGCAGCCCAGCCTTTTAAAGTAAAGGCCAACGACATGGAAGTACAGGTACTCGGTACCCATTTCGATATCATGGCATATGCAGATGAAAATACCATCAATACTACTTTGCTCCAGGGCGCCGTACAGGTAAAGGAAGGAAATGAAACACGTTTACTGAAACCCGGCCAGCAGGCCATATTAAAAAGCCACACCTTTACGGTACAGGAAGCAGATGTAAGAAAAGTACTCGCCTGGAAAAATGGCCTCTTTGTATTTAATAACATGGCCCTGCCCGCTATCTTAAGAGAAGTAGCCCGCTGGTATGATGTAGAGATCGTGTATGAAACAACACCCAGCACGGAACTATATGGTGGTGGTATTGCACGCAGCCTGAACTTATCTAACGTACTTACCTTATTAGAAGGGAACGGATTTTCCCATTTCAGGGTAGAAGGAAGAAAAGTGATCGTATTACCTTAAAATACATAATCGTCAACCAAAAATAAAAAAACCGGACTCCGATTGCAGTCGGAACCCGGTGTACATCTGGCTTTTTTTTAATTGAGGATCAATCAAAATTTATTACCAAACACCACAAAAGTATGCAATTCAGTTGTAATGCAATGGCCCGCCATTTACGCGGGCTGTCAACCAAAATTATCAGGGTTATGAAACTAACCACATTCCTCCTGCTCGTCACCTGCCTGCACGTTTGTGCTGCCGGATACTCCCAGAAGGTGACCTTGACGGTGAAAGACATGCCTTTGCAGAAGGTTTTCGCAGAAGTGATCACGCAAACAGGCGTATCTATTGTGTATTCGGAAAAAGTATTATCCAGCACAAGGCCCGTTACACTCGATGTAAAAGATGTAACCGTGCAACAATTGCTGGAACTTTGCCTGAAGAACCAACAGATCATGTACGCGCTGGAAGGCAACAGTTTCGTGATCAAAAAATTACCCGGGTTTGTAGAGACAGTCACACCCAAAGCAGCAGACACATTAATTACACAATCGGGGAAGATTACATCTTCAGACAATTCCCCGCTCCCAGGTGCTACTATCCTCATAAAGGGAACCGTCCGCGGTACGCAAACAAATGAACAGGGTTTATTCCTGTTGAAAGATGTTCGCCCCGGTGCCATTCTCACCATCAGCAGTATTGGTTTTGTTACACGCGAAGTAAGCGCAAACGGTCAGCCACTCAATCTCGTTTTGCTGGAAGACACAAAGAACTTTAATGAAATCGTAGTAGTAGGGTATAGCGACAGAAAGAAGAGCGAACTCACCAGTGCCGTTAGCACAGTGTCCGCAGAAAAACTGAAAGACGTAACCACCAATGATGTGGGCTCCATGTTACAAGGTAAGGTGGCCGGTTTGCAGGTAGTGAATAGTTCTGGTGTTCCGGGTAGTGTTTCGGAGATCAGGCTGAGAGGGGTTTCTTCTGTCAATGCATCGCAAACACCACTTTATGTAGTAGATGGTATCATCGGTGGCAACTTCGATCCGAATGACGTAGATAATATCACCGTGTTGAAAGATGCAGGTGCTACTGCCATGTATGGTTCGCAAGCCAATGCAGGTGTGATCATCGTTACCACTAAAAAAGGCCGTGGTGATAAAGCGAAGTTTGAAGCGAAGGTAACCACCGGTTTCCGCACACCGGATTTCGGAAGGATGAAGATGATGAACGGCGCGCAATTATACGAACGCCACAAAGAATTCTATCGTGATTACATTCCCGGTACCACCGATAATTCACATAAGATAGATCTCCTGAAATTCTATGATGAACGCCCAAGAACATTAAGGGGACAGGATTACAACTGGCTCACCGCCATGTTCCCCACAGCGCCGATGACGAATTTCTTCATTTCCGCCAGTGGCGCCAATGAAAAGAATGAGTATTATACCAGTATCTCTTATTACAATGAGAAAGGTACTTTCCTGAATACAAATTTCCAGCGGATCAACCTCCGCGGTAATTCCACGCATCACTTCTCTAAAAAAGTAAGCGTTACGAATAACATCAACCTCAGCGCCGCCAGCGGTAAGAGCTTTAACTATGAAGATGTGTTCTATGCTTACCTGAACATGCCATGGGATAATCCATATGATGAAAACGGGCAGCCGGTATATGTAGATGGTAATAGTACTGCCAAATGGTGGTCGAGGGATAAAACGAATCCGATCCATACCATCAACAATTCCAACCATCCGTACAAAAGCTTTAACGTCAACTATGATCTGAACCTGAATGTGCAGATCACAGACTGGCTCTCTTTCTCCAGCACCAACCGAGGTGCGGTGAATTACAATAAATCCACAGATTATTATTCTCCCATCGTAGCGGGCCTGTACCATGGTACCGGTTTCCTGAATGAACTGGGAACACTCAACTATGGCGTGATCTCTACAGACCTGTTGAAATTCAACTTCCGCAAAGGAGATCATTCCATTAGCGGATTGGCGGGTGTGGCCATAGAGAACAGCAAAACAGAAATTGTAGGCGCTTCCGGTAAAGGATTACCTGTAGGTCTGACGGTATTGAATGTAGTATCCAACAACCAGCTGGTAACCGGCCGTAATGATCAGGGCATCCTGCAATCACTCATCTCACAGGTGAACTACGGTTTCCGCGATAAATATTTCCTCACCGCTTCTTATCGGGTAGATGGTTCTTCTGCATTCCCTTCCAATAAAAGATATGGTTCCTTCCCCGCTGTTTCTGCTGCCTGGATGATGAGCAAAGAATCTTTCCTGCAGGGAGTAGAATGGCTGGATGAATTAAAACTCCGTGGTAGTTATGGCGTAACAGGCACACAGGATATCGGCTCTTCCCGTTATTTAGGATTGTATTCATTGAGCAGTCAGTATAATGGTGGTACCGCAGCTGTTCCTTTACAACTGCCCAGCCCAAACCTCACCTGGGAAAGTAAACACCAGTTGAATGCCGGTATTGATCTCGGTTTATTCAAACGGGTGAACTTAACAGTAGATGTATATAATAACGTAACGAAGAACCTGTTGCTGCAGGTATCACAACCCCTCTCTGTTGGTTTTGAACAACGTTGGGAAAATGCCGGCGAGATCGTGAATAACGGTATTGAATTTGGCATCAGCAGTGTGAATATCAAAACGAGGGATTTTGAGTGGAGCACAGATTTCAATATCAACTTCAACTCTAATAAATTACAGGACCTGCCAAGTGATATCATTCGCACACAGCCTACCTGGAGCATCTCTCAGATTTATCGCAACGGCGGTAACCTCTATGAATTCTACATGCCCAAATGGTTAGGTGTAGATAAACAAACAGGTGCACCGCAATGGGAAGTAGTGGAAAAAGATGCAGACGGAAAAGTAGTGTCCCGCGAAGTGACCAATGATTACGCCAGCGCCACTTACCAGGAAGTAGGATCTGCACTGCCTAAATTCCAGGGTGGTATCTTCTCTCAATGGAAGTATAAGAATTTTGCCCTGAGCGTGAACGGTTATTTCATTTCCGGTAACAAGGTGTTCTCCAACTCCCTGCGTTTTGTGATGAACGATGGCATGGAACCTTATTACAACCAGATCGTATTGCCTTCTGAATATAACACCTGGACGAAACCGGGAGACAATGCCACAGAGCCAAGTCCGCAGAATGCAGCGAACGCTACGGAAACGTCCACGCGTTACCTGAAAGACGGCAGCTTCTTCTCTATCCGCAACATTTCACTGTCCTATACTTTGCCCAAAACATGGATCAGCCCGCTGAGGCTGGATGGGGTTACACTATCATTAACAGCGGATAATGTTTACACGTTCACGAAGTTCCTGGGGCAGGATCCTGCCACCACGATCACTTCCGGCAGTTATGTGATGCCTGGTCTGTCCGACTTCAAGTATCCCAATAATCGCCAGTACCTGTTAAACATTAATGTCCGGTTTTAGGAAAAAATTATAAGAACATGAAAACAAGATGCTTTTTAAAACTACTCATCATACCGCTGTTAATGACCGGCTGCCTCAAGGATGTGGATCCCAGTGATTCCCTTACCACCGGTACTTTAACAGGAACAAAAGAAGGATTACAGCAAGGATTGAATGGGGCTTACGCTTTGTTCAAAGACCATGTATCTTTCAATGGTACCATTGATGGCAACAACATGTACCTGCGCCAGTATTTCCAGATGAGTGATTTTGCGGGAGATGATATTGTATGTGGGCAAACCACTACAGACCCGCTGTATTACAGCTTCTCCGGAGACCATACTGCTACGCAAACCAACAGCCGCTACTTCTGGTACATCTCCTATAAGATCATCAATGATGTGAACACCGTGATCGAGTCCGCAGAGAAAATTGCGAACCCGGACGAATCCATCAAACAACTGATCGGGGAATGTTACTTCTTACGGGCCTTCTGTCATTTTAACCTCGTAAGGTTTTATGCCAAACCTTATACGCACGATCCATCTGCCAGCGGTATCATATTACGCACCTCTACCAGTGATCCCGGACAAAAAGCAAGAGCCAGTGTAAGTGAAGTATACAATACTGTGATTGCTGATGCAGAAAAAGGCGCCAGCCTGATGGCCCAGCCGCGCGGTGTGCAGTTTGCATCCAAAGAAGCTTCATGGGCCTTGCTTTCAAGGGCATACCTTTATAAGGAGGCAAACGACAGCGCCATTTATTATGCAGACAAAGTGATCAGCTCCAACCGCTTTACACTTGAAACAGCTGCCAGTTTCCCTACTCTCTTCGCCAATGCCATCGCCGGAAAAGAAACAATTTTCTGTGTGGCATTCACCACGGCGGATGATTACGGGAAAGCAGGTTCTCTCGCTTCCATGCTGTATTCAGATGGTAACTCCGGATGGGGAGAAGAATATGCTTCCAAATCATTACGCGATACCATGTCTGCCCACATGGAAGATGTAAGATGGTCTTACATCAAACCATTGAAAGTGGCCAATGTGATCCAGCAAAAGAATGGCATCGATATATATTACATCAGCAAATTCTCTTTCCAGGGAGGAAGCCCTACGCTCAGTTCACCCATCATGTTCCGCCTCGCGGAAATGTACCTGAACAAAGCAGAGGCGCTGGCCAAAACCAACAAAGCCCCGGAAGCCCTGGCGGCAGTAGACATGATCCGTCAGAACCGCGGTCTGGAAAACGCTTTATATAATGGTGTGCTTCCCGCCGGTAAAACTGCACTGGATGTAGTGTTGAAAGAAAGAAGGATAGAGTTGGCTTTTGAAGGCCACCGTAATTATGATGTGTACCGCAATAAAAAAGACCTGAACAGAACATACTGGGGATATCATTTACCGGGATTGAAGGAATCAGATATCAATCTGGCCGTAAATCCCACCAACTATTCCAATATGATCACCAAGTGGGATGCTGACCGCATCATCTATTATATTCCGATAGATGAGATACAAACGAATAAACTGTGTGGGCAGAATCCTTAATTGCTAACTTTTAATGCCGCATTATCATGAAGAACATTAAATATATATTCCTGCTGCTGCTGGTGGCCAGCTGTTCAAAGGACGAGGTGCAACCGGAAGCAGATATTTTTTATAAAATAAACATCACAGATAAAACTGTCACCTTTACGAACGAAACCGTTGGTGCTGTTTCCTACCGCTGGGAGTTTGGAGATGGTGCTACTTCTACAGATCAAAGCCCTGTACACACGTACCCGGACAAAGGTAAATACGTACCCACCTTATATGCCACCACAAAAGATGGCCGCGTATCTGAAGGGTCTACCGTGATCTATATCGCCAAAACATCCCCCGTTAAACTGAATGATAATTCCCTGGCAGACTGGGATGCTATAACAGATTACCAACTCCTGCCTGGTGCCGGTGAAACATTCTTCCGGAAAGTGAAGTTTGATTACGATGCACAATATGTATATGTATACATAGAAGTGAATAGTACAAAAGCCAAAGAAGATATCTACGACTTCTACCTGGATACAGATAACAGTGCCACAACTGGTCTGCTCACAGATATAACGGAGGGTGGATATGATGCACTCCTGGAAGGAAACATCCTTGGAGACTGGCTGGATGCGTTTAACCATAAAGGAGCGCAGAATGCTTTCTCTTTTGAACCCACCGGTGTTACTGAACACTTTACAGTAGGTACCGTGGTAGAAAGCGGCGGCGTGTTAAAGTTTGAAATGCGCATTGTGCGTTCCAAGATAAAAAACTTGTCTGCCGCCACAGCATTCCGTGTAGGCATCATTGCTACTAAAAGCGACTGGTCTGGTACAGTAGGGCGGCTCCCTGCTGCAGGGCAACCTGCTCTCCTGATCAATTTCGAATAATGATATAAAAACCGGGGCACTATGGCCCCGGTTATTTTTTGCCTATTTTGTATACATATGACCACCACTACCTTAAAACCGGAAGGAAGATTATTATCACTGGATGTAATGCGGGGTATGATCATGATATTCCTGGCTGCCGAAAGCGCCAATCTCTATCATGCTATAAAAGAGTTGCAATCAGGCGTACTGATAGAACAGTTCTTTCATCATCCCTGGCATGGCTTACGCTTCTGGGACCTGATACAACCCGCCTTCATGTTCATGGCAGGTACTGCGATGTACATTGCTGTAGAACGCAAGAGGAGCAAGGGTGTGTCCGAAAAGGATAACTTTAAACATATTGCCATACGGAGTTTGAAGTTGTTCCTGCTGGGCACAGGGTTACATTGCATTTATGCAGGGAAACTGGTCTGGGAACTCTGGAATGTGCTTACACAGTTATCTTTCACCACACTGGTGGCTTATTTCTTAATAAGGAAATCCTTTACCATACAGATAACCGCCGCATTGTTCATGATCATCCTTAATGATGTACTCTACCGTGTGATACTGGTTCCCGGTTTTGATCAGCCATTTGTACAGGGGCATAATTTCGGGGCATATGTAGATACTCTGCTGATGGGGAAGATCAATAATGGTGGTTGGGTAACGATCAATTGTATTCCCACCGCAGCGCATACCATTTTAGGGGTAGCTGCCGGGAAACTCTTAATGGGACCATTGTCTTCGAAGTCTAAAATAAAAACGCTCATCATTGCAGGTTTAATTGCCTTAGCCTTAGGATACGCTGTAGATCTCAGTGGCATTTCTCCCATTATCAAACGCATTAGTACAGGAGGGTTTGCATTGACTTCCGTGGGTTATGTGACCCTGATCCTCGCTGCTTTGTATTGGTGGATAGATATTAAGGATCACAAGAAGTACACCTGGGTAGCAGTAGTAGTGGGAATGAACTCCATCTTCATTTACATCTTCTTTGAAACCGTAGGTTACCAATGGGTGAACGGAGCTGTGGGGATCTTTACCAAAGGCTTCTTGCCTTTACCGGAACTCTGGCAAAACCTGCTCACTGCGATGGCCGTACTGCTGTTAGAATGGTACGTTTGTTACTGGTTGTATCTGAAAAAGATATTTTTTAAGTTGTAACTTTGGGGTCTAACAATATCCCTATAAAATGACCTATCAGCCAATTGAGCCAACAGGCGCAGCCTATTCTCAGGCATATATAGTAAGCAGTCCCAAAAGGTTTTTATTTATCAGCGGCCAGGTGCCGGAAGATGAGCGGGGGTATGTGCCCGATACTTTCCTGGATCAGTGCAGGCTTACCTGGCAGAACATTGAAGCCCGGTTAAGTAAAGCAGGCATGACGCTGAAGAACATCGTGAAGATCAATGTTTTCCTGGCCAGCCGCCAATACCGGGAAGAGAACTTTGAAGTAAGGACTGAAGTACTGGGCGATCACCAACCCGCTATGACCATTGTGATTGCAGGGATCTATGATGATCAGTGGTTATTGGAAATTGAAGTGATCGCTGCGGATTAAGATCACACTAACACAAATTCTCCCTTTATCTTCTCCTGCCCGTTGATGATAACAGACATCTCATGCGCCCCCGCATAGAACGTTCGTGTAGTGATCAGGATAAATTTCTGCTTCCGCACAATCTCTGCCTGCTCACCTGGCTGGTAGATCTTCTCACTGATCTTAAACACCTTTTTGGACAGCTGCCCATTTGCCTTCCTGTAATAGATGGCATATTCCAACCGTACTACCTGTGCTGTAGTATTATTATTACAGATCGAAAAGGAGAATGCCAGTGCATCGCCTATCTTCACTTTGGGTGTTAATACTTTAAAATTGGTGAGTTGAATATTGGCCCCTTCCAATCCATAGTACTGCAATATCTCCGCATGCCCCTGTTTCAGTAAAGTCCGGCAACCATGTTTGATGATCGCATCCGTTTCTTTACCAATTCCCTTCCACCTGTTTGCGATCTCCAGCACAATGGCAGGGTGATCTTTCGAAATATCATTCAGATTATTCGCTACACTGCGCCTTACCCATTCTGAGGGATCATTTTTCAGATTCTCCAGGAGAGCCAAAACAGGGGTTGGATCTTTTTTCAGCACAGGTACAGCCATAGCCCAGGGTAATTTCGGCCGCATCCCTTCAGTGCTCAACCGCCTTACTTTATGATTCTTATGTAAAGACCACGTTGTCATCTGCTGCATCATTTGTTCACCATATTGCAGGAGGAAAGGCCTTACCGCAAATTCACAGCTCACAAATTGTGTAACCAGCTCCAACGCTTTAACGGAATGTTTGTAATGTGCCAGCCCGTAGGTTTCTATATAATCCGGGAGGATCATAAATTCCAGGGTATCTTCTCCAAACCCGGTTTCCCGCAGGCTGGCGATGATCTTCTCCAGCAGTTTCGTGGTCTCGGCATAGTCTTCCGGAAAAAAAGAATGAAGCACCGTAGAAGTGTGCCTCATTCTTTCTTTTAATTCCATTGTTTCAAATTCCTTCGTGAAAATAAGACGAAGGAATTCCTTCTTCGTAAAGGAGGGAATATGTTGTGCGAGTATTTTCGAAAATCGTTCGTAGAATGCTAATGAATAAATATCCTTCAGTAAACTGGCCATGCGCAAATTTATAACTTCTGCGTCAGGATCACAAAATCACCCGGTTTTATCAATTCCACCGGCTCATTTCCTGCATCAAAAGTTAGGGTTTGCGTATCCCCCGGTTGCATCACCGGAAGGTTTAATATTTGACCACCATGTTTTACCTTATACCCCTTCAATGTATAAGCCGGGAAATCTGCACGTGATCTGATCCGCACTGTTAGTTTGCCGTTTTGTTTACTCACAATCTCTATCAGCGCAGGAGAGAATTCTTCCTGCAGGGTATAATAAGAATCCCGGCGTTGCCTGTCAGGACCTACAACACCCCATGACCTGTAACCATCTGGATTGGTTTGCGGGTAGCGACTGAGATAATCATTAAACGTCCAGATGGAAGCGCCGATCACGTAATCCGCTTTCCTGAAAGCGGCAATGGCATCTTTCAGGTATTTTATCCTGTCTGCTTCCGTTTTATTGCTGGTGGCCATGATGCCAAATTCACTGATGAAGACGGGTTTGTCGGGGTATAGTTCATGAATGTGTGCTACCCATTCTGCATGTTTGGCATATACATTCGCACTTACAAAATCAACATACTGAGATGCTTCGTCTTCTGGTTTTTTAATGTAATCCCTGAAAACAGTATAACTGGCAAAAGTGATCAGGCGGGTAGGATCGAGTGTCTTCGCAAATTGCTTCATGTCTCTCACCCATGCCAGCCCTTCTGGTTTGTAAGCGTAAAATTCATTCCCTAATGAATAGGCGATCACGGAAGGATGGTTCCAATCCCTTTCCACCATCTCTTTCATTTGCGATTTGAATTTCTCCCGGATCATGGGGTCTGCCATTTGTTTGGGGGTGAGTTGCCAGTTGCCCGCTTCTGTAATGATCAGCATACCATGTTTGTCTGCCCAATCCAGCAGGTTCTTTGAAACCGCATGATGCGCAATCCGGGAAAGTTCCATGCCAGAACTTTTGATGAGTGTTAAGTCCCGTTGCAACACACTATCGGGATCAAGAGACCCGGTGCCAGGATAATCTGCCGGCCGGTTGCAGCCACCCATTTTGATGGGATGTCCATTCAGCAGCAACTGTGCATTTTTCACTTCGATCTTCCTGATACCGAAATTACTTCTTATTGTATCTGCGCTGCCTATTACTTCTGCTGTATAGAGATAAGGATGATCGTGGTCCCATAATTGTACATCCTTTGCGGTTAGGTTGGCCAGCAAACCACCGCTTACCGGTTTAAAGCTAACTGCCAGTTTTTTATCCCCGCTGTACAGGTTAACGCGCGCACCATTTGTTCTGATGAATATACGTGCAGTACCTTTTTGCAGATCGGGTTCCGCTTCAATCTTGATATTACTTAAATAATCCGCAGGCCTGATCTGCAAAGCCACCGGTTTGGTGATCCCGCCATAATTGATCCATGGATAGAGTTGTGATGCATTGTCGCTGTAAGTGGTATCCCATGTTTTGGCACCGGGAATGGTAGTGGTATCCCAGGAGTTATCTACCCTTACAGATAAGGTGTTCTTTTGCTGAAGGTACTTGGTAACATCTACTGTAAAAGGAGTGTATCCACCTTCATGACTCCCAACCCTGGTGCCATTGAACCATATATCGCATTTATAAAAAACCGCATCAAAATTGATGAAAGCCTTATCAGTAGATTTGATCACCGGTGCATCGAACTTCCTGAAATACCATGCCGCACCGGTATAAAAGAAAAACCTTTTATCAACAGAATAAGAATGTGGCACCGTTACTTTATCCAGTTTGTTATCAGGAAAACCGGGAGCCGTCCATCCATGTTGTTCCCCGATCTTTAAAGGGTCCAGCGCAAAGAGCCAGCCGCCGTTCAGCGACTGTGCATAAGAAGAACCAGCCATTACCATCAACATCACCAAAAGAAAACATCTCTTCATCATTATCGTTTAAAAAACTTGCAATCTAATTTATCCGTTCCGGTTTGATAAGAGGCAATATACACACCTGCCGTACGATCTTTTATTTTAACAGTAAAATTTGATCTTCCTTTTTCTGCCACAAGCGCCTGCAAATACACGATCTTCCCGCTCCCGATGTTAACGATCTGCAGGAAGCCCTGCATCTTTTCTTTTGCATTGATCACTACCTGTAAGGTTTGTGGATCATTCAACGGCAGCACTTCTAAAGAACGGGAAGCTTTTTCCTCCGGAGCCAGAACAGCAACCTCATTGCTCATAAGAGACCCCGCCCCAATATAACTCGTATCCGGTGCCAGCGCAATACCCCTTATAAGTGTATTTGTAGCTGCTGTAGCTAACAGTACAACCGGCATACTGGCAAAACTGGCATTATAACCTGTAGTATCTAACACGGAAACTATTTCCCCGCCACCTGCTGTAGCACCACTGTTCTTACGCGTTGCATATAATACAACATGTGAGCCGGATTGTTCGCCGGTAAGTCCCCTGTAAGTATCTGTAATGCTACCGATTTTTCCGTTCAATACCCATGTACCTGCTACCAATGAATACTTGGATAATGCATTAGTACCTTCTTCCGCCACATACATTACATCCACACCAGCCACCGCTGAACTAAGGTCTGCCATATAAATCCCATACGGACTACCAGACGCAGTCGCAATACCCGGAAGGTTCGTCAACGTTTGCCCGGCTGTTTGAGGAAGCCCTGTTCCTATTTTTGCTATCCTGAAATTAGTAGCCGTAGTAGAACCATACAATTGATTATCGAAAATTTGCAGGCACCGCGCAGTTTGCGTAGCCAGTGCCACAGAACTGAGCGATCCGATGGTGGCATATCTGATGCCATTATTTCCACCCGTCGTCCAGATGTCTGTACCATTGCTGGTAACAGCAGACCTTACCACTACACCGCTGAAAGTATTTAAGCCTGTTGTCGTATTGATGGTTCCCGCAGCATTGATAATACCTACCACCCTGTTCACCGTAGCACTGGCAGAAGTATTCACACTGGCCAATCCTGGTGTTGCATCATAACCTGCCAGCGCAAGGAAACGCCCATCAGGAGAACGGGAAAGATATCCTTCCGTATGATCTGTAGTGGACATCGATAGAGTAAATTTTTTATTCAGACCGATGGCCGCTACCGGCATAGGGATACTTCTCACCAATACACCCGCAGTAGTATATTCGTCCAGGAAAACCGGCTGTGCATTACCAGCCACCAATGCGGCTGCACCATTTCCAATCCTTGTCACCACAATATTTCCTGCAGTGAAGGGAGGATAATCCAGCAAAGGTTCTACATGTAATACATTGGAATTTCCACCACTGCCAACAGGAATAAAAGTTGTATCCGTAGTCAGCAATAATTTATCACAGCGTGCAAAATTCTGCGAACTGTCAAAGATCTTGATCGTCACATTACCGGCAGGTAAATAGAAAAGCCCACCATTCTGCCAGGCATAACCATTGATGCCATGTGTGCCAAATTCCCCCGCTACCAGTTGTCCATTCACAAACACTTTAAACTTCCTTGTTCCAGGCCCGGTAGTAAAGTCCCTGGCCCGCACCCATAATTTATAAGTGCCCGCAGAATCTATCCTGATAGTGGTCGTGGCTGTTAGTTCACTGCTGTCCCTTCCCACTACTTTGGAAGTAAAACCCTTCAGCACCGTAGCATTTTCATCCAGTTCCTTCGTCCAGTTCTTAGGGTCTTTAAAATCTTCTGCTTCTATCCACAGGTCTTTTCCGCTGGATTGAATGGGTAATTTTAATGAATCTAAATAAGCGATGAAAGCAGTTTTCCGGGTGTTGTAATTGGCAGGAGATATTTCATAACAGCGCAGGTAATCAAAGAATGTGGTACCGGAGTCTGTGGCATTGGGTTTAGTGGCAATGCCGGATAACCACAGATAGATATCATGTGTGGGCAGTTTTCTGGTGTCGATCGTTTTTACAAGGTTGCCGTTGTAAAAGTAATTGAGATAGTCCGGTGTGTATTCAAAACCGAAGGTATTGTAAGAGGTGGTAAGGTTCTCCGAAACAGTTCTGTAATCCCTGTTGGCGTTGCCTTGAATGGGATACCATTGAATGGTGCCATAGGTATAATAGTTGCCGGCATAATCAGGATAATGCTCAAAGCAATCTATTTCAATTCTGGGCATCGTCTGACTGGCACCCGCGTTAGGATCATCAAAACCACAAAGCCAGGAAGTCCAGAAAGCCTCATGCCATCCGAATCCTCCGTCTATTTTCACACGTACTTCATAATATCCATAACGCCGGGGTGTTTTAGTGATAATACCGCCGCCGGTAAAATCCTTGCCCATATACGTTTCCTTCTTCAGTGCGATCCTGATCTTTCCACTATCCTGCGATACATTTTCAGATCGCTGGTAGCTGGCGCTACTCACCCCAATGCGGTATTTCCACATGGTGGTATCAAGCGTGCCTGTATTAAATTCATCTGACCAGGTAAGTGTATAACCTGAAGGAGCCTGCGCGTGGCTCTGTAATGCAAATAATAGCATCAGCGCAATTGGGAGTACAGTTTTTCTCATGGAAGTTCATAATGTGGTTAATTAAATTTGAACATTTAATTGTTGTAAACACCACATATGAGCGGGGAAATGGTTCTGGGAATGTTCCCATTGTGTGGGAATGCTCCCATTTAGACTGTTTGTAACGTTTCTTCCGGGGCTTTGGCTGTAGCAAATTCCAGCGCAAAACCGATCACCACCAAAGTACCACCTCCGGTTACATCTTCTTTTGTGATCGAAACACTGCCGGGAATATCTTCATTCATGATATGAATTCTCTCCGTTGTAAGATCACTGTTAGGGGTGGGGCTCACACCTGCTTTCTGCAACGCGATCAATTTGGCAGCTGCTCTGCCGATACCATTATCCTGTATGCTGAAAACCAGCTCATGGGCTGTGCAGTAGAATTTAATGCTGATCTCTCCATGCCGGTCGCTGTTCATGATACCATGGTAGAGTGAGTTCTCTACATAATGATATAACAATAACGGCGGGATCCTGATATCATTCACCGGTACATCTGCTGCTACCTGGAGATCATAACTGAACTTCCCGGTAAACCGTATCTGCTCCATGCCCAGGTATTGTTCCAGCATGAGGATTTCTTCTGCAATACTCACCGTACTTACATTGGCCTGTTGTATGATGAGCCGCATGAAGCGGGAAAAGCGGCCTACATATTTTAACGCAATGGATTTGTCTCCCTGGTTAATGTAGTACTGCATATGATTGAGGGAATTGAAAATGAAATGCGGGTTCATCTGCGCCTGCAATACTTTCATTTGCAGCTTCCGGTTCATCAGTTCTATTTCCCCATGTTGTCGGGTGATGATGCTGTTGCGTTGCATCAGCTGATCATTTAATCTTTTCTTTGTTCTGTAACGGTTGTACAACAACCCCGTCATGATCACGATCATCAATGCACCGGCGATGGAAATGTTCCGCATCATTTTCTGATGTTCCACCTGCAAAGCCGTTTCAATTAATCGTTGTGATACCAATTCCCTTTCTTTCGTTAAAAGTTCTATGTCTGCACTCTGCTGGGCTGTATCGTTGGTGCCTGGTCCATCCATAATGATCCGGCCTATTTCGCTGCCCAGGTATTTGGCCAGGAGGGAATCCGTTTTTCGCTTGGCGGCAAAACTCTGGAAGTATTCATTTACTACGGGCCCCCAGTCACTGCTTTTAGAAAAGATCCCCGCAAAACCCGGACGTTCCGTTACCAGGATATGCTGCCGTTTCACTTTGATCCCTTTCTGCAAAGCCACCACATAAATGGTGAGCGGAATGTAACCGAAACCATTCTGCCGGCCGGCTATTTTGCGCAGTACTTCATAATCATCATACTCGCTGTAAATGGTAAAGTTCTCGCGGGATTGTAATTTCCTGAGATCATCCTCCATCGTAGTATGCGCCATCGTGTAACCCTGCAGCATCCGGAGGTTATCCATGAATGGCTGAGGAGTGGAGTAAAGCGGTAATTCATTACTGGTAACGAGGATATTTAGATCAGGCATGTAAGGCGGCGTGAAATTCACTTCCTGCCTGCGCTCTGGTGTAATGGAGAAAAAAGACCAGCCGAAGATACCCGGCTCCTTATGGTTTTTGACTTTACTATAAATGCTTTCAAAACTTCCTGCATTCTCCCACCGGATGGTAAGATCATAACTGTATTTCTGTTTCACATACTTTACAAAGGACTCCATCAGCTCAAACTCCACACCCTGCAATTGCCCCTTGGGACTGGTATAAATGAAAGGATCGATATCATACCAAAAAGCAGTAATGGTACCCTTTCCTGCTTTTTGCACCTGTGCCCAACTATCACCTCCATTAACGCCTCCCGCAAAAGTCGGGAAGCCGGTAAAGAGAATAATAATGGTTATACGCAGGAGCCTTATCATATGAGCGTAAAAGTACTGAATAGGGGGGATTTATGCCTCCCCGGTTAATCTTTCCCTATTCCGGATTAATAAAAAGGCCTTCCCGGTTAACGGGACCGGGCAAGCCAAAAATAGCTGAAATTCCCCGCCAGTGCGGACTGTTAATCAAAAGGGCGCGTTTGTGAATCCGTTTCACCTATCCCTCTATCCGGCAAAAAAGCTGCTTTTCCTGTCCCCATCTTTGTGCCTCACCTCAGATAAAAACTTTTATGAAAACAGTATTTAAGACAATCTGCATCACCGTGGCCATGTTTGTAACGGGTTGCGAAAAATCACCTATTGGCGGTATCGGGGGTATCGGAAACCCCGGAAAAGAGAAAGTATTCAGTGCAAAGATATTCTATGATAACATGATCAAAGCCATGGAAGGAAAAACCGTCGGTTATGGATTTAGCATAGCACAGGATGGATCACTCTTTGGATCTCATGGAGGAGGTTATGCCCGCCTTGCCATTGACGCCCCTGAAACAAAATATGATGAGAAGACCCGCCAGGGCATTGGAAGCTGTTCAAAAACCATCACCGCTTTTGCCATCTTTAAAGCATTAGAGGCAAAAGGGTTGGATGAAACGGCAAAAATTGAACAATTCCTGCCTACAGGCTGGGTATTACCTGCTGCCAATAAGAACCTGAGGTTTGAAGACATTATGTCCCATAAAGCAGGCCTTTGGAACTTTGGCGGTGACTGGGCAGCACTGAAAAAAACAGTTGAAACCCCTAACAAAGGAACAGGCAATTATTATTATGATAATGTAAATTATACCCTGTGCCGTTTGTTGCTGGCTTATATAGTACACGACCGGAAATACATTGAAAGCTCCTTTGATCCTAACTGGCTCACTTGCGCTATGTACCTCGATTATGTACGTAATGAGATCTTTAAGCCCTGCGGTTTAGTAAGATGGGATAAGATCACGATAGGCCCATGGGCAGAAAATTCCACCGGTATCGATGATCTGCCAAGGAATATGACCCGCTATTATAATTTTTCCCAACCCTCGCTGAATGGAGTTACCAAATACACCACGCTTCTGGAAGCAGGCCCCGGCGGATTCTACATGAACCCAACAGAAGTTGCCCAAATAATAAACGCAGGAGAGCAGTATAAGATCGTGTCTAAACAAATGATGAAAGACATGAAAGAAAAGAAACTGGGTTTTGATGGCCAGGTGGCAGGTGCACGTGGAGCCTACGTATGGAAGAATGGTGACTGGGATGACGGGAACCCTACTTATCGTGGTATCTATACTGTGATCATGTGTTTCCCCAATAATGTACAGGTGGTATTTCACACCAATTCCCGCCAGACAAAAATTGGCAGCGATATACAAAAAGTAATGGCCAAAGCATATGATAACGCCTGGTTCTAAATTTTAAAAAGAGAAGCCCTGCTACTATGCAGGGCTTCTCTTCATTAAATATGAGATGGCGCAACGCCATAAGCTTTTTTAAACGCAAATGAAAAATGCGATAGGTCCTTAAACCCCACTTCCGTATACACATCAGATGAACGCCAGCCTTTTTCCTTGATCAGGTAATAAGCATCATTCAATCTTTTCTGTTGCAGCCATTTGTTAGGAGAAGTATGAAAGATCTTTTCAAAATCCCTTTTGAAAGTAGCCAGGCTTCTGCCGGTTAAGTACGCAAAACGACTGGTATCCACATTGAACTTATAGTGCTCGTTCATGTATGCCTCCAGGTCAATTTTCCCCGGCGCGCTGAAATCAAACAGCACATCCTTTAATGCCGGGTTCGTTTCCAGGAGTACCATGATGGCTTCCTTCACCTTTATCTTCGTGAGGATAGGATTGAACTCACTTTGGCCATCAATGTAGGGCTTTAAAGAATCGATGTAATTCTTAAATAGCCCGTTCGGTTTCAGGATGAATGCCCCGTCGCCGGAATAGGGCGGGGTTGTTTTTAAGTTTTGTTCCGCACTGATCTCATGTAAGGTATCCTGGTCCAGGAAGATGGAAACAGACCTGAACTCCCCGCCGGGAGGAGGTTGTTTAATAAATCGCGCCAATTGATTTTTCCTGAAAAAACTGAAGGTCCCTTCCGTGAGGCTATACGTCTTGCCACTCATCGTAATGTCCAGCGTGCCGGACAACTGGTACCCGAACACATGCTCGGGTACAAATTGTTCGCCTTCCCTGTTCCTGTGTGTGTAACAGGAGTACAGTATCGGTGGCCTTTTATCTTTTTCCTGCACTGGCATATGCTTCCAAAGTTAAATGATTTTAGTGCTTCTTCGCAAAGAGCGTTTTGCCGAGTTCTGTATCCATGAGATTCACCGCTCCATCGTGATCTGTAGAAGTACTCACGGCCAGCCATTTTTCCATTTCTGCTTCTCTTTCTACAAAGCCCATTTTAAGAAGCCCGATCGCTTCACTGCCCAAAACCAAATGTACAGGCGGCGCGGGATTTTCCACCAGTTCGATCATAGCTTTCGCTGCTTTTGCCGGATCACCCATAGGAACATAATCGCCTTTTCTGAGGAAGTCTTTTATCCAGTCTACCGTGGTTTCATAACCTTCCACATGTTCTGCGTAGGTCATGGAATCTCCACCCCAGTCTGTTCTGAATCCACCCGGTTCCACAGAAGTTACGTGGATACCCAGGGGCGCTACTTCTTTTGCCAGCCCTTCGCTAAAACCACCCAAGCCAAATTTGGCTGCCTGGTAAATAGAAATCCCTGCGTTACCTACACGGCCGCCAATAGAACTGATCTGTAAAATACGCCCGGAACGTTGTTTACGCATGTAAGGTAAAACTGCGCGGGTCACTTCAATAGGGGCGTAGAGGTTTGTTTCCAGCTGACTGCGTACCTGCTCATCTGTATAAGCTTCCGTAGCACCCGTGATACCAAAACCAGCATTATTCACCAGCACATCTATCTTCCCGAAATGCGCGATAGTATCTGCCACCGCCTGGTGTATTTGTTTTTGTTGCGTAACATCCAGCTGAATAGCCAGGATCTGTTGAGGGTATTTTGCTACGAGGTCATTTAACTGTTCCGGTTTCCTGGCAGTAGCTGCCACCAGATCTCCTTTTGCCAGTACTGCTTCTGTGAGACTGCGTCCCAGTCCTCTTGAACTACCTGTGATAAACCAAATTTTTGCCATTTTCTTTACATTTTTATAATGCAAAGTACGGGAGGTTTGGGGTAGCAAACTTTGTTAGATGGCTCAAATTTATTTGTTGGGAGGCTCATCATTTTGAAGAGTGAACCGGGCTATTAGAAGGTTTAGGAAGCATAAACTTTAACGACTGCACCATTTCTTCAGCAACACTTTCCCATTCGTCCCTTAATCTGATGACACAATTAAAACTTCCGATCGTAAACTTTCCATTCAATGAAAACATAAACATCAGGTTATAGATCTTCGTATCTGCAGCCTGAGAAATAAACCTGACTACATATACATTCTTACCATTGATGGTACTCCTTGCAGTAGAGAGCGTTTCATATCCCATAGTTTTAGCCACCTGCTCTACAGTAAGACTGGCGTTTTTAAATACATCTTTTTCTGCCAGTGGCTGATTGGTTATTTTGAAAACCAGGTTCACCCTTGCCGCTGAATCAGAATATACTTCTGTCGGCGGGTTCTTGGGGTATTTGAAATTTTTGATCCTTTCTTCGAGTATGTAGAACTCAGCCGGCATTTTAATTTCAGCCGCATTGGATAATACACGTCTGTATGCAAGCTGGGCATTAGCATGTTGACAAACAACACAAAAAGTGAATAGTAGAAGGAACTGTTTCATGAGGGGATAAATGTAAGATAAAATTCCCTTTTGTTAGCTACCCGGCACGTTTTCTGGCAATAACCGGAACCAAAAACGCACATAGTAATCCCGTCACAAAATGCATAGGTATATCCATTATCCTGAATTCCGGCGGAACTGCCGATCCATCACTTAATGTTGGATGCCCCATTACACTCAGCACCGTGACCACAACTATAAAACCATATCAGGTTGATGGTAGCTGCGATGCTGGCTGTAATGAGCCAGGCCTTCAGGATTGTTTTCATATAAAAGAGGTAGAATGATCTTTTGCAAAATCATAAATGTTTCTTCCCGGCTTTCCTAAGATCTCCGCCACATGAGTAGAGAACAGTTTTTCCGCAGCACCAGATCCCTGGCCCATTTCAACGAGCAGGTTCATCTGAACGGCCCATTCCGGAAACCCTGCTTTTTCCATTCGTTCCTTTCCTTCTTCCGGGGTTTGAGGGATGTACCTGACGGTTTCGCCAATGGCTTCGCTGATAGCAGTTGCCACATCATAATAGCTTACAGGCGCAGGCCCGGAAAGGGGAATGATCTTATTGACATGCGTTTTGGGATCAGTCAGTAATGTAAAAGCTACTTCTCCAATATCTCTCGTATCTGTAAACGCTTTCTTCCCATTACCCGCTACGGCATAGATCCTCCTTTCTTTTCTGACACTGCTGGCGAGGGCGCCCAGCCAGTTCTGCATGAAAGTCTGTGGCTGCAAGCTGTTCCAGCTGATGCCGGAATTGCGGAGATATTCTTCTATCTGCCAATGCACCTGACCTGTTCTGTCTTTTGATGTGGGAGACGCACTGGGGGTGGACAGTTTTACAATGTATTCCACATCCAGTTTTTTGGCGGTATCAATGATCTTACACTGCGCTTCAAACATATCTCCTGTTACAGCCGTGTTGAGGAACAGTTTTTTAGTTCCTGCCGGTATATTATTTTCTACCCAGTTTACATATGGCAATGCAACTGACCTCGAAAGATCGCTGGTGACTGCATTGCAGGGAATGCCGGCTGCAGAAAAGAATCGTATGATCTCGCTACCTGCTTTGCCTGTTGCGCTTAAGATGGTGAACATAGTAATATTATTTAGTCGCCTAAGTATATGGATAAAAAAAAGCTATTTCAAATTCGTGAGTACCTGTTGCAGCAGTTCGCGCAGCGTACTTTCCTGTTTTTCTGTTAAACCTTTTGTGGTGAGTGTTTCCATCGTTTTCCAGACTTTGGATATCTTGGTCAATGCTTCCTTCCCCTTAGGCGTGAGGTATATCCTGGATGTCCGTTTGTCATTGGCATCTTTCTCCTTTTTAATAACCCCGGATGTTTCCATGCGGTCTATCATACTGGCGATAGTGCCATGCTGGATGCACAGTTTCTCCACCAGCGAAGAAACCGTCTGGCCATCTTCAATGCTCAGGTGATAAAGCAAGGCATCCTGCCCGGAATGGATCTCCGCTTCAGACAACAAAGCATTGCTTTTATTCCTCCGCAGCTTGCAGATCTGGATCAGCAAATTGCCGATAGAGTTATTTTGGGCGCTCTGTTTTATCATGGAATACAAATATAGGGAAATATACTTAGCCGCCTAACTATATTTCTTATTTATCCACCTCAAACTCCGTCCTGCGATTCTCCTGATGCTGTGCCTCCGTACAGGAAACCCCATCAACACAACCATTCACCGGTTTCTCTTCTCCATATCCTCTCGCCGTCATCCTGCTTTTAGCAATCCCTTTTGCCACCAGGTAATTCACTGCTGCCTGCGCTCTTTTCTGTGACAGCGCCAGGTTATAAGCCTTTTTGCCCCTGGCATCCGTATGCGCATTCAATTGAATATGGATCTCTGGTTTTTCATTGAGCAAAGCAGCCAACTGATCCAGGTCCCTGGCAGCATCTCGCTTAATAGTAGCTTTGTCGAAATCATAATAAATGATCAGGCGAATGGGTTGCTCCACAGGCAACGGGTCCGGTAATTTTGTAGGCGAGTCCTCTTTAACAACTGCAACCGGTGGCTGTTCTTCCTTTTTCACTTCCTCATACCGGTAAATATCATCATTCCCTTTTCCACCCATCCGGTTAGAAGTAAAATACCCTTCAGAAAAATAAAGATCATCTGCTGAACTATTCAGTGGAGCTCCAACATTCACCGGTTGCCCATTTTCAACCCGGTAAATATCTAAGCCACCCATACCAATATGTCCATCTGAAGAAAAATAAAATGTACCATCCTCATCTATATACGGACTCCTTTCCTGCCCCGCCGTATTCACCCCATTACCCATTTTAACAGCATCTCCCCAATTATTATCTCCCAATCTTTCACTGTAATAAATATCCGTACCACCTGTAGTGCCCGGCATGTCTGAAACAAAATACAGGCGTTTTCCATCCGGCGTAATAAACGGATCACCTACAGAATACAATAATGAATTGTTATAACGGAAGGGAACAGGTGCGCTCCAAACACTGGTGTCTGTTGCCCTGCTCACAGAATATGTTTCTATATAGATGCTGTAGGCGCTATCCCTGGAAAGGAATTTGCGTGGCTTCTTTGCAAAGTGGGTTTGGGAAAAGAACATTTCCAATCCGTCTTTTCGGAGGGAGGGCATACCGGTGTGATAAGCTTTACCAAAATATATAGGTGTAGCAGCACTGTCTTTTCCTTGATACAACTGCAGGTAATTATTGTCCGTCCAGCCATACTGATCTGTGCGTACGGGATTACCATTAGAGAATTTGAGGAAATGTTTTTTGCGTGAACCAGTTGGCCTGTCTGAAACCCAGAATAACTGATCTCCTTCTTTCAAGGCACCCCAGTCTGTATAAGCACTATTGAGGTTAGATGCATTTGTTACGATAGATGCCTGCGGAGATTGCAACCACAACGTGGCAGAATCACAGGAAACCAGCAGCCTGGTGAGTTCGGCTGCTGGTATGGGGTTTCCAGACATTGTAAGACAACGGGAGAATTGTTCCTTCGCAGATGCGTATTTACCATTTTGTTGTAACGCTAATCCATAGTAATAAACATCAGTTGCTGTTGCTTCCGGCAAAACGGCCAGTTTGCCATACCATGTTTCAGCGGCCCGATAATCCCGCAGTTGCCGGTAAGCGTTGGCTGCTGCACGCGCATTGGCAGCAGTAGCACGTTTGTTGTAAGCTTTTTCATATAAGGCAGCAGCGGCAGCATAATGATATACTTCCTGTTGGGAAGCTGCCCTGCGGGTAATATACTGGCCAACTGAAGAAATATACGCAAGCAGAAAGCAACATACAATTATAGATAACTTCATGAGTTTGTCCGTTTAGATGAATCAGAAGTACCGGGGTGTAAGCATCCTTGCTTTCCGGGGGGTAAAGAAATAACCAAGCGATATTTCATGCGAACCATAATTATAATCTCCCAGTTGATTTAGCGGGATATCATAGCCATAACCGATCCTTAATTTCTGCGCAACATAGATCTCCGCCAGCATCACAAACGCAGCCGGTTTTTTCAACGCAGGGTCCAGGTCTTTTTTCTTGATCACATTAAAGGCCGTTCTGTAAGAAGCACCTATCCAGATCTTTTCCACGATCAGGAGGAATGCATTCAGATCAAGACTCCCGGGCCCTGCAAAATCTTCTTTCCACATGAAAGAAGGTTTCAGCAGGAAGCTTTCTGAAAGCGGCACCAGTCCGCCTGCGGTGAGATACATGTGCATCTTTTTCTCCGGGAAGTAATGTTCGGGGTCTTTATTTTCATGCATATAATGTACGAGGATGTTATCTACAGAAAGCCCTGCATAGATGCGGTCTGTGCTATAATAGATCCCTGCCCTTGCATCCGGCAGCAGGATAGATCTGCGCTGGTTGAGTAATACAGGGTCTGCTGCATCGTTCGGGTCCAGCTTGCTGCCATTCAGTTGATAGTTCACAATACCTGCGCCGATGCCTAATGCCAGGCGCCCTCCTTTATCAGGATCACCAATCGGGATGCGGTAGGAATAGTTTAAATAAGCCATGGTGTTGGATTCTGCACCTATCTTGTCGCTCATCAGCTGGAGTGCCAGGCCTACTCTTTCATTATTGGCCGTGGCATCTGCTGCAAAAGAGAATGTTTGTGGTGCGCCGTCCAGTCCTGTCCACTGGTTACGGTAGAATGCAGAGAGATTGAGTTGTTCCCGGTATCCTGCATAAGCCGGATTGATGTAGATGCCGTTGAACATATACTGACTGAACTGTGCATCCTGCTGCGCCCGGGCGGAGAGGTTGATCAGTACGATACTTGCAAACGTGATAAAATATGCTTTCATGTTGCGTTGCTTTATAAGTTATGGGATCATCTGTTGATCATGAGATACCCTTTGAGATCATGTTGTTTTCCTTCCCTGTCCGTTAACTTGATGATGTAGAAATAAGTGCCTTCCGCGAGGCCGTTGCCCGTCCAGTCGTTAGCGTAGTTCCGTTTTTCATAAACATGATTACCCCAGCGGTTGATGATCGTTAATTGGTTCTGCGGATAGAGTTCCAGTCCTTTGATCACAAAGCGGTCATTGTATCCATCTCCGTTTGGCGTGATCACATTGGGTATTTTCAATCCCACAATTTCCTTGGACACTACGGAAGTATTATTAGCAGGTGTATTGTCTGTTTGGCCGGAGGCAATGGTAACGGTATTCTGCACTACGCCTAATTGCGTAGGCTTCACGGTGATCGTGAGGGTGTTGGTAGTATTAGGGGGCAGCGTCGGAATGTTCCAGGTTACAGTACTTGTACCGGTTACAGTACCTGCAGTTGCATTTGTACTCACTACTTCCACTGTAGCTGGCAGTACATCTGTCACTACAACATTTGTAGCGGTGCCCGGTCCGTTATTACCTGCTGTGATCGTATAATCAAATGGATCGCCAATGCCTGCCGGTTTGTTATCTGCAATTACTGTTACTACAACATCTGCTACCGGAGCAGTGACAGTGATCGTGAATGTGGTATTCACTGTACAATTACCACCACTAGTATAAGCGTAAGTGATAGTATGTGTACCAGCGCCTGCAGTAGCAGGATTAAAGTAGAATCGGCCGGCTTCAGCTACTACACCAGTTCCGGTGAAAGTACCACCGGTAACATTGCCGGTGAGTTCACGTCTTGGATCAGCGGCGAGCATATCCACCGTACTGCTGGTCACCTGCAATGTTGGTTTCGCAAATACCGTAACAGTTAAAGAAACACGCGGACTTTCACAACCGCCGGCATTTGTTTGTGAAGCCCAGTAGGTAGTAACACCAGCTGTTGTAGTAAGTGGTGTAACAGGAGATGGAAGCGCCGGACCACCCGTTCCCGCATTATACCATTTGATGTTTGTGCCTGTAGCAGTTAGTGCAGCAGCAACATCTCCCTGGCAGTAAGTAATGTTTGCAACGCCCGGAGCTGCTGGTATTGCGGGTTGTGCGTTTATTATTACTTGTGTGGATGGAGAAGTACAACCGGCTGTGTTCCTCGCTGTTACCTGATAAGTACCAGGAGCAACATTCGTAAACGTACCAGAAGCACTATAATCCGTTCCATTGATAGAATAGGTTATCCCTGCAACTGAAGTCACAGTAATAGTCCCGGTAGCCACAGCACAAGTTGGTTGCGTTGGAGTCGCAACTGGCACAACAGGAGTTACAGGTTGTGCATTGATAATTACTTGCGTAGCTGTAGAAGTACAACCATCAACATTTCTCGCTGTCACCTGATATGTCCCAGGAGTTACAGTAAACGGCCCCGCAGAATAATCGGTTCCATTGATTGAATATGTCAACCCAGCCACAGGGGTCACAGTAATTGTTCCCGTAGAAACAGCACAAGTTGGTTGCGTAGGAGTAGCAACCGGTGCAGCAGGAGTTAAAGGTTGTGCGTTAATTACAACTTGCGTAGCAGTAGAAGTACAACCATCAGCATTCCTCGCTGTTACCTGATAAGTCCCAGGTGTTACAATAAATGGCCCCGCAGAATAATCCGTTCCATTAATAGAATACGTTAACCCAGCCACAGGAGTCACAGTAATTGTCCCCGTCGCCACCGCACAAGTTGGTTGCGTAGGAGTAGCAACTGGCGCAGCAGGAGTTACTGGTTGTGCATTAATTACAACTTGTGTAGCTGTAGACGTACAACCATCAACATTCCTCGCCGTCACCTGATATGTCCCGGCAGCAACATTCGTAAACGTACCAGAAGCCCCATAATCCGTTCCATTAATAGAATACGTTAACCCAGCCATAGGAGTCACCGTAATAGTCCCAGTCGCCACAGCACAAGTTGGTTGAGTAGGAGTAGCAACCGGTGCCGCAGGAGTTACTGGTTGTGCATTAATTACAACTTGTGTAGCTGTAGACGTACAACCATCAACATTCCTCGCCGTCACCTGATATGTCCCGGCAGCAACATTCGTAAACGTACCAGAAGCAGAATAATCGGCTCCATTAATAGAATACGTCAACCCAACCACAGGAGTCACCGTAATAGTTCCAGTTGCCACAGCACAAGTTGGTTGCGTAGGAGTAGCCACTGGTACAGCAGGAGTTACAGGTTGTGCATTGATGATCACCTGCGTAGCCGGAGAAGTACAACCAGCCACATTCCTCGCTGTCACCTGATATGTGCCGGGAGTAACCACAAAAGGCCCGGCACTATAATCCACCCCATTAATAGAATAAGTCAACCCAGCCACAGGCGTCACAGTAATAGTCCCAGTCGCCACAGCACAAGTTGGTTGAGTAGGAGTAACAACAGGCGCAGCAGGAGGAGGCGTAACCGTTATCTCAACAGCAACACTCGTTGAAGAACATCCAGAATTCACCACCCGCCTAAACCATGTAGTACTGCTTAAAGCAGCAGGTGCATAACCCTGTCCGTTATTAACACCCGCCGCCGCAGCAAATCCTACAATGTTATTGGTTGTACTGGATTCCCAGAGATACGTAAACGTCCCTGTTCCCCCAGCAGGAACACTTCCCGTCAATGCAGCCGGCACAGCACCAGGACAAATTTGCTGCGCCGCACTGACGGTATTATTAGTAACAGCGCTTCCAACTACAACAGTGTTGGAAACAATATTATTACAGCCAACACCAGAAGGCCCCGCATTACATTCCGCCAAAGCATCAACAGGTATAGGGATATCAGGATTCGTAGCATCAGGGTCTGTTACATCCGCTGTTCGCATAATATCTGCTGAGGTGGCAATACTCCCGGAGGAAACAGTCCCCGTTATCGTAAACACAATAGTACCACCATTACTCATCGTCAGATCAGCATGATATACCCCCGGTGTATTATTCACACCACTCAGTGTAACCGTACCGGTAGTAACAGAAAAAGTTACATTCACACCTGTAAGATTAAAAGGCCAACGGAAGTTAAATGGCGCATTCGTAACAGCACTCGGCCCATTATTCCGCACTTCCACTTCATAACTTGCCGTAGCGCCATCACAGAAAGTTGCAGCAGATGGTGTAATACGAACCACTTGAAGGTCCGCCTGCCCCACCACAAGATTCACCGTATTCAACAAAGGCGCACTGCTGATATAACTCCAGCTGTCCATCCCGTTATCATTCCCGAAATTCAAACTCCAGTTATGTCCGTTGGTAGCGCTGCTTTGCCCATCCAGATTACGTTTGGGGACAGAGGGCGTCCCGATGTCAGGTATATTATGATCATCCCAGAATAAAACATTATCCGGCGCATTCAAACCATTGATCCGTGTAACGATGATCCCTGTAGGATTTCGCTCTACATCCAATAAAGGAAAATGCACCTCTCCGCTAAAGAGTTCAATACGAATACTACCCGGCAGGAAAGTGGTACCACCAGGTACAGGATTCCCTTCGCCATCCAATGCATCCCATGCCACTATATTATTGCCGATCACTGCAAAGCCTGTCAGTAAACGATCACTCACATCTGTGAAGATCCCATTCTGATTCACATCTAAGCTGATCCTGTAAGAACCCGCCGCCGTAGAAGTAAAAGAAAAACTACCCCCTAATGGAGCCGCCCCCGATTGATTGGGAGTACCTTCTGTTCCCGTAAAAACAAAATTGCTCAACGTTGGAACAATAGGAGTAGTGAGCAACCAGGTGGGCCCGTCAGCTGTAGCCGCGGAAACAGGAAGATCTGTATTCGGAGCAGATAAGAATAATTTATACGTTACGTTGGTAGCATCATCCGCCAGCGTAGGATTGTGTACAGGAATAGTTCCTGCCGTAGTACCAATACCGGCAATACTCAGATAAGAAGCATCGCCGCTTGCATTTCTGAATCCTTTGTTATTCACAAAGAAATCAAAAGCAACACCCTGCATGCCATTTGCATTCACCGTATATTGATAACCATCCCGCGTGAGGATATTAAAGATGCCGTTGAAAGAACCAAACGTAGCGCCTACACTGGAAGTGATCGCGGCAAACATATTCATAAAAGCCCTGCCGCTCAGGAACGCAGTGTTGGCAGCGTTCCGCACACTCACATCAAATGCAGCAATATACCAGCTGTTGGGATTCTGTGTCCATGGATTATTTGCGGGAACAATAGGCGCTGTACCGCCTGCCACTGCAGGATTAGTAGGATTAAAGGTCAACACCCAAACCCCTGCCTGGCCTGCTCCCACCGTAACAATGTAAGGATTGTAGCCAGGGTCCACACCATTGGTAGTTAAACGGGGCCCGAGGGTTTCTTCGTTTCTGTCCTGAATTCTACCGATGGTAGTGCTGTTGCCGGAAGTACCGGTAGTTCCATCAGGTGCACGCCAGGTAATAGTTCCAACCCCAATGCCCTGCGCACTGGAACCCATGTAGATACTTTCACCCACATTGGCATACACTTTTATAATACCAAGATAGGGGAAGGGAAACTGATCAGTAACAACAGTACTGCTTCGCCAGAAAGCACGCGAGCCTCCGTTAGCGGTTAATTCCTTGCTGCCCTCTGCATGAACTTTTAGGGCACAGCAAAACATTAGTGCGGAGTAGACAAATACGCGCAGGGATACATGCATGATATGTACTGCTTGTGTAGACTGGGGGGCCAGACAACAGGTTTACCGTTTTGCACAAAGGAATAAACAGGGTAAGCGCATAAGCACGCTTTTACTGCAAAATTGGATAGGATATGAATTCGATTGCTTAGAGAGAATGAGGCTAAAATTTGCCTATGCTAATTTAGAATAAAATATTTGAATGCAGAAGATATAAGGATATATATAATTTGTAGCCATTTGTGTATCCGAATGCTACAGAACAGAAAAACATGTGGCACCATATACTGTAATATTATTTTACCAAAAGGCTTTGTTCGATACGGGTTCGATACGTGTTTGATATTTGTTCGTCCAGGCATCGCTTCAACAAAAGGCAATATAACATCAAAAAAAATCGACTCCTTTCACAGAACGCAAAAGGAGCCGATGGGGTTGTAGGAAAACTTTAGAAGAAGAAAGTGGTGTTTGCACCAAACGAAGCAGCACCTGTGGCAGTGCTCTCTTTTTTCATTACTCCATCTACAAAGATCTGTACTTTGATAGTGGCGTTGGCGCTGCCTGCTGTTCCTGTTGCTCCAAAGGAAACAGCTCTCGTACTGGCCGGCAGATCAAACTCTGCACTTTCCCATGTACCAACAGAGAGGTTGGAGATCGTTGTGTTTTCACCACTGGCAGCTATATACATCACCAGGTTAATAACGGAGCCGGAAGAAACTTCTGCTTTGTATTTGATCCTGTGACCGGTAGGAGTTGGGTTATCCCCTTTTCCTGAACATCCTGCAAAAACTAACATGCATAACAAGGCGGGGAATAACAATAGTTTCAATGAAAATTTCATGATCGATGATTTAAGTTAAATGGTGATTCAGTTTTTTATTTCTCTGCGGTGTAAAGTTACCGCCACTTGTGCCTGCCAGTCAATCCTGATAACGGGTATTTATTTCTACTGGTTTTTCGGTATATTTTTACTTTATTCGCTTAATTATCAATTGTTAAGTACCTTGTTTTTATGACCCGCTTCCTACTGATATTTTGTGTTTTCATATGCCTGGCCCCGTTATGCCATGCGCAGTTGCCTTTACTCAAAAAGGGGTATGCAGACAGCGTAACACAGGTACTGCAAAAGGAAACAAATGACAGCATAAAGGCCAAGCTCAATTTCATCCTGCTCTATTGCAATTTGGACGACAGTGCAAAAGCCGATCATCACCTCATGGAAGGCCGCCGCTATGGACAGAAATATCCCCTCATGCTGGCCCAATCTTATGCCCATGAAGGATATCTCTATTTCAATAAGGACATAAGCAGAAGTGAGGTAGCTTACCTGAAAGTAGATTCCATCCTGCAAAAAGACACGTCTAAGAATGGGTATCTTGTCCGCTCCAACGCCTGGCAGAATTATGCCGTGCTGCAACAGGTAAAAGATGATGATGCCACATTTGTAGACATCGTACTGAACAAAGCCATCCCCCTCGCTAAGTTGTCCGGAGACAGTGTGCTCCTCGGTTCTGAGTATACCAATGTGGCCCTGGCATTTACCAACACAGAGCAGTATGATAAAGCAGAAGAATATTTTAATGATGCCATCGCCATACTAAAATCAGCATCTAAAGAACACAGCCGGTTATTAATAGCCTATTACAGAGCAGGAGAGAACAAGATCAACCTGGGAAAATACGAAGAAGCAAAGATCATCCTGGATACTATGGCTGTACTTCTGGCTCCTTATCCGGAAACAGAGCTCTATGCAGGATATTACCTCGTAGAAGGACTTTATCATCATAAAATGAAACAATACGATTCCGCATTGATCAGTTATGATAAAGGCATAACATCCGCAGCCGGAGTGAACGGAAAATACAGGATAGATGAACTGGAACTCCTGAAGACAGAAACCCTCATAGAACAGAAGAGTTTTGCAAAAGCAAAAGAGTTATTATCACGGCTATCTAAGGATGAAAGCCTGATGGAAACTAACCTCAACCGCTTAAAAATATACGGAGGCCTTGCCGCATCCAACGCAGGCCTCAATAATTTCCAGCAGGCACATATCTGGTTGAAAAAGCACAGCGAGCTAAACGACAGCCTGCATCAAACACGACTGAAAAAAGACATCAATGCATTAGAAGTAAGATATAAGAATGCAGAAAGCCAAAAGGAGATCATGGCATTAAAAGCTAAAAATGAACAGGCGGCATTATCTTCCAAAAACGCCTGGCTCCTCACCACTTTACTCGCAACAGCCTGCATCTTCTTACTGGTAGTGATCATATTCGCCCTCTTATATTACAGGAGCCAGAAAAAACTAGCCGCAAGGAAGCTACAGGAGATCGAACAACAAAAGCAACTGGACGTAGCCAAAGCCATGCTGGATGGTGAAGAAAGTGAACGCAGAAGACTGGCACGCGACCTCCATGATGGCTTAGGGGGCATGCTGGCCGGCGTAAAAATGAACCTCTCTGGAACAGCTAATACCACACAGGATGAAAAGTTATTCCAGATCATTCACCAACTGGATAATTCCGTAAGCGAACTAAGAAGGATAGCCAGAAACATGATGCCGGAATCCCTGCTCAACTTCGGCCTGGAAACAGCGTTGAAAGATATGTGCGAATTAAACTTTGCACCAGGATTAGCCATCCGCTTTCAATCATTAGGCGTACAACCGGACCTGCCGGAGAAAACGCAGATCATCATTTATCGTATTGCTCAGGAGCTGTTAGCCAATGCCATCAAACATTCCGGCGCCAATGAAATAATGCTGCAATGCAGCCAGAATGAAAACATCTTCTACTTAGCCATTGAAGATAACGGCAAAGGTTTCGATCCAAAAGCCGCTGGCGGAAAAGGTCTCGGCTGGGATAACATCCGCAACCGCATAGAATTCCTGAAAGGGAAAATTGAAGTAGACTCCGTACCAGGAGAAGGCACCACTATTAATATTGAATTAAATGTCAGTGAATAAATTAGTTATTGTAGATGATCATCCTATTGTGGTACAAGGCCTGTCTACTTTAATACAGGCAGAAGAAGACCTGCACATTGCAGGTACCTTCACAACAGGAAATGCTTTCCTCTCATTCCTGAAAGAAGCAGAACGAATAGACATCGTACTGCTGGACATCACACTGCCAGACATCAACGGAGTAGAAGTATGTAAAGAAATAAAAAAGCTCTCCCCAGATACAAAAGTGCTGATCATCAGTAACCACAGCGAACGCAGCATCATCATGCAAATGCTGCAGCATGGCGCCAGCGGTTACCTGCTTAAAAATGCATCTTCGGAAGAACTGGTAAGATGTGTACATGATGTACTCGCCGGCAGGATTGCCCTCAGCGCAGAAGTAACTGCCATCATGACCCGCCCCTTACAGAATGAATTAAAAGACATCCCTCACCTAACCAAAAGAGAGATCCAGGTATTAAACATGATCGCCGCCGGCAGAACATCCGCCAGCATTGCAGATGAACTCTGCGTAAGCCAGTTCACCGTAGAAACCCACCGCCGCAACCTGATGCAGAAATTTGATGCAAGCAACACCGCCGCCCTGATCAAAATGGCTGCAGAGCAAAAGTTGCTGTAAATGATTTGAAAAGGCCCTTTCCTGCGCGACAAATTCTCAGTTCCCTTATGAGCCCTGGCGGCAGAGAGGGTGTTTTTTATTTAAGAGGAAGTGCCCCCTTTTTACCCCCCCCCCCAAAAAAAAAAGGCCCTTTCCTGCGCGGTATGGTCCCTACTAAAAAACACTCCCCAA
>NZ_WJFD01000007.1 GCF_009647655.1 Chitinophaga sp. SYP-B3965 | reverse complement strand
GAATAAACTCGTAGACAGGATGTTTGCCGTCATTAAACGACAAACACCCTACTCTGAAAATTTACAGACAGCTGCCTGATATAAATTTGGAACTATCTTAGAATACACAACGGCGGCTGAATAAAGATATAACGCTGATAACTACATTATTTTTATACCCTAAACCAGGTTCTCGATCACCCCTGCAATCCCCTGACCACCTCCAACACAAGCAGTTACGATCCCGTATTTCTTTTTCAGGCGCTGCATATCATTCATGATCTGGATGCTGAGTTTGGCACCGGTGCAACCTAAAGGATGCCCCAGGGCAATAGCTCCTCCATTGATATTCACCTTTTCCGGGTCCATGCCCAGTTCCCGGATAACGGCCAGGGATTGGGAAGCAAAGGCTTCATTCAGTTCCACCAGGTCTATGTCGTTCAATGTTTTACCGGCCAGTTTCAGGGCTTTGGGCACAGCGGCAACTGGTCCTATCCCCATGATCCGGGGATGCACACCTGCGGAAACACAGGATACCAGACGGCCAATGGGCTGCAGATTCAGTTCCTTCACCATCTTTTCACTCATCACTACTACAAACGCAGCGCCATCGCTGGTTTGGGAAGAATTACCAGCTGTAACCGATCCCCCGGCCGCAAAAACCGGTTTTAATTTAGCGAGTGCCGCCGGCGATGTATCTCCACGCGGGCCTTCGTCTGTATCTACTGTGAAGGTTTTGCTGGCTTTTTTGCCCTTTTCATTCACATACACCTCTTCTATGTTAATGGGCAGGATGCCTTGTTTGAAATATCCGTTCTGGATAGCGTTGATGGCACGCTGGTGGGATTGATAAGAAAACTGGTCCTGGTCCTCCCGGCTCACGTTAAATTCCTTTGCCACTGCTTCTGCGGTGAGGCCCATACTGAGATAATAATCCGGTGTAGTGCTGGTTACACTATAAGCTGGTACTGTTTTCCAGCCTACGGTGGGTACCAGGCTCATACTTTCTGTACCGCCTGCAATGATACATTCTGCCTGTCCCGTTTGGATCTTAGCGGTGGCAATAGCAATGGTTTCCAGTCCTGATGCACAATAGCGGTTTACCGTCATGCCCGGCACTTCTATTCCTAATGCACGTACGGAGATCATCCTGCCTATCTGCAAACCCTGTTCCGCTTCCGGCACAGCGTTTCCCACAATGAGGTCGTCCACCCGTTTTGGATCCAGTTGCGGGATGGTGGCCAGCAAGCCTGTGATCACATCTACTGCCAGGTCGTCCGGCCTGTAGAATCGGAATCCTCCTTTCTTAGCTTTCGTTACGGCGGTTCTGAACCCTGCCACTATATATGCGTCCTGCATGGTTATCGGTTTTGCTCCTTTTCAAATTTAAGGAATTTGCTCCTTATTTGATCTCCAGTTGCAAACGGGCCGCATTTACCCCTGCCAGGATACCATACCCCTTGTTTATATTGCTGTGTACCCGATTCAGATCTACCAGCGGATTGCCATCATTAATGGCCTGCAGCTCAAGCGTTTTGTAATATTTGAACGCATCGAATGTAAGGCCCGTTACTTCCAAAATGATATATTCTCCTTTTACATTCACATTCCTCGTTTGCATCACCACCGAGATCTCGTTACCATCAAAACGTTCATCTGTAATGAAATTCACTTCCTGGTAGTTCTCCGTGATCAGGTCTGTAAAATTATTATTGTAAGAAGGATCAAAACGATATTGCAAACGTTCACTGAGCACTACCTGGTTGGCCGCATTCATAACGCCTTTGTATATACGGAACTGATAAGCATCCCATCCTTTCATATCCTTCAGTACAAACTTCACACGGTTGCCGCCGGCCTGTGCAAAAGGCTGACTGAGCAATGGTTGCCGCGGTAAGGTATCACTTGCCGTAACCGTATCTAATCCCGGGGCTATTACTTTGATGTTGTACGATACATGTTGAGGCGCAGGCATGGTGGATACAAAATATCCTTTGCCGTTGATCACCTGCCATTGCAAAGGTATGTTCATATTACCTGCAGTGAACGTGATCGCCGCATCGGGAATTTCAGGGAAAGTACTGGCTCCTGGCGGCTGTGAGCGTGTAACCCGGAGGTAAATAGCACTATCCGGCTGAATGAATGAATTCACGACTATCTTGTCCCCTGCATAGGGAACTTCTATTTCTACTTTTTTCTCACAAGCCATCACACCGATCACTAATAACAGGATCCATCTTTTCATATCAAAATTTTATACCGTAAGAAATACTGGGTAAAATCGGCAATATGCTTAACATCGTTAACTCCCGCTTTTGTGTTTCCTCATTCCTTTTATAATAATAGAAGAAGGGATTCTTCTGATTGTATACGTTGTAAAAACTGATGTTCAATATGTAGCGAACATGTTTCCGTTGTTTGGTATGCGTAGCGCCAATATCCAGCCGGTGTGTGTTTTGCATGCGCAGCATATTACGATCTCCGATATAATCTACCTGGCGGGGATCTGTAGTGGAAGGAGGCAAATGCGGAGAAGGATCTGTGATCTGCTCATAACTACCGGAAGGTAAGTTCAGCGGCGCACCGGTGGCAAACTCCCATTGTGCAGAAAGCTCCCATCGTTTTCCCAGCTGTTGCGTGAGCACTACTTCTATGTCATGCCTGCGGTCATATTTATAAGGGAACACACTCCCATTATTCACATTCGGAAAAGCGCGTTGAGACCATGCCAGCGTATAACCGATCCATCCTTTTAAACTACCTTTCTTTTTTTGCAGCAGGAATTCAGCACCATAACTCCATCCTCGGCCCGTGATCACATTATCTTCCCAGTTATTGGTAGCAGATTGAAAATTGTCTGAAGGCTCCACGTATTCTATCACGTTCTGCATGGTTTTTCCATATAATTCCACCGATGCTTCAAACTGGTTGTCGTTAGATGTTTTCGCTAAACCGATCGCTACCTGGTTGGAAAACATGGGCGGTACTTTTTTAGTAGCGGCCACCCAAAGATCTGTTGGCAGGTAGGTAGCGTTATTTGTAAGCAGGTGAATATACTGCGCCATGCTGGTGTAGGATATTTTGAATGCCCATTTGCGTGGCAGCAGGTAACGGAAGCCCAGCCTGGGTTGTACAGAAAAGTAAGACCTGCCGGAAACGAGAAAAGAAGAAGCATGTGTACCCAGGTTAAGGTACATGGAATCGCCTATTTTAAAATCATCTTCCCAATAGAGGGAAAGCTCCACACCTTTGTTGGTAATATTATTATACGTTGTATCCGTTAATTGCAATGAATCGGAGATATTCGTGAACCGGGTAATACCGGGTTGAAAAATATGGAAAGTGGCCTGTGCTCCAAAACGAAAGGTGTGTATGGGATTGGGCCGGTATTCAAAATCTATCTTGGCGCCGGTGTTCTGTACTTTGGAAAAGTAATGCCCATACATGCTGTCTGATTCGTTGAGTGCATCCCGTGCTTCATATTTGTATTTGTATTCCGTTCCAAAATGGAACTGGGAATAATTTAAGGTAACGTTGGAAAATAACTTGGGATTATAAATATGGTTCCAGCGAAGGGCGTAAGCCTGATTGCCCCATCCCAATGTGAAGTTCATTTTTTCATGATATCGTTTAGGCGTTCCATTCAATGAATCAAAATCCTTGTCACGCAACATCCGCATATTATCCCTCCCGCCGTAGGCACTGAGAAAAAGCCTGTCCTTCGGAGAAAAGATATGATTGATCTTTGCATTGGCATCAAAGAAATAAGCCCAGAACTCTCCCTGATCGCCCAGCTTCAATGCATTCACCGCTGCATCCTGCGCCAGCAGATCTGCATACGTTCTGCGGCCTGTTACAATAAAAGAAGTTTTGCCTTTCCAGATGGGGCCTTCTATCACCACACGGGAAGCAATCAAACCCAGCGATACTTCTCCGTGATAACCATGCATATCCCCGTCCTTCATGGAAATATCCACCACAGAAGATAACCTGCCGCCATAACGTGCAGGGAATGCTCCTTTGTAGAGGTCTACATTCTTAATGATATCCGGATTGAAAACAGAAAATAAACCGAACAGATGCGTGGAATTATATACCGGCGTACCATCTAATAAGATCAGGTTCTGATCAGGACTGCCCCCACGCACATGAAGACCACTGGTGCCTTCCATGCCTCCACTCACACCCGGCATAGCCTGGATAGTACGCAATACATCTGTTTCTCCCAACATACGCGGCATCGCTTTTACCTGGGAAACAGCCAGTCCAACTTTACTCATCTGCGTTTGCTCCTGCAGGCGGGGAAGATTATTATCTGTTATTTCTACTTCCTGTAAAGTATTAATGGGAGACAAGCGGATGTTCATCTGTTTATTATCATCATCTTTTAACGGAATCCTCACGGGAGAATAACTCACATAAGTGACCATCAGACTCGTGGTATCTTTTGCCGTAGTCAAACTGTAATACCCGAATTGATTGGTAGTAGTGCCTACCTGTAATTTGGGGAAATACACCGTAGCACCGATCAGTTTTTCTCCGGTACGGGCATCTTCCACAAAACCACTGATGGTGCGGGTATTGGATTGTTTCACGGTAAGCACCAGCTGATCTCCGATGCGTTTATATTGAATACCGTTTTCTGTAAAGAGGAGGTCTAACACACGGCGCAGCGGCATCTCCTTTGCGTCCAGTGATACAAGCCGGTTCATTTTAACAACATCCCGGCTATACGAAAAGTGAATACCATATTCCTTTTCAATGATCAGACAAGCGGTAGATAGGGGTTGGTTATTGAGCCGTAAAGAAATTTTTGTGCGCCAGTTCCACGACGCCAAAACCTGCATGGGGATCCAAACAAATAGCAATCCCAGCAGGAGTTTCCTGGCCAATGACATATTATAGTAGATTTTTTAGTTAGGTTTTATTTGATGGAATAGCCCTGCCCGGTTTTCTCGACCGTTGTATTAGTGATGAAAGCAATGGTTGCCAGTACATTATCTATAGGCTCATTTTCAAAGTTTGCCGTCACCGCTTTTTCCAATAAGGCAGTATCCCCTACTTCCACTTTCACGCCATACACCATCTCAATGGTCTGGATCACCTTTTGTAAAGGTACGTTACTAAACACCAGTTGCCTCCGGGTTAGGTCCTGCACATTTTCTGCCACTTCAAATGAGGCCTGTTGCTGCTCACGGCGCAACAGCATGCCGGGGGTCAATATCACACTATCCTTTTTATCCCGGTCCGTTACCATGATCCTGCCACTACTCACCAAAACCACCAGGGAGCTGTCCTGCGGTTTAAAGTCGATCATAAAACGGGTGCCCAGTACTTTTATTTCTGTATGCCCTGCTATTATTATAAAAGGATGTTCTGCATTTTGGGCGATATCAAAATGTCCTTTCCCGGAAAACCGTACCCGGCGTTCCACTTTGCCGAATCCTTTTAAGAGATGCATTTCTGCATTGGCCTCCATATTTACCAGGCTGCCATCTTTTAACGTTGTCTTTTGTGCGCCGGCCAGTACCTGTTCTTTGGGGCCTGGCTGTAATATAAAGAACAATCCTGCTGCTGCCACAAATACCGCCGCTGCCACTTTTAGCCCCCAATGCATTTTGCGCACCCGTGGTGTATCTTCCCCGATTTCCCCGATGGTGGTCCTCAGCCTTAACCAGCTGGATTCCGTATCCAAACCGGGAATATCTCCCACAGGGCGCAATGCATCCAGCATCCTGCGAATAGAAGAAAGGATCTCTTCATTCGCAGGGTCTTCCTTCCGCCAGGTTTCCACCCATTGGCGCTCTACAGTATCCGCTTCATTCAGCAGATACTTGCATAGCAAGGAATATATAGCCTCATCAGGTTGCAAAATGCCCATGAACAGTTGTAATGTTATCAGTTTCGGGAAGAGGACGCCTGCAATAACATCCTACCCCTATTATAAAAAAAGATTCAGGTACTCCTTTAACTCCTGGTGGAGGATCTTCAGGGCCTTACCCATTTGATTTTCAACGGTTTTAACAGAAATATTCATCACACTGGCTATCTCCGCATATTTCAGCTGCTGCTTGCGGCTCAGTACAAAAACCTCCCGGCAACGCTCCGGCAACTTTTCCAGTGCCGCTTCCAGTTTGTTCTCCAATTCCCGCGCCTGAAGGGACAAATGCACCTCCACATCCTGCATTTTGCCAAAAGAAGTTTCTTTTTCTGACCGTACATTTTGTTTCCGCCACTGGCTGATAGCCGTATTCCGGATAGCGGAAAAGAGATAAGACCGCTCGGAACCCAGTATGGCAATGCTTGCCCGCTTTTCCCAAAGCTGGGAAAATACAAGCTGCACTACCTCTTCTGCCTCATAGGGATCACCAATATAATGGGTGGCGAATGCCAGGCAATGAGTATGGTGCTCTTTAAAAATCCTTTCGAAAGTATGGAGCTCCAACATATTATAACGTGGGCAAAAATATGTGGCTACCGCTGATTAACCAAATAGCGATTCTCCCCGATTTTATATCTTTGCCCCACATGTACGGCTTTATTAAAAAAATACTTTTCAGTTTTCCCCCGGAAAGTATTCACTACGGAGTAATGAGGGGACTTAAGGTGATCAATGCGCTGCCCTTTGGCAAAAATGTGCTGGACGCATTCTGCCAGCCAAAAAACAATGGACTGGAGCGAACCCTCTGGGGATTGACCTTTAAAAACCCTGTTGGCCTCGCCGCCGGGTTTGATAAAGATGCCCGGTTCATTGATGAACTGGCACACCTGGGCTTTGGATTTGTTGAAATTGGCACTGTTACCCCCCTCCCGCAGGCTGGTAACGATCAGCCACGGCTGTTCCGGTTGCCGGAAGACAAAGCCCTGATCAACCGCATGGGCTTTAATAATGAAGGCGCCCGCTCTGCCGCCAAACGTTTATTAAAGAAACGCGCCAACATTATTATTGGTGGCAACATCGGCAAGAACAAACTAACGCCCAACGAAGAGGCGGTAAGTGATTACGAGAAATGTTTTCATGCCCTCTTTGACGTGGTGGATTATTTCGTGGTGAATGTAAGCTCCCCCAATACGCCGGGCCTGAGGGCTTTGCAGGAGAAAGAACCCCTCAAGCAATTGCTGCATCACCTGCAAACGCTCAACGCACAAAAGAGCAAACCCAAACCCATCCTCCTCAAAATTGCGCCTGACCTTACACAGGAACAGCTGGACGATATCATTGAAATAGTGCAGGAAACCGGACTGGCAGGCATTGTAGCGGCCAATACCACTATCCGTCGTGAAGACCTGCAAACTGATGATGCCACCTTACAAAAGATCGGTGCCGGCGGCCTCAGCGGATTACCTGTAAAAGAAAGAGCTACGGAAGTGATCCGGTATATTCATCAACATTCCGGCGGAAAAATCCCTATCATTGCGGTGGGTGGTATTTTCACCGCAGCAGATGCCCAGGAAAAACTGGATGCCGGGGCATCTTTGGTACAAGTATATACTGGCTTCATTTATGAGGGACCCACTATTGTGAAAAAGATCTGCCAGGGTTTAACTCAACAATCATAAACATATATATGCAGGAATTATTAACCGTTGATTCTCTTATCAGCCTCTTCACGTTAACCTTAATGGAAATAGTACTGGGGATAGACAATGTTATTTTTGTTTCCATCGTGATGAACCGCTTGCCTGAACACAAAAGGAACCAGGCCAGGCGCATCTGGATGTTCACTGGGATAGCCGTTCGCGTGGTACTCCTTGTATTTATCGGTTATATCGTAAGGGCCGTGAATCCATTGTTTCATATTGGAGACAAAGGCATCAGCCTGCGGGACCTCATCATGCTGGCCGGTGGTTTATTCCTGTTAGTTAAAACCACGCTGGAGATCCATCATAAACTGGAAGGGGAAGATGAATCAGGCCCTAAAGCCAACGGGAAAGGTGCTGCCTCTCTTGCTAACGTAGTAGGGCAGATCATCATTATAGACATGGTGTTTTCATTCGACAGTATCATCACGGCCGTAGGGCTGGCTAAACATATTGAGATCATGATCGTGGCGGTAGTGATTGCCATGTTCATCATGTTCTCTTTTGCACCCAGGATCAGCGCCTTTATCCATAAACACCCTACCCTGAAAATGCTGGCCCTGTCCTTCCTCATCATGGTAGGTGGTATCTTACTCATGGAAGGCTGGAACCCTGAGGCGGTACATGATCTTCACCTGAAGAACTATGTATACTTTGCTATGGCCTTCTCTTTTGCAGTGGAGTTGTTGAATATGAAGATGCGGAAGAAAACGCAGGCACCGGTGGAATTGCGGGAACCGCAACTGAAAGATGGAGAAAAATAGTCATTATACTAATGGAGGCGGTTCTGGTAGGACCGCCTCTTTCTTATACTATATTAACCATTTACCCCGGAGCAATGAGGAAGCTTTGAAAGAGCTTTGAGAGAGCTTTGATGACCCTATGTGAAGGCAGGTTAAAATAATATCGGAGAGAGGGAGTTTCTTCTTGAATATACGAAATTATCTGTTTACCGCCGCCATTAGCGTACAACCCACCACGCCTGCTGTTTCTGTTCTCAAACGGGTATCTCCTAACGATACAGGCAAACATCCCTTTTCCAGCGCTAACGTTATTTCCTCCGGGGTGAAATCTCCTTCCGGGCCAATGAATAACAGTGTATCCTTTCCCGGGAGCATCACATCCAGTAGGTGTTTCTTTTCATCTGGCAGGCAATGGGCTATTAACTTTTGTTCCCCGGTTAAAGCTTTTTCAAACGGCTGCGGTTCTGCTAACGCCGGCAAATACCATTGTTTGGATTGCAGCATAGCGGACACTAATATATTCTCAAGCCGTTCTGTTTTCAAACGTTCTTTTTCTGTACGTTGGGTGATCAAAGGAATGATCTCGCTGATCCCAATCTCCACTGCTTTCTCGAGAAACCATTCCATGCGGGAGGTATTCTTGGTAAAAGCGATGGCTATACGTAGTGTTGGAACTGGTGAGGGCATGGTTACATGCGAGTTTATTTGCACCACGCATTTTTTCCGATGATCATCTGTGATCACCGCTTCATAACGGGTGCCCTTACCATCTGCCAGCAACACGTTATCTCCCTTTTCATTGCGCAACACCTGGATGCAGTATTTAGACGTAGGTTCATCCATGGTATAAAAACCCTGGCTGGATAATAGATCTTTGGCGTAAAAAACCGGTAACTCCATCCTGTAAAATTATATCTTTTCGGGTTGTTGTTGTTCCAATTTGCGGGTGATGGATTGAAAACGGAAGAAGAGCAAAACGGAAGCCACCAGCAAACCCAGCAGCAATCCCCACCATACGCCATACACGCCATAATTCAATTTGATCCCTAAGATGTACCCTACCGGTATCCCTAATCCCCAATAAGCCAGCATGGTAATAATAGTAGGCGCTTTCACATCTCCCAATCCTCTTAGCACCCCCAGCCCAACAACTTGCGTTCCATCAAATAACTGAAAGAAAGCAGCGATCACCAGTAACCCGGAAGCAATATGTATCACAGCATCGTCCTGTATATAAAAGGAAGGCAGCAACTGTTTGAACACCATGAAAAATACGGCTGCACAACCCATCAGCACCAATACCATATGATAACTGGCAATAGCAGATCTGCGCAGGTCCATGAAATTCCCTTTACCTAAATTATTCCCGCTGCGGATACCCGCTGCGGCCGAAATCCCGCTCGCCATCATATAAGTCATGGCGGCCAGGCTCAGTGCGATCTGATGTGCCGCCAGTTCCGCAGAACCGATCCAGCCCACCATGATAGCGGCTCCACTGAAAGCACTCACTTCAAAAACATATTGCAACGCCACTGGTATCCCCATGCCGGCTATCTTTTTCAAAGTGTTAGTTTTAATCTCCCGCAGGTTAAATGTTTGCAGGTATTCTTTAAATCGCGGAGAGCTTAATACATACCAGGCCATGGTAATGCCCATCAGCAAACGGTCTGTGAAAGTGGCGATACCCACTCCCGCAATCCCCATATCAAAACCATATACCAAAGTAATGCCCAGTACGATGTTCAATACATTCCCCAGGATACTGATGTTCATGGCCTGCCGCGTAAAACCCAGCCCTTCTGCGAATTGTTTGAAAGTGAGGAACACCATCAGCGGGATGAAGGAATACGCGAGGTATTGTAAGAACACTTTTGCCTGCGCAGCCACGTCTGCAGCCTGATCCATCCGGAAGAGGTTATGCGCGGTGAGCAGGATCAAACCAAATAATACGATGCCCGTGATCATATTGATCACAAAGCTATGTGCCAGCAAACGCCCGCAGATAGAGCGATTGCCACGTCCATTTTCCTGTGCTATTAAAGGTGTAAGGCCATAAGAAATGCCAATCCCTGTTACCATGAAAATGGTGAACAGCCCTGTTCCCAATGCCACAGCGGCCAGGGGCACTTTACCTGTATGGCCGATGATGATACTGTCACTCAGCCCTACTAACGTGTGGCCTAATTGGGAGATAACAACCGGGTAAGCAAGGTGGAAATTATCTTTGTAATGGGGTTTGTACTTTGTATATAGTTTCTTCATTTTTCTATTCATAAAAAAAGCCGTCATCTGTTATGATGGCGGCTTTCAGTTATTTAAAACGCTCCGTTAGAACGGTGCATCTCCGAATGCGTCATCATCAAAATTCATATCATTCATCTTCGATCCTTTCTGGATGAAGATCTTCGCTTCGTCATGTTCTCCGCCACCGCCGCGGTTCTTATTCATTCCTGCAAAGGAATTACCACCTGTGCTTGGCGGGCCATCCACCGGACCATCATCTTCAAAACGTTGGTATTCCAGTACAGCCCTGAGCTTCACGGTATCCAGCTGACCATTCCGGTGTTTCGCGATCCTTACGTGTGTTTCCCCTTTATTGGATTCACCCATTTCATTGGTGGTGATCTCATAATATTCAGGACGGTAAAGGAACATTACCATATCCGCATCCTGCTCGATCGCACCAGATTCCCGAAGGTCACTCAACTGCGGCATTTTATTACCATCCTTCCGTTTCTCCACATCCCGGCTCAACTGGGAAAGTGCAATAACCGGCACCATCAACTCTTTCGCCAATCCTTTCAGGTCACGCGAGATCTTACTGATCTCCTGCTCCCGGTTGGAGTTCTTGCCATCTCCGCCACCACTCATCAATTGAAGGTAGTCGATGATGATGATCCCAACTCCATGGTTATGTACCAGCCTCCTACATTTCGCGCGTAATTCAAAGATGTTCAGACCGGGTGTATCATCTATAAAGATGGGCGCCTTGGCCAGTCTTTCAATACCATGGGTCATCAGTTTCCGCATCTCATGCTCTTCCAGTTTACCCCTGGTGATCTTTTCGAGTTTTATTTCAGACTCTGCGGCCAGGATCCTCTGTACCAGCTGTCCGCTGGACATCTCCAGCGAAAATACAACCGCCCCTTTCGGGAATTTGGGATGCAAAGCCGCATTCCTGGCAAGGTTCAGCGCGAACGCCGTTTTACCCACAGAGGGACGGGCCGCGATGATGATCAGATCCGAAGGCTGCCAGCCATACGTGATCTTGTCCAGTGTGGGGAAACCAGACGGTACCCCGGTGATATCATCTCCTTTATTCCGCAAGTCCTCAATACGTTTGAGCGTATTCACCAACACACGGTCGATGGAGTCGTAGTTCTTACGGAGGTGATTATTAGTGATTTCAAATAGTTTGGATTCTGCCTGGTCCAGCAGGTCGAACACATCAGCTGTATCCTCATAGGATTCACTGATGATCTCTCCGGAGATGCGGATCAGCTCCCGCTGAATGAATTTCTGCAATACGATACGCGCATGCGCTTCAATATTGGCGGAAGATACCACCATGTTGGTGAGCCGGGTAACAAAGAAAGGGCCTCCAACTGCCTCGAGGTCTGCAGAAGATTTCAACTCTTCCACTACCGTGAGGATATCCACCGGAACAGACTTGGCCGCTAATCTTTGCATACAGGCAAAGATCTTCTGGTGGGCATCTACGTAAAAACATTCTGGTTTGAGGATCTCGATCACTGTATCAAAGGCCCCCTTCTCTAACATGAGCGCGCCCAATACAGCTTCCTCTAATTCTTTGGCCTGTGGCGGGATTTTGCCATACACCATCGTGGAAATATCAATACCCGGCTTGCGACGCGTATTACGGTCCTTCTTAAGATTGAGATCCATTTATATTTAGTGCGTTAATAAGGTTAAGAAATAAATCATGGTTACTGGATGACCCTATGCCTTTATACATTTACAACTATTTTGCATCTGATCAACATTCACCCTCTTTAACAAATTGTAAATTTTTTCAAGCCGGAAAAACTAAGGTAACCGAAGATTTCATTAAAACCCTTTTCTTCCGGAACTAAATTTATCCGTGCGCAATGCACACGTTATACTACATCAAAACGGTGGTTATCCACTATTTCGTACGCGGTTATCCACCAAAATAGCAGAAAATCCATAGCAAAGGTCGGTTTATTCACACATCTTGTGCAAAAAGATTTTCTGTATTTATTTGGGTAAATTTCCCCCTTATCGTACAGCAGAAGTTGTTAACTTTACGCGGCACAATTCTCTCCGCAATGGGGGTGCAAATGTGACGGAAATAATTGATTTTCACAAAATTAAAACGGCACCGCAGGTGCCCACAAGGATAAAAAATGACAATTTCGTATAACTGGTTATGTGATTATTTGCCGGTAAAACCCACTCCGGAAGAACTTTCAGTGATCCTGACAGCCGTAGGCCTTGAAGTAGAGAGCCTTGAGCGGTTTGAAAGTGTGAAGGGAAGCCTTGAGGGCCTCATCGTAGGGGAAGTGCTGAGTGTGGAAAAACATCCTGATGCAGACAAATTACGTCTCACCAAAGTGAATATCGGTAACGGAGAGCCCCTCAGCATTGTCTGCGGAGCACCCAATGTGGCCGTAGGGCAAAAAGTGATCGTAGCCCCCATCGGTTCTACTATCTACCCCGCTTCCGGTGAACCCATGACCATGAAAAAGGCTAAGATCAGAGGAGCAGAAAGCTTCGGAATGATCTGCGCCGAAGATGAAATTGGCCTTGGCACTGGCCATGATGGTATCCTCGTGCTGGATGCCGCGCTGCAACCGGGTTTAACTGCCCGCGAATTGTTCAATCCGGCCCAGGACTGGGTTTTCGAGATAGGTCTTACCCCTAACCATATGGACGCCATGAGCCATATCGGGGTAGCGAGAGATATCTGTGCTTTCCTTAATAACCAGGAAAATACACAGATCTACCATGTTCGCCGCCCTGGTATCAGCGCTGCCAGCAAAGCTGCCAACGCTTTGCAGATAGGCGTTGAAGTGAAAAACACGGAGGCCTGCCCCCGTTATTGCGGCCAAAGTATCACAGGGGTAAAAGTGGGTCCTTCCCCTTCCTGGATACAACATAGATTGCAAGCCATCGGCGTTCGCCCGATCAATAATATAGTAGATATCACCAATTACGTACTTCACGAAACCGGCCAACCCCTCCATGCATTTGATGCAGCAGAGATAAAAGGCGGCAAAGTAGTGATCCAGAACCTCCCTACCGGCACCCCTTTCCTCAGTTTAGACGGAAAAGAACGCAAACTGGATGAAGGCGATCTGATGATCTGCGACGGAGAAAACAACCCGCTTTGTATAGCTGGTGTTTTCGGCGGCATCAGTTCCGGCGTAAAAGATACTACCAGCAGCATTTTCCTGGAAAGCGCACATTTCAGCGCTACCGGTATCCGTAAAACATCCGTACGTCATGGTCTTCGTACAGACGCAGCCGTTCGTTTCGAAAAAGGAGTGGATATTGGTCTTGCTCCATTTGCCCTGGAACGTGCAGTAGCTCTCATCGGCGAACTGGCACACGGTGCCCCGGCTTCTGAAGTGGCAGACGTTTATCCGGTACCTGCTGAACAAGCCAGCGTAGACGTTACCTATCAATACATTAACAAACTCAGTGGTCACCAGTACGCACCGGAAAAAGTGAAGAACATCCTGTGCAGCCTTGGTTTCACCATCCAATCAGAAACGGCCACGCAGCTGCGTGTATCCGTTCCCCTGCATAAACCGGATATCACCATTCCCGCAGATATCGTGGAAGAAGTGATGCGGATAGACGGGCTGGATAATATTCCCATCCCCGAATTCATTAACATGGTACCTTCCCGCCAGAGTCAGCCAGACAAAGAACGTGTGAAGGAAAAGATGGCGGAATACCTGGCCGGTAACGGATTCTCAGAGATCTTCACCAACTCCATTACTAATAGTCAATATTATAAACACCTTGATCAGGACAGCCTGGTGAAGATGATCAATAGCCTGAGTGCGGACCTGGACACGATGCGCCCATCCATGCTGGAAACAGGCCTGGAGCGGATTGCCTACAATCTGAACAGAAGGAACGACGATCTGTTGTTCTTCGAATTCGGTAAAACCTACCGCAAAGAAGCCGTAGGCGATTACCCGGAAACAGAACACCTCAGCCTTTACCTCACCGGTCAGAAATTACCGGAAACCTGGATGCACAAAGCCCAACCCGTAGATTTCTACTACCTGAAAGGATATGTGCAGAACATGTTGCAGGTATTAGGTTTGCAAAACCCGCAAATGGAAGTAGGCCCAGACGTACACGGCTTATCAAAACCATTCACCATCACGGTAAACGGTAAGGTAGTGGCAGTATTTGGAAGTGTAACGCCACAAAAACTGAAGGAGTTCGACATCAAACAGGAAGTTTTGTATGCAGACTTTTACTGGAGCTCCATCCTGGAACAGCTGCAAACAAAGGATACTTTCTTTGAAGAGATCACCAAATTCCCGGTTGTTCGCAGAGACCTGGCTTTGATATTAGATAAACAAGTGAGTTTCGCAACGGTGGAAACAGCCGCCCGTTCCGTGAAAACAACACTATTGCAACATATCAACCTGTTCGACGTTTTTGAAAGTGAAAAACTCGGGGCAGGCAAAAAATCATATGCAGTAAGCTTCACGTTCCAGGACAAACAGAAAACCCTGACAGACCAGGAAACGGATGCGCTGATGAATAAATTGATAAAAGCTTTCGAAACGCAATTACAGGCAGAGATCCGCAAATAATGGAACTGGAACAGTACATACAAAGGATTGAAGACAAGCTGCAACAGCTGTTGAAAAAACTCCAGCAATCGCAGGCAGACAATGTCGTGCTGCGTGAGCAGCTTGTCCATCAGCAAAATGAACTGCGCCAGCAACAGGAAAACATCACCTCCCTGGATGAGAAATTAAAGCTCACCAGGATAGCCACCGCTACGCAGGGCGCCAACATGTCTGAAGACGAGGACGCCTTCCGCAAAGAAGTACGGGGAAAGATCAATGATTATATTAAGGAAATTGACCGCTGCATTGCGTTGCTGAACAGCTAACGCATGGGTTTGAAAACACGGGTGATCCTCACCTCTTTCATGAGAGGGTGACTGGGATTGATAATATATACCAACTCACCGTCTGCCATAACCCGGGAAGGAAATGCCATCACAAGTGTTTCAGCAGCTTGCAGGCGGAGTGTACCATAATCCCGGGCAACACTGGGATTCCGGTCATTCATCCATTCTTCCGGTAACTGCTCTTCATCAAATACCTGTAAACTTCCATCAGGTACCTCATACTCTACCATCAGCATATCCGGATTAATTTCATCCAGCAATTCGTAAATACGGTTTTCCATCATGCAATTTGCACGGGAACCATGCGCATATATACATGGATTACCTTTGTTGGTCCAAAAGTTGTCCACCTTAATACCAGTTACACCGCTGAGGTCGTTGGCCATTTCTTCTGTACTGAGTCTATATAAAAGCATACTTGAATATAGTATTTTCTAAAACGTGCCCACCTCAAAACGGTAAATTTCATTCTCCACTTCCTTGCCACCCACCTGGGTCTCCAGCAGTTCGATAGGACTCCTGCCATGGAAATATTTATTCTCCTGCCGCATCCAGACATTGAAAGACTCCCGGCTGCCAAAGATCTTGTAGCCATAACTATACAGTTCCGCTACATACATGATCCGGTCGCTGATAATGTGGCTGAACGTTTCATCATCCTTTTTCATATGGATCGTACGTTCCGTAATGGCCAGTATGTTACTTAACGTGAAATAATCCAGACCCAGCACATTTTTTAAACGGGAAAGCTGGCCCTTTGTAATGCCAGCCTTTACAAAATCCTCTTTAATGGTATACAAAACTGCATGCAGATTCGCAATTTGCTCATAATTATCAAACAGGTCCGTGGCAGCTGAAATAGGTACAACCTTCTTTCCCCTGCGGTTATTTTCCGATCGCGTCACAAATAATGGTTTAGTAAGTAATGGTTTTAAAGTGCCCAAATATATACACATCTTTGAAGGCCCCTCTGGCAATATGATAATCGCGCTATCAATCTTTCCACACCTATTTTATTACATTTGTAAAGTACACCAACACCTTTTTTTACAATGGAAACACTCATACCCGTTAATATAGTTGTAGCAGACCGCACTTACCGCATCAAGATCCGCACGGAGGAAGAAGAAGCCGTAAGAAGGGTGATGAAAGAGGTGAATGACAAGATCATCGAGTTCAAAGCCGCCTACGCCGGAAAGGATATCCAGGACTATATTGCCATGGCCCTCATTATGTATGCCACCCATCCTGCCACCAGTGGGGGAAAAGCCCAGGCGGAAGTAGCCCCTTTTCTCCTGGAAAAACTGCAACACCTTGACAATCTATTGGATGAACACCTGAAATAGCCCGTCACAGTGTATCTTTAATTCCTAAATAATTCATTATCACAAGGTCTCTGGTGCTTTCCTGCCTTTTTTTTGTTATTTTCGCGGGTCGGCTCTGCCCAATTCGCTGAAATGGGCCAGGGACGTTTATTATAAATACTTTTAAATCTAATTGAAATATGGAGACAATCGCTATAATAGTGGGCGCCGCCGCTCTGGTTATAGGTATAGTTCTTGGTAAAGTGATTTTTGCTAAAAATACCCAGAAGAAAATCCAGGAAGCAGAGGAACAGGCCAGGAGGATCGTTTCAGAAGGACAACTCACCGCCGAAAACCTTAAAAAAGATAAATTACTGGAAGCCAAGGAGAAATACCTGACCATGAAGGCGGAGCATGAGAAAGAGTCTATGCAACGGACCCAGAAGATCGCGGAATCTGAAAACCGCATTAAACAAAAAGAACAAAGCCTCAACCTTAAGAACGAACAAATAACTAAGCAAGTTGCTGAAAATGAAGTAATTAAGGAGAATTTAGGCCGGCAGATAGAATTGGTGAACGTAAAACGTTCTGAATTAGAAAAACACCAGGAAGAGCACATCCGCCGCCTGGAAAAAGTAGCTGCCCTCACTGCTGAAGAAGCCAAACACCAATTGGTGGAAAGCCTCAAGGAAGAAGCACGCTCCCAGGCCCTGAGCCACATCCAGGAGATCATCGAGGACGCTAAAACAAAAGCCAACAAAGAAGCCAAGAAGATCATCATACAATCCATCCAGCGTACTGCTGCAGAGCAAACCATCGAGAATGCCATTACGGTATTCAACCTGGAAAGTGATGAGATCAAAGGCCAGATCATTGGAAGGGAAGGTCGTAACATTCGTGCCATTGAAGCCGCTACTGGTGTGGATCTGATCGTAGACGATACCCCCGAAGCCATCGTATTGTCTTCTTTCGACCCCTTACGTCGTGAAATTGCCCGTCTGAGCCTTCAACGCCTTGTACAGGATGGCCGTATCCACCCTGCCCGTATTGAGGAAGTGGTGGAAAAAACCAAACGCCAGCTGGAAGAACAAGTAATGGAGATCGGTGAACGTACTGTGATTGAACTCGGTATCCACGGTCTGCATAAAGAACTGGTACGCATGGTAGGTAAAATGCGCTTCCGCTCTTCTTATGGTCAGAACCTGCTGATGCACTCCAAAGAAACTGCTAACCTTTGCGCCGTGATGGCAGCTGAACTGGGTCTGAACCCCAAGCTGGCAAAACGCGCAGGTCTCTTGCACGATATTGGTAAAGTACCTGATGAAGAAACTGAATTGAGCCACGCATTATTGGGTGCCAAACTCGCAGAGAAATATGGTGAACATCCTGCCATCGTAAACGCCATCGGCGCTCACCACGATGAAATGGAAATGGCCTATGTGATCTCCCCTATCGTTCAGGCTTGTGATGCTATCAGCGGAGCCCGTCCCGGTGCCCGCCGTGAGATCATGCAAAGCTACCTGCAACGTATCAAAGACCTCGAAAACCTGGCCATGGCCTATGATGGTGTGGAAAAAGCTTACGCTATCCAGGCCGGTCGTGAACTGCGCGTGATCGTGGAAAGTGAAAAAGTAACCGATGGTGATGCAGACCGCCTCAGTTTCGAAATTGCCAATAAGATCCAAAACGAAATGCAATATCCCGGCCAGATCAAAGTAACGGTGATCCGTGAACGCAGAGCCGTGAACGTTGCGAGATAATTATTTCGTACACTAATATTTAAAACGCCGCAATTGCTTGCGGCGTTTTTTTTTAATCATTATCTTACAAAACATTAAAAAACGCTACAGTTGTATGAAAAGAAGATTCATGACGCTCGCCGTGCTGGGCCTGTTATCCATCAGCACCGCCTTTGCGCAAAAGCAGGTAAAACTGTTCAATGGTAAGAACCTGGATGGCTGGAAGATCCACGGAACGGAAAAATGGTATGTAGAAAAAGGTGAGCTGATCTGCGAAAGCGGTCCCGATAAGGAATACGGCTATCTTGCTACAGACAAAACATTTAAGGATTTTGAACTGACGGTTGACTTTAAACAGGAAGCCAATGGTAACAGCGGTGTGTTCTTCCACTCTTCCCTGGAAGGTACCAAAATTGCAGGATGGCAGGCTGAAGTAGCACCTCCCGGTTCAAATACCGGCGGTATCTATGAATCTTACGGCCGTGGCTGGTTGATCAAACCCACAGCAGAAAAAGATAAGAACCTGAAAATGGGTGAATGGAATACCATGAAAGTAGTGGTGAAAGGAAACAATGTAACTACTTACCTGAATGGTGTGGAAATGATCACCCTGGATGACGAAAAGATCGGTGCCAAAGATGGCCAGGTAGCTTTACAGATCCACTCCGGCGGCGGCATTAAAGTACGCTGGAAGAATATTAAGATCAAAGAAACCAAGTAACATTCAATACCAGGAAATAGCCCGTTGTACTTTTCGAAAAGTACAACGGGCTATTTTTATTTAGTGTGTTTATTATACGCAAAGGCCCTCCCATAGGGCAAAAGTGCTTTATTTAAGCAAAAAAGTATAAGGATTAGGGAAAATGAAACTAGTAAATCTTACCTAAAAACATGAAATTTATAATTGAATAGGCATGTTTCCACAATCATGAAATAAGATGCGAACTACAAGCTGTTTTAAGTCCTATAGCATGTTATGAAACTAAACTTTTACTTGAATTAAACTTGGTCAATTGCGATTCAAACTAGCCAAACATTTACTTTTTTCCAATGTCGTTGACCCTACATAGGGCACGTTCTGAGTTCCTTTTTTTTACACATTAATGCAATCGTTTGCATCATTAGGTCAAGGTTATGTAATGCAAATGTATTTTGCTGGCAGCGATAAGTGTCAGCGGGCTAATTCTTTTACTTTTTTAAAACAACACGTCATGAATGAACTACTACCTGCATCAAACAATTTTATACATCAACCAAAAAACAACTGTTAGTACTTCTCCGGAATAGCAATCAAAAACTTTCAAGGTCTCTATACGTATCCCGTAGTGGATATGCGGAAATCAATCAACACCCGGCATCAATCAATACTTATGTCCATCCGGAGGCGGATGCATATCAAATTTTTAAATGATTCCCATTATGAAACAAAAAACAAGCGTATTGGCCTGCGTTTCCTACGCCAGGAAATGGCTTTTACCTTTCTCCCTCTTCCTTCTTTTTCAACTGTGCAATGTTGTGGTAACGTTTGCACAAGCTGCTAAAGTGGAAGGAACGGTAAAAGATCAAACAGGAAATTCCCTTCCCGGGGTGACTGTAATGGTCAAAGGCACCAAAAAAGGAGTAGCCACCAGCGAACTGGGGCGCTTTTCCATCCAGGCAGAAAAAACGGATGTACTCGTTTTTTCCTTTACCGGTTTTACCACCAAAGAAGAAACAGTTGGACCACGTACAACCATCGACGTAACACTTTTAGAAAATATATCTACCCTGAACGATGTTGTGGTGGTAGGATATGGTACTCAAAAGAAACGCGATATTACCGGTGCCATCAGTTCCATTGGTGCAAAAACCATTGAGGAAAAACAACCTGTATCCATCTTTGATGCCATCCAGGGCGCTGCACCTGGCGTTCGTGTAATGAGTAACTCCGGTGCTCCGGGAGAAGATCAGGACATCACCATACGTGGTTTATCCACCCTCTCCGATGGTGGCGTGAGGCCGCTTTACATTGTGGATGGTGTAACCATGGACAATATCAACGCGATCAATCCTAAAGACATCCAGTCTATAGAGATCCTGAAAGATGCTGCTTCTGCTGCCATCTACGGTTCCCGTTCCGCAAACGGTGTTATCATTATTACTACCAAACGCGGTGATGATGGTAAACCAAAGATCGATGTAGGATTTCTGAGGACTTATAATAAACTCTCGAACAGAATACCACAGGCCAACCGCCTGGAAAGGCAAATGTTTGAACGCAGAGGCAATATTGGCCTGGACCCTAAACCAGACGATTCTACCTCTTTTGCTAAAAATGCGGACAATGATTACCAGGACCTGATCACCCAAACCGGAATCAGAAATCAGGTAGACATTGGCATCAGCGGAGGTACCAAAGCATTGAGCTTCTACAGCAGCTTGCAATACCTGGATGAAAAAGGGATCATATTGAACAGCTACGCGAAAAGGTTCACGCTCCGTAACAACCTGGACTACAGGCCCAGTAAGTATGTAACGATGTCTACACGCATCAACTTCAGCTACCAGGACAGGAATAATATCAATGAAGGGAACGTGATCAGGCAAGCCCTGCAACGCCCTCCGGGCATGGCGCTCTATTTACCTGATGGCAGTTTCATATATAATAATGGCGGACGCCGCAACCCTATTGCAGAAGCTTACCTGCGAAAGGATATCTCAAAGGTTTATAAAGGCGTATTGTACCAGTCTTTCGACTTCCAGCTGGCTAAACCGCTTAAACTCCATGCAGATGTATCTGCCGATGTAGAACTAACCAGGAGAAGCACTTTCAACTCTAAATTACTGGATACAAATACACCACAGGTTAGTTCCGGAAGTGACAATACAGCCCTTCCCATCAGAACACAGGGAAATGTTTACGCCAGCTACCAGCAGAAAATTAAAGAGCATAGCATTACTGCCATGGCCGGGTTCAACTTTGAGAAGAATAACCAGGAGGAAGTAAACCTTGCGGGCAGATTATATGTAACGGAATCTGTTGAAACATTGAATGCAGCAGGGTCCCTTACTTTAACTGATATTTACTCGAATGGTACCATCAACTCCTTAGCGGGTTTCTATGGCAGGTTGGCATATGATTACAAAGGCAAATACTTATTCAATGCTACTGTAAGAAGAGATGGTTCTTCAAGGTTTGGATCGGATACGAGATGGGGTAACTTCCCTTCTGTTTCTGTTGGCTGGAGGTTTAGTGACGAACCATGGCTGGGCTTGCAGAAGAATAGCATTTTAACAGATGGTAAGATCCGCGCCAGCTGGGGCCTTACCGGGAACCAGGCTATCGGCAACTTTGATGCCGTTCAGCAATTTGTATTCGGTTCTTATTACTACAACAACGTGAGTGGTGTACGTACAAATGACCGTTTAGGGAACAGCCTTTTGAAATGGGAAGAAACTGCACAGTCAGATATCGGGATAGACCTTACTTTCCTGAATGGCCGTATAGTTTTTGTAGCAGATTATTATGTAAAGAACACCTCAGACCTGTTATATGATGCTCCTCTTCCACTGGAAGCAGGTTATCCAGGTAAAGCCCGTACCAATACAGGCTCTATCCAGAACAAAGGGATTGAATTATCCATTGTTATGACACCTGTTAGTACAAAGCACTTCAATTGGACCACATCTTTGAACTACTCACAGATCAGGAATAAGATCACCCGTCTTCCAGGCGGTGATTATGTAGACGGTATCTGGTATGTTGGTGAAGGCAGAGAAGCCGGTAACTTTTATGGATACGAATACCAGGGTATCTATCAATATGATCAATCCAATGCCTGGACTGAGGACTACAGGACCCGTCTGATCCCTCAATTCCAAAAAGATTCATACGGCAACGTGATCATTCAAAAGAACATGCAGCCTATCCTCACAGGTTATCAAACACCAGACGGGAAAACATATGCAGGTGATGTAAAGCAATTAACCACCAACGGCGTTGTTTCCAAAGGCGGCGATGTTATCTGGGAGAACCTTCCGGATTCAAAGGGAGAACTGAATGGAAACATCGGTAACGAAGATCGTAAGATCATCGGTTTCGGCCAACCACGCTGGAGCCTTGGCTGGAATAATACATTCAGCTACAAGCGTTTCTCACTGTCTTTTAGTGTTTATGGAAACTTCGGGAATAGCATTTATAATGAGAACAAAAGGAACCTTGCTTCTTTCTCTAACAGTAACACTACTCCGGAGCCTCACTTTATACGCAACATGTGGAAATATCCAGGCCAGATCACAGACTCTTATTTAGGAGGTGATAAAACTGCTGATAACTTCCGGAGAGGTAACAGCCAGTTCCTGGAAGATGGTTCTTTTGTAAGATTACAAACTGCACGTCTCACCTATAGCGTACCGGATTACCTGCTCAGAAGAGCACACATTCAACAAACGAGTGTGTTTGTTTACGGAAATGGCTTATTAACATGGACCGACTACTCCGGATTTGATCCTGAAGTAAGTCAGAGGAGTGTATTAAAACCGGGAGAAGATCCGGGAAAATTCCCGCGCAAACGTGAAGTAGGTATCGGTATTAATGTTACATTATAATCAAACGATCATGAAAAGAGTTAAAGTAATAGTGATAATCTTTGCAGGGTTGTTCATGCTCCTTGCAAATACGAAATGCAATAAATACCTGGATAAAGAGCCCATCTCATCTGTAACGCCGGGAACTTTCTGGAAAGATCAGAATGATGCCAAAACCTGGCAGGCGGGAATTTATAACCAGTTGGCTAATACATTAAAAACAAACTGGTTCGATTGGGGTGAAGTACGTTCAGATAATGTTAAAACAGCAGGTACAGGTAACGCACAAACCAAAATGCTCAATAACATATTATCTGCCAACGATGCAGACGTAAACGGCGTTACCCGCTGGACGGATATTTATACCACTATATCTCTCTGCAATTACGGTATCAAATACCTTCCCGGCATGATCGAGAAAAATCTTGATCAGGGCGCGCCGCTTTATAATGATATACTGGGCCAATGTTATTCTGTACGTGCACTCATGTATTTCTACGCCCTGCGCGTATGGGGCAGAGTGCCTATTATTACAGAACCCATTGAGTCTTTATCACAGCAAACACAATTTCCAAGATCAGACATTGCTGCTGTTAAAAAACAGATCACGGACGACATTGCTAAATCATTGGAAACAATAGGCAGTGCAGTAGCGGGTACTGCTAACCCCATTGACCCGAAAGGTTTGGTTTTTATGCAAAAAGCCAGTGTTTATGCACTGCTGACAGATGTGAGCATGTGGTTCCAGGATTATGACGGAGCTATTGCCGCTTCCGATAAATGCATCACAGAAAGTAAATGTACCTGGGTTACTACTCCCCAGGCCTGGAAGAGTATGTTTATATTTCCCGGCATTTCATCAGAAGCTATCTTTAGCCTTGACTGGGGTGCAGTTGCAAGAGCTGCGGGTGTAGGTGTTTGCCAGAAGCTTGGTTCCAGCTCCAACACACACCAGTACATGATCACGCCTAAGATCTTCCAGGAGTTAAGAGGAAGGGTAGATGTTGGTGGCAACTCTGTGGATGCACGTTTCAATTTGTGTTTTGACACCGTTACTTATAAAGACGTTACCCTTTACAGCAACGCTGTAGCCCAATTCGGTAAATTCTATACATGGAAAGGTGTAACAGGTGGTCCTTTTGCTGTTGAAGGAAACAACGATTGCAATGCCAGGATCCCTATCTACCGCTTTGCAGATATTATGCTTCTTAGAGCAGAAGCACTGTGCCATAAGAATAATTTCCAGGGAGCGCTTGACATTGTAAATAAAGTACGTGAACGTTGCGGTTATACCACAAAAGCCCTGCTGACTGATTATACCGGCGATGTTCTTAAAGGTGTTGAACGCACCATTCTGCAGGAAAGACAATACGAGTTCCTGGGTGAAGGCAAGAGGTGGTTTGACCTTTGCCGTATAGATAAGATGTATGACTTCACTAACAATGGATATGCTTATCTCCGTTCAATCATGAACCCGATCCTTTCCGGTCGCGCAGGCGCCACACCATTTGATAACACAGCACTGGTGCCAAATGGTATGGGCAGGATACTCTACCCTATCAATTCAGATGCATTTAACGCTAATTCTAAACTGGTAGGTGATCAGAATCCTCCGTATGACGAATAGAAGAAAAGGTAATGGTGAACTCAATTAAATGATTTTTATGAAAAGTATCAAGCAATATATATTACCAATAGCAGCGCTTTGCAGCCTCACGTTTGCAGCCTGCAATAAACTCCAGGACGGGTTTGATTATAATAAGTCCTATTATGACAACAAGGTAGACATGACTGTTTACGACTTCATGAAATCCAAACCGGAATTATTCTCCGGCATGCTGGCTGCCATTGACTACGTTGATCAGGACGCTAACTATAAAGATGTAAAAGCGATGTATACCAGCACAGGAAATACTTTCCTGCTCCTGCACAACACCGCGCTTATCAATCTGGAAGACGCAAACAGTTACTTTATGCAGAAAAGGTTCCTGGTAACTGATCCAACCAGTCCGGATTATAATAAAACATTGGCAGGAACTGACTGGTCTCAATATAAAAGGGAGGACATAGCAGAGCTTTTAAGGTATCACGTAATGAAAGGCCGGCAGGAATATGCCAACCTCAACTCCACGCCAAGGTGGGTGAATACTTTTGCTATCAGTGCAACAAATGACTCTGCCAAGATCCACATTTACCTGCAGGGCACACGCGATGGCTTCCTGTTCATCAATAACTATATAGGCGCTCCTTCTACCTTTTTAGAAGTGAAACCCCGCACACCAAACTTACTGGCTACAAATGGCGTGATCCACGTAATGAACAGATTTGCCGTTGAGCCGACAAGACAAATAATTGCGAATAATAAATAACTAATTCTATTGTTATGAGAAAGATATATAGTGCAGTTCTTGCGTTTTCCTTCCTCGCCTTCTCCTGTAAAAAGGAAAAGGTAGAGATCGAAACCTTAAGCAAGGCAGGGGAAGAATTCTATTATGGGGAAAAAGTTCCTGTATGGGCAGGGACAACAGGCAACCTGAGAGACCTGAAATATTCATGGACAACCACCGGCGGTACTTTCGATGGATCAAGAACACAGGACCTTTATGAGAACCTATGGGTAGCACCCGCTAAAACTGGGGAATATACGGTAACGGCTACTGCAAAAGATGATAAAGCATCTTCTAGCCGCAGTACCACTATGAAAGTAACGCGTTACTTTTTTGATGACTTCCAGAGTTCATTCACCTTTGACGGAAACGGATGGGCACAAAGTAATGCCGACGTAAAAGAGGAGCCGGATAATGATATCGATAAAGCGCATGTGGAATTGCTTGCCAATGGAACCAGTGGTCCTAATATACGCCGTACGCTGAACCTGGCGCCATTGAAGATCCCCTTCTCCGTAAAAGCAAAATTTGGCTGGAAAACCTTTTTCAGAGCCAGCCAATCCATGACCATGAGCGTGTATTTTGTACAACCGGCTACGAACCCCACCATCCCCTACATGCGGGAGTTAAGGTTGCAGTTCCAGCCAACGGTAAACCCTGCTACAACGGATAACTTCACGGTAGGGTTTGAAACATTCGTTCCTAATAGCTCTACCTCTTCAAAATTCAGCGCCGTAGGTGCTGTATTGCCTGCACCTCCGCCATTGTTTACTGTTGTAAGAGGAAGGAAACCCGAGCTGGCTATTGCTAACGGAGCGGAAAGAACGATCAGCATGTCTATAGACGCAGCCAATGTGGTACATGTTTATATAGATGGCGTACTGTGGTTCCAAAGCAACGGATATAAAGATTGGGTGACTTACTGCAAAGCTACGTACCCCGGTTTCCCTGATCCTCTCGCCAAAGAATTTAGAATAGCCTTCCCGGCGAAAGCTAATACTAACGAAGCAGGTTCTGTTCTTACTGTGAATAGTGTGTACATCAATGATGATGGCACCATCCTGAAATAATACAACAACGCATAAATAAAAAAGGTCCTGATGTGTATCAGGACCTTTTTTACTTTAATAACATCTTACTGCAAAAACAGCCGCAGGTATATCCCCTGAAGGATGTTCTACTTCAAGCACCAGCTTTCGGGTGGTAACAGGTTGCTTTAGCTGTACACGATTATAAGTTTGATAATTATTTGTATGCTCTGCTAACACATTGCCCGCTTCATCTTTGATCTTATACTTCCGCACACAGAAAGGCATCACTGATTCCGGATGAGACATCAATACAGATTCCATCGGGTGATCATAATCCGTATCAAAGAAGAGATCTATTTCACTGATGGTCTTAGCTTCTTTCCAGCTGATACTCAACTGAGGCTGCGGATCATTCCAGTCTGCCACCCAGGCATTGGGCTGTGTTGTAGGCCTATCCACCCCATTACGGATATTAGCCGCTTTGAACACATCCAGTCCGGCCGGATACTGAAGATCGATATTATGCCCCTCTGGTCTCCGTTGCGGGCACCAGAACTCAAACTCATCCATACCGATATCTTCCGGCGGCGTTTGTTTCCCGTAATTGGAAACTGCTTTATTCACCGTATTAAATACAGAAAGAATGCCGGAAACTCTCTTCTCAGAGAAGTGTAATTCTACCAAAGGATTTTTAAGGAACGTGATGAACGCGTAGGCGTTATCTTCCATAACGGCATCAAAGCTTAGCTGCATGCAATTCCTTCCCGGCTGCACTGCCAGCGTTTGCGTAGCCACTGTTATATCCGGTGTATGATTCCCCACCTTGCTGCTCACACGCAATTCCACCGTTAACTCAGTAGCTACATCAGCATCTGCATGAAAAGTGAAAGGCGCGATCTTTCCTTTTTGCAAAGGCAGCATTTGTGCAGAAGAAATAGCCAGTGATTTACGAATAGGTGTACCCGGAAATTTAGTGAATACCAGCTCGCTGGAAGCCTCGATACTTGCTGATTGTACAAGGTCTTCCTTATCTGCGAGCTGTAATCCCGGAACATACTGACCTGTTTTTAACAGGCGTTGCTGCAGGGCAGCCATATGTTGATTTACTTCCGCCGGAAGGATGTTCTGCTCTTTGCAAATAGCTGCCGCAACTGCCACCGCTTGTGTTACATAAGCAGCCGTGGCCATTACTCGTGTAGAACCAAAGGCCACATGCGAGGAACTGATCACACGGCCACCCAGGAACAGGTTCGTAATATTTTTACTGTAGAGACAACGGTAAGGGATCTGGTAAATACCTTTACTATGCCATTGGTTGCAACCGGGTTTCTCACTGAACACACCATCTGCAGGATGCAGGTCAATAGACCATCCGCCAAAAGCTACGGCATCTTCATGTGTGCGTTGTTCAATTATGTCCTGCTGGCGCATCATGTAATCTCCTTCAAAACGGCGGCTTTCCCTTTTACCCGGGATCATGCCTACCCATTCCAGTGTGAGTGTTTCTGCTTCAGGGAAGTTGCCGGAGTTCTTAATATGGTTCCACACACCATATACTACCTTCCATAGTTCCCATTTAATATTTTCTGTATCATGTACTGTATCCAGCCTACCGCCATATTCTATCCACCATAACTTGCAACCAAAATCTTTCGCATTGAAGGATTTGAATTTAGGCACTTTCGTAATATCTGTCAATGCAAATGCAGGAGGAACATACGTTACTGGCTTGCCTGTGTCTTTGCTGTAGAAATATAAACTATGCCCTAACAGTTCGCCATATTCTTTGGTGGGGGCAAACTTCTCTCCGAATTCTTCCATCGTTTCAGCGCCCATGCGGAAAGCGGCACCAGATAAAAATCCTACTACACCATCACCGGAAGCATCGCAGAATAGCGGTGCTGACAAAGTGTATTCCGTTTGATTCTGACTGCAGAATGCTTTTAAGGAACTAATGGTGTTCGCATCTTTTTTATCCACTGCATACACAGTGGTGTTAAGCAACAGGATAATGTTCGGTTCGCTCGTCACTTTATCCAGTAGTAAGCTGTCAAAGATCACAGGGTTACCTTCCGGATTACGCCAGGTGTTTTCTACCAGCAGTTCATCCACAATGCCTCCTTCTCTTGCCCAGCGGTTATTATTCCCCATATGCGAGGTAGCGCCCAGTATCCATAACCTTACTTCACTGCTCGAGTTTCCTCCCAGTACAGGCCGGTCCTGCACAAGCACAACTTTTAATCCCTGCCTTGCAGCAGTAATGGCACCACATACTCCGGAGAGCCCGCCACCCGTGATCACCAGGTCAACATCTATTCTTTTACCGGGGAAGGACCGCTTATCGGTTGCTTCAGACTGTATCATTCTATTTAATTGAAAAGGGTTTACTTATTTATTGCCTAATGTTGCTTTTTCACTTTCCTGTACCCGTCCTTCTTTATCATACAGTGATAAGGAGAACGTTACAGCTCCCTGCACAGGAACGGTAAATTCAAATGGGTAAGCCACATCCTCTACCGTTGTATTGTTATAATGTAGTGTCACCTTGCTCCATTTTGTATCATCATCTTCCAGGTAGATGTACAGCCTTTTGCTGTAGCTACCCAGTTTAAATAACATAGCGTGTGCATGGCCCTTTTCCAGCTTAGCGTAGTCTTTGCTTTTGTCGTTCGTAACCGCTAAGATCTTTTGCTGGAAGGTATTGGGCACTGGTGTATTCGGAATAACGATAGTATTAATACCATTTGCAGGAACAGTAATGGAGAAAGTATTCTTTTTAACATTCACCAGTTCCTTGTTGATGGTCACATTGGCGGTGACCGGTTTATTGGATTGATTCGTGAAGGCCAGTAATAACTTATCTGCTGTTCTGCCGGAGATATAATTCAGTTCGGTATTATCAATGGTTAGCAAACGGGAAGGCATCCACAACTGCACATCCTTCTCATCATTAAATGTTCCTTTCCGCATGCCATACATCTTGCTTTGCAGGTAGGCATATCCTTCTATGTATTCTGCGGGGAAACTGATCTTTCCTTTGCTGCGTACGAATACATCTGTTACCAAATAATCCAGCAACATGGAAGCCATGGGGAGGATATGATTGTAGTGGAAAGAATTCACACTCTGCTCCTTATGTTTATGCAGGGGGAAATCCACTTTCTCATAAGCCGTTGTTCTTTCCGTGTTGATGTGATATCCCGGGAAGTTCCTGTACCGGCCTATCACCGCAGCTTTGGCTACGTTGATCAGAAAAGTATCTTTTGCATAATAACCAAGACGCAACATCCAGGGAGCATAGTTGGCCATGAATATAGCCCGGTGCCCGGTGGAAGTACCAGAAGATTCAGGTGTTAATCCTGTTTCTGAAAGACGCCATGCCGGCGCTTGTTCCTCCGGATAATACATCTGCTGGTGGCCTTTTGATTTGAGGTACCAGTACATCGGTGCTTTGCCACCCTTGTTTACCGTGATCATGCTGTCTGGTATGGCAGGCACCATCCATGTGAACATCGTATAGTTCCTGGCGCCTTCTACGGCAGCCTTCAGGTATGCGGTATCGTTGGTGAGTTCGTATAATTGGGATAATTCTATCCACCTGTCTGTAAAAGTAGGCCAGAAGAAAAAGCTGCCGGAGAAAGGATCATTAAAAGACGTTTGCTGCTGGTAAGCTCTTTGCTTCAGGTATTGATTCGCTTTGGTGACGGCCGTTTGCAGATAAGCTTTATCGCCGGTGGCTTTATAGAGATGCATGGCATTGATCCAGTTATCTCCTTTTTCTTTTACATCCAGGTTGCGTACGCGATCGTTCTTAAATTCTTTCTGCATCATTTGCAGGTAGAAATCATTCTCCCTGCCGAATACATTGTAGAGGGCTGTTAACTCAGACAAAGGTGCTACAGGTCCTTTTAATTTGCGGGAAGGGCTTTGGATCTTTTGTGTACTGTCTAAACTGAAAAGGAATTTCTCCCTGCTCAGCATAAACTCCATCAATGGATAAGCACGTTTTTCAAACATCGCTTTATCATCTCTCACCAGTGCCAGTTCCAGCGGATTCAAACTGGAAACATTCTTCACTGCCCCCGGCACATCTGTGGAATAAGCACATCCTTTCAGACTGTCTATGAACCATGCGTAATCTGTCATGGCGTAATCCACCATATTATCCAGCGCAGTGTTCAAAGAAGCGATATCATTCCTGCGGTAATCTTTAAAGCCAAAGATCTGTTGTGCTATTTGCTGATAAGTATGATTAATGTCCTGTGGTGTTACCACCAGTTGCATAGAAAAAGAGAAGCTATCTCCCTTTTTCATGTTGGATAAATAACCACCTGGGATAGGTGCATACACACTGGGTTGCAATGCTTTTGCTTCATTCAGCAGGGAGATCCCGAACTGGCTGTTAGGCAACATGGGCAAAGGCTGAAAAGGAATGTGTTCCGGTGATACCAGTACACCGATGGTATTAGTGCCATCGAAGACCATGGTAGTTGGTAAAGTGGCCATGAAAGCCGGAGTAAGATATGCCGCATCAGGGATCCTTTTTTCCTGCCAGATAAGCGGTTGCCAGATGGCAGTTGCTTTTTCGGGCAGAATGGAAGGAGCACCGGTATAGCCTATACTGTAATAACCGGCTTTCAATGGCGCAAAGGTATAGCGTAAAACAGGGAAGGGGTTAATGTTGGTGAGCAGGTAAGCTTTCAGTTCAAAGTTTGCATTAGCGGGGAACCGGAAGAAAACGGTATCGCCTTTTTGTTCCAGGCGTGTTGCTTTTATGGCAGTAGATTCGCCGGCATGAAAAATGTTAGCCGTTCTCCATTCACTTTTACCACGTAAGATCCTGTCGTCAAAACCATCTCCGGCTACAGATGCATTGATCTTCTTTTGTATGAAATCAGCTTTGGTACTATCCGTTACTTTCCAGGTGAGCACATTGTACTCTACTTTCTTAATACCGGCTGGTTTTAATGCCATAGCAGGATCAGCAGCATTGTATAATACAGTGAAAGAAGGGGAGAATTTATATCCTTTGATATCCATATACTGCTGGTCCGCAGATATACGTACCTGAGCTTGTGTACTCATTGCAATAAGGCCACAAAAAAGGCTTGTTAAATATGTACCGTTCTTCATAAAGTGTTTCAAATTTAAGACCCTGCCTGCTTTGCGCTTCCGATACCGTTGCTTAAATCAGGTGGGAACATTCCCAAATTGCGGGAATGTTCCCAACAACTGTTGTGGCTTCCGTTTATAAATTGAGCACGCCTTCCCGCACTGAACCATCAGGTGTTTTTACATGCACCTTTACTTCCGCTTTTTCTTTTGGCGTAAGTGGATGATGGCTCCATTCGTATGGCGCGGTGTTCTTAATTTCTTCCAGGTTGTTGATCAATACGGTTACTACTGTACCTGGCCCGGGATTGTTTTCCAGGAAACCATAAATGGAATCCCATCCAAAGGGAGACCTGATCCTGAAAGCATAAAATTTACCCAGTGTGGCACCCAAGTCAATCACCTGCATGCCATCTTTCACCGGGGTGATCTTTTGTGCAGGTTGTTTTGCTGCCAGCGGGAAAGAAAGGGCAGCAAAACCGGTCGCAGGCAGTTTTATATTCATTTCCCTTCCTTCCATTTTTGCCGTAGCAGGCGCAGCATCTGGCTGTGCGTAAAAGGTGGCACTGGTATGATCTTTTACCGGGGCTTCTTTACCCAGGTCTATTTTGCAGGATAACTCCTGATGTGCTTCATTCAGCAGAATGATCCAGAAGCGGTCCTCAGAAATACCGGTGATGTAATTCACTTCGGGCTTATCAATTTGCACCAGTCCTTTTTTCATCCACAGGCTCACGTTCTTATCATCCAGGATAGTTCCTTTGCCGCCGCCGAAGATCCGGTTATTGAACCATACAAAACCATCTTGTTTACCGTAAGGGAACAACACTTTGCCATTTGAACGCTGCATAGCTTCCGTGATCAGGAAATCCAATGTGAAAGCCAGGTGTGGTGGAATGTGATGATAGTAGATGGAACTTACATCCGGCCCTTTATAAGGGAAATCCGGCAACATGGGAACGTCCGTAAATCCTGTGGCGTAATAACCGGGATAGTTGGTAAACCTTCCTATGACGGCGTTACGGGCGTAGGTTTCAAATATTTTCCTTTTATCGAGATCGAATAAGCGTAGAAGATGGGGCGCCCAGCTGCTCATGAATACATGGCGCACAGGCGTTCCAGGATTGAAAAAAGTATACGGCTGTTCAAACCCAAGCCCTACAGGTGATACCAATGCCTGCGGTACTTTTTTCTCCTGTACATCATTTGGCTGACGAGGGAAACCAAGGCGGTACTTCTCCCCTCCTTTCCACCATAAAGTAGTATTGCCTTCATATGTATTGCCGGCGTGGATAGTTTGTAACTGATCTTCCACTGCAGGATAAGCGCGCACACCGATCAGGGTTTGGAAAGCAGCTGTAGCGGCAGCATTTAAATAAGTAGTATCGTGTGTGATATCGTAAAGATCTGTGAGGTCCCACCAGTTGGCATAAAAGGAAGTGTTGTAAAAAGGTTGTTTGGTGAGAGGTGCTGTTTTAGTACCATACACTTCATCCCTAAGAAATATCGCTGCTTTTTCTTTAGCAGATTGCAACCACTTATTGTCTTTCGTTAAACGATAAGCAGCGAGGTCCTGGGAAAATCCTGGTACTACTACGGAGTAACCTAACGTAGCCCTGATCTTATTATCTGGTAACGCTACTTTCTTCAACCAGGGATTCGCTTCATTCAGTAACTGGTTCAGCCCTTCGTAATAGGCCGTGGTGAACTGAGAATTATAAGGACTTAAAACTGATTTTTTGCTGGATCTGAATCCGCTGCGGGACAAAGTATATTCAATGGCAGGCAATGCCCGTTTGATATACATATCTTCATCCCTTCCCAATATAGCCGCAGAGATCACCGCCAGTGGAGCCGATTGCACAACCGTAGGTGCTCCTTTCGGCTCTGCTTCAATATCATAAAATCCTTTCAGGTTAACATCCCAACCACCGGCATTATCATCTTTGATAAGATCGATGATGTTGAAAGCGGTATTCGTGAGGGAAGTATTATGCTGACTGCGATAATCTTTAACTTTAAAAATACTGTCTGAGATATACTCCAATGCATCATTCCAGTTAGCTGTTACAGCACCCATGATAAAAGTACGTTTCAATGGTTGCGCTGCTGTGATCTTAGAATCATCCAATCCTAACACGGGAGACAATGCAACGGGCTGCACTTCATTCCTTTCGTTCTTAATGCTGAATCCGATCTTAGACCTGTTGGATACTGCCCAATCCAATGGATAATCAGTAGCTGCGCGGGTAATGAAAGTAGTCAGCATACCCTGTTCACTCTTTATTTCCATCATGGCCAATGGTTGCGGCATAAGAGCGGAAGGCAGCATCACCGGTTGTTCCGGAATACGCTGATACTGGAACATAGGAGGTAATTGTATCTGAGCAACTTTCTCTTTCGTTACGCCCTGAAACGCAGCCACTGCCAGACTATAGTAAGCGGTTTGTTTTGGTGTGTATTGCAGGGTGAGCGTAAGATGATGTGTGGCCAGTTCCCAAATCCCCTGTATCGTTTGACCATCCTCTGCACGATAACTAACTTCCAGCGTATGATCGTTGATCTTTTTTACAGCTGCAGGAATGAAAGCCGTCAGCTTTCCTGCCAGGAAAGGATTCTTCAGGTTATCCGGTTCCAGGATGGTGTATGATTTTCCTTTACTGGTAAAACTGCTGAAGCCGATGGAACCATTCCAGGAAGGGAAGAAATTACCGAAACCAATTTGCGGTGCGTCTGAACTGATCAGTAAGATCCTGTTCTCTTCATTATCCGCATTGATGCTCGTCCATTTACCATTGCGTTGTATATCTGTGCGGGAAGCTATTCGCTGCTCTGCCTGAAGGAATTGTAACCGCAGGTATTTATTGCTGATCGCTGCCAGTACAGGTGCATCGTTCTTTATCTTTGCAGGGGTAACAGGAACAGGAATGTTTACCGGATTAGACTTAACAGCTACCTGTACCGTTTTATATTTTTGCAGACCGGCTAACGGCCGCTCATTTGGATTAAAGGTTTCTGTTGTGAGCAACACGGCATCACATCTGCCAAAGTTCCCGCGGGAATCCTGCAGCCGGATCACGTTTTCGCCGGTTTCCATTTTAGCGAAACCTGCTTTTTCCCAGTAGTAACCATCCTTCCCATGTTTACCGGATTCCTCCATGGCCTGTTCATTCACCGCTACCCGGAATAAACGGGTACCGGGATTATTAGTTGGATAATCTGCTGCACGTACCCACACGGTATAATTACCTGCCGCTTTAACATCGATCACCGCCATCGCATCTGCCGCTTTCACTTTTCCGCCCAATACACGGAGGATATTATTGTTGGAAATATTCACACCACCAATAGGCTTCTCCGCCATCCAGCCACCTTTGAAATTGAAATCTTCTGCTTCTATAAAATAACTCTGCTGGGCATGAAGGGCCGACCCGCTTAATAAGCAGACCGTGATAAAGAACCAGGTATGTTTGAGATAAAGTTTCATTACTTCTGTTTTGTCTCCAGCACCTTTATGCCATAGGGTGGGATCTTTATAGGGATAGTTGAATCGGCTATTTGAATGTTTGTTTGTAACACTTCATCGTCATTGTTCAGCAAAATGAAGAACAACTTCTTTTGCTCCCGGTTAATGGCGCAGTAATAATCCAGGTAAGGGCTGGTGGTTTTGAGTAAACCTTCTTCCAGCAATAAATCCGCCGTTACGCCATTTACTTTTCCTGGTGCAAAACCATAAGATTGATGCGGGCCTACTTTTGGTGTGATAAAACCCCTGGGGAATTTCACTTGTCCACCGGAACGCATTTCTGCTTCTGCCAGCAGGTAATCTGTGATCCAGCCTATCTGCCACCATGCATGGTGAGGATAAGGACCAGCACCTTTATTCATCACATCCCAATAATAGGACGCCACACTCGTTTCTTTATCTACAAAGGCATCCCTGCCTAATGCAGCAGCGCGTGCCATATTGAGGAAAAGAGAATCATGGGTGAGCGTGAACATTCTTACAAACATCCCGGCATGACTCGCCAGCAAAATTGGACCACGATGATTAGCAGAACCTAATGTACCGCCATGTTCAAAACTTAAACCTACCTGGCTGATCTCCCAATCCTGGCGTTTAACACCATTCACTATTTTCTCTTTGGTAGTAGGAATAGGATGTGTGTAGATAGAAGTAGTATACAACCTCGCTGTTTGAATTGCCGCCTGTTTGTATTTTTCTTCTTTCGTTACATCGTATAATTCCAGTAATGCCTGCGCACTCTGACCGGTTGCAAAATCCGGTACAAAACGGGTATCTCCGCATACACCAAGGAAGTGGCCTTTCTCTACAGCATTTTTGATATACCAGTCAGCGCCCTTTCTTGCAGCATCCAGGTATTTTTTGTTATGCAGTATTTTATATGCAATGAGTAAGCCGTAAAAAGTAGGACGAAGGTCTTCCACCTCTTTAAACAACGGTGCCTGTGTAACATGATCATAAGCCACCTGCCATTGCCCGCTGTTACTCATCCATGCCAGTAACTTATCTGCAGCCAGTTGCAAAGTATGTTTCAGTGCAGTGTCCTTAGGCTGAAACAACAATATATTACCGGCATCCATCAACATGTAATAAGTAAGGCCGACAGGCTCTACATAAGGCCCCCACTCTTCTGTCCACCGTTTGCTTTTGGTGAGATAATATTGACCGGCAGCAGCGCCATAAAAGAAACCAGTTGTGAGATCTTGTTGTTGTAGTTTGAAGTTCCGTGCGTAAGGTAGCCGGTCTTGTTTTAATGCAGGATCATTGGTGATATTAGCCAGCATCCACATAGCACCATAATCAGAATTCTTCATGGCGTCTTTCTCAGAACCGTATACACCACCCAAATAAGCCTGTGCGCCAATGGTCAATCCTTTATAATCTTCTGTTTTCCACAGAGACGTTTTTGCATCTACCAGGTATTTGTGCATGGACAAGATCCGGCTGGTCAGCGACTGCGATGTTTTTTTCAATGCGAGGAAATCAGCAAAGTGATACACATCATTTACCGCATGTTTGTACACCGTATACCAGTCTGCATATTGCACTGTATACCTGAAGGAGAAAGAAACCGTATCCCCTTTTTGCAAGAGAGAACCTTTCTCACCCAGCACAGGATGATAGGCAGTAGGTGTAAGACTGGCTTTCCTGTTCATTAAAGAAAGCCCCAATTGCCAGGTGGATTGTGTTTTCGCATCGCGCTCCCAGGGATCTCTTCCTGTGCCCGGATCAGGGATCACGGCCATGGTGATATTATTCTTAGCAGAAATGAACGGCGATAAAGTAGCCGCTGTTCTTTCCCGAACGATCACCGGTTTATCCGGAATACCCTGCATGTACACATTCGCTTTTACGAAATCATGCTCAATGGCATTACTCTGGAAATAACCAGGAATACCACCCCATGCCAGCTCTGCTTCTTTAACAGTTGCTACAGTAGGTGTGGCCAGAGAAAAGTAACCGGTTTGTTTGGCTGTTAGGGTGATCTTTACCCGGATATCAGATGGGAACTGAGGATCTATTCGCCAGGAAGCAGTAATGTCAGCTTCCTTTGAATGTTTGCTAAAAAGAACTTCCTTTCCAGCCGTTACAGCATCAGAAGGATAAAAATGCACCGCCTCCCCCGCTGTATTCATAGGCACTGGTTGTATCAATGCCTTCCACAAAGGAACAATGTAATGATACTGCGGCTCAGGGAAACTGTTATTAAAAGTAGAATCCGGGAGGTTTGCTGCATATAACAAAGTGTATTCACCACTTACAGCAGGTAAAGCCACCCAGGCTTTTTTATTTTTAACGGACAACTGGTTTAACTTCCAACCGTCCGTGTTTTTAGTCCAGTGTAATTGCAGGGCATCACTTTTCAGGGATACCTGTGCCGAAGCAGAGAATCCCATCAACAAACCCGCGAAGAACAAACTTCTTATCATTTTGCTCATAGTTTCACCTTACCTGCTGCCCGTAAAGGGATCAGGGAGGATAAAAGAATAACAGTAGCAATACCAGCTACCAGTGATGCGCTTCCTGCTGAGAAGAAACACAGTACGTATAATAATACTGCAATGAAACAAAGGGAAAAGGCAATCACCTTCAATCCAAACTTATTCTGCTTCTGTATTTCAAATGCTTCTTCAACAGTTACCAGTACAGGCGATGCTTTACGCTCAGCCTTCAGGGTTTTCAAATGCAGATACTCTTCACTGGTGCGCCCTTTGTAATAAGCATAGATCTCATACAATGCCAGCATGATGAATGGTAAGCCAACACCCAGCAGCATTTCATTAGCGCGGCTCAGTTTATATTCTGTGAGGAAAGGAAGAATAATTTTAAATACCAGGTTCGCCGTAAGGCTGATCCCTGTTACATACAAGGTCACCTTTCCGGTTAAACGTTTAGAGAACAAAGCCCATAAAGGCGGAGCCAACAATGGACCACCAGTGATAGCACCAATGCTCAAAGTAAATTCAACGATCCCACCGATGTAAGGAACGATCAAAGCCACGATGATCATGCCCAGCCCAAAGAACCAGGAAGAAATGCGTGCTACGCTCATCAGTTTTTTATCAGAAGCTTTAGGATTGATGGTACCTTTGTAGATATCATTGGTGAACACAGCCGATACAACATTCAATGCAGTATTGGCAGATGCGGAAGTAGAGAAATACATCCCTGTGAGGATCAGCCCCATCAGGCCAGCAGGCAATACGTGCTGGCAGATCATCAGGTAAGCATTTTCTGTTTCCAGGCCCTGCAAACCAGGGTTGATGGTTTTGTATAACATTGGCGGCAACATCCACAACACAGGACTGATAATATACAACCCGGCAAAAAGATACGCTACTTTGGAAGCAGACTTTGGGGTATCCACACTCGTGTAACGTTGCACGAACGTCCAGTTGCCACCAATATAAAAGATGTGGTATAAAGCGAAGGCAAGGATAAAACCCCAGGTATATTCACCATTCACTACATCAAAGAAACCCTGCGGGGAGAACTTAATAAAATGTTCCACACCACCTGCTGCGTCAAATGCCAGTGGAATGATGATGAGGATGGCAGCGGTGAGGATCACAAATTGCAGAATGTCCGTTACCATTACAGCCCAGAGACCACCCACGGCAGTATAAGCTATCATGAACAATCCGAGCACTACCGTACTGGGCATTAAAGGAAATCCAAGAGAAGAACTCACCAGCCTTGCAACAGAATACAATACAGATCCTTTGATCATCAGTGATACGATCATGAAAATGTAGATGTAACTTTTTTGCACTGCTTCTCCGAGACGTTCCCGGATAAATTCTGCAGCAGTGAGATTGCCGGTGGCTTTCCATTTAGGCGCCAGGTATAAACCCGTCACTAATCCCCCTATGCACATGGTCCATTGGATCGTGATGGCTACCCAGCCATACTTATAAGCAATAGATCCCCAGGCCACAAAAGTACCTGCGGAAAAAAAGCTCATGAATAAAGATAATCCCCCTATAAACCAGGGCACGGCTTCTCCTGCAGCAAAGAAAGATTTCAAATTGCGGCCGGTTCTCGAAAACGAGAAACCGACCAGCATAATAAATATGGAGAATACTACAATTACAGACGTATCAATCGCTGCGCTCATGGTGTAATAGTTAATGTCACTTCTCTCGTTGTCCGTTGTTCGCCATTATAACGTACAGCAGATCCTTCAAATACAACTTTATAAGTACCGGGTTTTGTAAACACATAAGAGAACTCCGGTAAAGTGGTACTAATGTTCTTAAGCGCTGTGCCTACATCCTGTTTAATATAAGTAGGATCAAATCCTTTGCTGATAGCCCAGTCTTCATTATCATCTGCCGTAGCTGTGCTGCTGGGCATCAGTAATTGTGCAGCGGAGAGGCTCCATACAAAAGCTGTGTTCTTGAAATTCACCTGCGTCCATCCGCCGGTGGACATTACAGCCAATGGTGTTACCGTTCCATCCGGGGCAATGTTGTTGGCAGCGAAAGTTCTGATCACCCACCTGTTCTGTCCCTGTGTTTTTTTGTAATCCGTATACCTGAATGCGATATAGATCAGTGAGGAAGGCTTTTGTGGATTCACATAAGGCTTCAGGCTGATAATACCTGATGGCACGCTATCCTTTCCTGCAGAGAATACCGCCTTGCTGCTAATGTCCGTCCAGGTGGCTGCTTTTACGGAAGTCGTATCCGCTTTGCCATTAAAGTCGTTAGACACCATCAGTTGCAGGTTTTGATAGATGAGACCAAATTGCACCAGGCTTTTGAAATCTATCTGCAGATCATTCTCTGCACTATCCCGTTTCCTGAGTTCATATTTATGCCCCTGTTCACCAGAATAGAACATCAGGTTATCCGGGTTGCCACTGATCGAGAACTTCACGGAATCACCTGCCTTATAAGTAAGCGAAGCCGTGGATACCTGAAAGTTCTGTCCTTCCACTTTTTCTTTTGCACAAGAAGCGAAGAGGCCAATTGAGAGCAGACTATATATAATGTTACGCATGTTTTACCAGTTTGGATTTTGAGTGACCAGGTGATTAACGGTGATCTCTGTATTAGGAATAGGGAATACTAAGTTCCTGGCAGTTGTATTTTTTGCAGCGGCAGCGCCATATTTAAAACCTGATGGTGCATTAGCTGTGATATCCACGGCCAGTGACTGCATCTTAGAAAGATAAAGGCCCCAACGGATCAGGTCATGTTTGCGCATGCCTTCAAACGCCAACTCCCTGGCACGCTCATCTTGTAACTGTGAAAGGAAAGCATCTTTGCCTAATCCTGCTGTGAGGTCTACCGTAGCATCCGGTGTGTTAACAGGTTTACCGTAACCTCTCCGCCGTACTTTGTTGATGGCTTCGTAAGCTGCTGCCGTGGGGGCTCCGCTCACTTGTGTTTCTGCTTCTGCTTTCATCAGTAATACATCTGAATACCGCACCACAGGAAAATTGGTAGAATTGTAATTTCTGTTCTTTGGCAGTAGTGTTTCATACTCCCTGCGCCATTTACCAACCGTACGATCATAGATCTGCGCAGCTGTATAGAATGATTTAGTGGTAACACCTCCGGTCAATACATATCTGTAGGGCGCTATCGACCAATCCCTTCTGAGGTCCGTGGCGGCATAGAGGTTCCACATGCGGGCAGTTATTTTCAGAGAACCATTGGAATAACCAATATTATCATCCACCAGGTTTTCCAACCCATTTTCTACCCCTACGGCACCGGCTAATTGTGTAGTGCCCAGCTGGTTGCCAAACATGCCAATTTCCCAGATGCACTCCTGCAGGTCGTATTTATTTTCAGAGTGATTGATGAAGATGCGGCTGTAATCAGGATTGAGAGAATGTTTGCCGGAATTGATCACTTTATCTGCATAGATCAGTGCATCATTATATTTAGCTACATCCTTCAGCGGTTCGCCGGCCATGGTGAGATATACTCTCGCCAGGATAGCTTCTACCGCAGTTTTTGTTACTCTTTCATTATAATTGTAACTGCCGGATACATTCACCAGCGTATCCGCTGCTTTCATGTCATTCACAATAGACGCATATACATCTGCTACAGATGAACGAGGCAGGTATTTTTCGAGCGGGTTATTGGTAGATGTCAGCTTTAAAGGAATACCACCGAAATTATCCACGAGGATAAAATAGTAATAGGCTCTGAGGAATAATGCTTCTCCTTTAATGGCCTTCCTTTTGGCTTCATCCATTTCCGGTTTATCTAAATTTTCCAGTAAGATATTAGCCCTGTCAATTCCCTGGTAAGCTACTTCCCAGAGTTTTCCTACATCCAGCTGGCCAGCATCAAAGTCCATTACTTTGAGATTGGTGATGGTAATGTTCTTATAAAAGAATTCATCGCTGATGGAAAGGAAGCTGAATAAACCACGGGAATACATTCTCCCGAAATTATCCACGAGCCTGTTGTACACACCATTCAGTGCCCTGTCCAGGTCTGCTTCTGTGTTGAAATAATTATCCGGTGTTACAAAGTCTTCCGGTTTTGTTTCCAGGAACTTGTTACAAGCGCTGAGCATGGAACCGGCCAATACAAATAATATGATGATGCGTTTCATTGTAAACAGCATTTAACGTTAAAAAGTGAGATCAAGACCGAACGTAATGGTTCTGGTGTTTGGATAAGCAGACCAGTCAAAACCTGGTGTTAAAGCACTGGGCCTTACAGATACTTCCGGATCAGGACCGGAGTAATTCGTCCAGGTAACCAGGTTCTGTGCGGATGCATATAACCGGAGCGCTTTGATATGTGCCCTTGATACTATTTTAGATGGCATGTTATAACCCAGCGATACTGTTTTCAAACGCAGGTAAGAACCATCTTCAATCGTACGGGAAGAATATACCAGTGGACCCTGACCTCCTACTTTATACAGTTCGTTTGTTTGGTTCTCCGGTGTCCAGCGGTTTGCTACAGATTTAAACATGTTGAGGTAACTCCTTACTACATCACCACCTTCAAACTCAATACGGTTGGCATTTAAGATATCGTTCCCGTAACTCCACTGGAAGAAAACGTTCAGATCAAAAGCGCCGTAAGTGAAGTTGTTGGAGAAACCGCCTGTATGGATCGGATTAGGATTACCAATGATGGTGAGGTCACTATTATCCACTTGTCCGTCCTGGTTAATATCCTTGAACTTGATATAACCGGGTTGAACAGTAGTTCTTGGTTGTCCGTTATTAGGTACTCTGTCTTTCAGCACATAGGTACCATTGGCTTGCTGGTTGAAATCGCTGTACTGGTACACACCATCAAACAGGAAACCATAGAACAATGCAATAGGGTGACCGGGAATAGCGATGTATGGATAAGCGTTGTTAAAGTTACCCCAGGTGATGGGAGTAGCTAAACTTGGTTCGTCCTGATTCAGTTGCAGTACTTTGTTGCGGTTGAATGAAATGTTGAAGTTGGTAGACCAGCTGAATTTCTTGTTTTGAATATTCATTGTGTTCAGGGTGAATTCAACACCTTCGTTGGAAACCCTTCCGATGTTGCGATAGCCCCTGGCGTAACCAGTTGTGGGAGCCAATGTGGCAAGCAACAAGAGGTCGCGGGTATTCTTTTTATAATAATCTGTGGAGAGGGTGATGCGGTTGTTTAGGAAACCAAGATCCAACCCTATATCCGTTTGTTCTGTAGTTTCCCATTTCAGGTCTTTGTTACCCAGGTTGTTGGGAATGATACCCTGTACAGGAGATTCACCAAATGAATAACCGGAGTAAGGATAGAGTTGCTGGGAAGATAAATAGGCGAAATCACTCACCCTGTTATTACCTGTTAAACCATAACCTATGCGCAGTTTAGCATCGGAGAGCACCGGAATATTCTTCATGAATGATTCATCAATGATCCGCCATGCAAATGCACCAGAGGGGAAGTAAGCCCACCTGTTTTCAGGAGCAAATTTAGAAGAACCATCCGCACGGAAACTTACGGTGAACAGGTAACGTGATTTATAATCATAATTAATACGGCCCAGGAAAGACATCAGTGCATTAGAGGACCGCTCAGTTGGCGCAGTGCTCACAATTCCTTCATCCAGTCCACTCATGCCCAGAGATTCATTGGGCACCATGTTGGCAGAGAAACCATAGTTATAATAGTTCACTTTTTGCATGGTGATACCGCCCAGTACATTCAGGTTGTGATTTTTATTGAACCTGCGGGAATACGTAAGTGTGTTTTCATTCAGCAGGTTCACCATTTCTTCATTTCTCACAGAACCGTTTACACCAAGCGTGCTGCTCTTTGGATTACCCAAACGGGTATTAGAGTTATTAAAGACCTCTCTTCTGATAGCACTTTTGATCATACCGCCGGAGATCTTTAACAGGAAATATTTTGCCGGTTTGATCTCTATATCAGCATTGGTAGAAAAAGTATTATTGAAAACAGGATTGTATTCGTTTTTGGTAGAAAGGATGGGATTGATGCGATATTCTGCCAGCGGGTCTACACTTGGATCAAAAAGATCGTCGATTAAATTTTCATCCTTGGCAGAATCTCCGGTAATAGGACGGTACCCCCATATGCTGTACATCAAACTGGTAGTAGGTCCTGAAGGAGAGCCAGTGGTGCTGGTAGAATTAGAGATCGTACCATTTGTTTTGGTGGAAGAATAGTTCACATTTATCCTGGCCCTTACAAAATCAGTCACAATCTGATCCAGCGATATTCTTCCCTGGTAACGTTTGAAAGCACTGTTGATGATGATACCATCCTGCCCCATGACGTTTCCGGAGAAGGAATATTTTGTTTTCTCAGTACCTCCCCTAACGGACAGGCTATGATTCTGCATGAAAGCATCCCGGAAAACCTGGTCCTGCCAATCCACACCTTTTACGTTTTTGTAGTCTTCCAGTTTCTTGCCGTTGGAAAGATAAACCGGTGTATACATACCAGGGTTCTGCTCCAGGGAGAACTTCACAAATTCATACGGGCTCAGCATCTCCTGCTTTTTCAGGTTCTGCGATACGCCCATCCAGGTCTGGTATTTCACAACAGGTGCGCCGACCTTTCCTTTTTTAGTGGTGATCAGGATCACACCGTTTGCACCTCTTGCACCATAAATGGCGGTAGCAGATGCATCTTTCAGGATCTGCATGGATTCAATCTCTTCCGGATTGATCACATTGTTCACCGGATTCTCTATCGGAAAACCATCTATCACAAACAGCGGAGAGTTACTCTGTGTTACGGAGTTATTACCGCGGATCACGATATTCAATGCAGCGCCCGGCTGACCGTCAAAAGAAGATACCTGCACACCAGCTACCCTTCCTGCCAGCGCTTGTTCAAATGAAGGAACCGGTGCTTTTTCCAGGTCGCTCATTTTCACATCTCCTACAGAACCGGTAAGATCTTTTCTTTTAACTGAACCGTAACCGATCACCACTACATCATTGAGCCCTTTTACGGAAGTCTCCAGTTTGGTATTGTAAACAGTAGCCGTAGCTGTGATCTTCACTTCTTTCGTTAAAAAACCCACGTAAGAAAAGATGAGGATGGCGCCGGCGGAATTTTCCACACGGATGTTATAAACGCCTTCCGAATTGGTGAGCGCTTTGGCGGCAGCACCTTTTACCAATACGGTTACACCTTCAAGGGGCAGCCCCTCGGTGTCAGTTATTTTACCTGTGATCAGTTTTGTTGCAGTGGGCGTTTGGGCCGTGGAACCCATTGCCGTGAAAAAAATGCAAAGCAACAGTATCAAACGTGTAATATTCATACAACCAACGTGTTTAAAAGATTTCGATGAATCATGAAGTAAAGGGACAGAGAAGGCTTATTCGGGAAACGATGGAATGAGCATGGTAATGGTTGATTACAAAAATAGATGGAATAGGCAAAGGAAAGCCAATTGTGAGCAACAGCTTTTTCATACGTGCGAATTTGTTATAACCAAAGATTGTAACTAACACGTATCCATGGCGCATCAAAACAACTATTTCTTCATTGGGAACATTCCCATTTTGTGGGAATGTTCCCAAGATGAAGATTATTTCGTTCCTTTACTGAAGCAAAAAAGCAAACGATGAAAAGACACCAGGTAACCATCATAGATATTGCGCGGGAGCTGAACCTCTCAAAATCTACAGTTTCCAGGGCCTTAACCGGCCACCCTAGTGTAAACGCAGCTACCCGGCAGGCGGTTTTGGAATTTGCAGAAAAAATGGATTACCAGCGAAACATGCTGGCCATCAGCCTCATTACCAAAAAAACGAATACGATAGGCATTATCGTGCCTGAGTTCCATAGTTCCTATTTCCCAAAAGCTATCATCGGCGCACAGGAAGTGGCCAGCAAAGCAGGATACAATACTGTGATCTGTCAATCCAACGAAACCTATGAAACGGAAGTGGCCAATACCAAAGTGATGCTCGCTAACCAGGTGGATGGTATCCTGGTTTCCATCACCAAGGAAACGAGGAACTTTGATCACCTGAAGATCTTCCAGCGCAAGGGCATTCCCATTGTATTCTTTAACAGAGTTTGTGATGAAATGGATGTGCCGAAAGTGATCGTAGATGATTATGATGGGGCCTTTCGTGCAGTGAACCACCTGATAGAAAGAGGTCGCAAACGCATCGCTCACCTGGCCGGGCCTTCTTCTCTGAAGATCAGTGAGAAAAGATTGAATGGATATACGGCAGCGTTAAGAAAGAATAATATTGAATTTGATGAAGAACTGGTGATCCCCTATGATCTGAATGTAGATAAAGTAAAGATCTATGTGAACCACCTGCTGAATATGGATAATCCACCGGATGCCATTTTTGCCGTGAATGATCCTACCGCCATCGAAGCCATCCAGGTGATCAAAAAAAGAGGACTGCATGTACCGGAAGATATTGCCGTAGTAGGCTTCAGTAATGACTTTGCATCCGGCCTCATAGAACCTTCACTGACCACTGTTTCCCAACCTGTAAAAGAGATCGGGCAAACAGCGGCGCAATTATTAATTGATCAGATCAACCGGGATGTGGCGGATTGGAAAACCATCATCCGTGTGTTGAAAACAGAACTGATCATCAGGAAATCCAGTTAACTATAAACCGGCGATCACTTCAGCAAAGATCCCGCTCAGCACTTTATCTGCTTTACCGGCTACTGCAATGATCTCAGCAATGGATACGGGTACTAAATGATCCGGATCACATTCATCTGTTACAACGGAAACGGCTGCACAGGGCAATCCTATCTGGTTGGCTACAATTACTTCAGGCACTGTGCTCATGCCTACCACATCTCCTCCTATCATCCTTAGAAAACGATATTCCGCGCGGGTTTCCAGGTTGGGACCAGTCACCGCAACGTATACGCCTGTATGCATTTTATTACCTGCTGCGGCTTGCAATTTTTCTCCCAGCGACACATCATAGGGCCTGCTCATATCCGGGAATCTTGGACCAAATTCAGGAGAGTTTAAACCGCGTAATGGGTTTTCCGGTTGCAGGTTGATGTGATCATTCAGCAGTACCAGATCACCTTTTTTGTAAGCGGGGTTCATGCCTCCTGAAGCATTGCTTAACAGTAATTTTTCCACGCCGAGGGCTTTCATGATGCGGATCGGGAAAGTGATCTGCTGCATGCTGTATCCTTCGTAATAATGGAAACGGCCCTGCATGGCAATTACAGCTACTTTACCAATGTATCCGAAGATCAGCTGGCCTTTATGTGATTCTACCGTAGACTCCGGAAAATGGGGGATCTGGCTGTAAGGAATGCTTTTATGGATGTCTATCTTATGAATGAGTTCTCCCAGGCCGGTGCCTAAAACAATGCCTGCCTTTGCAGCGCCAAAGCCCTGTTGCTGAAGGAAGGTGCTGGTTTCTGAAAGTTGTTGCTGTAATGTCATGGGTGCAAATTAAAGCATAAAAATAAACGGTTCCAAAGAGACTGTACTCCCTGGAACCGTTTGTTGTATGGAAATGTTTTTATTTTTTATCAACGTCTTCGTCGGATTCATCTTCTTCTTCGTCATTCAATCTGTCATCGGCACCTTCGATCTCTGCTTCTTCATCATCTTCCTTTTCTTCATCATCGCCTTCGTCTTCTTCGTCATCGTCATCCTCATCTTCTTCCCCATCTTCATCGTCTTCATCTTCCTCATCATCTTCTTCCTCGTCATCCTCGTCCTCGTCTTCATCATCTTCATCACTCTCTTCGTCTTCATCTTCGTCACCTTCTTCTCCCTCTTCTTCATCTTCCCCTTCAGACTCATCAGCCTCTTCTTCCTCACCCTCTTCTTCAGAAACATCACCTTCTTCCTCAGACTCATCACCTTCTTCTTCTTCAGAAGAAGAAGCAACTTCCTCCTCAGATTCCTCAGTCTCACTATCCGAAACAGATGCTTCAACAACTGGAGCATCCTCATTATCTTCAACTTCGATTTCTTCTTCCCCACTCTCTTCTTCACTCTCTTCTTCACTCCCTTCAACCTCAACACCCTCATCTTCCGAAACAGCCGAAGCCGCTTCAATCTCAGGAACATCCTCTTCCCCCTCTATCACCGAAGACCTATCAAGATCATCCTCCTCAGAAACCTCCCCTGTAAAATCATCCTCCATCATCACCGTCGTAGTCTCCGTCAACTCCCCATTCTCCAAAACGATCAACTGCCCGTTTTCATCCAGCAGTTCTTCATCATCCACCCTCAATTCCTCTATGCCCCCTTCAATCGTCAACTGCGTAGGCGCCACAAAATCTTCTTCAAACAACTCTTTCAGCTGCGGCAGGTCCTTCGGAGAATTCAACCCAAAGTAATCCATGAACGCCTTGGAAGTAGAATACAGCAAAGGTTTCCCCGGCAGCGTTTCACTACGCCCGGAGATCACGATCAGTTCTTTCTCCAGCAATTTAGTGATGGAATAGTCTGTACTCACCCCGCGGATATGTTCAATCTCCCCTTTGGAGATCGGTTGTTTATAAGCAATAATGGCCAATGTCTCCAAAGCCGCTGTAGACAAGCGCTTGAGGAACTTCTCCCCATTCAGCTGTGCAACAGTCTGGTAATAATCTTTCTTGGTCAGGAATTGATACCCACCACCACTTTCACGCACACAGAATGCATAGAACTCAGAGTTATATTTCTCCTGGATGGCCTCTATAGCCCCATCTACCTGTTCCTGTGTGGCCCGGTCTTCCAGGAAGGCCAGGGCATTATTGAGCAGCTCCAAAATGTCCGCCGCCGGTAAAGGCCGGTCTGCGGCAAAGATCAATGCTTCTACATGTGGGATGAGCTGGGAAATTTCCATGGCTAATTAATTTTGGCTTACAGGGCCGGCTTCTCAAAACAAAAATGTCAAAGGCCGAAAATAAGACCTTTGACATTTTTTCAGAAATATAAATATTATGCTGTTGATTATTTGTGCATAAGATCAACCCATCAAAGCTGCCGCACCACTTACGATCTCCGTCAATTCTGTGGTAATGGCCGCCTGGCGTGCACGGTTGTAATCAATCTTCAGGCTGCGGAGTATTTCCCCGGCATTTTCAGTGGCTTTATCCATGGCCGTCATCCTCGCACCATGTTCAGAAGCATGACCGTCCAGAACTGCTTTAAAGAATTGGGTGTTCAGGATCTTCGGCATCAGCTCAGCGATCAGCGTATCTTTCTCAGGTTCAAAGATATAATCCGCTTTTTGTGTGCTGGCCCCTTCTATCACTTCCACTTTGCCGATGGGCAGGAACTGCTCTATTTTGAACCGCTGGGTAGCAGCATTCTTGAATTCGCTATAAACAATGTCCACCGCATCATACTCTCCGCTGATGAAACCTTCCATAGCCACGGCTGCAGCTGCTTTCACATTCTCAAAACTGAGATGGGAGAACAATTGCCAGTACTTGTCGTTCACTTTATACCCGTTTTTGGAAAAATGCTCAAACGCCTTTTTACCGATCGGCAGGATCTCTACCTGGCCTTTGGCATATTGGGTAGCATATTTCTCACGGATCGCCTGTTTTGTCAGCTTAATAACGTTGGAGTTGTAAGCGCCACATAATCCCCGGTCACTCGTGATAGCCACAAGCAGCACCTTTTCTACCTGGCGGTTAGCTGCCAGTGCCAGATCAATATCCCCTTCAGAACTGCTCACAATATTCTGGAGCATTTCCTGCAGCTTCACAGCGTAAGGACGCATTTGAACAATGGCATCCTGCGCCCGGCGCAACTTTGCAGCACTTACCATCTTCATGGCTTTTGTGATCTGCTGGGTAGACTGGATGGATTTAATACGGTTACGAACTTCTTTAAGCTGTCCAGACATATACTTTAAAAGGTTTATATAGAAAGACGATCGTCCTTCCATTTTCGGCTGCAAAGGTAATCAAAGAGGCTATAAATCAGAAATTCCACCCTATATATTTCTCCTGATTCTGGTCAGTATTTCATTCAGAAATAATCAGATTTCTTTATCTTGGAGCCGGAAATCATGCAAAAAGGGCTTATACCAATGAATTTTAGACGAACATTCTCCGGTACTGACACTTTTTTGACACAATAACAGGATTATAAGATTCTTGCAATCGTTTGCAAATATTGTTGGGAATTTTCTATCTTGGCTGCCGTCCAGGCCCCTGTGCCTTTGGAGCCACGTTTTCGGGTACCGTGAGCAAATCGGTCAAATTAAATAATTAGAAGCAGCACTTGCAAATGCCCGGATTGCATTCGGCAGCTTTTCTGATACAAACCACAAGTTCCATGAAAAAGTATATCCTTCTAGGTTGCGGATTGCTATGGATGACAGCCACTTTTGCACAGAGCGGTAAATGGCAGAACCTTTTTAATGGCAAAGACCTGAAAGGCTGGAAGCAGCTGAATGGCAAAGCTAAGTACTCAGTTAAGAACGGAGAGATCGTTGGTACTACCGTGATCGCAGAACCAAACTCCTTCCTGGCTACGGAAAAGGATTACGGTGATTTTATCTTTGAGGTGGAATACATACTGGATAAGGATTTCAACTCCGGCATCCAGTTCCGCAGTCAAAGTAAAGCCGATTACCAGAATGGCCGGGTTTTTGGCTACCAGATGGAAGTAGACCCTGCCCCACGTGCCTGGAGTGGTGGAATTTATGAAGAAGGCCGCCGCGGTTGGTTATATCCCCTGGATCTGAACCCCGTTGCGCAAAAAGCATACAAAGCCCACACCTGGAACAAGTATCGTATCGAATGCCGCGGTTCTGAGATCCGCACCTTTATTAATGGTGTTCCAGCCGCACACGTAATAGATGCTGAATTACCTTCCGGTTTTATTGCCCTGCAGGTACATGGCATCGGGAAAAAAGAAGAAGACGCGAATAAAACCATCCGCTGGAAAAACATCCGCATCATGGAAAATCCTCCGGCTTCTCAGTATTCTCCTTATGATGATGTGTATGTAGTAAATAATGTCCCTAACACACTTTCCGAACAGGAAAAACGCCAGGGAATTCGCTTACTGTGGGACGGTTCAACAACCAAAGGTTGGAGAGGCGCACACAAACCAGCTTTCCCTGCAAAAGGATGGGCTATTAAAGATGGTATCCTGAGTGTAGCACCAGCTGACGGAAAAGAATCTACCAACGGTGGAGACATTGTTACGGATGAAGAGTTTGCAGCTTTCGACCTGGAATTTGATTTCCAACTCACAGAAGGTGCTAACAGCGGTGTGAAGTATTTTGTGACAGAATCTGAGAACAACCAGGGTTCTGCTATTGGCCCTGAATTCCAGGTGCTGGACGATGCGAAACATCCGGATGCTAAACTGGGCGCTGCCGGTAATCGTACATTAGGCTCTTTATACGACCTGATCCCTTCTTATAAATTCCCCAATTCCCTCAGGAAGATCGGTGAATGGAATCACGGCCGTGTAGTAGTATATTCCGACAATCGTGTAGAGCACTGGCTGAATGGCCATAAAGTAGTAAGCTACGTAAGAGGTGATAATATTTTCAAAGCACTTGTTGCACGCAGCAAGTTTGAGAAGATCGCCAACTTTGGTATGGCACCAAAAGGACATATTCTCCTGCAAGATCATGGCAATGCTGTGAACTACCGCAGTGTTAAGATAAAGATTCTGAAATAGTCAGCGACTATTTCATTGTTCACTGTTTTTCAACCGACATCCCGACTCTTCGGGATGTCCTCATTTTATAACAGTCCCAAATGCCGGAGAATAATATCATGCACATCAGTAGCCACTACCCCTTCTTTAACAGGCTGTGTACTGATCAGTACGGGATGATCTTTTGTATCTGCTGCAATCCTTCCATGAGAGCCCCTGATCAGGGTGGCATCCAATGGGATCACATTCATCAGGTAACGGAAGCCTAACTTTTTCTTCAATACTTTCCCGATCACTTTCATTTTCACCAAAGGATCAGCCGGATTCAGGAACATCTCTACAGGATCATATCCCGGCTTACGATGAATTTCTACTGTACGTGCAAAATCAGGCGCCTTCGCATCATCCTGCCAATAGTAATAAGTGAACCAGCTTTTGGCATCTGCTACCAATACCAGATCCCCACTCCGCTCATGATGCAGATTGTGTTTACGTTTCCCTTCCCTGTCCAGCACCAGTTCAACACCCGGTACTTTTTCCACCAGTTCCCGCACCTGTTTATAACAGGAAGGATCATTCACATATACATGTGCTATCTGGTGATCCGCTACCACAAAAGCTTTGGAAGCTCCTGCATCTAATAACTCAAGGCCCCGCTCTTCCCGTATCGCCAGCAATCCATGTTCCCTGAACAAACGGTTCAGGTGAATAGGATGATCTACATCGGTGATGCCATATTCTGATAAGAGGATGATCTCACAATCCCTCTTTTCATAATACTCCACCAGCTGCTGGCATACCTTATCAATAGCTTCCAGCTCTGGTGCTATCTGCGTATAGTTATGTCCGTATTTCTGTAAGCAATAATCAAGATGTGGTAAATAGATCAGTGTAAGGGAAGGATCATGCCATTTATCCGTAAGGATGGAAGCATCTGCTATCCATTGCGTAGAGCGGATGTTAGCTCCCGGCCCCCAGAACTGGAAGAGCGGAAATTGCCCCAGTTCTTTTTGCAGATCATCTCTTAAAGAAGCAGGATGCGAATAACAGTCCGGCATTTTACGGCCGTCTGATAAATACTGCGGGCGTGGTGTTACAGAAAAATCTGCACTGGAATACATATTGTACCACCAGAACATTTTGGAACAGGTAAAGCCGGGATGCAATTGTTTTGCACGTTCCCACACCTTTTCACCATGTACCAGTTTATTGGATTGTTTCCAGAATTTTATTTCTGCATCTGTGCTGTCGTACCAGCCATTCCCTACAATTCCATGCTCACTGGGCCACTGGCCTGTTACATAAGTAGATTGCACAGCAGTGGTCACCGCAGGCAACATAGGTTTAATAGAAGAATGATGATGCTTTTTTGCATAAGCACTCAGAAAGGGCGTATGTGCTCCGATCAGGGATGAGGACAATCCCACTACATCAATAACCACCGTTTTTTTCATAGAAATATTCTCATACAAAACTAGGATAATTCCAATTGTTGCAGTACCCATTTCATCTCACGCGCAATAGAAATCCCCATTTCCTGCTTCAATCCAGCTGGCAGCACTTCCCAGGTATAGGTTTCCACTTCCAGGTGATAACTGAAAGGTTTGGCTGCCTGCCTTGCTAAAACGCGACTGATATCATCTCTCGTAGAAGTTAACACACCAAAGTCCTGCACAAAAACAGGCACGTGAAAATGTGCGCGCCACTCTTCTACATCCGGATTTTCTGCATCCTCCAATGCCTGCGGCAGATCAGGATAATGTATTTTTTCACCGTCTGCCTTACGCGCAATCACCTGATGCAAATAAGTAGACTCATTAAATTCTTTAAATGCGGCAACAACTGGTTGCCTGTTATCTTTAGGAAACAGTCCCTTCAAAGCTGCACTGATCTGCACTTTGCCGGTTTTCAGTCCAAAATAATGTAACCGTTCCAGTACTACCAGCGGATCTTCGTAGGACACTGCAAAGTGGCAAACATCATAGCATAACTGCACATGTTGTTTGATAGCCACGATCGCTTCTTCTTCCGTCATGCCAAATCTGTCACTGAACATGATCACACCTGCGGGTAACAAATGCTGGAAATACCAATCGATATATTCTTTGGAATTCTCCAGCATGCCATCCGGTTCCGGTTCCACATCCAGATGCATCAAAGGTCCGCCTCCACGATGTGTTTTAATGAGTTGTTCCACTACCAGCAGCATGTTCAGCGTAGCGCTTTCCATCACAGACTGGTGTTCTTCCTGGCAACGCAGCCAGTATTTATAAGATAAAGGAGAAGTAGAAATGCCGCCTTCCATACCTGCAGGAAGTAATGCTGCCAAAATGCGGAACAACCGGTTGGTATAAGCTACCCGTTCCGATGTTGTCCAATCCGGTGTATGCACCTGGTCTTTTACCACCACACTGTGAAAACCACCGTAAGGAAAACCATTCATCGTAAATACGTAACAGTCTTCCGCTTTCAGCCATTCTTTAAATTCCAGCAACGCAGGTTCCTTGGACAATTCAAGACTGGCCAGGTTGCTGAGGCGCAGCCCTATTCCAAAAGGCGCAGCAGGACTCACCTTGGCTTTTACAGCAGGGATATGTGTTTTTAATTGAGAAAAATGTTCTCCCCAGTTTTCACCTGCATGAATGTTCGTACAATACGTGAGGTGCCCGTATGGAGTTTGCATGATCTTATATATTTTCCGTCAAACTAAGATAAGGGATATCACCATTTGTCGCGCAGCATATTTACGGCCTTGCGTAAAGTTGCAAGGTCCATGGTATGCACTTCCTGCCCTTTGCCGATGGCACGAAGTAACGAGATGGTCAATTGGCCGCCGAGATGTTCTCTGAACTCTTCCAGCCCGGCAATAATTGCAGATTGATCATCTTCAATTTCCAGCAACGGATGGTATAAAGGGAGCCGCAGCTCTTTTAGTAAATTGATGATCCGGTCCAGCGAATCCGGATCCAGCATACCTGTTAACCAGGAATACACACTGTCCAGCGCAATGCCGATAGAAACCGCTTCTCCATGGCGCAATTCAAAATCAGTGAGTTGTTCCAGTTTGTGTGCGCTCCAGTGCCCAAAATCCAATGGGCGGGAAGAACCACTTTCAAATGGATCGCCGGCACCGCCAATATGCGCCATATGCAATTCAGCACAACGGCGGATAAGATATTGCAAACTGGTTGGATCTGCCTGCGTCAGTAAAGCCGCATGAGATTCCATCCAGTCAAAAAAACCTGCATCTTTTATCAGGGCCACTTTGATGGCTTCCACCATGCCTGAACGCCAATCTCTTTCATCCAGTGTGGGAAGAAAGGCTGCATCATTAAATACAGCAGCAGGCGGCGCAAAAGTTCCGAGGAAGTTTTTCTTGCCATGATAATTAATACCATTCTTTACGCCAACACCGGAATCATTTTGAGAGAGAACGGTAGTAGGGATGCGGATATGTTTAACGCCACGATGGCTTACCGCTGCAACATAACCCACCAGGTCCAGTACAGACCCTCCGCCAATACCCACCACATAAGAGTGGCGGTCTATTTTATGCTGGTCCAGTGTATTCACCAGCCAGTAAAATAATTGCAGATCGTTCTTGGAAGCTTCTCCTCCCGGCACTACGATGATATCCTGGATCAGTTCAAAACCATCTACATTTTGAAAATAAGCGGTGATCTGATCCTGCAGATAATCGTGATGTTTGGTCACCCCATCGTCTACAATAAATAATAATTTCTTCCGGATGCCTTTCTCTGCACGTGATTCCAGGAAGTTCGCAAATGCTGGATTTGCGATATCAAAGATCTTTTCTGTAAAGAAGACCTTGTATTCGAACTGAACACTAAATGACTGCTGAATGTACGACATAGCTATTCTTTCCCTGCCTTTTCCTGGTAATGTTTTTAACCATTAAATGTACAAAAAAGGGGAAATATCCGCTGTAGATTTATTGTTAACGGTTCAGGTAACCGCAAAAGCCTTAGATAACAGAAAGGAAAGCGGCAGAAATGCCAATACCACCAGTGCATAGGGAAAAGGAGCAAAAGCTGCTACCCATGCGGCATTCATGGCAATCAATCCAATAATGCCTCCCCGCACGGCTTTTCCAATATTAGGCCCCACCGGCTCCTTCATGGCAACCAGCAATGGCCGCATGATCATCCAGATGAATACCAGCAAGAAGGGGATCACTTCAAAGAATTTATGATTTAAGCCTGCCAGCACAAAAATGGTCGTATAGACAATCCCGTAACCCAGCGCAGCATACAGTAAGGTGCGTTTTTTTCCGCCATGCACTTCATCCCTGCTGATCATGGTGATAGCAGCAATGTACAATACCGGCAAACAAGCCAGCCAGCCGTATTTTTCAAGGGAATGCGGAATAATGCTCATGCCCATCAAAAGGTTCAATCCCCTGCAAAGTCCCATGTTCACAGGTCCCAGCAGGTTGTGATGTTTTCCCCATTTATCATATACCAGTGCAGACACTGCAATGGAAATAGCCAGGAATCCTGCCAGCTCGCCTACTGTGAAAGCAGCCAGCACACCCAGCAACAATAAATAAACACCCAGCACAATTCCTTCCGTACGGGAAATAATTCCGCTGGGAATAGGCCTTTCAGGACGTTCAATCCTGTCAAGCGGAGCATCAAATACATCATTAAAAACTACGCCGCCACCATAAAGACCTACGGTAGCAATGGCAAGACAGGTAACCTGTAAGATCGTCTGCACATCTCCCAGGCCTCCTGCCAGAAATCCTGAGATTGCAATACCAGCCAGTATATCCGTTATAGCGGTTATTATATTCGCGGGCCTCATTAATCGCAGATAGCCGATCAGTTTGCTAAAGATATAGTTCACGTTTTTCAGATAGGTTTATTCAAAAAAAACAATGCTGCTCTACCTTATGATGGTAGATTGTTTGTTGGGTCTTGGTTGCTGGCCGCCCCGTAAAACGGTGCTGCCATTATATTTGAGACTTTGATCTACGGCTGTTACGTTTTCAAAATCAGCTTCATTGATCTGGCCGCTTTGCGCAAATGCCGTGATGGCATTACGGTAAGTAACTAACTCAATGGCTGCTTTATCAATTCCGCGTTCCAGCATCAATGCCGCTGTTTTAGGTACTGCCAGCGGATCGCTGATCCCCCAGTCTGCCGCAGAATTTACCATAATACGTTCCGTTCCATATTGTTTTACGATCTCCACCATTCTTTCATTTCCCATTTTTGTAAAGGGGTAAATGGTAAAGGCTGCCCAGAAACCCCTGTCCAGCACTTCTTTCACCGTTTCTTCATTATTATGGTCCACAATCACCATGTAAGGATCAAGGCCCATTTCAATCGCAATATCCATACTGCGCTGCGTACCTTGTTTTTTATCCCGGTGTGGTGTATGAATTTGTACCGGCAGTCCTGCATCCTTTGCCAGCTGCAGTTGTGCGCGGTAATATTTTTCTTCCAGCGCCGTTTGGTCATCAAACCCTATTTCTCCGATGCCTACTACCCCTTCTTTATAAATGAAGAGCGGTAAGATCTCCATCACCTGCTCACTCAGTTTTTCATTATTCGCTTCTTTGGAATTCAAGCCGATCGTGCAATAATGTTTGATGCCGAATTGAGAAGAGCGGAAACGCTCCCAGCCAACGAGGCTGCTGTAATAATCCCTGAAAGTATCCACACCCGTACGGGGCTGGCCCAACCAGAAAGCGGGTTCTATTAAAGCTACTACGCCAGCATCCGCCATGGCCTGGTAATCATCCGTTGTGCGGGAAGTCATATGCACATGCGGGTCAAAAAAACGCATGCCTTTAATGGCATCCAGGTAGGCAGGATTAATTGATTGGGGTACCATGTCTTTTTCCGTCAGTTCAGCACTACAACACATATGATTTACAAATTACAATTGTTGTTAAATTAATAAAAAAAGCCCGTTTGCATATAGCATCAATTAGCCATTTACACGATTGGCAACCGTTTCCCATGTCAGCTTTCCAGCTGCAATATCCGATTTTAACTCGGGACGTTTATCCAGTAATGCCAACGCAGCAGCATATGAACTCATAGAACAGGCCAGCGCAGCGGCTTCCCGCTCTGCATGATGTTCTGAGTACCAGGTCCTTTCAATATCGGCAAAGTTTGTTTCTGAGAGGAAAGGCCCTACCAGCCGCCATAACATGGGATGTACATTTCTTCCCGCAGCTCTCCGTTCATGTGCATAATCACACAGGATGCGGGCCAGTGTTGGGTTTGCCCGTTCATCCAGGCCTTCTATCTTATGTACCGGCTTCTCTGTAAAAAAGGCTTTGAGCACCAGTTGATTCCAGGCAGCTTCATCCAGGTACTTTGCAGGGTAGGGATTATGGAGCATAATAGCTTCTAAAACCACGCCTATATTAGATCTGATCCCTTCAGCCGTACGCAGTATCCATGCTTCCGGAAATGCAAACAACGGTAAGGCACCATATAAGGCTACCTGTTCATTCATCTCTGCAGAATTGAACAGGTTCTCGATGGTGTTTATGTACTGCTGTTTATCTGTAATCGGGAGTTGTAATAACCACCAGACCCGAAATAAGCGGTCCAGCGTATATCCTTCCATGGTTTTGATCTCGTCCCGCCCGAGGAAACGGGGGGCCGCCGTAAAGGCAAGATTGAATTGCTGCAGGGTCCCCTGCTCTTTCCAGGCTCCGAAACGCTCTTCCAGCCACTGTTTTCCTTTTTCCGTTACATGGCTGAGAATGGTCTGATATAGGTCCGAGGAAACCTTGTGCTGCTCATATGCATATCCCATGCGGCTAAAATAATAATTTTCGGGGTTTGGGACCTTGCTTAAAATAAAAGAGAGGCAACTAGTGCCTCTCCTTCCGCCATTCTAAAACCTGATTAGTAACCAGGATATTCTTTAGGGACAAGCCCAATATCTTTGTCAAGGGTTAGTTTCAAACTGAATCTTTATGCAATATAAGGATTAAAAATCGTTCGTCGCTCACCCCTAAGTGTCAAAATTTTAACATTCCCTTTGGAAAAACGATTTTGCATGAGAAGTTTAAACGGGCGGTTTCCAATATTTTCCTAAAATTGGCACATGCCTTCCGCATGTGCCCTATCATATGGTGGAATTTATAAAGACAAAAATAACTTCTGATTAGATGACCGTTCGTGTAGTTACTCTGTGCAAAGGTTTTCGAATGCGATTTTGTTGTCGATAGTGATTGTAAATTATAACATTAATTTAACAACCACAAACTTATGTGCTATTTTTTCTGAAAAAACTTTTACAAGACCCGTCTGATGGATGTATTGCGGATTTTACGTAAGTTTAATCAATTTACCTGACTCATTTTCACTCACCAGATCATGAAAATATTTAACGTTGTCTTTTGTGTGCTTTTTATCTTATTCGCCGCGCTGCAGTGGAATGACCCGGACCCTTACATCTGGATGCCCATTTACCTGTACGGGGCCGTTTTCTGTGCTTTAGCCGCCACCGGCAGCTATTACAAAGGCTGGTACCTCTTCGGTATCCTGGCTTACCTGGGTTACGCCATTTATCTCTTTTTCACGAAAGACGGGGTGCTGGATTGGGCAACAGAGCACCATGCAGAGAATATTGCCGGAGCCATGAAGGCCTCCAACCCCTGGATCGAAGATACCCGGGAGTTTTTCGGCCTGTTCATCCTGATCATTGTGCTGCTGGTGAATTTTGTACATGCCAGTCAGAAAAAGGCCAAGAAAATGAGGAAAAAAATGATGAAGATCGGATAAGGAGTTCTTACTATAATTATCAAGGGCTGGATAAAATAACTTTATCCAGCCCTTTTTAGTTTTTATTAATTCAGGTCAGGTGCATTCGTAGTATAAAGAGGCACCCCATAACCTCCAAAAAGCTTAAGGTCTTCTCCAAGATCTCCTCCATTGATGGCAGCACCACCCATGCTAAGCGATCCATTAGTGAAAGGGATCATGATTCCAACACTCCTGGCAACCACTATCGCCAGGTGATGGCTGTTTCCTCCATTTAAAGTAAACGAGCCCCCGGCAGCAGAAGTGATCAGATCAAGAATATCTGCAAACTCACTACTGGAAGCAAATATAACCAGCTCTGCATCATAAAATCTATCTATTTCCTGCCCCAGGTTCGCAGGTCTGGTAGAAATAAGATTATTAACCGAAAGGGTGGGATAAAGGCCAAAAGATCTCCGCACTACATGACCGCCAATATTTTGCTCAATGGTAAAAAAGGTATGTCCAATATCTCCTCCCAGGTCGGCTGTACGTGCACCTGGTACAGGTTGTTTTGTACAAATAGATATTCTTGCTGGTTGAGAAGTATTAAAAGCAGCAAAATAATCTGACGGGTCTGAGATGGGATACTCCCCTGGATTTATCGCAATAACCGGATAATGAGGTCCCTGTACTTCTTCCGGCACCTGGGGATCAGTACCTGGAGGAGTAGTAATACCAGGGCAACCAACACTATATGGATTAAGTGAACATGGACTGGTATCCTCCACCCACACTTCCGAACATTCTTGTGTGAATACAACTTCCCAGGCCCCAAAGCAAGTCTCGATATATTCATATCCTCCTGCACTTGGATTATCTACAACCTTAACTTCACACATCTGAATCCAGGTCTCTGTGAAAGAAACTATTTCACATTTATTTACCCATTTGGCATTAGCGTCAGGTTTACGTACTTTCTGATAATCCAGCTTAGCAACTATTTTCCCTCCCTTCACTTTGAAAGCCAGGTAAGGATCACCATTCAATTGGCGGTGAATAAGGAAACCGGAAAAATCCTTATCCAGCGACCATAACCTGTTATGGCTCGCATCATACTTATGACGGCCCATATATTCCTTATCCGGAACATAGGACACGATCTTCTGCTGCATGGTACCATCTTTGAGCCTGTGTATCACAAGACGGTCCACATTGCCCAGCTCTGTTTTGTCCGGCTGCGCTCTTTTATTGGTATCACCCGGCGCACCCATACGAATGGTCACCAATTGCGGATGCTCCCAGGTTGCAGGAACTTCTATTACCTGGTAATCACCTGCATCAAACAGTTCTGCCCTGTCAAAGAAGGCATACAGTTTACCCAGTTTATGCGTAGAACTGTTTTTTGTGCGCTCCATAGACGGACGGATCGTTTTATAAAAATACGATCGTGCCTCTTTAATGGTCAACGCGCTTTGAGAAGATGTCTTTTCTTTGCCAGGGATCTGCTCCTTATGGCAGGCAAGAAAAATAATCGCCACGGCACAGCATGCCAATAATGACGGGATAATGGGTAACCTGATTTTCATAAATGGAATTTTGTTTTATCTAAAGGGTAATTAAAAACAGGTATAACGGGATCTCCGGGTCACAATGCAAACGTTTGTAAAATAATACCGGAAATCAATAAATCCTAATAGCGTTTTATAAAAAACTAAATGGAATTTAGCTATATTGGAAATTACAATTCCACTTATGAAATACGTTGTAGCCCTCCTAATCCTTGTCTGTGGCCTTTTTGCATGCAACCAGATCCCACCTGATGTGGAAAAGGTTTTAGTACTCGCAGAAAACAATCGAAGCGAACTGGAAAAAGTGATCACTCATTTTAAGCATGATCCGGAAAAATATAAAGCCGCCTTATTCCTGATCGGTAATATGGATGGTCAGTACTCCTACCAGGGAGAAATGGTGGAACATTTCAAAGCTATCTTTGATGTGCTCGATTCCCTCCATCGGAATAATATTAAAGTGCCCATTACTTCTCCTATATTATTACATGCCTGGGATTCTTTAGTAGCAGCGGAAGGAAGTACACCCCAGGCACAGGATGCAGAAATAGCCCGGGATCACCAGACCTTATCTGCAGCTTATCTCATCCAGCATATCGACTGGTCTTTTAAAGTATGGAAAGAAAGCCCCTGGTGTAAGAACCTCAGCTTTGAACAATTCTGCGAATACCTTTTGCCCTACAGGGCCTCACACGAAACACCGGAAATATTCCACGAACGTTTGCGCAAACGTTTCGGCACTTTGCAGGATACTTCCAAAGCCAATAACAGTTGTGATTTTACAGATCAGTTCAATAAACAGGTAAGGGCCTTTGCCAGCGTAAGCAATACCATGCGCCTCTATCCTTTTGATTTCAGCATCAGCCAGATGGAAAAAGGTCGCAGAGGTTCCTGCGCACATCTTTCCCAATATGAAGTGATGGCCTTACGCGCAAATGGTGTTCCTGCTGCCATTGATTATACACCCATGTGGGGAGATCTGAACAGAGGCCATCAATGGGACGTACTGTTACAGGAAAACGGCACCTGTTATGCTTTTGATGCTGCAGCTTCCGGTTTCGGCGGTGTGTATAATTATCCCTACCGATTCTCTAAAGTCTTCCGCAAAACCTTTGCAACACAACATCCCATAGATACACCATCTATACATGAGGTACCAGCAATGCTGCTGAACAACAAGCAACGGGATGTAACAGAAGAATACACCCTGGTAAGTGATCTGGAAATCCCGCTCACCATAGATTTTGAGATCCCCAGGGATTACGCCGTGATCTGCACTTTCAACACCAAAAGCTGGTCTGCACAATCGTATGGCCCTGTCAAAAATAAAAAAGCCACATTTACCAAAATGGGCAGGAACCTGCTTTACATAGTCATGTACTATTACCAGGGAACATACTACCCGGCTACGAAACCTTTTATTTTACAAAACAGTGGCAGCATCCAATACCTGCAACACACACCACCACACCAGGAAATGCAACTCCTGAGAAAATATCCCCGTTTCATTGGTACCCTGAATTATATGAGCGCCATGGTGGGCGGCCGTTTCCAGGGAGCCAACAAACAGGATTTCTCCGATTCCGTCAATCTGTTCACCGTAACAGAAGTACCCGAAAAAATTGAAACCGCACTCATTTCGCAACAGCAACTTTTCCGTTATGTCCGTTTCATTGCACCGCATGGCATCAGAACAAATGTGGCAGAACTGAAATTCTTTCAGGGGGCAACACAACTGTTCGGAAAAACAATTGGCTTCCCGGATGTATCGCAGGAAGAAACAGGGACCGGACTCATAAATGTTTCTGATGGTGATCCCGCCACTTATTTCTCCGGCATAAAAGATAGCATCAGCTGGGCCGGACTGGATCTTGGCAAACCGAAAAAGATTACCCGCATCCGTTACTGCCCCCGCAGCGATACCAATTTTATACTGGAAGGTGATACTTACGAACTCCGCTACTGGGATGGCGAAAAATGGGTCGTAGCAGGAAAACAAACTGCCACGGAACAACGCCTGCTTTTCAAAGATGTTCCTGCCGGCACTGTTTATATTCTCCATGATTTATCAAAAGGTAATGAAGAACGTATTTTCACTTATGAGAACGGAAAACAGGTCTGGTGGTAATATGATCGTGATCGTATTGATCACAGGATGCCTGCTGTATGCCATTTTCACCATGAACCGGGCCTTTACAATTGGCTACGCTTTTGCATTGCTGATCGTACTATACCCTATGCTCAGGAAGTGGCGCTACATCATTGCAGGTCTACTTGCATTATTACCATTCGTACTGGCCATTAGTATGAAAACTGGTTCCAGCAAAGGAAGGATGCTGATCTATAAGATCTCCGCATCCATATTCCGCGATCATTATGCACAAGGTATCGGATGGGGGAAATTCCAAACGGTGTACAACAATTATCAGGCAGCCTATTTCAGTAAAGGGAATTATACTACAGCAGAATTCCTGTCCGCAGACAATACCTATTTTGCCTTTAATGATTATTTTCAATGGATGATAGAAGGTGGCTGGATAGCCATCATTGGCATCCCCCTGCTGATCGTTATGATCATATGGCTGATGCTAAAAACCCGTAGATCTCCCTTACTCATCATAGCCGTTGCACAGTTAGCCGCCATCATGATAGCCGCCTGTTTCACACATGTATTTGAAAAGCCCTTGTTCCAATGCCTTGCAGTGATGGCCATAGTTATCATAGCGGGCATCAGATGGTTCTACGCAGCCATACCAGCCATCTTGTTATTACTATTCCACTATGGTCATTATTTGTGGTATTATAAAGATTACCAGCAGATCAAAGAAGCCAAAACATTATCATCCACCGGCAACCGCGCGGCCGCATTGCAAATTTACGAAATATTACACCCGCGCTTCCGCCAGTATCCTGAATTCTTCATGGATTACGGTACACTTTTATTAGAGATGCAGGAAGCACCTGAAGCAAAAAAAATACTGCTGCAAGCCTGCACCATGCGCCCGAATAATAACTGGCTGATGAAACTGGGAGAAGCATATGAAGAAACAGGAGATCTCAAGCAGGCTGAAGCTGTTATGTTGAAGGCCGTATATATGGTTCCCAATCGTTTTGGTAGCAAAATGGAACTTTTCAGTTTCTATCAACGTTACAAGCGTTTTAACCAGGCTGAGAAATGGGGCAAAATTATTCTGGAACAACCTGTAAAGATTCCTTCAGATCAGGTTGAACGGATCAAAAAATACATCTCGGAACAAACTTTATTGTTTAGTACGCCTTAACAAATGGCATCTCCCGACATAGGGTACGTGTTTGATACCTGTTTGATATCACTTCGTTCCCCCATGGTTAGAAATACTAAAAAAGGCTGCCCCTCACAGGGCAGCCTTTTCTTATAGAAAACATACGCTTATTTCGCTATCAAACGGAAGAAATCAATACCAACCGGTGCCTTTTCTGCAGGATCTGCAGCTTTGAACACCAGGTATAAAGCATGTTTCTGATTACCCGTCCAGGTGGGGAAAGTGATCGTTGCTGTGGTAGCTGTTTCTTTAGCACCGCCAGGTCCGATGGTTACTTCACCCAGTTTCTCGCCGGTAGGGCTATCCAGATGAGCAGCTACTACATAACCAGAAAGCGGGGTTTCCTGCACATAATAGGTCAGCTCAATACCATTCACCTCAGCCAGATCAAGATCTCTGTAAGCAGCCCAGGAAGTGGCAGTAGGCACCAGCACTTTCATACCGCTGATCTCAACCGTAGCTGCTCCATCCACTTGTTTGTAGTTCTCTGCCTGAATTTTAGGATTCCGCAGTTCTACATTCGCTGAACCAGTGATAGGCCTGATACCTGCACCACCTTTATCTGTATAGCTGGCTATCAGATACAATATGCCACGGTCTTTCAGCTCACCACCCACTGTAGGGGATACAGAACCAGTTGCCGGTAAAGAAGGCTCCTGTTTGTTACCGCCTGCCAGCGAGAAAATATACTCCACGATCTGTTTTGCCTCCGTGTTGGAAAGACCAGGATGCGCAGACATCGCAGTTTCACCCCAAACACCACCGCCACCTTTGATGATCTTATCAGCCAGGTACTCCGGAGATTTTGGATCATCTTTATATTTAGCAGCTACATCCATAAAGCTAGGCCCGATGGATTTCTCATTCGGTTTGTGACAGGTTTTACAGTCAGAAGTTTCCATGATGTTCTTACCCGCAATAGCACCTGAAATGATCTGGTGCCCTTGTGGCATGCCTGCTTTATCTCTGCCTTCCATATACAGCGCCTTCACATAAAGGTTCGCTGCATCCAGGTTCCCAGCTGCAGTACTGCCATCTTCTTTATCCGTTACATTCACGGTATAACGAACTTGTTTACCCGGGAAGTAGAACATCTTGTTACCCGTAATATCAATGTTCACTTCCGGTGTTTCGTTACCGGCGTACACACTGATCATTTTACTGCGGGTAGTAGCGCCTTTGCTGTCTGTTACATCTACAAATACAGGATACTCTCCTGCTGTTGTGAATGTTTGCTCAACAAAAGGTTCTGTTGTTTCTTTCTTGTTGCCGTTGCCGAAATTCCAGAGGAAGGAGATAGCGTCGCCGTCAGGGTCCACTGCATCATCTGCTGTAATTTTTACTTTGAACGGTAATCCACCGGTGAGTTTGCTCACAGATAATCCTGTTCTCGGCGCACGGTTGCCACCATTGAAATCGATGCGGGATAAAGCAGCATCCGCATTTTTACTGAACCATCCGTTACCATATTCCAGGATGTACAAACGGCCATCAGGACCCATTTCCATATCAATGGGTGCATTGAATTTCGTGCCGGACATAAACCTTTCCATCTTCACATAGTTACCATCTTTGTCCATGGTAACCGCCATGATCCAACCACGGATCCAGTCGTAGATAAAGAGTTTGCCATTATAATAATCCGGGAAACGTGTTTCCTTTGGATAGAATTCTGAGTAGTAAACCGGCCCTGCTTCTGCATTACGGCCACCTGTACCAACCAGCGGAAATTCCGCAGATTTAGCATAAGGATACCAGATAAATGCTTTTTGCGCTGGCGGTAATTCCTGCAAACCAGTATTGTTGCGGGAATTATTAATTGGTTTTTCAGGATTGTTGTAAGCCCCTGATACACCTGTTTCATAATCAAATGCACGGTAAGGTTTGTTATCTGCAATGAACAAAGGATAACCGAAATAACCGGCTTTCTTTGCCTGATTTACTTCATCATAACCTTGCGGGCCACGGGTAGAATCATCCTTGCTTGCATCCGGACCAACTTCACCCCAATACAGGTAACCTGTTTTGCGGTCAACAGAAATACGGTAAGGGTTACGTGTACCCATTGCATAGATCTCTGCTTTTGTTTTATCCGTAGCCTTGAAGAGGTTGCCTTCCGGAATTTCATAAGAACCATCTTCCTTCACGCGGATACGCAATACCTTTCCACGCAGGTCATTTGTATTGGAAGAACTTCTGCGGCCATCATATTGATGGTGACCGGGACGATCATCCACCGGACCAAAACCTTTACTGGTAAAAGGTTGCTCCGGTTCATCAAATGGAGTAGTATTATCTCCTGTGGAAACATAGAGCAAACCATCAGGGCCAAAGGTGATAGAACCACCGGTATGGCAACAGATCTGACGTTGAGAATAGAATTGCAGGATCACTTTTTCACTTTCAGGGATCACTTTATTATCCTTAAAAGTAAAACGGCTCAGCCTGTTCACCGAAGTATCTGTTGGAGAGTAAAAAAGATAGATGTAATTATTCTTTGCAAATTCAGGATCTGCTGCGATGCCCAGCAAACCTTCTTCCGCATTTACTTTGGGTACATCTGTTTTGAAATACACGTTCAGGAAACCTACCTGCGATAATGCCTTGGTAGTATTGTTATAGAACATGATCTCACCACGGCGTTGTATTACCAGGATATCCAGGTTAGGCAACACCGCCATTTCTGTAGGTTCAAAAAAGTTACCGCTGTTCAGTACCTGTTTGGTAAAACGATCTTCATCAGGTAAACGTTGTGTGGTTGCTTTTGCATAATCCAGCACCTGGTTGTTACCAATAGCATATTTAATACCACCCAGGATGTGTTGCAGGTAAGCAGACTCTGTATAAGATTCTTCTGTATGACCTAACTCTGTATAGAAAGCACGGCCGCCATCATAACTATGATACCAGCTGATAGGATGATCTTCACCCATTTTGCCGCCGGTGTAAGATTTCTCATCCACCGTGATCAGCACATTGGTTTCTTTATTGACATTTTTAAAATTGTACCACTCGTCCGTATGTTCCCAGATATCCTGCAAATGTTTGGTAGCGGCATGGCTCTTGTCTTTGATGATCAGTTTGGCTTTGGCAGTTCCCGGAGGATGGCTTTCAAAATAAGCGCCTACCATTTTGCCATACCATGGCCAGTCGTATTCAGAATCAGCAGCAGCGTGGATACCCACAAAACCACCGCCGGCCTGGATGTACCTTTCAAAATCAGCCTCCTGGCGGCTATCCAGCATATCCCCTGTTGTATTCAGAAAGATCACGGCTGCATATTGCTGTAAGGAATCTTCAGAAAAACGCGCCGCGTTTTCCGTTGTATCCACTTCAAAACCATTCTCCTTGCCTAATTGTTGGATAGCTTTAATTCCTGCAGGTATAGAGGCATGGCGGAAACCGGTGGTCTTTGTGAACACCAGCACCTTAGGGATGCCCGGGCGGGTTTTACTGCAACTCGCAGCACCAATGCCCATTACGGCGAGGATCAAAATGATAAAAAAATGTCTCATTATTTATTGCGTTTGTAAAGTAAACGTGGGATTATTAAAAGCCAGTAGAGACGCAATATTTGCGTCTCTACTATTTTATACTATCTCATGATCTTCATTTCTTCTTCCCGATTACATACTCAATTCCTCCCAGCACATGTTTCAGAAATGCTTCTTCTTTATAGGATTCTTTGGTATGCCCCAGTTCTGTATAGAACATACGGCCACCATCAAATTCACGATACCAGCTCATCGGATGATCATCACCGTTTTTGCCGCCCGTGTAGGACTTCTCATCGATTTTGATCAGCACATGTAAACCCGGTACAATGCTTTTAAAATTATACCATTCATCCTTGCGGATCCAGGTAGCATCCAGATGTTTGGTAGCAGGATGTGTACGATCCACTACCTGTAAGGTGGCTGTTTGCTGATTAGGATGACTGAGGAAATATGCACCTACCAATTGGTTGTACCATGGCCAGTCGTATTCCGTATCCGTAGCAGCGTGAATACCAACGTACCCACCCCCTTTTTTGATATAGGATTCCATCGCAGCCTGTTGTTCATCGTTCAGTATGTTTCCTGTAGTGCTCAGAAAAACGATGGCTTTGTATCTTTTCAGATTCTTGGCAGTGAACACGGAAGCGTCTTCCGTAGTATCCACGTCAAAACCATTTTCTGCGCCCATTTGGAGCATAGCGAGTTTCCCGACAGGGATGGCATCATGTCTGAAACCTGCTGTTTTGGAAAACACGAGTAAGCGTGGTTTCGCCTTTTTGAAAGCGTAACTGGCACTCATAACGAGCAGGCTCAGGAATAACAGAAAATATTTTTTCCGGATCATATATTAAAGTTGGCGGAGCTTGATGTTCTTGTACCAAACCTTGTTACCATGGTCTTGCAAAGCAATGTGACCTTTGGAGAAAGCACCAAAACCATCCCAGGTTTTGAACTTGCTGCCAGCGATCAGTTTCTTCCACTCTTCAGTACCCATAGTAGTTTCAGCAGTTACTTTACCGTTCAGGATCAGGGTGAGTTTACCGTCTTTTTTGATGATCTTGGCGGTATTCCACTGACCTACTGGTTTAGTGTAACGGGCTGGTGCAGCAATCAGGTCATACAGATCACCTGAATTGTGTTTGTGGATCTTACCATCGGAATGTTTATCATCATCCAGTACCTGCATTTCAGGACCGGTAGAATAAGTAGCGCCATATTTAGCTTCATCCTTTACACCAAAGATGATACCGCTGTTACCACCTTCAGAGATCTTCCAGTCGATTTGCAGTTCATAATTTTCGTACTCGTCAACAGTGATCAGGTCACCACTCGTAGCGCCTGCTTTTTTAGCATCTGTATCCAGGAAGAGGGCACCGTCCTCAATTTTCCAGGAACCAGGAACGCCAGCTTGTTTGAAGCCTTTCCAGCCTTCAGTGGTTTTGCCGTCAAACAGCAATACCCAACCGTCTTTCTTTTCTTTTTTGCTCAGTGAAGGTGTGCTTTGTGCAAAGGTGGTTGCTGAAGCCGCCAGCACACCTAATAATAATGTGGAAGAGATAATACGTTTCATAAACGAAATGGATTTTAAAATGTCTTTTGTAAACTGGTTATTTAACGGAAAGGATGTACTTCACCATTTCCACCGCATCTTCTTTAGGAACGCCGGCGTGCGGAGCCATTGGAATTTCGCCCCAGTTACCGGAACCACCTTTGATTATTTTGTCTGCCAAAGTAGTAATGTTTGCATCCGTGGCAGGGTATTTTGCAGCTATTTCTTTGAAAGAAGGCCCGATCACTTTTTCGGTTTCTTTATGGCAGGTAGCGCAATCCTGACCAGCAATCAATTCTTTTCCTTTCCCGGCAACACTTACTACCATGGAATTATCAGCAGCAGGAGCAGGTGTTTCTGTTTCAGCTTTTTTCTCTTCTGCCTTTTTTTCTTCGCCACCACCACATGCAGTCAGCGCTACCATCACTGCGCAGATCATTGCCGGCGCCCATATAAGTTTTTTCATCTTTTTGCTTGTTTATGTTATTTAGAAAATCGTTTTAGCGCACTTTATTTTTAAAGACCCAATACTCTTTTATTCAGGTTTTCGTCTGCTCCCCTTCCGGCAAAATCATCAAATGCTTTTTCCGTTACGCGGATGATGTGATCCTTGATAAATGGCGCTCCTTCACGGGCACCATCTTCCGGATGTTTCATGCAACACTCCCATTCCATCACAGCCCATCCTGAATAATTGTATTGTGTCAGTTTACTGAACACTGCCTTGAAATCTACCTGTCCATCTCCCAGGGAACGGAATCTGCCCGGGCGGTCTATCCAACCCTGGTAACCTCCGTAAACGCCGGAACGGCCGGTGGGGTTAAATTCCGCATCCTTCACATGGAACATTTTTATTTTCTCGTGGTAGATATCTATGTAAGAAAGATAGTCGAGGCATTGCAGTACAAAATGGCTTGGATCATATAACAGGCAAGCACGCTGATGGTTGCCGGTAGCTGCCAGGAATTGTTCATAGCTGGCGCCATCATGGAGATCTTCTCCCGGATGCACTTCATAACAGAGGTCTACTCCGTTCGCATCCATTTCATTCAGAATAGGTAACCAGCGGTTGGCCAGTTCCTTAAATCCTGTTTCCACTAAGCCTGCAGGGCGTTGTGGCCAGGGGTAAACAGTATGCCACAGCAAAGCACCACTGAAAGTAGCATGTGCATCCAGCCCTAAATTACGACTGGCTTTTGCAGCATATTTTAATTGATTCACCGCCCATTCCGTACGCGCTTTGGGATTACCCCTTAAAGCCTCCGGAGCAAAACCGTCGAACAACTCATTGTAAGCAGGATGTACCGCCACCAGCTGACCTTGCAGGTGTGTGGACAATTCCGTGATCTCCATACCGGCTGCCTGTACGATGCCTTTTATTTCATCTGCATACGTTTTGCTTTCTGCCGCTTTTTGCAGATCAATTACACGGGCATCCCATGTTGGGATCTGCACACCTTTAAAACCAAGGCCGGCAGACCATTTACAGATGCTCTCCAATGTATTGAAGGGCGCTTTATCATCCAGGAACTGCGCCAGGAAGATCCCTGGCCCTTTGATCGTTCTCATAATCTCTTCCTTATCTGATTTAAAAAATTCAAGTTCACTTTTTATCCGGGATACAAAACTGATCCTCGCCGGATGGGAATATGATCTTACTCAATTCATCTCTTCACAACTCCCGCCCACAAAATTGACCTGACCTCTCCTACACCACTAAATTTCGAACTTCGTCCATTTCTCCGCACTCGCAGATGATTTCACCACCATATCAATAAATGCCATCCCACGGATACCATCATCCACACCCGGGAAATCCAATGCTCCCATTGTTGGCGGCACACCATCTATCTTAGCCTGCAACGTTAAAGCAAAGTTGCGATAGAGGTTACCGAATGCTTCCAGGTATCCTTCCGGATGTCCACCCGGCGTACGGCAATTATGTGTGGCAAAGCTGTCCAGATGAGGATTACCAGCTCCTGCGCGATAGATCTCTGTAGGTTTATCCAGCCATTTCACCAGCAAGGTATTCGGTTCATGCTGCGCCCATTCCAGACCACCCTTTTCTCCATACACACGGATCTTCAATGCATTCTCTTCACCAGCTGCTACTTGCGAAGCCATTAGCACACCAGCTGCTCCTCCATCAAAACGAAGTAATACGGCTCCATCGTCATCCAGCATGCGGCCTTCCACCATGATATTGAGATCGGCACACAATTTATCGATTTTTTGGCCGGAAATGTATTCTGCCAGATTAGCTGCATGGGTACCAATATCTCCGAAACATCCGCTTTTACCGGAACGTTTGGGATCTGTACGCCAGGCCGCCTGTGCATTACCTTCCCGCTCACTGAGTTTGCTCAGCCAGCCCTGGGGATATTCCACCCATACTTTACGGATCTTACCCAGCGCACCATTTTTTACCATGGCTTTTGCCTGTTTTACCATAGGGTAACCAGTATAAGTATGTGTGAGCAACAGCGTTTGGCCGGTTGCTTCCACTTTGGCTTTCAGTTGTTTTGCTTCATCCAGCGTAAAGGTGATGGGTTTCTCCACCACTACGTGAAAACCTTTGTCCAATGCCATCATGGCTGGTTCAAAGTGTGCAAAGTTGGGAGTCACGATGGTGATGAAATCCAGCCTTTTATCAGCAGGCATGGCAGCTTCTTTCTCTAACATCGTTTTAAAATCTGTGTAGATGCGGTCTTCGTCAAGGAAGAGGGAACGTCCTGAATCCTGTGCTATCTCCGGGTTAATGCTCAAAGCACCTGCTTTCAGTTCAATCAATCCGTCCATATTAGCCGCGAGGCGGTGGATGGCTCCGATGAAGGCGTCTTTTCCGCCTCCGATCATGCCCATTCTAAGTTTCCTGTTCATTATATATACAATATGCTTTTATAAATAGTTTTACGCTGGTTGTGTTTGTGTCAGTTCTACTTTGGCTTTGTTACGGAAGCTGAAATATAAAGCACCGAAAGCCACGATCAGGATAACAGGCATGATCATTACCGTAGTAAGGGTATCACGGCCAGCCTGTAATTCGGCGGCTGCCGCATCTGCTCCCGCCTGCAGGGCTTTGGCTTTGTTATTGTCATACCATCCGCCCATAAAAGGCAAGATAATAGCAACAGACAACATACCGGCACCGCCCATAATATTTAATCCGATGGCACCCGTTTTAGGAATGTATTCAGATACAAAACCCAGCATGGTAGGCCAGAAATAACAAACCCCGATAGCAAATACAAATGCTGCAGCAAAAGTTACATACCCGCTGGCATGGCTCAGCCAGAATAAACCAACCGTTGCAAAAATGGCAGAAAGTACCAGCATGCCTGCAGGATTTAATCTATGTACAACCGGACCCGCAAAAAGACGGCCCAGTGCCATGATACCATTAATAAATACCAGCAACAGGATAGCCGGAACACCCACCTGGCCTAATAATGCATTGATCCACTGGCCGGTACCTAATTCTGAGGCAGCCGTGAGCATCATGCAAAGCACCATGAAAATAAATAAAGGGCCTATACAGGCTTTCAGCATATCTCCATAAGATACGCCGGAAGCAGCTCTTTCTGTTTTCGGGAACTCCATGGTAAAGAATAAAGCACCATAAATAACAGTAGGTACGATCAGCACCCCCATCAGCCACTGCCATGGAAGATGTAATTGCTCCATCATGGCAAAACCGATCAGCCCGCCGATCACAATACCACCGGGGAACCACATGTGGAACCGGTTCAGCATTTTTGTTTTCTGTGTAGAATAAATAGTGGCCACCAATGGGTTACAAGCCGCTTCCACACTACCATTTGCAATACCTATTAATAAGGTACCCAGGAATAAAGGCCAGAAAGTAACGGAAGTAATGGTTAAGATCACACCGGCAATATGTCCAAAGAAAGCGATGTACAGGATCTTTTTCATGCCCAGTACGTCGATCAAGGGCCCGCCAATGATCTGCGCCAGGGTGAATCCCCAGAAAGCGGTACCAGCAATCAGCCCGATTTGCTCGTTCGATAAAACAAAATCCTTGCCCCACGCAGGCATGATCTCTGCACGGATAGCAAAGGTCATGGCTGTAACAATTAATGAAAGACAACTGGTGTAAAAAAGCTTTTTAGGCTGTATTTGCTTCATAGACGTGATTTGTGAAAATTCAATGGCTCAATTAAAACGTTTAAATTTATAAAAAGTATTTACATATTTAAATCTTTTTATGATGGAAACAGCCCGTTAGCTAAACATTCCATCAATTTAGCATGGTACCTCCTTTGTTATTTTTTTGGGTGAACTGCTATTAAACCGCATCCCTACCTCATTTTTCGAGGTTTTCCCCCAAAAATTCCTAATTTTACGAGCCTCTGGAAAAGGGGACAACTGTTACTGCCACCTTGGCACAATCAGCTGTCTGGGCGTAATATTTGTCTATATTCTGCCTGCACAGGGGTTACATTTTATTATAAGAAATCGAAAATTTTAACATGCTAGGTTTTTTAACAAAGCTTTTTGGTGGAAACAAGTCTGATAGAGACATCAAACTGATCCTACCCGTAGTGAAGCAGATCAGCGATGAGTACGAAAGACTTTCTCACCTTACCATTGATGAACTGCGTGCCAAAACGCAGGATTTCCGCGCCCGTATTAAAGCTCATCTGGCTGAAACGGACAAAGAGATTGCAGCCAAGAAAGCTTCCGCTGAAAATGATGAGGACGTAAATACGAAAGATATCACCTATGGTGAAATAGATAAACTGATCAAAGAACGCGACAAAAAGATCGAAGAGGTCCTGAAAGAGATCCTCCCCGAAGCTTTTGCCGTTGTAAAAGACGCCGCCCGCCGCCTCAAGGAAAATGGTACCATCACTGCCAAAGCCACAGACCTGGACCGCCAGTTAGCGGTTAAAAAGGATTATGTGACCATTGAAGGTGACAAAGTGACCTGGAAGAATTCCTGGATCGCCGGTGGTACAGAAGTGACCTGGAACATGGTACACTATGATGTACAGCTGATAGGTGGTGGTGTGCTCCATTCCGGCAAAATTGCTGAAATGGCCACAGGTGAAGGTAAAACCCTTGTTTCTACCCTCCCCGCTTACCTGAATGCACTGGCTGGTGAAGGTGTTCACATCGTAACCGTGAATGATTACCTCGCCCGTCGTGACTCTGAATGGAATGGCCCCCTCTTTGAATTCCTCGGTATTACTGTTGATTGTATCGATAAACACCAGCCTCACTCTGCAGAACGCCGTTTAGCCTATCAGGCAGATATCACCTATGGTACCAATAACGAATTCGGTTTTGACTACCTCCGTGATAACATGGTGCACAGCCCTGAAGAAATGGTGCAACGCAAACACCATTATGCTATGGTGGATGAGGTGGATAGCGTATTGATCGATGATGCACGGACCCCGCTCATCATTTCCGGTCCTATCCCCCGTGGTGACGAACAGGAATTCCACGCACTGAAACCACGCATCCAGCGTTTGGTGGAAGAGCAAAGGAAAGTGGTGAATGCTTACCTCTTAGAAGCAAAGAAATTAATAGCAGAAGGTAAAGATGATCCCAAAACTGGTGGTCTTGCCCTGATGCGTGCATGGCGTGGTCTTCCAAAGAACAGCGCTACTATTAAATATTTGAGCGAACCCGGCGTGAAAGTGCTGCAACAAAAAGCAGAGAACTATTACATCGCGGATCAGCAAAGGGAAATGCCGAAAGTTGACGAAGGTCTTTACTTCCACATCGAAGAAAAGAACAACAGCGTAGACCTCACAGAAAAAGGTATTGCCCTCATCACCGGCGCCGGAGAAGATCCAAACTTCTTCCTCATGCCCGATGTGGGTTCTGAAATAGCAGAACTGGAAAAACTGGACCTCACCGCAGAAGAAAGACTGCAAAGGAAAGACCAGCTGTTGCAGGACTTCGCCATTAAATCTGAACGTATCCACTCCGTACAACAATTACTGAAAGCCTACACTTTATTTGATAAAGACGTAGAGTATGTGGTAATGGACGGAAAAGTGAAGATCGTAGATGAGCAGACAGGTCGTATCCTGGATGGCCGCCGTTACTCAGATGGTTTACACCAGGCGATTGAAGCAAAGGAAAATGTAAAGGTAGAAGCCGCTACACAAACCTTTGCCACCATCACCCTGCAAAACTACTTCCGGATGTATCACAAGCTGGCCGGTATGACCGGTACAGCAACCACAGAAGCCGGTGAGTTCTGGGAGATCTACAAACTGGATGTGATCACCATCCCTACCAACCTCCCCATCACACGTAAAGATGCGGAAGACCTGGTGTACAAAACCAAAAGAGATAAATACAAAGCAGTAATAGAAGAGATCAAAGGTTTGCAAAAAGCAGGACGCCCTGTACTGGTGGGTACTACCTCCGTGGAAGTATCTGAGTTACTCGGCAAAATGCTCGCTTTCGAAAAGATCCCTCACAATGTATTGAACGCCAAACAACATGCCCGTGAAGCACAGATCGTTGCAGAAGCTGGTTTGCCTGCTGCTGTAACCATCGCCACCAACATGGCTGGTCGTGGTACGGACATTAAACTCGGGCCTGGTGTAAAAGAAGCCGGCGGTTTGGCCATCATTGGTACAGAACGTCACGAAAGCCGTCGTGTGGATCGCCAGTTGCGTGGTCGTGCAGGACGTCAGGGAGATCCCGGTACCTCTCAGTTCTTTGTATCACTGGAAGATGACCTGATGCGCATGTTCGGTTCAGACCGCATTGCTTCACTGATGGACAGGATGGGATATAAAGAAGGAGAAGTGATCCAGCACAGCATGATCACCCGTTCCATTGAAAGAGCTCAGAAGAAAGTAGAGGAAAATAACTTCGGTATCCGTAAACGCCTCCTGGAGTATGATGACGTGATGAACAAACAACGTTCCGTTATCTATTCCAAACGTAACCACGCCCTCTTAGGTGAAAGACTGTCCATCGATATCGATAACGCTTTCTACGAAGTGGCAGAAGGTTTGGTAACCACACACCGTGAAACCGGCGACTACGAAACCTTTAAGCTCGATGTGATCCTGAACTTTGCAGTAGATACTGCCATCACACAGGATGAACTGAACAAAGGAAACGTACAGGAAATAGCAGAAAAACTTTACGGAGAAGCTACCCACAATTATACCCGCAGAACAACAGAAGTGATGCATGGCACCCTCCCCGTGATCAAAAAGATCTACGAGGAACAAGGTCAGCACATTGAAAATATCTCCATTCCATTTACAGATGGCAAGAAAGGCATTAACGTGCTGGCGCCACTGAAAAAAGTAGTGGAAACACAAGGCCGCGAAACTGTTGCAGCCCTGGAACGCAGTATCACCCTCGCATTGATAGATGATGCCTGGAAAGAACACCTGCGCGCCATGGATGATCTGAAACAATCTGTACAAAGTGCCGTTTACGAACAAAAGGATCCATTGCTGATCTACAAGTTTGAAGCCTTCCAGTTGTTCAAGCAAATGAGTGCGGAAAACAGTAAAGAGATCGTGGCGTTCCTTTGCAAAGCTGGTATCCCCGGCAGCCAGGGAGAAGATGAGATCACAGAAGGCCATGAGCAAAAAACCGATATGAGCCGTATGCGTGCTTCACATCAGGAGTTTGAAAATGGCGGAGCACCACAGCAACGTGAACAGGAATATGCGCCGGTAGAAGAACAACACCGTCCTGAACCAGTACGTGTTGGACCAAAAGTAGGCCGTAACGATCCTTGTCCATGCGGCAGTGGTAAAAAGTTCAAAGCCTGCCACGGTAAAGACGCTTAAATTTTACCATGCAATAATTGCACGATATTTCAATAATTGCATACGGAGTTACCCAGGTCATCTGTGTAACTCCGTTATGTTTTAAGAAAAACCCGCTATGAAATTAAACCGCTACATAGACCATACAATACTGAAGCCCACCACCACTCTGGAGGATATCAAACATCTCTGCATGGAAGCTGTAGAGTATGATTTTGCAGCTGTTTGCATTCCTCCTCCCTTCGTCAAACTCGCTAAAACATTTGTAGGTAATACCACCACCAAAGTGGCCACCGTAGTAGGTTTCCCCTTTGGTTATTCTGCCATAGAAGCGAAAGTAGCAGAAAGTGTTCTATCTATTATTGATGAAGCAGACGAGCTGGACATGGTAGCCAATATCCTGGCTATCCGCAATGGGGACTGGGGTTACGTGGAAAAAGAAATAGCCACCGTAATGCCCCTGATCCGGAATAAACAGCGGGTAATAAAGGTGATTATTGAAAGTGGCATATTATTGGAGGAAGAGATCATAAGATGTTGCGAATTATATGCAAAACACGGGGTGGACTTCGTAAAAACGTCCACCGGGTATGCGGAAAAAGGAGCCAGTGTAGAAGCCGTGGCATTAATGCGTAAACATTTACCTGCTAATATTCAAATAAAGGCTTCCGGAGGGATTCGTACCTTTGCCTTTGCCCAGGAACTAATAGCCGCCGGCGCCACCCGGATTGGAGCAAGTGCGAGTGTAGAGATTATGAAACAGGCGAATGCGGGCTAATAGGCATCGTGCAGATGAAAAAAGCAAACGCCGGCAAACAAGCACCGTTCAAATAAAAAATACCCACGCCTGCCCGCAGGGCAGCGTGCAAATGAAACAAACGAACGTCAACAGACAGGCACAGTGCAGATGAAATAAATGCCAACGGAGATAGGCATCATTCAAATAAAAAAACACCCACGCCTGCCCGCAGGGCAGCGTGCAAATGAAAGAAGCGAACGCCAACAGACAGGCACAGTGCAGATGAAATAAATGCCAACGGGAGATAGGCATCATTCAAATAAAAAATCCCCCACGCCTGCCCGAAGGGCAGCGTGTACAACTCAGAAAAAACAAACGATTTACATATGCTCTATAGAACAGGCTGTTTATTTCTTTTGATGCTCGCTGCAGTTACCACTGTACGAGCACAGGATAGCGCCAATGCAGAAGGAAGCGTTAAAGTATCAAAAGACAGCCGCATAGACGTGCTGATCAAAAAACAGATCTATATCAACACCCTGGCTATCCGCAACCAACCAGGCTTCCGCGTACAGATCCATTCCAGCAACAGAAGGAATGAAGCCAGTGACGCCAAAGCCAAAGTGATGCAGTTATACCCGGAATACCGCACCTACCTGGATTTCCAGGCCCCATATTTCAAAGTGCGCATAGGCGATTTCAAAACCCGCGAAGAAGCCACCGAACTAAGGGATAAACTATCCACCCAGTTTACCGGCGGCGTATTTGTAGTACCGGCTATCATCAACGTGTCACCGGAAAAAGAAATAGAATGAAGAACCGGATCCAATCCCTGGCCAGGCAATATGCGCCTGACCTGATAGCTTGCAGGCATCACCTCCACTCCCATCCTGAACTGTCTTTCCAGGAATACGAAACATCTAAATTTATCCAGGCAAAACTGGATGAATACGGCATCTCCTATAGAGCAGGTGTAGCAGGAACAGGTGTAGTGGCCCTCATAGAAGGAAAGAACCCTTCCAAAAAGATCATTGCCTTAAGAGGAGATATAGATGCATTGCCCATTGAAGAAGCCAACGATGTACCTTATAAATCTAAGAACCCCGGCGTAATGCATGCCTGTGGCCATGATGTACATACAACAGTTGTACTCGGCGCAGCCCGCATCCTGCAACAGGTGAAAGATGAATTTGAAGGTACCGTGAAAATATTATTCCAGCCGGGAGAAGAAAAACACCCCGGAGGAGCCAGCCTGATGATCAAAGACGGCGCCCTGGAAAATCCCAAACCACAGGCCATCCTGGGTTTGCATGTATTACCCGCTATGGAAACCGGCAAACTCGGATTCCGCGCAGGAAAATACATGGCCAGTGCAGATGAGATTTATATTACTGTGAAAGGAAAAGGCGGTCATGCTGCCGCACCACATCTCACGGCAGATACTATTCTCATTGCCTCCAATCTCATTGTGAGCCTGCAGCAGATCATCAGCAGGAACAATGATCCTTTCTCCCCTTCTGTATTATCCATCTGCGCTTTCAATGGCGGATTCACCACTAATGTGATCCCCAGCGAGGTAAAACTGATGGGCACCTTCCGTGCCATGGATGAAACCTGGCGTTTCAAAGCCCATGACCTGATCCGCAAACATGCTACAGAACTGGTACATGCGATGGGAGCAGAAATAGATATTGATATCCTGGTAGGTTATCCAACACTTTATAACAACGAAGCTGTTACGGCGACTGCGCGTACTTTGGCAGAACAATACATGGGCCAGGAAAATGTGGTGGACACAGAACTGCGGATGGGGGCAGAAGATTTTTCCTTCTACTCACAAGTGATCCCCGCCTGCTTCTTCAGATTAGGCACAGGTAATAAAGCACGTGGCATTTCAGCCGGAGTGCATACGCCGATATTTGATATTGATGAAAATGCATTGGAAATAGGAGCAGGCACCATGGCTTACCTCGCTACCCAATTCTGACAATAAAAAAACCGTTCCGATGAATATCGGAACGGTAATACATTCATAGAGAGACTAGAATTATTGCGTTTTTTGTAAGTACGTTTTCATATCCGCCGCTTTCCCATCCACCCTGATCCTCGCGGTACTATCCAATTGCACGGGAAGTATGTTTTTAATATTATTAGGCGTAACGAAAGTGATGCCAGTACTTTTACCCATCGTAAGCGCCAGCGTATCAACATGACTGTTATCAACCACCATCACCTGCGCATTTGAATCTGCATGCAGTTGCAGTACCGGTATATCCAACCCTAACAGCATGAAATTAGCTGAATTGGCCAGATGTAAGGCCAATGGCTCTTGCTGACGGATCCGGTCAACATTCATGATGCCACCAACGGAAGCAACAGAAGATAACGCGGGGGCAAAAAGACGCAGCGGTATGCTCCCATCCGGTATATAATCAGCACGGCCAAACGCACCATCTTCGCTGCTAAAGCCGATAAATAAAGTATCTCCCTGATAATGGTACCTTAAGATCGGTTCAAAATTTGAAGGTATCTCCAGCTCATGTTTATTTCTATCACCTACGCTCAGATGAATGGTCCGGCTTACCCAACTTTGGCTGCTGCGGGATTGGTGCAGATACTGCCGGCCATCATATACAACATGCTGAAATGGCTTCATAGTAACCGTTGAACGGGTTGTTTTCTGATATTCACTGGAAAGGTTACCTGCCTTTAATTGTACGTTGAGCAGCACGTTAAAGAGCACGAGTGTAATAACGACAAAGAAGAACAGAACGATAAGGAGTTTATTACTTGTTTTCATGCGAAGTTCTTTTTAAATAAATGTTTAAGCTTTCGCCTGGCGGGTTTTGAATTTCTCAAAGCGTGCCTTTAACTCATCTAACTCAACCCCCAGCAGGAACATCTTCCGGAAGAACTGTGGTAATTCTTCCTGTAAGAATTGTTCTTTACGTAATGCAATTACTTTGCGGAGCGCATCCTCACTTACATAATATCCTAATCCGCGGCGGGTATAGATGATCCCCTGCTGCTGCAAGTATTCGTAGGACCGCATAATGGTATTGGGATTTACTTCCAGGTTCACGGCCAGCTCCCTTACAGAGGGTACTTTTCCTTCCGGTGGCCAATGTTGCAACTGCACCTGATCACAAACGTAATCTGCAATTTGCAGGTAGATGGCCTGAGTATTATTGAATTCCATGATCGATCTGTTTTAGAGTTGCTGCTCCCGGAGCTTAGCAAGTGTCACGTAGAAAAAGAATAGCGGGATCAGTCCAAGGAAGATGAGAAAAAACAGCATCTGGTGATCCGGTAATGAAAGCCAGTAAGAGCTCCCATCTATATAATACCCATACTCGCTCTTCCCGGAGAAACGCATGCTGCGGTAAGGCGATGAGCCAACTATTTCATACCGGACAGGAAAAGGTAGTTTATTCACTTTAGCATGGTAACCCGCCACTTTTGCACTGGCGTCCTTCACTACCACTTTATTGATCACGTCATTCGCACCGGCAATAAATATGGCTGTTAAACAAACCAGTACTATCGTCTTCACAAATGTGAACCGCCTGAACCAGATAGCACCCAGTAAAGCCACAGACTGCACCAAACCAAATGTCATGAGTAAATACTGACCCTCTATTCCGCCCAGCATATAGATATCATTCCTGTTGCCTAATACTTGTACATCTACTGTATTAACTATTGCAATACAAATAAAGTACAGCAACAGGAAAACAATCGGGAAAAGAAAGAAGACGAAGAGCACCGCAACTGCCAGCCGTTCCGCATTGGAAACCGGCAAAAGGATAGACTGAATCCGCTTGTCTTTATCCCCATACTGCGTAAAGATAAGAGAGGCAAAAAAAGCACCGGATAGGATCAGGGCAACTGTTACAAAATCTATTTGGTTCTCAAATTGAAAACCATTTTTAGAAGTAAAAACGCTCAGGAACATAAAACAGAGCATGACACCTGCCATAGCAGCCATAGACAGCAGATACAGCTTACGGTTTGCTGCCAGCTGCAATTTGAATAAGTACGAGAAACGGGCAAAAGAAAATTGCATATAGGAATATTTTTATTGTTGGAACAGGGAGAGGATCTTTTCTTTTTCCACCATCACCGCATTGAAGAACATTTCCATATCCAGCCGGGAATGTTCTGCCTGCCGGTTCACAGCTACTACCACATAACCTTTTAACGCACCTTCACTATAGATCGGCGCTTCTGATTCTTCCAAACTCATTACCTGGCGGAAGGAGAGCTTTTCGGTGATACGGGAAACAGACTCCTGCAACAGGATGCCATGCCCTTCCAGGATCAGTACTTCATCTATGAGGCTATCCAGATCTTTTACCTGGTGTGTGCTGATGATCATACACTGATCCGGTTCCAGGCAGCCGGCAATCACTTTTCGAAACTGGCGTTTAGAAGGAATGTCCAGTCCATTGGTGGGCTCATCCATTAACAGGACCTTTGCGCGGGTAGCCAATGCAAAACTGATCAGCACTTTCTTCTGCTCTCCGTGGCTGAGAGCCTGTAGACTTTGCTCCCGGGGGATCTCAAAAGCAACCAGGTGCCTTTTAAATGCGTCGTGATCAAAGGAAGGATAAAAAGGAGCAAAGAGCCGGAGGTATTGGGTGATGTTCATATCCGGCAGATGGAAAGATTCTGGTAACAGGTACACCTGTTGCAAAAAAGCAGGTAACCTTTTGGCAGGTTCATACCCCATTACCTTACATTCCCCTGAAGTAGGAAATAAAAGACCACAGAGCTGATACAGCAAACTGCTCTTGCCCGCTCCGTTCCTTCCCAGTAAACCATAGATCCGGCCAGGCGCCAGGGAGAGGTTAACATTCTCCAGTACAGGCTGTGCCTTTCGGTAATGAAAATGAAGATGTTGCAGGGATATTATCATCGCTTCATGTTTTAGTGTACTACTTAACTAGTACACTGTAAATGTACAGGTATTTTCCAATCCGCCAAATATTTCCCGGGATATTTTTCTGGAAGGAATAGTTCATTTAGTACCATCCTATTGATAAATAAGGATTTAACTTAGTATCTATGCTGAAATGGATTCCACTCTACCTTTGTATGATAGCACTACCGGCATTAGGTCAAACACAGCGTATCTATGTGTCCACCTCCGGAGCTAATGAAAATGCCGGCACCAAAGAAAAGCCGGTGGCCAGTTTACACCGCGCACAGCAACTGTGGCGGGCAGCCCGTTTAAAAAATAAAGATGCCAGTATACAGGTGATCCTGCGTGGCGGCACTTATTACCTGGATAGCACACTGGTACTAACGCCGGAAGACAATGGCTCCATGCAAAACGTGCTTTTCATTATGGGCTATCCTGGTGAAACCGCCATCCTCAGTGGCGCACAACCTTTAAAAACAACATGGCAAACCTGGCAGCAGGGAATTTACCGGAGTCCAGTACCCGCCTCCGTTACCTCCATGGATCGTTTATTCATCAATGGCAAACAGCAGATCCTGGCCCGTTATCCCAATTACGATTCCAGTGCCCGCTTTTATCATGGTGTTGCCGCAGATGCTATTTCTCCGGAAAGGATCAAAACCTGGAAACAACCGGTTGGCGCTACCGTGCATGCTTTACACCGTGCAGAATGGGGAGGTTATCATTATAAGATAACAGGCGTGGATGATAAAGGCGAAGCCATTTTAGAAGGCGGCTGGCAGAACAACCGGCAGATGGGATTACATCCGACGAACCGTTTTGTAGAAAATGTGCTGGAAGAACTGGATGCTCCTCATGAATGGTACTTTGATGCAAAAGAACATTACTTATATTATAAACCACAAGCCGGTGTTTTACCCGCTACGGTGAGTTATGCCGTACTGAAAGAACTCATCTCCATTAAAGGAACCGCCAAAACACCGGTAAAACAAGTGATCCTGAACAACCTGCAATTTGCCGGCAACGCTAGGACCTTCATGGAAACAAAAGAACCCCTCCTGCGCAGCGACTGGGCAATTTATCGTGGAGGCGCCTTATTGATAGAAGGTGCAGAGTTCTGTTATGTGAGCAATTGTGTATTCAATGAAGTAGGTGGTAATGCCATCTTCGTGAACAACTACAACCGCCATGTAAATATAGACAGTTGCCATATCTACAAAGCAGGCGCCAGTGGCATTGCATTTGTAGGAAGTGCTGAAGCCGTTCGTTCTCCTGCTTTTGAATACAACACTTTTGTTCCCTTCACTAAAATGGATTTTGAAAAAGGCCCGCTGAATGATAACTATCCCAAACAATGTGATGCAAAGGATAATCTAATCCAATACACAGGCGAAGTAGAAAAACAATCTGCCGGTGTACACATTTCCATGTCCATGAATATCAAGGTAGCCTGGAATACCATCCATGATGTACCCCGTGCTGGTATCAATATCAACGAAGGTACCTGGGGAGGCCACATCATTGAACATAATGACGTGTACAACACCGTTCTCGAAACCGGCGACCATGGCGCATTCAACTCATGGGGCAGGGATCGCTTCTGGCATCCGAACCGCCGCGTAATGGACAGTGCCACCACTGCCAACATAGATCTGGTAACACTGGATGCCATCACACAAACCGTGATCCGCCATAACCGTTTCCGTTGTGATCATGGCTGGGATATTGATCTGGATGATGGCTCTTCCAACTACCGCATCTATAATAATGTTTGCCTGAATGGCGGGCTTAAACTGCGGGAAGGTTTCTTCCGGATCGTAGAGAATAATATCATGATCAATAATTCTTTTCATCCGCATGTATGGTTTAAGAATAGCGGCGATATATTCACCCATAATATTGTGACCACTGCTTACAAACCTATTCGTGTAGAAGTATGGGGCAAAGAAGTAGATCATAATTTCTTCCCGGATGCGGCTGCATTAGCTGCTGCACAGGCTGATGGAACAGATGCGCATTCCCTGGCAGGCAATCCGCAGTTCATGGATTTTGCAAAAGGAGATTACCGTGTAAAGCCCGGCAGCAAAGCATTAGCCGTAGGATTTAAGAATTTTCCGATGAATGAATTTGGTGTACGTATTAAAAAACTACAAGCCAAAGCAGCACCTGTACCATTACCCAAAGAACTGTATTCTCAAAAAGCCGGCGCCAATGCCACCTTTACCTGGAGAGGCGCCACCGTGAAAAATATTGAAGGATTAGGCGAACGTTCTGCCACAGGTTTACCGGACGAGCAGGGTGCTTACTTTGTAAAAGTTCCTGAAAAAAGTGAAGCCGCGAAGAATGGATTTAAAACAGGCGATGTGGTGCTGAAAGTGGAAACCGATAAAGTGAAAAATGCCCTGGAATATATCCGGCTTTATCAGCAACATGCCTGGAAGCAGGAAGTGAAAGTAGAAGTGTTCCGCAATCAGCAGCCGTTTGAACTAACGGTAAAGAAATAGCGGATCATTTCCTCATCTTCAGGATCGCCCGAAAACCAATAACAACCAGGAGTATTCCGAGGAAAAATAATAAGATGATTAGTAATTCGGTCATGCCGATATTTTGAAACATATAATTTACTTTAACGATAAATATAAGGCAATAATACCGTTATTATATACCATCAAAAGAAAGAGCGATTGCCCCTATCCAGGCAACCGCTCTTTTTAGTATTTGTAAACCCTTGACATAGGGTCAGTGTTTGACTGCTCTTTGATATTCCTATAGGATCGCAAAGGGGTCATTTATTTAGTATTACTAAATAAAAAGAAGGCTGCCCTTGTGAGAGCAGCCTTCTTTTTTATTATCAAATATCAAACGCTTAACCCATTTCAGGATACAGCGGGAATTGTTTCATAAACTCATTTACCTCACCACGTACTTTCAGGATCGTATCATTATTGTCTGCATCCATCAGCAGTTTGTCCATCCAATTCACGATCAGTGGCATGTGCTCTTCTTTCAAACCACGGGTAGTAACAGCAGGTACACCAACACGGATACCGGAAGTAACGAAAGGTGATTTATCATCAAAAGGCACCATGTTCTTGTTCACGGTAAGATCAGCCTGTACGAGCACCTGCTCTGCTTTTTTACCGGAGATGTTCTTGTTGCGGAGATCTATCAGTAACAAGTGGTTATCTGTACCACCTGAAACGATCTGGTAGCCTTTCTCCAGGTACGCGCGAGACAAAGCCTGAGCGTTACGTACCATCTGGCGGGCATACACATCATATTCATCAGATAATATTTCGAAGAAGGACACTGCCTTTGCTGCAATCACGTGTTCCAGCGGACCACCCTGGATACCGGGGAAAACCGCCATATCCAGCAGGTTGCTCATCAGGCGAACTTCACCTTTTGGTGTTTTCAGGCCGAATGGATTTTCAAAGTCCTTGCCCATCATGATCATACCACCACGAGGACCACGGAGGGTTTTGTGGGTAGTAGTGGTCACAAAATGGCAATGTGCAAAAGGAGAATTCAGTAACCCTTTAGCGATCAGACCCGCAGGATGTGCGATATCTGCCATCACAAAAGCACCTATTTTATCAGCAATAGCACGGATACGGGCATAATCCCAATCGCGGCTGTATGCAGAAGCACCACAAATGATCACTTTCGGCTTTTCCTGTAAAGCCACCTCTTCCATTTTGTCGTATTCTACCAGGCCGGTTTCCTTGTTCACGCCATAAAAGAAGGGCTGGTACAATTTACCGGAGAAGTTTACGGCAGAACCGTGTGTAAGGTGACCACCCATGCTCAGATCAAGACCCAGGATCTTGTCTCCCGCCTGGAGGATTGCCAGTAATACAGCGGCATTGGCTTGTGCGCCGGAGTGCGGCTGAACATTCACATAATCAACGCCAAAGATCTGTTTAGCCCGGTCAATGGCCAGTTGTTCGCTGAGGTCCACTATCTCGCAGCCACCGTAATAACGGCGCCCGGGATAACCTTCCGCGTATTTATTGGTCATAACGTTACCCATGGCCTGCATAACCTGCAAGCTGGTAAAGTTCTCCGAAGCTATCAGTTCAATGCCATGGCGCTGCCTTTCCAGTTCCTGGCCAATGATATCAAATATCTGCTGGTCTCTTTGCATGGTGAAGGAAAATTTAAGACGCAAAATTAAACATCTTCTCATTAAATAAGAATTAGGAATTGAAGAAAAGAAGTGTTGGGTTATATTTATTTTATTCCTAATACAAATAGGATAATCGTAAAACCTAATTCATTATTAATAATTGATTACGTAATTTGCCCGCGAATAGTAATGTGACAAGGTTTATCTGAGCAGTGAACCATTTCTAAATCCAATACATGAAGGCGATAATTCCAGTAGCAGGTGCCGGCACCAAGCTGCGACCACATACTTATACGCAACCCAAGGCATTGATACCTTTGGCTGGCAGAACCATTCTCAGCATCATCGTTGATCAGCTGGTAGAAGCAGGGATCCGTGAATTTGTGTTCGTAGTAGGCTACCTCGGCGAAAAGATCCAGCATTATGTAGAGAAGAAATACCCGGACCTTACCACCCATTTTGTACAGCAAAATTCCCGGGAAGGTACAGGCCACGCTATCCTCCTCACCAGGGAAGTGGTAAAGAATGATGAGATCCTGATCGTATTGGGAGATACCATCGTAGAGTGTGATTTCAAAGAAGTGATCAATGCCCCGCATTCCCTGCTGGGTGTAAAAAAAGTAGACGATCCCCGCAACTTTGGTGTAGCGGAATTACATGAGTCCGGCACTATCAGCAGGGTAATAGAAAAACCCCAGATCCCTAAATCCAATCTCGCATTGGTGGGCATGTACAAGATCCGTGAAACCGAACAGATGTACCAGTGCCTGGAAGATAATGTGCAAAAGCAGCTGCGCTCTCATGATGAGTTCCAGCTCACGGATGCCCTGGAATGCATGATCCAGCATGGCGTGCAGTTCAATGCTTTCAAAGTGAACAACTGGTTTGATTGCGGAAGGAAAGAAACCCTGCTGGAAACCAACGCCATCCTCCTTAAGAAATACAAACTGGCTACCAACCCGGTATTGCCTTATGAGAATACCATCATCATTCCTCCTGTAAGTATTGGGGAAGGCTGTAATATTAAGAATAGTATTATCGGGCCCAATGTTGCCATCGGAGATAATACCGTGATCAGCTATTCCATTGTGAAAGATTCTATCATCGGCTCCTTCAGTAATCTTTATGAAGTGGTACTGAAATCTTCCTTGATTGGCAGTGATGCTAATATCCGTGGGTTGAGTCAGAGCCTCAATATTGGAGACAATACGGAGATTGATCTGGGATAGCGTTTGCCGCGCCGGAGAGGGCGGTTTTTCTTTCTTTTTTAGCAGGGGGCTTCTATTGGTAATGAGGTATTTTTTTGTTTGGAGGGGGTAAATTTTTAAATTGCCGCATGGCTGAATTTAGCAATAGCGTAACCAGACTTTTCAATATCCAGTATCCTATCATCCAGGCCGGAATGATATGGGCCAGTGGCTGGCGTTTAGCCAGTACAGTATCCAACGCCGGGGGACTTGGATTAATAGGCTCCGGCAGTATGTATCCTGATGTACTGAGAGAACATATCCAAAAGTGCAAACAGGCCACGAAACAGCCTTTCGGCGTAAACGTACCACTCCTTTACCCGGACATTGACAAACACATTCAGATCATTATAGAAGAAGGAGTGAAGATTGTTTTCACTTCCGCCGGCAATCCTAAAACCTGGACATCCACGCTCAAAGAACATGGCATCAAAGTAGTGCATGTGGTTTCCAGTTCTAAGTTTGCACTGAAGAGCCAGGAAGCAGGAGTAGATGCTGTAGTAGCAGAAGGTTTTGAAGCCGGAGGCCACAACGGCAGAGAAGAAACTACCTCCATGATATTGATCCCCGCAGTAGCAGATGAAGTAACCATTCCTGTGATAGCAGCAGGCGGTATCGGCTCCGGAAGGGCCATGGCTGCAGCTTTTGCCTTAGGAGCATCAGGAGTACAAGTAGGCAGCAGATTTGTAGCCACGCCAGAAGCCTCTTCCCATCTGCATTTCAAGGAAGCCGTAGTGAAATCCGGTGAAGGAGATACACTCTTATCACTGAAAAAATTAGCACCCGTACGCTTGTTAAAGAATGCATTCTTTGAAGCCGTACGGAAAGCTGAAATGGAAGGCGCCTCTCCTGAAGAGCTCACCTCATTACTTGGCCGCGGCAGAGCAAAAAAAGGTATGTTCGAAGGTTTGCTGGAAGAAGGAGAATTAGAGATAGGGCAGGTAGCTGCTTTGATAAAAGATATTAAACCAGCAGCAGATGTGCTGCATGAAATATGGGAGGAGTTTAATTTAGTGAGGAAACGAATAGCTGAATAGAAAACAAACTGTACAAGTGAGTGACACAACGGCGGCCCAATAAATAACAACAGCTGGTTACCTAAAAATCATAAAAAAAGCCGGAGCAAACGCTCCGGCTTTTCCATTATATAAAAATTAGTTCTTTCGTACCAGCCACTTCCCTACTTCTTTTAATGTTATTTTTTTGCCATAGAGCAAAATCCCCGTACGATAGATCTTAGCCGCCACCCAGGTAGTACCAACAATCCCACCTATCAGTAACAACATAGATAATATCAATTGCCAGTATGGTACCGTCCCGGGAACCCCATAAGGAATCCGCGCCATCATTACCACCGGAGAAGTAAAAGGGATCATACTCCCCCATATGGCTATCAGGCCATTGGGCTTACGCACCGCAGCAAACATCATAAAGATGGAAATGATCACCGGTAAAGTAACCGGAAAAACCAGGGACTGCGCATCGTTAGGATCTTCATTCACAAGGCTACCCACCGCTGCAAATAAAGCAGCATAAAAAAGGTATCCTCCAAGGAAGTAGAAAAGGAAACAGAAGATCACCATAGACCAGCTCACATTATCTTTCACAAAATTGATCTTCTCCATCATTTCTACCATAGCAGCACTGGATTGTCCGCCTCCCATGGCGCCTCCCTGTGCAGAAGCCGATTGCAACGATGCAGGGTCAATGAACAAAGGCAGCAGTAAATTCAGGCCAACGATCAATACGATCCATATCAGGAATTGGGTAAGTCCTACTCCTGCAATCCCCACGATCTTGCCCATCATCAGCTGAAAAGGCTTTACGCTGGAGATCATTACTTCCGCCACACGGTTCGTTTTTTCTTCCATCACACCACGCATCACACCCATCCCAAAGATCAACAGGATCATATAGATCAGGAAACCGGAACCATATCCTACGGCTAAAGCCAGGCCTGCACTTCCTTTCTTTTCATCTTTACCCGTAAGGTTCACAATATCTACCTGTGTACGGATATTTTCCAGTTTTGCTTTATCAATACCGGCCTCTTCCATACGGAGGTCTTCTATCACGTTCTTCAACTTACGCTCCATATTACTCTTCATCATCACATTCATCTGCCCTTTGCTGTAGTAATTAAAATTACCGGGGCGGTTGATGTCCATAGCCGGGATATGCAATACACCCGTATAACCGAAGTCTGCGTAATTATTTTTTAGCGTGTCTATTTTTGCATTTACAAACTTATAATGCACACCACCATCGTCTGCCATCTTTCCAGTGAAGAACTTACTGTCATCCACCACGGCCACCTTCTCATTATCATCCGACTGCATCATCAGGACTGGCAGGAGGATCATGCCCAGAAACAGGAAGGGTACAAGGATAGTTGTGATCACAAAGGATTTTTTACGCACCCTTGTGAGATATTCTCTTTTTATAATGATCCAGATCTTGTTCATATAGTAGGATTATTAATTCGCTTCTGTGAGCTTTACTTGTGAGATGAATACTTCATTGATGGTAGGCAGGATCTCTTCGAATGAATTCACCTGGATATCATGATGAATGAAATGAGATAAGATATCATTCGTCTTACTATATTCATTCAACTTCACCGTGTAGCCTTTCTCCTGCTGTTTGATGATAGTGAAGTGATGTGTAGCCATCTGGGCAGGATTCGGTTGCTGATCCAGTCCAACCCGGAAGAGATGTTGCTTGAAATCCTGTTTGATCTGCTTCACGGAACCATCCAGTATTTTATGGCCTTTATTCACCAGTACAATATGATCACAGATCTCTTCCACCTGTTCCATGCGGTGGGTGGAAAATATGATGGTAGTACCATTGCGGGCCATCTCGAATATTTCGTCCTGGATCAGTTGGGAGTTAATGGGATCAAGCCCTGAGAAAGGTTCGTCCAGGATGAGCAGTTTGGGATGATGCATGATGGTAGAGATGAACTGTACCTTTTGTTGCATACCTTTGCTCAGCTCTTCTACCTTCTTATTATGCCAGGATGTGATCTGAAGTTTTTCAAACCAGTATCCCACCTTTTCCTGCGCTTCTTTTTTACTAAGTCCTTTCAGTTGGGCAAGGTATAACACTTGCTCTCCTACTTTCATCTTTTTATACAAACCTCTTTCTTCCGGCATGTACCCGATGTACCTGATATCCGTACCGGGGTTAAAGGGTTTGCCATCAAAAGTAATGTTGCCTGAATCCGGATAAAAGATACCGGTGATCATGCGTAACAATGTGGTTTTACCAGCGCCGTTGGGTCCCAATAATCCAAAGATGCTGCCTTTGGGTATGGAGAAGCTGATATCGTCTACGGCTTTGTGAGTGGCGTAGTACTTCTTTAGATGCTCGATTTCCAATAAGTTCATAAGGAGGAGTAATTAACGTTGTTGAATTTACATCATAAGCACGTGGGGGCCAAGGAATTTATATAAGAATTTCTTAATAATACACCAACGGGATGATTCGATGGACAAAACCTCCATTTAGGCTTGCAGCGCAATGGCTTCTGCCACTCTTTCTCCGTCCATTGCTGCAGAAACAATTCCACCGGCATAACCGGCACCTTCACCACAGGGATATAATCCTGTTACCTGAGGATGCATCAATGAAGCAGCATCTCTTGGAATGCGCACAGGAGAAGAGGTCCGTGATTCTGTAGCCACCAGTATCGCATCTTCTGTATAATACCCTCTGATCTTTTTACCGAAGGCTTTAAATGCTTCGCCCAGCCGCGTATGCACAGCTGCGGGTAATACATCTCTCAGGTCAACACTGTTCACTCCCGGAATATAAGAATTCTCCGGCAAAGTGGAAGATACTTTACCTTTTACAAAATCCGTCATGCGTTGTGCGGGGGCAACAAACTTTCCGCCGCCGGCTTTATAAGCATCCTGTTCTACAGACTGCTGGTAATACATAGCAGCTAAAGGGCCATTTGCGGCAAAGGGTGCAAAGTCTGATTCATCTACTGTTACCACCATGCCTGAGTTAGCATAAGGATTATTACGTTTGGAGGGAGACCATCCATTCACCACTAACTCTCCCGGAGATGTAGCAGCAGGGGCAATTATGCCACCGGGACACATACAGAAAGAAAATACACCGCGACCGGCAACTTGTTCAACAAGACTATAACTGGCCGGTGGCAGAAAATCACCACGAAGCGGGCAATGATACTGCGCACTGTCAATAAGTGTTTGAGGATGTTCCACACGAACACCGAGGGCAAAGGGTTTCGCTTCTATTAAAATTTTCTGATCATGCAGGATCTGGAATATGTCACGCGCAGAATGGCCAGTGGCCAATATGACATGCCTGGCACTCCATGTTTCTCCATTAGAAGTTTTTACACCTGTAATAGCACCATCATTGAGTTGCAGGCCGGTTACCTTTTGTTCAAAGTGTACTTCTCCTCCGCTGGCTGTGATCTGTTCCCGCATGGAAGTAATAATATGCGGGAGTTTGTTGGTGCCGATATGAGGATGTGCATCTGTGAGAATATCTTCCTGCGCCCCAAACTGTTGAAAGATGTGGAGGATCCTGTTGATATTCCCCCTTTTGTTGGAACGGGTATACAACTTTCCATCTGAGTAAGTGCCGGCGCCACCTTCTCCGAAACAATAATTGGAGTCCGGATTCACGATGCCTGTTTTATTTAAAGCAGCAAGGTCCCTTCTGCGGGCACGCACATCTTTGCCTCTTTCCAGTACAATGGGTTTGAGGCCCAGTTCTATTAATCGTAATGCAGCGAACAAACCGGCGGGGCCGGCTCCTATTACAATCACTCTTTGAGCGTTGGGCAGTAGGCTATTATAATTAAATACAGGAGAAGTTCGCTGGTGGAAGGGTTCATCTATATACACTTCCAGCGTGAGTACATAATATACTTGTTTGGAACGTGCGTCTATAGAGCGTTTGATAAGATTATAACCAGTGATAGCGCCAGGCTTGAGGCCCAGGGCGGCGGCAGCTTGTTTGGAAACAGTGTGTGTATTGTCGGCATCCTGTGGGAGGAGCTTCAGAGAAAGTTGTTGTACCATATTGCGGTTAGGTATTTATCCTAAAACAGGCACAAAGATAGGCTATAAATAGTAAAGGGGCTGCCGTGGTATACGGCAACCCCTTTATAATATAATATATACCGTTTGCTTAGAACGGTAAGTCATCTCCACTGTCAACAGCACCTGCACCGGAAGGAGCTTCCTGGCTGGTATTGTAATTAGGCTGATTATCAGCACCCGGTTGTGCCTGCATCATACTTTCCATGCGCCATGCATCCAGGTTAGTGATATAATTCACTTTACCGTCTTTCTCCCAGCGTGTGCCCTTTATATTAAAATAAACTTTAACCATTTCACCTTCATTGTGACGGTCTATGATGCTGGTACGATCCTGCACAGACTGAAACTTGATATAATTGGTGATCACCCTGCCGTTAATGTCATCAGATTTCTCAATCACGAACTCCCTTGTCTTGAATGATTCACTGCGCTGTACTGTATTGTACTTCACAACCAGCTTTCCGGTTATTTCAAAACTCATAAAAACAAATTTAAAATGTCAATTGCGCCAAAGATAAGTTTTTCAATATAGCGGTACTGAATTACTTTTACACAAGTTATTCTATATCTTTGCGACCCATATCTTAAATTTGCATGGAATTTGAGAATACACATAGATACTGTTACCAAAAAAGTAAGATCCACCACCGCTACTGAGTACCCATTGGGATACATTCCTGGCACTGGACGTAAGCAATGTTATTTTACCTGTTATGCTGATGTTTTCATACAATCCAGCAAACAGAAATACAAATTACTTGTTAATCATGCTTGTACGGTTTAACACTTTTCTTAGTAGCGGAATTGTAGGCTAAACGGGTGTTTTAGCCAAAAAAATATCGAATAAACAGAGACGAACATTCTGTAATTGTTATAAATAAAACAAGGGCAGATTTATTTTTTTTTTCAACATTTTCTACAGATATTCGTCATCCTGTCAAAAATTCTTCAACCGCCCGTATTGAAGAGTTTATATTCGAGAAACACCCAAATTATAAACACGATTAATTTTTTTTATCTAAATGAACAAAACTTGCGAACAAGTTTGGGAGAAGTGTCTGAATATAATCAGGGATATCGTGGAATGGCAACCATTCAAAACGTGGTTTGAACCAATCAAAGCCGTACAACTCGAGAACAACGTTTTAACCATACAGGTCCCCAGCCAGTTCTTTTATGAATACCTGGAAGAGCACTATGTAGGTTTATTGGGTAAAACCATCAAACGGGAACTTGGCAAGGAGGCGCGACTGGAATATAGGATTGTAGTAGAAAACGGTACACCACACCAACATCCTAAAACGGTGAATATGCCTACGCAGTTTACCAAACACCAAAAAGACAGTGAAGTTGATTTCCCGTTAACGATACAAAATCCGGTGAAGAACCCCTTCGTTATCCCGGGTATCAAACGCGTGCAGATAGATTCCCAGCTAAATCATAATTATACCTTTGAGTCCTTCATTGAAGGAGACTGTAACCGCGTGGCACGCAGAGCCGGTAAAACCGTATCTGATAAACCCGGTGGTACTTCCTTCAATCCACTTGTTATATATGGCGGTGTTGGTTTGGGTAAAACCCATCTTGCCCAGGCCATCGGTAATGAAGTGAAAAGGCAAAGCCCTAATAAAGCGGTGCTGTATGTAAGTGCAGAAAAGTTCATCAACCAGTTCATTGATCATTCCAAGAATAACATCATTAACGACTTTATCCATTTCTATCAGCTGATAGATGTACTGATCGTAGATGATATCCAGTTCTTTGCCCGCGCAGAGAAATCGCAGGATGCCTTCTTTGCTATCTTCAATCACATTCACCAAAGCGGTAAACAACTGATCCTCACCTCAGATAAACCACCAAAAGACCTGGATGGTTTGCAAGAGAGATTACTGAGCCGTTTCCGCTGGGGCCTGAGTGCAGATATGCAGATCCCGGACTTTGAAACAAGAATGGAGATCCTGGAGATGAAGATGCGGAACGATGGTTTGGAAATGCCGAAAGAAGTAGTGAAGTATGTAGCCTATAATATACAAAGCAATGTACGTGAACTGGAAGGCGCTTTGATCTCCCTCCTGGCACAATCTTCCCTCAACAGGAAAGATATAGACCTGGAACTGGCCAAACGCGTATTGAAGTCTTTCGTAAAAACCTCTTCCAAAGAGATCACCATCGAAAGCATCCAGAAAATGGTCTGCGAGTACTTCGACGTTCCTTATGATAAGCTGCTGCAAAAAACCCGCAAGCGCGAAATCGTACAGGCCCGCCAGATCACCATGTACCTGGCCAAGAGTTTTACCAAGAATTCATTAAAAACCATTGGCGAACATTTTGGCGGCCGCGATCACACAACAGTGATACATTCCTGCCAAACTGTAAAAGACCTGATGGATACTGATAACAGCTTCCGAGACAGCGTGATCGAATTGCAACAGAAAGTGCAATTGGCCGCTATGTAACCCCTGCAACAACATGCAAAGTTCTTAGAGCATACCGGGCAATTGTCCGGTATGCTTTTTTTAGGCCGGATTGCAACCGTTTAATGCAATGCAGATACAACCGGCAATAATCCTTAACTAAAATATCTCACAGCAAACTCCCGGCTTTACCGGGAGTTTTTTACTTTTAACCATGCTTCGTAACATTTATACACTGGTTTGTCTGCTGGGCCTGCTTACTCCTGCCCTCGCACAACAATACACCACTTCCAATGCGCATTCTCATAACGACTATGAACAACCCAAACCATTCGCCATGGCATTTGCGCGGAATTTTGGCTCCATGGAGGCGGATGTTTGGGAACGGAATGGAGAATTATATGTAGCGCACAACCAGAAAGACATAGACAGCAGCCGCACGCTCAAAGCATTATACCTGCAACCACTGCAGAAAATGATCGAAATGCGCAAAGGTATTTTTGCTACCAAAGCAGAACTACAGCTACTGATAGATTTTAAAACAACAGGAGTACCTACCATGAAGGCTCTGGTTGAAATACTCAGCGCTTTTCCCGCCATTACTTCCCATCCACAGGTGAAGATCGTGATCAGCGGCTCCCGGCCAGATGCCGCTTTATGGGAACAATATCCCTCCTACATTTTATTTGATGGCATACCCACCGTAAACTATACCCCTGCACAACTTCGCCGGATACATATGATCAGTGATAACTTCAGGAGTTATACGCAATGGAATGGCAAAGGCAGTATTGTAAAAGAAGAAAAACAACCTATTGAAGCAGTGATCAAAAAGGTGCATGCCCTGGGAAAGAAATTCCGTTTCTGGGCCACACCGGATAATATCAACACCTGGAAGACCATGATGAACCTGGGTGTGGATTACCTGAACACAGATAAAGTGGATTCCCTCGCAGATTACCTGGAAAAACGGAGCAGTGCAGAATACAAAGGCACAGAAGCCTATCAGCTGTATAAACCCACTTACCGCAACAATGACAAAAGATCACCCGTGAAAAATGTGATCCTGCTGATAGGAGATGGCATGGGCCTCGCACAGATCTATGCAGGATACACCGGCAACTTTGGACAGCTAAACTTATTACAACTGCTCAATATCGGGTTTTCAAAAACCACTTCTGAAGATAGTTACATTACAGATTCCGCAGCAGGCGCTACTGCCATGGCTTCCGGAAAAAAAACCAATAACCGGCATGTAGGTGTAGATGCCACCGGCGTTGCTTTAACCACTATCCCTGATCTCATTGCTCCTTTAGGTATGAAAAGTGCCATCATCAGTTCTGGTGATATCACAGATGCTACGCCCGGTGCATTCTTTGGCCACAACAAAGAACGTTATCAAATGGACAGCATTGCATTAGGTATGCTGAAAAGCCCTGTTAGCATTCTGATCGGCGCAGGTGCACAACACTTTTCCCCGATCACCGAACAACTGAAGAACAGAGGTTACAGTTTTCACACAGATCTAGAAAGTGCTACCGGCCAGCAGTTCATTGCACTGAATGATAGTTCCAAACGCACTATTTACCAGGGCCGCGGGAATTTCCTCAACCGTGCGCTGCAAAAATCCCTGCAAACATTATCCTACAATAAAAATGGTTTCTTCATCATGGAAGAAGGCGCGCAGATAGATCTCGGCGGACATAGCAATTCTGTTCCTTATCTCACCAGTGAAATGCTGGACTTTGATAAAGCTATCGGTGCCGCCCTTCAATTTGCTGATACCAATGGTGAAACACTGGTGATCATTACAGCAGATCATGAAACAGGCGGGCTCAGTTTACTGGATGGCAATATTGAAAGAGGTTATGTAGATGGTGCATTCAGTACCGGAGATCACAGCGGCATCATGGTTCCCGTGTTTGCTTATGGCCCCCATTCAATGGATTTCAGGGGAGTGTATGAGAATACAGCCATCTTTGATAAGATCATGCGGGTGATAAAATTGTATCATCCTGCTAAAAAGTCCTGAGCTGATAAGGTGTGCCGGTGCCGGTTTCACAATAACTCTTCAGGCTGAATAAGAACATAGCCCAGTTGTAATTACAGAAACGATAACCATCTGTTACTTCTTTCCAGTTGAGATGACCAAACAGGATAGCCGTATTGCCATTCTTTTCACTTAACTCAAAGGAGATAGTAGTACCTACCCATTCAGGATCTGTAGCAGCTTCCACACATTCCCATACTACTTTCTTATTCTCCACCAGTTCTACCACCTTCATTTTGGTAGCGTAGTTATCATTGAAATCAAATTCATTGATAAAACCGATCTCTGGTTTTACAATGAGTTTTGTGGTCCAGGTGGCGCCTAATCCTTTTTCTGTAGTGAGGGTTTCATACACTTTTGCTGCAGGCACCTTGATGTACTGCATGTGTTCAATGTTTGCCATGGTTTTTTAATTTATGAGTTGTTGTAATTTTTCCTGCCATTGCTGCTTTATCTCTTCTATTTTTTGTGCTGGCACATCATATGCTCCGATCCATACCCAGATGGTATTATCGGCTCCGGGGTAAAATCTTTCAACACTGATGCGCAGCATGGCATTGTTCAAATGTAACAGGGTGCCACAGAGGTCTTGCGGAGGATTGGAATATAATAACGTTCCTGTATAGCTATCACCAATGGGTGTGTTGTAAGTATATTGATCATCCTGGATGGTTATGCTATTTTTAAAAAGGATGTCCCATAATTCCTGTTCTGTTTTTTTCGAAGTGATCTCTGCCAGCGCCACTACCCTGTTTTTGCCGGCATGGTTTTCCAGGTAATGTTTCAGGCTCAGCGATTCTGTTTGCCATCCGCGCCTTACGCCATCATAGAGATCATCCCAGCTTTCTTCTTCACCAAAACCAGCGTGCACGATACGTAACATAGTGCTGCCTTTCTTTGCTTCGAGAAAAAACTCTACTGCCAGGCGGCGTGCTTGCTGGCCAACGAGATGATGGTGGTCTTTATCATATCCCCAGCGCAGGTATTCATTTTCTTTTTGTTCTTCTATTTCCATGTTCCAGTCGATGCCGCCACCCCAGGTCAGTTTAACATCCGCAGAGGATACTACTGCTTCCAGTGGAAACCAGCGTTGCAATTCTTCTCCTTCCGTTAATGCTTTCCAAACTCTTTCAACCGGTGCTTCAATTTCACGGCTCATTTCCGTACTCCTACCTTTTTTCATGTGGTTGTTTTTTAAGTGTTGGATGAGAAAATAAATGGAACTGATAAGACCGTGCGTTAGTATCCTGTTCGTTCTGATACTTTACAGCCAGCTTTGCCACTGTTTTAGCCAGTTCTTCCGTGAAAGCATGTAATTGTTCCGGGCTGGCAAACTTAACGGCTGTTTGCAAGGTAAACGTGGGTAATTTCTTTTTTGCTTTTTGCGCACCTGTTTGTAATACAGCTACTTCCTGGATCAGTTGTGTGGCAGCAGCTAAGAGGTAAGCCGCGGAGAATTTATCCTGCACCTCTTTCGGATCTATCCTGGCTGTATTCAATACCACCATGTAAGACTTGGAAGTGGCTCTTACGATGCGTTCCGTCATATTACCTTTTCTTCTTTCTTCCACCAGTTCTACCAGCTCATTCCTTTCCAGTTCCCGCAGGTGATAATTCAACTGCTGCCGGGGCATATCCAGCACACGGGCAAGCCCTGCTGCGGAATTTGGTTCCCGGAGATGTTCCAGGATACGGATCCGCAAAGGATTCATCATGGCAGCAGCCACATGCGTATCCTGGATGAGATTGGAAGACGGTTGCGCTTTCATATTCCAAAACTACACCGAAAAATTAATTTGTCAAGGAAATATTTTCTTTCTTAAGGAAAGATTGTAATATTCGTTATATTGTATATGTCATCCACACATCGGCCAAAATCTAAATTTTCTCAACCAACAACACCCTTATTTATGGAGCAATCATCCATATCCGGGGTACAGCGGCCAGTGCTGGCTACTGTATTCATCGGATTAACCGTGGGCCTGCTGGATGGCGCAGCCGCGGTGATCAGTTCATTTCTCAGATCTGGCGTTACGCCGGACAAAGTATTCAGATACATTTCCAGCGCCTTATTGGGTAAAGATGCTTATAGTGGTGATGGTGGCATCATTGCGTTAGGCGTTTTCCTCCATTTTGTGGTGGCTTACATCTGGGGTGCGATCTTTTTTACAGCTTATCCGCGTGTGAGATTATTACAGCAAAACAGGTGGTTAGTGGGTTGTGCCTATGGGCTTTTTGTCTGGCTCATGATGAACTTCGTAGTATTACGTTTTACGCGCACACCTCAACTGAAATTTAGTTGGGAAGGTGCTGTAGTGGGCTGGGGCATTCATATGCTCTGTGTGGGTTTACCGATTGTGCTGATCACACATTACTGGTACCGCAGGCCCTGATCACTTTTTCATATTCAACAGTATCCGCATCATCTCTACCTGTTCTGCGGGAGCTTTGGTTTTATCGTACGCGAGGTATAGTGTATTCACTGCTTTCTTGTTACCCGGCCAGAGTTCCTGCAGCTGGTTATTTTTCAATTGTGTTTTAACGAGGTAATCAGGTATTACGGTAACACCATTGCCATGTTGTATAGCCCTGAGTACGGAATCAAAATCCGGGATAATGAAACGAGGTTTTACAGGTGGGCGTTTGCCGAAATTATTCAACCAGTAGCGGCGGATGATCATCAGATCACTGTTATGAGCAAACCAGTTCTGATCACAGAGCCATTCTTCAGCTTTGTGTAATGCTCCTGCTTTTATTAGTTGGGAAAAGGGTTTGATATCCATTCCGGGGCTGCCTATCAGCAGGAATGTTTCATCCAGGCAGGGTTCATAAACAATATTAGGTTCTTCCTGTTTCTGTGTGGCAATCAAAAAAGAGATATCTCCTTTCAGGAGTCGCTTCATTAGTTCTTTCGTGGTACCAAATTCTACATGCAGGTTTACATCCGTTTTACCAAGCCTGTCTGCCATCACTGCTTCAAAGAATTCTCTCGGCGCCCCCAGGCAGGTCATAGCGATCTCTTTTGAAATAGCGATGTGCCGGAAATCTGTTTCCACTCCTTCCAATCTTTCTACGGATTCTATGATCTGTGTATAGAAAAGTTTTCCATACGCAGTTGGCACCATTTTTCTTGGCTGCCTTTCAAACAACTGTTTGCCGATGTACGCTTCCAGGGAGGAAAGATGCTGACTCACATTGGGCTGTGAGATCAGCAACTCCTGCGCTGCACCTGTTAATGTACCGGATTGGTAAATAGCTTTAAACGTACGATACCATTCGAAATTAAGCATACCCAAAAGTAAGACTTATTCACCTGGGATCATGTGTGTGCTCACTCCGATCCTGTTCCATGCATTGATGGTAATGATAGCTATGATCAGCTGTGCAAGATATTGTTCATCGAATAATTTTGCAGCACGTTCATATGTTGCGTCGGACACACCTTTTGGAAGTAAGGTCACTTCTTCCGTCATGGCCAGGATGGCTTGTTCTTCTTCTGAAAACAGATCTGTTTCCCGCCAGTTGCTGAGCACATAGAGCCGTTGTTCTGTTTCTCCATGATGGCGTGCTTCACGGGTATGCATATCCATGCAATAAGTACAGCCGTTGATCTGTGATGCGCGGACCTTGATCAGGTCTTTATGCAGCTTTTCGATCCTGGTGGTGGCCATATAAGTTTCCAGCGCCATCAGGGCTTTATAGATAGCAGGTTCTACTTCTTTAATGCGGATTCTCTTTGACATTTTGCTTTGTTTTTATTTATCACAAAGTTCCGGCATCTGCCCCATTGAAAAAATTGAACTAGTTTAAGAAATTTTGCCGGCCCTGATCTTGCTTAAGAATTCAGGCGTGAAGCCCAGGTAAGAAGCCAGCATATATTGCGGGATGCGTTGTACGAATTCCGGGAATAATGTGCTAAAGTGATTATAGCGCTCATGGCCCGTTTGGGAGTAGATATATTTGATGCGCATGTGTGCAGCAGCGAGAGCAGTTTCCAGTACACATCTGAAATACCGTTCCAGTTGCGGGATGGCCGCAAACAATTCATCCTGTTTATCTCTGTTTAGTACACCCAGCGTGCAGGGTTCCAGCGTTTGGATATAATACATGGAAGGTGTTTTCCTTTCCAGGCTGCCATAATCTGTGATCCACCAGTTTTCAATAGCAAACAGGTGAACATGTTCCGTATCCTTTTCCGTCGTGAAATAAGAACGGCAGCAGCCTTTGATCACAAAATAATTCGCCTTGCAGACTTCTCCTTCTTTCAGCAGAAAGGCCTTTTTCTTTACGTCCACCACTTCTATATATTCTGCTAACAGGGCAACTTCCCGCTCATCCAAGGATACATATCTGCGGATATGATCTACTAAAACTGAAATCATATTTCATTGATTTTCAATGCAAACATAATTATTTTTCTACGATTGTGATTTTTCGCCTAACTCCGCGAATAATAGATTGAAATGAAACAGCCGGATAAAACAGCATTCTTAGCCTTAATCCAGGAGAATAAGCGGATCATTTACAAGATATGCAATTCTTACTGCCGTAATCAATACGACAGGGAAGACCTTGCGCAGGAAATTATTTACCAGCTCTGGCGCTCGGGGCACACTTTCCAGGAAGATTACAAGTTCTCCACCTGGATGTACCGGATTGCACTGAACACAGCCATCTCTTTTTACAGGAAGGAACAAACTGCCGGTAAAACAGTAGAACTCTCTGAGCAGGTATTATCGATAAAAGAAGAAGGAAGCGAACTGGAAGAAAATATCCGGCAGATGCAGGCATTCATTAATGAGTTTAATGAACTGGACAGGGCTTTGATCCTCCTGTATTTAGAAAAAAAGAATCATAAAGAGATCGCAGAGATCCTGGGGATATCAGAATCCAATGTTGGAACAAAGATCAGCCGGATGAAGGAGAAACTGCGTGTAAGATTTTCAAATCAATAATCCATGCTATTATGAAAGCAGACGAACTGGAAGATATATGGCAGGCCTATGATGCAAAGCTGGCACAATCACTTGAGCTGAATATAAAAGTGCTGGAGAAAATAGAAGGGCAAAAAGTGCGTCGTTCCTTCATTGCACTGATCAGGTTCAAACTCTTCGCCATCATATTGGGTATTCCCTGGAATGCATTCCTGCTATTCCTGCTGTATTACGCCTGGCGGGAACCATTTTTTGCCATCTCGGCTATATTACTGGTGATCATCAATACTTACGCGATGATAGAATATGCCAGGCAGATCCGTGTGATCAGGGGCATTGATGTGAGTAATGCTATTTCAATCACACAGCAGCAGCTTACCTGGTTACATATTTCTGTGATCCGGTCATTCAGGATCATTTTCCTGCAACTGCCTTTGTGGACCATCTTTTATATTAAAGTACCGCTGCTGATGCAGGCTGGCTGGTCGTATTGGATCATCCAGTCGCTGATCACACTCCTTTTCATCTTTATAACCATCTGGTTATACAGGAATATTTCTGTGAAGAATGCGGGTTCAAAATGGGTGAAGGCTTTGATCTGGGAAGATGGCGGCAAATCCTTCGACAAGGCCACCAAATTCATGCAAGAGATTGAGGAATTTAAAAAAGATATTTTATGAGTAACACAATGATCCTGTTTGATAAATTATTGCGCGTGCAGGAACGCTGCCTGGATGTGATTGAATATGACCAGGCGAAAACAGTATTAAGGGCTTTGAAGCGTTCCCGTGTAAAACAATTGCTGGTGCTGATCTTTTCAAATATCGTAACGGTACATTTTGCGCTAGCGCATCTTTCTAACCTGGTGCTGGTTGTTTTGGCTGGTTTGCTGGTGCTGCTTAATGCGATCTGCATGGCTGGGGTAATTTGGCAGCTGAATATCCTTCAGCAGCAGGAATATTGGGAGCAGCTGCATGGGCCACAGAAGAGGACGGGCCTGTTGCAGACTGCGGCATTATTGCAGTCAGTTATCATCCGGTTCACCAGGATCCGGTTCCTGACCTGGCCGTTGTGCAGTGTATATGTAATGATAGGTGGTTCCTTTATAGGCTGGAATACAGATATGCCGGGTTTGCAGTTGGGCATGGCTGGATTGCTGCTACCAGTGAGCCTTTGGCTGTATTATAAGGTCAGATACACCAACCTGCATATTAAATGGGTGGAAGGTTTCGTGAACAGGGCCGGGCGGAAGTATTTACTGGAATTGATGGGTTTTAGCCCAGCAGATGGGTTGCAGGAAAAAAATCAGTAAATTAGAGCAAGTTATTCAGTACGCTTTTTACAAAAATCTCGTTCTACCTAACTAATGGACCAACAATTTGAACCTGGCCAATCCCCAGAAAGCGCCGCCATTATGAAATTCGCCACTCCTCCGGGAGCGAAGTTTACCATTTCTCACACCCTGCCGGCGGAATTAAGAACACCAGACCATGAAGTGAAAGAAGCCGCGGTAGAAGTGACGGCTGGGGAGTTTGGGTATTACGTGACCCAGGAAATTGCGGACAAAATAGCTGGTCAATCCTCAGAACTGAACTGGGTAGCGGGCTGGCTGGACTTTGTGATCACCAAACAGACCTTTCTTTACCCCGTTACCAAATTGCCCCTCATTGCTTTATACGCCGGGCTGGACAACACCATCCCCTGCATCCTGCAAGGTATTGTGCCCATTCCCCTGGTTTTGGAAGAAGGCAAGCTGGGCGTTTATTTTGTGCCGCCGGATATAAAGAATGAAGCCACCTTTGCGCCGAAACACTACAAGGCCGTGTATTTCTCTTTTTCAAACACTTACCTGGATAAGTTCAAGTCGGAACACCCTCAGTTCCAGGCGGTTTATGATAAAAAGAGAGAAAGTGAAATGCAGGGGCAGCGGATAGAGCCCATCGACCTGAATGCCAATGACTATCATATCATTGAACTGCTTCGTACCTCCAAATTACAGGGAGAGCCACTGAAGAAGTTATACGAAGCTTATATGAACCTTCTGCTGATCGGTTATTACCTCCGGCTCAGCCAAAGGGAGAACCTGCCCATTTCCAAAACCCGGCAGTACCATGAAGCCATCTCGATTGCCGTGCAGTATATCGACACGGCCTATAGTAACCCCAAACCTGTTCCGGAAATTGCCCGGCTGGTTTTTGTAAATGAAACTACTTTCCGGATCTGGTTCAAGGATATCATGAAACGCAGTCCTGGCGAGTATATCCTTGATCAGAAGTTCCTGCATGTGGAAGAAGCATTGAAAGATCCCAGGCTGTCTGTGAACCAGATTGCGCACATGACGGGTTTTGCAGATGGAGAACATTTGAGCAAGATGTTCAAGAAGCGATATAACATCACCCCGGCTAAATTTCGCATGAACCTCCCCGATTACCCCCAAACGGCGTAATTTTTTTGCCTTTCCTCCAAAATATTTTGAATTTGACCGGACTCGGTCCAAAAAAGCCGTGTACTTCGCTGGTACAAGCAAAGATATTATTCCGATTTAACTCTTACCTCCATTTTAACTAGTAATTAGTAAGCTCTCTCCAATTTAGCTTTTTACAAGAACTCGGTTTTGCTACCGTAAAAGGGGCAAAACCGATTTTCCCCGTTATTGATTTTCGTCGTCTTCTCGGTTTCTTTTCTTTTTAGTGAAAGACAATTTTGGACGGGATATGGATATGCCCGGTACGCTCCAATTTAGTTTTCTTGTAAAAATTGACTGGTGGCTGTATGCCATTCATTGCGGTATTTTTTCAGGTAATTCACATGCCCTGCTTCTTTGAAAGTCACCAGTTGCTTTTTACCTCCCAGATTTTTGTACACGTCGTCTATTTCCTGCCTGTTCACGCGTTCATCTTTTTCTCCGTAGAATAAGAGTGCAGGCACTTTTACTGATTTCGCATATTCAACTGGTTTATGCGCAAATCCCCAGAAACCATTTTCTACGCCACCCCAGAATACAAGGAAACTGGTGAGGGGAAAAACAGGTACGCCCACTGCTTTAAAACGAGCGGCAGCAGCCTGGTACAATGTAGCGAAAGGGCATTCGATAATGATAGCTTTTGGCGTGATGGGATAATCATGCAGAGCTTTCAATACAGCCACCGCTCCCTGTGAAGTACCAAACAGGTAAATGTTTTGCTCTCCAATTGTTTGCAGGTGATCATATGCTGCCTTTACATCTTTTGCTTCTTTATAACCAATAGTAGTTTGATTTCCTTCAGAGCCACCGGAGCCCATGAAATCTACCAGCAGGGTATTGTAACCCATACTCAGGAATTCATCTGATTTATCCAGCATAGAAGATTTCTCTCCGCTGTAGCCATGGAAGAGGATCACGGTGCCTTTGGGCTGAGGGGTTTTAATATACCAGCATTCTAAACGTTCATAGCTTTGCAGATGAATAGTTTCGTAGGGCTGTGCGGGTTTTCTGATATTAATCGGGCGTGGATTATCTACGCCAAAACAAACTGTTTTCAGTTTACCGGCAAAGGATAATTTGCGGGGATCTGTTTTGGGTGATTTGGTATCTGAATAATGGGTGAACTTATACGCGTGAAAACTGGCGAATAAGTTTGCCAGCAAGAACAACGTGAGCAATGCCCATCCTATCCGTTTTAATATCTTTTTTAACATCCGAGTGTTGTAGTGATGACAATTATTTTGCTGATCATTTTACCATCTGTTTTACGTTTGCCGGAAACCCGAAAGAGGTAAGTATCTCCAAATACTTCCAACGGATTGTCTTTCACAGATTTAACATCTTTTATGAGATTCAGCCATTCTTCTCCGCCCTGGGCTTTCACTGCAGCTTTCACTTCTTCTAATGTAACTTCAGGAAAAATGCTTTGGTCCTCCCGGCTATATTCTTTCGCCATATAAGAACTGTCTTCCTGCATATATAATTCCTCCCATGCTGAATGACCGTGTTTCCAATCAGACAATTCATATAACCCTTCTTCTGTAGAGATCATCATGCTGGTTTGCAACTGCTCTTCTACTTTGATGTTTGTCAGCTGCTCTGATTTTATATAGATCTGCAACACCCTGTCCAGCGTATAACCAGCGTCTGCGATATAAAAGATCGTATCTGCGCCTGGCACGTTATCCAACTCTTTATCTTCTGTCTGAAAAAGTGAGGTATGCAACAGCAGAACTCTAAGTTCATGAAAAACGACCCTTGTAGCAGAATCTATAGGCTTTCCTTCTTCCTCTATTTTCATTTCTTCTTTAGCTGTATCTGCAGGTGCTGCAATAATACTACTATCCGTTGCTGCAGGAGCAGGTGAATTATTGCAGGCTGCTAAACAAATGCCTGCCAGGAGCATAAAATATTTCATAGGTTATTTCTTCTTTTTTGAAGACTTTGCAAACTTATTATAATCCAGCGCTAAATCCAACCAGTAAGCTAATTGTTTTTTTGTTTTTAACACTTCTTCGTCCACAAAAAAATATCCTTTCATCTCACGGCCGTGATGTACCATGGGGCCAACACCTTCTTTCCCTACTATTTCTTCAAACATAACAGGGTCCAATCTTACCATGATGCTATCTGCTCTAACGGCTACGCACATCTTATCATTCACCATGAAGCAGAGGCCACTGAACATCCTCTTTTCTTCCACGTTTGATTCCGCGGCGGCGATCATTTCGCGTACCCGGTCGGCCATTTTTTCGTTGAAAGACATAAGGTGACGATTTTTTATAAATATCGTTTTTTTGCCGCTTCAAACAAGAGATCGAGGGCTGTATAAGTGTCTTTTGTCTGGCAATTAGTGAAGAAGATAAAGGCTTTGTTGTTTTGGATGTATACCTGGGTGATAAAAGTTCCCGGGTTGCCGGTGTTAGTGATCACCATCTCTCCGGTTTCCTTCTTTTCCCAAAACCAGCCGATGGAAAAAGTGGGCAGGCCATGCAGGAGGAAATGGAATTCTTTCGCTGGCAGGATATTCGTTTCCCCCTTCAAACCTTTCAGTTGCAGTTGTATGAACGTTACATAATCCGGCAGGCTGATATTTATATTCCCTGCGGCCAGCAACCATTCCAGTTTATAATTATGTTGCGGTGGCTCAGGAATGAGTTGGGCATCATGGCCCCAGGGTTGTGTGCTGTCTGTCTCATTGGGGTTTCCAAAAGCAAAGTGTAACCCCAGTTTATTCCCCAGGTCATTCACAAGTTGCTTGTAGGTTTTACCGGAAGCTTTTTCCAGCATGATGCCTGCCACCACATAACCGGCATTGGTATAACTTAATTCTCCTTTAGGTTGAACGGGGGGCTGCTGTAACAGCCAGGTGGCAAACTGAAAGCGTTGTTCATCTTCATTACCGGCAAATTTAGCTGGTTCTTCATTTGTGTAAGTATACGGTACCAGCGGAGTCCGGAAACTGAGTAATTGTTGCAGGGTTATATTCCGGTAAGCGGGATGCATTTTGGATAACAGCGCACTCACTTTCGTATCCCATTTGATCTTCCCTTCCTTCACGAGTAATGCAGCGATGAAACCGGTAATGGCTTTTGTGTTTGATCCTATCCGGAACCTGTCCTGCAGTTTTGCGCCGGAGATATTTATTTCATATACACTGTCCGCCGATACAACGGCATAACCCAATGCAGGGATATGATACGCTGTTTTGATACTATCTGCAAACGCAGCCAGGTGCTGGCATTTTACGGAAATGGAAATAAGCAGCGGGAGAATAAAGAGGGAGAAAAGTTTGTACATTTCTTCAAAATTACAAAAAAATACCTTCTCCCAAAAGGAAGAAGGTATTGACATCTACATAATAGAATTTCGCCCTCAGAACGGTGATGACGAAATCATTACCAGAAAGGTTAACTGCTATTTCAGTAATCTAATCAACAGGGCAAAAGTTGTGAAATTATCTTCACACCCCTGTTATTTATTCGTTATTACTTTGAAGCCAGCGTTTGCTGAAAGAATGCTTTCATATCCATCCAGGATGCGCTGTCTGCCTTTGCATTATACAATACCGGTTCTTCCTGGTTGTTATGTGCGGGGTTTGTAAAGCCATGGCGTGCGCCGTCGTACACTTTGAATGTGTACCGTGCGCCGATAGAGTCCATTTGTTTTTTGAATTTCGCTACTTCTTCCGGTGTTACAAAAGGATCATCTCCTCCGTGGCAAACAAGTATGGTTGATGTTAAAAGATCTTTATTGGCGGGAGTACCTACCAGGCTTCCGTGAAAACTCACAATTGCTTTTAATGGTGTACCCAGGCGAACACTGTTCAACAACATACCACCACCAAAACAATATCCTACTGCGGCAATGTTATTCGTATCTACCTGCGGATATGTTTTAATTTTAGCAATGGCTGCATCTATACGCCGCTGCGTCATTTGCGGATTTTCATAAAAGGGTAGTGAGTAAGCTAAAGCGCTGTCCGGGTTCGTGGTGGTTTTCCCGTTTCCATACACATCTACTGCGAATGCTACGTAACCCAGTTTGGCCAATTCTCTTGCCCTGTATCTGGCATAATCATTCAGTCCATCCCATTCATGTACTACCAGTACTGCCGGACGGATGGAATCTTTACCTTCCTCATATACCAGGAAACCTTTCATTTGTACACTGTCTCCCGTATAGGTGACATTTTCCTCTTTAAATTTTGGTTCCTCCGTAGCGGGTTGTTTGGTACTGTTGTTACAGGCTGCGGTAGTGATAACCAGCAGCAGAAAGAGCAGGTGCTTCATATTTGATGGATTTTGCGGTACAATAAATTTACGACAGTTGGCATGATTTTTCTACATTTATATCTATGAAGCATATCACCCTCCTCCTGGCCGGATGGTTGTTTGTAGCCGCCGCCTGTACAAAAAGTGAAACCCCTGCTCCTCCTGCAACACAGGAAGCTAAAATGCTGGACATCTCCTATGGTGCTGATACCCGCAACAAGATGGATGTTTATCTCCCAAAAGACAGAACAACTGCTACACCATTTGTGATCCTGATCCATGGCGGCGCCTGGATCGGCGGAAACAAAGAAGATATGCGAGGATTCCAGGACCTGCTGCTGGCAAGGGGTTTCGCGAGTGTTTCCATGAGTTACCGGTATGTGAATGCTACAATTCATTATGAGCAATTAATGGAGGATGTGAACAAGGCGGTTACTTATTGTTTAAACAAATCGGGTGAATGGAATATCCGTAATACAAAACTGATCATTGCCGGTGTAAGTGCAGGAGCGCATATGGCATTGCTGTATGGCTATAAATATGATGGAGGCGGAAAGATCAGTGGCATTGTTTCTATGTGCGGCCCTACGGACCTTACAGATCCTGTGATGCTGAATTACGCTGCCAGCATTGGTCTTGGCCCTGCAGTGAATGCTTTGGCAGGGGCCACCTATGTAGCCGGCCAGCCGGTGGATGCAAAATTTACTGCTGCCAGTCCGCTTAAACAAGCAAAGAACATTCCCACCTTAATGTTCCATGGAACGGCAGACCTCACTGTTCCTTACAGCCAGGCGGAATTACTGAACAATCACTTAACCCAGCTCAATTACAACCATAAACTTGTGACCATTACAGGGGCAGGACACGATCTGGGCATCAACGTCCCGGCCAACCTGATACTGATCGAAGGGGAATTCAGGAACTGGATCGAGACTTACAGCCGTTAGCTTTTAATCCTTTTCGCAGGGTTTAAAATCCGTTTCGGATAGCCGGGCAGGCTGCATCTTTCCGCAACTTTGACCTATGCATTCAAACCACATCATCATTGAAGGCGCCAGGGAAAACAACCTGAAAAATGTGTCTCTGCGCATTCCTAAGCAACAGATCACTATTTTCACCGGTGTTTCAGGCTCCGGTAAATCCTCCATCGTTTTTGATACCATTGCCAATGAAGCGCAGCGGCAACTGTATGAAACCTTCACGGCCTTCATTCGTACTTTTCTTCCCAAGTACAGCCGGCCTGCGGTAGATGATATTAAACATCTCTCTACAGCCATTGTAGTGGATCAAAAAAGACTGGGCGGCAATTCCCGTTCCACCCTGGGAACCATTACTGACATCAATCCTTTACTGCGGGTATTGTTTTCCAGAACGGGACAACCAGCTACAGGTCCCGCGCACATTTTCTCTTTTAATGACCCCGGCGGCATGTGTCCGGAATGCCAGGGGATTGGCAGAAAAATAGGACTGAACCTCAAACTCTTCCTGGACAAAACAAAATCCCTCAACGAAGGCGCCATCACCTTTCCCGCTTTTTCAGTGGGCACCTGGTACTGGAAAGTATATGCGCTTTCCGGTTACTTCGACAACGACAAACCTCTGAATGATTACACACCGGAAGAATGGCAAAAGCTGCTCTATGGCGAACCGGCGAAGGTGGATCTCGGCGAAATATCGATGACGTATGAAGGGCTGATCGATAAATTCGACCGGCTGTACATCAAAAAAGATGGCGCCATGGCGGATACCACCCGTAAAAGAGTAGAACCCTTTATGACCACGGTTGCCTGTACAGCCTGTGATGGCTCACGGTATAATCCAACGATCTTAGCCTGTACCATTGATGGTTATAATATTGCAGACATAACGGCGATGCAGGTGGATGAACTGATCAAAGTGATTGCTGCTATCAGTGATCCCAGCGTTACTCCCATTGTAATAGGATTACAGGAAAGATTACAGGCGTTGGTGGATATAGGGCTTGATTATGTAAGCCTCGATAGGGAAACAACAACACTTTCCGGTGGAGAATCTCAACGGGTTAAAATGGTAAGGCATCTGAGCAGCAGTCTTACTGATATGTTATACATCTTTGATGAACCGAGTGTGGGTTTACATCCCCGGGATGTACACCGGCTCAATGATCTCTTACAACAGTTGCGGGATAAAGGCAATACAGTGATCGTAGTAGAACATGATCCTGATGTGATCAAAATTGCAGATCATATTGTGGATGTAGGGCCGGAAGCAGGCTCCCATGGAGGGCATATTGTATATGAAGGAAATTATGAAGGCCTTTTGCAGGCGGATACTTTAACCGGGCGATATCTTAAACACGCATTGCCTATCAAATCAACGTTCCGTTCTCCGAAAGGAAAGATCCCCATCTCAAAGAGTTCATTGCATAATCTGAAAGATGTGGCGGTGGATATTCCTTCAGGCATATTGACTGTGGTAACTGGTGTGGCGGGATCGGGAAAAAGTACACTCATCAATGAGCTGTTCCTTCAACAACATCCGGAAGCCATTGTGATAGATCAATCTGCAGTGAGTGCAAATGTGCGTTCCAATGCAGGTACTTATACAGGGATCATGGATACGATCCGTCAATTGTTTGGTACGGCTAATAAAGTGAGTCCTTCCCTATTCAGTTATAATTCCAAAGGGGCCTGCAAAAATTGTAATGGGCTTGGTGTGATCGTAACGGACCTTGCTTTTATGGAAACGATCACTACACCCTGTGAGGTGTGTGGTGGTAAACGTTTTCAGGAAGAAGTACTGCAATATAAACTGAACGGGAAATCTATCAGTGAAGTATTGGAAATGACGATCGAAGAAACACTTACTTACTTTCAGAAGAAAGATCTTCAGGCACGATTACAGGCCATTCATGATGTAGGACTTGATTACTTAACACTGGGGCAGCCACTCAGTACTTTATCCGGTGGGGAATGTCAACGGTTGAAACTGGCCAGTGAACTGCATAAGAAAGGAAGTTTGTATGTGATGGATGAACCCACTACGGGGCTGCATATGTCTGACATTGAACATTTGCTGATGATCATGAACAGGCTGGTGGATAGCGGTAACACGGTGATCGTGATAGAGCATAACCTGGATGTGATCCGTAATGCAGACTGGATCATAGACATTGGACCGGAAGGTGGTCACAAGGGAGGTAAGATCATTTTTGAAGGAACACCCGTGGACCTTTTGCAGGCTTCCGGTTCACTGACAGGGAAATATCTTCGCCTTTCTCAGAGTACCAACTGAGTATGTAAACGAGTAAGCGTTTCCAGCGGATCTTTACAGAATCCGGGATGGATTTTAGACGATTGAATAATAGTGCTGCGTGTGGCAGTGAGCCAGCGGAAACGGGAAGCGGGGTCTAATTTACCAATGGGCCCTGCATCCTTTCCGCCTTTGCTGATATTTTCAAAGGCTTGTATATATTCTTTCACTTCGGTTATATCTATCTGGCTGCAAAACGCGCGGAGCCTATCTTCATTCAAAGCAAACATCGCCTGCAAAAAGTTTAACTTCTTGCAGAAAAGGATCACACCGACATTGAGGAACTCTTCTCTTTCCACTCTCGGTACGATCCTGATAACGGCGTACTCAAATAAGTGCTGTTCTTGCATGTTGTGCTTCTTTTACAAATATTTCGGAGGATGCAATACGGGATTGCAGGAACTGTGCGTATACGTTTCGGCCTTCTGCTACGGAAGCTACCATTTCATTGGCAGCCAGCCATTCGTCCGGAATTAATGCTACTATTTCGTTGATGCGTTCTTCCGTTAAAATAGCTTTACAAGCTGCATCTGCTGTTTCCAATTCTGTAGCCCATGGTAACAACACATGATCTTTCACCTGCACAAAAGGGCGTTTGGACTGTTCTTCCCAGTTAGACCAGGAGTGATGAAAATATAAAGCAGCGCCGTGATCTATCAGCCACAGTTCCCTGTTCCACATCAGCATATTTGTATTCCTGGGTGTGCGGTCTACATTCATGAGAAAACAATCCAGCCATACGATCTTTGAAGCCAATGCGGCATCTACAGTGGATGCAGTTGGATCAAATGTGATAGCACCGGAGAGATAATGTAATGCTAAATTAAGCCCTACGCTTGCTTTGTTCAGGTCCTGAATCTCTTCATCCGGTTCTGTGCGGCCAAATGCAGCATCCAAGTTGGCGAAAACAAGTTCTGGTACTTTGAGGCCCAGCAGGCGGGCTATCTCTCCTCCGATCAATTCAGCAATGAGGGCTTTAATTCCCTGGCCTGCGCCGCGGAATTTGAGTACATACAAAAAGCCATCATCAGCTTCTGCAATAGCAGGCAGTGAACCACCTTCGCGGAGCGGTGTGACGTAACGGGTCACATTAACGGTTCTGGGTGTATGTGGCTGATGGGTCATTTGGGGGGTGAAATTAATGAAAAAATCCATGCCGGGGCGATTCACCCTATAGATGACCAAAAACACTCTATTATTTTAACAACCCTCCAAGCCATAGTTATGACAATAATTACCATTACTTCTTTAGTTCACTACCTCTCACTGGTGGAAACAATTGTTGATAAGAAAAATGAGATCGTCCTGTTTAGAGGGCAAATGTGCGACTGGCCGTTACTTCCTTCTATTGCCCGTAAAGATCCTAAAGAAAACACTACCCGGATGGAAAAAGAGATGCTGAAAGATCTTCATCGCCGTTCCAAATTACTTCTGAATTGCAAAATAGATACAAAATGGGAATGGCTTGTACTGGCCCAACATAAAGGGTTATTGACCAGGCTTCTTGACTGGACAAGCAATCCCCTCACTGCTTTATGGTTTGCATGCCAGCCTTGTGGTATAAATGACGCCTGTGTTTATATAATAGATACTGACAGAAGTTTAGATGTTGATCAAAGGAAATCTCCATTTAAGAACAACAAAACCCGTATCTATAAGCCCATCCTGAATAATGAATTGGTTATTGCCCAGGATGGATGGTTTACTGCCCACTATTATTGTAAGGACGAACAGGAATTTATTCCTTTAGAAAAGGATGTGGATATGAAAGATCTCATCACCAAGGTGATAATTCCACATGCATTAAAGCCACTGCTTATTAAAAGACTGTCCAGGCTTGGAACAAACAGCAGGACTATTTATCCTGGTCTCGAAGGATTATGCAAACACCTCAATTGGAAATACCAGGTGGCCAATTCTATTAAATAAAGAGGCTTTTGTTACTAGTCCGTATATTTATATATGGAATTTAAAGTAACCAAATGCAGCCTCGAAACCATTCAGCCACTCCGTGTGCTGTTCCTGCATGAAAGTAATTTTCAATTCGTTTGTAACAAGTTTCATGATTTTGGCTGGGCGGATACTTATCAGTTTACGATAAACGATATGGAGATCGGTTATGGCTCCATTTGGGGAAAGGACCAGGTGGCGATCTTTGAATTCTATATCATTCCGCCTTTCAGGAAATTCGCACATCTTATCTTCCCCAAATTCCATACAGCCTGCGGTGCTGCTTTAATTGAAAGCCAAACCAATGACCCCTTGTTATTGGCCATGTTGTATGCTTATGGCACTAACATCCATGCAGAGGCCATTTTATTTGAAGACCATTATACGAGTACGCTTTCTTTACCTGATGTGATCTTTCGTAAAACGAAAGATACGGATGAGATGGGGGAAGATGATAGCAGCCACGTGCTGGAAAAGAATGGAGAGATTGTGGCCAGCGGAGGTTTTGTATGGAGTTACAACATGCCCTATATAGATATTTACATGCATGTAAAAGAACCATATCGCCAACAGGGATTTGGCAGCTTCATCGTACAGGAATTAAAAAAAGAAGCTTATCTCCTGGGAAGAATACCTGCTGCCCGGTGTAATATCAACAACCATCACTCTCAGGCTACTTTGCTGAAAGCTGGTTTTAAAGTATGCGGATACAGGGTAAAAGGTACGATAGCCCTTTGATCAAGGAAATTCTGCACATGGTGTAAATCATTTGTGTACAACGCTTAATAACAGGATGTTTAGTAAAAAAAGGGATATGAAGACCATTTACACACTTTGCATACTGATACTGCTGGGCTCCTCTGCAGCCGCCAAAGAACGTACTTACATTGGCAGTACCCCAGCTGATCGCAGCATCCGGGAATTCCTGGGCATCTCTTTAACGGATTCCATTGATTTTATCCGGTGGAAACTGGTGCTCCGTTTTACGGATTATGATCTTGAATGCCAGTACGGTATTTGCAAGCCCAATACCAATGGATTTATGGATGAAAAGAGGATCGCCATTAAGGGTGGTTCGTCCAAAAAAGAGGGTATTCATTATTACCTGCTGAACAATGGTAAAAAAGCGAATGTACTTGAGATCAATACCAACCTGGTGCATTTTGCGGATGCAAAGGACCAGTTGCTCTCAGGGAACGGTGGTTTCAGCTATGCTTTAAATAATATCAGGAGCCAACCGATGGACCTGTTCAACTATCCCACCAAACAAACGCCGCTCAAAAATGCAACAGTGTATGAAGGCAGAACACCTTGTAACCCTTTATCTGATGCGGTAGGCATGGGAAGGCTTGAAACGTGTTACAAACTAAAATGGTACTTCATCTTTTATACAGACGATAACGGCAAACCCACTTATTACCTCAAAGGCGGCATGAAGTATAAAAAAGAAACCATGGCCAGGGGCACGTGGGAAGTTAAGGCCGGAAAAGACGGCAGGATCATCTATAAAGTGAACCCTTCCCCCAACGATACCTATACCCTGTATTTTGTGAAAGCCGGGGATAATATCCTGTTCTTTACTGATCCTGCAGGTAACCTGCTGGTGGGCACGGAAGATTTCAGTTTTACACTGAACAGGAGGGTACAGGAATATGCGCGGATAGAAAGGTAAAACAACCTTAGAGCTATTGTAGAGCTTTGCATTTACTATGTCGAGCCTATGTCAAGGAATATCAGGTAGGGCTTAATTCATTTCTTAGCAGGAGGGTTAAACTGAAAATCCCAATATTTTACCAATGATCTCAAAGGATCGTTCCATGATCAAAAATATCATGATCTATATCATTATCTGCACCTGATGGGTATCATTCCCGTTTATGGAATAGTGTTATATCTTCATCTTGTCATTATGAATAACACCTATTACCATGAATCATTTTTTACGCGCCTGTATTATCCTGCTACTTTTTGGAAGCTGTAATACTTCTGCTCCTGTTCCTTCTATTTTTGGTCCATCAGACCTTCCTTCTCAATTCGTGCAGATCAACACGTTAGAAGATACCACGCTGCAACTGGCGGGCGGTACTTTGCTTATTATTCCAGCCAATGCACTAAAGGCAGAGGGCGAAACGCAGGTAAAACTGGAAATAAAAGAGGCTGTTACGATTGAGGATATGTTGCTGGCAGCACTTCATACTGAAAGCAACGGACAACCATTGAGAAGTGGTGGCATGATCTATATCAACCCTTCCCGAAGTGCAAAAGTGGACATACTCAAACCCGTTCAGATAAAGATACCTACTGATGATAAGATGGATAACATGATGTTATTCAACGGGAAGGAAGAAGGGGATGGTATTAACTGGGTATCCCCGCAGCCTATACCTATGAAGCCTAATACGGTTGACATAGCAGTGGGGCAAAAAATATTTATGTCCAGTTGTACGCCCTGCCACGCTATTGATCGTAAGACAATAGGCCCTGCATTATATGGAACGATGCAACGCTGGAAACATGATACTGCGGCAGTATATCGCTATACGAGAAATAATGCGGCTGTTGTGGCATCCGGTGATAGTTACGCCTGCTGCATCTTCAAGTCTTTCAATAAACTGGCGATGAATCCTTTTCCGACACTGACGGATAAAGAACTGGAAGCCATCTATCATTATATAGACCGTGAAGGGAAAAAGAAATGGGATGTGGTGCCGCCTCACCTGGCTACTTCTGAATGTGATGATTGCCGGAATCGCCCTACTGCTACACCTATGCGTGAAAATTCAACAGTATTTGAAGTTGCTGGTTTTCCTGAAATAAAAAAACAGCCTTTCTATGAGGCATCGATCCAAACTTTTGGATGGTATAATATTGATCAGCTCATCCTTAAATCTGCCAATTGTGTACTAAGCGAGCTGGATGTTCATATAACTGGTCAGCTGGATGAATCGGTATCTCTTTCTCTTGTTATTCCTTATTATAAGATCTATCTGCAAGGAGGGCTGTATAGTGATGGTAAAACTTATGGATTCAATGAATCAGGATATGATATGTTACTGCCGGAAGGCATCACAGCATATGTTATTGCCAGCAAGGGCACAGATCCTCAAAAACTATCCTTTGGCGTTAAAAAATTCACCACATCCAGGAAGCAATCTTTGACAATGGATATGAAGCCAGCTACTAAGAAAGAAGTGTTGCAATTCATTAAAACAATTCAACAATCGGTACCTGCCAGCAAACCAAAAGAGGAAGGGGAGACAATTATATCTGATACAACGTATGTATTGTCCAGACTGGATAGCCTCTGTAGTTGCGACACTTCCAAATAAAAACCCTCCCGCAAAAAAATGTTACCTTAGCGCACATTTTATAAAGCAATATGATGAAACTGGATGATCAACTTAAGGAAAGAAGTGGTAACAAATGTGAGCTCTGCCAAAGCGAAACGGCTTTAAAAACATATGAAGTACCACCACAATCCCGCAGCACTCCTGATAACAGTATCCTGATCTGTGCTAAATGCCTCGCGCAAATAGACAAGAAAGAAGATCTGGACAGTGATCACTGGAAGTGTTTAGCGGAATCTATGTGGAATGAAGTACCCGGGGTACAGGTTATGTCCTGGCGGATGCTGAACCGCCTTCAGCATGAAAGCTGGGCCATGGAGAACCTGGATATGTTGTACCTCACAGATGAAAATCTGGAATGGGCTAAAGCCACCGGGGATCAGGATAATGACGGAACGGTTGATCTGCATAAAGATGCTAATGGTAACCAGTTGCAAACAGGTGATACGGTTGTGCTCACGAAATCCCTGGATGTAAAGGGTTCTACGCTCAATGCTAAGATGGGTACTGTGGTGAAGAATATCAAATTAGTGGAAGAAAATACAGAACAGATCGAAGGAAAGATAGAGGGGCAGTTAATCGTTATTCTTACGAAGTATGTGAGGAAACAGGGATAATATTTTATTAAATAAAAGCGGCTGCTTCATAACAATTGAAACAGCCGCTTTTAATTTATTACATTTTATAAGGGGGCAATAATCATTACTGAATTTCAACATGAATGTGATCATCATGCCGCACGGCTTTGCATCCCTGATAACGGATCTTGTCGCTCTCTATTGCCATTCTGCTTTTTAGATGCGGTTCCAGGAAGATCTTTTTTACGGAAGGATTTGCAACCAGTTTTAGGATGAGTGCTTTCGTTCCTGCGAGGTCCAATTTATAATTCTCTCTGCTGCTTTGTGGTGTGATGTAGTGAAGGAGACTATACTGCCATCTTCCCTTCCTTTCACATTCTGCCGGCATATTCACTTCATGCGGCAATGGTTCCTCATAAATGCCGTAACCATTCCAGGAAGGTATCTGATCTGTTTCTTTGTTCGTGCGTTTATCAATATACCGGAAAGCGATGTCCAGCTTATATCCATCATTATGACTCAAATGAGGGAATAAGGGGAAGCCGTTGATGAAAGGGAAATTGGCATCTAAACAATTTACGTTTTCCATATCTACAATTACCGCTTTCAAATCAGGACGTACATAGTTTCTGTTGAGGATGGTGGAAATGAAAGTAGATCTTACCTGCACGCGGCCTGTTTCTCTGGCAATCATGGGAACTATACCATAACTGGTAATGGCATACAATACCAGGAAAATGAAAAATTGGGAAATGCGTTTCACCGGGATGCAAATGGCTAACAGATATACCAGCCCACCTATCTGGGATAGCATGGTGAGGAGAATAAAAACCAATATGATAAGAAATACCCGGCCCATTTATCAGATTAACGATAGCGTAATGTACAACATTGGGGGGATGAATACTTTCCTACATAAAAAAACCGCCGGCCCCGGGGGACCAGCGGTTTCCATATTAAATATAACTTAGCGGGTCATCTCTTCTATCTTCTTATATAAAGCTTCTCCTTTGAGGCCTCGTGCTACTACCCTTCCCTTTGCATCCAGCAGGAAATTATCCGGCACTGCGCTGATGCCGAAAAATACCGCTACCGGCTCCTGCCATTTCTTTAGGCCGGATACATGATACCATGGCATACCGTCTTTTACGATCGCGTCTTTCCAGCGTTGTGCATTATCATCCAGTGATACACTGATGATCTCAAAACCTTTCGGGTGGAAGGAGTTGAAAGCTTTTACAACGTTTGGATTTTCTGCACGGCAGGGAGCACACCAGCTGGCCCAGAAATCTACCAATGTTACTTTGCCTTTACTTACCACATCATTTAAATGCAGTTCATTACGGGCGGTATCCAGTGAAGTAAAGGAAGGCATTACAGTGCCGATCTTCGTTTTCTTCGCTATTGTTAGTTTGGCATCGAGGTCTTTTCCTAAAGGCAGTTGCTTCAGTGAAGGGTCCAGTGATTCAAACAAGGGAGCGGTTACGGAATAATTCATGGTTGCTCCTGCCAGTTGCGTGATGGCTTCCAAAGAGATGAATGACTTTGGATTTGCTTTTACGAAACGGATCTGTGTTTGTTTCATGGAATCCTGCAGCGCCTTATATTCTGCTTCCAACTCTTTGAATGCAGGTGTTTGCTGTTTTTCCTTTGGAGTGGCCATCGCTGTTCTCCGTAATTCCATTAAACGATCCAGGAAAGGTTTTGTGGCGCTTTCGAGTTTTTTGTGATCTGCATTTACCTCGTGCGTTTTTAGCTGACTGTAGCGCAGGGAATCTGTTCCTTCAAGGAGCAGGACGCCGGGTTCAAGATAGAATCTTATATTATCGGCGATCTCGTTCCTTTTCATGGGCTTCATGGAACGAAGGCCTGTACTTACCGGCTGTTCCAATTTCCCTTTTATTTCGAAACGGCCATCTGTAGCAATGATCGTATCAATCACCAGCGCATTATTCTTTATATAAATAACTGCAATGGAGTCTTGTCCTTTCCAGTTACGCATATGCCCTTTCAGGTGGTATTCCTTTTCCTGGCCAAGGCTCAGCAGTGGTAACAGGAGTAATATGATGAGGATGTGCTTCATTTTTCAGTGTTTATTCGTAACCGGGGTTTTGACTGAGATTTGGATTCCTTTGTCTTTCGGAGAGTGGGATGGGCAGTATCAGGTTGGTGGCATTCCAGCCTGTTTTGTGTGCGCTATAGATAGCATCTGCCTGTCCGGTACGTTTGATGTCAAACCAGCGATGGCCCAGTTCACCAAACAACTCTGTAAAGCGCTCTTTGTAGATGGCTTGCAGCAGATCTGCTTTACTGATACCCGGGTTGGTGTTTTTGATCAATGGCAAACCGGCACGGTAACGGATGGAATCGACATCTGCAATGGCATCTGTGAGTTTGTCCTGTTGTGCTCTGGCTTCTGCGCGGATGAGATATTGTTCTGCGAGGCGGAACATGAAACTACCTTCTGCTTTTGCACCTACCTGTGTGTTGCTGTATATTTTGTATTTAAAACATCCGGGAAATCCATCAGTTCCGGTCCTTGTCCATTTGACCCTACGTTGATCACCAGGTTCAAAAGCGGCCAGCAGTGAGGGGCTTAAACGGAATGGCATATTGGTAGTGGGCGTAGCGTTACTGGCTAACTTACTGGCCTCATAAGTATAGAGGTTTGCACCAGCACCGGCAATCTGCCAGATCGCTTCGGGAGAAGCGAGTAAGGAGATACCATTCAGGGAATCCAGTTTATATGCGCCTGTGTTGATTACTGCGCTGGCTTGTTTTTCTGCTTCTGCCCAGTTCTTTCTGTATAGATACATTCTTGCCAGCAAAGCGGTGGCCGTCCATTTGTTGGCTCGGATCCTAACACCCTCCTTCATATAAGCTTCGCCTGTTTTTTCCTGTGCAAATAAAAGATCTTCTTCTATCTGCGCCCATACTTTTTCAGGTGACGACCTTGGTGCTAATGCATTGACCCGATAATCCGATGTAAGCAACAAGGGTACGGAGTCAAAACAATTCACCAGGTAGAAATAGTTCAATGCTCTGAGGAAGCGGCCTTCCCCCAATAATTGATCTTTTGTTCTGGGGGTAACTCCCGGAGACTTTTCTACATTCTCCAGTAAAACATTTGCCTGGTAAATGATGTTGTACATCGGGCCCCATAGCGTACCACTAACAACTCCGTTAGTATTGGCCAGTTTGAATTCGAAGAATTGTTGTTCATCTGCTCCATAGGTAAGTTTCACGAATTCATCAGATGCTACGCCAAGATTGGTGGTCAGACCTCCGGAAAAAGGTCCTGTTCCCAAAGAGTACTGTGTACTGGCATAAATACCACGTATAGCAGTGTTCGCCTTCTGGTCATCTGCAAATACAGCAGCTGTGTTCAGTTGGGTGATGGGTAAAGGTACCTCCACAAATTTGTTACAGGCCGCAGCAACCATTAGCATAAGCGTTCCTGCAATTAATATTTTATATCGTTTCATTTCTTTCAATTGATCAATTTAGATATTCACTTGTATACCGGCAGTGATAGTACGTAATGGCGGCAGCTTGAACATGAAGGTGGTTTCCGGATCGCTATCCTTGGTCTTAGCGAAAGTGAACAGGTTCTGCGCATGCGCATATACCCGCACACTGTTCATTTTGATCTTTTTCAACCAATTGTTGGGAAGATCGTAGGATAGGGATACTGTCTTTACTCTCAAATAGGAATTGTCTGAATAGGTCACATCGGAGGAACCCGCAGCAGACCATCCGGATAAACTATTCGCAGGGATTGAATTGTTCGTTGTAAATTTCTGGTAAGGTGTTACGTCACCCGGTTTTTGCCAGCGATTCAGCGCTATGTAGGGCACATTCTGCAAACCTCCAACAGGTATAGGGGTGAAACCAGCAGAAGCGAGAGAAGCCAGCCAATTCCTACCCATCTGGCTGCTGAATTGCAGGAAAACTCCCAGCTGAAAACCTTTATAACTAAAGTTATTCTGCATACCTCCGAAAAATTTCGGGTCTGTATTAAAGAGTGGTTGCAGATCGCCTGCCGCCGTTGCCGAGAAGGTACCGTTCTTGTCTTCATCTTCTACGTTATATAATCCTGTTTGAGGATCTACACCGAGGTTTTTACCAATGAAAACGAGGTTGAGTGGTTGTCCGATAATAAATCTGGACGCATAACTCGTCTGGCTCAGATTGGGGAAGCGCAGTAATTTATTCTTCGGAACTGAGAGGTTAAAGTTGGTGGTCCAGTTGAAATCTTTGCTTTTAATGTTAGTGGTATTCAGTGTAAATTCCCAACCGCTGTTTTCCAATAACACACCTTGAAGGTTAGCTGTGATACTGCTGAAACCGGTAGTGAGAGGCAAAGGATAATCTACCAGCGGATCACTGGAATGGTTACGGTACCATGCTGCGGTGAAGAGGATACGATCCTGCAGGAAACCTAATTCCAGCGCAACTTCCAGCTTTAAATTCTTTTCCCAGTGCAGGTCTGGTTTAAACAGACTGGTGGGTGTAAGGGCCGCAGAATCTTTGTAAGTAGGATAGAAAGCATTAGAGGTATAAGAATCGATATATTTATATTCACCGATCTTGTCATTTCCTGTTATGCCATAGCTACCTCTCAATTTACCAAAGCTGATGGCAGGATATGCTTTCATGAATTCTTCATTGGTGAAGAGCCATGCAGCACCTACCGCACCAAAGTTGGAGAAGCGGAAATCAGGTCCAAAACGGCTGGAACCATCTCTTCTTCCGGAAAAATTTACGAGGTACTTATTGTTGTAATTATACGTAACCCGGCCAAAGAATGCCTGGTATTTATATTCATTGAGGATAGTGGCGGGGTTGATGAACCCGGTAGCCGGAATACCTACGAGTGATCCAAGGAATTCATCACTTGTATAACCTCTGATCCCGAAGCTATATCCATTATTACGTTGGCTTTGATAGGTTGCGCCACCCAATACATTCAATGATCCTTTACCGATGTATGTGTTATAATCGATCTGCGGCTCTACGATCCAGCTTTTGAAATTATTGTTGCCGAACCTGGCAGAGCCGGTAGGGTCTGCTGTATTAGGATTCAGCGACGTTTTAGGCGTGATGGCCAATTCCTCCACTGATACCTGGTTATAACCAATATTACTTCTGATGTATAATCCTTTCAGGATATTATAGGACAGGTTGACACTTGCATTCAGGTTATCTGTTTTTGCTGAATACTTATTTAAAGTATAGGCAAGCGGGTTATCTGAGGCAACTCCTTTTTCATTCCACAAGAAACCACCCAGTGAATCATAAATCTGAAAATTCGGCGGAAGGTTCAGTTTACCGGACAGGTCTGTGGAAGTAGAAGTATTAAGAGCAGAAGTGAAATTACCACTGAAAATAGCGGTAAACTTCTGGTCTGCAGAGCGGGAAGTGATATTGAAATTAGCGGAAGCCTTTGAGTTGGGGAATGTTCCCGGATATACATCTGTTTCTTTGAAATATCCTCCGCCTACAAGGAACTGCACAAGATTGTTTCCTCCGGATAATGATGCCTGGATATTTGTCATACTAGCTGTACCACCGATCAATTGTTTGGCGAGATTATTATCACGCGTGGTATCCCAGAGCAACAGATCATATGCATTGGCAGTGGTCATTGCCTTGTTATCATTCCTGAATGCTTCATTCCGCATGGCCACATAATCCTTTGTACTCAAGAGGTCAGGTAATTTCACACGGCTGCCACCGGTTTCTGCTCTGAGATTAAAACGGGTAGCACCTGCTTTAGCTCTCCTGGTAGTGATCATGATCACACCATTTGCACCACGGCTTCCATAAATGGCGGTGGCATCGGCATCTTTCAGTACTTCAATACTTTCTATGTCGGCCATGTTTACGCTGTAAAAAGGACTCAGGCCCAAAGTAGCGCTGCTGCCACTAATGGCAGAACTCACCATGCTCACTTTATTATTACCGGTAGACATGGGTACACCATCAATAATAAACAATGGTTCATCTGAAGCGCCATTGGTTTGATCTATCTGTGTACGGCCACGGATATTTACTTTGAAAGCAGAACCCGCAACGCCGGTGTTTTGTGTGATCACCATACCAGGAACCCGGCCAGCCATTGCTGACAGCACATCAGATACGGGTGCTTCATTCAATTCTTTGCCGGATACTTTAAAAATGTTCCCTGTATTTACTCTTTGAGAGGTGGTACCATAAGCTTGTACTACAGCTTCGTCCAGTTTGCTCACATACTGTTCCAGTACGATCCGCAAAGTCCTGGAGGCCGGGATGATCACTTCTTTCGTTTGAAACCCAATGAAAGTGATCACGAGTGTTTCTCCTACATTGGCAGTGATGGTAAATTTACCATTGGCATCGCTGGCGGTTCCATTATTCGTTCCTTTTACTTTAATAACGGCACCCGGCAAATAAATACCATCTGTTCCCATCACCATTCCGGTAACTTCTACCGGAACCGGGGCCACTGCTGTGGGCTGGTCCATCTGGCTGATGATCACATTGCCATTTTTAATAGCCCATGCCAGTCGGCTTTCTTTCAAAGCCTCTATGAGAAAGGCTTTCAGGGGAAGGTTCTTAGCAGACACTGAAATAGGCGCAACTGCTTTCACTGCATCCATATCATAAAACACCAGGTAACCGGTTTGTTTTTTAATCTCCGCAAAAACCTGTGCCAATGGCACGTCGCGGCCCGACAGGGTAACAGTCTGTGCCTCGCCTTTGTTGGCGGACACCTGCAAGCAGAAAACGATGAGAAGGAAAGCGGTCAGACGCATTATTCGCAATGTTTTAGTCAGGAAACTATGGCTATCACTCGTTTCCATGGTTGATTCTGGTCCTATACGCCATGGCATAGGATGGCCTTTACAAAGCACATTAATTTGCATACTTTCGTACTGTTGAATGGTTGATTAATAAGTAGTCTTACCCGAGACTTTTTCTATTCTATTGACCAGACGACATTCCGCTCCGGTTGCACCCGGGGCGGTTCTTTTTCTGGAAAATTCCTTTTGGTTGTTTACGGTGTTACGATCAGCTTGTTCCCTTCTTCTATCTTTACGTCTACTTTCATTACCCGCATTACTTCTACAATATCAGAGAGGTACAGGCTCCGGGATAATTCTCCCCCAAATACCCTGCGTGGTATCACTCCTTTATATATTACGTCTACATTGTACCAGCGCGACAGTTCGCGCATTACTTCCTGTAAGTCTTTTTGTTCAAAATGGAAGACGCCGTTTTTCCAGGCTATCACTTGTGTTTTCTCCATCGGGCTCATGTCTTTCACCTTGATGCCGTTTGCCTGCTGGCCTGGTTTCAGCGTTACTTTTTCTGTTCCCTGCGCTACTTCTACTTTCCCCTCCAGCAGGCTGGTTTGGATGCTTTCCTCATCGGTGTATGCATTCACGTTGAAATGTGTGCCGAGTACTTTTATCTCTGTGCCTTCGCGAAGTTTTACATTGAACGGCTTTTCAGCATTATGGCTTACTTCGAAATAAGCCTCTCCGGTTACTTCCACGATCCTTTCATTTCCTTTAAATACAGTAGGGAAGCGGATGGAGGAAGCTGCGTTCAGCCAAACGGTTGAATTGTCCGGCAGGGTGATCTTAAACTGACCGCCTTTAGGAGTGGTGAGTGTATTATATACTGGTTCCTCTGCTTCTTTTGCATCGTATACCAATTCCCCACCCTGTTGGCTGATAGCGGTTTTCCCCTGCAACAATACCTGGCGGCCGGTACTGTCCAGGGTTACCTGGGAACCGTCTCCCAGTGTGAGGATGGCTTTATTGGTGCCGGGGGCTACGTCTATTTTTGCCATTTGGGCAGATTGTTTTTCCGGCAACAGGAAATAGCCACCTATTATCAAAACAGCAGCAGCGGCCGCAGCCCACCAGCGCAGATATCTTTTAATAGTGGTTTTGGGTTTGATCAGTGCGTAGATCTCTTCTGCGTTTTTTGTTTCCAGCTTAGTATCTACGCTATGTTTAGCCATCAGGTCATCCAGCAGGGAATCATCCGGTTCTCCGGGAATGGCATTCCTTAAGGCCTCCATTAATTCTTCCCGTTCTTCCGGCGTGCAGGATTTATCATAAAAACGTCCGAGCAGATAGTCCCATCTTTCGTTTTGCATATTATTAAGGCCTGTTTGATCTATTGACAAACAGAAAGCGCGAGAGGGGTAGTGGGCAGGAAAAAAAAGTTTAACGATACATCTTTAAGAGGCAAATAGCCAGGAAACTAACGGTGCCACCGTGTTCCTGCAGATAATCCTTTACGCCGCGAACCGCAGCCATCATGTGTTTTTTGACGGTTTCCCTGGAGATATGCAGTTGTTCTGCAATGTCTTCATGTTTGAGGCCTTTGATGCGGCTAAGCCTGTAGACTTTTTGCTGCTGGCCCGGAAGTTGGTTGATGGCGTTGTGCAGGAGGGTTTCCAACTCTTTCGCCAGGGCGGCATCTTCTGTGGTGTTGCGTTCGTTGCCGGCGGGGAACAGATCCCGGATCAGGCTTTCCTCGTGGGCTTTTCTTTTCATCCCGTTCAATACGAGGTTGCGGGTCATGCGGTTGAGGTAAGCGGGCAGGTTATCAATGGTGTGGAGGGATTCCCGGTTGATCCAGATCTTCACAAACACGTCCTGTACTACATCTTTGGCAATCGGGTCTGATTCCGTCATGCGTAATGCGAAAGAATATACGAATGGGTGATACCGGTCGAAAAGTTCCCGGAAAACAGATTCTTCACCCCTGGAGAGTTTTACCAGCCATTCCCGCTCTATGTCTGTTTGTTCTTGCATGCCTTGATTTCCCCGGGGCTAAAAGTAGTAAAATATACAGTAGGGTGCAAGGCAACTGATCTTCCCTTTCGGGAAGATCAGCAAGTCTATTTGTTTATTCTTGTAAGCTGGGCCAGCGTAAATGCTCCTACGGCCATTACCAGGTCACGTACCGCCACATCAAAATAATGTCCTGAGGCTATTAACTGCAAGGCAATGCAGATCAGCCATGCCATCACTATATAAGCTCCTATCAGCGGACGGATGAGTACAATGATACCTGCCACGATCTCTATCACCCCTACTATCTTCATAAAAACCAATGCGTCCAGGGGTAATATGTCTTTTATACCTCCCAGGTAATCTACCCAATTTGTGAGCAGATTGGTATATTTGTCCAGCCCTGCAACGATAGGGACGATCCCGAAAGTGAGTTTTAATGTGTTCTGTAACTGCTGTAGTGTAGCCATAAAAATTAGTTTTGTTGTACTGATTGGATTCCGTTTTTAAAAAAAGGTTACAAACTTTGTAACCTTTCCCAACAGGGTGATATCTAACAGGTATAATAATGGAAAAGATCATTTCGCAACCAGACGAGATCCTCATCCAACGGATATTAACCGGGGAAAAGGGACTCTTTGAACAAATCATTCGTCGTTATAATCAACGGCTGTTCCGTACGGGCATGGCCATTCTGAATCATGATGCCGAAACGGAAGATGCTATGCAAAGCGCTTATATCAATGCTTATGAGCATCTGGCGCAATTCGAAAAGAGGGCTGCATTTACCACATGGCTAACCCGGATCATGGTGAATGAATGTCTTAAGTTGAAAAAGAAGCGCCTTAACGAAACGGCAGAATTACCCGAAAATCACATTAACATGATAACACCGGCCCATGTATTGGTTAACAAGGAACTGAGCGGCCTGCTGGAAAATGCGGTGAGTCAACTGCCCGAGAAATACCGTCTCGTGTTTATGCTGCGGGAGATGGAAGAGATGTCTGTAAGGGAAACGGCTGAAGTGCTGACCATTGAAGAAACGAATGTGAAAGTACGCCTGAACAGAGCTAAAACCATGTTGCGGGAAAGCCTCAAGGACTACATAAAAGGAAACATTTATCATTTCCATCTCAGTCGTTGCGACCGGATGGTAAACAATGTAATGACTGCTTTACACCTTAAATAAACACTCATGAAACCTGTCATAAAAATAAAACGTGTTTATGATGAACCGTCGAAAGAAGATGGTTTCAGGATATTGATAGACAGATTATGGCCCCGTGGTTTTACAAAAGAAAAAGCAGCTGTTGATGAATGGGCGAAAGACCTGGCGCCTTCCTCCCCATTAAGGACATGGTTCAGGCATAGCGAGGCATTGTGGCCGGAATTTGAGAAGAAATACTTAGCAGAATTAAAAAAGAATGCAGCAGTGGGGGATTTTATCAAACAGCATAAAGATAAAAAGAAGATCACCCTGATCTTTGCCACGAAGGACCTTGAACATAATCATGCGATCGTTTTACAGAAATACTTAACCGGGCTCTTTTAATAATCTGTTCAAACTTCTCACAGAAATGCCCACGTATTCCGCCAAATCCTGTTTGGTGAAAGTGATCTTTTGCGCATCCAGCATGGTCAGCAACTGGGGCAATATTTCAGATAAAGTATACAATTGCTGCCGGGCGCTTTTGATGGAGGAATTGGCTACACGGGTAGCAAGGAGTTCTAGTATGACAATGTTGAAATCCGGCATGGTACGTAGAAGATCCAGGAACTGCGCATTGCTCATGATATATACCACCAGCGGTGTTACGGCTTCCACAGAACAGAGGGTTTGTTGTTTCCTGATGGCTTCAATTTCACCCAGTACTTCTCCTTCTCCCAAAAATTCCAAGATATAATCCTTTCCGTTATCTTCTGTAATAAAACATTTGGCAATGCCTGATCTGATGATGTAAACATTGGTCAATGACTCCCCCTGGTGAATGAGCCGCTGCCCCACACTGATATTTCGCTGGATGGTCTTGCCTTCCAGCGTTTCCATTAACTGAAGTAATTGCAGATTTTTTCTGATCATGTCCTAAATGGGACAAATGTCCTAAAAATCCCCTGAAACGGGGTTAATTTTGCTTTATGAAAGTTTTAGTTACCGGAAGCGCAGGGCATCTTGGCGAAGCGCTGGCCCGCACATTGAAAAATTTACAGTACGAAGTGGTGGGGTTAGATATTCTTCCTTCTCCTTTCACCACACATGTAGGATCCATTGTAAACCGTGATTTTGTGAAACGTTGCATGGAGGGCGTGCAAACAGTATTTCATGCAGCTACTTTGCACAAACCACATGTGGCTACACATAGCAGGCAGGACTTTATAGATACAAATATCACCGGCACATTGAACCTGTTAGAGGAATCCCTTGCAGCGGGTGTGAAGCGTTTTATCTTCACCAGCACTACAAGTGTTTTTGGTGATGCACTGGTGCCGCCTCTTGGATCTCCGGCGGCATGGATAACAGAAGCGGTTACTCCTGTTCCTAAAAATATTTATGGTGTAACAAAAGCAGCGGCGGAAGATCTCTGCCAGTTGTTTTTCAGGAATCACGGCCTTGCCTGTATTGTGCTCAGAACATCACGATTCTTTCCGGAAGAAGATGATCATAAAGATGTAAGGGAAACCTATGCGGATGCTAACCTTAAAGTCAATGAATACCTCTCCCGTCGTGTGGATATTGAAGATGCCGTGAGTGCACATTTAGCAGCTGCGGAGCGTGCAGAGCAGATCGGGTTTGGGAAATATATCATCAGTGCTACTACCCCATTTTTACCTGGAGACCTAACTGCATTGCGAACAGATGCTCCATCCGTATTAGCACGCTTATTTCCTGATTATTTGAAAGTGTATGCCTGGCTTGGCTGGCAGATGTTCCCAGGTATAGACAGGGTGTATGTAAATGAAAACGCGCGGCAGGAACTTGGCTGGGCGCCGCGGTATGATTTCCGGTATATCCTGCAACGGTTGCAATCCGGCGAAGGTGTGAGAAGCCCTATGGCAAAGCTCATCGGGGCAAAGGGATATCATGCTGAAGGTTTTCCTGAAGGGCCTTATCCTGTGAGGTAACAACAGCGGCAAGCAAAAAGCATTACCTTCGGCCGCATTATGAAGGCTTACTTTAATTTATTCGACTTCAGCCAAAAGGTAAATTACAAAAACGAGATCCTTGCAGGATTGACGGTAGCCATGACCATGATGCCGGAATCACTTTCTTTTGCTATCCTTGCTGGTCTCCCACCACTTGTTGGATTATATGCTGCATTTATGATGGGGCTGGTTGCCTCCGTTTTTGGTGGCAGGCCGGGTCTGATATCAGGAGGCGCGGGCGCTACCGTGGTTGTTTTGATCGCACTCATGAAATCCAATGGTATAGAATTCGTATTTGCAGCGGTAGCATTGGCAGGCCTTATACAAATCATCATTGGATTATTTAAACTGGGGAAGTTCATACGGCTGGTTCCTCAGCCGGTTATGTATGGATTCGTAAATGGCCTGGCGGTGATCATTTTTATGGCGCAGCTGGAGCAATTTAAAACAGGGTCAGGGTGGCTTTCAGGGAATTCCTTATACATCATGGCAGGGTTAGTACTCCTCACAATTGCCATTGTGATCATTCTTCCACGTATCACGAAAGCTGTTCCACCTTCATTAGTAGCTATTATTGTCATCTTTGCCCTGGTGTTTGTTTTTAATATTGATACCAAAACGGTAAAGGATATTGCCTCTGTAAGCGGAGGCTTTCCTCCTTTTCATATTCCTGCTGTTCCATTGAACCTGGCAACTCTGCAGATCATATTTCCTTATGCATTAATTATGGCCGGTGTTGGTTTAACGGAGGGTTTATTAACCGTGAACCTTGTTGATGAGATCACCGGTACCAGGGGAAACAGTAACAGGGAATGTATTGCACAGGGCAGTGCAAATATCTTTAATGGCTTTTTCTTCGGAATGGGTGGGTGCCCGATGATTGCTCAAACGCTGGTGAATCTTTCAGCGGGCGCAAGGGCCAGATTGTCTGGCATCATTGCTGCGCTGACCATCCTGCTGATCATATTATTCGGAGCCCCTGTTATTGAGCTGGTACCTATTGCTGCCCTTACAGGCGTGATGATCATGGTAGCGATCGGCACGTTTGAATGGGCCAGTTTCAGGATCATCAATAAAATGCCTAAGCAGGATATTTTTGTTGGAATGCTGGTAGCACTCATCACCATATACCTACATAACCTGGCGCTTGCCGTATTAATCGGTGTGATCATTTCTGCTCTGGTTTTTGCATGGGAAAGTGCCAAACGCATACGGGCAAAGAAATACGTGGATGCAAACGGTGTTAAACATTATGAGATCTATGGTCCGCTATTCTTTGGTTCTGTAACTGCATTCCATGAGAAATTTGATGTAACCGGCGATCCTAAAGAAGTGATCATTGATTTTAAAGACAGCAGGGTGGCTGATATGTCTGGCATAGAAGCATTGAATAAACTCACGGAAAGATATGCCAGAGAAGGTAAAAAATTACATTTACGTCACCTGAGTGATGATTGCAGGACTTTATTGAAAAATGCGGAGTCTGTCATAGAAGTAAACATCCTGGAAGATCCGCATTATAAGGTAGCGATAGAATAAATAGAAATGCCCCCAAAAGCGTCTGGCTCTTGGGGGCACTTCATTTAGGAAACCTTATTTAGCTGGTGTGATCACTATCTTTTTAAACTCAATCGGACCATGATCCCCCTGAATGTAAATGGGGCCTGGTGCTCCTTCATTACTATCTAATGCGCCACCGGTAATACCAGGGATCTCCTGGTTGCTGATCACCGTTTTACCATTCACTACCAGTGTTACCATGCGGCCGATCAGGGTGATGTCGTAAGACTGCCATGTATCCGGGCCAAGGGCTGCAATTTCACTGGGTGCCAGGAATCCATATACACCACTGAACAATACGCTGGATGGATGTGCATCTTTTGGACTGTCTTCTATCTGCACTTCATGACGGCCTCTTAAATAAACACCGCTATTGCTGCCTTTCTGATACCTGAATTCCACATGGAGTTTAAAATCGGTGAAGGTTTGCTCTGATATTAAGTTAGCGCCTGAATGAGGGCTGGTCAATACACCGCTTCTTACTTCCCACTGATTTTTACCTAATGCTTTCCAGCCGGTAAGATCTTTCCCATTGAATAAGCTGATCGCCTTACCCCAAACTGGTGCTGCGGTCCTTTTTAAATAAGGGGCTTTCACACCTTTCCAGTTGTACTTTTTTCCTTCGCTGGTAGTGATGGTTCCTTCCATGCCGCCAGCTGTTAATGCACCTTCGATCACAAAATCCTGGTTTCCACCTTCCCATTGTGGCGGGATAGCAAAGCTGAATTTGCCGTTATCGAAGTTTACTTTGGCTACAGGGCGGGCACTGCCGGAAACTCCTACAAAGTATCCTACCAAAGTACGGTTGCCGGATAATTTCACTTCCAGCCAGGAAGGGGCTGGCTTTCCATTCTCATCTATTGTAAGATCCCAACGTCCGATCAGGTCTTTGGAATCTGCAGGTGCTGTAACAGATAAAGCACTCGCTGCTGCGAGTGCTGATCCGGCTGAACCCAGGAGAGTTAAGCAACTCATGCCCAATACAAGGATTTCTTTACGCATATGTGTCTCTTTATTTTTTATCGTTTTTGTCCTTCGGAAAGGAGCAACAAGATAATATTTTTGCGGAAGAATCGGGCATTGAATTTGGCTATTTAGCCTTCAATACATTGTTAGCTGCTTCTATTACTACTTTGGCCACTGCGGCTGGCTGGGAGATGAATACTACGTGGCTGCCTTTTACCTCGGTCACCTTTGTATTGGAGCGTTTGTACATGTTCCGCTGAATCTCCGGAGCGATGCTTTTATCATCTGTAGCCACTACTGCATAGCTGGGTTTATCTTTCCAGGCGGCTTTGGTGATGGGGGTTATAAAACCTTTAGCATAAAAAGCGCCCTGGGAGGCATACATAAAATCAGCTTCTTCCTTACTCAGGTCTGCACAAAAGCCTGCATGGTACTTTGCTTTGTCGTAATAAACGATCCCTTTATCATCCGGAGGCAATACCCCATTTTCAGGAGCCGGAGGGGCTGTTTGTAACCATTGTACGGTTGTTTCTCCCTGGTCAGGCTGAAAAGCGGCGATATAAACCAGGCCAGCTACTTTTGGATGGTTGCCGGCTTCCGTAATTACCGTGCCGCCCCATGAGTGGCCTACCAGTATAACAGGGCCATCCTGTTTATCCAATGCCACTTTTGTTGCGGCCACATCATCTTCCAGTGAGCTTAAGGGGTTCTGTACCACGGTTACGTTGTAGCCTTTTTTGGTGAGGATGTTATAAAGGGGTTTGTATCCGGAGCCGTCTGCAAACGCGCCATGTACCAATACAACATTTTTTACGGTCTGGGCTTGAGTAACGATAGCTGAGCCAAGAACAGCGAATAAGATAGTCAGGGTAGCGAAAAGTTTGTTTTTCATCTTGTTTGTATGTTGATGTTTTTATGCTGCATCAACAGTACAAAGGTGCGATGGATAAGGGGTTTGAAAAATGTGGATACTTCCCGGAGTATTGTAATTATTTCCCTACTGAGTCTTTAACCCTGAATTCGCCTGGGGATAAGGAGGTGTGTTTCTTGAAGAAGTTGCTAAAATAGGCAGGGTCTTCAAAGCCCAGCTCATAGGTGATCTGCTTTACCGATTTCTTTGTATGATATAACAATCGTTTGGCCTCTATAATGATCCTGCCCTGGATCACCTGCAGGGGCGTTTTCTGGTTATAGAGTGCAAAAACGTTCGCTAATGTTTTGGGGGATTTATTTAAACACTGCGCATAATAATTAACGGAATGTTCCGTGCGGAAGCTACCTTCTACCATTAAATTAAACTTGCGGAACAGGTCAAGCCGATCGTCATGCAGTTGCGTGTCCGGAATGTGTTCTGATCTCGCTAATTTTGTTATTACGATGATCAGTCGTTTTAGTAACACGAGGACCATCTCCTTTTGGATATTGTCCTTCGTTTTTAACTCTTCTTTAAAAATGCTCAGCAGTAATTGCATTTTCTCCTGTGCCTGTTCATCCAAATGAACAAACATAGGGTTACCAAATCCAAATAAAAATCCCACGCAACTCACTTCCGCATCATGGTCCACAATGCAGTAGAATTCCCGATTGAACTGCCAGGCCACAATATCGGCGGCCTTTTCAAAATAGAAAGACTGATTGAACATGAGCGGCATGATCGTATGCGGCAGGAAATCATGTATTTCGCCGTCTATTGTTACGGTTTGTTTTTCGCCGCAATTCCAGGCTATGGTGAAATACTTCTTATACTGGTCCCTGGTATAAAAAAGACGGTCAAAATCCTGTTCACCTGCAAGCAGCAGGAGATCACCCCCGGTTTTTTGGTCTGTGATGGCTAGTTTCATGAGGGACTAAAGATAGGAATATTGTGTTTTACTAACGGTACTGGTCATTTTACCAATCCTGTACATCATTTGATAACCTTGAAACTCAACATTTTCGCAGAAATTGCCGAACTTTAGAGCCATTTTTCTCCTCCAGACCACTCTTTCATGAAAAAAGCAACCGGAAAAGACCATGCCCGTAGCAAGCCACCCGGATTAATGGGGCTTGTGAAGCCATACAAGGGATTGATCATCCTCCTTGTAGTACTGGCGATACTCAGCAATGGCCTGAATCTGATCATTCCCAAGATCATCTCCCATGGCATCGATGCCATAGAAAAAGGGCAGTTGACGCTGAGGACTATCATCATACAATTCTCGCTGACGGGGATCTTCGTTTTCATCTTCGCCTACCTGCAAAGCCTGGTGCAAACTTATGCTTCAGAGCGGGTGGCCAGGGATCTGCGGACCCGGTTGAGTGAACGGATATCCCGGCAAAGTTATGCGTACATACAGGAAACCAACCCTTCCCGTTTGCTCACGAACTTCACGTCCGACATAGATTCTATCAAGATGTTTGTGTCCATGGCCATTGTGTCCATCGCTTCTTCTGTGTTTATTATTATAGGAGCCAGTGTGCTCCTGTTTACTATAGATTGGCCGCTGGCACTGGTGGTACTAATGATCATCCCCATGATCGGCACTACTTTTTACCTGATCCTGAAAAGAGTAAGGGGGTTGTATATGAAGGCCCGCGAAGTGATAGACTGGCTGAACAAAGTGATCACAGAAAGTATATTGGGTGCCGCACTGATAAGAGTGTTGAATGCGCAGCAACCGGAGTATGATAAATTTGTAGCGGCTAATAAAGATGCGCGGAATATAGGGCTTTCTATCATGCGGTTATTTTCCTTACTGATACCGGTGATCTGGTTTTCAGCCAGCATGGCTACTTTATCCATCCTGGCGCTGGGTGGTCATTTTGTTATTACCGGCAGTATGAGCCTTGGTGACCTGGCAGCATTTAACGGTTATTTGTCCATGCTCATTTTTCCTATTATCCTGATAGGTTTCATGAGCAATGTGATCGCACAGGCAGGCGCATCTTATTCACGCATACAAGGTATATTGTCTACACCGGATCCTGTTGAACCAGGAACCGTTACCGAACTTCTCAACGGAGATATAGCACTCAACAACATCACACTGCAATACGGGCAAAAGTTCGTACTAAAGGATGTTTCCTTTTCCATTAAAGCCGGATCACGGACAGCTATCATTGGGCCTACCGCTGCTGGTAAAACACAATTGCTCTATCTGCTGACCAACCTGGTAAAACCGAATGCGGGTACGATCACTTATGATGACAGGGATATCAATGAATACCAGAAAGAGGCACTGCATCAGCAGGTAGGGCTGGTATTCCAGGACAGCATCATTTTCAATATCAGCCTGCGGGAGAATATTGCCTTTAATGAAATGGTTACAGATGCTGCCATGGATAAGGCTATTGAGACAGCGGCACTGAAAGATTTTGTAGCCTCTCTTCCTGATAAATTAAATACCATCGTTTCAGAACGCGGGTCCAGTTTATCCGGTGGCCAGAAGCAGCGGATCATGCTGGCGAGAGCATTGGCCATTCAACCGAAAATATTATTACTGGACGATTTCACAGCCAGGGTAGATAAAAATACAGAACAGCAAATCCTGGAGAATGTAGCACGCAACTACCCGGATATCACGTTACTTTCTGTTACACAAAAGATCGCCGATGTGGAACAGTATGATCAGATCATACTGCTCATGGAAGGAGAATTGGTGGCTAAAGGCACGCATCCTGAACTGATGCAAACCTGCCCTGAATATGTACAGATCTATCAATCACAACGCAGTACGAGTCATTATGAATTACAACCTGAATAAACCATCTACTAAAAAACCAAGCACCTGGGTTGCATTGAAAAAGCTGTACCAGTTCCTGGGGGCAGAGCAGAAAAACCTGCTGCAGGCCTTCCTGGCCGTGATGGTGAGTGCAGGTTTGAACCTTACTGGTCCTGTGTTGGCAGGATATGCTATTGACCATTACATTCAATCTAAGCAATACTCCGGTGTGCTGATGATCTGTGGTATATTGTTCGTGATGTACCTCATCGCATTTGGTGCCAACTATTTGCAGGGAAGGCTGATGGGTAGTATTGGACAACGTATGCTGTACAATTTGCGCAATGCTGTGTTTGGTAAGTTGCAGGAACTGCCGGTAGCTTTCTTTAACCAGAACAAGGCAGGTGATCTTATTTCCCGTATCAATAATGATACAGAAAAGGTGAACCAGTTCTTCTCTCAGTCGCTGATACAATTTTCCAGCAGTATCTTTATGATGATAGGCGCCGGCATCTTCCTATTGTCTATCAATTTCCGTTTAGGCGCTGCTTCTCTTTTACCGGCATTACTATTATTACTTTTCACACGACTCATCTCTCCCTGGGTAAGACGCAAGAATGCGGCCAATATGAAAAGTACGGGTGAGCTGAGTTCCGAGATACAAGAAAGCCTGAATAATTTTAAAGTGATCATTGCCTTCAATCGCCGGGATTATTTCAGGGAACGTTTTGAAGAAACGAATGCTAAGAATTACAAGGCTGCCATTGGAGCTGGTGTATCCAGCAATATCTTTACGCCGGTGTTTGGTTTCTCTGCACAGATCGGACAGATGATCGTACTGGTATATGGTATTTATATGATAGCCAGCGGGGATTTTACAGTGGGGTTATTGATCAGTTTCCTCGCTTATGTGACCAACTTTTATAATCCTATTCGTCAGCTGGCAGCTTTGTGGGCCAACTTCCAGGTAGCGTTAGCGGGTTGGGACAGGATAGCAGAGATCCTTTCCATGGAATCCAACCTGGAAACATTGCCGGCTACCACTTCCGTTAACGGAAATGGTTCCGTACTGGCTTTCCAGGATGTATATTTTGCTTACCCGGATGGGAAAGCGGTGTTGCATCATGTCAACTTTCAACTGGAACGTGGTAAGACCTATGCATTGGTAGGGCCCACCGGTGGCGGCAAAACTACTACGGCTTCTTTAATGGCCAGGTTATATGATCCCACAAAGGGCACCATACTGCTTAACGGAAAAGACCTTAGAACGTACGAACCTTCAGAACGCAGTGCCAGGATAGGTTTCATTCTACAGGAGCCCTTCCTGTTCAGTGGCACCATCCGGGATAATATCCTGTATGGCAATGAGCAATATAAAGCACTTTCCAATGAACAACTAACAGCAGTATTGCAGGAAGCCAACCTGGAAAGCCTCTTATCCCGGTTTGAGAATGGTTTGGAAACTCCTGTGCTGGCGAGTGGTGATGCTATTAGTCTCGGGCAGAAACAACTGATCGTTTTTATCCGCGCAATACTAAGGAAACCGGAACTGCTGATACTGGATGAAGCTACTGCTAACATTGATACGGTTACAGAACAGTTACTGGAAAGCATTTTAAAGAACCTGCCACCGGAAACTACACGTGTGATCATTGCGCACCGGCTCAATACAATTGAGAATGCGGATGAGATCTACTTTGTGAATGCAGGAGAAGTGCAACGGGCGGGGTCTCTTGATCATGCGGTGAATATGCTGCTGCATGAGAAAAGGGAGAGCTGATGGTATTAATCTACTATTGACCGGATCTTCTACCCAAAGTAGTTTTGGGTATGATACTTTTATTACACTACACCGCAGAAGACAATCCCCATTCCCGCTCGCCCATGATAGCAGACATGCTTTGCATGGGTGTGTCTATCTTATTCAGCAGTTCAATGGCATTGTTCACCTGGAATTTTTGAAACAGCTTTTGCCGCATATTCCTCACAGTGTTGTGGCTGATGCCTAATGTATAAGCGATCTCTTTAGTAGAAAGGCCTTGTTTCATGAGGGGGAGTAGTTCATTCTCCCTTGGAGAAAGCTGGCTGGCAGTTTCTGCGGACGCGTTAAACTCCATTACTTTTTTGTTCCCGTTATCTGTATAACCGGTCATCCTGATACCAGAGAAAGGTACTTCCTGGCTGATATCGCGGAGCAGCATGTAATAGAGGTTTAGATCATCTTTAACAGGGAGCATGGCTTTTTCATCATGGATGTGCATATACCTGCCATCCGGATGCTGCATCCTGTAATTGAAGATGAAGCGAAGTTTATGCCGTTCCTCCGGATCGGTTTCATGATACAGGCTGCCCATCCGTTGAAGGCCTTTACTGTAATCTTCCAGATCTGCAGGATGGAGCCGGCTAAAATAGACTTCCATATTCAATGCATTGGTTAAGATCTCTGCGTCAAAACCGAGAGCTTCCTGTGCATTATCGCTGATATAGAAAAAGCCAGTGTGCATGAATCGGCAAGTGCAGATCACCCAGCGGGGGAAGATCTTTTGGATATTAGAGAGGGTATGCATGATCTCATCATGAATGTCCTCCCGTTGAAGAAGACCGGGAATGGTGTATGCGACCATATTATTCACCTTTCTGGCAATTGCAAGTGGAGTGTGCATGGGGTACAATTAAAATAGTTATCGGCTGGCCGGTCAGTAGGTTAATCCGGCAATAACAAATCTATTCCCATTGTTTTTCCCCGGCAATCCCCAAATCTGGGGATACGGGGATAGTATTAATATACCATTGTACAGGGGCTGCGTTGCGGGTAATTTTGTGTCAGGAAGGATAGGAACCTGTGTCAGCAGGCAGCGCATAAAGGAAGGTGCTGCCTGCCCACAGGTTAAATACTTCAGGGACCCCAACATCGTAATAAATCAAAAAGAGATATGCAACGAACAATTATTAACCCCATCTACAAGGATACGGTCACGTTCCTTGAAACATCCGCGGAAACAGGTCATCAATATTCACTGGCAGAATTAACACTCATGCCTGGCGGTGGAAATCCCCCGCATCACCATACGGGGTTCACAGAAACATTTACAGCCGTAAAAGGTGTATTAGGATTACAGCTGCGTCATGAAAAGCTCTTTCTGAAACCCGGTGAACATTATGTAGTGCCCATTGGAGAAGTACATAACTTTTTCAATCCGGGGAAAGAGGAGATCGCTTTCACTGTAAAGTTCACGCCAGGTCATGAAGGGATGGAGTATGCATTGCGCATTGCTTATGGATTAGCAACAGATGGATTAACAGATAAGAAAGGAATGCCTAAAAGCCTGATAGCAGCTGCTTTGATCATGGAAATGGGAAATACTTATTTATCTGGTTTCTTTTCTTTATTAAAACCATTCTTTTCCTACTTAGCGGTGAAAGCGAAGAAAAAAGGCGTTGACAAAGCCTTGATCTTAAAATATTGTAAATAAAAAAACAACCCCAATGAGTACTAAATGGATTGAGTTGAGCCTTGCCATCACTACTTTTTTATCCGGGCTTTCCGGAGGCATTGGCTTCTTTACTGCCATGGGAGGAAATCCCGCCCTGGTAAAATTAAGCGACCACAGCTTTGCAGAATACTGGCAGCAGATAGACGGTTTTATGGGTGCCAGGATGCCCATATTCGGACCGCTTCTTTTATTCGCTGTTATGACCAGCACGATCCTGCTATTTAAAGAATGGCGGACGGTGTCCTTCTGGTTGATGTTATCTGCATTTTTTGTAGTGATAGGTGATATCGCTTTTACTTTAAATGTAAATCATCCGCTCAACCGGCTGATACAAGGCTGGGACCTGAGCAATCTTCCATCTGATGTACAGGACATCAAAATGAAAGTAATAAAGGCTTTTAACGTACGGCTATTACTGATGATGGGCGCCTTTTTCCTGGTGGTGTTATCCGTATGGCTGAGAAAAAAATGATTGTATGAATATCGCATTAACCCAACAGCAGCAACGTTTTACTGCTATCGATGTACTGCGCGGAGCAGTGATGCTGATCATGGCATTAGGTCACGTCCGCCATCTTTTACACTTACCAGCATTGACAGATGAGCCAACTAATCTCGCTACTACCACTCCCCTATTATTCTTTACGCGCTGGATCAGCCATTATTGTGCTGCTACTTTTATTTTCCTTGCCGGTATATCTATCCACATCATCGGACAGGGGAAAACGAAACGTGAACAAGGGGAATTTTTGATCACCCGCGGATTGTGGCTGGTGGTAGTTGAATTATTGATCGTTTCCTTCAGCCTCACTTTCCAGCCCAGCTATCCCATGTTTGTATTACAGGTGATCTGGGCTACAGGATGGAGCATGGTATTACTTGGACTATTGATCAGGACTTCCTATAAGGTGATACTTATAATAGGATGTATGCTTTTCTTCGGGCATAATATCCTGGATTATTTCCCATTGGCACAGGAGAATCTACTGTTGAAATTCCTGTTCACAACACATACGGACGCTTTTATAGTGAGCAACAGATCTGTTTTGCTGGTCTATGCCGTTCTGCCATGGACAGGTACTATGTTACTGGGATACGCATTTGGCGCTGTCTATAAAAAGGATGTTGATCCCCTGCGGCGGAGAAAGATACTGGTATCCGCAGGCATCGCTTTTATCCTCCTTTTCTTCTTGCTGCGCTTCATTAATCTTTATGGAGATCCGTCGCCCTGGTCACAACAAAAGAATGGGTTGTTTACGGTGATGTCATTTCTAAACGTGACGAAATACCCGGTATCACTGCAATATGGTTGTATGACGCTTGGTCCTGTTTTGCTATTGTTAGCCGCGTTGGAAAACAAGAAGGGTTGGGTAGCAGATCGGCTGGCTGTATTTGGGCGGGTGGCGTTCTTTTATTATGTACTTCATTTTTTCCTGATCCATGTTATTACCGGCGTGTTGTTCTTTGCCACCGGGCACACCTGGCATGAAGCCATCACAGCCAGTTCGCCATTTTTGTTCAGGCCATATGATTTTGGTTTTGATCTCGCGGTGGTGTATGCCATCTGGGTATTTGTGATCCTGCTGTTATATCTCCCTTGCAAATGGTTTGGCCAATTCAAACGGATGCACAAAGGGCAGTGGTGGTTAAGGTATGTATAATTCTTTTTCAATTTTAAATCAATAATTATGAAAGTTTTAATGGTCTCCATTGTAGCGATGATGTTCGCTGTTTTTCACCCCGAAGATAAACTTACAGGCAGATGGGAAACCAAACCCTCTGATAAAGGAACAGTAATGGGCCTGCTCTTTAAGTCCGACAGTAATTTTGAAGGATACATCAACAAGAAGCCATTTGTGTCCGGCACGTATACATACAAGGATGATACATTCACCTTCGTAGATAATGGCTGTGATGGTATGAAGGGTGTGTACAAGATCGAGTTCTTCAGTAATGTAGATTCTCTTCGGTTTAAACCCATTGCAGACAGTTGCGACAAAAGGCGGGAAAGAATGATCAGATTGGTGATGGGCAAAGTAAAATAGTGTGTATGAAACTGTTTGTTTTCTTAGCTATCGTTGTTCTCTTTGTTACGCAGGTTTCCTTCTATAGTAAGGAGCCTGCTAACAAGGCAGAATTAGGCGAACTGTTATTCTCTGATCCCATTCTTTCAAGGGACAGGACCATCAGTTGCGCCAGTTGCCATAAACCGGCATTTGCTTTTGCAGATACTTCTGCTGTAAGCCTGGGTGTCCAAGGTAGAAAAGGTGTGCGGAACACACCCTCTGCCATGAACATTACCTCACAACGTACATTCTTCTGGGATGGGCGAGCCAAAAGCCTGGAGGAACAGGCACTGGCTCCTATTGTAAATCCGGATGAGATGGACCTTCCCATCGCAACAGCCATTCAGCGGTTGAATGCGAATGAAAAATATAAGCTGTATTTCAGGAAGATATTTAACACTGCACCGGACAGTACAAACCTGGCAGCAGCACTTGCAGCTTTTGAACGTACGCTGGAAACCAGTGACAGTCCTTTTGATAATTGGAAGTTCTCCGGTGATGAACATGCGGTAAGTGATTCCGTGAAAAGAGGTTTTGCGATCTTCAATGAGAAAGGGAAATGTGTTAAATGTCATTTTGGTGCTGATCTTACAGCCAATGAATTCCGCAACATTGGTTTGTTCAATGGTTTGGAACTGAATGACAGCGGACGGGCTGTTATATCAGGGGATAAAAAGGAAACCGGTAAATTTAAAACTGCCGGTCTACGTAATGTAGCGATCACTGCTCCCTATATGCATAACGGGATGTTTAAGACACTTCGCGAGGTGATCGATTTTTATAATGAGCCTGATAAAGTTGTTACGAAGGGCATTGACAGGGATACTATACTGGCTAAGCCATTGGGACTCACTGAAGCTGAGAAGAAAGACCTGCTGACATTCCTTGTTTCATTAACGGATAAGCGATTTGCAAAGAGCCTTCGGTAAACCGGGGGCTCTTTGTTATATTTGTTTACATGAAAGCATTCTATACTTTGGTCATAACCCTGTTGTTCATCCACTGTAAAAGTAGCCGCGATACTTCTATTCCTTATCCAACACCTCCCCCTGCAGATTCCATCGTTTCTTTTTTACCAGGGATCGTTTGTTCCGGAGCGGATTCCATTGATTTTAATGCGGCCTTTTCTCCCGATGGCAAATCCTTTTATTTCACCCGGTCACAGAACAGGAAATGGGCTATTTATGTATCCCGTCACGATGGTACGCAATGGACGAAAGCTATCAAAGCTGCATTCAACGATACCGCTTATTCTATGGCAGACCCGGCCTTTGGACCTGATGGTTATCTTTACTTCATATCTGATCTGCCAAAGAATGCTTCGGATACGCTGCGGGATTTTGATATATGGTTTATCAAACCTTTAGCTGATGGTAAATGGGCAACGCCGGAAAACTTATCGTCTGTGAATACGGACAGTACAGAATATTACGTTTCCTTCTCCCCCGGCGGTGATCTGTATTTTGCTTCCTCCAGGATAGGGGGATATGGCCTTGAGGATCTTTATGTCAGCAAACTTGCAGACGGGAAATATGGTCAGCCTCAAAATCTTGGGCCTAAAATAAATACGGCTTATTCTGATCACGATCCATGTTTATCCCAACAGGAAGATTTTATGATCTATACTTCTGTGGATCGTAAAGAGGGACTTGGGGAAGGGGATCTCTACCTGGCCAGGAAAGACAAAAATGGGCAATGGGCCGAAGTACGGTCGATGGGTTTGCCGTTTAACACGAGTACTTATGAATACTGTTCTTATTTTTCGCCGGATTTCAGGTATTTCTTTTTTAGCAGCCGGCGGGATGTGAAGTGGATGAGGACGGAGACGTTGCTGAAATGGGTTAATTTATAAATTATCTATTATCTTTGATCATCAGGCAGGACTAGTTAATTCCCGAACTTATTACCCCAAAAGTGTTCATTTCCCAACCCCCAAAATCAGAAATTTATGGAATTCCCCAAAAGGATCATTAAAGCCGGTGAAACAGACCGCACTATTGTAAAAGCTATTCAGCAACGTTTATTGGCATTAGGCATCGGCGATTTTGAAGCCACAGGTACCTTTGGTCCTAAAACCACGGCCGCGGTTAAACAATTCCAGGCCTTACACCGTGACAGATTTGGTAATCCGCTTATCACGGATGGTAAGATTGGCTCCATTACCTGGGAGATATTGTTTGATAATGTAGCGCCTGTACAAAACGTTGCGCCTACCGGTTTATTGGCTAAAGCGATTGAAGTAGCTGAAAGCCAGATCGGTGTGATGGAAAAACCACCTGGCAGTAACAGAGGTGCAGAAGTGGATGCCTACCTGCGGAGTACCAATACGCCACTTGGCAGTTTCTGGTGTGCAGCATTTATATACTGGTGTTTTAATGAGGCCGCAGGTACACTCAGTATAGTGAACCCTGTTGTTAAAACGGCAGGTTGTCTGGCACACTGGAACAAAACACAAGCGACAAAGATCACCAAGGCTCAAGCCATCAATGATCCGATGCTGATCAAACCGGGTAGCATCTTCATTAAAGACCATGGTGGCGGATTAGGGCATACAGGCATAGTTACCGCGGTGAGTGATGGATTTATTGAAACGATAGAAGGTAATAGTAATCCTTCCGGTAGTAGTAATGGAATTGGGGTGTTCCGGTTAAAGTTCAGGAAGATCAATGCGATCGAGAAGGGGTTTATTATTTATGAATAATTATAAAAAGGGCAGCATTGTAATAATGCTGCCCTTCGTTCTTAAAAACCAAACCTCGCCGCTGCAGTAATATGCCCATCTTTTTTCTGTTGTACAAAGCCGATCAACTCCCAGCCTTTCTCATTAAAATCATTGGGTAAATTCATGATGATGCTTTTCCCGCTGTTCAGATCAACACGATGTAATTCGCGCACTATCTGCACATGAGATAAGTTCCTGCCTGAATTTTCACCGGCCTTTACATTGCTGTGTGCTGATTTCTGCACCAGGGCCAATACCAGTTCTGCTCCTTTCTCTTCTTTGATTCCTTTATACTCTACTTTCAGTTTACTCTCTTCTACCTTGCCCTCTAATATTAATGTGTTTTCTACCTGCTGATCCAAACCACTGGAAATGGCTCTTACAATAGGACCTTGATCTGAACCAACATGTTCGGTTGTTCCATTTATCACGATCTGTGGTGTATAAATGGTACGGAGCCCCAGCCAATCCGCATACTGGCGTTGTCTTTCTGAGAACATCCGGTTGCTGAACTTATCTTTCCAGCCCTGGTGGTCCCAATAATCAACATGGAAGGCCATAATGTAGATCTGCTGGTTCTTATTATCCCTTTCGATCTTTTCGATCAGTTCATCAGCCGGTGGACAGCTGGAACATCCTTCTGAGGTAAAAAGCTCCACTACTGCAAAACCTTTACTGTTTTCCATTGTTTGTATTTTTTTAATGACCTGTTTTTCCTGCAGACTCATGAATGCAGCTGATATAATTAATACGCCGGCTAAGCTACCGGCAAGCATCAGTGATTTCATATCCATTGTTATTTTTTGACAAAATTACCCGGGTGGTGAATGATTTAAAAGGACTATCCCCTGAGTCCGGCAAAATGGAGGCTGAGGCTGGCAGAAGCCCGGCGGTAGTTTTCGCCTGTTTAATCTGAAATTCCCCAGGTTCTGAAATGACTGGTTCAGGGGCAACTTTGTCCACTTGAGATATTTGGTGGTTGGTGGCTGGCTGGAACAGGACTACTTTTGAGGAAACAATTAAAAAAATGGAAAACAATAACATCACACAAATCGAAAAAGTAGTTTACACAGGCAAAACACATACTACAGGTGGCCGTGATGGCGCTTCCCGCAGTTCTGATGGCATTCTGGATATTAAACTCTCCTCTCCTGGTACAGGAGGTACAGGTACTAACCCTGAGCAGTTATTTGCGGCCGGATGGTCTGCCTGTTTCATTGGCGCAATGAAGATTGCGGCAGCCAAAGCAAGGGTTACCCTTCCGGAAGACCTGGCGGTTGATACAGAAGTAGACCTGGGTAGTGCTAATGGTGGTTATTTCCTGCAGGCCCGTTTGAATGTTAGCCTGCCGAGTTTGGATCGTGCAGTAGCCCAGGGATTGGTGGATGCTGCGCATCAGACATGTCCTTATTCTAAAGCAACAAGGGGTAATATCAATGTAGCGATCAATCTGATCTGATATATATCTGGCCTGCCTATGTTTATCAGGCAGGTCTGACATTCTCCTCTGTATGCAATAATTTAGCAGGATATGAATAAGAAACCGTTTAGGATTTCCACGAGGATAATATGGCTAAGTTCGCTTTTGCTGGGTGTGCTTACCTCTGTTCCCAAAATTGCGGAACATCATTTTAATCCTTACGAGGCCATTGTTAATGCTGTCATCACGTTTCTATTTGCTCTCTTCGTATGGTACTATAATATCCTTATGGTGCCGGCTTATTCTTCAAAGGATGTTGCGAGTGGGTTCTCTACCATGCGATTGATCAAAAGCCTGGCGGTTGGTATCGTGGTGATGTTTATCCTGGCTTTAGTTCAGCAGTTCCTGTTATCTCATTTGAATTTCGGGCCGGTGATGCTGATGATAGAAATAAGGGGTATCCTTGTGAACCTTACGTTTTATATGTTCCTTCACCTGTTGTACCAGAGTTATCAGAATCAGCAGGTAGGTATTGAGCTGGAACGTACAAAAGCAGATAACCTGGGCGCGCAATATGAACTGCTCAAACAGCAGGTAAATCCGCATTTTTTATTCAATAGCTTGAATACGCTCAAATACATGGTAGAAAGTGGTGATGCCCATACGGTGGAATTCATTTTAAAACTTTCTGATTTTTACCGATTCACGCTGGAAAGCCGGAAACAGGACCTGATCAAACTTTCTGAAGAACTGGAAATACTGAAGGCTTATGTGTTCCTGTTGAAAGCACGTTTTGAAGAGGGCATTGATCTTTCTATCGATATTGATGATCAGCATCATCCATCGTTAATACCACCTTTTACTTTGCAGCTTCTGGTTGAAAATTGTATCAAACATAATGTTGTATCCCTGGAGCACCCTTTGCAGATACGCGTATATTCAGAAAAGGATTTCATCATAGTTGAAAACAAACTTTTCTTAAAAAGAACGCCGGAAGCTTCTATGGGAATGGGGCTTGAAAATATCAACCAACGTTATATTCATCTTTTAGATAGGAAAATAGAAATTCACGCCAGTGAAACATTATTCACCATCAAACTCCCCATCATCTATGAACATCATCATCGTTGAAGACGAGATTAAAGCAGCAAAGTCACTGGCAGCACTCATTTCTAAGATAAGGCCTGATGCTAAGATACTGGCACAGTTACAGAGCATTGAAAGTACCGTTAGTTACCTCACCCAAAACGAAATGCCGGACCTGATCTTTATGGACATCCAGCTTTCTGATGGACTGAGCTTTGAGATATTCAAGTCGGTTAAAATTAATTGCCCGATCGTGTTTTGTACAGCATATGGTGAATATGCCATGGATGCCATCAAAGCTAACGGGATCGATTATCTGCTGAAACCATTCTCCAAAGAAGACCTGCAGGATGCTTTTGATAAGGTGGATAATTTTAAGAACTTCTTCCAGCAAAATGCGCAACCGGATCTGGATGGGTTGTTAAAAAAGATCGGGCTGGATGAAGGGAAGAAAAGTTTCCTGGTTTTTAAGAACAATAAATACACTACAATACAAACAGAACAGATCGCCTTTATTCATATCAAGTATGATGCGCCGATGATCATGACCTTTCAGCAGGAGGAATATCCTCTTACCCATTCGCTGGACCAGGTGCAGGGCATGTTATCTCCCAAACAATTCTTCCGGCTCAACCGGCAATACCTGATCAACTTTACTGCGATCAAGGAAGTGGAACATTATTTTGCCCGGAAGTTACTGGTGAAACTGGTGATTCCGAGTCCTGAGAAGTTGTTGATCGGGAAGGAAAAGACGAGTGGTTTTTTGAGCTGGCTGGAAAGCAGGTAACATTTTGTCGTAAAATCCCCCTCTTCAGATGTATCTATCCTGGTAAATTTACTGTATGGGAAAGATAACAGTAAAAATCTTCATCAATGCTCCTGTAGCCGAAGTATGGAAATACTGGACGGAGCCACAGCACATCATTAAATGGAACCAGCCTTCTGAAGACTGGCATACTTCCAGGGTGGAAAATGACTTGCGGCCCGGTGGTAGTTTCCTTTTTGTGATGCAAGCAAAAGATGGAAGTGATGGTCTTGATTTTAAGGGGGCTTATGATGAGGTGATGTATCCTTCCATGATCAGCTATACACTTACTGATGGCAGGAAAACGACGAATGTTTTCAGTGAGACAGGCACCGGGACTAACATTACGGAAACCTTTGATCCGGCAAATGGGCTGCCGGAGAAAGATCAGGAGCTTTTCTGCATGGCTGTTCTGGAAAGCTTTAAACAATACTTACGGGATATTAAGCTTACCTTGTTATAGCCGGTATTCCCGGTAAATGATCTTTGATAATGCTGTTGGAGATTAAAGAAGGAGGATCATGTGTTTTTCTGCTGAAGCCAGTTTTTCCGCTGGAACTATCCTGCTGGGAATTGGTGTTGTATCCTTGTATAAAGCTCAATCCATCCCACAAAAAATACTGGCATGTATACCCCTGCTCTTCTCCATTCAACAATTTGACGAGGGCATACTCTGGCTGACATTCTCCAACCCGGCATATATGCCATGGCAGCAATTCTCCATCCATACCTTTCTCCTGTTTGCACAAGTGATATGGCCTGTTTTTGTGCCTTTAAGTATCCTGCTGATTGAGAAGGATCCTGTTCGTAAAAAGATATTACGCGTTACGCTGGGGATAGGTATCCTATTCGCTATTTACCTTTCTTATTGTTTGTTCACTTATGACGTGACTGCCGTTGTTTCTGGTCATCATATCAAATACGAGTTTAAGTATCCTTATGCACGTGGATGGTATAGTGGTATTGTTTATGGTATTTCTACTATTATTTCCCCCCTTGCTTCCAGCAATAAAAAGATGCGGCTGATAGGCATCATCATTCTGATCGCATTCATTATCTCCGCGATTTTCTACGGCGAGTACCTGATATCGGTATGGTGTTATTTTGCGGCTGTTATTAGTATGATCGTGCTGCTGGCTATTATAGAAATGAGGAAAAAGTTGTGAAGGTGTATATGGATCCTGATGGGGGATGAGTAAAATATCGATATATTTGATATGGTCAAACATTCCCATGCCTTATGAATAAGATGATATACATCGTTGCCGGGTTAATCCTATCGGGCCTTATTATTGCCTATTTCTTTACCCGATCTAAAAACAGCGCTGCTCCTAAAGCCGACTACTTCATATCAACACAAGGGCAAAGTGATGACAGGATAAAGTCATTGAACCTTGATAAACCTTCTGAAGATGCATCCTCTATCTTAGATACCAGTAAATTATCCTTCCCAAAACATGCACCTAAAATAGTTGAATACAAAGCTGACCCTGAAATTGAATGGATCATAAATGTCAATCTTTTGACTGATTCGGTTTTTAGGACGGCAGAACTATTGCAACTATTTGGCAAGGAATCTGGATTTACGGTCTATGGTCATTCAGCAACAGAAGGGCGCTGGACTTTTGTGACGGCAAGCGAATCATCTGCAACTTATGACAAGATTCAAATTGCTATTGATCTGATCCACCTGAATGATTCTGCACATGAAAAATTACAGGAGTATATCACCCTGTTAAACAAAAATATAAAGAACTACCCTTCCAAAATTTCACTTGAACCGGCAGAGCCGATGAGCAACGCCATCGAAAAAAGCAAAAAAATTTCGGAGTTAGAAACTAAAGTGTTTGGCCAGGAAGCTACTATTATACTACAAAGCGAAAAGTCGTTTAACGGGCTTGCTGCCTGGGATGCTTTGATCTGCACTGGTTTAAAATGGGGAGATGGGGATCTGTTCCATTGGAATAATAACACTGATTATGGGGATGATCAACATTTCAGTGTTTGGACTGATACAGAGCCGGGATACTTTCTGCCGGAAAATATTCGGAATGGAGAAATGAATCCTGGTGATCTACGTTTTAGTTTTTTAATTCCCAGAAGCGCTGATCCCCAAAATATTTTTGTTGTTATGCTTGAAGCGGCAAAGTATTGTCAGAAAAAACTGGGTGGAACTCTTTTAAATGAATCGGGGCAACCATTTGATGAAGCAAAAGAGAAAGAGCGGTTGGCTAACCTGATCGACAAAATGAAATCTAAAGGAATTGTGCCAGGGTCAGAAAAGGCTTTAAGAATCTACTAACATGGAAATATTAAACTGGGGGCATGTAACGCCGGAAGCTGCAAAATCATCCGAAAATGAATTCTATTTTATTTATAATCATGATCTTTCCTCAGCGGATAAAGTTAACAGGACCATAAGATTTATACTGGGCCGGCTGCTGCACTACGATCATCATTTACCACCCAATCCAATACATGTGATAAAGATAGATGCTCGTGGTCAGGAGATAGACGATGCTGCCTGCCATCTAATTGAGCGTACACTTAAAAGCAGGTATCCCAGACCTGATGCATTGTCCATAACGATCGTTAAATCATAGCATATGGCTTTTAATATTATCGCAGAAACGACTAAAAGGCTGGATTATAAAAAGATCCATGCCTCTATTTTTAGTAGCGATCTGGATTTTGAATTAGTGCCCATGCCTGGGCTGGGGATTAATAATGGTGATGCTATTGGGATATGCATTCCGATGAATAATGCCACTGAATCAACTTGGGAGCAATTAAAGCCTGTGTTAAAAGTGTTAAGGTCGAAGTTTGGGTGTGATGTTTATGATCTGTATGGAGGGCAGAAGTTGGGGCTTTTTAATATTAATTCGTTTAAGGAGAATTTGCTTCAATAGGCTAATATGCTTTCCCAACATGGTATAAAACAAAAAAGCCTCCAGTTTCCTGAAGGCTTTTTGCAACTTGTATGTCGGGAAGACAGGATTCGAACCTGCGACCCCCTGGTCCCAAACCAGGTGCGCTACCGGCCTGCGCCACTTCCCGAACTTTTAACGTTCATAGCCGATAAAACTATTCCCGTTCTGCGGAGAGAGAGGGATTCGAACCCTCGGTACAGTTTAACCCGTACGACGGTTTAGCAAACCGTTCCTTTCGGCCACTCAGGCATCTCTCCCTCTGTTGCGGGGTTGCAAAAATAGGAATTATTTACAATTTACCAAAAGGAAGTTGAAAAAATATAACGAGGTTGTAATAATGATGATCAGATCTGCTCAAAACAGCAATTTTCGGTATATTTAAATAGCAATACTACTATATGCCTGAAGTCTCCACCATCCTCGCTTTCATCACTGCAGCCCTGATCCTGCTGATCATTCCGGGTCCTGCTGTTCTTTATATCATTACCCGCAGTACGGAACAGGGTACAAAAGCCGGATTGATCTCCGTTTGCGGTATCCAGGCGGGTACTTTGGTGCATGCATTTGCAGCATCCCTGGGAGTTTCGGCTATACTCATGGCCTCTGCTATGGCTTTTGCCCTTTTGAAATATGCGGGTGCAGGATACCTTATTTACCTGGGACTGAAGAAAATATTCGGGAAGCAGAAAACGGAAGAGCAAAAACAACTGAAAGTGCAGCAAAGTATGCAGGCTATTTTCTGGCAGGGTATGGTAGTAAACGTCCTCAACCCAAAATGTGCACTATTCTTCTTCGCCTTCCTCCCACAATTTATAAACCCCGCCACTGGTAATGTGACGGGGCAGGTATTGTTCTTTGGTCTCTTATTTACTTTGCTGGCCTTTATGACGGACGGCTTCTATGCACTGCTGGCTGGTCGCATGGGTAAGTACCTTAAGGGCAATACTTATTATCTCAAACTGGAAGCCTATATCTCGGGCATTATTTACATTTTCCTTGGGTTGCTTACTTTGATGATGCAACCTTCTAATTCACGGGCTCCAAAATAATCTTCTGCAAGCGGAATAATTCATTGCCTGCTTTTACGGGCTGCACTTGTAATGTCCATTCCCCTGGTTCTGGTACATGGACCACGGCTACCGCCTGATCGATGAATAACAGTGGCTTGTGGGTATCGTGTTTGCCTGTTAGTAATACCTGGAAGGGGTAGGTCTGTTTTGCTTTTCCAACGGGCGTTAACTCTAAGAGACCTTCGCGGCCTTCGCTGGCAGTGTCTGCTGCATATTGCAACATCACTTTATAATCTCCGGGATCTGTGATCCGTAATTGATAACTGGCTACATCTGCGGGATCTTTTTGGTTTACGATGCAATTGGCATGTTTCCAGTCTCCGAAGTAATAGCTATGGGTGAGGCTTTTTGTTTGTGCATTGCCTTTGAGTATGGCAGCCTGTGCTAATAATTCTGTGCGTTCGAATTGTGCGCTTACTGTTAATGGCGCTGCTGTTTGTTCTTTTAGTTCGCCTGTATATTCAATGGCTATTACGGTGTTGCGTTCATCTGGTAATGTGGTGGGTAAATTCAACCAAATGTCTTTTCCTTTTTGCTGGAAGGTGACAGCCTGGCCGTTCGCTAACATGGCTGCCTTTTTTGCTGTGCCTGTGAAACCGGGCACCAGGAGTTTTCCATTGTGCGGGCGGGCAAATACATGCAGGTATAATTTACCGGGTTTGTGTGTCATTACGCCCCAGGGTTGTGCGGGGATGGGGGCATAGGTGGTTTGGTAAATTCCTTCTCCATTCCTTTTTAACCAGGCACCTGTAGCACGGAAATATTGTTCTGACATGGCAGGGAACTTTCCATTTCCCATGGGGCCTACGTTCATCATCAGGTTGCCTCCTTTGGATGCTACCTCCGCCAGTAAGCGGATCATCTCTTTGGGCGTTTTGAAATTCTGGTCGAAGGCGGAGTATCCCCAGCTGTCGTTGTGGGTGAAAATAGCTTCCCAGGCTCCTTTAACAATGCCGGCAGGTACTTCTCCATCGCCAAAGTCTTTGAAATCTCCCAGGCCATTTCCAACGCGACTGCTTACCAAACAATTGGGTTGCAGCTGGTGTACTTTTTCGAGGAAGGCGGCGGACTCTTCTTTGCTCATGTTGCCGGGTGTATCAAACCAGATGATACCTAACTCTCCGTAATTGCTGAGTAGTTCAGTGATCTGCGGCAGGGATTTATTTTTGTAGTAGGAACTGTAGTCTTTTGTTTTAGGATCAAAATCCCAGGTGTTGCCGCCACCGTTTGGTTCGTGCCAGTCCTGGTATTGTGAATAATAGAAACCCAGTTTGATGCCTGCTTTTTTACATGCGGCCGCCAGGGCTTTGATGGGATCTTTTTTGTAAGGCGTTGCATCCACAATATCAAAATCTGATACTTTGGAATCGAACATGGCAAAACCGTCGTGGTGTTTGGAGGTGAGGACGATGTATTTTACACCGGCTGCTTTGGCAATGTCCACCCATTCTTCTGCATTGAATTGGGTGGGATTGAAACCGGAGGCCAGTTTGGCGTATTCAGCTGCAGGGGTTTTGTCTCTCTGCATGATCCATTCTGTGATACCGTAATAACGTTTTCCCCTGATGTCTCCGGCAAAATGAGCGTAAGGGCCCCAGTGCAGGAACAGTCCGAACTTTGCTTCTGTGAACCATTTTGCTTTTTCACTTTTTCCGGCTTCGGCATTTTTTCCCCAAAGCTGATCTGGTTGCTGGGCGTGTACGGTTAAACTGCTGATGAACAGGCTACCCGCCAGAAAGGCGGCCTTTCGATAATGTGGAAGGTTCATACGGTGGAAATTTTGTACAAGATCAAAAAAGCTGCTGAATGAGGTTAACTGTTAATTGCCGGTTGCTAATACTATTTGATCAGAGATTCCACATAAAAGAAAAAACCGGTGCAGATTGTTATCTGCACCGGCTGAATATTTACCAGATCACTACCCGTTTATCGGCGGACAGTGTCATTTTACTATCCGGGCCACAACCCCATGCGCTGGAGAATTCTTCCAGATGCGGTAAGGGGCCGTTGATCCTGAAATGAGCAGGACTATGCGGATCTGTCTGGATCTGATTGCGCAATGCAGCATCTGTGATGTTTGCATGCCAAACCTGTGCCCAGCCCAGGAAGAAACGTTGTTTCCAGGTATAGCCCTCTATTGGAGCTGGTTCTGGTTTTCCTTCCAGGGATTTTACCAATGCATAATAGGCGAGTGTTAATCCGCCAAGGTCTGCAATGTTCTCTCCTATTGTTAATGCACCATTTATATTGAAACCCGGCAGGGCTTCCAGGGTGCTGAAATAGTTGATATACTTCTTAGACAAAGAATCGAAGTTTTTGCGGTCTTCTTCCGTCCACCAGTTTTTCAGGTTTCCTTCTGCATCGAACTGAGAACCCTGATCGTCAAAACCATGGGTGAATTCGTGGCCGATCACGGCAATGATACCACCATAGTTGATAGCATCATCTGCATCGGGGTTGAAGAATGGCGGTTGCAGGATACCTGCGGGGAATACTACTTCATTATTCAATGGGTTGTAGTAAGCATTTACGGTTTGCGGTGTCATCAGCCATTCTTTTCTGTCCACCGGTTTGCCGATCTTCTTATTACGTTCCTCAGTACGGTATAAAGCAGCACTTACTGTATTCTCCAGCAGTTTATCTTTTTGGATATCGATGGAGGAATAATCTTTCCAGGTATCAGGATAACCGATCTTGTATGTAAAGGCAGCGAGTTTTTTATGTGCCATCTCTTTGGTGGCAGGGCTCATCCAGGTGAGTTTATCTATTCTTTCGCCATATACTTTACGTACGTTCTCGATCATTTCAGATACTTTCTGCTTGCTGGATTCAGGGAAGTATTGTTTTACGAACAACTTACCCAAAGGCATGCCCAGTGTGTTATCTGTAGAACGGTTCGCTCTGTCTAAACGAGGGCGTTGTGCTTTACGGCCGGTCATAACGGTGGCGAAAAAGCGGAAGTCCTCATCGTCAAAACTTTTTGGTAAGAAACCGGCGAAAGTACTGAGCAGATGGAAACGGGTATATGTTTTCAGTGTTTCCAGCGGTGTAGCCTTTACCAGTTTGTTGCCGTTGGTGATGTATTCCTTGTTTTGCAGTACAACGGAATCAGTGGTGATGCCTTGCTCTTTTGTGAAAGCATCCCAGTCGAAATCCGGTGCCAGTTTGGCGAGTTCGTTATAACCTACTTTGTTATATGTTTTAACGGGATCGCGCAATTCCACATTGGTGAGTTGCAGTTTGGCCAGTGCGGTTTCGAAAGCCAGGATGGTCTGACCCGGGTCTTTATCCGGGAAACCTGCCATTGAGAACATCTTGTTGATGTGCCCTACAAACTCATCGCGTACATTTTTGGTGCTGGAGTCATTTCTTTCATAATAACTTCTTTCTCCCAGGCTCAATCCGTCCTGGCCACCATATACTACGTTCACTTTACTATCCCTTGCATCTGCATCTACGCCAAAACCGGCCCAGGTGCTTACGCCCACTTGTTGTAAATCGCCCGTCACTTTTGCATAATCTGCCAGGGACTTTATTCCGTCAATCTTATCAAGGTAAGGTTTCAGGGGGGTGATACCTCTCTTTTCGATGGTAACGGTATCCATAAAAGAGGTATAATAATCTGCTATCTGCTGCTCTTCGGTACCTTTGGCCAGATCTTTCCGGCTGGAAATATCTGCAATGATCCCCTTAATTCTCACTTCTTTATTCTCCTTATCGAGGATATTAAAAGCGCCCCAGCGGCTCTCGGTGCCGGGAATAACATTCGTTTTCTTCCAGTTTCCGTTGGAGAAACCGTCGAAGTCGTCACAGGGCTTCACTGTACGGTCCAGGGAAGTGGTATCAAATGCGGGAATTTTAGCAGCGGTAGTGGATGGCGCTGCAGTATTACAGCCTGTGGCACAGGCGGCAGCGATCATACCAGCTATCATCCAACTCCCGGTGGAATGGTTTATATGCATAAAAGATCAGGTTTAGAAGCTTAAATTTATTGAAGATTTGGCATTTACGGATCATCGGGGAGATAATTCGTAGGTTTGCAGAGATAAAATGTTAATCGTTATGTCCTTTTCATTCGGCTTTTTCCGTTTTCTGACCTATGGCAACCTGTTTGTGGTGGGCTTCTTTTTGCTGCTCGTATTTATGTCGTTGCTGATGGTGCCCAATATGTCCGCAGTGTTAGTCTCGATGCTCACCATTGGTGTGGTATTTTGTCATAATATCCTTTGCCTGCATCTGCAAAAGGCGGTGAAGGATCCGGAAGTAACGATCAGCAGTAATTTCTATACTTTTATTATCATACTCAGTGTGCTCTGCTTCCTGTATAGCCTCTATATATTTATCAGTGCAGCAGCTGTTTCTGCGATTTCGGAGGCAGATTTCAACAAAATGATGGACGCCAACAGTTTCCAGGGTGGAGAAAAACCACCTCCGGGTATGTTATCCGCCATCAAAAAGGTTGCTGCTGTTTTGGTAGGTATTCATGGCCTGGCAATTGCGGGGAATGCAGTATTGTCTCTGATCTTCCTCAAAAAATGGAAGAAGGAGCACGAAGAAAGAGAAGATATAACATTAGATATATAACCATGCGAGCACCACTGGCAGAACGTTTGAGACCTGCATCCCTGGATGACCTGGTAGGCCAGGAACATCTTACCGGGAAAGGCAGCATCCTTCAAAAGGCCATTGAACAAGGCAAAGTACCTTCCATGATCCTTTGGGGGCCTCCCGGCGTTGGTAAAACCACCATCGCCAATATCATTGCACATACACTGCAGGTACCTTTTTATACACTCAGTGCTATTTCTTCCGGGGTAAAAGATATCAGGGAAGTGATAGACCTGGCTAAACATCAGCATGCGGTGCTGTTCATTGATGAGATCCACCGTTTCAATAAATCACAGCAGGATGCATTGCTGGGTGCCGTAGAAAAAGGGATCATCACATTGATCGGTGCTACTACGGAAAATCCTTCTTTTGAAGTGAATGCGGCATTGCTCTCCCGGTGCCAGGTGTATGTGTTAAGGCCGTTGGGAGAACCTGAGCTGAAACAATTACTGGCACAGGCTATGCAGAAGGATGAATGGCTGGCTTCCAAAACATTTGATCTGCAGGAAACGGAAGCGCTTTTTAATATTGCCGGTGGCGATGCACGGAAACTGCTGAACCTTTTTGAACTGGTAGCTGATACTTTGCAGGACGAAAATCCTATTGTTATTACGAATGAAAAAGTGATGGACATTGCCCAGCAACGGGTAGCCATTTATGATAAAGCAGGTGAACAGCATTATGATATCATTTCTGCCTTCATTAAATCTATCCGTGGCAGTGATCCGAATGCAGCAGTATATTGGCTGGCGCGGATGCTGGAAGGCGGGGAAGATGTAAAGTTCATTGCGCGCAGGATGGTGATACTGGCATCCGAAGATATCGGGAATGCCAATCCGAATGCGTTGTTGTTAGCTACAAGTTGTTTTACGGCAGTGAACCTGATCGGGAATCCTGAGGGTCGGATCATCCTTTCGCAATGTGCTACTTACCTGGCTTCTTCTCCAAAAAGTAATGCTTCTTATGCTGCGATCGGGGCAGCACAGGCGGCAGTTTCACAAACAGGTGATCTGCCTGTTCCTTTGCATATCCGCAATGCACCAACGAAATTGATGAAGCAGCAGGGATATGGGAAGGGGTACCAATACGCACATAGTTTTGAGAATAATTTTTCACAGCAGGAATATCTGCCGGACCTGTTGAGCGGGATGAGGTTTTATGATCCGGGAAAGAATGCGCGGGAGGATGAATTGCGGAAGTATTTGAAGGCATTGTGGAAGGAGAAATATGGGTATTAAGGCTGCGGTGTTATCGTTTAAAATTATTACCAGCGTAGCCGGATGGCGTCTTTCCTATTTTACTTCTTTTCGTTCTTTATCTAAGATCTCAAACTCCTGCTGGATCTGCTCTCCATCATCATCTACCAATGTAAGTGTATGTTTTCCCGGTTTCGGCCTCAGCTGCATCTGGTGAAAATCACTCGTTGTTCCCACAAATTCATTATCGATATGCCAGAAGATATGTGCATTCTGGTTGCGATGTGTAGCTTTAAAAATCGTCTGCCCTAAGGTTCCGTCAATTTCTATTGGTACAAAAATTCTTGCCTGCGGGCGTGGATAGATCAGTTCCATTGATCTTCCCTGTTCTGCCATATTGCAACCGGGTTTGTAAGGTGGCAGGGGAATGTAACTATGACTGCTTTTATAAAAATGTTCCATAGCAGGCGGTAATACAAACCATGGTTTATGTTGCATCAATTGTGGGGATTCACAATCTGCTGTTACGCGGTACTGGCCGGTTGCATCCAGGTGGATCAATTGGTGATAGGGGCAAACAGCAGAGCGAAGTCCGGCAGCGGGAACAGCCAGTGTGTCTTTTTCTGTACAGAACTCTCCTGCTCTGTGACCACTCAGGTGGCAAACAACGATCTTCTGTAATTTACCAACGGGTGCATCAAAGGCACTCACGGTGTTGAGCACACGAAATATATCAAACATGATCGGCGCAGCAGTGGATACTCCTGTGAGGCCTGGTCTTCCTTCCCCATCTGCATTCCCTACCCATACGGCTACTACATGTTGTGGTGTAATACCAATGGCCCAACCGTCTCTGAAACCAAAGCTGGTACCTGTTTTCCAGGCTATTCGTTTGGAGGAGGAGAAATGTTCCCAGACAAATTCTTCGCCGGGGCGCATTACTTCTTCCATGGCCTGGAAGGTGTACCAGATGGCACCGGCATCTATGATACCATGTTTGGTGGGTGTATGTTTTGATCTGATAGTTTCGTCTGTGCGGTAACCGGGTGCATGATAATCATCGGCGTCGTATTTTCCATCGTACTGTTCCAGGTGCAGCAGAGTACGTGCAAGACTCGCATACACACCACTTAATTCCCATAACGTTGTTTCTCCCCCACCTAAGATCATAGAGAGGCCGTAATGCCCTGCGGATTTATTCATGGTGGAGATACCAAGGTTTTTCAATAACACCAGGAAACGATCTGCGCGGTATTGTTGCAACATGCGAACGGCAGGGATATTCAATGAACGGGATAATGCTTTTGAAGCAGGTACGGCACCATCATATTCCCTGTCGAAATTCATGGGGGTGTATCCTGCAATCTGCGTGGGCACATCAGGCAATAAAGTATTGGGCAACATCAAACCATCACTGAGCAAACCGGCATAGAGTAAGGGTTTCAGGGTACTACCCGGACTACGTGGTGCCTGGATGATATCTACATAACTTTCCAGTTCGGGGTTATCCGGATTGTATACATTTCCTACATAGGAAAGTGCATGACCTGTTTCCACATCCAGTACTAATGCGGCAGCATTATTGATACCATTTGCTTTCAGTTGCAGGTGATGACGATAGAGGATGTCACTTACATTTCTTTGCAGATCTCCATCCAGAGAGGTTTTCACCCGGGTGGAACCGGTTTTATAATCCAAACGGAAACGATTCAATAAATGCGGAGCGAGTTGCGGAAGGGTGTGTGGTTTATCTGGCAAAGGTTCTACGGAAGCTAATGCACAAGTGGTGCTATCTATTGTTCCATTATGCCAGAGCCTCGCCAGCAAAGCATTCCGCTTATCCATCAATACCTGGCGGTTACGACCGGGATGGATCAATGCAGGGCTGTTCGGCAAAACGGCTAAGGTGGCGGTTTCTGCCCATGACAGCTGATCTGGTTTGCGGCCAAAATAACGCCAGGAGGCTGCTTCCAGTCCTACTACGTTTCCGCCGTAGGGGGCATTGCCTGCATAGAGGCCCAGTATTTCTTTTTTAGAATAAGCAAATTCAAGACGGGTGGCAAGAACGGTTTCTACTAATTTCTGCCAGAATGTGCGGGGTTTGTTACGTGATAAACGGATCACCTGCATGGTGATAGTGCTGGCTCCGCTAACTACTTTTCCGCCTGTGATGTTTTGTTTGATAGCGCGGCTGGTGGCTATGGGGTCTATCCCCCAGTGATAATAAAAACGTTTATCCTCATATGCCACGATGCATTTGGCAAATTTATCGGGTACCAGTTTATCTGCGGGAAAACGCCACTGGCCATCTGCTGCGATGGTGGCATTCATGAGTTCTCCTTTACTGTCCTCGATCACAAAAGAGGTAGGTGCGGTAAAGAGTTTTTTAGGAAGGATGAAATAATACAACACCAATAACACCGCGATGATGCTCAGCCGTAATTTTCTTTTGATCGCCCAGTGTTTGATCCGTTGCCACATATTAATATAGAAAGGCGGCAGCGTGCTCCGCTGCCGCCTATTATTTTATTTTGTTACCTCTACCCATTTGCCGGGTGCAAATGCATGGATGGTATTATCATACATTGCTTCCACAGAAGCAGCGGGGAGATAATATCTGCCGAGGTAAGCTGCATTCAGCAATACCTGGTAGGTAACTGTTTTGCTTTCTTCCAGGTTGAAATAAGTATATACTCTATCGTCCCGCACATCACGGTAAGTGAAAGGAGAAGAACGCATGGAGCTGTCAGTACCCATCAGGCGGGTATTGATGATCTCCCAACCGGAAGGGAATACTTGTGTTAATGCCATGTTCTCATAGTAACCACGTTTACCGGGATTGCTCATGGTAACGGTTGCTACAAAGTCTGTTCCCTGTTTCAGGTTATCCGTATTTACCAATTGCCCAGTGCGACTGGCGTACACCACTTTCATGTTGAGCACTTCCGGATTATTATCTGCATAAGGGTTTGAGCCTGATTCCGGCTGACCTCTTAAGATGAGGCGCGCGTAGAGTACATTGGTTCCTTTATTCTGCAAGGTTACATTTCCATTTGCACCATTGAAAGTGACAGGTACCTGGGAAACATAAGACTCACTCGTGATGTTACCATTGGCTGCATTCAAGCGATAGGTGTATGTCATTTTACCGCCTGATTTATTTACACCGCAATATTTGGAAATGGCGATCAATGCATAGGCGGTGGTTTGTGTGCTGTACCAGGAATCTTTGCCTAATTGCTGTGCTACCTGGCGTAACATATCATTTGCCTGTGCCCGCTGTCCCATGAGAGTGAGCGTTTCCAGGATCATGGCTTTATCTCTGAGATCAGAACCAAATGTACCACTCAGTTGTGTGTATGGCTGAACGTTCACGCTCAGTCCTTTTATCAATGCTGCGGCTGCTTCTGCCTGACCTGCCAGTTTGTAAGCTGCGGCCAGTCTCCATTTAGCGGCAACAGACAGATACTGGAATTCCTTCAACCTGTTCATCGCTCCCAGCTCTGGTATTTTTGCCAGTGCGAGTAAGTATAAACGATAGGCCTGTACAATATCTCCACCGTAGAAATTATAACTGCTGGGCGACCAGCTCACAGCTTTATTACGTTGGTATTTCTTCCACTGATCCAGGAATCCCGGCGGTAGTGCATATCCTTTCTCTTGTGCTTCCAGCATAAAATGTCCGGCGTAACTGGTGCCCCATTCATCAGAAGTGCTGGCGCCGGGCCAGTAACCAAGGCCACCATCTGTTAGCTGGAATCCTTTCAGGCGATTGATACCTGCTTTGATATTAGCATCCAGTGTGGCAGCTTGCCTGTCGCTCACATCCATTACGTTCGCCAGTGACAACTGCGGGAATACGGAAGAGGTAGTTTGTTCCACGCATCCGTGTGGATATTGGATCAGGTAATCCAATCGTTTTCCTAAGTTCATGGCGGGGAGTGTAGATACTTCCAATGTACCTGTGTTGGTACCAGCCATTCCTACAGGAGAGAAAGCAGTATTCCAGGAAGCACCCGGATCCAGCTGTTGTTCCAGCACATTTGTTACATATGGATTTGGATTGCGTACATCCAGTTCTACATTTTCTTCTGCTCTTTCTTTTCCGCTGGTGGCTACAATCTTGAATTTACCGATACCAATTTGTGAGCGGATCTTTACATCAAAGTATACCAGCTGCTCTCCTGGTTTGGGGAAACTTACCTGTTTGGTGCTTTCTCCTACTACTTCAAAAAATGCATTGGAAGCGAGGGTTACATTGGCCTGTTTTACATGTGGTTCCAGGCCAAATACCGTTACCGGTAATTGGATGGTTTCCCCGGGACCCAATACCCTGGGTACTGTGGCGAGTATCATTAATGGTTTCTTCACGGCTACGGCTTTGTCTGCAAAACCGTAAGCACCTTCCTGTCCTGCTACTACCATTGCTTTTACTGATCCTATATAAGGTGGTAATTTGAAGTTGTGTGTTTGTTTATCTCCTTTCTTTAAAGCGAAAGGTCCCATGAATTTCACAACTGGTTTGAAGCGATTGGCTTTAGCGGCGCTGGCTCCTTTGTTCAATCCTTCGTCACCACCAATGCTCAGGATACGTTCCAGATCAGCTCCCCAGGCTCCTATCACATAATCAAAGAGGTCCCATGTTTTTACACCTAATGCTTCCCGTGCATAGAATACGCTGTGCGGATCTGGTGTTTTGAAACGGGTGAGGTCCAATAATCCTTCATCTACGATGGCGATGGTGTAAGTCATCGCTTTGCCGCTGGCTTCAGAAACCGTAATCGCTGCATCTGCTTCAGGGCGTAAAGTAGCGGGGATATTGATGACAGGTTTGAGGATGGTGTTGGGATCTTCTACCAGGATGGGCACAGTGCCATACATCCTGATGGGAAGGTCGTTGGCTGTTTGGGCATGGGGTTGCAGGAGACTAACGTTCACGTATATATTCGGTGCCATTTCTTTTTCGGCTTTGAACTTGTAAACGGTTTGGCCTTTCTCTGTTCCTACCCAGTCTGTTTTAATTACTTTACTGCCGGACTCAATACTGATCAATCCTCTGCCGCCTTCGCTGCTGGGGATGGTGAGCACTACTTCTTCTCCTACGGTGTATTTTGTTTTATTGGAAGTGAATACGAGCATAGCCGCTTCTGCGGGATTTTCCTTTTGCAGGCGTTCCGCATAGTTGGGCCAATCTACATATACAGATTGTCCGGTGATGTGACCGCTTTCCAGGTCTTTTACACGAATGAGGTAACGGCCCCAATCCGGGTAACGGATAATGAAGGGCCAGGAGCCTTTACCATTTACAACGGTAACTGTTTTCTTTTGTAACAGTTGGTTATAATTATCTTCTGTGAAGTTGCTGATCTCATTGGAATTTTCATCCCACCACCAACGCCACCTGATCTTGTATAATTCCACTTCTACCTGGCGGGTTCCGCTGATGAGTGTACCATTTGCATCCACATTTACGATATTCACCTGGTGAGGTTTATCTGTTACCAGCATACCTGTAAGGCGATCTCCTTCCGGTGCGCTTACACCAACATAAGAATCAAATACATGGTAAGGCATGGAGAAATGATCAATACTGAAATCTCCACCGGGTTCAAATACTTTTATTTCGAAGTTTGCTTTCAATGCTCCAGGGGCACGTTCACCGACTGGAATATTAGCCGCAACACTGGCTACACCATCTTCATTTAAAGCGCCTTCAAAAATGGTTTTATTCTCTGTGCTGAATTTTTCTGTAGGATCATCAAAGTGATAATCATCGAATTTGGGGAATGCGGTGGATGATGAAGTGAGGGATACATCTACTTTTGCTTTGAGGCTTTGGGCAGTTGCGCCAAAGAGCCATGCTGCGGAGAGTGTTCCTTTCGGGCTTTCATCTTTGATCAGGGCTTGTTTAGGGCCGAAGTCCAGCTTCACTTTCAGGCGATTGGGCTTCACTGTTTCTATCCGTACATTCCTGCTGAACACGGCACCACCTACTTTCACTTTTGCCTGCCAGCTACCGGTGGGAGCATCAGGATCTGTGAGTGTATTGAAATTATAGAAACCGTTGAGTGATTCGTGTTGGTTGATGCGTTTGTACAATTGACCTTTCGGGTTGTACAGTTCCAATATCACAGGGTGATTGGGTGGCAGTTTTCCTTCTTTATCTTCCAGCATGAAGGTGAGGTAAATGGAATCGCCGGGGCGCCATACGCCACGTTCTCCATAGAGGAAACCTTTCATGCCCTGTTGTACTTCTTCTCCTTTTACATCAAAACGGCCCAGTGGCAGGGAACTTCCGTCGTCCAGTTTCAGGTAACCGCGTTCATTATCCCGTTTGGCTATTAAGAGATAAGGTTTACGTTTCAGTTCGAATTTTGCAAAACCATCTCCGTCGCTTTTGGTGCTAAAGATCACTTGTTGCTGGTAATCCAGCAGTTCGAGTTCTACACCAGACAATGGTTTGGCATCTATGATATTTGTTACGGCTACCACCATGCTGTTATCATTACCCCGTTTGGCAATGAGGCCGATGTTGGAGGAAATGATATTGCGGGAAGCCCATTTTTCTTTGTTGTAGTAGGAATTGTGGCAGGGGTTATCTCTTTCGGACCATTTGTATCCGTATGGATAATAACTGTCGTAGCGGCGCCAGAAGGAATCATCTTCATCTAATTGTTCTCCGTAATATTCATAATCTTCTTCGCTCTCCTCCTCATCATCGCCTTCACTTTTTGCGGTAAGCCCTTTACAGGAGTACAGCGCATATTCTTTCCTGAAACCAATGGTTACACGGTAAATGGCACCAGGCTCTGCTTTGACCAGTTGTTCCAGATCCAGGTTGAAGCGATTGCGCTTGTGGAGGTTCAGGGATTTATCCTGATCCAGGTAAATGGTTTTCTCTGCAACGGGGCGGGCTACACGACGTAATTCATCCTGCCCGTCCAGACTGTTCCTTTGCAGGTATTGCGGAATATTATTTTCATAGATCCTGATCACTACTACATCCACTGCTTTCAAACCAACGGCATCGAAAGGCATGACCAGTTTGCCGCTTTGTGGCATGATCACTCCTTTTCCGGGAATGGTTACACTTGGCAGGCGGTTTTCAAAGTTCACACTTCCGGTGAATCCTTTATTTAACTTTTCATCAAAAACACTGAGTATACCTTCATTCACCACTACGGTGTAATTTCCTTCTAATCTTTCCGGTGCAAATACCTTCACTTCACTGCCTTCTACGGTATAGCGCAGATCGCTGACACCGCCGATACCGATCAGACCATCCAGGCTCTGGCCCATATTAATGGGACTGGAGAATTGTACCACTACATATTCTTCCGGATCGTACATGGCTTTAATGTCCAGCACTTTGAAATCCCCGATGGCAGGTATCTCTATGGTTTTGCTATCCGCTACATCTGAGTTGATGGGTTTGCCGTTCCAGGCGATCTCCATTTTTGCAGCAGTGGATTTACGGACAATATTGCTGATGGTGAATTTATAAGAACGGTTGGCTACGTCGTGCTGCCAGGCAATGCTGGTAGGCGCTCCGTCATATTTTACGGTGATCAGTTTTTCAATGGCCTGTACTTCTTCCAGATCTGCTGTGCGCACTACACCGGAGTAGGTCATTTTTTCTGCACTGTTATTGGCAGATCTTAGTCCGAACATTTCTACATCAAAAGAAGGTTTTATGACCTGGAATTCAAATTCAAAGTTCTTCAGGTCACTGGGAACGGTCATCACCTTGCCCAGTTTGAAGGTGGCTTTGTAGGTTTTACCCGGCGTGAGATTTTGATCCGGCCTGAATTCCACGGTGGTGGCGTCTACCCAATATGCCTTTCCTTTAATGGAGGGAGAGAAAGAAAAGATCTCTTCTTCCAAAGGTTCATTCTGTGTATGCGTTACGTTTACATCCCCCGCTAATTGAATGCGGATGGCGCTTTGCTTGGAAATAATACCGGTGGTGAATGCTTCGATGTATTTAGCAAACGCGGGATTCATTTCTTTTGCCTGTGTGCTGCAACCTGTAATAACAGCGGCCATCGCGGCACACAACAGAAGGCAGGCAAGGGTTACATGCCGGGTGTTCGGGTACATAGTGTAGGTTTTTGAATGGACTAAAGGTATCGGAATTAAATCATTTTCCCATTGCGTATTCTCAAAAAACAATTCACACTGCCGGGTAGTTCTTCCTCGTAATGCGTTACATAGATCAGCGTTACGGGAATGTGCTCACACAAGGCTTCTATCACTTGCTTAAAATGTTTTTTCTGATGTGCGTCCAATCCCTGGCAGGGTTCATCAAAGATCAGGAGCGGTGGATTTTTTACCAATGCGCGTGCCAGCAATACTAAACGTTGTACACTTTCGGGTACCTGTTTAAAGGAGGTGGCCGCATATCCGTCTATTTCCAATACCTGCATCCAGCCTTTTGCTTTCTCTAATTGTTCCGGTGTGCAGGAGCGAAGGTAACCAATGGTATCAAAAAAACCGGAGCCGGTTACCTGGAGGCAGGTGGCATCCGATAAAAAGTACTGGTGCAGTTCCGGGGAAACGAAGCCGATCTTCCTTTTAATATCCCAGATACTTTCTCCGCTACCCCTTTTCCGGTCGAATAAAGCAATCTTGTTTGCGTATGATTGGGGGTTATCTGCGTTAATGAGGCTGAGGAGGGTAGATTTTCCGGAACCATTGGGTCCGAGCAGGGCCCATTTCTCATTTGGGCGGATCGTCCAGTTTATTCCGTCAAGAATCGTGTTTTCTCCGTATTTTACATGGACGTTTTCCATTTGTACAATATGTTGGAATGATGCGGGTAACGCATCAGCGGTGAGCCTAGCCAACAATTGAGGGTCAATCTTCAGCACCGGGGCTTCCTGTACAATGTTACGCTGTGCCAAATATGAATCCCTACTAAACGTTCCGGCTATACGCCCTTCTTCCAGGTGCATTACATGTGTGATGCTTTCAGGAATTTCGGTGGGTGTGGTGACAAGCACTACGGTTGTTCCGGAGGCGATCACATGGTCCACGATCCGGTGGAATGCCTGGCGGGACTGCACATCCAATCCTATAAACGGATTGTCCAGCAGCAGCAGGGCGGGTTTTTGAAGCAGGGCATGTGCTATCATTACCCGGCGGGTTTCTCCATTGGAGAGTTTGATAAGTTCTTTATTTAATAAGCCTTTAATGTTCAGGGGTTCCAGCAAGGGGTCTTCTGCCCCTCCTTCCAGATACTCTGCCACGGTGGGGGCATCGGAGGAGTCCATGCTGTTGAATCGCTGCTGATAATAAAATTCGGTGGTATGCGATAAATTGCGGAAGTTGTGATGATGCCCTACCATGGCTATTAAGCGGCGAAAATTGAAGTAAGGATCGCTCACTTCATGCGTTTCACGGTATCTTTCGTAAAAATAATGACGAATAGTGCCGTTCAGGACGTTATTTTTGCCCAGAATTGTGTGCAAGAGACTGGTTTTACCAGAGCCGCTATTACCTGTAATAGCCCAGTGCTCACCGGTACGAATATGCCAGGTAAGGTTCTGGAAGAGTGTTTTGTCCAGGTTACGCACGGTAACGTGCTCCAGTGACAGAAATGGAAGCATGCTGCTTTTATTGGTTTCCGGGCAACAATGTCGGGATCATCTTTCACAAATCAAACCGGCAACCGTTAAATTTTTACGATTGCTGTAAAAAATAGGACGGACATGGAGATCAGGTGGTATCTTAAGGCCTTTAACGCCCTCAGCCTGGAGGAATTATACCAGGTTTTGCGGCTGCGGAACGAGGTTTTTATCGTGGAACAAAATTGTCCTTACCAGGATATGGACAATGCGGATCAGAAAGCGTTACATTTGCTGGGCTTTACGGATCAGGGATTGGCTGCCTACACGAGGTTGTTTGAGCCAGGGATCAAGTTTGACATGGCTTCCATAGGCCGGGTGATCACGGCACAATTTGCCCGTGGTACGGGAACAGGGAGGTTACTGATGGAAAAGTCCATTAAAGCGGTGGAAGAGAATTGGGGGAAGGGGCCTATTAAGATCGGGGCCCAAATGTATTTGCAAAAATTTTACGAGTCACTGGGGTTCGCCCAAAGTAGTGAAATGTATCTGGAGGACAACATTCCTCATATAGAAATGGTTAGATCACAACAATAAAATACCAGTCAACATGACGCCAATTGAACAGCTAAAATTAATGCTGGACGTAAAGTATCACACCTATAAGAAAGAAGAGTATAGTGTTGAATTAATGCCGGGATTATCTGATAAAGAAATCGATACCATTGCTAAACACCTCCGTACGAGGCATATACCAGACGATATCAGGGAACTGTTGCAATTCAGCAGCGGGTTTCTTTTTTATGGATTGGACGCCATCACTTTTGATGGTACGAAAGACTTTGAAATGACGAACCTGATCCCAAATCCTGTGCGTGTTGCGGGAGACGGATATGGTAATTACTGGATACTGGACGTTGACAAAGACGGGAACTGGGGTAGTGTGTTCTATGTATGTACAGACCCTGCCGTGATCGTGAAACAATCTGAAAACCTGGGTGAATTCCTGCAGCACCTCCATGAATATGGTATGGATATGCGGAAATCCAGCATAGATATTGTGCATGAGATCGTGGTGAATGATATCTGGAACAGAGAGGATGGATTGATCACCCGTGACGAAGCTAAATATTCCAATGACGAGGAACTGGCGGCGTTTGCTGCGCAGTTGCCTTATAATTATTATATCGGGGATCTTCGCAACAAACCCATTGGTTCAGGTTTTGCCTGGGGCAAATTTGGACCGAACGTGCGGAGTGTGATCAGATCCCGTGATGGTTACCTTTGGGGCATTGAGAAAAAAGCGCCGCGTACCTTTGGTGGTGGCCGTGGTGGCGGAGGATTCCGCGGCGGCGGAGGTGGTGGTGGTTTCCGCGGTGGCGGAGGCGGCGGTGGTTTCCGTGGTGGAGATCGCGGCGGTAGTGGCGGTGGCGGTTTCCGTGGTGGAGACCGTGGCGGCAGTGGTGGCGGATATGATCGCGGTGGAAGCGGTGGCGGTGGTTATGACCGTGGCGGCAGTGGCGGTGGTGGTTATGATCGTGGTGGTGGCAGCACTGGCGGCGGAGGTGGTTACGATCGTGGCGGCGGAAGCGGCGGCGGTGGCGGATATGACCGCGGTGGCGGAGATACCGGTGGCGGTGGATTTGACCGTGGTGGTGGTGAAGGACGTGGACGTTATTAAGATCCTGAAAATGCAAGGATAGCCTTTATTAAGAAGGGCCCGATCAGAGATCTTTATCATTGAGGTTATTAAATCAAACATATACAAAAGAGGGTGCATCATCAGATGTACCCTCTTTTTTTATCAAACCCTGGTCAAACACTGAGCCTATGTCGAGCCTATGTAAGACATATCTTTCTTATCTCTTTCAAGAAAGTTTATAAAAAAATCACCTGCCCTGTTTTATGTAACTCCTCTATACGAAATCACTTTTATATTTAAACTAACACTTATCTAATCTTCCTTCCATAATCCAGCTCCTGCCGGCTTAAACATTGATGCCCAATTACGTAACTTTTAACTGGTTAACAAGCCGTTAACCTTCGATTTCCTCATATCAAATTCAAAAGTTATGTTCAATCATCATGTGAAAGCAACCACACAAGACACATTGGCAAGAGTGCAAAACGAGTACGCACAATTGCTCAAAACTTCTACCTTTTCCCTTCAGGATCTCTTTAACTACGGAGATTTCAGACTGGACACTTACTGCAAAAGGTACAATCCACATCCTCAGAGTGCTGAACTGACCCAACTGGCCCGGCAGTTTGGGGAACATTACGGCATCTGGATGGAAAATGCCAAACATTACATCAGTTGTGTACTGTACGTTTTTCCGACGGCCACTTTTGAAAGAATGGCTGCCATGGTAAAGAACAATGCCATCGACTACTATCTTAACGACACCATGGGCCGCGAGATCTTCCGCAATTTAACATCCCGGCAACAGCTCAATGCCAAACATCTCATTTACCGGATGGCCTGCATTGACGAAACACTGGAAACGGTAGACAATGCCCATCCATTGGAACTGGCCAATGCGGAGATCCTGAAGGACATTCAGCAAACGGCCCCGGCCGAATGGTTTGCGCAGTTCCTGAAACTTTACTCTTATCATATTGCAGTAACGCACAAGGATTGTAATGTGGAAGGGTTAGGTTTTATTCCTACGGTAGACAAGTACATTGACATGCGGAACCATACTTCCGGTATGCCGCATATTGTGATGCTGGTGGAATACAGCACGGGCGTGTTCCTGGACTGGCAGTGGTTATCCAAGATCAAAGTGGTGCAAAGGATGAAAAGACTGCACAAAGCAGCGGCTTTAATTGGATGTTTGATGAATGACCTCTTCTCTTTTGAGAAGGAAGTGATTGACAATGATTCAGACTCGAACCTGCTGATGTCTATTGCGCTGAATAATCCGGAGATGTCTTTGCAGGATGTGATCTACAGCTCTGCTGCTATTGTGCGGGACCTGCTGATGGATTTTATGGACCTGGCTGCACAGATCGAGAAAAAATGTGAACAGCTTTCTGCGAGTGATCCTGTAATGGTGAGCAAACTGCGTATTCATTTATCTGACCTGGATAGAAGTGTACAGGCTAGCTGGATGTGGCAGGTTTATACTAAACGTTTCAAAAGGATGGATTCTATCTGGGAAGAAACGCAATTGCAAACTGCTGAGAAGGTCGGTTAAGGGGGATTGAGGGAATAGCAAGTGAGTTAGCAATAAGCGGGCTATGGGTATAAGCAAGTGAGCTAGCAGTAAGTGGGCTATGGGCTAAGTAAGCTGCAGTTAGTAAGCCGACATTCCTCTTTATTCCAGTAACTCTTGGCTGTTATGATGCAGATGCATTTTCAGGACTTTTATTAAAGAACTATAGTTGATAGGTTTTTCAATAAAAGCATCGGCGCCTGCTTTTAAAAAGGCATCGCGCGTTTCTGCATATGCATCACCGGTGGAGATTATTACTGGAATATTTTTATACGCGGGGATCTGTTTGAGATGATATAAAGTTTGTTCTCCGTCCATCACTTCCATATGGAAATCCATGATGATGATATCGGGGATATGTTTTCCCACCTGCTGAATGAGTTCAAGGCCATTCTTTACCCAGGTTGTATTACAACCGATCTGTGCCAGCATACGGGAAAGCAGTTGAGCACTCAATTCATTATCCTCTGCCAGTAATACATTGATATGGCCAAGATCGGCCCACATTTCGTCCTCATCTTTTTCTTCTTTTATCAATTCCATATTTCCTTCAAAGAGCGGGAGCTGCACGGTGAAGATGGTACCGACTGCATCGCTGCTTATGGAAATAGCGCCTCCCATGGATTTTACTTTTCCACTTACAATGTATAATCCCAATCCTGTACCCTCTATGTATTTGCTTTTATCGGTAACGAAGGGATTGAAGATCAGTTCCTGTTTTTCCGGCGTGATCACAGGGCCCTGATTGATCACCTGCAGGCTCCATTTGTTACCCATTCCCGTGATCTTCAACTCTACCAGTGAATTGCGATCTGCATATTTGAGGGCATTGGCCAGCAGGTTGGTGGTGATCTGGTGAAGGTTCAGGATATCATCGTATAACACGTCCGGCATTTGTTCTATGCTCAGCCGGAGACGGATATTCCTTGACCTGCCCATCACTTTATTCACTTCTGTTATTTTGTAAAAGAAGGGTTTGAGCAGAAAATGTTCTTTCTCTGATTTACTGATCACACCGGATTCTATCTGTGCCATATCCAGCACATTATTAATAATGCTCCGTGTATTATTGATGGCATCCAGTTGCTGATCTACTAATATTTCCAGGCTTTTGAACTGATCATTCAACATGATCTGCCGTTTTAATAACTGCGCTACCCCATAAATGGCATTGAGGGGTGTTCTCATTTCATGTGTTACCTGGTGTACAAATATTTTCTTAAAGTGATTGGCCAGCTTCAGGGCCTGGTTGGTATCATTACTCCTGATATAAGGTCTGCTCACAATGATGATCAGTACCAGGATGCCGCTGATCACCAGGCTATGCAATACAAAAGTGGTATCGTAGCTAAAACGGATAGCCGGGAAGAGCTTGAAATAGGAAAAGATCTCCATGATCACCAGGGTGGAAATAGCAATGGCCAGGCATATCCTCCTGTACTTGTTCTCTTTGAAAATCAGGTAGATAATAGAGATCAGGAAGATGATCATGGCCTCCAATGCCACTACATTACTAAACAACAGGCCGAAATACATAATGGAGGCACATTGGATCACATAGATAGTAATACTGGCGGCCAGGTGTTTCTTCATTCGATTTAACGGGATCACGGAAAACGTGACGGCAAAATCGAGCATGACCGGATATATGATGATCTCGGGTGTGTCTGTTACTGCATAGAAAAAAGGAGTGATAACGATCAGCAATACGCAAATGGCCAGGCTGATGGTATTCACCAGGATGATGCGCCTTTTTTCATCTTCGTCTGTTACATTTTCTGAACCTGATTTCTGCAAAGCGGAAAAAAAGTCTCTCACCCTGCTCGGAAACAGGCGGGTAAGCGTTATGGGCAATATCGGAAGGATAAGGTTCATAGCTAAACAGTCAGGGGGCTCAGTTGTAGGTAATTCTAAAATACATTATTTATCCTTTCCGGATGCACTTTAGATAAATTAATCATGCCACCGATCTCAGTCTCCTATAAGAGATAGAAATCCATCGCAAGGGTTAATACAGTATCTAAATAAATGCCGCTGAAAGGGCTTAAGCTAAAAATCTACATCCTTTTAGAGTTTCACGGCCTGTTTTACCTTCCATAAAGGGAACAGGTAGGAAACACTATATTGAAAATCAAATGCGCTTTTCTTGTATCCTTTTCCAAAGCCAGGGATCACCAGGGGTGGAAAATCCTGGTTAGCCAATGCACCATTCACGAGGATACGTTCGTGCAGGCTCCAGCCAAGATAGAAATTTTTCAGCACTTCTACTTTCATGCCCACGGTCATTTCTATCCAGTGTGCCATCTTGGTGGTTTCCGGTACGCTGCCCCGGATATTTCCCCAATATAAATTATAGATACGGTATTCCGGGACTTTATACGTGAACACGGCCAGTCCGTACCGCAACCCGCCATAGATAATGAAATTCTCTTTGGGTACGGTTTTTTTGAGCAGGTTATAATTGATACCAATGGTGCCGGACATGCCGTTGCTGATATATTTATAATTCTGGTCCAGGTGGTATACACTATTAAAACTGAGGTCTGAAGCGATGTAGATCCTGTCGTTATACCGGGCATCGAGGTTCACTGTAACGTCTGTACGATACGGTTGAAAATATTTAAGGGCGAAACGGGAAATATCTACGCCCACACGAACTCCGGCAGGTACGGGAATTGTTATCACCGGCACTGAATCCTTTTTCTTTTTGGGTTCTTGTGCAACAGCATTAACGGCCAGTAATACCAGCAGGGTACTAAAAAGTGAGTGTAATATTCGTTTCATTTCCTGTTGTTACAATATGTTGATTGACCAGCAGCGTCTTGATAGGCGAATTACCGGTGGTATATTTCACAGAATCAATGGCATAGGTGAGGATTATCCCGCATCCTGCGGATACAAATTTGGGTTGCCGTTTATAGTAAAAAACGAGGACGTCTGATACTATTAATGTGTCTGCTGGTCCTGTCCTGACGGAATCATCTGTCCGGAAGTAGAAACGGGCACTGTCACTCAAACGGTCTAAGGAGAACTGCATACCAGTGAGGCCTCTCTGGCTTCGGTAGATGCTGTCTTTGCCTACGGCAAACAGGGTAACTTCCGGCAGGGTGGTATCTCTTTCCTGAAGGCCGCGTGGTTTAGTTCGGAAACGCACCCGCGTTTCTGTGCGTACATCTACATCGCACACTTTGGTATCATCGTTGCAAGCGATGAAGAGGGTGAGGATGCAGGCTATCAGCAAAATGTATTTCATAAATCTCTTTGTGGGCAATTTGCTTGTTTTAGTTCCTTTTGGCAAAAATCCGAAGGGGGGATTTTTTTCATTGGGAGCTTTATTGACTGGGCTTTGCCGGTTTTAGTTCCTTTGGCAAAAATCCGGGTGAGGGATTTTTTGCATTGGGAGCTTTATTGACTGGGCTTTGCCGGTTTTAGTTCCTTTGGCAAAAATCCGAAGGGGGATTTTTTGCATTGGATGTTTTATTGACTGGGCTTTGCCGGTTTTAACTCCTTTTGGCAAAAATCCGGGTGAGGGATTTTTTTCGTTGGGAGCTTTATTGACTGGGCTTTGCCGGTTTTAGTTCCTTTGGCAAAAATCCGGGTGAGGGATTTTTTGCATTGGAAGCTTTATTGATTGGGCTTTGCCGGTTTCCGGGATTTTTGCCTTTGGTTATTGGGCTTGCCTATTTCAATTCCTTTATTAAAAACCTTGCCGTGTGGCTTTCTTTACATTTACTCACTTCTTCGGGCGTTCCTGTAGCAAGAATAGTACCACCTCCTTCTCCTCCTTCCGGTCCGAGATCAATTACATAATCCGCTACTTTCACTACATCCAGGTTATGCTCTATCACCAGTACCGTGTTACCACGGTCTACCAGTTTATTTAACACATTCAGCAGCAACTGGATATCCTGGAAGTGTAATCCCGTAGTGGGCTCATCTAAGATATAAATAGTTTTGCCGGTATCTTTTTTAGACAGCTCGGTGGCCACTTTTACCCTTTGCGCTTCTCCTCCGGAAAGGGTTACGGCAGACTGGCCCAGGGTGATATATCCTAAACCAACATCCTGCAGGGTTTTAATTCTGCGGTAAAGATAGGGCACAGCCTGGAAGAAGTCTACCGCTTCTTCCACTGTCATATCCAATACATCGGAAATGGATTTGCCTTTGTAGCGGATCTCTAAAGTTTCCCTGTTGTATCTGCGGCCGTTGCATTTTTCGCAATGTACATATACATCGGGGAGGAAGTTCATTTCTATCACACGTACACCTGCTCCTTCGCAAACATCGCAGCGGCCTCCTTTTACGTTGAAGGAAAAGCGGCCGGCATTGTAACCTCTGATCTTTGCTTCCGGGATGGCGGTGAACAACTGACGGATCTCTGTAAAGAAGCCGCAGTAAGTGGCCGGATTGCTTCTGGGCGTGCGGCCGATAGGGCTTTGATCTATCTCTATCACTTTATCCAGTTCCTCAAGGCCTTTGATGCTTTTGTAGGGCATCGGTACCATTTTGGAATCGTAGGCATGTTTGGAAAGAATGGGATATAATGTTTCATTGATGAGCGTGGATTTTCCACTTCCGGAAACACCGGTCACACAAATGAAAGTACCTAAAGGCAATTTAATGCTAACGTTCTTCAGGTTATTGCCGGTAGCACCTTTCAGCTCCAGGAATTTTCCATTTCCTTTGCGGCGTTCTTTGGGGATGGGAATTTCGCGGATGCCATTCAGGTAACCTGCAGTAGCAGTGTTGAGTTTTAATATTTCTGCGGGTGTGCCCTGCGCTACAATTTCACCACCATGGATCCCTGCACCAGGGCCAATATCCACGAGATGATCTGCATGCAGCATAATATCTTTATCATGCTCTACTACTATCACCGTGTTGCCCATGGCCTTCAGATTACGCATAGCATCTATGAGACGCATGTTATCCCGCTGGTGCAAACCGATACTGGGCTCATCGAGGATATACGTAATACCCATCAATTGAGAACCGATCTGTGTGGCCAGGCGGATACGTTGTGATTCTCCCCCACTGAGGGAACGAGTTGGGCGACTGAGCGTGAGATAGGTTAAACCTACATCCAGCAAGAATCCCAGGCGTTCGCGGATTTCTTTCAGTACGTCTTTTGCAATGACGTTCTGTTTATTGTTGAGGCGTTTTTCCAGTTGGGCAAACCATTCTGCCAGATTGCTGAGGTTGAGGGCGCCGAGTTCTGCAATGTTCTTACCGTCTACTTTGAACATGAGGCTTTCCTTTTTCAGGCGGGTACCTTCACATTCCGGACAGGTACTCAGTTGCATGAAACCTTCTGCCCAATTGCGTACGGCATCTGAAGAAGTGTCATTGAAATAACGGCGCACCATATTCACGACACCTTCATATTCTGTTGACAGTGTTTCTGTGCCGTTCTCTTCAAAGCCCATATCCACTTCCAGCTTTCCGTTCTCATCTCCGAAGAGCAAAACGTTCAATGCTTTTTCCGGGATCTTTTCTATGGGCGTGGTGAGGGCGAACTTATATTTTTTAGCGAGTTGCTGTACCTGTTTGAATGTAAATGTATCCCGTGCTTCTCCTAATGGGGCAAGGCCGCCATCGTTGATGGATTTACTGCGGTCTGGTAACACTTCGTCCATATTGATCTGGTAGATGGTACCGAGACCTTTACAGCGGGGGCATGCACCATAAGGGGAATTGAAGGAAAAGGTGTTGGGAGAAGGTTCTTCGTAAGAGATTCCTGTTTCCTCACACATCAATTGGCGGCTGTATTGTTTTACTTTATTGGATTCATGTTCCATGATGAACATGAGGCCTTTGCCGAGTGCCAGTGCTTTTTGTACACTCTGGCTGATGCGGACGCGTGCATCGTCCTGAACCTGGATGCGGTCTACTACGAGTTCTATGTCGTGGATCTTGTAACGATCTACCTGCATGCGTTCTTTCAGTTCCAGTATTTCCCCGTCTACGCGAACTTTGAGGTAGCCCTGTTTGCGGAGCTGTTCAAATAATTCCCGGTAATGTCCTTTACGGCCGCGGATAATGGGGGCCAAGATGACGAGTTTCTTTTTTGGATACTGAGAGAAGATGTGTGCCATGATCTCTTCTTCGGAGAAACGCGTCATGCGTTTGCCGGTATTATAGGAGAATGCTTCGCCCACGCGTGCGTAGAGCAAACGGAGGAAATCATAGATCTCTGTGATGGTCCCTACTGTGGAGCGGGGATTTTTATTTGTTGTTTTCTGCTCGATGGAAATAACGGGAGAGAGACCGGTGATCTTGTCTACATCTGGTCTTTCCATATCACCAATGAACTGGCGGGCGTATGCGGAGAAGCTTTCCATGTAGCGGCGCTGTCCTTCTGCATAGATGGTATCAAATGCCAGGGAAGATTTGCCGCTGCCGCTGATACCTGTGATCACCACCAGACTGTTCTTGGGGATCTTGATATCCAGGTTCTTGAGATTATGCTCCCTTGCGCCGTATACCTCGATCATTTCATCGTTATTAGCCACTGGAGCGGGTTTGTCTGCCGTTTTTTGCTTTTGCTTTGCCATATAGTTCCCGAACACGAAATTCAAAATACTAAACTACGCATTTCGGGAATGAATGAAAAATAAAGAAGGATGAAGGGATTGGGAGAGATTGAGGATCAGCGGCTTACATACATGATGATTTTATGAATATATTTCTACTTCATACCGATAAAATCCTCCACATTGTCAGGAGAAATAATCTGAGTTGTTGCATCAGGGTAATTTGTGGTAAAGGTCTGTGGGAAACGCACCTTTTCCGTTTTACTCCATTTAAACTCGTACGCTTTCAGCTTTTCATCATAATCTTCCACCAGATCAATTTCCTGCTGTTGAGTCGTCCGCCAGAAATATTGGTCTGCATCAATACCATGATAGCGCAGGTACTTCACTCTCTCCGAAATCAAAAAGTTCTCCCACAAAGCTCCTACATCTGTTCTCGTATTGATAGGTTTGAAATTGTTGATGATGGCGTTACGAATGCCGCAATCGTAGAAGTAGATCTTCTTTCCCTTCTTTATTTCATTGCGGACATTACGGTTAAGCGCAGGGAGACGGAATACAACAAATGTTTTTTCTAACAGATCAATATATTTATCAACCGTTTTTTGATCGCTTCCTATTGTCTGAGCAATTTCCTGGTAGCTGATTTCGCTTCCTACCTGTAGTGCCAGGGCTTTTAGCAACTTTTCCAATAAAAGAGGTTTTTTGATCTGCTCCAACATCAATAAATCTTTGTACAAGTAACTGCTCGCAAGGAGTTTCAACAGTTCTTCTTCCTCTCCTTGTTTCGTAACGATCTCAGGATAGTAACCATACACCATACGATGTTCGATCAATCGTTTTTCTTCCAACAATCCGTGGTGTTGTACCATTTCAGAAAAGCTAAGCGGGTATAACATGAACTCGTATTTCCGACCTGTTAGTGGCTCATTCACCTGACTGGATAGTTCAAAAGCTGATGATCCGGTAGCAATTACCTGCACTTCTTTTATCTGGTCTGTGATCAGCTTGAGTGTAAGCCCGATGTTTGGAACGCGCTGTGCTTCATCTATAAAAACGATCTTTTTATTTCCGATAATAGCTCTGAGTTTTGCTGCTGAAGTATTGGTCAATATCTCCCGTACATCTGCATCATCTCCATTCATGTAAAGCCATTCTTCATCCTGGGCTTCCAGCAAGGTTTCTACAAGTGTAGATTTTCCAGCCTGACGTGGGCCAAATAATAGGACGGCTTTGCCTTTAAACAGTCTTTTTTGGATGCTGGTTTGGAAGGTTCTTTTTATCATATTCTGAATTACAATCCCTAAATTATATAATATTTCTGGATTACAATCCATTATTATTATGATATTATTGGATTACAATCCATTTTCATTATGTTTTTCTCTGATCACAAACTATAGGAAAATGCATAATTTAATGATTATCAATTATTTATTGGTAAAATACCCATAAAATTACCCAATTATACCCAATTCGGCTGAAATTGAGAGTTATTCTCTAAGTAGCATTAGCTAAATTAAAAAACAGCTGCTGAAACGTGCGACGCAACGAGGGATGAAAAGAGAACAACTGTTGACTATATAAAAAACTATTGCCACTGAAAAACGGCCCTGATAAAACGGCATAAAAAAACCGGGCAGGAAAGTATCCGGCCCGGTTCAATATTTAAAAAAAGCTATTAGCCTTTGAATTTTGCGAAAGCGGCGATGGCGTTGTGGCCACCGAAACCGAAAGTGTTGCTGAGCGCTACATTGATCACGCGTTTTTGCGCCTGGCCGAGTGTGAGGTTCAGATCATCAGGAATACCTTCTCCTAATGAAGTGGTGTTGATAGTTGGTGGAACGATATCGTCCTGGATCGCTTTTACGCAGGCAATCGCTTCAATAGCTCCGGCTGCTCCCAACAGGTGACCTGTCATGGATTTGGTAGCACTGATGTTGATGTTTTTTGCGTGCTCTCCGAATACAGCTTTGATCGCTTTCAGTTCACTTACATCACCTAATGGGGTGGAAGTAGCGTGGGCGTTGATGTAATCTACATCTGTGATAGAAAGTCCTGCATCTTCCAGGGCTTCTTTCATTCCGAGTTGTGCACCAAGGCCTTCAGGATGTGTAGCAGTGAGGTGATAGGCATCACAACTCATAGCACCACCTACCATTTCTCCATAGATAGTGGCACCGCGTTTCATGGCATGCTCATAATCTTCGAGAACAAGGGCTCCTGCGCCTTCGCCCATTACAAAACCATCACGGTCTGCATCAAAAGGACGGGAAGCATGCATGGGATCTTCATTCCGGGTGGACAATGCCTTGAGGGCATTGAAACCTGCAATACCAGCACGGGTAATGGGTCCTTCAGAACCACCGGCTATGATCATATTGGCTTTACCCAGACGAATATAATTGAAGGCATCTACCAATGCACTGTTGGAAGAAGCACAAGCAGATACGGTACAATAATTAATACCCATCAGACCATATTTAATAGCGATCTGACCAGCAGCGATATCAGAAATAAGGCGGGGAATAAAGAAGGGGCTGAACTTTGGGATGAAGTTGGCTTGCGCAAACTCGATGATCTGGTCTTCGAAGGTTTGCATACCGCCGTTACCGGAAGCCCAGATCACACCAAACTTGGTACGGTCTACAGCATTCAGGTCTACTCCGCAGTTTTGAATAGCTTCCTGCGCAACCACCATGGCGTATTGCGTAAAGGTATCCATCTTGCGTGCTTCCTTCTTTTCAATGAAGGCTTCAATATCCAATCCCTTTAACTCATTGGCAAATTTAGTCTTGAATTCTGTGGGGTCGAACTTAGTGATAGGGCCCGAGCCACTCATTCCGGCTTTCATGTTATTCCAGAACGTATTTACATCATTACCGATCGGTGTGATAGCTCCCATTCCGGTGATCACGACTCTCCTCAGTGTAACAGTACGCATAAGATTTACTTTGAATGACAAAAGTTAAGGACGCAAAGTTAGTTACTTATTATCAGGATTAAGCATACGCATGAGAATAATTTCATATGCACATTAAAATTGCAAATAGATGGGGATCATGGGTTCCAGGGATTTTACTTGCGCCAGGAACCAGATAAAGAGGACCAAAACGGCTACACTCCCCCATACTGGCAGCTTTCCAAGCCTGAATTCCAGTTTTTGTTCAGCCACATCGGGTAGGAAATGCAGGACATAACCAATGCCCATCAGCAGGAATACCTGTGGGTAACCTTCTACCAACTGGAAGAATAAATGGCCCTGAAAGTTAGTGGTGATCTGGTGGATGAGGTCCCAGGCACTGCTGAATGTATCTGCTTTAAAGAAGATCCAGCAGAAACAAACGAGGTGGAATGTGAAGAGGATGCCTCCTATTTTCCAGAGCCTGGCCCTTAGCGGGGTGGATTTGAATTCTTTGATCTTTTTGTTCCATTGGCCCCAGAGTTTGTCTAAACCTAATGCGCCACCGTGTACTCCTCCCCAGAAAATAAAGTTCCAGCTGGCGCCATGCCAGAAACCACCGATCAGCATGGTGAGCATCAGATTGATATATTGACGGATGGTGCCTTTGCGGTTACCACCCAATGGAATATAGATGTAATCCCGCAGCCAGGATGATAATGAGATATGCCACCTGCGCCAGAATTCAGTGATAGAGCTGCTCTTATAAGGTTTGTCGAAATTAGGGGGGATCTTGAATCCCATCCAGCGGGCGATGCCGATGGCCATATCTGAATAACCGGAGAAATCACAATAGATCACCAGTGCATATGCATACACGCCAAAGAGACATTCTATCCCGGTATGGCGGGAAGGATCATCAAATATATATTGTACGTAGTTCTGGTAGATGAGATCTGAGATCACTACTTTTTTGAAGAGACCACCGAGGATGAGGAACATGCCTTTGCCGATGTCTTCCTGTTTAATATTGTACGGTTGTTTGATCTGGGGGATGAAATCTGCTGCCCGTACAATGGGGCCCATCATCAGTTTGGGGAAGAAAGACAGGAAGAAGAGATAGTCCATGAAATTGTCCACGGGTTTGATCTCCTTTCTGTAAACATCTATGGTATAGCTGAGATTTTCGAAGGTGTAAAATGAAATACCGATGGGGAGTAAGAGGTTCAGGGGGCTGATGTGGCCATTGCTGACACCATTAATAATGTTGATGAAAAAGTCGGTGTATTTGAAATAGAACAACATGCCGATGTTGATCAGGATGCTGAACCAGAGTAATGTTTTGCGGTTGCGTTGATCCGGATCTGCGTGGATGCGGTTGCTGAGATAGAAATCTACAATAGCTGAAAGTATGACCAGGCCTACGTATCCGCCGCAGGCTTTATAGAAAAAGTATAAAGAGAATAAGGTGAATACCCATACACGGCCTCTTTCGTTCTTTCTTACCAGCTGATAGGCTAACAGGAAAGCTGCGAAAAAGAAAAGGAAGAATGCGCTGTTGAACAGGATGGGTTCTTCCGGATTGTAAAGTACCTGGGCCTTCAGGTTCTCTAAAAAAGACATAGGTTCTATTTTTGTTGCCATTTTTCCCAGCTGGCTATGATGGCATCATACAATAAGCTGCCTTGCCGGGTATATCCGAATGCGTTAAAATGTACATGGTCCGGGTTCCAGCCACGGACAAAGCTTTTGTCTGCTTTCATGGCTTCGTGAAAATCCCAGTATGCGATATTATTGTCTTTGCAGAACTGGATCATCTCTGCTCTGATCACTGCTACCTGTGGGTTCCTGACATATGATACGCGGTATCTTGTTTTACCTTTTTTCTTGTAAGGCACCTGTCTTTTCTTCATCATCCCGCTGGGTGGGGTGGTGAAAAGTATACTAGCTTCTGGTGCAGTTTCTTTTATGGCGTTTACTGTTTTATCCATTTCCTGTCTTAGCTGTGTTGCGGTTATTCCGCCAAAGGCTTCATTAGTGCCGAGGGAAATAATTACCAGTTGTGGTTTCAGGATCTGCATCTGTGTGGGGATGGTTTGTGCATCCTGATTATAATGCATGAACTGTGCTCCGTTGATGCCGATACTGCTGTATAAAATTCCCGGATTGCCACTGTAGATAATAGCTCCGTAGAATTGTACCCTGGGAAGTTTTATACTGAAGGTGGATTGCGGGTTGTGAAATATGAGCCTGGCAACCTGCCCGAAATCTGTGACTTCCTGTGTGAATTCTCCATCACTTGCTTCGGCTGTTCCTTCACTAAAAAATATTTCTGCTTCGCCGATGTTCTTTCCTGTGTAAGTGAGGGTTCCGCTTCCTGTGATGACTATACCTCCGGGGCCGGGCCATGCTGAGATATTACGATCCACTATTCTGTCTGCACTCCATCTTGTATTACTACTCCATTTGTAACCATCGGGACCATTGGTACTGGCGAGGTTGTAAGGAAATACCCAGCCTGTTCCGCCATCGCCGAATTTTTGTTTCAGTTTATTGGCCACTGTGTTTGGGAGGAAACCTGCTTGCACATGGGAATCTCCCAAGTGCAGAATGTTTGCGGCTTCGTTGGTTTTCAGGTATTCAAAGAACGGGTACAGGCAGGTATCGTTAAATAGGAATTTCTGCTGCGCTTTTGCGCTGCTGATCATTCCTATGAAAAGTATTAATAGTTTAAAGCTGCTCCTGCTTATATTCATCCATGATCGCTTTATACAACAGCCCGCCTACTTTAGACGCGCCACGGAAGTTGAAGTGAGTGTAATCTTTGTTGGCATATGTGGTATCTCCTTCTACCCAACGGGTCATGGCGCCTTCCCCGCCCATCGCGGAATAGAGGTTCCAGTAAGCCATACCTCTTGATTCTGCAAAGTTGTGCTGGATCTTCATCAGTGCTTTTACGCCGGGAGCCGTTACATACTTTCCTTTTTTCTTGTACGCTTTATCTGCTGTACCTACGATCAGGAAAGAAGTTTGCGGGAATAGGCGGCGAAGGGAATCTACTACTTTTACCATGGGTCTTTCGTACCAGTCGAACTTAGTATTTTCCGGCAGGAAAAGTACGTTGGCGCCGTAATGCAGTACTATCAGATCATACGGACGAACAGACTGCATCTGCGTCCACATATTTTTACTCAGTTTTCCTAATTCGATACCGCTGATGCCACGGAAGGAATAATTATCCAGGAACACGCCTTTCTGACTTTCAAAGCAGGCGCCGTAAAACAGCGTGGTGGTATTGAATTTCAGGGTGAGGGAATTGACGGAAGAATCTGAGATGAATGATTTTTCGTTGAGGTTGTTCTTGCCATCCAGGCGGAGGGATTTGTTGTTGATCATCACCTCTCCTCCTCCTGAACCATATAACAGGCTTACTTCTTCAAACGGATGTTTCTTTGCCGGTTCGTATCTTATCCAGCTTTGTGCAGCGGGTAAAAATACGTGACCGGAGATGCCCAGCTCTGTACCTTTTGGCGGAACATTCTTAAAATGGTAATCCATCCAGTTGGGGGAAAAGCTGTGCCGGATGGAAGTGCGGAAACCGGAAACCACGGAAGTAGCGGGAACGAAACCCACGCCATCTCCGCCAAAAAATGCCTGCAGGCTATCTCTGAGGTCCTGGGTGATGAGGTCTCCCTCGATCATGGAATCTCCGAAATAAGCGATGCGTACTTTCTTGCGCTGCCCTGCCCTGAGGGCTTTGAGGGCGTGCATGAAAGAACGCATGCCGGAGTTCTGGTCGCCATATTCTATGATACCCGGGTAGGTGGCATAGTCTACTGGCAGTGGGGCTACGGTGGCTGTTTTTTTTGCGGAAGCTGTTATTGATTCCTCCGGTGGTGCTGCATCCTCCTTTTTTAGATCTGCCAGGATATCCAATGGGCGGGTAGTATGACTGCCAAAGGATAAAGCGTTATTGAACAATGATAATACCCCGAGGCAACAAAGCGTGCCCAGGACGATCATGAAAGGATAGGGATGTTTATTTCCGGATGACATATTTTAACAGCTGCGTGTATACGTTCTAGTAACGTAACTCCTGCAAAGCTATTGTTTTGCAAGATTTAATTCATCATCCAGCTCATATAATTTATAACGTTTAATCATGGCCGTTACCCGGTTCACCCAAACATGCTCTGCGGTGGAATAACCGGAGGAGTTCAGTTTAGCGATCCAAACGTTATAATCTTCATTGCCTTTCATGCCGGGATACCATTTGCGCTTCAGGATCAGTTTCACAAAATGCCGATAAGAGGCGGTGTCTGTTTGATATTCTTTATACTTAGAACGATACGTTTCTCCTCTTTTTGCAAGGTTGTTCTTTCCTACGATCCCAAAATGGTTGCGCAGGAGTTTGGCATTTCTGCTGGTGCCCGCTCCGGACTCCAACATGGCAACGCCTAAAATTACACTGGCCGGAATACCGGTTTCTTTCATCAGGTTAACTGCCACGGGTTCATACAACTTCATGTACTTTTTGGGGGCCTTTTGTGCTACGGACACCAGGCTTGAAGCGAGGAGGCCGGATAGCATCATTTGTTTTAAAAGCATGCGTATTTTTTAAGTGGATCGATCGGCACAGGGATTTCATCATCTCGGGTGTAAAATTAAGTCATTTCGGATACATGGGTTGTTTTTGATATGTTAATCCGTCATAATTTAATAAACGATCTAATGAAAAAACGCTGTGATGATCGTTCATCACAGCGCGTAAGTATTTGATATCCTTCGCTTTATTTAAGCAAAGACAATTTCAGTTCATCGAGTTGCACCTGGTCTATTTCACTTGGCGCATCGAGCATTACATCTCTTCCGGAGTTGTTTTTCGGGAAGGCGATGAAGTCACGGATGGTTTCACTGCCACCTAAAAGAGAGCAAAAACGGTCGAATCCGAAGGCGATACCACCATGCGGAGGAGCACCATATTCAAAAGCACCGAGGAGGAAACCGAATTTGTGGTTGGCCTCTTCTTTGGTCATACCCAATGCGGCGAACATTTTTTCCTGCAAGTCTCTCTGGAAGATCCGGATAGAACCTCCGCCGATCTCTGTACCATTTAATACGATATCGTAAGCGTTGGCTTTGATCTTGGCGTATTGGCTGAGATCGTCCATCAGGTGAATGTGTTCTGGTTTTGGCGCTGTGAACGGATGGTGACGGGCAACCCAGCGGTTGTCTTCTTCTGCATATTCAAATAGCGGAAAATCTATCACCCACAGCGGTTTGTATACGTCTTTATCCCTGAAACCTAAGCGCTCACCCATTTCCAGGCGCAATTCGCTCATGGCTTTGCGGGTACGTTCTTCTTTACCAGCCAGGATGAGGATCAGGTCGCCGGGTTTGGCTTTGCACTGATCAGCAAACAGTTGTAAGGCCTGTTCGTTAAAGAATTTATCTACGGAACTTTTCAGGGTACCGTCTGCATTATATCTTATATAGATAAGGCCAGTCATGCCGATCTGCGGGCGTTTTACCCAATCAGTCAATTCATCCAGTTGTTTGCGGGTGTATTCACTGCAACCGCCGGCATTAATACCTACTACCAGTTCTGCTTCGTCAAATACTTTGAAACCATTACCACGAGCGGTTTCGCCGAGGTCTACCAGTTTCATTTCGAAACGGATATCCGGTTTATCGTTGCCGTAATATTTCATCGCATCTTCCCAGGTCATGCGGGGGAAGGGTTCGTTAAATGTGATCCCTTTGATTTCCTGGAAAACGTGTTTGGTCATTTCTTCGAAGTTCTTCAGGATGTCTTCCTGGTCTACGAAGCTCATTTCACAGTCGATCTGTGTGAATTCCGGCTGACGGTCTGCACGCAGGTCTTCATCCCGGAAGCATTTTACGATCTGGTAGTAACGGTCGTAACCGCTTACCATGAGCAATTGCTTGAAAGTTTGCGGGGATTGGGGCAGGGCGTAGAACTGGTTATCGTTCATACGACTTGGCACCACAAAATCCCTTGCACCTTCCGGCGTGGATTTAATGAGATAAGGAGTTTCTATATCCATGAAACCACGGCTATCCAGGAAGTTCCTTACGGAGCGGTTCACGCGGTAGCGGAGGGTGAGGTTTTGTTTTATGAGGTTCCTTCTGAGATCGAGGTAGCGGTATTTCATGCGCAGTTCGTCTCCTCCGTCTGTATCATCCTGAATGGTGAAGGGCGGGGTTTTGGAACTGTTGAGCACCTGAAAATCTGATACGGAGATCTCGATTTCGCCGGTGGGGATATTGTTATTTTTGCTGGAACGTTCTGTAACGGTGCCGCTTACCTGCAACACAAACTCACGGCCCAGGGGCTGGCTTTGCAGCTGCGGATTCAGTGCTTCGGGAAACAACAATTGCGTAATACCGTAACGGTCACGTAAGTCTACGAACGTAATACTTCCAAACTTGCGAACGGTTTGCACCCATCCAGCCAGCTTTACCGGCTGGCTTACATGTTCTATGCGCAATTCACCACATGTGTGCGATCTGTACATTATACTATTCTTTTAATAAAGGAGGTCAAAGATAAGATATGAAGACCTGAAAATCTACCGTAAAGCATTAAAATACCGTTTAATATCAATTTCAGGCTTTAGTGGCGTGGCTTCCAGCAGATGTTTTACGAATTGATCAGCCGTCCAGGGGGCCAGGGAGCAACCTTTGGAGCCCATGCCGTTGAAAATTCCTATTCCCGGCTGATGGGGATGCATGCCAACCAATGGTCTTCTGTCTGGTCCGGAGGGACGGATGGCGGCGATGTGGTCAATTATTTTGTGGGGGATGTTTTTTAGAGATTGTGCTATTGATTCTTTAGCTGATTCGGTAGGCAGGGCATCTGTATAATCCCAGGAAAAAGTGGCGCCGGCCCAGTAGAGATCCTCTCCCATGGGCACGATGGTGATGTTTCCTTTCTTTATAATGTTGTTAGTTTGAAGTTCCGGAGCGTGTATTATTAATGCTTCTCCTTTATTGGGGAGGAATTTGAGTTTTCTCCAATAAGGATTGGCGGGGCTTTGGGCACCTTCGCAGAAGATGACGGCTTTGGCTTTGATGTTTTGGTATTCGATATGGGTTGATGTGATCGTTATTTGGGTTGCATCGAAGCGCTCTTCTTTTACGTTGAGTTTTTTGCGCCATGCGGGCAGCAGGGCGTTTAGCTGGATGTTGGCTCCTTTTACGAATGCTGGTTCCAGCAACCAGGGGTTCGTTTTTAAGCTTTCGTTAAATGCGTCCTCCATTTGTTGGGAAGACCAGATATTATGGATGAGTCTTTCGTGGAAACACACAATGCCCAGGGCTTCCTCCATTTCATGGTAGGTTTTTTCCGCAAAGGGGAAAATGGTATCGTAGAGCCAGGCGGTTTCAAACTTCCTGCCGGAAACGGGATTGATGATGCCTGCGGCTACTTTAGAGGAACTATTGGATTGGGCATCATCATATACCAATACTTCCTGGCCTGCTTTCTTTAGAAACCAGCTGAGCATTGTGCCGGCAATGCCTTGTCCTATAATGATGTAATCGTAATTCACGTTTTGCAAAAGTAGTACATAAAAAATCCCCGTCACCAATGGTAACGGGGATCACTATTTTAAGGAGCACCTTATTTCTTCAGTACTTCTGCCATTTTCTTTCCAATATCCGCAGGGCTGTCTACTACGTGTATACCACATTCGCGCATGATCTTCATTTTTGCAGCAGCAGTATCATCAGCACCACCAACGATGGCACCAGCGTGGCCCATACGACGACCTGGAGGGGCAGTCTGACCAGCGATGAAACCAACAACTGGTTTGCGGGGATTTTCTTTGATCCACTGCGCAGCTTCTGCTTCCATGCTACCACCGATCTCACCGATCATGATGATGGCATCTGTTTCCGGATCGTTCATCAGCAGTTCTACCGCTTCTTTGGTAGGTGTACCAATGATGGGGTCTCCACCGATACCGATAGCAGTAGAAACACCGAGACCGGCTTTCACTACCTGATCAGCAGCTTCATAAGTGAGGGTACCGGATTTGGATACGATACCGATACGGCCTTTTTTGAAGATAAAACCGGGCATGATACCCACTTTTGCCTGGTCAGCGGAAATAACGCCCGGGCAGTTTGGTCCGATCAGGCGGGTTTTATGGTTTACGAGGTAATTTTTAGCTTTTACCATGTCCTGTACGGGAATGCCTTCGCTGATACAAACTACCAGTGCAACACCTGCATCGGCAGCTTCCATGATAGCATCCGCAGCAAATGCCGGGGGTACGAAAATGATAGATACGTTTGCTCCGGTTTCTTTTACGGCATCCGCCACTGTATTGAATACCGGACGGTCCAGATGGGATTTACCCCCTTTACCGGGCGTTACGCCACCTACAACATTGGTACCGTACTCAATCATTTGAGTGGCATGGAAAGTACCTTCAGTACCGGTAAATCCCTGCACAATCACTTTACTATCCTTATTAACTAAAACACTCATCGCGCTTGATTTATTTAATTGTTTTATTGATCCTTTGATTTAAGGTGGGGCAAAAATAACGGATAAAGGTTAAAAACAAAAGGATTAAGTCTTAGAGGGACTGTCTCCATCCTTTTTAGCCCGCCAACCCTTGTCCCTGAACATTTCCATTTTACGCATCTCCTTGATATCCTGGAAGAATTCGGAGGCAAAGATGAAATCGTTCAGTTTCTGGTCGTCCGCGAAGATAATATCTTCATTGCTGCCTTCCCACTGTTTAAGGCCTTCGTGCATATATATAATATGGTCACCACTTTCCATTACGGTGTTCATATCATGGGTATTCACCACGGTGGTGATATTATATTCCACGGTGAGTTCCTTGATGAGCTTGTCTATTACGAGGGAAGTTTGCGGATCGAGACCGGAGTTTGGCTCATCCACAAAGAGGTATTTAGGGTTTAGTACGATAGCGCGTGCAATACCAACCCGTTTTTTCATCCCGCCACTGATCTCGGCGGGGAATTTTTTATTGGCATCTTTCAGGTTTACCCGGTCCAGGCATTCCTGTACCCTTTTCATCCTGGTTTTATATTTTTCTTTGGAGAACATGTCCAGCGGGAACATTACATTTTGTTCCACGGTCATACTGTCAAAGAGGGCAGAGCCCTGGAACAGCATGCCTATTTCCTGGCGGATGGGTTTCTTTTCTTTATCGTCCATGGCGGTGAAATCCTGGCCGTCGTACTTGATCTTTCCACTGTCCACTTCGATGAGGCCCACCATACATTTCATCAATACTGTTTTTCCGCTGCCGCTGGCACCAATGATCAGGTTGGTTTTTCCCGGTTCCATATTAACGGAAACGTCCTGAAGGATTGTTTTATCTCCGAAGCTTTTGCGAATATTGATCACTTCTATCATATCTCTTCTTCTCAGTTTGAATTAAAGGAGGATGGCTGCCAGGATGTAATCGGCAAACAGGATCAGGATACAGCTCACTACTACAGAGGTAGTACTGGCGCGGCCTATTTCCAATGCACCGCCGGTAACATTATATCCATAATAAGCCGGGATGCTGGAAATAATGAAAGCATAGGTGTAAGATTTACTCAGGGCAAAGAACACATTGTATCCATCAAACGAGGCACGGAGGCCCTGCATAAATTCTTCATGAGAGATAATGCCACTCAATTGACCAGCTTGCATACCACCCCAGATACCCAGGAAAGCTGCAATGATCACCAGCGCGGGGATAGTGATCAGCGATGCCAGGATCTTGGGAGCAATCAGGTATGCTTTTGTATTGATGCCCATGATCTCCTGTGCATCTATCTGTTCGGAGATACGCATATTTCCCAGCTCAGATGCGATCTTGGAACCTACCACCCCTCCCAGTACGATACAAACCATGGTGGGCGCCAGTTCTATGATCATGGTATCCCTTACGATCTGTGCGATAGTGGATTTAGGAATGAGGCCACTGGTGAGCTGATAAGCCGTTTGCACGGTGGTTACCGCACCCAGGAAGAGAGAGATAATGAATACTATCCCTACCGACCCTACGCCGATCTCTACACATTGATGCATCAATTCTTTCCAGTACATCCGCATGTTCTCCGGGCGGGAGAACATCCCTTTGAGCATCAGCAGGAACCTGCCAAAATGGTAAAACAATTTAAACTCCATAACTTTTCAAAGATAACGGATTTAACATACTTATCGCAGGCTATCTACCAGCAAACGTTTCAGGCTTCTTTCAATGATCTCCCCCATGGTTTTGCTTTTGGCAAATACGGGATCATGATAATGTTGTGCCAGTTCTTCTCCCAGCCGGGTTATCTTTTCAGGGAACGAAACCCTGTCTGTCATGATCACATCCCGGAGGTCTTTGATCCTGTGCCGTTGTACTTTTATACGGCGGGCAATGAGGGAACGTTCCTCCTGCTGGTATTGTTTCACCACTTCTGCGTTGAGGTGTTTCATGGCCAGTTCCACAAATACCCTGTTCTCTTTGAAGAACTGTGGCATATAGAGGGTTTTCTTTCCTTCATAGAATTGCTGGTCGAAGTCGATAGCGCGGATCCGGAATTGCACATCATCAAAATCGGGGGTGATGTCGAAGATGAAATTATAGGAACGCATATCTCCCAGTAACCTCACGAAGCAGCGTTCATTGAACTTCACGAATTCTTTGGCGATCCTTTTGGGATTGAATTCCGGGCGGTTCATGTAATCTATGGCAAACTGATCTCCGGGTACACCGGCAATGTGCTCTTCTACCAAAGTATTACCATCTACGAGGAAGTTCATCCAGAAAGGGGACAAAATATGTTCCAGTTCCAGTCCGTAAAGGCGGGAGGCATCGGCGATCTTAATATAGAAATAGTCGTATACCTCGTTGAAGTTATTGACGATCTTGATGCGGAAGGGGTGGGAATTGCCGAAGGTGCAATAGTCGATCCGTTCTATGTGGAGGTGTTCTTCCGCGGCCTGGTTTCCTCCTGCTTTGAGGATGGAGTAAATGCGTTTGAGCCCTGCATGGATGGAAGGGGTCATGCTCTGCGGGTAGAACACGGATTCCCAGAGGGTGTCCTTGCCTAACTTATCATATACAGGAATGCCGCTATCATAATATTTCAGCTCCTCGTAAGAGATGGGCAAAGGCACTTCCCTTTCATAGAGCCGCAGGTAATTCCTGAAGGCCGGGTTGAGCGGGAAGAATATTTTTTTGCGGGAGATGGATTGCATGATTCTAAACGCCTATTTTATTGAGTACATATGTTTCCACCCATGTAGGAATTTCGTCATTATGGATAAAGACCTTCTCATTATCTTCTATTTCTAATATCAGCTGGTATCCAGTTTCACTGGATACCAGCTGATATATAACAACGGTGGCAATATGGTATCATATCACTTAATAACTCAAGTGACTTTGTATATCTTTCAATAATTTTTTGAGTGTCTACATTATGGCCACCTTTTTCAACTCTTTCCTCTACCCTCTTTGCGCTGATCTCAGCAGAATCAGTTGCAATAAAATAGAGGTAATTTTTAAAGCCGGCATTATGCGCCTTAATAAAGGTATCCAGCTTTGAGGAATGAGACATTACGGTTTCAAAGGAAAAGGTTTCTCCTTTGATTATAAGCAGGTTACGTAAATAGTCCGCTATAAGTGCCGCTTCATATGAATTAGTGTCTTCTCCTACTCTGATAACATTATTGGAAAGTGAAAGATCCATTCGAAAACCTTCCTGTTTTGCCTTGGCAAATAGTGTAGAGGATTCCAGGTATGCATTAAATGCCTCTGATGTGGATTCCAGGCCGTAATCTCCCAGGTTAACAAACTTTTTCTCTCTGGCGGACTTTTCAATGTCGTCAGCATTAATATAAACACCGGTCCTTATTATTTGCTGAACCTCTTTTATAAGTGTGCTCTTACCAGATCCGTTAGGACCGGCAAATACACGCATTCTTTTAGCGGGTTGCTTTTTTGACATGCAGTATCATTCCTTTCCTGAGTTTCCTTTCGCGTATTGGGCCAGTGGCCCCTTCTATGGGTTTAATCCTTTCGATATGGCCATCCGGCATTCTCCTGACTACCCAGCCATCTTTCGTAAAGGTAACCGGAATACCTAATGCCCTGTTTTCATTCACAGCATTAGTTGCAGCCCTCCTACCGGCTTCCCCGATAAGGGCTTCGAATGCTTCAGATCCTTCCATTACTGACCATTCATCAGTATGATGGGGGGCATTGGCGGTTTTAAGCCTACGTAAATAACGTACTCGCTTCTTCATGTAACTAATTTACGAATATTTTACGGTATAGGCCTAAATGGCAGGGGGGATATACTGCTATATCCCCCCTTTCGTTCTTATTTTCTTTTCTTTCCGTTCTTTACTTCTTCTGCGTTGCGGCATTTCGTTTGTGCATCCACTACAGCGATCAGTACCACGTTCACGATCTGCCTTACAGTGGAACCCAATTGCAGGATGTGCACGGGTTTCTTCATCCCCAGCAGGATAGGGCCGATGGAATCGAAGCCGGCTACTTCCTGGAGCAGGTTGTAGGCTACGTTACCTGCGGCCAGGTTGGGGAAGATGAGTGTATTTACGTCCTGGTCTATCAGTTCGGAGAAAGGATAGTTATCTTTTAAGATCTCTTTGTTGAATGCCATAGCAGCCTGGATCTCACCATCCACTGTTAAGGTGGGGTCTTTCTTTTTCACGATGTCGCGGGCCTGGCTCATTAACTGGGCTTCCGGTGTGGCACTGGAGCCAAAGTTAGAGTAGGAAACCATGGCTATCCTTGGCGTGATATTGAACAGGCGTAATTCTTTGGCCACCAGTAAAGTGATATCTGCCAGCTCTTCCGCAGTGGGATTGAGGTTTACGGTTGTATCCGCGAGGAACAGGGGGCCGCGTTTTGTGTTGATGATATACATGCCGGCTACACGTTTTGCTCCTTCTTCCATACCAATCACCTGTAATGCAGGTTTGATGGTATCCGGGTATTTACGGGTGAGGCCGGAAATGAGCGCATCGGCTTCTCCTGTTTCCACCATCATACAACCGAAATAGTTACGTTCCCGCATGATCTTCTTGGCTTCGTAAAGATTAAAGCCTTTACGCTTGCGCTTTTCGAAGAACAGTTCTCCAAAGTGGTGGCGCTTATCGGCCATTTCATCACTCTTTGGATCAATGATCACTACATCATCTATTTCAATGCCGCTTTCGTCCATCAGGCTGCGGATCTTCTTTTCACTTCCGAGCAGAATGGGGATGGCGATACCTTCATCATTTACTACCTGTGCAGCTTTGAGGATCTTGATATTGTCTGCCTCCGCAAATACCACACGGCGTGGATCTTTACGGGCTTTGGAACCAATCACCCTGAACAGCTGATTATCTAAACCGAGGCGGTTGTTCAGTACTTCTTTGTAAGCATCCCAATCTGTGATGGGGGCATGTGCCACACCGCTATCCATGGCTGCTTTTGCTACTGCGGGGGCTACCGTACTGAGCAAACGCGGATCCAAAGGTTTGGGAATAATATAATTGGGACCGAAAACGAGGTTACGTTCATTGTAAGCGAGGTTCACGATATCGGGCACGGGAGATTTGGCGAGATCAGCCAGTGCATGCACTGCGGCCAGTTTCATTTCCTCATTGATCTTGGTGGCCCGTACATCCAGTGCACCACGGAAAATGTAGGGGAAACCCAATACATTGTTCACCTGGTTGGGATAATCTGAACGGCCGGTGGCCATGATCACATCTTTGCGGGCTTCTATGGCAGTATCGTATGAGATCTCGGGGTCCGGATTGGCCATGGCAAACACTACAGGGTTTTTGGCCATGCTTTTCACCATATCAGCTGTTACCACATTACCCACGGATAAACCAACAAATACATCGGCGCCTTTCAGGGCTTCTGTGAGATTGGTGGCTTTGGAGCTGGTGGCGAATACGAGCTTCATGTCGTCCAGATCTGTGCGTTGTTTATTCAGTACACCATCTTTATCAAACATGATAAAGTTCTCTGGTTTTGCACCGAGGGAAACATATAAACGTACACAGGCCATGGCAGCAGCGCCGGCGCCATTGATCACGAATTTTACTTTCTCTATTTTCTTCTTCACCAGTTCCAGTGCATTCAATAAAGCGGCGCTGGAAATGATAGCGGTACCATGCTGGTCATCGTGCATCACGGGGATCTTCAGTTCCTGACGCAGCCTTTCTTCGATGGCAAAACATTCGGGGCTTTTAATATCCTCGAGGTTGATACCCCCGAAAGTGGGTTCCATTGCTTTTACCACCCGCACAAATTCATCCACATCTGTTGTATTCAATTCAATATCAAACACATCGATGTCTGCAAAGATCTTGAAGAGTACGCCTTTCCCTTCCATGACGGGTTTTCCTGCTTCCGGGCCAATATTGCCCAGGCCCAGAACAGCTGTACCATTACTGATCACCGCTACGAGGTTACCTTTCGCGGTATATTTATATACATTTTCCACATCGCGGGCAATTTCCTTACATGGCTCCGCCACACCGGGCGAGTAGGCCAGGGAAAGGTCCCACTGGGTTTTTGTGTCTTTCGTTGGGACTACTTCTATCTTACCAGGACGGCCCATGGCATGATAATCCAGGGCATCCTGCTTATTGAGTTTTCTAGCCATTTAAGATTGTTATTGGGGCTGCAATATACGAACTATAAGAGGAACGGTATCTATTACGTTCGTGTAGGTTCGCAATAATTATTTACTTTTACGGCGTTAAACATTCGCAAATATCATGATACAACGCATCCAGAGCCTCTTTTTATTGCTGGCAGCTATTTCCGGCGCCGGTATGGGTTATTTTAACCTGTGGAAAGCTAAATTGATGAAGGGCGTAACAGCCAGTGAGGTTTATTTCAATGCGCTTTCCAGTTATCTGATATTTATTATCGTGATGGTGAGCGTTCTGCTCTCCCTGATCACGATCTTCCTCTATAAGAACAGGAAACTGCAATTCCGGCTGACAGTGTTCAATATCCTGCTGGCAATAGGGGCTATTATTTTGCAGTATGTAAAAGTGGGGCAAACAGCTGATAAGCTGATGGCTGATGGGGCTACTATTATTTCTGCATCTTACCTGCCGGCGGCATTTTTACCGGTGGTTACGCTGGTAGCGCTGTACCTGGCTGCAAGGGGAATTTATAAGGATGAAAAGCTGATCAAATCTCTCGACAGATTGAGATAATTATATTCTTTTATTGTAAAAAAAAGCGGGCGCTCATGCCCGCTTTTTTTATTATTCGTCGTTTGTATTTCTTCTTGCGGAGTCTTTGGGTTCTGCTTTTAGTTCTTTTGGTTTCATTCGTAATTGCTGATCTTTCACGTGTGGGAAGGAGGCTCTTGTTCCTCTTATCAGCGGGCGGTAGAAGTCGTAGGGCACTTCGTATGATTCTTCTTTGCCTTCAGGGCTTTTGCGGGTGTACTGCATAATTGTTTTTACGTAAACAGCTGGTTCAATAGTACCGGCTCCATCATCGTACAATACCACATCTCTTTGCACTACCCGGATCTTCCTTGCCTCTTTTGCTTCACTTATGATGACTTCTTCAATTTGCTGATGCATGTCGTCTGCTTTTACGACTTGTTCCTGCAGTACATCCTTGGGTTCAAATTTACCCCAGTCTGCGATGAGGGTGGTTAGCTCCGCTTTTTTTCCGTATGTGAAGATCAAACGTGTGGCGCCTTCTACCGGAATACCATCCAGTATCCTGTTGTAACGTACTGTTACCATCTTCTTGTAGATCTGTGGTTTTTCCTGGTCTTTTTTAACAGACATTTCCAGGCCGCTTACGATAGGTTTTGATAATTCCTTTTCATTGAGATCCAGCTTCAGTGTGGCCAGGCTGCGTTTGGTGAGTTCGATTGCTTCTTTGTCTGAAGGCAGTCCTTCTGTTGCTGCGTCTGCGCTATATTCTTTCAGGCCGCTGTTGAACACGATACGTCCTGTTACCTTATTCATTTCAAAAACACCGGAAGGATCATCTGCTCTGCGGAAGCTGATGTATTTTGATTCATCGTCTTTTGCGGTATCTGCTTCAAAGTAGAGTTTTGTACCCAGGGCCGCCAGTGTTTCATTCAGGCGTGCTTTTGCTACATCCGGTGTGGTGCTGTTCTTGCCTGCCAGTGCATATGTTTTAAAGGATTGTTTTTCGTAATCCAGCGGGCGCAGGTCTTTGCTGTATTCTATCCTGCTATCTCCTGCTGCTTCCTCTTTCGGTTTCTGCCTTGGCTGGCAGGATGCGATGGCGAGTGATAATAGTAATATCGTTATTTGTGGTTTCATTTTTTTGTTTTGACAGGGTTAAGATTATTTATTCAGGCAACCGCCGGTTTGGTACCAGATCCGCAACCAGGTATGATCTGCGGGAGGGTCTGGAGCAAAGTTATAATAAGTATCTCCTTCGCAGGGAGGATACATTACAGCAGAACCGTGTTCATCACTTCTGGCTTCTGCATTGATGGCATCAAACCAGCTTTGCCAAACGCCGTATCCTCTGCGTACACGGTCACCGAAATAATCTGTTACATCCTGGTCTGTTGACTGGTAAGAATCTGTGCCAAATCCTATTACCTGGTGTACGCCATCCATGGCTCCACCAGCTTGCGTCCAGCGGCTCCACCAATCACCATCTGCGCGATCGCAGGGACGGGGAACTACTTCACAGCTTTCGAAAGCAATAAATTCCATGTCTACATTGCCCCAGCCTTTATTGGAGTTGTTGCCGCAACTGCTGAAATAGGCCGTGGAGCCATCTTCGCAGCCAACCAGCCATTGATTGCCGTGGCCGGCAAATACAACGATATCCATGTTGTCTACAAATGAATTGTTGCTGGTGCTGTAACACCAATTCCTGTCCCAGTAATAATCATCGTAGGAGAAATGTTTCAGGAAATTATATACAACGGTGGGGTGGCCCTGGCCTTGCTGGCCAACGTAACCGCCTTCTTCATCACCGGCTCTTGTAGAAATAATGCAGAACATAACGGCCAATAGCAATGCCGTCCTTTGCAGGAGTTTCTTTTTCATATTTTGGGGGTTTGAGGTCTGATGTGAAATTAGGCCTTTGCGAAGGTTGGGGCTAGCGTATTAATACCTGAATCTTTTCTCTTCTCTCTGCTACAGACAGATCCTCTTTAATGGCCAGTATAGGGCAGGTGAGTTTTTTCATCCAGGCTTCATGAACAGCGAGACTTCTCCTGGGGGTGTCTGTATCATAGCTGGCGGCCCAGTCCATGAATTCTTCGTGGAGTTTTTTTCTTTCGGGGTCTGTGTGAATGCTATCACCGTATCTTTCTAATTCTCTCTTTTTTAACCGTTCTAATCTGATAGCAGGTGGGAGATAGAGAAAAACAGCGAAATCGAAAATGCTTGTCCATTCATCTCCCCAGCTAACCAGTGAACCACCTACGATAAAACTTTCTTGTTTGGCGAGGTCTGCTTTTAGCATTTTATTTCTGATGGCGGGGTCTCGTTTTTCCGTGAATTGTACTTCCCAGAAGTAGTGGTCCGTATCAAAGTAGGGGATGTTCAGTACAGCAGAGAGGTCTTTGCCTTGTGTGGTGGAGCCTGCACCTGAAGCGCCGAAGATGAGTATTTTCATTTTATGTCTGTTGCATTTCTATCGAGGTGTTTTATCTTCCAGAGGTAGGCGGTTATTTTTTCATCCAGTGCCTGCGGGTAGGTGTATTGCAGTTTTTCTGCTATGGCTATGCCCATTTCCCTCGTGAGGTCTGCATATGCAAACAGTGCTTTCCAATTCTCCTCTATATCTGCTCCGGCAAAGGTAGCTTCTATTCTTTTCCAGAGTGCAGGGTCCAGGTATTGTTTGAACAGCCGGCCGGATTTATTGGTGTTGATCTTCCAATCATGCTGCATGCCAATGTACCATTCAATGATCTTTTGGAAATCTTCGAAGCGCATGATGCTGTCTCCTACCTGCTTGGCATAGAATAGCTGATCCCGCCAGAGGCTTTTGGCAATGTAGGGCATGCAGAACCAGGCATCGTTTATGATGAAAAGGAATTCTTCTTCTGTTGGTTTTGCTATTGTGACAGTTTTGCCGGTGAACGGTTTCATTCCTATAGTGAGACCATCCTTATCCAGCAATATTTTATATCCTACATCCCAATCTTCCTGTAACTCCTGTTTATTCACCTGTTCTGTGAATTTATCTATAGCGTAGAGTTTGAAATCGATCTTAATATAATCTTCATAGTAGACCATGCGCATGGCGTTTTCACCATCGAAGGCGTCTTCGTTTTCTACAACTACGCTGATAATGTTGCCGAAGGTTTTCAACCAGCTGTCGTCTGTGAGGAATTGGGGCAGATCGTTTATGACGAATTCTATGTCGTAGTCTGATAGAAGATCTGCTTTCCCATTTGCGCGGGAGCTGGTAAGGAGCATTGCCCGGATGGCTTCGTTGTTTTGTGCCCAGGTGGTTACTTCGTGCAGGATTTCCGTTTCTTGCCTCATGGGGCTAAGTTATTAATTTTCATCTGTTCTTCATCACCCATACTTCCACTCCGTTTCCTGGTGCTGTGTTTAATTTCAGTTGATAACCGATCTGGGTGGCGCGGTCCTGCATATTTCTGAGGCCGTATCCGGTATCGGACCTGTCGTTCAGATCGAAACCTTTTCCGTTATCGCGGATCTGCAGGGTGAGTTTGTTATTCACTTCCATGAACCTTATTTCCAGCATGGTGCAGTCTGCGTATTTGATGGCATTGTTTACTGCTTCTTTTGCTATCAGCAATAGGTTGCGTTTTTCTTTTTTGGATAAGATGCGTCCTCCTATTGCTTCATTTGTGCTGCAGTGTAATGCAATCTGATGGGCAATTGTAACAGGTGAGGTCATCTTTTTGATCCGTTCCAGCAGACCGGCAACAGAATCATCCTTTTCATCTAATACCCACAGCAGGTCGCGGAGACCGGTGATGGCCTGAGAAACAGATTCTTCCATCTGCTGCAGTAAGTTTACCTGATCTCCGCTTTTGGCTAAATGGGCATAGATCTTAACGGTATTCAGGGTGCTGCCAATATCATCATGCAGATCACTTGCTATGTCTTTTCTTATTTGCTGTTGCTGGCGAAGCTGGAAGATGCGGTATTGGAAGAAGCCTAATAAAATCCCTCCGGCTATGAGTAATATACTGATCTTAAATAAGAGGGTCTGGTACCATTTGGGAAGATAGATCAGTTTTAGTGGCACTGATAATGAACTCATCGCGCCGTCTTCATTCATCGCTTTTACAAATAATGAATAAGTGCCTGGCGCCAGTCCGATGAGATTGATGTTATTCTGATGGCCTATATCTATCCAGTCTTTCTGCAGTTCATCGATCTTATAGGCAAAGCTAATTTTATCGGGGTTAGAAAAATGAAGTGCGGAAAAGAATATGGAAGTTTGCAATACATCTGATGGGATCTTTAAAGATTGCATTTGCAGATGTGTAGTGTCCTTTGTGCTGCCTGGTGTATGGATCTGAATGCCGGAGATCCTTATTTGAGGAGGGATTGTATCGTTTGTGAAACCGGCCGGATTGATCCGCGTAAAGCCATTAATGCCTCCTGCATAAATGAAATTACCTGTTTGAAAACCGCTGGATTGCTCAAATGCATTGGAATGGAGACCGTCCGACTGCGCATAATTCCTGAAACGAAGAGATGGTATGTCTAAGGTAGACAAGCCATTATTAGAGGTGACCAGGATCATGTTATCTTTATATGCAAATACTTTATTCACACCGTTATTGCACAGGCCTTCTTTCTCAGAGAATATACGGAGGCCTGTAAAATCCTTGTTTACCCTTACCAGCCCTGCACCGTAAATGGCCAGCCAGTAATGGTGGGATGTTTCGCACATATCCATCAGCACGCCTTTATCTGGTATATGATAGACCTTATTCTCTCCGGTAACGGGATTAAACCTGAATATAGTGCTGGTGGATATAACGAACAGGTTCTTTTGTTTATCCATGAAAAGGCTGGTGACTGTTTCATCATCCAATAAGAGGTTCTTCTGCCTGCGGCTAAAGGAACGTATTTGTCCTGACTTGCAATTCCAGACATATAATCCGTTATTAAAAAGGCTACTCAACACAACCAGGGAATCCGAATAGCTGCACAAGGTATTCATCTGTATATGCTGAAGGGGTTTCAGGGCAGGATAAACAGTAGAAGCAGGTACCAGGCCTTCCTGATTGCGGATGAATATTCCCTGGTTATTGGAAATAAGGATCTGATTGTCTGGTAGTGCGCCAATCAGGTAGTAGGCACTGTTTGAATCGATCCGTTGGATGGAACGCTCTGCAAGATTAACCTGGTAGAGACCATTGGAGGCACCACATAAGAGGGAATCCTTTCCTTCCATATAAAGGGCAAAAGCATGCTGGATCCTTGTTGGGCTGATGGAAGAACGATAGTATTTTTCAAAGGGGTTTATATGACAGGATACGTAAGACAATCCTTCTTCCGAACCGGCCCAGATGTTATTCCTCTTGTCATTAAACAATACATAGATGATGCTTCCCCAGGTATTCTCTGTATTGTTGACATCCTGAATGAGTGTATAACTTCCTTTGCCTTTTGTTAAACGGTATAAGCCTTGTTTATTTGTTATCCATAAATTCCCTGCTGCATCAGGCGTGCAGGCAAATACGGTTTCTTTATCTGTGATGCTATTCCCTATGGGGTTTTCAATTGTTGGCTGCAGGCCTTTAAAGTGCATTAGACGAAGCCCCCAGTTAGTGGCGAGATAAAGCGTATCTCCTTTTCCTGGTTCTCCATTCCAGAATTCCAGCGCAACAGGATCGTCATAGAAATTTAGCATGGATGCGGGCAGTGTGTTAACGGGTTTACCGCTTTTAGGATCGAGCACGATCAGGCCGTATCCATCACAGCAAATGACAACACGGTTGCCGCATGTGGTGATCCGTTTTACCCGCAAGGTGTCGGTGGGAATGCCTTTCCAGGCTAATTTATCGGGAGGGGAAAATTCCCCTGTTTGCAGATCAAGGGAACAAATACCTTCGTATAAACCTATCCATAAAGTGTTACCTGACAGCGCCAGGCAACGGATCCATTTTTTGGAGAGGAACACATTGGCTTGTTGCAGGGCACGATCCTGCAAAGTTGTTTGTGTAAGGGTATTGATGCAACTCAATCCACCTGAAAAGGCGGCCAGGTAGAGGCGATTATGTAGTGTATCTTCAACAAGGTCCGTTACATTATTGCCTTTGATGGCGAGAAGTGGCTGGGCTACTTTGTTGAAAACGCGGAATTTTCTGCCGTCGAAACAGTTCAGTCCGTCTTGTGTGGCTATCCAGAAAAAGCCAAATTTATCCTGCCGGATCTTCGTAATATTATAACTGCTAAGGCCGTCCTTTTGCGTATAATTATGGAAGGAATGAAATTGTTTTTGCTGCCCCCACAGTGAAGCGTATCCCAGGCAAAGGAAGAGCAATGTATTGAGGAAACAACGTAGCATTATTCAGCTTATAACCCCAAGTTATGGAAAAAATTCAAAACACAATTATTCATTTGGCTACTGTAAGCGTGGACTGGGCGTTTGCCAAAAACATGCTTGAAGAAATCGCATCACAGCTTATCACAGCAGACAACCGTGTTATCCTTTGCCTGGAGACCTCTCAAGAAATTCTCAGGCTATTAGGATTGCCTGCCCAGCCTCTTTCAGCAGGTGCTGATCCGAAAGAAGCCTTTACAATAGTTTATCAACTGATACCAGATGGCGGACAAAGTAAATGGGAACCTATTCCTTTTCCTCTCCCTGATTTTAATATGCGCTTTCACTGGCATTTAACCACTTTCTTCCGGGAATACATTATTGCGCATAATCCTGCTGAACGTTACTTTTTATTCTTATGGGGACATGGCTCATCCTATTCTTTATTTCCCAATATAGCGGCAGAGCGATCTGAGGCCGGTCCATCTACAGGCCATCTTGGTGCAGATCATCTAAGCCGTGCTATAATAGATGCTTCCACATTTTCATCGCCTTTCAAAATTTCAGTATTGTTGATGATAAATTGTTACATGCAGACCATTGAAACCGGATATGAATTATCTATCGCTCAGACAGATTACCTGGTTGCGCCTGAAAATATTGGGAGTTTTGAGGGATATGATTATAAGGAATTATTCAGAATATTATTCACCAATCCTGCTGTAACATCAGAGGATTTTGCAAGAACAGCTATTACAACACTCAGTAGTTATAATTCGCCCATTAGGGATATTGTCAATTCGCTTTCACGATCTGCATTCTCTGCTATTCATCTGCAGAATTATGGTGTTTTATTTCGGCTTATGGACGAACTTGCCGCCCAATTACTAATTATTCCAGCCACTGATATTGCAGGATTCCTTCGCATCAGGATCGCCGCCTCATTTGCCCCAGGAACAGTAGATCTGGGTAATTTCCTCTTTCTATTACAGAGAGAGTTCAAAGAACTGCATACAATTATCAACGAGATCTTTGTGCTTTTAAGTAGTAAAACGCTTGTTATAGAATGCTTCATTGGCAAGGAAGTTACCATTCCGGTACCATTTTCTTACCATGGGATCGCAGTTGGTTTTTTGAGTATCGCCATCGCCCGCTCATTGGGAGTTCCCCCCGTTTATGTCCGTCACATGCATAGAGCATCTCCCTTTGCGTCAACATTTACAAAAACAAATACCTGGGGGCAGTTTGCGGAAAAATATTTTCCAACTGCCTAAAAAAAAGCTCATCAAATGATGAGCTTTTTTTTAGTTACTGATGAACCGGATTCGCCGCAAAAGGCGCCGGTGTATTAGGGATCTTACCTCCACTATCATGCTCATATTCAACCTCCACGGATTCGTCACCCACCGCTTTCATATGGGTTTCAATACCCAGAGCGTTCGGAATGTGTTGCCGGGTAGTAAACTCATGGACACCCCTTGCATCGGGATCTGCCGTATTGGCCAATACCTTCTTTTTTGTCGGCATAGAAAATTTCATCTGGATCATTGCAGGCCCATTGGGGATAATAGTGCTTCTTACAATTTTAAGCGATAACAACCTGGCACCGAGGTTCATAAGCTCTTCGTCCAGAATAAATTCACAGTAGTGAGCAGGCAATGCTAATGGTGCTAGTGGTACTACTTGTTCTTGTTGTTCTTGATCGGACATTTGTGTAATTTTTAGGGATTAAAAAATGAAATTATTATTTGAGGTCTTTAATATTCACTAACTCTAATCTGATAGCTTCCAGAACCATTCCTACACGGCTTTGAACATTCAGTTTTCCGAATAGTGATTCTCTGTAACCATCTATCGTGCGTTCTGCGAGGTGCATCTTTGAAGCGATATCTTTATATGTTAGATCACTACAAGCCAGTTGGAGAAAGATTGCTTCATTTGGAGAGAGCTTTACCCGCTCTTTTTCTTTTATACGTGCCATGATACGGCGATAATTAAGGTTATAGGCATCCCCGTTATAATGTCCTTTTTCATGCACTTCCAGAATAGCCTTCTCCAGTTCTTCTGCGTCGATGCCTTTTACGAGGTAGGCGCAGCAACCATTCCGGATCATACTGATCACCGTGTCGTCATCTTCCTTTGTAGAAAAAGCGATGAGTTTGATGGCGGGGTATAACAGGCTCAATTCTTTCACCGTTTCTACGCCATTTAACCCCGGCATGATAACATCTACCAGCATGATGTCTGGTAAGGACGAGGGATCTTCTTTCAGCTGGATCAATAATTCTTTGCCGTTGAGGGCCATCCGGGTTACTTTACAATGCTCAAATCCATTGATAAGATCAACCAGAGATTTTAGCAGGATGCTGTGATCATCAACAATACCAATGGAGATATGCATATGGGGGCTACTTGAATTAAATACAATATAACATCTTATTCCCTAACCGCCTTGTTCGAAAAATCAAATATGGAAGAAAGATTGAACTTTGTTACGATGCCAAAGGTGAGCCTTTTGAAGGGTGACTGAATACTTCTTTCTGCCAATGGTTTTGCTTTTTCAGCATTGTTACTGACATCCGGAAGCTCTAAGTATAATCCACCCAGGAATTTACCTTTCAGGCCTGTGAAATAAAGGCCAACGCCTATATTGGTATAGTTTTTCAGGTAAGCTGTGTCCCGGCTGGCCAGGCTGCTGCGGGAATAGAGACTTGCGATCACGCGGGATGAGTCTGTTATTCTAAAATCTCCTACCAGGTCAATGTTCAACTCATTCGTTTCTACTTTCGCATATTTCCCTGTGTACGCGGTAAACTTTTTCTCACCGGTAAGCGACCCTGATCCTGAAGATGCGACCGTTTTCAGATTGAACTCCCTACTGCTCAGGCTGCTGAAATTATCACCGCTGAGGTAGCTGTAAGTCGCTCCCAGCCAGAAGTTCCTGACCTGCACGTTTACACCCAGGCCCAGGTTTCCTCCTTTGAATAAGACATCCTCAAAGGAATCTTCCAGCTCTGTAGTATTTAAGCCTTTATAGTAAGGAAAACTCCGGCCATTGATCCCACCGATAAGGAAAAAAGTATATCGTGTGGGATTAGGAGCATTTTTCAGGAATTCTTCCCAGGTATTATCTAACAAGCCCTCTGTATCTTCCAAAGCAGCATTAAAGGCTACTAAATACTCTTCCTGTAAGCTAGCGTACTTTTGCTTAAATGGCGTTAGGAATGGCGTCAGGTTGACATCTGGCAGGCTATAATTTTCCACTAAGAGATTAAGATCTTCTGGTTGCTGCTGCAAGGCAACCTGCTTTTTCAGATCATTCATTACTTTGTGGGCAGCCGTAGGATCTTTGATCTGTATCAAATAACTGGCTGCTGCACGGAGCGTCTTTGCTTTCAGGTCTTCAAAGAGTTCTCGTTGTAAGTTGTTTTCATATTTACTGGCTGCAAAAAATTCCGAGTTCCTGAAAGCGTTGTTCAATTTCTTATTATTGGAAACAGAAAACCCTATGAATCCCTGCATCTTAGCATCAGGTATAAATTTTCCGGCAGTGAACAGATTCGAGAGCCCTTCCACATTCTTTGTAGAAAGGTTTATTCCCAATACCCACGGCTTATCTTCTTTAAACACTCTTTCATAATTATTCAGTCCGAATGTGGCTTCTGTTTTCCCTATGTCAATTCCAATACCGAGGCCTTTCAATGGAAGTGGTATTGAACTTTTCCCAGCCGCGTCCTGGGTAAGGTATTGTCCGTAAGATACCCCAGTTACTAATAACGCCAGGAGGATTGTAAAGATCTTTTTCATGGTTTTATCAGTTTTACACGTTCATTAAATCCACCCAATCCATCATTCTTAAATGTGAGTGTTAGGGGAGAATCGGGGATATCTTTTCCCTTATACTTAAGTGTCAATGACCCGATCCCATCAGGATGATCTTTTCGTGCGAACACGACCACCCTGATCCTTGGGGAGGGATTAGGATCTAATACCGGTGCAAAAAATCTACTTTCACCTTTCAGATCCACATCGTGTTCTCCTACCAGGAAATTAAGGATCGTAACCCCCGTAGTGTTGAAAGCAAATTCGAAATTAGGGGGAGGGGCATCAAAAGGAGCATCGAACATTTGCATTCCTCCCCCTCTCATTACATTCGTTATGGGAGAAACGGTTTCATTGCGTATCACAACTTCAATGGTCACTTTGGCATTGTTCGTTGCAGGGGTTCTTTTTACAGGCGGTGCTTTTTTTACCGCTACTGCTTTTTTAGCTTTTGCCATATAGTTGGTTTTTAAAGTGTTCGTAAAAAACTGATAGAAGGTGTAAAGAAATATTCACCGCCTTTGAGATGTACATGTTGCCCAAGCAAACCTCCTTTCAAATCAATTGTTTGTCCTATCACTGCATCCACTCCTGTATTCCCCTTGAGAAACCCGGGATTATCCACCCAATTATTCTGCATAAAATCAAATTGTTCTATTATGCTCTGCTGGTAACACATGAACAGGAGCCCTTTCTTTTCACCTGTTGTATAAGGGATCCCTCTTCGCGTGATACGCCGGGTCTTTTCGTTTTCCAGGGGAACACCGAATTGCTGTGTATCTCCTCTTGGGTTGGATTTTCTGATATGTGCATGAAAGGGACAGCCTTTGCCCTGGGGATCTGCCGTGTAGTTAAAATCATTTTCGATTGAGGGACTTCCCTGCGGGGCATTATGATTCAGCACTGGCGTTCCATCTTTGAAGCGACCTACTGCCATGGCGCCCACCAGATCCTGACTCTGACCAGTATCCAATGAATGTTTCAACACAGCATCATTCCAGCCGCTTACATCCTGTTCCAATTTTCTAAAGACCAGGTAGCTTCCGTAACTGTGAGTACCGGTATCATCACTGGCAGGTGTATCATCCTGTTTAAATGCCTTTCCAAGCGGGTCTTTTGTAAGTACGAGGTCCAGGGAAGCAAAGGCATTCCAATTCACATCTGTACCTTCTTTTTTCATATCATCTTCAAAGTATCTTGGCTGGCTTCTTCCATCTGCATAACCGAAGTGTTCTATGTCAATGCTGTTTGCATCTTTCAATGCCTGACCAGTTTCTTCGGCCACCAGGATGGCGTTTTCACTCAGCATTGCTATTACATTCTCCCTCAGCAGCGATAATTGCTCAGGGAATCCATGTGCCAGGATAAACACAGCATGGATCTCTTTCTGATATTTTTCCTCCCAATTACTTTTAGGCGGATCTGCAGGGATAGTATCTTTACCAAGGCCCTCCCGGAAACTTTCATCTTCAGGAAGTATGGTGGACAGTAAAAAATCGTATCCCTTAGCTGTTAGTGAAAACGAACAAAAATCCTTTTCTATCTCCTGCCTGTGCATTTCAATGTCTTCCAGTTGCGTGGTCATAGAAACAACAAGTGGTGCAACTTTTGTGCGGATCCATTGCTTTACTGTTACCGGGGCACCTTTAAACTGAACAAACAATAAACATACATTGGGCCTGGCGTGCGACTTCAGGATATTCCCCTGCATGTCTTTGAATAGTTGCTGCAATGCGGGGTCAGCCGGGACTTTGGGAAGTGGGGTGGTGTTATTGATAATCATTGTATATAATTTTTATTTTGAAACAGGGGGTTTTAAACCGGCTCTGCGGATGTTTACGAGTTTCACAAGTAATGCGAACCAGAAAGGTGCTCCCATGGAAATTGCAGCTGCTCCTAAAAACAATCCTATTATGAGCAGGAACAAATTCCAGTTACCGATGTATGCAGGCTTACCGGTTTTTATTTCCTGCTCCAGCCATGGCCAATTCTTCCAGCCGAGCATCAGTTTACCTGTAGGCAGACTGTCTACCAGCCCCCTGGCCATTTGGTATTGTTTTGCGTTATAGTTTATGAGAAGAGAATCTTTAACAGCGTCCCGCTTTTGCACCAGCTTAGCAGAATCTGCCGGTGCACTACTGATCTTAGTGGCAAAATCGTCATCAACGGCTTTCATATCACTGTTGATCTTTTGCGTATAATATTGTGCTAAGTAATCAGGAGTATCTGCCATTTTATCTGCTGCCGCTACCAGCGTTGCTTTCAAAGCGGTATCATGGTGCACGATCTGTGTGATACGGATGAGATTAAAGTTAAACGCCAGTGCAATACCAATCGCCAAAATCCTTGTGATCCAGCGATACTCCTTTTTGTACCAGCCGCCGACCCTGTCCATATATTCGTCATACCATTTTTCTATCAGCGCTTTCATTGCTATTACATCTTCACCGGCAATGGCCTGCCAGGATGAGAATAGCTTTTGGAGTTCGGGATCGGCGGCTGTACCATTCTTGACCAGGTCTATCACTGTCATCGCGAAGTTTGCAGAAGGGATATAGGAGGGATCCTTTGTAGCGCCGTTCCTTTTTTCCAGTAACTCTATTTGCGGGTGCTTAAAAAATTCATTTGCAAATACGCTGCCAGATACCAGCAACTGGTTAATGGCCTTCTTTAACATCCTGCCACGAAACTGGAGATTAACTGCGATGAGTTCTTGTATTACATAGGCTACGATACTGAAAACTACAATGATCAGAATAACGGCGATACCCGTTTCGAGATAAGTATTCATAAGTAAAGATTTTGGGGTGAGGATGAATTCCTGATTCTTCTCGATGTAAAATTTCAATATTTTGAACTGCCGGGGTACGGGGTTTTTCCCGTTTTTGTTCTTTAAAATAAAAAAGCCCGCAATTATTGCTAATTGCGGGCTGTTATTCCAATTCGGTTTTTATAAAAACTTTCCTGTGTAACTCTCTTTCACTTTCTTCAATCCTTCCGGCACACCTGCATATAACAAACTGCCTCCTCCTTCACCACCTTCCGGTCCAAGATCTATGGCCCAATCCGCAGAGCGGATCACATCCAGGTTGTGTTCTATCACTAACACAGAGTGCCCCTGTTCAATCAATGCATTGAATGAGTTCAGCAACTTTTTGATATCATGAAAATGCAAACCAGTAGTGGGTTCATCGAAGATGAATAAGATGTGTCCCTGTGCTTTTCCTTTACCCAGGAAAGAAGCCAGTTTTACACGTTGTGCTTCCCCACCGCTCAATGTGTCTGATGATTGGCCCAGCTTCACATAACCAAGCCCCACATCACTTAACGGACGGATCCTGGTCACTACATCTTTTTCTTCTTTGAAGAATTCAATGGCTTCGTCTACACCCAATTCTAAAATATCATAAATGCTTTTCCCTTTGTAATGTACTTCCAGCACTTCATCTTTAAACCGTTTGCCACCGCAGGTTTCGCAGGTAAGGTGAACGTCTGCCAGGAACTGCATTTCTACGATCACTTCTCCTTCTCCTTTGCAGGTATCACATCTTCCGCCATCTACGTTGAAAGAAAAATGTTTAGGCTGGAAGCCGCGCATCTTACTCAGCGGTTGTTTGGAGAAGAGATCACGGATCTCGTCGTATGCTTTGATGTAAGTAACAGGATTGGAACGGGATGATTTTCCGATAGGATTTTGATCTATCATTTCTATCTGGGTCACGGCCTCCAGGTCTCCTTTCATGATGCGGTGATTTCCCACGCGATCGGTGAACTCTCCTTTAAGCTTCATGAGCGCAGGGTAGAGGATCTGTTTTACCAATGTGGTTTTGCCGGAACCGGACACACCACTGATCACACAAAGCACACCCAGCGGGAATTGCACATCAATGTTCTTCAGGTTGTGCTGACGGCATCCTTCCAGCGTAATGGAACGTTTCCATTTACGGATGTGTGCCGGCGGTTCAATCCTGTAGTGACCGCTGAGGTATTTGCCGGTGAGGCTTTTCCCGTCTTTTAAGATCTCAGGATAAGTACCTTCGAAAATTACTTCGCCACCAAGATGACTGGCCAGCGGACCCATGTCTATAATATAATCTGCCTGTTCCATCAGTTGCTCATCATGTTCTACTACCACCACGGTGTTACCGAGATCGCGCAGTTCGTGGAGCACTTTAATGAGGCGGTGTGTATCTCTTGCATGTAAGCCAATACTCGGCTCATCCAGGATGTATAATGAGTTGGTGAGGTTACTGCCTAAAGTACGGGTCAATTGAATACGCTGGCTTTCTCCACCACTCAGTGTATTCGCTACACGGTTTAGTGTGAGGTAGCCAAGACCAACGTCCAGCAAGGTTTTTATGCGGTGATTTACTTCTATCAGGATCCGTTTGGATACCTGTGTCTGGTATTCATTCAGTTCCAGTTTATCGAACCAGATCTTTAATTTTTCTACGGGTAAGTCTACCAGGTCTGCAATGCTGGCATCTCCTACTTTTACATAGAGCGCTTCTTTGCGTAAGCGGGCACCTTTGCAGGTAGGGCAAACTGTGCGGCCACGATAGCGGGCCTGCATTACACGGTATTGTACTTTGTAGAGGTTTTGCTCTACCATTTTAAAGAACTCATGCAGACCGGAGAAATGTTCGTTACCATCCCACAGTAATTGCACCTGTTCATCCGTGAGGTCTGAAATGGGTTTGTGTACCGGGAAGTTGAACTTGCGGGCTACTTTCACCAGGGCTTCTTTGTATTCGCCCATTTTTTCTCCCCGCCATGGGGCGATGGCACCTTCAAAAACGCTAAGGCGTTTATCGGGCATTACTAGATCTGCGTCTATTCCTAATACTTGTCCGAAGCCTTCACAGCTTGGGCATGCACCAAATGGATTGTTGAAAGAGAATAAGTTAGGAACGGGCTCTTCAAACTTCAGGCCATCCAGTTCAAAACGGTTGGAGAAATGTTGTTTCATTTTTCCGTCCACTTCCAGGTGGCAATCTCCTTCGCCTTCATAGAAAGCGGTTTGGATGGAATCCGCGATGCGGTGTTTATCGTCTTCCTCAAAATCCTTTACCACGATACGGTCTATCAACACATATGCGGTGGCGGGTATTTTAGGATTCTTCTGTTCCTGCAGTTCTTCAATCCTTACCAGCTCTCCCCCTACATACAAGCGGGAAAAACCTTTTTGCATGAGGATGTTCAGTTCTTCCAGCGGTTTGCGGTTGGCGTGCTGGCGGAAGGGGACGAGGATCTGTACTTTACTGCCTGTTTTGAGTTTGGAAATATAATCCACCACATCCTGCACCTCGTGTTTTTTCACCAGTTCCCCGGAAATGGGGGAATAGGTTTTGCCCGCGCGGGAAAACAGCAGCCGCAGATAATCATAGAGTTCCGTCATGGAACCTACGGTAGAGCGGGGGGTACGGGTAATTACCTTTTGTTCGATGGCGATGGCAGGGCAGATGCCTTTTATGTAATCTACATCCGGTTTGTTCATCCGCATGAGGAACTGGCGGGCGTAGGAACTGAGACTTTCTGCATACCGGCGCTGGCCTTCCGCATAAAGGGTGTCCATGGTGAGGCTGGATTTTCCGGAGCCGCTGACCCCGGTTACCACTACCAGTTTATTTCTGGGTATTGAAACGCTGACATTCTTAAGATTATGCACCCGGGCTCCTTTGATAAAGATACTGTCCGGAGCGCTAACTGGTTCACGTTCAATGGTTACTTCCTTCGTTTTAACTTTTGCGCACATAGAATTACAAATTTAAGGATTCGGGAGGTGAAACGGACACCCAAATCTATAAGCCCCCGCCCTACGTACATCTTTAATACCAATTTATTTGTGGCAGGTTGTTTTATTGAACTATTCCTTTATATTTGCAATAACCGGTATACTTATACCTAACAACCCGGCCACTCATTCATAACTAAAAACAGCACATTATAGCATAAACTCTACTCTATCAAACAACCTACTGGCTTAAAAGTCCGTATTATTTACTAACCGCTATTGGTAGATGTTTATGCAAGTAATGTACAAATTGAATGACGAACAACTGATCACACTGTTTAAGAAGGGGCATTCTACAGCCCTGGAAGAACTGGTATACCGTCATAAAGACAAACTTTACACCTCCATCGTATTGCTCGTTAAAGATGCTTTTTTAGCCGAGGATATCTTTCAGGATACCTTCATAAAGATCATCGATACTATTCGTGGCGATCGTTATACGGAGAAAGGTAAGTTCTTACCGTGGGCTATGCGCATTGCACATAACCTTTGTGTGGACCACTTCAGAAAAATCAAACGAACACCGCTGATAAAAACCAGTGACGACAAGGACATTTTTAATGTACTTGGATTTAGTGAGCCCAGTGCGGAAGAAGTGATGATGACCCGTCAAAGCCATGACAGCGTTAGGCGTATGCTTGACCTGTTACCGGAAGAACAACGGGAAGTGATCATCCTTCGCCACTATGCGGAACTGAGTTTTAAAGAGATTGCTGACCTCACGCAAGTGAGCATAAATACTGCATTGGGCCGTATGCGTTATGGCCTGATCAATCTCCGGAAGATGATGACGGAGAAGCAGATTTGTTTGTAACCTTTTTTTGCTTGCCATGAACGGGCGGTGGGATGTAATGTCTACCGCTCGTTTTTTTTGCTGATCATCAGGACTCCTGCCAACACTAATGCCGTACCGGCCAATTGCAGCCAGGTTACGGGTTCATCCAGAAAAATATACGCCTGTAAAATAGTAGACACCGGTCCGATACTGGTAATGATAGCTGTATTGCCGGAACCGATCCTGCGGATGCCTTCACTCATCATGAAGGTGGGTAATACGGTAGAAACGATGGCCATCTGGAAACAGAGCCAGTAAGTATGACCGGAAAAATGTCTTATTTCTGTACCATGTGTCACCAGATATTGGGTAAAAACCCCTACGGCAGCAAATATCAGGGCATATGCCGTGAACTTCATGGAGCCCACTTTTGGAATGATCTCTCCCCCGCCCACAATGTATAAAGCATAAGTAACTGCGCAACCCAATACCAGCAAGCTTCCCATCACAATACCACCACCCGTCTGATGTTGAATATCTCCGGCAAAAGCTACGACCATACCGATGTATGCCAAAACCAGGGCCAGCCATTGTTGTTTAGTGATCTTTTTCTTAAATGCAAAGACGCCAATGAGCAAAGCAAATGTTGGGTAGAGGAAAAGAATAAGCCGTTCGAGGCCGGCTGAAATGTAAGCCAGGCCCATGAAATCCAATAAACTGCTGAGATAATATCCCAGGAATCCCAACAGGGCTATAAAGCCCCACTGACGGAGGGTGAGTTTTACATTTCCTTCTCTTCTGGACAATACCCATGCGGTGATAATATAAAAAGGCAGGGCGAAGATCATCCTGAGCGCCAGCATGGAAATGGCGTCTATGGCTTCCGTACGGTAAACGAGCTTCACATAGATAGCCTTGGCCGAAAACAGGAAAGCTCCTATAATGGCCAGGGTGAACCCTATAACATAGTTGGACTTTTTCAATTTACATCTTTTCAAAAACGATCGCTGCGCCCTGACCTACTCCCACACACATGGTGGCCAGTCCGTATTTTGCACCGGCACGGCGTTTCATTTCATGCATGAGGGTTGTGGTGATGCGCGCGCCGCTGCAACCCAGCGGATGACCAATGGCAATAGATCCGCCATTGAAATTGATCTTTTGCGGATCCAGCCCCAGTTCCCGGATACAGGCTAATGACTGGGAAGCAAATGCTTCATTTAATTCGATGATATCCAGATCGCTGGCTTTTAACCCAGCACGGATCAATGCTTTATTGGAGGAAGGAACTGGTCCGATACCCATAATGGAAGGGTCTACACCAGCCACAGCCATGGATTTTATCATGGCGATGGGTTGCAGATTGAAACGTTTCAAGGCACTTTCTGAAACGATCATCACTGCAGAGGCGCCATCATTGATGCCGGCAGAGTTACCTGCTGTTACGGTTCCGTCTTTTTGGAATGCTGGTCTCAGCGCTGCCAGTTTTTCGAGGAATGTTTCACGTGGAGGCTCATCTTTCGAGAAGATCACTTTGTCTTCCTTGTTAGGGGTGATCTCTACGGGGATGATCTCATCGTTCCAACGGCCGGCCAGGTGAGCCTCTTTGTATTTCCGCTGACTTTCAAAGGCAAACATATCCTGATCTTCCCGGCTGATCTTCCATTCCCTGGCTACATTTTCCGCTGTTTCGCCCATGGAAAAGGGATAATAGAGATCTGCGAGTTTTTTATTGGTAAAGCGCCAGCCGATGGTGGAATCGTACATTTCCGTCTTGCGGCTGAAGGCAGCATCCGGTTTTGGCATCACCAAAGGTGCGCGGGTCATGCTTTCTACTCCTCCTGCCAGGTAAATGTCGCCCTCACCGCACATTATAGCGCGGGAAGCATCCATAATGGCCTGCAGTCCTGAGGCACAGAGGCGGTTTACGGTGTTTCCGGCCACAGATACGGGTAAGCCGGCCAATAATACAGCCATCCGGGCCACATCGCGATTATCTTCTCCGGCCTGGTTGGCGGCGCCGGCTATTACGTCTTCTATGGCGGAGGGGTCCACGGAGGGGTTCCTGGTCATGAGAGAACGGAGCATCAGGGCCAGCATATCGTCTGGGCGGATAGTGCTCAATGCGCCACCATAGCGGGCGATGGGAGTTCTTACGGCATCTACTATATAAGCTGCTTGCATGTAATGGTTAGTGTTAAAGTTGCGAATTTATCGCAACTAATCGGGATTACCTTCAACCCGCCAATCCCAAATCCGAAATATGGACGTACCTTTGCCCGATGATGAGGAAGCAGAACATTAGGCATTTGAGCCTGCCACAGATACAAGAGGTATTTGCGACCATGGGCGAAAAGCCCTTTCGGGCCAAACAAGTGTACGAATGGCTGTGGCTGAAACAGGCGCGGGACTTTGAATCTATGTCCAACCTGAGCAAGCCGCTGCGTGCTTCCCTGGAAGAAAACTTCACTTTCCCCGCTATTAAAGTAGACGCTACACAGCAAAGTGCAGATGGTACCATTAAAAGCAGGTTCAAACTGCATGATGGCCATTTCGTGGAAGGTGTGCTGATCCCCACCTCTACCCGCCAGACGGCCTGCGTATCTTCACAGGTAGGTTGCAGTTTAAGCTGCAAATTCTGTGCTACCGGGTTTATGGACCGTAAAAGGAACCTGGATTTTGATGAAATATTCGACCAGGTGGCCCTCATCAACAAACAAGCCATTGAATCTTCCGGTAAAAAGCTGAGCAATATCGTTTTCATGGGTATGGGCGAGCCTTTACTGAATTATAAGAACGTACTCCATTCCATTGAAAGGATCACTTCTCCTGATGGCCTGGCCATGAGCCCTAAGCGGATCACGGTTTCTACGGCAGGTGTGGCCAAAATGATCCACCAGCTGGGAGACGATCAGGTTCGTTTTAACCTGGCATTGTCCCTTCACGCAGCGAATGACAGGAAACGTACAGAGATCATGCCCATCAATGAAACCAATACCCTGAAGGTGTTGGTGGAAGAATTGAACTATTTCTATAAAGCTACCGGTAACGAGATCTCTTTTGAATATATCCTTTTCAAGGATTTCAATGACAGCGTGAAAGATGCGGAAGAGCTGATCAAAATTTACCGCCAGGTGCCGGTGGACCTGATCAACATCATCGAATACAACCAGGTGGATGGTGTAAAATTCCAGAAACCTACGGAGGAAGCGACGGAAGCATTTATGGAGTATCTCAGCAAACACAGGGTGAATGCGCGTTTGCGCAGAAGCCGCGGGAAAGATATTGACGCCGCATGCGGACAACTCGCTAACAAAGCATAGCAACATTTTACTGCAGGAATGCAGCAACTATAATTATACAGCATGAAAAAAAGCAGACCCGCCAAAAAAGGGTTCACACCTTTCAAAGAAAATTCACGCAGCAAACCTTCTTCTTCTTCTGATCGTGGAGGACGCGATGAAAAGGGTTCCTTTAAAAGTTTCCGGGAAAACGGGGCCAGAAAATCTGATGATGACAGACCGAAAAGGACTTTCAGCAAAGATGGTGATGCGCCTAAAAGAAGTTTTGGCGGCCCTGATAAAGGACGTTTCCGCAAAGACAGCAGCAGCAGTACTGATAGATTTGGGAACGATAAACCGAAAGGACGTTTCAGCAAAGATGATGATAAACCGAAGCGGAGTTTTGGTGACAAGCCGCGCTTTGGTGACGATAAACCGAAAAGAAGTTTTGGCGATAAACCACGTTTTGGGGCTGGCGATGACAGACCAAAAAGAAGTTTCAGCAAAGATGGTGAAGACCGTCCGAAGAGAAGCTTTGGTGATGATAAACCAAAAGGACGTTTTGGTGACAAGCCGCGCTTTGGCGCTGGTGATGACAAACCGAAGAGAAGCTTTGGTGACAAGCCAACCGGACGTTTCAGCAAAGACGACGACAGACCGAAAAGAAGTTTCAGCAAAGACGGTGAAGACCGTCCGAAAAGAAGCTTTGGTGACGATAAACCGAAAGGACGTTTTGGTGACAAGCCGCGCTTTGGCGCTGGCGATGACAAGCCGAAAAGAAGCTTCAGCAGAGATGGTGAAGATCGTCCGAAAAGAAGTTTTGGTGATGATAAGCCGAAAGGCCGATTCAGCAAAGACAGTGACGGTCCAAAAAAAAGTTTCAGCAGAGAAGAAGGGGCGGACCGGCCAAAAAGAAGTTTCGGTGATGGTGAAGGCAGTCCCAAAAGGGAAAGCCGCAAAGCCGCTCCCGAAATGGACGAAAAAGAAGCCAAAGCCAAAAGCACGCGGAAACGTGTAGCGATAGAGAGTAACGCAGAAGGAGAAGAAAGCAGCAATGAAATGCCGCTGAATAAATACATCTCCCACTGCGGTATCTGCAGCCGCCGTAAAGCAGTTGACTTCATCAAAGATGGTCACGTAACGGTGAATGGCGAAAAGATAGAAGAACCTGCATTCAAGGTAACGCCGAAGGATGTGGTAACGCTGAAGGACAAACGCATCTTCATACAAAAGAACCTCGTGTACGTGTTGCTGAACAAACCGAAAGGTTATATCACCACCACGGATGATCCGGAAGGACGCCAGACGGTTATGGAACTGGTAACAGAAGCTGCGGAAGAAAGACTGTTCCCTGTGGGCCGTCTTGACCGTAATACTTCTGGTTTGTTATTGCTGACAAATGATGGAGAGCTTGCGCAAAAGCTGGCACATCCTAAACACAATATCAAAAAGATCTATCACGTAGAACTGGATAAACCACTTACCAAAGCAGACTTTGATCAGATCATTGCAGGCGTTACGCTGGAAGATGGCCTGGCACTTGTAGATGCACTCGCCTTTGTGGATACGAAGGATAAGAAGCAGATCGGTATTGAGATCCACAGTGGTAAGAACCGTATTGTACGCCGCATCTTTGAACACCTGGGTTACCAGGTGGAGAAGCTGGACAGGGTGATGTATGCCGGTTTAACCAAGAAGAATGTGAACCGCGGCAAATGGCGTTTCCTTTCTGAAAAAGAAGTGATCTTACTCAAACACTTTAAATAAAACCATAGAACGGGGAACAGCAGTTCCCCGTTCATGATCTTTCCTCTCATGCGCATAGATTCCCTGGTTATATTCGAGAATGAAGATTTAGTAGCCATCAATAAACCCTCCGGCCTGTTAAGTATTCCGGACAGGCACGATAACGAACTGGAAGCTGTTTCTACCCTCCTTAAAAAACATTACGGTCAGATCTTTACGGTGCACCGGCTGGACAGAGATACCAGCGGGCTCATTGTTTTTGCCAAACATGAAGCGGCGCATAAGTATATGTCCCAGCTTTTTGAATCAAGGGATGTAGAGAAGTATTATCTCGGGCTGGTGAATGGAGAATTCGTGGAACCTAAGGGCAGTGTGAATGCGCCTATTATGGATCACCCGGTGCAAAAGGGCAAGATGGTGACCAATGCTAAAGGCCGGCCTTCCCTTACAGATTATGAAGTGCAGGAAGCTTTCGGGTTGTTTAGCCTGGTGAAGATGCGGATCCATACTGGCCGTACTCACCAGATCAGGGTACATATGAAACACCTGGGGCATCCTATTGTTGTTGATGAACTATATGGCAGTAAGAAACCTGTACTGCTGTCTGACATTAAAAAGAAGTTCAAACTGGGGAAACATACGGAGGAGGAAAGACCTTTGCTGAACCGGCTTGCATTGCATGCTTTTCAGCTGAAGTTCACGAATGAGAAGGGGGAGTTGGTGACCCTGGAGGCGCCGCTGCCAAAGGATATGCAGGCGGTTTTGCAACAGTTACGAAAACATAAGAAATGATATTTTAAGCGCTGTTCTGCAGCGCTTTTTTTATGCCTGATGGGCAGGGAGCATGCCGCGCAGCAGAGGGCGGTGTTTTTTTTCTTTGGGGTGTTATGGTTTTGCTGCAGGGGTGTTTTCTTGCTTAGTGGTGTTATGGTTTTCAGGGGAGAGCGTTAAGGTTTTCAGGAGAGCGTTATGCATTTCATGGGGAGGGTGTTAAAGCAACCGCCCTGCCTGATTTTACGTAAATATAACCGGTGTTAAACTATTGAAAACGAAGGCAGTCTAAACAATACTACGGTAGGTTCATCGTTTCTTTTAAGGCACTCATCTAGACTTCACGATAATTTTGGTTGAATTAACGTAACTTTTCAAAGTAAACCGTTTAAAATATATGAGAAAGCTCCGGATTGCCGCTCTCCTTGTGATTGTGGTGGCTGCTTCATCAGCCTGTAAAAAAGGTACAAAAGACGACACCCCAACGCCTCCTCCCGTTGCAACAGGTACACGCCTTCAATTGAGTCTTGATTCATTATATCTATACGCAAAGGAAACTTATCTCTGGTATGACGCCCTGCCGGATTATGCTACTTTCAATCCCCGTGGTTATGCCGGTTCGGATGATATGACCAGCCTTCAGAACGAGCTGTTCAAGATCTCCCAATATAAGATCAATCCTGCTACCACAAAGCCATACGAGTACAATACCTCAAGCCCCAGCCGTCCTAAATATTCTTTTGTTGAAACAGGCAATGCAGCACAGGGGATCAAAGGAACTGTTGATCTGGATGGTCAGGGAAATGACTTTGGTTTAGGGCTTGTTGTGGCCACCAGCGGTGTTAACAGATATGTATTTGTACGTTTTGTTGAAAAAGGTTCTTCTGCTGCAAACGCGGGCATCACAAGAGGATGCAGGATCGTGAACATGAACGGTTCCCCTGTAAGCACAGATGTTAATACCATCAATGGCATCCTGAATGCAGGTGGCAGCATGAGCCTTACCCTGCAAAAAGCAGCACCGGAAAGTGCTACCAGTTTCACGGCCAACCTTACCAGCGGCGCTTATACCAACGATCCTGTTATCTATAAAGTATTATCAGCCAGCGGCGCTAACGTAACAGGTTACCTGAACCTGGCACGCTTTTCCCAATTGGCGAATGTGCAACCTGGCCTGGATAAAGCATTCCAGGCATTTTCTGCTGCCGGCGTAAATAACCTGGTAGTAGATCTCCGCTATAATGGCGGCGGTTATGTAGCTACTTTTGAATACCTCGCTAACCTGATCGCCCCTGCCAGTCTTACCGGCCAGGTGATGTATAAAGAAACATTCAACACACTTCTGCAAACAGGCAAAGCCCCTATCCTGGCTGCTATTCCTTTGCTGGATGCCAGCGGGAAACAGAGAACGGGTAATGGTGGCAAACTGCTTACTTATGCTGACGTGGATTATTCCACTGCGGGTAATACTTATAAGTTCAGTAAGAAAGGTAACCTGGGAACGATTAAAAACGTGGTGTTCATTGTAAGCGGCAATACAGCTTCTGCCAGTGAATTAACGATCAACAGCCTCAGGGCATATCCGAATAATATGACGGTGAAGCTGGTGGGCTCTGCGAGTACTTACGGCAAGCCGGTTGGTTTCTTTGGTATTGGCATTGACAAATTCACGGTGTATATGAGCCAGTTCACCAGTGTAAATGCGAAAGACCAGGGAGAATACTATGCAGGCTTTACTGTAGATATTTCCTCAACAGATGATATTCAACGCGACTTTGGCGATCCGGTAGAAGATGGATTGTCTAAGGCCCTGGCATTTATCAATACAAGTGCTGGTGGCCGTACCAGTGAAGATAGACTGATGAGCATCAATGGCAGGGTAATGAATGCCAGTTCTGTTTCGCTGGAAAATGTGGGTGCTGAAGGTTTTAACGGGATGGTGGAAGAACGCATCAGGTTGAAATAAGATCACACATCTAACCTATATGCAATGCTGCAGACCTTATGGTTTGCGGCATTTTTTTATGCGCTGGGAGTTGGTATAAAAAATAAAAACGGGGAAAAATCCCCGTTTCGTAAAATCAAAAACCAACCATTAAAAAAAACGTTTTGGAATAATATCCCGGCAATCATTTGTGTTGCCGGTCTTTTTCTTCCTTTAATATTTTATAAACGACCGCGACCTTATTTGTTAGGCTGCGGTGTTGTTCTGAGATAAGGCTTGATGATCTTGTGGCCTTTCGGGAATTTAGCCGGAATATCTTCCGTTTTCACGGCGGGTATAACGATCACATCTTCTCCTTCTTTCCAGTCTGCCGGTGTGGCCACGCTATAGTTAGCGGTTAATTGCAGTGAATCGATCACCCGTAATACTTCCACGAAATTCCTTCCGGTAGAAGCAGGGTAAGTGATCATCAGTTTCACTTTCTTATCCGGGCCTATGATGAATAATGAACGCACGGTGAACGTTTCTGAGGCGTTCGGGTGGATCATATCATACAGGTTTGATACAGTCCTATCTTCATCTGCGATGATGGGGAAAGCCACTTCGCAACCTTGTGTTTCGTTGATATCGCTGATCCAGTTCTTGTGTTTATCCAAGGGATCCACGCTGAGGGCCAGCACTTTTACGTTACGTTTGGCAAATTCGCCATTCAATAAGGCAGTTTTACCGAGTTCTGTTGTACAAACAGGTGTAAAGTCCGCCGGATGTGAGAATAATACGCCCCAGCTATCGCCCAGGTATTCGTACAGATCTATCTCTCCTACTGTCGATTTCGCCTTAAAATTGGGAGCAATGTCCCCTAACCTTAAACTCATGATACACCTTTTAATAGATTCAAAAATACTAATTTCCTACAAATATTATAGACTTTAAGGATTTTTTTCTTAGAATCTTTGTGGTGTTGGGTTTTAAGGGTGGTTTTAAGGGAAAAGTTAACAATTGCATAATGGATGCGGCCGGTTTGGGGGCTAAAAAACCTTAATGGGCATTTCCACCCTGTTTCCAGGCGTAATAGGCCAGGCTATATTTCATATCGTCCTCAAGATCAGCCTGTTGGCGTGCTGCAGGCTCATCAAATTCCAGTTCCAGGTAGCCGAGATAGAGTTCATAGTTCTTTACGAGGGCGTCCATACATTTGTCCACACTCCGGTTATAGGCTTCGGCTTTGGAACAGGGTTCTGCTTTCCGGATAAAATAGCAGCTGTCATTGGCATATTCCATCCACTCTCCTTCCTGTGCAAACTCAGGGCGGGCCAGGTGAAAGAGCAGGTTATCGAACAACACGGGTTCTCCCAGTTGTGCCTCAAAATCAATGATCTCTGGTACCTGTTGCATGGTTTCCAGCTTTTGTACAATGGCCATCTGAACAGCTTCGCTTTTGTCCTCAATGGCCCTGATCATAGTATTCAGGACGTCGTAACTGGTCACAAAATCGCATTTGCGCCAGCCGGTTTCGGTTTCCAGGTAACCCCAGCAGGTGAGGTAATGGGAGTCGTCAAGGATGATCTGGCCCACTTTTATGGCGGTTGCTTCCTGGATCTGGGTAGTGTGTAAGGATACCTTTTTCATGAATGATCGTTTTTGACTGGTTTGATAACGATACAAAAATATTAGGGCCATACGCAAGGGATGTGCGTACTGAAATTGTTATACTTTTACCTCCGAAAAAACCCGTATGAATGCCTAAGAATAAAGATGCCCTTTCCCGATATCGTTGGATAGATGAACGTTTACGAAATAAACGGCTCCCCAAACCCACGCTGGATGACCTGGTTACTTTTGTGTCTGACAAAATGGATAACAGCATTGCTGTGCGTACCATCCAGAAGGATATTGAGGATATGCGCAACGATGCGGAACTTAATTATTTCGCGCCCATTGTATATAACCGCAGTTCCAAAGTGTATCAATATGAGGATGAAAATTTCTCTATCAGCAATAGCCCTATTGACGAAGCGGACCTCCAGGGGCTGGAAGTAGCCATCGGCATATTGGAGCAATTCCGCAGCCTGCCGGTGATCCAGCGTTTTGAAGATGCGATCCTGAAGATTGCAGCCAGCCTGAAAATGAACCGGAAACAACTGGAAAACAGGGGACTGATCAAATTTAGCCGTGGCAGCCAATACCAGGGAGCAGAGCATATCCCTGAAATTGTGGATGCCATCAAAAACCTGGAAGTGATCCGCATTGCTTATCAAAGCTTTGACCGTACGGAACCTAAAGAACATTGGGTAGAACCTTATCACTTAAGGGAATACAACCATCGCTTTTACCTGATCGGCAAAAGCCAGAAGGCCAAAGGCGGTACGGTGCTTACTTTTTCGCTGGACCGTATTGTGAAGTTCTGGCCTACGGATAAACATTTTGACGAGAAGAATTTTGACGATGCCAGTTACTTCCAGCATGCCATAGGCATTACCGTTACGGAAGGAGAACCGGAAGACATTGTATTATCCTACACGCCACACCAGGGTAAGTATGTGAAAACACAACCTATTCATCCTTCCCAGGTGATCCTCCAGGATGATGAGAAAGAATGCCGCGTAGGGTTAAAACTGGTGGTGAACCAGGAACTGATGATCCTGCTGCTGAGTAATGGGGCCAGGGTTAAAGTGCTGGAGCCGAAACATTTAGCGGATACTTTACAAGCGGAAGCAAAGAAAATGCTGGAACGATATCAATAAAAAAAGCCGCTTCTTACGAGGCGGCTTTTTCATTATCCTTACAACGGCTTATTGAGCAGTTGGTTTTTCGAATGTTTTTTCATCTATAGCAGGATTGGTTTCTACTTTAGTATAGCTGATCTTCATCCCCATTGGCAACTGTTCCGTCATAGCAGGATATACATATCCTCCTGCTGATTTCTTAAAGTCGGAGAAGTTTTCTACTATTTCAATCTCCTGCCCTTGTATGGATTTCATGCTGGTCCTTTTAGCAACATACCAGGTAGCGGGATCAACAAAATAATTGGAGATAGACGCATCTTTACGGGTCAGTTTGATCTTGTACAATTCCTTTCCTTCGATGGTTTCTTTACCGATCAGTTCTGCAGTGTGTCCTTTTGCTTTGTAATCTACCAGTTCACCGGTAAGGTCCAGATCACGTTGTGAATCTGCGAGGTCGGCCGGGTCTGAATCTACAGGAGCTGTCTGTTGCTGAACGGGAAGGAACATCCATCCGCCTTTTTCGGTGATCACCTGTACATTCTTAGTACCCATGGCTTCGAACTCTATGCGCATGGCTTTTTTATTCAGGTTGATCACTTTCAGGGGGAAATCCATTCCCTGGATAGACATGCTGCCTTCTGCGATCTGTGAATTGAGGGCTTTCAGTTTTGCTTCGCCGCCCATTGCGGTAATATATTTGCTCACGACTTCGTCTAATGTCTGTGCTTTTGTTGTGCCAACCGCAGCGCCTACCAGGAGCATAGACAGGGTTAACATCCGTAAATGTTTCATAATAGAGGATTTTAGATTTATAGCTTACAAATGTATCTTATTAATCAAAATAGCAAACTCTATTTAAGGATTATTTAACGGTTTTTGCCGAGTTTTACGCCCATGAAGCAAATGCAGGTAGCCGGCCATTTGGTGGATATTCCCGGCAGAAGAACATTTCCAGCGATCATTACTATTGAGGATGGTGTTATCAGGGACATTACTCCTGCCACCACAGCAGTTCCGGAGCAATATATATTACCCGGTTTTATTGATGCGCATGTACATGTGGAAAGTTCTATGCTTGTTCCTTCTGAATTTGCGCGGCTGGCGGTTCCGCATGGTACAGTAGCCACTATTTCAGACCCTCATGAAATTGCCAATGTGCTGGGTGTGAAAGGAGTGGAATACATGCTGGACAATGCAAAACTGGTGCCTTTCAAGTTTTGCTTCGGGGCGCCATCCTGTGTTCCGGCCACTATATTTGAAACAGCAGGGGCAGCAGTGAATGCGGAAGATGTAGACCAGCTGCTGCAACGCCCGGATATTTACTATCTCTCTGAAATGATGAATTACCCGGGTGTGCTGTATAAAGACCCTGAGGTAATGGCAAAAATAGCTGCTGCCAAAAAACATGGCAAACCTGTAGATGGCCATGCTCCGGGGCTTCGGGGAGAAGAAGCTGCACAATATATTGCGGCGGGTATCAGCACAGATCATGAGTGTTTTACTTTGGAAGAAGCGCTGGATAAACTGCAATACGGCATGCATATCCTCATCAGGGAAGGCAGCGCTGCCCGGAATTATGAAGCCCTTTCCTCTTTGATACAATCCCATCCGCAATCTGTGATGTTCTGCAGTGATGATAAACATCCGGACAATCTGGTGGACGGGCATATCAATGTACTGGTGAAACGTTCGCTGGCAAAGGGTTACGATCTGTTCAACATTCTCCAGGCAGCCTGTATCAATCCGGTGAAACATTATGCGATGCCTGTAGGGCTGCTACAGATCAATGATCCGGCGGATTTCATTATTGTTGACAACCTCGAGGCATTTAATATACTGGAAACATTTATTGACGGAGTGGCTGTAGCGAAAGGTGGCAAAACCCTGATCCCTGCAGTTCCTATCGCACGCGTAAATCAATTCAGTTGCTTACCTAAAACAGCTGCAGATTTTTGCGTTTTTTCTCAAAAAACCACTACAGTACAAGTGATTGAGGCACTGGAAGGACAGTTGATCACCAATTGCATCCATGCTGTGCTAACACCGCAAAACGGTGAACTGGTAAGCGATACAGCGCAGGACATTTTGAAAATAGCGGTGATCAATCGTTATTATGATGCGCCGGTTGCCACAGGTTTCATCAAAAACTTCGGATTGAAAAAAGGCGCCATCGCTTCTACTGTGGCGCATGACAGCCATAATATCATTGTAGTGGGAGTAGATGATAAAAGCATCGCAACAGCTGTAAATGAACTGATCCGTTGTGAAGGCGGGGTTTGTGTAACGGCTGATGAAACCACACAGGTATTGGCTTTGCCGGTAGCAGGATTGATGAGTGCAGAAGACGGATATATCACTGCCCAACGTTACAGTGAACTGGATGCTGCTGCCAAAGCGCTGGGCAGTACACTGGACGCACCTTTCATGACCTTATCTTTCATGGCCCTGCTGGTGATCCCACATTTGAAATTAAGTGATAAGGGATTATTTAACGGTGATACTTTTTCCTTCACGGAGGTGATGGCCTAACTTTCTCCTAACCATAAAGTACCATTCACGCTATCACGCGATGCACCGGTAACAGAGCTTAATACATTGGTTTTCTGTTGCCAGCGCAAAGCTCCGATCAGTGCCATGACCAGGGCTTCTTTAAATGCAGCAGTCTGCTCATCCGGTACGATCACGGAAACACCCAGTGGCGTTAATTCCTCCTGGATGCAACTGATCAGGAACTGGTTGAAAGCACCACCACCTGTTACCAGCAATTTCTTTTCATTCGTTCCATCTTTTGACACAGCCTCCAGTGATTGTTTTATCTGTGTGGCAATGTGTGCTACATAAGTACGGAGTTTGCCCTGAACGGATAAAGTATGTTTTGCGATCAAAGGCAGGAGTACGTCTGTGCCAAAATCATTGGCGAGGGATTTAGGGAAAGCCTGGCTATAATAAGGTTGGCTGTTCAGCGCATCCAATAAAGTTTTATCTATTACCCCTCCTGCTGCCAGTGTTCCATTCTCATCGTATGTTTTACCTAATGCTGCTGCCAGGGCATCCAATACCCGGTTGGCAGGACATACATCAAAGGCATGGAAGGTTTCCCCGTTCTTGGCGGAGAGGTTGGCAATGCCTCCCAGGTTAAGCCAGTAATCGTATCCTGGGAATAATAATTTTTCACCGATGGGAACAATTGGGGCGCCCTGACCTCCTAAAGCCACGTCCATGGCTCTGAGATCACTGATCACGGGTAATCCGGTTTCTGCTGCAATGGCGGCGCCATCTCCTAATTGGGCCGTCATGCGTAATTCCGGCATGTGGAAAGTGGTATGACCGTGAGAGGCTATGAAATGTACCCGGTGTTCCAGGCTGTTCCTTTGGATGAAATCATTGATCTGCTGACCTGTATAATGGCCATAGGCGCTGTGCAGCAGTTGATAATCCCTGGCATTTAGCGTTACGGCTCCTTTCAGATCAGCCACCCATTGGGGACTGTAAGCCAGGCATTCTGCCACATGGATGGTGTACGACCACTGGCCGCGAACCTCCGTCAGTTCCACAAATGCTATATCCAACCCGTCCAGCGAACTGCCTGACATTAACCCGATAACGTTGTAAACCATGCTCCAAATTTTTGCAAAGATAAAATTTATGGAATACCTACCCCCACTTGCATCATATATCCCGGAATCAAACCTCATTATTATGAAAAAGTATTGCTTTCTGATCCTCTGTGTTATCATTTCCGTTACTGCCATGGGGCAGCAATCCCATGGAATTGTAACAGATAAGGATAATAATGCACCGCTGGATGGTGTTATCATATCAATAAAAGGCCAACCCAAGATGGTGACTAAGGCCAATGGCCGCTTTACTTTTACCCGGCCTCCGGGGGCTTTTACCCTTATGGCGCAGTATATAGGATATGAAACACTGGAGAAAAAGTTCAATGCAAAGGATTCCGTGTATGTTATCAAGTTAAAAGCAAAGGTGCAGACGTTACAGGAAACGGTGGTGATGGGCTATGGCAAAATAAGTGATAAAAGTATCGCTGCCGCTGCACCGAGTGCGTATTATAACTATGCCCCCCGTTTTGAACAGGAGAATACCAATGAATTCAAAGGTATCCGGGAGAATGGGTTCCTCCGTACTTCCAAAAATCCGCTGAGCACGTTTTCTGCGGATGTAGACAGGGCCAGTTATTCGCTTGTAAGGACCAACCTCAACAGCGGACAGCTTCTTCAGCCCAATGCTGTGCGCATTGAAGAGATGATCAATTATTTCGATTATAGTTACCCTACACCTGTGAACAGTGATCCTGTGGCCATTTATGCGGACCTTGCTATTTGTCCCTGGAATAAGGAGCATCAGCTGGTGCGCATTGGCCTGCAGGGGAAGAAGATCCCTACTGATAAACTTCCTCCTTCCAATCTTGTTTTTCTGCTGGATGTTTCCGGTTCTATGTCTCCGGCCAACAGGCTGCCGTTGGTGAAACAGGCTTTTAAAGCACTGGTGCAGCAGTTAAGGGAAGAAGACCGGGTAGCCATTGTAGTATATGCTGGTGCGGCAGGTTTGGTGTTACCTTCTACTTCCGGGAAAGAGAAGAACAAGATCATCGATGCGCTGGAAAACCTTTCTGCGGGAGGATCTACAGCTGGTGGCGATGGAATTAAACTGGCGTATAAAACGGTGGCGGATAATTTTGTTAAAAAAGGCAACAATAGGGTGATACTGGCTACGGATGGAGACTTTAATGTGGGTATTTCCAGTGAAGACGATCTGCAAGATCTCATTGAACGGGAGCGTCAGAGAGGAATTTCGCTGTCTGTGCTGGGATTTGGGATGGGTAATTATAAAGACAATAAACTTGAAACCCTTGCGGATAAGGGAAACGGGAACTATGCTTATATAGACAACTTCGAAGAGGCCCGCCGGACATTTGTTACTGAGTTCGGCGGTACGCTCTTCACGATTGCGAAGGATGTGAAGTTGCAGGTGGAGTTTAATCCGAAGTTCGTGCAGTCGTATCGTTTAGTGGGGTATGAGAATCGTTTGCTGAATGATGAGGATTTTAATGATGATAAGAAAGATGCGGGGGATATGGGGTCAGGGCATACGGTGACGGCGTTGTATGAATTGGTGCCAGTGGGGGGCAGAGAGGGTTCTGTGGACCCTTTGAAATATCAGAATCCTAATCCGGTGGTGCATAATAATTCCAGTATTGAATTGCTGACGGTTAAAATGAGATATAAAGAACCGGATGGAGATAAGAGCAAATTGATGGAGAAAGTGTTGCGGATAGGGGCTAAAAGTATAGAGAATTGTCCGGAGGATTTCAGGCTGGCGGCTTCTGTGGCGCAGTTTGGGATGTTGTTGCGGAGTAGTCCTTATAAGGGAACGGCTTCTTATGAGTCTGCGTTGAAGTTGGCCAATGGGGCTAAGGGGGATGATCCTGAGGGGTATAGGGCGGAGTATATTCAGTTGTTGAAGAAGGCGCAGTTGTTGCAGGAAGCGGTGGCTGTTACGAAGTGAGCGTTTGCCGCGCAGCAAAGGGCGGATTTTTTCTTCTTTTTTAAAGAGGGTGTTTTTGGGGAGGAGTTTTTATTTGCAGCAAAGGGCGGATTTTTTCTTCTTTTTTAGCGGGGTGTTTTTTGGGAGGAAGAGTTTTTATTTGCAGCAAAGGGCGGATTTTATTTAAGCAAAAAAACATCTTTTTCTTTGGGGAAAGGTGCTTTTTGCTTTGAGGTGGGTATTGAGGCCCTTAAATCATCCATAGTAAAAGAAAAAGTGCTATTTTGGCCCGGTAAAAAAGGGCTGGATTATGATAATAAATCTGAGTGATACCAATTCGCTGGTAGGCGACTGGATGAGCGAGATCAGGGATGAAGTGGTGCAGGCAGACAGAATGCGCTTCAGGCGCAACCTGGAAAGGTTGGGTGAAGTGGCCGCCTACGAGATCAGCAAAACACTCATGTACACTGACAAGGAGGTGGAAACCCCGCTGGGTACCGCCAACTGTGGTGTTATCAAACACCAGCCTGTACTGGGTACCATCCTCCGTGCCGGATTAGCCATGCACCAGGGATTGGTGAATTACTTCGACAAAGCAGACCACGCTTATATTTCCGCCTACCGCAAACATAACCGGGACGGTTCCTTTGAGATCAGCCTGGAATACGTATCCTGCCCTCCCCTGGACGAAAAGGTACTGATCCTCTCAGATCCAATGCTGGCAACAGGGGCTTCCCTCGTAAAAACTATCGATCACCTGATGAGTTTCGGCAAACCCAGTCATATTCATATTGTTACGGCCATTGCCTGCACGATCGGCATAGAATACGTGCAACGCAATGCAGATGCGAATATCAGCATCTGGGCCGGGGACATTGACGATGAACTTACTGCTAAAGGATACATTGTTCCGGGACTGGGCGATGCGGGGGATCTTGCCTTCGGAACCAAGCTGCAACAGTAACAAATCAGATTATTTATTCGTTTTAATTAACGGCAGTGCCAATAATCTCCGGCAAGTGACGTTATATCATAATCGACCGAATCAGCGCAGCCCGGCATTTTTCCCTTAAGCACAGATTTTAAATTAGTTATAACGATGAATAAACGTTATATAGATTTAATTTGAAATATGAAATTTGTTCTTTACCTTCACATCGTATAGTGTCCCTATATATTTTAACCGTTGACGAAATGAAGAAATTTGTACTCCTATTAACCATAGCTTTTTATGCCGTTAGTTCTGCCAAAGCGCAGGACCCGCATTTCACGCAATTTTTCGCGTCTCCACTTACATTGAACCCAGCATTCACCGGTTATTTTTCAGGCGATCTCCGTCTCTCAGGCAATTACCGTTCTCAATGGCGCAGCATTGCGTCCCCTTACATTACAGGTACGCTTGCAGCGGATTTCGGCATTTTAAAAAATACTATTTCTTATACAGATACATGGGGTGTGGGTATCCTTGCACTTTATGATAAAACCGGCGCGGGTGCGTTGAATTCCAATTATGTAGCGGTGAGTACGGCCTATCATAAAGGTTTGGATGTGGAAGGGAATCACACACTGGGTATTGGTATTCAGGCTGCTTTCTCGCAGAAAAGAGTGGATCAGAGTAAATTAATTTTCGAACAACAGATCAACGATAATGGTTATGATCCTTCTTTGCCCAGCGGAGAAACCATCACCAATCCTTCTATCTCTTACATGGACTATAACGTAGGTTTGCTGTACAGTGGCCTTGTGGGAGAGTCCTCCAATATTTATTTCGGCGCATCTTATTACCATTTTACACAACCCACTGAAACATTCCTGGACCAGGATAATAACCGTCTTAGTTATCGTTATACGATCCATGGTGGTGGTTCTTTCCCTGTGAATGGTAGTAACCGCATCCACTTCAGCGCACATTACATGCGTCAGAACCAGGCGGTGGAAACTACTGCTGGTGCGGCTTATGGCTTTATGCTGAATGATATGGAAGATGCTCCTACCATTTTTTATTTAGGTGCATGGTTCCGGTTGAAAGATGCCATCAATCCTTACATCGGGTTGGAATTTAACAGCTTCAAAGTGGGGCTGAGCTATGACCTGAACGTTTCTACTTTGAAACCGGCTTCTAACTATCGCGGGGGTACGGAAATTTCCGTGATCTATGTGCGCACTAAAAATGACAACAAAAAGAACGGAACACTTTGTCCGAAGTTCTAATAAATTATACATCTCTTTTAAAGCTGGCGGCCGGATCTTTTCCGGCCGTTACTTTTTTAAGCCCTTGCCTTTGCTCACCCATTTATTTCCTTTAACAGAATAGCGATAAGGCAGATAGGCATCTTCCATGGCATAGGCCACTCCTACCCGCGTACCAATTTCAATAGCGGATTTCGGAAGATCGGGCGCGTCTTCGATCCATAATTTATTTCCCAATAAACTTTCTCCTGTGAGTGCGGTGGTGATACCTAATGCTTTGGACATACTTCCTGGCCCTCCGGTTAAGGTGGTATCCAGCTTTATCTTTCCGCATCGCGCCATCATGTGATCGATGCCTTCTACAGGTTCCAGCGCACGGACCAGGACCACATGCGGCACATCTTTCAGATTAGTGACCACATTGAACAGGTGATGGATCCCATAACATAAATAAACATATGCTACCCCGCCGGGTGCATATGCCACCTCCGTTCTGGCAGTTCGGCGGTTGTTAAAAGCATGGGAGGCTCTGTCTGTAGCCCCTTGATAGGCCTCGGTTTCAACGATCCTGCCGGAGGTGCGGACGCCATCAATATTTGTCACCAGCAACTTGCCAAGTAAACGTTTGGCTACTCTTAAAACGTTATTGTCTTCATAAAATGAAGCATTCAGTTTATCCATACTGCAAAATATTATTAATTTAGATGCGTTACATTCGTTGTTCCAAGTTTACTCCTGCGTACCTAATTTACTGTCATACTAAAAATAGGCCGTTGTTTTCATTAAGAGAAGTACTTGGCGCTGTGCAATCATACGGCAAGGCGCATCAGTTCATTACACAGCACCGCTTGTGGAAATGGATCATTATTCCCGGAATTATTTACTGCATCCTGTTTGTAACCGGGATCTATTTTGTGTGGGATTATTCCGGCGTGTTCATTGATTATGTATTGAACCTGCTGACACTTAAAACCTGGATCGAAGAATTGCAGAACGGATGGGTCAATTTCCTCTTCCTGCTGGTGGGATTTGCGGTGCGGATGGTTTTCCTGATCCTGTATTTTTCTTTCTTCAAATATCTTTTCCTGATCGTGGGGTCTCCCATTTTTGCGTACCTCTCGGAAAAAACGGAATCAATCATTCAGAAGAAAGATTTCCCTTTCAGCTTTCGGCAATTGCTGCAGGATGTAGTCCGTGGTGTCCGTTTATCTTTCCGGAACCTTTTATACCAGACGATCTTCATGCTGGTCATTGCTATACTGGCTTTCATTCCTATCCTGGGATGGCTGACACCATTGATAGCACTGATCGTGGAATGTTATTATTTCGGTTTCTCCATGATGGATTATAGCTTTGAGCGCCGCCAATGGACGATGGGGCAGAGTATCCGTTACATTGGCCAGCACAAAGGCATGGCCATCGGGAACGGACTGGTCTTTTACCTGATGATGTTCGTACCCATCCTTGGCTGGGTATTAGCTCCCTGTTATGCTGTGATTGCCGCTACTATTCATTTACAACAACAAAAACTACCAGATGCCCCAACCAGGTAAAGTATACCTCATTCCAACCGTACTCAGTGCAGATGCGTTGTTTACGTTACCAGCTTATATTACTACTACCATTCAGGAATTGAAGATCTTCTTTGTAGAGAATGAACGTACTGCCCGCCGCTTTATGAAAGCGCTGGACAGAACGATCGATATTGACTCTTTACAGCTGCACCTGATGAATGAAAACCAGGCACCTGATCTTTCCCTTGCCCGGAAACTCTTACAGGAAGGGCGTTCTATTGGGGTGATCAGTGAAGCGGGGTGTCCCGCTATTGCTGATCCTGGTCAGCTGATCGTGCAGGTGGCACATAGTGTAGGCGCTACAGTTATCCCACTGGTTGGGCCTAATTCTATGCTGCTGGCTTTGATGGCTTCTGGTATGAACGGGCAGAACTTCCGGTTCCTGGGGTATCTTCCTATAAAACCGATGGAGCGTGCTGCGGCTATTAAAGAACTGGAAAGTGTTTCTGCGCGGGAAAAACAGACACAGTTATTTATTGAAGCGCCTTACCGGAATAATCCTATTATCAGGGATGTATTAGCGAATTGTAAAGATGAAACGCTTTTCTGTGTGGCAGTGGACCTGACGGGGCCTACGGAACATATCCGTACGCAAACTGTGGGGCAGTGGAAGAAACAGGAAGGGGTTGATTTTCATAAACGGCCGGCGATATTTTTGCTGTATGCGCAGTAGGCTGCGAGTTGGTTTTTATTTTTAATTACTTAAATATAAGAAGGGGCCGTATCTGTTGATACGGCCCCTTTATTTTAGAATGGTACTTTCTTCATGGTGTTTGGATCTGTGACGGAGATCACACTATCAACAATAAACTCACTGTATCCTCTCCATGGCAGTGCTCCCAGGTATTCCTTATAATGTAGTTCGAGTAATTTACCACTTGCGCCCATGAGTTGCTGCGCTACTCTTTCACTCACTACAGAAAACTGGAATTCGTTGGACTGTACGCCACCCAGGCTCTGTGGTTTAAAGCCGGTCTGGATGAGTTTGCCTTCATAAGTTTTCCAGACGTATCCTTTCTGTACAAAGAAGTTCAGCTCTCCGGACTTGGTTCCACGGCCAAAAACAAAGTAATAGCGATAGAAGAAGATGGCGGCCAATACTACCAGGATGATCGTTACCGTGATGAATAGAAATTTTTTCATAATGATCTTTATAATCCGTATTTGTCGATGAGATATACCAGTGCACCCATTCCTACTGCTCCCAGATCTAATTCTCTTTTATTCACTGCCTCAAAGGTATCGGAAACGGCGTGATGAATATCAAAATAACGTTGAGAGTCGGGAGAAAGTTCAGCCATGGGCGTGCCCAGTTGATTATGAATGGGGGTGATATCTGCACCGCCGCCTGGTTCCGAGAAATCATACAAACCGTAAGGCAGGAATAAACCAGCCCAGCTTTGGATCTTGCGGAGTTTTTCCGGCTCCATGGAAGTGGTGAAACCTCTTGGTGTAAAGCCACCGGCATCACTTTCGAGGGCAAAGATGTGTTTCTCATTCTTCGCTTTTGCTTCTTCCGCATATTTGGCGCCGCCACGCAAACCGTTCTCTTCATTGGCAAACAGCACTACCCTGATGGTCCTTTTGGGACGGATGCCTGCTGCTTTGAATGACCTTAATATTTCTATGGATTGTACACAACCGGTACCATCATCATGTGCGCCTTCGCAGACATCCCAGGAATCCAGGTGACCGCCAACGGTGATGTATTCATCTGGGAATTCGCTGCCGCGCAGTTCTCCTATTACGTTGTGGCCGATTGTGTCCGGTAGCGTCTGGCAGGTGGTGCGCAGGAATACTTTCATGCTGGGATCGTTGGTGATCCTTTTGCTGAGAACTTCTGCATCTTTCAGACCAATAGCCACGGCGGCTATTTTAGGGAAAGAATCATTATAACGGGTACTGCCTGTATGCGGATTATTATCTGTGCTGTGGCTCATGGAACGTACGATCACTGCCAATGCCCCATATTTGGATGCACGGCTTGGACCCTGGCCCCGGAAGCGAACGGCATCACCATATGCATAAAAAGTTTTGATGAATTTTTTGTTAAATGGATAGTTGTAAAAGACGATCTTTCCTTTGATCTGGTCTTTTTTCTCCTCCAGTTCTTCAAATGACCTTACCTCAATTACGGGGGCAGTCACTCCTTTTGTTCCGGTGCCTACGGAGTTCCCTAAGGCCAGGATATTTAACGGCGGCACAAAATCCCGGCGCATGCTGATGATCCTTGCCTGCTCTTTTTCTCCTCTTACCCAATGTGGCACTTTGCATTCCTGGAAGTAGACTTTATCTGCTCCGGCAGCCTTCAGTGCGGCTTCGCCCCACTTTTCCGCTTTTACCATTTGTGGTGAACCGGCCAGCCGGCCGCCGATGGTTTTGGTCAATACACGGAGGTTTTCATAAGCAGTACCATTCGTGAGCACTTCATCAGAGAAGCGGCGGATGGTGAGTGAGTCATCCTGTTGTGCCCAGGAAAGCTGCGCTATGCAACAGGCAAACAAGGCTAAAATTGGCTTTTTCATATAGCGATCCAGATTTCCGATAAAACTAACTAATTCGCCACTCAACCCCAAATGAAGCTGGCATGACAGAGCTCATTCTGCTGTGAATTTAATTTACTTACCTTTGCAACTCACAAAATCCACATCAGGGATGCGCATAGGAATCGTTTGCTACCCTACTTATGGGGGTAGCGGTGTGTTGGCAACCGAATTAGGAAAAGCACTCGCAGACAAGGGGCATATGGTACATTTTATCACATACCAGCAACCCGTGCGTTTGAATGGGTTTCATGCCAATATTTATTACCACGAAGTACAGGTTCCTACTTATCCGCTTTTTGATTTTCCACCTTATGAAAGTGCTCTGAGCAGTACGATGGTGGATGTGATCCTGAATCAGAAGCTGGACCTGTTACATGTACATTACGCAATTCCTCACGCTTCTACTGCGTATATGGCGCAGCAGATCGTAGCAAAACAGGGCATCCATATACCATTCATCACCACGCTGCATGGTACGGACATTACACTGGTGGGCAAGGATAAAACCTATGCTCCTGTAGTGACCTTCTCTATCAACGAATCCAACGCTATTACGGCGGTATCTAATAATCTCCGGGACGAAACCTTTAAGTTCTTCCCTATTGAAAAGGATATTGCGGTGATCTATAACTTCGTTGACATTGCCCGTTTTGCCCGTAAGGAATTACCACATTTCCGCCAGGCGATTGCACCTAACGGCGAAAAGATCTTACTCCATGTTTCCAACTTCCGTAAAGTGAAGCGGGTACCGGATGTAGTGAAGGTCTTTAAGCAGGTGAGGGATGCGATGCCGGCTAAACTATTGCTGGTTGGTGATGGTCCGGACAGGCCCATGATCGAATGCATGTGTCGTGAGCTGGGTATTTGCGATGATGTTCGTTTTGTTGGTAAACAGGAACAACTGGAAGATGTGATGTCTATCAGTGACCTGTTCATTCTTCCTTCTGAATATGAGAGCTTTGGTTTGGCTGCATTGGAGGCGATGGCATCACAGGTGCCGGTGTTGTCTTCTAATGCGGGTGGTTTACCGGAGATCAATATTGAAGGGGAAACTGGTTATAGCAGTGCGGTGGGCGATGTGAATACCATGGCGGCGCATGCTATTAATATTTTGAAGGATCCGGCGTTACTGGCACATTTGCGTGCTGGTGCATTGAAGCAGGCTTCGCGGTTTCATATTGATAATATCATTCCGCAGTATGAGGCTTTGTATGAGAGTGTGTTGCAGCAGGCGTTGGTAGAGAAGTAACAATGAATTGTATTTTTTGAGCCAGATAATCGGAAATATTCGATTATCTGGCTTTTTTTGTTTTTGCCTGATTATGTAAAATTTAGAATAGATAATCGGAAAATAACCGATTATCTACTAAAAATTGTACATTTGTGGTATGGATATAAGGGAAGCTATACGGAATTATGCAAGTCAGCTTATAACCCACGAAATGTTGTTGTCAATATTGGAGGGTTATAAAAGGCCTAACGATAAGATCAACACTTTGGTGGAAAAGGGGTTTCTTACTCCTGTTAAGAAGGGTTTGTATATTACCGGGCCTGCATTAAATGCAGGTCAGCCGGCATCCTTTCTTATAGCTAATCATTTATGTGACCCAAGTTATGTTTCTATAGACACTGCTTTGTCTTTTTATGGATTGATTCCGGAACGTGTGTATGAAATATCTTCTGTGACCACCAAAACTTCCAGGGAATATATTACATCAGTAGGCGTGTTTAGTTTTACCCACCTGCCATCGCCTTATTACTCTTTAGGTATCCGCCGGCTGGCAGTATCTGATGGGCAATATATGCTTATGGCTACTCCGGAAAAGGCATTGTTCGATAAGATCGTTACCACAAAAAGCATAATACTAAGAAGTAAAACCAGTGCCTTTAGCCATCTGGTGGAAAATCTCAGAATGGATGAGGATGGTCTAAAGGAAATGGATACCAATATTATGCAGGAGTGGCTTCCGCATGCTCCAAAGAAAGAAAGCCTGCTGTATGTAATTAAAACAATCAACGACTTATGATAAAAGAATGGTTGAATGCTTACCAACTGAAAAAAGAGGAAGATGCCAGGCCTGCTTTACGCGAAATCATGCAGGAGATTGCTCTTGCAGGGTTACAGCGTGCAGGCTTCTTTGAAAAGGCTGCATTTTATGGCGGTACGGCTTTACGGATCTTTCATGGCCTTGATCGTTTTTCGGAAGATCTGGATTTTTCTCTTTTAAAGGCTGATCCGGAGTTTTCGTTGGACAAATATCTACATGCCATACTTATTGAGTTTGAATCATTAGGCCTGCAGGTTTCGGTAAAAGAAAAAGAAAAAAAGATCAAGAATAATATTGAATCGGCCTTTCTTAAATCTGAAACGATATGGAAGGAGTTAATACTGGAAGATATTATAGGACCAAAATGGCTGAATCAAAAGGCCAACATCAAAATCAAACTTGAAGTTGATACTGTACCGCCATTAGGCTTTAAAACTGAAGAGCGGTTACTGCACAGGCCCTTCTCATTTTCTGTAAAATGCTTTACGATACCCGATCTTTTTGCTGGCAAAATGCATGCTTTGTTATTCCGCAAATGGGGGAACAATGTAAAAGGGCGTGACTGGTTTGATATGGAGTGGTATATTAAAAAAGGAGAGCCTTTACATCTGCATCACTTCTTGCTAAGAGCAAAAGATAGCGGGAGCTGGGAAAAAGAAACGATAACAGAAGATGAATTAAGGGAGCTATTAAAGGCGAAGATTGATTCGGTTAACTTCGATATTGTGAAAGCAGATATCAGACGTTTTATACCAGACCCCAGGGTATTGGATATCTGGGGACCTGCATACTTCCATGAACTCGTTACTCATTTGAAAGTTATATAAAAGAAGAAGGGAAGCAATAACTGCTTCCCTTCTCTATTTTATCTTTGTTTAAACCACTGATTCGCATTCTGCAAGGCCCCGCCTTTAAACACCTGCACTTCTATCACTCCCATCGAATCATCATCATTGTTGCGCGCGGTGCCTATTGACTGGCCGGTTTTTACTTTCTGACCCATTTTTACACTGGGGTTTGATAGCCCTACGTAGTTAGTGTAATACTGACCATGCAGGATCATCACTACGAAACCGGCGCCGGGGATAGAGAATACTTTTCTTACTTCTCCATCAAATACTGCTTTTACGGAGCCTCCTTTGCGGGTACCGAAGATCATGCCGTCGTTTTCTTCGGTGATCCTTTCCATATCGGCATTTTTCTGTTTGCCGAAGTAGCCGATGATGAGACCGGATTCTACAGGCCAGGGGAGTTTGCCTTTATTGGCGACGAAGTTATCTGATAATGCGGCAGCTTCCGGAGAGGCTTCCAGCACATTCAATACACGGGAAGGTTTTGCTTCTGCCACTGCAGGTCTTTCTACCGGAGGCGGAGGCGGTGGTGTAGCTACAGTTGGATTATTATTGGCGGCGTTATTTTTAGCGGCTTCATTGGCTGCTGCGATAGCGCGTTTGCGTTCATCTTCTCTCCTTTTCCTATCTGCGTCTGCTGCTTTTTTGCGAGCGAGTTCTTCTGCTTCTGCTTTGCGGCGGGCATCTTCAATTTCTTTCCTGATCACGAGACGGATAGCGTCCTGTACTTTTTTCTGGGCTTTCTTTCTTTCGTTGATATCGTCCAGCAGTTCTTTTTCGCGGCCTTTGAGTTTGGATACTACTTCGTCCTTTTCCTTCCTGTCCTTTTCCAGCGTGAGGCGTTGCTCTTCTTCTGTTTGCAGGGTGGAGGAACGTTTTACGCGCTGATCTTCCAGGTTCTTCACTTTTGTTTTCAGCTGCTCCTGTGTTTCCAAGATGTTATCTGCCTGGCGTCTGCGGAAATCGCGGTATTGTTTGAGATATTGATAACGTTTGAGGGCATCGTTGAAGCTGTCTGCTGAGAAAACGAAGTTCAGCATGGCGTAGGAGCTGCGGTTTTTGTAGGCGGCTACTATCAGCTGGGCATATTGTTGTTTGAGGGTGTCCAGGTCTTTTTCCAGGGTTTTTACATCCCGCAGTGCGGAGTTGATATCTCCGTTGATGAAGTTTATTTCTTCATTGATATTACGGATCAAACGGGTACGCACGTCTATCTTATTACGCAATGCACGTAATTGCGCCAAACTTTCCTTGCTGGTCTTTTTTGTTTCGCTCAGCAATTTTTGGGCATCGTCCATCTCTTTCTGCAACTCCCTTTTCCTCCGCTCCAGTTCTTCCCGCGTAGGTTGGTTGCTTTGCGCTTGCAGCATAGCTGGCATGAGGGCCAGGGCCAACATTAAAACAGGGATAAACTTTTTCAATTGCATCATATTGTTGATAGTGATGTTTATAACGATAAATATACTACGAAATTGTTTTATTGCCGGATGTATCGTGGTGAGATGGGAAATGGAAAGCTCTCCGGCTGGTCGAAGACCATCTTCTTAAAGTCCAGCGCTACCTTCACCACACTCTTATCTTCCACATAGATCTTTCGCTGGAAGGCTACCTTCCTGCCATCTACTACTTTATAATCACCATAGGTGAGTTCTCCTGTACGGGCGGCACCGGGCTCGGTGATCTTGCATTGCTGCAGGATGTAGTCGTCTGCAAAAATATTGAAGAGACTGGTAAGACCGGGTTGTGTGGAGGCAAATGATATAACCGATTGCGTAGTGATGATGTTGGAAATGGAGTCTGAGAGGAAAACTGCGTTACCGATGATCAGGTCCTGGAGGGTGGCGAAATCCATGTTGAGTTTGAGTAACTCCTTGCCTTCGCTGGCGCTGTGTAAGAGCACGGTGCCTTCCAGTTTATTTACGACCTTGATACTATCCTTTGTAATGAGGATGCGGGCGCCTTCTACGTTGAGGGGGCCGGCCACGCGGATCCAGATCACAGAATCGTATTGCATCCGGATGTTCACGCCAAGGTTGTTCATTTTCTTGCCTTTGTCATCTTCATAATCCATTTTCAGCTCGGCAGAAAATGTTTTGTATTGGATGCGGTTGGCTTTGATCTTTTCCAGGATGTTCCTTGCCAGGGCGAGTTCTTTTTCCTTGCTGATGGAATCAGTACTTCTGGCGGTGGTGTCCGACGGGAAGGTGGCGCGTGTTATTTTGGTAGACCGGCAGGAAAACAATGCCAGGCTGATCAAACATGCAACAATCTGTAGTACTGCTTTCTGCTTCATTTACGTGTATAGTTTTTCGATCTCAACGATCCATACTTTTGATGTAACGCTTCTCTGCTATTTTCCTGGCGAGGCTTATGGAATTCGCGCCTTTTGCTTTGGCCAGCTGCCAGTATTGTACGGCTTTATCTTTTTCGTTCAGGTTAAAAAGGATATCTCCGTAATGTTCCAGCACATCCGGGTCCTGCTGTGCGTCCGGATTTTGCAGGGCTTTTTCCAGCCATTCTTTTGCCAGCTGGTATTTACCGAGCCTGAATAAGATCCAGGCGTAAGTATCCATGTAGGTAGGACTGTCCGGCTTCAGTTCCAATGAACGGCGGCTCAGTTGTTCTGCTTTATCCAGCCGTTCTCCGCGCATGGACAAATAGAAACTGTAGTTGTTCATCACGATATGGTCTCTCGGCCGCATGGTGAGCACAACATCATAACTGCTGTCACTGCGGCTATGCAGGCCTGTGGCGTGATAAGCATCTCCTAATAAGGCATATACATCTGCCACAAATCTTTTTTCTCCGCCAATGGACAGAGCGGTATTGAGTGATGCGATGGAGGTTTCGTATCGTTGTTTGAAATAGTTGGCCAGTCCGTTGAAGTAATATCCCATGAATTCTTTCGGGAACTGGTTAATAACGTGCTGGCTTACACGCAGCAGAGAATCTGAACGATCCTGGCGGGAATACAGCCACATCAACTGGTACCAAACGCTGAAGCGGGTAGAATCCAGCTGAATGGATTTCTGGTAATTCACGAGTGCGCTGTCCGGCTGCTCTGCTTGTGAGAACATGTCTGCTCTCAGGGCATATGCTTTGGGATCGTTGGGATGTGATTCCACGATCAGGCGGGTGAGCAGGATGCCTTCATCTCTTTTGGTGGTATCTGTTTCCAGCATTTGCAGGTAAGGATATACGAAGGATACTTTTTCGTCTATACTATATTCCGGGTTGCTGAATGCTTTGATAAGATGTGCACGGTATTGTGGTTCGTTGCCGTTCTTCTTTTCATAATTAGCCATGGCAATTAATGCACGTGGATGATACGGGTCCTGTTTGAGGATGGTATCATATACGGCTTTGGCTTCGGGGATACGTTCGCTGGCTTCGTAAGTATCTGCGAGCATTACCCAGTAGCGCAGTTCGCCAGGTTGCTGGTTGATCAGTTTACGGATCTCTGCGGCAGCGTTATCTACCATATCCAGTTTCTGGAAGATGCGTTGTTTCTGATAGGCGAGTTCTTCCACTACGCCTACTTTACTTTCCAGTGTGTCGAACACCTGTAATGCTTCAGAGTAACGTTTTGCTTTGGAAAGGGACATGCCTTTATTATACAGCAGATCTTCGTCCTGCGGACTTTGGCGCACGAGTTGATCATATACAATTGCGGCGCTGTCGAACATTTCATTCATGGTGAATGCATCTGCGAGGGCCATCTGGAACCATTTATTGGTGGTATCCATGGTGGCTGCTTTGCGTGCAAAACCTAATGCATATTGTGGATTGCGTACTTCTGTGAAGAGGCGGCTCAGTTCATAATATACGGTAGCGTTATTACGGTTGTAGCGGATGTAGTCTGAGTATTGGGTAATGGCTGTTTTGTAATCACCGAGCATTTTGGAACGCTGGGCAGCAAAGAACAAACTATCTGCCCGCTGTGCCAGTACTTCCTGTTGCAGTTGTTGCTGCACAGCAGTATTCACTGTAATAGTCACTTTTTTCTGACTTCCACAGGCCGCGGCTAAAAGGCCGGCTGCAACAGTTATAGCAATTACAATTCCACGCATTATCAGGATTTTCCGGTATGGCCGAAACCACCTGTTCCTCTTTCGGTATCAGTTAATTCTTTTACTTCTTCCAGTGTAGCCTGCAAAAAGGGTGCGATCACCATTTGTGCAATGCGGTCTCCGTGCTGGATGGTTTGTGGTTCATTGGAGAGATTGATCATAATGATCTTGATCTCTCCTCTATAGTCTGCATCAATCGTGCCGGGAGTATTCAGCAGTGTAAGTCCTTGTTTGATAGCGAGTCCGCTGCGTGGGCGGATCTGTGCTTCGTATCCTGAAGGCAGTTCCATAAACAGGCCGGTGGGAACGAGTGTACGTTCCAGCGGTTGCATGGTGAGGGGAGCTTCCAGGTTTGCGCGCAGGTCCATTCCCGCTGCATCAGCCGTAGCGTAGGTTGGCAGTGGATTCTCCGAACGATTGATGATCTTTACTTGTATCTTATGCATTTGAACAAAGTTAACGGTTATTGTTTTTCCAGCAGTACGGTAGCATAAGCCACCACACCTTCTTCCCGGCCAACGAAACCTAATTTCTCGGTAGTAGTGGCTTTGATGGATATTTCTTCTGTGGTAACACCCAGCAGCTGTGCGATCACTTCCTGCATTTGCGGAACGTAGGGTTTGATCTTGGGTGCCTGCAAACACAAAGAGGCGTCTACATTCACTACAAAATATCCTTTTTCTGCGATCAGTTCGCGGCAGCGGCTGAGCAGTATTTTACTGTCGATGTTTTTGTAGGCCTGATCTGTGTCGGGAAAATGTACGCCGATGTCTCCCAGGCTGGCTGCTCCGAGCAGTGCATCGCAGATAGCGTGTAATAAAACGTCTGCATCGCTGTGGCCCAGTGCTCCTTTGTGGTGTGGCACTAAGATGCCGCCCAGCCAGAAATCACGTTCAGGTACTAATTGGTGAAAATCCACCCCTAATCCAATCCTTAATTTGGTCATAATGTAAAAGTTGCGTTCCCTTCTCAGCGGGAACAGGCTAAAATAATAAATCCTCCTTAGCAACGGAGGATTTATTAAAATCTATATTCAGTTATGGCAAAGATACTGATCTATTGTGCATCATCCTTATCATCTCTCGACAGGTCGAATGTGAGTGTGAAGCGGAGCGTGTTAGACAGCGGATTTCTCTGAATCCCGGTACCAGAGGGCACGAGGTAAGAAAAATTAAGGCCAAAAATATCGTATTTCACACCAAGGCCGGCGGTAAAGTATTTACGGTTGCCTTTGGTTTGATGTTCATTATAATATCCTGCTCTTACGGCAAACTGGTTGTTGTACCAGTATTCCATACCCAGGGAATACATCAGCTCATGTAATTCTTCTTTAAAACCGCCGGGGGCATCTCCAAAAGAAGAAAACATTCCTTCCAGTACACCTTTATCAGGATAGGTACTGTCTGTTTTAGGACTTGGCACCAGCAGTTTGTTGATGTCTAATGCCAGGCTGATCTTGTTATATTCATCCAGGCCGAAGGTGTAAGAAGTACCGAGGCCCAGGTTGGTAGGGAGGAAATCCTTTTGTGCAGATTGCGTGTAGGAGATCTTTGTACCGATATTGGTGATGGCGAAACCGAAATTGAAGGTGTTCTTTAAACCATCGTCTTTCTCAAAATCTTTGGTATAAAATCCGGAGAGATCTGCTGATACTGCACGTCCCGGACGGATGGGCTGATTTTCAGGCGTGAGGCCGGAAGCCAGGCTGGAATGGATATAGCGAAGGGCTACGGCCAAAGAAAAGTGATTGCTTAAACGACGGGCGTACCCTGCGTCTACTGCAAATTCCCGTGGGCGGAAATTTCCCTGATTGGCACCACCTAAGTCTCTGAATTCAATATCTCCCAGAGAAAAATACCGTAAAGAACCGCCGATGGATGAGTATTCGTCCAGCTGGGTGTAACCACTCAGGTGGGCGAGGAATACATCACTTACCAGCTCTTTCAGCCAGGGGGTATATGTAACGGCCACAGCGGCCTTTTTAGGAGCAAATGGAAGTTTGGAAAGATTCCAGTAAACAGAATTGGCGTCTGGTGACAGGGCTATTCCCACATCACCCATTGCACCGCTTCTCGCATCGGGGGAAATGCGCAAAAAAGGAACGGCCGTATTGATGGCATTTACTCTCCCGTCCGTCTCTCCCGGGTCAATTTGTGCAGCAGCACTGTGACAAAGGAATAGGGAAGAAATGCAAACCACAGCAGTTGTTATCCTAGAAAACATGCAATACTTAGTTTAGTTAGCTAAATGTAAAAATAATGTCTAATTTATATTATCCAAGTAAAGGGAATGAAACGCATTATATCTACACATCAAATATAGTGTTTTAATAATGTGTAAATTATAACTTAATTAGCTTTCCACCAAACACTTTTTCATTACCCGATCTATTCTTCACTGCGATTTGATAAAAGTAGATGCCAGGGGTTACTTTTACTCCCGAGTCTGCAGTTCCGTTCCATGGAACGCCATCATAACGGGCAGTTTGTCCATTTATTGTGCTTCTGATAGTGCTAACGATCTGACCAGTGGCAGCAAATATACGGATAACCACATCAAGATCAGCGTCTTGTTGGTTGTGAGAAAACACAAACCGAGTCTGCTGGCGGAAAGGATTGGGGTAATTGCTTACACTTTCCACTGCCAGCGTGGATTTCGGCACAACGGTAAAGGTAATGTTAATGGTTGAAGAATTATTATATGTATCCCAGGCGCGGATGATGAGGGTATGTTTACCGGGGGGTAGCCCTGCCAGCGGGAATCGCACATTTCCTTCCCTGAAATCTCCGGGGATGGCTTCGTAGAAGTCGTTCATCACATAATAACGGGTGCTATCGTCTAATATGGCGATGATATCATGGCCGATGCCATTCCCTGTGGCATTGATACCGTTTTCATCCTGTAAATGCAGCAACAGCAAAGGGTTTTCGCTGGTAATGCCACCATTTATGAAGGATGGATTGTCTATCCAGGCTTTTATTTCAGGGCCTTTATTATCTGCGGGGGCGTTTGTGGCGGTTCCGTTTACGGCTATCTGGCTGTAAAATCCGCCACCGTCTTCTGTTTCGTTACTTGTATAATAACTGATCTTTCCGCTGCCACTGGTTTGGGCAATGTCTTTTGGGACCACGAAAGTAAAGCTGAACCGGCCGTTCCTTACATTCTGGTTGCCTTTGTAAAGGATGCGGTCCTGTTCTTCATAAACTACAGCGCGACTGGTGGGATCATTGGCCCGGGTGCTTCTGCCGGCTGGTTTATCGAAAACGGTTACAGATATAGTTCCGTTGTATCCTGTTCTGATGAGGCCTCCGGCATCTCTTACACTTCCCTGGAAGGTGTATTTTCCTAATGCTTTGAGGGTGTCTGTGCTGCTTACAGATTGGCCGTTGATGGAATCTGTATAGACGCGCCATTTCGGGAAAGCCAGTGTGAGTGCGGGATCGCCGAGGAGTTGGAATTTCCTGTTATTAATGATGTCGCCGAAGTTGGCGTAGGTTTCGTTTTTGGCCATCATGGCGCCTTCTCCCAGTGTGGGCATTTTTCCTCCGGCGCCGGGTTGGAAGGCCAGGCGGAAATAGTTGGAGTTCATCACCAGGTTGGAGAAAGCGAAAACTGCGCGGGTGGTGGTCATGAGGGCTATGGCACCACCTTCTTTTCTATTTAATAACTGCTCTCCCAATGAATTGAAGTTAGGATTGTCGAAGGGCGCAAAATCACAGGTGGCGGTTACCATCAAAGGTAATTTGGTGGCGTTGTTCCAGTTGTTCGGGGAGGTTTCTTCTAATATCGCTTCTTCTGCGAGGCGGGAGAAACTTCCGTGGCCGGTGTAATTCCAGACCAGTGTGCCATTGAACATTTTATTGTTAACGGCTTCATTTGCAGCAGGGTAGCGACTTCCACCGGCATCCGATACTTGCGGAAAAGCGTCTAAATAGATCTTGCTGATGTTGTATTGTGGTTGCTCCTGTGTTAGAATACTGCTTACTTTTTCGGCGTCTTCCAAATGGAGGTTATCGTCTTCATCATCTGCTACGAAGGTCATTTCGTTGCGCCATGGGCCGAAGGTTTTGGGATCATGGTAATTGATGATCTTATCTACGATGTCTTTTGCTTCTGTTGTGTTTTTTACAGGTAAGCGTCCTATAGCTACGTCCAGTAAAGGATTTCCGGCGATATCATCTGTATTGTCCAGGAATCCGAAGTAGTCGTCTGACATGTAGGAATTGATCCCGTGAAAGGATGAAACGCTTTGCCAGGTGGGGACGATATTGGTGTTGTTCGGTATTCTGTTCTTATAATCAAATGATGCGCGGCCGAAAAGCAAGAGGTATTTTATGCCGTGGCGGTCGTACTGCATTTTGATGAAATCCCTGATGGCAGTGGGATCTGCGATGCCGGCACTGAATTCGTTATAGATATTTTCTACGGTGATCACGGTGGCCTGGTGGTAAACTGCAAGCCGTTCTGCTTCGCTGCGTAAGCTGTTCGCCGTAATGATCAGCATGTCTGCGGGCCCCTGGCCGTGGAGGTTTTGATTCGGTACGGGACCAATAAACGTTGGTTTTGCAGTGGTATTGGAAAAAGCGATGTATTCCTTCAGGGTAGTGGCATCTCTTGTAAAACGTAAAGTGTTGCCATTTAGCGTGGTAGTGATGGAAATGGGTTTGATGGGATCTGTGATGTCCCAAACCTGTGTTTGTGCATTGGCCTGATTGATCTGGAACTCTCCTATCCTTCCGATACTGCGGGTATCGCGAAAATTGAGGGAACCTTCGGTTGGAAGGGTGAGTGCACTTCTTCCAAATATTTCGAGATAATCCAACCAGCCTTTTGCGCTGGCATTTCCTATGTACTTAATATTAAAGTTGGCGGGGCCGCTGGCGGTGAAAGTTCCATCAGCAATACTGGCATATGTGTCGAAGATATTCCCTGAAACCGGCGTAACAGACAGATTGCCAAGCTGTACATTATTCATATACACTTCAAAACGGGAACTGCCGGTAGTTCTGGCGGCGCCGCGAAAATGTACGTTTATGTCTGTTAAACCACTGGCAGGCAATGGGATAGTAACATTCCTTTCAGCAACAGCGCTGTTAAATTCTTCTCCCAGCCAGCTTTTGCCGCTGGAGAGGAGATTCACTAATTCTTTTTCATAAAAAGCCCGAAAATCAAAAGAATTTATTTGCATATTTGGGATCGGCCTGGCATTGTCTGTTATGATGCGAAGCCCGCCAGGCGCGATGTTCAGGAAATAGCAGACGGAATCTGCATACAAATGCTGTATGTGCTGGTTATTTTGCCAGGAATGGGGGCCGGGCGCGTAAAATAAAACATAATCGTTACCGTTTAATAAGCCATCACCTCCATCAACCACGGAAAGCGCGTTTTGGAGCAGATCATCCGGCCGGGGCAGGGCATTATCTTCCGGGAGCATGCTGCCACCGTTGCCAAACAAGCGGATCTGGGAGGAAGCGAGATTAGTAGTAGAAATGCCCATGGCATTGAGTAAAGGGAGGTCTATCTTATATACACCGGGCTCTTTTACAGACAATTTATACCAGTTGCCATCTGCCAGTACAGAGCGTGGAGCATAGGTCCTTTGAGCGAAAACCTTTCCCTGCAAGCAAAGCAGGCAAATAAAAGCACAAAGAACGGAGCGGCGGCAGAACATAAAATATGGCAGCGTTTTATATTTATCACAAACCTAATGTATCTTGGGATATTTCACAACCAGCAGATTAGGACATTCGTTCTACGGATAATCGGTTAAACGCATAATGTTATAGATTAATTTTTTTTGCCATAAAATAAAAAAGATTACATTTGCGTTTACTATATTTGAATACCTAAATTGAATAGATAAAAGCTGTTTTCGCATGCGCAGATTAACCTCCTTATCCTTGATCATCGGCACCGGCGTTTTAATGTCGATGTCGGCCTGTAAGAATGGTGGTCTTTTTGGAAAGAAAAAAGAATCATCTTCCGCCACCGGGTGGGCTTATAACGACCCTAAAATGGGTGGTTTTTCCGTTGCTAAAGCAAAGGACCAGTTCACTGGCCCTGGTTTAGTGTTTGTTCAGGGCGGTACATTCGCTATGGGCGCCACTGAGCAGGACGTAATGGGTGACTGGAACAACATCCCCCGCCGGATCACGGTTTCTTCCTTCTACATTGATGAGAATGAAGTTTCCAACATCAACTATCGTGAGTACCTGTACTGGTTAAACCGTATGTACTTCGAATCTTTCCCTGACGTTTACCGCAATGCTTTACCGGATTCCCTGGTATGGCGTAGTGAGTTAGCTTATAATGAGCCGCTGGTGGAGTATTATTTCCGCCACCCTGCTTATAATAACTACCCGGTTGTAGGTGTTAGCTGGAAACAAGCTACGGACTATGCCAAATGGCGCTCCAACCGTGTGAATGAAAAACTGCTGATGGATGCAGGTCTCCTCTCCAAAGCAGATATCATGAACCAGGCGGATGATAATACGTTCGACAGTAAGGCTTACATGGCTGGTCTGTATGAAGGTACTCCGGGTAAAATGACGAAATCTGCCAAGAAGCAGTTCGCTAATGCAGATGGTTCACCCCGTGGTGCACAATTTGAAGATGGTATCATGCTGCCAGCTTACCGCCTGCCAACTGAAGCAGAGTGGGAATATGCAGCACTCGGATATATCGGCCAGAACCCGAATCCTTCCAAGAAAGAAGGAAAACGTGGGGAAGAGCTGATCATGAACAAACAGATCTACTCCTGGGGTACTAACAACAGCGGCCTCAGAGATATCCGCCGCGGTAACTGGCAAGGTCAGTTCCTGGCGAACTTCAAACGTGGATCTGGTGATAACATGGGTATGGCCGGTGGATTGAACGATAAGGCGTCCATTCCTGCTCCTGTTCTTTCTTACTTCCCTAATACTTTCGGTATCTATAATATGTCCGGCAACGTAGCGGAGTGGGTGAATGACGTTTACAGACCATTGACGACGATTGATGGTGACGACTTTAACTACTTCCGGGGTAACAAATTCCAGACTGTTTATCAAAATGGTGAGAAGGAGTTTGAAAAGGATAGCCTGGGTATGCTGAAGATGAGGGATGTAACGGATGAAGAAAGTGCCAGCCGTTTGAACTATCAGAAGGGTGATGTGATCAACTACTTAGATGGTGACTCTCTTTCTCTTGTTGAATATGGTTATGGTATCACTTCTCTCGTGAATGATAAATCACGGGTGATCAAAGGTGGTAGCTGGAATGACAGGGCTTATTGGTTGTCTCCTGGTGCACGTCGTTTCATGCAGGAGGATATGGCTACTAATACTGTAGGTTTCCGTTGTGCGATGGATAGGGTGGGTAGCCCTGAGGGGAATAAGTTTAAGACGGGTAATACTTTTAAGAAGCAACGTCAGAAGAGATAATTCATTAGTGTGTATATTTTTTGGAAGGGCTGCCTCTGTGAGGTGGCCTTTTTTTTATACCTTCTGCCCCATGCGATCTTTGCTTTTGTTATGTGTCCTTTTTGTTTCCTGCCATCCAACCGTGGCACCGGTTACATCTGCTACCTATGTTGCGGAGAGCGAAGTATTTTACAAGGATGGCATCACGTGGCTGAAAAAGACCGGGAAGCCTTTTACGGGTGTTGTTATTGCCCGGTATGAAAATGACGGGGTCTTTTATAAGCTTAGCTATCAGGATGGTGTTCGGAAAGGGGATTGGTATATAAAAGTTAATCGTAGGGCCACGGAGGAAGGCACATACATAGATTGCGATCCTGACCTGGTTGCTTTCATAAAAAAAGAAACGGGGAGTGACAGCTGTACTTTAAACCTGTGGAGGGAAGCGTGGCGCGAAGGATTTAATAATTTTGTTACACTGGAGATTAAAAGCCATGTTGTATTTGATGATGATACCTTTTTCCTTATTTACACTAAATATTTAAAGAAGTATAAGGGGAGATATGCACAAATAATAATCTATGACGGGAATCTTACAAGCCGTGTTGCCCGCAGTTTCCCGTAATCTATTGTGCAAATGTTCCCGGCTATATCATATACCTGGACGATGAAGGGGGTTTCCACGAGTTTATGTTCCCATTCGTTGTTTTTCAATACGGCGAAGCTGTTGCCTACTTTCACTTTCTCTACACGGTGTTTGCCAGTCACTTTGATGGTGATTGTCTTTTCTTTTACACTTACTTCTACTTCCGGTTTATTATAAGCATCCTGAAAAGCTGCGTTGAAGGCGGTTTGGTTGGGTTTCTTTATGGATTGATAGTACGCCTTCTTTTCCGGGTCCTTAACGGCGGCTTTGGCGAAATCGTTGGCTCTTGAAAAGCGTTCCTGGTTCGCTATCTGGGTGGGGGTTTTGGGTGGGTATTTGCAGGGGCGGTTGCACATCACGGTTTTACCGAACCGCTGACGGAAGACGATCTGCTTTGCGAAGGTACCTGTGGCCTTCCGGAGGATGACGTTATCGTTTGTTAGTGCCATTGTACTAAGATAAGGCTTTTATCTTGCATTTCTCATCGAATCTTGAGCCTATGTCAAACGTATCTGGGATATAGGAGTGACCTGTTCAATGGCCACAAAAAAAGGCCGTATCAATTGATACGGCCTTTTCTATTATAAAGAGATTCAGGATTATTTCTTTTTTCCCTTTTTGGCGGCTGCTTTTTTAGGAGCGGCTTTGGCTTTTGCCTTGGGGGCTGCTTTTGCTTTTGCAATGGCCTTTTTAGGCGCTACCTTGGCTTTTGCTGCTGCTTTCTTAGGTGCAACCTTCGCTTTTGCTTTAGGGGCTGCTTTCGCTTTGCCTTTTGCTACTGCTTTTTTGGGTGCTGCCTTTTTAGCTGCTGCTTTTTTAGGAGCGGCTTTCTTTGGTGCTACTTTGGCTTTTGCTTTTGGTGCTACCTTTTTAGCTGCTGCTTTTTTAGGAGCGGCTTTCTTTGGCGCTACTTTGGCTTTTGCTTTTGGTGCTACCTTTTTAGCTGCTGCTTTTTTAGGAGCTGCTTTCTTTGGTGCTACTTTAGCTTTTGCTTTTGGTGCAACCTTCTTAGCTGCTGCTTTTTTAGGTGCTGCCTTTTTAGGTGCTGCTTTGGCTGCGGCTTTTTTAGCTACTGCTTTTTTAGGTGCTGCTGCTTTTGCTTTTGCTTTAGGAGCTACTGCTTTGGCGGCAGTTTTAGCTTTTGCTTTTGGAGCGGCGGCTTTTGGTGCTGGCTTAGCGGCGGCTTTCTTCGCTGCTGGTTTAGCGGCGGTTTTAGCTTTTGCTTTAGGAGCACCGGCTGGTGCCGGAGCGGCTACTTCTGCTACTGCAGGTTTTGCTTTTGGTTTGGCTACGCGTTTAGCTTTGGGCTTGGGCGCAGGGGCGGCAGCTTCTGCTGTAGCTGGTTCTTCTGCTTCTACCTTTGGAACCGGATGCGGTTTAGGGGTGAAAGCGCGAACGGCTTTTTCTACAGAGCTGATCACGTGCTCATCTGAAGCTGGTGTGGCGGCTTCTTCTTCAGCGGGTTCGGTTTTGAATTCGGAACCATCTCCTTCCCAGAGTTCGATTATTTCTGCAGCGTGGTCGCCGTTGTTTGGTTTGTGGATGATGTGTGCGATCTCGCCGTCCTCATCTATCAGGAAAGTGGTGCGGTGGGTACCGTCGAAGGTGCGGCCCATGAAAGTCTTTTCTCCCCAAACGCCGTAGTCGTTGAGGATGTTGTGGCTTTCGTCCACTAACAGCGGGAAAGGCAGATCGTATTCGTCTGCGAATTTCTTGTGGCTTTGTTCGTCATCTTCGCTCACACCCAGTACTATATAGCCTTTGCTTAATAGACGGCTGTGGTGATCCCGCAGATTACAGGCCTGGGTTGTGCAGCCTGGGGTCATATCGTGCGGATAGAAGTACAGGATCACTTTCTTTCCTTTAAAATCAGCAAGCGATACTGTTTGCCCATGCTGATCAATGGCTGTGAATGAAGGTGCTATATCCCCTTCTTTAAGATGTGTCATGTTGTTATTATCGTTTAAAGGTCAATGTGTAAGTCGATTCGTTGTTGGCTATATCCGTTACCGTCAAGGTCACTGTATGATTTCCGGGTAGACAATGTTCATCGAAGGTATACGATAATACATTACTACGGCGCGAAAACATTATCCACTTACCATCCAGCTCTGCACGGTAGGATTTGATCCCGCTTGCGTCGTTCATTGAAAACGAGATCTTCCCTGCTTTGGAGAGGTTCGCGCCCTGTTTGATACTGCCCAGGGGAGCGATCCTTGGCGCTTCTGTGTCTGTAGTCAGATAAAAATCTCCCAGATCGCGGAACGTGCCTTTATACCATCCGTCCTCAAAGGTAGTGGCTGAAACGCTTTCTCCCAAACCTTTGCGCACGATTATCATTTTATTTTGCAATACCGCAGGAACCGGGCGGTTTGGTTTGATCCTCAATCCAAAGCTGTAATGAACCGGCACCAGCGCCGTATGCAGGCGGTAAGTGCTGGAATAGGCCGTGGCGTTAGGAATTTCGAGATACCTGAAACAGATCTGATCATATAAAGATCCTTCCTCAAGATAAAATTCTACCTGATTATTTTCAAATATATTCCGTGAATCTGCGAACATCTTGTTTGCACAAACGGGCTCGGGGGATGAACTTCCTTCCTGTTGCAAGGTGATCTGTACATTGGTGGCATTTCCGTAAGCATCTGTTACCCGGATGGTTACGGGGTGGGGTTGTTTATCGGACAGATCGATGGTGCCGTTTCCGGATACGTCCTGGTAAATATCCAGGTGGTTGCCGGGGAGTGCAAACAGCAGTTGAACGTAAGGGCCACCGGCCTTCTTCATCTTATAATCGATGTGCGCATTGAGGTAGCGGGTTTCGTCGTAACTGATATTATCCAGCTGGAAACCGCAGTCTACCTGGCCGTTTTTGATAAGCATGGCTTCGTAGATTCCGTTTGGATTCATGGAATTGCTTTGCCTGTCCAGCGCGCTGAGGCCCAGGCTTACTTTGTCTGTGGCCACTTTCACTATGGGGCGGGTGGCTACGTAGCCGGTTTTTGTGTTCTTTACGGGAACAACTATGGGGGATTGTTCGTAGAGACTTTTATTCCTATCGTAGATCACTAACCGGGAAATTTCCGGGGCGCGGGTGTCTGGAATGCTGAAACCGAAAAGCATGGGGTTCAGGGGCTTTTCTGTTTGGGTATCTCTGATCTCGAAATGCAGATGCGGGCCTGCAGAGCCTCCTGTGTTTCCGCTCCAGGCTACGAAATCTCCCTTTTTTACGGGGAAGAGTCCTTGGGGCAGTACAATATCTGATGCCCAGCTTTCCTGCTCGTATTGTTTCCTTTTCACGTATTCATCCACTAAGGGGTAGAATTTGTTTAAGTGAGCGTATACGGTAGTATAGCCGTTGGGGTGAGTAATATATAATACGTTTCCGAAGCCCAGGTGGGATACGCCTATCCGGCTTACATACCCATCTGCTGCTGCGTGTACGGGGAGGTTTTCCCGTTGTTGTGTTTTGAGGTCCATGCCCGAGTGGAAGTGGTTGGGGCGGAGTTCTCCGAAATTACCGGCCAGTTCTATTGGTATGTTTAGCGGATTCCTGAAGTATCCCTTTGGATATTGCTTTTCCGCCAACCCTTGTGCCTGCAGGAGTTGCGGCAGCAAGAGCAAGAATGCGATCGTTCTTTTCATCCTACAAATGTAATAGTTATGTGTCTTTAGCGTTAAAAATACGGTGCTAACCAGTGAATTAACATATTTTTAAAGCAAAGGTTCCGGGTTTTCCTTAATTTCCGATCTTCTAAATTTCGTTTAAAGATGAGTTATCCGATTCATGAGATACAGGGCATTGGCCCGAATTATGCCAGCAAGCTGTTAGGTATTGGGATTAATACTGTGGCTAAGTTATTGGAAGATGGGGCTACCCGGACTGGCAGGCTTAAACTTACGGAGACTACCGGGATTCCGGAGTCTTTGATCCTTACCTGGGTGAATCATGCGGATCTGATGAGGATCAATGGGATTGGGGATCAGTTTGCTGAACTTTTGGAGGCGGCGGGTGTTGATACTGTGAAGGAGCTTCGGAACAGAGTACCGGAGAATTTGCATGCGAAGGTTACTGAGGTGAATGGGTTGAAGAATTTGAGTGGGAGGGTTCCGACTTTGAATGAGTTGAGTTCGATGATTGAAATGGCGAAGGATTTGGAGCCGGTTGTTACTTATTAGAGCGTTTGCCGCGCTGCAAAGGGCGGTTTTCTATATTTTTTTGAAGGGGGGTCTTTTTTTACAAAGAGGTTTCTTTTTTTGTAAAGGATGTTTTTTTGAGGTTGTTGTTTTTGGCGGGAACCTTGCCGCGCAGCAAAGGGCGGTGTTTTATATTCTTTTGTGGGGGATTCTTTTTTGTAGAGAAGTTTCTTTTTTTGTAAGGATATTTTTTGAGGTTGTTGTTTTTGGCGGGAACCTTGCCGCGCAGCAGAGGGCGGTGTTTTATATTCTTTTGTGGGGGATTCTTTTTTGTAGAGAAGTTTCTTTTTTTGTAAGGATATTTTTTGAGGTTGTTGTTTTTGGCGGGAACCTTGCCGCGCAACAAAGGGCGGTATTTTATATTTTTTTATAGGAGATACTTTTTTGCAGAGAGGTTTCTTTTCTTTTGGAGGTGTTTTTTGATGATGGCGTTTCTTTTTGGCTGAGGTCAGGGTGTTAAAAAAAGAAAAATCAAACCGGCTGAATAAAGAACAAACCGTACAAGGGAGTGACACAACGGGGGATGAATAGAGAAGAAAAAGCTGATCAACAAAGAATTAAAATAAAACGATCACAGCGGATAGGTCAACTGTGATCGTTCCTTATATTTTTTAGACCTACAACTGTTTCTTGATTTCGTCGATTAACTCGACAAACTTACGATCTGTGCGGATCTCGGGCCTCCAGGCCAGACCCATCTCGCACAGGTCGTATTCTTTTTTTATGGTGGCGCCGGGTTTACCTTCTTCGTTTCCCAGGACCCAGACGGTGTCTGATACGGCGGTGGCGTTTTCTATGTCGTGGCTTACGATGATCAGGGTGTTTTGTTCGTTGAGGGTGGAAACCTTTAGGAGTAGTTTTATTACTCTGTCTACCATTAGGATATCTAAGCCGGAGAAGGGTTCGTCTAATAAGATGAATTTGTTTCCGGTTAGTACCTGTTGGATGATGCTTACGCGCTGGCGTTGGCCACCACTGAGCTGTGCAGGATACTTTTTCAGATGATCCGTGAGATCGAAGGTAATGGCGTAATCATCGATGATGCGCTTCTTTTCTTCTTCTGTGAGTTTTGTTTCTCCATTGTCTAAACCTATTTTCAGATTCTGGAAAATGGTGCGGTGATTGAAAAGAATGTAGTTCTGTGGTACGATGCCCACCTGGCCTGCTTTTACTTCATGCTGGTCTTCATCTATTTTCACTACACCTTCTGTTGGTTTGACTAAACCAGAGAGGGTTTTGAACAGCTGTGTTTTACCTATGCCGCTTCTTCCTATTAAAGCCACTACCTGGCCTTGTTGCAGGCCTTCACGGTGAATATCTTTTATGCTAAAGTTGATATCGCGTAAGATCTTTTTCTCTCCGTATTGCAAGTGGATGTTTTCTGCACTTAATAATACCTTATTTTTTGAATATGCGTTCATTAGCGGGTTTCTAATTTAGTGTAAGGAAATAACCAGTGCCGGAAAAGGCCCAGTATGAAATCAAAAAAGATACCCAATGCAAAAATGATCACGAGGGTGGCGAATACGATGTCTAACTGCACGTATTTGTTTGCTTTGATGAGCATCACACCCAGGCCGCCCTGGCTCATGCTCAAACCCTCTACAGATGTGATCATCAGCCATGCGATAGCAAAGTTCTGGCGCATTACTTCAAACACCTGATCGAGCCTTCCTACAATGATCACTTCCCATAATGTCTGCCATTTGTTCATCCGCAATGTGGTGCATAATTCGAACTCCTGCTTGTTGATATTTCCGAACACGGATAACAACGAAGTGACGAAGAATGGTATGATACCAAACATCAGCAGGCTCAGCTTTAACTGGCCACCATTGCTGGTTAGCAGGGTGAACAGAAAGATCAAACCGGTTAATGTGAGGTAACGGCACTTCACGATGAAACGGGCAATTGGTTCAAATACCGGCACGATGGACAGATAACTGATGAACAGCGCAATCACTATGGAAAAGAACATTCCCTTGATAGTGAGTGTTAAGCTGGCGAAGAGGTTATCTATAAAATCAGGGTACGTGAAAATGGTGCCGATAGCCTCGAACACCTTTGCGGGTGTGGGTATCAGGCCGCCGCCGGTTAACTGCCAAAGTACCAGGGCGATGATCACTTCTGCAATGATCAGCAACATCATGGCTCGTTTGTCCAGTATACGAAGCGGTTCAAAAAATGCTTTAATCTTATCCATACCTTTTTATGATTACGAAAGGATGGCACTTTAGCAGTGCCATCCTCCGAGATAAAAATTAGTTACCCAATACGATCTGAACACGGCGGTTTTGTGCGCGGCCTACAGCTGTACCATTGTCTGCCAGCGGTTTTGATGCACCAAAACCTTTGGATTCCAAACGGGCAGTTGAGAGTCCTTTACCTAAGAGGTAAGCTTTCACGGACTCTGCACGTTGGTTGGAGAGCTGCTGGTTAGCGGCTTCGTTGCCTACGTTGTCTGTGTGACCATAGATACCGAGTTTCAGTCCTTCCGCTACTACGGCGCTTTTCAGGATCTCATCCAGTGTGGCGTAAGATTCTGATCTGATGACAGCGCTACCTGTTTCAAACTGTACCTGTACGGATCTGGATGATACCTCTTTGGTGATCTCGGCAGCGTATTGCTGCTGGATAACCTTACCTGTCAGGAGTTCCGGGTGATTGCTTACCACGGAAGCCAGGAAGGATTTATCTACTACCTTGTTGTACACAGGGTAAGAAGGGACCAGTTCAGGATACATCTTTACGAGGATGTCGCCGAAGGTGCCGTATACGATCTTGTAACGGTCCAGCTTATCATCTCCGAGGCCGAACATGTTGGCAGCGTCTGCAAGATTGAATGCCATGGAACCACCCATGTGCAGGTTGATACCTTGCGCATCTTTTTCTTCGATACCGTTGTAGTATTTCAACCAGTATGCGCCATCCTGTTCGTTGTATACTTTGGCAGAAATGTCTGCAGCAAAGGATTTGGCGTCTGTGAAGGAACGTACCTGGTCGCCGGCCTGTGCCAGCGCCATGATCAGGTTCTCAATGTCCGTGCGGTGGTCATTGGCGAACTTCTTGATGGTGATGGTGATATTGGGCATTTGAGATGCGTACTCTTTTGTAGTGGCGATGTTGATCAGGCCACCTTTCTTCTGGGCAATGTTTACGTCGCCGGGCGTCCAGGTGGCTACACCGTCTACTCCTACTGTAGTATCTTTTGCAATCTTCTTGCCATTTACTACCAGCTTGCGGCTTTCGCTGTAACCGGCAATGTATTTATTGGCGGCGTCCAGGAAGTCGTTGGCAGCGATGATGTTGATAGCGTTGCGATCGTAAGTGGTTTCATCCGGGTTTACGCGCAGACCGTTATCACCAGCCCATTTCACGAGGATGTTCATGTCCCCGTCCCTCATTACGCAGGACACGGTTTTGCCGAGTGCGTTCTTGGGATCTATCTTCCATTCTGCAGGGCCCATCAGTTTGTCCTCACCATAACTCTTACCCATGGCGTAGAAAGCAATAGGTTGATATTCTGGTCCGAGTGGCTCCAGTTCTTTTGCCAGTGCGGCAAAGAACATGGGCATACCGTCTCCCATGAAGGAAGCGAACACACCGGGGGTGTTAGGATTAGATTTATAATCCTGTGCGAACTTCACCACGTCTGCGATCGTTTTGTTACAGTCGTCCTGACGAACCACTTCGACCTGCATGTTGGCTTTATCGATGAGTGAGCCTTTGGTGGTTTTTGCACTACCGTTGGCGTACATCAATGGGAACTGGGAGTTCCAGGCCATGATCTTCCACACAACTTTGGTGCCGCCGTTTGCGGACTCCTCTGCTGTGGGGAGTTCCAGTTTTGCGGCATTACCGCTTAAAGATGCTTCGGGGGCATCGGGCAAGGCTACTTTACCGATCTCGGCAGCAGCTTTTGCGTCTTGCGGGCGCTTGTCCCACCATAATACTTTACCAGCATAAATAGCTCCGAGGAGTAATACGATTCCCAGTACTTTACCGCCTGGTTTTACTTTTAAGGCCATGATTTAAATGTTTATAGGTTTAGAAATAATTTCGTTTGTTCGTATACGTTATACAAGCGGACACACGTATGGCTATCACCTGTATTTCTTCTGATTTTTTATCAGCTCAGCAGATCGTTATAATTATCCTTTGGCAGTTCACCAGGTTTGCGTGGGGAATTATCCGGTGCCCATTTTTTCAGGTCCAGTTTAAATTCTGTGTCTGGATTAAAAGATTCCAGCATTGTGAGGCCTTGCAGTTCATATGTTGCGTTATCCAGATCGATGGAGCGCATGAAGTCTGTAGAGTAGCTGATGGCTTTTTTCATACTGCTCAACTTGGTAGCAATATCTTCCTTCAGGAACTCCATGGATTGTTCTACCATCAGTTTCTTTTCGGGATCACCGTTAAAGATCTTCAGGGCAGAGCTCAGGGCTTTGTTACCGGAAGAGACTGATTTGTAGAGATCTTTTTTCAGTTCCAGTTCGTTGCGTGCATCTTCAATCATGTATCCGCTGTTCTTGTGCACTTTGGTGAGATAGTCACCAATGCGTGCCAGGTTATCGCGGATAGGAGTTAGTTGCACGATATATTCTTTGATCCTTGCGATGTGGCGCGTAGCATTTCCCAGTTCAGGCAGCATGTTATTGCTCTGTGCAGCTTTGGCGCGACTCATCAGTTGTGCCATGTCCTTTTCTTTTTCGTCGATCTTCATGTCGATCTTCTCTTTTTGTGCATCCACGTCGATGGATTGCTTGTAGAGTTTTTCGCGCTGTTCTTCCATGTCGCCGATATAATCTTCAGCAATGAGGAAGGGGTCCAGTTCTATGACTACGCCTACGAGCTTTTTCATCAGCCATTCGTAGAGATAGAATAAACTCAGTCGCAATTTTCTGTGCGTGACTGCGTAAAGAAATAAACCAAGGCTCACTAATGCGATGCCGAAGTTGAGTGTGTTCCATATCACATTTGTGAGGATAGGGATCACATAGTAACCGATCAGGACCAATAAGCCGATTCCGATAACGATACCGAATTTGCCGCCGGGGCGATTCCAGTAGGATTTCAGTTTCTGGCCTGATTCAGCAGGGAAAAATTGAGTGTCCATGTTTAAAGGATTGTTTGAATGGTTTGAATGTCTGACTGGATTTTAGTGACCATGGCCTGGCAGGCTACATCGTAACCCTGTCGCCTGTTTGCCAGCTTTTGCTCTTGTTCGGATACCTGGCTTTTCAGTTCTTTCATACTGATCTGAGCGGTGGTGATCTCTTCCGTGAGCTGTTGGATCTGCTGCGAATTTTCGGCGATCTTTTTTTCCAGGCCGGCGATCTGTTGCACCCTGCCCTGGATCTCTTGTTTCGCTTTATCATCTGCAGCTTTGTCGAATTCATCGCGGTCCTTTTCCACGATGCCTTTGTACTGGGCAGCGGTTTGCAGCAGCTTATCTTTTGTGAGGCCCTGGATGCTGAGGGTGGCAAAAACCGCCCCTATACGTGCTTTTTCGTCTGGCACGTGTGCTTCCAGTGTTTCCATCATGCGCCAGAACTCGAAATAATCGGGTCCGGGCAGATTGCTGCTTTCAAATAACCGGGAGAAGTGTAACTCGAATTTATCGAGCTCTTCTGCCGAGATAGTTGGCTTAACGCTGCTAAGCGGGAATTTTTGGGCAAGGGTATCCCCTGCGGGCCTGCCCGTTTGTTGAAGGTCATTGGGTTCAAATTCCACGAAAATGCCCAATGCCTTCCTGAGAAAGCTTGTCATTGATAGATTTGTAAGGGTGAAAGATTACAAAGGGGTTGCTTGTACAGTTGTAAATGGATATACAACCAAGCGTAAAAAAGAAGATGATGTAAGGTCTACATTGCAGTAATTATTGAAGACGTAAAATTACAGCATTTTCCACATATGGCAATTTTTGGGGCTGCGTGAAACGGGCGTTTAAAATTGAAATCCGTTAACTGCAGGGGCTTTTACCTATATGGCCATTATCCTGCAAGCCTGCGCATTTGAAAATTTGCATCCCGGAGGCACTGGAATTAGTGGTTAACTATATTTTTCTGCTTACTTTAGCCAACGCAAAAACTATCCATGTCCATCGTCGTAAAAGAACTTAGCAAGCTGTATGGCCAGCAGAAAGCAGTGGACAGCATCTCTTTTGAGTTGCAGAAAGGTGAAATTGTGGGCTTTCTGGGACCCAATGGCGCCGGCAAATCCACTACCATGAAGATCATCACCGGTTACCTTCCTCCCAGTGCAGGACAGGCAAGCGTTTGCGGATTTGATGTAGTGAAAACGCCCATGGAAGTGAGGAAGCGTGTGGGTTACCTTCCGGAAGCCAATCCCCTCTACCCTGATATGTACATCCGGGAATTCCTGGAATTTATGGCGGGCATGCATAAGCTGGGTGCTGGTTCTGGTGCCCGGATCACTGAAATGATAGGCCTGACGGGACTTACACCGGAAAAGCATAAAAAGATAGGAGCCCTTAGTAAAGGTTACAAACAACGGGTAGGCCTGGCTCAGGCATTATTGCATGATCCGGAAATACTGATCCTGGATGAACCTACTTCCGGGCTGGATCCCAATCAGCTGGCGGAGATCAGGAGTTTGATCAAGAATCTGGGGGAGAATAAAACGGTGATGTTATCTACCCATATTATGCAGGAAGTGGAAGCGATGTGCAGCAGGGTGATCATTATTAATAAGGGCAGCATCATTGCAGATGGGGCTATCAGCACTTTACAGCAGGGGGCGCACAGTTATATTCAGGTTACTTTTGGAGAATCTGTTTCCCAGGAAGAACTGGAATTATTACCCGGCGTTTCGCGCGCAGTGGCCGCTGAGGGTCATATTTGGCGACTTTATACGACAGATGCGGAAACCGTCCGCAAAAACCTGCTTCAATTCTCTTTGATTAATAACCGGAACATCCTTTCTTTGCAAAGCAATTCGCAGAGCCTGGAGGATGTGTTCAAGGAGCTGACAAATTAGTGGCCCGTGTAAATGAGAGACGCCATTTACCGTGAGTTGGTATTTTTTAAGAATAAAACAATAAAAATTTTACCCATGAGTATCATTTCAGAGATCCACGCCAGACAGATTTTAGATAGCCGTGGAAACCCTACAGTAGAGGTTGACGTAACAACAGAAGATGGCCATGTAGGCCGTGCGGCCGTTCCATCCGGTGCTTCTACCGGTAAACACGAAGCCGTTGAACTTCGCGATAATGATAAAGCTGTGTATTTAGGCAAGGGTGTGATCAAAGCTGTTACGAACGTAAATGAAGTGATCGCTGATGAACTGATCGGCTGGGATATCAGCGACCAGGCGGGTGTTGACAAATTGCTCATTGAACTGGATGGTACTGAAAATAAAGCCAAACTGGGCGCCAATGCAACTTTGGCGGTGAGTATGGCAGTAGCTAAAGCAGCAGCAGATGCATTTGGTTTACCATTGTATCGTTACCTGGGTGGCGTAAACGCAACTACCCTTCCTATTCCTCTGATGAACATCATCAATGGTGGTGCGCATGCGGATAACAAAATTGACTTCCAGGAGTTTATGATCGTGCCAGTGGGTGCGGATACTTTCTCTGAAGGACTTCGCTGGGGCGTGGAAATCTTCCACCACCTGAAAGCTGTTCTGAAAAAGAAAGGTTACAGCACTAACGTGGGTGATGAAGGTGGTTTTGCTCCTGAGATCCAAAGCAACGAAGAAGCGATCGAAACAGTTTTGATGGCTATCGAAGCAGCTGGTTACAAAGCAGGTTCACAAATTGGTATTGCACTGGATGCAGCCAGCAGTGAGATGTACAACGATAAAGACAACACTTACAAGTTCTATAAGAGTTCCCAAAAGATCATCAGCAGTGATGAACTGGTAGCTTACTGGACTGAGTGGTCCAAGAAATACCCTATCCTGTCTATTGAAGATGGTATGGCGGAAGATGACTGGAATGGCTGGAAAAAACTGACTGAATCTATCGGCAACAGCGTACAGCTGGTGGGTGATGATCTGTTCGTTACCAACGTAAAACGTCTGAAACAAGGTATTGATCAGCAGATTGCGAACAGCATCCTGGTGAAAGTGAACCAAATTGGCACCATCACTGAAACCATCAATGCAGTTTCTATGGCACAAAAAGCGGGTTATACTTCTATCATGAGCCACCGTTCCGGAGAAACAGAAGATACTACTATCGCTGACCTGGCGGTTGCCCTGAACTGCGGTCAGATCAAAACCGGTTCTGCCAGTCGTACTGACCGTATGGCTAAATACAACCAGTTGCTGAGGATCGAAGAACTGCTGGATAGCAGTGCTTATTATCCAAAAAATTCAATTAAATTTGGTAAGAAGTAGTTTTTAGTATCACTGAGCCTATTTTTAGTGGTCAATACAAATTTTTCCGGGTACTGGTCTTCCAGTACCCGGATACCAAATCAGCCTTTGTGAATATGGATCTGAAAAAGCGTTTCCAAAAAATACCGTCTTTCCTCCGCAACAAGTTTGTGATCGGCGTGGTGCTTTTTGTGGCCTGGCTCCTTTTTGTGGACCGGAACAGCGCTTTCACCCAATACTCTTTATCTGCTGAGGAAAACAAGCTGGAAGGTCAGAAGGCTTTTTACAAGCAGGAAATAGACCGGGCGCGGCAGGATCAGTACGAATTATTGTCCAGCCCCGAGAAACTGGAAAAATTTGCCCGGGAGCAATACCGGATGAAAAAAGATGATGAGGATCTGTTCATTATCACCAACCCCAAGCCCAAAATCGATTAATTTACTGGTTCCCAAGCCCCTTTCCTCCCCTTAACACTTTGTTAAAAAGTTGCATTTTCTTAAAAAAAGTTATAAATTAACAATACTAACCCGCCATTCTCCGTTATGTAACTGTTAATCTTATACAGCCTTCTGTATTTGTGAAAATTCCATTAAACTAACAAATCATCGCATGAGCAATTTTACACTCCCTTTTATTACTCCTAACTTTGTTGTAACCGACCCGGAAGGGCATACTGCACCTATGCAAGTGAATCCAGATCTATTACGTGAAGAAAAGAAATTGCACCTTTTGACCTTACAGGCTTTAGATACTGTAAAGCTCGCTCCCCGTCAGTCTACACTCATTGCTATTTTTGAGTACGCGCAAGAACGCGAGGTATAGTTTTTGTATTTTGCAGGCATGACGAAGAAAGAACGATTTCAATATGTGATCGACTATTTTGAGAAACATGCCCCGGATGCGGAAACTGAATTGTTGTACGACAATACCTACCAATTACTGGTAGCAGTGATCTTGTCTGCCCAATGCACGGATAAACGGGTGAATATGACGACCCCGCACATCTTTGCACAATACCCTGATATTCCGGCCCTGAGCAAGGCCACTTTTGATGATCTTTTCCCGCTGATCAAAAGTATCAGCTATCCCAATAACAAAACGAAACACCTTATTGGCATGGCCCAAATGGTGATGGAAGATTTTAACGGGGAAATACCTGAAACGGTAGCTGAACTGGTAAAATTACCGGGCGTAGGCCGCAAAACGGCGAATGTGATCACTTCGGTTGTGCATCATCAACCTAATATGGCAGTGGATACGCACGTTTTTCGTGTATCCGCGAGATTAGGGTTGACGACTAATGCTAAAACACCTCTACAAACTGAGCAGCAGTTGCTTAAATATATTCCTACTTCCAAAGTGCATATTGCACATCACTGGCTGATCCTGCATGGGCGGTATGTTTGCCTGGCCAGGAGTCCTAAATGCGGGGAGTGTGGGTTAAGGCCTATTTGTAAGTATTATAAGCAGTTGATTTCGGGTTGAGGCCTGTTTACAAGCACCGTTAGAAATTGATTTTATGCTTTAAGGCCTGCTTGCAGGCGCTATCAGAAATTGATTTTGCATTGATTTTTATTTATCTTGGAGAGACCTAAAACCCTCCACGTGAATAACAACACCAGATTGCAACTATCCTTTATGATGTTCCTCCAATACTTTATATGGGGAGCATGGTATGTGACTGTAGGCACATACATGGTTGAAAACCTTAAATCCAGCGGCAGCGAGGCCAGTTACGCATATACGGCATTGGCTATTGCCACCATGATCTCTCCTTTTTTAGTAGGGATGGTGGCCGACCGGTATTTTTCCGCACAAAAGATCATGGGCGTGCTCCATATCGTAGGGGCGATAGCGTTATACGCCATGACGCTCACTACTAATATCTATCTTTTCATCGGCGTTGTATTATTCTATTCCCTGTTGTACATGCCCACCATTGCACTCAGCAATAGCGTGGCCTTTCACCAGATGAGTGATCCCGGCAAAGAATTTCCGCTGGTACGGATGTTTGGTACGGTAGGATGGATCGTTGCCGGCCTGCTGATCGGTTATATGGTGATTGAAAAAACAACGAATACTTTTTATATCGCAGGCGGCGCTTCTCTCCTGTTGGGCCTGTTTAGTTTTATGCTGCCGAATGTGCCACCCAAAGCCAAAGAGGATGTATCTGCCTCACAGGTATTGGGGGTGGAAGCATTGGTGTTGTTCAAGAACAAATCTTACCTCGTATTCTTTATCTCTGCTGTGCTGATCTGCATCCCGCTGAGCTTTTATTACGGTTTCACCAATCTCTACCTGCACGAAGCAGGCATGGAAAATGCCGCAGGTAAAATGATCTACGGACAAGCTTCCGAAGCGATCTTTATTCTCGCCATTCCTTTTCTGCTTCGCCGTATTGGCGTGAAGAAAATGTTGCTGGTAGGTATGGCGGCATGGGTATTGCGTTATATCCTCTTTGCTTATGGCGATAGCGAATCCAATTTGTGGATGTTATATACGGGCATCATTTTACATGGTGTATGTTATGATTTCTTTTTTGTTACCGGCTATATGTATACAGAGAACAGGGCAGGCGAAAAGATCAAAAGTGCTGCGCAGGGATTATTCACTTTTGCTACTTATGGTTTGGGGATGGTGATCGGTACGTGGTTCTCAGGGATCGTAGCGGATTATTATGTAGTGAATGGTGTGCGTGAATGGCAAAATATCTGGATGGTACCGGTGTATATTGCTGCCGCAGTGATCATCTATTTCGCGTTGGCTTTCCATGATAAAAAACCAGTCTAACATATAAAAATTAATTATGGCGAAAATTGCAATGCTTGGATCCGGCTTCATCGGAAGATTCTATGCGGATTCTTTAATTGGACAGAGAAGCCGGGACACGATCGTGAGTATCTACTCCCGCCGCGAAGAAAGCGCTAAGAAATTTGCAGTGGATTATAAATGTACCCACTGGACGACGGACATGGAAGAAGCGATCAATCATCCTGAAGTGGATATGGTTTGCATCTCCCTACCCAACAACTTACATGAAGCTGCTGTACTCGCTTGTTGCAAAGCGAAGAAAGCGGTGATGTGCACCAAACCATTAGGGCGTAATGCAGAAGAAGCCAAACGCATGATGGAAGCGGTAGAAAAAGCAGGCATCTTTAACGGTTACCTGGAAGACCTGTGTTACACACCTAAATTCCTGAAGGCTTTAAAAAGTGTACAGGAAGGAGCGCTTGGAAGGATCCTCTGGGCTAAATCCCGCGAAACACATCCTGGCCCGCATAGTGAATGGTTCTGGGATATTGAGCAGGCAGGCGGTGGCTGTATCCTTGACCTGGGTTGCCATTGCGTGGAAATTTCACGCAACTTTATCGGTAAGGATATCAAACCTATTGAAGTGATGTGCTGGGCGGATACACAAGTGAAACCTATTGATGCAGAAGATCATGCTATTGGCCTCGTGAAATATGAGAATGGCGCTATCGGTCAGTTTGAAGTGAGCTGGACCTTCCGTGGCGGTCTTGATCTCCGTGATGAAGTGATGGGCTCTGAAGGTACGATCTGGCTGAATAGTTTTCTGCGTACGGGGTTTGATATGTTCACTACCGGTAAAGGAGGTGATTATGTAGCAGAGAAAGCGGAAAGTAATACGGGCTGGTTGTTCCCTGTGGGTGATGAGCTGAATGAACTGGGGTACAATCATATGTTCGCGGATATGTTCAATGCAGTGGAAAGTGGCCGTGCGCCGCGGGAAACCTTTTATGATGGGTATGTGGTGAACGCTGTTTTGGACGCGGCTTACAGGTCTGCAAAATCGAAATTATGGGAACCGGTGAAACTGGATGTATGGCGTGGGCAGGAAGGTGTGCAGAAACAGAAAACGTTGACGGATTATGATGAACAATATTACCTGATCAAAGAAGAGATGACACACTTTGGGACGGCGAAGCTGATCCTGAAGGATAAGAAGACGGGGCAGATCATTGAGAAGATCGTATAATTTATTTTGCCGGGGGGTACGGATTTACCGGATCTGCGGATTTGCCGGCGTGGGTCTTTGGCTTGCGCCGGTTTTTATTTTGCTTGTATCAAACGGAAGTAAGCTTTACCGAATTGATGATTCACTTCCACTTCCATTAATTTTCCCTTTTCATACCGATAATAAATACTCCTGTCGTCCGGCGTACTTACTTCATACCGCTTATCTGCCAATTGTTTTATCTTCAGGAACACACCATGTGTTTCTGAATAGATCTCCTTCAGATCCTTTGGCGGTTCTCCAAAATATAATTCACTCACGGAAAAAGTGATCTGTGCGGTAGACAATGTGCCGGGCACTCCTTTACGGACCACATTATATCCTTTCTCTGTTTTTTCTGTAGAAGTTTCTTTGCTGTCTGCCCCTTTGCTGGCGCGGGAGGCCTGTGCTTTGATGAGTACCGTATTATGATACTCAACAGATATGTCTGTCTCCATGCGGGAGAGCAGCTTCATCGAGATACGGCTTTTGATATGGATCTTGCGAACGGCGCCGCTGGTTTCCTGTTTTACATCCAGCAGGCCAATGGTATTATTGGCGTACCTTATTTCATATGTATAGGACTGTCCCGCGGCCTTGAGGGCTGCCAGGTAAGGAATTATCCCGCATATCAATACAAGACAAATCCTTTTTAGCCTGTATTGCTTGTGGGTCTTGTACATGGCCTTGGATCAGAATATTACGTATAGCAATATACGAAAATAAGTTACGAAACTCGTCATCTCTATAACGCGTTTCGTAACTGATTCATTGTGAATGCTAGAGCATTTCGCGGATCCTTGCCACCAACTCACCTTTGGTGATAGGTACACCCATGATCTTATTATAACCCTGGGCAGGGATCAGGAATTGATCGCGGATGATCTTTATGAGCTGGCCATTATTGATCTCGGGGATCAATACATGTTCATAGCTATGCAATATTTCTTCGAGATTTTTGGGGAAAGGACGCATGTGACGGAGATGTGCATGCGCTACTTCATAACCTTCTGCCACCAGTTCTATTACAGCACTTTTAATAGTACCGAAAGTAGAACCCCATCCCAGTACAAGTACTTTTCCTTTTTCAGGCCCTACTTCTATCTTCTGTAAAGGGATGTGATCTGCTATCTTATCTACTTTTTCCTGGCGGATCTTCACCATCAGCTGGTGATTTTCCGGATCGTAACTTACGTTACCGGTGATGTTCTGTTTTTCCAATCCTCCGATCCGGTGTTCCAGACCAGGGGTACCGGGTACAGCCCAGGGGCGTACAAGATTTTCATCTCTCTGGTAAGGGAAGAACTGATCTTCTCCTTCTTCGAGGCCTTTTTTGAACTTCACGGTGATCGGTGTCAGATCTTCACTTTTCGGGAACTTCCAGGGCTCTGCACCATTGGCAATGTATCCGTCGCTCAGGAAGATCACGGGTGTCATATGATTTACCGCTATGCGGAAAGCTTCGTAAATACCATCAAAACAATCTGATGGGGTGGACGCGGAAATGATGGGCATGGGGCATTCTCCGTTACGGCCGTAATAGGCTTGCAGCAGATCTGATTGTTCTGTTTTGGTAGGCAAACCGGTAGAGGGGCCACCACGTTGAATATCAATGATCAGCAACGGAATTTCCAGCATTACTGCCAGGCCCATGGCCTCTCCTTTCAATGCCATACCGGGACCAGAAGTTGTAGTCACTCCCATGTGGCCACCATAAGAAGCGCCAATGGCAGAAGTGATACCGGCAATTTCATCTTCCGCCTGGAAGGTACGGATACCGAAATTCTTATAACGGCTCAGTTCATGCAGGATGTCTGAAGCAGGAGTAATGGGATAAGTACCCAGGAAAATAGGCAGGTTCGCTTTCTGGGAAGCTGCTATCAATCCATAAGATAAAGCAGTGTTGCCGGTGATGCTCCTGTAAGTACCAGGGTCCATTTTGGCCTTTTCCACTTTATAACGGGTGGAGAAAGCTTCTACGGTATCTGCAAAGTTGTATCCGGCCTGTAAAGAGCGGAGATTACTTTCCAGGATCTCGGGCTTTTTGCCAAACTTCTCTGTGAGGAAGTTAGTGGTGCTTTCCATGTCGCGGTCATAGAGCCAGTAGAGGAATCCGAGCACGAACATGTTCTTGGCGCGGTCTTTCTCTTTCATACCCATGTTGATGTCCTTCAATGCCTCACGGGTCATTTTGGTGACATCCATGGTATGTACCTGGTAGTTGACGAGGGAACCATCTTCCAGGGGGTTGATCCCTTCGGGGAAATTGGCCAGGCGGAGGTTCTTGGAATCGAAGCCGTCTGTATTGGCGATGATGATACCGCCTTTTTTGAGTCCCTTCAGATTGGCCTTCAGTGCGGCGGCATTCATGGCCACCAGTACATCGCAGGTATCTCCGGGGGTAAATATACGGTTAGAGGAAAAATGAAGCTGGAAACCGCTCACGCCGGGCAGGGTACCTTGCGGAGCACGTATTTCTGCCGGGAAATCCGGGAAAGTACTAAGATCGTTCCCGATAAGGGCAGTATTGTTAGAGAACTGAGTTCCAGTTAGTTGCATCCCATCCCCACTATCACCTGCAAACTTTATCACTACATCTTCAACCTGTTGAATCGCTTTATTGGACATTTGAAGTATTCTTTATTATTAGATATATGAGTCTTTGAGACCGTAAATTTAGGGAATCGGCTGTTAATTATCTCTTACTATCCCTTCAACAAAAGTACACAAACCCTGTAGACTTTTCATAAAATATCCTGAAAGCTACAAGGGGTATAGCTTTGAGGGGTCTGGAAGCCTTACTGCTGTTATGTTTGGCAATATATTTGTGTAGATTAATGCTCCGCGGGAAAAAGTCCTGCGGGCGCTAAGCTTTACCAGCGTGCCTTTGAGCATAGTAACAGGAATGCACACACGAAATTACTTAAACGAGTAGTGCCCGCAAACCCTGTATGTTAAAGGACTTTTAAAGAAATGTTAAATGAATTTTTCAGCGGGTTGTGGCATGGTAATTGCAAAATTCTTACTGTAACCGATTCAAATACATACACTCATCTAAAAAGAGAACACTATCGAGAGAAGTCTACTTGAACCATTTCTTTATTATTAAACCTTTTAAAATTTGTATGCTATGAAAAGGACTAAATTAAGCCTGTTAGCACTCGCGGCCGTAACATTCGGCGCATTCGCCTTTACTTCATTTGAAGGCGGTTCTATTGCCGGTAAAGTTGTACCTGCTGAAGGAGCAACTGAAGCATGGGCAATTTCCGGAACAGATACATTGAAAACAGCAGTAGCACAGGGTGCATTCTCCTTTACGAGTGCAAAAGCCGGTACTTACACTGTAATAGTTGACGCGAAAGAACCATTCAAGGACGCAACTATCACTGATGTGAAAGTAGAAGACGGTAAAGCTACCGATCTCGGCGAAATCAAATTAGCACAATAATTGGTTTTCATAGGGGTTAATCAAGCCGGTCTTACGTAACGTAAGGCCGGCTTATTTTTTTGTGCCTGTCTAGGGGTAGGGTTTCCATTGGCCGTTATAATAGGGAAGTCATCATTGTGACTTGCCCCTAACATGAATACCAATATGAAACTGACAGGCAAACAGGAATACCTGATCACTTACAGCGGGCTCAGTGTGAGCCTTTTACTCTGCCTCCTGGCAATTTTTGGCCTGATCCTTTCCGGCTGCTCCCGTGAAAATATCCATGGTTCCGGCCGTGTGATCACAGAAGAAAGACCGGTGGACAGGTTTGAAGACCTGACTATTGACGGGTCTCTTGAAGTACATGTAAAACAAGGTGCTCCTCTGCCACTCCGCATTGAAGCAGAAGATAATGTAATGAGGGTGATAGAAACATCTGTAAGCGGCACCAATCTCCGTATTAAGATCCGTAACGGTGTGAATCTGAAGGGCATCCGGCCGATCCATGTATATGTGCAAAGTGAAAAATACCGCAGGATCATCTTTTCCGGTTCTGGTTCCCTTACTGGTACGGATACGATCAGAACCCCGCTCCTCACTTATGAAGTGAACGGCAGTAATGATGCAAATCTGAAAGTAGATGCCAATGAAGTAAGGGTGATCGTGAACGGCTCCGGTAATATTGACCTGGAAGGCTTGACGAAAGATTATGATGCTGAGATCAATGGCAGCGGAGATGTGAAAGGAGAAAAACTGCAAGCCAATAATGCTCATGTTGAAACCAATGGTTCCGGCGAGCAGCGGATCTGGGCAACAGACAAATTATGGGGCCACATCAGTGGTAGTGGAAATGTAAAATATAAAGGATCACCAGCCAGTTTGAACGTTACCGTGTCCGGATCAGGAAGGGTTAGTAAATTATAGGAGTTACCAGTTATAGGAACACATTTTTACATGGAAGCTATTGGAATACTGTCACCCGTCGCATTAGGCATGAATGGCCACGCTGTTAATCAGAGTAATGGTTATTTTTGCACCATGCCCGAAAATGCCCGGTTACAAAACCTTTTGCAGGAAGACGAGCGCCAGTTCATGGAGGCGCTCTTCAAGACCTATTTCCCATTGGTCTGCAAAGCCATTTACCGCCTGGTGCCTGATATGGCCACGGCGGAAGATCTGGCGCAGGAAGTATTTATTAAAATATGGAATCGCCGGGATCAGTTAAGAGATGTTTATTTTAAAGCGTACCTGCATCGTGCAGCGGTGAATATGGCACTTGATCACATAGATAAGAACAAAAGACGCGGTGGCGTTCACCAGGAGATTGGTCCAACACAGGAAGAATTGCATGTGCAGGCGCCGGTGATCCATCTGAAGGAAACGAAGTTGCGGATCCAGCAAGCGATTGACCTGCTGCCTGAAAAGTGCAGGGAGATCTTTGTACTGAGCCGTTACGAGGAAATGAGCTATAAAGAAATTGCCGAAACATTACAGATATCCATCAAAACGGTGGAGAACCAGATGATGACAGCACTAAAAAAGCTGCGCGTTTCACTGAAAGAATACCTGGAGTGAACACGCTATTTTTTATCAACCTACAGCAGCAAACAACATTCGCAATTCGTAATTGAATAAGAGCATGATCAACAACGATCACATAGACGCACTGATTGCCCGGGAAATAGCCGGTGACATCTCTACAACAGAGCAGTCGCAGCTACAAGCCTGGTTGCAGGAAGATGTTGCCAACCGGCAATACTATACCGCCATGAAACAAACCTGGGACCTGACCGCCGATGCATTTAACGATGCCCCGGAGCCAGATCTTGAAATGAACTGGCAACGTTTCAGCCAAACCATGGATGCACCTGCCCCTCTTAAAGTGGTGAACATCAAACGCAATAACTGGTGGAAACTGGCTGCAGCAGCCATGATCATCGTCACCGCAGCAGGGCTTGCTTTCATTCTCGCCAACCAGCGTGGTACTACCACCATTACAGCAGATGCGGGTAAAAAAGAAGTAACACTTCCGGATGGCAGTAAGGTATTCCTGAACAGGAACAGCCAGATCAGCTACGACAAAGGGTTTGCTTCCAGCAACCGGCTTGTGAAACTGGAAGGAGAAGCTTTCTTTGATGTAACACCTGATGCCGCCAATCCATTTATTGTTACAGCAGGCGCTTCACAGACACAAGTATTAGGTACCACCTTCGTGATAAAAGCTTACGAACACAAAACCATTCAGCTGAATGTGGTAACAGGTAAAGTAGCATTCTCCGGCAAACAGGGCCCTAAGGATGCACTGGTACTTACAGCTGGGCATACTGCTATTTTACAGCCTGACAAGGAGCCTAAACAAATACAAAATTCCGATCCTAATTTTATGGCATGGAAAGAGAATCGGCTGATCTTCGATAACGTGCCCCTGTTTCAGACACTCAATACCCTGGAAGAATATTTCGACGTGAAATTTATTGTAACAGATCCCAGTTTGCTGAACATCAAATACTCTTTAACGGGTAATGATGATCCTTCTCTGCCACGTGTGCTGGAAGTACTGTCTGAAACAATGCATATCACGATCAAAGAAGAATCGAAAGGTGTGTATAGGGTAAGCCGATAAAATTTATTGTACCATCAAAAAAAACCGGATCACTTTACAGCGATCCGGTTTTTTATATTTTACTAGTTCCTTCTTAAACTCCTCCGAGCTTGCATTTCTGCAGCACTTCCCATGATTTGCCGTTGTGGCGCAGGAAGTAAAGGTTATTCACTTTAAAGGAAGCGGTATATTCTTTGTTCTCATATTCCGGCCAGGACTTTTCGAACTGTGCGTCTTCAAGATCTTTGAAGGCTACCGTAACGTGAGGTGTGAAGCCTGTGCGGGCAAGCATAGTACTGAAACCAAATTCCTTACGCAGGAAGTTGATCAGTTGACGGTGCATGGCGCTCATGGTTTCGCTTTTCTCTACGTTGATGAAGAGTACGCGGTTTTGTTTATTCGGGAAGGTACCAAAGCCATTGAGTGTTACTTCGAAAGGCGCTTGTGTTTTGGCAAATTCCGTCAGTTCTTCGCAGAAGGATCTTTCCAGACTTGGATCTGCGGTGAAAGGCACCTGCAATGTGATATGCGGTAATACTTTCAGTGCGTACATCGGGCCATACTGTTCAGCATAGTCCTGTTTGATCTTTATAATTTCTTTACCTACTTCAGCTGTGGGGAGAAGTGCGATAAAGTATATTTTATTGTCAGGACGTGGAGGTTTGTTAAAGTTCCTTGGACCTCCTGAGCTACGGCCTTGATAACCACCGCCGCGATTGAAACCACCACCGCCGCCACCGCCACGGTTGAAACCACCGCCGCCACCGCCGCGATTGTAACCACCGCCGCCGCCACCGCGATCATAACCACCGCCGCCACCGCCACGGTTGTAGCCACCGCCACCACCGCCGCGATCGTAACCGCCGCCGCCACTTCCGCCGCGATCGTAGCCACCGCCACCACCGCCACGGTTGTAACCACCGCCGCCACCGCCGCGATCGTAACCACCACCGCCGCTTCCGCCGCGATCATAGCCACCGCCGCCACCGCCACGGTTATAGCCGCCACCACCGCCACCGCGGTCGTAACCACCACCGCTGCCGCCGCGATCGTAACCGCCGCCGCCTTCGCGATTATAGCCTCCGCCACCACCTTCACGGTTGTAGCCTCCGCCGCCCTGGTCGCGATTGTAACCGCCACCATCACGGTCGCGATAGCCACCGCCACCACCTTCATTACGAGGTGTGTAGCCGCCGCCTTCACGATTAAAGGTTCCTTCACGGTTAAAGTTGGCTCCATCACCGGATGGAGGGGGACTTGGAGGACGAGGGGTGTAACCACCTTCTCCGCGAGGAGTATAGCCACCTTCTCTGCGAGGAGGATAACCGCCGCCTTCACGAGGTTCGCGTGGTGTGTAACCGCCTTCACTACGAGGAGTATAAGGTCTGTCTCCGTCTTTGCCAAATTCGGGTTTTTTGGAATCACCGCCTTCCTGGTCTTGGTTGGGTTCTTGTGGATCTTTGTTGTAACCAGGAGAATACTTTCGGGGGCGTTCGTTTCTCTCAAAATTCATCTTACTTAATTAAGCGTGTTTGAAGCAATTTTCAATGATTTCATAAAAATGAAATTCACCTACTTGTTTAGGTTTTTTATTACAAGGTGGCCGGTGGTATTCCCGCATTACATAACGTCGGGTTTGTCTATTCTTTTTCAATAAATACCGGCTTCCGTTTGAATACTGTGTTTTCTCTATTACATTTCTCGGAATAGCAAAGATAATTGAGCGCCGCTTGCATTACAATTTTATTAGCGGAATTTTTCAAAATTATTCCTTTCAGCCATCTCGACAGGAATTTAAGGTAGTTGGTTAACCGGACATTCTTTCCGAACCTTTTGCATGCCATTCACAATGTGCTTGTGGAATGCTTTCAGGGCTACCATTATTTAGACCTGGGTAAAAATTTAACTTGCCTTGGATTCACCTGAACTTTACATGAGTAAGTAAATCTCTTATTCATACTTCTTATTCATAGCACCAGGATAATCGATCAAAACATGCGCCAGTTTTTTTACTGTTGTAGCACCCACACAGTGCCAGCCGCCGTTTAGAACCCTAATATACTAAAAAATCTGGTGTATTTGGTTAAGCCTCCGGGCAATATTAAGACAATACTACCATTCTGTTCGTTAATAATTTGCAAAAACTGGATAAATGGAGCGCTTTTTTTTGTTCCGGTCAGAAACCAGACCGCGGAGAATACTTACATATTCCCCGCGGGCAGCTTTAAATTATTGGTTATCAAAGTTTTCTTTATTAACGACCATCGCCATCTAACAAATTCCCTAATCCACCCAGGATACTGCCTTCTTCTTTCCTTGCACCACCTCCATAGGCTAATACCCTGCTGGCCAACCGGCTAATGGGTAAACTTTGCAGCCAAACTTTACCGGGGCCTCTTAATATGGCAAAGAATAAACCTTCTCCTCCGAACACCATATTTTTAATACCGCGAACAAATTCAACATCAAAATCCACTTGCTGTGTGTAAGCTACTACACAACCTGTATCCACTTTCAACACTTCGCCGGGTTGCAATTCCCTTTCAATCACCAGACCACCTGCATGCACAAACGCGAGGCCATCTCCTTCCAGTTTCTGCATGATGAAACCTTCACCACCAAAGATACCGGTGCCCAGTTTACGCTGGAATTCAATTCCCACGTTCACTCCCCGGGCTGCGCATAAGAATGCATCTTTCTGACAGATCACTTTTCCACCGAGTAATTTCAGGTCCATCGGAATGATCTTACCGGGATAAGGCGCTGCAAAGCTTACGCTTTTCTTGCCCTGCCCCATATTGGTAAAAGCGGTGATGAACAAACTTTCTCCTGTGATCAGGCGTTTGCCGGCAGACATCAGTTTGCCCAGAAACCCTTGCTGCTGGCCGGAGCCGTCACCAAACAATGTTTCCATTTTTATTTCCTGGTTCATCATCATAAAGCTGCCGCTTTCTGCCACGCAGCTTTCCTGAGGGTCCAGTTCTATTTCTACTATCTGCATCTCCTCGCCGTGAATGCGGTAGTCGATCTCATGATTTTTAAGCATAGGTTATTGTGCTTTTATGAGGAGCAAGTTACGAAATTGCTTACTTGCTTCCGCCTGATTTTTTCACAAGGGATTGTACAGCGGACTGTACTTTTTTCGCCTGCCGCTGGAAACCGATATCGTTGAGATGCACCCCGTCTGTGGCGCCTTCGTGATCTTCTCCGATGAGGCCTTTAGCGGATAAATAATGCAACTGTTTAAATCCTTCCTGTTTCAGTTTCGTATAGATCTCTGTGAGTAATGCATTCTTTTTTCTTACTACATCTGCAATGCGCTGATCAAAGTTCCCGCTTTCATAGATAGCTGATTCCACCAGTAATACCGGCACTTCCGGCCGTTTGGTCAACAGGTGTTTGATGAATGGATAACCACGTTCTTTTATTTCATCCAATGTAGGATTGGGCATGCAGTCCAGCACAAAAATGGATGCTTTCATGGTAGCGAGCACTTCTGCCACAGCAAATTCCATCTTGCCGGCTCCGCTGAAACCCAGGTTCACCACATCCCAGCCAGTATGACGTGCAATGATAGCAGGATATGCCATACCGGGTCTGGATGCAGATGCGCCCTGCATAATGCTGGAGCCATACATCACGATCCTTGTAGTGGTGTCAATGCCTGGTTTGGAAGGTATCCTTATTGTTGCTTCAGGTGCAACACCAATTTCAAGAGCGGTCAATGCATTATAAGTAGGTGCATAGAGCATGAATTGCTTTAAAGAGGAATCCATGTTGTTAACGATCACTGATTCTGCATCTAATTTATTTACGGGACGGCCCACACCAGCCCAAACCCATTTGCCATCTTTCTTTCCGTACAGGTCCAGACCGCTATGCACAATGGGTGTCATATTGGAATGATATGGTGTGTGGCTTACGCTCCATTTCACTTTAATGAATTTGGAGTTGGTTTCGAACAGTACAGCTACACCCGCGCTATTTGTACTCAGGTATTTAACGGCCTGTGGAAATTTCTCCGTCTGTACGGTATCCAGCCTTACATAAGGTTTATTGGTAGGCAAGCCTTTGCCAATGAGCATAAAACTGGTGGCATCCGTATAACGGGCACTGTCCTGTGCATAAGTTGCGCTGATGGCGCAAAGTGAAAGGACGAGGAGGAGGTATGTCTTTTTCATCATTTCGAAATGTAATAGAAAAAATCCTTAAAAAAAAGCCGTCCCGATGAATCGGGACGGCATTTGTTAACCTACAACTGTTACACTGTTTGCTCTGATTATTACTAAAAGAAAAACAGTCTCTTAATGCATTACTACTCCTTTGGCGGATTTAGCCTGCTCTTTATCTTTTTCGTCGGCATGGCCGTTGAAGAAATTGTAAGGACGTGGAGATTCGTACTCCAGGTTGTGCAGCCTTCTGATGGTTTCTCTTTTGGAGAACATTTTCAGGAACAGCACGAAGAACGGTACGTATTTCAAACCACGTGGCCAACCATAATGATCCAGGATGTCGATGCTGCGCTTGTTCATGTAATACATTACAGGCGCGAGGATCAACGTGAGGAAGGTGGCGAAGATGAGGCCGAACACCATTGTCCAGGCCAGCGGGCCCCAGAAGGCAACGTTATCACCTCCAAAGAACAAGTGTGCTTTACCTTCATTGAACAAGGTCCAGAAGTCGATATTCAGACCAACTGCCAGTGGGATCAGACCTAAGATCGCTGCGATGGCAGTGAGGATAACCGGTGTCATCCGTGTTCTTCCACCTTCTACTACAGCTTCTGAAACGGGCACACCTTGCTGTACCAGTAAGTCGATGAACTCTACGAGTACGATACCATTCCGGACCACGATACCAGCGAGGGCCATGATACCAACACCTGTCATTACGATAGAGATATCCATACCGAATATGGCAAAACCTAAGAACACACCGATGATACTGAATACAATTTCCGAGAGGATGATCATTGGACGGCCAACAGAGTTGAACTGTGTTACCATGATCATGAGGATGATACCGAATGCGGTAAACATGGCCTTCATGAGGAAGTTCATAGTTTCCAGCTGATCTTCCTGTTCACCTGTCATTTTCACAGTGATGCCATCCGGCGGGTTGAAATCCAGTACAGCACTATTGATCGATGCTACCACTTCATTGGCATTGAAACCAGTGAGGATATTTGAATACAGTGTTACCACCCTTTTCTCGTCTATGTGTTTGATACCGGCATATGTATTGGAATAACGGATATCAGCTACTGCGCTCAATGGTACCTGGCGGATCTGACCACCCATGTTCATATCACGGTAGGTAAGGTTCAGGTTCATGAGGGTGTTGATATTGTTACGCTGATCTTCTTTGAGACGTACCATGATCGGATAATCATCATCCGGGTCACGGAACTTGGAAACTTCTGTACCAAAGAGGGCGGTACGCAATAAGCCACCGATCTGGTAAGTAGAGATACCTTCCCTGTTCGCTCTTTCACGGTCGATAGAAACAATTATCTCTGGTTTATTACTTTGGAAATCGCTTTTCAACTCTTCCACACCACCTACCTGCAAGCTATCGAGGTAACGTTTCAAACGATCTGAAGTTGATGCCAGTTGTTCGAAATCATCACCGGTGATCTCAATGTTGATAGGTTTACCTGTTGGCGGGCCACCTTGTTCCTGTTCTACGGTGATATCCGCTCCGGGAATACCTTTCACAACACCCCGGATCTTATCCAGGTAGTCTACGGTAGACAAGCCGTTACGTTTAGCAAATTCCACGAAGGCTACTGTCACCTTACCTTTATTAGAGCTTACACTGAGATCCATCTGGCTTGGGTCACCAGCTCCCACTGCTACGTTGGAGATAATAGATTTCACCAGCGGGTTATTAGGCCCTACTACTTTAGTAATGCGTTGTTCTATAACATTGGTGATGGAATCTGTTACGATCTGATCTGTACCGATCGGCAACTCTATATAAGCATAAATAAAGTTAGGATCAGATTGCGGGAAGAACACCACTTTGGGATTGCGGATACCAGTGAGGATTATACTGAACACCAGCAGGCCAAAGGTAGCCACAAGGATCCAAACGGGGCGCCATCCGATAATGCACCATTGCAATAAGCGGCGGTAGCTGTCCTGCACGCGCGGCCAGAGATTATGCTGGAATTTGCGTGCTACCCCTCCCAGCCAGAAACGTTCCAGCACGATGAGCAGGTAAAGGAAAACGATCAGGTTACCGGCACCCATACTTCCGCTGTAACCCATCAATGCTGCTACAGCGAATGAAATGGAGAGTATAGTGAATTTCTTATTGAATTTCGGTTTAGGCTGAGCCTCTCCTTCATGACGATCCATAAAATCTACCGCAAATACCGGATTGATGATATAAGCCACCACGAGGGATGCGACCAATGTAATGATGAGGGTGATAGGCAGGAAGAACATGAACTTACCAATGATACCCGGCCAGAATAACAGGGGAACAAATGGTGCCAATACAGTGAGCGTACCGGAGAATACCGGCAGGAACACTTCACCCGCGGCTATTTTGGCGGCATGTACAATGCCAAGGTCCTTTCGTTCATTGAAGATCCGGTGTACGTTCTCAATCACCACGATGGCATCATCCACCACAATTCCCAACGCCAGCAGGAAGGAGAACAGCACCATCATGTTGAGCGTAAAGCCTGCGAAAGACATGACGACAAAGGCAATGAACATGGAGATAGGTACAGATAATGCTACGAAGAGTGCATTTACAGCTCCCATGAAGAACATGAGTACGATCGTTACCAGCGCGAAACCAATAATAATGGTGTTGATCAGGTCATGCAATGTTACGCGGGTAGCATCTGACTGATCTGCGGTGATAGTTACCTGCAAACCTTTCGGCAGGTAGCCGGACTCCATCTCTTTTACGATAGCGGTGATCTTGTCTGATGCATTGATCAGGTTCTGGCCGCTACGCTTGATCACGTTCAGGGTAATTACGCTCTTGCCATTGAGGCGGGCATAACTTTCCTGTTCTTCAAATGCATCTTTTACTTCTGCGATATCGCGGAGATACACCACTGAGCCCGATTGGCTACGGATAATAATGTTCTGGATCTTAGTGGGATCTTTATATTCCCCTTTCACACTCAATGAACGTTTTTGCCCGTCCATGGAAACAACACCTCCGGAAATGGTTTTATTCTCCGTACTTACTGCGCCCATTACATCTTCAAAGCTCACTCTGGCAGCGTCCATTTTAAATTTATCCAGGTTGATCTGGATCTCCCTGTCCAATGCGCCTACAATATCTACACGCGTGATCTCATTGAGTGATTCGATGCGATCCTGCATTTCATCCGCATACTTTTTAAGGGTCTGCAGATCAAAGTCACCACTCATATTCACGTTCATGATAGGGATCTGGCTCACATCTATTTTGATGATCTGTGGCTCCTGCCCAACTGTGGCAAGATCCGTAGGCAGGTCTGGCTTGGCTTCGTCTACCTTTTCCCTCACCTCCTGCCGTGCTGCTTCAATATCTTCTCCTGCATCAAATTCAATATTGATGGCAGAATAATCCTGTACGGAAGAGCTCGATATCTTCTTTACACCGGAGATCGCTTTCAGCTTTTTCTCCAGTGGTTTGGTCACGAGCGTTTCCATATCCTCCGGAGAAGTACCGGGGTAAAGGGTGCTGATATAGAACTGCGGGAATACTACCTCGGGAAACTGTTCCTTGGGCAGACTATTATAGGCTGATATACCCCACAGCGCGATGATAATGGTGACCACATAAATGCTCACTTTATTATCAATGGCCCAACTGGTGGGTTTAAATTCTTTTTCTAAGTCCTTCATCGGGTAATTTTTTTTAGGTGGATAGCACTACACAATTAGAGTTTCACCAGGTCATTGTCGTTAACGCCCTGGAAGCCGGAAGTAATGATCCTGTCCCCAATCTGCAAACCTGATTTGATCTCTGCTCTGTCGTTATAAGTACGGCCGATCTCTATATTGTTACGTACTGCCTGCAATTTATCCCCGCTGCCTTTTACGGTGAGTACATAAGGTTTACCCATGGAATATTGGATCACGCTTACTGGTACAACGATGGCATCTTTTGCCTTGTAATCAATGATGCGCAGTTGTGCGATCATGTTGGGATGAAGATCAGCGGAGCCGTTCAAAGGAATTTCCACTCTAATGGTACGGCTTACCGGATCAATTGTTTTGCTTGCAAAACCGATGCGGGTACGTTGTTCTTTATTGATATCCGGGAAGGTGAGCAGTACTTCGTCGCCTGTTTTTACTTTCCCTGCAAATGATTCAGCTATGTTGGCTATTACCCGCAGGTTATTGCTGTTCACTATACGGAAAGAAGGCGTACCGGGGGCTATATTATCTCCCACTTTTGCGATCACCTGATCCACTGTACCATTAATAGGAGCGGTAATACGGGTTTGCGCGAGCTGATCTTTAAGGGTACTCATTTTTCTTTCCAGGTTATCCTTTGCCGCTTTCGCATTCAGGTATTGCACTTCGGAACCGATCTGTTGTTTCCAGAGGTTTGCCTGTTTCTGATACATTATTTCGGCGAGATCAATTTGGGTTTGCAATTCTGCAATGCCGGAACGGAGCACCAGATCATCTACCTGTGCGAGTGCCTGGCCTTTTGAAACAGCCTGGCCTTCTCTCACGAAGATAGCTCTGATAACGCCAGGTACCTGTGCGGATGCGTTCACGTTTTCCTTTGCATCAACGCTACCCTGGATATCTATGTAATGTTCAAAGGTAGTATCGCTGATAGCCGCAATGGTAACGGTTTTCATCTTCACAGATGAATCGCCTGCTTTCAGTTCTTTTTCGAGGGCAGTGATCTTTGCATCTAATGCTGATTTCTCTTGTTTCAGCTTTTGCAGTTCTTCGGTTTTGTTACCACCACCGCCACCACAAGCAGCCAGGATCACAGTGATCAGGGGGAGTACAAAATATCTTTTAGTCATGGTATTATAGATTTAAGGCAGATTGTAGTTGAATGATTAAAGTTTTCCGTATGCTTTCAGGTAATCAATCCTGGAAACGATCACATTGAACAATGCGCTAAAGTAGTTGTTCTGTGCGGTGAGCAAAGCGGTTTCCGCTGTGATCACTTCAAGGCTGGAACCAACACCTTCTTTATATTTGATGTTCGTTGTGTTATATACTTCATTGGCCAGTTTCATATTATCTTCCTGGCTTTGCAGCAACGTAATATTATTACGAAGGTTAGTGGATGACTGCGTTTGATCCAGGTCTATTGAATTGCGGGTATTTTCCATGGACAGTGTAGACTTCTGTACTTCAATAAAAGCCTGATCTACTTTCCGCCTTCTTTGCAGTCCGCTAAAAATAGGCACTTTCAGTGTCAGTCCCCAGGAAACATAACCATACCAAAGTTGTTGCTGGAAGTAGTTGAAAGTATTACTTTGCCTGGAAACGCCACCTTGCCCAAATGCGTTCAGTGATGGCAGCCCCTGCATGCGGTATCTCTTCAGATTGTACTCGTTGGCCCTCTTTTGCGTTTCTAATAATTGATATTCGATCCGGTTATTATAATTGAACTGGCCCTGCTCCTGAATATCTGCCGTAAGGGCTTCATTACTGAGTGTATCTTTTAATTCCAGTTGTTGCGCCATAGGCATGCCCATCTGGAATTTAAGAGATGCAATACCAACATCACGGGTATTACGGAGACGAAGTTCTTCAGATTTAAGGTTATTGTATTGTACAACCAGCCTGTCAACATCCAGCTTTTCTACCAGACCGTTCTTATAGGTCTCTCTTGTTTCGTTCAGTGTTTTCTCCATGCGGAGCAAGCTTTCCTGCAGGATCTTATTGGCTTTGTCTGCTGCTAACACGTTGAAGTAAGCTTTATAAACCGCTGTTTTCACATCAACCTCGGATTTCTGTACTCCTTTCCGGGCCAGTTCTTCCAATGTTTTGCGGGCCTGAAGGGCTACTAATACACTGGGATCGAATAATACCTGATTGACATCCACATTACCCAGGGCATTATATTTCAGCCCAAAGGAAAAAGCGACCAGTGTACCTTTGGGTACAGAGGGATCAAAGTTAGATGCATCGATCAATTGTTTCTGGATGATCGGATTGTCCTGAAAAGTAGCTGTACCGGAAACCTGAGGAAGAGCCAACCCACTTACCTCTTTGTTCTTGGCAAGTGTTATCAATTCATCCAGTTTGGCATTCCGAACGGCGTACTGATTCACCAACGCATAGTCTACCGCTTCTTTGACAGTGAACCTCACTGTTTCTAAGGGCGAAACAGCTGGCTGCTGGGCATTAGCGTAGGTTAATAATTGCATCATCATACCTGTTAAAGCGATGAGCTTCCATTTAAACTGCATAGTTCTCTGTGTTTATTTCGGGTAATCTTTGGATTTATATTTCTCGATCTGCTTATATCCTTTGAGTGTGACTACCCCAAAAAGGAAATTTTCCAGCAGGACTCTTTGTACACGTGTCATGTCGTAACCGTTCATCGAAAACATATCCGGCTGAAAGCAGAACATGGCTGCGGCTGTACGGAAACGGCTGAGGATATCCAGATCCAGGTCCGGGCGATATAATTCTTCCCGAATGCCTCTTTCCAGGTTTTCCCGGATCATTTGCAACATGAATACATCTTTATGTTTTTCAAAGATCTGGTAGGCTTTTGCATGGAACTTTTGAAGGTCCATCATGGCTACCGGGTTCATGTTGCGTAATTTCTCATCCAGCATTTTCATCACGAGGAACAGTTCTTCGATGGCATCGTTGGACTGTTCTTTACCTGCCAGGCACTGATCTTCCATTAGTTTCAGGTGCCGGCTCATCACATTCACTACCAGATCGCTCTTATCCGCAAAGTGCGCATACAGCGTTTTCTTGGAGATCCCCATTTTCTGGGCAATTTCGTCCATGGTAATGGAGCGGGTGCCGTATTGCCTGAAAAGGTTGAATGCAGTATCTAATATTCGCTCTTGTACTTCCATTGGTTATAAAACACTGAATTTCTTAAATACACGGACAAAACTATGGAAACTTTTTAAACTACCAAAGTTTCCAGTAGATATTTTTTACCTATTAGCTTTTCCCCGGGTTTTGGGGATTTTGATGGGTGGGATGCTGTACCTTTGCTCTTTCAATACCATATCACATGTCTCCAAAATTGAGATTCAGCCTATTATTGTCCCGGATCTTGCGGTATTTTTTCCAGGGTTTACTGATCCTGGCCCCGATAGGGATCACGGCTTTTACGTTGTACTGGGGGTTTGTTACCATAGACAATATACTGCCGCGTGACCTGCTGCCGCTGGATCATCCGCTTAACATATTGAAATACAAGGGGGTAGGATTTGCCATCGTGTTCATCCTGATCATTTTCATGGGTTATATCAGTTCCTCTTTTATTGTGGGCAGGCTGATAGACATGTTTGATCATATCCTGGAACGTACTCCTTTTATTAAATACATCTATTCTTCTGTGAAGGATGTTTTTGATGCTTTTGTGGGAGAGAAAAAGAAATTTGACCATCCGGTGCTGGTGAATGTATATGGGGATGATGTATGGGAAATGGGTTTTATTACACAGGAAAACGTGAACAGTCTTGGGTTAGAGGGGTATATGGCTGTTTATGTACCACATGCTTATGCTATTACGGGTAAGGTATTTATTGTGAAAGAGGGGAAAGTGCGGCCGCTGACCAACATCTCTGCGGGTGAGGCGATGAAATTTGCGGTTTCAGGAGGGGTGACACACATTACTGAAATCACACATGTTGCTCCCAAGGCAGATGAGGTGAAGTAATTCCAACAATTTATCGGTTCCCTATTTATTTGCTTTTTTCTTCGGACATTCAATGGTATGAATCCATTGTCCCTTTTGCTGGTGGCCTGTTTGCTGGCTCCAGCCCAAATTGCAAAGGCATGGGGCTTCTTTGCCCATGAGCGAATTAACCGCCTGGCTGTTTTTTCCCTTCCTCCGGAAATGATGGTCTTTTTCAAACCACATATTGAATACATCACGCAACAAGCCACGGCTCCGGATAAACGGCGATATATGCTGGCTGCCGAAGGAGCCCGTCATTATTTGGATGCAGATCATTATGGCCAGCCGCTTTTTGCTGCCATTCCGCGTTCCTGGTCTGATGCCCTGGTAAAATTTACGGCTGATACTTTACAGCGGTATGGCATTTTGCCCTGGCACCTGGAGAAAATGATGGCACAGTTAACGGCAGCTTTTCAGGCTGGTGACGGAACCCGTATCCTGCGACTGGCTTCAGAACTGGGGCATTATATGGGAGATGCGCATGTGCCCTTACATGCCTGTTCTAATCATAACGGTCAATTGACCGGCCAGCATGGCATTCATGGGTTATGGGAATCCCGCATTCCGGAACTGCTGGGGGATGAGGGGTTTGACTACTGGACGGGGCGGGCAGGTTACATTAAGAATATGAGGAGTTTTATCTGGCAGGTAGTTACAGAAAGTGCGCTGGCAGCAGATACGGTATTACGGCTGGAAAAGAAGCTGAGCCTGCGTTTCCCGGCAGATCAGCGATATGCTTATGAGTTGCGGAAGGGGGTGCTGGTGCGTAATTACTCAGCCGCCTATACGAAAGCATATCAGCATGTATTGGGAGATATGGTGGAACGCAGGATGCGGGGTTCGGTTGCAGCGATCGCTGCCTGCTGGTATACAGCATGGGTTGATGCGGGCCAGCCTCCGCTGAATTTATTAACAATAATACAACCTGATAAGCTGGCTATACAAAGGCTGGACAGTCTTTGGCGGCATGGTAAAATATTTGACAGGGAGCATTAAGAATTAACAAAAGAAATATTATCTTTGATCCTCTATCTTTTTAACCTTTCCTACCCATCCTCCGGTTTTGAGTTAACCGCGATTTTTTACCAATTCCTTCGAAAAACCATAGACAAGTGGAACAAGAAAACGTATTCAATCTAGATCGCAACATGAAGGTGCACAACTTTAATGCAGGTCCTTCTGTATTACCAAACGAAGTGCTGTACAAAGCCAGCAAATCGCTGATCGACTTTGACGGTAGCGGGATGTCAATCCTGGAAATAGGACATCGCACGGAGCCATTTGTAGCCGTGATGGAAGAGGCGCGCAGTCTTGCCAAAGAGCTTATGCAGCTTGAGGATGACTACGAAGTGCTGTTCTTACACGGAGGCGCGACGACCCAGTTCCTGCAAGTTCCTATGAATTTGCTGGAAAGTGGAGAAACTGCTGCTTACATTGACACCGGTGTGTGGTCTAATAAAGCTATCAAAGAAGCCAAACAGTTTGGTTATGTAGATGTCATCGCCAGCTCCAAAGACAGTAATTATAATCACATACCCAAGCAGTATACGATCCCGGCGCAAGCTAAATATCTGCATATCACTACCAACAATACCATTTATGGTACGCAATGGCATACCACTCCGGAAACGGATGTGCCACTGGTAGCGGATATGAGCAGTGATATCCTTAGCCGCCAGATGGACTTTAACCGCTATGCATTGATATATGCCGGTGTGCAAAAGAATATGGGCGCTGCAGGTGCAACCATGGTAGCAGTTCGCAAGAGCATGCTGGGCAAGGTTACCCGCAAAGTTCCCAGTATCCTTGATTATAAATTGCATATTGAAAACGGCTCTATGCTTAACACCCCTCCGGTGTTTGCCGTATATATTTCCATGCTTACGCTCAGATGGCTGAAAGGCCAGGGCGGTGTGGCTGCTATTGAGAAGATCAATAACAAGAAAGCTGCATTATTATATGATGAGATAGATCACAATCCGCTGTTCCGTGGTAATGTTGCCAAGGAAGACCGCAGCAAAATGAATGTGACCTTTACCATCGATAAACCAGAGCTGGAAGAGGAATTCCTCAAGTTTGCCAAAAAAGAAGACATCGTTGGTATCAAAGGACATCGCTTGTCCGGCGGATTCCGCGCATCCCTTTACAATGCACTGCCGCTTGAAAGTGTAGAAGCCATGGTGGAAGCCATGAAATTCTTCTCACTGAAGAAAGCATAACTGTATGAGAAAATATTATATATGAAGACTGCCGCAGTGATTGTGGCAGTCTTTTTTTATACCCCTCTGATTCCTACCCTGCTTTTCTTATTTTTACCGCTCTTAACAGAAAATTTTCGATCATGGCAATTATCAAACCTTTCCGGGCATTACGTCCACAACCGGCATTGGCAAAAGAAGTAGCCGCAAGGCCTTACGATGTTTTAAACTCTAAAGAAGCGGCGGAAGCAGCTGCAGGGAACCCTAATTCCTTCTATCATGTTTCCAAATCTGAAATAGACCTGCCGGAAGGAACAGACGTTCACAGTGAGGCGGTATATGCAAAAGCGGCAGAAAACCTTGGCCAATTGCAGGCATCCGGCACTTTATTCCATGAAGATCAGCCATGTTATTATATCTATAAACTGGTGATGGACGGCCGTTCACAAACAGGCCTGGTATGTGTTTCCTCCATTGATGATTATAATAATGGCATCATCAAAAAGCATGAATTCACCCGTCCGGAAAAAGAACTGGACCGGATCAACCATATTACGACCACCAAAGCCCAGACGGGGAATGTGTTCCTGGCCTATAATGATGTGCCGGAACTGAATACCCTGATAGACCACTGGCAGAAAAATCAGGCTCCCGTGTATGATTTCACGGCAGAGGATGGTATCAGCCATACCATCTGGGTAGTAAATGAGGCTTCTGTGGGAGACGAGATCACCCGTCTTTTTGCTGAAAAAGTACCGGCTACTTACATCGCAGATGGCCACCACCGCGCAGCTTCAGCTGCCCTGGTACAAAAAGCCTCCGGTGAAGACATTCACAGCGACGCTAACCTGAACTATTTCCTGACCACTATTTTCCCGGCCAGCGAATTAGCCATCCTGGATTACAACCGCCTGGTAAAAGACCTGAACGGGCATAGCAAAGAGGACCTCCTCTCCCGCCTGGAATTTGACTTTGTGGTGGAAGCTGTTGGTCACCATGTGCAAAAACCTTCCATGCTGCATGAATTCAGCATGTACCTGGATAAAACCTGGTACCACCTGGTGGCCAGGGAAGGAACTTATACCGTAGACCCCATCGGCATCCTGGACGTGACCATCCTTCAGAACAATATCCTGGACAAACATCTGGGTATCCGGGATCCACGGACGGATAAGAGAATTGACTTTGTTGGCGGGATCCGCGGGCTTGGGGAATTGGTGAAGAGAGTGGACAGTGGCGAGATGAAGGTAGCTTTTGCCCTTTACCCGGTAACGATCCAGCAACTTTTTGATATTGCAGACAGTGGTAATGTAATGCCTCCCAAATCCACGTGGTTTGAGCCCAAGCTGCGGGACGGGCTGTTAACACATTTGATCTGATGATGATCTGAAACGTTGGCCCCGCCTTGCTCCGGGGTCAACGCTTTTTCCTTACATTTACATAAAACGCATTGCATGATGGAATGGCAAAAGGCTGCTAAAAGATGGACCCTTGTGCTGGCGGGGATGCTTACATTTCAGTGGGCCACCGCACAGGATAACAGTGAACTGCAAACTACTGCCCGCAACTTTTTGCGGAGCGGCGATTATGCCAATGCTATCCTGGTGCTCAACCAGGCTATCCAATCCGCTCCGGATGATATCCAATTGAAGCAGGACCTTGCTTTTGCCTATTATCTCAAAGGTGATTACAACAGGGCGTATACGGTTGTATCTCCCCTGGTAGATAAGAAAGATGCAGACATTCACCTCTTCCAGATAGCGGGTAATATTTACCAGGCTAAGCAGGACTGGAAAGGTGCAGAGAAATTATATCAGCGGGGCCTGAAGAAATTCCCTAAAAGCGGAGAGCTGTATAACGACTATGGCGACCTCCTGCAAAACATGAAGAATTTCGACGGCGCACTGCGCCAATGGGTAAAGGGCATCGAAACAGATCCTAATTTCCCCGGTAATTATTATCATGCTTCGCGCAGTTACCTCTGGACGAAAGAACCCATCTGGGCTATTCTTTACGGAGAAACTTTCATCAACCTGGAAAGCTTTACCACCCGTACGGCGGAAGTAAGAGAAATTGTGCTGGAGTGTTATAAAAAATTATTTGATGACCCGGCTATCTTTGACAGTGTGCCGATGGAAACATCAGATAAGAAAAGTAAAAGAGGCAGTAAAGAACCGGAGACCGCTTTTATGGACAGCTATAAAAGTATCATGGCGAAACAGGTGAGTGTGATTGCTACAGGTATTGAGCCGGAATCGCTGATCATGTTACGTACAAGGTTTTTACTGGACTGGTATAATTTTCAAGGCGTAAAGTATCCTTACGCACTGTTTGATTTTCAACGCAGGTTATTAAAGGAGGGAATGTTCGAGGCGTATAACCAATGGCTTTTCGGCCCCGTATCCAACCAGGCAGAATATAAAGCATGGACCAACCTCCACAAGGCAGAATATGATTCCTTTTCTGCCTATCAGCGGAATCATCCATTGAAGCTGAGAGACGAAGAATTTTACAATACCGGCAGACTGGCTACCATCAAATAAAAACTGATGGCCATCCCGTGAATGAACGCTGCTTTTAGCGGAGTACCAGCATAGTGTGCCGTTTTCAATAGTACAACACGAATCTAAACCATAGGATTATGCTGATCGCAAAACACCAAAACATTATTGACAATGCTGTAAAAGCCAACCACGAAAGAACCTTTTACGCACAGTATCCTGAACACCCCAAGGCATATGGAGAAGAAGCTCCTCCACAAGGAGAAGCCGCATTTAAAGATATGCTGAACAAACCCTTTTCCCAGTTAAAACAAAAAATAACAGAAGGATGGGCCGGTGAAGAAGTATCTCCTTATACGAGAGAATCACTTGGCATTACTTATCCTGTTATTGCTGTTGATGAACTGGTAAAAGCAGGTAAACGTGCCGGCAAACGCTGGGCACAATTGTCGGTTGCAGACAGGGCCAGCATCCTCACGGAAACACTGGAAAAGATCAAGGACCATTTCTTTACGATTGCACATGCTACGATGCATACTACCGGCCAGAGCTTTATGATGAGCTTCCAGGCCAGTGGCCCGCATGCAAACGATCGTGCATTGGAAGCGATTGCGATGGGATATCAGCAATTGCAGCATTTCCCTGAACATCAGACCTGGGAAAAACCCATGGGCAAGATCAGCATCAAACTGGAGAAGACCTTTAAAGCTATTCCCAGAGGCCTTGGCCTGGTGATCGGTTGCAGTACTTTCCCGGTTTGGAATTCCCTTCCCGGCATGTATGCTGACCTGATCACTGGTAATGCTGTTATCGTAAAACCACATCCTAAAGCAGTGTTACCGATTGCTATTGTAGTAGCGGCCATTCAACAAGTGCTGGAAGAAAATGGACAAGATCCTTATACCTGCCAGCTTGCAGCAGATAGCAGCGAACACCTGATCACCAAAGAATTGTGTGAACATCCGGATGTGTCCCTTATCGATTATACCGGCGGCAGCAGCTTTGGCAATTATGTGGAATCACTCAGGAACAAAACTGTATTTACTGAAAAAGCTGGCGTGAATTCTGTAATACTGGATTCTGTAAAAGATATAGACGCGGTACTGAATAACCTGGCTTTCTCTGTTAGTCTTTATTCCGGCCAGATGTGTACTGCTCCGCAAAACTTCTTCATTCCTGAATCCGGTGTGAATACGCCTAACGGAAAGTTGAGCTTTAATGAAGTGGCTACTAAATTCAAAGATGCTATCACGGCACTGGTGAACAATCCTAAAATGGGAGCGGGTACGCTTGGTGCTGTTCAGAATGATGCCACTGTGCAACGTGTGAAAGATGCGCAACACATTGGCGGTAAAGTAATACTCGGTGGCGCTCCTGTTGCCAATGAGGAATTCTCTTCTGCCAGAACTTTCTCTCCTACTGTACTGGAAGTAAGCTCTGCTGACACGGGCATTTTTGAGCAGGAATTATTTGGCCCGGTGGTATTACTGGTGAAAACGAAGGATACTGATCATTCTATTGAACTGGCCCGCCAGATGGCTGTTTCGCATGGTGCCATTACCTGTGGTGCTTATACAACGGATGAAACGGTGAAAGAAAAGATCTCGGATGCTATGAACAGTGCGTTCACGCCGGTGTCTTTCAACTTTACGGGATTCATCTGGGTGAATCAGCATGCTGCCTTTTCTGATTTCCATGTAACAGGCGGAAACCCAGCAGGGAACGCCAGTTTCACGAATCCGGAATTCATTGTGAAGAGATTTGTGTGGGTAGGGAACAGAACTTATGTGGACTAAACAAATCGCAATAATATGCACATCAATGCTCGTCTTCTTATTCTTTCATTTCTTTCGTTGAGTACGGTTGCCTGTCAGCAGGCGCCGAAAGCAGATAAAGCGGAGGTTACGGAAGCGCAGTCTGTGAAACAACAGGAGGATGGCCATGCTCATCACCTGGACACCACTGCCAGCATATTGTACTGGGTAGGCACCAAACCTACCGGCGAACATAAAGGTTCTTTCCGTTTTACGGAAGGGCAGTTATTTGCCAAAGACAGTACCTTAACCGGTGGTCAGTTTACGATCAATATTAACAGTCTTACGAATATGGACCTGGCCGCCACGCCGGACAATAAACGGAAACTGGAAGATGAACTGAGAGGAGAGAACTTCTTTGATGCGGCAAAATTCCCCACGGCAAAATTTGAGATCACGGAGGTGAGTCCTTATCATCCCGCCAAAGATGATAAAGGGGTGCTGCTGAAAGATGCCACGCATATGATCAAGGGTAACCTGACGATGAAAGACGTGACCAAAAACATCACTTTCCCGGCCAAGATAATTATACAAAAAGGGGAAGTGAAAGCGGAAGCTAATTTCAATATCGACCGTACGCAATGGGGAATGACCTACCGGGCTGACAAATCCCTGCAGGATAAACTTATCAATTCAATTGTCAATATCCATTTTGAGATTGTTACTAAATAAGAAGGTCAGGGCAGATTTGTATCTGCCCTGATTTTTGGTTATATTTAATTAACAACATTTCTTCTTATGGAAACGAACGAACAAAAAGATCAACGCCTCTGGCGCATCGCAAAAGCCAGGGCGGGGTTCCGCACCCACCTGATGACCTACCTGATCATCAATGGTTTCCTCTGGATCATCTGGCTGATCACTGATGATCATAATGGCCTGCCATGGCCGGTATGGCCAATGATCGGCTGGGGATTAGGGCTCGCTTTCGCTTATTATAACGCCTATCACAGAGATACTTTCGGCGACGCCACCAGTGAATACGAAAAATTACAGCAGAAACAACAGAAAGGCTAGTACCTCAACTCATCATCATGCACCAACCCACCCGATTATTTGATGTGATCCCATATCAGATGGAGCACTATTCCAAGCAGGACATGCTTGCCGCGAAAGTAAACGGTGAATGGAAACAATATAGTACGGCTGAAGTAGCAGATCTGGCCCGTCGTTTTAGTTCGGGTCTTTTGCAACTGGGTATCGGCGATAAAGAATTTGTTGTAGAAAAGCAGGATAAAGTTTCCATTATCAGTGCCAACCGGCCGGAATGGATACTCACTGATCTGGCCTGTCAGCAGATAGGCGCTGTGCTGGTTCCCATCTATCCCACCATCAGCATTCCCGAACTGGAATATGTACTGAACGATGCGGAAGCCCGTTTCCTCTTTGTGCAGGATGCGGATATGTATGAGAAAATACAAGCCATCCGTGATAAACTTCCTGCTCTCCGGGAGATATTTTCTTTTGAACGCATCCACGGTGTTAAGCACTGGACGGACATTGTAGCGCTGGCTACGCCTTCAGATGATGCTCGTATTTCTTCTATCATGGAGAGCATCAGCCCTTCTAATTTAGCCACCATTATTTATACTTCAGGGACTACCGGCACACCGAAAGGGGTGATGCTTAGCCATGAGAACATCATGAGCAATGTGAGTGCCTGCATGCCTTATCTCCCAGTGAATGAACAAGCCCGGGCATTGAGTTTCCTGCCATTAAATCACATCTTCGAAAGGATGGTTACTTACCTCTATCTGCAGGCTGGGGTATCCGTATACTACGCAGAAAGCATGGAGGCGATCTCTGATAATCTGCGAGAAGTGAAGCCAAGCATCTTTACCACGGTGCCGCGTTTATTGGAAAAGGTGTATGAGAAGATCATGGCCAAAGGGCTTGAGCTGAAAGGTGTGAAACGCGCCCTGTTCTTCTGGGCCGTGGAGCTTGGGAAACAATATGAGATCAATAAAAACCTGGGGGCCTGGTATAACTTCAAACTTTCTATTGCCAACAAGCTCATTTTCAGCAAGTGGCGTGAGGCGTTGGGGGGTAATATAGAATGTATCGTTACGGGTGCCGCGGCTTGCCAGGTACGTTTACTTAAAATATTTACGGCTGCGCAGATCTCCATTCTGGAGGGTTATGGCCTTACGGAGACTTCTCCTGTTATCAGTGTGAACCGCGCTAATGTAGAAGACCGCATGTTCGGGACCGTTGGACCCGTTATCAGCAATGTGGAAGTGAAAATGGCGGATGACGGGGAGATCCTTTGCAAAGGACCCAACGTCACCATCGGTTATTACAAACGGCCGGATCTGACTGCGGATGCTATCCAGAATGGATGGTTCCATACAGGAGATATCGGAGTCCTTGTGCAGAATAAGTTTTTGAAGATCACTGACCGGAAAAAAGAGCTGTTCAAGACCTCAGGTGGCAAATTTGTAGCCCCCCAGCCTATTGAGAATAAGTTCAAGGAGAGCCCTTTTATTGAGCAGATCATGGTGGTGGGGGCTGACAGGAAATTTACGGGGGCGCTTATCGTGCCTAATTTTCATAACCTGGAGGACTGGGCAAGGAAGCAGAAAGTGCCGTTTAAGAGTCATGAGGAGGGGTTGAAGAATCCGCAGGTCCGGGAGCTATTTAAGCAGGCGGTGGAGAAATATAACCAGTTCTTTAACCATATTGAGCAGGTGAAGAAATTTGAGCTGATGCCGCATGAGTGGACGGTGGATGGAGGGGAAATGACGCCTACATTGAAGTTGAAGCGGAAAGTGATCCTGGAGAAGTATAGGGATGAGATTGAAAGGATCTATGCATAATATTTAAGGAAATTTGGTAAAAACGCTTATTTTTGCGCTCCCGATGAGGGATTATGGCCCGGTAGTTCAATGGATAGAATAGAAGTTTCCTAAACTTTAGATACAAGTTCGATTCTTGTCCGGGCTACGAGATTGAGAAAAAGGCTTCAGGTATTGAACTTGAAGCCTTTTTTTATTTTTCCAATTTCACCATCCGGACTCAAAGACTCTCTGTATTTCCCAATGTATTTAAGCTAAAGCCTTGCCTTCAACTGCGACATAATTGCATAGAATTAATTTCGTGTGACCTTTTAATTCCCATTCAATATTGGTAATTTAGAAAAGGAATCCCCATCTAAACTATCCTTCAATATGAGCAAGATTACGAACCTCCTTAAAAAAAGTTTCTATAATGATGCCATCCGGGTTAAGGAGAATTCTATCTTCCAGGATTTCCGTCGTTATCATATTATCATGGAGGGAGACCGGCATTTGGAACTGCATCGCCGCTGCTTGTCCGCCAAATGCCCCTGTTGCGGAGGGTCTTTCAGATCCAAACAGATCGGCTCAGATATGACGGAAGATTGTATGGTATTGTGGGTACAGCAGCTGTATGAATGTAAGGAATGTGGTTTCTGGAAACGTCATATGCAAGATCATGCAGGTAGCCAGGACTATGTATTACCATTCACACAAGCTCTCCCCAGCGCAAAATCAGTTTCATTGTCGCACCTCGCAAAGGAAATTGAATCGAAGAAAGAAAGTTTATACAGCATGTCTCCCTACAAGTTCGAACAATTCATCGGATCGATCCTCGGGGACTTCTATGATTGTGAAGTAAATTATATAGGACAGACAAACGACGATGGGATTGATCTAATTCTCCTCATGTCTGAGGAACCTACTTTGGTTCAGGTAAAAAGAAGGGCTTCTCCTCTAACTACTGAAGGAGTTAACGTCGTTAAACATTTCTTCGCTTCTATGTATGGAACAAACGCCAGCAAAGGTATACTTGTATCAACAGCGCAGAAATTCTCCAAAACGGCAATGGGATGGCTGGAAAAAAATGATGTAAAGAGAGCGAATATTTCAATCGACCTGGTTGATATGAATAGATTGCTGGAAATAATTACTTCCGTTAACAAAACCAACAAACTCTCCGGATGGGATTATTTTGACAAAGACAAAACTCAAAAAATCTTTAGTCCCAGTTATACAAAGACCGCTGCTGCCACATTTGATTTCGTTGAGATAATTGGACTTGATGGAAATAAATACTATTATATTCCTTCAGATAGCTATGGCTTTTATAAATTGAACAACGCCACAATTGAAGTCGGCAACAGCAGTGATGTCAAGGAAAATTGTTCCAGAATCAATGGAGCTGCTTTCTTCAGAAACACAAGAAACCTCAACAAGAATATTATGTTTCCCATTGCAAGAAATTGGGCAATAGCAAATAAAGCTATTTTGTTTGAAGACAATAGTAATGGCGATCCTATTCAGGAAAAATTCAACCTCTTTCCAGGAGAAGGTTAAAAAACATCTCACTGCCAGTACATCTTCCTAAGTTCGACAACTACCCTGCGGGGGCTACATTCAATTAAAAGACGCTCCTTATTACCTCCCTCCCAACAACAACTTATTCGTTACCGGCACCTTCCTCAGTAAATAAGTAAGCCCATACGAAACCACCAGCACTACCAATGAAACCAGGAAGACATTCAGATAACTAAACCCCTCCAGGAAAGGAACTTTTAGTAAGAGAGGTTGTATATAGCCCGTGATAATATAAATGCCTAATGAATAAACACCAAGTGTCCCCAGCAGGACAGCCACCTTACTGTTCTGCCTGTTCTTAAAGATGTACTGTAAAATAAGGATGACCAGCACACTACCAACGAGCCCCACTACCAGCCTGTAAATATCTGTGTAGAGTTGATAAGGAATATCCTTGTTGTAATGCATATACTGACCATTGTATATGAAACTATCATAGACATAGAACCTCATCAGCACGATATACAATAGTAAGAAGCCTACCAGCCAATAACCCTGTTTCCCCCATGTTATTTTTGTTTTGTACTTGTTATACAGATAGCCGAGCACAAAGAAGGGATACATGAACTTGTACAGGAATATAATGAAGAAGTCTGGCACAACAAACGTGAGCAGGAACAGCAATAGATATACGTAGATATTATCTTTAAAAAAGTGCTTTACTACCAAAACCGCCAGGGAGCAAAAGAATACAGCCCATAAGAACCAGATAGAGGTGATGCAGATCTTTATATATTGGATCACAGTTGCCTTGATGCCTAAATACTCTCCATTCAACAACATCTTGATAATAAAATACAAGGCAGCCCATACTATTACAGGTAGTAACACTTTGGTAAATCTACTGATCACTCCTTCGCGAAAAGAGTATTTGTTGCAGGAGAAGTAAAAGAAATAACCGCTGATGAGCATGAAAAGCGGCATGTGGAAACTGTAGATGATCTTAAAAAGGGGGTTCTGAAAGAACGATTCGCTCTGGAAGTAATGTTCTCCGCTTCCATATTGAATGGAGTGTCCGATCACTACAAGGATAATGGCGATGCCTTTTATAATATCTGGAAACAGATCGCGTTTCTTTGGTTCTTTCATTTATGATTTTTTTGCATAGCTCAGTAACAATGCCTGTTCTTCTTCAGTCACCTCTCCGCAGATGGTAATTCCTATGCCGGGACGCAACTTGTCTACGATCTGTTTAAAATCCTGTATGCTCAGTGTGAGGTAAGCCAGCTTATTCATTTGCAGCAGAGGGGAAAGATCTGTGACTGGCGTTCCGCATAGTTGCAGGTCGGATAGTTTTGTAAGATTAGATAGAAAAGCAATGTCTGGTACATTCGTGTTACTGAGGTTCAGTTTCACCAGTTGTTTCAGGTTGCGCAGTTCTGTGTAGGAGGGGAATTGTTTTCCTGTGAGATCCAGTTCGGTAAGCTGAGTTAGGGCAATCACCTGTCCTATATCTGTCACCGCCGTTTTTTCTATGTTCAGTACTTTGAGTTTAGGCAGTTGCTGCAGCACCTCCAATGAAGCTATGGGCGTGTCGTATATCGATAGCTGTTTCAGTTCTTTGAGCTGCGCGAGCGGTGAAATATCAGTGATATTGGTTTTCGCGAGAAAGAGTTTATTCAGTGACGACAACGTGGAGAGCGGTGAAATATCCACTATCGGGTTGGCGGTCAGCAACAGTTCCCGGAGGCCGGTAAAACGTGCCAGGGGTTGTACATGGGTGATGTTCTTTTTGATCAGGTTAATAGTCCTGATATCCGCCAGTTTGGCAAAGCTTTGACCGGGACCGATAATCTCCTGCCAGGTGGTATCGAGTGAGGCAAACCAGGCATCGTAATTTTCGTAATTTGCTTCATCTGGTTTACTGCTACCGAAAGGTAACTGAAGGCCTTTTAAAGCATCGAGGAAATGGCTATTGGCAGGTTCTTTCATCAAAAAGCTACGAGGCTCTTCATCTTCCTCATCTCCGTTTATTTCGAATCTGTAGTTGCCATTTTTTACATGATGCAGGATGAAATCCATGAACCCGGCGAGGCTGGATGCAATCACAAACCGTGTGTCTTCATCCCTTCCGAAATTGATGACCTGTCCGCTGACGCCATCTGGGCCGGGATCCAGGTCTATGCCGATGTTGTTACCACCGTAATCTTTACTGATGGGGATGTAACGGGTGTTGATATATTGCTCTTTAATATGATTAGCAGGAACGGAGATGATATTGCTATCCATAGAAGCAGTCGAACTGGCGAGGCTTTCCCAGACTTTCCATTCTGCCAATGCCTCCTCAATACTGATAAATGGCAATCCGAAAAACAGTCCTGCATTACCGGATTCTCCATTGTGCAGGCGGTACAGCTGTTTTAACTCGTCTGGTAGAGTGAGGCCGGTTGTGGTTTCCAGGCGGCTGATGTCTGCCTCTGTAGCAGGAGGATTGAGAGATGCATTCAGTTCCGGGTATTCATTTGCAAGCAGGTCTTTTATAGTGTCTAGTGTGTTTCCGATCATGGGTTATGGACTTTGAATCCCGAAATATAATAAAAATGTGCGTTCTTTTTCTCCGCCTAAAGTTAAGTATTGGCCAAATCACCCCATTATAAAGGCCAAATTCCACCCTTTCCAAGTCCTAATTCGCCAGTAATTTTGATGTATAAAATAAAGATCATGGAAGCAATCAGACATAATGTAGTTATTAAAACATCCCCCGAAAAAGTTTACCAGGCAGTGACCACACAGGAAGGGCTTTCCTCCTGGTGGTGCAAAAACACAACTGCCCAACCGGAGATCGGGTTTATGAACATCTTCATCTTTGGACAATTCCGGAATGAGATGAAAGTAACGGAACTTACCCCCAACAAAAGGGCCGCATGGGAATGTATCAATTCCATCGAGGAATGGATCGGTACCAGCATCTCTTTTGAACTGGAAGAAAAAAACGGGAATACCCTTCTGCGGTTTACACACGGAGGCTGGAGAGCGGTTACAGATACCTTTGCAGGTTGTAATTACGACTGGGGCCGATTTATGAAAAGTTTGAAATCCTTCTGTGAAACAGGAACAGGAGAACCATCTTAAAATCCATTAACCTAAAAAAATAAAACAATGAAGGTACTTAGCACACAAGAAGTTGCAGCACGGTTTAATGAACTCGCTCAACAAGAAAAATGGTTTGAAATTCAGGATGAATTCTTTGCGGAGAACGTGAAGAGCATTGATCCAACCGGTTCTCCCTATTTTGGAAATGCGGAAGGCAAGGCTGCTGTCCGTAAGAAAGGAGAAGATTTTGTGGGCCGGATCACGGAGGTGCACAGCCTTTATACATCTGAGCCACTTGTTACCGGGAATCACTTTACAGTGGCAAGAGAGAAAGATATTACGGTGCAGCCGCATGGAAGGATATTTATCAAAGAGATCATGTTGTATGAAGTGAAAGACGGGCAGATCGTATTGGAGCAGTTCTTTTATTAAGAAGTGGTGTATATTCGCTACTATGAAAATAGATGTTTCTCCTTCTATAGGTAAAGTCTCAGCTATACATATCACACCTGCGAAACCAGTATGTATAATGACACTGGCGCATGGAGCAGGGGCAGGTATGGACCATTCATTTATGGAAACACTTGCCGATGCTCTTGCGAAAGTGGGCATCGCTACCCTGCGGTTCAACTTTCCTTTTGCGGAAAACAAAAAGGGAAGACCTGATACGCCGGCAGTTGCTCATGCGACAATAGCAGCTGCGATTAAGAAAGCACGTGAATTAAATCCCAAACTGCCGTTATTTGTTTCAGGCAAATCTTTTGGTGGAAGGATGAGTTCGCAGTACCTGGCGGCGAATCCGGATAGCGCTGTTAGCGGTATTATCTTTTATGGATTTCCGCTTCATCCTTCTGGTAAACCTTCTATCGAACGTGCGGATCATTTGAAAGAATTGAAGATACCCATGCTCTTTCTGCAGGGCGCTAAGGATACATTGGCTACATGGGAATTGATCGAAGCAGTTACGGGGTCTTTGAAGAAAGCTACGCTGGTAAAGTTTGATGGTGCAGATCACTCTTTTAAAGCGGGTAAAAAAGATGTGATGTCGTTATTGGTGGATGAGACGAAGAAATGGATTGAGAAAAAATTATAGGTTTTCTGTGTCCTTTTCCCATTTGCGCCTGTCTGTTCCTTTCTCATAATTCATCTGCCAGTTATTCCTCCTGGCGCGGATGATCAGTTCTGTGCGGAGTATTTCAGGATAAAAGACTTCTACTTTTGATCCTTTCCCTTTCAATTCTTTATCGAGTACCCCGATCCTGGCGAGGATCTCTGAAGATGCTGAGGCACAACGCATACCCAGGAAGGCATAATCATACGGTGTATTGGCAAGATAAGATTTAGTAAGACTGTCCAGCATCCGTTTCTGTGATGCGGAAATAGGAATGTTGATGGTTAACTTTTGTACATCGGGGCCGGGAGTGCCAAATAATCCCCAGAAGTGTCTTATGGAAGTGATCATAAATGTGCTGTGGCGGTTGTCTCCTTTGTCTACCCAGTGGAAACTCCCTTTGGGGCCAAAGTTGAGGATACTGTCCTTTGCTACTTCAAGCCCTACGTGCCCTCCTTTCAGGCCGCCAAACCATTCCCGTTCAACATGACTATATTCTTTTTTTGGTACGGAGCCGTAGATAAAATGGGCTTTGACGTATATGGAGTCTTCTCCATGAACGGAAAAAGTGATACAGGATAAGATGATGATCAGGATGGTGCGCATAGGTAACTAAAAATAACTGTTTACAGGCAATTAAAAAAGCCGGCCATCATAATGGGCCGGCTCTTTTTAATTTGGGGTTGCTTACTTCCAACCTCCTCCTAATCCTCTGTAAATATTGATCACAGCGTTAAACTGCTGCTGCTTCGTTTCTATCAACTCCAGCTTAGATTCTAATGCATCCCTTTGTGTCATCAATACTTCGAGATAATCTGCTCTTGCATTCTTGAACAGATCATTGGAAATGTCGATTGACCGTGTGAGCGCATCCACCTGTTTTGATTTACGATCATAACTCTTTTCCAGGTTGCTGATCTTAGACAGTTGTGTGGATACCTCGAGGTATGCATTTAAAATGGTACGCTCGTAGTTGTACATCGCCTGCAATTGTCTTGCGTTGGCATTGAAAAACTCTGCTTTGATGGCCTTGCGGTTAATAATTGGCGCGGCAAGATCTCCGGCCAGAGAATACAACAGCGACTCAGGGAATTTTACTAAGTAGGATGGCTTGAAGGCCTGGAATCCTACACCAGCAGAAATCCCAAAAGAAGGATAGAATTCAGCACGGGCCACTTTTACATCCAGTTTCGCAGCGGTTAAGTCCAGTTCAGCCCGTTTGATATCGGGGCGATTGGCTAATAACTGCGAAGGAATTCCGGAGTTTACGGCAGCAGGTAGTAAACCTAAGAAGCTGCTTTTATCTCTGGTTATTTCCTGTGGATAGCGGCCTAATAAGAAGTTGATCTTATTCTCTGTTTCCTTTATCCTTTGCTGGATCTCAAACTCCATGCTTTGGGACTTCAATACTTCTGCCTCAAATTTCTGCACGGCGAGTTCTGTTGCCCTTGCTGCTTCTTTCTGGATCTTTACGATGTCTAGCGCATTTACCTGTAGTTCGATGTTTTGCTTTACGATGGCCAGCTGATTATCGAGGGCCAGTAATTCGTAATAGGAATTAGCTACTTCGGCGATCAGGTTAGTGAGCACGAAGTTTTTACCTTCTACTGTTGACAGATGCCTGGTGATGGCTGCTTTCTTAGCGTTGCGCAGTTTTTTCCAGATGTCTACTTCCCAGTTGGCGTAGGCTGCTATGGCGAAATCTCCCAGCGGGTCTGGCATTTCTTTGCCCGGCTCAATTTCTGTGGAAGCATCACCTGCACCCTGGCTGGTATATCTTCCTACTTTTTCTACGCCAAGGCCTATTTTAGCTCCTACTTTTGGCATTAGCGCACCTTGCCTGAAACGGATATCGTTCTTTGCGATCTCAATTTCCTGCAGCGTGATCATCAACTCCTGGTTGTTATGCAACGCAGTATCGATCAGGTTGATCAGGTTCTTATCTGTAAAGAAACTCCGCCACTGAATGGCTGACATATTGGTGGTATCCTTACTGCTTTCGTAAGCATCGGGCACTGACCTGTTCTCCGTTACCGGCGCAATCACCGGAACTTTACAACTTGCAACAGCCAAACAGATCAGGCCTATATAATGATGGATCCTTGGTTTATACATTGTGATCTATTTCTTCGGTTAATGGATTCTCTTCTTCATCCTTCACAAGCGTATGCCTTTCTGCAATTTTGCCGAATATGTAATACAATCCGGGTATGATCAATACCCCGAAAATAGTTCCCAGCAACATCCCGCCGGCAGCGGCAGAACCTATCGTACGGTTACCGATCTTACCAGGGCCTTCCGCAAAAACCAATGGGATCAATCCGGCAATAAATGCGAAGGACGTCATCAGGATGGGACGGAACCTTATCACGGAACCTTCTACGGCCGCTTTGAATACGGAATCTCCTGCACGATGGCGTTGTACGGCAAACTCTACGATCAGTACGGCATTTTTACCTAACAGACCGATCAGCATTACCATAGCCACCTGGGCATAAATGTTATTCTCCAATCCGCATACTTTCAGCAAGAAGAAGGCACCGAAAATACCAGCTGGTAAGGAAAGGATTACCGGGAACGGCAAGAGGAAACTTTCATACTGGGCTGCCAGGATCAGGTATACGAAACCGAGACAGATCAGGAAGATATACACGGCTTCATTACCACGGCTCACCTCATCTTTTGAGATACCCGCCCAGTCGATACCGTACCCTCTTGGCAGTTTGGTTTTCGCTACTTCTGTGATGGCAGCGATGGCGGAACCACTACTGTAGCCAGGTGCAGAGGTACCACTGATCTCTGATGTATTGTACATATTGTGGCGTGTGATCTCTGACAGACCATACACCTTTTCCATTTTCATGAAAGCGGAGAAGGGCACCATTTCATCATGATCATTCTTCACATACAATTTCAGGATATCCTCCGGCAACGCTCTGTATTGTGGTAAGGCCTGTACCATTACTTTGTACTGGCGGCCGAATTTGATGAAGTTGGTTTCGTAGTTACTTCCTATCAGCGTAGAGAGTGTGGTCATCGCATTTTCGATGGTCACGCCCTTTTGCTGTGCGATATCGTTATCGATCCGCAACATGTATTGCGGGAAGCTGGCGCTGTAGAAGGTGAACACGGATGCCAGTTCAGGACGTTTGTTCAGTTCTTTTACAAAGTCCTTACTCGCGGTTTCCATTTGTTTGAAATCACCTGTGCCTGCTTTATCCAGCAAACGTAACTCGAAACCACCGGCAGCTCCATAACCGGGTACGGCTGGTGGCTGGAAGAATTCAATGGTAGCTCCTGTAATGTCTTTGGATTTCTCTTCCAGTTCTGCCATGATCTCCTGTACGGAATGTTTCCTGTCTTCCCAGCTTTTCAGGTTGATCAAACAGGTACCGGTGTTGGCGCCGGTTCCTTCTGTCAGGATCTCATACCCTGCGAGGGAGGAAACGGATTGTACACCTTCTACCTCTTCTGCTATCTTTTGTAATCTTTCAGAGACCTGGTTCGTTCTTTCCAGTGAAGAACCGGGAGGGGTTTGGATCACTGCGTAGAACATCCCCTGGTCTTCATTAGGGATGAACCCTGAAGGGAGGCTGTTATTCAGGAACCAGATACCGGCACAGAAACCAACGAGCATCGCAAAGGTGATCACGCGTTTGTTCACAATCACGCCGAGTATTTTCTGGTATCTTCCGGTGAGTTTGCCGAACCAGTTATTGAAACCATCGAGCACTTTATCGATGGGTGATCTCTTTCTTGGTTTACCATGGTTATTCTTCAGCATGATGGCGCAAAGCGCTGGCGTTAGTGTTAACGCTACCACACCGGAGAGGATAATGGATGTTGCCATGGTGATGGAGAACTGCCGGTAGAAGATCCCCACGGGCCCGGACATAAAGGCAACGGGTATAAATACCGCGGCCATTACGAACGTGATGGCAATGATGGCTCCGCTGATCTCATGCATGGCTTCCTCCGTAGCCTTTAGCGGTGAAAGATGCTTCGTTTCCATTTTCACATGGACGGCCTCAATCACCACGATCGCATTATCCACCACGATACCGATCGCCAATACAAGTGCGAATAAAGTGATCAGGTTGAGTGTAATGCCGAAGAACTGCATGAACATAAATGTTCCTATCAGTGATACGGGTACTGCGATGGCGGGGATCAAAGTGGAACGCCAGTCGCCCAGGAAGAGGAATACCACCAAACCTACGAGGATAAAGGCTTCTACGAGGGTGTGAATTACCTTTTCTATAGAGGCATCCAGGAATTTGGACACGTCGTAACTGATCTCGTAATCCAATCCTTTGGGGAAAGATGTTTCTTTGATCTCTTTCAGTTTCGCTTTTACGTCTTTAATTACCTGGCTGGCGTTACTTCCATACGATTGTTTTAATACGATCGCTGCAGAGGGTTTGCCGTTCAGGTTGGAATAGAGATCGTACATGGAACTGCCGAACTCTATCTCTGCCACATCTTTCAGGCGAAGCAGTTCACCATTCGGGCTGGCCCTTAGTACAATGTTTTCATATCCTTCTCTGGTGGTGAACCTTCCGGGATATTTCAATACATATTCAAATGCCTGTGAGCGTTTCCCGGAGCTTTCACCCGTTTTACCAGGTGAAGCTTCGAGACTCTGTTCATCGAGGGCTTTCATCACTTCTTCTGAAGATATCTTGTAAGCCAGCATCCGGTCTGGTTTCAGCCAGATACGCATGGCGTATTCCCGATTACCCAGAATGTCTGCCACCCCAACACCATCTACCCGTTTCAATTCAGACAATACGTTGATGTCTGCAAAGTTGAACAGGAATTTTTCATCCATGGTAGTGTCCTTCGCATAAAGGTTCACATACATGAGCATGTTGGATTCCTCGCGGGTGATCTTCACACCTTCCCTTACCACCAGCGGCGGCAGTTTGTTCACTACGGATGCTACCCTGTTCTGTACGTTCAGTGATGCCTGGTTTGGATCTGTTCCGAGGTTAAAGATCACCTGGATGGTGGCCTCACCATCGTTACCTGCATCGGAGGCCATGTATTTCATGCCGGGCACCCCATTGATGGCCCTTTCCAGCGGAATGATCACGGATTTGATCATCAGCTCACCATTTGCTCCGGGATATTCTGCGGTGATATTTACCTTGGGTGGTGAAATGGAAGGAAACTGCGTGACCGGCAATTTGGTCATCGCCAGCACCCCTATGAATACAATGATGAGTGATATTACGATCGACAGGACGGGCCTGCGTATAAACTTATTAAACATTGAAATTACTTTTTTAGGAAATGAATCACTATTCCGTTCTCAACCGCAAGTGAGAGATCACTTCCTTCGGAGCCTGGTATTCGAATTCGATCTTGTCATCATCTTTTACCTTTTGCACACCTTCCAGCAGTATCTTGTCGCTTTCTTTGAGACCACTTTCAATCACGTACAGATCAGGCATCTGGCCCAATACGGAAATGTGTTGCGATCTCACGACGTTGTTCTTGTCGAGTACAAAAACATACATCTTATCCTGGATCTCGTAAGTGGCTTTTTGCGGGATCACCAATGCATCCCTCAGCGGAACGGTCATCAGTACCTTTCCTGTTTCGCCATGTTTCAACAATTTATCAGGGTTCGGGAACCTTGCCCTGAAAGCAATATTTCCTGTTTCGCTATCGAATTCACCTTCAATGGTTTCTACATCCCCTTTATACTGAAGCGGGTGGTTATTAGCCAGCAGCAGACCTACTTTGCTGTTTGCGCGGCCTTTTGCATTGGTTTGGTATTCCAGGTATTCGGGTTCGGATACATTAAAGTAGGCGAACATCTGGGTGTTATCTGACAGGCTGGTCATTAACTCCCCTTCGTCCACGAGGCTTCCCAGTTTCAATGGGATGCGGTCGATGGTTCCGTCGAATGGAGCCCTGATCTCTGTGAAAGAGAGATGCAGTTTGGCCAGTGCCATTTCTGCTTTTGCCTGATCCAGTTTGGCCTGGGCCATGGCTTGTTCATTCTTTGAGATCACATTTTTGTCTACCAGCGTAGTAGCGTTTTGTAATTCGATCTCTGCGGCTTTGGTTTCTGCTTCTGCTTTTAACAGTTCTGCTTCATACATTTTCGGCATGATCCTAAACAGCAGCTGACCGGCTTTTACGAACTGCCCTTCATCTACATAGATGTTTTGCAGGAAGCCTTTTTCCTGTGCCCTGATTTCAATGTTCCGGACAGACCGGATCTGTGAAACATACTCCTTGGTAAAAGAAGTATCTATCTTCAAAGGACTGGTAGCAACATACTTACCAGCTTCTTCTTTTTCTTCTGCTTTTGATACACAGCCTGTTTGGTATAATAACGCAGACAAGCTCGCGAACACGAGAATTCTTTTCATGATATTAAATGGATATTGAGCGATTGAAATGAATAAACTAAGGGACCTGAGGAGATCAGATCCTTAAAGCTCCTTGTGTAATATACCTGGGGCTGCAATAATTGGGTGGGGCACCCGGGCAGCTGTAGTGATCACTTAAATTGGACTGGTCAGAGAGGGTTAAATAGCCCCTGGCCAGCACGATGTATTTTCTGACAAATGAATTATTGGTTTCCTCATCTTCTTCTTCATCCATGATGAGGTATTCGGCTTCTTTTTCTGTGGTGGCTTTCTTAATGACGGTTCTGAGGGTGAATTTTTGCTGCGTGATGGCATTTTGATGGCTGCCTATATGAATATAGTTGTACCCTCCCAACAGAAGGTAACCCAGACATATCAAAAATATAACAACTCGCATTTGGGTGCCAAAAATAGTAAAACTTTGAGGCGAAAGAAAATCAGAGGGCCTGATTTGCGGTAAGAAAAGGTTAAATTTTTGTTTTTTAAGGAGATTTTAATATAGTGGTATTATTGATATATGGTTTTTTAAGGTGGTTTTAAAATTTCACCTTATCCTTCTCACAATAATACCTTGTGGTATTGAGTTGCTTCACATGATCTGCTTTCTCGCATTTAGGGCAGATCACTTTTCCGGCAGCATTCTTTTTGCGCCTGGCAGGGATGCTAAAAGTTATATTGGGCGTTTCATTTTCGAATTGTTTTATGGAGGCCAACAGCAAGGTATCCATGCCTTCCCCGGTGTAATAAAAATCAGAAGATTTTCCACTTCCGGAGTTGAATGTTAAAGAGAAATCACCTTTACTATTAGTGGTAGTTTTTGCCAGGATCTTATTCTCTTCTTTTACAAAGATGGTGAGACGGGTTGTAGGGATTGGCCTGATATGTCCGTCAAGATATACTGTAATTGAAAGTATAAGGATGAGGGTGTGCATATGCTAAATATACGCACTATTGGTACACCTTCACCCAATCCACGATCATTTGAACGGGTAAATTTGCAGGGTTTACTTTTCCTACCCAACTTCCTCCCAGCTGCTGATCTATCAGGATATAAAAAGGTTGATCGAATGGCCATTGGGAAGGGTCTACGTTTGCTACGCGGGGGTAAGTGAATGTTTCTTTTCCGTTGAGCGTGAATACCAGTTTATCCGGATACCATTCCAGGCCAAAAGTATTGAAGTCTGCAATGTTCAATCCTGCTTTAGCAGAACTGGGCGGGTTGTTCTTTTGCTTGAGTTCATGCGTGTACCGGGAATGCGTGGTTTGATAGATAATACTGTCGTAATTCAGATGTTCCATGATATCTATCTCTCCGCCGTCAGGCCACTTTCCTTTTTCCGGAAGCATCCACATGGCAGGCCAGGCGCCCTGTGCACATTCCAGTTTTGCGTGGATCTCAATCTTCCCGTATTTAAAGTTGAATTTGCCTTTGCTGTAGATGCCTCCTGTTAAGAAAGGCCGCGGGTCTTTGAGGGTATCGGGGTTATTGATGCCTTTCAGGAACAGGGTTCCGTTCTTCATGTCATAACATTGCGGGTCTGTGGTCATGTGGCGGCCCCAGTCGGCGTTGTTTTTGGATATTCTTGTCCATTTGGTGGTATCGAGTTCCGTGCCGTTGAACTGGTCTTCCCAGATCAGTTTCCAGCGTTTGTTGCCGCTTGTTTTTTGCTGAGTTTTGCAGTTTCCGAATAACAGTGGCAGGAGTAATAAAAGGTAGCTGTGCTTGTTCATACGAGTGCAATGATAATAAACGGATGCTTATTTTCCTGTTAAATTTGATAGGATATTCGCCGTTAGGGGAGGCTATAGGATGGATACGGTAATGATACGGTGATCTTACACAAGTGCTACGGGATTGATTTGGTTAAAATAACATCAAACTATTCACTTATCTTTGCATCCATTCGCAAAAAAACTGCAAACCTTTGGGCCATGTAATTGGATCAACATATTAAACCAGGTTATTGCAGCGGCAGCCCTGCCGCTGTGTGGAAGTTTATTGTTGATATAAAATTAATTACATGGCTATTTCACAAAAATACGGCCGTACATATCATTACCCCTTCTCGCCAGGCACTTCCAGTGACGACCGGATCCAGCATGATTATTGGGATCATCTTAAAAAGATCCCACAACTGGTGCATACGGAAAAGCTGGACGGAGAAAACAATTGTTTATCCAGGTATGGTGTGTTTGCACGCTCTCATGCTGCTCAGGCAGTTTCTCCATGGACGGAAAGCCTCCGGCGCTTCTGGCAAAGTATCAAAAACGACCTTGGGCCACTGGAAATTTTCCTCGAGAATCTTTATGCTATCCATTCCATAACATATCGTCAACTGCCGCATCGCTTTTTTGTGTTCGCAGTACGGGAAAACGGAAGATGGCTGAGCTGGGAAGAAACGAAATTCTATGCGGCGATGCTTGCATTACCGGTAGTACCGGAGATCAGTGTCTTTACACCGGCAATGGAAAGAACGGCATTTGAAAATGAGGTGAAGACAATCGTTGCAGGCCGTGGCGGCTTCGATCCTCATGATGCGGGAAATGAACGGCCAACAATCATGGAAGGTATTGTTACGCGCAATACAGATAGCTATGCGCAGGAAGATTTCTCCCGGAATGTATTTAAGTACGTGAGAAAAGGACATGTGCAAACAGACGAACACTGGACGCGTAACTGGAAACGGGCAGGCTTAAACTACGAAGGAGGTAATTATGTGGACCATCAGTAATAATAAATCGTGGGAACAACTGGAGGATCAATTCGATTGGGTGAAGGTAATGAAGGAAATACCGCAGGACAGTATCCATCATGCAGAAGGTAATGTAGCCATACATACACAAATGGTGCTGGCCGAACTGGAACAGGATATTGTTTATCAATCTCTTTCCCCAGAGGATCAGGAAATCCTCTGGGCTGCGGCTTTACTGCATGATGTGGAAAAACGTAGCACAACAGTTACAGAAGCGGATGGAAGGATCACTTCCAAAGGGCATGCGCGTAAAGGAGCGCAGACAGCGCGGGTGATCCTTTATCATGATATTCCCACACCTTTTTCTATAAGGGAACAAATCTTTGGTCTCGTTAAACATCATAGTTTACCGTTGTGGCTACTGGAAAAACGTGATCCATTAAAAACGATTATCATGGCCAGCCTGGAAGTGAATACAGAATGGCTGGCATTACTGGCAAGGGCTGATGTGCTGGGCAGGACCTGCCACGATAAAGAAGACCTGCTTTACCGGGTAGATTGTTTTGTGGAGTTTTGTAAGGAACACGGATGCTGGGGTACTACCCGCTCTTTTACATCTGGCCATGCACGTATGTATTATTTGCAAAAGGATGATGCTTATCCGGACTATGTACCTTTTGATCATCCTGAAACAAAAGTAGTTTTGATGAGTGGACTACCGGGTGCGGGTAAGGACACCTATATCCGGAAAAATTTTCCTGCTCTGCCTGTGATCTCGCTGGATGAGATCAGGCGGGAACGGAAAACGGAGGCTACAGACAAAACAGGCAATGGACAAGCCATACAGGCTGCAAAGGAAAAAGCCAGGGAATACCTGCGCAGCAAAAAAAGCTTTGTATGGAATGCCACTAATATCACCCGTCAAATGCGCAGCCAGCTGATCGATCTCTTCCTTACTTATAAAGCGGAAGTACAGATCGTATATGTAGAAGTACCTTATGCTAAACTGCATCATCAGAATAGCAGCAGGGAGGCGGTAGTACCAAGGGCTGTTCAGGAGAGGCTGATACGCAAAATGGAGGTGCCGGCATTATGGGAAGCGCATGATGTGGTGTATCACATTAACTAATAAGTCCCCGTGGAGGTAATTCTACGGGGATACTTAATTATTCCCACGCTATAAATCCTTCGATTGCGAAATAAATGATCGCTGCATAAAGCGTGTATTTGATCACTTTCTTTATCACTTTGTAAGCGTCAAGTGAAAATGCGAGGGTTGTTGACTGTTCCATGTTTTATCGTTTTAAATTATATCACAAAAATACCGGTGCAGCTTGCGGTAAAATTGTAAGAAAACGAAATGGAGCAGATCAGAGCAGTAACTCCGGGGATTATGGAAATGAAGTTTTTAATAATTTATTTCAGTTTTATATATGAATAACTAACTAATGCAGATTTCTCAAGTGCTAACGTCGGATGTATCTTAAAAGGATAAATACTATCTTTTAACCGCTTCAAAACAAATGATCCCAGAGTGTCTGGTTAATACTATATTTAGTAAATACTTATACGCGAATAAAAGAATAATCAGTTACCCCAATACCTCATCAACTAAGTCTGAAATATGTCCCTAAAATCCCTCCTCCCTTACCCGATGGCATTATGCCTGTTACTATTAGTGTTCCCCTGTTTCTCTCAAAGTACTTCCTACCGTATGCTCGGTAGTTTCATTTACGAAAAGAAAGCATATAACTATGCGTTCATAAAAATAAATGAAACAAGCTATACCTTTAAGATCAGTACTATTGATCCTACTGCAAAAGGTGTAAGTGATATAGATGAAACGAAGGAATCTGATACCACTTCTCCAAAGGATGATCCTCCGGAATACCAATTTTCCGAATTTTCGAAAGATATATTTAAGGCAATGTTTGTGGAACAGATGGGAAAGGTTATGAAGGAAACAGATCGTGGAACATTAGAAGACAAAAGCCTTGAGGTATTCTTTTCCATACAAGCAAAGATTGATTTTAAAGATGATGAGCCTGTAACAGCATACTTGATCTTAAGGAGAGATAATATCAGAAGTTATTTGCGATCTAACGGTTCTGTTTATTACCAGGGTAGATTAAGCGGACTTACGGCCGGACACCAAATTAGCAAGGTGGATATTGAAATTGCAGACGGAGCCATAAAAAACATTAAAGCCCATCTTATAAAGCCTTACAATGCTCAAGCTTCTTCAGAAAGTCCTACCCAGTTTCTGGAATTTAAGAATCAATATCCAATTAGCATTTCCGGAAAGTTTGACCCGGAAAAATTAGCAGACGTAAACCTATACTGTTATAATTGCAATGGTGAAAAAGGGCTTGTCAGGTATATAAAATTGTCTGAATTATTGATATACGACATCGTACTTGAAAATGATAAAGAGGATTATAGTCCGGCAAACAGCAGGTATATTATCATCCCTACCACCCCGATCATAGAACTTAAAAAAGAAAAACGGTCAAAAATCCTCAACATAGCTGCTTTTACTGATTTTGCAGGTCTTGACCAGGAACAGCCGAATGGTTTAATTCAGATTGAGGCTATCAGGAAGATCAATCTCAATACAAAGTACAGATTATTGTTCGGGCGGCGCAATGAAGGCATTCTTTCCAAAGTTGATCTGAAAAGGGTGGATCCAAAAATTAGAAACGATAATGGGTACAGGAAGAATACCAAAGAAAGCGTTTATGATCTATATATGAGAGATACTACAAAAGAGAAAAGAGACGATGTTAGCAAGGATATGGACAACTCCGGCGCTGGCAGGCAAAAAATCGGCACCTTTATTATACGGAATCCAAAATTCCGGTCTCCCTATTTAAACTTATTCGGTTCAATTGAACCAAGATTATTATTCTCAAAGCTGGAAGAAAATAATCGGTTTGTTGACAGCGCAAGCGTTATAGATAAACAGATTGACCCGATTCAACTTTACCAGTATCAACTAGCCTCATTGGGGTTAAAGCTGGACATAATAAAGTTCAGCTTTCCGCAACTGAAGTTAAATTGGAACGTACTAAACGTCGGAGCTTATTGGTTTAGGACCAGAATAGCCACTTCTACAGATTCCGTTAAGGAGACATCTGTACCGCTCAATAGTTCTTATCTTCAATTTACTTCCAGCTTCAGCTTTAACCCGGATAGCAGGTGGGCAGTTACGCTAGGATGTAATTACATCAGGCCAGAGATATGGAATAAAGAATATAAACTATCAAGTAAGGAAGGATTGATCCAGCCGTTCTTTGATGCATATATGAAGACCGGCGAAGACTCCAGGTTGTTCTTCCGTTTTAGATGGACACATGAACGGCTAAACAATTCAAATAATTTTACTCAGATACAGATGGGTTATTCATTGATGCTATTTGCCAAATAAAAAACAGAAAACACCATTCACTGGTCTCAGCATCAACAAAATAGGTTTTATGGATGAAATATACTGTATACAGGAACTGGCTGATATAGATAAAACTATTACAGCAGAAGCGATAAGAATAAATGAGATTGCTAAAAAACTTCGTTTCACTGATAGTGTGGAATTTGAACTTAATGGCGATACAAACGGGATTCGTCCTACCAGTAATAAATTAAAAGGTGTCTATTTCTTTGAAATTAAAAATTCACATTCATTGTTTGACGCTGAAAAATGGGTATCCTCATTTAGGATAAAATGGGAGGATTGGGAACATTACTGGGTACCAGGCATTAAAGATAAGAGAGTACGTGAACACAAGAAGTTTGATGATTGGATTCCGCTTTACATAGGTAAGTCCAAAAATATAGGTAGTCGTATTAATGAGCATATACACATGGAATGCACAAAGCATACTTTTGCCATGAAATTAAAAGCCAGGCCCAACCTGTTTGGTGAGATATTTAAGGTGAGCTGGATTCCTATAGATGTGAAGAATTATGACATGATTGTTCCTTCAATTGAAAGTGCACTTAGAAATATATATCATCCAATTATTGGAAGACAGTAATTATTTCAGCATTATTTAAGCGCTAACTCCTTCACGCTCTTCCTGATATATCCATTTTCCAGGTAAGCATAGAGATTCTTCCCGGGGCAAACGGTTTGTTTAGAATAATCTTTGTGAGACGCAATTGTTTCATAAGGGATCTGGTACTTCTTACTCACATAAGCGATCAGGCGGACCAGGGATTGCAGTTGTGCCGCCGGCACTTCGTCTGTTTCCAGATTACCCATGCAGGTGATCAGCAGGTGACCTGAAGGATCATATTCGGTGGCGGTTTCGCCGGCAGTGAATACATCCCTGCCTTCATAAATAGCACCATCCGGTGCAATCAGGAAATGGTAAGGGATATCGCTCCAATTCCTGTCTTTTCCCATACCCCAGATCTGTACGTTGCGGATATGTTTCGGCGCATCATCATTTATGCCGAAACGGGAACCTTCGTGGTGGATGGTGATCTTTACCGGTTTATGTGATTTGTATGGCTTAGGTATTACAGCATTCCAGCCGGAACGGGGGATGATAGCTACTGTGGTAAGTACCGGTGTAATTTCTTTGCGTGTGCTTTCATTACCGGTGCGGTCAACTGCGGTAACAGCAATGTTGCTGATGTACTTTCCACTTTCCATCGTTTTCAACAACACGGAACGATCATTGCGATTGAATACCTGGTAATTCCATTTGCTGCCATACTGATAATATATCACCCATCTGAATACATCCTTTTCATCAGGGTGAGACCAGCTGACCCTCATCATCGTATCTGCTTCTATAGCGGTTTTTGCATTGGGTATAGCTGGTGGTGTATGATCCAGCCAGGGGCTTGAGGGGACCAATGCATCTTGTTTGTATGGCCCGGTGACCAATGCTTTGGCCATGTTTGGGCTACGGGTAACAGAAGAAATATGCCAATGTATCACACCGGGGCTTTGTTGGATCATGCCCCTGGTGATCATGATCTTGTTGATCGTTTCGTCTGTATTCCTGGCGCTGGTATCTGTGCCCAAACTGATGCCAGGCCATAGGTGACGGTGTAATGTATTTTCATCTTCCCACCAGCGCAATAACAGCGGAAAGCTATAGTTAGATCTGATGGTCCAGTATAATTGAGGAGAGAAATAATCTATCCAGCCTTTGTTCAACCAGAGCTTTGCATCTGCATACAACTCTCCATACTGATCAAAACCGATAGGAACGGTTGATGGATAACCGGGACGATACATGCCAAATGGACTAATACCAAATTTCACGTAGGGCTTTGCGGCTTTAATATCTTTGTATAAACGTTCAATGAAAATGTTCACAGCTTCACGACGCCAATCTCCACGGGAGAGTTTCCCCCCACCTTTTTGATATGCTTTCCAGCTGGTGGTGTCCGGGAAATCTGCATTGCCGTTATAAGAGGGATATGGATAGAAGTAGTCATCAAATTGCACACCGTCTATATCATATCTTTTCACTAAATCCATTACTACTGCTACACCATGATCCTGTGTTCCTTTCTGCGCAGGATCAAACCACCAATATCCTTCTTTCAGTTTCATCACCAGGTTAGGCATTTTTGTAACTACCGAACTTTCTGTTACGGGGCCTCCTGATATGTGATGAGCACGGTAAGGGTTCAGCCATACATGTAATTCTATCCCACGGTCATGTGCTGCTGTTATCCAGAAATCCAGGGGATCATAATATGGGTCCGGGGCTTTTCCCTGTGTGCCGGTTAAGTAATAGGACCAGGGTTCGAGATCGCTTTTATATAAAGCATCTGCCTGGGGGCGTACCTGCAGGATGATCGCATTGAAGTGAAGGTCTTTCAGGGAATCTATAAGGCGTAAGGCTTCTGCTTGTTGGGCTGCGGTGCTGAGGCCGGGTTTGCTGGGCCAGTTAATGTTGGCTACGGTGGCTACCCAGGCGGCTCTGAATTCTTTCATGGCTGTGAGGGCGGGAGGCTGTTTTTGGACAATGGGTTTTGTTGAAGAACAGGAGCAGAGAACGATGACACAGAAAACTGATATTTTATTAAGCATAAAGCAATGGTTTTGGAGAAAACTTCATTACTTAAAAATAACATTATGCATTGATAACAGCTATATTTCTTACTTATCCTTGAAATACTCTACACCATCTTCCCGCACAAATCCATATCCTTGTTCTGTTCCTACGTAGAAGAACCTGATCTTTTTACCCTGGTGTTCTAAAATCTTCACTGGGGCACTTGTTACTCTTTTGTATTTGGGGGCGATGAATATGGGCGCGCTGGCATCGAAGATGATAATTCCAACTTTCCCGTTTTTATAGGCCATACACCAGAAATCATCATTGGCAAAAGACAGGCGGTCCCACTCAAAGGGTATCAGGATATCACCATTGGGTTTCAGGATACCGTATTTGCCATATCGCATGCCGGTATATAAATTAAATTTGGGGCTGGCAGAGCGCCCCATCACTCCATACAGGAAAGGGAATATGATGTTATTCTTTGGGCCTATCACGCCCCACAGGCCATCTTTTTTTGCCATCCTTACATTGTAATCGCCATCGAAAAAATCGAAGGCATCATAGATGGCTGGGATGGAATCATACCCGGCCCCTTTACCACGTATCAGGTATCCCTTTTTATTATTCAGCGTGAAGGGTTCAACAAAATCATTAAACGGCTCTCCTTCCACTGTTCCAATAGTTACCTTTTTAAGGTTTTTCCAATCGGATGCTGTGGCTTCCTGCACCTTTCCATCTTTTGTGACCTTGACATAAGTATCTCCTGTAGCTGCTCCGGCATAAGGGCCTTGTCCCCCAACGATCACCTCATCATATTTCACAGGCAGGATGAGCTTTCCTTCCGGATTGACTAAGCCGTATTTTCCACCTGTTTTCAGTATATACCACTTTCTTTCCTGCCATCTATATATTTCGATCTCATCATTCAGCGGGAGTAACAGTTTGCCGGTACTGTCTATCAGGCCGTATTTGTCTTTCAGCATGACAAGCGCGCATTTTTCATCGTACGTGTTGGCCTGATCAAACTTTGCGGGGATTACCAGTTTGCCGGTCATATCTGCATAACCCCATTTTGTATATAACCTGTAGGGCATGAGCTGGGAGTAGGCGGCTGATGTGAGTAATAACAGGAGGAATACGAAGAGCTTTTTCATGGATATTGTGCTATGCGTGCTCCGGCACCTATTAGTGACCATACAATTAAGGTGAAAATGACAAGGCCGATCTTTCCGCCTTTAGAAATGGTGGAAGAGCGGGCTAATCCATAGATGCCTATTATCGGCATGCCGATCAATAAGAAAACTACTAGTCCTGTTTTATCATACCACGGGTCGTTGTTCTGTAGAGGTTTAATTTTCATATAGGGATATTGTGGGATAAATATAGGGATTATTATGATGTTTTTGGCAGGGATCATGCCGCGCAGGAAAGGGCGGAGGGTTTTTCTTTTTTTTGGATGAGTTTTTTTTGGGGAGTGTTTTTTAGTAGGGACCATGCCGCGCAGGAAAGGGCGGAGGGTTTTTCTTTTTTTTGGATGAGCTTTTTTTCGGGGAGTGTTTTTTAGTAGGGACCATGCCGCGCAGGAAAGGGCGGAGGGTTTTTCTTTTTTTTGGATGAGTTTTTTTTTGGGGAGTGTTTTTTAGTAGGGACCATACCGCGCAGGAAAGGGCGGAGGGTTTTTCTTTTTTTTGGATGAGCTTTTTTTAGGGGAGTGTTTTTTAGTAGGGACCATTCCGCG
>NZ_WJFD01000006.1 GCF_009647655.1 Chitinophaga sp. SYP-B3965 | reverse complement strand
ATCAGGAATAAACTCGTAGACAGGATGTTTGCCGTCATTAAACGACAAACACCCTACTCTGAAAATTTACAGACAGCTGCCTGATATAAATTTGGAACTATCTTAGAATACACAACGGCGGCTGAATAAAGAAGAAAAGCCGGCTACATCATCTCCTTAAAAAAGACCCTTAAATTTGTACAAACCCGATCATTATGAAAGCACTAAGTACCTCCGTTGTCATCCACGTTTCTGACCTGGATCGCGCGCTTAATTACTACAAGGATACTTTAGGTTTCAGGGAAGATTTTAAACTGGAAGCCTATGCAGGATTGGAACTTGACAACGTTTTCATCCATCTGAGCGGACCGGCAAATCCCGGGAGAAAGAAAACACCGGGCAGTGCTCACTTCTGTATTGAATGTGATGAAGTAGATGATTACTTTGATACCATCTCGAAAAAGGGTGCTTTCATAGATGTGCCATTGGAGGACCGCTTCTACGGCATGCGGGATTTTGCAGTGAACGATCATGACGGCAATACGCTGGTTTTTGGGAAAGCCCTCTAAAAGAAAAAGGGAAAGACCCGTGGCCTTTCCCTGCTTATATAACCCATGTAAATAGCTTAGTTGTCCCTTGTGAGGATATCTTTTAAAGATTGCTTTTCCAATAGTTTCAAAGTGGCGTCCCGTACCTTGCCCATCACCTCATTCAGCCCACAAACTGCTTCATCTTTACAATTGTCGCAGCGTTCGTAATAGTTCAGACTCACACAGGGCAGGAGGGCAATAGGGCCGTCCAGCAAGCGGATAATACGGGCCAGCGGAATTTCCTTTGGCGTACGCATGAGGTAATAACCCCCGCCTTTACCTTTTTTACTTCCTAAAATTCCGGCATTTTTCAATTCCAACAATATATTTTCCAAAAATTTAATGGAAATACTTTTTTCGGACGCTATCTCTGATATCAGGATAGGCCCTTTGTCGACATTTTCGGCCAGATATATTAATGCGTGAAACGCATATTGTGTTTTTTTAGACAGCATGTTTAGTAATGGATCTGTATTTTTTGCACTCCCAAAGTACAAATATAACAAAAACCGGCGTCATTTGGGGCCATGCCTGATGGCTTAGAGGCTGAGCACGTCTTTCATGGTAAAGATACCCTTCTTGCCTTTCAGCCATTCCGCTGCGGTCACAGCACCAGCGGCAAAACCTTCGCGGGAATGTGCCGTATGGGTGATAGTGATATCATCAATGGGAGAGCTGTAAGTAATAGTATGTGTGCCGGGAGCCGGATTGATCCTTTTGGAAATGATGGCCAGCTGGGCAGGGTCTGCACTTTCTTCGTTCACCCAACCTTTTTTACCGGGTACTTTTTCCAGGATCTGCTCTGCCAGGGTAATAGCTGTACCACTGGGGGCATCCTTTTTCTGGGTGTGGTGGATCTCTTCCATGCTCACGCTGTAAGCACTTTGCGGTGCCATCAGTTCCGCCAGGCGGCGGTTCAGTTCAAAGAAAATGTTCACGCCCACGCTGAAATTGCTGGCGTACAGGAAAGCCTGGTGTTTTTCAAGACACTGGGATTTTACCTGTGGCAGTTTGTCCAGCCAGCCGGTGGTACCGCAGATAACGGGTACGTTGGCATCGAAGCAGTGGATGATATTGTTGTACGCAGTTTCCGGTGTGGTGAATTCAATGGCCACATCTGCTTTTTCCAGATGCTCTTTTTCAAGCAGGTGGCTGCTGTTAATGTCTATCCTGTGGATGATCTCATGTCCGCGGCCGATGGCGATGGCTTCTATGGCCTGGCCCATTTTGCCGTATCCTATTAATGCTATCTTCATATCTAAAAATTATCTGAAAGCCAGTCCCGTTTTTGCTTTACGGGGACTGAGAGAAATATTGAGCTGAATACCCAGTGCGCGGTTGTTGATGATGGTGGGTGAAACACGCATGCTCAGATCGTCGCTGATATCAAACTGCCGGAGGTGCGCAAACACAGTGGCGTCCACAATTTGCAGCGCATAGGCTGCCACAAACACCAGTACGGAATAATCCACATATTGCCGGTAGGCATCCCGGAGGTATTTAAGGTCCTCTCCACTGTAGCGGGGATAGGGATCTATGAAATCCGGGTTGTTGGCATTGGCTACCCTTACGCGGTAAGCATTCCGGAATTCCGTGTATTTGTCCATATTAAAGATAAATACACCGGTGCTGATACCCACGGCGGCATATACGAGGGGGAGTTTCCAGAACTGACGGTTGTAGATCTGACCCAGGCCCGGCAGCACGGCTGAATAAAATGCAGCTCTGCGGGGACTGTGTAATGCTTTGTAATTGGCGAGGAGACTGTCTGTTGAAGAGACAACAGTGGGAGGCACGGTGATGGTATCCCGCATGGCGGCTTTCTCACGTTTGAGTGAGTCCATCTGCATCCGCTTTACCATTGTTGTGTCCTGCGCATTACTTGAAAATGCGGACAATATGAAGAGACACAACAAGGCACGCAACATGTACCCTGCCTTATTTTTCACCGTATAATGATAATTTTTCCAGGATGCTATCCAGTTCTTCATCTGAGTAAAACTCGATATTGATACTTCCTTTTCCGTTCTTACTTCTGTCCAGGTTCACTTTGGTGGAAAAATGGGAGGACAGGTTGTCCTGTATTTTCTGATAAGCAGGAGGGAGGCCACTTTTAGCGGTTTTCTGCACACTGCCTTTATTATCCACTTGGTTCACTTTCCGCACCAGTTCTTCTGTTTGGCGAACAGAAAGGCCATTTTTCATGATCTCACCGAAGATGAATAACTGCTTTTCCACGTTCTCTACGCCAATGAGTGTACGGGCGTGGCCCATGCTCAGTTTGCCGTTCCTTACTGCTACCTGGATATCCGGTGGCAGTTTGAGGAGACGTATATAGTTAGTAACGGTGCTGCGTTCTTTACCCATCCGGTCTGCCACCTGCTCCTGGGTGAGACTGATCTCTTCCATGAGCCTTTTGTAGCTGAGGCCTATTTCAATGGCGTTCAGATTTTCACGTTGGAGGTTCTCCAGCAGGGCCAGTTCCAGGAGTTCCTGGTCGTTAGCCTGGCGAACATAAGCAGGAATGTCCTTCAAGCCGGCCATTTTACTGGCGCGGAAACGACGTTCGCCTGCTATGAGCTGGTATTTCTTCCCCACTCTGGAAACCGTGACAGGCTGGATGATGTCATGTATCTTGATAGACTGACTCAGCTCCTGTAAAGCCTGCTCATCAAAATCCCTTCTTGGTTGTTTGGGATTCACCTCTATCTGGTCCAAGGGAATGCGTTCTATGCCGGTAGCCTGAGCCACAACACTATCACCCAAAGCATTTGTGGTTTGCTTCAGGTCAGTGTCTATATTTTGCAGCAGCGAGCGGATACCTTTCCCCAACGCTTCTTTCTTACTCGGATTGGTCATCGTTAATTGCTAAGATTTTATCTTCTGTTCTGATCTTTGTGAAGTTATGTTTTTGCAGAATCTCTTTGGCCAGGTTGAGATAATTGATGGCTCCTGTACTCATAGCATCATACATGATCACTGATTTACCAAAGCTGGGTGCTTCTCCCAGTTTGGTGTTCCGGTGAATGATGGTGTTGAACACGCTTTCTTCGAAGTGTTGTTTTACTTCATCCACCACCTGGTTGCTGAGGCGCAAACGGCCATCATACATGGTCATGAGGATGCCTTCAATTTCCAGTTCTATATTCAGCCTGCTTTGAACGATCTTAATAGTGTTGAGCAATTTACCCAAACCTTCCAGTGCAAAGAATTCGCACTGTACGGGAATGATCACGGAGTTAGACGCTACGAGGGCGTTTACGGTGATCAGGCCCAGGGAGGGAGAACAATCTACGATCACGAAATCATAATCGCCCTGGATGGAGTCGATCACGGACTTCATCACTCTTTCCCGGTTGGGGTGGTTGATGAGTTCCAGTTCAGCACCTACGAGGTCAATATGAGAGGGCAGCACTTTCAGGTTCGGAGTGTCAGACTCGAGGACAACGTCCTTAGCCTGTACATCATTCACCATACAGTCGTACAGGCTCTGCTGTACATTACGCAGGTCAAAGCCCAGCCCTGTAGTGCTGTTTGCTTGTGGATCTGCATCTACGAGCAGTGTTTTGTACTCCAATACTGCCAGGCTGCTGGCCAGGTTAATAGCGCTGGTAGTTTTGCCTACGCCCCCTTTTTGATTGGCGATTGCGATAATTCTTGCCATTGTTCTGTCTTAAATTCTAAGGTTGTAATAGGATAAATCAGGAACTTTAGATGTTGATCGTTTCCCCTATTGCCGGCAGCAGCAAGGTTAATCCTGCTGCTTCAAACTGTTGGGTTGCTTCCTTCTGATCTATTTTTATATACCCGAAAGTGTCGTAATGTACGCCAACTATCCGGCTGCATTCAATAAACTCTGCTGCAATGATGGCATCTTCCACGCCCATGGTGAAGTTATCTCCTATTGGCAGGATGGCAAAATCCAGTTTGGCGAAACGGGGAATCAGTTCCATGTCAAATGTCAAAGCCGTATCTCCGCTGTAGTAAAAATTGCCTTCTGTAGTGGTGAAAACGAAGCCCAGGGGATTCCCGCCATAGCTGCCATCCGGCAACCCGCTGGAATGATGCGCTACTACGCATTTCACAGTGCCAAAGTCAAAAGCCCATTTACCACCCGTATTCATAGGATGTACATTGGAGATGCCCTGTTTGGAGATCCACTCCGTTAATTCAAATGCCCCCACTACCTTGGCACCCGTTCTTTCCGCCACTCCTTTCAGATCCGCCACATGATCCGCATGCCCGTGGGAAACAAAAATGTAATCCGCCTCAATACGACTTACATCTATTGAACGGGCCAGATCGTTGGGTGTTATAAAAGGGTCAAAAAGTATTTTCTTGCCCTTTACTTCCACTGCAAAACTCGAATGGCCGTAATAGGTGAACTTCATATTGATATTTTATAAATTGTTAATGCCTAATCCGACAAAAATACAACGAATCGCTAAAATATCTGGCAGGCCCCCCATTTATTTATTCACACCAGCCGGTGGGGAAAAGTAAGGATTTTTCTCCGGGGATTGCAATTTTTCAGTCACATGATCGTCTACTTAACCAAACAACCATTCCTAAACGGACAGTTTGTGGTAAATTCGCCGTTTCGGCTTTTAAGAAACAATTGATTTATAAATATTTATGAGAACGGGACCTTCAGCCTTGTCTACCTTATTTATTGTACTACTCTTCCTGGCAATGGACGCTTATGTGTTTGTGGCTGTTCGGTCAATCGTGAGTAACTTCTCTCCAAAATGGAAAATAGTGATCTTCGCCCTCTACTGGGTGATCTCTGCTATTGTACTGACTTCCGTTCTTTTCTACTCTAAGATCCCCTGGGAGAAGTTCATGGAGGCACGTTCTTATTATATCACCTTTGCGGTGGGTGTGTTCTTTGCTAAAATGCTGGTAATCATTTTCTTATTGATCGATGATGGCCGCAGAGGGGTGCTTTGGGTAATAGAAAAAGTGCGTTCTGCTCCTGCCGTGGCATTGGTGGAACAGGGTAAAGAAGAGGCCACCGGCATTTCCCGCTCCCAGTTCCTCATGAAAACAGGGCTTTTGCTGGGCGGTACCATGCTGGGCACCTTACTGTATGGGCTCAGCAATAAATATAACTATCATGTGCGGAAGATCCGCCTCACTTTTAAGAACCTGCCTGCCGCTTTTAAAGGCATGACCATTGTGCAGATCTCCGATGTGCATTCCGGCAGTTTTAATGATAAGGAAGCCGTGCAGAAAGGGATAGAACTGATCAAAGCCCAGAAACCGGACCTGATAGTGTTCACCGGGGACCTGGTGAATGATAAATCTGACGAAATGGATCATTATATCTCCGTTTTTAACCAGATCAAAGCGCCCATGGGCGTATATTCCACGCTGGGCAACCACGATTACGGGGATTATTTCCCATGGCCTGATTATGATGAAAAACGCCAGAGTGTACTGAAAACGAAGAACTTAGAGCGTCTGAAATCCATCCACGGAGAAATGGGCTGGCGTTTGCTGATGAATGAACACGTGATCCTGGAGAAAGACGGAGAAAAAATGGCCCTGCTGGGTATTGAGAACTGGAGTGCGAATCCCCGTTTTCCCCGGAAAGGTGATATGAAGGCTGCTTATGAAGGTACAGCAGATATTCCTTTTAAGATCTTACTCTCTCATGATCCCACCCATTGGGATGCTCAGGTAAGGAGTGATTATAAAGATATCGATCTGATGCTGGCAGGGCATACCCACGGTATGCAGTTTGGCGTGGAGATCCCCTTTTTCAAATGGAGCCCGGCGCAATATATCTATAAACAATGGGCGGGTCTTTACCAGGATGGCAAGCAAAGCCTGTATGTGAACCGTGGGTTCGGTTTCCTCGGCTATCCCGGCAGGGTAGGCATTATGCCAGAGATCACGGTGATTGAATTAGTATAGGATTTTTCCTATATCTTGCAGTACCAAGGCCTGTTATGCGACTCCATATCACCATTACACTATTGCTCCTTACTGCTTCGCAGGCAGCGGCACAGTCTTTGGCTGACCTGGAAAGGCAATTGGATTCACTGCTCAATAAACCGGCAAAAAGCGAAGTAGTGATCGGCCTGGGATTTGGTAATAACCCGGCTTACGGTGGAAAAACTACAGACCCTTTCAGGCCGGTTACCATGAAGTCTTTCCTCTCTCCCAATATTTCGTATAACCATAAGAGTGGGCTGTATGCATCTGTGTACAGTTACTACCTCCTGAATGCAGCACGCCATCCCTGGTTTGAGCTGGACCTCAATGCGGGGTATGATTACACGAAACACAAAAACTTTATTTCCGGCATTTCGTATACGCGTTACTTTTATAAAGACTCTTCAGATATTCCCGCTACACCCATCACCAATGAATTGTTTGCGTATTTCTTTTACCGCAAATGGTGGCTGGAACCTGGCATCAGTGTAGATCTTGGCTGGGGCAAATTTTCTGAACAGGTGAACCGCAGATCAGAACGCACCATTACCGGCAGTGATTTCAATATCATTGCGGATGTGCGGCATTCCTTTATTTTCCTGGATGTGCTGAAGAAAGATGCCGCTGTTCTTCTCATGCCTGTAGCTTCTTTTACAGCGGGCACGGCACATTATTACAGCAACCTCAAAAGTTTTCAATACGTATCCCGCTCTAAGCTTATCAAGCGCCGCAACAGAGAAACCACCATCAGTGATAAAACAGGTTTCGAACCCAGGGCAGTGGACCTTGGTGTAAGGCTTTCCTATATCATTGGAAGGGTCACTGTTTCCCCATCTTATACTGCCTTCAAACTCTTACAGGGAGAGGATAATGGCATCACCGGATATTTTACCGCCAGCGTAAGTGTTACTTTATAGAATCTAGCATGGGTTTTGTGTTAGTTTTAAATGTAGGGGTAAAGAGTCATTCCCCCGTTTGATTATTATAGGACATTAAATATAACCAATATGAAAAAACTGTTTTTCGCCCTGGCAGTCATTACATGTGTAACCGTATCCACCGCCAACGCCCAAAAATTATTACGCTTCGGTATTAAAGGAGGTGCTAACCTCGGCAAGATCGATGGAACAGGTTATGATGAATCATTCAAACTGGGGTATCACCTCGGAGGTTTCGCACAAATTAATCTTGTGAAAGGATTTGGTATTCAACCGGAGTTGATCTTCTCCTCTACAAAAGCAGAAGTAGTGAATACTTCAGAATTTGAAGCGGATAATGAATTCCAGAACCTGAAAGAAACCAAACCCAAACTGAACTATCTCAGCATTCCCGTCCTGGCAAATATTGATCTGGGTTCTCCCCGTTTCAAATTACAGGTAGGTCCGCAATTCAGTATCATGACCAGCAAAAAGAAAAATGTGTTCCAGGAAGGCAAAGATGCTTTTAAAGGAGGCGATTTTTCTGCAGTAGGTGGCCTCTGGCTGCAATTGCCCATCGTAAATATCAGTGCCCGTTATGTAATAGGTCTTTCCAATGTGAACGATGTTACAGTAGCTGGCGCCACAGATCCCAGCAAATGGAAAAACCAGGCCATTCAGCTGGGTGTTGGCATCACTTTATAATTGTACCTACATCTGACATATAGAGGATATCCGACAGGGTATCCTCTTTTTTTATATCCCGGATCATGGCATTAAAGTTGACTATATAGATATACTATCTAATTAAGGGTTATTTTGGGCAGCGTACTGCCATATTGTCCCTGGACTTAAAACTGACAGATGAACACATTTTTTTTAGGCAATTCGGAAGATGAGATGGAATTTATGCCTATCATCCCCCTGAACGAAGATGGCGAGGGGATGGAGGATGACAAGATCCCGGAAGAGCTTTCCCTGTTACCGCTGAGAAATACCGTACTTTTTCCCGGAGTAGTTTTGCCTATTACCGTTGGAAGAGATAAATCCATAAAGGCCGTAAACGATGCTTACAAGACTGACAAAATGATTGGTGTTGTAGCGCAAAAAGACAGTAACATAGAAGAGCCCGGTGTAACCGATCTCAGCGATGTGGGTACTGTGGCTAAGATCGTGAAACTGATCAAAATGCCGGATGGAGGCACTACTATTATCATACAAGGGCGTAAACGCTTTAAGATCAAGGATATAGTAACAGAAGATCCTTATTTCAAAGCCAGGTATGAACTGTTGAGTGATGAAGTAGACGAAAATGATTCTGAATTTGATGCCTACGTTTCTTCCATCAAGGACCTGGCAGCACAGATCATCCAGTTATCACCCAATATTCCTTCAGAGGCCAGCATGATCCTGAAGAATATTGAGAACGCACCTTTCCTGATCCACTTCGTTTCTTCCAACCTCAACAGCGATGTAAAGGAAAAACAACAACTCCTGGAGATCAACAACCTGCGTGTACGTGCAGAACTGCTGATGAAATTACTGCAGGTAGAATTGCAATTGGCGGAACTGAAGAACAAGATCAACAACAAAACCAAGGCAGACCTGGATAAACAGCAAAGGGATTATTTCCTGCAACAGCAGCTGAAATCCATTAAAGATGAACTGGGTGGCGATACCAACGACCGGGAAGTGAAAGAGATGCAACGCCGTGCCGAATTAAAGAAATGGCCGGAAGCTGCAAAAGAACTTTTCACCAAAGGCATTGAGAAACTGGAAAGGATGCATCCCAGCACACCGGATTATTCCGTGGTGTACAATCACCTGGACCTCATGCTGGACCTGCCCTGGGCGGAATATACCAAGGACAGTTACGATCTGAAGAAAGCTAAAAAAGTACTAGATGCGGATCATTATGGTATGGACCGTATCAAGGAACGTATCCTTGAATACCTGGCCGTACTGAAACTGAAAGGGGACATGAAATCTCCCATCCTTTGTTTCATTGGCCCTCCCGGTATTGGTAAAACATCCCTCGGGCGTTCTATTGCCAACGCTATCGGCCGTAAATATGCACGGTTGAGCCTTGGTGGTTTACATGATGAAAGTGAGATCAGAGGACACCGGAAAACTTACATCGGCGCTATGGCGGGCAGGATCCTGCAAACCATCCGCAAGGTGAAATCTTCCAACCCGGTGATGATCCTGGATGAAATAGATAAAGTAGGCAACGATTTCAGAGGAGATCCCGCTTCTGCATTGCTGGAAGTACTGGATCCTGAACAAAACGGTACCTTCTATGATAACTACCTGGAACTGGAATATGACCTGAGCAAGGTATTGTTCATTGCTACGGCCAACAATATCAACGCTATCCCGCATGCCCTGCGTGACAGGCTGGAGATCATTGACCTGAGCGGTTATTCTATTGAAGAAAAAATAGAGATCGCCAAACGCCACCTGATCCCTAAACAACGGGAAGCACACGGCCTGAAGGATTATAAATTCACTTTTTCCAATAAAGTAATTGAAAAGATCATTGCTGATTACACCCGGGAAAGCGGGGTGCGGGAACTGGATCGCCAGTTTGCTGCTATCATGCGCTCCCTGGCTAAAGATGTGGCCATGGGCACAAAGCTGAAAGACACCGTTTCAGAAGAAAGGGCGGACAAAGCTTTGGGTAAATCCAAATACAGCAATGAGATCTACAAAACAGGCAACCCGGCAGGGGTAGCAGTAGGTTTGGCCTGGACGTATGTGGGAGGAGATATCCTCTTCATAGAAACGAGTCTCAGCGATGGTAAAGGAGAATTGAAACTCACCGGTAACCTGGGGAATGTGATGAAAGAATCAGCCGTAACAGCCCTCAGCTACCTGCATGCCAATGCAGCCGCATTTAAAATTGATCCGAAATTATTCCAGCATAAGAATGTGCATGTGCACGTACCGGAAGGCGCCGTTCCTAAAGATGGCCCCAGCGCAGGCATCACGATGCTCACAGCACTTGTTTCCGGCTTTACCGGCCGCAGGGTGAAACCTTACCTGGCTATGACCGGTGAGATCACTTTACGCGGACAGGTATTACCGGTAGGAGGGATCAAAGAAAAGATCCTGGCCGCAAAACGTGCCGGAATCAAGGAGATCATCCTCTGCTGGCAGAATGAGAAGGATATTACGGACATTAATCCTGAATATATTAAAGGATTAAAGTTCCATTATGTAAGAGAAATGAACCAAGTGCTGGAAACAGCGTTATTAAAGAGATAGAAACAAAGTGATCCATTCCTGGAATACCTTGTTACCACAAGTTCACTTTTAGCGAAGTGAGCGCATGTTGATTGTTTAAGGGTTTAAAATAAAGCCATCCGCAAGGGTGGCTTTATTGTTGTTATTTGTATCTTCATTTTCGTGCTCCGATACCTGCTAATATTACTGTTATTATCCTCTTCCGCCAGCGCACAGGTGCTGGGCGGGAAAAATGTATATTCCTTCCTGGATCTGCCGGCTGCCCCGCAGATCACTGCTTTGGGAGGTGTGAATGTGAGCCAGCAGAATAATGATCTTTCCCTCGCATTGCTGAATCCTGCATTATTGCGGCCGTCTATGCATACCCACCTACAGGTGAATTATGCCAGTTACTTTGCCGGTGTAAAATACCTGCATGCAGCCACTGCTTTTCATGTACCGTCTGTAGCTACTACCTTTGCCACCAGTTTGCAGTATGTAGGATATGGTGATATCACCCATACAGATGCCGCAGGCAATGTGATGGGCACTTTCCGCCCGAATGATCTTGTATGGCAAGTCAGCGCTTCCCGGCAATACCTGGAAAAATGGCATTACGGGCTGAGTGTAAAATATATTCATTCCCGTTACCAGCAATATCAATCCTCCGGTATCAGCACAGATGTGGGTATTGCTTACCAGGATACCGCCAGGGGCTGGCAGGCCGGGTTGGTAGCAAAGAATATGGGTACGCAGTTTTCTACTTATGACGGTGCCGGAGAAAAGGAACCCTTACCTTTTGATCTGCAGATAGGTATCTCCAAAAGGCTCGCACATATACCCTTACAATTATCCGCCACCCTGCATCATATTTACCAGTTTGATATCCGGTACGCAGATCCCGGTTTTGAAGATGGTACCGTGATTGAGAATGGAGATACCACCAGCAGAGGAAGCGGAACTGTCGATAAGATCTTCCGGCACTTTGTACTGGCTGCCCAGTTTGAAGTAGGGAAGTATGTGGAATTAACAGCAGCTTATAATCACCTGCGGCGGAAAGAACTGGCCATGATGTCCCAACAGGGATTAAGCGGTTTTTCTTTAGGCATCGGGGTGATCGTGAATAAAATACAATTACGTTTTGCACGCTCCTGGTATCAGCGTACCGTTGCGTTTAATCATCTTGGGATCAGTCTGCCATTGAATCAGTGGATGGGCTTAGGGAAGTTCGGGGACCGCATTGGCTGGAAACCGGACGGACCGCTTTAAAATTATACATATGCAGCCTATTATCTCTATCAGGGAGCTTAGAAAAAGTTATGGTGAAAAGCAGGTGCTGAAAGGCATCAACCTGGAAGTTTATCCCGGCCAGATCATTGGTTACATTGGTCCGAACGGGGCCGGTAAATCTACTACGGTAAAAATACTGATCGGTTTGCTAAGCGACTTTGAAGGAGAAGTGACCGTACTGGGGCATGACCTCCGCAAAGATGCGCTCACCATTAAAGGATTGATCGGTTACGTGCCGGAGAATGCAGAAATATATGATGTACTCACGCCCATGGAATACCTCTCCTTTGTAGGAAAACTCTACAAACTGGATGATGCCATGATCGAAGAGCGGGCCACCCGTATGCTGGAAGCTTTTGGATTAATGGACAACAGGCATCAGCGGATGGACACTTTTTCCAAAGGGATGAAGCAGAAAGTACTGATCACTTCCGGCCTGTTGCATAACCCGCAGATCGTAGTGCTGGATGAACCGCTCTCAGGGCTGGATGCCAACGCCGTGATCATTGTGAAAGAGATCCTCTCCCTGTTGAAAAAAGAAGGTAAGACCATTTTCTATTGCTCTCACATGATGGACGTAGTGGAAAAAGTATCAGACAGGATCGTACTGATCAATGAAGGAAGTATTGTGGCAGATGGTACGTTTGAACAGTTGAAACAATCTGAAGGAGATACGCTCGAAAAAGTATTTGCCAACCTTACCGGTAAGGAAGGTTTCTCCGGTGCAGCAGATGCATTTATTCATGCATTAGGGAATCAAAACAGTTAACCATGAACAAATTCTTTTTATACCTGGTTTCCCTGTTTAATCCCGTCTGGAAACGTTTGGGGGTAGATGTGGAACAGCTGAGGGCCATCCTGGAAGTAAAGCTCATGATGGATGACCGCCGGCCTAACGCTTACACGCAGGCACGGCAGCAACAGAAGAAGAAACCGATAAAATATGGCTCCTGGGGCGTGATCATTATGTCCTTTGTGATGGGCATATTTTATCTCTATGCTTTCTTCATTGCGAAGGATCATTTCCTGCAAATGCTGATATGGTTCTCTTTATTCATGATGATGATGTCCACCACGCTGATCGCGGATTTTACAAGTGTGCTGATAGATGTGAAAGATAATTTCGTGATCCTTCCCAAACCGGTGAATGATAAAACAGTAGTGGTATCCCGCATGATGCACATTGTGATCCATATCTCCAAGATAGTGGTGCCCATGATGCTGCCGGTGCTCGTATTCCTTTTAGTTGAAACAGGGGTGATCTCTGCGATATGGTTTGTGATACTCGCGTTTTTATTATGCATCCTGAGCATCTTCCTCATCAATGCGGTGTACCTGGTGGCCTTACAATTAACCACGCCACAGCGGTTTAAGGAGTTGCTGAATTACATACAGATGATCCTCTCCATATCTATATTCGCCATTGTGTACCTGGCGCCGCGGATGTTGAAGAATGTAAACCTGGATGATATAAAACTGGCAGATCACACCTGGCTGAACCTGATCCCCATTACCTGGTTTGCCGGCGCCTGGCAGGCTGTTACAGACGGCATCTATACACCGCAGTACTTAATTTTCATCGCCTTATCATTCATCGTTCCTTTTGCCAGCCTCTGGCTGGTGATCAAAGTATTTGCACCCAGCTTTAACAGGAAGCTGGCCATGCTGGGTGGTAGCGGAACGGATGGTGGTTTGCCTTCTCCTGCAGCGGTTGCTTCTTCAGGGACGCCCTGGTACAAACGTTTCGCCCGTTTACTTACGAACGGTGGTCATGAGCAATTGTCTTTTGAACTGGTATGGCTGATCACCGGCCGCAGCCGTGAGTTTAAGCTGAAAGTATATCCTTCCCTGGCTTATGTGGTGATCTATTTCATCTACTTCTTTTTTACCGGTAAACATGCATCCGTAGGAGAGGCCTGGAAACAATTGCCGGAAACGAAGATGTTCGTGTTCCTGATCTATAGCAGCAGCTTTGCTTTTATCACCGCTATCAGCAACCTCGTATATTCTGATAAGTATAAAAGCGCCTGGGTATATTTCGCCGCACCGCTTGATTCACCAGGGCCTTTATTGATGGGTGCTTTCAAAGCATCCCTCGTGAAATTCTTTGTACCATTCTATTTACTGCTCTCTGCTTTCTCCCTGTGGGTATGGGGGCTGAAGATCCTGCCGGACCTGGCGCTTGGTTTCTTTAATGTAGTAGCTATTAATCTATGCTTCGCATTTTTATACCTGCGGAGGTTTCCCTTTTCAGCTGAACTAAATATCAAGCAAAGTGCCGGTACCTTCATTAAAGGAATGCTCATCCTGATCATCCCCTTTACAATTGGTCTGGGGCATTATTTTATTGCAGGTTATATCTGGCTGGTAGCTATTTTCGGCCTGATGTCCTTTGCGGCATTGTACCTCTTGTATACAAAGTACCGGGAAACAGGGTGGGAGAGACTGGAAACGAACTAAATAAAAAAGGCGGGAATCACTTCCCGCCTTTTTTTAATCGATCAAAAGCCGCTTATAGAGCTGGATGGTATTTTCCAGTCCAAGGTAAATGGCATCTGCCACCAGTGCGTGGCCAATAGATACTTCCTTCAGTTGCGGAATATGCAGTTTGAAGAACCGGAGGTTATCCAGGTTCAGGTCATGGCCGGCATTTAATTCCAGTCCAATGGCGGAAGCCTCTTTGGCGGTATTCTTGTAATCGTTGAATAAACGGAAGTTCTGTGGCTGGGTGCGGGATTTCGTGTATTCCTCTGCGTAAGGGCCTGTATAAAGCTCAATACGGTCTGCACCGGCAGATTTTGCACCTTCCACTTTGCTGATGTCCGGATTGAGGAAAACAGAAACCCTGATGCCTGCCTTTTTGAGTGAGCTGATCACGTCTTTGAGGAAAGACTGGTATTGCACTGTATCCCAGCCGGTGTTGGAAGTTATAGCTCCGGGGGGGTCAGGAACAAGGGTGCACTGGTGTGGTTTCACCGCCAGTACCAGGTCCATAAAATCCTTCGAAGGATATCCCTCAATATTAAATTCAGTGGTAACGATAGGTTTCAGATCCCTTACATCCTGGAAACGGATATGGCGTTCATCCGGCCTGGGATGTACCGTAATACCGTCAGCGCCAAATCGTTCACAGTCTTTTGCTACCTGTAAAAGATCCGGCAGGTTACCACCGCGTGCATTGCGCAGTGTGGCAAACTTGTTGATGTTAACACTCAGCTTCGTCATTCCGCAAAATTACGCCAACGATTTCAATTTTCATTACTGATACTGCAATAAGAGTTCTACAAAAAGCCCTATAAAAATAGAGGCAGAAAAGCTCATCAGCGTACCAATAAGGATGTATTCCGTTTCCCTGCGGTTCTCATTGTCCTTCAGATCATTAAAACGCAGAATGGATTTGGCTGCGATCAGGAAACCGATGCCTTCATAATGGTTCGTGATAATAAAAGTAAGCACCAGTGCCCTCTCAAAAATACCGATCCATTTTCCGGCCTCACTAAGGGAAGCTTTGCTGTTGGTAAGCCTTGCATCCGCCACCTGGTCCCGCCAGCGTTTGGTGGCAAATCCCAGCAGGAAAGAAATAGGCCATACCACGGCGGCATACCCCAGCAGGATGGTCCACACCGCCTTATTTTCCAGGATAGCAGAGAGAAAAGGAAGCACACTGGTCCATCCGGTAGATACCTGGATCCACAATACCAGTAATACCAGTAAATGCAAAGCCTGGTCAATGATGAAGTTCCGGGCATTGTCCTTCTGGTATACCTTCCACCAGTCTATCGCGAAATGGGAGACCGCTACGATCATCGGAATGATCCATTGATCCCACCAGCCGGTGAAAACATAGATCAGTATACCATGCAGGAGGCAATGAATATAAAGATAAGGAGAGGCTGCTTTGTGACGCCGTTTGTGTTGCACAAAACGGGTGGTCTGGAGCGCGAAATCGCCAATAAGGTGGGCACATAGCCACTTGATCAGTAATAGCATCATGTGATATGGTTTTTTTAAAACAAGGATGAGATCTGCAACTCAAACCGGCTGATGATCATGGTGGCTACATGCCATCCTGCTGCCTGCAATCTTTGATTAACGGCGGGCTGGCGGATCTTCAGCTTCTCGGCGGTTTGCAATTGTGTAAGTCCGTTTAGTTGTTCCAGTATGGCTTCTGCCTGCGGAGCACTCCAGCGCTCTATGAGGTAAGAAAGCACCTGGCTGTGAATAGCCCATTCCTGGTTAACAACGGAATGGGGGCTAACAATAGAGATGAGTCCGTTCTTTTTCTTCAGCTCATCCAGGTAGGGGCCTGAATGTTGAAAGGCCGTACCATCTGAGGTAACAATTTTTTTGGAAGTGAAAGTGATATCTCCTGTACCAATGGCCAGGCGTACCTTAAAATCCTCTTTGCGCAGCCATGCCAGCAATAAGAGGCTGCTATACAGGGCCAGTTCAGGTTTTTGAATGAATACCGCCTGAAAACTGTCTCCCCGGTATTGCTCTGCCTCGAAACTAACATCCTTTTCCTGTATTGTCATGAAAACCCTTTCCAGTATTTGCTGGAGACGCTTACGCCTGGAGGCTTTCAGCAGAGAGGATTGAATGATGTCGCCGGTAATAACGGCTGCTTGCTTTTTCATTGGCTACCACAAATATAAGCCTTTAACCTTATAATGCACCATTATAAGCCTATAACCTTATATTAACCCATTATAAGCCTACAGCCTTATAATCAGAAAAGCAGCCCACTGGGGCTGCTTTTCCTGCGATATTATCAGATCTTTCAGATCTACTAGTAACGATAGTATTCAGGTTTGAACGGACCTTCAGCCGGAATACCCAGGTAAGAAGATTGTGCATTGGTAAGCACATCCAGCTCAACGCCGATCTTTTTCAGATGCAGGCGGGCTACTTTCTCATCCAGGTGTTTAGGCAGTACATACACCTTGTTCTCGTAGTTCTCTGTGTTTAACCACAGTTCAAGCTGAGCGAGTGTTTGGTTAGTGAAGGAGTTACTCATCACAAATGAAGGGTGACCAGTAGCGCAACCCAGGTTCACCAGGCGGCCTTCAGCCAGCAGGATCACATCTTTACCATCAATGGTATATTTGTCAACCTGTGGTTTGATCTCCACTTTAGTATGTCCGTAGTTGGTGTTCAACCAGGAAACATCAATTTCGATATCGAAGTGACCGATGTTACAAACGATGGCTTTATCTTTCATCGCTTTGAAGTGTTCGCCGGTGATGATATCACGGCAACCAGTGGTAGTTACGATAATGTCTGCTTCTTTTACAGCATCAGACATCTTCTTTACTTCGTAACCTTCCATAGCAGCCTGCAGCGCACAGATCGGGTCAATTTCAGTTACAATAACACGGGCACCGGCGCCAGCGAGAGACTCGGCAGAACCTTTACCCACATCACCAAAACCAGCAACAACAGCAACCTTACCTGCAATCATTACATCCGTAGCACGACGGATAGCATCTACGCAGGATTCGCGGCAACCATATTTGTTATCGAATTTGGACTTAGTAACGGAGTCGTTGATATTGATAGCAGGCATTGGTAAAGTGCCGGCTTTCATTCTCTCATACAGACGGTGAACGCCGGTAGTAGTTTCTTCGCTAAGGCCTTTAATATGCTGGATCAGTTCAGGGTAAACGTCAAAAACCATGTTGGTCAGGTCACCACCGTCATCAAGGATCATGTTCAAAGGACGATCTGTACTGCCAAAGAACAGGGTTTGTTCAATGCACCAGTTAAAATCTTCCTCGTTCAGACCTTTCCATGCATAAACCGGGATACCTGCAGCAGCAATAGCAGCAGCAGCGTGGTCTTGCGTAGAGAAGATATTGCAGGAGCTCCATTGTACCTCTGCACCCAGGGCAACCAGGGTTTCGATCAAAACAGCTGTTTGGATGGTCATGTGAAGGCAACCGGCAATACGCGCACCTTTCAGGGGCTGAGATTTACCATACTCTTCGCGCAGGGCCATCAAACCCGGCATTTCGGCTTCCGCCAGTTCTATTTCTTTGCGACCCCACTCTGCCAAAGACATGTCTTTAACTTTGTATTTGAGGCTCAAATCAATTTTGGATTTAGCAATTGTGGACATTCCAGTAAATTTTTGGCAAATCTACCTTTATTTCTACTTTTTACATAATGCTTTCTCATTACCCCTATTTTAATTAAATGGGCCTCTCCCGGGGAGTAACTACTTAATATACATATAAATTATCGTAAATTATTATTTGCATTAATATTATAAATATTATACATTTGCTATCTGGTGCAGTTAATACCAGTTTGTTACATATTATTATTTAGAGTCATTGACGTTCAGTAAACGTTTGGAATAGAAGGAGTTAAGCGTCTAAAGAGGGAGAAAAGGGCTATCCTGCCTGAGCAGATTACCCACAACAGTGAAATTCCACCACCGGAAAAAATGTATTTGCCGGTATATAACGTCAGCCTCGAGAAACATAGTATGAGATGTAAAGAAATTTAAGCTATTATGTTAGTCCTATCCTTACCTAAGAAAGAAAAACCGCAGGATGCGGGTTCAAAACACCTGCGTTTTGCCATCGTGGCCATTATTATGGCATTCTTTTTCCTTTGCGGCGAAGTACATGCCCAGGTGCAACCAGCTATTATCAATCCTACAGGTGGTACCGCACTGGATAATAACCTGCGTATTGAGATAAGGGATAGTTGTATCCTCGTCAGGCGTAAAGGAGTGGACCAATATAACCTGGATGGCTCTCTTCCAAAGGAAGATATTGGCTTAAGGACTTATTTCATCCTGCAACAAAGGTTCGGGAGTTTATATGAAAAGGATCCCAAGTACGTAAAAGCCTGCGAAATATCAGACGTTTATGGCAATGGTACGCTGGCAAATCCCTGGAAGATAGTGACCTTGTCTACTTTTCAAAACGTTAGTAATGCTACCTATAATGTTACCACAGTATATACTTATGTAGACGGTACCTCTTATTATAATGTTGATTTCTTTATCAGCTCTAATGAAAAACCACTGAACGGACCTACAGGCGGACCGTATTATATTCATATTTATTTGTCACAACGCAGCTGGATGAACACCGTGGATTGTAGCACAGGCTTTTCCTCTGGTGAATCATCTATTGTCTTTGATGAATACCTGAATGCAGGTATGCCAGATCCCACCCAGATGTTGAAAAGCGTAGTGGGTACAAAAAAAGAAAATGGGTCCTGCCCAACGGGACCAGAAGGAGAAGGTGTGAATGTGTTCAAAACAAATGGTGGTTTTACATCCTGGTTTGCAGGCCCTACCAACAGCAGGGATGTAAAAGTGAGCCCGGGTTACATGTTAAGTAATAACATTAATGCTGTGCCGCAGGCCCAGGGGGTTGCAGTACATAAGGCCATTTTAATGGATGCTACGGACTTAGAGATCAATCATGAAACGAAACGTTTTGCCGTAGGGTTTGATTCTACAGAGATGAAGGCGCTCTTTGTGCAGGACCCCAATCTGATAGCAGGTGATACACATTATCCTTTTGCAGCAGCTACTATTGAATTATCTGATGCCAACCCTTCCGGCCCGGAAGGGGATAATACCCATGTGATCACCAACCTTACATTAAAGGTAAGCGGCGCCAAATTTAATTTGCCCCAGCTGGCCACCGTGAAAGTAACCGCTACTACCAGTGGTGTAAATGATGCGGTGGAAGGTGCAGATTATGAAGTTACTTATACTAAGATACTGATCCCTGCGGGTGATTATACTTATACGCCGGCATATTTCCCTTTGAACAATATCCTGATCAAAGGAGATGATGACCTGGACCCTAACAAAACATTACGGGTAGAACTAACGAAAGATTGTTCTCCGCATCTGGTGTTAGGCGCCATTAATGATGTTATTTATACGATCATTGACGATGATGCCAATGAGTTATTTATAGAGCCTGCTCAAACTACACTGGAAGAAGGGAAGACCATGAAGGTGAAATTGAGGATGTCTGGTACACCCTTATTAACGGATGTGGTAGTTACTTTGGCAAAAGGAACAGCAGATGCTGAATCAACAGATCATAGTGTTATTCCTGCTACGATCACTATTCCTGCGGGAAGTCTTTTTGCAGAATTTGATTTTGATGCGATAGCAGACCGGATACTGGAACCAGCCACGGAAAATCTTGATATTACCGCTACGGCAACTATATCAGGGATTAACAGAACACATACTACCAGCATCGGTATCATTGATACAACAGGATTAAACCCTGCCAACAAGGTGATCACTTTTACTTCTCCTGCTACCACAGAAGGAAATGATGCTACGATCACTGCCAGCCTGCCATTTGGGGTAACGACGGAGTTCCCTATTGTGATCGGTATGACAGAAGAACCGCCTCCGACCACCACAACTGACCCTACAGATTTTAGTTTTACATCTCCCTTTCCGTCGGACATGACGATTGCAGCCAACGGTAATAGTGTTGCTTATACATTGCCCGTTACTGCAGATACCAAACTGGAACTACAGGAAACACTTTTTTTTAGTGGCGCCAGCACCGGGTTTGTTTTTAATAACGGGCAGCTGGATGTTATCCAGGAGCCGGTGAACCTTACAGTAGAATTTGATGATCCTGCTATCACAACTGTAACTGAACCATATTATCCGCAGATAATAGTCCGCTTGCCTTATGCAACGGATTTTGCATTTGACGTTGACCTGGAAATAGATCCCTCTTCTACGGTAGATGCATCCGATTATTATCTTCCTGACCCGCTGAATTTTAAAGTACATTTTACGCCGGGGTCAGATTTTGTAACATTTAATCTTTTGGAGATACCACAGGATTATTTGCAGGAGTTGCAGGAGAAGTTGGTCATAAAGGCAAGCTCACCAGGTTTTACAGCTGGTTCCGCTGCTTTATTGATCGATGATTACACTACCGCGAATCCTACCTCCATGGAATTTTTCCTTGAAGCAGAGAATGGTGAGTACGAGTTCACAGAAGGCGAAACTGTTCGGATGAAGATCACATCAGTAGGTGACCTCTCTTCTGAACCGATCACTTTTACCATTGGCAATGCTAATGTAGATCCTAATATTAATGCTGCTGATTTCGAATTACCACTTACCGTTACACTGCTCCCATTTGAAAGAGAAGTGTTTTTTGATGTGAAAGCCAAAACGGATGCACTGACGGAAACATTTGATGAAGAACTGGTTATTACGGCAGATGCGAATGTGTCTGGTAATCCTTATACCACATATCCTTATTATATTTATATAAAGGATGGCATCAATCCTGTTATCGAATACACTGTATCAGATGTTACAGAAGGAGGAAATGCTACAGTTACTGCAACCTTGCAATCCGGAGTAGCGTCATCAGATATTGTGATCACCCCTGCAAGGATTTCAGGCAGTGCTACAGATGATGATATTACTTTACCTGCTTCTTTTACTATCCTGGCCACCACTAATTCCCAAACCTTTACGCTCACTGCAGTTCCTGACGGTATCCTGGAAAGGTTAGAAACACTTGAGTTAGGTGGTACAGCTACAGGGTATATCATTACCCCGGTAAACTTAAATGTTATTGATGCAGAAAGTGCAGTTTCTGCTAATAAGAATATTACAGTAACCCCGGTTGCTTCAGATGTAACAGAAGGTAATACTGTAAAGGTATGGGTTAGCCTGCCGGGTACTATTAAAACTTCGGAAGATCTGACCATTGCCCTGACTGCGGGGGCTGGCACAGTTGTAACTTTACAGGGCACGGAATATACATTGCCGGCCAGTGTTAAGATCCTGGCAGGTGAACATGAGCATTCGTTTGACCTGGTAGCTGCCCCGGATAATATATTAGAACCTGATGAGCAATTAGAGATCGCTGCCAGTTCATTGATCTTCAATGAAAATAAAACGGCCAGTGCCCTTGTAAATATTAAAGATGGTACAGGGAATATTGCTGCCAATAAGATAATAACAGTTACTGGCCCGGTGTCTGTAACAGAAGGAGGGAGTACGGCTAATTATTACTTCAGTTTACCCGTCGGTATAACAACACAGGACCCGATTGTTGTTCAGTTGGTTTCAGGTCTGGGAACAGATGCTGCACCGGCAGATTTCCAGGGTAATGTATATCCTGCGACGGTAACTATTAATAGTAGTACGGGAACGCTGGGTGTTGTGGCAAAAGCAGATGGCGTCATTGAACTTCAGGAGAAACTGATATTGGTTCCATCTTACCTTGATTTTACATTTACTCAGAACGTAGATCTGGATATTATAGACGCTGATTTGGCTGGTGCAACAATTACATTGTCTTCTTCTGCGGCTAACGTGGCGGAAGGAGGTACTGTGAGGATTACGGCCACCTTAAGTGTTACGTCTGCAACACCAATAAATGTTGTACTGGCAAAAGATGGATTATCCGTTGCCGGCAGTGGAGATCATGGGGCTTTAGGAACGATTACGATCGCTGCAGGTTCCAGCGATGGATATGTAGATATTACCGCTAGTAGCGATCTGCTCCTGGAGAATACAGAATCCCTGATCCTTAATGGAACAGCAACTGGTTTAACTGTAACTGGTACAACAGTAAATATTACGGATGCCACAGGTATCTCTGCCAACAAACAGATCACACTAACCCCAGCTGCATCCACTGTTGCAGAAGGCGGAAGCATCCAGGTGAGAGTAAGTTTACCTAATACCATTCTTACTTCGGAAGCACTTACCATTAACTTAACAAGTGGTACAGGCACTGTAGTTACCTTGCTAGGCACAGAATATACTTTACCATCGACAGTTACGATCCCCGCAGGAGGAAACGAAGTCTTCTTCACCCTGACTGCTAACACCGATCAACTGATAGAACCGAATGAAACATTAGAGATCAAAGCAAATGCTACCGTATTCGGAGAAGCAGTAACTACATCATCTAACGTAGCTGTCACAGATGTGACTGCGAACAAACTGATCACGATCACCGGTGCCACTACGGTAACAGAAGGCAGCAGTGCAACGATCACGTTCTCTTTACCATCAGGTATCATCACTGTGGAAGCATTGGATATCGATCTGGCCGTTGCCGGAACCTCCACTGCTTTACCTGCAGATTTCACTGGCGTGTTCCCCAATAAAGTAACAATCCCACCTAACGGTGATCACATCGATCTCACCTTACCAGCTAAAACAGATGGTGTTATTGAAGCATTAGAGAAACTGGAACTGATACCAAGTGCTGTTGGTGGATTTACATTTAATAGTAACGTAGAACTGGATGTTATAGATAATGACTTAGTAGGCGCATCAATTGCATTGTCTGCTTCTATAGCTAGTGTGGCAGAAGGTGGTACTGTAAGAATTACAGCTACTTTAAGTGTGACTTCTTCAACAGATATTATTGTAACACTGGCAAAAGATGGTACATCACAGGCTGATAACACAGATCATGGAGCATTAGGCAGCATTACCATTCTTGCCGGTGCAAGTAGCGGATATGTAGACATCACTGCCAGCAGTGATCTGCTCTTGGAAAATACAGAATCTCTGATCCTCAACGGAATAGCAACTGGCTTCACTGTAATTAGTACCACAATTAATATTACAGACCTGAATGGTCAGAATAGTAATAATAAGATCTTTACGATAACACCTGTTGCTGCATCTATTGCAGAAGGAGGTTCAACAGTTGTGAAGATCAGTCTGCCATCTCCGCATAAAACACAGGATGCACTGACGATCAATTTAAGCAGAGGTGCTTTATCAAGCGCTTCGTTACTGACTTCAGAGTATAGTGCTTTTGTGGGCTCGGTAGTAATACCGGCTGGAGGAAACGAGGTTACTTTTAACCTGGATGCATTGACTGATGATATAATTGAACCTACAGAACAATTGCAGCTGGAAGCTACTGCGATGGTGTATGGTACATCCATTACAGCCAAGACTACAGTGGATATCACAGATGTAACCGCAAGTAAACTGATCACGATCACTGGTGCTACTACAGTAACAGAAGGTAGTAGTGCAACGATCACGTTCTCTTTGCCATTAGGTATTACCACTGCAGAAGCATTGGATATCAACCTGGCTGTTGCCGGAACCTCCACAGCTTTACCCGCAGATTTCACCGGTGTGTTCCCGACCAAAGTGACGATTCCGCCTAACGGTGATCACATCGATCTGATTTTACCAGCTAAAACAGATGGTGTAATAGAGGCATTAGAGAAATTGGAATTAGTGCCAAGTGCGGTTGGTGGATTTACATTTAATAGTAACGTAGAATTGGATGTTGTAGATAATGATCTGGCTGGTGCATCAATTGCATTGTCTGCTTCTGCGGCTAGTGTGGCAGAAGGTGGGACAGTAAGAATTACAGCCACCTTAAGTGCGACTTCTTCAACAGATATTATTGTAACACTGGCAAAAGATGGTACATCACAGGCTGATAACACAGATCATGGAGCATTGAGTAGCATTACCATTCTTGCCGGTGCAAGTAGCGGATATGTAGACATCACTGCCAGCAGTGATCTGCTTCTTGAGAATACAGAATCCTTGATCCTCAACGGAACAGCAACTGGCTTCACTATAGCCAGCACCACCGTAAATATTACAGATGCCACGGGTATCTCTGCCAATAAACAGATCACGCTGACCCCAGCTGCATCCACTGTTGCAGAAGGAGCGAGCATCCAGGTGAGAGTAAGTCTGCCTAATACCATTCTTACTTCAGAAGCACTTACCATTAACTTAACGAGTGGCACAGGAACTGTGGTTACCTTGTTAGGCTCAGAATACACTTTACCATCGACGGTTACGATCCCTGCAGGAGGAAACGAAGTCTTCTTCACCCTTGCAGCCAATACCGATCAACTGATAGAACCAAACGAAACATTAGAGATCAAAGCAACAGCTACCGTATTCGGAGAGGCGGTTACTACATTATCTAATGTAGCTGTTACTGATGTGACCTTGAGTAAATTGATCACGATCACTGGTGCGGTTTCTGTAACAGAAGGCAGCAGTGCAACGATCACATTCTCTTTACCATCAGGTACCACCACTGTGGAAGCATTGGATATTGATCTGGCTGTTGCCGGAACCTCCACTGCTTTGCCCGCAGATTTCACTGGCGTGTTCCCCACTAAAGTTACAATCCCACCTAACGGTGATCACATCGATCTGACCTTACCAGCTAAAACAGATGGTGTTATTGAAGCATTAGAGAAACTGGAACTGGTACCAAGTGCTGTTGGTGGATTTACATTTAATAGTAACGTAGAACTGGATGTTGTAGATAATGACCTGGCTGGTGCATCAATTGCATTGTCTGCTTCTGCGGCTAGTGTGGCAGAAGGTGGTACTGTAAGGATCACGGCTACTTTAAGTGTGATCTCTTCAACAGATATTATTGTAACACTGGCAAAAGACGGTACATCACAGGCTGATAACACAGATCATGGAGCATTGGGTAGCATTACCATTCTTGCCGGTGCAAGTAGCGGATATGTAGACATCACTGCCAGCAGTGATCTGCTCCTGGAAAATACAGAATCCCTGATCCTTAATGGAACAACAACCGGCTTAACTGTAACCGGCACAACAGTAAATATTACAGATGCCACAGGCATCTCTGCCAACAAGCAGATCACACTAACCCCAGCTGCATCCACTGTTGCAGAAGGAGCGAGTATCCAGGTGAAAGTAAGTTTACCCACTAACATCCTTACTTCTGAAGCGCTTACTATTAGCTTAACAAGTGGTACAGGAACCGTAGCTACCTTGTTAGGCACAGAATACACTTTGCCATCGACGGTTACGATCCCCGCAGGAGGAAACGAGGCCTTCTTCACCCTTGCTGCGAATACAGACCAACTGATAGAACCGAATGAAACATTAGAGATCAAAGCAAATGCTACCGTATTCGGAGAGGCAGTAACTACATCATCTAATGTCGCTGTCACAGATGTGACTGCGAACAAGCTGATCACGATCACTGGTGCCACTACCGTAACAGAAGGCAGCAGTGCAACGATCACTTTCAGCTTGCCATTAGGTATTACCACTGCAGAAGCATTGGATATCGATCTGGCGGTTGCCGGAACTTCCACTGCTTTACCCGCAGATTTCACCGGTGTGTTCCCGACCAAAGTAACGATCCCACCTAACGGTGATCACATCGATCTTACCTTACCAGCTAAAACAGACGGTGTTATTGAAGTATTAGAGAAACTGGAACTGGTACCAAGTGCTGTTGGTGGATTTACATTTAATAGTAACGTAGAACTGGACGTTGTAGATAATGACTTGGCTGGCGCATCAATTGCATTGTCTGCTTCTATGGCTAGTGTGGCAGAAGGTGGTACTGTAAGAATTACAGCCACCTTAAGTGCGACTTCTTCAACAGATATTATTGTAACGCTTGCAAAAGATGGTGCATCACAGGCTGATAATACAGATCATGGAGCATTTGGCAGCATTACCATTCTTGCCGGTGCAAGTAGCGGATATGTAGATATTACAGCTAGTAGCGATCTGCTCCTTGAGAATACTGAATCCCTGATCCTCAATGGAACAACAACCGGCTTAACTGTAACCGGTACCACGGTAAATATTACAGATGCCACAGGCACTTCTGCCAATAAACAAATCACACTGACCCCAGCTGCATCCACTGTTGCAGAAGGCGGAAGCATCCAGGTGAGAGTAAGTTTACCTAATACCATTCTTACTTCCGAAGCACTTACCATTAACTTAACAAGTGGTACAGGCACTGTAGTAACCTTGCTAGGCACAGAATACACTTTACCATCGACAGTTACGATCCCCGCAGGAGGAAACGAAGTCTTCTTCACCCTTGTAGCCAACACGGATCAACTGATAGAACCAAATGAAACATTAGAGATCAAAGCAAATGCTACCGTATTCGGTGAAGCAGTTACTACATCATCTAATGTGGCTGTCACAGATGTGACTTTGAATAAACTGATCACGATCACAGGCGCTACCACAGTAACAGAAGGTAATAGCACAACGATCACCTTCAGTCTGCCATTAGGTACCACTACTACAGAAGCAATAGAAATTAACCTGGCACAGGGAACAAACACCCCTGCCGTCATAGCAGGTGACCTCAATGGTGGCATCCCTGATAAAGTGATCATACCAGCCGGTGGCAACGATATCACCTTAACGATACAACCGAATACAGATGGTGTCATAGAAACAGTAGAGAAGCTGCATTTGATCCCATCTGCCATTGGAGGCTTTACCTTCAACCAGGATGTATTATTAGATGTACTGGATCAAAGTCACAGCGGAACGATCACCTTCAGCAGTAACACTACAGCTATCACAGAAGCGCTGGATGTGGCAACTATAACAGTCAGCCTCCCTGGTGTACTTACTGCTGGTAGCGATATCCAGGTGAACATCACCAAAGGCATTTCCTCTGCAGGTAACGCAGATCACAGTGTTTTACCCGCATTCGTAACAATTGCTAATGGTCAGCATGAAACAACCTTCACCGTTACAGCTCCGCTGGATCTGATCCTGGAAGGTAATGAAGACCTCGTGCTGGAAGGTTCTGCATTAGGATATGGAGTGAGTGGTACAACAATACAGATCCAGGATTCTACACACAGGGATCCTTTGAATACAGTGATAACACTGAATCCGAATGGCGGCAGCATTTCAGAAGGTACTACAGGGCATTTCCATGTAAGCCTTCCTAATAATGTTGTATCCACTACGCCGATTGTAGTACAACTGGCTAAAACAGCCGCTTCCTCTACAGCTGCCGATACAGATCATACACAGATCCCGGTAAGTATTACTATCCCGGCCAATAGCAATGTCAGTGCTAATTTTGATATCTCTGCCGTGGTGGATGGTATCATTGAACCAACGGAAGTAGTGAAGGTAGATGGCGTTGTTCCTGCAGGATTTACTTTCGCAGGTACTAATATAGATATCACAGATGTTACCGGTCTTACCCTGGCAAACAGGCAGATCCAGATCACAATAGATTCAACTATCCTGCATGAAGGCAATACCAGCAAAGTAACCTTTGCATTACAATCTGGTATTACTTCTTCCACGGATATAGCTATCACCGTGAATGCGGATGGCGGATTCTCTGCTGCTGCCGCTGATTTCACCCTTACACCAAATACAGTGATCCTGCCAAAGGATATGAATACGGTGACGGTGATACTGGAAGCAATTGCAGATAATACAGACGAACCTGATGAACAATTAAAACTGACAGGTACTGCTACAGGCTTTACAGTATTGCCAGGTGGTACAGTTAATATTCCCGGATCAGGTGCTCCCGCTGTTACGGTAACAGCGGTTAAAACAACCGATGCAGCTGAACCTTCCACACAAGGTGTATTCACGATCAAACTGCCTGGTGCCGCTAATGCTCCTGCAGATATTACGGTGAATTATACCGTAACAGGAACCGCAGTGTCCAATGATGATTACATACCACTTTCCGGTGTAACTATCATCAAAGCAGGTGATAACAGTGTCGCTGTTCTGGTTAATGTAAAAGATGATCAGATCATTGAAGGAGATGAAGCGCTGCAATTGACATTACAGTCTGCCAGCTTCGTTCATTTCGGCAATACCATAGCTGCAAGTGTTGACAACTCAGGTGGCGCCGGTATGTTGATCCTGGATAATGAAAACACCGCAGAAGGCCGTAAGATCTTAATAGAGAAAATACACCATGCCGCTGAGCCGAACGAAAACGGCAGCGTAAGGGTACGTTTTGCAGATGCACAATTTACCGCTACTGTTCCTGTAACCGTTACCTACACGGTAGCTGGTACTGCCACAGCTGGTGTTGATTATAACACATTATCCGGTACGGTAACCATCCCTGCGGGTGATCATGAAGCGATCATCAGCATCGTACCGATAGATGATACAGATCAGGAAAGTATAGAAACCATCACAATTCAATTAACAGGGGCCAGCGCCGGACTTCCGCTCGCAACGCAACAACAAGTCTCTGTGGATCTGTATGATAATGATAAGATGACGGTGGAGGTATTTGCATCGGCAAGTGTAACAGAAGGTACTACGATACCAGTAACAGTACGCGCATCGAAAAATACACCGGTAGATATGCCGGTAACGATCAGCCTGCAGCATGATGCTTTCAGAACGGTAACTACCAGCGCAACATTTACCATTACAATTCCAGCGAACCAGAAAGAAGCAACAGCTAATGTTGTCCTGGTGGATAATGATGTGAATGATGACAATGGGTTCGTAAACCTCGCCATCCAGCCATTTGCAGGTGGAGGCCAGCCATATGCCATTGGCTCCAGTGCTACAAGTGTTACAACAGTCACAGATAACGATGCATTAGAGATCTCATTCAAGGTAGATACTGCCAGGGTAAAAGAAGGCAATTCAGCTATTACACCATTAGGCTTCACCGTGAAACTGAATCGTATGAGCAGCCGCGTAGTTAACCTGAATTACCTGTTTGCAGATGCATTTGAAGGAGCAGGAGCGGACAAAGATCCAATGAGGGCAAGAGCAGGAGAGGACTTCCAGCCACATATCACCAGCCTGGCCATTGCACCTATGCAGTTGGAAGCAGAGATCGTGGTACCAGTGATCGGAGATGTGGATGCTGAAATAGACCAGCTCTTCGCTATCCGGTTAACCACAGCTACAGTGGCTTCTTTACAGAATGCCGCTGTGGTGGTGAACCCGCTTACAGCTATAGGCATCATACAAAATGATGATCAGCCGATTGAGACAGAGATCAAAGTGAATAAGGGCTTATCGCCAAATGGTGATGGTAAGAATGATGTGCTCTTCATTGAGAACCTGGATAAATATACACAGAATGAGATTGTGATCGTGAACCGCTGGGGTGGAACAGTTTATAAAACAAGTAATTACAATAACCAGTCAAACAATTTCAGCGGTCGCGCTAATACTGGTGGTGGTTCCGGAAGTAATCTGCCGGATGGTTCCTATTTCTTTGTTCTGCATGTGTGGGACAGCAATGGAAATATGACACGCCACACGGGATATATAGTATTGAAACGATAAACTTATTACTATGAAAAAGAGCCTCAGAAAGCTGTTCGTAGTCGGGATGATCTGTAGTTGCACGCAACAGGTAGTTGCTCAGCAGCAACCAGTATTTGCGCAATACCTTTTCAACGGTATGGTTGTAAACCCCGCATATCCGTCCATGGACGAATTTAGCAGCGCAACCGTTGTTGCCCGTAATCAGTGGGTAGGAATGGAAGGTGCACCAAAAACCGCTGCCTTTTCTTTTTATACGCCGATCAATGCCACAGGTACAAGTATTGGTTTTATGGCGATGAAAGATCAGATCACCATTTATTCACAGACAGGTTTTCGTTTCAATATTTCCCAGAAAGTGAAGATGAATGAAAAGCTTTTCCTGGCGCTGGGATTAAATGGAGGAATGGAACAGTTTTCCGACGACAATACGCATCTGGGAACAGATGACCCTGTATTTGCGACTAACCAGAAATACTGGAAATCTGATGTAGGCTTCGGTATGACGTTGTTCTCCGAGAAGTTTTTTGTTGGGATAGGAGCGCCGGTCTTTAAAAGTTTTAACCTGGGAAGCGCTGCCAACAAAGTAGAATTTAAAAGACATTTCTATCTGCAGGCAGGTATTATAAAAGATGTGAGCAAGGAGATCAAATTCAGGCCGGGCCTGTTATTAAGACAGGTAACGGGAGCGGGCCTGCAACTGGATCTCAGTGCAGCATTCCTCATCAAGGATATTGTTTGGGCTGGCGCTACATGGCGTACGGAAAAAACAGCCAGTGCTATGATACAGATCCAGATCACAAAGAATTTTATGCTGGGATATTCTTATGATTTTGCATCCGCTACACACCTCAAAGGAATGCAATCAGGCTCTCATGACCTGATGCTGAATTACCGTTTTGCATTTAAGAAAGGGAAAACCCTCACCCCACGTTTATTTTAGATTATCAATAAATAACATATTATAGAAAGAAATATCCGGAATAATAAATCCGGATATTTCTTTTATACGTATATACCACCTTCAAGCATATACTAAGGGATAATTCTTCAAAAAGTGTTGAACATTTTTATAGGATTTGTGTTAAGTTTGGAGGTGCAGGTTAGTATGAATTTGATGTACGATCTTTGAAAGGAAAGGGACAATCATTAACAGATAAAGTGCCTGGAAGCAGGAACCATAAAAGGTTTGAGACGTACAGCTATTTATTTTAGTTAACAGTTAGTTATCCTAACATAGAATTGTTTGTTTCTTCGTTTTTTTCATATAGATTTGGTTAAACGAATTTGAGAAGCACCTTGCCAATCAATAAGTTCTTTTTAAACACATTGAGAATACACCACTGTAAGATATTTAGTAGGCCCATAAGGCGCTTACACAACTTTTTGTCTTAAGCTAAATTGGAGAAAAAACCGAGCCTGATGTTCGTGTCGGGCTCTTCTTTTTTTTAGTAGACATCCAACTTACAGTGAACGCAACATATTGATTTTAATTAGGGAATAAGGGATTTTTGTCTTAAGCTAAATTGGAGAAAAACGAGCCTGATGGTCGAATCGGGCTCTTTCTATGAAGGATAAATACAATGACATTACATATATAAAAAGCTCGGGTAAACCCCGGGCTTTTTCGTTTTATATGCTAAAAAATAGTAGTATTCCTAACATAGTAAATATTTTTTTGTAGATTTAAAGCGTGAATGATGGCCTTTGTGCGAAAAATTAATCACTATCTCCCTGATATATAACTCTTTTATCCACTTTGCATTACTAGTTAATTTGGAGGATGGGCCTGATTGTCAAGTCGGGCTCTTTTTTTGCTTATAAAAGAAGGGTTCAGTATCAACTTATACGGAAATTTCGTAAATTTCAGTAAAGCATTATTGGATGGATTTATTAATGACAGAAGGCTTAATTACGTTATTTGCCATGCTCCATATTTGGCTGGTAGTGAGGTTTTGTGTACAGCATACCTTTAAGCAGTCAGACAATCCGCGTCCTTATCACCTGAAATGGCTGATCCTCGTATTTTTCCTCCCCTACATAGGATACGGCCTGTACCTTTGGTTAACAAGAGGTTATGTAACAGAAGAGAATTAAGGTTCCTCCTTATTCCAGCGCCGGGATATTTCCCTTTGATGTTTTATGGCCCGGATAGATAAACGCACTGCAATATAGAAGCAGAGGAGGGAAGCCAGCATCAGGTAAACACTGTCCCCTATAAAGAGAAAGAAATCATAGGCGCCATGGAATAGCACTGCCCAGAAGAGACCTGTCATCAATAATGTACCCCTGTGTAATGGGATGAACTTAGCCAGCCCGGTGTAATACCCCATTAAAACTGCAAAAGCAGCATGCGCAGGTACAGAAATAAACATGCGCGCCAGCCCGGTCCCGATACCATACTGCGCTACATAAGTGATATTTTCTGCTGTGGCAAATCCCATTCCTATCATCACAGAATAAACGATCCCGTCAAAAGGTTCATCAAATTCAGCTTTGGGATAAGCATAGAAACGGAGCACCAGGAATTTACCCAATTCTTCACTCAGGCCTACCACACCAAATGCATAAATGGCAGTATTGAGCAGTCCCGGCATGGAAGCACTCCAGCCACGGGAAGCGGCAAACATTTGAATAGCCAATGGAAAAGATACACTCAGTACACCTAGCAGGAAGGCACGGATCAACAGTCTGACCGGCTCACGGTTACGGCTATCCAGCATGTAAATGAGCAGGGAAATAGCAACGCCGGGCGCTATGGCTATAGCCAGTATCTGTAAGATCATCAGATCCCTTTTTGTTGTTTACGTTGCGCAAGGAAAGATTCGAATTCTTGCAGTGTAAAACTGCTCAGGTTCTTTTCTTTCGTCAATCCTCCTTTTTGCGCAGCCAGCGTACCGTATTTAATATCATGATATCCGCTGATGGTATGGGCATCCGGGTCAATAGAAAGTAACGCCCCTTTTTTAATCGCAGAAGGGATAAAGGTCCAGTCTATATCCAACCGGCGGGGATGTGCATTTAATTCTATCACCACATTATTGGCGACGCAGGCATCAATGATCTCCTCATGATTGAGCGGATAACCATTTCTGCTCAGCAGCAGCCTGCCCGTCATATGCCCCAGGATGGTGGTATATGGATTAGAGATGGCTTTCAGCACACGTGCCATGGCTTTCTCTTCCGTCATTTTAAGATTGGAATGCACAGAGGCGATCACAAGATCAAAACTGGCGAGGATCTCATCAGGATAATCCAGGTTGCCGTCATTGAGGATGTCCGCTTCAATACTTTTGAAGATCTTAAAGGGTGCCAGCTGGCTGTTTAATTGATCTATCTGTTGATGCTGGGCAACGATCCTCTCGGTATGCAGGCCGTTTGCATAAAAAGCAGAGCGGGAGTGATCACTGATCACGAGATACTCAAAACCCTGGTCCCTGGCAGCTTTGGCCATTTCTTCCAGGCTTTGCAGACCATCACTCCATTGGCTGTGAGAGTGAATAATGCCTTTAATATCAGTAGTTTCTATCAGTTTGGGTAAAGCATTACCCGCGGCCAGCGCTATTATTTCATTCCCTTCGCGAAGGCAGGGATGGATGTAAGAAAGACCGGCTTTCTCAAAGATAGCTTCTTCTGTAAGCGCGTCTCCGCCTGATGCCGGGCCTGCATGAGCAAAGAACTGGTCCAGGAAACTTTCTGTACCGGTGGTAACAAAAAGTTTGGTCGCAAAATGCGCTGGTTCTACGCCGTATATCTTTAGTTTGATGTGTTCTTTGTATTGTACGATGATGGCATCATCTGTATTATCCAGCCGCGTGAAGCCTTCCACTGTTTTAAGCTTTTCTGCCACCTGATCTATAGCCACTGCTATCACCAGCTCCAATTCGTCAATGATGGGCTGCTGGCGGCGGAAATTGCCTGAAATGGACACTTGTGCAGGAGCAAATATTTGTTGCAACATGCCTTCCATTTCACCGGCAAAAGCTTCAACTTCCGCATAGAGGTAACGCTCACGGTTAGACAAAAAGAATTCAATGCTTTGCTTGATGCTATCCTGTGTTTTCTGTCCAAACCCTTTGAACAGGAGGAGGCGGTTTTCATTGCAGGCGTAGAGTAATTCCCCTAAGCTTTCTATTTCCAGCTCTTTCCAGATAGTGGCGATCTTTTTAGGTCCAAGACCCTTGATCTTCATCATTTCCAGGATACCTGCCGGTGTTTTTTGCAGGTAGTCTTCCAGTACCCCGAACCTTCCGGTCTGGAGCATTTCAATCACACTTTTACCAGTGGATTCACCGATCCCCTTGATCTTAAAAATGGCGTCATGCGGAGTTTCTGCCAGGGGAACGGTCAGCTTTTCTATCTGGAAAGCTGCATTGGCAAAGGATTTGGCTTTAAAAGAATTATCGCCATGAATATCCATCAGTTTTGCGAGCAGGGAGAAGTTATCTGCAATGATATAGTTGTCCATAGATGGCGTAAGTTAGGCGATTCGGCTTGAATGAACAAAGGGGGGAGGGGGAGTTTACACAAAAAAAGAACCCCGATTTGCATCGGGGCTCTTTATGCTACAGTTAGTAAATTCGAAATTACATGGCCGGAGCTGAAGGTGCAGAAGGAGCAGCTTTCTTTTTAGGAGCAGCTTTCTTCTTAGGAGCAGCCTTTTTAGCGGCGGCTTTCTTTTTAGGAGCGGCTTTCTTAGCAGCAGCTTTCTTTTTAGGAGCGGCTTTCTTAGCAGCAGCTTTCTTTTTAGGAGCAGCTTTCTTAGCAGCAGCTTTCTTTTTAGGAGCGGCTTTCTTAGCAGCAGCTTTCTTTTTAGGAGCAGCTTTCTTAGCAGCAGCTTTCTTTTTAGGAGCGGCTTTCTTAGCAGCAGCTTTCTTTTTAGGAGCAGCTTTCTTAGCAGCAGCTTTCTTTTTAGGAGCAGCTTTTTTAGCTACTTTCTTAATTGTTGCCATTGTTTTTTGAATTTTTGGGTTAGTAAAAAAATTGGGTATCAAAAAAAACTTTATGGCTAACACTACCTAGGCTTCCGCCTGTGCAGTGGTATCAAATGACTTAACTGAAACGAAAGTTCTGTCTTTCTGACCTTTTCTAAATTCCACAAGACCATCTGTAAGAGCGTAGATGGTAAAATCCTTACCAATACCTACGTTAGAACCTGCGTGGTAAACTGTGCCTCTTTGACGGATAATAATATTACCTGCTACCGCCACCTGGCCACCGAAGATTTTAACTCCCAGCCTTTTGCTATGGGAATCACGACCATTCTTAACACTACCTTCACCTTTTTTATGTGCCATTGTATTGTTACTTTATAGTTTTTATCAATATAAAATTAAGCAATTTCGTTGATCTTGATACGGGTAAAATGAGTACGGTGACCCACTTTCTTTCTGAAGCCTTTTCTTCTCTTCATTTTGAAAGCGATCACTTTGTCACCTTGAACGTGAGCCAGGATCTCTGCTTTTACTACTGATTTTACATCAGTGCCAACGGTTATCTTGCCGTCGTTGTCGGTCAGCAGAACTTCTGCGAATTCTACTTTATCCCCGATATTACCAGTCAATTGCTGTACAAAGATCTCTTGATCTTTAGCTACCTTGAATTGCTGACCTGCGATTGTTACAACTGCGAACATAATATTCCAAAAATAATTTCCTGCAAAGGTATTACATTGTTATTTAATTAACAAAGAAATTAATACTTATTACAGTGCATATCCCACAGACGCAGGACACTACATTGAAAAATAGCTTTTTACATATCAAAGATACGGAGTTTTTACTATTTTAGTTTTTTTTAACAATTGTTTAGCATCCCTGTTCCCCCGCGCCCTACCCTGTTATACCCCAATTTCCGCTACAATGGCCAGCTGTAGCCATTCCGAAAAACTGTTATCTTGCGTACAATTTTTATACTTTTGTTTTTTACGTTGATCATTAATATAAAAAAATCGGGGCATGAAGTTTAAATCACTGCTGGCCAAACCATTTGCTTCCATTATCGCAAATAAGGTAAAGAAGGAAATGCAAAGGGCGGTGGAAGATCAGGAATCAATCTGGCAAGAACTGATGAAAACCGGCAGGAAAACGGAATTTGGCAAAGATCACCAGTTTGAGAATATACAATCCTATGAAGCCTTTAAGCAGGCTGTTCCCGTTAGGGACTATGAACAATTCAAGCCTTATATTGAGAAGATAAAAGAAGGCAAGCATAATATATTGTGGAAAGGGCAGCCCATTTACTTTGCCAAAACCTCAGGAACTACCAGCGGGGTTAAATATATCCCCATCACAAAGGAATCTGTAGACCACCATTTTAATACTTCCCGCAATGCGGTGTTCTGTAATGTGGTGGAAACCGGCGATACCAGCGTATTTGATGGTAAGCTCATTTTCCTTTCCGGATCACCGGAACTGGAACGTGTTGGCGGCATTCCCACCGGTAGACTGAGTGGTATTGCCAATCACCAGATCCCACGTTATCTCCGCACCAACCAGTTACCCACCTACGAAACCAATTGTATTGAAGACTGGGAAACCAAACTGGGCAAGATCGTGGAGGAAACCATCAATGCAGATATGCGTCTGATCAGTGGTATTCCGCCATGGATGCAGATGTATTTCGACAGGTTGATGGCTCAGAGTGGTAAATCTGTAGGGGAACTGTTCCCGAATTTCAAATTACTGGTGCATGGCGGTGTGAACTTTGAACCATACAAGGCCAAACTGATTGATTCTATTGGCCGGAAAGTGACCACCATTGAGACTTTCCCTGCTTCTGAAGGGTTCTTCGCCTTCCAGGATTCACAGGAACAGGAGGGATTGTTGTTGAATACCAACAGCGGTATCTTCTTTGAATTTATTCCCGCAACGGAAATATTTAATGAGAATCCCACCCGTATTCCGCTGAAAGAAGTGAAAACAGGAGTGAATTATGCCCTGATAGTAAGCACCAACGCAGGTCTTTGGGCTTATAACATAGGAGATACCGTTAAGTTTGTGTCTACCAATCCTTACCGGATCGTAGTAACAGGCCGCACGAAACATTTCATTTCTGCTTTCGGGGAACATGTGATCGGAGAGGAGGTAGAACAAAGCCTGATGGGGGTTGCGGATACCAGTGGCGTACGTATCACTGAATTTACAGTAGCCCCGCGTATCCAGGTAAATGGAGAATTACCTTATCATGAGTGGTTTGTGGAGTTTGAACAGGTGCCGGATAACCTGGAAGCATTTGCCCTCCAGGTGGATCAACAATTGCGGAACAAGAACATTTACTACGAAGATTTGTTAACCGGTAATATATTACAACCTTTAAAGATCAGGCCCGTACGTAAAAACGGATTTATTGACTATATGAAATCCATCGGTAAGCTGGGAGGGCAGAACAAAGTGCCCCGGCTCAGTAACGACAGGCGCATTGCTGACGAACTGGGCAACTACCTGGCAGGACGCTAATCATATTATTACGCAAAGGACCGGCTTCTTCAATTATATGCGCAGAAGCCGGTTTCCGCACGCATATTGAAAAAACTGTTTAAATTTAACCACAGGAGTCATTCTTGTCTGATCATGAGTAAAAAACGTATTGCAATATTTGGTTCAACCGGATCTGTTGGTCGCCAGGCTTTAGAAGTGATTGCGGCGCATCCGGATAAATTTGAGGTGGAAGTATTAACTGCTCAGCAGAATACAGAACTCTTGATCCAGCAGGCTTTGCTGTTTTCTCCAAATGCCGTTGTAATTGGCGATGAGAGCAAATATGCTGCCGTTAAAGAAGTGTTATTTGATAAAGGGATCAAAGTATTTGCAGGTCCCGCCGCTATGGTGGAAGTAGCAGCGTGGGATACTATAGACTTTATGCTGGCGGCCATTATGGGTTTTGCTGGTCTTGCACCTACCTTATCTGCGCTGGAACAGGGTACACCGGTTGGCCTGGCCAATAAGGAAACATTGGTGGTAGCAGGAGATATTGTGATAGCCACTGCCCGCAAAAAGAATGTGCCCATTATCCCTGTTGATTCTGAGCATTCTGCTATCTTCCAGTGTTTACAGGGAGAGCCCTTGTCTAAAGTGGAAAAAGTGATCCTCACCGCTTCCGGCGGGCCTTTCCTGGGGAAAAAGACCAATTTCCTCTTCAACGTAAAGAAAGACCACGCTCTGCAACATCCTAACTGGAGCATGGGCGCCAAGATCAGCATAGATTCTGCCACCCTGATGAATAAAGGCCTGGAAATGATCGAAGCCAAATGGCTGTTTGGCCTGGCAGCAGACCAGATTGAAGTGATCGTTCATCCGCAATCTATCATCCATTCCATGGTGCAGTTTGCAGATGGCTCCATGAAAGCCCAGATGGGCCTCCCGGATATGAAATTACCTATTCAGTATGCCCTGGGATATCCGGACCGTTTGTCCAACGATTTCCCACGCTTTTCTTTTAAGAATTACCCCTCACTTACTTTTGAGCAACCAGATACCAAAACTTTCCGTAACCTTGCTATTGCCACAGAGGTATTGAAAAAAGGTGGAAATGCCGCCTGTATCATGAACGCAGCCAACGAAGAGGTAGTGAACGCTTTTTTAAAGAACCGCATAGGCTTCCTGCAAATGACGGAAGTGATTGAGGAAACACTGGTAAAGATCCCCTTTGTTGAAAAGCCGTCTTTACAGCATTATTATCAGGCTGATGCAGCTGCCCGCGAGCACGCTGCCGAGTTAATCCACAGCCTGACCTGACACTTGTCACCTTAATTATCTACATTAGCTTAAAAGTATACATTCAATAATACATGACAACACAGGAAATATTTGTAAAAGCAGGACAATTGATCTTGTCGCTGTCAATTTTGGTGGTCCTGCATGAATTAGGGCATTTTATCCCGGCCAAGTTATTCAAAACCAAAGTGGAGAAGTTCTACCTGTTCTTCGATCCCTGGTTTTCCCTTTTCAAATTCAAAAAAGGAGATACGGAATATGGCGTGGGCTGGTTACCACTGGGTGGTTACGTGAAGATCTCCGGGATGATAGATGAGAGTATGGACAAGGAGCAGATGAACAAACCTCCCCAACCCTGGGAATTTCGTTCCAAACCAGCCTGGCAAAGACTGATCATTATGATCGGCGGGGTAACGGTGAACCTGATCCTCGGATTCCTCATTTTCACGATGTTGCTTTGGCATTATGGTGAAGAGTATCTGCCAACTTCAAGTGTAAAATATGGTATCGTAACTGATTCTCTGACAAGAAGTATTGGTTTGAAAGATGGAGATAAGATCGTTGCTGTAGCTAATAAACCAGTAGATAATTTTGAAGGATTGGCAGGTGAAATGATCCTGAGAGAAGCACAAAGCATCCAGGTAGAAAGAGATGGTCAGAAAATGGACATCAAACTACCCGAAGGTTTTGTGAGACAATTGATCAAGCGGAAGGGACAGTTTGCAGAGCCACGGGCATTGCCGGTTTTGGATACTGTATTAAAAGAAAGAGATGGTTACAAAGTAGGATTCAGACAGGGAGACCGTGTGTTAAGTCTGAACGACAGCACCGTGAATTACTTCCATGAATTCTCTCTTGCTCTTCGCAAAGACACTAATAAAGTAGTGAAAGTAGTATTATTGAGAGGGGCAGATACCGTAACACTCCATCCCAAAGTACCGGTGAAAGGTTTTGGAATGGCTTACCTTTTAGAGAAGCAATTCGACATCACAACAAAGCAATATACTTTTGGCCAGGCAATTCCGGCAGGTTTCAACAGAGCGGTGAGTACGCTGGTGAAATATGTACAGCAATTGCGCCTGATCTTTGTTTCCAAAGAAGTAAAAGTAACAGAATCCCTGGGTGGATTTATGAGCATTGGTAACCTGTTCCCTTCTTATTGGGACTGGCAGAGCTTCTGGACGTTCACTGCATTATTGAGCATTATCCTCGCCTTTATGAATATCCTGCCTATTCCTGCATTGGATGGCGGTCACGTAGTATTCCTGACGTATGAAATGATCACCGGCCGTAAGCCAAGTGAGAAATTCATGGAATATGCACAGATCGTGGGTATGGTAATATTATTCAGTTTATTGCTGTTTGCAAATGGATTGGATGTGTGGCGTTGGATCACCTCGAAATTTTAATGTATCTTTGCATTCTGTAAAACATGGGGCCGACCGGTTTTGACAGCATAGGTCTTTGAAAGTGTAAGCATGCCGTGCGTTGGATAATTAGCACGTAAATCTGAATACCCAAACATCAAAAGGCGAATCTAACTACGCCATGGCTGCCTAATTAAATTAGCGCACCCATTATGGCCGCTGTGAGTTGCTGTCTGCTGTGACTTCAGCCGCTGAATCAAACCAATAGCGGAATAGGTACTCATGGTTTCTGTGAGTGGGTACCGAAACTCAAACGGATAAGGACGAGGTTGGTTTGTTTTGCCCCTGCCAAGTTCCGACAAACCAATGCAGAAATAAGCATGTAGAAAGCTTTCGGTGAATATGTTTGGACCCGGGTTCGACTCCCGGCGGTTCCACCAACTTATAAAAAAGGCTATAAATCACAGATTTATAGCCTTTTTTATGCTATCTAGCCAGCAGGGCCTGCCCTTCAAAAACTATCCCCGGCCAGCCATGCACTATAAACTGCCTGATATTCTGGTGGTCCGTACCTTCCGGATTATTTAATACCGATTGATAATGCTCCGCAAACAGGTAGAGCGTATCTTCCTCATCCAAATGATTGAGTTGGGCACAAGCAAAAACCCTGGCACTACCCTGATTTTGTGTTGCTTCATTATATGTCTCTCCATTTTTAAAGGCAGTTGGCTGATGTTGATAGTGAGTATCTATCAATTCCAGCACTTCTTTGAACGTGAGTGAATTGTCTTCTGATCTTTTGATCAAAGCAAAGAGTTGTTCTTTCATTCCGAATAGTATTTAACCGGCCAAAAATAGAAATTCTTTTATATCTTTTGTGAACCTGAAATAGCCATAAGAAAATTAAAATGCCCCGGGAATTCCCAGGGCATTTTAATTTTCACTAATAGGTATTATCACTTTTGTTTAAAGGTTCGAACATGAAGTAGCTGTACAGTTTTCGCAGCGGGACGATCAGACCGCAGATCCGAGATATGCAAATGATCCACATCATCGGCGATCACAGGTGTCCGGGGATCGGCTGCCAACGAACGGAGCGTAATATCAAACAGCGCAATGTCATTAACATGCCGGATGAAAAAACCTGAGCTCGGCAGGTTGCCCCATTTGTCAGGCGCAGGATATTCCTTTTCCAGTTCAGCAACTTCGCTTCTATATTCTCCTTGCTTAAGGCCACCCCTGTTCACTATTCGGATATTGTTCAACGTTATATTCTCTATCGGAGAGCCGGGTATACCGGTAATGGAGGAAGAATAATTACCGGCGCCATATACGTTTATATTGGATAAAGAAATATTACGCATTTTCCCGGGAGGTGGCTCCGGCGCTTCATCTGTATGTTTACGAGCTCTGTTACCAAGCCTCACATAGATCGGACATTCCGTACCTTCTATGATAATGTTGCTCACGGTTACACCATCCATTATTCCCCCGTCAACAACTTCAAGCGCAATACCCACCTGCCCTATACGGGGAGTTCTGAAAATGGGTGCTGTAGGGCAGGAAGAGGGTCTTACAATGCAATTGCTGATCAGGATATTTTTAAACCCTCCGGTCGATTCTGTACCACATTTAATGGCGGCACAAAAACTGCTCACTATACAATTGGTGATGGCAATATCTTCACAGGGAGCTGCGCCTGTGCTTTTGAGAGTAATGCCATCGTCATCCGTATCCATTATGCTGTTAGACACTACTACATGTCTGCATCCGTCTAAATCGATCGCATCGTTATTCCTGTTACTGTGATTATAAACACGGATATTATTGATGACCACGTTTTCGCAATTCAGATAATGCTGGTTCCAGATACCGGAGTTCTGCATTGTTATATCCTGTACCGAAATTTTCTGACAGGATATGAAAAGGATATTCCTTGGTCTTCCGTCCCTGTCTTCATGAACAGCACCTTTGGGGCCAGGGCGTGGCACTTGCCTGGCGCCCTGGCCATCTATTGTCCCAAACCCACTGATGCCAATGTTGCTGGCACTTTCCGCATAGATCAGGGCATACCATCCACCGGGATCTTTTTGAGAGCGGTATGCGGGCTGCTGTTGACGGGGATAATCGTGATGATCAGTACTGCCGTATAACACTGCACCCCGTTCTAAGAAGAGCTCTACATTATTCAATAAAGTGATGGTACCACTTTTAAAATTGCCGGCCGGAATAATGACCCTTCCGCCTCCGGCTTTAAAACAAGCTTCTATCGTTTTGTTGATGGCCAGGGTGCTTAGTTTGCTGGTGTCCCTGATTGCGCCAAAATCGAGTATGTTAAAATCATTTCCTTTTGCATGGAATGAGATCAAGGTAAAGAGTAATAAAGCATTCTTACATTTCATTCTTCCAATGTTTAATATCCATATCCCTGGCGAAGACTGGGATTGCTGCTGAGTGTTTGAGGCCCATAAGGCAAAATTTCTCTTTGATTAGACACAAAACTTCCGGCCCAGTCATTAGCAAAAGTGTTTCCATACGAAGATGCCCAGTTCACACTTGAATATCCTGCGGGTGGATTGGCCTGTGAAGGCTGATAATAACTGGAATAATAAACGATGCCTGTGGTAGAACCATTGAGGTAATACATCCTTGCAGGCACATTATTGTAAGGAGCCTGCCGCAACCTGAATTTCTCCAGGTTGATGCGGGTTTCGGCAAATAGGGGAGTGATGAGGTTCCAACGGATCAGGTCCCATTTTCTCAATCCCTCACCGCCAAATTCAAACATCCTTTCATCGGCGACAGCCTTGAAAAATCCGGTGTAGTCAGAAGGGATAACGCCTATTTTATTTTCGTCCCCATTAAACCCTCTTACACGCACTTGTTTAAATGCGCTAATCGCTTCTGCCGAAGGTCCCTGTTTAAGTTCGTTCTCCGCTTCTGCAAACATCAGCAGCACATCAGAATAGCGGATCATTGGCCAGCTGATACCTGTATAAGCAGTATTGCTATTAGGCGGGGTAACAGGATTGGAGTGCCAATCCCTTCTGAACTTTGCCATCACAAAAGGTCCGTAAACAGTGGCGATCCCGGTATACTGACCTGATCCGTTTATGGCATAACTGGCGATGGTCACATCCCTTCTTGCATCCAGGCTATCGAACTTGTAGAAATAAGTAGGAAGTGCCCAATAGGACCCCATGCCATTACCGTTAGTACGGATACCATCGATAAAACCTACGCGGCCGTCTGAAACACCATTTCCACCGGATAGTCCCACCTGGAACAGTGCTTCGCCATTGGGTTCAATCCTATGTGCATCGAAAGCATCTTTGAATACAGCCATAAAGCTTGGATTCAGTTTGTGTTTTCCGGAGAGCATGATATCATTGCATTCATCCCTGGCAATCTGGTAATATTTAAGATAGTCGGCAGGACGCTCCATTTGCTTAGACACAGCTCTCAGCGAATATCCGCCTCTGAAAAGTGCGATCCTTGCCCTCAGGGCTTTTGCAGCTCCTTTGGTTATCCGCTCATCAACTGCAACACCCGGATCGCCGCGCCATGGCAAAAGGGTTGCGGCCAAAGCCAGGTCGTTCAGGATATGGTCATAGATGGAATCCCTGTTCGTTGCCGGCAGGTTAAGATCCGGTTGGTCTAAGGAAGGAATATAAGGAGCCGGCACATCTCCCCAGAATTTGATAATGTCAAAAAAGAACTGTGCCCTTAAAGTCAGTGCTTCACCATGTAATCTTTTCAGATTTGCTTTCTCGTTGTCAGATCCATTGGTGTATAAGGACATTTTCGGAATGTTCTTAATGCAATTATTGGTACGGTCGATGCCTGCGTAATAGATATTCCATTCCGCATCCAGTTCCGTATTGGTGGCAAGTGCATTATACCGGCAAAGTGCCTTAGCCCCGTTATCACCACCAATAGCCACTGTATTACTGGCGTTGCAGTAAGAATCATCGGAGTCATTGGAAAAATAATACTGGATCCTTCCGCCGTATCCTCTGTCCCCGGAGAGTGAAGCGTAAGCACCTAATACGGCGCTGTAAGCATCGTTCACACTGCCGAAAACATAAGCTTCATCAAAAGCGGAATCAGGGCTCAGTGTTAAAAATTTCTCGCACGAATTAAGTGAGATGGTCAGGAGAAGAATCCCGGTAAGAACAGCAAGCTTCTTTGAATTAAGTATGTTCATATGCTGAATGATCTAAAATTTAACATTAATACCCGCGATGAATGTTCTGCTGCGTGGGTAAGGAGAAGAATCAACGCCGGGAGTTACAAGACTGGAATTTTTGGTGCTCACCTCAGGATCCAGGCCCGTATATTTGGTGAGAATACCGGCGTTATTTACAGTGCAATAGATGCGGAAGGCGCTGATCTTTTTCTTTAACAGCGTTTCCACCGGCAAGCTATATCCCAGTGTTATATTATTGAAGCGCAGGAAAGAACCATCTTCAACAGCCCAGGAATCCAGCAACAGGTAATTGCCTCCTTTGATAGGCTGCCAGATGTTTGCACCCTTGTTTATTTCAGCGAGTGTTTCCGGAGGAGCACCTGCAGGCAGTGTTTTCCCATTAACGGAAACAGCCCATTGTACAGCCTTGCCATTCGCATCAATGGTACGCCAGCGATCGTTCATGATAGCAGTAAGATTAGAAAAGCTGCCTGCATAGGCATTGCTGAATTCAACCTTATCGCCGTTCAGTATTTTATTTCCATACACAAAGTTCACGAATACGCTGAGGTCAAATCTTTTATAGGTGAGCTGGTTATTAAGCCCGCCGGTAAATTTCGGTTGTGCTGTACCGAGGATCGTCCGGTCATCTGCATTTACTATACCATCGCCTGTCAGATCTTTTAATTTCTTTGTTCCCGGAGCGGGGATACCTACAGAGGCTGTATTATCGGCCACTCCTTTCTTCAGTACATAAGCACCATTACTGGAATTGTAGTCGAAATCATTCAGGGTGTACATGCCATCTGACTCAAACCCCCAGATGGTGCCCACCGGCTGTCCCACCTGCACGAGGTAATCATTACCCGGTCCCCATCCGGAGCTGGCAAAATAACGGTTGGAAACATTCGAGAGCCCAATGATCTTATTGCGATTAGTGGATATGTTGAAATTAATAGCCCACTTAAAATTTTTTTTCGAAATAGCTGTTGTACTCAATTGTAATTCCAATCCTCGGTTCCTCACGCTGCCAACATTCTGCAATTGTGTGCTGAATCCGGAATTGGCGGCAATGGGCACATTGATCAACAGGTCCCGGGTATCATTCAGATAAGCATCCAGGGTTACCTGGAAAAGGTTATTAAAGAGACTTACATCCAATCCTACGTTGCGGGAAAGAGTAGATTCCCATTTCAGGTTTTTGTTGGCCAGGTTGTTTATTGCATAACCCGGAATAAGTGTATTATTCAGGCTGTAGGGAGTGGCGTTAGACCTGTACAGGGAAGAGTACAGAAAATCATTAATCCGGTTATTACCAGCTAGCCCATAGCTCAAGCGGAGTTTAACATCGGAGGCAAAGCTGTTCTTGTTAAAGAACTCCTCGTTGGAGATCCGCCAGGCAACAGATGCCGATGGAAAGTATGCCCATTGATTGCCGGGGGCAAACTTTGAGGATCCGTCTGCCCGCATATTGAATGTGGCCAGGTATTTATTCTTATGGCTATAGCCAACTCTGGTAAAGAAAGAAACGATCCTGCTTTTTGTATCTGTGGATGCAGGATACAGCGGGGTAGAGGTTCCCAGGCTCAACTGTGAAAAGGCTTTTTCGGGTGTTATGCCTATCGGGAGATATCTTACCTGGTCTGTTTGTGAAAGGGAAGAAGCCTGGTATATTTCCTGGCCCAAAAGCACAGTGATGGAATTGTCCTTGTGAAACTTAGATTTGAAAACACTGTTGTTAAAAGTAAGTGCTGCATTCTCAGTGATGGAGGTCGTGTTGCTGTTAACGATGTTGATGATGGGTTTGCCCGAGCTATTGGTGATAGCATTCCAGGTTATATAATCATCGAACACGTTCAGTTTCCCATCATTTTTATTAATACCACCGGTAACACGCAGCGACAGGTATTTAGTGAATGCATATTGCAAATAGGAGCTGATGGTGGTGCTCACCGCACGGTTACGCCGGTAAGAAGCATTGGAAAATTGAACGGGATTGATGAGGTAGTACCCTGTGGCATTTGTCTGTTCAAAATAAGACGCATCATTAGAGTTGTTGGGATCATCTGAATTAACCAGGAAGGGCCTGTATTTAACCGAATTGCGCAGGCGGTTATTGGTCACATTGCCTGATGCGCTCGTTCCGGGACCATTGATCACCTGGTCGTTATAGGCGAAGTTCAACCCCACCTTAAATTTATCTGAAACAATATGATCCAGCCGCACATTTAAGAGATTCCTTAAATAGTTGGAATTGATCATTACGCTTTTCTCATTGTTGTTGGTGTAGCTGATGTTGAAAGTAGTTGCCCTGTCTCCTCCGGTAACACTTACATTATGGGTTTGGGTGGGCGCATTTTCTCCGAACGTGAGGTCCTGCCAGTCTACGCCAGGCGCATTCCTGATCGAATCCAGCCCTGCTCCCCAGTTATTGCCATATTGAGAAGTAAAAGCAGAACTGTCTGCCAAAGTGTTCCTTGTTTTTTCCCAATTGTATTCGATGAAATCTTTTGGATTCATCACATCGAATTTTTTTGCGAGCTTGTTGATGCCATAAAAATAATTGTAGGCCACAACTGTCTTCATGGGTTTACCGCCTTTGGTAGTAATGATAACAACCCCATTTGCTCCTCTGGCGCCATAAATGGAAGTGGCCGCTGCATCCTTCAATACGTCCACAGACTCAATATCCTGCGGTGCTATTTTCGAAAGTGCATCTTCCACCTGGATACCATCTACTACATATAGTGGTGTATTATCCTGGGTGATAGAACCGCCACCCCGTACTTTGATAGTGACAGGTGCTCCGGGCCCTCCTTCTGTCGTTGAAATATTCACACCTGCCAGCCTGCCCTGCAATGCCTGCATGGCGGAACTGAGGGGGATATCTTTTATCTGCCCTGCGTTAACTGATGATACGGATACCGTAAGGTCCTGCCGGCGCTGGGTGCCATAGCCAATGACCACAACATCATTTAACTCCGTCGCTTTGTCCGCCAGGGATACGTTCACAACCTGGCCAGCAGTTACTTTCACTTCCTTTGTGGCAACGTTGATAGCAGAAAACACCAGGATAGCTTCTTTGCCCTGGATGCGAATGCGGAAATCACCACGGCTGTCAGCCTGGGAGAAATTCTTCGTGCCTTTCTCAGTGATCGTAATTCCCGCCATGAGCTCACCTTTTTCGTTGGTGATATGCCCGGTGACGACATTCGTGGCCGGTGGGGCGCTGGTTGGCTGCTGAGCTGATACAGCAGTGGAAAGGTATAGGATTCCTGCGGAAACAAGCACAACCCGGCAGGACATGTGTAGCGATTTTAGCATAACGGAAATCTATTTTAGAATAATAATGAGATTACTTTACAGAAAATAATGAAGTACGTGGAAAGCCTTACCCGAACCAAAGAATAAGAGAGTCTTAATATTGTTCACAACGTTCACCTATGTATTCAACTAACGCTGTAAAAATAACGACTACTTTCAAGGTGGAATCAGTTTCCTTTTATCTTAAAATAGCTGTTTTTTACGCTAAAACGACTTTTGGGCATTGTTACCCTATGGATGTGCTTACCTTACAACAACAACCTATAAATCAGATCTTAATATGAATAATGAATTTGAACTAAAGATCCTGGCCACCAACTGGGGCTTTCCCGGCACTATCGATGAACTTTGCAGGAAGGTAAAAGAGGAAGGATATGATGGGATCGAAACATTATGGCCATCAGAAAAAAAAGTGCAGGAAGAATTATTTGCGGCACTGAAAAAATATGAGCTGGAAGTTGGATTACTGTGTGCCGGTTTCAGCAGTAACTATCAAAAGCATTTTGATGAGTTTACTGCCATGATAGATGAAGCCGCCACACAAACTATTCAGCGGCCGCTTTACATCAATTGCCATTCCGGAAGGGACTTTTTCAGCTATGATCAGAACAAAGCTTTCATTGATCATACCACCAAATTATCCAGGCAAACGGGTATCATTATTTGTCATGAAACACATCGGGCAAGGATGCTGTATGCAGCGCCGGTGGCCAGGCATTATATTGATACCATTCCGGAGTTACGTATCACTTTCGATGTGTCGCATTGGTGTAATGTGAGCGAAACCCTGCTGGAGGATCAGCAGGAAACCCTTGATCTTACATTGTCCCGTGTAGACCATATTCATGCACGCATTGGTCATCCGGAAGGGCCGCAGGTGAATGATCCCCGGGCGCCTGAATGGGAATCTGCAGTGAATGCGCATTTTGACTGGTGGGATAAAGTGGTGGAAGCAAAAAAGAAAGCAGGTGAGCGACTTACAGTATTAACTGAATTCGGCCCACCTGATTATATGCCAACGCTTCCCTATACACGTGATCCCTTATCTGATCAATGGGCCATTAATGTGTATATGCTGCAATTGCTGCGGAAGCGTTATCAATAGTTAACATCACTGGCCCATGCCACCCAGCTGTGATTGATGAGATTACTATAATTATTTTTGTACATAGATTTATAGATCCATCCCAGCTGGGTGGTGTTCCAGTCATGCCAGCACAGCCAGCCTATCACATTGGGATAGGTGGTCCTGATCTTTTCCGCCAGCAGGTTATAGTCAAACGTGCCATTCAGGTTCGGATCACTGTTTCCTCTTACGCCATGGCCAGTGCCGAATTCTGTTAGCATGATAGGTTTGGCCAGGGTTCTTATCACACTGTAATCATTGATGACCATATTGTCGGCATACACATCCGCTCCCACAATGTCTACATAGCTGGTACCGGGGTAGTAATTGGTGTAGGCACCGTCACCCACTACATTATTGTTAGGGGCATAGATCCAGATGAGATTATTTAAATGTTTAGTATTCGTGAGATAATTGAACAGGTCGGCCCACAGTGCTCTGAAGTTTGCATGGTTAGTTGTGTAATACCAGCACCAGCTACCGTTCATTTCGTGGAAAGGCCGGTATAATATGCTTACCTGGTTTGCCTGGAAGTACGCTAATTTGGCCGCCATGGAATCCATGTTGGTCACCCATTGCGCTCTCAGCGAGCCGCCAGGTAATAAAGCGCTGAGATCACTGCCGCTGGTAACTCCAGGGTTGTTGAGGCCGCCGCAGATCTCAATAATACATCCATGCTGCTTGTTCAGATCTTTCAGGAAAGGGGAATGATTTCTCCAGTTGTCAATATCATTAAAATCAGAACCAACAATGGCCGGATACTTTCCGGTAGCTTGCGCAAAAGGATGAATGATCTGATCATCTCCCAGTTTATATTGCGTTTTATGAGAGATGTTACTGTTTTGCCCGGCCAGTATCCGTTTGCCCGGTTGATTCTTAAGGTTCTGAATGAACCTTAACAGTGAATCGGTGCTGCGGTCCAGCGTAGGATTGGCGCCCATTATCAGGTTATCGGGAATAGTAACAAGCGTGTTTTCCTGCTTCACACAGCCCGAACTGAGCATCACCTGCATTAATGTAAATAGTTTCAGGATAGCGATTTTCATAACGTTTCTTTTTTAGATGAACAGAAATTTTTTGCCTTGCGGTTATAAGATACACACATCAGGAGGGCTATTCTTCAGCATAGTCGGTTTAGCGTAGTAAACAGCTATTTTAAGATAAAAGGAAACTGCTTCCTCCCTGAAAGTTTCACTATTTTTAGGTTCTATCCAGCAAATAAAAAAGATAAAACTAACGGATGAAAATACGCTTTGCAAGAACTGGTCAACTCATATTCCTGCTCACATGTTGTTGCTCTCAGCTGATGGCCCAGTCCAAATGGCAGCTCAAAGATTTTGCGATTGACCTGAACGCGCTGGTCACACCTCCCAACCACCTTTGGGTGGGAAGTGGTTATACCAGTGTAAACCCGGTTTTAAATTCCGTCTTAGGAGTGGGAGAGGTAATGTCTCCGCCAATTTCAGGCAATGGATTTAAGTTTGAAGCCCGGTTTGTAGTGAATGGCGATACTATCAGAGATCACTTCGTTTGGGGCAGCAAGATTAGGAATATCCTTTATACCGGTGGGCAATGGCAGCCAGACAGGATCATACGCAGAGGCACCTATCACAGGATGCATGAAGGTGGCCTGATTTCCTTTGAGATCAATTCACACCTCATACCACTGGCAGACAAGCCAGGCTTTTTAATACGTTATGAGATAAAGAACAGAACAGCAGTTAACATGGATGTGACGATGATCCCCTTAATAAATAAAGGGAAACCTGCTGCATATCCGCTGAAGGAATGGGGCTTTATGCCACCGGCTGATCCGCAGAAGAACGACATTGTAAAAGTGAATGTGTTGCAGGAAGGACAGCACCTGAACATTACCCCGCAGCAAAGCCAGACTGGTTATATCGCCGTGGTGTTCGCTGAAAGTACAAACAATGATGGCCTGGCAGCCTGGGAAAAACAAACAGATGAAGCTTGGAAAAAACGACTGGCATGGGCGTTGAAAGATATCCCTACACTTAAAACAAACCATGCAGCACTCGAGAGCTATTATAAAAGATCCATTGCTTCAGGATTGGTATGCATCTGGGAAAAACCGGAATTTAAATTGCAACCTACCATTGTTACCAGCGGACTGGATGGAGGTGGCATGAACACTTACCTGTGGGATGTGGCAGGATATGCGCCCGGGCTTGTTTCCCTGATGATGGGAGACAAATTGCTGGACATTGCGCGCATGATGACGGCCATCGACCTGGAAAATTATTATGCTTTTGCACAGGATGGAACGGGACTGGGTGTAAGATATGCATACAGCACTACTGCCTTTACGGCTCTCGTATATGCCATAGCTTGCCAGGACCGTGTTTATCCCGATCTGTTTGAACAGGTAAAGAAGCTCGTGCTAAGCGATGAAAAAAGACCCATGATAAATGGCGTGATCGATTACGGAAACCAGCATAATTTACTTGAAATGCGGGGCATGGGCTGGGAACATATGGTGCCCAGTCCCAATGCAGAACGGGCATGGTGTTTCAGGCGTTTGGCAGATATGGGAGAAAAGATCGGTTATGATAAAACAGCTGTTCAGCAATGGCGCAAAAATGCAGATGTTATTGCCGGGGATGTTAAAAAAGCGCTCTGGGATGAAGCAACCGGATGGTTCTGCTGCAAATATCCCGACGGCCATAAAGAGATTGTATATTCCATCCAGGTGTTCGATATCCTCCGGACCGGTATATGCACACCAGCTATGAAGAAAAGAATGCTGGAACAATTGGAAGAAGGCAAATTCCTTTTTCCTTATGGTGTTAGCAGTGTATCCAAAGCAGATTCCATTCATTACGAAGTGACAGATACAGATTGGGGCGGCGGCGGCGCTTACTCAGGAGATCTGCCCCAGCTGGCATTAGACCTTTACCAGGAGAATCTTCCGGAAAAAGCCTGGGACGTATTAAAACGTCAATTCTGGATAGGCCAGCAACTCCCTTATTTTCCGCAGGAGCATTATTGCGATCGTCCCGGCGCACCTTCCTTTAAAAGGGCTAATGTTGTTGCAGGGCTAATGGGCGCGGGTGCTATCCTGTATGGCATGGTAGGGTTAGATCCCCGTTTGGACGGCAGCTTGTGGATCCATCCCCGATCCACTATAAAAGATAAGGTTGAAATAAAAGGATTCTCTCATAGGAACCATGTAGTAGATGTGGAGCTTTCTTCAACCTTTTGTAAGATCACGCTGGATGGTAAAATAAAGTATCAGGGGAAACCCGGAACAATAAAGATATTCTGATCATGGGCGTAAAGAAATTCCTGTTGAAAAATTTTGTGAGAGGCGATGAGGCCTTTCACCTGGCCAGGGTTACTATTCATTCCCGTCACGACCTGTCTTTGCATAAGCATGATTTTGCGGAGATCTTTTGGGTGGAAAGCGGAAACGGCACCCATTTGATCAATGGCTGCAAAGTGATGCTGGAACCCGGTCACCTGGTTATGGTCCGGCCGGATGATCAGCACACTTTCACTTCTGCAAAAGGAGGCATTACTTTAATGAACCTTGCTTTTTCGCTGGATACTTTACAACATTTAAGAAGCAGATATTTTGCCGGCTCCGATACCTTTTTCTGGACCCGTGATATTGTTCCCTATCAGACGCTGATGGCAGTTTCATCTATCCGCAGGATCTCACAACGGGCCGAAGAGGTATTGCAGAACCGCAAATCCAGCTTTTATCTGGATCATTTACTGCTGTTCATTTTCCGTTTATTGTTTGATAATGATCCGCTATCTGTAGATCAGAAAATACCTGCCTGGTTAAACCAGGCTATAAAAGGCTTTTCCACACCTTTTCTGTTTAAGCAGGGTGTACGCGGTTTTGCCAATCTTGCGGAAAGAAATATAGACCATGTGAACAGAACTGTGCAACGGACCCTGCATAAAACATTGACGGACCTGGTGACTGAACTGCGTATGAATTTTGCTACCAAACAACTCTCTATCACCAATGCGCCTATAAAAACAATCTGCAATGATTGCGGATTCACCAACCTTGGTCATTTTTATAAAACCTTTAAACAGCTATACCAACAAACACCATCAGCATATAGGAAAAGCAGCCAGACGATAGTGTAGGTCGCTTTAGCGTAAAAAACAGGGGTTAAAGAGTAAAAGATAGACCGTATTCTGATGCCCTTGCTCACTACATTTACATCAAAACATGATGTAATGGAAACAGAAGAAAAAACAAGGCTTTCTCAGGAAGAAATTTCCTATTACAAAGACAACGGATACCTACTTACCAGCAGACCCTTATTCAGTAAAGAACGATTCAACGAGTTATTTACCATTTTTGAAGAGCATCTGAATAACCGGGGTAACTTAAGGCCGGACGAACTGGATGTGCCGCACATGAAGGATGCACGTTTATTTAAATTTTTAATGGCTCCCGAAGTATTGGATATTGTTCAGGGATTAATAGGCCCGAATATAGGATTGTGGAGCAGTCACTTCATCTGCAAAGAACCAAAAACCGGAAAGAAAACACCCTGGCATGAGGACAGCGCTTATTGGAATGGCCGCTTCGACCGTTTTGATAGCATTGTTACACTTTGGCTGGCTATAGATGAATCTGTACAAGAGAACGGTTGTATGGGCGTGATCCCGGGTTCGCACAATAACGGGTTTTCCGAATATGAAAAAATGAATACGGATCACAGCATTTTTAATATTGAAATAAAAAGATCAGCAGTTGATGAGAGCAAGGTGGTGTGGCTTGAGCTGAAGCAAAATCATTACTCCCTGCATGACTCCCGCATTATTCATGGCGCCAATCCCAATACAAGTGATAAAAGAAGGACTGGCTATACCATGCGGTATTTTAATACGGACCTCGTCATGAACCAGCAACATCCTGATAATATAAATCATAAAGTATATCATTGCCGGGGAGAGAACAGGGGCAATAATCCTTTGATATTCTTATAGCAATACCATAAAGAAGCGAAAAGATAGCTTCTTTTCGCTTCTTTATTATTTTCTCAGATCACAGGCAAGATGAAGCGCAGCCAGCTTAAACCCATTCTTCAGATATAACTTCTGCGCCGTATTATTATTAAAATCGGTATCAAGCACTACTGCATCCATATTATTTGATACAGCAATAGTTTCCACATATTTTAATAATTGAGACGCCAGGCCTTTCCCTCTATAAGTTTCCAGCGTGCAGAGATCGTCAATGTAAATTATATAACCGCTATGCAGTGAAGTCATGATGCGGTATCCTGCAAAGGCAACAATTTTATCATTGTCCATAATTCCGGCGATACTGTACTTTTCATTTTGCATCATCTCCGAGATCATGGAAACCCAGTTATCTTTATTCAGATGTGGCCTTAGCAGAAAAGCAACTTCCCGGCATTGTTCAATTTCCAGCGCTGTTTTTATTATTTTAACCTCCATAATTGTTTGTTTGCTACAAAACTAGGGCAGCGACGTGGATGCTAAATATGCCAGCCAGAAGATAATGGGTGGCCCACCGGCCTTAATGCAAAATCTTTTTCAGTATCCCGAGCGCTTTTATCATTTCACTTTCTTCCAGTGAAGCAAACCCCATTCTCAGTGCATTGGTTGAAAAGGATTCGTTCTTATAAAAATTCCCATTTCCGATATAAAGCCCTTTCTTTAAGGCATCTTCAGACATTTTGATCAGATCGATCTTTTTATCAAAATTGGACCATACGCCAAGTCCTCCCTCTGGTGTTTTGAACGCTATCACATCATTAAAATCGGCTTTGAGCAAATGACAGAAATAATCCCTGCGCTGCTTATAGATCTTTAATGATTTCCGGAAGTGCCTGTCCATTTCGCCATTGTCGAACAGCACAGCAAAAGCTTCTTCCAATAGGGTGTCACCTTGTTTGTCTATCAGCTGCCTTAATGAAGATGCGGCTTCCACAAACGCAGAAGGCCCTGTCATAAACCCGATCCGCAGGGCAGGGGCAAAGGTTTTCGAAATTGAACCGATATAGATTACATGCTGATTGTGATCAACACTGGCCAATGGCAGGTAGGGTTTATTATCATAGTGGAAATCAAAATCATAATCGTCTTCGATAATGGCAAAACGGTATTCTTTGGCGAGGTTTAATAGTTTTAACCTCCGCTCCATGCTCATAGTTACCGTTGTTGGAAAGTGATGATGCGGCACCACATATAGGGCCTTTATTTTCTTGTGCTGTAAGAGTTCTTCGAGGTGATCAATATCCATTCCATGGAGATCAACAGGGATCCGCAGGAGGTTTGCACCCGAATGCCTGAAAGTATCATCTGCTGAAATGTAATTAGAAACCCCCACTGCTATATTATCAGCAGGCTTAAGCAGCAGTTGTGCAGCTAAATAGATGCCCATCTGGCTGCCTTTTGTAATGAGTATGTTTTCAGCAGAAACAACTAAACCCCTGCTATTGGAAAGGTAGTTGCAAATAGCGGTGCGAAGATGTTCTGATCCCTTAGAACTACCATACTTCAGAAAGTTCCTCCTGTAAAATCTCCTGGAAAGACTTCGATATTCCCGCATGAGCTGATCTACCGGTGCCAGGCGCACATCAGGAAAACCATCATCAATAGCAAGAAGTGTTTGCTGAAGATTTTCGGCAGGTGTCGCATTTTCAAAGTTATTGGTCCATATGAACCCCTCTTGTGGACTGTTGCTTTTGTTAGCTTCCGGAAGCCTGTTTTTGGAAAGCACAGGTAACCTGGATAGTACAAACACGCCTTTGCGTTCAATGGATTCAGCCCAACCCTGACTGATCAGTTCTTCATACGCCAGTTTCACGGTGTTCCTGTTAATGCCGATCAGATCTGCCAGTATCCGGGAGCTTGGTAACAGATCCGATGGCTGTAGCGTGCCATTCGTGATCAATGATATAAATGTATTGCAGACCTGTATATACAATGGTACAGCAGCATTTCGATCAACCTGTATTAATGATTTATATGGTAACATCCGCGCTTTGGTTTGGTGAATATCGGTATTCAAATATAGTCATTATACAGGTATCTGGGCTGGTGCCTTTCTTATAACTGGCCTATAATTACAGCCCAGCAAGTGCCTAGTTTTGCATCAATAAAAACAATGTTTATGACAAATTCATTTAAAGTACCACAACTTCTTTTGCGCATTGCATTAGGCATGGGCTTCCTCACAACGGTATCGGACAGGCTTGGTTTGCTGGGGCCGTTCGGAAACAGAAATATTGAATGGGGGAGCTGGGATAGCTTCATCAGTTATACCGGCACACTAATGCCTTTTCTGGACAGGCCAATCGTTAACGTAATGGGGAGCATCGCCACTTTTGCCGAAGTGGTTATTGGCATTCTGCTCATTATTGGATTTAGAACAAGACAGGCTGCCATCGCCAGTTGTATACTGACCTTCATTTTTGGATCAGCCATGGCCATGTTTTTAGGGATCAAAGCCCCCATCAACTTTGCCGTATTTCCGGTTTGCACCGCCAGCCTGTTACTTGCAACAATCCCTGAGTACAAATGGAGTATTGATAATTCTAAGCTATAAGATGAAAAAGATGCTGACTCTTTTACTTATCCTTCTGCCATTTTTAGCGCAAGCCCAGCTGGAGGTATATGGCAGATATACTGCAGGGGGCACGGTTGAACCTAACATTAATTATTTTTTGTCGAAGAAGATCACACAGAAGATCGCATTAACTTTCTTTGGACTCGTAGAACAAAAATGGAGTGAGGCATTGATCGGTGCTACCTATTCTCCATCCAGTTCATTTAGTGTTGGTGCAAGCGCTGGTATTGAACATGGAACAACCAGCCCTCGTTTCGGTGCCAGTATATGGACGGGGAAAGGGAAAACATCCTTCTTTATTTTAGGGGAATTGGGTAGCGGGAAGGAGAATTATTTGTATAAGGCCAACTTATTCCATAAATACACGGACCGCTTTACACTGGGTCTTACAGCCTGGAGGCTCCATGGTATAGGACCCAATTTTCGGTTCACTATTCCTAAGTTTTTATCAACTATCTGGGTAATGCCGGCTTTTGATCCCGAAGCAGATAAAGCAAGACTGATGATTGGTATCAGTGCGAAGATATAAAAGGAAAAGCCCTCGCTAAGAGGGCTTTCTTATTTATGTTTCACACACTATACTGGTATCAGGTTGGTCGTGATGCCAATCCTGTTCCAAACATTAATAGTAATAATTGCCAGGATCACTTGTGCGAGGTATTTTTCATCCAGCACTTTAGCGGCCTGCTCATATGTTTCATCTTTTACATGGTTGCTGATCAATGTAACTTCCTCGGTCAGCGCCAATATGGCCCGCTCATCTTCTGAGAAGAAAGGCGTATCACGCCAGGCATTCAGGGCATAGATGCGTTGTTCTGTTTCACCTGCCTTACGGGCTTCCTTAGTATGCATGTCAATACAGAAAGCACATCCGTTTATTTGGGAAGATCTGATCTTGATCAGGTCTTTATGTTTTCTTGTCAGTGGTGTGCTTTCTATGAATTTTTCCAGCCCGAGAACGGCGTTGTATCCTGCCGGCTCTAGTTTGTCAATTTTAATTCGTGTTTTCATTTGTTTTGTTTGCCCACAAAATTAGACCAACGCCATGGATACGGAATATGCCAATTACAAAATATAAGGTAGCCCAGCGCTTGATATTGATAAAAATAATAACTTCGTATCAGAGAGTATTTAATACCCCATAGTAGATAATAGATCAGCAGGCATATTTGAACCCCAAATTTTAGCACCTACCTCAAAAACATTTGTAATGAAAACAACATTCATTCTCCTGACATGTTTCCTCAATTGTATCACCCTGCAAGGGCAGGATATCCTGAAAAGAATAGAAGACAGAGCCAAACGAAAAGCCAATGAGCGGATAGACCGTACCATTGATAAAGGCTTAGATAAGGCAGACAAGTCCCTGGACAGTTCTTTTAGCAAGAAAGAAAAAAAGAATATTAATAAGCCGGTTATTGCAGAAACCAGTGCCAGAGGGGCGGCAGGCACAGCAGCTCCCAGGGTAAGGGTGAGCCAGCGGAGCAGTTTCCTGGATTTTGTACCAGGCAACCAGGTGATCTTTGAAGATCATTTTGAAAAGGATGCCCTGATGGATTTTCCGGCTAACTGGAATACAACAGGAACCGGAAAGGTGATCACGGTGGATGGTTTCCCGGGCCGCTGGTTTGAAGTATCGCACAATTCTGTTGTAAATCCCGTATTGAAAAAAGCACTGCCGGAGAACTGCACCATTGAATTCGATCTGATCCTTTTAGATGAAGGCGAACGACGTACCCCCAATATTGATTTTGGCCTGACACCAGTAAAAGATATACTGAAAGAGGATCTTTATTATAAAGACAAATTTTATACAACTATCCGAAGGTATAATGAAAAGGATGGAAGAACACTGGAATATGGCTTGCGGGAAGTAGTGGGCAATAAAAACGAATTCCCCTTGCCGTCTTATGTCAACAATGTGTTGCGGGTGAGTATGGCGATCAATAAAACACGTATACGGGTTTACCTGGATCAGACGAAGATCCTGGATCTGCCGCGTGCATTAACAGATCCCATGCGGAATAATTTTTTCCTGACCAATGGATATGTGATACCGGCTTCTGAACTGCCAATGGTTTTTGGAAACATACGCATCGCTTCCGGAAATGTGGATGCGCGGAGCCTGCTGATCAAACAGCTGATGGAAGAAGGGAAGGCTGTGACAAGTGATATTCTTTTTGATGTGAGCAGTGATGTGATAAAACCGGCATCCTACGATATCATCAAACAATTTGGCGATGCCCTGGTGGCCAATCCCTCCCTTAAAATAAAGATCATCGGCCATACAGACAGCGATGGTGGGGACGCTGAAAATGTTTCCCTTTCACAAAAGAGGGCAGCAGCTGTGAAGATGTATATCACAGAAAATTATGCGGTAGCCGGTTCAAGGATACAGACAGACGGGAAAGGAGAGGCGCAGCCCGTTGCGCCTAATACAAACAGTGATGGGAAAGCAAAGAACCGGCGGGTGGAGTTTGTTAAGTTATAAGAAAGCAGGGTAAAATGATAATTTGTCATTTTACCCTCACATCTTTCACAAAAGCATTCGTATCTATTATATCCCTGGTAAGTTGCTTTCCATTAAGCACAACATTTTGAAAGAGGACATCTTCAACAAGATGTGCTTCATCAATACCAACTAATTGCACTGTCAGCGGATCACCATCGGCTTTGATATCTTTAAATACTACACCCTTTATATGACCCCTCTCTGTATCTCTGGACCAAATAGCTTTTCCTATCCATAATGAAATATATCTTTTCCCCTGCTCAATGCGGATATTCTCGAATCGTACATTACTGATCAAAGCGGCATCGCACTGATAGATCCGCAACAACCATTCCCTGCCCTGATCATGAATAATATCACAGTCAGTGAACAGTACATCGTCCACATTCTCCCGAAGCTCTGCACCTATACTGAGTGCATGCGCCACCTGGTTCCAGAGTACACATTTCCTGGCTACTATATGTTTTACTTCTCCCTGATCTTTGTCTGCTTTGACTACAATGAGGTCATCCAGGGTACGGATAAAGCAATGCTGAACAGTTACGTTACGGCTGTTTGCAATGTCGATACCATCAGAGTTGGCCCTGTAACCGAGTAATTTGATATTATCTATCATCACGCGGTCCGACTGGCGGACAGGGACCGTCCAAAGGCTTGCATCCCGAAGGATCACACCTTCAAGTTGTACATCAGATGATCCACGAATAGAAATAACGTTCCGTGCATGTGTAGTACAACCGCTTTGATCGATGATCCCACGGCCACGGATGGTGATGTTCTTTCCCCGGAGATCAAAAGTAGGAGCATATCCTCGCAGGCCGCTTTCTTTGTTGACACGGAACTTTTCATCCGGCTTAATAATGGCACGCACAATAGCGCCACCGGCAATATATACAGTCTTGTTATCGCCCACAACTAATGAACTCACCTCATGTATCCCCGGGCCAAAATAAATAACATTCGGATCATCGGGGCGGGGTATATCTGTTTCCGGCGGATTGACGAAAAGGTGTAATGACCGTACCCATTCACCATTGATCTCAATTGTCAGGTTCTGAGGAGAGGAGACTTTAAAAGAAATAGTATTTCCTTTAATAACAGGCGTGATGCCAGCCGAAGCAGGTAATACTTTGGCGGAAGTTACAGTAGAAGGAACCGTAACGGTAACAATGGCAGAACCTGACAGGTCGAAATAAGCAAAGGAGGCTGTATCGCAATAGTTGGCAGAATTCACTTTATCGTCCATTGCTTTTGCTCGTTTGACAGCATCAGCAGGTGCTACCTTTGCAAGGTAAACCGGAACATCTTTCTTTCCGGCAGAAACCTTAAACGCCTGGCTGAGTATCTCTCCCTTTGGGGCAGGGTATACCGTTACTGATGCCGGCGGCTTCATGGAAAGGACTAATATCAAAAAGCAGGGAAGGAGGCCCCAACTATGTATTTTACGGTATTTTAACATATAAAAGATCTTCCTGCAATTTTATCTTTTTTCTTAGATTTATCAAGCCTATGATAAGAATTACAATAATACTGTTGTTATTTGCTTTTTCAGCAAGCGGTCAATCTATTTATAAAACCCCTTCAGGCAAAAAGTATCATCTGGCCAGTTGCAGGATGGTAGAAAATGTATCGGAGAAAATAACTCCTGAAAAAGTTAAAGAATTAGGTTTGGAACCCTGTAAAATATGCAAGCCTGTAATTGGCATCCTCCGCATTTCAACAGAAGATAAAGCAGCAGGCAAAAGCAAAACGGTGCAATGCAGTGGAAAGACTAAAAGCGGTACAAGATGTAAGCACAAAACAAGTATTGCCAATGGCTATTGTTTTCAGCACCAACCGGATTAAATGTTTCCGTAACTTCCCCCCTTAACCTAACGCCCGCAAAAAATGAAACCATCGCAACACACCAAAGCCACAGCCCTCAAAGCCCTCCACGAAAGAGAAGGCATATTCGTCATCCCCAATCCATGGGATGCCGGCTCCGCAAAATTACTCGCCAGTCTCGGATTTGAAGCACTCGCCACCACCAGTGCCGGCCTCGCTTTTATGCTGGGAAAACCTGATGGGGAAGGAGCAGTCACGAAAGAAGAAACATTAAAGAACATACAGGATATTATTGCCGCCACAGATCTCCCCGTTTCTGCTGATCTGGAAAACGGCTACGGAGATGAACCGGAAGCTTGTGCTACTACTATCTTACAAGCCGCAAAAGCCGGACTTGCCGGAGGTTCCATAGAAGACGCCACCGGGCGCCCGGATGATCCTATCTATCCATTTGAATTATCTGTAGCGCGTGTACGCGCAGCCGTAGAAGCAGCCCGCAGCCTGCCATTCCCTTTTACATTCACTGCAAGGGCAGAAAACCTCATCTATGGGCGCATAGACCTGAAAGATACAATACGCAGATTAGTAGCCTATGCAGAAGCAGGGGCAGATGTGCTCTTTGCACCAGGTTTGAAAACGCGCGAAGAAATTGAAAGTGTTGTAAAAGCGGTAGCGCCCAAACCGATAAGCGTGGTAATGGGATTGGGCAATGTAATTTTTTCATTGGATGAACTGGAACAATTGGGTGTAAAAAGAGTAAGCCTTGGTTCTTCCCTTGCACGTGCGGCTTATGGCAGTTTCTATTATGCGGCGCAGGAGATCAGAGAAAAAGGTACTTTCTCTTTCGTGAAAGATGCGGTTCCATATGCGCGGTTAAATGAAGTATTTAAAACATTGTGATATATAACATTATCAGTGATTACGTTTAATTAAGCTTACCTTTTGTTGTTGCCGGTTATACTATCGGCAGGTAAAACAACAAAATGTCAAATATTACGCAGGTTATTAACACAGACAGATACCTGAAAACTTTAAAAAAAGGTGTTCACTCCTCAGACCTGGATCAATTGCTGAGCAGCAGGGGCCCGTTCACTTTTTTCGCTCCTAATGATATTGCTTTTGATAAACTGGATAAAGGGATAATGGAAGGCCTTCTTGAAAAGGACAATAAGCTGAAACTTACAGACCTGATGAATAATCACATCGTGAACGGAAAGATCCTTTTTAAAGATCTGAAGGACGGTGATAAACTGAATACATTAGGCGGCACAGTGCTGGCAGTAGAAGTGAAAGAAGGAAAAGTGAGTATTGGCGGAGCTGTTATCCTGGAACGTGAAGCCAGAATAACAAACGGAACAATACACGCTACTGATACTGTATTTCAGAAAAGTTAGTCGTATAAAAAGAGAAGGTCAAACCGGCCTTCTCAATTCTTCCCGCCCCGTTCCACACTTTTTATCTCCCGCTTTCAGATCTATGATATGCCCGCCTGCATTTTTTTTGTTGCGACAAAAAAGATAAATCATTAATTTTCAGCATTGAATCGGAAACTGCTCATATGGTTTATTTTGTTAACCGGCATTACGCATACTGTAATGGCACAGGCCGATAAATGGGCCGGTACCTGGCAGATGAGCAGCAAACGCTGGCCTCACATTCCTGCTATAATCCTCGAGTTAAAAATAGGTGCCCCGGAACGAGGTGTTCTCTATCCTGCCAAGATCAAGCTACAATACGGTTCCTTTACCGGTATTTACGAAGTGCTGCTGGCCAGGAAGAATGATCAGCAGCTGGGCATCGGCCGTGGCAAATACCCTTTGCTGGAAACACCCTTCAAACTGGGCATCTGGATGTGGTATATCAATGGTACCCTGAATTTCCAGGAGGGAAAGATATCCGTGAAAAGGATGTGGATAGATGGTTTTGGCATCTGGATGCGGGGATTGGATGATGATGAGCTCTATACGAACACCAAAGTGCAATTAAGGGAATTTTTATACAGGGATTCCATTACCTTAAAGAAGATCAGCAGCCAACCACTGGAAGATTCAAGCGTACGACGGATCCTGCGAAAGGAAACCTCAGACATATACCTGGGCATCTATGATCCTATCATGGCCGGGGACAGTATGATCACCATGCAGGTAGAAGACCAGGAAAAACACGATAAGGACACGGTTACCTTGCTTCATAACAACAGAACGATATTTAGCCGGCAGGAGATAAATGACCAGAACCGGCGCCAGCAGATCAAACTGGATACCGGCCGCAACCTGTTTGTGTTCTTTGCAGACAACTATGGCCGTCTTCCGCCAAATACCGGGAACCTGTACACGAAGATAGGAGAGAAGGAATACAGCTTCGATTTCCGGCACAGGGCTAATGCTTTTGCCACTTTTGTGGTAGCAGATATCTATTATAAACAAAGTGCCCAAAGAGAATCCATCCCCCTCGCCAGCATAAAAGTAGACACCGCCAACATCGTACTGGAACTCTGGGACAGTGCAAAAGAAGATGGAGATAGTATTTCCCTGCGTCTGAACGGTGAATGGATCAGAACCGGCTTCCCTGTAAAGAATGCCCTGCAAAAGATCCCCATCCGCCTGCAGCCCGGTGAAAACACCCTCTTATTTATGGCAGACAATCTCGGATCAATTCCTCCAAACACAGCAGAGCTAAGGATCCGTTATGGCACGAAATCTAAAAATCTGCGCCTCAGTACGGACATGAAGAAGAATAATGAGATCAGGCTAATACTGGAATAAAAGAATTTTGCACCAGCCATCACATCTGATGCACCCTGTTATATTTATTCCTGTATTCTTTAGGCAGCAACCCTGTTACCATTTTGAAGGAGGTTCTGAATGTTTTGGTATCAGAGTAACCCACTTCATACATGATGTCCATGATCTTTTTACTGCTCATTTCCAGGTGTTTTTTGGCCGCTTCTATTTTCACCCGTTGGGTATATTCATTCAGTGTATTGGCTGTAGCTTTTTTAAATCTCCTTTCCAGGCTTCTCTTGCCTACAGACACTATCCCCGCTAATTGATCTACGGTTATTTTCTGCTGGAAATTATTTTCAATATAGGTTTGCGCCTGTTTCACCGGTTCATCGCTATGATCTTTTTGTCCCTGGAAAATGCTGAAAGGTGATTGGTTGTAACGGTCAGTATCCACCTGGAAGAATTTCGCGCAATAGACAGCGGCATCTTTTCCTGCATACTTTTCAACGAGGTATACGATCAGGTTCAGGAAAGAGATACCACCGCCACTGGAATAGATACCAGCTTCATCCGTTATGATCTTATCTACTACCAGTTTTACATCAGGGTACATATTCCTGAAGTTGTTGGCGGCTTTCCAATGTGTGGCACATTTCCTTCCTGTCAAAAGTCCCGTTCCTGCGAGTAAGAATGCACCTACACAAAGGCTGGCCAGTTCGGCACCTTTGGCATATTGCTCCCTCATCCATTCTATCAGTGCAAGGTTGTTCTTCACATGGTTATGCACGTCCCCATAAACAGCCGGGATAATGATCAGGTCCGTTTTCCTGGCCTCATCAATAGTGATGTCTGTTTGCACCGTGAACAAACCATCATTCAATTGCATGGATTTGCAAACACCTACAAACTGGATCTTAAATATGGGTGCTTTTCCCAGTCCGGCTAAATAATCATTGATCTCTGTAAATACCTGGCGGGGGAATTCGATATTGGAAAGAACGCCACCCGACGGTACAACGATGGATATTAGCTTCATGTACTAAAAATACAAAATGTTGCAATACCCTTCGTTGTTGTTGATGGGTTGGAAACCGTTATTCACCGGCATGAATCGCCACTTTGTTTCCTTCTGTGTCGATGAATACGGAAATATAACCAGCAGGGATCTGTGTTCTGGGCAGTATTACTTTCCCGCCGGCAGCTTCGATCTTGTCTATTACTGTTTGCAGAACAGGATAAGCATTTAAGTATACAGTAGTACCTTCAGCGGAAGGTTTGGAACGGCTGTTCCTCACAAGCGCGCCAGACACTCTGCCTGAACCAGCCTGAATTACACCAGGAGCCGAAGGGAAAAAGGTTAACTCTTCATTTGTTTCCGGAAACGCCTGTGTCCTCATTTCAATATCCAGGATGGTCTCATAGAATTTCTTAGCTCTGGCGGTGTCCAGCACAGGAATTTCGAACCATGTTATAACATCGGTTTCCATGCTTAGTTTTTCCATCATCATTATATTTTATGATGTAAAATTACTTCTTCCGGAGGGTGGATAATTGAATAAATCGGCCGTTTTTATTTTCTGCCAATCTTTTGGGTGTAACACCTGAATACTTTTTAACATCCCTGATAAAGTGTGCCTGATCTGCATAACCTTCTTCCGGGTAAAGTTGTTGTTCTTTCAGTTGACCGAAAGAAGCCCTGTATCGCAGGATGTTACTATAGGCCTTTAAGGAAATACCAAACCTGTCTTTAAAATAACGGCTGATCTGCCGGTTGCTCCAATGAATAGTTTGAGAGATGGATTCTGCAGAAGCTTTGCCATGAGAGGAGTAGAGGATAGCAAATAATAGTTGCTTCCTGTTATCAAAATCTTTATTAACAGCAGTGTTGATCTGTTGCAAAGCATGTTTCACAAAATGATCGAAATCAAAATCCGTTAATGGAATATTCCACAGACTGCCGGGTAATATTTGTTCTTTATCTAACAACGACGCGATCGGCTGTTTAAAAAGATAATCCACCGCGAGTAGTTTGAAACTGATCCCGATAGAAAAACTATTTGCCGGTACAACAACTGGCATTACCTTTGTCCATAAACCAGAGAGGGAAACTTTGTAAGGTTGACCATTAACTGAATGGAATATCACATCAAAATATCCATCAGGAAGAATAGAATACACCTGGTCTTTTTCCGTAGGATTTTGTACAGACCAGAAGCATTGAATGATGTCCTCCAGCGGCTTATTTGGGAGGGCATTCCGGTAGATGTAATTGGCCGTTTCCTGCATGTTGCAAATATCGGCCGTTTTACGCTAAAAGCCCTGTATTATCTGGTGTTTTACCGGATTTCCACAAAAAGCCCCTCCACATCAAGTCCACATCATTTCCAGGGCATCTCCACACCATCTACACGGTTCTCTTTACCTTCCTGTATCATTCACCTTACGTTTACTTATAGTATCCCCATAGATGAAACATTTCACACCATGATCTGCAATAATTCATGTGCAGAAATTCTCTTGGTAAGAAAAAATATTCCGCTTAATTTTATAAAAAGATAACTATGATTGACTACACTGAATACATGCTTAACGATGTTGCTCTCTTTAAGAGACTTGTTAAAGAAAATAGAGAAAAACCACTAACTGCAGAAGAAGCCACAAAAAAACTCCAGGACGCAGGTATACTTGATGAAAATGGAGAACACACGAAACCGTATGAAAATCTTGGGCGTTGGATAAAGGAAAATAACCCAGGTAAAGTAATGAAGGTAATGAAGAGATAATAAGTTTGTTACACCCAATCAAGTGTTTTTATGTATAATGTTAAACCCAATCTGATCTTTGGCTTTCACGGCTGTGATGCCCAGGTCAGGGATAGTCTGCTTAAGAATCCTGATGTTATTAGAATAAGTAAGGAGCCGTTTGACTGGTTAGGCCATGGTATGTACTTTTGGGAGAATAATATTGAGCGGGCAATGCAATGGGCCATTGAGAAGAAAAGGAGAGGGACTATTAAGGATCCCGCAGTTATTGGTGCAATATTAAACTTAGGGTATTGTTGCGATTTTCTGGATAGTCACTTTATTGAGACGCTTAAGGATTCGCACCAATTGATGTCAGCGTTCTACAATCAAAATGGCATAAGTCTACCTGTAAATAAAAATGCGCCTAATGATGCAAACAACGACAAACTTTTAAGAGAACTGGACTGCGCCGTAATAGAATTCATGCACGAGGGAAAAGACATTCAGGCCAAACGAGATCTCTCCACCCACGGTTTCCTAAAAAACCTCCCCTTCGACTCCACCCGCAGCGTCTTCACCGAAGGCGCCCCCGCATACGAAGGCGCCGGCATCCACGATAAAAACCACATCCAGATCTGCATCCGTAACATGAACTGCATCAAAGGGTTCTTCATCCCCCGCAGCAAAACCAACTTCCTGGAATACCTCAAAACCGCCTAAAGTTTCTTAGCAAACATCCGCTGCCCATTTTGAGAGAGCTGTAATCTATTTACTTTTCCAGCTTCATCCAGCTCAAATTCCAGCGTAACGCCCACCTCTTTCAACAGGAACCGGTGCTGACCACTCACCGTTAATGCCCTCTTCTCCCCATTCTTAGGCCGCCCCATCAACTGTCCGTTTTCCACTGATATTTCCAGCAGGGAATGATCCTCCAGTTCATAAGTGCCCGTATACACCTGCAAATGCGGAATGACTGATTCTCGTTGTTTTATTTGCCGGAAGGGCGCTTTGATTAAAGCGTTCGGAGAAAGATAGATGTAGCTGTTTTGATAATCAATGATCGTATTAAACCGATTCAGTACTTCATTCCCGATAAGCCCAAATGAAATATTCTCCGCACGGGATGGAAGTTCAAGATGAGTAGGGATGGCAGCCAAAGTATGTTCCCCGATCTGCAGCGAAGGTAGTAAAGCCACTACATTTTTGATGGCATTGGGCCCTGCACCTTTGGCCACTCCATCTCCGATCTTTTCCAATGCAGCATACAGGTCATGCTCTATGGAGAATTCATCATCCAGGCTCAGGCATCCTGCGTTGCCGGTATCGAAGCAAAACCAATCTGTGATATGATCGTTCAAAGTGACTTTAATATAAGGTAGTCGCCCTCTCATCTGCATATCCATTTGTGTATAACCTGGTGGGATTGGAAACGCAGCACCATGTATCACCATGAATTGCTGATCATAATTGATCTCAATGATCTTGTTCTCAAATATTTTGAATCCAATGACACCCGGCGAACTTTCCCGTTCATTATAGGCAACAGTAACATTATCCCATTTCAATTTGGCAATGGATAGTTTGTTGTGCTTGCTGGTAGAGTCAGCATAACTGCCACCATATCCAAGCCCTTTATAGATCCCGTCGAATGTCATGTTCACTTTATTTCTGCCGGATGAGGAAAGGATAATACCATAAGCGCCTGTATCAAACATAAAGTCAATGTCTTCGGAGTTGTTGATGCGCCCGGTAAAATGTATCCTGTTGTCTGTTCCAAGCTTAAAAGGGATCGTATCCCGGGAAGGAATGTATTTCACCGGGTCGGGCCAGCAAATTTGCGTATAGCAGGAATCTTTGCCATTTAGCAGGATAATGAAATCATAGGTATTGCCAGGTTTTACCTGGAAGGAGATAGAATCGATATCCGTATAGAACGTCATTTTTCTTTCTCTCTTAGGACCGATGGGATAAAAACGATCAGGCCTGGTGGAAGGAGAGAGGTCCCATATTCCTTTTCGAAAGAGATCGCCATCTTTAATATTTACGCTGGTGGAAGTAGCTTTTATGATGGGTAATTGTGCTATCAGTGGCTGGCTCAGTAAGAGCAAAAGGCTCCCTGCCCATATAGGGATGAATTTTAAAGCAGTCATATGTGGAAGTTTTATTTTTTCAGGTAAAGGAAATAAGCGAGATAACTCAATGCAATGCAGAACGCCATGATAGCCATAGAGTGAACCCCAATGGGGAGTGAATAGTATACGATGGATAATCCTGCACCAATACCGGTTAGCAGGAGGAACCATTTAAAAGCATGGGTACGATCATCTTTATGACCAGGCTGCAAAAACTGTTCAACAACTTTCTCCGGAACACCTTTCTCCAGCATTTTAGATTTGAGACGATGGTCAAGATTTGTTTTAATGAGTTTGAGGATAAAATTAATAACCAGGTATAGCGCGATCAAAGTCGCCGGCAGCGTAACAAATTGCTGGGATACATAACGGTTGTCCGGAAGGCGGTAGTAATCTTGTCCGTAGAGAAGAATGGGGGAAAGCGTTACTATGAATATGGAAAGTATCTTTTTCATCTTTTTTTTCTTAGAATGAATAAATTAAAAACGGTTCAGGATCGTCATTTTTTGCTGGTAACCTTTATACATATCGGCCAGCAGGAATAAAGCCACTGCGGCTGTGGAGACAATAATAAAATAAAGGAGAAGCGGCGGTATGCCGGTAAAGAGGCCATATATATCATTCCGAAAGAAATAACATCCGCCTGCGCAAAGAATGCTTATCAGCATGGCGAAAACAGGGATGGGTTTTCGTTCTTTTCTATGCAATTCTCTCAACACAAGAGCGCTCACATCAAAATCAAAAACGGCTGCCTCCTGTGCTTTCATACCCACAAACAATACCTCATAAGCTCCCGCCACCTCCCTGCAGGTATCACAAGTTTTCATATGTGCAACAATATCCGGACTGCAGGTAGCCTTATCCAGCACATATTCCTGTATTTCCATATCCGTCAGATGTATCATAAGTCTTCTTTTTTGTAGTGAAACGTCAGGTATTCTCTTAAAGCCTTTCTTGCCCTGAATAAATAATTCTTTACAGTTCCATCCGGCAGTCCGGTTATCTGGCCTATTTCTTCATAGCTTAATTCCTCCTGGTGATATAAAGTGATCAGTGTTTTATAAACGGGTGATAACTGATCGATAGCCGTATTTAAGATGGAGGAAACATCTTTTGAAAAGACAAACACCTCACTTCCTTCCGGTACGATCTCTCCCGGCAGCAATAACTTTTTCTTCCTGAGATGATCCATGCAGGTATTATAACTGATCTGGGCTATCCAGGTAGAAAGTTTAGCCTGATACCGGAAACCAGGCAGTTGTTTGTATACTTTTAAATAGATATCCTGCGCCAGGTCTTTCCTGTCTTCCACGTTAGGGATCATCTTGCAAACGATCTGAGCCACCAGCTTTTCCGTATTTTTAATAATGGCACCAAAAGCCTGGGTGTCTCCACTCAATGCTTTATTAACCAGTTGACTGTCTGCCGGATTCGGATTCATTGCTTATTTGACGGGTGAAGGCGGAAAATGTTGCAGGAAATCTAATTTAAAAACCGGGCTTTTTTTAATATATTGATATATGTTTCTAATTTCCCTCTCCATCAGCGCCATCATGCTCAACCAGGCTGGCTTTTACCCACAGGCCCCAAAAGTAGCCGTGATCACCAACAGCCCTGCAGCATCTAAGTTCTACGTTATCACCGCAGATAAAAAAGACACTGTTTTCTCCGGTAACTTAAGCGACGAAAAGCAATCCACTAATTCCGATACAAAAACCCGGATAGCGGATTTCACAAAACTCACAACAAAAGGCAGCTTTGTCGTAAATGTCCCCGGCATAGGTAACTCCCCAATTTTTAAGATCAGCAATGATGTCGGAAGGGAAGTAGCTATTGCCACACTGAAAGGATTCTACTACCAAAGAGTATCCATGCCCCTGGAGGAAAAATATGCCGGCAAATGGCATCGCCCGGCAGGCCATCCCGATACTGTAGTATATATTCATCCATCCGCAGCAGATGAAAAACGCCCCGCAGGAACAGTCATCTCATCTCCCGGAGGATGGTATGATGCCGGAGATTATAATAAGTATATCGTGAATTCAGGCATTACCATGGGCACGCTCTTGTCTGCCTATGAAGATTTCCCCGCGTACTATTCAAAAATAAACACCAATATCCCCGAAAGCAAAGACGCCATCCCGGATATCCTGAACGAAGTGATCTACAACCTCCGCTGGATGCTCAGCATGCAGGATCCCAATGACGGAGGTGTATACAACAAATGCACCAATGCAGCCTTCGACGGAATGGTAATGCCCGGCGTTACAAAAGCACCACGTTATGTTGTACAAAAAGGCACCGCTGCTACATTAGACTTTGCAGCAGTAACCGCACAGGCCAGCAGGATCTTAAAACAATACAACAAAAGGTTAGCAGATAGTTGCTTAAAAGCAGCAGAGAAAGCATGGGAGTGGGCAAAGTTACATCCCGATATGGAATATGATCAGCGGAACTTCCAGCCGGCTATTACCACTGGCCCGTATGGCGATAAGTATTTTAAAGATGAATGGTTCTGGGCAGGAGTAGAGTTATACATCACTACTAAAGAGGAAAAATACAAACCCGCCATCATAGATGCAGGACTGCCAACGTGGTCAAACGTAGCCATGCTGGGTTATTACACCCTGCTACGCTTCAATAAGGAACCAAAACTAAAAGAAAAGATAATAACCATGGCAAACGGATACGCAACGAAGTTGACCGCCTTCCAAACCGTTATGGGCCAATCCGTAAGAGATTTCAACTGGGGATCAAATTCCAATGCCGGCAACCAGGGTATCCTGCTCATCAATGCTTATAAGTTAACGGGAGACAAAAAATACTTAAACCTCGCCTTATCCAACCTGGATTATCTCTTAGGCAGAAATGCCACCGGTTATTGTTTTGTAACAGGCATCGGAACTAAATCTACTATGCATCCGCACCATCGCCCCTCTGTGGCAGATGGTATCAAAGATCCTGTGCCTGGTTTATTGGCCGCAGGTCCTAATCCCGGTATGCAGGATAAATGTAAATATGAATTTACCGCACCGGAACTGGCTTATTCGGATATTGATTGCGCCTATGCCTCCAACGAGATTACGATCAACTGGAATGCGCCTATCGTTTATCTCGCCAATGCTTTGGAGGCCTTGAAGGACAACGCAGGATACACAAAGCGTAAATAAAAGCCAAAACCATGAGCAAAATAATCCTGCAGCCGTGCGCTAATCTCATAGCCCAAAGCAATTTCCGAAATACAATTGAAAATTCAGTTAGCCTCAGGAAAGTGCTGCCTTTCGTTACCCCTGAGGAAGCAAAGGAACTGCGTAAGTTCTATCCTTCAGGAAAACTGCAGGTCTGGGGAGTTCAGCCAAGGAATGGACTGAATGAAAAAAAATGGACAAGGATCACCAGAGGAGATATTGCTCTTTTTTCAAAGAATAAGACCATTTTTACAACAGGCATAGTCACGTTGACATTGCACAACAAGGCATTGGCAGAGGCACTTTGGGGTAACAGTGATATTGGCGACACATGGGAATATATCTACTTCCTCACAGATATTAAAACTACAGATATCGCGGTCAGAAGGATTAATAAAGCAGCAAGATATAATGCGGTTGATAAACAGATTCAGGGATTTAATGTATTGGATGAAGAAAAAAGCCAGCGTGTATTGAAGGCTCTCAAAATGCCCGCTGGAGCACCTGTGAATGAAGTAAGCAAAAAGAGATTTCTGGAGGTAGAGCGGAGGCTTTCTAAATTAACAGGAACGAATGTGAAAGTGTTGGTAGACATGCGGGTGGAACAGCAGTATTTGAAACAGTTGTTATTCCGGGATAAACATATCGGTACCTGTGGAATTTGTAATAAAGTTTATCCTGTTTCTCTCCTGAGGGCATCACATATTAAAAAACGTTCTAAGTGCATACTGAAGGAAAGAATAAATAGAAATATCGTAATGCCCATGTGTATAATGGGATGTGATGGATTGTATGAAGAAGGATATATCTCTGTTCGGAAAGGTAAAGTAGTGAATATGAAAAAAACACCTGTAACGGAAGCTGTGAATTCATTGCTTTCATCACTCACAGGCAATAAGTGCTCTTTTTACAATGAAAGCACAAAAGCCTTTTTCGACTGGCATTATAAAGAACATTTCAAAAGCCCTTCTCCACCACAAGAGCCCAAAAAGTAGTATTTTTAAGCCCGAAATGAACTTACTAACAGTATCAGACATACAAAAGAAGGAAGGAGAGGATTTTGCACTGAAAGGGATCAGCTTTACGCAACAGCCATTTTATAACATCGCCATTACCGGCGAATCAGGCTCCGGCAAAAGCACCTTAATGAAGATCATTGCCGGGCTGGTACAGCCTGATTCCGGCGAAGTGCATTTCGAAGACCAGAAAGTAAAAGGCCCCAACGATAAACTGATACCCGGCCATCCGGGCATCGCCTATCTATCCCAGCACTTTGAGCTGCGGAACAATTACAGGGTGGAAGAACTGCTCTCTTACGCCAACAAATTATCAGACGAAGATGCAAACGCCCTCTACAAGATCTGCCAGATAGATCACTTCCTGAAAAGGAAAAATGACCAGCTGTCCGGCGGAGAAAAACAACGGATAGCGCTGGCAAGACTGCTGATCACTGCCCCCAGGCTTTTATTACTGGATGAACCATTTTCCAACCTGGACCTCATCCACAAGAATACCCTTAAATCCGTGATCCACGATATAGGGGAACAGCTGAAGATCTCCTGCATCCTCGTTTCCCACGATCCGCTGGATACCCTTTCCTGGGCCGATGAGATCATCGTGATGAGAGACGGGGCCATTGTGCAACAGGGAAAACCGCAAGAGATCTATCAGCAGCCTGTTGATGCTTACGTAGCAGGACTATTCGGAAAATATAACCTCGTAGGCCCAAAACGACTGTTTGTGCGCCCGGAGAACTTTAAGATCGTAAAGGGCGGCAGTTTTGCACTGGAAGGGATCATACAAAAAGTAGCCTTTCTCGGAAGTGCCTGGGAGCTGGAAGTAAAACTCGCAGACCAAACCATCACGGTACAAACAAATCAGAACGGCATGACCAAAGGAGGCACGCTATACATAGCAGTCCCCCAGGAAGGTGCCTGGTTCCTGTAAAAAGTTCTTATATTAGTAAGAAGCCTGTCATATATGTTCACCATAAACGACGTTCACCAACAGTTCGCGGAATATTTTAATATACCCATCCTGAAGCCATACGCTTACCTCTTATCCAAAAAGATCAGTGAGGGGCATATTTGTTTGCATCTGGATGATCTGCTGGACCAGTCAGGAGAGTTACCTCCTTATTGTGCTAACATGGTGCCAGGAACCGCACCGCTGGAAACAGTAGCGCTGGTAGCAAAGGATGGTAAAGATGATCAGCCTTTCGTACTGTTCCAGGACAGGTTATACCTGCAAAGGTATTTCCGGTACGAAACAACTTTCCTTCGCCGCATTTACCAGTCCCTGGAAACGGAGAAAGTATTGGAAGAAGAAAGACTGGCACAGCTGGAAGAACACGCTGACCTCATCCGCAAACAATTCACAACAAAAAACACAGAACCTGACTGGCAACTGGCAGCCGCTATCACCGGTATCCTCAATAATTTTACCATCATCACCGGTGGCCCCGGTACAGGGAAAACCACCACGGTGGCTAAGATCCTGAATATCTTATACGGCATAGATCCTGCCCTGAAAGTAGTGCTGGCCGCCCCGACAGGTAAAGCCGCAGCCAGGCTGGCAGAGAGCCTCCGCAGCTTTAAGAATGAAAAATTCCAGTCCCTCAGCCCCGGAACTATTCACCGCTTGCTGAAATCAAAGCGGGATAGTCCCTACTTCCATCATAATGCATCCAATCCGCTCAACTACGATGTAGTGATCGTAGATGAATGTTCCATGATAGATGTGGCCCTGTTCGCCAAACTGCTGGATGCCATCGGTCCCAAAACACGATTGATACTATTGGGAGATAAAGATCAGCTGGCATCTGTAGAAGCAGGAAGTTTCTTTGGTGATTTGTGCCAGGCACAGGGCGCGATGAATCTTTTTACACCAGAACGCAAAGAGCTCATCAACAAATTCGGCGCAAATCTGAGCCAAATACACGAAAGCACAAATGATCAACACCCGCTATTCCAACACCTGGTAGAGTTAAGAAGAAGTCACCGTTTCTCTGATGATAAAGGCATCGGGAAATTCAGTAAAGCCATTATCCAGAACAACAGAGACAATATCCTGGAATTCCTCCAACCCGGAGCAGATGAACAGGTAGTAATAGATCAGGCGTACGACAAAGAATTATTCGAACAATTCATTGCAGGATATGAAGCATTCATAAAAGAGCCGGATGTGCTGAAAGCCCTCAAAAAGATGAATGCCCTCCGCGTACTATGCGCCGTAAGGCAGGGTGAGCAAGGTTTGTACGCTACCAATAAAGCCATAGAGAAATATTTGCATGATAAAAAACTGATCAGGGCGAATGTGGAGTTCTATCAGAACCGCCCTATCATCCTCACCAGGAATTATTACGAGCATAATTTATTCAACGGCGATACAGGTATTATTCGTCCGGATGCAAATGGTGTACTGATGGCCTGGTTTGAAGATGGACAAGGAGAATTGAAAGCTGTACTGCCCGGATACCTCACAGATGCAGAAACAGTATTTGCCATGACCATCCATAAAAGCCAGGGTTCAGAGTTTAACGAAGTACTGGTGATCCTCCCGCAGGCAACAGAAGTGGCCATCCTCACAAGGGAATTGTTATACACGGCTGTTACGAGGGCAAGATCAAAAGTATATGTGCAGGCTTCAGAAGCCCTGTTACTATTGGCAGCACAACGTTTTGTAGAAAGAGCATCCGGTATCGCAACAAGATTTATAGAAAGCTAATGGCATTATATCTAAAAGTTTCAAATTCGCTGGAAAGCCTGGCACAAGTACTTTCGCAGGACTTGCAACAGTCCGGCAACAGTGTGTTTGAACCTCACCTGATCGTTACGCAAACGGAGGGGATGAACAACTGGCTGAAAATGCAGATCGCGGAGCATCACGGTATTGCTGCCAACTGCCGCTTTCTGAAACCCAATGATCTCATCCACCAGCTGTATTTTCTGCTGGGAGGGCCATATACAGAATTACTTTCTGCACAGAACTTAACCTGGCTGTTATTCCAACTGCTGGGAGAAAAGGATTTTTCCAAACGTTTCCCCACGGTAGCTGCTTATTATGAAAACAGCGGTTCAGATAAGGACCTGAAACGTATGGCACTGGCGGAGAAAGCAGCTGACTTGTTCGACCAGTATCAGATCTACCGTCCGGAAATGATCCGGGAATGGAATAACGGCAACTTAAAAACCACAGAGTGGCAGGAATATCTCTGGGCAAAAGCAAAGGCTGTTTCCGGGAATACCCTGCCGGATAAAACCATGATAGGGCATTACATCCTGGATGCCTTGAAAGATCCGGATAAACGGGCTGTGATGGAAGAACGGATGAAAACAGTTCACCTGTTCGGTTTGTCCATTATCACCGCTTATCACGTGCAGATCTTGCATGAGGTGTCTTCTTTTATCGATATACATTTTCATATCATCAATCCCGCACCCGCTGTTTATTGGTTTGAAGACAAGAGCGAAAAACAACTGGCCCGCTGGAAAGATAAAGTGATGGATGAAGCAGCCGGTAATCCCCTGATCACTGGCTGGGGCAGGGTAGTGCAGGATACTTTCGGTTTGTTCTTTAAGTACGATGCTTTTATCAATGCCTATGATGATCAGGAGATCGTAGAGCCGGAGCCGGATAGTTTATTACGCAAGATCCAGCACGATGTATTTGTAAGTGCTACTGCAGACCGCCACCCGCTGACAACAGAAGATATCAAAGATGGTTCCGTTACCATCAATACCTGCTACACCGTAGCCAGGGAAGTAGAGGTGTTATATAATTACCTCGTATACCTGGTGGATAAAAGAAAGGAATCTCTTTCCCCCAGGGATATTGTAGTGATGGTAAGTGATATAGACAGTTACGCGCCCTACATCAAAGCCGTATTCAATAATGCGCCCTATAAGTTCCGATATACAATAGCAGATGAAAGTTATGCAGATAGCGATAACCTCTTCAATGCTATTCACGCCATCCTGCAGGTAAGCGAAGAAAGTTTTAAGGCCGAAGAAGTGCTGCAGCTGCTGGACTCCTCTTACATCCGCAAAAGGTTCCAGATTGAAAACATCTCACTGATCAGAAGGGTAGTAGATGCAGCTAATATCCGCTTTGGTATGGAAGGGGAACTGGAAGATGAAACATACCTGATCAGCTGGCAGTATGGTCTTAAAAGGATTATGTATGGTATCTGCATGAGTGGGGGAGAAGAGTATGGAGAAGGCGTGAATAGTTTTTATCCCATCGATGTACTGGAAGGCAGTGCTGCACAGGAAGTGATCCGCTTCTGTCATTTTGTGGAAGTACTGATGGATGCAGTAAAGGAAAGAAAGAAGACCCGTACCATCAATGAATGGGTATTGTATGTGGAAAGTGTATTGCACAACCTCATATATGAACCACAGGAGGATATAGATGAGGATTACAACACCCTCATGCAGCAGCTCACAGATTATAACCTGTTGAATGAATACATGGGTGAAGCCGTAGCCTTTGATGTATTTGGCTATAGCTTCCTGCAAACCCTTACTGGCAACACCCGTTCCGGTCTGTTCGTGAATGGTGGTATCACATTTTGCTCACTGATCCCCATGCGAAGTATTCCTTTTAAAGTAGTGGCCCTGCTGGGTCTCAATTATGATAAATTCCCCAGGAAGGAGCAGCCTGCTGGTTTCAACCTGATGGAAAAGAACCGCCAGCGGGGAGACCGGAATGTGAAGGAGAACGATAAACACCTGTTCCTGGAAACCATCCTCTCTGCGAGAGAATATCTCTACATCAGTTATGTTGGCCAGAGTGTGAAGGACAATACCCGCATGCCACCATCTGCATTAGTAGATGAACTGATCGATTACATCGCCTCGGGTACAACGGAACCGGAAGGTGTAAGGGATCAGCTGGTAACACTGCACCCCCTGCAAAGTTTCAGCCGGAAATATGCCATGGGCGATGAACGGTTATATAGCTATCTCAATAACAGGTCTGCCGGCAGAAAGCAGATCACGGATGATAGTAAAGAAATTAATCCCTTCGGCTTTGAGGAAATTAACCTGGAAGACCTGGTACGGTTTTTCAAGAACCCTTTCAAAGCGTACTACAATAAAGTACTCGGTATTTATTACAGTGAAGAACAGATCCTGCTCAACGATACGGAGATCTTCAACCTGGATAGTTTGCAGGAATGGTCATTGAAGAATGAACTGCTGCCCCTGCAGGAAGAAGACATGGCCACACTGAAAACGCAGCTGGTAAAAACAGGTGCGCTGCCATTAAAGAACATGGCAGAAGTGGCTTTGCAACAGGCAGAAGAGAAAGCAGCACCCGTAAGGATCATGTTCGAAACCGTTACCCGTAGCAGGGAACCGGAGATCGTACCGGTGGAACTAAATATAGGAAGCAGCATATTAAGAGGAAATATTCAGCATGTGTATGATGGCCGGTACGTACAGGTATCCTGGTCAAAGAACGAAGCGAAATACCTGGTGGAAGCATACATCCGTTACCTGGCTGGAGCAGCGGGAGGTGTGCTGAATGGCGTAGCATTAATTTCAGGCGCTAAAAGAAAAGCAGTGTATGAAGGAGAACGTTTAACACAGCGGGAAGCCCTCAGACGGTTAAACACCCTGATCACTATTTACAAAGAAGGTTTCAGCCTGATCGCACCTTTCTCTCCTGACTTTGATATCAAACCAGAGATCGTGGAAGAACTGGATTTCTCCGCTTTTACAAAGATGGTGGACAAGCGACTGAACGGCTTCAGTTCATTTGATGAACCTTACATCCTGAGAGCATATAACGATGGCTTATTTGCAGATCCGGCCGTACTGGAATCGTATAAGTTCATCTGCACCCAATTGATCGTACCATTAGTAGAATTATTCCCGGGCTATCATGAATAGTAAGAATACATACAAGGATTTTGATGCCGCCACGGTAGCGCTGGAAGGAAGCAACCTGATAGAAGCCAGTGCCGGAACGGGTAAAACATATTCTATTGCCATTCTGGTATTACGACTGGTATTGGAACAACGGCTCTCTATCAAAGAAGTGCTGATGGTAACTTTCACCAAAGCGGCCGTAGCCGAACTGGAAGAAAGGATCCGTTTGTTTATCCGCAGCGCATATAAAGTAAGTACAGGCATACCCATCAAGGATGATAATATCACAAAGCTGGTGCAACAGGCAGCTGATCCCCAAAAGGTTTTAAAAGAAGCCGTGCTCTTCCTGGATGAAACATCTGTATTAACCATCCACAGTTTCTGCCAGCAGACCTTGAATGAGTTCGCTTTTGAAACAGATCAATTGTTTGGTGCGGAAATGCTGGAAGATCCGCAGAAGCTGGTAGAAGAGGAAGTGCAGCGTTTCTGGCGCAAACATGTAACCACCCTGAAAGTGGAACTCCTGCAGCAGATCTGGAGCAAAAGCCTGATGGAAAATATCGTTCAGGCATCTATAGAACACCTGAGTGGGAAAAAATACCTCAGTTTTGATGAAACGGCAGACTATACCATCACAGCAGCAGAGCAGGATAAATGGGTAGAGGAATTAACCGCCGCAGCACAAAAGAAAGAAGAAGCTGAGGAAGCAGTACTGGAATATATCATCACCCATACCGCAAGATTAAAAACACTCAGCGAAAGCAACGGATATGCTAAGAAATCATTGCTGCTGTTATTAGACACACCTGCTACTTTTGTAAGCGAGATGCTGAAGAAAAGAACTTCAGCTTACATCCCCAAACTATACCAGGATGTACTGGACCTGGCAGATCAGGCAGAAATAGCTGCTGAAGCTTACAGGGCTATCAGCAATGCGATCCACATCCGCCTGCAATGTTTCGCTATCAGTGAAGTAACTGCAGGAGTACAGGCCTTTAAACAAAGGAATAACCTGCTGGGTTACGATGATATGATCAGCAACCTGCACAAAGCATTGGTGCAAAAGGATAATCCTGCACTGATAGCAGCTATGCAGCATAAATACAAAGCCGTTTTCGTAGATGAATTCCAGGATACGGACCGCCAGCAGTATGAAATATTCGATAAAGCATTCGGCACAGGCACCATCCTCTTCTATATCGGCGATCCCAAACAAAGTATCTATGCCTGGCGCAAAGCAGACATCTTCACGTATTTCAAAGCCCGTGATGGTGTGAGCAACCTCTACAGCATGAACCGGAACTACCGTTCTTCGGCTCCGCTCATCCAGGCCATGAATAAGTTCTTCCTGCCAACACCTGATTTTGATACCTTCTATTTTAAGGGGCAGGAAGATGTAATTGAATACATGGCAGTAGATAGTCCGGAGAAGAACACGAAAGGACTCTTCTACAAGAACGATGCACCTGATGTACCCATCACAACTTACAAATTACCCAATAGTGAACAGCTGATAGAAGCCGTAGGCGCACAGGTAGCCCTGTTATTACAACCCGGTTTACATCGCATAGAAAACGAACCCATCCGCCCGTCAGACATTGGTATCTTAGTAAGAAGCCGCAGGCAGGGGATGGAGGTAAAATCACAACTGGCAAAACTGGGTATCCCTGCGGTTACGATAGATGATGCCAAAGTATTACAAACGGAAGAAGCAACGTACCTGCTCTACCTCATGGAAGCCATGATAGATCCGGATCGTTCTTCCATCAACCGCGCTTTATTATCTCCTTTCACCGGCCTCACCGTAGCAGAGATCCTCATCCTGGATGATGAAGCCGCCCTTGGTTTATTCAGCAATTACAAAAACCGCTGGACGCAGGATGGCATCTACACCGCCATGATGGATTTTGTGGCCGACTTTGATGTCCGCAACACCCTGCTGCAAACAGAGAACGGGGAACGGATCATGACGAATCTGTTCCAACTGATAGAACTGGTACACCAGGCACAAAGCCGCAAAGACTTATCCATGCCGGAACTCATCTCCTGGCTGAAGCGTGGTATTGATGGCATGGCCACAGATGGAGATGAATACACCCTGCGTGTGGAAAGTGATGAAGAAGCGGTAAAGATCGTTACCATTCATAAAAGTAAAGGCCTCGAGTATAAAATTGTACTGGCCCCCTTCCTGGATTTTGGAGAGGGTAAGAACATCGTATTGGTGAGTTACCGTGATCCGGAAACGGGAGATTATGTGGCAGCAGAAAAAAGCAAACTCACAGAAGAACAGGAAACATGGTACAAGCAACAGGCTGAACAGGAAAACCGCCGTTTGTTATATGTAGCCATTACCCGCGCGGTCTATAAATGTTACATCTTCCGGAACAGCTACTATTACGTTTCCACTTTGCTGGAATTCCTGAAAGCCTTAGAGCCGGATGATATACTGATCAATGCCGCAACAGAAACACCAGCGGTTACCGGTTACCGCTACCGTGAAAATATACCAGCCCCTTTAAGAACAACCCCAACCCCGGTACATTTCAGCTTAAGAGAGCAACACTGGCGGAAAATGAGTTACACCATGCTGGCGGCCAAACATGAAGGCACACCAAGGGAACGCGCCCTGCCGCAGGAAAATGAATATGATACTTTCATTTTCAATACCCTGAGAAGAGGCGCCAAAACAGGTAACCTCCTGCACTACCTGTTTGAGAACGTGAATTTTATAGATGATACACGCTGGGGCAAATGGCTGGAAGAAACAGTACGCCGTTTTGCGCCGGGCCAGCAGGAATTATATCTCCCCATGTTGCGCCAGTTACTGGATCATGTGCTGGGTACCACTATTCATATAGAGGGAGAAACATTCTCTTTATCTTCCGTGGCATTTGGCAAGCGGATCACAGAGTTTGAATTTGATTTCCCGGTAACTGTATTTGAAACAGAAAAACTGAACGGACTGTCGGATACCTCTTCCACGATTCTCGTGAAACTCAACGGCGGAGAGCTGGAAGGTATCATGAATGGGAAGATGGACTTATTCTTTGAACATAAAGGAAAGTATTACATCCTGGACTGGAAATCCAACTACCTCGGTTTCTCCCTGCCGGATTATTCCCCGGAAGCCCTGGCGGCAGCGCTTAACGAAAATAACTATCACCTGCAATACCTCATTTACACAGTAGCCGCTAAAAAATACCTCGAAAGCCGCCTGCCGGTTTTTGATTATGAAACACAGTTTGGGGGAGTGATCTATCTCTTTGTGAGAGGAGTACGGAAAGAAGGAGATACGGGTATCTTTGTCACTAAGCCTGCTTACGAACGCATATTGGAACTGGAAACTATCTTGACGCAAAGTGCGCCAGGAAGATATTCTTAAAACCTTCATAATTACTGCCATGTGCAATGATGAACTGTTTTAGTTCCTCTTCAGGAATGCTATGCACCAGTTCAACAAAATTCACTTTATCGGACTTTCCCTTAATAGCATACAACACCGCCACCACATGTTTGCAATGTTCCGACTGATGCGGACAGGTACAGCTAACGGTTTTGATCTCTTTATCGCTGAGGGTAACAGTTACCGTATATACTTCTGAGCCGGCAATGGTAGCCTGCCACATACCGGCTTGTTTCGTTTCCAGGTGATGCACAGATCCTTTGCTGTAATAGGCTAAGCCTTTTTGCAGCTGATCAAGACCTACATGTTGTTCAAAATTCTCAATAGTCATTTGCACTTTTATTTATCAAAGATACTCCTTATCATTCAACCCCCTTCACCTTCATCTGCAAAGTATACACCGTTTCAGATGCTGTGATAAACAACGTCTTCCTGTCCTTTCCTCCAAAACATAAATTAGCTGTCCATTTTTCCGGAACCGCTATATGCAGGATCTCTTCTCCCTTTGGATTAAATACCGTGATACCATTACCGCAGATATACACATTCCCTTTTTCATCTACTGTCATGCCATCGCCGCCTTTATTTGCAAAAAGCTGTGCGTCAGAAAGTGTGGCGTCTTTATTGATCTTGTATTTATATATTTTATTATCACCGATGTCTGCAACATATAATGTCTTACCATCTTTGGTGCCGGCAATACCATTCGGTTTTTTAATATTGTCTGCCACCATTATGGCTTGTCTTTTACCCGGTGCGAGGAAATAAACCCGTTGTGAATCCAGGTCCGGTTTCTTTCTTTCCCAATATTTACGCTGATAATAAGGATCTGTAAAATAGATACCGCCTTTAGGGGTGATCCAGAGATCATTAGGCCCGTTAAACTTCCTTCCCTGGTAATCCGTCATCAGCACGGTTACTTTGCCGGAAGGGGAGATAGACCACATTTCATTCTTATCATCCGCACAGGCGATCAGGTTGCCTTTTTTATCGAAATACAAACCATTGGACCGGCCGGCACTATCCAGGAAAAGGGAGAGTTTGCCATCTGTGCTATATTTCCAGATCTGGTTATTTGGCTGATCCGTAAAGAATACATTTCCCTGCTTGTCAGGGGCCGGGCCTTCTGTGAAAGAGAATTGTTTGGACACCAGTACCGGTTGTGCATTGTCTGCCACCAGATCAGGGTTTTGCTGGCCGTAAGAATAAGCTGCTAACGTGGAAAGGAGCAGTGTAATGATAATTTTCATAGCTTATTACTATTTTAGAGGACGATTTTGACTAAAATAAACAATATACCTTGCAAATTTCTTCAAAACTTCCAAATACCGGCACCACCATATTCAGTGTAATGAGTGCCCTGGCAAATGAACATAAGGCGGTAAACCTCGGCCAGGGATTCCCGGACTACCCCATGAACGAGGCTTTGGTGGCAAAAGTAAACGAAGCCATGCAGGCAGGGTTTAACCAATATGCCCCCATGCAGGGCCATCTGCCGTTACGGGAAGTACTTGCCGAAAAGGTGCAATACCTCTATGGCACCACCATTAACCCGGATACACAGATCACCATCACACCCGGCGGCACATATGGCATCTATACTTCGCTGACTACCGTTTTGCAGCCCGGAGATGAAGTGATCATCTTTGAACCCGCATACGATAGCTACGTACCTAATGTATTAGTGAATGGCGCCGTGCCGGTACTGATAGAACTGCAATTCCCTGAGTATAAGATTGACTGGGAAGAAGTGCGCAGGAGAATAACGTCCCGCACAAAGTTCATCATGCTCAATACGCCGCATAACCCCACAGGCTCTGTATTAAGCGAAAACGATATTGTACAGCTAAGGTCCATCGTAGAAGGTACCAATATCTTTATACTCAGTGATGAAGTCTACGAACACCTCATCTATGATAACATCCCGCATCAAAGTATCCTCCGTTATCCGGACCTGCTGGAACGCAGTTTCGTGACCTTCTCTTTCGGAAAGTTGTATCATTGCACCGGATGGAAGATGGGTTATTGCATCAGTTCCCCCGCATTGATGCAGGAGTTCAGGAAAGTGCACCAGTATAATTGCTTCTCCTGCCATACCCCATCGCAGGTAGCGCTGGCAGGGTTCCTGAAGGATAAGGATTCCTATTTGCAGCTCAGTAGTTTTATGCAGGCAAAACGGGATCATTTCCGTCAGCTGATGTCTAACACCCGGTTTTCTCCAATGCCCAGTTACGGCAGTTATTTCCAGTGTTACCAGTATAACCGGATCAGTGAAGAAGGCGATGCGGATTTTGCCGTAAGGATCACCAAAGAATTTGGTGTGGCCACCGTACCGGTATCTGCTTTCTATCAATCCGGCAGAGATCATAAAGTGATCCGTTTCTGTTTTGCGAAGAAAGAAGAAACGCTGGAAATGGCCGTAGAGCGATTGATCAAAGTATAATTTTATTCACCCCAAAAAGCAAACCATTGTATGGCAGCTACCACCATTGATGAGGTCATCCTCCAACTGGAACAGTTAATTGAAGAATGTATTAAAACGAACAGCCGCATCGGTTTCTTCGCTTCCCTCTATTACAAAGTAACGGTAAGAGTAAAAGAGGGTATCCTCAACAATGAGTTTGAAGATGGCGCACGCATGGAAAGGCTGGATGTGTTCTTTGCTAACCGCTACCTGGAAGCAGTAGAACAATGGAAACAGAACAAGAAACCTTCCGGCCCCTGGGAATCTGCCTTCCTCGCTACAAAGAAACCCACGGTGATCCTCTTGCAACAATTGCTGCTGGGCATGAATGCACATATCAATTATGACCTGGGCGTAGCTGCTGTGGATTGTGCAGTAGGCCAGGATATCCAGGGTTTACACAAAGACTTTATCAGCATCAATACCATTATCGGTTCACTCACATTTGAAGTCACGAATGCGATCAGCCGGATCTCTCCTTTATTATCACTGGTAGGCATGCATGCCAATAACGGGGAATCCATCCTCATACAATTCAGCATCTCCAATGCGCGGGATGGTGCATGGAGTTTTGCGGAAGAGCTGGCCGGCAAAACAGGCGAGGAGAGAGTGAAATGTTTGGCCGCGAGGGATCAGACCATCAAGAAACTGGCAGACGCACTGAAAAGCCCCAAAGGTTTTGTGAAGATCACCACCTTTATCATCTTCCTGTTTGAATGGAAAAGCCCCCGGAAGATCATCCAGGCTTTATATGATTATAAGAAGAAGTTCTTTCATTATCAAAAGGCTGCATAACTACCAGCCAATCCCATAATCTTCCCCATGGTTGCTGCTGCCGCCCCAAAGGCTGCCATGCACCCGGTCGAAGAAAATGGCATTGATAGGCCCGCTGCTCCGTTCCGTAAAACTGAGCTTATACCCCATGCCCTGTAATGTTGTTCTCGTTTTCTCCGGTGTATTACTGTTGAGCAGGATACTCCCCGGTTTTGGCTGACGCTCTTTTATACTCGTGCCGCCCAGGGATAGCCACAATTGATTGCTATTGATATTCTCCGCTTCTGTAGCCTGTTGCACCGTCATGCCAAATTCTACCATGTTGAGGAAGAACTGTAACAGGTTTTGATCTTGTGTGTCTCCACCCTGCACAGCAAAAGAGAGGAAAGGTTTTCCATCCTTCAATGCCATGGAAGGTGTTAAAGTAACCCGTGGTCTTTTACCTGGCGCTATCACATTAAATGGACTCAAAGCAGAATCCAGTACAAAACTCTGCAAACGCTGGCTCATGCCCACGCCAGTACGCCCTGCAATGCAAGCCGGCATCCATCCGCCACTGGGTGTGATAGAAACTACCCAGCCTTCTTTATCCGCAGCTTCCACACTGGTAGTGCCACGCCATAAACGATCTGCATAAGCACTGTCTGCCTGTTGCAGATAAGCCACTGCATCATGTTTCGGTACAAAGTTGTCTGGTTTTTTATTGCCGGTGGAATCAGTGAAGGCATCTCTTATTGGCAACAGATGTAATAAAGGATTCTTTTTCCCTTCAAAAGGGTAGGGGTCTCCCGGTTGTGTATTGGGATTATTTTTAGTTGGATCAATTTCTTTCGCTCTTTCTTTTGCATAGGCTTTACTCAGCAATCCTTTGATAGGAGGTTTAGGAGAAAAGCGGGGATCGCCATAATAAAAATCCCTGTCTGCAAAGGTGAGGTTCAGGGTTTGATAGATGGTATGAATGTAAGCAGGAGAATTATATCCCATGCTTTTAAGATCAATGTTCTCCAGGATATTGAGCCCTTGCAGTAACATCGGGCCTTGCGTCCACTCCTGTAATTTATATACTTCAATGCCTTTGTAGTTCACGTGCAGCGGCTCTTCTTCAACCGGTTTCCATTTTGCCAGGTCTTCCATCGTGATCAGGCCACCCTGTTCTTTACTGCCTCTTACAAATTCCTGTGCAATATCTCCTTTGTAGAAACGATCATAAGCAGCCATTATAGCTTCTTTACGGCTCTTTTTATTCTTCAGGGCATTCTGTTCCGCTTCTACCATTTTAGTAAGCGTAGCCAGCAGGTCCTTCTGCACAAAGATCTCTCCTGCAGCAGGCGCTACTCTTTTCTCTCCCGGATGGGTGAAGAATACTTTTTTGCTGTAGGGCCATTCTTCAATGTATTTCCTGCCGCGTTCTATACTGTTGGCGGTTTGCGCTTCTATAGGATAACCCGCTGCCAGTTCCATGGCAGGGGCCAGCACTTCTTTCAGACTGAGTGTACCATAATTCGCCAGCATATGGCAAATGCCACCCGGTGTACCTGGTGTGGTAGCAGCCAGCGGACCATATTCCGGTGGAAAACTATACCCTTTCTTTTTAAAGAATTCAACGGTAGCACCTGTAGGAGCAACACCCATGGCATTGATAGCGATCACCTTCCCTGTTTTAGGATTGTAGATCAATGCCTGTGTTTCGCCACCCCAGCTGAGTACATCCCACATGGTGCAGGTAGCAGCCAGCATAGCGCATGCAGCATCCACAGCATTGCCTCCCTTCTGGAAGATCATGGCGCCAGCTGTAGCAGCAAGCGGTTTGCCGGTAATGGCCATCCAGTTTTTACCGTGCAAAGGCGGTTTCTGTGTGGGTTTCTGTTGAGCGTTTAGAAAAGCGGGTATAAGAACCAAAAGGAATAAAAAGCGGTACATGTTCGATTTAGATATGTTGAATACTAAATTAAGAAAATACCCGCCGAATATCAGTAAATTTTAAAGTCCTTTAATTCCTTCAGTCCTGGCGCTTTTTCCAGGGAACGGGTACCCGTTTGGGTAGCACCCAGGAAACCCGTCACTTCATCGTTCACCTGCTTAAAGATCTCCTCGGAATCCTTGCGTATCAGGTCATTAGAGAAATACACGGCTCTTTTAAAAGCAGCCAGCGATTCTTTGGCTGCAGAATAATCTGCCTTGTTCACATCTTCCTGCAATTTCTTGTAAGCACCGGAGATCTCGGGAATGTCAAACCAGTCGTCCCGTTTGGTACTGGTGAACACCTCAAATACAATATAGGGGTAATCGGAAAAGCTGGTTCCATTAGCGTCTGTAATGGCAAAATCTTTCGCTATGCGGATATCATTGATATTTACTTTATCACGATGGGCTGCTATCACGGCATAATAACCTGTTTCTATTTTATTGTATGCCGTAGAGATACCTATTTCCAGTATCGATTCATCAGAAGCACCTGCCAGCAGGTTAATACCTTTTTCAATAGCACCTGCATAAGGAAGCGCGGCACTGATAAAAGTAACACCTGCCAGGGTAGACATTTCACTTAACAGCGAAATAAAAGGTTTAGCCAGGTTAGCTGCTTCAATAGAGAATAAACCGATCTCCACTTCCACATTGCCACCCCTGAAAGGAATGGGTCCCAGTAAAGGTTTATTGAAATTAAGCACATTGTAGATGCGCTTGGAATCCAGTTCCTGTAAATCTCCCGGGGTGGTTACCACATTGAACTTTGCTTTCCCGGAACGATGCAATAAAGAGATATAACTATGCACAGCGCCATAATAAGTTTTCAGCCCTCTGCGCGCATACCCTATCCGCATGGATTTCAGATAAATGTGCAGGTATTCTTCATCTCTTTTTACTTCCCGCAGTTCAACATCATTCGGTGTCTGCGCAGCCGGGATCTTTCCGTAGAACCACTCCTGTGGTTTTTTCTTGAACACGTCAGTTATCCATGACATAGTACACGTTTTATATGGTTAGTACATTAAATTATGTGCTTTATAAACAGAGTCCGCCCAGATCCAGCAGGAATATTCTGGTTGCTGGTTGATAGCAGTTCTGTAAAAAGAGAATCCCATTACCTTGCCATCCCGGTCTATCAATGCTGCGCCGGAATCCCCGGGATTGGTTTCAGGCGCCGTCATTACTTTTAACTGGCTATATGGTAATACACAGGGAATATCAGGAGACAAACCCGTAATAATAGTTTGTTTGAAACCAGAGGTAATGCCCTGGAAAGTAACAGGATCATATGGCCTGGGGCAGAGACCGGATAAGGTACCGCCTATATTATTGAAAGCAGACTTTACAACGGGCTGGTCAAAAACCGCAAAACAACTGTCTGATATCTGGTCTGTAGAAACGATCTGCGCGCTTTCATCATTGATATAGATCTGCGTAGTATTGATAAGGATGTCTTTTACGGAATGCCAGGCTACCGTAGCGCCAAATCTTCCCTGGTTATCTGAAGTAAAGATGCCTGCGGTAGAAAGCGGTTTGCCGCCAATGGCAGCAGTAACTACAGGACAGGGAGAACCAAGCGTGGTAAGGAGCGTATCCGTATAAACAATTTCGGGTTTTGTTGCAAATATCATCTGCATGTTCATCTTCCGGTTGATCTCTATCGCATAATCTTCATCTACCTGACTGATGATTTCCTGCAAATACCCTGTATTATCTACCTGTTTTAGATCGTTTTGCATTTGATGCCGCCAGAGCGCATAACCCTCCAGCAGATCTTCCTTATCTGTTTCGTCCACCAGGGAAATGGACCGCGGTTCCATTTCGTTCGGACCAAAAAGCACTAAGCTATATTGTGCATTACCATGAGGAACAACATACATTTCAGCATCAATGGGTATTCCCATAGCCCTGATCATGATCTGCCAGAAGAAACTCGCCAGCAGGTTCTCCGTTTTTCCTTCATTCCGGATGATATCATGTAGTTTTCCACCTGTTTTAGTTTGCAGGAACTGGCCATAACCATTGTCAGGGGTAGTGAGAGAAGTAGTAAACTCGCTCAGGTTCATATCAGAAACTTTTGGGGTTGTCAGTAATACCCTTAAAAGTTAATCAATATTAGAAGAACAGGCAAATTATTTCAATACCACCACTTTGCTCTTATGGATGATCACGCCGGTTTCCCTGTGGTAGATCACCAGGAAGTAAGTAGCTGCCGGCAACCCGGTAACATCTATATCAGCCTCATATTCTATGTTAAACTGCCGCAGTACCTGCCCCCATGTATTCGTGAGCTGCATGCCCATATTGCTGAGGTATCCATTCACCCGCACCTTGAACTTGCCATAGTTAGGGTTGGGGAATACCAGCACATCCCGCTGCGGCGGCACAGGCCTGATCTCTGAATACAGGATAGTACCATCTCTTAACACTGCCTTCAGGCGGTAATAACTCCAACCCCGGAAACCATTAAGATCAAGTGTGTTATAATCCAGTGCACGCAATTCATTGATGGCAGTACCTTTTGAGGCTACTTCACCCACTTTCTTAAAAGTGGTTTCATTTTCCAGCCTTCTTTCAATTTCAAAACGAAGGTTGTTCACTTCGTACCAGGTGGTCCATAATAATCCCACAGAACCGGGATTGAGCCGGTCTGCTTCAAAACGAAGGATCAGCAATTTAGTGCCTTCAATACTTTTGCGGGTAGCTTTAGCAAAATATTCATTCGCACCGGCATCTAATTGTACCGCATGTTTAGTGGCTGCCTGCTGCATGGTGCTTGTACTGAGATCACCGGTTGATGTAGTGGTGATCTGTTCTTCCCATGCATTATTTTCGAAGTGGTTCACAAAACTATTTGCACGGCTCGCCATGTAAGTGGCGGATTCCGCAGTATTCATATGTTGAAAGGATAAAGAAAGAGGAGTACCGTTCCTCCCGCTCATCCTGCCTATATTCCATGTTTTATAAATAAAAGTATCCGGCATTGCATTACCGGAAACGGCGTATTGATATACATTATCAAACACCCTTGCGCGGAAAGTTTCCGTAGCGCCCTGGTTTTGCAGGGAAGCTGGCGCATAATTATTTTCATCCGTACCTATCGGGAAAGTAAGTGCATTGCCGCGCAGATAAAGATATCCGCCTGCAATTGCCGTTCCCGTTACCACAAATCGCCTGTCACTGTAACCTGTAATATTACCGGCGGAAAGGTTCCAGCCGTTTAAGAAGAAATGCCCGTTCTGAAAATGAAGATTGTTGCGTACACTGGCATCCTGCAGATCACCCAGTTCAACTCCTGCTGCATTATCTATCATCAGGTTGGGGAAACTGCCGCCACTATTGGCTGCCATATTGTAGCCACCATAGAGTGTTTGACGGCCAGTGTTACCAGCAAACCGGAACATGCCACCTGTGCCGGTAAAACCACCCGCACTTTCATCCGTTAATACAGCGCCGGTGCCATTGGTCCATTGTTTGCCAAGGAAATAGAGATTGGACCCGGGAGCAGACCCCAGTAATCCATCATTCAAAGTATTCTGCCAGAAGGTTACCGGCAACGTACCTGAAATAGCTACCTTGCCACCGGCAGGGATATAGATCCCCTGCTGGGCGAGGCTGCTTTGCAGGCAGCAGCAGATAAAGAATAGAATGGGCAGAAAAGATTTCATGAGTATTTATTAAAGAGCAGTAGTAGTAACGTTCAACAGTATTAACCAGCGGGTGCCAATAGATTGTACTTTTATCACACCATTTACAGTAAGCGCAACAGGAGTACCTTTCAGTTCTCCGGGTCCGGCAAGATTAACAGTACCAGTGCCACTTCCGGTATATTCCCGTACGATGGTATATTCCCTGCCAATGCAACTATTGGCTGCTGGAAGTGTGGCAGTCATTGCACCGCTGCCGTTGTTTCGCCTGAACACCACCACATTGTGTGTTTCATTCAATGTAACATTCCCGGGTGTCAAAACAGTAACACTGCTGGCATAGGAGCCACCTCCGTGTAAAGTACTGGTAGGAACATTGGTACCTACGCCCAACCTGTCATTCGCATTATCCCAGAATAATTTGTCTGCCTGTTGTTTTACTTCTGTATTGGAATCAGATGTTTTTTCTGCAAAGATCAATCCCCCTGTAACCAGGTTAAGATCACCATTCATGGTTACTACCTTATACCAGATGTTTCCGGCAGTGTGTGTTAAGGGAGCAGTGTTACCTGCCCATTCTTTAACGGCCAGTGTACTCTTGTCAAAATATAACTGTGTGGTGAAACCGCCTCCTTTGAAAGACAATATGTTCCATGAGGCAGCGTCAGTACCAAGGGGGCCATTGGCAACAGTGCCGGTTACCGGGCTGGCCCATATCTTCATCCTGGCGTCATCATCCGGCGCATCAGCATTATAGGCATTGTTATCCGGCAGTGTTCCATAAGTAACACCGGCACCATTATCCTCAGTAGGTTCCCAGAGATTGGTGGTACCATTCCATTTCAATACATCTCCCGTAACTGGTGCTGTAATCGCCACATTACGGTTTTGGATCTTATTGGCGTTCCATATATTGGCGGTGTAATCACCTACTTTTTCCCAGGCGCCGTTGCGTTTATTATACATGATCTGTTCTCCGCCATCATTGACGAACACCAGCATGCCATTATCCGCATTGAATAATTTGCCCCCCGTAAGGATCTGTGATTTAAGTACGCGTGGTAAAAGCAGGCCCTGGTTAGAGCTGTTTAATTCCAGCACCGCGTCTTTTTTTACAACGGAAGGATTATCGCCTAATTTCAATTGCTGGGCAGCAGCGGGAAGGGAAGATAGTAACAAGCCGCAATACAGGGCTGTAAGGAATTTCATAGTGAGAATGTTAGATCAAGAGGAATAAATAGAGGGGTCGGCCGATTTGTTCAGCCAACCCCTGTTAATTATTTTCTGATGATGTACCAGTTAGTTCCGTCTGATTGAATAGTAATAAATGTCCAGTCATTGTAGATAACAAAGTTAGCGCCGCCTTCAATTAAAGCAGTACCATTCGGTGTAACCGTTACTTCTTTGTCAATACCGCCGGTACCGATCTTTTTGATCGTGTACATCCGGCCAACTGCTGCTGGTGGTAAATTAATGATCAGGGAAGAAGCGGTAGCGTTTGCCAGGATGGTATTGTCTTTATCCGTAAGCAGGTAACCTGAGGTATTCACTGATTTAATAGCAGTTGCCATTGAACCTTCTACGTTTAAAGTAGAGTTACCCGTAGTAGCAGTACCCACCGTTACATTCGCAGCAAAGTTCTTATCACCGCCAAAAGCCTGTGTGGCAGTAGAAACACCACCCGGATTGGTAGCATCCGCAGCATGCAGGATGATCTCATTCTGATCTGTTCCGCCAATGCTTAAACCTTTTGCATCTGCAGTGGTAGAGAATACACCCGCAACGATCTGCTTCTGGGAAGCATCCAGTTTCTCCCAGTCTGCCAGGGAAAGCAAACCGCGTGTGATGCCTGTACCTGCTGTTGGGATATTAATGATATGTTCACCCGTAGTGGTGTTGGTGGCAACGTTAAGATCCGTGCCGGCAGAACCTGCTACCAATGTCTGATCAGCTGCGGAAGATCCGTTAAAGGTGGAAACCACTGTGTTAAACGCAGCGGCAGACATCGTTCTGCGGTTCACCGCACCGGTTGCCTGGTCTATCACCAGTACTTCTACCAATGTTGTGCTGGCAGCTACGTTATGCAGGTTTACATTGTTCGCAATGTCCAGGCTGTTAGCTGTAACAGAACCACTTACCTTGGTATTACCGGTTACATCCAGTTTTTCCGTTGGTGCAGCGTTTCCGATACCTACTTTCCCGTCTGAAGCCACACGCATGGCTTCTGCGTTATTTGTCTTTACAATAACAGCAGCGGCGTTAGTAGATCCGATAAAATCTATGGCATCGTTCACCGCATTACCGGCACGATTCCAGTTCAATGCAGATTCATCAAGGGTGGCCAATTTTACCCAGGCTGCATTCTTACGCAGGTAAAGTACCTGGTCCTGTTTGGTAAGACTTTCCACGATTACGATCATACCATCTGGCGCCGCATTCAAAGGCACCGCTGTTAGCATACCAAGCTGTACACGCGGAAGCAAGAGACCCTGACGGTCACTTTCTAATTCCAATACAGATGCTTTGTTGATTGAGTAGGGCTTATCACCCACCTTCATTTGTGCGTTAGCGTTAGAGCCAACAATGAAACTACCGGCCACGAAAATTGCGCGCGCGGCAAAGCGTAGATAACTATTCATAGGAACAGAATAAAGGGATAAATAGGATTATATAAAATAAAAAGAAACGACTTGTCTTAAACTGATTTGTTCACTAATACGTGGAGAAGGGGCTGCCATCCTTCCAAATACTTAAAAACCATGTGATCTCTTACATTGTACAAATATATAAAATTATAATATATTAGGAGTACTACTTATGTGTTATTTCTTTTGCAGCAAAAAAAAGCCCCAGCCCGTGTTTACAAGGCTGGGGCAGAAATATTTAGAAGATCCTATGCTGCTACTTTGTTATTATCTTTTACTTTCTGCGGCACTCCCCGGATATCCCATACAATACCCAATAAGCCCAGCGTACGGATCACATAATAAGTGATGTCTATCTCCCACCAATAAAAACCCTGTCGCGTAGCACTCTGATAATAGTGGTGGTTGTTATGCCATCCCTCACCGAGTGTTATCAACGCCAGCACCAGGTTATTTTTGGATTCATCACCCGTTTTGTAACGGGGCTTGCCAATTTTGTGCATGAGGGAGTTAATGGTGAACGTTCCGTGGAACAACAATATGGTGCTCAGGAAGAAACCAATGAACAAAGTAGAGAGTCCGGCAGACCAATCGAACCAACCTGCGCCATTTACTTTATTACCAATGAAATACACCACGGCGGCCAGGATAACCGGCGGCACCCAATGGTATTTATTCAGCCAGAAAAGTTCTTTTTCTTTTACATCCTTGATCAGGTCAAAACGGGTAGGTTTATGTTCCGGCCCCATGATCCAGCCAATGTGTGCATACCAGAATCCGTAGATCTTGGCAGAATGCGGATCTTCTGGTGTATCACTGTGTTTATGGTGAATGCGGTGATTAGCTGCCCACCAGATAGCGCCTTTCTGAAAACTCGATTGTGCGCCAAATGCCAGTATGAATTGAAAGAACCGCGAGGTCTTGTACGATCGGTGAGAAAAATACCGGTGATAACCACCCGTTACAAAAAACATGCGCACCACATACAGTACGCCACATAAAATCCAGTCGAATGCCGTTACATGCGTGAAAATTGCCAGCAGGGGAACCAGGTGAATACCTATGAAGTCCATTTCGTGCAGCCAACTTATCTTTTTCCTTTTTGCCAGGGTAGTATCCATAACCCAAAAGTATAACCCTATTTTTAAATGACCAATGATTTAAATCAATCCACAAGACGGCGGAAGGCCTGCTGGATAACGAACAGGCTGTTTTTTAACATTAAGTTAACGATTGTGCGTGTAGGATAAAGTCCGTTTATCACTTGTAAACGCACTTCAAAATATAAGTCTACAAATTTCATAGACTAACTTGGTTATATTGTTAAACGTCTATACATTTGCATCGTAAACAAGGTGCATTCCCCGGCATAGGGGGATGTGTACTAACTATGCTGTAATTGGGAAAGAGCCAGCTAGCTCTTCCTTTTCTTCTTTCATAAGCAATACAGGAAAAATTAGCGGTCGGTTGACCGCCCGGAAATCTATTGCCTTAAAAATCTGATCATGAAAACATTTACATGCTTAATGACATTGCTGTTTGCATTGCAGTGGGCCCAGGCACAGGAAAAACGTGTACAGGGTACCGTCCGTTCCGGTGACAATGTTGCACTGCCTGGTGCCAGCGTTCGCCTGAAAGGCACACAAACCGGAGCCGTAACGGATGCTTCCGGACATTTCTCACTAACAGTACCGGATAAAAGGGCTGTTTTAGTTTTTAGCTATACCGGTTTCCAGACACAGGAAGTACCTGTTTCTGATACTTCTTTAAATATTACGCTCTCAGGCGCGGCCACACTGAATGAAGTATTGGTCGTAGCATATGGCACGGCTAATAAGATATCTTACACAGGCTCTGCTTCCACTGTAAGTGCCAAAGACCTGGAAAGACAACAGGTATCCAGCATCAGCAGAGCTTTGCAGGGTACAGTGCCCGGTGTGCAATCTGTTTCCTCTGCCGGCCAGCCGGGTAGTAATGCTACTATCCGCATCAGGGGGATCGGTTCTATCAATGCTTCCAGTGATCCTTTATATGTAGTGGATGGCGTTCCTTTTTCCGGTAATATTAATTCTATCAATCCCGCTGATATTCAATCCATCAGTGTATTGAAAGATGCAGCCGCCAGTGCGTTGTACGGTTCCCGTGCAGCAAATGGTGTGATCATTATCGCCACTAAACAAGGTCGCCTCAATTCCAAACCAGTAGTAACCCTTAGTGCCAGCACCGGTTATTCTTCCCGTGCGGTGAAAGACTATGATAAACTGGATGCAAAAGAATATTTCGAAATGCAATGGGAAGCACTTCGGAATAAACAACTGGACCTTGGCAGAACATCGGCCCAGGCTGCTCAATACGCAACAGATAATGTAGTGAGTACGTTAAAGATCAATCCTTTCGGTTCAGCATATCCGGCACCTATTGGTACTGACGGTAAATTAGTGGCAGGCGCAAAGGCTTTATGGACAGATGATTGGGGCAAATCCACCCAACGCACGGGCATCCGTCAGCAGATAGATCTGAATGTAAGTGGTGGTAGCGAACAAAGTAAATACTTTGTATCTGCAGGTTACCTGAATGATGATGGATTCATTATCGGCTCCGGTTATACCCGTTATAATGGCCGTGTGAATTATACCACCAAAGTGAATAAATGGTTTGAAACAGGTGTGAACGTAGCGCTCAGTTCTGCCAAACAGGATGCACCACCACAAAGTGATAGCGATCAGGGTAACCTCGCCAACTTCGGGCGTATTGTATCCAATATCTATCCTATCTACGAAAGGAATGCGGACGGCACTTTAAAGCTGGATCAAAATGGCAATTCGGTGTACGACTTCGGTAATTATCGTCCCAGTTCCGCAGCTACAGGTTATAACCTGCTTGGTTCTTCCGTATTGAATAAATACCTGAGCCGTTTGGATAACCTCACCTTCCGTGGTTATGTGCAGATCAATATCCTTGAGAATTTGAAACTGAAGAGCAGCATCAATGCGGATTACAACAACACCTTAACGCATACTTACAACAACCCCATATTAGGCGGATCGGTAAGCACCCGTGGTTCTGTAAGCAAAGGTGATACCCGTTTCCTTGCTTACACAGTGAACAATATCCTCGATTATACTTTCAGTTTGCAACACCAGCATCATTTTAATGTGCTGGCAGGGCAGGAGGTATATATCCTGAACACTTCTTCACTTTCCGGCAGCAAGAGTAACTTTGGTTTTGTGGGTAAAGATGAACCCAATGCTGCTTCCTTATTAACAGGTTTCAGTGGCAGCTCTGATAACTACAAACTCGCCAGTTATCTCGCCAAGGTAGATTATAATTTTGCAGATAAATATTTCTTGTCCGGTAGCTTCCGGAGAGACGGATCTTCCCGTTTCCATCCGGATTCCCGCTGGGGTAATTTCTGGTCTGTAGGTGCATCCTGGAATGTTACGAGGGAAGATTTCTTCCATGCACCTTCCTGGTTGGATGTATTGAAAGTACGGGCCAGTTATGGTGCACAGGGTAATGATAACCTCGGTGGTTATTACCAGTACCAGGATCTGTATTCCATTTATAACAGCCTTGGAGAAGCAGGGCTGATCACTTCCCGCCTCCCCACACCGGGTCTTAAATGGGAAACTAACCTGAACTTTAATGCAGGAGTAGATGTAGCATTCCTGAAAAACAGGATCATTCTTTCCGCAGAATATTTTGAACGCAGCTCCAAGGACCTGTTATATCAAAGGCCGCTTGCACCATCACTGGGTTTCCCGGCGATTGACGATAACATCGGTTCTCTTACCAATAAAGGATGGGAATTGCAATTGCAAACTACGCCTGTTATCACGAAGGATTTCAAATGGGATGTGGGTGTGAACCTCAGCCATTTCAAAAATGAAATTACTTCCCTGCCGGCAAAAGAAATTGTACCGGCCAACACTTCCGTGATAGGCCCCACCAAGAAACTAACAGTAGGTGGTTCCGTATATGATTTCTTTATCCGCGAATGGGCGGGTGTTGATCCCGCAACGGGTTCGCCTTTATGGTATAAGAACACTTATGAAACATTGCCGAACGGAGAAAGAAAGATCACCGGCCGCACCACTACCAATGTATATGCACAGGCAGATCAATATATAGTAGGAAGTTCCTTACCTGATCTCACAGGTGGTATCAACACCGTACTGAATTACAAAGGCATTGAACTGAGTGCTTTACTCGCCTTCAGCATTGGTGGCAAGATCCTGGATTACGACCGGGTGATGTTATCCCACAGTGGTAACAGTACCGGCCGTACCTGGAGCAAAGAGATCTTAAACCGCTGGACACCGGATAACAAGAACACAGATGTTCCGCGACTCACTACTGATGCAACTAACTGGAACAGTGCCTCCACCCGTTTCCTGTATGATGCTTCTTACGCCAGGCTCCGTAACGTTGGGCTGAGTTATGCTTTGCCCGCCAGCTGGACCTCCCGCCTGCGTTTGCAACAGATCAGGGTATACACGAGAGGAGAGAACCTTCTTACTTTTTATAAACAGGATGGATTGGATCCTGAGCAGGCACTGGATGGTGTAACCTTCTACCGTTACCCTGCACAGAAAACATTCTCTTTCGGTTTTGATGTTTCATTCTAAAAGATATTACGATGTCAAGGATCAATATATTACTACTTACAGGAGCCGTGTTATTACTGGCAGCTTGTAATAAATCATTCTTCGAAACATCTCCTTCCGGTAGTTTAACCGGTAAAGAGCTGTACGCATCTACCAAGAACATTGATGCACTGGTGAACGGTACCATTCGTACCATCATGGAGAGTTCCACTTCCCAGGATAATCCCGGCTATTCTGCTATCACCCTTTCCCAGGAAGCAATGGGCGGAGACGCTGTATTGCGGGACGGGGTATATGGTTTCCTGGCTACTTACGGTTTCCTGGACCCTTCTGATAACACTACCCGCCGTGCACTTTTCTTCTGGACGTTCCAGTATAAAGTGATCGACAACTGTAATAACATCATCGCTTATGTGGATGCTGCTGCGGGAACAGACAGTGAGAAGAAATTCCTCAAAGGCCAGGCGCTTGCATTACGTGCCTTCACATATCTGAACCTCGTACGCCAGTACCAGTTCACTTATGCAAAAGACAGGAATGCGAAAGGTGTGCCTTTATATACTACACCCACTAATCCTGATTCCAAACCGCAACCAAGAGCAACCGTGGCTGCCATTTATGATCAGGTGATTGCAGACCTGAGAGAAGCAGACGGATTGCTGCAGGGCTTCAGTCGCTTAGTAAAGAACCGTCCTAATCAACAAGTGGTAAGAGGTTTGCTGGCACGTGCTTTCCTTACACAGGAGAACTGGGATTCTGCTGCTGTCCGCGCAAAACAAGCCCGCGTAGGTTATCCCATCATGGAACCCATTGAATACCTCAAAGGTTTCAATGATGTAAGTAACATAGAATGGATCTGGGGCCATCCGCAGGCTACAGACCAAAACCTGGGTGGCGCTTCTTACTTCGCCTATATTGATGTAACCCCTCCAACCGGTTACAGAAGTGTAATGGCTGATCCTCACTTCAGGGAGATCTTCACAGATGGAGATGTGCGCAAAACATTGTTCAAACCAGTAGCCGATACAACTGATCCTTTGCTGGGATGGCTGAAGTATACCAAGTTCGTGAATAAAACAGATCAGTCCGGGCACATTGTATTAATGCGTTCATCTGAAATGGTATTGATAGAAGCAGAAAGTAAAGCCAGGCTGAATCAGACCTCAGACGCCTTCATTGCACTGAATGAATTAAGGGTGAAAAGAAGTCTGCCAGCCCTGCTGGATGGTTCACTCACGCAGCCGCAATTAATAGAAGAAATATTGAAAGAAAGAAGAAGAGAATTATGGGGCGAGGGTTTTGCATTGCCGGATATCCTGCGTTTGCAACAAAAACTGGTACGTGTGCCTTCCACAGAGATAATCAAAGTTCCGAAGGCAGATGGCACGTTCAAGGATGTGCTTTTAAAAGGCCATCACCAGCTGAAGTTCCCTGACAAAACGGATTTCGTTCCAAACAGCCAGTACTATCTCTTCTCCATTCCTATTAATGAACTCAACTCTAATCCAAACTTATGATACGTTCGCTTTTAAGTATCGTTTTGCTCTCAGGCGCTTTAACAGCTACTGCGCAGATCACTGGCACTGTGAAAGATGTAAACACTGGCAAGGTATACCTGCAACGTTTTGCAAATAAAATGTTCTTTACCATAGATTCCAGTAAAATAGAGAATGGTAAATTTCATTTTAAGAAGAAGCTCCCGGTGCCTGAGTTATACGGCCTCACACTCAACTCTGCCGGTAGTAATCCGTTATTTGTTTTTATAGAAGATAAGCCGATAGAAGTGGAACTGGATTCTGTTGCCTACTACAGCAAGTCTGTAGTGAAAGGCTCTGCCGCACAGGACCTCTTCACTACTTACAGGAACAGCCGTAATGTTAAAGTGGATGAATTCATTAAAGCGAATCCATCTTCCATTGTGTCTGCTTATGTATTATACCGTGATTTCTCTTACCGTTTAACGCCGGATGAGATCGATAACAATGTAAAACTGCTAAGCCCTTCGCTGCAAAACACCCAATATGTGAACGTATTGAGGGAACTTTCCCCCACTTTGCGTAAAGTAGGCGTCGGTGAAAAGGCGCCTGATTTTACACTGGCAGATACAAACGGTAAACCGGTGAAATTCTCCTCCCATTTAGGTGGTAAATATGTGTTACTCGATTTCTGGGCAGGCTGGTGCGGCCCTTGCAGAAGAGAGAATCCCAACCTGGTGCGAACATATGAAAAGTACAAAGACAAAGGCTTTGATATCTTCGCGGTGAGCCTGGATAACAAGAAAGAGCAATGGATAAAAGCCATCGCAGATGATAAACTCACCTGGACGCATGTATCCGATATTAAATTCTGGGACAGTGCGCCTGCAAAGTTATATGGTGTAAGGGCCATCCCTTCCAATGTATTGATCGGCCCGGATGGAAAGATCGTAGCGCGGAACCTCAGGGGAAAGCAACTAGAAGAAACGCTTGCAACGCTATTGAAATAAAAACAAAAAGGTCCCGACGAGAATCGGGACCTTTTCATTTATGTTGATTGATGCGAGTGTTAGCTGGTAGCTAATTGTTCCTGGGCCATATGATTAGCTCTTCTGCCAGCTTTTCTGGCCTGCTTATCCATTTTGCGATAGGCATTCTTTGCGGCATCTTTAATATCCTTCAGTGTCGACTCTGCACGGTCGCGATTTTTCATCAACCATAAAGCACCTGCTACGGCTGTTCCAACAATGGAAGCTGCGATGATTATCTTCTTCATGACTCTTTGATTTGGTTCATGTATAGTAAATCAATGGTCGTGCCAAAAAGTGATAACGAAACCGTAATTTGCACGCATACTAAATAATCTATATGGAAAAGCTTATGAAAGAAGTGCGCTTCCTGAAGATCTATTCTTTAGGAATGACGGGTGTTCTAGCCCTCTTTATTTTGATGTCATTTACAAAAAACACGCGTTTCGAAGAAATAGATGTGGAACGGATCAATATCGTTGAAAAGAATGGTCAGCTTAAAATGGTGATCAGTAATAAGGAGAAACAGCATCCCGGTATGTTGAAGAACAAACCATTTCCAGCCAGAACGCGGGAAGCCGGCCTCATATTCTTCAATTCTGCAGGAGATGAATGCGGTGGCCTCACCTACGAAGGTGATTCCGTTAACGGCTCCGGTATGGTGGTTTCTTTTGATCAATATGAAAATGACCAGGTGATGCAAATGCAATACATGGAAGATGTTGAAAAGGGCGGGCGTAAACGCTCCTATGGCATGAAACTCTGGGATCGCTCCGAGCAAATGCCGCTGGACCGGTTAATAAAGATCTTCGATTCACTGGGTGCTTTAAACAACAAGAGTGTAATGGATGCAGAAGTGAACAGACTGAAAGCAGCAAAACTGATGGGTAGAGAACGGATGTTTGTTGGGAAGACCAAAGGTGAGGAAGTCGGCGTTTTCATCCGGGATGATAGTGGCAACCCTCGTATTAAATTGTATTTGGATAAGAACAACCAGGCAAAGATGGAATTTCTGGATGAAAAGGGGAATCTTATACCCATTAAATAAGTGTTATCCTTGCTTCATCCTAGCTTCAAAGTAGCTTAAACCCGCGCTGGCGTGCAACACGAAGCTAGGATGAAGCAAGGATGAAGCTACCATGGCCGATCTGCAAAATCTATTTAACATAAAAAAAAGCCGCTCTCGTAAGAGACGGCTTTTTCTTTTACCTGTTGGTAAGATTTCCTTTATATCGCTGGTTCCTGTTGGCTCAGGCAGTGAAAACTCCCCAGCCCCCAGATAATCTCTGTAGAATCAATGCCCACCACTTCCCGGTCTTTAAAACAGCCGGAAATGATCTCCAGCGCTTCATCGTCTTTCTTACACTGGAAGGTAGGTACGATCACATATTTATTGCTGATATAGAAATTCGCATAAGATGCCGGCAAACGCTGCTCGTCGTAAATAACGGGATCGGGCATAGGCAGGTGAATGATATTCAGCTGTTTACCATTGAGCAGGCGCATTTGCTGCAGTTGTTTGAGGTTCTGTTGCAGCAGTTCGTAATTCTCATCCTGTTTATCCGTTTCCACAACTGTCAGCACCGTATCCTCATTCACAAACCGGATGGTATCATCAATATGCCCGTCTGTATCGTCTCCCACAATGCCATCTTCTACCCATAACACCTGGTCTGCACCATAATATTGATGGAGGTATTCTTCTACCTGATCCCGGTTAAGATGTGGATTACGGTTCTCATTCAGCAGGCAGCAGGTAGAAGTGAGGATGGTTCCTTTCCCGTTGAACTCTACAGAGCCGCCTTCCATGATGATACCGGGGTTAAATACCGGCAGTTTATAATGATTGGCGATGAGGGTAGGGATCACATCATCCTGCTCAAAAGGAGGGTATTTACCACCCCAGGCGTTGTAATTCCAGTCCACCACCACTTTTTTATCCTTAGCATCCGGATTGATCAGGAAAGCCGGACCATGATCGCGGCACCAGGCATCGTTGGTGGGGTGCAGAAAGAATTCCACATTGCCGAGGTTCACACCTTCAGATTGCAGGTGCCCGGTGGCAAATGCTTTCATCGCTTCGTCCAGCACATTGATGCGCACTTTTTCACTATCCGCCAGGTATTTTACAAAACGGCTGTAGTAAGGGAAGATCGTATGGATCTTTCCAGGCCAGCTGGCTTCTTTATGCGGCCAGCTTAACCATGTGGCAACATGTGGATGAAATTCTGCAGGGAAATAATAACCGAGTTGCTTGGGAGTAGTTTGCGTCATGCTTCGTCGTCAATATATCTTTTGGTAATAGGTTGGTAGGAATCGATCCTTCTGTCACGCAGGAATGGCCAGTGTGTACGGTATCTGTCTGTTTTGGACAGGTCCAGTTCCAGCACAACCGTTTCTTCCTGGTCGTGTGAGCTGAGGTGCAGTAAGCTGCCAAAAGGATTGGCCACGAAAGAGCCGCCCCAGAATTTCATCAGGCCATCCTGTTCCAGGCCTACACGGTTCACGCTCACCACATGGATGCCATTGGCCACTGCATGGCTCCGCTGAATGGTCTGCCAGGCATTGTATTGCTCTGTGTTGGTAGCTTCATCCTGACTGGTAGCCCAACCAATAGCGGTAGGGTAGAAGAGGATCTCTGCTCCCATCAGGGCCGTGATACGTGCTGCTTCAGGATACCATTGGTCCCAGCAGATCAGCACACCGATCTTCGCGAACTTTGTATGGAAGATCTTATAACCCAGGTCTCCCGGGGTGAAATAGAATTTCTCGTAATAAGCCGGATCGTCCGGGATATGCATCTTGCGGTATTTACCGAGATACTTGCCATCCGCATCCAGTACGGCTGTGGTATTATGATATAAACCTTCTGCTCTTTTTTCGAACAGGGAAGCGATGATCACCACACCCAGTTCAGCCGCCACTTTACCCAGGGCCTCCGTAGAGGGACCGGGAACAGGCTCTGCCAGTTTGAAGTTCTCATAATCTTCCACATCACAGAAGTAAAGAGAAGTGAACAGCTCCTGCAGGCAAACTATCTGTGCGCCCTTGGCCGCAGCCTCTCTTACCTTGTCGATGGCCTTTGCCAGGTTCTGCGCTTTATCGGCAGAACAGCTCATCTGTACGATTCCTGTTTTTACTTTTGCCATGAATACCTATTATTAAACGGGTACAAAGGTATAAAAAACCAACCTTCATCCCATATTCTCGCATTTTCGTACCATTTCACCTCACCAGCAACACTTGTTTACTATTATTGCATTAAATATTAAATGCATGGAAAAATTCAGGAAGGTAGAGTTTTGGGCGGCTACAGGGTTATATCTCCTGGTAGTTTTCGCGGTACTTTTCCCCTTTTTATTAAGCGGGGAAGAATCCGGAACCTACTGGATAGCAAGGGTCTTTGAAGAGAACAATATGCATTTTGATGTATTTGTGCACGTGCTGATGCCTAAGTTAATGATAGCCACTGTCGGTTATGCCACTTTCCTGCTCATTAATAATTGGATAACCCCCTTCTTCCTGGAAAAGAAACGTTTTTATGGAGGTGTTCCTTTAGCCGTTTTGGCGTTTGTGCTCTTATGGGTATTTACGATGGTAGCCTTTACCTACCGTTACGGATATATGCTGGGCTATAAGGATATGAATGTGTTTCATGCTATTATGGCCAGGAGGGGCTTTGGTGCTATGCTTGTTTGCGCTATCACCTATGCCTTTTATTATGCTGTGAAATATCTCTATTTCAATTACCTGCATGGATGGTTCCAGCAACAGAACATCTGGCGAAAGATCACTGTAGAGATGGTATTGTTTTTTATGGTCTGGGTAGTTTCCCTGGTTATGACAGCGCAATATCCGCACGGAGGCACGTTCATCCTCATTCTCTTTATTGGTTTTTTCCTCCAGTTAACTTATATCACCGCTTACTTTTTCATTTTCCCTCCTTTCCTCCGCGGAGAACATCGCTGGGGAATTCTTGGAAGAAATTTACTCATCACAATAATGTTATCATGCGGCCTTGCCATGTTCATGGTGGGGATTAGCTTTAACGCGAGAGCATTGGAAGTGCTGCTGTTCCTGATGGTGTTAGGAGAAGTGATGTTTGTATTCCCTATCGCATGGTGGCTGGCTAAATTACGTTCAAAGCAAAAAGATGAGGTGTTAGTCCTGGAGAAAGCGCTGGGTCGTTCTTCCGCCAATCTGGATTTCCTGCGCTCCCAGATTAACCCTCATTTTCTTTTTAATGCCCTTAATACCCTGTATGGCACTGCTTTACAGGAAAATGCTTCCCGCACCAGCGAAGGCGTGCAGAAACTGGGAGATATGATGCGTTTTATGTTGCATGAAAATCACCAGGAGAAAATTGAACTCAGCAAAGAAGTAGGTTACCTGCAGAATTACATTGCCCTGCAGCGCCTGCGGATACAACAATCAGATGATATCAAGATAGAAGTGAATATCAGTGAAGACGATTGCGATCACCCAATTGCGCCAATGCTGCTGATCCCCTTTGTGGAAAATGCTTTCAAACATGGTATCAGCCTGCGCAACCGTTCCTGGATAGTGGTATCTCTTTCCTGCGATGCCACACATATCTACTTTGATGCCTACAACAGCGTGCATCTGAAACCGGAGAACGATCCGGAGAAAACAAGCCTGGGTATTGGGTTGAATAATGTGAAGAACAGGCTCGCGTTGCTCTATCCACGCAGACATGAATTGAGCATTCGCCAAACCGCCACCGAGTTTTTTGTACACCTCACAATAGCGATCAATAAATGACGGAACAGCAAAAGGAACCCGATGGTTTCAGCAAATTCCTGTGGTGGCTGGCCACTGCAGATGCAGAGATTTTAAAGGATTGTAAAGTAGATAAGGAAAGGTACAGGATAATAGGTATAGCCGTACTCGTTACCTGGTTGTTTGCCACGCTCGCCTGGGGATATTTCTTTTCCACTGTCGTGAAGGACGATCTGATCGTAGCGGGTTTAGCGCTGTTCTTTGGCTTTGCTATTTTATCAATAGACAGAAGCCTGATTGCCGCCATGAGCCGCACCGGCAGCAAACCGCAATTCCTGCCGGTGGCTTTCCGCTTATTGCTGGCCATCACCATCGGTTTGTTTATTTCACAGCCTGTAGTATTAATGTTATTCAAAAAAGACATTGATGCACAGATGGTGCTGGACAGGCAAAGCAAACTGGATCATTTCAGAAAAGAGCAGGCTGAACTAAACCTTGTTCGCACCAAAGAACTCAGGCAGCAGCTCAGCACGCTCAACAGTCAGCAAACACAAAAAGAAGAACAGGTAAAAGATTATAAAGACGGATACATCCGGGAAACAGATGGTACCGGTGGCTCCGGCAAGATCGGAGAGTCTGCTATTGCACGGGTGAAGAAAGGAGAGTACCTCAAATCAGAAGAAGAACTGCGCAAACTAAGAAAAGACCTGGAACCACAACGCCTTGAAAAAGAAGCGCAACTGGCTACTCAGTTTTCAGAAGATAGTCTGAAAGAGCAGGCATATATGGCTACACTAACAGATGGTTTCCTCACGCAGACAGAAGCACTGAACACCCTCACAGAAGAGCATCCGCCTTTAAAACAACGCTACCGCCTGATCGTATTCATTATTACACTGATAGAGATCATGCCGCTGCTCACCAAGCTCATGATGCCCAAAGGAGAATACGAAGAAAAGCTGGCAGCGATTAGTGCGGGTAGTTTACATGAATCCAAACTCAAGAAAGAATTACAGGAACACTATCAGGCCGGCGCTGCCGTAGCGGATGGAGAGGTAATAGATCACATCTTCAATTTAACAGCAGCCCAACGCAGGCAGGAAGCAGAGAAGGTGGTAAAAGACTGGGAGGCTGCAGATGGCAGGAGTTTCAGGAATTTATGGGCCAGTGCAAAGAGGTTGTTACTGCTGCATAAAGTGTAAGGGGGGATTTTTTTATTTACCAACCGGGGTGTTTTCATATAAAAGCAAAGAGTTTTTTTTATATAAAAACGAAACCACCAGTAAGGTTTTCATTAAGAAATAAAAAACAGTAAGCGCAGCTTTGAGATTTTTTATATAAAAAATAAACTCGCCAGTAGGGTTATCATAAAAAAACAAAACCAGTAAACGTAGCTGGGAGGCTTTTTATATAAGAAATGAACCCGCCAGTAGGCTTCATATAAAAAAGCAAAACCAGTAAACGAAGCCTTGAGTTTTTTTATATTAAAAATAAACCTACCAGTAGGGTTGTCATAAAAAAGCAAAACCAGTAATTGCAGCCTTGAGGTTTTCCATATAAAAAAAGAAAACCCCTCAAGTCTCAGCCGCCAGGGCGCACTCCCTGCATAATCCATAATTAACGTATCTTGTTCGATATATGAAAATGACCGCCATAGCGATCGATGATGAGCCCGTAGCGCTTTCCGTAATACAAGCGCACGCAGCTAAAGTTCCTTTCATGGAAATAAAAGGCACCTTCACCAATGCCTTTGAAGCCATGGAACTTTTACGCCGGGAAAAAATAGACCTCCTTTTCCTGGACATCAAAATGCCCGACATCTCCGGCCTGGATTTCCTTTCCAGTCTGCATGAACCACCCATGACCATTTTCACCACCGCCTATTCAGAACACGCCGTACAAAGCTTCGAACTGGATGCAATAGATTATCTCCTCAAACCCTTTTCACTGGCCCGTTTCCTGAAAGCCTGCAACAAAGCGCACAGCCTGTTGCAGTTGAAACAGGACCGCCCACAGAGCAGCAGTTTCCCCGGATACATTTTCATCAAATCAGGATACGAGCAGTTTAAAGTACAGCTGGATGAAGTACTCTACCTGGAAAGCGCGGGTAATTACGTGAATTTTATATTGCAGGATAAGAAGGTAATGTCCAGGTTATCCATGCAGGAAGCCATGGCATTATTACCCGTAGCAGATTTCACCAGGGTACATCGTTCCTTCATTGTAGCCAATCATAAAATAGACAGGATAGATCGTAGTTGTATTTATATCAGGCAGGCTGTGATCCCTATCGGCGCCGCGTTTGGAGAAGCCGTGAACAGGATTGCCGGCGGCAGGGAAGAGGAGTAAAAAAACAGGCGCCGCAAATGCGGCACCCGTGTCCTGTATGTGTATTCGTTAACACTACTTTTTAAATATAGTCGCCACCGTAGCTTTCGTTGTTACCCCATGCAACACAATGATCTGCGGCACAGAAAAACTCATCTCTCCTCCACGGATATAATCGATCCTGAAATCATCACTCCCTGCGCCCGTACAGCTTGGATTCGGCGATATCACAATAGAACGGCCATTGATCCTGTAGAAGTTAACTACTGCTTCATGGCCATGATCTACCACCAATACCGTATCAGTTTCCCTGAAAGCAACATAGTCGCCTTCCACCAGAATGTTCGTTGTATCTCTTATGATTTGTCCCTCGTAGGAGGCTGTAGTGACCTGGTAAGTGGCTTTCCATTGACCCGTAATAGGGCCTAAGGCTTCTCTGTCTTCTTTTTTACAGGCAGATGCAAACAGCGCCAGGCATAGGGCGCCAGCCAGCAGTTTGGTGATTTTCATAGGTACAATACGTTAGGGTAAATTACTGTCACAAATATACATTAAAATAATGAACAAATTAAAATAATATTAATGTGTTAGCGGCAGAAGGCCGCTGATAGCCGTAATTGCTTATATTTGAGGATATAAATACTATTTATGAAAAAGACATCCATGCTGTTACTGGCTGGTTTATTTGCCGCCACAGCCTCCATAGCCCAGACAAACATCGCCCGGTCCCAACCTGGCGTTACTTATGGAAAAGCCATCAATGCTGAACAGGCTATTCAAATGACGGACCTTGATCAGAAATTACAGTCAGACACTATTTATATCGGTAAAGTAGAAGGGAAAGTAGTGGAAGTATGCAAAAAGAAAGGCTGCTTCATGAAACTGGAAAGAGCTTCCGGTGAAGCTGTAATGGTGAAATTCACAGATTATGCCTTCTTTATGCCGCAGGATATTGTGGGAAAGACCGTAGTGATAGAAGGTACTGCCAAAGTAAATGAAACCTCTGTAGAGCGTTTAAAACACTTTGCAGAAGATGCAGGTAAAAGCAAAAAAGAGATCGCAAAGATCACCGCGCCCAAGAAAGATATCGTGTTCGTGGCAGACGGTGTGGTGGTAGTAAAATAAAAACAACACTAACGGAAAAGGCCTGTTCGCAAATACGGACAGGCCTTTTTTTATTAAGCCCTGATGCCGGGACCACAATTAATTAATAGCAGCCCTGATAGCCCGGATCAACACTTCACTGTCTACCTTTTCGAGGGGATGTTTAACACCCGGCAAAATAGTCATCTTACCCCGCGGCAAACTTTTGAAAACAGCATTGGTTTCTTCCACGCTTACCATGGCATCCAGTTCCCCTACCATCACGCTCACGGGGATGGTTATATTTTTTAATGTCTTAATTGTTAATGGAGGATCATTCCCCAGTTCCTGCATTAAAGACGCAGTGCCGGTTAAAAGTGTTTCCCAGCCCGGTTCTCCATGTAATGATTTTAATTGTTCTACATAAGCCGGTACCTTTTCCTGTAATACTTTAGCGTCCAGCATCCGGGTTTCCTTTGCGGCTGTTTCCGGCGTCCAGTTGAATTTGGTGGCCAGCGTACCCACTTTCAGAAAAGCCTCCGGCTGCTGTAAAGCCGCAGCTAATGCCACATACCCGCCCATACTGTAACCAAATACGGCAGCAGGCGCTAACTTATTTGTATGAATATAATCCAGCAATTGTTGTGTAAAAGCTGCTATACTAATACCTTCTGCCGGTGGTTGGGTACGGCCGTGCCCGTGAAAATTGAACTGGTGAATGGTGTACTGCTCACTAAGTGTGGGCGTTACAGTATCAAACTGCTGTGCTGCCCCCAGGGCACCATGTAAGAGAAGCAGGGTTGGTTTCATTTTATAACGGGGTTTGAAAAAGATAAAAATTTAGCGAATTTAGTTTATATTTATTGTCTGAACCTTTGCTTTCTAAAGAGACCACTCTTGATCTATTTCAATATAAACTTATTATCGTCTAAACAGAATTGTCCTCGAAAACCCAGTTGTCGCAGCAGGAAAGTGAGTAAAAATGGATAATAGCCGCAGCACCAAGTGCTGCGGTTTTTTTATGTGATCAGGCGGAGATCTGCTGGCCAAATTGCAGCAGGTAGCCATTGTTGTCGTAGATGCCAAATTCACGCATGCCATAGTCGAAGTCCTGCACAGGAAAACAAACCTCTGCTTTGTCCTTTACTTTCTCCCACAGTTCGTCAATACCATCTATATGGATATAGATAGCGCCGGTGAATACGGGTTCTGCAAAAAGCCCGCGGCTGCTGAAAGGGGATTTTGCCTGTGGATGCACCAGCTGCATGGTCACATTGTCCTTCTTGATGGAAGCAAACTTCCATTGATCATCCATGGTCTTACAGGTGAAATCGAGTACGGAAACATAAAAATCAACGGTATCCTGTAATGACGGCGCCGTTAATGTGGGAATGGGATCGAGCAGCTTCATACGTGTAAAATTGTTTGGGTCAGGTGAATAACAGTTGTGTATAGAAAAAAATGACTCTCTACTAAATTTAATAAAATAATCCAGCTGCCCAATGGCTGTTGCCATTATTTTATCAACATTTTCTCCATTTATTTCAAAAGCATGATTTATTCTATCTTTACGCCCTGAGTCAATTTTAAGTATAGCTATGCAACAATCATTGTTAACTCTGTTAAAGCATCATTTTGGCTATACACATTTCCGTCATAACCAACAGGCTATCATCGAAAATGTGTTACAGGGCAAGGATACCATGGTATTAATGCCAACAGGCGGTGGTAAATCCATCTGCTATCAGCTTCCTGCGCTTGCCTTTGGCGGTGTCACCATCGTCGTTTCCCCCCTGATCGCCCTGATGAAGGACCAGGTGGATGCCCTTACCCAAAACGGGATCCCTGCTGCCTTTCTCAATTCAACACAGACGGTTGCGCAGCAACAGACCATCATACGCCTGCTGCGGGAAAAGCGGCTGAAGCTACTTTACCTGGCCCCGGAGCGCCTGGTAGGGGAAGGCAATTTCATGCAGTTCCTGGGAGAGCTGGATGTATCTCTTTTTGCGGTGGATGAAGCCCACTGTATCAGTCACTGGGGCCATGATTTCCGGCAGGAATATCTTACGCTGGGCCAGCTGAAAGACCGTTTCCCGCACATCCCCGTGATCGCATTAACGGCCACGGCAGATGGACTCACGAAGCAGGATATTATAGAAAAACTCAACCTGAAGAATTATACGGTCTATGAAAACTCTTTCAACAGGCCGAACATCTTTTACAGCATCCGACCTAAAAAGAATCACTACGAACAGCTGACCGCTTACCTGGAAGAACACAAAGAAGACAGTGGTATTATATACTGCCTTTCCCGTGCTTCCACAGAAACACTTGCGTCAGATCTGCAAGGGGATGGATATGCCGCCGCGGCTTACCATGCAGGGCTGGATCGCCAGGTAAGGGAAGAAAGGCAGGATAAATTCCTGCGGGACGAAGTGAAGATCATGGTAGCCACCATTGCCTTTGGAATGGGCATCAACAAAAGCAATGTGCGGTTTGTGGTGCATGCGGACCTGCCCAAGAACATAGAAGGATATTACCAGGAAACCGGTCGCGCAGGCCGGGACGGACTGGCCAGTGAAGCCATCCTGTATTTCAGCGCAGGGGACGTGTTCAAGATGAAACGTTTTGCCAGCGTGGAAGGTAATGAAGCCCAGACAGCCGTAATGCTGAAAAAGCTGGACCAGATGGCAGCCCTTTGCGAAACCCGCCAGTGCCGCCGCCAATACCTCCTGCAATATTTCGGAGAAGAAGCGCCGGACCATTGTGGTAATTGCGATATCTGCCTGGGGCAATACGAACGCAGCGATGCCACCATTGTTGCACAGAAAATGCTGAGCGCTGTTTATCGTTTACAGGGACGCTTCGGTATGAACTACGTGGTAGATTTCCTGCGGGGCAGCACAACCGTAAAAGAAGCGCACCAGGAGATCAAGACCTATGGCATTGGTAAAGAAATATCCAAAGAACAATGGAAACAATATGGCAGGGAACTGATGCAACTGGGTTACCTGCAGCAGTCTGAAGGGGAATATCCTGTTCTGCAATTAACAGATACCAGCTGGCGGGTATTGAAAGGAGAAGAAACCGTGATGCTCACGGTACCCGCCAAAGCAGCACAGGCAGCTCCCCAGGCGCCCACCAAACAATCCGCAGAGATCGCTAACCCGGCTTTGTTCCAGGAATTGAAGCAGCTCCGCCGGCAGTTTGCAGATAAAGAGAATGTACCACCTTACATTGTATTCTCCGACGCTACCCTCGCGGAACTCGTCACCTACTTACCTTTAACACCCACAGATATTGCTAAGATCTCCGGCTTCGGGGATATGAAACTGGCTAAATACGGAGATGCTTTCCTGGATGCAGTGCAAACCTATTGCATCCGGCATGGCCTGCAAACACAGATGCAGCTGAAAGCGCCTAAACAAAAAGCCCGCAAGTCCTCTGCCAGAACAGATGCCGGCGGGAGCCAGCGGCAAACCCTTGAGTTATTCATGGACGGCCTTGCCGTGCAGGAAATAGCAGCAAGGCGCAACCTGGCTATGAGCACCGTAGAAAGCCACCTCGCTGAATTTGTGCGCAAAGGAGAGCTGGATATAAGGGATGTGGTACCCGATTCCAAAAGAGTGCAAACCATTATAGAAGCTGTGGAAAAAGCAGGCGGATACGCAGTAGGGCCTATTAAGGAATGGCTGGGAGAAAGCTTTGGATACGGAGAGATCAGGATGGTGATGAACTATTATTTCTGGCTGCAGGAGCAATCATAAAGCGGCATTTTTCTTTTAAGGAGATGGTGCTTTTTTAACTTTTTTCAGTACTTTGTTATATGCTTCCACGTTTTAAACGTTAGGCGTTTATTCATCACTGTTATGATTTCATTACAAAACTCAAACTATTGATCCATGTCATCCTCCACGAACCGCAGACATTTTTTACGTCAGCTGGGCTTGTTTTCCGCCGGCGTAACCTTAGGACCCGCTTTTCTTTCAGCCTGTAACAACGCAGGTACTACATCAGGAGCCGACTCTGCCAAAGCAGACAGTGCAGCAAACACCGGCGCCGCAAAAGACCTGTTCTTCAAGATCTCTCTCGCAGAATGGTCTTACCACAATGCCATCTTTGCCGGTAAAATGACCAACCTGGACTTTGCTGCCAAAGCAAAGAACGATTATGGCATCACCGGTATTGAATATGTGAACCAGTTCTTTAAAGACAAAGCAAAAGATAAAACCTACCTGGCTGATCTCAAACAACGTGCAGACGATAATGGCGTACGCAGCGTACTCATTATGTGCGATGGAGAAGGAGAGTTGGGCGATCATGATGAAAAGCTCCGCAAGCAGGCGGTAGAAAATCACTACAAATGGGTAGAAGCAGCACAGTTCCTGGGTTGCCATTCCATTCGTGTGAACGCTGCCGGCACCGGTAAATCAGAAGAAGTAGCCAAAGCAGCCGCAGATGGTCTTGGCAGGCTCACTGATTTTGCCAAGGATTTTAATATCGGCGTGATCGTAGAGAACCATGGCGGGTTTTCCTCCAACGGTATCTGGCTGAGCGACGTGATGAAATCCGTGAATAAACCAGGTTGCGGTACATTGCCAGACTTCGGTAACTTCTGTATCAACCGCTCTAAACCGGTGGATTCAAGTCCTGAAGCATGGGCTAAAACTACCTGCCTGGAAGAGTATGATCGTTATAAGGGTGTAACAGAACTGATGCCATTCGCAAAAGGTGTGAGTGCCAAAACACATGATTTTGACGCAGAAGGTAATTGCATAGAAACCGATTACGCTAAAATGCTGAAGATCGTGAAAGACGCTGGTTACACCGGTTACATCGGTATTGAATACGAAGGCGCAAAAGATTCTGAAGAAGAAGGTATCCGCAAAACACTGGCGCTGCTGAAAAGAGTAGGTGCCGCATTAAGCTGATCTAAAAATTACCACGATGGAAACAAAACCAGAAGGAATGACAACACTTAGCCGTGTTTTGGAAGTACTCGCAGAACGTGGCTACGATAATGAATTCAGATTTATGGAAGATGGCCGGCTGGAGTATGTGAACAATGGCCAGCTATATGAGCAGGAAAGTCTGAAGATCATCCGTACTTACCGTTTTGAAGGAGATTCCAATCCCTCAGATTCTGCTGTTTTGTACCTGCTGGAAAATGAATTTGGCCTGATCGGTTACATTATCAACGCATACGGTATGTACAGTGATTTTGAAGGAGATGCTTTTGATAATTTCATACGAAAGCTACCCGTGGAAGAACGGGAGTTTGAATAAATTAAAAAGCCGCCTTATTAAACAGGGCGGCTTTTTTTATGTGTTAGAATTTTATCACTACTTTTTCCCGGGTGATACGATAAGAAAACCCCACACTGTCGCCCAGTGCTGCCAGCATTTCCTGTAAAGAACCATTATGGAATTCACCTGAAACACCTTTGGGTGGCGTATCATTACCCCGCAGTTCCATTTCCACACCAAACCAGTCCTCTATCTTTTTGAATACCGCCTGCACCGGTGTATTATTAAATACCAGTTTACCTTCCAGGCAATCCTGCTGTTCTGCCAGCGGGAAAGTTTCTTTTTCCATCAGGTCAATATCTTTATTAGCCAGGATCATTTCCCCGCTCAACAGGTTCTCCGGTTGATTATCTGTAGTGGAATGATAGGATTTGGTCACCAGTGCAGCTCCGCCTAACAGGTAAAAGGTGGCGCCGGATTGCTTTTCTAAAGAACGCATCCGGAAGGTGCCTTCGATCGTAACCGCTTTCAGTTTATCTGTAGTGAGTACAAATGCTTCGTTCCCCTGGTTATGCACCTGGAAGAATGCTTCTCCGTCCAGGATCACATTCCGCCCTGTTTTCGGGAAGTTGACCGGTACATAAAGATTAGAGCGGGAGTTGAGTAATACCATCGTACTGTCTGCCAGCGTGATCGTTTTTCTTTCGCCATAAGGGCATTGGAATATCGTGTACTGCTGGCCGGTCTGCAGGATGGAAGAACTGGTGTGATGACGGCCTGCCATGTAATACAGGATGCCTGATGCCAGTAACATCACTACGATCAACGCAGCTGCAACGGGTTGCCAGTTACGTCGTTTTTTCATATACAGTGGAAGCCTCGGCCGCCGGAATTGCTTATTCGCTGCGCTCATTAATAAGAATGTGGAGTAAAGGATTTTGGTGCGTATAACTGTCCGTCCAGCTTACAATATAGTAAAATTCGGCAATTATATGTTTTCCTTCGGACATAGCCCTCATCGTTCAAGAGAAGTATGTCAGAAAACTATCATGAGTTTTAGGCCTTTTTTGTTAGTCCAGTCCCATCCCCTTAACTTTGCCCGCCATGGAAAAGCAGCTATCATTATCCTTCGAGAATACGGCCATTGCCTTTGAGCATATGTCCAACCGTGCATTGAAAAGAGCAAATTTCCTGTTCAGTAACATCGGTAAACCCTGGCTGGTAAAGCTGGGCGCTATTGCCACACCTATTGCTTTCAAGCTGAGGCTGCCTGTTAAAGGCATCATCAAAAGCACCATCTTTAACCAGTTTTGTGGTGGCGAAACACTGGATGAAGCAGTACGTGCAGCAGAAGAACTGGGGAAATTCGGTGTAGGCGTTGTACTGGATTACAGTGTGGAAGCCGTGGAAGGAGAGGAGAATTATGATAATGCCGTACCAGAATTCTTAAGGGCCATTCAGTATGCGGCCGGCAAACCGCATATCCCTTTTATAGCCATCAAAGTAACCGGCTTTGCCCGTTTCAGCCTCCTGGAAAAGATCCATGCAGGAGAAACGCTCAGCCCGGAAGAACAGGCGGAATTTAAACGGGTGCATGATCGTATCCATACTATCTCTTCCGCTGCTGCCAAAGGAAAAGTAGGTTTGCTGATAGATGCGGAAGAATCCTGGGTACAACAACCCGTAGATGATCTGGCAGATGAGATGATGGGCCTCTTCAACAAAGAGCAGGTGATCGTTTACAATACCTTTCAGTTATATCGTCACGACAGGCTGGAATTCCTGGAAACCTCTTTCGATAAAGCCAAAGCAGCCGGTTATTTACTGGGCGCAAAACTCGTACGTGGGGCTTATATGGAAAAGGAACGCAAACGTGCGGAAGAAGAAGGATATCCTTCTCCGATCCAGCCCAGCAAAGAAGCTGCAGACCAGGATTACGATACGGCAGTCCGTTTCTGCCTTGACCGCCTGAACGACCTGGGGCTTTTCATCGGAACACACAATGAAGATAGTTGCATGCTGGCAGCAGAACTGCTCCACGAAAAAGGCATCGCGCATAATCACCCGAGAGTAAGTTTTTCACAGTTATATGGCATGAGTGATAACATCACCTTCAACCTGGCACATGCCGGTTACCGCGTATCCAAATACCTGCCTTACGGTCCGGTGAAGGATGTGGTACCTTACCTGATCCGCCGTGCACAGGAGAATACTTCCATTGCCGGTTCCATGGGAAGGGAGTTGGGATTGATCCGTTCGGAAATGCAGCGCAGGAAGATGTAGACAAAGCATTGAAGAAATTTTAAAGCCGCCCTTCTTAGAACAGCTTTAAAAATCTTCCTTCCTGAAAAAGGGGACAGCCACTCTTCTCAGAACAGCGGTAAAAAAATTTCTCCTAAAAAGAAAAACACACCGCCCTTTGCTGCGAGGCAAATGAAAAAGCCGTTCTTCTCAGAACAGCTTAAAAAAAACTTCCCTAAAAAGAAAAACACACCGCCCTTTGCTGCGCGGCAAACTCATAACCAAAACAAAAAGCCGCCCCCATACAGGAGCGGCCTTTTTCTTTCTTATACAACCTCTAATTCGCCTCGGTTAAAGGAATCGGATATTTATCCCACACTTTATCTCCCACTCTTGTATTAGGCAATTCCGCCAGGCGGTTGTAACGCCGCATATCTACCCATCTATGGCCTTCTGCAAAAAGAGAAAACCTCCTCTGCCGCAACATTTCCGTGATCAATGCCGCCGATGTAGCGGCGCCCGCATATACCGGCAGATTATGACCAGTACGGATCCTGTTAAGAGCCACAATAGCATCCGGAAAAGCAGTCAACTGAATTTTAGCTTCCGCATAAATGAGAACGAGTTCTTCATTCCTGATAATAGGGAAGAAGTCCGTATTGGTTTTAATGATCCAGATATCCCTGTTGGAAGTAAGATTATCTAATGTAGGAGCATCATTGCGTAAAGTAGCTTTCCCGATGCGGTCATCTCCGGGTGTGATGTCTGCTACATAAGAAGGATGCGCCAGTCTTTTTTCACCCGGACTATTTTGCGGGAGATAAAGCGGATTCAGCAGGTCTCCGCTGGAGCCAGAGAACTCATGGGAAACACCTGTAGCAAATGCGCCGTTCAGATTAAAGAAAGATTCATTCAGGGCTGTTAGTGCCGCCGCCCATTGTTGGCGGTAAACGGCTACCCTTGCCGCGAGGGCGCGATTGAACTGGAGCATGCCAGCCGGGGTTTTAAATCCGGTATAACCGGAAGAAAGCGGAAAGCTGATAGCACTGCCGGTAAGATCTGCTTTTGCTTCATCCAGCAAAGTTGCAATATCTGTCAGCGCTGCCTGGTCTGGTTTAAATGGCCCCAGTTTTTCCGGATCTTTTACATCTGTACGGATACCGTTGCTCCAGGTCATGGTAAGGTTCATCAGCAGCTGATGTGCCATCACTGTTTTGGCAAAACCAATATATCCTTTTTTCTCTTCTGCAGAAAGTACAGCAGAATTAGTAGCGGCATCTATGAGGATATAACCCTGGCGCACTATGCGATAGCGGGAAGTCCAGGGGTTGGTGGTATAAAAGGTATTGTTATCCAATTCGCCGGTACCCATCATTTCCGTTGTCCAGCGGGGTTCTGAGCCTGAGAAGCGATAAGCTTCACGGCCCAGGATACTTACACCGTCGTAGTAAGTAGCGATGCTGAGACGTGTGCCGGATTCCAATCCAACTACCAGTGTGGCGAGTTGTTCTTTCGTGGCCCTTCTAACAAGGTCTCCCGCAACAGGAGTGTTCAGATTGGGGATCTCTCCCTTCTGGCAGGCCAGCGGCCCAAGCAGGGCAATGCATATAATGAGTAGTTTGATACGATGTTTCATGGTTCAATGATTTAATGTTACACGATGATCAGAAGGTGACAGACAAATGCAGTGATGCACGTTTGGAAGCCGGGTAAGGCGTTACCTCCACTCCGGTGGAAACACCTGTACTACCGCGGGTTGTAGCGGTAGAAAGGGTGTTACTGCCAAAGTTGGAAGACTCCGGATCATAACTCTTGTATTTTGTGAAAGTGAACCAGTTATTAGCAGATGCGCCGATGTTCACGGCCTGGATATACCTGTTCTTTTGGATAGGTATGTTGTAATACAATCCTATCTCACGGATACGTACATACGATGAATTCTGTACACGGATGGCAGCTTCGTTCTTACCGGCAGAAGCCATGCGGTCCAGACCGTCTTTTATGCCATTGCCATTATCATCGTCATCGTAGTCATGCGACGTACCGAATATGTCTGAAAGGTATTCGGTGAGGTTGATGTTCTGGCCACCTTGTTTCCAATGGATCATGAAGCGCAGGCTAAAGTTGCGGAACAGGGTGAGGTCGTTAAAGAAGCTCATCTGGAAGTCAGGCTCTGCATTGCCCAATACACCTACACCTTTGCCGGTGCCCAATGTACCAATGATCTGTGTGGCAGATTTTCCTTCTTCAATAAAGAAGTTACCGAGTGTGTTACCAAACGCACCCAGCGGGAAAGCAGGAATGGTAAGGCGGGTGATCTCTGAAGTGTTCTTCCAGAAATTAACGGTAGAACTCCAACGGAAATTCTTCGTGTTAACAGGGATGGCATTGATGCCTAACTCAATACCTTTATTTTGCAAGTCGCCCCCGTTCACCCACTGCTGGGCAAATCCGCTGGAAGGTTGCAGGTTACGGCGTAACAGCAGATCAAAGATCTTTTTGTTATAGTAAGTAGCTTCCAGGCTCAGTCTTCCATTGAAGAAGCTCACATCCAACCCTGCTTCAAATTCTGTTTGCCGTTCCTGTTCAATGTTCTCATTACCAAATTGCGTATCCACCAATGATCCCGGTTGCTGACCGGTATTGCTGGCCGTTACAGCCAGGAACCTTGCACCGTAAGGCGCTACGTTACCAGCAGCACCATAAGCTGCCCGCAGTTTGAAACTGTTGATCGTCTGGATATTCCAGAAAGGCATCTTGGCGAGGTTCCAGGATACAGATGCTTTTGGCAGTACGAAGTACTTTTTATAATCCCCGTTATTCGTGGACCGGTCGAAACGCACACCTGCAGAAGCGGTGATCGCATCCATGATCAATACTTCTTCCTGTACAAAAATACCGTTATCGCGGTATTTCAAACGGAACTGTTGCAGGTTGGAATTGGAAGCCTGATCCAGGTTAGTTTGAGAAGGAATGATATTGGTAGCAGAAGCAATGATATTATCCAGGTAACTTGTTTCCAGCGTGGCACCCAGGGAAGTGGTGAAGTTCAGATCAGGTGTTGCACTGAATTGATTCACCAGGATACCGGCCAGGTTTGTATTCAGGTTATTGGTATTACCCTGTATGGAAGCGCCTTCCAGCCCGCCTTTCATAAACTGCAGGGAACGTGGGAAAATAGCTTCTGTTTTAAGATTGAAGAAGTCGATACCACCTCTTACGATCAGTTTGGTATTGGTCTTGTCATTCTGATGTAATACCGCTTTGATCTCACCACCGGTGATGAAACGGTTGGTGGTTTCGTTGTTCCTCATCTTATCCCTTGTTTCCAGGGGATTGGCGGCGTTAGGATTTACAGGGTAATTCCCTAACGCGTCCGGATGCTGTTCCAGGAACTGCGGGATCGTAGCCAGCGAAACACCATAGGTAACACTGTTATTATCATTGTTGGTTAAGCCACGGTCTGCTGAAGTGTTCATGTAAGCGAACCGCAAACCAACGCTGATGCGGTCTGTGAGTTTATGGTCCACATTCAGGCGCAGCGCATTGTTGAGGTAACCGGTGTTTTTAATGATGCCTTCTTCTGATTTACGGTTGGCAGAAAAATAGAAACCAGTCCTGTCATCACCACCACTTACACTCACGCCGGTATTCAATATCAGCCCTTTTTCCCCATACATCTCTTTTTCATAATCATATAATTTACCGGCATTGCGGGCGGCAATAAAATTATCCCTGGCAGTAGCGCCACCCAGGTCAAATGCCGTTTGCTCCGTGAATTGCCTTACGCCTAATAATTTGCGTACCTGGTTCACACCCACATCCTGCCGGAAACGTACCGTGGTCTTTCCTAATGAGCTGCCTTTTTTAGTAGTGATCAATATTACACCCGCCGCTGCTTTAGAGCCATAGATAGCTGCTGCAGAAGCGCCTTTCAGAATTTCAATGTTCTCAATATCTTCCGGGTTCAGGTCGGCCACACGGCTGGAAGGATTATCCTGGTTCTGTGGGTTACCTGCACTGGCAGCAGCCGTGATCAGGTTTAAACCAGCGGGCACACTCACATTACTGATGAACACACCATCCACTACATACAGTGGTTGGGAGTTACCAAAAATGGAAGTAACGCCCCGCAGTTTCACAGAAATGCCGCCACCGGGCGCACCGGAGTTGGCGGTGATCAATGCACCAGGGATCTTGCCGCTGAGAGCGGCGTCAAAAGTTTGTGCAGGTGCTACACCATACAGTTCTTTGGCAGAAATAGTAGCCACCGCATTAGCGAGGTTACTTCTTTTTACCGTGGTAGCGAGCCCGGTGATCACTACCTCATCGAGGTTGGCGTAATCTTCCTGTAAGGTTACGTTCACAGTAGTGCCGTTCACCACTATCTGGTGTGTTTTGTATCCGGTGAATGTAAAGGAAAGGGTGCTGCCGTTTTCTGCTTCCAGGGAATAACGGCCGTTCACATCAGCAATGGTACCGCGGTTGGATTGAAGTATCCGTATGGTTACTCCGGGAATACCATTTCCTGCCGCATCTATGACCCTTCCGGTCACTTTTTGCTGCGCGGCAGCAAGGAGAGTGCTGCATAGCATAATGAGCAGCAGCATCAAATGTTTGATTCGAAACATGTTCTGGCGATTTTAGAGGTTTAAGAAAGAATGATTAGGTTGATAAAGAAAAAGATAGAGAATGGGAGGGCCGGGCCAAATAGGCGAGGCCCCCTAATGGAGTACATTAAGTTGCATAGTGGAGCATTTTTAGAGGTTGATAAATTGGTTATAACAAGCAGGGTCAATTCGAACTATGCCGAATAGCTATTGATCATAAATGGGAAGGTTTATGAACTAACTGAAAACAGGATTTCTTTGTCCAGGATAATTTTGGGTTCTTCCTTACTTATTGTAATGTGCGATCCATTTTGTTGTGCCAGAGTTGCCGGGTTAATTGATAAATCTGTGCTCCCTTTTCGCTGTTAAATAAATACTATGACCTTGCAATGATTTTGGTTGATGATAACCGGGTCCTTTTTTCTAAGCTTATAGTTTTTAGCGGTTAAGATTGTTGCTTTAACACTGTGATATGGTCTCCTCAATTAATGCAGATTACTGAAATTTGACGTAAAGTAGATTTGTTTGTTTTATCGATTTATTTTATATTATTACTTCGTGTAATTTGAACGCTTTGTTCACCTAATTTGGCTAAATACGGCTGAAAAAAAGTAATTTGCGGGGTCATGCAACAATACCTGAATTTATTACAAGATATCCTGGATAAAGGAAACGATAAAACAGACCGTACAGGCACCGGTACCCGTAGTTTGTTCGGATACCAGATGCGCTTTAACCTCCAGGAAGGTTTTCCGATGGTCACCACCAAAAAACTGCACTTAAAATCAATTATATACGAACTGTTATGGTTCCTGAAAGGGGATACCAATGTCAAATACCTGCAGGAGCATGGTGTGAAGATCTGGGATGAATGGGCGAACGCAGAAGGAGACCTGGGTCCTGTATATGGCAAACAATGGCGCAGCTGGGAAGGTGCCAATGGCAAAACCTTCGACCAGATCACGGATGTGGTGAACCAGATCAAAAAGAACCCTGATTCCCGCCGCCTGATCGTAAACGCCTGGAACGTAGCAGACCTGCCGGACATGGCCCTCAGCCCTTGCCACTGCCTCTTCCAGTTTTATGTAGCAGACGGTAAGCTCAGCTGCCAGTTATACCAGCGCAGTGCGGACGTATTTTTAGGTGTGCCTTTCAACATTGCCTCTTACGCTTTGCTTACCCTCATGATCGCACAAGTATGTGATCTGCAGCCCGGTGATTTTATTCACAGCTTTGGGGATGTGCATCTTTATAACAATCATTTGGAACAGGCGCAATTGCAACTCACCCGCAAGCCTTATCCATTGCCAACCATGAAAATCAATCCCGCTGTAAAAGATATTTACAGTTTTGAGTTTGAGGATTTCCAGTTGGAAAACTATGAGTTCCATCCACACATCAAAGCCCCCGTAGCTGTATGACCCCCATCATTTCTATTATCGTTGCTGCCTCAGAGAACAATGTGATCGGCATCCAAAACCGCTTACCCTGGAATCTTCCGGCAGACCTTCAATATTTCAAGAACACCACCTGGGCCATGCCCATCATCATGGGCCGCAAGACCTTTGAATCCATGGGCCAACCCCTGAAAGGCCGCCAGAACATTGTCATAACAAGACAAAAAGATTACACCCAACCCGGCATCACCGTAGTTTCCTCAATAGATGAAGCTATCGCAGAAGCAGAAAAGCAGGAAGTAAATGAGATCTTCATCACAGGAGGAACAGAAATATTCTTACAAGCCTTCCCCAAAGTAAACCGCATCTACATCACACGCATTCACGCGCAGGTAGAAGGAGATGCTTACTTTCCAGAAATAGATAAAAACGAATGGGAGTTGAAACGCAGTGAAGCGCATGATGTGGATGAGAAGAATAACCTGCCATATACTTTTGAAATCTGGGAAAGGAAATAATGAAGAATTTAATCCAAAAGCGATAATACGCATCTTAAAGTGATAAATTGTATTGTAAAACCGATATGCTTTTCTTTGCTGATTAAAAACGAAGCTCTACCTTTGTAGAGAAGTATAACACAGTGTTATACCTGCCAGGTAAATCCTAAATCCAGCGTGACGACCATCAGGGTTATCGTAAGCATAATGTAAGTATGCCGCTTTAGGGTCTGGCTTTTTTTATGCCAATCAACTCCAATTTTAAGACAATTGTTATACCTAATACTTCAGGCATAATCATACACCTATTCAATTAATCGCAAGATAATGGCTAAGAAAAGAGAAATAACAGTAAATGATACTATCATACGTGTTGTTAACTATAACAATGATGATTATATATCAATAACCGATATGTTGAAAGCCAAAGAAGGAGATTTCTTCATATCCGACTGGCTTCGAAATAGAAATACGGTTGAATTTTTAAGCATCTGGGAATCAATAAACAATCCAGATTTTAATTATGGCGAATCTGCCATAATTAAGAGTCAAGCCGGATTAAACAATTATAAAATAAGTGTAAAAGAATGGGTTGAAAAAGCTAATGCTGTTGGACTTATTGCGAAAGCAGGCAGATATGGAGGAACCTATGCGCACAAAGACATTGCTTTTGAATTTGGCACATGGATAAGTCCGGCATTTAAGTTATATCTGATTAAAGAATTTCAGAGACTGAAGGAAATTGAGAGTAACACACATCGTCTGGAATGGAACTTTAGAAGGAGCCTATCGGCTACCAATTACAGAATTCATACTGATGCTATAAAGGAGAAGCTCATTCCCTGGGGAGGCACTCAACAGAAAAGTGAAGTATACATTTACGCGGAAGAGGCCGACTTGATAAATCTGGCTTTATTTGGTCTTACTGCGAAACAATGGAGAGAGCAATATCCTGAAGAAGCGTATGAATATAAAACGATAAGGGATTGCGCTGATACGCATCGCCTCATTGTTCTTTCAAATCTAGAGAACCTTAATGCTGTATGGATCAGGCAGGGGATTGGTAAGAAAGAACGGTATGAAATGATGAGAGAAGCCGCTATCAATCAATTGGCCTCACTTCAAAAATACTTAATTGATCCTTCAACTATTGAAAGTCCTGTTAAAAAGAAGATATTGCCAACTTCTGAATTGAAGTCTTCCTTTACTTAAAGATCACCATCCCCAGCAACTGCGTAGTCTCAATCTCAATCTGCTTCAAATGCTGGTGCATTTTCAAACACGCCATCTGATCCTCAATATCCTGAGACTTCTCCATCTCATTCTGATTCTCAACGATCAGCTTTTTGATCTTGCGAAGGATGAGATACCCCGTAGTAGAACGGGTATCTTTAAGGTAGGCATTATCACCATAAATAGTTTTGATCTCAAACCGGTCCTTCCAGTTAGCACTGAGATCCGCTTCCTTATCTTCCAGTATCTGCGCAACGTTCTGTGCAATTTCCGCATCCTGGTGATAGAGGAACCATTTTTTATCCATGGGAGACCCCGAATCATACTGTGATTTATATTCGCGAAGGATCTTCTTCACCACTTCACTATCCGCCAGTGATTCAAAATCATAAGGAAGATGGAAGATGTAATCAGCCACCGTTTGTTTCCCTTCCAGGTTTTGATTCTCTTCTTCTTCCTCACTCAAAGTGAGATAAGGTTTATCGCCGAAGCGCAGCAATATCTTCACCAGTTCTCTTTCCTGCTTTTCATCCCGGTTAAAGAGATTCTCAGCAGCAGAGGTCGGCGCATCATCCTGGAAGTGCTCGGGGTACATTTCCGCGAGGGAAGGCCCGTCGTTATCCTGCGTCTGAAAAGATTGCTGTTGTTTGTTTTGCTGGGCAGCTTGTTTGGTGAGCCTGTCCCGGATGTATTTGTTGACGAGGGTCACCATACCCTCTTCATCTATCTTTAATAACTGGCTGCACTGACGGATGTAATCCTGCTGTTTGGTGAAATCTTCCACCTTATCAATGCGTGCGATCGTTTCAGCGATCTCATTTACCAGTTGAGATTTCTTGGTAGTATCAGTACCTGCTTCTTTTAAGGAAACATGTAGTTTGAAGAGGATGAAGTCTTGTTTATTTTCTGCAATGAACTGCCGGAAACCTTCCGCACCTACTTTACGCACATAGCTGTCCGGATCTTCTTTATCAGGGATGAGGGCAAGCTTTACGTTGAGGCCTTCTTCAATGGCCATGTCCAGCCCGCGGAGGGCTGCTTTCACACCTGCATTATCTCCATCATAGAGGATGGTGAGGTTGTTGGTGTATTTTTTAATGAGTCGAAGCTGATCTGTAGTAAGGGAAGTACCACTGGAAGCCACTACGTTTTCTATACCCGCCTGGTGAAGGGAAACAACATCCGTATATCCTTCCACAAGGAAACACTCATCCAGTTTATCGATGGCATGTCTTGCGAAGTAAGTACCATAAAGCACTTTACTTTTTACATAGATATCGTTTTCCGGGGAGTTGATGTATTTAGGCGCGCGGTCTGATTTTACCAGGATGCGTGCACCAAAGCCGAGTACTTTACCACTTTGGTTGTGAATGGGGAAGATCACCCTGCCGCGGTAGTTATCCGCCAGCTGTTCATTGCGGAGGGCCACGAGCCCTGTTTTCTGCAGGTAGTCTGCATTGTACCCTTTCATGAGGGCCGCTTTTACGAAGGCATCGCGTTGGTTAAGACAGTAACCCAGCTGGAACTTGCGCACCGTTTCTTCCGAAAACCCTCTTTCTTCAAAATAACTTAAGCCTACATTCTGTCCTTCTTCCGTTTCGAACATCGTTTTCACGAAGTAGTCGCGGGCGAAATTGTTGATGATGAAGAGGCTGTCCGCCAGTTGTTGCTGGAGTTTTACTTCCGGGCTAACTTCTTTTTCTTCGATCTCTACATTATACTTCGCGGCCAGCCAGCGTAATGCTTCCACATAAGAGTACTTTTCGTGCTCCATGAGGAAGTTGATGGAATTGCCGCTTTTGCCGCAACCGAAACATTTATAGATCTCCTTACTTCCGGAAACGGTAAAGGAAGGGCTCTTTTCATTGTGAAAAGGGCAAAGACCAAGGTAACTGGCACCGCGTTTCTTCAGCCGCACGAAGGAGCCGACGATTTCCACAATGTCTATCCGGTTGAGTATCTGTTGTATTGTATTCTGAGAGATCAAATTATTTCGATAGTTAGCAAATACAAACTTACCCCAAAAATCTGGTTTTGGAGCCGGTTCCACAATTCCTTAAATTTGGAGATTGTCCAAACGATTCACCAAAACAACAAAAGAATGAAAGAGGTATTTATTGTATCCGTAGCCAGAACGCCAATAGGCAGTTTCAACGGGGCTTTGGCAACATTGCCCGCCACAACACTGGGCGCTACGGTGATAAAGGCAGCACTGGAAAGGGCGAAAGTTAAGCCGGAACAGGTGCAGGAAGTATATATGGGAAATGTGATCAGTGCAAATGTGGGCCAGGCACCTGCCAACCAGGCCAGCCTTTACGCAGGCCTCCCCAATACCGTTCCCTGTACCACCGTGAACAAAGTATGTGCTTCCGGTATGAAAGCGATCATGCTGGGTGCGCAAAGTATTATGCTGGGAGACAATGACATTGTGGTAGCAGGCGGCATGGAAAGCATGAGCAATATTCCTTATTATCTCGATAAAGCCCGTAACGGGTACCGTTTAGGGCATGGTGCTGTGATAGATGGTATCTTAAGGGACGGCCTCTGGGACCCTTATAAAGACTTCCATATGGGCAATGCTGCGGAGATCTGCGCAGCTGAGTACAAGATCACCCGGGAAGACCAGGATGCCTATGCCATCCAGAGTTATAAAAGAGCCGCAGCCGCCACCGAAAAAGGATATTTCAAGAACGAAATAGTGCCTGTGGAAATAACCGGCAAGCAAACCATCACCGTAACCGAGGATGAAGATGTGAAAAAAGTAAATTTTGATAAGATCCCCACGCTGAAGCCAACTTTCCAGAAAGACGGTACCGTAACAGCCGCCAACGCCTCCAACATCAACGACGGCGCCGCGGCGGTAGTGTTAGTGAGCGGGGAGAAGCTGAAAGAGCTGGGTCTCAAGCCTTTGGCACGTATCGTGAGCTTCGCGGACGCCTCCCAGGCCCCCGAATGGTTCACCACCACTCCGGTTAAAGCCATCAACAAAGCACTGGCTAAAGCAGGGCTCACCATTGCGGACATGGACTTTTCTGAGATCAACGAAGCATTCTCCTGCGTGGCCCTCGCCAACGAGCGCGACCTGGGAATTAAGCCGGAAACTTTGAATGTTTGGGGTGGTGCGGTAGCTTTAGGGCATCCAATTGGCAGCAGCGGAGCAAGGATATTGATCACCTTAACTTCCATTTTACAGCAGGAGAACGGCCGCTATGGCGTGGCTGGTATCTGTAACGGAGGGGGCGGCGCCAGTGCGGTAGTGATAGAGAAAATGTAAATGCTTTGCTTTTTGGCAAACAAACAATATTTTTGCCCTGCCTTTCACAAAAAGGTGTGTAATGTTCTAAACATATTTAAAGAATCAAATGCGTCAGATAGCCTTCAGACAAGCCTTAAGAGAAGCCCTCCAGGAAGAAATGCGCCGCGATGAGCGGGTGTTCCTGATGGGTGAGGAAGTGGCAGAATACAACGGAGCTTACAAAGTTAGCCAGGGAATGCTGGATGAGTTCGGAGCACGTAGAGTAATTGATACGCCTATTGCCGAACTCGGTTTCACAGCCATTGGTGTAGGTGCTGCTCAAAACGGTCTCCGCCCCGTATTGGAATTCATGACCTGGAACTTTGCCGTACTGGCGCTGGATCAGATCCTCAATACCGCTTCCAAAATGCTCGCCATGAGCGGTGGCCAGGTGGGTTGCCCTATCGTTTTCCGCGGACCCGGTGGTTCTGCAGGACAGCTGGGTGCACAACACTCCACAGCCTTTGAAAGCTATTATGCAAACATTCCCGGCCTTAAAGTAATATCCGTATCTAACCCATACGATGCAAAAGGTCTCCTCAAAGCCGCTATCCGCGACGATGATCCGGTTGTTTTCATGGAAAGTGAGCAGATGTACGGTGAGCTGGGCGATGTACCTGAAGAGGAATACATCATCCCTATCGGTAAAGCTGATATCAAACGCGCTGGTAAAGATGTTACCATCGTTTCCTTCAATAAAATGATGAAAGTAGCACTCGGTGCTGCGGAAGAACTGGCTAAAGAAGGCATTGAAGCGGAGGTGATCGACCTTCGTACCATCCGCCCGCTGGACTGGTTCACCATCCTGGAATCCGTTAAGAAAACCAACCGTTTGGTGATCGTGGAAGAGCAATGGCCATTCGCCAGCATCTCTTCAGAGATCTCTTACCGTATCCAGAAAGAAGGATTTGACTACCTGGATGCACCTATCCGCAGGATCACTGCCGTAGATGCCCCTATGCACTACGCACCTAACCTGGTGAAACTGTACCTCCCTGATGTGGAAAGAACAGTGAAACTGGTGAAGGAAGTGATGTACATGAAGAAATAAGCTGGTTTATACCATATAAAAAAAGGCGTACCGTCAACCGGTACGCCTTTTTTGTGCTTAGCCTAAAGCAGGATAAGCCTTATTTTAGTTATACATAAGCCATAGATAAGCCGTCTCTATAAGGGACGGCTTATCTACGACTTATATACGGGTTATATACGGCTTATATACGGCTTATCTCCCCGAAATGGACACTGAGGAACACAAAAAAGGCCGCCCGAAGGCAGCCTTTGCTATGTATAAGGAAGTTAAATGGTTAATCTCAACCGAACAGGTCAGAACTCAGATACCGGTCTCCCCGGTCGCAGATGATGCAAACGATCACCCCGCTTTCCAGCTCCTTCGCTAACCTTACCGCTGCCGCAACAGCTCCTCCGCTGCTCATGCCACAGAAAACCGCTTCTTCGCGGGCCAGCCGGTTCGTCATGATCCGGGCTTCTTCTTCCGCAATATCCATCGTTCTGTCTATGCGTTGCCTTTCGAAGATCCTGGGTAGGTATTCCTCCGGCCATTTGCGGATCCCTGGTATTTTGGAACCCTCCGTAGGCTGGCAGCCCACTATCTGTACGTTGTTATTCTGTTCCTTTAAGAAGCGGCTCACGCCCATGATCGTACCCGTGGTACCCATGGCAGAAACAAAGTGGGTAACCTTGCCTTCTGTATCCCGCCAGATCTCAGGCCCTGTGGTACGGTAATGCATGCCGTAGTTGTCTGGATTGGCAAACTGGTTCAGCATGTGGTAACCACCTTTGGCTACTTGTGCATGCGCATAATCGATGGCGCCTTCCATGCTTTGCTCTTTGGGGGTGAGGATCACTTTGGCGCCGAAGGCCTCCATGGATAACACCCTTTCCCGTGTAGCATCTTCCGGCATCACCAGTTCAATGGGTACGCTAAAAAGACTGGCTATCATAGCCAACGCTATGCCTGTGTTCCCGCTGGTAGCTTCTATCAGTTTAATGCCCGGCTTTATTTCCCCACGGTCCAGCGCACCTTTGATCATACCATATGCGGCCCTGTCTTTTACACTGCCGCCGGGGTTATTACCTTCTAATTTAGCGTAGATCGTTACGTTCGGGTTTTCAGGAATGCGTTGCAAGGCCACCATAGGGGTGTTGCCTACTAAATCCAATACTGATCTCGTCATGTTAAACTACTTTAATACTGCCGTCTGCTTTATAATATATCCGGGAATAGGGATCTGTTGATTTGATCAGCCAGACGTTCCCGCCAATAATGCTATGATGTCCTATCACGGTATCTCCGCCCAGGATGGTAGCGCCTGCATAGATCACTACATGATCCTCTATCGTTGGATGGCGTTTGTTCTGGGCCATCGTTTTGTCAATACTCAAAGCCCCGAGGGTAACGCCCTGGTAGAGTTTCACATGCTGGCCTATCACCGTGGTTTCACCGATCACCACACCACTGCCATGGTCAATGCAGAAATAAGGCGCTATCACAGCGGCAGGATGAATATCTATACCGGTTTTCGCATGAGCGAATTCCGTGATCACTCTGGGTAATAAAGGTATTTCCAGGTTATGCAGGCCATGCGCTACACGATAGGCGGCGATGGCATAGAAACCCGGGTACGCGCGGATCACCTCATAAAGACAAGTGGCTGCAGGGTCTCCCTGGAGGATGGCTTCCGCATCCTTCGTCAGATCACTGTAAATGCCGAGCACCAGTTCCATGAACTGCCGGCTGGTGGTAGCCGCATCCTGTGGCAGGCGGGAACCCATGTTCTGCAACAGGTCTTTCAGCTGCGTTTCCAGCTGGAGCGCATATTGTTCCAGTTGTACATCATCCATCACCCTGCCAGTATGTTCCGGGAATAACCAATTCACCAGGTCCCTGCAAAAAGCCCATACCTGCTCAGATGAGGGATATGCGTCTGCAGCTGCAGCCCGGTGGCGCTTTTTAAGTTGCTCCAATAATTGCTTCATAATGCTGAATAGTTACCTGCTACGTATAAAACTAACGTGCCTTCTGTGGATAAAATTACACAAAATTAGTAGACTTCTGCGCCTTAAAACCACTGCAGGCATGTAATTATTTCTTTTACTGCGATTAAATGGGAGTATTTTGTTGTATCATTCTGAAAGATGAAGCTGGCTTTCATCTTTTTCTTATTTTTGGCGCTGACTGTTTAAAATATTAGACAACCTATGGCCAACATATTGATTATAGACGACGAGAAAAGTATCCGTAAAACGCTCTCCGAGATCTTATCCTACGAAGGATATAAGATCGAAGAAGCTGCGGACGGGGCTGAGGGTTTTAAAATGTACAAGGAAAAAGCATATGATGCCGTGTTGTGCGACATCAAAATGCCGAAGATGGACGGCCTCGAATTTTTGGAAAAAGCAAAAGAGATCAACCCGGATGTGCCCATTATCATGGTATCCGGTCACGGTAATATAGATACTGCGGTGGAAGCCGTAAAGAAAGGCGCGTACGATTACATCTCCAAACCGCCGGATCTGAACCGCCTGCTGATCACCCTGCGGAATGCGCTGGACAAAACCACCCTGGTGGCAGAAACCAAAACGCTGCGCAAGAAGGTGAACAAAACACCTGAAATGATCGGGGAATCCAATCCCATCATCAAAATAAAAGATACCATTCATAAAGTGGCGCCCACAGATGCCCGTGTACTCGTTACCGGGGAAAATGGGGCAGGGAAGGAGCTGGTAGCCCGCTGGATCCATGAATACAGCAACCGCGCCAGCGGCCCGATGGTGGAAGTGAACTGCGCAGCTATTCCCAGTGAACTGATAGAAAGCGAATTGTTCGGCCATGAAAAAGGTTCCTTTACTTCTGCTATCAAACAACGCATCGGCAAGTTTGAACAGGCCAGCGGCGGCACACTTTTCCTGGATGAAATAGGCGATATGAGCCTCAGCGCACAGGCTAAAGTGTTACGTGCTTTGCAGGAAGGTAAGATCACCCGCGTAGGTGGTGATAAAGAGATCAGTGTGGATGTACGCGTGGTAGCAGCTACCAATAAAGATCTGCTGAAAGAAGTAGAAGAGAAGAATTTCCGGTTAGACTTATACCATCGCCTCAGTGTGATCCTTATCCATGTACCGGCGCTGAACGACAGGAAAGATGATGTGCCTTTGCTGGTAGATCATTTCCTGGATATTGTTTGCGCGGAATATGGTATGGCCCGTAAAGTGGCAGATAAAGAAGCGATGAAAGCTTTGCAGTTGCATAACTGGACGGGTAATATCCGGGAACTGCGCAATGTGGTGGAAAGGCTGGTGATCCTTTCCGGGAAAACCATTACAGCAGATGATGTAGAGAATTATGTCATTCCCAATCACGAGAAAAAAAAAGCCACTACCTGAATGATGAGCTGCTCGTTTTAACCCGCCTGCATGCTTTCAGGGATGAAGTGGAAAAGATATTTATCGTATTTATGTTGAACAAGAACGGGTGGAATGTGTCTAAAACTGCCCAGGAGCTTGACATTCAGCGTAGTCACCTATACAACAAAATGGAGCGTTACGAGATTCGCAAATCAGCGGAAGACAATGAGTAGCAAACACATTTACATGATCAGCGGACTAGGGGCTGATGAAAGGGTATTTCAAAACCTGGAATTTCCGCCAGGTTACGAAAGCCACTTCCTTCCCTGGATCAAGCCCCTGAGCCATGATGAGCCAATAGAAGAGTACGCCCTCCGCATGGCACGGCGTATCCTGCATCCCAATCCCGTGATGCTGGGGCTTTCCTTTGGTGGTATGATGAGTATTGAAATTGCGCGCCAGCTGCCGGTGGAGAAGGTGATCCTTTTATCCAGCATCAAACACAAAGGAGAATTACCGCCTTACTATAACAAACTGGCAAAAAGGCTGCTGAAGAACCTGCCGGACAGATTAGTGTTCGGCCAGCGGCAGTTCATTGTACGGTTATTCATGCAAACGAGCACAGACCAGGAAAGGCAGTTGTTACAGGATTACCTGTACAGTCAGAATAAAGATCACTTCTATATGCGCTGGGCATTGAATAATGTACTGAGCTGGCAGAATGAATGGGTGCCACCTTCACTGGTGCATATTCACGGAAGCAGCGACCGTCCTTTTCCCCGCCGGTTTGTACAACCCACCCACACCATTTTGAAAGGTGGCCATTTTATGGTGATGAACCGCGCCAAAGAAATTAACAGGATACTGGAAAGGGAATTATTATAAGGTCACCTTACGCCGCACATACTGCAACACTTCCTCCATAGACATTAAGAGCGTCACATTATCCGGCAGGGGTGGGGTGATGCGTACGATCTGGGGACCAGAGATGGTAACAGGGATGCCGGGGAATAACCTTCCCAGGTCTCTGACGAAATTATCCAGCGCTCTTTGCGGGAAATTAGTGATGATATGGGTGTAGATGTGATCCACCTGTTTGCGATCCGTGTAAAAGGAAAGGTCTTCCAGCGGAACATTCGCGCCGAAATTCACCACCGCACAGCCATGTTTCTTGAGCATATACTGGGTGAAAAGCAGCGGTACCTCATGAAACTCGCCTTCCGGCAGGAAGAGCAGGAACTTTTCATCCCCTTCTTTGGGAAGGTCCAGCCCGTCTATGGCTACCATCAGCTTTTTACGGATGATATTGGCAGCAAAGTGTTCCTGTGCCGGGATCACGCAATCTACCAGCCAGAGCAGGCCTATCCGCTCCATGTAAGGGTAGATCACTTTGAGGATGGTTTGTTCAAAGCCCATCCGGAGCAGCACGTTATGGAAGATCTTTTCAAACTTGGTCTGATCAAAATCAATCATGGCCTCCACTAACTGGTTGATATACACCTGGTGAAGATGCGTTCCTTTCTGGCCGCCTTCCTCGAGTGACAGTTGCTTGATCTCCTCATCCGTCATGTTGGCGATCTTGGAGATCTTGTATCCATGACGGTATAAGTACGCAATGCGCATGATATGTTTAAGATCACCGTTGTCATATATGCGGTGATTCGTATCTTTCCGTTTAGGCCGCATAACATTATAGCGCTGCTCCCATATCCTGATGGTGTGCGCTTTGATGCCTGTGAGGCTTTCCAGGTCCTTTATAGTGAAACTGTTCAATGTAGCGTGTATAGTAATTAAACAAAAATAGCTATAAAGTAGTTGACCTGCATGCTGATTTTAACAAACTATCGTGGGATTTTTTTGTGAAAACTTTTGCGAAGGAAAACTAGCTTACAATTAGCAGAATATTATATTTGTTCTTTCAACTAACTAAAAGAAATCGAATGAACCTGGCATTTTGGAGAAAGAGGGATGGTCAGCCCAAGAAAAAAAAGTCCGCAGTACGCGAATGGCTGGATGCAGCTTTATTCGCCGTGATAGCGGCTACGCTGATCCGCACCTTCATTTTTGAAGCATATACCATTCCTACTCCTTCAATGGAAAAAACCTTACTGGTGAATGATTTCCTGTTCGTCAGCAAAGTTAGTTATGGCCCCCGCATTCCTATGACACCATTGGCAGTGCCCTTTACACATCATACCCTTCCGCTCACAAAATATACAAAAGCCTATTCTGAAGCAGTTTCCTGGAAGTACAGGCGCCTGCCGGGCTTTGGTGATATCAAACGGAACGATGTAGTGGTATTCAACTTCCCCGAAGGAGATACCGTAGCCCTTGAGCATCAGGACGAAAGCTATTATGAGCTGGTTCGCCGGATGGGCAGGGACGAAGTATGGAGGCAGTTCCAGGTAACTTCCCGCCCGGTAGATAAACGCGAAAACTATATAAAACGTTGTGTGGGCATAGCAGGAGATTCCCTGGCCGTAAGGGATGGTATCGTGATCGTGAACGGTGTACCGGAAATACCACCACCCGCCAGTCAGCGTTTTTACAACCTGAGCACGAAAGATGATCAAACCCTGAACGCCATGCGCCTGGAAGAAATGGGCGTGGACAATACCCCTGAAATAAAGGTAGCCGGCAGAACGAGTTATAATCTTACGCCTTCCCAATCAAAAGAAATTGGCACGAATGCCGTAGTGAGTGAGATCCAGCCTTTCCTGGATAACACGCAGGATGGTGTGTGGCCACAGGATACAGCGAACTTCAAGTTCTCCATCGATAATTTCGGTCCTATCTATATCCCGCAAAAGGGCGCCACGGTAAAACTGGATAGCAGTACTATTGAGTTATACCGCCGCATTATTGCAGTGTATGAGGGTAACACCCTGGAAACCAAAGGTGGCCAGTTTGTTATCAATGGCAAAGCCACTAACCAGTACACGTTCAAAATGAACTACTACTGGATGATGGGGGATAACCGCCACAAATCCCTGGACTCCCGCTATTGGGGATTTGTACCGGAGGATCACGTGGTAGGTAAAGCCTGGCTCATCTGGATGAGTTATGGTAAAGGTGGCATCCGCTGGAGCCGTCTCTTCAGAACTATCAGATAATTACGCTCAAAAGGTTAATAACCAACAGGGAGCAGCAACGTTGAATTTTGAAAAGCATTATCTTCGAAATTCAGCATTTGCTGCTCCCTGTTCAATTAAAGCCCTTGTATGGAATTGAAATCCCAACAGATCATATTTGAAGAACACGCTGATATTTCAACATTAGCCCCGGCTGATGCTGCCCTGCTGCGGGCTGCACGCGAAGCCACCAAACATGCCTATGCCCCTTATTCCCATTTCAGGGTAGGCGCGGTATTACAACTGGCCAATGGCAAACAGGTGATGGGCACCAACCAGGAAAACGCTTCCTATCCGGTAGGGATCTGCGCAGAGCGGACAGGGCTCTCGGCCGCTTCCTCCCTTTACCCGGATGTACCGGTGCAAACCATTGCCGTGAGCTATCATAATGAACTGGGGGACAGTACCAGGCCTATCAGCCCCTGTGGACTCTGCCGGCAAACCCTGGCAGAATACCAGCAGCGGTTTAAGGCTCCCATCCGCCTCATCCTGTCCGGACTTACCGGTAAGGTGATCGTGATCCCGGATGCCCTTAGTTTACTGCCCCTTTCTTTTTCTTCCGATGACATGAAATATTTTTCTTTATAAATTAATTTTTATTTATATTTGTCATAGTGCGTAAAGCACTTTTGCTATGTTCCTATACCGTATCCTACACCTATGCACCATTGTGCTGGCTATATGTATTGTTGTGCCAGCCATTGCGGGATCACCAGCCGGTGATAACCGTGCCAGGAAGTTATATAAGGAAGGGCTGCAACTGAAGAAAGATGGCCGTCTGGATGAAGCGCAGCAGCGTTTTACCGCCGCTATTGCCGCAGATGGTGCTTTTGCAGCAGCATACATAGAGCTGGCAGGGGTTTACCGCTTGCAGCAGCAGCCGGAACCGGCCAAACAACAACTACTCAGATTACTGGAAAGATCTCCTGAACATCCTACCGCGCTGGAAACGCTGGCAGGCATCTTTTACGAGCAAAAAGCGTATGAAGATGCACTGACCTATGCCTACCGCGCACAACAGCGGGGCTGCCGCAAAATGCACCGGATCATCGGTTTAAGCTATGCTTACCTCGATCATCCTGCAGAAGCCATCCCTGCACTCGAAACAGCCTGTAAGGAAGAACCGCGGAGAGCAGAGTTACTCTGCCAGATCGCGCGGTTGTATGCCCAACAGGAAGATTATAAACAAAGCATCCGTTATTACGAGTTATCACTGCAGGGAGACAGTACCTCGCCGGATGTATATTACGAACTGGGAATGATGAATTTCAATATGGAAAACTACAAAACCGCCACGGGGGCATTTGAGCAGGCAGCCAGGTTAGGGCGCCCCGTTGATGCAGACCTTTATTTGAACCTGGGTATGGCCCACCTTAAACAGGCCGCTTACGATGATGCCATCCGCAACCTGCTCTCCGCTTTAGCTTTAAAACCTAAAGACATCCAGGTAATGATGAACCTTGCCAATGCCTACTACAAAAAGCAGGAATTCAGGAACGCTATTACCCAATGGAATAATATCCTTTTGCAGCAACCGCTCAATGGCTTCGCCATGTTCATGCTGGGAAAATCGTATATCTGTTCCGGTGAAATAAGCCGCGGGCAAGCTATCTGCGATCAGGCTTTAACGTTAGGGGAGCGGTAGGGGCATAAAAAAAGGTAAAGGATGTGATCCTTTACCCTATTATCTTTTAAGAAAGTCCTACATTCTTTCCGGCACCGCAATACCCATAAACTTCAAACTTTGTTTGATCGTATTGGCCGTGAGGATAGCAATCTGTAAACGCAGCTTTTTCTTATCCTCATTTTCCGCATCTCTCACAGAGTAAATGTATTTACCCTCCTCTTTCTTCGCATAGAAAGAGTTAAACGTCTGCGCCAGCAAAAATGCATAGTTGGCAATAACGGCAGGGCTCATTTCCCTTTGTGCTTCCAGCAGGATAGCATTAAACTGCTCACATAACATGATCAGTTCTTTTTCCATGGGAAGCAGTGCTGTATTGTGCGAATAACCTGTCAGTTCTTCCAGATCTGCTGTGCTGAATTCACGCAGGATGGATTTGATCCTTGCGTAGCTATATTGTATGAAAGGGCCGGTAAAGCCGTGAAGGTCGATAGACTCCTCCGGGTTGAAGACCATTTTCTTTTTAGGATCTACTTTCAGCAGGAAGAATTTCATGGCCCCTAAACCAATGGTTTCATACAGCTCCCGTAATTCTTCTTCAGAAAAACCTTTTGTTTTACCCAGCTCTTCCGTTTGCTCAGCAGCTGTTTTTACCATTTCTTCTATCAGATCATCTGCATCCACTACAGTGCCTTCCCTGCTTTTCATACGGCCATGTGGTAATTCCACCATGCCATAGGAGAGGTGGTAAATACCATCTGCGCAAGGCTCCTGTAACTTCTGCAGGATCAGTTTCAACACCTTGAAATGATAGTTCTGTTCATCCGCTACCACGTACAGGCTTTCTTCCATATGGTAATCGTCGTACTTCAAACGCGCAGTACCTAAGTCCTGCGTCATGTATACAGAAGTGCCATCTCCGCGGAGCAGTAACTTCTCATCCAATCCATCTGCTGTAAGGTCTATCCATACAGAGTTATCTTCTTTACGGAACAACACACCTTTCCGTAATCCTTCTTCCACCAGGTCTTTCCCTAACAGGTACGTGTTGCTTTCGTAATACATTTTATCGAAATCAATTCCCAGGCGTTGATAGGTTTTATTAAAACCTTCATACACCCAACCGTTCATCGTAGCCCAGAGTGCACGCACTTCCGGGTTGCCGGCTTCCCACTGCTGCAGCATGATCTTAGCCTGCTGCATGATCTCCGTTTTATTACGGCTCAGTTCTTTGATCTCATCCTGCACTTTAGCCAGCTTCTCTTTATCTGCCTGCACTTCCGGTTTGTGTGTGGCGTTGTGCAGTTTTTCTATCTTGTCTTTTTCAGCGCCTTCAAAATCTTTCAGGTTGCCATCCAGTACGCGGGAGATGATAGGCTCTGCCTGATCACGCAGTACTTTTTCAAAGTGAACATAAAAATCACCTACCAGGTGATCTCCTTTAATACCGCTGCTTTGCGGTGTTTCACCATGAGAGAACATCTGCCATGCCAGCATGGATTTGCAGATGTGGATGCCCCGGTCATTCACCAGGTTGGCTTTGATCACTTCAAAACCATTTGCTTTATAGATCTCTGCTACGGAGTAACCGAGGAAGTTATTACGCAGATGCCCCAGGTGCAAAGGCTTATTGGTATTGGGAGAAGAATATTCCACCATCACCTTGCGGCCGTTGGCAGGCTGCTGACCCACTGTTTTATTGCTATGTGCGGTTTGCAGATACTGGATCCAGTATTGGTCCTGGATCTGAAGATTGAGGAAACCTTTCACCACGTTAAAACCGGTGAAAAGAGCAGGGTAATGCGCTAAAAGGTATTCGCCCAGCTGTTTGCCCGTTTCTTCCGGTTTCAGGCGGCTGAATTTAGTAAATGAAAATACGACAACAGTATATTCCCCTTCAAACTCTGGCTTGGTGATGTTAACAGACACGTCATCAGCCGTAAAATTCTGCTGATACAGCGCCTGGATGGCCGTTGCGGCGGCATTTTTGATAGCAATAACTACACTCATTCTAAAAAATGTTAATGCAAATTTAGATAGCAAAGGTAGTTTTATTAAAGCTAATTTAACAGCTCACTCCCGGATCACCGGCCAATTTTACGTAACTTTGTGATACCTATAGAAGTTGTAAACCCATTTATCCCGCTATTTTTCACGTAAACAGTACGCATGCTAACTGCAAACATTACAGAGACACAACCGTTCGGGAAAATGGCCATTTTTGATATGGACAATACCCTCTTACACAAAAGCTTTATTTATACTGCCGCCGATCAACTGGGATTTATGCCACAGTTACTGGCCATTGTGCAAGCCGGTTATTCAGATGTAGTGCGCACGCAGAAAATTGCACAGTTACTGAAAGGAAGAACACAGGAAGAACTGATCGCTGTCGTTCAATCGATCCCGTTAGTGGAAGATGCCGTGAGCGTGATCCGGGCATTGAAGGATAAAGGGTATGTATGCGGCATTATCAGTGACAGCTATACCTGTATCACCAATTACGTGAAAGACCAGCTGGGCATGCATTTCTCCTGCGCCAACGTGCTGGAATTTGAGGATGATATTGCTACGGGTGTAGTGAGCATCCCTGCGAATTTCTTAAAACTACCGGATAATGATTGTAATCATGCTTACTGTAAATGTAACATGATGCACCATGTACGTGGACAATATGACATTGAGATGCACAATATCCTCGCCATCGGAGATGGAACGAATGATATCTGCATGGTCCGCAAAGCAGGGATCGGTATTGCTTTTAACACGGAACATGACAGGCTGAAAGAAGTGGCAGATCACATTTTTGAGGAACGCACTTTCATGCCACTACTGGGCCTGGCTTAATAAAAAAACAGCGCTATTTCTTAAACTTCCCAAAAGTATAATACAAACCTATCTGCGCAACGGAGTTCTTCTGGCTTTCATCCTGTTCATATACATCCGTTAAACCGAAATTATACCGGCCACCAATGCCTAATCCAAAATCAAAGTCATAACCGAATCCAAAGCCCAGCCCAAAGTCTACACCTTTCGTCTGGTCTTTGACATCCACAGTCGTTTTGCCATGTATGTTTTTGGCAGCTACCAGGAAACCCAGTTGCGGGCCAGCTTCCAGGTGAAATTCAGGAATCAGATAATACTGTACCATTACAGGGACGTTAATGTAGTTGAGGCGCACCTTATATTCTCCCAGGATAGGAATATCGTATTTGAACCCCTGGCCGGAGTATACCAGTTCCGGCTGAACGCTCCAGCTCTCATTCACGGCTATACGCGCAAAACCACCCAAATAAATGGAAGCCCTGGTCTCTTCATCCCCGAAGATCGTGTTAGTCACTTTGGCAATGTTCAAACCACCCTTTGCACCAAAGCTGATCTCCTGTGCGCTGGCATTAGCAACCAATCCTCCGAATAAAATTAAAAAAGCAAGTTTTTTCATAATACGTTATAGTTAGCAGGCTGTCATTTGGCAAATAGTATGCCGCAAAAAAGGGCGCCGATCTGCATCGGCGCCCTTGGTATAATGACATGCAAAACTGTCAGATTATCAATAGATAGTGAACTCAACACGGCGGTTCTGCTGACGGCCTGCAGCTGTTTTATTGCTCGCAATAGGCTGGGTTTCACCATATCCTGTTGCTTCAATACGGCTTGGGTTAGCACCCTTGCCAACAAGGTAAGCCTTCACAGATTCTGCCCTGTTCTTAGAGAGGATCATGTTGCTGGCATCTTTACCCACATCGTCCGTATGGCCGGCCAGTTTCAGGCTCAGGTTCTTACGTTTGATCAGGTCTGCCACTCTATCCAGTGAAGCAAAGGAACTTGGTTTGATATCCGCTTTACCGGTAGCAAACTCAAGGTTGGCGATCGCTTCCCTTACCAGGCGGCGGTCATCTTCTGTGATGATCACCTTCACTTCCGGTTTAATGGTGTCAGGTTTCGGCAGCGGACAACCAGCCCCGTCTACCTTATCAGTGGCAGGTGTGTTCGGGCATTTGTCAAACAGGTCAGAAACACCGTCACCATCACTGTCCACCTGCAGCTTAGCTACACTGGCAGCCAGTTTGGCGTTGTTTTCCTTCTCTGCGTCCAGTTCCAGTTTAAGCTGGTTGCGGGCAGCTTCCAGCTGATCATACATTACTGCCGGGGCATTATGCCATTGCAGTTGTGGTTTGCTGCGGCTGCCAAGGCTGAATTCCAGACCTGCGTAACCGTAGGCATACTTGTCCTTGGAGGGGGCTTTGTTATAGCCGTCCAGGTTATCCCCATCCAGGTAATGCATCGTGTAGCCGAGATCGAGGTTCACGCCTTCAGAGAGTTTGAACTTCAAACCAGCCCCAACGGGTACAAAGAACTCTTTAATTACACCGCTGGGTTTGTATTCTGTGGTAATACCGCCCGGTGTGGTCACTTCCGGGTTGTAACCTGCCAAACCGCCACCTACAGACACATAAAGTGTTGCAGCGCTTTGTTTGTGCAGCCAGTTGATAGTCGCTAAATTGAAAACGGCATTTAAACTACCGGACCATTTAAGAGATGTTTCAAACGATGCGTAAGGACTGTTTGGTGCCTGGCCATTACCCAGCTCACGGCTGTTATCTCCTTTGAGCTTACCACCTACAAAGTCTCCCCGGAGGGCCAGGAAGTGTAACAACTGCCATTTAAGATAAGCGCCATAACCGTAATTAACCTGCCATTTGGAGAAATCATTGCTGCCGCCTGTAGCAACAGAAGGTACCAATACACCGCCATTAATGCCGATGGAGAAGGTGCGGAAGTTCCTGCTTCCACCAAAAAGGACGCCTGAAGAAGGCGTTGGAGTTTCTGAAGTGGTTGACGGGGTCTGCGCCAAACTTGCAAGGGGTAGCACGGTCAACAAGTAAACGACCCATTTGATTTTTTTCATATGATTGTGGTTAGTGATACCCTTGCAAAACAAATTTTACGCCACTGTGTTCTATCAAAAAGACATAGTTTTTATTCATATACATCTTTTTGTCTGATAAAACTGACATAATTGCATAAAAGGGGCCTTGGCATAATCATTGACAATTCATGGGCAAGGTCCGGAAACGTCCGGGCCACACTGTTTCACAAAGGAGAACATTAATTATTATGGGAAAAATCATAGGTATTGACTTAGGGACTACCAACTCTTGCGTTGCCGTAATGGAAGGTAACGAACCGGTAGTTATTGCCAACGATGAAGGACGCCGTACTACGCCTTCCGTTGTTGCATTTTTAAAGAACGGCGAAAGGAAAGTGGGTGATCCGGCTAAACGCCAGGCGATCACAAATCCTGTTAACACTATCATGTCTGTGAAGCGTTTTATGGGCCGCCACTACGACGAAGTGTCCAGTGAATTGAATCATGTGACTTACAAAGTGGCAAAAGGTGATAATAACACTACACGTATTGATATAGATAGCAGGTTATATACTCCGCAGGAGATATCTGCTATGATCCTGCAAAAGATGAAGAAAACGGCAGAAGACTACCTGGGTCAGGAAGTAACAGAAGCTGTTATCACTGTTCCGGCGTACTTTAATGACGCGCAACGCCAGGCAACGAAAGAAGCCGGTGAAATTGCAGGTCTGACCGTTCGCAGGATCATCAATGAGCCTACTGCTGCTGCACTGGCTTATGGTATGGACAAAAAACATCAGGACAGCATCATCGCTGTATTTGACCTTGGTGGTGGTACTTTCGATATCTCTATCCTCGAACTGGGTGATGGTGTATTCGAAGTAAAATCTACCAACGGTGATACCCACCTGGGTGGTGATGACTTTGATAAAGTGATCATGGACTGGCTGGCAGATGAATTTAAGAAAGACGAAGCAGTAGATCTGCATAAAGACCCAATGAGCTGGCAGCGTTTGAAAGAAGCTTCCGAGAAAGCGAAGATAGAATTGTCTTCTTCTCAGGAAACAGAGATCAATCTGCCATACATCACTGCGGTAGACGGTGTACCCAAACACCTTGTAAAGAAACTCACCCGCGCTAAGTTTGAACAACTGAGCGACAGCCTGATCCAAAGAACACTGGAACCATGTAAGAAAGCGCTGGCTGATTCTGGTCTGGACCTTTCCAAGATCGATGAAGTGATCCTCGTAGGTGGTTCTACCCGTATTCCAAAGATCCAGGAAGTAGTAGAAAAATTCTTTGGTAAAAAACCGAATAAAGGTGTGAACCCGGATGAAGTAGTTGCCATTGGTGCTGCTATCCAGGGTGGTGTACTCACCGGTGAAGTGAAGGATGTATTGTTGCTGGACGTTACACCATTATCCCTCGGTATCGAAACCATGGGCGGTGTGTTCACTAAACTGATCGAATCCAACACCACTATTCCGACAAAGAAAAGCGAAACTTTCTCCACCGCTGCTGATAACCAGCCTAGCGTAGAGATCCATGTACTGCAAGGTGAAAGACCTTTAGCTTCTCAGAACAGAACGCTGGGTAAATTCATCCTGAATGACCTGCCACCAGCACAACGTGGTGTGCCGAAGATCGAAGTGATCTTTGACATTGATGCCAACGGTATCCTCCATGTAACTGCTAAAGATCAGGGTACTGGTAAATCTCAGAACATCCGTATTGAAGCCGGTAGCGGTTTAAGTAAGGAAGAGATCGAAAAGATGAAAGCTGAAGCGAAAGCAAATGAGTCAGAAGATAAACTGGCACGTGAGAAGATCGAAAAGGTGAACCAGGCAGAAAGCTTAGTATTCCAGACAGAAAAACAACTGAAAGAATACGGTGATAAAATTCCTGCTGATAAGAAAGCACCTATCGAATCTGCACTCGAGAAAGTTCGCGAAGCGGTGAAAACACAGGACATCACGCAGATCGATGCTACCACAGCAGAATTGAACAATGCATGGACAGCTGCTTCTGAAGAAATGTACAAAGCCACGCAAGGGCAACCTGGCGCAGATGGCGGAGCACAGGCAGGCGCAGAGCAAGGTGCCGGACAGCAAGGTGGTGCCGGTGATACCGTAACTGATGCAGAGTTTGAAGAAGTGAAGTAAGCTTATAATGAATATTAAAAAAGCCCGGACGTTTTATGCGTCCGGGCTTTTTTATTTGGGTGATTTTTTACTAAAAAAACACGCCCTATCCCCCCGCAGGGGGGATTTTATTTCTTTTTAGCGTAGTCGAAAACAAGATTGCAGAAGGCCTTTACCCCCACATCCAGCATACTGTCGTCAATGTAAAAGTCCGGCGTATGATGGCCCGGTGCCTTTTTGGGATCTGCCCCCTTAGGCATACCACCCAGGTAGAAAAAGAAAGCCGGCGCTTTAGTGCCATAGAAGGAAAAATCTTCTGCACCCGTTACCCAATTCATGATACTCACTTTGTCGCTTCCCGCTGCTTTCTGTAAAGAAGGAAGCATGCGGGCTACCAATGCAGAATCATTAAAAGTAACGAGCGTTTTCTTATCTATGGTAACAGTAACCTGTGCATTGGAAGCCTCTGCTATCTTGGTGGCCGTGCGGCGAATGCGTTCATGCACATCTGCCTGCATCTTACTGTCCAGCGTACGGATGGTGCCTTCCAGTACGGCTTCTTCCGGAATAATATTACTCCGTATACCGGAATGAAATTTACCTACCGTGATCACAACCGGAGCCTCTACAATATTAGACTGACGGCTTACAATGGTTTGCAAACCATTAATGATCTGTGTGCCTACCACAATAGGATCAACACTGTTCCATGGAGAAGAGCCATGTGCCTGTTTACCTTTGATGGCAATGGTGAACCAGTCAGAAGAGGCCATCATAGCGCCTTGCTTATACTGGATCTTTCCTATCTCAATACCGGAACCGATATGTAATCCGAACACGGCATCTACTACCGGGTTCTCCATCACACCTTCTTTCACCATCAATGGAGCGCCACCTTCTTCATCGCCGGGAGGGCCTTCTTCCGCCGGTTGAAAGATGAACTTCACTGTACCCTGTATATCCTTCTTCATGGCAGCCAGCACCTCCGCAGTGCCCATTAAAATGGCAATATGACTATCATGTCCGCAGGCATGCATCACAGGAACTGTCTGGCCCAGATATTCTGCAGTGACGGTAGATTTAAAAGGGAGATTGACCTTTTCCAGTACCGGTAATCCATCCATGTCTGCACGCAGGGCAACAACAGGCCCAGGTTTACCACCTTTCAGAAGGCCTACCACACCGGTTTTGGCGATGCCTGTTTTTACTTCAATACCTAATGTGCGCAAATGTGCTGCAATGTATTCCGCGGTTTTTGTTTCACGGTTAGAGAGTTCAGGATGTTCGTGAATATATCTCCGCCATTCAATGATCTTCGGTAAAAGCGCGCTGGCTTTTTGCGCGATCTGCGCCTGGAAGTCTTGTGCATGCAGGGATAGAGACGATACAATAAGGGTGATCAGGAGGGTTAGTGATTTGTTCATATAGTTCGCGTTGGCTTCTGATAAAATAAGCCAGTTCCGCGAATTATCCTAATTATTTGGCCAGCCCTATCTGTTTCATAATAGCCAGGTTATCATAGAAGAGGTACTCCTCTATCATCTTCCCCTTTTCCCAACGCCCGATAGTGACCATGGAGAACTTGAATTTCCTGCCGGTAGGAGGGATGGTTTTACCACCGCCTATGTCCATTGGCTGAGAGAAGGTGCCTTCCACTGTGCCTATCCCGCAGGTCCATTCACCGGTACCGAAACGTACAGGATGCGCTGTGACCTTAGTGTCCGGCGCAAATTCGAACTGCGGCTTCAGCATATCTATGTGTGCCGGATTCAGGCCTATTGTGGTGCTCCCATCCGGGTAAAATGCCTTGATGTGGTCTGCATGGCTGAGGCTGAGAGAATCCCATAACTGGTGGCTATAGAACTGGAAATCCAGGGAGTCGAAGCGTGCGAGGTGCACTTCCGTGAGCTTTTGAGCAGCTTCGTACTGATCTACCTTCTTTTGCAGTTCCTGCAGTTTATTATTGTCGCTATTGCAGGCTATGAAAGCCAAAGCAACCAGGAGATATTTCATGTGTATTTTATTTTGGTATATACACATTAGTACAATCTCAAAGGCCGGAAAGTTTTTTTGAACGCACCAGTTTGAGTAAATACTTACTCAAACTGGTGCGCCAGGGCAGATCAAAGCTTCTGCAATTTCTTAGAAATAGACCGGCCACCATGTTGTAGCTGAAGGATATAAGATCCCGCCGGTGTGTCCCCACATTTGAACGGAATGGTATGTTTACCTGCCGGTAATTGCCCATTCACTAGTACAGCCACTACCTTACCTGTAATATCATACACTGCGAGGTGTGTTTTGCCCGCTGCTTTCAGATGGAAACTTACCGTAGTTTGCTGGGTGAACGGATTGGGCGTAGTCTTTAATTCTATCTCATTCGTCTCTTCTTCTGTCGCCGCCTTACGGGAAACAAAACTGCTGCCGTTCAATACTTTTACTTCCGTATAACTGTTCCAGGCATTCACCGTATTGCCATGCCCCACAATGCGGACATATTTCGCAGATGTAGGAGAGAAGTTAAATGTTTCCAATGCGTTGGAAGTACCGCTGCTTTGTAAGCCGGTGGATACATTGGAGAAAGAAGTACCGTTGGTGGAAACCTGTATATCAAAGTTAGAACGGCGGGTGGTGCCTTGATAAAAAGCGATCTGAACACCGGATACTGTTTGGGTACTGCTCAGGCAAAGCTGTATCCACTGTGGGTTGCCAGAGGCAGACCATCTTGTGCTCAGATTATTGTCCAACACATTGCCCGGTACATTACCATCATCGGTACTCGCTGAAGCAGGTACACAGGCAGTGCCCACATCGCTGGGGCAAAGACTTGTGGTGCCTTTTGTTACGCAGATATCTGCCAGGCGGATGGTTTCATCGCGCAGGTAAGAAGGGCTGGTTAGACTACGGTAGAACCCGAATTTGGGTGCGCCATACCCTGCGCCATCTTCCCACATATCCAGGCTGTTGTTGGTGTACGATAACAGCGTTACACCATCACTTAATCTTTTGACCACAAATTCCAGTGTACCGTTATTATCGTGTTTGATCTTCACGTACGCTTCTACCCATACACCTTTAAAAAGGCTCAGGTCAGCGGTGGCAACAGCGCCACCCAGCCCCGTATGGCCTATTTCCATTTTGTTGTTATAACGCGGTGTAAGCGTGATGATAGGCGAACCACTGCCATGGCCATTACCATATGCTTTCAGTTGCATGATATGGCAAAAGTTGGGAGACTCCTGGAAGTTGGCATCCAGTTTAAACTTCCAGCGGTAATGGCTGGTAGAGCCCTGCGTGCCCTGTTGTGCACTTCCTGTTCCTCGTAACTCTATCCGCTGCCGGTCTGTAGCGCCGCAACGGTCGTCATCCAGATCGCGGTGCAGCGTGAAGCCAAAAACATATTTGCCCAGCTGCGTGTCCATGATCTCATTGATATGTTTTACAGCGTGGCCGCAATCGGGGGATTCAACATTGTATCCTTTTTCGTTCATCAGTTCATACGTATTGCCGGGGCCGTCAGCAATAACAGTTGACTGCTGCGCCTGTACGGCAGCTGTCACAAATAATAATAAACCTACAAGGCATGCCTTTACAGAGAAGACAGCACGGGTGAAGTACGCCTGCATCATGGGAAGAGGGTTTTAAATGATTAAACAATGATCCTGCAACGCGTGGAATATAATAAGTATAGAAGGCGGAAAATGAAGCGGTTAGCCTGTTACAGGCATTTTAGATCTGGGTTGTTTTCATAAGTGGATGTGTTGTTCTACTCCTAATTTAAATTATTTTCCTTGATCTTTCTTTCTGTTTGTATGAAATTACCTATATTTATGCAAACGATTGCACTTTAAGCCAGAATAGAATGTAATCTGAGTGAAAGCCCGCTTGATTTACACGTTATAACTTCCGCATCTCCTTTTAATTATCGCAATTGTCCGCATAGGACAGGGCATTGTATTGCCATCAACCTAACTGATGTCTAAATCACAACCCTTAATAGTTATCGTTATGAAAACACATTTATCCTTTAAACTATTGCTGTTGATCGTATGCCTGTTAACCGGCACAAGTATCCTTAAAGCACAAACACCTGTTGCACAGAATGGACAATTACGGGTGATAGGTCTTAAATTATGTAATCAGTATGGGAACCCAATTCAGCTGCGCGGCATGAGCACGCATGGTATCCAGTGGTATGGATGGGGGAGTTGTTTAACGGAGGCATCGCTGGATGCCCTGGCATATGACTGGGGTGCAGATGTATTGCGCATTTCCCTGTACGTACAGGAAGGTGGTTATGATACAGACCCTGCAGGTTTTACCGCACAGGTGAGCCGCCTGATAGAAGAGGCTACAGAGCGTGGCATGTATGCGCTGGTAGACTGGCATCAGCTAACTCCCGGTGATCCTAATGCCAACCTGGCAAAAGCAAAAACATTCTTCACCGCTATTGCCAATCAGCACAAGAATAAGAACAACATCATTTACGATGTATGTAATGAGCCCAACGGCGTTTCCTGGGCAACCATCAAAAACTATGGCGACCAGATCATCCCGGTGATCCGGGCTATTGACAGTGATGCGGTGATCCTTATTGGTACACATGCCTGGGGTTCCATGGGTATTTCTGACGGGCGTACCGCACAGGATATTGTGAGCAATCCTTTGAGCTTCACCAATATCATGTACACTTTTCACTTCTATGCAAAGTCCCACGGCAATGCGTATTATAACGAACTGAACTGGGCCTCCGATCGCCTGCCGGTTTTTGTAACCGAGTTTGGTTCGCAGGAAGCGAGCGGTGACGGACCAAATGATTTCACCATGACGCAACGGTACATAGACCTGATGCGTACCAAGAAGATCAGCTGGACGAACTGGAACTACTCTGATGATAACCGCTCCGGCGCGGTATGGACTACAGGTACCTGCTCAGCAGGCCCATGGACCACTGCCCGCCTGAAACCCGCAGGCACCTGGATCCGTGAACGGATGCTAAGCCCGGCAGATGATTTCCCCGGCGGTAGTACACCACCGGTTTGTTCTCCTGCTGCAGCCAGTGCTGATGATGGAAACGTGGCAGGTAATGTATTGGATAATAACCTGACTACCCGCTGGTCTGCCAGTGGAGACGGGCAATGGATCCAGTTCTGTTTGAATAATATCGTAACAGTAACAGGCGTGAAGATTGCTTTCTATAATGGAAACGTACGCAGTTCTAACTTTGATATACAGGTTTCAACGGATGGTATTGGCTTCACGAATGTAGCCACCGGCCTGAGCAGCAACGGCACCTCCACGGCGCTGGAAACATTTAACTTTACGGCGGCATCTGCTAAATGGGTGCGCATTGTTGGGCATGGTAATAGTGTGAATGCCTGGAACAGTTATACAGAAGTGCAGGTAGTACAGCAAACAACACCTCCCTGTTTACCTGCTTCTGCCAGTACCGATGATGGCAACGTACCAGGCAATGTGCTGGACAATGATCTGAATACGCGCTGGTCTGCCTCCGGTAACCCGCAGTGGATACAGCTTTGTCTGAGCAGTACCCAAACAGTATCTGGTGTGCAGATCGCTTTTTATAGTGGTACTACCCGCCGTTCTAACTTTGATATACAGGTTTCCACCAATGGGACTTCTTTCTCCAATGTATCCACCGGCCTGCAGAGCAGCGGTACTTCCAATGCATTGGAAACATTTTCTTTCTCTCCAACATCTGCGAAATATGTGCGCATTGTTGGGCATGGGAATACCGTGAATGCCTGGAATAGTTACACGGAAATAAAAGTACTGAACGGCAGCAGTTTCGTTTCGCGCAAGGCAGCAACAGAAGAAGAATCACCTGCTATCGAATTAACGACTACTCCCAACCCGTTCACCCAGCAAGCCACGGTAAGCTTTGATCTGAAAGCAGCTGGCAAAACTCACCTGGCGGTATATGATATCAATGGTAAAGTAGTAACGGTATTGGTGAATGGACAGTTATCCGCAGGCAGACACACCATTCCTTTCAAGTGTGGTGAAACACCGGCGGGATCTTACATTCTGCAATTGCAACATGGTGGAAAATCTGTGTCACGGAAAATACAAAAGTTGTAGCTAACAGCAACATGCCTGCATCATTTGGTGCAGGCATGTTTTTTTTCGTAATTTCCGGCAATGACGCTTCATCTGTATGTTCGTTTTTCTTCTGCCTGGGGGCAGGAACTGTATGTATCTGTTTGCCACGATCAGGGTGAAACGAAGTTGCTGATGGAGTATTACAATGCTTCCTTCTGGTGCCTGACCATACAGGTGGATGATCCATCTGTATTCCGTTACAGGTACTGTCTGGGTACCCTGGCAGAGAAAAATATCCGTACCATTTATTGCTTCCCTTCAGATAAAGAACTCACGGTGCGGGATACCTGGATCTGGCCGGGTATGTCAGAGAATGCCTGGTTAACGGCCCCATTCAGTGAGGTGTTTTTCAAACGACCTGTAACAGCACTTCCAGCCCCTGCATTATATACTTTCCGGGTACACGCTCCTTTGTTAAAGACAGAACAATCTGTTTGCATCGTCGGTAACATTCCGGAACTGGGGGAGTGGGATGCAGCGAAGGCCATTCCTTTAACTTATACGGCAGAAGGAGATTTTATAACAATAGCAGACATACCACGCGGTGTACTGATCGAATATAAGTACGGAAGAAAAGAAGGTGATCAATTTATTTATGAAGAAGGAGAGAACAGGGTGTTGTTCACCGGAGAATTCAGCATACATGGCCGCACCATCCTCCATGATGGGTTTGCACGGTTTCCTTTAACCCGATGGAAAGGAGCAGGCGTAGCGGTGCCGGTATTCTCACTCCGTTCTGAAAAAGGTTTAGGCATAGGAGAGTTTGAGGATCTGAAATTACTGGCGGACTGGGCTGCGGCCACAAGCCAACGCATCCTGCAATTGTTGCCGGTGAATGATACCACCGTGAATTACAGCTGGACGGATTCTTATCCTTATGCGGCTATTTCTGCATTTGCTTTACATCCTGTTTATATACACTTGCCTGCTGTTGGTAAAGTGAAAAACTACAAAAAATACCAGGCAAAACTGAATCAATTGCCCACGCTTGATTATGAGCAGGTGATCCGGATCAAGATGGAAGTGCTGCGGGAATTGTTTGCTGCATTTACACCGGATAGTGCTTATGATACCTGGGTGCAAACACACCTGCACTGGCTGGAACCTTATGCCCGCTTCAGTTGTGAACGGGATAAGGATATGGAGCCCGCATTTTATTTCTTCGTACAATATCAATTACATGGCCAGTTACTGGATGCTGTAACTTACGCACATAGTAAAGGTGTCGCCATTAAAGGAGATCTGCCGATAGGTGTATTCCTGCAAAGTGTGGAAGTGAAGGAAGCGCCGGAATTGTTTAATGTAAACGTACAGGCAGGCGCTCCACCGGACGACTTTGCAGAGAAGGGACAGAACTGGGGTTTCCCTGTTTACAACTGGGCGCAAATGGAAGCAACCGGATATAAATGGTGGAAGGAAAGGCTGGCGCATATGGCATTGTACTTCTCTGCTTTCCGCATTGATCACATCCTTGGTTTCTTCCGCATCTGGCAGATACCGCGTGATGCCATAGATGGCTTACTGGGTTACTTTGATCCTGCCTTGCCTTATACAACAGATGAATTAATGGCTGCCGGTATTCCGTTTGACCGTTCCCGTTATTGCCAGCCTTATATAACAGACGCCATCCTCTATCATACTTTCAGCGATGCAACACCTGCGGTAAAAGGTATTTACTTTGAACCGAATGGTGACGGTACTTTCCGGTTATTGCCGCAATACGCCACACAACAGGCGGTTGCGAAAGAGGCAGATCCTTTTATCCGCCAGGGTTTACTTGATCTGATCGCCAATGTGCTTTTCCTTGAACCGGTAAAGGGTGAATTCCATCCACGGTTCCATCTGCACTTAACAAGTTCCTATGCTGCGCTGGAACCGGATGTGCAGGAAAAACTGCGGGCTTTGTCTGACCAGTATTTCTTCCATCGCCATAATGCACTTTGGGAACAGGAGGCGTTAAAGAAATTACCGGTATTACAGCAAGCCACGAATATGCTGGTTTGCGGAGAAGACCTTGGTATGGTACCGGAAGGTGTGCCGGGTGTGATGCAATTACTGGGCATACTCAGCCTGGAGATCCAGCGCATGCCTAAACGGACGGACAGCAGCATAACCACTGCGCCCTACCTTTCTGTTGTAACACCTTCCACCCATGATATGAGTACTATCCGGGAATGGGCAGAGGGGGATTATCACACATTGATCGAGCAGCATTTGCAATCACCTGCCATGTGGAGCATCTTCCAGTTGCAGGACTGGCTGGCACTGGATGAGAGCCTGCCGCAGGTAACACCTTCGGAAGAGCGGATCAATGTACCTGCCGTTTCTCCCTGGTACTGGCGCTACCGCATGCCGCTCAGCCTGGAAGCCCTGCTGAAAGCAGAAAGGCTCACAGCAACTATCCGCCGGATGATCAGCATCACCGGAAGGGGGTAGGAAAAATCATATTACATTGTGTATATTTAAATCATGGAGCTAACACTTTATCCCTTCGAGTTAAGATTCCGCCACACGTTTACTATTTCGAGAAAAAGCAAGGATGTACAACCGCTATTGGTAGCAGAACTGCAGGAAGACGGATGGAGCGGCCTCGGAGAAACTGCTGACAATTCTTATTACAATATCACCGTACCCATACTGATGGCAGCTATCAATGCCCATCGTCCTTTTATTGAATCTTACAAGCTGGATACGCCGGAAGCCTTCTGGGCAGCCATGTATCCCAAGCTGTCTGATAACCTGTTTGCACTCTGCGCATTGGACCTTGCCGCGCATGACCTGTATGCAAAACGGCAGGGTAAAAAATTGTATGAAGTGTGGGGCCTGGACCCTTCTCATAATCCCTTAACGGATTATACGATAGGGATTGATACAGTGGAAAATATGGTGAAGAAATTAAAAGAATTTCCCTGGCCTATCTACAAGATCAAGCTGGGTACTAAAGATGATATTGCTATTATCACAGAGTTGCGCAAACACACAAAAGCTATTTTCCGGGTGGATGCCAATTGCGCATGGGGTGTGGAAGAAACCCTCCGGAATGCAGCGGCTTTCAAAGGCCTGGGTGTGGAATTCATCGAACAGCCTATGCCTGCCGCAGATTGGGAAGGCATGAAAAAGGTGTACGAAACATCTGCCTTACCACTGATTGCGGATGAAAGTTGTATCGTGGAAGCAGACGTAAAGAACTGCCATGGTTATTTCCATGGCATTAATATAAAACTCACCAAATGCGGCGGCATCACGCCGGCGCGGAGAATGATCCTGGAAGCAAAACAGCTGGGCATGAAGGTAATGACGGGCAGCATGAATGAAAGCACTGTCGGTACTTCTGCCGTAGCGCACCTGCTGCCCTATCTGGATTATACAGACATGGACGGCCCGTTGCTGCTGGCAGAAGATACCGCAGATGGTGTTTTGATCCGGAACGGCGAGATCATCTATGCTAACCGGAATGGTACGGGAGCTGAGTTGCGCAGGGCTTTCTGAGGAAGGTGCTGCGCATGCTAATAAAAGCTGCCTGACAAAACCTTCTGGGAAATCTGCTTTGCAAACCTCTCTAAGGGCGGCTCCCTAATGAAACCAACACTTTCTCCGGCTGCTTCGCGGGCTCATCATGCTTCATCCCCGAAAAGCTATACAACCGGTTCTCCTCATCATTCTTCGCGAGCATATACCCGTTAATGATATTCGGTTCCCGGATGGAGAAATACGTTTTGTTGTTCAGGAGCCACTCATGCGGCTGGCAGATCAGCTTATACGGCGTACCATAGTCCAGGTCCGGCTTCATGATGAAGTCGTACCCTTTCCGTTCAGCCAGTATGCCTTTGATACGGCAGAGCTCCCGGCGGGATGGATGGTAATTGGTGTCATTTTCCAACGTGCCGTAAAAGAACATACCACGGGCGCTGTCTATGTTCAACACATAGCGCAAAGTGCCTCGTTCTGATTTAAAGGATACCAGGTATTTACCCAGGAGTGCAGCGGTTTTTTGCTGCATAATGCGATTAGGCTGACTGTTTCCCTGCAGGGGGATACATAACAGGATTGCTGCAAGAACAAAAACAGCCTGCCGTATGAGAGAATGGCGGATCATAGCGACAGATTTTGTTACTATAAATTTACGGGGTTACGGTGGCTCTTTTGAACAATAAGGACGGGTGGAGGGAACAGGATTAATTGGTTGGGGAGAATTGGCTGCAAACCGGCTATCCTTATGATCCGGCTTCTTCTTCCGTGATCTCTTTCCAGGTTTTTACGAAGAAAACGTAATTGCTTTTACGCCCTTCAGCTTCAATGAATTTCCCTGCCAGGGCGGCCAGGGGATTATCCATAAAAGGATTACCCCCTGCCGGCCGGATAAGGAAGGTGCCATCTGCGGTTTGCAGGTACACACCTAAACTTTCGCTTTTAGTGGTCCGCGCGAAAGTCTTTAATATTATTTGACCTTTTACCCTTTTCGGGGCTGCTTTTTTATCGTCTGACATATTCTCTGTATCCCAATATTTCACCATTCTTTTCTTTCACTACCAGCACCTTTGTTTTCTTATGCCTGCCGCTGGTAGAGGAAGATGAATATACATGAAATTTCACCGGTGTGTTGAAGGCCTTTATATCCCTTGTCAACGCATTGGGTTTCGGTGCTGTTTCAAAAACCTTCTTTGTTGCTTTTTCTGAGAACTTTTTATCCTTCAGTAAAGAGCGCACATTCGCTGCAAATGCTGTGCCCTCTTTTTTAGTGCTCACCAAAGTTGGTGTGGCAATGAAATTGCTCAGGGCTGCTCCTTTGGAGATCATATTATCCCGGTTGTTCTTGCGGAAGTTCATGGCCTTGGATACCGGGGCGCTTGCCACCGGTACAACGGATGGTTCTCCCAGCAGATAGAACTGCGCAATGGTCTTCAGTTCATAAGGGTCCAGGGTAGGGCCCATTTTATCCAGGAAGCTTTGCCTTGCTTCCAGCAAAGCGCGGCCGGTAGAGGCGCCTTTGATGGTATTGATGAGGAAGTCCTGCGTGAGGATGTCCGCCAGGCCCTGGCCTTCTGTGGGACCATAGGCGATAGTGGAACTTCCCATGAAGGCAATGGCATGATTGATCAGGTAAGTATTGGCTACGCTCATCTGAGACGTTTCAGTTTCTTTGGGATTATACAGCTGCGCGCCGTAGCAGCATTCAGCAGCCGCAATGGTGCCTTTGGTGATCATTTTGGCCAGCATGCTGGCGTTCACGGCTTCGGGGTAATTAGCGCCCTTCTGGCCATAATAACAATGATCTTCCAGGGAGCCGTGGCAGTTAATGAAGTGTGTTTTAGCCTTGAGTTGTGTGGCTGTCCATTTGGGGCCACTCACCGGAGAGATCTGCATCAATCCGTTCTCGCCGAAAATATTATGCAGGCTTTCCTGGGTAGACAGGCGCCATTCGAATACACTCACAGAGAAATATTTACGGTATTCCTTGTCTTTAACCGGTTTGCTGGTGAGTACATCTTTCACCAGGGAATGGAAGTAGGCAGGATCATTGCTGCCGGGCACATCCGGTAAACGGCCCACCACGCGGGTAGGAGCAATGAACTTACCCGGGTCTGTATGATAAGGTGCTTCGCAGGCGTATGGCAGATCGCTGGGGATCAGTTCATCCTCATCATCATCACCGGATAAAAGATTCTCCAGTTCCTGGAAGGGGATCACATCCTGCGCACCGGCAATCAGCAGGTAATCCGGCTGGAAGTATTTGTACAAGGCATCGATGGCCGCTTTGTTCTGGCGCTGGTCCTCCGGGTTCTTTACCGCGGGGACCTTGTACTTTTTCATGGCCGTAGCATCATCGAGGAATACGATCACGGTGCTCATCTTTCGCTTTTTGTCGAAGTCTTTGATGGCGGTGAGATCTTTCAGAAATGTTTTGTGTTTACTGCCATACTTTTTAACCAGGGCAGACCGGTTGGAAACGATCAGTTTATCCTTTTTCATTTTGGGGGTATTTTGGGAGTTAATTAACCCTGTTAAGGTAAGGAAAGGTTATTAAATGTAAATCAGATTGAGTAATTTACTTACTATTCAATCGATTCCATATGAGATACCCGCGTTATGTTCTATTACTGGCTTGCCTTATGACCACCTTATTATCACAAGCCCAACTGATTGGCCGTATCACTGTAAAGGCTGGTGCCTATGCACGGCATAATACTATTTTGCGAGTGAAGCCGGGCAAATTGCAACAGCAATCCTGTCATTTAGTGACTTTCCTGGGCAAAAATGAAACAGTGGTGCCTGCACAGTTCCAGGAAGATGGCAGTTTGGTATGGCAGCTGGAAAAAGATCTGCCGGCAGGGGAACAAAGAGTGTATGAGATCTGGGCGGAAGGTCGCGGCGGAACAGATATAGTGAAAGTAGAAACAACACCTACCGCCTATCTTCTAAAGAACGAAGGCAAACAGGTATTGCAATATAATTATGCCGTGATGAACCCACCTGCAGGCATAGATACAGCTTTCAAAAGAAGTGGTTTTATTCATCCGGCATGGACGCCTGCAGGCCGCGTGCTTACAAATATCCATCCCAAAGATCACTATCATCACTTCGGTATCTGGAACCCATGGACGGATACAAAATATGAAAAGGATACAGTGGATTTCTGGAACCTGAAAAAATTATCAGGCACTGTTCGTTTTGCTAAACTGGTGCAGTTAACGAACGGAAAAGTTTTTGGTGGTTTTCATGTATTACAGGAACATATAGTGCTCACTAAACCAGAAAAGATAGCCATGAAAGAGGATCTGGAGGTAACGGCATATGGCGGAAAAGGTGCGCAGGTATGGGATTACAATTCCACGCTGCGTTGTGCAGGTACTTCTCCGATAACATTACTGGAATACAGATATGGCGGTGGTTTTGCCATCAGGGGCGCAGCGGAGTGGAATAATGAGAACAGTGTAGTGCTCACCTCTGAGGGAAAGAGCCGCAAAGATGCAGATAATACACATGGCCGCTGGTTCAAGATTGCGGGAGCACTAACAGGTGGCAAAGGCGGTTTGCTGGTATTATCAGCGCCTGATAATTTCAACTCACCACAGCCTGTACGTATCTGGCCGGAGAAAGATCAGAACGGACAGGTGTTTGCGATGTTCAGTCCAACAAAAGACCGTTCCTGGGAATTAACACCCGGTAATGTATACCCGCAGAAATACCGTGTGATCACTTTTGATGGTGATCTTACTGCTGCAGAGGCAGAAGCATACTGGAATGATTATGCTTTTCCGCCGGAGTGTACTTTCTCTAAATAATCTGCATGAGACATACATTCTCCCATTGAACTGAGGTAAGTTAAAAAGTGCCGCATTTTTTTGTGCATCCGTGCGCCGGACACATTTTTTACAATAAAGGGCAATTTATAACTGCTCAGGTCCTCCAGTTCCCAGGGATGGAAGTAGAAAGAAAAGTACTCTTCTTTCTGCAGGATCCTCCGGCTGCAATACCGGGAAAACCATAAAGGAAAATTCTTTACACTCAGCCAGAACACAGGCAGCCTTAAGCGCGGTGTTACGGAAGACGGCATTACCCACAGGGCCTCTTTGCGATGCACCCCGCGGGGCAAATGACGATTGTTGTAACGCCCGGGGATCCAGGTGGGATTCAGGGAAGCATCATAGGTATAACCTGCTTTTTCCAGTGATCCTATATTCACCGGTTTCAGACGAGGCATCCGGAAGCCTTTTACTTTCTGCCCGCTGATGTATTCCAGTTCATTCCGCGAATCCAGCAGATCTCCTTCTTCAAAAGCATCATGGTAAAAAGCATGAGAGGCGATCTCATGTTTGGCCGCCATGCGTTTTACCATGTCCGGGAAATTCTGCGCCCAGTAGGCAGTGATGAAAAAGGTAGCACGGATGTTCAGCTCGTCAAATAAAGCCATCGTTTTCAGCACACCACGATAGGATACGAGCAGTTTCTCCTGTAAAGGGATCTTCTGCCCGTATTCTTCCGGAATATCAAATTCCTCTACGTCTACACTGATCAGTATTTTATTTTTCATCTTAACTCACCATAAAGATGCCTATGAAATTAATGAATTCCCGCAGGAGCACTTTGGATTTAAATTCTGAGAAACAAATGCCCGGCCTGCACATGATAGGTATCGTACGGATCTTCAATGACTTGTTCTTTCCGGCGCGGTGAACAAATTCACTGTCGTACAGGAAACCATTGATGCGGGTGGACAGGAATTCCCTTCTGCCTTTGTCATTAAATCCTTTCAATCCCGCCTGTGCATCTGCTACGGGCAAATGCAGGAGGTAACGGTTCATGAGGCGGTTCACCATGGTGATCACCTTCCTTTTGCGCGGCAGCAATTTTACATATTGCTCTCCGCGGATACCCGCTACCACATCAGATCCATGCAGCAATTGCTCAAATGCCTGTTTCACGGCTTTTACGCCGAAAGGGAAATCAAAGTCTGTACATACCTGGTAATCGCCGGTGGCAATGGCTACGCCTAAACGAACGGCATATCCTTTTCCACGGTTCACCGGGTGATTGATAATACGTACGCCGGGAATGCCTTCCTGTAGTTGCCGGAAATGCGCATTGGTTACATTACGTATAGAGCCGTCATTCACCAGGATCAGCTGGATATCTGTTTCAGGCATCATTTCCTGTAATTCCCAATAATCCGTAACCATCTGCATTACCCAGCCTTCCGGTGGGTTGCAGCAGGGGATCACCAGGTCAAGATGATGTGTTAGGTTGTTAAGAAAAACGGGGTGCGTTGTTAATTTTGATGTTACTAGTTGCATAGTTAGTTGTTAGGCGCCATTGTAAAAAGAGAAGTACAGCAAAACAAGGCAGGGCTTTCACGCGATAATTAACAGCGATCTCATTGATCACTTTCGGAACGAGATCCGTTGGACACAGGCAGGTGACCACAAAAGTGGTGCAGAGTAAAATTGTGGTCCATTTATTATAGGGGAGCAGGAGTAAACCAAACCCCACGCCGGTTACGGCCATGATATAGGTAGGAGATTCTGTACTTTGATTGAAGATAACGATCCATATCATCAGGTAAGCTGCCACCAGCCATGGTGTAACAGCCTGTTGCCGCAGAAGCCCTGTGATGAATACAACAACGAGGGCGGCAATGGCTGCGATCAGGATGATGGTATCATTTACATGCCATACCTGGTGCAGGAAACCCAGCAGGGAACCATCTTCTTTGATGGTGCTGCCGGTGAGCAATTCTACCCAGGAGATGTAATAACCAGTAAGTGTATCCGGTGATATAAACAGTAAAGGCAATAAGGTGCCGGCAATGCCAAACAAAAAACAATATTGTATGTAGTGCCACTTCTTCGGATAAAAAAGGAATACGAGGCCTATCACTGCACCATAACCTTTGATAAAAAAAGTAAGGCAGGTGAAGAACGCCGCTCTGCCGGGATTGCCTTTGTCTAAATGCACAACGGTGAGCAGCATAAAAGCAGTCATGGCTGGGTTGGTTTGCGAAGATTGCAGGGCATTGCCTAACTCCAGTAAGAGGAACCAGAAGAGCGTTGTGCGGGCATTACCACTAAGCGGTAGCTTACTGATAGCATACAGGAAGATGCCAGCACTAAAAAGCACCCACAAGAGCAAACCAAGCTGTTGCGGAAATATAGCGAAAGGGGAAAAGAGTACCGGGAAACTGGGGTGATACAGGAAGTAATCGTAGTATTCTCCCTGGTACGCATTGTACAAGGGCAACCCTGCGGTGAGGTGCAGCCAGGAACTGCGAAAAATGATGAAGTTATTATATCTGCCTGTGAGCACGGATTGCAGGTACAAGCCTACGGCCACAAGTAAGTATATAATTACTATGCTGGAGGTGGAATGCCACCATCCCCGCCGGTCAGTTTCCACGGTGGAAACCGCCGATCCGGCTACGTTATGCATGATGTTAGGTTAAATGAGCACGCTTAAAAAAATGCGTTACTTGCTATATAGACGCTGAAGGTAAAGATTACCCCCATTCATTCTACATTAAATTCTTGAACGAAGTGGCCATGCGGAATGTTACAGGACAACTTTACTGGATGTAAACGGTTTTTATATTCAGGAATTCATGTACGCCTTCCAATGATAATTCCCTGCCATGGCCGGAGAGTTTTACGCCGCCAAAAGGAAGCCTGGCATCTGAGCGTACCATGGCATTGATGAATACATTACCACTGTCTATGAGGGTAGCGAGGCGCGCTGCTTTTTCAATGTCTTTCGTCCAGAGGGAAGCGCCTAAGCCAAATGGTGTTTGGTTAGCAAGGCGTATGGCTGCCCCTTCATCATTGGCAACGATGATCGCTGCCAGGGGGCCGAAAGTTTCTTCATCAAAAGCGGCCATACCGGGTTGTACATGTGTTAATAAAGCGGGTATGAAATTACAGCCGTCCCGCTCTCCGCCTGCCAGGAGCTGTGCGCCCTGTTCCATGCTCTTCTCCATCTGGCGCGCCAGTTCTTCTGCAAGGTCCGGGCGGGCCATCGGGCCGGTATCGGTATCTGCCGCAAAAGGGTCTCCCTGTTTCAGGGAGGAGATAATGGATTGCACCTCGTAGATAAAATCGTCTGCAATGGTTTTGTCTATGATCCAGCGTTTAGCGGCAATGCAGGATTGCCCGGCATTTTGCATGCGTGCTTTCACGGCGGTCTTTGCAGCTTCTGCGAGGTTGGCATCTTTCAATACAATGAAGGGATCACTGCCACCTAATTCCAGTACTGTTTTCTTGATATATTTCCCGGCCAGTTGTGCCACACTCATGCCCGCAGGTGTACTGCCGGTGAGGGTAACGCCATGGATGCGGTAATCCCTGATAAGGGATTCCATTTCTTTGGATGGAACGAGTACGGTCTGGAAAGTGCCTTCGGGGAAACCGGCTTCGCGGAATACTTTTTCTATGGCCAGTCCGCAGCCGCTTACATTGCTGGCGTGTTTTAAAATAACGGTGTTGCCCGCCAGTATATTCGGAATGGCAAACCGGAACACCTGCCAGTAGGGAAAGTTCCAGGGCATGATGGCCAGTATGATGCCTTTCGGTTCAAAAGCAGCATAGCTTTTTTTACCGTCCGAAGGAATGATCCTGGGCTGCAGCATGGGGCCAATATTGGCGGCATAATATTCTGCGGTGGAAGCACATTTGAGCACTTCTGCTTTAGCTTCTTTCAGCACTTTACCCATCTCCTGTGTAATGAGCGTACCATGCTCCGTTACATTATTCTTCAGCAGCGTGGCCGCCTGCATCATCCACTCCGATCGTTGTTCCAGGCTTGCCTGTTTCAGCGCAGAAAATGCTTTCCAGCCCTGCTGTAATTTCTTCTCCAGTTCTTCTACTGTATGGGCAGGATATTCTGCAATAGTCTCCTGCGTGTACGGATATATGCTTTTGAACGTCATGTTATAAAGTTAATGATTTTACCGGGCCGGCACAATGTTACAAAAGCTATAACTTTGCAGCCTTATGACACTAAGTAAATGGAACATTGCGATCATGGCTTTGTGTACCGGCCTGATCGTAGCTAACATATATTATTGCCAGCCTTTGGTGGTATTGATCAGCAGGGAATTTGGGGTATCGGAAAGTAATGCCGGGCAGGTAACCTTCTTTACACAGATAGGGTATGCATTGGGGTTATTGTTCTGTGTGCCTTTGGGGGATAAACTGGAACGGAAAAAACAGATCCTGATCATGACGGGCGCGTCTGTAGCGGCATTGTGTGCAGCGGCGCTTTCTGTTAATGTGGGCATGCTGAAGATCATGGGACTGATCATTGGTTTTACTTCCATCGTACCACAGCTGATCCTGCCGCTGGCAGCCAGCCTGGCAGAACCGGAACGCCGTGGTAAAGTGATCGGCGTGATCATGAGCGGGTTGCTGATAGGGATACTTTTATCCAGAACACTGAGCGGGATCATTGGAGAACATTTTGGCTGGCGGGCCATGTTCTGGATAGCAGCGGTAATGACCTTTATCATGATGATCACTATCCTGGCTACATTCCCGCAAAGCAAACCATCTTTTACCGGCAGCTACGGCGCATTGATGCGTTCCGTGTTCACGCTGGTGCGGGAGCAGCCATTATTGCGGGAAGCTTCGTTCCTGAATGCCTGCGGATTTGGTGTTTTCGGACTGTTCTGGACCACTTCTGTTTTCCTCTTATCCAATCCTCCCTATAACTTTGGCAGCGACGTAATAGGCCTCATGGGGCTGGCAGCAGCCACTGGTGCATTGGGTGCACCGCTCATCGGGCGCATTGCAGATAAAAAGAATCCGCGTATTGCTATCGGGTATGGCATTGCCTGTATCCTGGCGGGATATATCATCTTCTGGTTCTTCCAGAATTCCCTGGTGGGTATTGTTATCGGCATCATCCTGCTGGACCTTGGTTTGCAGGGTGTGCATGTGTCTAACCAAACGAGGATCTATGCCCTGTTGCCGGAAGCGCGCAACCGGATGAATACGGTGTTTATGACAGTGAGTTTTATTGGTACTTCCCTGGGTTCGGGGATCGGGTTGCTGGTGTGGGATATCAATAAATGGGCAGGTGTTTGTATGGCGGGGATAGGAATTACTTTATTATCGATACTGATCTATGGGGTTACCTATAAAAAAGAAAAGGCTGTCGTTTTGTGACAGCCTTTTCTTTTAATTATTCTGGTACTCTTGTGATCTTTAACATATTGGTGGGTAAGTGTTCCAGGATAGGTGTACTACCTGTATTCACCACCACATCATTTCCTTTGATGAACTTCCTTTCACGCAGGATGTTGATCTGATCTTCGAAGATATCATCCAGGCTTTCCTCTTCAGCATAGTGGAATGCGCGTACGCCCCAGCTGAGACTTAATTGGTTTACCAGTGTTCTTTCTTTGGTGAAGATATATAAAGGTGATTTAGGACGGTAGCTGGAGAGCATGAAACCGGTGTAACCGGATTGCGTCATACCGATCAGGCCATCTGCTTCCAGGTCTTCTGCGATCTTACAGGCATTGTAGCACAGTGCATCGCTGAGGAAGGTAGGAGAGTGGCGGTGAGGGATCAGGTTACGGTTGTAAATGATCTCTTCTTTTTCTACTTCACCAATGATCTTACGCATGGTTTGAATAACCAGGGTAGGGTGCATACCGGTAGCGGTTTCACCACTCAGCATCACCGCATCAGCACCTTCCAGTACAGCATTGGCCACGTCTGTGATCTCACTGCGGTTAGGGCGGGAGCGGTCTATCATGCTTTCCATCATTTGCGTAGCCACAATAACGGGCTTCGCACGGTGGATACATTTGCGGATGATATCTTTCTGGATCATCGGGATCATTTCAACGGGCAATTCCACACCCAGGTCTCCACGGGCGATCATTACGCCATCGCTTTCCCAGATGATCTCTTTCAGGTTCTGGATCGCTTCCGGTTTTTCGATCTTGGAGATGATCTTCATTTTGGAATTACGTTCCTTCAGGCGTTTGCGCAGGATGCCGAGGTCTTTTACGTTACGAACGAAAGAAAGGGCTACCCAGTCGCACTCATGATCAATAATGAATTCCAGGTCGATCACGTCTTTCTCTGTCAAGGCCGGCAATGATACTTTGGTATCAGGCAGGTTGAAACCTTTTTTGGAAGAAAGGATGCCACCCAGCAATACTTCAGCTTTGATCTCATGCTGTGGGGTTACTTCTCTTACAATGGTTTCGATCTTACCATCATCCAGGAGGATCTTCTGACCGGGACGGATGTCTTTATGCAGATCGTGGTAAGAAACATAGATACGCTCCATGGTGCCTACGCACTTTTCATTCACGAAGGTGAGGATGTCCCCGATCTTCAGGTTGAGTGCATTATTTTCAATTTCGCCCACACGCAGTTTCGGTCCTTGCAGATCTGCCAGGATGGCTACGTTGTAAGGTTCAGTTTTGTTGATCTGGCGGATGTATCCGATGATCCTCAGTTTGTCCTCATGGCTGCCATGGGAAAAGTTCAGGCGGAATACGTTCACTCCGGCTTTTACGAGTTCCAATAATTTATCATAGGTGTCGCAGGCAGGGCCTACGGTAGCTACAATCTTCGTTTTTTGCTTGGAATGTGCCAAAGCAGCTTCATTATCCATACTACTGTGAAAGTATTTGGACAGATCTTTTGTACTCATAGACGTTTATTTAACTCGCAAGAATTTTGACAATCTTAAACCATTCCGCATCGATCTTCTGTTTAGCTTTTACTGCTTTATCGAGCGGGGTATACTGAATTTTGTTATTGACGATACCGATCATGACGTTGTTATTGCCTTCGATGAGGGCGTCCACGGCGGCATAACCCATCCTGCTGGCAATGAGCCGGTCGATACAGGTAGGGGATCCACCGCGTTGGATATGCCCGAGGATGCAAACGCGGGTATCCAGTTGTGGCATTCTTTCTTTTACGTGACGGGCTACTTCGTTGGCGCCGCCAAATTCATCTCCTTCAGCTACTACAATGAGGTTCACCATCTTGCTGCGGCGTTCGTTGGCCAGCAGCTGATCGATCACGTCGTCAATGTCTGTTTTGCGTTCAGGGATGAGGATGTGTTCCGCTCCGGTGGCGATACCACTGTGGAGGGCAATGTAACCGGCATCGCGGCCCATTACTTCTATAATGAAGAGGCGGTCATGCGCATCCGCAGTATCCCTGATCTTGTCGATCGCTTCTACCGCGGTGTTCACCGCTGTGTCGAAACCGATCGTAAAATCGGTGCCGGCAATATCTTTATCAATTGTTCCCGGCAAACCAATGCAGGGAATGTCAAATTCCTGGCTGAATTTCTGAGCGCCCTTGAAGGAGCCGTCTCCCCCGATCACCACCAGCCCGTCTATCCCGAACTTTTTCAGGTTCTCATAAGCTTTCTTCCGGCCTGCTGCTTCATAAAATTCCTTGCAACGGGCAGTTTTCAGGATAGTGCCGCCACGCTGAATGATGTTGGCCACTGATTTGGATTCCATAGGAAAGATGTCGCCGGTGAGCATTCCCCGGTAACCATACATCACGCCGTATACATTCAACCCATGATAATTTCCCGTCCTTACTACCGCCCTTACGGCTGCGTTCATACCCGGAGCGTCCCCCCCAGATGTAAGAACTGCGATGTTGTTCACTTTTTTCATGTGAGATCTAAAGATTTTCTACACTATGGCCACATGTAATGGTCATTTCATAGTAATTTGCCTAAAATTGGGCCTTTTAAAGGGCGCACAAAATTAACTTTTTTTAATAGTTTTCTATCAGATATTCTATGAATTAACCTAAAAATTTAAAATTAATCAAATAACAGGCAGACTTTTTTTAAAAAACACATGTATGTCTAAAATTAACCATAAGCATGTTGCCATGAGTGTATTGATGACTTTAACGGCGGGTGGTTTGGCAGCACAGCAAAACGCTCCTTTAGCTTATCCCGTTACTAAGAAAGTAGACACGGTAGACGACTACCACGGGAAAAAGATTGCAGACCCTTACCGCTGGCTGGAAGATGACCACAGCGCGGAAACAAAGGAATGGGTAGATGCACAGAATAAAGTAACACAGGATTACCTGGCCACCATCCCTTTCCGCGGCAAAATAAAACAACGCCTGGAAGAATTGTGGAACTACCCCCGGTACGGTTCCCCTTTCCGCGAGGGCCAATATTATTATTTTTATAAGAATGATGGTTTGCAGAACCAGGCCGTCTTATACCGTCAGTTAGGACTGGATGGCGCCCCGGAAGTGTTCATCGATCCCAATAAACTTTCTGATAAAGGTACCGCCGCTCTGGGTAGCCTCAGTTTCTCCAAAGATGGCAAATACCTGGCTTACCTGGTTGCCAAAGCGGGGTCCGACTGGCAGGAAGCGTTTGTTATGGACGTGGCTACCAAACAGTTACTGAGCGACCGGCTGGACTGGATCAAATTCTCCGGCCTTTCCTGGAAGGGAGACGGGTTTTACTACAGCCGGTACGATAAACCGGACGAAACGAGCAAACTTTCCAAAAAGAACGAGTTCCATAAAGTGTATTACCACAAAATGGGCACTACGCAGGAGCAGGATGAGCTGATCTACATGGATAAAGAACATCCTTTGCGTAATGCCGGCGTAGGTTTAACGGAAGATCAACGTTTCCTGATCCTCCATACCACAGAGGGAACCAGCGGCAGTGAACTCTGGTACCGCGACCTGCAGGATGCTTCGCAAAAGGATTTTGCCTTGCTGGTGAAAGGGTTTGATTATGATCCCGATGTAATAGAGAACGTAGGGGATAAACTCCTGATGCGCACCAACCAGGATGCACCTAACTTCAAAGTAGTACTGGTAGATCCTAAGAATCCGGCCAAAGAGAACTGGAAAATAGTGATCCCGGAACAAAAGGAAGTATTACTGGGCGTAGGTACGGCTGGTGGTAAAATGTTTGCCAACTACCTGAAAGATGCTTCTACCCGGATCGTGCAATACGATTTTAATGGTAAACTGGAGCGGAATATTACGCTGCCGGGTATTGGTACCGCGGGTGGTTTTGGCGGAAAGGCAGAAGATAAAACGCTCTTCTACACCTTTACCTCTTATATAGCACCGCCTACTATCTATAAATATGATATCAATGCCGGTACATCTGATATTTTCCGTAAAACAGAAGTGAAATTCAATCCGGCTGATTACGAAACCAAACAGGTGTTCTTTACCAGTAAGGACGGTACCAAAGTGCCGATGTTCCTTTCTTACAAAAAAGGTATCAAACAGGATAGCAAGAACCCCGTATTGTTATATGGTTACGGCGGATTCAATATTCCTTCCACACCGGGGTTCTCTGTATCCAACCTCTTCTTTATGGAACAGGGTGGCATCTACGCGGTGGTGAACCTCCGTGGTGGTAATGAATATGGGGAAGCCTGGCACAAAGGGGGGATGCTGGATAAAAAGCAGAACGTGTTTGATGATTTCATTGGTGCGGCAGAATACCTGATCAGCTCCAAATATACTGTTCCCGGTAAGCTGGCTATCCGTGGCGGATCTAACGGTGGTTTGCTGGTAGGCGCCTGTATGACACAGCGCCCGGACCTGTTTAAAGTAGCTTTACCTGCGGTAGGCGTACTGGATATGCTGCGTTACCAGAAGTTCACGATCGGCTGGGCCTGGGCAGTAGAATATGGCTCCAGCGAAAAAGCGGACCAGTTCCCCTACCTGTTGAAATACTCTCCTTTGCATAACCTGAAAAAGGGCACACAATATCCGGCAACTTTGATCACTACAGCTGATCATGACGACCGTGTGGTACCTGCACACTCTTTCAAGTTTGCATCTGCTTTGCAGGAGGCGCATAAGGGTAGCAACCCGGTGCTGATCCGCGTGGAAACACAGGCTGGGCATGGAGCCGGTAAGCCTACCTCCAAACTGATAGAGGAGGCTACGGATATCTGGGCCTTTGTGATGTATAACCTGGGCATGAAGATGTAAATAATTAAAAAGAAAGACGCCGCGTAATACATATTGTTACGCGGCGTTTTTAGTATATTAACATGATGAAAGTATTAATCACAGGGAGCAACGGGCTCCTGGGGCAATACCTGGTAGAACTCCTTTCCAGCTTACCGGCATACGAAGTAATTGCTACGGGCAGAGGCGCCAACCGGCTGCGTCTGCAAAAAGGTTATCAATATGAATCTGTGAACCTGGCAGATGAAGCTGCTGTAAAAGGGTTGATAGAAAGAACAGCCCCGGATGTGATCATTCATGCGGGTGCTATGACGCAGGCGGATGATTGTGAACGCAGTAAAGATGCCTGCTGGATGGTGAATGTTACGGCTACACGGTACCTGCTGCAGGGTGCTGAAAAAGCGGGTGCTTTTTTCCTTTTCCTTTCAACGGATTTTGTTTTTGATGGGCTTAGCGGGCCTTATACTGAAGAGGATGCTGTGAATCCTGTGAATTATTATGGCGCCAGTAAAGTGGCGGCAGAGCGTATTGTTAAACAGGCTAAAATTCCATGGGCTATTGCGCGTACGGTGTTAGTATATGGGGTGGCTGATGATCCCCGCCGCAGTAATATCATTACCTGGGTTAAGAGTAACCTGGAACAAAAGAAGAAACTGAAAGTGGTAAATGATCAGTGGCGTACGCCTACTTTGGTGCAGGATTTGGCAGAAGGATGCAAGCGTATTATTGATAAAAAAGCGGAAGGGGTGTTTCATCTTTCCGGGAAAGATATGCTCACGCCTTATGATATGGCGATGCAGGTGGCGAATTATCTGAACCTGGATACTAAATTATTTGAGAAGGTAGATGCTTCGAGTTTTAGGCAGCCGGCACAGAGGCCTGCTAAAACAGGGTTTGTGATTGATAAAGCGGAACGTGAGCTGGGATTTGCGCCGCGGAGTTTTGAGGAGGGTTTGAAGTTGGTGATTGAGCAGTTGCCGTAGTAAATTTGCTGAGACCTTGCCGCGCAGCAAAGGGCGGTTTTTTCTTTCTTTTTTGTGGGAGGATTTCTTTTATAAGGAGTTCCTTTGCTGTGCAACAAAGGGTGGTTTTTTCTTTCTTTTTTGTGGGAGTTTTTCTTTTATAAGGAGTTCCTTTGCTGTGCAACAAAGGGTGGTTTTTTCTTTCTTTTTTGTGGGAGTTTTTCTTTTATAAGGAGCTCCTTTGCTGTGCAACAAAGGGTCGTTTTTCTTTCTTTTTTATAGAAGAATATATAATTATTCCCGATCCCGTAAACCTTTTTACGGATTGCGTAAACAGCAAGGGCTGCATGCCGCTCATCTTTGCGGCATGAAAACTAAGATATTATTTACGCTCTTATGCCTGCTAAGCACTGCTGCTTCCTTTGCACAAAGGGGTGGTGGTAACATATCAGGTAAAATTACTTCTGCAGACGGGAATCCCGTAGGCGGTATTTCCGTGGAACTGGTGGAATCCGGTATCAATGCGGTTTCTAACCATGAAGGTATTTTCCAGTTCAGGAATATTAAAGCCGGTAATTATAATCTGCTGATCAGCCTCCGTAATCACGAGGAGATCCGCCAGACGGTTACTGTGGAGAATAACAAAACGGCTGCCGTTAATATGCAAATTAGCCTGCAGGTAGGAGAATTGCAGGGTATTATTGTAACAGGTAATAAGAACAGCTTCAAGGCAGACAGGACTTCCCAATCCCTGCGCATTGCTACTCCTCTCCTGGAAGTACCACAGAACATACAGGTAGTAACCAATAAAGTACTGGCCAGCCAGAGCATCACTTCCATGAGCGATGGCGTGATCAAAAATGTGAGCGGCGCTACCCGCCTGGAACACTGGAGTGATGTATATACCCGTGTGAATGCACGTGGTGGCCGTTTGGCGGCATTCCGCAATGGCGTGAACGTTACTTCAGACTGGGGACCGCTAACGGAAGATGTAAGTTTTGTAGATCATATTGAGTTCGTAAAAGGCCCTGCAGGTTTTATGATGTCTAACGGAGAACCTGCCGGGATCTATAATGTGGTTACTAAAAAGCCTACGGGTATTCAGAAAGGAGAAGCTGCTATCACCTATGGCAGCTTTGACCTCCTGCGTGCGTCGCTGGACCTGGATGGTAAACTGGATAAAACAGGAAAACTGTTATATCGTTTAAACCTGATGGGGCAGACCAAGAATTCCTTCCGGGATTATGAATTCAATGATCGCTTCAGCATTGCGCCGGTGATCAGCTATCAGCTGGATGAAAAGACCTTACTGACTGCAGAATATACTTATCAGCATGTAACCATGTCTGACCTGGGTTCTGCTTATGTATTTTCAACAGATGGTTATGCGGTATACCCCAGGAACTTTTCTATGAGCAATCCGGGTATTGAGCCTAATAAAGTAGGTGAGCACAGTGCATTCGTAAACCTGCAGCACCAGTTAGATGACAACTGGAAATTAACAGCGCAGATAGCACACTTCAATTCAAAACAACGCTCAAGTGATATCTGGCCCAATTCCGTACAGCCAGACGGTAAGGTGATCCGTGATCTTTACAGCTTTGACGGGCATATTAAAAATACCTATGGCCAGGCTTTCGTGAACGGGGATGTGAATACCGGTAAAGTACACCATCGTATCCTGGCAGGTGTAGACGTTGGTTCTAAAGAAGCGTTGTATGACTGGGGCCAGATGTTCCAGATAGATTCTGCCAATGGCGGAGAGTTTGATGCACATGCGCCTAATTACGGCAAACCTGCCAATGGTTTCCCTGTATTTGACCGTACCACCCCGCTGGATCAAAGAGCGGTATCCCGCGTTAATCAATCTTACACCGGTTTATACTTCCAGGATGAACTTGGTTTCTGGGATAACAGGATCCGCCTCACCGTTGCCGGCCGTTATACTTTTGTGAAAGACCAGGATGCTACGACTATCGAATCGAAGAAGTTCACGCCAAGAGCAGGATTAAGCGTTTCTATTGATCGCAGTACTTCTGTATATGCATTGTATGATCAATCCTTTATTCCGCAAACCGGCAGGCTTAGAAGTGGTAATCCTCCTAAACCTATCACCGGTAATAATATTGAGTTTGGTGTGAAGAAGAATTGGTTTGACGGTAAGCTGAGCACTACAGCGGCGGTTTATCGGATCATCAAGAATAATGAACTGTCTGCAGACCCTACCAGTACACCGGCAGAACCTTATTCCCTGCAATTGGGGCAGAGCCACGCAGAAGGGCTGGAACTGGATGTGATGGGTGAGATCGTGAATGGTTTAAGTGTTGTGGCTAACTATGCTTATACAGATGCTTATGTGAGCAAGGTATCAGAATCTTACGGTTCAGTTATCGCTAAAGGCACACGTATTGCAGGTTTTGCGAAACATAATGTCAACACCTGGTTAACTTATACTGTGCAGGGTGGTGCTTTAAAAGGTGCCGGCGTTTCAGCAGGTTTCAGTTACCAGATAGAAAGAAGTTCCTGGTCTTGGACCACGGAGCCAAGCAGAATGGCGCTGCCAAATTATTTCAGGCTGGATGGTGGTTTGTTCTGGGAAAGAAAGAAGATCAGGCTTACGGCCAATGTTTTCAATATCCTGGATGAATACCTGTACACCGGAGCTGATTATGGTTCCTATTACTACTGGCAGGCGGAACCTCCAAGAGATATCCGTTTCAGTATTGCATATAAATTCTAAAATAAAAAGGGCCGATCAGATGATCGGCCCTTTTTTAATATGCTATGCTGATGGCGTTCTTCGAGACCTTGAACCGGTGTTCTATGGAATCTTTTGCCATGGTAGTATCTATTGGCAATGTGCGGAAAGGAATGGCGAGGTTATAAGCAGTTGAATCTTTAGCCGTGAATATCACTACATCCAATTGCTCCCATCCAATTCGTTTATCGTACATCTTCTGTGCTTCGGATTGACTTTTAAAGGTCTGGAACACCACGAAGTAAGCGATGGAATCACTCACGGGTTCAGGCACTGCAGCCGGTATCGAATCTGTTACAGGTGCAATGGACTGTGCCACCGGGGTATCTTTATCAGCAGGTACCAGAGAAACTGTCTGCCATTCATCTTTCAACAGGTAAATAGCTACGCCGGCTCCGATCAGGAAAAGCGGGAGGATCACCCACCACCATCTGAAACGGCCTCCACTTTCAAATTCTTCCGGTATGGCGGACATGTGTTCCACTACTTCCTGGTTCACCACTTCCGTAGTGCCCTGCAATACTTTGGGAGCAGATTCAGGCCGCAATACCTGTTGCACGGCAATCGGCTGCCAGGTATCCGGTAATTCCTGTGGTGTGAAGCGGATCTGGCCAAAAGGGTCCAGCCGGAGGGAACCAACACCTGGCAGGTCAATGGGCTGACCTGTTTGCAGGCTTTCCCTGAACTGTTGCAGGTATTTATCCAGCTTGAGGGCCGCTACGGCATCTACCAGGTTTTCTTTTTGCGAGATCCAGTGCAGGCAGGAGCCGTCGTCTTCCCAGCGGGTATCAAAGTTCACTTGCTGGCGGGGAGGTGTTAACACCTGGTCTACCACCGAAAAGTGAGCAGGGATGTGCTGGATCGTAAAGGTGCCTACCTGCGGAACAGAGCAGGATTGCTGTTTAAAAAGGACTTCTGTGATGTATTGCTGTAGCATTGCGGCCAGGTCAGTTTGAGTGCAAGTTTACGATTTAAAACTTAATCGTTATACCACCCAGGACGTTTAACCCATAGGATTGATACCCATACCACCGCTGATACTTAGAACTGAACAGGTTATTGGCGGTCAGCCAGATATTGAAATTCTTGCCGATATCGAAGGTGGCCCCGGCGTTCAGGTCCTGTACAGACTTCGTTTTGCCGAAGTATCCGTTGGGCAGTACGTAATAACTGCCGTTCAGGGTATACAGGTTGGCGTTCAGGTGCAATTTCTTGGCAAATGTGTATTGTGCGTACAAATTAGCCTGGAAAGGTTGCAGGTGCCATGGTTTCAGTTCTGTTTTCTGCTTGGTATAATTGAACCAATCCAGTGCAAGGCGTACCTGGAACTTTTCTTCCTGCTGGTAGCCTACTTCTATATGTGCCTGGAAGGCGCGGAGCTCTTCTTCATTCCTGATGTAGAACTTCTTGCCATCTATAGAATCATTCACAAAGAGCGGCATATCGTACCAGGTAACGGCGGCAAACTTGGTGTTATAGGTGAGGTGGCTGCCGAGTGTACCTTTAATACCAGTGTACTTTTCTTCCACACGGGTGTTCCTGATACCGTCAGGATACCTTTCAATGAAAGGGTTCTTGTTGGCGAGGTTGCGGAAATTGTTCTTGTCTATATAAGAGATCCATCCACTGCTCAGGATGAGTTTTTTGCGGATCAGGTGTGATTCATTCACGATGTCCGGCAGCAGGTAGAACTTGTCGTTGGTCCAGGTAGGATTCACGCCGGCATGGAGCATAAAGCCCGGTTTGGTCACCTCTACGGCGGGGTGGATGGCGGCTACGCTGTTATTGATCTGCTCGTTGTTATCTTCTTTAAAATTACTGAGGTCCACCATACCTTCTGCCTTGATCCAGATATCTTCAAACAATTGTTTGCGGATAGGGGCTTTCAGTACAAAGGTGTTTTCCATGCGTTTGTAAGAATCACCGAACACGATGAACTCTGCCTGCGGCTGGAACTGGAATGCCCAGTCGTTCTGCGGACGGTTCTTAGCGCCTACTTTCGCGATCACTTCATTAAAGCTCTGTTTTACATCTCCTTTGCTGAACTCATACATGCTATGATCATAACCATAATAATGCACCTGGTTCAGGTTGTAACCAAGGCTGGCATTGAATTCAAAGAGAGGAGAGAAGTAAGTGCCGGAACCCAGTACATTCACGTTGGTGTAATCCTGGTTCTCTATATCTCCTTTTGAAGAAGTGTAATTAAAGTAGAGGCCAAGGTTGTATTTGTCTGCCCTGCCGGTACCAAAACCTGCCTGTACCAATGGGGTCTGGAAGTTGCCGTATCCCAGTTTCACATAGTTATTCTGCAATTGCAGGGAAGAAGTATCCTTTCCTAAAGCAAGGGGGCGGATGGGCACCGGCTGATACATAAAGTAAAGGTTCAGCGCGGGCACCTGGTAGCCTAACCTTGGCCGGGAAGTATCCACAGAGGGCAGGGAAGCAGTGAGGTTCAGCTTGGCTGCATTGGGCAGTTTAGGCTGGTATTTGGAAATGATGTCGATCGTTTCCTGTTTGAGCGTATCCTTCTTCTGGGCCGTGGCAGCCTGTTGTATGAGTAAACCTGCGCCAAGTGCCAGGAAGAATTTCGTTGTATGCTGGATGGTAAGATTCATATGCGTTAAATGCTATAAATTATTTGATCTTGGAACCTGCTTTTTCTTCTGCTTCTGCTTTGGCCAGTTTGTCTTTGGCTTCTGCTTTCAGCTCGGGGATAGGACAGTTTTCCGCAATGCTCTGGAAAGTAGCTTTTGCGTTGAAATAATCTTTCTGACGGGCGTATACATCTCCTAAGAGGATGTATGCTTTCGCCGTCCAGAATTCATACGAGGATGTATTCTTGATCACATCAAAGCCTGCTTTTTCCGCAGCGGCCAGATCATTTTTCAGGAAGTAGCAATTAGCGATGCCGTAGCGGGCTTCCGCTCCGATCTCTGATTTAGTAAGGCCGGCAGCTACTTTATATTCTTCTATGGCCTGGTCATACTGTTGCTTTTCCTGCTGTGCTTTACCAAGGTAGAAATGGCCAATGATCTGGTCATCTGTACTGAGATTGCTGCCGGATAACAATTGTTCTGCCTGCACGCTTACATCATCCCAACTCTTTAACTGGTAATTGCTCCGCAGTAATCCGCGGTTGGCAGCCAGTGTGTTTTCTTTGTTGGTAGATACGCTGAGCAGTTGCTGGTAGTATTCTTTCGCCTTCGCATAATTCTTTACCTGGTAATAGTTCAGGTACGCGGCCTGTAAAGCGGAGCGTTCTGCAAACGGACTGGTTCCGCGGGTGAGTACAAACTCATATGCGGGCAATGCGTTCACGTAATCTTTATTGTTGTAGAGGCATTCTGCTTTATAGAAACTGGCCTGTAATGCAAACTGACCGTTCGGATATTTCTGCAGGTAGTTGGTGAAGGCGGTGATGGCACCGGCGTAGTCTGCATTGCTGAAGCGGGTTTCAGCGGCAGCATACGTGATGGAATCTTCTGCGGAAACAGAAACAGACTTACCGGATGCTTTCAGCAATGCGAGGTAATCATCTGTTTTACCTTGTTCCACATAGATGGTGCGGATACTTTGCAGGGCTTCATTTGCTTCTGTGGAGTTCGGGAACTTTTCTACCACCTGGCGGAAGTATTGCATGGCGGTATTATCCTGGTCTGTATTGAAATAAGCCAATCCGAGTTTGAGGAGCGCTTTAGGAGCGTTCGGTCCGGTTGGTTGCTTTTGCAGTACGTTCTTGAGATAAGGGATGGCTTCGTTAAAACGTTCGTCACTCAGGTAGGTATCTGCAATTTCCATTTCAGATTCATTCGTGAAGTTGGAACCGGGATACTTGGTGGCAAGTTGTTTTAGCAGGGCCAGTTTATCCGTGTGTTTGCCCTGGATACCGAGTATGATACTTTTTTGGTAGGTAGCATAATCAGCGCCGGGGTCGTTTGCATTGATGATCCTGTCGTACAGCGCGGTGGCTTTGGCAAAATCACGCAGCATGTAATAACAGTCTGCAGCCCGCAGTACGGCATCGTTGGTGATGCGCCCTGCATTAGGGCCGCTGGCTTTCTGCGCGGATTCAAAGTAAGGTAAGGCGGTGGCGTATTGTTCTTTTTTCAGGAGGCTGTATCCCATGTTGTAGCTGGCCGTTTGTGTATTGGCTTCGCCGGAAACAGGGGTAGTGCCTGTGCTGAAATAAGCCTGGAGGCTGTTGATGGCTTTATCTGTATTATTCTGGCGCAGCGCTATTTCTGCTTTCCAGAACTGGGCCAGCTGGCTGATCTGCTGATCATATGGATTAGCGAGGGCAATATCCAGCAGGCGTTCTGCTTCTGCCAGTTGCTGATCGTTCACTAACTGTGTGGCGCGGCCGTAGGCTACTTTCTGGTAGGCCTTTAATACTGCCGGGCTTTTTTCAGGCAATTGTTCCAGGATGGCAATGGCTTCTTTGTAGTTATTGGTATTGGCAAAAAGCTGCACGAGTATTTCCCGCGCTTCTTTGTTGTATTCAGAACGGGGATAGTTATTTACGAAAGTGGTTAACTCCGTGATGGCAGCATCCTGGTAACCTAATTCGAAAGACAGCTTACCGTAATTGAAACGGGATATTTCCTGTTGCTTAGGGTTGGAGCTGTTGCGGGCGCAGAAGGCAAAGGCGTTCCGGGCGTTGGCTTTCTGACCTGTGCGGAGGTAACAGTCACCCAGCAGGTACATAGAGTTCTGGCCAAGGGAATCTTTTTCACTGCTCAGCTGTTTAAAACCTACGATGGCTTTATCCAGGTTTGCGGTTTGGTAATAAGCGTAAGAGATCTGGTATACATCTTCTTTCCTTACTTCCTCTGCATTCTCCTGGTATTCTTCCAGGTAAGGAAGGGCTTTGGGATAATCCTTCTTTTCGAAGTAAGCCTGGCCCACCAGTTGTTTCAATTCAGCTTCATAATACATGTTGCCTTTGCGGATCAGTGGTTCCGCGTAGGAGATCAGCTGATCTTTCTTGCCCTGGAAGTAGTAGATCTCTGCGATATAGTAGGGCACCACGGCATCATATTTCGGATCTCCCTGTACGCGTTTGAAGCTGTTCAGGGCAGCATCATACTGTTTGTTGTAATAGGAGATGAAGCCGAAATAATAATTGGCGGGGATGTAATATTTGTTTTGAATTTCCTTGATGGAAGCAAAAAGCGGTTGTGCCTTTTTGAAATCCTTCACATTGAAGTAACAATAGGCCAGTTCGAATTTGGCATCTGCAATGTCTTCGTTGGAAAGGTTATCAATACTGGCTGCTTCATAGTAAGGAATAGCTTCCGTGAATTTGTTCCGGTGGAAATAGAACCGGGCCAGCTGATAGCTTACCATTTGTTCCCGGGCGCTGTTATTAAAGTTTTTGATAAAATAGAGCGCCTTTTTCTCTGCATCTTCATTTTGCAATTTCAGGGCGCACATGGCATAATAGTAATGTGCGTCCGTATTCACGAGGGAACGGTTGGTTTCCTGGAAATAGCTGATATCGTCAATTGTTTTTTTAAACAATTGCATGGAAATGGCATATTTCCCGTCGCGGTACAATTGCTGTGCTTCCTTGAAAGTTTTGTCCGGCTCCGTGTACACACGTGTTTGCTGCGCGTGGACGGCGGTGGATCCGGCGATCCCTGCCATGAGGAAGAATACATGCAAAGGTGGAAGAGAGAAGTTCTTTCGAGTGAATAGCTTCATGCTGTATGTGTTATTTCGAGTATTATTTTGTTTAAAACGGTTCCAGACTGAAATTATTTCAAAAGCAAGACAGTGCCGGATTTTAAGGCCCTTGCTCCCGAATGCTAAAATTGGCAATAGATTGAGGTTGACAAACAGGGCAAATATATATTTTTATAGTTTTTTAGCCCCTTGGAGGTTATCTACCCTGTGTGGATAACTACAGGATGTGGATAACTGCCGAATTTTGAATTTAATGATGATATATATTAGATTCTATCTAAATTTGAGCACTGGTATACTTAACAAGAATCAAACCAATTATCTACTATGAAAAAACTCTTATCCGCCCGTTTCACAAATGGCCAGGTGAATTTATCACTACTGATCCTGCGTGTTGGTTTTGGCGCAATGATCATGTTACGCCATGGCTGGCCTAAATTAAAAGGTTTCTCCACTTACGCAAGTCAGTTTGCAGATCCGTTCGGCATTGGTAAAACTGCTTCACTGGGATTGACCGTATTTGCGGAATTCTTCTGTGGTGCGTTGCTGGTGTTAGGTTTGCTGACACGCCTGGCTACCGTTCCGCTGATCATTCTCTTCAGCGTGGTAGTTTTCATGATCCACAAAGCAGATGGTCTGGACAAACAGGAATTGCCTATTCTTTTCCTGTTAGCCTTTGTTGCCATCCTGATCACAGGCCCTGGTAAGTATTCTATAGACGGAGCTGTCGGTAACTAAACCGTAAAAAATAAAAAGTAAAAAGGGAATTTGTTGGTGCTTGTGGGAATATCCTACATTTACACCTTCAATTTCCCTTTTTGCATTATGTACAGTACTACGATTGATATTCGCGTTCGTTATGGCGAAACAGACCAGATGGGTTATCTCTACTACGGAAATTATGCCTTGTATTATGAAGTAGGCCGTACCGATGCTATCCGCCAGCTGGGATTTACGTATAAGGAACTGGAAGACCAGGGAGTGATCATGCCGGTAGGAGAGTTGCACGTAAAGTACCTGCGCCCTGCTTATTATGATGATGTGATCACGGTAAAAACGATCCTGAAGGAACTGACCACCAACCATAAGATACAGTTCCATTCAGAGTTATATAATCAGAAGGGGGAGTTATTGAATGTGGGCACTGTTACACTGGCTTTCATTGATGCCAGAAATAAAACGCGCATGAACATGCCGGAAGCTCTGAGAGAGAAGCTGGCTGTATATTTCCAATAATACACAAAACACACCAGCATGGAAAAGATCTACGCCAGCCTCATCACTATCGGAGATGAGTTGCTGATAGGACAAACCATTGATACCAATTCCGCCTGGATGGCGCAGCGGCTGAATGAGATAGGCATCTGGATACAAAGAAGGGTGGCTGTGGGAGATGACAAAGCGGCGATCATCAAAGCGTTGGAAGAAGAAGGGAAGAACTCGCACATCATCCTCATCACCGGTGGCCTGGGGCCTACGGCGGATGATATTACGAAGCCGGTGCTTTGTGAATATTTTGGCGGAAAGATGGTGCAGGATGAACTGGCTTTACAGAATGTGCTGCAATTGTCTGCCATGCGCGGATTGCCTGTGCTGCAGCGGAATCTGGACCAGGCGCTGGTGCCGGACGTAGCCACTATCATACAAAATAAAAGAGGATCTGCGCCCGGTATGTGGTTTGAAAAGGAAGGGAAGATCTATGTATCTATGCCCGGTGTACCGCATGAAATGAAGGGCATTTTGGAAAATGATGTGATCGGCATGTTGCAGGCGCGCTTTGAAACTCCTGCGCTGCTGCATCATACACTGATCACTGCAGGCATGGGAGAATCCTTTGTGGCAGAGAGGATCATGGACTTTGAAACGAATCTTCCCAAACATATCAAACTGGCTTATCTGCCCAATTACGGGTTGTTAAAGCTGCGGCTCACGAGCATTTCACCAGATAAACAATCCGCGGCAGCAGAACTGAACAAAGCATTTGATACCCTGAAATCCTTAGTGGGCGATATCCTGGTAGCAGAAAAAGATGTGACGATGGGAGAGGTGCTGGGAGAGATATTGAAAGAAAAGAAGCTGACAGTAGGTACTGCAGAGAGTTGTACCGGCGGCAAGATTGCCAGCCTGATCACTGCCATCCCCGGCAGTTCCGCTTATTTTAACGGAAGTGTGGTGGCTTATTCTTATGAAGTGAAACAGCATGTATTAGGTGTGCAGGCGGAAACACTGGAGAAACATGGCGCGGTGAGCGAGAAAACAGTGCGGGAAATGGCGGAAGGTGCATTGCGGGTTTTAGGTGTAGATTGCGTAATGGCCGTGTCCGGTATAATGGGGCCGGATGGCGGAACGGAGGAAAAGCCCGTTGGGTCTGTATGGATAGCGGTGGGTGGCAAAGGAAAGATCGTCACCAAACTGCACCGTTTCCGGTATGACCGTGCCCGGAACATTGATATGACCTGTGTGGCAGCCATGAATGAATTGCGGAAATGGCTGGAACTTTAATTTCCCTTATTTTTGTCCTCTACGTAAAAAATAAAACACTAAAACACTTTTATGGCAATAGTCGAACTGGTGATGCCCAAAATGGGAGAAAGCATAATGGAAGCTACGATCCTGCGTTGGCACAAGAAACCCGGTGATAAGGTGAAGGTAGATGAAACAGTGCTGGAGATAGCAACGGATAAAGTAGACAGCGAGGTACCTTCCATTGCGGAGGGAGAGATCACCGAGGTCCTTTTTAATGAAAACGATGTGGTGCCTGTAGGTACTGTTATTGCGCGTGTGCAAACAGCTGCCGGCGCTACAGTAGCTGCTTCCCCTGCCACACCGCCCCCCGTTTCCGTCCCCAAAGTTTCCACTGAATCACATTTTCAAACAGCACCAGCCCGCACAGAGCCGGTTGCACCGGTTTCCGGAGAAGCGCGTTTTTATTCTCCTTTAGTACTCACTATTGCGCAACAGGAAGGCGTGAATTTCGCTGAACTGGAAAAGATCCCCGGTTCCGGAACTGAGGGCCGCGTTACCAAGAACGACATCCTTGAATATATTGCTAACCGCACTACACCTGCTCATATACAGGAGCCGGAAGTGGTGAAGGAAGCACCTAAGCAAAGGGAAATAGCCACTGTGCCGGCTTCTAACAGTTATGGCAATAATGTGGAGATCATTGAAATGGATCGCATGCGCAAACTGATCGCAGAGCATATGGTACGCAGCGTGCAAACAAGTCCGCACGTGACCAGCTTTGCTGAAGCAGACGTTACCAATATGGTGCGCTGGCGCGAGAACGTGAAGAAGGATTTTGAAAAGCGGGAAGGAGAGAAGATCACCTTCATGCCTTTATTTGTGGAAGCAGTGGTGAAATGCATTAAGAAATTCCCATTGGTGAACTGCTCGCTGGACGGCGACAAGATCATCCTCAAAAAGGACATTAATATCGGCATGGCGGCAGCCTTACCCAGCGGTAACCTCATAGTGCCGGTGATCCGTAATGCGGACACCCTGAACCTGGTAGGCCTCACCAAACAGGTGAACCAGCTGGCCAATGCAGCCAGGCAGAACCGTCTGAAACCAGAGGATACCCAGAACGGTACTTTCACCATCACCAATGTGGGTACTTTTGGCAGCCTGACCGGTACGCCTATCATTAACCAGCCGCAGGTAGCTATCCTGGCGGTAGGGGCTATCAAGAAACGCCCGGTAGTGGTAGAAACACCTAACGGGGACTCTATTGCCATCCGCCACATGATGTACCTTTCCATGAGCTATGATCACCGGATCGTGGACGGGTCTTTGGGCTCTACTTTCCTGAGTGCCGTGGCACATGAAATGGAGAATTTTGATCCGAACAAAGAATACTAGCATATTGAAAAAGGCTTCCTCAAACAGGAAGCCTTTTTTTAGCGCTTTACAGCCATTTTTATCTGCCTGTTGATATTCGCCCCTGGAAATACCTAAAGGGCATAAAAAAAGGCCTCCGTGTAAAGGAAGCCTTTTTATTGCGTCGATGAGTAATTTAGTATTAATAACGACCGCGACCACCGCCGCCACCGTATCCACCACCGCCACCGCGGTTTCCACCACCACCTCTGCTTCCGCCACCGCCACCGTTGGCTTGCTTAGGACGAGCTTCGTTCACCATCAGTTGTTTGCCTTCCACTTCACTACCGTTCAGACTCTCCATCGCTTTAGTGCCTTCCTCCTGGTTTGCCATTTCTACAAATCCGAAACCACGTGAACGACCGGTTTCATGATCTTTGATGATTTTTGCAGAGGTAACTTGCCCGAATTCGCTAAAGATTTGGTGAAGGTCCTCATCGTTCAACCTGTAGTGCAGGTTGGCTACGTAGATGTTCATGATAAAAAAATTAAAAAATGAAAAATAATATTGAAGTTAAGGAATTAACTGAATAAAAAAAATGCTCCCTTGTTTTTTAAATGTTTTGCGTTATGGGGCGTTTGTGCCAAAATACCCTCAATCATTGGGCAGCAAAGGGTTAGAGGCCTTATATAACGGACAAAAATATGTGATTTGAAGGTGTATAAGTGGTAGATATTAAAGTTTTTCGTAACTTCAGTGAGGGCTGATCTAAACGGCCGAAAGCTATGAAGGCATTGAGTGAGACGTGGTTCGCCGAAGGATTTATAGATTTCGAATTAAAGAAATATACCCTTCTGGCATACCTGCAGGAAATCAACCGTTATTTTAACGAGAACAAGCTGTATCCGCAGTTAAGTGATGTGATCTTTCATTACAATAATCTGCTCGCATTTAAGGAGAATAAACAGTATCTCCGGCAGCAGTTTCCCAAGCAGTTAACAGCCATAAATATTGAGCGTTTGCAACTGCTGTATGAACAGCTGATCTCAGATGATGAAATGATGGAAGAGCTGGAAAGTATCATGCAGTTTTCCCTTAACAAAATGAACCGTACCATCAAAGAAGGAGCTGAGATCTATGACTTTGTGGAGGAGAAACTGAACATTACACCGGTGGGGATTATTCCGCTGGATATACAGGAAGGTTACATGTTGTTATGCGATGGAAAATTCAGTGATACGGAAGTGTATCAGTACCGCCTCACGATCTTTGAAAGGCATGATGAAAAATACAGGGGTATTCATACAAAACACATCAGTACCTATACACGCAGTCTTGCGCATACTTATCAAAGCATCAAATCAGACCTGATCCGTCATTACCGGGAGTTGCCTAACCCGGCCGTATACACGATACAAACGGAGCTGGTATTTCCTGTACAGGAAACGTTGCTGCCTGTTGCCAAACGCTGTCTGGTGAAGTATATTACGGTGAACAGGGCTTAGAGTAAATGGGGCTGCGAAGGAGGTTTTTTATTTTAAGAGAAAGAAAGAAAACTCCGTTCTTTGCTGCGCGGCAAGGTTTCTTAAAAAAAACACTCTCCCGAAAAAGATCCGCTACAAAAAGGAAAAAAAACTCCGCCCTTTGCTGCGCGGCAAGGTTTAGACTAATTCAATTTCAATACCTTGCCGGGTTCATTACCGAATTTAACTTCCACTTCATACCCCAATGGTTTGTAATAAGTGCCGATGATCTGACGGATCTTCTCTTTACTTTTTTCGAGGTAAATGTTGTTCTCTGTTAATTGTTCGCGGGAAGTTTCGTACAATTTCTTCTGTACATCTGTGTAAGTTTCATCATTAGATGGCATGAACCAGCCTTTTTTATTGGCTGTTTCCATCTGGTTGAGACGTAACTCGTAACTCAGCAATTGAGGGGCAGGAAGCTGTACTATAACGCGTTTTTCCTTCAGTGTAACGGTGAAGTTCTTCTCATCTGTATCCACACCGTATTTAGCGGTATAAGGCACGGTTACCCAAATGGTATTTTCTGCAAACACCTTTTTCAGGTTATCCGTCCAGTCCCCGTTATTCTCCACGTTGCTGCGTTTGATAGAGGCGTTTCCCTGTACTTCCAGGCTGGCCAGTTCAGCGATCTCGCGTACGATGAGGCTGTTGGATAATATGGACTGGTTCACCTTCTTGGAACCGAACCATTGGCCCAGCCAGAAGATGAATACGATAAGCAGAATAACTACGATCCACTGAATGATCTTTTTCATAATGATTTTTTCATCTCTGTATAACTCACCGGCATGATCTTGCCCATGAGGCGTTCCGGATGTTCCATCCCTTTAAAGCCAAATTGTTTGTACAGTCCGTGGGCATCCTGGGTAGCCAGCATAAACCTGCGAAGTGAGGAGAGGTCAGGATGTTCGAGGATCACTTCCATCAGCCATTTGGATAGTCCTTTCTTGCGGTGCGGTACTGCTACAAATACATCTGCGAGGTAACCGAACGTAGCAAAGTCAGTGATCACCCGGGCAAAACCTACCTGTTCTTTTCCATGATAGATACCAAAACAAAGGGAATTCTCAATAGACCTTTCCACGAAACTGCGGGGGATATCCTTTGCCCAATATGATTCTTCAGACAGGTATTGGTAGATCACATCTACCTGCAACTGGTTCTTATCTGTGGAGATCCTGTATTCTCCACGGGTCTTTTCAATGTTAAGCATTCCTAAAAATAAATAAAAACGCCGGATACGGGGATCCGACGTTTTAAATATTCCGTACTCTAAATAAAATCTGATTAAGCGTAACGTTGCCTGCGCAGGATCTTTGTGTATAACTGCGGTGTGAGGCCGGTTACTTCCATAAACTGGCGTTCCAGTGTGTGGCGGCTGGTTTTGAAGCGTAAAGCCAGGTCCAGCATTTCCACCTGTCCTTTTTGTGCGGCCAGGTAATCTACCATTTCATCTATCTGACGTAAGGCAGGTTTTTGATTGGAAACGAGGTTTTCCAGCACACTGTCCAGGATGTTCTGGATACTATCCAGATCATCTGCGTTGTTCAACTGCTGTGCAGTTACCTGCCAGCTGTCGTCCACTTTCGTAAGGTCGCGGAAGTAATTGGTAACGGACTCCATGCTGATGCCCATCAAACGATGACTGGCCACAGCATTAAGTTGTACAACCACTGCATTCAACGGACCAGTTACACGTGCATTTACTGCGCAAGTAAAAGGACCTGTTACAGACGCCTCCGGTAACTCAAAAGATGCGTGATCATTTGGTTTGAAAGCCAAAGCGCCTTTTTGAATGAATACCAGGTACTGTTTACCTAATGTAAAAAGCTTTTTCTGAGCAATGTCTGCAGCTGATGTGATGTTTTGCAGAACAATATACTGTTGCACAAAAGGTTGCAAAGTGTCTTTAGGACGAAGGTAATAGGTGTTCATAGGATTTAGCGGTTTTTGTCTGTGATCTATCTCCGCGATAACTGATGTAAACATAGTTAAAATTCCCATATACCAAAACTTTTTAATTGGAAATTTTGCAGGTTTAAATCGAAATCGTTGAAAATCTTCCAGTTAACTACAAAATAACAAAACCGGGAGCCATGCCCCCGGTTTTGCCTATTAAGGTGTTGATAATCAATAATCAAATCCCCAATTCTTCCCTTTTTCAGTAGCCGGAACGCCTTTACTTAACCAGGTTGGAGCAGGGGCTCCCTTTAGAAAATGGTCAAAGAACTGCTGTTCCCGGACCTGGATATCCTTCCGGTTCTGGCGGAGGATGAGGTTATGTGCTTCATTATTATAGTTGAGCAGCCAAACCTGTTTTCCAAGACGGCGGAGGCCGGTGAACATCTCAATACCCTGGTACCAGGGTACGGCGCCATCTGCATCATTAGACATAATTACCAGTGGCGTGGTCACCTTTGGCAGGTGGAAGAGGGGAGAGTTCTCTATATATAACTCCGGTTTCTCCCAGAGGGTAGCCCCTATCCGGCTTTGGGTGTGTTCATACTGGAACTGGCGGTTCATGCCGCTTTCCCAGCGGATACCACCATAGGCACTGGTCATATTAGCTACCGGCGCACCTGCCCATGCTGCTTTGAACAGGGTAGTAGCGGTAATTAAATGACATACCTGGTAACCACCCCAGCTCTGGCCCTGTATGGCCATATTGCTGTGATCTATCCAGGGATTCTTCGCTAATGCTTCGGCACCACTTACAATATAATCATAGGCGCTTTTGCCGGGTTTGCCGTTTTCATAGCTGATATCCGGTGCCAGTACAACATATCCGCGGCTCACGAAGAAAGAGATGTTCAATCTTGATGGCGTGGGAGCAGGGGGCTGGTAAGTATATAAACCATCTGTGAGTTTCTCATAGAAATAGATCAGCACCGGGTAACGTTTGTTTGGATCAAAGTCTTCCGGTTTGTAAAGGATACCTTCAGTGGTCTTGCCATTATAAGTATCCCATTTGATCAGTTCTGCTGTACCCCAGTTATATTCTTTCTGTTGCGGGTTGATATTGCTCAAACGTTCTGCTGTGGCAATATTGGCGCCAGCAAACACATCCGGCGATTCAATGTAATTGGCGCGCTGGAAAATATACATGTCTGCATTTTTGGCTTTCTCAGCTCCCTGGTAGGAATAAGGACCCATCACAATAACCTGCGGGCCTTTTTTATCATTCAGTTTGAGGGAATAGAATCCACCGAACTTAGAAGAATCACTTTGTGCTTCCAGCAGCAGGGATTGCTTTGGTTTCAGGAAACGGTCTTCCCTGTTCAGGCGTACATTACGGAGCACCGTTCTGGTTTGCCTGCCGAATCCTTTCGTGATCATCACCGGTGCTTCTTTGCCGGTGGGGTCTGTTTGCCAGATATCGTAACGGTCGTTGATGTACACGTATTTATCATTCTCCAGCCAGCCACTGATACCGTATGGTCCCGGATAATCCGGCATGTCCATTTCTTCATCTGTGATCTTTGTGGGAATGGCGGCGCTGATGTTGCTGATAGTACCTGTTGCTGTTTCATAGGTATTATAAGTACCGGCCGGCTGATCAAACCAATAGATGAAACGGCCCTGCGGGGAGATGAAAAAGTTTGCATCCAGTTTCTCTTTGATCGGTTTGCGTTCGCCCGTATTGATGTTTACCAGGTAGGCAGTTTTTAATGTACTACCCGTCCATTGTAATGCCACGCGTTGTCCTTTATCTGTGGTTCCGAGACCGTAAGGCGCATTTCCTTCATCCGCCACAACGAATATTTCCATTTCCTTATCACTCAATTGTATCATGCGGCCCTGCTGTGGAAAGTAAACAGCAGCATAACTCTTTTTAAGATCACGGTCCAGGTTCTTCAGCTGCATGGGTTGCAGGTAATCATCCTGGTAGTTCCATATATCTACTTTTGCTACTTCGAACTCTACGATCGTAGTATCTTTTGGCGGAAGGATAGGAGCGGTGCCAAAGAACAAACGTTCTCCGTTCTTAGAGAAGCTGGGAATACCATCTTCAGACACGCTCCATTTCTGCGGAACACCTGCAGTGGATCTGGTGACAGCTATCTGAGCACTGTCCTGCTTTGGTTTATAATAATATAAGGCGAAGAATTTCTGTAAAGCTTTTGCACTGTCCCTGCTGCCAAGGTAGGCTACCTGTTCTCCTTTTTCATCAAAGGCGAACTGTACGAATGAACCTTGTCCGCGGCTTAAGGTATCTGCTTTTTTGCCGGCTACATCCCATAACCATACACCTGCCTGGGCGAGTGAATCTTTTTTGGGCGGGCTGGTGACCAGCACTATTTTGTTACCGGGTTTGCTGATGGTATAACTGGTTACACTTTTGATGGTATCCTGTGGTGCATTGCTGCCGAGGTAACGGATCACAAGGTCTCCCGCATCTGCGCCACCGGGCTTTCCGGGGGTATCTTCATCTGCGTCTGTTTTTATGGGAGCGGGCCTTCTTGCGCCGGTTTTAGCTACGGTATCTGCCTTTGGTTTATCTATCAGATAAGCCAGCAGTCCGCTGCCTTTTTCCGGCGTTTTAAAAGACTTCACGGCAGCTACTTTCGTGATCTCCGTTTGGCCTAACTCGATAAAGCCCAGAGAATCCTTGGGCATTTCATCCGGTTTCTTTTTCTTGATCCTGGCCTGTCTTACGTCTTTAAAAAAAGGTCTGATCGTAAACACAACAAAGCGGGAATCTTCCGTGATCACCGCGCTGGTAGCTCTTGGAACGGCAAGCTGCTGGCCATTTTTAAGATTGCGGATCATGAGGGTAGCATCTCCCTCCTGCGGCGTAACCGCGTAAATTGCCCATAACCCGTTATTGCTGATCGCTTTGGTGCCAATGTTCTGCCAGCCGTCATACACGGTATGATCCAGCGGTTTTTTAGATTGGGCCATTGCGCCTAATGGTAATAGTACGGATAGGGATACGAACCATCTTACAGATCGTTTCATAAGCCATTTAGATTTTATGTTTCACAAAATAATAATTCCTGCGGGAAAGAAGGAGGGAAGGTGATGAATGGTTAAGCCAGTTTGCTGCGCCGCGTCTGACGGAATACCCTTATCATCTGGAGTACTACGGATAATAAGATGAGGCCCAGACCTATATAGAACTCGTTCCGCAATAGTTTGTTCTCCTGGAAAAGGATGAACGCCAGGATGATGCTGTATAACGGTTCCAGGCTGAAACAAAGGTTCACGGTGAAGGCAGAGATCTTTTTGAGTGCATTCATGGAGAGGGTGTACATCAGTACGGTACAGAACCATGCCAGCGCCAGGAGATATACAAAGTCCATGAAAGAAGGGATCATGGAAGCTACAGGGAAGGCGTGCAGGTAAAAGGGCAGGAGCAGGGAAATACCAAGGAAGCCAATGCCCAGTTCATAAAAGGTAATGTTCTCTGTATCGTATTTGGCTACCAGCCTTTTGTTGAATACGGTGAACAGCGCGGCAAACATAGAAGAGATAATACCGAGTATGATGCCGGTACGGTATTGGGTATCGAAATGAAAGATCAGGAGGATGCCCATCAGGGTGAGCAGGCTCAGCAGTAATTCCACTTTATCAAAAGCGCGCCGGTTGATGAGGGGATCAAAGAGGGCGGTGAATAAACTGGTGAGGGAAAAGCATACTACGCCGATGGATACATTAGCATATTTGATGCTGCCGTAGAAGAAGATCCAGTGCATGGCTACGATGAACCCGGTGCCGCCTATACGTAATATGGCCGCTGTGGGAAGCTTCTTTAGCCTGCCCTGCCAGCGGAACAATACAAACATCGTTACGGCGGTGAGCAGTAAGCGGTACCAGACCAGTAAACCTTCGTTCAATGTAATGAGCTTACCGAGGATACCGGTAAAGCCAGCTAAAAAAACGGAGAGATGGAGTTGTAAGAATGCTTTTTTCATTTGCCAAACAGGCTCTGCAACTGGATCTTCAACACACCTAAAATGCCTTCCTTCACAATGCCTTTACTCATTTTAGAATAGCCTTCCTTGCGGTCGATGAAAGTGATAGGTACTTCCTTTATTTTAAAGCCCAGCTTCCAGGCGGTGAATTTCATTTCTATCTGGAACGCGTATCCCACGAACTGGATCTTATCCAGCTGGATCTTTTCCAGTACGCTGCGTTTGTAACATACAAAACCTGCAGTGGCATCCTTTACGGGGATCCAGGTAATGAGGCGTACGTAGATGGAAGCACCATACGACAGTACAGCCCGGTCCCATGGCCAGTTTTCCGTATTGCCGCCTTTTACATAACGGGAGCCAACGGAAACATCTGCTCCTTCTGCAGCGCAGGCATGATGTAAACGAACGAGGTCTGCCGGGTTATGGGAGAAGTCCGCATCCATTTCCGTGATATACTTATAATCTCTTGCGAGCGCCCACTTAAAGCCATGGATATACGCTGTGCCAAGCCCAAGCTTGCCACGGCGTTCTTCCAGGAATAACTGTCCCGCATACTTTGTTTGCAGTTCTTTTACGATGTTACCGGTGCCGTCCGGAGAGCCATCATCTACAATAAGTACATGGAAATCCTGCTGTAAAGCGAATACCGCGTCAATGATCCGGTGGATATTGTCCTTTTCGTTGTACGTTGGTATGATAACTAATTTTTCCAATTAGCAATTGCGGTTTTAAGGATGGCGAAAATAGGTAATATCCCGTTTAAAATATCATTGTTAACGAAAACATTATGGTTTCTTTAGCATCATACTGTGATAAATCTCTGATAGTTTCTGCTTTGTGTTGAGGGGGAAATCCGCTTTCATCATCCAATCATAATATTGGGGCTCTATTTTCAGTACGTCTCTAACAGGCCTGCCCTTGTATTTGCCAAAGTTGAAGAGTTCTACACCGTTCTGCATGGTCATCCTGCGCGCAAAATCAACATAATCCTCTTCTTTGGTGAAAGTGGCCAGGGCATCTACGTCTGGTTTGAGTTGCTGTTCATACCTTATCAGCTGGGCTTCCAGGATCTCATATGTGGCAATGGCATCGGCTTCTGCACTGTGTGCATTGGTGAGGTCTTTATCACAATAGAACTTGTAAGCAGCACTGAGTGTACGTTTTTCCATCAGGTGGAAGATCTTTTGTACGTCTACAAACTTGCGGGTGTTGATGTCGAAGTTGAGTTCCAGCCGTAGGAATTCTTCTACAAGCAGGGGTACATCAAACCTGTTGGAATTGTATCCGGCTATATCGCAATTTTCGAGGAACTGTTTGTATTCATTGGCCACCTGTTTAAAAGTGGGGGCATCTTTCACATCTTCGTCCGTGATCCCATGGATGGCTGTAGTAACTGCCGGGATAGGAATACCGGGGTTGATGCGTTTGGTTTTATTGAGAACGGACTTGTCCGGCATCACTTTTATAACAGAGATCTCAATGATACGGTCCGTTGCTACGTTGGTGCCTGTAGTTTCCAGATCAATAAAAGCAAGTGGACGGGTGAGTTGTAATGCAGACATATTTCTTTGGGTTCTAAACCGTTAAGTATTTTTTTAATCCTCCAAAATCCAAACCTTCATAATCGCCGGAGCTCATCAGGAGGACGTTGGTATTGTGAAAATCCTGCTGACCGAGGAACGTTTCGAGGGCAGAACGGGTGTTTAATATAACAAGATCTTTATTGGCAAAACCTTCCCGGATGATTTCGGGGCTCAGGTCCGGCATGCGTTTGATCTCCAGGGCGTGGGCGCTGTAAAATACGCCTGCCAGGTCTGCCGGGTCCAGTGCACCTGCATATTCATGCATGAAAGCGGCATTCAGGCTGCTGTACGTATGTAATTCCAGCACGGCAATGAGTTTGCGTTTTGGATATTGTTTACGGAGTGCCTGTATGGTAGCCTTCACTTTGGAGGGTGCATGGGCAAAGTCGCGGTAAATGGCGGTTTGCTCACTTTTAGCCACCAGTTCCATTCTCTTCGCTGCGCCCTTAAAGGTAGCAATTGCTGCCAGAAAATCAATTTCACCAATGCCTAAAGCCTTGCAAACCAAAAGGGCAGCGTGGATGTTTAAGAGGTTATGCTCCCCGAAAACCATCAGGTCTGTGGAGCTTTTGCCAAAAAATACACGGGTGAGGCCATTAATAATGGTATGTTCCGGTACCCCGTAAGGGATGCATTCCAGGTGACCGCCTTCTTTGGCTACCAGTTGACGGAGGGTTTCGTCCGTTTGGTTATAGATCAGTTTGCCGCCCTTTTCCATGGTACGGATAAAGATGGCGAACTGCTCCAGGTAGTTCTCAAAAGTGGGGAAAACATTGATGTGATCCCATGCAATGCCGCTCAGTACGGAAATATGGGGGTGAAGGAAGTGGAATTTGGGCCTTTTTTCCAGTACGGAGGCCGGATATTCGTCTGCTTCACACACAATGAGCGGGGCATTTGTAACGTTTACGGATTGGGAAAAGCCTTCCAGCTTTGCGCCCACCAGGTAATCGAATTGCTGGTGGCATAACTGCAAAACGTGCATGATCATGGAGGTAATGGTGGTTTTACCATGACTGCCGCCGATGGCCACACGGGTTTTGTCCTTACTTTCCTGGTAAATGTATTCCGGGAAGGAGTAGATCTTTAGTCCGAATTCCTGTGCTTTGAGCAGTTCCGGGTTATCCGCCCGGGCGTGCATGCCCAGGATCACTGCGTCGAAGTCCGGTTGGATGCGGGCAGGGTCCCAGCCGAGGGAGGCGGGGAGAATCCCTGCAGTGGCGAGGTTTGACCTGGAAGGTTCAAAAATCTCGTCGTCGCTGCCGCTTACTTCGTAACCTTTATGCTTGAGGGCGATGGCCAGCTGGTGCATTACACTGCCGCCGATCGCTATAAAATGTACTTTTGCCATGACAATTCCCGGGTCTTTATGTATTAAATTTGCAAACTAAATCAGGTAATTAACAGCACATAGTGTTGTTTTTTTTAATATAAATTATATATTTGCAAATATAAGGTCACAAAATACGAATCACCAAGTGCAAATAATTCAAGCCTATGAAATTTCGTTTATTTACTAAAATGGAGAATATGAAATCAGTATACCGCTTGATCGGTACATTTTGTGTTTTGGTAGTTTTTTCTGCCATGTTTACCTCCTGTGCTTCACAGAAGCTGGGATGCCCCATGAAGATCACCAAGGTACAGCAAGAAAAGAGTAAAAACTGCTAGTACGTTATGTGGATTGAATTGGATAGTGAAGAGCAATTGATGATGATACAGTCTCGTTCTTTTGAACAGAAGGCGGTAATTTTCAAACACAGTACCCGCTGCAGCATTAGCAGCATGGTGAAATCCCGCCTGGAAAGGTCGGTAGTACCCGAGGGGATTGAGTTTTATTACCTTGATCTGATCAGGTACAGGGCCATTAGCAACCGGGTTGCGGAGATGTACGACATCCCGCATGAATCCCCGCAGCTGTTATTGATCCGTAACGGGGAGTGTATATACGATGAGAGCCATATGGCCATCAGGATGGAAGAGTTGGAAGAGATGAGTTGAAAATAATTAAGGGGGTTAAACTTCTGATCTACTCTCTGCGCAAGTTTGCTTGTGTGGAGAGTAGATTTTTTTTGTTGTTACCTGAGGGCTGTGTGTTAGCTTTGTGGTATGAAACATCGTATAGTTGTGGCGGTTACGGGTGCCAGTGGCTCAATCTATGCCAGGCAGCTTTTGAACAAGCTGGTGGGTTTGAAGGAGCAGGTGGACCAGGTGGCGATAGTCCTGACAGAGAATGCCAGGACTGTTTGGGAAACGGAGCTTGGTGATCAGGGGTTTAAGCACCTTCCTTTTCCTGTTTATACCCAGCATGATTTCCATGCCCCATTTGCTTCCGGCAGCGGGCGTTATAATACTATGATCATCTGCCCTTGTTCTATGGGTACCCTTGGCCGCATTGCCGGTGGTATTTCCAATGATCTGATCACCCGTGCGGCGGATGTGGTGCTGAAAGAGCGGCGTAAACTGATCTGTGTGCTGCGGGATACGCCTTATAATTTGATACATATCCGCAATATGCAAACGGTGACGGAGGCGGGTGGTATCATTTGTCCGGCTACGCCTTCTTTTTATAGTAAGCCTTCTACGATCGAAGAGGTGGTGGCGACGGTGGTGGATCGTGTGATTGATCTGGCGGGGTTGGAGCAGGATACTTTCCGTTGGGGGGAATAAAATTTTTTTGGTTGATAATTTTTTAAGCAGTTTTACATTCATGAAAATAGCCATCATCAACGGGCCTAATCTTAACCTGCTGGGGAAGCGGGAACCGGAAGTTTACGGCAGCCTTACTTTTGAGCAATACCTGGAAACGCTTAAAGCGGAATTCCCGGATGTGCAGATCGATTACTTTCAGAACAATGTGGAAGGGGAGATCGTGAATCATTTGCATAGTGTGGGGTTTTCTTATGATGGTATCCTGTTGAATGCGGGTGCTTATACGCATACTTCTGTGGCGATCAGGGATGCTATTGCAGGGATTAAAACTCCTGTGGTGGAGATCCATATCAGTAATATCTATGCGCGGGAGGAATTCCGGCATACTTCGCTTACAGCGGCTAAGGCGGTGGGAGTTATTTGTGGTTTGGGGATGAAGGGGTATGCTTTGGGGGTGAGGTTTTTTCTGGAGAAATAAGATTGGTGTTTATGTTAAACTTCTTTCGACCTCTTCAATTGTTGGTAGTTGCATCATAAGTTCATCAGGAATAACCTGCAATAATTCAAAAGCACTAACACCTATTGGTTTATTCATGTCCCGCAGGGCATATTCAACTTCGATCTTATCCTTTGTCCTGCATAATAAAATCCCAATAGAAGGGTTATCCGCCGGGTGCTTCAACTGGCTATCCACTGCGGAAAGATAAAAATTTAACTTCCCGGCATACTCTGGTTTAAATCTGCCTGCTTTTAGTTCTATTACTACAAAACATCGAAGATGGAGATGATAGAAGAGCAAGTCGATGAAATAATCGGTCTCACTTATTTCTAACTTGTATTGCCGTCCCACAAATGAAAACCCTTTTCCCAATTCTAACATAAATGCAGTGATCTTTTGAGTAAGGGCATGCTCTATTTCCCGTTCCTGAGCATCGTCCTGTAATCCCAGAAAGTCAAAATGATAAGGATCTTTGATCGTTTCAATAGCCAGGTCGGATTGCGGCTTGGGTAAGGTCAACTCAAAATTATGGTCTGCTTTTCCAACCCTTAAATGAAATCCACCCTTTATTTTTGCTTCCAGTGTATCGCGGGACCAGTTATTCTTATGCGCTGCAATTGCATACTGCATCAGTATTTCAATGTCCTTTACCTTAGTGATCAGCAACGTTTGATAAGACCAGGGTAATTGTGCCACAGGGTGTGGCACAAATTCAAATTTGTCTGAAAAAAACAGATACCATTGGCGGATAGTATACAGATTCCTTCGGGAGAATCCATTAATCCTGGGGAAGCTGCCTTTTAAATCAGTCGAAAGTTGTTGAAGGAAATTTTCGCCCCACTTGAATTCTGTTTGTCTTGCAACAATTTCTTTCCCCAGATCCCAATAAAGTTCAATCAGGATAATATTGGAGTTAACAGCCGTTCTTAACTGGGCTTGTTGAACTTTTTGTTTAATTTCCAGGAACCATTGCTTATAATCAGCATCCCATATAGGCTTATCCATATTATTGAGTTAACAGGGTGCTAATTAATAGATAAGCGGGCAAATAAAAAGTTAAACAACAGTTATCAGAAAAGGTAAAAAAAATGGAGAGCTTTAGGCTCTCCATGTGGTATAATTTCAACAGCACTTATTAATTAGTGCACGTGTACATGTTCTTCTTTAAAAGCCTCTCTTGGTTTGAGGCCTAAGAGTTCAAACATCATGTGATCTTCTTCGAAGGAAGGGTTTTTGGTGGTCAGGAGTTTTTCTCCGGTGAAGATGGAGTTGGCGCCTGCCATGAAACACATGGCTTGTTCGGAAAGGCTCATTTCAGCACGGCCGGCACTTAAGCGTACCATAGCTCCCGGCATCAGGATGCGGGTAGTGGCAATCATACGGACCATATCCCAGAACTCTACTTTTGGCAGATGTTCAAGTGGCGTGCCTTTTACGCGGGTGAGGGCGTTGATGGGAACGGAATCAGGATGAGCAGGCATGGTGGATAACGTGCGGAGCATAGTGATGCGGTCCTCATGTGTTTCGCCCAGGCCAATGATACCGCCACAGCAAACAGTTACACCAGCTTTACGCACATTGTCGATCGTTTTGAGACGGTCGTCGTAAGTGCGGGTGGTGATGATCTCACCATAGTATTCATCAGAGGTATCCAGGTTGTGGTTGTAGGAGAAGAGGCCGGCATCTGCGAGTCGCTTTGCCTGAGATTCTGTGAGCATGCCCAATGTGCAGCATACTTCCATGCCTATCTCATTTACACCTTTCACCATGTCTATCACTCTGTCAAAATCCCGGTTATCGCGTACTTCGCGCCATGCGGCACCCATACAGAAACGGGTAGAACCAGCATCTTTCGCTTTTTGGGCGTAGGCCAGTACTTCGTCCTTTTTCATCAGGGCTTGTACATCAACACCTGTATTATATCTGGCTGCCTGCGGGCAATAAGCGCAATCTTCGGAACAGCCGCCTGTTTTGATGGAGAGCAGGGTACATACCTGTACTTCTGCAGTATCCTGGTACTCCCGGTGCAAGGTGGCAGCGCGGTACATGAGTTCCAACAGGGGAGTGTTATAGATATCCTTAATTTCTTCAAGTGTCCAATCGTGACGGATCATATACTTCGGATTTGACGGCAAACCTACAAATCAATTACGAATTTACCATTACGAATTACGAATTAAATTATATTTTCTTGTGTTAATGCTTCATTCGTAGTGCTAAGGCGCTAATTGATGGTTGGTTTACAGGTATTGGAAATTGGTTTTCGGCGTAATGTTGAGTAAGGTCTGGTAGATCAGCTGGATGGTATTTTCCACGTCGTCTTTCTTGATCATTTCCACGGTGGTGTGCATATAGCGCAGGGGAATGCTGATCAGGGCAGAAGGGGTACCATCGTTTGCATAGGCAAAAGCGTCTGTATCTGTACCCGTGCTGCGGCTTACGGCATGCAGCTGGTGAGGGATCTTTTCTTTTTGCGCGGTTTTGATGATCAGGTCGCGGAGGATGTTGTGTACGGCAGGGCCATAAGTAATGCTTGGACCGGCGCCGCATTTGATCTCTCCTTCGATGTTCTTGTTGATCATCGGGGTGGTGGTATCATGTGTTACGTCTGTGATGATGGCTACATTTGGTTTAATGCGTTTGGCGATCATCTCTGCGCCCCGCAGGCCAACTTCTTCCTGTACGGCATTTACGATGTATAAACCGAAAGGCAGGCGTTGTTTATTCTCCTTCAGCAGGCGGGCTACTTCGGCGATCATGAAACCACCGATACGGTTATCCAGCGCACGGCAGATAAAATAATCGTAGTTCAGTTCTTCGAATCCGTCATCAAAGGTTACCACGCAACCTACGTGAATGCCCAGTTCTTCTACTTCTTTGCGGGAGCGGGCGCCACAATCCAGGAAGATGTTATCCACCTTGGGATGTGGTTCTTTACCATCTGCGCTGCTGCGGAGGCGGGTATGGATGGCAGGCCATCCAAATACAGCTTTCACGCTGCCGGCTGCGGTATGGATATTTACACGCATGGAGGGGGCAATTGCCTGATCGGAGCCGCCATTGCGGATCACATAGATCAGGCCTTCCGGGGAAACGTAGTTTACAAACCAGGAGATCTCATCCGCATGGGCTTCGATCACTACTTTGAAAGCTGCGTCCGGGTTGATCACACCAACGGCAGAGCCATAGGAGTCCACGATGGTATCATCTATATAAGGTTTAAGATATTCCAGCCAAAGTTTTTGTCCTTCCTTCTCAAAACCAGTAGGGGAGGGATTGTTGAGATAAGTCTTCAAAAAGGCCAACGATTCCTTCGTTAATATTGATTTTTGTTTCTTAGACATCTTTGTTCGATTAATTATCCTGCGAAAATACGGATTCCCGGCATTCTGTGCATCATATTCCGCCGGCGCTCACCCAAAGGAGATGTATGAGGGCAGAGAGCATCATCAAACCATCGAGGAAAAAGTAGTAGACATAATCCGAATTGTGTGTTTGTGCATATCGTTTAATCATGGCCGTTATACTGACAGGAACCAGTAAACTGAATAACACAAAGATGGGTATGGAAGGCGCCAGGAGTAAGGCAAACACGGCAGCTAAAACGATGGAGCCGTAGTATAATTTATCCAGCTGTGTATCCGGGAGTATGGTGATGAGGCTGCGGATGCCCTGTTGGCGATCCTGTTCTCTGTCGCGATAATCGAAGAGGATGCAGATGGCGTAGATGAGGAAGAAGCGGTGGCCGGTGAGGTACAATGTTTCCAGCGCATCTGTATTACCTGCTATGAGGGCAGGGAGTACGGTGGTAACGTAAGTCCATACGAAAGTGAGGAAGATGGTTTTGCCGACGGCGATCCTGCTGAGCCAGCGGAAAGTTTTATGTGGCACTTTGGGGGCGGAGTACAGGAAAGTAAGGAGTACGGCGCCGCTTACGGGTAACCAGTGATGTAATAAAGGGATGCCGAACCAGATAGCACCTAAGAGGCCGATGGCACATCCCAGCAATTGCAGTTTACGCTGGCGCTGGCCCCAGAGGATCCTTTCTGAGTGGCCGGGGGAACCGGTGGTGAGGTACCAGTGAAAGTTATAACTGCAGATGGTGGAGAAGAACACGAAGCCGTAATAGTTCAGGGTATCGTACCGTAGTTGCAGGATATCGTTGGTTTGCCAGGTCATCAGTACGGCACAGATGGCAATGTATAGTGAACTGAACAGGATAAAGTTGAAGAAGCCCCGGATCATGGATGCTAAAATAGGAAATAGCTGAGGATATCTTATATGAGCCAGGTCATGTGGGGTTTATGAGATAAGTCATTGGTAGCTTATAAGAGGGGTTATCAGTAATTTATGCTATAGAGGAAGTAAGGCTGGTACATGGGAGGGAGATGGGGGAACTATGAGGGGGAGATGGGAGGGAGATGGGGAGGTGTGGGGGAGAGGGTGGAGATGGTGTGGACTTGCTGTGGAGATGATGTGGACTTGGGGTGGACTTGGTCTGTTTTTAATGTGGAAAGTAAATACGATAAAGGAATTCAGCGTTCTCTTAAAACACTGAATTCCTCAAAAAATGTATTTATTATAAATGTTTTGCCATTATTATTAATTAGTAATACATTAATAATAATTCAACTTCTTTTGCTACTTGTTCTCTTTTATGATCTTTAATCCCTTCGTCCATCTAACGAGTTCATTAAGCATCACTTTGGCTTGCTTTTCAGCAGATTCTGTGGGCACGAATACATCTTCATCATTAATGAATTGTGCGAAGAAGGGGAGATGTACTGCTTCTGTTAAAGACACCATTTTAAATGTAGCCAGGTCGTTCTTCAGGCTGTTGGCGGCTCTTGTTCCGGCAGACACACCACCATAACTTACTGTTCCCGCAGCTTTGTATCCCCATTCATGAAAGAGGTATTCCAATGCGTTGCGCAGGGGAGCAGGGTAATTATAATCATATTCACCGGTTACAAAAATGAAGGCATCTGCTGCATCAATGGTTTCGCTCCATTGTTTAGTGTGTGCATGTTCATACTTCCTCATGCTGGGATGATGTGGTTCAGACATCATCGGGAGGTTGATGGTGGCGAGGTCCAGCACTTCTACTTCAAAGCTGCCATGCTGTTTGGCCAGTTCAGTGATCCAGTTGGCTACGATGGGACCTTTGCGACCTTCCCTTATCGTAGCGATGATGATTTTTAATTGGTACATGCCGCAAATGTAGTGCTCTTTCATAACAGAAACGAGCGCGCTTACCTGAACGTAAGTGGGGAGGAATCACTCATCCTCCAGTCCCTTTCCTTCCAGGATCTTCGGCATGAATTTCTCCACTCTCGACGCCCGGGTTTTGGATTGTTTGGCCTGAGAGAAATGAAAGATGTATGCTCTTTGCCGTCCTGGTGTTAAGGCTTTGAAAGCCTTTTTCAGGGCGGGTATTTTATCTAATTTATCCTGGAATTCTTCCGGAACGGGGAAGTCTTCGGTCTTTTTTAATTCTACTTTCAGGCCGGCTTCTTCTACTTCCACCGCTTCAAAAATGTAAGCTTTCAGGGTAGCTTTCAGCTTGGTTATTTCCTGCACACTGGTGAACCTGATCTGGCGTGCCGACTGCACATTCTTCGTTTGCTGGATCAGGATGCCTTTGGGATCCTTTAGCAAAACGCCTTTATGAAACAGCAGCGCACAGTATTCTTTAAAATCATGTATCAACACGATGTTGGTTCCTTCAAACGTATAACAGGGAACACCCCACTTCAATTCTTCGGTCAGTTGGCAGTCAAGAACGATCGTTCTTAATAGTTCCAGTTCCTTCTGCCACTTTTCGGCTTTTTGAAAATAGAAATCAACCTTAGGATTCATAGTTTTCAAATTTATTGGTTAACTGAAAGTTTCCTGTTTGCGGGCCTGAAATACCAGGAAATCACTGTCAGGACGAGCAATAACAGCGGGGGCCATATTTTACTTACTGGATTACCTACTGCTATATGCGAAAATATCGCACCGGACATGGCAAAGAAAAAGCCTGCATAAGCCCATTCCTTCACTAAAGGAAATTTAGGAATAAGTACGGATACTACGCCGAGTAATTTCCAGATACCTATTATTGTGAGAATGTAAACAGGGTAGCCTAAATGGGTAATGTTTTCCACTTCTTCCTTCACTTTCATTAACTGTACTATTCCTGTAGCTACCATGCCTAATGCGAGCCATAACGTGGCGATCCAATAGATGATCTTGTTTCTCTTTGTCATATTATTTTGATTTAGTTAGGATTTCCTGTATACGGTTATGTGCCATGTTGATGCCTTGTTTGAATGGCAGCTGCAACATTTGATCTCTGTATTTTCCAGATTTATATATTACGTGCATCGTGAGTTTGCTGGTATCTTCTGTGAGTTTTTCAAATTCAATGAACTCCAGCTGAACGGCAAATGGTGTATTTTCCATTTCAAAGGTCCGTGTGATCTTCTGGTTAGGACTGAACTCATGGATGGTTCCGTGGAACCTGTATTTGTTTCCTTTAGGATCTGTTGTTTCATAGAGATAACTGCCATGGTTCTTGTTTTCCAGTTTCAGGACTTTCGTTCCCATCCATTCCTCAATCAGTTCCGGTTCTTCATATGCCCTGAAAAGTAATTCCAGCGGGAGATCAAATTCCCTTGTAATGACGAGGTCCTGTCTGCCGTTTTCGGCATTGATCTTTGTTTTTAGTTCCATGTTATTTTTTGGGTTTGTATTTTTTCATGATGGATTCCAGTTTATTAAAACGATCATCCCACATTTGGCGGAATGGTTCAATGAAGTCTGCTACTTCTTTCATTTTTTTTGCGTTTATATGGTAATGGATCTCCCTGCCGGTTTGAGTTTGTTCCAGTAACTCGCATTCTGTGAGGATCTGTAAATGTTTGGAAACGGTGGGTCTGGCTGTGTCAAAGTTGGAGGCTATCGCACCGGCTGTCATGGATTGCGAAGCCACTAACAGCAGTATGGCCCTTCTTGTGGGGTCTGCTATGGCCTGGAATACGTCTCTTCTTAGATTCATTGCGTAGCTATTTGACTACAAATATATGCGTAGTTAAGTAACTACGCAAATTTATTTTCTGGCTGCGAGGGGAGAGGGGGATTTTTTTAGAAAGAAGAGCGATTTGAAGAAGGGGGGATTTTTCAACGAGTGGGGAGTGGGGGGATTTTTTCAGTGAAGGGGAGGTTTTCCAATGAAGGAGGATTTTTATTTTTCAACAGGCGGGGGGAGGGAGTTTTTATTTTTTCAACGAGGGCGAGAGGGAATTTTCCCAACGAGCAGGGGGAGGGGGATTTTTTCAACGAGCGGGGGAGAGAGTTTGCCGCGCAGCAGAGGGCGGAGGTTTTTTCTTTTAGCTGGTAAATAAAAAAGGCGCCTTATCCAGGCGCCGTTCCTATTATCTTACAAAGGAATATTTCCGTGTTTCTTCCGTGGCATGTTCACCACTTTATTCTCCAGCATCTTATATCCTTTGATCAGTTTATTCCTTGTTTCTTCTGGTAAGATCACTTCATCTATATATCCCTTTTCTGCTGCCAGGTAAGGATTAGCGAAGCGGGTAGTGTATTCTGATACCAGTTCATTCATGCGTGCTTCCGGATCCTTAGCGGCATCGATCTCTTTTTTATAAATGATCTCTACTGCACCTTTGGCTCCCATTACCGCAATTTCTGCTTGCGGGAAAGCGAAGTTGAGATCTGCGCCGATGTGTTTGGAGTTCATCACACAATAGGCGCCGCCATATGCTTTACGGGTAGTCACCGTGATCTTGGGAACGGTGGCTTCGCTGAGGGCAAAGAGCAATTTGGCGCCGTTGGTGATGATGCCATTCCATTCCTGGTCTGTGCCGGGCAAGAAACCAGGAACATCTACCAGTACTAAGAGCGGAATATTGAATGCATCGCAGAAACGGGTGAAGCGGGCTCCTTTAACGGAAGCTTTGATATCCAGTACACCGGCCAGGATAGCGGGCTGGTTAGCTACGATACCGATACTTCTTCCGGCAATGCGGGCAAAACCTACGATAATATTATCTGCGTAATCTTTGTGTACTTCCAGGAAGCTGTCTGTATCCGTGAGTTCCGTGATCACTTCCTTCATATCATAAGGCTGATTGGGATTCTCGGGGATGATGTTATTCAGTACAGGACGAACTTCATTGCCTAACTCGTAGGGATATACGGGAGCGGTATCCTCACAGTTCTGTGGCATGTAGCTGAGCATCTTTTTGATGTTCATGATACATTCCACTTCATTGGCGCAGGCAAAATGGGTGACACCACTTTTGGTAGCATGGGTATGTGCTCCGCCGAGGGCTTCTGAAGTTACTTCTTCATGTGTTACTGTTTTTACCACGTTAGGGCCGGTAACAAACATATAAGAAGTATTCTCTACCATGAGGATGAAATCCGTAATGGCAGGGGAGTAAACGGCTCCACCGGCACAGGGCCCCATGATGGCTGATATTTGCGGGATCACGCCGGAGGCGCGGGTATTGCGATAGAAGATATCTGCATAACCGGCCAGGCTTACTACTCCTTCCTGGATGCGTGCACCGCCACTGTCGTTAAGACCAATGAGGGGGGCGCCGTTTTCCATGGCGAGGTCCATGATCTTGCAGATCTTTTGGGCGTGTGGTTCTGAGAGGCTGCCACCGTATACGGTGAAGTCCTGGGAGAAAACGTACACGAGGCGTCCGTTTACGGTGCCGTATCCGGTTACTACACCATCTCCGGGGAATTGTTCCTGTTCTGCGGTTATTCCTTTGTTCCGGTTGTGTACAAACATGCCCAGTTCTTCGAAAGAGCCTTCGTCCAGAAGGAGTTGGAGCCTTTCGCGGGCTGTGAGTTTACCTTTCTTATGCTGTGAATCAATGCGTACCTGTCCACCACCCAGTTGGGCTGAGTCAATTTTGGACTGTAGTTCCTGTATTTTACTCATACGTGTAAAAATACGGAATGCGGTCTAATTGTGGATAGCTACTTTGGGAAGTATTAAAGTATCGCTGCTGTTGCCGGCATCATCCAATACAAAAACCCTGAGCTGCATGGTATCAGGATTGGTAACAGGAGGAGGGATACCATCTCTGAGGCGTGTACGAACAGGTTGTCCATTTATCAAATAGGAATCGCTTGCATATAATTGCACCTCTGCATTGATCTTAGCACCAGCATGGCTTTCCAGCCGGGGGAAGAGTACGTCAGTATAAGTAGTATCATCTGGGTTATCACGCCATAAACGCTGGTCGAACACATACATAGCACCTCTATCGTCATAATCTCCGTTACCATCTTTCAGTTCGAAGGTGTAGATCAGGAGGTCTTCTCCTTTAGCCACATCCCCTGCCGAAACAGATTTGAAAGTGAGTATAGGTTTATCGCCTTTAGGATCATCCTTTTTGCAACCCATAAAACCTATCAGTACGATGGATAAAGCTACAATTTTCTTCATATAACAAACCTACATTAAATTGACCAAAAGGCAAAGCCTCCAATATAATAAACGCTCCCTTCCCCGGGTTTGTTACATGCTATTTCGGGTATTTTAATAAGGATCGTAAATTTGCTCCCGATGAACGATTCTTTTGCAGACCGGATATTTACCACTAAGGACCCGGAAGCCCTGGTACCAGAGCTTTTCCGCTTCCAGTACCTGACCAATTCCCTCTACAGGGCATATGTGGATGCTTTGAAGATCAACCCGGCCGATGTGCAGGAGATCAGCCAGATCCCCTTTTTACCGATCCAGTTCTTCAAAACCCACCGGGTGGTCTGCGGAGAATTTGAGCCACAGGTAGTTTTTGAAAGCAGCGGCACTACGCAAACCCTTAACAGCCGCCATCTTGTTAAAGACACTGGCATCTATACACGAAGTTTTATGGAAGCTTTCCGTCAGTTCTATGGGCCGGTGGAAGACTTTGTGGTACTGGGCCTGCTGCCATCTTACCTGGAAAGGCAAAACTCTTCTCTTGTGTACATGGTGCAGGAAATGATCCAGCGCAGCGGGAAAGGGGAAAGCGGGTTTTACCTGTATGAACATGAAAAGCTGGCGGAAACGCTGCAGGCTTTGAAACAACCGGTATTGCTGATCGGCGTTACGTTTGCCTTGCTGGATTTTGCAGAACGTTACAAGCTTGATCTGAGTAATGTGATCGTGATGGAAACGGGTGGTATGAAAGGCCGCAGGGAAGAATGGACGCGGGAAGAACTGCATGCTTATTTAAAAGAAAGGCTGGGTGTGCAAACGATCCATGCGGAATATGGCATGACGGAATTGCTCAGCCAGGCTTATTCCAAAGGGGAGGGGATCTTCCGCTGCCCGCCCTGGATGAAAGTATTGGTGCGGGACGAGAATGATCCTTTTCAATTGTATTCCGCCAATGCTTCTGGTGTGATCAATGTGGTAGATATGGCCAATATTCACTCCTGTGCCTTCATTGCTACGGATGATATCGGCAGGCTGCATGCAGATGGCAGCTTTGAAGTATTGGGTCGAATGGACCATTCTGCTTTAAGGGGTTGTAGTTTAATGGTGAATTAAGATAATATGTTTATCTTTCCGGCAGAATCCTTATCCTATGAAAAGACTGTTGCTGCTGGCCTTCGTATTTTTTTTCTGCATGCCAGTCATGCAGGCCCAGTTATTGAAAAAGATAATGGGCAAACAAAAGGAGAAAACGGAAGAAACGGAAGAGATAGATGAATCCTTTCCACAGGCCCGGCCTAAATCCACAGAAGTAAATCCTACGCTGATCATCGGTGGCGATGAAAAGGTACGCATTGATTCCTCTTACGAATATGATATGGCGGTGTACCAGGAGAGTGAAGCTTTCCAGGGTAACCAGCGTGTGATAGATGGCGGGGAAGATATTGTGATCTACTACAGCAGTACGGAAGCTACTTTTTGCATTCAACTGAGCAGCCGGAGTACAGGCACGAAATATCATTTTTACGGAGACTTTGGCAGGGAATCCCAACTAATGCTGGCGGGAGTTGGCGGTATTGCCAGCGGGGATAAGATCAAACTGGAATTGCAGGGCATGGAACCTGTGTATCCCGGTGAGATTGGTTACCTCAGCCAGTTGCAGCGTACGGGTTCCAAGAAAGTGATCTCCGGCGTGGCTTGTGAAGAATATGTGGCCCATAACCTGCGCAGGGACCCAAGAGTAGTGAATACCAATCATGCAAAAGTAACGGCGTATGTGTGGATACCCATGGACCCGCATTCTGTTTTCCCCGGTTACAGCCTGATGCCCAACCATTTTAAAATGCAGATAGAAAAGATGCGGATCGAGGGTTCTTATCCGCCGGTGGTGATGCCATTGGAAATGTTCCTGGAATATGGGAATGGCGATAAGGTGTATACCTATACTACGATGATCATTGTAAATGAGAGGAGGAAAGTGATGCTGACCGATATAAATAAGTAGCAGCCAGGGAGGCCTGGCTGCTACTGGTTTCCGTTGCATCTTTTAATTGCTAACAGGGTAGTCTGGATATTGGAGCCTGCAAACCTATGGTAGAAAGGCCCTGCGGCAAATAATACAGGATTAGGATGGCGAAATCCTAGCACTAAAGTAATAGCTGAATTGCAAAACATATGGTAAATGTTTGTGAAGTAAATGTGAAAATTGGGATTAGTCCACAGGACTGATAGAGAATTATGTATTTTAATGTAAATTCGTAAAATTAGAGGCACAATTAAATCTTAAACCACACACACTATCACACTATCACACTATGCAACGATTAGCGGCATTTTTACTTATCGGAGGTGCAACCATCCTCGCGTCTTTTACCAACCCTGTTGCTACTGTTTACTCGGTAGATAATTCCCAAAGTTCCCTTAGCTGGACGGCTAAGAAGGTAACTGGTTCACATACAGGTACTATTTCTGTTTCTTCCGGCAAACTGGAAGTGGACAATAATGTATTAAAGGGCGGAAATTTCCAACTGGATACCCGTAGTATCACTGTTACGGATATTAAGGATGCCGGTATGAATGGTAAATTACTGGGTCACCTGAAAAGTGATGATTTCTTTTCTGTTGAGAAACATCCTTCTGCGAGTTTCGTGATCACCGGCGCAACGGCTAAAGGTGGTGGAAATTATGATGTAACGGGTAATCTTACTATCAAGGGTATTACCAAAGCTATTTCTTTCCCTGCTACTGTAACAGTGGCTGGTGGTAAAGCAACTGCTAAAGCTACTATCAAGGTAGACCGTACTAAATTCGATATCAAATATCGTTCTAACAACTTCTTTGAGAACCTGGGCGATAAAGCGATCTATGATGATTTTGAACTGGATGTAACGCTGGTAGCTAACGCACAGTAAATTAATTATTATAAAGGGGCTGTATCAGAAGTATGATGCAGCCCTTTTTTATTCAGGTAGCTGGTTACCTTTTTGATATAGCCCCCAATGAAAACACAGGCCGGCATATATAATATGATCCCCAATCTCATCTGGACGGTGCTGCATTTGACGCCTGTTGTTATTTATTGTTATGCTCTCTTCCCCATGGTGTTTGTTTTTTTGGGAATTAGTGTGGCCGGGGCTTTCTTACCACTTCGTTTATTTCAATTAGGAAATGATACACGGATCTATAAAAAGATCGGTATTGTGTATATCCGGCGGTATGCGCAGGATGGAGATGTGATCAATAAGCTGATCCGTAAAAGGTTTCCGGATTATAAGGTGATCTTACGGCCGCAGCATTATATTTCCCGTTCGTATATGAATGAACGTTTTCATTTGCTGTTGCTGGTGTTCTTCCTGTTGCTTACCGGGCATGCTTTATGGAATGGCGCGCCTGGATGGGCTTTGCTTTTTGTTTTCAGCAATGTAATGTACAATCTCTATCCCATGTTCCTGCAGCAATATAACCGCATCCGCATCAAAGCTTCAGCAGGCCGTATTTATAGAGGGAATTAACGGGTTTGTTATCCCAGAATAGTTCAAAATCCTCCAGCCCTGCGGCTTCATAACTTTCCATTACTTCCTGCAACGTATAGGTTTTGGGGTTAGTAATAGATAATTTCTCCAGCATGCCTGCAAACCATTGGCCGTGTGATTGATTCACACTGATGGCGTACTTTTCTTTTTTATCCTGGAAGGTGAAGGAGGTCATTTCCCAATGATTACCTTTCTTGGATTTAGTGAAGTTTTCTACTGCTGGTTTTCTTCCTAACCAAACGATCTTGGCGGTTGGTTTGGGAGTTACGAACTGATCTTCCAGCAGTGCGTTCTCTATATAATCAGGGGGGATCTTTGTTTTGGGGACTTTAAACTCAAACCACTTCTGCAGAGGATCATCGAGGCAAATGCCATGCATGAAGTTGAGCAGTGATTTCTTTAAACCGAAACTGAAGAGTTCGTGTTCTGCGCCGGTTTCATCTATATGTACAATATCATTATTGGCGAAGGTGCCGATGGCTTCTGTTTCTTTCTTTACCATGAACTTCTCCGGATTCAATCCTACAGGGCTGTGGGCCGTCATGGTGAATAAATGCCAGAAGGCAGATTGCAGGATGCCTGCTTTGAACATCTGGCGCACCATTTCCAGAGAGTCAATTGTTTCCTGTGCTGTTTGTGTGGGGAAGCCATACATCAGATAAGCATGCACCATGATGCCGGCTTCTGTGAAATTCCTGTTCACCTGTGCTACCTGCGAAACGGTGATCCCTTTCTGGATCATTTCTAATAAACGGTCTGAGGCTACTTCCAGGCCGCCGGATATAGCAATACAGCCGGATGCTTTTAAGAGGAAACAAAGATCGCGGGTGAAACTTTTCTCGAAGCGTACATTCGTCCACCAGCTTACTGTTAGTTTTCTTTTCAGTATTTCCAGTGCTAGTGCGCGCATTAAAGCAGGTGGCGCTGCTTCATCCACAAAGTGGAATCCGTTCTGGCCGGTTTGCTTTACGATCTCTTCCATCCTGTCGCACAGCAGGGAAGCGGCGATGGGTTCATAGAGGCGGATGTAATCCAGTGAGATATCGCAGAAAGTACATTTGCCCCAATAGCAGCCATGTGCCATGGTGAGTTTATTCCATCTGCCGTCACTCCACATGCGGTGCATGGGGTTCACTACTTCTATGGCAGAGATATATTGATCCAGTAGGAAATCACTGTAGTCGGGTGTGCCTACCTGGCCTTGTTTATAATCGGTGCAGGCTTTGTTGTTAAAGTACGTCACCACACCATCTACCAGCGTGAAGGTGCGTTTTAATTCTGTGATGTCTTTCTTTCCTTCCACATGTGCGATGAGATTTTCTACGGGTGCTTCACCATCATCCAGTGTGATGAAATCGTAGAATTCAAATACGCGCGGGTCTGATAAAGAGCGGAGTTCTGTGTTGGCGAATCCGCCACCCATGGCTATTTTAACGTTGGGATAATGGGCTTTGATCCATTGGCCGCAACGTAAAGAAGTGTAGAGGTTACCGGGAAAGGGTACCGAAATAGCCACCATTTTAGGCTGTACGGTTTCCATCCTTGCCTGCAATATATTGATCAGGATCTGGTCAATGAAGGTGTATTCCTGCTGCAGGGCTTCGTATAATTCATCAAAACTATTTGCGGAGCGGGCCAGTCTTTCTGCATAACGGCTGAATCCGAAATGTTCATCCACGCATTCCATGATGAGGTCGGATAGATCTTCCAGGTACATGGTGGCCAGGTGTTTGGCTTTGTCCTGATTGCCCATGGAGCCAAATGCCCAGGTGAGGTCTTCCAGTTGTTCAAAGCGGCTGGCTTCGGGGAGTAAGTCCCGTTTGCAGATACGATGGGCGAGTGTGGGATTCCTTCCCTGCAGGAACTGGATCACGTCATCTACGGTGTAGATGTAATCTTCCTGGAGGGAAACGATGCGGGCGGCGTTATCTGAGAGCGTTTTCTCCTGGCTGTTAATGAGTGCGAAAAGCTGTTCCAGGCCTTTTTTGGAGAATAAAGCAAGGGTTACTTCAATGCCAAGGTCGGCCTGAAAAGAAGAAATATTCTTGGTATTCAGAAAGCCTTTCAGGTAAGCTGTAGCCGGATAGGGCGTATTCAGCTGTGTAAAAGGCGGAGTAATCAGGAAAACAGAAGCACTCAAATCGGTCGTTTTAAAGTGCAAAACTAACCCTTATTAATTTAAGCTTTGTATACTTACTGGTAAGTAAGTATCTTTGTGCCTCATAATACGGGAATATGTCAGATACAAAAGACAAAATTGTAACGTTGGCAGACCATCTTGTAAGGACCAAAGGGTTCAATGCCTTTAGTTATAAAGACATTGCGGACCCCATGGAGATAAAGAATGCGGCCATTCATTATCATTTTCCTGCCAAAGCAGACCTGGGGATCTGTGTGATCGACAATGAGATCGACAAGTTCAGGGAAAGTGTGGAAAAATGGAGGAAATTACCGGAGGACAAGCAGCTGACCAAACTGGTGGAGGTATTTCACCGTCATGGTACGAATGGGTTTATCTGTTTAATGGGTTCCCTGGCGCCTGATTTTGAAACGTTTACAGATCCCATGAAAGCCAAAGTACAGGAAATGGGGAATGTTATTGTGAGCTGGATCACTGGCTGCCTGGAGAACGGGCGTGCGGGCAAGCGCTTCCATTTTGAAGGGGAAGCATATGACCGGGCTTTGCTCATCATTACTAATTTACAATCATCACTTATATTATCGAGAGTATTGGGGCCATCCGTCTTCAACCGGGTAAGCAACAGGATCTTAAAAGACTTAAAGCCATAAACTATGAAAAGAGTTGTTGTAACAGGACTTGGAGCCGTCACCCCGATCGGAAACGATGTAAATTCCTTCTGGGAATCATTAATATCCGGTAAAAGTGGTTCGGCCATCATTCAACGTTTTGATGCATCCCGTTTCAGGACCCGTTTTGCATGTGAGTTGAAAGACTTCAATGCAGCGGACTTTTTAGATAAAAGCGATTTCCGTAAAACAGATCCCTTTACCCAATATGCACTGGTGGCTTCTAACCAGGCCATCAAAGATTCCGGGCTGGATTTTTCCGGTATGGATCCTTTTGCTACAGGTGTGATCTGGGGTTCAGGTCAGGGAGGGATGCAAACTTTTGAAGAGCAGGTAACGGAATATGTGGAAGGTGGTTTCAATCCGCGTTTTTCTCCTTATTTCGTGCCGAAGCTGATCACCAATATGGCTTCCGGCATGATCTCCATGCAGCATGGGTTGATGGGGATCAACTATACTACTGTCTCTGCCTGTGCTACTTCCAATACGGCTATTATGGATGCACTGAACTATATCCGTTTGGGTAAAGCGAAAGTGATCATCACCGGAGGTTCTGAAGCGCCGATTACACCGGCATCGGTGGGTGGTTTTTGTGCGATGAAAGCGATGTCCATCAGGAATGATGATCCGGCTACAGCTTCAAGGCCTTTTGATATTAGCCGGGATGGATTTGTGATGGGAGAAGGGGCTGGTGCTTTGGTGCTGGAAGAATATGAACATGCTAAAGCACGTGGTGCAAAGATATATGCAGAAGTTGCAGGGGCTGCTATGACGGCAGATGCTTATCATATGACGGCTACACATCCTGAAGGGCTGGGTGCTTTGCAGGCTATGAAATTTGCTTTGGAAGATGGAGAGTTGAATGTAGAAGATGTGAGTTATTTGAATGCACATGCTACTTCTACGCCTGTTGGTGATCTGAGTGAGATCACGGCTATCCGTAAATTGTTTGGTTCATCGCCGGATAATTTACATGTGAGTGCTACGAAATCCATGACGGGGCATTTATTAGGAGCAGCAGGTGCTATTGAAGCGATTGCGAGTATTATGAGTATTCAGAAAGGGATTATTCCGCCTACTATTAATACGGAGAACCTGGATCCTGCTATTCCTGCGGGTTTGCAGATTGTGTTAGGTTCCGCTGTTGAAAAGGAAGTGAAGGTGGCGATGAGTAATACTTTTGGTTTTGGGGGGCATAATGGGATTGTGGTGTTTAAGAAGATGTGATAATGGCTGTCTTTGATGCTGAGTTTAATAGCTGCAGGTTTTAGTTTGATGCCTTTGGTGTAAAAGCCATTCAATCATAAAAAAGCCCCGATGGATTCCATCGGGGCTTTGTGTTTTAATACAGTTATTTATCAGCTGCCTCTTGCACCGCCTGTTTTAATAGGCTTCTTTGCAACATTCGCTTGTTTGTTCGGTTTCATAAAGGAGGAGCCGGCTCCGGGAATCGCATTCTTAGCCTGCTTATTATCCTTTTTGCCGCCTTTCTTGTTACTGTTATTTAATAATGACATAGCTTTTAGAATTGGTGCAAAACAAATATAGGAAAATGCTGCTCAATTTTGCAGGTATATTCTATTATCTTTATTCGTATGAATACCAGATACTTACTGCTGTGGGTGTTGTTCATTTCTACAGCAGTCAATGCCCAGACCCTCACAAACCCGGTACTGGACAAAGATTTCGCCGATCCCACGGTGATCAGCATTGACGGAAAGTACTACGCTTATGCCACACAGGGCCGCGGTCATATCCAGGTGTCTGTTTCTACTGATATGCAGCATTGGAGTGAGCCAGGGGACGCACTTCCGGTAAAACCGGTTTGGGCCGATAAACATTTCTGGGCACCGCATGTGATCTATGACGCCGCCATGAAGAAATATGTGCTTTTCTATTCCGGGGAGTCTATTGCGCCGGAAACCGGCAAGTGTTTGGGGGTGGCTTATGGCGATCAGCCGGAAGGGCCTTTTACAGATAAAGGAACACCCCTGCTTTGCGGGGAGGGATTCGAAAACATTGATCCTATGGCTTTTGTGGATCCGCAAACAGGGAAAAAACTCCTGTATTGGGGTTCTGGTTTCAAACCTATCAAAGTGCAGGAAATGACGGCGGACTGGTCTGATTTTAAAAAGGGCTCTAAGCCGGTGCCGGTAGTTTGGCCGGGAAAGGAAAAGAATTATACCCGGTTGATAGAAGGCGCATGGCTGGATTATCATGATGGGAAATATTACCTCTATTATTCTGGTGATAATTGCTGTGGGGTGGATGCAAATTATGCGGTGCTGGTATCAAGGGCAGATCATGCGGAAGGGCCTTTTGAGAGTCATGGTGTGATATTGGAAAAGGATAGCGTATGGCTGGCGCCGGGGCATAATTCTGTTTTTAAAGATGCGCAGGGAAATAACCGGATCGCGTATCATGCTATTCATCGCGGGAAGGGGGGAGGAAGAGTGTTTTGTATTAAACCGCTGGTGTATAGTAATGGATGGCCGGTGGTGAAATGATGCACAATTTGTAGAAATAAATTCCGTCTGAAAACAGCTGTAGTGGCTAATCTGATTGAATATCAGTGCAGTGTGTAAGGCTGTTTTTCTGGCACAATTCTTTATATATAATATTCAGAGGTTTCTTACAGAGGTGGTTTGATAACATGCAGACCTGAGATCATACTCTTAGCACCTGATCTGGATAATACCAGCGTAGGAAAACAAGAAAACTTCAGAGGCTCCGGAAACCCCGGAGCCTTTTTTTATAAAGTTTTCCTTTCAGCGGCTCTGCAATGTTGGTTTATTACCCACTGCTTTCACACAACAGCCGTAGTTCGTATATTTCAGTAGAGATCCATTAAAGACAACAGAACTTCCCACATCTTATGGGTAAAAAGATCATCATCCAGGTAATTGTAGCCCTGTTTGTTATCCTATGGGTATATACAGGTTATAATAAATTGGTGGAATACGAAGAATTCAGGATCACATTAGGGCGTTCTCCTTTTATTCAGCCCCTGGCTGGTTTTATTGCAGTGGTGCTTCCTACGGGGGAATTATTGCTGGCGCTCCTACTGGTGATCCCTAAAACACGGCTATTAGGATTGTACCTGTCCTTTGTGACAATGACATTATTTACCGGGTACATCTGGTTAATGCTGCAATATGCTTCAGACCTGCCTTGCAGTTGCGGAGGGGTGTTGGAAATGATGGACTGGGATGATCATTTGCTATTTAACGCGGCATTTACCGTTGCGGCGTTGGTGGCAATTGTTCTATCCATTATGAGGAAGAGGAAATTATCAATTACCTAAATCGTTCCGTATGAAACGTCTGAATTTAATGGCCATCATTGCGCTGTTAACACTGTTGACGGCTGCATCTGTGCAAGCCGGTGTATTTAAGGGAAAGGCCAGGTTGCAATGTTCTACCAATGACTATTCCAGCCTTCAATATCAAATGACTTCCAATGCCAGTTATCAATTGCTGATGGCAGATGATTTTTGCATTCCGGATATCTGTATCTATAATTACCGGTTGGCCATGCCTTCTACGGTTCAGGTCTGTAATTCCGGGGATTTTATCTGCTGTATCAGAATTATACCAGCAGATCTTTTCTGCCCGCCGTCTGCGCCTATTAGAGCAAAAGTAATATGCAAACCATTCTAAGCGGGAAACGGATATTTAAAGATGGATATATTCTGCTGGCACTGCTATTTGTATTAAGTATAACCACGCTATTCCTGTTGTTCCTGTTTTCTACTGTTCCTAACAGGCAGCTGAATGGGTTTAACAGAAAATTTACTGTAGCAAACGCAGTGCAGATAAGAGCCATTAAACTGGATATACCTTTGAAAGGTATTTGCGGCATTACGACACATAAGATCTATTTCACGGTGCCCAATCTTAATTGGGTCATCAGCATGCGTAGTGATCTGGGGAAGACTGATCCTATTTACCTGGGGATGAAAATTACCTCCGGATTAGACAGGGTAAATAAAATAATAGTTGATTCCCCTAATGTGTTCTTCTTTGATCTGAACGAACATTCCCTATACAAAGGAAGGCTGGGGACTGGAATGAGTGACACTGTCCGTTTTCAGACGAATATTTTTTCAAAGGCGGAACTCCTGTCTGATCGGACTGCGCTTATTATTGGTATTGACAGCAGTAATATAAAGCAGGACCTTCTGAAAGTAGACCTGAATAGTGGAGAGGTGATTGCCAGGCTGCCATTAAAGGGTGCTGTTAATTCCGGTGGTTTTGAAAATGATGTTATGCTCAGGTATGATCCGGGCACCAGCAGTATATTCCTAATAGAATATTTCAGGAATAACATCTTCCGGCTGGATACAGGTTTACAGCTGAGCTATTCCTGGCGTACCATTGATACCGTTGGTGCCAATAGGATAGCTTTTGAGTCAGTGAACATCAAAGGAGAGGAAACCTTTATGCCTTCCACACCAAGGGTAGCTATCAATAGGGATGCGGTAGCGTCCGGAAAGCATTTATTCATCAGGTCGGCATTGAAAGCAGATAATGAGGCGTCCGGCAACTTCAGGAATAGTGCGGTTATTGATGTGTATGAAACAAACAATGGAAGTTATAGTGGTAGTTTTTATATCCCTGACCAGCAGGGAGAAAAGTTGCAGTCTTTTATTATCAGGGACAGCGTAATTACAGCCTTGTTCGTTACCTATGTTGTAAACCTTCAGCTTCCTCCGGAGTTTAGGTAGATGGTGGTTACCAGCCTTCGTTTTGCTTCATGCCGGTTTGGGCGATAATATCATCCGGAAGAGGGAGGGTATATTTATAACTGTTAGGCTCAAGGGTGTACTTTATTCCGGCAACAGTTCTGGTGATGGTTTTTCTAAACCGGGGGTCCTTGTTTAATCTTCTCAGATCGGTCCATCTGGATCCGCGTAGGATGAGTTCCTTTCTCCTTTCTGTGAGTATCAGGTCCAGGGCATTTTTCTCGGTATTTGCTTTCAGCGGTTTAAAGGTCCCTTCTTTCCATCTGTTCTCCAGCAGGAAATTCAGATCCTGCATCGCTGCCTCCAGGTTGCCGGATCTGGCATAACACTCAGCTCTTGTTAAATACAGTTCGTCGGTTGCAATACCGCAGTATAGTTCTGTGGAGTTATCATTATAGTTTCCTTTAAAGGTGATGCCGGGGCCTGATCTCCTGAAGAAAATGGTTTTCCGCAGGTCTTTTTCATCATATAGGTCATACAGATCAGGATCGATTAAATATTGGGTAGTAAGATAACTTTCTGATGCGGTTGCATACATTGTTTCATGATAGATCACTTCACCATTCAATGCACCCATGTAACCATTTTCTGTATTTATGTAATTATAATTCAGTAAACTCCCGGATATTTTGAGGGCTTTATCCGCATAAGAAAAAGCACTGTCATATCTATTGGATGACAGATATATTCTGGATAGTAATCCATATGCAGCTGCTTTGCTTGCCCCCGTACGGGTAGCTACAGTATTGGGCAGCAGGGATGCAGCTTCTTTTGTGTCAAGTAATATTCTTTCATACGTTTCCCGCAAGGAGGCCCTGGTAGTAGGAGACTTAAGATCCGTGCTTAGCTTAAGGGGGATACCGGGATCTTTATCCAATGTTTGCCAGTTAAAGACGGGAGCATAGGTTTGTGCGAGGAAGTAGAAGGCAGAAGCTCTGTTGAATAGGGCTTGCCCTTTTATATTATTGAATTCTTCTTTTTCCTTTCCTGATAGTGATCGTAGTTTATGCAATTCTTCCAGGATCAGGTTGATGGTAAATATCCTGTAATAGATGGTTTGCCAGTTCCCATTGCCATAATAAGTATAGGCTTTGGACCAGGTGTATGCATTTCTTTCGGCATTAGAACCAGTTAGCCATGCCTCTTGTGAAATGTAATAACCGTCAGATGCTATTTCTCCCAGGGAGGGTATGCCGGCATTTATGATAATACGATTGTTCAATAAAACCTGGAAATCCTCCAGAGAATCTGGTGTTTCCTGTTTTGCATCCGCTTTTATATCCAGCCATTTTTCATTGCAGCTAAAGGAACTTGTTACAGCAAGGAACAGTATCAATAAAAGTATAAGTTTTTGCATAGCTGTTTTTTTTAGAATTTTATATTCGCCCCCAGGGTATAATTCCTGGGTACGGGCATATTGTTTTCCCCTGAAGCGGGATCGATATTATATTTATTTGCTCTCCAGATAATACCCATATTATTTGCCAGGAAGTATAGGTTTACTGTGCTTTTTGCCAGCTTATTGATCCGCCTGAGGGGTAATAAATAATCTATCCTTATATCCTGCAGCCTGATATGATCCGCTTTTTCTACAGTTACTTCAGAGCGTTGGTAAAAATTATCCCGGGATGGGGTAAACATAGTTGGCATGGAAGGAACATTAGTGATCAATTCGTCTCCTGGTTTTTGCCATCTGTAGATATAATCTGAATGCCCATATCCATTCATCAATAAGCTGGAATAGGAGAGGGATTGCCGTCTGAAATAATAGTCAAATCTATATAGGATGTTGCAAGACAGGGTAAATCGTTTCCACGTAAATGAATTAAGAACGTAGCCAAAGAATTTAGGGTTGGATGGTCCGTGATAGACGAGGTCCTCAGGCTTGGTGTTAGACCCATTCATGACAAAATTATAAGGGAGGATAGTGTTTCCTACATAACCTTGGGGCCCTCCGCTAATTGAGTCCAGCCCTCCCCATTTGTAACTATAGATGCCGTACAGTGGTTTCCCTATATTTGGGCTTGTGCCAAAGAGTAAGTTGGCTACAGTTGGCGGCATATTATGGCCGGTTACTTTATCTGTATTATAGCTAAACGTTGCCATTGTAGTCCATATGAACGGAATCTTTATATTGATGGTCTTGAGGGTAATATCTATTCCTTTCCCTTTCATGGTGGCAGCGTTGCCCAGATACTGGCTGAACCCGGACGTTGTTTCTATGCTGATGGGACTGATCAGGTCTTTTACATCCCTGAAATACCAATCGGCACTGCCTTCTATTCGTTTACCTTTGCTTTTGAAATCTATTCCTATATTTATAATGGCTGATCTTTCCCATTTTAGATAAGGGTTGGGAGGTGTTGTTATCGAAGCTGATCTTAATCCTGTAAGGCTCTGCGGATCATACGAATATTCCATGATGGCATGGGAGCTGATGTCGTTTTTCATGTTTCCTGTATATCCGTATGACGTTCTTATTTTTAAGAGATCCAACCATTGTATGTCATAAAAATCTTCCTTTGAAATGTTCCAGCCTAACCCGACGGACCATAAAGGGATCAGCTGGTTGTTGGCTTTTACACCAAAAAAATTTGCTCCGTCTTGCCGAACGGTTACATCAGCAAAGTATTTACCCTCTAGTTCCTGGGATAAGATCGCATAGTAGCTGATGAACCTGTTAATTGTGCTAATGTCAGCAGTTTGTGCGCCTGGTATCTGGTCTGTTATGTTTTGATTGCCTCTTAGCTTATATTGTTTGCTGAAATCAATCCAGTTGTTAGCGCCATATTGCCTGCTGGAGGTCCGGTTAAATTGAGTTTCGCTGAGCTCAACACCAGCCTTTACATCCAGTTCATTATTTTTCCCCCAGATTTTCTGATAAGTGAGTTGACTTCTTAGATTTATTGTATTTTCTATGGCAAAGGTTTGATCCAGTACATCTCCTGAAGGAATGGGAGAGGAGCTATCTTCGCCCTTAAATTGATTTATCAGGTTCCGGGTATAGAAAGTATGGATATTATTTAATATGCGGGTATCTCCTGTTGATCGCTGGTACTGAAATCTGGTATCCAGTGTAAATCCTTTGAGGAGTGTATACTTTATGGCTCCTCCCAATCGTATGTCTAATTCTTCCATCTTATCGTCCCTGAATTGTTGTTCATCTAATGGCTTATAGCGCCAGTCCATCAAGGATGGGTACCGTGCGGTATCCACATATGCCATGCGGTATTCGTGGGGGATGGCCAAAGAATTGCCAGCTGCATCTGCCAGCATGGAGTATGGCATCATGCCACCGATGGGTATGGCGTTCCTGGATGTATAGAGCTGGGTATATGCGATATATGTAGTGATCCCCAGTTTCGAACTGGGATTGAAGCTGTTATCAAATCTGAAAGTGAATCTTTCAGATTCATCACCTTTGGCGGATGAAGTACTTTTGTTATAACCAATAGAACTAAAATAGTGCATACGCTTACGGCCACCGGATATGCTTAATGCATATTGCCTGTTGACACTATTCTGCAGGAAATACTTATTGAGATCATCCCTCACGTCATGTTTGGCATAGGCTGCAATCTTTTCCGCTGCATCGGCTTGTGAAATACTTCCTTTCCTGGCTGCCAGGAGTAATTCTACTACCTCTGGTAGCGCGGGGAATGCTTGCATGTCTGGATAGACATCATCATAACGATTATAGAGACCTTTATTAAAAAGAACCTGCTGGGCCTCAACTGTTGTTTCCGGAGAGGTCTGTGGGATGGAAGAAAGATCAGGTCTTTCCCCAATAGTGAGACTTGCATTTAACAAAATGCGCATCGGTTGGTTATAATCCCCTTTTTTGGTTTTAATTACCATTACACCGTTGCTTGACCTGGCCCCCCATATTGCAGCTGCTGCGGCATCTCTGAGAATGGTAATACTTTCTACATCATCAGGAGATAAGTAATTGAGAAAGACAGGAACTGTAGAAATCTCATTATAGGGGAAGTTGTCGATTATTATTAAGGGATACTGGTTGCCATATATGGTTGAATTACCTCTGATAGAAAATGGGGTTCTACCCGGTATTCCGGCGTCCGGAGATGTATTAGCCACCCCGGGTGCAGTATTAATTATTCTATCTAATAGATTGGCCGAGGTTGTTCTATTGATTAACTTGTTATCCAATTTACCAATGGATCTTGTTTCCTCAAGTTCATGCTTTTCCTGATATCCGTCTGAAGATACTTCGAATCCTTTAAGTGTGTTTATTTTTTTTGCTAACCGGATTTCATTCCTGATGTCTTTTATGGTTACCTCTCTTGTTTCGTATCCCATATAACTGATACGGACCTTTTCTGTGGGCATTACATCTTTCAGGGAGAAAATTCCAAAGTTGTCTGTAGTGGTTGCTTTTCTCGTTTTCTTTGTAATAACAGATGCTCCTATAATGGGGCAATTTTCTTCGTCTATGACTTTATGTGTCACTTCTACGAGCCTGTCTGATGGGGCTTTGGGTGGGTCTGCGGTAGTTTGTGGAATTGAACTTCCCTCCTGTGTTTTATCCTTCTTAGAAATCCTCACCTTGTTATCATCCAGGTAATCCCAGTATAAACCGGTGCCGTTAAATAGATGGATGAGTGCCTTTTGAACTGGCATATTATCAAAAGAAGTGATTACTATCCTTTTGGGGTTCACTTCCCGATGATTGTAATTAAAGCGCAGCTTTGTTTGTGCTTCGATTGAGTCAAGCACTACTTTAAGTGTGTTAGTGACCTTTATGGTGACGAGTCTTTCACCAGGGCCGGTTTGCCCATAAGTTTTAAAGGAAAGCAAGAGCAGAATGATGGCTCCGGCAAGTTTTGGTACAAGGAATAACTCCCTGGCAAGCGTACTCATGTTTTAGTTTTTCGAAGAAGTAATGACTCTTGACATAGAAGAAAGGCAGGTACGTTAAAAAGGAGAAAATGGTACAATGGATAAAGGTTAGACGAATCATACTTTACCTTCCTATTCATAGCGTATAAGACACTTAAATAGGGAAAAGGTGACGTGGAAGCGATGATCTTTTTCAGGAAAAAAATAAGATCAAAATTTCATGATTATTCTGCGTCTTTTAACGAGCATTTAACTACAACTAACAATCAAGAAATTTAATTTTGGATTTGAATGAGTAAATGTTCGCGATGCGTAATGAAAAACTTAGCGACCCAATACTTTTGAAAAATCAGACAACATTCATTCCGCCTATTTATCTCCTGAAATATTATAAACATCACCAACCATAATATTCTACTATGGATTTAAATTTAGTAACCGAGAATCAACTAAAGGAGAGTTTTAAAGACTTTAAAGCTGGAAATGATCAAGCTTTTACTGTGTTGTATGCTGGGCTTCATAAGGCTCTTCTGGCCAATGCATATTTCATTTTGAAAGACGTACAGCTCGCAGAAGATGCAGTTCAGGAAGTTTTTGCAGCTGTCTGGAGCAAACGTGATAAGCTCACCATTGAAACAAATATAAAAGGTTATTTCTTTATAGCCATTAAAAACGAGTGTCTGAATATGAAGAGGAAGTCTAAACGAACTATCCTCCGTGAAAATATGACATCCCTCATAGAAGCTGTTTGCAACTACAGGGTGATGGATGTATTAGAGAATAAGGAACTCAGGAAAATGCTAATTGACGCATATAAGGCAGTGAAATTAAAAAAAATAGCTTTTGATAAGTTTTATCTAGAAGGGTTATCCCAAAAGGAAATTGCTGCAGAACTCGGGCAGGAAGAAGTTACAGTTAGAAAGCAGATTAGCCGCGTTGTAAAAAAAATGCGGGATAATTTAAATGGAAACCTATAATTTCTCTCTCTTACACGTCACCTTTTCGTGTCTTTTACATCTTTAGTTTGTATGAATTTTGACTCCGACCATATGGACCAGCTAATTGCTGAGGAAATAGCAGGCACTATTACCCCTGCAGATAAATATATATTGGATAAGGCTATCGCAGAAGATCCGGAAGTACGTGCGTTATGGTTAGCGAGGCATCAACTGTTTGAAGCACAGGGGATGAAGGAATGGCTGAAAAAGAAGCGAGAGTTTTCCATGAAAAAGAAAGCGGGCACTCCTGTTAGAAGAATGATCCTATATACTACCTCTGGAGTTGCAGCGCTTGTTATTGTTGCTTTCATGATCACATCTAATATGAAGCTGGGGCAAAAAACGCCTGCATGGCAGAACCTGGTAAAAGAAAACGGGCGGAAATTTGAGTTGAAACTCGCAAATGGGGAGGTACTTGATCTTAGAGAGTATGGCCAATCTACTATAAACGGGGTTACTTTCAATAGGCAGGCCCATTCACTTGCTTTTTCAACAAATGGTAGTAAAGAAGAGGGGCAATTGGCAGTGTTTAGGGTGCCTGTTGGAGAATATTATGAGATGCTTTTGCCGGAGGGAACAAGGATTTTATTGAACTCAGCCACCACTGTTGAGTTTAACACATCCTTCGCCCATTCATCTAAGAGAGAGATTACGATAAACGGGCAAGCCTTTCTGAATGTTGCAAAGGAGGAAAACAGACCATTCATTGTTCATTTACCTAAAATGTCAGTAAAGGTATTAGGCACGGCATTCGATGTGAACAGTTATGATGAAGGGAAGAATGTAGTGGCCTTGGTACAAGGAAGTGTTAAACTGGAAGCAGGTAATAAAAGTGCTATATTATCGCAAGCAGGTTCTTTAGCTACCTATACCGGAGAAGGAGAAATTCAAAAGGGTCATTTTGATGAGGAGGATCTGTTGAGTTGGCGGCGTGGTGAGTTTAGATTCAACGATATGACCCTGGAAGAGCTATGTAAGGTTTTCCCACGCTGGTTTGAGCAAAAGGTAGTAATAGATAATGCAAAGATGAAGACAGAGGTATTCACTGGTATGCTGGAAAAAAAGAAAGGAATAGTGCAAAACCTGACGAATCTAGGTGTGAAAAACGTTTCTGTTGATAAGGATAGTATTGTCCACATTAAATAATTTAAGGCTTTAGAATATCAACTGCTACTTCTCCATATTTATTATCATCTAGTTTGTTTTTTATTGAAGAACTAAAGGAAACCAACCTAATCACATCACCCAACCATCAATCATGAAAACATTGATCATTCTCCTGATTTACACAGTTATCTGTGTAACCGGAACCGCATTTGCACTAAGAAACTATGGCATGGACGATAGCCATGTAATACTTTCCCTGGCAACTTTTAGAATAACACTGAGTATCTGGGAATTACTGATGTTATTGCTATTTCTATATCTGACCTTATTGATAATTAACATCATTTCTTACTACTTTATTTTTGAAATTGAATGGCGAAATGAATTATATCGATCATTGTCATTCCTCATATTGCTGATCGTAAGAAATTTAGTGCCCTTCTTTACTGTAGCCCTGGTATCCTTTAATGGATACCGGCTGGTAGAAGAATTACCTTTTATTTTCTACATAATATGGATATTGGTGGCCTATTCGTTCTTTCTTGATTACATCGTGTACTTTTTCAACCTGGGAAGTGAGGATGTTGTCACCGTGAAAATTTTCGAATGGAAGTTTATCATTCCTTTTGGCCACGCTTTTAAATTTATGACCATGCTGATATGGGGATTGCTGGCATTTTTCTTCTACCATAAGAGTAATAAAAGGCTAATTGAACAGGAGAGGATACTCCATGTAGCACAACGCGCATAACCGAAAATTAAAGACTATTCCATCACTCAAATACTTATCGTAATGAAGGAAACTATCATTGATGACCTGAACCATACGCAGGCTGACTTAAAGGACTGTATGCAGGAAGTGCATTATTATGAAATGGCGCTTGACGAAAAGGTTATTGAACAAACATATGAATCTTTTTTCTTTGCAAGAACGTTCATGAAATCCTCCATTATAAACCTGCATAAAATATCGAGTGCTGCTGAAGATCGCAGCTTGTTGAGCATTTGGTATAAGATTGAAATGGATTGTTATGCTGAACAGGATATAACTGCCAGCCATTTGCGAAAATGGAGAAAGATTCTAATGCCATGGCAAGATGATTTTAGAATTATCAGGAATATCAGGAATAAATATGTGGCCCACACGGACAGAGACCTGGAATCATGTAATTGTTCCATAGGGGTTGATAGGGTGAAGGCCATCCTTATACTGTTGGAACAGATTGTAGTGGAAATGTTGAACCTGACTTTAAAAACCTCATTTACACATATTGAAACGGTTTATCATAAGCGTAAAGGGAGTTTGCTTGGAGCGTTTCTCCTCTCTGGATCCAACGATACGGAAATCAAGAGGATACCTGTACATGGGGACAGGGATCTTGATTCCCGGTTTGGGATCTATGCATTTGGGTAATTCCGGCCGATCTCCTATCTTTCCTGCCAATTGCGTACAGCCACATGGCAAAATCTGACTTAGAATTATGGCAACTGGTAAGATCGAATGACCTTGAGGCATTCGATGAACTATATGAGCGGCATTGGGAAATGCTGTTCGAGGCTGCTTTTCGCAGATTATATGATAAGGATGCCGCCAAGGATATTGTGCAGGAGGTGTTCATCTACTGCTGGCAGAAAAAGGACCAGATCCACATTACGGACTCCGTAGCCGGTTATTTAAGTACGGCTATCCGCTTCAAAGTACTCAATCACCTGAAAGCAGAAGGCGCCCGCCTGAAATATGAGCAGCAGGCAGGGGCAGCACTACCGCAGGTAACACATATCCCCAACCATGACCTGCATAACAGTTACCACCGGGAAGTAGAAAAATTACCCCCCAAAATGCGGGAGGTATTTATGGATAGCCGGGAAAGCGGACTATCTATTTCCGAGATCGCGGAAAAACGCGCTTTATCTCCACAAACAGTTAAGAACCAACTAACTGGCGCCTTAAAGAAACTAAGGGAAGGCCTGGGGAATTTCTTCATGGAATAATTTTTTTTATCCGGCATAGTACTACTGCCGGGTGAGCATTGTCTATTAAACGTAACAGCACATGAACAAGCCGGAAGAACATATCATTCAATCTTTGCTGGAAAAGCATGCACTGGGTATCTGTACCCCGGAAGAAAACACAGTATTGCATGAATGGTATGCTTCTTTTCCTGAAGCTATTATAGTGGAGAAAGGCGAATTAAAGGCAGATATGAAGGCTGCCATTATGGAAACTATCCAGCCCGGGAAAGTGAGGCGGATGATCTGGTGGCAGATAGCCGCTGCAGCAGTTTTGGTGGTAGCAGTATCTACCTTTCTGCTGAAGCCCTGGAAGCCAGAATACACCGGCGTGATGGCGCCAAAGGGAAAAGGAGTGATGAAGCTGGAACTGCCGGACCATTCTGTTGTTTGGCTGCAGCCTGGTTCTACCATACGTTATGAAGGCAGGAATGTGGAACTGATGGATGGTGTTGCGGCCTTCTCTGTAACAGAGAATAGTAATGAACCTTTCATTGTACGTACCCCTTCCGGTTTACAGGTGAAAGTATTGGGAACAGCTTTTACGGTGAAAGCATTCCGGGAACTGCCGGAAGTAAAGGTGTATGTTGAATCCGGTGCTGTGCAGGTTTCTGATAGCAGCAATGGAAATATGGCGGTGTTAAAAGCAGATCAGCAACTGGTGTATACCATTGCCACACATCAATATGAACAGGGTAATGTAAATGCCGTTTCGCTTGCTGAGTGGAAGGCCGGAGAATATACACTGGATAATGCTTCTTTTGCTGAACTGGCCAGGGTATTGAAAGATCAGTTCGATGCAGAGATAAAGTATAATGAAAGAACGATGGCGCCTTATCGTTTTAATATTAGAATTACGCCCCGGTCCAATTTAGCGCAGGTGTTTGATATGCTGCACGAAATAAGCGGGGTGAACTATACCATTAACGGAAACCATGTTGTCATTACAGGCGTAAGCCAATAACCAAAGTGTTTTTATGAATTGCATAACGAACCGGCAAGCCGGTAAGGGGAAAGTATTGCCCCGACTATTTAACCTAACAATGCTGCTGTTCTTCTTCAGCTGGCAAATTACTCAGGCGCAGGAAACCAATCCCCGCCTGAGTATTAACATCCCTGCCACCACATTGGATGTGGCGCTGCGTTTACTGGAGCAGCAGAGTAAAGTGACGTTTTCTTATGAGAACACCCGTGTGCGGAGTATAACTATAAAGGCACGTCATTTTACGGATGCCTCTCTGGAAACTATTTTGAAAGAGATACTAGAAGATACGAAGATGACCTTCCTGCGGAAGAATGGTAATATACTTATTGTGCCAAGGCCAAAGCAGCCGGGTACATTGAGCGGGTATGTGGAAGACCAGGCCTCGGGGGAAAGGCTGATCGGTGTATCGTTGGCTGTGCCTGAATTTCAGGCAGGTACTACCAGTAACAATTTTGGTTTCTTCAGTATCACCCTTCCTGCAGATAGTATCAGGATCCGGCTTTCTTACATGGGGTATCAGCGGGTGGATACGATGATTGAACTGAAGAATGATACCCGTTTGAATTTTAAATTAGTACCTGACAATAGATTGTTAGATGTGGTAACGGTACGCGCCAGCAGGGAAGAGCGCATCCAGGAATCATCTCAGATGAGTATGATCAATCTGCCCGCCAGTCAGATTGCAGCGATGCCACGTTTTTTTGGAGAGGCGGACCTGCTGAAAACATTACAGTTATTACCAGGTGTAAAACAAGGAACAGAGGGTACCAGTGCTTTATTAGTGCGTGGTGGTACCCCTGACCAGAACCTCATCCTGCTGGATGGTGCGCCTTTGTATAATCCCTCCCATTTACTGGGTATCTTCTCTACTTTCAATACCAGTGCCCTGAAAGATGTTACGTTATATAAAGGGGCTTTCCCTGCGAGGTATGGTGGCCGGCTTTCTTCTGTAGTAGATGTGTCTACCAAAGATGGTGACATGCGTGAGCTGCATGGTGATTTTACCATTGGCCTGCTGGCTTCGCAAATAACAGTAGAAGGGCCGATAAAGAAAGATAAAACTTCGTTCATTGTTTCCGGTCGCCGCACTTACACGGACCTTGTTGCCAGGCCTTTTATAAAGGGGAGCTTCGACAGGGAGGTAGATAAATTCATCATGTACTTTTATGATGTGAATGCAAAAGTGCAACATGTGATCTCTGATAAAGACAGGTTGTTCTTCAGTTTATACCATGGCCGGGATAAAATGCGGGTAAGTGAAAAGCTGGAGGTGAAGGAGCCTGATAATTACCGCAGTGAGTCAGACCTGCTGATACAATGGGGGAACACCACGAGTACTGTTCGCTGGAATCACATCTTCTCCAAAAACCTTTTTGCTAATACCATGTTGCTGGGCTCGCGTTATGAGTTTAAAACACGTACGTTCAATGAAAACCTGTACCAGGGAGAAATGATCGCAGACAAGCTGCAGTTGAATTCCGGCATCCAGGATTATGGTGCCAAGATAGACTTCGATTACAGACCACGGCCTGCACATACTATCCGGATGGGAACTTCTTATATGTTCCGCCTGTTTACACCCGGTACCATCAGGCAAAGCCAAACAGCGAATGGTGCAGTGATCGTAGATTCAACAAGTGACAACCAAAGGATAAAAGGCTCTGAGATAGATCTGTATGCAGAAGATGACTGGACCATTCACAAGAAATTCAAACTGAATGCCGGATTACACTGGAGCGGATTCCTGGTGCAGGGTAGATTTTATAATTCCTTACAACCCAGGCTGAGCATGCGTTACCTGTTGCCGGGAGACTGGGGCCTTAAAGCTTCCTATTCAAGAATGACGCAATACATCCACCTGCTGGCTAATAATTCTGTTACATTACCTACAGACCTTTGGGTGCCTGCCACGAAAAGGATATTACCGCAACAGTCAGATCAGTATGCTATAGGTATTGCACGTAATGTTTTTCGCAACAAATTTGAACTCTCTGTGGAAGGATATTACAAACGTATGCAAAACGTGATAGAGTATAAGGAAGGCGCGGATTATATCACGAGCAGCAGGAATGAAAGCTGGCAGGACCAGGTGACGAATGGTGTGGGAGAAGCATATGGACTGGAAGTATTACTGCAAAAGAAAACCGGGCGTTTTACCGGATGGATGGCTTATACTTTAGCGTGGTCCTACCGCACTTTGCCGGAAGTTAACTTCGGTAAAAAGTTTCCTTATAAATATGACCGCCGCCACGATCTGCATCTCGTAGGCATGTACAAACTACGAAAGAACATTGAGCTGACGGGCGTATGGACCTATCAGAGTGCGCAGCCCTATACTGTGCCACTGGCAGAATATGAAGTAGTGCGGGACCCTGTTCGCTATCCTGGCTGGTATGGTACCAATGCGGATGTTGAATATATCAACGGAAGGAATAACGTACGTATTGCTGCTTATCACAGGCTGGACCTGGGTGTTAATTTTATCCGCCAAAAACGTAACGGTAATGTCCGTACCTGGAATATAAGCGTATTGAATGCTTATAACAAGAAGAATGCTTTCTATTATTTATTGAACAGGTATCGCGCAGATCAGACAGAAGCTACGCTAACCGGTACAACGCTTCTTCCCATTATGCCCAGCTTTTCTTATAATTTAAAATTCTAGACATGCGCTACTTACAATATATCCTTTTACTATTCATCGCCACCTGTTTCCTGGCCTGTGAAACAGATGTTGTTGTCAAAATTCCTTCTGAAATGGGTAAACCCGTGATCAATGTACTGATGAACAAAGACAGCATCATTTATGCAAGGATCACCATATCCGGCAAACAGTATTGGACGAATGATTTTCATGCACCAAAAGATGCGGTGGTGCAGTTATTTGAGAATGATCAATACAAAGAAACACTAACGTATCGGGAAAGAGATTATTTCGGCTATTACTGCAGTACGACTAAAATGGAGTTAGGTCATACTTACAAGGTAACAGCTTCTATTAGGGGGCTGGAGCAGGCGGAAGGTACTGATGTGATACCGGACAGTGTTGTTATCGGAGAGGTGAAACGTATTGAAGTACGTATTAATGACACAGATGTAGACAATAAGGTGATACTGGAATTGAAGGATAAAGCAGGAGAAAGGAATTATTACAGGGTCCGCATTTTTAGTGCTTTTCCATCGCAAACGCCGGATGGTTCTTTTGTGTTTGGGAGATATGGCCGCCCTACTTATATCAAATCAGATGATCCTTCATTTGATCTTTTTGATGAAGGAGGTAATGAGGAGGTCTTTATGGACGACAAGTTATTTGACGGCAGGAATCCCCGTTTCGTGTTTAACCTGGAAAGCAAATCCTATATGCAATATATCATTGTGGAAGTAAGCTCTTTAACCTATGATAGTTACCGTTACCTGAAAACATCCTATTTAGCGCTACGGAAAGCGGAAAACCCGCTCACGGAAAAGGTATTGGTATTTAACAACGTTAAGAATGGGATGGGTGTTGTTGGTGGTATAGCCATGAGAGAATATATACTGAAGAGATAACGCTACATACCGGGTAATTTAATGCCACCTCTTTTTAAAGCAACGATCATTCTTTCATGTAATTCAAAACGGGTTTCATCATAGAGGTCACTGTCCACCCAGGCATATACCACCAGCTTCCAGCCGTCGGGTTCCAGGCCTGATACGCTGACGATGGCTGGTGGTTCTCTTGTGAGGTTTTGCATATCTACTGCCTCTTTCAAGATCAGTGGTTTTACCTGTTCCAGGCTATATGCATAACTCAGTTTCAATTCAATATCTATCCGCCTGTTGGAAGATCTGCTGTTGTTGATGATCACTTCGTTGGATAACTTCGAATTAGGAATGATCACGTATTTATTATCAGCAGTGATGATGATGGTATTGAATAACTGTATCGAACTTACTTCTCCTGTTTGCCCTTGCGCTACAATAATATCTCCTGCTTCATAAGGTTTCAGCATCAGTATCAGTACGCCGCTGGTGAAGTTCTGCAAAGTGCCGGAGAGGGCCAGTCCTGCTGCTACGCCAATAGCACCTATCAGCGCAGCAAAGATGGTTAGCTGGATATTGAGGAGTTGTATCACCACTAATACTAAACCTACTTGTAATACAGCGGCTATCAATCCGGTGAAAAAGGGTCTCAGGGTATTGTCTGTACCTCTTTTATGTAATTTCTTTAAGAACCATCTTTTGATGAATAATATCAGCCATTGCCCGCCGATCAATATCACCATTGCTATGATGATCCGCAAGCCATTTAGTTCTATCCAGTTGTAGGCATTTTGAAGCATACGCTTATACCGGAAAATATTATGCCAGTTTGCAGATGATTACGGCTGTTATGCAGAAGGTATTTTACCCGGTAACTGCTATCCTGCATTTTTGTTCCATGAAAACAATATTCACCTTTATCTTATTATGCTGTGCTGCCGCTGTTTTAGGGCAGGCACGGTTCGTAGACTCCCTTCGGCAGAAACAACATATCCCCGGTATATCCGTTTGCGTTGGAAATAGAGAAGGGATACTCTGGGCACAGGGTTTCGGTTATGCAGACCTGGAGAATTCAATACCCGTTACTCCGGATACTAAATTCAGGCTGGGATCTGTTTCTAAACTACTCACTTCGCTGGCTGTAGGTTTATTATACCAGCAGGGAAAACTGGCGCTGGATAGCCCTGTTCAACATTACCTGCCTGAATTCCCTCAAAAGAGATATCCTATCACCAGCAGGCAACTGGCAGGGCATACGGCTGGTATTCGTCATTATCGGGGAAGTGATCCTTTGTCTGTACCTAAACGTTATTTATCTGTAACGGAAGGATTAACGATCTTTAAGGATGACAGCCTGCTCTTCAAACCTGGGTCTTCTTATAATTATTCTACCTATGGATTTAACCTGCTGAGTGCGGTGATTGAAAGTGCCGCCGGAAAAGATTTCCTTTCTTACATGCGGGATAGTATTTTCACACCATTAGGTATGAAAGGTACGATCGCAGATTACAGTGATAGCATTATTCCAAACAGGGTGCGGTTCTATGAACGCAGGAAAGGTAAATGGGTAAATGCTGCGTTGGTAGATAATAGCTATAAATGGGCAGGAGGCGGTTTCCTCTCCACGCCGAAAGATCTGGTGAACATGGCCAGAGGGCTTTTGAATCATAACCTGCTACGAAAAGAAACGGTTGATCTGTTATTTACACCACAGTATCTTTCCAATGGTGATAATACACATGTGGGCATTGCATGGCGCATAGATGAAGATAAGCAGGGCAGAAGGATGCTTCATCATGGCGGGTTGATTGATGGGGGAAGGACTTTTGTGCTGGTATATCCGGAAAGTGGTATTATAGTGGCTATCACGGCAAATATGAGCGGGGTGAATATTAACCTGGATGAAGCAGCCATCATTGCAGGATATTTCTTAAAGCAATAAGCACATGAAAAAATCAACAATCGTTTTATTACATGTTGCCTACTGGCTGATATATCTGTTCGTCGTTGGCTTCCTGAATTATATCACGGTGGACGCTCCGTTCTCAATGGACGGAGACCTGTTTGCGATCATTGCGGTTGCGATCACTACGGGAAGTATCAGCTTTTATGTATTTTATTTTCAACTAGTACCACGTTTCCTTTTTAAAAAGAAGTTCCTGCTCTTTGCTTTGCTGGGTATAGCTGTTAGTGTGGTTGTTTCAATATTACCTGCCCTGGTTTTATCAATCTTCTTTTACTATTATTTTTCGTTTATCACGGAAGCGAAGGTGATCATTTCCGTGATGGTACAATACACTTTGCTGGCATTGTTCAATGGTGTGATGGCTGCGTTGATCCGGATCGCTATTACATGGTACAAGGATGTAAGAACAAAGGAGATACTGGAACTCGCCCTGGTGAAGTCACGCTTCGATCCTCATTTTTTATTCAATACACTCAACAATATTGATGTGTTGATTGAAAGGGATGCGCAGCGGGCCTCGGCTTATCTCAAAAAGCTATCAGATCTGTTACGTTTTATGTTACATGAGGAACATATTCTACTGGAGCAGGAAGTGGATTATATTGAGAAGTATCTTGAATTGCAAAGGATCAGAACGAGTAATGAACAGTATATCAAATGGGAGGTGAGTGGTGAAACCGGCGGGCTTATGATAGCCCCTATGTTACTGATCCCTTTTATTGAAAATGCTTTCAAACATGTAACCGGGAAAAAGATCAATGACGCTATCAGTATCCGGTTGGTTGTCCGGGGGGAGGAGATAGATTTTACCTGTTCCAATGTATTTGATCCTGCACGGCCTGCCATGAAAGATAAACATGGGCTTGGGCTTTCTTTGATGCGCCAGCGGCTGGAACTTTTATATAAAGATCAGTATACTTTAACGATCAGTGCTCCCGATGATATTTTCAGTGTAAATTGTATCATAAGACTCAAAAGCAATGAACTGCATCATCATTGAAGATGAACCACTGGCCATGTTACGCATGCAGGAGTACATTTCAAAAGTACCCTTCCTTACTTTGCTGCAATCTTTCGACAGCGGACTGGCGGCTATTTCTTTTCTTCAAAAGGAGAAAGTGGATCTTGTGTTCCTGGACATCCGGATGGATGAACTATCCGGCATCCAGCTGCTGGAATCCCTGAAAGAGCGGCCTGCCATCATTCTTACTACTGCTTTTGATGAATATGCACTGAAAGCATTTGAATTGCAGGTAGCAGATTACCTGCTGAAACCCTTTACTTTTGAACGTTTCCTGCAAGCGGTGATCCGGGTGCAGGAAACACTCAATACCGGCAGCACGGCGCCTTACCTGTTCATTAAAACAGCCTACCGCCTGCAGAAGGTATTGTTTGAAGACATCCTTTACATTGAAGGCAAACGTGATTACAGGAAGATCCATTGCAACAGCGATAAGATCATGACGCTGGAAACCTTCGGCGAACTGGAAGGCCGTTTGCCGGATACGCAGTTTTGCCGGGTGCATAAGTCCTATATCGTGGCATTGGATAAGATCATCTCCGTGGAGAAAGGCGGGATCAAAATAGGAGAGGAAATAATTCCGCTTTCTGATACGTATAAAGCACATTTCTACAGGATGATACGGTATCCCGGAGCTGGAGGAGCATGAAAGTGATCTTTTTCAATTATTTAACTGCAATTTATCATTTATATAGCGCGGTTTCAAAGGTACCTTTGCGGGATGAATGTATCACCTGCCCAAAAGAAATCAGGCTTCTTTTCCAGCATTTTCAATAATAAGTGTCCCCGGTGCAGAAGAGGGAGATTATTTAAAACTGATAACCCTTACCAGTTAAATCATATCCTGGATATGGAAAAGCATTGTCCGGCATGCGGGCAGGAAACGGAACTGGAGATTGGTTTTTGGTATGGTACGGGTTATATCAGTTATGTGCTGGCTGTACTTTTTTCTATACTTAATTTATTATGGTACTGGCTGGTATTCGGCATCTCCTGGAGAGATGACAGTATCATCTACTGGCTTATCATCAACGGTATCTTACTAATCCTTTTTATGCCTATACTTATGCGATTGTCCCGCATGGTTTACCTGAACTTTTATGTGTACTATGATCCTGAAACGGATAAGCAGGATTAATACGCAGCCTTTATCCAGCATTTTAAAAGCTGACTGTTTGTTGAGCCTGCCAACTGGTATCCTTTCGGGGCTTCTTCTTCAGAACCGTGATAAGTGACCAGCCTGGTGCCTGGAGGCCTGTTCTCCAGCTGCTTATAAAGGAACCGGTTGTATTTATTGTACAGTTGCCTGGAGTAGGTGAGGTTGTTGTCTATTTTATCGGTTCCCGGCAGGTTCTCGTAGAAGGAATTGAAAAAGTAGAAATGATCGAATTGTGAAAAGTCGAGATCAAGCAGGTTGCCGTTAAGGAAAGTAACATTGTTGAGGCCCAGCATTTCCTTTGTAATGGCAGCGCAGTACACCAGGTCATCCCGTTGCTCGATCCCATAAAAGGACACCTCCGGATTATAATATGCCCCGCTTAAGCAGAATTTTCCCGGGCCGCTGCCGATATCCAGTATTTTATCTCCGGGCATGGCCGCCAGGAAATTTGATGCTTTCCTTGCTACTTCTACAGGTGTCCAGTGCGATTTAGCGAGTTCCTTTATGTAAGGAGGATAGAGATTATTGAAGGCGTCGTCTGATGCAAACCAGTTGTGTATATTGGACAGGGCCGGTGTAATTTGCCCCCATGCTGTAGTATCATCTCTCTTCATGCTGCAAAGGTATTTCCGTTTACTACTTCAAAAAGTGAATTATATCAATTATAAAGAGGTTAACTTTGATTGTTATGAGTATCAAAGGCATATTTCCAATAGATAAGTGGGACTTCAAAAGTGAATCCATCCTTATAGATCTGCCAGCGGAGGATTTTGATTTGCTGATGGCCCACAGCAATGAAAAATTATATAAGAAGAACGAGATACTTTTTAGGGAAGGCGCTTATGCATCCGGCATATTTTACATCGTAAAAGGGAAGGTTAAAAAGTATAAGGCAGATGAAGAAGGAAACGAGCAGATCATTTACCTGGCGCATACCGGACAGCTGATCGGGTATCATGGTATCCTTTCCGGGGACCAGTACCTGGATTCAGTAGGTGTGATGGAAGATAGCCGGATCGTATTTATTCCTAAAGATGATTTCATGCGTACCCTGGAACACTCCTCTATTTTTAGTAACCGCCTGCTGAAAACATTAAGCCATGAATATACTGTGCTAACAAACAGTCTTACCGTACTGGCGCATAAAACCGTACGGGAACGACTGGCATTGCAACTGGTGGTGATCCGGGAAAAGTATAAAGAGAAAGGTGCGGAAGGCATGCCCATAGTACTCAATATCAGCCGGGAAGACCTGGCTAATCTTGTAGGTACTGCCAGGGAGAATGTAGTAAGGATATTGACAGAATTTAAGGAAGATAATATCCTGGAAACAAAAGGAAGAAAGATAACGATCAAAGATGTGAACAAGCTGGTGCAAATAGCCAATTTCAAATAGGAGGGACCTTTCTTTTCCGCACTTTATAACGGCGCACAAATTTATTGAACCTTACCCGGAAGCCATCATAGAACATAGCTATTACCAATATAGCAGCAGGCAGGTAGAAAGTGTAATATTGAAACTTCAGGTAAACATACCCACCAATGATCCCCCCTGCCAGAAAGAAGAAGATGATCACCAGGCGCAGGGTTATTTTGCTCCTGATCCCCGGTCTGTTTTTCAGTGGTGCGGCCAGAAGGGCATATAACTCAATGCCAAGGTCTGTAAACATACCTGTTAAATGAGTGGTTCTGACAACGTTTCCCGAAACCGTAGAGACCAGGGCATTTTGCATGCCCATAGCAAATAAGAGACTTCCCGCAAAATATTCTGTTTTCAGAATGGATTGATCAAAAGTATATCCAAAGGAGCCTACCAGCAGCAGTATGATAATTTCAATGATAATGGGTAAAGTATAGCTGGCGCTTTTATGCTGCCCTGTTTGTCCGATGCAACAACTGGAGAAGAAGGCGCCGGCCAGAAAGAGGACTAACCATAAGGCCACCATGCGTGCGGCGCGGAGATCTCCCATTGCCAGTTTCTGGGCCAGTAATCCGGCATGCCCTGTAACATTGGTTGTTAGTACTGCAAATGCAAACAGGCCTGCTGCATTCACCATGCCGGCTGTGACACATAAGAGTGCAGCTAATCTAACATTGTGTTTAAAGTTCCTTCTTCTTCCAGTATGTCGCAGCATATGTTTCAATTGATGAATACATTCCGCTACCTTTTTACCCACATTTTCAGGTTAAGATCAAGCGTAGCATCTACGAGTTGATAACAAGGCGGCACCTCATCTTCCAGGCTATGGAAAGTGACGAGCCTGGTGCCGTTTGTTTTACTTTCTAATATATTATAGAGATAACGGGAGTAGTAATGATATAATTCTGCAGAGTAAGGTACCAGTTGATCAATTTGGCCGTCGCTGACCAGGTTTTCGTAAAAGGCGTTATAAAAATAGAAATGATCAAACTGTGTATGATCAAACTGTGTAAGGTTTCCAAAGAAGAAATGTACATTCTGTGAATCGGTTACTTCTTTCGCTGAAACTGCAACCTGGTAAAGATCTTCCCTTTGTTCTATGCCATAGAAAACGGATGAGGGGAAATGGTAAGCCCCGATAAGACAGAATTTCCCGGCGCCGCTTCCGATATCCAGTATCTTAGATCCGGGTTCTGAAGCCAGGAACCGGGCGGACTTTTTAGCGATCTCCATGGGCGTCCAATGTTTCCCGGAGAGTTGACGAACCCTTTCGGGGTATAGCTTATCAAACGTAGTGTCACTTATTTGCCATACAGGTTCTAATATGATCTTCTCCATACTTTATTTGCATCCAGCATAGTGCAAAGTTAAAAGGAGTTGACTTCCCAATAAGTGATAGAATTCAATTTGAAAAGTGATATTTTCCAATTTTTTGAATGGTATAAATGCTTATTTAGCGAGATCGGCAGTCGTAACAGGATTGCTAAGCAAAAAACCAAACTTCTCCCAACGGGCGCTGTCCCCAATGTATTTCTTAACAAGGTCCAGCCCGTAGTTGTAGTTGATCACATAACTGCGGTTATTCCTGATGAAGCTGATGGATTTGATGGCAGATTCTTTATTTAGTAAAGTATATTCCATGAGCCAGCGGAGGGCTTCTTCTTCTGTCATGCTACCATTTAGCAAACCCCTGGCCACTTCGTTACGGGAGTAGTTCAGTTCTCCTTTGATGGAGAGGGCTTTGAAATACAGATCCAGATTCGTGCTATCCAAACCGGCTAAAGGTAATAATGCGGTACGGGTGAATATGTTCTTCTCTGTACCGGGGAATGCCAGCTCGATGCCATAATTGGCACTTCCTTCTGCAATGAGGGATTGTGGACTGAACAGGGGATACAAGGAAATTTCCACCCATCCTTTATCATGATAGAGGTTCTTTTCCAGCAGCATATTGTACACATGATGACCGGGATAACCTTCATGGCAGCCAAGGTCTATAGCCTTCTCGATAAAGATCTGCAAGTCAGCACTGATCTGGATGAGGCTGTTATAATTGCCTTTGTACCAGTTGTAGCCAGACCATGATTTACCGGTTACATATTCCAGTGAGAAGGTCTCATGGGCTGGGAGCTGGTAATGTTCCAGCGTGCGTTTGCGGGCTTCTGCGATGGCGGTTTTGAAAACCGTATCCAGTTTATCCTGGGGGATGATGAATTTGTTGGCCAGTTTCTGGAACTTATCTGGCACAGGGCCTTTACCTGGTAACAGGCTGTCCAGTGTGGCGATCAGTGTTTTGAAGTGTGCTTCAGGATATACGGGGGCGGTAACGCCAAAGAGTTCCAGGGATTCTTCGTCGAAGGGTTTGAGTTCTCCGGAGAATATTTTTATCCTTCTTCCAAATGCGGTGAGTTGTTGTATGATCCAGTTGGCGCGGGTACGGGTGGTATCGTTTTCTACATGATCTGCCAGTGAGCCGAGCTCTGCTTTTAGGATGTCTACAGAGGCCAGGAGCGAGTCTTTGGGGAAGATCTCTCCTTTGGGTGTTTTAGGCTTTAGAGAGTCCGGGCCGTAATAGGCATCCACAAAAGAAGAATCGTATTGGCCAATGGTCAGGCCCAGGCGGACGTATTTTTCTGCGAGGGCGTTGAGTTTTTGTTTTTCTGTTTGTTTTTCTGTGTTGCCGTTACAGGAGGCGAAAAGGATGATGGCGGCGAAAAGGAATCTTGCTTGCATATAGTGGCCGGGAGGTTTTTACAGGGGTAAATATATCGATTTTTTTAGTGGGAGGGGGGATATGGGTGGGGAAAGCGGGAGAAATGTTATAAATTAGGTAATAGCTTAAAGAACCTCTTAATTATAACTAATATAACTAATGACCCCATTGAGTGAAATATTAGAAAAGGCGAAGGAACTAAAGAAAAACGTGAAATATCGGGAAGTAATTGACCTGACTCCGGATAGTTTGCTTAATACTTATAAAAGTGCTGATCTGTATGCAGAGAAAGCAGAGGCATATCTGGAACTGAGGGAAACAAATTCATTCTTTGATGTTGTAAATAAAGGGCTGGCCTTAGATGCGAATCACGCTCGTTCATTTTGCTTAATTGGTCATGCCTATTTAAAGCTTAAGCAGTATGATAAAGCCATTGAGGCTAACACAAAGGCAATGGAAATTGATCCGGATTCTGCTGTTCCGTATAATGGTTTAGGGAATGTTTACTGCTCTATAGATCAAAACGACAAGGCAATTGAGTTTTATGGAAAAGCAATTGAAATAGATCCGACTTATGCATCTCCTTATAATGGATTGGGAAATGTTTATAAAGAACAAAATCAGTTTGGTAAAGCAGTTGAATATTATGAAAAAGCAATTGACATTTACCCGACTTATGCATTCGCTTATGATGGATTAGGAAGTGTTTATTGTCAACTTGCGCTATATGACAAGGCGACAGAAAATTATAATAAATCCATTTCAATTAACCCGAATAGTTCGGCGCCTTATGATGGATTGGGACTTGTTGCCTATTGGCTAGATCAGTATAATGAAGCTATTCAACATTATTCAAGGGCAATTAGCATCGACCAAAATGATGATAGTGCATATTATAATAGAGCTTTAGCATATAGCGAAGCAAAGGAATATGAAAAGGCATTAGAGGATTATACTAAGTATGTAGAATTAACTAAGGCCAAGCCTGATTATTATACTTCCGTGGCCCAATCCAAAATCCTTGAATTGGAGAAATTAATTGGTAGCCCTGATTTTAACACCATAAGTTTATTAGTTAATGATATTAAAAAACTTCTGTTATTTAAAGATGAAACAGTTACGCACTATACCAGCCTGACTGTTGTAAAGATGCTAATCATTTCAGATAGTTCATTCCGTTTATCTGAGGGGGCCTATCTTAATGATACATCTGAAGGGCGCGAATTATTTAACTTTCTCTCCTTTCATACTAATACGAAAGTTAACAATGATACCATCGCTGAGCCATTTGCAAAAAAACCTTTTATAGGAAGTTTTGTGGCTGAGAATAAACATGATGATCTTACATTATGGCGAATGTATGGGAAAGAGAATAAGGAGGAGGCCAAAGGTTGTGCCATTACATTGAATAAAGAAATGTTCCTGAATAATTTAAAAGAGAAACTTGCGCCAGGTAAAGAAATAACCGCTACTTCAAAAGATAATGAAGAATTTAATTTTTATAGAGTAGCATACAGGAAACATGACGAAAAAGAAATGTTTATTTTGCCTGGTGCAGAAAAGGATGAAGACGAATTGAATAATTATATGCGCCAATTGGCTCGTTTTATCAAGAATTTTAATTCAAAGGACGAAACCTCAGAGGTTGATAAGCAGAATGTGCTGGAGCTTTTGAATGGAATTGCGTACTTATTTAAAAGTGTGGAGTATCAGTATGAGCACGAATTAAGACTAGTAGTAAAAGGTACCGGAATTGATAAAAATATTTCCACGGATCAGATTCCAAGAGTGTGGATTGAATTAGTGAACATAAATCCAATATTGAAAAAGATTACCCTGGGCCCAAAAGTAGAAAGAGCAGACGAATGGGCTGCTGCTTTCTTCTATAAATTAGATAAAGATGGTTACAATCCGGAAATCCTTATCTCCCACCTCCCCTTCAAGTAACCACTTGCAGGATTCCACAGAAAAGCGTATTTTTAGATAAGAGGTTGTCTCATTTATTTGAGGCAACCTCTTTTTGATGCTATTTTACCTTTTTGCCGGAACGAAGCCCAATCAAACACGTATCGAACCTGTACACAACAAATGACCTTTTTCGGCCGGGTTAAAATGCTATCAGTATAACATACACATCCAAAATCTATTTATGAGCATTATCACTACCTCTTCTGCGGAGGACTTTGATTTCCTGATCGGGAAATGGGCTATCCGCAACCGCAAATTAAAGATCCGTTTACAGCAAAATGATGAATGGGAAGAATTTCCTGCTACCGATGATGTAACGAAGATCCTAAATGGCATCGGGAACATCGGGCAATTTCATGCGGGTACTTTTGCCGGACTCACACTCCGCTTATTCAACCTGGAAACACAGCTTTGGAATATCTACTGGGCTGATAATGCACGTGGCCAGCTGGATACGCCTGTTGTGGGCGCCTTCGAAAACAAAGTGGGCATTTTCTATGGAAAAGAAATGCTGCGGGGGGAATTAATGGATGTGGAATTCCGCTGGGATGCTACCGATCCGGATAACCCGGTTTGGAGCCAGGCTTTTTCTGCAGATGGTGGCGTAACATGGGAAACTAACTGGTACATGTACTTTAGCAAACTACATAGTTAACAACACAGCTACATAATGACAGACTGCTGCAGCTAATACCAGTCCATGCCATATGGCATGGGTATAGGTGCGTTTATCCCGGATGTAAAAATATACGCCGATGGAATACAAACCGCCACCAATACACAGCAGGGTGATCACGGAAACGGGGAGGTCTGTAAAGAACCTTCTTCCGCCTACTACCAGGATCCAGCCCATAAGCAGGTAAATGATGGTAGAGATGATATCGAACCTGCCGGTGAACCATGTTTTGAAGATGATGCCTACTAAGGTAAGTCCCCATAATACAGAGAGCAGGGTGATGCCAAAGGCATTGTTCATATATACGAGCAGGAAGGGTGTGTAAGTACCTGCTATAAGGAAGTAAATGCTGATGTGATCAAATACGAGGAAGAGCTTTTTTACGGCTGGTTCCTGGGAGAGATGATAAACGGTGGAGCAGGTGAAGAGCAAGATAAAGCAAAAGCTGTAAATGCCGGCTCCTACGATACCTGGTGTGTTGCCATGTGTTGCAGCGATACCTGTCAGTACCGGTAATGCACTAAAGCCAAAAACGATCCCGAAAGCATGAATGAGACCGTTCACTAATTCCTGTTTACGACTGTATTTTGTCTGCTGCAGTAACATTGCCATTTCCGCGAATTTTGGCAAAGGTAGCCCCAACTCTTGTTGGTTAGTGGTACTTTAACAATTCTGCAACATTTAAGAGAGATACTATTCTTCCTGCATATCCAGTTCCAGTAGTTTGCTGATACCGGCATATTCTGCAGCAGCATCAGGACATAAAACATTACCTGAGGAAAACATACTTCTTTCTGTTACCACATCTATGTCTTCCTGGGTGATCAGCCGGTTTAATCTATGTGTGAGATTTTCTGACAGGTTAACGAGTTTATTGATCCTTTCAATAGCCGCATTATATATTTCTTCGTAATAAAAAAGCATGTTCATAAAGCACGATTGTGTTGTAAATGTATGCTTTAGTGTATAACTATAACTATATGTAAATGTTATGACCTATAACTATTAGTTATAGAGCGATCTGGCCATTTTTATAAAACGCTTGTTCAATTCACTGGTTTCGCCCTTCCGCTGGATAAAATAGAAGTTCCGTTCAATGCGCAGGCCTTCAAACTGAAGGATCACCAGTTCCCCGTGCTGCAGCTCTTTCATAATGGAGCGGGTGGAGAGGAATCCTACACAATCTGATTCCAGCAGGAAGTTTTTCAGGGCTTCCGTACCGCCCAGCCGTATTTTTATTTTCAGGTCATTCAGGCGGATCTTGCTTTTGGACAGTCCTTTCTTAATAGCTTCCAGTGTGCCGCTGCCTCTTTCCCGTATAGCTACGGACATATTTAACAATTCTTTAAGAGAGTAGGATTTCTTCTTTGCGAGGGGATTATCCTGACTGCATACTGCTACGATCTGATCTTTCACGAAAGGCTGGTAAGTAATGTTGGTGAGTTTGCCCTTTTCTTCCGTAACACCGATATTGATCTCTTTGTCCAGCAGCGCCTGCAAAACGATCTCACTGTTCCTGTTTAGCAGGGAGATGTCTACCTGCGGGTATTCCCTGTGAAAGGCAGACATTACGCGTGGCAGGATATACAGGGCAGCAGTAGTACTGGCGCCGAGGTTTAAGATACCAGTGGCCTGTTGCTTGTCGTGCATCACAGAAATATCAAACTCTGTTTCCTTTTGTATGAGCCGCACGGCTAACAAGCGGTTATAGAGTAAGTTACCTGCTTCCGTGAGCTCTATCTGCAAACCTTTCCTTTCAAACAATTTGGTCTTGTATTGTTCTTCCAGTCCTTTTATATGATTGCTCACAGCCGGCTGGGAAATGAACAATACCTGGCTGGCCTTTGAGAAGCTCTTCTGGTGGGCAACTTCCATGAAAACCTCGTGACGGGTAGACAGCATAATATCACATTTTAAACAAAGTATCGAAAAATTAAGAATTTCAGCTGTATTTTGTTATTTTAAAACAAGCCGCATGAAATCCTTTTTCTTCTTCTTTTTGTTAATAGGCGTGTATACAGCCAGTTTAGCCCAGGGACCCATCAAAGTAGTGGTGGCCGGTTTAAACCATGATCATATCCATGGCATTTTGCGGCAGTACACGCAAGGTAAAGTGAATATTATTGGTATTGTAGAACCCAACAAGCAATTACAGCTAAAATATGCTAAACAATATCGCCTGCCGGATTCTCTTTTCTATGATGATCTTAAGAAGGCTTTAGTATCAAAGAAACCAGATGTGGTAGTTGGATACAATGCAGTAGGAGAACATCTGAAAGTTGTACAGGTTTGTGCACCACTTGGTATCCCTGTAATGGTGGAAAAACCATTGGCTGCTACTTTGCAACAGGCAAAGGAAATAGAAAAACTGGCCACACAATATAAGATCAAGGTGCTCACTAATTTTGAGACTACCTGGTATGCATCCTACCATGATGTGTATAATACGATCAGCAAAGACAGCATCGGCCAGATCAAAAAGATGGTGGTGCATGACGGACATCAGGGACCCAAAGAGATTGGTTGCAGTGCAGAATTCTTAAGCTGGCTCACAGATCCTGTTTTGAATGGGGCAGGGGCTTTGAATGATTTCGGCTGTTATGGTGCAGATCTGATGACCTGGTTGATGAAAGGACAACGCCCTATCGCCGTAACGGCTGTCACCAGGCGTTACAAGCCAGATGTGTATCCTAAAGTGGATGATGATGCTACGATCCTCGTAGAATATCCTGGCGCCACAGGGCTTATTGAAGCTTCCTGGAACTGGCCGTTTTCTATCAAGGACCTGGAAGTGTTTGGTGTAACGGGTTATCTGCATGCATTGGATGGTGTGAATATCACCAGCCGCATGCGGGAGAATAAAAAAGGTGTGAAGGTAGCAGAACCATTGAAAGCACCTTTTAATGATCCTATCGTTTATTTAACGGCGGTGCTTCGTAATGAACTGCCTGGTACAGATGATCTTTCTTCTTTGAAGTATAATATGATTGTGATGGAGATACTGGATGCTGCAAAGCGATCTGCAGCAACTGGTAAGCGGATCGTATTGTAAAAAAAAGGGGCTGGCACATACCAGCCCCCTTTTTTTATTTATTCCTTTTAGTGATATCGCAAAGCATATCTGAGTGAATATTCAACCCGATATTGGTGAGATTATAAAGATGCTCACTGGCTACTAACCAAACGATCTCACACACTTCCTGCTCAGAATAATAAGCTGCCATGCGTTTGAAAACGATCGGGTTCACTGTTTTGTCTTTCGTTAGCCCCGTTACATAATCCAGTGCTGCACGCTCTTTATCTGAAAACAGGGAACTCGTGGTGTATTTATCCAAAGCATCGAATTTGGCTTCATTCATAGAGGCTTTGGCAGCAGCCCAGCGACCGGTGTCTATACAAAAAAGACAAATATTGATGCGGGCTACCTGTACACGGATCAGTGAAGCCAGTTCCTGAGGCAGTTGCAGTTTTTTGTCCAGCTGGGAGACCTTTCCATAGAACATACCGAATGCAAGCGGCAACCGGGCAGTATGTACTTTCAGTGGCATCAGTACTTTGCCGAACTGACGGCGTGTAAAGAAGAAAACGAGTTTCATGATCAGCCCCTGAGGCTTTTCGATAGGAGGCAAAAATGTAGTTTCCATTTTATGTTGTTTCCTTAATGAGGACTGAGCAACGCAAAATTGGACAGGTCACCGAAAATATTTTTAAGAAAGTTGTTCGATCTTCTCTTTTATCCCTTGTTTTTCTGGTTGGGTTTTGGCCAGATCATACGCCTTTTGCAGGTTGGATAAGGCTTTCCGGTTATCAATGTCCTTGTAGAGTTCTCCCAGCAGCAGGTGGTAGAAATGGTTGTTTTCCAGTTTGAGTTTTTCCGCTTCTGCCAGTGCGATCTTTGGGCCGTCTGCTTTATAGAGGGCAAAGGTCCTGTTGAGGGCAACGCTAGGCGAATAATTCACCATCAGCAGTTGATTGTATAATTGGAGGATCTCCTCCCATTTTTCTTTCGTGTCTTCTTTGATGCAATGCCAGAAGGCAATTTTAGCTTCCAGGTGATAAGAGCTGATCTCATTCCCCTGGGCAGAGAGGTCCAGGAAATACCGGCCCTGATTGATCAGTGCTGTATCCCAGAGTGCTTCGTTCTGTTGCTCGTATAATACGAGAGTATCTTCATTTGTTTGCCGGGCGCTGAAACGGGAGGCGTGAAAACACATCAGGGCCATCAGGGCATTTGTTTTGGGCAGGTTGGTCTTTTCGTATGCAGTGAGCATCACGCCCAGCCGCATGGCTTCCAGGCAGAGGTCTTTTTGCAGGATCTGGTTTTGTGTCTGGGAGTAATATCCTTCGTTGAATAACAGGTAGATAATATGTAAAACGTTATCCAGCCGTTTGGTTATTTCACTTTCTGATGGTAGTTCCATCTTTATGTTTTCCGTGCGCAGTTTATCCTTTGCCCGGAATAATCTTTTGTTGATGGTTTCTTTGTTGGACAAAAATGCTTCTGCTATTTCATCAATACCAAAACCGCAAAGTATCCGTAATGCCAGCCCTATCTGGGCTTCACTGGCAATGGCGGGATTGCAGACGGCAAAGAGCATCTGTAACTGGCTGTCTTTAATATTCTCCTGGGAAAAGTTCAGTTCGGCCATTTCATCTTCTTTTTCCTGGCTGGCAGTGAGGGCGGGTTTTATCTTTTCAGCGAAGATCTTGTTCCTTCTGAAGTGATGTAATGTTTTTTGTTTGGCTACGAGGTAAAGCCAGGCAGTGGGGTTTTGCGGAATACCTTTTGTTTCCCATGTTTCCGTGGCCAGCAGAAAGGTTTCACTCACAATATCTTCTGCTATTTCTATGTGTTGTAATCCGTATAGTTTACTGATCACCGCCACCATTTTGGCAAATTCCTGCTGGAATAAATTTTTTAAGTCGTTCTTCATAAGAAATGATGATCCCCACTCCTGTAAAGAGCGGGGATCTGATATGTTTACATAATAGCGCGGATCTCTACACTGCCATTAGCATCCAATGCGGGACAGCCATGGGCTAATGTGGTAGCTTCTTCCAGTGTATCTGCTTTAACGGTTATAAAACTACCCAGCAGTTCCCTGATCTCCACAAATGGACCATCTGTAATAACGCCACCAGCTTTCAATACTTTGCCTTCCAATGAAAGACGAAGGCTGCCGCTGCCTAATTTACCCTGGGCTGCTATGCCGCCTACCCAATCCTGCCACTTTTTTGAAAGCGCCTTCATTTCATCTGCCGGTGTTTTGCTGTGATCGTAGCTGGGTTGTCTGAACAATAAAGCGAACTCTTTCATGTCGTTTTTATTTTAATAGTTATCGAATGTAGGGAAAAATATTATTTATACTGTCCGGGTTTGTAATCACCGGGAATAACCCTGAAGGCAATGTTAATACGGTTGTATGTATTGATGGTGGTAACAGCCAGTGTGAGGTCTATCAGTTCTTCTTCAGAAAATTGTTTGCGCACCAGGTAGTATACTTCATCTGATACATTACCTTCTTTCAGGTTAGTAACGGATTCAGCCCATGAAAGTGCAGCCTGTTCCCTTTCTGAGAAATACGGTGTTTCGCGCCATGCGCTCAGGCCATAAAGACGTTGTTCTGTTTCTCCTGTTGCGCGGAGATCTTTTGAATGCATGTCAAGACAGTAAGCACAGCCATTGATCTGGGATACCCTGAAATAGATCAGGTTTAAAAGGGGTTTTTCAACGGATGATTTGGCTAAATAGCCGCCTACACCATACAAGGATTTCATAGCAGCCAATCCTTTTTCGAAAACATTAATTCTCTGTTCCATATTCGTTGTTATTATTGGTTTAATGATGAATTACACCCCAATAATGATCGGATGGACAGGAATTGGACAGCTTTCGGAATATTTTTTATAAAATGTTGAAGATCAATCTAATGCATTCCGTACTTTTTCTACAAATACGGGCACTTTTACTTTGGGATCACCGGCTCCTAATGTTTCAATGGGCAGGTAACCTTTGTAACCGGATGTTTTGATATCCTTAATGATCCTGTTAATATCAGCAGGTTGTTCCACGCCATTGATGAAAACATTCTCTTTCAGTTGCCAGTTGATGGCATATTTGGCAGTATCAGCAATCTGCTGATAAGGATCCCCGGTTTTATAACTGCCGGTATCCAGGATGATCCCGAACCATTCTGAACTGATCATTTTGCTGATCTGGTGTACATGCGCTGCTGTTTTAATAAAATCATTATGGTTCTGGATTCCTACTATCACACCATATTTTTTGCCATGTTCCACACAGGCCTTTACATCTTCCATCATCCAGGCAGCTACCTGTTCCCAACTATGGCCTTCGGGCATTTGCGTTCCGGAGAATATCCTGATCACGGGGGCGCCCAGTTTGGCGGCTACTTCAATCCAATCTTTCGTGAGCTGAACATCTGCCTGCCGTTTGGTTTTGTCAGGGTTCGTAAAATCAGTGCGTACGCCGGTGCCGCTGATATCCAGGCCCAGCCGGAAAGCTTTTCGTTTGATATGATAGATGTATTCATCTGTTGGAACAGCAGGATAACCGGGGAAATAATAACCGGTAATATCTACTGCCTGAATGGGTGTGCCGGCACAAAATTCAAGCATATCATCCAGGGTCATACTGCCATCGCGTAAGGGCGTGTTGAAGGAATAAGCATTCAGGCTGATCTTTAACTTATGGGGGGCGGCAAAGCTGGCGGCATGTAATATTTTAGGCGTAACCGCCAATGCAGGAACAGCCATAAGCGTTTTAAAAAACGAGGTACGGTTCATAACGGGGAATTTATTGTGGTCTAATTTACTCCATGGAAATCGAAACAGCAATAGCAATTCTACAGATTGTGGAATGAAAGCGGCAGTTGATGATGAGCAGGAGGTATGACGTTATTATCTATATGTCTATCTGATATGGATTTGCCCATTGCTGTTAGGGTTTTGACCACCTGTAGGCATATTTGTTGTGCTTAATAAGGAAATAGCATTCATTATGGAGCAAATGAAGATAAACCCGGTAGATCAGGTATTCATAGATTATGAATCCGAAACTATTTCCCAGGCTGTTTATGTTTTTCGGCCGGTAGTGTATGAAGATGGTAATGCTTACTGTTGTATTCTTGGCCCGGACAGGGAAGCTGGTATATTTGGTAGTGGTACTACGCCAAAAGATGCCATGGAAGATTGGGAACAACATGTGCGGGAATTGATCACCGGTCCAAAGAAAAATAACAGCACTGCACAGTATATTATTAATAATATCGATAAGCTGATTAAATTTTTAAGATAGAGGATCCAACAATGACAGTAAAGGTTACAGATACAATATCTGTAACCTTTTTTTATTTTTTCAAAGCTGCTTCCAGTTGCGGTTGCAGGTCCTCAGGATAACCGGAAGGTGCCTCATTGAAAATAAGTCCATCTTTCCCGATGATATAAGTAGTGGGATATCCATCTATGTTATAATCACTGATCACAGGATGAAAACGCCCTTTATTGTTGGTGTACAAATGCTCCGCTTGTATCTTTTCTTTCGCTTTCTTCCAAACACCTTTTTCATCGATGGACACGCAAAGGAAAACAATGTCCTTGTTCGCGGCATACTGTGCCTTTAAAGGTTTTAACCGCTCAAACATTTGCTGGCAGGGTACACAGGCTTCAAACCAGAAATCGATATGCACCACCTTTCCTTTATAATCCTGCAAGGTTACTTTTTCTCCTTTATCGTTCTCAAGGGAGAAGTCAGGAGCTATCATGCCTTTTCTGAATTTTCTTTCAGCGGCTATTTTCTTTAAGATGTATTCTCTGTAAACGTTATTGGTGAGTATTGTATTTACGAGGGAATCAGTGAGTTGCTTTATATCATACCGTATGAACAACGTGAGCACGGGTTCTCTTAACTTAGGTGGTAATATCCGGGAGAGGGTATCATATTTCGCTACCATGTCTTTTCCGGTATAGCTTTGCCGGTAATGTTCAGACACGATATTATATACATCATTCGCATAATTGAAAGAGTAGTACAGGCTGTCGTTAAAAGGGGATAACTGACCGGTGGTAAAATATTTAGTGGATTGCTGGATGCCGGTGAGATGTGCATAGAGCAGCATATAGCTATCCTTGTTCATGGTGCTGCGGATGTTTTCCAAGGCCTTCGCAGTAGTAATGTCTGTTCCACGCGATTTCTTCAGTATGGCAAAACGCTGGTAGAAAGTACTCTTTTCTGCTCCCTTTCCTGAGAATTGCAGCGTTCCGGGTTTGTCTTCAAAATCATATCGGAGGGTAATGTCATCACCGGGCTGGATCAAACCGTGGGTGTAGTTTTTGTCATCTGATACAGCGAAGTATACAGCACGAGGTACATAGATATTCGTTTTGAATTTCCCGTTGTTTACCGCCACACGAAAGATCTGCATGTCACCGGTCACCTGGTCATGTAATAATGCAATGGAGATCGTGTCTTTTTCCAGATGAGCGATTTCGCCCTTTATTATAGCATACTGGGCGGTTGCAGAGATGCTGAAGAAGATCAGCAGGCAGGTAACGATAGCTTTCATGGAGATGAAAATAGGAATTTTTGCCGGCAGTAAAAGAGCATGTGGGATGAATACCTTCAATTATGGGATGAATATTACTATTCCTCCAATTGATCTTTTATGCCATTCCAGATAATGCGGGCAATCTGTTCGCCTTTCACTGTCTTCACCCTTTCATCCAGGTGGATTTTACCATTCACATCAAATTCAAGATCAGTAGGGATAAACTGGTCCAGTTTACCGGCGTCTTTTTCGGGTAATACCTGGTAAGTGGTGATCTGGCCGGTTTTATTGATGGTAATGGCGAGCTGGTATGGCTTATTGTCTATGTAAACGGTGATGATCTTCTTTTCCATGTTGTAAAACACTGCAATTGCCATACCATCAATGGAAAAAATCGTATCTTTAATTAGACCGATAACCCCTAATACTCCAAACCATGAAAACGCCCCAAAACGTTTCAGGAGAACGTACGTTGCATAGATCATCGTCCCCTTTTTTTACGGGACAAAAAGAAGCATCTTCATTTTTCCAACCGCTTATTCAGGCCAAATTAGCCATTAATGGCCCTCATGATCAATATGAACAGGAAGCGGACCAGATGGCAGACCAGGCAATGACGATGGAAAAAGCCTCTCCCGTTTCAACAATCACCCCTGTAGTGCAACGTGCTGAAGAGGATGATGCAGAGTCGGCTCCGGATGAACTGGTGTCCGACCTCAGTAGTTCCAAAGGGAGCGGATCATTTTTGCCGGAGAAAACACGCGGTTCCATGGAACAGTTCTTCAGCAAGGATTTCTCCCAGGTAAAAGTGCACACCGGAGGGGACGCTGTGCAAATGAACCGTGATATTCAGGCCAAAGCATTCACCCATGGCAACGATATCTATTTCAATGAAGGGCAGTATGCACCGGAAAGTGATACCGGCAAACATTTGCTGGCCCATGAACTGACACATACCGTACAGCAAAATGGAGGTGGAGCCCCTGCCATACAACGTTACACAGATGAAGAGATCCGCAGGATGGCAGAATTTCGTGAAAGAGGCCAGCAGAGCGATATTGATATGGCTAACGCGCGTGGCTTTACGGCCGGGGATATTGTTTTCCGTTCCGGTTCCACAGCGCTGGGTTTCTTAACGGGGCTGCCTGTTACACATGGCGGCATTTATATTGGAGGTGGGCTGATCCATGATGTGGTGGGTTTTGGTAACCGTTTTGTACGGGTGACCAACTTCTTCAGTACTACGGAGTCTGAGGCGGCAGATGCTACTACTTTCCGGCTCATCCGTTTTGTAGGGCCGCTCAGTGCATTGATCATTGCAAGGTTGTTGAGTAATATCGGGCGGAGGGACTTCCGGATGCCCACAGATCCGGTTCCATTCAACCTCTTCAGTTCTTCAGACGATTATGGTACCGCTACCTGTCTGGAATATGCGCATGCCCAATTCCTTTACGCCATCCGCCAGCTTTCCACAGATCCCACCACTTCAGCAACAGATGTAGCTACCCTCCGTGCCACTTATTTCACAGGGGCCGCTGCGGAACCGGATAACCTGATCAGTCCGCAGGTACAGTCGTTGATGGGGGACATGCCAACAGGCAGTTCTTCTTTTGGCGGCCCCAGCGGTTTTGGCGGAGGGCCTTCCAGATCGCCCAGTGCCAGAACGCAGGAAATGGCATTGATCGCTGCCGCTTCGATTGCAGCCCGTAATGTGGATTCTGCCAGGTTCAGCAACCGGAGCGAGTCCAGCTACGAAATGATATGGCCCGGGGGACCCGGAGTGGGGGGTACCCTCCTCAATTTGTTAATGGGCCATTCACATGACCGGGTGACACTCAACACGTTCACCTATCAGTCATTTGTAGACAGCACGCGGTTTTTCCAGGAAATGACCTTGCCGCCACGCTCGCCAGGAGTGGGGGCTCCGGCTGCTCATGGCAGGTAATTAGGTAGTTCAAGGATATTAGCTTAGCTTAGACGTAATAAAATAAATAAAATGCTACAAGGAACAGTTAAATTTTTCAATGAATCCAAAGGTTTTGGTTTCATTACACCTTCAAATGGAGACAAGGACATTTTCGTACACGTATCAGGTTTAACCGGCGAAATCCGCGAAAATGATAAAGTTACTTACGAAGTGGAAAATGGCAAAAAAGGATTAAATGCAGTTAACGTGAAGGTTATCTAAATTTATATATCTTACCAGAAATGGGCTGTGATGATTTATCATTACAGCCCATTTTGTTTTAGGGAAAGCTGTAACCTGCTCACCCGATCCTGCAAATGGATCAATCCCGCATACAGGATTAAGGGGATTTTGGTAGTTTTATAACATGCTAAGAACTGCCTCGTTATTGCTTATCTGTTTTCTTTTCTGCCTGCCACTTCGTGCAGACACGAATAAGAAGGAGCAATGCTGGCAATATATACAAGCCGGAAACAATTACTTGTGGAGTTTTTTGCCCCTGGACGCATGGAAACAATACCATAGTGCCATGGATCTGGCGGTAGAGCTTCATGATGAATTCCTGTTTGCGGAATCATTGTTCGGGATAGGGCAGGCGTTATGGTATAACGGGAAATTCTATGCCGCTGTTGATACAGTAAAGCTTAGTATCATACACTATAAAAATAAGGGGAGCAAAACAAGCCAGGGTGTTGCATTGAGGATACTGAGTAATATCTATGATGACCAGGGCGATTATGAAAATGCCTTTAAAATGGTCACGCAGGCACTGGTTATTTTTGAGGGGGGCAAACATCACCAGAACTATATTTTGTCGCTGGTACAGATGGGATCGCTCTATAAGAGCATGGGGGATTATGAAACCGCCATGGGATATTACGGGAGAGCCGAAGCGGTATGGCCTTTCCAGGATGGCGGATATCCTTACCGCGAACTGTATCACCGGATGGGAGAGTTGTATGCTGCAAAAGGAGACATCACCCAGGCCCGGGTCTGTTATCAGAAATCGCTCAGCGGTAATATAAAAGGTAAGATCGTACGCCTGAAAATGGGAGATACCTATCTGAAAGAGAAAAAATATGACATCGCTTTCCGCTACTATGATTCCCTGTACAAGGAGGCGAAATTGCTGACGGATATTAATATTGTTATCGGCAGCATGCTGGGTCTGGGGAAAATTTACCTGGTCAGGAACGATCTGAAGAATGCCCTCATGATGGTAGAAGGTTCCCTGGAACATTCCGCTATACGGGGCGCCAGGCAGAACAAAAGAGATGCTTATGAACTGTTATCTGCTATTTATGAAGCCAGTGGTGATAATAAGAAAGCGCTGGCATATCATAAACAATACGAAGCACTGAAAGATTCTGTGATCTCAGAAACCTTTAAACGAAAGATGTTCGGGTCCAGGCAGGAAGCAGAGGCCGGGCGGTTGAAATCACAGCGTAATATCCTTATTGCCTGCGTGGCGGGTGTTTTGCTGTTAGGGATCTTTGCATTACTGCTGACTGTGCTACGGCACAGGAATGAAAAATTACGCCTGAAACAAAGGGCCGCCGAACTGGAAATGAAGGCGCTGCGCGCACAGATGAATCCTCATTTTATTTTTAATTGCCTCAGTTCCATCAACCATTTTATTTTAAATGAGGAAGGTGATAAAGCGTCCGAATACCTCACCCGTTTCTCCAAATTGATCCGTACTGTGCTGGTGAATGCCGGTAAAACAACCATCACCCTGGAAGAAGAGCTGGCTATGCTTCGCCTGTATCTGAACATGGAACAATTGCGGTTCCGGGAAGCTTTTGAATATACAATTGATTTTGATCCGGGTTTACATCCATCTATGATCTTTGTACCTTCCTTCATCCTGCAACCTTTTTGTGAAAATGCTATCTGGCATGGACTGTTGCACAAAGAAGGAAAGGGGGAGCTGCACATTCATTTCAGTATGCAACGGGATATACTTACCTGTACCATCCGGGACAATGGTATTGGCCGGGAAAAAGCAGCCGCATTCAGATCTGGCCTTGTTGAAAAGGGTGCCTCTTTTGGTAACAGGCTAAGCGCTGAAAGGCTGGCATTGTTTAATGGAGACCAGTCAGGTGCTTCTTTTAAAACAGAAGATATTATAGGAGAACGGGGAGAAATAGCAGGCACCAAAGTAATTTTAAAGATCAATAATAAGCTGGCCCATGATTAATGCAGTGATCATAGACGATGAGCATTATGCCGCACAGGCATTGGTGATGTTGATAAAGAAGAACTGTCCGGATGTAACTATAACGGCTGTTTGTAACAATGCTAAAGAAGCTGTAAAGGTCATCAGAGAACTACAGCCGCAACTGGTATTCCTGGATATTGAAATGCCTTACCTGAATGGATTTGAACTGCTGGAAATATTAGCGCCGGTTTCTTTTGAATGCATTTTCACAACGAGTTATGATCAGTATGCCATTAAAGCCATTCGCTTTAGTGCATTGGATTACCTGCTGAAACCCGTTGATGCGGAAGATCTGAAAGCGGCAGTGAACAGGGTGACCGGGAAGCGATCTCCTTCTTTGGAAAAACAAATGGAGCTTTTACTTTCCAGATTCCAGCAACCGCAATCTGCAGTGAACCGCATTGCATTACCCACACTGGATGGCTTGCAGATCATTCCGGTGGATACGATCCTGTATTGCAGCTCCAGCAGTAACTATACCATTTTCAATTTAGTGGAAGACCAGAAGCTGATCATCTCCCGTACTTTAAAAGAGATTGAAGAGATGCTGGAAGAATACCGTTTTCTCCGGGTGCATCATTCTTATCTTGTTAACCTTAATGAAGTCAGGAAATACAACAGGGGAGAGGGAGGCAGCCTGCTTATGAGCAATGGCGCCACCATTGATGTATCCCGTTCCCGTAAGGAAATGCTGCTGAAAAAACTACAGCCCGGCAAGTAATCATTCATCTCCGCCAACTGCTCATTCCCCCTTTGATCCCTTATCATCCTGCGATAGATTTATGGCATGATAACAGCCAGGATCATATCACTTTTGTGCTTTTGTACAGTTTGTACATTGGAGATCACGGCGCAGCAAAGAACCCTCAAAGAGGTGAAGATAACTGGCAAGCCGCCTTTGGTGACCAGGAAAGCAGACCGTTACATTATCAACATAGAGAACAGTGTCCTGGCCAATGGATATTCCGGTCTGGATGTATTACAGAAATCTCCCGGCCTCTGGGTAAGCCCCGATGGCAATATCAAAATAACCGGCAACCAGTCCGTAACAGTGATGATCAATGATGTGGTGCAGCGGATGACAGGGCTGGAGTTATCAGAATACCTGAAAACCTTACGTTCTGAAGACATCAGTAAAATAGAAGTGATCCCCAATCCCCCTGCTGAATTTGAAGCATCCTCCTCCGGGGGCATTGTGCATATTATCCTGAAGAAGGCCAGAAGGCAAGGTGTAACAGGTACCTTATCTGCACAGTACAAACAGCAGGGCAAAAAGCCTTATGCAGGTGCGGGTGTTTCACTCGATTATAAAATGAAAAAATGGTACCTGTTCGGAGGGTATAATTACGTGAAGGATAACAGCTTTTATACAGGCTACACCGCTACGGATTATCCTGATAAAAGTTATATCTACAATTCCACCGAACGGGATAATAACAATGCCCGGCAACAATACCGCGCAGGTATTGTATACGATTTCTCTCCCACACATTCCGTAAATGTGCAGCACAATGGCAACTCCAGCCAGTTGCTGCAAAACTTCAGTTCCGGTATCATTTATCAGCGCCCGGCTGACCTCGTAACAGGAAACGCAAATACAGACTGGGTGAGAAGGCCGCATTTTACCAATACCACTGTCAGTTATGCATGGAACATAGATACCCTTGGCTCTTCTCTGAAAGTGATCGGGGATTATGCCCGCAGCAGTAAGGAAGAATCCAATACGCTTATTTCTGTGTACAGTGATCCTGATATGAGCAATGGTTTCAGGACCATCACACCCAGCACAACAGAGATGTACAGTGCACAGGCGGATTATACATTAGGGCTTCGTGGGAAATCAATTGCCAGAACAGGGATTAAATATGCACAGATAAACCGGCACAATAGCATCCTTGCAGAAGATGAAGCTACTGGCAACTGGATAAAGAACCCGGCACGCAGTGATGACTTTCTGTATGATGAACGCCTGCTGATGTTCTATGGCTCTTTTGAGAAAATGATCCGTCGCACCAGTATCAAAGCAGGCCTGCGGGGAGAACAAACTTATTCCAAAGGTATTTCCCTCATTTCTGGAGAAACTATTCGCCGGAATTATTTCGGCTGGTTCCCTTCGCTGTTCATTGATCATACACTGGATGAGCAGAAGGGGAATTCCATTCACTTAAATTATTCAAGGCGTGTAAGAAGGCCAGCTTATAATGATCTGAACCCCTACCGCCTGCAGGTAAATGATTTTGCCGTATTGACCGGCAATCCCGATTTGTTACCCCAATTTACGAATAGCATACAAGCAGGTTATACATGGAACCGGGAGTACACGGCAGACCTATATTTTAAATCTTCCACTAATTATATAGCGCAAACTGCCCGTACTATTGAAGAACGCATAATAGAGCACATGTCAAAGAACTTTCCGGGTAATACGGAATTTGGTTTGTCTTTGAGTGCGCCTTTTGCCATTCTGAAAAACTGGCGTACAAATAACGGCTTATTGCTATATCGTGCTACCGCTGATTTAGATGAGGTACGGATCTCCCGTACCTCTATTTCTTTGAAAACCATTCACACGTATGAATGGAAGAAAGTAGCGGATATAGATCTGTATGTGGAGTATAATTCTCCCTACACCAGCGCCAATTCAAGGATGTCCTATGTCTTTTATGCGGACCTTGGCATGTCCCGAAGGATATGGAAGAATAAGGGAAGGATCCGCCTGAGCTTTACAGACCTGTTTAATACTTTCCGGGAAAAAGAACTGACGGAGTATAATAACACAAGGATCAACTTTTACCAGAAAAGACCTACGAGAACGGCTGGTGTTTCCTTTGTATGGAATTTCAGCGCAGGCAAAGAGTTTGCGAAGAAGAAGATAGATGCTAATAATTCGGATGAAAAGACCCGCATGGGGAATTAGCTTTTGCTGCCTGCAGTGAGTTTTTCTTTTAAGGTCTTTACTTCCTGCTCTAAAGTTTTAATGTATTGCTTTTGCGGTTCCAGTAATTCTTCTATTTCTGCCACAGTGTATCTGGGTGTGATGTGCTGCGGGCAATTCCAGTCGTAGGCCTGGATCTTAAAGATCATCATCCTTTCCGGTTTGAATTTGTAGTCTTCTGGTTTTAAGTGATCATAAAGATCATGATCTTCATTTATTTCTACAATCTCAGCTTCTGCATAGATCTTCAGCCTGGCACGAAGCGGATAGTTCACCATGATGAGCGACACTTTAGGGTTCTTACTGATATTCCCTACAGAAATATACTGGCGGTTACCTGTAAAGTCAACCAGGCCGAGAGTGGTATCATCTATCACTTTTATGAAGCCTTTAGGGCCGCCACGGTGTTGTATATAGGGGTATCCATTTTCGCCAAAAGAAGCCATGTAGAAACTATCCATATGGCTTATAAATTCCCGTTCGTAATCCGTTAATCCATCTACATAACTCATTTTTTCTACCCGTTCATAACTGTCTCTGCTTCCCAACCTCTCCTGTAGTTTTTTGATGGCATCTGTAAATGCTAAAGATGAGTAGTTCATGTTATAATGTTTTTATCTGCCTGATCATCTGATTGGTGAATCCCCATTCATTATCATACCAGGCCATTACTTTCACCAGGTCTCCATCCACTACTCTTGTCATCTCCAGGTCTATGGTAGCGGCATACGGACTTTTGATGATGTCGGTGGATACCAGTGGTTCGTCCGTTACGGCTACTACTTCGTGGTATCTTGGAGAAGCGGCTTCTTCTGTTAAAACCTTATTGATCTCTTCGATGCTGGTGTTGCGTTCTGCGATAAAAGTGATGTCTGATATGGAACCTACGGGAACTGGTACCCTTACTGCAATACCGTCAAATTTTCCTGCATACTGTGGTAAGGCCTTTGTTGTGGCAATAGCTGCTCCGGTGGCTGCAGGCGCTAAATTCATCCCGGCAGTCCTTCCCATCCTGGGTTCTCTTTTTGATGGAGCATCTACTAAGGTTTGGGAAGCGGTGTAGGCATGTGTTGTATTCAGTATCGCTTTTTTAATCCCTATCCTGCGTCCTAATATTTCAATAACAGGACTGATGCTATTAGTGGTACAGCTGGCGCAGGAAAAGATGGCTACCTTTCCTTCTTCCGTATTAACACCATGCACAACAGTGGGCGTATCTTTTGTAGGACCGGAAATAACTACGAAACGTGCTCCGGCTGTAATGTGTTTCTCTGCGTCACTTTTATTGGTGAATATGCCGGTGCTTTCAATCACCACATCCACATTCAGTTCTTTCCAGGGTAGTGTAGCGGGGTCTTTGATGGAAGTGTACCGTATGAATTTATTATCTATAACGATCTGGTCGTTCTGAAAGCTGACAGTTTTGTTGTATTTGCCGTAGATGCTATCGTATTTCAACAGGTAAACAGCATTCTCAATACTCATCAGATCGTTTATGCCAACCAGTTCAAGATCTTCACTTTCTAAAATGACCTTTAGGGAAGATCTGCCTATTCTGCCAAAGCCATTGATTGCAATTCTTTTCATGGATGTTATTTTTATTAGTATTACAAATTTACAATATGAATTAGTAGGGTAGATAGGCATCATTTCCCGAAGAGTTGGCGATTTTTCCCTGATTTAGTACCTTTAAATATGGTTTACGAAGATCAGTCCAAAGAATTTCTAACCTTAGTAGAACTCAACAGCTCCAATCGTCATATTGTTTTTAATGTGAAAGAAACCGATATGACGCTGATCTGGAATACAGGGGAACAGCTCGCCATTACTATAGATAAAGTTCCGTACACACTGGCAAAGGACCAAATCATCTTTCTCACGGCATTTCATAAAATAGACAGCATCGATCTGGAAAAAGCCAGGATGATCCGCTTTAACCAGGCCTTTTTCTGCATCATCAATCATGATAACGAAGTAGGCAGCAAAGGTCTGCTGTTTTATGGTGCTACCAGCGTGCCCATCATTTCTGTAGATGAGAATGACCTGGAAAGTTTTGAAACTACCTGGCAGACTTTCTGTACGGAAATGCGGCAGCATGATACACTGCAGAAAGAAATGCTGCAATCTATCCTGAAAAGAATGCTGATACTTAGCGTGAGAAGTTTAAAGAGAGCCGGCGGTTTAAGTAAGCTGGATAAAAGCCAGGCAGATATCATCCGGGAATTTAACTACCTGGTAGAAGGCCATTATTCCAAACACCATGATGTAGCCTTTTATGCTTCAAAGCTGAATAAATCCCCTAAAACCCTTTCCAACCTGTTCTCTATTGTTTCCGAACGCCAGCCCTTAAGTATTATTCATGACCGCATCATGGTCAGTGCCCGCAGGCAGATCATTTACAGTAAACTTTCGATCAAGGAAATTGCATATGAACTGGGCTTTGAAGACATTCAGGCCTTCAGCAGGTTCTTTAAGAACAAAGAAGGTATCTCTCCTCTTCAGTACCGCGAAAGATCCGCGACACTTCAAAACTAATCTTTCTTCATGGTACGGAAATTGTAGCATTGATCAGTGATTTAAAACAGATCAACATGAAAAAAGTAGTTTTAAACCTGGCTGTTTCATTAGATGGTTTGATTGAAGGACCGAAGGGTGAACTGGATTGGCTGGTGCGGGATGAGGAAGTTGAATATGCAGACATCCTGCAGGAGATACTGGCAGATAAGGATATCATCTTCTACGGCAGGGTAAGTTATGAAAAGTGGGGGAATGTTCAGCCGGATGAAAATGCTGATGCAAAGCTTCAGGGAGCTTATAAACTGCTGCACAGCAAAAAGAAATACGTCTTTTCAAGGACGATGAAACACGATGATACTAATGCTGTTTTTATCAATTCAAATATTAAAGAAACAGTGCTGGATATAAAGCAACAGCCTGGTAAGGATATCTGGCTGTATGGTGGAAGCGACCTGACCACAACTTTTCTTAACCTGGACCTGATCGATGTATTCAGACTGGCGGTGCATCCTGTTATTTTGGGGCAGGGGAAACCGTTATTTAAAGATATTAAGGAGCGGCATAAATTGAAACTGCTGGATGTTAAAGGATATAAGTCGGGGATCATCCTGGAGACCTATGAGAAGGTACTACGCTAAGCCCGGCTTCTTCTTTATTCATCTACCTGTATGGTGATTTTTTGTACCGGCAGTAATGTCCGGTCTTTTGTATCCAGGAAAGCAGCTTTTAAATGCTCTTTGTTCTTTTGTACCTGTATGCGGCGGGGCGCCTTCCCGTTGATCACAAAGAAAAGCGGTTTAGTTATATCAACTAATTCCGGGTAAACATAAAAGCTGAATTGTTTAATAGCGGAAGTCCTGATGGTGATTTCATTTCCTTTAACAGCTGCTTCTATAACACCTGTTTTTCGATGATTATTAGCGGCTGTATCTAACGCTGTAATTTCAATCCAGTCACACCGTCCATTATTTACATTGTCTGTTTCCCATTTAATTGTGCCGGGAAATGGATGTCGTTCTGCAGACATTAACGTATCATAAGTAAAGGCGATTTGCCCGCTGTTATTATAAGCTAAGCCATGATCTCCATCGAAACTGTAGTTCTGCCACCTGCAGCCTATTCCTTTGGCATAATTATATATACTGTCCACTTTCCGGAAGTCAAAGATGTGATCTTTTCTGGCGCTTACTCCGTAAAACGTCCTGTTATTCGTGAGGTTTATAAGCAGCGTATTGGTAATGTGGGACTGGGGGAAATAGTTTAATGCAAGAAATGAGGCAAACGGTGTTGGCTGGTTGATCGCAAAATAAAATGTGCCTTCCCCTCCATTTGAGTGACCAGCTAAGTACACACGGTTGTCATCAATATTATAAAGTGATTTAACGAAGGCGATCTCTTTCAGGATCGCCTGGAAAGCTATAGGATGATATAACCAGTTTACATCTGTGCGGGCAAAGGGATAGATGATAAAAGCCCCTTTTTCTATAGCTTTATATAATACAGGGCTATCATAGACAGGAATATTCCCCCTGACCATGAACTGTTTCCGGCCGCGGACTGCTCCCTGCAGGAATAAATAGAGCGGTGTTTTTTGACCGGGTTTGTACGCTTTAGGGATATAAACCAGGAAGGGAACGGTAAGCGTATCATTCATCCGTATGTTGTACAGCGTCCAATGACCAGACACCGGCGGAGTTTCGTACTGATGATAGTTCTTAAGCGTTTGATATATCTTATCAAAGCTTTTGGTGGTAAAAAGATTGGCCAGGTATTGCTCACTAAGCAAGGGCGAATGGTTTAGCCGCCTGGTTGTATCCATAATTCCTTCGTAATACAGCTCGTTTGCAGTTTCTGCAGAGTCGTATCCGGGTTTGGTATTAGCGATAGCTTTCTTCCAGATCTCAGCATCCCGCACACAGGTCAGTAAAATGCTGTCGCTGGCAAAGTTATAGTACATAGAATAATGCAGGTGCTCATCAACCAGCTCTGTAAAATAAGCCATTGCCTCAGCTGGCTGGTTTACCTGGCAGGCGCTAATAGCAACTCGGTAAAGGTTGTAGTTGTTCCGGTAATCGCTTTGATTGGTTTGGAACATCTTTTTACTCCAGAACAGGCAGCCTGCATAATCCTTTCGGTTGTAATGCTCAAAGGCCCGGTTGTGATAGACCGAAACGGAATCAATTTGTGCATAGGCTGAAGTAATACTTATGATCACCAGCCAGAAAGATGCTAAGAACTTCATAAAGCAAATATCACCTAACAGCTGGCCAGGGAATTGTATTTTTTGGACAAACTGGCTTCATTCCTGAATAAATTTCATAATTAACCGGTCATCAGCCAGTTTATCAATAGCCTCAAAAAAACGGGAGGGGTTATGGCCTGTCAGTTTCCGGTAGATCTTAATGAAGTAAGCCTGGTCATAGAAATTGCTGCGATAGCTGATATCCGTGAGTGTTTTGAATTTTTCATGAAAGAGTTTGTCCCTGAGTGAATTTCTAAAACGGGCAATTTTACGAAAACCAACAGGGGATACGCCCACATTCTTCAGGAATAAGCGATTAAACGACCTTGTATTGAGGCCTGACTTTGTGATAATTTCCTGAACAGGCCGCTCCGTCTCAAAATCCATCAGGTATTCAACGGCCTGCATCAGCTGTTCCTGAAAAGGTATAGGTTTATAAAGATCTAACAGGAATATTTCGAGGATCGCTATCCGCTCGTCATTATTTTCCGCGCCAAAAAAGGAATGCAGGAATTGTTCATTGTGCCAGCATGTAATGATCTGCGATGCATGCGGAGTGAGCTCGGATAGCGGACTTTCTATAAAATGGTTTAATCCAAGCGGCTTAAATACAATCGTTATTTTGTCTAGTATTCCTGATAATTCAACATACAGGGGGAGTTCATGTTTTCCCTGGGCGATTATCAGATGGGCATCACCGGGCTGCCCCGATACCTTTGTGGAAAAAGGTTCGATCTGGCAGGTGGCATGTTTATGTATATTGAAAGCCTGAAGGGTATTGGGGAAAACGTAGTATTTGCTGATGAAGTCAGCCGCATCCGTTTTGAGGAAATAATAGTATTCAATGCATTGCCGGAGTATAGGATCTTTTGGGTAAAAATGCTCAATTTTCACTTTATGCATGTTGATGATAGAATAGCTTAGAATTTACTAATAAATTTCATCAAATAATAAATATGCTTTTTTTGTACACTCCCGGCACATGGATATTTCAGCTTAAATAGGTATATTCACCTTGGCAGTATCTATAATTCCATGTTAAAGAAATTTTTCCTCGTTCCACTTCTGCTCTCCCTGCTGCAGGTAACCTATGCACAGCAGGAACCTGTGCAATTTTCAACACTGAATATCCATAATGGCCTTTCCAGCAACCAGGTAAATTGTATTTATAAAGATACAAAAGGGTTTCTCTGGTTCGGTACCATGAGCGGTCTAAACCGGTATGATGGCAATAATTTCAGGATCTTCCGCCACAGCCTGTCTGATTCCCTTTCCCTCAACGATGATTACATTACGCATATATTTCCGGCTCCCGGCAACTGTTTGTTCATTAAAACCAGGAACGGCGATAATATCTACGATCCGGTAAAGGAACAATTTACCAATGCGGCAGGCTGGCTCCGTAACCTGGGGATGCCCTCTTTGGGGGCAAATAGTATGCTCCGGGCAGGCAATGTATGCTGGGTAGCGTATACGGATTCCGGTCTGTATCGCATTACAGATCAGAACAGGGGCGTTCGCATTATTTTACCAAAAGAAAAGGCCGGTATTGCTGATATAAAAATGGATGGAGAGCATTTCCTCTATATTCTCTTCCTGAATGGCAGTATCTCAAAGATGGATACGCGTACCAATAAGATCGTTCACCGGACGGATGCCTTGTGTGCTTTAGTAAAACCCAGCCCCTTTGCATTGCAGCTTTTTATAGACGCGCAGCATGAACTTTGGGTATATACACCCAATACTGACTATGGGGTATTGTATTTCAATCCCGTGTCCGGCGTGGCAAAACAGCTTTCCCGAAAACAGCGGATCCTGAATAACGATATCGTGAACAGTGTGATCCAGGACAACCATGGGCTGATCTGGATCGGGACAGATCATGGTGGTATTAATATCATTGATAAAAAGGATTTTTCCTCCAGGTTCCTCACGAATCAGCAGGAAGATGTGAAGAGTGTTGCAGAGGATGCTATATATCCATTGTATAAAGACAATCAGGGTATTATCTGGTGCGGGACCTATAAAAGAGGGATCAGTTATTACGCGGAGAATAAAATGAAATTCTCGCTCTATAAAAATAAACAGGGCAATCCCCAAAGCCTCAGTTACAATGATGTGAACTGTTTTGTGGAAGACCGGAAAGGTAATCTCTGGATCGGTACAAACGGTGGCGGATTGCTCTATTTTGATCGCAAAGCCAATACTTTCCGCCAGTTTAAACATAATGCCGCAGATGATAACAGTATCAGCAATGATGTGATAGTGAGCCTGTATATAGATGCTTACAACAGTCTCTGGATCGGATATTATTTCGGGGGAATGGATTACTACAGCAATAACCGTTTTACGCACTTCCGGCATAATCCGGAAGATCCCAACAGCCTGTCCAGCAAAACCGTGCTGAAGATCTTCCGTGATCAGCGGAACAATTTTTGGGTGGGTACGCTGGGTGGAGGTTTAGATCGTTTTGATCCGGGAAACGGGATCTTCTATCACAATAGCACCAAATTACCGAACTCCATTCATTCTGATTTTGTATCTGCATTCGCGGAAAGTAAGGATGGTGATCTTTGGATCGGCACTGCATATGGAATAGATGTGATGGACAAGGAAAAAGGCACTTTTTCCCAATTGCTGAACCGCACGCATAACCTCAGTAATGATAATGTGACCTCACTGCATTGTGATAGCTGGGGAAATATGTGGGCCGGTACCCGTGAAGGATTGAATGTATACAATGCAAAAACAGGCACCTTTAAGTCTTTCCGCATAGAGGACGGTTTACCGGATAATAACATCAACTGCATCCTGGAAGATAATAATCACCAGTTATGGGTGAGCACCTCCAATGGCCTGAGCCGGGTTACGATAGAACAGGACCATAACGGCATCCGTATCCATTGCAGGAATTATGATGAAGATGATGGTTTGCAGGGAAGGGCCTTTAACGCAAGCGCAGCATTGAAACTGAGATCAGGAGAACTGATGTTTGGCGGGGCGGATGGTTTTAACATCTTCAATCCTGCGGACGTACGGCAAAACCGGTTTGAACCGATACTCGTATTTACCGGCCTGCAGATCTTAAATAAACCGGTAGCGGTAAATGAAAAAAGACAGCAACATGTGATGTTACCAACGGCGCTGCCGGAAACCCGCGAAATCACCCTGCGGTACAATGAGAACGATTTTTCCATAGACTTTGCAGCGCTGAACTTTATCAATACCCGTAAGAACCGTTACGCTTATTCATTGGAAGGGTTTAATAAAGACTGGGTGACCACTGATGGCAAAACACGCCGCATCTCATATACTAATATCAATCCGGGTGAATATACATTACATCTGAAAGCAGCTAATGAGGACGGGGTATGGAACGAAGAGGGTATTTCGCTGAGGATAATTATTCTGCCTCCCTTCTGGAAAACGATCTGGGCTTACGGGTTATATCTGCTGCTTGGAGCTGGCCTGCTTTTCTTTTCCCGTAAAATGATCATTCAGCGTGCGCACCGCCGTTTTGCACTACAGCAGGAGCGCAGGGAAGCACAGCGCCTCCATGATCTGGATATGATGAAGATCAAACTGCTGACCAATGTGAGCCATGAGTTCAGAACACCGGTATCACTTATCCTGGCGCCTATTGAAGAAATTATTAAACAAACCAAAGACCCGGACGATAAACAGAAATTTCAGCTCATTCGCCGCAATGCCCGCAGGTTATTGAACCTGGTGAACCAGCTGATGGATTTCCGTAAAATGGAAATGAAGGAACTGAAAACCGAACCGGTGGCAGGAGACCTGATGGCTTTTATTCATGAAACGGTGGATTCCTTTACAGACCTTGCGGAAAGAAAAGGAGTAGCTTTTGCCTATCATACCAACTGCACACAACTCCAGGCCCTTTTTGACCACGATAAAATGGAGCGTATCCTTTTTAATCTGTTATCCAACGCTTTTAAATTCACACCTGAAGGTGGTAGCGTGACGGTTACTGCCAATGTTCAGGGCCTGGCCCTGGAACTGCAGATAAAAGATACCGGCATTGGCATTCCGGAAGAAAGACAGGAGAAAATATTTGAACGCTATTTTCAACTGGATACGCCGGGACAATTCGTACATCAGGGCAGTGGAATCGGACTGGCCATCAGCAGAGAGTTTGTGAGGTTATGCAACGGGAGCATTGCTGTGGAAAGTAAAGTAGATGAAGGCACCCTCTTTACTCTCCGTTTTCCGATAGTGTTGTCTCAGACGGAATTGCCCGTTGCACAACCTGCCGGCCCTGAAAAAAGGAAACTCCGCAAAAATCAGCGAATCCTGATTGTAGAAGATAATGATGATTTCCGGTTTTACCTGAAGGACAATCTGAAAGAATGGTACGATATCCTGGAGGCAACTGATGGGGCAGATGGATGGCAAAAAATACTGAGCGCCCTGCCGGACCTTGTAGTAAGTGATGTGAACATGCCCTTAATGGATGGCGTAGACCTCTGTAAAAAGATAGGGGGAGATGCCCGTACCCGTCATATTCCTGTGATCCTGCTCACTGCTATGGATACAGAAGAGACACAATTAAAAGGGTTGGAAAGTGGTGCTGTGGATTACATGGTGAAACCCTTCAACTTCGAGATCATGCTTTCCCGTGTGCGCAACATCCTGGCCAGGCAGGTACCTGTACAATTGGTGATCCCTCAGCCTAACATGCAGAACGCCAATACGATGACGGCAGACGACAAATTCATGCAACGCGTCCTGGAAATAGTAGAAAAACACCTGTCGGAAGCCAGCTTCTCTGTGGAAATGCTGAGCCGGCAATTGTGCATGAACCGGGTATCCGTATATCGGCGCATTTTTTCCCTTACCGGGCATTCCCCTATAGAGTTCATTCGTACTGTTCGCCTTCAGCGGGCTGCGCAGTTACTGACCCAAACGGAAATGAATATTACCGAGGTAGCCTACGAAGTAGGATTCAATAATCCCAAGTATTTTGCACGTTACTTCAAAATGGCCTACAATATGCTTCCATCGGCCTATGCATCTGTCATGCGGAAATGAGTATGCAACAAATGATACCCCTCAAATATACATTTGATACATCCCGCACAACATTCCGTCCTGTATAATAAACATACCCCTACCGCTGTTCCGGTTCCCTGCCGGTATATTTGACCATTATATAATAACAACCAAAATCCACAACTCAATTCCACAAATTTCTACGTATGAAAAAAGAAAGTTTTCCAGGAAGGCTATGTCTTTTAATATGGGGCATAGTTTGCATCTGGCTGTTTGCCCTGCCGGTGCATGCACAAAATACTTCCCCTGCACCACGGAAGATCTCCGGTACTATTACAGACCAGGCCACTGGTCGGCCAGTTGGAGGAGCTACGGTAGCAGTAAAGGGAACCTCCAATGCAGTGATTTCAGACAACCAGGGGCAATTCAGCATTGCAGCTGAAACCGGGCAGGTGATCGGTATCTCGTTTATGGGATATGCCACCCGGGAATTAAAAGTAGGGAGTTCCAACACCCTGAACGTAAATCTTGAGATCGACCAGCGCCTCCTGAGTGATGTGGTGGTGGTAGGATACGGCAAGATGAAAAAAACAGACCAGAGTAGCGCGCAGGTTTCCATTTCTGCTGCAGACATCAACCGGACGGTGAACACCACCATCGATCAGGCCATCCAGGGCCGTGCGGCTGGTGTATATGTGACACAAAATACAGGTCAGCCCGGTGGCGGGATCTCTGTAGTGATCAGGGGGATTAATACCCTGAGCGGTACAAATGAGCCATTGTATGTAATAGACGGGGTACAAATGCAACCCGCTACTGTTGCTTATGGCGCTACCAGTTCTACTAATCCGCTGGCAGGGATCAATCCATCGGATATGGAGAGCATTGAAATACTGCAGGGGCCTTCTGCTACTGCCGTGTATGGTTCCCGTGCAACAAATGGTGTAATACTTATTACCACCAAACGGGGCAAAAGCGGACAGGTCAAAGTGAATTATAATTACCTGTATTCCAGTCAGGATAAACCAGACGATCTGCCTACCATGAATTTACAGCAGTTCGCCATCATGAGGAATGAAATAGATCGCATCCTGAACCGCACGCCCATTCCTGAGTTCCAAAACCCTTCCGTGCTGGGCGCAGGAACAAACTGGCAGAATGCCCTTTTCAAAGCAGCGCCATTACAAAAGCACCAGGTTACTATCAGTGGCGGTGCTACCAATACTACTTATTATATGTCCGGCGAATACTTTAAGCAGGAAGGCGTGGCAGTCGGTTCTCAATTCGACCGGTATTCTTTCCGCCTCAACCTTGACAACCAGGCTTTCAAATGGTTGAAACTAAGTACTTCCCTGAACTTTTACCAGACAAAAGAAAAACTTGCTTCCACCAGTGAAGACGTGATCCGCAACGCCATCAACCTGGCTCCCAATGTTGCTGTAAAAAATGCAGATGGCAGTTGGGGCGGCGCTACTGAAAACGAATATGGCAGCAATGCAAAATTTTCTCCGCTAAATCCTGTGGCCATCGCCAACCTGATCAGCAATAGCTTGAAAAGGACCGGTGGTTTAGGTGGCGCCACGGCAGAGATCGGCATCATTAAAGGCCTTGTTTTCCGCACCAGCTTTAACGGTAATTTTGAATATACAGACGGTGCAAAATTCACACCCACTTATCGTCTTGGATATAATTCAAATGAAAAGGCGAGCCTTAGTGTGAACACTAACAAGAACTTTTACTGGAACCTCAATGAGTTATTACAATACAATACCAATATAGGTAAACACAGCATCGGCGTAATGGCCAGCCACGAAGCACAGGCCTGGAATTATCAGAGTTTCAATGCCACACGTGTAGGTTTTGCCAGTAACGAGATCCCATCTCTTAACCTCGGTGACGCGTTGGGACAAACTACCGGTAGCGGCAAAGGATCCGGTGCGCTGGAATCCTGGCTTGGCCGTATCAATTATTCCTACAACAATAAATACATCCTGCAACTCGCGGGCCGGGCAGATGGATCATCCAACTTTGGTGTGGAAAACAAATGGGGGTATTTCCCTTCTATATCTGCCGCCTGGCGCGTAACGGAGGAGCCATTTATGCGGGGCATTTCCTTTATCAGCGATCTGAAGATCAGGGCTGAATATGGTACCACTGGTAATAATGGCGGCGGTGGCGCACAATATTCCGCGCTCAATTCAGTAACTACTCCATGGGGTGCAGGTTTTCGTACCGGCCAGTATGGAAATGCCAGTTTGAAATGGGAATCTACAGAAACAAAAAATATAGGTTTCAATCTCGGTCTTGCTAAAGGCAGGATACAACTGGAAGCGGATTTTTATATCCGTAAAACAGATAACCTGCTGATGCCAAATCCGCTGCCTGCCTATATGGGCACACAGAGTGAGGGGAATATCAATCCGCCCGTTGTAAATATCGGCGCCATGGAGAACAGGGGTTGGGGAATTACACTCAACACCGTGAACATCGACAATCAAAATGGATTTACATGGAGAAGTAATTTTAATATTTCTTCCTTTAAAACAAAGATCACCAAGTTCTATTCTGATGCAGCATTCCTTTCCCGCTCTGCCTGGTATATGAACAACTTTACATCCCGTTCCTCCATTGGCCAGGCGCCATGGATGTTTTATGGATATATAGCGGAAGGTATTTTTCAATCTGAAGAAGAGATCAACAAAAGTGCTATTCCTGCACAAGGAGACGGTACACGTTTGCCAGTATCGAGAGATGCGGGTGTATGGGTAGGTGATATCAAATATAAAGACCTGAACAATGATAACATCATCGATTCAAGAGATCAGACCTATATCGGTAATCCCTGGCCCAAACTCACCTTCGGCTTTACGAACACTTTTGCTTACAAAGGTTTTGACCTGAGTATCCTGGTAACGGGCGCACAGGGGAACGATATTTTTAATTATCTGCGTTACGACAATACCAATCCCAGCAACATCAATCTTGGCCGCAACCTGTTACGCGAAGCATTTGACTATGCCCGCATCACTACAGATGGCAGCGGCAAAGCTGTGTTGGAAAATCCCGGCACCACGGTGCCTCGTATAGTAGGTACTGACCTCAACGGTAATGGTAACCGCTTTACGAACCTCTTTGTGGAAGACGGTTCTTATATCCGTATTAAGAATGTACAGCTGGGATACAATATCCCCGGTGCTTTATTGCGGCAGCAGAATGTGCTGAAAGGCATCCGCCTTACTGTAGGTGTACAAAACCTTTTCACTTTTACCAAATACAAAGGGTTTGATCCCGAAGTGGGTGCATACCTGGGAAAAGAAGTGCAGCTGAACAGTCAGCTGATTGCGGTGGACGCAGGTCGTTATCCACTCACAAGACTTTATACAGCCAGCATTGGTGTGGATTTTTAATGCAGCTTAAAAAAATTACAACATGAAGAAGATCAATTATAAAAGATACCTGATTGCACTGGCTTGCTGCGGTATGCTAAACGGGTGCAGCAAGGATTTCCTCAACAGGCCGCCGGAAGATGCGATCGTAGATGTGAATTTTTACAAAACTACTGAACAGGTACTGGCCGGCACAGCGCCTTTATATAACGTGGTGTGGTTTGCCTATAATGATAAATCATCACACGGCATCGGAGATGCCAGGGGCGGCATTCTTATGTCTGGCTCCTATCAGGTGGCTAATATCCGGATGCAGACAACAGATGTTACGCCGGAGGTTTACAGCTCATGGACTTCGTTCTTTAATGTGGTGGCCCAGTCCAACATGGTGATCAATAACCTCACCAAATACACGGCATCATCCGTGCCTGAAAATGCTAAACAAGCTGGCATTGCAGAAGGCCGGTTTATGCGTGCGGTAGCTTATTCCTACCTCGTACAAAACTGGGGCCCGGTACCCGTGATCGTAGATAATAATGTATTGCTCACAGATACTACTATCACGCGTAATACCGTGGAAAGCATCTGGGAGTTTATTATCAGAGACCTGCGTTTTGCTTCGGAATATTTACCTGCATCACCTGCGCAAAAAGGACGTATCACTAAATGGAGTGCCAAAGGCATGCTGGCCAAAATGTTCCTCACCAGAGCAGGTATAAGCGGTAATCGTGTGCAAGCAGATCTGGATAGTGCTGCCAAATATGCTTTGGATGTGATCCAGAATAGTGGTGCTAAGCTGATGACGAATTATGAGGACCTCTTTCTCACGAAGAACAATAATAATACAGAGAGCCTCTTTGCCCTGCAATGGAAATATGATGGTGACTGGGGCACGCAGAATAGTGTACAGGCATTCCTTGCATTCGGTTCTGAGATCACTGGTTTTGGTGATGGATGGGGAGGAGACCTGGGTGCATCTTTAGATATGCTTAGATCATATTCTGTGTTGGATAAACGGCGCAAAGCCACTTTCATGTTCCCGGGAGATCACTATTCCTACATTCACCAGTCAGTAGATGATCCCAACAACCCTGGTAAAAAGATCATCCGGGAATTGCAGGTGCCCTGGAATTTCGTAGGTACGGAGCAGTACAATACCCGTGCATGGGTGAAAAAATATGTAGTGGGCCGGCCGGAAGATAACGATGGTAAAGTAACACAGCAACATACAGAGATCAACACTTATATGTTGCGATTGGCGGATGTTTACCTGGTATATGCAGAGGCTAAATTGGGAGCAGCGCCTTCCACAGTGGATCCGCTGGCATTACAGTACTTTAATGCGGTGCGTGCAAGAGCAGGCCTGGGAGCAAAAACACTTCTTACAGAAGATGACATTTTCAACGAACGCAGGCTGGAATTAGCTATGGAAGGACAGGTATGGTATGATGCTGTGCGCATGCATTATTATGCACCCGCAAAAGTGCTGACAATGCTTAGCACCCAGGACAGAGGCAGTTATCGTATTGTTCCCAATGCGGCCACCAATGCCACTTCCTGGACGATCACTTCAGATATACCGGCATCTTATCCTGTAACGGAAAGCAATTTCTATTTGCCTTATCCTGCAGTAGAGATGGCAGCAGCGCCGAATCTGCGTAAACCTCCGGTTCCCTATAAGTTTTAATGTTTAAAAAGAAAATTATGCGCAAACATACATATATCGCATTCCTGCTGTTATGCCTGCTCTGGGCTTGTACCAAGGACAATGAATTCAGTGGTCCGCCCGTAATCAAGGCAGTGAGCCTGCTGGATTCTGCAAGTGTTGACAGCACTTTTACGAGAGCATTGCCAGGTACCCTGGTACTCATTTCGGGTGAAAACCTGGGCGGTGCCACCAATATCTATTTTAACGGGCTGGCTGCTTATTTTAATCCCACTTATAATACCAATACACATGTGATCATCACCATTCCATCCAATGCACCTTCTGAAGCTACGGACCCGGATGTACCAAACCAGATCCGCATTGTAACAGGGCATGGTGAAACTACTTTTTCTTTTATAGTGGACATTCCGCCACCAACTATCGAAAGTATCTCCAATGAAAATGCATTCCCGGGTGATTCACTGATCATTTGGGGTTCCAGCCTCTGGCTGATAGAGAAGATCGTTTTCCCTGGTAACAGAGTAGTAACTGCCTTTAATGAAAGCAGCGATGGCTACAGGGTAGGACTCATTATGCCGGATCTCGGCGGCGATACAGGCCGTATTGTGGTACATGCCAAATATGGTGTTACAGCTTTCAATGCTCCCCTGAACGATCATGAAAGCGGGAACCTGCTCAGCAATCTCACCAATGATGGCGAAACAGGCGAAAAACCTGTATTCAACTGGGCCTGGTGGGGTGCCAACAGAACAGGCGATCCCGCATTATTCCCCGGCACAAGAGGTAATTACCTGCAGAACATTTTTGGTGGTGTAGGTGCGAACGACGGCGGATGGTGGAACGGCAACCGCTCAGGTAATTTTAATGAAGTACCGCTGTTCACAGCGGCTGTTATAACACAACAGACAGCTAATTATGTACTGAAATTTGAAGTGAACACAAAAGAACCATGGACAGCTGCCATCTGTGTATTACGCTTCGGTGAAACATATGCTTATCGTTATATACCTTTTACTAACGCGGAGAATAAATCCTTTCATACAGATAATAAATGGATGACTGTTACCATTCCCTTATCTGATTTTAAAAAGGCTGTGGACGGTGTGGAAGGCACAGGCGCCAATGCAGCAGTAATGGGAGACCTGGTAAAACCAGACGGTAAAGTACCTTTCGGTTATCGTTTTATTACTGAAGCTGCACCGGTAGAAGTATTCAATGCTGCGTTCGATAATTTCAGAATTATAAAGATCAGGTAATGATAAAAAAAGCAAGTGGTGTTTTGTTATGCACGGTGTTGATAACGATGATAGCATGCAACAAAAGAACGGCAGAAAAGTATAATGGGAATAGTGATACTTCCGGCACGGTAATTACCGTGCCGGACCCGGCTCTGGCTACAACAATTGGTTTTTTTATGGAAGGATGGGCGCAAAAGGAATTCACCGCGCCCTCCTACATAGAAAAAGAACAACCTGCTGAAGCCGCCTACACTGTAACCCTGGATGCTTCCACGGTAGCTACTAAAATATCACCGGCGTTGTTTGGGAATAACAGCAATGTTTATATGACCCAGATGATAACAGAAACAAAACTGATCAATCATATCAGGAATCTGCATCCCGGCATCATCCGTTTCCCCGGAGGTAACCTCAGCAGTATTTATTTCTGGAATGCTATGCCTGGTAATCCTCCGGCAGATGCACCACTAAAAATAAGCGATGCAGATGGGAAGGCCATTGATGCAGGATACTGGTATGGCGGCAATACAGACGGCTGGACGATCTCCGTGGAGAACTATTATAAAATGCTGCAGCAAACAGGCAACGAAGGCATCATCACTATTAACTATGCATATGCACGTTATAGTACTGCTACTGATCCTGTTGCTGCTGCTGCTCACCTCGCTGCAGATTGGGTGCGATATGATAAAGGACGTACCCGCTATTGGGAGATCGGCAACGAAAGCAATGGCGTTTGGCAAGCCGGTTACCGGATAGATGTAACGCAAAATAAAGACGGTCAGCCGGAGTTCATCACCGGCGATCTGTATGGCCGTCATTTTAAAGTGTTCGCGGATTCCATGCGCAAAGCCGCTTCGGAGTCAGGTAAAACTATTTACATCGGTGCCCAGTTATTAGAACATGAGCCAGCCACATGGGCTACGCCTACAGATAAACTATGGAATGCAGGTGTATTGCAACAGGCTGCTACCAGCGATTTTTTCATTGTACACAGTTATTTTACACCATTCAATACCAATTCCAATCCTCCGGAAGTATTGGCATCTGCGGAAGCGGTGACGAAGGCAATATCAGATCATCTCAACCTCGCTGTCACGAATGCCCACGTAAATATGAAGCCTGTGGCGCTTACGGAATGGAATATTTTTGCCACGGGTTCTCAGCAGATGGTATCGCAGGTAGCCGGCATGCATGCTGTGCTGGTGATGGGGGAAATGATGAAATACCGGTTCGGTATGGCCAGTCGCTGGGATCTTGCTAATGCATGGGAGAACGGTAACGACCATGGTTTATTCAGCCAGGGAGAAGCGGCTTCCGGTGAAGAAAAATGGGCGCCCCGACCGGCCTTTTACTACCTGTACTTTTTTCAGAAGCTGCTGGGCGACCGGTTTATTAATACGGAAGTGTCTGGCACCAACGGTAATATTAATGCGTATGCTTCTACTTACAGTTCCGGTGAGGTGACTGTTGCACTCGTGAATAGATCCACTGTGGCCCGGAACGTACAACTGGCATTCCGGAATTTTAAACTTGGTAAAAGGTATTACTGGTATGTGTTAACAGGAGGGGAAGGAGTGAGCAGTTTTTCAAGGAAAGTATTTGTGAATGGACAAGGGCCGGCAGGCATTGCAGGCGGGCCGGATAATTATACAAGTTTGAAAGCTTTTTCTGCCAGCGCGCAGGCTGGTGTCAAAATAAATTTACCGCCTATGTCTGTGGTGTTTGCGGTGGTGGAGAAACCGTAATGCATCCGGATGTTAAATGTTAACTTATTGTTTACAGGCTGAATAAATTTAGGCCGATGATATATTTTATTATCTTTGTTAGGTAAACCCATTAGAGTACAACGTTTAATAACCTATTAATTTCTTAACCCGGTAACCTACTAAGCAAATGAAAAAGTTTCCCCTTCACCTCATGGTGTGTATCCTTATTTTTACTGCCTGTAAAAAAGAATCCGTCAATAATGATCCGGCTATTGATAATAAGGAGAATAAGTCTGCTACCACTATTTCTTTTGACAAAGACGCCATGGCGTTTTTAGAAGAGAACTATGATAATATTGCGATACGTGACAGTGTCAGCAAAGTTATTATGAATTCCTTAACCGTAAATGGGGAAAAACCTGCTGACAGAAAGATGACCAACGCGCGATCTTTTAGTATTAATTCTGTAGATGATAACGGTATCTACGGCAATGCTAATGATGATGGAATGAATACCAGCTCATTTGACCAGGGAACCTTTTTAGGAGGAGATGCCATCAATGGTTTTAGCCATAATATGAGATTTTCCTGGTTTTTAACAAAGCGGCAAAATCTACTGGTAGTTACCACTCATATAGAATTCAGCCCCATCTCTGTAGTAATAGGTACACCAGCTGCCTTTGTTATAGGGCCTGCTGTTGGCTCCTTTGAAACTCCCGCCCCTCCTTATGCGAATGCGGCTATTAGTGGAAATGATGTTCAGGGAAATGGCGGAGGTGACCTGATTGAAAAAAGAACGGTTATTGTTGCAAGTAATGGAAACGTAATAATAACCGGGGGCCTGAATGCCGGGCTTTACCAGGTAGGCGCTGAGATCTCCAGCGGGGTAACAGTTACTGAATCCAGTAACCGTCAATCCAATTTTAACTACGACTTTACATTTACATTGATCCCCGGGATCATTTATAATAGTGCTCCTGTTATTACCTGGCAGGGGACAGGAAGATGTTATGGATCGTAATACTATTTATGTATGCAAGCTTTAATGAAACAGGTTTATATTTTTACATTACTATTGTTATATGTTCAGCAGGCATTTTCTCAACAACCTGCTATAGATGCATCCTATCTTGCTATCAACCTGCATGCAGACAAAACACACAAGAAGCAATACTGGCAACCGATACATAAAATGCCGGCAGGTAACTTCAAGTGTAGATCTGTGAAGAACGGAGGGGTGGAAGTTTCATATGACGCAAAATCAAAGCCAGTTTTATATGAAAAGCTGGATCTGTCAAAGGAGCATGACCTGGCTGAAATACCTGTAGTAATTAATGGATTTAAGCTGCAAGGTGTATATTCGGACCCTAATTTGCCATTTGACATGGCGAGAGTATTTTACATGCATCCCCAAAAGAAAAATAGCGTGTTGATACTTGTACGTTCGTTGCTTAGTGAAGAGATATTTTCAGTTACTTACTTCTCCGATGTACCAGTGAATCCTTTTGAAAAGACAGGGTTACTTCATGGGCCGGGAAAGAAGAAGACCATTCACCTGAAGCAGGGTGCTCCTGTAAAAGCAACGCATTAAATAGAAGTGACCAGGATAATAGGGCTGACCTAAAAGAGATTCTTCTTTTGGGTCAGCCCTGTTTTGCTTAAAAATGTATTTATTCCACAATTTTCCTCTGGCAGGACAGTTCATGACGCTTATCTGAAAATTACTGTAGATATTAGTATATTATACTAATATGATGCATATGAATAGCCTTTCCACGAAAATTCTACTTTTAGCACTTTTCCTCATCCCGGCACTTTCTGGCGTAGCCCAGAAGATCACTGTAAGCGATCTTACCGTCGAACATCTTGAAAACCCTTTGTCCATAGACGCATCTGCCCCACGATTGAGCTGGAAGTTAAGATCCCCGCTTAAGAACATCCTGCAAACGGCCTATGAGATCAGGGTGGGCACAGATAAAAATGGCCTGACTGCAGGAAAAGGGATTGTGTGGAAAGGCACGGGCAAAACAAGCCAGTCGATACTGATCCCTTATGAAGGCCCTGCATTACAATCTAAAACACGCTACTTCTGGCAGGTAAGGGTCACCGATAACCAGGGAAATACTTCTGCCTGGAGTGATGTACAGTTCTGGCAAACCGGCCTGCAACCTGCAGACTGGACGGCTAAATGGATTGCTGTAAGTGAAAAGGATACCTTAGCAAGAAGCCCTTTATTCAGAAAAGAATTTTCCGTCACAAAGAAAATAAGATCTGCTATCGCGTATATCACCGCCAAAGGTTTGTACGAAGCCAACATCAATGGTCAGCGTGTAAGTGACAGCTACTTTGCACCGGGCTGGACCAGCTATCGAAAACATCTTCAATACCAGGTATATGATGTAACGGCATCTTTAAAGAATGGGGCGAACGCTATAGGTGTAACGCTTGGAGACGGATGGTACAAAGGCCGGATCGGTTTTGGCAGCCAGCGCAGGTTCTATGGTGATACCCGGGCTTTGCTGATGCAGCTGGAAATAGTATATACAGACGGAACAAAGGAATCCATCAATACAGACGAAAGCTGGAAAACAGCTTACGGGCCTATCATGGCAGCAGATATTTATGATGGTGAAACTTATGACGCCAGAGAAGAGAAAACAGGTTGGGCCACAGCAGGATATGCGGGAGGCAGTTCATGGGCCAATGTGCGTTTGCTGGAAAAAGGAACGGAGCAACTGGTAGGAATGAGTGGCCCTATGGTCAAAAAGCATGAGGAATTCAAAGCTTTAAAAGTATTTAAAACGCCCAAAGGAGAAACCGTAGTGGACTTTGGTCAAAACCTCGTAGGATGGGTGGTCCTTAAAGCAAAAGGTACCGCTGGTACTAAGATCACGCTGAGCCATGCAGAAGTGCTGGATAAGGAAGGTAATTTTTATACAGTAAACCTCAGATCAGCAAAGGCACAGGCGCACTACATCCTTAAAGGAAATGAGGAGCAGTCATTTGAACCACATTTTACATTTATGGGTTTCAGGTATGTGAAGGTAGATGGTTATCCCGGTGAATTACAAGCAGGAGACCTCACGGCAGTAGCCCTTTATTCAGATATGGCTACTACCGGAAAGTTCACCACATCAAATACTTTGCTCAATCAGTTACAACATAATATACAATGGGGGCAAAAAGGAAACTTTGTAGATGTGCCCACAGACTGTCCGCAACGTGATGAACGCCTGGGCTGGACCGGCGATGCGCAAGCTTTTGCAAACACCGCTGCATACAATATGGATGTGGCCGGCTTCTTTACCAAATGGTTGAAAGATGTGAAGGCTGATCAGCAGCCCAGTGGTCTGATCCCACATGTGATCCCCAATGTACTGGGTGCAAATGATGGTGCTTCTGCCGGATGGGCGGATGTATCTACCATCATTCCATGGGATATGTATGTGGCGTATGGCGATAAACGTCTCCTGGAAGTGCAGTATGAAAGCATGAAGAATTGGGTAGGATTCATCAGTGCAAAAGCGAAAAATAACCTGTGGAATACCGGTTTTCATTTTGGCGACTGGTTGTTCTATCGCCCTGATGACGATAACGATGGCAGAGCTGCGGTAACAGACAAGTACCTGATCGCACAGGCATTTTATGCGCATTCTACTCAATTAGTGATCAATGCCGCAAGAGCATTAGGAAAGCAGGATGATGTTGACAAATACACCACATTGCTCAGTGAAATTAAAAAAGCCTTTATAAAAGAATACATGACCGGAAACGGCCGGTTGGTGTCCAGCACACAGACAGCTTATGTACTGGCTCTTCAATTTGACATGCTGCCAGAGGAGTTAAGAGCATCCTCCGCAGAACGGCTGGTAGAAAATATCAGAAGTTATGGTAACCACCTCACAACAGGTTTTTTAGGAACTCCTTATTTATGTCATGTACTTACACGTTTCGGACATATCAACGTGGCCTATGATCTGCTGATGCAGCAAAGCTATCCATCCTGGTTATACCCTGTAAAGATGGGTGCCACCACTATTTGGGAACGCTGGGATGGTATCAAACCGAACGGGAACTTCCAAACGCCTGATATGAATTCGTATAACCACTATGCTTATGGTGCTATCGGCGACTGGATGTACCGGAATATGGCAGGTATCAATTCAGATCCCGCCGCCCCAGGGTATAAAAAGATCCATATCAGCCCTAAACCCGGTGGTGGTATTACCAGTGTTTCCGGAGAGCTGAATACACCTTATGGACTGGTGGTTTCATCATGGAAGATAGAAAATAACGTGTTTAAGCTGGATGTGCAGATCCCTGCTAATACCAGTGCCACTGTGGTATTGCCTTGCTCAGGGGATAAAGCGGAAATAGGCTCTGGTAGTCATCATTTTGAGTGTCCAATGAAATCATTGAACTGATACTAGGGCTGGCAAAGGTTCCGTAAGGTCAAAAGAAGGAAAGGATCAGGCTTTCACTGTATATTCTACATACAGATTGCCCGGTGCTCTGTTATATGCTTTGTTAAAGGCAGCCATCTCTTTGGTGCTCATTTTCTTCCTGGCTTCTTCGATCTTTGCCGGCAATGGTTCCTGCCCGTGAAAATCAAAAAAGAGATCGTTGTCATTCATGATCATGACCTTCCCTTTTGTTTTTCGTAATAGTTCCGACAGCATTTCCCTGTTGGGCATTGTACTATCCCAGCCGGGAGCAATCACACCATAATCGAGTGTTGCCATCGCTGCAAGGTCCTTGTTTTCCATCATATTCAATCCCAGCCTTTTCGCCGTGCCATTATGGCTCATGTGGTGGGCAACTTTGTAGAATACAGTGCGCCTTAACAGATCTTGTGTGAAATGTTTGCCGTCTTCTACCGTTGCGGTGCCTTCCCAGTTTATTTTGTGCCAGCTGCACCAACTGCCATATTCAGCATCACCTGGGAATAACATCACACGCTTGCTGTCTTCAAATTCAATAGCAAGTGCGAGGCTCAGGTTATTGGTGAGACTGTTGATACGCAGCGCAAGGCTCCCTGCACTAAAAAGCCACTCATTATCAATATTACGCCAGGCATTTTCCTCTTCCTTATAAAGATCTATGGCAGAAGATATCTTTGTTTCGTAGAACTCTTCAAACGGAAGAATGCTCTCCGTATCTGTCCCAGCGCTATCACTAAGGATTGCAGCCGCAAAAGCATCTCCTCCCTTTAATTCTTTGTTGTGGGTGTAACTTTCTCCTTCTCCACCGCCTTCTTCTTCCACTTCCCCCCATTTTTCCGGAGGCCCTAATACATAAAACTTCACACCTTCCAGGCCAGGGAGATCTTCAATAATGTTTCCCGGATACAAATATTCAATTTTGTCTTTGGCAATTTCTTTCTTTACGATCCGCATGCCTTCCAATGCCCCTTTATAATTACCAGCCACACCTTGTACATGAAGGTCTGAGAAGCTCTTGAGAGACAGGGAGAAATGCTTTCTGGCGCCCATGATCTGTTTATTATTCAATCCCGGTTTAGTAACACCTTTTTCTTCTTCTTCATTCACAGTCTTCTCTAATCTTTCCGCGGCCATTGCCAGGGCCTTTTTCTTTTCACCATGTTCAGTTTTCCATTTTTTTATTTTGGAAAGGCGGTCATCTTCTGACCAGCCCATCCAGGTCTGTTTTACTTTAAAATTTTTTGTGAAAAGTTCCTGGCAAGTTTCAAATACAGATACATGATCTGCATGTTCATGCGTTACCACGAGCAGGTCAATGCTATTATCTACGTAGGATTTCAGGTCCTCTATATAAGTAGTTAAGTGTTCCTTTTTGCCAGACCACACACCACAATCGATCATCATCTTGAAACACTCTTTTTTACCTGCGAAGAATTTGATAATAAAACAATCGCCGGTACCCATGCAATACATACGTACAACTGCGTGGGTGATCTTTTTTGTATTAACAGCTTTTGCCATGAAATAAGCTAATGATGTAAGAAAGAAAAAGGTTCATTCATTTTATTCTGTAGTCCACTACCAAAATATAGGCTGTGCTCACTTAGGTGCATCACGCCTTCCTCTTGTTGATAGCGATACTGCCGTTCTATCCTGTCTTTATCTATTTCCGGTGGCATGCCTTTTTTTAGTTTGGCTGTATCCAGTAATGGTTTGGATACTATATGTTTCAATGCCATCGTATCCAGATCAAAAACCATGGTACAACCCCCAAACAGGAAGAATTGGCTGCTTTTTAATTCTTCTGTTCCTGCAGGATCGAAATGCCGCTTAAAAGCGCCATTTTCCATTTCAACCGCACTCCGTTGTACAAGAGAGAACACGATCTGATTTACCAGATTGCCATCTGGCCCTACCCGGGAAACTACGCGCAGATTCTGTATTTGAAAGGATGGCCCTATTGCTCCATCTTTATATGTTTTCGCTGAAGTGCGTATGCCTAATTCTTCCCAATTACTATTGAATACAAGGCCGGTCAGCTGCTGAAACTCTTTGTTATCTTCAAACTTAATGTTGATGCGCTCATGCAGGCCCTGGATATTTTCATCTTTTCTTCCTGTGATATACTTCTTTGATTCCTCATATATTTTTTGTCTGTCAGATTCATACATGATATTGTTGCGGTATTCTTTCAGAAAATCAGCGAGGATTTCCATCAGTTTGCTTGTGTCCGGAGACAGGGGTGTGTGATGATTTAATGCCAGGCTTTCCACACTGAAGGTTTTCAATCCCTGTGGATAGATGCCCCGCCTTCTGAATGCATCAATGAATGCCAGCCGGTAATCACGAACATCGTTTTTCATAAGGGCTGAATCAGCTGTGATAATAGCCCGGAGATAATCTCCAAAAGTGATATCTACGGGCGGACAGTAATCCAATGCCCTGATACACATATTCAGTACATGTTTAGCAGCTTTGGCAGCCTCTGTAGATAAACGGTTCACCAGGTCCGGGTGCAATTCTCCCTGAGGTAATACACCTGTTCCTCCGGTAGCCATGCGGAGAAGGTCTTTGATGCGGTTTTTATAAATGGTGATAAAGGCTTCAAATACAGCGGATACCAGGATGCTTCCTCTTTGATGCGGTTCCATGATATTGCCGTATTCTTCCCCGGAGGGCTCAGTGGCCTTCCATTGTTTTGTTACAGGATCTATCTTGCCAATGGCATCCCTTAATGATCCATAGCCGCCTATAGCACTTCCAAATTCCTGTGCCAGTTCTCCCAACAAATTTTGTGCGCCCAGATCGCCTCTTGTTTTTGCTATCTGGTGTTTCAATACCTCTGGAAAGGTAAAATGCTGAAACAAAGCCACGATATCCGCAAATGCTTCGTGGAAAGCCAGTACATCAGCATTTGATGCTTCAGAATAGGAAGGATGCAGACCATCTAATATGGCATGCGTTACCTCATGTGCAATAATATCATGACTTAAACAGGTGAATACAAAGGAATTTGGCATGTGTAAGGTGCTATTGGCCGGCCTGGCCTCAAAGTAACCAAACAAAAGCCCTTTTTTTTGCGGACTATAATAAGCATTGGCTTCACGTAATGCATGAGGATAAATGCGTAGCCGGGGAACATAATCTGCATACTTACCCCGATCTTCCAGCCGTCGGGGAGCCCATAATACCTTTCTCCCCAATGCCGTTTCAAAATTACTGATAGTGGTCATTACCACTGCATAGGTCATTTGCTGATGAAACTGCGGATTGGATTCAGAAGGTTCCAGTCCATCCTGTGCCAGCAGGTTCACATCATTCAGGTTTAACGGTACATAATGCCTGCCAGTAGTGGGATCAAAATCAATGATCTCTACATATTCACCAATGGGTCCGGGTTTCAGATTGCTTTCCCATGGTACATTGTATACAATGTTATTAATAAAAGCGGTATCGCCCCGTAATGACAGGGAGGGGTCAAAAGCGTAACCCCGAAGCCTTCTGAAGGGAGGGATTTTGTTTGGGATGCTCATATAGTTATATTAAATCGGGACAGTATAATCTTACCTGTAGTTCTGTGAGGTTTTCCGCATGCCTGATCAGAAAGTTGATCCGATCTTCGGAAAGGCCACGGAGATTCGTGCCTGTTTTGCTGGCAATCTTTAATTGATCTTCATTAAGCCCTCTTTTAATGATCTCTTCATATTTCACGCTTTGTATCAGGTGCGCAGTGATCTTTTCCTGATGTAGCCTTGGATCTTTCAGCCATTCTGCATCAAATCCATGTTTGCTGATTACTTCATCCGGCACCAATCTATCTGTCATATTTTTAACAAATCCTGAGAGGCAGTATTGCAGTTTCCAGTCCAGTGAGAAATAGGCAATTGGGCTGCCTTTTACATTTTTATAAACATGCTGCGTCATCTGCGCAGTTTTGATCCTGTACATAAAAAGATTAACGGAACGCAACAGCAGGGCTAATGTATTAGGGTATCGCTTATCCGCTATAAAACCGCCACCTGCATCAGAAGTAATGATCACACGACATAAATAACTGCTTTTTTCCTGTGTGATCTTTTGGATGCCCTGATTATCGTAAACACCTCCATCTACTAAGACCGGACGGATGCGTTTGAAATCATTCTCCTCATCAAAAAAGTCACCTGCAATCATAACAGGAGAAAAAATAAAGGGAACGCAGGAGGATGCCATTACGGCCCGGGCAATAGGGAATTTTTCGGGTTTGAAAACGATCGGTGGGCTATAATTGTAGGCATAAGTGGAGTCAGACATTTTTAATCTGGAAAAAGAAAAAGGGCGGCCGGTATGTAGGTTTGAAGAGCCTATAACTAATAGAGGGCGTTCATTTAATTCATGCAAAGTTTTTCCCTTGTAAAAGAATTTATTATATGTTCGTTCTATCACCTTACTAACATTGAATATCTTAAATTGGTATTTCAAAAGCAGGAAGATCAGTAAAGCAAATACCAGGTAAGACAATTGGGACCAACTTGTGAAAGTTAGCCAGATGGCCAGTGTTAAAAGGCTCAGTATGAGTAAGAACGTACGGATAAAGATCCATGAAAATATGATTGCTTTGATAACACTTTTCTCCTTCAGCGCTGTTTTCATTTCCTCGTGAAAGCGTTTATAATCTCCTTTATGCAGACACCAGGCAGCTCCGGTAATGGATCCACCGGAAATGGTAGAAAGTACGTCTACTTTGGAAAGAATACCTAATTCTTCCAGTTTATTTAAAGTGCCGAGATGGAAAGCAGCTGCGCGATATCCACCGCCAGACAGGGAAAGGCCTAATTCATTGGGGAACTCAGGCATAGGGAACAAGTATTTTAGGGTGCTTAAGGGAAGTTAAGGAAATATTCTCTATTCTGCAAATGAGAAAAGAAGCTAAATACACGATGGGTTGTAAATATGATATTATTTATATAGCTTTAATTTACTCCAGTTAACCAGGCCTATACTTATTCTTCATCCCCAAACAAGGTTATATGTATAAAGTTAATCTTAATCAGGAATTTTATCTCCATCCCGTTGGACAAGGTTTATTCTATAGTGGAAATGTTGATATAGAACCAATTTCTTATCAGAAATTCTTCTTCGTTTTTGATTGTGGAAGTCTCAATAAAGCGAATATAAAGGAGGAGATCGAACAATACAAGAGAGTTAATTTTCCTGATGGAGGCACAATTGATCTGTTGATCATATCACATTTTGATGCAGATCATGTTAATCACCTGTCTGTTCTTTTAGAGGGAATGAAGGTGAAGAAAATAGTAGCTCCTTTTATAAATTTCGAAGAACGGTTATTCCTGGTATTGAGATTGATTGGGCAAAAGCAGATAAACACAAATAACGCGGATGATCTAACCGTTATAGATAACATTATAGACCCGGTGGGCAATCTTGGGGAATACCTGGATGATGGTGGTGAGTTCATACTGATCAATAGTGATCCGGAGAACCCGCCTTTCCCTCCGCCTAGCAATACTGATAATAATCCGGATAGATTAAGAAATGAAGGTGATGGGATCAACTTTGGATTTGAGCGAGGTACGGCGCTTATGACCCAAGAGAGGTTGACAGAACTAAAAACCAAGCCAGGGATGCATCCAAAGGAAGTGAAAGATTCACAGAAAGGCCTGGTTTCAGTTAGAGATGTTGCCGTGATGGAATTTTTATTTTACAGGAAGGATATTGGAAAGGATAACGCAGCATTTTTCAAGAAAGTGTATGAATTATTAATTAAGAAATATGCACTCGAATTCAAAGACCCCGCTTCCCCTGGTATGGATGAATTGGTGAAAGTAATAAAGAGTATGGCGTCTGCGACGATCGTAAAAGAATTATTTAAGGATGCATTGAAAGAGGTGAAGGGAATATCTATAGCTGCAGGTGAATTGATGAATATGAATACAACCGCTCTTTCATTGATGCACTATAATCTTTATGAGAACTTTCGTATGCTTACCGGCAACGGGGAGTGTACTGATAGACGTTTTTATGCGTTGGAAGTAAAAAAAATGGATGGCACACTATCGACACAAGTATTTACTAAATTATTAGAGGTCTACTATTACAGATATGATAGGTATTTAGAGCAGCGAATCATTCCAAATACATTATTTACCTCAGATTCGTTCCTTTTAGCAGCAGCAGATGTTAACGCTTTTTATGAAAAATATAAACATTACTGGGATGCATTCTGGTTGTTTCAGATCCCACATCATGGATCCAATCATAATTCGAACTTACATCTCCTGACAAGACTCCATTTTTACACTCGCTCTTTTATCAATTATGGTGTAAACAAAAGCTGGGGTGGAAAATGGCGTCATCCCTCGCCTCCGTTGATAGCTGACTTAACAGCGGCAGGCCTTTCTGCTGGTTTAATGCCTGTCAATGAATATAATGGCTACAAATTTGCTTATGCTGAAAGGTGGGACAGGATTCCCTGACAATTATTCTGAAAGGAACTTGACATACCACCCAAAAAATAATTTCACCATGGAATTTTATTTTTTCTATATTGATCCACTCTTTTGATAAGCATTAGTAGTCTACATTAAATTAACAGCACAAACAAATGATTAAGTTTTCTCTGGGTCTGATCTGTTCCCTTACGGTATGTATTAGCGTAAACGCTCAAAAAGCCCCTTCCTATCCACCTGAATTAACTGTTACAAGATTTTCAGGTCCTGATGTAACGCCCAGCCCGGCTTGCCTGGCGGTTGCTCCAACCGGCGAAGTATTTGTAGGAGTGGATATGATCGGTTCGCTGGGAAAAGACCCGGGGAAAGGCCGGATCCTCAAACTGATCGACAAGGATAACGACGGTACGATGGACGAGCACATTGAATTTGCGGTGGTGGATAACCCCCGTGGTATCATTGTGCAGGGTAGCCAGGTTTTTGTGTTGCACACCACATTTTCTAAAGAAACCGGTAAAGCTACAGGCATGGCCCTGGTAGTTTTTGAAGATAAAGACGGGGATGGGAAAGCAGACGGTGATCCCAAACCATTGATCGAAAACCTCAGTAATACGAAATACATCCAGGAGCGGGGAACTGATCATGCTACCAATGGTATCAGGATGGGTATTGATGGCTGGATCTATATTTCCGTGGGGGATTTTGGATTTCACAATGCCACAGATCGTTCCGGTCAGAAACTGACTATGCTGGGTGGAGGGGTTGTAAGAGTACGCCCTGACGGTACCGAAATGGAGATCTTTACCCATGGAACACGTAACGTATATGATGTGGCCATTGATCCTTATATGAATGTTTTTACAAGGGAAAATACCAATGATGGCGGAGGGTGGAATGTGCGGTTCTCTCACCATATCCAATCCGGAGAATATGGCTACCCGGTATTGTTCCAGCATTTTACAGATGAAATATTGCCTGCCCTTGTGGATGTTGGTGGTGGTTCTGGTACAGGCGCTTTATTTATGGCGGAACCAAACTGGCCCGAGAAATACAACAACGTTCCCATGATGGCCGATTGGGGCAGAAGCATGCTGTACATTCACAGAGTAATGCCTGATGGCCCAACCTTCACGCAAAAAGAAGAAGAGTTTATAAAACTTGCTCAAATCACCGATCTGGATGTTGATGGATCTGGCAGGCTTTTCCTTTCAGCATGGGATGGTGCAGGTTATTCCGGTAGTGCCAGTAAAGGTTATGTGATCCGGGCAGTACCTAATAACTGGACTTTCACTGCATTTCCTGATGTAGCCAAAGCTACAATTGAAGAACTGGCAGGAATGCTGAAATCCGCCAGTGCCGTGGCCCGTTTGAGTGCTTCTCAGGAACTGATCACCCGAAATGATAAACAGGCTGCATTGCAAATCGCTTCAGATGCGCAATTGCCTTTGTATGCCCGTATTGCCGGTATCTATACTTACGCACAGGCTGCCGGAGCAGAAGGTATTCCTGTTTTAACTGCATTGACAAAAGATGCTGTAATAAGAGAATACGCATTGCGTACTTTGGCAGACCGTAAAGGCATCCTTAAAGATGTTTCGGAAGAACCTTTCATGGCAGCCCTTAAAGATTCGTCATTACGTGTCCGCGCCGCTGCAATAATCGGGCTGGGACGTTTAGGCCGTATTGATGCTGCCACTGCTTTGCTACAAACTAAAGTGCCTGCATCATTTGTTGAACCTGCTAAGGATGTGGAAGGCCCTCACGCTACACCTAATCCTGATATTGTGTTACCGCACCTCGCTGTACAGGCCCTTGTAAGTCTTCATGCAGTAGATGCTGCCGTAGCAGCGATCAAGAGCGGAAATTCATCCCTCGCATTGTGGACATTGCGTTATATGCATGATCCGAAAGCGGTTAATGGTTTAATGAATGCTTACCAGTTGTCGAAAGATGAAAAGCTGAAGAAGCAGATCCTTATTACGTTAGCGCGCCTTTATAAAAAAGAGGCAGCATATGATGCTTCATGGTGGTGGGGCACAAGGCCAGATTCACATGGCCCTTATTACAAAGGGGTACTTTGGGAAGAATCGCCAGCTATCGAAAAGTTCCTGAAGAAAGAAGCGTTGAAGGCGCCTGCTAAAAAACAGTTCTTCAGAGATTTGGATGCCCGCACCAGGATGGATATTGCTGCATTCGCACCAGAGAAAAAAGCAGAGGCAGTTGCATCTAAAGAACCTAAAGTAGATCTCGAGAAAATAAAAAGTAAAAAAGGCCAGGTAGGTAAATCGTCTATTGAAGATATTTTGCTGGCTGTTAATAATTTGAAAGGAGATCCGGCCAAAGGGAAATTACTGTTTACCAGTCAGGGTTGTGTTGCCTGCCATAGTATCAGTAAAGGAGAGAAAATGAAAGGCCCTTTTATGGGGCAGATCGGATCTATCATGAACAGAGAACAGATCACAGAATCCATCCTCAAACCTAATGCATCTATTTCACAGGGATTTGCTACAGTAACGATCACTGCGAAGGGTAATAAGACCTATATGGGTTTTGTTACAGAAGAAACTGCTACTAAAGTAGTGCTGAGAGATATCGGTGGTAACGTATTCACCGTTAAAGCAAGTGATATCCTGAGCCGTAAGGAAATGAAAACATCTATGATGCCGGCTGGCCTCACGAATGCATTATCATACGAAGAACTTGCTTCCCTTGTTACATTCCTGGCGCAGCAGAAGAAATAAATTTAAAAGGGCTTGTAAGATTTACAAGCCCTTTTTTTATTTGCTTCCAGGTACTCGCTGTGGAGCAGTGGTTGGTCCCTCTACAACAAGCTTCCCGTCTTTTAAGATCTTCATCCGGTCAATAAAAACTACGCGTTTATCACCTGTCGCTGATGTCCTGGCATGATATACGCAAAACATCTCTTTCCCGTCTGGCGAGTAAGTGATGCTATTATGTCCTGTTCCTGTTACTACACCTCCTTGCTCAATGTTCTTCTGCAATACGGGATTGTTGGCTGCTTTTGTAAACGGCCCCAGCGGGGATTTTGAAGTGGCATACCCCACTGCGTAGTTCTTGCCGCCGAAATAATTAGCAGAGTACATCATATAGTAAGTATCTCCTTTTTTGAAGGCAACAGACCCCTCTGTCCACCGGCGATTCACTTCTTTCGACGTAACTGAGCGGCTTTCCCAACCTGCCTGCTTATCATTCATTTTTACAGGAGGGCGTAATAACAATACGGGCTCGCCAATTACGCCACTGAAATCAGGTTTCAATTCAACGCCGTACACCCAGCTTTCCTCTATTTTTTCAAACCATCCTTTTTGTTTGGCCCATGTGGCCACTTCGCTTTCCACAGCATGTTTGTAACAGCAACGGGAGTAGTAAAGATAGATTTTACCATTTTTGTCAAACAGTACGTTGGCATCTATAATAGGATAGCCGGGGTCAAAAACAGGCTTGTTACTTATATCTACAAATGGCCCTGCAGGATGGTCTGCTACAGCCACTCCAACACGAAAGTTTTCGAGATCCTTATTGGGATTCTCTTTCCACTGAGCGCTATAAAATATGTAGAACTTGCCCTTGTATTCATACACTTCAGGCGCCCAGTAGGCTCCGTTCCATGCAGCTGTAGAATCACTCCAGCCGTTCTTGTTGTTTGCATAATATACCTGGCCTTCGTCTTTCCAGTTCACCAGGTCTGTAGAGGAATAAGCCGCAAATCCATTTTTGGCATGGCCGCCGGTTCCGTACATATAATATTTGTCGCCTTTTATTTGCAGGACATAAGGATCTCCAAATTCTACCGGCAGTGGATTCTTATAGGTTTGTGCAAAGGTATCCTGGAAAAATAGTAGCAGGAGGAACCCGATCAGGATCTTTGTAGTTCGTTTCATTTTTTAATATTTCTTAAGAAAAAACAGCTATTTACCAAAATAGTAAAAAAATCCTATGCAAGTATTTTGTATTTTTAATTAACCATTCCTGCTGACTGAAAATGAAAACCATAGCTATAAAGAGAACAACAAGTGACTTGCCAATGATGTTACTTGTTGCCATCACATTCCTCTTTCCCGGGTTCTATATCATGTCTCAATACAGGATTACAAGTATTGCGTTTATACTGGCAGCGCTGTTCACTGTTTTTATAGTTGTTGTGGCGGCATTTGCCTTTGTTGTGATTTTTAAACGCCATGTGTTTTTTATATTGACTAAAGATGGTTTGGAGTCTTCCGGTAAATTTTGCAGATGGGATGATATCGGATCTTACCGGATGGAGACGGAAACGGAGCAGTATTATTCAAATGAGATGAATAGTAACCAGGAGAGGAAAACGCATTCCATCGTTTTAGATCTTAAAGATGGTAGTTCAATGCGTATTTCGGCAGATAAACTCTCTAAAAGGCCTGCGGAGATTATAGCCCTGTTTGATCGTTATTCAATCTTGCCCAGCGTTTGAGCAATGATAGAGATGTGTTCTTTTATTTTTACTTTTTGAAGGTTTTCTACTTTTTCTGCTCCCCCTGATCCCAGTAATGGTACATAACCGTAGCATTCATCAAAGGCAATCTTATCTTTTGCTTTAAAGTAGTTTCCTCCTTCCAATTCCTCATCGATAAATTCCTTGTCGTATATATCTTCCAGGAAGTAATTAAATCCGGATTCAATTACTTTAGAAATCCCATGTCTGCAATTAAGAAGAACAGTATAATTGTTTTCCCAGATTATCAGATCAGACATCCCGGTAGCAAACATTACAATTGGGTTCTTAAAAATGGGGCTGTAAATTTCTTTCAGGGTTTCTTCGAAATCTGCCGGGTTAACGATTTTAAGGTATCCGCCTGCAATGGAGCCGAAGCCGTGCTCTTGCCATAGTTGTATGAGTTTTGGGGGGAGTAGGGGTTCGTATTTTGTGATTAGTATGTTTTCGGGTTTGTGGTTTAATTGGAAGTCTTTCATGGTTGCTTGTACTTTTGCTTTTGCTGTATAGTAAATGTAGTTATAAAGCACCTTCATCGCGCAACCCCAACCAACCTGAACACATTTGCAACCTTCTTCGCAATGATCTCATTTCCTCTATCTGAGGGATGTAATCCATCATAAGTAATATTTACAGCTGTGGGTGGATATGGATATTCATCGTTTTTTGGATCAAATGGTATTTTGGTGAATTTAGGGTAACGATAATTTATATATTTACCGGTATGAGGATTTCTTAAACGTTTGAAGTTCACCATGTGCTTCAGGTCAAGCAAGGGATCATGGAATAGATCGATAACCGGTATATTTTCAAGCTTTCCAATAGCGGTCACCGCGTTGGCAAATGCTTCCAGTGATAGCCCGTTTTTAGTTTTGTATGAACCATGCGCATTATTAGCGGCATCAAATAAATAAACAAAATCATTACGCTGCATAGGAGTGATGAGCACTATTTTTGCCTCTTTATTCAACTGGCGCAGCTTATCGATGATGATCCTGAATGAGCCGGATACAGAATTAGTGCCTGTATTATTTTTGTAATCATCGATGTTTCCTACAGGCCGGCCGCCCCACCAGTCGTTTGTGCCTAAGAATACGGTGTAGACATCAGCTTTCACCAGTCCCAGATCTTCGATCTTGTTGGCGATATCGCTGGACTTCCAGCCGTTATGTCCCTGATTGATGTAACGTAGGTTAGGAAATTCATCAGTCACGCGGCTTAAATATCCTTTGGTAACACGGTTACCTGTCTCATCCGGGTGATCGTTCAGGTAGGTGATAGAGTCTCCAACTGCTACCCAAACTGTTTCTTTTTTTTCAGTAAAGGAAAAAAGGAACAATGCTCCGGTTAATAATAAAAATGTTCTTCTCAGCATAAGGAGACTAAGATAAAAAGAAAGCCTCGTAAAAATTAATTTACGAGGCTTTGAAGTGCCCAGTAGCGGTAAGTTTTCGAACCAATTGATGTTGATTTTAAGCAAGTTGAATTGGGTACTACATGCTTTATGCCGTCAATTGTCTGAATAGATGTTCGCTTTTTAACATTCTGTTAACTTGAAAGTTGGGAATGTAGGCCGTATATGTTCAACTTGATAATATGTCAATTTACCCGGTGACCTTTAAAGATTCTATGAGTTCGTTCCTAAATTCCAAATGGAACTTTAATACTAGTGGACTTCCTGGGAAAGTGCCAGACACTTTTGATGTCAGCACTCCGTTTGATCCGAACTGCTCATAATTTAGAGGCTCCATTGAAGATTGATAAGTCTCATTTGCATGTTCGATCCATTGGCGAATTTCTTCCTTGCCGTTATGGATTCTACCTTCGTCATGAACAACGGCCGTTACAGTGAAGCAGTCCGTATAAGCCTTGCTATCATAATTGTTTTGTGTCTCTATAAAACGACCTACTACTTTTGGTAATTCCATGATAACGTGATTTAAGTTTTTAGATTGTTGGTATTGTTCCTCCGTCAATGACGAAATTTGTTCCTGTTAAGTATTTAGCTCTTGGTGAAACTAAAAAGCCAACCAATTCTGCGACTTCTTCCGGTTCGGCGGGTCTGCCGTAAGGTATTCCACCCAATGCATTCATGACACTTTGCTGAGCTTCTTCTACAGTACTATTTGCATTTCTTGCAATCTCGCCCAACCACGCTATCGATGCTGCTGTATTTATCCATCCCGGCGAAACAGTTAGCACGCGCACACCTTTAGGCGTAACTTCATTTGATAAACTTTTACTGTAATTGATTAATCCTGCTTTTGAAGCTGCGTACGGCAAGGTAGAATCATATAGCGGCAATTTGCCCTGGATGGAAGCGATGTGAATAATTACACCACTTCTCCGATCGATCATTTGCGGTAAAAATCCCCTGTCAAGCCTGACAGGAGCAAGTAAATTTGCTTGTAAGGTTGATATCCAGTCCTCATCATTCAATGCTGAAAAACCACCGGCGGGTGTTGATGAACCACCAAGGTTGTTTACCAGGATATCCAGCCTGCCATAGGTTGACAGCACTTCGCTGATTACTTTTTGCACCTCTTCTGCCTTGCTTAGGTCAGCTGGAACAAAATAAAGGTCTGCATCTGACTGTTCGGGTTTGTTCCTCGCGGTAATGACTACTGTTGCACCAGCGGCCTTTAAGCGTTCTGCGATTGCTCTACCAGCCCCCTTGGTTCCACCTGTTACTAAGGCTATCTTACCGGATAATTCGTTGCTGTAGTTGAATTGCTGTTCCATGTGTTTTTGTTTGTAGTGCAAATCTCGATAGTATGCAGGAAGCAAACAATTACGGACTTACGAATCAGATACGGACAAATTTATCCGTATTGACCGTTCATCGGGTGTTTGGTATATTTGTAGTTATGTACATTAAAAAGACTACTCCGACGCTCAATTGTGGACTTGACCTGGTTGGTGAAGTATTGTATGGAAAATGGAAGATCCGTATTCTTTGGTTCATCCATATAGGCAACTTACGGCCAAGTGAACTTCAGCGGAAAATTCCGGATGTAACCCGACGGGTGTTGAATGTGCAATTGAAGGAACTTGAAGATCATGAATTGGTCACTAAAAAGATCTTTCCGGTTTTACCCCCAAAGGTAGAATACAGTCTTACGGAATTTGGCAAAACACTCATTCCATTGATTCAATCCATTGGTCTTTGGGGCGACGAACATGAGGATCGGCTACGTAGGGTCATTTTGCAGCATAATGCAGGGGCGTCGGAAGAGGTGGGAAATGTAGTTTAAGGAAATGCTTTAATCCGGGCGGTGTAAATTCCCTCGAAGTTTTAAAGTATTATTTGTGATTGTCCATAGACTTCAGATACTTGTTGAGAGAGCGTTAATTTAACCTTTGAATACCCTCTATTTTTACAAGACAGTGAAGCATTACTTGGGAATGCAGACTTTCAATACTGAGGACAACAATCATTTGACACTAAACTTATGCTTCCGTAGAGTTCAACTTTATCAAGGAAAACGAGGTGCCGAAATCGAACCTCCTATGAACTGATTAGTAAATACAATAGGGAATAGCACAAAAAACGCTAAACCCGCTCTTAGAGCGGGTTTAGCGTTTTTTGTGCCCAGAACTGGATTCGAACCAGCACATCCTTGCGAACGCTGCGACCTGAACACAGTGCGTCTACCAATTTCGCCATCTGGGCATCCATTAAAGGACTGCAAAAGTAAAAGATTATTTCTAAATACCAAATAAAAAAAAGCAGCCGCCTCATCCGATGAGGGGCCGCTTTTTGTGTTCTCGGCTATATCTGAATCTTTGCTCAAATTGTAAAACGGAAATAACACCAGCAGCTCCAGTTGCAATACCTGTCGCCGATCTTAGCCCTTACTCTCCATCTGCCAGGTTGTGCACCTACGAAGTTGTGGTTGAAAGAAGTGCCGGTAATATTATGATATACCGCAAAGCTCCGGAAGGATTGTGCTGCCCACTGGCCTGAGTTTACAGCGCCATAAGCATCTACTTCAAGACTGTAAGTAACGCCCGGAATGTTTACTGGTGCCCAACGGAACGTCATGCTGCGTGGGTAGTGATTGAATACAGATCCTTCTGCTGGTTCAGTGGGGCGGGGCACTGCTCCTTTCCACCAGGTAAGGGTTGGATCACCGAGCACGCTCATACCATAGAACCATTGTCTTTCTCCAAGGTCATGATCTGTACCGCGGGCTTTCCACCAGTCAACCATTGCATCTCCTATACATTTTCCTTTACCGATGGGATCGTAGAAGTCTGCAAAGAAGAGCATGGAGCCTGTTTTGGTACTGCCCACTACGGTAAGGCCCATATTTGTTTCTCCGCCAGTTTTGTCGAAAATGTACCAGCCACCGAGGTAATCATTTTCTGTGAAACGGGCAGTGCTGCAACAGAACAGATTGTAGAAGTTGGCATTAGGACAACGTTCATCGCGGAAATAAGCGCGGTCTATCCATTCTGTTGCACCATCTGCACGGAAGGAATGCACATGCGGGGAAGAATGTGAACAAAGCTGCACGAATGAGCGCGTTTTGTTCACTTCTACCTTGTAAAGATCCGCATCTGTGATGTCAGGGTTAGTGTATTTGGTTATATAGGCAGCAGGTGTCATCAGGTCCATTTCGCAATCGTCGAAGCTGGTCCAGTCGTCTTCTACATAAGCGAGTGCGGAACGGGAGTGGCCAAGGGATCCGAGACGGAAAAGATGATTACGGTCGAAGTAATTGTTGATGAGGGCGGCGTCATTGCCATTCAGGGTAGGTGTCCATATGCGGCCCAGCCATATTTCGGGGGTAACGTCTCCGGTTACGGAATTGTATTTGCCATCTGCATCAGAATCTACCCAGGTACCATTGGTGTCCATGTAGAAGAGATCGCAGGGGAACTCAGAACTGTTGCCGTTGAAGTCATCGCTCATTTCAAACCAGGCAACAGGAATAGCACCAACCATTACACAACCAACAGGCGCTTTGTCGCGAATATAATTACGGATGGTAGCTGGTTTGCCACCTCTTACTACGTGAACGGTTGCCCAATAGCCATCACGGCCAAGGTCCAGTACATAACGGTCTACGTTAGCTTTTACTTGTGTGTAGATGTCTATATGCACTAACACTACTACTTTACCACGTGGATGGCGTAACCAGCTGTAGGTATTTAAATAGCTTTCGTTAGTTGGATAAACGGGACGGGGTTTTTCTTCTATCAGGGGCACCAGGTCCAGGAATCTTTTATTGATGGTGAGGTACTCGGCGTACGTTTTCAGTTTAATGTTGTTAGGGTCCATCATCTTTAAATTACGTACGCTGGTATAAGCCTGCGCCAGTTTGTAGTTGCGGCCTACAGCCTGCATGTTAAAGATGGTGCGGTCTTGCAATACTTGTGTGCGGATAGTCTGCACATTGCTCACCGCCTGTTTTTCACCGGCTACAATGGTAAAGCCGTTAAGTGGTTTTTTCTCGGTAGACATCTTTGCTTTTTTTGAGGTTAAGTATAAATGATAAAGCAAAGCTACATTCCTGATAATGCACTGAACAGGTAGCATTTACCTGAAAATAAGCGTAGATATACGCAGGATAAGCGGGGGTATTTCTCTCGGGTATTTACAATTTCCACCAGGGATCGGCGGGATAACTAACATTCAATATAACCGGCTCCCCTATACGTGGTGTAGTCACTTTGATCTTTCCTGAAGCCCCGGCCACGGTGCGTATCACCGGTTCATCCCAGGGATGCAGCGCCAACGAGAATTTGCCCCAGTGAACGGGCAGCAGCACTTTGGCTTTCAATTCCTGCGCAGCCTGTACTGCCTCTTCCGGACTCATATGGATCATCGGCCAGTCGGTGTTGTATTGCCCGGTTTCCAGGATCACAATATCAAAAGGACCAAATTTTTCACCGATCGTTTTAAAGTGCGTATCATAGCCGGAATCCCCGCCAAGATAAAGCTTGAAGCCACCAGGTAATTCAAGTATAAAGGAAGCCCAGAGGGAACCACCCCGTTTAATACCCCGTCCGGAAAAGTGACGTGCAGGGGCCGCTGTTAGTTTAACTTCAGGGGAATAAGATGCCGTATCCCACCAGTCCATTTCAGTAACAAGAGAAGCCGGGAAGGGAAGATCACGCGCAACTCCCAAAGCTGTATACACCGCTTTAGGTTTCAGCTGGCAAAGTGTTTTCTTATCCAGGTGATCATAATGATTATGCGTAACGATCAGGATATCGATGGGAGGAAGGTCTGATACCTTAAAAGCATCTGCCCCAGGAAAAGCTTTTACCAAAAAGGGAACAGGAGAAGCATGGCCACTGAAAACGGGGTCTACCAGTATGTTGAGGCCATTATGATGAATGAGATAAGAAGAGTGCCCGAACCAAACGATCATCGGGTTTTCCGATGGAGCTAAATGCAGCAGGTCTGTTTTAACAGAAGGTAAAACCTTAGGAGGATTAACCGATTTCGGCTTACGAAGAAAACGCAAAAGGATCTTCAATGTAGAAGCATCTTTCGACATTACTTCTGTAGGAGATTGATTATGAAAGGTGCCGTTCTTAAAATTCGGTGATTTCCACTGGCTCATCGGTATGGTTTTGAAATGAATGTACGATCAATGTCGCATTCTTACAATTTCTTCTTTGCCAGTTTTTGTAATTTCGGGGTATGGTAGACTTGGAAACATTTGAAGAATTATGCCTGGCCTTACCCGGCGTGGAAAAAGTAGCACACTGGAACCATCCCGCTTTCAGAACAAAACGGCGCATCTTTACAACCCTCTGGCCGGAAACCACTTCTGCAAATTTTGCTTTCACCCCGGATGAGCAGGCTGCCTTTTGCAAAGAAGATCCTAAAAGCTTTTATCCCGTAGAAGGAGGCTGGGGCCGTCAGGGCTGGACGGCTGTGAATTTAAAGAAAGTAAAGAAGGGAATGCTGGTGAACGCTATTAACAGTGCATGGTATAATGCAGCACCACCCAAACTACAGGAACAATATCGGTTGGAAAAAGGATTATAAAAGATAAAAAACACGCTCCATAAAAATCCTCTCTATAAAAACATACAACATAAAAAATCCCCCTCCACAAAAATTCCCTCTATAAAAACATACAACATAAAAAAACACCCTCCACAAAAAATCCCCCCTCTGCTGCGCGGCAAACCCTCAGCAAAAAAACTATAATATCACCAGATTCTTCGTCTTATAAGGCTGCAACTCCGCACTCTCCGCCGGCAACTCCGTAATGAGATAATCAATCTCCTGCAGATCCGCGATCTTCATCTTCATAGAAGAATTCAACTTCTCAGAAATAGCCATGATAGCCACTTTATCTGCCGCTTTGATCATCGCCTTTTTCACCTGTATCGTCTCCCAATCAGAATCCGTCAACCCATTAGCCGGGTCTATCGCATTCGTCCCAATGATACACAGGTCAGCTTTAATATTAGAAAGATACTCAAACACTTCCCCACTTACAGACATCTGCGAGTAAGCAGATATCTGCCCCCCGATCACAATCGTTTTGATCATCGGCTTATCCAGCAATTCCACCGCAGACAATACATTCACCGTAATAAAAGTAGCCCTCAGCGTTACCGGTATCTTTTTAATAAACTCCCGGATGGTAGTTCCCCCGCCGATCAGAACAATCATATCATCCCGCAGTAATTGCAGCGTTTTTTCCGCAATAACAGCCTTATTATTCTGTGCGTAAGTTTCTGATTCATGCCCGTAATGATAGGCAATAGACATGGCGCCACCTTTGATCTTCACCACTTCTCCATCCTCAGCCAGCTCATTAACATCCCGGCGGATCGTATCCTCCGATACATTGATCAGGGTCACAAGATCACTATAGGTGATCCGTGTGTGAATGTTCACTTGTTTAATGATCAGTTTCTTCCTGGCCTTTTTGGTCAGCGAAACCGGTAACTGGTCCTGCGTGTTAATATCCATATCCATTTTCAACTACGGTTGATGTTAATGTCAATCTAACAAAAATAGAATATAGATGACAATTTCGCACTTTTTGTGCATTAAATAATTTTTCTGCGGTAAAAATAAGCCTTCGTGTAAACACTACATAATATCAATCAATTTAAAATCAATCATTTATAAAATAATACCACTCAATCGTTCAAAAGCACCTCGCATAAACTGCAATTATTTATTGCAAATAATTTGCAGAAACGATTCTAATCACTACTTTTAGACAAGGATTTTGCATTATTTGAAATTTATCAACCAAACCACAGCGATGAAAACACGTAAACCGGCTGCTTTCCCAAAACTGCTCTTGTTGCTATGCAGCGTGCTGTTTTGCCAAAAAAGTATCGCCCAATCTTCTCCCGTACAACTCTCTGGTACGGTATCCAGTGCTGCAGATGGACAAAAAATCATTGGCGCCACGATCTCTGTGGCCAACGTTAAAGGTTTAGGTACAGTTACCAATGAGGAGGGTAAGTTCTCTTTAAAAGTACCTGCCTCCCAAAGCCCCGTTCAACTCGTTGTTACTTTTATCGGGTATGAAACAAAACAGATAACCGTACCATCCGGGCAAACGGAAATCAACATTCAGCTCGTGGAAAATTCCAAAGACTTGAATGAATTCGTAGTAACCGCCCTCGGTATTAAGAAACAAAGAAAAGTACTAACCTTCGCCGTAACAGAAGTAAAAGGTAGTGAGTTTACACAGGCCCGTGAGATCAATGTGGCAGATGCCCTCACCGGAAAAATTCCCGGTGTGAACGCTTCCAGTCTTGCTGGCGGCCCCGGTAGCTCCAGTCGTGTTGTGATCCGCGGTAACGGTTCTTTCAGTGATAACCAGCCATTGTATGTGATCAATGGTATGCCCATCGATAACTCCACCGGCAATTCTCCACAAAGTGGTAACGCTTCTATTGGTTTGAATGCAGACAGGGGAGATGGTATTGCCGGTATCAATCCGGATGATATTGAATCTATTACTGTATTGAAAGGCGGCCCTGCCTCTGCATTGTATGGTTCCCGCGCAGCAAACGGTGTGATCCTCATCACCACAAAGAAAGGTGCCAAACAAAAAGGGATCGGCCTGGATTATAATTCCACCTTCACTTTTGAAACACCTTCTATTATACCCGACTGGCAATATGAATACGGTCAGGGCCAGGGTGGTGTTAAACCTGTAACACAGGCAGATGCCATTGCTTCGGGCAGACTTTCTTTCGGCCCCAAACTGGACGGCACGAATGTGATCCAGTTTGATGGCGTGAGCCGCCCTTACGTTGCGCAGAAGGATAATATTAAGAACTTCTACAGAACTGGTTCAACTTTTACCAATACAGTAGCAGCTTCCGGTGGTAGTGATGCATTCAACTACCGCTTCTCTTTATCTGATATGAACAACCAGGGTCTGGTACCGCATCAGCAATTAAATAAAAAGATCGGTACACTTGCTTTAGTGGGCACTTTATCCAAACGCCTCACCGTAGAAGGATTTGCACAATACAATGTAGAAAAAGCAATAGGCCGCGCGAACGTTTCTGATGCACCAGGTAATCCTAACTGGGGTACTTATATGCTCGCAAATTCTGTTGATGTAAGGGATCTTGCACCCGGATACGATAAACTGACAGGTGCAGAAACACTGTGGAACCCATCCGGTTTTGCCAGCAATCCTTATTTCGTAGTCAATAATTTTGTCAATAACGATAACCGTAACCGTTTTATAGGAAGCGGATCGGCAAAATATAACATCTTGGATAACCTGTTCGTGAAAGGACGTTTTACCCATGATTATACTTCTGTTGTTTGGAATGGTATAGTGCCAACAGGTACGGCATATGCTCCCAAAGGATTCTATCAGCAATCTACTACCGGCATCACAGAAACCAATGCTGAACTCACCTTAAACTATCAGGGCAAATTCGGAAAGGATTTTACCGCCGATGTTATGGCCGGTGGAAACCAGATGAAACGCAAAATACAATCTACCACATTGCTGGGTACTGATTTTGCAGAACCTGGTTTTTATGACCCGTCCAACGTGGTAAGTCTTACTACTAACAATGCTTTGGGCCGCAATGCAATTAATTCATTATTTGCCAGTGTTGACTTCGGTTACAAGAACATGATCTATATCTCCGCTACCGGTAGAAATGATTGGTTCTCTACCTTATCTCCCAAAAGCAATAATATCTTTTACCCATCTGCCGGTATCAGTTTCATCTTATCAGAAGCAGTGAAATTACCTTCCTGGGTTTCTTTCGCAAAACTGAGAACTTCCTGGGCAGAAACTGGTGGCGGTACCCCCACTGCTTATTCTTTGAATCAAACATATAGCCTCGTACCCGGTGGTGGTCATCTTGGCCAGCCTTTACAAGCGCCCACACAAACAGTAGGTACTACTTCCGGTTTGTTGAATGCGCCAAATCCAGACCTGAAACCTTTTGTTACAAGAACAATGGAAGCCGGTTTTGAAGCGAGTTTCCTGAATGGCCGCATCTCTGCAGACTTTGCAGTGTACAACAGGAAAACAACAGACGATATTGTACAGGTAAGTATCTCTACCGGTTCCGGTTACAATTCCACACTCCTGAATGTGGGTGAAATGAGTAACAAAGGGGTGGAACTTCGCCTGAGTGGTTTGCCCATAAAAGGAAAGAACTTCATATGGGAAGTAGATTTCAACTTCGCCTATAATAAGAATGAAGTAGTAAAACTGGCGCCCGGACTGGATCGTATCCAAATGGATGCTGCCGTTAATAACTATGCCTTCATCTTCGCAGAAGTAGGTAAACCCTTCAGTATCATTAAAGGATACAAGGTAAAAAGGAATGCACAGGGACTGCCCGTTTTCAATTCCAAAACAAATGGATTTGAAGCTACCACCGGTCTGGAAGACCTTGGTACCGGGGTATCTCCATTAACAGGTGGTATCAACAATGCCTTCAGTTACAAACGTTTTAATTTCAGCTTCCTGATAGATGGTAAGTTTGGTGGCCATGTATATTCCGGCACCAACTTATACGCTACCCGCTTTGGTTTGCATAAGATCACTTTACCCGGCAGAGATGGTGGTTTAACGGTAACGGGTGTGGATGAAGATGATAAACCTTATTCCAGAACCTTTACCGGAGCAGGGTTACAGGCTTACTATGATAACTACAAGAACCAGTCAGAGCGGTTTGTATATTCTTCTGACTTCATCAAACTGCGCCAGGTGGTATTGGGTTATAGTATTCCTGCAAAAGTATTCTCATTTGCGAAACTGCAATCCGTATCGCTTTCGTTTGTTGCGCGGAACCTGCTCATCCTGTACAAGGATGCACCAAACATCGATCCTGAGTCTACTTTCAATAACTCTAATGCACAAGGATTTGAAATGTTCGGGGTGCCCCGCACAAGAAGTTATGGCCTCAACCTGATGGTTAAATTTTAAACGAATTCACTATGTTACGATTTGCTAAATATACATTCGTCCTCTTATTCGGACTGGCCTCCTGTGACAAGGGTTTTGAAGAAATGAATACGAACCCGAATGCGTCAACAAAACCCAACGTGGATTATCTCTTTTCACAGAGCATCCTCAAAGGGAATTACGTATACGACCGCGCGTATTTTTACACTTCCTATATTACCTGCGGTAACTTTGTACAACACTTTGCCACCGCCAAAGAACTCGCAGGAGCGGGCTCTGGTGATAAATATGGTGTGCATGATCAATACCAGTCGTTTTACTTCCGGTATACTTATACAAATGTACTCACTACATTAAAGGAGCTGGACAAAGCGGCAACTGCTCCCGAATTTGTAAATAAAAGAGCCGCAGCCACCATCTGGAAAGTAATGCTGATCCAGCGTATCACTGACCTGTATGGTGATGTGCCTTACAGCCAGGCAAATAGCGGCGGAACGGAAGCTATCTTCCTTCCGAAGTATGATGCCCAAAGTGATATCTATGCCGGCATGCTGAAAGAACTGGATGATGCCATAAAAGCATTTAACCCGGCACAACCTAAATTCGGCAAAGCGGATTTCTTATACGAAGGAGATATCGACAAATGGAAAAAGTTCGCTTACTCCCTCATGTTACGCATCGCCATGCGTTTGCAGAAAAGAGATGAACCGAAAGCAAAAGAATGGGCATTGAAAGCCATCCAGGGAGGTGTGATCCTCACTGCAGCAGATCAGGCCGTCGTGAAATATTCCAATGGTCCGCAGGTATATAATAACAACCCGGTTGCTTTCGAACTCGTGTCTCAGGATTATGTACAGGGAGCAAATGGTGTGAATAATACCGAATTCGGCAAGTTCAGCAAAACGTTTATCGACGCGCTGCAATCCCGCAACGATCCCCGGTTATCTGTGGTATCTGTAGTTTGGAATGGCGCTGTGCCGGATACTACATCCACAGCACAGAAAGGTTTACCGAATGGAACGAATGGCAAACCCGCGAACTTCAATACATTCTCTGAACCAAATCCTGCTACCATTCTGCAATACGCAGCCCCACTGATCGTGCTCAGTGCAGCAGAAACTAATTTCCTGCTCACAGAAGCTATCGTGCGTACCTGGACAGCCGGTAATGCTGCAGATACTTATAAAACAGGTGTAGAGACAGCTTTGAAGAACTGGGCTTTATTTGGTGCAGCCGGTGTAATTGCTCCGGCAAGGATCACTGCTTATTCAACTGCCAACGCATTAAATACAGCAGGTACTTTAGATGCCCAGCTCAACCAGATCCATACACAATTCTGGATCGCTTCATTGCTCGATGAACAGGAAGCTTATGCTAACTGGCGTCGCACAGGATATCCTGTATTGGTTCCTGTGAATTTCACTGGTAACGCTACTGGCGGTACTATCCCAAGAAGGATCCCTTATCCGGTTCCTGAACAGGGTATCAACAAAAAGAATTATGACGATGCTGTGATCCGCCAGGGAGCAGATAATCTGATCACAAGGATCTGGTGGGATAAATTATAAGGATGAGAGTTATTTGCCTTGCTATAATATGTCTGATAACCTATGCAACAGTACAGGCCCAAAGGATCAGCGCACCTGCGCTGATCCCCGCGCCTGTAAAAATGCAGCTGTTACCAGGTGCTTTTTTACTGGACAAAAAAACCTTCATCTCTGCACCGGAAACACTCAGCACAGCAGTTGCCCTGTTAAAGGAATACATCGGAATTGAAATACAATCATCCCCCACAGCAAAAGGCATCCATTTAATCATAGATTCAACCACCGTTAAAGAAGCAGAAGGTTACCGCTTATCAATCAACCCAGGTAAGATCGAGATCACCGCGCATGACGAAGCCGGTATTTTACATGCTATTCAAACAGTAAGACAGCTGAACAACAAGGGGCAACTACAAAGTTGCCTCATCACAGACTACCCCCGCTTTGCCTACAGAGGCATGCATCTGGATGTAAGCCGGCATTTCTTCCCGGTATCATTTGTGAAACATTTTATAGACATCCTCGCACAATACAAATACAATAATTTCCACTGGCATCTCACAGATGACCAGGGATGGCGTATCGAGATAAAGAAATACCCGAAGCTTCAATCCGTTGCGGCATGGAGAGATGAAACATTGATAGGGCATAAGAAAGAACTGCCGCATCGGTTTGACGGGAAGAAGTATGGCGGATATTATACGCAGGAAGAGATCAAAGACGTGATCGCTTACGCAACTGCCCGTGGTATTAATATCATTCCTGAAATTGAAATGCCCGGTCATGCCCTGGCTGCATTAGCTGCCTATCCCTCACTGGGTTGTACCGGGGGCCCTTATAAGACCGCTACCTTCTGGGGTATTTTTGATGATGTGTTCTGTGCCGGAAAGGATAGCACTTTCTCTTTTTTAGAAGATGTACTGGATGAAGTGATCGCTTTATTTCCTTCTCCCTACATCCATATTGGCGGTGATGAATGCCCTAAAACGAGATGGAATGCCTGTCCGCTTTGCAGCCTCCGCATGCAGCAGGAAAAACTGCCGGATGCAGATGCATTGCAAAACTATTTCATCAAACGCATCAATCAATACGTGCGCAGTAAAGGCCGTAAGATCATTGGCTGGGACGAAATACTGGAAGGTGGCCTCGCAGAAGATGCTACCGTGATGAGTTGGAGAGGAACAGAAAGCGGCGCTGCCAAACAGGTGATCATGACCCCGGAAGATGAATTGTACTTTGATCATTACCAGTCTTTATATACAACAGAACCTTTAGCGGCCGGAGGTTATACACCTTTGCAGGAAGTATATACCTACGAGCCGCTAAAAGAAGTGAAAGGGGTGCAGGGGCAACTGTGGAGTGAATACCTTCCTACAACAACACAGGCAGAATACATGTTACTGCCCCGAGCTATTGCATTATCAGAAGTGGCGTGGAGTCCACAGCATGCAAAAGATTACCCGGGCTTCGTACGTCGGTTGAAAAAACAGTCTATACAATTCAAAGAGGATATCAGTTACAAAAATGTTGTTTACAAAGAAAAATTACTGATCACTCTCCAGGGGAAAGCTGCCATTTACTACACAACGGATGGCAGTCCCCCTGGTCTTTACACCCGCCCGATTGTTATCAAAAAGTCCAGTGTAATTAAAACCTCCGATGGATTCAGCCAGGCATTCAATATCCATAAAGCAGTAGGCGCAAAGGTTACACTGGCCCAACCTCAAAATACCCGTTACGCCGGAAGTCTGGTGAATGGCATCTTTGGCAGTGATAAATACAATGATCAGCAATGGCTCGGCTTCAGTGGCCGTGATCTTGATGCCATAATAGATTTCGGAGAAACAAATACCATACAACTGATAGGCGCGAATATTTTAAATTACCACTGGCAAAGAATGTGGGAGCCGAAAGCGTTACAATTCTACGCTTCAGAAGATGGGGTTAATTATAAACTGATAGCCGAAGAAAATAAATTCCCTGTGAATGGTATCAACAACATCCGCCTGAAAGTACCCGCTGTGAGAGCAAGGTATCTGAAAGTAAAAGGCGTGAATAAAGGGATCATCCCACCCGGAGAATACGGCGCCGGTGGAAATGGATTATTAATGATAGACGAGATCATCGTGGAATAAAATCGATCAATAAAAAATAAAAAAAATCATCGTGGAATAAAAGCGATCAATAAAAAAAACATCCCACCCGGAGAATATGGCGCTGGTGGATTATTAATGAAAAAGAGAAGAATGGCCTTTGTAATTGTTATTTGCTGTATTGCTTTACTGATCCTGCTCCTCACATGGGGCAAATTCAACGCTTTCCTCGCTTTCCTCATCGTGGCTATTATTGCAGGCATATGGCTGAAAGTACCCATAGAAAAGATCCCTGCCGCTTTGCAAAAAGGCATCGGAGAAACGGTCGGCAGCCTGCTGATGATCTTAATGTTGGGTGCGATGTTAGGAAAACTGGTGGCAGAAAGCGGCGCAGCAAAACAGATCGCCAATTCACTCATGTCAACTTTCGGTCCTAAATATGTGCAATGGGCATTATTGATAGCCGGGTTTATAATTGGCATCCCATTATATTACGGCGTAGGATTTGTACTCATGGTACCGTTGATCTTCTCAGTGATCTATCAATACAAACTACCCGCTGTTTATATTGGATTACCCACACTGGCTGCATTATCGGTAACACATGGTTTTCTTCCCCCACATCCTTCACCGGTTATTTTAGTAGGGGAATTCAAAGCCAACATGGGTTTAACGTTGATGTATGGCCTGGCAGTAGCCATTCCCGCAGTGATCATAGCAGGACCAGTATTTGCAAGATGGCTGAAAAAGATCCCTGCAGGACCGCTACAACTTTTTCAAGCAAAAGAAGAAGGGCCTTTACCCGGCAAACTGAACAGTTTCCTCACCGCCCTGTTACCTGTATTCCTGCTGATGATCACAAAAGTACTTCCAAAAAATAATTTCACAGGAGATGCACCAATAGTAATGTTGTTTTGCCTGCTGATAGCTACTTTTACACTAGGTATACTACAACAAACCCCCGTGAAGGCAGTGATGAGCACTTACACAGCAGCTGTTAAAGATGTGGCGATGATCTTGCTGATCATTGCAGGCGCGGGGGCTTTGAAAGAAGTATTGGCACAAAGCGGCGTGAGCGAAAAGATTGCCGGAGAAATGAGCACCTGGCCCATTCATCCCCTTGTATTGGGTTGGATGATGGCTGCCATCATCAGAGCATGTGTTGGTTCTGCCACCATAGCAGGGATTACGGCAGCTGGAATGGTAGCGCCTTTGGTATTGCAGGGGCATGCAGATCCTAACCTGATGGTATTATCTGTTGGCGCAGGAAGCCTGATGTTCTCTCATGTGAACGATGCCGGTTTCTGGATGTTTAAAGAATACTTTAACCTGAGTTTAAAAAACACCTTGCTGTCATGGTCCGTGATGGAAACGATCGTTGGCGTAGTTGGACTGGCAGGCGTAATGATACTGGATACAATTATATAAATATGAAAAACAAAACTGCCGAAGAGCAACTGGAAAAGACCGGATTAACATTACCACCCGCACCCACACCACTGGGTGTTTACAAACCATTCCTCATAGATGGGAAGTATCTGTACCTCTCAGGTCACGGCCCGGTGAAGAATGACAAGTCACTGATCATTGGCCGCATAGGAGAAGAGCTGGATATGGAGGAAGGTAAACTGGCAGCGCAGCAGGTAGGGCTCGCCATGTTGTCCACCATCAAAACCCATGTGGGACTGGATAAAGTAAAGCGGGTGATCAAAGTATTGGGGATGGTAAATTGCACACCTGATTTTGAACGTCATCCTTATGTGATCAATGGTTGCAGCGAATTGTTTGCAAAGGTCTGGGGAGAAGAAAATGGTATCGGTGTAAGAAGTGCTGTTGGTTTTGGTTCCCTCCCGGATAACATTCCGGTGGAAATTGAGGCCTTGTTCGAGTTATACTAAGTGCCATATCGCGGGAAATATTTACTTTAGGGGTCATGAATGATAACCTAACAGCCTTTGGAGAGTTTTTGCTGAGATTACACAGCAATAATGGTAAGCGGTTCCAGCAAACGGATGGTTACACCGCTTACTATGCTGGTGCAGAGGCGAACGTCTGTGTGCTATTGGCCCGTTTAGGGATAAAGGTAGAATACATCAGCAGGGTACCGGATAATGACATAGCCGCAGCAGGCCTCCAGCAATTGAGAGGTCATGGCGTAGGAACAGGGCATATCGCACACGGCGGCTCAAAACTAGGCCTCTATTTTACAGAAGCTGGTAACCAGATCAGACCCACAAGAGTGATCTATGACCGCGCAGGCAGTTCTTTCGCAGAACTCCAAACCGGAGATATCAACTGGAACGATGTTTTAGAAGAACAACAATATTTTCACTGGTCCGGCGTAGCCGCTGCTTTATCTCAAAGCGCTGCTGATGTTTGCCAGGAAGCCATAGAGGTAGCGCGGAAGAAAGGCATCACTATTTCAGCGGATTTCAACTACCGCGCTACTTTATGGAAATACGGAAAGGAACCGAAAGAAGTAATGCCCGCTTTGCTGCAACACAGCCAGATAGCCGTAGCAGACCTGGATGCAGTGAAAATATATTACGACATTGAATCAGACCCCCAATTATCACTGGAAGAACGTTTCCAGCAAACACACAAAGCCCTCAAACCCCACATGCCACATTTAAAAACGTTGGGCATGAGTTTCCGCAAACCCGGCGGTATCTATTGTGCTGCCCTGGCACATGAGGATAAATATTATTATGCAGAAGGTTTCTCCCTGCAAACCATCACAGATCAGATAGGTACCGGGGATGCCTTCACAGCAGGTATCTTATTTGGATTAATGCGTAACTACTCCCCGCAGGATATCATCAATTTCGCCACCGCATGTGGAGCATTGAAACAAAGTATCCCCGGAGATTGGGCCGTAATAACAAAAAAAGAAATTGAAGAGATGGTGATCAGCGGAGTTTCAGGAAGAGTAACGAGATGAAGACTAATATAGTAGTAATAAGTAAAAATGTCCCTGCAACTGTTCCCGCAGTTTTTTGTAGGCTGTTTTTTTTAAAGAGTGTACGGTTCCTTCGGCAATCCCCATTTCAGCTGCAATCTGCGGTTTTTTTAAACCTTCCATGGAATAGCTGATCACGGTCCGCATTTGGGGAGGCAGTGCTTCAATAGCCTTGCGTACCATTAAAAAGGTTTCCTGCTCTATAATGTTCTCTTCAAAGAAAAATTCCAATTCATTTTTCGCCTCCTGTAAATAGTTTGCACCAACCTGCATCCGTTTTATAATGTTAAGACAGCGGTTGCGGGCTACCATGTATACAAAACTTTTTACCTTATAAATGGAATCGAATTCGGCCCGCTTTTCCCAATACGTTAATAAAGCCTCCTGAGCAATGTCTTTACACTGTTCCTCATCCTTAATGTACTTAAATGAAAATGCACACAGTATCGGAAAATAGTCTTCAAAAAACTCCTTGAAAGCATGTTTATCACCATTCCCGATTGCCAATACAATATTTTGCATAATGCATCTTTGAACCCCCAAAACAAACTTATAGAAAAAAAAGTAACAATTTTTTATTTTCTGACTACCCCGGTTTACGAATGAGATTGTTATAGTATTATAAAAACGGCAAAGGGCTCAATACAATCATAATAAATTGAATACCATCAACTAATAAGTTATGGAAGTTAATAGGGAATATTTTAGAATATCAGAGTTGATGGCTGCCTTTTCTACCGGTTCTCAAACGGAGGACGATGAAAAAGAACTACAGTTATGGTTGCAGGAGGATGAAAGGAACCTGCACTTATGGGAACGGCTGATGAAGAAGGAAGCTTATGAAGAAAACAACCGGTTACGTGAGAAGTTCCCGGCAAATGAAGCCTGGGCAAAGGTAGAAGCATCTTTGGATAAAGATAATAAGGTGCGAAAAATGAAACCATGGCGGAACATGTTGAAGTATGCAGCGATCCTGTTAGCAGTTGTATCTGTTGGAACGCTTTACTGGTGGAACCGGTCATCAATAGAATCTCCCATCGTGGAACCGCACATACTTGCCGGTTCGGCGGGAGCGAAGCTCACTTTGGGTAACGGACGTGTGATCGATATTTCAAAGAACAATTCGCTTGAAATGACAGAGGCCGACGGAACGAAGATTGCAACAGATTCGGGGAGTATAGATTATGCAATGGCTGATGCGGCATCCGGCACGGCTGTATTCAATGAAATACAAACAATGACCGGTATGGAGTATTCGGTAACCTTATCAGATGGTACCCGGATATTTTTAAATGCGGAAACAAAGCTGAAATTCCCCGTGGCTTTTAAAGGAACGGATCGGACGGTGGAGTTAACAGGAGAGGCTTATTTTGATGTGGCTAAAGATGCACACCATCCTTTTATTATAAAAAATGGAAATGTGGCAGTAAAGGTGCTGGGCACATCATTTAATTTCAGAGCCTATGCCGATGAGCAGAATATAGTAACAACACTTGCAGAGGGAAAAGTGGCCGTCAGTGCTGATGGAGAATGGCGCCAGATTGTTCCGGGTGAGCAGGCTGTTGTAGCGGTGGCATCTGGTAAAATGGAGGTGCGCAAAGTAGATGTAATGTTTTACACCGCATGGCGCACAGGCAGATTTGTATTCAGGAATGAGGAATTGGGAGAGGTGTTAAAGCAATTGTCCAGGTGGTACAGGTTTGAATATCGCTTTGAAGATGAGGAGGCAAGATCAATTGAGATAGGAGCCAGCTTTGAGCGTTATAACAGCATGGCCCCTATTATTGATATGCTAAAATCTACCGGGCTGGTGAAGGTAAAGTTTGTTGATAAAGTATTATATATATCGTCTGTAAAATAAAAATGCGCCAGGTGGTCGTAACACCTGGCGCCTGATAAAACCAATCTCTCACATTTAAGCAACCAAATCTATGGGAAAAGAACGAGAATGTCTTCCCTGCCATCGAAGGAGATGGCCCAGGCTCCTGTTTATTGTAAAATTGAAAGCTTTGCTCATCCTGGCCTTCTGCTTTCAACTTTCCGCAAAAGTACATTCGCAGGATAAAGTGACGCTGAAGATGGAACATGCGTCTTTAGAACAGGTAATTTGGGAAATACAGAAACATACCAGGTTTGTGTTCATGTATGGAACAAAGGAAATTGAAAAGGTCAATAACCTGACGTTGAATGTAACAGGCGGATCTGTTGATCAGATCCTGGAGAAGTGCCTCCAGAATACTGACCTGGTCTATAAAATTTCGGGAAATGCCATTGTGATCAAGCGAAAGGATAGTAAGAAGGAAGGGCCCATAAAAGGTGTTGTAAAAGATAAAAAAGGGCAGCCTTTGGTGGGAGTAACCATCCTGTTAAAGGGTACCCAGGTGAAGGCTGTAACCGATAAGGACGGCGTGTTTGACTTAGCTGTACCTGATGGTGTTAAAGCAGAACTTGTTTTCTCTTTTATCGGCATGCAGCGGCGCAGTGTTACTTTTCCAAAATATGATGAGAACGAACCTGTGGTGGTTGTACTCGAAGACGAGATCAAGGTGGTGGATGAGGTGGTTGTAACCGGCTTTCAAACCATCCGGAAGATGGAAATGGTGGGTTCAGCTAATACCATTAAACGGGAGGACCTGTTCTTTAATGGAACGAATACCATAGAACAGATGCTGCAGGGGAAGCTGCCGGGATTGCTGGTGCTGAACAACAGTGGTTTAGTAGGGCCGCGGCAAAAAGTGCGCATACGGGGTACATCCACCCTCCTGGGTAACCAGGAACCAGTATGGGTAGTGGATGGTATTATCCAGGAAGATCCGATTCCTTTTAAGGCGCAGGAACTGGATAGTTATGGCGCAATTACCCAGGATAATTTTGATATGATCCGCACTTTTATCGGGAATAGCATTTCCTGGTTAAATCCCAACGACATTGAAGATATCACGATACTAAAAGATGCTTCCGCCACCGTTTTATATGGTGTTAAAGCAGCCAACGGCGTTATCATCATCACCACTAAAAAAGGTCAAAAGGGCAGGGTTTCTATCAATTACTCCGGCAATACATCGGTAACGAACAAGCTCAGCTACAACAAGATGAATTTAATGAATTCAAAAGAGCGTATTGACGTTTCCAGGGAGATCTACGACAAAAGATTGTATGGCACCCGGTACACGGAGAAAGTTGGATATGAAAATGCCATCAGGCGTTACCTGAACAAAGAGATCACTTATGCGGAGTTTGATAGTGAGGTAAAACGTTTGGAAACGGTAAATACAGATTGGTTTGACCTGTTATTTCAACAACCGGTCAGTTACAATCATTCCCTTAATGTTTCAGGCGGATCTGATATTGTTCGTTATTATGCTTCCCTTTCAACCAACAGAACAAAGGGTGCGGCCAAAGGCAATGAATCAGAAGCAAATACCGCTTCCATTAACATGGATGCACAATTGAACAGGAAGATCATGCTGTCTATGCGGCTAAACGGAAACGTTACTAAAACGAACGGGTTTTACCGGGTAGATCCTTATACCTATGCTTCCACCTCCAGCCGTGCCATCCCGGCTTTTGACGAAACCGGAGGTTTGTTCTTTTACGAACAGGGTTCTTCCCTGTACAAGTATAATGTGTTGAATGAACTGGCCAATACCGGAAATGAAAACGATACCAGGAACTTTAATACTTATCTGAACTTAAAGTATGATGTATTTAAAGGACTTCGTTTTGAAAGCATTGTAGGTTTTGCCTCCAGCAACGCAGTAGGGGAATCTTTTGCTTCGGAAAGGAGCAACTACATTGCGGCCAATTTCCGGAACTATGATTATGGTAAATATGCCCCGGGTGAAGTAGAATACAAAGCTTCCCGGTTGCCGCATGGAGGTGAATTGAATACCACTGAGGCCCGTACCTCTACTATTAACTGGCGGAACAGCCTTTCTTATAACCAACTCCTGGGCAGGCACAGGATCAGCTTTTTGCTTGGAGAGGAAAGCCGGAGCACTAAAGTAGACGGAGCGTCCAGTACCGTATTTGGTTATTTTCCGGACAGGGGGAAAAATGTAACATTCCCTCCGCCTACCATTACACAAGGTGGCACTATTTATCCCAATGGCCTTTATAATGGATACATTACCTCACGTATGACTGACCGGAAGTCCAACTTCTTCTCTTTATACGGCAGTGGTACTTATTCCTACCTTGAACGGTATGTGGCTACCGGAAGCATCCGGTGGGATGCTTCCAATCGTTTCGGACAAAACACCCAGAACCGGTTTTTGCCGGTATGGTCTGCCGGTGTGCGCTGGAATGTACATAATGAGGATTGGATGAAGGATCAGCATCTGATCAGCGAACTGAACTTCCGCGCCACTTATGGCTGGCAGGGAAATGTAGCAGAAAATTTTGGTCCTGAGTTAATAGCACAAATCCCTTATACGCCGATAGAGTACTATTCAGGAGAGTTTTCTTTACAGATCAAATCACTCCCTTATGCGGACCTGCGCTGGGAAAAAACCAAAACCGTTAATATGGGGTTGGACCTGGGGATCATTAAGAACCGCTTCATGCTTTCTTTTGAATATTACCGGAAGAAATCTGAAGATGTGATCATCTATAAAGAAGTGCCTTCAGAGTATGGCATTGCTACTATGCCCGTGAATGGGGGTAATATGCTCAACCAGGGGCTTGAACTGCAACTCTCAGGTACTGCTGTACGCACCAAAAACTGGTTGTGGACATTGACGGTAAATACTTCCAGGAATATCAACACCGTGGAAACGCCTTTCCCTACCGCCACCTGGTGGATGGGGGCTGTAGCCGGAACATTGAATAAGGTAGGATATCCGGTCTCTGCATTTTGGGCATTCCAGTATAAAGGGCCTAACGCGCAAACGGGTGTGCCTGAATTTGTAATGCCTACTGCAGCTGAGAATCCGAAAGCTATGACGGACGTAACAGAGTACATGAAGTACATGGGTAAATTGGAGCCTGATTTTTATGGCGGCATTTCTACTTTAGTGCGTTATAAAACTTTTTCCCTGTCAACGGCATTTAACCTGAATATAGGTGGAAAGAAATTCCTTTATAACATGTTCCCGGGCAATTTTCTACCGAGTGCTTATGAAAATCTGCCGAAGGAGTTTGTGAACCGCTGGAGACAACCCGGAGATGAGAAATTTACATCTATCCCCACTATTCCTTCCATGAAGGCGGACGGGACACAGAATGTATTGTATTTTCCATCAGGATATGCGGGCTATCCCTGGGATATGTACAATAATTCGGATGCCCGCGTAGTAAATGCTTCTTTTCTGCGCTGTAACAACATTTCTCTATCCTATAATCTGCAGGAAAAGTTGTTGGCCCATTTATTCATGAAAAATCTGGCGCTGTCTCTATCGGTAAGTAATCCATTTATCATTGTCAGCAAAGATTTCAAAGGAATGGACCCTGAAGTGGCTACCGGAAATCAGCCAATAACAAAGACGTGGTCGTTGGGATTGAATGCAAGTTTCTAACCAGTAAAAATGTGAATGATGAAGAACAAATTAATCAGCAATATACTGGCTTTTCTCCTGCTCCTGTCTGCATCAGGATGTAAGAAATTCCTGGAAGAATACAGCCAGGATGAGATCAGGCCAAGCTCTGCCACTGATCTGCAACAATTAATGATCGGCGAAGTATATCCTATCAAAACGCATTTCATTAAGTACATCGATCTGATGACGGATGATGTGACCAGCAATTTTGTAAATGACCAGAACACCTTGTACCGCTTGTATAATGGAGAACCTGCCTTTACCTGGCGTGCGGATATGTTTGAAATGATGGCGGAGAAAGGTTTGGCGGCAGTAGATAGCTATGATCATTATTACCGCTGTATAAAAGGCTGCAATGTGGTGATGGACATGATTGAAAAAGTGAGCGGTTCCGAAGGAGATAAAGCGAATGTGAAGGGGCAGGCCCTGGCTATGCGCGCTTATTACCATTTTATGCTGGTAAACGTATTTGCCCAGCCTTATAATGCAGTGGGCCTTGATCTGGAGAAAGCACCCGGTGTACCGCTGATGCTCAGTTCTGTTGTATCGGATGAACTGCCTTCCAGAGCTTCCATAGCGCAGGTCTACCGGCAGGTGGAAGCAGATCTTTTGGCAGCGGCACCATTGCTGGAACAGTATGGTCAGAAAAACTCAAAGTTAAAAGCATCTGATCTGTTTGTTTATACACTTTTATCAAGGATGTACCTCTACATGGAAAAATGGGATAAGGCGGTGGAGTATGCCGGTAAGGTGATTGCGCGTAAACCGCAGCTGCTTAAATTATCCAATTATGCCATCCCGGTAAATACCGCCAACTCAACAGTGAATGTTTTTGATCTGAATAGCCCGGAAGCCATATGGATGTTTTCAAGCCATGAGGAACTTAACCAGTTTTTTGCTTTACCAGCAGCTTATGGTCAACCTGCGTTTTATGAGGTATCCCCTGGCCTGTCGGCGTCTTACGACTACAATTGGACAACCGGAGCGGCCAACAAAAAAGACTTGAGACCTGCTTTCTTTTATACAAGGTATTACATCTCGGCAACCACCTATGATGTGAAACTCTTATACGGGTCAAAAACAGGCAGCAGTTATTATACCAAAGGGATGAGGGTGTCCGAATCGTACCTGAACAGAGCAGAGGGCCTGATACAGCAATACCTGGAAAATGGCGATGAAGCCCTTCGCCTGGCAGCACTGGCGGACTTAAATTATTTAAGGGAATACCGGTATGATACGAGGACTGTTAGCTATGTGCCGGTAAACATCGCAAACGGCCAGGCCCTTCTTGATTTCTGCAGGGAAGAAAGAAGACGCGAGCTGTGCTTTGAAGAACATCGCTGGTTTGATCTGAAACGTTATGGTATGCCACAGCTCAAACATACATTCAGGGGCTTTGACAACCAATCTCCAAGAGAGTATATATTGGAAAAGGGAGATAAACGGTATGTTTTGCCCTTACCTGAAACCGTATTGAGAAGAAATCCGAATCTTATACCAAACCCATAAACAGATATCTATATGATAAGATTTAATGTGGGAGTAATCCTGTTTCTGCTGTGTGTGATCACAGCAGGATGCGATAAAAAAGAAGACGCTTTGGTGGCAACTGAAGCGCCGGAAGCTGTATACGGCGACCATACGTTACCGCAGGGTGATCATGATTATGATGATAACATTGTAGATTTTTATAAAAAATACAATACACTTATACTCTATAAATTTGAGGATAAGGATATCTTCTGGGACGTGTCAAGGGCAATAAATCAATGTAAGTATGACCCCGTCACCAATAAAACAACCAGCGGGTATATGTATACGCGGGCAGATGAGGCTTACATCTCCCAACAGCTGGATCTGTTGCACGAAAAATTCTTCAAGTACTTTTCAGATGATTTTCTGAAGCAATATCTCCCAAGGAAAATATTCCTGATGGATAAATACCTCCTGGTAAGTGCAGGAACAGGTACACCTGATAAACAAACGAGTACAAAATACGCAGCGACGGCAGGAATCGATTACCTGGGTGTAACAGGAGGCGGAAAAGAGATCCTCACCATGACGGCGGCTGAAAAATATACTTTTAAAGGAGCGATCGTGAACTTTTTCCTGCAGCGGCTCATCAGCAAAGGTGTAATGGTTCCTCCTGCTGCTTTTACAGATCTAACCAATTATTCATTGTCTATGCCTACCTGGGAACTCACTTATGGGAATGGTATCATTGACTGGGACCGCAGGCAACCTTTAACGGACTGGGCAGCATATGTTGAGCTGCTGGTGAAGAATACAGACGCAAAACTAAATGCCACGGGAGGTTTTTTAAACCCGGCTATCGACAATAAAGGTACCATACGGAAAAAGTGTAACGTAGTGATCAATCACTTTAAAACACAGTTTAATATCGATCTGCAGGCTATTGGAAACGAACTGTAGGATCACAACAACTAAATACTGCATATGCACACCTTACTGTTACATCTTTGTTTATTGTTAAACCAGGGTCCATACAAATTTTCCATTGACGGAAAAATAGATGGCATAACCACCGGGAAATTTGCCGTTTTATCCACGGAGGGAAAGGAGTTGCTTTCCACACCCATCAAAGAAGGGAAGTTTTCTTTGAAAGGGGAATTAAAAGAAACAGGACAATACATGATCCAGGTGAATCAAGCCAAAAGGTATTGTTTCCTGGACGGTAAGGAGATGACGCTTTTCTGTTCATATAAAAATTTAGATGCAACCAGTTTGAAAGGCTCCCCGGCAAATGAACTATACGGGCAGTACTATAAAATGATCGCGGAAAAATTAGGCAATAAAATTAGCGGTATACTCAGTGAATATAGGGCTGCCTTACATGATGGAGACACTGTTTTAGCGGATCAGAAGATAGACGGGATCTTACAACTTGAAGCACAGCGGTATCCCATAACCAAAGAGTTTGTACAGGCCAACCGGGACAATGTTTTTGCTGCATACATCGCAGATGTGGTGAAGGATGAAAGTTATGAAAAAGGGAAGGAGCTCTACGACATCCTGTCTGAGCAGGTTCAGCAGAACTATTTCGGACAGCTGTTGAAACAACATGTAGATGAACTAAAGATCTCAGCTATAGGCGCCACTTCTCCGGATTTTAAGGTCCGGTCAGCAACAGGAGAACTTGTTTCATTGTCTTCCCTGAAAGGTAAGGTGGTGATATTGGACTTTTGGGCTTCCTGGTGCGGGCCATGCATCCAGGAAATGAAGTACCTGAAAAAGATCTATCCCGGGCTTGAAAAAGAGAAAATAGCGTTTGTCAGCATTTCCCTGGACGACTCATCAGAGAAATGGAAAGAAGCATATGAAAAGGAACAGATCCCCTGGATAAACCTGCATGAAGAAAAAGGATGGAAGGATTCAGAGATCCGGAAACTGTATGGCATACATACCATTCCCTTTGTGGTGTTGCTGGATGAGCAAGGGAAAATAATTGCCAAAAACCTCCGCAGAGGAGGTTTGCAGGCTAAGCTGCAGGAGTTGCTGAATAAATAAAATGTAAAAGCTTAAAAAGAAATATGGAAGAGCTGATTGTAAAGGTCGAAAAATTATCCCATCGCTATAGTGCCCAGTGGGCGGTACGTGATCTCGATTTTGAGATCTACAGGAACGGTATCTATGGACTATTAGGCTCTAACGGCGCCGGGAAATCGACCACGATGAATATCATGTGTGGCGTATTAAAGCAGACGGAAGGAAATATTTACATCAAAGGGATCAATATCAGGGAAAACCCGGTGGAGGCCAAACGCCACATCGGCTTTTTACCGCAGAAGCCGCCATTACATATGGAGCTCACTGTTAGGGAGTACCTGCGTTTCTGTGCCAAATTAAGAGATATCCCTGCAAAAGAGGTGACCAGATCAGTGAATGAAGTGATGGAGCGTTGTTCCTTAACGCATTTTGGTAACCGGTTAACCCGTAACCTTTCCGGTGGTTACCAGCAACGTGTAGGAATTGCACAGGCTATTATACACAAGCCGGACCTGGTGGTGCTGGATGAACCTACCAATGGTTTAGATCCCAACCAGATCTTTGAGATCCGTCATCTGATCAAAGAGATCGCGCAGGATCGTACTGTCGTATTGTCAACACATATTCTTTCTGAAGTGCAGGCCACCTGTAAATACATCAGGATGATTGAACAGGGGCGGGTTGTTTTCTCCGGCACCATAGATGAATTTGATAATTACATTGTTCCGAACAGCCTGATGGTATCGCTGAGAGGAATGCCACCTGCAAATGATCTGCTGACAATCCCTGGCGTAATAGAAGTAGAAGAGCTGGGCGGTCCAAAATATCGCCTGCGGTTCAATGATGGACATGATGTGTCTAAGCATGTGGTAGAGATCAGCGTTGCCCGTAATTGGGAACTGACGGAAATATACACAGAGAAAGGCTCAATGGATGCTGTTTTTGCAGAGTTGTCGAAAAAATAAATAAAAGCAGAGAATACATATCAATGAAAAAGATACTTAACATAGCGATCACTGAATTACAGACTTTATTTTATTCGCCTGTTGCCTGGTTGATCCTGGTGGTTTTTACATTCCAGATGAGCATGGGTTTTTCCGGTTTATTGGAAAGCTGGGTAAACTACCTTGCCGCTGGCCGCAAGGGTACTGAAATATCATTTGATATTTTTACCAGAGGCGGCGGGTACGGTATGTTTTCGAGGGTGCAACAATATTTATACCTGTATATCCCTTTACTGACCATGAGTTTGATGAGCCGGGAGTTTAGCAGTGGTTCCATCAAACTGCTGTACTCATCGCCCGTTACCAACGTACAGATCATCCTGGGTAAATACCTGTCTATGGTCATATATGGCCTGATATTGATCGGTATCATTATGATCTTTGTTTTTTATGGTGCATTTACGATTAAGGACTACGAGTTTGCAACGATACTTTCCGGTATTTTGGGTTTATTTTTACTGATCTGCGCATATGCTGCTATCGGTTTGTTTATGTCCAGCCTCACGCCCTATCAGGTGATAGCAGCAATAGGTACTTTAGTAATATTAGGCCTGTTAAATTATGTGAGCAGTATGTGGCAGGACATTGCTTTTGTACGGGACATCACTTACTGGCTCTCCATTTCCGGACGTTCATCCTCGTTTATTGGTGGGCTGATCGGTAGTGAGGACTTCCTGTACTTTATCATTGTGATCTGCCTGTTCCTGATACTGACCATTGTCCGTCTGCAATCCAACAGGCAAAAGAGCCGCTGGACGGTTTCCTTCAGTAAGTATGCCCTGGTCATCGGTGTAGCCATGCTGCTCGGATACACTACATCCAGGCCGGTATTCAGGATTTTCTTTGACACTACGCATAACAAGGTAAATACATTAACAAAGAATAGCCAGGATGTGATCAGCCGCTTAAAAGGAGGCCTTACCATCACTACCTATGTAAATGCATTAGACGAGTCCAATGCCGGAATGGCGCTTCCGCGTGCAGTGAATGGAGACATGTCCCGCTTTGGACAATATACCCGGTTTAAACCGGAAATAAAGATGAAGTATGTTTATTACTACGATACAATTAATAGTGCCAGCCTGGAATATAGGTTTCCGAATACAACCCTCAGGCAAAAGCTGGATACCTTATCGAAGATCAGAGATATGGATCCCGGAATGTTTATGTCTCCGGAAGAGATGAAAAAACAAATAGACCTGTCTCCGGAGGGAAATCAGTTCGTACGTGTACTTGAGCGGGAGAGTGGTGAGAAGGCTTTTCTGAGGATCTATAACGATTCGAGGAAACTGCCAACTGAAGCGGAAATAACCGCAGCGTTAAAAAGACTGACCCTGAAGCTGCCGAAAGCAGGTTTCCTTGTTGGGCATGGCGAGCGTAGCAGCCAAAACGAAGGAGGACGTGATTATAGTACTTTTGCGCAGACCAGGAATTTCCGCTATGCATTGATCAACCAGGGTTTTGATGTGGCGGATGTTAGCCTGGATAAAGAGATCGCTAAGGACATCACCATTCTGGTGATTGCAGATATCAAAACTCCTTTAACAGCAGATGAACAACAAAACCTGGATAAATATATAGCAGCCGGGGGGAACCTTTTGATTGCAGGAGATGCAAAAAAACAGGACATCATGAATCCCCTTGTACAACCTTTTGGTGTTCAGTTTACGCCCGGCGTACTGGTTAAACCTTCTGAAGATCAGTTGGCCAACCTGATCGTAGCCAGCGGTACAAAAAAAGCTGAAGATCTCTTCTATCAGTTCAAACGTATCTATACAGATGAATATACCGTGACCATGCCGGGCGCAGTAGGGTTGGATTATAGCACAGACAAAGGTTTTGAGGTAACACCCGTTGTTGTTTCAGACTCCGCTTCCTGGAATGAGATGGAGACGACTAATTTCCTGGACGACAGCGTAAAATTGAATCCTGCTGCCGGAGAAGTGCAGAAATCTTATGCCACAGGTTTAGCCCTTTCCAGGAAAACAGGCAATAAGGAACAACGGATCATCATTTTAGGTGATGCAGATTGTTTGAGCAACAATGAGCTGGCCGCCAGCAGAAGGAAAATATGGGCATCCAACTTTACATTGGTTACAGGGTTCTTTTACTGGCTGTCCGACTATGAAATGCCCATCGATATACGCAGACCCAACGGTACGGACAATGAAATTTCTGTAGGTAAAAAAGGTGCGTACAAAACCAGGATTGCATTGGTGTGGGTATTGCCTGGCCTGATGCTTTTAAGTGCCATCGGTATCTGGATCCGCAGAAAGGGAAGATAAAATAAAAGAATATGAGCTTTGCCATAGACAAACAGACCTTAGACGATCTGAATATTTTTAATAAGTACAGTGGTAATGCCATCTATAACCTGTTTAACAAAACGCAGACCAGGGGAGGGGCAGAAGTGCTGGAAAATATGTTTTTATATCCTCTTTCTGATAGAGATAAGATCACCAGGAGAAGTGAAGTGATTAAATATTTTCAGGAAAAAGATGTTTCGTTCCCCTTCAGGACAGATGCATTTGATGCCATTGAATATTACCTGAACAATAAGGACGACCGGACAAAAATCGCTGCAGAGGAGGACACACTGCAGCGAAAATTCCGTAATTATATAGGAACAGATACCCAGTATGAACTGCTGTATAAAGGTATCGTAGCGGTGATCGGATTGTTTAACGGGATGTATACTTTTTTACAGGAAATAGATGCTTGTACGGCTTATCGCGAAGAGATAAAAGATATAAGATCCGTGTTGGAGAACGAGCAACTAAGCTGGATCTATAAGGAAAATGGAACCAGGAAGATCGCCTATGCTAAAACAGCCGAATATGATCAGATCCTAAGGTTCACCTCGCGGGACTTAATAACAAAATTGCTATACCATATCTATAACCTGGATGTATACATCGCTGTCGCAAAAGTAGGCCGCAGTAAGGGGTTTACTTTTGCACAGGCGCTGGAAGTGGCAGACAATACGCTGTATATAGAAGGAATGTACCATGCGCAGTTAACCAATCCCGTGGCTAATACTTTTGAGGTAAACCGGAACAGTAATGTGATATTTCTTACCGGTGCAAATATGGCTGGCAAGTCTACCTTTATGAAAACCCTGGGCGTTACATTGTTTTTAGCGCATATGGGTTTTCCTGTACCTGCAAAAAGCATGAAATTCTCCGTACAAAAAGGCATGTTTACGACGATAAATCTCGCGGATAACCTGAGTATGGGTTACAGCCATTTTTATGCGGAAGTCCTACGTCTGAAAAAGGTAGCAGAATACGTTTCCCGTAATGAACAAGTGATCATCATCTTTGATGAACTGTTCAGGGGAACAAATGTAAAAGATGCTTATGATGCTACGATAGCTGTTACAGAAGCTTTTGCTACGAAACGAAACTGTACTTTTATCATTTCCACACACATTATTGAGGCGGGGGAAGTATTAAAGAAAGATTGCGATAACATCAATTTTGTTTATTTCCCTACTGTGATGAACGGAAATGTTCCATCCTATACATATAAGTTAACCCCAGGCATTACAAACGACCGGCACGGCATGATGATCATCAATAACGAGCGTATCATTGAGCGCATCAGAAGCCGGAAAAATCCAGTGAAATGAGTTTTACAGTAGATAAACAAACCCTGATTGACCTGAATATACCGGGTAAATATAAAGGCAACTCTATATTTAATTTATTCGATCGTACACATACCCGGGGAGGGGCACAGGTGTTGGAAGCGCTGTTTCAAAAACCACTCTCTGATGCGGAAGCTATCAATTCCCGTAGCAGTATATTCCAGTATTTTCAGGCAAATGAAGTGGAGTTTCCTGTGGGCAAAGACCTGCTTAACCAGGTTGAACATTATTTAAGCGGTAGTTCCGGCAACAATATTGCAGGAACTGCATACATGATCCTGCAGAAAAAAGTGCTGGATCTCCTCACAGCAAAAGAGGAATATAAAGCAATACAGGCAGGGATTCTATCAATGATCGAATTCCTCAGCCGTTTGAACGATTTCTTTTGCAAGCTGGATGGAGGGCCATATCAGGAAACGGTACAGGTTATGAAAAGTCTTTTTAACAGTTCCGCGCTTAAAAGCCTGTTGCCAGAACGCGGGGCATCTGCATTGTCACTCACAAAGGTGATCAGGTACGACCACATTTTAAGGCATCTCTGCCAGGAAGAGCTTAAACAGGTAATGCAGGTTTTGTATGAAACCGATGTTTATATCAGCGTTGCAAAAGTAGCCAAAGCCCGTAAGTTTATTTACGCCAGGGCTGTTCCTTTTGCAGAAGGGAAGAACCATATTTACATCAATAACGTTTTTCATCCCCAGGTACCAGGGGCTATTGCGAATAGTGCTCATGTAGATCATGGCCATAACTTAATTTTCCTGACTGGGGCAAATATGGCAGGCAAATCAACCTTCATGAAATCTTTTGGTATTGCCGTGTACCTTGCGCATATGGGATTCCCTGTTGCTGCGGAAGAGATGGCCTTTTCAGTGCAGGATGGCATGTATACTTCTATTAATGTGCCCGATAACCTGGATATGGGCTACAGCCATTTCTATGCAGAGGTGCTTCGGGTAAAACATGTTGCCGATGAAGTGAATGCTGGCAAGAACATGGTGATCATTTTTGATGAATTGTTTAAAGGTACCAATGTAAAGGATGCCTATGATGCTACTGTAGCGGTTACTGAAGCCTTTTCCGAAAACAGGAACTGCAGCTTTATTGTTTCTACACACATTGTAGAAGCCGGAGAAACACTGCAGCAACGTTGCTCAAATATGAAGTTTGTTTACTTCCCCACTGTTTTGAACAAGGATGTTCCGGCTTATACCTATAAACTGGAACAAGGCATCTCAAATGACCGGCATGGTATGATGATCATTAAAAAGGAACGCATTGTGGAGATTATTAAAGGAGTTGCTTTGCTTACTTAAATGCAGCCTACCAGTTGAAGATCAGATAACTTTGTCCTCCGGTACCTTACCGGTCCACTTTTGCATACGCAGTAGCAAAGGCCTAATTCCCTAAAACCCATTTTGAGCCATCTTCAAATGCTACTTCATAGGGATATGCAATAAGTATCTTCTTTCCATCTTTGCTTAAAACGTTCCAAACGCCATAATCAACTGCCCCAGGGCGCAGGGCATCATCGGTAAAGCCACTTCCCCAACCATCTATTACCCCCATATCAGCAGGCTCATTAAATGCATTTTCACCATACCATTTGAATCTAATTGCTGCTACTTTTTTCTTGCAGACATTTTTGAACCTCAATTCAACATCCTTGTAATTGGAATATTCTTTTTCAATAAATCGGGCATTCAGTATTTTTATGGGCGCCATATATAATCCTACGGTATCATATTTTGATTTATGAATGGCATTTTCCCTTTCTTCTATAGGGTTAGATAAAGAATTGACTAGATCTGAAGTGTTTTTTTCTAAGCTATCTTTCTTTTCAAAATGTATTAAATATGTTATGTCCTCGCGTTTTTCATTGAGTAGCTTAAATTTAATTGGTCTTTCTGAATGAAGCCTTCCATAAGTTTCATTCATATCGTTATAAACCTTTTTTGCAATTTCAAACTTTTTATGTGCTTCTAAATAAGCTGCGGAATCAGTTGCGGCTTCAATTATTTCTTCTTCTTTATCGTCTTGTGTATAATAATATTTCTTTGAAATTTTACAACTGTGCAATAATATGGATAGGACAACAAGGGAGATTAATTTCATGTTTATAGGATTTATGCTTAAATATTGGTCGAATTTCTGTTAACTACTGTTGAATCCGCTAATATTATCCATTCTGTTCCATCATCTGTTTTATAAAATGAATAACCAGGACGACATTTCTTTATTCTGGCCCTCAGGGCCCTAATGCCAGCAATAGTCCCTTTTTCAGATGCAATTTTATAAATATGCGAAGAACATGTCTCTTTAAAAATACATGCTCTTCGCCATCTCTTGGGAACTAACCAGTAGAGGTGAATTAACATTGTCAGCAAAGTAGCATCAATTATTTTCTAAAGACTAAAACATTATAAGACGTATTGTAGCCAGGTTGGGCACCTAGTCCAAAGCAACCACTTGTGCCAGCAACGGAAGTTTGTACAGAATCCATGCGAAGATATTCCCACCCTTCGGAAACGTTACTGTCAATGGTTCTTTGCATTTGTGCTGCCACAGATTGTGATGAGTCATCACGAGTGATCATAGCAGTGAAGGGTATTACTTTGTATTCCATATGGATATGTTGTTGGTTGAGGTTAGAATGTTTTACCCAGGGATTTATTTCTAAATGTATGGAAAGAAAATGGTTGTTGCCAAATCATTAACGAACTTGCTTTGAAATTCAAGTAGTCACAAATTAGTTTGTGTATATTGTGTTTAATATGACAAGAGAAATAAAACCTGATCGGTATCTACCCGTAGTAAGAAGCCACCTGGTTGATCTATTGAGGTAAATAATTCGTTGAGAAAAATGGTGTCATAACACATTGGTAATTAATTCGATAGAAATGTTGTAATTTCCCGGTTAAATTTGTGATATGCCGGTAATTTCAATGTTTTATGGATTAATTATTGCCATGTATTATTTAGATACAAAACAACATAAGCTCGCCCATATTCATATTAGGTATGGAGAAATGGAAGGTGTGTACGAAATACCCAGTGGTAAATTATTGGAAGGTTCATTGCCTTCTAAATAAAGAGAAATTAGTTCAAGCCTGGATTGAAATTCATCAGGAAGATTTAATGGCAAACTGGCAATTGGCCGTAACTGGTAATGAGGTTTTTAAAATTGATCCGTTAAAGTAATGAAAATGAACCCAAGAGTTTCAACTGTACAATTTAAGAGCCCTTATAAGTTGATCCTCACATTTACTAACAATGAGGTGAAAGAATTTGATTTTAGCAGCTACTTAGATTATCCAGTCTATAAGGCACTAAAGGATGAGACATTTAGCAGTAAAGCAAGAGTATTTAATGGAACGGTTATTTGGGATGAAAATGTTGATTTCGATCCGGATACGCTTTATTTGGAGAGTGAGCCATTATTTCCTGCATAAAATCCACCAACTCACTTAAACCGCAACCCCAACTCCTTCCTTCGCTGTTTGGATACCTCCATCTTCAAAGGCTTCCGCGTTAATAACTGCCACGATTTATTAGCATTAAATACGTTGAGGGAATCCAGGTTATTCTTAAACACACTGTAATACTGATCCCGCACATAATACAGGATAAGTCCGTCTGGGGACATCCCATACCTGTCATTAGCCGTTAAACTCAACCCCGTTTTTATCCGCAGGTTTTTATCCAGCACCAGCAATTTATTCTTTTTGGTAAGCACCAGTAGTTCATCCGCCGCTTTATTATACTCTATGGTCTCAATGCCATCACGATGAGAGAATGGCCCGGCAATCAATTTCCCGTTAAGGTCCCTGCGCCGTATGGTATCTTTGTAAACGTAACGATCATTGTTCCAGTCTTTCCCCCACCAGGGAAGATGATCACCAAAGAATTCTGTACCGTCCCAATTGCTGGTTTTCATTGTAATAAAAGCGTTCTTATCAAAATTGGTAGCTATCAGCTCTTCGGCAAAAAATTGCCTTCCATTGGTTTCCATATCTATCAGTTCTGTTCCATCGGTCGTTTTCGCTATCAGCTTTTTCCTCGCGGAACTTCCATAAACATAGGTGTAATAACCAGTAGTGGCGGCATTGAATGTCCGCTCCTGCCCCTCTTGAAATATGGACACGGACCCGTCTAATCCCCAGAGCATATCCCCATCTTCCGTGAAATCTGCAAAAAGGACATCTTCTGTTCTTTTGATCAGCTGCCCATTTTCATCATAGAGATCAAGGCAATTTGACTTATCACTATACAGGGTGATGAATTTTGTATAATCATGGGACGTAGTGATCGTATATTGAGAAGGCAGGTAAGCGATCTCCTGCCTTTCCGGGTTAAGGATTTGCACTTTGTCCGTAAACTCTCCGTTATCATTTAACTCAAGGAATGGGATGAGTAAATTCCCGTTGGCGGTATACCGTATCCTGTAGTTGTCATACACCGTAAATGTTCCACCCGCAGCAACATCCTCCGTCCCGTGAAGGAATCTTTTTGCTCCGCCCAGGTTGATCCGCTCGTTTTGCTTTGTCCTGCAGTTATACAGTAGGAAATTTACCGGAAACTGTGTTTCAGGAGCATAACGAGGAATCCTTTTTTGAGTGGATCTATACTGCTCATCAGTTGTATAGTCCCGCTCTGTAGTACATAACAGCAGTATATCTTTCCTGTTAAGAAAATAAGCATAAGCGATATTCCGGAATGTTGCCACTCTTTTCCCGCTGCTATCCTTTACGATATAATTATGTGTTTTATTACGGCTTTCCTGTCCGTCATCCACCAATACCGAATATTTCCCGTCTATGGACATATCAATGTGGCTCAGGTTCAGGATGGGATTCTGCAAGGTATCATTATACATACTGAACAAGCCCTGTATGCTCTGCATCTGCATGAACTCCAGGAGTTTGTCATTCACCTTTGTGGTATCATCTCCAAACACCTTTTCTTTGATAGGGTCAAAGAGGTTCATGGCTTCCACAGGGTCTAGTTTTTTCATCTCATACCCCATATACACCAAACTTTCATTCCGGTTGAATTCCTTTCGCAACATTTCAGAATAGAAATAGAGAGCCGTGGAAGAGATCAGCAGAAAACCTCCCGCTACCCATCCCCATCTCATTTTCTTCTGCCGTTGCTTCAGGTCATATAATTTCTTTTCTCTCGCTGCAGTTTCCTGTGCTTCAGACCGTTCTTTATCCAGGAGGTCCTGCTCTTCTTTTTCACGCGTAGCAAGACTGCTATTGTAAAAGTCCAGCACATCCTGACCAAGGTTCAGCTGTTCAATATAGGGCCGGTAAGATTCCAGTTCTTTCCGGGTGAGGTAATCGCTGGTTTTTTCTTTGAAACCATTATAACGGCTGCGGATCTGTTGATCTGTAAAGCCCGCTTTGCGCTGATCTTCCGTTCTTCTGCTGTCTATTAATCCTGCAAGTACATCATGTGCCAGTTCGAATGTTTGCCCGTCTGTACGGAGTATCTTGTTCTTCTCTAATTCATTGAGGCAGCGGATCATCAGTTGCCCCGATCTTTTTTGCAGGTAAGGTGCCACCTGGCCTGTAAACCAGATACCGTTATTGATACGCAGATAAGCCAGCGGCCGTTTAGTGCCTTCAGGTGTAACAAATCCATCCAGTACATTGCTCACAAAATCAGGCGGGATCTCCGGGAATTCATTTTGCAGCACATCCTGTATCACCGTGATGCGTTCTTTGATAAAGCGGTTCAGCACATCATTCATCCGCCCGAAGTTCTTAATGATCTCCGCATTGACGGTGATCTCCGGATATTCGTCACCAACCGCTATTACTTTAAAACCAGTGTTCATGTAGATGGTACGCCATAACTGGTCCAGGTAGATCTGTAAATAGGGGAGGGAAACCGTATTCTTTTCCGTGAGGATGTTGATGATCTGTTTGGCATTTTCATTGCCCTGTTCCAGTGTGATATTGAACTTCTGGCAGGAGCGCATGATCACATCTTCCACGTTCTTCGCGTTCATGGGTTCTATGCGTAAGCGCCTGTCGCAGAAGTCAGGGATCTCCTTTTCAAATTCACTGAGCCCCGCAAAGAATTCTTCCCGCATGATGAACAGCAGGTTGCAGAATTGCAGATCGGAAGAAGAAAGTATCCTGTCTATGATACTGATGAAAGTAGCTCTTTCTTTGTCGCTGCCCATGATCAGCAGTTCTTCAAACTGATCAAAGATGAGGTATACCGGTCTTAAATACCGGAGGTTGATATCTTTAAGTGTGGCATAGATCTTTTCACGAAAGCCGGAAGTAGCCGCCTGTGGTTTGATCATGTTCACATTCGTTCTGCCTTGTTGCAGGGCATTGGAAATATTTACTTCCGGTTCAACCGCAATGGCAAGGGCTTGTTCGATTGTTTTGGAGAGCGAGTCGTTGATGTTCTCTCCGCGACGGATAAAGAAAGGTGTCCAGTCCGTATCTTCCATCCGGTTCATCAAACCGCATTGTACAATACTGGTTTTGCCCGTACCGCTGGTGCCATACACCAGCACCAGTCTGTTTTTATGAATATGCTGGTATAACTGTTTGATCTCTTCCTCTCTGCCGAAGAAAATTTCCGCATCATTCCTGCCGTAGGGGTCCAGGAATTTAAAGGGACTGTTGATGAACTTTTCCATCATGGATGCACGATTATTTCATGTAATGCAAATTCCTTGAAGGCATTTAGCTGTTTGCAAATGGCTTCATATCTACCCTGTTCCTGTTGTTCTGTTCGCCCGAATTTCCGGTTGATATTGATCTCCACGCGGTTCAGCTCGTCATCCGGTTTGCTCACATTCCTGAAAACAAACACATCACCACTATACTGACCATAGAACACAAGATTGGAACGGTCAGAACGGCTTTCGAAAGAATTGATGTCTACCACCAGCGGAGAGAGATTGAGGAAGGCCAGTTCTTCTCCCCTGTATTGCCTTCTTTCAACATTGAAAACAGTGAGCGTTTGTTTGGTGAGTATTACGCCGCTATTATCCAGGTGTTTGGCCAGGAGATAGTAATTCACTTCATGACTGGCATTGGAGTTCATCAGTTTCACTACCTGGTGGTCGAATTCAGTACTCGTGTCATGCCGGAATTTATTGATACGGATGTTCTGGATGCTCGTTAAGGTATAACGATGCAGGAAGCCCAGTTTCTCAAAGAAAACAGAAAGCATTTCTTCTGCGGTAAGGCAGAGCTGTGGCACTTCTGATTCCTGGATCATGGGAGGATCGTTGGGATTGGAAATTGAAAAGTAAGTAGCGCTGCGGATATAGGAGAGGTATTCGCAGGCCTCGCCGAAAGGTTTGTTCGTAATATCTTCTTCGCGCAGCTTTTCCAGTTCCGTCACAAAGTAGTTCACGTTAGGTTGCGTATCAATATATTTGCGGATCGCTTTGATCTGGGTGCTGTAATTATATACAGCGCGTTCGTGGATGGTGAGATTGAAGTATTTTTCCATCAGGTCCGATATCTCATCCGGCAGGGCCGTTACCTGTTTGGTGATCTTCAGTTCCCAGAGTTGCGAGATCATAATGATGCCCATGAACTCCGTGGTGATATGAAATACCCGGCCTATCTGTTCCAGTCTTTTAATACCGGGTTTCTTCAATGCGTCCGCACCATATTCTGCCGCAAACAAAGTTTTAAGTTGTATGGCGATGGGATGCGGGAATACATCCATGATGGTTTTTTGAAAAACGTTGTCTTCAATGATCTCCTGTTTTTTCCTTTCATCCAGCTGTTGTGCAGGGATATTACCATCCTGCACCAAGGCTGTAAAAATGGTTTGGGTCAATTGAAGATTTGGCTCATACGCACTTTCCGTTTGTGTTGTTTCCACCGGAATGGGCGATACATCCACTGCATCTGCTTTTTTGAAGAAGAGGCCCCAGAAAGGTTCACGGGGTTTTTCAACCGGAATGTTCAATGCCCTGTTCTGCGGTTCATCCACTCCCAGGGGATCTTTTGTAGCAGTTTGCGCACTGGCCAATGCAGCTGTAAAAGCATGGCGGGTGGTCATTCTCTTCTGACAGAGGTTCCGGAATAACTCAATACCAAAGATCTTGGCAGTGGTATCATTAATGGAAGCGCTGGTAGCTATCACGGCAGGTACCCCCAGTTCCAGGAGTTTAGTCACCTGTGCACCGGTAGAACATCCGTTCAATACCACCAGTTTTAAAGCACCGCTGCCAATACTGGGTTGCAATTGATAAGCGATGCCCATCCCATTCGCCTCCTGATCATTGAACAGGAGGGAAGTTTGACTGGCATGGCCGGCATAATGAAAGATGCCAATGTTGCCGCCATGTACACTAAATGCACTGTTGATATTGGTAACGGTAGCATAAGATTCCCGGTGGATATTAAAGTTCCCACGGTTGTTTTCATTCAGAATAGTGTGAATAGCTTCATCTTCCTCCGTAATAGATTTCAGCGGTTGCTCCGAACTGTTGGCGAAGGAAATAATAATCGTTTTCATGACAAGAGAATCGGGGTAATTAAAACAATTGCCACTCCATTGGACTAGTGCCTGTCAGATTCAAAAACATATTGGGGTTCTTTGGAGTAAACAATTAATTGCTATATGTAAGTTACGATTTTTAAAAGAAATCGTAACTTTATTTGTAGAAGCTTCAATAAAGCTGTAAGTTTAAATTGTAGTCCCAAAAAACGTTTTTACTCAAAGAGTTAATTGCATGGATCTCCAGACCCCGGAAATTTCGCAATAAAAAATATAGTAATATGCAACAATGTACATTTTATGCCACATTCGTTGGTATAAATGCATACCCGGAAGGGCAGCTCAGTGGCTGTATTGCCGATGTGCTGGAATTAGACTTGTTATTGCGGGAACAATGTGCGCAGCAGAAAGATGTCACCTACAAACCCATATATTTCCTGGCGCCAAATGCGGCAGACGAAACGCGGTTAGAAGAGTATCCCACAAAGCTGGATTACAAATCCCCTACATTCGACAACATCACCAAAGAAGCCTTTGCACATTTTAAAGGTGCAAAAAAAGGCGATATCTGTCTCTTTTATTATAGTGGCCATGGCTCGCAAATTGAGGCACCTGCTGTGTTCCATCATAGCAAACCGGATCAGCAGAATGAAACAATTGTGTGTGTGGACAGTCGCGATCCCGCAGCGCCTAACGCCCGGGACATCATCGATAAAGAATTGGCCTACCTGATCTGGCAGGCCTTCCAGGGAAAGGAGTCGCATAACCTCGTGATCATGGATTGCTGCCATTCCGGGAATAATACCCGCTCCCTCATGAAGCTGGAAAACGAAGTGAAGTTCCGCTTTATACCATCCAGTCGGAATAAGGTGCCGTTTGAATCCTATATTGGTTTTGGCGATCGTGCCTTTTACAGCGAGAAGGATGGCGACGTTACATTTAAGATCCCCCGTTACGTACATTTAGCCTCCTGCCGGGACGATGAAAAAGCGCAGGAAACAATGACCGGCGGCCTGTTCACCGTAAAACTAATGGAAGCGCTGAGGGCCGGAGGCACTGCAAAAAGTTACCGCAATCTTGTACAAAGCCTCGCTATCACAGTCGGCAACAGGGCAGATAAACAAAGCCCGGTGGCCTTTTCCCAGGATGATAAAGACCTCGATCAACAGTTTTTATCAACCGCTATTATTCCCTACAAACCCACTTTTGAAGTAAGAGGAGGAAGGAACTGGAAGATGTCCGGCGGTTTCATGCACAGTTTAACGGTGGGCACCATGGTACGTGTAACAGATGGTGATCTTACAGCTGATGTGGCAATACAACAGGTATTTCCCACTAACTCTATATTAGATCCAACAGCTATGGGGGCTTTTGATCCGGATACAGAAACTGCCAAAGCCATCGTGCTGAAAGTACCGGAGCCATTTATGAAAGTAGCAGGTCCCAAATCGCTGAAAGACGCTTATCATCATCCTTATTTTTCACTACTCGAAGAAAATGCCCCCGGAGCCCAGTACATCATTCAATCGATAGATAACGCATACTTACTCTTCCCTATAAACGGCACCACACCTTTGTTTAAAAGGGAGAGTGACCCTGCTACTTTTTTAGAGAATGTAAACAAAGTAGGCAACTGGCTGAATGCCGTTGAACTTAAAAATATAGACACTGCTTTTACAAAAGATGATTTCATTTTTGATTGGGAGATCATAGAAGGGGAAGCAGATGTAGATGCTGCAAAAGGTGTGAAGAAACCACAGGCAGAAGAAATAACGCTCCATTATAAGAACAAAATTTCCCCTGCATTCAGGTTGAAAATTTCTATCAATCCCAATGCAAAGTTTAAAGACTGTTTCATCAAAGCATTATACCTCGATAGCACCTATGGCATCAATGCAGATCTGATCAGGGATGATAATAACCAGCTGGAAGCAGGGAACGGCATACCGCTATCTTACACATTAGGCCCTGATACCTTTGTTACGTTGCCGGTGATCCTCGATGAAAAATACCAGTTATATAATATCAACGAGGCCACCGATCTCTTAAAGATCGTAGTGTCTGATACCAAAATGAACCTGGATCAGTATAAACAGGACACCTTGGAACTGGATGATCCCAACCCTTCAAAAAGAACCCGTGGTCTTGATCTGTCCAGAGCAGGTAAAACAGTAGAACAGCCAAAGTGGTCTGTATTTACTTTTAAGATAAAATGTGTTGGTGAACAAAAGGAACAAACCTTAAAACCCGGTACAGTTGTTGATTTTGCAGGCTTCACCGTAGAAGCCCCTGCAGGATTATCAGCAAGAGCATATGCCGTTACCGCGGATGATCAGCAGGAAGCATTTGAAGAAGTGAAAACCCGCAGTGCAGATGTGGCGCCTGGTTTCAAACCTTCTGCTAATATCTGGGGAGAAACATTAACAGATACACCTTTTGCGCATATCCAGGCATTAGAATTATTCCCTGAACAGGCAGGTGATACATTAGAAATTCCGGCAGGTAAACCATTAGTGATCCGCCCCAATGCTCCCCGCACTGCTACCCGTTCACTGGATGATCCCGATATGGAAGAGATCGTTGTTCCTTATGGTTACGATAGTGCGCTGCAAATGTATATTCCCCTCGGTTATGCAGATGATAAAGGAAATATTTATATCGAACAGCTGCCACCGGCATCCGCGGGCCAGATAAAACCAGATCTGGTAAATACACGCAGTCTCGGTTCCTCCGTAAAACTGTTCTTCAAAAAGATCTTCCGCCCGAAGCAAGTGAATAAACTCGCCTTGTATGCATTAAAGAACAAACAGTGGGTAGAACAAAATGATATGAGTGCGTTGTCTGCCGGCGGCAAAGCAGTATTGCTCGTACATGGTATCATTGGCGACACACGTTACATGGTAGAAGTATTCAAAGAACATGCTGCCGGTCTTGATTTCATCCTCACTTATGATTATGAAAACCTGGCCACCCCCATATCCACAACAGCAGAAACACTGCACAAAGATCTGGAGGCCGCCGGTTTTGGCGGAGCCGGGAAACCGCTGGAACTAAGCATCGTAGCCCATTCCATGGGAGGCCTCGTTTCCCGCTGGCTGATAGAAAAAGTGCCCGGCGTAAATTATGTAAAGAAACTGATCCTGGTTGGTTCTCCCTGCGGAGGATCTGAAATGGCCAAACTGGGCGTATCTGCATTTGGCATGCTCACACAGGCATTGAATGTAACCGGTCCCATTAAATTGGCGATCACCGGATTGGCCAGGCTGCTGAAACATTTGAAATTAAATCCCGGCACCACCTTACAGGAACTAAGCCCCGGTTCTCAGTTGTTACAGGAATTATCTCTCTCCAATATGGCTAACAATGTGGAGTACAAACTCATTGGCGGCAATACAGATCTCTTAAAGGATTACAACGGCGATGATTTTTTCCTGAAAAGAATAGCTGCTGCCCTGAAGGACAAACTGCTGTATCCCGGTCTGACCACAGCACTCTACGAAAAAGAACCAAACGATATGGCCGTTACCCTGAAAAGCATGCAGGCCATCCATCAGCTGGATGCAAATGCACAGGTACAAATAGTAGCCAGTAATCACCTGGCCTATTTCCGCGAAGGCGAAAGCCTTACCAAACTCATGAAACTGATCTAAAAATTTAAAACTCCCCAACATGTCTAAAGGTTATTCATTGCACATTGGATTGAATAAAATTGACCCCGACAATTATCCAGGTGTGCCCGCGCTTAACGCTGCCGTGAACGATGCCGTTTTCTGGGAATCCTACGCAAAGAAAATGGGTTATGAAGCAAAGTCGCTGCACGACAAAGCCGCCACCGATAAAGCTGTACTGGATGCACTGCACGGTTATGCCGACAAATTAAAACCAGGCGATATCCTGCTGCTCACCTATGCAGGTCATGGTAGTCAGATAGCCAATGAAAAAGGAAATGATTTTGCAGATGAAAAGAACGACCAGACCTGGTGTTTATACAACCGCGAATTATTGGATGATGAATTGTTCGAAGCCTTCGGCAAATTCAAAGAAGGCACGAGAATACTCATCGTAAGTGATAGCTGCCACTCCGGCACTATGGCAAGAGCTCTGCCGGATGGTACAGACCTGAGCACGTTATTAGCAGACGGTTTAGACAGGGCAGGAGCCTCCCGCGGATTACGTTCCCGCAAATTACCTTTAGACGTAGAACAACAGGTAGCCCAACGTTTTGGCAAAACAGTATATCAACCGTTACAGAAAAAATACAAGAACAAAGCACAGGTAGAAGGTGTGAAAGCATCCGTGAAATTACTCGCTGCCTGTCAGGATGATCAGACAACTTTCGACGGAGAAGCGAATGGTGTATTCACAGAATCCTTCATCGATATATTTAAGCAGCCTAAGTTCAAGAATGCCACTGCAGAAACAATGATCGATGAGATCAGGGAACGGTATTATTTCCCCCGTCCTAACTTTTTTCAATACGGCGGCATCATTCCTTCCTTCGATAAGTCTTTCCCGTTCCTCATCAATATCCCCGATGCCGATAAAGTAAAAGGCAAACGTGATCCGGACCTCACTCCTTCAAAAGTATCCCGTTCCCTCACACCGGAAGAGCAATGGGATGATGTGAAAGTGAAAAAGAATGCACAACTGGTCATTGAAACAGAAACACCTTTAGACGCAAAATTGGTAGGAGGAAAGGATATAGAAATACTGGAGAAAAAAGACCGCTCTCTCGTAATTGAATTATTAAACACTCCACACGAACATGCCTGGAGTGCAGCCCATGCATTACAGCAAGCCTTAAAAGCACAAGGAGTAGAAGCGACAGTAGAACCCACGCTCAGCGTAAATCCTGCACAGGATAAACGCACAACAAGAGAAGGAGATGCCAACAATCCTGACTTCATCGCAGACTGGCCACCCACCCATGCAGATGCCACCGGCAAGATCGGCTGGCATTTAGATGATGATCATTCCCAGTTAGGCAAAGCACAAAGGGAAGTACTCACAAAACCCGGCGCCCATGTACGCATCGGCCATTTTGATACAGGATATATTGAAGGGCATATTGCATTACCCGAAAAACTGGACTTCGTAAATCAACGCAGTTTCATCAATAAAGAAGATGCGTCCAAAGCCATTGATAAAGCAGACTCCGGCCAGGATGGTCACGGTTTAGGCACCATGACATTATTAGCCGGCGGAAAAGTTAAGAAGACCGATACCTTCGATGAATACGAAGGATATATTGGTGGTATGCCTTTTGCGGAAGTAATTCCCATGCGCATCTCAGAATCCGTAGTGATCCTGAACGACAAGAATTTCAGCGAAGCCATCGACTACGCCATTGAAAAGGGATGTGAAGTGATCACGATGTCCATGGCCGGTAAACCCAGCAACAGGATGGCCCGCGCAGTAAATAAAGCATACGAAGCAGGCATCGTGGTAGTATCAGCCGCCAGCAACTGCTGGTACAAAGGAACAGGTGCATTATTACCGAAGTGTGTGATGTACCCCGCAGCATTCGAAAGAGTGATCGCGGCCACTGGCGCCATGTACGATCATAATCCATACGATGTAAAATTCCTGCGGGCAGCACAACGCGCCATCGGCACACAATACATGCAAGGCTCCTGGGGCCCCGCTTCCAGGATGACGAGAGCCCTCGCAGCATACACACCAAACACACCATGGGCCTCTACCAAACATGCATTTGTACGCAGCGGTGGAGGAACATCCTCAGCAACCCCACAGGTAGCAGCTGCAGCAGCCATATACATTGCTTATCACAGAGAGGAAATGGAACAAAAAGGTTACTACCAGGAAGGCCGCAAATGGATGAAAGTAGAAGCCGTACGCACAGCACTCTACGAAACCGCCAACAAAGATTTCCCCGAATGGGAGAAATACTACGGCAACGGGATCCTAAGAGCATTTGATGCATTGCAGGTAGGTGTACCGGATGAATCCATCTTAGTAAAAGCTCCTTCCGCAGAAAGCAGTTTATTCGGTGTAGTAGAAACCATCGGCTCCTTCTTCAAACGCCGCAAGCTATTCAGAAGTGCAGAACCGAAACCACCGGAAGAAGCAGTAGCCATGGAACTGGTACATCTTTTGCAAACAGATCCCCAGTTCTTTGAGCTCTATTCCACGCTGGACCTAAGCAGTCCTGCAGAAGTAGAAAAAGTAATTGAAACAAAGGAATTCCAGGAGAAGGTACTGAAGTCGCCATACGCCTCTAATTATTTAAAGGAGGCAGTACTGCTGACATAAGGTTGTCACAACCCGGGGATACCTTCATGATATGAAAACAGAACACATCCCCGCATTTAACATTATCGGCCTCTCCCTTCGTACCACCAACGAAAACGGCCAGGCCTTCCAGGACATCCCCGCCCTCTGGCAAAGATTCATGTCCGAAGCAATAGCCGGATTGATCCCCAACAAGATCGATCCGGCTATTTATTGCCGCTACACAGACTACGAACTGGACCACACCAGGCCCTACACCGTAGTCATCGGCTGCAAAACCTCTTCTTTGGATGAGATCCCCGAAGGCCTCACCGGCAAATCTTTCCCACATGGCAATTACGTCCGCCGCACTGCTTTCGGAGACTTGCAAAAAGGCGCGGTAGTAGAAGAATGGCAAAAGATCTGGACTGCTGGTCTGCCCCGGAAATTCACTGTAGACTTTGAGATCTACGGAGAAAAAGCCCAGGACCCTGCAAATGCGGAAGTTGATATCTTTATAGCCGTATGAAACCCATAGAGGAATATTATCATTATAAAGAGGAGCCGGTAAAAAGCTGTCTCCTTGCCCTGCGGGAATACATCCTGCAACTCGATCCTAATATAACAGAAGCATGGAAATACAGAATGCCGTTCTTCTGTTATAAAGGGAAGATGTTCTGTTACCTCTGGGTGCACAAGAAGACTTTGCAGCCTTACATCGGCATCGTAGAAGGCCGCCAGCTGGAACACCCCCTCCTGATCCAGGAGGAAAGAGCCAGGATGAAGATCATGCTCTTTAACGCAGAAGAAGACCTCCCCATCAAAACCATCGGCAAGATCCTCAAACAGGCTATTGCGTTATATAATTAAGGAGATACATCCCCAAAAAATCCTCTCAAAAAAGGGAAACTCCGTTGCATCAAAAAAATCTTCCTCAAAAAGAAAGAAAAACTCCGCCCTTTGCTGCGCGGCAGACTCACAATACAAAGAGGGCGTCCCATAAGGGCGCCCTCTTTGTATTATATAAAGCCATTCCCATATCCCAGATACGTTTGACATAGGCTAAAGATTCGATAAGAAATGCAAGATAAAAGTCTTACCTTAGTACAATGGCACTAACAAACGATAACGTCATCCTCCGGAAGGCCACAGGTACCTTCGCAAAGCAGATCGTCTTCCGTCAGCGGTTTGGTAAAACCGTGATGTGCAACCGCCCCTGCAAATACCCACCCAAAACCCCCACTCAGATAGCGAACCAGGAACGCTTCAAAAGAGCCAACGACTTCGCCAAAGCGGCTGTCAAAGACCCGGAGAAGAAGGCTTACTATCAATCCATAAAGAAACCCGGTCAAACCGCTTTCAACGCAGCTTTTCAGGATGCTTACCACAAACCGGAAGTAGAAGTAATTGTAGAAGAGAAAGTGGTCATCAAAACCACAGGCAAACACCGGATAGTAAAAGTGCAAGTAGGCACAGGACATGCCGTACTGAATAACAAACAATGGGAATTCCCCCTTATAGAAAAACCCTTCACCGTAAAAGTCTATGATATAGCCGGCAATATCTGCACCATAGAAATACAGGTGTAGGTTTTTTTTGAAGGGACTAAATTTCAAGAAAAAATAAACAAAAAACCTCCGCCCTTTGCAGCGCGGCAAACGCCAGGCATACAGATATAAAAGTTTTTTTTGGACCAGCTTTTATTTATTTACTCAGCCGTCGTTGTGTATTCTAAGATAGTTCCAAATTTATATCAGGCAGCTGTCTGTAAATTTTCAGAGTAGGGTGTTTGTCGTTTAATGACGGCAAACATCCTGTCTACGAGTTTATTCCTGATAATATTGAGT
>NZ_WJFD01000005.1 GCF_009647655.1 Chitinophaga sp. SYP-B3965 | reverse complement strand
TTATCAGGAATAAACTCGTAGACAGGATGTTTGCCGTCATTAAACGACAAACACCCTACTCTGAAAATTTACAGACAGCTGCCTGATATAAATTTGGAACTATCTTAGAATACACAACGGCGGCTGATGCATGTGCAAAAGCTGATTACCAAAAAACTTTTATAACTGTATGCATGGCGTTTGCCGCGCAGCAGAGGGCGGAGGGTGTTTATTTTGAAGAGGTTTTCGGTTTTATTTTATAAAAATATCCCAACCCACGCAGCAAAGGACGGAGGTTTTTAATTTTTTGTTCATAACTAACCTATACCTGTATTTCTATGGTGCAGATGTTTCCAGCTACATCATAGACTTTTATGGTGAAGGGCTTTTCTATGAGGGGAAACTCCCATTGTTTGTTATTCAGTACGGCATATCCTGTGCCTACTTTCACTTTTGTTATGGGGTGTTTTGATTTTGCTTTGATGACTACCTTTTCTTCTACAATTACTTCTACTTCCGGTTTATGGTAAGCATCCTGAAAAGCTGCGTTGAAGGCGGTTTGGGTGGGTTTCTTTATGGATTGATAGTACGCCTTCTTTTCCGGGTCTTTGACGGCGGCTTTGGCGAAATCATTGGCTCTTTTGAAGCGCTCCTGATTGGCCAGTTGGGCGGCGGTTTTGGGAGGGTATGCGCATGGAAGCTTGCATACCACGGTTTGGCCAAACCGCTGACGGAGAACTACCTGGTCTGCGTGTTTGCCGCTGGCACCACGCATAATGACGTTGTTTTTAATTATTGCCATATCCTAAAGATAAGCATAAGATTCCATATGGCAAAGCGAATGTTAAACCTATGTCAAACCTATGTCAACAATCGGAGGACCCTTAGATAAACAAAGAGGGCGCCTCGTATGAGACGCCCTCTTGCTTGTGTATCAATTACTTTCAGAAGCTTATGGTAATGTTTTCTGCATTCAGGTGTTTGTGCAGCAGGAGGATGATCTCACTTCTGGCTTCGGCGGATTTGGCCACGTCTATGCTCCAGAAGAAGGCTTTGAGCTCGAAACCGCCTTCTGTTACTTTGGTGAATAAGATCTGTGGTTCTCTGCCGGTGACTACATATTTGGATTGCAGGATGGCTTTTTTGATGGCGGAAGACACGACCTCCATATCATTGCTGCCGCTAATAGACAGATCCATTTCGAGGCGTTGCTGGCTATTGGTTAAAGTCCAGTTGACGATCTGCTGGGAGAGGATGTCCCCGTTGGGGATGATCACTTCTGCGCCATTCTGGGTGAGCAGGGTGCTGGAACGCAGGCCTATTTCCCTTACACGGCCGGATTTATCGCCTATTTCAACTACGTCGCCTATTTGCAGGGGCCTGTCGAAAATGAGGATGATGCCGGAGACGAAGTTGTTGACGATATTCTGCAAGCCGAGACCAATACCTACACCTAATGCGCCTAATACAATCGTGATCTTGTCTACCGGGACGCCGGAAGCGGCTACGGCTAAGAGATAACCAAGGCAGAGTAAGATCAGTCTTGCTATCAGGAGACGGGAGCGCTGGCCTTTGTTGCTGATGTCTTCATCTGTGCCGGTGTCTCCAAAGAAATAACCTACGTATTTCTGTAACAGGTGGGCTATCCAGATGATGAGGAAGAAGAGCAGGATGCCGCCGATGGAGAAGGTGGCATTGCCGATGCTGCGATCTGCCTGCAGGATCTCTATCAGTCCGTTTAACACGGTTGTGTAGATATTCAGGTTGGTGGTGAAAACGATGAGCCATAAGATCACCACCAGGAATAATATTGGGCGGCGGAAACCATTGAGCACGTGCTGGAATTCGAAATGGGTGGTTACCCCTCTTTTAAGGCGACTGGTAACTATCTGCAGCAGGATGGCTTCCATGCAGATCTTGCTGAATACAGCCAGGCCTACTGCCTGCGTAAAGGAGAAAATAGCAGCATGCCCGAAGATCTGTGCCAGGGAGAAACGGCCAAATATATTAAAGAAGATGGCCAGTACGTTCATGATGTTGTGCAATATGATCACGAACCGCAGGAAACCTCTCATATGCAGGTTCTGCTGCATTTTTGACAGGAAGAGCCAGCCGAAGATAACGGATAGTATATTCAGGATGATGAACCAGCTGCGTTGCCAGAAGCTGGGATCAATGATATGATTTGCGAAAGAGAAAAAGACATACAACACTACCATCGCGATCCAGTACAGGAACAATCTTCGCGGCCATTTTTTCCAGCAGATGATGGTGAGGATGATGATCAGCAGGAACTGCATGGATTCTATATATGCCGCGGGTGCATGCAGATCGAACAGTGGTGCGATGGAGAACATGATCACGAAAGCAGAAACGATGTAACCTGATGGCAGGTAATTGAATTCCATTTCGCTGATAGCGCCCATACCGTTTAAACGGCGCAGGGTGCGAATGTTGCGGAACATCCAGATGAAGAACAGGATACCGATCAGCAACAGGAAGGCCCTTTTGTTGCCACTGTCTTTAAAATAATAATCGAGGGCTTTTCTTTCTCCGCTGTATGCTTTGTTGAAAGAAGAGCGGGCTGCCTGGGAAAGGTCGGCGGTATCTTTTTCCCAGAGGTAGTTATATTCTTTTCCAAAAATGCGGGTGGCGGAAGTGTTCAGGAGGTTGTTCACTTTGTCCAGCAGTTTGGCTGTAGTAATGGAGTTGGCGGAAGTGTGTGTTTGCAGGAGGTTTACCTGGGCCAGGCTTTCGCGGAGATGTTTGGTGCTGGTTCGAAAGGCTTCGCGCATATCTTTTAGCTGCGGCGCAAACTGAATGCGCAGCAGGGAATCTTTCATTAACTGGCGCAGTACGGTATCACTTCTGAGTGTGACGAAGCTGTTCTTGAGGTTGTTTAATTTGGTTTCGGAGCTGTCCAGCAGTTTGCGGTTGGCCCTTAATTCCGTTTGGAGATTGAGCAGCAGGGTGCGGAATACCTGCAGGTTGCGCAGGTTGAGGGCCTGGCTGTTATTGAGCACATTGTCTTTTAGTACGCTGAGTACGGAATCGCTGTCTGCCAGTTTTGCTATGATCAGGTTTACGCCGAGGCCGAGTTCGCTTTTGTTATCTATGTTATCCAGCGTAACGTAGGAGTTTTCTATTTTAAGCTGGTAATCACTGCTGGTGAGTACGGTGGAGTCCGCAAATAAGGCAGACATTCCTCCTCCCCCTCCTCTTCTTGTGCGGGTGGAATCTCTTTTTATGCGGGTGGTATCCTGGGCTATGGTGGCCAGGCAGGATAACAAAAAAATGCAGCATAACAGCAGCCGGTTTCTCATGAAGTGATGTTTTTCTGTAGCTAAACTATGAAAAGAATTTAATATGTGAGTTGGGAAGTTTGGGGATCGGAACCACCAGTTGGGCATTAAATATTAGGAATCATAATTTCCGCTTCTTAGTTCCTTTTTTACGAGGCTGCTTTTTTTATTAAGTTTTAAGCGGGTTTCAAAGGTTACGTTCAATACATTTTCCAGCTTTGCCATGAAGTAAGTGTTGATACTTTTTTTTCCATTGAAAAGCTGTGTTATGTAACTTTTGGAAGTGCCTGTCATTTCTGCAAGGTCTTTTCTTTTTATTTTTCTGTCATCGCACAATTTCTCCACTTCGCTCAATATCCTGAAAGAGATCATGGCGGCCTCATGCTCTATTTTTTCTTCTTCATTTTTGAAGGTGAATAAATCTTCGAATGCCGGATTTATAAGCATGCTGTTCAATTTTGTATTCATAAATCTGCAGGAATTATTAACTATTCAAAGTTAAGCTATTAGTTAACTTTTTTAAATTATTTTTCCATTTCCTGCCTAAAGAGTACTTAAATTAGCTCCATTAAAGAACTATGCCTCTATGAAGTATTTCCTGTTATTTGCTGTGTTGTTTTGTTCTATCACACTGTTTGCCCAGGACCGGTCCAAAATAAGTGTTCCTCCTTATGAGCTGGCGAAGATAAAAGGACTGGTATCGAAAATGGAACATGATGAGGAAGAAAACCTTAAACTGCCGGCCAAATCATATAACGCTCTTTCGCTGCGGGAGAAATTCACTTATCACATGATCCATGCGGAAAGTTACAGTCAGAATTGTGATGCGATGCCGCCTATCGAAAATGAACATAAAAAGATCTTTGGGAACCTGCCGGATGCTTTTGGTGAATATAGCTGGAGTGAACGCCAGCAGGATTTCCTGCGCGGCCAAAGGGATTCTGTAATGGCATTGATCAAAGAGTCTGTGCTGCGCAGTAAAAGAATGGGGGTGAATTATAAAGCTGCGGTAGTTGCGATGAATAGTTGGGAGATGATCCCCTTCCTGATCAGCACTTATAATACGGATAAAAAGGACCATGATATCCTTACGGTGCTGATGTTGCTGATGAAGCAGAATGAATATAAGCCCTTCATGACCTCTACTTCTTTTACTAAGTTATATGGTGAAGATGCAGACTTCAGGGCTTATCTCGATCTTAATAAAGCGAATGAAGACCTGATCCTGGAGCGGGCGGGCAATCTCTATAAAAGTAAAAAATGATCTACGCACTTTTACTGTTTGCCTACATCAATATTCCCGCGGGTACTTATACCGTCGGGGAGAAAGGGCATGTGCGTAAAGTTCATATAACCGGATTTAAAATAGCTAACACAGAACTCACGAATGCTTCTTTTGAAAAGTTCGTGCTGGCCACCGGGTATGTTACGGATGCGGAAAAGTTTAAGAATGCCATGGTATTTGTTCCCGGCCTTGCGGAATTCAGGTGGCTGGAAGATAGTACTGCTTACTGGCGGTATCCTAACGGAGTAAGCCGCGGTGGTATTGAACAGAAAATGGATCATCCTGTTACTACCATCAGTTATCATGATGCGCAGGCTTATTGTGCCTGGGCCAAAGTAAGGCTTCCTACTTTGGATGAATGGGAAATTGCTTCGCGGGTGGGTAATACTTTCCCTGGTAATATCTGGCATGGCAGGGACCATTTGCAGGCAGACAACAGCGATGGATTTATGTATACCTCTCCCGTTGGGAGCTTCCAGCCGAATGCCATTGGGCTGTATGATCTGTTCGGGAATGTGTTTGAATTTTGCTCAGGGGCTTTGCCGGGTGATGGTAAAAATGTGGTGCATGCACGTGGTGGTTCCTGGTGGTGCAGTAAAAATGCGTGCAGCTTTTTCAATGCTACAGATATCGGCAGAGTGCAAATGCGGGCTTCTTTCAGCAACCAGGGGTTCAGGGTGGTGAAGAGATAATTATTATCTTTGTCTTTATGTTTTCAGCATTGGACAACCCGGCCTGGCATGCACTTAACAGTAAACACCAGGAATTTGCTATTGGCACTGCACTGGCCAAACGATATTCTCCTGATATTGTATCCTTCGTTGCTTTTGCCAATATGCATGCAGCTTCATTAGATCCTTTTATTCAGACAGGAGAATCTTTCTTTATTATTGGCGCTCTTCCTTCCCTTCCTCCCAACTGGGAAATACTGAACGAACTGGTTTGCTTGCAAATGATCTGTCAGCAAGTTATTGATGTTGAGGCATCTTCGATACATGCACTATCTGAAACAGATCAGCAGGAAATGTTCTCCCTGGTCACTAAAGTACAGCCGGGTTATTACCTTCCCGGCACTCAACGTATGGGTAATTATTTTGGTATCAGGCAGGATGAGCAGCTGGTAGCGATGGCGGGAGAACGAATGCGTTTGGATGGATTAACGGAATTGAGTGCTATCGTTACCCTCCCTGAATTTGCAGGACGTAAATATGCGCGGCACTTAATCACCCATCTCGTGAACCGTAACCTGGCGGCAGGGATCATTCCCTTTCTGCATGTATCCGAAAGTAATGAAAGAGCTATTGGGTTGTATGAACGGTTGGGATTTGTGACACGCAGGAAGATCTCTTTCTGGCTGATAAAAAAAAGGACTGCTCTTTAGCGAACAGTCCTACGGGTGTGTTAAAATTTCCTGGAGCTTTGTATTTCCATATCGGCATACTTCCAGGCTTCGTTAAATCGTTTACTTACTGCCGCGGTTTCCTTTCCTTGTCCTTTCAGGCTGTTGAACAATCCTTTGAGTGCCCAGCCTGTGGCGTGCCGCCTTTTAACCAGAGGTCCCAGGGATGCAGGTTCATTAATGCATCTGCATAAATAGTGGCAATATCCATGTCTGCCGGGAATTGCAGATGGGCTTCTTTTAATGCCTGTGCATAAGCTTCATAATACGGGGTCATGTCTTTTACTTCTTCTTTTGGAAAACGTTTCGTCATCGTATGTATGAGTGCTTTCTCTTCCGGACTTCCACCCTCCGAATATTTAACGGCATTGTCAATGGCTGCGTTGATATCTGCAAGGCTCGCCGGGATGAGGGGTGCATTGTAATTAGGGCCTAATACCATTGCAATTCCCCAATAAGCCATGGCACAGGTGGAATCATGTTTCAGCGTTGTTTTGAAAGAACGGTATGCTTCGCCATGATTGAAACCGTATGTGAGTGTAAGGCCCTGATCGAAGAATTGCTGTGCTTTGGCAGAGCGGGTGTTTACTTTGTAATGTGTTTTCCCTAAACCTTTCAGTAAGGGAGCATCTCCTTTTTTCCAGATATCGGGATCAAAGGAAGGTGCGCAATACATAAATGTTCTTTTGGAGACGGGCAGTTCTTTGGAAGAGATGGCTTTCCAGATGCCAAGTAGAAATAATGGGATCAATAATGCATACAGTTTCATCGAAGGAGGGGGGATTTATTTTATTAAATATTGGCGTTAAAATCAATCAGGCTGGGGTAATGCCACGCAATACAGATACTTACAATAATCTTCATGGCAATTTACTAATAAAATGACATAAATCTTCTGCGAAGCGTTCTGGTTCTTCCCAATGCAGGCCGTGGCCAGTTCCCTTGTAGGTGATGCGAGTACTGTTCTTCAGGGCGCCTGCCAATACCTGCTGGTCTGATTCCGGCACTATCATATCCTTATCACCATACAGGATCAGTGCGGGTGCTTTTACCTTTTTCAATTCCTTCTCATAATCCACATCCATCAGGCCGTACATTAATTCTTTCCAGACCCTTGCGGGTACCAGCCTGCTTTCTGATACATAAGTATGCAGTTCCATTCCGTCCAGTTCTTTGGCCAGTGTACCTTTCTGAAATTCATGCACAAAAACGGAATCGATGGGGTCCTGCAACTGTTCCACTATTTTGCCGAATTCCACGATGCCGGGATTCTTTTTAATGTTGGCAAACGCCCCTATCAGCACCAGGGCCCTGGTGCGTTCAGGATGATCAATCGCAAAACGCTGGGCAATAACGGAACCCATGGAATGGCCTACGATAATGGCGGAAGGGATCTCCAGTTCTTTCATGAAGGCTTCTACATCCGCAGTGAAATCTTCTGGCTTATATCCTTTTTGGGGTTTGGATGAAAGGCCGTGACCGCGTTGGGAAAGCACATATGCATGAATGGAAAAGGGTAAATGCATCATGGCTTTTTCGTAGGAATACCATGAATCTGTAAAGCCATGGAGAAAGATAACAGGCGTGCCGGAAACGGCTCCCTGTTCCACATACTGTATTTCCACACCTGTGGAAAGCTGAATGTTCTTAACGATGGGCAACTCCATGAATGTTTCATCATAGATAGCCTGTGCAAAAGTCAGGTGGCTGCTGATCACGCAAGAAGCCATCAGCAAAAGATTACGATTATTCATTGCAGTATTTTTGAAGTCAAACAATGCTGCAAAAGTACTTTCATGGGCATAACCCGGCAATCCCGCAAGCAGGTATTATATATCCCCTAATGTGGGTATCAGATAAGTTTACACAATGCGGTTATTGATGGCTTTTGCCACTACTTCGGTAAGAGAGGCTACATGGAGTTTCTCGTAGATCTTTTTTACATGTGAACGAACGGTTTCATAGCTGATGGTGAGTTCTGCGGCAATCATTTTATAACTGAGGCCATTCACGAGGGCGGATAATACTTCTTTTTCGCGGGGGGTGAGCTGATAATCTATTTTTTCTTCAGGACGAATATGCGTGGCTACGGTTTGCATTTTGTTGAGCACTTTCCTGGCTATGGATGGACTCATGGGAGAGCCACCGTATTGCAACTCCTGGATGGAATCCAATAGTTTGGTATGCAGGAAATTCTTGAGGATATATCCGGATGCGCCGCTGCAGATGGAATCAAATACACGATCGTCATCTTCAAAAACAGTTTGCATGAGGACCTGGATCTGCGGGAATTCTTTTTTGATCTTTACTACGGCTTCGATCCCTGTCATACCCGGCATTTCTATATCCATGAGGATGATATCCGGTTTACATTCCTTTACATCTTCCACACAATCTAATACATGAGAAAAGGAGCCCACCACTTCAAACTGGGGAACGGTAGAAAGCAGCAAACTGATGCTTTCCCGGATGTTCTTATTATCGTCGAATATGGCAATCCTCAGGCTCATGTGACAAATCTGTTTATATAAAGTTCCGTTAAAATTACCGAAATAACATCCCCAAATCAGGGGATAGGAAACCTTAAAGTAAGGGTAGTTCCCTCTCCCGGGATACTGCTGATCACACATTCCCCTTTCATTTCCTTTGCCCTCCGCTGCATATTCCGCAAGCCATTACCGGAGAGCGTATTGGCCGACTTTACTCTTCCTGGATCAAAGCCCTGCCCGTCGTCCCGCACGATCAGTTGCAGGAAATGCTGGCCTTCTTTTACATCTACCCAAAGGTTCTTGCATTGTGCGTATTTGTAAGCATTGCTTACGGCCTCTTTGAAGATGAGGTAGAAGTTCTTTCTTTTCGTCATTTCCAGGTTCAACCTTGTGATATCTATATCGAAGTTCATGTGGAAGTCTACATCCTGTGCTTTGAGCAATGGCCGGGCAAAAGAGTCCATTCTTTGCAGGATGGTGCTCATATGATCATTACGCGGGTTGATGGTCCATACGGTATCACTGAGTTCACTGATCATTTCACCGCAGGCATCGCGGATCTTTTCCAGTGTGCTTTTCAGATCGGTGTTCTTTTGCTGCTGGAGGTAGATCTGCGCTACTTCGCTGTATACGCCGATACTGCTTAATGTAGAGCCAACGTTATCATGAAGGTCCTGTGCAATCTTGTTACGAATGGCTTGCCTGTCCAGCAGTTCATTGATGCGGTAACGGTAGATGGCGTAAGTGGTGGCAGCAATAGTGGCTGCGCAGAGCAGGAAAAACCACCATGCTTTCCAGAAAGGTGGTATGATACGAATGCGGATGGCGGCATATTCATTTCCCCAGTTGCCTTTACTGCTGCTGGCTTTTACTTTCAGGGTGTAATAACCACCATCCAGGTTGGAATAGCTGGCGTAGTTACGGTCTCCTGCTTCTATCCAGTCTTTATCAAAACCTTCCAGCATATAAGCGTAGATGGTATTGCGCTGCATAAATTCCGGGGCGGAGAAAGTGAAGGTGAAATAGTTTTTATTATGTGGCAGCCTGATCTCTTTTTCTTTCAGCCGTTCACTGTAGGAGGCATTGAATATGAGGAAATCTGTAAAGAACACTTTGGGGTACTTTCTTTCTTCCCTGATCTTTTCCGGGCGAAAAGCTACCACGTAGTTATTCCCGGCTACATACATCTGGCCGTCTGTATCCTTAAAGATGCTTCCGCTTACGCCGCCTGATTTTTCGAGATCCGGCAGCTGGTAGGTGGAATAGGTTTCTATATAAGGATCGTATTTATGCAGGTGTCCATTACTCACCATCCACACGTTTTGCCATCCGTCCAGCTGTAATCCTTCCAGCAGATTGCTGGATGCGGCGATATGCGTGAAAGTATCTGTTTGGGGATCAAAATGGTTCAAACCTCCGCCGTAAGTGCTCACCCACAATTTGCCGGAGGGATCTTCCGCCATATCGTATACATTATTATTGCTGAGGGCGCTATGGTATTCCACATAAGGCCATGAATCCTTTTTCCATTCGCCAAGACCTGCTTTGGCAGTGGCCATCCAGATGTTGCCAAGGGGCGTTTTATAGAGTTTCCTGATCAGGTGATCTGATAAATTGAACCGTTTGATGATGTTCATGGTAGTGTCTTCCCGGGAGGTCCAGCGTTGGGTAACGAAGTCGTAATACGCTATGAAATGACCGTAAGGTACTGTGATCAGCACAGGGTGGTTTGCAATGGTATCTTTGATAATGGATACAATGCGGGAGTCTATAATGTTATAGATCACAGGATCTTTTTCCGTATTGGGCAGTAGTGATAATGTAAAATTTTCAGGATCACAGATGAACAAAGTAAAATTGGTACCCAGGTAGAGGGTACCATCGTCATCCCGGAATATTTTCGATACGGCCAGCGGGTGGCCTTTGTATTGTAAGGGAACATGCCGGAATGTGGTGGCACCTTTTATCCTGATGTATAATCCGTCGCTGGTGCCTACCCACTGGTCTCCGTTCACACTTTGGAGATCGTATATTTTCAGATCTTTTCCATTTTTATCCAGGAACTGCTGTGAAAAAGGTTGCTGGGATGGGTTGTAAATACTTACGCCACGATTGGTGCCCAGCCATACCATTCCATCTCTTCCCACGTAGATGCAATTGATGCGGTCATCTATGATAGTGCCCTCCAGGGCAGGATCGTAACGGAGATTGGTAAAACTGTTCTTTTCTTTATCGTAGATAAATAAGCCCTTGCTCTTCCCTCCCATCCAGATCGTGCCGGTGGTATCTTCTGCAAAAGACAATATTTCATCTGCGGGTGTGGTAAAAGCCTGTTCCTGTTTTAACTGCATATCAAAACGGTACAGTATTTTATCCCATGATCCAAACCAGATATTTCCCTGTTTGTCTTTATACAAAGAACTTACGGATGCATGCGGAAGGTCTGCATAGAGATCACTGTAACGGCGATCCATGTTGTATTTGAGATCATGGGTATTCACTTTCAGCATCCCCCCTCCCTGCCGGCCTACCCAGAGTGTATCACTATTATCCATTACAAGGGACAAGGCATAACGGGTGCCTTCTTTTACCGGTTCATCAAATGTTCCTGTTTGTTTAGAAAAACGCAGTACCCTGTTGCCCCCGGTGGCCAGCCAGAGATAACCGGCATGATCCTGTGTAATGGCATTGATAATATTGATGGGGATAGACGAGCTGTCTTTCGGCACATGACGGTATTGCCTGAATTGCTGTGCGGCGGGCAGGCGGTGATCATATCTTGTGAGACCAGCATCTGCGGAACCGATCCATAATACGCCCTCTTCATCTTCCAGCAGGGAGGTAATAATATTTCCTGAGATGGTAGTGGTGTTGCCGGGTGTGTTCCTGAAAAGGGTAAAGTACTTTCCATCGAAGCGGTTCAAACCATCTTCTGTTCCCATCCATATAAATCCTCTTTTATCCTGCAGGATGCAATTCACTTTATTATGCGAAAGACCGTCCTGTATGTTGAGCCGGGAGAAGATCAGCTGGGGGTTCTGCGCAGAGAGCCATGCGCTGTAAATGAGGAAAAGAGCGGTGTGTAATAACCTGCTGAACATGCCGGGGTTTGTAGATAACGTCTAAAAATACAAAAATCCCGGTATTTGGTGTTAAACGCCATCCCCAAATGTGGGGATAGCGTTTTTGGGGTTCAGCTTTATTGGAGAGCCAGCGGTTCGCTGTAAAAGAAGTCGTCATATGCTACCAGGTCCTTGGTGCCACCGTCGCTGAGGTCTTTTACGCCAGCGGCCAGTTTAGCGTTACCGGCAGTTATTCTGATCCGGGTCACCTGTGATTCAGGGAAAAAGACGCCGAGGAAGGAGAAAGCTGCCCCCGGTTTTTTGACTGGGGCTTTCACTACCCCCAGGCTCGTGTTGCCGTTAAAGAATTCCAGGGAAGTGGAATTAGCATCATCCACGTCAGAGAAGATGATGCCGAAACCTTTTACAAAGGCATTTGTATTGGTGCCGGCTACTTTAAATTCTACCTCTGAAACATTGGAGCTGGTAGAAATGAGGAGTTTCTTTTGGCTGAAGGGGATGAATTCATCTGCATAAGAAACATCCAGCTGTGAGAAACTGGTGCTATCCAGTCTTAAAGGCAAACTGGCGGCGGTGTATACCAATCCTCTTTTACGGCCGTTTGCTCCGGCGGGATCTGTGAGATTGAAGAAGTCCGCCGGGAACTGATCGTTATTAGTGAAATTAGGCGGTACGCCATCCCAGTTCACTTCTCTCCTGCCAACTGTAACACCGGGTACATTATTTACCGGATCGCCGATCTGTGTGCGGAAGTTGTTGATCTGGGTAACAATCGTGGCACTGTCTCCTGCAGATTGAAAAACATTCATCTTCACTTTTGGAGGTGCTTCGTAATGGTCGTCGTTATCCTTTTCGCAACTGACCTGTACAAGGCCGAGCAGGAACACTACGCCGAATGTGAGTTGTTTCATGTGTAATATTTGGGGTTCTTTAAATAATGATGCAAAGATGGGGTTGGATAGTTCCTTGTACAATCCCCGGATGTGGTAAGCGGGATCACTCAAAATGGGGAGGGAATAAGTTATTTCCGTATATTGATGACAGTAAACTTTAACCCATTATCCTCATGAGAAAAATCATCTTAGACTTAGCAGTAACCCTCGATGGCTTCATTGAAGGGCCTAACGGAGAAATTGACTGGATCAGTGAAGATCCTGATGCCACTTTCGATAACACTTTTGGAGAACTTCTTTCCAGCATTGACACTATCTTTTATGGGCGAAAGAGTTATGATCTCTGGGGGAATTTTCAGCCGGATGAAAATGCACCTCCGATGATACAGGAGTTGTATCAGGCTATTCATAGCAAGAAAAAGTATGTTTTCTCTCATACAAAAACTACTATGAATGACGTGCCCGAAATTTTACAACAGCCGGGGAAAGATATCTGGCTGTATGGTGGCGGGCAGCTTATTACGAGTTTTATGAACGCGGGGTTGGTGGATGTTTTCAGGCTGGCGGTGTTTCCGGTTATCCTGGGGGCGGGGAAACCTTTGTTTAAGGATATCCAGGAAAGGGTTGGGTTGAAGTTGAATGAGGTGAAGTCTTCTAAGATGGGGGTGCTGATGTTGAATTATGATAAGGTTGGGTAAAAAAAGGGACTGCTCCCAAATGAAGCAGTCCGTTACATTATTCTTATACGCTATTTTGTTCTTGCCACATATCAATTAGTAGGCAGCGGATAATCAGCTATAGGCTTTTTATCCCACCATACTCTTGTAAAGTTTTCATCCGCCCCTTTCAACATACCTACTGCTGCATCATAAGCAGCCCTGTTAGTGGATATTTCCACCGGCGGATAGGTTACCCTTCTCACCAATTGCGTTCTGGTGATATTCGGGCTCTCTGAAGCGATCAATGCATATCCTCTTGGATATCCTGTTCGTCTGCGTTCTGACCAGGCTTCCCATCCATCAGGATAAAGGGCCAGCCATTTCTGCGTGATGATCTGCTCCAGCCTTCTTTCAAAAGTACCAACCTCATCATATAACACAGGAATATCACTCATTGCGGGTGTGTTCCATTTATCTGTTACCGGTGCAGGTAATGTTGTACTGGTTTGATAAGCTGTGATCTGTGTGGGAGATGCTGCTACACGTTCTGCAAGAGAAAGCGCAATCCCCTGGTTGTACAGATCTTTCGGCGTGCCACCCATGCTCCATCCTCTCAATGCACCTTCTGCTTTCAGGAAAGCTACTTCCGCAGCAGACAGTACACGGTTAGGTGTAAGCGTTCCTTTCCTGTCTGGCGACAACCATTTTGTGCCTACAAAGGAATTGAGGTTAGCCAGTTGGGTACCTCTTTCTACTGCCGGTAAACCATTACGGATACCGGTGTACTGGCCACCGGTTACCGCAGGAGATAAATAATCAGATAACCTTGGATCGTTGTAACCTTTCAAGGTGCTGATCAAACTTGTGCTGGCCCGGAAATCTATCAGGTAAGTGATGCGCGAAAGGATGTTCACGCTGTTAGTAGTAGTGAGCACATTCGCATTGTCCACATTGGTGAGGATCACGCCATCTGTCACTGCTTTCTCTGCTTCTGTTTTTGCTCTGGCAGCATCAGCGTAAGCGATGCGCAAAGCAAAACGGAGGCGGAGGGAGTTGGCGAGTTTCAGCCATTTGTCTGCGCTGCCGGCATAGACCTGATCGTGGGCGGCGAAACCGTTGCCGCCGGGGTTTTGTTTTAATACAGCAGATGCTTCGTCCAGTGTTTTGAAGAAATCATTGTAGATATCTTCCTGTGCATCATAAGGTACACTTTGTGTTTGCTCTCCGAAGTGGGAGTAGATAACGGGACCAAAATAATCTGTCATCCGGCTGTAGATCACTACGCGCCAAATTTTTGCGATAGCGTTTGCTACCAGCATGTTATTTTCTTTTGTCACTTTTTCTGTGAGCCATAATTGCGGTGCGGCATTCACATAGAAGTCCTTCCAGAAAAGATCTGTCCAGGAGCCATTTGGAATAAACTGCTCTGTACTGAAAGCTGCCGGCACGGAAGCGAAATATTGCGCGTAAATATCTGCGTGTAATGTCTGGCCTACTTCCACATATACGGCACATAATCCATGATACTGAGAAAAGGCAAATGACTGGCCTATGAGTGCTGCGCTGATCTCGTTTTCAGGAAGCAGGTTTTCCGGCGTGTTCATTTCGTCGAACCTTTTCGTGCAGCTTAGCAGTGTTAGCGTGGCCATGAAAAGAAAGAAATACTTTTTCATCTTTATCTATTTAAAGTTGATCTTAATGTTGGCACCAAATGAACGGGTCGGCGGCAATGCAAACGACTGGAAACCTTCGGAAATAGTTCCGGTACCTTGCGTGTAATCAGGATCAAGCCCTTCCGCTGCTCTGTGGAAGAAGAAAAGATTCCGGCCTACCAGTGATACCTGTATAGATGCCAGCGGACCTCTGTTGAAAAGAGAAGCCGGCAGCTGGTATCCCAGTGTAAATTCCCGCAAACGGGTATTGGTGGCTTTGCGCATGAACATCTCTCCTACCGGTGCCGTTCTTCCTCCCAGGAATTGCCATAACTGCTGTGAAGTCACTGCCTGCGTGTTCTCTGATCCATCTGGTCTGGCGGAAGCATATTGCGTGAGGATATTCTTTCCGAACAACAAACCGCCTTCTCTGCCTTGCAGTGTTTCTTCTGTTAAACCTTCTCCATAAAGGATAGCATCTGTGAAGGAAGCAATGTCCCCACCCTGTTTGTGGCTAACCACGGCCCCAAGGCTCCAGTTCTTGTAAGCGACAGAAGTAGAAATACCGCCTGTCCAGTCTGGATTTACGTTACCCAGTAAAACTGTTTTTCCCGGTGTGGTTTGCGGCAGGCCATTGGTGCCTACTATTACACGGCCTTTGCTATCGCGCACAAAACCTTTTCCGTAGATCTGGCCGAAGGGCCTTCCTTCTTCCAGCACAAAATTCCGCATGTAAGTATCACCTCCTACTATGAGGGAAGGAATGGCATCAGATAATTCTATTACTACGTTATCGTTCTTTGCGAAATTGAAATTGAGGTCCCAGCTAAAATCACCTGATCTTACGGGTGTAGTATTCAGGATCACTTCAATACCCTTGTTCCTTACATCCCCGCCATTGGTATATAAACTCTGGGCGCCGCTGCCAACAGGTAATGCCTGCAAAAAGATCTGATTGCTGGTATTGGTTTGATAGGCTGTAACGTCCAGGCTTATACGATCTTTGAACAGTCTTAATTCAAGGCCTGCTTCTGTGGAACGGGTGATCTCTGGTTTCAGGTTTTTGTTGGGTAAAGTGGAACTGAGTGATAAATAGCCCAGGTTACCTCCCGGGGCGCTGGCAGCAAAACGTTGCAACAGTCCGGGTGAAGCTCCGTTACCCACTTGTGCCAGGGAACCTCTCAGTTTCAGGTACGTAATGGCTTCCGGCAGCTTCACCAGTTCTGACAGCACTGCACTGATACCCGCTGACGGATAAAAATACGAGCGGTTATTTGCGGCTAATGTAGAACTCCAATCATTCCTGCCCGTTAATTCCAGGAAGATGGCATCTTTCCATCCCACTTGTGCATTTGCATACAGGGACTGTGTTTCCATTTCCACAACCGGGTTGTAAGCGGCTATGGCTGCTAATGAGATATTGGACAGTGCAAAGAAATTAGGTACGCTCATACCTGTGCCGGTATTAGCAGTCAATGCATCTCCGGTGGTGTTCCTTATTTCTCCACCGGCATTTGCGCCGATTGACCAGTCTTTATTTAGTTGTTTTTTATAACTCAGCAGGAAGTCTCCATTCAGCAACAGTGCAGAACCTTTTCCCACAGCGTATCTGCCGGAAGGATCACGATAGGTGCCGTAAAAGGATTTTTCTTCCTGTGAATTGTTCTCTCCGTCAAATGATCCCCGTACCATTACGCGGAAGTCTTCTGAAAATTGATAAGAAAGAGATACGAGGCCCATTAAGCGATCTACTTTATTATAACGCAGGTTGCGCAATAATGCCCAGTAAGGATTGGCGCCTGTTACAGTACCAGGGCTCCAGTAATTCTGTTTCATCACACCCAGGGCTGGATCTTTATATTCAAAATGTGTTACTTCCTGGTCCCTGATACTGGAAGGCATGGTAGCGATCTGGCGCAGCGGGTTAAAGGAGGACTCTCCTTCATCCAGCTGGTTATCGATCTTTTGCTTCATGTAATCCAGTTTGGTATCCAGCGTTAGTTTCTTTGTGAGTTGGTTGGTAACACGTAATGCTGCATTGTGGCGGGAGAGCTCATTGCCGGGCAATATACCATCTCCGCTGGTATGCGTGTACGTGAAGAGGGTTTTTGATTTCTCGGAACCGGTGCTTACAGAAAGGTTGGTGGCAAAATTACTGCCGTTGTTGTAGATGTTCTCTCTTGCTTTTTTGTCCGGCAGATAATTGTATTGTTTACCGGCATCTGCTGGGTCCAGCGACCAGGTATCTACCATGCGGCCATCCATTTTGGGGCCCCAGGAAGATTCTGATGTTTTGAGGAAAGTATTCGTAACCCCTTGTCCATATTCATATTGATAAGGGGTGGAATGAATAGGTGTTTCTACCATGTAGGTGGAATTCACACTTACATTCACGCCCTGCCTTCCTTTTTTTGTTTCGATCACGATCACACCATTTTGTCCTGCGCTACCGTATAATGCAGCAGCATTGGCTCCTTTCAGCACATTCAGGGAAGCGATGTTATCTGTATTAATATCCGCAGGGCTGGCACGTGTAACTACTCCATCTATTACATACAAAGGCTGGCTGTTACCACTGATAGATCTGTTACCGCGCAGGATCACTCTTGCCTGTGAACCGACACCGGTGGAACCGGAACTGATATTCAACCCGGCTACTTTACCCTGCAGGGCATTCACCATGTTGAGTTCTCTTGCTTCCGTGAGTTCTTTTGCGCTGACGCCCTGCGTGCTGTAAGTCAATGTCTTTTTCTTACGTTCCAGACCGAGGGCCGTTACCACCACTGTTTCCAATGCGGTAACGGAGGGTGCAAGGTTTACGGTGAGTTCTGCCTGTCCGTTCACCGGCACTTCTTTTTTCTCGTAACCGGTGAAGGTGAAAACCAATACAGCATTGGTGCTAGCGGGGATACTAAAACGACCGTTCTCGTCCGTAATAGCATGGCGGTCTCCTCCTTTGAGGAGAATGGTTACGCCAGGCATTGGTTTACCGTCTTCTCCGTTCACCACTCCTTTTACGGGGTGATCCTGTGCGTTGGCATATGAACAGAGCAGGAGAAGGATTGGCAGGATGTATCCTGCCAATTTGCGTAACATTCGGGAATAACTGCGAGCTGTAGGGAAATAACATCCTGCGCTCAACAGATAGTTTACAGCCATAATACTTTCAATTTTGGTTAATTATTTAAACTGATCCTGGTTGACAGTACGCTCCCATGGGGGACGTTAACGTACCCGTAAAATGAATAAATGTTTCCTTATCGTATAAACTAGCTAATCTTGATCTTTACTGTACTGGTATTTTCCTGTTGATATGGATCGTTCTTATTTACGTAGTAATTGCTTCATGGCGTTCAGCAGTACTTTCTCCGTTTCTGCTGTAACTGCTGATGCCTGGCCGGTTTCGTATCCTCCTTCATTGTAAGCTTCTGCCGTTCCTATATATCCCGGCCCATAATCTCCATAAGCAGCCACGGTCACAAAGAGATCAGGACGCATTGCTTTGGCTGCCAATTGGTATTCAATAAAACATTCACCCGGCAGATGCATTAAACGTGCACTGCCTATTTGTAAACAACTGATATCTATTTTCTTTCCCTGTTTAGCCCTTTCCATGAACACCTGCTTGGATGCGTTGTTGGCAACGAAAACGCTGGTTTCTTTATGTAATAGCTCCGACAGGCCGTTGAGACTTGATTTGATGGGCAGCGCTACTGGCAATGATGCCCATTTTACATCTGCTGCGGTGATCTTTTCTTTTTTTGTTTGCTGCCATGCTCTTAACATGCCATCTGCGAGGCGCTCTGCCATCAGCAAACGGTTTTCCTTCGCACCATCATTGTACTTCCCTACTGTTATATTTCCACCGGCTCCGTTGAAATGCAGATGTAATGCATCCGGTACAGCCAGCTGGCGGAAGAACCTTGCTACGCCTGGAATATCAGGATTAGCTACTCCTGTGCGGTAATAACTTTGCGGATGTGTGGCGTAATAACTTAGTACGGCTAACGGTTTATTATTGTTCCAGAAACTGATGAGCGATACAATAGGATCTATCAGTCCTTCCGGTTTTGCCCTTATGCTTGAATCCTTTGTGGCAGAGGTACGGGAGGCGATCACTTTTCCATCTTCTCCCAGGATGCGGCGGTTGGATGCCACTTTATATACTTCTGCTTTACCGAGACCAATATGTGTAACAGGTTGTGCATTTTTCAGTGATCCTGTTATGGCTACTTTTAACCTGCTGATCACTTCGCGGGCGAAAGTCCCTTCAAAGCCCTGCAGGTTCATGCCTTCTTTTTTCAACCATGCCTCTGCGCCGAAATCACAAACAGGCGCATCGTGCTGGTGTAATGCATGCAACGCAACCCTGTCTGGTGTAGTGCCGGCTGCTTCGGCAATGGCTTTCCGGAATTCATCATATCCTTCATTGGCAATGCCTATCCAGTCTATGGCACAGAGCACAATGGGTTTTCCGGCTCCGGTGAGAACGATCCCTTTAGCACGCAGGCTCTGGTCCCAGCTATTGGTCATTTTATCGTATACCAATGAAGAGCCCACCGGTGGTGTGGCATCCACATCAAAGCTGCATACTTTTAAAGTATCTGCTGCTTTTGTAGTGATGTGACAACATAGGATAATGATGCAAATGCTCAGGATACGTTTCATAAATTCTTCAGTTGTTCCCGCTGATCATAAACTTTCATCACAGCGTTAATAATATCGTCCATATCTGCGGTGGTGGCTATCAATGAGCCGGAGCCATGCATGGCCACCATTTCGTCGCACACGGTATCACAGCCCGGAAGCGACGACATCTGTTCCCTGTATTGCTTTAAACGTGCAGCGGGGAACATCTTTTTATATTCATTCAGGGTAAGGATATGATCTATCCATGCTTCCCTGTGCAAACCATTAGGAATATACGGACTGAAGGGAACACCTTCTGCCACTATGGCTTTCAGGAATTGCTGACGGGTAGCGCCTGCAAAATGTTCTTTCTTATAGGACATGGCGTAGTTGTAATAACCGCCGCTTTCTGTACCTGCATACATTTTCTGCGGTACCAGCCCTTTGAAGCCTTTTAGTTTTTCGTTGAGGTAAGTGGCGTTCTTGTTACGTAATTCGAAACGTTCTACAGCAGTTGGCAACTGACCGTTGAGGATAGCGCCTTCAAATTCATTCATCCTGTTCTTAGGGCCGATGGTGGTGTGTTTACCTTTCTTTGTTGTACCGTGATTGTGTACAGTAAAACATTGGTCCATCAGTTGTTCATCATTGCCAATGATGGCACCACCTTCTCCGCAGGCCAGGGCTTTACTGGCCTGGAAGCTAATGCAGCCCAGGTCTCCAAGGGTGCCTAATGTTTTTCCACGGAACTTAGCAAGTGCTGCCTGGCAGGCATCTTCAATTACTTTCAGTTTATGTTGTTGTGCCATGGCCATGATCTTGTCCATATCTGCGGGCAGGCCCATCATGTGCACGGGGAGAATTGCTTTTGTAGCGGAATTGATCTTGCGTTTCACATCATCCGGATCCAGCTGGTAAGAAGCAGGATCCAGATCTGCTAATACTGGTAAAGCTCTGCTGGTGAGGATTGCAGATACGGTACCGAAATCTGTGTAAGGGGAAGTGATCACTTCATCACCAGGGCCTATGCCTAAAGCTTCTACGGCAATAGCCAATGCCTGTGTGCCGGAACCTGTGCCGATGCAGTATTTGGCGCCGGTTAAGCTGGCAAACTGTTTTTCGAAAGTAGCCACCTGTCCATCTACTGGAGCATTGATCCTGCTCCATTTACCACTTTTGGTGGTTTTCACAATCTCTTCGATCATCCTGTCATCCACATATGGCCATTTCGGCCACTTCTTAGTTTTAGACCTTACAGGTTCACCTCCCAATGCAGCCAGTTTATCACTGACTTTATTTGCAGCAAAGACCTGTGGTATCATTCCTCCAAGAGAGACTGCGGTAAGTGTACCGATGAATTTACGGCGACCAAATCCTTTGTTAGGCATGTGACGATTATTTTACTAAGGCTTGTAATTATAATGTCTGAATATTTCCTGCATGCTCACGGGTTTTCCTCCATTCAATTTACTTTTCTGTGCGGCTTCAATGAAAGCGCAGATCTCTAATGTTTCTGCTGCCTGTACGGGTGGCGTGCCTGTTTCAAAAAACAAGATGATCTCATTTAACAGGCCTTCGTAGGAATAAGCACCATAGGTAGCATTGCCATTCTCGCCAAAGATGGTGCCACCGTATAGTGCTTTACCGGCGCGGGTTCCCCTGAAGGTACCTATCCGGCCGTCTTCCCAGACGCCTACCACAACGTCCATATTATCCTGGTAAAAACGTGTTACGGTTTTGCAACCGGTGCCCATGGCAGTGAACAACATTTCTACGCCGTGAATACCGTACCAGTAAAAGTCGATATGTGTTTTTTCCAGTTTAGCGGGGCTGTAAGCATCCGCCCCAATGATCTTGCCTATCTTCTTACCGCTCTTTACCTCTTCCATGCCTGCAGTAAAACGAAGGGAAGAAGAAGAGAAAACGGGTACATTATTTTCTTTGGCTGCTTTGAAGATGCCGATGGCGTCTTTCATGCTATTGGCCAGTGGTTTGTCGATGAATACTTTTTTGCCGGCTTTGATCACTTCCATAGCCTGTGCATAATGCATGCGGCCATCATTTGTTTCCAGCATTACCACATCTACCTGGCTGAGCATTTCAGCAATGGAAGCGGTGATCTGCACACCTTTTGCTTTTACCTGGTTGATGTAATCCGGAATCCTGCTGGCACTGGTTTCTATGTCTTTACTGCCGTAAGGATAAGCGGCCACTACTTTATATCCTTTGAACTTATCTCCTGCTTCCGGGCTATTCAGCAGATTGGTGAAAGCGACGCTGTGAGAAGTATCCAGCCCAATGATGCCAATTCGTTTTCCTGTTTCTGCGGTTGCAGATGAGGTGGCAAATGCCTGGAAAGGCAACTGGGAAAGCATGCCTGCACCGATGCCTGCAAATAATGTCTGTTTAATGAATTGTCTCCTCGGATGATTCTTTTGCATCGTTATAAGCTGTTTAGTGAAAGGCTCCGTTTACGTACCCGTAAAATACACAAAAATTAATAATGTACTTATAAAATATTCCGGTGTTACTTAATAATTGTAAAACTTGTAATTCTCCCGTGTGATGATATCAATTGGCATAAAAGTGACCTTCTCTACTGGTGCGGAAACCGCCGCCAGATGCTGATAGATGGTCATTACCCCTTTATAGGCCTGTTCCAGTGGTTTCTGGCAGATCAGGAAATCGATCACTCCCTTTTCTATGTATTCAATATTCTCGTTTACAAAGTCGTAGCCCACCAGGATCACTTTTCTGTCCAGGTCTTTTACAAATGCGGCCACATTGGATACCCTGGAATTAGTGACGAACACTACTTTGATACCCGGGTTTTCCTTGAAAACATTGGACAGTCCTTTTTCTATGGATTTAGGATCTGTTTTGTTGATATTGATCTTCAGGATCTTGTTATCCCAGCGGTGGGTACGGAAATAGTTCCTGAAACCTTCTTCTTTCTTCAACAGATGGTGCTGATCGTCCAGTTCTTTGGAGATGTTTACGATCAGGATACTGTCGTTCTTCCCGATCAGGTAACTGATGAGGTGTGCAGACAAGTTACCGCTGGCATTCAGGTTAGGGCCAATGTAGGCCAGGCTGCCTTCTGCCGGGAGGTCTGAATCTATCAGCACATACGGGATGTTCTGTTTCTGGCACTTCTGTACAAAACTCACGGATTCTTCAATAAAAGAGGGTGCCAGCAGGATACCGTCCGGTTTGCTTTTCAGCAGCAGGTTTGCCTGGTGCTGGAAAGAGGAAATGGAATCCTGGTCATAAAAGAACTTCTCTAATACTACGCCATACTGGCTTATTTCCGCAGAAGCGGTATCTATTCCTTTCAGCGGGCCTTCCCAATAGCTGGTTTCTTTGGACCGCTGGGGAATGAGGGTAGCTATCCTGAACTGTTTTGCCAGGGCCAGGCGCCGCGCGTGGATATTAGGCTGGTAGTTTAATTCCTTGATAATATCCAGGATCTTCTCTTTCGTTTTCTTCGCAATGCCTGTTCTGTCGTGGATCACACGATCTACTGTTGCAATGGACACATTGGCCCTCCGGGCAATTTCCTTGATACCAGACAGCTGGTTATTCTTATTGTCTTTATTTGATAGTTTCATGGTTAATGGTAGTTAACGGCAAAATTAACATAATTACGTGTACGCTCCCAACCTGGGGTTAATACATGAAAGTATCATTCCTTCTCAAATAAAGCAAATTTATAACTTCAGGAACCTGCTGGCGTTGCCGGAACAGAACAAAGCCCTGTCTGCCTCGCTGGCTTCTTCCTTGCGTAATGATTCAATCCGCAACAGGCCGGTGTAATAATCCAGTACCGGGAAGTGGGTACCGAAAGCGAAACGCTCTTTTCCGAACCGTTTGAAAACGTTGGGGAAATTAACGATATGGCGGCCGGAGGTATCGAACAGTACATTGGTGTTTTTGATCAGTGCTTCTTCTTCCGGTGTGAGGGCTATGCCTGTGGCCAGGTTCAGCAACATATATTTGGCATCGGGTACTGCTTTTAGCAATGGCAGGTAATCTTTCAATCCCCATTCCGTTGGCAGGTCCATCCAGGAACGCTGGCGCACATCCACGATGCGCATGGTGAGGGCAATGGCCACATCTTTATCCCTGGCCATTTTCACCAGTTCTATCAGATTAGGATCGTCAATGGCATAATCATGATACCCGGGAAATACACGGATACCTTTCATTCCAAACTGTTCCACACATGTTTTGAAATCATCTTTCCAGCCAGCGTAGATGGGATTGATGATGCCGAAAGGCAGGAAACGGTTCTTGTATGCTTTCTTTGCACGTATTTCCTCATACAGTTCTTCGTTGGCAGACTGGGTATTCTTGTAGAATATGCCATGAAGATTGGTGACGACGGAAAGATCCACACCGTATTCATTCATCCTTTCCAACAGGCCGTCACAATTATTACTATGCAGGCGTTTGAAAGGCCAGTGGCCTACAAATGAATTTATATCAATTAACATGATAGCCTCCTTTTTTCAGGATGTTATTATAATTATCGAAGAAGATCTTCTTTTTCTGTTCCTCTGTTAAACGAGCGTCCATGATCTTACCTACGGACTGGTAATACATATTGTCCGAACCAAAGAACACTCTGTCTATACCCAACGTGGCTACTGCAAACTCCACCATGTTGTTTTCGTTGTTACTGCCGGAAACATCCACATATACATTGGGGCTGTTGCGTAAAGCTTTGCAGGCATATTCCCAATCGGGGCCGCCGCCTGTGTGTGCATACTGGAACATGGCCTCAGGGTACCTGGCTGCTATGTCCACAAAGTTTTCAGGAATGGAAGCCATTGGCTTTATCTTCTGATCGTACTTCATACGGTAACCGGCAATACCCAGTGTAGCTTCCGCATGCATCAGCATGATCATTTTCAGGTCTATCAGTTTTTCCACGATCGGGTAGAATAAAGGATCATTGATCTTTACCTGGTAATACACTTTCACGCCCACCATTCCTTCTCCCACGCAACGTTTGATCTCTTCCAGCGATTCCTTTCCGTATTGCGGATTGAGGGTAAGCATGCCCGCCAGTTTATCCGGGTATTTCTTCATGGCTGCCAGGATCACATCATTACAGGCGCGGAATTCATCCGGCGTGCCCAATCCTCTTGTAACAGGTTTTGAAAGGAACATCTTCTCTATTCCCAACCTGTCTGCAAAATCAACATTTACTTCCGGCAGGTCAGCAGAGAGGCCCAGATGCACATGCGCATCTAATTTCCTGTACGAAAACATCTTTTTGATCCGGCCTTCCGGTGAACTGAGCTGGGTGGTGGCAGCAGCTTCTGCTTCCGCTGATGCCAGCATGCTACTGCCCAGGATGATCCCGGAGGCAGATACAGCCATGTTCCTGACGAAGTTCCGCCTGTCCATTGAATTTGACATGTTTGCTATTTTTAAGAAATGAACATCTCTTCATAATGGCGGGGCACTCCAAAAATGCCACCGCTGGTGTTGTAAAAATCCTCGTCCAGTTCAAATATCCCCTTCTTTCGCTGCATCCAGGATGCGCCTGCCAATTGCTGGTAAGCGATCATCTTCTCCCAATTTTCATAGTTGAGGTCTCCGTTGGTTTCCATCAGTCCCATCCCTATAACGGGGAAGGGCGCTATTCTTGCTGCCAGGTTCTTATGCCATTCTACCAGTACGGGATTTACGGTGAGGTCTGCACAGAGGCAGGGAATATTCTTCTCCTGCGCAAAGGTGGCAATCTTCATGGACTGGCTCAATGTTTTTGCTATGCCTTTCAATACCAATGCGCTGTATCCCTGTGCTATCCTTTTCTCTGCATCAGCCACCACATGTACACTTTCGTCTGCAGCAATGCGGATGCCGAGGTCTCCTACATGTTCGTTATTGGATTCTACGAATGGTTCTTCATATACTAATACCTGGTCAAATGCGCCGATCTTCTTTGCATGGTCCAGGTACTTTATCAGTAGTGATTTCTTTTCGTACCGGCCGTTGGCATCCATTGTGTAAATGAGTTTGCCATTTGGCGTATGCGGTGTTCTGTAATCTTTCAGTGTCTGGTGGATCTGCGTCAGCCTTTCCATATCACGTTCCAGCATCACTTCCTGCGAACCCGGGAAACCGGTTTTAATTTTTATAACAAAGTAGCCTTCTTTCATAGCATTCACCAGGTTGCTCATGGGCATATCATATGGCACCTGGTACATAATGGCGATCCGCTTGTTATGATGTTGCAGTGCCCGCCGGTAGGGCGTTGGCACCATGGCATCAAAGGAAGTGAAGCCATTCTCTTTTGCGTATAATAACCAGGCAGCATTGTCTATGCTTACCAGGGCATTGTAGATAAAATTCTGATTCAGGTCTTTCTTTCCGGTCACCCGCACGGCTGCTTTTTGCAACGCGGGCATGATCTTTTCCATCAGTTCTACCGGATGCTGAAAGGGTGTTTCTTTTACCAGCTTCAAAGCTTCATTGACCAGCACGAACATCAGGGCATTACCGCCGGTTTCTGTATTATCCACAAACAGGTCCGCATCTGCGTAAAGGATACTTTGTGTTGCGATGCCAATGGCACTTTCACCGGAAGCAGACTTCAGTTTTGACACGGCCTGCCAGAGCTCAGAGAGATAACCTCCCTTAAAGCCAAAGGGGCCGTTCAGTTTCTCCCGTTCAAATTCTGCGCCCGTATGTACAACCCTGATCGTTTTCATGAATGGTTCCGTCTGTTTATCTATTGGCAGATTAAACATCATGGCCAGTAAGCCGGTATTTTTCACAAATCCTCTTCTGTCCATATACTGGTGTATGTATTAAAGCATGCTTCCACTTTTCTGATCAATGAACAGAATGGCATTTTCATGTTCCCTGAGTGCAGTTGCGGGGACGGATTCCCTTATTACTCCGTTCAGTGTATTGTACACTGCAACAGCTTTTGTAGGACCGGGCACAATGCAATACACAAAACGGGCGGCCATCAATGCCGGAATAGTTAATGTGATCGCATGTGTTGGTACATCTTCCAATGTGTCAAAACATTTATCATTCACCTGCTGTACTCTGCATACTTCATCCAGCTCTACTACTTTTACTTTGTATGGATCATTAAAATCTGCCACGGGCGGATCGTTGAATGCAATGTGTGCATTCTCTCCAATGCCCATGCATACAATATCTGTGGGATATTGCGCCAGCAGGGCCGCATATCTTGTTACATCTTCTTCGTTCCCGTTCAGGTAATGAACGGAGCGGAAGGGTACTTTACCAAATATGGCTTTATAGAGGAAACTGCCAAAACGCTCTGCTGCGCCTGTTTCCAGTCCAATGTATTCATCCATATGGAAAGCATTGATCCGTTCCCATTCCAATGGCGCTTTGCTGAATGCTTCCAGGAATTCGTTCTGTGATGGTGCCGCTGCAAAGATGATATTCACCTCCGGTTGAACGGCCAGCAGTTCCTGCACTTTTTCTACTGCACAACGGGCTGCATCTTTGCCAGACGTGGCACGATCTTCATACAGCCTTACTTCCAGTTTGTCTTTCTTAAATTTCCGTATCATGATTTCTTATATAAAAATTCACCCATTACCATCACGGCCTGCACATTGAAAGCACCATCACAAATGGTAATGTCTGCATCCAAACCTTCCGTTAACCGGCCTTTCCTGTTTTCCACTCCCAGTATGCGGGCAGGTGTGGATGTCATCATTTGTACGGCTTCATGTACCGGCACTTCTGCCATGGTCACCATGTTGCGTACCAATTGGTTCGCGGTGGCCACACTTCCTGCAAATGCAGTTCTGTCCGGCAGTTTTGCTACACCATCTTCAATGATCACTTTCATGCCGGACCTTCTGTTGCCCAGGATACTATCCCCTTCCGGCATGGCCGCACCCCGCATGGCATCTGTGATGAGTGCTATGCGGCCGGGGCCTTTTATTTTATAGATGAGTTTCAACAGCGGCGCAGGCAAATGTTTCCCGTCCGCAATGATCTCCACATCCATTTCATCGAGTAAAAAAGCGGTTTCTATCACCCCGGCAAAACGGAAAGCATTTCTGCGTGTAACAACGGACATGCCGGAATATAAATGTGTGGCCAGTGTGTAACCGTTCTTAAATCCTTCCAGCGCTTCTTCATAGATAGCATCTGTATGTGCCAGTGAAGCCAGGATGCCATTTTTTACCAGGAAACGTGCAAATGCATTGGCACCTGGTAATTCTGGTGCAGCACTCCATCTTTTGATAGCGCCGTCCGCTGCTTTTGTGATCTCTTCATATTCCGCAGGATCCGGGTTACGAATAAATTCAGGATCCTGTGCGCCGCGCTGCTGCATGGAAAAATACGGGCCTTCCAGGTGCATGCCCAGGAATTGTGCGCCGGTTTTATTTTTGGCGGCGGCACGCTGGTAACATTGTACTGTTTCCAGGATGCCTGCTTTGTCACTTGTAAGAGTGGTGGGCAGCATGGCTGTTGTGCCATATTGCAGATGTGTGGTGGCTATTTTTTCAAAGCCATCCTCATCACCATCCATAAAATCATGGCCACCGCCACCGTGTACATGGATATCAATAAAACCGGGCATCACGTAGTTGCCATTTGCATCCCACTCTTCTGCTCCTTCTGCTGTTATATTCCCTTCCTGCACTGCCACAATTTTATCACCCCTGATGAGTATTGATCCGTTCGGGATCACTTTAGCAGGTGTAACAATGCGGCCGTTATAGATCTTTCTTAATTTCATTCCTCTTTATTGAATAGCTACTTTTCCTTCACTTCTGCTGGTTGACCAATGCCTGATGCGATGACCGTAAATAGCGTAGAACATCAGGTAAGCATAACAAGGGATCAATACCCAGTAAGCTTCCCTGAGACCACGTGTATCTGCCAGCAATCCATAGATCTGCGGGAGGATGGCATTACCACACAATCCCATGATCAGTACGGATGCACCTATTTTTGTAAACTTGCCCAAACCATCCAGCGCCAGGGGCCATATGCCTGCCCAGATCAATGAGTTGGCAAGACCCAGCAATACGATGAACCAGATGGAAACATCTGCGTTATGCCCAAGGAAATTCACCTGCCCTTTTGTGAAAATAATGAGCAATGAAAAGATGGTTCCCAGGATGGTGCAAACGCGCAATGCATTCACCTGGCTGATGAAGCGGGGAATAATAATGATCCCTATCAAGTATCCGCAAATGGTGCAGAACAAAGTATAAGAAGGAAATACTTTTGCTTCCAGCAGGGAGATGTTCATTGAACCTGCATAACCGATAATGGTATCTATGGCAATCACCTGGGTACCTACATGCAAAAATATAGCGATGGCACCCAGCACCAGGTGCGGGAACTGCATGATCTTTGACTTGCCTTCATTCGCACGTTGCTGTTCCGGCGATTCTTCATCTGTATCAATATCCGGCAACGGAGAAAAGCGGATCATGAGGCCCAGCAGGAAAAGGAAAATACCTACACAGATGTAAGGTACTATTACCCGGCTGATCAGTTCATCCAATGCTGCCGCTTTCTGGATAGCATCCATCGTTGGCAGCTGTTTAAACAGGTCTGTATCCGTAGCTTTCAGTACCACTGCTGCAAAGATCAGTGGCGCCAGGATACCTGCTGCTTTATTGCAAATACCCATGATGCTGATCCGCTGTGCCGCTCTTTCCTTTGGCCCTAATATGGTGATATAAGGATTGGCGGCCGTTTGCAGGATAGCAAGCCCTGTGCCCAGTATGAACAATGCAGCCAGGAAAATGGCATAGGTGCGTGTAGCCGCTGCCGGTACAAAGAGGAATGCCCCCACTGCCATGATCCAGAAGCCCACCATCATTCCTTTCTTAAAACCCGTTGCCTTCAACAGATAGGAAGCGGGCACGGACATAATAAAATAGGAAATGTAGAAAGCAAACGTAACCAGGTATGCCTGTGAATGACTTAACTCGCAAGCTATCTTGAAATACGGGATCAGGATAGCATTCACCCATGATACGAATCCAAACATGAAGAACATCACGCCGATGATGGCAATGGAAATCACCACCTGCTTACGGCTGAGTGATTCAACGGAAATTTTTGCGCTTTTACTCATTCGTCATTTTTTTAATCAGGGTGTGATGGTCAGATCGATCTGCTTCACCACTGTTTTTACTCCGTCCTTATTATGGTTATAAGCTATGAAATAAACTTTATAATTTCCAGGAGTTTTATAAGTATAAATGTATTCATCCACAGCATCCGTATTGATGCCCTTCACAGAAATAGCCCTGTCCGGCCCCAGGCTTACGGTATCCCCCTGAAGCGGTTTTGAGATCACCCATGTTTCTGTCAGCGGATCATTGTAAGGGCTTGCCGGATCGTATGGAACGAACACGGGAACCCTGGCTGATGGCTGGTACGTTGGGCTGCCAGGAATATAGATAGCATTATTAGGATCGTAGACAGAATAATTAGGATTGTAGATGGAATCAGTTGGATTCTTATACTTGTTTCCCAGCAAAGTGGCCCTGGATGCAATAATGGTATTCTGTGCAGGTGCATCTAAAGGAAACTGGTTGATGGTTCTGAAACCGATCGTTTCCTGATCTGCAATCAGCAGTTCTTTTGCTCCTACAAAGGGTGCTTTGCTCCTTACTGCCATGTTCTGAACCCACCATACCCGCGCGAGGCCATTTACGGCCTGGGGTTTAGTAATGTATTTAATGCCGAGGTAAACGGGTTTGTCCGAATCTATCCAGGTGCTGATATCCAGTTTACCGGAGGCTACGTTGGTAGTGGTTGTAGTAGCCAGCGCGAAATTGCTGGTTATATCCGTCCAGGCTGCTGCTTTTACGCTGGCAAAATCATTCTGGCCATTGTAGTTGTCTGACAGCCAAAAAGAAATCTGACCTGTTTGCGTACCGGTGCCGGCCAACTGGGTACCAAAATCCAGTGTTGCTCCTTTACCGGTGATCACTATTTTACGATCGTCTTTAAACACGTAATCGTTAAACCCTTCTCCTGAATACAAGGAGATATTATCCTGTATGCCGGAGATAGTGAAAGTTACCGGTTCATTTACTTTAAAGGTTGTTTTCGTGACTTTTACATCGAATGCCGGATCTTCCAGATCACCCAGCTTATCGGTGCATGCGCCCAAAACAAGGCCCATGCATATTAACCACAAGAATTTATGTTGCATGTCTTTATTTTTTTAGGTGATTACCAACCGGTGTTCTGTACCATTTTATTATTCGTCACCATTTCAGCACTGGGAATGGGGAGGAACAAATGTTTCGGCACTTCCATGTTGGAATAATAGGAGATGAAAACATTACCGGGAATATCTACTGTCATAATAGATGCCATATCGCGGTGTGTTTGTTCATATATTTCCCAACGTACCAGATCTGACCGGCGAATGTTCTCAAAGTTGAGTTCCCGCAGGCGTTCATCCTGGAGGAATTTCCGGAATGTTTCTTTGGATGCAGTGAATGCAGGTTTTACATCTGCATCTTCCGGTACCCAAATGGTAGCAGTTGCCTGTGCGCCTGTTCCCCCTCCACCACTTAAGGTGACTGTTGGTGCAGCTGTATATTTACCTGCCTGGAAAAATTCAATGCCTGTAGCGTCCCTGTCCAGATCTATTTTGGTTACCACACCTCCTGCAACTGTAGCCTTTGCTGTAGCGGAGCTTCCATTACCGGCAGAGATGGTTACTGTTGGTGCTGTGGTATATCCGCTGCCGCCATTTGCAACGATGAAACTCTTCACTCCGGTAGACCAGCCTCTGCGCCTTACCTGGTTAACCAGGCCCACTGCTTCTGTGGTAGGGCCCTGTAATTCGTTCAAAGCTTCTGCATACATGAGCAACACATCTGTATACCGCAACAACTGCACATTGATGGGTGAACGGGTAGCATATTTAGGGATCTGTGTTTCAAACTCTCTTCTGAACTTGCCTGGTGTTCTTGAGTATTTGGTAGCTTCCAGCGGAATCTCAGCGATCAATGTTTTCACACCACTGGCGGCAGGTAATGCAGCATAATTGAAAAACGGGATATTCCAGAACTTTCTCAGGTCACCGGCTTCATAGCTATTGTACAACTTGGCGGTATAGGTCATATATCCATCTGACCTGCCCGTGTTGGTATTGGGAGTAGAAATGCCATTGATCCATCCATTCCTGCCGGTTTCTGCGTACGCTTCTGTTCCGTTACCAATGAATTCAATTTCCCAGATGCTTTCTTTGATATCATATTTCTCCGAGGCGAGCGTGATGAAGATGTTGGAATAACTTGGATTCATGCGGTGTGCTGCCAATCCGTCTTCCATTATTTTCTTTCCCCAGTTGAGCACTTCCTGGTAACGTGTTACATCTTTCAGGGGGAAACCTGCCATATACAGGTTCACACGCATCAGCATACCGCGAATAGCAGATTTTGAAACACGGCCGCCAAAACCATAACTGCTGATATCTCCAACAAGCGGTTCCGCCTCTGTCATATCTTTCACTATCTGATCATATACTTCTTTGATGGTATTTTTGGGAATATGTACATCTATAGCGGACTTAACTGATCCCAGCTTCAGCGGAACTCCGCCAAAATTCTGTACTAGCAAAAAGTGAAAATAAGCCCTGAGGAAAAGTGCTTCTCCTTTAACGGTATTTCTTTTCACCTCCGGAATGGCAGGATTGTTATTTACACTTTCCAATAAGGAGTTAGCCCTGTTAAGGCCATTGTAACATTCTCTCCAAAATGCCAATATGTATTGATCACCAGGGACATGGTTCAGGCGGAAGGCTCCCACCGGAATGGAAGAACGGTTCATAAAACCTTCATCTCCGGACCAGCCCAAGAGGTAAAGTGCGTTATTACCATATATACCATCTGCACCCAGGCTGGAATAAACGGCAGCCAGTGCATAATCCAGTTCTGCTTCTGTTTTATAATAACCTCCCGGGAAGAGAGCATCTTTTGGTTTTGTATCCAGGAATTTGTTACAGGACCCTGTTAATATTGATATAAAACTCAACAAAATGAAATATTTGATTTTCATACTTGAGATTTTAAGCGAGGTTTAGAAATTAGCTTTCAGGCCAAAGGTGATGGTCCTTGCCTGCGGATAGGCAGAGTAATCATAACCGGGTGTAAGAACGCCACCCCGGGTAGATACTTCAGGATCAAGCCCTGTGTACTTTGTCCACGTAAAAACGTTCTGCATGGCCACATTCAGGGATAAGCCTGTCATGAATGCTCTTTTGATGATCTGCTGCGGCAATGCATAATCCAGGGACAATGTTTTCAGGCGCAGGTAGGATCCATCTTCCAGGTATTTGGTAGAATGATACCCGATCGGCCCTTCTCCACCTGCTCTGAAATTTTCATTGGTCTGGTTCTCAGGACTCCATCTGTTTACGTAACTCGCAAACTGATTCATGTTCCTTCTGCCATTGGTATTTCCTTCAAAAGTGATGCGATTGGCATTGTAGATATCATTGCCATAAGACCATTGAAAGAAAACGTTCAGGCTAAATCCTTTGTAGCTGAAATTATTTACAAAGCCACCGTAATGAATGGGGAGGCCTCTGCCAATGATGGTTTTATCATCTGCATTCACAATACCATCTCCATTCAGGTCTTTGTATTTGATGTCTCCCGGTAGTATCACATTACGTGCTTTACCATTAGCGGGTACCTCTGCTTTCAGGAGGTAAACCCCGGGAGCCGGACTATCAAAATCACTGTACTGGTAATTTCCTTCCCAGATATATCCTACCATCATGCCAGCAGGCTGACCAATGGTAGCGGTGTAAAGGTTATCACTATAGTTTACGTCTGTAGCAACTGCATTGTCCAAAGAACGTTGCCCTTCTGTAAGCCCGAGTACTTTATTTCTGTTGAAGGTAATGTTGACACTGCTTTCCCATCTGAAGTCTTTTGATTCAATAACACGTGCATTCAGCGAGAACTCAAATCCTTTGTTCTCCATCTTCCCGATATTCTTATAGGCAGTGGCGAAACCTGCGGTGGGTGGCAATTGTGCATTCAGCAGCAGGTGATCTGTTGTCTTTTTATACACGCCTGCTGTTAACTCTATCCTGTTCTTGAACAACCCAAGTTGATAATCGACGTCCATGGAAGTGGTTGATTCCCAGGTCAGATCCTCATTACCCAGGTTATTCTGGTATACAGCCAGCAATGGTGTGCCGTTATTAAAGGAGTATCCGGAGATAGAGGTAGTGAGTTGTGAAATATAACTGAAGTCTCCCACCCTGTCATTTCCTAATATCCCATAACTACCTCTGATCTTTGAAGTACTGATCACGGGATGGTCCTTCAGGAATGCCTCGTTGTGCATATTCCAGGCAGCAGAAGCTCCGGGGAAATATCCCCATCTGTTTTTGGGTGCAAATTTGGAAGAACCATCCGCCCGGAAATTGACGGTGATCAAATAGCGGGAATCATAATTGTAATCGATCCTTCCACCAAAAGAATTACGGGTATTATAAGAAGTAGTTGCAACGGGGTTATAAGGAATTCCCTCATTTAGCCCTGCAATACCCAGGCTTTCATTTGGCAATAGTTTGGAAGAGAAACCATCAGACCTGTATACTGTTTTTTGCAAACTTATCAGCCCAAGCGCAGCGATCGTGTGTTTCTTATTGAATGTCTTATTATAGGTAAGGGTATTTTCGCTGGACCAGCTATTGATAAAATTATGCGCAAGGGAGCCATTGATCCCTTCATTGTTGTTAGGATTGGAAGGGCTTCCTTTACTTGTTTTTGAATTGTAGAACCTTTCCGCCGTTCCGCTGGTTTTCCTGATCCCGCCTCCCAGTTTCAGTACGAGACCATCTATGATATCCACACTCACACTTCCCAAACCTTCCAGCACGCCGGTGTAATCATACTGATATTGATTCTGCAGATCTATAACAGGATTGATCCTGAAATCGCTGGCATTTACGGCATCTCCATCTGCCTCTTCTGCCAGCAGGTCCTCACCGGTATCAGGGAAACCGATAGGCCTGTATGCCCATGTACGGAACATCACGTAGCTGGAAGTGTTACCGGTAGGCGTACTGTTGATCACCTGGCCCCATTGCGTAACGTCTGAATAACCAGCGGTGAAGTTTGCCCTGATACGGTTACTGATGGTATGATCCAGCGTCATCCTGGCGGTGTATCTTTTGAGCCCGGTATTAATTACAACACCCTGCTGATCAAAGAGGGAACCTGAAATGGAATATTTCGTCTGTTCGTTTCCACCTCTCACAGCAAGGTTGTAGATATTTATCTTGCCTTGTGTGAAAACGTGGTCCTGGAAATTTACGCCTTCCACGTTTTTGTAATCATCCAGTGTTTTACCCCCTGCAAGATAGCGCCATCCTTCACCGCCGGTAGGAAACCTTTCCAGCTGATACCTGATGTACTCGTAGGGGCTCATGAGTTCTATCTCTTTTCTTCCCGTCTGGAAACCACTGGAAGCACCTAAAGACACAACAGGCCTGCCAAGTTTGCCTTTTTTAGTTTGGATCAGTACTACGCCGTTGGCAGCTCTTGATCCATAGATGGCAGTTGAAGATGCATCTTTTAAGATGGTCATCGATTCAATGTCGTCCGGGTTCAGGGTGGCAGGATCGAAATCGTCCGCAGGGAAACCATCTATCACATACAAAGGCTGAACGCTGTTTGTGAGTGATCCGGCTCCGCGGATAACAATGTTCACAGCACCTCCGGGCTGACCATCATTACTGGATACCTGTACACCAGCTACACGACCGGCGAGTGCTTCTGCAAAAGATCCAACTGGCGCTTTGGACATATCTTTTACATTCACTACGCTTACTGAACCGGTGAGGTCCCTTTTTCTTACGGTGTTGTAACCGATCACCACTACTTCTCCCAAAGCTTCTTCCTTGGGGATCATGGTGAGGTTGACAATAGCACGGCCATTCACCTTTAACTCAGTTGTTTCCATACTGAGGAAGGAAAAGATGAGTACGTCCGTTGGTCCGGCATTGATGGAATACCGGCCATTGTCATCTGAATAAACTTTACGGTTGGTGCCCTTCACGGCGATCGTTACGCCGGGCATTGAGAGATTTGTTCCTGTTTCCAGTACCCTTCCGGTTACTACAGGTGACGTTTGCGTTTGCGTCTGTGCCTTTGACAGTAGCGGCATCAGCGCAATGAATGACAATGCAAATAGAAGTGCGGCTTGAAGGAAATTACACTTTCGTTCCATAGCAGAATAGTTGTTTTAAGTAAATGTTGGCCTTACTACTACGGGTACGTACACGACAATGAATGCAAGATGAATAGACTAAGACGGTTAGATATTGCGTATTGTAATAATGGCTGGACCAAAAATGAATTCCTTATCTGTTTAACCCTTCTCTGATAATGTTATATTTTGCAGCATTCCTCACCGGATCCTGGTGACAGTAGATCAGTACTCCGTCAGCGTATTGTTTGCTGAAAGCAAGTACATCTTTCACATAATCCGCTGTTGATTCACCTAATCTTGAATGGCCTGTTGCATATATATCTACGAATACCGGGAGATCTTTTCTGAATAGTTTACGGATGGCTGCTATCTCTGTTTCCACCAATGCGGGATTGGTTAAGTTATCTCCGGCAGACTGCGCTCTGTAAGGAAATAAAATACCATCCAGCAGATCCCCATAATTAGCAGCGAGGGTTGGATTGATCTGGCGGTAATAGATACAGGGTACAAATGCCAGGTTCGGATTGATCGCTCTTGCACCTTTCAGGCAGGAATCCGTGTATGACCTTGTAAAAGTTTTCAGGTTGTGTGCAAAGTCGTCTATACTCCAGGCTACCAGGTTTGGATATTTTACACTCAAACGTGCGATAGCGGTAGCCCAGGTTTTGTAATCCATCTGATAGGGCTCAGAGGAACGTTTTGCAATTGGTTTTGATTCACTGGGTGGCACCAGGCTTACCCATACTTTCAAGCCCTGTTTTTTTGCCAGGGGGAGGAAGATCTGGAGATCGTCCCAATCATTTTCATTCATCCAGATCAGCCAGTTGTAGGTGGTGGCGTTGATCTCTTTCAGTTCTGCCAGTAGTTGAGTTTGGTTGACACGTCCACCAGGGAGGCGTGGTGGCGCAGCGTACGTCCCATAGGTATTCTTCAGGGACTTGTCTGCAACCTGTTGTTGCGCGATCTTCCTGTTAGAACAGGCGGTGAGCGCCAGCAGGCAGGTGAAAAAAAAGAGTTTCTGTAGCATGTGAAAATATTTATTGCTTACTTACTAACGCCTACTTTTTGCATGACCTGCTGAATAGCAGTATTCACTTTCTTTTCCACGCTTTTACTGAAGGGGCCGGGCATGCCGTAATACATCATATTAGACACTGCCTCGTACCCTCCTTCTTCCAATATCTTTTCAGTAGGTATATAACAAACTACCTGGTTGCAATATCCCGCTACAAATAGTTGTTCGCCGGCATATCGCTTTTTTGCATTCAGGGAATAATCTACGACTGCTTCTCCGCTCAGGGACAGCAGGGTTAGTTTATTCCCGATGCGCATGGCCTGTACGGGATAGCTGTGATTGGAGATATCCCATCCTTTGTTGGAGGCTTCCATGATCAGCTTCGCTCTTCTCTTTTCGTACTTATTGCCATTCAATAATTCCTGTTGGATGGTTTCTGTTTTTACGGGCTCGTAAGGGAGCTCTGCTTTTACAAATGCGCTGCGCAATGGCGCGCCGACGTTCGTTGTTTTTCCACCAAGCACTTTTTCTACGGCTGTTGCCAGTTCCTGGCCATGTTGTTCCGCCAGTGCTATGGTGCCTCTCGGAGAGGGGTTCTGATCGCCGGCGCATCCAATGAAAAAGAGGGCGGTAGCGCCAGGATATTTCTTTTCCAGTTCAATCTGCGCATAACCCGCATAGTCTCCGCTTATAATATTATTGGTTCCTGTTAATGTTGTGTTGTGACAGGCATAACCGAACAGGATCGCTTTTTCTTTTCCCTGCGCATCTTTTGCAACGAGTACAGGTACATCATGATCTACATGATCCGCTCTGCCCGGAGCTTTGCGGCGATTGATGGCAAACTCTGCAGATCCGTTCCCATAACTGAGCTGCATGGGAGTTAAGCTCTGCATGGCCATATCTACTACCGCTACCAGTTTATCGGTAAGTCCCATCGCATATTTCGTAAAACCTTTGATGGCAGTGCTGTCATAATCTCCGATCATACTCAGCGCTGGCCAGATCATAGGGCCTGCATGTGTATGCGAGGAATTGAACATGATCTGCGAACGGGTGATACCGTATTTTGCCATGAGCCTTTGTGCCGCTGCTTCTGAAATAGCAGGTGTGAGGCCCAGTACATCTGTTGTAACAATAACGATCCTGTTGGAAGGATTCTCCTCTATCACCATGGCCTTAGCCCACAGATCGTGTGCTTTTTGCGTGGCCAGTGTGTCCCGCCCGGCATAACCAGTCAGCTGGAATGGTAAGTCCGGTGTGATCACGATCCTGCCTATACCTACTTTGATATAAGCGGCAGAAGCGATCTGCTGCAGCAACACGAGCCATATGAACAGGATATATTTCTTCATTATGCAGGATTCATGAGTGGATTAGGAATACTGATCAGGTCTGTAATTATTTTTCCATTCCTGTTAATACGTGCCAGGGTGTAGATGGTACCATCTGCTGCCACGGCAATTGAATTCACATACAGCGGCCGGTCTCCATTCTCGTAAAATATCGGACCATGGTCTGTATATTTTGCAGAAGGGATGTGGTAAGTAACCAGGTGCAGGTTCTCCAATCCTTTCGCAGCGCCTTTCGCAATCTGGTTAAGACCTCCTACCCTTTTACCATTCACATAGATAGGACCTCCTGTGAGGTAATAGATCGTTTCTTTATCCGGCCCCAGCTGAAAACCAAGGTATCCGTAACTGAACTGATCATACATACCGCTCTTCCGGGAAAGATCTGATGTGATCCTTTCTATCAATTCTATCTTCTGTGCAACGGGATCAAATTTGAAGAGGTAACCTGAATTACCATGCACACCGTAAGCCATTTCATCTTCTTCATGCCAGCAGATCTTACGCCAGTTGTATCCCATACTGCCGGGTTGCTCCGGACTGTATTTTCCAAAATAATCGATCCGCAGATCTACTTCTTCCAGTTTCTTCAGCTGTATCTTTTCCGGCGAATAGCTATAAATGTCGCCATCTGCTGTAGAGAAATAAGCTATACCACTCCGCGGGTCTACAAAGAGAGAGCGGCAGAGGGAACGGAAATCAGTTCCGGGTGTTCCTCCTTCTCCTTTCTCTGCGGTTGCACCCAACTGATTCAGCTCTCCTGAATCCACATTAAAATGGATGAAATTACCGGCAGGCCAGGAGATGCAATACACATTCCCACGCTCCACATCCATAGTCATAGACACGGCGCCTTCCCCGTTAGGGATGATGGCCAGGTCCTCAAATTTGCCGGTGCTCATATCGTAACACAGGATATGACCACCTTTGTACAACTTATAAGAGGCCGGTGCATTTACCGGCAGGCGGTCCATCCCATCTATCAATTCATAAAATCCCACGTGCGTGGAAAAATATAATTTAGTCCCTCTTTCAAAAAACTCCACATGGCTTTTTCCCTGTGAAATAAACTGCTCCCCTTTCTCACCACAGATCTCTGTGAGATCACCTAATAAGGTAGTGGTACCATTCTCCGGATCAAATACATAGATCCTTCCTGCCACATCGTGTTTTTCTGAGGACAATACGTAATACACTCTTCCGTCACCCGCTACTGTTATCGCATTGTAAGAGTCATGCGCAAACTCAAATCCGGAATCATATGTTTTGGCGATCAGTTTTTCTTCTTGTGCACTATAAGGCTCTAGTATGGATTGCTCACTTTTCTTTTCTACTTGCATGAATATTTTTTAAATCCTTTACTGATTAGATCTTGTCAGCGTTTTTGCTGATGTTTTTGATAACGGTTGCAATCCCTTCCATATCCTGACGGGAACCGAGCAGAACATTCTGCAGCAGCCAAACGGCGTCGTTACAGAGGTGTTCGTTTTCAGGGCAATTGTTGCGTTGTTTGTAATCTTCGAAGTCCAGCATTTTCCTGGAGTAGAAACTTTTATACACACGGGAGTTAAATGCGTCTTGCATGAACGCCTGGGTATGCATTACTTTGTAGCCGCCGGAACATGGCAGGCCTTCTTTGCGCAGGGCCTCCAGGAATTTTGCTCTGCTCAATCCCTTGAATTTCGCGGCATCGTAGCGGAAGGAATAGAGGTGGTATGCACCCTGTGTTACTTTGTCGTATAGTTTGATAGGCGTAATACCATCTATCTCTTTCAGCATAGAAGAGAGGTATTTCGCATTTTCATGGCGGGTTTTGGTTTGCTCCTCTACTCTTTTTAATTGTGCCAGTCCAATAGCTGCTGCGTATTCTGTTAACCTTATCTTAGAGGCTTTCATGAAACTATCCCCTGCCACGGCACCGGTGGAGGTACCATAAGCATAACCGAGGTTATGTGCGGCAAAACAATCGTCTATGAACTTTTCATTGTTAGATACAATAGCGCCGCCTTCACCGATGGGAAGGTTCTTGGAGTTCTGGAAGCTGAAACAGCCTGCGTCTCCAATAGATCCTACTCTCTTGTTATCATATTCCGCGAGGTGTGCCTGACAGGCATCTTCTATTACGATCAGGTTATGCTTACGGGCAATGCTCATGATCTTGTCCATGTCTGCGGGCAGGCCCAAAATATGCACTACCAGGATGGCTTTTGTGCGTTTGGTTATTTTGCTTTCCAGTTTTACAGGATCTATCTGATAGGTAGCCGGATCGATGTCTGCAAATACAGGCATGGCATTATTTGCCAGGATGGCCTGTACGGAAGCAATGAAGGTATAGGGAGTCGTTATCACTTCATCTCCTGCGCCAATGTCAAACCGATTGATAGCAGTGATCAATGCGTTTGTACCATTGGAAACAGTGAGACATCTTTTGGTGCCGATCGTAGCGGCCCATTTACTTTCAAACTCATCTACGAGTTTTGCACGGGACCATACACCACTGCGGATACTGTCCAGCAATACTTTTTCATCTTCGCTTTGCACCCACATTGGCCATTTTACCCAACTTGCGGCTGTCCACATAGGACTGCCACCCAGAATAGCGGGTGTACGGCTAACAGATGATGCAAACGAGCTATTGATTAGGCCAGATGCAAATAAGATCCCGGCTGTTCCTAATGAACCCTGCCGGATAAACTCCCTTCGTGAAGTGTGACCCATTTGAATGTGTTTATGATTTTGATAAAAGTTTTCTTTCAGGATGATGAAGGGCGTGCCCGCATCGCTTTAAAATAACTCCCTTTATTGTCCTATTCTGGTTGACCGTTAACGTACCCGAAAATAACAAAAAATATGATTCCTAGTTATCCTTTTTGTTGATTTCTTAAAAAAATAATGTTCATTCGGCTACTGCATAGACTTTCACTCCTTCCAGGTTCACTTTGAGGGTAGCGCTGTTCTTACTTTTCCAGGTAATTTCCACGGGTATTTTGCGGTCTTTCAGTTCCGGGCTCAGGATGTTAAGCGCGGAAAGAGGGATTTTTCTCGTATCCACTTCAAAAACAAGTGCATTATTTTTGATGGCGGAATTTATATCCACCAGGATGGGATTATTGCCGGTGTCCTTAACAGTTGGATGCGGAACAGCTACCATGGCTGTATTCATAAAGTGCAGGACTGTTTTTCCCTTATGATCCCTGCCCCTTACAGCCCATCCTTTATCACCTCCTGTTTGTTGGATAGCTGGTTTGATCAGTCCTTTTTTGATCAGCATTTCCACCACGTGGCCGCTTGTGGCTGTTTGTACGATATGCAGCCCTTTTCCGTGCAATTGATCTGCAAGCGGTTTACTGCGTTTGTGGCCTTTTTCATCATGCGTACCAAATGGTAATGCCAGGAAAGCATAACCTCCTTTGGCGAGGAATTGTTGCAGGCTTTTAAATTGCGCATCAGATACACAAGCCATGCTATCCAGTACCAGCGGTGTTTTTTCTGCCAGCAGTGCAGTTGCATCTGCCAGTTCTTCGGCGCGCAGGAAACGGTATCCTATATTACTCTTTATAAACTGCTCTGACCATGCTCTCACTTTATCCCAGTGTTCCTTCCCGTCTGTTCCTTTCCAGCCATTGGCCCTGTTATAATTGTTGTTGACCAGTCTTACTTCTACGAGATCTTTTCCTTCTATAAAATCCAGCGGGCTATGTTTCACTTCCCAGTTATTCGGATCGCGGATGGCGTCTTCCATTTCTATGCTATCTACAGGATCTTCTTCCAGCCTGTATTGCAAGGTGCTGGCCCAGTCTGCCACTCCCCAGAACCTGGCGAGGCCCCAGCCCAGGTATCCTCCTTCTTTATAAATAGTATAACTACAGGCAATAGTGGGGGCTGCTCCTCTTTTAGCGGCAATATCTTTCTGTTGCAGTGCTTCCGCATCTTTTTCCAACCAGTTTACGGACTTGATATTAGTGCCTACATTTTCCAGCATGAAAAAATCCACATGTGGCGCCATCCTTTCCAGGTTGAGCGAAATAGCATTTAATGCTACCGGGCCGGTGCTGGAACAGCAGGTCATCAAAGGTTTTTTGCCGATTGTTTCTTTCACCATCTTTACATGATCCGCTACACTATCATCCTTCATTTTCAGCCAGTCGCGGAACACGGGGTTTTCATAATTACCCCATTGCAACATGGGTTTGTTGGTATCTCCAAAGAAACTTTTATCTGCAAAGGGCGGGATCACATGCCCGTAATCTCTTTTAAATCTTTCCCTGCAATGGGTACAGCCGCATGTAGTGAGACCTGCATAAGTACACATATCATCTACCTGGTAACCATCATACCCTACTTCTTTATCCAGTCTTTGCAGGTATTTACGGTGCATGTCCCTGAAGCCGGGATTATTATGGCAAAAGGCTTCCAACTGGTACTGGCGGGCATATCCGCGACTTCCATCCCTAAGGTCTACTTCACAGAGGTCATTAAAAAAATACCCTTCATACTGTGCGTGTGCGGCTGCTATGGGATCATGGAAGAGCAGGGTGTGATGCCGGTGGTTCCTGTGCAGTTTCTTAAATTCCGCTTCGCCACGTGGACGTTCTACGTGGTTACAGGAATAATGCTCTATATACTTGATATCATATTTATGTAATTCTTCTCGTACCTGGGCAAAGTAACCGTGCAGCTGTGTGAAATAATTTGCGAAGTCGAAACGAATGTGGAAGCCGAAATTGACGGCTGTATCAATATTCGCTTCTGCAAAACCTGCGGCCCGTCTTTTGATCTTATCTGTGATCTTTTTCTGCGACCAGAGCAGGTCTTCCAGGGTATTCCACCATGACCCCAGGCGGCGGGGGATAAATGGTACATCCGGCCCTGTGAGGATCTGTGCGGATTGCGCCGCGCCTATTCCTCCGATAGAGGGCTGCCCTGCTGGGGACGCTCCTATTACTGACAGCGGAAGTGTTTGCATCACTCCCATACCCAAACCTGTTAATGAAATTGAGCGGATAAAAGCCCGCCTGCTGTTTTCCTCCTTATTTTTCATGGTTGTACTATAAGCTGTGTGAAATACATTCTCTGCGCAGCATCCTTCAAAAATATTTTTGGTTTTGAAGGGCTTACGCTACCTAGTGTTGAAAATTTAGCTATATATTCGTGTACGTTAACGGAGTTGGACAAATCTAGCAGTAATAAGTTTTAAAAGCAAGCAAATTTTGCTTCAGTTTAAAAAAATAACAGGGGCTTATCAATCAAATACACAAACTCAATTCATAATGCGGAATACGTTCAAACTGAACGCCGGCGTTGTCTTAGCTGCGTTCCTGATCACCCTCGGTGGTTGTAAAAACAAAGAAAAGTATCCTGGTCCTCTTACGCCGGAAGAGGCATTGGAAAGCATCAAGGTCATTGATGGGCTGAAAGTGGAGCTGTTTGCTGCAGAGCCGCTTGTTACCGATCCCGTTACCATGGAATTTGATGCAGACGGCAATTGCTACGTGGTAGTGATGTCCGACTATCCTGATAAACCAGCACCGGGAACAGAAAAAGGGCATATCCTTGTGCTCCGTGATCTGGATGGTGATGGTAAAGCGGACACTTCTATTGTGTTTGCAGATAAATTATCAGAAGGCACCAGCGTGCTGCCCTGGAAAGGAGGTTTGCTGGTAACCGCTGCACCGGAGATCCTTTACATGAAAGATACTACGGGAGACTTTGTAGCAGACACGCGGGAAGTGCTCTTCAGTGGTTTCTTCAAAGACAATCCTGAAACACAGATCACTAACCTCCGCTTTGGTGTTGATAACTGGATATATGCCAATAACAGGGGTCAGGACGGTAACGTTACCTTTAAAGAGAAACCAGGCACTCCTCCCCTTTCCGTTAAAGGAGCTGATTTCAGGTTCCGCCTGGATCGTGGGCTTTTTGAACTGGAAACAGGCCCCGGGCAGTTTGGCCAGGCACTGGATGAATACCGCAACAGGTTTGTAACGGAAAACTCCATTCACATTCAACAGATACTGATACCATGGCGCTACACGCATCGTCATGCTTTCCTTCCTTCCACCCGTTCTATCAAAAACATTTCCGATCATGATCCTATCATGTTCCAGGAATCTGCTACTCCCTGGTGGAGAGCAGAAAGAACGAAGAGAAGGAACCAGGAGTTCCAGGAAAAGAAGCTGAAACGTGTAGAATATGAAAGAGATCATTTTACCGGCGCATCAGGCGGTACTTTTTATAATGGCGATGCATTGCCTAAACAATTCTACGGTAACATCTTTACCGCTGAAGTAGCAGGTAACCTTGTACACAGGGATATCCTGGTATCTTATCCTGATAGCATATACTTTACGGCAAAACGTTCTGCAGAAGAAGCAAAAAGGGAGTTTATCTACTCTAAAGACAACTGGTTCCGCCCCGTTAATTTTTCCGTAGGGCCTGATGGATATCTTTATGTGCTGGATTATTATCGTCAGCATATTGAAACACCTGTGTCTATTCCTGATGATCTGAAAGCGGATATGGATTTCTATAAAGGATCTGACAAAGGCCGTATTTACAGAGTGATGCCTGCAGGCGGCACTTATAAGAAAGCAAGCCCTGCATTAAGCAAAGCCAGCAGCGACAGCCTGGTACAACTTTTCGCTCATCCTAACCAATGGTATGCATTACAGGCACACCGCCTGCTGGTAGAAAGACAGGATAAAACGGTGATCCCTGCTTTACAGAACGTGTTCCTCCAGAGCGCTGATCCGCGGGCACGTTTGCATGCATTGTATGTGCTGGAAGCTTTTGATGCACTGAATGCAGGTATCGTAAAAGAAGCGTTGGCAGACAGTTCCAATGATGTAAAAGAACATGCAGTCATACTTGCTGAACGTTATCCTGAGCTGTTACCTGAGCTGGTTTCTTTGGCAAAGGGAAGCTCCGCAAAACTCACTTTACAGACTGCTTTAAGCCTTGGTCAATTTAATGCGCCGCAGGTAACTCCTGCACTTGTACAGGTGATGGAACATTACGGAAACTACAGGGAGATCCAGATGGCAGTACTTAGTTCCAATGCAGGATCTGCTCCTGCCATGCTGAGTGCTTTATTTAAAAGCAGTATTGCTTCTGACTCTACTAAACTGCCGAATGTTTTCATTCATGATTGCAGTTATGTGATCGGTAACAGGAATGATAAAGCACAGCTGGCGCAATTCGTTTCCCTGCTGGATCAACCGGGCATGGTTTTTAACAAGAGACAGGCGATCGCTATAAAAGGATTTGTGAATGGATGGGAAAAGTCTACTACCATTTCCGCTGAACTGAAAAAAGAACTGGGTTCCGTTAAATCCGGTCTGAAAAATATTACGGTAGAAACTATTGATAATCTGAAGAAACTGGTTGCTTCTACAAAATAAGTAAGATGAATACGCGCAGACATTTTATCAAGAACGCCATGAGCCTTGGCGGCCTGCTGTTGGGTGGTGCTTTTATGATCAGCAGTTGCGGGGATGGCAAGAAACCTGCTACAGAGGAAAAGAAACCGACCGACTGCAAAGATCTTTCCGGCGTGAGCCCTGAAGAAATAGAGAAAAGGAAAAGGCTGGGGTATGTAGAGAAATCACCTATCCCGGATAGCAAGTGCGGCAACTGCAAACTATACCTTCCGCCAGGCAAGGATGAACATTGCGGCAGCTGCTCCTTATTCAAAGGACCTGTGGAAGTAGAAGGATACTGTACTTATTATGCTCCGCTTACAGAAGCGGAATAACTCATACACCTATGCCAACTACCAAATCCATATTAATACTCTGCGCATGCTGGCTTGTAGCATTCAAACCTTCTCCGCCGTCAATCATTTCACGTGAACGGGCAGATGAATTACTGGCTAAACTTCCTGCAGGAGATCCCTGGGTAAGAAGCCCGGATGCCAGTACTTTGGCCTGGAATGAATCACCTACGCTGCATGCACTGGCAGATATGTATGAAGCCACCAATGATCCTCATTACCTGGAAATATTAGCCCGCCGCGGGCAACAGTTACTTTCTCACCGGGACGACAGGCGTAATATAGCAGACGGCTCGGGGAAAATAAGACCGGGATGGAGCATGGCTTCCAAATATGTGGTAGCTACCGGGAAACTGGGTGATATTATCGATGTACGTTCTACTCCTTCCGCTTATAATAATCAAACCACCGTTGAAGTGATTCCCGACAACGGATCATTCACGGTGGTGGTGAATAATAAATTCTTTAAAAGGAAAGAAACCTTTACGGGTTTGAGCCTTGATCCTTCAGATGCGCGCTTTGTTGAAAAGGTGATCAATGATCCCATCGCTCCATATTCCTGTGCGGCTGGTGAGTATACAGATAAATCAAACCTGATCCGTGTGAAGGTACAGAAGAAGGGGACGCTTGCTGCACAGACGATTACACTGCACCCTGTTCCATTAGCGTATAGCGGGTATTATGGCGTTATCTATCAACCGATGCTGCGTTTTGCGGAGCATGTAAAAAAGAACCCTGCTTTAGCGTCTTTGGTACCGGCTGCAGATAGCTTCATTGTTGCGGCAACTTCTTCCTATGATGATATCATTAAACGGCTCTGGCGGGAAGGGCCGGGGAAAAATGAAGGTTACTTCCTCACCTGCGAGAAAGGAGAATCCTTTCCTGCGGATAATGTGGGAGCACCTTTCAATTTCCAGGCCAGGCAAGTATGTGCCATGCTGGCTTTACATCGCTTAACTGGTAAACAGGTGTACAAAGAGAAAGCGGAAAAGATCTGCAGGATGTTCAAGAACCGTTTACGGTATGATTCCGAAAAGGATCTTTACCAGTGGAATTACTGGTTTGAGCCGATGACCACAACAGGATGGCAGCCGGCAGATAATATTTCCTTCAATGTAAAGGTTTTCAAACCTTACGCGATAACGGAAGATGTATCTCACGGGATATTGGATATCGCCATGATCGCGGAGGCTTCAAAACAGGGAGTAGTATTTGACAATACTGACCTGAAACGTTTTGCTAATACGCTTTTGGTGAATGTAATGACACCAGATGGTTGTGATATGAGAAGAAGGGTTGATGGATCAGGGCCTGCTCATCCGGCCTATTTTAACCAGCTGCATGGCTGGCTGGAACTGGCGCCCGGAAATGAAAAAGTATTTACTGTTATCAAACAGGCTTACCTCTGCAAGCAGGAAGAGTCATTTGTATTTTGTGCGCGGTTGTTGAAATGGGAACAAAAGTTACGCTAAGGCTTTGATGGCAATGTATGCCATCAGGCCAGGACTTAAACGAAGTGCGTCTTCATCAATATTAAAACCGGGTGTATGCAGGGAAGCAGTGATGTTTCGTTCAACGTTTCCCACGCCCAGTAAATAGAAACAGGCTGGAAGCTCTCTGCCGTAATAGGCAAAATCTTCTGAGGCCATCCAGATATCCAGGTCTATGATATTTTCTTTTCCCGCATATTCTTCTATGTAAGTTATCACGTTGGTGGTGAGGGTTTCCTCATTCACCAACGCAGGATAACCTTTGCGGATGTTAAGTTGACAAGTCCCTCCCATTGCTTCCACAATACCTTCTATGATCTTACGGATCCGCTGATGCGCTTCCTCTCTCCATTCTTCATTCATGGTACGGAAGGTACCTTCTATATAAACGGAATCAGGGATCACATTCACTGCTCCGTCTGCAATAAAACGGCCAAATGATAATACGCTGGGGGTGGATGGATTAGCCGCCCTGCTCACTATCTGCTGTAAAGACACAATAACCTGTGAAGCAATGGCTACAGGATCAATATTCAGATGTGGTTGCGCACCATGGCCTCCCCTGCCGTAAATGTGCAGGGTGATCTCATCCATGGAAGCCATGAACTTTCCTTTCCTGATACCGATCTTTCCTACCGGAATGGAAGGCATTACGTGTTGCCCTACGACTGCAACAGGTGCCGGGTTTTGTAAAACACCATCCCGGATCATGAGGGTTGCACCTCCTGGTAATTTTTCTTCTCCGGGTTGGAATAACAGCTTTACAGTGCCGCCGAATAAATGTTTGAGAGATTGGAGGATCTTTGCAGTGCCCAATAAGGAAGCAGTATGTGCATCATGACCGCAGGCATGCATGACACCTTTTTGCAGGGACACATAAGGCAGCTCATTACTTTCTGTGATGGGCAATGCGTCCATGTCCGCACGCAGCGCTACTACTTTTTCAGAAGGCAGTTCTCCTTTTATTAAAGCCAGAACACCGGTTTCAGCCACAGGCGTCCATTCAATACCCAGATCGCTCAATGCCTTTTTCACATAAGCACATGTTTCGTGTTCATGGAAAGACAACTCCGGATTTGCATGCAGATGCCGCCGGTCCTTTATCACCTCCGGGAAAATGGATGCGGACAATTTTTTAATCTCTTCCAGTAACATATCAAATCAATGGTCAGTTTCTAAGAATTTCTTCACGAACTCATCCTCTACCAGGTGAGGATATGCATTCACTACTCTTGTAATTTCTTCTGCCTGCCCGGGAGAAAGTTGCTCATGCGGGTTCAGGCACCAGATGCCTTTCATCAGGCCCTGCCTCCTCAATACTTCATGAATACCAGCGATGCATCCTTTAAATGCATGTTTTGGATCGAAGATGGCAGCATTCATGTCTGTTACTTCTATTCCGGTTGCCAGCAAAGTATCCAGGTCTGTATTACCATCTCTGATCTGCCTGAACAACTCTACAGACTTATGCGTCCATACTGCATAGTGGCCCAGCAGGCCTCCTGTAAATCGTTTCTCACTTTTGTCAAAACGATAGGGCGTTACCAGGTCCGCCACAATATTATCATCATTACCGGTGTAAAGTACAATTTCATCTGCACGATCTGTATCACAAATGGCCCTTACCACGTCCAGGGTCTGGTAGCGATTGAAAGCGGCCACTTTAATGGCCTGAACATTCGGGATCGCTGCAAAAGCCTTCCAGAAATCATAACTCAGCACACGGCCGCCTACAGCAGGTTGCAGATAGAAACCGAAAACGGGGATCATGTCTGCAATGGCTTTTGTTCTTTCTATTAATTCCTCTTCTGTGAGGGATTGCAAACCGCCCATACTTAACAGGCCTAAGTCGTATCCGTATTTGTTTGCAAGCTTTGCATCCTTTACAGCACTTTCCAGCGGTCCGCAAATACCTGCTACTTTAATCAGTGGCCTGTCCCCTACCTCTTCTGCTGCCATTCTTAATACAGGTTCAAGATAGTTAAATTCCGGCTGACGGATCTCAAATTGCGTGGTGTGCACACCTACTGCCACTCCATCTACCCCGCTTGCCATGTAATACCTCGTTAACCTGCGCTGGCTTTTTTCATCTATGGAGAGATCTTCATTCAGCGCCAGCGGGTGTGCCGGGATGAATGCGCCTTTTTGCAGAAGGGCTTTTATATTTTCTTTTAACTGTGCCATAATCTAGAAATTTCCTTCCCTTTCCTGGAAATGTGTTGGTTTATTCAAAGTTTTGCCTCCTGTTTCTACCCATCCTGCGATGAGGTCTATCATTTGTTTCAGGGTTACATGCGGGTAACCGAACAGTTTGAAACATTCCGCTGAATTGCTCAGTAACGCATCCGGCTGTTCTTCATTCACCAGGATGGGCTGTTTGTTCAACCTTTTGCCGAATTCAGCTGCCAGCCAACGGACAGGCACAGTTTCCGGTCCTGATACGTTCAGGATCTTTGCTGGTGTAGAACAATGCAGCAGTGCGCGGATAGCAATCTCATTTGCATCTCCCTGCCAGATCACATTCACATGTCCCATCCGGAGATCGATCTCCCGTTGTTCATTTACGGCTTTGGCTATTTCCAGTAATACACCGTAACTCACATCGTTTGCATAGTTGAGCCGGTAGATGCATAAAGGTGTTCCATAGATAGATGAAAAGTACTGGAACATCCTTTCCCTTCCAAGGCAGGATTGTGCATATTCTCCTAATGGAGCCGCAGGATTATCTTCTGCGAGGCCGCCTTTTATTACAGGAGAAAGCGGGTACACGTTGCCTGTGGAAAAGGCCACGATCCTTGCATCCCGGTATTTTTCTGCTACTCTTCCCGGCAGGTAGGTGTTCATTGCCCAGGTGTAGGACTCTTTGCCGGTTGTGCCAAACTTCTGGCCTGCCAGGTAGATCATATTCTTAGCAGTGGGGAGGTTTTGCAATTCAGCATCATTCAATAAATTGGCCTGTATCGTTTCAATGCCTAAACTGTTTAACTCTGCCTGTAAGCCGGTTTCTGAAAAACGGGAAATGCCGATGATCTTTTTATTGATGCCGGCTTTGTCTACTGCTGCTTTTGCCAGTCTTGCCATAGCAGGGCCCATTTTGCCACCAACGCCCAGTAAAATGATGTCTCCTTCTATACGGGCGATATCGTTTACGAGTTCAGCAGAAGGCGCTATCATGGCCTGATAAATCTTTTCCATTTATTACTTTTTTATTTCAGGAAGATGTCTTTAAAATTGATTACAGCCAGTGTGATAATAACAAGCAATCCTATGGCGCCTGCTACTTTTACGAAACTGCTGTTCTTGTCTTTTCCCATGAGTTTTTCATCATTAGCGATGAGATACATGGCAATGCCCACCACGGGTACGATAAAAATGGTTACGCTTTGTGCGAATACGATAAGTTCCAATGGCAGCTTTCCGAAGGCAATAGCAATGATGGCTCCGGCTAACATTACTAACGCTATGAAGAAACGGATGCTTTTTGAGCTGAAATTGTTACCGTAACCTAAGGCGTCTCCTAATAAGAGTCCGCCTACGCCTGCATTACCGATAATGGAAGAGAAAGAAGCGCCGAACAGCCCTATCAGGAATAAACCGGAGGCGTAACTGCCAAAGAGTGGCTCCAGGGCAAGTGACATATCTGATGCAGTATTTACGTTGATGTTCCTGGGATGCAGGATAGAAGCTGCGCAGATCAAAACAATGGCGCTCATGAAACCCAGGATGATGATACCTGTTACGCTGTCGCTTCTTTTCTTTTGTTCCAGTTGTTTCTCCTGCTGAATGCGTCTTCTTTCCTGTACGAGGTAAGACTGGTAGAATGCGCCTACGATCGAAAAGCAGGAAGCCATAAATGCAATTACAAGCCCCTGTGATCCTGCCGGCATGGATGGGATGAAACCCGCAGCTGTTGCTGACAGATCAGGACTGATGAGGAATACTGTTACAATAAAAGATAGTAACATCAGGCCTATCAGGGCAATCATCAGCCATTCCAATACTTTATAGAAACCTCTGAAGAAAAGGAGGCTGATGCTTATTATATTAAAAACGATGATCCAGGGTGTGGTGGAAGTGTGTGTCAGTTCCGCCAGGGCAACTCCTACTCCTACTGAGTTACCTGCCTGGAAGGAAGTGCAGACCAGGAAAACGCCGATGCCGATGATAATTCCCGCGCCTTTACCCCAACGGGCTTTTATGCTGCTGAGCAGGGATTGTTGTGTGGCGTAACCTATCCTTGCGGACATGTTGGTGAATATTATCATGAAGAAGATAGCTACCGCAATGATCCATAAGAGGGAGAAGCCGTAATTGGCGCCCAGCTTGGAGGTGATGGTCATTTTGCTGGGGCCGAAGACCAGGGCGGCGATGATTAATCCGGGGCCGAGACCTTTGAGCCAGGAGAGGACATTTGATTGTTTCTGATCTGCCATATTGTATGAAATGATATGAGAAATGAAGATTTCGGTAACGTACCCGAAAATACTCATTTAAATGAATTATTTATAGGAAAGTTCGATTTGGGGATTTTTTTTGTGGTGGTATTTAATGACGGTAGTTCATAATATCCTCTTGTAATAAATGGCAGGCGGCTTCTGTAAATTTGAGTAGTTCATTGTAGGCAATGAATACTTTTTCTTTTTCGGATACATCCAGATCCTCAAAATAACTGCTTCCTATTGTAGCAACGATCAGTGGCCATAACGCATGCCGCAGTTCCGTGGTTTCACCAAATAATGAATAGAAGCTGCTGACGGTTTTCAGGTATTCTTCTCTTTCTTTCATGGGGAGGAAATATTAATTATTGTGTATTTTCGCACAATTTCGAAATTACGACATTTGGGTTAAAGTCCACCAATATTTATAATTTAGTACTTTTGGTACTATTTAATCGAACTATTGTGCTATTCACCAGCGATAGTGATAATTTGTGCCGTTTTATATTTGCGCCATCATGCCTGAAAGCAAGCGCACATATAATCGTATCAAGGCTATGCTGGCTCTTAAACATAAGACCAGTAAAGAGTTGGCTGAACATCTGCAGATCAATCCACAGACTGTGTCCAGTTGGGCTACGAATTCCAGGCAGCCTCGCCTGGATGAATTATATGCTATTGCGGAATTTTTGAAAGTTGGTCCGTGTGAGTTACTGGAGATTTAGCCAGCAGTTTAGATCTAAGCCGTAAAAAAGGCGCTTCTACCGTTTTATTTAATATTAACGCAGCAATTACAGCTCCTATTAAGCACATCAGGAACATTAGATTCCCTTTTGGGGCAAAACCCATTTCTGCAAACAAGGGTTGTATCAGGTGAATAACGCCTTTATGTATGAGATAAAGCCCAAAGGATAATTTGGCTATCAAGGCAGTAAAGCGGCTGTTATACTTATATAAAATACAGTTAGGGCTTAGGGCGGCCACTACTAATAATCCAAAACCGGCTGATACTAATGGGAATCCGAATATAGATGCAGAAAAGGTTTTCTGATCTTCACAGAGAAACCAGGCAGCGGTTAGTACCAATATTCCCAACACTAAAATTACATTTCCATATTTCGTTATCCGCTCCTTCACTAATGGCCTGAATGTAAATAAGGCAGCAATGGAAACACCGGCTAGCAAACCATCCAGCCGATTGTAAGTAGGATAGTAGATATGTTTGTACCAGGTGATTCCAAAGGTTTCACTTCCAATTTCAGGAGCAACGAGGGTATACCAGGTGAATAGTCTTGCTATAAAACCCAGGATCAATACGCCCAGCAATAATAGCCCTCCCCTTTTTGTAGGGTTGAAAAATAACACCAGCGGGAACAGTAAATAGAAATGCTCCTCCACACACAATGACCATACATGTGAAAAGGTGCCGAAGTTCTTAATATCAAAACCAAAGTTCTGTGTAAAGGTTAAAAACTTCCAGAGTGGCGGTAGCGCTTCCTTTTCATGGAATGCGGGGATTAAAAAGTAAATGGCCAGAACTACGAGATAAGCAGGTATTATCCTGAAAAACCGCTTAATAAAAAACTCCGGTAAGGATATGGGTTTTCCCGCGGCTATGCTTGCAAACAACTGTGAGGAGATCAGGTAACCACTTAATACAAAGAACAGATCCACACCCGTCCAGCCAAAACCCATTATTTTGTCTAACCATTCGGGGTGTTTAAACATCCGGTAATGGTAAAACAATACGGCGATAATGGCTAATGCTCTCAAATGATCCAGCCCGGCAAGCTTTCCATTCTGCGATGTTGAATGTTCCATAGTTACTACCCAAAATATGGATTTTTATAATTACTTTAAGCTATTATGAAAACGATCCTATTCTTTAGCTTCTTATTGTTCAGTCATGCAGTGCAGGCACAGGTTACGTTTAAGAAACATACCATCAGTAGCACTTTCATCTCAGAAGGCGCTGCCACCGGTGATGTGAACAATGATGGCAAAACAGATATCCTGGCTGGCATTTACTGGTTTGAAGCCCCCACCTGGAAACGCCATCTCATTCATGCAGATACCCTGAATCCTGTACCCCGTTATAGTACCAGTTTCCTGAACTTCTGTACGGATGTAAATAATGATGGATGGGTTGACCTCATCCGATTTGACCAACCGGGTGGTATTTGCGTATGGTATGAGAATCCGGGCAAGAAGAACACCCTCTGGAAATCACGTGTTATCCTGCAATCTGCAGGCATTGAAACGCCTATCCTGGTAGATGTAGACCTCGATGGGAAAAAGGACCTCATCTGTAACGATTCTAAAGCGCGGCAGGTTTTATGGCTGAAAGGTGATACAACCTGGACAAGGAATATCATCAGCAGAGACAGCCTCAGGGCTACTAACCGCTATACACATGGTCTTGGTTGGGGAGATATGAATAAAGATGGCAGAAAGGATGTGATCATCACTTCCGGCTGGTGGGAAGCTCCTGCTGATCCAAAACAAACCGATTGGACCTTCCATGCTGCCAATCTTGGAAAAGATTGTGGTAATATGTTTGTACTGGATGCGGATGGAGACGGGGATGTTGATGTAGTCAGTTCATCCGCACATGATTATGGCATCTGGTGGCATGAACAGCAGGCTCAGGGTTTTACTACGCACGAAATCAGTATGCAATTTTCTCAAACGCATGCCATGGCTTTCGAAGATATCAACAACGATGGCCACCCTGATCTTATTACCGGCAAACGTTTTGGCGCTCATAATGAAAAAGATCCCGGGGCACTTGATCCTGCTGTGTTATATTGGTTTGAATACAAACCTGGGAAATCTCCTGCCTGGATAGCACATGAGATCGATAATGATTCCGGGATCGGGAATAGTTTTGTGGTGGAGGATATAAATGGTGATGGGTTGAAGGATGTTATTACTTCAAATAAGAAAGGAGTGTATTTCTTTGAGCAGGTTAGATAATATACACTACTTAATTTGCAGGGGCATGGTCGAAACTTATCTTATTTAATTCCCGGATAGTTCCCTGAAAATCAAACCCTTTTTCGCAAATCGTTTTCTTGGCCAATGAAGGTGGCAGACATTCAGAAAACTTAGAAAACCATTTGACATCTATATTAGGCTCTATTAGTTCCCTAAGATCTTGTTCGGTCCTAGATTTTAGGGACAAAATAAGGTTGCCAATATCAGTTATAGACATTGGCTCCTTTTTTCCAAAATCAAGAATAACCTTCTTATAATCATAATCCGGTTCTAATTCCGTTTTTGTACAAAGAAGATTAGATATAGTCCGATTAATCTTGTCGCCGGCAAAGGTCCAGAGATAAATTCTCCCATCTATCTCTGATGAATCGAATATCCATTTCCGGCTATTCCAGTTTAGATGATAGTGTGCGTTACGCTCAGCCTCCATCATTCGCTGAGCTGGCTGATCAAGAAAATCAAGAATTGTATCACTCATCAAGACCCTACCAATCTCTTGTGCTAATTCAAATGGTATATCATAACTGCTTATTGCTTTCCATTTGGGGGCCTTTCCAGTTTCATTCCTTTCCACTGATACCTGTTGCATCTCATGGTCAATTTTGAGTGCGTTCCATTCCTGACCTCCCAATACAAATACAAACGGCAATTGCTGTATTAAGGCAAATCCCGAATCAAGTGTTCCTATAATCCTTTTCCCATCCACGACATTATACATTGGACCTGTATCAAAAATGGCGAAAAGTCTCTTCCAGTTGGCCCGTAGAAACTCCTTTTCTGTTCTATTACTAACCAATAATACATTTCCGCCAGCAAGCCGCAGGAAATCATCTTGTAACATATTATTAACTAACATGTCGAATTCTTCTCTGGTTATTTTCGAGAAACAGGAGGCTCCGGACAGAATTTCCCACATGTGCTCAGCTGTAGCACCAAATTTTTGGAGGGAAAGACATATAATCTGGTGAGCAAGAATATGGAAGGCTCTCTTTGGAAACAAGATATTCTCTGAATTACGCTGCAACCCAAGGCTAACACAACCAGTCAGCAGTACTAATTCATCCGCCTCTGTACATAACCCTCTAAAATACTGTGGACGGTCCTTTCTTCGACCAGTTCTGCCAACACGCTGAAGAAAAGAGCCAGAACTATTTAATCCTCCAATTTGTATTACCTGATCGAGATCCCCAATATCGATTCCCAATTCTAAAGTAGAAGTGCTAATTATAGCATCAATCGACATTTCAGTTTTCTTCTTAATAGAGCTTTCAGCCTCCTCTCTTAATCGCTTGCTGATCGATGAATGGTGAGTTCTAACCCTCACAGGAGACCGCGTCTGACTCGCGAGGTTCCGTTCATTTATCCTTGCTGCAGTTTCTTCCGTCCAGGAACGAGAACGTTCAAAGACAATTGACTTATCTTTTTGCCCCAACATAGTATATAAACTATCCTGAAGCATAGGACGTTCGGGATTTTCCTCCATAAAATAATGAACCTTAAAATCCCTCTCTTTTTCAACCTCACTACTAGCTTGAATACTTTCACCTCCTGCCCTTTTACCCATCAACCAGCTTAATAATTCATGTGGATTACCAATGGTTGCTGTAACCGCTATACGCTGTGGTTGTTTCTTTATATCTGTTTCAATCCTCTCCAAAAGGGATATCAGATGGGACCCGCGTTCAGTAAGAGCAAAATAATGCGCTTCATCTATCACAATTGTCTCCAGGTTCTTAAAAACTTCCACCCAATTAGATTTCCGAAGTAGAATGGCCTCAATAGATTCGGGTGTTGTCAAAAGAATATCAGAAGGAAAAAGCATTTGCTGTACTTTTTCACCCTGGCTTACATCCCCATGCCATTTAAATGCTTCCATGTAACACATTTTCGCATAGGGAATTACCCTTAATGCAAGATCATTTAGCAATGCCTTTAATGGAGCTATATACAGGACTTTAAAGCCTGATGATTTTGATGCTGAGATACGGGTCAATAATGGGAATAAAACAGCTTCCGTCTTTCCTCCGGACGTAGGGGCTTCTATGATGCAACTTTTCCCCTCATGAATAGGATCGAATGCCGCTTTTTGTATAGGTCTTAAATCATTCCATTTTTGATCTTTTACATAATCTTGCAATCTGGGGTGTAATTTATTCAGCGACATATCAGGGATATTAATTTGTGTTGAATGTAGACTCAGATAGTTTTGGCTTCTTTAAAAACTGGGAAAGGTTTACCCCTTTATTCTCTTCACACAAATCAAGCATCTGTATAAACTCCCTCAAAACTGGCCTTGGTTTCCTATCGATGTTCTCTTCTCCAAACACCGTCCATTCCTCGATCAGCTTCACGATGACTTCATCATCCGCAAACTGCTTAGCATCCCAGCTATAGGCAATGCCATACAAATCACGAATTTTCACAAGCACACTCGTTAGCCTTTGTTGATCAAGAGATTCCAAGCTAATAATAGGCTGTCTCATACTAACGAAGCTTTCATGGGTGAAAGGAGTCATTACCCGCTCTGCCAATGCCTCATAGCTTTTGAGTCCATAACGTTCATCCTCGAAGAACTCATCTGTTCCCGTAAATATGACCAAGCATCCCGGAAGTGCATTCCTTCCCGCTTCATCAATAAGCAATCGAAGCGTTTCCAGTGCCTGTTCCCGTTGGCGTACATGTGGGAATTTACGAACAAGCTCCAATTCATCAACCAAAAGAAGCAACCCTTTATAGCGGGCACCACTAATAATTTCCAAAATGGCACGCATCCTCGGAAATACGTTGTTTGCTTCCAGATATCCTTTAACCCCAATATCTCTCAAAGCCTGGGATGAAAGTGCCCGGCTACCTGTAATCCATGCAACAGCATTAGAGACCAATTCCATATCTCCTTTAACTTTACCCTCATAAAATGCTCTCATTGCCATTGAAAACCCCGGTTCGATGTCACTCAGATTAGCTAGTTCTACCTCAATAGATTTTTGAACACTCGTACTTAAATTATGCTGACCACCAGCCTGAGCTATACCTACGCCTTCTAGCTTTGCCGTTTTATTATGAATATTCAATAACCATGATTCAAGAATGTCGACCAAAGAACTCGAATCCGTTTTCTCAGGTGTTCGCAATCCATTAATCATACCGGAAAAGAAGATGGGTAGATCTGACAGCGGTTGATCATGGCTGATATTCATGAATGAAACAGCAAACTCATTACTTAAGGCGAACTCTTTCAACCATGAACAAAGAAAAGTTTTACCAGATCCATATTGTCCTCTGATAAATTTGAAATGAGATTTGTTCGAATTAACCTCCAATAATATCTCTGATAAATGATTCCTCGCAGTCTGCTGACCAACCATCAACAAGCCCAAGTTATGCCGGGGAACAACTCCATGGCGTAAAGCATCAATAATGTCACGGGCAGATCTTTTTTCCAGGACTCCATCATCTGAATTTTCATTGGCTACCCACTGGTATATATTAGCGTTTTGAACACTTTTTATTTGAATGTAAGGTTTCTTATCTCTCTTAAGTTTAGCCATTAGTTCTGCCATGTGCGCTTTATGAAGGAACCAGCCAAGTTTATATTTAACGACAATTCGTGATAGGTCCTGTTCAGTAATGGATTTTGCTTCCTTTAAAATCGCCAGAACAATTTTTTCATCCTGCTCCAGATCTGTGAACATGGAATTGATTTCGTCCCAATTTGGAGGAAAAGCAACAGGGTCTGCATTAACCTGAATCTCGCGTCTATCTGACACCTGGATAGCTGGGATGTTTTCTACAATTGATATACTCTGATCTGATTGCAGCGTGACAGGGGGCGTAGAGGGAGAAGGAACATAATCCAAAACACGGTCAATCAGTTCTTGTTTAGATCCTGAAACGGGGAAACCGAATTTCCTGCATAGCTGTCCCAAATCTTCTTTCCGAAGATAATGAAATACCGATCTTTCTGAAAGATGGCTATCAAGAATACGCCGTATTTTCTCATCTTTAGAACCACTGGTCATTAGCACATTTTGATTCAGGATATCATACAGCTGCTGACCAGTAAGATTTGCCAATATTTTTCCATAGATTTCCTGGTCCATTTCTCTTAACTCAGGTTCGGGGGGTAAGGGTGGTGTATCATCTTTTTGATTCGCATGCAAATCCAGATCCTCGTCAAAAAATTGGATAATGTTGGCAATCACCATGTTTTTTGCGCCGCTAACCTGAATGTTTTTCCTCCTGCAGAGTTCACGCAAATCTTCCAAATGAAACAACCCTAACATTTCTGCTGGTGGAATCAAACTATTTAATAATCTTTCAATAAGAATATCCTTTGAACCAGTGACATTTAGCTGGTAATAATTTAATGCCACGGTCATGTCTTCTTTACTTAGGCTGGCTAGAAGTCTTTTGTAAGAATCATCCATAATGTCAATCCCAAGCGACTTCCTGATCTGAATGGCTACTTCATCGGCGATAACATATTTATTCTCATGGGTAAGTATTATTCCCGTTGTGAGTAATTGGTTTCTTACCTGATAATACTCCTGGTCAATATCCCACATACTAATAATCGATTCATCATGTATTAGCGTGAAATGCTCCCGATCCCAGATACCAAGTTCTTGTTTCACCAATTCAAGGATATGTGCTTCACTCTTGTCAATCAAGCCATCGTTCTCCCAAGCCTTTCTTAGGATTTTTACATAGAGTTGAGCATTCTTCTCCTGGGAAGTTCTATTTTGAGCGGCCCTTGTGGAGAGTTCCTTTATATAATCCAAAACCCTTGTTCGAAAACCTTCTACTTCAACCATGAAGTCAGGAGATTGGAGGATTAAGTTTAGGATGGCGAATGTAGGAGGCTTGCCATAAAGGATCTTATTTGATATATAAGACTGAGAGCTTAAAGCTGAGATAATTTCCTGTACAATAACTGCCTGGGGTAATCTTAGGTTAATGGCTTCATCAATTTTATCTGTAGAAAGTTGGTCTAACAAAGCAATATCATAGTTCTCAAGAATTTGCAATAGTTTCATAAGGGATGGTTGAATGAAAATTGTTATGTTATTAAAATGCAGGATTCTATTTGTTCAAAATAGTTCTCGAAACATGAGTAACACTTCATCTTAAGAGGCCGGGTAATGATTAAAATAAACCTTGGATTATATCATTAAATCTTCTGGGAAGAAATAGTACATCTTCTTCATCATACGTGGGTTTGAGGCTTACATATACAAGGTAAGTAATTGATACTTAAAAACAAAGTTTTTCGAAAGGGCTAGGATATAGATAAAATGGCGCTAAAAACACAAACATATTTGTATCACTTCGTATCTCTTTGTCATCGATAAAGCCCCTGCTTACAGTAGCTTTTTGACATAATCCGCACTTTTCCGCAAACTCTGATAAGGGTCCATCGCAAAATCTTCCTGTTCAACAAAAATACGATCTACCCCGGCAGCACGGATATGCTGAAAGATGTTTTTGAAATCGATCTTCCCGCTGCCTACTTCTGTATTCAGATCAGGGTTCTGTTTGTCCATATCTTTCATATGCAGTAGGGCAAAACGGCCGGGGGCTTTATTGAATAAGGCTATTGGATCTTGTCCTGCCTGAACAGCAAAATAGATATCCAATTCCATCTTCACGAGGGTTGGATCTGTTTCTGCCAGCAAAATGTCATATCCTGTTTGTGATCCAAATGTGGCGAACTCGAAAGCATGATTGTGATAAGCTAATTGCAGGTTAGCTTCGCGGCATAACCGTCCTGCCCTGTTAAGTTGCGCGGCACCTCTTTTTAGTCCATCAACCGTTTTATACAACTCAGCTGGCATAGCTGGTATAACGATGTATTTTTGTTGCAGGATGCCTGCGGCTGTAATAAATTCTTTTATCAAACCATCGAATGTTTCATCCGGTGGGTAGTAATAGTGGCCGCTGGAAGACACGAGTCCCTGATCATCCAGTAATTTCCTGAAAGCAGCAGGTTTCATCCGGAAGAAATCTCCGCCACCTCCAAATGTCTCAAGGTCCGTATAACCGGCTGCTGCTACTTTCGCAATCACATCGGGAACATCACCAGTTAATTCTTTTCGGAGTGTCCATAGTTGCAGGCCGATTGGTCTTTTATTCATGGCTGCGAAACCTGTGGAATGCAGTAATAATCCACCGGAAAGAAGGCCCGTTTGTTGAAGGAACCTGCGTCTGGAAATGGCCATAGTATTATTTTTGTAGTAATGTGAGTAGTTTTCTGTCTAATTTCTGTCCGTACCAATCTTCATACTGCACATCCGCCCTGCGGGAATTGAGCACACCAAAATCTCCACTGAATTCCCATAACCCAAAACCGATCTTATTACTTTGCAGGATATCCAGTACATCACCGAACCAGGCCAGGAAAACGGCATGCGGCGTTTTATTCCAGCAGCCACATTCTCCGCAATGTACACCTACTCCTTTTTTCACCAGATCTATCCATGGCTGGTAATGCTTTTCCAGCATTTCTCTGCTCAGGTATTCGTTACCCACCTTCCCGGGCCATTTAGGTTCAGGAAGGTTTTCAACATCTTTGTTGGCCCATGGGGCTTTGTAATGTGAGATCTTTCCCGGATGGTATCCGCGACAGCTTTGCGCAATATCCAGATCCATGATCTCCGGGATCACGGATGTACCTACATTATTTCCATCGGCAATGATCAGGCGTGAAGGGTTTTCCTTTCGGATGGCTGCTGCAGCTTCCTGCGCTACTTTACGATAGATCTGCCCCGGCACGGCGGTTATCCTGGAATGCTGATCATTCATATCTTCCCGCATAGCAGGTTCGTTCAACAGATCAAAGCTGATCTTTTGAGCGGATATATTTTTAAATCGTTTTGCCCAGAAGTTCCAGTGGAAATAAAACGCCTTTTGCGCTTCTTCATCTTTCCATAAGTTATAAGGTTCATGGAAACCGGCATTGATGCAATAACCAGGCGCCCGGTGAAGGTTGAGGCTTACATGCATATTGTATTGATGCGCCATCGCCACCAGTTTCTCAATTGCTTCTACTCTTTCCGGATCTATCTTATATACTTCTTCCGGAGTGATCTGTTTGCTACGGTCAAAAGCCAGGTAACTGGGATAAGCGATGGGGATACGCACGAAATCAAAACCCCAATCCCGCATCCAGCGGAAATGATCTTCTGTTGTTTTTTTACCAGTGCCTGCTGGTATGGGTGTGAAAAAATCGAGAAGGTTAAACCCTTTCCAATTAGGTAGTTTGTTGCCAGCTGCTGCAAAGGCTGACGAACCAGCAAGGCCTAAACCTGCGGTTAATAATGCGGTATTTTTAAGAAAAGAACGACGTTCCATTAGGGTAGCTATTTAACGTGGAAATGAAAAATATACAATTTCCGTCGTTAATCAAAATGAAGAAGGGCCTGAGTGTATAATACACATGGCCCTTCTTATTATGTATTCCCTGCTAAAGTCTATTTGATCACATTCAATTCACCGATCCCTACCCTGCTGCCACTTACCCATGCTGTAATGTCCAGCCGGAAATAACGTGCCTGTACCGGGGCGATAAAGTTGATGCCTTTCAGATCAGGATTTGCAGCAGTAGATCCTGTTGCGGGTCCTGTACCTTTCCATGCACCCTGTACCGTCCAGGTAATATTATCCTGACTGGTGGAAACGGTGATGGCAGTAGCATTTTCATTGGCAGACGTATAATTCGGATTAATACGGATGCCTTTGATCTCCTGTACGGATGCCATATCTATAATAACCCATTTTGCTGCGGTAGAACTATTACTGGATCTCCAGTACGTAGTATTACTGCCATCCAGCATTGCGGGGCCTAAAGCACCAGCCGTTGTGTTGCTTACTGATGATACCCAACCTGTTCTTGCACCCAGTGTTCCGGCAACCGGTACCTGTGTAGCCTGAACGTTATTGAAGGCATAGGTAACGAACAGATAAGTAGTACGCCTGTTTGCGCTGATCTTTACACCACGGTCTGCACCTTCAATATTGCCGATAGTGAGTGGTAAAATATATCCACCAGGATTGGTCAGTGCTGCAGGTGTAGTGATCTCGATCTCTACGGAGTCTGATGACAACTTTCCGGAAGGGATCTTGTATTTTTTCGGATTGACGATCTTGTACGCACTGGCAGGAAGCGCCAGGGCATTGGTTTTGTTCGCCTTGTTGTATTGTGCTACCAGGCTGGTATCTGGCGTAAGTGTAACATCCACATCAGCTGCTACTTCGCGTGTAGCGGAAACAGCCAGTTTCACAACACTGTTGCCAGATACATCGATGGGTGTATGTATGAAGGGAATAACGATCTCATTATTGTAAGATCCATATTCACCTGTCATGAACACCAGCAGGTCCTGCGATTCCAGCTCATCTTTTTTACATGCGCCCAGTAAGGATACTGACAGTAAAAGAAGTGCTGCATAGCGGTTTTTATATATTGAGTTCCTCATGTAATATCCTTTTTTTATTGAGCACATTTGTTGTCACTGTCTGCATTCCACAGAACGGCCTTGGGCCATGTCAGGTCACGTCCGTGGCCGGTACGATCGAAGAAAGTATTGCCACTGCCTTCGTTCATTTTCCAATAAGCCACCAGACCGTTAGCTGCAGCATCTACACCACAGAGTCCTTCCTGGATCTCTGTCATAGACAATGCCCTGCTCCAGAAACGTACTTCAGCAGTACGACCCAGGAAACGCTGTGAGGTTTGGTATCCACTGTAGGACATACCCAGTTCCAGCATAGCAAACTGGTATACCCTGCCTGCACCTTCGAAACTACCATCCAGCTTTCCGTTGATATAAAGCTTGTAGGAATTTCCATCATACACACAGGAAATGGTGTACCATGTTTTAGTAGCAAACTCTGTAGTGGAAAACACACTACCTTCTGAGGATACCCACTGCAGTTGGTTCACTTTGCTACCAGCTTCTCCAAAACGCAGCAGGTTAGGCAATGATTCATCCAACGGACCCCAGTTGCACAAACGACTGATAGGAGGATTACCCGTGTGCCAATCGTTGATATAACACTTGATCTCAAAAGTATACTGCGTTACATTGTTATATGGTTCTGTAAATGGATACGTGGCGTAGAAGTTTGGACTGGAAATGTCTATAGATTTGAAATCTATTACACGGGCCACTTTGAGATAAATGGTACGTGAAGTTTCCAGTACATCTAATGAGCCTGTAGTGCTCTTAATGGTCACCGGAATGATGTAAGGTTTTCCATCTACCAGGTTGGCGGTGGAAAGGATCCTTACGGTAACGGGTTCAGAGATATGTGTACCTGCTTTGATGGTACCACTGGCGGCGGACAGCTCATAACTTCCTTCCGGAGGGAAGAAGTAATTCGCATTCACTTCCTTGTTATACTTTGTTACCAGGCTGGAATCAATAGCGAAATTCACAGTGATATCACTTTCTACTTTTGCTGTAGCGGTGGCACTTACTGAAAAGCTGGATGGTGCATTCTCCACGGTGAACTTCACCAGCGGATCATTTTCCGTACCGGTCATCAGGATCACGTCCTTAAAGTCCACATACTTTTGGCAGGCTGGAACAACTACTGCGATCACACAGAACACTGCAGCTGTTATCAACCATATTTTATAGTTTAACTTCTTCATTTTGTTTGTTTTAAGGTGATCAACACTTATTGTACGGCCGGATTAGCGATCTGGATGCAACTACGCACCGTTGAATAGGGGCCTGCACTATTGTTATAATCCCTGTCGAAATAGAATGCACCAAAGCCTCCTTTCTTTCCCTGTGTTGGGTTCCAGCGGGTAAATCCTTCCAGTGAATACATTTGGAGACCTGCTTTTGTGAGGGTATTACCATTTGCTTCTGTAAAAGGAGAACCACCGTTTTCCCACCATTCACCAAAGTTCTCTGTTACGATGAACTTCTTTGGAGGGCACCAGGACACCGAGTTGTATCTGCCTTGCAAGAATGTGGCGGAAGAAGAGGTTGTACCTTGTGTGTACGACTGGTTCACAAGGAAATTGATATAAGGCTCTACAGCTGCTGGTGGTATCTGTGTGTAATAATCTATTACCAGGTATTTATCAGGATTGCTGGATTTAGGTCCGAGGTATTGCCCGATGTAAACTACCAGTTGAAGGAATTTGTCTCCTGTAAGCCAATCGCCTTCTGGTTCATAGTCGAGGTCAAGACCATCCACATCATTATCCATCACCATCTTTATCAGGTAATCACCATATTTCTTAATACCGGCATCATCCAATGTAAGCCAGGCATATTTCTGCATCCGTGTAATTTCAGGGAGCAGCATTTTAATGCCTTTTACTTCCATCGCATACCGCATTTCGCTGTAGGCAATAGGATTATAGGTACTCAGGGAGTCTCCTTTCCTTAAGGAAGGTACGCCGCTCCACAGGCTGCAAAAATCAAGACTGTCCGGCAATCCTGCGATGTGCTCACCATAGGAAGGAGATTGTTTGTAATCTGCAGTTACCCCTTCTTTGTTACCATAGGCAGCAAACCAACCGTAAAATACCTGGTGGTCTGTTTTCTTATATGCTCTGAGGTTAGCATAATACTGTGCTGAATATGCACGTGGAACCTCTATCTGTAAAGCTTCCGGCGTATTCTGTTTTTCACAGGCGGTCATCAGACCAGCTAAACACAGAAGCGATAAATAAAATAATTTTGTTTTCATCTCATCAAGATTTGAGCGTTAAACGTTCTAATTTCTATCCCACCAAAGTGGCGTACCACCATTATCAGCACCACCTAACAAAGCAGCTGCGTCGGTAACTCCGGCAGGATTTGTCTGGTATTCCGTAGCCGCAAATGGCAAACGGCGGATCTGGAGGGTTGTATTGATAAGGCCTTTACTGTTATTCACGACCACAGGAAATACTTTAGGATACCCTGTACGACGGAATTCAGACCATGCTTCCTGACCATCCGGGAACATAGCGATCCATTTTTGTGTAATGATCCGCTCCAGGTTCTTCTCGGTGGTAGCAGTAACATCCCATTTTATAGTGATGGTACTGAGAAGGGTTGGATTAGGTGATGCGATGTTATTACCTGCTCTTTTTGAGTCTGCATAGGCAGCTGGAATAGCGGTGCTGTTGCTGTAGTAATCAGCTGCATTAGCAGTAACACCATTTACAGCGAAAGAAGTACGGATACCACTTTCATACAAGGTCTGCGCATCGCTGCCCATGTTCCATTGGCGCAATGCACCTTCTGCCCGCAGAAAATAAACCTCTGCTGGATTCATCCATACGATCGGCGCAGTAGCGGATATATTCACTTTAGAGAAAGGCCCTTCTGCATAGTCTGCTTTGTTGGTGATGGTGATACCATTGCGGATACCATGATAAAGTCCATCGGATGCTGCATTGAAGTATTTAGGCAGACGGGGATCATTGTAACCTGTGAGGAAGGATTCCATGTTGGCGCCCATCCTGATATCATCAAAGTTTTCACTGATGATGTACAGGGGATGGTTGTAGGATAAACCGGAGGAATGTTGCAATTGCGCAATATCTGCCGCATCTGTCATTACACCGATGGGGTGATTAACAGCTGATTCTGCTTCTTCTTTTGCTTTGGCAGGTTCTACATATGCGATGCGGATAGCCAGTCTCAGCTTGAGTGAATTGGCAAATTTGATCCAGCTGCGGATGTTGCCCTTATAGATGAAATCGTATTTATCCAATGCGGTGGCTGTAGGATTCCTCGTATTGAAATCTGTGAGGATAGCGATTGCTTCATCCAGTTCGTCGAAGAACTTGTAGTAGATATCCTTCTGGCTGTCGTATTTATTCTGCAATGCACCATTGCCGAAATTCAGATAAGGCAGCGGGCCGTATGTGTCTGTAGCACGATGCATGGCTTCTACTTTTACAATAGTGGCCATCGCGTATACTTGTGGTGCTTCTGTTTCCGTTACTTTCCTGATCGCTTTCCATCCGGGCATGATACCCAGGAATGCGCGGGAAAAAGCTTGTCCGTACCATTGTGGTATCAGGTCGTATGTTGTGTTGTTAGAACCGGAATACCAGTTATTGGTAGCACCCATGTAACCGGAATAAATATCTCCTACCAGGTTCTGGGAAGTCTGGTATACTTCATCCCCGAAATCAGGTTGCTGTGCGATAGGAAAAACGTTCTTCTGCATCTGCACGAAGAAAGAACCGGTGGACAGGTTATCCTGCTGCATCTGTTCATCCGTTGCCTGATGCGGATTGGTATTGTAGTCCTTAAAGTTTTTGGTACATCCTGCGCCCAGTAACAAGAGCACCAGGAGGGATACCTGTATTGTAGAAAAAGTAATTTTCATAACCTTAATGCTTAAATGTTATCAAAAGCGGAGTTTAGCAGCAAAACCGATGCTTCTCAGGCTGGGTTGCATAAAGTAGTCAACCCCCTGGTAGTATGTGCCGGTATTGGCAGTAGATTCCGGATCAAACGGCGCTTTGTTGTAGAACATGAACAAGTTCCTGCCGATCACAGACACGTTCAGGCCTTTGATGCAGTTCGAAAACTTCTTCACCGGAACATCGTAACCGATGTATGCTTCGCCCAAACGGATGTTCGTAGCGCTGTACACATACATGGCACCGATACCGGAAGTACCTCCGCCGATGGTCTGATAATATTGTTGCGCGGGTAACCTGTAACCATTTACCACAGCACCTTCTTCTCTTGCTTTAGCCGTTGCTTCAGATACACCGAAGGCATCCATTACTGCTTGTGTAACGGAAACACCTACACCACCGAAGCGGCCGGTGATCAGGAAGCCAAGGTTGAAGTTCTTCCAGGCGAAACTGTTGCGGAAACCAAGATTGAAATCAGGATTTGCATTACCCGCTTTGATGTAACGGTTCTGGTCAGGCGCTACCGTGAAGTTGGTAGAGTTCACCCAGATATAACCGTGTTCATCCATTTTCAATGTATTTACATATACATCTCCCATAGAGCCCCCTTCTACCAGGATCATTTTATAACTGGCAGTACCACCCATATCCAGGCTGTCTACCGCTACTGTTTCACCGGTTTCCTTGTTATAATAAGAAGGCAGCAGTGCTTTGATCTTGTTGCGGTTGAGAGAATACACGATGTTGGACGTCCAGTCTACCTCACCCAATTTCTGGTTCAGGCTTAGTGACAGTTCAATGCCCTTGTTATCTATCCGTCCTGCATTCACATAAAAGCTGCTGTAACCGGAACTGGGAGACAGCGAAGGATTGAAGAGCTGGTTGTAAGTAGAAGACTGGTAAACGGTTGCATCTATCTTCAGTTTATTTCTGAAGAGCCCAACGTTGAAACCGGCTTCATATGATTTTGTTCTTTCCGGCTCCATGTCTGTTGCAGGAAGATAAGTGCTGGTTTGCGGATAACCGTTGATCACCGGGAAAGTGGCGATCGATACATAACGCGGAATAGCATTACCTACTTCACTGTAAGAAACCCTTGCCTTCAGGAAGGACAATACATCAGAACGGATGTCGAAGATATCAGAGAGCACTCCGGATAAACCTACGGAAGGATAAAAGAAGGAACTTGACTTGGTGTTAGCCAAAGGCGAAGCCCAATCTGATCTGCCGGTTACATCCAGGAACACGAGGCTTTTATAACCAATCTGTGCACTGGCAAAAAGACCTTGCGTTTGCTCATGGTAACCATCCTGGAATATTTCTATCTGGGAGAGGTTCAGGTTGCTGGCCGTAAATAAGTTGGGAACACTTTGCAAGTCGCCACCAATGCTGGCATTATCATACTTCACATCCTGGATGCTGGTACCAACGTTGGCATTGAGGGAGAAATTGTTAAAGTTCCTGTTTATGTTCACAAGCACATCTGCATAGATCTGCTGCGTGTTCATGTTGTATTTGTAATAGGCACCTGCTGCATCTGCAAACAAACCGGAAGTGGACGCATAATATTTGCGTTCGTTCACGGCAGAATTACGGTCGAACCTTGCACGGCCGGTTATATTGATCCAGCTGTTGACATCGTATTTCAGTGCAGCGCTCACGAGGAACCTGTCCTTATTATTAGTGAACATATTCCTTTCTGTGATCCAGTAAGGGTTCTGCATCTGGAAGCCCAGATCGCCGAAAGGCCAGTATTGCGTTTTGAAGTTGCGGATAGGATCATAACGTTCAAAAGCCTGGTATTTTGAAATATCGTCTCCGCGTGGGAACAGGTAAACAGGGATAAGCGGGTTGAAGTACTGGCCCTGGGACAACATATTCTGTTCTTCCAGTTTAACATACATCATGCTCAGGTCCATTGTGAACTTATCGTCCAGGAATTTGCTGGTGTTCCTTACTGAAAAATTGTATCTGTCCAGATCATTGTTGTGGATGATACCGCTTGCATTCACAGCAGCCAGGGATAAATAGGTCTGGTTCTTTTCGTTACCTGTGGAAAGGCTCACCGTATTGGTCACATTCGTACCTGTCTGGAAAAAATCTTTCGGATCATAACTGCTTGGTGTAGCCAGTTTTTCACCCCAGCTGTAATAGCTGCCTTTTTCAGATCCGTACCTGTTTTGAAAATCAGGCATTACGAAAGGTGAGTGGAAGGTGGTACTATTAGTTGCAGAGAGGCTGAACCCATCTTTCGAGCCTTTCTTTGTTGTGATCATCACTACGCCGTTAGCGGCCTGGCTGCCATAGAGTGCAGCAGCAGAAGGGCCACTCAGTACGGAAATAGATTCAATATCTTCCGGATTGATGTTAGAGATACCATCACCTGTTTGGCCTGCACCGGAGAATACATCATTCGGCTGTGAAGTGGTGAGGGAAGGCAGTGGAATACCATCTACTACATACAATGCATTATTAGCACTGGTAACTGAGCTTAAGGATTTGGTACCGCGCAATACAACTCTCGTGCTGCCACCCATACCGGCAGAACTGCTGTTGATGGTAACACCGGCAACTTTACCGGCGAGGCTGTTGATAAAGCTGGCGTCCTTTACGGTGGTCACCTCTTTACCAGAGATCTCCTGTACGTTGTAGGTAAGCGCTTTCACTTTTTTGGGAATGCCTAACGCAGTCACCACTACTTGCTCCAGCTGGCTTTCCACTTCTTTCAGTACCACTGTAATACTCGTATCATCACCAATCATCTGTTGTTCAGATTGATGGCCTACATAAGAGATCACGAGTGTTTGACCTTTTTCTGCTTTGATAGAAAAGCGGCCTTCTGCGTTGGTGGTGGTTACAGTGGAAGAACCTTTGATAGTAACCGTAGCGCCTTCCAGGGGAACACCTGCAGCGTTACGCACAATCCCGGTAACGTCCAGAAAGAGCGCATCTGCTGTTTCATCACCTTGCAGCTGACGGGATATACGAGGCCTTTCTTTAATGAAGATCGTTTTGTTACTGATCTGGTATTCAATCGGCTGGTTCTTCAGCACCATGTCCAGAAATTCATTCAGTGGCATCTGGCGGGAAGAAACAGTAACAGGTCTCACATCTTTCAACAGGCCTTTGTTAGCAAAGACCGTGTAACCAGTCTGTTGCTCTACCGCTTCAAAAACCTTGGCGATCGCCACATTTTTGCCGGTAAAACTGACCGTTTGAGAAACACTTTTCGCGCTTGCCCCCAGCAAGCCCAGCACCATAAAAAAACCGGTAAGCTTCATAGCTAACAGTATTTTGGTTAATAAGAGCTGCGGTTGCTTTTTCCGGTGCAGCCCCCGTGGCGAAGCTGCTAAGCCAACCGATACAGCATCCCGATCACAAATCGGCATTTTTTGCATAAATTGCATGAGTTTGATTAGTTAATAATGATGGGTTTTTAGACGAACACAGAATTTGAAATTAACTCAGACTACCGCCGCCCCGGATGCCAGTCCGTGGCGGTTTTCGTTTAAGTTCTTTTAAGGGAGTATAACAAGCCTCCTCCCCTGCTCTATACGGAAATGAACTTTAGACATTGCGAGGCCCTCTAGCACTTCAGACAGGGTAAGGTCCCTGCCCATTTTGCCGATGAATTCCAGTTTGGGAACTCCCTTTTCATAGACCACTTCTATATCATACCAGCGTTCCAGCTGGCGCATTACTTCTTCGAGTGTAGCATCATTGAAATTGAAGATGCCGTTTTTCCAGGCCATTACTTTCTCCATATTGGCATCGTTCAATACATTCATATGGCTGCCGATCCTAACCTGCTGGCCTGGTTTGAGGATTGCATTCTCGTTGCCGTTCGTACAACGTACAGCGCCTTCCAGCAAAGTGATGTTCACATCGCCTTCTTCTTTATAGGAATTGATATTGAAATGTGTACCCAATACTTCCACTTCTGATCCGTTACTGATCTTTACGCGAAAGGGCATTTCACTGTTATGTGTTACTTCAAAATAAGCTTCCCCGCTTACTTCTACCAGTCTTTCCGAACCAGCGAAAACAGTAGGGTAACGAAGAGAGGATGCAGCATTCAGCCATACCCTGGAACCGTCTGGTAATACTATTCTGAATAACCTGCCTTTGGGTGTGCTGAGGGTATTATAAGCGATAGCGGAAGCAGTGGCCTCATCTTTGGTATAGGCAAGCTGGCCATTATTCAACACTACTTTTGCTCCTTGCTGGTTGGCCACTACACCGTCATTCTTATCATCCAGTACGATAGTGGTTCCGTTGGCCAGTGTGAGGATAGCCCCTTCCTTTCCCGGGGAAACATCTGCTTTCGCCTGTATTTTTGTGGTGGGTTGTGATTGCTGGAAGAAGAATATACCGGAACCGGCGAGGATCAAAACTGCCGCAGCGGCTGCCCACCAGCGGAAGCGATATACTTTTGCCGGTTCTTTGATACCAGATTGTACACCCTGCCAGATGCGGCTCCAGTCTGCTGTTGGGAAATCCTCGTCTGCACTAACAGTTCCCCGGGCCACACAGTCTGCCAGCACTTTTTCTCCGAAGTCCTCTTTCAGCAGCTGCAGCATTTCTGCTGTTTCCGCTTCTGTGGCATTTTTCAGCGCATATTTTTCCAGTAAATATTGTAGTCTTCTTTCCATGTGTGAAATTAAGGATAGGGATTCCCTCCTATTAGAGACTGCGCTAAAAGGAAAAAGTATGAGGCTGATTTAAAGTTTTTGTTACTTTTTTAAAAAAGGGAGGAGGGATAATATTAAAAACAGTAAGCCTTCTGCATTTTTCAGGTAATTCCTTACCATGTGGAGGGCTTCGTAGAGGTGGGTCTTTACAGTATTGGGGGAAATATGCAATTCGTCCGCGATCTCTTTCACGGATTTTCCTTCCTGCCGGTTCATGAAATAGATGTTCCGTTTCTGTCCGGAAAGCTTGTCCATGGCTTCGGTGATCAAGCGGTTGGTGGTGTTGACGGCAATGGTGTCCTCCGTGATATTGGAGAAAGCCGGTAACTCTTCGCGTACTTTCCGGAGGATGGTTTCCCTGTTAAGATCGCTTTGGAGATAGTCTTTTACACGGTTGGAAATGATGCGGTAGATGTAGGCCAGTGGATCTTCGACCTCTTTGAGGGCGGCGCGGCTTGTCCAGAGACGGATAAATACTTCCTGGGCGATCTCTTCTGCCACGTGGGCAGATTTGGTCCATTTGTAAGCGGAACCATAAACGGTAGTCTTGTAACGGTGGAAAAGTTCTTCAAATGCAGCTTCACTGCCTGAAGCAATTGCCTCAAATAGCTCTTTAGCGTGACATTGTGAAAAGCTTCCTGTATTCATTCTTACGTGGCGGTGGCAGTGGTTGATTTTGCGGAACTAAATTAATGCAAAATAAAATTACTAAGGTGTTTTCTTGATAAGCGGGTGTTTTAGATGTGTTTTGCTTCAGATGTGTTTACATCCCCCAGGCAGTGATCACCAGTTCTCTTTCTCCCCCTGCATCCCGATGTTCGCAGAGGTAAATACCCTGCCAGGTGCCAAAGGCCATTCTTCCATTATATATAGGGATGAGTACGGAGCTGCCTAATAAAGAAGATTTAAGGTGTGCGGGCATATCGTCTGATCCTTCATCATTATGGAGGTAGTCGGGATCATTTTCTGGCGCTATCTTGTTGAAGTAGGTTTCAAAATCCTTTCTTACAGTTGGGTCTGCATTCTCGTTTATAGTGAGGGAAGCGGAAGTGTGCCTGATAAAAACCTGGCACATGCCTGTTTTTAGTTCTCCCATTTCCGGTAAGGCCCTGACTATTTCCGCGGTGATCAGGTGAAAACCCCGGCTTCTTTGTTTCAATCGTAATGCTTGCTGGAACATTCTCATGGGGTAAAAATAAGCAAGCCTGCAGGATTTAGTGTTTAATTGTTGTGTCTACGGGTATGACCTGTGTACTATCTGTACGGGTAGTATCTCTTGTTTTACCGGTTAGTAAGCTATCTGCCTGCATAGGGCTAATGCGGGTACTGGGGGCAGTGCGCTCTTGTTTGGAGATCATTCCCATATTCTCCATCCCTTTCCTTTCTTTTTTGCTGAACAGGTTTTGTGGTTTCTTTTCCCTTCGCAGGCCATCCTCAAAACGAGACTCTGCACCTAACCTGGGAGGCTGGTAAACTTGCTGCTTCCGCTGAAATACGCTCCTTACATTGGAACAGCTGTATAACAGCAGTAGTCCGATTATTATTTGTACGGGGAAACGCATGTGGGTTTAACGTGTGATGGGTGGGGTTTATTGTTCTTTACTTATCTTACCGCCATGAAACTACGCTTCAGCTGGCTATACTTCACACTCACTATCCTCCTGTTTATTATAGAAGTCCTGATCGCGGCTTATCTGCATGATGATTTTATCCGCCCTTATGTAGGGGATTTCCTGGTGGTTATCCTGCTTTACTGTTTTGTTCGTAGTTTCCTTCAGGCGCCGGTGGTTCCGGTGGCATTAGCTGTGCTGGCATTCTCCTACCTGGTGGAAACCTTACAGTACTTTAATGTGGTAAAACATCTGGGGCTTGAACATTCACGGATAGCCAATATTGTTATCGGCAATTATTTCACCTGGTCAGATATTCTTGCTTATACGCTCGGTATTGGTTTCATTCTCCTCTGCCATTTTTTTAATCGTCATAACAGTTCCTCTCCAGTAAAATTCTAAATGTTTACGGATGACTTCTGTAGGGAAGTTTTCTATATTGATCGTCAACGCCGTTTTTTCTTCTATTTGCGTTAACACAAATGTAAGTATGGAATAGTTCTCTGGTATATCGGGAAGGCGGGATACATTGCTTAGATGGGTGTAACTTAATTTATTCCCTTTATCATATTGCAGTATTGTTCCCTTGTTCTCAAACTTTACATGATGAAACCCCTGAATGAGAATAGGGGAATTGATCTTCCAGTCAGTATTTACTTTTATTTCCATTTCAGGCCCCCCCATCCATTCAGCCATTATTTCAGGGGTTGTGAGCATCCTCCAAACCTTTTCCCCGGTTGCGTTTATTATAACTGTTGTCATTGAATATCATTTTAAAAAGAAAGGCTTTGAGATTTTATGCTCAAAGCCTTTCTTTTTTATTTTGCAGCTGCCTGCGGACTTACAAGTGGTTCATCGCTACCATGATGACAGGTATAACATGTAACCGCTGTTACCTCATTGCCTTTGAAATATTTTTTGTTGATACGTGCAGTCATGCGCATCATATCACGCGCGATCTCTTTATGATGATTCTCGTCGCTGGCGAAGTCGAGCTTTTTAGGATCATCTTTGCGGGGTGCATGGCAGAAGTTACATTTTACACCCAGTGCATCTTTGTAACTTTTCATAATATTATCCAGCTCTTCGTGGCTGATGTTTTTGGGGAGGACCTTTAGGTTTTTGGCCCTTTCCTGTTGCTGTGGCAGTGAAAGCGAGCAAAGAGTAATTGAAATCAATACTGTTGCCATTAATACAATACTGTTCTTCCTTTTCATGCGCATTGAGTTTATTGAGTTAGCGAATTCATACTGTATAAAGATAATATAAGTTATCACTTACAATATAGGCAACTCGGCAATTATTCTTACCTTAATACAAAATAACCCCAAAATATGCCCCTTTTCATGGACCTCCACAAGGCCGCTGACTACAGCGTCAAGCCCACTGTGGAAGAGATCAAACACAATCACATTGCTGACCTTGCGGTACAACAAAAATATCATGTAAAGTTCCTCCAGTACTGGATCAATGAAGAAGCCGGCCTGGTATTTTGCATGATGGAAGCACCCGATAAAGAATCCTGTGTGGCCGTTCACCGGGAAGCACATGGTGCTATGCCCTGCAATATAATTGAACTGCAGGGAGGCGATTACCAGGCTTTCATGGGTGATGACATGACCGTGAATACATATGATATTGTGGAAAGAGCGGACGGCACCATGGATACGGGCTACCGCATTATCCTCATAACAGATATCATTTCCGTATCAGAAGCATCTGCCATCCATGAAACGATTGAGCAGCTTGCAGGCCAATCCGGAGGCCGTTTTATACAGCGGCCAGGGAACCGGCTCATGATGGCGTTTTCCACTGGCCAGGCAGCCATGGGATGTGCAACAGATATTTTACGGCACATACCGGAAAAATTTGGAACGGGTCATGAGCTGCGGATCGGTATTGGAGCCGGCGAGCCCGTAACAGAACAACATGAGCTATTTGCCGACACCATTAAGCTGGCCAACCGGTTATGTGACATTGCGCAGAACGGCCAGATCGTAATCGCTCCGCTAGTGATAGAGCTGACAAAAAAAACGGCGCTCCAGCAGGTTGGACTATTGAAAATACTTAATAACGAAGATGAACGATTCCTCCATCAATTGATAGACAACATTCACACGATGTTGCAGGATCCGGGATTTTCCATTGACGTGCTCAGTAAAAAGCTGGGTACAAGCAGATCACAGTTATACAGGAAAATAACAGGGCTTACCGGCTACTCAGCTAATTCCTTTATCAGGGAATTAAGGTTGCAAAAAGCCCTCCAACTGATCAGGAGTAATTACGGGAATATTACACAGGTAGCTATGGAAGTCGGGTTTACAAACCCTTCCTATTTTGCAAAGAACTTCCAGGATCGTTTCGGCATATCTCCATTGAAGGTGTTAAAGAGCTGGTCTGAAAATAGCAGGATTTGAATCAAATGTGGTGGTTGCCGGTATGCTGGTATCACTAATTTGCAGCCTCAATAATTTAAACAATGGAAACACCCCAAACACCCCAATTTAATGCTACAAAGTACAAGCAAACCACTTACGAACAATGGCAGGCAGCAGCAGAAGCCTGGTACAGATGGAGCCCGCTTCTTCATACATGGCTTCATGATGCAACTGAAAAAATGATGGAGATGGCCGGCATCAGCGAAGGCCATCATGTACTCGATGTTGCCGCCGGTGCCGGTGAGCAATCCATCACGGCAGCACAAAAAGTAGGACCTTCCGGATCCGTGCTGGCAACAGACATTTCTCCCAACATCCTTTTATTTGCGCAACAGCTGGCCCGTGAGGCAGGTTTGCAAAATATAGGAACAAAGGAAATGGACGGGGAAAACCTGAGTGTTGCAGATGGTACATTTGACGCCGTTATTTCAAGGGTTGGCCTTATCTATTTCCCGGATCAGCAAAAGGCTTTGCGGGAAATGCTCAGGGTATTAAAACCCGGCGGGAAAATAGCCGCCATTGTATATTCAACACCCGAGAAAAACAAGTTCTTCTCCGTACCGGTTTCTATTATTCGCAATCGTGCGGCATTACCACCTCCTTTGCCAGGACAACCAGGGCCGTTTAGCTTAGGTGCTGAAGGCGTCATTGAAGCAGCGTTTACAAAAGCCGGTTTCAAAAATGTAAAGTCTGCGCTGGTACATTCACCGGTGTTATTGCCTTCCGCAAAACAATGCGTGCAGTTTGAACAGGAATCCTTTGGTGCTTTACATCAGATGATGAGTGGTCTTCGCGATGCAGAGAAGGAATCTGTATGGCAGGAGATAGAACAGGCGTTGGAACAATTTGAAAATGGCAGTGGCTTTGAGGGTCCTTGCGAAATGATCGTTGCTGTAGGGGAGAAATGATCCTATCGCTATAAAAGGGCTGCTTCTTGACAGAGGCAGCCCTTTCTATTTAACATAATAAAGAATTTTCAATTGATTATCAGCACATTAGCTTAACCAACAAGCCTGAAACCAGCCATGGTTGCTTAATCCTTGCTTCATCCTTGCTTCGTGTTGCACGCCAGCGCGGGTTTAAGCATGGATGAAGCTAGGATGAAGCAAGGATTGTCTATATTAAAACGGCCATTCTTGCGTTCTAATGAAAGACAAAGGGAACGAGATATTAAAAAGAGCTTAAAATTTTAACATTTCTACAATAACTTTTGCATAAACTTTCCTCCCCTTTAGTCGTCTTATATATGTAACAACAGCCTATCGTATGAGAATATTACATTCATTGCCTGCGGTTCTTATCAGCTTAATGCTGACAACCGGCGTACAGGCGCAGGACGAAACGGGTTTGCCTGGGGACAACTTTAGCCTGGAAGGCGCCCTGGAGATGTTCAAAAAGGCCGAAAATCCCGGAGAATTTGAGAAAATGCTGAACACCAGAGAGAATGGTGTCAATAATCTGGATTTGAATCAGGACGGGGATATCGATTATATCCGCGTTGTCAATAAAAAGGATGGAGATGTGCAGCTTTTCGTATTACAGGCATTAGTGTCGTCTTCAGAAAGTCAGGACATTGCTGTGATAGAACTGGAGAAAACCGGTGATGATCGTGCAGTGGTACAGATCGTTGGGGATGAAGACATTTATGGTGTATCAAAGATTGTGGAACCTTCCGATAAAGATGAAGTGGCTGCTTTTAATGATGATGAAACGGTAACGTACGGATCCACATCCACCGCTGCCGCTTTTGCACCATCAGGATTGGTGGTGAACGTGTGGTTCTGGCCATCGGTGCGTTTTGTGTATGCACCGTATTACAGTGTCTGGGCATCTCCCTGGAGATGGTATCATTATCCAACCTGGTTTAGGCCATGGAGGCCGCTGGCATGGGATGTTTACCAGCCGATCTGTTATCGTTACAGACCAAGGTACGTGGTGATACATACGCATCGTATTGTACGGGCCCCGTATATTTATCGCCCGATACGTGCAAGGTCTGTGAGTGTGTATAACAGGAATCGTGTGGTGGTGAATAACTACCGTACTAATTACCATAGAAGTGCTCCATCACGGCAGTATGATCATAACAGGAGTACACCATCACGTCAGTTTGATCGCAACACGAACAGGAGTGTACCATCACGTCAGTTTGATCGTAATGCAGACAGGAGTACACCGTCTCGTCAATTTGATCGTAATGTAGATAGGAGTGCGCCATCACGCCAGTTTGATCGTAATGCAGACAGGAGTGCGCCGACACGTCAGTTTGATCGCAATGTGGATAGAAGCACACCATCACGTCCGGCTGAAAGGAGTACACCGTCACGTCAGTTTGATCGTAATGTGGACAGAAGTACACCATCGCGTCCAGCTGATCGTAACGTGGAAAGGACTGCTCCATCGCGTCAATTTGATCGCAATCCCAACGTGAACAGGAGTGCACCATCACCATCACGTCAGTTTGATCGTGCTGCTCCAGCCGCAAGGCCACAGGGAGGTCAGATAAACCGTAGTCCACGCTCTGTTAATCCCTCTCCACAAAGGAGTACGCAACATAGCCGACCTTCGCGTCAGAGATCATAATTAAGTTTATTATCAATATAGTAAAGGGAACACATCGTGAGATGCTGTTCCCTTTTTTCTTACTAACTTTCCTATATGAATAGCATAACAGTTTTCTGCGGCTCAAGTTTCGGTTATGATGAAGTCTATAAAACTCAGGCAACCTTGCTTGGGCAAACATTAGCAAAGAAAAAGATCCGGCTGATCTATGGCGGAGCAAACATTGGATTAATGGGTGCAGTAGCAGACGGCGCTTTACATGCAGGCGGAGAAGTGATTGGCGTACTGCCAAAATTCCTGCAGGAAAAAGAAATTGCCCATGAAGGTCTGACAGAACTAATTCTTGTAGACAGTATGCACGAGCGGAAAATTAAAATGAACGACTTATGTGAAGGAGTAATTGCTTTGCCAGGTGGTTATGGAACATTAGAAGAACTTTTTGAAATGCTGACCTGGGGGCAACTCGGCCTTCATAAAAAGCCAATGGCCCTTTTTAATATAAACGGATATTATGACAGTTTAAACGCACTGACAAAGACGATGGTTGACAGCGGCTTTTTGAAGCAACTCAATAAAGATATGCTTTTGATCAGTGATGATATTGAAGATCTCTTAAATAAAATGGCTGCCTACAGAGCACCTGAAATTGGAAAATGGGTGACGAAAGAGCGGTTGTAAATACAACATACCCTTGTTCAAAAAGCAACTCAATCTTGACTCCATATTTTTTATTGTACAATAACAGTACTCCCGGCTTTATCGTCCTTAGGTAATGTCACATTTATAATACGTTCATTCAACTTTAACTGCAGTGCACTTAATTTTTGAGTTGGGTCTGCTACCGCTATGGCAGTACCATTGCCTTTGACCATTACAATGCAAGGCGCTGTAGCCGTCAGTGTTAACTTGTCATTGATCTTTACAGATCCCGCTTTGTAAAAAACAATGCCTGTTCTTTGCAGGTCTGTTTGTTGCACGGCCTGAAGATCTGCGGTATTTGCAAGGATTTTCACAGGCGCTTTTTTACTATACGCGGCGGTTGAAACAGCATCTATTGCAGGAACCACAATCCACGCATAGTCGGCATTTTGTGGTTGTACACCATGATCCAGCCAAAGGGTAAATACATCTTTCCGTACAGTTTCTGTTGAAGCCGATGCCTGGTGGTTAATCAGCCGCCAGTTACCGGTCGCTTCCCTGTTGCTGACGTTTACACTGGCAGGTTGTGGGAAGATATATGCTACGCTGTCATGATAAACCCAGGATACGCCTGGCAGTTTATGGTCTCCTGTTTTCAATGCACTGCTTTTGTTATTCGCACCTGCGATCACCTCCCCGTTCAATAAACATTGATTAAGGGTTGTGAACACAGGTAAAGCAGCGTCTGCATGGATACCTGCACCCAGGCACACTATTTCATTATCAAAGAAGAACCATGATTTACGTGCTTTGAGCGGATCGTGCACACTGGCAAAATCAAACGCTGCCACACCATATGCTCCATCGCTTACACCACCGGCAAAATCAGTCAGTCCTTTTTTAGCCAGCTCGTTCCAATGGGACACATTTGCCTTTTGGAGGATGGTAGTGCCGGGGATCTTCTGCCAGTCCCATACGGGAAAGATGTTGAAATACTCCTGCCCAGTCCGTGAAATGAAAAGAGAGCCATCGCCGTAGTGATGGTTCCTGATCCCTTCTTCGTTGTGTGGTTGTTCCATATTACTTGCACGTGCAGAGTGCATACGTACAGATGCGAAGTAATCAGGGCGCTGATGGCTGTAATAATGCGAATACCAGAAATAGCGATCACGTGTGCGGTTGTATTTTATTTCCCCTTTGCGGACACGGATGATAGTATTCAACTCTTCAGAGCGATAGTTGGTAGCGGCCAGCAGGTTTTGCGGCAGGCCGATGTCTACTTTTCCCAACGCATTCCGCCGGCTGATATCACGGTTCATAGTACCAGGATCGGGATATGTAGCGTAGATAAGCGACTGGCAGATGCCATCCAGGTAATAATCAACTAATAGCTTCATAGCTGGTTCGGGAAAAGAGAATTGTGTGCCGCCAATCCTTGAAGCCCAATAAGCAAAAGAACTGGCAAAGTTGGTCCCATAAGTAAGAATAGAAGTCACATTATCTGTACGATGGTGAAAACTCAGATCGGGTTTAATCCCCCGGTCCGTAGTGATCTTGACCTGTTCAGCCATTACCCTGATGACCCGTTGCAGGGTATCCGGATCATTGTTGAATAATGCCTGCTTTCCCAACATGCCGGCAATCGGCATGAGGTCTCCACCAGGGCGGGCGCCAAAGGTTTCGAGGTTTGCCCTGTGGGCGATCTTTAATCCTTCCACCCGTTGCTTCTCTGTAAGGCTGCTATCCATTACCAGTAAAGTATTGATCATCAGGTTAGGTGTGCCCATTTCATTCCACCACCAGTTGTCGCACCTGAAATCATTTGCCAGCCAGAAATCAAGCGCTGCCGAGAAAGTCTTTTTTACTGCAGGATCTCCCAGGAAAGGAGAGCCGGGCTTTTTATAAGCTCTGGCCAGAGATAACATGTTTTCCAAATGGTCTCTATGCTGAAAGCCTGTGCGGGAAACATCTTTGTAGTTGATACCAGGCCAGGTACCATCTGGCTGAAGGGTTTTTACCAGTTGTGTGATGGCCGTCTTGTTTACGGAAGGCTCCAGTAAATCGCCTACTATCCTTTTTTTGATGATGGGTATGTCTTGTGCCAGGCTGTTGGTGAAAGATACCAATACGAGCAACGCAATTGCGAATAAAGAAATGAGTCTCTGATGCATGTAACGTGGAATTATATTACCCAAAATACCATTTCTTTATTTAAGGAGCAATTATCCACCCTATTGCAAGATTTGCTATCTTTTGATCTTATGGAACGTTACCAGTACTTCAAACAATTTTTCGATATCAGCATGGCAGACTATCGTTTGCTGACAGAAAATCTAAAACTCCGCTCGTTTAAGAAAGGAGATTTCATTACTGTGCCCGGGCAGGTACAACGGGAACTTTACTTTGTAAGAAGTGGTGTACAGATGGCTTACTTAGACGTGGGCACCAAAACCCATGTCATTGACTTTAGCTATTTCCCCAACTTATGTGCCATCGCTGAATCCTTTTCGTTTCAAGTACCCTCTAAATATTTTTTAACTTGTTTAACAGACAGTGAATTTGAGTATCTCAGCTATGAGGACCTGCAAAAGCTGGTTGACCAATCCCAACAAATAGAAAGGCTCTTCAGGCGAATGGCCGAAGCCATGTTAGCAGGCATGATAGACCTCCATATTAACCTGCGTGCTATGACCATAGAAGAAAGGTACAAAGCGTTATGCCAGAGAAATCCGCAACTGCTGCACCTGGTACCGCATAAGTACATTGCTTCCTATTTAGGTATAGACCCCACGAACTTCAGTAAACTGTTCAATCATGTGAAATTCTGATCTTGGTGCAGACCAAGAATGCTTTGCCTGCTACTTGCGAACTTTGCAATGAAGCAAACCAAAAAGCTATGATCACTACAGAAAACAACGGGAACTATGCAAATGTCAACGGGCTGAGCATGTACTACGAAGTGTATGGAGAAGGAAAACCCCTCCTTCTTTTGCCGGGAGCAGTCTCCGGAATCGATACTGCATTCGGAAACTTAATTCCTTTGCTGGCAACAGACAGACAGGTTATTGCCCTTGAATTTCAAGGCTATGGACACACCGCTGATATTCCAGAACGTCCGCTCTCCTATGAACAATTTGCAGATGACGTTATTGGATTACTGCACGTTTTGAATATAAGGCAAACAGATATTTTTGGATACAGTACCGGGGCAGGTGTAGCATTACAGGTAGCCATGCGCAAACCAGACCTTGTCAGCAAACTCATCCTGGCTTCCGTTACCTACAAAAGCAGCGGGCAACATCCGGCACTCATTGAATTGTATAAACTGCTTACTGTCGAAGCCATGAAAGATACCCCCTATGAAGCAGAATATCTCAGCACAGCACCAAGGCCCCAGGATTGGCCAAAGCACCTTGCTAAAGCAATAACGTTCAATCAGAAAATACAGGACTGGTCAGCAGATGATATTCGAAAGATTAAGGCTCCTGCATTGATCATCGCCGGTGATGCAGATATCGTTCAACCCGGGCATGTTGTGGAATTGTATAAATTATTAGGTGGCGGCGGCCTTGGTGAGTTATCAATGTCAGCCTCACAACTGGCCATATTACCCGGAACCATGCATACCGCACTAACAAAAAAAGTAAATTTACTAATGGCAATGATTCCCGATTTTCTCAAATCCTAAGTGGGCTGGTTTACATTACGTCCTCAATAAGTATAATAAATTTGTCATAATGTAATGTTTACGTTACATTTGGTAACGTAAACATTACATTTATGAGGCAAAATCCTTTTCCATATTCATACTGGGCTAAAATACTGGGAGTTCTGATAATTGCTGCCGGTATTATTAGCTTTTTCCTGCAACACCATAAAAAGGGTGTTTTTGATTTCAATGAATTAGCAGTGGGATTAAGTTGGGGGTTTGTATTTATCTTCTTTTCTAAGGAGAAGACAGATGATGAAATGATACAAAGCCTGAAATTTAAGGCATTGGCGATGGCAGTAATTGTTGCATTTTCTATCACCCATCTTTATAATTATCTTTTCCTTAACTGGCGCTTTAAACGAGCGCATGATCTCATCCTTTCCATTTCTGCCTATCAGTTTTTAGCATTAACATTAATGATCGCTACTGCTTACTTTTATTACCTGAAGCATCAGGAAACTTTAAATGGAGAGGAATGAAGAATCTTATAAAGGTTGAGCGGGCAAGGCAAAATTTAACACAGGCAGAATTAGCTGAAAAAGTGAAAGTCGCCCGGCAGACTATTATTTCAATTGAAGCAGGCAGATTTGTTCCTTCTTCCATATTAGCCTTTAAAATCGCTAAAGTGTTACATTGCAAAGCTGATGAACTTTTTGAGCTTGAGGAACAGGATTGGTTGTAAAGAGTTTCGAATAATTAACCAGGAGCCTCACAATAGTGGTTTTCTTTTTTATTTCGCGTGATCCTTTTTAATGGCTTCAATTACACTAGCTATTCCGCTGTCTCCAAGGCCCATTTTCTCAGTTCTGCTCAGGATATCGATTATAAACGATGGGAAATCAGTGCCAATATTCTTTTCCTCGCTTAACGCCTTAACGTGTTCCATTGCCGATTTGTGAATTTCGATATTACCATCGTCATTAGGGTATATGCCAGTCCCGATAGCTTCAGCATGTTCTTTAAAAAGAGCATTTAAAAATGGCGTGTGATTAGCTGCAAGGGCAGCAAAGCGGCCTGCTTGCTGACCTTCAGCCGCGATAAGTGCTGATGCATGGTAAAAACCGATAAGGCTTCCCCAGGCCAAAGTAAATAAAGCGTTATCGTAAAGAGGGGTTAACCCAAAATCACTTCCTAAATACGCAGGAGAGCCTAAAACTTCCAGCAGTGGTTTTGCTTTTTCGAAATAGCTGTAGTCCCCACTAAACAGGAAGAGTCCCTCTTTATGTCCAACGCGTTTAACACCGCTCATTGCTGCCGCATCTAAATATGGAATATTCCTTTTTTGGGCAAACTCACCAAAGTCTCTGGCCTGCTGCGTAGTTCCGGAACTAATGTTTATCAAAATTTTTGTTTTCCAGTCAATTTCAATTGGATCCAAAATTTCTATAAGATTATCATAAGTAGCCACAGCCGAAATAATAAGATCCCCTTCAAGGATTAATTCTTTTTCTGTTTTGGCCAGATTAGCACCTGAGGAGACCAGTGCCTCCGCTTTTTGCAAAGTTCTGTTCCATACGGTTGTGTTGTACCCAGCTTTTAGATAGGCCTGGCCTATGGCATTTCCCATGACCCCTGTTCCAAGAATACTTATCTTTTTCATTTTGTTTACTGAATTGTGTTAAACAAAACTAGGGCAACCCATCATCTCAGGCAATAAGGGAACAAAGATTCAGCAGGGAACATTTTTTCCCTATCATTTATGATATATGTATATTTATAATAAACCCCGGTAATGCAACACTATTATGATGCCCTTTTTGAATATATCTCCCTGATAATCGATATCCCAGAGCATGACAGGGCTCAATGCCGCACTACTTTTAAGCCTTTGCGGGTACCCAGGGATACTATGCTGGAGGTAGCCGGCAAAGTTCCGGAGCATCATAATTTCATTGTGTCAGGTTTTATGCGAAAGTTTTATATCAATGATAAAGGGGAAGAAGTAACCGTTGACTTAAATAATGGCCCGCGGTTCTTTACCTCCTATTTCCCTTTCGTGAGTCAGACTATCTCCAACGAATACCTCCATTGCATTACTGATTGTGAGTTGCTTAGGATCACCAAGGCAGATGCTGACAGCACTTCAGAAACCAGCATAACACAAAAGGACTACACGATCAGGTTATTCCAGCAAATACAGGAAGAAGACAGGCAACGGATGAATGATCTGGCCACGCTTACCGCCGAGCAACGATACATAAAGCTAATGAAGGATTGTCCGAATATAATAAAAAACGTACCGCTTAAATATATTGCTTCCTATCTCGGGATAAAACCTGAAAGTCTCAGCAGAATAAGGCGGGAGATCATTTCTTAACAATTGTTAAGTAGAAAATCAGCAGGCTGAAGTTATCTTTAATCAACCACTTCAGCCACATGAAACAAGTAATCCAAACTATAGCTATACCTCTCTTCAGGAATGTTACCCGTTTTTGGTTTGTGATAACCTTTTTGGGACAGTTAGCCTTTGCATACTATATACTAATGCTGTATTACAGGTCTACTGCTCTCGGTGATTTCGAAAAGTGGAATACCGCCAGTCCGCATTTCTACGTTCAAGGTGATGTTGTTGGAAACCTGATCTTTGGCTCACACGTAGCATTGGCTGCCGTAATAACCATTTTGGGGCCTCTACAATTAATACCTCAGATCAGAAATAAGATGCCCAGGGTTCATAGGATCAGTGGCAGGATCTACATTTTTTCAGCGTTCTTAATTAGTGCTGCGGGTTTATACCTCACCTGGAAAAGAGGGGCTATTGGCGGACTATTTAGTGCTGTCGGCATAAGTATTAATGCGCTGATCATTATCGTGTGTGCATTTTTTGCCATCAGATATGCCATGCAAAGGAATATAAAGTTGCATAATCAATGGGCTGTGCACTTGTTACTGGCAATGAGTGGTGTGTGGTTATTCCGGGTATTTTTTATGCTCTGGATGTTGATCCACAGAGCGCCTGTTGGTTTTGATCCTGAAACATTTACAGGGCCTTTTTTAAATGCCCTTGCTGTATTTGTCTACATCCTTCCCCAGGCGGTAGTCGCGTTATACTTTAAAGCTAAATTTTCAAACTCCGCCTATAAAAAACTGGCATTTTCATTATTACTCTTTGTTATTACGATTGGCATTGCGATAGGTACAATGGGGGCTATCAGCGGCATGTGGCTCCCCCGGATATGAGTTTTTTACTTTTTATCCAATGTTTTGATTATTACATTCTGAAACTTTTCAGGTTCATCCTGATGAATCTGATGCCCAGAATTTTCAAATAAAAATAGATCCTTCTTTGGTGCGTTCAATTCCTCAAAATACTCTTTTGTGATCCTGGTCGATGTTTGAATATCGTTTTTGCCAACAAAAAAATAAACCGGACAGTCAACTTTCTTTAAAGTCTTTGGTAAATCAATATTCATTACTTCATTCCACGCAGGCGACCAGGTTTTTGACCATTCAAGAAAAAACTTTTTGAAATCATTACTTGTTGCATATTTTTTACCCTCTTTATAAAAAAGCCATTTTCTTAAATAAAACAGGTCTTCGTCAATTTTAAAAGGAATATTTACGCTCGCTAATTCTTTACTGGCACGAGCATTTTCTTTAAAATAAACCTTCAAAATTTCGAGCAATTCTTTCTCACTCGCTAATTGACTGATAACGGGATTTACAGCAAAATAAGCATGTAATAGTTCAGGATGATCTCTAACGATGTAAAAACCTAAAACGTTTCCCCAGGAACTGCCTAATAAATATATTTTCTCCTGGTTTAGCTCCTTTCTTAGAAAATTTATAACCTGATAAGTGTCCTTTTCCATTAGCTCAACCGACGGTTGTACTGGCGAAGGATTTAATTTCAATGTTTTCCCGGCATCTCTTTGATCCCATTGAACAATGGTAAATTTACTTTTTAGGATATTTGTAAATGGAGTTGCATTATTCATCATTGAGCTTCCAGGGCCGCCCGATAAAAAGAGAAGTATAGGTTTATTTGAATCATCTGTTTTAATTTCTATGACCTGTTTTATTCCGCCAATTTCAGGTGTTAGAAGTGTGTCAGTTTTTACTGTCTGAGCTGAGCAGAAGATGGGTAACATTAACAGAATAAAAAGGCTCTTTATTTTCATGATTTATACATTGTAATAAAAGAAAAAGGCCTTCAAGCAATGCCTGAAAGCCATTTTATCTGTGTAGCGAGATCGGGAGTTGAACCCGAGACCTTTGGGTTATGAATCCAAAAAATATGGTTCGATATGGTTTTAAGTGGTTTTATATGTATTGATTATCAATGTTTTGATAAAATATAAAATCACGGGAAATCACGAAAAATGTCAAATTGTTGTACCTATGTTGTACCAAGTTTTCGTATATTTGCCTTATAAATACTAGGTTTTATGGCATCCGTAAAAATCGTTTTGAGGCAAAAACAGAATAAGGACAATACTTATCCTCTCGCCCTTCGTATCACGCGCGATAGAAAAACCTCCTTTATTCATTTGGGTTATCACCTGCAAACTGCCGATTGGGATGCTGAAAGGTCACGCGTTAAGAAGTCCCACCCCAATAGCGCGCGTTTAAATAATTTCATCCTGACAAAGCTGGCAGAAGCGAATAACAGCTCACTGGAACTTGAAACGAAAAAATCAGCCACAGCACACGCCGTTAAACAGAAGATAAAGCCAAAAGGCGGTGCGTCCTTCTTCGGGCAAGCTAAAGTCTATCTGGATAATCTGCTTAAATCCGGCAACTATAATTGCTACAACCCCGATAATTCACGGCTGGAAAGTTTCCGCGAATTCCTGGGCGGCGATATTGAATTCACGGACATTACAAAGCCTCTGCTGGAAAACTATTGCGCCCATTTGAAGGCAACCCGCAATCTGTCCGAACGCTCGATTATTAACTGCATGTTGGTTATCCGAACGGTCTACAATAAGGCGGTTGATGCGAAAGTAACGGACAAAACCAACTATCCATTTGGTGGTAAAGAGGGCATTTCTATCAAATTCCCTAATTCCCTTAAGATTGGCGGTACACCCGAAGAAGTGATGACGATAGAAAAACTTGATCTGTCGGACGTACCGCATGAGGATCATGCGCGGAATGTGTGGCTTCTCTCCTTTTATTTTGCAGGAATACGCGCCGGCGATGTGCTGTTGCTCAAGCGTTCGGATTTTCAGAATGACCGCCTTTTCTATTCCATGAATAAGAATGACAAGGCGGATTCCTTGAAAATCCCGGAGAAAGCCCGCCCTATTATTGAGAGATACAAGGCTTTGAATTGCAAGAATGGCCTGTTATTTCCTGACTTGGAAGTTGTTGCAGACCTCAACGATCAATACGTAGTGCAGCGTAAAACCTCTTACGCTATTCAATATCTAAATAAGTATTTAAGAAGAGTTGCCGAAAAAGCAAAGATAGATAAGCCTCTCACGATGCATATTGCTCGTCATACGTTTGGCAATATCTCCGGCAAGAAAATTCCGCTGCAGGTGCTACAAAAATTGTACAGGCATGCGGATATACGCACTACGGCTATTTACCAGCAAAACTTTATTCATGAGGAAGCGGATGCAGCTTTGGATGCTGTTCTTGGGTAATTAAACCATTGTTTGAAACCCGCCGGGAAGGAGAAGGAGGAAGGGCGGCGAGCGCCTTCCTCGGTTTAAAAAAGAAAGGGCGCAAAAATATGCGCCCTGCAGCACCCTATCGCCTGAGATAAATAGGTGCTGAGTAAAATTGATCATTCGTATTAGTTTTAAAGAGAGGCCGCATCGATATGCGGCCTCCGCCTGAGTGCGTATGAAGGACAACCTCCTTCGCGCCCCGCGAAACGAGACACGAAAGACACAACGCAATTTCTTTTTAAGAGAGGCCACATCGATATGCGGCCTCTGTCTTGATCGAATGGATTGATAAACACCGCCTGTCTCCCTGCGAAAGCAGACAGGAAATTTCTTTTAAGAGAGGTAAATACCTCTCTTGTCTTTTATCTAGTTTTCACCAAAGGTTGATTGGTTTCTCTATGCGCTTTTAGTCAAATCAAACGTGGCAATATCCGCGTAGATGCGCAAGAGCGTTTCGTCTTTATCCTGACCGTGGGCGGTTCCCCAGTAGCAGCAACCGCAGACATAGAAAATGATTTCCTTTCTTTTCATCAGTTCATTCGCAAACCATGGCGCAATCAATAACCACTGATAAACAAGCTTCTTCGTCGTGCCGTGAGTTGCCCCAAAGGGATATAGATTGTATATTCTCTTTATTTTAAACGAACGCTTTTCCAGTAAAAGCATATTGATAAGGTCGGTCTGGTCTGCGAGAACCGCCTTCTTCGCGTATTCCTGATAGAGAAGAATAAGTTCCTCTTTAGTCGGGTTAGAGGATATTTTTTTTAGTATGTAGTCCATGCAAATTGATTGTTTTCATTTCAAATCTAGGGACACATTATGAATGGGGTACAGGAGCGATTTTAAGGTGATACAATGATGTGTTTCTGTATGGGTGCGGGTTTGCCTATTGGAAAAAATATTGCGGAGAAATTTTGTTTGTTCAAAATTAATCCCTGTATTCATTCTGAACGGGCGGAGCAAACAGAACATGAGGAAAGCAGTCACCTATTTACGCGTATCCACCCGCAGGCAAGGAAAGACCGGCTATGGCCTAGGCGCTCAAAGAACCGCCGTAAATGCATACATACAAAGTCAAGGCATGATTTTCCTAAAACAATTTAAGGAAGTGGAAAGTGGAAGAACCAGCAAGCGGCGCGAATTACAGGCCGCACTTGCGTATTGTAAGGAGCATGGGGCGCTTTTGGTAATAGCCAAACTGGATAGGCTGGCTCGCAATGTTGCATTCATTGCCGCGCTCATGGAAAGCGGTGTTGAATTTGTGGCTGTCGATAATCCACACGCCACGCCTTTGCTTATTCATGTAATGGCGGCGTTCGCACAGGATGAATGGGAAAAGGCCAGCATCCGTACCAGAGAAGCGTTGGCCGATGCGAGAAAAAAAGGCGTCAAACTCGGCACCAATGGCAAACGATTATCCCAACACAATAAAGAGAGACGCCAATCAGTGCAAAAAAGAGTATCGCCGATTATCCGGCTGCTGCGTGAGAAAGGGAGTACAGTAAAAGAAATAACGGAATACCTAAACAAACGAAGGATCGCGCCATTCAGGGGGAAATATTTCAAATGGCATCTTGCGACGGTTCATGGTGTGATTGCAAGACTATAAATCAAAATCCAATCCTTTATCCCGCAATCTGTTTTGCTGCATCTCGCGCAGGATGCGCAAGGTTTCTTCCTGAATACGGTCTTTTTCCTCCTGCGTCATTTTGCCTTTGTCTATTGAGGTTTCTCTATTGTCTGCAAAACTCTGTGCGGCTTGCCTGTGGCGCTCCTGTTCCTGCTGGCGGTCTAAGTCCGCGCGGCGTTCCTGATCGCGCCTGATGGCTCCTTTCATTTTCAAGATCAGATCATAATGCTGGGCTTGATACCGTGATAAGGGCGGTCTTTCTATCTGGCGGTGCGATAATGTCCACGCCGATGGCTCTGGGTCCGGTTCAGGGCGTCTATCATTCGTTATCTTATCCCTGTTCCATGTAAAGTCCGTCACATGGGCTTTTCTTTTCAGCATGTCTTTTTTATGCGCTTTCTCCGCTTTGACGGATTTTAGGGCGTCTTTTTCGGTTTGTAGCTTTTGATCTTTCAACCGTTCGCGAACATCTTTTGTCACCACTTTTTCAAGCTGCCGCACAAGATCGAACGATCTGCCCTGTTCGTCAATCACCATAAACGGCCGGCGGCCGGTCGTTGCGGCTATGGTATAACCAGCCTTACGCGCTTCTTTGATAAATTCGGTACCTGTCTTTGTTTGTTGCCAGATTTTAGAAAGCGCTTCTTTCATTTCAGGGCGGCGCATATTCTTTTCCGGCGTGGGTTGGTGTTCGAAAGCTTTTTCCATTTCCAGCCGGACGCGGTTTTGCGCCAGACGGGAAAAACTATTCGATATCATTTTTCGCTTCTCAAGATCATAGCGCTGCCACACGACATGCGCATGCGTACGGCCTAATTTCGTGTGCAGGACAATAACACGGCGTTGGTTCTCAAGTTTCAACGCAGCACCAAGCATATCGGCGGCCTGTTGCCACATTTCCGGGGTCATGTTTTTATCATCGCCATAGGCGGGGTTGATCTGCGCATGATACAAACCTTTATCGCTTCGCCTTGATAATTCAGAAGTCAGCGACATGCTCAAAAGTGCTTGTTGTAAATAGGCCGCGCTTTTATCGGCGCGGCCATCCACGTCAAGGATTTCTATGTTTTCGTTTTCGGCTTGGGTGAGCAGGTAATTCGCAAGCTGTTTGCCATTGCCCCGCGTTTTCCCCCTAATCACCATCTTGAAACATTTTGGCAAGATGGTGAGAGAGGGTGTCAACGCTGCGTAGGGCTTGCGCGATTAATTCAGCGGAAATGCTCGCGCTGTTATCGCCGCCTGTTTGACTGCGGCGGTTCAGGTTGCGGGCAATCTGGTTAATGTTGCTGCCGATCTTGCCGAGTTCCGCAAGGCCACGAATAAAGGCCGCGCGTTCCGGTGTGGCAATGCGCGTGCGGGGGATGGCATTGATCGCCGTCACGCGCAAAAAATCGCTCAACGTATAGCCCGCATTTTGCGCGGCCATATGCAAGCGTTTTTTTTCCGCTTGCGAAACACGGACGCGGATCATGTCATCGCGCGGCCCAATGTTGTTTTTGCCGCCGTTCTTGGGGGGACGTGCCATAGGTATAATTTAGCGCCGGGTTACTGCGTGAGGGTCAAGGGAGAGCGCCTAGCGTCTCCTTGCAAGACGGTTTGTGCGGAAAAATCCCGAAGGGTTTTGTAGCTACAAACCACGTCTTGCGTGTACCAAAAACATAGCATCGATCTTCGCCACTGTCAAGAATGGGCCTTCAAATAATGTAATGAAACCATGGCTTTACACGATATCCATCTACTGCAAAATCAGTATAAAATAATACGGTAAAATGCAATTCAGCAATCACGGATACTAAAAATAAATTCCATCGCTGCGATATTATTGCGGGTCTGACACATAATTTGTAGGGATAACCCAACCCCTATACCGTATGAGCACGCAAAAAACGAAAGACTGGTTTGATATCAGCCAGCAGGATATCGCAAAACTGTTTCGCACTGAAACGGAAGATGAGCCGATAAACAAAATAGCCCTCTATGTGATCGGCATATTTTTTACCCCTATCACGCTTATCGGTGCCTTGATCGGTTATGTGCGCGGGTATAAAAAATTTATGGACCCCATCGATATGCCGCCGAAACTTGGTCCGCTCCTTCCGATCGTTCGCGTTGCGATGATAATTGGGGCCGCTCTGATATGGGTCGCTTTGTTTGCACTCTATTTGATATTGCCTTGGGTGTGGGTTGATGTGCTGGGGATGAATAATAAGACGCTCATTTATTTTCTGTTCGGAAATTTCATCTTCTCCGTGGTGGCGTTCATCTTCTTCAAAAAATGGCAAATTGGTGCGGCTTCCGTGGCGCTTGAAAAGGACAAATTCGGTTCCGCACGCTTTGCCCGTCCGGATGAACTCGCAGAATTTCAAAAACAAAACGGTTTGTATATCGGCGGCGCGAATACATTTTCCGGTATGGGGCATTTATTGACCGTGGCCGGAACGCGTGGCGGCAAAGGGCGCGGCCTGATTATTCCCAATCTTTTAGGTATGGGAAATTATAGCGGCTCATGGGTGGTGATAGATCCCAAAGCGGAAAACGCCGCCATTACCGCGCGTTATCAACGCGAGCGCGGACAAAATGTCGTTGTCCTCAATCCTTGGGGATTGTTGCAGGAAAATATAGGAGACGCGCAAAACTATAATCCGCTTGATATTTTATCGGATCGCACAAGCATTCATTTGATCGATGACGTGGCCGTTATCGCGGAAATGATTGTGCCAGCGGAAAGCGGCGGGAATAATTTTTTCTCCGATAATGCCCGCTCCATTGTGACGGGGCTTTTGCTGCATCTGGTAACAAGTATCGAGGACACAAAAGAAAGAACGCTTACGACCCTTTGGAAGTGGCTGCGCTATACCGGGGATGACTGGAATAAGTTGATCGCTGATATGCGCACAAATGATGACGAAGCAAACGGTCTTGCCGTCCGTATGGCCGGAAGTGAGATCATGAAGCTAATGGAAGCCGGGGAAAGAACATACGGAAGCATCATGGCCGTGGCGCTGCAATCAACTTCGTTTCTCAATTCTCCCGCTTTGCAACAATCCCTTTCGCATGGCTTTGATCCTGCGACATTGGCGGACGGCACAACAACCGTCTATGTCGTGATCCCGGCGGATAAATTACAAAGCCATTCGCGTTGGCTGCGGTTGGTGGTCACCTCCATGATGCGGGCCGTGATCCGAAAGCCGCAAAATCGGGTGACCTTTCTTCTCGATGAATTTGCCGCGCTCGGTTACATGTCGGAAATAGAAATCGCCCTTAGCACCTATGCCGGATATAATGTCACCGTCTGGGCGATCTTGCAAACCCTGACGCAACTCGCCAACATGTATGCGAAAAACTGGGAAACCTTTATCGCTAATACAGCCGTGAAGCAGTATTTCAGTATCAACGATAATTTTTCTGCCAACTATATCTCTGCTGCCATCGGCATGACCTCTCATGTCATCGTCACGAAAACATGGTTCCGCATTGTCGGCGCGCAATCCAACAGCCGCCCGCTTATCACCCCCGATGAACTCCGCCGCGAATCCGGTACAAACATGTTCGTATTCATCAACGACAAACCCGCCGCCATCATCCCCAAAATATTCTACGATCAGGTGGATGGGTTACGGGGGAGATATGATGGAAATCCTTATATTAAGAGTTGCCCCGCTTAATAACGGGCATTTAACAATCGTTTAGTATTCTCTCTAATTTTCCTTGTTTAAATTTGTAGGGCTTTTTTCCTACGAGTTTTTAGTAAGTATAAGCCAAACCAAATATTTGATGATCCTAATGGTAATTTTTCTCTGGGAGATGAAGCATCTAAACGATCTATCAAATATTCAACAGCCGAAGGGAGTTCGTAACCATTTGTTATTGAAGTCAATTTTTTTGAAGTGAAAAAATCATGCAAACCTGCTGACGTAAAGCCTATTCCTGTAACGATGGATATTGCTGCAACTATAGTTTTAGCATTGTCCATGAAAGAATGAAATTTATCCGACATATGCATTTTATCTCCATTATAAATAATGCTTTTTCAAAAGGTTAAATTATTGATTGGAAAGCATTGTATATGATAATCGCCAAGGCTTCAAGTTGTTTTACGTAAAAAATAGAGATATATGCAAGGTAAGACAGTAGTAAGGATACTAACTGCAATAGGCGCGGTAGTGACTGTAATGCTTACGATACTTGGTCATAGTTCGGATTTATTATCTGTAACAAACTTTTTTACAGGAAAAGATCATTATGATGAATATGCCAAACCAGCTAATTCTCCTAATACGATTGTAATTGAAGAAAAGCCACTAAAGGCAAGTTTTCCGAATTTAACCGAAAACACAGAAAGAACAAAACTCGCATCAGATATAGAGGATAATAAAGAGTTTTCCCGTGATTATTCTAAAAATAAAAATGTAACCTTTAAAGTCGTAAATATTAATTCAAAAGCAAACAATCAAATTAACTCTAGGAATGTGCAAAATATTGCAATGGAAGTCCCTCCACCTAAGAAGGGTTTTGGTCAAATAGCCCTTAAAATGATTTGTAGGTATCGTCATTTTAATTCGTTTGGAATTCAAATAATTTCTGAAAGTGGTAGAATAAATCAACTGTTCGGAGAGCAATATGATAGTTCGAATAAAATAAGGACTACATTTATTAAAGACCTATTCCCGGGAAAATATCTTATAGCCCTAGATTTCTATGAGTTTGGGCAGGATACACTATTAGTTGATATGATAGCGGGGAAAAGGATTTCAGCACTCTATACTAAAATCAACCCTTATGGAGAAGGAAAAGGGCGCGTTGTCTTTATTGCTAGTGGCTCATCGAATAAATGGAAAATTATTTTAGATACAATTTATCAAGGAGTAATGAAAAATAATGACAAAGGGGTAACTTTAAATCTACCTGCAAAATACTATAAATATTCAATCAAAAACCTTACGCCTAACGGAGTGGATTTAGATAGCACAGTGCAAGGTCTTGATTTTAAACCGGGTGAAACAAAAGTAATTAATATAACACAGGTATTTATAAGAAGCTAAAATATAATAAAAGCCCCACACTGCGCGGGGCTTCGTTGTTTTATTTAGTTCACCCGTCTATTCGCGGGAAGCTGTTAAAACAAGCTATAATCTCGCTTATTTTCCATCCAATATTGCGGACGCCGATCTTAAAAGGCCTAGGATATAAATCTGATTTACAGCCATTTAACCAAGTCATCCGGCTAACAGGAAGAAGAGTTAAAACTTCCGGCAAGCGTATATATCCTATCATTTGTAACAATAGTGATTGTAATTCTGATGCCGTCATTGTTGACAGCAACTTTGACAATAATTCAGATTGCTCTGTTGTTAGGTTAGATGTATTCATTTTTTCTTTCTCCTTATGCTGCTGGTGTATGTTGGTAGGTGTTGAAGTTCTGTGTGTAGCTAACAGATGCACCGATATAGGGTGACGGCAAAACAGGACTTGCGTTTTCCGTTTCCGGTGATTTTGCAACCCTGTCGATATAATCCGCCCATTTTTGCATCATCTCTCGGCGCTGCGGCAAAAATTTCGCCCGATCATAGGCTCGATCGACACCGCTTTTCGGTGCATGCGCAAGCTGACGATCTACTACCTCATGTTGGTAGCCTAGTTTCTCTTTTATCGTACTCATGGCTAAAGCCCGGAAGCCATGGCCTGTCATTTTGCCTTTATAACCCATGCGTTTCAGACCGCCCAGGATTGTGCAGTTACTCATTGGTTTTCTCGGCCGGGGAATACTTGGGAATACGTGTTCCCGGTTCCCGTTGTATTCCTGTAGTTCTTTCAGGATCGTGATAGACTGTTTTGATAACGGCACGATGTGGACATTACCCATCTTCATGCGCTCGGCGGAAATAATCCATTCGGCCTTATCAAAATCAAACTCCGGCCATTTTGCATGGATAAGTTCACTAGTGCGAACGAATGTGAGCAGCATTAACTTCATGGCTAAGGTTGTTTGTCTGTATAGCCTCGCTTCATTAGCATTAATCGCCTTCACAAGCTGCGGTAATTCATCGACCTCAATCGCTGCATAATGGCCTTTTTTATACCGTCTAAGGCCGCCTTTCATATCAACTGTGATGTCTCGATCTGCGCGGCCTGTAACCACTGCATAACAAAATATCTTGCTGCAATACTGCTTCATACGATGGGCAATATCAAAAGCGCCTCTTTTTTCGATTTTCTGTAGACATGTAAGTAGCATCGGGGGGGTTATTGATCGGATGGGATAATGGCCGACATGTTTTAAAATATTGTATTCAATTCTGCGTAATAAGCCTTCTGCATGCTTTTCTGTCCAATTTCCAGCCTCTCGCTCGTGCCATTCACGAGCAATCAGTTCAAATGTTTGCGCGGCCTCATATCTGGCTAACTTCTTTTTCTGCTGGTGTATGAGTGAAGGGTCTTTGCCATTTCTAATATCATTCTTGGCTTCAAACCGTCTCTCTCGTGCTTCCTGTAAAGATGTTTGTGGATAAACACCCAGCGCAAGGCGTTTTTCTTTTCCGTGTATTCGGTATTTCAAACGCCAATAACGTTGGCCGTTTGGCATTACTTGCAAATAAAGGCCTTCGCCATCTGACAATTTATAAGGTTTATCTTTGAGGGGTGCACTACGGCATTGCAAATCGTTGAGCGGCATGGCTCACTTCCTTTCTTTTTGTGGGGGCATCTAAAAATCGAGGGCAAAAAAATGCCCCCGAATACATCCCCAATTGGGGTGTATTTCTCTGAATATAGGTATATAATCCTATATTATAAATGTGATAAAATGCCTGTAAAAACAAGCATATCACGGGTTTTCCGAGTTGTCTAGGAATATATTCTGGTGCCGATGATAGGATCATGACTGCTCATGTAATTGATTGAAGAAGAAGCAAAATTCTAAGAGGGAAATTTTAAGTGCCCCCGGAAATGCCCCCAAGTGTTAATAGGAAAACAGATGAGGTTATTATATTTCTGTTTTGCTTCTTTGGCAAGACTTTTTATTACGCTAAATCTCCACATCAAAACCCCGGTCTTTGTCTTTTGATGGGTCGATGTTTTTTATTTGGTGGTAGGCTTTTTCCCATTCGTATTGCTTGCGACCTGCGGCCATCGCTTTTATGTAGTCATGCTTTTTCCGGTTTTCTGATGTCAGCAGAATAGATAATAATTCCGGTTCATATTGCTCCATCAGGTAACCGTTATTGAAGGCTTTTATATAGAGCGGGCTGATTTCTTCGTGTAACTCTTCCATTGTTCAGGGTTTAAAAGGTTTCGCGGGAATGTTTCTCTAAATATTCATCGATAGAATTAGTGTCATATAAGATGATCTTTTTCTCCGGTTGGCTGAAACGAATTTTTCCTTCATCCCGAAATTTCTGTAAAGTGGTTTTACTGGTGATATTGAGTTTTCGCATCGCTTCTTCCGGGCTAATCCATTTGTCGGGGACTTGCTTGTGGGTTTGTGTGATGCGCTGGACGACTTTATCAATTAGGGCGTAAAATGCGGCATCTTCCAAACAGATAACTTCCATAGGGGGAATATTTATCAGAAGTTACGAAAATATTTTCGGCCTTTAGACACGGGATAAATTGTTGTACCTATGTTGTACCAAAAGAAAAAAGGCTTTCAGCAAAAACGCTGAAAGCCTTATCTATTCTGTAGCGAGATCGGGAGTTGAACCCGAGACCTTTGGGTTATGAATCCAACGCTCTAACCACCTGAGCTACCTCGCCATATCCAAACTGATATTTCAAATTTGGAGTGCAAAGATACAGGCTAAACCTTTAAAAGTCAAAAGTTGAGAAGAAAAATTTTATTCCCCTCCTGTGGCAGGTTTCAGGGGAATCAGGGCTGATATGGGCCTCCCGTTTCCCCCCAGCCCCACTTGGGCATGGGCTCATTTTCGGTAATCGGGTTCTCTGTTGTATTGGAATTAATGACGGCCAGGCGGCTCCCCCATTCCAGGTATCCTACCAGGGCGGAACGGAATTCGGGATCGTCTGCCAGGCCTATTTCGTCGGCACTGTCCAGCAACAGGCTGATCCATTGGCGGCGCTGGGCTTCTGTGAGTGATTTTCCGATATGATGCTGTACCATATTGGCATGGCTGCCCTGGTCTTCTCCTGTGTAAACAGGTGGGCCGCCAAATACCTGGCCTATGAAATGGGCCACATGTTTACTGTGTTCCGGGCTCATATGGCGGAATATGGGCTCCAGGAGTTCATCCTTCATCACTTTGGCGTAAAAAACAGCGGTAAGCTTTTCAAGGGCTGGTTGTCCGCCGGCCCAGGTGTACAAACTTGGTATCTCTTTCATGCAATAATTACTTAGTCCAGGAAATGGTAGTCAGGTAGTAATGTTTCATTTCCTCAATATTATTGAAAAAAGGCCTTACCTCCTTGAAAAAACACATTTTATGTAATTTTGACAAGCAATGTTACCGGAATTCACTTTTTCAAAAAATAGCTTACCGAAAAGTAAGCCCGATTCCATATGATCACCTTACATGAAAAAACATTCACCTGCCCGATAGATGTTTCGCTCTCCTTCATCAATGGGAAATGGAAAGTATTGATCCTTGGTCATCTCCATCGCTTTCAGCGGAGCAGCTTCAGCAATCTGCGGGAACAGATGCCGGGCATCTCTGAGAAAATGCTCACGCAACAGCTGAGAGATCTGGAGAAAGATCTGCTCATTGAAAAGCATGTATTGTCTGCCAAACCTTACAGGGTTGAATATACCCTTACCCCACTGGGACAATCGCTTTCTCCTGTTACGGAATTCCTTAGCCAGTGGGGTATCAGGTATTTAAAGGATAACGGCATTGATTATCTGAAAGATCAACACCTGTACAAATAGCTATTTGGCAATTAGCTTTCCAAGCGCTATCCTTCCCTGTTCATTGTTGGGATTGAGCAAAAGTGCTTTCTGATACATAATGATAGCTTCTTGTTTCTTGCCTGCACTACTCAAGGCCATGGCGTAACTATCATAGGTGTTAGCGCTTTTAGGGAATAATATCGTATTTAGTTTAAGTACTTCGCAGGCAAACTGCATATGACCTTCGAATTCTGCATTGTTAACAAGATTATACCCCAGGTTATTCATTTCCAACTCATCCAGGTAATAGTTAGCGGTATCGCTTTTCAGGGTATTAAAAACTACTGCAGCGTAGTCCGGGCCTTTTTCTACCAATGCACGTGCATAGGCTTTCACGAGAGATTTGGTGAGCCGGAGCGGCTTGGCTCCTCTCCCATTCAGGAAATGACTAATAGTATTGATCTTTTGAAAGAAGGCTTCTGATGAATGATTATCATAAAAGAAAATGGTCTGGTCTTTTGTTTTGTTTTTCAGCATCATGGCTACGATACCAACAACATGACCATCGTGATATACTAATGTATCGCCAAATTGATTGTACACGATGTTCCATCCAAATCCGTAATTGTGTTGTTTGCCATTATTCAGTGTAACAGGTGTTTGGGATTCTCTCAGTAAAGTGGTGTCCAGCAATTTTCCGGAATAGAGTGCATTATCAAACCGCATCAGGTCTTCCAGCGTGCTGAACATATTTCCGGGACCTCTTGTATTGCCAAGGTTCTTATGTGTGTATATCTTCGTATTATATAAAGAAGGGATGGAGAGATATACGGAATCGTACATACTAGGGATAATATATCTTATTGCACAGTCCGGCTCTGGTGATCCTGCGCTCCTTATAAAGGACGAGTTCATGCCAGCCGGACGGAATATCTTTTGCTCCATGTACTTTTCAAAGGATTGGCCGCTTATTTTTTCAACTAATAAAGCCAGGATCAGATAGCCCATATTACTATAATCCCATTTTTCTCCGGCGGGGAATTTCATCTTACCTTTTTGTGCCAACAGGTATCCGTATAATTCTTCATTGGTAAATATCTTGTCTTTATTCGCTTCAATCACATCGTCCATAAATCTTTCCAGTTGTGGTAAACCACCTGTATGAGAAAGCAAATGGCGGACGGTGATGGCAGGATAAGGAAAGTCCGGGAAGTATTTCATCACGGGATCTGATAGTTTACACTTACGGTGCTGAACAAGTTGCAATACAGCTAATGCTGTAAATGGTTTAGATACGGATGCCAGGTTGAAACAAGTGTTGATTGAATTCGGCGTCTTTTTCTCTTCATCCGCATAACCGGCAGCATAACTATAAATGTTCTTTCCCTTTTCACTCACCATTACACAGCCATTGAAATAGTCGTTATTGGCTGCTATGGCTAAAAAAGAGTCTAAACGTTGTTTGATCTCCTGCGCTTTTAAGGGATTGAATATCAATACAACATGTAATGAAAGAAGGAAGTGGAATCTTTTCATGACTATAAGTTTTTTGAATAAAAGTAAGGTAATATTTGTTTCGTACGAAATATTTCCTACCTTTAAATTATGAAGACGATCAAAAAGGAAAATAACCCGGAGCCAACTAAATCTGAGTTGGAGATCCTGCAGGTATTATGGCAGCATGGCCCGTCTACGGTGCGGTCTGTGAATGATATCCTGAACGAACAAAAGCGGGAAGTGCAATACACTTCTACCCTCAAGCTGATGCAGATCATGGTGGAAAAGGAATTACTCACCAGGGATGAAAGCCAGATGAAACATGTTTACAGTGCAGCCGTGGAAGAACAATCCACAAAGGGGCATTTGCTGGACAGGTTTGTGGATACGATGTATAATGGATCCGCCAGCAGCCTGATGATGCAATTGCTCGGTAATAAGAAAACCTCTAAAAAAGAGCTGGATGCCATCCGTGAGTTGTTGAAGAAAATGGATAAGTGATCATGTCTTAAACTATTTCTTTATGTTCTTAACGATTGAAACATTGCAGGCTATCTGCCGTACCTTCCTGCATTCTATCTGGCAGGGCATGATCGCTGCAGCCCTTGCGGGGATCATACTTTGGGCCACCCGCCGCTCTTCTGCGCGGACACGTTATAACCTGCTGGGATCTCTTTTATTGTTAACACTCCTTGCAACCTGCATTACTTTCTATACAGAACTACGTCCTACTGCAGCCGCCATTGCAGATATTACGGGTACTGATATAGTTGCTGCATCTGTTGTACTCCCCTCCTATCCCGGAGAACAGGTTATAAATTATATAAATACGCATGCTGATTGGCTCATGCTGATATGGGCTGTGATCTTCCTGTTAAAATGTTTCAGATTAGCAGGTGGTTTCTATCATATCTACCGGATCAGAAGGGTCCATGTTCAGCCTGTTCCGGCAGCCTGGGAGGATACGCTTAAAAGATTATCCCATTCACTGAAGATCCGGAAAGCAGTTCAACTGTTAGAATCCGGTATTGCAAAAACGCCGCTCACTATTGGTTTCTTTAAACCTGTTATCTTCCTCCCACTGGGGTTATTAGCCCAATTGCCTGCGGACCAGTTGGAAACGATCTTGTTGCATGAACTGGCGCATATCCGCAGGAGGGATTACTTTTTGAATGTGTTGCAAAATTTTGCAGAAATCATCTTCTTCTTTAACCCGGCATTCTTATGGATCTCCGCACGTTTGCGGGAAGAAAGGGAAGCCTGTTGTGATGATATTGTTGTGGCGCATACCCCACACAAAGCCACGTACGTTCAGGCACTGGTAGCTTTTGAAGAACAGGCTGCTTTGGGTTCATCCCTGCAGATCGGGCTTGGCAGTACGCGGAATCATTTATTACACCGTGTGAAACGTATGCTTACACGCGAAAATAAAAAACTAAACCTCATGGAAAAAATCTCACTGACCTTTGGCCTGATAGCTATTACCGCCTTTAGCTTCATGCCGGAGAAAGAAATTGTAAAACCTGCTCCGGTTAATCCGCATTCTGTTGAATCATCAGCGTATTGTGCTCCCCCACAGGTAGATACCATAGCTGCTAATAAGGACAAATGGGTTTCCAAACCGGCGCGTTCAAAAGACAAATGGACTACTTCTAAAAAGGCAAAGACAGACAAAAAGACTACTGCTGAAAAGGCAAAGGAAGATAAATGGGTTTCCAAATCTGTAGACAAATGGGCTACTGCTGAAAAAGCAACGGAAGATAAATGGGCTACCGCTACAGACACGGTTCAATTCCCTAAACCATCTCACAAAAAGAAATTGTCAGCATCTGCAGGTACCGTTCAATTTCCAGAACCTGTATTGAAAAAGAAAAAACACACCACTACAGATACCGTTCAATTTCCAAAACCCAGGTTAAAAAAGGAAAAAATATCAGCACAAATTGTAACGGAAGAAAATAACCTGACCACCTATAAACAATTGCTGGAAGCAGATTCAGAAAGGGGAATTGAAAAAATGAAAGTGTTTGCCATGACAGGCAAGAAGGGTCCAGGTAAACCTTCCACCAAAAAATCCCAATCTCCTCTAAAGCCGGCAGATAAAGATATTAAAAAGAAGAGCGAAGCAACCCAGCAACAAGGTTCAAAATTCTTCGACGAGTATTTACCTGAAAGCTTACGCCAGAAAAAAGCATCGCCGTCAGGAAAAGATAATTGTTAATTCATTTGATTGATATAATATGAAGCAGGCCCGTTTTATAACGGGCCTTTATTTTAATCTTTGCACAATACTGCTGCAGATCAGCATCATTACCAGCCATTCTGCAAATGCCACGGTTATCAGATGCTGTACACCATAATGCTGCACTACTAATCCCATCATATAATTCACCAACATGTTACCAGTTAGTGCAATAACGAGTACAAAACTGAAAGCGGTACCGGATTGTGTGCTGTAACGTTCTCCCACAAACCCCAGCATAATGGGGAAGCCCCCCGCGAGCCCTGCGCCCAATAATATCAGACCGGCTGCGGATATGGGGAAAGTTGTCCCAGAGCGCAACAACAGTATCCCCGCCGGCATAAGCAACAAAGAGAGCAGTAACATGTTCTGCGGAGAAACAGTGCGAAAAACGCTACCAGTGAGCAAGCGCATGACGGTCATTCCTGCTATGTATAAAGAAAGCGCATATAAGGCACTGCTTTCTTCCATGTGATCTCCTGCTGTTAAATAAGTGGTGGCCCAGTTATGAATGATGGTTTCAAAGCTGCTCTGGCAGAAAAGAAAAAAACCGATCAGTACGAGTGTGAGATCAGCAAACATCTTTCTGCCGTTAGCTAATGGAAAGCCCTTTTGTTGTTTGGCAGGTGGAAAACTAATGCAGGCATACAGGAATGCCATAACGAGGATAAACCACCCTATTGCAGAAACTATTTCACTCCAAACATAATGATCCTTTAAGGCTGCCAGTACCTGCGGCATGCCCAATGCACCAATCCCAAATGAAACTCCCAGCAGGCTGAGCGACGCTCCTTTGCCACGTGTGCTGATATCTGCCACTACTGCATTGGTTGCTCCATTGATCACTCCACCTGATAATCCAAAAATAAAGATGCAACCCTTCAGGAGTTCAATACCAGATGCATGAGCTATGCCCTGAAAACTTACACACAAACCAAAGCATCCCAATATCAACATCAGTTTGTAGCCATACCTGTCGCTGATGGGGCCAAATAATAATGATCCGGTAAGCAATCCAATGGGTATGATAGAAAAAAGTGTACCGGCTGCAACTCCATCCAGGCTGAACTTTAACCGAAGGTCCATCACTACAGCTCCTAATGTGACCAACGTTATGCCGAATAACAACAAACCCAAACAGGCTGACCAGAATACGAGGTGTTTATTGTACATACTTTTACAGATTAACCGCCAATACAGCCATAACGTATACCAGATTAGACAAACAAATAATTCCCTTCCGTTACTATGGGCCATAAAAAAGCCGCTCCGAAGGAACGGAGCGGCTTCATTAAACAGGGTTTCCAATGTTAGTAACCCGGGAACTGGACCAGTTTTTTATTCCGGTCGATCTCACTTTGAGGGATGGGGTAGAAATAATATTTAGCATTCCAGGCGGCTCTGGTGAACACCACTGTTCTTTTATGGAACGCAGGATCTGAGAGGGAAGTTCCGGCTTCTATATTCATGCCGTGAAACGGACCACCCTGGTGTGATGCCGCATCATTTGCTATTTTCCAGCGACGTACATCCCAGTAACGATGTCCTTCAAACATCAGTTCTATCTGTCTTTCCAGGCGGATCTGTTGTCTCATTTCTTCCTGGGTGCCACCTGCCAATGCTGTAAGGCCAGAGCGTTCGCGTACCAGGTTCAGATAAGTAAGGATATTGGCATCACCGGGGCTGTATTCATTCAGTGCTTCTGCATAATTCAGATAGATCTCTGCCAGGCGGATCATCATAGCGGGGCGCGCAGTGGATTTATTGTTCCTGAAATCTGTATTGGGATGGAGGTTCTTTCTTGCGGTATATCCTGTGGTGGGCCAGTCCCTTGCAGAACCACCCTTACCACTGTTACCTGAAAAATAGAACTCCACTCTTGTTTGTCCGGAAGTGGCTATTACAGGAATTGTGGCGCCATTAAAGGTTACATTCACATAGAACCTTGGCTCACGGCCTACATACATATTGTAGGTACCTGCTACATAGAAATTGTTTCCTGTTGCGGTATATCCAACTTCTGTATAACTGCTGGTATTGTCTGTAATGGCTTTACCATCTGCCATGCGAAAAACATCTACTGATTCCTGCGGGATGGCAATACCGTTCCATGCATTTCCGTTGGAGGCGCGGGGAGAGCAGTGACGTTCCCATTGGCCGTTTGCTGTATTAGACCTCATCCAGATACCTTCTTTTCCATATCCTTCAAAGAAGAGATTGCGATAAGAAAGGAATCCCGCCTGAAAAGGATTAGCATCTACTACTTTGAATAATTGAAAACGGTTGGTTTGGATCACCGCCAAAGCAGCATCAGCTGCAGCTTTCCAACGCTCCTTATCATATGTTTGGTTAAATAGTGCTGTACCATCCTGGTTCTTAAAAGCCGCCATTTCAGTATTGCCGTTAAACAAAGGGCTGGCATGGAATAACAGTATTTGTGATTTCACAGCGGCGATCACGGATTTATTGATACGGCCGGTTTGTGTGTTATCTACTTCTGCCGCGTTGCCCGGATTCATGTGTTGCACCGGCACATCTACATTAGCTTTATCCATTTCCTCCAATACGTAAGCCACACATTCATCCCAGGTGCTTCTTGGGATCTGAAAATCTGCACTGGCTTCTGCAGACTTTTCTCCCATTAGTACAACAGGGCCGTATTGCTTCATCATCAACCAATAATAGTAGGCCCTTAAAAAACGTGCTTCTGCTTTATACTGTTTTAATAACTGCACGCCGTTGGGCTGATCCTGTATTTCCTTGTTCTGGTCTGCATTCTCCAGAAAAATACCACAGAGGCGGATGGTTTGGTAGTAAGGATTCCAGGTATTGGGACTGGCATTGTCCGGCGTAATAGCACCTGAGTTAATTCCTGGTTGTACCCATGCATAATCCAACTCATCACATTGTCCACTCCAACCGTTGGCATATGGCTGGTCCCACATATCAGGCAATGAATTATAACAACGGGCCAGCCATTGTTCGGTCATGCTCCTATTGGTGAAGATATCTTTCATCGTGGTGATGTTATCCGGCACCGTATCCAGGAATCCCTTTTTGCATCCTGCTGCCAAAAGCAGGCCCACCATGAGTATTGTAAATATATTTTTGTTGATCATTGTACGCGGTTTTAAAGGAAGTTGAAACGAATTCCAAAATTGTAGGCAGAGAGCTGCGGGTAGCGATAACCTCTGCCTTCTGTTAATTCAGGGTCCCATATTTTCCAGGGAGAAAAAGTAAGCACGTTAGTGGCCTGCAAATATACCCTTAAGTTCTTCACTCCAAACCGTTGCAAGCTTCTCACGCCAAAGTTGTATCCGATCATCACTTCCTTGAGCCGGATATAATCTGCTCTTTTTACCCACCAGGTACTTTCATAATAATTGGTGGTATTATCCTGGCGGGTGGACATACGCGGATAGAATGGACGAGGGTTTGGATTATCCGGCGTCCATCTGTCCAGGGCCTGTGTATATAGATTACCAATGGTGGGACCTTCGTAGAATGGATTGGTACCATGCCCTGCGGAATACATAAAATCTACCATGGCTGCTCCCTGCCAGAACATGAAGAGATCAAAACGTTTAATGCCGGCGCTCAGGTTGAGGCCATATAAAATACGGGGCACGTCTCCATAACCGATAGCTTTTGTATCAAAGCTGTTGATCAGGCCATCTCCGTTAAGGTCTTCATATTTAATATCACCGGGGCGAACATCACCTGCTTGTGTTGGAGAGCGAAGGATCTCTGCAGAATCAGCGAACAGACCCAATGCTACATAACCGAAACGTTGACTGATGGTATGCCCGGTACGGTTCAGCCATGGATACTGCCATGGTGGTAATCCGTCTGCTATGGCCAGGTTTTTATTATAGTTGAAGTTACCACGGAAGCCGATGCGGTAATCCTTATTGAATTCATGGTTGTATTCCAGTGTAATATCTATTCCTTTATTAGCAGCAATACCTACATTACCATAGGGCAGGTTAGCTGCAGTATAACCAGAAGAATATGGAACATCCAGCTGGCGGAGGAGGATACCGGTACGATGTTCTTTAAAGAGGTCTACGATCAACGACAACCTGTCTTTCAATACTTTTATTTCAATACCAAGGTTCTGGCGTTTACCTGTTTCCCAGCTTACTTCAGAACCGGCCAAACCTTCTTCATATCCATTATAAGATACCTGGCTGCCGGGATTTCCGAAGGTAAATCCACCGGCAGTATTGATCCTTGTCAGGAACAGGAAGCGGTTGCCGGTATTGCTATTACCTGTTAATCCGTAAGTGTAACGGAATTTCAGGTAAGAGATCGCATTTTTATAAGGATCAAAAAATGCCTCATTGGATACTACCCAGCCTACGCCGAAGGATGGGAAGAAACCGTAACGCCTTTTGGGCGTAAAGTTCTCCGCACCATTATAGCCAAAGTTCCCTTCCACAAAATACCGGTTACCATAACCATAAGTGGCCCTGCCGCTAAAGCCCCTGATCCGGAAAGGAATAGATGCAACCAGGTCTGTAGCATCTCCATTGATATAATCAGACTGATTGAATAATGCCAATGCAGAGACTTCATGTTTACCAAAAGTATTGGAATAATTAAGCGCTGTTTCTGTATAGAAACTTCTGTTACCTCCTCTTGAGCCTTCGTATCCCAGTACATTGGAACCTGGTTCTACGATCCGTGTTATGAGGCTTGAATCAGGATTTCTTCCTTCAGCGAAATAGGTTTGAACACCCCTTTTCCGGTTCAGGTTATTCCAGCTATAGCTGTCGAACGCGAACATAGTGGTGAAGTTTAATCCTTTCACCAAAAAATCCAGGTTCTGTTTTAAACGGATATTGGAGCGGACGGAGTTACGGTATTCCGTTGCGTAACCGCTCTGAGTAAGATCACGTAAGGGGCTGGGGAAACCACCATTGTCAATTTCCGGCCATAAGCCATTTGAATATCTCGGAGGGATCATATGTGGCGGCACCTGTGCTGCCAGGTTAAAAAGTCCATTTGTAGCGATACCGGGGTAATTACTATTGATGATATATCCGTTTACACCCAATTCGATCTTAGTAGTTTTAGTTACATTGACGTCTACATTTGTGGTGAAATTAAAACGATCCAGTTTGATGGAAGAATTATAGGACTGTATCTTATCGCGTTTCAGCATGCCTGTTTCTGAATAATAACCCGCGCTGATATAGTATGTAGCAAATTCAGATCCGCCTCTTACATTCAACAGGGCTTTCCTGTTAAGCGCCCATTTATTGAATACGATATCGAACCAATCCACATTAGGATAAAGATCCGGATCTTCTCCTGTTTCATGTTTTTTGATCGTTTCTTCTGTATACAGTGGTGTACGGCCACGCATTTGCAAACCTTCATTGTACATACGCATAAAATTAGGCGCATCTACAAATTTCGGTAGTTGTGTAAAACGTGTGGCGGCCTGATTCAGTTCAAAGTTGATACTGGGTTTGCCGATCTTGCCTGCTTTTGTATTAACGATAATTACACCGTTAGCACCACGTGTACCATATACAGCAGTGGCGGAAGCATCTTTGAGGATGGTGAATGTTTCAATGTCTTCCGGATCAATATCATTTATATTACGTCCCGGCACACCATCTACAATCACCAATGGTCCCTGTGGGCTGGAAGCATAAGTAGAAATACCACGGATATAAATATCCGCACCATCATATCCCGGCTCTCCACTTCTTTGAACAGAAACAATACCAGCCAGCCGGCCACCCAATGCATTCATTAAACTCCTGCCAGGCAGTTTAAGCTCAGAAGGCTTGATGGTGGACTGTGCACCTACCAGACTTACTTTCTTTTGTACACCAAAACCTACTACTACCACTTCATTCAGGCCACCTTCTTTTGGTTCTAATATTACATTCAGGTCCATGCGGTTCCTTACACTGATCCGCTGGGATTCATAACCGATAAATGAAAACTCCAGTGTGTCCGTAGGCTCTACCTCAATGCTGTAAAAGCCCTCCACGTTTGTGGTAGTACCGGTTTGTGTACCTGGAACCCTGATGTTCACACCAATAATGATACCGCCGATCTTATCCCTGACAGTACCGGATACTTTCATTTTAACGAAGTCCTTTTTCACCTCTGCCGGTACTTTTTTTTCGACCTCTGGTGCAATAATATATTGCTCGTCGCTGATCTTGTTCACTACCAGGTGATAAGGTTTCAGCGCAGCCTCTATAGAGGCGATGATCTTTTCATTATTTTCCTGCAATACCTGCTCGGGCAATAACACATCTTTGGTGTATTTCTCATTGTGAACGATCCTCAGTTTATACTTCCGGTAAACTGTTTCCAGTACATTTTTAAGTGGGATCATTCGCCCTGATCTATGCGTATCCTGAAATACTACGGGTCCTGTACTGGCGAATGATTGCTGTGCCTGCAAATCGGCTGTTACTACCTGCAGGAGCAGGCATAGGCCGGCCACTCTCAGGCATAGCCTTAGAGATCCAAATTTCATAACGTTTAAATTTTGGTTAGGTTTGAGGAACTATAAAGAAATGAATTCCGGTTTTCGGTTACTTTGGTTGAATAGTTAATGAATTTCCCTTTCTTGTAACATTGGCATTTAACATAGCAGTCAAGATCTTTACTAAGGAGGTCTCATCTGATATTTTAATGTATCCGCTAATAGCATTTCCCTCAAATACGGCAGGGTGTATAACGGTTACATCAAGTCCATAATTACTTTTGATCATGTCTTTTAACTCGGTCAAGGTCGTATTGTCAAACTGATAATCTCCATCTTTCCAGGCGCCGTATAGTTGTGCGTTCACTTTATCCTTCTTCAATCCGGTTGTTGTTATCGTCACACGTTCATTGGGTAACACCAGCATTTCCTGGCCCTGCGTTGTTGTTTTAACTTTACCGCTGTTTACGATGATGGCTTTTTCATGTACCGTGAATGAAGTACCCAGTACTGCGACTTCCATATTGGAAGCATGTACGAGAAAAGGCGCTTCTTCTTTTGCCACATCAAAGAAAGCGGTACCGGTAACCCAGATCTCCCGGTCACTCTTTCCGAATGAGGGACGATAAGATAAGGTACCGCCGGCTTTCAGCCATACTGTGGTACCATCCGGCAAAACCGTTGATTGCAGTGTGGTTGTTTGTGCCAGCTGCATTTCGGGGGCGGAAGGCCGTCCGATGCTAAAATATACAGCAAGACCACCAGCGAGTACCAATACAGCTACCATGGCAGCATACTTCAGCCATTTCATCCGTTTTACTTTCGTGCGCTCTTTCAGCTGGCGTGATACATCTTCCCATGCTGCCGCAGTATCAACCTCCAATGTATTTGCCTTTTGCTGATCAAGGATATCCTTGACCTTGAAATAGAGGTCCCTGTTCTCTTCAGAGGCCAGTAACCAATTTTCAACTAACGTTACTTCTTCCCCGGTGGCGTTGCCATCTATTACGTTTACCAGCAGGTTATAATCTATTTCTTGCATCATTTCAATATATAGACGATCAATGATTGTTTTCTACGTACAGGAATCTAAAAAAAGTTTAAAACAGGATACTAAGCAGGTAATTGAGCTTTTTGATCATGCTGCGGAGTTGTCTGATACCTTTGTATAACTGTGTTTCCACGGTCCGGGAAGAGATTCCCATGGCATCGGAGATTTCAACGGTCTTAAGCCCTTGCTGGTAACGGAGTTTAACAATTTCACGGCATTTGGGGGGTAATTGCTCTATAGCATTCCAGACATTCGTACTTTCTTCTTCCAGCATACTTTTATTCCCGGTATCAGGGTGAAAGTAGATCAATTCATCCTGGAGGATCTTAGCTTCATTCACATATTTCCGGTGTACTTCCAGGTGTTTAAAATAGTCCTGGCATTTATTATGCACACTGCGGAACAGGTAACTGCGGGCATTAAGGGGTATCTTATTATGGGTTTGAATAAATACGTCCTGCACAAGGTCTTCTGCAGTTTGCAGGTCTACAAACTTACAGGCATAACCTACCAGCGCTACATAATATTTATGAAATATCTGTGCGGTATCCAGGGGGTCCATGTCTTCACCATGAGGGTCCTGCTGCATCATGTGGATTCTGGTTTATTAGGGTAATGAGCGTATCTGAAACGTGGCACCTGTCTATTATTGTTCACTGTATTATGATCGTAAAGCTATCTATTTACCAAGATAATACTATGCGTATTTTATCCCAAAATAATACTATATTAATGAAAAAAGACTGTCTTTTTGAACAGTCTTTTCACTTGGCAAGAGGGTGGCATTGCCGGCAAAATAAGCATTAGAGATCAGAATACTCCGTTGGGCGGATAAACAACTGCTCATTCTTAGATACATTGTTCTTGTAGGATTCAACGGCGGACAGTTTTTTCCAGTCCGGATCCGCTGAAAATGCTTTCCAATGGGCATCCCTGTCTGCCTTGTCTTTAAAGGTGGTCATGTACATCAGGTTGGGCATTTTACTGCCGGCCAGTACTTCTCCGCAAAACACGGTATTGAAATTGAGCTTACGGAAGATGCCAAATTCATCGCCGTCATTGAACATCTTTATTTTATTCACCGCATACTTTTCAGTAGGGCTTTCATAACTGCGTAATTCATATACCCGCTCACTTTTGGGGCTGGTTACAGTGGATGCTGTAAGTACCGGCATACCCTTGAAGGCTAGCAGCAAGATATTTTCGATGCGTGCATATGGTTTATTGTCGTGGGGAGCATCCAGGTAATCCTTTCCGGCACTGGCATGAGTTGCATCTTTTGCCAGTAAGGCAGGCAGGTTTTCAAACTGGGTGAGCGTTTTGAAGGGAACCAGCACATAAATACGCAGATCTGCCGTATCCTGTGCAATGGGCTTAAATACCCCTACCTGTTTAATACCTGCACGGTGCAGGGCAGGTAAATAAGCTTTGTTCAGGTAGTTTTCCACCATTTCCACCTGGGCATCTGTTTTCAGGTGATAGACCCTGATCTGATAATACTCCTGTGCTGGTGGCTTTTCTCCGGCAAATACTGACAAGCTGCAAAAAATGAACAGCAGAAAAGATAAGGTGGAATTTTTCATGTATTGCTAATTATTTAGACACAAAATATAAAAAAATAATGGTGAATGCTTAGCTACCCGGCAATGGGTATATTCCTTTGCTTAACGCTAAATTATTGAACATATAAATGATTTTTTGGTAGTTTAGGCGCCAGAAACAGACCACTATTATGTCGAATGCACCTGTAGTTTTATTAGAACAACCCAATAACCGCGGCACCATCACAGCCGTGGTTGAGCAAGATGACCGAACCGCTTATTTTTATCTGTATCCTTCTGACGTATTAGGTGGCCGTTACAATATGCGTCCATGCTGGCTTCGCAATTTATTACCTGCCCCTGCTGACAAAGATGTGGAGGGCATGAAGAATGGTATGGCACCTTTGCTGGAAGCCCGTTTTTGTAATCATCCGGAAGGAAAGGCACCGCTTGAGAAGGAATCACTGGCCATTATGTGGTCTGAAGAAGATGACGGAGCAGCTGTTTTCTATGAAGGCCAGCCACTGGGTATCATTCCCGGCTGGAGTTTATCCTCAGACCGGCCGGTGGGTTATGCGGCGGACTGTATTGGTTCCGAGGCAGAAAGCATTTTATTCCCTTTTGGAAAACCGGAATCCAATGTATTACATCAACGGATAGCTCGCAGTGCTGCTTTCTGGGAGAAGTGGGGGGATGAGGAGAACAATCCCTGGATACCGATCCAGCAGGAATTCCTCAACGCTTACGAGGAACAATTTGGAAAGATGCTGCAGTACTATGCTATAGACGAACAGAAATGGCCACCCATGGCATTGGCCAGGTTTGAAAAAGACGACCTCGTTTATTTTATATCGCTGGGGGTAAGTATCCGCCCGATGCCCTGGGTAGAGTTATTATATAATGACCAGGCACCGGGGTTCAGGAGAATGGAGCTGGGAATAGCGGTGGATAAAAAAGATTTTACAGAAAGTGAGATCATGACCATGGCACAAGGGCTTTCCGGTATTGCGGATAATCCATGGCGGCACCTCAGCTGGTTAGGCGAAGGGCATACGATCAGCTCCCAGGCGGTGCCTGCTTCCTTTGAAAGCTTCATTCTTTCTTCTGCTTTATACAATGGGCCTGCTATTAACCTGCCGCAAATGGAAGGGGATAAAGTGAATTTATATTGGGCCAGCCCTATTACAAAAGCAGAACGCGAATTTGCACACAGCAAAGCAAATGGCGGGTATGATCTGCTGGAGAAAATGATCCAGAGCGGGATCACCCATGTGGTAAAGAAACGGTAAACAATAAAGAGTAACATTATAAGAAAGAGGGCAACCATTCCGGTTGCCCTCTTCGCTTTTATTGGTATGCTCCGATACTGATCTTCCCATTTACGATACGTGGATTACCTTCAATATCCAGTGTACCATGCTTTTCTGCAGCAATAACAAATCCTGTATTCTTAGCAGGAGATGCAGCCAGTATCCGCAGATCAGGTAGGGTGAGATCAGTGATCAGCGGGTCGGAACCAGTTATTGAGTTGGCGTCAATACCTGTTGCTGCTTTCCATGCGGCAAAATCCGTATAGGGTGTGCCGTTAGTTGTATTCCAGATCCAGCCGGGTGTGCTGGCGGTAAAGTATAAGTTGTTATCTATGATATTGCCGCTACCGGTGTTGGTGTATTTATGTACGAACAGATCAGCGGGGCCACCATATACCAGGTTATTGCGGATCACATTATCAAAGCAGTTTTCCGTCAGTCTTATTTCTCCTTCAATTTCATCATAAGCCCCCAGTACCCTGTTGTTCTTATACAGTGTGTTGTTCACTACATAACAATTCCGGGTACCGCCACCTGTATAACCCAAATAACCACCCAGGTATATGCCCACCCTGAAATTATTATACACCAGATTGTTTCGTACAATACAATCGCTGGTAGGGAATGCATCATTCTCACTAACGATACCGATGCCGCGGTCTGTATCATGTACCCTGTTCCTTTCCACAATAATGCTGCGTGCGCCATCTATATAAATGCCGATTGCGCCGTAACTGTGAATACCACCAATGGGACCGGTCCTCATATTGATATTGTACAGGTGATTTTCGGTGATGAGGCCATTGCGGGCGTAATTGTAGGCAGGCACTGTGTTTGCTGCATATCCGCCAGCTGCATCGATTCCGATGTTCTCTGCATTGTAAATGGTATTTTTCCGGATCACAAAGCCATCTACATAACCATTGATAGTGAGGTTTTCGCTATAACCGGTGTTGCAATCATGGATCTCATTCTCTTCCACGAGAATGTTTTTCATGGGTGTGGCGGTGTTACCGATGATCTCAATAGCATGGCCGCTTCTGCCATCTTCCGGATTAACGTTGTGTTCAATATTATAGACCTTGTTCTTCCGTATGATAATATTGCTGGATCCCTGATCTGCCACGATGCCGTTGATATTAACCCAGGGTGTGCTGCTTTTGTAATTGCACACTTCAAACCCTTCAAAAACAACATAACTGGCATTGCGGATAGTAACGAGTGCTTCTTTCCCTGTGATAGAAAGGCCGGTGCCATCGATGATGGCCCTCTCTCCTGCAAACGCTTTCAGGGTGATCAGTTTTTCCAGCCGGCCGGATTTAGGGAACACAACTTTCTCATAATAAGTGCCCCCTTTTACGATCACGGTATCTCCGGGAATAGCTTTTCCCAATGCGGTATTGATACTGCGTAAAGGGGCAGTTGTTGTACCGGGATTTGCATCGTTCCCTGTTAATGCCACATAAAAGGAATTCTGACGAGGTGGTTCCTGTGTGCCGGAGGGACTATTCTTCTTGCTACAGGCGGAACTTGTAACTCCAACCAGTAATAAAATCGTTAGTAATATTCGCATGGTGTTATTCTGAAACTATTTTTCTAACCCTGTTGTTGTTTTTGTCCAGCACGTAAACGGTGCCGTTCTTATCAATGGCTACACCACCGGGTGCACTGAATGCAGCAGATTCTCCAATGGCATCTGAATAACCTGCGGAGCCACTTCCGGCATAAGTAGATACCATCCAGGTATTAGCTGCAATGAAGCGGATACTTTGATCAGGGCTGTTTACATCCCCTCCCCCTGTTCCATTTCCGGCAACGAAAATATTACCGGCTGCATCTACTTCCAGCCCCCAGGGGTTGGAGAATTTAGCGGTGGCACCTGTACCATTCTGGTAACCAGCCACTCCTTTCTGCCCTGCAATGATAGTAGGTGCCCAAGTTCCTTTCGTGAATTTCGTAATGGTGTGCTCTCCGTTGCCAGACAAATACAGGTTACCATCTTTATCAAAATCAAAACCGGCAGGCCATACAAGATCTCCAATGATCTTTTCTCCTGTGTTTTGTGCGGTTACTTTATAAATGGCGCCCGGATTGCCACAATTAGCATAGTAAGGCAGGTTGGTAGATCTGTCTACTGCCACAGACCAGGGTTCTGCTGCAGCCCAGCACCATGTGGTGGCTGTTCCGTCTGGTGTGATCTTCCGGATATCCCAGTTGATAGGATCTACGCTGAATACATTTCCGTCTTTATCTACGGCCACATCATATGGGTAGATGAATTTTGCAGCAATACCTTTGCCATCTGCGTAACCGCTGGTGTTGGGATCTCCGCAGAACAGTGTTACTTTTCCGGTGCTGTCTATTTTACGGATGCAGTGATTGCCGGGATCTGCCACATACACATTGAGGTCGTTATCTACTGTTATACCCTGACTTCTGTACCAGGGTTCTCCTTTGAAATTAAACTGTACTTCATCTCCTTTACCATTGGCATAACCTGCTGTGCCGTTTCCTGCCAGTGTGGTAACAGTTCTGGTGAATACATAATTGAAATCCGCGGTACTGGATACAACGTCTTTCCCGATCTTCACTATCACTTTTCCTGATCCGCATTTTTTAGGTACTACGGCCATGATCTGTTTGGTGTTGGTACCAACGATGGCTAATTTATTGCCGTTGATGGTGATCTCCAGTTGTGAAGTATCACCTGTAAAATTAACGCCGGTGATGAGGATAGATGTTCCGCCACCGCCTTGCAGGGGTACGAAACTCTCTACAGACATTGGTGCGCCATCTATGTGGGCGTTTTTGTCATCCTTGGTACAACCGGTGATAAGCGCGGCGGCGAATATGATATATCTTACTAAAGGCTTGATCATTTCCAAAAATTAAATTGTCAATAATTTGATTACCATCCCGGATTCTGCACCAATGCCCTGTCTCTTTCAATATCTCCCAGGTGAATAGGGAAGAGATACATTTTATTATCCCAGAACCTTTGCTGAAAGAGTTTGCGTTTGTAGAAATCTGTAAAAGAGAAACCCATGCCGTTATCGTTGGCATTTACATCTAAACCGTAGATGGCGGTATATTTAGCCTGACCGAGTAATAACCTGCGCACCAATGTATAATAGCGATCGCTTTCAAAGCAAAGTTCTACCTGGCGTTCCCTTAAAATATGTTCGCGCATTTTGATGGTGTTCCCTACAGCATCCGGGTAAACGGCTTCAATTCCCGGAATACCTGCGCGTGTTCTGATCATGTTCAGGTATTTCACGATATCTGCATTGTTCGGATCGTATTCATTTAATGCTTCTACATAATCCAGCAGGATCTCTGCGTAACGGATGAGGATGTAGGGGCCGTGGAAGGATACGTTATCCTGGCGGATATTACTGTTGGGGCTGATCCTTTTCAATGGTAAATAACCGGTGATGTTGTTACTACCTGAGGATTTCTGACCGGATTTACCATTGTAGTAGAACTCTACGCGGCCGGTACCATCTATGTTATTATCAGAAGAGAAATAATTTTTATCATCTACTGTTTGTGCGGGTACTACAGGCCTTGCGTTGTACATGATGTTAGCGTAGAACCTTGGTTCGCGGTTGGCATACATGTTCCACTCTCCTTTCCTGTGGCCACCCCAGGTGGCAGTACTGTTTGCTGGTGCAAAACCAGTTTCCACATAAGTGGAAGCGGGATCATCGATAGTTCGGCCGTTGATCATGGAGAAAGCATCTACCAGGTTCTGTGTGGCATTGTACATGTTATAAGCACCGGGACCGGGAGAGGCGCATTTCGTCCAGCCCCAACGGTTCCAGCCCACATTGGCGAAGATGATCTCATCGTTCCAGTTGGTTAAGTGTACATCCCTTACAGATTCGTATGGATTGAAAACGGTGCCGCCATTGTCCAGGTTGGTGAATAATTTATACTGTGCGGAATCTATTAGTCTCCTTGCGGCATCGGCTGCTGTTTTCCATCTGTTCACATCTGCGGTGGCAGGGGCCAGCGCAGTACCATCCAGGTTTTTGAAACCAGCGAAGTTAGGATTGCCATTCCAGAGAGGGCTGGCACCCAGTATGGCGGCTTTTACTTTTACTGCCATACAGGAACCTTTTGTAGGTCTGCCCAGGTTACTGGAACTGGACCATGCGGATGGGAGGCCTTGCATAGCCTGGTCCATCAACTGGTTGATGTATGTTACGCAGGTATCGAAGGGGGCACGGGGGAATTTGTTAAAATCTTCGTCCTGATTAAAAAGCCCGGTTACTTTTACATATGGGCCATATTGTTTCAACAGCATCCAGTAAAAATATCCGCGCAGGAAGAGATTCTCTGCTTTGTATTGTGCTTTCAGGTCGCTGCTTAATTGTACTGCGGGTACTTTATCAATGTTCTGTTCAAAGATAAAAGACTTTCTCAGTGCAGAATAGTATCCGCTCCAATTGTAAAAATAGCCGCTGGAAACACTCCAGTTACCGCCTACCATTTGTCTTACATTCACGGTACCGATAGAAACAGAACTTTCGTCTGCGGCACCCATGGTGGCATAATCTCCGCCATCTGTATTATATATGGTGGAATAAATATTATTCAGATAAGCTTCTGCATTTGCCCTTGTTTGCCAGATCTGATCTTCCGTTAAAAGATTATCCGGTTTTTTATCCAGGTATTTACTACAAGAGAGCAATATGCCGGCACAAAACAGTAACAGGTATTTATGCTTATTCATATGATGATCTTTACTCTTAATTAGAAATTAGCTCTTAATCCCACGGTAGCTGTTTTTGCAAAAGGATATTTTGCGCCATTGCTACCTAATTCAGGATCCCATATTTTGAACTTTGAAATGGTGAGCAGGTTGGTACCGGCAACATAAACCTGCAAACTGCTGATCCCTTTCTTCTGCATAGCAGGTGTAATGATATTGTAGCTCAGGGTAGCCTGTTTCAAACGCATGAAGCTGCCATCTTTTAACCACCGGGTGCTGTTCTGGTAATTATTATCGCTGCTGTTAGTAATAGTCAGGCGGGGATAATAAGCGTCCTGGCGGGGATTATCTTTCGTCCAGCGATCAGTAACATTATTGATAATGTTTGCAGGATACTGACCAATACCTGTAAAAGGCACCACTCCCACACCAGGTGCAGTACCATCAAACAGATTGGTTTCTGAACCGTTTGCCATGATCCATACATCTTCAATTCCTGCAAAGATCACAGACAGTTCAAATTTCTTTACACCCAGGTTGAGGCCAAATCCGTAAGACCAGGTGGGGAAAGAATTTTTTCCCAGATAGGACTGGTCATTGCTATTAATTTCGCCATCACCATTCAGGTCTTCGTATTTAATATCTCCGGGAAAAACAGGTCTAAGTTGTTTGGGGCTTTTATCTACATCATTCTGATCTATGAAGAGGCCAAGGTCTTTATAACCATAATATTCACGATCAGGATGGCCTTCCCGTTGCTGGTAAGCGTATAACATAACAGGATTATCAGCAAAGAGGATCTTGTTCTTTGCATAAGTGATGTTACCAAAAACACGCAGGCTGATATCTTTACTGATCTGATCAGTATATTCCAGGCTGGCATCAAAACCTTTGTTCTGCATTTCGCCCATATTGGCGAATATTACATTACTGCCATAACCGCCAATGGATGAAATGGAATTTCGTTGAATAAGGATATCCTTTCTTTCATCTTTGAATACATCAAAGTTGATGTTTAATTTATTCCAGAGGCTTACATCCAATCCAATGTTGGTCTTAACAGATGTTTCCCATGTCAGGTTTTCCGTACCTATTACATTAGCAGCAATCCCACCATAACTTCTGGGAGAAGATCCAAACTGAATTCCATTTGCTCCATCCACATAGGTCAGGTAACCGAATCGGTTATTATACGCCAAAGCATCATTACCAGTAGTACCAATAGATGCTCTCAGTTTTAACAGTGTGAGGGTATTTGAAATACCTTCCATGAAATTTTCGTTGGAGATCACCCAGCCTGCTGCTACAGCAGGAAATACTCCCCATCTTTTTCCTTTCTCAAAGTTTTCAGAACCGGTAGCGCCCATATTCACTTCTGCGAGGTATTTATCCATGTAACCATATGTTACTCTGGCAGCAGCGCTTTGGTTGCGGAAGGGAATAGCCAATTTCAGACCGTCTGCATTACCGATCAACCGGTTCCTCATAGTACCTACTATCAGTGCGCCGAAATTATGTTTCCCAAAAGTGCGGTCATACGTAACATTTCCTTCCAGGTACATTACTCTTTCCCCACGTGAACTGGAACCATAACCCAGGAAAGAAGAACCTGTTCTCACCTGCTCATAGATCAATTTACCATCTGAACCACGGGAGCCTGCATACCAGAGATCATTATCACCTGTTCTGCTGGTATTGAATTCTCCATATGTATCAAAAGAAAAACGGCCGGTGGCTTTCAGTCCTTTTGTAATACCATCCAGGTTTTGCACGAGTGATAAAACGGATTGTACGGATGGTTTGAATTCAGTGCTGTATCCCCTGTTCTGCACAAGATTGAAGGGGTTGGCACCTCCGTTGTTACGGGGGCCAGCCCACATATTATCCGGATATTGTACCGGGAATGCGATCGGGTTCGTGGAATAGGAATTATACCAGATGAGACTGGCAGGGGAACCGGGATACCTGCTGTTCACCAGCATGGCTGCCAGGTTGAGCGATAAGGTAGTTGTTTTGGTCACGTTCAGATCTACGTTGCTTCTGAAATCGTACCTTTTAAAATTCAGGTTGGGATTGTAATCGTTGATCTTTGATACTTTATATTGTCCATCCTGGTTATAAAAACTCATGGATACATAATAACGCATAGATTCTCCACCACCGCTTACATTTACGTTAGCATTGGTCATGGATGCCCAGTCTTTATAGATACGGTCTATCCAGTTTACGTTTGGGTATAAATAGGGGTCCAGTCCGCTGGCAGTTTTGGCGATCTGTTCATCAGAATAAATAGGTGTTTCTCCTGCATTTTCGCGGGCTTCATTATATAACTTCATGTAAGTAACACCATCCAGCATTTCCGGCATACGGGTTAAACCGTTGAAGCCGGTTTCTACTTTGGCCGCAATTCTGGGTTTTCCGGCTACGCCTCTTTTGGTAGTGATGATCAGTACACCGTTTGCTCCTTTTGCACCATACACTGCTGTGGCAGATGCATCTTTTAGCAGGGAAATACTTTGTACATCTTCCGGATCAATATTATTAAAAGCTCCGCCATAGGTACTGTTTACATCTTCTCTTTGCACACCATCCACAATGATCAGGGGGGAAGTACTTCCGGTAAAAGTTCCGATACCGCGGATAGTGAATTGCGGATTGTCGTACCCGGGTTCTCCACCAGCATTCTGCATGGAAATTACGCCGGCTACTTTTCCGGCCAGTGCGTTAGTAAGAGAACGAACGGGAGTTTGCATGTCTGCCATATTCACAGAGGATACAGAACCGGTAACCGTTACTTTCTTTTGTTTTCCGAAACCTACTACCACCAGTTCATTGAGGTCGTCTACTTTGGCGGTGAGGGTTACTTTCAACGTTTTCTGCCCGGTCATTTTTAATTCTTCCGGTTTCATCCCCAACATAGCTACGCGCAATACTTCGTTGGGAGCAGCGTCTATGGTAAATACACCCAGCGCATCCGTGATCACTCCTCTGACTGTACCATTTACAGAAACAGTAGCGCCAGGAATGGGGTTACCTTCCGGGTCCATTACCTGGCCTTTTACTGTTTGGGTTTTCTTTTCATCCTGTGCGATGTTGGGTTTGGCTGGCGTTGTTTCCGGCGCCTTCCTGTCCAGCACAATACGGTTACTGCGTAACTGGTAAATGATGCCTTTGTTCTTCAATACAAAGTCCAGCACTTCCTGTAAGGCAGTATTTCTGAAATTCATGTTCAATTTCTCACCATCGTCCAGCAGCTGATTGTTGTACACCAGCGTAAAGCCGGTTTGTTTTTTAATGGCCCGGAACACCTGCAACAGGGACATATTGTTGCCTGATACGGTAACCGGGGATTGAAGCGACTTCACCTGTGCTTCTGTAGCGTGGAATAAGGAAAAAAAGATGCAGCTAAGCGCAAGGGTGCGTAATGCCCTTCGCGTAGCCTGCCGGCAATCGCGCATACATTTTCTCATGTAGGAAAATCGTTTAAATAGTTTATACGATGGTGTCAGCAATAATTCAAACTAACTACACCTGCTTTCCCAAAATGGGTGACAGCGGTATAAAAAAATTTCGGGGGAATAAGGTTACTTAAGGAGGATAGTTTGTTGCTCGAAATGAAAATCCGCATTGGCGGTGGTTTTCAGGTCTGTCAGGAATTCAGAGAGTTTGGCTCTTTCCATGACGCCGGTGACAGTTAAACCGGCAAATTTATCGTTATCAGGCATAAATTTTACGCCGTAGAACCGGGAGGCGATCACGGTAAGTTCTGCCAGCGGCATTTTATGATAATAGTACACACCATTTATCCAGGAGAGTACTTCTTCTTCATCGAACTCGTTCGCGGACCAGGTTTTACCGGAAGCTAATATCCCCTGCATGCCTGGTTTCAATGCCAATTGTTGACTATTATGGTTTTGCAGGATCACACTTCCTTCTACCAGCGAGGTTTTTTCCTGTGTGGCATTATAGGTGTTCACATTAAAGGAAGTACCTAATACGGTTACATTGGAGAGAGGTAAATGCACTACAAAAGGATGCGCTGCATCTTTGGCCACTTTAAAGTAAGCTTCTCCATCTACATATACATCGCGGGTGGCTTTGCCGAACTGGAAAGGGAAACGTAATCTCGTGGATGCGTTGAGGCGTACTTCGGTACCATCCGATAAAATGAGCTTATAGGTTTCTCCCGGTGGTACCAGCAGTGTGTTTTCCGTGGTATCCAGGGAATTGTAAGCCAGTGTTCCATTTCCGGCATTCAATACGGCATTGTTGAGTTGGATGGTTTTTGCAGCACTGTCCTGATTGAGGGTAACAGATTGCCCATTGGCCATTACAAGGCTGATGGTCTGTTTATTCTTTTCCACCTGCCCTGCAAATTCAGCGATGCTGATCTCTTTGGCGGGGAACATAAAATAAGTGCCGGTGGATAATAATATTAATACTGCAGCGGCGGCGGACATGATCCTCAGCCTGCGGGTGCGTGTTCTTTTAGATTTAAGCTGTTGCAGTGCTACTTCAGGATCCAGGTCCTTTATGTAATCTGATGCATGGATAGAGCGGTCCTGTTCTTCCAATGCCTTCCAGGTATCACGGAAACCGGCATCCTCTGCCAGCATGGTTTTCACATGGATTTCCTCTTCCGGGGAAAGATGCCCCGAAAGCTTTTGTATGTATAACTGAAATATTTTTTCCTGTGTTTCCAATTGGGTGAACAAGTTAATACTTTTTACTATTTACTGCGAACCGCAGTAGTTTCAATCCTCTTTTCAGATGCGTCTTAAAAGAATTAATGCTGATACCCATTTCCTCGGCTGCTTCCTGATATCGTTTTCCCTGGATGTATACCATTTGAATGGCCATCTTTTTCTGGCCGGAAATATTATTGAGGGAAGTGTGCAATTGTTTATAATAATCCGGCGCAACATCAGGCAGTGCCTGGCAGGTTTCATCCTGAAGGTTTGAAAATGCTTCCTGGTGTTCGTAACGGAGTTTTTGTTTTTTAATATAGTTGAGGCAACGGTTCTTCACGGCGGTATGCAGATAACCTTTCACATCTCCGTCAAACTGGAGATACAATTTCTTATCCCATATGTCCATGAAGAAAGTCTGGATCAGGTCTTTTGCTTCCTGTTCATTCTGAAGGAACCAGTAGGCGTTCACACAAAGCATTTTATAATACTTTACGAATAAAGCATCAAATGCAGTCAGGTCTCCCTCTTTTAACTGTTCTACCAATAGTGTGTCTGGAGAATGATTCATTCTATCCTATTTCCCTGGTTGATACTTGCTTATCGTGGCGAATTATGCTGGTTGATCGAAGAGTAAGATAGAAAATACTTTTTATTTCCAAGGGGAATTAAAATTAAACACCGGGCCACAAATAGGCTATTTTTTGCGTTAAAAAGACTACGGCTGTATAATTTAACGTTTCTTTGATAAGTGTAGAATTGACGTGAAGCCTTGAGATACAACAGTTAAACTTATGCTATTTATTTACACTATAACGTTTTTACGTATATCAAACTAACCTATTATCAGGAGTCAATGGAATGTTGGGTTATTAATGGTAATTTTGCACCATGAATATTTCAACTATTTCAAGACCGAGGATTCACTTTACACAGGAACATGAATGGATTGATTTTAATGGAACCGTGGGCTTTGTAGGCTTATCCATGTTCAGACTCGCAGGAATAAAGAAAATAGACAACATCGAATGGGTCAATAATAAAGGCACAATCGAAAAAAACACGCTCATCGCAAATATCCACTCGGGCAGTACCGTTATCCCATTGCACTCTCCGTTGCGTTGCAAGTTCCTGGGCATTAATGCAAAGTTAAAGAACAACCTGAACCTTATACTCGAGAGTCCGCAGGACCAGGGTTGGATCTTCTTTGTGACGCCTATGAAGTTCCAGAATAAAGAGAAAGAAGAGTTACTGCAACCGGCAGATTATCAAAAACTCATTCGCGGCATTAAAGTATCCTGATACAGCGTATGCAAAATCCAAATCTAGTAGTTAAGCCTGCCAGATATGTGACCGACTCTGCTTTTGACTGGTTGTATCCTGAAAGGATCCAGCAATTGTCAAAGCGGCATTGGACGCCCATGAGCGTTGCGAGAAAATCAGCACAATTCCTGGCTAACAGTCCGGGTAAAAAAGTGCTGGATATTGGCAGCGGCGTGGGTAAGTTTTGCATTCTTGGCGGCATCAGCTTCCCACAGGTGAATTTTTACGGGGTGGAGCAAAGAGAGGAATTATACCATCTTTCGCTGGAAGCGAAGGAAGTGGCCAATGTGCAGAACGTGGATTTCATTCATGCCAATTTCACAAAGATTGACCTGGATGCATATGATAATTACTATTTCTACAATTCCTTCTTTGAGAATATTGATGACGGGGACAAGATTGACAACGCCGTAGAATGTTCTGCCAACCTGTACGTTTACTACTCCCGTTTTCTTTATAGAGCGCTGGAGAAAAAATGCAGCGGTACACGGCTGGTTACTTTCCACAGCCTGGAAAATGAAGTACCGCCCAGTTACCAGGTGGTGGATGTTTCTCCCGACTTCCAGCTAAAAATGTGGATCAAGCGCTAATAGATCTCCGGATTTACCACAAACGGTAACCGTTCTCCTTTTAATCCTGCAATAATATTTTGCGCTGCCATGGTAGCCATAGCATTTCTTGCTTCTACTGTGGCAGAGCCGATATGCGGTAATACCGCTACATTGGGCATATCTAATAGTGGATTATCTGCTGCCATAGGTTCCGGGTTAGTCACATCAAGACCGGCACCCCATATTACTTTTTCATTCAGGGCATTGATGAGGTCTGTTTCATTATGAATAGATCCCCTGGCGGCGTTCACAAAAATGGCGGTGGGTTTCATTCTATCGAAAGCGGCTTTGTTGAACATGCCCTGGGTTTCCGGTGTTAGTGCAGTGTGTACGGATAATACATCACTTTGTGCGAGCAGCTCTTCGAATGATACTTTTTCTGCTTTTAATATTTCTTCTGCTTCTTTATTTGTGTGGCGGTTGTGGTAGATCACTTTCATACCGTATGCGCCGATGCAACGTTTGGCCATTTCGAAACCGATCTTTCCTAAACCCGCAATACCTAATGTTTTACCGGTGAGTTCCATACCCAGGTTAGCGGTTGGTTCAAAAAAGCCCCACTCTCCTTTACCGATCTGTTTATGCATGTAGAATGCTTTGCGTGAAACGGCGAGCATTAATAGAAAAGCGGTATCCGCTGTGGCGTTACTTAATACGCCGGGGGTGTTTCCGATAGGGATCTTTAATTCCGTAGCAGCTTTTACATCTACATTATCAAACCCTACTGCATGTAAAGCAATTACTTTCAGGTGACTGCATTCCTGCAAAAAACTACTGTTAATTTTATTAGGGCCTACGCTTAATAAAGCATCATGTTGTTTACAATATGCTATCAGTTCTGCTGGTGTGAGGTCTCGCTTTTCCGTCCACTGTGTAATATGGAGACCTGCGTCCTGTAACAGTTGTAGTCCTTTTTCGGGAATAACCCTTGTAATAAAAACCTTCATGTTCTAAAAATACAGCTTTCTGCCTTAGGTTAGTGTTAAGGTTGTTTTAGCATAAATTATTATCTATATTTATCCCAATTCCACAGTATATGAAACACGTAAAGCGCGCCTTACTTGCCGGCATTGTTATGCTTGCCCTGTACGGCTTCATTACACAACATGCTCCTGCCAAATTTAAATGGTCCGGCGCCTGGCAGCCTACCCGCAAAAGTGCGGGGGATGGGGTTACCAAACTTGATATCAAAATAGGTGCCTTTATCAATCTCCCGGATCCTGCTGCGCTGGCAAAAGTTATTTTCCATGTCAATAAAAAGTTCCCTGGTTCTGCGCCCCTGGCTACCTGGGCGGTAGGTGATCTATCTAAACTCACACCTGCACACAAAGGTTTATCTGCGGAAGAGCATGAGTTATATTTATCCCATATGGATAAAGCAGGGGTGACTGTTTTCCTGGAAGTGTTTCCTTTTAAGGGAGATGATGTTCCTGCGATGATCGATCAATGGTTGAAGAAATTTTCACACCATACCTGCATTGCAGGGCTGGGTGTAGAACTGGAATACTATGGGAAAGCCACAGATTCTCTCGCTAAAGTATGGGATGAAAAAATAAAATCGCATAACCCTGCTTATCGTTTATTCCTTCGTCATTATAGTCCTTCTTTTATGCCGCCTGTTTATCGCGGCAAAGGGGATCTGCTGTTTATTGATGATGCATCAGAAGGTACGATTACTGAATTAAATAAAGGGTTTGCTGACTGGGCGAATCATTTTTATCCTGCTGCCTGTGCATTTCAACTGGGTTATCCTGCTGATGAAGATGGCATGAATGGCAGTAAGGAATCAGGATGGTGGAAACTGAAAGACCCTATCCGCGATTGGGGAAATGATATACTGCCGCTGATCAAACATCCGGATCAGGAATTAGGACTGATATGGGTGACGGCTAAATCCGGCAAGCCTTATAATGCTACATGGGATCTGACTAAATAAATTTTCAAATGAAATTCTCTTTCTTTTTTCTGGTGGTGCTGTTCGCACTTGGTGTAAATGCACAAACTGTTTCGCTTACACCTGCACATGGCCCTGAGCCAAAGATCAATGGGCCGAAAGTATTTGGTGTAAGGCCGGGGCATCCGATCGTTTTCACTATTCCTGCTTCCGGCAAACGGCCGATGACCTTCTCTGCTTCTAATGTTCCCGATGGAGTAAAAGTAGATGCTAACACGGGTAAGATAACCGGCAGCATTTCCAAAACGGGTGCGTATGTTATTTCGTTACAGGCGAAAAATGAAGCCGGTACCGTTCGGCGGGATTTTAAAATAGTAGTGGGAGAAGATATTGCCCTCACGCCTCCTATGGGTTGGAACCACTATAATATTTATGGTACCCGCATCACGCAGGAAGATGTATTGGCACAGGCTAAGGCCATGGCATCCAGCGGACTGATCAATCACGGATGGTCTTATATGAATATAGATGATGGCTGGCAGGGTGAACGTGGCGGACCGCTACATGCTATACAGCCAGATACTTCCCGTTTCTCAGATATGAAGCAACTGAGTGATGAGATCCATGCCCTGGGACTTAAATTCGGCATATACTCTACGCCATGGGTAGAATCTTATGGTCATCGTATAGGCGGTACTGCTATGAATGCAGAAGGAAAATTTGAAAAGACCAAAGAACAGGTACCGCGGAATAAAAAACAACTCCCTTATGCTATAGGTACTTATTCCTTCGTGGATGCGGATGTAAAACAGTGGGCATTGTGGGATGTGGATTATATGAAGTATGACTGGAATCCTGCAGAGTTGCCGGAAACCAAAATGATGTATGATGCATTAAGGAATAGTGGCAGAGATATTGTTTACAGTTTATCTAACAGTATTCCGTTTGCTACGATCGCTGATCTATCTGCTGTATCTAATGCATGGCGTACCGGTGGTGATATCAAAGACAACTGGAAAAGTCTGAAAAGCCGCATCCCTACGCAGGATAAATGGGCGCCCTTTGCCCGTCCGGGTCATTGGAACGATCCGGATATGATGATCGTTGGTGTAGTGGGATGGAATGCAAAAGATAAATGGCCTTCTAAACTTACACCAGATGAGCAATATGCCCATATGAGTGCATGGTGTTTAATGTCTGTCCCCCTGTTATTGGGTAACGATATGACAAAGCTGGATGACTTTACCTTAGGATTATTAACGAATGATGAAGTGATTGCTATTAACCAGGATGCTTTAGGTAAACAGGCTACGGTTATATCCAAACAGGGAGACCTGGTAGTCATGGCAAAAGATATTGAAGACGGATGCAAAGCTGCGGGCTTGTTTAATCTCGCAGACAGTGGCACACAACAGCTTACATTGAAATGGGCAGACCTTGGCATAAAAGGGAAATATGTTGTGCGGGACCTCTGGCGGCAAAAAGACCTCGGCGTTTTTGAAGGGGAGTTTAAAACTCCTGTGGCAGAACACGGCGTGGTGATGGTACGATTGGAACCAGTTCCTCCTCCAACATTAAGATCGGCCATGAAACCTGCTGTGAAAAATGGTGGATTTAAAATGCCGGGGTATATTCTCTGGTGCCCTTCTGTGATCAAAGTGGGTAACACGTATCATATGTTTGCTTCCCGCTGGCCGGAGCAATATGGATTAGGCGGCTGGACGAAATATTCAGAAGTAGTACGTGCTACTTCAAATAATTTATATGGCCCTTATACTTTCCAGGAAGTGGTTTTGCAAAAGAGAGAAGGTTATTGGGACAATGACCGTGCACATAATCCCAAGATCGTTAAAGCGGGGAATACCTTTGTACTGTATTATATTTCTTCCGCTAACGAAACGGGATATGCTACTGCTGATAAGATCACAGGGCCCTGGAAGAGAATGGATAGCCTGGCGATGCCGTTTTCCAATCCCGCGCCGCTTATTAGAAAAGATGGCAGTGTGTATGTATTCGGGAGGAAAGCGGTGAAGGATATCCGGATTGCACAAGGTTATACGGCTCCTTCTTTTAAAGGTCCTTATACGCGCCTGGAAGCAGAGAATCTCCTGCCTGGTTTGAATCAACTGGAAGATCCTACTATCTGGTGGGCCTCCGGTCAGTACAATGTGATCCTGAGCGATTTTCGGGGAGATGCCACCGGGGTGAATAAAGATGGTGCGCAGTATTACTCTAAGGATGGTATTCATTTTGCGCTGCTTTCGAAGGAATCCATCTACTCTAAAAAAGTAACATATGATGATGGCAGCTCTTTCACCTTCCGGCGGAGGGAGCGTCCTTTTGTATTTACCAATGAAAAAGGTGAAGTAACGGCCTTCTTCACGTCCTGCCTCACGGATAAAGAACAATCCTGGATAGAAGTGCAGCCGGTGGACAAGTACATTCCCTAACAATAAAATCATGTTGCACAGCCCAACATAATTTATAATTTAGTGGTTGATACGGAACCATTTATTAGAAAATATCACGTTTACAATGGATAACAGAAGAGAATTTCTGAAGAAATCTATGTTATTATCCGGGGCTGCCGGTGTTTCTTCTATTTTGCCAGCGTCCATACAAAGGGCCATGGCAATAGATCCCCGGCCGGGTAGTACTTTCCTGGATGCAGAACATGTGGTGATCCTCATGCAGGAGAACCGTTCCTTTGACCACTGCTTTGGTACGTTAAAAGGGGTTCGGGGTTTTAATGATCCCCGTGCTGTGACCTTGCCAGACGGCAAACCGGTATGGCTGCAAACCAATGCAAAGGATGAAACCTACTCCCCTTTCCGGCTGGATATCAAGGATACCAAAGTAACCTGGATGGGTGCCCTGCCCCATTCAAGGGCCAGCCAGGTGGATGCTCATAATGAAGGTAAATATGATAAATGGCTGATCGCTAAAAAACCGGGTAACAAGCAATTTGAGCATATCCCCTTAACCATGGGATATTATACCCGGGAAGATATTCCGTTCAACTTTGCCATGGCAGACGCTTTCACGGTATGTGACCAGAATTTCTGCTCTGCCATGACCAGCACTACGCCCAACCGTTCTTTCTTCTGGACAGGTCAGATCAACAGTAAAGAAGATGGGCTTACTAAGGCGAACATCCGCAATACGGACTACAGCTATGGTAAACTGAAATGGAAAACCTTTCCCGAATTGCTGTCTGAAAACGATGTCAAATGGAAATTCTATCAGAATGATCTCAGCACAGGTGGTGGTTATACGGGAGATGAACGTTCCTGGTTAGCCAACTTCGGTTGCAACCTGCTGGAATTCTTCGCGGCTTATAATGTGCAGTTCTCTGAAAGATATGTGAAAAGTCTGCAGAAGCAGATTGAAACACTGCCAGACGAGATCAATAAATTACAGGAAGTTACACCTTCCACAGAAGCTGCTGCTACAAAGAATAAAGCGGATGTGATTAAAAAGCAGGCAGTACTGGATAATGCTGTATCCGAAATGTCGAAGTGGAATAAAGAAAGCTTCGAAAAACTAACGGATAAACAGAAAGAACTTTACTATAGCGCTTTCGTGATCAACTCTGAAGATCCAGGTTACCGTTCCATTACTACTTTAAAATATGATGATAACGGAACATCCCGTGAAATGACAGTACCGGCCGGAGATGTACTGTATCAATTACGCAAAGACGTTAAAGAAAATAAACTACCCACTGTATCCTGGATAGCAGGACCACAGAAATTCTCTGATCACCCCAGCGCTCCATGGTATGGTGCATTGTATGTATCTGAGATCATGGACATCCTCACCAGTAATCCTGAAGTATGGAAAAAAACTATCTTCATTGTTACTTATGATGAGAACGATGGTTACTTCGACCACTTCGTTCCATTCTCCATCCCGGATGAAAACAAACCTGGTACAGGAAAAGTTTCTCCTGGCATAGATACAGAAGTAGAACATGTAAGATTAGCGAATGAACTGGCACAAGGCATTGAGAAGAAACAAGCCCGCGAGGCCCCTATCGGACTGGGTTTCAGGGTACCTTTATTAATTGCTTCTCCCTGGAGCCGTGGTGGTAAAGTAAACTCACAGGTTTTTGATCATACTTCCACCCTTCAGTTCCTGGAAGAATTCGTGAATAAAAAATTCTCCAAGAAAATTCACCTCGATAATATCAGTCAGTGGAGACGTACGATCTGCGGTAACCTTACCTCTGCGTTCACGCCCTTCGACGGTACAAAAAACGACTTACCTTTTCTTAATAAAGAGAAATTCGTAGAGACGATTCATAATGCGCAATTTAAACCTGAACCTACCGGATATAAACAATTCTCTTCGCGTGAAATTGCAGCGCTGAAGACGCCAAACCCATTGGCGAAACAGGAACCGGGGCTTCGTGCTTCCTGTGCATTACCTTATGAGTTATATGCGGATGGTAAGTGGAATGCAGCTACCAAGAGTTTCGATCTCACGATGGCTGCAGGTAATCAACTATTCGGTGCAACATCAGCAGGTTCTCCTTTCAGAGTTTATGCTCCTGTTTCATTTGCCGGTCAAAGTTTCAGGAACTGGGATTTTGCAGTGAAGGCAGGGGAGAATCTGGGGTATAGCTGGCCGGTAGCGCAGTTTGCAGACAGTAAATATCATCTTCGCTTACATGGGCCAAATGGTTTCTACCGGGAATTTACCGGTAATGATCATGATCCTTCTATGGAAGTTAGTTGTGAATATGTGCGTGATAAAAGTGGTAGTCTGGTTATTAAGATCCGTAATACTTCATCCTCAGATGCGCTAAAGATCACGGTGAAGGACAATAGCTATAAGCAGGCAGATGTGCAGCACATCATCGGTAAGGGCAGTTCCAAGGATATTTTCCTGGAGCTGGGTAAGAACCATAACTGGTACGACTTTAGCATAAAGGTGAATGGGTTTGCTGCTTTTGAGAAACGTTATGCAGGAAGAGTGGAGAACGGGGTGGAAGGGTTTAGTGATCCGTTGCTTTCTTAAAGTTTTGTTTGAGGGCTGCTCTTTGAAGCGGCCCTTTTTTTTGATCTCGTTTTCTTGTGATTTGCTTTCAATTTCAATCTTCGTTTCATAAATGATGAATCGGATTCATCATTTCCTGCTTGGATGCAAGTTTAGAATCCCTTTATCTTTGCACCATCATGAAACAAACTACGTCATATTGCCTTTCACTGAGTTGCTATCTGAGCAACCGGGAGGTCGTGTGATTACTTGAATAAAGGAATTTCGAACGCCTCTTGGTTTATACTGAGAGGCGTTTTTGTTTTTTATACACCCCTGTGGGCAAACGGGAAAGTCGCCTGACTTAGGATCAGGAGTTTTGTGGGTTCGACTCCCACCAGGGGTACTTATGGGTGATCGGCTACGATGGTGGAGTAGCACCGGACTGTAAATCCGGTACATCAGAAACGTAATAGGTTCGAATCCTATATCACCCACGAATGGAGGATAGGCAAATGATGGTTTGTTGCGGCACCCTGCTAAGGTGTTCCGGTCTTTTCCGGTGATGGTTCGATTCCATTGTCCTCCGCATATGATCATGTACCCAATGTTGCTATAGGGGTTAGTCTGCAAAACTAACTTAACGCAGGTTTAATTCCTGTCATGATCTCTTATTTGGAAGATTGCCAGAGTTGGTAATGGCGCAGTCTTGAAAACTGACGGCGGTGAAAACCGGCAAAGGTTCGAATCCTTTATCTTCTTCTGTTGGTATTCTTGTGTGATTTTCTTTTAGAATTATCGGTATCTTAGATTATTCACAACGAAGATTCTGAAATGAATTCAGGAGTTGCTATTTGCTTTCAAATTATCTGTACTCGAATCTTTCAAAACGCCAACCCATGGTCATCCTGAGCGGAGTCGGTTGTGATTTGCTTTCAATCTTCTAAACATACCAACCGTTTTGTCTATTCAAACTCGTTTGTCGTCAACCGTTAAAATTCACCAGCACTACACCTTAACCTCCAGTTAACAATCATACATAAATATTTCGTTTAAAATTGGGGCCTAACCTATCTATTAAATAGCATGCACACCAAAACAACCATCCTCTATTTAACAGCATCCCATCCTTCCATAAAACAACAATCCCGCCATTAGCGGGACTCCTGTAAAAGTTTTCACTACGGAATAATCCTTATTGTGATTTGCTTTCAAACTGAAATTAATAAATTCCAACATACAAACTACGCTATGAAAATAAATCTTGGCCTCGATATAGGCACAAACTCAATTGGCTGGGCAATAGTAGAAACCACTGATGCTGGTAAGCCTATCAGGAATATCGCAGCAGGCTCCCGGATCATTCCTATGTCACAAGATATCCTGGGAAATTTCGACAGTGGCCAATCACATTCGCAAACAGCTGAAAGAACAAACTTCCGCAGTATACGCAAGGTCAGGGAAAGATCACTTCTCCGTAGAGAGCGATTGCACAGGGTATTGAATATCCTGGGATTTCTTCCTGAACATTATTCTAACCAAATTGATTTCGAAAAAAAATTAGGTCAATTTATACCGGGATCAGAACCTAAACTCTCCTATCACACACAATTCATTTTCGCAAACTCGTATGCGGAAATGCTACTGGATTTTTCCAGGCACCAACCTGCATTACTGGCAGAAGGAAGAATAGTCCCGCATGCATGGACCATCTATTATCTCCGCAAGAAAGCATTAACTGAAAAAATAGAAAAAGAAGAACTGGCCTGGCTCCTGCTCAACTTCAATCAAAAAAGAGGTTACTACCAGTTACGAGGAGAAGAGGAAGACGAAACCCCAAACAAGTTGGTGGAATTTCACACATTTAATATTGTAGACGTACAGGCAGCAGAACGAAAAAAAAATGAGGAGGACACCTGGTACAACATCCAACTTGAAAATGGCTGGGTCTACAGGAGAACCAGTAGGGCTCCATTAGACTGGATTGGTAAGAGAAAAGAATTCATTGTTACTACTGAACTGAACAGCGACGGTACAATAAAACTCGACAAGGATGGAAAAGAAAAACGCTCATTCCGTGCTCCTGATGAAAACGACTGGACACTTCTAAAAAAGAAGGCGGAATATGACCTGAGTCATAGTAGTAAAACAGTAGGCGCCTACATCTATGATACCCTTCTTCAAAATCCCAATCAAAAAATAAAAGGGAAACTCATCCGTACAATAGAAAGGGAATTTTATAAAACCGAACTCCAACAAATACTCCATACGCAAAAAAAATTCCATCCAGCACTAAATGGCAGAAAAGCCTATTCTCTTTGCATTGAAGAATTATACCGGCAAAACGAGTTACACAAGCATAATATCCGGCAAAAAGACTTTTCCTATCTATTTGTGGATGACATCATTTTTTACCAAAGGCCACTAAAGAGCAAAAAATCGCTTATCAGCAATTGTAACCATGAAAGCAAACTGTCTCCCAAAGGGGAAGTGATCCCTGTAAAATGCATCCCAAAGTCCCATCCTCTATTCCAGGAATTCCGGTTATGGCAGTTCATTCAGAACCTAAGGATATATGAGAAAGATACTGATGTAAACATCACAGATGAACTGCTCAAATCAGAACAGGACTGGGAAAGAATATTCGAATGGTTGAACGACAGAAAAGATATCGAACAGAAAATACTATTGAAACAATTCTTCAAGCTAAAAAAACCGGATGAATATCGATGGAATTATGTGGAAGATAAGGCATACCCCTGCAACGAAACAAGATCTCAGATACTAGCCAGGTTGTCCAAGGTAGAAAGTGTGCCTGTCGCCTTCCTGACAAAAGAAAATGAAGAAGCTTTATGGCATATCCTTTATTCTGTTGAGGACAGGGTCGAAATTCAGAAAGCATTGAAGACGTTCGCCCAAAAGAAGGAACTGGGGGATGACTTTGCAGAGACGTTTAAAAAGTTCCCTCCATATGTGAAGGATTATGGTGCATTTTCAGCCAAAGCAATTGGGAAACTGTTGTCATTAATGCGTATCGGGAAATACTGGCAGCCAGGTAACATTCACCCTCACACATTACAGCGGATCGATAAAATCACAACCGGTGAATATGACGAATCGATTAAGGACAGGGTGAGAGATAAAGCGATATCACTTAAGAGTGCATCGGATTTTAAAGGATTGCCGCTTTGGCTGGCCTCTTACATTGTTTACGATCGTCATTCAGAAGATAAAGAAGCCTTACAATGGAGAAGGCCCTCAGACATTTCCCTCCTGCCACAACACAGCCTGCGTAATCCCATCGTAGAGAAGGTGATCAATGAAACACTCCTCGTAGTAAAGGATATCTGGAATGGATATGGCCATGGTAAAGAAGGTTTCTTCCATGAAATCCATGTAGAACTTGGCCGGGAAATGAAAAATCCTGCGAAGAAGCGTGAGCAAATGACAAAACAGGTAATTGGAAATGAGAACACCAACCTCCGGATAAAAGCATTACTAGCGGAGTTAATGAATGATCCTAATGTTGAGAATGTTCGCCCCTATTCTCCCATGCAGCAGGAAATCCTGAAGATCTATGAAGAAGGGGTGCTGCATGCTGAAAATGATATACCCGAAGATATTTCTAAAATAGCCAGACAGTCTCAGCTAACAACAGCTGAACTATCCCGTTATAAGATCTGGCTTCAGCAGAAATATAGGTCTCCTTACACAGGGAAGATAATTCCGCTGAATAAATTGTTTACAAGGGCTTATGATATTGAACACATCATTCCGCAGTCGAGATACTTTGATGATTCTTTCAGCAATAAGGTTATTTGTGAAGTGGAGGTGAACAAGGATAAAGATAAAAACACCGCCTATGAATACATAAAGAACAATGGTGGCAAAATAATGGAGGCCAGTTATGGAGAGAAAATAAATATCCTTACCGTTGAGCAGTATGAACACCTTGTTAAAAACAGTTTTTCTAAAAACAGATCGAAATTAAAAAAACTCCTGTCGGAAGACATTCCGGAAGTCTTCATTGAAAGACAGCTTAATGATACCAGGTATATCAGTAAAGTTGTAAAGAACCTGTTATCTAATATCGTCAGAGAAGATAATGAGCAGGAAACGGTTTCAAAGAACGTTATTAGCAGTAATGGTAACATTACGGCAGCACTTAAACAAGATTGGGGGCTAAATGATGTGTGGAATGATATCATCACCCCGAGATTCGAAAGATTAAACGAAATGACGCAAAGCAGCCGATTTGGTAAGTGGGTAAATAAAGAAGGGAAGCTGGTATTCCAAACAGAATTGCCGCTTGAACATCAAAAAGGGTTTAACAGAAAAAGGATCGATCACCGGCATCATGCTTTGGATGCAATAGTGGTAGCCTGTACATCCAGGAATCATATCAACTATCTGAACAATGAAAGTGCCATTGGTAAAGGGCGTTCAAAAGCGGAAAAGGAAAAGAAACGTTATGACCTGAAACATACCTTATGCTTTAAGAAATATAATGACGATACTAACTACAAATGGGCATTTCATAAACCCTGGGAGAGCTTCACCCAGGATACGGGATCACTCATCAATGATATAATTGTCAGCTTTAAGCAAAACGTCCGGGTGATCAATAAAACTAATAACCGTTATCAAGGCTGGATCAAAAATGAAAACGGAGAACTAAAGAAAGGCTTTGTCAGGCAGACAAAAGGTGACAACTGGGCAATCAGGAAACCCCTTCACAAAGATACCATTCAGGGGCTGATTCAATTACAACTGAAGAAAATCGTTTCAACATCTGCGGCATTGAAGAATTGGGAAATGATCGTGGATAAGGACCTGAAGTCTAAAATCAAGGAATGGAAGGCGCTTGGTCAGAACCCTTCGGTGCTGCTAAAGGAGCAGGGAATCTCCAGAATAGAGATATACTATTGGGACAAGGAAATTGTGGCAACCCGGGTGAAAATAGATGAGAGTTTTGATTCTAATTATATTGACTGTATAACGGATACAGGGATCCGTAAAATTCTTCGTGCTCATCTGGCGGTATTTAATGAAATTCAAAACGGAAAGATCATTGAGCATCCTGAGTTGGCGTTTTCTCCTGATGGACTGGATGCTTTAAATAAAGAAATCCTTGCTCTCAATGATGGAAAGCCTCACCAACCCATTCTGAAAGTGAGGACTTTTGAGCCTAAAGGGAATAAGTTCAATGTTGGGCAGACGGGTAATAAGAAGGATAAGTATGTGGAGGCGGCTAAAGGAACCAATCTCTTCTTTGGCGTTTACCAGGATGAAAAGGGCAAACGGGTTACGGAAACAATTCCACTTCATGTAGTCATTGAGAGGCAAAAGCATGGATTGAAGTCAGTTCCGGAAATAAATGAGTCGGGGGATCGGTTGTTATTTCATCTTTCACCTAATGATCTTGTTTATTTTCCTACGGAGGAGGAGCTGGCGAACTGGAATGGGATTGGAGAGATTTCGGTGGACAGGGTGTATAAGGTGGTCAGCTTTTCGGGTAGCAGGCTTTCGTGTTTACCTAATGCAGTTGCCAAGTCCATTATCGATAAGTTTGAGTTTACAAAAAGGAATAAGATAGAAGGGGTGGACAAGGTAATGATTAAGAATGTTTGTTTTAAGCTGGTGGCGGATCGGTTGGGGAAGGTGAAGCTGTGTTCGGCTTTTAGTGGGGAGGGGCAGTTGCTGGAGGGAAGTTAACAGGCTGGGAAAGTTGAAGGCAAATCACAACGGGCAAGACACTGGTAATGATCTTTGTGTCGTTGTGAAAGATTGAAGATACCTAGAAATTTGAAAGAAAATCACAACACAAACAATGGATGAAAAAACCCCTTGTCTTTGTTGAGGAAGTATTAAGATACTGAGAAATTTGAAAGTAAATCACAACCGTTCGTGGCGGGCCTTCCTTTACCCTGCTGTTGTCAAAGGTCTAAGATACTGAGAAATTGAAAGCAAATTACAACAGGAGTTGGTTTAGGGCAATCGGGCACAGAGGTTGTAAAAGGCCTAAGATACCGAGAAAACACAACTACTTAAAAGCACAAATTAGGGTTATGCTGTGAAAGATATAAGATACTGAGGATTTTGAAAGCAAATCACAACATAAATCAGAAAGGGTACGTTTTAGTTTTGTTGTGAAAGGCCTAAGATACTGAGAAAATTGAAAGAAAATCACAACTCCTGTTAGTGAGTTATGGAATTTGCTAATGCTGTGAAAGGTCTAAGGTACTGAGAAAATTGAAAGTAAATCACAACGCTTAGAACGATGTTTCCATAAGCATAATAGTTGTAAAAGGTCTAAAATGCTGCGAAATTTGAAAGCAAATCACAACAAGCTATGCTATTGTTAAGGGGTTTATTTTGTTGTGAAAGGTCCAAGATACAGAGAAAATAAAAAAATCGCCTTCCCCACTTAAAAAAAGAAAACCCAATAAATTTGCCCCCTCCTCCCCTGAAAACATCAAACCAATTTTCTAAATAGCTCCCTCTGTCGCAAAAAGCCCTTTAGAGGTGCGAGGTTATCTGAATACCTTATTTTAAGCCTATGTCAACCCTATGTAAAGATAATCCCTTACCTTAGCCGTATTATGGCAATGCTCACAGATAACCTACTCCTTAAAGGAGCCAGCGGAACATTTGGCAAACAATTCGTTTTCAGGCAACGGAACGGCAAAACCGTGATCTGCAAAATGCCAAAGCCTTATGAGAAGCCCCCTACAGACAAACAATTGGCCAACCGGGAAAGGTTTTCCAGGGCTAATACATACGCAAAAGCTGCCATCGCAGATCCGGTTAAAAAGCAATATTACCTGGCAATGGCCAAACCGGGGCATTCGGCTTACAATGTAGCTTTCCGGGAAGCCTTCCATGGTCCGGAGATCACAAAAGTGAGTGTGGAAGCGGGAATCGTTACTATACAGGTAAAAGACAGCTATATAGTGGATAATGTAAAGGTGGAATCTTCAGGGCAAATCCGGCCGGCAACTCCAGGCAAGAACCGCCGTGAATGGGAGTATAAGCTCCGAAGTAGTGAGAAGATCATCAGGATACTGGCTTACGACAGGACCGGAAACGTCAATACAAAGGATATTTTATGTTAGGACTGCTGATGATTTATTAAAAAGCACTATATTCAGTTTAAACATTAATAGCCATATTTTAAAATCGCCCTTTCCAATGAAAACGGATCAACATTATGGGGAGGAAATCCATATCCAAAAAGCCTTACAACTTGCTCCAATAGGCGCTTTTTTGACAGACATTGAAGGAAACTGCTTCTTTGTGAACGAGGAATGGGAGAAGATGACAAGCCTTAGCTTTGACAAATCACAAGGTAAGGGCTGGTTAAAGATCATCGTGGAAGAGGACCTTCCTGCTGTGGAGAGTGTCATTAACAGATCTGTTGAAACGCCGCATACCAGCCTCGTGTTTTATTACCGGGTGAAACATCCCAAAACAGGATTGCTCTATTGCAAAGCCAATATTCGCTCTGTTACCGACGAAGAGGATAACAGCCGCTACCTGGTTGGTTATGTACAGGATATTACGGAAGAAAAGATGAGCGAGAACAGGCAGATGGAACTAAGTACCCATCTCCAGGCGCTGATCACCTCCATGGAAGATATTGTATTTGAAATTGACGGGCACCTCACCTTCAAGAATGTATGGGTACATGATGAAGCTATCCTGTTCATGCCCAAAAAAGAGTTCCTGGGTAAAAAGATAGCCGATGTACTGGGACCACAAGCATCCATGTTCGTTGAAGTAATAAAGGAAGTAATTGAAGTGGGAGAAGTACGCGATATTACTTACAAACACTTTGATGATTCCAAAGACCAATGGTTTAAAGCAAGGATCAAACCTGTTATTAAAAGCCCTGACCTCTCGAATTATTTATTGGTACTGAGCATACAGGATGTAACAGCTGAAAAACAGGCGGAACTGGCGCTGCAGGATATAAGAGGGCGCCTTGAGCTTACTAACCAGTTATTAGATGTTAGCCAGGAATTGAGCAGAACAGGGGGCTGGGAAGTGAACCTGCAAACCCAGGAAATCTTCTGGACCAAACATACCTATTTAATTTACGATCTGGATGAAACATTTACTCCTGCTCTTGATGTGGTGAATACTTATGTTGCGGAAGAAGATCGTGTAATGATGGCCGAGCATTTTGCCGCAGCTATGTTTCAGGGTAAATCATATGATATTGAGTTAAGGATCATTACCGCGAAGGGGAATAAAAAATGGATCCGGGCTATTGGTACACCTGTTTTTTCAGACCACAATAAGGTGATCATGCTCCGGGGGGCTTTGATGGATATCACCCGTAAAAAAGAAGATGAACTGGAATTGATCCAGGCCAGGGATTCTGCGGAAGATGCGGCAAGAGCTAAATCAGATTTCTTATCCATCATGAGCCATGAGATCCGGACGCCATTGAATGGTATCATCGGCATTGCCAATCTGCTCAAACTAAATTATATCCCTGAACAGGAAGAATATATCCATAACCTCCTGTTCTCCGCTGATCATCTTTTGCAATTGATCAACGATATCCTTGATCTCAATAAAATAGACCGGGAACAATTCGAACTGAATTATTCTGTTCTGAACCTCCACGAACAGATCAAAAACATCCAAAACCAGTTTAAATCCCTGGCGGACATTAAAGGTCTTTCACTGGTAAGCACAGTAGATGATAACATCCCCAGGAAGATCATAGCAGATGTTACACGGTTGAATCAGATCCTGAATAACCTGCTCAGCAATGCTATTAAATATACAGATAAAGGACAGATAAGCATCAATGTGGAACTGGTGAAAAAACAAACGGAAAAGGTGACGGTTCATTTCTCTGTGAAAGACACCGGCATTGGTATTCCAAAAGAACATCTGGAAACGGTATTTGAAAGCTTCCGGCAAGTGCAGCAATCTACCGTTAGAAAACAAGCGGGTACGGGGCTTGGGCTGGCCATCACGCAGAAACTGATCACTTTACACAACAGCCAGATATTCCTGGAAAGCGAACCTGGTGTAGGAACAGAGTTTCACTTCGACATTGTATTTGATCTGCCCACCAAAAAGAACAGGCCGGCCAAACGGGAAGAACTCTTACCGGAAATTTCAGGTTATGCCAGGAAATTTAAAGACATCCGCTTAATATTTGTGGAAGACAATCCCATCAATGTACTGGTGGCCAAAAGGCAACTGGAATACTTTGGTATACAACCGGATTGCGCACTGAGCGGACCAGAAGCACTGGAACTTTTGCAGAAGAACAAGTATGACATTGCCCTGCTGGACCTTCATATGCCTGAAATGGATGGCTATGCCCTGTCAGAGATCATCCGGAATGAATATAAGGATGTGCATATCGTTATTTTCACGGCAGATATTATGCCGGAAGTAAGAAGGAAATTTGCGCAGAAAGGGGTGTTTGATATACTTAATAAACCTTTCTTCCCACGGGAAATGTTAGCTACCCTTTTGAAGATTGCGCAGGTGATGAAGCTGAAGATCTAATTTAAAGGGTTCCAATCGTTCAAGATATTCTTAATGGTATATTTCTTAGCTTCTGCTGCGCTTAATTGCTTTGACCAGGAAACACGATCCTTTGTAGAAGCCCCGGGGCCAGTATTTCCGTATTCAGCATAGTAAGTTGTTTTCTCTTTGTCCGGGAATCTCGCATCGCCGGACCATGGGTCCCAGCCTGCGGCTACAATGTGAGCACCTAATTCACAATGTATAAAAACAGTACGGGCATAAGGGCGCCAGGGCCTTCCGAGGTATACTCTTTTTGCAGCGGTGTCCGTTTCCAGTTTGCAATTCATGAGTACGAAACCGAATGGTTGTCTTGGTGAAGTAGCGGCCGCGGTGATGAAGGAATTCACTAAGCTCTTGATAGTGCACCTTTGAAATACAACGGTTGCTTCGCCAAAAATGAAATCAGTAGTGCCTTCAATATAGCAATCCTCGTAATACTGCCGGCTGTTCTCTTTGCCGGCGTATAAAGTATCCTGGTTGCCCAGCAGTTTGCAATTCTTTATAACAGCACGATCTGCTTCTACATGTAATGCAACACCCTGCCCTACTCTGCCGGCTGTGTTCCGGATGGTGATGTTCTCTGCGCTGAAATCATTGCCTTGAACAAGAACGGTGTAGGAGGTGAAAGTGCTGAATTTCCCTTCTGGTTTTAATTTACCGGAATAGTCATCATTGGTGATAATGGTGCTGTCTTTATTCTCTCCTACGAATGCAATATTGGTTTTCCAGGAAGGTACCACGATCTTTTCATGGTAGACACCGTTCTTAATATAGATCTTAACCTTTTGCTGTGAAAGGTCACGGATGGAATTAATCGCTTCCTGTATTGTTTTGAAATCTCCTGTGCCGTTTGCATCCACTGTTACCTGTTGAGCCTTCAGGCATTGCGCTGCGAATATAAGAATGATTAAAAAGGGTTTCATGTTTTAAGGGTTATTTCAAATTTAAGCAATTTATTATATATCTTAGGTACTGTATGAAGTTTGTCTTTTTACTGTTTATCAGTCTATCCGGCTTTTGCCAGGATACGACAAAAGTGGCCTGTATCGGCGCCAGCATTACTTATGGCGCAACGATCAAAGACCGTGAGCATTTTTCTTTTCCTGCACAGTTGCAAACATTACTGGGGGCTACTTATAAAGTAAGCAACTTTGGGGTAAGCGGGACTACCCTATTGCGCAATGGCAATTCACCCTATCATAAAACGGGCGCATATCAACAAGCGCTGGCCATTGAACCGGATATCGTTATTATAGACCTTGGCGGGAATGATAGTAAACTGGTGAACCGGCCTCGTTATGGGGAGTTTGTTGCAGATTATGATACGCTGATCAAATCGTTTGCTGCGTTACCTTCTCATCCAAGGATCCTATTACTTTTGCCGGCTGTTTCTTTTGTAACGGATAGTACCGGGATCTGGGACCCTGTGATTGTGCGGGATATTATTCCGCTTATTCGCCAGGTGGGTTTGAATACACAGCGGGAGGTAGTGGATATGCATAGCCTGCTGGTGGATAAACCTGAGCTGGTGCCTGATAAGATACATCCTAATGCGGAAGGGTCTGGAATTATGGCTAAGCGGTTGTATGAGCAGATTATAAAACATCAAATCCTATCATTTGAAACATTTATCCCTCCTGTTAATTCTGACAGTTACTCTTATAAGTTGCGCTCATAACACAGAGCCGGAGAAAAAAGTATTGGCCGATACCATTGGACTAATGGCAGCATTGGAAAAAATGGTTCCTGAAGATACGTTAGCAACGTCTGCTGAACTATTATCGGAAATCAGTTTTAGTGTAAAAGAAGGAAACGATTTTAGTCCTTATATTGAAATAGCAAATCCCAAAGAAGCCCTTGTCAACCTTATCGATAAAAATAAAAAGGTGATTGATGAGGATACCATCACGGTAATTATTGATTATCCGCTAACAAAGTCTTATACATTCGAGTTGGTTTCCCCTGGCGGGTTTACCAAACAAACACTCATTCAGGAGATCTGTAAACACTATCATTTAATATACGCTGAAGAAGAAAAGACCACGACAACTAAGGTAATTCCCCTTGAAGAAAGAAAAGGGCTGATCAATAGAAATGAAACGAATGGAAAACACGGGATCTGGGGGCACGATATCATAGATCTGGTATTGTCCGAAATATTAGTTTACAGGACGGCTAAAGGACAAATAGTTCTTACCTTAGGGATCGAATCATGATTTATGTTTTATGGAAGAGGTATACGAGGTAGAAAAAACGTTCGAGAAAATTGATTTTACCCAGCGGCCTTTGCCCAAAGGTGAATACGAATTATGCAGCTTTATTAACTGCGATCTTTCAAATGCTGATCTATCCGGTATTAATTTTTCAGGCTGCAGTTTTTCAGGCTGCAATTTAAATATGGCGAACCTGGCAAAGACGGCCTTCAGGGATATTAAATTTTCAGACAGCAAAATGTTGGGGTTGGATTTCGGGAACTGCAATCCATTTGGCTTTGCCGTTAAATTTGATAACTGCATCCTCAACCATTCTTCTTTTTATCATACCAAACCTAAGAAGACAACCTTTAAAGACTGCAACCTTCGGGAGGTGGATTTTACTGCCTGTGATCTGAGTGGTTCTACTTTTGATAACTGTGATCTGGCATTGGCTAAATTTGACAGCACAATTCTTGAGAAGGTTAATTTTCTGACTGCGTATAATTATTCTATTGATCCGGAGTTGAATAAGATAAAAAAAGCCCGCTTTTCCCAGATGGGGATAGCAGGCCTTTTAGATAGATATGATATTGAGATTGAGCCTTAATATTTCAACAATTCTCCAATCTTCGCTCCTACCTTTTCCGCATTCGGCAACATCTCCTTCTCCAATGCCATATTCAAAGGCACGGCAGGCAGATCCATTGCACCCATTGTCATCACAGGAGCATCCAGCCAACGGAAGCATTCCAAAGAAATCCTCCCCGCTAAACTTTCTGCGAATGAATTATTCAACTGCTCTTCTGTTAATACCAGACACTTACCGTGTTTACGTACTGTGGCAAAGATCAACTCTTCATCCAGGGGATATAACGTCCGCAGATCTATTACTTCTACTTTCCCGGGGTATAATGCAGCTGCGGCTTTTGCCCAATACACGCCCATTCCGTAAGTGATGATGCACATGCCCTCTCCTTCCAGGACTACACGCCCTTTGCCCAATGGCAGGATGTAATCTGCAGCAGGTTCGATGGTCATGGCCTCCAGGGTTCCGGGTACTTTACTCCAGTACAATCCTTTATGTTCCAGCATTATGACGGGGTTGGGATCCAGGAAGGCTGCTTTCATCAAACCTTTGAGGTCCGCTGCGTTGGAAGGATAAGCGATCTTGATCCCTTTAATGCTCAGCAAGGTGGATTCGATACTTCCGGAGTGATAAGGTCCTCCTCCTCCATAAGCACCAATCGGTACACGGATGAGCGTTTGCACGGGGAACTTGCCGGCGCTGAGGTAACAGCTTTTGGATATTTCACTCACCAGCTGATTAAAACCGGGATAGATGTAATCTGCAAACTGTACTTCTACGATAGGCTTTACGCCAACGGCAGAAAGTCCAACGGTGCTGCCAATAATATAGGCTTCCTGGATGGCGGTATTATATACACGGTGGTCTCCGAATTTCTCTGCAAGTGTAGCTGCTTCTCTGAATACACCTCCCAAACGACGGCCGACATCCTGGCCGAAAAGTATTGCTTCCGGATAAGCATGCATGATCTCTTCAATAGCATGCAGCGCGGCATCTACCATCACTACTTTACTTCCGTTTGCAGGTGTTCTTTCACCCAATTCTTCTGTAATGGGTGTGGGTGCAAATATGTGATCGGCAACGGTGGTGATATCAGGTTCCGGGCTATTGCAGGCGGCTTCGAACTCTTCATCGATGCGCCGCTTTGCTTCCTCTTCTATTTTTATGGCTTGTTCAGGCTCAAGTAATTGTTTGAGGCGGGGTAATGGATCACGGCTCAGATGTTTGTTAAGATCTTCTGTGGTACGGTACCATTCTTTTCTTACACCTGATGTATGATGACCTAATAAAGGCGTGGTGGCATGTACCAGTACCGGTTTTCTTTCTGTCCGCACATACAGCAGGGCGGATTCCATGGCGTGGTAACTGGCTTCAAAATCACTTCCGTCCACACGGATCCTTTCCAGGCCTTTGAAACCGGCAGCATATTCAAAGGCATCCATGGCCCTTGCTTCTGCTGAACTTACGGAAATGCCCCATTCGTTATCCTGCACGAGGTAGATCACTGGCAAACCTTTCAATACGGCAAACTGGAAGGCTTCACTCACTTCTCCTTCTGTTACACTTCCATCGCCAAGGGAGCAAAGCACTACCGGGCTTTCTGGTGTATCCATCAGGCCAACGCTTTCCAGGTATTGAATTCCCTGGGCTATGCCTGTAGTAGGAATCACCTGCATACCGGTGGCACTGCTTTGATGCGGGATCACTGGTTTGCCGGGTTGGCGGCTGCTGGGATGACAATAATAAGAACGGCCGGCACTGAAAGTATCCTCTCCTTTTGCCAGTAATTGCAGCATGAGCGTGTAGGGAGAAAAACCCATGGCCAGCATCATGCTATCGTCCCGGTAATAGGGGCTTACGTAATCCCAGGGCTTCAGGAGCATACCTGCTGCTATCTGGATGGCTTCATGGCCTGAAGAGGTGGAATGTACATATTTGCAGATGGGCCGGTTGGCTTCGTACTTATCTGCCATGCTCCTGGCCAGGCACATTGTGCGGTATGCTTTCAGCAGCAATGTCTGGAATGCTGCATCCTGCTCGCGGTGAGTAATGGTGGCTTCCAAAGTCGGATTGCTTATACTATCTTTAACCACAGTAAGACTGTTTTGGTGATATGACATGGCGAATTAGCATTATTAGTTGCTACAACAACTATTGCTAATGCAAATTAAATAATATGCACGATACTTTTGTTAGTAATCCATCTTTTTTTAAGCTGGATGCAACCCTGAAAAAAATACGTAACTACTGGCAGAAGAGCTTTGATGCTCTCCGTAAGGATATAACAGTAGACCAGTGGCTGCTGATTGAGAACCTCTATAAGCATAAGCGCATCACACACAATGAGTTAGCCCGATTAACCTCAAAGGACATCACAACGGTTTCCCGGATCATTGAATTATTGGTAAAAAAGGAACTGGTGGAAAGGCAGGGATCTACAGACGACCGCAGGAAGGTATTTGTTCAGCTTACACCGGCTGGTGTGAACAAATACAAAGACGTGAGGCCTTTGGTACTGGACATGCGTAAAACGGGGTGGAAGAATCTCTCGGAGGCAGATTATTCAGAGTTAACGAGGATCCTTGATGTGATCTACAGCAACATACCGGAAGAAAGTAAAAAAGGAAAAAATTAATAAGAAAAAGACTAAAAAAAATCGTTTAAGCTAAGCTGGGACGTATCCTTTTTACTTTATAATTTTTTCTTTTTACTCCTTACCTACTTCACCTGGAATTCCAGCAGGCTATCATCTTCAATGAAAGCCTCCAGGCCATCACCGATCTGAACAGGCCCTACGCCTTCAGGTGTTCCGGTAAACACAAGGTCTCCGATATTCAGTGTAAAGAATCTCGAGATATACGCAATCAATTTGTCGAAAGAGAATAACAGGTCCTTCGTGTTGCCTTGCTGTACAATTTCCTTGTTCTTGTAAAGACAAAAGTTGATGTCTTTCAAATCTGTGTCCTCTTTCAATGGAATGAACTTTCCGACAACAGCAGAATTATCGAACGATTTGGCGATTTCCCAGGGCAGTCCTTTGGACTTTTGCTTTTCCTGCAAATCCCTCGCCGTGAAGTCGATCCCTACAGAAATACTATCGTAGTATTTCGAGGCGAACCGCTCCTGAATGTGTTTCCCGTTCTTCGAAATCCGCAACACCAGTTCACATTCATAATGAAGGTTATCCGTAAATTCCGGATAATAGAAAGGATGGTTGTTTTGCAGCAGGGCATTCTTTGGTTTCATGAAAATCACGGGATCGGAGGGCACTTCGTTCTTCAATTCTTCTGCATGTTTGGCATAGTTTCTTCCAACGCAGATAATTTTCATAATGCGTGTATTTTGTAAGGTTAATAAAGCCTATGGTTTGACCCATAGTCCACAATACATTGCCCACTGTGCGTACTATAATTCCAATTAACGAGGTGTAATTCTGAATTATATAACGATCAGTGGTACACGGATCATGACCTATAGCGGTTAAGGTAGGGGTACCTTTCAGGCATGAAATATACAATTTACTTCTATAATGGAAAAGTAAGGTTGTTATAATTGTTCATACATCGTTGTAAACCAATGGTAGCAAAACTTTCAACAATTTCCACACACTTGTCAATCTTCTGCAAAACCACCGGTTCTTCCTGGTTGGACCACCTTCCCAATACATAATCTACCTGCCTGCCTTTGGGGAAATTGTTACCAATACCAAAGCGGAGCCGGGGATACTGATTGGTAGCGATGGACTCCTGGATGCTTGTGAGGCCATTATGCCCGGCATCGCTGCCGCCGGGGCGTAAACGGATGGATTCCAGCGGTAATGCCAGATCATCCAGGATCACCAGCATATTTTCGACGGGGATCTTTTCTTTGTCCAGCCAATACTTTACGGCTCTGCCGCTCAGGTTCATAAAGGTGGTGGGCTTGATAACTATTATTACCCTGCCTTTCCATTTGCATTCTGCCACATCCGCTAGCCGGTCACTCTTAAACACCACATTATGTTTTTGGGCAAAGGCGTCCGCAACATCAAAACCGATGTTGTGGCGGGTATGATGATACTCCGCTCCAATGTTTCCTAATCCAACAATGAGATACTTCATATACCAGGTAATTGATCCCGGTCAAAAAACAGCTATTGATCGGGATGCCAAAAATAAAAAGCCCGGCTGATATTACGCCGGGCTTTTTAATATAATTATTTTGCCAATTTATTTCTTCTTGGCATCCTTTGCTGCTTCAGCTTCTTCTTGTTTCAGCTGACGGGTCATAACCACGGAAGCAACCGGGATACGGGGAGAGTTCAGGATCTCAATTCCTTCTGCTTTAACATCAGATACACGGATGTTTGCGTTCAGGTCCAGATCAGTGATATCTACTTCCAGGTTTTCACGCAGATGTTTAGGCAAAGCCTTCACTTTCAGCGTTTTCATTTTCACTACCAGTTTACCTCCGCCTTTTACACCGATAGAAGAACCAGTAAATTTCAAAGGCATGGATGCTACCACTTTCTTACCTTCTACCAGTTCAAGGAAGTCGATGTGAGACAGTTCGTCTGTAACGGTATCAAATTGCAGATCTTTCAAAATGCAACGATAAGTTTTAGCGCCCAGTTTCACTTCAGCAATCTGGAAGTCTGGTGTGTACACTAATGTCTTAAAAGCAGTGGCAGCAGCTGAGAAGCTAACTGTTTCTGCACCCCCGTAAATAACGCAAGGCACTTGTGACTCAGAACGAAGTAAGCGGGTGGCTTGTTTGCCGAATTCGCTCCTGAGCTGTCCTTCGATGGTTATTGTTTTCATTGTTTAACTTTTATATAAATGATAAATAAACTTGTTGTTACTGCATCTTGCGCTGGGCATGCACAAATAAGCTTGTAATAGACTTATTCTCGTGCATATTCCGGATAGCTACTGCAAACAGATCTGCTACACTGATCACCTTGATCTTGCTGCTGGTATGTTGTTTCAACGGAATGGTATCACATACCACCAGTTCATCCAGCACAGAATTTTCAATGTTTTCGTAAGCCTTGCCACTGAATACAGGGTGCGTACAAAATGCTCTTACGCTCCTTGCTCCTTTTTCCATCAACAAAGCGGCTGATTTGGTGAGGGTACCTGCGGTATCGCAGATATCATCTATCAGCACAATATCCCTGTTGGTCACATCCCCGATCACCACCATAGACGCAATTTCATTTGCCCGTTTACGATGCTTGTCGCATATCACCATTTCAGCATTGAAATAGCTCGCTACTTCCCGCACCCGGGTGGTAGAACCCACGTCAGGGGACGCAAAGGTAAGGTTTTCCAGCTTTAGATTCTCTATATAGGGAATAAAAATAGCTGAACTATCCAGGTGATCCACGGGGATATCAAAGAACCCCTGGATTTGCGGAGCATGCAAATCCATGGTTATCACCCTGTTAGCTCCTGCTGCGGTGAGCAGGTTGGCGATCAGCTTGGATCCTATGGCAACCCGTGGCCTATCCTTCCTGTCCTGCCGGGCAAACCCAAAATATGGGATCACAGCCGTAATATATCCTGCGGAGGCACGTTTTGCAGCATCGATCATCAGAAGGAGCTCCATAATGTTGTCCGTAGGGGCACAGGTACTTTGTACCAGGAAAACGTAGTGGCCGCGAATACTTTCAAGGAACACCGGCTGAAATTCGCCATCGCTGAATTTCTGGATGTTGATCTTGCCAATACCGTTACCATACCTGGAGGCGATACGCTCTGCCAGAGCGGGATTACTATTTCCCGTAAAGATTTTTACAGATGGATTCATGGTTCAAGAAAAGAGGTGGCAAAACTATGACTTTATATGGGGATATGCGTAAAAAAAATCAAACAACCTTAACAATGAACAGGATACTAAAAAAATTAGTTTGTGAATTGCTAACCCAATTAGCTTTTGTATATTTGGGAAACTTGTTGTTTTTATGGATGTTAGCCCAACATTCTTACCCGGTATCAGTAATTACCTGCAGCCAAAGCGTGCATTGCCTCCTATTAAAAAATGGTCAGAAGATGACCGGCCAAGGGAAAAACTGGTTACCAAAGGCGCCCGGTCTTTAAGTCAGGCCGAGTTACTGGCCATACTTATCAATTGTGGCAATACAAAGCAATCTGCTATTGAGTTGGCCCAGCAAATATTACTGAGCTGCAGCAACGATCTTTCTGCGCTTTCCCGCATGAATGTAGAGCAGCTCATGCAATTTAATGGAATAGGTTATAAGAAAGCCACTACCATTTTGGCTTCCCTGGAACTTTCCCGCCGCAAAAAATCCCAGCTTGCATTTAAAAAGGAGGTGATCACCTGCGCCGATGATGTAGCCTCCATATTAAGGCCACTCCTCGAAGATCAATGTTATGAAACTTTTTATGTGCTCTACCTTAACCACGCTAACAAACTTCTTCATTATAATTGTATCAGTTCAGGCGGTATTACCTCCACAACCGTAGATCCCCGTTTGGTATTTCAGGAAGCGCTGTTGCAGAGGGCCACACGTATTATGTTATGTCATAATCATCCATCCGGCAGCCTGCGGCCCAGTAATGCAGATATCAATGTTACAAATAAATTAAAAGCTGCGGGTAAGTTATTGGATATCGAAGTTTTAGATCACGTGATCGTTTCTACGGAAGGGTATTTTAGTTTGAAAGAAGATGGCATGCTCTGATCCTTAACGCAGTAAAGTTGCCACCCCTTTCTGGAACACCCGGTTGCCCAATTCCGTATTGGTGTATTCAAGCACCCATGCGTAGGTACCAACACCGGCAGGAGATCCATTGATCTTACCATCCCATTTATTCATCCAGTTATGGGATTCAAAAACCAATTGCCCGTTCCGGCCAAATACACGGAACACCAGGTCTGCCGTTTTATACCCGTTTAGCGGATAGAGGAAATCGTTTATACCATCATTATTAGGCGTGAATGCTGTAGGTACTGCCACTCTGCAACTGGCCACTGCTTTAATGGAATGAAAAACAGTATCCGCGCATTGCAGATTATCTTCCACGATCAACCGTACCTGGTAAACCTGATCACGACTTCCCAGCGGATAACGGAAAGGTTGCGGATCTACCAGCCGGGAGCCAGGCCCATAGTTGAAATCCCAGCGATGCGTTACAATGTTGCCAATACTTTGATTGGTAAAAGAGGCCATATCAAGCGGACATAAAACCGGGGTGTTTACGAGGAACTCTGCTTTCAGGGTGTTATCCAGTAACATGGTTTCTGTATGATCATCCACACAAACACCATTTGAAACTTCCAGTTTTACTGTTTTCTGCCCGAACACGGTATATACTTTATTCGGTGTGCGTGTAGTCATGGTAGTGCCGTCTTCAAAAGTCCACTTCCAGTCGTTAACACCATGCGCACCGTCGTGTTGCAGGAAGATGGTGTCATATACACAATCCAGCCTTACCCTGTAACTGAACAAAGCATTGACCGTATCCTTTGTTGTGAATGGCACCACATATCCCAGTGGTGTTTGCACACTACATTCACTGATCATCGTATTACCATCATTTCCCCTGATCAGTTCAATCCGGTAATTTCCATCCAGGTAGATGGGTGCGCTGAGCACCAGTTCTATACTATCCGTTAACTGACTGTTGCAAAAAGTATTGGCCTGCACAATAGAAACTGCAGGGCCTGTACCACTCAGTTGAAAATCGCTGCCATCAGGGGCAATAGAATTACAAAGTACAGGATCGGAAAGGAGTACTTTGATCTTTGTTGGCACACATCCTACGGGAGCTATTTTATCGAAAGGCACTGCCTGCGGAATGGTTATAACAAATGGCACATCCCTGCCTGCCTGTATAGGATTATCACAGGCATCCAGCAAAGTATTGCCATCTGCCCCGTTGCGGATCCTCACGGTATAATTTCCGCCGGGCAAAGGCCTGTCCAGCGTAAGAACAACAGAATCCATATCAAAACCACCTGCACAATTCACGCCGGTTGCACTCAGCACATTTGCAGTAGCGGCACCTACAATTTCAAATTCGCTGCCATTTGCAGAAAGCGTCGTGCATTGGAAACGTTTGTTCAATTTAATGCCCACCCGGTTATTGAGGCAATGATATTTTGCGGTAAGGAATGCGCCTGGTAAGGGGTCTGTAATATTGGCGGTTCCTCCGCCAAAAGATAATTCGTAGCCGCTTTGGTTTGTTGATGTAAAATGGCTGATCATCAATAAATACTGATGCCCAACCACCAATGTGGGCATGCTGCTCCATTTTGGTTGTGAAAGTCCCTCACAGGCCATTGCAGTTGTTCCTGCTGCGGATGCTCCGGTTCCTCCGGGAATGGCGCTCCAGTTACCACCCACCTGCAAATTGGTGTTGGAATATACATCGTCTGCATTCCTGCCGGTTACGTCAAAAAGTTGCCAGTCGTAATCATCATTAAGATCGTTGGGAGTGATCGTAAAACCAAGTGTACCCGCTGTATAACAGGTGAATTTATACCAGTAGGGGTTTAAGTCTCTATACTCTACACCTGCAGGGCAAGTGGGGAGCCTGATCACTCTTCCTGCACATGCCGGCACAGACACCTGCTTCAGTGCTTTAGTTCCACAGATGGGAAAAGCGCTGCGGGGAGTCTGCCCTAATTGCGTACAAGCCTGAGCCGAAGTCCGGTTCACCGCAAATAAAAGGGGGATTATGCATATGATCAGAAAACGCATGTAATTACAGCTAGCAATATATAGATAATATATAAAGCAATAACGGCCTCTTTTGTTACATTTGCTGGAATTTTCTCTAAAAAAATAACTCATGCTCAAAATAGGCTTGTTTGGTGTAGGGCATTTAGGTAAGATCCATTTATCTCAGCTGACCACGATGAAGGATGTGGAAGTAACCGGTTACTTTGATCCCAGTGATGCCAATGCCGAAGGGGTACAAGCACAATATAACCTCAAACGCTATACTTCAGCAGAGGAACTGATCCTGGCTTCTGATGCGATTGATATTGTGGCACCTACCACTCAGCACTTTAAATTGTGCGAAATGGCTATCCGCAACGGAAAGCATGTTTTTGTGGAGAAACCGATGACCAATACGATGGAAGAAGCTAAACTGCTGGTGAAACTGGTAGAAGAAGCTAATATAAAATTCCAGGTGGGTCATGTGGAAAGGTTCAATCCGGCTTTCCTGGCCCTGAAAGGATATGACCTTAAACCCATGTTCATTGAAGTACATCGCCTCGCGGAATTTAATCCCCGCGGAACAGATGTGAGTGTTATCCTGGACCTCATGATCCATGATATTGATATTGTACTGAGCATTGTGAAGTCCAGCATCAGCCGCATTTCTGCAAGTGGTGTAGCAGTGATGAGCGACACACCTGATATTGCCAACGTACGTATTGAATTCCATAATGGCTGTGTAGCCAACCTTACTTCCAGCCGCATTTCCCTCAAAAAGATGCGCAAAATGCGCCTCTTCCAGAAGGATGCTTACATCGGTATTGATTTCCTGGATAAGAAAACGGAGATCATCAAGCTGAAAACTCCTGCAGACGAAGGTTTATTTACCCTTGATATTGAAACTAACGGCGGTAAGAAAACCATTGCCATAGATAATCCGGAGATCAAACAATCCAACGCCATCCGCATGGAACTGGAATTCTTCAGGGATAGCATCCTGGAAAACAAACCGGTGGAAGTGAATGTGATAGATGGATTCCAGGCACTGGAAGTTGCACACCAGATCCTCCAAAAGATCGGGAAAGGGCAATCAGAATAGATCAGCTGTAACAATTTTGCAATAGCATCCGTTTCATATTAAATCTCCCCCAATATGAAACATGCTTATATTATTCTCATTTGCCTGATGGTGGCAGGCGTTGCCTGTAAGAAACGCAGGACTGATCCAGCCAACGAACTGCATTATAAAGAAACACAATGTGCCAATCCATGGGACCATCAAACAGTTGCCCCGGAATCGGATACATTGAAAATAAAGAACTGGTTGCTGGAGAACGATATCACTGCATTGCGGATAACGATCACAGATTATCTGAATGTGGCAACCTGCAAAGCCTGCACCTGCCCTTCTACCAGGATAGTACAGGTATCATTTAATAACGGGGACCTTAATAAAGCAAAGGCATTAGGCTTCTATCAGCCCTGATCGGTTTTGAGGAAAGCTGCAGCAATCACGAGGTCCTGCGGTTTTGTGATCTTGATATTTTGTTCTTCTCCTTCCACCAGGTTTACTTCTTCCCCAAATCTTTCTACTACTGTGGCTTCGTCTGTAAACAGCGGATCATAGGGTTGATCGAATGCAGGTAATAATATTTCGGATAAAAAGGTTTGTGGTGTTTGAATGATCCGGAAACGGGTCCTGTCTGCCGCCATGTTTCCTTCATCGTCTACTTCACGGATGCTGTCTTTCAGTGCAATGGCCGGAACAGCGCTTCCTTTTGCCAAAGCCTGTTCATAACAGGCACGGATCAACGTTGGGCTTACCAATGGCCTTACCCCATCGTGCACAAAGATCACTGCATCCTGTTTGATCAGCTTCAAACCATTCAGTACAGAGTGGAAGCGGGTTTCTCCCCCATCCACCAGGGTAATGGAAGGTGGCCTGTCAAATGCAGTAAGTACAGCGGCAACGCTGGCTTTATGGGCTTCCGGTAATACGAGGATGATATGCATATCATCATATGCTGCCAGAAAAGCAGCGATAGTATGATACAGTACAGGTTTCCCGGCCAGTTCCAGGAATTGCTTGGGCACAGTGCTGCCCATCCGCTGACCGGATCCTCCGGCTACTATTATGGCAATTTTGCTACGAGACGACATTACAGGACGGAATTTAAAAAAGAAAAGGCAAACAGCAGCATGCTATTTGCCTTTTCAAATATGATGGCGATCGGGATCAAATGATCAGCATGGCATCGCCATAGCTGAAAAAGCGATACTTCTCTTTGATAGCCTGTTGGTAAGCTTCCATCACCAGGTCATAACCCGCAAAGGCGCAAACCATGATCAGCAAACTTGTTTTTGGCAGGTGAAAGTTGGTTACCAGTGCGTTGGGAATAGAAAAATCGTAAGGAGGATGGATGAAGGTATTCGTCCAGCCTTCTGCAGCTTTCAGGTGATTCTGTGCTGTTACGGAAGATTCTATTGCTCTAACGGTGGTGGTACCGATGGCGCAGATCTTGCGGTTCTCTTCTTTTGCTTTGTTCACGATCTTCACCGCATATTCATCAATGTGGAAATATTCCGCATCCATTTTATGCTTGCTCAGGTCTTCTACCTCAATAGGGCGGAATGTACCTAAACCGGTGTGCAGGGTTACTTCTGCAAATTTAACACCTTTGATCTCCAGGCGTTTGATCAGCTCACGGCTGAAGTGCAAACCAGCAGTAGGTGCGGCAACAGCTCCTTCGAACTTGGCGTAAACTGTCTGATAACGTTCTTTATCGTCATCTTCAGGTTTGCGCTTGATGTACTTTGGCAGCGGTGTTTCACCTAAGCTATCGAGAACAGCTTTGAACTCTTCATCATTTCCTTCGAAGAGGAAACGGATGGTACGGCCACGGGAAGTAGTATTGTCTATTACTTCTGCTACCAGGCTCTCGTCATCTCCAAAATAGAGTTTGTTACCTACCCTGATCTTACGGGCGGGATCCACGATCACATCCCACAAACGGTTCAGTTTGTTTAATTCACGGAGCAGGAACACTTCAATTTTAGCACCGGTTTTTTCTTTACGGCCATAGAGTCTTGCGGGAAATACTTTCGTATTGTTCACCACCATTACGTCTTTGTCGTTAAAATACCCCAGTACATCTTTGAAAACTTTGTGCTCGATTTTGCCAGTGGCGCGGTTAATAACCATCAGGCGGCTCTCGTCTCTTGTCTTGGTGGGATGCTGTGCGATCAGATTTAAAGGAAGATCGAACTTGAATTGTGATAATTTCATATTACGGTATGAATGAATTTTAAAGTGTGCAAAGGTACCGAATATAACGCATTGTTTCAAATAAATTGCTATCTGCCTGGAATAGCCGCTATCAAATGACGGGTGTATTCAGAGGCCGGATGATGATATACCTGCCTCGCAGGTCCCATTTCCTCAATTTTCCCCTTATTCATGACCATCATCCTGTCACTCATAAAGTGTACCACAGAAAGGTTGTGTGAGATAAATATATAGGTGAAGTTGAATTCCTGCTGCAATTGCATCAGCAGGTTGAGTACCTGGGCCTGTACACTCACATCCAGCGCAGATACAGATTCATCGCAGATAATGAACTCAGGATTCAGGGCCAATGCCCGTGCAATCACGATCCGCTGACGCTGGCCGCCGGAAAACTCATGCGGGTAACGGTCATAGTGCTCCGGCAGCAGGTTTACCTTTTCCAGTAATTCCAGTACTTTTTCCTTCCGGGCAGCATCATTTTCATATAAACCATGCACTTTCATGGGTTCCAGGATAGCCCTGCCCACTGTGATCCTGGGATTTAAGGAGGAATAGGGATCCTGGAAGATGAGCTGGATACGTTTTCGCATGCTGCGCATTTCCCGGAGAGACAAACTCCTCAGGTCCCGGCCTTTATAATAAATGTTCCCACCGGTTGGTTCTATCAGCCGGAGGAGCGTTCTGCTCAATGTTGTTTTTCCGCAACCGGACTCTCCAACCAGCCCAAGCGTTTCTCCTTCCCGCACTTCAAAGCTTACATTATCCACGGCTTTTGTCCAGCGTTCTACTTTTCCCAGGAAACTCCGCTTTTGCGGGAACCAGGTACTCAGGCCTTCTACTTTTAGTAAGGGAGGCCTGGTGGAAAGCATTTGTTCCCTGGCCAGCATTTCTGCTTCCGGGAGTTCCAGGGCCTGTACGAAAGCGCTAACGTCTGCCGCTTTCTCTGTAAGGCCGCCATCCGCACCTGTTTCCATAAAATCCCGCACAACCGGCAGGCGGCGTAAACGTTTTTCCAATGGAGGGCGGCAGGCTAATAAGCCTTTGGTATAAGGGTGTTGGGGATGATGAAAGATTTCTTCCACCGGTCCTTCTTCCACAATATTTCCTTTATACATCACGGCCACACGGGAAGCAATTTCTGCTATCACACCCAGATCATGTGTAATGAATACCACACTCATCCCCATTTCCTGCTGCAATTCCTTCAACAGGGTCAAGATGGTTTTCTGAACAGTTACATCCAAAGCGGTAGTAGGTTCATCCGCTATCAGCAAACGGGGGCTACAGCTAATAGCCATGGCTATCATCACTCTTTGCTTCTGGCCACCGGATAATTCATGGGGGTATTTATCAAAAGCCAGTTCCGGATCAGGGATCCTTACTTTCGCAAAGAGGCTGATAGCCTGCTGGCGGGCTTGTTGTTTGGATATTTTTTTATGCAGGCGAATGGCCTCCGCTACCTGGTTTCCACAAGTATGCAATGGATTCAGTGAGGTCATGGGTTCCTGGAAGATCATAGCGATTTCACTTCCCCGGAAACTGCGCATCTGCGTTGGGCTTAAACTTAACAGGTTGATGGGTGCTTTACCGGGCACGGTATAAATGATTTCCCCGCTTAAAGAAGCCTCAACTAATCTCATCAGGCTCAGGGCTGTAACAGATTTCCCGGAACCGGACTCTCCCACAATACCCACTATTTCTCCGGGTTGGATATCCAGGGAAATACCTTTAACAGCTGTAACGGATTCTCCTTCTGTATGAAAGGTGACTGTAAGATGTTGGAGCGATACTAGCGGTGCTGCACTCAAAAGAGGAGGTGTTTAACAGTCTGGTGATTATCAATAAGGTTCTGCAGGGAATCAATTCCCACTCTTAGGTGTCGCTCTACATATTCTGTTGTTACTTTTTTATCGCTTTCCTCTGTTTTCACCCCTTCCGGTACCATGGGGGAATCTGAAACAAGCAATAACGCTCCGGTTGGGATCTTGTTATAAAAACCTACGGAGAAAATAGTGGCCGTTTCCATATCTATGGCCATGGCGCGGATCTTTTCGAGGTATTTTTTGAAATCAGCATCATGTTCCCACACACGGCGGTTAGTACTATAGCAGGTACCCGTCCAGTAATCACAACCCATTTCCCGGATGGTGGTGGATATGGCTTTTTGCAAAGCAAAGGCCGGTAGTGCAGGCACTTCCGGAGGGAAATAATCATTGGAAGTACCTTCTCCGCGGATAGCTGCAATAGGCAGGATCAGATCTCCTATACTGTTCTTCTTCTTTAAACCTCCGCATTTACCCAGGAACAACACGGCCTTGGGGGAAATGGCGCTCAGCAGGTCCATCACAGTAGCGGCGCCGGGGCTGCCCATTCCAAAATTTATAATGGTGATGTCCTTTGCCGTGCAACATTGCATGGGTCTGTCTGCCCCAACTATCTTAGCGTTGTGCAGTTTGGCAAACATCGTTACGTAATTGGTAAAATTAGTCAGGAGGATATGAGAGCCGAAGTTCTCCAACTTCTCCCCTGTGTAGCGGGGAAGCCAATTAGCTACTATTTCTTCTTTCGTCTTCATAGCTTTTTTTGACAAATGAATGTAATGTTTTTTTCCGAAACAGCCACGATTCCCTAGTTTTACAACATGATCAACATCCAGTTTCCTCCCCCTGATTTTCGTATACAGGCTACTGACGGGCAAGAAATGATCTTTGACCCATTTCGAAAAAAATACGTGGTGTTAACCCCTGAAGAATGGGTGCGCCAGAATTTTCTGAACTATCTCGTAAAAAGTCTGGAGTATCCCGGCGCGCTTATGAGCATTGAAAAGGAAATGCATTTAGGTGAATTGCGCAAACGCTGTGACATTGTTATTTACAGCCGGGAAGCGGCGCCATGGATGATCGTGGAATGTAAAGAAATGGGTGTTCCGCTGGGTTTGCCGGTTCTGGAACAGATCGTGCGGTATAATATGGCATTACCGGTGCCCTACCTGGTGATCACAAATGGCAGTAATACCTGGTGCTGTAAACTGAATGCAGAAGAAGGGAATTGGGTATTTGAAACTGCGTTGCCAGAATATCCTGGTGTGCCCGGGCCTCCGGAACCAGATATCATATAAAAAAATGGCCGGCTATAAAAGCCGGCCACCAGGATATTATTAAGGGAAAATACCCAGTTGCTCATATGCTGCACCTACCTTGTCGATAGCACATACATAAGCTGCTGTACGCATATCCTTGATCTTTTTATGTTCCATTAATTTCTCACGCACTTCATGTAATGCAGTGTGCATGGTTTCTTCCAGACCGGAATATACCAGATCCACTTCATCCGCACCATGTGCAATGAACTTCCTTTCTTTTTCTGACACCTTTTTACCGGTCAGTTCTTCTATCTGGCCCAGGATGTGAATATTCATATTCTCATCAAAACGTTTGCCCAAACGGCCATAACGCACATGGCTCAGGTTCTTCAGCCACTCAAAGTAAGAAACGGTAACACCACCGGCGTTCAGGAACATATCCGGCACTACGATCACACCTTTTTTAGACAGGATCTCATCTGCTTCAGGTGTCAGTGGACCATTCGCCGCTTCGCCGATGATCTTTGCCTTGATCTTTGGCGCATTCTCTGCGTGGATCACATTCTCCAATGCTGCGGGGATCAGGATATCACATTCCAGCTCTAATCCGTCTGTATTTTTCTTCAGGTTTTTAGCACCGGGGAAATTAACGATGGAACCTGTTTCTTTGCGGAATTTCAATACTTCGTCCGGGTTCAATCCTTTAGGATTGAAGATGGCGCCATCCCATTCTATGAGGCAGATCACTTTCGCGCCTGCTTCGTGGAAATATTTGGCGGCGTGGTAACCCACGTTCCCCATCCCCTGTACGATCACTTTTTTACCTTCGATACCAGGTTCCAGTCCAAGGCGCTTCATGTCCTCTTTCACATTACATAACTCACGAAGACCATAGAACACACCAAGGCCGGTGGCTTCTGTACGGCCACGCACACCACCCTGGGAAACAGGTTTACCGGTTACACAACCGTAACCATCAATTTCACCGGGACGAAGGCTCATGTATGTATCCAGGATCCAGCTCATTTCACGTTCGCCTGTTCCATAATCAGGAGCAGGTACGTCGATGCCGGGGCCTATAAAATTCTTTTTTACCAGTTCAGCTGTGTAACGGCGGGTAATGTTTTCCAGTTGAAAAGGGGTATAGTTGCGGGGATTGATCTTGATACCTCCTTTGGCGCCGCCAAAAGGAACGTTCACGATAGCGCATTTGTAAGTCATCAGGGCGGCGAGGGCCATTACTTCATCCTGGTTCACTTCATCACTGAAACGGATACCACCTTTACAGGGTAATTTGTGATGGGAGTGTTGTACCCGGTAAGCTTCAATTACGTCAATACTGTTTCCCACTCTCACAGGGAATTTAATACGATACACAGCATTACACGCTTTGATCTGCTCCAGGATCCCTTTTTCCCATTTGGTGAACTGCGCAGCCTTGTCGAAACTTTGTTCCACGCTGTGGAAAAAGTTATAATGCTGTTCTTGTGCCAGCGCTTTAGCTTTAGCCATAAAAAACTGTTTTATGTATATTGTTTTGGTGTTGTACGATGCAGGGTTTCTAACTAATTTTCTTTCTCGAGCTTGCCGATCCTACGGTCCAGCCTTACAAGGTATAATATGATACAGGTAAATATGATCACAAGGATGCCTACAGCCACGTAAATTTTGTTGTTACTGCGGAAGAACTCATTCACAGGACCGGTTTCTGTATTCTGCTGCTGCACCACTTCATTCACTACGCGTGCAGTATCTGTTGCCTGCGCAATGGCAGCAGTGATCGGTAACATCAGGCAAACGAGCAATAAATAGCTGAGTCTTTTAGCCATGGAGGATATTTTTTAATACTAATCTTTTATAACGAGCCCGCAGTGTGTAGATCCAGATACCCAGCAAGGTCCATCCGATGAATGCAGGCCAGAGTACCATTTTGATGGTGCCTGCAGTATCCTGGGAACTAAAGCCCGGGCTGCTGGCACTACCCGGATGAAGGGATTCCACCATCCTGGGAATGATATAAGTGAGCGGAATAAGTAAAGCGAAAGCAAATACATTGAAGATGGCCGAAACCCGTGCCCGTTTATCCAGGTCCGTAAAGGAGAGCCGCAATACGAGATAAGCCATGTAAATGGTCAGTGCGATGGCAGTGGTCATTTGTTTGGGATCATTCACGATAGTGCCGCCCCAGGTATAAGTGGCCCACAACATGCCGGTAAAAAAACCCATCACGCCAAACAGTACACCAACGCTCGCAGAACTGGAAGCGCGGACATCCCGGCGAAGATCGTTTGTAGCGAGGTACCAGACTGAATTCACCACGGAAATGGTGAAGAGGGTATACATGCTCATCCACATAGGTAAGTGAAAGAAGATGCTCCGGGCAGCTTGCTGATTGTTACCGATGACCGGCACTTTGATCATAAAACCGCCTATGATTACGTATAGCAGGATAACTACACTTAAGATTTTCCACCAATGCTTTGCCATTGTTCTAATACAATATGTGGGGGCAAACCTACACGTTTTAAAGGTAACGGCAAAGCCATTTACGGATTTTGATGAACCTGCAAAAGCCCTGCGAATCCTTGAAAAACCTTTACCATAGGGAGGTTTTTGTTAAAAAATGTATGGATTATTCCTTCCAGAGATAGGGAAATAAAATCAGCGCAAGGGCTATGACCAGTACATCCATTCCTGCCAGCAGGGCGAACATGCCTGGCAGGCCGGGTTGTACCACAGGGGCAAAAGCGCTCTGCGAAATACCTGTTAGCAGCATGAGGATGGGCATCACCAGCGGAAAACCCATAATAGCCATCAGTGCAGCATTCTGGCTGGCCTGTGCCGCAATGGCGGCCAGCATGGTAAAAAGAAGGGATAAACTGATCCCGCCCAGTAATACCACCCCCAGGAAATAAAGCGGGTGAATGAGCGGGTTGCCAAGGAAAAGGATACAGCAGAGTAAGGAAACCGCGCTGAACACAATCATCAGCAGCATATTATAGAGCAGCTTGGCAGCAATAAAGTAACGGGGATGAACCAACGAATAAAAATAAAGCAACCGTCCCTTGTTCTCCTGCAGGAAGCTTTTGGCCACCGCATTAACGCAAACGAAAAGCTGCACCACCCAGAACATGGCATTCCAGATAGTATCCTCCGGTTCTTTCACCATCAGGTTGATCACAAAAACGGTAGAGAACACATACAGCAGGATGCCAAACAGCGCATGCCGCTGGCGCCATTCCAGCAGCAGGTCTTTTTTTACGAGGGCGATGATCTGGGAAAGAGGACTTTTCACGGAGGCAAAGATAATAAAACCACCTGCCCCGCATCACAATTCTAAATCCATTAACTTTAGCCCCTTATTCAAAAACAACCGGATGAAAAAGATTGTAGTAGCCAACCGTGGGGAAATAGCCCTTCGGGTTATGCGTTCAGCCAGGGAAATGGGTATAGCCACTGTAGCTGTTTTCTCAGAAGCAGACCGTGCCATGCCTTTTGTGCAGTATGCGGATGAAGCCGTTTGCATAGGGCCTGCCCCTTCCAGCCAAAGCTATTTACTGGGCGACAAGATCATTGCGGTTGCACAGCAAACCGGTGCAGATGCTATTCATCCGGGATATGGTTTCCTTAGCGAGAATGCGAAGTTTGCACAAAAAGTAACAGATGCCGGCCTCATCTTTATCGGCCCTTCTGCGGCTTCTATTGAAGTGATGGGCAGCAAACTGGCTGCCAAACAAGCCGCACAAAGTTTTGGCGTACCGATGGTACCTGGTACAGAAACGCCGCTCCGAAGTGTGGAAGAAGCAAAAGAAGTAGTGAAGAAAACCGGCTTCCCCATTCTCATTAAAGCCTCTGCAGGTGGTGGTGGTAAAGGAATGCGGGTGGTGCAGCAGGAAAGTGAACTGGAAGAACAGATCCGCATGGCTAAAAGTGAAGCCCTCAACGCTTTTGGGGATGATGCCGTTTTTATAGAGAAATATGTAGGCGCACCACGCCATATAGAGATACAGGTATTGGGAGATCAACATGGTAATTGTATATACCTGTTTGAAAGAGAATGTTCCATTCAGCGGCGCCACCAGAAACTGATAGAGGAAGCACCGTCTTCCTGTCTCACTCCGGCTATCCGTGCAGCTATGGGAAAATGTGCAGTGGATGTGGCCCGTGCCTGTAATTATTATGGAGCTGGTACCGTGGAATTCCTGGTAGATGAACAATTGAATTTTTATTTCCTTGAAATGAATACCCGCCTGCAGGTGGAACATCCTGTAACGGAAATGATCACCGGGCTAGACCTTGTGAAAGAACAGATAAGGATCGCTGATGGCGGAAAACTTCCTTTCACACAGGAAGAATTACAGATCAATGGCCATGCTATTGAATTACGTATCTGTGCAGAAGATCCTGCCAATAATTTCCTGCCGGATACAGGTAAACTGGAAACATATATCCGCCCGCAGGGGTACGGTGTTAGAGTAGATGATGGATATGAGCAGGGCATGGATATTCCTATTTATTATGATCCCATGATCGCTAAACTGATTGCCTGGGGCGCCAACCGGGAAGAAGCAAGAGAGCGTCTGCTGCGGGCTATTGATGAATACCAGGTGACGGGGATCAAAACAACACTGCCCTTCGGCAAATGGGCTTTGCAGCAAAAACCTTTTATAGAAGGCAACTTCGATACAAACTTCATTGGTAAATATTTCACTGCCGCAGCGCTGGACATTAAAGATGAGGATGCAGCCAAAGCAGCAGCTATCCTCGCAGAGCAACTGTGGAGATCTGCGGTGAAACCTTCACAGGTGGCGCCGGTTTCAACTAATGGAGAAGCTTCTCAATGGAAACAACGTAAGACCTGGCGGTAGGGGTGTTTTTTTTAAAAAGGTCCCGCCTATCAAATGAATGTTAAAATCCAGCCACCTCATGCTTTATTAACATTTCATTCGTAGTTTTGCGGCGTTTTTATGAAGCAATTGATCCTCGATATCCTGGCATATTTTCACAAGCCTTTCGCTAAGATGATGCCTTTTCAGACCTTCCGCTACCTGGTTTGCGGAGGTGGGAATACCGCTATGGACATCTTCCTGTACTTCATTAGCTTCAACTTCATCCTGCATCAGCAAATGGTGCATCTGCCATTTTTCACGATCAGTCCGCATATTGCAGCCTTCCTGATGGCTTTTGTGATCACCTTCCCTACCGGTTTCTTATTGAATAAATACATTGTATTCTCCGAATCCAATCTGAGAGGCAGAGTACAGCTTATCCGCTACCTTTTGCTGGTAGGCATTTGCTTCCTGTTCAATGTGGTGTTCATTAAATTATTTGTGGACTACTGTCACTTCTATCCTACCATTGCAAAGATCCTCACTACGATCCTGGTAGTTTGCTTCAGTTATATTACCCAGAAGAAGTTCACGTTTAAAGTGAAAGTGCAGAATTAATGTACGTTGTAAAAACAGTGCCGGCACCGGGGTTCATACAGATCCTTCTCACCTAGTAATATCGTATGTGTATCAGCGCTTTTCCGATAGGAGAAAGTGGCAATGTTCCCGCATATCACGCAAATGGCATGCAGTTTTGTGATGTAATCTGCTTTGGCTAAAAGTTGAGGAATGGGACCAAACGGTTCTCCCTGGAAATTCATATCAAGGCCGGCAACGATCACGCGGATACCGCTGAGGGCCAGCTGATCACACACATTGGGCAGCTCTGCATCAAAGAATTGTGCTTCATCAATACCTACTACATCTATGCCCTGCCCTAAGAGCAGGATCTGCTGGGAACTATCCACTGGAGTAGATAAGATCTTTGATTCATCATGGGAAACAATATTCATTTCATCGTACCGGGTATCCATAGCCGGCTTGAAAATTTCCAGGGAAAGATTAGCGATCCTGGCACGTTTCAACCTGCGTATCAGTTCTTCTGTTTTTCCGGAAAACATTGATCCACATATCACTTCGATCCATCCTCTGCGGCCTCCTGTAAGAGAAGGTTCAATAAACATATTGTAGTATTTTGATTATTAGATTATTAGGTTGTTAAAAAAAGTTTAACTTAGTGCAATTATAATAATTTCTACCAGATGGCGTTAACAGTTAAGGCATGGAAAAGATAAGTGCATTAATTGACAAATTACAGGAATTGAAAAATTCCAATGCTGGTCTGCAAACCATATCCTATTACACTCAGTTGCTACAGGCAGAGATATTACATCAACGCAATAAGCAAAAGCAACAAGAGTTAAAGGGTAACGGTCATGTAGCCACATCCCTGCCTGCCCAGGCACCACCGCCTGTAGTAGTGGCAGTAACACCTCCACCACCTGTAGTAGCAGCACCGCCGCCGGTACAAATTCCGCCACCACCACCCGTAGAAATTCCTGCTCCCCCCGCTGAAGTGATCCTGCAAACAAATGGTTATGCACCTGACCGTATTCCGGTAAAACGCAATCCGGAAGAAAGACCGGCAACCGCAACTTTGTTTGATCAATATCCACATCCGCAACCATCTGCACCACCACCACCGCCACCGCCGTCAGTGCCACAACGCTCTACGGAAAATAATACTGGCATCCGCAAAGAGCTGAATGAATTGATAGGGAAGCACAGTACTTCCCTGAATGATTCCTTACGTTCCAGCAATACAGTGGAAGTAGGTCAGAAATTAGGCGGAATGGCAGTGAACGATCTGAAGAATGCTATTGGCATCAATGATAAATTCCAATTCATCCAGGAACTCTTCCGGGGCGATAAAACCATGTATGAACGTTCCATTAAAACGATCAATGAAAGCACTTCCCTCCAGGAAGCTGAATATTGGATTGAAAGGGAACTGAAGATCAAACTGGGCTGGAATGAAACAGACGAGCTGGTGAACCAGTTCTACTCTCTCGTGAGGAAACGTTTTTCCTGAATATAATGCATGATCTTATTGGTAGCCCCCTGATGCTCTTCTACGAAGCGGCTTGCTATTTCTGTGATCTGCTGATGATAGTAGGTATCATTCAAAGCTTCAATAGCCCGGTTCAGATCATCCAGGTTATTCACCACAATAGCGCCTCTCAGCTGCACCAGTGTAACGGCTTCATTGAACTGCTCATAAACAGGCCCGATGATCACCGGTTTGGCATAAGTAGCTGGTTCCAGGATATTGTGGATCCCGGCTTTACCAAATCCTCCTCCCACATAAGAAACACGGCTATACCGGTATAAGGCAGACAGCATACCCACGTTATCTATTATCAATACCTTGCCTTTGGGTGTTCCTCCTTTCACAAAAGCAGAATAGCGGATGGCGTCAGGGAATAATTGTTCTACACGTTTCAGACGGGCCTCTGTGATCTCATGTGGCGCCAGGATCATCTGGCGGATATCCTGTGCTCCCCCATACCACCATTCGGCCAGCAGTTTTTCATCTTCTTCCCAGGTGCTGCCAGCCACCATTACTTTGGGCACTTTGATAAAACGTTCTATTTCAGGTAGTACCACCGGGTTCTCCCGCAGGGCCCATACCCTGTCAAACCGGGTATCTCCGGCCAGCGTAACCTGCCGGACACCAATATTGTGCAAAAGGGTCAAAGAGCCTTCATTCTGCACAAAGAGATGGTCCATTCCCTTTAAAAGCTTCCGGAACAGGCCACCATACCATTTAAAGAAGATCTGGTGCTCCCTGAAAATGCCGGATATCAGCAGAACGGGCACATTTCTGGCATTTAAGCCGGATAAATAGTGGTACCAGAACTCATATTTAATGAAGATGGCGAGCTTTGGCTGTACGGCAGAAAGGAAACGCCGGGCATTTTCCGGGGTATCTAACGGCAAATAACACACGTAATCTGCTCCTTTATAATCTTTTCTCACCTGGTAACCAGAGGGGGAAAAGAAGGTGAGCAGGATACGAAAACCGGGGTATTGCTGGCGCAATTCCTCCAAAACAGGCCGCCCCTGCTCGAACTCCCCCAATGAAGCAGCATGCACCCAAATAACAGGTACATCCCCTTTCATGGCGGCTTCCAGACCAGACCACATACCTTCGCGCCCTGCTAACCACAGCTGCGCTTTCTTGTTACCACCAAACTTTGCGGCCAGTCCCAGGAAAAATCTGTAAAGACGTATGCCCGTATTGTAAATGAGAATCGATAAACCCACAGAATTGATACTTAACTCAATAATTCGAATATCTCACAAAGATAGTCCTCCTGCCTATCCCAAAATTTGTAAATTTGCGGACTCAAAAAAAGATACCCTACATGGTTCCTATTCAGATGGTGGATCTCAAACGCCAATATAGTAAGATTAAGCCGCAGGTTGACGCAGCCATTCAGGATGTGCTGGAAAGTGCTGCCTATATAAACGGAGCGCCCGTACAGCAGTTTTCCCAGGAACTGGGGCAGTACCTTGGTACCAAACATGTAATACCCTGTGCCAATGGCACAGATGCGCTGCAAATAGCCATGATGGCACTTGGATTGGAGCCAGGTGACGAAGTGATCACTCCTTCCTTTACTTTTATTGCCACCGCTGAAGTAATTGCCCTGTTGCGCCTGAAACCGGTTTTTGTAGATATTGACCCGCAGACCTATTGCATTGATCCTGCGGCAATTGAAAAAGCCATCACGCCTAAAACAAAAGCAATCGTGCCGGTTCACTTATATGGCCACAGTGCGGCTATTGAGCCTATCATGGAAATTGCCAGGAAACATAACCTCTACGTGATCGAAGATAATGCCCAGGCTATCGGCAGCCACTACACGACGAAAGATGGCACCACAAAGAAAGTAGGCACCTTTGGCCATATTGGCTGCACCTCCTTCTTCCCTTCCAAAAACCTGGGATGTTATGGAGATGGTGGCGCCCTTTTCACAGATGACGACGCCCTGGCGGCAAAGATCAGGATGATAGCCAACCATGGCCAATCCCAACGTTATTATCACGACGAAGTAGGGGTAAACAGCCGTTTGGATACCCTCCAGGCAGTAGTGCTCCGCATCAAACTACAGCTGTTAGACCAGTATATTGCAGCCCGCCGCGCCGTAGCTACTGCCTATGATACTGCTTTTGCCGGTATGTCACAGATCGTAACACCTTTCCAGGCAACGAATCAATTGCACGTGTTCCATCAATATACTATGCAACTTAATGGAGCAGACCGGAATAAATTACAGGCTTACCTGCAGGAAAAACAGGTGCCAGCCATGATCTACTACCCTGTGCCGGCCCACCGCCAGAAAATGTTCGCTGGTATGGTGGATCCCAATCTGTCCCTCCCTGTTACAGACAGCCTGACCGGTAAAGTGATATCACTTCCCATCCACACAGAGATGGACCAGGATCAATTAACGCTCATCACAGATTCAGTTAAATCTTTTTTAAACTAAGCCCCACATGAAGATTACCGTTGTTGGGACCGGATACGTTGGACTCGTTACCGGTACCTGTTTTGCCGAAACTGGCAACCAAGTTACTTGTGTTGACATAGATGTTACCAAAGTAAACAAACTCTCCGCTGGTCAGATCACGATCTACGAACCAGGCCTCGAAAAATTATTTGAAAGGAACCTCAAAGAAGGTCGCCTTAGTTTTACAACTGACCTTGAAAAAGGGATCAGCGAAGCACAGGTGATCTTCCTGGCTTTGCCCACACCTCCCGGAGAAGACGGTTCTGCAGATCTTTCTTACATCCTTGGCGTAGCTGAAAAGTTAGGCGGTATGCTGAAGGATTACAAAGTGATCGTAGACAAGAGCACTGTACCGGTAGGTACAGCAGATAAAGTAATTGCCGCTATCGCGAAAAATGCTAAGGTGGAGTTTGATGTGGTATCCAATCCTGAATTCCTCCGGGAAGGCGTGGCTGTGGAAGACTTCATGAAACCGGACCGTGTGGTGATCGGTACACAATCAGACAGAGCCCGTAAAGTGATGGGAGATCTGTATGCACCTTTTGTACGCCAGGGTAATCCAATCATCTACATGGATGAAAAATCTGCTGAGCTCACCAAATATGCTGCAAACTCTTTCCTTGCTACCAAAATATCTTTCATGAACGAGATCGCCATCCTTTGCGAAAAGCTGGGAGCGGACGTTGATATGGTACGCAGAGGTATTGGTAGCGACGACCGTATTGGAAAACGCTTCCTCTTCCCCGGTATCGGATATGGCGGCAGCTGTTTCCCTAAAGATGTTCAGGCGCTGGTAAAATCTTCCCAGGAAGTGAATTATGCCTTCAAGATCCTGGATGCCGTAATGGATGTGAATGAGAAACAAAAGTTATTCCTCCTGCCAAAGATCAGCGCTCATTTCGATGAAAACCTCAAAGGGAAACACTTTGCACTGTGGGGGCTTGCCTTCAAACCCAATACAGATGATATCCGTGAAGCTCCGGCTTTATATATCATTGATGCATTGGTAAGCGCCGGTGCTACCGTTTCTGTATTTGATCCGGAAGCTATGCCGAATGTAAAAGGTGTGATCGGTGATAAAGTAGTGTATGCAGAAAATCAGTACGCCACACTGGAAAATGCCGATGCCCTGATCATTGCAACAGAATGGAGCGTGTTCCGTACACCGGATTTCGACAAGATTGCCACTACCTTGAAACATAAAGTTATCTTTGACGGCCGGAACCTGTTTGATGTTGCACGCATGCAGGAACTTGGTTTCTATTATGAAAGCGTAGGCCGCCTGCCTGCCAAATCTTAAATCCCTGGCTGAATATGACTACTAAAAGAGTATTGATCACCGGTGCTGCCGGATTCCTTGGTTCCCATCTCTGCGATCGTTTTATCAAAGAAGGATACCATGTAATTGCCATGGACAACCTGCTAACGGGGAATATCAAAAATATTGAACATCTTTTCCCCCTGAAGAATTTTGAATACCATCACCACGATGTTACAAAGTTTGTGCATGTAGCGGGAGACCTGGATTATATCCTTCATTTTGCTTCTCCCGCCAGCCCCATAGATTACCTGAAAATGCCTATCCAGACATTGAAAGTGAGCTCTTTGGGTACGCACAACCTGCTGGGCTTGGCCAAGGATAAAAAGGCCCGCATCCTGGTAGCCTCTACCTCTGAGGTATATGGCGATCCTGCCGTACATCCGCAACCGGAAGAATACTGGGGAAATGTGAATCCCATCGGCCCGCGTGGCGTGTACGATGAAGCCAAACGTTTTATGGAATCCATGACCATGGCATACCATAATTTCCATGGCGTGGATACCCGCATCATCCGGATCTTCAATACTTACGGTCCCCGTATGCGGCTGGATGACGGACGTGCTTTGCCAGCTTTCATGAGCCAGGCGCTTACCGGTCAGGACCTCACTTTATTTGGCGATGGTTCCCAAACCCGTTCTTTCTGTTATGTAGATGATCTCGTAGAAGGCATTTACCGCCTGCTGCTGAGTGATTATCACTTGCCGGTGAACATTGGTAATCCTGTGGAGATCACCCTGCTGCAATTTGCACAGGAGATCGTTGAACTCACAGGCACTAATCAGAAGATCGTTTACCGTCCTTTACCAACTGATGATCCCAAACAACGGAAACCAGATATCACCAAGGCTAAAGCTTTGCTGGGCTGGGAACCGAAAGTAGACCGGAAAGAAGGTTTGAAGATCACATACGAATACTTTAAACAGGCTTTAGGTAAATAGAATTGACAATGAAAAGTTAACGGTAAGGTCATGCTACATGCGTTGATCTATTTTTAACTTTTCATTTTTTATTTTCCTCCATACATTGAATTATGAAAAGAACACTTCTTATTACAGGTGGCGCCGGCTTTATCGGCTCACATGTTGTCAGGCTCTTTGTTAATAAATACCCCGCATACACTATAGTAAATGGTGATAACCTCACTTATGCAGGCAATCTGGAGAATCTGAAGGATGTTAAAGACCTCCCCAATTACGGCTTTGAAAAAGTAGACATCACGGATGAAAATGCCGTGAATGCACTTTTTGAAAAATATGCGTTTGATGGTGTGATCCACCTGGCAGCTGAAAGTCATGTTGACCGCTCTATCCTTGATCCGCTGGCTTTTATCAAGACCAATGTGCTGGGAACGGCGGTATTGCTGAATGCCTGCAGAAAATACTGGCAGGATAATATGGAGAACAAACGTTTCTACCATGTGTCTACAGATGAAGTATTCGGCTCGCTGGGTGAAGAAGGTTTTTTTACAGAAGAGACCGCTTATGATCCCCGCTCTCCTTATTCCGCCTCCAAGGCCAGTTCCGACCATTTTGTAAAAGCATATTACCACACTTACAAGATCCCGGTTGTATTGAGTAACTGTTCCAATAACTATGGCTCTCATCACTTCCCGGAAAAACTGATCCCGCTGGCCATCCACAATATCAAAACGAACAAGCCGGTGCCTGTTTATGGTAAAGGTGAGAATGTGCGTGACTGGCTGTTCGTAGAAGATCATGCCCGTGCAATTGATACCATCTTCCATAATGGCCGCATTGGTGAAACTTACAACATCGGCGGTTTCAATGAGTGGAAGAACATTGATCTCATTCATCTTTTATGCGAGGTGATGGATCGTAAACTGGGCCGGCCGGCCGGTACTTCCGCACAGTTGATCACATATGTGAAAGACCGTGCCGGTCACGATCTCCGTTATGCTATTGATGCTACCAAGCTGAACAAAGAACTGGGATGGGCGCCAAGCCTGCAGTTTGAAGAAGGCCTGGAGAAAACAGTAGACTGGTACCTGGCCAACGAAGAATGGCTGCAACACGTTACCAGCGGAGCTTATCAACAATTTTACGAAACACAATACCAGAAAAGATAATGCCTTTTATAGAAACAGGAATTCCTGACCTCCTGATCTACGAACCCAAAGTTCATGGAGACAGCAGAGGTTATTTTTTTGAATGTTATAATGCCAGTACTTTCCGGGAAGAAGGTGTGGAGATCGTATTTGTGCAGGATAACCAGGCCCGTTCTACTTATGGTGTATTGCGTGGCCTGCATTTTCAGCAGGAACCACATGCACAAACCAAACTGATCCGTGCACTGGAAGGTTCCATCCTGGATGTGGTGGTAGATCTGCGCAGGGGTTCCCCTGCTTACGGCAAAGTATATACGATTGAACTATCTGCAGAGAACAAACGCCAGCTGCTGGTACCTAAGGGGTTTGCGCACGGCTATTCTGTGCTGAGCCCTACTGCCGAGGTAATGTATAAATGCGATAATTTCTATCATAAGGCCAGTGAAGGCGGTCTGATCTATAATGACCCTGCCTTGAATATCGATTGGGGCATTCCTTTAGCGGAAGCCATTGTTTCTGAAAAAGACCTGGTATTACCGGTCCTGGCAGACTGCCAGCACAATTTTGTTTATAAGTCATAATTATCTGAATTCATGAAAAACATCCTGGTAACAGGCGCCAATGGCCAATTAGGCAACGCGCTGCAATCCATCGCCGCTCAGTATCCTGATCTTTCTTTTTTATATACGGACAGGGAAGAGCTGGATATTACAGATGCTGCCGCCGTTAAAGATTTCTTTGGCCGGCAAACGATAGACGCGGTGATCAACTGTGCTGCCTACACGGCCGTCGATAAAGCAGAACAGGATGAAGAAGCAGCTTTCCTGCTTAATTTCCAGGCGCCCCTGATCCTTGCGGAAGTGAGTGCTGAACACAACACTACTTTTATTCATGTTTCTACGGACTATGTTTTTGATGGTAATGCCAACCGTCCTTACCAGGAAACAGACGACGCCTCTCCCCATGGGATCTATGGCGCGTCCAAACTTCGCGGGGAAGCTGCCGTACTGGGTTATCACCCCAATGCTGTGGTGATCCGTACTTCCTGGCTCTACTCCCGCACCGGCGTTAATTTTGCGCTCCGCATGCAGCAGCTGATGCAGGAAAAAGAAAGCCTGAATGTGGTATTTGACCAAACGGGCACGCCTACTTATGCAAATGACCTGGCTGCAGCTATCTTAACTATCCTGCAACATCCGGATGGGATCACCGGCGGTATATATCACTATAGCAACGAAGGTGTTGCCAGCTGGTACGACTTTGCAGTGGCCATTAAGGCCCTTACGGGCTCCAAATGCGTTATCAAACCCGTTACCACGGATCAATACCCCACCGCAGCAAAACGCCCCGCTTACAGCGTTCTAAATAAAGGAAAAATAAAAGCATCCTTTGGGTTGGAAATACCGTATTGGAAGGACAGTTTGGCAGTTTGCCTGGGGAAATAGGGGTTAACTGACTATTTTCCCGTCTTTCATGACCAGCTGGCGATCACTCAGTGTAGCCAGTTCCTCATTATGGGTAACGATGATGAAGGTTTGTTCAAACTGGTCGCGGAGTTGCAGGAAAAGCTGGTGCAGCTCCCTGGCATTGTGAGAGTCCAGGTTACCGGTCGGTTCATCTGCCATGATCACAGCCGGGTTATTGATCAGCGCTCTGGCTACCGCCACTCTTTGCTGCTCTCCCCCGGAAAGTTCTTTAGGACGGTGTTCCATACGGTCTTTGAGGCCCAGGGTTTCCAGCAGGAAGGCGGCCCGCTCTTTAACAGCGCTTTTACGGGCACCGGCAATGTACCCGGGGATACAAACATTTTCCAGTGCGGTGAATTCCGGCAAAAGGTGGTGGAACTGGAAAATGAAGCCGATGTGGCGGTTACGGAAGTCTGCCAGCCGGTTACCTTTCAGGCTGCTGGTTTGAACGTCGTTGATAAAGATTTCCCCGTTGGTAGGGCTGTCCAGCGTTCCCAGGATGTGCAGCAAGGTACTTTTGCCGGCTCCCGAGGAACCAACAATGGTCACTATTTCACCTTTACTGACAGAAATATCCACTCCCTGGAGGACCTGCAGATTGGAATAATTTTTGGTAACATTGCGGGCAGTAAGCATATCCGAACAAAGTAATTAGGCCGTTAAAATAGTAATAGTTGTTTATTTCAAATTAAATAATACTTTTGCGAAAATTCGGAAAAGTAAAAATTTATATACGATGTACTGGACTCTAGAATTAGCTTCGTACCTGGAGGATGCTCCATGGCCTGCTACAAAAGACGAACTCATAGATTACGCCATCCGTTCCGGTGCACCCATCGAAGTTATCGAAAACTTGCAGGAACTGGAAGACGAGGGAGAAATTTACGAAGGGATCGAGGATATCTGGTCTGATTACCCGTCGCAGGACGACTTCTTCTTTAACGAAGACGAGTACTGATATTCCAAAGGCCCCGTTCGTAGTGATGCGCTAATGCCTCAGCGTATTCCTATGCTTCTAAAAAAATTAACCGTCCTGGTAATACCAGGACGGTTTTTTATGCACCTAAGTGAACGAATTGAAGCAAATCACTACTATGCACATAAGTGAAGCTCGCTTTTATTTTTCCATCTGTTCCACTACGGCATGGGAGATCCCTGTGAAGGAGAATCCGCCATCATGGAAGAGGTTTTGCATGGTCACCATACGGGTGTAGTCTGAGAACAGTGATACGGTGTAATCTGCACACTGATCTGCCGAAGCATTACCCAGGGGGCTCATTTTCTCCGCGTAGCTGATAAAGCCTTCAAAACCTTTCACACCGCTGCCGGCTGTTGTTCTGGTAGGAGATTGAGAGATCGTATTGATACGCACTTTGTTCTTCACGCCATAATGATAACCAAAGCTGCGGGCAATAGATTCCAGCATGGATTTAGCATCTGCCATATCGCTGTAATCAGGGAATACCCTTTGTGCGGCGATATAAGTTAAAGCCACTACAGAACCCCATTCGTTCAGTGCATCCAGCTTGTAGGCTGTTTGCAATACGCGGTGGAGGGACATAGCGGACACATCGATGCCTTTATGGTAAAAGTCGTAATCCAGGTCAGTATAGGGCTTTCCTTTACGAACGTTCACACTCATACCGATCGAATGGAGAACGAAATCGATCTTACCGCCGAAATGCTCCATTGATTTGGTAAACAGGTTATTCAGGTCATCCATGCTGGTGGCATCGGCAGGTATTACCGGGGCATTACAGCTTTCAGCAAGTTTGTTGATCTCACCCATACGCATGGCAATAGGCGCATTGGTCAACACGATCTGTGCTCCTTCCTGTACGCAACGCTCTGCTGTTTTCCAGGCAATGGAATTTGCATCCAATGCGCCAAAGATGATACCTTTCTTCCCTTGTAATAAGTTATGAGCCATTGATTAAAATTTGGGCAAATTTAGCAGTTAAAGTCGAAAATTGAAATGTTATTGCATAACCATCTCCCTGGCGTTCTCTAAAGCGGCAGGTGTTGGCTTTTCTCCACTCAGCATTTTAGCTATGGCAGTGATCCGTTCGTCCTGCGATAAAAGACGGACATGTGTTTTCACTTTTTCTCCTTCCATGTGCTTATAAACAAAGTAATGTGCGTCTGCTTTGCCCGCCAGCTGTGGCTGGTGCGTGATACAGATCACCTGGTGGCCGCGGGCCAGTTCTTTCATGATAATACCCACCTGGCGTGCCGCCTCTCCGGAAATACCCGTATCTATTTCATCAAAGATCAGGGTGGGTAAAGCTACGGAACGTGCTACCAGGGATTTTATACAGAGCATTAACCGGCTCAGTTCCCCGCCGGATGCTACTTTTCTTATCGGGCCAAAATTATTGCTCTTATTGGCATCAAACAGGAACTCTATCGTATCCTGGCCATAGGTTTGCAAGGCCCCCTGCTGGATGGATACTTTGATCCGTGCATTGGGCATCCCCACCTGGGCCAGCAAAGCATTCACTTTCTGTTCAAAAGGCGCTACCTGCGCTATCCGTTTTTTAGTGATGGCTGCTGCAGTTTTTTCCAGCTCTTCTTTGAGTGCAGCGATCTGTTTTTCGAGTTCCAGGATGCGGCCGTCCAGGTTCATCACACCTTCCAGACCTTGTTCCAGCTGACCTTTGATCAGCAGAAGCTCTGCGGTGTTTTGCGCGTTGTGCTTTTTAAGGAGCCGGTACGCCGCAGTAATCCTGTCATTCAACTCCTCCATCCGTTCGCCGTCATACTGTACCTGGTCATTCAACCTTTCCACTTCTCCGGCAATGTCCTGCAATTCCAGGTAGGTGGATTGCATGCGGGCAGAAAGTGCCGGTACATCCTTGTGGAATTCAGATAATGTTTGCAAAGAAGCCTGGATCTGGCGTAACTGCTGCAATACGGGTTGCTCATCTTCTTTTAACTGAAAATGAACACGGTTAAGCGTGCCTTTGATCTCTTCTGAATGGCTGAGTATCTGTTGCTCTGCTTCCAGCGATTCTATTTCACCTTCCTGCAGATCTGCCTCGAGTAATTCATCGAGCAGGAATTTATTGTAATCTGATTCTTTATTGGCATTATCCCGCTGAAGAAGGCATTCTTTCAGGTCCTTCTGTAAACGGGCATATTGCTGGAACTTGCGGGTATAACCCTGCAATTCATCCTGGTGGCCGGCCAGCGCATCTACCACCTCCCGCTGAAAATCCGACTTCTCCAGTTCCAGTGTATCAAACTGCTGATGCAGGTCTACCAGCAGCAGTGTTAACTGAGATAACTGAGACAGGTTCACCGGTGTGTCATTGATAAATGCACGGGATTTACCTGCGGAGCTGATCTCCCTGCGCAGGATCACCTGATCCTCTATGTCCAGCTCATGTGCTTCAAAGAAAGCCTGCACCTGCGCTGTTTTCACTTTAAACATGCCTTCGATCACACATTTCCTTGTTTTGTCAAACAGCACAGAAGGGTCTGCACGTTCTCCGAGAATAAGGCTTAATGCACCGAGCAAAATAGATTTACCTGCACCCGTTTCACCGGTGATCACGTTGAGGTTGCCGGAGAAATCAATCTCCAGATTATCTATAATGGCGTAATTCTGAATAACCAGTCGGTATAACATAACTAAATTTCCAAATGCAATATCCCAATATAATTATGAATTATCAATTCGACTTATGCACGTCTATTTCCCATCCAGCCGTAACATACCGGCTTTTGCTTTCTGATCAAGGGAATTTTTGTAGTCGTGCCCTTCCATATCCAGGCAGGTTTGAAAACTTTGTCTTGCTTTTCCTTTATCTCCCCATTTTTCATAGATATACCCCATCTGCAGGGCGGAACGTGCGGCAAAGTATTCCGGGCGGTTACTTCCGGCTCTGATAGTGGCTTCATACAGGCGGATGGCATTGGTATCCTGCCCCATTTCATCATAAATGCGGCCGAGGCGGTACGCATATTCCAGTTTTTCTTCTATGGTATTAAAATCGTTGGAGCGTTTGGAAAGCATAATAGTGAGGGCGTTCTGATAGAAACCCCCATCGCTGAGCAGCCTTGCTTTCAGCAACAAAGGATGTGGCCAGGTGCCTTTCTTTGCTTCTTTCTGCGCTTGTTTGTCTGCTTCCGTTTCTGTGTTCCCTTTCGTGAAGATCAGGCTCCGGTATTTGTTGGCCTTTGCCATATCCCCTTTCATGTAATAAGCCCAGCTTAAACGCTGCAGCGCTTCTTTTACATAGAATTTGCCTCTGAAATTATTCACAAAGTATTCCAGGTGCTCTATGGCATCCTCATCCTGGCGTTCCAGTTTCATCAGTCCCAGCACATAATCCTTGTAGAATATTTCTGCGTATTCAGGGCCTTGTTTACGTTCTTCCAGCACTTTGATACCTTGTGCCGCCTTTTGGTTGTTAAGCGAAAGGTTGGCCACCATAAGTGCAAAAAGATAGTTATTATGCGTATCCAGTTGTTTGGTCTGTACGAACTGCCACAGCTGGTCTGGTTTATTTTCGATGAATAGTTTGAGATAACAGTAATAGTAATAGGATTCTTCGCGGAATACCACAGCGGAAGGATCATTACTGTCTATAAAACCCTGCAGCAGGCGCATGCCTTCTTTAATGCTGCCACGCAGGCCCAGGATATTGGTGATCCACTTGTATCCTTCCGGAATAGTGCCGAACACGGTTTGCATGGAACCCAGCAACATATTGTTGGGCAGGAACTGCGGGAATTGTTTCTGATTGTCTTTTAAGGTCACATATGCTTTGCGCACTTCCCATACTGCATCCCACTTCTCTCCAAACTTTACTTTCACCAGGGCCCATTGAAATTTGATCACCGCCTGCGTGTACAGGTAATAGGGAGAGTCCTCCGGTCCTTCTTCCATCAGGTCCAGTCTTACGGCACGTTGTGCTTTCTGGCGGGCGTATACAACAGGGTCTTCATTAAAGAACAGCGTAAAAAAATCAGCGTAGTTATCCAGGAAGTAAGGAATGAGATTATCAGGATTCGCACGTTTCTCTTCTTCCAGCAATGCCTTACCGGTGTTTAACCGTAATTGCATGATAGCATCATATGCCTGCTGGCAGCGGGAATTGAACTCGTATTTTTTTTGCCGCGCATTAACAGAAAGAGAGATGCCACAACAAAGTGCAATGATGAAAATAAAACGCATAGGGGCAAAAATAAGGAACTCCGCGTAATGGATATGCGCGGAGTGATCTTAAAATAAAAAAGGACATCTTTCGATGTCCTTTTAATATTATTATGCCTGTACAGTGGCTTCGAGGTCGTTATCCACCAGGATGCGGCCGCAATGTTCGCACACTACGATCTTTTTACGGTGACGGATCTCAGCTTGTCTTTGCGGAGGGATGGCATTGAAGCAACCACCGCAGGAATCACGCATTACTGTAACAACAGCCAGGCCGTTGCGATAGTTCTTACGGATCTTTTCGTACGCCTGCAGTAAACGTGGGTCTACTTTTTCGCGTGCTTCTTCGGTGAGTTTCTGTAATGCTTTCTCTTCCTTGTCAGTTTCACTGATGATCTTCTCCAGCTCGCCTTTCTTATGTTTCAGGTTGTTCTCCTTGTCCGCTACCGCTTTTTTGGCAACTTCCAGGGCACGTGATTTGTCTTTTACTTCTTCGTTAGCATCCTTGATATGTTTCTCAGCCAGTTTGATCTCGAGGTTCTGCATCTCCACTTCTTTGGTGATGGCTTCAAACTCACGGCTGTTCTTTACATTATCCTGCTGCTTTTCGTACTTCTTGGCGAGTGCCTCAGCTTCTTTGATCGCCGCTTTCTTGCTGGCAACGAAATCAGTGATGCTTTTAATCTCATCCTCGATATGTGCCTGGCGGAGGTTCAAACCTTCAATCTCATCTTCCAGGTCCCGCACTTCCATCGGCAACTCTCCTTTCAGGATCTGGATTTCGTCCAACTTGGAGTCGATCTTCTGTAATTTCAGTACAGAAACCAATTTTTCCTCAACGTTGTATTCTTTAACAGTAGCCATGTATTATAAATAATTTACCGGGTTTGTACTAATGGTAGATTTAAGAGGCGCAAAATTACGGAAATTTTCGGTCAATATATGATAAAATAACTCCACTGCGAACTGTTCACTCTCAAAATGTCCCACATCTGCTATAATCAATTGATTTTCAGCATCAAAAAATTCATGGTATTTAAAATCGGCTGACACATAGGCATCCGCTCCGGCAGCGATTGCTTTCTTCAGGAGAAAGCTCCCGGCCCCTCCGCAAACAGCCACCTTCTGTACTTTTTTGCCCCGGAGGGGGGTATACCGCACACAGCCGGTCTTAAATTGCTCCTTTACCAGCCGGAGGAAATCCATCTCCTCCATGGCTTCCGGCAGGGAGCCTATCAGCCCGGAACCTACTTCCGCCCATTCATTTTCCAGCTTTACGATATCGTAGGCCACCTCCTCGTAGGGATGGTGTTGCAGCATGGCCCGGATCACCTGGCCTTCCAGGTGGGCGGGGAAGATCACTTCTATCTTCGTTTCCCCTTCCTGGTGGCGTTCTCCGGGAGTGCCTGCATAGGGGTCCGTATCCGGAGCGCCCTTAAAAGTCCCCGTACCATCCTGGTAGAAACTGCATTCGCTGTATTTACCGATGTGGCCTGCCCCTGCTTCAAAAAGTGCCTGCCGTACGATCTCTGCATCCGCCACAGGGGCAAAAGTAAAGAGTTTCCGGAGCAGTTCCCTTTTAGGGGCCAGTACTTTTGTGTTCCGCAGGTTCAGCCGGCCGGCCATCATAGCGCTCACCCCTGCCCGCACATTGTCCAGGTTGGTATGGGCGGCGTAAACAGCGATGTCGTTCTTAATGGCCTTAATAGCCACCCTTTCCACATAATTCTTGCCGTTGATCTTTTTCAACCCGCCAAAAACGATAGGATGATGCGCGATCACGAGATTGCAGCCTTTCTCCAAAGCTTCGTCCAGCACAGCTTCTGTGGCATCCAGGGTTAATAATACGCCCTTTACCTCCATATCTCCACTCCCGAAGATCAGCCCCGCATTATCATACGATTCCTGGTAGGATAAGGGAGCAAATGCTTCAATTACTTGTATTATATCACGGATGGTCATATCTTTTATTGCTGATTCAGCTTTCGTTAGATTTGTAAAATAAAATTGTTTTAATGACAGTGCAAAAAACTTCATCCGAGCTTTACGAAGATTATAAGACAAAAATGCAAAAAGTGGCAGACGTACGTAATGCCATGTCGATTTTGGGCTGGGATCAGGAAACCTATTTACCGGAAAAGGGTGCGGCCTTCCGCGGGCAGCAGCTTACTACGCTTAGCTCCATTGCCCACGAGCTGTTCTCTGAGGACGCACTGGGCGATATCCTGAAAGAACTCAGCTCCCGCAGCGATCTGAGCGCCGTTCAGCAAAAGAATGTAGTCCTCTCCCTGGAAGATTATGAGAAGAACCGCAAATATCCGGCTGCTTTTGTCGCAGAACTGTCCACCGCTACCAATGCGGCCTATCATGCATGGATCAAAGCCCGCAAGGAAAATAATTTTGATGTGTTTGAGCCCCTGCTGGCCAAAATGGTGGAACTCAAGAAAAGGGAAGCAGAGATCCTTGGTTACAAGGGCCATCCTTATGATGCATTGCTCAATGAATACGAGAAAGGAGCAGATGTGCAAATGCTGGATAAGATCTTCAGCGGCGTGAAAGAATCCCTCCTGCCTATCCTGAAAAAAATAGCGCAGCAAGAGGTGCCTGATAATTCATTCCTGCACCGGCATTTTCCTAAAGACCAGCAATGGCAATTCGGAATTAATCTTTTGAAAGGCATGGGATATGATTTCAAAGCAGGCCGGCAGGATATTTCAGAACATCCTTTTACCACCAGCTTCAGCCCGCAGGATGTGAGAGTGACCACCCGTATAGATGAACAGGACCTTGGCAATATGACCTGGAGCTGTATCCACGAAGGTGGTCATGCGCTCTATGAACAAGGCCTTCCGCCTGAAGAATATGGTTTACCAAGCGGGGAAGCAGCCAGCCTGGGGATCCATGAATCCCAATCCCGTTTATGGGAAAACAATTTAGGCCGCAGCCTTACCTTCTGGCAATATCACTACAATAACCTGCAGGCCACTTTCCGCAGCAGTTTGCTGGCAGTGCCTATCCAGGATTTCTATAAAGCTATCAACCTTGTTCAGCCTTCCCTGATCCGTACAGAAGCGGATGAGCTTACTTATCATTTCCATGTAATGATCCGGTATGAAATTGAAAAAGGATTGATCGGCGGAACATTACAGACGAAAGATCTGAGAGAGACCTGGAACCAGTATTACCGTGATTACCTGCAACAGGAAGTACCGGATGATCATAGTGGTGTTTTACAGGATATTCACTGGTCTCACGGCAGCTTTGGTTATTTCCCTACTTACTCATTGGGAAGTTTCTATGCTGCGCAGTTATATGCCTCTGCACAAAAACAAGTACCGGGACTGGAAGCAGCTATTGCCGATGGTAATTACGGTCCTTTGCTGCAATGGTTAAGGGAGAATATTCATTGCTTTGGCAGGTTCTATACTTCTAATGAACTGTGTAAAAAAGTGACGGGAGAGAACCTGGAATTCAAATACTTCCTGGATTATGCCGTGAAGAAATTTGGTGGCATTTATCAACTATAAAAAACTAAGGGGTTGTATCAAAAATAAAAGATAGCCCGGAGAATTGCATAAATGATGGCATGCCTCCATCAGGTACCCGAATAAAAAGGGGCCGCATCATACTTTTGATACGGCCCCTTAGTTTTTATTTGATCACTGATCTGAATTCTTCCACAGTTACAATCCCTTCCTTTCGCCACACTTCTTTTCCATCTTTATACAACACAAAGGTAGGGGGTGCTTTAGCGCCGATGCTATTCATCACATCTGTATCTTTGCCGGCATCTACACTCACCAGTTTCAATTGCTTTTCTTTAACGATCTGTTTCACAACTGGCTCCATCTTACGGCAAGGCGGGCACCAGGTGGCGCCTACATCCACCAGTATCCATTTATCACTCTTCACGGCTTTCTCAAAATCAGGAATGCTGAACTGCGGTCCTAAGGCTTCACCGGTTAATGTTTTACCAGCCTGCTTCCAGGCTATTACGCCGCCTTCCATTTCCACTACTTTCGCGTATCCGTTTTCGCGCATCCATTTGGCAGCAGCGGCGCTGCGGCCGCCACTCAGGCAATAAACATATACTGGTTTGGATTTATCCAGGTACTGGATCCGGTCAAAAAATTCTTTCTTCTTTGTAAAATCAGCCTGTAAGGCATTCGGCAAATAGCCGGTATTAAACTCCTTTGCCGTACGTACATCCAGCAACTGAATACCTGGTTGCCCCATTCCTTTTTCAAAAGCATCTGCGGGTACCGCATCCTGTGCGAAACCAGTCAGCACAGCCAGTAACAAACCGGCTGCTAATAGGATCTTTTTCATACTGTAAAGATACTATCGCTTCTTCGAAAGCTGGTCCAGTTTCCTGAAATTGATGAACACTTCTTTTCCCTGGCGGGCGGGATGTGAATTGTGGCAGGGCGCAAAGATCTTGAAATTGAAATACGGTTCAAACATCCTGCGGTACACTTTGATGCCTCCTCCAAAAGGTGGACCGGGTTCATCAAATTCCCTGTTGAACAGCAAACCTACCAGAACACCCTTTTCCCACAGGAGATCATACATGTGACGGGCATAAGCCATCCGCAAAGTTGGATCTAATGCGCATAAAAAAGTTTGCTCAACAATAAGGTCGTACTCGGATTCGTGTTCAAAGAAGTCTCCCACAATAAATTTGATCCCTGTTTGCTGGTGTTCTCGTTTCAGCCTGTCTATCAACACAGAGGATATATCCAATACCGTTATATCCTTAAATCCATTATCCCACAAATACCTGGCTTCGTAGCTGTTACCACCACCGGGGATCAATACACGAAGATTTTTGTTGGGGAGTTGATCAAAATACTCTCTGAGGGGTGGGGAAACTGCTCCCATATCCCACTCCGTTTCGCCGCGCTCGTACCGGGCGTTCCAATAAGACTTGTCTAATGCAGGCATACCTGTTAACTGTTTGTACTAATTGCTTGATTCAAATGGTAGAAAGGCCTGAGAATGACTGAGTAGCATACCTCCGCCGGGCAGCAAATAAGTGATAATTCAGTTAACAGTATGAAAACATAATGTTAATATAGACAGATAATTGTTTTTTAAATATTAATTTTAGTTCAGATTACGAATTGGACAGATTATTGTCCTTACACCTGCGACTATATCCGATATCCATGAACTACCGAAAACAGTTGTGCTGTTTTAGAACGTATTGCGCCATCCTGATGCTTGCATTTACTGCGGCCACGCTGCATTCCAGTGCACAGACAGTAAGGTTTACTATTAATGGCAAACAAAACGATTGCGCTCCGCATGCACTCTCTTTTACCAACATGTCTGACAACGGCGCCACCGCCTACCTTTGGGATTTTGGACAAGGCTCCACTGCTACTACGCGGGATGCCGGCGTTACCTATCTGAACCCTGGTTCTTATAAAGTAACGTTAACGGTTACATATCCAAGTGGTCCTAAGCAGTATAGCGAGAACATTGAAGTATATGCAAGACCGGTACCCCAGTTCTCCGTATCCAACGTGATCGGATGTACGCCATTACCGATCCAGTTCACGGACCAGAGTACCCCGGGATCCGGCACCCTGCAAAATGTGACCTGGGACTTTGGGGACGGGGTGATCACTTCTGATCCCAATCCGTCCCATATCTACACAGTTGGCGGGAATTTTTCCATTAATATCATAGCTACCAATAGCTTTGGCTGCTCCGCCGGTCTGGAAAAGGCCCGGCTTATCAATGTAGGGGAAACACCCCAGGTGAATTTTACGGCGGATGCATACAGCAGCTGCACTACCCCCCTGAAGGTTTCTATCACCAGTTCCGGCCCGGCAGGTTTAATCTACGCCTGGGACCTGGGAAACGGCACCACCTCTACAGATGCCAACCCAGTAGTGGATTATACGCAGGAAGGGCGCTTTACAGTGGTCCTGAGAGCAAAGAACGCACAGGGCTGCGAAGCGGTGATCAGCAAACCTGCATTTGTGACCATTGAGAAGACCAAAGCAGACTTTACCACACAGGGTCCGGTTTGTACCGGCACTAATGTGCCCCTGATCAATACCACCATGCCACGCCCGACACTTTCCACCTGGACCTTACCGGATGGAAGGAAAACGTTTGGTACGGATGCTTCCTATTACTTTTCTGCACCCGGTGATTATGTTTTCACACTGGAATCCGGCCTGCCGGGTTGTATGGAAACCATCACCAAAACCATTACGGTGCATGAATCCCCGGTAGCCAGCTTTATCGCAACGCCCCCACAGGGTTGCAGCATTCCTTTCAATACACAGTTCACCTCCCAATCCACCGGCGCAGCAGAATGGCACTGGATCTTCGGAGATGGCACCACGGCAGACGGACTGAATCCAACACATACTTATACACGCTTTGACAGATACGATGTTTCCCTCATGATCAAATCCGCCGCAGGTTGCGAAGCCAATGTAACGCTGCGTGATTACATACGTGTGGAGGAACCGGATGTGCGGATGTTCATCTCAAACCCTGAAGGCTGTCTTCCACATTCAACCAGCTTCGGCGCTACATTGCTGAGTGCCGGTATGATCACTGGTTACAGCTGGGACTTTGGGGATGGTACTACTTCCACAGCCCCCACTCCTTCTCACACTTACACTACGGAAGGTGTGTTTAACGTACGATTGATAGTGAATATCACAGGTGGTTGCCAATACACGATAGATACTACGGTACGCGCAGGCGAGATCCCTATTGTGAACTTTGACGGAGATCCGAAAAATCCCTGCCAGCGCTATCCGGTTAACTTCGTGAATCAATCTGTGCCCCGTGGTACAGAATGGCTCTGGTATTTCCCGGACGATAACGGAAGTATTGAAACAGCAGAGAATCCTTCTCATATCTTCCGCACGATAGGCAAGCATGATGTAACACTTACCGTGAGTAATTACGGTTGCCGCCGTACCCTCACCAAAATAGATTTCATCACCATCCTGCCGCCTATTGCCAATTTCATGATCAACAGGAATTGTAACGACAGGTACACAGTGAATTTCGTAGACAATTCTGACTTTGGCCCTATACCGGGAACACCGCGTTTCTGGTCTTGGGACTTTGGAGATAATTCACCGCTTGTTACCATTCCTTCTCCTACACATGTGTACGCAGCACCAGGTACCTATACTATCCGTCTCACGGTGAACGATGGCAATTGCGAATCTGTGCATGCTGTAACCATTGAAGTGATTGATGAGAAGCCGATCATTTCAGCCCTGAATACAGAGATCTGCGCAGGCAGTGGTGTTACTTTCACCAGGGGCAATACCAACCCTGCAAACATTGTTTCCTATTACTGGAGCTGGGGAGACAACACTTATGCACCGGTACCCGGCACTTCCATTTCCAAACAATACGACACACCTGGCGATTATAATGTTTATCTAAGCATATTAGACAGGAATGGTTGTGCGAGCACATCCAACATCATTCCCGTGAAAGTGAACGGTGCGGTAGGTGACTTTAATTTTACCGGCAGAAATTGTAAAGGGGATGAACAATCATTCACCGATGCTTCTACTCCTTCTCATGGTTATAACCTCCGTTCCTGGACGTGGAGTTTTGGAGATGGTACTACACCGCAGGTGTTGCAAACCAAACCGGTAGATTACAAACATGCCTTCGCCCAGATGGGTACTTATAATGTGCAACTGCGGATAGAGGACAATGCAGGTTGTATCACTACGGTAACTAAACCAGTACCGGTAACAGGTGTTACCGCACAGTTCCGCACGGCTTCTACTATTTCCTGTGTTAATAGTCCATTGCAATTCAGCAATGCATCCACCGGCAGTAACCTCAGTTATGCCTGGCAATTTGGAGATGGCGGAACCGGCACAGATCAACATCCTGTACATGTTTATACACAACCCGGAGAGTTTGACGTAACGCTTACCGCAACTAACGCCATTGGCTGTACGGAAACGATCACAAAAGGTAAATACGTTGTTGTTCCTGATCCTGTAGCTAAGTTCAGTATACCGGCCAACCTGCCGGTATGCCCACCTGTGCTGGTGCAATTCACCAATGAAAGCACCGGGTATGTACGTTCTGTATGGGATTTTGGAGATGGCAGCCGTTCCAACTTAGCAAACCCTTCCCATGTGTTTAACCGCCCAGGCAGATATACCATTCGCCTGGATGTTTATTCCAACGGGGATTGTATCAATTCCATCACACAGGAAGTTGTGATCCAGGGACCAACAGGTACCCGTGATTTTACACCGAAAACCGGTTGCATGCCGCATGAGATCACCCTCACGGCTACTTCCTCTAATGCGGTGAAGTACATCTGGGACCTTGATAACGGGAATGTGCAAACCACTACTACCAACTCTTACAAATACACTTACGATAAACAGGGTGTTTATTACCCAAGGGTGATCCTGGAAGATGCACAAGGCTGCAGGGTACCCGCAGAGGGCTCTCCGGACAGTATCATTGTTGATCAGGCGAAAGCGTCTTTCGTATTGGATGATTCACAGGCATGTGATTTTGGCGATGTGATCTTTTCGAATAGCAGCACCAGCCTTTCTTATCTCAAACACCAGCAACCGCAGTCCTATCGTTGGGATTTTGGTGTGGATAACAGAACGGATGATGTAAGTACGGCACTCAACCCCACCTTCCATTACGTTGGCGTGGGCACCTACCAGGCTAAGCTGGTGATCACCAGCTTCCATGGCTGTATGGATTCCCTGACGCTGCCGGTAAAAGTAGATCCGCTGCCAGATACACGCCTGGCTCCCGTGAATCCTATTTGCGCAGGCGATTCCATTCTTTTTGAAGGATCGGAAAATAAAAACCTGCCCGGTACAAAATGGACCTGGCTGCTGGATGATCAGCCCACCAACGCTACCGGCTCCCGTCCGCGAATGGTTTTCAGAACACCCGGCAACCATCAGGTAAAACTGGTGATCCGCAATGAGAATAACAAATGCCCGGACATAGCGATGGTGCCTGTTAGCGTCAATCCATTACCCACTGTAAATGTGATGCCTAAACAAGCTGTGATCTGCCTGGGAGAAACCCTGGAGATCAGGTCTAATGCAAGCCCTGCTACGTATTCCTGGACCAACTATAATATCTCAGATGCAGGCAGTGCCAACCCGCGGGTAAATCCTGTGAGGGATACAACTTACCGTGTTCGTGTAATAAATAGCTTCGGATGTATTGTGAATGATTCCGCCCGCATTACCGTATCCCAGCCTTTCCAGGTGCAGTCTTATGATGCGGTGATCTGCAGCGGCAAGCAAACGCAACTTACTGCCAGCGGCGCTCTCCGTTACCGCTGGATCCCCAGTACCGGCCTGAGCAGGGCAGATATCGCCACGCCTTTTGCCAGACCGGCCACCACCACACAATACCAGGTGATCGGGTATGGTAATGATGCCTGCTTTACGGATACGGCTAACGTATTGGTTACGGTAAATCCTTCTCCGGAGATCACCACCGGCCCCGGACGGGTAGTACCGGCAGGTACGGAAGTGACCCTGAACGTACAGGGCTCCCCTGATATTATTAAGTGGCAGTGGTACCCGGACAAATGGATCACCTGCATAGATTGCCCCGATCCGATAGCTACGCCTAAAGGAGATGTGACCTATAACATTACGGCTACTAACCAATTTGGCTGCGCCACTATTGCACTGTTACCCATAAAACTGGTTTGCCCGGCCAGCACAGCATTCATCCCTAACACCTTCAGTCCCAACGGAGATGGTCAGAACGACCTCTTCTATGTAAGGGGTAAAGGCATCAGCGGCATCAAGTCCTTTAAGATCTTCAACCGCTGGGGCCAGATGGTGTTTGAAAGGAGTAATTGCAACACAGACGATCCCGGCTGCGGTTGGGATGGCAAGTTCGGCGGCGTATTGCTCAACCCGGATGTGTACATCTATTACGTGGAAATGACCTGCGATTCTAACGAACCACTGCTGGTGAAGGGGAATGTGACCCTATTAAGGTAATTGATGGATATGTCCAAATAATATTATAGATTTGTATAATTCATAAGTATCCCATATCCTTTGAAAAAATGAGAACCGTTCCTGCACCTGATATGAAAAACCCGCATACCGTGCGTAGCCAGCTTCTGCTGCTATTGCTTTGTATGCTGGCTGCTCCGGCGGTCATAAAAGCGCAGCAGGCTGGCTTTACATATACCAGTTCACCTGTCAGCCAGTGTGCCCCTGCCACTTTCACCTTTCGAAATACGAGCACCGGCACACCACTTTCCGTTTTATGGAATTTTGGTAATGGCAACACTTCCAACGACTTAAACCCTGTTATCACCTTTCCGGCAGCAGGGGCACTTACCATAACCCTCACGGCTTATTACCAGAACGGTAGCAGCAGCGCCACGCAAAACCTGATGGTGTATGCACTACCTGTACCAGACTTTACGGTAAATACGGCAATAGCCTGCGGCCCTTACACGGCTACCTTTACAGACCTGACGCCCGGAGGGGTACAGCGGATATGGGATTTTGGGGATGGCACGCCAACGGTTACCACTAACTCCCCCACTGTTCAACATCAATTTACCCGTATAGACACTTTTGATGTAACACTGACTGTTAGCAATACCAATGGTTGCAGCAAAACCCTTAAGAAGCAAAACTTCATTAAACTGGCCGCCCCGGTGATCAATGTTTCCGGAACGGGATTACAGGGTTGTGTACCTTTTTCTGCTAACCTTTCCGCGAGTGTTACCACCATCAATAACGATCCCGTTACTGCTTACGCCTGGGTCTTTGGAGATAGTCAAAGCGGGAATGCCACCACACCGGGGATCACACATGTTTATAACTCTGCCGGAAATTTCAACGTGAGCCTTTCTGTAACCACACAGCAGGGATGCACAGCACAACGCAACTTCCCGCAACTGGTGAAAACAGGTGCGGCACCCACCAATGTAAGTTTTACAGCTACAAGGCCGGATAACTGTGCAGGCAGCAGTGCCCGCCTCCTGGCCACAGCTACCAATGCCAGCCGCTACCGCTGGAATTTTGGCGACGGTACTACTTACGAAGGTTCAGAGAATGATATCAATCGCGTATTTCGTACAAGCGGCCCCGTTACCATACAAATGAGTGCAGGTTCCAATGGCTGTTTTACGAGTGCAACACCCATCACCCTCAACAATAACGGGCCAGTGGCTGATTTCACCTTCGCCCGCCGTTGTGATAACAAGAACGCTTATAACTTTACAAATACATCTGCCGGTTCTGCTTCAGATACATATGAATGGGATTTTGGCGATAATTCCCCCCTGGAAAACATTGCTCATCCCATCCATGCCTATACACAGCCCGGTACTTATAACGTGCGGCTCACAGTAAGGAACACCGCCCAGAATTGTATGAGCACGATCTTTAAAACAGTGTATGTGTTCGATGCAGATTTCCATACCGGCGTAGGAACTATTTGCCGGAGCAGTGAAGTGGACTACGGTGTGCTGCATGTGCCGCATACGCTGGTAGATAGCTACAACTGGAAGTTTGGAGATGGTACCACCTTAACCACTACGGAAGTAGACATCAAAAAAACAATGCTGGTGAAAGGGCTGTTCACAGACACGCTCATCATTCGTTATAACGATCCTGCGTATTGTGCAGATACAGTTGTGAAAACAGATCACCTGAATGTGATAGCACCCGTTGCCGGTTTCACGCTGGCTGCTACTGCCTGCGAAGGCCAGCCGGTAAGGTTTACAGAATCTTCCGTTCCTTCTCCCAATATCCCTTTAACGAACTGGAAATGGGATCTGGGAAATGGCACACTATCCGCCATACAGGTACCTGTTCCTACAAAATATAATGCCAGCGGCGCTTACCCGGTGAAGCTGGTGGTAACGGATGCACGTAATTGTGTGGATTCAGTGACCATCCAAATTCCAATACGCCCCACGCCTTTTGTGCATGCTGTAACACCACTGGCTAAGATCTGTGAAGGCACCAGCGTAACCCTGCAGGCACTCAGCAATGATCCGGTAGTCTGGAAACCTGCTTACCGGATGAGCTGCACCAATTGTTACAATCCCTCCGTTTCTCCGTTAAAAGATACTTCATACATAGTTGTTGCTACTAACGCATATGGCTGTACGGCAAGTGATACGGTAGCTATAAAAGTAGTACCCACAATTCATTTATCCATGAGCCCGGATACTGCCATCTGCCTGGGCATGAGTGCGCAATTACGCGCTGCGGGTGCTGTTACCTACACCTGGGCACCCAATTCAGAAACCATCAGCGGAACGGCTACGGCCATGCCGGTTGCAACACCCATAGTCAATACTACCTATACCGTAACAGCCCGTAATGATAACGACTGCCCTGCCGCTACCGCACAGGTAACGGTGACAGTGAAACCAGTACCGACAGTGAATGTTGGACCGGACCAGGTAGTAACGGCCGGTAGCCTGGTGCACCTCACTTCTACTTACAGCAACGATGTGGTAAAGTGGGAATGGAAACCTGGCACGTATCTGGATTGTGCTACATGCCCGCAAACGGTATCCACTGTCCGCCAGTCTATGGACTATGCACTGGAAGTAACCAGTACCAATGGCTGTACAAAATCGGATGTGATGAACATCAAACTGGTATGTGATAAGGGCAATGTGTTCTTCCCCACTGGTTTTACACCCAATGGAGATGGTGCTAACGACATATTCTATCCCCGTGGCAAAGGCGTGCAGGTGATCAAATCCCTGCGGATCTTTAACCGCTTTGGGCAGGAAGTATTCAAAAGAGAGAATTTCAATGTAGAGGATATCAGCCAGGGCTGGAATGGTACCATGAATGGAAAGGCACTGCCCCCGGACGTGTATATTTACCTTTTCGAAGCGGTTTGTGACACAAAAGAGAAATTCCAACTAAAAGGAAACGTAACTTTATTCCGATAACACCATACCATGAAAACGCCGAAGCCGATGAAAACACTGTGGAAAAGCGCGCGCCTGGTCATTTGCTGTGGCATGGCGCTTAACGCTAATGCCCAGGACATCCATCTGTCACAATTTGCCGAAACACCTATACTGCGCAATCCTGCGTTGATTGGCCTGTTTAAGGGAGACGTGCGTGTACAGGGCGTTTACCGCAATCAATGGAACAGCGTTACCATCCCTTATCAAACAGGTACCATGAGCGGGGAAATGAAATTCCCCATCGGCCAATACAATGACCATATTACGGCAGGTTTGCAAATGTCCTACGACAGGGCTGGTACTTCCAAACTTCAGTCCGTTCAGGTGCTGCCGGCCCTTAACTACCACAAGTCCCTTAGTGAGGACAAAAGCAGCTTCCTCTCCCTCGGTTTTATGGGAGGCATGGTACAGCGGCAGTTTGATCCTACACACCTTACTTTCAATAATCAGTATACCAATGGCCGTTTTGACCCTGCCGCCGCTACCGGGGAAGAGGGAAGAATGGCCAGGATCGGTTACACTTACTGGGATGCGGGTGTGGGCATGAGTTATAACGGGTCTTTGGGAGAAGAAGGCAATTACTTTATCGGGGCAGCCTATTACCATTTCAACCGGCCAAAGGTGTCCTTTTACGATGATAAGACCATCACGCTGGATCCTAAACTGAGCTTTAACATGGGCATTACTGTTCCGGTGGCTGAACGGGTAAAGCTGATTGCCCATTATAACGAGGTGCACCAGGGGTCTTATTCAGAATTCATCGGCGGGGCCATGATCGGTTACAGCTTGTATGACGAAGGGCTGGAATCAGACAGGGGCTTCTACGGAGGACTGTTCTTCCGCTGGAATGATGCGATAGTACCCATGATCCGGCTGGATATGGGCGCTTACGAAATTGGCATGAGTTACGATGTGAATGTTTCCCGGCTGCGGACTGCCAGCCAGGCAATGGGAGGGTTTGAATTGTCTATGGTTTTCAAAAGGTTCCTGAACAGCCGGAACACCACTTTGAACAGTGTAACCTGCCCGAGTTTCTAAAAAAGCGTTAACAAGCGTTAAAATTTTCAAAAAACCACTGCAAATAGATACTTTTTGGCTTAGCTTTTGTTATATTTATAATAAGATCAAAACCGAAAAAGTTTGACAGATATTTAAAAAAATCATTATCTTTGGATACTATGTTGAAGAACTCTACGCTCATTTTATTTTTAATGCTCTGTACCATATCCCTTCCGGCGTGGTCCCAAAGCACTAAATCTCTCCCTGAAACGGAGAGTGTGAGTAAAGTTGTTAAAGCCTATCCTAATCCTGCTACAACAAAGATCTTCTTCGAGATCCAGCGTAATAACGATAAGGTTTATGAAATTATTGTTTACAACTTCCTCGGCAAAAAAGTAGATCACCTCAAAAATATCGCCCAGCGTACCCAGGTGAATCTCGACAATTACTATAGCGGCTTATATATCTTCCAGTTACGTGAAAAGAACGGAAACCTCGTGGAATCGGGGAAATTCAATGTGGTCAAGTAAAGGGAAGGTTTAAAGATATTAAAAAGGCTATCGGATCGATAGCCTTTTTTGTTTTTTATGTCTCGCAAAGCCTTTACCACAGTATATCTCCCAGACCAAGTCCACCTCATCTCCACATCAAGTCCATACCAAGTCCACACCATCTCCACGGTTCTCCCGTGTTCCTTCCGTATATCACTCGTGTTCCCCCCGTATGTCTCCCGTGTTTCCTCCCATAGCAACAGCCTCTTACTGCACCTCTACGATCAGGAACTTCAGGTAAGTAGTGTTCTCTATATTCCAGAGAATAGGATGGTCCTGCGCCTGTGTCATGAAGGTTACCTGCCGTAATTTCTTACGGGCATCCTTGGCAGCCAAGTGAATGGTTTCCAGGAACATAGAGGGATCTACCAGGTTGGTACAGCTGGCGGTAACCAGGAACCCTCCGGGCTTCAGTAACTTCATCCCCCGCAGGTTGATCTCCTTATAACCCGTAATGGCCTTCTGGATATTCTCGCGGCTTTTGGTAAAGGCCGGCGGATCCAGGATCACCACATCAAATTTCTTGTCTTCTTTGGTCCATTGCTTCAGCTGGTCAAAAGCATTCACGGCCTGGAACTCACATTTATCCTGCAGGCCGTTCAGCTCCGCATTCCGGCGGGCGGTGGCTACCGCATTCTCTGAGATATCCAGTCCCAGCACACTTTTAGCTCCGTAATGGGCCGCATGGCAGGAGAAAGTACCGGTATAGCAGAACGCTTCCAGTACATTGGCGCCTTTCACGATATGCTGGATAGCACGGCGGTTATCCTGCTGATCCAGGAAATACCCTGTTTTCTGTCCGTTTACGATATCTACATGGAACTTTAAACCATTTTCCTTCAGGATGATGTTCGTGTCAAAAGGAGCGCTTAAAAAGCCCTTTTGCTGCGGCAAACCTTCCAGTTCCCGAACAGGCACATCGTTCCTTTCATAAATACCTTTAGGCGAGAATATTTTTTCCAGTGCAGCCACAATAGCTGGTTTCCAACGGTCTATCCCCAGCGCCAGGGTCTGGATCACGAGGTAGTCGTTGAATTTATCGATCACCAGGGCCGGCAGTTCATCCGCTTCCCCGAATACGAGGCGGCAGTTTTCCACATACCCTATCTTTTTCCGGTAATCCCAGGCCTTCTGCAACCGCTGCAGGAAGAAGCCATCATTTATCTGCTCATTCTTATCCCGGGTAAGCAAACGGACCAGGATCTGGGACTGGGGGTTGATATACCCTCTCCCCACAAATACCCCTGTATGGGTAAACACATCCACAATATCCCCGGGATTCACTTCCCCGTCTATCTGTCCTACTTCATTCCCGAAGATCCAGGGATGCCCGAGCAAGACCCTGTTCTGTATTTTTTTCTTTAGAAAAACCTTTGTCATGTATTTTATTTCGAAGGCGCAAAGGTACACATTCCCTGCTTTATGCAGGCTTTATGGTATTTTCTGCCAATTTGTCCCCATTCTACCCCTTGGCAAAATAATTGACCGTTGTACTTTTGCAGTTAATTTATACCATCATGACAGAAAACGACAAAGATATGCAGGCAAATGGGCAGCCGGAAGCTGACGGCTTACAGGATATTAATTCAGACGAGAACATGAGTGGGTCTTCCCATTTGAATGATGCCGTACCAGAAGAGAATGAACTGGATAAGGTAAGGAGCGAACTGGATGAACTGCGGAAGAAATACCTGCTGCTGAATGCTGATTTCGATAACTTCAAGAAACGTAATGCCAAAGAGCGCATTGAATTAATAAATACCGCCAACAAGGAAGTAGTGATTGCCTTACTGGATGTACTGGACGATTCCGAGAGAGCAGCCAAACAACTGGAAACCGCTACGGATATTAATGTTGTGAAGGACGGCGTATCATTGGTTTTCAATAAGTTACACAGTATTTTACAATCCAAAGGCCTTAAACCTATGGAAAGTCTCAACGAAGAATTCAATGCAGACCTGCACGATGCTATCACAGAGGTACCTGCCCCTGCAGAAGATTTGAAAGGCAAGGTCCTGGACGTTCTGCAGAAAGGCTACTACCTGAATGACAAGATCATCCGTCATGCCCGCGTAGTAGTAGGAAAATGACGATGTGACAGCAACATCAATGTCTACATAAATCCATAACAGCCCGCTCAGAGGAGTGGGCTATTCAAGTGTATAAACATGTCCACCAAAAGAGATTTTTACGAAATTTTAGGGGTGTCCAAAACCTCCTCCCAGGATGAGATCAAAAAGGCTTACCGCAAGGTAGCCATGCAATACCATCCTGACCGTAACCCCGGTAACAAGGAGGCAGAGGAACATTTCAAAGAAGCGGCAGAAGCCTATGAAGTGTTGAGCGACCCTGATAAACGCGGACAATACGACCGTTTCGGCCATGCCGGTATGGGCAACCGTGGCGGGCACGCCGGCGGAAACATGAACATGGATGATATCTTCTCCAACTTTGGAGACATCTTCGGAGAAGATATCTTCGGTAGTTTCTTCGGCGGCGGACGTGGCGGTGGTGGTGGAAACCGCCGTGGCAGAGGTACCCGGGGCAGCAACCTGCGGGTAAAGATCAAACTCAATTTTGAGGAGATCGCCAAAGGCGCCAACAAAAAGATCAAGGTTAAAAAACATGTAACCTGTACCACCTGTAACGGGCTGGGCGCAAAAGACAAAAATGCATTCCAGACCTGTACCACCTGCCAGGGTTCCGGACAAGTAAGGAAAGTGACCCAGACCTTCCTGGGCCAGATGCAAACCGTCACTACCTGCCCTACCTGTAACGGAGAAGGCCAGATCATCACCAATAAATGTTCTTCCTGTAAAGGAGAAGGCCGTCAATACGGTGAAGAAACGGTATCTATCGATATCCCGGCTGGTGTAATGGAAGGCATGCAGCTGAGCATGAGCGGAAAAGGAAATGCCGGCGAAAGAGGCGGTGCTCCCGGAGACCTGCTCATCCTCATTGAAGAAGAACCACACCCGGAATTACAGCGGGATGGACTGAACGTAGCCTACGATCTTCATATCTCTTTCCCTGAAGCCGCCTTCGGCATACAGGTGGAAGTGCCTACCATTGATGGTAAGGCCAAGATCAAAGTACCACCAGGCACCCAAAGCGGTAAGATCTTCCGTTTGAAAGGCAAGGGTTTCCCTTCTGTGAACAGTTATGAAAAAGGTGATCAGCTGATCCATGTAAATGTATGGACGCCGCAGACACTTACTTCAGAAGAGAAGAGCATGCTGGAGAAATTGCAGGACTCAGGGAACTTTAAACCGAACCCGGAGAAAAGCGATAAAGGATTCTTCGAGAAAGTGAAGGACATCTTTAGCTGATAATATTTTAAAAGCTGCACCACACACGGTGCAGCTTTTTTTATGCATCTTTGCGCCTATGTCCCACAAATTCGAGATGTTCGAGAACCGGCTGGCGAAAGTGCTGAAACACCTTCGCAAAACTGCAAAACGCCAGGGCATCACCTGCTTCCGGATCTATGACCGGGACCTTCCGGAATTTCCCCTTATCATTGAATTGTACGAGGATAAAGTGTATGTAGCGGAGTACCGCAGCCAGCACGGCATGGAAGAAGAAGCCTACGATGAATGGCTGCATACCAGCATGGAAGTATTGGCCAAAGTACTGGAAGTACCCGCAGAAGATCTTCACCTCCGTACCCGTCAGCGAAAACAGAACCGCCAGAGCCAGTACGAAAAAATGGACTTTTCCAAAGAAGAACTGATCGTACAGGAAGACGGGCTGAAATTCAAAGTGAACCTCTCTGATTATTTAGACAGTGGTCTTTTTCTGGATCACCGCATCACGCGGCATATGGTGCGGGAAGAAGCAAAGGATAAAAAAGTGCTCAACCTGTTTTGTTATACCGGTTCCTTTTCCGTGTATGCGGCAGCGGGAGGCGCAGCCAGTGTTACTTCTATCGACCTGTCTAAAACCTATCTCTCCTGGGCAGAAGAGAATATCAAACTCAATGATCTCTTTGATCCTGCCAAACATCAATACATCCATGCAGATGTGTTGCAATATCTCGATGAGCTTAAAACGAACACCTACGATCTTGTGGTGCTGGACCCTCCTACTTTCTCCAACAGCAAACGGATGAAGGATATCCTGGATATTCAGCGGGATCATGTGGAGATCATCAATAAAGTGTTACTGGCTACGAAGCCGGGAGGTGTGATCTATTTCAGTAATAACCTGCGCAAATTTGTGCTGGAAGAGGAAAGTATCCATGCTTCGTCTATAAAGAACATTACGGCACAGACGGTGCCTTTTGATTTTCAGGGGAAGTTGTTGCGGCATTGCTTCCGGATCGTTAAGTGATGGCGGCATTGTTTCAAAATCATTAAACTGTTGCGGCATTGCTTTACGATCGTTAAGTAATAACAGCATTGCTTCCTGATCATTATTAAAATAAAAAAAACACACTCGTTGCCCCCATTGCTTCCAGACCGTTATTAAAATAAAAAAAAACGCTCGTTGCCCCCATTGCTTCCTGATCATTATTAAAATAAAAAAACACGCTCGTTGCCCCCATTGCTTCCTGACCGTTAAATAAGTATCTTAGCCTTTCATGTTAATAGCATTCATCCTGGTTTACCTACTGGTAACCATCCTCATCGGGCGTTGGGCAGCACAACGCGTAAAAAGCGCCAGCGACTTTATGGTGGCAGGACGCAGCCTTCCACTGGGCATCAGCACCTGCGTAATTTTCGCTACCTGGTTTGGTTCTGAAACCATGCTGGGCGCTACCAGTGAATTTGCACAACATGGTTTACAGGGTGTAATGGAAGATCCCTTCGGTGCATCCCTCTGCCTCCTGCTGGTAGGATTATTCTACGCCAGGAAACTCTATCGCAGCAATGTGCTCACCTTCTGCGATTATTTCAAAGTACGATACGGTAAAAAAGCAGAAGTGATCTCTGCCCTGCTGATGGTGCCCTCCTACTTCGGATGGATTGCCGCGCAGATCGTAGCCATGGGCATTGTGATCAATACCGTAATGGGCATCCCCTCTTCCATTGCCATGCTGGCCAGCGGACTGATCGTGATGGCTTATACTTACATGGGTGGCATGTGGTCTGTATCGATTACAGATTTCATCCAGACCATCATGATCATCATTGGTATTTTAGTGATCACCTATAACGTGGTAGACCAGGCAGGCGGTTTGCAAACCGTGATAGACAAAGCACCCGCAGGCACCTTCCAGTTCTTTCCGCACAGCGACTGGAACAGCTGGCTCAAATACATGGCCGCCTGGTTCACGATAGGTCTCGGCTCTATTCCGCAGCAGGATGTGTTCCAGCGGCTCATGAGCAGTAAGAGCGAAAAGGTGGCGCAATATTCTTCTTACCTCGGCGCACTGATGTACCTGGTGATCGGCTCTTTACCGTTACTGATCGTGTTATGCGCACAACAATTATATCCTTCACTGGCAGCAGGTGATACAGAAAAGATCCTGCCGAATATGGTGTTGCAGCATGGCAGCCTGTTCACACAGGTATTGTTCTTCGGCGCATTATTATCTGCTATCATGAGCACCACCAGCGGCGCGATCCTTGCGCCTTCCACGGTGTTGGGAGAAAATATTATCCGCCCTTTCTTTAAAGATATCTCCGATGCAAAGTTCCTGCGCATCATTCGTTTATCCGTTGTGGTGGTATCTGCTATCTCTATGCTGATGGCATTGGGTAGCCAGAACATTTATGAACTGGTAGCTTCTTCTTCCGTGTTAAGTCTTGTTTCTTTATTTGTACCGCTTACGGCAGGTTTGTATTGGAAGCGGTCTAATGAAGCCGGGGCTGTGCTTTCCATAATAATGGGTACCGTGGGTTATATCCTCAGTGAAATATTTGAACCGGAAACGCCGCCTTTGTTTATTGGATTACTGAGTAGTATAGCGGGTATGGTGATAGGTACTTACTGCTGGAAAAAGAAAGACACTACTCCTTCAACCAGTTCGTATTCTTCTTCACCAGTTTGATCAGTTTTAAGAATTCGCCTCTGTATCCACCAGGATCATAGCCCAGTGCATGTCTGGCAATATCTGTGACCATGTTAATGGAACCTTCTCCTTTGTAATGAGATTTCCTTACCAGCATACCAAACAATGCCACAGAAGCCGCAAACCGGAAATCATCAGAGGCTTTTACAAATTCGGTTTTGTTATTTGTGATGGATTTTTCCAGGCAATGCATCGTGGTATCCAATGCAGGGCGGTACCAGATCTTCACATCTGTTAAAACACCACCAGGGTCTGCTGCTACAGGTTCGATCTCATAGATGGCCACCACACAATGGCCTGAGCCTACTATTCCTCCTACTATCTTTTCTCCGTTACTATTGTCTTCTTTCAGCACTTTGTTTTCATATCCTATCAGCCTGTAAGACTTTACCCGTGCAGGATTGAAGTTCACCTGCGCACGTACATCCCTTGCCACCGTAAAGAGTGTGCTGCCGAATTCTTTCGCAAAAACCTTCGTGGCTTCTTCCAGGTCATCTATATAAGCGAAGTTGCCATTACCTTTGCTGGCAAGGGTTTCCAGCTTGGAGTCTTTATAATCCTTCATGCCAAAACCAAGGCAGGTTAATAACACGCCACTTTCTTTTTTCTTCATGATCAGGTCTTCCATATCCTGGTCACTCGTTTGCCCAACGTTAAAATCTCCATCCGTAGCCAGTATCACACGGTTATTCCCGTTAGGGATGAAATTCTCATCGGCCAGCTGATAGGCCATCTGGATGGCCGCCTCTCCGGCAGTAGCGCCGCCGGCACTGAGGTAGTCGATCGCATTTAATATTTTCTCTTTCTGGTTGCCCGGTGTGCAGGGCAATACGAGGCCAGGGGCTCCTGCATAGGCAACAATCGCCACCCTGTCCCGCGGGCGGAGATTATTCACCAATACCCTGAAGGCAGCCTGCAACAGGGGCAGCTTATTAGGCGTACCCATAGAACCGGAAATGTCTATCAGGAATACGAGGTTGCTGGCAGGAAGACTATCTGTTTCCATCTGCTGTGCCCGCACGGCTATCTCTAATAAGTTATTCGCTTTATTCCAGGGGCAGTCTGTATAATTGGAATAAATAGTAAAGAGACTATCGTTACGGGGAGCGGGATAACTATAGTGGAAGTAATTGATCAGTTCTTCTACCCTTACGGCATCTACAGGAATGGGTTCCCGGAGTTTTACAAAGCGGCGCATATTACTATAGGCAGCCCTGTCTACGTCTATGGCAAAAGAAGAAACGCTGCTTTTGTTCGCATCTACAAATTTGTTCTCGTAAAGCTTGCCGTATGTTTCATCAAAAAAGGAGGATACCCCCATGCCTACGTTACCGTAGTTGGGATTAGTGCTATGGGCAAACCTTGCCCGGGCTTTCGCTTTGGCAATAGTCGCGTTATCTTCAACAATTTTTCCTAACGGGCTCAGCTCAATGAGCATGCGGTCATAATTGACGAGGGGCACAATCTTAGTCCTATACCCGGGGTGTTCAAAAACGAGGTGGGTGCTGCCAACTGGAATGTCTATACGAAATAGTCCATACTGGTTTGTCTTAACATTGACCGTATCTCCTAAAATACTGATCCTCACCTGTTGTACGGGATTACGACTAACGCTATCCTGTACTGCTCCTGTTACCCATCCTCTTTGTTGTGCCTCTGCCATCATGCTCCCGCATAGCCAACAAAGCAGTATGAGGAGTTTATGCATCGTAAATTTATTACATACAACGACACATAAAATTAAGGAAATATTTAATTAGTTGTTGGAACCGGGCTAAAATTTAGTCGGTTAACTGGTATATTTCCGGCAGATTTCTTCCTAAGCCATCATAATCAAGGCCATAGCCCAACAGGAATTTATTGGGAACGGTAAAGCCCAGGTAGTCTATCTGCACTTTATGGGTCATTGCGTCGGGTTTATTGAGGAGGGAAGCTACCAAAAGCTGCTTAGGCTGCTGGTGTTCCAGTTGGGGGAGGAACTGGCTGAGGGTTTTACCGGTGTCCACAATATCTTCCACGATCACTACGGTGCGGCCAAAGAGGTCTTCCTCCAGGCCAATGGCAGTAATAACGTTACCGGTAGATTTGGTGCCTTTATACGAAGCCAGTTTGATGAATGAGATCTCCGCTTCAATGGAAAGGTGTTTGAACAGGTCAGCTGCAAACATAAAAGATCCGTTCAGGATACCGATGAATAAGGGCTTAGAGCCTTGCAGGTCATCGCTGATCTCCTTTGCCAGCTCTTTAATGCGCTGTTGCAGGGTAGCTTCATCGAGATACGGCTCGAAGTGTTTATCGTGTACTTTTATAGTCATATACAGGCTATTTTCTAACGATCAGTTGCTGGCCTATTTTGATGCCATTCTCCTGCAGGTTGTTCCATTGCTGCAATTGCGCAACGGTTACGCTGTACTGGCGGGAGATGCTGTAGAGTGTTTCTTTTTCTGTTACGGTATGGTATCTGGCGCCTGAAGCGGCGGAAGAGCCAGCAGTGCCAGTGCCGGAAGTACCTGCCGGCGTTACAGAGCCTACTTTCTTCAGGTCTTCTACCATTTCGCGGGGAATCCCTCTTTCAGGCGCAGGCGCTTTGCCTGCCGGAGCTGCCGGGCCTGCTTTAGCAACCGGGGCAGCAGTTGCTTTGGCAATCTCTTCTTTTACATCTTTAATGATCTGGCGGGGATTCAGGTCTTTATAGTCATCTACTTTCGCTACAGAGTTACTACCGAGTTTTGGTTTTGAGGAAGCATACCCATCCAGTGCTATCCTCTCTCCTGCAGCCGGCTGATCCCCTTCTTCCATCTTATTCCGCTTGTGCAGCCATTTCAGCTGTATACCTTCTGCCTGTGCTATATCATGCATAGTTTCACCCGGTGCTACAATGTGGTAATCATTCTGGCCACGTTTGTTTTTGCTTTGCAGGAAAATGAGCATGTCTTTTTCCAGCGGCACATCTTCTGTAAGATCGTTATAGCTGAGCAGGTTGCTGAGGCGGATGTCTTTTTCACTGGCCAGTTGTATCAATGCCGTGCCTTCTTTAACGAGGATCACTTTACGGCCGTTGATGCGGAACTCTGTACCCTCAGGGTATTGCGGTTTATTTACCTCTTTTACTTCAGCCGAAGCAGGAGCAGGAGCCGTAGCAGTGTTTTCAACAAATACCGGCCCTTCAGGAATGGGCGCATTACTCATGGCCAGGGCATTGTATTGCTGCAGGTTGTATGTTTCAATGATCTGGATCAGTTGCTGCGGATAAGTTTTGCTGGTGGCATAACCTGCTGTTTTAAGCCCATAGGCCCAGGATTTATAATCCGTAGGATCAAAATCAAAGAGGAATTTATAGCGGGGATTATTGTGCAGGAAATCAGAATGATCTTTCCAGGATTCCTCCGCAGATTCGTATTTACGGAAACATTCCTGGCGGGCATCATCGTCGTAGTTCACGCTTTTGCCGTTCCAGTTATTCTTGCATTTGATCCCGAAGTGATTGTTGGAATTGAGCACCAGCCAGCCATTGCCGGACTGTGTTTCCAGGATGCCCTGCGCCAGTTTAATAGCGGCGGGAACACCGGAACGGCGCTGCTCTTCCATCGCCAGGTTCTTGTACGTTTCAATGTACTGCGGGGTGCTTACGCTTTGTGCGGAAACTTTAAAAGCTCCGGCCAGCACCAGGCAGATCATCAGGCAATAAGATTTGATTTGCATGAATATGTTGAATTTAAATGGGTCGGTGCTACTACTTCTTACGGATCATCAGTACCCCATCGCGCAGGCTCAGCAGGAGCGTTTCTGCACGATCATCGGCGATGGCCTTTTCTGCAAAGCGGATCATCGCTTTGGCATTATTGCTCTGTTCACTTTCCGCCAGTAATACTTCTCCATGATACAGGATATTATCCGCGAGGATAAAACCACCGGGGCGGAGTTTTTCCCATATCATATCATAGTATCCGCCATAACCTGCCTTATCCGCATCAATGAACACCAGGTCAAATACCTCATCCAGTTGTGGAATAATGCCGGCCGCTTTACCAATGTGCTGCGTGATCCTGCTTTCCAGGCCCGCTTCTGCTATATACTTTGCACAGATCGCTTCCAGTTCTTCATTCATATCTATGGTGTGCAGATGGCCGTCTTCCGCCAAACCCTGTGCCAGGCAAATAGCGGAATACCCTGTGTAGGTGCCTATCTCCAGTATCCTTCTCGGCCTGATCAGCTGACTGATCATGGTGAGGAACCTCCCTTGCAGATGGCCGCTCAGCATATGAGGTTGCTCCACTTTCAGGTACGTTTCCCGGTGTAAACGATACAATAGGTCCGTTTCCGGAGTCGTGTACTTCTCAGCAAACGCCTGAATCTCCTGTGGTATTACCTCCATGCCCAATATTTTTTGCAAACCTATATAAAAAAAATGAGCCTGATAATAATACCAGGCTCTTTACCCCATGTTAACCATTAATAGACACAACTATTGACCTGAAAAAATTCGGGTTCAATGATAGGCGTGACTAAAGTAAATATATACAATATTTTTACGCTGGATAAATATATAGCATATGTATATATGCTTATCGTAATACTAGAAGTTCGGACGTAACCTGTTTGTTGTGTAGAACACACGGAAATATTCCACCACTTCATCTGCTGTGTCAAACACTTTCAGCAGGTTCAGATCTTCCGGATGGATATTACTTTCCTTTTTCATCATCACGGCATCTATCCATTCCAGCAAACCGCTCCAGTATTCTTTACCTACCAGCACCAATGGCGTTTCCGTCATCTTCTTGGTTTGAATGAGGGTGGCTACTTCAAAGAATTCATCCATCGTTCCAAACCCACCGGGCATCATGATAAAGCCCTGGGAGTATTTGGCGAACATTACTTTGCGAACGAAGAAATAATCGAAGTTGACGCTTTTATCGTAATCGATAAACTGGTTAGGATATTGTTCATGTGGAAGGGTAATGTTCAGGCCCACACTTTTACCTTTTACCTTCTGCGCGCCTTTATTGGCGGCTTCCATGATACCGGGGCCACCACCGGAGATAATACCAAATCCGTCTTCTGCCAGGCGGCTCGCTACTTCCAGTGCGAGTTCATAATAAGGATTCCCTTCTTTTGTACGGGCTGAACCAAATATGGATATGCAAGGGCCGATCTTTGCCAATGTTTCAAAGCCTTCAACAAACTCCGCCATGATCTTGAATATCTGCCAGCTCGAGTGAGCTTTGGTTTCTGTCCAGTCACGGTCCTTCAGGTTCTTTAATGAGTCATTCATCTGCTACGCTTTTTATTTAGTCAAATAAAAATAACGAATTCAACGCAAAGCTGTGCAGTTACCTCTCTGGCCAAACCAATAAAATAAGGCAGGCGCTGAGCACCTGCCTTAAAAAACGGTTGCATATCTATTGGAAGTATTGAGACAGGTCAGTGATCTGACCTATAAAAATATTGCTTGGTGGAGCCGGAGTAGTCCTAAGTTGCCTGAAATCCTTTATCAAAAATAGCTTTGATGCACCCGCTTCAAAAGCAATAGAAGTGCCTGCAAGCGTAGACTTCCCTTCGTTTACAACAAGTGGCTTTATAGCGGCATTCGAAGTATTATAAGGAGAGGTATTTGCTCCTTTCGTGCAAATATCAAATTTGTATTCGTAATTAGCATCCGGCAGTGGCGGTAATTCAAATGAAGCAAAATTACCATTAGTAGGCATCGTTACCCTGATTTCCGGGGCTGCCTTTGTAATAACACTGGTGCTTTTATTTCGGATATAAAAAACAAGATCAATTTCGTCACCACCTGTAAACAAATAAGCTCCTGTAGTATAAGTTGATTTAAACTGCGCAGTAATGGCCATATTAGCCGCATTCGCAGGAGGATTGATCTGGATATTATCTACCATATTAATACCATCAAAAAAGAATTTAATGGATTGACCTGTGGCCGGCGATGCAGGAACACTTTTCGTAATTAAAGGGATTGTAGTACCCTTCTTTCGTACCTGAAGCTCCCTGGTATCACCTGCATTCATAGGAATTGTAAGTAATTTATTGATATCACTCGTGCCGGTTGCAATAACATTACCATCCAGTAAGAACTCCAATTCACCTGATGAAGCATAGCCTCTCACCTGGTAACTTACAACCTGGCTGTATGCGTTGCTGCCGTCATAGTATATATTGATACTTTGCTCAAAAGGCGCAGATGTAATGGTTCTGGTATCTATAATATCAACAGATCCTTCTTCCCTTATCTTAATTTCCCCGCTTTGACTTTCGATAGGAATTAATGCAGTTGCCAGGAAAGTAGCGCCTGAAGAAACAACGTTTCCTACCGCAATAACACTGTCCTTGTATAGAAATTCAAGTTTCTTCGGCGTATATCCCGTAAGAAGAAGACGAACAACTTTAGGCGGTTCAGCCAGCAGTGGTTCCTGCTTGTCACAAGCAGAGAATAATGTTAGCAGGATAATAATTGCTGCGTTTATAATTTGTGTTTTCATTATCTTTTTATATGATTAGAAATTCCAGGTAAGCGATGCACTATACGTCCTGCCAAATTTCTGGCTAAACGTTACCTGATCACCTTCCTCAAACTTTTCAGTAAAACCAGGCTTTAACCGCTGTGCATTGCTGATATCTCCATCAGCACCAGGTGTATAGTCTGGGTTAGGCTCATAGCTGCCTGAATTGCGATAAAATACTGACGGCTTGTTTAATAGATTTCCAGCATTCAGCTTGATCTCCAGTCTTTTTTTCAGGAAGCGGTAACTGATCTGAGCATCTATCTGCTCCCTGTCATTTTCATATTCCACTAAATCAGGTGTTTCGCTAACGAGATAGGTTTTAATACCGGATTTATTGTACATCACATTGAAGCCGAAGTGATCACCATTATATTGCAGCCCGGCATTGATCAGGTAGGGGGTTTGACCATACATTGGCCGGCTTTGTTTGCTTGGCGCATCCAGATCAGGTTGCCCTGCAACAGGATTTTTAACAAGATAGGTGGCTCTCACTTCTGCTTTTTGCAAGGTGAGGTTACCATATACAGACAGGTTATGCAGTATCCGGCTATCTGCTATAAACCCGAAATTCTTCCGCAGTTCAAACTCCAATCCATATACTTTTGCCCAATCGGAGCTTTTCAAATAATAAGATGTATTACCGCTTTGCATGCGGATAGTCAGTTCTGCGGGTTTGTCGAACTTTTTATAGAAGGCTCCAACAGAAATGATCTCTCCCAAACCGGAAAACCACTCCGTTTTAAAGTCCCAGCTATTGATCCGGGTACTGTATAAACCCTGGTTACCATACTGACCGCCAAGATAGGGGCTATACCGCCAGAACTGGCTGTTGTCCATCAACTCCGGACGAACCACACTGCTGGAATACGCCGCTCTGACATTAAGCGATGAAAGCGGACTGTAGGTTAAATTAGCAGAAGGAAGCCATTGCCAGTGCGGGTCTGGTTTAATGCTGTAAACCGTTTCGTTAATATTGTTAGGATTATTGATCTCTGTGTATTGATAATATTCTCCACGAATACCCCAAACCAGGCGCAGCTTATCCAACAACCGGTTATCAAACATGATAAAACCTGCGTGATTGCTGCTCTTGCCCGCATAGGAATCCTGTGAATTCACCACAAACTGAAATCCGTTTGGCCCTAAATGCCCTGGCTTGATCATTTCTCCGATAGAGAGATACTTAAGACTGTCAGGAAGTTTCGCCGGATCGGCTGTAAAAGGAACGATCACCCAATCAAAATCAGCCTTTTTTTGGTTGCCGAAGTAACCCGTTTTTATACTGCTGCGGATGCCTGCCAGGTTGAAAGGAATAGTGGCCGATACATTCCAGGAATAATGCTGTTCCCTGTTATGATAATTCTGTCTTGAAGTAGGATCGATACGCGGCTCCCTGATACTGCCCATTACATAGTAATACTCGTACTGGCTTCCTAATTTTAAGGCGCGGCTTTCAGCAATGACCATGTCCTTTTCTTCCCGGCTAACGGACGTTCTGGCTACATCCCATTCAACTTTTATTTTACCTAACTGATGCTGGCCACTTAACTTATTTTGTAACAGGTCCGTGAACGTGGGATCATCCGCTTCCTGGATACGGTTTGGTGGCATCCCTTCGTCCATAGGCAGGTTCGTATTGTCTCCTGTAATACGTACGAGTGCATTATCATACAAATGCGTATAAGTATTACGAAAACTAAAGCGGCTCTTGCCTAACTGCAAACCCACATTTAATAATCCGCCCCAGGTAGTATTAAATCCATAAGCATTTCCGGTATTTATAGATTGATCTTCCCAATTAGCACGTCTTTGCTGACCGATGATATTGTTGCTCTGCGTATTCCGGTAGCTGATGGAACCGGTAAATCCGAATTTCTTACTGCCTGCTGTATCCAGGGCAAGCAAACGCCCGATGGTAAATTGATAATTCTGCGAAGGAGCGGCATTATTATGATAAACAGTAAAATTATCGTTGGTAAATCTCCTGCTTTGTTCAGTGGTTTGCTCCGGAGTGGTTGTACTTGTTTGGGAGATCAACCCTTTTGGGAAAGCCCTTCTGCCATCATCAAACCCCAGATAATCATATTTACCTCTTTTATGACTGATAAGATCTTTACCGGTTGCCTGATCATTATAAGAAACACCGGCGGAAAAGGTGGTGAAATTTTCGTTCGGGATATCTTTGGTATTCACCTGGATCAGCCCACCTCCAAAGCTGGCATTCATATCCGGCGTCACCGTTTTGCTGACTACTACATTGTCCACCATATTGGAAGGGATCAGATCAAAAGAAAAGGAGCGGCTTTGTGCTTCAGTGCTTGGCAGTACTGTTCCATCCAGCATAACAGCATTATAACGTTCACCAATGCCGCGGACCAGTACAAACTTATTGTCTATGGAACTTACTCCACTGATGCGTTTCAGGCTTTCACCAATATTTTTATCCGGGGTGCGGCTGATCTGATCTGCACTGATCCCATTGCTTACTTCCGCTGCATTTTTCTGACGGGTAAGGAGCCCCTCTATAGATGCTTTCCGGTAAGTAGCGGTAACAACTACTACCTTCAATCCTTTGGCATCTGGTTTCAGCGCTATATCCAATGGCGTATTTTTATCTTCCGTCACTACAACACCTGTAACCCGTTGTGTGGTGAACGACATATAGCTGATCTCTAAAGTATATGTACCCGGCGGTATATTTAAAATATAACTCCCGTCCGCACCTGCCTGTGTTCCGTTGCCGGTTTCAATCACTTTAATGGATGCACCTGGCAGTGTTTCACCTCTGTCGTCCGATATCCTGCCGGAGATCCTTCCTGGCTTTACCGGGATGGGTTTGGCTTCTATCACTACAAAATTATTAAAGCGTTTGTAGCGTAGATTGGTATTGCTCAATATGCTTTTCAGTGCATCACTTACCGAAATACTGCCCGTATGAAGCGTAACCTTTTTCGTTTCTTTTTCAAACAGTTGTTCAAAAAATGAAATCTTTATCCCACTCTGGCGCTGGAGCGTGAGCAGGCTTTCCGCTATCCCGGCATTTTTAAGGTTCAGGTCTACTTTTACGCTGTTCAGATCCTGGCCGCTGGCAGTTGCTGCAATCAGCACTCCGGCAAAAGTGTACTGTAAGATCAGTATCATAAAAGATAACTTCATCAGGTATACTATTTTATCTTTAATGGAAGTATCATTCGTTCCCTGCTCATTGCCTGTTATAGCAGGTATTCCGGCACAACTATTTGAAGGGCCATCGTAGTTTTGTACTACATTTTGCATAATTTCGTGTGTTATCGTTTTTTTCTTAAATGAAAAAAGCTGTTAATCGGCGTAGCATTTTGCTGCACAGGTATTTCTATTAAGCCACCAGGCCGTCAAACCAATGGCTTAGTAAAATCATCAGGCCGTTCCCCGTTTCGGGAGCGGTTTTTTATTTGTTAGCTGCTTATATCATAGTCCTCCTGCTTGAATTTGTTATTGAATAATTACGGTATTCCCGGTTATCTGATAGTCTGCTTTCACGGTAGCCTTCAATACTTCCAATGACTGTTTCAACGGTAAGGTGCCATCGAGGATAATGCTCATCCTGTAATCCCGTATTTTCCTGTTGCGGATCACGATCTTCACATTATACCAGCGTTCAAGAGATACAGCCATTTCAGATAATGGTACACCAACAAAGGAAAGTTTGCCTTTTACCCATCCGGTTACATCTTCGGTTTGTACATGATTTACAATTGCTTTATCGGAAACAGGGTCCCATGCTACTTCATCCCCAGGTAACAATACCGCAAGGGCAGCGCCGGTTGTTTTTCGTTCCACCTGTACCTTTCCTGTAGCAACTGCTACAGATATCAGTTGACCTTTAAAGGCATTGATCTTAAAGGAGGTGCCCAGTACCAGTGTCTGTACGGTACCAGTATGTACAATGAAAGGTTTCTTTGGATCTTTTGCTACTTCAAAAAAAGCTTCCCCTTCCAGCGAAATTTCACGGGTATTTCCGGGAAAACGTTCCGGGTAACTAAGCCTGCTACCCGCGCCGAGGGTAACAATGGAACTGTCTGCCAAAATTATCCTGGAGCGTTGTCCATCAGGATTGTGGCTGGAAAGCATGGTAATTGGCGGTTGTACCGTATCCTTTTTAGAAAACTGCCATACGCCGTAGGTTGCCGCACCTAAAACCAGGAAAGCCGCCCACATTGCCGCATAACGGTAAAAATTCAGACGTTTTACAAGAGGCCTGGGTTGTAGATCCGCTGTTGTACCCAGCCGTTCCTTCAAACGCTGCTGAAAGCTTTGGATATAGGTATCAGGGGTTTGCTCCTCCTTTTTAAATTCCTGCCAGTTTTCATTCAGCACTTCATCGAACAGTTCTTCTGCACCCGGCTGCTGCATGAACACTTTCATGCGCTCCTGTTCTTCCGGAGTACAATTGCCTGCTATAAATTTTCTGATGAATGCTTTGTCTGTTTCTTGTGTCATTTGTATAGCCCCTTCATCTATACACACGCAAAAAAGGCATGCAAGGGCTAATGGCAGGATCAGTTTTTTTTAAAAAAGAAAAGAAAGGAGGATAAAAGTAATTTCTGTGTAGGGTTTCAGGTTTTCACGGAAGTAATGGAGGGAAGCCTTCACATGATTTTTTACTGTATGAATGGAAAGATTCGTTTCGAGAGCAATTTCTGCATGGGTCATTTCCTGCTCTCTGCTCATTGTGTAAACCAAACGGCGCTGGGGGCTCAATTCAGCCAGCTTACCCTGGTAAATGGTTGCTGCTTCTGAATCCATCAATTGATAATCGGCAGACCTTGTAAGCGGTTCCCCGGATTCCGCCAGGTCTTCAATCGGGATGAATGACAGTGCCTTTTTCCGCCACTGGCTAATGATCGAATTTTTTACGGAACGGAACAGATACTGGCCCAAATGCTGTATTTCGGCGGTGTCCGGATCTTGCTGCCAAAGCTTTAACATGAGGTCCATCACCAGCTCTTCTGCCAGTTCATGGTCTTTGAGCTGCCATGCGGCGAATTGCAGAAGATCATCAAAATACCTGCGGAACAATACATTAAAGGCCGCTTCGCTACCTTCTTTGCATTGCCTTAAAAGCAAGTTATCCGGTAAATCTTCTAAGGTACGGGACATTGTTTGCGCACAGTTTTTACGTGCACAAAATAATACTATGCAAACCAGACCGATGTTAACTGTATATTAAGTATTTATATTAGAGTCCAATGTTAATACCGCCGGAGAATATAGGGCGGTTCATATAAGGGGAGTTCTTATCCTGCAATACATCATACAGGATCATGATGGTAAACGCTGCGTTCCCTCCTATCGGCTGCGCATATCCGCCACCTAACAAAAGGCTGGGTGCACCGTAGGTATCTTTGGTCCTTTTAACAGGATCAAAGTCGTATTCTGAACGTTTCATGGTGATGCTGTTATATTCCGGCTGTGCATGCAGGAAGAACTGCTGGAAGGGATAAAAACGCGCAAAGATGCCACCGCCGAACATGGTATAATTATTCCTTTCGTACGTGAACCCGGTATTATCATTTAACTTCTGTGAAGCATATTGTGCATTGATATTGATCCCTGCTGCAAACATGGGAGAAAGGCGGTAACCGATCAGCGGGGAAATATTCACAAACGTATAATCTCCAAATGCAAAACCAACCGATCCGCCGATCAGCAAACGGCTGGGATCAAACCCTTTTTTTGCAGAATCTGTCTGATAGTATTGTGCGGAAGCTGCCTGAACACTCACAAGAAGCAAAACAGCAAAGATCATACGTTTCATGGGTAGTAATTATGCCCGCTAAATTATCTGTTTTTTGCCGATCTGCCTCGCACATTAACGTTTCTTTAATGCCCTTAGAAAGAGGGGCATAACGTATAACGTTTTGCATTGGCAAAGCTGCGGTTCGGGTAAAGGCCTGTATAGATCAGGCTCAGCTCATATGCACCCTGCCGCTGATTGGAAGCTGCCAGCTGGCTGGCTGTTACATCGTAATTGAACATCAGCCTGAACTGGTTCAGTTGGTATCCTACCAGTAAGGCAAATGCATCGCCAAAACGATAATACGCACCACCAAAAACCTGCTTCGTTCCATCACCGGAAAGATTGTAAGCAGCATAACCACCAGCCATTATTTCCCTGGAACCAGCCTGGGTTGCATAATATGCACTGGGGTTTAAAATAATATAGTCATTCAGTTTGAAACTCGCATTTAAGAAACCAATGTAACGCCTGTCTATCTGGTTATCTCCGCTATAAAAAGTTTCACGGGGCTCATTGATGTGGTGAACAGAAAAACCACCATTGATATAGATCTGTTCATTCGGGAAGAAAGCATAGTTCATTCCCACCTGCATATCAAAATATCCTGTAGAAGAATTCACGATCGGTTCGCCGGATGCCATCTGGGAATCAAAGAAGTTCCCGTTCCATTGTGAGCCGAAGGTGAGTTTATTCAGGTCTACTCTTTTATTAGCGTAACCCACATTGAAACCGGCAGAGAGCAAACTGCTCTGGCCCAGCAACTGGTGATACGCAATAGAACCATATCCCTTTGTAGAGGTGAGGTTGCCTGACCCTGCCACATCGCGCAGCAGCATACCACCTATCCCAACCCAGCCATACGTGAGCTGGTCACGGAAAAGCTGGAAGTCTCCAAACAGGGACATCGTTTTATACGGCACCGGAATGGTAGCCCACTGATTACGGTAATTGATACCTAAGCGATAGTTGCCATCCGGTATAAAACCTGTATTAGCCGGATTAGTAGATAAGGGTGAATTAAAGTATTGAGAAAAATGCAGGTCTTGCGCGGACGCTGGTAGCGCGGCCACGAGGCAACAAATCAGTACTATATGGTAACGGTTCTTTCTCATATCCTGATCTTCTATCTTAACAATGTTACATTACCCGTTTTGCTGGCTTTAACGCCATCTGAGAACTCTATATTGAGTACAAAAGCATATGCATCCATCGGCTGAATAGTTCCGTTAAAACGCCCATCCCATCCCTGTTTCTGAGAAGTTGAGTGGAACATTAACTGACCCCAGCGGTTAAATACCTTCATATCATATTTGCTTACGCCAAATCCTTTGATCTCCCACACATCGTTGATGCCATCCCCATTCGGAGAGAAAGCAGTAGGTACATCATACAAAGGATTCACAATAGCGCTTACCGTCTGGCAAACCGTATCCTGGCAACCGAATTCGGTGGATGCGATCAGGCATACATCATACGTACCTGTTTTAACGTACTGGTAAGTAGGATTCACTTCTGTAGAAGTACTGCCATCTCCAAAATCCCACCAGTAATGCACAGCACCAGTAGATTCATTGGTGAACATAGTAGGCGTATTTTCCTGCGGTTTGTTAGGCTGGAAAGAGAATGCTGCCGTTGGGCCTGGCATGATCGTGATGAACACTGTCGTATCATCCGTCAGGTTACAGGTGTTAGGATCATTCGCGATCAGCGTTACAGGATACCTGCCTGGTGTTGTATAGAGATGGTCCGGGTAGATATCTGTGGAAGTACTGCCGTCTCCGAAATCCCACTGGAAGGTAACACCACCTTTGGAGATGTTATCAAAGTGTGCGAGGAAAGGTGCGCAGGCACTGTCCGGCACAGCAAAGGCAGCTACTACGTTGGCGGCCACACGCAATTGGTGCGTGACCACTTCCGGTGCATTACAATAGTTCGTATCAACGAGTGTAAGCGTTACGTTATACACGCCTTCGCTGGCATACGAATGTTGTTGCGTGGCGGTACCGGTTACTACGGGTGGCGTACCATCTCCAAAATCCCACCTGAAAGATGTATTCGTAAAAGGTTTGCCAGCCGGAGGCGTGGAGGTATTCACAAATTCATATCTCAGTGCAGTACAAGGCGGCAGGCGTGTTTCAGTGAAACCAACCGCAGCCTGATCTGCGCGGATACGGAGATCCAGATACGCTGTATCGTACACATTACAACTTCCCGGATCAAACTTGATCAGCCGCACGCGGTAATCACCGATCACGGTGTAAGTATGCGTCATGGAAGTGCTGGTGTTGGTAACATCTGGTGTACCATCTCCAAAATTCCATGTCCAGGTTTGTGCAGGAATAAGTGTAGTGTCAATAAAAGTAATGGTGGAAGGAACGCAGTAATTCTTTTTCCTTTCCTGCGTGGTGAACCCTGCCCTCACCCCATCCAGGTTAAAGGCGATCTTCAAAGATCCCAGGTTGCAACCATCGGGAATGCCGGTATTATAAGCGCCCGGCGTGGTGGGGAAACGTAACCTCCTGTCTTCCTGCGGGCAGGCCGCGCAGATAGCCTGGTAGATCACACCGTTCTGATCAAAGCGGCTGGTACCACCATCCACATGTTCCAGTAATCCGTTACCGCCATAGAAAGATCCGTAGAGGATATCTGTAGCATCCCGCTTCATGACGAAGAAGTAGAAATCACTGTTGTCTGTTGTGGGTTTGCGTGCATCCGGCGTAACGCGCAGGCCGGCAGTGCCGGAGTTGGAAAAATGACTGCCGCTGTTCAGCAAACCACCCCAACCGGATACATAAACATTCTGACACCTGTCTACCAGGAAAGCCACCGGCGATAAACTCGGTTGCGGTGCAGCCTTTCCGAAAGTAGTGGAGTAGATCAGCGCGGAAAGGTCCGGCCTTAATTTCGTGATGAACTGTTTTGAATTATCGTTGTAGAAAGTAGCTGTGCCTGTTGGTTGAAGCACCGGCCAGGTACCTTCTGTTGTTCCCATTACATATACATCTCCATTCCTGTCCAGCTGAATACCATACACCTGGTCTGCCCTTCCGTTATCAGAACCCATGAAAGTAGATTGCAGGATGCTGGTGCCGTCTGCAGAAACATGGGTGATATAACCATCGCAGGCGCCACCTCTGTAGGTAGGATATACAGCGCCACCACGGGCAGGGAAATTGGAACTGGCAGTTCCTCCTGCCACATACACACCGCTTGTTCCGTTTACGGCTATTACATAAGCTGCATCTTCTGCGCTGCCGCCGATGAAGCTGCCCCAAAGCAGGGTGTTGCAGGTAGGATCTATTTTAAGAAGCACCCCATCCTGGCGGCCACCGCCATAGGTGGCCTGGAATGTTCCCGGTGTGGCGGGGAAGTTGCTGGACTGTGTGGAACTGGCTACATAAATATTGCCGCCGCCATCTACTACTACCTCACTGCGCGCATCATCTCCATAATTCCGTAACAGCACATCTGTACCGCTGCCTTTACTGGCCGTCATATTAGCGCCATCGTTTGAGCTGCCGCCAATACGCATGGACCCGATGAGGGCGGAACCGTTCGCATTTAATTTGGTGACCACAATATCAAAACCACCCTGCGGGCCTACTGTTGTTGTAACGGGATAATTAGCAGCATTGGACCTTCCGGAGATCACGAGGTTACCCTGTGCGTCTACGAAAAGACTATGCGGCTGATCTTCCCCTGCACCGCCGATGTAAGTAGAATAAACAATGCGGGAACCTTGCGGGTTGAATTTGGTAATAGCCATGTCAAACGCCTTCCCGTTAAAAGAATTATCGTAAGAACCGGGAGACACGGGGTAACCTACATCAAATGCGATACCGCCACCGTAGAAATTACCCTGCGCATCGTACGTAGCAGTAAAGCCCCAGTTATCAGCCCGGGAACCGGATAAAGTGGCAAATACGATCGTGGGGTCTATTACAAGCGGATATTGATTATCATATTTACCGGACACTTTGAAAGATACCTGTTTGCCTTTCAGCTGATACTGTACGTTCACGGATTTCCGCTGATTGTCAATATACTGATACGCAAAAGGCATGAGTTCAATGGTTTCCCCTACAGATGTTTGCACATGCAGGTTACCTTTTTTCAAGGTCAGTGCCGTAGCGCCGGTGTAGGCAAATTGTATTTTGTCAGGGTCGCTGCCGGGATGTACAATAAGGTCGTACTTCATCTGGCCGCTTTCTGAATAAACCTGGAGGTCAATTCCCTGGTATAGATCTTTATACAGCAAATTGGTATATGCTCCAATGTCTGATTTCCATTTAGAGGGCTCATTGCCTATGAAATACGAGATATGCTCCTGTGTGGGTTTGGTGGGAATGATCTCCGGGTTGGGAGATGAATTCAGGAATTCAAGATCGTATGAATGCCCTCTTACCTGGCCGGGCACATATCCACCACCGCCACTACCGGGTTTACCGATTGTTAAGTTGGGATTATCTTTTGCAGCATCGCCGGATTTGGGATAATAGATGGGCGGTTTGTTAGGATCACTTACCTGGCCATGTTTGGAAGATTCCAGTTTGCTCATATCATCCTTGTGAAGGAGCAGGAAACGGAAGCCGTTCTTTTTGGTGAAAACACTCACATTCCCTAAAGCCGCCCTGTACTGAAAGTCTCCCTCCCACTGCCCCTTGTTCTCCACAAATTCAATGGGAGAAGTATTGCTGGTGTGCGTATGCTCCTGTGCGATCCCAGGTAAACCAACCATAACCAGTATCCAGACTTGCAATACACTAAAAATGCCGACAGGGCGAGTAGATTTCAAAGCGGTTCCAATTTAAGATTGTCTGTGTTATAACTAATATACTTATTAAAACGGATAGAGACGTCAATTTGTTACGGGGAAAAGGAATTGGTTGGCGGCTGGCAGGTGACGGTACACGAAGGTTAGGGCAAGCAACTTATTCGGTATCAACCATCCCTGCCAACCAGTCCAAAACATCAACGTAAAAGTGATTAAGATATTTTACTCCACGCAGATTTTGACCGTTGTGTGGCCAAATAATCTGAAAGTGGCTTATTCTCAGGCAGTTCTAATTCGGGGTCTTCTACCAGGATCTTTTCTGCACATTCCCTTGCGGCCGCAAGGATAGCTCTGTCCTGTACAATATCAGCCAGTTTCAGGTCCAGCAGGCCGCTCTGGCGGGTTCCTTCCATATCGCCGGGGCCTCTCAGTTCCATGTCTTTTTCCGAGATCACAAATCCATCGTTTGTTTGCACCATTACCTTTACCCTTTCCTGTGAATCCTTTCCTAATTTATTGCCAGTCATGAGGATACAAAAACTTTGTTCCGCTCCCCGGCCTACCCGGCCTCTCAGCTGGTGCAATTGAGACAGTCCGAAACGTTCTGTACTTTCTATCACCATCACAGAAGCATTGGGCACATTTACTCCTACCTCAATTACAGTAGTAGCCACCATGATCTGTGTATCTCCGGAAACAAAACGTTGCATATTTGTTTCTTTCTGCGCTTGTGGCAGGCGCCCATGCACCATACTGATGTAATATTTAGGTTCCGGGAAGAAGGCTTTTACTTCTTCGTATCCTTTCGTTACATTTTCATAATCCATGTTGGCGGACTCTTCAATCAGCGGATACACGATATAGGCCTGCCGCCCTTTCTGCACTTCCTCTTTGATAAAATCCATCACCCGCGGCCGTTGGAATTCCGTATAGTGTACCGTGGTAATAGGCTTTCGGCCCGGCGGCATTTCATCAATGATGGAAACATCCAGATCGCCGTACACCGTCATGGCCAATGTACGGGGAATAGGCGTGGCCGTCATCACCAGGATGTGCGGCGGGGTATTGTTCTTTTCCCATAACCGCGCACGTTGTGCCACACCAAACCTGTGTTGTTCATCCACAATGGCCATGCCAAGATGTTTAAACTTCACTTCATTTTCCAGTAAGGCGTGAGTACCTATGAGAATATGGATCGTTCCTTCTATGGTTTCTGCGAGGATGGTTTTCCGGGCCTTGCCTTTCACGTTCCCGGTAAGCAGGGCCACTTTTACCGGCATGTCTTTCAGCAGTTCGGAAAGTCCGTTGTAATGCTGTTGCGCCAGGATCTCCGTAGGCGCCATCAAACATCCCTGGAAACCATTATCGATGGCTATCAGCAAGGAAAGCAGAGCTACCATGGTTTTACCGCTACCCACATCCCCCTGCAGCAAACGGTTCATTTGCCGGCCGGTAACGGTATCCTTGCGGATCTCTTTCAGCACGCGTTTTTGTGCGCCTGTTAAAGGGAAAGGCAGGTGATCGTTATAGAAATTATTGAAAACCTCCCCCACGGCATTGAACACAAATCCATGGCTCTGCTGGTGCCGCCGGATCTTGAGGCGCAAGATCCTGATCTGCGCCAGGAAAAGCTCTTCAAATTTCAGGCGTCTTTGCGCCTGTTTCGCTTCTTCTTCTGAAGCGGGTAAATGGATCTTAAAAAAGGCCTGTGCCCGTGGCATGAGGCGGAAAACCTGCAATACCGGCGCGGGAATATTCTCCCTGATCTCTGCCAGCGATAATTGTTCCAGCAGGTTCTTCGAGAGTTTTCCGATAGCCTTTGCCGTTAGGCCTTTTACTTTTAGCTTTTCTGTGGTGTAATACACCGGCTCCAGGTGTTGTTTGCCGGTGGCAGTTTCTTCTGTTACCAGGTCCATTTCAGGATGGGCCATCTGCAGTGTACTGTTGAACTGTGTGAGCCTGCCAAAAACAAGGTACACTACATTCTGCCGCAATGATTTTTCCATCCACTGCCAGCCCTGGAACCATACAAGGTCTATCCTTCCCGTTTCATCCTGTAATGTGGCCACTAATCTTTTGGAACGTTTCTCTCCCATCACTTCCATGTACACGATGCGGCCGCGGATCTGCACAAAATCTTCCATCCCGCTGAGGTGCGCGATCTTGTCTACTTTCGTTCTGTCCACATACCGGAAAGGATAATATTCCAGCAGGTCGCGGAAGGTGTGTAAACCGATCTCTTTACGCAACAGTTCTCCCCGCTGGGGTCCCACCCCTTTGAGGTATTCTATCGGATTGGATAATATGGAAGAGATCAGGTTCATGTATGATGCACGAAGTACGGCATTTTAATAAAAAAAGGCAAACAGCCGGATGGCTATTTACCTTTTTTAAGTATGCTTATCTTAATTGAATTATTCTGCGATAGCTTCTACTTTACCTTCCACGAAAAGTTTCATCCATTCAGAAGTAACGGATTTAGGTCTTTCCAGGGAGAGGCCCAGTGCACGATCCCAGCAGAGAGAGGCTAAAACGCCCAGTGCGCGGGATACGCCGAAGAGTACAGTGTAGAATTCATATTCCACCAAACCGTAGTGCAGCAGCAATGCGCCGGAGTGAGCATCCACGTTAGGCCATGGATTTTTCACTTTGCCCAGGTCTTTCAGGATCGGCGGAACAGTTTCGTATACCATCCAAACGATCTTCACCAGTTCATCATCAGGGATGTGATTCTTGGCAAATTCCATTTGTGCAGTGAAGCGCGGATCTGTTTTGCGGAGAACAGCGTGGCCATAACCCGGTACAACTTTACCGTCTGCCAGTGTTTTCTTCACGTATGCTTCGATCTGTTCTTTAGTGGGAACACCACCACCCAGTTCTTCGCGCATAGCGAGGATCCATTTGATCACTTCCTGGTTAGCGAGGCCATGTAAAGGACCCGCCAGACCGTTCATGCCGGCAGCGAAAGAAAGGTAGGCATCACTCAGGGAAGAACCAACAAGGTGTGTAGTGTGTGCGCTCACGTTACCACCTTCGTGGTCTGCGTGGATCACCATGTACAAACGCATCAGTTCTTTAAAACCTTCATCTTCATAACCCAGCATGTGAGCGAAGTTTCCGGCCCAGTCCATCATACCATCCGGTTGGATGTGATCGCCATTTTTATATTTGCGGCGGTAAATGTAAGCCGCAACACGGGGCAAACGTGCAATGAGGTTCAATGCATCCTCATACATATAGCTCCAGTAATCTTTTTTATTCATGCCATCTGCATAAGCTTTCGCAAATACAGATTCAGTTTGCAGGGCCATTACCGCAACGGTGAACATGGTCATGGGGTGAGCAGAAATAGGTAACGCCTCGATAGCATCAAACACATGGTTTGGCACATGAGAGCGGCGGCCCAGTACGCTGCTGATATTCTGTACATCTGCTTCAGTAGGCAATTCACCGATCAGCATCAGGTAGAACAAACCTTCAGGAAGGGGTTCTGCACCATTCACTGCTTTTGGCAGTTGTTCACGCAGTTCCGGAATAGAGTAACCACGGAAGCGGATACCTTCATTTGCATCCAGCAGGGAGGTTTCTGTAACCAACCCGGTAACGCCACGCATACCCTGGTAAGCCTGGGCAAGGGTTACACCCTCATCAATCTTTTTTGTGCCATGATTCTTCAGCAGATCCTTAACCTCTGTGTTCAGCTCGTCTGCCTTAGCCTTGAATTTCTCTTTTATATAACTCATTTTTCCTCAATTATTTAGAAAAATTAACGAATTCGATCAATGAACAAAAGTAACGATTAATCGTAAAAAGTATCAATTATTTCGGTGCACGGAAGTACAGCCATAAGGCCAGCCCCCCGAAGATGAAATTAGGTATCCATGCAGCGAGTAAGGGGTCCAGGTTAGCTTTGGTGGCAAATACCGTGGAGAACTGCATAAAGAGGATATAGGTAGCGCTGATCACGATCCCTATGGCCAAATGCAAACCGCTCCCTCCTCTCACCTTTCTGCTGGAAATAATAGCCCCAATCAGCACCAGGATCACCACCGCTACTGCGGCAGAGGTCCTGCGGTATTTTTCCACGTAATAAGTGTTCAGACCTTCCGCGCCCCTGAGCTCCTCCCGTTTCAGGAAACGGTTCAGTTCCGGGGTGGTCATGGCTTCCTGTTTGTTCTTTTCCTCTATTAATTCCGAGGGTAACAACGGGATCTTAATAGTGGTATCGTTCTTGAATGTCAGTTTTTCTTTCAGTCCGTCTATGGTGCGCTCCGAGGCAAATTCCAGCTTCCATTTCCTGCCAACGGAATCCCAGGTCACTCTTTCTGCCCGCATATTATAGATCACTTTCTGCCCGTCCACCCGCTTCAGCGTAAAGTCTGAACCGTTTTTGAAATTGGGATCGTAATAGCCGAAAGAGATATAGGTATTGCTGTCTACCCGCAGGGTCTTATCCCGCAGAGCTTCTGAATTGGCAGGAGCGCTAACGTATTTATTTTCAAAAGTGGTACGGATGCGGTTGGCATTAGGTACTATCCATTGATTGGCTACCCAGAGGATGCCCCCAAAGAGGATGGCCCCTACCCAGTAAGGACGCAGGAACCGGCGGAAACTCACGCCTGAGCTGAGGATGGCAACGATCTCTGTTTTATAGGCCAGTTTAGACGTGAAGAAGATCACGGAGATAAAAATGAACAGGGGGAACAACAGGGCAGCGATATGCGGAATGAACCCGATGTAGTAGTTCATGACTACAAACCCGAAAGAAAGGTCGTGCGTCATGAAGTCATCTATCTTTTCCGTGATGTCTATCACTACCGAGATCACCAGCAGGATCATCAGCGAGTAAATAAAGGTGCCGATGAACTTGCGTAATATGTACCAGTCTATCTTCTTCATATAATTTTTGCGGACAGGCTTTAGCGCTCCAAAGCTAGCGATCCTTCTGCATCAAATATGCAATTTTATGCTATGATGTACAATTTTAACATTGTGCTTACAGCCGGGTCTTCAGTTGCGGGATCATTTTAGTCTTCCATGCGCCGTAAGTTCCCTGCAGGATCTGTTCCCTCGCCGCTTTTACCAGTTCCAGGTAAAAACAGAGGTTATGGATACTGGCTAAGGTCATGCCCAGGATCTCCCCGGCAATAAACAAATGCCGCACGTAAGCTTTGGAATAGTTCTGACTGGCAAAACAGGGGTTTTCTGCATCCAGCTGGCTGAAATCCGTGGCCCACTTCTTATTCCGGATATTCACCACACCCTGCCAGGTGAACAACATCCCGTTCCGGCCATTGCGGGTGGGCATCACACAGTCGAACATATCAATACCCAGTTCAATGTTCTGGAGGATGTTCCAGGGCGTGCCTACCCCCATCAGGTAACGGGGTTTTTCTTTGGGCAGGATCTCGGTAACCAGTCCGCACATTTCATACATCTCCGCTTCCGGTTCTCCCACACTCAGGCCGCCAATGGCGTTCCCGGCACAATTGCGGGAAGCGATGGCTTCTGCAGAGATCTTCCGCAGGTCCTTATAAGTACTTCCCTGTACAATAGGGAACAGCGTTTGCTCATGACCATATTCCGGTTGGGTTTCGCCGAGGCGTTTGATACACCTGTCCAGCCAGCGGTGGGTAAGTTCCATACTGCGTTTGGCGTATTGGTACTCGCTGGGGTAAGGAGGGCATTCATCAAAAGCCATGATGATATCTGCGCCGATCACCCGCTGGATGTCCATCACATTCTCCGGCGTAAAAAGATGCCGGCTCCCGTCTATATGGCTTTGAAAAAGACAACCTTCTTCCTTGATCTTGCGGTTGGCAGCCAGGGAAAACACCTGGTATCCCCCGCTGTCAGTCAGCAAAGGGCGCTCCCAACCATTAAATTTATGTAAACCGCCGGCCTGTTTCAGCACGTCCAAACCTGGCCGGAGGTATAAATGATAAGTATTGCCCAGGATGATCTGGGCATTGATATCGTTGCGCAATTGCTCCTGGGTAACAGCTTTTACACTGCCTACCGTCCCTACAGGCATGAATATGGGCGTTTGGATGGTGCCATGATCTGTGGTAATGCTACCTGCCCTTGCGCCGGAAGGATCTGTCTTTGTTAACTCAAAATTCAAAACGAAGATGTTTTTAAGGGGGCAAAGGTATTGAATATTGGGGAGGTAATTTTTCCACAAACTTATATAGATAATAAAAATCTTATATTTTTGCTGTCTATGTCGGACAATCTCGGGATTATCATCTTTTATATTTTTGCCTCGGCGGCAGGTGTTCAGGTTCTCTATTACCTCATCTTCTTTTCCCGGGTAGCCTTTTATAATCGCAGGTTCGAAGAAGAACTTCCGCCACAGGAGCAACTCTCCGTGATCATCTGTGCCAAGAATGAAGAGCGGAGCCTTCCAAAGAACCTCCCTGCTGTATTGCAGCAGCGGTATCATGAGCACGCGGAACCAGCCTATGAAGTTATCGTGGTGAACGACAATTCAGAGGATGATTCCAAGTATTACCTGGCTTCTATTGAGAATGGTTATCCACATTACCGCCATATTGAGATCAAACAGGCGGCTCAATTCATCCCCGGCAAAAAATATCCGCTCTCCATTGGTATCAAGGGTGCCAAACACGACACGCTGGTGCTCACGGATGCAGATTGCAAACCGGGCAGCACCTACTGGCTGTCTATGATGGGCCAGGGTTTTGAGGAAGGAAAAGAAATAGTATTGGGCTACGGGCCTTATTATAAAAAGTCCGGCTTCCTGAATAAAGTGATCCGGTACGAAACTTTCTTCAGCGCGCTGCAATACCTCTCCTATGCTTTGAACGGCATTCCTTACATGGGGGTAGGCCGCAACCTGGCTTATAAGAAAGAACTGTTCTTCCGGCATAAAGGTTTCACTTCTCATCAGCACCTGGCTTCAGGAGATGATGACCTGTTTGTGAACAAGGCGGCCACTGGTAAAAATGTAGGGGTGGTGATCAATAAACACGCCTTTGCCTATTCAGAACCTAAAACAAGGTGGAAACACTGGTTCAATCAGAAAACCCGGCATATGAGCACCGGTAAACATTACCGCTTTGGCCATAAATTGCTGCTGGGGCTGTTCTCCCTTTCGCATTTCGTTTTCTACCCGGCTATGGTGGCAGCATTGTTCTATCCACCCCTGCGGGAGATCTCCTTATATATTATTGGTGCAAAATTCCTGATCCAGTCTGTGATCACCTTCTTTGCCCTGCGGAAGCTGGATGAAAAGGACCTGTTCATTTACAGCTGGCTGATGGACATCCTCATGTTCCTATATTACGTTATCTTTACGCCCGCTTTGTTCTTCAAAAAAGGCAAGAGCAAGTGGAAATAAGCGATGGAGATCATACTGAAATACTTTTCTGATTTTACGCCAAAGCAAATGGATCAGTTCCAGGCGCTGGCTCCTTTATACAAAGAGTGGAATGAAAAGATCAACGTCATATCCCGCAAGGATATTGACGCCCTCTACGAAAAGCACATCCTGCATTCCCTGGCTATAGCGGCCGTAACGGAACTGCCGGATGGCTTGCAGGTGCTGGACCTTGGCACCGGCGGAGGTTTCCCCGGTATTCCCCTCGCTATTTTCTTTCCTGAAGTAAAGTTTCACCTGGTAGACTCTATCGGTAAAAAGATAAAAGTGGTGGAAGCTGTTGCGGAAGCCCTGAACCTGACGAATGTAACCACCGCCCATTCCCGCGCGGAGGAAGTAAAGAACCGTAAGTTCGACCTGGTGGTGTCCCGGGCGGTAGCTCCCCTCAAGGACCTGCTGCACTGGAGCAAACCCCTGATCCGCAAAGGAGCATCTGAGGACAAACCTTCCGGGCTCATCTGCCTGAAGGGCGGCGACCTGGCCCAGGAAGTATCAGAAAGTGGCAGCAGGCCCAAAATGGTGAATATCTATAAGATCTTCCCGGAGGAGTATTTCCAGGAAAAATATGTGATAGCTGTACGTTAATCCCCTTGAAAATCAACTGATTTTAAGAAAACCCTAAAAATAATCTGCATATTTACAATATGCCCTGCTGTTGTTCGTCTACCTAAATAAGATGAATGAGGGGCTTTCCATACAACAATCAATGGCATCGGAACAAAACGAGCGCATAAAGCAAACGGTGGAAAAAGAACGCCAGCGGCTGCTGCATTTCATCCGGAAACGGGTGGATAATGTGGCAGATGCGGAAGATATCCTGCAGGATGTGCTGTTCCAATTCACCCAATACCTGCGCGTCGGCTCAGATATAAACTCACTCACCGGATGGCTGTTTGCAGTTACCAGAAATAGAATAACAGACTGGTTCAGGAAAAAGAAAGAAGACAGGTTTTCTGATACTGCATTGCCATCTGTGGAGGGAGACGGCCCCTTATACCTCTCAGACATCCTGCCGGATACCGCCGCACAAACGGATGAACCCTTACTGCGCAAGATCATCGCAGAGGCCATCACGGAGGCTACGGACGAATTACCGGAAGAACAGCGTTACGTATTCCTGCAACATGAAGTGGAAGGCCGGTCCTTCAAAGAGATCTCCGCTGAAACAGGCATATCCGTAAACACGCTCCTTTCCCGTAAACGTTACGCAGTATTGTACCTGCGGGAAAAACTGGCAGCATTATATAAAGAATTACTGAACGACTAAACTCACTACAATGAAAAGATATATTGGCTGGAAAATAGCAGGATGCATCGTACTCGGAGCAGCTTTTTTGATCGCCTTAGGATATGGTACCATGTACCTCTGGAACTGGCTGATCCCTACGCTCTTTAACGGCCCGGTGATCACTTTCTGGCAGGCCTGGGGATTGATCCTGCTCTCCAAGATCCTTTTCGGGTTCCCCAAAGGAGGCCCTGGTCATGAAAAAAAGAGGAGATGGAAGGAAAGGATGAAAGCTAAAATGCAGCATATGAGCCCGGAAGAGAAAGAACGCGTAAAGAACAGTTTCGAGCGCTGCATGGGTGGCCGTTGGGGCGGAAATGCACCAAAAGAAGACTTTCCGCATGAAACAAAAGAACAATTGTAACGTTTTATATACCCATATCCGTTATTAGATATCAGACTACAGTATTCTTTAACCTGGCAATATGCAACTGCTTACAAACACCAGCGCTATGATCGGTATTTTCAAAACCAATGTAGCCACGTACCGGGAACGAAATCTCGTAATAAAGGCAATTTGTAATAACTTTGATGTGGGCTCCTGCCACATAGATATTGAGGATTGTGATAAAGTGCTGCGCATAGTTGACCTTAAAGTAGAAGAACATCACATCATTGATTTCGTGAAACAGCAGGGCTTTCATTGTGAAGTATTAGAATGATCTTTCAAAGACGAAAAAACGGGACCATATGAACAAGCAAGCTATAAAGACCTTATTGAACACCAGTTTCACCGACTTCTCTACTTTTATAGATACCCTTTCCAATCATCGCTTTGTCGTTTCGCCGGATGGTAAATGGTCCGCCGGCCAGCAGCTGGACCACCTGATCCGCAGCGCAAAGCCGGTGAATACAGCACTGGGACTGCCTAAATTCTTCTTACGCTTTTTTGGCAAACCCGCTTCCAGGTCCCGCTCTTATGAGCAGATGAAAGAAGCGTACGTTACCGTACTCGGCAGAGGTGGTGTAACCACCCGGCCTTATATACCACCGGTTACAGAAGCCAATCAGCGGGAGATATTACAGCAGCAGATGAATGCACAGCGGGAAAAATTGATCACTCAGCTGGATAAATGGTCTGAGGAAGAACTGGATAAATACCAGGTGCCGCATCCATTACTGGGAAAGATCACCGTGCGGGAGTGCCTGTATTTTACAGCGTATCATAATCACCACCACCTGCATACATTACAGGTAAGAGAAAAACCAGATCAGCCCTGGGCGGAACAACTGGAGAGGGCATTGTTCTAAAAAAGCATTGCTCACGTAAAAAGGAACAATAATTACACATTATCCTTTTGGATCAGCGCAGTTGGCGTATTCGCTATGATCCACATATCGAAAATGAAAGTCTGTTTCTGTGCATAGTCAATATCCAGGTTGATCCTTTCTTCCACGCTCATTTCGGCTTCGCCTCTTTTTTTAATTTGCCATAAACCGGTAAGGCCGGCCGGTGCCAGGAACCGCGTGCACCAGCTGTCCGTAGTTAATGTATTGGCTTCGTATAATGGTAATGGGCGATTGCCTACTAATGACATATCTCCTAATAACACATTGAAGAGCTGCGGTAATTCATCCATGCTCGTATTCCTTAAAAAGGCGCCGATCCTTGTTACACGGGGATCATTATTCACTTTGTGAAAAACAGGTCCTACCCCATCATATTGGTTAAGCTGTTTCAATACATCGATACTTTTATCTGCATGTACCACCATTGTTCTGAACTTATAAAACCGGAAGATCTTATACGCTTTACCTGCTCTTTTGGAGGCGTACAGAACAGGGCCATGGGATTCAATCCGTATGATCAGGGCAATGACTAATAATAAAGGTAAGAGTGCTATCAATAGCACAAGCGACACTATAATATCGAATGCTCTTTTGGCAACATGCCCGATAGGATTTTCCTTTCTTATTCTTACGGGCTCTGTTATGTACGTTTTAGTTTTCTTTAAGAAATTCACTTTCTTCAACAGATCTTTTTGGTCCAAATTAATGATCTCATCTACCACACGTTTTTTCCTGCATGCATCAATTTGTTCTTCCGATAAACCATCGGCGTCTAATACAAATGGAATAGCAGATAAAACAGGATGATTGTGGAGGAATTCGAAGAAATGACTGATGGCTGCAAAACTGAAACCGGACTCACAGAAGATCACATCAGGTAAAGAATGGAGATCATTTAACATGACCTGTGCATTTTCCATGGTATCTGTATCATACCCTGCATCAAAAATGCCCGCCAGCAGATCAATCTTCTGTGTGTTTTCACCAATATAATAGAACGTGGTATCCTTTGCCTTAGCTAATATTTCTTTCATGTTTAGGGATAGGTATAGTATAATGAACGAATCTATAATAATATTTCCCGTTTTCCAAAGACCTGTTTATTTAGTATATTTATAGAGCAACCCCAATTCTTCATCACAGGCAGGCCTCAGGCATCCCCAAAAAACTAACTACGCTTGCTGCCTCCTGCAAATAGTTAATTCCATGAAAAGTAAATGGCTCTTCATTTTACTGTTCCTGTTATGCGGCTATCCTCTGAGAAATTTTGCACAAAGTGAATTTCCGAAAGGATGGATCTTTCCGTTGGAACTAAGCCAGGGTGCAGTGACGGCACTTAACAGCAGCCCTGATCTGTATCTCGCTTCCCTTGCATTTTCTCCGCAGATAGCTGTGATACCCGGCCGGCTGCGCCTCGGTGTTACCGGTGGCGGTGCCTTCACCAACAAACGCATTTATGGTATTGGCGGCGGACGGCTTTCGCTGCTATTATCAGATGGACCCAAGGTGATAGAAAGCTCCGTGTTCAATGTGCAACTGGTAGCAGAACATCTCTGGGGCACAAAAGATCAGCGCCTGGTTGGTGGTGGCCTTGCTGTAGAGATCGGCACGATGGCTACGCTCTCTATTAAAGCCCACCGGGATTATATGCTGAACAACTGGTGGTTCCAGGGTGCTATCGGCGTTAACCTGTTCAGAAAAAAGATTGCTCCTCCACCCGTTCTATAACCTTTAAACCCCACACTCATGCCCAAAACTGCATTGGTGATCAGCGGCGGTGGCTCTAAAGGAGCATTTGCCGTAGGCGTGCTAAAATACATGGCCGCTACACCCAAGATAACTTTCGATACCATCTGTGGTACCAGCACAGGCTCCCTCATAGCACCCATGGCTGCAATAGGAGAAATCAACCTGCTGGAGAAATTATATACCACCCATATCACCAGCGATGTGATCATTACCGGTAATGTGATCAACCGCTTTGCCGGCAAAGATTCCTATTCACTCTTTGATGCGCAGCCCTTAGCCCTGCTCATTAAAGAAACTTTTACGGAAGCACATTACGAAGCATTACTGCAAAGTAAAAAGGAAGTGTACCTCACAACGGTATGCCTGCAATCCGGCAGGATCGTGTATTTCACGAATAGTGATCTGCCCATGACCTCTTCTGATTACGATGTGATCCGTGTGCAGAACAGCAGCGAATTACGCCGTGCGATGTTTGCATCCTCCTGCCAGCCTGTTTTCATGCCGCCTTACCAGGTGATAGAAAAAGAAAGATGGCAGTATGTAGATGGCGGCCTGCGGGAATACGCACCCATTGAACTGGCTATTGATAACGGCGCTACGGAAGTATACGCCATCCTGCTTACACCGGAAACACCGGAGGTGGATGATCATCATTTTAAAAGCCCCTTTGAGATCCTGCAGCAAACACTGGATTGGTTTACGATGGATGTTGCCGTGAATGATCTGAAGATGCCGAAGTATGTGAACAGGAGCCTGCAATACCTCAAAGCGGTAAAAGCAAAAATGAAAGAAGCGGGTTTGAAGCCGAAGGAAATAGAGGCTTTCTTTGATATTCCTTTTGACAATCCCTTCCTGGGGAAAACAGACCTGAAATTACATATTATCAGGCCGGAGAAACCATTGGGCGGTGGTCCGGGTGGGTTAACTTTTGATCCTCCTGCCATGAAGAAAATGGTAGCCCTTGGGGAGGAAGTTGCCCGGAAATACTTTGAAGGAGTTTGATAATCCTTGCTTCATCCTAGCTTCAAAGTAGCTTAAACCCGCTCTGGCGTGCAACATGAAGCAAGGATGAAGCTAGGATGAAGCAACCATGGCCGATCTGCAAAATCTATTTAACATAATAAAAAAAGGCTGTCTCGTTCTCAGAGACAGCCCTTTTTTTATCTGGCAGTTGCTTTATTATTCCTTCGTTCTATATCCGCCATTCGCTGGCTGGGATCTATCTCAATACTTTTCAGCTGGCTCAGTGGTACATCCAGCGTGAAGGTATAAGTGGGATGCGTCCATTTCCAGCCATCGTGTACGATCTGCCGGATGGCAGGATCTTCATTAGGCTTGTTGGCAAACATCAGCGTTAAAGGGATGTAATGCATTTCCTTTCTGCCATCTGCAAATTCTACCTGTAGGTCGATGGGCATTGGGAAGTCCTCAACACGGCGGAGGCGGATCGTTGTTTTGCCATTTGCTTCATAAATACTATCCAGCCCATAATCGATGTGTTTGGTGCTGTTCATGAAGTATTGCAGGTACCAGTCCAGCTGAATACCGCTTTCCTTTTCCATCTCCCGGATAAAATCATGGGCATTGGGGTGTTTGAAGCGCCAGTCTTTATAGTAACGTAAAAGCCCTGCATCTCTGTTAGCTGCTCCAATTACATATCCCAGTTGTTCCAGGAACACGGCGCCCTTTAAATAGGCAGTAGTACTGTAACCGTAATTGGTGTTATAATGATCAGAGTGAGTGCTCATCGGTTCTTCATAAGGACTGCTTACCAGCGCAAAATAACCGCGGTAGGAATCCGCATGGTGCCAGCGGCCCTTGAGGGAATCCAGTGTATTACCGATCACATTATCTTCCGCGAAAGTAGTAAAACCTTCATCCATCCATGGATAGAGGCTTTCATTAGTGCCCAGCATACATTGGTACCAGCTGTGCATCCATTCGTGCATGGCCACGCCATACAATCCACTCATTTTACCATTACCCATGATGAGTGTGGCCATGGGATATTCCATGCCGCCGTCTCCACCCTGGATAAAAGAATATTGTTTGTAACCATAAGCACCGTAATGCTTTTTAATATAAGCATAGGCAGCAGGGATCATTTCAGCCAGCTGCGGCCAGGTCTGACGCGTGGTATCATTTTCCTGGTAGAAGAAATGCGCCGTGAAGCCGTCTATTTCTTTGGTGATGTGTTTATAATCCCGGTCTGCGGCCCAAACGAAATCAAATACGTTCGGCGCCAGGAATTTCCAGGTAAGTGTATTACCGGCTGGCTGTACCACTTTCACCCCTTTCGCTTCGTAACCATAACCGATGGTATTGGCATTCTGCAGATAACCGGTGGCAGCGATCACATATTTTTTATCCATGGTGATGTTCACTTCAAAGTCTCCCCATACGCCGTAGAATTCACGGGCAATGTAGGGAGTAGGGTGCCATCCTTCTGCATCGTACTCACATAATTTAGGGTACCACTGCGCCATGGAATAATCGATCCCTTCCTTGTTATTCCTTCCGCTCCGGCGGATCTGTATGGGCACCTGTGCTTCAAACTCCATTTCAAACACCGTACTGCTTTTGGGCAGGATGGGTTTATCCAGTTCCACTACCAGGATGGTTTCCTCTGTACGGTACACCTGCTGGTGGCCATCACGCTTCAGGGAAATTACTTTCTGATACCCGATCTCGTCCGGCTTCAGCTTGGAGATACGATCTGTTACCCTTGCATCCCAGTCGTACTTGTCGTTTCCTTTGGCATCTTTGCCTATAGGGTTTTTCCCCAGCTCGCGACTACGAACATCCATCATACTGCCGGGTTGAAAAGCATTCCATTGCAAATGGTAGAACACCCGGAATAAAGTGTCCGGGGAATTGTTTGTGTATTCCAGCCGTTGTTTCCCGGTCAGGCGTTGGGTCTGTACATCCATCCGTACGTCCATTTTATACTTCACCCGTTGCTGCCAGCGGTCTGGTTGTGCCCAGGCTGCGGAAGTGATGAGCAAGCATAAAAACGCCGGGAATAATGAAATTCTCATATTCAGATCGTTGGTATAAGGGGCTAAAATAATGAATCTACATGGCAGATCAGAATGATTTTTCTTCCTTCATTAGTTCTTTCCTGACCCCCTCCATTACTTCAGAGAGATGTAACTGCTGATCATTGCGGGCAAAAGCGCGCAGGGAGGCATAATGCATGATATTGAGGATGGAAGCCCCGGAGAGTTCAAAACGTTCCGCCAGCGAGCGGAGATCGAGATTGCCGTTGCGGTGCAAACTGGCAGGCATGCTTTTTTCCCAGATCATCAGGCGCTCCTCTGCATTCGGCATGGGGAAGTGGATAATAGCATGAAAACGGCGCAGGAAAGCATCATCCAGGTTATTCTTGAAATTGGAGGCAAGGATCAGCAAGCCGGAAAAGGCTTCTACCCTTTGCAGGAGGTAGGATACTTCCTGGTTGGCATAACGGTCATGCGAACTTTGCACGCTGGTGCGTTTTCCGAAAAGGGCATCTGCTTCATCAAAGAAAAGGATCCAGTTCTTATGCTCTGCACGGTTGAAGATCTTTTCGAGGTTCTTTTCTGTTTCGCCAATGTATTTGGAGATCACCTGCGAAAGATCAATACAATACACTTCTTTACCGAACTGCTGGCCCAGCAGGTTAGCCGTTAAGGTCTTGCCCGTTCCCGGAGGGCCATAGAACAAGGCCCTGTAGCCCGGTTTCACTTTCCGGCCAAGGTTGTTATCCTTGCTGAAAAGCTCATGGTGTTTCAGCCAGATACTGATGTCCTGGATCTGTTCTTTGGTGATAGGATGTAAGACCACATCCTCCCAGGTCATCTGAGTTTCTAATCTTCTTGCCGGGAAATCAGCACTGAAGCGCGGCAGTGTTTCGCGGCCCAGTAAAACTTTGTCCAGCCATTCAGAGGAAAGCACAATACGGCCGCTCATAAAAGGTTCTCCTTCCTTCACCGTTTCCAGCCAGCAGATATCCTGCTGATAGAAAATATGATCTGCGGAAAAAAGTTCCTGTACCTGGATGCGTTCCGCCAGGTCCTTCCCTGCCAGCAGGAATTGCGCCGTTTCACCGGTAGGCTGCATGGCGCGGTGGTTAGTTCCTTTCACACCGCCAAACGCAGGAAAGTCTCCTCCCTGCGGGAGATACTGCTGAATAACCCCTTCAAAATATCCGGGGTGCAAATGCGGCATCAATGCCAGTAACAACACCACCTGTTCCTTTTCACCGAAAGAAGAAAAGGCAGGTATCTCTGCGTTGGCCATGGTGATCTGCGCGGGATAATCACCCATCATCACGGCTTCCTGGCTCAGGTACGTAGCCAGCCGCGCCTGTATAAAAGCGGTGAGGTGTTGTATGGCGGTATATAGAGAAGGATGCATATTATGGTATGGTAACGCCTTGAGTTGTAACAGGAGCTGAGAGGTCCCAGTTCCCTTTCGCCATCTGTGCGAGGTATGTTTTAGGCCTCACTGCAGTAGCATGTAATATTTTTCGCTTGTGAGTGGCCAGCCAGTTCTGGCGGGCTTTTGTGTACTCTTCTATCCACACCTTTTCATCCCCTCCTCTTAAAGGTGTACGTTCTGCAAAACGGGTACGCAGAAAACCGGGAATAGAACCGGAGTGAATATAGCTATCGTAGATCACCAGTAAGCTGAGCGGTAAGGTGAAACCTTCTCCATTAAAGAAGTGAACGGCAGGCTGGTAATACAGGATCTCAAATGTTTCATCCTGTGCGATACGCATCCTGGGGTCTTCCTTTGCACTGTCCTTCAGCAGTTGTTTGAATTCTTTATTATCCACCAGCGGTACTCTTCCTACCTGGGACATAAAAGGCTGGAACGCAGCAGAGAAGCTGCCGCCCAATGAAATATATCTTTCCAGCAGGTTACGCAGGTTACCTTGTTCTGTTGTCTGGCTGCGGCCATACGTGATCTGGCGGCTGCCGCCTTTTCCATCAGGGAAGATGGCGATCGCGTCGTATTTGCCTTCTGGTGTGCCGGTTTCAAACACGTTCACGATCTGTAAAATCTTCTTTTTGTTCTCTGGTGTTATCATCGCTAATTGGTTTATGGGTTCCATTGTACTTTCAGCAGTTGTTCCATCCATGGGAGTTTCACAAAGCCAAATCCCCAGGGCAACCGGTTCAGAAGAATGTCAACTGTTTGGGTGGTAACGATCAGCAGCCACTGGTCTTCCTCGAAGATCAGCTTTCCTTCCCTTTGCAGGAAGGTGCTCCGTAATCCTTCCGGACTGGTAGTGCCTAATGCATCCCAGTATTTTATCACTACTTCCAACAATTCGTGTGCCTGTTGTTTTTCTTCAGCAGTGAGGTGTACATCTTTTTCCAGCGGCGTGTCGAGCGGCAGGCCACATAGTAGTTTAGGGAAAACCAGGTTGTATTCCGGCATTTGTTCTTCTCCGCTTACAAGGAATGACAACAGGTGTACTGCCCTATGGACATATATTGGAAGGATGCGGGTATCATTCTCTTCCAGCCATTCAAAGTGTTTAAAAAGATGCACTAAGAACGGATGTAATAATACCAGGCCTGCATCTCTGATCAGCAGGTGTTCTCCTATGCCGAGGTCCGGGGAAGATGGTTTGGCTGGCTGGGTTATTTCCTTTGTTTTGCCTATTTGAGTTGTTTCAGTTTTTGTTTCAATTGTTTCAATTGAAGAAACTGTTTCTGTTCTTCCTGTTTTAAAAACAATCATCTCCAATATCTCCATTTCCACCGTTCCCATTTCAACATTGATCCATTTCTCCCAATGCTTTTTCAGCAAAGGAATAATAGCTACAGGCTGCAAAACCCTTTCTTCTTCCGTTAATAGCAAGCGTAAGATCACATCCCAATACAAACATTGCAGGCGGCGAAGGTTCACGGTACTGGTGCTCGTTGAAAACCCCAGCAGCATCGTTGCCTCCCACCCTACTATAGTCCCTGCTACACTTTGCCCTGCAAGTGCTTCCAGTACTGCATGTTGCAAAGTAGGGGAACATTGCTGCACCCATCGCTGCACAGAGAGATGTCCTTTTAACCAGGCGCGTGTCCATTCTTCTTTACAGAATTCAGGTTGCATTCTTACGGCGGTGATCACTTTATCTTCGAGTTCTTCCGCTGTTTCTGATTGTGCCCACCAAGGCAGCATACCATGTTGCATGAAGAACAACCAGATATCCTGGTATTGTTCACTGGCGGTACAGGGTCCCCAGGGGCGATCTTCTTCCTGGAACGCTCCGGCTGCATGCTCCGCTGTTTGTTGTGCAGGAGCCTCTTGACTGTATTGGGATAGTGCTTTGTCCAAAGCCTCCATAAATCGTTCTTTAAAATGTGTCTCCCACTGATGTGCCGGCATAGGTTCCAGGTTGATCTGCAAACGGGGGATCTGCAGGAACTGGTTTGCTGCACTGTATTTATCAAGGATAGCCGTCAGCTGTTCATCCCACTCCTTCCCCAGGCACTCTTTCACACGCTGTTGCATGGGAAAGGCGTTTTCCATATCGGGTACGCGGAGCGACACTTTCATGGTATGGATGACGTGTGACTGCATCTATTATCTCTTTATAAAATTGAAATTCTTAAAGTCTGTACGGTTCTGTTCCAGTTTGGCCAGTGAGTCCCTGTAATTAGCTGCCATCACCTCCATTTCATTCGCAGAGAGGCTCTTAATAGCTGCTTCATCCAGTTCCATCTTACCAAAGTTCGCGGCTTCAAACTGACCTTTCACACCACCGGTTACATCTCTCGTTTTGATCACCTGTACCACAGAGTCGAAGTTTTGTTTGTAATCCCTTGCTACGTTGAGCATGTTGTCTGTTACCAGGGATTGCACTTCACCTTTCGTGGCCAGTGTACCGAGCCTTGTATTCACATCCAGTACCTTTTCATTCACCGTGGCTTTCAGGTCTGTGAACAGGCCGTTTACGGTGAGGATATCTTTATCCAGTTTGTCTTTGATATTGATGAAATCCAGGTTGAGGATCGGTGGCTTTTTGATATCCGGTACCAGGTCGAATATATGTGCTGGCAACGGCCTTACCGGCATTACCTTTATTGGTTTAATAGGCAGTGGTGTATTCGGTTTTGCTACCTGTTGCGGTTGTACGATATAGGGGACATAGAAGTCTCCCACTACTATTCTTTCATTCCTGTTATTCGTATTCACGATGGCATATACGATCAGGAAAGTGCCGCCCTTTTGCACGCCGGCATTATGTAGCAGCGAAGGATTATCCTTGAGGAAGTTCATGAAGATGTAACTATCCTTGATGGCTTCGCTGGTATCTACTGCCAGGTTCTTGATCCAGTCAAGCAAAGCAGGCGTATGGATCTGCGCAATGTTTTGCAGCGGTGTGGAGAGTGCTGTACGTGTAAGCAGTTTGGCTCCGTTGTTCAGCACGGCAGCTTTCATGGCAATGGATTCATGCGCGGGTGCGAAATCCATTGTTTTTAGCTGGCTGATATTCAGGTTAAGTAAGGGTTTGATATCTGCGATCTCTTTATCCAGTTCTTTTTTCTTATCCACTGCTTTGGAACGGATGTCCTTTGCATTACCGTAATAGTTGGAAACACCCGGTTGTGCCAGTTCTATTTCTGTAGGCATCTTAAGCTCCAGGTCATCATTAAACCCTTTCATCTTATCCAGGTAATCTGTGAGCTTGTACTTATTCATTTCATGCAACACATCCAGGTAAGGCGGATGGTATTCCCATTTGGGGATGATGAAATTCCTGATAGCATCCAGCTGCAGGCCCATGATCTCAAAAGGAAGATCTTTTCCTTCGCGGAGTTTATCCAGTTGGGAATATACATTCTCATAGCTTTTGCCCACATGGCCTTCTATGCGGAAGAAGTTGTATTTATCCAGGTCATAGTCCAAAGGCTGGCGTATATGTGGCATTGTTTCCGGCGCATTCTCTGCAGCGAAATAATTCAGGTGCGTATCAATAGCACGGCGGCGGTAACGTTCATAATCCCATTCTTCTATCAGCGATTGCGGTTTGAAATAATAAGGAATACTCTTCTCTCCCAGCGGACGTTCTGTATTAACTGTTGGCGTTACTCTAACACCCTGATCCCTTTGGCTGGGATTGTACTCATAGCTCTGGATGATCTGAACAAGGCGGTTGTATAAATACAACGCCTTGCGCAGTTGCTCATCCTTGTTATTCAGTATGGGTGATTCAATAAAACATTGACGGTAACGGCAGCTGATATCTTCACTGGGGTCTTGTACCAATCCCAATGCAAGATGTTTGGGAAATAGCTCCGGTGCAATACAGCAACCCTGGCAAAGATCAAAAGTAGCTTCTCTGAATTCTGTGTAAGCAACTGCTACATCTTTGATGAAATCATAGAGATACTGGATGCCGTATGTTTCCAGCGCAGCTTTCAGCAGTTCCGGCATACGCGACTGAAAATCAGCAGCGGCGGCGCCACTGAGATTACGGAAACGGGCTACCAGGCTGGCTGGCAACCGGAGACCTAATGTGCTGATGCGGGAAATGAGTTCTGTATTTAAAGTAGCGGCAGTAGCTACGGGCCTCACTGTTCCGGTACCTTCTGTAACAGGTCGTGTAGGATTGTCCGTTAGCACAGGCCGTATATTCACTGCCGGTGACTGCGGCACTTCTCCACTTTGCAGGTAACATTTCTGCAAAGCTTTCGCCAGGTCATCTGCCATACCCAAAGGTTTCGCCAGCAACTTGGAAGTTTCTTCAATGGCCGTCTGGTACTGTTTCTTAAAGTTATTATAGTTGAATACATCCGAAGCGGGGTTAAATATAACCCGTGGTACAAATGCATCCGGCATATCAAAATACTGTTCGCTACAGCAATCCGGGTCCTGGTGGATACGTTCGTAATCCGCTTTGCTGATCAGTAAAGCATGCAGGTTATTTTGCTGCAGGATACCTTTATTATCGCAATCAACAGAAGAACAGATGTCTGTATCTTCCAGGAACTGGCTCAGGTAAAGCAATACAACATAGTCCGCCGCCGCGTTCTGGGAGAAGAACGTATTGATGGGTGTTATTTCCTGGTTGCCGGGAGACTGTGCTCCTTTCACCATCAGTTCAAACAGCGGGATCTGCTTTTCCTCATTCCGGAAAGGAAGGTACTGTGCCTTGCTGTCGTCAAATGCGGTGAGCTGTACGTAAGTAAGGTCCTGCGGAAGGCTGATGATATCGCCGTCAGAAGTGAGACCACAACCTTTGGTGACGGTAATATCACTGGTGCCAAAGAGCACTTTTAATCCGCATACAATACCGGCGCCAATGAGGCGTGTACGGGTAAGCCGGTCCTGGTAATCAAAGTACCGGATAGCATTGTTCAGTTGGGTGGCTGTTAACACCTGGTTGTCTTCAAAATAATTGAAGGGAGGAGGGGGTACTTTCAGTTTTACGGGTATATTTTCCATAAAAATAACTTTAACGTTTAGGCGTTCTGATTACCAAGATTTGTTCTTCCTAATAAAATGGGGGTTTGACTGGGGCTTGCACAATCACTGAGTTCACCTACCGGATAGATACTTTTTACCTGGTAGAGTATTTTGATCAGTTCCTGTAAAGCGGCTAATCCTTCCGGTGTATTCATCTCTTCCTGTTGTTTCAATTCCAGCCATGTGCGGAAAGCGGATTCAAAAAGACCCAGTTCCGTATCATTCAGCCAGCAGATCTTAGGTTGCACATGGGCTGGTGTTTCCATCCGAATGAGTTTTTCAATGTACTCGCGAAAACCTGTTTCCCTGAACCGGGCAGTATTAGCCGGCATGATCACGGTGATACGGAAAGAATACGGGTCCATCGCGCAACCGTCGTCACAATCTTTATCTGCACAAACAGGCAGGAAGTTATCCGGGTTCACGGCTTCCCCCGGAACGGTCTTTAAATAAGCTATATCCGGCCTTAACAGGATGTGCTCTACCACAAAGAATCCTTCATCACTATAATTCTTTCTCACAAATGCCATGAGGAAGTCGATGGCATCATCCATCTGTTCTGCTGTTTCAAAGTATTCTATCCTGCGGGCAATTACATTCCCGTTTTCTGTTACATTGAAATAATGTTTACCATCTGAAGTGAGTTTGGCGCTGTAATTACTGCCATCTGCACAGAGGCGCATGGCGGTTTTAAAGGCCACCTCACAATCTGCCCGAACGCTGTATTTGTGACTGCTGCTCAGGAGGATCTTATTCGTAACAGGGTCTATTAAACGGAAGCGGAATTCATCTTTGCCATCTGCATCCAGTTCTTGATAGATCTCATATTTGATCACAGAGATCACCCTGCGGTTATAATTAGGGATGCCGATCAGCCGGGCAATCCGGTGTTCCATGCCGCTTACATTATCCGTATCCCATACTTCTACGTCGTTATTAAAGTAATCGAATCCCGCAGAGCGGTCGCGACTGATCGCAGGATATTCATTCAGGAATACTTTTTTATCCACCAATACATCCTCTGCTGCCTTCTGGCCATACAGGGAATATAACTGCATCACATAATCAGAAAAACGTTCTGCGAAACGGGATAATAAATGATCGAGGAAACGGTTGCTGCGTTCTACCGGCTTATCATAACTGTTGATCAGTTCCGGCAGGTGGTTAACGCCTGGTTGTTCAAATGTGGCATAATCCTTCAGCAGTTCTTCAATCCCTGGGAAACCTGCTGCTTTTATTTTCTGGAAGAAATAAGTATGCGGGTCTTCAGTTAGTTCTGCTTCAGAGAACTGTACGCGGAACAAACTACGTACATTACTTAACTGCGCGAGGTAATTGGCGAGCATCTGGTCAAAGAACAGCAGATAACCTTTCAGTTGTTTCGCTATGGCCCTGCGTTCTTCAGTAGCCTGAGCAGGTAATCCGAAAGGCCCTACCCCATATGTGATAGGCAGTTGATGCAATAAGGGTGTATAGTCCGCTACATCCATGTAACGGCCCAATCCGTAATCATAATCTGAGCTCTTTACGAGTTTGTTGACTACATTAATTTTCTCATTGAGCAGATCAAGGGCCACATCCTTCTTTACCGTAACAGGGATCACATCTTTAAAGAAATGGATCGCTGCTTTATCCAGGCACAATGTTGGTTTATGCCAGGCTGCTACCGGCAAACACCATTCATGGCGGCCATTGGGCATGTCACAGTAATTCAGCAGGATCTCTTTTACAGACACCACGCCGGCGATATCCATCACAATACCAATGATATCAGAACTGTAAATATGCGTGCGCAGTACAGATTCAGCCAGTGCTTTATCCGGCAGGAATCCATTGGTGAGATACGGGCCTTCAAAGATCTCATCCATCGGGTATTTCATCTCCAGCATTTCTGCCAGGGTATATTGCCTGATCAATGGAGACAAATACTGTTGAATACCGAATAACACTTCCGCCATCACTTCCTCCGGATTAGCCTCCGCTTTGATCTCAATGTCCGCACAGATCTGGATGCGTTGTTCCGGGATGAGGGTGATGCTGCCTAAATCCTCACAGAGGTTACGGTTGCCATGGTACGCTTCGCGCGCCAGCAGGATCAGGGCATCTTTCCTGTCGTTGATCTGGCCGGGCGTAAGCGTATCCTCTTCTTCCGGGGTGAGGGCATCTAATTCCAGTAACACATCATAAATACCATTCAGCGCAAGCGGTGTAAAACTATTTGCAAGTGGTGGCGTTGCTACCAGCGTAGTTGTTTTTGCATCGTAGTAAAGTGTATAAACAGCTTTCCTGATCCAGGCATTTTTAATGCCGGGGATATCAATAAAAAGCTTGCGGTAATCATTTACGGTAACAGGCCTGTTAGGCAGGATCTGTGCTGCGGAATAGAACTGTTGCTGGAAGGTGAGTTTGTTATCCGTTTTGGTAGCCAGCAGGTCTTTTACCGGCATAGCCGTACGGTACCCCAGGTCCGTGATGGCATAACATAACAGTTCCAGCAGGGTGATACCCGGATCGTGCACATTGTAATCTGTCCACAGCTGGCTGGCCACCTTTTCGATGTACTGCAGGCCTTGTGTGCGCAGCAGTTCATAGTTCATACTTTTTATCACCGGGGGCCTGGGTGATATGGTTACGGGGTTGCTCATTTGCAAACGTCTTGTAGCGTGTAATCGTTGATAGTATGCGCGTTACCGGATACCAGGATGGCCCTGGGATCTGATACAATGATCTCATTTACATTTCCGCTCTTCTTATTACCTACCTGGTGGTACATATTGCAGTCCGTCACAAAATCCACATAATCCCTGCCGTCAATAAAATTGAGCAGCACACTCTTACGTGCGGAACCACCAAAGGAAATATCCTGCGTACCGGAAAATGCCCATGGGCTCAGGAACTGTTTGATCTCTTCGTTCAGTAACTTCTTATAATAACCGGTATCACCAAGGGTTTTAAAGCGCACCTTAAAATCAAGGATCACCTTTTCATAATGCGGGTTCTCTGCATGCACGGTTACAAACAAGCCGGTATGCGCCTGTAAATAATCCTGGATGCTTACCAGCGTATCTTTGCTCACTTTAGGTTCCAGCGGATTGATCGCATTCCTGTTACGGAGGTCCGGCACCACAATAATAGCCACATGCCCCGGCGACTGGCCGGCACAGCAGGAATCAGTACCTGCACCACTATGCTGCAAACATTTCACTTTATATACTTCCGGGAACTGCTGCAACACCATTCTTTCATAATCCCACACCATCACCGCACGTTGCTTATGCCGCAGCCTTTCACTGATGCGTGTTTCAAATGCTACATTACCTTCAGGCAGCTGTCCGTTATCCGAGCCATAAGGTTGCTCTACTTTCTTAATGGAAGCCAGCTTCTCTGTGAGTTTGGAAATGGTACCCGCTGCCAGTACATTCATCACCGTAGTACCGGTGCCCGGTACAAAGGTGGCCTTCACCGCCTGCGTATGCAGCTGGATAAAGCGGCACACAGCCCTGGGGTTCTTTACCTGCCCGCGGATCCAGAGTTTTCCGGCCGGGAACAGGGTATTATCTTTTGCGGCTTCTGCCGGTATGGCCCATTTAATGATCCCTGAACGTAAGAGATGATTGGTGTGGTCCATCAGTAATTCTTCCGGCCTGAAGCTCCGCCATTCATTACTGCACAGGATACTCCATTGTATGTCCTGCGTATCCGCTTCCGGATCAGCACTGCCTTCTGCCAGCTGGAATAAACAACTTACACTCTGGCCATACTCCACTTTATCCAGCCCGATGTAAAAAGAACCGCCTGCAGGATGTTGCGGCAAGAGGAACACATTGGTGCTGTTCAGCTTGAGCAGCTTATTGAAATTATCTTTGAGATAACCGTGTTGTTCCGCCACGCCAAAAACATCTGCATGGAAGAATTGCAACTCACGGGTATTAAAAGTGGAGAAGTTCGTATCGTTCACATTCACCACAGCGGTGGAAGCGGTGTAATTGAGGGAGAATGTTTTGATCAGCGGGGTATACGGTTCCAGTGGCAGTTCATCTTCCGCCGCTTCTTCCCGCATCTTCGTAGCAAATACACCGGGGTACTTTTTATGGAAGAAGTCTTTATCCAAAGTGATCCGGGCAAAACCTTTTGTTGTATCAACCGGTTTAACAGGATTCACAAGGTTCAGCAGCGGCAGCTTCCACCAGGTACTGATCCCTAATCCCACATTACTGTAAGAATAGAAATTAGGGCTGGCCAATACCAGCTTCTGATCCGTATAATAACTCTTAAATGTATTGCTCAGTATTTTATAGCTGGAAGGAATACTCGTAACAGCAGGTGCTCCACCCAACGGCCAGCGCACATCTTCTGTTGCGTTATTGCCAAATAGTTTGGTATTGATATTATTTGATTGCCCCTTCACTGCGATCTTAGCTGAAAAGTAATCATTATTGCTGATGGGGTTATTACTGTTGGATGCTGCTAAACTATCATTCAACACACTTCCTGTAATACGATCGCCAATGTTGATCTTGAAGGCGGCTAACCTCGGGGTGCCATTTGAATCAAAGTAATTATCATAATGCGCACGGAAACTTTCCGGCGCTCCCTGCCAGCTTACATCAAAAGAGAACTGATCGATATTCTTCTGCAACACTTCTTCATAGCCAACATAGAACGAAGCGCCTTTTACGGGGATGGGGCCAAAGGGCATGAAAGCCTTTTTAGGGTCCAGCAATCCCATATCATTCTGCAATTGCAAAGTGGTTACGCCATTCACGGCTACTTTCATCCGTGTGTTCACGACGGTAGACTTCAGCAGCATCTTGCGCAGTTTGCCGGAAGTGGTTTGGGTGAACAATACCTGCATTAAAGGTTGTTGCGTGTTGAAGTCTTTGCCTAATAAGGCAGCGTTATAAGCTGTTACAGCAGGCACTGATTTATTCAGGCCGCCATCTGATATCTCCATTTTAATTTGCTGCGCATTGCCGGTAACAGCAGAGAATTTCAGTGTAGCCGCATTAGGGCCTATCCAGCCTTTCTCTCCGCTATAAAATATTTCCAGTGCATTGGCGCCTAATTTATTGGCATCTGTAAGGTTAAAGCTGCTGTCTACTGCCAGCAAGATCTCTACCGTTACAATGCGATCTCCCTCCTTCATTTCCAATACCTGGGAAGCCAAAGCAAAGCCGGTTTTCTGAACCGGTAATGCCGGCAATTTCTTATCTGCATCCGCTTCCCTGCCAAAGGCAGACCAGGAGGGATCTTCCGGCGGCAGTTTACCGCCAAGGCCGTCTATGCTGTTAGCCACGGTGGCGTAATGCACTTCATCTATCCTGTCTTCCGGTACATAAGAGGAACGGAGATCAGTAATAGTGGCGGTATTGATAACGATGTCGTTATCCAGTTTGTAAATGCGTTTGGTGCCGGTGTCGTCTTTCCCGCCGTCCAGGGTGGTGCCGGCCGCCAGGAATTGTTCTGTGGCCGTACGGGCCAGTTCAAACACTACATGCACTTCATCTGCCCGGCCTTTCAGCGGTTGCAGGTTCAGCACATTGCGGTAATAAAAATCCAGGTGGTTCTGCGTGAAACCATTGGCCTGTTCCTGTAAGGTTTGTATGAGTTGAAGGAAAGTAAGGTATAATGCGAGGTGGGGTTCAATATTATCCCGCGTGGACAATTGTTCCAGTAATTGTTTAGTATCGAAGTTGAAGAAATCGGCCCAGTCGCCATTCGCTTTATTCACATTCGGCGGCAGATGATCAAAGTACAATACAGATTTTGCGTATTGTTTAGCAAACGCCAGCAGCTCTTCCAGGGTCCGTTCATCTACTTTCACGAACCCATCCTGCAACTCTGCCATCAGGCGTTGCAACTGGCTGGCGCCGTCCCTTAAATGAACATTGATGTGTGGGGTCATCTTCTACGCGGTTTTTTCTATTGGGGTAGTGTTTTTGATCTCAGTGCCTTCAATCCTGTAGAAGGGGAATACATAGTTCATCCGGTTATTGGTGGTACGCACTTTGTATTCCACTTCGATCTGGATCATTCCTTCCAGTTCACGCTCTGCTTTCAGATCTATCTTCAAAACTTCTATACGGGGTTCATAATACAGCAGTGCCGTTTTCACACGGTCTACCATGATAGATTTGAGGCTCACATTAACAGATTCAAACAGCAGGTCTTTCATATCACATCCAAAACGTGGCTGCATTACTCTTTCTCCCAGCATGGTAGAAAGTAATACATCCAGGCTGCTGTGAATGTCTTCCTCACCTTCGAGCATTTTCACCTGCTGGGTGCCTTTTTCAAATACCGGGGGGAAGCTCCATCCCCTGCCGAGAAAAGGTTTGTTCATGCTATTGGGGTTTTAAATATTATCCTATCAAAACGGTAAAACATCCTAAAGTAATAGTGCCGCCATGTGCCATGGAATCTCCCAGCCTGGCTGCCGGCATGCCACCGATCAGTACAGAGCCTGATCCTGCGGAAATGACATCCGGCGGGCCGGTGCAAACAGCCATGTCTCCTACTCTTGCTGCAGCCATGCCACCGATCAGTACAGTAGGGCATCCTGACGGCAGGATGGGGCCTCCCACATGAGGAACCGTTCCGGTCACCATCGGGCAAACATGCATATCAAATACTCTTGCTGCGGGCTGTCCCATTATTTATGATTTAATTGATCTGTACTAATGAACCTTTGATCGTGCAGGTACCACTGCTGCCCACTTTGGCGGATCCGCCCCCATCCACTTCCACTGCTGCATCTGCTTTGATGGTAATATTGGGTGCGGTGAGTTTAATTTCTCCGGCAGCTTTCAGCTCCAGGTCTCCTGCAGATTCAATCTTAATGGCGGAAGATTCCATCGTCATTTTATTGCCGTTCTCATCTTCCACTTTGATGATCTTTGCATCATCATCTATTGAGATCTTTTTGCCGCCCGGCGTTTCAACGGTGAAAGATTTCTTTTCATCATCAAACGTCATTTTCAATTCACTGGCGGTAAAGATTATTTTCTTGAAGTTGTCATTGGAATGTTCTTCCGGCGATGTGTTCCTTGCACTGTGCAAAGAACCCAGGATCACCGGAAAATTGGGATCTTCATGCAGGAAACCTACGATCACTTCATCATCTATCTCCGGCCGGAAGAAAGCGGTGCGGTTGTTACCTGCATAAAAGGAAGCCATCCTTGCCCAGGTACCTTCCTCATCTGCGGAAATTTCAGGGAGTTTTACTTTCACCCGGAATCCGCCATCGGGATCTTCGAGGTCTGTAACAATACCAGTATGTAACCCTTTGATGCCGGGGATCACAGCGCTGGCGGAAGCATGTGTAACATCCGGTTGCGTGGCAAACCATTGCGGCGCCAGGCCAAACTGGATATCCATGTTCCATCTGCCGTCCTGTAATTCATGCCGTACGCCGGTAACATATACCTTGCCATTAAAGCGTTCGCCAACACCACCCAGCTCTACCACCACACCTGGTTTCACAAGGGCGTTACCCATGAGCCTGGCCCGGCCGCGTATCTTGGCGAGCCTGTTCTTTAGTAACTGCGCATCGGCCCAGGCCTGCAATTCATCTTCCGGCATACTGCCTGCATGCTGTAAATGATAAGGGTCTGTTTTAAATACATCTGCGAGATCACTGCTGCTGATATTTCCTTGTTCTGCAAGGCCGGGTTCTGACCCGGTAGTGGTGATTAGTCGTTGTTCCGCAGGGTCCCATCCAACTGTTTCTACGCCTGTTACCTGGTAACGCGCATCCATTTCTGCATCCAGTTCCAGGATGGTAGCACCGAATAGCAGGTTCAATACAGCAGCCTGGCTCAGATCCGGTTTCTTCACAACGAACTTGCCATCCTCCACAAAACAAAGTTTGCCATTAGATTCTGCACGCGTGATCATAAAATCCCAATCCGTACAATAGTACTGCACCAGTTCTTTGTGTTTCACCGTGGTAGCTTCCACATCTGTTTCCAGTGAGGCAGCGGAAGCCAGCTCTTCTATCACTTCGCTATCCTTCATCTCCGCATAATATTTATTCTTGCGGGTGAGGGTAAGTTTCGCTGCCTTATCCAGGCATTCTATACTTAATTCCGGCGATCTGTCTCCCCTGATCTTTAAACTATGTTTCACGATCAGTCCTTTAAAGATCGTTTCGTTCGTAGCATTGTATCCGGCTTGTATCTCTATTTCATTACCCGGTATAAATACGTCTTCATTACTTACAGGAAAATCACTCTCAGCAGCACTGCCATCCAGGATATTCACTACAGCACGCGGTAAACGGTTGGCTTCCTTATACACGGACAGGTGCGTTACCACATAGGTACTTGAGATCTCCGATCCGTTCACCTTGATGACGAATGAAACAAGCGTAGCGTTTTCGATCGGTAATGTTCTGCTCTGGGGCACTTTCTGTTATTTTGCTATAGGTGGAAAAAAGATCTGCTGACCTGCTTTCAGGTCTCTGAAATTAACCAGGCCATTGGCTTTGGCTACTTCCAGGTAATATTTGGAATCACCGTAAATGCGGTACGTCATCAGCGGCAGTGTATCTCCTTCTTTCACTACACGCACGTGCGTAAGGTCCGGAGAATTGTTGCCTTCTTCCGCTTCCCTGCGGGTGGGCTCCACACTTTCCCGGAAGCTGCATTTCGCTACTGCGCGCAAGGGTGTGCCATCCGGTTTGAATAATTTGTATTGTACCCTCAGGCTGGTGAGGCGGCATTTAAAAAGCAGCGCACCCCAGGAGAGTTTTACATAACGCGGTTCATGAATATCTCCTGAATAGTTCAGCACCACCTGTTTCAATTTCTCAATCTCATCTGCCACTACCATTTCTTCTCCGCCGCCAAACAAACTGGCGATCTTCAGTAAACCGCCACCCTGGCTGATCACACCGGTGCCATCAAAGAGGAAATCAAAATCCAGCTGCTGTGGTGTAATGCGGTTGAATTGTAATTGCGCCTTACTGTTACCCTGTGCGGCAGCATCATTGTAAACAATGCTGTGCGCGAGTGTATAGGTGTCAGGGTTTACCTGCACGATAAAGGGATCAGCTCCCGGTTCTTCCGTATAGCTGGCATCTATGCACGGAATGATCCGCATTTTGGCCAGTGTACCTTCGTCAAACATAACTTATCGTTCTGCTTTTTCATGAATAATGCGCAACACTTCTTCCACACAAACGGCTACGATATCAGCCTGCGGCATGGCAGGTGCTGCTGGTGCTCCTTCGCTTTGTGCGGATGACTGAGAACCTACTTCTGCCGTGATGTGTATTTCCTGGATGATAACAGGCATATGAGGTTAATTACAAATTAAAGACTAACACTTGCAGAGAAGCTGCCTGCAATACCTGCGGCCAGGGATATCGGGGAAATGATCTTGAAGTAATTATAACTTAAGACCAGGGTTTCCACGGCTATCTGGCTGGCTTCTGCATTGAGGCCTGTTACTTCCCATTTTACCGGGAATGCGTTGATCAGGTACCATCCGAAAACCGGAACATGGTTTTCATCCTGTAAGGTGATCAACACATTTACGGGTTTGAAATCATAGTTCTCGATCGCCTGCCGGCACCACTCAGTAAGCAGGGCTGTGTTAAACAGGCCCCGCTTGAGTGTTACATCGGAATAAGACGACCGGGTGGGTAGTTTATGTTCAAATCGGTTCTCTCCTCCTTCCTTCACACTTTCCGTGAGCATAGAAACAGAGAGGCCGGTCACTTCCCTGAAACGCACATCTACAGGCGTTTGCGGGAATAGTTCAAACAGTACCAGGAAGTGGTACCCCACCATCGGGTATTCAAAATTCAATAAAGCCATGATCAGGGTATTTCAACTTCCAGACCTTCGTGTGCCAGTTCCAGCGTTTCAATGGCCACTTCGTTGCCATCTGCTTTCAGATCGGTGGATTGTACTTTCACCGGCCACGCATTTTTGATCAGCCAGTTCAATACCGGTTCATGATTTTCATTGAGCAGGGAGATAGTGATATCTCTGCGTTCAATGGTATTCAGACTTACGGTCTTCAACCATTTATAAAAATCATTATCACCTTTGAAAGTGCCGCGTTTGAGGGTGATGTTGGAGAACTTCTGCATGCCCGGCATCTTGATCTTGTGATACTCAGGGCTTGCACCATCACGGTACTCAATTACTTCCAGACTTTTGTCCAGGCCGCTTACTTCCGTAAAACCGATATTCGAACCAGCCCATTCCACTCTGAAGTGGAATTTAGGTAATGGATAATTTGCCATTTTATGAGGTTTTTAATGTTTGGATGAACTACTATGATTCCTGCATTTTATGAGAGAACTTCAGAATGATGAATTCCGCGGGGCGAACAGCTGCCATACCGATCTCTACATTCATACGTCCTTCCAGTATATCCAGTGCAGTCATGGTAGTACCAATACCGCAGGCCACATAAAATGCGTGCTCGGGTTTGGCTCCTGCCAATGCGCCCTGGCGCCAGAGAACAGTGAGGAAGTTGGAGATCATGGCGCGTACTTTCGTCCACGTGTTTGCATCATTTGGTTCAAACACAAACTGGCCGCTTGCTTTCTTACAACTTTCTTCTACCATGTTGAAGAAGCGGCGAACAGAAACATAACGCCATTCATTATCATTACCGGCTAATGTGCGTGCACCCCATACCAGCGTACCTTTTCCGGTGAATGCACGGATAGCGTTCACGGATTTACCTGCAGTAGGATCGATGTTCATGTAACCATTATCATCGTCCGTTAACTGTTTAGCCAGTTTCACGATGTAGTTAATGCCCACATTGGCAGGTGCTTTCCATACACCGCGGTTGGAATCCACACTGGCATAGATACCCGCCACAGCTGAGCTGGGTGGCAGTTCTACGGTGATCGTACCAATGGCTTCCATTACTTTGGCGTACTGGATGGTTTTCTTTTTCTCCGGTGTATCTGTTAAAGAGAACACTACCGGTGCCGCCGCCACACCATCTGTGATAATGGTATGATTCACTACCACGTTGGCTTCATTCACCTTGTAAGGCAGTGTAGTAACGAGGTTAGGGTAATAAGCGGCACCATACTTCAGGTTATTGGCAGGGCCGTTTGTGCGGAAGTGATCTACGTTATTGGTGTTGGTATCGCTGTTCTGATACAGGTCAATGATCGCAAACCTGTCCTGCAGAAGATTACACTGATCCAGGGAAGCCTGTTGCAGTGTGTAATACAATGCAGGGGTGCTCATATTGGGGCCTTCAGGGAAGATGATCAATGTAGGTTCATCCACTGTTGCCAGTACTGCGAGGCCGCTGGTCAATGCAGGTGCAGCAGGTGCTGTACCCAGTGCCAGGTATGCTCCTACAGAAACAATGTAACAGGGGCCGCCGCCGTTGCCAAAGTACATTTGCAAAGCATAGTACATATTGTGTTTGGAACGGGGATCTGCCAGGGTATTGAGCAACACCGCAGTGGCATTCATGCCCAGCAGTTTGCCATCGGCGTCCAGGTCTTCTGTGAGGGTCACTTCAAAGCTGTCCTCTGTTTGAGGACCGCCGAAAAGGCTTTCATAATCCAGCAGGGAAGTGATACGGGTAGGTGTTGCCCGGAGATCATCTGTGATAAGCCGGGTAGCCTTTTCCGTGTACCCGATAAAGGCAGGAATGGCAGTCTCCACTTGTGCTACGGAAGGCGGGAATTTAGATTCCTCAATCACATAAACACCGGGGGTCTTGAATGTGGAAGGCATGATGAATAATATTTGAGGTTAAATAAATGATTATTGATTCAGGAAGATCTCACTGCAATAAAAGGTGTCGCCATCTCTTTGCAGTGTTCTGATCCTGTTGATGGCTGCATTGCTGAGTGCGAAGGGTGGCCCCGCGTTACCGGATTCCAGGAAGAAAGAACGGATAGGTGTTTCTGTTAAAGGGATGGGCCTGTTAGAAATAAATGCATCACCTGATTTTACAAAGGTGTATGTGTTGTTACTGTCTTTGATGGCGGTAACAGCAGAGCCTGCATTCACCAGGTATTTCCAGAGTGCAACACGGTTAGCGAAACGTACAGTGAATGCCGTTTCTTTCACAGTGCCGTCGTTATTTAATAAAGAGGATTCGTTGGCGGAAGGTAAATGGTTGAAGATCTCTACTACACCAAACACCTGCTCCTGCTGGATCCTGCCGTCCGCATATACAAATGCGGATTCTGCATTCACCTGCACCCTGTAACGGGCTGGTGGCAATGCGCCCAGGTTCACCAACACTTCCTGTTGTGCCTGCGGGAAATTCAGGAGCTGACCTGGTAAAGCGGGCAGATCATAATTTCCATTGGCAGAATTGAAACGGAATACTTCTATTGCAGCTGCCACAACGGGTGCGGGCAGTTGAAAGCGGAATAAATTACTGGCGGAAAAGGAGAGGTCCTCTGGTGTGGCATACCGTTGCTGGAAGCGGTTCTCCCAGAAGGTGGCTTCATTCAGCGCATGTGCGTTACCATTATTACTGCTGCGGATAGCTTCATATACATCCCCGTTCACATTCTGCACAAAACTACCGGGAAGATAACTGGTAGCGCCATTGTAAGCAGCTATCTGGTGGGTGATATACTTTACGCCACTGAGATGATGCTGATGCAGGTTAGTAAGATAGAGGCGTTGCCCTGCGCCGAAATTCACTTCCATATTGGTGAAGTTCGCAAACTGCATGCTGTTCAGTTTCAGGTAACAGCGGAACACCAGATCCGGCGCAAGCGGTACCAGCGGCTTGCCTTCCACCAGTCTCACCAGGGCATAGAACTTATTACCCATGTTGCGCCAGAGGATCTGCTGGTTCTTAAATAGCAGTTGTGTTTCGGCAGTGGGTTCGATCGTGAAATCTTCACACTGCGAGTTGCTGTAATAGTCATGCAGCACCTCTATCACAAATAGTATTTTATAACTCAGTTGCATATGATCAGTTAATGCCTTGCTCAGTGATATTAATTTCGCGGATCAGGTCGCCGGAGGCTTCTGGGGTATCATCTTCTATGGCTATCAATCTCATTTTGTAGAGTACCGAGGGGTAATATTTTCCACCCATCACACCCCATAACTGGTTGAGCTGCTCCAGGTTCATGCTGGTAAGGTCCAGCACCAGCTGGTCTATCTTTTCATGCAGCAAGGGGCTGTTGCCATGCGTGAAAACATTGCGGTACTGGAAGAACTGGATAATGTAATTAAGCCATTCGAGTGATACGTCGTAGTTAGTTCTGTTCACGGAGAACAGGCAGTAGAGGTTGAGGAACACGCGTGGATTACGGTACTGGATGGACTCTCCCACTCTTCTGTAATTATCCGGTGAACGGGACACACGGTCTTCTTCAATATTCACCAGTGTTAAAATGGCGCGGTTCGACAGGGGATTATTCCCACCTCCCTGATCATTCTCATTGAGTTTTGCCACGTTTCCCAATACGAGACGGGGATCCGTAACAGAACCAAGTTTCAGGGACAGATATCGGTTTACTTCCTCGGAAATAAACTTTAATGCCTCATGGATCATGTTGCGTATTATTTGGGGTCACATCAGTTGTTGATGCGTATTTCTTTTTGGAACATTTGGGGTGTTAGAGAATATGCTATGCTATCGATCTTCAATTTTCGGGGCTCTTGCTCTATGTAATATTACTTATTTAATTTTATTATAGCAAAAAAAACTATTCGCGATAAATACGGATTTTCAGTAATTTAACATAGCTGTTAAACCACTGGGGGACTATATTTTATTGAAACCTAAGCTTTCATATTGCTAAATTCTTTCAAGGTTTTGAGGTCAACATTCAGGTAAGAAGCGAGGTCCTCCTGACTTACCTGTTCCAACACCCATGGTTTTTTTGAGATAAGGTTAACATAAACTTCTAACGGCGTTTTTGTTTTGATCTCTTTTATTCTCTCCGCTATGGCAATGTTATGCTGTTCTCTGAAATGTTTATACTGAGCCCTTGCATCATCATGTTTCTTTAATATGCTGATCATATTGCCATATGTCATGTGAACACAGGTTCCTTCATCAAGCATCTTCACAGTACTATATGGGGAAGTAGGAATTATAAATTCCCCAGGGCCCCAAAACCAAGAAATTCTTTGGGACTTTCCACCCCATTCATAAAATTCAGCGGCATACCCTTTACCTAAATAACGTGAAGCTATTGTTTGCGGGGTTGTACGATTATAAGCTGCCTTGAATGGGGAAGTCGGGTTAGATATTCCCAACAAAACATAAAAAAGATCTGCATTAATCATTCTCTTATAGATTTTAAGAAGTAGCCAATGCACTACTTCGGGTTATTTATTCTACAAAGAGTATGCTTTTATTATTAAAGGGGGAATAGCCTGAGAAAAAAGTTACGCAATAAATCCTTCTACAATAATCACAATCTCACCCTTCACACCTTTCTCTAAAAAATAATCATGCACTTCCTGTAAAGTGCCGCGTTTATTTTCTTCGAACATTTTAGTGAGTTCGCGGGAAACACAACATTGCCTTTCTGCACCGAAGTACTTGATGAAATCGTTGAGTGTTCTTACCAGGCGGTGGGGAGATTCGTAGAAAACGAGGGCGCGTTCTTCTGTAGCTAATTGGGTGAATAAGGTTTGACGACCTTTTTTAAGAGGAGGGAATCCCTCAAAGGCAAAGCGGTTCATGGGGATGCCGCTGTTCACTAATGCAGGAACAAATGCCGTGGCGCCGGGTAAACATTCTACCGGAACGCCGGCGCGGATGCATTCCCGTACCAGCAAAAAGCCCGGATCAGAAACACCGGGTGTACCGGCATCTGTGAGCAGGGCCATTTCTTTACCACCTTGCATCTGTTGTACAAGATGCTGCAACACCTTATGCTCATTGTGCTGATGATAAGGTGTTACAGGCTTGTTGATGCCATAGTGTTTCAGGAGAACACCCGATGTACGGGTATCTTCTGCCAATATCAGTTCTACCGTTTCCAACACCTTTACGGCCCTGTAGGTGATATCCGCCAGGTTACCGATGGGAGATGGAATGAGGAAGAGTTTTGACAATCTATTGAAGTTTAAAGCTTATCCAGATGATCAGGAATATGCCAGTTCTATTGAATATTAACTTCGTAAGATTCCATTACCTGGTTAGCGAGCAGCTTCTGGCAGGCATTCTCCGCCAGATGTTGCGCTTCTTCTTTGGAAGAGGCTTCGATCTGAAGCGTGATATGTTTGCCTACGCGCACGTCATGTACATTTCCGAGGCCCAGGTTTTTCAGTCCGCCTAATACAGCTTTGCCCTGAGGGTCCAGCAATTCTTTCAGCGGCATCACGTTGATATGTGCAGTAAATGTCATTTGTCTCAAAAATTTAAGACGCAAACCTACGAGTTTTTTATCGAATTTTTAGGCGGAACGATCAGCGAAAGCCCTACATATACGATAAATACAAAAGGTACCGCAGCATAACGCAATACAGGTATGCTTACGAGCGTCAGGATCACTAATAGAAAGCGAGGCCAGTTATCTTTAATGGAAAAGTTCTTAAACTTCAGGCTGATCATGGGATGAGAGCTCACCATCAGGTAGCAGAGCACAAAAATGATCCCGTATAATACCCAGATATTTTCCAGCCAGTGGGCCAGGTTATAAGGATTATATAACATGATCAGGGGGAAAGAAGCCACCAGGAAACCTACAGCCGGTGTAGGCACCCCTATGAAATGTTCGGACTGACGGGTATCCAGGTTGAACACTGCCAGGCGGTAAGCCGCAAAACAGGGGATCAGCAAGGCCGGCGCCAGGTTAAAGTAAGAAACGTCAAATACATCCGGACTTTGAAAATACGCGCTGCGGAGCAGGCGGAACAGGATCATGCCCGGCACTACGCCAAAGGACACTACGTCTGCCAGGGAATCCAGCTGTTTGCCTAATTCAGAAGAAACTTTGAGTAAACGTGCAACAAATCCGTCGAAGAAATCAATGATACCGGCCAGTACTACCAGCCCTGAAGCCCAATAGATAGGTTCCGGATTGGTGACCATGTATTCTGTGCCATTGAATTCTGCGATATACTCCGGTGCGTGTAAGATGAAGATAATGGCGAGTGCGCCACAAAAAAGATTAGACAGGGTAAGGATATTCGGAATTTGTTTCATCAGTGTTTTTTCGTTGTGCCAAAATGGAAAGGGGGTGTTCCCCCCTTCCACAATATATTATTTCTTCATCAAAGCTTCTATCTCATCTGCCGTGATGGGGATGTTCTTAAACAGATCCACATTACCAGCGGCTTTCACCCAGATGTTATTTTCTATGCGGATGCCCAGTTGTTCTTCTTCAATATAAATACCCGGCTCCACGGTCATCAAAGCGCCTTCTGGAATAGGCTGGAAGAAAGAAGGCCCCAGGTCATGCACATCCACACCCAGATGGTGAGAAATGCCATGGTACAGGTACTTGCGGTATGCGGGTGTTTCAGGGTCCTGGTTTTTGATATCCCCTTCTGTGAGCAAACCTATTTTCACAAACTCCTTACCTGCTTCCACGCCTACCATTTCATGGTACTTGGCGATGGTGATGCCGGGTTTCAGGATGGATTTAGCGTAATTGTGCAAATTGAGGCAGGCATTGTACACTTCCCGTTGACGGGCAGTGAACTTACCATTCACAGGCACGCTGCGGGTAAGGTCTGCATTATAACCGCCATAGGCAGCGCCAAAGTCCATCAGGATCACTTCTCCGTCTTTACATTCCCGGCTGTTCTCTACATAGTGTAAAGTACGGGCACGGTCCCCGGAGGCAATGATAGAACCATATGCTTCTCCACTGGCGCGGTTGCGCAGGAACTCATGCAGGATCTCTGCATGGATCTCATATTCAAACACACCGGGTTTGATGAATTGTAATAAACGGCGGAAAGTTTTCTCTGTAATATCGATGGCTACCTGTGTTACTTTCACTTCCTCTGCAGTTTTCACGGCACGTACTTCTTTCAGGATTTTCGCAGCACGCAGGTAGTTATGTAAAGGATAACGTTCTTTCATGTCTGCCGCATAGCGGTAATCCCTTACCGGAACGAGATTTGCCTTACGGTTGTTCTCGTTGGAATTGAGGTAGATATTGGTGGCTTCATGGATCCATTGCTGTAACAAAGCATCCAGGCTATCCAGCCATACGATTGTTTGAATACCGGAAATGGCAGTAGCTTCTTCTTTACGGAGGCGGTGGCCATCCCATTTCTCCTTCAGTTCATTCGGACGTACGAGTACCAGTACTTCCCGGTGTTTAGTATCCGGGTTACCGGGGAACAATACCAGCATGGTATCTTCCTGGTCAATGCCGGTGAGCCAGTACAGGTCTGAATTCTGACGGAATGTATACAGTGCGTCCCCGTTGGCGGGTAATTCATCGTTTGAGTTAAAGATAGCAATGGAGTCCCCTTGCATTTTTGCGACAAAACGTTCACGGTTCTTGATAAAAAGTTGCTGATCCAGCGGCAAATATTTCATTGAATGCTTTTTTCTGATGTATGAAGGCTCAAACTTACCAGAAAATCAGCAACCTGCAAAACGTTATCCTTTCCCCTGCTGTGGCCAAACCTCACACAAAAGTTATAGTTGATTACCTCAAAGTGGTACCTTATTCACAAATAATTATTCCTGCAGTCTGTTGATTTTCGCTTAAAATGAAATCGAAAGAATTAAATATTATCTAAAAACAGGGGTCAAAACATGTAGAATATCATAAATTTTAATGGTGCAACACCTATAAAATTTGATAACATCAAAAAAAGCCTAGTTTTGCCTATACACCAAAACAATCTTTCTTTATGCAAATCAGCAGTGTAAGGGATACACTTAAGGAATTGCGGGAATTGGGCATAGAGAACACCGCCGATGTACATTACCAATTAACCCCGGAAGAGCTGACCGCTCAAACCCTGGCACGCAAGCAGGGTAGTCTTAGCGACACGGGTGCATTGGTGGTGAATACCGGGGAGTTTACCGGCCGTTCTCCTAAAGACAAGTTCATTGTGAAAGACAGCATCACCGCTAACACTGTGAACTGGAACGACTTCAACCTGCCGTTCTCAGCCGAAAACTTTGACAGGCTCTATCAGAAAGTGACCCGTTATTTTGCGGGAAAATCAGTTTGGGTGAGAGATTGCCAGGCATGTGCAGATCCGGAATACCGGCTCAATATCCGGGTAATTACAGAAACCCCATGGTCCAGCCTCTTTGCCTACAACATGTTCCTCCGCCCTCATGAGGAAGAACTGGAGCAAATGGACCCTGAATGGACAGTGATCCAGGCACCGGGTTGTGTAGCAGACCCTGCTACGGACGGTACCCGCCAGCACAATTTTGCGGTAGTGAACTTTACCAAAAAGATGATCATCATTGGTGGCTCTGCCTATACCGGTGAGATCAAGAAAGGTATCTTCTCCGTCCTCAATTATGTACTGCCACACGAAAAGAATGTACTGAGCATGCACTGCTCCGCCAACCAGGGCCGCAGTGGAGATACAGCTGTATTCTTTGGCCTGAGCGGCACCGGCAAAACTACCCTGAGCGCTGATCCCGAGCGCAAACTCATTGGAGACGACGAGCATGGATGGACCGGCACCGGCGTATTCAATTTTGAAGGTGGCTGTTATGCCAAAACCATTGACCTCAGCGAGGAAAAGGAACCGCAGATCTTCCATGCCATCCGTGAAGGTGCATTGGTAGAGAACATCGGCTTCTTCCCCGGCACGCACAAGATCAATTATGCGGATAAGAGCATTACGGAAAACACCCGTGTTTCTTACCCCTTACATTATATAGATAATGCCCTGGAGCCATCCATTGGCAGTCTTCCTAAAAACATTTTCTTCCTCACCTGCGATGCGTATGGCGTACTGCCTCCCATTTCCAGGCTGAGCCCCGGCCAGGCCATGTACCAGTTCATTTCCGGTTATACTGCTAAAGTAGCAGGTACGGAAGCGGGTGTTACAGAACCGAAATCCACTTTCAGCGCATGTTTCGGCGCCCCTTTCCTCCCATTACACCCTGCCCGTTATGCGCAGATGCTGGGCGAAAGATTGCGCAAACATGAAGTGAATGTATGGCTCATCAATACCGGCTGGACGGGTGGCGCTTATGGCACCGGCAACAGGATCAAACTGAACCTGACCCGCGCTATGATCAGTGCCGCACTGAAAGGTGAACTGGAAAAGGTAGCTTACAAGAACCACGAGGTTTTTGGCGTATCCATTCCTGAATCCTGCCCCGGCGTACCAGCTGAAATCCTCGACCCGCGTAATACCTGGGCTGATGGTGCAGCATACGACAAGCAGGCCAAAGACCTTGCCCGACAATTTGTTAAGAATTTTGAAAAATATGCAGCACAGGCCGATAAAGAGATCCTCGCTGCTGCCCCCAGAGTATAACAGCCGTTTGGCCTTGTAAATTCCTTCGTTCAATTACAATTTGGTTTGAGGGGCTGTCTGGCTGACAGCCCCTTTTCCTTGTCCCCAATTTTCTATACCTTTGCGCATGCAAATTTTAGATGGTAAACTTGTTTCCAAGGCAATTAAAGATCAACTGGCGCTCAATGTAGCTGAACTGAAAGCGCAAGGCAAAAAGATTCCTCACCTCGCCGCCATCCTGGTAGGCAATGACGGAGCAAGCGAGACTTACGTAGCTTCTAAAGTAAAATCATGTGCAGAGATCGGGTACCATTCCACCCTGCTGCGTTTCGACGATCACATTTCGGAAAAGCATTTATTGGACCATATCAATATGCTGAATGAAAATCCGGATGTAGATGGTATTCTCGTTCAGCTCCCGCTGCCCAAAAATATCAACGAAGAACTGGTGATCAACACCATTGATCCCAGTAAGGATGTAGACGGCTTTCACCCCATGAACGTGGGTAAAATGGTGAGCGGCCTCCCTACTTTTATTCCTGCCACTCCTTACGGCATCATGCTGATGCTGGAACATTATAAGATAGAAACGAAAGGCAAACATGCCGTAGTAATAGGCCGCAGCCATATCGTGGGTACGCCCATGAGTATCCTGCTGAGCCGGAACAGCAATCCGGGTAACTGTACGGTTACACTGTGCCACTCTCAAACAAAGAACCTGAAAGAACTGTGCCTCCAGGCAGACATCGTGGTAGCCGCCATCGGCCGCCCTGATTTTGTAACGGCGGACATGGTGAAAGAAGGCGCTGTAGTGATTGACGTGGGTATTAACCGTGTTGCAGATGCTACGAAGAAAAGTGGTTTCCGTCTTATCGGAGATGTGAAGTTTGACGAAGTAGCTCCTAAATGCAGCTTTATCACACCGGTACCCGGTGGTGTAGGGCCCATGACCATTGCAGCTTTGCTGAAGAACACCTACCATTCTGCCATTGGTCAGAAAGGCAATCAGAATTAATCAAGTACCTTTGTACCATATGCAAAGCACCGTAATACATACTGCCACATTACCTGTTATGGAATCTTTCTACACTATCCAGGGTGAAGGATTCCATCAGGGCAAGGCTGCTTACTTCATCCGCCTCGGCGGCTGTGATGTAGGCTGTGTATGGTGTGATGTGAAGGATAGCTGGGATGCAGATAAACATCCGCAGCTGGCTATTGCAGATATGGTGCAGGAAGCAGCAGCAAATCCCGGCCGCATTGCTGTTATCACAGGCGGAGAACCCCTGATGCATAATCTCGACGGCCTCACCAAAGCATTACATAAAGCGGGTTTCCGCAATCATATTGAAACCTCCGGTTCTTCTCCCTTGAGCGGCAGTTGGGATTGGATCACACTTTCTCCCAAGAAATTCAAAGCGCCTTTACCGGAATCCTGCAAACAAGCCCATGAGTTAAAGATTGTGATCTACAATAAATCCGATTTTGCCTGGGCAGAGAAGTATGCTGCGCTGGTGGGCAAGCAGTGTAAACTGTACTTACAGCCTGAATGGAGCCGCGCAGCTGAAATGACGCCGCATATTATTGATTATGTGAAGGACAATCCTCAATGGCAGATCTCTCTGCAGGTGCATAAGTATATTAATGTGCCTTAAGCATACCTTAAGCGTATCAATCCCGTACCAATCCCGTATCAATCCCGTATCCATCCCGTATTAAGGTGGGGTACCTGTCAAAATAGCAGCATCAAATCACCTCAAAAGCCGCTAAAAACATCAAATCCCCTCTGTTAATTTACTTTTATCTGCCAGTACTTAAACCGCATAAATTGTCGTTATTTAGTGATCGACTATGAAACACTACCTGTTACTCCTTTGCTGTTTGATCAGCATCCGTATTTCGGCACAAACTGTCACGTATGAAACGGCCGGCAAAAAAGCCCAGGCCTTCTTTGATCTGGCCATAGACGCCATGAGGGTATACCAACCCAAAGAAGCCATCAAACATTTACAGGACGCCATCAAAGTGCAACCCAAATTTGCTGATGCATATGGCCAGATGGGCCTCTCTTACGTGGAACTCAAACAATACCCCCAGGCCTTAACGGCTTTTAATAAACTCCAGGAACTGGACCCGGATGGTATGCGCAGGGTACGCCTTGCCAATACAAAAGCCCTGGCCGGCAATGGCCAGTTTAAGGAAGCGCTGGACATGGTGAACCAGTTCATTGAAACGGCTAAAGCACCTGTACCGGCTGCAGATAAACTCAAAAAGAACATGGAGTTTGCTATAACCACCACGCCTGTACCTTTTCAACCACAAAACCTGGGAGATAATATCAACTCTCCGGATCCGGAATATTTCCCTTCCCTCACCATTGACGGTAAAACGTTGGTGTATACACGAAGAGTGAAAGGAAGGAATGAAGATTTCTTTGTTTCTCTCAAAGACAGCACCACAAAATGGCTGGCCGCAAAAGATATGGGCGAACCAGTGAATTCCGCTTTCAATGAAGGCGCACAGAATATTTCGCAGGATGGTGAAATGCTGGTGTTCACCGGTTGTGATTTCCCTGATGGTCATGGCAGCTGTGATATTTATTACGCCATTAAAACCGCAGAAGGCTGGCAGGCACCAAAGAATATAGGTACCGCTATCAATACCCGCGCCTGGGAATCCCAACCCTGCCTCTCTCCTGATAAACAAACGCTTTACTTTGCACGCGAAACGGATGATGCCGGTGCGGATATATTTGTAAGCCAGTTAGGAAAAGACGGGCAATGGGGCCGCGCAGAAAGATTAGGACCGAATATTAATACATCCGGCAGAGAAACAACACCCTTCCTGCATGCAGATGGCCAGACCTTATACTTTGCTTCCAACGGACATCCCGGTTATGGCGGCCTGGATATTTTCTATTCCCGCAAACAGGCAGACGGCAGTTGGGGGCCAGCCACCAATCTAGGTTATCCCATCAACACCATAGAAGAAGATGCCAGCCTCGCAGTGGCAGCAGACGGCAAAACCGCCTACTTTGCATCAGACAGATCAGACAGCAAGGGTACATTGGATATTTATAGTTTTGAATTGTATGAAGCAGCAAGGCCATTACCTACACTGTACCTGAAAGGATATGTATACGATGCCAAAACGAATGCAAGGTTAACAGCATCACTTGAATTAATAGACCTGCAAAACAAGGTAACTATTGCTACCATCCGCAGTACAGAGAATGGTGATTTCATTGTACCGCTTCCAACCGGAAAGGATTACGCCTTCAACGTCAACAAAAAAGGTTATCTCTTTTATTCGGATAACTTTTCTTTAAAAGAAGTGAAATCAGGAGAACCATTTGAAAAGAACCTTCCGCTGCAACCACTGGAAGCGAATGCTGTAGTGATCCTTCGCAACATCTTCTTTGAAACGAAACAATATGCACTGCAACCGGCTTCTGCTACAGAACTGGATAAACTCGTAAACCTGCTGAAAGATAATCCCACCATGCAGATAGAGATCAGCGGGCACACGGATAATGTGGGCAGCGATACAGATAATCAGTTGTTGTCTGAGAACCGTGCAAAATCTGTTGTACAGTATCTCATTCAAAAAGGTATAACTGCAGAGCGCCTGAAAGCAAAAGGTTTTGGTGAAACAAAAGCTATTGATACCAATGATACGGAAGCAGGCCGTGCACAAAACAGGAGAACGGAAGTAAAAGTGATCAGCTTATAAACCTTTCACGGCGTGCCGTAACACGCTGTCTATTTGTTGTGCATTCAAATCTTTGGGATATAACGAAGAGAGCCAATCTCCATACATTACATTTGGTAACATAATAAAACGCGCGCCAAATTCTGCATGTAATCTTTGCACGGCGGCATTCCTTTCATCTGATGTTTTCTTATAGAACACATCAGAAAAATCGCCGAGGTTATCTCCTACCAGCATCGCAATTTCATATTTCTTCTCTACTTCCTTTCGGCGTGGTTCTTTATCAGAACTACCGGAAGAAAGGATGAGGTGTTCATTATCCGCAAAAGGGAAACCCCATTTCTGCAGGTTCTTTAAAGTAGCAGCACGTTCACTCTCCTGCCGGTTAGTGATGTAATAAATAGTTAATCCTGTAGAAGCCGCGTACTTGAAAAAAGATAATGCACCGGGAACGGTATCGCAGATAGCTTTGGATGTCCATTGCTCCCAGGCCTGCTGTGAATAAGGTTTTCCACTGAATGCAGATGTTACGGAGAAGGGGCTGTTATCCAGTACCGTTTCATCAATGTCCGTAACAATAGCACGCGGGCGAAAAGTTTGCTGATGGCTCATTACTTCCACGCGGGCTTCAGCTAACTGGTAAGCCTGCAGGCATAACGCTTTATATTCTGCGGCACGTTGTTGCCAGAGTGCGCCCCATGCAGGACCATTTTGCAGGGAAGTAGTTTGTGTTATTTTTTGTGTGCGGCATGCGGTGAATGCCAATAACAAACAGATAAGAAAAGAGGTGCGGATCATCTGGTAAATGTCGGTAAATTTGGATAAAATAAGTTGACCCATGTGTGAAGAAATATTTAACCAGGTAGCACTAACTTTAATCCCGCAGATCGGCGATGTAGTAGCCAAAGAATTACTTGCTCATTTTGGAAACGCCGCCGATATTTTCAGCGCTAAGAGAAGAACACTGGAACGGATCCCCGGCGTTGGAGAATACCGGGCCAATGCTATTAAAAACTTCTGTGACCACCACACCGTAGAAAAAGAAATAGTGTTCATGGAGCAACACCATGTGGCGCCCATTTTCTATACAGCTGCCAGTTACCCGGAGCGCCTGCGGCATTGCTATGATTCCCCCGTTATGTTATATAATAAAGGTGCTGCTACATTGCAGGCTTCTAAAATGCTGGGCATTGTTGGAACACGCCAACCCACTGCTTATGGTATACAACTATGCGAGCAGTTCATTGATGCATTTAAAGATGAAGATATCACCATCGTGAGCGGCCTTGCATATGGCATTGATATTACCGCGCACCGTGCTGCTTTACGGGCAGGCCTTCCTACCATTGGTGTATTGGCACATGGCCTGCATACCCTCTACCCTGCAGCTCATCATTATACCGCACAGCAAATGCAGCAACAAGGCGGGCTGCTCACAGATTTTCCCAGCAGCGCCCCTCTCAATAAACAAAACTTCCCCCGCAGGAACAGGATCGTTGCCGGTATCTGCGATGCCATCCTGGTCATAGAAAGTGGCGTAAAAGGCGGTTCGCTGATCACGGCAGATATAGCAGCCAGTTATAACAGGGATGTAATGGCCATCCCCGGAAGGATCGGAGATCCGGGATCTGCCGGTTGCCTGGAACTGATCAAACAAAACAAGGCATCGCTGGTCACCAGCCCGCAGGATGTACTGGAAACTTTAAACTGGCGGCCCCTGGCACCACAGCCTGTGCAGCAAAGCCTGTTTTATCAGCTGGATTCAGATGAACAGGTGATCCTGAAATTACTGGCAGAACATAAAGCCCTCCACCTGGATGAGATCCTTCACCGCAGCGCGTTGAGCAGGCCCCGGGTTTCTGAAAAGCTCATGCAGCTGGAAATGATGGCAAAACTGCGGCCCTTACCGGGAAATACATACGAATTAATCAATACGTGATGTTCCGCAAAAAACCCGTACATTTGCGTGCAATTATTTACGAACTATCAAAATAATTGCAATATGCCTGCGGGAAAATCCAAACAGAAATTTGTAGCTGACGGTCTCACCTTTGACGATGTACTCCTTGTACCGGCTTACTCTGAAGTGCTGCCCAGAGAAGTAAATATCTCTACCCAACTTACCAAAAACATCCGAATCAACATACCCATGGTGTCTGCCGCTATGGATACCGTTACTGAAGCCAAACTGGCCATTGCACTGGCACGTGAAGGCGGCATCGGCATCCTGCACAAGAACATGAGCACAGAGAAACAGGCGGAACTGGTAAGGAAAGTGAAACGCAGCGAGAGCGGAATGATCCGGGAACCTCTCACACTCAGTGCCGACTCCACGATCGGCCATGCTTTGAAGATGATGAAAGAGAACGGCATTGGTGGTATTCCCATCGTTGACGGCGACAAGAAATTGAAAGGCATCCTCACCAATCGTGACCTCCGTTTCGAAAAACACAATACTAAAAGGCTCATCAGTGAAGTGATGACCAAAGAAAACCTGATCATAGCCCCTGAAGGCACTGATCTGAAAAAAGCAGAAAAGATCCTGCAACAGCACCGCATTGAAAAACTGCCGGTGGTGAATAAACAAGGTAAACTGGTAGGCCTTATCACTTACCGGGATATCCTTCAACTCTCCAGCTTTCCTATTTCCGCCAAAGATAATTACGGCCGCTTACTGGTAGGCGCTGCACTGGGTATTACACCAGATGTACTGGACCGTGCGGCTGCTTTGATCCATGAAGGCGTGGATGTAGTGACCCTGGATAGTGCGCATGGCCACTCCATTTATGTTTTGGAAGCGTTGAAGAAACTGAAGAAAACATTCCCTAAACTCCAGGTGATAGGTGGCAACGTAGCCACAGCAGAAGGTGCACTCGCACTCGCTGCAGCTGGTGCTGATGCCGTGAAAGTAGGTGTAGGACCAGGTTCTATCTGTACTACCCGCGTAGTAACAGGTGCCGGTTTCCCGCAATTGTCCGCTATCCTGAATGCTGCACAGGCATTGAAGAAATCCGGTGTTCCGGTGATCGCAGATGGTGGTATCCGTTATACAGGAGATATGGTGAAAGCCCTCGTAGCAGGCGCCTCCACCATCATGGCAGGTTCTATCTTTGCCGGTGTGGAAGAAAGCCCCGGAGAAACCATCATCTACGAAGGCCGTAAGTTTAAATCTTACCGTGGTATGGGCTCTATTGAGGCTATGTCCGAAGGCAGCAAAGACCGTTATTTCCAGGATGTGGAAGCGGATATCAAAAAGCTGGTGCCGGAAGGAATCGTTGGCCGTGTACCATACAAAGGCAACCTTTCTGAAGTAGTGCAGCAATTTGTTGGTGGCTTACGTGCCGGTATGGGTTATTCCGGTTCTAAAGACATCAAAACTTTACAGGAAGCGCAGTTTGTGAAGATCACTTCCGCTACCGTGAAAGAGAACCACCCGCACGATGTGGTGATCACGAAAGAAGCGCCGAACTATAGCCGCTAATACTTACGGGGAAGTGCAAAAACACCCCGCTAATAATTATTATCTTTTAATGATGATATTTTCTACAGGCCGTCTCACAAGGACGGCCTGTTCCTTTTTATCTTATTTTTGAGCAATATGATGCACCCGACCTTGCGCAAACGTCTTCCCCTGCTACTTAGCATACTTGCAGGGGTGCTTATGTGGGCCGCCTGGCCTACCTCTCCCCTTACCTTCCTGGTATTCATAGGATTAGTGCCACTGCTGGCTATCACAGATATGGTGAAAGGCCGTGGCGCTTACTGGGGGCTGATGTTCCTGAGCTTCTGGATCTGGAACGCCGGCACCACCTGGTGGGTAGGCAATACCACTGTTCCCGCCAGCGGTATTTTTGCCAATGCATTCAATGCACTGATCATGACCATCCCCTGGCTGGGTTATAAGATTGCCCGGGAAAAGATGGGCGCAGCCATGAGTTATTTTGCCCTTATCATTTACTGGTTAACCTTTGAATATATTCACCTGGAATGGGATTTCAGCTGGCCCTGGCTGATGCTGGGCAATGCATTTGCCATGCGGCCGGATTGGGTGCAATGGTATGAATATACCGGTACCAGCGGCGGAACAATATGGGTGCTGCTCGCAAATATCCTCTTCTACAATGTCATAAAAGCGAAACCTTCCGCGGTTTGGAAACCACTCACACTGGTCATCATCCCACTGGCTGTTTCTTATATATTTTTCCAGAAGCCTGCTGCTACAACAGGCATCCCTATAGTCGTCGTGCAACCCAACATAGATCCTTATGATGAAAAATTCAGTGAAGGATCTGCACAACAGCAACTGGCAAAATTCCTCACCCTCACCCAACAAAAGATCACCCCGGAAACCCGGTATGTGATCTGGCCGGAAACAGCCCTTTTCCCAACGGGTGCCTGGGAACATGAGCTGAACTTTCAGCCGGATGTGATCACTATCCGCCAGTTCCTGCAACAATATCCCAAAGCAAAGATCATCGCGGGCGCTTCCACGTTTAAACAATATACCGGAACAGAGGAAGTGCCCTTAACAGCGAGAACAAGAGCAGACGGAGGGCCTCCCTATGATGCATTCAATTCCGCCATACAGATAGATACCTCCGGCAGCGTACAGGTATACCATAAAGCTAAATTAGTGCCTGGTGTAGAGCTCACTCCGTATATGCGTTATTTCCCATTCATGAAAAAACTCGCACTGGACTTCGGGGGCATTTCAGGGAGTTATGGCCTTACACCGGGTGTGAATATATTTTCTGATCCCGCTAATAACTGCAACATTTTTGATGCCATCTGTTATGAGTCCGTATACGGCGATTTTGTTGCGCAGAAAGTGCGGGAAGGAGCTAACATATTGGCCATTAGCACAAACGACGGATGGTGGGGTAATACGCAGGGGCATAAACAGCATTTGCAATACGCAAGACTGAGAGCTATTGAAACCAGGCGCTGGGTAGCCCGCAGTGCTAATACCGGAACCTCTGCTTTTATTGATCCCTGGGGCGCAGTGATTGATCCTCAACCATATTGGCAACAAGGAATTATTGCACATAATGTAACACCGCGATATGATCTTACGTTTTACGTAAAATATAGCGGCTTCATCGCCAAAGCTCCCTTGATCTTTTGTATATTGCTCCTGTCATACACCCTTATTTTACGTGTAATACGCAGGCGACATGTGGAAAAAAATCAATAACGGAAACCAGGAAGGTGCCTATTGGGCAGAAGGCGAAGGCAAAGCAGTTGTATTAATACATGGATTTGCAGAAGATCATACTGTTTGGGAACATCAAACGGCGTTCCTGAGGGTACATTACCGCGTACTGGTACCAGACCTGCCGGGAACCGGAAGATCTCCGCTAACACAACCCTTAAGCATGGAAAGCATGGCGGAGTTCATCTATGCCATCCTTGTATCGGAAGAGATCAGCGAGGTTACCATTATCGGACATTCTATGGGTGGATATGTGGCGATGGCCTTTGCAGAGAAATATCCGCATCTGCTGGAAGGACTGGGTTTATTCAGTTCCACTGCAAAACCGGATACCGCTGAGAAAGTGGAAGCCCGGCAAAAATCTATCCGTATGATGCAGCAATACGACAGAGAACCTTTCCTCCGGCAGTTATTGCCGAATATGTTCTCAGAAGTGTTCCGCAGCAAACAGGCAGCCCGCGTAGAAAGTTTTGTGCAACAGGCCTTACCGGGCAATAAAGAATCCCTCATTGCGTATTATGAAGCAATGATTGCCCGGCCGGACAGAACAGCTGTATTAAAAGAGATCAAAGTACCGGTACTGTTCTTCATCGGCAAAGATGATCAGGCAGTACCACCAGATAATACATTAGGACAAGTAACGCTCCCGGCTATAGCCAGTGTGCATATTTTTGACCAGGTAGGACACATGGGATTATTAGAGGTTTACGAAGAAAGTAACCTCGTCCTTCATCATTTCATTGCTTTTTGCCAACGGGCGCTGTAAAAAGAATTTGCGGAAAATATTAATCATTACTTTATTGGGCCTGGTCTCCATGGCTGCAAGGGCCGATCATATCATCGGTGGTGAGATGTATTATACCTTCCTTAGAAAAAATGGCGCCAATAATGTGTACTCCATCACACTCAAACTCTTTCTCCGCTGCGATGCCACCAGCGCACAAATAGATCAGGCCGTGAATATCACTGTCTATGATGGCAGCGGCAGGTTCTATATGGATCTAAAGGACAATGGGCTGGCTGATATACAAAATTATGCTGTTAATGAAGTAGATCCATGCATCATTAATCCTCCGTCAGTTTGTTATAAGATAGGTTACTATAATACGGGGGCTGTAGAATTACCTCCTAACGCCAGCGGCTATGTGGCCACTTTTGAACGTTGCTGCCGGCGCATAGGACTGGCGAATATCTATTCAGATAACAACAATATAGGAGGCACTTACTCCTGTGACATACCTGGCAATCATAACGGTTTTGACACCAACAGCAGCCCTTCCTTTTCAAAAGAAAAAGGGGTGATCGTTTGTGCGGACAACAGGTTCACCTATGATTACGCAGCTGAAGATCCTAATGGAGATTCCTTAGTTTATTCTTTTTCTACCGCGTATACCGGGGCAGACAGAGATGATCCAAAGCCTGACAGATCCAATACTCCCGGCGAAACAGTTACTTACAAACCACCCTTCTCGGCGGATCAGCCATTAGGCGATAAAGCCACCATTGATCCCAAAACGGGTATCATCTCAGGTATTGCTCCTAAAAGTGGTTTGTACATTGTAACCGTTACGGTAAAAGAATACCGCAACAGCATCCTTATTGGCGAACACCGCAAGGAATTTCAGTTCACGGTAACATCCTGCGTGCGGCAGGTAGTGGCTGCCATGCCGGATAAATATTCAGATTGCGACGGATATACCATCACCTTTATCAATAACAGTACTCCCAATAAAGAATACGTTTGGGATTTTGGCGATGGTAATACTTTAACCACCACCAGCCGTGATCCTTTCCAGCATACCTACGCCACGCAAAATACATACAACGTAAAACTGTCCGTAGACAAGAACAGCAGCTGCGGAGACAGCGCGTTTGCCAAAGTACTGGTGTACCCTGTATTAAAGCCATCCTTTGATGCGAATGGACTGTGCATTACCAAACCTACCCAATTCATCAATACATCCACCAATGATGTCGGCAATTTTGAATACTACAAATGGGACTTTGGTGATGGTACTATATTGAACGATACGGCTAATGCGAGAACAACTAACTGGCAATATACCCGGCCGGGAGATTACATCGTGAGTTTGTATACCAGAACGGACAGGGGCTGCGAAAAAACATTTAAAGACACGCTCAGCATTTATGATAAGCCACCCTTCTCCACTACAAGCGACACTTTGCTTTGTATCAATGACGGATTAGTGCTGAGAGCAGAAAGCCCTATGGCAGGGTCTTATCGCTGGGGCCCATTGCCCTTGTACAACATTACAGGAGAAACAACTCCTAATCCTTTCGTAACACCAAAAGTAGACTATACTTATAACGTCACCTTTACAGACCTTACCGGTTGCACCAACACCAAACAGGTAAAGATCGATGTGAGGGATAAATTATTAGTGCGTACCGGAGCAGACAGTGTGATCTGTACAGGAGATCCCGTAAACCTTCATGCCGTGGCAGATGGAGCGTATCAATTCACCTGGACCAACCTGGCTACCCGTGCCATAGAAGGAAGAACGCCAGACATAACTGTAACGCCCGCACGATCAAGTTCTTATGAGATCAGGGTTGACCTGGGTACCTGCTTTGCCGCAGATTCCATCAACTTCAGAGGGGTAGATCCGCCTGCTGCTTTTGCAGGTTTGGATACCACTATCTGTTATGGAGAAAAGTTATGGCTGGAAGCCAGCGGTGGCGCTTATTATTTATGGACACCACCTGCCACCCTTACCAGCCCACGCCTTCCGGTTACACTGGCATGGCCAAAGAACACCACCACCTATGTGGTAACCGTAACGGATACACTTGGCTGCCCCAAACCAGTTCAGGCTTCCAGAACCGTAACTGTCATTCCTCCCGTTCCTGCATTTGCCGGAAATGATACCATTGTTACCAAAGGGCAGTTATTCCGCCTTCATGGAAGTGGTGGATACAGTTATACCTGGTCTCCCGCGGAAGGTTTGTCCAACCCAAATGTTTTTGATCCGGTAACCAATATCAACCGCGATATTATTTATCACCTGGTAGTCAGAACGATAGAAGGATGTGTGGGAGAGGATGATATAAAGATCCGGTACATGACCGGCCCCGAAATTTATGTACCTACCGCGTTTACTCCTAACGGTGATGGTATGAATGATGTGTTCCGCCCACTGCCGGTAGGGATCACCAAACTGGAATTCTTCAGGGTGTATAATCGCTGGGGAGAAGAGGTGTACAGCACCAACGAATACCTGAAAGGCTGGGACGGTACCCGCCGCGGACAACGGATAGATTCCGGCACCTATGTATGGATAGTAAGAGGTGTGAATGAAGCAGGCATTACGATGGAACGTCGCGGAACGGTTGTGCTGATCCGCTAAATATTGATAACATCTCACTAAGAAAGCGTTACACTTGATCTTCTTTTTTATGTGCGGATAAGCCCGCCAATCGCACCTAAAACCCTTTATTTTCCGTAAATTCAGAGAGCACAACAAGCCTTTCCCCATGGGCAAATTTGTATTCCTCGTTATCTTTAGCTGCATGCTTTTCAGCATCGCAAATGCCTACCATATAATTGGCGGGGAACTCTTTTACCGCACGGTAGGATTCAATCCAATGAATGGCAGTTTCCGTTACGTGATCACACTCAAATTATACCGGGATGGAGACTTTGTATGCGGCAGCCGGCAGGGCTGCCTGGATTATTTTGAGAACCCCGTACCGATCAACATTTTCAATTCAGCAGGCACCCGCGTAACACCCGCTAAAATACTGAACATACAATACACCCGTCCATTGAGGGACACGTTGAAGAATCCCTGCCTTGCCCCGCAGACCATTTACCTGGAAGTAGCTTTTTATATCAGCGATACAATTGAACTGGCGCCCATCGCCGGCGGTTATTATATTTCTTATCAGAGATGCTGCCGCGGGGAAGCACTCACTAACATCTACAATTCAGAAAGAGAAGGTTCTACCTTTTATACCGTGATACCCGGTACCGGTTCAAGACCTGGAAATAACAGCGCTTATTTTGGTATTGATGAAGCACCTGTGATCTGTGCAGGACTTCCCTTCCGGTATAACTATTCTGCCACAGATCCTGACGGTGATAGTTTAACGTATGAACTATGCAGTGCGCTGGCGGGCGGAAATACCCGCAATAACGAATCCGTTTCTCCCCCACCATACACCACAACAGTCAGTTACATTCCGCCTTATCATGGAGGCGCCCCCATGGGCGGAAATCCCGCTATGGCCATTGACAACAATGGCCTCATCACCGGTGTGCCGGACAGGCCCGGCAAATTCGTAGTATCTGTATGTGTTACAGAATATGACAGGGTTACCAAACAGGCGCTGGGCACCCATCATAAAGACTTGCTGATCACCGTCTACAATTGTGTAACACGGATCACAGCATCCACTCCTTCCCTGCTCAATAACTGTAGTGATACACTCGGGTTTTCCGTGCCTATCACCAACAACAGCGTGGCAGGTTTTACTTCCACTTTCCGCTGGACGTTCAGTGATGGTACAGACACGGTTACCACTACGCGTGATGTATTCTTCCACCAGTTCCCTGATACCGGTGTTTACAACGTTAAACTGGTGGTAAATCCCGGCCTGCCCTGCACAGATAGTACAACAGGCCGGATCAACAATTATCCGGGATTGCGTGCAGGCTTTACCGTGAATGGATTATGCCGTGAGAACCCGGTGTATTTCGATGATACCTCTTCTTATCGTTATGGCCGTATTATCAGCCGGAAGTGGGATTTTGGCGTACCCAATACCAAACTGGATACTTCCCTGCAGCAACGACCGGTATATAAGTTCCCGAAGGGAGAAGTGTATACGGTCCGGCTCACATTACAAACCAACAGGGGCTGCGCAGCAGAAGTAACGCAGAACCTGCGGCTCTATGAAGTGAATCCCTTTGCAGGGAACGATACGATCCTTGCCAGAGGGGAAGCGATGCAGTTCCAGGCATCCGGAGGGGATACCTATGCCTGGTGGCCACCCACAGGACTCAGCGATGCCAATAAACGAGACCCTCTATTGAACTGGAACAATGAAATAAACTATGTGCTGCGGGTCTCTAACCAGCAGGGATGCGTGGGGTATGATTCCATCAATGTTAAATACTACACCGGCCCCGAATTCTATATCCCCAATGCTTTCACGCCTAATGGCGATGGCACCAATGATTACTTCCGGTTCATTCCGGTAGGTATTAAAGAATATCATTTCTTCCGCATCTTCAACCGCTGGGGAGAACTCATGCACAGTTCCCTGGACTTCCGCAGAGGATGGGACGGTTACTTCAAAGGCCGTCCGGCTGCCATAGACACTTACCTCTGGATATTGGAAGGGGTAGACCTCAACGGCAGGAAACTTTTCAAAAAAGGAACGGTAACTTTGTTGCGCTAAAACAACGTAACATGAAAATTGCCCTGATCACCGGCGCCACTGCCGGATTTGGAGAAGCTTGCGCAGAAAGGTTTGCCGAAGAAGGATATAATGTAGTGATCACCGGCCGCAGAGCAGAGCGGTTACAGGAATTACAGCAACAACTGGAGCAGCAATATAAGATCCGGGTAAAGACCCTCGCATTTGACGTGAGGGACAAGGAAGCGGTACAAACTGCTTTAGGGTCACTGGAAGAAGAATGGCGGGCAATAGACGTACTCGTGAACAATGCAGGCCTGGCCCTGGACCTCTCCACCATCGATGAGGGTAATACGGATGATTGGGATACCATGATAGACACTAACGTGAAAGGACTCCTGTATGTTTCCCGTGTGGTGATCCCCTGGATGAGGGATCGTAAAAAAGGCCATATTGTGAACATAGGTTCTACAGCTGCCAAAACCGTTTATGCCAAAGGGAATGTATACTGTGCCAGCAAAGCTGCGGTGGATGCCCTTTCCCAGGGAATGCGGATAGACCTGCTCCCTTACAATATCAAAGTAACCGCAGTACATCCCGGCGCCGCGGAAACAGAATTTTCCCTGGTACGTTTTAAAGGAGACGCCTCCCGCGCTAAAAGTGTCTATGATGGTTTCACTCCTTTAAGCGGCAAAGATGTGGCGGATGTGGTGTTTTACTGCTGCTCCTTACCTCCGCATGTTTGCATAAACGACCTGGTGGTGACTCCAACGGCACAGGCGAATGCTTATTATATCCACCGCTAGAAAATTACACATACGTGTTATATTACAGTTTATAATTAATCTCTATATTTGAAATCCCGGGTAATACCAGTGCAGATAAAGACCTTGTAACGGCTCAGGAGCCGGATGCCTTATAAATACCACAGAATAGAACGAGAAAACCACTGTTTGCATTGAAAGGATGCAACCATCAGAAGAGCCTATTGATAATCCTATATACCATATCCCTATGCTAACTTTTGTTACTATGTACGTCATTCGACTGTACTATCCTAGATGGAAAGAATTTTTTAGTTTCTATTTTGACAGCTCTCGTAGAAACAATTATGGTCGTTGGGCCATGCGTCAAAGCTGGAAGGGCGAAAAGCAGTACTCCTTCGGCTATAGCTGAAATAACATTCGTTTTTCATAATAAAGGCTTTCGTTTGCGAAAGCCTTTATTATTTTATGCAGCCAGTGCTTTGGAAATATTATTCAGCTGATGGGTATGCCGTTTTGTATGAGCTATCATAAAATTCAGCCACTCCAACCGCGTAAGATGACCAGCGCCGGGTAATTCAAAATCCAGGCAGGTCTTAGTGAGGTCCAGCGTCTCCGCAGCCTCTGCTATATCCTCCCAGATCTTACTGAGCTTATTGGTCAACCTTTCTTTATCATGCGGCCCGTTTGACGGGAGAATAAAATCCGGCGACTTCATCTTGATGGTAAAGTCCAGGAATTGATCCCTGAGTGGCTTCACCATTACATCCGGTAGCCTTTCTGTTTCTGTTGTATTGCCATATAAGATCTCTGCAGATACTGCTTTGATGAGGTGTTCTCCCACCTGCCCCGCCGTCCAGCTTCCTTCAAAGGGAACTTTGTTTAGTTGTTCCTTGTTGAAGGAAGCCAGCGTTTGTAATAATGTAGCGGCGGTTTCTTTGATTTCCGTATTTAGTTCCGTTGCCATATCGTAGGTTTTTATACTTACAAACTTAGGCTACATCTTTCACTCCAAACGGGGGGTATTACGTTAATTAAGAGGCATTTTGTGACAAAATTGACGATAAGTACAAGAGTTGGAAAAAATAGTACTACTATGGGATACAGCAGATGTTTTACTTTTAGTGTAATGAAAAAGCTCTCTATCCTCATCTTATGTTGTTATGCACAGATTACTGCAGCACAAACTATAGATGCAAAAGCCACGCGTGAAACAAAAGCGTTATTTCAAAATCTTTATAAACTCTCCAATAACCATACATTGTTTGGGCATCAGCATGCTACTGAATATGGGCATGGCTGGGCTAATGAACCAGACAGGTCTGATGTAAAATCTGTAGTGGGTTCTCATCCGGCTGTGATAGGTGTTGATTTCATGGGGTTCTCTGGCAGCTCTCCTGAAGCGATACGGCAAGCGAAAGAGCAAGTGAGGAAAACGGTGGTAGATACTTATGACCGTGGTGGTGTGGTTACTGCTGCGTGGCATTTCTCTAATCCTGTTTCTAGAGGTGGTTTTTATTGGGTGGATTCTCTTTCTCTGCCAGCAGTTAAATATATCATCCCCGGCGGCAACGCTCATCAAACTTACAAAGAGATCCTCCGCGGCATTGGTGAATGGGCACACAGTGTAAAGGGAAAGGATGGAACACTGGCACCTGTTATCTTCCGCCCCTTTCATGAATTTGACGGGGACTGGTTCTGGTGGGGCAAAGGACATACTTCCCGCGAAGACTTTATCTCACTGTGGCGCTTTACGGTTTCTTATTTGAGGGACAGTTTGCAGGTGCATAATTTCATCTATGCTTTTTCACCGGATAATAAATTCAACACCAGAGAAGAATTCCTGGAACGTTATCCTGGAAACGAATGGGTAGATATGGTAGGTATGGATAACTACGGAGATATGGGACGGGATCGTTATGATCTGGAAACGGCTGCGCGCAAGTTAAAGATCGTATCTGATTATGGGCGTGAGCATGGAAAGCTGGCCGCTTTCACGGAAACAGGACTGGAATCCATTCCTAATGTCAACTGGTGGACGGGAACGCTTTTGAAAGTAATGAAAACACCCGGCTTGCAATTATGTTATGTACTGGTGTGGCGTAATGATATGAATAGTCCTGCGCATTATTATGCACCTTTTCCGGGGCAGGTGAGTGTACCTGATTTTAAGAAATTCTATACTGATGATTTCACCTTGTTTGAAAAGGACCTGAAAAATATTTACAAAAAATGAGACCGGCCTTACGGTCAGTCTCATTTTTTTATGCAGGGATCGCAACCAATGTTTTCTTAGAAGCGATGATACCTGTTATCGTCAGCAGCAGCAATATGATGTTCATGGCAAACAATGCAGGTGACATAAAAGGCATATCATAAAGCCCGTTTATCATTAACACCATATAAACAGCAATGGTGAACAGCAATACAAAAGATGCATACATAGCCTTTACGCGGGTCTTAGGCCATAAAAGGAAATAAGACAGGATGAGTTGAAATGCAGGCAGTCGCCAGGCTAAACCAGCAGCATAATCCGTTGTTAAAGGAAAGCCGCTCAGTTGATCCCTGAAACCTCCGTAATTCAAGAGTGCTATTGTTCCTGCAAAAACGAATACGATGACCAATAAAGCAGTAATAATATTAGCGGCGCATTCTCTTTTCATAGTCTATGGTTTAAATAATGTGTAATAACTAATTATAATTCACGATCACATACAAAGAGTAACAGAAATGTATTGTTCCCCCGGTTGGTCCCGCGGATATATGGAGCGTGCCGTCCAATTTAATGATCTGTGTTGCGGCAGTTAGCGTACCTAATTTTGTACCCGTGAATTTTTTATTGTTTTTACGTCTCCTTTTCATCGGTCAATTTTTTAAACGGGATAAACAGGCGGTGTTTTCGGTTCTATCGGTTTTTCATTGGTAGGGATATGATAAAAAAAGGTCACAAAAAGTATGGGGATAGGACAAGCTTTATGGTATAGGTTGTATCTACGTTGCCATTTCTTCCTGACAAAAGTACACCGGTATACCATCCTGAACAATGACCAGCATCCATTTAGAAATGATTGTGATCACTGGCAGCAAAAAGCCGGCTATTGTTAATTTATGGGATAAAGCGATTCCTGGAACGCTATTCGGGGTGTGTTATTTGCTTTTCTGCAGCTGGAATTCCAGCGTATCTACCACATCTCCTTCTCTGTTTCCTGATATATGAAAAGGAATAGCCGAAGGACTTGCGGTCATTCCGAGGGTTAGTAATTGTGCAGTATCTATCTTTGCCGTATAATTGCCTGGGGCAAGGTCCATAAAGCTGAAAAATCCATCTGTTTCCGTAAGCACCCTTGCAACCAGTGTATTATCTTCCCTGTAAATACCTAAGACGATACGCCCAAGGCCTTTACCTTCCAGGTAAACACTTCCCGATACTTCTCCTGCTACCACAACCGGCACTTCCACCAGCTTTACACGATTAGGATCTATCATTACACTTATCGTAGGCCGCTTGATCCGCCAGGCGATGTTCTCAAAGCTGCTGCCTTTCGTATCAATGATATAATTTGAATAGGGTTCTAATTCCAGTATCCGTATGCTGGTGTCCCTTTTATTATGAAAAATGCGGCCACCGTTCACCGCTATTTGTAAACCCTCTAATTTAGGTTCTCCTTTATCCCTGCGGTCGTTGCCGTTGAGGTCCAGAAAAGCCAGGATAGCAATCCCCCCGGTGCCTACACTGACACGGTTATTCATGCTTACACTGCCTGTTCCTCCATCAAATATTAAACCGCCTCTGGCAGATTGTATCAGCAAATTTTCTTCATTGGTACGCCATGCAGAGAGTCCTATCTGGGAGAAGGAGAAATCAAAGCGCACACCTACTCCTACATTAGTAAAATTACTTTTGAAGTTCTTTTCATAGGATATATTCATGTAAGCATAACGGAAAAGATATTTCCCTAATTCGCACCTTGCTGCTATGACCTTGCTGTTGTTGTATTCATACTGCACCTGGGGAGTGATCAGAATCTGATCCGGTAAGCGGAAAGAAAGAGACAGATTACTATATACATATGGATCAGCCTGTTCCGTTAATATAGCATATGTGGTTAAGTTGGCCCCTACTCCCAGCAAAGCCCCGGAGATCAGCCATTCTGCAGTAGTATACTTTGTTTCCGGCAAAATGATCTGGTTAAGCGTAACTCTGGAAAACACGGCCATATTACGGCCGGTAAAAGATTTAGAGATGATCAGCTTACGTTCTTCAAGGTAGTTGTAATTGATGGCCTTCTGTCCTTTTTTATACCTCGAATAATTCATTTCAAATTGCAGGTTGGAAGGCAGGCGATAGGTCATAATACCTCTTGCTCTTACACCATAAGTATAATCTCCGGCCAATAAGAGTTTAGCTCCTAACCGCATGGAAGCATTAATGAACGGCATACTTTTTCCGGATGCTACAGAAGAAAGATATTCAACACCTCCGCCCACTGTCAGGCGTCTTGTAGCCCCATAATTGAGGCTGATACGGCCAAACCGGCTGTTAGTACTGTCTTCCACCACTCCTGCACTGGCAGTATATTCAAACTCCCGATGGGGAAGGAAATTAAAAGGAATGCTGATATTCTCCTCGCGGAAACGCTCTTCTCCCCAGGGGCCGTAAAAACGAAGCTTCACCAATGAGTTACCATAAACTAATGGAACCTCAAAAGAAAAAAATCCTGAAGCATCCGCCTTTTTATAATCCACCAGTTCATTGTTTACATAGAGTTCTACTGCCCAACCCGGCTCTGTAAAATTACTCAGGGTATAGGAACCGAAAGACCGCCTGTACGTTGAAGGTGTGTTAGTGATCTGAACGCCCACTACGGGATCATATATAGAAGCGGTGGATTGTACAAATATCTTTCCGGCTGTTATTTGCCGCAATCCCCGGTGATCATTATTTACATAACGCCAGCGATAATATTGCTGCCGCCTGTCAAAAGGTTTTATGTTATTGCTGCTATCATGGGTGATGGCCCGCTGTTGTTGGGCGTAATTGTTGTAATTAAGCGATACATTCGCTTCTCCGCCTGCAAGTATGGCTCCAAGTGATAAGCCGAGCCGGGTATCACTCACACCTTTCGATCTTTGCGAAGCAATAACAGACCAATCTGCCATGCCGAATTGAAAAAGCGGGTAACTCCTGCGGATCACGGTATCTGCCTTTAATTGCCCTTTAAGGCGGCTAATATTACGGTGCATCGTTTCCTCACGCATTTCCCGGATAGCCGGCAGTTCCAGTTTTGTACGCATATTAACAGACAGGCTGCGGAAACTAAATTTACAGTCCAATCCAAACATGCTGCCAAAGAGCTCCGTTTTCATAAAGAGATCAGTTGCAGTGGCAATGAGGTCCTGCTGCTGCAATTCAATGATCTTTCCTTTAAATAATATCTGGTTATGCGTTTTATCGATGGAGAAAATAGCTTGTTCTGAGATAAAAGAGCCAGAGACAACATCCGAATTTTTTGAAAGCTGGTTCCTGATCCTCAAATAATTAAACACCTCGGTAATAGACAAATATCCTGTTTCATGATATACAATCGCTGAGACCTCCGTTCCCCCTATACCTTCTACCGTAAGAAAGATGGAAGTCTCTGTGTATTCAGGCTCCTTTTGCCTGGCAAGTGCAGGTAAAGTAAAGAACACCGTCAATAGCAACACAACATACTGTACGCGCACAGATGCAGCATACCGCATGTGGTAAAAGAAGGATATAATATGGGTGATACTGCATATCATGCTGTTATTCCTGGATAAAAGTGACTAAAAAAGAACCACTGTAAGACCCGGCGGGATTTGCCAGGGGGCTGCCTACGGTAAGCGTACCTCCTATCCTGATCTGTGTTCTGCCAGGCGAGATTGCCGTTGCAACAAATGGGGAGCCGGTACTGGCTGCACCCAGATGTAAGTGCAGCGATCCTCCGTTGCTGCCGGAGAGCGTAATGTCCGGGCCGTTCAATATAGTAATGAGCGTCCCCGGATTAGCATCTACCTCAAAAATGGCAGGCGAAAAAGGAAAGCCAAGATTTGCCTGTACAATGCTGCCCGTAACGGAGCGTGAACCATCCGCATAAACGATCACCGTACCTCCTGAAACACCTTGAAAAAAAGCACCGAAGATCAGGCCCTGTGCCGGGTTAACATATATAGCTATCGGGCGTGGAGGCGGTTGCTGTGCCTGCACAGAAAAACAGGTGCAACACAACAGCCACACTGTCAGTTTTCCGATGAATAATAATATCTTATCGTTGTTCATTTAGCTGGATAATTAGTGGCTAATAAATACTTTTTTTGAAATCATTTGCTGTTGCGTATAAAAACTCACAATGAATATTCCACTGCTGAACCGGGATCCAAGATTGTGATGACCATTACCGTAAAGCGGCGTACGTTGAACAACCTGCCCCAGCATGTTAGTGACCACAACATCACATTTCCCGCCTGGCATATTGCTGATATCCGCATACAGATTCCCCCCCATGCTGTATGCATTGAATGTTCCGGTGGCCACAGGCGGTACTGCGGGATCTTTGAGCTGGAATACCAGGAAGAACCTGTTCTCATATCTGCCGGTATCCAGTTGCAGGCGGTACTTAGGATTATCCTGCAGATCCTGTTTAATCCCGGTCTTCACATCATACAGGTAAATATGCCGGCCAGCAGGGATCCGGTCCAGATCAATTACATTAAAAGTGATCCATCCGGCATGTTCCGTTTTCAGCCCCAGTGGTATCACGGTGCTATCCTGCATACGAGGCCATGCGCAGATGGAAAGCCTTGCCGCATCAGAAGCCAGTACATAAAGGCTTGGTACCAGTACATCTGTGTTCATCAACTTGAGCGCATCCATTTCCTGGTCAAAAGCTGCAGTGGCATCATTCTCAAAATAGATCACAGCATGGTCCACCGCTTTCCTTTCGTCGGCAAACCCGGCACTCATCCTGAGCAGTGGCATGGTCGGAGGCATAGGCCTGTGGAAATCAGGCAGCAGGTTATTGATACGTGCATTATTATTGAGGGATAAGGTGGCTGACGTGGGAAAGCTGCCGTTGGAAACATGCACAAAAAAGCCTTGCATGGCAGCAATAACATTTCCGGCAACACCATTGCTGGAGATACCATTTATATATGAACTGTAAGTTCCCGTATATTGATCGGCAGTACCATTATCAAAGTAATAAACCCCATCATCTATGCCCGCCCGGCTCCAGCCACTGGAGGCATCCCAGTCGATTGGTGAAGGGTATGGATTTCCTACAAGGTTAAAGCCCAGCGTGTAAGGCCTGTTATGATTATAGAAAGTTGTAGAAATAACATTGTTGTTAACCACTCCCGTTACATCTACTGTTCTGGGAGCAGATGAAGCGCCAAAATTAGCGGTATAACCAGCAAGGGGATTAAGGATACCTGCAGGAGCCACATAATTGACCCAGCCGGAAGATGGCAGATCCTCATCATACCGGTAAAAAGTATGAAATGCGGCACCCAGGTCCAGGTCATCTGAAAATTCGCTGACAGTAGCTGCCTGAAATGGAGAGCTGAAATATTTATAACCGAAACCAGTAGCAAGATAACGTTGCATGGTAACGTTGCCCAGCACATCTCCTGCTCCGCTTCCATCAATCAATGCAGTTTGCAGGGCGGTTGAAATAAGGGTAAGATTTCCACCTGCATTCAGCTGCCCGTTAGATGCGAGTAATATTCCTGTGAGTTGCAAAGCTCCCCCCAGTGTTACGCCTGCACTATTATTGATAGTAAGATTTTCCACCTCGTTCCCGGTAAAGGCAGCTGCAGGAATTGTTTGCGCAACAGTACCGTTCATTTCTATCTTTCCAACACTTGCTTTAAAGATCCCGCTGTTACTGATAACACCTCCGATCTTTAAAGTCTGGCCGTTTATATCCAACGCACCTGCCGCAATAGTAACATCTTTCGTTATTGTCAGATCTGTTGACTGAAGCAGGGCTGTAGCATTAGTACTGTTCACCAGCAGAGCATGCAACGGATTTGTTGAAGTAACTATCATCGTTTGAGCGGAGGGTGTAGTGATATTCCCGATTTGCAAAGTTCCTCCCGCAAAGCCGGGTCCCCCCATTGCCAGGTTATTATATCCCAGATGCTGGCCTGTGCTTCCTCCTGATTGCTGAATACTGATGGTACCTCCGGACATATCAAACACGCAATTCGTTGCATCCATATTAAATGGTGCAATATCCGCCATCGTACTTCCCCGGGTATTTACGGTCATCGTTCCTCCCTTCATCATCAGCGTCCATGTTGCACCAGGATTACTTATCCGGGATGCCAGGTTGAGGTTTCCACCCGAAATACTGAATGTACCTGTACTCTTAGGGATGGCAACATTATCGGACAGGCTGCCAATGTTCATTGTGCCTCCGGTAATTTTTATGACACCGGCTATTGTCCAGTTCATATTAGCGGAATTAATAGTTCCCGCATTTACCCATAAGCCAGCCGTGGCGGGTATTAAAAAGTTACCGGTAGTAATATCTGTAGTAAATGGTATTATGCTTACCCCGGCACTGTTCAGATTAAAGGATCCATTGCTGAGGGTGAGGAACCCTGCCGGCGCGGAGAAATTTGTGGCAGTAACATCCAGGAAATCCTCATCACCAAGGTCTATATTGATAAGATTAAAATTTGTGATCACACCAGACCCTGAAATGGATTGATCAGTATTATCATTAAATGTCACATTGCATAAACTCTCTGCATCAGCCCTCAGGTTGAATGTGCCATTGTTAACGATGTTGCCTTGTATATAAAGCAGGTGTGTAGCATCTGAATTTTCGAAAACATCAAACGTAGCGCCACTGGCAACCATTATATTCCTGCTTATTCCTATCGTATGCACTGCTGCATCATTACCAATGCTAACAGTTCCCGAGGTAACGCTTAGATCATTATTTATTGTGGCATCAAGGAAACAAACCACCCCTCCCGTACTCTTTACATCCAAGTTATAATAGGTCATCTCTTCTATGGTCTGATCTGCCGCCCCATTATAACTGATCGTGGAAGAATTGGCCGTTGCATTTATTGTTGCACTTCCTGTAATTGATATGGCTCCTGCAATTCCTGTTGTATCACTACTAAATATCTTGTCTCCCGTATTACTTAATACAAGATCATTATAGTTAAATTTAGCTACGGTTTGTACCCCGTTACCATTGAAATTAACTGTACTGCCGGTGACCGTATAGTTATTACTGCCTGGTGCAAATGCTCCTGCAATACCAATGATACCACTTCCTGCCAATACACGGTTCCCGGTTGAACTACTGGTTACATTATTATAATTGTATGCCGGAATTGTTTGCGTGCCGCTACCGGTAAATCCAACTGTGCCGCCAGTCAGATCAATTGTTCCGGAAATGGACGGAAATGCAGCAGCCATATTAAATGTACCGGCACTTAATGTAAAGTTGCCGGATACAGTAAGGGAATGACCGGAAGTACTGGTAAGCAACAGGTTGGCGTTATTCAGCAATAAGTTATTAGTGGCGGCTGCTACATCAATGTTTATAACATAGGCACCCGTCAGTTCCACATTATCAGTAGCCACAGGAACACCGTCAATATTCCAGTTGGCGGCATCTCCCCAGTTGCTGGTCCCTGCACCGCCATCCCATGTTTTTATATAAATATTCATCTGCCCTATCTGGAAATCCTGGAAATGGCTGAGTCCTGTTGCCTGCACACTATTGCCGGATAACGTTCCAATGGAAGGATACATCCACACCCCATCCACACGGTCTCCTATGATCAGCGCACTGGTGTTTATGCCTGCATCCAGATCAGTAGCCGCGTAATTGAAGGTTACACTATAGTCTGTAAACAAGATGCCACTATTAGAGAGGGTCCAGAACCTGTTCACACTTTTAGACGTATTAATAGTGGAATTACTAATATCGGGATGATCTCCGGCAGTGGTAAAGACGGTAAGGTCTCCGGCCGTGGTTACACTTGAAAACGCTACAGAAACAGGCGTATAGTTTAAAGAATCCCCCACTTCAAATGTTTTAGTGTTAGCCCCTGTTGTTATATTCCTGCGGAGTTGCCCAAACACCCAGCCCGTATTCTGGCCAGCGCCGGTAACTGTTCCGGCAGAAGGCTGTATAAGGATATTGTTACCTGTTGTGATCTGACCTGCTATAAAATCTAAGACCCCATTTACTGTTATATCAGAAGACTGGACTGTTGAACCCGTTACTTTATTGATCGTAAGATCATTAAATGCAGATGCTGAATAAACATCCTGTATAGCTGTTCCATTCAATATAAATTTGGAAGTACCTCTGTTGATCACTCCCCTGTTTGCAATATTTCTTCCTACTAAATAAGTATAACTACCTGCATTCAGTATAGAACCGCTGTTGACTGTCAGATCATTTTTAATCTTCCAGTCCGCAGAAGAAGATATTCCTGCACTATTTGTATTGGCAATGATAACATTGTGGAAAGAATCCGGAACGCCTGCAAGGGTCATTGCACCGGCGCCTCCAAAATTTACTGTCCCGGTACTGGAGAAATCACTTCCGAGATCTAACGTTGCTGCTAAAGAGGGAATAAAATTCAATCTTCCATTACTGGTGATCTTCCCATTATTAGTAACGGCGCCCAATATATTATGTGTAGGAACACCACCGTTGAATGATGCCCCGGCCCCCACTGTCAATGAATACAAGATATTCCAGCCTACGCTTGGATTTATCCCTCCTGTATTATTAATGTTCAAATAGCCAAATTGCGCAGTAGAAGTAGAGTTAAGTACAGGTGGTATTGTACCATTAAAATTCACTGTCAATGCAACGGTTGTTATGGCATTGATCAAACTAAGGGTTTGTACCGTATTCCCTGAATAAGAGGTGGTTCCCAGGGTATACAATACCCCGCTGTTTATCAGATCCCCATGAAGCAGTGTATGAATAGCAGGGCCGCCCATTAAGGATCCCGTACTGGTAACATTCAGCAGTCCATTAAAAGTAACATCATTCAGGATCGTATAACTTCCAAAAATGGCTACATGGTTAAAAGTAACATTACCTTCAATGTTTTTTGCCGTACCGCTACATAAAATGGTGCTTGCTGATGGGATAAAAGTTCCCCTGTTTATCCAATGCCCATACAGTGTAATGACATCATCACTCCCGTCAAAGAAAGATCCGCTTTCTATTGTTAGATTGCCTTTGATGTTAATGGGTGAAGTTAATGTTTTAAGGCCTCCATTACGCAAAATAAGATGCCCGAAACTGACATCGGGCAGGTATAGTGTTTGTGCACTGCTGCCATTGAAAACAACCGTACTTGAATCACCCAATACATAGCTGGTAAAAGTAGCAGGGGCGTTATCAGCCCCAATGATGATAGTACCGGAATCCCCTAATGTAGCAATTCCACCCAGAACGCTCCTGTTACAATCAAATGTCTGAATATCAAGCGTACCGGATGTTATCGTCAGATCTCCATTTATAATAACATTACCTGTGAGCACAGCACTCGTACCTACCGGTTTTTTGATGTTCAGATTGTTGAATGTTGAAGCGGAGATCGTTTGTGTACCGTTTCCATTAAATGAAGTACCTGCTCCTGTAGCTATATAAGTTCCATTATTAAGCCAGTTACCGCCGATAGACAAAGCTCCATTATTATGCATGACAGCCCCTGAAGAAATGGTAACATTTCCTGCCATTGTAGTAATAGCATAATTATCCAGTTCACCGGATGCAATCAATACATTTCCCAAAACAGTTACAGAATCATGTATAGCAGATAATCCCGCCGGTTTATCAATGGTAAGGTCATGATAGATCACATTTGCAATGTTCTGGTTTCCATCTCCATTATATACTACGGTTCCATTTCCGGCACTGAATACACCATTTATATAATTGAAATCCTCATGAATATTCAGGATTCCGGCACCACTGAAAGTAATATTGGCATTACCGGACTCCGTTAGTGTTCCGAAGATATTAACGGTACCGGAGCCTATGTTCAGGTTTGTGGCCTGACCATTGATACCATTACTCAGATCTACATTCCCGTTTACAGTGAAGGTTTGGTTATTTACATTTATAGTATGCACTACATTGGTGCTCCAGCTACCATCAACGTTCCCTGCAACAGCAAGCGATCCGCCGCCGGCAATCGATAACGTTAATGCCTGGGCATCTCCAAAATGGATATTCTTCGCCGATGCACCGGCACTGATAGTTGGTTGAAAATTAAATGGAGCTGTTCCCAGATTAACAATATCTGTTATGGAAGGAGGCATTGTGGGCGCACCCTGTAATGTAGTCCAGTTGGCAGCATTATGCCAGTCCGTACTAACACTGCCATTCCATTGAATAAGGTTAGCGGCACCAGACATAGCCCAGCGGCCGGCAATGTTTGTTAAACCACTCAGTTCCACGTAATTCAGGATCGTACTGTTGGCTGTTTTACCAGCAGAGGCCCATGAGGTTCCGTTAAATCTCCATAATGTCATGGACGCTTCATTGTTCCCATTCAGTTCATCATCCTCATAATCCAGCCTAAGCGTAGCATTATATGTTCCTGATGGAACAGATATGATATACTGCTCATTGGCGGCTCCCCCAAAAGGGAAATCTTTAATGTTTTCTTCTGTGATAGAAACGGTAATGCTGGTTACCAAAGACACGGATGAAAAAGTAATGGTATTATAGGGGGTTTCAAAAGCATAAGGAATGCCTGTTGTAAAACTATGCGTACGCTGAATATTCCCTGTTATTTTACCATTGCCCGTTCTTGTATTTGTAATGGTGAGCGTGTTTGTACCGGTAGTAATAATGCCCATGATCATATTTACGATATCGGCAGTTACATTACTTTCCAGGATAATTTCCGCTGACGAAGCACTATTATTTATAGTCAGTATATTAAACGTGGTATTCCCACTGATACTAGTTGTTGCAGTTCCAAGGAACTGAATGGTGCTGGTACCCGCGGTAAAACTGCCGTTGTTGGTCCAGTCATTATAAATTGAATGGGTAAAGGCCCCGGGAAGAAACGTGGCCCCACTGGCAATGTTTATATTATTGTTGACAGTTAAATTACCCTGAGCTGATTTGCTGCCGCCATTGGAAAACACGAGATCATAATAGGTTATAGCTGGAATGTTCTGAACACCTGGACCATTAAAATTGACCATATTGGGTATGGATGAAGTTACATCCAGATTACCGGCGCTGACAGTTAATGCATTGGCAACTCCCAATGTTGCATTGCTGGACAATTGTAATGATGTTCCATTGATGGTAACGTTGTACAGGTTTGCTGGTCCACCGAGCGTAGATACGCCTGTGAATGTTGCTGTTCCTGCAGATGCGGATAAACTTCCATTCACGGAAAGACCTGATGAAATGGAAAGATCTGCATCGGTAGTGATAGTGCCTGTAATAGATAATACGCCAAAACTCTTGCTTCCTGATCCGGATATGCTTTTTGAAGTGCCGCTCATTGTTACAGGCGCCGCACTTGCATCAAAGCTTCCGCTCACTGCTAAGTTTCCTGTAATATTCAATAATGCGGTACTGCTAACCGTTCCGCTAATGCTCAGGTTATCCGGAGAAACGCCTTCACCAGAGATAGTAGTACCCAAACCTGTCATCAATAATGTTCCACCGGAAGCCTGGCTGAAGGAACCACCGGCGGTTGTAGTAAGATTACCTGATAAGCTGATGCTTCCTGCAGAGAAGTGGACCAATGAAGCAGCAGCGGTAAGATTATTGAAGTTTTGTGCGCCTGCGCCACTGATGGCAGCACCTGCACCAGTAAAGGTGATGGTACTGCTGTTCCCGTTAAAAGTTCCGCCGTTAGCCCAGGATGCCCCCATGTTGTGAACATAGCTGCCCCCATTAAATATCGTGGAGGCGCCAATAGTAACATTTCCGTTAACGGTTATAGCGGAAGCTGCTGTAAATGTAACCGCAGTACCAGTGCCCACGGTACTGGTAAGGTTACCAATAATATCTAATGCTGTAGCCGGAAATGTTTTCACAGCTGCGCCAACAGAACTGCTCAGTGTAAGATTTCCATATGCCTGGTTGGCTATGGCCTGGTTAGTGCCGGAATATAATACTGTACTTGCTACCACCAATGTATTAGTGGCATAATTAGCCGGAAATGTATTCGTTCCTCCAATCTTCAATGTTGCGTTATTAGCAACAGTAAGTATGCCTCCCATGCTGGTACGGTCCGCCGTGAACGCGCCGAGGTCGAAAATTCCGCTGGATACGGAAAGGTTGCCGGCTATTTGGATATTGCCATTTAAAGTAACAGCACCTGCTGTATTTGCAACTGTTAAATTATTAAAGGTGGTGGCAAATGTTCCCCCGATGGTTTGTGCTGCAGCACTACTGAAAGTTACGGTAGCCGTGCCCCCGGTGAAACCTGCAGTGGAAACATTATTCACCCAGTTACCATTCACCGTTACATTAAAGTTATTAGCATTCAGTGTACCGGCAGCAATAGTGAGGTTATTATTAATGGTGATGGTGCCCGGCAGCAGGAGCCCGCTGGTATTGCTGATGGTTAAATTATAGAAGGAAGTAATGCCTGAAAATGTTTGTTGCCCTGCAGTACCATTAAAATTAATGGTTCCGCCATTCGTGATAGTACCTCCATTAGTGAGTGCACCGGCAATATTTAAAGTGCCTGCAACAGAAATGGTAAGCGTTGCACCACTATTAATAGTTAGATCTTTACACGTAACACTGCTGATAATAGATGGCATCCGTGTGGCACTTGACGGGATCACAACATTCGTTGCAGCAGTTGGCACAATACCGGTACACCAGTTACCCCCGTTTGCCCAATCCGTGCTGACGTTACCGGTCCACTGGCCTGAGCTGGCAGAAGCCACCACATTTGTATAGGCGGTTGCAATACATCCATCTATTGTTACTTTCAATGTATATATACCTGCTGATGCGGCTGTATAAGTAAAAACAGGATTCTGCAGGGAAGAGGTAAAACCATTCGGGCCCGTCCAGCCATACGTAGCGCCTCCTATTGTTGTAGCACTAAGGGTAATGGATGATCCGGCACATGCCGGACCGTTGTTGCCGGCTCCATCCGGAGAAACAAATAATGTTGCTATTTCCGCACCACTGAGTGTTCTGTCATAGATCAATGCATCGTCCAGCGAACCGTTAAAATAAAAACTGGAAGGCTGTGACGTCCAGCCACTCAAATTATCAAATCCTATCCTCCAGTAACCTGTATAATTTTCAGCAGTAGTGGCCGTAGCATTAGCAGCTATCAGGGTGCCGTCTATATATAAGGCCATACCCGTTGTGGTTGATAAAGAAGCCGTAGCCAGATGCCATTTATTGTCATTATAGGACAGATCCGAATTGACGGTCACTACGCCGTTTGCATAAGTACCGAAATATACCTGGCCGGCATTGTTCATATAAATATGACGATCAAACTGCCCGCTCGAACCTAACTGTTCTCTTCCAAAGCCTATTAGTTTTCCGCCCGTGGTTGTATTTGTTTTAAACCAGATAGAAACCGTAAAGTTACTGGGGTTTACATAGGCGCTTGTAGTAGATATGTATTGAGATGTACCATTAAAGGCATAAGCGCTGTTGGCAATACCAAACCGGTCTGCGGTCAGTGCAGGAGCATTTTGCAATGTACCGGTATTATTGCCCGTGCCGTCATTTGCATTCCCGTTAAAAACATATTTGGAGATAAGGCTGGCAGTTGGTACCTGGGATATATTAGGGGCTGTAATGTTAACTGTTATATTTGCAGGCAAACTAACACAGCCATTCACTGTTTGCGTAACCTTGTAAATTGTGGAGCCTGTACTAACAGTAGAAGGAGCAGGCGCTGTAGATGAACCTCCATTCACAACAAAGCGGATATTATTAAAACACCTGAAGCCTGCAACAGAAACACCCGTAATATTAATGGTGCCTGTAACTTCCGTGATAGGAAAGCCGGGATTATCACTTCCTATAATACCAGTACCAGACACTATGCCTATGCTATAGTTACCGGCAACTGCAATATTATAATTAAACAGGTTGGTTTTGGTAACGGAAGTAGCACCGGCTATTTGTGTGGTAGTAGTGGAGGATGTGGAAATAAGAGTACCCGCACTGTTAAAAATACCCAGAACAAGGCCGCTTACGGGCTGATTGGCAGGAATATAATAATCCACAGCAGTAATGGTAACATTCGCTGTTGTGGTGGTGAAATTGATCTTCTTATTATTCGTTCCACCATCTATCGGAGCAGTTACCGATAATGTACCTGTACCTCCCGCTGCTCCTGTGATGGTGGTTCCCACGCTCCATAAAAGATTTGTTCCTGTGGCAGTTAATGGTATGGAAACAGCATTTTGACAATACGCCACCGGGCTTGTAACAACCGGGGCCGCAGGCGGGCTGCAAATAGTGGCCTGGCTACCGCTTAATGCACTACTTAATCCACCCTCTGTAATTGCATATACCTTCCAGTAATAAGTAGCATTGCTGGTTAATCCGGTTTGAGAAGAGTTGGTACTACCAGCACCAGCTTGTGTAACAAAATTATAATTCACCCCATCTGTTGAACTATAAATGGCAAATCCTCTTTCATTGGCAGACAGATCAACCCAGTTCAACGTCATAGCGTTATTACTAATACCCGAGAATGTTAAACTACCCGGAGCTGCGGGAACCGGCGGGGTAAAGCCATATGTGGCGCCAGAAGCACGTTTGGTGGTGATGCTGGCTTCTACGGTTGAACTTACAGTAGTTCCCGCATTACTGACGGACAGGAAAGTTCCCGATCCTGTTGCAGCAGCTGTAATACCGATAGATGCGGAAGTATTGGAAGCGGGCCCTAATTCTGATCTATAAACAAATTCAATCTTGCCGGTACTTTCATGAAGTTTTACCTGGAAAGAACATACACTAAGTGAGGCCAGGTAATACCATTTTACATTCAGGTATTGTATGGTAAACACCCTGCTGCCAGCCGTACCGGTTGTTTTATAGGTAACATTTGTAAATGCAACAACATCCAGATCGTCCCACAAAGGGGCAATCACTGGCCTGGGTGCACCTGCGGAAGACAAATTATTGGTATATAAATTATCCGTCTGAATAGTACCAAGTGCCAACCAGCCATTCGTACTGGCTGATACGGAAGTGTAATGAACACCCATATACCAGAAATCAAATCCAATAGGTATAATGTCAGAAATGGCATCATCGGTTAAACCGGACCAGGTCGTAGCTGTTGGACTTGTTAAAGCAGTAAAAGTACCGGTAGAAGCAGCAAAAGTATAATTAGTAATAGTTTGAGCAGATAGCGGGAGGCTTATAAATGCCAGTAAAACGAATAAAGAGGATATGTAAATGTTTTTCATATTTCGGAATTATATTACAATTGCCTGCCTGATTGCAGCAATAGATTTCCGTTAGAATAGCATGAGCTCTGTTTCTATTGTTTTTACGGATCCTCCGGTGGAAGGAGTTGTATACGTGATATGTAATTTTCCGGTTTTGTAATCGACACCGGCAATTTTATTGAGCATCACCCGCATACTGCGGCTGGAAATGGGCGTATAAACAGCAATTCCTTTTATATCTCCTACCTGTGTTATTTTTCCTTTTGGTGAAATGAGGTCTATTTTAAGATCTCCGTAAACGGACATATTTCCGGTGCGGTTGAGTACCATGCTAAGAATGGGTTGCAGATCCTCCCCCCATGCAAGGGCTACACCTGAAATGCTTACGTCTGCTTTATTTTCCCCCACTCTTATAATAACAGGAATGGAAATACCAAAAATGGGTTTGAGTTGTACAGATATACCGGAAGGATCTTTTCCGGGCGTTTTTTCTCCCAACGGCACTTCTTCTGGAACGGCTCTGAAATACATATGCGAACGGTATTCGCCAGGCGCCAGCTGGCTATTCTTCACCAGTTGTAACTTCACCACCTGCGACTCGTTGGGAGCAAGCTTTATACTGCGTGGAAAAAACCGAAGGTTATTACTGGCAAAATATTGCCCTGGTTCCGGCTGCGTGATCTGCTCAAAAGTGCCATCCCCATTCATTTTTATTTCTATAAAAGAGATAAGATATCTTGCTGTATCTTTCCCTGCATTAGCGAGGTTAAGCTCCTGCATTCTTTTCTGGCCATCAAAGACCACCCTTCCCGGGGTTATCAACAAGCCCCCTTGTGCTGCAAGTCCTATTGGAAAAAAGGTCATAAGCAGGGTAATACAGCATAATACCTTTGCGCGCACATTCATGGATATGTTTTTAGTAGTGGTGTATAAAATTCCGGATATGGTACAATGTGTACCGTATCCGGAAGTAAGAGGCATTAATTGTAATTCACGATAACATCAAAAGGGGTATCAGAAACATACACTCCAGAAGGTTGAGCCGCTCCTACATTCAGAGTAGCGCCTACGTTGAGGGTCTGTTCACCGGCTGTGAGTACACCACCAGCTCCTGACGGGGTGCTCGTAAACGTAGTTACGGTCATAGTATTGGCACCACTTGAGATAGTGACGGCAGAAAGAGGCAAGGTGATCGTGTAATGATAATTGCCTGTGCCACTCACCGTAAACGAAGCGGCAGATACTGTTCCATTGGTTGAAGGAAGTTTTACCCCAAGGGTTGCAGTTCGCAAACCTGCCGGAGATAATACAACCGTACCACTAGTGGTAGACTGAACGGTTACGTTGCCGAAATTCATATCAACATCTTTGACGATACTGATAGGTGTTATAACTGTAGCGGTAGCAGTAGCAGAGGCTGATTCCTGTGCAGATGCATGAGTAGTAAAGCCTGCCATTACAACCATAGTTATGCATACATAGAAAGTGCTTTTCATTAATCCTTTTTTAGTTTAGAAAGTGAGAGAATAGTGTTTGGTCAAAAAAAATGCGGTACGAAATTTCCCGCATGTGCTTTTCATCAGGTTTTTTGTTTCAATTCTTCAGTATTAGGATATGATAAAAAGAGTTTATAGTAAGTATAGGGAACAGGACAAGCTTTATCGTACAGGGGGCATCTACGTTGCCATTTCTTCCTTACAAACATACGCCGGTGCATGCCCGTGCGCAATGACCATGATCCATTTAAAAATGATTCTGATCAGCGGTTGGTGAACGATAACATTTAGGGCAGTATAAATAACCTATATTACATCTATACACGTAGTTTATGACAATTCTCTAAAGTGTAGGAATAAGTAATATGATGACGTTCTAACCCTTCCCTTTATTATCTGCAGATATGCATCATAGCCGCCATATTGATTTCGATGTGCTTTTCAATTATGCTACCATGGGTATCATAATAGCAGATGGCAGTGGTTGTATCCTGATGGCTAATCCATTCATTTTAAAGGAGTTCGGATACATTGAATCAGAGATCATTGGCCAGAAAGTAGAGAAACTGATACCCCACCGTTTCAAGTCGCAGCATGAACAGCACCGGGAAGTATATGGCATAAATCCCCGCAACCGGCCAATGGGCCTGGGGCAGGATCTTTTTGCCGTCAGAAAAGATGGAAGTGAAGTGCCGGTTGAAGTGAGCCTGGGTACTTATAAAACAGAAGAGGGGCAGTTTGCCATTGCTTTTGTCAGTTTTATTTCCGGCAGAAAGGATGCAGAAAAAGCATTAAAACAATTAAATGCAGAACTGGAGAAAAAAGTGGAAGACCGAACAGAATCCTTAACTGAAACAGTACGGCAACTCGGAGAACAGATCAAAGAGGCGAAAGCAAAAGATGTAGAATTACAACGGGTGAATAATTTTCTGAATGTAGCACTTGAAAAAGAAATAGAATTGAACGAACTGAAATCCCGCTTTGTTTCCCTGGCTTCTCATGAATTCAGAACGCCACTCAGCACCATTTTGTCTTCCGCCTATCTGGTCAGTAAATATGAGGAACCTACAGATCAGCCCAAACGGGAGAAACATATACAGCGGATCGTTTCCTCTGCAAACCTGCTAACGGGTATACTCAATGACTTCCTTTCAGTAGGCAAGATCGAGGAAGGGAAAACAAATGAAAAGAAAGTTAAGTTCAACTTAGAAAAACATATTGATACTATTATCAGTGAAATGGACGGATTAAAGAAACAGGATCAAACGATAGAATACCACCACACAGGCGCTGCCCTGCTGCTATCGGACCCTTCGCTGTTAAAACATATTGTGCTGAACCTGGTATCCAATGCTATTAAATTCTCTCCTACAGACGGAAGGATCGTTGTACAAACAACGATCTCAAAAAAAATGTTGGTGATGTCTGTTAGTGATAATGGGATGGGCATCCCGGCATCAGATATGCACCATCTGTTTGAGCGGTTCTTCAGGGGAAGTAATGTATCCAATATACAGGGTACTGGTTTGGGTTTGCATATTGTAAGGAAATACGCTGAGATCATGAATGGCATTATTAGTTGCCGGAGTGATATAAATAAAGGGACTGAATTTACGATCACTATTAATCTCTAAAATTAGTTTCTGCGTGAAAAAGATATTAATTATAGAAGATAACGTTGAGATCCGGGAAAATATCGCGGAGATACTTGAGCTGGCCAGTTATACCACCTTAACCGCAGAAAACGGAAAAGAAGGCATGGAAGTAGCCATTGCACAACTGCCGGACCTGATCATCTGCGACATCATGATGCCGGTGCTGGACGGGTATGGGGTTTTACATATGCTTCATAAAAACAAGCGGTTAAGGAATACACCCTTCATTTTCCTTTCCGCGAAATCAGAAAAACCAGAGATCCGGAAAGGAATGGAAATGGGAGGAGATGATTACATTACCAAACCCTTTGACACCACAGAGCTTTTAAATGCAGTGGCATGCCGTTTGAAAAAAGCAGAACAGATCAGCCAGGAATTACCGCCAACCCCCAACGGACTGAACACCCTTATTCATACTGCGACCAATAAGGATATACAGGAATCCATGAAAGAAGACGGTAACGTGCAGAAGTATAAAAAGAAACAGGAAATATACCTGGAAGGCCATCGCCCCTCCTGTCTTTATTATATTATGAAGGGGAAGGTGAGAACCTATAAACGAAATGACGATGGGAAAGAACTGGTGATAGGTTTATATAATGAAGGTGATTTCCTCGGATATACTGCCTTGCTGGAACAAAGGGCCTATAATGAAAATGCCGATGTACTGGAAGATGCAGAGCTGGTGATCATTCCCAGGGAAGATTTTGAATCCCTGCTCTTCAATAATTTAGGCATCCTGCACAAGTTCATACAGTTGCTTTCCCGGAATGTTACAGAGAAGGAAGAACAGTTGCTGGGGATCGCATATAATTCTTTGAGGAAAAAGGTCTCTATTGCGTTATTGTCCCTATACAAAAAATACAATCCTTCTGAAAGCGACAATTATAGTATTGATATGAGCAGAGATAGTCTTGCAGCCCTGACGGGTGTTGCCAAGGAATCATTGATCCGTACGCTGGGCGATTTCAGGGATGAGAAACTGATCGCTATCAAAGAAGGACTCATCTTTATTCTTAGCAGGAAGAAGCTGGAGTTAATTTTAAGCTGAGAGCTTTTTACCTATCTTCTCTTCAATGGCAAGCAGCAAAACTGCCACATCAAATGGTTTGGAGATATATTCTGCCACGCCGTCCTCGTCCTTTATTTTATCAACAGCCGTCATAAATATAAACGGGATACTACTCAGGGCTGCATCCTGTTGCAATAAACTGAGCACGCCATAACCATCCAGTCCTGGCATCATCACATCACAAATAATGAGGTCTGGTTTATGTTCACCGGCCATTTGTATCCCTATGTAACCATTTTCCGCCAGTAGCACACTATAATTTGCCAGGGCAAGGATCTCTGATGTATTCATGCGGATATCTTCATTATCCTCAATTAACAAGATGGTAGACATTTAAGGAAATTAAATAGTTAGGCAAATTTAACTCATTCTATACGGGCCACCACTAATCTGCATCACCGGTTTCGATGACAGTGATCAGCTGTATGACATTACCATCATCTGAAAACCTGTTCTCATCCGAATAAGCTGGCACAACACTCATTCCTTCCGCTATCTGCCATCATCCTTTAAGAATATCACCCATCCTACCTTTGCAACCGATTAAATAATGTATCCTATGAAATGTATGGTCCCGGTATTAATGTTATTTGTGTTGGCGGGTTGCTCCAAAGAGCCATTGATGGTGATTAAACCACCAACAGAAGTTGCGGTAATAATTGAAGATACACTATTTACATTCGATAACCCTGTGAACAAGGTATTATTGCTGGAACTGATCAATGATTACAGAAGTAAAGGATGTAATTGCGGAGATACCTTCATGGCGCCGGCTGTTCCCCTCACCTGGAATGAAAAACTGGAAAGGGCTTCCTGGCTGCACAGCAAAGAAATGAGCGATAGCGGTTATTTTAGTCATACCGGCAGTAATGGCAGCAATGCGGGAAAACGTATTGCGCAAATGGGTTACAAATGGAAGGTGTATGAAGAAAACATAGCACTGGGGATACTAACGGAGAAAACACTTATAAAAGGGCTGATGGGCAGTGTCGTTCACTGTAAGGCGATGATGAACCCTAAAGCGAACGAAACTGCCGTTGCCCTGTATAAGAATTTCTGGACGCAGGAACTGGCTGTTAGGTAACTATAACGTTACTAACTGCACACATACTTCTTCCCGTTTCCCTTTCCTCTTTTTATACGCTATCAGCACTTTCCCCTCTCCCACAGGTTTTAACACCGGGAAGTTAGCATAAGCATCAGCTGGTGTGATAAATCCGGCGGCCATCTTTTCACCGTTACCGGCTTTGTGCTGGATACCGATCCTGCTGCCAATAGTATCTACTGCTTCATCCCATACCAAAGCAAGGTCTCCATTCTTCAATGCAGCCAGCTGCGGATGTTTGGCAGTGGGTAATGCACTGATACTTTCCTTCTTCGTATAAGTGATCCCGTTATCCGGCGACTGGCAATAGAAAACTCCTTGCCCTCCGCCCATCGTAAACCATGCAAAGTGCAGGCCCTGTGCATTCTTTACCATTGCCGGCCCTGTATGAGGACAACCATTAATAGCCCAGTTATCCGGACTGATGCGTACTGGCGGAGAAAAGGTAGCACCATTATCTACAGATACCATGTGTACCATATCACGGATGGTATCATTGATAATATCCCTGAACGTGGTATGTAAGGCACCGTCTGCATCTACATACAAAGCAGTACGGCAGCACTGGCAAACTGTTTGCGCAATCTGCCGCTCCTGCTGAAAGCCAGGCTCCTTACCGGTTGTGGCAATGTATAAAGTAGATCCTTCCTTTGTATCGTTCTTACGATTATCCAGCCAGATGGTCACGGCTTCTCCGGAAGGCAATAAGGTCATGTCAAAATAACGCTGATCATAACTGGCGGTATCTGTTACTAATGGCTGTGCAGGTAACCAGTTTGCGCCGGCATCCGGGGAACGGGTGTAATACACTTTGCCGGCATATTTATTACGCGGGTCATTACTTTGCCCGCCATACATGGCTATCACTTCTCCATTAGGGCGGAATACCATTTTAGGCATATTCTCTGCATGTGCCTGGATACCTGATGTAGTGGGGATCAGCTTTGCAGGGGAAAATGTTTCTCCTTCATCCGGAGAAACGGCATAATATAACTGGCTGTTTTCCACCCAGCTCACTACGATCTGGCCCTGTGCATTACGCGTCATATAAGTACAGGAGGCATCGCGGGTAGTATCTGATAGTACCAGTTCTTTTCCTCCTGAAAATGTTGTTGTATCACAAGCTGCTAAAAAGAGCAATCCTATCAACCAATATCTCATGTTTATTTTTTTGCGCTGAAGGTATAAGCCACTCCAACATTAAACGTTCTGTTAGGTCCGGGGCGGTAGCTTTTGCCGAAGGCGCTTTTATCTACCGTTACGGCATACATTACATCTGCTATATTCCGGCAGTTCACCCAACATTCAAAACCTCCGATACTATATCCCACGCGGGCATTCAGCAGATCATATCCACTGTATTCTTCCGTATTGGCAGGGTCCATAAAATACTTGCCAACGTGCTGCCATTCCACAGCGGTACGGATACCTTTCAGGAAAGCGGGTTTCCAGGTGATCTCTGTATTGGTGATCACAGCAGGCGCACCATTCATACGGTTGCCGCCAAACTGTTTGCCTTTATCTTCGTACGTGATGAAATCATGTATGGCGTAAGTGCCGCCGGTACGGAAAAGAATGGAAGGTACCGGTGCATAACGCAGGTTCCATTCTACGCCACTGTGGCGGGTTTTACCGGCATTCTGATTTTCTGAGGAACCATCTGGCAAACGCACGCTTACAATTTCATTGGTGCCGTCCATGCGGTAAAGGCTCACATCGATGTATCCTTTTTCCTTTGCAAAGGAAAACCATCCGCCGATCTCATAGTTGTTATAAGTAGCAGATTTTAGGGTGGGTACCTTTACACCACGGTATAACTCAGAAATGTTTGGGGGAGCAAAACCCACGCTGTAATTGGCGTACAATCCACGGTCGTGACCGAAGTCGTACGTCAATCCCAGCTTAGGCGTCCAGGCATGAAAGTAATTACGTTCATCAGGAGAACCAGTAAAAGCGGAAGGAGAAAGATTATTATCAAAATTATAATCCATCCTGTCGTAACGCAATGCGGCAATTACTTTCATGTGTTCAATAGGACTCATCTCAGCCTGCGCATACAAGGCTGTGTTTAGCAAAGTGGCATGGTAATCCGTTAATACGGAGTCTGTTGGAGTGAAGCCGGTGAAATATCCGGCGGCATCCCTGTCAACATCAATATAGTTAGCATAGTAAGTAGCAGGGCTGTAATCGGCGCTCACACCAGCTATCAGCTTGGCATGCTTCCAGCCGAAATGTTTCTTATGCTGCACCAGTACACCATAACTCTGAAAAGCATCGCTGTTTATTTCACCGCGGGCTTTCAGTGGGTCGTTGGTTGTTTTGATAGCATAGAAAGGGTTCTGCCCTATTTCATTATGACGGTAGAAGGCAGTGAAACTGGTAAAGTTATTTTCGTTCCACTGATGCTCTAAAGTACTGCGTACCCTGAAAGCTTTTACCAGCCTGTAAGAGAAGGTGTGAAAGCTTTTGTAGTTCTTCGAGAAGAAGTTAGTGCTGTCCACGCCGCCCGTCTGATCCGTTTTATAATCCACTAAAGAGATCCCGTTGGTCCAAGTAGTGTGGTCATTTATTTTATATTCTGTTTTTAAGGTGAGCGCCAGTTTGTGGAAGTCGCTATGCTCGATGTAACCATTGCGCTGGTTAGCATAATAACCGCCGAGGATCACACCCAGTTTACCTTTGGTGCCGGAAACGCTGAAGTCAGTACGTTTGTAACCCCAGTTGCTCATTTCTGCCTGCACTTTGGCGGTAGGTAATAAAGTGGGGGAAAGCGTGATGAAGTTCACAGCGCCTCCCACAGCTTCACTTCCATATAAAGAAGAGGCCGGACCGCGGATCACTTCTATTGTTTTCAGCGCTGCCATATTTATTTCTATGAGGGCATTATGGTTGAAGTCTCCCGTAGTACGGATGGGAATACCATCTTCCATATAGAGGAAAAGGCTACGGTAACCAATGGGCTGGCGGATAGCCATGGTATGTTGTTCATTCCCGAGATCCACCATATATACACCGCTTACTTTATTCAGGATCTGTTCCAGCGAAGTAGCTTTTGTTTCTTTGATCTGCTGGGTGGAAATAGTACTGATGGCAATGGGCGCTTCCGTACGGAATTGTTTATCCCGGCCGGCGGAAACGATCACTTCATTTAAACGGGTGGAAAGGGGTTCCAGGTAAATGACCATCTCTCCTTTTTGTGCGGCGGGCATACGTTTAGCGGTATACCCTATATAAGATACCTGTATAGAATCAATGCGGTGTGGTTCTGAGAGGGAGAATTTGCCTTGTGCATCCGTTGTGCAGCCATTGGCTTTACACTGGATGGTAACACCGGGTAGCGCTTCTCTTGTTTGCGCATCTATTACCCGGCCCTGTAGTTGCGTTTGTGCAACGGCAGACATGCCATAAACAGATAATAAAAAAAGGATAAAAATGCGAAGCATGTTTTAGCTTTTAGCTTGTACGTAATGGGGTCACTATGCGTTGCCACAGGGGCACGCTTTTATGGGTGCAAAGATGCATTATACCCAGGACCCGGGTAAGCTTAAGATGTTTGAATTGCCCGGAATCAGGCCTGAGGTGGGTGAAACACCGCATGAAGGGGATCACGGTGCAAACCGCCATGGTAGGCAGTGAATAGCTCTTTTACAGCTATATAGGGGGTAAGGTGGAAGGCGGCATTGATCTCTGCGAACACCACTTCGTATTTATCTTTAACGGCATTCCCGTTTTGATCTTTCTTTGTTTCCTTCTCCATCTGTTTCATCAGCTGGCATTGCCCGTGACAGGCCAATTGGGGTTTGGCTTTGTTAATACACAGTACATTGGCAATGTAGTCCCTGTTCAGCATGAATTCCGCCAATACCACGCCCTTGCTGAATGTTTGCAGCAAAAGGCTTGTTAATGTTAGTATGACGAATACCTTTTTCATGTGAGGATACCGCAAATGTAGGATTTATGGGAATCTACACAATGATTTTAGTCATTACCAAAAACGGGGAGCAAATGCTCCCCGTTTTTGTTTATCTATTGTGCTAACATGAATCGTAAGGTAAGCCCCCCTCGCGTAGTAGTGATCGGGTAGGCAGTTGAGATCACCGGAATGGTCTGGCGGCGGTCGTAGAAGAACTTAATGTTCAAACGGTTGTTCACCACATAATCAATAGTAGGTGAAATACCGATCACTTTCTGACCACTGGTGGGTATCACCAGGTCTGCATCCAGACGGTTGTTCACTGTTTTATCATCCCGGAAGCTCAGGTCTAAACGGAAGTTCAGGTCATTTTCCAGGCGGGTGCTGCCGTCTTTACCAATTTTGAAAGGCATCGGGAAACCGCGTACACGGTATCCTGCGCCCACCGTTACTTCACTGGAGCGCATTTCACTCAATTGATAATCGATCAGGCTAAGGCTCAAAGTACGGTTCCGTTTGAAACCAAGCCTTACGTTCAGGCTGTTCGTAAAGGTCATATCTGCTTCCAGTAAAGGCGCAAACTGTTCGCTTACCGTGAGGTTGGGCAATAAGAAGTAAGGTACGTAGTTGCCGGAAACGGAATCACGGAAGGCCGGATAACCCAGTAACAACGGATCAAAGAACATCAGCGCCGTATTATAAGAGTTCATACTGAGACTTCCTATATAAGCATGCGTTAATGTAAAGTTAGTCAGGAAATCGCTGAATGGTTTCACCCTGCTCAGGCCATTATAGGTGATCCGCCAGTTTGGTCTTGGCAGTACATTCTTAAATGGATTGGATTTCACGCCACCTTCTCCTTGTTTTAATAAGGCAACCGTTTCTGCGCTCTTACCGGTATATGCTGCCAGGAATGCAGGGATCAGTACATCCTGCGAATAACGGCCATAACCATAACGGTACTCCGGATCTTTTGGATCAAATTCAGGTACAGTACCCGTATTGTTGTAAGGGTTATCTTTTCCTAAACGGCCAGAGATCACTTTACGGTAAGATTCAAATTTCTTGAAAGTGGAAGACACCCCATTCTCTGTATCTATCTTGCCCCACATGGTTTTGATAGCCACGAAAGTGATCTCAAAACCACCTGCATCATAAGGATTCAGGTGACCAAATGCACCGTTACCAATAGTATCCTTGAAGAGTTCTGAGTGTGTTTTAGTGAAAGACTTGGTGAGGTTCAGATCTATCCGCAGATCACGAACGGGCTCCAGGTTCACCTGTACATCCAGGCGTTGTGTGAATTGTTGTTGGAACTGAATATTGAAAAGTGTGTCCGGAGAAAGCAGGCCTTTCTTCGCAAAGTCATCCATCCATTTTTGATTCGGCTGATAACCGAATACAAATGGAAGTCCCGGAGACATAGACGCAAAGTTCATCCCTATCAGCTTCGTACTGTCCAGGTAACCCGGCAAACGGGTACCTGCATTTTCAGAATAGTTGATAGTAGCTCTCTTCAGTGACATGGCCACACGCATCAGTCCTTTCACGAGACCAGATACCTGGTCATCATCTTCCACCTTCGGTTTCTCTTTTGGTGCGGCTGGATTGTTCATGATCGGCGGCTGTACAAAATCACTGCCGGAAGATGCATTCATCTTCCTCAACCATTTGCTCTTATTATACAGGTCCGTGAACTTCAATTCCACATTCGCCATTTTCTGATGAGAGTTCTCAATGGCATTACCCAGGTATTGCGCCAGGCGGGATGCTCCTATCCACCTGTATTCCGTTCCATAACTTAGCGCAATGTTCGTCCAGCTCAGGAGCGGGAATTTTCCGGTAGGTAAGGTATACGTGATAGTGGCATTGTGGAAGTAGTTGGTGGTACGCCCTAACTTGAAGAAGTTAGTACGCACACTGTCTTTCTTCGGACCAGTATTGATACGTCCCTGCGGTTCATCGATACGGGCCATGTTGGAGGCATTGAAATCGAGTGACAGGTTACGGCTTATATCCAGTTTGAAAATATAGTAACGGTCAAAGGTGAAATACTTATCGTACGTTTCCTGTAAAAGGAAAGGTCCGCCACCCACATTACGCATACGGGTTGCGCCGAACTGCCTTGTTACATCTGCACGGAAGCTGATGATAGAAGGAATGTAGTTGAAGTTGAATTCTTTCACCAGGCCAAACCATGGAGATTTGCTCTTGATCAGTTTTTTGAACGGCTCTATGAACTTAGGCGTACCGGCAAAGTTGTAACCTAAACCACCACGGTGGCGGGTAAGCACATCACTCTGAATTACAGGATTATGCCGGTTGATCTGTGAATAAGAATAGCTGATATCAAAATTCTCAATATCCCAGAGGCGGCTCTTCGATTTACCCACTGCCATTCTACGCACGTTCGTAAAGTTCACACTGGTGATAGAAGTGAAGTCCTGCGCATTCTTGCGGATGGAATCCCTTTGTTCTTTATCCCTGGCCAGCGACAGTTTATCTTTCAGTTTGATATCCAGATCATATGGATCATATTCCGGATTGCTCACTGTCTGAGAGTATCCTGCATATACAGGAACTGTGATGCCACTGCGTTTAGGTAATAATTTACCTAGGTCAAGGTTCGTGGCCACATCATATTGCACGTAATTATCGCGGAAACGTTCATTCACCCGCTGATCAATTCCGCCGAAACCTGCGGTGTGCATGTTACCACTGAAGGTGATGGAACCAAGGTCTGCCAGCTGCAGGTCCATTCTCGCCAAAGCAGCATAACCACCTTTTTCATCGAGACCGGTAAGGCGTAATTCATTAAACCATATTTCTGTACAAAGCGGCATTCCATCATTCTGTGGATTCAATACGCCGATCATGATACTGCGTACATCTCCCAGACTTGGATTACCCATGATGGCAATAAAGTTCTTACCATCCGCCTGCACATAAGGGATCAATGGAGAAGCTCCATCATTATTCCGTTTCTGTTTCAACTGACTAAAACGGTCCAGTTCCAGATCAAGATTGTTGATGTCCGGCCAGATCGCTGCTTCCGTTGTGGAACCGAATGGCGTTACTTTTAACGGTATGCGGTATTCGTAATAGTTTTCTGTAAAGTCACTTCCCACACGCACGATCGCCTGCAGATCATTATCTTTTAAAGAAGTAGGCACTTTCACTGCTTCCGCGTGTACAAACATCTGGATGCGGTTGTACTGCCGGAGATCCAGGTTCAGGTTTTTATATAATGCTCTGGTATCACCATCTTTCAGATCACAGATCTGTGCGGAGAGGGCTTGTTCATTGAGCAGGATGTTGGTATTATTTGTACTCAGGGTGTTCTGACGTAAGATTCCCGGAGGCAGTACATATGGAATTGGTGTACGGCGTGAGTTCTCTTCAATGTTCACAGCAGAAGCATTGAATGCAGTAGTTTGATCTACCGGGATCGGATCACCTGGTTTCAGTTCATACAGGTAACGGCGCCATTGGTTACGTACAAGGTCCAGTTTGGCAAAACGCATCACAACGGAATCTTCAAAACCGGTGAGGAACATCCGCATAAAACGAATGGATTTGAAATCCGGGATATTACCAATCTTTCTGTCGTACTGATTTACCGGTACTTTAAACTGGTACCATATTTCGTCGTGCGTTGTACCATCGGGGTATTGTACCCTGGCCGAAAATTTGTCTACGAGGTAATTAGCTCCTACCTGCATGTTCGGTGTGAGATTCACACGGTACTGGAAGTATTCTTCCGTTTCGTTCATGGTATTATCCCTGTTCAGGTCTTCTGACTCAGGGTAGTTGGTAGCGGCCTGTGAGAATTGGGAGTTATCATTGGAAACCGGGGAGTTGCCTTCCGGTCCGTTAATATATTTATACCTTCCCAGGATGCCGGTACCTTTACCACCGATAGGATTATTGGCATTATCATAATCCGCATGACGATACCATTTGTAATTATCATTGGAAGGATCTCTCTGTACATTCCGGTAAGCATCAGAGCTGGCGCCGAATACAGCTAAAAGATCATTCATGTAAGTAGCGCGGAAATGTTGCTCATCGTCATCCAGCAAACCATCAAAACCAACGTCCTGGTAGCGGCGGATGGCAGGGTCATTATCAAATGCCTGCGTGATCTGCTGCTGGAATTTAGGAACACGGCCCCAACGGCTGGAATCCAGTTTGTTCCTGTCCGTAATAGGATTAGGTAATCCGTTCTCAAAAGATTTGCGGGAATCTTTCAATACATCTTCTGATACGTTACCTAAGTTGAAATATAACTGACCACCGGAACTGGAAGGATTCGTAATGAACGGATCCTGGATCCAGAATTCGATGAACTCGATATTAGCTGTTTCAAAGTCACTGTTATCAATAGCGCGCATGATACCACCCCAGCGGGATTGCGGATTACGCAGTCTGCCACTCGGGAACAATCCTGCAGCGGTAGCCTCAAAGTTATAAGGTCCTCTTTCTTCCGGATAGTAAGCAAGGTCTAAAGTACTCAGCTGGCTCTGACCAAAATCTGTAGAGCGGTTCGGGAACACATCCTTTTGATAAACGAGGCGTGTACGCGGATCACTTTGAGAAGGTCCTACACCTGGTGGCAAATTCGGGGAGTTAGGAATTTGCAGGGTGGGTTCAATAATATACCATGCCAGCAATGCCCTGTTCCGGCCATAAGGCAGGGAGTCATTGTAAGCTGCTTCAGGGAAAAGGATGTTGCCGTTTGCATCGGTAGCGTCTCTTGGCGTGGAAGCCAAAGCCCAGCTGGTAGCCGGGAATTTGAGATCATATCCGTTGCGCGCGCCTTCAAAGTCATCAATCATTACCTGCCCTTGCTTGCTGCCGGCTGCATTCACTAATTTGCTATGGCCGGGGAACAGGCGTGCGACCTCTCCCGTGAAATTGATCGAGGCCGGGCGGGTGGACTGGAAGTTGGGTAGTTTATCCAGCATGCGGGTAAGGCCCTTCCATTCTGATACATAATTTCCATCCAGACCAACAACCGTATTTTTGATAGGGTCATCCCCATAATTCACTTTCTGATAGTATGGCCTTTCACTCATCCTTACTACGGTACCACCCAGGTTCAATTTATCGTTCACGAAATAATCCAGACGGGTACCCATATAGTTACGGACCTGTTGTCCGAAGAGGGCATTATTTTCAAACTGCACATTGATGGGAACACCGGAACTGAGCACACCTCCGTTGATGATCTTGATACGGCCCAGGTTATAGTCGATGATGAAATCCACATTCTCGCGCAACATCTGGCCACCGGCTGTAACAGTTACAGAACCAGGTGGAATGTTATAAGCGTTCAGGGAAATTTCAGAAGAATTGGAAGATTTATAAGACCCTTTCAGGATGTACCTGTTCAGGTTCGGGAATTGCTGGGCGATCACTTTGATGGAGTCGTACAGCATGGGATAGAGATATTGCCTTTCCAGCACAGGGTCTCCTTCAAAAGCTTTTCGTAAACCATCAGAGAAAGGTTCCAGTACGGGGAAGATCACTTTCCCGTTCATGGAATTCACCGTGTATCCTTCCACGTAGTCAAACACCCCATCCGGTTGCGGGTCATTCTGATTATTCAGCCTGTCCAGATTGAGGATGGAAATGATGGGCGCGCCAACATATTGTCCTTTGGCATCCGGTAAGTATCTTTTTTCACTGGGCACCCTGTCTCCTACCCCTGTTCCTGTTCCCGGATCTTTGAACAATACATCCAGTTTGAAATCCTGCCGGTTGATCTGGAAGGCGTTCGTGGCGTAGATGTTTTTCATCATCAGGTCCCAGATGGGTAAAGCAGGGCGGGCGGATGTAGCTTTCAGGAGTTTCAGGAACAGGATCCGCTGGTTGGCGGAATTATTCTGATCCGGTGGGATATCCTGTGAGAATTCCCCTACCTGGTAGATACGGCCATTATAAGAATATTGATACGCTACGGCTAACACCTCATCCGGTTGCAATTGCTGGTTGAGGGAAATGAAGCCAAGCTGGCGGTTGATCACATAATCTGCAGAATCCAGTTTGCGGGCAAAGGTTTTTTCAAACTCCTGCACGGGCTGCAGGCCCATAGCCAATAATCGGCTCACCACAGTTCCTGAATTCCGGGATCCGGGATCGCTTACCAGGTTGGAATAAAGGATGTTGGTTCCGTTATTGGGTTTACGGTCTGAAGTAGTAACAGTAAGAGAAGTATTAAAAGGACGGTATTCCCCAAGGTCCATCAGACCTACAATGTCCCGTGTGTCTGTAGTAGCGCCGGTTTTATTGGTTACCCAAACTTCCACCCGTATAATATTGGTTTGTGTACGGATAACAGGCAGGGTGGCCATCGCATAATTAAAGGTATCGCGGAAGAACTGGCCCATCAGGAAGTGCCGGTTATCTTCGTATTCATCTGCTTTGATCACGAAATCCTGGATACTGTTTCCTCCCCGCAGCACCATGTTCTGCTTTTGGGATTTCTGGTTACTCAGTACACTCGTTACCGTCAGGCGGCCAAACTGTAACTGGGTTTTAACACCAAAAAGAGATTGCACCCCGGAAATGAGGGAGCTGCTGAGCGGAAAACTTACGTTACCGGCTTCTATCTTTTTAATGATCTCATCCTGGTAACCGGTATATTCCAGTTTTACCTGGTTTTCAAAATCGAAAGTGGACTGGGTATTATAATTGGTGATCAGCTTCAGCTTCTCCCCGATCTTCCCGGTCACGTTCATATTAATATCTATGTCGAAATCGAACCCGCCGTTTTTACGGGCCCTTTCTACCAGCACAGGATTTTTCACGTTCTGCCCCTGGTAACCAAAGGTAAGTCCCAGTGATCCCTGTGGTTTAATATCTACTTTAGTTCCACCAAAAACCCGGTCGAACAATTTATCACCATAATATAACTGGGGAGCGGTAGTGCGTTGGTTGAGGCTTCCGATGGTATTGGCCCTTTTCTGCCAGTAGTCTTTTTCACTTTGTTCAGACTGGAGGCGGTAGAACTCGGAAAAGCTCATCACTGTAGGCTGCCTGTAAAACTGGCTGCCTATTTTTTCAGTAACGATATATTGTTTTGTAACGGGGTCATATTCAACCTCCTTCCTGATGTTGGCGGGATCTTTAAGATCGATCGCGTTCTTCACAGGGTCCGTCACAGCAGTGCCTCTCCGGTCGCGGATAGGAAATTTCAGCGTGTCTGGTTTCGCAGTAGTATCTGGCTTCGCGATATCAGTTCTCCGGTTAACCGCAATCTTCCCACTATCACTTTTATAGGTATATCCCGAACTATTTCTGTTTCTGGCGGCCGAATCAACAATGATAAAAGAGACAACACCTATTACTGCAATAGCACCATAGTATTTCTTTCTTGGCAAGCGATCTTAGGTTTTATAGAGGTCAAGGACTATAAATTTATAAACTTTTGAGGGATTTCTTTATAAGTACCTCCAATTCATTTAATTGGGGCTCTGCTTTCAGTACCCTCTGTACTGCCTGCTCTGCCATATTTCGGGCAATACCCAAGGTGACTAAAGCATTTAACGCGTCATCTTGTATAGTATTGTGAGAAGTTACGGATAAATGTAATACATCCTCTTTATTATGCTTCTTCATTTTGTCCTTCAGCTCAAGAATGAGTCGCTTGGCCGTTTTAGCCCCTATCCCTTTCACCCCTTCCAGCATTTTCTCGTTTTCCATGAGGATGGCCCGCTGAATATCGTCCGGATGGAGGGAACTGAGCATCATACGGGCTGTGCTGGCCCCTATGCCGGAAACGCTGATCAATTGTAAGAACATGCTGCGTTCAGAATCTTCAAAAAAGCCGTACATGGTGTGTGCGTCTTCCTTGATATGTACGAAAGTGAGTAATTTACAGACTTCCAGCTTCTGAATATGTGACCAGGTATGCAGGCTGATATTGACTTCGTACCCCACTCCGTTCACATCCAGGTGAACAAGGGTGGGTGATTTATAAGCCAGTTTGCCGTTTAAATATGCTATCATAACAATTTATCAGGAGGTAAATTTAAATCATAAATAGAAATATTCGTTTAAGTCGTACTTTTACGCCCATTTTAAACTTATCCAAATAATATGAGCAAAATAACGGCCGCCATCACGGCGGTGGGTGGGTATGTTCCCGACTATGTACTGTCTAACCAGGAATTGGAGAAACTAGTAGAAACAACAGACGAATGGATTACCACCCGAACCGGCATCAAAGAAAGGAGGATACTGAAGGGCGAAGGTAAGGGTACTTCTGAGTTATGCGTACCTGTGGCTCTGGAAATTTGCAAAAAAAGAGGCATCAGTCCGGAAGAGATAGACTTACTGATCGTAGCAACCGTAACGCCGGACATGGTGTTCCCTGCTACGGCCAATGTGGTAACGGATAAGATCGGTGCGAAGAATGCATTTGGGTTTGATATTGCCGCTGCCTGCTCTGGTTTCCTTTTTGCACTGGATACCGGCGCAAAATTCATTGAAAGCGGACGTTATAAAAAAGTAATGATCATTGGGGCAGATAAAATGAGCTCCATTATTGACTATACAGACAGGGCCACCTGCATCATTTTTGGCGACGGCGCCGGCGGTGTATTGCTGGAACCTAACACAGATGGCTATGGGGTAATTGACAGCATCCTGAAAAGTGATGGTCATGGCCGCGAATTCCTTAACATGAAAGCCGGCGGATCTTCCAAACCAGCAACCCTTGAAACTGTAGCTGCCCGTGAACACTATGTGTTCCAGGAAGGAAAAACGGTTTTCAAATACGCAGTAGCCAACATGTCTGACGCTGCCCGTGGAGTGATGGAACGCAACCACCTTACTGCAGATGATATCACCTGGCTGGTACCTCACCAGGCCAACCTCCGGATCATCAACGCCACTGCCAATGCAATGGGTTTACCGGAAGATAAGATCATGATCAATATCCAACGTTATGGCAATACCACAGCAGGTACAATTCCTTTGTGCCTCTGGGATTGGGAAAGCAAGCTGAAGAAGGGAGATAACCTGGTACTGGCTGCCTTTGGCGGTGGTTTTACCTGGGGGGCCTGCTTCGTTAAATGGGCTTACGACGCAAAAAATTAGATTTGAAAAGGGGCTGTTCCGGATAAGAACAGCCCCTTTTTTAGTATCAAACCCTGAGCCTATGTCGAGCCTATGTCAAAAGAACCCTGGCTCTTCGTTAATATAGAAATCAGAGCGGTAAAAGCCATACAAGTCTGTTCCGCAAAACGGGCAATAGCGGATACTGATATGGTTTACGATCTTTTTTTGTCCTTCCTTATATCCGGGCGTCAGGTAAAACCTATACGCATTATTGGGATCCATCCGGAATTCCGGGTGGGGCTTTACGATCCTTAAATTGATCCCTTCTTCACGGGATACCTCATGTCTGATGCCAAACCTGGCGCAGCAATACTTACGATACATATTCGTGCCATTTTCTTTCGTAGTTAGGTTAATGGGTAACAAGGCGGTTTGGTTATTGAGCGGCGGAAGTTTCCCCGGCTAGGGGGCGTTCAACATGATATAATAGCCTTTATATACCGGATGCAGGAATGCTACGGAATGGGAATACGGGTGCCATATCGGGTGGAACAAACACATCTGGTGGGTTTCAGTGATGTTATGCTTTTGCGACTCTGTTCTTATTATATCTCAAATACCAGCCCATGCTGTGTAAGGGCATTATACTTCGTTTTGTCGAACCGGTAAAGGTGTGCTCCCTTTTTCGAAGTGCTCTTATCTTTCTCGTCCAGTTTTTCTAAAATATCCATTGCCAGGATCTTCTTCCTGAAGTTACGTTTATCTAATGGACGCTGGTATATTTCTTCGTACAAATTTCTCAGTTGCGGCAGGGAGAACTTTTCCGGCAGCAGTTCAAATCCAATCGGATGGAAATGGGCTTTATCTCTCAAACGCGCCAATGCATCGCTCAGCATCTGCGCATGGTCAAAGATCAGTTCAGGGATCTGGTGGAGGGACAGCCAGTGTGCGCCATGTGCATTGGCCAGGATGCGGTCATGCTCGCTGATACGGATCAGGGCATAATAGGCCACGGATATTACCCTGGCGCCTGAATCCCTTTCCACATCGCCATAACATAGCAACTGGTCCATATAAATATCCTGGATACCGGTGGTTTGCTGTAATACCCGGGTAGCCGCATCATTGGTACTTTCTCCTTCCTGCACAAAACCTCCTACCATAGACCATGCTCCCTCCATAGGGTCCACCTTCCGCTTGATAATGAGGAGTTTCAGTTTACCGTCCTCAAATCCGAAGATGATACAATCGACCGCAACTAAATGTCGGGGGGCTTTTTCGTATGGCATACTAATCGCTTATTTTTTGATCCTGGTATATTCTATAAAATCCGTCTGCGGTATTTTTGTAACACCCGTCTGACGCAGCATGGTCACCAGCTGGCCACGATGATAAGTGGAATGATTAAACGCTGATAACACCACATGATCCACCGCCGATTTGCAAATCCCCTTCACTATATGATGATACTCAATGGTATGTGCCAGTTTTGCATCAGAAGCCGTTGCCACAAAATCTTTCAGCAACTCGCTTTGCCGGGAGAACAGGTGCACAAATTCCTGCCAGTTCCCGGAAAAATCCTTTGAAGGGAAAATAACCGGTGTAGCCAGGTGTAACCTTTGATACCAGACACTTTCCGAATCCCACATGTGGTAAATGGTTTGGCGCATGGAAGAGAAACTGCTGCCCAGGTCCTTATCCAGCTGCTCTTCCGTTAAACCATTCAGCAAAACGATGATCCGCTGGTTGGCCCAGATATTATACATCGCAAACCGCAGTAAGAGATCCTTCATCTAATATCTTATTTTTACAGAGGTAAAATCACTAACAAGATAATCATTACCCGAAAACAATACAAAATCAAACCATGAAACAAGCACCGCTTACCGGTTTCAGTTCAGTATGCGTTCATGCAGGGCATGAGCAAGACCCACTATACGCCCATCTTACACCCATTTATGCCTCCTCTACCTATGTATATGATTCTGCAGAACAAGGCATGCACCGGTTCAGTGGAAAAGAAGATGGTTACATCTACACCCGCTGGGACAGTCCAAATTTCCGGGAAGCGGAAGAAAAGATTGCAGCCCTGGAAGGCTTCGGACTCAACATGCAACTGAAGGCAAAATTGCACGCATCCGGTATGGGCGCGCTTTCCACCCTTTTCTTCTCCAATCTCAAATCAGGAGATAAAGTGATCTCTCATTATTCCCTCTACGGCGGTACGGATGAAATGTTCCGGAAAACGTTGCCGCCATTGGGTATTGAGACCATCTTCATAGATATGCAGGACCTCAACAAAACGGAAGAGATCATTAAAGCAGATCCTTCCATTAAAATGATGTACCTGGAAACGCCCGCCAATCCTACTTTAAAGTGTGTAGACCTGGAAGCGTTGTGTGGCATTGCACAGCAGTATAAACTGGTTTCTGCCGTAGATAATACTTTCGCTACCCCCTATCTGCAACAACCATTTGCTTATGGCGCAGATTATGTTTTCCATTCTACCACCAAATTCCTGAATGGCCATGGTACTGCCATTGGAGGTGTGCTCGTTGGAAAAGACCTGGAAATGATGAGAGGCCCGGTAGAAAAAATGGCCCGCATGCTCGGCGCCAACAGTAATCCTTTTGATTCTTTCCTGCTCACCCAGGGTATAAAAACACTGGAAGTGCGCATGGAACGTCATTGCCATAATGCTATGGAAGTAGCTGGTTTCCTGGATGGGCATCCGGCCATTGCCAGAGTGAACTACCTCGGCCTTGCAGATCATCCTGATTTTTCCATTGCTTCCCGCCAGATGAAACATGCCGGCGCCATGCTCAGTTTTGAATTGAAAGATGGGCTGGAAGCAGGTAAACGTTTCATAGACCGTTTGCAGATGTGCCTGCGTGCTGTATCATTGGGCACTTGCGATACACTCATCTGCCATCCCGCCTCCATGACACATTACAGCGTACCAAAAGAATTAAGAGAGAAGTATGATATCACGGATGGTTTGATCCGTGTGAGTGTAGGCATTGAAGCAGTAACTGATATTTTAAACGACCTGGAACAGGCCTTATCATGAGCATAATAATTCGTAAAGCGGAAAAAGCAGATTGCCCACGGATGATGGAACTGGTGCGGGAACTGGCTTTATATGAAAAAGCGCCGCAGGAAGTAACGGTTACACAAGAACATTTTGAAGAAAGCGGCTTTGGGCCAAACCCTGTGTGGTGGGCATTTGTAGCAGAAGTAGACGGCGTGGTGCAAGGGATTGCTTTGTACTACATCCGGTATTCTACCTGGAAAGGTTGCCGTATGTTCCTGGAGGATCTGGTGGTGTCTGAGGCCTCCCGGGGTCAGGGGCTTGGTAAATTATTGTTCGATAAACTGATAGAAGAAGCTGGCGAGAAAAACTTCTCAGGCATGGTTTGGCAGGTACTGGAATGGAATGAGCCAGCTATCAATTTCTATAAAAAATATAACGCTAAGTTTGATCCGGAATGGTGGAACGCCAGTATTGAATTTACTGTTTCTCAAAGATCAAATCCTGTGGCAGCCCCCCGGGATCAACAAAGAACCGCCCGATAGTGAAGCTCTTTTTATCCACCGCCATTTTGAAATAGAATTTCTGCTGGCGGGTTTTGAGGAGCAAACTATCTCCTTCTATGGTGTAATAGTAGATACCGGATTCATTGGCGCGGCTAACATAATCTGGTAATTTGCGGGATTGAAAATAAAAACTTCCTTCTGTTCCGGTAGCAGTAGTGCCTGGCAGGGTAGATTTTTCTTCATGTTTGAATACGATAACTTCCTGACGCTGACTTGTTTCTATCCAACGGTCTTCATATTGGTCGGATTTGCTACATGCCATCAGGCTGGTTAAGGCAAGGAGTAATGCTAGGCGCATGGGATCGGTTTGTTCTCTTAGAACGGGTACAGGGCTGAAAAAGTTACATATTAAAAGCCGGGGAATGTGCTTCCCCGGCTTTTAAATTATTTTGCTACGGCTTCTTCCAAACCAGTGGAGATACCATCTGTTACTGCTATTTTATCGATCTTACCGATCAGTCCCTGCAATACTTTACCGGGGCCAACTTCTGTAAAATGCAAAGCGCCATCTGCTATCATTGCTTGTACACACTGCGTCCATTTTACGGCACCCGTGAGCTGGCTGATCAGGTTTTGCTTGATCTCCGCCGGATCTGATACTGCTTTTGCCACCACGTTTTGGTACACAGGGCAAATAGGGGTATTAAAGGTCATTTTTTCAATAGCATCACGCAACTCAGCCTGGGCCGGAGCCATCAGGGGAGAATGGAAAGCGCCACCTACCGGCAACAGCATAGCTCTTTTGGCGCCGGCTGCTTTCATCAGTTCCATAGCACGTTCCACAGCAGGAACGGTTCCGGAGATCACCAGCTGACCGGGGCAATTATAATTAGCCGGTACTACCACATCATCTGTGATGGTAGCACAGATCTCTTCTACTTTTGCATCTTCCAGCCCTAATACTACCGCCATTGTGCTGGGTGTAGCTTCACAGGCTTTTTGCATGGCATTGGCACGGATGGCTACCAGGCGCAGCGCATCTTCAAAAGCCAGGGTGCCATTGGCTACCAGGGCAGAAAACTCCCCCAGGGAATGGCCGGCTGTCATAGCCGGCGTAGGATTATCCAGGCAAAGGAAACCGATCACAGAATGCAGGAACACAGCGGGCTGCGTTACATTGGTCTGCTTAAGGTCCTCGTCTGTTCCGGTAAACATGATATCAGAAATGCGGAAACCCAGAATTTCATTCGCTCTCTCGAATAAAGATTTCGCTTTGGGATTATTGTCGTAAAAACTTTTGCCCATTCCCTGGAACTGGGAACCCTGGCCTGGAAAAACGTAAGCGTGTTTCATTGGTTACGATTTGTATTACATTAATTATCAGCGAGCAAATATATGTAAAAAATTATGGTTTAACCTAGCTACCGGAGTATGCCATGTTAAACCATAATTTTTATATGCGCTTATTTATCTTCTGCTGATAAGGTCTGAACTGATCAGTTTCATAAATTCTGCACGGGTAGCGGGATGTTCAAACTGACCGCTGAATGCCGAAGTGGTAGTCACCGAATTCTGTTTGGACACACCACGCATCATCATGCAAAGATGTTGCGCTTCTATCACCACTGCCACGCCCTGCGGTTCCAGTGTTTCCTGGATAGCGTCCAGGATCTGATGCGTTAAACGTTCCTGTACCTGCATCCTGCGGGAGAATACATCTACCACCCTGGCAATTTTGCTCAGGCCGGTGATATAACCATTAGGGATATACGCTACATGTGCTTTCCCGAAAAAAGGCAGCATATGGTGCTCACACATGGAATACAATTCTATATCCTTTACAATCACCATTTCGCTGTAGGACTCTGTGAATTTTGCTCCGTTGAGGATCGCTTTCGCATCCATTTCGTATCCCTGCGTCAGGTACTGCATTGCTTTTGCCATGCGTTCCGGCGTTTTGAGCAGGCCCTCTCTTTCCGGATCTTCTCCCAGCAATTCTATTGCTCCCCTGTAATGCTCTATTAAACCGGATGTTACTTTCTCGTCGAATTTTTCTTCCTTCTTGTAAGCCATGTCTGTATTTATTATCGCTTATTTGCCACCGAAGTACTCTACGTAGATCTTGGCAGTTTCATACAGTTTAATACAATGCAGCTGAACGGTATCCGGCAGCGCCTTTTCCAGTTGTTCCCAGATAGCAATAGCCACATTCTCCGCAGAAGTGAATTTGCCTGCCATGAAATCAACATCCATGTTCAGGTTCTTATGGTCCATCTTCTCGATGACGAGGTCTTTGATAAGCACACCCAGGGTCTTGGCATTGAATACAAAACCTGTTTCCGGATCAGGATTACCTTTCACCGTTACATGCAGGTCGTAATTATGCCCATGCCAGTTGTCATTAGCACATTTGCCAAATACTTCCAGGTTTTGCTCCTTGCTCCAATGCGGGTTGAATAACTTGTGTGCCGCATTAAAATGCTCCACGCGCGTTAAATAGATCATTTTATTTCTTAATAAATTTCTGCAAAAATAACGCAATTAGACGAGAGTACCCGTTGGGCAATGTACCTTTGCAGAATGAAAGTATTGGTCACAGCTGCTACAGAGCCAGAGATCAAACCTTTGATCAACTGGCTGAAAGAAGAAGTTACAATAAACGGACAAATCGAAGTGGAGGTGATGATCACAGGGATCGGGATGTTCAGCACGGCTTATCACCTGGGTAAATATTTTGCCAAAAAAAGACCGGATCTGGCCATACAGGCGGGTATTGCCGGAAGTTTCCAGCACAGCTGGCCCATTGGGGAAACGGTGGTAATAGAACAGGAAGTGCTGGGGGACCTGGGGGTAGAGGATAACGACCAATATAAAGACCTCTTTGATATTGGCTTATGGAAGGCTGATATGGCACCCTTTACACATAATTATTTACCGAATACATCCCCTGATTTTGGCTTACGTAAAGCGCGGGGGGTTACGGTTAATATGGTCAGTGGTTCCGCTGCTACCATCACCCGCCTGGAAGAAAAGTACCAGCCGGACATTGAAAGTATGGAAGGCGCGGCCTTTCATTATTGCTGCCTGATGGAAAATATTCCTTTCCTGCAACTCCGCACCATTTCAAATTATGTGGAAGTGCGGGACAAAAGCAAATGGAATATTCCACTCGCCGTAACGAATCTGAATAATACACTCCGCAGTATATTGCAGACGATAAAATAGATTGAATCATGCATCTGACATTAGGATTTTCGCCCTGCCCGAATGATACCTTCATCTTCGACGCACTGGTGAATCAGAAAATAGATACGGAAGGATTTAGTTTTGAGACGAAACTGGAAGATGTGGAAACCCTCAACCAATGGGCTTTACAAGGCAAGCTGGACATCACAAAACTGAGCTTTGCCGCAGGACTCAAAGTAGCAGATACATACAGACTGCTGAACAGTGGCAGCGCATTGGGCCGTGGTTGCGGACCATTACTGATTGCCAGAAAAGATATTCCTCTTACAGAAATAAAGGATCTCACCATTGCTATTCCCGGTGAGAATACAACGGCTAACCTCCTTTTCCGTATTGCGTTTCCGGGTGCTGTCAATAAGAAGATCATGCTGTTTTCCGATATTGAAAATGCCGTATTAAACGGAGATGTGGATGCCGGTGTGATCATTCATGAGAACCGTTTCACTTACCAGTTAAAAGGTCTGGTGAAATTGATAGACCTGGGAGAATTCTGGGAAGCTACAACAGGGCAGCCTATTCCGCTGGGCGGGATCTTTATCCGGAAGGATCTTCCGGAAGCTGTGCAGCAAAAGGTAGATAAACTGATCCACTCCAGCCTTCAACATGCTTTCTTTGGGTATCCCACATTATCATCTTATGTAACAGCGCATGCACAGGAAATGGATGAGCAGGTAATGCGCCAGCATATTGATCTTTACGTAAATAAATTTAGCCTGGATCTGGGAGAAGAAGGAAAGATTGCGGTGGCGAAGTTGAAGGAGATGGCGGGGGTTTAGGATTTTTTTAATGCCTTGCCGTATACTTCCAGGGCACGTTTTCGGGCTACATCATGTTCTACTATGGGTGGGCTATCTATTTCCGTCACCCATTTACCAATGTATAACAAGTCCTTGTCAAACTTCTGCGTTTGCAAGGTGGGATTGAATACACGGAAATAAGGAGCTGCATCACAACCGCTGCCAGCGGCCCATTGCCAGCCTCCGTTGTTAGCCGCCAGATCATAATCCAATAACTTTTTCGCGAAGTAAGCTTCTCCCCATCGCCAGTCTATCAGTAGATGTTTGGTGAGGAAACTGGCAACAATCATCCTCACACGGTTATGCATATATCCCGTTGCATTCAGTTCCCGCATCCCCGCATCTACAATAGGATAACCAGTTTGTCCTTCACACCAGCGCTGAAATTCCTTTTCATTATTGCGCCACATTATACCATCGTATTCCTTCTTAAAAGACTGATGCACCACCTGCGGGAAATGCCATAAGATCATTTGATAGAAATCCCGCCAGATCAATTCATTCAGGAATACTTCATTCAGTTGCCTTGCTCTTTGTGCCAGCGCCCTGATGCTGATAGTGCCAAAACGCAGGTGTACACTTAGCCTGGAAGTGCCGTCCACAGCGGGAAAATCCCTTGTTTTATCATAGTGGCGCAGCAAGGCTTCTTCAATATCTTTATCAGGGAAGTTATTATCCGTTGCTTCAAAACCCATATCTGACAAAGCAGGAACAGGTAATGGTGGCTGCTGATAAAACCCCTCCCCTGCCGGATAAGGCTTCAGATAAAAATCATTCAGTTTGAGCTTCCACTTTTTGCTGTAGGGGGTGAAGACCGTGTAGGGCTCTCCGTTATCTTTCACTACTTCATCCTTTTCAAAGATCACCTGATCCTTGTAAGTATGAAAAGGAATACCCAATGCCTTCAATTGCACGCTGACAGCCGCATCCCGCTCACGTGCATAAGGTTCGTAATCATGATTGGTAAAAACAGCTTTTACTTTGTAACGCTTGGTCCAGTGTGCAAAAGCCTGTTCCGGTGTACCATAGAAAACATCCAGCGTGCTTCCTTTTTTCACCAGCTGCTGTTGCAATTGCGTCAACACATCATGGATGAACTGCAATCGCTTATCGGCACGATCCTCCAGATCATTCAGAATATTGGTGTCAAAAATAAAAACAGGAATAACCGGCATACCGCTGCGTAAAGCATGATATAAAGCCGCCTGGTCTGAGAGCCGGAGATCCCGGCGTAACCAGCAAAGTGCTACCATAATTATAAGATAGATTCATACAACAGTTCATGCACGATAGCAGCTGTTGCATTGCCATAACTGACTTTGCGGAACTCCCCTACCCAGCGGATCCCGTAAATAGCATTGGTGAGGAAGATCTCCTCCGCATCCTGGAGGTCTGAAATAGTGAGAGGCTTTTCTTCTATTTTAAAAGGAAGATCAGCCTGCAACAAGTGTTTGCGCATTACACCACAAACACAGCCTTCACTCAGCGGCGGCGTAAATATCTTTCCATCCTGTACCGCGAAGATATTAGCGATAGTAGTATCTGCTGCACGGCCACGATGGTTCAACAGCAACACTTCGCTCAGCTGATGTTGTTTGGCATATAAGGCTCCCATGATGTAAGGGAGGCAGTTGTTGGATTTGATGTTTGACAGTTTATCCCCGGATTTGGTAGCATCCGCATATACATCCAGCCTTAAGCCGGCATTGTTCAATTCAAAGATATGCTTCGGCAATTCCCAGCACTGGATAATGAAATGCGGTGTATGATCAACCGGATCGTACAACCCGGTTCCTGCGCGCCATACGGTAAGCCTTACACGTGCCAGCGGGCTCACATTGTTCATGCGGCAAAGTTCCTGTATCAGGCCGGTAAAGTATTCTTTAGAAAAATGCGCAGGAATGTGGAAGTGCAGGATATGCAAACTCGCTATCAGTCTTTCAAAATGAAGATCTGCCAACAACAGTTGTCCCTGATAGACTTTCATCGTCTCAAAACATCCGTCGCCATAGCGAAAACTGCGATTATCTACGGTGAGCAATGGCCTATCACTCGCCATGAATTTTCCGTTATAACACAATTGCATACTTCTAATTTACGATTATATTACCATTTCAGGAATTTCTCCTTCTACGATTAACCGGCCGGCTGTTTTAGCCACAATCTCTTCCACAGGAACACCCGGCGCCCGCTCCAGCAGCTTAAATCCGTCAGGGGTTACCTCCAATACTGCCAGTTCCGTTACGATCTTTTTAACACAATGCACACCTGTTAATGGCAGTGTACACTGGGGTAGTAATTTGCTTTCCCCTTTTGGGTTGGTATGCATCATGGCTACTATGATATTCTTGGCAGAAGCCACGAGGTCCATAGCGCCGCCCATTCCTTTCACCATTTTACCGGGGATCTTCCAGTTAGCAATATCCCCGTTATCAGAAACTTCCATAGCCCCCAGCACAGTGAGGTCTACTTTCCCTGCGCGGATCATGCCAAAGCTTTCTGCGGAATCAAAAAAAGCGCCGCCGGGCAATACTGTTACTGTTTCTTTACCTGCATTGATCAGGTCTGCGTCTATATCTTCTTCTAAGGGGTAAGGTCCCATGCCCAGCATACCATTTTCAGATTGCAGCATGATGGAGATCCCGGAAGGAACAAAATTGGATACAAGCGTGGGAATGCCAATCCCAAGGTTCACATACATGCCATCCTGCAGTTCCTGTGCAATGCGTTTAGCGATACCGTATTTATCGAGAGCCATTGTAATTGATTTTAGATCTTCACTGTTTTACGTTCAATACGCTTTTCATAATTGCTTCCCTGGAAAATGCGGTGAACATAAATTCCCGCTACATGGATCTCATCCGCATCCAGTTCTCCCGGTTGTACAAGATGTTCCACTTCTACAATGGTCACCTTACCTGCCTTTGCCATGGAAGTAGAAAAGTTCCGGGTGGTTTTCCTGAAAACAAGGTTGCCCATGATATCGCCCTTCCAGGCTTTTACCAATGCAAAATCCGCATGGAGAGCTAGTTCCATGAGATAATCCTTACCGTCAAAATTGCGTGTTTCTTTCCCTTCTGCTATTTCCGTACCATACCCTGCCGGGGTAAAAAAAGCAGGAATACCCATACCAGCCATCTGGATCCGGGTGGCTAAAGTTCCCTGGGGAATAAGGTCCACTTCCAGTTCTCCGGATAACAACTGTCTTTCAAATTCTGCATTCTCTCCTACGTAAGAGGACATCATCTTTTTGACCTGCCTTGTATTCAGCAACTGGCCCAGTCCAAATTCATCCACGCCGGCATTATTGGAGATACAGGTCAATGTGTGAACCCCTTTGCGGACCAGGGCAGAGATGCAGTTTTCCGGAATACCGCACAAGCCAAAGCCCCCGAGCATGAGGGTGGCGCCGTTGGGAATATCGGCGATCGCTTCATCGGCGTTAGCAACTACTTTCTTCATGTTTTGGTGTTATAATTAATTAGGGTAAAGTCAGGATCATACTATCCGCACGTGGCCAGTAGAGGGAATCCCTGCGGGTTCTGCCAGGAATGCCACTCATCTTCTGCGTCTTTATCTGTTCAAGAGAATCCAGCACTTCGCGTTTACGCTTCACGATCTCCTGCATTTCTTTATAGATCTCTTCCAGTTTGTCCGGATGATATTCGTAGTACTTATAACTGTGTTGAAACTCTTCCCGGCTGAGGCCGTGTAACTGAAGGATCTGCACATAATATCGCTTCACATTTTGTTCGCGGACGGAATCAGCTATTCTCGCGGTATCTATTCCCTGGTCCCTTCCAAATACTTCCGCATAATTCATATCCAGCAGGACATCCCGCATTTTATCCTTCGGCAGCACACCTTTTGGTACACGGTCCGCCTGTCCGCAGGCGAATAACAAACTGAGCAAAAACACTCCGGCCGTCTTACGCATGAATCTATCTTAATTGTTGGTATTTATTAGCATTAGGTATATCCAGTACGGATAGCATCTGCCCCGCCCTTACTTTTTCCTGGGGCGGTGCTTTGGAAAAGATCTTCAACAGCTCATCGCTCTTTGCATTAAAGAAAACCTGCAACAGCATAGAGTTCGGCATTTCTTCCTGGATGCCCATGAGCATGTTGAGGCAGTTCATCACTGCTGCCCTTCCTTTGTTCACATCTTCATACATCTGATCCAGACCCATGCGGTGATACTGGTACATCACATCATGAAAGCGGCTGAACTTTACATTGAGCAGGTTATCCTGCAACCAGTAACGGTTACGATTGCCTTCAAAAGCCTTCCAGCCGGAAATGTCTTTCCCGTCAGGAGCATTGTTCACAATGTTCAGTGCCTTTTTGAAATAATTATCGCCACCGCGGGGAGAGAAGGAATCGTAATCCATCCCCAGGATGATATAGATATAATAAGCAAGAGAAGCGGTGAGATTGGAAACCAGCGGATCATTGGCCACGATACGCTGTTCATTAAATTCCAGTGGCTGGAACTCGATGTATTTAAAAACAATATTGTTATCCTGAGTGTTCAGGATGCTGGTGGTATAACCTGCATTGAAAACCGGGCGGGTGGCCTGGATGGTCAGGGAAGCCTTGTAAGTATTGTTACCCAGGGCCTGTGTTACATTCAGCAGAAAATTGCATTCAATACGTTCTGCAGGTGTAAATGCATCATCTGTCCAGCGGCGGTTATTAAGGAATTCAGCCAGGGCGCTTTGCAGCGTAGTGAAGATCTTCTTATCCGTGCCGGTGCTCAGTTGTGCAGCCTGTACAGAAACATTGGCCCTCAGTTCCTGCGCTTGCGTTTGAAAACAGCAGAACAGGCAGAGGGAGGATAACAGGTATTTAAGCATGTTGCAAGTCAATTATAGCCAATACTATATTTCGGGCCACCTCCTGCTTTGACTGCAGGGGCAATGCCTGCTCTTTTCCATCGCGGGATAAGAGCAGTACTTTGTTTGTATCGTAATTGAATCCGGCGCCGGCGTCGTTCAGGGAATTGAGCACTACCATATCCAGATTTTTATCCTGTAGCTTCTTTTGCGCATACTCACGCTCATTGTTCGTTTCCAGGGAAAATCCTATCAATAGCTGGCCGTTCTTCTTCTGGCTGCCCAGCGTACGGGCAATATCTTTCGTTTTTTCCAGTTCAATACTCAGTTCATCGTCCTTCTTCTTCATCTTCTTATCCGCTACTGTTTTCGGTCTGTAATCCGCTACGGCAGCAGCCATCACAATAATATCCGCTTTGGGAGAAAGTTCCAGGCAGCTGGAAAACATATCAGCTGCTGTTACAACCCGGGTGGTAGTTACACCGCTATGTTGGGTGGAAAGATGTGTTGGCCCTAAAACCAATTGCACACTGGCTCCTGCTTCGGCTAATGCTTCTGCAAGTGCTATGCCCATTTTTCCGCTGGAGTGATTACTGATAAAACGAACCGGATCTAAAGGTTCCTGAGTAGGGCCGGCAGACACAAGGGCAGTTTTACCAGCCAGTGGTCTTTGTTGTGCGCGGTCTTTAAAGAAATTTTGCAGATAGGTGACCATCGCTTCCGGTTCAGCCATTCTGCCTTCTCCGAATAAACCGCTGGCCAGTTCTCCTTTTTCGATGGGTATCTGCAGGTGGCCATAAGAGAGCAATTTAGCCACATTGGTCCTGGTAGCAGGGTGCAGCCACATATCCTCATCCATGGCAGGAGCAAATAATACAGGGCAGGTGGCAGAGAGGTAAACTGCCAGCAGCAGATTGTCCGTGATCCCATTGGCCATTTTGGCCATGGTATTGGCGGAAGCAGGGGCAATCAACATCACATCTGCCCAACGGCCCAGCATTACGTGGTTACTCCAGCTGCCATGCTCACTGATAGTAACTCCAACTTCCTGTTTGGAAAGCGTGGATAGTGTGAGCGGTGTGATAAACTCCGTGGCGGCGGGAGTCATAAGGACTTTTACCTGGGCGCCTTCCTTTACGAGTAAACGCACCAACAGGGCAGCTTTATAAGCTGCAATGCTGCCGGAAACACCTAATAGAATCTTTTTCCCTTGTAACATGTAGCAAAACAAAAGCGGCAGAATTGATACATCCTGCCGCTATGAAGTTAATATTTTTCGTGATAACTGATGGGAATCAGCTATACAGATCGTCATCATTCCTACGGTAGTAGATCTTGTTATCCAGGAATTCGTTAGTAGCCTGAATAGCAGAATTAGCCAGTCTTTCGTAGAAGCGGGAAATTTCGATCTGCTCCTTGTTCTCATGCACTTCTTCCAGATTATCCGTGTGGCTGGCGAACTCTTCCAGTTTGGAATGCAGTTCTTCCTTTACAGTAATATTGATCTGGTTTGCCCTTTTGGCAATAATGGCAATAGATTCATACAGGTTACCAGTCCGATTTTTGATATCAGTGGTGTTCCTGGTTTCAACCATAGGGTTTATGCTACTGGTTAGACTTCTCTTTAGTTTGCTCATTTTCCAGCGTTTTTATGTTATTTTTTGCTAAGGTAAAATATTTTTCGGCATCGTCCTTCAATTTGCTGGACGGGTAGCGGTCTGAAAACTCCAGGTATTCGGTCACCACTGTCTCATAACGCTCTAACTGCTTGGTAGGTATGCTTTGTTTAGCATACTGGTAGTAGCATTTAATGGCCATGAACTTGTATCCGTCACTTTTCTCAGAATCCGGGTAAGCGCGCATCAGGCTTTTGAATGAAACACCTGCTGCTTTAAAGTGGCCCAGGTTATAATACAGTTCAGCTGCATTATAGTCCTTTTGTTCCAGCTTCCGGCGCAACAGTTCTATCACCACGTTCGCTTCCGCTGCCTTGGGGGAAGTGGGGTACGAGTTGATGAAGGTCTGCATGGCGGCGATAGCCTTCATGGAGTTGGTTTGATCCAACGGTACCTTGGGAGACAGCTTGTAATAGCTATAAGCAGCCTGATAATCAATCTCCATAGCCCTTGGGCTGCTGGGCAAAGCTTCCAGGTAGTTCTTGAAATGGAAGGCGGCCTGGGTATAGTCCTTTAAATAAAAGGAGCAATAGGCGTACCTGTAGTACAAATCTTCAAACTTCTCGGTGCCTTTAAAGATTGGAATCAGTTCCTCATACAGCGTTTGCGCCATCTGGTACTTTTTCTTATCGTACATCTTATTCGCGTACGATAGTTTCTTTTCAAGATCGTTGCTTTTTTCAATCCGTCTTAATTCCCTGTTACAGGAGACAGCGCTAACGAGAAATGCCAAAAGGCCAGTGTATAAGAGAATTTTCCTCATAAAAAAGAATCGCAAAGGTACGAATTAAAAGCAAATATTGTTAACAGCACAGGAAGGTGCCGTTAAAATTTTGCAAAAATGGTGTAAATCAGTGATTAAGGGCTGCGGAACGGGCTTATCCACAGATAAATGACCTCCGCTAACATTTTATCCACATTACTATTCACAGTATCCACATTCATACTGCTAAAAGGACCCTGAAACCCTGTCTATCAGGCACAAATGACCTGTGGAAAAAATATATAATCCCTTTTCTCGGTTAAAAGTGGGAAAAAGTGTTATTTTGTGTTAGAAAGTAGGATTTATCCACTAAATCAAAGCATGACAGGATTTTTAGGTGAATATGAAGCAACGCTGGACGCGAAAGGGCGCTTCCTGCTCCCTGCCGGATTTAAACGGCAGATAGCGGAGAGTGCTGGCAACCAGTTTGTGCTGAACCGTGGCTTTGAGAAGTGCCTCACTTTGTACCCGATGAATGAATGGCAACCTATACAGGAGAGAATTGGCAAGCTGAATGATTTTGACCCGAAAGTTAGGGAATTCCGCCGCTATTTTCTCAACGGGGCCACCATTCTGGAACTGGATAGTGCAGGCCGGCTGAACATCCCAAAGAACCTGATGGTTCATGCAGGATTGGATAAAGACATTGTGCTGACGGCTGCCAACAACAAGATTGAGATCTGGGATAAGACTAAATACCAGGAGTTCTTTGATAATTTTTCACCGGAAGCCTTTAGCAGCTTAGCGCAACAGGTAATGACCGGAGAGGGACAAAATTTGGGATTGTAAAGCGGCGCATATGGAACCATCACAGTATCACCTGCCCGTTCTGCTCCACGAGGTAGTAGAGCATTTACAGATCAAACCCAACGGCACGTATGTGGATGTCACTTTTGGTGGCGGCGGACACTCCAGGGCGATCCTGGAAAAACTGAGCCCACAAGGCAGGCTGATTGTGTTTGACCAGGATGAGGATGCTTACCGTAACCGGATCATTGATGACCGTGTCACCTTCGTTCGCGAAAATTTCCGTCACCTCCACCGCTTCATGAAATTGCATAAAGCTTTGGATGCAGACGGATTGCTGGCAGACCTTGGCGTTTCTTCACATCAGTTTGATACAGGCGCCCGGGGATTTTCCACCCGTTTTGACGGAAACCTGGATATGCGGATGGATACCCGGAACACCCAAACGGCAGCAGATATCCTGCACACCTATTCTGAGCAAAGGTTACTGCAGATCTTCCAGGATTACGGAGAAGTAACCAACTCCAAAACCCTGGCAAAAACGATCGTACAGTTGCGGAAAGCGCATCCGTTACGCACCATTACTGAATTCAAATCTCTCATACAGCCTATTGTGAAAGGCAATCCTGCAAAATACCTGGCCCAGGTTTTTCAGGCCCTGCGGATAGCAGTGAATGATGAACTGGGGGCTTTAAAAGATCTGCTCACACAATCGCAGCAGGTTTTGAAGCCGGGAGGTATACTGGCCATTATCACCTTCCACTCTTTGGAGGACAGGTTGGTGAAGAATTATATGAAAACCGGAAGTTTTGAAGCAACGGAAGATAATAACCCCTACGCTTTTGAAACACCGCCAAAGCTGTTCAAACTGGTCACAAAAAAACCAGTCACAGCCAGTGAAACAGAGTTGCGGGCAAATCCGCGGAGCAGAAGCGCAAAGTTACGGATCGCAGAAAAAGTATAACAGCGCCGGTTATTTCCATCCTATCCCTTAGTTACTGAGAAAAGAAATTTGAGAATAAACTGTTGCTAAACCTTGTAATGTGTTGCAGGAAGAAGAAAAGCATATGAATGAAGAAGCGGGTGCAGATGCACTTCCACAGGAGCCGAAAAGAGAATGGCGCCTGCGGATCAACTATCAGCTCATCACGCAAAACCTTCCATTCCTCCTTTTCCTGGCAGTACTGGCACTGGTGTACATCGCCAATAGCCATCTGGCAGAAAAAAAGATCCGCCGCATCAACAAGCTGAGCAAAGAGATAAAAGAACTGAAATGGGAATATCTGAGCGTGAAAAGCGAACTGATGTTCCGGAGTAAACTGAGTGAAGTGAGCAAAGCCGTAGAACCGCTGGGATTGAAAGAACTGAATGCGCCACCGCAACGCATTGAAGTGAAAACGGAAAAAGCGGAACAATAATAATATTCATTAGATACTGATACCTGACCCGGCAATGGAAATAAAAAAGGACATATTATGGCGAGCTTATCTGTGCTTAATCGGCATGGGGATCTTCGCTGTGGCAATCCTCGGCAAGGTGTTCTATATACAACATGTGAAAGGCGATTACTGGCGCAGCATGTCTGACAGTCTCCATACTTCCTTTATGGACCTGGATGCAGACCGTGGTACCATCTATTCCGAAGAAGGGCGCATGCTTTCCACCTCTATCCCCTATTTCGATATCCGGATAGATTTCCAGGCAGATGGCCTGATGGATAAGAAAGCCAACATCTTTAAGGATAATATAGATTCTCTCTCCGTCCGCCTGGCGGCCCTGTTCATGGATCGTTCCGCAAATGCATACAAGAAAATGCTGGAGGAAGGATACAAGGATAAGGACCGCTACTTTCTTCTCAAAAGGGATATCAAATTCGATGACTACCAGGAACTGCGGACCTTTCCAATGTTCCGGCTCGGAAGGAACAAAAGCGGGCTCATAGCAGAGACCAAGAATAAACGGATCAACCCCTTCAAATTACTGGCCAATCGTACGATTGGCCTTGCGCGTGAAAATTCGCAGAACGTAGGACTGGAAAGGACTTACAACGAAAACCTGAACGGTGTTACCGGCAAACGCCTCATGCGCCGCATTGCAGGCAACACTTTCATGCCGGTGGAAGGATTTGATATTGAACCGGAAAACGGGAAAGATATCATCACCACGCTGGATGTGAACATGCAGGACATCGCAGAGAACGCCCTCATGAAAATGCTGACGGACAACGAAGCAGAACATGGCACCTGCATCCTGATGGAAGTGAAGACCGGTAAGATCAAAGCTATTGCCAACCTGGGCCGTCAAAAGGATGGCAGCTATTGGGAAGATCTGAACTACGCCCTGCAGGTAGGAGAACCTGGTTCCACTTTCAAACTGGCTACTATGATAGCCTTACTGGAAGATGGATTTGTGACACCTAACAACATGGTGGACCTTAATTATGGCAGATGGCCGATCGGCAAAAGGGTGGTGTATGATTCCGAACCTCACCACTATACCACGGTAACCATAAAAAAGGCGTTTGAAAGAAGTTCCAATGTGGGCATGGCAAAACTGGCCTATCAATATTATTATAAGAAACCGAACGAGTTTGCCAATCACTTTAAAAGATTACACCTCGATACACCTACTGGAATTGACATTGTGGGAGAAGGAAAGCCGGTGATCAAAACAACCGCTTCCCGCAGCTGGAGTGCCAGCACCCTGCCCTGGATGGCTTTTGGATATGAAGTATTACAAAGCCCGCTGCAAACAGCCATGCTGTATAACGCAGTAGCCAACAACGGAAAAATGATGCGGCCTTACCTCGTGAATGCCATCATGGAGTTCGGCAAACCGGTTAAATCATTTGAACCAACAGTAGTACTGGACAGCGTTTGCTCTCCCCGTACACTGGCACAGCTGAAAGATATGCTGGAAGGTGTGGTACTGAATGGTACCGCCGTAAAACTGCAAACACCTTATTACCGTATTGCCGGCAAAACGGGTACAGCCCTGGTGGCTAACGGAAACCGCGGATATGCGGATAAGATCTACCAGTCTTCTTTTGCAGGATATTTTCCGGCAGATGATCCGCAATTCACTTGCGTGGTGGTGATCAAAAATAAACCGCATGCGGCCAAATTCTATGGTGGTACAGTAGCAGGACCCGTGTTCAGAGAAGTAGCGGATAAGTTATACGCGCTGGCTATTCAGAAACCACGCAGCATGACAGGTGTTATAGGATTAGATACACTCATGGCCATGAAAGGTGGTAAAGGAAGTGAATGGCGCAGCGTGGCGACCGCATTGAACTTACCATGGCAGGGAACGATCAATAATTCCAACTGGGTGAGTGCAGATGTAAAGAATAACAAGCTCAGCTTTGAATCCCTGTCACAGGCAAATGGCCAGGTGCCGGATGTAAAAGGAATGGGATTGAAAGATGCTTTATACCTGTTGGAGAATGCAGGACTCAGGGTAGTGATCAAAGGAGCCGGAAGAGTTACTTCACAATCTCTGCCAGGTGGTACTAATATTGGAAAAGAACAAACAATCATAATAGAATTAGGTTGATGAAGACGCTGCGGGAAATATTATATAACGTGAACATCCTGGCGGTGCAGGGCAATAATGATATTGCCGTGCGCGCTTTGAGCATTGATTCACGGCAGATCAAAACAGGCGATGCATTCATCGCCATTCGTGGTTTTGCAGCGGACGGGCACCAGTTCATTTCCAAAGCAATTGCACAAGGCGCTTCCGCAGTTGTCTGTGAAACGCTGCCGGATACTATTTCCCCGGATGTATGTTATGTGCAGGTGAGCAACAGTGCGCAGGCTGGTGGCATAATGGCTGGCAACTTCTTCGACAACCCTTCTCAGAAACTGACATTGATAGGAATAACAGGCACCAATGGTAAAACTACCATCGCTACCCTCCTCTTCCGTTTGTTCACACAACTGGGCCATCACTGCGGATTATTATCTACTGTGCAGAACCAGATAGGTGACCGGATCGTACCCGCAACGCATACCACGCCTGATCCTATCAGCCTGAATGCATTGCTGGCAGACATGGTTGCAGAAGGTTGCGATTATGCTTTTATGGAAGTAAGCTCCCATGCTATTCACCAGCAACGGATAGCCGGGTTGAAATTCGCAGGCGGCATCTTTTCCAATATCACCCACGATCACCTGGATTATCACAAAACCTTTGATGAATATATCCGTGTAAAGAAGGCGTTCTTCGATCAGTTGCCGAATAATGCTTTTGCACTCACTAACCTGGATGATAAACGCGGGCCGGTGATGCTGCAAAATACCAAAGCCCGCAAGGCCACTTACAGCCTGCGTAGCATGGCAGACTTTAAAGGAAAGATCGTTGAGAATAATATCACCGGCCTTGTGATGCTGGTAGGAGAAAGAGAAGTACACTTCCGCCTGATAGGAGAATTCAATGCCTATAATCTCATGGCAGTGTATGGCGCAGCGGTACTGGCAGGTAAGGAAAAAGATGAAGTACTGGCAGCACTCAGCGACCTGAAAGGAGCTGAAGGCCGCTTTGATTATATCATTTCTAAACAGCAACGCATCATTGGTATTGTGGATTACGCACACACACCGGATGCTTTGCTCAATGTACTGGCTACTATCAAAAATCTCCGCCAGGGGCATGAGCAGATCATTACTGTTGTGGGTTGCGGAGGAGACAGGGATACAACCAAACGTCCGGTGATGGGAGAAGTAGCGGCAGAACATAGTGACAAAGTGATCTTCACGTCGGACAATCCCCGTTCTGAAGATCCGGGAGAGATCATCCGCCAGATGGAAGCAGGTGTTGGCGTACATCAACGCAAGAAAGTTATTTCCATTGCAGACCGCAAGGAAGCTATCAAAACCGCTTGCAGTTTTGCACAGCAGGAAGACATCATCCTCATCGCTGGGAAAGGCCATGAAAAATACCAGGAGATCAATGGGGTAAAACATCCATTTGACGATAAACAAGTGCTACTGGAAATGTTCGGACTGTTAGAAAAATAAATCAGAGATCACGATCCGTTTTATATGTTATACTACTTATTCAATTATCTAAAAACAGAATTTAACTACACCGGTACCGGAATGTGGCAATTCATCACCTTCCGGGTAACGATGGCGTTATTACTGTCCCTCGCGATCTCTTTGCTTTTTGGTAAACGCATCGTACGGTATCTGCAAAAGAAACAGATCGGCGAAACCATCCGTGATCTGGGCCTGGAAGGGCAAGTGAGCAAAAAAGGCACTCCTACCATGGGCGGCCTGATCATCCTTGCTGCTATCGTGATCCCTACTATCCTGTTCGCCAGGGTATTGAATGTATACATCCTGCTCATCCTGCTTTGCACTATCTGGTTGGGATTGATCGGGTTTATTGATGACTATATCAAAGTATTTAAAAAGAATAAGGAAGGTCTTGCCGGCAGATTTAAAATACTCGGGCAGATAGGCCTTGGCCTCATCGTAGGCACTACCCTCTATTTCAATGACAACGTGGTGATCTCCCGCGAAGTAATGAACGGCAAAAAGATGCCTGCCAATGAAAGAGTGATCAACAGCTCTGAGCGGGTAACGGTAGACGGGCAGAGGTTTGTGGACGTTAAAACGCCCATCACCACTATCCCTTTTGTAAAGAACCATGAATTCAATTATTCCAAACTGATCTCCTGGATGGGACCTGGTGCGGAGAAATATACATTCATCCTGTACATCCTGATCGTGATCGTCATCATTGTGGCGGTATCCAATGGAGCCAATCTTACGGATGGGCTGGATGGACTAGCCACAGGGGTCTCAGCAGTGATAGGGATATGCCTTGGCATTTTCGCTTATGTGAGCGGTAACATCAAGTTTGCAGAGTATCTCAATATTATGTACATCCCCAACCTGGGAGAACTGTCCATATTTATTGCAGCTATGGTTGGTGCCTGTGTGGGTTTCCTCTGGTACAATGCTTTCCCCGCCCAGGTTTTCATGGGTGACACGGGCAGCCTTGCACTGGGAGGTATCATTGCATCCCTGGCCATTATTGTGCGGAAAGAATTACTGATCCCCATTTTCTGTGGTGTTTTCCTCGTAGAAAACCTGAGCGTGGTGATCCAGGTAACTTACTTCAAGTATACGAAGAAGAAATATGGTGAAGGGCGAAGGGTCTTCTTAATGAGCCCGCTGCATCACCATTACCAGAAGTTAGGGTATCATGAAAGCAAGATCTCTGTGCGGTTCTGGATTGTGACGGTGATGTGTGTTGTATTTGCCATCGCTACATTAAAAATGAGATAAGGCCCATGAAACTCGTCATACTGGGAGCTGGAGAAAGCGGGATAGGTGCAGCATTGCTGGGAAAACAACAAGGGTTTGAAGTATTTGTTTCAGACGGTGGTCAGATCAAAGACATCTATAAACAGGAGCTGGCGGTGAACAGCATCCCTTTCGAAGAAGGGCATCACTCCTGGAATATTATACTGGATGCGGATGAAATTGTGAAGAGCCCGGGTATACCGGAAAAGTCGGAACTGATGAAGAAGGTACGGGAGCGTGGCGTATCAGTGATCTCTGAGATCGAGTTTGCGTGGCGCTTCAGTAAAGACAAAAAGATCATTGCCATCACGGGAAGTAACGGTAAAAGCACCACAACAGCGCTCACTTACCACATTTTCAAAACAGCCGGCCTCAACGCCGCACTGGTGGGCAATATCGGAATCAGTTACGCCCGCCAGGTGGCGATAGAACCGGCGGACTATTATATCATAGAGATCAGCAGCTTCCAGCTGGACGATATACGTGATTTCAAACCGGATGTAGCTATCCTGCTGAATATCACGCCAGACCATCTGGATCGCTACGACTATAAGATGGAAAACTATGTGGCATCAAAATTCCGCATAGCCATGAATCAAACGAAGGAGGATTTTTTCATTTACTGTAAAGACGATCCAGAGATCAGGCATTATTTAGAAACGAAACCCATTTATTCAGAACCAATACCTTTTAGCATTATGGAACCATTGAAAGAAGGTGGATTTATAGAAAACGAACAATTGAATATTCACGTGAAAGACGAACCGGTGATTATGTCTATGTATGACCTGGCATTAAAAGGAAAGCACAATTTGTATAATTCAATGGCAGCAGGGATCGCAGGTCGCACAATGGATATCCGGAAAGAAAAGATCCGGGAAAGCCTGGCTTCTTTCAAAAGCCTGGAGCACCGTATGGAATATGTAGCCACTGTGCGTGGTGTAGATTTTATAAACGACAGCAAGGCAACTAACGTGAATTCAGTATGGTTCGCATTGGAAAGTATGGAACGCCCCGTTGTTTTGATCATGGGCGGTGTGGACAAAGGCAACGATTACACCGCCATCCGTGACCTGGTAAAGGAAAAGGTGAAGGCTATCATTTGCCTGGGCGTAGATAACCGTCCCATCCACGAAGGTCTTTCCAAAGACATCGAAGTAATGGTGAACACGGACAATATGAAGGATGCCGTAGCGGCCGCTTTCCAGATGTCCAGCAAAGGAGATGTAGTATTGCTTTCTCCGGCCTGCGCCAGCTTTGACCTCTTCAAGAACTATGAAGAGAGAGGCCGCCAGTTCAAGGAAGCAGTGAGAGAACTTTAATCATAAATAACAAGCGTGAACAACTTACTTCAAAGGACAAAAGGTGATAAAGTGATCTGGACGATCGTGTTCTTCCTGTCTGCAGTAAGCTTGTTGGCAGTGTACAGTTCAACCGGCTCTTTGGCATATCGGGTTTACAGCGGGCATACGGAGTACTATTTATTTAAACAGCTCTCCGTATTGCTACTGGGTGTGATGATCATCTACTTTGCGCACCGGGTGAATTATACCATTTACTCCAGGGTGGCACAGATAGGTTTTATATTGTCCATCCCCCTGCTGATCTATACACTGGCATTCGGATCCAATCTGAATGAAGCCAGCCGCTGGATCAGGCTGCCGGTGATCAACCTCACGTTCCAGACCTCGGACATTGCGAAGCTGGCGTTGTTCATGTACGTAAGCAGGCAACTGTCCCGCAAACAATTGGTGATCACGGATTTCAAAAAAGGATTCCTGCCCATCATCATACCGGTTGGCGTTATCTGTGCACTGATCATGCCGGCAAACATGAGTACGGCTTTGCTTTTAGGAGCCAGCTGTATGTTGCTCTGTTTCATTGGCCGGGTACCGTTGAAGTTTTTGTTATCCATGATAGGAGGTGCAATCGTATTGATCGTGCTGATGTTTGCGATAGCCAGTTTAACAGGATACGGACGTGCGGAAACATGGAAAAAGAGGATAGAAAGTTTTACAAGTGGTGAAGCACATGAAGTGCCCTACCAGGTTCAGCAGGCAAACATTGCGATTGCAGGTGGCGGCACAGTAGGGAAAGGACCGGGTAATAGTACGGCAAGAAATTTCTTACCGCACCCCTATTCGGATTTTATTTTTGCGATTATTCTTGAAGAGTATGGTATCTTTGGCGCCTTTTTAGTGTTGGTCGCCTATCTCGTACTACTCTTACGAAGTATCAGAATATTCAAGAATTGTCCATACGCATTTGGTGCATTCCTCGCATTAGGCCTGAGTGTTACATTAGTGATACAGGCATTGATGCATATGGCCGTAAACGTACACCTGCTACCGGTTACAGGGTTAACCCTGCCGCTGGTGAGTATGGGAGGATCGTCCGTGATCTTTACAAGTCTGGCGATAGGAATTATACTGAGTGTGTCCCGAAGCGTAGAAGAAACTACAAAGAAAGAGGTTACCAATGTGGCAGTTGCCGCATAAAGAAAACATAAATGGCAAAAAAAGTGATCATAGCAGGCGGCGGTACAGGAGGACATATCTTCCCGGCCATTGCTATTGCCAACGCGCTCCGCAAGTTAGAACCGGAGACGGAGATCCTTTTTGTGGGTGCCAAAGGAAAAATGGAAATGGAGAAGGTGCCGCAGGCTGGTTATCCTATCGAAGGATTGGAGATAGCAGGTTTCAACCGCAGTAATATGTTGAAGAACATCCTGCTGCCGTTCAAACTGTTGAAAAGCCTCCGCCATGCAAAAAGTATCCTGAACCGTTTTCAACCAGATGCGGTAGTAGGTGTTGGTGGTTATGCCAGCTTCCCTATTCTGCGGCAGGCACAGCGTAAGGGAATTCCCACGCTGATACAGGAACAAAATTCCTATGCCGGAAAAAGTAATAAGATACTTGGCCGTAAGGCTGAGAAAATATGTGTGGGATATGAAGGAATGGAAAAGTTCTTTCCTGCGGAAAAGATCCTCTACACCGGCAATCCGGTAAGAGGTGCTATTACGCAGAGTGCCGTAGCGAGAGAAGAAGCATTGCGTCATTTTGGATTGCTGGACGGCAAACCTACCATTTTTGCAGTGGGAGGAAGCCTTGGTGCAAAATCTATTAATGAAGCGATCTTGCCTCATCTCGTAGAATTTGTGAATAAGGATATCCAGTTGATCTGGCAAACGGGGAAACCATTCTACGAAACAGCAAAGTCCGCAGCGGCAGCTTATGCTACCCATGTGAAAGTCTATGACTTTATTAACGTGATGGATTTTGCTTACAAAGCGGCAGACGTTGTGATCTCCCGCGCAGGTGCATTGGCCATTGCTGAGCTTTGCGTGGTGAAGAAGCCCGTGATCTTTGTGCCGTATCCGTTTGCAGCAGAAGATCATCAAACGCAGAATGCCCTGAGCCTTGTGTACAAACAGGCCGCGCTGCTGATCAAAGATGGTGACGCGCAAAGCCGCCTGGTAAATGAGGCATTCAGTTTGGTACAGAACAAAGCATTGATGGATCAGCTGGAGCAGAACATCGCGCCACTGGGAAATAAAAACGCAGACATGACTATCGCCCGGGCAGTGCTTGGGTTGATTAAATAATATGGAACTGAAGAAAATACATAGGATCTATTTTGTTGGTATCGGTGGTATCGGTATGAGCGCTATTGCACGCTTCTTTAATGAGAAGGGTGTGAAAGTGAGCGGATATGATAAAACAAGTACCGGGCTAACGCAGCAACTGGAAGCAGAAGGCATTGCCATTCATTATACAGAAGACCTGGATAAGATTGACAAAGCTGCTGACCTTGTTGTGTACACCCCTGCTATTCCGGCCATACAAAAAGAACTGGTGTATTACCGTGAAAATGGATTTGAAGTAGTGAAACGCAGTGATGTGCTGCAGGAGATCACCCGTGAATTGTTTGCCATCACCGTAGCAGGCACCCATGGAAAAACAACGGTCTCTACCATGATCGCACACATCCTCCGCCATACAGGATACGGCTGCAATGCCTTCCTGGGTGGCATCAGTTCCAACTACGGCAAGAATTTCTGGAGCAGCGAAAAGCAGGTAGCTGTGATAGAAGCAGATGAGTATGACCGCTCTTTCCTGAAACTGAGTCCGGATGTTGCCGTACTCACTGCCATGGATCCGGATCACCTGGATATTTATGGAACAGAAGAAGCAGTAGAGGAAGCGTTTATTCAATATACAAAGAACATCAAGCCTAACGGTACGTTGCTGGCGAGGTTTGGTTTACCACGCGGCGCAGCACTGGAAGGGAGCAACAAGCTCTTTTACAGCCTGCAAAATGACGCCGCCGATATATATGGGAAGAACATCCGCATGGATAACGGCGGTTATGAGTTTGATGTAGTACAGCAGGATTGGCTGATAGATAATGTGAAGTTGTATATCGGGGGCATGCACAACGTGGAGAATGCCATTGCGGCAATAGGCGTGGCGCACTTGTTAGGCATCAGCAATGAAAAGATCAGAGCAGCGGTAGCAGATTTTAAAGGTATCCGCCGCCGTTTTGAATACCTGGTTAAGAAAGATAACGTTGTATATATAGATGACTATGCGCATCACCCGGAGGAATTAAGAGCGCTGATCAGCAGTGCTAAATCTTTATTCCAGGGCAAGAAATGCACCGTCATCTTTCAACCGCATCTCTTTACGCGTACAAGAGATTTTGCAGATGGATTTGGCGAAAGCCTTTCCATGGCAGATGAAGTGATCCTCCTTCCTATCTATCCTGCAAGGGAATTACCGATAGAAGGTGTAACGAGTGAAATGATCGCCTCCCGGATCAATGGCCCGGAAGTGAAGATCATAGAGCGGGATGCAGTAGTAACATGGCTGAAGGATCATCCTTCCCAACTTTTAATCACGGCAGGTGCAGGAGATATTGATCTGCTGCGCGAACCGATACAACATTTATTAAACTAACATGCAAAGCAAAACCAAAATAGTCCTCAAACGTATTGGCATTGCCCTCCTCTGGAGCGGTGTGCTGGTGGGCTTTATGGTATTGCTCGTTGCCGCTGTAAAAGAGAAAGATAATACGAAGTGTAAAGGGCTGAAGGTAACGCTCAAAGGAGATGACCGGAATGCCTTTATAGATGAGAATGATATTAAAGCACTGATCAATTCACAGGATAAGAAGCAGAACCCTGTGGGCATGCAGATCAGCGAGATCAATATCGGCAACCTGGAACGCATTGTTGAACGGGATCCATGGGTTCGCTCCGCAGAACTGTTCATCGATAACCAGGAGATCTTAAACATTGAAGTAGTGCAACGCGATCCGCTGGCCCGCGTATTCACCTTCTCCGGAAATAGCTTTTACCTGGATGAACAGGGAGAACGCATTCCCGTTTCAGATCGCTTTTCTGCCAGGGTACCTGTATTTACCGGTTTCCCTACAGATGCAGTGCAGCTGAAGAAAGAAGACAGCCTGTTGTATGCACAAATGGGAGAAATAGCCCGCTTCATTGCAACAGATACTTTCTGGAATGCACAGGTGGAGCAGATGGTGATCACCGGAGACAGGAAATTTGAGTTTATTCCCAAACTGGGTGATCATGTGGTTGTTTTTGGAGAGGGAACAGATATAGCCGCCAAGTTTAACAAACTGCTCGTCTTCTACCGCGAAGGTTTAAGTAAAGTAGGATGGAACACTTACTCAAGGCTGAACATTGCCTACCATGAAGAAGTGATAGGTACCAGGAGAGATGGCAAAAGCGCACCGCCGCCGCCCATGTACAAAGATTCTACTGTTGCAGATGTAGCGATGGATGATGATGATCACAGTACACCGGCACCGGCCATTACACCAAAACCAGCGGAGGATAAACCCAAAGCTGCCAAACCAGCTGCTACTAAAAAGCCGGTAGCCAGAAAGCCTGAAAAGGCAGAAGGCCCAAAGCCCAAAGCAGTATATAATAAACCTAATCGTAATCGCAACTAAAACAATAAAGTACCATGAATCAGGAAGCTCCCATCATTGTAGGTCTCGACATTGGCACCACGAAGATAGCAGCCATCGCAGGAAGGAAGAATGAATACGGGAAATTGGAAATCCTCGGATTCGGGAAGGCCCCATCATTTGGTGTTCAGCACGGCATGGTGTTGAATATCGATCAAACCATCAAGGCTATACGTCAGGCGCTGGAAAACTGCTATGCTTCTAATCCCAACCTCGAGATCAATGAGGTATATGTAGGTATTGCGGGCCATCATATAAAAAGCCTTCAAACGCGTGGTGACATTGTCCGCAATGACACAGACGCCGAGATCTCTCAGAAAGACATTGATCAGCTGATCAATGATCAATATAAGACCGTGATCCCTGCCAGCGATCAGATCATTGACGTGATCCCGCAGCAGTACATTGTGGACAGTCTCCAGAATATCACCTACCCTATTGGTATGAGTGGTGTGAAGGTGGGTGCTAACTTCCACATCATCACAGGCGATAAGAACGCGATCCGGAATATCAACCGGAGCGTAGAGAAATCAGGCCTGCGCATCAAAGACCTCGTATTGCAACCACTGGCATCTGCCGCCGCTGTTATGTGCGATATGGATTTTGAAGCAGGTGTTGCGATCGTAGACATTGGTGGTGGTACTACAGACCTCGCCGTTTTCTATGAAGGCATTTTGAAACACACAGCTGTGATACCATACGGCGGTGAGAACATCACCAACGATATCAAGAACGGTCTGGGTGTTTTGAAAACACAGGCAGAACAAATGAAAGTACAGTTTGGCTACGCACTTGCAGACGAAGCCAAGAACAACGCATACATCACTATTCCCGGTCTCCGTGGTCAAAGCCCGAAAGAGATCTCTGTAAAGAACCTGGCACACATTATCCAGGCAAGGATGAGTGAGATCCTGGACTTTGTGGTGTATCACCTGAAACAGATCGGGATGGACAACAAGATGCTGAATGGCGGTATCATCCTCACGGGTGGCGGCTCTCAGCTGAAACACCTGATCCAGTTAACAGAGTATACTACCGGTGTAAGTGCAAGGATCGGTTATCCGAACGAGCACCTGGCCAGTGGTCATACAGATGAGCTCACCAAGCCCATGTATGCTACCTGTGTTGGTTTGATCCTGAAAGGCTACAATGATTATGAGAATGACAGAAGAGCGCTGGAAGAAAATTATGTGAAGATCAACACCAGCTATTTTGCCAAAGAACAGGCCGCACGTAAAGCAGAAGATGAAGAAGGATGGATGGAAGAAGAAGAACCGGAAGCTGTTGAAACGGCCTCTGCAAGGCAGGATAGGAAAGCAAGAGAACGGAATGCTTCCCTCAAGGGATTCCTGGACAGGATGAAAACAAAGATCATCGACATGTTCACCGAAGAGGAAGATGCCAAGTTGTAATTACGCTGTGGCGTGATTGTTGCAATTAAAAATAAATTCAAATACACGATCAAAACAGAGCGTAGGAAAAGTACATCAAATACTAACCCAAAAAAAGAGAAAGAGTCATGATACATTTTGATCTTCCAAAGGAAAAATCCTCTATCATCAAGGTCATAGGCATTGGTGGTGGAGGTAGCAATGCAGTCAACCACATGTTCAACCAGAACATTGAAGGGGTTAACTTCATTATCTGCAATACCGATGCACAGGCTATTGCAAACAGTCCTGTACCCAATAAGGTACAACTGGGACCACACCTGACGCAGGGTTTAGGAGCAGGCGCCAATCCAAGGATCGGCGAACAAGCTACAGAAGAATCCTTTGAAGAAATCAAAAAGATCCTGGAGGTGAATACCAAAATGGCATTCATTACTGCAGGCATGGGTGGCGGAACCGGAACCGGGGGTGCACCCATTATTGCCAAGATCTGCAAAGAGCTGGGTATCCTTACGGTGGGTATTGTTACCACACCCTTTTCATATGAAGGGAAAAAACGGATGGCACAGGCAGAAGAAGGTATCAATCGCCTGAAAGAATGTGTAGATACTTTATTGATCATATCCAACGACAAGCTCCGTCAGAAATTCGGTGATCTGAAATTCAAAGCGGCGTTCGAAAAAGCAGACAACGTGTTAGCCACGGCTGCAAAATGTATCACGGATGTGATCAACTCCACTGGTCAGATCAACGTTGACTTTGCGGACGTTTGTACCGTAATGCGTAACGGTGGCGTGGCTATCCTGGGTGCTGCACTGGCAGAAGGTGAAGGCCGTGCACAAAGAGCGATCGAAGAAGCATTAACTTCTCCGTTGCTGAATGATAATGATATCAGAGGAGCCAAATGGATCCTTATCAATATTTCTTCTTCTGAAGGCGAGTTTGAACACACACTGGATGAAATGGATACTATCCAGGCTTATGTACAAAGTATGGCCGGTGAGGATTGCGATGTGATCCTTGGTGTTGGTTACGATCAGACCTTAGACCGCAACCTGGGTGTGACCATCATTGCTACAGGGTTTGAACAGAATCCTATCCAGCAGATCAAAGCGGCTAATGCAGCAGCTGCAGCAGAGCAACAGGTGATCAAAGAAGAACCAAAGATAGTGATGACGCTGGGCCAGGAAGGTGATGAAAAGAAAATGCATAACCAGGGCATGCTGTTCTCTGAAGAACCAGAAGTTATCAGGGATGTAATGGCGCCAACATTAGTAGTGCCTGTAGTAGCGCACCCCGCTCCTGCCACTTCTTTTGAACAGCCTGTACAACAAGCTGCAAGGGAAACTTACACGCTGAACATTGAACCCGTTGAACAGGTTCAGGCACCACAACAACAAGTGCAGCAACAACAGCAGGCACAGCAACAGCAAGCACCACAACAACAGGTACAGCAACAACAGCAAGTTCAACCGCAACAGGCACAGCCAACAACAACACCTGTGTCAGGAGGTTATCTCAACCGCCCTTCCAATATATATGTGGAACCGGTGAATAACAATGCTTCAGAAGATAAACCGGAAATGAAAATGGTGTTCAAGGAAGATGCAGCACCAGCCGTTCCCGAACAACCACAGCAACCTGCACAACCTGTACAGCAACAGCAACCACAGCAACTGGTTCCTCAGCAGGAAGAGCCTAATGACGAACAGAAGCGCAAACAGCTGGAAAGGGTAGCGAAACTGCGTAGCATCAGTTTCAATGTGAAGAACATGGATAACAACCAGGAGATAGAGAATGTACCAGCTTACCTGAGAAGGAATGTAGACCTGGATAATGGTTCCGGTTCTGCTGAGCAGTTCTACTCTAACTACACCGTAGGTAGCGACCAGGATAATAAGGCAGAGATCAATACGATCAACACCTTTTTAGATGGTAAAAAACCAGACTGATCTTTTGAATATTATAAAGTTTGATTGTTTTTTAGTTGTGTTAAAAAAAATCCTCCGATTCCTCGGAGGATTTTTTTATTCCTATAATGTGTTTAGTATCGTGGTGGCTTTGTTCACCATATCCCCTGCTGTCTTTGCTTTCAGGGCATTGATCTCAAAAGCTTTCAGCACCTTATCCAGCTCTGCGCCTTTCCCCTCTGCTTTCAGTACCCGGATCTTTTCATACACCTGGATACCTTCTATCATTCTCTCAAAACGCATGGAAGATCTTGGGCCCGGATATACCAAATAAGTATCACCTGCAGCCCAGGTGCGGAAACGGGAATCCTGCAACGGTTCCTTCACCCAGCAATTATATGCCCAGCGTAAATAACCACTGTAATTCTTCGCTGCAGCATGCCATCCCAGCCAGGCGGATTCTGCCAACGGTGAGAAAGTAAATGTGTTGGGATATCCTTCTGAGCAGCAGGTATAATAAGTACTTGGCCATCCTTTTTCAAAGCGCCACTTACGTTCTTCTTTGGAAAAATCCTGTCCGGATGCCACGCAATAATCATAGATATCGTTCACCAGTTCCTTATGATAATTACCGGCTAAAGACACCTTGAAGTCCTTATCCACACTGCGGATCAGCTTAATAGCACTTTGCATGGCTTCCATAGGACGTTCATCCATGGCAATGCAGGTGATATCAAACCAGCCTTTCGCTTTCAGATGTTTGGCAAAATCAGCCAGCATCGGGCGCCAGTGTTCATCATATTCAGTAGTGCCAGGTTTAGCTACAATGAAAGTATCCTTTCCGCTGGCTTCATTATAATAGTAGAATTTCAGGTTCCAGGGGATCATGCTGTAGCAGGCCACCTGTTTTTTAATACCGGATTCCTGCATGAAAGCAACCCATTTATCAAACACCGTGTAATCAAAATTCCAGGTACCATCTTTCTTCTTTGTCCACTTCACCATATCTCCGTAGATATCTTCCGTCTGGCTGTTCCAGGGATCGTAAATGATACTGGTGGTGATCACTTTCTGCCCTGCGTTCGCCAGCATTTCCATATATGGTTTCATGGCAGCGAAGTGCTCTTTACTCCACAATTTGGTATTGTGTACTCTTGCGATGGCATAAGGACTTTGCCAGAGGTCCAGGTGAAATGCCCAGTCCTTGGGTTGTGGTAAAGTACGCGCGGAAACTACCACTTCATAATTGAGCATGGAAGGATACACATCCTTGCCCACCTTCACTTTCACGTAACCTTTATAAACACCGGCAGGTGTTTGAGGAGGCACCGTTACACTTAACCATACTGGCTGTGTGGTGTTGGCGGCCACATTGATAGCAGGAATAAAATCGATGCCGTCTGCTACCAGGGAAGAATCAAAAGAACCTGGTGGACGATGTCCGCATCCGCCACCTTCGCTGTTTAGCTCATCCGTTATCACGTAACGTACAAAACCGGGTGTAATGGCGCTGGCCGGGATCTTGTTTCCGTTGCTGTCTTTAAGATCAGACTTCTCAATGCTTACAGCGGTGAGGGGTTTGGTGGTGTAGATCACAAATTGTGTATGCACTTTCTCTCCCCTCCAGGCTTTGGCGCTCCAGGAAGATCTGAGAGAAGAAGCAACAGGTGCGTAGTTCTTTTCATAACGTACATCAGCACTGCCGAAATTAGCGTGTACACCTGGCTGAATAGTACTCCAGCTTATCGGGTCAATTGGGCGAGGGTCTGGCAACTCGCGATAGTCAGATCGAACACCGGTCTGGGCAAAGGTTGCACAGGATAGCGCCAACAATAAAATTGTAGCGTAGACGTGTTTTAGCATGATAATTAGCGTTTTTAGGAATTGCTAAAATAATACACGACACGTTAGCAAGCAACCTATTAATCTTCGTAAGTATACCGTTGCTGTACCCTCTTCAATTGAAGGTTAGTAACCGGCGCTACCACCAGGGGGAACTTCTCTATGGTCACGTAACTGGAATCCAGCCCAAAACCACGTTCCTCGGAAAGCCCGATCTTTTTAAGCATGAAGTAAATGCGCATGATGATCCGCTCATGCAGGGGAAGGTCATTATCGTGAGAGAGGAATTTTTCCATAACGATGAACTGGAAATCACCCACCACATTGTTTTTGCTCAGGGACTCATAGCGGCTGGTGATGTTCACTTCTTTGTTCCGCACCATATCTTCCACCACCATTCTGAACATGAGGTTGATCCGTTGCTCCACCCTGAATCCAAGACGGAATTCCACCCGGATCACTTCATTAGGGATAATGGTTTGCACCGTATACTCACTCATATAAGGTTCATCCACCACATCCACGTGAACGAACCAGTAGATGTCCGCACGTTTGGGTTTCTTATTGAGTATGGAGTAAATGATCTTGTGTTCAATCTCTTTCGGATTGTCCGCACTACTCATATACACAAGGTGCGTAGCGAATTTAGGGATAGTGGTATCGTTACTCAGCTCCTGCAAAATAGGCAGGAAATCTTCCAGCTTCACAAATTCCACATAGCGGTTCTTGATCTTGCGGGACCGGAACCAGGAATACATGATCATGAAAAGTGCACCACCAACAATCACCGTCACATAACCGCCATGCATGAATTTCACCAGGTTGGCAAAGAGGAAAGAGAACTCAATGGTCAGGTATACAACAAGATATAATCCTATCCAGAGGAGTTTTACCCTTCGGGTATACAGGTAGAATGCGAAGAGGCAGGAGGTCATCAACATACAAATGGTGATGGACAAACCATAGGCTGCTTCCATCGCGGACGACTCCTTAAATATTAATACGATCGCCACACAACCGGTGAACAACATTAAGTTGATGCCCGGAATGAATAACTGACCGCGTAATTCTGTAGGGTAATTGATCTTCAGCTTTGGCCAGAGGTTCAGGCGCATGGCTTCAGAAATGAGGGTAAAGGACCCGGAGATCAGGGCCTGGCTGGCAATCACAGATGCAATCGTGGCAATTAATACCCCGAATATGACAAACCATTCCGGCATGATCAGGAAGAAAGGATTCTCTCCATGGAGGGTTCCGCCACGTTGCGTTAACAACCAGGCGCCTTGCCCAAGATAGTTGAGGATCAGGGCTGATTTCACAAAGATCCAGGAGATCCTGATGTTACCACGGCCACAATGTCCAAGATCCGAATAGAGGGCCTCCGCCCCCGTGGTACAGAGGAAAACAGCCCCCAAAATGAGGAAACCGTGCGGATACACGGCTAATAACTCAATAGCGTAATAAGGATTAAAGGCTTTTAATACAGTAAGGTCATCTGCAATATGAGAGATCCCCAATACAGCCAGCATACCGAACCAGATCACCATGATGGGGCCAAACATCTTTCCGATGGACATGGTACCGAACTGCTGCATAAAGAACAGCAGGGTGATGATCACCAGTACGATCTTTACGATCGCCCATTCTCCGAGGTCTTTGAATACGGGCAGGGTTCGCAAACCTTCTACAGCTGAAGTAACCGTGATGGGTGGGGTAATAATACCATCCGCCAATAACGCGGCCCCTCCTATCATACCAAATATTACAGTCCATTTTCCATGCCGCCGCACCAGTGCATAAAGTGAGAAGATCCCCCCTTCACCTTTGTTATCGGCTTTGAGGGTCAGGATCACATATTTTACTGTTGTTTGGAGAGTAAGTGTCCAGATGATGCAGGAAATCCCTCCGATCACCAGCAGGTCGCTGATTTCGTTGGTTCCAACAATTGCCTTGAACACATAGAGCGGAGAGGTACCGATATCGCCGTAAATGATCCCCAGCGCCACGATAAGACCGGCCAGGGTAGCTTTATTGAAGTCTTTTACCACGCAGAGTACAATATAAGATTAAAAGCAGGCTCAAATTTAGTAATAAATACGGATCAATCGCGAATTTATATCTACCATAAAAAGAGGCTGCTCAATATGAGCAGCCTCTTTTAAATATTTACCAGTGTGTGGTTGTATTAGTTGGCTGGAGCCAGGTCTACAGTACCAGCATCACCAGGAGTGTTTTGCTTGATGAAGCGACCGCGATCGATACCTTGTTTTTCAGCGAGGTAGTCGATTACAGCGTCAACACGGCGAGAGCTCAGGTCAACACCACCTTTTTTACCTTTAGCACCAGCGTGGCCAGTAACCAGGATGTTGCAGGAAGGGTTAGAACGGAGAGTATTTGCTACGCTACCGAGAACAGCTTCGAAATCGTTAGAGATCTTAGTTGCACTGCCTTTGAAAGCAACGCTAGGGAAGATCAGGCTAGCGCAATTAGGCTTATCTACGATGTTTTTGCAGCACTCAGGATCTGGGCATTTACCTACGCCATCAGCATCAACTGGGAAGCAATAAGTAGGCGTGATCAGTTGCTTGTCTTTGAAGTCAGGAACACCATCACCATCAGTATCCTTAGCTACACCGTGAGAATCAACGGGAGCACCAGCTGGAGTGTTAGGTTCGCGATCGAATTGATCAGTAACACCATCACCATCAGCATCAGGCAGTACCGGAGTAGGCAGCTTCATGCGGCGTGGGCTGTTCAGCTCGTTGTAAGCGAAATCCAACGGATTAACCCACCATAATGGTTCAACACGTTTGTTGGGGTTACCGAGGTTGAAGTTCAAACGAATAGAAGTATAAGAGAAGAAATCTTTAGTACCATCGTAAGCACCGGCAGTGTAACTGTCCAGGTAATCATCGAAAGGCAGGGTCAATTTCTCTTCAACACCAATGTTGAAACGTTTAGAAACTTTGAAAGCAATACCAGTACCTAATTCCAGCGCATGACGCAGGAGTTGGTTGTCATCTTTACGACCGATCTGAACGCGATTTCCCTGAGAAGGTGCATTTTGTTCGTAATCTTTGTCGTGGTAGTTTTTCAGAGCGTCGCGAATATCTTTCTTCTTACCAGAGAAGTTGATGTTAGCACCACCAGCACCGTAGGTATAACCTGTAGTACCATTTTGGTCAACGTCAACGTCTGCCAGCATCAAACCATAACCAGCGAAAACGTACCAGTTAACTTTAGGTTGAGCTTTGTAGAACAGGATGTTGCTCAGAGAAGCGATGAAGTCTAAAGACAGTTGGTGTGTTGCTGTTCTGTAAGCAGGAACAACAAAACCGCCATTTCTGCTGGCAGTAGCGTTATAAGCGCCACCTACTGTGTTAGGTTTCAATTTGTAATCCAGACCATAATCGAAAGAACCAGTATACTCACCTCTGATAGAGAAAGTATGACCGAGGGCTTTTCTCAGGGAGAGACCGCCACCGAAACCGGGAAGAGCTGCTACGTCACCTTGGATAAAGTGGTAACCACCGTGTACTCCCAATTCCCACATATTTCTCGGCTTGGCCGGATAGTCAGATTGGTTGTTTCTGAAACTGTTGAATTGCGCCATATTCTTCGCGGAAACTTTAGAGGAGTCCAGCGCGTCGTATGAGGGCTTAACCTGCGCAAAACCGGGAGATGCTGCCAGAAGAGTCATTGCACCTGCCAGTAGTAAGTACTTTTTGCTTGCCATAATTGTTTTTTTATTTAAAAACTGTTAAAGATTTTACAATTAACGCGTTTTTTACCAAGCAAAGGTAAAAATCCTTAATGAATATACAAATTTTTCTTGCGATTTTATTTGTATTGATAACTCCCTCAAAATTAAGGGGTATCTAAAGAACGCTTCCGGTAATATCTACAAATTCGGGGCCAAATTATCAGAATGTAGTATTTTAGGGGTAGCTTAGCGAACCTTTTTTTAACATATGGAGGAAATTAAACAACTGATTGGGAAGGAATTACAGGATTTCGAAGGAAAGTTTGCAGATGCTGTAAAAAGTGACGTTCCCCTGCTGGATCGGATCATGCACTACATCGTAAAACGAAAGGGAAAGCAGATCCGGCCCATGTTCGTGATCCTCTCCGCCAGGATGTTCACTAACGAGATCAACGAAAGTACCTACCGGGCCGCCGCCCTCGTAGAACTGCTGCATACCGCCACCCTCGTTCATGATGATGTGGTAGATGATTCCCTCGAGCGCCGGGGCTTTTTTTCCGTAAATGCACTCTGGAAAAATAAGATTGCTGTATTGGTGGGGGATTACCTCCTCACTAAAGGCCTTTTATTGTCTCTTAATAATAATGACTACAAAGCCCTCCAGATCCTGTCCAAAGCTGTAAGGGAAATGAGCGAAGGGGAACTCCTCCAAATGGAAAAGACCCGGAAACTGGATATTAAGGAAGACGTCTATTTTGATATCATCCAGCGGAAAACAGCTTCCCTCCTGGCTTCAGCTTGTGCAGCCGGCGCCTGGAGCACCACCGCCAATGACGAGATCACGGAAAAAATGCACCTTTTCGGCCAAAAAGTAGGCATCGCCTTCCAGATCAAGGACGATCTTTTCGATTACGGCCCCGCTAATATCGGAAAACCTACCGGTATCGATATCCGGGAAAAGAAAATGACCCTCCCCCTGATCTACACCCTCCAACATGGCACAGCTGAACAACGCAGACATATAATTAATATAGTAAAGAACCACAATAAGGAAAAAGACAAGGTCAACGAAGTGATCACCATGGTCAAAGAAAGCGGCGGTATAGACTATACCCGGCAGAAAATGCTGCAATACCGCGACGAAGCACTAGCCATTTTACATGAATTCCCCGACAGTAATATCCGCGCAGGATTGGAAACACTAGTGAGATTCACCACAGACAGGAAATTTTAAAGTTTTTTACACGTTTTAGCACAAACAATCTCTGATTTAGCGCTCATTACAGCCGATTATACGCTAATCATCCTTATATTACGGTTATTGAAGACTGATTAGAACAAAGGAGTACCAATTCATGCAGAAACGCTGGACAGTAAAGAAATATCAACCAATTCCGGAACAACAGCTGCAGGCAGCTTTGCGCATTCATCCCTTACTATGTAGATTACTGGTGCAAAGAGGCATCAAAAAATACGATGAAGCCAAACACTTTTTCCGTCCAACACTGGAAGATCTCCACGATCCCTGGATCATGAAAGATATGGATAAAGCCATCTCCCGTATCGAAGAAGCTTTCTTCCGCCATGAAAAGATCCTCATTTACGGAGACTATGACGTAGATGGTACCACCGCCGTGGCAACCGTTTACAGCTTTCTTGAAACCATCTATCCAAACCTTGAATTTTATATCCCTCACCGCTACCGGGAAGGTTACGGTATTTCCCTGCAGGGCATTGAACATGCCCGCGATAATGATGTAAGCCTCATCATCGCATTGGATTGCGGGATCAAATCCACAGACCATATTGCCACTGCAAAAAGTTGGGGAATTGACTTCATTGTATGCGATCACCATCTGCCAGATCCCATTCTGCCAAACGCGGTGGCCATCCTCAATCCCAAACAGCAGGACTGCCCCTACCCTTACAAAGAATTAAGCGGTTGTGGCATTGGCTTCAAACTGATCAGTGCCCTGGCCCAGAAAAAAGGTATCCCTATGAAAGAGGTATACCAATATTTAGACCTCGTAGCTACCAGTATTGCAGCTGATATTGTTCCCATGACCGGCGAAAACCGTATACTGGCCTATCATGGCGTAAAGCAGGTAAATGAAACACCCAGTTCTGGCATCAAGGCACTCATCCAGTTAAGCGGACTAAAAGAAAAACTGACCACTTCCAATCTCGTATTCGTTATTGCCCCCCGCGTAAATGCAGCCGGCAGAATGGACGATGCCCGGAAAGCCGTGAACCTCTTCATCGAAAAAGATTACGATAAAGCTTATACTTTCGCCGAAATGCTGCACGCAGATAATTTCGACCGAAAGGAAATTGATATGACCATCACGCAGGAAGCAGTGAGCATTATTCAGAATGATATCCTGCAACATACCCGCAAATCAACTGTATTATTTCAACCGCACTGGCATAAAGGTGTTGTAGGGATCGTGGCTTCCCGCCTGATCGATAAATATTTCTACCGCCCTACTATTATCCTTACACAAAGTAATGGGCAGGTAGCCGGATCCGCACGTTCCGTGACAGGGTTTAATGTGTATGAAGCTATTCACCAGTGTAAAGATCTCCTTGAAAATTATGGCGGGCACTTTTATGCTGCGGGCATGACCATGAAACCGGAAAATGTGGAAGCCTTCCAGGAAAGATTTGAATCCATCGTAGCTGCCACCATCGATCCCGATCTGCTGATACCGGAAATAGTGATCGATTCGGAAATAACTTTCAACGACATCACCCCCTCCTTTTATAATATCATGCGGCAATTTGAACCCCTCGGCCCGGAAAATCTCAGGCCTTTGTTCATTGCCAAAAATGTAACAGATACCGGCTATTCAAAGATTGTAAAAGAAGAACACCTCAAACTGTCTATCAAACAACGTAACAGCCATTCCATTTCCGGCATCGGCTTTTTTATGGCAGACAAATTTGAACTGGTCAACAGCAAAAAACCATTCGATATGGTATTCACGCTGGAAGAGAATGAATGGAACGGCAATACAACCTTACAATTGAAAGTAATAGATATCAGGGCCTCCGCTTAGAATGATACAATTCAGCGACAGAATGATACGGATCGGCGAGAAGAATAAAAGAGGTGTTGTTATTTTTAGAGAGTTCAACCCACATTAACCCTCTAAAAATTTATCTTATGATCAAAGGAATTGCTCTATTGATGGTTGCCATTACTTTAAGCATGAACGCAACTTCTGGTATCAAAACCTCCAATCATGCGCCCGCTTTTGCTTGGAATTTCATTTATGCCTTCGGCAACGGCCCCGTATCAGGCTTAAGCTGGTCCGGCAACTACTTGTATATTTCTTCTGGTAACTACACTGTGTATTCTGCAAACGGATATGGATTCCTTACTCCGTCAACACCGGTTTATGTAAATGCCGTGGATAATGCGAATACCTATGTGCAGGTTTCCGTAACTGGCACCAGCGGACCCGTAGTTTCTTACTACGATTTCCAGGATTTCTAATTCTTTTGCTTACTCAACCACGTGAACAAAGCCGGGTCTTTATACGCCCTGGTCCAGGAGTCATGCCCACCGGTTGGCGTTTCTGTATAATAAATTTGTGTATTGCCACAGGCTTTCACAGCCTGTACGATCTTCCTGGTTTCACTTACCTGGATGGTGGGATCATCTGTGTTATGAAAAGTCCGGATAGGCAATGCCTTCATGCCACAGGGATTTAAACGGGAAAGTCCATAACCTGCAATGGGAACAATCGCTGCAAAACGTTCCGGATGAGCAGATGCCCAGATCCAGGTACCATACCCTCCCATACTTAAACCTGTCAGGTAAACACGGTTGGTATCAATAGGGTAAGAACGTTTTACATCTTCGTATAAGGAATCCAGGCTGGCTACTTCCCATGTTGGGGCAGACAGTTTACATTGCGGAACGATCAGGATGAAAGGAAGATCATGCCCCAGTATTTCCGGAACACCTGCAATCCGGGCTTTACTAAGATCATCTCCCCGTTCTCCTTTTCCATGAAGGAAAAAGAGCACAGGCCAACGCTTTGTACTTCGGCGGCGATATTTATCCGGCATGTAAACCAGGTATTTTTTAATGGAAGCACCAGGGTGGGCAATTGTCTTTTCCGTATCATCATCTGCTCCAACAGTGAGCACAACGAAAAAGCACAAAACAATCGTGAGGAAGATTTTTCTGATCATATAGGTATAGGCAGTATCGGTATCGGATTATTTCTTTTGCTCACTCAGCCATGCAAACAATGCAGGATCTTTATAAGCCTTGGTCCAGGAATCATGACCTCCGGTTGGATTCTCTGTATATTTTACCATAGTGGAACCGCATTTCTTCAATGCATCCACCATGTCCCGTGAATTGGAAACATTTACGGTGCCATCATCTGCATTATGAAAAACCCAAATAGGCTTGTTCTTTAACACACAGGCATTGGATGGTGTGCCCGCACCACAGATAGGTACTACTGCAGCAAATTTATCCGGACTACCCTGTGCCCACGTCCATGCACCATATCCTCCCATACTAAGACCCGTAAGATAAATGCGGGAAGGATCCACGTTATACGTTTTCATCACATCTGCATATAGAGCATCGAGGTTCGCATTATTCCACCAATCGTTTCCTGTTTCTTCTTTGCATTGCGGAGAGATCAGGATATAAGGGAAATCTTTATCCTTACCGGCGATAGCAGGAAGCGCTGTATTTTTCACTTTATTCAGATCCGTTCCTCTTTCTCCCATACCATGCAGGAAGATGATCACCGGCCACTTCGTGGTATTTTTCTTTTCATTATAGGAAGCAGGAATTTGAAGTACGTAGTCGGTAATTCCTTTAGGATTATTTACTTTTTTGAAACTAACACCGATTGTCTGGGGAGTAAAATTGCCTGAATCCACCACAACTGGTGGAGGATTTCCCGTGCCACCTCCCGGAGGATCAGGTACTACGGTATTGGACTGTTTGGAACAGGCCACCATTATTATCAAGGCAAAGCTGATTGCCACCATGTTACGAAGATTCATTACAACCAAAACAACAATGATCATACCAAAAGATAAGCTGGCAGCGCTAAAAACCGCTACCAGCTTACAAATTATCATAATTCGTCAGGAATTCATATGTATAACTAATCTTTCCCCATCAGTTCCACACTGCGGTTCACGAATGCCGTGAGCTCAGCTCCCTGCAATAAATTCTGGGAAAGCAAAGCCAGGTCTGCCAGGTTGCGTACCAGTTTCTGTTGCTTTTCAGCATTCCCTTCTTCCAGGATGTTCAGATAAATGGGGTGATTGGCATTTACCGTCATCGTGATCTCATCCGGCATACCGGCAAACATACTTGCGGAACCGCCCATGGCTGCCATATCTTTCATCCGGCGCATAAATTCAGAACGGGTTACGATCACCGGTTGATCCTGTGCGCTTAATCCTTTCAATTCCACTTTGATATTAGGCTGCGGGATCTGCTGACCGAACATGTCTTTCAGTTTGCCTTCCTGCTCTTCGCTCAATACGCTGATCGCCTTTGCTTCATTATTGATCAGGTTATCTGCGATGTCCGCATCCACCCGGTTGAATTGTACATTCTCCCATTTGGTTTCCATCTGGTTGATGAAACCAGCATCCACCATCGTATCCAGCTTCACTACTTTATATCCTTTCGCTTGTGCAGCCTGGATGTAACTATCCTGCTGAACAGGATTCGTAGCATATAAGATCACCAGCTTACCTTCTGCATTAGTTTGTATCGCAGCTGTAGCCGTGCGGTATTCTTCCAATGTATAAAATGCACTGTTGTCTACATCTGCCATCACATGGAATTTGCTTGCCTTTTCAGCAAACTTGTCTTCCGTCATCATACCATATTTCACAAACAGGCCAATATGTTCCCATTTTTCTTCAAAGGAAGGACGGTCTGTCCGGAACATTTCATCCAGTTTATCCGCTACCTTTTTAGTGATGTGTGCATTGATCTTTTTCACGTTAGGATCTCCCTGCAGATAACTCCTGCTTACGTTCAACGGAATATCCGGAGAATCTATCACACCATGCAGCAGCATCAGGAATTCCGGCACAATGTTCTTCACTTCATCTGTTACATAAACCTGGTTGCTGTACAGGCTGATCTTGTCCTTCTGGACCTCGTAAGATTTCGTGATCTTGGGGAAGTACAGGATCCCTGTAAGGTTGAAAGGATAATCCACGTTCAGGTGTATCCAGAACAATGGTGCTTCTGCATAAGGATACAGTTCTTTATAAAAGTTCTGATAATCCTCTGTGGTTAATTCACTCGGCTTTTTAACCCATGCAGGAGAAGTATTATTGATCTGTGTATCCTGGAAACGAATGGGGATAGGTAAGAAACGGCAGAATTTTTCCAGGATAGTACGGATGCGGTTTTCATCCAGGAACTCTTCACTTTCCTCATTGATATGCATCACAATGTCTGTACCGCGTTCTGCTTTCTCTGTTTCTTCCAGTTCATATTCCGGGCTGCCATCACATTCCCAGCGAACGGCTTTTGTATCAGGGCGCCAGGATTTAGAATAGATCTCTACCTGGCTGCTCACCATGAAAGAAGAATAAAAACCAAGGCCGAAGTGGCCAATGATATTCGCTCCGTCAGTTTGACCTTTATACTTGTTCACAAATTCTTCCGCACCGGAGAAAGCTACCTGGTTGATATATTTATCAACTTCCTCAGCCGTCATACCCACACCACGATCAGAAATAGTGATGGTCTTTTTTTCTTTGTCCAGCAATACAGTAATGTCTGTATTCCCAATGTCACCTTTAAATTCTCCAACGCTGGCCAGTGTTTTAAGCTTCTGCGTGGCATCCACCGCATTACTTACCAGTTCACGTAAAAAAATATCGTGATCAGAATAAAGGAACTTTTTGATAATGGGGAAAATGTTCTCTGTTTGTACACGTATAGCGCCTTTCTGCATAATTGATCAGTTTTTAACGGAGGTTGTTGGTCAAAGGCTATGCCAGTGGATACCCGGCTGACAAGATGACCGTCCGCCCTTAAGTTAACAAAAACTTCTTTTCCCGTATAAATGAACTGATGTAAATTAGCATAGTAACCATATTTCAGAACCCCTCCCAAAAACCCTTTATGAAAAGAGCTTTACTCCTATCATGTCTATTGGTACCCCTTTTGGCCCTTGCACAAACAAACCCGGTACCACAGTCAATACCCTACTTACAAACATTTTCCGCCATGCCACACAATGCTACCGTTTTACCAGACGGATGGCTGGGCTGGACATTAAGCGGCTCCCCTTCCGGCAGTTTCAATGTGGCGCCGGCAGCGGCTGACAAACCCCTGGCGGCAAACAGCACCGCTTCCTCCACAACCAACGGCGTTCACAATTACAACGGAAAAGTCGGCTTCCTCAATAGCGGCAGCGCGGACAATTCCGTGGCGCTCAGCGTAAACACAACCGGCAGCACCAATGTGAGCGTGGGTTTCGAGGTAATGACGATCCGCAATCCATATGATAACAACAGTAATACCCGCATCAACGAAGTGGTATTACAATACCGGGCGGGCACCAGCGGTAATTTCACCAATCTGCCCTCCACGGCCTATCAGAATAATACCACCTTGCAAACCGGCTCCGGGATCACCACACCGCAAAACCTTGTTTTCAAACAGGTATTGTTGCCGGCGGAATGTGAGAATGTACCTGTTGTACAATTAAGATGGGTGAACCGCCAGATCGGTGGAGCAGGCTCCAGGCCCAGCTTTGCGATTGACAGTATAACTGTTGGCGGTGTGAGCGGAGATGTTACACCTCCTGTGATCAGCAGTTTATCTCCGGCGAATGGAGCCACTGGCGTACAACCCGGCAGCAGTTTGGTGATAACATATGACGAGAACATCCGTAAGAATGCGGGCAATGTGACCATAAACACCCAGGTATTAGACATCAATAACCCCGCGATAACTATTTCCGGCAACACCTTAACCATCCCTGCCACCCTGCGTGGCAATCGTACTTATTATGTGATGCTGGACAGCAACGCCATCCAGGATTCCAACGGAAATGGCGCTGCCGGAATTTCAGACAGCACCCAGTGGTCATTTACCACCGGCAGCCAGTTACTGGATTTCGACTTTACCACTTGTATAAATGGTTTTACCCAATACAGTGTGATCGGGGATCAAACCTGGGCCTGTACTACATTTGGCCAAACCGGCAATGGTATGCAAATTAATGGATTTGCCAGCGGGGCAAAAGATAATGAAGACTGGCTGATCGCACCAGTGCTGGATCTCTGCGGATTCAACTTCCCGCTGTTGTCTTTTGCCAGCAGGAGTGCATTTGCAGGCCCCGGCCTGGAATTAAAAATATCCACAGATTACAGTGGCAGCGGGGATCCGCATCTTGCCAGCTGGACAACCATCAACGGCCGTTTCCCTGAAACCGGCTCTGATGTGTGGTTTACGTCTCAGGGCATCAACCTGGCAGCTTTCAAAGGAACAGATGTTTACATCGCCTGGGTATATACTTCCTCCCCTACTTTGCAAGCTAGCCGCTGGACTTTGGATGATGTACACATCACCAATTCCGCCACAGCACCTGCTCCTACTGTTACAACTTCCCCGGCACAACTGGATTTTGATTACAGCAAAGCCGGCACCCGTTCAGATCCCCAGCCCTTTACTTTCTGGGCAAATGATCTCACCGCACCATTACATGTAACCGCCCCTTCCAACTTTGAAATATCACTGGATAAGGTGCAGTACTATCCCACGTTGACCTTTAATGATACAGACCCTCATACCGTATGGGCCAGGTTTGCTCCTTCGGCTGCAGATCAGAATTACACAGGCACCCTGAGTTTCTCTTCAGCAGCGCTTTCCGCCAGCAGGGTGAATCTCACCGGAACTTCCCTGCGTACCCTGAAAGTGGTGAACTGGAATATGGAATGGTTCGGCCACCTGGATTTTGGCCCAACAAACGAAGCATTGCAACAGGCCAACGCCCTCAAAGTAATGCGCAGCGTGAATGCGGACATTTTCGCCCTCGTAGAAGTTGTAGACACCATCCGTTTAAAAGCCATCGTAGATTCCATGCCCGGTTACAAATACCTGGTATCAGATTTCGGCTCAAGAGTGGATAGTCTTACTGCTCCCTTATATGACAGCGCGCAAAAGTTAGCCTTTGTATATAAAGACTCTTTGGTAAAAAGTATCCGCACCTACGGTGTTTTACGTAAAGGAGGCAGCCCCACTGCTTATTACAATTGGTCCTCCGGACGGTTCCCTTATCTCATGGAAGCCAATGTGGTCATGAATAGTGATACCGCCCGCATCCATTTTATCGTCCTCCATGCCAAAGCCAATACAGGCAATACAGCAGAGAAAATTGAAAGCTGGCATAGAAGGAAAGATGGCAACAAAGAGATGAAAGACTCCCTGGATGCACAATATCCTTATAAGAACATCCTGGTATTAGGAGATTTTAATGATGATTTCGACAGGACCATCACTTCCGAAATGGCGCCGGACACCACTACTTCTTATATAGATTTCAAACTGGATTCGCTGAATTATACACCATTCACATATGAACTCAGCCTGGCCAAACAACGTTCCACCGCTTCTTTCCCTGATATGATAGATCACGCCATGGGCTCCAATGAAATGCAGCTGGCCTATGTTCCGCAATCCGCTAAAGTGCTGCGGTTTGTAGAAACCATCATCCCTTCTTATAGTACCTTTACTTCAGACCACTTCCCGATCATCAGTCGTTATGATATCCGGGTACTGGCCCATCCGGTTGTGATGACCACTTTCACAGCCCGGGAAGATGATGGCGGGGTAAGATTAACCTGGAACACCACCCGCGAGATCAACAACGACAAGTTTATTGTAGAGCGTTCTCTGAACCAGCGGAATTACACACCAATAGATACTGTACCTGCCCAAAACATACAAGGGGCCGCTTACCAAAGTTTCGATGGTTCCGTATTACCCGGCTACTGGTATTACCGCCTGAAACAGGTCAGCAAGGACAGCACTTTCCAATACAGTTCCGTTCAAAGCGTACTGGTATTGAGCCGCGAATCCTGGTTCAGGTTATTATGCCTCATCCTGGGCAGGCAGCTCTATATTTATATGGATGCCCCGCAAGCTGGTCCGGCTTCTATCCAATTAATTGATCTGCAAGGAGTAATTCGCTACCAAAGTCAGCTGAACTTCTCCAAAGGCATGAATCTGAGAAAAGTGGACGTTGGGAACATGCCTGCCGGCATTTACCTCCTGAGGGTTCAAAGCGGCAATAAGACTGAGGTTAAGAAGATATTTATTACCCGCTGATAACAAGCATGTTAGCAAATAAACGGGGATACCAAAAGTATCCCCGTTTAAATTAACGGAAATTCGCGCCAGTAAAGCGGAAGAATCAGAAATTACCCCTATCTTTGCACTCCAATTTTTATTTTTTTTACATTATTAACAAACAAGGGAAAATTATGTCAAACTACGAATTGATGGTGATCTTTACCCCTGTGCTTTCTGAAGAGGACTACAAAGCCATTCAGAAAAAATTCGCTGACATTATCAAGGATAATGGCGGTGCAATTGTGCACGAGAATCCCTGGGGTCTAAAATCACTGGCGTACCCAATCCAGAAGAAAACCACGGGCATGTTCCTGGTTCTGGAGTACACTGCGCCATCCGACCTCAATGAGAAGCTGAAGATTCAGCTGAATCGCGATGAAAATGTATTGCGTTACATGGTGAACAAACTGGACAAGCACGCGCAAGCGTACAACACCCGGAAAAGAGGTAACCTGAATGCTGAACCTAAACCAGTAGAAGCTTAAGTTATGGCAGTAAAACAAGAAATCAAGTACTTAACAGCCGTTAAGCAGGAGAAGCGCCAGAAGAAATACTGCCGCTTCAAGAAATTAGGTATCAAGTATGTAGATTACAAAGATGCCGAGTTCCTGAAAAAATTCCTGAACGATCAGGGCAAGATGCTTCCTCGCCGTATCAGTGGTAACTCTCTGAAATTCCAGCGCAAGGTAGCTGAGGCTATCAAGAAAGCTCGTCAAATGGCTTTATTGCCTTATGTTACTGACCTTTTAAAGTAAGAAACAATGCAAGTAATCTTAATACAAGATGTAGATAATCTGGGCCAGAAGAATGAACTGGTAACTGTAAAGAACGGTTACGCCAGGAACTTCCTGATCCCACAAAAGGTTGCCGTAGAAGCAAGCTCTTCCAACCTGAAGCAACTGAACGAACGCGTGAAGGTGCAAAAGGTGAAAGAAGAAAAAATGATGGCTGAAATCGCGAAAGTGGTGGAAGTTCTCAAAGCTTCTCCTGTGAAGATCGGTGCTAAAACTGGTACTTCCGGCAAGATCTTTGGTAGTGTTACCGGCGTTCAGATCGCACGTGCTATCAAAGAACAAAAAGGATATGAGATCGACCGTCGTCGTATCCATATCATTGGCGATGTAAAAGAACTGGGTTCTTACAAAGCACGCCTCGATTTCGGTAAAGGAAACGATACCGAACTGGAATTCGAAGTGGTAGCTGAGTAATCTCCCGCTGATATTTGTGAAAAAGGGTTGTTTGTCTATGATGAACAACCCTTTTTTAACCTAACACAATCCACTGATAATCAACAAATAGCCCAAACCAAGTCCACCTCAAGTCCACCTCAAGTCCACCTCAAGTCCACCTCAAGTCCACATCATCTCCACACCAAGTCCACACCAAGTCCACACCATCTCCACCATTCTCCCATAGTTCTCCCATCACCCTCCCATCATTCTCCCATTATTCCTTTACCCATCACTCAACAATTGCCCCACTTTACTTGTAATTAACTGGTAACCTAAATTAATCCCCCGTCAACATGAAAAAGATCTTCGCAGCCCTGCTGCTCCTGTCAGTAACCAGTTCCGTTACGCTCGCACAAAGTGTGCTGGACAAAGCAAAAAATACCGCTAAAGCCGCGCAAGCTGCCGGCATAGATGTGAATGGCATGGCCAATTCAATTATTGGGAAACTGGTACCAGCCCTCTCCCTCTCAGAAACGCAAAAGCCGAATGTCCTGACAGCCGTAACCGGATTCCTGAAAGATAAATCAGGCATCATGGGATTAGCCAATACGGACAAAGCAGCTTATGCCTCTAAATTCGCTGGTCTGCAAGGTGGATTGTTTAAAAAGCTGAAAGGATTATTAACGGTGGCACAGTACACCAAGTTCCTGGGGCTGAAACCTAAAACGAACGATGCAACGAATGCATTATCCCAACTGTTCTTTTAAAAAAACGATCCCGGGGAAAAGCTTCCCCGGGATAGTAAATGTTTTTATTCGTAACGCAGTGCCACAATAGGGTCCAGCTTGGCAGCCTTCATGGCAGGATAAATTCCAGAGATCAACCCAACCGTAGCACACAACAGGATCCCCCCAATGATCCAAAGCCAGGGCACCAGGAAAGTTGTTCCCATCACCAAAGACAGCAGGTTCCCGATCATCATTCCCAGGATCACTCCACTCACTCCTCCCAACACACTGATCAGGATCGCCTCCACAATAAATTGCTTCTTAATAGTGGACGACGTGGCCCCCAGGGCTTTACTCACCCCAATTTCACGCGTGCGTTCTGCCACAGACACCAGCATGATATTCATTAAACCAATGGCAGAACCAAAGAGTGTAATAAATCCTATTAACCCCGCAGCCATGGTAACAGTAGCTAAACTATTGAATAACATTTCTGCCACACTATCACTGCGGCTCATGTAGAAGTTATTCTCCTCAAAAGAATTCATCTTCCGGATCACCCTGAAATCACCGGTGGCCTCTCCGATAGCCGCGTCTATTTGGGCCACATCATTTACATTCACATTCACCTGGTAGGAAGCATTCGGTCTGTTAAATACCCGCCGCGTACTGGTAACCGTTGTCACCACCACATTATCCGCACTGAAAAGATTACTGCTACCCTTGCTTCCCAGGATCCCTATCACCCGGTACCGCACGTTTCCTACCCGCACATTTGTATTCAGTGCCTGCTCCGGTTTATCCGGGAACAATTTCTTCACCACATCATTTCCCAGGATAGCCACATTCCGCCCGGACTCAAGATCCGCTTTATTGAAATTACGGCCCATCAATAGGTCGTAATTAGATAATTGCAAATAGTTATCATCCCCTCCTATCACCTGCACTGTGGGGTTAGTTTTCTTTTCGTCTTTATATACCGTCATGCCACCACCCGCACGAAAAGAAACACCTACCGTAGCCGGGAAATTATACCGCTCTTTAAAAGCCATCGCTTCATCAAAAGAGATCACCTTGTTCTTGTTGGAATTACGCACTTTCAGCTTCTGGCTGGTGCCCCGGGTAGCATTACCCCGGCCGCCGATCCGGATATTTAGCTCCCGGTTCCGGATGGAAAACCCATTCGCCCCCATATTGGCAAAACTGTCATAGATCTTGTTCTGCATCACATCGATGGCAGTGAGTATCCCTACGAGGGCCATGATACCAATAGCTATGATAGTCACCGTCAGGAACGTCCTTAAACGGTTTGCAGTGATGGAGCGGAGCGCCAGAAAGTATATATCGCGAATTTGCATAAATACGGGTTATAGTAAAGTTAATCTAAAACCCATAAAAAAAGCGCTCCTTGAAAAGAAGCGCCTTCTAATATAGTTGTATGCTAAATTACAGGAATTGAAGCAGCAGGTTCGGGAAGATCCCCAGCAGGATAATTATTCCTGCACCAACCACCAGCACAGCTTTGAAGCCGATAGTGATAGGTTCTGAGGTTTCCGCATCACCCGCCTTGAAATACATGGCTATGATCACACGGAAGTAGTAGTAAGCACTCACTGCCGCACATAATACCGCCAGGATCACCAGCCACAGCAATTGTCCCTGTTGCACCGCTGCGCTGAGCACAAAATATTTGGCAAAAAATCCCGCCGTTAAAGGGATACCCGCCAACGACAACAGGAAGATCGTATTTACCAAAGCCAGCACCGGATGTTTCTGGGCCAGGCCGTTATATCCTTCAAAAGTATAGTCCTTCAGTTTCAGCAGGATAGCAAAAACCCCAATGGTAGCCACACTGTAAGCCACAGAATAGAGGATGATCCCCTGGCTGGACCTTTCATTCACCGCCACAATGGCAAAAAGCATAAATCCTGCCTGCGCAATACTCGAGTAAGCCAGCATCCTTTTTACACTTTGCTGGAATACCGCGGTAAAGTTACCGATCAGCAAAGTAGCTGCCGTAATGATAGCGATGATCAGTTGCCAGTGTGTGCTAAGGTTTCCACCCGCAAAGCTCACATGGAACAAACGCATGAAAGCAATAAAACCGGCCGCTTTCACCACAGTAGCCATAAAGGCAGTAAATACAGTAGGAGAACCATCATATACATCCGGCGTCCAGAAATGGAAAGGAGCAGCAGATACTTTAAAGGCCAGCGCAAAACCCAGCAGGATAATACCACATAAAGCCAGCGGACTCAGATCACCCGTTCCAAGACCCATTTCACGGATATTGAAAGTACCGGTAGCACCATAGATCAGGGCAATACCCATCAACAGGATACCTGTTGTGAAGGAGCCCATCAAAAAGTATTTCAGGGATGCTTCATTACTTTTCAGGTTCTTCTTGTCCACACCGGCAAGGATATATTGCGGAATAGAAATGATCTCAATAGCCAGGAACAGCATGAGCAGGTTGTAAAAAGAACCAGATAGTGTGATCCCGGCAAGGATAAAGAAGGTCAGTGCAAAATAATCCGCCACATCATCTCCCGCTTTTTCAAATGCGCTGCCGCAAAGAACAAAATAAAGGAAGGTAGCAGTAATAGCCACTGCATTGAAGAGCACAGAGAATTTACTTACTTCGATCATGTTGTGCAGTACAACACTCCCATTGGTCACCAGCTGGGCGTCAAACCAGTTGGCAATAAAAGCAATGATAGTGCCGGCAACAGCATAATATTTAATGTGCTGCCTGTTCTTTACGAACAGCCCGATAAACATCAGTACAATTCCAAATACAGCAGTAGAAATTAATGCGTTCATATCTTAGCGTTACAGAATCTCTATTTAAAATTAATGGCATTCACTAACAGTGAAGTACTGTTTACCAGTTCCAGCAGTGGTTTGGGATAAAAGCCCAAGATAAAGATCACTGCTACCACCACTCCAATGGCCAGTATCTCTCCTGCCTTCAGGTCTCTCATCGAAGCCGTTTGTGCATTGGCTTCTCCAAAGATCACCTTTTGCAGCATCCGCAACATATACACGGCTGACAGGATAACAGCAACACCTGCCACCGCAGCAAACCATGGATTATACTGGAACAAACCGCTGAACATCAGGAACTCCCCGATGAACCCGTTCGTTAAAGGAAGCGCAATATTTGCGAAGCTTACGATCACCAGTGCAATCGCCAGTTTCGGCGCATGCGTGGCAATACCACCCATTTCATTCATATTCTTTGTGTTCAGCCTGTTCTGTATCACTTCCACCAGCATCCACAAACCAATGATATTGATACCGTGGTTGAACATCTGCACCATCACACCCTGCATGCTTTGCTCGTTATTCGCAAAAATAGCAGCACTCATTAAACCAATGTGTGCAATAGAAGAATAAGCGATCAGGCGTTTAATATCAGATTGCATGATAGCGATGCAGGAAGCATAGATGATCCCGATCACTGATAATACAATAGCCGCCTCCTGCCACATGTAAGCACCTTTCGGCAATACAGGCAACAACCAGCGCACAACAGCAAACAATCCCATCTTCACCATGATACCACTCAGCACCATCGTTACCGGAGTAGGAGATTGCTCATACGTATCCGGCTGCCAGGTGTGGAAAGGAAATACCGGCATCTTAATAGCAAAGGCCACAAAGAATAACCAGAAGAGCCAGGATTGCTCCGTACTGCTCAATTGCATGGAAGTGAATGTCGTCCAGCTGAAAGAACCGCCAGGCGTTTGGCTATAGATATAAATGATGCCAACCAGCATCAGCAGAGATCCTGCAAAAGTGTATACAAAGAATTTAAACGTAACAGGCACTGCTCTTTCCCCACCCCACATAGAACAAAGGAAGTACACCGGAATAAGCGCCAGTTCCCAGAACATATAGAACAACAAAGCATCGTAAGCAGTGAACACACCTATCAATCCGGCCTGGCTCAATAACATCAGACCATAGAATGCACCCGAACGCTCATAATTCCTGCTGAAAATGGTGATGAAGATAAGCGGGAAGGAAATAGCCGTCAGCAGGATCAGCATCACGCCCATGCCATCCAATCCTACATTGAACTGCGTACCCAGTTGCGGGATCCAGTCTACTGTAAATTGTAATGCATCCGGTGCAGTCTTAAACTTTAACCAGGCAATTACTGCAATCACCAGTGTGGCTAATGATGACAACAGGCTCAGTACTTTCGCACTGGCACCTTTCGTTCCGAATGTGATCAGACCTGTTATCAAAGGAAGCAATATGAGTAATACTGTCAACATATCTTTTTCTTAATCCGCTATCGATTTATAAAAACAAACTGATCACAAACAATACGATCATACCAATCACCATCGCAAAGATGTAAAAGCCTACCTGCCCGTTCTGCAGTAACCGGATCTGCCGGCTGCTCCATTTCACGCCACGGCCCACACCATTTACAGTAGCATCAATGCCAGATCGCTCCACCGTATCCTGGAAAAATCCGCTCAATACCATCAAAGGTTTTACGATAACAGCTTCATACAGTTCATCCACATACCATTTATTCTCCAGCACTTTGGCAAGGCCGGTATTTGCAACACCATTATCCTGGTACTGTCTGAACTTGCTTCTCGCAAAGAAGATCACAATGATCACCAGCCCGGAGCTAAGCCCCATCAGTCCCCATTCCAGCTCATGGCTCAAATGATGTGCATGCAGGAAAGGAGCAGAAGGTGCAAAAATGGGAGACAAATATTCCCCCAGGAAATGCGGCACACCAAATACTTCCGGCATACCCACATAACCACCGATCACAGAAAGCACTGCCAGGATGACTAGCGGGAACGTAATGGCAGCAGGACTTTCATGCAAATGATGTTCCTGCTCATGCGTACCGCGGAATTTACCCGTGAATGTGATGTAATATAAACGGAACATGTAGAAGGCCGTCAGTAAAGCACCGATCAAAGCCCCTGCATAAATGATCTTGTTAAAACCAAAGGCATTTGCCAGGATCTCATCTTTAGAAAAGAAACCGGAAAGACCAGGGATACCGGAAATAGCCAGACAGCCGATCAGGAAAGTGATATTCGTTATAGGCATCCACTTTTTCAATCCACCCATTTTACGAATATCCTGCTCGCCACCCATAGCATGGATCACAGAACCAGAACCAAGAAACAGTAATGCTTTGAAGAAAGCATGCGTCATTACATGGAACACCGCAGCTGTATAAGCGCCAACGCCCAATGCTACGAACATATAACCCAACTGGCTCACCGTAGAGTAGGCCAGTACTTTTTTAATATCATTTTGCTTCAGTGCAATCGTGGCAGCCAGTAAAGCAGTTACCAGTCCTACAATAGCAATGATGCTCTGAATGCAGGGAGCCAGGGAATAGATCACGTTGCTGCGTGCTATCATATAGATACCCGCCGTTACCATCGTGGCAGCATGTATCAATGCAGATACCGGAGTAGGACCCGCCATCGCATCCGGCAACCAGGTATATAAAGGAACCTGTGCAGATTTACCCATGGCGCCAATGAAGAGCAGCATGGCCACTGCAAAAAGCACCCCGCTGTTCTCACCCAATGTTGGCACCTGTGCAAAAACATCCGAGAAAGTAACAGAACCGAACTGCTGGATCAGCAGGAAGATGCCCAGCAAAAAGCCAAGGTCACCAATCCGGTTCATGATGAAAGCTTTGTTAGCCGCTTTATTATAAGAAGTGTTCTTAAACCAGAAACCGATCAGCAGGTAAGAGCAAAGCCCTACACCTTCCCACCCGATGAACATCATCACGTAGTTAGCGCCCAGCACCAGGATCAGCATAGAGAATACGAACAGGTTGAGGTAAGCAAAGTAACGGGCAAATCCTTCGTCACTTTCCTCATGCATGTAAGAAGTAGAGTAAATGTGAATGAGGGACCCAACGCCTGTGATGATCAGCAGGAACAAAGCGCTCAGCTGATCTACCTGGAAGGCAAAGGGAATATGAAGGTTACCTACACTAATAAAGTCAAACAGCGTCACAACCTGCGGCATAAAGCCCGGTTGGCGCACTTCAAAAAAGATGAACAGGCTGATCACAAAAGCCGCTAATACGCTGCCGCTGCCAATTACGCCTGTCAGCGATTTAGATAAATACCTCCTGCCCAATCCATTGATCAGGAAACCTAACAACGGTAAGAACGGTACCAGCCAAACAAGATGTATCATCGATCTATACTATTTTTAAATTCCTTAGTTTTTCAATCTGCTGAGAATATTGATGTCTACCGAATGTGTGTTACGGTACATCATCACAATAATGGCCAGGCCCACAGACACTTCCGCTGCTGCTACCACCATTACAAAAAATACAAAGAGCTGAGCAGAAGCAGCATCTGTTCTGCCCGCATCTACCCACATCTTGGAAAATGCTACCAGCAACAGGTTCACTGCATTGAGCATGAGCTCTATGCACATGAAGATGATAATTGCGTTCCTGCGCATCAATACCCCCATAATGCCTATGCAGAACAGGGCGATACTCAGGAAAATGTAATATTGAACCGGCATATTATATGATTAGCTGGCCACACAGGCCAATGAACATTCGTGAATGATTATTTTCTCCCAATTACAACCGCACCTACCATCGCGCTCAGGAACAATACGCTGCTGAGTTCAAAAGGCACCACATAACTGGTGAACAATGTTTTTCCAAGGTTAGAGATCAACCCAATGTCAGAAGACGCTCCTGCATTGATGGCGGGCAAACTAGCTTCCCGCAGCGCACCTACCAGTACCAGCAACAAAGCGCCGCCACTGATAGCTCCTGCATATTTTAACCAGTTACGCTTCTGTGGTTCTATCTCCGCATTGAGGTTCATCATCATCAGTACAAAGAGGAACAGTACCATGATGGCGCCGGTGTACACAATAAGGTGTACAATAAAAAGGAACTGCGCATTCAGCATGATGTAATGCCCTGCTATTGCAACAAAGCAAATGATCATGCACAACACGCTGTTAACGGGATTTTTGCTTAAAATAACACCCAGTGCAGCTGCAATGGCTATTGAAGAAAGCACAATAAAAATAATCTGTTCTATACTCATTCCCATTGCTAGTTAGTCTTTCTTAGTTACAGTGAGTGGATGCTTAGGATCAGGGATCAGCAGATCATCTTTTCCATAGATAAAACCTTTACGCTGGAAATTAGAAGGAGCAAAGGTTTCTGTCATGTAAATAGCTTCTTTGGGGCAGGCCTCTTCACAGAAACCACAGAATATGCAACGCAGCATATTGATCTCGTAACGGGCCGCATATTTCTCTTCACGGTATAAGTTCTCCTCTCCTGTTTTACGCTCCGCCGCTTCCATCGTAATGGCCTCAGCAGGACAAGCCACTGCACACAAACCACAGGCCGTGCAACGTTCGCGGCCTTCCTCATCCCTGTTCAGCACATGTAAACCACGGAATACCGGGCTAAAAGGCCGCTTTTCTTCAGGATAACTAATAGTAGCTTTCTTCTTGAATATATGCTTAAAAGTGATCCCCATGCCCTTAGCAATAGCCGGCAAATACATCTTCTCCCAAAATGTCATGGGCCGTCTGTCCACCGGTTGTGCTCTGTTCGTTAGTGTTTGCATATAATGAGTTTCGAATGTTATGTATTAAAATCCAATCGTGCGGTACAGGATCACACCACCAGTTACGATCATGTTCACCAATGCCAGTGGTATCAATATCTTCCAGCCAAGCTTCATCAATTGGTCATAGCGGAAACGCGGTAACGTCCAGCGAACCCACATGAAGAAGAAGATGAACATAATTGTTTTTCCGAATAATATAACCATGCCCAGGATGGTCACCATATTAGGGCTCAATCCCAGGCTATCCAGGAACCAGAAATGATAACCACCGAAATATAAAGTAGCCATCAGCACAGAGCTGATAAACATATTGATATACTCTGCAAACAGGTAAAAGCCCAGTTTCATGGAAGAATATTCCAGGTGATATCCACCATTCAATTCATTCTCTGCCTCTGGTAAGTCAAACGGAGTACGGTTACACTCAGCAAAGGCACAGATCAAAAAGATCAGGAACCCTACAGGCTGCAGGAACACATTCCAGATACCACTTTCCCGTTGTTGCTCTACAATATCTTTCAAACTGGGAGAACCACTGATCATAAACAAAGCGATCAGCGCAAGCCCCATCGGCAACTCATAAGAGATCACCTGCGAAGCTCCGCGGCAGGCAGCCAGCAAAGAGAACTTGTTATTGGAAGCCCAGCCCCCTATCATAATTCCATACACACCCATACCTACCACCATGATCACCCACAACACACCAATATTGATATCCGCGATCTGTAAGCTCACTTCTCTGCCCGCAATCGTCAGCACATCTCCCCAGGGGATAACAGCACTGGTCATACAGGCAGTAAGCATGGCCATAGAAGGACCAAGTATAAATAAGAACTTATTAGCCGTAGAAGGAATGATCTCTTCTTTAAAGAATAATTTTCCACCATCCGCTAAAGGTTGTAATAAACCAAACGGACCGGCACGGTTAGGACCACGGCGGTCCTGGATCCAGGCTGCTACTTTTCTTTCCAGCCAGGTAGAATACATGGCAATTACCAATGACACGCCCAACACTGCCGATATGAGCAGTATCTTCTCCGTAACATAAAACCAATCAATTGCTATTGTGAGTAACGTCATATCTCGCTTTATTGAACACCATTGCTTTTAGGGAAATCATTGGAATGTGCGGGGCCATCTATCTTGCTCAGATCAACAGCAGGCATGTTCACTTCGCTTATGTCGTGAATGTCCATCAGCAATTTGGGTGCGCGGCCATCCATTACTTTCGCGATCGTTTCATCCGGTTTATGTACACCTACATAGTGACCCTGGGAGATCACACTATGGCGGGAAACCTTACGCGGTCCTTCCACCGTCCAGTCTTTCGGATCTTTCCTTTCAAACCGGCAGGTATCACAGATGAATTCTTCTACTTCGCCATATTTATCTTTCCGTGCAGTTACCCGGAATATTTCATCACCTCTCAGCCACAATACCGCTTTACCGGAACATTTAGTACACTCGCACTTTGCATCCACCGGTTTCAGGAACCATACCCTGTTCTTGAAACGGGCAGTTCTGTCCGTCAATGCTCCTACAGGGCAAACGTCAATCACGTTACCAATGAAATCATTGTCCAGTGAATTCTGAATATAAGTACTGATCTCAGAAGCGTCACCGCGACCAAGTATCCCGTGTTCACGTTTGTTAGTGAGTTGATCAGCTGTGAACACACAACGGTAGCAAAGGATGCAGCGCGTCATGTGCAGCTTGATGTGATCACCAATATCTATCTTGTCAAAAGTTCTGCGTTTAAATTCATAGCGGGTAGCAGAAACGCCATGTTCATAGCTGAGGTCCTGCAGATCACATTCACCAGCCTGATCACACACCGGGCAATCCAACGGGTGATTCAGCAAAAGGAATTCCACTACACCTTTGCGGGCATCCAGTACTTCAGGAGAAGTGATGTTGCCAACTTCCATACCATCCATCACCGTTGTACGGCAACTGGCCACCAGCTTAGGCATGGGACGAGGATCCGCATCAGATCCTTTGGATACTTTTACGAGGCAGGTACGGCATTTACCACCGCTGCCCTGCAGTTTAGAATAATAACACATCGCAGGCGGCACCACATCGCCTCCAATTAAACGGGCGGCATTCAGGATCGTCGTACCCGGCTCCACCTCTACGGTGATGTTATCTATCTTAACCTTAAATAATTTCTTTTCTTCCGCCATTGTTCTAAAACTTTGCATTCCCCGGAAAGCCATTCATCCGGGTCAAAATTATTTTATCAAACAGCAGCAGCAGTTGCTACTACCGGCAAGGGATCTGCATAATGTGCCAGTCCAAAGTTGCGTATCATCGCTTCTTCCGGATGCGTCACGTGCCATTCAAATTCATCACGGAAATGACGGATCGCTGCCGCAACAGGCCATGCAGCTGCATCACCCAGCGGACAAATAGTATTGCCCTCTATCTTGCGCTGGATATCCCAGAGCAGATCGATGTCCGTCATTTTGCCTTTACCGTTCTCGATGTTCAGCAATACTTTCTTCATCCAACCTGTTCCTTCACGGCAAGGACTGCATTGTCCGCAGCTCTCATGGTGATAGAAACGTGCGAGGGACATTGTATGACGCACCACACACTGATCTTCATCCAACACAATAAAGCCACCCGATCCCATCATGGAACCAGTAGCAAAACCGCCATCGTTCAGGCTTTCATACGTCATCATCCTTGGTTCGCCTTTTGCCGTTTTCAGCAACAGGTTCGCAGGCAGGATGGGAACAGAAGAACCACCAGGGATACAAGCCTTCAGGCGTTTGCCATTCGGTATGCCACCACAGAATTCATCAGAATAAATAAATTCCTCCACAGAAATGTTCATGTCAATTTCATAAACACCAGGTTTATTGATATTGCCACAAGCAGAAATAAGTTTAGTACCCGTAGATTTTCCCGTACCATATTTTGCATACTCATCTCCGCCGATATTGATGATGGGCACCACTGCTGCCAGTGTTTCCACATTGTTCACTACGGTGGGAGATTGCCACAAACCCTTTACAGCAGGGAATGGAGGTTTGATACGGGGATTGCCACGTTTACCTTCAAGGGATTCGATCAGCGCCGTTTCTTCACCACAGATATATGCACCCGCACCGCGTTGTACATAGATCTCCAGGTCATAACCAGTTCCCTGGATGTTCTTACCCAGCCAGTTATTTTTCTTCGCGTCGTTGATCGCTTCTTCTAAAATATCAGGGATCCAGGCGTATTCACCACGGATATAAATGTAAGTGCAGTTGGCGCCAAGTGCAAAGCTGGAGATCAGCAGACCTTCAATGAGAAGGTGTGGAAGGAATTCCATCAGGTAACGGTCTTTGAAAGTACCTGGTTCAGATTCATCCGCGTTGCAAACAAGATAGCGGGGTACGCCTTCCGGTTTAGCCAGGAAGCTCCATTTGAGGCCGGTTGGGAAACCTGCACCACCACGGCCACGCAGGCCACTTTTCTTCACCTCTTCGATCACCAGTTCCGGGCTCATGCTTTTCAGGGCCTTTTCAGCAGCGGCATAGCCACCGTTGTTCCGGTAGGTATCATAATACCGGATGCCTTCTATATGCGCCTTGTCTAACAATAATTTTCGTCCCATTGTCTCGCTTTATATAGTGTTCCTTATGATCGGAACAAGATTTTTTTATCAGCTTTTTTTGCTTTGTTCAGCCGCCGTTGTGTCACTCACTTGTACGGTTGGTGCTTTATTCAGCGGCTAATCTCTTATTACCCCTGCCAACTTGTTTTTGTTAATACCCCTCCACAACTACAAGGCAGATTCCTTCTTTTATTCCCCTGCCAGCTTAGTGTTGCAAGTACTTCACCGCAACTACAAGGCAGCAACCCCTAGTTCGCTTTAGACCGGCACTCCGCAATGATCTCATCCACCTTCGCTTTGGTCAGATGCTCTCTGAAGTGTTTACCCAACTGCATCATCGGCGCATAACCACAAGCCCCCAGGCACTCCACTGTTTTCAAAGTGAAAAGCCCATCAGTCGTTGTTTCACCATTACTGATCCCCAGCGTTTCTTTGATGTAGTCAATGATATTATCAGAACCATTCAACATGCAGGGCCCGGTATGGCATACCTCAAAGAGATATTTACCAACAGGTTTCAGGTTGTACATGGAGTAAAAGGTAGCCACCTCATACACTTCAATCGGCTCTATCTGCAGCAGGGATGCCACATAATCCATAGACTCCGCACTCAGCCAACCACCAAAAGATTCCTGCGCCAGGTGTAAAACCGGCAGCAGCGCACTCTTTTGCTTTCCTTCCGGATAGCGGGCTATGATCTCTTTTACTTTATTCAGATTCTCTTCAGAAAATTGAACGGCCATTTATAAAACTTCTTTATTGTTAATCTTCTTAAGCATCCAACTCACCTGCGATCAGGTTGAGCGAACTCATACAAATGATAGCATCACTCAGCATCGCTCCTTGTACCATCTCAGGATAAGCCTGGTAGTAAATGAAACAAGGCCTCCGGAAATGCAAACGGTAAGGAGAACGTCCCCCATCACTGATCAGGTAAAAACCAAGTTCACCATTCGCCCCCTCAACAGGATTGTACAGTTCCCCAGGTAAAATATCTGTCTCTCCCATGATGATCTTAAAGTGATAGATCAGCGCTTCCATTTTCGTATATACATCAGATTTATCCGGCAGGTAATAAGCAGGTACATCTGCATGGTACACATCTGCAGGCAGGGACTTCAATTTATCCATCGCCTGGCGGATGATACTGAGACTCTCCCATTGTTCCGCATTACGCACCAGGAAGCGATCATAAGTATCGCCAGTGGTACCAACGGGAATAGAAAAATCAAAATCCTCATAAGAACAATAAGGATTCGCAATGCGCACATCGTAATCCACACCCGTAGCCCTTAAGTTAGGTCCGGTAAATCCATAGTTCATAGCCCTTTCAGCAGTAATACCTCCTACTTTCTGGGTACGCTCCATGAAAATACGGTTACGTGTGAAGAGGTTTTCAAACTCTTTCAGCACCGCAGGATATTCCGCAAGGAATTTCTCTATCTTCTGGAAAGCAGCCGGTGTAAAGTTCCTTTCAAAACCACCTACACGGCCAATATTAGTAGTGAGGCGGGAGCCGCACACTTCTTCATAGATCTCATATACCAGCTCACGGTACTGCATCACATAGAGGAACCCTGTAAAGGCGCCACTATCTACCCCTATCACAGAATTACAGATCAGGTGATCCGTAATACGTGCCAGCTCCATGATGATCACCCGCAGATAATCCACCCGCTTAGGCGTTTGGATCCCCAGCAGTTTCTCTACCGTCAGATGCCAGCCCATGTTATTAATAGGAGCAGAACAATAGTTCAGCCGGTCTGTTAACGGCGTGATCTGATAATACGGTCTCCGCTCTGCAATCTTCTCGAATGCACGATGAATATAACCCACAGTAGGGGTGGCGGACACAATGCGTTCGCCATCCATCTCCATAATATTCTGGAACACACCATGCGTGGCAGGGTGTGTTGGACCCAGATTGAGCGTGCTGGTTTGCTTCTCTATGGAACCGTCCGGTAATTTTATATGTTGCTGCTCTGACATATCCTGGCTAAATAAAATTCAAAATTTAGATCCCTGTACTTCCTCCACGGCCAAACATTTCATCATCCTTATCCGTTCTGCTCTGGTCTTCCAGCGGGAATTCCTTACGCATCGGGAAGTAATCCATCTCATCCACATTCAGGATGCGGATCAGGTTTGGATGACCTACGAAATCAACACCGTAGAAATCATACGTTTCTCTTTCCATCCAGTTAGCGGAAGAAAAGATCTGCGTAGCCGTAAACACCTGAGGTGTATTTATATCCGTAAACACCTTAAAGCGCACACGCACATTATCAACAAAATTATGCAGGTGGTACACAACAGCCAGTTCGACTCCTTTGTTATCAGGATAATGCACCGCTGTGAGATCAGAGAGGAAACGGAATTGCAGATCACTTTCATCGTAAAGGAACTGCATCACTTTGAGATTGATCTCCTTGGGAGCATGAAAAGACATCATCCCGAAAGACTCCTCGAAATTGGTCATTACATCGCCAAACTTCTCTACCAGCCTGTTTTTTATATGCTCGTTCGTCAAAGACATGTATAAGCTATTAACTTTTCTATTGTATTCCGTAGGAAGTCATCAACTCCTGGTACCGGTCTGAATGGCGGCGGCGTAAACTTTCCTGCCCCACCAGTTCCTGGATCCGCATGAACCCGTCAATAATGGCTTCCGGCCGCGGAGGACATCCTGGCACATACACATCCACCGGGATCACCTGGTCAATACCCTGCAACACAGAATAGGTATCAAAAATACCACCGCTGCTGGCGCATGCTCCCACAGCAATTACCCAGCGTGGCTCAGCCATCTGCAGATACACCTGGCGTAAAACCGGGGCCATCTTCTTCGCAATGGTACCCATCACCATCAGCAGATCACACTGCCGTGGCGTGAATCCTATACGCTCAGAACCAAAACGGGAAATATCGTAGTGAGAGGCCATGGTAGCCATGAATTCAATACCACAACAGGATGTGGCAAAAGGTAATGGCCAGATGGAGTTTTTCCTTGCAGCACCAATTACCTTATCAAATGAAGTAGCGAAAAATCCTTCGCCGGTATAACCTTCTGGTATTTCTACCAGCTTCACCTTGTCGTTAAACTGAACAGGACGAGACATAATCTTTACCCTCCTTCTCTCCCCGCTTTAAACAGGGAGAATTTTATAATTAGTTAACTTAAATCCATACTAATCTTCCCAACGCAGCGCTCCCTTCTTGATAATGTAGAAGAAACCTGCCATGAAGAAGCCTACAAATGCCAGCATAGCCCAAAAGCCATCCCATCCTAAAGCCTTAAAATTAACAGCGTAAGGGTAGAAAAAGATCACCTCCACATCGAATAAAACGAAAAGGATAGCCGTGAGGAAGTATTTAACAGCCACAGGCTGACGAGCATTTCCCATTTGCTCAATACCACTCTCAAAATTCACCAGCTTATCACTGGTTTTCCGTTTAGGTCCCAGAAAGTGGGTGGCAACCATGGTAACGCCAACAAATCCCAAAGCTGCAATCAATTGCAAAACGATAGGGAAATAACTAAAAGGAGTGTTGCTAGCAGTCAAAAATTCAGAGGCAAAAAACATAAGCTTCCCAATATAATTGTCCGAAAGCGCAAAAATACTGCAAGAAATGCATAAATCAAATCCATGACGGGGGAAAATCTAATCTTTTTTTTGTATATGTAATATAATCAGATATGATTGGTTGGGTTTCCGGAGTTTCCACATGCATAGTTGTTTGGGTATGACAATTCCTAAACAATTGATCATAAAGCACTAACAACAAAAATGCCCCCGGTAACAACCGGAGGCACCTTAAAATAAGTGGCTGAAATATAATTACTTGACTTTTGTCAAAATATAACCTTGAGTTTTTGCTTGGTTTTTTGCTTTTTTCAACAGAAACCTCCTCAAAAGAGAAACTTGCTAAAAGTAGAACTTCCCAAAAGGAAGAAACTCTTCCCAAAAAGAAAAAAACCTCTGCCCTTTGCTGCGCGGCAAACTCCTGGCTTTTACTTCGTTTATTGCTTTTCCTCAAAAGAAACTCTTCCCAAAAAGAAAAAACCACCGCCCTTTGCTGCGCGGCAAACTCCTGGCTTTTACTTCGCTTTTGCTTTTGCCGGAGCATTTGTCTTAGCCGGAGCCGCATTCTTATTGCTCAGGTTATCCTTGATCTGTTTAATAGGCTCACTATTCGGATCCAGCGGTAAAAGCTTATCCATATACTTCTGCATATTGGTCTTATCATCTTTATTATAATAATACACCATCAGGTAAGTATAAGCTTTCACCAATCCCGCCTTATTCTTGGCACTATCTACTTCCGCCATGGAAATATACTTCTCAAAGTAAGGAAGCGCCAGCCCTGTTTTAGCCTCCACATCCTTACCAGCAGACGTCATCCCCTGCCAGTAATGCCCCGTAGTAAGTTCCGGGTAATTAGTAGCCAGCTGGGTAAACGCCTCCCCAGATTTATTCAGCATATTAGTATCTGTGGTAACACCCGCAGAAGCGCGGTAATAGTTAAAGCCCACATTAAAGTAATCAACCGCAGCAGGTTTCTCTTTCAACTCCGTCTTCAGGTCAATATACTTTTGATACCATTCCGCTGATTTGTTATATACACGGGCAGCATTAAATGCCTTCGCCACACTTTCATACCTGTCCAGGTCCTTTACAGTATCTGAAGAAGCATATTTCTCCAAATAGTTTAAGGCCTTCGTGTCTATCTGTTCCTGGGTGGCAGAATCCTGGTATTTAATACGACCGTAGATCTCGCTACCTAGTTTAAAATCAATAGGTTCCAGTTTATCTTCTCCCGTTTTCTGGGAATATTCATCAAAGGTCTGCTTGGCATTCAGGGAATCCCCTTTTTGCAGGTAAGCATCCGCGATCATGCGGTTCAGCTTTGTTTTATAGGAATCATTGGCCTGAGGCACCAGGCTTTTGGCCTTTGCTATCGCGCCATCATAGTCTTTATCAAAGAACATAATGGAAGCGAGGTAATATTCATTCTTGATCCGATCGTTCGGGTCAGAGAGAGAAAGATACTTCTGGAGGTTCTCTTTTGCTTTAGGCAAAGAGAACTGCTGTGGTTTGGGAGTGTAGTAAAACTGGTACAGTTCGTAGAATACCGGAGCATAATTAGGATCCAGGGTAGCTGCTTTCGCATAATCCCCTACAGCCTGTTGCAACAGTTTGGCATTGTAGTTCACATGTCCTTGTTTCATTACCGCTTCTGCATTATTGGCTTCCAGTTCCAGGGCCTTTTCATACGCTGCTATGGCTTTACCGCCATTTTCACCGCCCAGGGAGCGGAAAGCATCTCCCAGTTCTATATAGTCAGTAGCAGTAGCGTTATATACATCCCGCTTTTTGGCGCCTTCATTATTGAGCAACGTCTGCATGGTGGTCAATGCGAAATTCCTGTCCCCACCCTTTACTTCTGTATTGGCATCCGCTATGGCCCGGGCCACTTCACCATTCTTACCTTTTGTAGTGGTGTTAGCTGCATCAAACTTCTGACGGGCAGCAGAAGCATTGCCACTCAGCAGGTCCATGCGGCCCATACCTGCCGTAAGCAGGGGGGAGTTGGGAACAGCCTGCAATCCTTTTTGGAATGCTGCAGTTGCCGCTTGTGTGTTTTCCAGGCCAAGTTCTGAGATCCCCAGATAGTAATAGCCTCTGTCCTCAGTAGGTTTAGCGGCAATCACTTTCTCGAAATCCTGCTTTGCTCCGGCGTATTTGCCGTAATAAAGCTTCTTAAGTCCATCCTCTATTGACTGAGCCATGACCCCGCTGGCCAGGAACAGCAAGGCTATTAAAGTGCTGATACGCTTGTTCATGGGTTTTAGTTTTAATCCGTAAAATTCATACCGGAGTCAGTTTAGTTTACAACCGGTATAGGTTACTTGTATAAAAAACATGCCAGAAAGAGAGCGAAGTCCGGCAAATTGGGGGCTTACTCTTAACTGAATTTACTCATTTCTTACGGTAAAAACAATGCATGAAAAGTTAAATCTGCCCGGTTTTTAAAGGCTATTGGGAAAGAAGCAGTTACCCCTTCCCCGTTTACCCCATAAAAAAAGCAGCGCTCATGAGCGCTGCTTTTTTACCGGATCAAATTATCCTAAAATATTATTATTTCGTGCCTTTAGAAGCAGGAGCCTTTGGAGCAGCTGCACTACCACCGGCAGCAGCTTTATTGGTAGACTCCAGATATTCCTTCACCTGGCGAACTGTTTCGTTAGCCGGATCAAGTGTTACCAGTTTGTCCATGAAAGGCTGCATAGCCGCTTTATCATCCTTATTGTAATGATACAGCATCAGGTAAGTATAAGCATTGATAAGGTTCCTTTTAGATCTTGCTTCATCTTCAGGCTTAATCATAGATATATACTTCTCGAAAGGTTCTTTCGCTTTACCATCCTTAGCCTGCTGATCTTGAGCAAAGTTAGCCATGCCTTTCCAATAGAAAGCAGTCAGCTGTGTAGGATATTTAGCAGTGAAATCAGTCCAGGTTGAATCTGATGCAGTGTAATTACCTGCATAGTACTCATAGAACCCTTTGTAGAACTGATCGTTCATAGCTGATGTATTCTCTTTGAACTCCAGTGCTTTACCATACCATTTAGCAGCCTTAGCGTAGTTACGCATATCTTTGAAAGATTCAGCTACAATACGGTATTTATCAGCATCTTTCGCAGTATCTACTTCAGCATATCTTTCCAGGTAGTTACCAGCCTGTGCCATGTAACCTGCATTAGTAGCAGAATCAGCATGTTTCAGCTTACCATAGATGGCGCTCAGCAATTTGAAATCCAGCGCTTCCAGTTTATCTTCTCCAACCGCTTTTAAACGATCATCCATCAGTTGCTTGGCAGTGAGGGAATCGCCTTTTTGCAGGTGTGCATCAGCAGCCAGCAGGGTCAGTTTACCTTTGTATACGTCGTTCGCAGAACCCAGCAATGCTTTTGCTTTGCTGATAGCACCATCATAATCTTTAGAATAGAAAGCGATGGCAGCGAGGTAGTATTCATTTTTGGTTTTATCAGAAGGGTCACCCACTTCTACATATTTCTGCAGGTATTTAGAAGCATTAGGCAGAGAGAACTGCTCTTTCTTCTGTGTGATGTAGAACTGATAAAGCTCAAAATAAGCAGGTGCATAATTTGCATCCATGTTAGTCGCTTTTGTCCAGTCACCTACAGCCTGTTGCAGCAAACGTGCGTTGTAATTTACAAGCCCTTGCTTCATCACAGCCTCAGCGTTGTTAGGATCCAGTTCCAGGGCTTTTTCGTAAGCGCCAATAGCTTTACCGCCATTTTCGCCACCCAGGAAACGGTAAGCATCGCCCAGTTCAATATAATCAGCCACCGTAGCGGTGTACATTTGTTTTTTCTTACGTCCTTCGTTATTCAGCAGTTTCTCCATAGTGGTCAACGCATAACCACGATCTCCTGTAACAATTTCACTGTTGGCATCAGCAATAGCACGTGCAACATCTCCATTACGGCCTTCAGTGGCAGTGCTGGCAGCTTCAAACTTTTGCTTAGCTTCTGCATTCTTTCCGCTCAGGAGGTCAATACGACCTAAACCTGCAGTCAGCAGCGGAGAAGTTGGAACCGCTGTAAGACCTTTTGCAAAGGCAGCAGCAGCACCTGCCTGGTTTTCTAATCCCAGTTCAGCTATGCCGAGATAATAATAAGCGCGGTCATCTGTTGGTTTCGCAGCTATCGCTTTTTCAAGGTTCTGTTTCGCGGTTTGGAATTTGCCATAGTACAAATCCTTTAAACCATCTTCCACAGATTGTGCCATGGCCCCGTTGGCTATGCAGAGCATGGCTACAAATAAACTTTTCCTTCTGTTCATGAGCAATCCGGTTTTAGTTGTGTTTTATCAGTATTTATTATTTCAAAGTAGCTTCCCGGAAGACAATATTCAGCCTTGCAGGATACAATTTAAATTTCCCTATCAGGAGTTGGCCTTCCTGGCCTCCGAGGAAAGTGGCAAACCCCGCGCCCAGGCCCTGATATGGTTCTTTCAAGATATAATACATACCCCGTGTGAGCGGGTATGATTTCATGCCAATGTAAAACTGGTACGGCAGCACAAAGTCAGTATAACCGTCAGCACGTAATTTCACTGTGGTCACCTTCTTTGTAAAATCAATCGCCGTAGAATCATTTGTATCTGAGATCCAGTTCACGCCTATCACCCCTATTGCATTCTTGTTCTTGGATACGTGATCTATCACCTCAGGATTTGTTTTCGCTGCCATTGTAGTAGCTGGCAAAGGTTTACCCTTGTTGATGGAATCTCGGATGAAACGCACCGTGCTGGAATTCTGATTGTCAAATACGATCTGCCATGGCTTATCAGATTCACCTGCCATGATCTTGCGCACCTGGTCCATCGTAAGGATGGAATCCGGATTAGCATGGTTCACGATCAGGGCAATAGCATCAGTAGCCAGCTTCAGGCTTTGCGGACGGATCTGTTCCTTTTTAAAATATTCCTTTTCCTCTTCTTTCAGTTCCCTGGTCACAATGATCATCCTTGAACTATCGCTGAACAGATCTTTAAAGCAATCTGCCTCCGGTTTATATTCAGCAATGATCTTTGTTTTGGGATATAAAGATTGAAACACTTTTATCTCTGAATCTAAGAGCGGTTTGTAAGTCTCATCCACAGAGATACGGATAGTTCCGCTGGTGGGAGTATCCTTTTCTTCTCCGTTAGAAGTTGATCCTGAATTACACGCAGTTATAACCACCATGCTACTCATGGCTGCAAACAAAACCCTCATCCAGTTTTTAGTTCTTAAAAACATACGCACTGTCTGTCTAATGGTGACGAAATAATAGGATCAAAAAAATAATTGTTTAACTCCCCTGTACACACGAAATAATCCATACGCACATAAAATACCACCTAGTGTATAAAGTACTTCCGGTGATAAAGAAAGTTGGCCAAAGCCTAACCTCTCGGAGAAAAAAGCATATAAGCCAAAGGCTATAAAAAATACTCCCCTGATCAACTCACCCATTGGGCGGTAAGATACATTCATTCGTTTGTTCCTGTGTTCGTTCTCCTGTTGCATGGTGGCAAATTACAAGTATACAAAAAAAATTGTTTTCTGGTAGTGATAGAAACTTATTCGTTTGTTAAAAATCTTCAGCAGCCTTCATTTAAGAGATGCGCAGCCATCCGATTTCCATATTACAGTAAAGTTTTAACATATGCAATTGCAGGAGAATGCATTACAGAATCCCTGAAAATTCGGTAGGTTTGCGGTCAGAAAAATGAGGAGGAAGCGGCGCCAGCAAGGAAAATAAGCCACTGGTTACCAGCCGTTTACTCTTCCAGAAACAACAACAATGAAGATATTGATGGTTTGCCTCGGCAATATTTGCCGGTCTCCCCTGGCGGAGGGCATTCTCCGCCATATGGCAGAACAAAAGCATTTGAACTGGGAAATAGATTCCGCCGGTACCGGGAACTGGCATGTAGGACATCCTCCGGACGCCAGGTCTGTAAAAGTTGCCAGGCAGCACGGAATTGATATCTCCCGACTCAGAGGCAGGCAATTCCAGGCAGGCGATTTTGATACTTTCGACAGGATCTTCGTGATGGACCTGGACAATTACCGGGATGTGCTGCGCAAAGCCAGGAAAGATACAGACCGTGAAAAGGTACAATTATTGCTCGAACACCAGCAACCCGTACCAGACCCATGGTATGATGATGCACTCTTTGAGCCTGTCTACAACCTGATCTATAACGCTTGTGAACGCATTGTAAATCAGTAAACTATTTTATTCAAATTCATTCCTGATCATAATGGCAAAATTAAGTATCCCCGGAGGTACACGAGATTTCGGACCGGATGTTGTACGCAAACGCAATTACATCTTCGCAACCATCCGCAAAACGTTCGAACTATATGGATTTCAGCCGCTGGAAACCCCTGCGATGGAAAACACCTCCACACTCCTGGGTAAATACGGCGAAGAAGGAGATAGGCTTATTTTTAAGATCCTGAACAACGGTGATATCATCGGGCAGGCACAAATGGCCAAAGACAGCAGGGAGCTGGGGTTATTGCTCTGTGAGAAATCCCTGAAATATGACCTTACCATCCCTTTTGCTAGATATGTAGCCATGAACCATGGCAAACTCAACCTCCCGTTCAAACGCTATCAGATCCAGCCTGTATGGAGAGGAGATCGCCCTGCACGCGGACGTTACAGAGAATTTTATCAATGCGATGTGGATGTGGTAGGCAGCAATTCCCTCATCAATGAAATAGAACTCCTGAAGATCTACGATACTGTACTCACCGATCTCGGCATGAAAGGTTATCAGCTGAAAGTGAACAACCGCAAGATCCTCGCGGGATTAGCGGAACTGGTAGGCCGTACTGATCTGATGATCGATATCACCGTTGCCATTGATAAATTAGATAAGATCGGCGAAAACGGTGTACGGGATGAACTCACGGAACGTGGTTTACAACCTGCAGAGATCGATACCGTAATGGATTTCATTGCAGTAGAAGGTACGAATGAAGAAAAACTGCAAAGGCTCGGCGTATTACTTTCTGCTTCTGAAACAGGTCTGAAAGGCATTGAAGAATTGCGTTACATATTGAACGGTAACCTCGCTACTTTCAATTCAGATCCAGTGATCGATCTTACACTGGCACGCGGCCTGAATTATTATACAGGGATGATCGTAGAAGTAAAAGCTCCTCCTGGTGTAAATATGGGCAGCATTGGCGGCGGCGGCCGTTATGATGATCTCACCAGTTTATTCGGTTTACCCGGTATTTCAGGTGTAGGTATTTCTTTTGGTGTAGATCGTATTTACGATGTACTGGAAGAACTCCAGTTATTCCCTGCAGCAGCACAACAATCTACAAAGGTGATATTCTTCCATCCGGGGGAAGGCAGGCTGGCAGAGGTTTTCAAGTATGTATCCCAGGTACGTGAGCGAGGCATCGTAACAGAGTTGTTCACAGAAGATATCAAGCAGGATAAACAATATAAATATGCTGAGAAGCGCGGTATTCCATTCATTGCATATGTAGAAGATGATGCACCGGATACCATCTTCATTAAAAATATTCCCTTAAAGCAAAGGTTCACCATCAAGCCGGAAGAACTGGCTGACTTTGCCTTCTAATTGCTAAACAAAAAGCGCTGTAAATACAGCGCTTTTTTTATCACAACTAAACTAAACAATAAATAGGTGTTATTCCCATACAGTAGCCCCTATCTTTTTCCCAGACAGGAACCGCCAGTAGCTATAAAATTCATCATCACACTCTTTGTATTTATAATCAGGAATAATTTTCTCTATATAATTCCGCCAGTGAGGTATGTTCCCGTCAACATCAATAAATCCATATTCATCAGACATGTTCCAGGAACTAAATACTCTGCCCGTCTTCTCAAATACATCCGGATCAGCCGCCAGCGCTGCTGCAGCACGACCAACAAAATAGGGTGTCTCAGAAGCAATAAAATTAGGATCCACCTTAGTTCCCTCCTGCCAGTTCGCTTCTGTTACACCAAAGTGTTCTAACATGGCTTCTGACCGCAGAAAACCTGGTGTCAGGGCAAGTGCTGTAATATGATGCTCCTTTAATTCCTCAGCCATTCCAAAAGCAAGACGGATAATAGAAGTCTTCACCAGGTCATAGAACAGGTGCCCGCGATAAAAGAACCCATCACCATCCGTAACCTCTATGATCAATCCTTTCTTAGCCGGGATCATCAAAGGGATGGCATATTTACTCGTCAGGATGTGCGTGTGCACAGCCTGCTGCATCATCTTAAATCCATTCGAAAGATCTTCTTCCCAGAAACATTTGCCCCATTGCATGAGCGCATCTCCGCCCCACACATCATTCACCAGGATATCCAGCCTTCCTTGTTCTTTTGTAATTCGTTCAAATAATGCAGCTACCTGTGCTTCATCACTATGATCTGTTTTCACAGCAATGCCCGTTCCGCCTTTGGCAGTGACCATCTCTGCTGTTTCTTCAATAGTTTCCGGACGGTTACTGCCAGAGGCTAAGTCTCCCCGGGTACTTCTGCCTGTACAATAAACAGTGGCTCCGGCTTCTCCGAGCATGCATGCAATGCCTCTGCCTGCGCCGCGTGTAGCACCAGCTACAACAGCTATTTTTCCTGATAGTGGTTTCATGTGTGTGTTTGGGTTGAAATGTAAAAGTGCGGGATGGCTACGCAAGGTATCTGCGCAGTGGGAAGGGTTAATTGGGGGTGGGGTATAAAAACAAAAGAGCCTTATCGAATAAACGATAAGGCTCTTTTTAATAAATATGGCAGCTACCTACTCTCCCGCATGATAGTGCAGTACCATTGGCCATGAGGGGCTTAACTTCTCTGTTCGGAATGGGAAGAGGTGAACACCCTCGGCAAAACCACCATAAGATCTTTA
>NZ_WJFD01000004.1 GCF_009647655.1 Chitinophaga sp. SYP-B3965 | reverse complement strand
AGGGAAATGAGATGGGGACTAATACACAACATGGGCCTCCAGCCCAGTCACTCACTTAGTTCACCCCATCTCTTTCCTTCAATTTAATCCATTATTTTATCCATACAAATCTAAAGGTCACTCACTTGAACAATTTGTTCGCTATCAGAGGCAGTTCCGAAAGGGCTGTCTCTTTTTTATTGCCTAAATCACTCAATATCAGCATAATAGTGGCTCATTCCTATATCATTTCTATATCGCTCCTATAGCATTGCTATATCATTCCTATAGCATAGGTATATCCAAACGATATAGGAATGCTATAAGAGTGTTATAGGAATGGGCTTTCAGTGATATAGGGATATACAACTATAGAGCCTGGATAGAGGTTGGCATGATGAGATATCCAGCCGTCTATGCTTGTCTTCTGGTGCCTCAAACTCCCCCTTTGAAATTCGCCCCACTTTTCCCTATCTTGAGAAAACCTTTATAAATTCCACCTCTGCAGCCCATGATATCACCCTTAATTCTCGTCATAGCAGCTATCCTCGTCCTGATCTTACTCATTGTCTGGGCAAAGCTGGACACCTTCATCTCCTTCCTCATAGTCAGTATCCTGCTCGCTTTATCCTGCAAGATGACCGGCCCCGAGATCGGGAAGTCCATTGCCGGCGGAATCGGCACAACCCTCGGTTCCCTCGTCACCATCCTGGGTTTTGGCGCCATGCTGGGAAAACTGGTGGCGGACAGTGGGGCGGCCCAACAGATCACTTCCTCCATGGTTAAGATCTTCGGCATCAAACATATTCAATGGGGAATGGCCCTGGCAGGTTTGCTGGTAGGTATCCCCATGTTCTATACTGCAGGTTTCGTAGTAGTGGTTCCGCTCATTTTTGCAACGGGCATCTCTACCCGCCTACCCATGTTGTATTTAGGAATTCCCATGATCTCCGCATTATCCACAGCTCATGGCTTCCTTCCCCCGCATCCATCCCCCGTAGCTATCAGCCAGCAATTGGGAGCAGACATGGGAAAAACTTTATTATACGGCCTCATTATCGCCATCCCCACCATCGCACTGGCAGGCCCCTTATTTGGCAGAACATTAAAAGGAATGCAGGTAACACCCGAACAAGGCCTGCTGAACATTTCCTTCAAATCGGATACAGAACTTCCCGGTCTGGGGATCAGCCTGGCAACAGCCCTTCTTCCTTTGATCCTGCTAACGATCACCACTTTATTAAACCCCATCTTACAACCTGGTTCTTTCCTCCATCTTATGGTAGGTGTGATAGGTGATCCAAATATTGCCATGCTCATCTCTGTACTGGCAGCCATCTATTTCTTAGGGATCCGCCGCAGGCAATCCATGAAAACCCTGATGAAATCTATCGAAACAGCTTTCAAAGATGTAGCGCCTATTATGCTCATCATTGCAGGAGCAGGTGTTTTCATGCAGGTGATCAAAGATGGCGGCATCAATGTATACATTGGCGAAGCACTCAAAGGTCTTCCCGTTTCCCCGCTGGTATTGGGCTGGATAATTGCAGCAGTGATCAGGGTATGCGTAGGATCTGCCACGGTAGCAGGTTTAACCACCGTAGGGATTTTATTGCCCTTAATTAAAGGTCAGGCAGTGCATCCTGAACTGATGGTATTGTCTATCGGAGCAGGCAGCCTGATGTTCTCTCATGTGAATGATGGCGGGTTCTGGCTCTTCAAAGAATATTTCAACCTCACGCTGAAACAAACTTTTGCAACATGGTCCGTGATGGAAACCATCGTTTCTGTATGTGGATTAATTGGCGTGTTGGTATTACATCAATTTATTGGATAACTTTATTGCAAAATTAAGAGATGACCAAAGAAGGGATATCATCCTGGCATCATATAAAGGATCCTGCCACCATCGCCTCTCCGGCCCTGCTGGTATACAAGGAAAAAGTCACAGAGAATATAGACAAGATGATTGAGATGGCCGGAGGCACGGCCAGACTGATGCCTCACGTCAAAACACATAAAATGGGGCCTGTTGTTACCATGCAATTGGCTAAAGGCATCACCCGTTTTAAATGTGCCACTTTTGCGGAAGCCAATATGTTGGCAGAAGCGGGCGCCAAAGATGTGGTGGTAGCTTATCAGCTGAACTCCCCCACAGCAGAGAGTTTCGTAAAGCTGGCCCGCAAATATCCAAACATCCGTTTCGCGTCCCTCGTAGATAATTTGGCATCTGCGCAATTACTGAACGACCTCTTTCAACCGCAAACCGCGGAAGTCTATATAGATATTGATAGTGGCATGCACCGCACCGGCATTGCGCCTGAAGCTGCATTTGCGCTTTATCAGCAATTACAGCAACTGCCTAATATCCGCTGCCGTGGCTTACATGCTTATGATGGTCACCTGCGGGAATCTGATCTCACTATCCGTACGGAACAATGCAACGTTGCTTTCCAACCGGTAGCCGCTTTAGCGGAAAAGATGGATAACCCGGAGATCATTGCCGGCGGTACACCTACTTTCCCGATCCATGCCAAACGCACAAATGTGATCTGCAGCCCCGGCACCTGCATCCTATGGGATGAAGGTTACGGCAGCTCCTTACCTGAGCAGGATTTCATTCCCGCGGCTTTGTTATTAGCGCGCGTGATCTCCAAACCACAGGAAGGTCATCTTACTTTAGACCTGGGGCATAAAGCCGTATCCGCAGAAAACCCCATCACCAAAAGGGTCTTCTTTAAAGAATTGCCGGAATACGAAGTACTCTCTCAAAGTGAAGAACACCTGGTATTGAAAACACCACTGGCAGATCAATTCAAAGTAGGAGATATTTTATACGGCACACCATGGCATGTTTGTCCTACAGTAGCTTTATATAACGAAGCGCAGATCATTGAAAACGGCGCACAAACGGATACATGGGCAATCACCCGCGGACGGCGGATCTTGCACTAAATAAACACATTCACACCTAACTAAAATTGCTTTCTAAAAATCACCTATGCAACCTTTAATCTTCGACGCGCACCTGGATCTTAGCATGAATGCACTGGAGTGGAACCGCGACCTGACGAAATCCCTGCAAGCCATCCGCGATCGGGAAAAGAATATGAATGATAAACCGGACCGTGGAAATGGAACCGTGTCTTTACCTGAAATGCGTAAAGGGCGTGTAGGCATCTGCGTAGCCACACAGATCGCAAGATATGTAGGATTGGATAACCCGTTACCAGGCTGGCATTCACAGGAACAGGCATGGGCGCAGACCCAGGGCCAGTTAGCCTGGTACCAGGCCATGGATGCAAGAGGTGAAATGAAACAGATCACTAACGCAGCGGAATTAACAGCGCATCTCAAACTCTGGGAAAACGCTGAAGATACAAGTTCTCTCCCCGTAGGTTTTATATTAAGCCTGGAAGGCGCCGATTCTTTCTTTGAACTGGCTTGCGTTGAAAAGGCCTATGCATCTGGATTACGCGCCATTGGACCTGCTCACTATGGCCCGGGTGTTTATGCTTATGGCACAGATTCCAACGGAGGTTTAGGCACAAAAGGACGTGCATTACTCACAGAAATGGAACGTTTAGGCATCATCCTGGACGCTACCCATCTTTGCGATGAGAGTTTCTTTGAAGCAATGGATCATTTCTCCGGCCCTGTTTGGGCCAGTCATCATAACAGCAGGGCACTGGTTCCTCATAACCGCCAGTTCTCTGATGAGCAATTCTCTATCCTGATTGAACGTGGTGCCGTAATAGGTACCGCCTTTGATGCATGGATGCTGATCCCTGGCTGGGAACGTGGTGTAAGCACACCTGAAGGAACGGGTGTTTCCTTACAGCATGTAGCAGATCATATCGATCGCATTTGCCAGATAGCGGGTAATAGCAAACATGCTGCCATTGGTTCTGATCTGGATGGTGCATTCGGCACAGAACAATCTCCGCATGACCTGGAAAGCATAGCCGGCCTGCAAAAACTGCCTGCTATCTTAAAAACGCGTGGGTATAAAGAAGAAGATATCGAGAACATCCTGCACAAGAACTGGATCCGTTTCTTATTGGAAACCTGGGGGTAAACTAACGATTCACAAAGTAGAAACCTGGGGTTAAGCCAACTATTCACAAAGTAGAACCTGGAGTAACCAAACTATGCGCAAAGAAAAAGCGGGCTACGAAAGCCCGCTTCAGCCAGCCATTGACATCGGAAGGATGGTTGGCGGATGTTGCATGTTCACTGTTCTCTGATCTAATAGATCAATTCTATCTGCCCGCGGATCTCTCCACCAGGGTTTGCAGCGGTATGAATATTTACATACCATTTATTTGCTAACAGGTCAGCCTCCGTTTGCGTAGTTCCGTTAAGCACAAAACTGGTGGTAAAACTTCCTGCCGGGGTTGCTGTAAATAACGTTGCGAAATTCTGTATCACACCTGTGTTCGTACCTCTCGCCGCGGGTCCGTGAATATGCATAAGCGTTGCGTTGCCGCTCAGATTCTGCCAGCGTACAGTGATGGTCATTTGTTTGGAGGCCGGGTTATACGTGGCATCAAAACTTCCTGAACCGGTAGTGGTCACAGCAGGGTTTTCCTGTGCACCGGCCATGGGGGCATTAACAACAGTGTAGAGGTTATCATCCTTATCTTTTTTGCAAGCCACAGCCAGCAGACAGAATAAACCCATGGTGATAAACACCCAAGCGTGTATGTTTTTCATAAGTGCTCGTTTTCAACTTAGTACGAGCCAATGCAGAAATTAGTTGCCTGAAGAGCGGATTTACCAGCTGCCGCTTGCGCCACCGCCGCCACCGGAACCACCACCGAAGCCGCCGAAACCACCTCCGCCGCCTCCGCCGGACCAGCCGCCGCCGCCGCCACCAAATCCACCACCGCCACCAAGGCTGCTACCGATCATACCTCCGAGGATCCCCCCAAAGATACTATCACCTCTGCGGCTCATCACACGTCCGCCGCCACGTCCACCACCGCCACCACGGCCAATAATAAACACCAGGATCAGTATAAAAATAATAACCCCGACTATATTACCGCCACTGGGACCTTGCTTGGAACGGGGAACACCTTTGTATTCGCCGGCTGCCGCTGCAATAATATCATCCACCGCTTCATCCAGGCCCTGGTAATAATGATCCGCCCGGAAGTTTGGTTTAATTACTTTATTAATGATACCAAAGGCTACCGCATCTGGTATAGAACCTTCCATCCCGGATCCTGTTTCGATCCTTATCTGCCTGTCATCAATGGCTGCTAATATCAATACGCCATTATTATTCTTTTTCGACCCTATCCCCCATTCCCGAAGGATGGTCACAGCGGCTTCCGTAATATCATGATCCCCCAATGTTTTAACCAACACGATGGCAATCTGTGTGGAAGTACTGTCATTATACGCCACCAGCTTCCTTTCCAGCTCATCCACCTCTGATTGCACCAATTTTTGTGCAAAATCATTTACGAGGCGGGGCGGATTAGGTTTCTTGGGGAGGTCTTGTGCAAATACACTTGTACCAACCAGGATCAATCCCCATAATAATAACCAGCGAGTAATCTTCATTGTTTGTTGCTTATGAATCATTGCTAATTATTTCCCGAAAATGATATCGTCCGGCAGTTCATTCTGATCTCCGGTTTCGTAAGGGAAATAATGATACAGGGATTCTCCGATCTCTTTCACGCACACTTCTATGCCTTCAACGATCTTGTTAGAGGAAAAATGCTTTTTTAAAACGAGGGCTTCCTGCTGCCAGAAATCTGTTCCCACCTTTTCATGAATACCCTGATCTCCCAGGATAGCAAACTGGTGGTCCAGCATGGCAATATAAAGGAGCACGCCATTACGTTGTTTGGTTTTATCCATTCCCAGAGAAACAAATGCTTCCCGGGCACGGTCCATTGGATCAACGTATGTACAGCGGCTTTCCACAAATAACCGGATCTCTCCGGAAGTCAGCCGCTCCGCAAGGCGGATGGCATTCACCACCCGGGTTTTTTCCTCTTCCGAGAAAAGCTCCTTCTTTTTAAAAGAAAATAGTTTCATATGAAAGGAAATAGTCAAATAAGGGTTATCCGCCCCGAAACACTACATTTCGTTATGGATAACCCCTTTAATTATATTAGAACTGCACTTTAGGCGCCTTTTCAGCTCCCTTATCAGCCTGGAAGTAACCTTTCGCTTTAAATCCGCCAAGGCCGGCAATAAGATTAGTGGGAAAAGCACGTACGCTGCTGTTGAATTCGTTCACAGCATTGTTAAAGTCGCTCCGGGAAACCGCAATACGATTCTCCGTTCCTTCTATTTGCGCCATCAGCGTCTGGAATTGCTCCGTAGTACGCAGTTCCGGATATTTTTCTACGGTAACGAGTAAACGACTAAGTGCACCGGTCAGTTCACCTTGCGCTGCCTGGAATTGTTGTACTTTTTCAGGGGTCAGGTCATTTGCGTTGATCTGAACAGAAGAAGCTTTGGAACGGGCTTCAATTACCTGGGTCAGTGTTTCCTGTTCAAATTTAGCAGAACCCTTTACGGTACTAACAAGGTTATCTATCAGGTCAGCCCTCCGTTGGTATTGAGTTTCCACATTTCCCCATGCCTTTTGCACTACCTCATCTTTCTTTACCAATCCATTGTACTTGCTGCAACCAAAAAACCCCAGCAGTACCAGGACGATGACAACAATGATTCCTGTTTTCATATTCTATCTTTTTTAAATAATAATGTTAGGTTACGGGTGTAGTCAAACCTACAAGAAATAACGGAAAGCGCAAAACATGGTTCAATTATGTTAGCGGTTAACCGCAAAGTCGTGCCGTTTACGAACTAAGCAGCGACGGTTGTCCAAAAGTTGAAAGCTGAATAACAAAAAATATCTATGTTTGGACTCGAATTCCGGGTATGAGTGCATCAATTATACCGGCAATTGGGAATGCAAGCTTGTGTTATTTTGTTTGTAGTTACGGTGGTTTCTACTGTTGCTAACTCACTTATTTTTATTAACTTACATTTAGTCTACTGCGTTATAATGAGTGCACAACACATTCACATCCTCTATATCGATGATGAAATACATAACCTGAATGCATTTAAGGCATCATTCAGGAGGATCTACACCGTTCAAACGGCAGAATCCGCTGACGATGCTTACAAACTGCTGGAGGATCATGAATTTCATATCATCATATCGGATCAGCGTATGCCGAGGATGACAGGTATTGAGTTCTTCGAATCAATACTTGCTAAATATCCGGAGCCCATCCGTATCCTTCTTACAGGTTATGCGGATATTAATGCAGTGATCGACGCCATCAACAAAGGCCAGGTCTACAAATATTTCTCAAAACCCTGGAACGACGAGGAATTGCGGCATAACATAGAAAAGGCATATGAAGTATATGCTTTGCGGAAAGAGAACCGGGAGCTGACAGAAAAGCTGCTGGACGTGAACGAGAAGCTGGAATTCCTGCTCCGTCAGAAATTGATCTCATAAAGTAATTTTTTATAGGTAAAAGAGGCTGTATCGGTAAAATGATGCAGCCTCTTTTTATTTATGGATGCCCTGGTCTTTTTTGCTGGTTACCTTTCTATTTTCCTTTAAATTGCGTCCATTGTGAACGTTTAATTGCTCAATCATGCAAGTTTGGAAAGATTATCAGGCACAGAACAAAGACCGTTTCCTGAACGAGTTACTGGAACTGTTGCGGATTCCCTCTGTTAGCGCGGATTCCCGCCATAATGAGGATACGAAGCGCTGCGCCGAGGCGGTGAAACAAAGATTAACAGACGCAGGAGCGGACAAAGTGGAAGTTTGCCCAACAGCAGGCCATCCCATTGTTTACGGGGAAAAGATCATCGATCCTTCCCTTCCTACCGTACTGGTATATGGCCATTATGATGTGCAACCTCCGGATCCCCTGGACCTCTGGACCAGCCCTCCCTTTGAGCCCGTTATCAAAGACGGAAAGATCTACGCACGTGGTTCTGCCGATGATAAAGGCCAGTTCTACATGCATGTGAAGGCTTTTGAAACCATGAACAAAACCAACACCCTCCCCTGCAATATCAAATTCATGATAGAAGGAGAGGAAGAAGTAGGTTCCAATAACCTGGGCGTTTTCCTGGAAAACAATAAAGAACGCCTGAAAGCAGATGTAGTATTGATCTCGGACACTTCCATGATCAGCATGGACAATCCATCCATAGACACCGGCCTCCGTGGCCTCGCTTATATGGAAGTAGCTGTAACCGGTGCCAATCGCGATCTGCACAGCGGAGTTTATGGTGGAGCAGTAGCCAATCCGGCCACTATCCTCGCCAAAATGATCGCTTCCCTGCACGACGAAAATAACCACATCACCATCCCCGGCTTCTACGATGGCGTACAGGAACTGAGTGCTGCAGAGCGCGAAAGCCTGAACAAAGCCCCCTTCGACGAAGCTGAATACAAAAAAGACCTCGGCGTAGAAGAACTTTGGGGCGAAAAAGGATACAGCACCATCGAAAGGACCGGCATCCGCCCAACCTTAGAAGTGAATGGTATCTGGGGTGGTTACACCGGCGAAGGCGCCAAAACCGTATTACCCGGAAAAGCATTTGCCAAGATCTCCATGCGCCTGGTACCAGGTCAGGACTGGGTAGCGATTTCAGATCTTTTCAAAGCACATTTCGAAAAGATCGCGCCTAAATCTGTAAAAATATCGGTAACTGCTCACCATGGCGGTTCTCCATATGTTACACCAACAGACAATATAGCCTTCAAAGCAGCCAGCAAGGCAATTTCTACCACTTTCGGCAAGGATCCTATCCCTGTGCGTGGCGGAGGAAGTATTCCTATTGTAGCATTGTTCGAGAAAACACTGGGATTAAAAACAGTGCTGATGGGCTTTGGGTTAGATAGTGATAATCTGCACTCACCAAATGAGAAGTACGGCCTGGAGAATTTCTACAAGGGCATTGAGACCATCCCTTATTTCCACCAGTATTTTGCTGAGATGAGTAAAAAATAAAAAAAAGCCGCAGTACTTACTGCGGCTTTTTTCATGCTTTATTTATTGATTGCCGCAATACCCGGCAATTCTTTTCCTTCAAAGTATTCCAGCATAGCACCACCGCCTGTGGACACATAACTCACTTTCTCCGCGAGGCCGAATTTATTCACCGCCGCAACAGAGTCTCCACCACCAACGAGAGAGAATGCGCCATTTTCAGTCGCCTTCACGATAGCATCTGCAATGGCTTTGGTTCCTCCCTGAAATGCTTCCATTTCAAAAACGCCCATTGGCCCGTTCCACAAGATAGTTTTAGAAGCAGCGATCACTTCACTGAACTGAGCAATGGCTTTTGCCCCGATATCCAATCCCATCCAGCCCGTAGGGATGTTGTCGTTAGAAACCAGTTGTGTATTGGCATCAGCGGCAAACTTATCAGCTGCAATGGAATCTTCCGGGATGAGCAGTTGCACACCCAGTGTTTTCGCTTTAGCTAAAAGTTCGTTCGCCAGATCCAGTTTATCGTTCTCCACGAGGGAATTACCGATCTCTTTGCCTTGCGCTTTCAGGAAAGTATATGCCATCCCGCCACCAATGATGATGTTATTGGCTTTGTTCATGAGATTTTCAATGATCAGGATCTTGTCACTCACCTTTGCGCCACCCAGGATAGCCGTGAAAGGCTTTTCAGCACTGTGTAATACTTTTTCCGCGCTGATAGTTTCAGCCTCCATGAGGAGTCCAAACATCTTCTTGTCAGCAGGATAAAAATCAGCGATAACCGCTGTGGAGGCGTGTGCACGGTGAGCCGTACCAAAGGCATCGTTCACATATACATCACCCAGTTTGGAGAGTTTTTCTGCAAAAGCACGATCGCCTTTCTCTTCTTCTTTATAGAAACGCAGGTTTTCCAGCAGCAGCACCTCTCCCATTTGCAGGTTGAGTGCAGCTTTTTCAGCAGCTTCGCCAATACAATCTTCTGCAAATTTCACAGTAGTGCCATCCAGCAGGCTGATCAGGTGAAAAACCAGGTGTTTAAGGGAATATTTATTGGTGGGGCCATCTTTCGGGCGGCCGAGATGACTCATGAGGATCACAGCCCCGCCGTCTTTCAGTATCTTTTTGATAGTAGGCACCGCGGCAGTCATGCGGGTATCGTCCGTGATCTCAAATTGATCATTCAGTGGCACGTTGAAATCTACGCGGATCAAGGCTTTCTCGCCTTTGAAATTATGATCAGAGAACTTGCTCATGAAGGGAGGATTTTAGGAAAGGTAAGAAAAAAACCCTCCGTGCACCGCTGGGACAGCGTTTCGCGGAGGGTTGGTAATAATATAATAATGCGAACCGCTTATTTGCTGATCAGACCGGCAAAATGCTTCACAGTACGTACAAGCTGAGACACATAGCTCATTTCGTTATCGTACCAGGAAACGGTTTTAACCAGTTGTACGTCGCCTTGCGTCATTACCCTTGTTTGAGTAGCGTCGAACAGGGAACCAAAAGTGATACCGATGATGTCAGAGCTAACGATCTCATCTTCAGTATAACCGTAAGATTCGTTCGCAGCAGCCTTCATGGCGGCATTGATCTCTTCTACAGTCACTTTTTTGCTGAGGATGGTGGTCAGTTCAGTCAGGGAACCGGTGATGGTTGGAACACGTTGTGCGCTACCGTCCAGTTTACCTTTCAGTGCTGGCAGCACCAGGCCGATAGCCTTTGCAGCACCAGTGCTGTTTGGAACGATGTTAGCTGCTGCAGCGCGGGCGCGGCGCAGGTCACCTTTTGGATGTGGAGCATCCAGGGTGTTCTGATCGTTCGTGTAAGCGTGGATAGTGGTCATGAGACCAGAAACGATACCATATTTGTCGTTCAACACCTTAGCCATCGGAGCGAGACAGTTGGTGGTGCAGGATGCGCAGGAGATAACAGTTTCGCTACCGTCCAGGATATCGTGATTCACGTTGAAAACTACAGTTTTCAGGTCTCCTGTAGCAGGAGCAGAGATCACAACACGTTTAGCACCAGCCTTAATGTGGGCTTCTGCTTTATCTTTATCAGCAAAGAAACCGGTGCACTCGATCACCACATCAATACCATGGTCCTTCCAGGGAATTTGACTAGGATCCTTTTGTGCGTATATTTTAACTTCTTCTCCGTTAACAGAGATGGAATTGTCGCTATGCTTCACTTCTTGTCCAAATCTACCTTGTGCAGAGTCGTATTTCAGCAAATGCGCTAAAACGGCGGGGCTCGTAAGGTCATTGATAGCCACCACGTCGATTCCTGGCATATTGTAAATTTGGCGGTAAACCAAGCGGCCGATCCGACCGAAACCATTAATACCAATTTTGAGAGTAGTTCCCATTTTACACAGTAGTTTGTAGATGAAAAAATTGAATTGCGAAATTACAAGCTTAACGGGGATTAATCAATAGATATTTGGGTTAAGTAAATTTTTTTTGGAAATAAGGAAGGAGATTATACCTTTGCAATCCCAAATAAGGGGTACGCCGCGTTGGTCAAGCGGTTAAGACGCCTCCCTTTCACGGAGGAATGACGGGTTCGATTCCCGTACGCGGTACCAGGAAAAGGTTGTTCTAAAAAGGACAACCTTTTTTTATTATCCCTCTGTCCGTTTGGCAAAGTTTGCGAACAGCGCAGAATAGCCCCAAAATCGAAATACTTTATTATTCCTGAATCGCGGTTGTTACTGTTTTTTAACTACACTATTGCGGAAAATTGTCTGGGTTTGTATTTTAGAACTATGATAAGATCAAAAACCTTGCTCGTTTCAGTTTTACTCCTATGGACATCTGTTGTAACAAACGCACAGCATGCCGATAAAGGGCTCAAAGACTATTACAAAAATTACTTTCCGGTTGGTGTAGCTATCACACCACGCCATCTACAGGACTCGGCCACGAGTGCTTTCATACGCAGGCATTTCAATAGCCTAACGGCCGAAAACGTGATGAAAATGGAGCCCATACATCCGCAAGAAGATCGGTACAACTGGTCTGGCGCTGATGCAATCGTTCATTTTGCAACGGAAAACGGTTTGAAGGTCAGGGGGCATACCCTTTGCTGGCATAATCAGGCTCCGAAATGGATGTTTTATGATTCCGAAGGCAAAATGGTAAGCAAAGATACCTTGTTGCACAGATTGCGCAAACACATCCACAATGTTGTGGGCCGTTATAAAGGTAGAATATATGCTTGGGACGTAGTAAATGAAGCCGTATCAGACAACCACAACGAGTTTCTCCGCAACTCCTTGTGGTACCAGATCTGCGGGGAAGACTTTATTGCTCAGGCATTTCTGTATGCGCATGAAGCTGACCCGGATGCGGTACTATTCTACAATGATTATAATACAGAAAGCCCGGCAAAAAGAGAAAAGATATATCGCCTGCTTAAAAAGCTGCGCGATGCAAACATCCCAGTTCATGCCATAGGCCTACAAGGCCACTGGTCCATCAAAAATCCTTCCAGAGAATTGCTGGTGTCCACGATCGATCAATATGCATCGCTTGGCATAAAAATACAGATCACTGAGCTGGACGTATCCGTTTTCTCCAACGATAAAATGCCCGAACATCACAATTTCACGCCAGAACAGGAGCAGCTGCAGGAACAGCAATATGCAATGCTTTTCGATACATTCAGGAAATATCGTGACGTGATCAGCGGCGTTACTTTCTGGAACGTCTCAGACCGTTCGAGCTGGCTGGATAATTTTCCGGTAAAGGGCCGGAAGAACTATCCACTGTTATTCGATGAAAACCTGCAGCCTAAAAAAGCTTACCGGAAGGTTATCGACTTTTAAACTTCGCAGGTATATTGCATAGTTCGCGGAAGTAAGAGAGTTTTCATCGTATTATCCGTTCGATAGATCATTAAAAGCGAGCAAATCCTGCATAAACCGGTTAGATAATTCTCCCTTTATTCTACTGCCTCTGCCCAAAAAGGGAGATCACTCATATCAATCAGCTTAGAACACTTCAAGGATCACCGTTTCGTTCTTATTAAAAAGAAACTGGTCTCCTGCTTTTTTATGTAACAATAACTTTGCCAGCGGAGCGTATGGGGAAAGAAAAAATATCAGATGATCAGCTATCAGTTGCTTTCCTAAGCCGGCTGCAATAAAAAAAGAATGATCTGAACATCTTATATAAGCGCCTGTCTGAGCAGTGGTATGAATAATATCCGTATTTATCTTTTGCAACAGATCTAGCTCCTTCATATTTTCTGCTTGTTGCCTTGCATACATCTCTTTTTCAAGATGTCCCATCGCTCTTCCTGTTTCGTATTTATCGCCCGCCGAACTTTTTCCTTCGTTATTAGCCGCTTCCTGCGCGTTATCAATGGCTAATTTTGTAGTTGTTATTCGTTCTTTGATAAGCAGCTCTCCTGCTTTTTTCAAACTGGTTTTAAAGTCGATCATTTGCTGGTGTGTCATCATCGGCATGATTTCCAAACAAGATCGTTAAAAGTTCGCAAATCATTCCACAACAGGTTAGATAGTTCTCCCATACGCGGTACTAAATCTACTACTGCTGTATCAAGCCTGGTTCCCCAATTATAATTTCTACAAATTTTCTTACCTTAGATAACAGTCAACCCGAACCCTATTTCTTAAATTAAACCCACACTTTATGGATGATCAACAAATGTTTGACAGACAAACTGGTTTTTTATGGAAAGTAGCAAAATGGTTATTTAAGGCATTGATTTATTTCCCGCTTATTATTACATCATTCATCATTGTATCATCAATAATGAAAAAAGAGGTAACCAGCTTATTAGGATTAGCTGTTGTTATTCTTGTAAGCTTTATCCTTTACTTACTTGTCTATTTTGTTAAAGGTATACTCATCTGTTTGAAGAGCAATAATAAGCTGTTATGGATTTTACCGTTTATTATTTGTGTCGCATTTACCTGCATTCTGCCAGTCTATATTGTTCTCGACCCCGTTGGATATCTGGTACAAAGCTCAAGTCGTTCAGGTAATCCTTACAGCATACTTAAATGGATATTTTCACTTGCATTCGGAGTATATGTTTACTTCAGGTATGACTTTCTGACTAATATTGCACCTTCTATTGCCTTCCCCGCATATCAGGCCGGTATTAATATTACGAGGTCGATATTAAACAGGTCATATCGTGTTGAAGCAAGAAAATCTAACGAACCAATTTGATATTTAGTGGTACAGAGGGAATCCTCCCAAAAAAACGGGTTGCTCATATGAGCAACCCGTTTTTTTACTTACATCATTTGATCAGGCATCAGGTATTTCAGGCTCCACCAGCTTCGCCAGCTTTTCCAGCGAGTCCTGCCAGCCCAGATAACACATTTCTACTGGTATAGCATCTGGAATTCCTTCCTGTGTGATCTTTATTTCTGTGCCTGCAATAGTTTTCCTGAGCCAAACAGAAGTGATCATCTCACCCGGTAAGTTAGGGTCATCAAATTTATCTGTATACTTCAGAAATTCATTCGGTTTGACCTCTACATAACTTCCGCCAAACGAATGGCCATTGCCGGTAGAAAAATTCTGAAAAGACATTTTAAAAGTACCCCCTTGTTTTACAGTCATTTCATGAACGATACAAACAAAGCCATATGGGGGAAGCCATGAAGCAATCGCCGGTGCTTCAGTGAATGCGCGGTATACCTTTTCGGGAGATGTTTTAAGCATCCTGTGTAATGAAACAGTTCCTGACATAAAATCATTTTTTTGTTTCCTACTCGTTTGGCTTTTCGGTCACGCCCGTTTTTTGTAGTGGTTCCTGCTCCACTTGATATTACAAATGTCACAGGAAAATTTGATTCAGGCAGGGGCTGCATCCGACAATTAACGGGGTTATTTGCGACCAGTATTAAAAAAGCCCCGGTCATCAAACCGGGGCTTTTTATATGGTATTTCGTACTACCGCCGCGTAACTGTCACCTTTAAGAAGGTGGCCGGGATAGATGTAGTAGCACTATCTCCACTGTTGTTCTGACTGTTAAACAAGCCTTCCAATTCCTGCTGCAACTCCGCTGCCTTACCATTCTTTTCAGCTGCTTCAAACGCATTCATGGTAGGACCATAATAATTCTTAAACCGCTCCACGAATTCAGCGGGTGTACAAGCGAGGCCAAAGGTAAAAGTATCCTTAACGAAGGAGATATCTTCTTTTGCCACACCCGCATTACCGAAACGTTCTATTACATTACTTTCTACTCCCCACAGCATAGGGCTAATGAAACCCTCTGGCGGTGGTGGTGTATAAGCAGAACTGATCTTTAATATTTGCGCTACCAATGTGGGATCTCCTGGTATCCAGTTCCCCATAACGATCTTTCCCCCCGGACGGGTAACACGCACCATTTCTTTGGCCACATCCATTGGCTTTGGTGCGAACATGGCACCAAAGATGCTTACAACCAGGTCAAAACTCTCATCTTTGAGTTCATGCAGATCGGTTGCATCGCCTTCCTGGAATTCCAAATTGGAAAGGTTTTCAGCCACTGCCCGTTTCTTTCCAGCTTCCACGAGATTGCTGGCAATGTCAACACCTAAAACATCGGCTCCTAATTTCGCTTCAGGAATAGCCGTAGTCCCATCGCCACAGCCAAGGTCCAGCACTTTAAGACCTTTGGTAATTCCTAATTGGGACACTAGTTCAGTCCCGCTTTCACGCATACTTTCGGCAAGTTTAGTAAAGTCGCCCTTTTCCCATAACACTTTGTTTGGATTCATTACGATTAATTTTTACATGAAAAATACTGATCACCAATACCGGTGCTCATTTAGACTACAATTGGGGGTAACCTGAGAAGCGCTGCTTTATTGTTGGGATATAAAGCGCGCATTTTGAGGTTATTATTATGACGGCAAAAATAACAATTTCCCCTATGACGGTCAAGTTCAATTATCTGACTTAAAAGTTCAGAAATTTCATAAATTAGGGATATGGTCAATTTCTTTGAACGGGTACTGCAGAATCCCCAATACTACAGGCAGTTCAATTGCGGCAAATCGCTCATCACAGCATTTAATTGCCCCATGGAAGCCCGTTTGACGCAAGCCCGGTTTGCGGAATTGTGGACGCAATACAATTACCTGTTCTACGTGATTGATGGCCAGAAGATCTGGCATACAGCAAAAGGACCTTACGATATCCAAAAAGACAGCTGTGTATTTGTACGAAAAGGAGGATTCATTTTAGAGCAGTTAATGGACACCGGATTCTGTGTGATATTGTTCTTTATACCCGATGATTTTATCAGCGACACCCTGCATACAAGATCAAAACCTTTGGAAAGATATGAGCAGCATTTTGAACCTGTGATGCTGCTTGAGTCTAACGATACACTGAAGGGGTTCTTTCTTTCCATGTCCTCTTATTTTGCAGAAACAAAAGATCCGGAACCATCGCTGCTGGAACTTAAATTCAAAGAATTGGTGTTGAACATCGCAGATAACCCTGGCAACAAAGACTTATTATCTTATTTCTCTACTTTATTACACCAACCACAAACAATATTATTAAAACGGGTAATGGAGGATAACTTCTGCTTTAACCTGAAGCTGGATGTATTTGCTGAATTAAGTAACCGAAGCCTCTCCGCTTTTAAAAGAGATTTTGAAAAGCTTTTCCTGAGTACGCCTGGCAAATGGTTACTTGAAAAAAGATTGCACCATGCATTGCACTTATTAACTAATAAGGATAAAACAGTTAGTGAAGCTGCTTTTGAAAGTGGCTTTCAAAGCCCGTCTCATTTCAGCCGTGCGTTTAAAACAAGATTTGGAAAAACACCTGCTGCCATAAAGAACAACTAAGCCGTTCCCCGAAGAAACGGCTTAGTTGCATGAATATCATCTACAATTCTCTCACCCAGATATTACGAAAACTGATCGGTTCACTTTTATCACCGTGTGATTGCAACTTTATGGGCGCCGCGCCATGCACTTTGTAGGAAGGTTTTCCGGTGTGCATAGTTGGGCCCGTGAGTGCCACATTGTTTTGCACTAACACACCATTAAAGAATACCGTAGCCTTCGCAGGGGACTGCAGAGAGCCGTCTGCATTGAACACAGGGGCCATCCATACCACATCATACACCTGCCATTCTCCTGGCTTCAGTGCAGCATTCACCAGCGGTACAAACTCCTTGTAAATAGCACCTGCCATACCATTGATATAGGTATCATTGCCATAGGAATCGAGTATCTGCAATTCATAACCGGCATTCCTTTTACCCAGTGATGCCAGGAACACTCCGCTGTTACCTCTCTCCTGTCCGCTGCCGGAAATATTATCCGGAATGCGCCATTCAATATGCAACTGGTAATTGGTGAACAGGCGTTTTGTTTCTATGTTACCTGCAGATTTGTTCACCCTAAGCAGGCTGTCTTTCACATCCCAGGTAGCAGGTTTGTTACGGTCTGACGTGAGCACCCATTCCTGCTCATCCTTACCATTGAATAACACAACGGCATCAGAGGGCGCAGCTTCGTATTGAACCTTTGCAGGTGTTACCTTTTTTGGAGCAGGAGACCATACTTCTGTATCTTCTGGTTTCTCCTGCGCCAGTACGGACGTTGTGCTACCAACCAGTAGTATCGCTAAAATATATCTCATCTCTTATGCTTTTAAATTCCAGCCCTGGCGGTATTCACGTTTTACGAATTGATTCACTTCGTCGAAATTGGTCACTTTCATGTTGTTGTTATCCCACATCAGCTTGATGCTGCGGCCAGGATAACTGAACTTACCATCATTCCGCGGTACCCTCAACTCGTGACCGCGAACAGCCAGGTTGGCCATCAGCAAAGCTTCTGTGAGCGGGCCTGCCACTTCAAACGGAGAACTGAGTTCCATCTTGCCATAACCAGCCAGTGAGGCCTCCACCCATTGAATGTAATGTCCGCTATCCTGACCAGGTATGCGGGCATATTTCTGCGGCACGTTTATTTCTTTAGTGCGGGATGTAGGAAGCAGCAGTGGATTACGGGAATAAGTATTGGCCATCATTTTACCTTTGGTACCAATGAAGAGCGTACCATTGCCGCCATCACCAAATGGTTCATTGGGCTCCAGTTCAACAGGACGATCCGGCTGAATACCACCGTCCATCCAATGCAAAGTGATGTCACCCTTCGTTTTGGATGTTTTCGGGAAGGTGAGTGTAATATGGCTGGAAGGCGGACAACTTTCAGGGAAATCTCCCTGTTTGAATTGATCCACATATACACTGCCGATACTGGCTTGTACATCTTTTGCATATTGAAGTCCCAGCACACGGAACGGCGCTTCTACCAGGTGGCATCCCATATCGCCGAGCGCACCGGTACCATAATCCCACCATCCGCGCCAATTGAACGGCACCAGTTTATCGATATAATCTTTGTAGGGCGCAGTACCCAGCCAGAGGTCCCAATCCAGTTCTTTGGGAACGTCTGCACGTGTGGCAGGCCATTGAATACCTTGCGGCCAAACGGGACGATTGGTCCAGGCATAAACGGTGTGCACATCACCGATAAGACCAGCATCATACCACTCTGCGAGTTGGCGGGTGCCGTCATTAGAGGCACCCTGGTTTCCCATCTGCGTTACTACTTTATACTTCTTCGCAGCTTCAGTAAGCATACGGGCTTCGTAGATATCATGTGTGAGGGGCTTTTGCACGTACACATGTTTGCCCAGCTGCATAGCATGATAAGTAATGATGGCATGGTTATGGTCAGGTGTGGATACAGATACAGCATCGATGTTCTTATGTTCTTTCTCAAACATTTCCCTCCAATCCCTGAAATATTTTGCCTTCGGAAATTTCTTTACAGTGCCAGCAGCGCGGCGATCATCCACATCACACAGGTAAGCTATTTCCGCTTTACCGCTTTTCATAAATCCGCCAATGTCTGAAGCTCCTTTACCACCCACGCCAACACTGGCGATCATCAGTTTATCACTGGGTGCGGTAAATCCTCTGCCCAGTACATGACGCGGAACGATCATAAATCCTGCTGCTGCCAGCGCTCCGCTTTTCAGGAAATCCCGTCTGCTCTTCTTATTGTTCATTTTCTCCATCTTTAAATTTTTTACCACCCGTAATTCTGCACCAGGTATGGATCTTTATCGATCTCGGATTGCGGAATGGGCATCAGATAATGTTTGTCCAGGAATACACGGTTCTGTATCACCACTTGTTTGTAAAATACTGCCAGGCCTGCAGCTTCGCTGTTCACATCCGTAATACCGGTGGCCAGCAATTCTTCTGTGGAAGGTTTGGCATTTAATACATGCATCTCACCATTGTCCACTGTTTTTGCGATCATCCAGCGGCGAACATCCCAGAAGCGATGATTCTCATATGCAAACTCTATACGGTTTTCATTCTGGATGCGTTTGCGCATGCCTTCTTTTGAATTGTCTGCCGCAAGAATTGGCAGTGCCGGCATTTTCACACGGGCCCGTACTTTGTTGATATATTCGAACACACGGTTATCTGGTGCATCCTGGTATTCATTCATTGCTTCTGCATAGATCAGGTACATTTCAGCCAGGCGGTAGATCTGGTAGTTACGTTTCCCGGTACCCGTACCAGTGTTCGCATCATAATCCGGTGTACAATACTTCCGTACGTTGTAACCCATAGGGTTAGTACCGCCCTTTCCATTGGCCCATCCATCCGTCTTGCCATTACCACTACCGAAGTAGGCGAATTTCATACCCCGTTTGGTCACATCAAAACGCCATACATCGTTCTGAAAAAAGATAGTTGCATAGAAACGCGGATCGCGGTTCTTGTACATATTGGAAATGTTGGTCACGTTCTGCAACTTCAGGCCATCCCATAACGGGCCATTATAAGTACCTGCAGCAGTATAACCGGAACCGGGTTCGTTAATAGGATAACCATTCGCCATTTCATAAGCGTCAACGAATTCCTGCAGCGGAGTATACCTGCCTTTACCTTTGAAGGGAGGGCCATTTGGCAGGAATGCAGCATCTACTGAAGTACCGTTGGGTGTGATACGCATAAAAATGGACTCTGTATAATCCCTTACATAGAATTGTGCGGCATAGTTCTGTATCGGATTGTCGGGGAAAGGAGCATACAGCTTGTAGATGGGCATATTGATCACGTCCATGGCAGCGTCAGCAGCTTTCTTCCATTTTTCTTTATCAAACGCAGTATTGAAAAGATGCTTTCCATCTTTATTCACAACGTTCGCATACATGGCATTACCATTGAAAAGCGGACTGGCAGCATATACCAGGGTACGTGCTTTTAAAGCCAGCGCAGCTCCTTTGGTAACACGGCCTAATTGCGGACCCTCCTGCGTTTCAGGCAGGTCTTTCGCAATGGCATCACATTCAGCCACAATAAAGTCGATGATCTCATCCGTGGAATTGCGCTCTATATTATTCGATGCCAGGTCGTTCAGATCGATATCTGCCGCACCTGTCAGCAACGGTACAGCTCCAAACCGGCGGAATTGTTCGAAATAGAACAAAGCTCTGATGAAGCGGGCTTCCGCTTTATAACGCGGCTTCCAGATCTCGTAATAAGCCGCTCTGTTCAGCGGAATAGGTACGCTCTCAATACGTTCAATGAAAACATTGGCGCGGCGGATGTCCTGGTAACGGCCTGCCCAGTTTCCAAAGGGATTATCTGTAGTGCTCCAGGTGCCGAGATTGTATTTATAGGCGTTTATACCATTTTCATTATCAAACCAGTGATGGTAAGATTCATCTGTATAAGAAGTTGCTTCCTGTATCGCATCATTGGGCAGCGCATTGTAAAGCCTTGCCAGCGCTTGCTCTGCAAGGTTGATGTTCTCGAACACATCTTTATCCGTTATGTACTCATCCGGCACCACATCCAGGTACTTGTTGCAGGAAATACTGCACAGCAACAGGCAGGATAATATAAACAGGTATATCTTTTTCATGATGTTGTTGGCTTGTGTGATTATAAAGTGATGTTGAGGCCAAGGTTAAATACTTTCTGTTGCGGGTAATCGCCAAAACCATCAGGGATCTCCGGATCATAGATCTTGAATTTATCCCAGGTAATAAGGTTGGTGCCATTCGCAAATATGCGTGCCTCCCTGATATGTATCCTGGCCAGTGTAGATGACGGAATAGTAAATCCGATCTCCACGTTCTTTAACCGCAGGTAGTCTGATGAGCGCAGCCAGAAAGTAGAGTTCTGGTTATTGTTCACGTTGTTACCAGCCGTGATACGGGGATATTTAGCATTGAGGTTATCCGGCGTCCAGTGATTGTCGAGATAATCTGCCAGCACAGAACTGTTGCCGGAAAATGCCCAGGCGGAACTGCCGGTAAGCCAGTTGCTGCCTCCCATTGATCCCTGGAACAGGATGTTCACATCTATCATCTTCCAGTTGTAACCAAGAGAAAAACCGAGTATAGATGAAGGGCGCAACATACTACCGATATAACCAATGTCCTGTGAATTGATCACGCCATCATCATTACGGTCAAGATATTTGATATCCCCCGGGCGGATAATACCGTATCCAGCCTGAGAAGGACTATTATCAATATCTGCCTGATCCCTGAACAGGCCCAGTGCCATGAGGCCATTGGCTTCATAGATCTGCGTACCTTTCAGCCCCTGGTATTTCAGTTTATAATCCGGCTCTGCGGCATATTTAATTTCGTTCTTTGAATAAGAGTAACTGCCTCTTACAAAGATGTGGTGATCTTTGATCTGCTTGCGCCAGGCGAGTTCTACTTCAAATCCTTTGTTATCAACAATACCGGCATTTATTTTCGGTAATGCACCGATACCCAGCACATCCGGGATCGTTTTGGCGCTGGTAAGGATCTGCGTACGATGCTCCTGGAAAACGTCACCGGTAAAGGTCAGCGAGTTATTGAACAAGCTAAGATCAAGGCCGGCATTTGTTTTACGGGCACGTTCCCAGGTAAGGAACTCGTTTCCTACCACATTCTCCTGTGAACTTTTGTAACTGTTACCATCCGATTCCTGGCCGAATTGATAACCACTCCCCCCACCTGTCGTCCAGGTGCTGATATAAGGAAAACGCAGACCACTGTTATCTACCCCAACAGTACCTATCGAACCTCTCAGTTTCAGGAGGTTGATAACCCTGATATTTTTCATGAAGGCTTCGTTGGATGCTAACCAGGCCATTGACATAGCTGGGAAGAAACCCATACGCCGCCCGGACTTGAAATTCTCGGAACCATTGTAACCTGCATCAAACTCCAGTACATAACGGGAAGCATAAGCATAGTTCAAACGACCTACAAGCCCCAGTTGTTTATACGGTAAAGCTGCCACACCGTCTGAAGTAGCATTGGTAAAGCTTTGCGACTGGTTATAACGTAACATACCAGTCACGGCATGTTTATTTTTAAAAGTCCTGTTGTAGTTAAGGTATCCTTCGAAAGTGGATTTACGGCTGCTATTGGCGCCTACTGAAAACTCCAGCTGTCCATCGCCTGTGGAGATCTCTTCGTAATTACCCTTGCTCAGATCTGTCTCATTCTCATCAATGGAGAATTTGTAAGTAGAATAGTTACGCTTGCGGGTGATATCACGATAGTTCTGTGCATCGAAAGCAAACCGCGCTCTTGCGCTCAGGCCTTCTGTGATAAAATTCAGTTTCAGGTTAAAACCAACGATCGCACTCATGTTATTTTCAAATAACCGTTTGTAACCAAACTGGGTGAGCCTCCCATATGGGCTGGTAGGCACATTACGCTGGCCGGGCACAGAGCCGTCCGGATTCATGAGCGGGTACAGCCAGGATGGTGTTACACGCAGTTCGTTCCAGAAAGAAGAAGTAGATTCGTTAGGATAGTTACGGTCTCTCACCACATCAGAAAGGTTGAGTTCCATGGTAAGGTCCTTGGTGATATCAACATCTACATTACTCCTGAAGTTATACTTATTGAGCGTAGCCTGGATATTGTAGTTATTCAGGTCTTCATATTTGTAAAGACCGTCCTGGTTGAGATACGACATAGACACGAAATAGCGTGTACTTTGTGAACCGCCGCTCACATTGAGGTTGGTCTGGTTCATCAGGGAAGATGGCTTCAACAGTTCCTTTTGCCAGTCTACGTTCGGGTAGATGTATTGGTAAGTGGGATTGCTGCGGTCGCGGAACTTGTTCAGGTATTCATCCGTGTACAGGTTTGCGTTCAAACCATCGTTGATCAAACCTTCCCGGAAAAGGGACAGGCCATCGTAAGAATCGAGGTATTCCGGAATGCGGGTAGCCTGCTGCAGGGAAACCTGTGAAGTGAGGGATACAGTGGGTTTACCTACTTTACCACGTTTGGTGGTTACCAGCAGTACGCCATTTGCACCTTTCATTCCATATACCGCTGTAGCTGCAGCATCTTTTAATACAGTAATGCTCTCTACTTCATTGGGATCAATACGGTCGATGCCATTTTCAATACCATCTACCAGCACCAGGGGCGACTGGCCATTGTAAGAACCGTAACCACGAATGTACAGGTAAGCACCATCAGCACCAGGTTCACCGCTACCCTGTACTGTAATAAGGCCAGGAAGGCGGCCGGCGAGAGAATTGGTAAGACTGGCCGTAGGCGTTCTCATCAATTCTGCGGTATGGATAGAAGTGAGTGAACCGGTCACGTTTGTTTTTTTCTGCGTACCGTAACCCACTACCACCACTTCTTTCATGTAAGCCACATCTTCCTCCATCTTGATGGTGATGTATGCTTTATTATCAACTGCTACTTCCTGTTTCTCAAAACCAATGAAGTTGAGCACCAAAACCGCTTTATCCGGCACACTGATGCTGAAACTACCGTTCTGATCAGTGATCACGCCGTTGCCAGGAATACCTTTCACAGAGATAGAAACACCCTGCAGACCAACACCTGATACGTCCGTAACGATCCCTCTTACCACATGTGCTGCTACTGCAACAGTTGTTGTTTTCACGATGTCCTTATCACCCCGCGTTACCACCACCATATCATCTACTATGGAATAAGATAAATTGAATGGCGCCAGCAACTTGTCCAGCACATCACTCAATCTGGCTTGCTTCAGGGCTTCACGGGAAATAACGGATTGCGCAACCAGCTTATCAGGATACGCGATCTTGATCCCGGCTTGTGCAGCCACCTCATCCAGCGCCTGCGCAAGCGGGATATTTCTTAACTGAACTGTCACTGTCCTGTTCAATACGTTCTGGCTGTACGTAGTACCGGCAAAAGCCAGGGAACAGAAGCAGAAAACAATACAACCTGCAATGATGCTGTATTTCATAATTTTCAGGCAATAGTTAATTACTCTATTCTTGTATAGAGATCTTTTCATAATTTTATTACGTTAAAGTGTACTGATAAGAAACTGTCTGTGATTCTCAGGTCGCCAGACAAACTTCTTTTTTTGGTCACGATGCAAGCCCGCACCTTACCCGTGCGGGTTTTTTGTTTTGGGTGATTGTTACAGCATAGTTTTAGTTTAAGTGAAAAATTTTATGGTCAGTTTTCTATTCACATCCATGCCCGTCTAAATGATAACCACCATCCCGGTGTGTAACAGTTCCGTCTATTAGTTTAGCCATTACCTTCAGCATCTTATCCAGTCCTTCATTATGAAAATCTGCTGTGATAGTGCATTTGCCGATCTTTTCATTATACCGGATCCTGATATTGTACCTTCTCTCTATATCTGCAACCACTTCCTGCATTTCCCTGCTACGATAGATCATCTTGCCAAACCGCCATCCGATAACATCCGGTGCATTCACTACCTGCCGTTGCATTTGTTTGTCCCTTCTGTCGTACGTCAGTTTATGATCTGCTGTTACATGCAGCGTATCTGCACCAGGGGCTGTTACGACTACTTTTCCGGAGAGCACAGTTACTTCAGACCTGTTGTTATCTGAATAAGCCCTCACATCAAAGCTGGTACCCAACACCTCCGTTTTCATATCCCGGGTTTGGATAACAAAAGGCTTTTCCGGCAGGGACACTACTTCGAAATAGGCTTCACCTGTCAGTTCCACATGCCGCTCTTTTCCTTTGAAACCAGCAGGATAGCGGAGTTTACTGTCTGCATTCAGCCACACCTTTGTACCATCCGGCAACTCTACGAACCTGGTTTCCCCCCTTGCGGCAGACTGCTCTACCATAGCCATTTGCGACGGCTGTTTATTCATATACCAGGCCATTCCTCCCGCACCGGCGAATAGGGTAAAGAACGCTGCAATGCGCAGATTACGCTTCAGTTTTACAATCCTATGCTGCTTTTCACTGATGGCATCCCACACCCGCTGGTATACTTTTTCGCTCTCGAAATCCGGTGAGTCAACAGCAGATTCCTGTTGCTTTTCAAAATACCTGGCGATCAGTTTGCTGAGCAGGCCGGATGATTGTTTGTTTTTAAAATGCTGATTTTCCATGCTTCGTTATGTATGATGCAAAAAAAATCACGACCCCCTACCGGAGATCGTGATTTCATCTATCCTTAACAATTAGTAAATATTGGACAGTAATATGAGGGCGAGGAATAAGAAATCTCCCAGCGATGCACGCAGGGATTTAAGCGCCCGGGTAAGATGATTTTCCACCGTTTTTACAGAAATATTCAGCTGACTCGCTATTTCTTTATGGCTCAGCTGCTCTTTTCTGCTTAATATAAATACCTCCCGGCATTTTTCAGGCAGTGCAGCGATCTCCAGTTCAATGCTCTTACGCATATCCTTATCGATCACCAGATCGTCTGTAGCATGTTCAGATATCAGCATCTCCACCGCTTCCAGATCCAGCGTAATTTTTCCGGCACGTAACACCATCAATGCCCTGTTCACAGCAGAACGGTAGAGATAGGGCCGTACTTCCTGTATCTCCAGTGTGTTCCTTTTGGACCAAAGGTCCACGAATAGCTCCTGTACCAGGTCTTCACACACTTCTTTATTACGTAACAGGTTATAAGCAGCATGGTACAACTTTGCCGAATACCTTTTATAAATGGCATTAAAAGCAGGCTCACTGCCCTGCTTCAGCAAGGCAGCCAGTTCCTTGTCCGGCTGCAATTGTACCTCGGTTGTATACATATAATCTGTTTACTCCATCCTGATATGGGCCAGCACGGGAAAGTGATCAGAAGGATATTTACCATGATAGCTGTCTGATAAGATACCCCAGCGGTCTACCTTAAAGCCCGGTGTAGTGAAAATATGATCGATGATCCCGCTTTTCTTCAATCCCCTGCCAAAACCATGGGCACTGGGGTTATTGGTATATGGATGAGCTGTCTGGCTGTAAGTATCTTTCAAAAAACCGGAATTAGCCACCTGCAGATACCAGCTGCTGTTGTGATCACCGTTGAGGTCTCCGGTGAAGATCACTGGTTTGTTGCCGGCGATGGTTTTAATGCGCTGAAGGATGAGTTTGCTGCTTTCTTCGCGGGCTTTTTCTCCCTGATGATCATAGTGGGCATTGAAGAAATAGAATTTTTTACCGGACTTTATATCCTGCAGATATACCCAGCTGCAGATGCGGTTGCAGCAGGTAGCATCCCAACCGAGTGAAGGTGTTTCCGGTGTTTGTGAGAGCCAAAAATCTCCTTTGTCCAGCAGTTTGTATTTATCCTTTTTGAAAAAGATGGCAGAATGTTCGCCCCTGGTTTTTCCATCATCCCGGCCAATGCCATAGCGGTCATATTCCGGTAATTGCGTGCTGATATCCGCCAGCTGATTTTCATATCCTTCCTGTGTACCCAGTACATCAAAATCATGAAAACGAATGAGGGATGCTACTACAGGAGCACGGTCCACCCAGAGATTACCACTGTCCTTCGGATTATCAAATCGTAAATTAAAAGTGCCTGCGTTCAATTCCTGTGCCTTTGCCGATATAAAGGTTCCGGCAAAAACACATATTGCTAAAAGATGTTTCATCAATTATTATTTGATTGTTGTTTGTTCAATAGAAGGGATCCACTGATCTCCAGTACCCCACTTTTCATCAGGCTGTTCACTGGCTGAGATCACCAGTTCACCACCTTTCATTAACTCGTCATGTGTAAGCCAGTTTCGGGTAAGTGGCTGGCCGTTCAACATGACTTTATGAATATAGCGGGCGTTCATGGTAAAGTTTTCCACGCGAATGGATAAACGTTTACCACCTGGCCAGTTGAATGTTAATTGAGGGAATAAAGGGACATGGAGATAATACACCGGCCACCCCACACAGGCTGGAAAAAATCCACAACCAGCAAATACATACCAGGCAGACATTGCGCCCGCATCGTCATCCATTGTGCGGATGTAACCATCCGGCTGATTACGGTACACACGATCTACAAAAGGATCTATACCGCGGCTATTATCATTAAAATAATACTGCACTACTGTATCTACTGCGTATTTATGCACCAATGCCTGGGATTTCCAGGGAGCTGCGGTAACATTGTACATCAGTGGAGCCTGGATATCTGGTTCATTGGCGTGATTATACAGGTCATTGTCAAAAAATTGATCGAGCTGATCTGTGTAAGTTTTTTCGCCACCTGTTAATGCAATCAATCCTTTCACATCAAACGGCACAAACCAGCGGTATTGCCAGATAGTACCCTGATAAAGGCCACGCGCCTGCATACGATCAACATCTGATCTGGTGATATCTTTAAAATCCTTGTTCCAGCGTTCTTTATATGAAGCGGCCTTCTCCAGGTATTGTTTACTCTCCGCTGCTCTTCCTGCAATGGCAAGTATATTGCCAAGCGCCCAGCAGTCATAACTCGATTCCAGGGCTTTATCCGGCGAACCGAAATCCAGGCGGCTACCTTCTGCCAGCAGGGAATCAATGATGGGCGCAAAATCAATTTTATATCCTTTGCGATATGCATCCAGTAACACTACCATGGCATGTTCTGTACGTACAGTGTTGGAAGGCTCATGCGCAGTTGCATAGTTCCTTTTACCGTAAGGATACAGGTTAGCGATAGAAAACGCCATATCGTTGTATTGCTCCGGATAGAGTACAGATAGTAAAGGAAGTTGCGTACGGTAATTGTCCCAGATAGACCAGCCATTGTATACTGGCCGGTCCCGCTTTTGCAAACTACCATCGATAGCGCGGTATTGCCCGTCTGCTGCAGAAATGAGGTAGGGGGATTGAATCGTTCTGTAAAGCAGAGAGTAAAAAAGACGCATACGTTCTGCATCCCCCTGTACACGCACTGCGCCCAGCATATTGTTCCAGCCTTGCGTACTTTGTGTTTTTAGCTGCTCAAAACCTGCAGTGGCAAGATCTTGCGTTGCATGCGCAACATCCACGGAAGAAAAAGCGATATTCATTTTTACCAGGGAAGTATTGCCATCCATCTCCGCGATCAGCTTATGCTCATCCATTGACCTGAACTTCACCGTCCTGTTGAAACGGATGGCATAATAAACGCGGTAGGTGCCTTCATTACAGGTAGTACGGGAATCCACCCAGCCGGAAATACCATTGGAAGTGGTCTCATGCTGTTCTGCCACGAAGCGGTTGGCCAATGTATGGCTCAGGTCCAGATAAAAACTTTGCTGCGTACCAGCAGGAAACACATATTCTTCTACCCCATTGTTTTTATAAACAGCGATGCTGGCACGGATGCCATTTGCAAAGGACGCCTGGTAATAACCCGGCCCAGCCTTTTCCGTAGCTTTTATTAAAGGGAGCTGATGATCTTTTCCGGAAAAGGGCTTGATAAGAATGTTACCACCACTGCCCCTGCAACCTACACCTTCAAAACGGTTGTGCGTAAATCCAAGGAAAGTTTTGGCCAGGTGCTCATATCCCATGTGCAGCTCGGGATACGTTTGCGGCCCGATACTCATAAAACCGAATGGATAAGAGGCCGCAGGTGACATTTGGCCACGGTCACCGGAGGAGCCGATGAAAACATTGACCATGTCGGCCGGCTGAATTTTCTTTGACTGAGCCGATACCTGCCGGAAAGAGAGTACCATTAATACGAAGATCCAAAACTTCATTACCATCCATTTATTCAATTCAATACTCCCTATCATAATAAACAAACGACAAAATTATTATAATTGCAGCCCCCCTTTACCGGGTTTATATTATGTTTATATTAAGGTTACTGAAAAGCATCATAGACTAACCACATTGGCCTTTATATCGATAAAAACATTATCATCCACCAAATTATTTAAAGGAGCTACATCCTGCATGACCCTGGAAGGATAACGGGTAGTATCAAATTTACCAGTCCAGTCAGCATTCTTGCTGTCACCAATTAAAATACCTGTGCCTGCTTTTTCAATACGGTTATACTTGATCAGGCAATTGCTTGCTGCTATATAAAACCCTGTTTCCATTTTGCCACTGGCCATACCATACATCAACCGGATACCTGTTTTAACACCACTGATATTATTATGCGTAATTTGATGTCCCGTTCCGTTAACACGAATACCACTGTTACCACCTTTAATAGTATTACTATCAATAATACAATCGTGCCCGCCTCTCATTACCAACTCACCATTGCAATCTTCAAAGTAGTTTTTGATGTAAGCATTATTGCTGCTTTTATTACTGATCACTTCAGCCTCTCCATCGCAGCGGGAAAATCGGTTTTCGCGTACGGTGGTTTTAGCGGTAACGGTCCCCAGCAAAATAGGGTCCTGGCCTATTTGCACACACTCGCCTCCATTACCGTTTTTCCAGCTTACTTTTTGCTTATCCTTAAACAGGTTGTTATCTACAAGTGTATACAAAGGCGTCTGCGCTTTGGTAACTTTCACCTGTAATTCCTGATTATCTATATTTCCTGCAAACGTACAGTGATCAATCCGGTTATATTCTCCCTCGCCTGAAACTACCACCGCAGGCGTAAACTGTGATTTCGCTACATTCCTGCTAAATCCACACTCCGTTAAACGGCAATATTTAGTACCGCTTAGTTCCACCAGCACGCCTCCTTTTTGCATATTGCAGCCGGTAAAAGTAATCCCCTGCAAAACAGTATAAGTTCCTGAAAGCTTAAACAGGGGTTGTTCTACATCACCGGTAAATATTACCTTACCTGTTGTTTCGGCCTGAATAATAATGGGTTGAGCAGCTGTTCCTGTTGTATTAATGATCAAAGTCCATGGTGCATAGGTACCATTTGCAATCATTACCCGATCACCCGGTTTTATTTGGGAGCGAATGTCGTTGAACTCTTTCTCATTGTGAATAAGATAAGATTTAGGGAAGGCAATCATTGTACTCAGTAAGAATAATGTGGCCAGTATGAGTTTTTTCATAACTATAAGATTAAACTAAAAGTAAGCAAATGGCATCATATTCGATACCATGCAGGCAACCTGTTCCCTCCCACTTCCGTATATAAAAGAAAGAACTCATAAATAACACAATTATACAACGCACCCAATTGTTGTTTACTGCTGTTGTACCACTTTTGGGTTACCATTTACTCCGGCTGGCAATATTATCTTTGATAACCACCTATACTGTAAAAACGAGGAACCATGCCTTCATTCACCGACACCGAACTACAAATGAAATTCTGCGAAGGATTTACCTTCTTTCCATTCAAATCCCTTGAGCAACATGGCACACTGATCTATAAATGTTATGTTAGCGACGGCGGTAATCTCACAAAAATGCTGGAATGGAACAGCCAGGAACATAGCCTTAGCCATTACGCCATCAAGATCTCAAAAAAGATAAAACACCTGGATATCCCCGCAGCTACCGAATTGCTGCAACTATTACAGGAAACGGCTGACTGGTGGGAAACACGGATCACTTCCCGAAGCAGAATGCCCCTGGCAAAGAAACTGCCGGAGTACATAGACAAGTATCGCAATCTGATAGCTGCCTATCATAAGGAGGCGTTACTCCCCATCGCAGCAAAATTGGCTGACAAGGATGCCAGCATCAGTACTAAAAGTATTGAGCAGATGGAAAATCTGATGCAGCAATTCATGCTGGACACAGAAACGCTGCACCATTTCCTGAAAGAAAATATAAATAAAAAGCGTCCCCGGACACTGGATGATGAAGACAGGGAATATCTTTCAAAAGTTGCCGGCACAATTGACTCTTTCAGAGCACTGCAGGAAAGGAGTATCTATCTGCTGGAAGCATGGGAAACCCGGCAGATGATCCATAATAACCGCAGGGCATTGAATTAATTAAACGTAACAGGAAAATCACTATCCCCATCCGTTTCTGCCACGCCAGTAAAAGAAGAGAAGGTCTTCACCTGGATCTGTTTATTGGCCACGGAGAATTTATACAACCGCATCATCCCTCCCCCACCATTCGGCCGGCTCTGGTAATCCGATAAAAAGGTATGAATGGTATGCCCTTCAAATGTATCCGCACGATACCCTTCCCCATTATCCCCGTGATGCCCGTTGATCATCATCACAATATTGGTACGTGTTTTTAATCGCTCATAGATAGAAGAACCTTGTGTACTGAAATTACCGCGAGTACTGTTAGACCCGGCTACAGGGTTATTTCCCATAATAGAATGGCTCACAATGATCGCCTTCCGGGAAGCAAAAACACCCAGCAGATCATAAGCCCAGTTATTCATAGCGCCTGCATTCTCCAGCTGATCGTCAAATTCAATATAGATCACAATAAAGTCCATGCCACCCGCACTGAACAGATCATAATGGCTATCATTATTCCCACCATAAGAACCCCCATAATACGGACGGCCTTCATAATGTTTAACACCAAAATACCGGTTGTAATAATTAGTGGAAGAAGTAAGCGGATGACCACTGGGAAATTGATCATGATTCCCCACAGCTAAACCATACGGAATACTAACAGGGTTCTCCAGCCCATAGATCGCATCACGCGCCAGTTTCCATTCGGTAGCGGCATACGTTGGGTTATCACCATGTTCCGTGATATCTCCCAGATGCGCAACATAGGCAATGTTCTCTGCCACCTGGTTATTCTTGATCCAATTGATCTGTGAAGTAAACATGGCCGGTGTGCCGCCTAATTGTGGCTGGCCAAGGTAGTATTGTGTATCAGGGATCACCACGATCGTGAAATCACCGGGTGCAGTGGTTGCTGTTGTGCCGGGTGTATTCAGTTCAGTTTCAAAGTTATCAGGTGGTGTAACCGGCCCCGGGCCTGCATCACCGCTTTTCTTACCACATGCCGCTAAAGCCAGCGCGGCTAAAAGAAATACATATCTCATACAATCTTGTTTATAGTTACAGGACCAAGTAATCCGGAGGACAACAACGGTGCATCACTTTTAAAAGGAATATTAGTATTCGTTAAACGTTTTTCAGGAGGTAAAGCGGCATCACCGATCAACCGGTTAGGCCACAGGTTCACCACTTCTATCTCCAGTAAATTAGTGCCGGTTTTAACAGCAGAAGTAATTTCCACACGCCAGGGTGCCGTCCAAACAATGCCCAATGATTTACCATTCAGTTTTACCTCTGCAATGTTCTTCACCACACCGAGATCAAGGAACAGCCGGCCGGTAGTTTCAACATTAATCTCCTTCACATAAGTAGCCGTACCGGAATAGAATTTAATTCCCTCCTCAGGCCGCTTCGTCCAATCCTGCAAAGAAGGAAATTGTACAGACGCAGGCCCACCCCATGCTGTATCAAACCTCACTGTCCAGGCGCCTTTGATATCCGAAACCGGCGCAAAAGCTGGAAAAGGTAATCCCTTCAAAGTAGTACCACGCTTAGGAAACACAATAAAGAAAGACTGAAACGCCTGGAACTCCATCGGCACAGATACTCTGCCCCCTGCAATAGAAAATGCAGCACCACGAATATCAGCAGCAACAGGATCCCATATTTCCGGTTTACCGGTGGCCCTGAACTGACAATTCAATTTCTCCACCCGGTTATTCCTGTTCGCTAAAAAGTAGATCTCCCCGTCGTCAGTAGAACGATGAATAAAATCAATAAAAGCATAAGGACTATCATGCGAAAAATCAGATGTCACTCCATCATCCTGCAAAATATCCCGCAAGGATTTATTCCAGAAAACGCGTCCCTTACCATACTTATGAAACGTCACATTCACCCCATCACAATTCCCCCACACCTCACCAGAAACTTTCAAAACATCAGCATCACACACAGGATAATTCTTCAAGCCCGGGTCCATAGAAGGGCGCGGCCCTACAACGGTAGCTCCTTCAGACACCAGCTGTTTGATCTTAGTTACTACTTCCACAGGCATGCGCGCTGTATCTGGTAAAACCAACAGCCGGTAACTCATACCATCTGGTAAAACTAAACGTCCTGCCTTTACAGACAAACGCGTCAGTAGCACCTCTGCATTACAAACATCATAATCATATCCAAATCCAAGAGAAGGATCAATATGTTTAGGCTCCACAATATTCGGTGCCCAGTCTCCATTGTAGTAAAGCACATCGGCCACAAATTTCCCTTCCTGCAAAAGATGCTGGCATCGCCCCATGTAAGCAAGGAATCCACCTGATTTATTCCACCAGGTTACATTAGGATTAAAGTGTGTACCCGCGCCATATTCATAACCAGGTTTACCATCTTCAGGGCGTTGCGAAGTAGATGTATGGATCACCAAACGATTGATCCCTTCACAATACGCCCTGTCCGCTGCCTGTTTCAAATTCCCGGGATAATCATTCCAGTGCCGCATGGTGGTGAACGCTTCTGCAGAAGCTGTTTTCTTTCCATAGATGTGGGAAGCAGAAGCAGCCATCTTCGTCACTTTATTCTGTCCGTTCTCCAAACGGGAAACACCATACCCTAAGTTATCATCCAGTCCGCCCACTTCATCATGCCGCAATCCCAGCCAGAATTCACCCATCGGCTGATCACTCCGCCCAAGGTTTTTCAATCCATCCATGCACATGGTACCAGAACGGCTTGGCCCCGCAGATTCATTCTGCACTTTCAAACCATGCTCATGACACAACTCCGCGAAACGTTTATAATGCCCGTCTGCCATACAATCTGCTACCGTCTTGCGATAGTCGTGCAGGAAACGGTCAGAGACTTCCGCACTTGTAATAATATAACCAGCTAACACCGGCAGATAAGGACTCGCATCATATCCTCTGTACTCCTGGAATTTCTGCAGGATCTTTGCTGTCCAGTTAGGAAAACCATCTTCAAAACTATCGTCACAGAAATACTTCAGTGTATTATCCTTCAATGGCCCGGCCAGTTCCAGCAGTACTTTACCAAGATGTTCAAATTGTATATCCACTCCCTCGCTGCTTAGCCAGCCAACAGATAATCCATCTGCTTCTGGTTGCGCGATCATCAATCGGGAACCCGTCATTCTATGTCCTGTACGCACAATGGTCCAGGAACCTGCAGGTACTTCCCATTCCAAATGACCATCAGCGCGCATCTTTGGAGTAAGATCAATCACTTGTGCAACAGGTACAGGTTTATCATTAGCAGCCGAAGACCATGGCTCAAGAACCGGTGCCATCAGATCTTTTTGCCTGATAAAATTACTCGCGTCCTTACGGTTCGTTTTAGCAGGGATCAGCTTTGCTCTCTCCCCATCTAATTTAGTACCGCCGGGAAAAGCCACCACAGCCGTATCCCGATAATCCAGCTTCTCTAAAGGAAGGTCTATATAATCTTTAAACCCCGGAGGGTTGAACACGTAATCGTATCCCGATCTATTACCTGGTAAAGGCAAAACACCTGAGAATTTTTGCGGCCCCACAATCGTGATCTCTGATTGCAATACCCAGCGCCCCGCTACTTCCGGTGTGATCCATGGTCCGCCCATAGCCCATCCGGAACAAAGGTTCACCCCCACATCAATATTTAATCGCTTCGCTTCTTTGATCGCATGTTTAAATAATTCCTTCCATTCATCAGAAAGGAATTTTGCCCCAAAAGGCATTTGCACACCACCCAATCCACCTGCGGAATTCACCAGCAATACATTGCCGATCCCTTTATCTCTAAACTCTTCCAGATCGCGCGTAAGCCCTTCTTTATTCACCAGGCCATTAAACCACCACCAGTAACAACCCGGCCTTGCACTATCCGGAGGATTTAAAAAAAGTTGCCTGATATCATCACCCGGCATAATAGCAAAAGCATTCCCGGTACTTAACAATCCTGCACCCACACCAAGGCCTACCGTTGCAATAAATTTTCTTCTGTCCATTTTTAATAATTTATGTAGCCAGCTATTGTAGTTATATCAGCCGCCGTTGTGTCACTCCCTTCAACGGCTTGTTCACTATTTGGCAAACGAGCATTCATATTGATATTCCCCCGAACCTACATCCTGTTTCTTCCCATCCGGTAAGATAATAGTAGCAGTAGTATTGCAAGGGATAGTAATATCCAGTTTAACAACATCACCGGTTACGCGCCATGCGGATTTCACTTCTCCATACAAAGTCTTATAAGACGCGCTCGCAGAAGTAAGCCCTCCACCAGGTTTAGGTGCAATAACAATATGTTTATATCCCACCTGCGTAACATCCGGATTAATACCTGCCACTACTTTATACATCCAGTCACCGATAGCACCATAAGCATAATGGTTAAAGGAGTTCATGCCCACATTCTGGAATGAGCCATCCTGTTTAATACCATCCCATCTTTCCCAGATAGTGGTAGCACCCTTCTTCACAGGGTATAACCAGGAAGGATAAGTATCCTGCAACAGTAATTTATAGGCCACATCATTATAACCAAACCTCGTCAGTACATGACAGAGGTACGGGGTACCCAAAAATCCTGTAGTCAGGTGATTACCATAAGATGCAATATTATCTGCCAATCGCTTTGCAGCAGAAGCACGCAGCCCCTCCGGCAACAGATCAAAATTCAACGCCAGCACATACGCCGTCTGAGAACTTGACACCAATCGCCCACTCGGAGCAACATACTCATGCATAAATGCTTTCTTCACCGTATCGAGTAAAGCAGTGTATTCTTTTACATCTGCCTCATTCCCTAAAATACGCGCAGCGTTGATCAGGTTCTGTGTAGAGTTCGCATAGAAAGCCTGCGCTATCAGGAATTTATCTGTGATAGCAGCCTTCCCGTCTTTGTCATCATTGGGAATGTAGAACAGCCAATCGCCATAATGCGGACCACTATTCCAAAGATTATCCTTACTGATGCTGCGGATGTAATTCACCCATGCTTTCATGCTAGGGTATTGCTCCTGCAACAATTGTTTATCACCGTAGGCCACATAAAAATTCCAGGGTATAATGGTGGCCACATCTCCCCATCCTGCAGAACCGGCATTTTTAACGGAACGCACATCAGGGATCACCACAGGGATATTCCCTGTAGGGTGTTGATCCATCTTCAGATCTTTCAGCCATTTGGTAAAGAACCCGGCCACATTCATATTGTAAGCAGCGGTATTAAAGAATACTTGTGCATCACCTGTCCAGCCGAGACGTTCATCCCGTTGCGGACAATCAGTTGGCACATCCAGGAAGTTCCCTTTTTGCCCCCACTGAATATTATGTTGTAATTGATTGATCAAAGGATTAGAACATTCAAACGTACCAGCCGGACTCATATCAGAATAGATCGCAACGGCCGTTAATTCCGGCATAACACCCGAAACCTTCACATACCGGAATCCCTGGAAAGTAAAATGCGGTTCCAGTGTTTCAACATCTCCGCCTTTCAGAATAAACCTGTTCTCCTGTTTTGCCCCACGAAGATTATCAGTATAAAAATTACCTTCTTTATCCAGCACTTCCGCATGATGCAACACAACCGTATCACCTGCTTTCCCTTTCACACGTATACGAACCCAGCCAACAAGGTTCTGCCCGAAATCAGCCACCACTTCTCCTTTAGGGGTAGTGATCATTTTTACGGGTTTGAATTCTTCGTGTTTGGTAACGGTAGGCCCAAATTCTGCTACCAGGTTATCTTTACTAATATCCAGCACACGCACAGTAACCCAAACATCATTATTAAAAGCCTTACGTGCATCATACGTTTCTCCATTATAAATATCAGAAGCAAGGATAGGCCCGTTAAAGCTGGATGACCATGTTCCATCTGAAATGATCTGCTCCGTGCTGCCATCTGCATAAGTTACTACCAGCTGGAAAAGCAAAGCCACTTCCTTACCATATGTATTCCGCTTATTATTAAATTCAAGGTTACCCCTGTACCAGCCATCTCCCACAGTAGTCTCAACTATATTGACACCCTTTTGTAGCAAGGCCGTTACATCATAGGTCTGGTACTGCAAGCGTTTTTTACTCGTCCATCCCGGCCGGAAATAGTCCCTTCCTACCCGTTTGCCATTTAAATACGCTTCATATAACCCATGCGCTGTAGCATACAAACGCGCACTTTTAACAGGTTTGGCCAACGTAAACCCTTTCTTGAACATGGGCGCCGGGCTTACCTTACCATCTGTAACCTCTTTAGCCTCTATCCATTTCGCCTGCCAGTCTGATGCAGTGAGCAAACCCATTTCCCAGGTGCTCACTTCACTCCATTCAGAAACTTTTCCTTTATCATCCCATACCCTTACCTGCCAGGAATATTTTTTACCAGACAATAAAACCTCCCCTTCATAGGGAATGTGAACAGATTGCGAAGAGTTAACCTTCCCTGTTTTCCACACAGCACGTTTACCTTCACTCACCCTGATCTCATAAGCGGATTGTAATACATTCTTATCTGTAGAAAAAAGTATCCAGCTTAACTGGGGTTTCAGGTTATCAATACCCAGTGGGTTCACTTTATAATCACAGGTCAACTCCTTTACAACAAAGGCGCCCGATGCGCCAAAAACGCTAACGGTAAATAGCAGTAAAAAAAATAGTTTCTTAATCATGAGAACGTTGGAATTTAATATCTGATATGCTGATCGTACAGGTAACAGGTGTATAGGGGAGAATGGAACCATTCCCCTGTGCCCCATATGCTAACGCAGAGGGGATCACTAATAAAGCTTCTGTTCCTTTCGGAAACATCAGCATGGCTTGCTCAAAACCGGATAAAGCCGCTCCGCCGGAAATTGTCAGTGCCATCGGCTTATACGGTAATAAAGGATTATATACTTCCGCTTCTTCTGCCACAAGCCTATAAGTGGTCTCAAATACTTTACCACTCAGAAAGCCAGCTGTATAATTCACTTCTACCGTATCTCCCGGCAAGGCTTTTTTACCGGCGCCCTGCTTAAGCACTTTATACCTCAATCCGTTTGCAGGGCCTTCATGCACATCATGAGCAGCAGCAAAATCCGCTATCTTATCTGCTTCACGGTCACGCGCTTTATTTATCTCAGCAGCCCTCAAACCTTCAATCTTATTGTTGAATAACTGATCACTTAAATTCCCCCGGGATATCACCGTACCGATCTTCACCCGGTATACAATATACTGTCCTTTTACGGCAGCCAGTTTCTTACGCCCGGAAAAATGCAGCAGGGAATCCCTGTTGATCTTAAACACCGCTTTATCTCCTTCACTTAATAAACCCAACCCGGCAAAAAGATCCCCCTTAAACGCGGACCTTTCCCTGAACATCAAAGCAGGCCTGGCATCAAAGTCATCCGAACTGGATATCACCCTGCCATCTTCCGCTTCTTCAATATAAGAAAACGAAACAAAATCATCTATGCCAATATGTGCACCTCCCTTATCCGTAAGGATCTTATACTGCATATCCCCCTCCCCTTTCTGAAACGGCTGGCTGCAACCGATCAGGAAAACGGCAAAAGCTGCCTGTAAAATACAGGCAGCTTTCGGCATAAAATTTATTGCATTTACTCTAGTTCGGATACCCATCATTCTGTGATAATGCCGGATTTAAACTACGCTCATTAAACGGAATAGGAAACAACAGTTTGTTCTTATCTACCTGGTAAGAATTAGCAGCCAGGTAAGGATACTGCACTTTCAGGGCAATACCATAAGCTGTCATCACGCTGATCGCTTTGTCCGTCCGCACCAGGTCATGCCAGCGGTGATTTTCAAATGCCAGTTCCACACGTCTCTCATGCGCTATGATGTCGCGCAGCAAACCCTGATCTGTTGTAGTGATCGGAGAAACACCCACACCAAAAGCCCTGTCACGTACTTCTGTGAGGAAAGGCAAAGCCTCTCCTGCCTTATTCCGTTCATTCAAACATTCAGCCAATAATAACAAAGCATCTGAATACCGATATACAGGCCAGTTATCATTTGTATTATTCGCTACTGTATGTGCGTTCAAATACTTCTTAATAAAAGGAACCCCGATCTTTCCGGCAGGCGGAACATAATTTACAATACTCTTCAATGCAGTAGGTGTAAAAACCAAACTGGCATTATAACTTCCTTCTGCAATGGCAATAGAAGCATCTTTACGTTTATCACCAGCTTCGTAAGCATTGATCATATTCTGTGTAGGCGTATTCCATCCACCACCGGTAGAACTGGAATTGTTGGTAGCTACACCAGTCAGCACAGTAGTGTTAGCACATTTAGGAAGGAAGATATAAATGAAGTTACTCTGCTGCCCCTGGTTACCTTGCAGGTATTGCACTTCAAAAATAGATTCGCGGCTATTCTTATTGGCAGTTTTAAAAACATCTGCATAAACAGGCAGCAAAGAATAACCCATGGTTAAGATGCTTCTCAGCAATGGTTCCGCTTCCGGATAGTTCTTCTGTGTCATATACACCTCTGCCAGTAACATGGTAGCAGAACCTTTAGATGCTACGCCACTTTGTGGAAATACAGGATTATCCAGTTTAGCGATCGCATCTTTTGCATCTGCAATAATGCTGGCATATACTTCTTCCACCGTTGAGCGGGTGAGATAAGCTTCTTCCTTTGTACGTACTTCTTTCAGGAACAAAGGCACACCGCCAAAATACCGTACGAGTTTGAAGTAATAAAATGCCCGCAGGAATTTTGCCTGCCCTTCAATGTCTGCTTTTGCAGCATCGGATAAAGAAGATCCTGCTATCCTGTCCAATACAATATTGCAACGGGAAACACCTTTGAAAGGCTGGTAATATAAATTGTTGGTATAAGAGTTGGTACTTACGTCCAGGAAATCTGCAATGTTCTCTCTTTCCAGGTAGGCTGGCCCCCTGTCAATAGAATAGAACTCGTAATGTGTGTTATCAGAACGCATTTCCGCGCCATAACAATCATAGGTCATTACATCCCGCAGTGGCTGGTAAGCAGTAGCCAGCGCCGAACGGAACTGCGCTTCTGTTTTAAAGAAAGAAGCAGAAGAAACCGCGTCTTCCGGTTTGAGGTCCAGGAAGGAACTGTTACAGGAAGAAATGAGTATGGTGAGTATGCTGAAGAAGCTAATAATCCTTTTCATATCTGGATTTTGAAAATTAGTAGATGTTATTTAAAGGTAGCTGTCAGGCCAAATGAGAAGGTACGCGGAATAGGATAAGCCCATTCGTCAATACCAATACCTTTACCGGCGGAAGCTTCCCCTTCCAGACTTACTTCCGGATTCAGACCAGAGTAGTTTGTGAGTACAAACGCCTGCTGAACAGAAGCGTATAAACGAATGTTCTTCATCAGTAATCCTTTTACCGGACAGTTATAACCCAGTGTAATGTTCTTCACCGTCAGATGAGAACCATCTTCAACGAAGAGGCTCTGCGATGCTCTCCAAGGACCAGTAGAACCCGCGTAAGTGCTGGTAAAATAACCGCTGCCCGGATTCTCTGGTGAACGCCAGCGGTTCTTGGCATCCTTCGTAATATTGAAAGCACCATCCAGGTTTTCTGTGTACTGATGTGTGGCATTAAAGATGTCGTTGCCCACAGAGCCAGACATAGCAATAGCCAGATCAAAATTTCCGTAATTGAATGTATTCGTAAAACCGAAAATAAAATCAGGATTAGGATTACCTATGAAAGTGCGATCTGCTGCATCAATCGTTCCATCCGCTTTTATATCTTTATATCTCACGGTACCAATGCGGGAAGTAGCCTGAACAGCAGAATTATCCAGGTCATGTTGTGTGAGGTAAAGACCATCGTTCATAAAACCAAAGAACATGCCCAGCGGGTATCCTTCCTGGTTACGATAATAATTGGAATTCACACTGGTAACTCTATCCAGGTAACCCGGACTCACCAGCTTCACCACCTGGTTCTTATCAAAGGAGATATTGAAATTCGAATTCCATTTCAGTTTGCCGGTCAGGTTCACGGTATTGATGGTGAACTCATGTCCCCACATTTTAAATGTTCCTACGTTGTAAGCAATGGAAGTGAAACCAGATCCACGCGGGATGGGCGTATCAAACAATAAACCATCCGTTAATTTGTGGTAGTAGTCGTAGGTAAAGGAGATCCTGTTATTGAGCACAGAAAGGTCCAGCCCTATATCAAATGATTTATTACGTTCCCAGGCCAGTTCAGAGTTCTCCAGGGAGCTGATCGTTTGGCCGGATGTCAATGTGTTATTGAACACATAATTATAGGTACCAATGCCGGAAATGAATTTATAGTTCCCGATATCATTATTACCTGTTATACCATAACTGGCGCGCAGTTTCAATAAGTTAACAGCTGGTATGCTCTTCATAAAAGCTTCATCACTTAATACCCATCCTACAGAAACAGAAGGGAAGAAACCGTACCTGCTTTCGCTGCCAAACCGGGAAGATCCATCCTGCCGCATAGCTGCTTCCAGGAGATACTTGCCTTTGTAGTTATAATTAACACGGCCCAATACAGACAACAGCGAATAAGCATAAGCACTGCTCGCACCGGAAGAAATGAGTGTAGCCTGGTTCAGGTAAGGAATATCGTCACCGGGGAAATTGGTTCCGTTCACAGACCCGCTGCCGGATTCAAATTTCTGCACAGAATAACCAGCCAATACTTCCAGGTTATGATCCCTGTTAAATGTTTTTACATAATTCAGGTTCGCATCTGCCGTCCAGGAATAGTTATTAACGGAGGAATAGGTACCTGTACCTTCTGTTGTAGAAGTCGCTTGCCCCGCAGCAGCTGCGCCGGAAATTGATTTAGGAACGAACCGGTTACGGCTTTCGCTTCCAAGATCCAATGCGATACTCGTTTTCAGGGTCAGCCCTGTTAAGAATTCATAATTGAAATAAGCATTACCCAGCAACCGGGTAGTTTTATAATCATCCTTCATTAACATCAATATCTTGTAAGGATTCGTGTTAGCGATCATACCCGGAGAAGAAGAAGAATAAGGCATCTCGCCGTTTTCATCCACAGGAGAAATTAATGGAGATGATTTCACTGCCGCACTCAGCAACTGGCCTACCCCTTCAGAATTGATCCGCGCATTGTGATCTATCCTGTAACTGGGCGCCAGGCCAAAACCTACTTTCACTTTATTACTCAGGGAAAAATCCTGGTTCATGCGTAAGGAGAAACGTTTTACATCCGTATTCTTCATCACACCTTCCTGGTTAAAATAACCAGCTACAATAGTAGAGGAAGAATTTTCCTTAGCGGTAGATATTACCACATTATAATCCTGGATAGCTGCTTCACGCATCATATAATCGAACCAGTTAGTACCTTCTCCATATCTTTCAGGATTGGCATACGCCGGGTTCAAAGCACCTGTAAAGTTTTCATATTTCACCCTGTCCTGGTAAAATTCATTCTGGAACTCTGCAAACTCACGGGCATTCATCATCTCAGGGCGACCACGTTGTGGAACAGCCTGCACACCATAATTAGCACTCAGTTGAATTTTTGATTCTCCCGGTTTGGCATGTTTGGTAGTGATCAACACCACACCATTTGCTGCACGGGAACCATACAACGCACTGGCAGATGCATCTTTCAGCACCGTGAAGGTTTCAATTTCCGCAGGGTTAATATTATTAATGCTCCCTGTAATAGGGATACCATCAATTACATACAAAGGAGAATTACCAGCAGTCAGCGAAGCTGCACCCCTGATCCTCACTTCCATTCCTCTGCCTGGTTGGCCGTTTGCAGCATTGATCTGCACACCTGCCAGTTTACCCTGCAATTGCTGTGTAAATTGCGCTACCGGGTAATCTTCCATGGTAGCGGCTTTGATGGTAGCAATAGATCCTGTTACGGCACGGTTGGTTTGTGTTCCGTAACTCACCACCACCACTTCATTTAATGAACTGGAAGAAGTTTTAAGGCGAACGTTCAAAGTGGATAACTCACCCACCGCTACCTGTTGCTCTTCAAATCCGATAAAGCGGAATAATAAGGTAGCACCCTTTGCTGCATTAATGGTATAAGAACCATCGTTGCCGGTAGAAACACCGGTGCGGGATCCTTTCACAGATACAGAAACACCGGGAAGCGCCAAACCGCTTTCATCCGTAACATTTCCGCTGATCTTACGTTCTGTGGCTGTCTGGCTAAATGCAGATGCGGCACAGAGTAGAAAGCATAAAAGGAGCAGGGAACGCCCCTCTCTCATAATGGAATAGTAAAGTTTTGCACGCATGTTGGTTCAGTTTTTTTCATTAGTGGTATAAGCCCCCTTAAGTATGAGCGTAATAGCGTAATGTTAAAGGAGAGTCGTGGGAGATGACTTTATCCTCTAACAATCTAGTACCCAAATAAAGCATAATTAAACATAATTAAAGCTTCCAAAAAAGCTTTTTTAATGTACTTTTTGACATTTTTGTCCTTAAATGAGCCCGAATACCTGATTTCAGTACAAAGAAAGCCCTTAATGCCAGAAGAATCTAGCAAGCTGCGTTAACAAAATGTAAAGTATTTAAATAGAATTAAACCCCCTTTAAAGCGAAGCAGGAAGGGGCTGGGGTTAAATGATTGCATGCCTGCATCTTACAGCAGGCATGCAATGAACTTTAATTAGAGGAATATGCCTTACCTGCTAAAGCAGGTGGCTATAGAATACATCGTTGCCTTATTTAGAGAACGTATAGGTCTTACCCGGCTGGGTAACCACATCATATAATATCGTTTCCTTCAAAGAAGGCAGCGTAAGTTTTGCTTTATCGGAAATAACGGGCGCGGCTGTATTCTCTATTACAAAGAAAGGATTGGGATTCTCTCCTTTCGTTGCAGCTTTATTGATCCCTTTTAAAACATTCGGCACACGCAGGCGGCAATTACCTCCCAGCGTTGATTTGATGGTCAGCTTCACCACTTGCCCATCCTTCCACACTAATTCTTTTATCTCAAATCCTCCGCGTGTCCGCAAACCGCTAACACTGCCGCTTTGCCATTCACGGGGTAAAGCAGGCAATAAATGAATAGCCCCGTCATGGCTCTGCATCAACATTTCAGTGATACCTGCCGTGCAGCCAAAGTTACCATCTATCTGAAAAGGAGGATGTGCATCAAACAAATTATCATAAGTTCCACCACCACTGTTCTCTCCTTTATTTAATCCTGCCGGTGTTAACTGATTACGAATAAGTTTGTAAGCATGATCACCATCCAGCAATCTCGCCCAGAGGTTCACTTTCCAACCCATAGACCAGCCGGTAGATATATCTCCCCGCTGGATCAGTGAATTACGCGAAGCTTCAAATAACTCCGGTGTACGGAAAGGAGAGATCTGATTGCCCGGATACAATCCAAACAAATGAGACACATGTCTATGCTTATCATCCGGATTATCTAAGTCTTCCAGCCACTCCTGCAACTGGCCATGCTGGCCCACCTGCATAGGTGGTAACCGCTTGCGCGCTGCTTTCATCTTCACCACCATCTCCTTATCTATATTCAATACTTCTGCAGCACGAATAGTATTGGTAAACAGATCAAACACCAATTGATTATCCATTGTAACACCCGCAGCCATAGAAACACCGGGATGTGCTTTCGGAGCATTTTCCGGAGAAATGGAAGGTGCTACCACCAACCATTTATGCGTGGGTTCCTCTATCAAATAATCAAGATAGAATTGCGATGCACCTTTCAAAGCCGGGTACACAGTTTGCAGATACTTTTTATCTCCGCCGAAAAGGAATTTTTCCCAGGTATGCCTGCTCAGCCATGCACCACCCATTGGCCACATAGCATAAAAGATGGGATCCACTGGTCCTGTAATACGCCATAGATCAGTATTGTGATGTGTTACCCATCCTCCGGCACCATACATATTACGTGCAGTGCCCTGTCCTGTTACAGATAATTCTCTAACCATCTGGATCAACGGATCATGCATTTCTGTAAGGTTCGTTTCCTCCGCCGGCCAGTAATTCATTTCCGTGTTGATGTTGATGGTGTACTTACTTCCCCATGGCGGATCCATCTTATCATTCCAGATCCCCTGCAAGTTAGCAGGCTGCCCGCCAGGTTGCGATGCAGAGATCAGCAGGTAACGGCCAAACTGAAAATACAACGCAGCAAATTGCGGATCATTGCCATTGGCAAAATCCCTCAACCGTACATCTGTAGGGTTCTTCGTGGAGTCCGTACTGCCAAGGTCAAGCTTCACTCGATTAAAGTAATGCTGATAAGCAGCCACATGTTCTTTGAGCAAAGTGGCATAATTCTTTTGCAGTGCTTTTGTCAGATAAGCCGATGCACGTTTACCTTCATCCGCACTGATATCATTATAGTTGACGTAATTTGTAGCGATGGATATATAAATAGTGACCGCATTGGCATTCGTAACATTCACGGCATTCCCCGTAGACTTAACACTCCCTCCTTCTGCACGCACCTTTGCCAGGGTCTGGAATTTCACTTTCCCCGTTACACCATCTTTATTACTCGTAGTGCCGGACATCACTAATTCATCATTCCCCACTACAGCAACAGCAGATGGCTTATGCTCTGTAACAAGTGCTGCCGTAAAACTAATACTACCCGGCTTATCAGCTGTCAATCGCACAACAATCACCTGCCCGGGCACAGTAGCAAATACACTGCGGGTATATTGCACACCATTCACACGATAGCTTGTTTTAGCTACTGCACTTCCCAGATCCAATTCCCGGTAATAGTTTTCAAAAACAGCATGTCCCGGAAAATCCAGTTTCAGATCACCGGCTGGCTGATACTTCATACCGTGGATCTTTGATTGCATTTTCTCTGTAGCCAGCTTACTGGCTTCTTTATGTTTCCCTTCAAAGATCAGTTTCCTCACTTCTGGCAAAGCAGCCAGCGCATCAGGATTATCATTACGATTTGGTCCGCCGCTCCAGATAGTAGATTCGTTTAACCGGATCAGCTCCGAAGCCGGATTGCCATACACCATTGCGGCCAGCCTTCCGTTACCTAATGGCAACGCAGCTTCCCAAACTTTACCTGCAGGGGAATTGTACCATAACCGGTTCTGTGCAAAAGCAGAAAAGGATACTGCCACTGCAGCCAGGCAAACAATTATTTTTCTATACATCAGTTCTTTTGTTTAACAGGGATCGTTGCCACATTTGGTGCTTTCCCACGAACAATCTGACTGGTTGCACCTGCCAGACGAAGATACCAATCTGCCGGCAAAGCTGTACCATCCTGATCCAGCGAAAGATATTTTGCATTCACCGGTTTCTCTGCTGCTGTAGGCGCCAGTTTGTACATAGCCGTGCCTTCATCCACCTCGTCATACATAGCGATGTACACCATATTCACGCCCGCACTGATCACATTATAAGATTGATGCCAGTAGAAATTCCCGCCATTCCGCGGGATCTGGTTAAAGGGCGTTCTGCCATTCCGGAGATTATACCAGGAAAAGCCAGGCCAGATCACCGGCATATAATCGATCTTGTTCTTTTTGCAATAAGCCTGATCAGGCACCACCGCCGTATCCTTAAATTTATCCGCACCTGCATGATCTTTATAGCGGCCCACAGACCACGGACTGATCACATCCAGTTTATCATACACCGGCTTCCATTCATTGTTATGATGCAGCCAGGTATTATTCAAACCACCCATAATAGTAGCCTGGTACTTTTTAGGTGCATCCTTATGAAACCAATTCAGCAAAGAATCTGTTTCTGCAGCAGAAGCAAAAGTGGTATGATCAAACCCAAGCCCCCATATTGCTACCAGCGGCCGGCCGGCATGATGAAGATAAGATTTGCCTTTTGTCACTTCCAGTGAATCCACCAGGTATTTCCAGTCTCTTTCAATGATCTCTTTCCATTGCTCACCAGCACCGGAGATATCATACATGATGCAATACACCCGCTCATATTTTTCACTCGCCTGTTTCACATTCCTTACCACCTGGTTAAAATGTTTAAGAGAAGCCCTGCCCTTTAACTCTGTTACAAAGCGTTGTTCAAACACCCCATCCAGATCATGCTCCGCCAACCATTTAAAATGAAGGTCCACTACATCGTAGTGATAAGCGGAATACACTTTCGCCGCTGAACCATCCGCATATTTCATACCTGTAGCTTCCTGTACAGCTGCAGGATATTCCCGCATATCCGGCCAGAAATCAAAAGTAGCAAAACCGGAATCTGGTTTGTTACTGCGGAACCAATGTTTCCAGTAACCGAGACCAGAACCATCATTGGGCGTAGCAAACCAGCCCTGGTAACCGAACATTACTTTTTTATTCAGGGTAGTGGGATCTGGCCGGTATTTAGTGTCTGTAGTAAAGCCAGCCAATGCTATCAGTATGATCAATCCTAAGCAATATTTTCTCATGGTCTGTCTGCTTTTAATTTTCCGAAATTATAATTGGGCTGTTTACCCATGAACATTTTTATTGTACCACCTTTCATCACATCTGTATGCAGGAGGTAACTTTTCGTATAAGCCTTTCCGTTCAACTCTATCTTCTGAATATAAATATTCTCCACGCTGTTATTCACCGCTTCCACCACAAAGTCCTTACCGGACGATGTTTTGATCGTTCCCTTATCAAGGGACGGACTGCCGATCACATATACACCGGAAGCAGGATACACCGGATAAAAACCCAAAGAAGAGAATACATTCCAGGCAGACATCTGCCCGCAATCTTCATTCCCCACAACACCATCCGGCCTGTCATGATAGAACTCCTTCATGATGTACCGCGTTTTTTCCGCCACCTTCCATTGCTGACCAACAAAAGCATACAGGTAAGGAATATGATGCCCAGGCTCATTACCATGTGCATACTGACCAATCAAACCGGTAAGGTCAGACAGGTCCATATCCGCTTTCATTTTTACTGAGAAGAAAGAATCCAGCTTATTGGCAAATGCAGCATCGCCGCCTAAAAGTTTGGAAAGCCCCGGTACATCATACGGCACCAGCCAGAGATATTGCCATGCATTACCTTCTGTGTAATCATGATCCGGTGCGCGCCTGGGATCAAAATCCGGCCTGAAGGAACCATCCGCCAGTTTAGCCCTGAAAAACTTTGTAGCTGGATCAAAGTATAATTTATAGTTCGATGCTCTTTTTGAAAAGTACTCGTAATCTGCTTTCCTGTTCATCTTCTTCGCCATATCTGCAATGCTGGCATCACTGATCGCATATTCCAAACCCCTTGCCACAGATTCACGCACTTTATCAGCCGGGATAGCTTTGAAATCCCTCACATAATCAAGACCACGGTAATCTGTGTTAGCCGTAGCTTTCATGGCTTCAAATAATTTCGTGGCATCCAGCCCGGGGACACCTTTGAGGTATGCCTCCGCAATGATCTGTATACTGCTGATGCCTACCATGGTACCTGTTTCATAACCATACAGATGCCAGATAGGCAATTTGCCCTGCTGCTCATAAATAGACAACATGGTACGGATCATGTCTGCCGCTCTCTTTGTATCAATGATCGTATATAAAGGATGTGCTGCACGATAAGTATCCCACATAGAGAAGATAGAATAGCTGGTATAGGGCGCTTTCTCATATACCTTTTTATCCGGCCCGCGGTAATCACCATTATGATCACTATAAACAGAAGGATTGATCATGGTATGATAAAGCGAAGTATAAAAGATACGTTTGCTTTGTACATCCTTTGTTTCCACGGTGATCTTAGACAATTCTTTATTCCATTGCTCATCCGCACGTTTAGCTACTTCATCGAAATTCCAGCCTGGCGCTTCTGCATTGATGTTCGCCAGTGCATTATCAGCACTTACCGAAGACACACTCACTTTCAGCTGTAAGGATGAAGTAGTCTCATCAAAGCTCATCAAACCCTTAATAGATGCACCCTTTCCGCTCTTTCCTTCCAGCTGTTTACTATCGTCGTAAACATTAAACTGTTTAACAGGAAGAGAAGTGCGGATCGCAAAATAAACCCGTTGATCTTTTGCCCAACCGGAAGAAAAACGATAACCTTTAAAAGTATGTTCATCCACCTGCTCAATAAAAGTTTCTGTTGCTTTATCCTGCGTACCTTCTTTCAGGTCAACAATCACCCTGGCTGTTTTTCCCGTTGGAAATTTATACCGGTGAAAACCCACACGCTCTGTAGCCGTCAGCTCAGCGAAGATGTCGTAGTCCTGTAACTGCACAGCATAATACCCCGGTTTTACTTTTTCCTGCTGATGCGTATAAAGTGAAGCATACCCTGCTGTATGGTTTTTCTCTGTCCCCTTATCTGTTTTGATGGCACCCGTATATGGCATCACGAGGATATCCCCCAGATCACCAATACCCGTACCATTCAAATGCAGATGCGCAAAACCAATGAGGATGCTATCCCCATAATTATACCCGGAATCCCAATCCCAACCCTTGAAAATATTGGTGGGGCCAGGTTGTATAGCACCGAAAGGAACACTGGCCCCCACAAACACATGTCCGTGACCACCGGAACCAATGTAAGGATCTACATAAGATGTAAGCGACTGCGCTTTGGCCAAACTACTCATACCAATGAGCGCACACGTGATAATACTTTTAAGATTCATGCTAATGCGTTATTTAATATTCTCTAATTCTCCTATTGTCCAAAAAGCACTTCTCGCGGAAGCTTTTGCCCTTACCTGTTTCACACTCTCCACATCTACCACCGGCGTTTTATTTTTTCCGTAATTGTAACGGATATAACTCAGTACAGAAGCTACCCACTCATCATTATTAGTGGCTCCGAATGGCGCCATCACATCCGGATAATTTTTTCCATCAACCGGTCCGGAGAGCCCGTTCATCATGATGAGGATCATGGCCACTTTATCACCATCTACTCTTTTAGAACCAACAAAAGGTGGCGCCGCCACTGCAGCATCACCAACAGACAAACCTTTACCATCAGGCCCATGGCAGGTAGAACATAATTGTTTATAGATATTAGCGCCATTCAGGATCAGGTTGCGATGCGCCGCCGGCATATTCGCCAGCCTGCTGCCAAAGAGTTTGGTATTCTTCGTTACCTCCAGGCTATTACTCACACCATCCAGTACACCTGTATATTGTGAATAAGCTTTCAAACGGCCTTCCACATATCTCGCGGCTTCTGTTTTACTCTGCCCCATTGTCAATGCCAGTTGCACCTGCACAAGAGAAGAAGTATCACTTTTCAGTTCCGCCAGTTTATCCAGTACCTGTTCATCATTTTGTTTAAGAAGCGACTCACTGATCCACACCGCAGCTTTCCTCACTTGCGGATCATTATCATCCATCGCTGCAAACAGGGTGGGTTTATCAATAGCACCCAAACCTTCCAATGTCCATAAAGCATGGATCCTCGCCAGGTGACTATTCGTTTTACTCACCGCCATCTGCTGTAAAGCAGGGATCACAGAACGGTCACCGGAAACGATGATCTCTTTTTGCGCATTTTCGCGCCACCAGCCATTGGAATGATCTAAGTAAGGCAACAAAGCGCTGGCGGATTTATCCAGCAACTGGGGTTTGGGGCCTGGTTTATAACCATCATGCACCAAACGATAGATCCGCCCGCGCCCGATGTTCTTATCCAATCCCTTTTGCAGAATGCGGGGCCGGAGGAAACTCCCTTCTTTCGTCCAGGTAGCTTCCTGGATAATACCCCTGTGCATATCTACAATGTATAAACAGCCATCTGGTCCTGTAGTACTATTCACCGGCCGGAAGTTCATATCATAAGAAGCCATGAATTCTTCTTTCTCATAAGCATTCCGCAACGTTACTTTTCCTTCACTCGTGGTAACTTTCGCCCTGCGGATCAGCCTGCCCACCGGTTCACAAATGATCAGGTCTCCTTTCAGATCAGCCGGTAAAGCATCTCCCCGGAAAACCGATTGCCCGCAACCCGCCGTAAAATGATTGAGTGTAGTATCCGGACGCAGCCGGTTCATACCGCCTTGTACATCCGGGGTTACAATGATGGGCCATACCGCTAAAAACTCCTGGTTGTATTGATCCTTCGGATTGTACAATCCGTAAGAAGGGTTGATCTGAAAACCACATGCCGGAATTTCCGCACCCGCACTGGAGAAATACATCCTGCCATAATCGTCATTTCCCAATCCCCATTGCCCGCCTGGCGCATTAGCCATCGTATCCACCTTTAATTTTCCATTTGTATAACGATAACGCACAGGATCACAGCTCACATAGATCCAGTTATCCATATTCCAGACCAGCCCGCTTTTCTGATGTTCCAGGTTACGCGTATCTGCTTTGGGATTTTTATACACCACTTCCTTCTGATCCGCCACGCCGTCTCCATTTGTATCTGCATAACTGTGGATGTCGTATGTGTAGGTTTCATTCACCAGCAGTTTATGCCCCACGCATAACATCATGCGGGGTAATACCAGGCTGTCGATAAACACAGAAGATTTGTCCATAGTGCCATCGCCATTTGTATCCTCCAAAAGGGAAATCCTGCAGATGGGTTCATTTTCACCGGTACCATTAATATCCTGCATGTACGTGCTCATTTCTGCCACATACATCCTGGCATTGCCATCCCAAACGATGGCCACCGGTTCTTTGATCATGGGCTCGCTGGCCACCAGTTGCAATTTGTAACCGGGGGGCAGCTGAATAGATTCCATACTTTCCTTTACAGACAGGTAAGCAGGATCAGGATACGGGTTAACAATGATCTTCCCTGAAGGGTCCCGTTTAATAGCTTGTGTTGACTTTTGTGCCGGCTGAGAAACCTTGCACTGCCAGGCCAGCAGACTCAAAGCCGTGGCCAGGAGTATCCATACTCCGTACTTGCTCATTTGTATCATTTTCATACGTAATGCTAAGTAAGCAGAAGAGGATTAATAAAGGATTAATTTCCGTTAATAAAAGGGCTAATAAACGCACTAACGGGGGTTAATTTTTCTCAAAAAGTGATGAATGGCAAAATCAGGCAGGTGTTTTTTTCTCCGTATTTAATTTTCTCACCAGCCAGGGTAAAGAAAGCCCCTGCCCTATCAGGGTAAACAAAACCACCACAATAGAAATAAATATAATGGCCGCCCTTTGCGGAAACGGCGTTCCATCTCCCAAAGTAGTGGGTAATCCAATGGCAATCGCCAGGGAAACAATCCCCCGCATGCCGGACCAGCTGATGATAAGACTATTCTTAAAATCCAGCAGGGCATGTTCCGTGATCCGCCCCTTCCCTCTTTTAAAAGCCTGCTGCAAATTGAATTGTTGCCAAAACACCCGGATCACCCGGATCACCAAAGCCACCACCGTAATAATAAAACCATACCCAATGTACAGGAGTATTTCCTGCCTTTCCAGGCTCTTAGCCACATAAGGGAACTGAAGGCCGATAAGGATAAAGATCAACCCGTTCAGTAAAAAAATAATAACGTCCCAGAAAGATTTACTCTGCTGCCTTAACCCATCCGGCAGTAATTTCCTGCTGAACCGGGAAATCCCCAAACCCAGGATCACCACAGCAATCACACCGGATACATGCATTTCTTCTGCCAGCAGGTAAGTAACAAACGGCATCAGCAACATGAGGCTGATGGTAACAAGATAATTTTTATGTACAAACCGCAAACCAAACTCCAACACCTTCCCCATCACAAACCCCACTAAAAATCCACCCGCCATTAAGACCACAAATTCCAGGGACGCTTTCCAGAATACAAAAGCAGTTCCCGTAACAGCAGCCACCGCAAACCGGTAAGCCACCAAAGCAGAAGCATCATTCACCAGGCTCTCCCCTTCCAGGATAGTATTCGTTTTATGAGAAAGCCCCAGGCCCTTCGTAATACTCATCGCCGCCACCGCATCAGTAGCAGAAAGGATAGCCCCCAATACAAATGAAAGCGGCCAGGTCATGCCCGGGATCAGGTAATGGGCCGTCACCGCTATGCCCGTTGCCGTTATAAACACCAGGGAAATAGCTAGAGTACTGATGGTATTAATATTCGTGCGGAATTGCCGGAAGGAGATATTGAAAGCGGCGTCATATAATAAAGGAGGCAGAAAGATCAGGAAAACCACTTCCGCATTTAGTTCAATATTCGGCAAGGAGGGAATAAATCCCACTGCAATACCTGCACTGATCAATAAGATCGGATACGGTAATCTGATCTTATCTGCAATGGCAGATAATCCGATCATAACTGCCAGAATAATAATGACTACGCTGTAATTTTCCATGCTTTTCCTTTAAGATCGCCTATCTTGACATAGGCTCAAGATAGGGTCAGTGTAGGCTATCTTTTAATACTCCCAATAAGGAGGGTGTCAGCTTCCCAAAAATAGACACCCCCGCGGCCCCATTCTCCAAAGCCAGCTTAATCCCCTGCCGAACCTGCTCGTCATCCCCCTTAAAATCCGGGAGGTATAGCCCCGCGTACAACGGAAAACTCCCATGTAACGCCTTCACCCCTTCCGCCACCGCATCGCCTATCCATTTCACACTTTCCCGGTAAAAACCATGATAGATCATAGGGCACACAGCATCCAGGGGCCAGTTCACCCAATCCTGCCGCACAATACGTTTAGCTATTTCCGGTGTGGGAAATACAGCTGCCGTAATGGGTTTCTTATGTTGCTTAGCTACAGACGCCATATTCCGCACCACATTGGTGATGCTGTCATAACGGAACTTACGCCAGGAAGGACTTTGATCCGGATGTTCTATTTCCAGGGGATCAACGCCATAGGCACTTTTGTATTTACTGCGACAGGTTTCACAATAACAGAAATCATATTCCGGCAGCTCCTTAGACTGGTCGATCTTATAATTCTCCCAGAGGTTCACCGGCAGGATCACATCTACAAAGCGGATATAGTCAAGATGAATGCCATCTACATAATCTTTCGATAATATTTCCTCTGCCTGTTTCTTCAGATGTTCTACCACGCCTTCCTTATTCGGACAAAGAAAACGGTAATAACCAACATAGGGAGGATGCGTGGCGCAGGATTCTCCTTTCCTGTTTTGCGAATACCATTCCGGATGATTGGCGAGGAGGTCTTTATCTCCCCTGTTCATTGTCCAGAACCAGCGATGGGCAGCAATACCCGCTTCCTTCGCTGCTTTGAAATGCAGCGGACTATCCTCCTCAAAATAGATCACGCCAATGCCGGCTTGTTTATAGCTCTGGTAGCGGGGTTTCAGATCTGCTGCCGTGTCTTTATGATCCGGGTTGATCCATACCCTGTGCTGTACCTTTTTGGGCGGAACAGGTGGAACAGGCACTGCAGAGATCAGGGTGGAGGGTTGTATAAATGCCAAGCTGCCGAGCCCCAGCGATTTCATGAAGTCGCGTTTATTCATGGCGTGATGTGATTTTTCCTTCCTGGTTAATAATAGTGATGAAACCGGCTTCACGGATGGAGGCCGAGAATTGCAAAGTAGTGCCCTCTATAACGGCAACAGAATTAATGCCCAGGGCATTCGTATCCTTTGCATAACATTTATGCTGTTCCCAATATTGCTTTTGCCGATAATAGATATCCCACAATTCATTCATGGCCGCAGTGGTCGGGGGCTCTGAAAAAGCAGTGGGACGTTGCACACTGAATTGCAGATAACCCCAATGCTCAGGTGCATGCATATTAATGATGCCCTGAGGGGACCATACCCAATTATATTCAGGTGTACGCGGCCGCTTGGTATACATCCCATCCTGGATCTCAAATTGCCATTGCACACGGGAGAAGTTGATCCGCCAGATACCACCTTCTGCCGGCACGGTCCGGCGGCTGTAAAAACTCAGTGCCTTAAAAGGGATGGCCATTTCCACCGTCCAGGAAGTATCCTTGTCTGTTGGGTTATTCAATGTTCCGTTGATCTGCACCGCCGTACGGAGCCCTTTTGTATCCCAGTTAAGCATAGCCTGCCCCCCGTTGCGATAGGGCTTTACCATGAACAGGTCCATGACCGTATTGAGGGCATTGATCTCTATTTCATAGTATTGATGCGTATCTCCGTCCGGATCAATGAATACTTCGAAGTCGTTATCATGAAAGATGATAGTATCCCGCTGGCGAAGGCGTGCCTGGATATGCGGCTCTTCCAATTCTGCCAGTACGTAGAGGTTTTGATCATCCCATTGCATTTTTACCCGGGTACGATAGAGCGGAACAGGCTTAACAGCACCTTCAATATCCACAAAATCGGCCGTCCATGGGATGTTTTGCCAGTCTGGGGTAGCCCCTGTGGTACGATAACAAACATAATGCCTCGGCGCTTGCCCACACACGGAGAAAGCTCCGGCCAACAACACGATAAATATTAAACTAAAACGATGCATGGGCTAAATATAACCATTCAGCCCCTTTTTCTGTATCATTTTGGATAAATGACCGGCCAAAACTTAACATTGGGTATATTAACTTATTGTTAAATTTACAGTCCTTCACTAAACAAGACATGAATAATGGCCAAGTCCAAGAAAGAACCAGTTAAGGTTAAAAAGAATGCATTACGTGAGCAGATTGCTACCACGCTCGAAACTACTTTTACAGATCTGAAAGAATCAGTAGGAGAAAAGAAATTTGCCCGCCAGGTGAAAAAAGCGAGTAAAGTATTAGCATCAGGAGCCGTGAAAAAAACCAGCAAAGTAGCCGCCGCGCCTAAAGCAAAAGCAGCAGCGAAAGCTAAAACTAAAGCACCGGCAAAAGCAGCGAAGAAGAAATAAACTCAACGCTTCCCTTTGAACGTAGCAGGAGAAACTCCCAGCTTATATTTAAACACTGTTGAAAAATAAGCTGGTGAGGAAAATCCTGTTCTGTAAGCTACCTCTGCCACAGAAATATGCTCATGTAAATAATCCCCGCTGCCGCTAATCCCGTAAACATGAACCACGGTATTGTTTGTTATGGAGAAATTCTTTGGGACATGCTCCCTTCCGGCCCTCAGCCTGGTGGAGCTCCCATGAATGTTGCATACCAACTGCACAGACTGGGAAAACATCCTGCCATGATCAGTCGCATCGGCACGGATGAAAGAGGAAAAGAGTTGATGAAACTACTGCAAACCAAAGGCCTGAATACCGACTATATTCAAGTGGATGAAGAAGTACCTACAGGTATCGTACGTGCAGAGCAACATGCCAATGGGGATATGTCCTACGACATTGTTTCCCCCTCCGCATGGGACCATATTACAGCAGATGAAACAACAGCAGCACTCGTAAAACAAGCGGAGTATTTTGTTTTCGGCAGCCTCAGCGCCCGGCACCCTACTTCCCGAAACACCCTTTTCCAATTACTGGAAACAGCACACACCAAAGTGCTGGACATCAATCTGCGCACACCACATTACACCCGCCCGCTCATTGAATTGCTTTTACAATATGCGGACATCCTCAAACTGAACATAGATGAACTGGAACTGGTCACCAACTGGTATGGTAATTACAATAATACAGCAGACCGTGTATCCCTCCTCCAGGATAAATTCGGCATCCACCGTATGATCGTTACCATGGGAGCAAAAGGCGCCCAACTACATCTGAATGGCCAGATGTATACTCATCCGGGATATGCAGTGCCCGTAACTGATACGGTGGGCAGTGGAGATGCTTTCCTCGCTGCCTTCATTTCCAAAACAATAGACAAAGCAGCACCGGAAGAACTACTGGATTTTGCCAACCGGCTGGCAGCAACTATCACCACCTACAAAGGCGCCATGCCGGATTATGATCTCAAAGAAGTGGATTCCCTTTTTCGTTAAACCCACACAGTATTTTATTATATTGTAAATCATGAAGATCATCTGGACAGGGGTATTATGCCTCTTTACACTATTCCACGCTGCACATGCCCAGGAACTAAGCACCGTATTCAAAGCTGCTAAGAAGTACCTGGTACTGCCGGTAAAGAACGGCGCACCCAAACACAACGTGGAACTCTGGATAGACGGAGAAAAGGAACGTTACCTGAATATAGAACTGGCAGACGGAGAACCGGATTGGCTGGCCTACCTGGATATCAGCGCCTGGAAAGGAATGGACATTGAACTGCGCGTAGATAAATACAAAGCAGATTCCAAAGCCTTTAAACCCGTGTTGCAAAGTGACGAAGACAATAACGCACTGCCTCTCTATAAAGAAAAACTGCGCGGCCAGTTCCACTTCTCCCCCAAACGCGGCTGGACAAATGATCCAAACGGCATGGTCTATTTCAACGGAGAATATCACCTCTTTTTCCAGCACAACCCCTACGGTCGTGAATGGGGAAATATGACCTGGGGCCATGCAGTAAGTAAAGACATGCTGCACTGGAAAGAAGTGGGCGATGTCCTCCACCCTGATAAATTTGGTACCATGTTCAGCGGAAGCGCCATTGTAGACAGTTTCAACACCAGTGGTTTAGGCAAAGGTGCAATGGTAATGTTCTTTACTGGAGCAGGCTCCTGGGGCCAGGGCCTTGCCTGGACTACAGATGGCCAGACCTTCAAAAAACTGGACCGTACCGTAGTGCACCGCATCAACAAAGACAATCGTGATCCGAAAGTGATCTGGTACGAACCCACCAAAAAATGGGTAATGGTATTGTATGTGGAAAGAGAGAAAGAACAACACAGCATGCAATTCCTCACCTCCCCTGATCTGAAACACTGGACGAAAACCAGCACCATCAATGGCGGCATCGGCAACGACCGCTACCTCTTTGAATGCCCCGAGTTCTATGAACTCTCCAGGAAATGGGTCCTTATAGGAGCAAATAGTGAATACGCGATCGGCACATTTGATGGCACCACCTTCAAACCTGAAACAGAAAGACTAAACGGCCAGCACGGCAGAGATTTCTATGCCTCTCAAACCTTCAGCAATGAACCAACCGGCCGGCGTATAGAAATTGGCTGGTGGCGCACACACACCAATAAAGAGAACATGAACTTTAACCAGGCAATGAGCATCCCCCTGGAATTAAAGCTGGCACGCACACCACAAGGATTAAGACTTACGCGCACACCGGTAAAAGAACTGGAAACACTTAGAACGCAAACCCACACCATTAAACCGGCACGCCTCAAAGAAGGCAGCGCAAATCCTTTATCAAACATTCATGCAGAACTACTGGAGATCAGAACAACCATTGAACCCGGAAAAGCAAAAGAGATCACATTAGATATTCATGGCCTGCCTGTAGTGTATGACGTTACAAAACAACAATTACAGATAGATGGTGTGAAAGCAACTGCCCCTTTAATAAATGGCAAACTGGATCTGATCTTATACGTGGATCGTATTGGAGTGGAAGTATTCACCGCAGACGGCTTGTTGTTCATGCCGGTGAATGTGAATATTGATACTAGTAAGAAAACATTATCCTTATCCGTTAAAGGAGGAGAAGCCTCCCTCAAAAAAATGACGGTATACGAATTAAAGAGTACCTGGTAGTATTGTAAAAGGAGGCGTAATTACGCCTCCTTTTATATTTTGATAGTCGTTCTTAAGTTTTTAGCCCAGTCCATCAGCAATTGCGCTTCCGATGATGTCAGCTTAGCATTTTCATGCATCCACAGGTAAGAATCCAAAGGCATGGCTTTCTTCTCTATCATCTCCACTACTTCTTCCAGTTTATGATCTGCCTTCTTAGGGGCGTAAGTAGCAAACTCAGAAAAGTTCAATTCTCTTTTACCCTCTTTAATATGATGATCTAACCACCAGGCCATCGGTTGATAATTACTATACCAGGGGTATTCCGTGTTGTTGGAATGGCAGTCGTAACAGCTGCGTTTTAATATCGTTAATACGGAATCAGGCACCGCATATTTAGTAGTGATATCATTTACGGGCTGTGCTGCAGATACATTCCTGGCTGGTTTAAAAAACTGGATCACTATAATTATAGCGAGCAGTGCAATCATAACTTTCCTCATACGTCAGATTTGAACAGCTATGATACCATTTTTTATGGGAATTTTCCGGTTTTTTACCGAAATTCAGGTAGCAAAAGAACCCCTTTTGTGCTTTTCAGCCACCCAATAAGCCTTTATGATCATCTGGCTGCTACTCACGCCTCTTTCCTTCAGCAATTTTCGAAACACCTGTATCGAAGCTGCCTTTCCCGTAAGCACATATGTCATCTCCTTATGTAGGGTGTGTTTATCCAACGCAGCTACTATATTACCATGATGTTTATGCACAACATCGACCTGCATCTCCAGTTTGCCCAGTACTTCCCAATTCGCTTCATCCAATTCAAAAATGCCGGCACAAGGTACTTCCTGCATAATGGCTTTACAGGTGCCAATAGAAGATTCATCTCCAAAAAAGAAATGATCACCACCTTCCCGATATAACTTCCGCCCTCTCGGAATAAGCATCTTTGTACTATCTCCCACTTGCAGGTTATCCGCAAAAGCACTTCCCGGCCCATTGCCATGAATATGAAAAATGATCTCGCATGTATCTTTAGTAAATACAACCGGTGTGTAATCTTTGTGATCCAATGCACTCACCCTGAAGGATACCGCATAACCAGGAAAACAATCTGCCCTGGACAGATCCCCAGCAAAACAAACCCTTTTCACTTCCCGGCTTAAGTATTCCACGTGCGTAACTGTTACCGTCAGAAACTTAGACGCCATCAGGTTCTCCACTGCATCTCCCATCCATTTAGGCATTCTTGGCATATAGCTGATTTATACTTTGCAAAGCACGTTGGAAATCCCCTGCACAGCAATAGCGGAATAAAAGGAAAGGTTGGACTATTTACGGTATTTCTTCCGGAAAGCCAGTGGAGGCATGCCTTCCGATCTGTTGAACACCCTGGAGAAATAGGTATGGTCTTCAAACCCCAGATCATCTGCAATCTGTTTGATGGTATTGTCTGTGTAGAATAACAGCCGCTTTGCTTCCATGATCACTTCCTCCTGTATCCAGTGACTAACAGGAAGACCAGTAGTGGCCTTTACAGCCTCATTTAAATAAGAAGGGGATATATTCAGCGCCTCCGCATAAGCAGAAGGGCGTTTCATGTCTTTGTAGTTGCCTTTCAGCAAACCTTTGAACTGGCGGGTGATGATCGTTGTCCGGGAGTGTACCTCGTCCCCGCTTTCATCCACTGCAGAAAAGATACCTGCAAATAAACCTATCACCACATCTGCCATAGAGCGTTTCACCAGGTATTGATCGGGTTCCTCATGTAAACTTGCCAGCACAGCAAAACAGCTGTCCAACCGTGCTGCCGCCTCTGCTGAAACGGCAACCAGCGTCGCGCTTTCTTCAAAAACAGCCCGAAACTGTTCCTGTACCAAAGCACCATCCACCGCCAGGAACCATACCATGGCATCTTTCATAGAAATCCCATAATGCACCTGCCCCGGAAGGATACAGAGAATACCGCTTCCGCTGGCTGACAGTTCTTTAAAATCTATCATCATACGGGTAGCTCCCTTCTGCTGGAAAATAAAGATGTAATGATCGTCCCGATGCACCTCGTTGATAAAAGAGGCTTCCGTTTCCCCCAGTTCCTCCAATTGCCTTACCTCAATACCCAGGGTATTGTTGTCGAGAGAATGTGTGGGGATCGTGCTTCTTTTAGCCATTGAAGCAAATATAATTTTTTCAATACATTTGCCATCACATACCAATTAGTATTTTATGTCCAAAGCAGCTACTACCCGGTTAATGATCTTGCAGAAAGCTTTCGAACTGATCTATGCAAACGGCTACCAGGCTACGAGTATAGATGACATCATCACCAATACCGCTGTTACCAAAGGCGCTTTCTTTTACCATTTCCCGAATAAAGATGAAATGGGTCTGGCCATGATCAACGAGGTAATGTATCCCGGCATGCATGCCGCCATGGTATTACCGCTGATAAATGCAACCAACCCCATCCTGGAAATTTATAAAATGATGAAAGGGCTCCTGATAGAGAATCCGCATTTCATTGTAAAGTATGGCTGCCCTGCTATTAACCTGATAGAAGAGATGTCTCCCCTCAACAGCACCTTCAATAAAGCACTTTCCAAACTGGCCAACCAATGGCAGGAAGCCATTGAGCTCACCATAAGGAATGGAAAAGCCGCAGGGAAAGTAAGGAAAGATGTGAATGCAACCCAAACCGCTTTCTTTATCATGTCCGGCTATGGTGGTATCCGCAACCTGGGAAAACTGTATGGGAAGGACTGTTACGGCGTTTACCTGAAAGAGCTGAAACGTTACCTGGCCAGCCTTCAATAATTTTTTCCTATAAAACATACCAATTAGTATGTTTTTGCCTTTATATTTGCAGCATGTACCAGATACTGCTATACATACATTCTTTATTCCGCTGGCTGGTCCTGCTCAGTCTTATATATTCAATCTATCGTGCCTGGCGGGGATATATATCCCATAGCGCATTCACCGGAACAGATAATTCCATCCGCCACTGGACGGCTACTATTGCACATATTCAATTAACGTTGGGGGTTGTATTATACTTTAAAAGCCCTTTTACCAGAGCGTCCCTGAAACATACGCTGCAAAGTATGGACCTCAGCTTCTTCAGCATCATCCATCTCTCCATGATGGTCGTTGCTATACTGCTGATCACCATTGGTTCTGCTTTATCCAAACGCAAAACAACAGACCCGGAGAAATTCCGCACCCTGCTTATCTGGTTCTCCATTGCCTTACTCATCATCCTGCTTGCCATCCCCTGGCCATTTTCACCATTTACTCACAGACCGTATTTCAGATTATGAGAACTAACATCGGAAGATTACGCATCATAGGATTCCTGGAAGGCATATCCCTTTTACTCCTGCTCTTTGTGGCCATGCCCATGAAATATATATTTCATTATCCGGAAGCCACCCGCATCATGGGAACCATCCATGGCGCCCTGTTCCTGCTGTTTATTTTTAATACCCTGAGCGTGGGTGTAGAACAACGCTGGAAGTTTAGGACCACCACCTGGAAGGTATTACTGGCCTGCATCATCCCTTTCGGCACATTTTATATAGACAGGAAAATTCTTCGTTTTTGTAAACAATAGTTTAGTATATTTATACAACTCTCTAAACTATTCGTTTGTATGCAGCATCAAAACAGGCGGAACTTCCTGCAAAACATTGCGTGGGGAAGTCTCGTGCTTACACCACTCAGTCAACTGGCGGCTATGCCGGTTAACCGTAAACCAAAGATCAGGTTTGGCATCTGCGCAGATGTGCACCAGGATATTATGCATGATGGAGAAGCACGCCTGAAAACTTTCATAGACGACATGAAAACACAGCAAGTGGATTTCATTATCCAGTTGGGAGATTTCTGCCGCCCTTACGAAAAGAACCTTCCCTTCCTGAAAATATGGGACAGCTTCCCTGGCCCCAGATACCATGTGATCGGCAACCATGATAACGATGGCGGTTTTACACATGAACAGGTGATCAGCTACTGGAAAGCAACGGGTGCTTATTATTCATTCGATCAGAACGGTTATCATTTTGTGATATTGAACGGGAACGAGAAGAATCCCTCTAAAGACAGGCCGCCAGGATATGCACGCTACATTGGCATTGAACAACAGGACTGGCTGGAAAAAGATCTCAGGAACACGCAGCTCCCCACGATCGTTTTCTGCCACCAGGGTTTGGATAATGATATGGGAGGAATAGAGAATGCCACACAGGTAAGATTGATCCTGGAACGGGCAAAGAAAGTACAGCTGGTATTCAGTGGTCATCACCACCTGGATTATGTGAATGAGATCAACGATATCTTTTATGTGCAGATCAATAGTATGTCCTATCAATGGCTGGGAGATGATTATGCCCGTGTACGATATAGTAAAGAGGTGGATGAAAAACATCCCATGATAAAATATACGGTGCCCTACAAAGATCCGATCTATACCATCGCAGAAATAGATCATCGTGGCACTTTCTCTTTGAAAGGGTCCAGCACTTCATTTGTTGGGCCATCCCCAAAAGAACTGGGGATGACCAAACATGATATGCCTTATGAAATTGTGCCGTATATTTCTGAACGTAAGATCAAATTAGTCTAACGCGTAAAACTGCAACCGCACAGGACCTAATAAACCAGACTTCCTTATTAGTTTAACGTATAAAACTGTAACCGCACCAGTCCTGGCAAACCAGACTTCCTTATTAGTCTGCTGTATAAAACTGTACCCGCACCGGTCCAAGCAAACCGGATTTTCTTAAAGGATAATCCTTATCAAATTTCTTCACATTCGTTTTGGTGAACCGCTTGTCCGCAGGCAGGTAATTATCCCCTATGATCCTGTTGGGCCAGAGGTTCACCACGCGTAACTCCAGCGTATTTTGCCCTTCCTGTATGTAAGCAGAAATATCTCCTCTGAAAGGATGCGTCCACCACACACCTGTATGTTTCCCATTGATGATCACTTCTGCCAGGTTATACATTTCACCCAGATCAAGGAACGCCCTCTTCTTCAACTGTGCTGCACTCACTGTAAATGTCTGATGATACATCGCCGTACCGGAATAATATTTGATCCCTGCATCTGCATGATCGGCCCATGAGATCAGTTGGTTGAATACGGTACTTTCCGGCCCACCCCATGCTTTGGCAAAGTTCACCTTCCAGGGACCAGTAACCGTTATACTTTCCGGTGTACCGGAAATAGTCTTTCCATCTTCCATCGTAATGAAAGGCGCTACCTCAAATGTATCCTTAGGAAACACCGGAGGTATCTTGTTATTTCCGGCGTTGCTTTTCCGGAATACTACGAACACGGAGCCGAAGGGGTCTAAGAATAAAGGCATTTGTATTTTATGATCGCGTGTGTCAAATACCGTCTGTGGAATGATGGTACCCTTATCCGGATTCCATAACTCCGGCACTTTGCCATCTATACGGAAAGTAGTGTTGATGTACTCCGCCCGTTCATTCCTGTTCACTACATAATAGATCTCCGCATCCGGTGTGGTACGATGAATGTAATCGATGAGTGCTCCCGGCTTACGGCTCTCATAAGCAAAATCAGGCCCCTGCCCTTTATCCAGTAATACCTGGCGAATGGTTTTACCATACACCATCTTTCCTTTTCCGTAAGTATGTTCCGTAACAGTGGTGCCATTGATATCACCCCATACTGCTGCAGCCAGCTCCTGTACCTTTTGCTCCGCTGTTGTTCTGTCTTTCAATCCAACAGTGGTTAAAGGTTTAGGACCAATGATGGTAGCCCCGTCTTTTACCAGTTGCGCCAGTTTCACCATTACATCTGCATTCACTACTTTCCATTCCGGCAACGCCAGCACTTCATACCGCATACCATCCGGCAACACGATCCTGCCATCCACTACTTTCATGCGCGTAAGGATCACTTCAGAATTGCAGACATCATAATCATATCCTTCACCCAGCTCAGGGTTGATGTGTTTCAAAGGAACCTGGTTCGGAACATTATCGCCATAATAATAACATACATCTCCTACAAACAATCCACGGGAAAGCATATAAGATACCCGGCTGTTCCATTTCAGGAAAGCAGGTGCCTGCTTCCACCAGGTTACGTTCGGATTAAAATGCGTACCGGCAAAATATTCATTACCCGGTATACCGGCACTTTTGGGTGAATGCGTGAAAGTATGGATCACCAATCTGTTCAGCCCTTCACAATAGGACCTGTCCAGCGTAGGTTTCATAAAAGCAAAATCCTCTTCCCAATGAGGGCCAATGCTCGTAGGTCCTTCCGCCTGCACAAAACGTTTCCCGTAAATATGCGCAGCAGAAGCTGGCTGCTTTACGAAGATGCGGCGGAAATCCTCTACCCTGTGCGTTTTTGACCTGATCCAGAATTCACCCATCGGTACAGCATTCAATCCCAGATTCTTCAAAGCATCGATCGGTGCAGGATGCGGCCCTCCACTTTCTGAGTGAAGCGCCATGCCATCTTTCTTCGCCAGTTCATCAAATCTTTTATAGTGATTCTCCCAGATCACATCAGCAATAGTCCTCCTGAAATCATAGAGGAAACGATTGGAAACATCCCTGCTTTCAATGATCTTTCCGGTAAGCACCGGCAGGTATTTTTTGATATCGTATCCGTTCTGTTTGGAAAAAGCATCCAGGAAGGTGGGTGTCCAGTTAGAGGCGCCCAGCTCCCAGCTATCATCATGCAGATATTTCAGGCTCACATTCTTATGACCTTTGATCAATGCAGTCACTACCTTATCATACTGCACATCCATCGCTTCCTTACTCATGTAATCGATCGCCAGACCGCCGCCACCCGGGCTATGCGTAGATACTTCAATACCAGTACCGCTATATCCAAAACGCATGATCTGGTAATTACCGGCCGGTACATCCCAGCTGACATTTCCCTGTGCATCTACATAATTGCTGATATCTGTTACATTATCTAAAGAAGCATTGGCTTCATGCGCCGGAGAAACTTCTTCTTTCATGAAAAGGTTCCAGTCGTATCCCAATCCGTTCTTTGTCATGGGGATCGAATAAATGCTATGCACCGCTTTGATCTCCATGTTCTCCAGCGGTTTCACCTGAGCACTGTTCTCATTCAGTTTCACCGCCAGCACGGCAATAGGTTTATAATAATTTGCTTTATCCAGCTTGCGCGGCATGGGCAAGGTCATATTTAATTTCCGTGGTCCTTGTATCATGGTATCACTCCATACCAGTTTTTTGGAAGCCAGTTCCGGCGTAACCCATGGTCCGCCATCATTCCAGCCACTGCCAATGTTCAGGCTGATCTCCAGGTTCAGGCTGTCTGCAATATCACAAGCGTAATGGAATAACGCTTTCCATTCAGGCCCCAGGAATAAGGGACCGCTCTGTGTCTTTTCCATTTTCTGATAAGAGGAAGAGCCTGCATCAAAAATAATAGCGCCTTTGATCCCTGCTTCTTTCATGGCAACGAGGTCGGCAAAAACACCTTCCTTCGTTTGATACCCTTCCAGCCACCACCAGAATACACGGGGTTTGGCTTCATCAGGCGGATTCAGGAACCCCATGGCGAGGTCCTCGTTTTTTGATTCAGTTACTTGTTTACTATTGGTGCATCCGTTAAAGAGGCAGATGAGACCTGCCCATATCAATATTTTTTTCATTACTCCTGGTTAATTGTTATTTCATGCATGCCGCTACTCACGCCTGATAAAAAATAAGCTCCCTTAGAACCGGAAGATTTAACTGTTTTAGTATCCAGCATCACGCTGAACTTGCCCTGCGTAAGTTTCGCAGGTAATACTACCTGTGCAGTAGTATTGGCAGGGATGGTTACTTTCATCACCAGTTTCCCGGCTGATTGCTCATATGCCACCAGGATATCTCCCTTGATGGTGGGTACTTTTATCTTAGCCCAGGGCAGATCGCCCGGCTGTGGTTTTATACGGAAAGAAGACCAGCCTGGCGTCAGCGGTTCTATGCCCATCAGTTTACGGGGAATGATATTAGCGGGCACAGCACCCCAGGCATGGTTCCAATCCTGGTTGGGTTTGTATTTGTTATCCCATGCTTCCATCGTGATGGTACTACCGGCGCGGATCATATTATACCAACTGCGTACTGCCTGTGAGGCCAGCAGGGAAAGTCCGTATTGTTCATCTCCGGCATCATATACCGCATCCATCAGGAACTGGCTGCCATACACGCTGCAAGCCATTCCGCGGGAACGGATAAAATCCCCCACTGCTTTACGGTGTTGTTCCTCCACCAGTCCAAAAACCATGGCGAACATATTGGCATGCAGGGAAGCATGTGTTGTACTGCTTCCATCCAATACTAATTTTCGTTTTGCATCCCAGAATAATTTGCGGAAAGCTTTTTTTACCTGCTCTGCACGGGCGGCAAACATACTTTCATCCGTTTTATTACCCAATGCTCCTGCCATCACCTGCATATCCCGCAAAGCTTTATAGTAATAGGCGTTCACTACAGCATTATGGTTCGTAAAGATGAAACCATCTGTTTCACCTCCTTCTTCATTTCCTAATCCTAAAATGCCCGTATGTGGCCAGTCCACAATATCCCTGAGTGCATTGCCATTAAAGTGAATAGACTCCAATAGTGCAGGAGTTTGCCTTCCGGTACGGGTACTGATCAATCCGCTGGAATCTTCCAGTGGCATCAGCAGTTTTGCTTTCAGGTCCGTATAGTTATGTCGCGCAGAACGGATGTCTCCTGTATAGAGATAATCATTATAAGCCATTAATACAGATTGCAGGATCCACTCCGTGGGCCAGGTAGCATGTTGTAATAAATATTCATGCGAGCTCCGTGCAAGACTATATTCACGGTCTGTAGCATAGTGCCCGAGTTGGTTGATATAAGCATCCGCTTCATAGGGAATACGTTCCCGATCACCATCCACATACACCCCTGCAAAAGAAGTAGCCTTCATACTGTATTTGCATAATTCCCATACCGCATTCAGCGTAGTATCCGCACTTTGGAAATCGGCAGCAGCATCATTAAAAGGATAATGCACGGCAGCGCGGATAACATCCGTCTGTTGCAAAGTGCCGCTATAACCTTCCAGTTCACAATACCTGAATGGCAATACCTCTCCAATATAGGCTGGCATTTTAATCGCCTGCGGCCCTGTGTTCCGTCTGTCAGGATTTATTTGTACCTGGTAGGTATGTGTTCCTGCACGCAAAGGCAAACGGTAAACCTGGTAGCGCATACTACCACCCGGTTGCCGGTTAATACTGCCATCTGCTTTTATCACTTCGCCAAGATGTACGCTTACCGTATCAGTGTCTCCTTTGGCAGACAAGCGTAATTTCAATTGTCCAAATGCTGCTTTCCCGAAATCTATCCGGTTGTTCTGCACAGTTACCGGGAACTGATCTGTTTTTTGTAACGGATATTTTGCAGTAGCATAATCTACCATCACGGAATCTGTAAAGAATATCGCAGGGCTGGAAAACCGGCTCTCCTGGTCTTTTTCATCCCAGATCTGCACCATCCAGTAATAAGTTGTATTTGGCTTTAGTGCATTACCGGCAAATACAACACCGGCAGATTGTGCAGATGTTACCTTCTTTGAGTCCCATACATTCCCCTGGTTTTCCGGATTTTCTGAAACAAGGATCCGGTAAGCTGTTTGTTGTACCGGCGCACCTCCAATAGCCCAGCTAAAAGCAGGCTGGCGGTTAGCGATCCGTACAAATTGCCCGCCGGAAAACCGCCGTACCGGCTGTACAGGATATCCGTTCACATACTGCTGATCTGTATAAGCCAGCAGATCACACATCAATTTTTCAGGCACAGCCTGTTGGGCATAACTTTGGATTACACTAATAACTAAAAAGAGGATATAAACGATCTTTCTGCGCATGGTATGATAATATAAGCCGGAGTAAAGGCACTCCGGCTTTTTTTAATTACAATATAAGTAATGATTATCTCTGCCAGCCCTGATTTTGCTCCAGCGGCTCATCTTTATTGGTATCGATGACCGTTTGCGGGATAGGCCATAAATTATAATTGAAAGTAAGCGTAGCCTGTGCTTCAGGCCAGTAAGCGTATTTTTTGATACGGTCTACTGCAATGGTTCCACCCATCCGCAGTAAAGTATTCCAGCGGCATTCTTCATATACCAGTTCACGGGCACGTTCATCCAGGATGGTGTTGAACTTATCATCCATGTCTGCTGCTACTACCCTATATGTACAGTTTGCACGTTCTCTCAGCAGGTTCACATCCGCTGCTGCGCCAGGTTTATCACCACTGCGTTGTTTAGCTTCCGCACGCAGCAGGATGGTTTCAGACAAACGAATAAAATAATCGTCTCTGAACAGGTTGCTCATGTTCTCTCCGTCTGCCACACCGGTATACTTATCTGTAGCGATCTTACAGGATACTGGATAGCAAATGCTCCTGTTGTTCATATTGGTAACCGGATCTGCACTGCCATTGTACAGCACACTCCAGGGAACGATCTGGCCGAAGTAAGGAGAGCTAGGCACATTGCCGATAAAGTTTCTTTTGAATACGATATCTGAATTGCGCATATCTGCTGCCCACTTGTCCGCATATATTTCATCACGGGTGTACATCGTAGGTATCATCTGAGCAATGCCCCTTCCCCCTACATTCTCTGCAGTTCCGGTCAGATGATCTTTAGCACCATCACGGAAAACAGGGCTGTATGTACGGGAATAAGGCAGTTTGGATTTACCATCTTCTGCTCTGTAAGCTGCATAATCGATCTGTATGGCCCAGATGCATTCTTTATTACCATCCTGGTAGTTCACGTTCTTTTCCTGGAAAAGGTCCCAGTACACATTACCCTGCGCTTCTGCGCTTCTCGCGCCAAAACGGTTCTTCATCAGGGAGAATGTACCACCGTCTATTACCTTGTTGCCGTAAGCGATGGATTGTGCAAATGCAGCATTTGCTTCTGTTGTTTTTGCTTCTGCCGCCAGTTGTGTACCCAGGGCAAGATAAAGTTCGCAAAGGTTATGTTGCGCTGCGCCTCTTACCACACGGCCTCCGGCGGTTGTTGTAACAGGAAGGTCATTTTCAATAGCCAGCAGTTCATCGATGGCGTACTGGTATGTTTCTACGCGGGTAGATCTTTTAAAATTATACTGTGGCGTAGTGGATGGCACTGTAACAAGGGGCACACCGCCAAAAACCTCTCCCAGGTTACGGTAAGCAAATGCACGGAAAAACCTGGCCTGCGCCAAAGCATATGCTCTATCAGCCGGGGTAGCCCATGAGATATTTGGAAGGTCAGTAGCCCATATCGCCAGGTTAGCTTTGGCGATCAATTGGTACCAGGTGCTGTAAAAATTATAGAATGTTCCATTATCCGGATTGATAAGGCCATAGTTATTGAAAGTAGCTGCCTTTCTGATACTGGCCACATCGTACATATCCGTTCCATTACCGCGGAATACAAAGATCCAGGTTTCTTCCGCCGGGTTGGCCCAAAGGTCGCGCAGCTGGGAATAGATGGATACCAGTGCCTGGTCTATCTGGGCGGAAGTGGAAAAAGCATTTTCAACCGTGTAGAAAGTAGATGGCTTTTCCAGGAGGAAATCCTTATCCGATTTACAGCTGATGATCCCTGACAACAACAGCAGCAATGCCCCGGTAGTATAATGATGATGAATGATCTTTTTCATGTTGAACTCGTTGAATTTGGATTAGAAACTGATGTTGGCGCCAAAAGAATAAGATGAGGGTACCGGAAAGATATTATCTCGTACCCTGGTACCTTCCTCCGGATCTCCGCCATGCCAGTCAGTAAAAGTGGCCAGGTTTTTTGCACTTAAAAAGAATTTCGCAGCATTAACATGCAGGCTTCTTAACAGCCCTGCATTCACCTTATAAGAAAGTACAACGTCCTGCACTTTTACAAATCCGCGTGATTGCAATCCCATGAAACGTCCATCTCCTGCAAAGTAAGCAGATGGGTATACATTACTTTTGTTCTCAGGTGTCCAATAAGGTTTGGACGTCATATTATCATTAAAACGCGCCGTGCCTGAAGTAAGGTAGGCCGCCTGGTTGTCCCTCAGAAAATAGCCATTGCCGCCAAATGTACCGGAAACCATCACATAGAGATCAAAGTTTTTATAATTAAAATTGTTACTGATGCTCATCCTGAAATTTTCATTCTGATTTCCCAGTATCTTACGATCAGCAGCAGTGATCCCCGGTTGCTTGTCAATATCCCTGTATTTAGGTGCACCAGGAGCAGCACCTGTTAAAGCTATATACTCCGCATCATCCGCCTGCACAATACCAATTTGTTCATACCCAAAGATCGGATCAAGCGGATAACCGATAAATAAATTATTCGCCAGATCATCATCTTCTTTACCATCCTTATTCAGATCATCTCCATACAAACTCACCACGCGGTTCTGATTCTTCCAGAAAGTAAGCGAAGTGTTCCAGCCCCAGTTGCTCTTTCTTACATTCACTGATCTTACCGTTACTTCAATCCCCTTATTATCTACCTGCCCCATGGAAGTTTTCATGTTTTTGAAACCTGTCATTACCGGGATGCTGCGGGTGAAGATCTGGTCGGTAGTTTGTGAACTATACAGATCTACATCCACAAATAATCTTTCATCCAACCAGGCAGATTCAAACCCGGCGTTCCATGCAGCAGTTTTTTCCCAACCCAGGCTTGAGTTGCCCAGTGCATTCTGGAAGAGGCCATACTGGATCGCACTACCGGTATTGGTGAATTGATACCTTACACCACCTGAATTACTATTAGCGATGGTAGAGAGTGTGCCATATGGCGCAATACCCTGGTTACCGTTCTGGCCCCAGGAAAGTTTCAGCTTCAGGCTGTTCAGTTGCTTAATGCCTTTCATGAATCCTTCATTAGAGATCCTCCATGCAACACCAGCTGCAGAAAAGTTCGCCCATTTGTTATTCGCACCAAATACAGAAGCCCCGTCGCGGCGATAAGAACCGGTGAAGAAATATTTATCATTATAGGAATAACTTAACCGGCCCAGGTAACCGATATTAGCCCTTTCATAAGGCTTTGTATCGCCGTTTTCCAGGTCTACTTTCTGTACAGTGGCCTTATGAAGACCATACATACCCAGTGCAGTGTTACCATTTGCGGCAAAGTCAGACCCTATTCCTCTCACCATTTCGAATCTCTGGTAATCCCTTGTAGCCACAAGCGTAGCGTCTATACTATGTTTCCCGAAATCCTGCTTGTAGTTTAAAATGTTATCTACTACATAACTGTAAGTAGAATTATTATTAATAACGCCATTCGCGCGGGATAAAAACCCCTGGATGGCTGCAGGGGAATAACGGGCGATGCCTTCTCCTTCTGCAATAAAATTAGATTCATAAGTAAAATCCCCGCTTTGGTTCCTGTCCTGGTTCAGCAGGTAATTCAACCGGTAAGTAAGTCCTTTTACCCATGGTGCTTTTAACAAAAGATGGGAATTGAGGCGATAATTATTCCTGATATCCTTGTTATCGCGGGTACCGTCATTCACGCCCCATAAAGGGTTCACAGCAGATTGCGTATAAGGGTATTTTTCCAGGTTCCCCTTGTCGTCACGGAACATCACGCCATATGGAGACATGACCTGTGCTTCACCGAGATTAGCGGCCACACCGGAATAATCCCTCCTGGAAAAGCCCCCATCTACACCCACTTCCAGCCAGGAAGTAATATTTGCGTTCAGCTTTGCCAATACAGAGATCCTTTTAAAATCATCTCCTTGCACAATACTTTTGTTTTGGTCAAAGGAAGAGGAAAGATAATAGTTCACATTGGACGTAGCACCTGATACAGACGCCTGGTAGCTTTGAATAAGACCAGTACGGGTAGACTCATCCAGCCAATTGATCTCTTTTCCGGCATCCCTGTTAGCTACTTCTCCCGGTTTCAGCCAGTTGATGGAGCCCGCTGTATATTTATTCCGTGCGTTCACTACACTTAACCATTCTTCTCCTTTCATCATCACCGGCATACGCTGCCAGGTTTGTAACCCTGTTGATGTATTGAAAGAAATAGAAGGTTTTCCGGAACGGCCTTTTTTAGTGGTAATAGCAATTACACCATTAGCAGAACGGGAACCATATGCAGCCGCAGATGTAGCATCTTTGAGGATATCAAAGCTGGCAATGTCATTTGGATTAATATCTCCAAGGCTACCCAAAAACACAGTTCCATCCAGTACGATCAGCGGATTATTATCACCACTGATAGAGTTTTTACCACGTAATAGCATAGTGGGCTGATCTCCGGCGCCATTAGTGGCGCCAATGCTCAAGCCGGTTACATTTCCTTTCAGCGATTCCAGTGCGTTCAGGTTAGGAAGTGATGCCATGGGCGAATTTTCCATTCTAACAGAACTCACAGATCCCGTGAAGTCTTTCCGTTTAGCGGTACCGTATCCTATTACCACAAAGTTCTCCAGGGTGGTGGATTCTTCTTTAAGTGCCACCTTGATGCCTGTAAGGCTCTCCGGTTTTAAGCTGATCGGTTTATAGCCCAGCATGGAGATCTCCAGTTCAACTTCCGTACCATCCGGCAGCGTAAAGGAAAACTCTCCGTTAGCATCCGTGGTAGCGCCTTTGGTGCTGCCCTTCAATCGAACACTGGCACCCGGCAATGGCTCACCGGCTTCACTCGTTACCCTTCCTTTTATCAGTATCAGTGGTGGTGGCGTGGCAGACACAACAGGTGCCGGCTCATTCTTTTTACGCACCACTACTGTTTGTTCAACAATAACATAATTAAATGGCTGGCCCTGAAAACAAGCCGCCAGTGCTTCCTCAAAGGTTGCCTCCTTTAATTGCAGGGATACTTTCTTCGCATCCTTCATCAACCGCTGATTGAAAAAGAAATGGTAGCCGCTTTGCTTGCCTAATTGTGCAAACACCTTTTCCAGCGAACCATTTTTAACGTTAATGGTGATCTGCTGGCTATACCCCTCTGCACTCACCTGGAGGCACGTAATAAAGAGTAAGATGGCGGTTAGCTTCATGATCAGAAGAATTTTTCCGGTGGGCCACAGCCTGAATTGCAAGCCGCTTTCATGGCCCTTAGACCTTGTGGAATTCGTAAAACTTAATTTCATAACTTCGTGGTTTGTTTGGGTTCTACCCGTTTCAGCAGTTAGCCAATTGTTTGATACGCAGACGCAAGCATCCGGCCGGTTGTACCCTCATACTTCCGGCCTTTTTCTTGAATCCGATAATTAAAATGTCAGTTAGGTAATTTAATGTTTGCTTTAAGGATTTATAATAACTGTCCTTTCTTTGATTTTGGCATTTATATCACTATATACTAGTATTTCCAGGAATTTGGTCAGGCTCACATGTCTTGGTAATGATCCGCTGAAAAGATCTTTAGGTATGCCATTCGGATAGGTAACGGTAATATCATACCACCTTTCTGCCTGCCGCAGGATGCTGCCTATATCAGCCTCATTGAATTTAAAATAACCTTCCTTCCAGGCCGTCACTTCTTCCATATCATCTGGTTTCACGATCTCTATCATCTTCGCCACCTTTGCCTGCTCACCAGGTTTCAGGCTCATACTGACGATGCCTTTCTTTATTTGCACAGCACCTTCCAGCAACGTGGTTTTCACATCCTCCTCGTCATCATAGGCATTGATGTTAAAGTGTGTTCCCAATACATTCACTTCCATTTTTTCCTCTCCGGATCCGGACAGTACTTTTACCCTAAACGGTGTTTTATGATTTAGTGGCGCTACTTCAAAATATACCTCCCCTGTCACTTTCACGATCCTTTCTGCACCAGTGAATTCTGTGGGGTAAGTAAGGGAAGAAGAAGCATTGAGCCATACCTGTGTGCCATCCGGTAAAGTGATCCGGTATTGACCACCACGCGGTGTGTGCATGGTATTGTACATCACTTCAGATCCGGCTGCACCATTAGTATTATAGACCAGTTTGCCATTAGCCAGCTTCACCACCTTTGTATTACCCTGCTGGCTCAGTATTCCATTAGACGCACTGTCCAGTGTAATAGTAGTACCATCTGCCAGGGTAAGCATGGCCCTGTCCCCACCCGGCTGCACCTCATTTTTTTTAATGGGCGCCGGTGGCAGAGATGCCTGTTGCACAGGCTTTTTCTGCTGAAACAAATAAGTACCTGAAGCTATTAATAATAAACTGGCTGCTGCTGCCCACCAGATCCGCCGCCGGAGGAATGGCACCCGTTTTGCTTTCAAAGCCGGCCGTAATTTCTCCAGTACCGCCTGTTTGGCATTATCATCCTGTAATTGATGATAACGGGGATCTTCCCACACTTCTTTCATGAATCCCTCCCAGGTTCCCCGGCTGCCAGGCTCACGGAGAGCAGACCACAACCCACGGAACTCCTCTGCGGATAATTCACCCGCCAGGTATTTTTCCAGTAATTTTCTCAGATCTGCATGCATAATTAATAGCTCCTGTTTTATGAAGACCGCTGAACGGCACAAAAGGAAGTGCCGGTTTAAAAAAATATTTTAAGGGAGGTTAGAAAGGAACACAATTGCCAGCAGGGCATGCTCCCGGAGGTATTTACGGAGGAAAGCGAGGGAGCGAACGATGTAATCTTTTACAGCCGCACGGCTAACACCCATCTGGTGACTGATCTCCTCATGACTGAGGCCCCTTTCCCGGCTGAGACGGAAAGCTTTTTGCTGTTGTGGCGGTAACTGGCTGATCCCTGCTTCCACAATGGTTTGTAACTCTTTAAATTCCGCAGGTACAGAAGTATCGCCGGATTCAACCCTTGCCTGGTAACTTAGATAATGCTGATAAGCATCTTCCAGTTTTAACCGGCTCATCTTTTTAAAGATCAGGTTACGCGCACTGATGAACAGGAAACCATCCAGCTTCTGAATGTCTGTTGCCTTTTCCCGGTTTTGCCATAACTGAAGGAATACTTCCTGCGCAATGTCCTGCGCCATTGGCGGAGACTTCGTTAATACAAGCGCGGAAGAATATACCCTGTTCCAGTAATGATCAAAAAGCCGGCAGAAAGCGTCTTCGCTTCCGGCAGCCATCTCGTGGAGTAGTATTTTGTCAGTATAAGGTAAACTGTACAAATGAACAGCGGCTTTTATTCAAGTAAACTTAGGAAAAAAAATTGCCAAAAAACAACTTACGGGAAAGATTATTATTAATTGAATCTTCTTTTTTAATTGGTTGAATGACCCCTCAAACTTAATGCCTTAAAGGCTTATGTCAAATTTAGTGTTTATGCAACACTTAAGTATCAAAACAGGACAGTACAGGATGGTTAGGTGTTGAAATTCCTGTTTTTAGTTCCGCCGGCCGGCATTTTTCCTGTACTCAACGGGGCTTACACCACTATGTTTTTTGAACTGCCTGCTCAAATGACTTTCATCCGTAAAACCCAGTTCATCTGCTATTTGACTCACCGTAAGTGTGCTATAGGCCAGGCGCTGCTGCACCAGTTTTATTTTATACTGTGTGATGTAATGTTGCAGGCTTTCTCCTGTAAACTTCCGGAAATATTCCCCCACATAATTGGCAGAAAGATTAAAACTGGCAGCCAGGTGACCCACGCGCAACTTTTCAGGGTTATTGATGTGCTGCCGGATATGTACCAGCATCCTGTTGATCAGTGGTTCAGATTCAATACCAGTAGCTGTGCTTCCCGTGCTGTCTGTTACATTACGCGCCAGGATGTTGAGGATAAGGGTCACAAAGTGTTGCAGGTTCTCCTCGTGGTAGGATTGTTTTTCTTCATACTCCTGCACCATATTACTCATCAGCGCAGAGATCATCTGGCAATCTCCCGGTCTTTTGATCAGCAGTTCCTGGAAACGGTTATGATGAGAAAAGATATGCTCCAGTTGTTTGAGCCATTGAGATATCCTTTCCCGGTCCTGGGCATTCTTGAATTGTGCGAGGAAAACTTCAGAGAAACGGATGGAGCAGAAACGTGTTGGATGAGCGATATCAAATCCCCGGCAGTCCAGCGGCGTAAACAGGAAGATGCTTCCCTTGTGGTAAGGAAACCGGTTACGGTTCACTTCCCGCATACCATCTCCTTCCAGGATCTGCACGATCTCAAAAAAATGATAGACTAACGGACGTTCATGCCAGCACTCCATATCTGACACATACAACTCAAACGGCTGATGTAACGCTTTATGCTCCATAACCTGTAAAATTACAAAACAAACCCCTCTTTATCACTGTTCCGCCGTAGCAGCACGGCGTAATTTTGAGGATCAAAAACAAACGTCACATGAGTTTAAAAGAAAAGCTGCTGTCATCCCTCATCACACCTTCCATTACTTTACGCAATCGTGTGGTAATGGCACCAATGAGCAGGCGGCGGTCAGAGCATGGCATTCCGGGTAATTCCGTATCAGTATATTATAGGCAAAGAGCCGGCGCAGGTTTGATCATCGCAGAGAACACAGCTGTTGCGGCAAATGGTGTTGGTTATCTGCATGCGCCGGGCATTTATAATACCACGCAGCAGGCGGCATGGAAAAAAGTAGTGGAAGAAGTACATGCCAGGAACGGAAAGATCTTTATCCAACTGGTGCATACAGGCCGTATAGGACATCCGCTGAACCAGGAAGGAGGTCTTCCGCTGGTAGCGCCCTCTGCTGTAACAGCAGCAGAAATTATCCGTACTCCGGGAGGTATTCATTTACCGGCTACACAACCAGAAGTGCTGAGCACTGCAGGCGCACAGGCTATGATAAATGCACACATACAGGCTGCTATCACTGCAATCGAAGTAGGTTTTGATGGTGTGGAAATACATGGCGCACATGGCTTTTTGCCGGAACAATTCCTTCACCCTCATACCAATCAAAGAACAGATCAATATGGTGGCAATATTGCTAACCGCAGCCGCTTTCTGTTAGAGATCATGGAAGGTGTAGCAGCAGCTATTGGTAAAGAACGCACCGGCGTGAGGCTTTCTCCCTTTGCCATACTGAATGATCTGCCGGCCTATGAGGAGGAAGAAGCTACCCACCGGCATATCACAGATGCATTACGGGAAATGGATATCCTTTACATCCACCTTTCCAGTCAATCTTCATCCATACCAAAGGCCTATATACAGGATGTGCGTAAACGCTTCCAGAACCTGCTGATCCTGGCAGGTGATTACACAGCCGATTCTGCAGAAACTGTTTTGCAGGAAGGTCTGGCAGATCTCATTGCTTTTGGCAGGCCTTTTATTTCCAATCCAGACCTGGTGGAACGATTCAGGCACAATGCACCTTTAGCAGTTGCCAATAAAGAAACCTTTTATGAAGGAGGAGAGAAAGGATATATTGATTATCCGGAGATGCCTTCCGAAGTCATCACCACCCGTTGCATCGTATCATCCTCATTATAATACAATGCGTCGATACAAACAGACCGGTGGTGACTGCCGCCTTTTTCAAGCCCGCCATTATGATAGAAGAAATAGGTCTTACCTTGAAAATCGAGGATGGCGGGCCTGTTGGTTTCACAGTTACCGGCTATTTCATTGAGGATGCCTTTAAACTCCCAGGGGCCGTGAATATTGCGGCTCATCATATAAGCCACTTTCTCCGGGAAACCGTAACCATAAGACAAATAATACCAGCCGTTCCTTTTATGGATATGCGCACCTTCCTGGAACTCCGGCAACTGAATAGTTCTGATAGGGCTTTGCAATTCTATCATATTCTCTTTCAGTTCTGCATAATAACATTGTTCTTTACCCCAGAAGATATAAACTCTGTCGTCGTCATCCAGCAGCACAGTGGGATCAAAATTACTGCCGTTTGTATCCAGTGGTGAGATCAGTGCAGAACCTCTGGCATCTGTAAACGGCCCGGTTGGATTTTCTGACTGTGCCACGCCAATTGCTTTGCCATCAATATCGGCATGCGTTACCGCTGCATACCAGTAAAACTTTTGACCATGTTGGATCACTTTGGAAGCATAAGCGTCTCCTTTAGCCCAGGCAAAGTCAGTGGCTTTGAGCGGACTGGGATGCTCTTTCCAGTTCAGCAGATCTGTAGAAGAAAAGCACAACCAATCTTTCATCACATACACGGATGAATCGGCTGGCGCTTCATCGTGACCGGTATACAGGTACACCGTATCATGATGTGCAACAACAGTAGGATCTGCTGTAAACTTATGTTGGATGATAGGGTTCATAGTGCAGATTCGCCTCAAAATTCCTGCCAGTTAATCATCATTTTGCCTGACCGGGAGATATGCCAAACTTCTTTTTAAAGGCTTTACTGAAGTGCTGTACGGATGAGTAACCTAATTGATCTGCCACATCTTTAATAGGCGTTTGTTTAGACAACAACATTTCCTTCGCTTCATGTAGTTTATGATCTGCCAGGTATCCATACACAGTATTATTGAAAACTTCCCGGAAGCCTTTCTTCAGTTTAAATTCATTGATACCGGCAATGCGGGCCAGTTGTATAAGAGAAGGTGGCTCCAGGGCATGTTGCAGCAGGTAAGTTTGTGCATAATGAATACGTTCAATATCCTCTGCCGTTATACTATAAGCAAAAGGTGATTTCCCTGTAAGGTTTTCATAGGCCTGCGTTTGCAACGCCAGCAGTTCAACACATTTTGATTGCAGATACATCATCTTGAGCCCGCCTGTGAACTGGCAATATAGAATATCCTGGATGCACTGATGCATAGCCAGTGTCATCGGCATATTCTGCTTGTTGATCTGTATTAAACTGTTTCCGCTGATCTTCTCTGCCAGGTCCATCAACAGCGGAGAACTATTTTCCGCCAAAGCAAGAAAAGCGCTGGTTGTAAAATGCACTTCAAAGAACCGGTACCGCATATTTTTCCGATACTCCCCGCCGCCTGCAAACTGAGGCAAATAATGCATGTTGCACTGGTTCTCTATAAAATTATAATGCTGCCCGTTCCTGTCGTGCCTTAAGGTACCCTGGCCGGATAACGTGAAATGTAATTCCACCACGGACGGTTCATCTTCCATTTCCATGTGCAGGTTCATATGTTCATGCACTGCTACATCTCCATACTTTATATAAATACCTGCAAATGATAATTGCACTATTTCTGCATCTCCAAAAGCAAAGCTGTGTTTATGCCTTTTTTCCGTAACCAGGGGTTGATGAATAATATCTTCTGATATGCCTTGTCCTAATTTCCCTGCACGCCCCTTAATATCATAAACATTTACGATCATAAAAGAATCCGTTTAGTATAAAACATGCTCCGTATGGTATAAAAGTAAGCATAATTATTAGACGCAGTTTTGCATATAAAATAAAAGACCAGATGTTTTATCAGATCACTTTATTCCTGCACTCCTGGCTGCGCTGGGTAGTAATGTTATTATTACTGGCTACTTTATTCACCAGTTTATACGGATGGCTGTTTAAGAAGATATTCACGGATGCACACCAGAAATTATTCAAATTGTCCAGCATGCTCCTGGGCATCCTGGGGTTAATCGGCATTGTGCTGTTCCTGGTTGCCAGCCCTATCACCACCACTATCTTATATCATAACATAAAAGGTATCACCGCTAACGCGGGTATTACGTTTTTTACGCTGCGTCATCCGCTGGCTATGTTTGCTGCTATTATGATAAGCGAAGCAGGACAAAAGCGGGCGAATAAGATGCTGCTTTCTGCAGGAAAATTCAAGACCTGGTTTCTTTTTACGCTGATCGTACTGCTTATTATTGCGGCGAATATACCATGGCCCTTCCTCTCTTTTGGCAGACCGTTGTTCCGTTTCTGATAGAGGAATCTCCTTTTATGTTAAATAAAACAAAAAGTACCCCCGGTTTTGGGGGTACTTCGTCAATATGCCGTTATCATAGTATACCATTGCACATTGACGAATTTAACATAACTGCACACATGCTATATTTTCTCTTTCATACGGTATTGCGTTATCGCTTCGCAGTGGTAATGCAAAACCTCTCCCGCTCCTTTCCGGAGCGATCATATGAAGAAATCAATCATATTGCCACCCGGTTCTATCGATATTTCAGTCATATGTTCCTGGAATGGCTGCAAATGATCCTGCTCTCCGAAAAACAAATGAAGAAACGGGTGCAGGTGAATAATGTCGCTTTACTGGAACATTACCATGCGCAAAAACGTAACGTGATCATCATGTTAGGGCATTACGGAAACTGGGAATACGCCAATATCCTCCCTTCCTATCTCTCATTTGATGTACATGCCGTATTCAAACCTTTATCCAATAAGCTGTTCGACAGGATCATGCGCAAGCTCCGCTCCCGTTTTGGCATCAAATTACTGTCCATGGATAAAGTAGTACGGTACATGCATGCCAACAGGGAAAGGCCCGGCGCGTATATCTTCGTATCTGATCAATCCCCTTCTCAGGAGAACCGCTTCACCGTAGATTTCCTTCATCAGCCTACAAACGTTATCACCGGTGCAGAACGGATCGCCAAAAGCCTGGATGCCGTAGTGGTGTATGCCGTTATCAATAAAAGAGCGGAATCCTCCCATTGGGAGATCTCTTTTTCATTGATCACAGATCAGGCTGCCACAGCGCCGGAACATAGCATCACTAAAACATTCTCGGAATTCCTGGAACAGGATATCCGCAGATCTCCTGAATACTGGTTGTGGACGCACCGCCGCTGGAAAAATAACAGATCATGATATTAGCATTCATCGCCTTCCTGCTGCTCTTCGTCATTTTTGCCGCACTGACGGGCATCCTGGTACGTTCCATGGAAGATTAAACATTTTTCCTACCTTCAGGCATGCTTAATCTTCGTGTAAACTACCCATCCGTTCCACGGGAAATGGATGTATTCCAGGAATACTGCAAAAATATAACGCCCTCAGCCGTTAGCGGATTGCTGCACCCATCATATCAATCGCTGGATGCTTCCGGCAAAGCCGTTGTATTTAACTGGCTACACGCCGCAGGGGAACAGTCTGATCTTATTTCCCTGCCCAGTGGCAACAATGCACTCTACTGCATCCTCACTTATTTCAGAAGTATAACAGAACATATTGCCATAGAACCCACTACTTTTCCCGGCTTCAAAATGAGCGCTACCAACATGAACTACCAGTTCCATGTAATAGCAGCTGATGAAGAAGGCATGCTGCCGGAAGCTTTGGCAGAACACCTTAAAACCGGCAAAAGCAAACTCATCTACCTGCAGCCTACTATTCACAATCCCACCACCAACGTGATGTCTTTAGCACGGCGGCAAGCCATTGCAGAAGTAGTACGGACTTTTGAAGATGTATATATCCTGGAAGATGACGCCTACCGCTTTCTGCATCCCAGCCCTCCTCCTTCCTTCCTCACTATTTTCCCGGAGCGGACCATGCACATCCATAGTATGTCCAAACCTTTCAACCCGATGCTGAGGTCCGCTTATCTCGCAGCGCCCAAAGGATTACTGAAAGGCATTGAAAATCTCGTGCAACTCACTTCCAGCGGCACCTCCCAACTGTTTACAGATTTCAGTATCTACCTGATGAAAGGAGAACTACTGAAAGGGATTATCCACGAAAAACAACAAGCCGCACAGGCATTACAGGAAAAAGTACAGCAGATCTTTAAAGGACTTTCTTACAAAACCTTCCCCACCTCCTTCCACATCTGGCTGAAAGCAGATCCAACCATACCGGATCAGTTAAAGGAACAGGGCATCGACATCCCTTCCGGGGCCGATTTCTCCATGACAAACAACGCAGAACATATCAGGGTTGCCCTCGGAATGTCCTGGGACCAGGAAGCATTATTACCGGGATTAAACACCATTGCCACTACCTTCAAATAGAATTTTTACAGGAACACTTGGAGAATCAAATATTAATCCTTTACTTTGTCTACAGTTTTAGTAGACTAATAAGCCAACGTATTAAAGAACCACTCCTGAATGTAAGGTAACTGTCCACCACCAGCGGTTTATCTTATCAAAGGCGTTTCGTAAAATCAATCGAGATGAAACCTTTACACACATGTTTAATCCAATCAATGGTGGCAATGCATTCTATACATTCCCCCATTGACAATTATTGTTGCTGCTGATCTCGCGGTAACATCTGCCATTATTCACATTCCCGCATCATAGCAAGCCACTGGTGAGGCCCCCGTGTTCCCCGTCGTGCTGCTTACTTCCAACCTGTAATCTATTTTATGAAACAGTTCTATGTTTTTCTCCTGTTATTTAGCTCGTACAATGCATGGGCGCAGCAAGCCCAAACGGTCACTGGTACAGTAACGGATGCCGTCAGCAAACAACCGCTGGCGGGTGTAAGCATCTTTATAAAAGGTACCAATAAAGAAATTGTATCCGATGCAGAAGGCAAATACACGCTTTCCGGCACAGCAAAAGAGTACGTGCTTTTTGTAAGCTTTCTCGGTTATCAAAACCAGGATGTGAAAGTGAATCCTGCCAACGCCCACATATCCCTGCAACCGGGGAACCGCACCATCGATGAAATTGTAGTAGTGGGATATGGTACACAGAAAAGAAAGAACCTCACCAGTGCCATCTCTTCCGTGAATGCTGCAGAAGTGAAAGACATTCCGGTAGCAGGTTTCAATGAACAACTGCAGGGTAAAGCCTCTGGTGTGCAGATCAACTCCAATACCGGTATTCCCGGTGATGGTGCTTTTGTACGCGTACGCGGCACCACTTCCATTAATGCCAGTAATGATCCCTTATATATCGTAGATGGCGTGTTCATCAACAACACCAGTTTGCAAACCGTGAACAGTGGCGGTCGTGCCACCTCTCCCATTGCAGACATCAACCCGAATGACATAAAGAATATAGAGATCCTGAAAGATGCCAGCGCCACTGCTATCTATGGCGCCCGTGGCGCAAACGGCGTAGTGATCATTACTACCAAACGCGGCAACTTCAATTCCAAACCAACCGTGAGCATTAATTATTCAACCGGTTGGGCAAAAGCCCCGGAGCTGTGGGACCTTACCACCGGCCCGCAACACGCCACCCTTGTAAATGAGTTCTACGCCAATTCTCTCGCAGATGCCACCAGCGCAGCAGATAAAACCAAATATGCCCTCCCGCCTTTCCGCCCTGTAAGCCAGGGTGGCAGAGGTTTACCCGAAGAACAAAAAACATACGACCGGCTCGATAAATTATTCCGCACTGCCCGGATCAACAATTATGATCTCTCTTTAAGCGGCGGCGGCAAAGGCACAAAATATTTCATCGGCGCAAGTTATACCGACCAGGAAGCGATCGTAAAACCACTCAGCTTTAACCGTGGGAGCTTCCGTTTAAATGTAGACCATAAAGTAAGCGACAAAGTAATGGTAGGTGTAAGCAACGGCATCACCCGTTCCTACAGGAAGCAGGGCAGAACAGGCGATGGCCCCGCAGGTGGTATGTTGCAATCCGCCTTGCACACCCCCACTTACCTCCCGGAAGTAAATGCAGATGGCACACCCGCCCGCTGGGCAGGGTTCGACAACTTACAGGTGCTGATCGATAACTACGATGTGAACACTACCAGCCTTCGCTACATCGGTAATCTTTATGTGGATGCGGAACTGCTGCCCGGTTTAAAATTCCGCAGCAGCTGGAGCCTGGATTATAACAATTACGATGAATCAGAATACTGGAATGATCAAACGCAATTAGGCGCTGCGCCCACCAATGGCCTGGCCACTTCCAACATCACACAGAACAGCACCTGGATCAATGAACAAACGCTCTCCTGGCGTAAAAACATTGGCAACAAACATGATTTTGGCATCCTCATAGGCAATACCATCCAGAGCAATATCACCAAAAGTACTTTTGCACAGGGTTCCGGTTTCCCCAGTAATTCCTTCACCCTCATTTCTGCTGCAGCCACCAGAACGGCTTCTCAAACATGGACGAAATCCAATCTCACCTCCTTCTTTTCAAGGATCGATTATAGCTATGCAGATAAATATGTTTTTGAATTCACGATCCGCGCAGATGGTTCTTCCCGTTTCGGAGAGAACAGGAAATTTGGCTACTTCCCGGCTATCGGCGCAGGATGGCGTATTAAGGAAGAACCTTTCCTGAAAGAGTTTGATGCTATCAGCGATCTGAAATTCAGGGTAAGCGCAGGCCTCACCGGTAACCAGAATGGCATTAATAATTTTGCGGCACAGGGCAACTGGACAGGTGGCGCCGGTTATCCCGACAACAGTAGCGGAGATAAACCCGGAACCGCACCACAGCAACTGGCCAACCCTGATCTCCAATGGGAAAAAACAAGGCAACTTAATGCCGGCGTTGACCTGGGTATCTTAAGGGATCGTGTGAATATTGAGTTCAATGTCTATTCAAAATATACAACAGATAACCTGCTGCAATTACCCGTTTCAGCCATTACAGGTTTCACTTCCTATTATGCAAATGAAGGCGAGATCAGTAATAAAGGATTTGAACTGGCCATTAATACCACGAATATAAAAACACGCGACTTTAATTGGACCACCAGTTTCAACATTTCGCGGAATGTAAATAAAGTAGAGAAGCTCCCTATACCTATTAACCAATACAGCCGGGATTGGGTACGTATCCAGGAAGGATCTTCACTCTACTCCTTCTGGTTGTATAAACAACTTTATGTAGATCCGCAAACAGGAAATGCCGTGTTTGAAGATGTGGTGAAAGATGGCAGCATCAATGTAGCAGACCGCCAGATACTCGGCAATGCTGCGCCGGACTTCTTCGGAGGATTGAGCAACACCCTCTCTTATAAAGGTTTTGATCTGGGCCTGCTCATCAGTTATCAATATGGAAATGACATCTTCAACCTGAACCGTTTCTTTGGAGAAGGCGGTGGCACACGAGATGCCAACCGCGTACTCTTTGCCAGCCAGCTTAAAAGATGGCAGAAACCCGGTGATGTAACAGATGTACCACGCTTAACAGCCTTTGGCAATAATTACACTTTAGAGCAGAACAGCCGTTTCCTGGAAGATGGTTCTTTCCTGAAGCTGCGCACACTTACGCTCGGCTACACCTTATCAAAAATACCGAAGGTACAGGCAGTACGTATCTACTTCACTGGTAGCAATCTCCTCACGTTTACCAATTACTCCGGACCTGATCCTGAAGTGAACGTAACGAGCAATCAGAACATCCAGGGCCTGGACATTGGCACACCACCACAGCCCCGCTCCTTTCAATTTGGCATTAACGTAACACTGTAACAACCATGAAAACATTACAATACATCCTCTTACTGATAACACTCACTGGCTGCAATAAATTCCTGGAAGTAAAACCAAAGGATTCGATTCCTGATGATGTAGCGATCGTTGATAAAGCTTCTGCACAGGCCGCTTTACGTGGTGTATACAGAGGTCTGGCTTCTGACGGGTACTATGGCAATTCCTTTCAGTCCATTGGTTATCTCTCCGGCGATAATGTTCAATGGACAGGTTCACAGTCTATCGTACAACAATTCATTGAACACAAAGTAAGATCAGATAATGCCACCGTAGCTTCCATATGGGTAGCTATTTATGCCACCATCAACAAAGCCAATCATGTGATTGCAAATGTGCCAGGCCTGAATGATGCCTCCCTTACAACTGCTGAACGGAATCAACTGATCGGTGAAGCATTATTCATCCGGGCACTCGCTTATTTTGACCTGGCCCGTACATGGGGCGGTGTACAGATCGTTCTCACACCCACGCTTTCTTCAGCAGATAAAAAAGGAATTAAACGAAGTACCCTGGCACAAACCTATGCACAGGTGCTGGCAGACCTTGAAGCAGCAGAACCTTTACTAACATTGCCCACCACGCAGAATCCGGTGAGAGCTAATAAAGAAACCGTCTGGGCCTTGCGCGCACGTTTCCATCTCTACCAGAAAGAATGGGCACTGGCAGAAACTTATGCCGGCAAGGTGATCAGCAATACCACCAACTACCAGTTACTGAAACCGTTTTCTTCTTTCTTTACACCCGCCAGCGCAGTAGCTACAAAAGAATCTGTATTTGAATTATCCTACAGTGCTACTTACACCAATTCACACAGAGGTCAATGGCAACCACCTGCCAATGGCGGCACACGCCAGATTGCGCCTAACAATGCCGTGATCGCTTTACTGAATGATCCGCTCACAGGTGGCACACGGAGTACTTTATTAGGCAAAACAGTAGCTGGCCTCTGGTACGCAAATTTGTACTACCGCAGCCCGGCTACAGATCCTGCATACATCATCCGCATTGCAGAATTATACCTGATCAGGGCAGAAGCACGCGCCAACCAGGAAAAACTGCCGGAGTCCAAACAAGACCTGGATGCAGTGCGGGACAGAACTGGCCTCACTGGAAGCTCTGCTGCCACCAAAGCGGATCTTCTGCTGGCTATTGAAAATGAAAGAAGACTGGAATTTGCTTTTGAACCACACCGCTGGTATGATCTCATCAGGACCGGCAGAGCAGGAACAGTATTAAACCTTACAGACCCGCTGCGGTATGTATTGCCTATACCAGCCAATGAATTGACCATAGATCCTGCCCTTGAACCAAACGAAGGTTATTAACCATAAATGTTATTGAACATGCCTGAACATCATCACACAACTCCCGCTGTGGAGTGGAACAACCGGGAGAAGATCTTCTTCCGGTTCTTCTTCATTTACTTCCTGCTGCAGGTAGTACCCTTAGATCCAAAATACTTTCTCTCTGTCAACTGGCTGGATCTTCACTATGGCGATATTTTCAATATAGCGCATTACAACCCGCAGTTCTTCTCCGGTTACGCCAGCTGGGGATTCATAGCCCTGCTCGCACTGGCAGGCACAGCCATCTGGACTTACATAGACCGGAACAAACGTATCTCCTACGATCATCTCTATTACTGGATCCGCGTAGCCGTACGTTACCGTTTAGCCATTGCGTTATTTGCTTATGGTTTCCTTAAGTTCTATCCGCTGCAGGCACCTTATCCTTCTCTTAGTAATCTCAACACTTACTACGGGGATTATACAAGATGGAAGTTATTCTCACTCAGTCTTGGTATTGTACCGAACTATCAGTCCTTCCTGGGTTTGGTAGAGATCATTACAGGCGGATTACTGTTATATAGAAAAACAGCCAGCGTAGGCGCTTTCATTGTATTGATCTTTACAGGAAATGTGTTCATGTCCAATATCGCTTATGAAGGAGGAGAACAGGTGTACAGCTTATACCTGATCACACTGGCGCTCTTCCTGCTCAGTTTTGATATCCAGCGTTTGGCGCAACTGCTCATCTTACAAAAACCTGTTTTCCCGAACCGCTTCCATGTAACGCTCACGAAGAGCTGGCAGCGTTATAGCAGGATCGCATTGAAGTCGCTCGTCATCTTTCTCTTTGTATTGGCATATGCCTTTAAACTCTCCATGAGCCAAACCTACCAGTTCCCGGCCACCGCAGGTTTAGCAGATGCAGCGGGTATTTATAACGTAGCGGAATTCAGCAGGAACAAGGATACTATTCCTTATTCCAAAACAGATCCTCTCCGCTGGCAGGATGTGGTGTTTGAAAAATGGGCCACGATCAGTATCCGCTCCAACCGCCCGGTGATCATAGATTCCAATAACCTGGAAAGAGTAACTGCCGGTGAAGATGATAAGATCTATGAACTGGAAGGCACTACCGGACGGCACTATTATAGTTACGATGTGGATACACTTAAACAGGTGCTCACACTTCGGAATAAGAATAAACACTACCAGGGAGAACAACTGGTATTGCATTACAACCGGCTGAATGATTCAAAGCTGGTGCTCAGTAATGACTCCCTTTATGTTGTACTGGATAAGATACCAAAGAAATGGTTGCTGGAAGAAGTGGCCCGCGAAGGCCGCAGGAAATCTATCAAACTATAAACCTAATCACTATGTCAGTTATTGAAACCCTCCATGTAAAAGATACCCGCGAGGCCATTACGCCAGCACCGGTGGATGCCTGGAAATCATGGCACAAAGTGCTCTTCCGCATAGCCTTCATATTCTTTGTAGCCATTTGCATACCCAACAGCGCAGAATGGTACAAACTGGTATTGAATATAGACTGGACCCACCTGCATTACCGCGATCTCTATGATATTGCGCGCTTCGGTTCCGGCATCAACTTTTTCGGCGATACTATTTTCGGCAGCAACCTCCTCGGTTATGCCAACTGGATCACCACCGCCATCATTGCCATAGCAGGTGGTTTCATTTGGACTGCCATCGTGCGGTGGAGAAAAACAGAACGGGAAGAATACAATACATTGTATTACTGGTTGCGCGTTATCGTGCGTTACAGAGCAGGGATCGGCATCATCGGTTTTGGCTTCACAAAACTACTGCCCGTACAAATGCCCTACCCTTCTCTCGGTATCCTGAACACAAACTTTGGCGATCTCACTGCACAGAAAATATACTGGCTGTCCGTAGGCATTGTGCCCTGGTACCAGATCTTTGCCGGTGTGGTGGAAATAACCGCCGGTTCATTATTGCTCTTCAGGAAAACCACCACGCTCGGCGCCATCCTCCTGTTCGCAGCCTTAGGAGATATTGTGTATGTGAACTTTGCATACGATGGCGGCGTACATGTGTACAGCAGTTATTTCGTATTACTCGCCGCATTCCTGCTCATCAACGATCTGCCTAAATTATACAACCTGCTGATCCTGGAACGTTATACCGTTCCCGTTAATTTCTATCCTGACCTTTCTGCCCGCTGGAAGAAATATACGCGCTTTACTTTAAAAGCAGCTACACTGGCCATTTTCCTCGGCTGGTTCTTTTACCTGCAATTGATCAACTTCCTGTACGACCCCTACAAACAACCATCCGTTGCAGGAGAAAAAGAATTACGCGGTAATTTCACCGTCACGGAATTCCGGCTCAACAACCAGGTGATCCCTTATTCTCCATCGGATTCCTTACGCTGGCAGGAAGCCACTTTTGAAGACTGGACCACTTTCACTTTCCGTGTGAACCGCCCGGTACAACTCGATCTCTCCAACGGCGGTGGTGATCCGCAAAAGGACCTTAACAGAACATTTGAAGTGGCTGGTGTAGGTGGAGGGCAGCGGGTTTTCCATTACTATGCAGATCCAAAGAACCATGTGTTATATCTCCAGGATAAATTCAAAGCAAACCCTGAACGCAGGAACCGCGCAGCAGGTGTAGGCGGAGATGGCGGTACCGCCAGGAACCTGAAAGCAGACAGCAGTACTGCTGCTACCGCTGCATTAACGGAGAACTGGATCCCTAAAGAAGTGTGGCAGGATGAAGTGAACAGGATAGATGAACGTGCTTCTTCTACCCGCAGGGATCGGGAATTTGCCACCGCAAAGAACAATGAAAAACGAAACCGGATGATCCTGCAATACGATACAAAAGATGGCAACAGGGTCATCCTGCGCGGCATAAATGAAAACAAAGATTCCATTTATGTGGTGCTGGATAAAGTGCAGCGGAAATATGTATTATCAGAAAGCAGTTTAAAAGCAGGGAAATATTGAGATACTTCTTATTGATATTTTTGGCAGCATGTAAACAAACCCATGAACCGGAACGGTTTAACCTGGGGAGAATAGCCACGGCAGCAGAGATCAAAGCATGGGATATAGACGTTCGCCCGGATGGCAGAGGTTTGCCGGAAGGTTCCGGCACAGTAAGCGAAGGCAGGAATATCTATACTGCCAAATGTGCGCTATGCCATGGAAAGACAGGCGTGGAAGGACCATATAATGTATTAGTAGGTGATACAACGAAAGCAAAGACCATCGGTAACTACTGGCCATACGCTACTACACTGTTTGATTATACACGCAGGGCCATGCCTTTCAATCAGCCCGGTTCTTTAACAGATAACGAAGTATATAGCATTACGGCTTTCCTGTTACATGCCAACAAGATCATTGATTCAACAACGGAGATGAATAAACACACCCTGCCTGCCATTGTAATGCCGGCGCATAAATATTTTGTGAATGACAACAGGCAGGGTGGGCCGGAGGTAAAGTAAGCACACATGGAAGAAAAGAAGATCAAACGCCGCACATTACTGGCAGGAGCCGCAGCTGCTGCTTCACTGGCTTTTATTAAAATAGCTTCCGGGCAGTTGGTGCCGGTACAAACTGCCGATCCAACAAAAATCCTTGGCCCTCCTCCCGGTGAAATAGGTACCCGCTCTCCTTTCGAGCATCCATTGAAGATCACTTCAGACACATCTTCCCGCACACCGCTGCAAGACCTCTTTGGTACTATCACTCCTTCCGATCTTCATTTTGAACGGCATCACGGTGGTGTGCCTGCCATTGATCCACATCGCTATGAATTATTGATCCATGGCATGGTAGAGAAACCCATGATCTTTAAACTGGCAGACTTAAAAAGATTTCCTTCCGTTTCCCGCATTGCTTTTTTGGAATGTTCCGGTAACTTCAGATCAGGTAAAGAAAAAATGACGCCCCAGGAGATCTGCGGTTTAACCAGTCAGAGTGAATGGACAGGCGTAATGCTTTCCACCTTGTTCAGAGAAGTAGGCGTGCATCCCAAAGCTACCTGGTTCCTGGCAGAAGGTTCAGATGCTGCTGTGATGACGCGCAGCATTCCTGTAAAGAAAGGCTGGGACGATGCCATGATCGCCTACGGACAAAATGGAGAAGCGTTGCGCCCGCAACAGGGATATCCCGCAAGGTTGTTCCTGCCCGGCTGGGAAGGAAATACCAATGTGAAATGGATCAGGCGTATAGAACTGTCTGACCAGCCGTTCATGACCCGTGAAGAGACATCGAAATACACAGAAGAAATTAAAGACGGCAAGATCCGCCAGTTCAGTTTTGATATGGATGCCCGTTCCATTATTACCTTCCCCGCCTATCCGGTACAATTGGAAAAGGGATGGGTGGAGATCAGGGGAATTGCCTGGACCGGCCGTGGTAAAATAATAACAGTAGAGATCAGTACAGACGCCGGGAAGAACTGGTACCCGGCAAAATTACAGGATCCCATACTGGATAAAGCACACGTTGCTTTCCGGTATCTTTGGCAATGGGATGGCCGGGAAACGGAGATCATGAGCAGAGCAACAGACGAAACAGGATATATCCAGCCTACTTTAAAACAGCTGGTAGCCGCAAGGGGGAAAGATATGGGAGGTTATCACCTCAACCCCGTAACGGCATGGGTAATTAAAAGGGATGGACAGGTATTGTTCAAACCGGAAAAATGGAAATAGTATGGAGAAAAGGGATTACGATGCAATAGTTGTAGGCGCAGGCCCTAACGGCCTGGCTGCTGCCATCACCTTACAACAGGCAGGCCTGGCTGTTTTGCTGGTAGAAGCCAAAAGCACCATCGGCGGCGGCTTAAGGTCAAAAGAACTGACCCTGCCGGGTTTTGTGCATGACGTTTGTTCCGCCATTCATCCTATGGCGCTTAGTTCTCCCTTCTTTTCTGCGCTGCCGCTGGAAGATTTTGGATTGCAATTCATCCATTCTCCCATCAATGCCGCTCACCCTTTTGATGATGGAACAGCTGCCATATTACAACATTCCGTGGAAGAAACAGCCCGGCTGCTGGGCGCTGATGCGCAAAGTTATGAGCAATTGATCCGGCCGCTTGTAAACGACTGGCCACTGATAGCAGACGATGCCTTAGGCCCTCTGCATTTTCCCAAACATCCGTTTGCCATGGCGCGCTTTGGTCTGAAAGCACTCACCTCTGCTACCTTTATGGCTAAACGATTTAAAACAACAAAAGCCCGCGGTTTATGGGCAGGCATGGCAGCACATGCTATCCAGCCTTTAACCAATACTTCCACTTCCGCCATTGCACTTGCTTTGATGATTGCAGGGCACCGTCAGGGATGGCCGATCCCCAAAGGAGGCGCACAATCCATCGCCAATGCGCTGGCTAAGTATTTCTTATCTATTGGTGGCAGGATTGAGGTGGATCAGTATGTCCGTTCCTTAGATCAATTGCCTTCCGCACATACCGTATTATTTGATGTAACACCCCGGCAACTCCTGCAAATTGCAGGGCACCGTTTCTCCTCTATCTATAAATGGCAGCTGGAAAAATACCGGTACGGCATGGGCGTATTCAAAATAGACTGGGCACTGGATCAGCCCATTCCCTTTACAGCCCCCGAATGCAGGCAGGCCGGAACTGTACACCTGGGCAGCACACTGGAAGAGATCACTTTATCAGAACACCAGTCTTCCAATGGACAGCACGCAGAGAAACCATTTGTACTGCTGGCACAGCAAAGCCTCTTTGATCCTTCCCGCGCACCAGCCGGTAAACAGGTAGCCTGGGCTTATTGCCATGTGCCCAATGGTTCCACAAAAGATATGACGCGTATTATTGAAGACCAGGTGGAACGTTATGCCCCCGGCTTCAGAGATACCATCTTATCTAAACATGTGATGAATACGGCAGACATGCAGGCCTATAATGCCAACTACATCGGCGGGGATATTAACGGAGGGATCATGGACCTTGCCCAGCTGTTCACCCGGCCGGCTTTACGTTCCTCCCCTTATAGAACATCCGCCAAAGGTTTATATATATGTTCCTCTTCCACACCTCCCGGAGGAGGCGTTCATGGAATGTGCGGTTATCACGCTGCCAAACGTGCCCTCAAAGATGTTTTCGGTAAATAATGTATTTTACCGGCATGATCACCATCAGACCCATACAGCCGGAAGACGACGCTACCATCGCACATATAGTAAGGAGTACCCTCACGGAATTCGGCGCCAATAAACCCGGCACCGCATTCGCCGATGCTGCCACAGACCATTTATCCATCGTCTTCGCCAAACCCCGTGCTATTTACTTTGTAGCCCTGGTAGATGGAGTTATTGCCGGAGGAGCAGGTATCCATCCACTGGATGGAGGCCCGGACCATGTATGCGAATTACAGAAAATGTACCTGCTGCCGGCCACCAGGGGCAAAGGCATCGCCCGCACCCTCATTGGCCAATGCCTTGATTTTGCCCGTGAGAAAGGCTATACGCAATGTTACCTGGAAACAATGCCCGCACTGGAGAAGGCCCGGAAGTTATATGAACACCTCGGGTTCATTTACCTGGACGGCCCCATGGGAAATACCGGCCATTTTGGTTGTGATAACTGGATGCTGAAGGATCTATAACCCATTTACACCCCTTTTTTGCCTCTTTTTCGTCCATTTTTGCAAATGCGTGTCCGCTTTTGAAAACCATTTTTTTCCCTCCTTCCATAAATACCCCCTTTTTAAGGCATTTATAGCCCTGAAGTACCCCTTTTTTGTCCGCTTTTGAGAATGCGTGTCCGCTTTCGAAAATCCTGTTTTTCGCATAACCAATTGTCCGTTACAACATAACCCTGCCACAACTTCTTCAGCACCACACAAACCTTTACCAGTAAGGCATTCAAGCCATTCCAACACACTCCTGTGATGGAACCACTCCTAACTATTAGCTTGTTGCCCCTCTATCCGCGAATTACTTTTACATCATCAACAACAACACAAAAATTAAAAAACTCAAAAAAGAAAATATTATGAAAAAGATCATCACCATCCTCGCAATCATGTTCACCACTGGTGCAGCTTTCGCAAGCAATGACAATGTTACTGACAACAAAAAAGCCATGGTCACTTTCAACCAGGAATTTGCCGGCGCTTCTGATGTTGCATGGTATAATTCAGATGAAGGCACCGTTGCCAAATTTGTACTGAAAAATTCTAAAGTAACGGCCCACTTTAATAAAGCAGGCGAACTGCTCGCTACTTCCCGCTACATCACAGATGCAGACCTGCCCTTAGGCATTATCAACAAGCTGATCAAACGTTTCCCTGAACAAAATATCAGGAACGTGGTAGAATACAGTTCTGAAGGAGAAAGCACTTATGTGATCTCCCTGGAAAACGAAACAGAATGGACTATATTAAAAGCTAAAAGTGGTAGTCCGCTGATCACCCTGAAAAAACTGCAAAAGAACTAGATCTTATCACGCCATCTATTTTAAAGGCCTGTCTCCATAATGAGAGACAGGCCTTTTTTAGTAACTTTAAATATGGCTGATACAATACCTCAAAAAAGGATCGCCAGGTTGCTGCTTGAAATGCACCCTACGCATAAGATCCTGGCAAGTCTCGCGCTGGCACTGCTCACCTTCTTCCTGGCCAGGAATGCGGAATTGAATTCCCTGGTAGTATACCTGTTAGCATGGGACGTGTTTGCCCTTACTTACATCACCTTAAGCTGGATCATATTCTTCCTCCGCCCACCGGAACAGATCAGGAAAGTAGCCCGTGTAGATGATGGCAGCCAGTTGTATGTTTTCCTGGTTATATTGATCGCTGCCTTCTCCAGCATGTTCACTGTACTGCTGTTAATGCTCTCTGAGGACGCCAGTGGTATGGCGAAAGGTATTTATATACCCGTGGCCGTTGGAGGGATGCTGCTTTCCTGGGCCATGGTGCATACCACATTCACCGTTCACTACGCACATCTCTATTATGATGACGCTGTAGATGACAGTACAAAACATGCAGAAGGGCTGACCTTTCCCAAAGAGAAAAAACCGGACTACCTTGATTTTGCCTATTTCTCCTTTGTGATAGGCATGACGTTCCAGGTATCAGATGTGCAGATAGAATCCCGTATCATCAGGCGGCTGGCGCTTGTACACGGTCTCTTATCCTTTTTGCTCAATACTTTTGTAGTGGCCCTCACCATCAACCTGATTGCCGGATTAAAGAAATAAAAAAGGGCTTCCGATCGGAAGCCCTTTTGCTATAAGGATTATTTGATCAGCTTACCTAATGTTTCCTGTGCTAAAGGATGGTAGTTCTGTTTATATTTCGAATAGATCTGCTTAGCCATTTGCTGCCCCTTCGGCGTTTTCATCATCTCTGTATATAACGGTGTGAGGAATTTACGGCGCCCAACTGTACTCAGGAACGTTTCCATATTCCCGAATGCAGGTGTATAATCTGCCGCTACGGACATGATGAACCAGAGATCTGCCACCTCACTATTTCCCGTTTGGGTAAAATGATACGCTTTATCCAGCTGCCCCATTTGCGCTACTGTTAAAGGTTTAGGCATTTTACGCAGGAAGTGCAGCCATTCGTGGGAGGTCCAGCCTTCTGTTGCTACCGGCGCACCTTCCAGGAAATGTTTACGTTCTGCATCCACCTTTTCAAAACGTTTCTGCGGTACACGCGGACAATTAGCAGGAATACCAGGCCCATATACCCAGGCATTGATATTGATCTTATTGGCCAAAGCAGTATCCCCTTTCAGGAGATGCTCCTGCAGGTATTGCAGGAACTGCGCCGTGTGCATGGTTTTAAACGCATGTGTATCGAAATAGGTACGCAGGAAAGAATCCAGTTTGGCGCGGCCGGTGGTTTCTTCTACCAAACGCAGGAAATGCGCACCTTTCTCATAGGCCACATCTGTTAAACCATCATCCGGATTACGATCAGTAAGGTCCAGTTTCAACCAGGTGTCCTTACTATCCTTGCCCAGTTCATTCACCGTTTCTTCCAGGTCCTGGTAACCCAGTTCCCATAACATATCTGCATAATCAGCGCCCATCATAGCTTCCATAATGCGGCGTTCAAAGTAAACGGTAAAACCTTCATTCAGCCAGAAGTCTTCCCAGGTAGCATTTGTAACCAGGTTCCCGCTCCAGCTATGTGCCAGTTCATGTGCAATAAGGCTCACCAGTGAACGGTCTCCTGCTATAATGGTAGGTGTACAGAAAGTGAGGCGCGGATTCTCCATACCACCCAATGGGAAACCTGGAGGTAATACCAGTACATCATATCTTCCCCATCTGTAAGGGCCGTATAAAGATTCTGCTGTAGTGACCATCTTACCCACTTCTGCAAACTCATAATGTGCTTTCTCCAGCATGGCCGGTTCTGCGTATACGCCTGTCCGTTGGTCAATAGACTTAAAGCCGATGTCTCCCACTGCCAATGCCATCAGGTAAGCCGGCACAGGTTGTTCCATCTTAAAATGGTAAACCCCGCTATCATTTGCCTGTTGCACATTCTCAGCGCTCATTAATGCCATGAGGCCCTTAGGCACTGTTACACGGGCACTGTAAGTGAACCGGATGCCAGGGCCATCTGCACAAGGGATCCATGTGCGGGCATAGATGGATTCAGATTGTGTATAAAGGAAAGGTTTCTTTTTGCCCAGTGTCTGTGAGGGTTCCAGCCATTGCAGCGCAGTAGCTTTGCTATTAGAAGCATACCAGATAACCACCTGGCGGGATGTTGCTTCTACAGGAATATTCAATCGGCTACCCAGGTTAGGCAATGCCGCATCCAGGCTGTGTGTAACTTTCCTGCCATCTACTGTAATACTGTCAATAGTTAATCCATCCGTATCCAGGTGCAAAGTGCCGGCCTTCGATTTGTTCTCGATCGTCCATGTAGCACTGCCACTGATAATATGCTTTTCAAAGTTCACCGCAATATCCAGGTCTAAATGCTGCATGCTGATGCTGTCAGCATTAGACAAGGTATGCCGGTCTTTTACGGTGGTATTTACTGTAGAGTCCTTCGCAGACTGTGCTGCAGGAGGTTGATTACAGGCAGCGGCAGTGATAAGCACAGCCGCCAGTATGGCGTATTTCATGAAGCAGATTTTGTTATGTATCCGAAGGTATTACTTTATTTTATCGGTTCCGGTGTTAGCTTAGGATTCTCAAAATAATAGAAACCCTGCGCCTTCAGCAAAGGAAGCGCACTTTTCAGCCGCTTTTCAAACTGCACAAAATCCTTCTTCTCCGTATGGGTCCAGGCCGCTTCCGCAAAAGCAATCAGCCTGGGGAAAGTGAGGTAATACATCCGCTGTTTGGAAGCGATCGTTTCTGTCCATAAATTAGCCTGTATACCTTCAATCAGCGGGCTATTCCTGTTAACGTTAGCAGGCAGGCTGTTCAGTGAAAAATCATATACGCTTTTCAGTGAGTTGAACAGATTGCCCGGCCATCTGCGGCCCACTGTATTAGAACTATCCTGCACAAAATCAAAATAGAAAGGAAGGCGCGGGCACAGCACTACTTTGTACCCTTTCTCCAGTGCATTCTTTAACTCTTCCTGTTTTTCATGGCGCCACCAGAACACAATGGTTTTACCGGGAGGCAAAGAAGAAGCCGTTACTTCATCCCAGCCCAGGATACTGTTGTTCAACTTAACAACCGTATCTGCCATCCTTTTAAGGAAGTAATGTTCCACTGCTTCCAGGGAAGTTAATTGCTGACGCTTCATCAGGTCCTGCACCGCAGGATCCGTTTTCCATTTCTCATTCCCAAAGCTCACTTCATCTCCGCCAATATGGATCATTTGAGAAGGAAAGAGCACATCCACTTCCTTCAGGATATTACTGAGGTATTGATACGTTTCTTCTTTACCGGGATTGAACGTGAATTCAGGATGTTTCGCTGATCCTCCTCCGCTGAACTCCGGATAAGCCCTGTTTGCAGCAGTGGCATGGCCTGGCATATCAATTTCCGGAATAACAGAGATATGCAGTGCGGCAGCATAAGCAACGATCTCTTCTATATCTTTTTGTGTATAATATTGAGCCGGGGCAATGGAATCATGGTAGTTACCAATTCCTCCCACAAGGGCAAGGCGCGGATATTGTTTGATCTCTATTCTCCATCCCGGCTGATCTGTGAGGTGCCAGTGAAAACGGTTTAATTTATAGAAGGCCATTTCATCCAGGATCTTTTTCACCTCTTCTTTTCCGAAGAACTGGCGGGATTCATCCAGCATAAAACCTCTCCATTTATATAAAGGGGCATCTTTGATATTCCAGCAGGGAATAGGTTTTCCGGGGAATCTCCTGGCCAGCTGCAAAAAGGAAACCGCGCCATAAAACAGACCTGTTTCATTCTCTGCACTGATCACAACAGCCTTACCACTCATCTGCAGGTTATACCCTTCCGGGCTGGTGCCTTTCTGAAGCTGGAAAATAATGGCAGGCTGCCCGCTCTTCTCCTGGATGGCAGTACGAACACCGGTGTAGCGAAGTAATAATTTCTGAAGGGAATGTGCAGTGCCCTGCAATGCCGGGTCATTGGCTATGATAGGCGTATTGTCCTGCAATAAGAAATGATCCTGGGCAAATGTTGCCTGATTGGGCATTGGAATAACCGGGCAAACTTCCTGTGCGGTAACCACCTGGCTTGCGAAGATGCAAGCCAGCAATAGTGATAATGAATTTTTCATGTAGACTACTTCCTTGTTAGTAAAGCACTAAAGATAATAATCTTCATGAAAGATTACTATCAGACCTGCGAAGTAGAAAGCAGTGATTGCACATATTGTTTCTCATCCTTCAGCCAGTTGAACATCCGGGACCTGATAGAAGATTGCATCTCATTTAACACTACTTCCCTTTCCGGCAAACTCCTCAGTTCTTTTTCATACCAGCTAAGGCAGGCTCTTTTTTCACGGATAGTACGGAACGCCTTTAATTTCCTGCGCATCTGTGTAGTACAGTAAATAAAGTATTCGGGCGAATTAAAATTGTATTCGTAAAGGATGTAATGCAACTGATCAATATATTCTTCATTCGATAAACTACCATGATCATTCAGCAGGAATAATAATCTCCTGTAGTACATCACCATTCTGAAAGAAAGATTGCCTTTATGATTTAATATAGGATTGAACATTACATCGAGCAAAGGTTCTTCCACATTCCTTTTGCGCAGGAATACCTTCATCTCTGCAATGCGTTCTTCCATCTGGCGGCTAACGATCACAACATAACTTTGCGGTAACTGATAATCAATGGCGAGGTACTCAGAAAAATGCTGCTCTAATCCCATTAAGATCCCCTGCAGCATTTCTTCCAGCTCCTGGTAAAAAGCAATAAGTGAATGATCTGAATGTTGCTGGTATTTATGCAGGATCTCCAGCCAGAGGATCATTTGAAATTGACATTCCTGCACATCCTTTGTAATGCGTTCTTTCGTTTCCTCATCATCCGCCAATACTTTCAGGCCTGCGGTGATAGCGAGTTTCTGGGCTTTAACTTCCTCCAGCAGAGCAGGCATCTGTTCTTTGGTGCTGATCAGTACACCGGGACATACTTTCTCTAAAATGATCTGTTGTAACGTGTGCATATAAGATTATTTTGTTCTGGTGAAGCGGGTTCAATATTACTTCCGGACGTTCTCATGCATGCTGAATATTAGGGGTACCAAACGGCTTAGTTAAAAGGTAAGCCAGACCAGGAATAATCCGGCACTACTCTTTATTAACCATAATAAATCTAAATCAAAACTCTATTGATTATAAGATTCTCAAAATGGAAGTAAGGGTGAAAGACGAGGAATTGTTTTTTGTTAATGATGGGAAAATTTAATGTGGAAATTATAAGCATAATAATGTGTAAGATCCACCATAAGTAGGTTGGGCAAACGTATAACAGCAATTAACAATTACGGCGGCAGCCTGTTTTTACCATAAGCGTACAAGGCACACTAGTGCCGCCAGGTTAATAAGGGTATCTATCCTCTTCCTGAAATAATTTTTCCCTATGCTGAGATGTGTTTTGATGCTTTCTTTGGAAACACCCATGATCTTCCCTGCTTCTATATAGGATTTATCCTCCATGTAAACGAGTTCAAGCGCCCTTCTGCATTGGCGGCCCAGGTTAGATAACAGGGGGGTCATAATACTGATACGTGATTCATCATTCATTTGCTGAAGGATCTCCGGCAATTCATTTTCATGGCCAACAGTAAGATACTGACCATATAACTGTTCTTTCTTTGATTTAGATTCATGCGAAGAAAGCTCATGAAGACAGGCATTGTTCACCATTCTGTATAGATAAGGACGCAGATCTGTGATACGTGCCCAGATACCCTCATTGGTTAAGAGCACCAGGAAACGCTCCTGTACAATATCTTCAGCATCCTGCACATTTCCCATTTTTGTATACGCGAAAGAAAATAATGGCTTATAGTACTTCTCATACAAATTATTAAAGGCGACAGGATTGCCTTTTTTCATTTCTGCGATGATGCGTTTGTCGTCCATATGGTTTAAAATAGTACGTCTGGTTAATAAAGCAGTATGCGTGCTGTACAGAGAGATAGTTGGTTGCTTAAAAGCCGGCTGAACTGGAGAAATTGAAATGAAGCGTACATGATCAATTATTCTCGTAACAAAGATGTATGCTGAAATAGTCTCATCACCTGCAATTTTTAGAAAAAAAACAAAATTTGAAGTTAAATGCCTGTTAACAGACCCCAAAATAGGGATAAACGGAAATATATTACACTTAAATTCACCCTGTTAATCGATAAAAGGAATCTTATAAGCAGCATGGAGAATGAATTGTACATACGGGAGTTAATAATAAAGGAACACTTCGGGATCATTTCCGAAGCGGAGCAACTGGAATTGGATGCTATATTGGCCTCTGGCGCAGAAGCAAGGAAGATCCGGGAAGAAATTCAGGAGGTTCCGGCAGACGATGCCCGGCAATATCTTGAAAATGTGAACCTGCAGGCAGGCCTTGAAAACGTTTTTGAACGATATAATGCCCAAAAGGCAAGGCGGCGTATGCGCACCCGCTGGGTCTCAGCGGCCGCATTGCTGGCAGCAGTAGCCGTTGGCGCCTACCTGTGGATGCCCGGCAAAAAAGCCTCGCTACAGCCTCAGCAGATAGCCCGGGTGGCAAACGGCTCAGCCACCCTGCAGCTGGCAAACGGCCAGGTGATCACCATGAGTGACTCCGGCCACCAAAACATCAACCTCCAGAATACCAATGTGCAGAATAATAACCGCGTCCTGAAATTCGACGCGCAGGATACGGAAGGCGCCACCGGCTGGAACACCCTCACCGTTCCTCCCACCCTTGATTACCAGGTAGTATTGTCTGATGGCACCCAGGTATGGCTGAACAGTACCTCCAGGATCCGTTTCCCTTTTAAATTCCCCGGTAATCAAAGGGAAGTATTCATAGAAGGAGAAGCCTATTTCACCGTGAAGCAGGATGCTACCCGTCCTTTTATAGTACATGCGGGGCAGGCAGATATCCAGGTACTGGGAACATCCTTTAATGTGAACGCCTATAGGGCCACACAGGTGATCACCTCACTGGTACAAGGTAAAGTAGCCGTTCAGTCCGGCTCCAGCAAACTACTCCTGGATCCGGGTAAAGAAGTAGTGGTAGCTACAGGCGAACCACTCGTTATGCGTGATTTTGATCAGCAGACCACCCTTGCATGGCGCCAGGGAGAACATTACTTCCGGGATGCTTCTATCCGCGAGATCGGAGAAATGATGAGCCGCTGGTATAATGTGGACCTGGTGATCGATAACCCCGAAGCAGGTAATATGCGCCTTCGTGGTAAGTTATACCGCCACCGCCCGTTACAAAACTTCCTCGATCAGCTGAACAGCCTGGGATTGGTACAGTTCTACTGGAAGAACAACGTTTTGCACTGTAAATAAGAACTTAGATCATCGCACAAAAAAAGCCTCCCAATGTTATTGGGAGGCTTTTAATATTTTATAGCAATGCTTTTATGCAGTAGCCGCTACAGGCTTCATGCCTAAAGTGCGCATAAACCGGAAGTGAGATCTCACCGCACTCATCATAGTGGGCATAGAATTATACTGAATGCCAAATTCTTTACACTTTGATGCTACGATCTTGCTGATCGCAGGATAATGCACGTGGCTGATCCGTGGGAACAGATGGTGTTCTACCTGGTAATTCAGACCACCTACCAACCAGGATACTACTTTATCATCCTGTGCAAAATTCGCTGTGGTTTTGATCTGGTGAATAGCCCATTCGTTCTCTATCAGTTTATCATCTTCACCCACCACTTCGAAAGTAGTTTCTTCTACCACATGCGCCAATTGGAATACGATGGCCAATGTAAAGCCAAGTACAAGGTGCATGGCGATAAAGCCCACCAACCAGGCTTGTACACCTACTACCCAGATAGGTAACACGATATAGAACAAGATGTATAATACTTTACTGCCCCAGAATACCAGGTGATCGCTCGTTTTCATGTTCTGCAAAGGAGTTTTATACACCTTGCGGCTCAGGTACTTTACAAAATCCATGATGAATACCCAGGCAAAGGAAGAGATTCCGTACACAAGCACTACATAAATATGCTGTATCCGGTGCATAGGCTTCCATGTTTGAGTGTCGCACTGGCGCATCAGCGGACTTTTTGCAATATCATCATCCAACCCGTCCACATTTGTATACGTGTGATGGATAATGTTATGTTTCTGTTTCCAGATAAAGGCGTTGCCACCCAGTGCATTTAAAGTAAGTCCCATTGCATCATTTACCCAGCCTTTGGTAGAGTAGCTACCATGGCAGGCATCGTGCATCACGTTGAACCCGATACAGGCTAATACAAAACCAAGTAAAGAACTCAGCGCGATCCCCGCTACAGCATGAAGAGGAAATACCAGCAGGCTCACATACAGGAGCACAGCGGCAGGTACCAATACGATCGTTTTCAGATACAATTGGAAATTACCTGTCTTCTTCAGATTGTTTGATTGGAAATACTCTTCCACAGACGCTTTTAGCGAAGGAAAAAAAAGCGCGTTCTTGTTGTTGAATGATACTTTGGCCATAGTTGTAACAGGAGGTAGGTCATAAAAATGATGAGTGAGTCTCATCATCCGTAAATTCTATTCACCCTTTCATGTAAAACTAGCGAAAATATCCTCATTTAAGCAATTATAGCTGATTGAAATCCTATATATATTGTTAAATATTTGTTCCACCATCTATTACAAAACCAGCACCCGTTACATAACCACTCTCAGGACCAGCAAGATAGGCCACCAGACCTGCAATATCATCAGCAGTGCCAAATTCAGAAAGCGCCATCAGAGAGCGTTGAAAATCAGCGTGCGGACCATCAGCCGGATTCATATCTGTATCGATCGGACCAGGATGTACAGCGTTCACCGTAATACCCTTTTTACCCAGGTCGCGGGCCATGCCTTTCGTTAATCCCACCAGAGCACTTTTGGTCATAGCGTACAGAGTGCCGCCGGGAGTTGGCATCCTTTCCGCCTGGCAACTGCCAATATTAATGATCCGTCCGCCTTTTCCCAGGTAAGGCAAAGCCGCCTGAGATCCCGCAAATACAGCACGGATGTTCACCGCCGTGATCAGGTCAAAATCTTCTATGGTCAGATCAGCCATATCTTTATAAAATGCGATGCCTGCATTATTTACCAGGATATCTAAACCACCCAGCTCCTTAGCCGTTTGGTCTACCGCCTGTTTCACGGCCAGCGGATCTGCACTGTCCGCCTGAATGGCGATACCTTTCACGCCCAATTGCTCTATTTCTTTCACAATGGCTGCCGCTTTTTCCGGAGACGCGTGATAAGTAATGGCCACATTGGCTCCCTCACGGGCAAGCCTTTTTGCTATAGCCGCACCAATACCGCGGCTCCCTCCTGTTACCAGGGCTGTTTTGTTTGCTAAATTTTTCATCTCACAAAAGTAGAATGGAATGATTAAATTTGCAGGTACAGCTAAAATTGTTAAGTACTAACAAAAAAGTAAGTATGCGGAAAGAAGAATCCACCAACGCACAAAATGAAGCCACCCTGATCAGGAATTGCGGGATGGCCTATACCCTTTCCGTGATCGGCGGCCGCTGGAAACCCAATATCCTGTATTGCCTGCTGCAAGGCAAAATGCGGTACAATGAATTGCGCAAAGCCATCGATGGTGTTTCTGAAAGGATGCTGGTAGCACAGCTGCGGGAACTGGAGGAGTACGGCCTGGTAAAAAGGATCATTCACCCGGAAGTGCCTCCCAAAGTAGAATATGAATTAACGCCGCTGGGATATTCAACAGAACCTATGTTGCACTTAATGTCCAATTGGGGAAATCAGAACCGGGAAGAAAAGGAGCAGCTGGTTGAAAATAACGGGTAAACCCACTGCGCTCAAATATTTTTGGTTTTATAAAGAATTCTCTTACCTTTGCCATCCCAAAAACGCTATATGCCGCGTTGGTCAAGCGGTTAAGACGCCTCCCTTTCACGGAGGAATGACGGGTTCGATTCCCGTACGCGGTACCAAAAACTAAAGGCTATTCTGAATCAGAATAGCCTTTTTCATTTCCTTAATGGCCTCTAGTCAGCCTATTTGCGGCCTTGGATTGGCCTTACGCGGCCTCGTGACAGCCTCTAGTCAGCCTTGCAATGGCCTTACATCAGCCTTCATCTCCTATTCTACAGCCTCTGCTCCAAAAAGTCGTTCATCCCTTCTTTATGATCATATGTGTAGCATTCTCTCCGGCCACTATTTGTATCTGATTATAGCCAAGCGCTGTCATATTCATTCCCGAAAATAAATGTTCTCCCGAACCTAAGAAGATGGGTGAAATGGCTATATGTAATTCGTCAATATATCCCGCCTGTAAGTATTGCCTTATCGTTGACACCCCGCCGCCAATACGGATGTCTTTCCCGTTCGCCGCTTTTCTGGCTTCTTCCATCGCAGATTCAATACCACCGGTAATAAAATGAAACGTTGTTCCTCCTTTCATGGTCACGGATTTTCTCTCGTGATTTGTCAAAACAAACACCGGAACATGATACGGCGGCTCTTCGCCCCACCAGCCTTTCCATTCATCATCCGGCCATGGTCCGCGAACAGGTCCGAACATGTTTCGTCCCAGGATCCAGGCCCCCATGTTCTCGAACGACTTCTCCACGAATTCATTATCTACACCTTCATTTCCGCCATCTTTACGGCCGATCTCCCGAAACATTTTTGTCGGGAAGATCCACTCGTGAAGTTCTTCACCTCTTACTCCCAAAGGTTCAGTCAAGTTTTGTCTGATGCCTGCACCAAATCCATCCAGGGAAATTGAAAAACATGCAACTTTTACTTTACTCATGTTGAATTGGGTTTTAAGCTATTTGTAAACAACACAAATCTCAACAGAAAAAATGGAGTTTGGGTGGTGTATATGCGACTTATATAGTGGCAGAATATGCCATCACCCTGCTTTCACCTGTGCAATCATCGCATCAAAGAACTGGTTGATACCCTCCGCCGCATATCCCAGCAAACGGGAATGGTCACCCAGTTCAGAACTAACGATCTGTGTTTTTTCCCTTATTTGCGTCATGCAATAAGTGTTGATCGCCTGCTGCATAGGCAATGTAATATACTGGCGGGCCGCCGCGATCTTTCCGCTAAGGATCACTAATTCCGGATTAAATAACTGAATGAGAACAGAGATCCCTTTGCCCAGGTTAGTACCGATATTAGACAGCAACTGAATAGAATACTGGTCTCCGTTATTGGCCGCACGAATGATCAGCTCTGTTTCAATCCGGTATACTTCTTTGTTTGACAGATCATTGATGATAGAGTTCTGGCCGGAAAGAATACCTTGTCTTGCAATCTTGGACAACGTCATGCCGGAAGCTACTGTTTCCAGGCAACCATGTTTACCGCAATAACATAACTCACCGTTCTCTGCAAAAGGCATATGTCCCATCTCACCGGAAAAACCAGAACTACCCTGCTGTACTTTGCCATCCATAATAATGCCCAGCCCAATACCCCAGTCCATGAGAATAACCAGCACATTCTTTTTATTTTTTGCATGCCCCACCCGAAGCTCTGCCAGCGCCGATCCTTTCACATCATTCTGAATAACAACAGGTAGCCCCAATTGCTGTTCGAATGCTTCGCGCAGGCTCATGTGCCCGGTATCATCCAACAGGTAGCTGAAATTCTCACCCAACTGGGTATCGATCAGGCCAGGCATACCAATACTGCATCCGATCAGCAGGCCGGTATCTATTTTGGCAGAATCGATGAGTTCTTCCACATGTCCCAGCAAAGTGTCAAAAAATGCGCTGCGGCTGCGGGAGAGTGTAACAGGCACCGATTTTACTGCAGTGATAAAGTTGTTGTTGTTATCCACGATCACCATGCTGGTTTTGAACAGCTCAATGTCTATGCAAATAATGAACAATCCGTGTTTGCGTAAACGAAAAAGATCAGGGCGCCTCCCTCCTATGGATTCCCCTTGCCCCTTTTTCTCTACGATCCGTTCCCGGCTCATTTCCAGGAGCAGTTTCATTGCCGTGGGTGTAGAGATACTCAATGTTTCGCAAAGCCCGGCCACGGAAGATGGACCTTTCGTATACATGTACTGTAAAAGCCTGTACTTCAGCTGTACCTGCTTCCTGCTGTCACTCTCCAACGAAAACAACTCCCTTCCTAACAGATGCACATTCATATCTTCAATTTTTTTGTCTTTCTTCAACAAACTTCTTAAAAAATATTTAAGAAGTTTGTTTCATTGCGGAAAATATCAAAAAACTTTGGTCTTTAGCGAAAAATAGTCCGCATATTTAGAACACATACAATAATTATTTGAAGATTTATTAAGCAGGAAGTTAAAGAAACGCAAAAAATTAATCGGGTTTAGAGTCAACGGATAACCTGATTGGACCATGTGGCTTTACGCATAAAATCAACTAAAACAACAGCCGGGGATTACCAAAATATACGCTTCGGGAAATCTAAGCCCTCACCTCATCCATGTACTGTTTGTATGATAATTCACAACCGTCCGGCATAAAAACAGCTGGCTGTTACAGGCGGAGTTATGCCTTTTTGCGCACGTACCTTCAACCAAGCCAATATATGAAGTACTTATTCTTATTCTCATCGTTTCTGTTCTGCATGCTGCAGGCCCAGGCCCAGCAGCGGAACATTACGGGCAGTGTCGCGGATTCTTCGGGCAGTCCCGTACCAGGCGCAACCGTCCTGGTAAAAGGCACCAACATCGGCACCGCGGCAGCAGCCGACGGGCGCTATGAAATCAAGGTGCCGAATGACAACGCTATCCTTATCTTCAGCTCCATCGGTTTCCAGGACCGGGAAGTATCTGTAGGTAAGCAATCCGTTATTAATGTGCGGTTACTGCAGGGAGGCAAAGACCTCAACACTGTAGTGGTAATGGGGTTCTCCAAAATAGAACGCCAGCACGTAGCTTCTTCTGTTGCCCAGATGGATATGAAGCAGGTTAAAACAAGACCTGTAGCCAAACTGCAGGAAGCTTTCTCCGGAACCATTCCGGGTGTAACCATGCAACAAGGTAACAACCTGCCAGGCAGTGTGCCGGGTACTATTTCCATCCGCGGTATCAGTACTTTGCAAAATGCAGAGCCACTGGTGATCGTAGATGGTATGGAACAATCCCTTACAGACATTGACCCTAACCAGGTGAAAAGCATCACCATCCTGAAAGATGCCGCTTCCGCTTCCATGTATGGTTCGCGCGGCGCCAACGGGGTTATTATCATCGAAACGGAAAGAGGTACCACAGGTAAGTTCAAAGTAGATCTGAACCATTGGACCGCATTCCAGAAACCGATCGATCTGCCAGACTTCGTAAATGGCGCGGAATACATGCGTCTGAACAATGAGGCCCGTACCCTTCAGGGCCAGGCACCTACTTTCTCTGCAGACTCCATCCGCAAAATGGAGAGCGGTGAAATTCCAAATGTAGACTGGCTGGACGAGGTGATGCAACGTACCGCCAACTCACAGAACACCGCACTGAGCGTATCCGGTGGTGGTGGTGTGGGTACCTTCAATCTGATGCTGGGCCACCTCCGGGAAAACGGTCTTAACAACATTGAAGGCTCACGGAAATACTCTGCCCGCTTCAACACGAATATCAATATCGCAGACAAGTTCGTGCTCCTGGCAGACTTCTATGCACACCGTCTTCAGGTGGACCGTCTGTACGCCAACGATGATGGCAATGGCCTCTACACCAATGCATGGAAAATGAATGCTTCCCAGCAGGTGTTTTACAGTGACCGCGGGCTGGACATTCCTGAGCATTACATCCTGCATAACAGTCTCAATCCATTAGCTTCTATCGTTCGCGGCGGTAACAAAAACTACCTGCACGATAACAGTTCTATCAACCTGCGCCCCAGGTATAACATCAGCAAAAACCTGAATGTAGAGGGCAACGTATCTTATCTCATTACCAAATCCGCCAATAAATGGAAACGCGAAACTTTCAAGTTTTTTGACGGAAATGGAAAACCTGTAACTACCTGGGCGAATGCCGTAGGTGCAGAACAAGGTGTAAGCACCAGCCAGGTTACCGGCCGTGCACTCGTTAATTATACCGGCAACCTCCGCAAGGGTAAGGACAAGATCTACTTTACAGCGGGTGCGGAAGTAATGAGCTGGAACTATACAGATTTCCGGGAAGTAAGTAAATCTTCTTTCTTCGGTAAACTGAACTATTCTTTCGACAACCGTTACATCCTTGAATTCACGCCACGCGCAGATGGTAGCAGCAAGTTTGCTCCCGGAAACAGATGGGGCTTCTTCCCTTCCGGAGCATTGGCATGGAACGTAACCAACGAGCAATTCATGAAATCACTCGTAGAGTCCGGCAAGCTGAACAACCTGAAACTGCGGGTATCTTATGGCCTCATCGGTAATGAGAACGTAGATCCTTATCTCTGGCAGGAGATCGTGAACACATGGGGATGGACGATGCGCATGCCCAATCCCAATTTTTCCTGGGAAAAGCAGCAGCAAGCCAACATTGGCCTGGAAGCTACTTTGCTCGATAAACGCCTGACCTTAACAGCTGAGGTGTATCAGAAACATTCTTTCGACCTGATCTATGCCAACTTCCCTGTACCGCCACTCACAGGTTCCTATACCCTGGAATCTGCTTTGAATATCGGACAGGTGGATAACAAAGGTTTTGAACTCTCCGCTACATGGAGCGATAATATTGGCAATTTACACTACAGCATCGGTGGTATGCTCTTCGACAACCGTAACGAAGTAGTGAAAGCCGGTTACAAGGATAATGACACACTGATCTTCAAAGACAATAACGACAAGATCTGGTACAAAGGCATTGCGCTGGACAACTACTATGGTTATCAAACAGACGGCTTCTATCGTGATGCTGCTGAAGTAGCCGCCAGTCCTTCAAAAATGGCTAATACCCTTCCCGGTGACATCCGTTATGTAGACATAAATAAAGATGGTGTGATCAACAACATGGATCGTGTGAACCTGGGCGATCCGTTCCCGCACATGAACTATTCCGTGAACCTGAACCTCAGTTATCAGCGTTGGGATTTTGCAGTGCTCGGTCAGGGCGTAGGCAAACGCACCGGCCGTCTCGGAGGAATGGAAGGTTATCCTGTACTGGTAGATGGTGCCACCAATGCACTTGGTACGCCACGTCAATATTATGCAGACAATCGCTGGACGCCTGAGAATCCAAACAGTCGTTTCCCACGTGTATGGACGGGTACTACTACAAACACCAACCTGTCTGATGTATGGCTGAGCGATGCCTCCTTCTTCCGCTTTAAAATGATCCAGCTGGGTTACACTTTTCCAAAGGTGGGTTCACAGATCCGCAATCTGCGTGTTTACGTGAACGCACAGGATGCGATCACTATTACTAAGTGGGAAGGTCTTGAACCAGAGCGTAATGGCGGTAACGGAACTTATCCCCGCATGGCCATTTTCAGCATTGGATTGAAAGCTACTATGTTCTAATCAACTTATTCTCAGCATATGAAAATGAAGAAATTAATTTACGCTACCCTCCTGGCCACTACCCTTGCGGGAACGGGATGCGAAAAATTCCTCGACAAGAGTGATCCTACGGCCACAAAATTCTCCGAGTTCTTCAACACTGAAGAAGACCTCCGCCGTGTTGTGTATTCCAGCATGCTGGACGTATGGACGGGCCCTACGCTGATGCAACGTCTTCCTTACCTGGAAGATGGTAAATCAGATGATGCGTACAGCCGCACAGAAAGTCATCACAGCCAACGGATCGCCAACGGTAACTTCAACTCCAACACTGCAGCATTTCTGTATTACTATGAGTTGCACATGAAACACCTTGGCCGCCTCAATGTATTTATCGCCAACGCAGATATTCCTTATGTGGAAGATGAAGCAGTACGTGAAAAATACCGTGCCATCCTGGAAGGCATCCGCTGCTGGCATTACTTCCAGCTGGTTGCGCGCTGGGGCAGTGTTCCGTTCTACCTGGAACCAGCAGACCTTGCTTCTGCCCTGCAACCACCCAAGCCTAAAGAAGATATTCTGAACGAATTGTTCCCGCTGGCAGAAGAAGTGGCTAACAGACTTCCTCCTGATGAATACGGTTCCGATGCTTATATGTTCAACCGTTATTCCATGAAGGCGCTGATCATGCGGTATGCACTGTATTTCGAACGTTATGATGTAGCTGCCCGTCTTGCGCAGGAGATCATCGATTCCCAAAAATACCAGCTGCACCCTGTGTATGCAGACCTCTTCAGTTACAAGGCAGACAAAACCAACAAGGAGTTCATCCTGAAAATGGATATGGAAAGCCATGCCAACAGTGCTACCCAGTCATTTCAACACCTGGCGCCACAATATCGCACCGGTAATGGCCAGTCCTTTGTTGTTCCTTTGAAAGCACTGATAGATTCTTACTGGACATTACAGGGAGATGCGATTGATCAGAGTCCGTTGCACAACAAACAGGCCTATGAACTTAATCCTAAACTGAACCGCGACCCGCGTTTAGCAGCCAGCATATTCATACCCGGCGATGTTTTCGTAAATGAGCCGATCAACATTTACGATCCAAACAATCCGATGTACTACGAAAACGCCCGCGCCAGCCGCTCTGGTTTCTGGTACAAGAAGTTCGTGGATGTAACGGATGCATTCAAAACAGGTGGTAACATGCACTTCCCTTTCATACGTTATGCTGAAGTTTTGCTCAGCTATGCTGAAGCTAAGATCATGCTGAACCAGCTGGATGCCCCCGCCAAAACTTATATCAACGATATCCGCAGACGCGGTGGTCTGGACATGACAGCGGCAGATGTTACGCTGCCTAAATATGCTGCTTATACACAGCAGCAATGGATAGCGCTGATCCGTAACGAGCGCCGTATTGAACTTGCCGGCGAAGGACGCCGCTATGATGATATCATCCGCTGGAAGATAGCCGAGCAGGTATTGAACCAACCAGCAATGGGCCACTCCCGCCTGGTGAGCGGACAAATGGTTACACTGAAAGTGGAAGACCGTGCTTTCCGCTCCAACAATTACTTATGGCCGTTCCACGAGAACAGCCTGAAGGTGGAGCCAGGTCTGAAACAAAATGATGGATACTAATTAGCCTTCATATTCACATCTACAGAAAGGGCTGGCCAATTGGCCAGCCCTTTTTTATTAAGGCACAACAGCTATAGCTTCTATACCCAGTAAATGTTCAGGCCGTCCCAGCGCAGGAACAAACAACACTGTTATTAATGGTGGGTTAGGCCGCTTTCCCCAGAACTTCTGAAAAGCCTCAAATCCTGGTTGTATGTCCTGCCCATGCACGAGGTATATGGTCCATTTTATCAGGTTCTCCCAATCTGCACCGGCAGCATGTAAAGCTGTTTCAATATTCTTCATTACCTGTTCTGCCTGCACTTTCAGATCACCTTTACCGATGACTTCCCCGGCAGCATTGTTGGCATTTATTTCCCCAATGTAGATTGTTTTTGCATTACCCTGAACGGTAACAACATTAGTAAAAGCCGGATTTTTAATTAATCCGTCCGGGTTGATGTGTTCTATCTTTAAGCTGTTCATGGCATGAATAGTTTGGTTACCGTTAGGGGACAATCTTCATGCCAGTGGAGCCTACTCATCCACCTCTTCCAGGAATTTTTCTATTGCTGTAAGCGAAGCTTCTTTCAAAACGATATTTCCTTCCCTATCCAGCAAATATTTAGTGGGGATATAGGTGATGTTCAATAGTGTATATAATTTACCATCCGATCCTTCCAGATCAGACAGGTTCACCCAGGTAATGCCATTTGCGATGATAGCCTTTTTCCAGAGATCTTTTTTTGTATCCAAAGAGATACCTACCACCTGTAACCCCTTTGCGCCATATAGGCTATCTATCCTTTTAACTTGCGGCAGTTCATCCAGGCAGGGTCCACACCAACTGGCCCAAAAATCCAACAGCACATACTTTCCACGGAATTCAGCAATGCGCCGGATGCCACCCAGCGTGTCCCGCATAGAAAAATTAGGCATCGGTTTTTTCTTACTGATCAATTCCGGATAATCAAAAAGCCGATACTTGAGTTTTCTACCCACCGGATTTTGCCTTATTTCATCGGAAAGCTTTAAGAAGTATTTCTTTGCCGTATCAAGCGGTATGAAATTGACAAAGTTTTTTAATGCAGCCAGTGCACCGAAATTAGAAGGATACTCCTCAACGAACCGGCACATATTAGCCTCCATTCTCCTGTTATAGGGCTTGATGATCTCATCTGACACTCTTCTCATCTCTGCCGTATCGCCTGCCGCTCTCAGGCTGTCAACCCTCTCATGATATACCCTAACTTCAAGAACAAGCGGGGCGTAGACTTCTTTTAGGTAACGTATGTAAGTATCAGATTGCGGAGAACCTGTAATGGTGGATCTATATAAAGAATCTCTATTGCCAACTATTTTAATCTCCTTATTTTCCACGATAAAGTAAAACCAACCTTTGGATTTACCGGGCACTTCAATTGAATAGAAAGCCAACTCATCAACATGTCCCTTAAAAGTAAAGTGATCATTGACGCTCATGCAGGAATCAAAATACCGTACTTTAAAAGCACCGGAATAACCATTCGGCTTATTACCCAGGAATACCTTTGCATTACCTATGCCATCTATCTTTCCGGAAATAGTAAACTCTTCTTTGTTGTTTATGGATATAGAAAGATCCTTATTATCCTGCGCCGCAACTCTTGTACTAATGACCAGTAATAATGCTATTGTCAATCGCATAGGGTATGTTTTGACACATATTAGGCAAAAACAAAGGCAATAAAAGTTAAGGATTTTCTAATACAACTAAGAGGTTACCCCACCCCAGTCTTCAGGAAGCAGATCATCAATGGACTCCGTAAAAGTCCAGAAATGACCACCAGGGTCCACTACTGTATACTGGCGTTCCCCATAAGGATAATCCGCCGGCGGGTGAATGATCTGCGCACCGGCAGCCAGTGCATGTTCATAATGGGCATCTACATAAGGTACCCGCACCATCAGGTTACTGATCTGGCCCGGCTGATCATTTACAGCAATAGCCCCGTTTCCGAAAGCCAGCTGCGCACGATGATCACCTGCACGCCAGCGTTCTTTAAAACCAAATGTCCGGCATAGCCATGCGATAGCATTACTGACATCTTTGTAACCCAATACCGGGATGATGGTAGCGGAAGGCATACTGCGGTTATCCATATAAGCAATATAAGGAATTAAGGCAAGATCAGCATCCGTTTCACACCTTCCGTCATAAACACTTTCAATGTACCATCCGTTTCCCGGTACACGAGATAAGCATCCAGCTCCGGATGTTCTGCCAGTAGTTTTTTGGTTCCTTCTAATCCCAGCACCATACATGCTGTGTCATAGGCATCTGCCGTTATGCAGTCTGCGGCAATAATAGTTACACTTAATAAAGCGTCCGGCGGGGCTATACCTTTTTTGGGATGCAGGATATGGTTAAAGGTTTGCCCTCCGGCGGAATAATGATCATTGTAATTCGCGGCGGTGGTCATAGAACGATCTTTCAGTTTCAGGACCGCCATACGGCTGTCAGGATGTGTGGGATCTTCAATCCTAACCGTTCTTGCATTTGTACAGCGAAGTTCTCCTCCCACTTCCACTACGTAATCAACGATCCCTTTGCTTTCCAGGAAAGCCGCGATAACATCCACCGTATATCCCTGTGCAATACCATCAGGATCCAGCCGTACATGTTCTTTTGATCGCTGCACCGTTTCTTTATCAAAAGTAATGTATTGAAACCCTACATACTGCAGGAGAGAATCTACCTGGTGTAACCAGGGTTTACCGGTGGTTTTGCCTTTTCGGTAAGCTTCCGCCAATGGCATAATGGTGGGATCAAAAGCACCATTGGTAGCCTTATAAACTTCATAGGCCTTTTGCAGCACCGGGTAAAAATGAACGGACTGAAACCGAAAGGCCCCGAACTGGTTAAAGATCGAGATATCGGAGTCAGTCCGGTAAGTAGACAGGCATTTATCTATGTCTGCCAGTATTGAATCAACTTGTATCTGCAGGTTACGCTGATCCGCATCCATATAACGGATGTGGTAGGTAGTTCCCTGTGCTGCACCTTCAAAACTCACTTCAGGCGTATTAAAAACACCCCATGCACATAAGAACAGCAGCAGGTTATTCACCTTTCAGGATATTCATGAGTTCCGGTAAATGTTGCGCGTAAACATTTCTTGGTGTGGTATTATATTTCTTAGCCACTGAAGCCGCAAAGCCTACCACTTCTCCCATCATGCCACAGGTACGCATTACACGTGTACTGCCAAATGCTACGTGCGTAGTGCTGATATTACGGCCTGCCATGAACAGATTACTGATATTCCTGGAATAAAGGCAACGGTAAGGAATAGTGTAAGGTGCTACCTTGATGTGTTTGGTGCTTGCAAAAAACTCCTGCCCTTCAAAGTACTTACTGTTTTTCGCATCCGGGAAATGCAGGTCAATGGTCCAGGTGGCGGTTACACTGCCATCAGGATATAACTTACCTTCCTGGATATCCATCTGTGTGAGGATGTGATCACCAATGATCCGCCGCGATTCCCTTTTGCCACCGATATAGGCAACCCATGCCAGTTCATGTTTTCCAAATTTATCTGCCTTGCTCTTTTTCAGATAAGACCAGTTACCAAAGATGGCGCGCAGGTTATGATCGCGGATCTTTTCTGCATCGGTGATCGTATTGAAATTACCGAACCCGGTTTCCCATTCCCAATCTGATCTAAACTGGTCTATATGATATTCGTCTGAGAATTGCATGGCCCAGGGTGTTTCAGGGAAAGCAGAAACAGTATCTTTTTCCACGGAAGCCCAGAGGTTAGAAGTACCCAGTGTAAAATCATCAGATTTTTCTGCTGCAAGGGATTCGCCTGTTTCAGCTTTACTTTCTCTGCCCATACGAAAATCTGCACCAGCCAAATACCCCACCGTACCATCACCCGTACAATCTGAAAAGTAAGTGCCGGTAAAACGCGTTTCTTTATTCGTTGAAATATCCCGCCCTGTAACAGCAATGATCTTATCTTTTTCCTTTTCCAGTTTATACACATGGGTATTGAGGAACAGCGTAAGGTTCTTTTCTGCTTTTACGATCTGGATCTTTCTGGCATCTCCATATTCCTTTGCATCAGGATTTCCGTTACCGGGATCTCCGTTGTCCATTTCTCTTACAATACGGCCCAGTTTAGGATAATGATTCTTATCAACATCTCCCATCAGGTGTACCCTTACCTCGGAACTGTTATTCCCTCCCAGCACTGGCCTGTCCTGGATAAGCGCAGTTTTCAAACCCATACGGGCTGCAGAGATGGCTGCACAGGTGCCGGCTATCCCACCACCTATCACTACAAGATCAAAGTGACCACCTTCTGTGGGTGCTGTGGATTCATGTAATAGCTTCCGGCGTAAGGCATTTAATTCTTCCAGTTTATTCGGTGGCGTGAATTTAGCGGCATCGGTAAAAAGTATCGCATCACAACGGCCATTAAATCCGGTCAGGTCCTTCATTGTCAGCTGCACCTTTTCATTTTTGATATCTACCATACCGGCGTCATACCATTTCCAGTTTACATCCCCGCTTTCACCAAATACCTGCCCGGCCTGTTTCCCGTCCAGCCATAACGTGAACTTACCCGGGCCCGTAGGAAATGGCGCCCAGTCTTTCGTTCTCACCCACATCCGGTATTTTCCTTTTGAAGGAAATGTTACCGTGGTACTCGCATCTTTTACGGGTTTGCCCATTCCATGTGCCATGAGGTAGGAAGATCCGATCACGACAAATGATTGCTGATCTACCACCCAGCCGCCTTTGCTTTCAAAGGATTCCGCTTCTACATATACGTGTTGCTGTGCAACGGTATGGAGTGTGAAGAAGAGAAAAAGAATTACCAGATTTCGTTTCATGTCCATTTCAGTTTGAATGTTTTTTATGTTCCATTTGCTGGATGTCTTTTGCAAATGGTCCCAGTTGTCTTTTTACAGTTTGTGATAGTGCAGGCTGCGCAGCAAGGATCTCCAGTTTGCTCTTCACTTGCTCCTGGTTCCCGGTTGTGAGTGCTTTAGCCACTTTCAGGGCTACCGCATCAGTGAGCACCAGGCCTGCCATTTTTTTATAGATGGCCATTTGCAATGGATATACCGCCTTATCAGCCGTTTCCCAAAGCCACAGTTGCCGCCCGGCAAAAAAACTGCTGTTTGCCTTTTGCAAGGCATACCTGGCAGTGAAAATATTATTCCCTTCAATGATCCGGACAATATCTGCTTCATAAGCAGCCGTAACATGCCCTTTGGCATTGATCACTTTATCCATTGCCCAATACTGATAATGATGATTATTGCTTTGCAGGAAACTATGCAGTAAGGAAGCATCCGCCAATGTTTCTGTGATGCTTCGGATCTCATCTGTCGTTTTTCCATGCGCAAGATGCCAGAGTGTATAACAGGTAAAAACAGCCCCCTCTATCACTTCATTTTTGATCGTTTTAAGTGTAGCACCCGTTTTCACATCTACAGAGTCTGATATCTTCTCCGTGCCTTTCACCACCAGGTCTTCCATTTTCAACTCTGAAAAGATGGATGTTTCTTTGGCAATGATCTCCTGCAATTTAGCATAGTCCTTCTCCTGGAATTCCCGGTGATCTGTTTTAGTCAGTACTTCATTTGCCGGCATGGTGAAGCGGGTATAGTTCCCCAGCAGGTCCCAGAAAAAATTGATATAAACAGGTTTGCATTCTCCCGTATTACAAACCGGTGTATAAATGTTCCGGAAGAAATACAAGGGCCTGCCATTATCATCCAGCGCGAGTTTTAAGGAATCATACACACGTACATTCCTTTCCTGCCCATAAGCAAGACCACCAGAAAATAATAAGATCACTAAGAGAACGTTCCGCATACTATTTATATTCAAGCAAAGCAGTTGCCCTGCAATCGCCATTACTGCTGAATCTGATCCAGCGGGCCTGGATGCCAGCCGGGAAATGATGGTTAAAGGTTTCTCCCGGTTTCACCGTTACTGTTTTATATTTCATCCATTCACCAGTACCAACAGGATCTACTTCGATCGTAAAAACAACAGGTTGTTTTGCAGCATGCGATAATTTCAAACTGCGGTCATCATAAAAACCGATCAGGTAAGGATCAGATGGCGTACCGTTCTTTACTTCCGTATCCTTCCATGGCCCGCCATGTCCTGTGGGTTTACCCATCTTCCATAGATCATCTATCACACCAGCCCATACCGCAGCCTTTCCATCATTGGAATAGATAAGATGATCATTCCCTTTCACCTGCGCATCTATTCCGGTAAGGATCAGCAGCCCTCTGTAGGAAGCGTAATCCGCGATCCGGAAAGAATGGGAAGATACCGGCCGGATCTTGGCATATCCATCTGCGTTCTCAGCAGGCAGCTCGTAAAATGTGCCCTGGCAGTTGAACAGATCACGCTCCGTAGCCACTTCTCTGCAAACACGCAACTGAAGTCCTGTAAAAGCTTCGTTACCTTTTGGCAAACGCCAGCGGCGGCCTTTATCATCTACTATCAGCATAGATGCCTCTTCCACGATCACAGCCTGTTCAGGAATAGCGAACTTGCTTTTGATGAATTGATCCGTAACCGCATCTTCTTTTTTTGCCAACGTCATTTTCTCATCCAGTTCATAATAACCGGCAGTTGTGCTAAGCCCCAGTGTACGATGATCATCACCCAGGGCATACAATAAACCCTGCGTAGCTGCATCACCTGTTACTTTGCTGAGGCCATTGAACATGGCCGCAGGTGTTGTGCTGCGTGTATCATTTGCCGCATAATAGAACTGGAGGGTAGCATTCGTAGCCACATTCGTTCTTACACGGATCCATTCGCCGGGCATAGTGGCCGGAAATAAAACCGGGATGGCAGCCCCCTGGGATACCGTAACAGTTTGGGTTTTAACCCAGCTTCCGTTTCCTTTATCTGTTTCAAAAGTAAATTGCACCGGTACCGTTCCATTGTTCTGTATCCATGCAGAGCGATGCGCCCAGCCGGCAAACAGGAAAGGATCGGAAGGTGTATTGGCTTTCACTTCTTCCTTCACCCAAATAGCACCTTCAGCAGTGGCGGGCCCCAATTGGTCCGGCAGATCAAATGAAGTGAACCAGAGATTGGAATTGGATTGCCCCGGGCCTTCAATACTTCCTTTCGCTTTACGCTTATTTAGAAATTCTTTTTGCGCAGAATCATCACAACCAAAAACCAGCTGCTCATTCCAGCGGGCATAATCACCGATCACTTTCAGATAAGCTGAACGCGGCCGGATACCAGCTGTATTGGCAGAAGAAAAATTGCCGGGGAAACGCCAGAACATGCCATGCATCGTCATCAGGTAATCTGGTTTTTGTGTGGTGCCTATATCCCTGATCCTTGGCCATTCTGTATTCCATCCATGTGCGCCATCGTAACTATGACTCGCTTTGGGCAACCTGTAAAAATGCCAGCTTCCCTGGTCACGCACGCCCAGCAATACAGATTTATAATCCCAGCCGGTAGCCCAGATGGGATCTGTTGCAGGATTCCGGTTACCATTAATACCACCGGGACCGGTTACTTCCACAAATTGATTACGGCGGACCACTTTCCAATTCTTCCCATCCCATTCAGACAAAGAACCCGATTCGATATCAAAGTCTGTGAGTGCCTTTGGTCCCTGTTCCCCATTATTGGAATAGACCATTACACCCTGTCCGGAATATAACCCCTTGCCATGTGCACCAGGTAACAGATCACTATTCTTCCGGGTATTTCCATCTTCTGATATCATCACTGGCTGGAGCGTTTTCACATCTACTTCATAAAATCCTTCTTCCATGGTACCGTAATATATCTTTCCGGCAGGATCTGTTAAATGACGTGCATTACCCGTATGGCGGCCTGCCATCGCAGTATAAGGAATCACCCTTACATCTCCTTTTCCGTCAATAGCATATGGCCCGATGAACAACTGATTGCTTTCTTTATGGATCATCCTGTTGGCAGGTGTACCACCGATGCTTTCAGTGCGGACTGTTTGCGTTAAAGAAGGAGAGATCTCATATAATTTATCAGAAGAACCTTTAGGTAAATGCGGGCCATATGTTATCACCCACAGTTTTCCAGCCCAGGGCACTACTGCGCCGGTACCACATTCTCCTTCTTTATTATACATGGCCAGGTGCGGGTAAACCCCACTGAAAACACGCTGTGCTTTCAGTGGGCCTGCCGCGAAACATAAACCTATCAATAGTCCGTTAATTCCTATTCTCATTATCTTAATAGTTAGGATTTTGTGTAAGGTGGCTGATCAGCACTTCCGTACTTGGGATCGGCCACAGGTATTGCCGCGTAGCATCAAACTTGCGCACAGCCACTACTTTGATATAACCGGCTGTATACATGGCAGAAAGGTCCGCTACACCATCCTCATCCACAGGTGATGTTTGCGGGAAGAACCATAATCCCGGCTGTACCACTTTTGTGCGGAGATCAGCAGGATCCAGCATACCATAGTTAGGCATGTTCAATACTTTATCCGCAATCTTCCAGCGGATGATATCCATATACCGGATCCCTTCCCGGGCAAACTCCATGCGCCTTTCATTGCGTAAAGCTTTTTGCAGCACTGCCTGGTCATTGGAGGTTACAGCAGGATAAGCCGCTGTATTTGTATACGGCACACCGTAAGCCCTTGCACGTATCATATTAATGGCATCTTTCACCGTTTGGTCTATTTCGTTCAATGTTATCTTTGCCTCTGCATACATCAGCAATACATCCGCATAACGGATGATGATCTTATCCGGCTCCACTTTCCAGGCATTCAGCAGCCAGTCTCCATCTATTCCTTTCTTCCAGTTCAATCCGTTGAAAGAAGCAAAGATGGCGATAGAACGGGTATCCTTGTTTTCCACATAATTCCGGTCTGCATCCTTCCATACTTTTAATGTATCAGGATGCGGCTGATAGGTGTATCCAAGATGAGAGGTCTGAAATTCTATGATAGTAGCGCTGCAGCGGGGATCGCGGTTCAGGAAAGGTTTCCGGGGATCATACAAAGGTGACTCATCTATAGGTAATCCATCTTTGCAGAGGAATGCACAGAAGAGGTCCCAGGATGGATTCTTTGCGCCCCATCCGCCAGCATTCCTCGGCACAAAATTCTGAGCATCATCAAACGTTACTTTCAGTGCTACCGATCTGGGCAAACCAAAAATGCTTTCAATGGAATTCTTTGTTTTTGCCAGGAACAAATTACTAAAATCAGTGTGCAACTTGTAAACATTAAGGTCCATGCAGGCCTTAGCCGCATCACGGGCAGTAGCCATATCTCCCATTTGCAGTGCAATACGTGCCTTCATAGCCAACGCTGCACCGGAGGATGCACGTTTCAGGTCAGAAGCACCAAACGTTTTAGGCAGGTACAATGCAGCCGAATCAAAATCTGCGTAAATATTCTTCAACACAGTAGGCGCATCCGTCTGTTTCAGTTTCAATGCCTGTTCTATATCCAGCGCAGATTCTGTGTACACGATATTACCATAATGAGAAAGCAGGCGGGAATACTGGCAGGCACGTACAAAACGCGCTTCACCGGAATAACGGCTGATCTGTGCCTGAGATAAATTACCTGCTGCACGGCCTACACTTACGATCACGTTATTAGCCCTTGCAATAGCTTTATAGGAATTCGTCCACCATAGGTTTACAAAATCAGTTTCCCCATTGATGGTAGCACCCGTGATAGGTGTAGTAGCATCCCGGTAGAGAAAATCGTCCGTCCATTCATCGCTGTCCTGCATCCAGAATGCATCCTTATACAATCCGTTGAGGGACATTTCAATTTCTTCCGGCGTAGAATTCCATGTTTCACCCGACCCGTCTGATAAAGGATTCAGGTCCAGGCTGCCGCAGGAAGTGATAAAAATTATACCGATACCGGCAATTAATATGTTGCGTTTCATGATAATACTTTTTAAAACTTAACGGATGCACCAATTACGTAAGACACGGTGATAGGATAACCCAGTTTGCTTGATTCAGGATCCCAGCCTTTAGGGAATTTGTGAAGAGACAACAGATCTGAAGCAGTACCGTAAATACGCACATCCTGTAAATGTGCTTTCTCTACCAGCCAGCGTGGCACCGTATAGGAAAGGTTTATATTCTTCAAACGGAAATACCCGCCATTCATAAGCCAGTAATCAGACAGGAGGTAATTATTACCTGCGGATGTATTGGAATAACGGGGATATTTCACACGCAGGTTTTGTTCCGCCGTATTGTATTTGCTCCAGCTATTCCCATCCAGGATAGCAGGGAATGCACCGTAGTTCTCACGCAAAGGCTGAACAATATCTGCTGTAAGCCTGGAATTCTGATGCCCTACTCCCTGTAACACCACACCCAGGCTCCAGTTCTTATACCCCGCCTGCAAACTGGCGCCATACATGTAACGTGGTAAGGAACCTCCTAATAATACACGGTCATATTCAGGTGATATCTTTCCATCCGGCGTACCGGCTGGTCCGCTGATATCACGGTAGCGTACATCGCCGGGTTTTACATTGGCATTCAGCTTGGCTGATTTATCCACTTCATCCTGCGTCTGATACAAACCATCAGATACATAACCATACCATTCATTGAATTCACTACCGAATATTTTGATCTGATCACCGATGAATTGCGTACCACCCAGATCGCCCATTTTTGACTGGAAGTCAGACAGGTTAATAGATGCGCTGTAAGTGAAATCACCCAGCTTATCATTCCACCCCAACTGGAATTCCCAACCGGTAGTATACATTTTACCCGTGTTCTGGTCCGGGTTGTCAAAGCCTATGTAGTCTGGAATTTCCAGTTTCAGCAACATGTCTTTAGTGGTCTTTTTGAAATAATCACCGGTGAAACGAAGCTTGTTATCGAAGAAGTTAACATCCAGGCCGAGGTCATATGACTGTGTGGTTTCCCATGAAATATCACGGATCACATATTGCCATTGTGCGGCAGATTGTGCAGACACCACCGTGCCTCCCCTGTAGAACAGGGAATTATTCTCAAAGGAAAGGATAGCCTGGTAAGGGTAATTACCGATCCTTTCATTACCCAGCGAACCCCAGGAGGCCCGCACCTTCAGGAAAGACAACCAGTTGGAAGTGCTGCGCATAAATGGCTCCTGCGATACGATCCAGCCGGCAGAAACAGAAGGGAAAGAACCCCATCTGTATCCTGGTGCAAAACGGGAGGATGCATCATAACGGATATTTGCCTGGAGCAGGTACTTTTCCTTGTAGTTATACATGATGCGGCCAAACCAGGAACGGTAAGCATTTTCATAAGCTTTACCGCTATTGTCCCGGAATTCCAATGGCCCCAGGTCAAGGTAAGGATAAGAGCCTAAGATATACTGGCCCCTGGACCCCATCAACTCTTCATTAAAAGCATGGAAATATTCATATCCTGCCAGCAAGCTGATGTTATGTTTACCCAGCTGTTTGGTATAGTTTGCCAGGAATTGCATTGTATAGCGATAACTGTCGTTCCTTCTTTCTGTCAGTTTTGTTTCCGTGGCTCCTTCAATATATCCTGAAACAGAATTGGGATTATTCCAGGAAGTATAAGGTACTTTCCTGTTGAACAGTTTTTCCTTATCAAAATTCAGGAAAGGAGAAACAATGGCAGAGAACTTTAAACCCTCTATTGGTGTGAGGTCCACACTAACACGGCCTCCTATCTGGTTATACCATTGATCATTGAATCCGCCGTGTTTCAGGAGTGCATAGATATTAGCACCGTCTTTACCAGCCCCGATACGTCCATCAGACCACTCAGCCGCATAAAGTGAGGGAATAATACCCATTTTATACATCGGGTCTCCATTAGGTTGTTTGATCGAAGTACGACGGAAATTAATGTCTACGCTCGCAGATAAATATTTGTTGATAGTGATGTCATTATTGATCCTGGCCGTCACCCTTTGATAGCTGCGGTTATCGTACAGGCCATCTGTTTTATCATAACCCAGGGAAGCTCTTGAGCGGATGGACTTACCCGCACCGCTGATACTGAGTATATGGCTTTGCCTTGGTGCATTATCATGCAGTATCAGTCCCCGCCAATCTGTATTTGGATATTCATCCGGGCTCTGTGCATGCAGGTTTAAGTAATTATCAACTGTTGCTTTCGGATAAGTAGGATATTCATTGGCGTTATTGCTATTATCATTCCAGCGTAGTTCATTCGTCAGCTGCTGATATCTTACCACATCCACGTAGGACGGCAGCTTCGTTGGTTTTTCAATACCATATTCAAAAGCATAGTCCATGCTCAGCTGGTTACCTTTGGATCGCTTGGAGGTCACCACAATAACCCCTGCTGCTGCACGGGAACCGTAAATAGAGGCAGAAGCCGCATCCTTCAATACAGAAATGCTTTCCACATCGTTGGGATTGATGGAATTGATATCGTCAATGGGCACCCCGTCCAATATGATCAGGGGGTTAGCCCCATCATCATTGATCGTAGTGATACCGCGCACCCTGATCCTTGCAGTGGCACCAGGTGCATTATTATCGCGGGTCACCATCACCCCTGGCATAGAACCCTGCAGGGCCTGGGAGATCTGTGTGGTTTTACGTTGTGTGATGGCCTCTCCCTGCACAGCAGAAACAGCACCTGTGAGATCACTTTTTTTCATAGAACCGTACCCCACTACCACAATAGCTTCCAGTGCGGTATTATCTGCTACGGCGAGTTTCACCTGCAGGCTGCGTTGACCGTCTATTGCCAGTTCCTGCTTTTCATAACCGATATAACTAAAGACCAATGTAGCCTGGTCGTCAACACGGGTTAATTTAAACTCTCCTTTCTCATCCGTGGTGGTACCCGTCTGGGTACCTTTCACCAATATCGTCACACCCGGCAAGGGTATCCCCTTATCATCTGTTACCCGCCCGGAGATAGTTGCCGGTGGTGGCTCTACGGGCCATAGAACAGGTGTCGGCTCCAGTTTCTTCCTGATGGAGATGGTTTTATCCGTGATGGAAAAAGCAAGCCCCTGTCCCATCAAAGTGGCCGTCAATAAAGTTTCTATGGGTACATGCTCCATAGCTATGGTAACAGGCTGCGCGCTTTTGATAAGGTTATTATCATAAAACACTACATACCCCGTCTGCTTCCTGATAGCAGAAAAGATCGTTTTTAGCTTAGCATTCTTACCCGAGAAACTGACGGTTTGAGACACCGCAGTGGCGCTCACATTCAGGCATATTACAGTCAGGAACACAAATGTTAACTTCATAGCTAACAAGATTTTGGTTGAGCAACTTAAACGGTGTCCGGTATCCGGCTCACCGGTGTGGAATTGTATAGCAAGAGCTATCCGCTTGCAAAAAGCGATAAATTTTAATTGCATACATTTGCATTGTTTGGTTGAATAATCAGGCAGTCCTGGTCGATTGTTTATTATCAACTGAGCGTCCGCCAGAGATGTTCCTAGCATTTCTGGCTTTTTTTCAGCTGAACTATTTCATAACGGTTATATTTCTTCCTTCTACTTTAAAGCGTACATCATTTTCCTCCAGTATGCTCAACACCCTGGACAATGGTAAAGATCGCTGCATAGCGCCACCAAAGCTTCTCACAGGTACGCCCCCTTCATAAGTGACGGTTACATCGTACCAGTTTTCCAGCTGCCGCATCACAGTAGGCATATCCGAATCATTAAACTGGAAAAAACCATTCTTCCAGGCCATCACTTCATCCATTTCCACATCGTCTTCTACCTGGAACTTCCCTGTTGCCGCCAGGATGGCTTGCTGCCCCGGTTTCAAAACAGCGTTCTGCACCCGCACAGCCCCTTCCAGCAAAGTGGTTTTAACAGCCGCTTCCCCGGGATAAGCGTTGATATTAAAATGCGTGCCCAGTACCTCCACTTTCATATTACCTGCCTGTACTTCAAATGGCCTTGCTGCATCTTGCGCTACTTCAAAATAGGCCTCTCCCGTGATCTGTACAGACCGGGTATTCCCTGTAAACGCATTGGGATAAGTAATAGAAGATGCCGCATTCAGCCACACTTTGGAACCATCTGGTAATTGCAGGCGGTATTCTCCTCCACGTGGCGTACGCATGGTATTGAACATCACCTCTCCGGGTGCTGCATCATTCAATTCGTAGGCAAGTTGCCCATTAGGCAGTTTGATGATCCGTGCATTTCCCTGTTGTGTCAACACGCCATTGGCTGCACTATCCAGTTCAATAACGGTTCCATCCCCTAATGTCAGCAAGGCTTTATTTCCACCAGCCGGCACTTCGTTCTTGTACCGGGTATGTTGTTCAACCATCCGCGGCTTTTGCTGCACAGGTTTTTTGATAAATAGCAAACCCGCGCTTACGATCAGCAATAAAGACGCTGCGGCCGCCAGCCATTTTTTATAATGCATGGGGCGTACTTTGGGAAATACAGCCGCCTGGATCCGCTCGGAAACAGCTGCAGGCATAGGCTCATCCGGCTGGAACCGTTCCCATGTATTCCCAACCAACTGTTTTAATAGTTCGTCATCTTTTAATTCATTGATCCCTTCGGCCAATTCCTGCTTTTCTTCTGCTGTACAGATACCTTGAAAATACCTGTCCAGCAGGTATTGCATTCTTTCTCTCAACATGTTGAGTAGTTTGTCCTTTATATAGACAATCGGGAAGAAGGATATACCTGGTTTTTTCTAAAAAAAATTCTCAGGAAAGGAGAAAGAAGAGATAAGCCAGCAAAGTAAAGCTGTCCGGCGTGGTACGCAACTGCCGGCGGATAATGCGAAGCGCCTCTATCAGATGGTTATTGACGGTAGAGGGAGAGATATTGAGGAACCGGGCAATCTCATCGTGCCGGAGGCCTTTATCCCGGCTGAGGGTATACACCAGTTTCTGTTTAGGCGTGAGCTTATTGAGGGCAGAGTGCAGGCTCCGGTTCACTTCCTGCAGGGAAATGTGCTCCTCCACATCGGAGCAGGTGTCTTCCTGTTTTTTACTTAACTCCTGTATAATATGAGTTTCCGTGGCCATCCGCTTCAGGGAATTGATCACATGGTTCTGTGCCATACGGTAAAGGTACCCTCCGAAATTTTGTACATTCACCAGGTTAGCGCGGTCTTTCCACAGCTTCAGGAATACATCCTGGATGATGTCTTCTGTCAATTCCGGAGACCCGTTTGCCTGCACGAGGAAACGATACAACTTATCCTTATAGTTGTTGAAAAGCGTGGCAAATGCTGTTGAATTACCCTCTGCAGCATGCCTTAACAGGTCCTTTTCATTGAATGGATACTCCATGGAAGCGGAATAGTGGAATTATTGTATCATAAATAACGTAGACCTGTTAAAAGTAACAAATTAGTTTGAAATCCATAATTACCTTTTGGAAGAACTTATTATATTTATATCTCTTGGCCTATCATGCGCAACTATTATACAATTCTGGGAATAGCGGATTTTTCCGATGCCGATACGGTTAAAGCAGCACATCGCAAACTCTCCAAACGTTATCACCCGGACCTTAATAACGGCAATAAATACTACGAGGAAAAGTTCAGGGAGATCCAGCATGCGTATGAACGGCTGCGCGATCCGGCAATAAAAGAAATGTATGATCACCAGTTGCGTTATTACAACAGGCCATATGTAGCTCCGATCCCCGAACAACCCATTTATACACCGCCTCCACCGGAAAACAGCAGTAGCCCGATTCTGAAATGGCGGCGGTCCCGCGGTGCAGTGATCATTTTCTTAATGATCATGCTCTATATCTGCAGGGTCACGTTTTCCCCGCCCTGGAGTCACGATCACATAAGCTTTACAGACAGTGACACGCAGCAGGGAACATTTAAAATAGGATCAGAGAAAGAAGAGGTATACCATGCGCAGGGTAAACCGCATAAAATAACAAAAGATGATGGAGTAGAGATCTGGTCCTATGACAATAGCTACATCATTTTCAAAAACGATGTAGTAAGCAGTTATGGCAATATGGATAATAACCTGAACATAGAAGATTAATATGGATAGAACCCGCGTAAAAGGAATCATCACCATTGTTTTTGTTATGCTGATATGGGGCTGCTCCTTCACCGTTACCAAAATAGTGGTAACAGAAATGCCTCCGCTGCTTTCTTCCACGCTGCGTAATATAATTGCCTGTCTTGTGCTCCTGCCTTTCTATTTAGCAAAAAGGAAAAAGGTACAAGAGCCCCTGCCTTATCTGAAACTGGCATTAATGGGTTTGGTAGGCACTGCGGCATATTACTTGTTCTTCAATACAGGCATGAGATATATTGCTGCATCCACCGGTGCACTGATAGAGGGACTGGTACCTGTAGGCATTGCCATATTCGCGGCGCTTATCCTGAAAGAACGGCTGAATAAAAGGATCATGGCAGGCATTCTGCTTTCTGTGACAGGCGTTATACTTGTTGCTTTTGTGGGCAATGCGCAGAAGTCCTCCAACGCATTGCTGGGCAGCGCACTAATGATCGGGGCTGTTTGTTTGTGGTGTACTTACACCCTCTTGTCCAGAAGTCTGAAAAACATCGATACAACATTGGTTACAACCGTTAGCATCTTTATCGGCACTTTGCTGTCCATACCAATTGCATTGATAGAAGTAGCCTATACAGGAATACCGGTCATATCAGGAAAAGCCTGGGCAGGCATGGTATATCTTGGCGTATTTTCTTCCGCCCTTGCTTACTTTCTTTACAACAGGGCATTGGAAAGTTTACCCGCAGCGCAGGTAGGTAACTTCCTCAATTTAATTCCTGTGATAGGTGCTGTAATTGCTTTTATTTTTCTGAAAGATACTTTTACCTCCCTGCAACTGGCTGGCGGTGTATTGGTGCTGGCCGGTATCTGGCTAAGCAGCAAACCCGCAAAAAATGAAAAGCCGGGCGGATAAACATCCACCCGGCCATTTGCAAACAGTTACAGATTTATATTTGATCCAAAGGAATAAATAATACCGCGTCTGCCACTACTACTCCATCTGCTCCCTCACTCGTAATTTCCACATAAGCCTGGCTACCCTTTTTCAGTTTTACAGTGCCAAGGTCTACCCACTCCCCTGAGGTTTGTCCTTCCACGCGCACAGATGCTGCGGTATATGAAACTTGTTTTACCGTTTTGCCATCTGCAGAAATATTGATCTTTGTTGTTGCAGACAACCCCGGTTGTTTAGGTACATAGGTATAGATCTTGTATGTACCATCACGTATTACTTCCGGTTTAAAACGTATACTTTTAGCACCGCTTTCTGCAATATATACAGAGGGGCCGTATGCACCTTTCGTTTCTCTTCTCCAATCACCTTTCACTTCTACATGTGCGGCATCGTCATTATCCACGAGGATCTCGGCCGTAGCATTCGTGCCCAGTGGTTTCAAACGCAGCACTTCCTGCAGCTTTTCCACATCCACATCCTGCACAGCCTGTTTATTGTCGATGGCCATACAGGCAGCAACAGCAGCCGATTGCCCCAGTACCATAAATACAGGTTCCATACGGATAGAACCATAAGCGATATGCGTGGCAGATAAACAAACCGGCACCAGCATATTCTTACAGTCTTCTGCTTTAGGAATAATAGAACGGTAAGCAATCGGATAAGGGCCAAATCCGCCCATCTGCACATCTCCTTCATTCTTCACCATACCATTCACCACAATGCGCTGGCAGTTGTGAGAATCCATCGTATAAGCAGCCATGCCTACTTTATCCTTCACCACTTCTTTTCCTTCACAATTGGCCTGCGTCATTACATAAGCGCCTACCATCCTTCTTGCTTCTCTCACATACATCTGTGGAGACCAGTTGCCAAACTCCTTGTATTCATCTTTCGGATAACCCCATTGCAACATTTGTTTACGCAGGTGCTCCGGCATGCGCGGATCATGACCGATAAAATATAACAGTCCTTTATTGTACAGCTCATGCTCTTTCGTGATCTTTTCACGGGTAGCATAATCTGCTTCAGGATAGTTATAATTCATCCCTATCATGTCTGTAGAAAAAGCGTTGTTATTATTAATATCCGTTTTGTTATTGGGCATCCTGTCGAATTTCAGGAAACCATTCAGATCACCCGGCGTATGTTTTGCAATTAAGCGGATGAGCAACTCATAACGCGTTGGATCATATCCTTCCGGTTGTGTGATGGGCACCATATTATCCGGCTGATTGGAGAGGCAGATCCTGAAGTTGTAAGCCTGTACCTTTTTGTCGCCCGCACCTTTTTCTGCTAACGGTTCTGCACTGATCCCCCACACGAGGCCGCTTTCAGGTTTGCCGGGTATTTTATAAGGGTCTACGCCGTCAGGGAATTGATGTTTATTGAGTAACTGTACACCGTTATACGTTTCACCGTATTGTGCATTCGCTTCACGTCCTACAGTATAGGAAACTCCTGCTTTTGCCAGCAGATCCCCTTCATAGGAACAGTCAATGAACATCTTAGCGCGGATCACTTTAGTGGCACCACCGGCAGAAGATTCCAGTTGTATTTCCGTTACACTGCCGTTCTCTTTTTTTGCGCTGATGATACGATGCTGGTAAAGTATATCCAGGTTCGCTTCCTTCACATACTGATGAAAAGTTTGTTCTGCTACGCTGGGTTCAAATATCCACTGTTCAAACTTACCATAGTGTTTGCCAATGCGGCGGTAATAATCACGGGAAATACCTGTAATGGCATATTTGTTCCCGATATCCGTATATCCTAATCCGCCGGAAGTAAGCCCTCCCAGCCTTTTGCCGGGCTCAATGATCAATACGGATTTATTCATTTTCTTAGCTGTATAAGCAGCTATTACTCCTGCAGAGGATCCACCGTACACACATATATCCACCTGCCGTACTGCCTGTGCCATCAGGCTACTGGTCAGTATCAGCAGGCAAAGCAATAATTTTATCCTTAAGTTCATCATCGTTTTGTTTTTTTAGTATCCGGGATTCTGATCCTTCACCGGATCTATCGCTTTGTTGTAATTGGTTTCAGGCAGTGGAATTGGCCAGAGTAAATGGCGCACCGTCATCGTTTTACCTTTTACAGCCAGGATGGTTTGCTGGGCAATGCCAAGGCGTTTAAGGTCCAGCCAGCGTTTAGCCTCTCCGCAGTTTTCATATCCTCTTTCTTTTACTACCAGGTCAATGAAAGGTTGTTTGCCGGCATAATTTGCCAGTTTAAAATCCCCAACAGGATCAGCTACAGTAGCTACTTTACCATATGCTCTCCGATGTACCATGTTTAGTTTTTCCATGGCGTCTGCAGTTGGTGCGCCGCCTGCCTGTGCTACTGCTTCTGCATAAAATAGCAGGATGTCTGCATAACGGTACATGGGATAGTCATTGCCTCCCGCTGTTACCGCTCCTTTATCACTGAACTTTTTAAGCAGTATGGTAGTGGCTCCCAGACCGAAGGTTTGTGTATACCAGTTAAAGGAATAACGCAGGTCATTCTTATCCCAGTTCTTCACAAAACTATTCAGCTCTGAATCACTGTAAAAAGTATAAAAACCACCGGGAGGATAATAACCTGAATTGGGATAATGGCAGTATTGAGGATAAGAAAATCCCTGACCAGAAGGATTACGGGAATACTTGAGATAGAAGATCTCTTCTGTAGTACCATTTGCTTCAGGTCCGAATATCTTGTCAAAATCAGCCACAACAGCCACGTTTACAAGAGAGTATTTGTTAGATGTTATTATTTCCAATGCTTTGTCCCTGGCCTTGTCATACTGATGCAGGTTCATGTAAACATCTGTAAGCACAGCCTTCGCTGCCAATTTGTTGGGTGCACCAATAAGGCGTGGAGCATCCGTCAGGTTTTGCTCTGCCCATTCCAGGTCTGCTAAAATGAAATCGTACACTTCATCCTGTGTAGCCCTGGGCAGATCGAGGGAGTCTGTATTATGCTCTGTACGCAAAGGCACACCGGCCCAGTTGCGTACCAGGTAGAAATAGCAAAGGCCTCGTAAGAAACGCGCTTCTGCCAGATACTTCTGTACATCTGCCGGTTGAAGCCCTTTACCGAGCGGTGCTCTTTCTATCACGATGTTGGCATTACGGATAGACTGATAAAACGTACTCCACATACCTTCAATCCGGGGAACGTTTCCCTGATCCAGCCCGGTATAATCATTCAGTGGTGCATGGCTGCCCCGGCCGTACAGGTATTCAGCATAAATTTCCTGCTGGCATTCATACAAAGCGCCAAAATTACCACTGCCCCTGATGGGTGTATAAATGGCATTGAGCCCTGCTTCTACTTCAGCAGGCGTATTATAGAAAACTTCCGCTGCAATGGATTTTGGTTTTTCCTCCAGCAACTTGGAACAGGAAGCCATTAGCAAAGCGGTAAATATGAGAAGAAGAGAATGTTTCATAAATAATGATTAGTGTATGAAAATAGATTAGAATCCACACCTGATACCGAAAGTAACAGACTTGCTGGTCGGATAAATGGAGTAATCTATACCCTGGGTGAAGGAGTTAGCACCGCCATAAACATTCACCTCCGGATCATACCAGGAATATTTTGTAATGGTGATCAGGTTCTGGCCGCTGGCATATACCTGTGCAGATTTAATCCATTTCCAACCCAGCTTCTGAGCAGGCAGGTTATAGGCGATCTGTATATTCTTAAAGCGGAGATAGGAACCATCTTCTACAAATCTTGTGGACAGATTCGCCGCAAGTGTTCTCGTGATCTTCGGATATTTCGCGTTGGGATTTTCCGGCGTCCAGTGGCTTTCATACACTTCTCTTGGCAGGTTAAGCCCCATACCCAGATCGAGCGACGCAGCCTTATTCAGGTTAAAGATGTCATTGCCCTGAGAACCCTGGATAAATATGGTGAGTTCAAGCCCCTTCCAGCTGGTTACGGAATTCAGACCATAAATGAAATCAGGATTGGGGTCACCAATAAAAGTTTTATCAGCAGCACTGATGGCGCCATCTTTGGAAATGTCCTCATATTGCAGGTTACCGGTAGCCGTATAACCTGTTTCTCTATATCCATAGAAAACGCCCAATGGCTGGCCTTCCCGGAGAAGGTTCACATAATCATTAATAGAGCCGGTATAAAATGCGACACCAGGTATATCCTGACCATCATAGAGCTTCAGCACTTTATTGCGGTTAAAGGCAATGTTCGCATTCATGCTCCAGTTCACTTCCCTTTGTTGCAGGATCTCCGCTTCCAATCCAAACTCAAAACCCTTGTTTTCTATTTCACCTACATTCTGAAGTGTGGTATTATAACCAGTAGACGCCGGCAGCCTCACCGTATTCAGCAGGTTAAACGTTTTTTTGTAGTAATAGTCCAACGTAAAACGCAGCTTGTTATTTAAGAAACCGATGTCTGCACCAAAGTCCGTTTGCCTGGTAAGTTCCCACTTTAGGTCCCCGGGCAATGTGGTGCCTGGCGCAAATGCAACGTATAATGCATCCCCGAAAATGGTATTGCTGGTACCCAGTTGGTTGAGTGTGGAATAGGGAGAAATAGCCGTACTTCCGGAAAGCCCGTAACTGGCCCTTACTTTAAGATCTGATATTACACGGGACTGCTTCAGGAAATCTTCATTTGAAGCTTTCCATGCCAGTGCGGCAGATGGAAAATTCGCCCACTGGTTATCTTTTGAATACCTCGAAGATCCATCCCGGCGGATACTGGCAGTAAAAAGATATTTATCATTAAAAGAATAATTGAGCCTGCTGAGATAGGAAAGTAATACCCCTTTACTATATCCGCTGCCTGGAATACCGGGTGTGGCTGCACTGCCGAGGTTGCCGGTTCCCGTTACGTCACTCAGGAAGCCGGTACCAGAACCATTAAGGGTTGTGGTGGTACCATCCTGGTAAGTAAAGGCACCCATGATAGTAAAGGAATGTTTATTAAAATCCCGTTGGTAAGTAACCACGTTCTCATTCAGCAAACCTGTCTGTTGTGTAGTTTCAACAGTAGCAGTACCTACAGAGTTAGTGGTAGGTTCAATGGCAGAATATTTGTCCACCCTGTCATTCAGGTTATCGATACCACCAGAGATCTTGATCGTAAGGCCTTTTAATGGTTTGATCGTAATCGCCGCATTCGTGAACACCCTGTCTCCTTTAATAAGATCAGTCTGTTTATCAATAGGTACCAGGGGATTAATGATCACATTAGAGATAAAAGGATAAGCCGTATTCAATCTCCGGTAAGAACCGTTGGGTAAATAAGGTGTAAGAGATGGAGGTGCCATCAGCATGGCGGCAATAAGATCACTCCCCCTGTTTCCCAGGCTGGAGTTCTGACGGGCACTGTTCAATCTTGTAAGGATCGTATTAAAGGAAACACTGAATACCTTGCTGATATCATGCTCAATATTACCGCGGATATTATAACGTTTATAATCACTGGCTTTTACAATACCGTCCTGCAGATAAGCGCCGCCGGAAAGGGAGAATTTTGTTTTTTCCGTTCCGCCGTTTACGGTAACACTTGCATTGTAGATCGGCGCTGTACGCAGCACAAGGTCCTGCCAGTCTGTACCTGCATTCTGGCCCAGGCTATCTATCTGTGTCTGTGAAAAATAAGCAGCGAGCCCGTCATTCTTAGCCTGCTCGTTATACAACATAGCATACTGCTGCGCATTCATCAACGGCATCTTTTTAGAAACAGTCTGCAAAGTATAACCTGCTTCAAAATCCACAGAAGTAGCGTCCTTTCTTCTGCCACTTTTGGTAGTGATCATCACAACACCATTTGCACCCCTGGAACCATAGATGGCAGTAGAAGAAGCATCCTTCAATATTTCCATAGAAGCGATATCCGAGTTCTGCAGGAAAGTAGGATTACCCGGATAAGGGAAACCATCAATCACATACAAAGGTTCATTACCACCCAGGATAGAGTTGGCTCCCCTGATACGTACACTCACACCACCTCCGGGAGAACCGCCATTCTGCATCACACGCACACCTGCAGCTCTGCCATTCAGTGCCTGCATCACATTCGTGGAAGGATAGGCAGTAATGTCTTTGGATTTCACCTGGGATAAAGAACCCGTGAGATCACTCTTCTTTACAGTACCGTAACCCACCACCACTATTTCATCTGTACTGCTCACCTGCTCTGCCAGTTTTAAACTCATAGGCTGCTCACTGGTTACCTGCATTTCCTGGCTTTTGTATCCAATGTAGGAGACGTAGATCATAGTACTGCGGGCCACCCTCAGTTTAAAGAAACCATTGGCATCCGTAGCAGTACCCGTTGTGGTACCTTTTACTACAACAGATGCACCAGGCAAAGCATTGCCGGCTTCGTCCGTTACCCTGCCATTTATATTCAGCATCGTATCCTGTGCTAATACTTTCACAGGTGAATAAGGAGAAAAAGCCTCCTTTGCTTTGATCACTATATTTTTCCCGATAATGGAATAAGAAAGTGGCTGGTCTTTCAACGCCAGCTCTAAGGCTTTTTCCAGTGGCGTTCGTTTGAAATCCACCGAAATGGCGGCAGCCTTGTCTATTAATTTATGGTCAAAGAAAAATACGTATCCCGTCTGCTTCTCTATATAGCGGAACAATTTCTCCATGGATACGTTTTTCTCTGAAAGGGTCACACTTTGGGCGTAGCCCTTTGCGCTGACCTGCATGCATGCGAACAAAATAATAATTGCGGAGAACTTCATAACAAGCAGTGTTTTGGCAATCAGTCGCCGTTTAAAATACCGCGTACGAATAGAACTAAAATGCATAATTTTGGTTTGTTAGGGTAATAAAATCCCACCCGGCTTATAGCCAGGAACGTGGATGTACCATGGAAACATTTGGTTTGCCCTTACGATCGTGCCGGGTCCGACTGCAATTCGGGTCCGGCTTTTTTTACGGGCAAAAGTGTTATCAGTGTTTTTTCATAACGTCTGTTTTTTCAAAAAAGGAATAAAAGGAACTATATATATTATGGTGTTACTATGATCTTTTTACCTTCGATCCTGAAATGCACTTTACTCAGTTCAAGTATCTTCAGCACTTCTGTAATGTCGCTTCCCCTTTCTATCTTACCACCAAATTCACGGTCAGAGATATTACCTTCATACGTTATCTCTGCATCATACCAGCGGCCTATCTGGCGCATCATACCTTCCAGCGATTCATGGTTGAAATGAAAGTACCCGTTCTTCCAGGCTACCACTTCTTCCATATCCACCCCCTCATTAACAGATATATTCCCTGCGGTGTTCAGTTGTGCCTGCTGGCCAGGTTTCAGTTGCACCGCCTTTGCCCCATGCTGTATCTTCACAGCACCTTCCAGCAAGGTGGTTTTGATGTTCGCTTCATCCGGATAAGCCATCACATTAAAATGAGTACCCAATACCTGCACCGCCATTTCATTCACTTTTACTTTAAATGGCATTTGCGGGTTCTTTGCCACTTCAAAATAAGCCTCTCCTATCAGCTGCACTTCTCTTTCCTTGCCATTAAATGCAGTAGGGAAATGCAGAGAGGAAGCTGCATTCAGCCACACTTTAGAACCGTCCGGAAGAATGATCCGGAACTGCCCGCCCCTTGGCGTAACAAGCGTATTATAACTCATCTCATTCCCTTTACCACCCTTTGCCGCGTTATAAGCCAACTGTCCGCTATCCAGTTTTATCACCTGCACATTTCCCTGACTGGCAATAGCCCCATTCCCTGTACTGTCCAGCGTGATCTGTGTACCATCCGCCAAAGTGAGCACAGCTTTGTTACCACCCGGCACCACCTGGTGCAGTTTATTCTCTTTCACAACCTGCTTTAAAGCAGGCGGGGAAGGTTGGAACAGGAATATTACAGCAAAAGCAATCAGTGCCGCAGCTGCAGCATATGGCAATAATTTTTTAAGTAGCTGGAAACGCGGTGTTTTTGTACCCGCTACAATGGATTCGCGGATAACCTGCATGCGGGCCGGATCAGAAAGACCGTGAACAGTTTTATTCTCCAGTAAGGCAGTGAGGGCTTCTTCCCATTGTTGCCGCATAGCGTCGTCCTGGAGGGAATCCAGTAACCGGGAAACCTCCTCCCGGCTGAGGTCCTCACTGAGGAACCTTTCCAATAATGCGGAAAATGTTTTTTGGTCCATAACGTGTAACGTGAATGATAGGATACCCGGAAGCCCGGTAACAGTATAAAGACGCACAACTCCCCAAACAGGAGGTGCCGGTTTCAAAAAAAAATTAACGGAGGAAAAGGAAAGCCCATAAAATGACCAGGGCGCCGGAAGGATGATTGCCCAAAGCCTTGCGGAGCGTGGCAATGGCCTGTACGATATAACTTTTAATGGTGATCCGGGAAACGCCCATCGTTACCGCGATCTCTTCATGCCGCATCCCCTCAAAGCGGCTCAGTTTAAAAGCTTTCTGCTGCTGGGGCGGCAACTGCTGTATGGCTGCCAGGATAGTTTGTTCCAACTCCCTGAATTCTGCCCTTTCATCTGCCCTTACCACCTCCTGCTCCGGAAAGCAATGTAGGATATGCTGCCGGTAAGCTTGGCCGGAAGCCAGTTTACGGAGTTTAGTATAGATCATATTACGGGCAGTAATAAAGAGGAATCCTTCCAGTTTGTCCACTGCGGCCATGCCGGCACGTTTTTCCCAGATCATGGTAAATACATCCTGAGCCACGTCCTCTGCCAGGGCGGGTGATTTGGTAAGAAGAAGTGCGGTAGAATAAATGGGGTCCCAATAGCGTTCAAATATAACCTGGTATGCGTGCTGGTCTCCGGAAGCAAGCAGGCGCAACAATTCACTTTCACTATGTGGAACTTTCTGCATAATCCTGTAGGACGGGAATTTTCTTTGTTAGGTTGATAACTAAAAGTAATAAAAAAAACGTTCCGAAAATTAGTATTTTACCCGACAAGCTAAAGAAAAAACGATGGACAAATTAATAAAACGGAGAACGGCCATCCGCCATTTATTGATCATAGCCGGTGGGGCAATGGTACTACCTGCCTGTTACCGCAACTCGGGGAAAGCCAGCATACAGCTGCAAAACCTCACCATCAGTGAAGACGACGAAAACTTATTGGCGGCATTAACAGAAACCCTTATCCCGGAAACAACCACACCCGGCGCTAAGTCACTCAAACTACATCTCTTTGTATTAAAGATGGTGGATGATTGTTATACAACCGAAAATCAAAAGTTATATATGGAAGGGCTGGCCGGTTTTAACGACTTCTTCAAAAAGCAGAGTGGCACTTCCTTTGCCGATGCCACCCCGGCAAAACGGGAAGAAGTATTAAAAGTGATCCAGGAAGGAAAGAAGAAAGATGATCCGGTTAAAAAATTCTACGATATCACTAAAAGCAAAACCATACAGGGATATCTCAATTCCAAATATGTGATGACCAATATTGTAAAATACGAATTGGTTCCCGGCAGGTACAACGGTTATTTCCCAGCATAAAAAAATTATAGACATGGCAAATCTTGCAATAGATAGTGTTAAAGAGCGCACCTTCGATGTGATTGTGATCGGCTCCGGTGCCAGTGGCGGATGGGCAGCCAAAGAGTTTACAGAAAAAGGATTAAAAACACTGGTGCTGGAACGCGGCCGCCCGGTGGAACATGTGAAAGACTATACAACTACCAACATGTTCCCTTATGAATTTGAACACCGCAATGAAATTCCAAGGAAAGAACAGGAAGAGAATCCCATCGTTAACCGTTGTTATGCCTATCATGAAGATACCCGGCATTTCTTTGTAAAAGATGCAGAGCATCCTTACGTACAGGAAAAACCATTCGATTGGATCCGTGGTTACCAGGTAGGTGGCAAGTCATTGCTATGGGCAAGGCAAACGCAACGTTGGAGCGACTTTGATTTTGAAGGACCAGCCCGTGATGATTTCGCAGTAGACTGGCCTATCCGTTATAAAGACATTGCCCCCTGGTACAGCTACGTAGAACGTTTTGCAGGTATCTCCGGAAACAGGGATGGCCTGGCAGAACTGCCGGATGGTGAATTCCTCCCCGCTTTTCCGCTTAACGCCGCAGAAGATCACTTCAAAAAAGCATTAAAAGAAAAATATCCAAACAGGCACGTGATCAGTGCCCGTTGTGCACATCTTTCCAAACCCAACCAGATCCATTTTGATCAGGGACGGGTACAATGCCAGAACCGCACCCTTTGCCAGCGCGGCTGCCCCTTCGGCGGATACTTCAGCAGTAATGCATCTACCCTGCCCTGGGCACAAAAAACAGGCAACCTCACCTTACGGCCTTTTTCAGTGGTACACTCCATTATATATGATGAAGCAAAAGGAAAGGCAACCGGCGTGAAAGTGATCGATACAAATACAAAAGAAGAAATTGATTTTTTTGCAAAGATCGTTTTCGTAAACGCTTCCGCACTGAACACCAATCTCATTCTTCTGAATTCTACTTCCAACAGGTTCCGGCAGGGCCTGGGAAATGATAACGGCTTAATGGGAAAATACGTGGCTTTCCATAATTACAGCGCTACCATCAGTGCAGAATATGATGGACTGCTGGAATATAAAACAGATGGCCGCAATCCTGCCGGAGGAGGTTACATTCCCCGCTTCCGGAATGTATTCAAACAAGAAACTGATTTTCTCCGTGGTTATGCCGCAGCATTCAGTGCCCGGCGCAAAGAATCCCGTGACTCCAAAGGGATCGGCGAAACACTAAAGGACAACCTGGCGAAAACAGAACTGGGACCATGGCAAGTAGGCTCGCACATGATGGGAGAAACCATTCCAAAAGTTAGTAATTATGTGCGGCTGGATAAAAACCAGAAAGATGCATGGGGCATTCCCCAACTCAGCATTTCAGTGGAGTATGATGATAACGACTGGAAGATCCGGGAAGATTATTATGAGCAGATGCGTGAAATGTTTGATGCAGCAGGATTCACCAATATAAAAACACAGAACACGGATCGCAGGCCCGGCCTGGATATCCATGAAATGGGCGGCGTGCGCATGGGGCATGATCCAAAAACTTCTTTACTGAATGAATGGCATCAGCTGCATGCCTGCAAGAATGTATTTGTTACAGACGGCGCCTGCATGACCTCTACCGGCACACAAAATCCTACCCTCACTTATATGGCTTTCACAGCCAGGGCAGCAGATTATGCCGTGAGTGAAATGAAGAAACAAAATTTGTAAGAAAGAACTTTTATAAAAAAAGCTGCCCTGTACAAGGGCAGCTTTTTTTATTTAGTGAAAGCCTCACCCAACTTTTACAGGAACATTACCCGTCTTGTTATGGAAAGCCTCGGTATGATCATTGTAAAACTCATGGGCGGGCTTGGCAACCAGATGTTCCAATATGCACTGGGCAAGGCCCTGAGCCTGCAACACCAAACCACACTTAAACTGGACCTTAACTGGCTGCATGATCATGCTGCTAAACGCGAAGCCGGTTTTGTGCATCGCAATTTTGACCTGGACATATTCCGCATCCAGGTTCCGGTTGCTGATCCGGAAGAAGTAAAACGTGTCCGTAACCAATGGATCCCGGTTAAACGGGCAGATAGACTTGTAAAAACATTGCTTGGTATTCCGCAAACAAACATACGTGAACGCTGCTTCCATTATGCACCTTCCGTGCTCAAAGCAGGCCCTGACGCATACCTGGACGGGTTCTGGCAATCAGAAAAATATTTCAGAAAATATGCGCCCATTATCCGTGCTGATTTTAGCTTTCAGCACCCGCTCGGAGCAACAGCTGTTCCGCTCATGGAACGTATCCTGCAAAGTGAAGCGGTATGCGTAAACGTGCGGCGAAAAGAATACGTCAACAATCCTTATCACGGCGCTATGGATGTGGACTATTATATGCGCGCAGAAAAATGGATACGGCAAAAAGTAAAAGACCCGCATCTTTACATCTTCTCTGATGATATAGCCTGGTGCGAAGCTAACCTGCATTTCCAATCTCCCGCTACTTTCGTTCCGCTAATGTATGCCGGAGAAAAATACCGGGATATTTTCCGGATGATGATCGCCTGCAAACATTACATTATTCCTAACAGCAGTTTCGGATGGTGGGCTGCATGGTTATGCAACCATAAAGGCAAACAGGTAGTGGCGCCATTACAATGGTTTGCCCGCTTAGGCCCCAAAGACACACAAGACCTGTTGCCCGAAGGATGGATGCGTTTATGATACTGCATCCTTCGCAATAACAGTCCAGTCACTGTTACCAAATCCTTTTTCTATCCAGCGGTCCATTTCAGCAGCAATAGCTGGTATCACAGCCAGTGCTCCGTTGGTATTCATGAATAACTGTGTATCCTTGCGTGCCATGTTCAACTCCCAGGAAGCTTTGCTGTAATCCCCGCTGCTCATACGCTGAAGGCGGGTAGCCACCATTTGTGCAGGATTCCAGATATCAAACAAAGACCCGATATCCTGTGCTGAAATATGTAAGGCCTTGCCGAGTGATAAAGTATCCGCCAAACCTGCAGAAAAAGTGATCAGGAAGCAATTGCCGATCAGTTTCATCCCGGCAGCTTTTCCTTCCTCCGGTCCAAAATTGATCACCTTCCCCGTCATTTTATCCAGCAGCGGTTGCACTTTTTCAATCACCCCCTGATCTCCGGATACCAGCATATAACCACTGCCTTCCCTTGCATTGGCAGGGCCCATAAATACCGGCGCATGTAAATAAGTAAATCCCTTTTCTTTCCATTCCTTTGTACGCTGTATCGCCCCTTCCGCAGAAGTAGTAGTATGATCAATGATCACAGCCCCGGCCTTCAGACCAGGAACAGCTGCAGCCAACACCTGGTTTACACTGGCATCGTCCTTCACAGCAATATGAATATGATCTGCCCCTTTCACTGCATCTGCTGCTGATGCAAATGCTTTTGCCCCATCAGCTTCCAGTGCCGTAGCTTTCTCCGGACTTCTGTTCCATACCTGCACTGTCTCTCCTTTTTCCAGCATAGCCTTTACGAAATTCGTACCTAACAGGCCCATGCCTAAAAATGCTCTTACCATATCTTTTTTATTAAAGTTAACTAAAGATCAATTACCCGCTTATCTTTCATGAAACGGGTATCCTTCACTGCACCGGTTCCGGAAAAACGGTATTGAACACCCACTATATCCGTTGGAGCATTAGGAAAAGTAAGCGCATACGCTTCTTCTCCATTTACAAAAAAACGCACCCGCTTATCTTTCGCTTCCACTTTCACCTTCACCCACTGATCCAGATCACAACCAAACTTTGAGAGATCTGCTTTGCTGCTTTGCACAGCTACACCAGCTGCAACTAATGAGAGGTCTCCTACACAGCCTTTTGCAGAAAGCGGAATAATGAACACATCACTTTTACAAAGGATCAGTACCTCTACCCGCTGGCAGGCAGCCGTACCCAGATCGTAACCACTCTTCAATGTTGTTTCAAAAGTAAAGTGATCATTCTTTATGCCAAGGTCCTGCACATTATAAATTCTCAATACAGGCGGCGAAGGTTGTAAGGGAATTTGATAAGCAGATAAAAGTGCTTCGCTCACCACTACCCCGCTATTCTTCTGGAATTCTTCTTTTTTGAAATAAAGAGGAACGTCACTTTTCTGCTCTATAAGCGCCAGCCAGCCTCCGGAAGAGATCATCAGATCATGCTCTTTCACGATCTGGTCCCCCACGATCAATTTTGCCCGGAAATAACCCGGCATATAATAGATAGCAGAATAGGCTTTCTCATTTGCCGGCACTCTTACTTTCCTTCTCCTGTCCCAGGTCTGTGTTATGAACACGGAATCCTCCCCGGCGGCCGTAGCATCATAACTGAAGATTACAGAGTTAGGTACACCTTCTGTGACCGTTTTATTACTGCTAAATGTATAATCGGCTTTATTAATAGTAGTGGCAGACTTCCTGTTAGATAAAAGTGCAAGGTAGAGTACCAGCAATAGGGGCAGCAAACCTAAAAGTCCGTACATCCATTTCCGGCGGGGTTTGCTCTTTTGCGGAGGTATTTCAATTCCCCCAGGCTGCACCTGTTGCTTAAACTCCCGCCAGTCCTCATACCCGGCAAACTTTGCCAGCGTATTCAAGGTGGTCGTAGCCGGAATATTGTCATACTTCAATTTTCCCCAAAGCCGCTTAAGCGTAGTGATACTTAATGTTACACCGGTACGTTCCTGGATAACTTCACTGAGTTTTTCAAAATCATAACTTGTCCAGTCATCGCTTGCACCCCAGTTTAACCGGGTTTCAATCAACACCAGGCACTTCTTTATATAATTTATCTCAAGACTGTTATTCATTTTATATGAAGGTGTTACGCATTTGATACTGACTTGCACCAACTTGATGCTCGCTTGAACAGTCATCAATTTACTTATTATTCACTTTTGCTGTACAAATTTAAAACAGCCCATGACAAAAACAGCAACTGTTCTCCTATCACTTCTTTTTGCTACCACCGTAGCGGCACAACAAAAAAAGAAAACATCGCAGGAAATCCCCCTGCAGGCAGAAAACTGGGAATTCAAACCAGGCACCGTGGAATTCATCACACACAGATCAGTACCTGCCATGAAGCTCCTCCCCAATATGGATTCCGTGGTCCTGAAAAACCTGGACTTCAAAGATGGAACCATTGAGTATGATATGGAACCGGTAAATGCCGGGTTCTCCAATATCTATTTCAGGAGAAGCGACCAGAAAGAAAAGGAATGTTTCTATCTCCGTATCGTTAGATCCGGAAAAGGAGATGCTGTGCAATACGCGCCGTTTATTGATGGCATTAACCTCTGGGATATGCTTTTCCATTTCCAAAGCACCGCCACCATTGAAAAAGATAAATGGAACCACGTAAAACTGGTGATATCCGGGAAGCAAATGCGCGCTTATGTAAATCATAAAGCGGTGCTGGCAGTATCAAGACTGGAGGGCAATACCCTCCATGGCGGCCTTGCATTTGAGGGGCAGATGATCATTTCCAACCTGGTTGTTAAGCCAGATCAAACGGAAGGACTTTCCCCCTTGGAAGAATCGGACCTCACAGACCATGATCCACGTTATATCCGTAAATGGCAGATCAGCCAACCCGTCATTACAGCTGAAAGACTGGAATTCAGCTATGCTAAATATCCTGCGAAAGAGACTAAATGGGATACCATCCGTGCGGAGCGCAGAGGCCTGATCAATATCACCCGGATGTTTGGAGGCGCGCCCCCTCCTACGCGCAGACTGGTCTGGCTTAAAACCAACATTCAATCAGCCACCGCGCAGGTAAGGAAAATGAACCTTGGTTTAAGTGATGAGGTCTGGATATTCATTAATGGAAAATACCTGTTTGCTGAGAAAAACCTCTACGGCGCCGCGCTTAGGAAAGATCCTAATGGACGATGTGCCGTTGATAACACTTCTTTTAATCTTCCCTTAGAACAGGGAGATAATGAGTTACTGATAGCTGTTGCCAATGACCTTTTTGGCTGGGGCATTATAGCCCGGGTAGATGTATGTGATGACCTGATATTTGAAAAATAACCCCTCCTCCTGCCATAAAAAATAAGGGCTGCCTTCCAGGCAGCCCTTATTCGTAATATTACTTTTTAATTACCTTTTGTTGCATTTTATTGCATTTATTGTTATTTTTAATTACGAAAAGACTTCCGATTAGTTACGGATCGTATAAACTTAATATTATTCCACTCACGTAGATAATTCCACTTACACCTTTAACATCCTTTCATTTTATGAGATCCTACATTAAACTCTTGCTAACCTTATTTTGCTTTGTGGCCCTCAGATCGCAGGCACAAACTACCCAGGCTTCCATTTACGGTGTTGTTTCAGATGAAAATAAACAGCTCATCCCCGGCGCCTCCGTGATGGTAAAAAATGAATCCACCGGTTTCATTTCCCGCACTGTTACCAACTCCAAAGGAGAATACAACATCCGGGAACTCCCATTAGGCGGCCCTTATGTTGTTACCGTCACTTATGTGGGTTATGCAAACCAACAGGAGAAAGGCAGTTATCTCAGCCAGGGAGATGCCGCCCGTGTAAATGTAGTGATGAAAGTATCCGCCGTGAATATGAATGAAGTGAAAGTGGTAGGCAACTCCCTTCGCAACAAATCGGAAAACTTTGGTGCTGCTACGACTGTTAGCGCCAGGGACATTTCCAAGTTACCCGTTAATGGCCGCAATTTCACGACGCTAATAGATCTCTCCCCGCTCAGCCGTGGCAGCAACTTATCAGGTCAGCTGGCCTCTTCCACTAACTTTACCATTGATGGTACTACAGCCCGGAATCCTACTTCAGGGGGCGGTTCCAACAGTCGTACCGGAGCTCCGTATATTATATCAATGGAAGCCATCCGGGAATTTAAAGTAGTGACCAATCAATATGATGTAACCTATGGCCGTAGTGGCGGAGGTACTGTAAGCACCGTAACCAAAGCAGGTACCAACACTTTCACCGGAAGTGCTTTTATGTTCAGCAGGGCAGACTGGCTGTCCAGCCCCAACGATATCCGCGGCGCCAAGAGAACAAATGACTTTTCTACCAATCAATTCGGCTTCTCCCTTGGAGGCCCTATCATCAAGGATAAAGCACACTTCTTCCTCACCTGGGACCGTCAGGCAGATGCCCGCCCGCTGCAATTGGCAGACATTCAATCTCCTGAAGATGAAAAACGCCTGAACATTACGCAATCCACACTGGATCAGTTCCAGCAGATCGCCCGCAGCAAATATGGCGTATCCAATGCAGCACAGTTCGGATCGTTTGACAAGAAAAGAAGCACGGATGCAGTGTTTGCCCGTATCGACTGGCAGCTGAATGAAAAGAACCTCTTAACCATCCGGAATAACTTTGTAAACGACCGCAACTTCCAGGGGCGTGATGATAATACAGCCATCAATATGTACGAAGTATATGGCGATGCCAATACGTATAATAATAGTCTCCTTGCCACCCTGCGTACCGTATTGAACCCCAGGGTTACCAATGAACTGAAACTGCAGCACCTCTATACTTTTGAAGAAAGTGTACCTAATAAACAACTGCCCCGGGAAAACATTCCCCGTGCAATTGTTGAACGTGTACAATCTACCATCAACAACAACCCCGTCTTCACTTCCATCCAGCTTGGCGGGCAACGTTATTCACCGGAGCACTTTTATAATAACATTGTACAACTCGTAGATAACGTATACTTCAATACCAACAAAGCAAACTTCACATTCGGTACAGACATCATGTACAGTCATCTTAATTCATTGTATGGCAGTGAAATGAATGGCCGGTTCTATTTTACCGGGATGACTAATTTCGATAACAAAACGCCTTACCGTTATGCCCGCGAAATTGCGCTGGCAGATGATCCCAGCCTCAATCAAAATATCCTGAATGCTGGTCTTTATGCACAGATGCAAACACGCCTGGCACGGGGCCTGGAAATGATCCTGGGAATACGTGCTGACTACACCACTTACATGAACAAGGCCAACTTCAACCAAACCGTGTTTGATGAATTGGGCCTGCGCACAGATAATCCGCTGAACACACTCCAGATACAACCACGTATCCAGTTCAACTGGGATATCAATGAAAAACACACGGATTACCTTCGCCTCGGCGCAGGGATCTTTGGATCAGACATCAACAACTATGCAATGATCAATAACATGTTGTTTGATGGTACCAAAGTACTCTCCGTTGATATTACAGGAAACAATGTACCCGTACCGGATTTCATCGAATACAGAAAGGATCCGTCAAAGGCTCCCGGTAAGGAATTATTTGACCAGCTGGGCCTCGCGCGCATCGGCACTATTAATACCAATGCAAAGGATGCCCGCATTCCTGTGGTATACAAAGCCAACATTTCCTACAACCACTTGTTCTCTGATCGCCTGAAAGCAGGTATCACTTTCTTCACCAGCATTGCACGGAATAACTATATGTATGTAGACAGGAACATGGTGGATCAGCCTTATTTCCGTTTAGCGAATGAAGGAAATCGCGGAGTGTATGTTCCTGCCACAACTATCAACACCACCAATGGTGTGGCAGACTGGACGCAGGGAAGAAAAAGCACACAGGTAGGTCGTGTGCTGGAATTGAATGCAGGTGGAAAGGTGAATCAATATGCTTTTGTAGCAGATGTTAACTGGCGTTATTTCAGAGACGGTGAGTTTACTTTAAGCTACACCTGGAATGATGCAAAAGATAATACATCTTTCAACGGAGACGTTGCCAATACAGCTACACTTTCACTCATGGTAAAGGAAGATCCGCGCAACCTGGATGCCATGAGTTATTCCGATAACCAGTTCCGGCATAAAATAGTTTTCTATGGCACACTGCCCAGCTGGAAAGGTTTCAGTGTAGGTGTAAGATATTCAGGCCTTGGCGGCACCCGTTATTCCCTCGCAGTGAATGGTAATGTGAACGGAGACTTTGTGAACTCCAACGACCTGGCCTATATATTTGATGTAAACAACACAGCAGTACCGGAAAAATACCGTACCGCCATCACTGGTATCCTCAATAATCCTTCTGTAGATAACAGCATAAAAGATTACATCCGCAAAAGCATGGGTACTATTGCAGAACGGAACGCTGGTGTTAATGGTTTCTATGGTATATGGGATCTCCGCATCGGTAAAAAATTCAACATTTATAAAAGCCACAATATTGAGCTCTCCGGCGATCTGTTTAACGTAGCCAACCTGCTGAATAAAGGTTGGGGTACTAACAAATCCCTCGGCAAACAGAACATCTATTCCCTTGGTGGATTTGATGCAGCATCCAGCACTTATAATTATAATGTGAACGTAAATACCGGGGTGGTAACGCCATCCGGAAACCCCTGGCAGATACAGTTCGGCATACGATATGGTTTCTAAAAAACGAAAAGGCTCCGGGAAAACCGGGGCCTTTTTTTATCAACTTCAAAAAGGCTTTACAATTTTATAATATCACTCTAAACGCGGTTCCTTGTAGTTTTACCGGCGAAATGGATACGCCATATTTTGCCGACCACATTGCAGACCAGGTAGACCTGGATAATTTTGATGTTTTATACCATCAATATCATCAGGCCGTGTATGCTAACATATGGAAAGTTGTGAAGCAGCACGAAGCAGCAGAAGACATACTGCAGGAAGTTTTCCTGGCCCTCTGGGAAAACAGGGAAAAGCTGGATGCCGCCAAGGTGGCCGGCTGGCTCTTCGTTACCAGCTTCAACAAATCCATCAAATACCTTAAACAAAAAGAAAGGGAAAAGCGTAAAACCGTTGATCTCTATCAGGAAGAACCTCTCAGCGAAGAGTTATACACCTTCCGGTTATCTATCGTGGAAGAAGCCGTGAACCATCTGCCGGAACGAAAAAAAGAAGTTTTCAGGCTCTGCCGGTATGAAGGAAAATCATATGATGAAGTAGCGCACATCCTTGGCATTTCTGTTACTTCTGTAAAAGATTACCTCAAACAATCCACCCGTTTCATTAAAGATTACATCTCCCACCATCAGGCTGAAAGCCTTGCCACAGGAGCCTCTCTGCTCCTTTTCTATCTCAGCTGATGCGCATAACAATTTCGTAACACAAAACGGCATCACCTTTTTCACAGTTTGGGGTATTTATACTTGAAACTACGCAAAAGCATGGCGCTACAAAGGAATCAAAGAAGGCTAAAGAAACGCCTGAAAAAAGAATTTGAAGAATCCCTTCGATCAGGCAGTTCCATGCTTTCATCGGAAAGATCAGCCCTGCTGCTGGAAAAGCTGCACAGGAAGATCTCTCAAAAAGAAGTGGCTCCTCCACGCAAGACCATTATGATATACGCAAAATGGGTTGCCGCTGCGATGATATTATTAATGGCAGGTGCTACGTGGCGCCATTACAATACCGGCCACAAAGCCATGCCTGCAATGGCTTCCGTTGAAGTGAAGCAAGATGCGGAGATCATTGAATACAATAATAGTGACAGCGTTCGCCATCTGGTATTATCTGATCATTCTATAATAGAATTATCACAAGGAAGCAGCATCAGCTATCATGTATCATTTGATACTGGCAGGCGGGATGTGAGGCTCTCAGGGAAAGCCATCTTTGAAGTAGCAAAGGATGTTACAAGACCTTTTACCGTGTATGCAGGTGGTATCAGCACAACTGTTCTTGGCACCCGCTTTATGATGAATACACTACAGCAGAACAAGGTAAGTGTAAAATTATTTGAAGGGAAGGTAGTAGTCCGCTCTACTATCATGAAAGATGTATACCTGAATGCCGGTGAGCAGTTTGTAATGGACAGCCGCTCGAAACAATTCTCGGTGAAGTCCTTTAAAGAAAACAACATCATATCATCAGACAATAAAACAGATACAACCGGCATATCACTCGAATTTAACCAGGAGCCGCTGGGAAAAGTACTAGCCAGTATAGGTAAACAATATAATGTTCAATTCAAATTCAGCGACGAAAGTTTTAATAATATGCTTGTGACAGGTAAGCTCCTGCCATCTGATTCATTAGATGTAGTGCTTTCTATATTGGGGAATATTAATGGGCTGTTATTTAAAAAGGTGAACAATAATAAGATAGAAGTAGCCAGAATACAGTAAGGAAAAAAACTAACTCCATAAAAAAACATGCTCGTTTGAGGCATGCGGGTAACTATTGTCAAAACACGAAAAAACAATATGATGAAATTCAGATTTTTAACAACCAAATGGTGGCTATGTTTGATAGCAGTTGTCTTTTCTTTGGCTTTGAAAGCACAGGACAAACCACAACTTACCGGTATTGTGACTTCCGAAAAGGGAGAAGTACTGATAGGTGTTGGTGTAAGCATTGTTGCAACAGGAAGTACTGAAAAGCAAAATCTCTCTACCAATGAAAAGGGTGTATTTACAGTATCCGGTCTGAAGCCCGGTAGTAAATACCAATTCACATTTTCCATTATGGGATTTGAGAAATATGTGATCAAAGATTTTGTTATTAAAGCCGGTGCCAACAATTCACTCATCGTGCGTATGAAAGAAGCGGCATCTGATCTGAATGAAGTAGTGGTGATCGGGTATGGTTCCGTACTTAAAAAAGATGTAACCGGTGCAGTGTCTGTTTTAAAAGCAGACAAGATAGCGGAGATTGCCGTAACTAATGTTTCGCAAGCACTCCAGGGTCGCGTAGCCGGTGTAATGGCTCAGACAACTTCCTGGAAACCTGGTGCCAGCACTGAGGTAAGGGTAAGAGGTGCCCGTTCCATTGGTGCCAGCAATGAAGCATTGTATGTGGTGGATGGTATGCCTCTCAAAGATGGTGTAGACCAGATCAATCCCAATGATATTGAAACCATCAACGTATTAAAAGACGCATCTGCTACCGCTATCTATGGTAACAGAGGCGCCAATGGTGTGATCATTATTACAACTAAGAAAGGACGCGCAGGTATCACCACAGTAGACTATAATGGTTACTATGGTGTGCAAAAGAATCGCCCGTTGCCTGAGCTGATGAATGCTGCTGAGTTTGTGGAATATTCCCGTGAAGCACAACGCAATTCACTCGGCGGCACTTATGACCCAAAGCCTAACCGCGATCTGGACTTTAAGAATGATCAGTTGGTGGCTACTCCTTACATGCTGAAAAACATGGAAAATGCATGGGCTAGTGGCACTTATGATCCTTCCAAACTGGTAAGTACTGACTGGCTGAGTTATGGTCTCCGCAACGGCAGTATGCAGGACCATCAGGTGAGTGTACGTGGCGGAACAGATAAAACGAAAATATTGTTATCTGTTGATTACTTCAACAACGTTGGCGTAGTAAAAGATCAGGATTATACCCGTTATAGCATTCGTGCCAACGTTGACCACAGTATCCGGGATAATATAAAGATCGGAACACAATCCCTTTTCACCAGCTCTCAGCTGAATGCTGGCTGGGGAGATGTTTTTGATGGTTATGGCTTAAAAAGTTTCAATCCGCTCGCCTCTCCTTACGCCGAAGATGGGAAAACACTGGTGCTGTTCCCTACCAATAACACCCGTACGCCCAACCCCGTTACCAGCTTTGGTAATACAAAACGTTTAGTGAAACAGGACCGTTACATAGGGAACTATTACCTGGATGTTTCTTTCCTGAAAGGATTTAATTTTAGGTCTAATGTAGGTATTGATTACCGCGGTACACAAAACCTCAATTTCAGCAAAGCCAATACGGCTGCTGCCGGTGGTGAGGTTCCTTCCAGTACATCCAATGGTGGCAGCAAGAATTTCATGTACAGCTGGGAAAACATCCTGAGCTATAATAAATCAATCGGCGACCATAATTTTTACGCCACTTTAGTACAATCCATACAATCTGAAACAATAGAAAAATATGGTATCTCTGTAAAAGACCTCCCCTATGATCAGCAACTGTACTACAATGTAGGTAGTGCCTTAAACATCAGTGGCATTTCCAGTGATTATTCCCGTTCTACCCTGGCATCTTTTATGGGAAGGCTCAATTACAATTATAAGAATAAATACCTGGCTACTTTTTCTACAAGATATGATGGTTCCTCTGTATTGGCCGAAGGTCATAAATGGGTAGCATTCCCATCTGTAGCATTGGCATGGCGCCTGAAAGGCGAAGACTTCCTGAAAGACGTAAAAGCTATCACAGATCTGAAATTGCGTTTAGGCTGGGGCAGAACAGGTAATGCCGGCGTTGCCCCTTATACAACATGGGGTAGCCTTGCTACCGTGCGGTACGTATTTGGAGAAACTACCAAACTCGGTTTTACACCTGACAAGATGATCAATCCTGAACTGACCTGGGAAACAACCGGTCAATATAATATAGGTGTTGATTTCTCCTTATTCAATGGCCGCGTTTCCGGTAGTCTTGAGGCCTACCAGCAAAATACCGATAACCTGTTGCTCGAACAGCAGTTGCCAACAGCATCAGGCCTTGACAGAATATTGGTGAACGTTGGTAAAACACTCAATAAAGGGTTTGAAGTATCTATCAATACAGTGAACATTTCGAAGAGAGATTTTAAATGGAGTACAGACTGGATCTTTGCAACCAATAAACAAGAGATCGTAGAACTGTATAATGGTAAACATGACGACCTCGCTAATGGTTGGTTCATTGGTCAGCCTGTAGTAGTAGCTTACGATGTAAGCCCTAATGGCATCTGGCAGGATACAGAAGCGGACAAAGCTGAAATGGCCAAATTTGCCGCCAATGGTGCTACTTACAAACCCGGAGACATCAGGCCGCTTGACCTGAACAAGGATTACAGAATAGATGCAGCAGACAGGCACTTCTTAGGACAAAAGGAGCCTAAATGGACTGCCAGCTTAGGTAACAATTTCCAGTATGGCAATTTTGATGCGTCCATCTTCATGTATGCAAACGTTGGCCAGATCGTTTATCATGATCTTGATATGCGTTTTGACGGCCGTTACAATCAACCCAAACTGGATTACTGGACACCTACCAATCCCAGCAAAACATATCCGCGCCCATTCCTTGGCTCTGCAGGTTTGAACTACTTAAGCATCCTAAACTATTATGATGGTTCTTTCATGCGTGTTAAAAACATTTCACTCGGCTATACCTTACCCAGAGCTATCATAGAACGTGCGCACCTGCAAAAGTTCAGGATCTATGCCAGCGTGCAAAATCCATTTCTGGTTACAAATTTCCCCGGTACAGATCCGGAAGGAGCCACCGGGTTTAACGAACCAAGTTTAACTACTTACCTGTTAGGCGTAAACGTGAGCTTCTAATTTTTCTTAATACTATAAATAGACATAAATGAAAAAGATATATGCATGCCTTGCGGCAGTTATTGCAATCGCTTCTTTCACCGGCTGTAAAAAATTCCTGACAGAGAAGGTTATCTCTAAAGTTTCTTACCAGCTCTATGAAACACCAGAAGGTGTGGAAGGCGCATTGACCTCCGCTTATAATAACTTAAGGCTGGCAGTGAATGGAGAGCGTGCGTTGACCTTTAGTGATGCAGGTACAGATCTGTTCACCGTAGGATCTGATGGTGACAGAACGATGAACCAATATCTCGCCACCCTGAGTTCTCTGAACGGTAATGTATCTGAATACTGGGATTATCACTATGTAGGTATTTCTCAGTGTAACATCACCCTTACTTACCTGCCAAAGGTAGCTATGGACGAAAACAGGAAAAAAGTAGTTGAAGGGGAAGCAAAGTTTCTGCGCTCTTACTATTACTTTGAGATGATCCAGCATTTTGGTAATGTACCACTGGTGTTGGAAGCCATTGATAAGGTAAAGACCGATTTCAAACGCGCGCCGGTTAAAGACATCTACGCCCTCATCATAGCAGACATGGTAACTGCTTACAATCAGTTGCCTATCCTCCCTGCAGAACAGGGCCGTGTTACGAAAGCTGCTGCTGCTCACCTGCTGGCAAAGATCTACCTGGCAAGAGGAAGCGCAGTTTCTGCTGCACAACAAACCATCCGTGGTACAAAAGCAACGGATGTAGACAGCGTTATATACTATGCCGGTAAAGTGGTAAATAAAGAAGTAGGTACTTATTCCCTGGTACCTGATTATACCCAACTGTTTGACATCAACAACCAGGTAAATCCTGAAGTGGTGTTTGCTATTCAGTTCACCACCACCACCCTGAATAACGGAAGTGGTAACAACATGCACCTGTATCATGTTCCACAATATGATGCGGTGAACACCAAAATATTATTGCGTACTACAGAATATGGCCGTCCTTATCGCAGGGTTCGTCCTACACCTTATGTATACAACGGTTTATTTGGCGCTACCCGCAAATATGATTCCCGCTTCGCGAAATCTTTTGTATGGGGTTATATTGCTACCACAGCAGCAACAGGTATTACCACCACCGCCGGTAATAAGATAGATGTAAAACCAGGCGATACAGCTATTTATTTTACACCAACACTCTATGCTACTGATGCAGAATATCAGGCAGCTATCCAGGAAAATAAACGTTTAGCTTATTTCTTCCCGCTCAACTTTTACCTTCCTTTTTCCAGGAATAACATTTTCCCGGGTTTAAAGAAATGGCTGGATAAAAACCGTATTTCCACCAATGATGCCAATGGTTCAAAGGATTGGATGGTGTTCCGTTATGCGGAAACATTGTTGCTGCTGGCAGAAGGTTATGGCCGCAAAGGACAATATGATGAGGCTATTAAATATATCAATCAGGTAAGAACACGTGCCGCCTATAAAGACGGAGAAATGAAAACCACCCAATACTGGACGTTTGAAGGTGGCAGTTATGCAGACAGAACCACCAGCACTGTTCCGCAAATGCAGGTTACAGCCGCAGATATCAGCACTAATTTTGTTGATTTCATGCTGGAAGAAAGAGGCCGTGAAATGTTAGGAGAACTGAACAGATGGGAAGATCTGGATCGTTGCGAAAAGCTGGTAGAACGTGTGAAATTGTATAATCCGGATGCCCAAAATATCCGTGATTTCCACAACCTCCGTCCTATTCCGCAAACACATATCGACAGGCTGATCCCACAAGGACCAATTCAGGAAGAACAAAACATAGGATATTATCAATAGCATTTAATCATTTAAAAATACACCCGTATGTTCAGAAAAGTATTAGTTGCAGCGTTGTTGCAGGTGGCAGGAGTTTCCATCGTGTGCGCACAGGAAACAGCACGTTTTAAAGAGATCAATAAAGCATTTTTATCACCGAATTCAAAAACAGTGTTGATTGCATCTCACCGCGGTACACACAATGATTTCCCGGAGAATTCTATGGCCGCATTCAAAAGAGGTATAGAATTAGGTATAGATGTACTTGAGCTGGATGTACGCCACACAAAAGATGATTCATTGGTGGTGATGCATGATGGATCTGTGGACAGAACAACAAATGGCACCGGTAAAGTATCCGATCTTACTTTTGAAGAAGTAAGGAAACTGCGCCTGAAATTCAATGGTAAACTGACAGATGAACAAGTGCCTACACTGGAAGAAGCACTGCGCCTGGCAAAAGGAAAGATCCTGGTAGACCTGGATATCAAAACACCCCGTGTTCCGCAGATCATGAAAGTGGTGGACAGAACACAAACCGTTAACACTACCATGTTCTTCTTAGGCCGTGGCGAATATGCCAAAATGGTAAAAGAACAAAACGCCGGCATCAGAACACTGGTAAGAACACACCGTGCCGCAGATATTGACAGCCTCTTTGCAATTACCAAAACAGAAGCGGTACATATAGACCCTTCTCACAACACCGTAGAAGTAACTTCTAAAATTAAGAAGAACGGCGGTCGCGTATGGATCAATGCACTTGGCGAAACAGACAAAAAAGCTGCTGCCGGTGATCTGGAAGCTTATGGAGAGTTACTGAAGAATGGTGCCAATATGGTACAAACTGATTACCCAGCCTTACTGATGAAATATTTAAAAAGCAAGAATTTATATTATAATTAAACATGAAATCGCCGGTATATACCGGCGATTTTCATTTACAGCTGTTGCATACTGGCATGGTTTTCACACCTTTTATTAAAAAGCAAACCATGGACAGTATAAACCGGCAACAGCCAGAAAAGAATCATGAAGATCTGCGGGGCCATCCGGCTATTGATAAACTGAAAACGTTAACAGAGAAATCTGAAAGCTGTTTCTTCTGTACCAGGATCATAACAGGCCAGCAGTTCTCTACACGCCCTATGGCTGTATTAAAAACAGATGATGACGGAACCTGTTGGTTCCTTAGCCCGAAAGACAGTGATAAAAATCTTCATATAGCAACAGATCCTGCAGTACAACTGTTGTTTAAAGGCAGCGATCACTCAGATTTCATGACGTTATATGGAGAGGCTTCTATCAGTGACGACAAAGAGATGATAAAGGAACTCTGGAACCCGCTCATTAAAACATGGTTCACAGAAGGCATAGATGATCCCCGCATTTCAGTGATCCGGTTCATTCCTTCAGAAGGTTATTACTGGGACACCAAACATGGGCAGATTGTAGCGTTTGCGAAACAGATCGTAGGGGCTATCACTGGTAAAACACTAGACGATTCAATAGAAGGGAAATTAAACGTATAAAAAAAAGAGACAGTCAAACGACTGTCTCTTTTTGTTTTATTTCTACACCTTATAATACTGCTCCCAGCCTTTACGCGGCGGAGGGCCAACAAGCAATTCATTGGCATGTTTATTATTGGTGACGATCTTTTTCTCTCTGTCAAACTCAATCTTACTACCTGTCCATTGTGCCATTACACCCAGGCAGAACATCTGGCTTAAAGGACCGGCAATAGCAAATGGTGAGCGGGTTTGCTCCTGACCTTTACAAGCCAGCAGGAAGTTCTTGAAGTGATTGGAAGGACTTGGCGGTACTTCAGGTAATTTACCAGCCATTTCTTTTGCTTTCTCTTCAGGAATGATAGACAGCGTACTGCCATGTGATCCTCCTTTAAAAGTCAGCTCCTTGCTGTAAATGATCTTACCCGGATTCAGCTTGGCTGGTTTAATAGCACCTGTGCTTGGCGGCGGAATATTAGGATCCAGGCCGGACACACCATATCCTGCTGGTATTGGTGGCAGGTTATCTACGCCATCATACCACTTCACTTCCAATGGCGGCATATCACCGCGTTTCGGGAATTTAAAGGATAAAGTAGTGGATGTAGGATAGAAGAGATCATTGTGGCCGGTTAATAACACCGGGTTTACCTCGTAAGGTAAGCCGAGGTCCAGGAACTGATGTACCGTGTCCAATGTATGCGCGCCCCAGTCTCCCAAAGCACCCATACCAAAGTCAAACCAGCAGCGCCATTGGCCGTTCACAAAATCTTTATTATAAGTATGCCCTTGCGTTGCCATCTGCCATATATTCCAGTCTAATGTTTCCGGAGTAGGCTCTGTTGCAGGGAAAGATTTCATATTAGTATCCCATCCATGCCAGCGGCGTGGAGAGTTCATATGCGCAGTAACGGCTGTTACATCTTTGATGATACCAGCCTCTTTCCATGCTTTGAACTGGAAATAATTGGCTTCAGAATGTCCCTGATTGCCCATTTGTGTTACCACTTTAGGATATTTCTTCGCCGCTTTCATCATCAGTTCCACTTCATTGAATGTACGGGCCATTGGTTTCTCTACATATACATGTATACCAAGTCCCATCGCCATCATTGTAATAGGAAAGTGGGAAAAGTCAGGAACACCGATAGATACGGCCTCGATCTTCTTGCCCATTTTATCAAACATCTGCCTGAAATCCTGGAATCTCGGCACATCAGGGAACTGCTTTAAAGTATCCAGCGTATGCGGTGCACCCATGTCTACGTCACAAAACGCAACGATATTAGCCAGGCCCGTTTTATATAATGCCTGTATAATTTCTCCGCCGCGGTTTCCGATGCCGATGCAAGCCAGGTTCACTTTTTCACCTGCCCTGAGCGGTTTGCCATTTGCCATCAATATGCCGGGTGCAGCAACTGCCGCAGACGCCAGCATAGCCTGTTTCAAGAATGATCTTCTTGAATAGTCATTATTCATACGTGTAATTATTTTATGTATTAACATTCCAAAATACATAAATAATTTACAGAATCATATGAATTTTACTCGAGCGTACTCAACAGCTGTGCAACGTTTGCATAAAATGGCCTTACAGAGAAGAAATAACCGATCCCGATCACGTCAAAATGGTCATACCCGTTATAGACGCCCACATGGTTCCATACCCCCTTTTCCAGCGGAACGGCAGGATTGTAAGGCCTGATAGCGCTGCTGGCCGGACCACTCATCCCATATGTATTGGCAGCTCCGTCATTTGGCCACCATTTTGAGTCTATCACTATTTTACCCGGCACATTACGGGTATAATTACCCAGGCCCATAAATATCGGTGTGGGATAAGCAATGGGCATTAACACCGGAGACATATCCAGGCGGGGATATTCCCAACCCGTGAGCAGCCCCCTCACAGAAGCTTTGGTAGTGATCGAAAAATAGTACACATTCCTGGAATCCGGTTCTGCAGCCTGCGTTTGCACGGCCGCTTCCGGTGTAACATCATGCCCGGAATAATCATCCGTGCTCCAGATATCACTGTCCTCTACCCTTTGGGCATAAGCATTCCAGCTTTCTCCGGGTTGTTGTTCCAGGCCCCACTGCTCCAGGCTGAAATCGTAGATCTTTTCAATTCCCGGAACAATCCCTGCCAGCGAAGCTACTGAAGTCACCAGCTTGCGTACAAAAGGAATATTGCCATCCAGTAATAAATAAGAAAGCGTTGCGCCATTATGTGGTGTGCTGATAGTGGTAACAGAAGTTACCCAGCCCGTTTTATCTCCGTTAAAAATGGCAGCATGTGCAGGATCTGATCTTTCTTCAGCACTTCCTTTTTCCAGCAATGTTACCAGCTTACGCACCGTAATACCTCCCATGCTATGCCCCAGCAAATGCACGGGATGTTCGGCATCCCATTCCGGATAAACGCCCGGAAAATAACGTTGCCTTTTTTGCGCGTGCCCGAATTGACTGCTGTGGAATTTTCCATAATCCACATAGCCTCCTTTAATATAATAATACAATTCCACTGCCCTATCCCAGTTACTGCTTACCGGGCCTACTTTTGCAGCAAACGCAGGAAACCCGTTATCAGTGAGGTATTGCGGAATATTATCTATCCCTCCCCAATAATGATAAAGCCCCAGCATTTCGCCAGGCCCAAAGCCCCCGAGGCCATGCACCATAATAATTGGAATGTTCCCGCTACTGCTGCGTTGCATAGCACCGCGCCCTGCAGGTAATGGAATAGCCTTGTCCAAAGGAGTGACCGGCTCAATAGCCAGTTCCTCTTTCTGCGCAACAGGAACAGTTTCCTTTTTACAGGCAATAGCTAACAGGCATAATAAAACAATGAGGTAATTTTTCACAAGCATTGATGAAAGTTTTGGAGGAGGGCAATATAGAATATTTATTAGTTGTCCTAACGCTAATCAATTGTTAATGAAAATAAAAAAGGACCGTCCTATCAAGAACAATCCCTTCCTTTATAGTTAATAAAATACTACTCAAATGTCAATCTTTACCTGATCTGCCTTTTGCGCCATCAGCTCAGCAATGCGTTTATCTTCTTTCTGCTGGTAAAGCTTGTTGATGATGTATCCTTCCACCAGGTTGAGTGGTATAGGATTATAATGAACGGCCGGACCTGGCATAAATAACTTGTATTCTCTTGTCATATAAACAGGGAGGGAGATGTTTTCTGCTTTTAGACCAGGCAATACTGTATTCATCAAAAAACTAAAGGTGCTATCTGTTTTAACTGCATAATCCTTCCTGCTTTTTAATCCTGTTAACTTCAACGACCCGGCATCCTGCATATGGTTACCAAGAAGTATTTTTCTTGCCTGTAAAGCCTCCGGGTATGATGAAAAAGATAATACAGTGATAGCGTCAGGATATTCTAATTGATGTATATTATAGTAAGTATTTATTTCATCTTTGCCTGCTTTAAATTTATCTTCTTTATACTTTGCATAGACCATGCTGTTTCTAGCCATCTTCTGGGATGTTAAAAAGTTAACATCGCTGGCTAGCCCCTTTTTTTCTGCCAGATCATATAAATAATCCTTACAAGTCATGTCAAAGAGGATGGAATATAATTGATCAACAGCGTTGATCTTTTTGCGAAGAGGTAAATATCTATAAGCATCATAAAGTTCAGAAACATTCTTTCTTAAAATATTTCCTTCTATTGTATACTTCACAAGCGACCAGGATGTGTCAATAGGAGTGTTATAATCGCAAATATTATCCCGGTTAAAGTCAATCAGTTGCAGATACTTAAATAACTGGGAGATATTCAGGCTATCATATTCAATATTCAGTTCCCGCTCAATTTTTCTGAACAGCTCACCTTCTTTTCTGCCTGATTTATAATATGTTATAACTTTTCGGATATTGTTTTTGCAACTATCAAATACAGGCTGTTGATTACTATTAATGCTATCGATTCTGAAAACAACCAGGCCCTTGCCCGTTACTGCAGCGTGTGAGATTTCTCCGGTTTCCATATCCCAAAGCTCATCTGCTCCAAGAAATGAAACCGGCCAGATCAAAGTTGCCTGTATCCCTTCATGATTGATCAGAGAATCAAACCGGGATTGTACTGTAGCAGGGTTAATAACAGCATAGCTGATGATATACTTTTTCTTTCGCTTATTATATCCTTCTACCACCTCTTCGTCAGAAACGCTGACCGTTGTTAAACTTTTTAAAAGCGCACCTGATCTTTGCGTTAAAATAGCTTCTCCTGTATGTTTGATAAATTTATTAATGCGTTCATCACTGAAATAAGCATTTTTATATGCATCCGCCAACAGATACATTTTCATTATAAACCTTTTCTTCCAGGCTTCTACTGAATCAACACCAGGCAGTCCTTTATACTTATCCCTGAATTCATTGACGTAGCCATTGTAATAATAATTATACTCACCAGCAGATAATCTAAAATCGCCTATCTGAACTACAAACCTTTCAAGTTCTGATCCGGTGTTTTGTGCGGACAACTTTAACGAATAAGAAAAAAATAAAGAAGAGCAAAGTATAAGGGTCCTGACAAGATCAATAATGGGCTTCATTTGAAGGATAAGAATGTTTGAAATGAAATAAAAATCAGCATTCTGACACAAGACTACTGGCATCAGAATGCTGATGGAGGTTATCAAGGACACATAGAATCGAATCTATAATATATCTCAATTTCTGCACCTGCCATCTCTCCGGGAGGAGCAGTTATATAGCCATCTATATACAAAGTGCCCGCCCTAACTTCATATCCACAACCAAAAGTTCCATCAAAGTCCCCAGCTTCCAGGACTCCAGCATAAAATTCTGAGGCATAAGCAAATACAGACCACTCACCAAAGTTTTGATATCCTCTTCCTTCTACTGATGCCTCAATTTGCGCCTCGGCTATGCCGGTAGCTAAAACATTTACTTCAAGCGTCATGTATTTAGCAGAGTACAGAAGGTCATCACTGCTATGATGTATAAATTTAGCTCCCTCTCCCTGTGATCTGATCTCCTCATAGTAACGCTGTTGCGCCATGCTAAAATGGCCAATCATCATTAACGATAAAATCGCAATTAATCTTTTCATAAAATGTTTTTAGTGGTAAACAATGTTTCGAATTTAATCTTTTACATCTCACTTTATTTATATGCTACCGTTAGTTAACAGTAAGTTAATTAGCAAAAAAAAAGGTTACTCTATACAGAGTAACCCTTTTATGATGATAGATAGAGAAAATTATTGCTTGAGTACGAAAGCCCCTATTCCTTCAATGTCAGTGATAGGAGACGTTTTTTCCAGTGTAATATAGTTTTGCGTCCTGGCTTTTGTCCATTTTGCTAATGGGATGCTATACTCACCGCCCAGCAGGTAAAAATAACCCTGGTCTGCTGTGAGATAAGGAACGAACATCGTATTGGTACCCGCTCTGTAATAAGGCTGATCTTCCAGTGTGATGGGGTTCTTGATATCATACCAGTCAGAATTCGGAATTTTATACCCTTGAGGTTGTGGTGTTGGCGTATACAAACTACCGCCGCCATTCACAAACATCGCATCCACCGGTTTGGAATCAACGGTGATATTGATACCTTCAAATATAGCTACACCTGTAGCATTACCACTGTTGGCAAACAAACCGCCGGTTTTAAGTCCAAAGCCATCTCCGTCTGTAGTGGTGTAATTGAGTCCTCTTATCCACTTAGTGGCAGGGATCGCAGTAGATCCTGAACCATTGATCATTCTGCCCGTGCCGCCTACATAGAAGAAAGACCCTTTTGCAACCGTACCTGTTGTGATGTTGATCTTATAGGTACGTTGCTGCCCTGTAGCCCATCCCTGAGCAGGATAACCTGAAGGAATAGCAGCGTTGGGGTTGGTGGTGGCCACCATGGCGTAAGGCGTTACAGCAAAGTTGATATCCTTTGTAGCCATAAACTGCACATACTCATAGTTACCATCTCCTCCTTTTACATCCGTCATAAGACCGGTGATAACAACAGACGGGATATCTATAACAGCGCTCAGTATTTTAACATCCGTAGATTTGCGCAGGCGGAAATCTACTCCAAGTGAATCTGCTTTAGGCGTGATTTTAGTATAAACGATCCCATAATAATTAGCCATGATGGGAAGGCTGGTGTTTGCAAATTCAGCATCTGCGTCTGATACCAGCGGAATATTAGCGAAACCGTCATTCAGCGTTTTGACGCCGCTGAACACATCTCCGGGAACAGGTAAGGGATCAAAACCACCTTTCACAATAACACCCAAAGTACTTTCATATTTCCCGGGGTTAGCCAATATTAAATGGGCTGGTACCCTTGGTGCAGGAATGGCATTTCCGGAAGACACTTTCTTAATGTCTTTTGTAGTAACACCGGTGATCTGCATCATGCCATCCACTCTCTTCACTACTTTACCTTCCATTTCAATGATCACGGAATCACCTGAGGTATAATTAGCAGCATCCGCACCCAGTGGTATGGCAATCCCACGCAATTCATTCAAACGGCGTTTATCCTGCACGATCAGAAAACCTTCCGGCATGTTACCACCAGAAAAATCTGATATCACCATCGCGGAAAGTTTGGTAGAACCAAGCATGTTCTCTTTGCTAAGCGTAAGGTCAGTACCCTTGTACATACCTCTTACATCGTATATAGCTATATAAGGACTTATCTCTCCTCCCGGGTAGTTGCCGTATTTTTCGCATCCCATGAACAAGGACAATGACAGCAAAAAGAAGGAATATATTGTTATATTTTTCATTGTTCTTTTTTTGATAATTAACAACTATTACGGTTTTTGCCACCACACCTGTGTAGAGATCTGGTCAGGCCCCTGTGCAGCTACAGCCAATTTATAATTTGTAGGGTTGGTAGATTGCACCAGCACCGGATAGGTCATCCTTGCAGGCATTACACCACCATTCCTTAAACCTCCGCCCTTAGGCAATACAGGGTGACCAGTACGGCGATATTCAAACCATTGTTGCAGATCTTCCATGAAAAGTGCATAGTATTTCTGCAAATGGATCCGCTCCATTTTGGCATCATCCGATAAACCCTCTTCCCATTCAACATCACCACCTGCCAGGAAGGCCTGGATATCCAGGTTCCATGTTGGTAACCACATTTTAATGCTTTCCCGGGCACCCGCATTATAAAAGGTGGCGGGAGAACCGTTGATCCATTTCTTTAAAGATGCCTCCGCCAAAATAAATTTCACTTCCGCTGTATTCATTATCATCCCCGCTAACGGTTCCGTCTGCATAGAAACAGCAGAGGTATTGGATGTGAAATAGGCTTTTTTAGGTGGATTCTCTCCTGCTGCATAACCACTTGGAATACCCAGGTATGCTCCGGAAGCTGGCGCTATGCCCCATCTGTTAAAAGTACCATTGCCCCAGGGAACGGGTATGCTGATCCGCGGATCATTCCAGGCCACCAGGTTATCAATAAAGAAACTCGCTATTCCCGGTGTTCTGAAATCCTGTTCCCTTACACCGCCCACAAAAGGCGAAACAAGCAGGCCCGCACCCGTCCATCTCAGAATAGCAGAATGACTGCTGTCCGTCATGATCGGAAAAGTACTCGCCCTGGTATCTACCATATCTTTGATCTTTGCAATGGCCATCGGAGCTATCTCCGCTTTACCGGAAACCCGCATCAGCAACCTTAATTGCAGGGAATTGCAGAATCTGCGCCAAAGGCTCACATTTCCATTAAAAACCGGATCGGAACTTCCGTCGATGGCAGTATTGGTTGTCAGCAAAAGATTAGCAGTATCCAGCATCTTAAAGAGACCCATGTAGATATCTTTCTGCGCATCAAACTTAGGTTCGGTGATACTATCTGTCTTTGCCTTGTTTGATTCAGAAAAAGGTACATCCCCATAAGTATCCGTGAGCATAGAATAGATCCATGCCTGGCAAACCAGGGAGATCCCCGTGTAAGACCTGTTGTAATAGATACCGGAATCGCTGGCTATCTTATAGATATCCTTAAAATTGGTTAATTGAAGATACCAGCCGTTATACAGATAATCTGACCAGCTGGCGCGGTAATCATACCTGAAAACTTTTCCTTCTGCATCACTCGCATCCACCGTTACCTGCATCAGCTCGTTATTAAAGTTGCGGTTCCGCAGCATATTATAAGTGAGGGTCCTTACCAGCGCAGGCCTCAAAAGCTGCTGCGGCAAAGCCTCCGGAGAAGCATTGGGATTGGTATTGATCTCCGTAAAATCTTTAGTACAGGATGTAACGAACATACCTAGTATCAATACAGCACCTGTGATCTGATATATAATCTTCTTCATTGTTTTTCTGATTAGAAGCCAAGAACTAAGTTAAATCCGAATGAACGGGTAGATGGGAATTGAGCTGTCTCAAAACCTTGTACGATCCCTCCCGTATCACTAATTGTACCGAATTCAGGGTCAAACATTGGCCATGGAGACCAGATGAACAGGTTACGGCCATAAAACCCAAGCACCGCCTTTTGCAGACCCAGCCTTTTAATAAGCTTAGGGCTGAAACCATATTCCACGCGCGCTTCCCTGAATTTGATAAAGTCTGTAGAGAAAGTACTTCCCTCTGCATTATCTGCTCCGTAATGTGAACGGTAATACTCATCTATATCTGTAGCAATCGTCGTATTCTTTACAAACTTCCCGCTTCCGTCATCCACAACACCATTACCGATCATACCACTATATCTTCCCGGCAGCGTGATCTTTGTTTTACCTTGTTCTGCCAGTTTATAGTTCATTAAAGAATGTGCAACAGCACCGTACTGACCATCGAACAGGAAAGTAAAGCGGAATTGTTTATACTGGAATTCATTCGTCCAGCCCAATTTCCATTTAGGGCTTGTATTGCCGAGGTACACAATACCTTCGGTAATTTTTGCAAAACCTGTTGTTGCATCATAGATGATCTGGCCGTCCGGAGCACGCTGATAACCTCTTCCATACATATCACCCATGCTTCCGCCAACGGTTGCTACAATAGCGCCACCGGCGATAGGGCCCGTTCTGAGTACAATGAAACTATCCGGGAGGGATTTGATATGGTTACGGTTAGCAGAGAATACCACATTTGTGTTCCATTTGAAATCTTTGGTTTGTACCGGTGTACCGTTTAAACCAACTTCTATTCCCCTGTTATTTACTACGCCGGCATTGATAACAGCTTCAGGGTAACCAGAGGCCGGATCAAGCTTACGCCTGATGATCTGGTTTTTAGTATTGCCTGTATAAATAGCCAGGTCAAGACCCAAACGGTTTTTAAACATTTTCAATACAGCACCTGCTTCATACGTAACTGTTTTGAGTGGCACCAGGTTACCATTGGCCAATAAGGTGGGGTTGGCTAATTCTCCGTCAGATCCTATAACAGGGTCATAATAGTAAGAGGTAAAGTAAGGTTCCGTTCCCCCGCTACCAACACCTGCTACAGAAAACCGCAGTTTCGCAAAATCTATAGATGAAGGTAATTTTACTACTTCAGACACAATGAAACTCGTGTTCATAGATGGATAGAAGAATCCTGCATTTTCTGTACGCTCTGGTGTGGCAAGCACACTATTCCAGTCCTGACGGGCAGTAAGATCTAAGTAAAGGAAGTTCTTATATCCGGCAGAGATCAATCCATAAAAGCTGTTGATCGCGTATTTACTTCTTCTGGGTATAGTGATCAATGGCCCTGCACTATTGGCAAAGGAGAAAATGCCCGGGATCACGAGTGAATCCGCACGTGTTTCATCCTTATTATAATTATTCCTCAGCGCACTTCCTCCTCCTGTAACAGAGAATTCAAAATCACCTACCTTCTTATTATATCTCAACAGGAAATCTGTACTGCGTTCCATAGAGAAAATGTTCTGCGTACGGTAACTACCAAATGGCAGTTTTGCGCCGGCATCAAAAGGACGGCTTTGCGCACGTTGCTCATATCCAAAATCTACAGAAGTCCTTACCAGGAGGCTTAACTCTTTCGTAAAATTATAGGTTGCCTGCACATTACCTGTAATACCATTACGGTCTGAGGCATTGAGGAACTCATGAGAAATAGCGTAAGGATTCTCAGGGAAACTGCTGAAAGGATATTTGATCGTTTTGCCTTCCAGTCCTTTTGCCCAATAATTCCTTAACCAATCCGGATCTGCATTGGGTTGCCAGAAGATATACCAGTACATAATAGACTGGTTACCATATCCTGCACCCGGCAGATTATCACTGGTCTTATTGGTGTAATTTATTTTTGAAGAGATCTGGAGTTTATCATTCACTTTGGAATTCACAGAAAGAGATACCGTATTACGGCCATAACCTGTATTAGGTAATATCCATTTGTTAGCCACATTGGTGAAGGAGAAACGCGCAGTGGTCTTATCTGTACCACCATCCACGCTCACTGTATTAGTTAATGTTCCTGCAGTAGTGAAGAACTTATTGATCTTATCAGTATAAGGTACCCAGGGCGTTCTTTCTTTACCCACAGTCTGTGTTACCGGATCATACTGGAAGAACTTACGGTCTTTATCAAACCTTGGTCCGTAAGCAGAACTGGTACCGCTGGTACTCGCACCATCCGCTGTAGCGCCGAAGGAATAATAATCCATTCCTTCCGTTCCCTGTCCATATTCATATTGCAGGTCAGGCCAGCGGTTCACCGTTTCCAAAGAACCATTGGAACTGAAAGTAACACCCAGCCCTTTCCTTTTACTGCTGCCTGATTTTGTAGTAATGATCAATGCACCATTCGCACCACGCTGACCATATAACGCAGATGCGCCCGGTCCTTTTAACACCGTGATGGATTCAATATCCTCAGGGTTAATGTCATTTAAGCCACTGCCATAATCCGCAGGCATGTTATCACTGCTGGTACCATAAGCAGATTCTCCAGTAATAGCAGTACGGCGACCGCTACCCTGGTTAATTACCACACCATCCACAACAATGAGTGCTTCATCATTACCATCCAGGTTATTCTCTCCACGGAGAACGATCCTGTTGGAACCGGTAGGGCCACTGTTAGATCTGATCAGGTTCACACCGGCTATCTTACCGGACAATGCATCCGTCCAGTTATTAGATAACGCATCTGTTAACTGCTCCCCTTTTACAACGGTGGCAGAGTAACCCAGCGCTTTTTCATCCCGTTTAATACCAAGTGCCGTTACAACAACCTCACCCAATGCTTTAGGATCTGGCAACATTTGTACGTTCATTACCTCAGTGGCCTTTACAGTAACCACATGACTGATATAACCGATAAAAGAAAAAGTAACCTTTGTGCCTGCGGCAGAAACAGTAAGGGTATAGTTACCGTTCTTATCTGTAACAGTTCCTTTGTTGCCGTCTCCGGACTTAATATTCACGCCAATTAAAGCTTGTCCGTTCTCATCGGTCACCTTACCACGTATAACAATATCCTCCGCAAGCTTTGCAGGGGACCTGTACATTGAAGCGGTGGATTCCTTTTCGGTAGTCTTACCAATTGCCATGCCATGGACACACAATTGCAGACCAGTAATAATTAGGAAAAAATGTTTCATTCACAATGTATTTAATGTAATTATAACCTTGCTTAGTCAGGTAAACAGATTTCAGTTGATTACTTTTTTCTTGCGCAAAAGTAAATAAGCCTTACATATCCTAATATTAAGCTTATATTATGTTTAAGATACTTTCAGGAAAATGATATACGCGCCGGTTGGCTTTAGTTGTGTTGCAAAGCAACATCGCTGTTCATGGTATTGATGATTTTGGTTTTAGTTCAAACGTGAAATAAACAACGCAGACCTCCGGCCATGCCTGATCTAAAAAACGGTATTAAAGTTTTCGGTGACGCCACCGACAGCCTGTTGAAAAAATCCTGGCTTATGAAACACTTGGTTTCGTGGAACTTATTATCATCAAAAAAGGGACAATGCTAAAGTAGAGAAAAAACGAAATTAAACAAAATTAAATTAGAGGTAATTAATCGTAACCAAATATGAAACACTATGAAAGAAAGGAAACACGAGGAGATAAACTGATATAAAATATTATCTATCAATTGTTTTACAAAGTAATAAAAAACAAAATGCCCTGAAAAAGGAGCTATTTCAGGAAGAAAATGAAACTTATATAACTCAAAATAATTGACCGGGTATTGGCATATCTGCAGATTTGGTTAGAATATCCGCACGGTTTGACGCCTTGTATTATTAGTAATAGCCCATAATATATTATTACCTGCCCGTGCTGCCGGAACATTCACCACCTGCTCAGCCAGTATATAACTTTCAAACCCCGCCACCTTGCTGAATTCGATCTGTATATTTTTGCCTGCATAAGGCAACAGGTCAAAAGTATACATCGTCCAGGCCGCAGCTTTTTCACTGGGCATGCCGGACTTTGCATAACCGGCAAAATTATTCAGCCTGCCTTTATTGGAACGTAACACCATAACCGTATCCCCGTTTATCTTAACTGCCGGAGTTTCCGGGCGGCCTATCACCAGCAGATCACATCTGCCTTTAATAGTTGCAGGCACTGTTACCTGCACCACACCATTATTAATAGTGAACGGAATGGGGGCTATCTCTTTTTTCAAACCTGCAGATGTACCCCTCTCCAACTCAATAGCCATGGTAGCATATCCCGGCAATTCAATCTCTATATTTTTGCCGGAAGTAAAAGTAACCGGGTAGGTATCCTGGTACGGAAAAACAACGCTCCCTTTATATGATTGCCCGGCAAGGCCCTTAAAGCCGGCAGACTGATCAAAAGGAATGATCAGTTTCTGCGTGGTTGCCTGTGTATTTCTTGCCACCAGCACCCCTTTCTCCCCATCCCAGCCAATATAACCATAAGCATTTCCTTCATCCGGCCGGCCACCGACAAATACGGTATTGGTCAATGCCGCCAGGTGTTTTTTCGCCCAACCGTCTACTGTACACAATGCCTTCCAGTCCTCCGGCTTCATCACAGAAGGAGAAATATACCATTCCTTCAGCAAGGTACCCCTGCCATAATGCATCAATACATACTCTGCCCAATCCTGTATATTATCCTCTTTACTTTCCATCATGCCGCGGCTGTTCTTAATAATGCCATGCGTCATTAATCTGGATATGGGTACTAAAGGCCGGTCTGCAGGATTACCAAACATGCGCCAAATATAAGTATCCCTGTCCGTAGAAGCCATAGCCCTGGTAGAGATCTCCGGCCAGTTACCATTTGTTCCGTCATCCCCTGCCAGCATCCATAAATAATCGCTGTACATTAACCACCAGGGAGAGAACCATACCCAGTTAGTGAGGTTTTGATAAATAGCGGGATTCATTTTCCGGGTAGCGGTGAGTATTTCAATCGCAGCATCCAAAGTGGCTTCATGGCCATGCCTGTCTGTAGCAGGATGGTTATTCCCTTCATCCATATCGCTCAGTACATTGAAGTCGTGTTTATAATACAATGCATTCACCTGTTTAGCGATAGCAGGTATTTTTTGCAGCACTTCTGTTTTATATTTTGTGGCAGATAAACTGTAGTTCCTGCCATACTGGGAAAAATATTTATTCCGTTTTGCTTCTTTATAACCATTCTCCAGCCCCCAGTCTATATTATTGGTATAACCATTTAAAGAAAGCCATAAACCGAAACCAACTCCTTCATGGCTGAGTTTATCACTTAATACCTTCACATCCGCATAGCCATTGGGGAAATATTTGGGAGAAGGTTCCCAGATAGATTTCCTTTCCTGCCAGCCATCATCTGCTACCATTGCATCCATCTTTACACCATATGGTGTGATAGCCGTTTTAAATGCACGCCATATATTAAGCAATCCATCTCCTTTAAGATCTTTTGCCTCTGGCTCAAACCAGTTATTAAAATGAAGAAAAGAGCGGGGTGCTTTCCACATCGTAGTCATGTAATGCATGAATGCAGTAGGCGCCGTTTCCCTTTCCTGCACTACGCCCATCATCGCAGTTTTACTTTCTATCTGAAAATTAGGCAATGTGTAACCCGGGAAATGCATTAAACGGGTTAATCCTTTTTGCGCATGGGGTTCTATATCCCTGCCATCCAGATCTATGTAACTGTAGTTACCTACCTTTTCATAATACCGGCTGTAATCCTTTGGTGTATTGCCATCCGTATGCCTGCTGTAACCTGCAGGATATTCCAGGCCAGTGAACCACTGGTTATTGATAAATACGGGCTCTCCCCTGCCGCCGCCTTCTGCTGTTTGTGTTTGGTCTGTTACAAAACGTTCCACTTCCAGCCTGTCCACCGTAGCCATTTTATCATATATCAGTGTAATTGTTTTACGCGTGTAAGGCTGTCCTTTAACGAGATAATATTTGATCCGCAGCAATGCTGGAATAGCATCTGCTTTTATGACGGGTGTATATGTAATAACAATAAAACTGGTATCCTTACTGGTAGATACAGCAGGTTTCCCCTGCACCCGGAAATCTGTAATGGAATAAGTTTTATCACCCGTCATAGGCAGGATGTTCAACTCTTCACTTTTCACGGGCAAACGTTTATCTCCTTTTATATTGGAGAACTCCGTAGTGCGCCAGACCTTCCCGTCAAACGATAATGTTCTTTTGATCTGATCATTCTTCAAAACGATCTGTTGTGCATGCAAGAGAGAAGGAACGGCCATTAAAGCCGCCAGTATAGTGCGCTTCATCATAAACAATAAAGATGTACCGTAAATTATAACTTTCAGGGGGGATGGGGGATACTATTTTGCTCTTTCTTAACTGTATTTAAACACTAAAGGAGATAGCCATCACTGACTATCTCCTTTCCATTATTCACAGATGGTTACTGGGTCAATGAGCTACCTTCAGCGCCTGATCTATATAAATATCTGCAGCAATCCTTTCCAGCCATTTTTCATACGACACACCGGATGCCTTGGCCACCGGCCGAACATCCATTTTCTTTCCTGCTTCCAGCTGCTGGATCGTTTCGTTCTGTTTTGCTATTTTCCTTCTTTTTAAAAACTCCGCTTTGTATTCCGGCAACGGCATACCCGCACTGGTTTTATCCAGGTAAGTTTCCAGCCAGGTATTATTATCTGCGATCACTTTAAAAACAGGATCAGCTGCGAGCACCGGTACCTGCTTGTTTTCCTTCGCCTTATAATCTGCTTCTGAGATCCTGTCCCATCCTAATGCCGAAGGTTTATCCCCTTCGCGGATCTTTAATGTTTCATACAGATCCGGTAATACGATATCCGGAATTACCCCTTTCAATTGAGTCGAACCTCCATTGATGCGATAGAATTTCTGGATCGTTAATTTCACCGCGCCATATTTCTCTTCTGTAAATGGGATGGTTGTCTGAACCGTACCTTTACCGAAAGTGGTGCTCCCGATAATAATGCCACGTCCATAATCCTGTATGGCGGCAGCAAAGATCTCTGAAGCGGAGGCACTCAGTTCATTCACCATCACCGTGAGCGGCCCGCTGTATAACGCTTCAGGCTGATCACTCTTCAACACCTGCCCCTGATCCGGCCCCATCCTGACCTGCACTACAGGTCCTTTACCAATGAACAAGCCCAGCATTTTTATTACCTGCGTCAGGGAACCGCCCCCATTGTTCCGCAGATCAATAATGATGCTGTTTACATTTTCTGCTTTCAGTTTGGTTACTTCTTTGGCAACGTCATCTGCACAATGTGCACCATCTGCATGCGTAAAATCATCATAAAAAACAGGGAGGTAAATGTAACCGGTCTTCTTACCATCTTTCCATATCACGGCACTTCTCGCTAACGTTTCTTCCGGTTTTATTTCTTCGCGTACCAGCGGAACAGTGATCAACCGGCCATCCGTTTTGCGGCAACCGATCCGTACTGTGGTTCCTTTATCTCCCCGGATAAGTTGTACCACATCACTAAGCCCCATACCCACAACATCCGTCATCGCGCCATCGGTTCCCTGCCCTACTTTTACGATCTGGTCATTCACCGCCAGTTGGCCACTTTTCCAGGAAGGGCTTCCTGCATCAACACCTGCAATAGTTACGGTTCCATCCACATCTTTCAGTTGTGCACCGATACCAAAAAAGCGGTTGGCCATAGACTGGTCAAAAGCCTTTTTATCTAAAGGAGGAAAATAGTCCGAATGTGGATCAACATAATGTGTGATCACATTCACATAACCGGTAAACAGTTTGTCTTCATTAAAAGATCTGAACCGCGCCAGCATCCGCTCATGTTGTTTCAGGATGATCTCCCTGGCCATTTGCTCCAACTGCGCGTCCTTTTTGCCCGGATTGTTTTCCTGCAGCTCTATCATTTTTTCCAGCGTAATGCGCTTCAGGTAATTCCTCCACCTGTTCACACGCTCGGATTGGTCTTTCGGAAAGCCCGTCACCTCCATTCCAATACTGTCCTTTTTTGAAAACGTAAAAGGTTTGGAAAGCAACTGCTGATAGATAACCGCCGTTTCCTCATACCGTTTTGCATACAGTTGTGTGATCTCCGGGAAGAACTTCAGGGAATCACCGTGCATTTCATTATCCAGGTAATTCTGGTAAGCTTTCAGCTGATCAATATCCGCCTGCAGGAAAATGCATTTCCGTATATCAATGGCATTGATATATGTATTCCACACTTCCCGGGAAAAGGCATCATTGATCACCGGGGTGAGATAATGTTTCTGTTCCAGCATGGCGCCTACCATGTTCAGTAATTTCTTTCTTTCCGCGGTTGGATCATTGTCTGCCTTCCAGGCAAACAGAACGAAACATACCAGCACCCCGGCTATTGATCTTTTCATCATAAATTATATTTACCCAGTATCTTCCGCAATGTAGCTTCTTCCTGCAAGCCTACGATTGTTTCCAGCAACTTCCCTTCTTTGTCCAGCAGGAACATATTGGGATATCCAACTACGCCATATTGATCAGGCATCGTTTTATCGTAATCCCAAAGTTCCGTCCAGGTAGCGCCATCATCTTTAATGGCTTTGCGCCATAATGCTTCGTTTGCTTTGGCATCAATAGAGATGCTCACTATTTCAAACCCCTTCGGCTGCAATTCCTTATACAGCTTCACAAGGGAAGGCATCATCTGCCGGCAAAAACCACAGTTATGGTACCAGAAATCCACCAGCACATATTTCCCTTTAAAGGAAGCCAGCGAAACCATATCCCCTTTCAGATCCTGCAAAGTAAATGGCGGAACAGGCGCACCCACTTCCATTTTGAGCATACCCTTGTAATAGCCTGCTATCAATTGATAACTGGGGTCTGCGGAAAATGTTTTCATCGCTTCCAGGAAATGAGCCAGGTTGCCGGGCGTTTCCTTTCTGTACGTAGACAGCAAGGCAACTAACCCGGCATAGGTGTTATTACTCCTTACCCATTTACCTGTAACTTTCGCCTTAGCGCGCTCCACACTATCAATTGCGGCTGACCATTTGCGTTTTTCAAATCCGGTTGCTTTCATGGAACTATCCAGCAATGAAGCAACAGCTGTACGGTAAGATGCCGTTAGATCACGCAGCTCCTGGTACTTCTTATTATTAGTGGTACCCCCAACTGTATAATTTCCCTTTTTAATCGTTACCGTAATTTCACCTTCTTCCAGGATCACACTGGCCGGAATACTGCCGGGTAACCCGATCAATCCCAGCACCGGCTGTTTCACTTTCCCACGGAACGTGAACCGGCCATCCTTAATGGTGATGGTATCTTTGGTGATACGGTCATTTAGTATAACGGTCCCTTCTTTCACATCACACGTTCCTTTTATTACATAATCTGCAAAAGCGGAAGCGGGCAGTAATAATGCCATGAATAATAGCTTTCTCAATTGGCAAGGATTTCTGTAAGTTTATTCTGCAGGTCTTCTCCCCTGATATTGCTGGCAACAATTTTACCGGAAGGATCTACGAGGAAATTATAAGGGATACCAGATACACCATACATTTTGGCTACAGGGTTTTCTCCTTTTTCGATATCTGCTACCTGCGTCCAGGTGAGGCCGTCTTTCTTAATGGCTTTGAGCCATGCGTCTTTACTGCCCTTTTCTTCCAGTGCAATACCCAGCACGGTGAAGTTCCTGTCTTTAAATTCGTTGTATGCTTTTACGACGTTAGGGTTTTCCGCACGGCAAGGTACACACCAGGAAGCCCAGAAATCTATCAGTACATATTGTCCTTTAAAATCACTCAGTTTCACTGGTTTACCATTTACATCGAACTGTGTAAAATCAGGTGCCATGATACCGGTAGCTAATGGCTGAGGACGTTTCAGCATATCAGCCGTGTTCTTTTCCGCTTTTTTTTCAGGATGCAACCTGTCGTCTCTTGTTTTTTCAATAGTAGCTAATACCTTGGCTGCTTCTTCACTGTTACGTAAGTTTTCAGACAAACTTTTATATAAAGGCAGTGCCTCTTCAATATCTTTACTGTAACGGGCAATATCTTCCACAGCACTGAAACTGAAATAAGAATCCGGATTCTCTTTTACGAATTTGCGTTGTAATACCAGTTTCTGCTGTACCAGGTCCTTCATCTTTTGGATGGCGGCCATTGTTTTTTGAAATTTATCATAGTTCTCCCTATCCTTAACACTATCAGGTGCGGTAGCTATAACATCATACACGATTGCGGAAACGCCATTAATATAAAAGCCCATCTTCGCAGAATCTGCTGCTGCCAGGTACATATATTTCACATACCTTGCTTTTTCGGCTTCTATCTTATTGTTACTGATCACCGCCGTTCTCATGGAATCCTTAATATGAATGCTGCTACCATCTTTATCCAGCATGAAGGCTTTTGGATCACTGGCATTCGACTGTTGCATACCGCCTCCACTGGGACTTTTATATAACATCACAGAAACGGTGGTGCCACTGAATGGTACAGCCAGTGTAAACTTGCCATCTTTTACTTCGGTAGAATCAAACGCTTTATTTTCTGTTGCTTTATAATAATACAAAGCATAAATGGTGGTTGGCTCTTTAATATCTGTTGTGCCAGTAATAATGGCTTTCTTTTCCTGGGCCATTCCTATTACAGGTAACAGGCACACAGCTAACTGAAAAATCTTTTTCATATCTAAAGCATGGGTTTAAAAACAAGGGGCGCAACGGCCCCTTGCTGGAATGTTATAAAGTATAGCCCGGATTTTGTTTGCCGGTCATATTCGGATTCAGTTCAAGTTGTAATTTAGGGAGAGGGAAAAGTTGGTCTGTTGTTTGCCATTTAGTTCCTTTCACCGGAGCCATCACAGCATCTGCCCTGCCGGTCCTTTTCAGATCAAGCCAGCGGTGGCCCATTTCTGTGAAAAGTTCCCTTTGCCTTTCCAGCTCTACTTTTGCAAGGCATTGTGCCTTGTCCAGTGTTTCCGGATAGTCAGGAAGGTCAGTTGGTGTAGCCCTTGCCCGCAATCTGAGTTTATTCAGATCTTGCGCAGCGCCGGCAAAATTATTCAGATTAGCCCTTGCTTCAGCCCTGATCAGATATTGTTCTGCCAGGCGGAGCACCATGTGGAATTCTGATTGAGCCGGTGCCGGTACCTGTGCTATCTTGTATTTCCAGGCAAAGTGAGTGATCGTTCCAAAATTATTGAAAGTACCCAGCCACTCCGTTTGCCTTTTATCACCCGGTTCAAAAGCATTCCATAACTGATCAGACAAAACAGGACGGAAAGAATTGGGCCTTGCATCTATTATAAAATTGGGTCCGGAGTATCCGTTGTTATAAGTCAGGCTACTGGGTTGTAGTTGAAAGATTGCTTCCGTACTGGTCCTGAGAAACACACTGCTCATAAGCGTAGGCAGGTTATAAAGCGGATTGTTGATCAGCGTGGTAGCTTCTTCTTCCGCTTTAGCCCAATTTCCCATGTACAAATACACACGGGCAAGCATAGCAGTTACCACTGCTTTATTTGGACGGATCCTTTCAGTAGTAGGTTTGTTAGTAGCCTCCACATAATATTCCCTTACCAGATCACGGGCATCCAGCAGGTCTTTCAGGATCTTGGCATACACTGCTGCAACCGGTTCCCGCGGTGCTACATTTGTTACCCTGTAATCAGTAGAGGTCATGTAAGGAATATCCCCGAACAGGTTCACCATATAAAAATGGCAGAAGGCTCTCACGAACAAAAGTTCCCCGATCATTTGTCTTTTGGTGGAATCGAGCAAAGAAGATCGCTCTGTTCCCTCCCTTACAATGTTAGCCTGGTAAATATACTTGTAACCGCTTTTCCAGAAATCGTCTTTATCACTGGCCAGCGTGTTCGTGAAATAAACATTCAGCGGGCTGCTCACACTTACCAGTTCATCTGCAGCCATGCCTAAATAACTGGAAGAATAATCACTTACAAAGGTGCTGGAACCCATCATGTCACCATAGATACTGGTAACCGCATTGATGGCAGTTTGCTCATCATTAAATACCAGTTCTGATACCAGCTCTGTTTTAGGAGCGCCTACATCAAGGAATTTTTTACAGGAAGTACCGATGATGGAGATGAGCACAACTCCGGCCAGGGCGCTTTTTAATATATGTTTAGCAGATGTCATGTACGTAATTTTTTATAATGAGAACTGGAAACCTCCGTTAATTGTTTTCATTGGAGGAAGTATTAAACCCTGTGTTTCCGGGTCTGCTCCCATGTAGTTAGTAATGGTGAACAGGTTCTGTGCCTGCAGATAAACCCTCGCTGATTTCATGAAAGTTTTCTTTATCCATTTAGACTGCACGTTATAAGAGATGGCCACATTTTTGCAACGTACATAGGAAGCATCCGTCCAGCCAAAATCACTATTGTTGGCCGCAGTTTGAGAGTTCGAAGCCGGACCATATTGCAGCGTAGTGTATTTCTGAATGCGTGCAATGTCTCCCGGTTTTTGCCAGCGTTCCGTAAAGAGCGCAGGAACGTTATTCATAGAACCGATACTATTATTCAAGCCTGTCAGCATGTTTTTGCCACGCTGTTTCGTGAACTGAAAAAACACATCCAGCGAAATACCTTTGTAGGTTAAGCTATTCTGTACCCCTCCGTAAAAATCAGGATTAGGATGAAAAATGATAATATTATCCACGCCGTATGCAGGTGAAGTAGTCAACTGGCCGCTCTTATTCACGAACCGGTAAACACCCGTAGCCGGGTCCACATCTGCAAACTGGAATAACCTGAGCATCGTCACAGGTTCTCCTACAACAAAACGGCTGGCGTAAGAAGATTGCGCCAAACCAGGGAATGCAACCAGCTTATTCCGGGAGATCGTCACATTCATATTCGTTCTCCAGGTCAATCCTTTATTCTTGATGTTCGTGCTGCTCACCACAAACTCCCAACCTGTATTCTGGACAGTAGCTGGTAAGTTAGCCTGTACAAAATCAGCACCTGTTCCGGGAGACAAAGGTTGTTGTACCAGTTGATTGGAAGAACGGTTTTTAAACCAGCTGGCAGACACATTCAGGCGGTCTTTGAGGAAACCCAGTTCCACCGCGCCTTCCAGCTTCTTGTTATTCTCCCATCCAAAATCTTCATTGAAAATACGGCTGGGTGTTAATCCATTCAGGCCCTGATATTGGAAAGCAGGAGTAGGTGTATAGGAATCGAGATAAAGATATCCGCCTACCTGGTCACTACCTGTAATACCATAAGATCCTCTGAACTTACCAAAGCTCAGGAATCGCAGATGATCCTTGATGAACTTTTCATCGCTGAAGATCCAGCCTGCCCCAATAGCACCAAAATTGGCGAACTGACGGCCTGGTCCAAAACGGCTGCTACCATCACGGCGGCCTGTGAGGTTGATCACATATTTCTCATCAAAATTATAACTGATGCGGCCGAACACAGCTGCATAATTATATTTACCATAGCTATTGGCAACATTCTTTTCAGTAGCCGCATTCATGTTATTCAACGATGCATCTGACCTGAAGTTACCAGTGATCACCTGCCCTTCCGTTACACTGCCCTGCATAGTAGATCCTACCAGCAATCTCAAATTACCACCCAGTATATCTTTGTCATATTCTGCCTGTGGTTCAAAGATCCAGGTATCTCCTCCGTTGGTACCGAAAGAAGCATTCGCCTTTGTTTTATAAAAAGGAAGCGGGAAGAAAGAACTCGCAGGATTTAAACGGCTTTCATTAAAGATGGAATTAGTGTAACCCAGCGAAGCTTTCACATTCAATCCTTCGATGATGTGGTAAGTAAGCTGCACATTCGTCATCAGGTTCTTGGTAGTAGCATTATACTGCCGCAACAAAGAAGCAAAAGGGTTCAGCACATTGTTCGTCCATAACAAAGAACCATCCGGAGACAACAGGTCCGGTGCATTGGGTGCCACGCCGATGTTAGCATACACATCCATACCCGGCAGGTTATTATAGTCTACACTATAAGCCGTACTGAATCCCATCCTGAACCTTCTGTCCTTAGAAGTGTTAGAGATATTAAAACGTACCGTACCACGGTTATCAGCAAAACCACCACCGTAAGGAGGGTTCTGCCTGCTGTAATCCATACCAAGCTGGAATTGCGTTTGTTCTGAACCACCGGATAAAGTAACCTGCCCGTTAATATTAGAGCTTTGGCCACCAACCAGCTGTTTCGTCCAGTCAGTATATTTCGTTTTACTCCAGGTGCCATTTACATCATAGTCATTAACGGTTGGTGTAACATTATCATTCTTAAATGCTTCATTCCGCATTTCAAGATATTCCTGGGTATTCATGTATCTTATGAGACGTGTAGGAGCATTCGTACCATAATTGAAGTTGGCAGATACAGTTAAAGGACCCGCACCACCTCTTTTGGTAGTGATCAGGATCACACCGTTTGCACCACGCGATCCATAGATAGCAGTAGCATCCGCATCTTTCAGGATCTCAATGCTTTCCAGGTCCGCCGGGTTGATATTGTTCAAAGGGCTTAAACCACCAAGACCCGCAGCAGAACCGGGATCTACAGAAGGAGTAGCACCTACGAAACCAGATAATACCTGGTTCAGTTTATCAGAAGAATAAGGGATACCATCTACGATATATAATGGTGTATTCCCGTTCAGGATACTATTCTGACCACGGATCTGCACCGTAAAATTACTGCCCGGTACACCGCTTTGTTGTGTGATGATCAAACCAGCTACCCGGCCCTGCAAAGCTTGCAGGAAGTTAGCTACAGGTTGCTTTTCAATTTCCTCTCCCCTGATCGTAACAGTATTACCCGTATTCAGTTTTTGAGAGGTAGTATAATATCCTTTGTTAACCGTAACAGTTTGCAGCGAAGTGGCGGAAGGAGCAAGCTGGATCGATAAATTCCGGAGAGAATTGTTCGTGATCACAGAAACAGAAGGACCGGGGATATTTGCATCCTTATCCTGCTTTTCTGTAGAGATCATCATGGCACCTGTAGCATTGATACGGACCGTCATCCCTAAAAAGCCTACGTAAGAAATAGTGAGTACATCTCCTTCATTTGCATTGATCACAAAATGACCTTGTGCATTAGTCCTGGTACCCGTTTTGCTACCATTCACCCGGATAGAAACACCTTCCAGTGGTACACCGGAAGAGTTCCTGATAATTCCGGAAACAGGCACTAAGGCCGGACCCACAAGCGGGGCCTGTGGTACAGGGATAACCAGTGATCTTCTTTCAGATAGTGTAATAGTTTTACCATTGATGATGAAATCCAGGGGCTGATCTTTCAATGCAACCGTCATGAAATCCGTCAATGGCATGTTATTGACAGTAAGGGTGACAGGTGTGGAATTATTTAAAAGGCCGCGGTTATAAAAAACAACATAACCGGTTTGTTTTTTAATAGCAGAAAAAACCTTTTCCAGCGGAACGTCCTTGCCGGAAAGTGTTACTGTCTGCGAAGATGATTTCGCAGAAATGTGTAAACAAATAGTAAGAAGGAAAAATGACGTTAGCCTCATAATTCGCAGCATTTGCGCTGAGAGCCGAAATTTAGGTGGTTGATCTACGAAGGTGTCAGGCACAGCCCACCGGCTCCGATTAGCAGTTTTTTGCATAAATTGCACTGTTTGGTTGTTAAAATGATCGTTTAAGAGCGAAAAATTGAGTCAACTGAACGCCTGCCGGGAGTGGTTGCAACACTTCCGGCTTTTGTTTTTTTGCCAATGGATTTAGGGATGTGATATTTAGTTATGCAGGGCCGAAATACGGCTATGGTAATACGATTAATTTCCTTCCTTCTTCCAATCTGAAATGCACCTTAGAAGCTTCCAGCGATTTCAGCAATCCCGCCAGATCCATATCCCTGCTCATTTCTCCACCGAACTTAATATCCGGTATCCCCTTTTCATACACCACTTCCAGATCATACCACCTTTCCAGCTGCCGCATCACTTCTTCTAAACTTTTATTCTCAAAATTGAACAGCCCGTTCTTCCAGGCCATCACCGTTTCCAGGTTTACATTATTCACCACCTTCACCGTTTCCCCTTCTGCCACCTGTGCCTGCTGACCAGGTTTTAAAACCACGGACTGTACACGCACAGCCCCTTCCAGCAAAGTAGTATTGAGACTGTGCTCATTATCATAGGCATTCACATTAAAATGTGTGCCCAGTACTTCTATGTTTACTTTATTATTAACATTCACACGAAAAGGCATATCCGCATCGGTAGCCACTTCGAAATAAGCTTCTCCCGTGATCTCCACTTTCCGTTCCTTGCCGGTAAAGAGTGTAGGATATCTTAAAGAGCTGGCGGCATTGAGCCAAACAATGGTCCCATCCGGCAGCCTTACCTGGAACTCTCTGCCGTTGGGGGTTTTTATCGTATTATAAACTATTTCCATATTGCCGTTTCCGGTAGGATCATAAGCCAGCTGCCCATTCTGCAATAATACTTTCGCGCCGTTCTGGGTAGTGATCAATCCATTGCCCAAAGTATCCAGCACCACTTCTTCCCCATTGGCCAATGTTAAGATGGCGCCCTTTTTCCCCGGTTCTATTTTATTTTCTTTGGATGCTACAGTAGACTGCGGCTTATTCTCAGACCAGAAATAAAAGGAAGCGCCCAGCAGGAATACAATTGCTGCTGCCCACCCCCATTTCCAGAGTCTCCGTACCACTACTGGTTTTTCTTCTTCGTCCATCCGCTGCATCAGAGACTGGTAGCCCTTTTCCTTAAAGGCTAATAGCAGGTCCTGCTGCTGCACGTAACTGCGATCAGCCATCCGGTCGTCAATAAAACCCTGCAACCATACTTCAGCAGCAGGATCTTCCATGATGGCCTCTAATTCAGCCAGATCCTCCTTCCTGATGGTATCAGCAAGGTATTGCTCCAGCAATGCATAAAATCTCTCTTGTTGATTACTTGTCAAGCCACAGATAATTTAATGGTAACATAATAAAGACGCTGGCAGAAAATCAATGTCCCGCTAAAAACACTACTTTTTTTTGCCGATGAGTATAAAAACATACAAAGCAATGGTAATCATGTCGTTACCATGTTGAAGAAGATAATCGCGGATGTGGTTGAGGGCTTTGGTGATGTTGTTGGCCACTGTTTTTCGCGCCAGCCCAAGTTGTTCGGCTATTTCATCATGACTGAGTCCATCATTCCTCGTCATGAGGAAAATACGCCGCTGTTGTTCCGGCAATTGTTGAACCGCTTGCCCGATCTGCATTTCCAGTTCTCTGACTGCAAAAGACTGGTCCGGCGCCAGGAACTGATCCGGCAGCTGTTGCTCATATTGGTCCTTTTGCCCGTCTGTTCTCATTTTTTGCCGGAGGGCGCTGATCAGTTCATTGCGGGCTATTATAAATAAGTAGGATCTGAATTGTTCGATAGCAGGAAGGGAGGCCCGCTTTTGCCAGATCTTAATAAAGATCTCCTGGATCATATCCTGGGACCATTCCGGAGATTTCAGGAAACTGAGGGCTATATAATAGATGTCCTCCCAGTAAAAGTCGTAAAGTTGCTTAAAAGCATTCCGGTCACCTTCTGCGATGCGTGAAAGAAGTTCATTCTCGTTGTATAGCTGGACTGCTGGCAAATTTTTTGGCTGATTTATCCCCGTAAAGATGTGAAAAATAATTGGAATCAGGGGGTTAGAGGATGTGAACCCCTTTCCTACAGCCGTTAACCAAAAACAATTCCCAGGCTGGCAGCCACTTCGGCCTTTTTTTTGCAGATTGTTTTAGACCCTTGACACAGGGCTGTCACAGCCCACTTCTATCTTTGATTCATCAAACAAACAATAAATAATAACCTTAAGAAAAACGAATATCATGGCAAACAATCACCCATTACGCGGATTTGCAACAGTTAATTATTTCGCAGCCGATCACGCAGCAGCAGTTAAATGGTACACTGAATTATTAGGAACTCCTCCTTATTTCAATAAAACCGGTTATGCAGAGTTCCGCATCGGAGACTACCAGCATGAACTCGGCCTGATAGACGCCGCTTACCAAAAAGAAGGTTCCGCAACTACTCCGGGCGGTGAGATCATCTACTGGCATGTAGATAATCTGGAGGAAGCCCTGGAAAGGATCCTGGCCATCGGAGCAAAAGAATACGAACCTATCACTCCCCGCGGTGGAGGATTTGTAACAGCTTCTGTACTTGATCCTTTTGGAAACATCCTCGGTATCATGTACAATCCTCATTACCTGGAAGTACTCGGTTCTCTGAAAAAAGCATAAGTATAAATTAAGCCGGCCTGAAATGGCCGGCTTTTAATAAAGAAAATATGGAAACGAAAAACGGTATAAAAGCATTCCACGCAAAAACAGTCAAAGACTGGCGTAACTGGCTGGAGAAAAACGGCACCACCGAAAAAGCGGTATGGCTGATCATCTACCACCAGAAAAGTAAAACACCCAGCGTGCATTATGCAGAATCCATAGAGCATTCCCTTTGTTATGGCTGGATAGATAGCAAAGCGATGAAAAGAGATGAGGAGAGTTTCTATTTAAGCTTCACCCCCCGCAAGCCCAAAAGCAATTGGAGCAAAACAAACCGTGAACGGGTTGCCCGGATGACAGAACAGGGATTAATGAGACCAGCCGGCCAGGCCATGATCGATCTTGCCAAAGAAATCGGCACTTGGGATAATTTAGCCGCCGCCCAAAACAACATCGTCCCGGACGATCTGCAAAAGTTATTTACTAAAAACAAAAAAGCTTTGAAACACTTTGAAGCATTTGCTCCTTCTTCCAAACGTGTGATCCTGGAATGGATCTCTAAAGCAAAAAGGCCTGAAACGAGGCAGCAAAGGATTTTACAAACGGTGGAGTTGGCTGCGGATAATGTGAAGGCGAATCATAGGTGAGAAATGCTATAATCCTTTTCGACGACGGGCTCTTTCAAAAGCAATCTTCATGTCCTCTAAAAACTCCTTAGCCATTTTTTCATTCCGGATTACTTTTAAAAGGCTATCGTTCTCCCTCGTGCGGGGAGTTACAACATGTTTCTCATCAGATGGCTCGGCGGCATCAGCCATCTCCAGGATCTCATCTATTTTACGTTGTATAACTTCATCCATAATATAAATTTAAGAAATTTTAATGCAAATTATTACAATTTACTATGCTAGTAGTTCAAACATATAATACCCATATAAATCATTCGTGTTTCGATAGTAATCAAAATCTTCCAACCTTGGCTTACAAAAAGCCTCTCCATCTTCGCCTCGTTCAAAAGTGTTATTTCTAAGCAACCTTACATACCAGTCCACACCAATGCTATTAAAGAATCCTTCTAAATATTCTTTGTTAGTCAGAAACATTCTATGATAGAAATAAGCTCTTGCTTCATTAGAACCATCAATACCAATAGCAACAGCAGGGTTCCTCCTAAGAAAGATTAGACAAAACAATAAGATAGTTGAAAACACTTTATTGATATTAACGTGATTCAATTTTCAAGTATCGTCAATCCTCCTGTCATCATTTAATGGTCCGAAGGAAAGATTATAAACATCTGGCAGCATGGGATCATCCAAAGGAGAAAAATTAACTTTCAACAAAATTTCCTGGCCATTTTTTAACGGTGAAATAAATGTCATAAATCCCATCTCCTTATTAACCTTTATAAATTTATAGGTGTCTGTAAAATCTACTTTAATCATTAACACTAATTATGGGTTAAAAAAACAATGCTTACAAACTGGCTGTAAATGAAAAAAATATTCTGCCTTAACCTTGTTAAAAATTAGTTACTAAAAACAAAAAAAGGCTGCCCTAAAAAGAGCAGCCCTCTATGGTTAAGCAGGAATAGTATTATCTAAGGTGTCGCCGTTAAAGGAACCCTGAAACGCCCTTCCGTCACAGCTACCGTCTTTTCACTTCTGCTACTGCTGGCGGTAAAAGAAAAAGTCCCTTCCACCCCCTTATCATCAATTTTAGTGATCACAATTTCACCGTTTCGTCCTCCCCACATTCCTATATCATCATTCGTAAAAAGATCCGCCGCTTTATCTTCTGAAAAAGAAAAATGTTTCCCCGGCTCCAGCCCACGCATCCAAATAGAGAAACTGATCGTTTCTCCGTTATGCTCTCCATGTATCCTCCGGGAATCACTTTTATCCACCGGCATCATAGCAGAAGCGGTCCAATCTTTGCCATCTATTTTGGCACTCATCCAATAACCATCTTTCGATGTGGGAATAAAACCAGGTGTGTTGGCTTTTGCAGTAGCTGTTATTTCATCAGCTAATATCTTCGGCTGGTTAGTGTGACATGCAAATAGCAAAACCATTGCCGTCAGTAAAAGGATATTTTTCATAGTACAAATATGGCCTCCCGAAGATCCCCTGTATAGTAAAAAAACGACATTTTCCTAACGCACTGAAGTACAAGGCATTACTATCCTTGACATAGGCTCGACATAGGCTCAAGATTTGCTGCTTCTAATACCGCAGGAACATATGGTGATTAGGGTTGGAATGCGTAGCCGAGATCTGAAAATCAAAGCTCCCGATCGGTTCAAAACCCGCCCGCATATAGAAATCAACCGCCCGGTGGTTTTCCTTCCATACATATAACCATATGCCCGCCTGGTTATTCTTCCGCGAGAGTTCAACATTGAACTGGTATAGTTCATGTCCTAACTTCAGGTTGTAAAAATCTTTCAGCAGGTACAAGCGTTCCAGCTTCGTAACATTTTTCAGTGTGATATCAGGATGTGGGGAATTGAGGATGATCTTTGAATAACCCGCAGGCCGCTGATCATGATAAAGGAGATGGAAAATATTATGCGCATTACTGAGTTCCGCTTTTAGAACTTCCTCACTGAACTTCTCATTTACATACCGCGCGATATCCTCCGGCGGAGCACTATGCCCATGAGATTCCATAAACGTTCTTTTCCCGATGTCAGCTATTAACGCGAGGTTGTCCGTCGTTGCTTTGATGATGGAGGCCATTTGTGTTAGGTTAAATGTATGCGTAATAAATATATTCCAATTCCCTCAGAAATTCTGCAATTTTCTACTATCTTGCCCGCTATCATAATCTCCACGTCAGCAGCTATTCATTGATTTTTAAAATTACACCGCATGAAATTGCTGTCTGCAAAGCCAATCCTTTTATTTATTGCATTATGTAACGGCCTCCTTGCCGGTGCACAGGTCGTATTACCTTCCCAACAGGACAGATGGGCTATCCAGGAAGATGGAAGTATCCGCTGGGAAGTAAAAGACCACCTTCCACATACAGATCATATTGAGATGAGTGGTGAAAAAGTATCCCTGTGGGTACGTTACGGTTTAGACAGCATCGGCAGATCAGACATTTACCGCACCGTGGTGTTCCCTACCTTCCGCTTATTACCAGATGCCACCCGTTCTCACATCAGTTATTCCTTTTCAGATAAAGACCTCCCCAGGTTATACGTGAACAACCGCCTGATCAACCTGGAACTGATCAAAAATGGCCCCGGCCGCGCGGGAGAACTTTCCTATAATATAAAAAGCTTTTCCCATAAAGGTATTATGAAAGTCAGCGCACAAGCGGGTACACCTGCGCTGGTAAATATAGAACGTACTTTATTTCCATCGGTAGACAAACCTCTGGTGCTGGAAACATTCGTGATCAAAAACATCACAAATGAACCGATGACAATTTACATGGAGTACTTAAAAAAAGAAGTGAGAACGGATGCGAAGAAAAGCAAAGGCCAGCAGCATAGCGTGATCATGGGTTCTGTGAATGACGGCACGCAAACCGTGGACCCTGGCCAGTCAGCCAGCTTCAGTGTATTTTACCTGGCCTCGAATGCATCACAATCCCTCACTGCCATAAACCCGCAGGCAGAAGAAACAGCCCGCGCCCAACGTGTAGCCTCCCTCGATGACAAACTACAACTGGAAACCCCGGACAAAATATTGAACACCGCTTTCGCTTTCGCCAAACTAAGGGCTACGGAAAGTATCTTCAAAACCAAAGGTGGTTACATGCATGGCCCTGGTGGATTAGCTTATTACGCCGCTATCTGGGCAAACGATCAGGCAGAATACATCAATCCTTTCTTTGCATTCCTCGGAGATGAAAGAGGTAATCTCTCTGCCATGAATGCCTACCGTCATTTTGCTGCTTACATGAATCCTGATTACAAACCCATCCCCAGTTCTATTGTAGCAGAAGGAGATGCCAACTGGAAAGGCGCAAAAGATCGTGGCGACCAGGCTATGATTGCCTATGGCGCTTCCCGTTATGCGATGACCTTTGGGAATATAGATTCCGCAAAAGTATTATGGCCTCTGATAGAATGGTGTCTTGAATACAGCCGCAGAAAGATCAATGACCAGGGTGTAGTGCATTCAGATAGTGATGAACTGGAAAATCGTTTCTCTGCCGGCAAAGCCAATCTTTCCACCAACACCTTATACTACGATGCATTACGTTCTGCTGCCATGCTGGGCCGCCTGTTAGGAAAACCCACAGATGCTTATGTAAAACAAGCTGCCACCCTGCGTGGAAACATAGAAAAATACTTCGGCGCCACCATCGATGGTTTTGCCACCTACCGCTATCATGAAGATCTCAATGTATTGAGAGCATGGATCTGCCTGCCCTTAACAGTGGGTATTATGGACAGAAAGGAAGGCACTATCAATGCCCTCTTCTCTCCCAAATTATGGACAGCAGACGGATTAGCTACCGAATCAGGAAAAGGAACTTTCTGGGACAGGTCTACACTCTATGCCTTACGCGGTGTACTGCAAGCCGGCGAAACAGCAAAAGCCATGGACTTTATCCGTTATTATTCCCGCCGCCGCTTATTGGGAGAACATGTTCCATATCCGGTAGAAGCATATCCTGAAGGTGGTCAGCGTCATCTGTCAGCAGAAAGCGGATTGTATTGCCGGATCTATATTGAAGGTTTATTCGGTATCCGCCCCACCGGATTTAATACATTTGATTGCACGCCACGTTTACCTAAAGACTGGAACAATATGGCACTTCGCAAGATCAATGCTTTCGGGAATACGTTTGATGTAGAAGTAGCGAGAGCTTCAACAGGCAAACTGTTGATCACTGTAAAAGGAAAGAAATACACAATAAAAGAAGGGGCTACCCAAGTGATAAAACTATAAAGATTGTTTTAGATGCATGGCGTAAAACCCATGCATCTAAATTTCAGAAACATCACGATTGAACATCACTTCTTCAACACATCCCAGGCTGGTTTCCAGCCACTCTTCGGCTCAAAATAATTCCACAGATAAGCAGATATCTTACGGATCATCACCACCGCTTCATTATCCGCCTCCCAACGTTGATCTTTAATATTTTTCGTTCCCACATAGAACACATAATCCCCATGCGGCGCATTCACTAATACCACTTCAGAACGGGATTCATTCACAGAACCACTTTTCGCAGCCGCCTGTATATAAGGAGGTATCTCCGCCAGCGCCTGTTCATCATAATACCCTTTCGTCATCAACCGGTACATCCTTTCGCTGGCAGACTTACTGATCACTTCCCCCCGATGTATCTTAGCCAGTAAAAAAGACATCTCCCTCGGCGTAGTTTGCCCCCAGCCATAGATCTTACGTATCTCTTCACGTCCCGGAGTACGGGAATTCACACGCGTATCTTTCAAACCATATTGCTCCATTAATATATTCACCTGCTCTCCCCCTCCCGCCAGTTGCTGGTTCCAGAGTGATGTGGTATTATCACTGTAAGCCATCATTAAAGCTGCCAGCACACTTACCTCTGTGGCAGAACTGTCTTTAAAGAACTGCATCAGCCCCGAGCCCCCGTATTTAATAGAATCCCGGTACATCATAGGTTGATGAAAACTCAATTCACCTTTTTCTATTTTAGAAAACAGGCCCACCAGCAGCGGTACTTTTACAATACTGGCTGTAGGAAAAATGGTGTCCCCGTTCAGGGAAGCATATTTACCCGTTTTGAGGTTAAGCACGTAAACACCGGCCGTACCATTAAACCCCTTCACCAACTCCCCTAAAGCCTTTTCCAGCTTGTGATCCACTTTCCGCTCCTGCGAAAAAGCCAAAACAGGAAAACATATCAATAAAAATAAAAATCTTTGCATACCCTTAAAATATAAAAAAGAACAGAGACCCCATAATGATTTTTTAACATCGGAATCTCATATGATTCCCAATCTTTGTTGTATCACAACCTGATTCCAATGATTGAAATTGCTGCACTGAGACAAGGAAGTGAGCCTGTTTTTGAGCAGGTATTCCATGCTTATCAGGATAAGTTATATGGCTATTTCCTCAAACACACGCGTTCTAACATGCTCAGCGAGGAATTAGTGCAAAACACATTTATTAAATTATGGGACTACAGGACCGGCCTGAATGAAGACCTGGAACTGTCTGCCCAGATCTTCCGTATTGCACGCACCTGCATGATAGACCAGATCAGGGAGCGGAAATCCAGGAAACGCCTGACCGATGCTTATGAACAGGAAATAATTCAACTGCAGCAGCTATTGCAGGAATCCAATATAGACTACAAGCTGCAGCTGCAAAAGGAAATATCCCGCATGCCCCCTGTCCGTAAAAAGGTTTTTTTGCTGAATAAAGTGAACGGCCTCTCTCATAAAGAGATAGCCGGGTTATTGTCTATCTCCCCAAGAACCGTGGAAACACACATCCACAAAGCATTACAGCAACTTCGCAAAGCCATGCTCTCCATCCTGTATTAACGAATTGTTACCACTACGTAGTTGCCCCCCTCACATCCGTAGTCTATACGATGTCAAAATTATCCCAGGTTATATACGAACGTTATTTGTCAGGTACCTGTACAAAGGAAGAAGAGTTGCTCGTACTGCAATACTTTAACGAGTTTCCGGAAGAACTGGAAGCGTATATGGACGAAACCAGCTGGGAAAAGTTTGAGCAATATCCTTTGCGTAGCCAACAGGATGTACGGAAAACACTCGCTGCTGTTCAGCAACGTATCCGCAGGAGGAAGATCACCGTTATACGTATCCTAACCGCTACAGCTGCAGCGGCCAGCATTTTGCTTGCCGTATTACTCATCCAACCCGCTGAAAAAACAAAACCAACACAGGCAATAGCAACAGCAGCACCTGAATACATCATCTGGGAAAACAAAAACACCACCCCGGAAACACGTATCCTCGAAGACGGATCAAAGGTAACACTGCAACCACACGCCATCCTGCGATACGGAAATAAATTCAGTGTCCGTACTATATGGCTTACAGGAGATGCCCGCTTCTGGGTAGCTAAAGACAGCAACCGCCCATTCTCTGTGATCTCCCGCGAAATTGTGACCACAGCAATAGGCACCTCATTCTCTGTACAAACAATTAAACAGCATTTACATGTGCGGTTGTTTGAAGGAAAGGTGAGCATTCATAAAATGAATGATAACAACGAAATCGTTTATCTCCAACCCGGTGAAGAACTTACTTACAATAAATCATTTAAAGTTTTAAAGAAAGAAACCACCAAACCGGTTGTTGAAACCTATGCGCTGGATGAAGGAACAGACTTCAAATACAAAAGAGCCCCATTGCAAAAAGCATTGGCTCTCCTGTCTGCCTGGTATAAAGTGCCTATCACAGCAGATAATAAAAGCATTGCAAATATTTACCTGACAGCAGAATTTGATAAAACGGACAAGCTTATAACCATACTGCAAACCATAGCAACATTGAATGATCTCAACCTGAAGGGGAATGACCAGGAAGGATATCATCTTTCCAATTAAAAAATAAAGCGTAAACCAAAAACAAAAGGAAGGTCGGTAGCATTACCGGCGTGGACTTTTATTATCTAAACATACCAACATGAACATGTCTAAAAACAACAAAACAAGATGGCGCTTATGGAGCATCTTTCTTTTGCTATTCACTCCGGGCATATTGCTGGCACAGGAAAAACCAGCCGTTACGGGTATCGTGCAGAACCGCCAGGGCGAAACACTGATCGGTGTATCCGTTCAGGCACTGAACCTGGAAACCGGTAAAAAATACCAGCAGATGACGGATGAAAAAGGCACATTCCGTTTCTTCCAGTTACCATCAGGTACCAAATACCGCTTTACGTTTTCCTACATCGGATACAGCAAATTACAACTGGACAATAACACCATCAAAGCCAACGAAACACTCAGCCTGCTGGCCAAACTGGAAGCCAGCGCAGATTCCCTTTCGCAAGTGGTGGTGGTAGGTTACGGCACACAAAAGAAAGGAGCTATCACGGGAGCTATCTCACAGGTAGGATCAGAGGTTTTTGAAAACCGTCCCCTTACCAATGTGGCCCAGGGTCTTCAGGGAACTATCCCCAACCTGAACATTACATTCAGTGATGGCCAGCCTGGCCGTGGTGCAGATATCAATGTACGTGGATATACTTCTATCAACGGAGGAGGACCATTGATCCTGATAGATGGTACACCCGGTGATATCAATTTAATTAACCCGGAAGATGTGGCATCTGTTACTGTTCTTAAAGATGCTGCCTCCGCTGCTATCTATGGAGCACGTGCCGCATTTGGTGTTGTACTCGTAACAACCCGCAGCGGTAAAAACGGAAAATTACGCATCCGCTACAGTGATAACATTGGATGGAGCACTCCTACCCGTCTCCCCCATGTAATGACAGATGCCCTCGAAGCCACCAAACTGCAGAATGCATCTGCCAAAGGATGGAATGGCGCAGACCAGGCCGGCCTTCTCACCATTATTGATTACCTGCAAAAAAGAAAAGATGATCCCTCCCTTCCTGAACTGGGCGTTAATGCTTCCGGTAACTATATCAAAGGGGCAAACACGGACTGGTACGACGCATTCTATAATGATCAACAGCTTTTCGATAAACATTACCTGAGCGCATCCGGCGGAACGGAGAAATCAGGTTACTTTGTTTCCATCGGCTACCTGAATCAGAAAGGTGCTTTTAAAGTAGCCACAGATGATTACAAACGTTATTCTTTCCGTTTGAAATTAGATCAGGAACTCACGCCATGGTTGCAGCTTTCCAACAACACGGAATTTTTGCAGGGAGATTATGATACCCCCAACAAATTCGTAGACGGTACTTATAATATCTGGCGTTTCCTCGCACTCAATGCCAATCCATACGAAGCTATCAAAACGCCTAACGGAAATTATACCTCCGCAGGGTCCAAAGTATTCGGACAACTGGAACAGGGCGGACGTACTTACAACAGAGACCGTCAGTTTAAAAACACGTTTGCACTGAAGACCAACTTCCTGAATAATTCATTACATGTAAATGCAGACTATACCATCCTTGTAACCCCCCGTAACGTACAAACCCAAAACCTGAAAACCTATTACGAAACCAGGCCAAATGTAATGGTAGCAAACGCTGCCCCGGACTATTACCAGGAATCGAATACAGAAACAATGAATCAAACATTGAACCTGTATGCAGATTATGCCCGTAGTTTTGGCGGACATAATTTCAAAGCGCTCGTAGGTTTTAACCAGGAAATAAATAAGTACAATTACATGTTCGCCCGCAGGGATAATAACATCCAGCCGGGACAAGGCTCTCTGAACCTCACAACAGGAACACCTTCACTGGGAGACAGGAAGAACGAAGTAGCCACCCGTGGTTATTTCTACCGCCTGAATTATGATTACAGGGGAAAATACCTGCTGGAATTCAATGGCCGTTATGATGGAACTTCCCGTTATCCGGATACCAGCCGTTTTGGATTTTTCCCTTCTGTATCCGCAGGCTGGGTTATTTCTAACGAGAACTTTTTCACCGTATCACCTAAGATCATCAGCAGCCTGAAATTAAGAGCATCCTATGGTTCACTGGGAAATCAAATCACCAGCGGCGCATATCCTTATCTCCCAACGATGAGTGTGAGCACCGGCAACGTGATCCTGGACGGCGCTTACCAATTACGTACAGGAGCTCCCGGTCTTGTGCCATTTGCCCTCACCTGGGAAAAGGCTTCCACCTTTGATATCGGTATTGACGTAAGTGCACTGGCTGGCAGACTGAATATGGGCTTTGACTGGTACGACCGCAGAACCACCAATATGCTCACAAAAGGTAAAACATTACCTGCCGTATTAGGAGCAAGCGAACCAAATGAAAATGCAGCAGACCTCTCTACAAAAGGATGGGAGTTTTCTTTAGGCTGGAAGGATAAATTCCAGGTAGCCGGCAAACCCTTCACCTATGCAGTGAACGTTGTATTATCTGACAATACATCACACATCACCAGATTTGATAACCCCGGAAAATTATTGAATGACTTTTATGTAGGCCAGACATTGGGAGAAATTTGGGGATACCGCACAGACGGTTTCTTCCTCACAGATGATGAATACCTGAAACATGCAGACCAGCGTAAAGTATCCAGCATAGAGTATGCACTGGATGGTCATCCGCTTGCAGGTGACGTAAAGTTCTGGGACAGGGATGGCAATAATGAGATCAACCCCGGCGGTAGTTCTGTAGATAACCCCGGAGATCGTTACATCATCGGCAACTCTACGCCGCGTTATGCTTATGGCGCCAATTTCAACTTCGCATGGAATGGTATCGATCTTACTGTATTTTTCCAGGGTATCGGCAAAAGAGATATCTGGCCAGGCTCAACCGCCATCGTATTCTGGGGACCTTACCAGGCTTATTACCAGCCCATGTATGATCACCTGCCAGGTAATTACTGGACACCTGAAAACACGAATGCTTATTTCCCAAGGCTGCGTGCTTACCAGGCTTTATCCAGCGGACGTTCTCTTTACCAGACACAAACCCGTTACTTACAAAATGCTGCTTACACCCGCCTGAAGAACCTGGCACTGGGATACACCATTCCCGGTAAATGGACAAAACACATCGGCATGAATACAGCGAGATTGTTCTTCAGCGGTCAGAACCTTTTTGAATGGACAAAAATGCATAAGGTATTCGATCCGGAAGGTACAGGAAGTGATCCTGACAGCAGTACAAACAGCGGAACTGGTTTTGTATCTCCTTTCAACCGCACCTACACCTTTGGTATTGATATCAATTTTTAATGCGTCAAATCCTCTTATATGTTTAAAAGATATTTACTTTCAGCGTTCGCATTGGCTGCCGTTATCATAACGGGATGCAGCAAAGACTTCCTGGATCGCTCCCCGATCTCTGAAGTAAGTCCGAACCAGTATTTCAAAACACAACAGGACCTTGAAATATACAGCAATGGTTTTTACACCATGCTCCCTAACACCGGCATCTATACAGACGATACACAAAGCGATAACGTAGATCCTCAAACCATCAGTGACCTGATGGCCGGAAGAACGATCGTGCAAAATGATGCTTCCGCCGCCGGCTGGACCTGGACGGAGCTACGGAACATTAACTTCTTCCTGGAAAACTACAACCGCGCACAGATCTCTGATTCTGTAAAAGCACACTACGCAGGTATCGGCCGTTTCTTCAGAGCTGTATTCTATTTTAATAAATTAATGCGCTTTGGTGATGTACCCTGGTATTCAACTTCCCTGAATGCCGGTAGTCCGGAACTTTACAAAGCCCGTGATCCAAGAGTATTGGTAGTAGATTCCATCATTGCAGATCTGAACTTTGCAGTACAGCACGTATATCCTACAAAAAACGTGAGTCGCATTACACGTTGGGCAGCACTGGCACTTAAAAGCAGGGTTTGTTTATATGAAGGTACTTACCGTAAATACCATACCTCACTTGGCTTAGGGTCTTCTGCTTCCGCTTTATTAGACACTGCTGCAGCGACTGCCTTCAGACTAATTAAGGAAGGTGGATATATCCTCTATTCCACCAACAATCCGGGATCAGATTACGGCAACCTCTTCACACAGGAAGCCGCGAATCCTTCAGAAGTGATCCTTTCCAAAGTATATGATAAAACACTGGCACTGACGCATACCGCAAACGGTGTATTTACTTCCGCTACTTTAGGTGCACCCGGTCTTACAAAAGATATGATAGACTCTTATCTTACAGCTGATGGCAAGCCCTTCTCATCTGTACCAGGTTACAACACCATGCCTTTCACAGCAGAAGTAAAGAACAGGGACCCACGTTTAGCTCAAACCATCCGCACACCCGGTTACATCCGGAAAAGTGGTGGCGCTACACTCCTGCCTGATTTTGATAATGCACCAACCGGTTACCAGTGTATAAAATGGGTAATGGGCACAGATCAGGATGGTTATCAAAGTAACACCAATGATATTATCATTTTCAGATTGGCCGAAGTAATGCTCAACTATGCAGAGGCGCGTGCTGAAAATGGAAAGCTGGATCAGGCGGATGTTACATTAGCATTGGACCCCATCCGCAAAAGAGCAGGCCTCCCGCTTTTCCAGTTAAATGGTTTGCAGGCAGATCCCATCTTACTGGCACAATACACCCAAACAACGGATCCCCTGATCCTGGAAGTTCGCCGCGAAAGAAGAGTAGAACTCGCCATGGAAGGATTCCGCAGGAACGATCTTCTCCGCTGGCAGGAGGGATCTGCACTGATAAAAGTTTTCAGGGGCATGTATTTCCCCACACTGGGTTATTATGATTTTAATGGAGATGGAACAAACGATTTTGGTATTTTTGAAGATATGCCAACTCCGCAGTTACCAAATGTAGAGTACGTAATACTGAAGCCAAACTTTAAATTAACGGAAGGAACAAAAGGAAACCTGATCGTACACCCGAATGAAACGAAGAAGTTCGATGAAGGAAGAGATTACCTGTTCCCATTACCGATAAACGAAATGCTTTTAAATCCTAAGTTGGAACAAAATCCAAAATGGACAAAATAGAAATATATGATCACTTTTAGTAAACGTACCCTGGCCCTGATGTTGTTTTGTGGTATCGCCGGCACCTCCCAGGCGCAAAAACTGCACTGGCATCTTTCTCAAAAACACAATGATAGTCTTCCTACATCCATCAGGGTGTACGAAACAACAGATAGTCTGGACGGCCTTCCTTTCCGTGCTTTCTATTTAGAAGCATCCACTTCAGATAAGTCTATTTCCATCGAAGCACGTACCGGCAACGGTAAACGTTATCCGCCGGAAACTTATGCAAAAATGGAAAGCGGTAAAGTATACGCCGTGGTAAATACCACCTTCTTTTCTTTTGCCGATAACAGTTCCCTGAACATGGTCGTAAGCAAAGGAAAAACAATCGCCAACAATAAAATGACAGACACCATCAAAACATTCGATGGTCAGAAGCAGGTGATCTATCCTACGCAAGGTGTGTTTGGTATTATGCCAGACGGTAAACCGGATATCGCATGGGTATATCCTGCCGGCAAAAACAAGGAAGCATATGCTTATGATGTGCCCAATTCACCGATCAACGGCATATGGGCCAAACCGGGTACAAAAACCGGCAAACCCTGGAAAGCTGTTGAAGCATCAGGTGGCGCCCCTGTATTATTGCCTTACGTAAGCAGTGTGCAGGAAAATCGTTTCGCCTGGCAGGAACTGGATAAACATCCACGTACTGCTATTGGTTATACTGCAGATAACAGGGTGATCATTTTAGCCGTAGAAGGTCGTCATGCCGGAGTAGCAGAAGGCGCTACCTTATTACAACTCTCCCGCATTATGAGAGCATTGGGTTGTGTGGAAGCGCTGAACCTGGATGGCGGAGGTTCCACTACTTTGATGGCAGGAAATCAACCTACCATCACACCTTCTGATAAAGGAGGTCCAAGACCGGTACCAGCCGTATTGATCATAAAAGCTAAGTAAAAAAAAGGGCTGTCTCAAATTGAAGACAGCCCTTTTTTTATTATTTACAGGGAATATACACATCAAACACAGCCCCTTCATTAAGATGGCCACTGGCCTGGATAAAACCCTGATGATTCTGAATGATCTTTTTGCAGATAGCCAACCCAACACCCGAGCCCATGTAATCAGACTGTGCGTGCAGCCGTTGAAAAAGATCAAATATCTTATCTGTATAAGAGGGATCAAAACCGATCCCGTTATCCCTGAAAGAAAGTTTGTAAAAGCTGCTGTGCTTTAGGCTTTCTTTTGCCGGAAGCGCACTTCCCTCTACTTTCTCTACAGAAATTTTAATATGCGGAGTACGATCAGGATGGCGGTACTTTAGTGAATTATTAATGAGGTTATCAAACAACTGGCTCAACTGAAAAGGTATCCCCTGCACAACAGGTAACATATCTACCTCTACAACAGCACCATAATTTTCTATAGATTCACTGTTGACAGCAATAGCTTCCTTCGCTGTATTATTCAGGTCCACTGCTTCCAGGTTTTGAGCAAAAGAAGATGCTTTTGAATAAGTGAGCAGATCTTCTATCAGATGCTTCATACGGGAGGCCGCCTGGATAGACCTTCCCAGGTAATCTCTGACTTTTCCCGGTAACTGAGGTCCGGCGTTTTCAGCAATATAGTCACTATAGAACTGGATCTTCCGCAAAGGCTCTTTCATATCATGCGCAGCCACATAAGCAAACTGTTCGAGCTCCTTGTTCTGGAATTCGAGTTCTCTTGCATACTGATTGATCTTGTCCTCTGCCTTTTTCTTATCAGTGAGGTCACGTGTTACTTTGGAGAAACCGATCACATGATCATCCCCATCATGCAGGGCAGTGATCACAATACTTCCCCAAAAACGGGTACCATCCTTTCTTACCCGCCAGCCTTCCTGTAAGGCCTTCCCTGTTCTGGATGCTTCATTGATCAACTTTTTCGGCAGCCCATTCTCCCGGTCTTCCGGCAGATAGAACAACTCGAAACTCTTACCAATTATTTCGTAATCTTTATATCCTTTTATTTTTTCCGCTCCCTTGTTCCAGTTCTGAATGATCCCTGATTTATCCATTAGCAGGATGGCATAATCCTCCACTTCTTCGATCATTCTATGATACCGCTCTTCACTCCTGCGCAGATCAATGGTCCTTTCTTTTGATCTTTCTTCCAGGGCCTCTGCCACAGCACGGTAATTTTGTTCACTTTCCCGCAGGGCTTCCTCTGCTTGTTTCATTTCAGTAATGTCCGCCAGCATATTAATAGCCCCCTTCAGTTCTCCCTCCTCATTAAATAAAGGACGGGGATGAGGTTTTACATGCCGCGTGGTTCCATCATGACGCACAACAATGATTTCCACACCGGATACGGGACGCCCTTCTTTTAAGGTAATAGCCATAGGGCAATCCTCCAGTGCCATTTCAGTTCCATCTAAATTATAGATCTTCCAGGAACCGCACCAAAGGTCTTTTCCTATTTCCGGTTTCCGCCCCCAGAGTTCTGCTGCTGCTTTATTGAACAACATGATCCTGCCTTCTGCATCTGTAGTATAGATAGCTATCGGCAGGTCCTGAATTAATAAACGGTATTCTAATTCCTGCCTTTCTATGGTCTTCACCAATCTCGTGCGATCTGTAATATCTATTGTAAAACAACGGGTATGTTTAAACGCTCCGTTTACCCGGAAAACATTGGAATGAATATGCACCGTTTTCACCTCTCCATTCTTATGGCGCAGGCTGGCTTCGTATTGTTGCAGCGTTTCATTCTTGTTTAACCGTTCCAGTATATCATTGATCGCGTCCTCCTGAACATGGAATTCAGAAATATGACGGCCGATATATTCTTCCTTTTCATAACCCAGCATATCCAGTTCCGCCTGGTTAGCCCAGATAATAATGCCATTGGCATCTACCCAATGCAAACCGATGGCCGCATTTTCCACATAGTCCTGCAACTCTTCCTTCCAGGGAATTTCCTGGTAAGAATTAACGATTCCTTTAATAAGTCCTTGATTATCAATAATGGGAGCAATATTGATCCGTACCATGATCTTAGACTGGTCCGGCCTTTCCATGATCAGGTCCCAGTCCTTGCGGGGTAATCCATCTGCCAAACACGCTGCCATAGGGGTTTCTGCATGTGGTAAAAGTTTACCGTCAGGATAATAATACCTGTAAGCACCACAAAACAGTTCCCCAGATTGTGGTATTTTTCCCCACAAACGGGTTGCCTGGGTGTTATACTTCTTCACTCTACCATTGGCATCACAAACACAAACTCCTACAGGTAATAGTTCGAGAAACTGCGTTGGAATGTTTTCTGTATCGGCTACCAGGGTATCTAAAGGGACATTATTCAATTCCGGATCCATATGCAGAAATTAAGAAATACCGGCTCCCGACTGACGTGGTGAGAGCCTCCTTATCCATTTATGCGATCAAATGATATGCCACTCCTTATTTTCCGGCTGTCTGAATCACTCCCAGCAAAGCATCTGCGCCCTTAGCATCCTGCTTCAATTCCCATATCATCACCCCCGCCGCCTTATTTTGCCTGGCAAAAATTACCTTCTCCCGGATGGATTGAACCCCGTTATAATAGATCTTCCCACCACCATTCACGGTTACACTGTCCGTATCCTTTGCCCCCGGATATTGTGCAATGATCTCTTTGTAATGTATACTTTCCGGCGCATTGGCGCCAAAACCATATCCATAAAAAGGAAGCCCTATCAGCAAACGCTCCGCAGGAATACCACGCTTAGTATGATAATAATTAAAGTCCGCCATCGCCATGGAAACAGGAGAATGCGGTCCCGGACGGGAAAGGTTCCATGGCCCCGTTTTGTCGTAAGACATGATATTGATGAAGTCGAATTGCTGCAACGTAACATCATTGATCTTATTGGAATTCCAGGAAGCCAGCGCAGCCGTCATCAGCTTTTTCTTTGGTTTCAAGGCAGCAGACAGTTCATTGATGAACACAGCATATTGCGCATTGATAAGATCATTCTCCAGGTCTACATCCACCCCGTCAAAATTAAAGTTTTCTGCCAGTGCGGTTAGTTTTGAGATGAGCACAGCCCGTTTATCATCTTTTAACAGCTCCCCGATATGTGCCGGCGCACCTCCTCCCCCAATAGAAAAGAATACACGTACATGCTGACTGTGCGCTTTATCAATCGCCTTCCGTACATTTTCACTTACGGAAAAATTACCCGCCGCATCCGGGTTAAAAAAAGCCAGGTTCAGATCTGTGATCTTACCCAGATCGATCATTTCAATATCCGTATGCCAGTTGTTATTATAACTGTGCAGGTATCCCAATACGCGGAACTTCGGCTCCTGTGCTATAACAGTAACAGATAACAACAGAAAGCAGGAAAGGAAGGTAAACCTCTTCATAGATAGAAAGTATTAAATGAAAAAACTAAAGAGGTTAAGAGAGCAGGATAAAAATAATCCTTCCCCTTTTCAATTCCAAATGGCCGGGTTAAATTCTTATCTGCAATTGTACGTATACCAGGTTGCGGGAATAAGTAGTGGTAAGAGGGATATCTTTTTTAAACAGGTCGATGGTAACGCCCATTTGCAGGGCGGCATAGAAATTATCTGCAAAAATAAAGGAAACGTTGGGAACGATGGTCTGCCTGGGATTATCGTTCTCATCAAAATATTCATACCGCGCGGAAAACTCCATGGCCCTCACCCGCGGGCGATGATATTCATACCGTAAAGTAGGGAAGAAATAAAAACCCTTCATCCTGAATTGGCTGATAGCCGGCTTAGGACTTAACGTATCACTATTATAAGCCACGAAATTAGTACCCGATTTATATTCCCCCATCAACAGCAGCTTCCATTTGCGTGACAAACTGATCCGCGCAGAAGCATCCATACCATAGGCATTTCCTACAGCACTCCTACCCAGGCTGCCGCTACCGGCATTTACACCTATCGTGAGATCATTCACCGGTGAAGCTTCCACACGGGCATATAAATTCTTCGTATTATCATCGTCCGTGTTCTCATTCCTGTTATTGCCATTATACACACCCGCATAATACCTCAAATTCCCGGAGGCATTGACATCTCCAAAAACAGAAAGCCCTACCTGGAAACTCTGCCATCCATTTTTCCCGAAAGCATAATACTGATTGGAGAAATCCACGGTACGGATAATGTCCACCGGCATAATATCCTCAATACCCATAAAAGGACGGAACTGCCCTGCCTGTACATTGAAATATTTATTCAGCGAATACCGGATAAAAGCATTCTCCAATACTTTGTTGGCGGGGTTACCGGAAAAGTCCGCAAAGTTGGCCAGGATATTTGCAGAAAAGTGATCATTGATATTCGCCTTTACCATGATCCGGGCGCGCTTTACAAGGAAAGAATTGTTGGTGCCTTTATCAACAGCAGGATCATAGTTTTTTCCGTTCACATCCACATTTTTCGTAAGCGAAGCCACATACCGCGTTTGCAGTACCCCGGCAAAACTCAACGAACGTTTATAGGCGGAAAAGTTAGTGATGGTATCTGATTCGGAAAGCGAGGTTTCATCTACCTGCTGAGCATACACAGGCAGCGTATAGACAATGGCGATCAAAAACAATAGCGGCTTCATATAGCAAAGAACAAATACCTTTTCAAAAGGTTCAACATAAATTTTGTTCTTTTGTTACGTAGAACTAAATCAACAGATATGGAAAAGAGAACATTGGGCAATACAGATATTCAGTTGGCCCCACTCGTTTTTGGCGGTAATGTTTTTGGATGGACGGCTGATGAACCTACCTCCTTTCAGTTACTCGATGCATTCACGGATGCTGGTTTCAACGGTATCGACACATCAGATAATTACACGGCCTGGATTCCTGGTAATACCGGGGGAGATTCTGAAAGAGTGATCGGTAAATGGTTGAAGAAAAGCGGCAAGCGCGATAAGGTAGTGATTGCAACCAAAGTGGGAGGCAAATTCAGTGAAGAAAAGAAAGGTTTGAAGAAAGCCTATATCCTTCAATCCATAGAAGATTCCCTCACCCGCCTGCAAACAGATTATATCGATCTGTACCAGACGCACTATGATGATCTGGAAACACCCATAGAGGAAACCCTCGAAGCCTATGCAGAAATAGTACGCTCAGGCAAAGTACGCGCCATCGGCACTTCCAACATGACAGTAGAACGGCTCGCCGAATCCATCCAGATCAGCCAACAAAAAGGTTTCCCTTTATACCAATCCCTGCAACCGGAATACAACCTCCTGGAAAGGGAAAAGTACGAAACCCAATATGCCCCTTTTGTAACAGAACACAACATAGGCGTAATTCCATTTTTCGCATTGGCCAGCGGTTTCCTAACCGGAAAATACCGCTCCGAAAAAGACCTCGAAGGCAGCAGCCGCACAAAATATGTTTCTCGCTACATCAATGAACGAGGCTTTAAAATATTGAACACCTTAGATGAAGTAGCCGCCCAATACAACAGCAAACCCGGTACTGTAGCTATTGCATGGGTAATGGCCCAACCCGGCATCACAGCTCCCATTGCCAGCGCCAGCAACATGGCCCAGTTCAATGATCTCATCGCCGCCGCCTCCTTAAAGCTGGATGCTTCAGCTATGGAGTTATTAAATACTGCCAGCGCTTATTAATGCAAAAAGGTAGGTGTAAACACCAATTAGTTTTTTATTTTAAGTCATTAAATGCAATAGGTCAGATGGTAGTTACCATCTGACCTATTGTTATATGATCTGTTTTTTATCTTAAAATCTTCTCGCCATAAAAGTACTACCCAAAAAGCCTCTCACCATAAAAAGCACTCATTCCAAAAAAAGCTCCCCCTAAAGAAGAAAAAAAACTCCGCCCTTTGCTGCGCGGCAAACTCCTAGCAAAAAACTACCTCGTCCTCTCCGCAACTTTTAACCGCTGCAACTCCGCAGCCATCTCCTTCACCCTCTCCGGATATAAAGCAGCAATATTATTCCGCTCCCCCACATCTTTCGAAAGATCATACAACTGCGCCGCCTCATCATTACCAGATTCAATATTCACCAACTCCATCAACGCCTTCCCTTTAGAAGGTGTAATGTATTTAAAATTCCCCTGCACCAAAGACAAAGAACCTCCCTGCAATACGAGCCAGGATCGTCCTTTAGCAGAACGCCCCAGTAAAACATCCAGCATATTAAAACTATCCGGGGCATCATCCACTCCTAATTTCTGCCCGGTTAGTTGAGAGAAAGAAGCAAATAAGTCCACCTGACTGATCAACGCATCAGAAGAAGTTCCGCTCTTTACAGTCCCCGGCCAGGAAACAATCCACGGCACACGCGTACCTCCTTCAAAAGCACTGTATTTCCCTCCCCGCAAAACACCAGCAGGCTGATGCCCGTTTTGCAATGTTACCGCTTCATCCTCGTAACCATCATCCAGCACCGGCCCATTATCACTGGAAAAAATGATCAGCGTATTTTTCTCGATCCCCAGCTCCCGCAACTTCTGCGTGATCCGGCCGACCGTCCAATCCATTTGTAAGATAGCATCCCCTCTGTAACCTAAGCCGCTTTTACCTTTGAAAGCAGTACCCGGCATCCGGGGAACATGAATATCACTCAGCGCGAAATAAAGGAAGAAAGGTTGTTGGCGATTTTGCTCAATGAACTGTTCTGCTCTTTCTGTAAATGTATACGCCAGTTCTTCATCCGTCCAGCGGGCTTTATTCCCCCCTTTCATGTAACCGATCCTGCCGATACCATTGACGATCGTATTGTCATGTCCATGTCCCGCAGAAGATCTCATTTTGAGCAATTCCGGATGCTCTTTGCCGGTAGGGTCATTTCCTACTTTTTCTTTATAGTTAACTTCAATAGGATCGTTCTTATCCAGCCCCAGCACTGTGTGGTTTTCTACAAAAACAGTGGGCACCCTGTCCGCCGTGGCAGGAAAACAAAAGGAATAATCAAATCCCACTTCATTAGGTCCCGGTTTCACAGACCCGTTCCAGTCAATGTCATTTCCATCTCCCAGGCCCAGGTGCCATTTTCCCACCAGGGCCGTTTTGTAACCACCTTTTTGCATCACAGTGGCCAGGGATGGTTTATCCGTGGGAATGATCATGATCGCGTTGCCCGGTAAAACACCCGTTCCCGTTTTCCGCCAGGGATATCTCCCCGTGAGCAAAGCAAACCGGGAAGGCGTGCAGGTGGCAGAAGTAGTATGCCCGTTAGTGAAACGCAGCCCTTCTTTGGCCAGCCGGTCAATATTCGGAGTTTTTACTTTGGTAGCGCCATAGCAACCGAGGTCCCCATACCCCAGGTCATCCGCATAAATAATGATAACGTTCGGTTTTTTCTGTGCAAACAGGTGCTGGCTGCTAATAACCACCAGCGTCATAAAGAGTAACTTTCTCATACAAGGAATATTAATTACAATCTTACGGCTAAATAATTAATTATTTTATTCGGCGAAAACAGCCGTTAACTATAATTTCTCCCGTTTTTTGTTTAAATTAACAGTAATGCGTTATCCTCAATAAAAGCCCTGATAGACATATATTTATTTTGTAATGTTTCGCAAATTGAATTTTATCCTACAAAAAATTGTAGTTTCACCTAGCGATTGAATAGACCTGAAGTTATGTTAAACACACCCACCATACTGCTCATAGATGATGATATTGATGATCAGGAGATCTTCACCTCTGCTCTTGCATTCATAGATAATGCTATCAGTTGTACGATTGCACCCAATGGCTATGAAGGCATTATGCAGTTAAATGATTCCGATGCATTACCGGATCTGATCTTCCTTGATCTTAATATGCCTGTAATGAACGGCATCCAGTTCCTTCGGGAAGTAAAAGCAGCACATAAGGCAAAAGATGTACCCGTTATTATTTTTTCAACTGCTTCAGACATGAAAACAATTGAAGAAGCCAAACAATTGGGTGCACATGATTTTATCACTAAACCAGAGAAGTTCTCAGAATTAGTGGGCCTCCTGCATGGTTTATTATTTCCTGCTACCCGTTAAAGCATTGTGATCATGACATCAACTCCAACTTACGCTTCTTTCAAGTTTATGGAAGGAGGTGGTGAGTTAGGTGCATTGATCCGTAACTACGATTGGGCCTCCACTTCCATTGGCACACCGGATCAATGGCCGCAAAGTTTACGTACCGCACTGAGCATTGTATTGAATTCCCGCTTCCCCATGTTCTTATGGTGGGGACCGGATATGATACAGTTCTACAATGATGCCTACCGCCCCAGTTTAGGAATTGAAGGCAAACATCCCGCCGCCGTAGGACAAAAAGGAGAAGACTGCTGGCCGGAAATATGGCACATCATCAAACCGCAGATAGACCAGGTATGGGCTGGCGAATCCACATGGAATGAAGATCTGCTGGTGCCCATCTATCGCAATGGCAGCATAGAAGATATGTACTGGACCTTCAGCTACAGCCCCGTGAAAGATGAAGAAGGACAAGTAGGCGGCATCCTGGTGGTCTGTCATGAAACCACAGAAAAAAGAAAACAAGGCATAAAAATAGAAATAGCGGAAGCAAATTACCGCCAGTTGGTAGAAAGCCTCCCTGTGGCCGTTTTTACCATAGATGCCAATGGTTTCATCAACCTGTACAATAATGCCGCCAGGGAATTATGGGGCAGGGAACCAGCGATCGGAAAAGATAAATGGAACGGCTCGTATAAGATGTTCTTAACAGACGGCACACCCATTGCACATGAAAATGGCCCCATGGCTAAAGCCCTCCGCGAAAACCGGGACATCAACCTGGAAATGCTGATCCAGCAGCCGGATGGAAAAATGAAACATGTGATCGCCTATCCGGAACCCTTACATGATCATGAAGGTTATGTAACAGGGGCCATGAATGTAATGATAGATATTACAGAACTGAAAGAAGCGGAACATGCTTTACGCGCCAGTGAAGAATTACTGGAAAAACGCGTGCATGAAAGAACTGCAGAGATCAAAAGCGCCAACTTCAACCTGCAACGTTCCAACTCAGAACTGGAACAGTTTGCTTATATCACCAGTCACGATCTCCAGGAACCACTGAGGAAAATAAGGACCTTCACAGAAATGCTGGAAAGCAGCCTGGGGTCTATCTCTTCAAAGTCCAAAGGTTACCTGGATAAAATTGCGGCATCCTCTACCCGCATGAGAAGACTGATCAAAGATGTATTACATTATTCCCGCTTAATAGCACCGGAAGAAACTTTTACGAGAGTAGATCTTCATGCCGTTATCTGGCAGGTAGTGGATGACTTTGAATTGCTGATCCGCGAAAAGAATGCAAAGATCAACATACAACAACTCCCGGTAATTGAAGCGAATCCTTTACAGATCAATCAGCTCTTCAGCAACCTGATCAGTAACGCCCTGAAATTTAATACAAGAGATGAACCTGCCATTAATATCACGGTTACCATGTTAGACATGGATGCTCAATTGCCGGAAGGATTAAATCCCTCCCTCTCCTACTGCCTGATCGAGTTTAAAGACAACGGCATCGGGTTTGATCAGCAATATGCAGAACAGATCTTTACCATCTTTCAACGCCTGCATACAAAACATGAATATGCAGGAACCGGTATAGGATTGGCACTTTGCAGGAAAATAGTACTGAACCATCATGGCAGTATCACCGCTCATTCTGAAAATGGAGAAGGCGCAACCTTCAGGATCATCCTTCCTTTGAAGCAATTTCAGCTCTGACACATAAAATTTACAATTACACAATATTAAAAATTCAACTCTATCTGCTAGTAAGCAACCCGAATTGCATTATACATAAAAAGTATGTATAATATTCTTTCATAGGTGCTACCAGCATACGTGAAGGAATCATACATTTACAACAGATCATCTGACCTAACATAAGCTGACAGAGCAACCAGAACGAGGGTTTTTACGTAGTATCCCTGGCGCAAATACATCTGCATGAAGCACATTCTGTTGCTGATTTTTTTAGGAGCATCGCTCACCCTCAAAGCCGACCACATTACCGGCGGGGAGATGTATTATACATTTACAGGCATGTCCGGTGGCATGTACAACTATTCCGTTACCTTAAAACAATTCAGAAGCTGCGGTACAGCCAACCGCCAGTTTGCCAATCCAACTTATATAGGTGTATTTAACAGGGCTACGGGAGCACGCATCCAGGATATAGCAGTTACGTTTAACAACGAAGAACAGATCAGCACTACCAGCAACGATCCCTGCATTACCCGGCCACCATTCATTTGTTATTATGTAGGCACCTGGACATTTCCTCTTTCCTTACCGGCTTCTGCAGATGGTTACATCCTCACTTCCCAGGTTACCAACCGGGTAGACGGTATTAATAATCTTTCCTTTGGTTATGGCAGGATCGGCGCCACTTACACTGCTGAAATTCCGGGTACTGCTTTTGCACAAAATCACAGCGCCAGATTTACGGGAGATGACCTGGTGACCATCTGCGCAGAGAACTCTTTCTCTTACAGTTTTGCCGCAACGGATGGAGATGGAGATCAGCTGCGTTATTTCTTTTGCGAAGCTTACCAAACTGCCGGTTATTCTGGTGGTGGAGGTGGCGGAGGAGGAGCTGGTGGCCCAATTGGTGGAAATAACAGTCAGCCGCCTGTATCCCCTCCCTATTATTCTGTTCCTTATGGTGATGGTTTTAGTGGCGGCAGTCCGTTAGGCAACCGTGTTTCCATTAATCCCAATACTGGTTTGATCACAGGTATAGCACCAGGTGTAGGAATTTATGTAGTAACCGTTTGCGTACAGGAGATCCGTAATGGTGTAGCTATTGCCACACAACGGAAAGACCTGCAGATAAATATCACCGGCTGCACCGTAGCCTCCGCCTCACTTTTACCGGAATACATGTTATGCGGTAATACCCAACAGCTAAGTTTAGCCAATCAATCTACCAGCCCGCTGATCGTATCCTGGTTCTGGGAATTTAAGAACAGCGCAGGGGCAGTGGTCTATAATTCTAGCAACAACATCGCAGATTATACATTCCCCACAGCAGGTACTTATACCATCAAGCTGGCTACCAACAGAGGTTTTCAATGTCCTGATTCTACTGATGCACAAGTGTATGTGTACCCCGGATTTGAACCCCGTTTTTCTGTGACCGGCTCCTGCATCAATAAACCGCTTATATTCAGAGACCAGACCACTTCCCGGTATGGCATTACTAATTTCTGGGATTGGGATTTCGGAGAGCCCACTGCACAAACAGATTTTTCCGATGAGCAGCATCCGCTTTATACTTATCCCACTAACGGCCTTAAGAACGTCCGGCTGATCGTACACAATACTGTCGGTTGCAAGGATACTATCTTCAATCCGCTGGAGGTACTGGATAAACCACCGATCAATCTTTCATTCCGCGATACACTCATCTGCCCGCCCGATCAGTTACAATTACAGGCATTGGGCACTGGTGTATTCACCTGGTCGCCCACCATTAATATGACGGGTGCAAATACCCCCATACCAAGAGTGAGCCCCACTACAGACACAAAATATTATGTAGATCTTGATCAGGACGGCTGCCTGAACCGAGACTCTGTGATGATACGAACAGTAGATCGCGTAAGTTTAAATTTACCGGCAGACACGGTGATCTGCCAGGGAGATCAGATCCAGTTAAGGCCGCAATCCAATGGCCTGTTATATACATGGACGCCTGCCCAGAATTTAAATAATGCTGCCGTTAAAAGTCCTTTAGCGATCACTACCAATAATACTATTTATAGTGTTACCGCCACCATCAGCGGCTGCTCTGCCACTGATCAGATGCTGGTATCCACAGTACCTTATCCGCGTGCATTTGCAGGTGCAGATACCATTATCTGTTTTGATACCTTCGCACAACTGCATGCACTCACGGACGGTACTTTTTATACATGGCAAACCACAGATGCTGCCGGCGTTCCCATTTCCATGGATCCTACGGTAAGACCAAAAGCAACCGCTGCTTACGTCTTTTCTGCATTTGATACAAGAGGCTGCCCTAAGCCTACAAAAGATACCGTGATGGTGACCGTACTACCTAAGATCAATGCTTTTGCAGGAAGGGACACTGCTATTGTATTGGGCCAGCCACTGCAATTAAATGCTTCCGGCGGCTCGCAGTACACCTGGTTTCCTTCAAACGGATTATCTGCTACTACTATTCCCAATCCTATAGCATTATTCAATGCACCCATCAAAGGATTACGTTATAAAGTATTGGTGCAGGACATTGGCGGATGTACAGATTCTGCTTTCCTGAATGTGAAAGTATACAATACCATGCCACAGGTTTTTGTACCCACGGCATTCACACCAAACGGAGATGGTGTGAATGATCAGTTACGCCCTATCGCTGCAGGTATCCAGAATATTGAATACTTCATGGTTTATACCCGTTGGGGAGAATTGGTATACCGTGGTTTCCAGAGTGGCAAAGGATGGGATGGCCGCATCAATGGAAGGATCCAATCATCCGGTGTATACGTATGGCAGGTGAAAGCAGTCGATTATCTTGGATTTGACTTCTTCCTCACCGGCACGGCTACGTTATTGCGGTAAAGAACCCCAGAATGCATCCTCTGCTGCCGCATCTGTAGCAAACGCATCCACCGCTACAATTTTTCCATCCACTACGGTATACACATCAATGTTATCTGTATCCAGCGTTACGCCATTGCGTGCAGCGGTAAAACGCAGCAAACACGCTACCTTATTTCCATTCACCGCTACTGATTTGATCTCTGCCAATGCAAAGGTATTTTGAGAAGCTTCAAACATCCCTCCTACCATTTGGAATACTTCCGTAACGGATAATTTCAAACCAGAAAAACGATTGTTACCGGGAGCATTCCATTTTACTTCCGGATGCAGGATAGCCCCTATCTTTTCAAGGTCCACCCGTTGTACTGCTGCTAAAAATTCTCTTACGATTGTTTCCATGTTTTTAATTTTTTGATAACACAAAGCTAGGCCGGCATGCCCCGGCTACACTTATCTTCACACGACAAACAATTACCATTTCGCGACAAGACCTTTTTGCAATAACTTTAGCATATGGAAGACCAACAGAAAAGAATGGCCCTGAGCCTGCTGGCATATGCAGCACACAGAGATGTGTTGCCACAGCAGCTGTGCAAACTGGCAGGCATTCAGCTGGACGAATTGAAGAAACCATCAGGAGAAAGCATCACCGCAACACAGATGAATAATTTATGGACCAACGCAGGGCATCTCACCAATGATCCCCTCTTTGGTTTGCACTTTGGAGAATCCCTGCAGGTAACTGCACTCGGCGTAGTGGGAGAGATCGTAAAAAGCAGTGGTACAGTGGGAGAAGCTATCACACATGCTGCCGCACTGGCACATCTTATCACGGATGTTTTCAGGATGGAAGTAACACCTCCCGATAAAAGCAAAACATTCACCATCCGTTTTATTCCACATACGGATGCACCACCCTCCTTTTCGTTCCTGCAACTGATGGATTTTTTCATGGTATTTACCGTGCATGAACTGGATGGATTGCTATTGCAAAAGATCCAGCCTAAAGCTGCACGTTTTCCTTATGTAGTATCCAACATCGCAGAATATGAAAGGGTATTACGCTGCAAACCCACAAAGCGCACCGGTGAGTTTTCCCTGGAGTTTGATAAGAAACATTGGGATGAACCCATCCTCACAGCGAATTATGAATTGCAAAGCCTGCTGCTGAAAAAAGTACAAACCCTTCCGGAACAGGCTGCCGGCACACAATCCCTGCAGGCAAGGATCTATAATTACCTGCTCACAAATGCTTACCTCGGTATTATTTCATTGGAGCAGATGGCCGCGAATTTCAATATCAGCCCACGCAGCCTGCAACGCAAATTGCGGGAAGAAGGTGTGAAGTACCAGGATATTGCAGACGCTGTACGCAAGTCACTCGCCATGCATTATATGTCGTCCGGAAATTATCCGCTGAAGGAAGTATCCTATATGCTGGGGTACAATGAACTCAGTGCTTTTACACGTGCCTTTAAAAGATGGACAGGAGATACGCCCGGCAGCTATCAGCACAATTAATGGTTGTTCATAGGGCGAAAGTGTGTTTGTAGCCATAGGAAACGTTAAGGCGTTTCTTTTTCGGTATATTTGGATACAAACCTGACTTAACATATGCGTATCCTAACCCTTTTCCCTGTTTGCCTGCTGCTGGCAATCACTACTTACGCCCAACGCTCCTTCCGCCTCACCCAAAACTTAAACATAAGGGATACCGCTGCCGTCCGTTTGGAAATGCAACGGCTGGCAGACAGCGCATATGTTTTCTGCAAAGCCAAACATTTTCCAATGGGTATGGTAAGCAGCGCTATGCTGATCCGGCAGGAATATGAAGAAGCACAAAAGGCTTTTAATATTTTACTCAAATGGCCCAAAGACGCGAAAGTACTTTCCCCCATTAACCTGCTGCAGGAAATGGCGGCATGGCCGGGTAAAGAAACTGAGAAACTACAGGAACGTATAAAGACCGTACAAAAAGATTTCAGGGCAGATGTGATCAGTAGTCTGAAAGGAAGTTTCCAGCCGGAATACGCCAGCCTGCTCAGGCTTAATATAGTACAGCAACTGGAACAGATCCAAAAAACCGGGCAGGACCCGAACCTTAATAAAATAGTGGAGATCCTGCAATACCAGGCCATCCAGGATTTCCTGGATAAACATTATACCTCCCTGCAGGAAGCTTTACAACGGCTGGAGCCTACCCGCTTCAGGAAAATAGTAGCCCGCATCCCCATGCGGGATGGTGTTCTGCTGAATGCCTTTATTTTCCAGAATGAAGATGTGATGGAAAGAGAACCCGCCATTATCAGCCTCAGTCCATACCCTTACGGAAGAGAAGCAGAACGGGGAAACATATGGGCATTACATGGCTACAATTATGTGTATATAGATAACCGCGGCAGGCGTACTTCTGAAGGAGAAAATTTCCCGTATGAAAAAGATGCACAGGACTATTATGATATCATAGACTGGGTAAGCCTGCAACGCTGGTGTAATGGAAAAGTAGGTACCACCGGCGGCTCCTATCTTGGTTTTGCACAATGGCAAAGCATCCGCAAAGCTTATCGCCACCCTGCCCTGAAAGCAGTGAATCCCGCAGTAGCCGTAGGTTTTGGTGTTGACTTCCCACGCAACGCCAATATGTTCACACCCTATATGCTGCGCTGGGCGGAGTTTGTGAGCGGCACGGAATATAACCTCGCAAAGTTCCTGGACGAAAATTTCTGGTATGGAAAAGAAATGGACATGTATCGCCGTCACATTCCATTTGCACAATTTGATTCCCTCGCGGGCCTGCCCAATCCCTTCTTCCGCAAATGGGTATCCCATCCTGACTATGATGATTACTGGCAGGGGATCATGCCCAACCAGGAAGATTATGCCAGCCTGGATATCCCCATGCTCACTGTAACCGGTTATTATGATGATGATCAAAATGGAGCTATGTTCTATTACAATAACCATCACCGTTATGGCGGAGCTGTTGCACAACAAAATCACCAGCTGCTCATTGGTCCCTTTGATCATGGCGGTTCCCAATGGATGACCAATCCTATACAATCCGCGCGGGCCATAGAAAAACAGGCACAGATAGCACCTTACAGATACATGATCGCATGGTTTAACTGGATCCTGAAGGACGGACCAAAACCCTTCTGGATGAAGAACAAGATCACTTACTTTGCTGCCGGCACCGGTGAATGGAAAGGCACCACCTCTTTTGCGGACCTCACAAAAGATACTCTGCGGTACTATCTTACCAACACCAAAAAACTGCAAAGCCAGTTACCGGAAACACAGCAATCATTGGTCTACCAGCATGACATCACTTCTTTACAAGATTCCGGAAGGGCTTACCAAAGTATCCTGCCAGACAGGAGAAACAACGACAGTATTTATTCCCCGCAAGCTATCCTCTTTGAAACAGATCCCTTCCCGGAGGATATCCAGTTATCAGACAGGATCAGCGCCACACTGTATATCCGCCTGAATGTACCCGATGCGGATTTTTCCATTAATTTCTATGAGATCACAAAAGATAACATACGGGTATATTTAGGTACCGCTGCCATCCGTTGCCGTTATCGCTTTGGAGGAGATCAACCCAAACTGATGCCCCTGAACAGTATTGAAAAACTGGCTTTTGACAATGCTTATATCTACCTCAAAAAGATCCGGAAAGGCAGCAGGATCCGCATGGAGTTTGGCAGTGTCAATCACCCTTCCATAGAAAAGAACTATGGATTTGGGGGTATTGTTGCCCGGGAAACCACATCCGCACCCCGCCTGATCGAAGCCACTATTATCACAGATAAAGACCATCCCAGCAGCATAAACATCCCCATCACCGACTAAAAAAGACCCGCATATATGTTTGCGTGTAGTATTCTCATTTTGAGGACATTACGCTATTCCCTATTTTTGTAGCCTATAAGAACCGCGGCCCCTTCGAGTACACCAAAATATACGTCTATTGAAACTATATCCTCCTATAGCTTACCTCATCCAATTAGGTACTGCGGACCAGGACGAACGGAAACAGCGCAGGATACGTATCATTAACTCCCTCAGTCTGACGACTGCTGTACTGGCATTCATCATGGGGATCGTATTCTTTATCATGAACAGGAAACTGCAGATCCTGATCCCTGCCATGCTTGAGTCCGTTGGCTTTCTTAGCATCATCTGGTTAAATAAAATGCGCCGGCCTGAAACAGCCAGTATGGCCTTCATGATCCTGCAAGCCATGGAGTTCGTTTACTTCGGTATCCTGTTTGGCACTGCCGTGGAAGCTATCCTGATCTTACTATTCCTGGTGAACGCCACTTACCTGTTGTACGAAAAAGGCCCCGCGAGGACCGTTTGTTTAATAGCAATAGCAGGTGGCCTCATCACCACTGAATTCTTCTATTACGCAGAGATCATTGACCCTATCAGTTTCCCGCATACTGCCACCTTCATATTGCGCTGGTTATGCATCCTGTTCATCCTTACCATGAACACCCTGGTGATCAGTTTTTATAAGGACGACAGGAATGCACTCATGAAGGTCCTCGAGGAACAAAAGGAGGAACTGGAAAGATCCAATAAATCAAGAAAGGTGTTTTTGCAGGAAACCAGCCATGAGATCCGTAACCCGCTCAATGCCATTTTCGGGATCGTGCAGTTAATGCGTATGGATATAAAGAAAGCAGCCGAACCGGAAGTACTGCCGGAGCTCGTAGACAATCTTTATGTGGCCAGTTTTAATATCAAGGACATTATCAATAATATCCTTGAATTGTCCCGCATTGAAGCCGGCCACCTGGATGAAGTAAAACGCAAAGAGATACACATCCGCACCGCTATCCGGAATACCGCCAACATTTACGAATATGTGGCCAATACAAAAGGGGTACACATAGAACAGCAATTTGACGATACCCTGCCGGATCATGTTTTCACAGATGAAACCAAACTTTCCCAGATCATCAATAACCTGTTAACGAATGCCATTAAGTTCACCCGCAATAACAGCGTGATCACTATCCATACTGGTGTAAAAGAAAGGACCTGGTTCATCAGTATTACTGACCAGGGAGGTGGCATTGAAAAGGACAAACTCGAAAAGATCTTTGAACCTTTTGTAACAGAGAAAACCAGTTTCATTGAAGGTACCGGGCTGGGATTATACATCTCCAAACATTTTGTCCTATTGCTGAATGGCAATATCACCGTGGAATGTGAAGAACACCTCACTACTACTTTTACTGTTTCCTTCCCTTTATCTGATTTCAAAAGAGGTAGTGCGCTTTCTGCTACGGAAGAACCTCCGCCGCTCCGCTTTGACAATAAAATTATACTGGTAGTGGAAGACGATAAAATGAGCCAGGCACTGCTCAGGAATTATCTCACAAGCCTTGGCGTACAGGTAATAACAGCCAACAATGGAGTGGAAGGCCTCGCCGCAGCACGTCAGCAAGTACCGGACCTTATTCTCCTGGATTCTCACATGCCTAAAATGAATGGGAAACAAACCCTGCTGCAACTAAAAGAAGATCCATCCCTGCAGCATATTCCGGTGATCATTGCTTCCGGAGATGCATTCACAGAAGCCATGGATGTGTTCATGAAAGCTGGCGCCAGTGATTATGTGATCAAACCTATTGTATTAGCCACTTTACCCACCATACTGGAACGTCATTTGAGTTAAAACAACAACGGCTGCAAGCATTTGCAGCCGTTGAATAAAGCGAGTTTGCCGCGCAACAGAGGGCGGAGGTTTTTTCTTTTTGGAGAGGGGGTGTTTTACTTTTTAGTTTCTTCCACCCACCACTTTGGGGAGGGGGTGTTTTACTTTTTAGCTTCTTCCACCCACCACCTGTTAATGGTGTTCTCTTTTCCTTCCAGCACTACTTTATATATGGCCGAAGATTTATCCTGCAATGGTATGCTGATGCGCTCCTTGCCAACCGGCACTTCTGCGATCAGTGTATACACATCTTCGCTGCCTGTTTTATAATTGTTGGTACTGGCCAGCCATACTTTCACCGTACCCTGTTCATCCAATGCTTTCCAGGTAACATCCAGTTTATCCTGAACCTTTAATACCGTAGGATTAGCTACAGATACTTTACCGATCAGGGAAATACCATCTGATTCACGACCAACGGCCATTGGCAACGGCACCTGCAGGAAACGGGCCACAGTAGGCATGATATCCACTACACCGGGATAATAATACTTCGCGTAATTATTTACCTGTGGCTGATTAGTGAGGATCCAGCTGGAACGCTGGCGGGCAGATTGACCGCCATGGCCTTTACCTGTTTTTTCATCACGGCCATGATCTGTTGTAATGATGATCATCCAGTTTTCTTTAAACTGCTTCTGGCGGTATTGAATAGCATCATAGATCTTACCTACCTTTTCATCCATCTTTTCAATAGCGCGTGTGAATTGTGGGCTGTCTCCATACATATGCCCCATGTCATCTGTATACTCCAGGTATACCCATGAAAAATCCGGCGCATTCTTACGGATGCAATTCGCCGCTTCTTCTGCCACATGCGCATCTATCTTCTCCATAAAATCCCTGGACTTATCATGCGGGAACTTTACGGTATCCAGTTCGTATCCATCAAATTTATAATCAAGCATGATATTGCCTGCTTCAGTCATACCCTCCGCCACAAGTTTAGTGCGGTTATCCAGCCAGCTGCTGAAGATGGCTGTTTTCTTCTGCGGATATTTATCCTCTATAATGCGGAAGATATTCTGGTAATTGTAATTAGGCGCTGCGATATCATTGTCCCAAACATTATGTTTGTTCACCCAGGTACCTGTTATCATGCTGTTATACCCAACCGCAGAGATGGTGGGTGTTTGAGAATATCCGCCTTTTTCTCCGCCCACATATGCGCGAAGATATTTTCCATCTTTGGCAATGCGTTGCAGATTAGGGGTGTTCACTGCTTCCAGCGCATCCGCAGAAATACCGTCAACAATGATAAATACAGCCTTGCGGGTTTGTGCAGAAACACCTGTACAAACCGTTAAAAATAATAGGGCAGTGATGCACTTTTTCATACACAAGTTTAATGTTTTAAAAAGAATGCGGATAATAATTGTTCTCCACAGATCCGTCTTCATATAATTTCAGGATAGCAAATCCCGGAGGTGTTTCTTTGTAATAACCTTCCCCGATAGATTCCTTATCCCCTTTGCCCCACCAGAAGCCACTCATAGCGCCATTGCAGCAATACCAGACATCATTATACAAAGTTTTGTCAAAAAGATGATTATGCCCGCTGAGCATGATCCTCACTTTATCCTTGTGTTTGTAAAAGAGGTTCTTCAATTTCTTATTGTCTGAATGGTTTCCACCTTCCAGTACCGGTGTTGCGCCAAATACCGGGAAGTGGCTCATGAGCAGCACGGGTGTATTGGGTGCTAATTTTTCCAGGTCTTCTGCCAGCCAGTTATACTGTGTTTCATCCAGGGAGATCTTATCGTTATTACCATCCAGGATAATAAAGTGCCAGCCCTTTTTTGTAAAACTATAATACCGGTGAGGGATCTTTAGTCGCTTTACCACATAATCTTTACCATACATCTCATCCTCTTTGGTGGGAGCGGCCCACCAGTTATCATGATTACCGATGCAGCTGTGTACTTCATAATCTTTCAGGGTGCTCATGCAATCATCCCAGGCAGCCCATTGGCCGGTCACTTTATCCCGTACCACATCATTGTAAGAAGCATCCATAATGGAATCTCCTCCGTTCAGAAAGAAATCCACTTTGTGTGCTTTTACGGCATCGAGGCATTTTTTAAACCGTGCAGCAATAGCAGCATCTGCAGGTAAATGTACATCTGTGATATGCGCTACTGTCAGGAATGCTTTTGCAGGCTGAAGAGCAGCCACTGCGTTACCACCTAATGCGGAAGCGGCTAACAGCAGGCTGCTCTTCTTTATAAGATCTCTTCTATTCATTTTTTTATCTATTGCCAGCTGAATAATTGCGGAGCCAGTTTAGGATTAACTAACAATTCATTGAATGGCACCGGGCGGTAATAATACTGCGGTTCTTTGAAATTACGCAGCCTGGTTTCCGTAACGATCGGGCCACCGCTATTACCGTTCTTAAGATAAACCGTTACATCTTCACCAATAAGGCCTGCTTTGTAGTACACCAACTTAACACCCAGTGAATTGGTTTCCTGAGAACCAGAAGGAGGTATGGCAGTACCTTTGTCTACCAGGATGATGTCTTCAATACCATCACCGGTAAGATCATATTTACCAAGGCCGGGGAAGTACATGCCTTCGGGTATTTTTTCCAACTCTTTACCGGCATGCCAGCGGTTGACATCATCAAAACGGAATCCTTCCATGGCAAGTTCTACCCTTCTTTCCCTGCGGATCTCCAGGATTACACCTTTGTTAGCGCCGCTTACATCAGGATATTTGGCTGCCAGTACCGGATCGGTATTTGCATTCGCAGTAGCCATTACTAAAGCAGGCATGTTCACTCTGTTCCGTATCAGGTTTATGGAGTTATTCAGGTCTTCCTGCGTAAGTGAACCCCGTTCAGCTTTTGCCTCTGCGAGGATCAACAATACCTCTGCATAACGGTATGCCGGAAAATCCGCCCCATCCAGTATTTTGGAATCAGTGCTGTTGATATAACCTTTCAGCTGATGGTATCCGGAAAAGTTCTTATTCAACCGTACAACATGCGGAACAGCTACGTTTGGTGCATTCACTGCCAGCTTTAAGCCTGGGTAGAACATAGTTTGAGATAATCTCGGATCCCTTCCGGTGAATTCCTGCACAAACTGCTGTGTCTGGTAATTAGGTTTATCTGTAAAACGCGTACCATCTGCCATCAGGTAAGTTTGCACCAGGTCGCGGGAAGGGGATTGCTCGTAATTGATGATGTTGCCGTTATTGTTACCGCTCTTCTTCAGATCCTGATCATATATATTCACCAGCATCACTTCTTTGTTAGCGGTAAGGCTGGCACTGTTGAACAGCTCACCATATGCCGTTGCAGGATTACTGGTATAGATCTCATATTTTTTTGAAAGCCTGATCTCCTCAGAGACTTTTATGGCTGTATCCAGGAATGCAGTAGCTGTGCCTTTCAGATTTAACTCCGGATGATACAAGCGGTAAGTACCTTCATACAAGGCCACGCGTGCCTGCATCAGTTTCACCACCCATTTACCGGGTGTTCCAACAGGTACGGCTTCTCTTACATGTGCGCCTGCAAATGCCAGGTCCGCCATCACACTGTCCATAACCAATGTACGGGGATCGCGGGGTTTGTATAAATTTACGCTGTCACTGGGATTGAGGGCTGTTGAATACCACGGCACATCGGAGAAACGCTTCACCTTATCCATGTAGAACATAGCCCTGTAATACCTTGCCAGGCCTGCATAATGATCTTTCGCTTCCTGGTTTACATTGGCTCTCGCATAATTATCCATGAAGTAATTGATGTTGCGCAAACGGCCCCAGCCCCAGCCGGCAGTAACATTCTGAGAGGTAGGGCTGCCATTCATCATGGTCTTTATTTCCATAGCACCGGTGGTTGCTTTATCATCCGTATCCTGATCACTGATATAACTACCACGGCTATTCATTGTTAACAGACCAGTGATATACAGGTTAAGGTCTTCTTCTGATTTAAAGAACAGCTCAGGTGGAATGGCTGTTTGCGGATAACGCTCCAGGAAGTCTTTTTTGCATGATGTACCCATCAAAGCAATAGCAGCAACCAGGAATATCGGGAGATGTAATAACTTTTTCAACTGTAATAGTTTTTATCTTAAAAATCAAGATTAATACCCATAGCATATTTACGCTGGAAAGGATAAGCCCAGCCATAACCATCTTCAATGGACTCAGGATCGAAGTATTTCTTAATAGAAGAGAACTCAAAGAGGTTTTCTCCCGTAGCAAAGATCCTTAAGCGGCTCACTTTATACTTTTTTGTAAGCGTTGCAGGTAAAGTGTAACCAAGGGTTACATTCTTAATCCGCAGGTAAGCGCCATTCAACAGGTATTTGGATTGAGGAATATCCAGTCCGCCACCATAGTTGGCATCTGCCATCCATGATTGCAATACAGGGAAATAAGAATCGGTATTCTTATCTGCAAGCCCCGCTGCGATGTAAGAAGCAGAATGCCTGTCCCTGTCAGCACCGGTTTCTGATTCACCTCTGTAAAAATCAAGGTTCCAGGGATAAACACCTGCATAAGGCTGCTGGTAAGGACCCCAGAAGAGATAGTGACGTGGGTAGAAATCTCTTTTGCCTACGCCTTGTAAGAATACATTCAGATCAATACCATTCCATTGCATATCTACGGTAAAGCCAAAACGGTAACGGGTACTATTATTGCCTATTACTTTATAATCACCCGGATCATTGATAGTACCATTTCCCTTGTTGATCTTACCGTCTTTGTTCTGGTCCACATACTTAGGCCAGCCCGGCACTACTTCCAAAGCTCCCCAGGGTACAATGGCAGATTGATCCAGTGCTTTGATCTCATCCGCGTTCTTAAAGTAACCGTTGCTCTCAAGCCCCCAGATTTCACCTGTATAACGGCTGGCAATGTAATTATTCAACGATCCTAATTTATTCTGGTTGTATTTGGTGATCCTGGTGCGGGAATCAGAAAGGATGAATCTCGTACTGAATGTAAATGTCTTTTTAGCCACTATGAATTCATTACGGTAACCGGCAGACAGTTCCCAACCGGTAGTGTTCAGGTCAGCTGAGTTGGTAGGGGGTGGCAGTACACCCATTACAGCAGGCACAGTTGCATCTGCAGTTAGCATCCCTAATGTTTTACGGGAGTAGGCATCAAACCCGATCAGTATCCTGTCGTTGAAAAAACCGATGTCTGTACCTACGTTAATGGTGTTCACTTTTTCCCAGGTATAAGATTGCGGATCTACCGGCAGCATTGCAGCCCCGGCTGCAACAGACGGGAAAGTATTATTGATCAGGTAATCGGATACGCCGATCGGGATAGTGGATACACGGCGGAAATCCGAAGTCCACTGGTTACCCAGCGCGCCATAGGAAACTCTGAATTTAAGGGTGGAAAGTGATTTACTCAAAGCTTGCATGAAAGGTTCTTCCGTTGCGATCCAGGCGCCGGAAACAGAAGGGAAGAATCCCCAGCGGTTAGAAGGCAGGAACCGGGAGGAACCATCATAACGGCCATTCAGCTCCAGGATATAGCGGCTTTTATAAGAATAATTCAAGCGCCCGAAATATCCGCGTATTGCATATGAGGTATATTCAGCACCTACAGTTTGTGTACCGGTAGCCAGCCCCAGATAAGGCAGGGACGAAGTGATCAATCCATCCTTGTTAGCCTGCTCAGCAGACCAGGTATTTTCTTCCTGGTTAAAGCCAACCAGTACGCCAAGCTGATGATTAACCCCTATCTTTTTGTTATAGTTAGCGTAGAGATCATACACATCCTGCTTTACAATACCATTCCGTACAGATACAGAACCAACCCCACCTTCTTCCCTCACATCATTCGGGCCATACCCTATGCGGTATTTCCTGTAATCCGTATTGTATTTCCACATTTCCCTTTTAAAACTGGCATTGGCGGTAAGCAGCAGATCTCCATCCAGGAGAGTAGCTACACCTCTCACCACATCCTGGAAACCAAATCGTGTTTGCACATTGCGGCCGCCATCCTGTAATTGAGCAGCCAGCCTTCCTGCAGCGTTGTTTGCCCAGGTACCATCAGGGTTCTTGGCAACCTGCGTAGGCATGAGGTAATAGAGGTCTGTAATGGGCTTACTGGGAGCATCTGCTGCGATCTGGTAAATATTCAGGTTATTGTCCACTTTCAACCACTTCAAAGGCATGAAGTTCATACGAGCCCTTAATCCATAACGGCTCCAGTCATCTTTGGCCAGGCTGTTCAAACCATTCTCTTTCGTATAATCACCGGATAAATAATAACCAATTGGCTGGCCTTTACCTGTTTCTGCGCTTCCGCTTAATGTAACGCTGTGGGTAGAGGAACTGCTGGATTTATTGAAGAAGTAATCATTCCAGTTATTGTTGCCCATATAGATCCATTTGGTAGGATCATTAGGATCTGTACGCACATCTTCTATGGCCGGATTATCAGAACGCTCTTTTGCCCATTGGTAATAATAGTCATCATAGTTCACATAATCCCAGGGCGTATTGTCCGTAGCGGTTTCCAGTACCCTGGAAAAAATGTAAGGGTCTGTAACCTGGTCAGGCAGTACGGTGGGCCTTGAAGAAGCGAAATAGTTATTATAGCTGATCTTTTGCCTGCCGTTGGTACCTTGCTTGGTAGTGATCAGTACAACGCCAAATGAAGCACGCGCACCATAAATAGCAGCAGAAGCAGCATCTCTCAGAATAGTAACGCTGGCGATATCATTGGGGTTCAAACGCTGAAAATCTTCTGTTGCAGACGTGATACCATCAATAATGATCAGTGGTGTGGTATTGGAACCGCTTACGATAGAACCGATACCACGGATATTGATACTGGGTGTTGAACCCGGCGCACCACCTCTGTAATTGATATTCAAGCCGGGGCTTGCTCCCTGCAATCCCTGGAAGATATTAGCGATGGGGCGCTCTGCCAGCTGTTTCCCCGCTACCTGGTCAACCGCACCTGTGGTATTCAGTTTCCGCTGTACACCATATCCCACTACTACCACTTCCTCCATGGAATTGGCAGATGGTTCCAGTACAATATTCATGGTAGCGTTCGGGTTCACTGGTAATTCCTGTGTTACATATCCCACATAGGAGAACACCAGCATACCTTCTTCAGGCACCTTTAACTCAAATTCCCCTTTCTCATTAGTGAATACACCTATAGTGGTGTTCTTTAACCTTACACTCACCATCTGCAAGGCTTCTCCCGAAGGGCTTACGATCTTTCCTTTTACAACAAGGTCTTTGGTTACCGTAGCTGCGGGCGCAATAACGATCAGGTTATTGGACAACATGCGGTAGGTAAGGTTCGTATTGGCCAGCATTTGCCCCAGTACTTGTTTAATGGTCCAATCCTTTGCATCTATACTCACTTTGTGCCATACGGGCAGCTTATCATTGTTGTAAACAAACCGGTAATTTGACTGCAACTCAATGAGTGAAAATGCCTTTTCAAGATTGGTACGGGACAATTTTACGGAAACGTTCGACTGTGAACGCACTTCTGCGCTCACCTGCATACATACAACGAACATTAAAATTGCGGAGAGCTTCATAAAAATTAACAGTTTTTTGAGGCTTCGCCCAGGTGGAAGCCAACTCACCACTGTACTTTTTTTCATACCTTTGAGTGTTGGTTAATTGATAATTGGTTACATGTTTACGCATAGCAATGTCACTAACCGATTTTACAGCGGGAAATGGTGCGAACATTTCCCGTTTTCTTTTCCGGTATCACTGCCTAAAAAATATAATTGTCTTCTGGTTATTTACTCGATCCAGATAATTCCGTCACTGTCTGTTTTAAAATGAAATGACCCCGTTAGTTCAAGGGCTTTTAATACTTCTTCCAGGCTTTCGTTCTGAAATACTCCTGTCAAATATTCCTGTTTTTTCGTTTCGTTCTTAAAGCGGATATCCACGCCAAACCACTGTTCCAGCATAACGGCCACCTTTTCCAGCGGCAAACGTTTAAAGGCTAATTTATTCTCTACCCAGGCCGTTTCTGTGATCACACTATCCTTCATTACCGTGAGCGGAGATTTGATCAGTTTGATCACCACCGGTATGGTATGATCTACTTCAACAGTATCCTCTTCCAGTAACTGCGCAGTAGGAACGGATAGTTTTTCATTCGGCTTCAATCTTATTACTGTGTTCCTCTTTTCATCCAGCACAACTTCCACCAGGCCTGTTAACAGGGAAGTAACCGCGCTGTCTTCCTGCGGATAAGCCCTTACGTTAAACTCTGTACCCAATACCCGGATGCTGAAAGTCCTCGTTCTCACTGTAAAAGGCCGCCTGGCATCTTTTGCCACGGTGAAGAATGCTTCCCCTTCCAGCGTTACCTCTCTTTGGTTGCCGGTGAATTGTTTGGGATAATCCAGTTTACTGCCTGCATTCAACCACACCGTTGTTCCATCCGGCAGTTTTACCTGGGAGCGGGAACCTTTATGTGTTACCAGCTGTTGAAGATTTTCATCCATTTTAGGCTGGCTCCACCATTTGCGGCCCATAAAAAAGGCCATCGTTAAAGCCGCCGCCACACCGGCAATACGTATCGTCATCCGGCGGATATTTCCACGGCGGGAAGGTGTTGAAACCTCCTCCACTGCCATGGCCGATTCCAATCTGCGTTTGTGCTTCTCCAGGGCTATTGATTCCTCTTCCGGGCTGAAGGGCTTTTGCTTATCCTTCCAGCCCTGCGTTAATATTTCTTTCGTGTAAGAAGCATCCGGGTGCTGCTGTAATAAACGCGCCAGCTCCTTTTCCTCTTCGGGGAGCAGCTCGTTTGCCACCTTTTTGGCAAGCAGGTTCCAGATTTGATCATCCATCATACGTATAGGACAGTTTACGGGTTAAAAGTTCCCTAAAGAAAAGAGAAAATAATTTTATTGGCGAAGAAAGTAAGACTGGGCCAGCTCTGCAGACATATCCAGGCGGATAGCCTCTGCTACTTTTTTAACAGCAATAGCCAGCTGGGCATCAACGGTTTTGGGGGAGATCTCCAGTAATTCACCCACCTCTTTATATTTCAATCCATCCTGTTTTACGAGGCGAAAGATCAACTGGCAGCGGGCGGGCAGGCTGCGTATGGCCGCTTCTATTTTCTGGGCTACTTCCGCAGAGATCATATTATGCTCCTGATCCGGACTGATGGCAATAGCATCTGTATCCAGGTTGTCAAGGCTGGTGTGCTGGTGTTTGCGTTGTTGCTGAAGGGTATTATAAGAAAGGTTACGGGTGCAGATATAAAGATAAACAACGGGATTTTCAATGGAGATGAGCTGTGAGCGCTTTTGCCAGACCATAATGAACACATCTGAAACGATCTCCTCCGCTAAATGAAATGAGCCAACAACTGCAGCAGAGAAGTGGATGAGCCTGCTGCAGAGTGTTTTATACAACTCATCGTAGGCTTGCATATCCCCTGCTTCACACACGCTTCGGAAGTTGCGTCTGATCAGATCATCATTAGTCATGCCCAAAAATATATAATTGTTGTTGCGCGATTATTAACTCAATGTTATATCCTGAATAATTGATCCCGGTTGACGGTTGACGTGGCCTTACATACAAACTAAGTTCCTGTTACAAAAGCAAAGTACAAAAATTCTTCATCCAGCCAAGATTTATTAAATTTAGTACCTAATCATTACCTGTTATGAAACTAAAAGCGACTATCCTTTGCCTGCTCTGCGCAGCAGTACCCTTCGTGCATGCATCCGCACAAGCCAGTTTAGAGAAGAAATGGACTTCAGATACTACCCTGAAGGTCCCTGAATCCGTTTATTTTGATGCAAAAAGGAACACCCTCTACGTCACTAATATTGATGGCGCTCCCTGGGGTGCGGACGGGAAGGGCTCTCTTTCCAAACTTAGCCCGGATGGAAAGATCACTACCCTCAACTGGGTGGAAGGCCTCAATGCCCCCAAAGGCATGGCGGTTGTTGGCAATCAGCTCTTTGTGGCAGATATGGATGCCCTCGTGATCATAGACATCGCCAAAGGCACCATCATCAAACGTCAGCCTATTGAAGGTGCTGCGAACCTCAATGATGTTACCGCTTCCCCCAAAGGTGTAGTGTATGTATCTGATTCTAAAAAGAAAACGGTACACACTTTTGAGAACGGAAAAGCTACCCTCCTGCTGGATAGCGCCAATAGCGGCCTGAGAGGTCCAAATGGACTGCTCTATATGCCGGATGGCTTGCTGGTATTGGATAATGGCGCACTTTACCGTGCCACGAAAGACAACAAACTCACCCTGCTGGCCAAAATTGCCGGCGGTACAGATGGAATTGAACATGTAAAAGGCGAGGAATTCGTAGTTTCGTGCTGGGGAGGACAAGTATTTTATGTAGATGCTAAATCGGGTACTGCTACAAAAATGCTGGATACACAAGCTGAAAAACTGCAAACTGCAGACATTGGATATGATGCCAAAAAGAGAATTGTATATATCCCTACCTTTTTTGGAAATAAAGTTTCCGCATACCAGTTGAACGTAAAATAATAAAATGATACCGGCTAAGGTGCGAAGCGTAACCCGTTTCGCACCCCGCCAGGTTCATACATCGGGAAATCAGATTGTATAAGATTTTAATTTTTGCTGCAGCGATCTTATTACACCTGCCTGCATTTGCGCAGGGGCAGCACAATGCCTATACATTCCAGCATCTCTGTATCGAAGACGGCCTCGCCGGCAATCACGTTTCCGCTATCCTGCAGGACAGGAAAGGTTTTATCTGGATTGCCAGCACTGCATTACAACGGTACGACGGAAAACATCTCATTACCATTTCCAATTTCGACCGCCTCCCCGGTTCTATCTATTACGAGAATATTACTTTGTATGAAGACCGCGCCAGCCGCATATGGATGGGTACGCCGGATAACATCCGCGTGTATGATCCCTTAACGGCCAAAGTAAGGGTGATACAACTGGCGGAAGGGCTTGCTGTTCCCGGTAACCTTAGCTGCCACGATATTACACAGGACCACCACGGTGTTATCTGGGCTACTTCTGCATTGGGTCTGTTACAACTGGATGAACAAACCAACCGGTTCAAACTCGCGCCCGGCATACCGGACAGCATCCGCCAACAGATGAAAAGCGCTTTACTGGAAGATTCTTTCGGCCGTTTGTGGATCAGCGGAAAATATGGATTGTACATCCTCAGCAACAACCGCAAAGAAGTATACAGCCATCATCATAATCCCCTGAAGATAACCGCACTGGATATTGGCGCCAGTTCCAAAAGATTATATGAGGACAGTAAAAAACGCATGTGGATCGCCTCCCGCGGTTACAATCATCTATACGCCTACAACCCGGATTCCAACTCTTTAAAACAATACCAGTTCACGCTCACTGAAAAAGTACCGGAAGATCCTTTTGACCAGGTGTATGATATGGCTTCTGATATCCTGGGTAATATCTGGATAGCTGCAGAACATGAAGGACTGTATCGTTACAACGAACAGCTGGACAGTTTTAACCTGCACATACCGGGTAACAAACAAGATGAACTGGGTTTGCATTACGATTATGAAACCAACTGCCTGCTCAATGACCGGGACGGGCATTTATGGGTGGGTACAGACCGTGGGATCAATATCATGAGCCTGCATAACGAAACCTTTTCCCGTTACGATCACCGCACGCGTTTTGCGCACAGTGACCTGAAATTACCTTACTCAGAAGTGACAGGTACTTTCAGCGCTTCCAACGGAGATGTTTACGTGGGTTACTGGGGAAAGGGATTCGCCTGGCTGGATCCTCATCTGCATTTAAAAGCACATTATACTTATGATCCAAAAGGGAACGGTATTCAGGATGATCATGGCCTGGTATGGAGTTTTGCAGAAATGCCCAACAAACATATCCTCATTGGCCAGGAAAATGGCCATGTGACGGAGTTTGATCCCGTCAATAAAAAATTCAAACACCACCGGCCAGCAGCCTTTGAAGATGAAACCGTATTAACCATGCTGCCGGAAAATGATTCAACTGTTTGGGTAGGGCTGTACCTGCATGGCCTTGCACGCTGGGATCCACTGCACAATACCGTAACCAGGTATCCGCAACAAGTGCAGCTGATACGCCGCTATGCCGCTGTGATGGCCATTGTTCCAGAGGGAAAAGATATCCTGTGGCTGGCCAGTACCTATGGCGGCATCCTGCGTTTTAATAAACGAACGGGGCTGGTGGAAAAACAAAGAAGGTTCTGGCATAATGAAGATACCGTACGCAATATTGCTTCCCTGCTGCGGTATAACGACAGTATCTTACTCGCCGGCACAGATCATGGCCTTTACTTTTATAATCACATCCGTGATACCTGGACGGCGCAAACCATCAATGGTATTCATTTTGATGAATGGATACTCAACATGCAGCCAGCCGGAGGAGAAGATGTATGGTTCACCACACCTTATGGTTTTTACCGGCTCAATGGCGCCACCCGCACGCTTTCTGCATTTGTGCAAAATGATGATATCATAGATAATCACCGGCGTGTACGCAGGAGCATTACAAAGTTGCAGAACGATCGCCTGCTGGTAGGCGCATCTGATCACTTCGTTTCCTTTTCTATTAATCACCTCCAGGTGAAACCACCGCCGCCGGATGTAACCATCGTGGACTTCCTCGTAACGGATAGTGCCATCATCGTGGATTCCCTGGTAGGCACACAATTTCCGGTAACCCTTACACACGATCAGAATTTTATCAGCATAGAATTTAAATCCCTGCAATATCACACGGAGAAAACACGCTACTATTACCAGCTGGAAGGTGTGGATGCAGATTGGGTGCCTGCGGAAAATCTACTGGTGGCCCGCTACACCAAACTCCCGCCCGGCGATTATATCTTTCATGTGAAAAGCATGAACATGGCCGGTGTATTTTCCCGCAACACCACTTCCCTGCGCATCAATGTATTACCTGCATTCTGGCAAACATGGTGGTTCAGGGGTTTATGTGTGCTGGCTGTACTGGCCCTGATCTATGGATATTTCCGTTTCAGGTTATACACGGTGAAGAAAGATGCCAGGAACAGAGCGGCTTTCAGAGAAGAATTAGCACAGATGGAAATGAAAGCGCTGCGTGCACAAATGAATCCGCACTTCATCTTTAATTCACTGAATTCTATTCAGACCTTTATGATGAAGAATGAAACGGAACAGGCACTTTCTTACCTCAGCCGTTTTGCCCGCCTCATCCGCAACGTACTGGATCACTCTCAGCTGAATAATATCTCTATTGTAAGGGAAACAGAAATGCTGGAAAATTACCTGGAGCTGGAAAGATTAAGGCTCAACGATCAGTTTGATTATAAGATAGTGATAGATCCTTTACTGGATAAGGACTTTTTGGAAATACCCGCCATGGTGATACAACCCTTTGCAGAAAATGCGATCTGGCATGGCCTGCTGCATAAAAAAGAAAAGGGATTACTGACGATCACCTTCATACGCAAAGAGAACAAGATACATTGCATCATTGAAGATAATGGCGTAGGCCGGGAAGCCGCGACGGTATTAAAACAGCAGAGTCATCCCACCCACATCTCACGGGGTGTGCAGATAACAAAAGACCGGCTGCAGATCTACAACAGCCGGTACAATATGGATGCGTTCTTTGATATAGAGGACCTGAAAGATGCAACAGGTAAGGCAACGGGCACCAGGATAAATCTTTGGTTCCCCTTGCTGGAAGATTAACCCAGCCCAACCTCCGTATGCCGCTCCGGAATTTCAATATCTAAAAATCCTTTCTTCAGCAACCATTCCCTGAACACCGTTTGCACTTCATACTCCCCGTGTACCAGGAATAATTTCTTCACACCTTTCGGCATCTGGCAGGCTAACCACTGGCTCATATCTTCATAGTCACCATGCGCACTCATAGAACGGATCACGCCTACACCGGCACGCACTTCATGTTTATCGCCATAGATATGTACTTCTTTAGCGCCCCGCATCAGTCTGCCACCAAGGGATTGCGGCTCACAATATCCTACAATGAGGATGGTGTTCTTAGGATCATCAATATTATTGGCGATGTGATGTTTCACACGCCCCGCTTCCGCCATACCGGATGCAGAGATGATCACGCAAGGTTCTTTACGGAAGTTAAGCGCCTTGGATTCATCTACTGTTTTGATATAATGCAGGCCCGGGAAATCAAACGGATCATCATCGATCTCCAGCATCTTCTGCACCGTTTTATTAAAACACTCCGGATGTGATTTCGTTACCTGCGTAGCTTCCAGCGAAAGCGGACTGTCCACAAACAATTCCACGCGCGGTAATTTACCTGCGAGTTGTGCGCGGTTCAATGCATACAGGATCTCCTGAGTACGCCCTACGCTGAATGCAGGTATGATCAGCTTCCCGCCTTTGCCGATACAGGTTTCCTGGATATGCCGCAGCAAAGCTTCATCTCCCGGTGCAATATCTTCATGCAGCGTACTGCCGTAAGTAGATTCCATGATGATGTAATCCGCCTGCGGGAACACTTCCGGCGATTTGAGGATGGGATCGCCATACCTGCCAATGTCTCCGCTGAAAGTGATCTGTTGTGTATGACCGTCTTCTTTGATACGGAGATGCACACACGCACTGCCAATGATATGTCCTGCATCTGTAAAGAGCACTTCCACATCTTCATCGATGCGGAACCAGTCATTGTAATTCACCCCGTGGAATTGTTTTACTGCACGTTTGGCATCATCCAGTGTGTACAGTGGTTCAATGGCTGGTTTGCCTTCCTTCTTATTCTTTTTATTCACGTATTTGATATCATCTTCCTGGATCTCTGCAGAGTCCAGCAGCAATATCTCCGTGAGGTCTTTGGATGCGCGGGTACAATAGATCGTACCGGTATAACCCAGTTTGTTTAAACGGGGAATCAGCCCTGAGTGATCGATGTGCGCATGCGAAAGGATCATCACATTCACTTCCCGCGGATCAAATCCGAAATCGTGATTCAGGGGCACCGTTTCTCTCCCCATACCCTGGAACATACCGCAATCCAACAGGATCTTCTTTCCGTTCTTTAGCGTGATCAGGTGTTTGGAACCGGTAACGGTCCTTGCTGCCCCATGAAATGCAATCTTCATAATACTCTCTTTTTATGTCTTCGGTGTGCTTTTAAAACTCCATGTGATCTTGAACCTCGCTATCTCCGTACCGTCATCTGATCTGCCGGTAATGCTGATGGTGATAGCAGATGAATTACCGGATTCCACAGCCTGCATGATAGCGTTGCGGATATCATCTCCCTGCTCACAGGTAAAATAAGTGCGGGTTTTGGCCTTCTTCAGGAAGATGCCCTCCAGCCCGGTCACCAGCATGGATACACGTGCAGGCGCATCCGTTACATGTGCCATGGCCAATACGCCCGTACTCATTTCCGCCGCCATGGCCAGGCAGGCAAAGTAAGTGGAGCCGAAAGGGTTTTGTGATAACCAGCGGTAAGGTACCACCGTGGTGGCACTATGCACATCCATTTTATGCATCCGCACACCGGATAACCAGGCGCTGGGTAACTTGAATAAGAGGAATAAAGAAAACTTAAAACGGTTGTTCACCAGTTTTACAAAGTGATCAGTTGATGTAGCTTTGACCATACTATAAAGCATTACAGGTGATGCACATAGTCATAAATGCCTTTCTGCGCATTTACTTCCGGATCGCCGGGTACCCTGGGCACCGGTGATGGCTTCATTTCATCATCCAATATTACGGCATTTGTGTTATCTGCCAGTTGCAAAGCAAGAATATCTTTGATCTGCTGTGCGTACATTGGATCATAAATGGGAAAACATACTTCTATCCGGCGGTGCAGGTTACGGTTCATCCAGTCTGCAGAACCCAGGTACACTTCTTCCGCGCCATTGTTATGAAAAACAAACACGCGGGCATGTTCCAGGTAACGGTCCACGATCCGGTGAATGCTGATCCCTTTCCTTGGTACAATACAGCAGATACTCCGTACGATCAGCTTCACTTCTACACCTGCTTCTGCAGCGGCATACAGTTCAGCGATCATTTGTTTCTCCTGCAGGTTATTAAGTTTGATAACAATACGCGCCGGCAACCCTGCACGCGCATTCTCTGCTTCCCGGCGGATCATTTCCGTAAAACGGTTCACCAGGTTAAACTGGGCCACCAGTAAATGATCAAACTGCAGGAAATTATATTTAGCAGGTGCGATACCTGTTTGCATGTATACGAATAAGAGTTCCAGTTCCTGCGTCATGCCGGTATGTGCCGTCAGCAATACATGGTCCGTATAGAACCGTGCGGTGCTTTCATTGAAATTACCGGTAGCATATAACCCGATATGATCCCATCTGAATCCGCGTTTGCGTTTTACCAGTGCTACTTTCGCATGCACTTTCAGGTTAGGGATGCTGTACAGGATCTTTATACCGGCTTCTTTCATCCGTTTGGCCCAGCGTACATTATTCGCTTCGTCAAACCTCGCTTTCAGTTCCACCATCACCGTTACCTGTTTGCCATTCCGTGCTGCGCTGATCAATGCATTCACGATCTGCGAGCCGGAGGCCACCCTGTAAAGGGTTACATAGATCTCCTGCACATCAGGGTCTGTAGCTGCTTCATTGAAAAAGCGGAGGATATAATCGTAGTTCTGATAAGGCACATGTAATAACACATCCTTTTGCAGGATGGTGTTCAGCAGGTTCTCTTCTCCTTCCAGTGTTTTTACGCGCGCTGCCGGCAAACGCGGATAATTCAACGCCGGATCTTTTACCGGCAGGTCTGCCAGATCGCGGAGATGATGATACCTTCCGCCACCGGCCATTTCCTGCGGGGCTATACGAAAATAAGCAGCCATGTTCAGCTTCAGGTCTTCCGGCATTTTGCTGTCGTAAAGGAAACGCGTGGGCAAACCCAGCGCTCTTTTCACGAGCATGCTTTCCACCTTTTGCAATAAGTGCCCGCTGAATTCATCCACATCTATTTCTGCATCACGCGTTAGCTTGATACTGTAACAGCCTGTTATCTGTGATCCCGGGAAAAGGAAAGACAAATGTTCCCTGATCACATCGTCCAGGAAAATAATATGCTGGTCTGGTAAACTCAGGAAACGGGGCAGGTTATTAGAAGGAATGTTCACCAATGCATGCCCGCCCTGCTCAAAGCAAACCACGAGGTACAATGCATTATTTTCCAGGAACACTTCTACGGGATGTTCCATGTTTATCCGCTGTGGTTGCAGGAAGCCCAGTACCGTATTAAAGAAGTAATCTTTTATGGCCTGTTGATGTGCCGGCTGTATCACATCTCCATAATAAAGATGGATCCCGGAACGATGCAGCCCTGGCAATACTTCAGTGGTAAGTATTCTGCCAAATTCCTGCAACTGGCGGCCTATCACCTGCTGAACGGCAGGCAGCAAACCTTCCTGTGTAACCTGTAATTGCTGCAGGGCAAGAATGGCTGGCATACGTACCCGGAAAAATTCATCCAGGTTAGAGGAAAAGATGGATAAGAATCGCACCCGCTCAAAGATCGGCACCTGCTCACTAGCGGCCATTAATAACACCTGGTTATTAAAGGACAGCCAGCTAAGGTCACGATCGTATAATGTAATATCAGTTTCTGTGCGCAAGACTATCCTTTTACCGGGAAAAACAATGCTGCGATCGTAAATGCCAATACTGAGGCAATGATCCCGAACATAAAAATATTATAAGCGATCCGCAGCATGCGGTATTTACGACCCAGTACAACACCCAGGTTGTAGATATCATGGATCATATTGCTGTAGAGGTAATCGTTCTTCTTCATAATGGTTTCCATACCATCTTCATACTCCTGATAGCTCATCTGGTGAAAGTTGCCGAAGAACAGGAGGTTGGATTTTTTATGTTGTATATCCTGCAGCGTGAACCGGCCGGATGTAACATTCGGGCGGGTGGCCAGGATAGAAAATACGATGGTGGTAACACTCGTCGTTAAAAAAATGATGGATGGAAGAATGAAATTGGGATAGTCTTCCAGTTTGCGTAACAATACACTGAGCAGTACAGAAATGATAATGGCGTTCACAGAGATCATGATGTTGGCCTTGGAATCTGCCATGGAGCTTAACCGTATATGGTTGGTGCTGGTGGTACGGAACATGGTTTCCACCCCTCTGCCCAGTTTCTCCTGCTTTTCCACTTCCGGCCGCTCCGGTTTGCTTTCTTCTTTTTTCTTTTCCTGTTTAGCTGCTTTTTTATCCAGTTTCTTTTGTTCAGCCACCGCCTCTTGTATAGCTTCTCCCTGTTTCTTTTCCAGTTTGGCTTTCAGGCGCTCCAGGTTCTCTTCTTTCTGCTGCTTTAAGAGTGTCTGACTATAAGCCGTATGGTACTTGTGTGCTTCCAGGAAATTGATGGTGGAAATGGTCCATTCCAAACCGGAGATCTCCTGTTTGCCTGCCAGTTCCGCTTCCGCCCTGAGCAGTTTATTCCGCTTGCTGAACTCTTTGGAACCCAGGTGAAAGAGGTCCGCATCACAAACGATCTGTTCCAGCAGGTTATTAGGTGCCTGTGGTATCCGGGTAGCCAGGATGCAACCTTCCACAGCCAGTGCCACACTCTCTGGCAATTGCTGCAACGCAATGAATTCACGTGCTGCATTAGCGCCGGCCTGTTCATGTTCTGCCCGGGCGCCCAGTATATACCCTACATCATGGAACCAGGCTGCCAGTAATACTACCAGGTGGTCCGCATCTGTTAAGCGGTAATAAGCGGCGATCTGTTCTGCCGCCTGTACTACCTGCTGCGTATGTGCCATGTTGTGATACACCAACACAGGGTCCGGCCGTTGCTCAAATTGCTGGGTAACATAAACCTTCGCCGCAGCGATCACTGAACTAATTTCCATCGGAACTTGTATTTACAGAGAAAGAATTCAATTCCAAATTACGGCATTTTTTGCGTTAATTTTACTTCCTAAAGTTAAGGCTTATGAAGATGATCATGCTCTACTGCCTGCTGATAGCCATCATATCCTGCCAGGGACTGAACCAGAACCCGCAAAAAGACATCAGTTCCCCTAAAGGATACAAGATGGAAAGCCCGGAGCGGTTCAAAGTGAGAGAGTCATTACAAGAGATATCCGGTATCGTATATTATAAGGACGAAGAACATTTCATGTCCATTAATGATGAACAGGGAAAGGTGTTCCAGGTAGGCCTGCGCACCAAGTCCCCCTACCCTTTCTGGAAATTCGGCAAAAGCGGGGATTATGAAGAGATCCTTAACACCGGCAAGGAATGGATCGTACTGAAAAGCAACGGAAGCCTGCATATCGTAAATGGCCTGTTCACAGATACCACTTCTTCCACCGTATATCATTTCCCCAAAGGAGATGCAGGATCAAAAGAATTTGAAGCAGCCTACTTTGATCCAACCCGTAACAGCACCATCGTTATCTGTAAGAACTGTGCGGACGATAAAGAGAAGAAAGCCACCAGCGCCTATGCCTTTTCCATGGACTCCCTGCAATTCTCACCGGAGCCGGTGTTCAGCTATCCATATGCAGATATTTCCAAACTGGCAAAATCACCGTCCAAACATTTCAGGCCCTCTGCCGCTGCTGTACATCCTATCGAAAATAAGGTATATATCGTGGCTTCTATCAACAGGCTGCTGGTAATAACCGACCTTTCAGGCAAAGTGCTGGAAACACACAAACTGTCTTCCCGGGACTTCAATCAGCCGGAAGGCATTACCTTTGCACCTAATGGAGATATGTATATCTCTAATGAAGGAGATGAAGAGCACACGGCAGACATCCTTAAATACAAATATCATCCTCAGCCATAATTATATGCGTTCCAAACTCTACTTACTTGTTGCCACCTTATTCATCTCGTCTTTTTGTTATGCGCAATCAGACAGTATCGTGCAGCGGATCATCCTTATAGGAGATGCCGGAGAGATCCATCATGGCACCAATCCCACGATAGATGCAGTGCGCAAGCTGATAGACCTGAATAAAGGTAAGAACACAGTGCTCTTTTTGGGAGACAACGTATATCCGCTGGGGTTACCTAATGTAAATGCTCCAGGCTATAAAGAAGCACAAGCTATCCTGGATTACCAGGCAGGCCTGTTAAAAGATACCAAAGCAGAAGGGATCTTCATTCCGGGTAATCACGACTGGAGCCGCCACAAACCAGATGGATGGCAAACCATCCGCAACCAGCAACGCTATATAGATTCGCTGGGATGGCCTAATCTGCAATTCCTTCCCAAAGATGGATGCCCCGGCCCCATTGCAGTACCTTTAGGAAAAGATGTAGTGCTGATCGTGATGGATAGTGAATGGTGGTTGTACCCCGGTAAAAAACCCGGTATTGAATCTGGCTGCGATTGTAAAACACAGGATGAAGTACTCTCTGCCATTAATGATATTGCCGCCCTCAATCCCGGCAAGCTGATGGTATTTGCTACCCATCACCCTTTACGCAGTTACGGTATCCATGGTGGTTATTATACCATCAAACAACATATTTTCCCCTTAACGGATGCAAAGCCGGGTCTTTATATTCCGCTGCCGGTGATCGGTTCCATCTATCCGCTGGTAAGAGGCGTATTTGGCACAACAGAAGATCTGCCCCATCCTTTATACAAGAGAATGGTGAAAGGCATTGAAGAAGCGCTGCCGAAAGATGCACAGGTAGTATTTGTTTCCGGCCATGATCATACGCTGCAGCTGATCAAAGATCAGGGCAGAAGTTATATCGTAAGCGGCTCCGGCGTAAAAAATAACCGTGTAAAAAAAGGCAACCTCTCTGAATTTGCCAGCCGTGTAAATGGCTTTACGGTAATAGAAGTAATGACCAATGGCAACGTAAAGGCGAACTTCTATAATGATAAAGATGCAGCACCCATCTTTAGCCAGAACCTTTATAACCTCAGTACTTACCGTGGCAGAGAAGAAAATTATCCCAGCCGTAAGGATGCGCCAGCTACTGTAACGTTGCCTCCTGATCCGCAATATGATAAAGCCGGCAGCTTTCACCGTTTCCTGCTGGGCGATAATTACCGCAAAGTATGGGCTACCCCGCTTACCTTCCCTGTGATCAACCTGGACACTGTTAAAGGTGGTCTGAAGATCCTGAAAAGAGGCGGTGGTAAACAAACCCGTTCCCTCCGGCTGGAAGATAAATCCGGCAATGAATGGGTATTGCGCTCTTTGCGTAAATGGCCCACTTCCGCTATGCCGGAAGCATTACGGGAAACTTTTGCAAAGGAAGTAGTACAGGATCAGATCTCTGCTGCCAACCCTTATGCCCCGCTGGCTGTAAGGCCATTTGCCAGAGCTGCAGGCGTACCTTATACCAACCCTGAATTTGTATACCTGCCGGATGATACGGCACTGGGCATTTACAGAAAAGATTTTGCAGATGGTGTGTACCTGCTGGAAGAAAGAGAACCGGTGAGCACCAATAAGACCTACAACTCTGAAAAGTTGATGGAGAACCTGCTGGAGGATAATGACAACAACCTGCACCAGCCTTCTTATTTACAGGCCCGTTTGCTGGATATGTTCATAGCAGACTGGGACAGGCATGAAGATCAATGGCGCTGGTATGCAGAAAAAGATAAAAAGAAAAAAACCTTCTACCCTATCCCGCGGGACAGGGACCAGGCTTTCTTTGTGAACGAAGGTTTAATTCCCCGGCTGGTAAGCCGCCCATGGCTATTGCCCGCTATCCAGGGTTTCAGAAAGAAATTCCCTTACATCAATGGTTTCAATTTCAGCGCCCGTTTCCTGGACCGTAATTTCCTGAGTGAACTGGATGAAGATGCCTGGCAAAAACAAAGCACTGCTTTTGCTGCATTGATGACGGATAACCTGATAGACGAAGCGGCCACTCAGTTCCCTGATACCATCAATAAACAGGTGAGCGAAATGATGCGCAGCACCCTGAAAGTAAGAAGGGATAAGCTGCCTGTACAGGCCATGAAATACTATCGCTTCCTGGCAAAAGGCGTGGATATAACCGGTACGTTCAAAGATGAACAGTTCACCGTTACCCGTTTACCGGAAGGGAAAGTACAGGTACAATCACAAAAGATCAGTAAAAGCGGAGACCTGGAACAAACGCTGTACAGCAGAACATTTAATCCTGCACATACCAAAGAGATCGCACTCTACGGATTAGGCGGGGAAGATAAATTCGTTATTAAAGGAGAAGGCAGATCACCTATCCGCATCCGCATCATTGGCGGAAAAGAGAAAGATACTTACATAGACAGCGCCGATGGCGGTGGCGGTAAACGCATTTTCATTTATGATCTGGCACACCGGAAAGATAGCTTTGCCGTAACCGGAAGAGAAAAATTACGCCTGTCTTCCAAACCGGACGTGATCAAATATGACAGAAGAGCGTTTGTATATAACAAGGTGATGCCTTTACTGGCGGCAGGTTACAACCTGGACGACGGAGTATCTTTAGGTTTAGGCATTCAATACATTGGCCATGGCTTCCGCAAAGATTCCTTTGCCGTAAAACATACCTTCACAGGTACGCATGCTGTAGCAACACAGGCTTACCAGTTCCGTTACCAGGGTCAGTTCAATGATGTGATCGGAAAAACCGACCTGCTCTTAACGGGTATTGCTAAAGCACCTCACAATACGGTGAACTTCTTTGGATTTGGTAATGAAACGGAATACAAGGACACTACCGACCCAAAGATCCGGTATTACCGCAGCCGCTTTAATATCTATTCCGTATCAGCAGCCTTACGCACCAATCTTACACAGAACGTTACGTTCTTTGCAGGTCCCACGGTTTCTGCCGTTACCCTGGAAGCAGAAGATAATGAAAACCGCTTCCTCACTAACTACAAAGCCAATATGCTGGACTCTGCTACTTTGTTCAAAAACAAATACTACGCAGGGATCAGTGCAGGTTTCAATATAGATACGCGTGATAATGATCTGAATCCCACCCGTGGATTATTGTGGTCTACTACTTACCAGGCCAATACCGGGCTGAATAAATTCAGCAACAGTTACTCCACACTTCGTACGGACATGAGCATTTACGCGTCCCTGGGATTACCAGCCAGCGTTGTATTAGTATCCCGTTTTGGCGGAGGTGTTACCTGGGGCCAGCCGGAATTCTTCCAGTCTATGACATTAGGCGGTACGGCTAATCTTCGTGGTTACAGGAACAACCGTTTTGCCGGAAGGGCCATGGTGTATAACAACATGGAGCTGCGCGTAAAACTGTTTGATTTCACTTCTTATATCCTGCCCGGATCTGTTGGGCTGATCGCTTTCAATGATGTGGGAAGAGTTTGGAAAGATGGAGAGAAATCACACGAATGGCATGATGGTTATGGCGGGGGGCTTTACTTCTCTCCTGTTAATATGCTGATCATTACCGCAGTGGTAGGGCGTTCCAAAGAGGAAACCCTACCCTACGTAACGTTTGGATTTAAGTTCTAATTTTTATTTGTTGGAACGATACCTTGAAAGTTCACACTCAAACGAATGGCTTTTAAACCGCTGATACCTTGCAGTTCTTCCAGATCCAGCATTTCCACTTCAGGTAAGAGGACGTTCTTGTTCTGTAAGAACTCAATGTATTTGCGGTATTCTTCTGCCTCCCGGCCATAAGAATATACGATGGCTATCTTACCCGGCTGTGTAAGCCTTTCCTTAGTTGACTGCACCCTCACTTTATCGATCCGTTTCTTCATGATCTCATAGCGGATATTGTAAGCCCCTTCCACATCAAAGCGCCGTTCATCTTTACGGAAACTGATATCGATAGGATTATTATGCGCCAGGATCAACTGGGTGGTTTGTAAAGGCACTTTCAGTTTAGGTTCCAGTTCATGCGTGATGCGTGCAATGGTAGCCATAGAGGAAAGTTGCCACAGGCGAAGGTTGCGCAGGTACAGGTTATCAAACTTCCTGTCCGGTGCAATAGACTGGCCAATGTAGATATTATATTCCACGCCGTCCGTTCTGTATTTCTCAAAATAGCAGGGATAAGATTTTTGCAATTCATCCTTCTCTTTCTCATAATACTTATTCACCGCAGAATTGATCTTCTGCAAACTCTCTTCATACTCACGGCGGTGATGGTACACATGGCCCGTGCTCTTGTCTATCTTCTCAAAATAATGATGCAGCAAAGGTTTGAACTCACTTTCACTGTCATACAGATGACGGAAGATAGGCGCGATCTCATGGTCCAGGAATTCGTTGATCTTCACTTCATCTTCTGCGAAGAGAGAATCCTGCATACTGTTCAGCATGCGGTTATTCTTATACTGCAATTCTTCCAGTAAAGGCAGATTTAAATCTCCGTTGATCTGGCGGAAAGTATGCTGAATGAGTTGTAACTGTTCGCGCAGATCGTCCCGTATCGCAGAGCCTCTTTCTACAGAAGAGTTGCGGATATCTACCGCACCATATAAAGGATACACACCTTCAAAAAGTATGTTGCCGATATCTTTCTGCTGTTCTTTGGGTGTATGCAGATATTCCCATGCTGCTTCCGTGAACTTCCATTCTACGGCAGGCTGCAAGGCAGTGTACTGTTCTTTGATCACATCGTTGATCCTTTCATTGGCCAGTTCCATACTTCTGCGCAACAGCAAGGTGCCTACGGCATAACTTGGTTGCAGGCGGTTCAGCATTTCCCAGTCCAGCGCTTCATCTGTGGAAGCAGCTATTTCCAGCATACCCAGCAGTATATCTTCATGCCGGATAGGGCAAAGGATGAAACTCTTAATGCCCTGCAAAGGCAGATATCTTAAGAAAGGATATAACTCTACTGTTTGTCGGTTGATCTCTGAAAGCACCAGCGGCTGGGGGTTGGTATCCAGGAATTCCAGCAACTGGTCGTTGAGTCCGGCACGCTCTGCATCGTTTCGCGCGTTGGCGAAAATGATGCTTTGTGCCACGTAGGCATTATCCAGTACGGACTTATTATTCACCTTGATGAAAGGGATCATGTGCAGACTTACATCAGGACGACCGATCATCGTTTTCAGATATTCGCGGGCCTTTACGTATGTTTTCAGCTCATTGTCCTTCCGGATGTTCAGCACCAGGTTCTTCATGCCATTCACCACATGTTCCTGTGTAACGTCCTTGATAGTCCAGATGGCAAATCCCTCAAGGGAGAAATTCTCCAGCGGTATTAGTTTTTGCAGATCGCCGATATCCTGCATTTTGAAATCACCTACGCAGATCCGCCCGCAATCCAGTTTGGGCAGTTCCCCTTTCAGTTTTACATCTACAAAACGAGGGTCTATCACCAGTTTAATATACCGTTGAATACCCGTGTCCGGATGTACAATGCTGTGGGTGATCTCATTATCGTAATTGATGGGGAGATTGTACCAGCGTTCCAGGATGAGTTTATACATCCAGGCCATTTTATCCTTTTTCACTTTCTCTTCAGAAACACCTTTGGGAATAGCCATCAGTTCATGGCCGTTTTCGGAAAAGAGCTGGCGGAACCTTTCAGAATAATAGAAGATGGCAAAACGGAAGGGAGCACCTATACCGTAAATGTCTTTGGTATCATCTATGGTTACCGGAAAAACGGTGGCGGTAATGAGGTCCAGGTATTCCTGGTATTTGGAAATGTCCGTATCCTTCTCTAATGGTTCCAGTAATGCGGGATCGCTCTCAAAATGGCGTACGATCTCTGAGAAATAACCAGCGCGGGCGCCTTTGGCCTGCGTAGCTTTCTGTTTCATGTAGCGAATGTAAGGCCCAAATGAAATGTGACTGTCGATCAATTCATCTCCCTTAAACAAACGCGGGTGTGCAGTTAATATTTCCATATAAATAAACGTCAAAAAAGTGCTAATAACAGCGCTAAACCAATTGACAGTGCAGGATAACAGAATTGTTGCGGGGGAAGGTTACACAAAGTTACGGGTTTTCTACATCCGAAGTATTATTTACCGGATAAACGGGATAATTCGTGTCCTGGATTGCGTAAAAATAAGAAACGCCGGTATTCGCATCGTCAAAACTGACGGGGCTTTGGTGCCGATATATATAAAAATACCCGCATAAGCCAAAATCACCGGCGCAACAAAGGGTGTGAAAAGTATACAGTCCTAAAAGCAGGGCTTTCCCCTCTACCGGTACAAAAAAGAAAACAACCGCACTCAAACCGGAAATGACTACAAAAGGGGCCATGGCGATGTACCGGAACTGCCGGTAATTGATCACAAAAGCATGGGCCACGGCATAGAACATCAGGTATCGCCAGATCACCCCATAGCGCACATCCCTGGCTCCATACCAGCGGAACATCCAGCCATGGATCATTTCATGTAAAGGAACGAGTAAAAAAGTAGTGGGAATGCCTAATAGCAGCCATCCAAAAAAGGCCGGAACGGTCAGTTGGCCTTTTGCGATCCAGTAAGTGGCTCCTGCAACTGCAGCTATACAGCCCAGGAAAAAGAAAAGGAAAAGCAGGCGCTGGTAAATATTCCGGGCCTGCAAACCTTCCCGCAAAGGAAGGATCAGCTCCCTGAAGCCGTAGCGCGCAAATTGCGAATAACCTTTCGCCTCCAGGGAACGGATCAGTTCCTCCATTGTTTACAGGGGGATTTCTATTTGATTCCTCAGCAGATCTTCAATCGTATCACGCTTGCGGATCAGGTAAGGTTTGCCATCTTTTATCATTACCTCTGCCGGTTTCAGGCGGGAGTTAAAGTTGCTGGACATTTCAAAACCATAAGCACCGGCATTGTAGAACACCAGGTAATCTCCTTCACGTACTTCATTGATCTTACGGTCCCAGCCGAAAGTATCTGTTTCGCAGATATTACCTACTACAGTGTAGATGCGCTCTGTGCCCTTATGGTTAGTGATATTTTTAATGAGATGGAAAGAATCGTAGAACATAGGACGGATCAGGTGGTTGAAACCGGAGTTCACACCCACAAAAACCGTAGCCGTAGTTTGTTTGATCACGTTAGCCTTCACCACAAAGTATCCGCATTGGCTCACCAGGAACTTTCCTGGTTCAAACCACAGTTGCAGCGGGCGTTTGTAGGATTTCGAGAAATGAATGAAAGCATCGGTGAGCTTTTTACCCAGCAGATCAATATCCGTTTCCGGATCACCTTGCTGGTAAGCTACTTTGAATCCGCTGCCCAGGTCAATGAATTCCAGGTCTTCGAAATGAGAAGTCATTTCAAACATGATCTCCACCCCGCGGATGAATACATCCACATCCTTGATCTCAGAACCGGTGTGCATGTGCAGCCCGGTCACTTTCAGTTTGGTGGATTTAACGATCCGCTCAATATGGCGCAGCTGGTGAATGGAGATACCAAACTTGCTGTCCACGTGGCCGGTAGATATTTTAAAGTTCCCTCCTGCCATGATGTGCGGGTTCAGACGGATGCAGATAGGATAGCTGCCGCCGAACTGGTTACCGAACTGTTCCAGGATGGAAATATTGTCAATATTGATGTTTACGCCCAGGTCTTTTGCTGCAATGATCTCCTGCAGGTCAACACAATTGGGGGTAAAAATGATGTTTTTAGGATCGAAACCTGCCTTGAGGCCCAGTTGTACTTCCTGGATAGAGACGGTATCCAGCCCGCAGCCGATAGAATTGATATACCGGAGCACGTTGATATTCGTCAATGCTTTACAGGCATAAAAAAAGCGCGCATCGGCCTTCACAAAGGCTTTCTGAAGCTTCTCGTATTGTGTTTTGATCTTTTCGGCATGATACACATAAACCGGTGTACCAAACTCTTCCGCCACTTTTACCAGGAAATCGGCGCTGAGAACATCGCTTTGCTTAGCCATTGTATCTATTAAATTGAATGTGCGAATTTAGTAAGAATATTAATCTTCCTGCATAAAATCGTCCAGATCCCGGCGTTCCCGCTTGGTTGGACGGCCAATTTTGCTCTGGCGCTTGCCGGTATCAAAGCTGGCAGCGATCCTTGCGTTGAGCAATTTGTCCTCTTCAGGTGTAATATCCACGTAGTATTTAATGGCTTCGCTGTATTGCACACGGTTCTGTAAAAGGCCTACCACCTCTATCCTCCAGCGCCTGGCTTCTGTTTTTACATCAAACTTGTCTCCAAGGTTAACGCTTTTTGCTGCTTTTACGGCAGCCCCATTGAGTTTCACCTTGCCGCTATCGCAAGCTGCAGCTGCCTGGGTACGGGTTTTGAAGAGGCGTATAGCCCAGAGATATTTGTCCAAACGAAGTTTTTCTCCACTCATGCCTGCAAAATTACAAATTCGCGGGCATCTACCGCAAAACAGGATGACATACATCGTTCATCATTTCTTCCTATATTTCGGCCATTATTCAGATTGTTCCATGAAGAAGAGCCACCTGCTTTATCCTTTGATCATCGGCATTTTTGCCGCACTTATCTGGTTTATCATTGCCCAGGGAGAACGTTTACCAGTGCGGGAGCATGCACCGCTGACCACTATAACGCCTGCTGCACCAGCAGCCCCCGGTTCCGGTGTATTCAGCGAACTGTTACACCATGCACAAAATCCTCTAAGCCTGCTGCTCTTACAGATCATTATCATCCTCTGCGTGGCCCGGTTATTCGGTTACCTCGCCCAAAAAATAAAACAACCTGCTGTAGTAGGTGAGATTGTTGCGGGTATCGTACTTGGGCCTTCCCTGCTGGGATTGGTATGGCCGGAAGCGATGAACGCTATTTTCCCGAAAACTTCTTTAACTAATCTGCAGTTCCTGAGCCAGATCGGCCTGGCCTTTTTTATGTTCATTGTGGGCATGGAACTGGATATCAGTAAGGTTCGACAGAAAGCGCATGATGCGGTGATGATCAGCCATGCCAGCATTATCATTCCTTTTTTCCTGGGTGTTTCCCTCGCTTACTTTACTTACCAGGAATTTGCACCCGCTAATGTGAACTTCATTTCTTTTGCCCTTTTCATGGGCATTGCCATGAGTATCACTGCCTTCCCGGTATTGGCCCGCATTGTACAGGAAAGAGGTTTAACGGGTACGCCATTGGGAACGATGGCCATTACCTGTGCCGCTGCGGATGACATCACAGCCTGGGGGATCCTGGCTGTAGTCGTAGCCATTGTGAAATCCACGGGCATCCTCAGTGCTGTGATCACTATTTCACTGGCGTTGGTATTTGTATTTGCCATGTTCTTCCTCGTACGGCCATGGCTGCAAAAAAGGATGACTGCTGTGCAGGGGTCTAAAACCAAAGTGGCATTAGCTTTCTTTGTGTTGCTGATTTCCGGGTACCTGGCAGAAGTGATCGGGATCCATTTACTTTTCGGTGCTTTTATTGCCGGTGTGATCATGCCGCAGGAAATGAATATTAAATCTTTACTCACGGATAAACTGGAAGATGTAAGTGTGCTCATCCTGCTGCCTATCTTTTTTGTGCTGACTGGCTTACGTACACAAATAGGCTTACTCAATGAAGGACATCTTTGGGTTGTATTTGGTGTGATCATGCTGGTAGCCGTTTCCGGTAAATTTGCCGGTTCGGCGCTAACAGCAAGGATTGTAGGGCAACCATGGCAGGAAGCACTTTCCATTGGTGCGCTCATGAATACAAGAGGTTTAATGGAACTGGTGGTATTGAATATTGGATACGAACTGGGTATTTTAACGCCACAGGTATTTGCGATGTTAGTATTGATGGCACTGGCTACTACATTCATGACAGGGCCACTGCTGGATCTGATCAATTATTGTTATGCACGGCGGCATAAAGTTGGGATCAATATGAACTAATTATTAACTCAGTTCCTGGCTGCTAACATTTTAGCATCTTTTCTAAAAATCTGCTGTAAATTAGGCGGGAAGCTATCCCAATATTCCAATGATCAATATCGCAGAGAGGCATAAGTTTATTCTGAGCCGGTTGCAGGAGAAAGGTTACATTAACGTTCTAGAGCTTTGCAAGGAACTGGATGTTTCCGGAGTAACAATTCGAAAGGATTTAAAACTACTGGAAGATAAGGGTTTACTATATCGCTCACACGGAGGTGCCACTGCACAGAATCCCTATACGAACGACAAGCCCGTCAATGAGAAAGAGAAGATCAGGCGGGAGGAAAAGAACAATATCGGAAAGGCGGCGGCGGCTCTCATTGTACCAGGCGATGCTATTATCATTGGCTCCGGCACAACGGTACTGGCAGTAGCCCAGCATATCCAGCCCCGCGGACCGTTGATGATCATTACCTCTGCGCTGCATGTAGCCCTGGAATTGAATCGTTTTCATGATATTGAAGTATTGCAACTGGGAGGTGTACTGCGGAATAACTCTTCTTCGGTTACCGGCACTTATGCAGAAAAGATCCTCGCGGATTTTTCCTGCAGCAAATTGTTCCTGGGTGTGGATGGGATTGATGTGGAATTTGGGCTCACTACTTCTAATATCAATGAGGCGCACCTTAACCAGCAGATGATGGCAGCAGCACAGAAAACAATTGTGGTCTGCGATTCTTCCAAATTCGGGAAGAGAGGTTTTGGCAGGATCTGCCGGCTCGAGGATGTTGATCAGGTGATCACGGATAAAGGTGTCTCTGATCATATGAAGAAGTTGCTGGAAGATGTAGGGATTGAAGTAACGATCGTATAGTCTAAGAAAAGAGCTTCTTTTAAAAAAGCGACTCTACCTGAAAAAGAAAAGAAACCGCCCTTTCTTGCGCGGCAAACACATAAAAAGGCCCGCATGTTATCCATGCGGGCCTTTTCCTTTCAGTATCAATAAATTATCTTCTTCTCGTTGTTTTCTTTTTCTTAGTCGTCGTTTTCTTTGCAGTTACTACCTTTTTCTTAGCAGTGTTTGCATTCACTTCAGGCCTTTTAACCGGAGCGGGGAAACGTGACTTATCTACTGTTGCCGCTTTATCATCCAGTGTCAATTGAAGGGATTCTTTCAGGATCTCTTCTTTCTCTGCCTGGAATGTTTTCATTTTCTCTTTCGGTATCCTCAGATCGTAACTGCTGGTTTCGCCTGCCAGGGAAGAAGCAAAGTTTGGATTTAATCTTTCCATTTCTGCTGCATCAACGGACAGTTTCTTTGCAATCGCCTCGAGTTTGTATTTACCGGAGATATTGAAAACTACGGTGTTGTACAGATCTTCGTCAGACAGTGGCCCTGTTTTCTTCATTTCTGCGGGCAGGGTCATTCTTGCTGCAGGGGCTGCATAGTTATCGCTCACACCAAAGAAGGTATTGAAACGATCCAGGATGTAACCGGTGGCGATGAATTTGTATACATGGTTGCGGGACTCAGCGGGGAGGAAATACTGGATACCCCAGAAATCACTTCTTCCACTGATCTTTTGTGCTCTTTGCACACCACCTGCACCACAATTGTAAGCTGCTACTACTAATAACCAGTCATCAAACTGCTCGTACAGTTCATTCAGGAATTTGGCGGCGGCCACGGTGGATTTGTAGAAATCCTTACGTTCGTCCACTTTCTTTCCTACGCTCAGCCCAAAGATCCTGGCTGTGCTGCTCATGAACTGCCACATTCCTACGGCGCCAACCCTTGAGCGGGCATTGTAGGTCATTCCGGATTCGATCACGGCCAGGTATTTCATTTCCTCGGGGATCCCGTGGTCTGTGAAAACCTTTTCGATCATAGTAAAGTACGGCGCCGCTCTTTCTACCATCACCGCGAGGTGCTGGCTGTAACGGGTGGCGTAATCATTTACATATCCGGTAATGTAGTGATTATTCATTTGTTCGTACACCTTGGGATTGCGAACGACCACTGGCATAGCCTGTGCAGCTTGTTTCACCGCTAAGGTAGCGGGAGAAGCGGCTGGCAGCACGGTGTCTTTCGGCAGGTGTGCGGATTTCTTAAGAGTGACTGAGGTATCAGCGGATAATTCAATTCCCGGGATAGCCATCTCCTTAGGGCTCATATTGCTGGCTGCAGCTTCACTGGTAAATATCCCCAAGGCCGGCAATAGGAGTGATAAAAAGACTTTCGTCATACGCGTTGTTGTTTTATTCTATGTTTACTTGCTGCTCATGCAACATACTATTTGCTATTTGTAACAAGTTCTCTTCGTCAAACTCCTTCGTGATGATCTGTATACCATATGGCATCCCGTTTGAATGCCTTTGCAAAGGTACGGAAATTGCCGGAACCCCGGTCAGATTGGCTAAAACTGTGTAAATGTCTGCCAGATACATAGCTATGGGATCATCCATTTTTTCTCCAATCTTAAAGGCCGTTGTAGGTACGGTGGGCAGCAGAATGGCGTCATATTCGGCCAGGATGTTTTGCATCCTTTCTACTACCAGCCTCCTAACTTGCTGGGCTTTAGTGAAATAAGCGTCGTAGTAACCGGCGCTCAACACAAATGTGCCCAATAAGATGCGGCGTTTTACCTCTTTTCCAAATCCCTCAGACCTGCTTCTTTTATAGAAATCGGTGAGGTCCAGGTTATTTTCAGGGGTACGGTAACCGTACTTAACCCCGTCGAACCGGCTGAGGTTGCTGGAGGCTTCTGCGGTGGTGAGCACATAATAGGCTGCCACTACATAATCCAGGTAATCGAAGTTCACCCCTTCTACGGTGTGTCCTTCTGCTTTCAAATCTTCAAAGAAACTCTCATATCCCCCACGCATCTCAGGATCAAGGCCTTCGTGATGCAGGGCGTCTTTTAAATACGCAAATCTCCGGTTTTTATTGTGCTGGAGACTAGATTGATAATCAGGTACTTTGCTTTGAGACGCTGTACTATCAAAAGAATCCGGCCCGGCGATGACTTGTAGAACCAGGGCCACATCTGCAATATTCGAGCCAAAAATGCCTATTTGGTCAAATGAAGAAGCATAGGCGATAAGCCCATGCCGCGATATCCTTCCATAACTGGGTTTCAGCCCTACAATACCACAAAAATCGGCCGGCTGGCGTACGGAACCGCCGGTATCGCTACCCAGGCTTACCTGGCACAAACCTGCCTGAACAGCTACAGCGGACCCTCCGGAACTTCCTCCGGGTACCCGTGTATTATCCAGGGCATTGAGCACATTGCCATAGGCAGAGTTCTCGTTGGTGGAGCCCATAGCAAACTCATCACAATTAAGGCGCCCGATGATAATGGCGCCTTCAGTGATCAGCCGCTCTACGGCTGTTGCAGAATAAAGGGAAGTAAATCCTTCCAGGATCTTTGAAGCAGCGGTAACCTGATGGCCTTTATAGCAGATGACATCTTTGATGCCTATTACTACTCCGGCCAAACTACCGGGGCGCTCTCCTTTTTGGATACGCGCATCCAGTGCCGCTGCCTGCGTCAAAGCTTCCTGGGTAAACACTTCCAGGTATGCGTTCAAATGCCGGGCCTGCTCAATCCGGCCCTGATACAAACGCACCATTGCCTCGCAGGTCGTTTTTCCGGCATACAACGCCTCATGAAAAGACGATATACTGCTGAATTCAGTCAAACCCAAACCAGTTTAAATCTTACAATGGGAGATCTCTATCTAATGCGGAAATCCTCTACTCTTTCTATTGCGGGAGAGAAGCTACTAAACGTTCTTCTTAACTTCGCCTTCTTTCATGCCTTCTTCCATTTCGCGACGCACGTTGTCTTTGGCATCTTTGAATTCACGGATACCTTTACCCAGGCCACGCATCAGTTCAGGGATTTTCTTACCTCCGAACAGGAGCAATACTACCAAAGCGATAAGGATAAGTTCAGTCATGCCCAGTTCTTGAAAAAGTAAAAGCGGTGATTTAACGAAAATTGCAGTCATTTCTCAGTTTTTATAATGTTCAGCTAACAAAGATAGGTTTTAATTCGGGGTTTTTCAATGCAATCGCAGGACTTTAATTAAGTTTTAAGGAAGCATGCGAAGGCGTGATGGATGTGGGTTTGGAAGGATTTTCACTGTTGCATAGTTGTTTCGGTGATTATCTGTTAAAATATACGCAGATAAGGGGAAAACAGATGTTTTAGCGCCGGAATACCTTCCTGTTTCTGAAAACACCCTACCGTTTCTGCAAACGTTCTTTCTCTACCCCAAATAAAAAAGACGGAAGCCCAATGGACTCCCGTCAAGAATTAATTTTCCTGTATTAGTACTAAACCCTTTTTTCCTTGATACGTGCTGCTTTACCTTGACGCTCGCGCAGGTAATACAGTTTCGCCCTTCTTACCTTACCTACTTTATTCAGTACGATAGAGTCGATATTTGGTGAATGCATTGGGAACAACCTTTCCACACCAACCCCGTCAGAGATCTTGCGCACAGTGAAAGATGCTGTAAATCCAGTGCCCTGCGTTTTTACAACATCACCTTTGAAGGACTGGATACGTTCCTTGTTTCCTTCTACGATCTTATAGTTAACGGTAACGTTGTCACCGGCTTTGAACTTAGGAAATTGCTTTGCAGCAGTCAACTGTTCGTGAACAAAAGAAATTGCGTTCATCTTTTTCTAATTTATAGGACGGCAAAGGTAAGGAACTATATCCAAATACCAAGACCTTTTCGCTGTTTTTAAAAAATTTTAGTTGCTAATCATGGCTTAAGATGTCCGGCCGGCGCTCTTTTGTTCTCCTCAGGGCCTCTTCATGCCGCCACTCGTCTACTTTCCGGTGATCCCCGCTCAGTAAAATGGCCGGTACTTTCCATCCCCGGAACTCTTCCGGCCTGGTATACACCGGAGGCGCCAGCAGGTTATCCTGGAAGGAATCGAACAAAGCGGAGGTTTCATCATTCAGCACACCGGGTAAAAGACGCCCTATGGCATCAACCATCACCGCTGCGGCCAGTTCTCCCCCGGAGAGTACAAAATCCCCGATGGATACCTCAAGGGTCACAAAATGCTCCCGTACGCGTTCATCTATGCCTTTGTAATGTCCGCAGATCAGCAGCAGGTTCCCTTTCAGGGAAAGCCCGTTGGCCATCCGCTGGTTAAAAGGTTTGCCATCCGGTGTGAGATAGATGATCTCATCGTAGGTCACTTCCTTTTGCAATGCCTCTATGGCATTCACCAGTGGCTCTATCATCATCACCATGCCGGCGCCGCCGCCAAACTGGTAATCGTCCACCTGGTTCTGGCGAAAAGTGGAATACTGGCGCAAATGATGCACGTGTACTTCCAGTAAACCCTTGCTCTGTGCACGTTTCATGATAGAATGTGCAAAAGGGCTTTCCAGCAGTTCCGGTAATACGGTAATGATGTCTATCCGCATGATCAATGGTTTATTTCCCTAAATAGATGTCCAGCAGGCCATCCGGCAGTTCCAGGTATACGATCTGTTGTTTCTTGTCTACCTTCAGCAGGGTCTGTTCGTTGAGCGGGAGTAACATCTCCTTTTCCTTAAACATCACCTTAGCCAGGATCTGCAGCGGCATTTCAATGATCTCCTCAATTTCACCCAGCAAACCGGCTTCCTTGTCTTCTACCTTAAAACCTAAGAGGGATAAGGGTGCATCGGCGGAAGCCAGGCCTTTAAAGTCTGCTTCTTCCAGGTAGATCCCTTTCTGCAGCAGTATCCGCGTAGCTTCCCGCGTATCAATACCTTCCAGTTTGATATAGGTATTTTCCGTGTCTTTGGCTTTGGCTTTCTGAATGAAGTAAGGCATGAAACTATCCTTGCGTTCTTCGACGAACACCGCTGTGATGTCTTTCAGGGCAGTTTTCTTTCCCAGGCTGTGCCGGAGAATGAATTCCCCGTCTGTACCATAAGCGGCAGCGAGTTTCCCGATATTGAAATAATTAGCCATTCAAGGATGCCTTTTAAAAAGCAAAAAGGGAATATTTGCGAACAAATCTTCCCTTTTTGCAATATGGTATTTGAAGAATTAAGCTTCTGCAGGGCCTTCTTCAGCTTCAGGAGCTGAGGCAGCAGGAGCATCTTCCACTTTTCTCACGATAGGAGTTACTGCGCGGGCAGCTCTCTTCTGGTGTTCACGACGAGCAGATACTTTTTCTTCGTGGTCTGCCTGCCATTGCTCAAACTTAGTGTAAGCAGTTGGCTCATCGAACAATCCGAGTTTAACCCCTCTCAGGAGGTGTTTCAGGTAAAGTACACCTTTGAATGACAGGATGCGTCTAACAGTATCGGTAGGTTGTGCACCTTTCTGCAACCAGCGTAATGCTTTTTGCGTGTCGATGTTGATAGAAGCTGGTACAGTCAAAGGATTGTATGTACCGATCTTTTGGATGAATTTACCATCCCTTGGCGCGCGGGCATCAGCCACTACGATAAAGTAAAAAGGTCTCTTTTTAGCGCCGTGTCTCTGTAATCTGATCTTTACTGGCATAAATAAGTCGAGTTATTTGGTGCGAGTTGTTAGTGAATAAAAATTGTTTCAATCGGGCAGCAAATGTAGTCCTAAAATTCAAATTCTCAAAAACTTTTCATTTGCTGATTATCTTTCAAGGGTTGTGAATGATAAATTAACCCCTTACAAATCAAGGTGTTTTATCATTTGTCAACCTGTTTAACCTCTCATTTTGAGGCCTTTAGCCCCACCTGGCATTTTGTTCATCATCTTCATCATCTGTCTCATCTGCTCAAATTGCTTCATGAACTGGTTCACATCTGTGATGTCCTTACCGGCTCCTTTGGCAATACGTTTCCGGCGGCTGCCATCTATCAGGTCCGGATTGCCCCTTTCTGCGGGGGTCATGGAATTGATCATAGCTTCTATGCCTTTGAAGGAATCATCGCTGATATCGAGGTCTTTTACCGCTTTACCCACCCCTGGGATCATACCCAGCAGGTCCTTGATGCTACCCATCTTCTTGATCTGCTGCAATTGCTCTTTGAAATCGTCAAAATCGAACTGGTTCTGGCGGATCTTCTTTTCGAGCTTTTTAGCCTGCTCCTCGTTGAATTGCGCTTGTGCCCTTTCTACGAGGGTGGTGATATCTCCCATCCCCAGGATCCGCTGTGCCATCCGTTCAGGATAGAACACATCCAGCGTATCCAGTTTTTCGCCCATGCTCACGAACTTGATGGGCTTCTGCACGGTATATTTGATGGTTAACGCCGCACCACCGCGGGTATCACCGTCTAATTTCGTTAATACTACGCCGGTAAAGTCCAGGCGGTCGTTGAACGCTTTGGCTGTATTTACGGCATCCTGGCCGGTCATAGCATCCACCACAAAAAGGATCTCCTGTGGTTTCACGGCGGCTTTGATATCGGCCACCTCGGTCATCATCACCTCATCTACAGCCAAACGACCGGCGGTATCGATGATCACGATGTTGTTGCCCTGGGCTTTTGCGTGTTTGATAGCGTTTTCTGCTATCTGTACGGCATTCTTGTTCTCAGGTTCGCTATATACTTCTACCCCTACCTGGCCGCCGAGTACTTTCAACTGGTCGATCGCTGCAGGGCGGTAAATATCCGCCGCTACCAGTAAGGGTTTCTTGTTCTTTTGTGTTTTGAGGAAATTGGCGAGTTTACCGGAGAAAGTGGTTTTACCGGAACCTTGCAGGCCGGCGATCAGGATCACGGTGGGGTTGGTTTTGATGTCCAGTTCCACTTCCGTGTTGCCCATCAGATCTGCGAGTTCGTCCTTCACGATCTTCACCATCAGCTGGCTGGGGGAAATGGCGGTGATCACCTTTTCTCCGAGGGCTTTGTCCTTTACCCTGTCGGTAAATTCCTTGGCGATCTTATAGTTCACATCTGCATCTACCAATGCCCGGCGGATCTCCTTCACGGTAGTTGCCACATTGATCTCAGAAATGCGTCCTTCTCCCTTAAGCTGCTTGAAGGCTGACTCTAACCGCTCCGATAATGATTCAAACATATACTAAATAGTAAAAGTTAACCCGGAAATATTCACCGGGAGTGCAAAAATAAGGTTTCTCAAAAGCAAAAGTTAAAAAAAAGCAGAAAGGTGGCTGTTTTCACTGAAAATAGTGGCTTTATCTACCGTTGATCTCCATACTCAGGTATATCGCTCCTATAGCATTCCTATATCGTTCCTATAGCATAGGTATATCCAAACGATATAGGAATGCTATAGGAGTGTTATAGGAATGGGCTTTCAGTGATATAGGGATATAGGAGGATAGAGCCGGGATGAAGCTTCTATTGATGAAATAATAGCCCTCTTTATTGGCAGGAGAGTTTTCTTAGGCAAGAAAATACGTTCTCTGGAGAGTTTGCCGCGCAGGAAAGGGCGGTGTTTTTTCTCTTTTTGGGGTAATTGGCTTTTTGAAAGAATCTCTTTCTTAAAGGGAAAAAACCTCTCTGCCACCAGGGCACTTGCCGCGCAGGAAAGGGCGGATCTTTTTCTTTTTTTGGGGTAGGTGTTTTTTAAGAAAGAAGCCCTTTCTAAATAAAAAAAGGAGCCAGGTTTGCACCTGACTCCCTCATTTACAATATTTTAACGCTGTTTATCAGCCTCCCAGGTAGTTGCGGAGCAACTTGCTGCGGGAGGTGGTACGCAGTTTAGTGATCGCTTTGTCCTTGATCTGACGAACGCGTTCGCGGGTCAGGCCAAATTTCTCGCCGATATCTTCCAGGGACATCGGATGTTCTACGCCAATACCGAAGTACAGCATGATCACATCTTTCTGACGGTCTGTAAGGGTGGAGAGAGAACGTTCAATTTCGCGGCGGAGGGAATCATGATGATCCAGTTCCTCATCTGCGCTAACGGCATTTGGATTTTCCAGTACATCCAGCAGAGAATTATCTTCTCCGTCAATGAAAGGCGCATCCATGGATACGTGACGGGCAGCTACACCTAAGGTGGCTTCCACTTCTTCTGTATTTATTTCCAAAATAGTAGCCAGCTCATCCGGAGACGGCTCTCTTTCAAATTCTTGTTCTAACTGGGAATATGCTTTGCTGATCTTGTTGGACAAACCAACTTTATTCAACGGTAAACGTACGATACGGGATTGTTCTGCCAACGCCTGGAGGATAGACTGACGGATCCACCAAACTGCATAGGAGATAAATTTAAAACCACGGGTTTCATCAAAACGCTGTGCTGCTTTGATAAGGCCGAGATTGCCTTCATTGATCAGATCACTTAAGGATAAGCCCTGGTTCTGGTATTGTTTTGCAACAGACACTACGAAACGCAGGTTTGCTTTTGTTAGCTTCTCTAAAGCACGCTGGTCACCCTGCTTGATGCGGATGGCCAGGTTCACTTCTTCTTCCGGCGTAATGAGATCCACTTTGCCGATCTCCTGCAGGTACTTTTCTAACGACTGAGACTCACGATTGGTGATCGACTTCGTGATTTTAAGTTGGCGCATTGACATAGCACGGGAACAGTTACAGGTTAAAAAAAAGTTAATTTAGAAGAATGCTAGACAAAAATAACTTTTTTTAGATGCTGGCCAAAAAAAATATAGTCCTGTTGAATCCTTTTTAAGCTAAATCGATTGTGGGCGATAATATTCTGGATATGATATTATTTTAACGTGAACTGACACTGTTTTAACATGATTTGAGGAGATTGGGGAAATAACCAAATAAAAAAGCGGGATATACATAACGCAGAAAGATCATATTTCAAAATAAACCCACGTTTGATAATGAATTAGTTAATATATCAAAAAAAAATTAAAATTTCCTTTGTTAGACTAAATTATTTTCTATAATTGCATGCAGATGATTTAGTTTTTATAATAATACTGTGCGATGTCAAAGAAAGTGCAATATGAGTTAGAATATCCGGTTAGATGCTCCCCAGGTATCCTGTTTGAATTTCTATCAACCCCGGCCGGCCTTCAGGAATGGTTTGCGGATAAAGTAGATTTCAGGGATAATGTTTTTTCTTTTTCATGGAATGGCTCCTCAGAAGAAGAAGCAGAGATATTGGAGCAGCAGGCAGATGAGCGCATCCGCTTACGCTGGCTGCACGCCCCCAAAGGAGAATACTTTGAATTTAGTATTCAGATATCCGAAGTAACGAACATGACTATACTTACAATAAAAGATTTTGCTGAGAAGAAAGAAGTAGCAGATCAAAGTCAGTTGTGGAATTACCAGATAAAAGACCTATTTCACCGTATCGGCAATTAAACCGGCCCCCTGTTCAGCAATTCCAGCAGTGGCGCGTAAGCAGCCACGGCCTTATCAATTATTTTTTCCCATTCTTGTAACGCATACCTTTTAGCCAGTTTCACAAAAGGTTTTTCTACCAGGCTTCCCCATTGCTCCGGCTTAAGGGAGGCAATGGTCTGGAAGTTATCTGCCTCAAAGTGATGCTGCCAGGGATCGTCCTGTATGCAAACATACCAGTGGTCCGCTGCCAGGATCTCCTGCGAAGCCAGCAGTGTGGCCCTGTGCGGAGCCAGGAACTCTCCGCCAAGATGTACAGTAGTACTGAAGAACCTCCCCCACCAGAAAAAGGTGCGGCAGGCAAAGATATTCTCGCGGCTGAAAAGACGCGGGTAATCCAGGATCACATACGGCAGCCCCTGGTAATTCTCCCCTTTGGAGATCTTCGGGGAAAGGGCTGCTTCCACCGGGAAAGTGGAGATAACAGGATCAGCTGCCATGGCCACCTGCAAAGCCCCGAAAAGCTGAAATACCTTTTCAATGATCCGGTTCTTATGCAGTATCCATTCCGCATCCGTTACAATGCTCAGTTCTTTGCTGTCCAGCTGATATTGGTTCATATGAATAATTTAACGCTTTTTTGATAAGTCCAGAGGGTGGAGCTTACCGGAATCGTGTTAACTTTGTGCTGCAGGATACAAAAGTATATTGAATATCAGGCAGTTTTACATTTTTCATTTTTATTTTTGATTCACCCACTGTGAAGAAACTCGATAAACTCATCATAAAAACCTTCTTCGGGCCATTTGTCGCCACATTTTTTGTGACGCTGTTTGTGCTGATCATGCAATTTGTATGGAAGTACATTGATGACCTGGTTGGGAAAGGACTGGACACACCGGTGATCATTGAACTGCTGGCTTATACCAGCGCAGGGCTGGTTCCACTGGCCATGCCACTGGCCGTACTGTTGTCTTCCATTATGACTTTCGGGAACCTCGGTGAAAGCTTTGAACTGGTGGCCATCAAATCTTCCGGTATTTCCCTGCTGCGTTTCATCAGGCCCCTCTTCATCCTCTCCTGCATCATTGCATTGTTCGCCTTCCTGTTTTCGAATTATATCATTCCCATCGCCAACCTTCGTTCAAAATCCCTCTTATTCGATATCACACAATCCAAACCGGCCTTCAATATCAAACAGGGTGTATTCTATACGGACATTCCCAATTACGTGATCAAAATAGGCCGCAAGGAGCCAGACAATAAGACCATTCACCAGGTGATGATCTATGACCGTACACCCACCTCCCGCAATGAAAGAGTGATCATGGCAGAAAAAGGGATCATGGAACTTTCACAGGATAAACGTTACCTGAACTTTACGCTGTTCAACGGCTGGCGTTTTGAGGATAAGGGTGATGCCCGCGGCTCCGGAAACAGTGAGCTGATAAGGGTAGGTTTCAAGAAATACAAAATGCCCTTTGACCTGGCTTCGTTTGCCTTCAGCCGTTGGGACATGAATGCGTTTGCCTCCAACCAGCAAATGCTGAATATCCGCCAGCTGGATAAAGCTATTGATTCCATTTACCGGGTAGATTCTACCTACGGCCGTACTACAAGCGCCTATATTTCAACCCGTTATCCTTTCTATAAATGGAAAGACACGGGTTGGCTGGCTAAAGCGCCTCCTTTAAAAACCAGTGCTTTCTACGATATCATCCCTGAAAAATCCAAACGTTATGTATTGGAAAGGGTGGAATCAAGCCTCCGGGACGCAGAAAGCAGCCTGAATACTACCGCAAAGGATTATACTGAAAACTATAAAAGATTATTGCTGCACAAAGTGGAATGGCAACGAAAGTTCTCTCTGGCAGTGGCTTGCATCGTTTTATTCCTCATCGGGGCGCCGCTTGGTTCAATTATTCGTAAAGGTGGCTTAGGTACTCCGCTCGTTTTTGCCGTTATATTCTTTGTGATCTTCAATATATTCTTTATGTTGGGTGAGAAAATGTCAAGGAATGATGTGATGGCAAGTTGGAGTGGTATGTGGCTGGCCAATATAGTCCTGTTACCTATTGCTATATTCCTGGTGGTAAAAGCCATGAATGATTCTAACCTGTTTAACCAGGAATTCTATTTCAGATCTTACAAACGCTTTAAAAACTATATACAGACTAAACGCAAGAAACACGAGATAAGCGCATAACTACAGTTACTAAATATTTATAACACACATTACGGACCTACAACTTACAACGCATGCTGAAAACACTGGCAACACTAGTGGCGAAGAACCGTTATTTCTTTATCCCATTCCTGTTATGGTTAATCATCGGTGGAATCCTATTGACTGTTTTTACGAAAGACCAGCTATTCCTCACCGTGAATGGCGCACACAATCCTATTGCTGACGTACTCGTTACTATCAGCACGTATCTTGGCAATGGCGCCCTCTTTGGGATCATCCTTGCTTTCTTCCTCTATAAACGGCAATGGCGTAATTTCTTCATGGGCGGCGCATCCTTACTGCTGGTAACGCTGATCGTGCAATTCATGAAACGTGCAGTGAATGAACCAAGACCCATTTCGTATTTTTCAGATCCTTCTGTTCTTCATATCCTGCCCTGGATCAGTGTGCATAGCGGACTGAGTTTCCCTTCCGGGCATACCTCTACGGCATTTGCCATGTACTGCTTTCTTGGATTGATGTGGGATAACAAGAAAATGGGCTGGGTACTGTTCCTGCTTGCACTCAGCACGGCACATTCCCGTTTGTATCTTTCCCAGCATTTCTTTTCAGATGTATATGCAGGCAGTATCATCGGCACTTTCTTCTGTACGATCATTTACTGGTTGTTTGAATACAAGAAGAGTCAAACGCCGGGCACCACTTGTATTCATGGTACGATTATAACGCCTGCTAATTAAATAACGGAATAATTAAGGTTTCTTTGCGAACTTAGCACTCAACAATAGAAGAGAAGCAAAAATCGTACATCCTGATGAAGTATCTTTTGATCGCAATCGTTGCGGCCCTGTTATTCATTCCCTTTCTGGGTGCAACGCACTTGTTTGACTGGGACGAGATCAATTTTGCAGAAGCTGCAAGAGAGATGATCGTTACCGGCAACTATTCCCAGGTGCAGATAGACTTTATGCCTTTCTGGGAAAAGCCACCTTTATTTATCTGGATGCAGGCAGTGAGCATGAACATCTTTGGCATCAATGATTTTGCTGCCCGCCTTCCTAATGCCCTGGTGGGTGTTGCCACCTTACTCACTTTTTTCCATATCGGTAAAAAACAGGTGGATGAAAAGTTTGGTCTCTGGTGGGCTATTGTGTATGCCGGCTCCTGGTTGCCGCATTTCTATTTTAAATCCGGGATCATAGATCCTACTTTCAACTACTTCATTTTCGTTGCACTATATTTTGCCTCGCGCATCACCTGGTCTCCGAAACCTACGCGCATGGCTATCTTCAGCGGTATCTTCCTGGGACTGGCAGTATTGACAAAAGGGCCTGCCGCTTTCCTTATTGCTGTACTGGCGCTGATCGTGTACTGGGTGGTGAATAAATTCCGCATCCAGATAAAGATCGTTCACCTGTTGCTGATCGTAGCGTTCTCTTTACTTACTACGGCCTTGTGGTTTGGTTATGAGATCATCTCACACGGATGGTGGTTTGTGAATGAGTTTGTTGTTTACCAGTGGCGTTTGTTCAGCACACCGGATGCAGGGCATGATCAACCATTCTTTTATCATTTCGTGGTATTGCTGATCGGTTGTTTTCCTGCCAGCATCTTCCTCTTCAGTTATTTCAAAACCACCCGCGCAAAATCTATTTACCTGCAGCAATCCGGCGAGAATAAGGATTTCAGGTTATGGATGTGGGTATTGTTCTGGGTAGTACTGATCCTGTTCTCTATTGTTAAAACAAAGATCGTTCACTACTCTTCTCTCTGTTACTTCCCGCTGAGTTACCTGGCAGCCGTACAGGTTTACCGGTTACTGGAAGGAAAGTTCACCCTGAAGGGCTGGAACATCAGCTTTATTATGGTGATCGGTATTCTCCTGGGCCTGGCCATTGCACTGCTGCCATTGGTAGGTATTTACAAGCAGGAGCTGATCCCTCATATAGGAGATCGTTTTGCGCGTGCCAACCTGGAAGCGGATGTGCCATTCAGTTTTGGAGAGATGGGTTATGGGCTGGCGTATATGATCCTCGTGATCGTGAGCTGTGTATTGCTGTTTTCTAAAAAAGTAAAACAGGGTATTATTTGTCTTTTTATCAGCACTATCCTGATGCTGGAAGTAACGGTGTTGCACTTTGTACCCAAAGTGGAGAAATTCTCACAGGGAGCGGCTATTGAATATTTTCAATCGTTTGTGGGGAAGGATGTATATGTGCAGCCGTTGAGCTATCACAGTTATGCGCACCTGTATTATACCAGAAAACAGCCAAGTACCAATCCTGAATATTATAAGGACAATAAGAAAGACAACAAATGGCTGCTGGAAGGCGCTATAGATAAACCAGCTTACTTTATCTGCCGGATCACGAATGCAGATCCATGGCGGGTACATCCTAACCTGGAAGTGATCGGGGAAAAGAATGGTTTTGTATTCTTCAAAAGAAAGTAAACTACCCCTTCTTCAAAAGAAAGTAAACTACCCTTTCTTCAAAAGAAAGTAAACTACCCTTTCTTCAAAAGAAAGTAAACTACCCTCACCTTCGGTGAGGGTTGGCGGGGTTAGGTTTGAAAAAATACTGGCGCAGCCTGCAAACATGACCACCGCCTCCGGCGGTGGTTTTATCATTTAATTAAAGGAGTTCTACCATTCAATTAAAGAGGTTTTATCATCTAATTAAAGGAGTTGTATCATCCAATTAAGAGGTTATCTCATCTAATTAAAGGAGTTGTATCATCCAATTAAAGAGGTTTTATCATCCAAATAACGAAGTTATACCATCCAATCAAAGAGGTTTTATCATCCAAATAAAGGAGTTATATCATCCAAATAAAAAGGCCCCGATTCACTATCGGGGCCTTTTTAACAGTTAATTCTAACAGCTACTTTTTAGCTGCATTATATCTTTTCTCTACTTCGTTCCAGTTAACCACATTCCAGAAGGCAGCCACATAATCAGGGCGTTTATTCTGATACTTCAGGTAGTAAGCATGTTCCCAAACGTCCAGTGCCAGGATGGGTGTACCCGTTTCCTTCACTAACTCCGTCATCAGGGGATTATCCTGGTTAGGTGTATTGATCACCGCCAGTTTGCCGTCTTTCTTCACGATCAGCCATGCCCAGCCGGAACCAAACTGCGTTTTGGCCGCATCATTGAATTTTGTCTGGAACGCTTCGAAAGAACCGAAGGCCTCGTTGATAGCCGCTGAGATCTTTGCAGAAGGTGTGGTTTTCTGCGGGCTCAAAAGTGTCCAGAAAAGACTGTGGTTGTAATGTCCACCACCGTTATTACGTATAGCGGCTTCTTTAGCTGTGACTTTTGCGAGGATCTGCTCCAGGTCCTGGCTGGCCAATGGGGAACCATTGAGCGCATCGTTCAGGTTTTTCACATACGCAGCATGATGTTTGTCGTGGTGGATCTCCATCGTCATTTTGTCGATATGAGGCTCCAGGGCATCTGTTGCATAGGAAAGTGCGGGCAGCGAAAAAGGCGCTTTTTCGGCCAGCAGGGCTTTCTTATTCTCTGCGGCAAACAGTCCTTTTGGATCGGCCATTGCAGCCAAACCGGCCAGACCAGCCACTTTGAGGAATTCTCTTTTATGCATATGTTTGTTATTAATGCTACAAATCTAAAAGATAGCAGCTAATTCAGCGCAAATTTTACACCAACTTTAAAACATGCGTTGCAACATGCATAATTATCATAATATCATATTATCCTTACTTTTGCGATATGATGAAAATAAAGAAGAAGATTATAGTTTAATTTGAAATTAATTGCTATTTTACTTTTCTATTCATGTGTAGTTGTAGTAGTATTTAATCATTTTCTAACAATGAAGCTAAATATCCCTGGTAGAAGGCCCTGCCCTGCCCCGGTCAGCAAGGCTCCGGATGCCGCCCTGTACTTTCCTTACCGGCACCCGCCGGCTCTCGTCCATCCCCATCAAGAATTGAATGTTGGAATAATCTTACCGGCAAACGACTGTTTTGCTCACTTCGCCTGAAGAGGAGAAGGAAAAATTTGATTTTAGCACAACTTGAAATAACAATCTGCCATCCTGATTTCAACCGGTCCAGCTATTTAATCCGGTTGTTTTTGGCATTGTAGGCAACTAGTAAATCGTTATTATTTCTAAATATTGAAAGGATAAAGGGAGAACGCATCTTCCTTTTGTGGACATGGTTTTGGTGATTCCTTATACTTTGGCCCGTAAAAATTAACCTGACAAGAAGAAAAAGAGAACCGAGACAGGCAAAATTATTCACCTAGTAAATCAAGTCCAGAAGCAGCATGATGATTCAGGATCGCGTACAGAAGACAAGGCATGAGCCGTTGACCTATTTGCCATTTTTTTACCGCCCGGCAAAACCGGAGGAGAAGGAGGCCCTGCTGAAGTTATTGCAGGATAATCCTCAGATCAGCGTGTATGATCAGTTAGAGAGTCAGTTAAAAGAGCTGATCAAAAGCAGGCATCCGTCACGCCCGTTAACGGCAGAAGAGTCAACCGCCGCCGTAGAAAAGCATTTGGGGAATATAACCCCGGAAGATTATGGTGTATGGGTATATTATCCATGGGCAGGCAAAGTTGTACACCTGCTGGATGAAGAAGAGTTTATTGCGATGCGCACCTCGCGCAACCTGCAGAAAATAACCATAGAAGAGCGCGACATATTGGGTCGCAAAAGAATTGGGGTAATTGGATTGTCCGTAGGGCAAACGATTGCCTTAACTTTGACCATGGAGCGGATCTGTGGAGAGCTGAGGCTGGCAGATTTTGATGACGTTGAACTTACCAATCTTAACCGGCTTCGTACCGGTGTTTTTAACCTGGGTCTTCCAAAAGTGATCATAGCTGCCAGGGAGATCATGGAACTGGATCCTTTCATTAAAGTGAAGTGTTATACGGATGGTGCCACCGAAGAAAATTTGCACAGTTTCTTTACGGAAGGTGGTAACCTGGATATTCTTGTGGAAGAATGCGATGGTGTGGATGTTAAGATCCTTAGCAGGATCAGGGCCAAAGCGTTGAAGATCCCTGTAGTGATGGATACCAACGACAGAGGGATGCTGGATATTGAACGGTACGACCTGGAAGAAGATTACCCCCTGTTGCATGGTCTGATCCCGGACATTGCAGACCTGAGTGTATTACGCAACCTCACCAACGAGGAAAAGATACCCATCCTGGGCCCTATGGCTGGTATAAAAGATATGAGCCCCCGGATGAAACAATCCCTTGGAGAGATCGGCAAAACCATCACCACCTGGCCACAACTGGCATCTTCTGTGATGTTAGGTGGCGCACTTGTAGCAGATACCTGCAGAAGGATCCTGTTAGGTCAGTTACAATCATCAGGCAGGTATTACGTGGACTTTGATCAACTCATTCAATAATGCCCCCGGTAAATAAAAAGAGCAATCAATGAGTGCATCGATAAATGTTAGGGCTTTTATGGCGCCGGATGATCCGGAAGCTTGCATGCGGTTCTATGAGGGCCACAGCAAGCTATTACAGATCTACTTCGGCATCAATAAGATCACGTCCGGCAACGTGGACTGGATCTCTCACAAGAACACCGTAGTGGTGATCGTAGAGGATGATACCGGCACGAAAACCTATGGCGGTGCACGGGTACAAATGGCAGACGGCGTATTACCCCTGCCTATCGAACTGGCTATCGGTAAATATGATCCAAAGATCTACTCAGATGTAAAGATCGGCAGCGCCGAGATCTGTGGCTTATGGAATTCCAAGGAAGTAGCAGGCATGGGCATCGGAAGTCTCATCCTCAGCAGAGTATGCGTGGCACTCATGACCCAGTTGCCCGTAGATAATGTACACGTACTTTGTGCTCCTATCACTACCCGGGGGGCCAAACGAGTTGGCGCAGTGATCGATACCTCCCTTGGAAATGAAGGTGTGTTCTATTACCCCAAGGACGATCTTGTGGCTACCGCTATGATTATCAGAGACGTGCATGAGGTATCCAGCGCGGATCCCAGCGAAAGAGAACTTATTTATAACCTGAGAAAAAACCCTAACCAGATACGGGTAGAGACCGGCCCCAAAGGATCATTTGAAGTAAATTATCAGCTCGGACTCCCGCAATGGGTATAAACTATTATGTTTGCTGCGCAAAGCGCAGTAACTTAATGTTCAATTTCGTATTCCAATGCCTATACGCTTTTTCGTTCTAGTATTCTTTGGCCTGCTCTGGTGCCAGTTTTCCAAAGCAGGCGACCCCGTTGTATTCAAGGATAGCTCCAAACTCATGCAAATTGGAGCATCGTTAGATCTATACCAGGACAGTACCAGCAAACTTACCATAAACGACATCGGCAAACAGCCCTTCAAACCTTCAGGTCAGGCTGTACCCAACCTTCAGATCTCTGCTTTCACTCACTGGGCAAGGTTTTCCATCACGAATGAAACAGATGTGCGCGTGCTGCTGCTGGAAGTGGAATATCCTACCATTGATGAGATCACACTGTATGAAATGCAACCCGGCGGTGGTTATAAAGAAGTAGCCCTTGGCCAGTATAAACCTTTTAACGAACGTCCTTACAATCATCAGAACTATATCTTTCCGCTGGAAATACCACAAGGCGAAAGCCGTGTGTTCTATTTTAAAGTGAGGGCCGGAGAACAGGCACAGCTGCCGGTTTACCTGGGGGTGGAAACCACCATGAACTTCAAGAACACAGAACGGAACTTCATCTTTGGGCTCTACATCGGTATCATTCTCGTGATGGCGCTGTACAATCTCTTTATCTATATTTCCATCAGGGATACCAGTTACCTGTATTACGTGGGGTACATCATCTGCGTAGGACTTACACAGGCATCGCAGCAAGGATATACTTTCCGTTTCCTCTGGCCCAACAATCTCTGGTTCGCCACACACGATACTTTACTGATACCCATTTTCAATGGCATCACGGCAGCTATATTCATTCAGTCGTTCCTGCATACACGTGAGAAATATAAAACAGGGCATAACATCCTCAATGGCGTGGTAGCAGCTTACCTGCTTTGCCTGATCCCCATGTTCATGGATCAGTTCTTCATTGCCAACATGATGTCTCAGATGATTGCGATGTTTGCTTCCTTACTCGCCATCTTTGTGGGTATTAAAGTAAGCATCAAAGGGTTTATCCCTGCCCGGTACTTCCTGGTAGCATGGGGTATCTTCCTCACCAGTGTAGTGGTGTTCGTGATGCGGAACTTTAATGTGCTGCCTTATAATGACTTTACTTATTACGCGCTACAAGTAGGATCCGCAGCGGAAGTAACCCTGCTGTCCTTTGCACTGGCCAATAAGATCAACATCTACCGGAAAGAGAAAGAAGAATCGCAGGCCATGGCCCTGCTGGTATCCCAGGAAAATGAACAGCTCGTGCGCGAGCAGAACGTTATACTGGAAGCCAAAGTGCAGGAAAGAACAGAAGCTTTGCAAACCAGTAATAAAGAGCTAAACAAAGTGCTCACCAACCTGAAAGAGGCACAAACACAACTGGTGGAATCTGAAAAGATGGCCTCACTCGGTCAGCTCACAGCCGGTATTGCACATGAGATCAACAACCCCATTAACTTCGTTACCTCCAATATCAAACCCCTGAAGCTGGATTTTGAAGACCTCAAAAGCCTGCTGAAACGGTACGAAGCTTTAGCCCCCAACGGAGATATAACGGAGCAGCTGAAAGAAATTGACCAATACAAGCAACAGATAGATATTGAATACGTACACACAGAAATAGATTCCCTGATCAAAGGAATTGAAGATGGCGCCAACCGTACGGCAGAGATCGTAAAAGGGCTGAGAACGTTTAGCCGCCTGGATGAAAGTGATCTGAAATTCGTTGATATTCACGAAGGGATCAATTCCACGCTGGTGTTACTGCGTAATACCATGCCTAAAAATGTGACCATCGTGCAGGACTTTGGGGAATTGCCCAAGATTGAATGTTATGCCGGCAAACTGAACCAGGTGTTCCTCAATATCATCAACAACGCGTTGAATGCTATTAAGATGAAGCCGGTGCAGGGAGATGAAAAACTCACCATTACCACCCGCCTGATGGAAAACAAACAGGTAAGCATCGGGATCAGGGATACGGGTATTGGTATGACGGATAAGGTGAAAGAGAAGATCTTTGAACCTTTCTTTACAACGAAAGATGTAGGTGAAGGAACAGGATTGGGCCTGTCCATCGTGTTCAGCATCATAGAGAAACATCACGGTAAAATACTGGTAGAATCGACTCCGGGTATAGGAACGGAATTTATTATATATTTACCGCAGAATGTGCCAAGTATTCAGAGTCATATGTCCTAACTAATAGACCCTCAATGAAAAATAACCGAATCAGGATACTGTACATCGATGATGAGGTACATAACCTAAATGCGTTTCGCGCTAACTTCAGAAGGAGTTATGAAATCTATACCGCCAATTCTGCTGCGGAAGGCATGCAGGTACTGAAAGGAATAGAAGTACATATCATCATAGCGGATCAGAAGATGCCTACTACCACGGGAGTAGAATTTTTCAATGAGATCAAGGACCTTTTACCTGACCCTATCCGCATATTGCTTACAGGTTATACGGATGTGGAAGACATCATAGACGCCATTAACAAAGGCCATATCTTCTCCTACATCAAGAAACCATGGGATGAACATGAACTGTTCAAAACCATCAATAATGCCTACGAGATCTATTCCGCCAGGAAGCAGCTCAAAGAAAAAGTGGCAGAACTGGAAAAAACCAACGATGAGCTGAACCGCTTCATCTACTCCACTTCCCATGATCTCAGGGCGCCGCTGATGAGCGTACAGGGCATCATCAACCTCAGCCGGCTGGATCAAAGCCTCACAGACCCTCAGGGCTACATGAACATGATAGAGGTCTGCATTACCCGGCTGGACAGCTTCATACAAAAGATCATTGAATACTACCGCAATTCCCGGCTGGACCTGGAATATGAGAAGATTGACTTTGAAGCGCTCATCAATGACTGCATAGATACCTTCAAACATCAGAACACCACCATCAGCTTCAAGGTGAAGATCGATCAGCATGTACCATTTAAGGGAGATTTCTTTAGAATAAGTGTCATTTTGAACAATCTCATCTCAAATGCCGTTAAGTATCAGAAACCGGAAGAGGCTTATCCCCAGGTGAACCTGATAGTTATAGTAGAACCCCATAAGGCTACCATCCGCATAGAAGATAACGGGATCGGTATCCTCAGTGAGCACCTGAGCAATATCTTTAAAATGTTCTTCCGGTCCAAGAATAACAACAAACCCGGAAGCGGCATTGGTCTATACATTGTAAAAGAGGCATTAAGCAAGATCGGTGGAACCATCGGTGTTGATTCCCGTTACGGAGAAGGCACTCAATTTGAAATTTCTATCCCAAACAGAAATGAATTCGATACCTGATCTGCGCGTCATATTAATAGATGATAACGACATCGATCTGCTACTGCATGAACGGCTGATATCCATTCAGCAGATCAGCAGAACGATCCTCGCTTTCAGTAATGCCAACAAAGCGCTGGAATTCCTGTCCAGTAATATCACGTTGCCGCACATCCCTCCTACCGTGATCCTCCTGGATATCCAGATGCCGGAAATGGACGGGTTTGAGTTCCTGCGGTCCTTTGACTCTTATCCGCAGAAGATCAAGAACCAGGTGTACATCATCATGGTTTCCTCTTCGCTGGACTTTGGCGATATTTCCCGCACCAACGCTAATCCGCTGGTGGTAAGGTTATTGAAGAAACCCCTGCAGCCAAAGGAGTTGAAAGAAGTGATAGAGAACATCTTTAAGGAACAATAAAAAAAAGGCTCCCTCATAAAAATGAAGAAGCCTTTTCAGTTTTAATCCTTAAACCCTTATTTGTTGAAATCATTGATCCCGTAGTAATAAACATTTCCACTACCGGGGTAAGTACCTTCGATCTGAAAATTCCCATTCTGTTTTTGCAGCGCCGCTTTCAGTTCATCCAGGTTCTTCACCGGAATCCCTCCAATCTTCGTGATCACAAATCCAGTCTTCATATTCGTTTGTGCATCTAACACACCATCATTTATATCCGTTACCTGTAATCCGCCGGCGATACCCAGTTTCCTGGCTTCTTCGGGGGAGAGTGGTTTAAGTTCTGCTCCGAGGGCTTCTACCGCAGCAGCCATCTGGCTGGCCATAGCGCCCATCTTTCCTTTCAATATAACATTCGCCACACTTTCCTTTCCACCTCTTACATAAGTAAGGCTCACTTTATCTCCTGGTTTCTGACGGGCTATCTGTTCAGACAGTTGTGCACTGGAAGTAACCGCCACATCATTCACTTTTATGATCGCATCTCCTTTCTTAATACCTGCTGCAGCTGCTGCACCACTTGGGTCAGTATCTGCTACATATACACCATTCCCGTTATCTCCGATACCTAATTCTTTTCTTTGCGCATCTTCCAGGTTTTCAGGCGCCATGCTGATACCAAGGTATCCACGTTGTACTGATCCAAACTTCATGATATCACCGATCACTTTTTTCATCAGGTTAGAAGGGATGGAATAAGCATACCCTGCATAAGAACCTGTTGGGGAAGCAATCGCTGCGTTGATACCTACCAGTTCACCATTGGTGTTCACCAATGCCCCACCACTGCTACCAGGGTTTACGGCAGCATCTGTTTGCAGGAACGCTTCAATGGGAGCAGAACCTTGCCTGTTGATGCCGATGTTCCGGGATTTGGCACTGATGATACCTTGTGTAACGGTTACATCCAGGTTCAGCGGATAACCAATGGCCAATACCCATTGACCCAGTTTCGTTTCGTCTGAATTACCCAAAGGCATTACCGGCAAACCTTTTGCATCGATCTTCACCAATGCCAGGTCTGTATTTGGGTCTGTACCAATTACTTTTGCGGCGTAATTCTTACGGTCGTTCAGCGTTACGGTTACTTCCGTTGCGCCATCCACCACGTGATTATTGGTAACGATGTATCCATCTTCACTGATGATCACGCCGGAACCGGAAGCTTTCTGATCCGGGCGGCGGAATTGACGGGGACCGTCTTCACCACCAAAGAAACGTTGGAACATGTCGTCGTCCATGCCGAAGGGATTGTCTCCCCGCTGGCCACGTTGCTGCACGTTGGCCTGTTTGAACTTAACGACTGTTCTGATATGTACCACAGAAGGAACTGCCGTACCTGCTGCTTTTTCAAAATCTACCGGTTGGGCTGCTACAGCGGAACCGGTATAAGAAGTTTGAACAAGGGGCCTGGGATCATCCTGTAAGATACTGTTGTAAGGCTGATGGGTAGTAGCGCTGATAGCGTACCCTCCTGCAACCCCTGCCGCAATTAATGCTATTCCGGCAAATGTGAATTTTTTATTCATAGTATCCAGTTTTTAATTGATTACTGTAAAATTCACGGGGCATTCTGAATACATTCTGAATAATTGGGAAGGTGGGTGGGTTTTAACGTTTCATTAGAATATTTAAATAAAACGCCCTCCGGGCGCTTTATGATTTAATTTAAACAGGCTTTATTGTTTTCTGGTTTCATTATAACACGGCACAATTGTTATTAAAAAAACGCCCGGAGGGCGCTTTTGGGCTTCATTTAAACAAACTTTATTATTTTCTGGTTTCGTTATAACACGGCGCAATCATTATATAAAAAGCGCCCTCCGGGCGTTTTTTATGGTTTCATAAAAACACGGCGCGATTTTCATTAAAAAACCCCGCCGGAGGCGCTTGTCTTTATTGCTTCATTCGAACCCTGAAACTGTGTAGGGGATGCTCGTACGCATAGCTGATCTCAAACTCATACAGGTCACACACCTTTTTCACAATCTCCAGCCCCAGCCCCATGCTTTCCGCATCAGCACTGCTTTTAGAGAACCGCTGGAAAAGGCGGTTGGTATTCAACTCATACAGCTGGCCGGTATTCTGTACTGTAAATGTTCCATTAGCCAGTTTTACAATGATCTGGCCACCTTTCAGATTGTGCCGGATAGCATTCACCAATAGATTACTCAGCAGCACTTCCACCAATGTAGGGTTAGCTGTAATATGCAGATCTTCCTCCCAATGCTGTTCCAGCGTAAGTTCCTTTTGATCCATCTGCTGCTGGTATTGCTCCAGTAAGTGAAGCGTCATTTTTTTAACAGACACATCTTCCGTTTCAGGGAATTGCCCGTTCTGAATGCGGGTAAGCAGGATGAGTCCTTTATTCAGTCTTGCCATCCGCTGGCTGGCGGAAGCCATATCTGTAATGAGTGTAGCCTGTTCTTCTGTAAGTGGCATTGTTTGCATAAGCAGTTCCAGCTTCCCCTGGAAAATAGCCAGTGGCGTACGCATTTCATGAGAAGCATTCTCTGCAAACTCCTTTTGCGCTACATAAGATTTCCTGCTGCGTTCTGCGAGTTGCTCTACTGCTGTATTCAATTCTTCAAATTCATTCACCTCGGAATGCGGCAATTGCAAAGGTTCTGCATGATCTACTTTATACGCGCGCAGTTTGCGCAGCGTATTATAAAAGGGCTTCCATACCTGTCGTGCTAGGCTCCTGTTGATCATCAGCAAACCCGCCAGCAGTAAGGAAAGCAATAGTACCTGTAAAATAATAATACTCGTAATGAGCGCCTGGTGATTAGCCAGTGAAGATTTGATCTGTAAACGATACGTGTTCTGATTGATCACCAGGTAAGAAGTAAGCAGGCGGTAAGTACCCTTATCTGATGTATAGAGAGAATCCTTTGCACCTGGCTTGCCGGACTTCTCCAATGTAATATCATTATCCAGTAACGGCGGTTTATTACCCGGTTGTACTTCCATTACCTGCAAACGTGGTATGAGCTGGGTTTTGGTTTCAATCAAACGCGCATCCACATTGGCAATCACAATGCGTTTCAGCACAAAATAAAAAACAGGTACCGCTACCAGCAGCAGTACTACGGAAAGCAGGAAATAATATTGCACCGTTTTATTCAGCAGCTTCATGGCACATCCATTTTATAACCCATACCATAAACTGCTTTGATCTGATCCTCCCATCCGGCCTGTAACAGTTTCTTCTTCAGGTTCTTCATATGGGCATAGATGAAATCATAATTATCAAACAGCCCCTCCCCATCTCCGGATAAATGTTCCGCAATAGCATGTTTCGAAATAACGCGGTTACGGTTGGTGATGAGGTATAATAAGAGATCGTATTCTTTGCGGGTGAGGTCTACTGTTTGATTGTTCACCTTTACCGTGCGTGCCTGTGTATCCAGCACCAGGCCTCCCACATCCAGGATACTACTTCCTGAAAACCGGCGGCGGCGGATCACGGCGGCAATCCTTGCACTTAATTCAGAGAGATGAAATGGTTTGGTGAGATAATCGTCTGCGCCCAACTGAAGGCCATTGATCCGATCGTCAATAGAATCACGGGCAGAGATAATGATCACACCTTCCGTTTTGTGATCCTGCTTCAGGGCTTGTAGTACCTGCAGGCCGTTCCCGTCCGGCAGAGAGATATCCAGCAGGATACAGTCGTACTCGAATGTTTCTATTTTATCCATTGCAGTTTTGCAATCTGCCGCTACCTCGCAGGTATAGTTCTCCGCTGCGAGGTAAGTAGCAATGCTTTTACTCAATGCCTGTTCGTCTTCAATGATTAGAATCTTCATATTTTCTGTACATCAATTTACAGAAAATAAGTTATCTGTGGAAAAACGGCCACCACCGCTGAATAGCAGTGCAATGGCAAGCCCTATGATGAGTAAGTGGTACTCATATCCTTCATGCCCTGCCGGCATCGTCCCAAACCAGTTCATGAAAAAGCCCATGCCGGCATGCACCTGCCAGATGATGCCAATGAACAAACCGATCACTGCTACTGCGGCAATGCGGGTCCCGGCTCCGGCTATGAGCATCAGGGCAGCAAAGAATTCTATTAAGATCACTAAAACGGCAACGAAACCCGGCAGCCCGGCCTGTTGTGTAAGATGGTGCATTTCTCCGGAAAAGCCGGGGCCGCCAAACCAGCCGAACATTTTTTGTGCACCATGCGGGAAAAGAACAATTCCTAATGTAAGCCGGAGGATGAGACCCGTCCAGCTGTTGTCTGTTGAGAAGATGGTATGTAACATGGTGCAAAATTGGCGTAACCTTTCCCGCCAATCTGTGATATATATCACTGTTTATTTTTAACCCGGTTCAGTGTTTCGCGGGTAATGCCCAGGTAGGAAGCAATCTGCTGTTGTGGTACCCGTTGTTCAAAATGACCATAACGGCTGTAAAAATCCGCATATCGTTCTTCTGCTGTTTTCTGCAGGAAGAGGATCCTCCTTTGCTGCGCTACAAACGCATGCTGCATGATGATCCTGAAATATCTTTCCAGTTTGGGGATCTCCAAAAAGAGCTGATCCAGCCGGTTCTTTTCTATCAGCAGTACTTCCGTATCTTCCAGTGCATCAATATTGTAAGCAGAAGGTGTACCGGTCAACATGCTGTACCAGTCGCCTATCCACCAGTCTTCAAAAGCAAACTGCATGATGTGCTCCCTTCCTTCGTCATCAATTTCATACTGGCGCAAACTACCTTTGATCACAAAATGATCATAGCGGCAAAGTTCTCCCTCCTGCAGGAGGAATTCTTTCCTGCGTAAGGACCGGTGTTGCAGTGATGCAGAAAAGTGCGACTGCTCTTGCGGATCAAGCGTCACGTAGCGGGATATGTTTTCCAGGATAAGCGGGTGCATAAGGCAAATATAAGTAAATAGCCCACGGAAGCGTATTCCACGGGCATGTTCACAGATCAATCATATAGACTAATTATCCGAATTCCGAGGCTCAATAACATTAAGCCTCTTTTCATGCAATCGTTTAAGGGATTTAAAAAGATATATGATCAATACAGCGGTAAGCATGGGGAAAAGCAGGTTAAGAAACTCACTCGTTGCCCGGCACCACGAAACGCGGCGCCGGGGACGAATGAATAGTTGAGTGATTGATAATGGTTGGTGATTACAGTGCATTGGTGTCAGGCAAAAGCGGGTTCTGCGGCGCCAGATAATTTACCACCAAGTAATAGGTGACGCACACTTCTCCCGCTGCCCGACAAAAGCTTATATAGTTGGTTCCATATTTTTAAAACGGAAGATTACATTCGGTAACAACATGCTGTGCTGCAACCGGGAAAACATAAATTTGTGGGAGATGTTACCACAAAACGCATGAGTTTGAGATTTTTCATTTCAAATGCATTTTTTAATTCAATAGTGTACAGAAGGCATTATAGGCCCCTGCTTGTTTTGTGGTGGTAAATTATGTATTCCTATTAGTCTACTAATTATGTAGACAAATATACGGCATGTAATTAAATATCCAAATTTAAAGGGGAAAATATTTTCGTCTGCACATTTGGCCCGCTGGAAGGCACACTCCGTCAATTCATCTCCATAGGGGATAAATGGAGAAGAATTGAGTAGTTTTATTGTGATGTTGTCGAATAAAAGGGTCAACCTGATCTTACATTTCTTTCTGTGGGTGCCCAGTATAGGCGTTCCACTTTTCCTATTGCCGTTGAAGGATGGCACAGGTAAACCGGAGTTCTTTTCTATCAGCAAGATGGTATTTACGGTGGCACAGATCATCGTATTCTATATCATGGTGTATTACCTGTATCCAAGATACTTTCTGAAGAAACAGATCAAAGAATACCTCATCTCTTTAACCAGCCTGTGCATTTTGATAGCGGTGATCAGTGCGGTGGCCGTAGCACAGTTCGATACGAGATATAATACAAACCTCTGGGTAGGCATTACGATTAAATTCCTGATCAGCATGGCCGTGATGGCCACCGGTACCTCTTATATGCTGATCATTCATTTTATCCGGGATCAGCGGCTGCAACAGGAGAACCTCAAAACAGAACTGGTATTCCTGCGTTCACAGGTGAGCCCGCATTTTATGTTCAATACTTTAAACAGTATCGTATCCCTGGCCCGTAAAAAGTCCGACAAGCTGGAACCCGCACTGTTGGAACTTTCCAACCTCATGCATTACATGTTGTATGAGTCTGACGAAGAGAAGGTATGCCTGCGGAAAGAGATTGATTACATTCAGAGTTACATAGATCTGCAAACCTTACGTTTCGGCCACCAGGTACGTATCACTTTCAGGACCAACAATCCGCCAGAAGACTTGTACATTGAACCGATGTTACTGATCCCTTTAATTGAGAACGCTTTCAAACATGGTATTGGTTTGATAGAAGATCCTGAGATCACTATCAACCTGGAAGTGCACAGTGGCCAGCTTACACTCACGGTGCTTAACAAGTTCAATCAGCATCATGAAACGAAAGATAAAACTTCAGGTATAGGGCTTACCAACCTGGAACGGCGGTTAAAATTGCTCTATCCCAATAAACATACCATCAGTGCCGTTAAGAAGGATAATTACTTTAACGCATCCCTTAAAATCTATTTAAATGATCAGGTGTCTGGCAGTTGATGATGAGCTGTTATCACTGGACCTGCTGGAGGATAACATCCGGCGCATTCCGTTCCTGCAACTCATAGCGCGTTGCAACAATGCGTATGAGGCCATGGAAGTGATGCAGCGGGAACCAATTGACCTCATCTTCCTGGACATCCAGATGGCGGGTCTCACCGGCACGCAATTCCTGCAGGGCATGACCAACAGGCCCATGGTGATCTTCATCACCGCGTATAAAAAATACGCGCTGGATGGTTTTGAACTGGATGTACTGGATTACCTCGTAAAACCCGTACCCTTTGAACGTTTCCTGAAAGCCGTGAACAAAGCAGCCGAGTATCATTCACTGAAAAAAGCGCCGGTAGTAAATCCCGTGGCGGATTATTTCTTTGTGAATGTGGAATACAACTTAGTGAAGATCGCCATCAATGACATCAGTTATATTGAAGGATTAAAAGACTATATCAAGATCTACCTGCACAATACCACCAAACCCATCCTTACCCGGCTGATGATGAAAGCCATCTCTGAAAAGCTGCCACCATCCAGGTTTATAAGGGTACACAAATCCTATATCATCTCGCTGGATAAAATAACAGCCATCCGGAAGAACCGCATTTATATCAATGAACACATCATCCCCATCAGCGATTCTTACCGCGATGATCTCTTTTCCATCATAGACCCCAGGAACCTCAAAGATTAACTCGTCTGCACATAACGTGTGGATGTCGTGTTGTTGTGTGTAGTGGCCTACTTCGTTTTTACGTGTAGGAAGGAGTGTGTTATTTAGTTGCTTAACGCACAACTATTCGCTATGAAACACTTTCTCCTCACACTATTGATGATTGGCCAGCTCTCTGCTTTTGCACAGAACAATACCCAAACCATCAGCGGTGTTGTAATAGACAAAGCATCAGAAAGACCATTGCCCCATGTAGCTGTACAGCTCACTGGTACCAGCATGGGGGCTACAACAGATTCAACAGGCAGGTATGTAATAAGAGGCGTATCGCCAGGGCGGCACAGGATCTCCTTTACCTTCCTGGGTTATAAAACAGTGGCTATTCCTGAAGTATTGGTCACCTCTGGAAAACAGGTAGTGCTGGACATTCCCATGGATCAGCACGTTAGTGCATTAAGCGGTGTGACTATTTCTTCCGGCAGAACCCGTAAGGGCAATGCGGCCAATGAATTTGCCGGTAGCAGCGCCCGCTCTTTTAATATGGACGATGTAACCCGTTATGCAGGTGGCAGGAATGATCCCTCCCGCCTGGCCAGTAACTTTGCAGGAGTAGCCACTACCAATGATTCCCGCAATGATATTGTGGTTCGCGGTAACTCCCCCACCGCTGTATTATGGAGGATGGAAGGCATCCCGATCCCTAATCCCAATCACTTCTCCACGCTGGGTACAACCGGTGGCCCGGTAAGTGCTTTAAACACGAATGCTTTGAAGAACTCTGATTTCTATACAGGTGCCTTTTCTGCAGAATATGGTAATGCTACCGGCGCCGTATTTGATATTGCCCTCCGCACAGGGAATAAAGAGAAAGTAGAAAAAACATTACAGCTGAACATGTTCAGTGGTCTGGAAGCTATGATAGAAGGTCCGGTTGGTAAAAAAGGTGCATCTTTCCTGATAGGCTATCGTTATTCTTTTGCACAACTGGCACAATCAATCGGACTGAATGTAGGTACAGCAGCCACACCACAATACCAGGACCTGATCTTTAACCTCAGCTTTGCAGATTCCAAACTGGGCAAGTTCAGTTTATTTGGTATGGGCGGCATCAGCCAGATAGATTTTATCGGGAAGGATATTGATTCCACAGACCTCTTTGCCAATAAAGATGAAGATGTTTATTTCCGCTCAAGGATGGGTGTGATAGGTCTCAAACATACGATTGATGTAGGCCGCAATTCCTTCATCCGTTCCATTCTTTCTTATTCCTATTCCGGCAACGAAGGTGATACCTACAAGTATAATGAAACCGAAACAGACCGGAAACATGTTGTTTACGGAACAACTACCAATACAGGTCTTCGTTTGTCCACCTATATCAATTCAAAGATCAATACAAAGTTTTCAGTAAGAGGTGGTGTGCTGGCTGAGATACAGGGGCTGGACACTTACATTCAAACCCGTTTGGATCAGCCGGACTGGGTCACAACAAGAGAATATGATGGCAGCTCTTTATTACTGCAACCCTACCTGCAGGGCAAATATCGTTTCTCGGATAAACTCTCCCTCAATGCCGGCATACACGGCATTTATTACAGCTTTAATGAAACATCCAATATAGAACCAAGGGCTTCTTTAAGTTACGCCATCGACCCAACGAAAACAATCACGTTCAGTTATGGCCTGCACAGTCAGCAGCAGGCATTACCGATATATCTGTATCAATCAAAAAAGCCGGATGGTACTTATGATCAAAGCAACCGTGAACTGGGGCTTACCAAAGCACATCACTATGTATTGGGTTACGATTGGTCTTTTGCCCGCGACTGGCGCCTGAAAGCAGAGCTCTATCATCAATCTGTTTACGATGCGCCGGTAGAACAACGACCCAGTGGTTTCTCTGTACTTAATGCAGGGGCAGACTTCACCTTTCCTGAAAAAGCCGGATTAGTGAATAATGGTACCGGCACGAATACAGGATTAGAACTCACGGTAGAAAAGTTTTTCAGCAGTGGATTTTATCTCCTCACCACCGCCTCCATTTTTGATGCAAAGTATAAGGGCAGTGATGGTGTGGAAAGAACTTCCACTTTTAATAACGAGGTAGTGATCAATGTACTGGCAGGCCGTGAATGGAAGATAGGCCGGGATGGAAAGAATGCTTTCACGATAGACCTCAAGGTAGCCAATGCAGGGGGCAGGTATTACACACCTGTAGATGTTCCTGCCTCTGTTGCAGCGGGAAGGGAAATCCTGGATGAATCCAAATACAACACAGAACGGCTCCCTTCTTACTTCCGGGCAGACCTTCGTTTTGGCTTCCGCCTGAACAATGCAAAACGCAAGATCTCCCATACTATCTTCTTAGACCTGCAGAATGTAAGCAACCGGGAGAATGTATTTGTGCAACGTTATAACCAGGTATTGAAACAGGTAGGCACCTTAAACCAGATCGGCTTTTTTCCTGACCTGATGTACAGGGTGCAGTTCTAAGCGCCCCTGCCACATATATGGCATAAAAATATACTTACCCCGGGGGCAGGAGAATTATTTTTTGTTTTATCAAAAAAGCGGCTAAATTTGCACTCCATTCAAGCCTTCGGGGGATTAGCTCATCTGGTAGAGCGCAAGCATGGCATGTTTGAGGTGATCGGTTCGAGTCCGATATCCTCCACGAAAGAAAAAGGCCTTAAGTTTCATAACTTAAGGCCTTTTAGTTTTTACCCAAAACCCTTCTCCTATGACCTTAAAACAACGATTCTGGAAAATAGCCAAATGGTTTGGCGCGCTCTTCTTTCTTATGCTGGTTTGCAGGCTTATCTACGGGTATATAGCCACAGATGTGGTGTCCGCCATGCAGCATTCCGGGGACTTCTTCAGCAGTGTAGATAATCTGAGGAAGAACTACGCTTCGGAGAATAAAGTCAGCAGAACAGATGTTGGGCAGCAGGCCAGTTTTGCCTCTTCTCAGAAATATGAGAAAACAGCCACGGTTAAGAGCCGGACTTCCCAGTTTGAAAAGGATGCCAATGAGATCAAAGACAAAACAAAAGACTTTAAAGGCGTTATTCAGTATGAACAAAACACCGGCAACAAAGGCAACCGGGAAGTTCACCTGATGATAGGCATCAACCCGGAAAAATTCGACAGCTTCTATCTGAACATCCAGGGCATCGGCAAGATCAACTCCACAGAAATTACCAAGATCGATAAAACAAATGAGTACAGGCAGTTGAATGCAAAGAAAGCCTCGCTGGAAAAAACCTTACTCTCCCTGAACGAACTCAGATCAAGAGGTGGTGTGATCAGCGATTATGTTTCCCTGCACGATAAGATCCTGGAAATAGAAACAAGATTGCAGGAGCTGGGTGTTGAACTCGGGAACTTTGATGTAGAGAATGAATTCTGTACCATCCGGTTTTCTCTCTTTGAAGGCGCACCCCAAAAGGGCATCAGTTTCCTTAGCCGTCTGAAAGTTGCGCTGGAGTGGACGATACAATATTATTCCATACTGGCAGTGTCTCTGCTTTGCCTTACCGCAACAATATTCATTTTGATATTGATCATTGATAAACTGAAAATAATCAGCACGCTTACAAAGTCTTCTTAAATACGATCTGGTTAAAGAATAACATGCTGAAGAACAGGAACAGATCGTACAACACAAAAGAAAGCATACTGAATGCGGTATTGGCACTGAACACCATCTGAATGGTAAAGAAGCCATAAAGCCCTGCCGCCAGTAACTGAGATAAGATAACGGCTACTTTGGTCCAGGTATTTTCATACTGGGTGTATAAGAAAAGAAAGCCCATATTGATAGCCAGTACCACTGTTTCGATGATCAGTTTTTGCTGGTCGTTATGAAAGATCCAATTGATGATGAGGTACACCAATGCAAAACCGAAATAGAAGTTCCTAAATTGATTCATAGATACAGGTATAAGAAAAGGCCTTAAGCTCCACAACTTAAGGCCTTTTTCGTTTTTTAGGAAACCCGTCAGGTTAAATTTTTTAATCGGGTGCGATCTTCATTTTGGTTAATTAAGGGTTATAAATTGTAACAAATCGAAACATAAAATAAGCATTAATAGCCATAAAACAACATTTTGAAACAAAAAAGCCCCGGATTTATCCATCCGGGGCCTTCATTATCTATCCTATATTACATTATGCCGGTACCTTTTCCCTGTCCCAGAAACGATGCTGTGCGATAGCTTTGATAAACGCTTTCTCCAATGCTTTTTCACCTGTGATCACCCCATCGCTTTTTTTACTTCCCACAAAACTCGCTTTCAATACATCCGATCCCTGTCCATCTGCAGCAATCGCTTTGCAATGTTTGTAGCTTTCATTGATGAAATGAATAGCATCTGGTTCATTGATCAAAGCAGCAGCGCTTCTTTCTCCTCCCGGAATAAAAACGGCATCGAATAAAACGGATGCAGCCGTTAGGAAACTCATATCTACTTTAATATCTGCGCCCTTCGCGTTTTTGATCATCCCGCCATGTGGCGCGATCACTTTTGTCTTCGCACCTTCTGCTTCCAGCGCAGCTTTCATCTTACTCAAAGAAGCGCCATCTACCCCATCCGCTGCCAGGATAGCAATCTGCCTTGTGCTGATCGTATCTTTTCTTGTGTTAGCCATACTCAATGCAGGCGATTTGTCGATGCCCTGCTGTGCTGGTTTGTTCTGAAAATCTTTCGGATTAGCATCCGCGCCAAAATTGTGGTTCAGCGGCTCCTGTGGTTTTGTTACTTTTATACCCAATCCATCCGCCACACGCTGTGCCAGCGATGTACTTACTTTTGCTAACAAACCCACCATGCGTTCGCGGATAGCCGGCGTTTCCAGTTTACCTAATTCAAAACACAGTGCATCCACGATATGGTTTTGTTCTGCTTCAGACTGGCTGTTATAGAACAATGTAGCCTGGCTGAAAAAATCCATGAAACTCTTACTGCGCCCACGCACTTTCCTGGCATCGATGCGCTCTTCATGAGAAGTAAATCCTCCTTCTGCCATCTTAGCCTGGAAAGGACATCCGCCTCCCGTAGTATTAGGATGGTAGCTGGATTTGCCCACATTGATCTGCTGACGCATGTGGCCATCCCGCTGATTATTATGTACGGTGTTGATAGAACGGTTGATGGGGATCTCATGAAAATTAGGACTGCCCAAACGGGACAATTGCGTATCGGTATAAGAGAACAAACGTCCCTGTAAAAGTGGATCATTCGTAAAATCAATACCCGGTACCAAATGTCCGGGATGGAAAGCCACCTGTTCTGTTTCAGCAAAGAAATTATCTGGATTACGGTTCAGCGTCATTTTACCGATCCGCATTACGGGCACAATTTCTTCCGGAATTATTTTAGTAGGATCTAACAGATCGAATGGATATTTATGTTCATCTTCTTCCGGTACTATCTGCACACCAAACTCCCATTCAGGAAAAGCCCCCGCTTCAATAGCCTCCCACAGATCCCTGCGGTGAAAATCCGAATCTTTGCCCGATATCTTCTGTGCCTCATCCCAGACTACAGAATGCATCCCCAGCAAAGGTTTCCAGTGAAACTTCACAAAATGGGATTTTCCTTTTGCATTGATAAAACGGAAAGTATGCACCCCAAAACCTTCCATCATACGTAAACTACGTGGGATAGCCCTGTCGGACATCGCCCACATGATCATATGCATGGACTCCGGTGTTAAAGAGATAAAATCCCAGAAAGTATCATGTGCAGAAGCTGCCTGCGGCATTTCATGATCTGGTTCCGGTTTCACGGCATGGATCAGGTCAGGAAACTTCATAGCGTCCTGGATAAAGAATACCGGCATATTATTACCCACCAGATCATAGTTGCCTTCCTCCGTGTAGAACTTCACGGCAAAACCTCTCACATCCCTCGCCAGGTCTGTAGAGCCGCGGGAACCAGCAACAGTAGAGAACCTTACGAATACGGGTGTTTTAACGGAAGGATCTTGTAAGAACCCCGCCTTCGTATATTTCTCCATGGACTTATACACCTGGAAAAATCCATGCGCTGCAGATCCGCGCGCATGCACGATCCGCTCAGGGATACGTTCATGATCAAAATGCGTGATCTTTTCACGGAGGATAAAGTCCTCCAGCAACGTAGCCCCACGTTCACCAGCCTTTAAAGAATTATTATCGTCATTAATTTTCAGGCCCTGATCGGTGGTCATCAGTTCACCCGTACTGTCTGTACGGTCTGGGTTAAGGTCTGCTAATTTTTTGTCGGGAGCATTCTTTGGGATAGTGCGTTTCTTTGCCATAACAGATAAGGTTTTACTATTCCCTCATCAAATTCATGCCACGCTGCTAACAAACAAACTACTAATTACTAACAGTCAATTCAAAAAATACATATATGCCATGGTGGGGACATTCAGCCCCAACATGTGCCATTAAGCCCTGTTAAACAATAACTTAAAGTAAAAAGAAGGTTTCGTTAATTTCTTCCGCAAGTCCAGTTCATAGAACATGCAGGACATCAGTTCACGCAGTTGTTTATTCCCCATGCCCAGCTTCATCAGGTAATTAAACAACCATGGGCGTTGTACAAGTTTTTGCAAACGTGTACTTAGTTTTAACTCAGGACCTAGTTTGTAATGGATCACATCATCATATGCTTTCAGTTGTTCCGCAGAAAAATTATTAGCCGCAATAGCCAGTTTTGCCTGCTCTGCTGCAAACCTGCCGGAATACAAAGCATTGCCAATACCTTCTCCCGTAAAAGGATCTATCAGGTGCCCGGCATCTCCTATCAGCATATACCGTTCCCCGCTCAGGTTCCGTTGTTTACTGCCCAAAGGCAATCCATATCCGTCTACTTTATCTACCAGTACCGCATCTGCAAAACGATCTTTCAGTAAAGGATCATTTTCCAAAGTATCCTGTAACATCTTTTTCAGGTTCAGCTTTTTCTTTCTTACTATTTCACTCAATATGCCCACACCTACATTTGCTTCTCCATTGGGCAAAGGGAAGATCCAGAAATAACCGGGCAGCAGGGATTTCAGGAAATGCAATTCAATGTGGCCTTTTGGATGCAGTCCTTTTACATTCTTATAATACGCACGAAGGCCTGCGCAATAATGCTTCGGCTCCATCTGTATGCCTGCCACTTCTTTCGTAAAACCGGAATGTGCCCCATTGGCCACGATCACCAGTTGTGCCCTGATCTGTAAAGTGCCGGATGCATCACTGAGCAGATACCCGTTTTCCTGCAAAGTATATTTATCGATCGCTTTTCCTTCCAGCAGTTCAATATTCCCGCAGCGTTTCATTTCATCTACCAGGAAATTATCAAACACTAAACGCTTGCAAACGAAACCCGCAGCACCATTATTCACCGGTTTATAGGCAATATCGAGAGAGGCCCTGTTAGAGGCAATGAATGTTACGCCCCAGCTATCCTCTTTGTCCTGTAACGCCTGCAACCTTTCCCCAATTGCGGGATCTATATTATTCAGGATGGAGAGTACTTTTCCACTCAGGCCATCTCCGCAAACTTTATCCCTGGGAAATATGGCTTTATCTACCACTATGCAGGGTATATTATACTGATGTAATTGCAAAGCTGCTGCTGCGCCGGCGGGGCCTGCCCCTATGATACAAACGGCGGTTTCCTTTATCGTGTTCATTTCCAGAAAGATACTCCTTAAAAAGTAACTGAAAAAGATTAAATTTAGGATGTCCACGCATATACCATGTTACTCGTATTCAGGCTACAATCATTAAAATTATGTTTCCTCCTTGGCTGCCTTTTATGCTTCCTTGGTGCGGATGCTCAGCCTGCAGATAAATATTTCCTCCAGAACTTAGATAACCGGAACGGCCTCTCCAACAGCGCCATCAATTATATTTATAAAGATGCGGACGACATCATCTGGGTAGCCACCTGGGATGGATTGAACCGGTACGATGGCACTTCCTTCCACGTGTTCAATTACAGCAAAGAGAATGATCTGAAAAGTATAGGCAACAACGTGATACAATATATCACGGAGGACAGTAAAGGAAATATCTGGATCAGTACCATCGAAGGCATCTCCCGGTACGAAAAACAAACCGGCAAGATCTATAATTATTTCTACCAGCAACACCAGCGCAGCAGGATCAGTGAGCAGGAATTTCAATTGGCGGTAGATACTTCCGGTGCTGTATTCTGCCTCACACAGAAACATGGCCTCACCGTCTATGATGCCACAGCAGACTCTTTTCGCATTTTCAAATTCCCTCAGCCCCTTACAAAGGTGAGCCGGTTCGCTTTTGATGACAGTAACTTTTTATGGCTCATCAACAACACAGGCGATCTGGAAAAATATAGCTGGAACGGGCAGTTGTTCAAAAAAGCACACAGCTTCCAGGCACAACAAAAGATCACCAACTTCTTCCCGCTGAACAAACAACTCTTCTTCACCACTATCGATAATCAGTTATACCAGCTTATTGGCACTACACCCAAACCCGTATTACAAATGAAAAATGGCATCACTGCCATGGTGAATTATAATGATCATTACCTGCTGGCATGGGCTGGCAAAGGATTTGGCGTATTTGATAATCAATTCCAACCTGCTGCTTTCCTGGAACAGGAAGCCCGGCAAATGCAAAACATCCGTGTAACAGCATGGGCACTGGGTAGTGAACAGATCTTATGGTATGGCACAGACGGGAATGGTTTGATCAAAATATTCCCTAAAACAAAACCCTTCGGCTCCATCGCCACAGCCGATGCCGATATGCCCTACAGCAAACCGGTCCGCGCATTCTGTGAAGAGAACGGCAACCTCTGGGTAGGCACAAAAGGCAGTGGCATCATTGAACTGCCCGCTTTCTGGCAGCCCGGATCTGATCTCACCCAACGAAAATATTTCCTGTCTCCCGGAGAACTGGATAATAATGCTGTGTTCGCTCTCAAAAAAGGTACAGATCAATTGATCTACATTGGCACAGATGGAAAAGGGATCGGCGTATATGATACCCACAACCGGAAGTTCCACAAATGGGCCAGTATACAAGGTTACGACCAGCATCCGGAGTTCGGTTCCGTGTATGCTATTTTACAGGATGAAGATCAATCCGTATGGTTAGGCACCAGCAGTTATGGCCTCATCCATCTGAAACTGCGCGTAAATAATAATGGCAGTATTAGTCTTGTTTTCCTGGAACAATACACTTTCAACGGCGACAATACCGGCCCGGCAAATGATATCATCTACGCCCTCGCGAAAGGAGACAATGATCATTTATGGATCGCCTGCCGGTATGGCGGATTAAGCTTGCTGGATAAAAGGACGCGGCGTTTTAAAACCTTCAAAGCATTTACTTATGAAGGCAGCCTTTCCAACAATGATGTGCTCTCCCTTTACAACGACAGCCACAACAGGATCTGGGTAGGTACCAGTTATGGCCTCAACTGGATCAACCAGGCAGATGCTGTAAAAGAAGAACCCGTTTTCCAAAAGCTCACCACAGAAAATGGTTTACCCAATAATACTATTCATGCTATTGAAGAAGACAAAGCCGGCAACATCTGGGTAACCACCAATAAAGGGCTTGCCAAAGTGCAACCGGATAAACCCGCCGTTTCTTATTACCAGCAGGCAGACGGTTTGCAGAGTAATGAATTCTGCGACGGCGCCATATGGAAGGATGCAGCAGATCATCTTTTTATTGGTGGCACTTCCGGCTTTAATTATTTCCTGCCGCAACGGATCAGGAATACCAGCTGGTGCCCTAATTTGTTAGTATCCAATCTGATCATGGGCGGTGTAACTACCCATGGCACTGTATTGCGGCCTGCAGGTAATAAAACGCTGGATTATTCCATTCACCGCAAAGACGGTTATTTTGAACTGGATGCAAAAGCCATCAGCTTCCTCAATGCAGAGAAATGCGAATACGCTTATTACCTGGATGGTTATGATAAAGTATGGCATTACCCCGGCACCAATGGGAAAATTTCCTACAGCAATGTATTGCCGGGCCATTATACTTTCAAAATAAAATGGTCTAACGGAGAAGGGGTATGGACAAATGACATCGCGCTGCTGGACCTCGACGTGAAGCAATATTTCTGGCTCACCTTCCCTGCATTCCTCGTATATGCCATCATATTATCCTTGCTGGGTTATGTATTCTACAAATACCGCAAGAACCAAAATCAACTGGCAGTAGAACATCTGATGCGGGTGCGGGAAGAAGAAATTCACCAGGGGCAACTCGGCTTTTTCACGAACATAGCGCATGAATTACAAACACCGCTTACGCTGATCATGGGTTCCGCGGAACGGTTCATGGATAAAAAGGAGAAACCATATTTCCTTAACCTCATTCACCAGCAGGCTTCCCGGCTTACTTATCTTGTACAGCAACTGATGGAATTCCGGAAAGCAGAAGCGGGTTTTCATAATAACCTATACAGCTACCTGCATGTATCAGACCTTTTGAATAACCTTGCAGATCCTTTTGTTCCCCTCAGTGAACAAAACGGAATTGATTACCAGCGGAACATCCCACCGGATATCAAAGCATGGGTAGATAAGGATAAACTGGAAAAGATCCTTTTCAATCTTTTGTCCAATGCCTTTAAACACGGTGGCAAAAAAATATTACTCACCGCCGCAGAAAATAATGGCCAGCTGGAAATAACCGTCAGCAATTCCGGCTGCCACATCCCGGCCGGCCAACTGGATAAGTTATTCGACAAGTTCTATGTAGCCCAACCCGGTAATGAAAAATTCGGGACAGGTATCGGTCTTGCTTTCACCAAACAACTGGTGACCATGCTGCGGGGAAAAATAGCGGCCACTTGTGAAGAAGACTGGATCACCTTTAAACTGGAACTGCCTTTAACTACCACCGGCGAAAATTCCCAGCTCATTTCAGACAAGCCCTCTTATCTGTATGAGTCCCTCACAGCTTACAAGGAAACTTCCCACGCTGTTTCCCCCGAAGAAAATAATAAACAGGCCATCATTGAACAGCTGGGGCCGGATAACAGCCGTAAGAACATCTTGGTGGTAGAAGATGAACCCGGCATCCGTTACCTCCTGAAAGATATCTTAAAAGACCATTACACCATATATGAAGCAGAAAATGGGAAAGAGGCGCTGGACCTGATGACGAAAGTAGTCCCGGACCTGATCATCAGTGACATTATGATGCCGGACATGGATGGCCTCACCCTCTGCAACAAAGTAAAGAACGCTCCCGCCACCTGCCAGATACCTTTTATTATATTATCAGCCAAAGGCACGGTGGAAAATAAAACGGAAGGTTACGAAGTGGGCGCAGATGCCTATATCGCCAAACCCTTCCATATTGCCCACCTAATGGTGCGGGTACGGAAATTGCTGGAATACCGCCAGCGGATGCATGACCTTTTCAGGAACAATGAAAGCATTTCAGCAGCAGACATGCCGGATACGGATAAACAGTTCATCCAAAACCTGGTGCGCATCATTGAAGAGAAACTGGACGAACCGGAACTAAATGCCGCTATCCTGGAAAAAGAACTGGCCCTCAGCAAAATGCAATTGTATCGTAAGTTAAAAACGATGACAAACATGACACCCGGAGAGTTCATTAAACACATCCGTTTGAAACATGCGGCACATTTACTCACTTCCACCCAGTTCACCGTGTCTGAAATTTTCTACAGAACGGGATTTAATAACCAGTCTTACTTCTTCCGGGAGTTTAAAAAACGCTACCTCTGCGCGCCTAACGAATATCGCGGGCAGCAATCCGCACAGCCATAAACCATTGAATTTCATACCCGTGTAACTATAGTACAGTAAAATGTAACTATAGTGTATAAGCCCCGTACCCATAAAGTCTACATTGTAATCACATTCCCGTTATACTTTCTTTTAAATCGCTGTTATGAAAAAAATACTAACGCTATTACTAGTGTGTTTTCAATTTTCCGCTTTCTCCCAATCAACCGACGTTAAAGTCAATCTTTCCGTTTCAACCGACATTAAAATTAGCGGAAGGATCACCTCCGTTTTCGGTTTGCCTTTAGCAGGGGCCTCCGTTCAGGTAAAAAATGGTGCCCGCACCACTTCTACAGATGCAACCGGCGCCTTTTCTATCACCGCACCATCTGATGCTGTACTGGTAGTGAGCTTTGTTGGTTTCCAGAAACAGGAAGTACCTGTTGCCGGTAAAACGGAATTGACCATTGCCCTGGAACCTGCGGAAACAGGTTTAGGCGAAGTAGTGGTATTAGGATATAACAGTCAGAAAAAAGCTTCCCTCACCGGCGCCATTTCTACCGTGAACATGGCAGACCTTGATCAGCGAAAGGTTCCGGATGTGGCACAAGCCCTGCAAGGCCAGGTAGCCGGTGTGCAGATCACACAAAGCACCGGCGCACCGGGTGAAGAGATCAGCATCCGCATCCGTGGAGAAGGAACCATCGGTAATAACAGTCCATTATTTATAATAGACGGTATTCCTTCCCGGGATATTACTTTCCTCAATCCTGCAGACATTCAGTCCATTACTGTATTAAAAGATGCCTCCGCAGCTGCCATTTACGGTTCCAGGGCTTCCGCCGGTGTGATAGTAGTAACAACAAGAGGAGGCAGGAAAGGCCCCACAAAAGTGGATATCAACTATTTCAACGGTATCCAGAAAGTAGCTAATCTTCCAAAAATGCTCAACAGGGAACAGTATATGAGCAAAATGGAAGAAAGCTGGAACAATTCCGACTTTGGAGGAACCAATCCATATACCCCTGATAAAGGCAGAGCCGATCTGGCGGATACAGACTGGCAAAAAGAATTATTTGAACTGGGGCATTCCCAGAATCTGCAGCTGACCGCCACAGGTGGTAATGAGAAGGTGCAATTCCTGCTATCCGGAGGTTATTACAGGCAGGATGGAATTGTGGCCTATGATCACGATAAATACAAACGTTACACCTTCAGAACAAATATCAATGCTAATATAACAGACAGGTTAAGAGCAGGGCTGAACCTTGTGTTCTCTTATGAATTGCAGGATAAATTATCTTCAAAAGGAGACGCTCCCGGCATCATCCGCCATGCTTTGATCCGCCCACCGGTGATCCCTGTTTATAAGAGTAAAGATGATCCTACTTATAAAGAGTCTGATCCATTTACAGACCTGCCTTTTTATAAGAACAGCGCCAGTGGATGGGAAAGTGAATATGAATACAGCAGCAACCCACTCGCACTTGCTTATTTCACAAATGATAAAAGGAACAGCCGCAAAACCTTTGGTAACGTATATGCAGAATATGCCTTCCTGAAAGATAAATCCTTAAAACTGCGTACCAATTTTGGTCTTGATCTGAACATGACCCACAACAAGGCATTCAATCTGAACTTTGGTGATGATGATGGTGGAGGAGCTGATCAGGATAAAGGCCAGGGACGCAAGAACAGGCCCAATAACCTGATAGAAGACAGAGGTGAAGAATACACCATCACCTGGAATAACACGCTGAACTATACAAAATCAGTTGGCAAACATGCCATCAGTGCATTATTAGGCACGGAATTCATCTCCAATTATGCCACTTCCATCGGCGGGTCCCGTAACAGGTATGAATACATCAACACCACTTTCCAGTATCTAGATTATGGTAATTCATCAGCCGATGTAACCAATGGCGGCTCCGCTTCTGAATGGTCTTTGTTCTCCTTGTTTGGTTCTGCTACTTATGTGTACGACACTCGTTATATGGCCACAGTGAATCTGCGGGCAGATGCCTCCTCCCGTTTTGCGCCTAATAACCAGTGGGGCTATTTCCCTTCCGCTTCCGTAGGATGGAGGATCTCCCAGGAGAAATTCCTGCAGGACGTTAGCTGGTTATCTGACCTGAAACTCAGAGCGAGTACGGGTACGCTGGGCAACCAGGAGATCGGCAATTACACCTATCTCACATTGTTACGTAAAGTAGGAGAAGGATTTGTGGTTTCACGCTACGGTAACCCTGATCTGAAATGGGAATCAACACAACAAAACAACTTCGGCATAGACATCGGGTTACTTCGTAACAAGATCTATCTTTCTGTAGACTACTTTACCAAGAATACATCCGGCATTTTGCTGCCTATTTCCCTGCCCAGTTTAGTAGGCAATGTTTCACCAACCATCTTAAATGCAGGTGAAGTATCTAATAAAGGCATTGAAGTTTCACTGAACATCAAAAATAACGACAGGGCATTTAAATACAGCATCAATGCGAATATGGCCACCGTTACCAATACCGTGGAAAAACTGCACGTCAATCTACCCAATATTCCCACCAACATTTCCAGATCTGAGGCAGGGCATCCGCTAAGTGCTTTTTACGGTTACGTAATGGAAGGCATCTATCAGAATGCAGCTGAAATAACCAGCCACTTACATAATACCCTCAATACAGAGGATATAAAACCCGGAGACATAAAATTCAAAGACCTGAATAATGATGGTGAGATCAATGATAACGACCGCACATTCATTGGTAACCCTAATCCCAAACTGTCCTACGGATTAAGTTTATCCGGCAGTTTTAAAAACTTCGATCTCGGCATCCTGTTCCAGGGTGTACAGGGAGTAGACAAATACAATGACCTGAGAAAGATCACGGATTATGATACCCGTCCTTTCAACCACAGCATCCGTACACTGGAAGCCTGGCATGGCGAAGGAACCAGCAACACTGTTCCCCGCTCTACTTTCCGGGATAACGGCAGCAGCAGAACTTCTGATATTTTCGTGGAAGATGCTTCCTACTTACGCCTGAAAAATCTGGAAATAGGCTATTCCTTTGCTTCGTTACTGAAAAGAACAAACACCGGTATTCAAAATGTACGGTTGTACATATCCACCCAGAACCTGTTCACCATCACTGACTATACAGGCCTGGACCCTGAATCTACTGACTTCTTTGATCAGGGTACCTATCCACAGTCGCGCGCATTACTCTTTGGTGTAAATGTTCAGTTCTAATCACCGCATTAAAAGTAACAGTCATGAAATCAATCTATAGCATTATCGCAGTTACAGTACTCATATTTAGTTACGGCTGCAAAAAGCAATTATATAAAGATCCCATTGGTTTACTCACACCTGATCAGATCAATACAGACCCCAAGCTGGGAACCGTTAAATCCTCTGTGGTCTCTTCCTATCAGATGCTTTCCAATACCTTAAACCTGTTGGGAGAATGGCAATGGGACGGTGGTACTGTAACACGCAACGATTTTGTTTTGCAGGATATCGCCTCCGGCGACATGCAGAAGAAATGGAATCCTGATGGTGACCAGGCCTGGATGGATCAGTATGCCAACTTTAGTTTCACTGCTGCAAACGGTGGTTTTAATGGCCAGTGGAGTTATGATTTTGAAGGCGTTTCCCGCACAAACCTTTCCATCAGCTATCTCACAGATCCTGCTATTACAAGCAAGATCGGCATTGATGAAACACTGCGAAAAAAATTACTGGGCGAAGTATACTTCTTAAGAGCTTATTATTATTTCGAACTCGTAAACAACTTTGGAGATGTACCCCTCCTGCTGAAACCTTTGAAGGATTTCGCAGAAGCTTACAAAGTGGCCAAAAGAGAAAAGAAAGAAGTGGTGCTGGAACAAATAAGTAAAGATCTCGCAGAAGCCAAAACCCTGTTGCCCAATACTAAATTCTCAGATGATGCAGAAAAGTGGAGGGTTTCCAAAGGTGCCGTGATGGCCTTACAGGCTAAAGTAGCCCTATACGGTAAAAAGTGGGCAGATGTGATCGCTATTGTTACTGAACTGGAAGGTTTGAATTTCTATCGTCTCAATGCCAACTACTTTGATAACTTCAGCGTAGCCAAAGAATTCGCAGATGAAGAAGTGATCTTCTCTTACGATCATCAATCCGGCAAGAACCCCAGGAACGGTAATGGTTTATGTGCTTTACAGGGCTGGGGCTTCATAGCACCTACCACTAATTTCGTCAACGCCTTTGAAGCAAATGATCCCCGGTTGCTATACACAGCAGACATCGCTAACCAGGCTTGTTACAAATTACTGGGCACCACAACTACCAGCAACAAAGGGAATGATGATGCGCCTAATAATAAAATATTCATCCGCATGGCTGATGTGCTCTTATGGAAAGCAGAAGCCTACATGCAAAACAATAATCTTCCTGCTGCCATTGGTATCATCAATGCCATCCGCGCACGCGCCAGAACCAGTCCTTCCGTTGCAGGTCCTTTACCACCAGCCGGCACTTTGCCAGACAGGAATATTGCTACCACAGATAAGGCCCTGGTTAACACCTGGCTGGTAAGTGAACGCAGGGTAGAGTTAGGTTTTGAATCACATCGTTTCTATGACCTGAAAAGATGGGAAACTGCCAAAACAGTACTCGTTGCCATGGGTAAAAATTTCCAGGATAAAAATTATCTCTATCCCATTCCACAAGGTGAAATAGATAAATCAGGCGGCACTATTATACAGAACACAGGCTTTTAAAAGTAGCAGACATGAGCGATATAGCAAAGAGATTTGAAGCAAACCCATTGTTATCCCCCGGAGACCTGAAAGCCAGCAGTGACGGATTACAGATCACCTGCCTTTTAAACCCCGGCGTTTTTCAATATGAAAATAAAACATGGCTGATAGTAAGAGTAGCAGAAAGACCGGAACAAAAACAGGATGTGATCTCCTTCCCGATCCTCACCGGAACGGGTACAAAGATCATTGAAATAGCCAAAGATGACCCGGCACTGATAGCCACAGACGCACGTGTGATTAGTTATCACGGCGTGGATTATCTCACCACCCTCTCCCATCTCCGCCTGCTTTGCAGTGACGATGGCGTACGGTTCTATGAGCCCGAGGGTTATACTTCTTTATATGGCGAAGGTGTGTTACAATCCTTTGGTGTGGAAGACTGCCGGGTAACACAAATAGATCATAAATACTACCTCACCTTCACCGCCGTTTCAGACAGTGGTGTGGGTGTAGGTTTACGCACTACCACCAACTGGAAGGAATTTGAATCGCATGGTATGATCCTTCCGCCACACAATAAAGACTGCGCCATCTTCGAAGAAAAGATCAACGGAAAATATTATGCCCTGCACCGCCCCAGCAGTGTGGACATTGGCGGAAATTATATCTGGATCGCAGAATCTCCTGACGGTATTCACTGGGGCAATCATAAATGTATTGTGAAAACCCGGGAAGAAAGCTGGGACAATGCCAGGGTAGGCGCAGGCGCTGCACCCATCAAAACAGATAAAGGCTGGCTGGAAATATACCATGGCGCTAACAAACTCCATCAATACTGCCTCGGCGCTTTCCTGCTGGACCTCGATGACCCTTCCAAAGTACTGGCCCGCACAGAAGCAGCCATTATGATACCCACTGCACCTTATGAGCTCACCGGTTTTTTTGGCAATGTGGTATTCACCAATGGGCACATCGTAAAAGGTGATACCATTACGATGTACTACGGCGCTTCTGATGAGTTTGTTTGTGGCGCCACACTTTCTATCAAAGAAATATTCTCCTTACTAAAATACGATCATGCTTAAGAAACTAAGGTCTGAAGTCGCGCATTTCAATAGTCAGCCGCATAATTTTCGTATCCTCGTAATGACGAATATTGTGTACGCATTTGTGCTGCCGGTGATAGATATCTTTGTGGCCGCTTATGTGATGCGCAGCTCCAATGATCCTACCAAAGTGGTGATCTATCAATTAACGATCTATACCGGCATACCGCTTACTTTCCTCTTGAACGGTTTTCTGCTGAAACATTTTAACATCAGGAAACTGTACTCCGCAGGCATGTTGCTCAGCGGCGTATCCATGATGATCATGATGTCCCTCAAAACACTGAGCCTTACAGGTATTGGTGTGGCAGGGATCACCATGGGTATGTCCTTTGGTTTCTACTGGGCCAACCGGGATTACCTGGCATTGGCCATCACCCATGATGGTAACAGGAATTACTATTACGGACTGGAAACATTTTTCTATACCATCATTGCAGTAGTGATCCCTGTAGCCATTGGCTGGTTCATTGAATCATGGGCTGGTGCAGCAGGGGCACATACTGCTTACCTGATCATAACAGGACTGGTGTTCCTGGTAACAATACTCGCATCCATTGTTTGTTTCAGAGGTACCTTCAGCAACCCCGTGCAAAAGCAATATGTGTTCTTTAAATTCCATCCTTTGTGGTATAAGTTATTGTTCCTGGCCTTGCTGAAAGGCCTGGCCCAGGGATTCCTGGTAACGGCACCGGCTATGCTGATCATGTTGTTACTCGGAAAAGAAGGGGCATTGGGTACTGCCCAATCCATTGGTGCCATTATTGCCGCCGTACTGATGTATATCATTGGCAGGATATCTGGTCCCGCACACCGTTTGAGGATCTTTGCTGGCGGCCTTATTTTATTCGCTATTGCCGCACTTTTTAATGGTATTTTGTATAACGAAGTGGGCGTGGTGTTATTCATGCTTTTCCTGTTACTGGCCAAACCATTAATGGACCTGGCCTACTTCCCGATACAGTTCAGTGTGATAGACATCCTCTCTAAAAAAGAGAACAGGGGAGAATTTGCTTACATCCTTAATCATGAAGCCGGTTTATACGTAGGCCGCTTCCTGGGTGCAGCTACTTTCCTGATACTGGCATATGGTTTTTCCGTGGAGATCGCACTCCGGTATGCCATCATTATTATTGCAGTGCTGCAACTCAGTTCTATCTATGTAGCAAAAGTGATCATGCGGGAAAGGGTAGAAATAATGAAAGAAACAGCACCTAAAGAAGAAGAAAAATTAATGGCTATATGAAGCATCTGATCCTATTCTCTCTATTGTTATTGCTGGCCTGTAAGGAATCTCCTAAAAAGGCCATGCCGCAGCAAAACCTGGCCAGGGTAGATGGCATGCCTAACCTGCCGCAGCCCTTTGAAATAATAGATTACCATCAGCTGGCATTGCGGTTCGACAGTATTGCCTATGACCCCAATGCCACCGGCGAATACTGGCCATTGGTATGGCTGGACAGCAGCCAGAAGAACTATCCGCAAACCGTTGTAGGTTTATATACAGCCATCGGCGATGTACGGCAAGGCCCCGCTAATAACAAAGGCATGTTCCATGAAGCCCTTGCCAGCATGGGCGCCATACTGGGAGCATCATTGGTGGGTATCGATAAATCCCATCAGCGCTTCAACTATGTAAGCATGCTGAAAAATTATTTCAATAAGGACATCGGCTGGAATATCATGATGAACAATACTTGTCCGGAAGTAGCATTGTTGGGTGGCGGTTATGGCCGCGACTGGTGGTACGATGTATTTCCCAATGTATTGTTCTACGCCATCTATGATAAGTATCCCAATGAGCCGGGCTTTGACAGTATTGCCCGGAGCATTGCAGACAAATTCTACCTCGCTGATTCTCTTCTGCATGGTGATTACAATTTCTCTTATTTCGATTACGGCAAAATGCGTCCCATGAAAACGCAGATCTGCGCACAGCCTGATGCGGCTGCAGGTCATGCATGGGTATTGTACGCTGCTTATAAAAAATTCGGCGATCAAAAATATCTTACCGGCGCTATCAGTGCTTTAACAGCATTACAGTCGCAACCGCTCAATCCCACGTATGAATTACTCATGCCCTTTGGTGCTTACCTCGCAGCAAGGATAAATGTGGAACAGGGAAAGGATTTTTCCGTGAACAAAATGCTGGGATGGAGTTTTGACGGCACACCACTTTGCAGGGAAGGCTGGGGTGTGCTCACCGGTAACTGGAATGGTATGGACATTTCAGGCGTGGTAGGTAGTACCGTTGATCATGGTGGATACGGTTTTCTCATGAACACTTACGATTTTGCATGGCCGCTTATACCCATGGTACGATATGATCAGTCTTACGCAACCGCCATCGGCAAGTGGATGCTCAACGCAGCCAATGCTGCACGATTCTTTTATCCGGAACATATGCCGGATGATCATGAAGCGATTCCCCAACTCGCATCCATTACAAAAGGGGTGATAGGATATGAAGGTATCATCCGCACTTCCGGCTTTGAGAAATATGCGCATATCAAAGGACCTGTAGCCCAGGGAGACGGCCCCAACTGGGTACCCGGCAAAAATCCTGAAGTATCCCAGTTCAGTGTTTACGGCAGCGCCCACGTTGGTATCTTTGGCAGTATCATCCGGCCAACAGACGTGCCGGGCATCCTGCAATTAAATTTACTGGCTACAGATTTCTATCGGGATAAAGCATATCCCTCTTTCCTCTATTACAATCCTCATCCGGAAAGTAAAGAGATCACCTTATCATTAGATGAACGCTCAGATCTTTACAATACCACCACAGGTAGTTTTATAGCCAGGAAAGTTTCAGGAGACCAAAAGATCATCATACCACCGCAACAGGCAGCTGTTATCGTGATTGTACCTTCCGGTAAAAAAGTAGTGTACGAAGGAAATAAGATGCTGGTGGAAAATATTGTAGTGGATTACAACGTACAATAAACGAATTCTGCGTGTTTCTACGCAACGCCCAAGATAACTTGGGCGTTTTTTCTTTAGTTAAACACATGATTATGTGATACCCATGTCTGATTTCAACACTTAACTTGTGCCCCAATAATTGTTAGCTACCAGGCCCCAATAAATCTATTTGTAATGACGACAAAAAAAATAAGGTGGTACGCACCTGTTTTTCTTTTCCTCTTTTTGCAGCTCTTGTTTCACGTTGCAACGATCAGCTACCTGACGATCACCGCATCTGCATTCTATGCCATCATGGCCAGCGAAAGTGCGCTCTGGATCATTTTACTCACACGCATAAAAGCACGCGGCATCCTCCATCTTCAAAAGAAGACCCGCCTCCTTGTGTTGTTTGGTTTGCCCATTTCACTACTGGTGGCCGGCATAGATCATCTCTTCGCCACATGGATAGGCCTGCATCATGAATTTGCCTTTATTGCCGGTTTGAACCTGCTTTGTTGCTCACTGGTGATAGGCGCTTACGAATGTTTGTATTACATACGGCAATGGAGAAGGCTGTTCATTGAATCAGAAAAAACACGGAAGAGCAGCCTTCAGGTACAATACAAATTCCTCAGAGACCAGATCAAACCACACTTCCTCTTCAACAGCCTCAACAGCCTGACCACCTTGATTTCCCAGGATCCTGAAAAGGCAGAACAATATGTGGAAGACATGGCGGCTGTATACCGCTACCTGCTAAAAAATAATGGGAAGGCCCTCACTACTTTTAAAGAGGAAAGAGCCTTCCTCTCTTCCTACCTGCTGATGCTGCATACCCGTTTCAATGATGCCCTGATCATAGACATGCAGCTCAATGAATACTATGATGATTTCCTCGTCCCTCCTTTTGTATTACAACTGCTGGTAGAGAATGCCGTAAAACATAATGTGGTATCAAAGAACAACCCGCTTACCATTCGCTTTTATACAGATGAGGAAGATCAACTGCATATCTGCAATAACCTCCAAAAGAAAAAGAATCCACCACCATCAGAAAATACAGGATTGCACAACATCAGTGCCCGGTATGCATTACTGCCAGAGAAAAAGGCAATCTCCATTGTGGAAGAAGAGGGGATTTTCAAAGTAGTGATACCTCTTATTGCCAGCCATGTGTTAAAACACATGGAGGAATAAAAAAGCACCCCTCTCAAAAGATAAAAAAAACTCCGCCCTTTGCTGCGCGGCAAACCCTCAGCCTAAAAAACATAAGGGGAACAACGCCTATCACCGCGCTGTTCCCCTCTCTCTCTATCCAATCTATGATTCGTCAACCTCTTTCTAGTTACCAATTTTCATCATTGGCTCCCTTTTACATAAGCATAATTCCTGTTACTTTTTAGAAGTTAAAGCTGAGCCATTCCTGATCTCGTCATTTGCCTTTTCTACTAATATATCTCCGCTGTTCAATGTTCCGAATATCTCCACTTTACCTTCTGCTTCCCTGCCTTTCCTTACTTCCACCCATTCTGCTTTCTGGTCTTTGATCCGCACTACAAAAATTTTCTCTGTAGAATTCACTACCGCTGTAACCGGTACAATAAACACACTATCCACTGTATTCAGCGGAATACTTACTTCCGCTACCATACCCGGTAATAATTTCTTATCGTTATTTAACACATCCATTTCCACCCGCTGAGAACGTAAACGGGAATCCAGTGCACCGGAAAGACGATTTACATTTGCTTTAAACGGCTGGCCCGGTAAAGATTTCACGGTAAAGCCCACTTCACTTTTACCACTGAGGTAACTGGTATAAGCTTCCGGCACCGCTACCACCAAACGCAATTTCTTTTGCTCCTGTAAAGAGAACATCGGCATTTCAGAACCTTTACCGGAAGGGCCAACATATGCACCTGCACTCACATTCCTGCTGCTGATCACACCCGCAAAAGGTGCTCTGATCTCCAGGTAATTGCGGTTATCAGAGATCTCCCGGAAAGCAGCCTTCGCTGATTCCTGTTGTGCGAAATCTGATTTCTGTTTAGCGAATGCCATGTCCAGGTCGTTCTGAGAAACAGTACCCGGTGTTTGGCTGGTTGTATATAAACGGTCGTAAGTAGCCTTGCTGGCAAGGTATACAGCTTCTTGTGAATGCAGTCTTGATTCTGCACCTGCCAGTTGGGAACTTAATTCCGGTGCTTCCAATGTTGCCAATACCTGCCCTGCGGATACAGGAGATCCCACATCCACATATAACTTTTTCACAAAACTGCTCACCTTGGCGTATAGATCCACCTGTTGAAACGGCACCAGTTCTCCCGGCATTCTGAGGGATGCTGAAAATATATTTTTCTCCAATGCAAAGGTGGCAACCGCAGGAACCGAAGCAGCTTCGTCCTTATGGGTGTCTGTTTTACTTTGCGAAACACCGCAGCCAGCCAGCACGACGGCTGCTATCAGTATTCTATTAGTTATTGTGATCATACAATGCAGGTATATAATGTTTACTTTCTTTATTTTCTGGGTCAAGGGAAACGGATATGATAGATGCTTTTTTCTGTACCCAGGCAAATACCAAAGGCAGAATGATCAGCACCGCAAATGTAGAAGCTACCAGCCCTCCAATTACAGCCCGGCCTAATGGTGACACCTGGTCTCCACCCTCTCCATGGCCTATTGCCATAGGTATCATACCTGCCACCATCGCAAGGCTCGTCATCAGGATAGGACGAAAACGGAGTGCCGCAGCTTCTTTGGCAGAAGCCAGCGAATCGCCGTTATGTTTCCTCAAATGTTCTGCATTCGTGACCAGCAGCACCGCATTGGAAATAGATACCCCTACGGACATGATGATCCCCATATAGGATTGCAGGTTCAAAGTAGAGCCTGTGATCATCAGTAATGCAAGGGAACCCAATATTACCGCCGGTACCGTTGTCAAAACTACAAGGGATACGCTGAACGACTGGAAATTGGCAGCAAGCATCAGGAAGATCACCACAATAGCTATCAGCAATCCTGATTGCAGGCTATCCAATGTTTCCGTTAATGTATTAGAAAGACCGATCGGCTCCATCGTTAATCCACGGGGTAATTCACCCAGAGAAGTAATGGCCGCCTGCACATCTTTAGTGGCAGTACCCAGGTCTTTATCGTTCAGGTTCGCTGTTACGGAAAGCATGGGCATTGCGCCAAGGTTATCATTCTCTCCGTATGTGGTGGTCTGCGTTAATGTCGCAATATCTGATAACACCGGGCGTGCAGAATTCTTGAGGATCGGAATTTCTCCGATATCATCTACGCTAGTCATTTTATTCTCCGGTATCTGCACCTGCACACTGTACATCAAACCAGCCTTTTCATCCACCCAAACATTTTTCTCCGTTAAACGGGAAGAAGAAGTAGAGGCAATCAGAGAACGTGTGATATCTGTCATATCCACACCCAGCTGTGCTGCACGGGTACGGTCAATCTCAATATTGATAGCAGGATATTTGGTGGATTGAGATAACTGCACATCCCGCAGGTAAGAAACCCCTCTCAGCTTAGCCATCAGTTTCTCTGCGTATTCTTCGTTCAGTTTTTTATTCCTTCCTGAAATACGCACCTCCACAGGTGTGGGAGAACCCTGGCTGAGGATCTTATCCGTCAGTTCAATGGGCTCAAAGGATAAACTCAACTCCGGTGCACGCTCTTTTATCTTAGCGCGCAGTTTTTCTTTCAGTTCATCCAGGTCAACATGATACTCTTTACTCAAACTCACCTGTATCACCGCTTCCTGGGGACCAGGCATGAACAGGTAAATAGGACTTACAGAGAATAGTGAAGGGTGTTGTCCAACGTAAGCAGAGGTGATGGAGATGTTCTCTTTACCGATCACTTCTTCTATACTTTTAAGTGCTACCAATGTCCGCTGTTCCGTCCGTTCCATCCGTGTACCTTCTTCAGAACGTATCCTTACCTGGAACTGACCGCCATTTGTTTTCGGCAATACATCCCGTCCGATATTCATCAGAAGCAATACAGCGATCCCGCTGATCACTACAAGATACATTATCACAATAGGTTTACGGAAAGGCATCATGCGATTGATGAACCGCATAAAACGTGCCCTGAACTTTTCAAACCGGCTTACTTTTCCATCTGCATTACTGTCTGCACGCTCTACCAGTATTTTCTTCTGATCCCAGGTATCGCCTTCTCCCACAGTTGGAACATGTTCCCCTTTACGATGACCTTTCATCAGCCAGTTGGCCATTACCGGTACAAAAGTCTGAGAGAGGAAATAAGAAACTACCATGGAGAAACCAATAGCCAAAGCCAGCGGCAGGAACAATGATCCGGGAATACCCGTCATTGTAAATGCCGGTGCAAACACGGCAAGGATACAGAAAAGGATCAGCAATTTCGGGAACGCGATCTCCTTACAGGCATCCCAGATGGCCAGCGCCTTGGGTTTCCCCATATCAAGGTGCTGGTGTATATTCTCAATCGTTACCGTACTTTCATCCACTAAGATACCAATGGCCAAAGCCAGGCCACTCAGCGTCATGATGTTGATCGTTTGGCCAAAAAGGCTAAGGAACAATACACCGGAAATAATAGATACCGGAATAGTCATGATCACGATCAATGCACCCCTGAGATCTCCCAGGAATAACACCACCATCAAACCAGTCAGCACCGCACCAATGATACCTTCACTCACCAGGCTTTTCACTGCATTCATCACATAAGTACTCTGATCAAATTCATACGTGAGTGTTACATCTTCCGGCAATGCTGCCTGTAATTTTGGAATAGCTTTCTTCAGGTTTTGTACCACTTCCCAGGTAGAAGCATCTGCAGATTTAGCCACGTTCAGATATACGGAACGTTTACCATTTACGAGGGCATAACCGGCAGCGATATCTGCTCCATCCTCAACAGTGGCCACATCACGGAGATAAAGGTTTTGTACACCTCCTTTGAACAAGGGGATGTTTTCAAAATCTTTGATATTACGGATATTGGTATTAGTAGGGGTGAGATAGTTCTTATCACCGATACGCACGTTACCGGAAGGAGCCGTTTGGTTATTCAAACGAAGTGCTTCCACCAGCTGATCCGGTGTAAGATTGTGTGAGCGCAGCATTTCCGGATCCGCTTTGATCACCACGGTACGGATGTTACCACCAAAAGGTGGTGGCGCAACCAGACCAGGAATGGCCGTAAAGGATGCCCTTACATACACATTCGCCAGGTCCATCAACTCATTGTTCGTTCTTTTATCACTGCTCAATACCAACTCGCCCACCGGCAAAGTAGAAGCATCAAAACGAATGATGAAAGGAGGTTGTGATCCCGGAGGGAAGATAGCCTGTGCCCTGTTACTGAACGCAGATACTTCTGCTGCCGCCTGAGACATGTTGGTGCCTTCATAAAAGCTCAGCTTCATCAGGGTTAACCCTTGCACATTCTTTGTTTCAATGGATTTCAGTCCATTCACAAAAAGCAGGATGTTCACATAGTTCTTGGCAAACATAGCCTCCATCTGGTTAGGTGTGTACCCACCAAACGGATGCGCAATATATAATACCGGTAATTCCAGTTTCGGAAAGATATCTACCTTAATGTCCCGCACCGCTTTGATACCGAAGAAAAATAATCCTGCTACTAACACCAGGATCGTGATCGGTTTGTTCAGTGCGCTTTTAATCAGTCCCATTATCTAGCTATTAGAATTCATTGATAAATAACCCGAAGTTGCCTACTGCCGCAGATTTCAGCAACAGCGCCTGCCACACATTACTATAGGCAATATCACGATCGGTTTCCGCACGGTTCAATGCATACAGCGTTTGCGTTACATCTACCAGCGTACTCAACCCGTTGCGGTACATCACTGTTTTCTGCAAATAGGCATCTGCCGCAGATTTGATCTGCACAGCCGCTTCCCTGTAATTATCCAGCGCGTTCTTCATTTTGGTATCTGCCAATACTACCTGTGCTTTCAACTGCTGGTCCACCACTTCCATTTCATTCTGCAATGCTTTGGAAGTAAAGTCCTGCGCCGCAGATTGATGACGTACCCTTAAAGGGCTCGTCAGGTTCCAGGTAACACCAACACCCAACAGGTAGTTACTGCGGGTAGGTTTTATCCCTTCCCAGTAATTATGCGTATAAGAGTTTTGGTCCTGCGCATAATCATTATGGAAACCGGAAGCCCTCGTTTGTAATACACTGAAAACACTAAAAGCCGGGTAGTTGAATGTTTTGATATATTTCTCCTGTTCTTCACTCAGCATGATCCTGCTTTTATAATATTGTAAAAGAGGATGTGCATCCGGGTTAAGGACCGCAGTATCTGTAATCGCTGACGGCAGGCGGGTAATGAACAAACTGTCCAGCACAAATTCTCCGGGTGCTACACCCAGTAATTGCGCCAGAATATTGCCCTGCTCCTGTTCCAGATCTTTTGCTTTTGTAAGGGCTATCCTGGCATTGGAAACTTCTGCATTGGCCAGGGAAGAATCCACCCCTGCGATCAATCCATTCTGCACACGGCGGGTAACCACTGCACGGAAAGTGTCCGCCCTTTCGAGGTTGCGTTCCCAGGAGTTGGTTAAACGCTGGGCCGCCAGTAAATTCAGGTAAGCACCAGCCACCCTCACTTCATGCCGGAATTGTTCTTGTTGCCAGTCCCGCTCATCACGTGCCGCCACAGATTCTGCTGTTTTGATCTTTTCCTTAGCCCGTCCGAAAGCAAAAAATTCCCAGTTGATATTGGCCAGGTACAAAGCGCCAAACGCTGCATTCCAGTTCTGAGAAGGTAAAGGCAAACCGGAAGAAGCTACCCCAAGACCGCCAAAACCGTACAGCGGGCCGTTCTGGCCATTGACGGTTCCGTAATCCTGCTGGGCCGAAACACTCAGATTGGGGAGGTAATCTCTCCTGGATTGGGTAACAGTGGCCCGGGAAGCGTTCAGGTAATTGGCCTTGGCTTTAATGGTTCCATAATTGTTCAAAGCCGTTTGTACAGCGTCTTTCATTGTCAATACCTGTGCCTGCGCATTCCAGGTACCGCAACAAATTATAGCTAACATGAGCAGATGAACCTTGTAGCGTATAGTCATCTTTAATGAAATGTGCGATTATGCATGGCAGCGTTAAAGCTGAATTCTCTCATGCAAATAGCGCTCATCATTTTGAAGCAATTTTGAAGAATCTGTTTCCGGGGGGAAGTTCACGATAAGGATATGCAGCCCGGATGTATAGTGGTATTGGATTTCAAAGGAATTCATGTCGCAGATCTGTTTTACAATAGACAGACCAATTCCGATAGAATTATTACACTGACTTCCTTTTTTGAACCGCTGGAACATGTCGTCGATAGGTCCGTCAGGGGCTTTCCCTGTATTTTTCACCATCAGGAACTCCCTGTTCAGGATCACTTCTATGGTACCGCCCGGCATATTGTGCCGGATGGCATTGCTGAGCAGGTTATTGAGCAGGATGTCTGCCAGTGAGGCATGCAGCCTGAGGCAAACGGGTTCTTCGATATTGCTCTTTACCGTCAGTTCTTTGAGGGCGATCAGTTCGCAGAAAGCCGCCAGGGCGTCTTTGGTATACTGATCAAACGGCACCTCTTCCGTAGCTTCATATTCATTGTTCTCCAGGCGGGAAAGCAATATCAGCGAACGGTTGATGCGTGTCAGCTTCTCTACCGCATTATTCATATCCGCGATCAGGATGGCCTGGTCTCCCTGGATATCAGATTCTGATAACAATTCCAGCTTGCTGCGGATAATGGCCAACGGCGTTTGCAGTTCATGGGAAGCATTTTCGGAAAACTCTTTGAGGGAGCTATAATCATCCACCGCTTTATCCGTCATTTTCTTCACAAAAAGGTTCAGGTCCTTGAACTCTTTGGTACGCGTTTCCGGCAACACCAGCCGCTTTTTGGCTTTCAGGTTGAAATGCTGCAGTTTCTTAATGGTGCCGTAAAAGGGGGTGAGCACAACCCGGGAAGCCACCCTGGCCGTTAATACCACCAACGCTATCAGGATGATCAGCTTCCACATGATGGAGATCCGCAATCCCGCCAGGATCTGTTCTGAGCGGGATACATAATCGCCGGAAGTGATCCTGTAATATTGATCATGAATATTATGGTAAGAAGTAACAATGATCTTGCGGTCGTTATCATTCAGCAAGGGGTCCTGCGTAACATCCCTTTCCGTTATCACATAATGATCCGCTGCAAAAGCCGTGTCCGTTTTGGCAAACAACACCCTGCAGCCGGCAGTATATTCCCCCGGCGGCTGGCCCTTTCCTATCTGCTCTGCCACCCGCACATTCACATGTTTCAGACGCTCCACAGCAGACCTGTCAATTTCCCGCTTGATACTATAATAAGTGATCACACTGTTGATAGGTATGATGATCATAGTAATACCCAGGAACCATAAAGTAAATTTATCAACGAGCTTCATTGCTTGGAAGTATTAAACTTGTATCCCAATCCGTACACTGTTCCTATGTAATCTGTTCCGTTAGCCGCGCTGATCTTCTTCCTGATGTTCTTTACGTGCTGGTATACAAAGTCAAAGTTCGCGAAATTGTCTGTATAATCACCCCACAGATGTGCGGCAATGGATTGGCGGGAAAGTACCCGGTTTTTGTTCACTACAAAATAAAGGAGCAGGTCAAACTCCTTACGCGTCATATCCAGTAATTGCCCGTTCACAGTAGCTTCCAGGGTATCAATATTCAAACTGATCTCGTTAAAGGCAATGATATTACTCCCGTTCAGCTTCTTACGACGGTAAATAGCCCGCAAGCGGGCATGTAGTTCCGGCAGATGGAAAGGTTTGGTGAGATAATCATCCGCACCTTCTTCCAACCCCACGATCTTATCGTCCAGCGAATTTTTGGCAGACAAGATCAGCACGCTGCTTTGTATGCGCTCTGTTCTTAGAAAAGACAGGATCTGTAATCCATTCCCATCCGGCAACATGATATCCAGCAGCACACAATCATATTGAAATGAGATCAGCTTATCCTGGGCGTCCGTGATGTTATAGCTCACTTCACAGATATACCCCTCCCTACCCAGAAATTCAGAAATACTGCTGGCCAGTTCTTCGTTATCCTCTATCAGCAAGACTTTCATATCTACTGCAAATTACACACAAATTTGAAGCAATCTTGAAGTGAAAGGGGTTCTAAATACATATATCGCTGATAAACAATAGGTTGTTCTAGTTCAAATTATTCTGGCAGAAGATTTGCTTATACACCTCCCGTAAACCTATAAATATGAAACCATATTCTTTATTCTTCCTTTTAGCAATCGTGTTCACCGCCTGTGCCGGGCCCTCTTCAGAAAAAGAGGCGGTAGCAGACAGTACGCAAAAAGCTCCTGCGGCCGTAAGCAGTACGCCTACGGATATCAGTACTTATGTAGGAGACATCGATGAAAAAGCCGGTTCCGATTATTGCCTGCTCACGCTGCATGATTTTTTAAACGGAGAGAACTCCAACGGAGCAGTGGCTATCTTCAATAATAGTGGACAACCACTTCGTTTATACCTCTATCCGGAAGGAGATCAACGGATCAAAGCGCCACAAACATGGATCTATTTAGATTCCCTGTCCGGCAAACCTGTTATGCTTCGGGAGATCGTGGAAAGTGAAAACAATGTAACAGAGAATAGCTTTTACTATGGCAATGATTCTGTATTGCAAACCGAAACCCGTGCTGCAGCAGATCTGGCCAGTCTAGAAAAAGCGGCATTTACGGGTTATCAATCGCCCGCTGCACCAAGTGATTACCGTTTACAACCTGCAGAAGTAGCTAAACTGGTAGAAAAAGTACTGGCAGCAGTGAAAGCAGATCGTAAAGATCTGAGCAAAGCAGCCAACATTGTACGTAAAGATGGCGCATCTCATTGGGGCGCTGGTAATGAACCGGGATGGAGTATTGCAGTGATCCCGCATAAAAAGATCGTGTTGCACATGAACTACGACCGGGATAAATATGAATTTCCTATTAGTGATGCACAGAAAGGAGATCAGGAAGCGACAGAATTCTCTACAAATATTAAAGGTCATACCCTCACCGCCAAATTTGAGAATAAGCGGTGTACGGATGATGCAGATATAAAACATCCCATGACCGTTACCATCCTGTTTGATGGCAAAACTTATCAGGGCTGCGGCCAGTCGTTATTTTAGTTAAACGGATACACCGGAAAGAAAAAAGCCGTCCCGATGTGGGACGGCTTTGCTGTTTTATTTCTTTACCTTCTTAAATGCATCAATACCGGATCTGAGCCAGTCTGCATACTCCTTGATAACTGGCGTGTAGGCCACAGGGAGTGTGAGCAACTGTTCATCAGGACTGATCAATACATACAAAGGTTGTGAGTTGTTATTGAAATTCACCGTCTGCATAGTCGCATATTTGTTACCGATAGTTTTGATCGGTTTCTTACGGCCATCAGGGAAGGTATGGAGGAACTGCTCTTCTTCCGGCAGGTTCTTTTTATCATCCACATACAGGGAAACGAGGATGTAGTTCTCCTTGATCAGTGCATGTACTTCAGGATCTGTCCATACGTTCTCTTCCATGTTACGGCAGTTCACGCAAGCCCAGCCGGTAAAGTCTATCATGATAGGCTTGTTCTGTTCTTTAGCCAGTTTCAGTGCCTTATCGTAATCATTGATCACATCCGGTTCTACGGCACCTTTTTTATCATACCAGCTATAAGACATGGGCGGTGCAAATCCGCTCATCAATCTGATGTTGGAATATTTTGTATTCGTGATGCCGGGAAGCAGGTACAATGTTAAAGCACCAAAGATCACTGCAAAGAAGATCCTTACGCCACCTAACTTCTTTACAGGACTATCATGCGGGAAGCGGATCAACCCTAACAGATAGAGTGTAGCCAGCAAAGCAATAATGATCCAGATCAGGAAGAATGTTTCGCGGTGCAGGAAGCCCCAGTGCGTAACAAGATCAGCATTGGAGAGGAATTTGATCGCCAGCGCTACTTCAATAAAGCCCAGTATAACTTTCACGGAATTAAGCCATCCACCTGACTTTGGCAAAGAGTTCAACCAGTTGGGGAACATGGCAAACAAAGCAAAAGGCAATGCCAGTGATACACCAAAACCAGCCATACCTGCCGTCAGCAACCATGCGCCACCGGAAGAAGAACCGGCCAGCAAAGAACCAAGGATAGGTCCGGTGCAGGAGAAGGAAACTACTACCAGCGTTAACGCCATGAAGAAGATTCCTACCAGTGTTCCTTTATTTGCTTTGGAATCCGCCTTGCTGGCTAATCCACTGGGCAATGTGATCTCAAAATATCCGAAAAAGGATATGGCGAACACTATAAATACCACAAAGAAGAATACGTTCAGCCATACGTTGGTGGAAATATTATTGAATATTTCCGGTTCTGCTAAACCTGCAATGTGAAAAGGTACACTGAACAATACATAGATCAGGAAGATGAAGAAGCCATACATGCTGGCATTGAAAATGCCTTTCTTCTTATCCTGCGCACTTTTGGTAAAGAAAGATACCGTTAAAGGGATCATAGGGAATACACAGGGAGTAACCAGCGCGAATAATCCACCTACGAATCCGAGGAAGAACATCAGCCAGGGGCTTGTTTCTCCTTCGTTACCGATCCCACCTACTTTATTCACCGGGTTCTTCAGATCAATATTCTCTCTTTTTAATTTATTGGCCTGGTCCGCAGAAGCCTGTAAGCCACCTTCTGACCCTGAAAGATTACCAGCTGCATCCACTGTAAAACGGAATGCTGCTTCTTCCGGAAGGATTTCTTCTCCCTTCAGAATGAAATAATTGAGCGTTCCTTTCAGCTTATCACCAGCAGTGCCATTGTATTTAACCTGCAACGTAACTGTTACCTCTTTTTCAAAGAAAGTGATCTCCTTGTTATCCATTAAAGGCTCCGGCGCTTTCTTCTGATCACCTTCATATCCTAAAGCGGTAATAGTAGCCTTTACATTACTGATGGTATCCAGGATAACACGCGTATTGGGATCATCATCTCCCATTGTGGTAGAGAATAATTTCCAGCCTTCGGATATATTGGCTTTGAATTTTAAGATGTATTCTCCTTCTCCTATCTTTTCTGATGCAAACGTCCACTTCACATATTTCTCCGCATTACCTGCATCCTGCGCACGCAGAGCAGGCCAGAGCATTAGCTGGAAGCTGGTAAGGAATAATAAAAAGTACTTCATATATATGATAGACTTAACAGATTGTAAAGAATGTAAATGCAAAAACGAGTTCCTGTAAAGAACTCGTTCCTGCTATACTTTAATGATGTATTGGAGTGGTCAACTTACTTTCCTCCCACGTTAACAGCGAATTCTACTTCTGCAGGTGGCAGGCATTGATGATCATCGCAGACCATGAACTCTACAGAACCTTTCACTTTGGTGGCTGCTTTACCTTTTACGGTAACGGTTTGAACGAATGTAACGGCGTTCTCGTAATATTTCAGTTCTGAGTTAAAGTTCTTGTCGAATGCTTTGTGCAGTTTACCTACTTCTTTTACTTTACCATTGGGTACTACCAGTGGATTCTTCGCAAACTTGAAAGAAGTAGGGATCGGGCCTTCGCCAGCTTCCTGTGCATATACGTGCCAGCCTTTTTCAATAGTAGCTGTGGCAGTTACTTCATATGTGGTAGCATTAACCTTCTTGGATGTGAATGCCCATTTAACAGGATTTTCTTCCTGTGCTAAAGCCAGCACTGGCAGTGCAAACAAGCACAATGCAACGAGTAATTTCTTCATAGTTCTTTTTTTTCTGGTTGGTGGTTGATCTTAATTGTTATTGATAAGGCTCTGGAAGATCAGCTGCCCGTCCCGGTTGCCCAGTATATCACTGGAAGCCCTTTCAGGGTGCGGCATCATTCCAAAAACATTTCTCTCTTTATTACAGATCCCTGCAATGTTGCGGATAGCACCATTCGGGTTAGCCTGTTCAATAATATTGCCAAACTCATCGCAATAGCGGAAAAGCACCTGGTTGTGTTTGAACAGGTCATCCAGTGTAGCTTCGTCAGCATAATACCTGCCTTCGCCATGCGCGATGGGGATCATCAGCGATCTGCCCGTTACTTCCTTTGTAATGGAAGCCTGGGTGTTCTCACTCTTCATGTAGACATTCCTGCAAATGAATTGCTGGTTTTGGTTCTTCAGCAATGCACCTGGCAAAAGGCCGGCTTCGCAAAGGATCTGGAATCCGTTACAAACACCTATCACACGTCCGCCTTTTTTGGCAAACTCGATCACGCTCTGCATCATAGGGCTGAACTTGGCAATAGCCCCGCAACGGAGGTAGTCGCCATAAGAAAAGCCACCAGGCAGTAATACGCAATCTTCCGTACTAAACATACTAAGATCTTTATCCTTGTGCCAAAGCGCAATAACATCCTGATTCAGGTCGTAGCGCAATGCATCAATCATGTCCTGATCGCAGTTTGAGCCCGGAAATGTAACAACACCAAATTTCATATTACTATCTACGTTAATTTATTTCGGAAAGAACAAAATTACTTAGCCTTGGGGAATTTACAATAACCGCTCATAGAAATTATGATTCCACTAACACAAGGCCTAATGTGAAAAGTACTGCATTACAATGACATATGCTAAAACGAGTATGTGTATAGCGCTTGCAATACCATTATTAGTGATAGACCAGAAAACATTCCCCACAAACATGGAAATAGGCAAAACCACCAAAACCCAGTAGTTAGGAGAGAAATGTTCACTGAAAAAAGGCACGAACATGGCCACCAGCACATAAACGATCACCGTCCCCCAGATCTTCCGCCCCTGGATGAGCATTTTCTTGAAAGTACGCTGCAAAAGCAGCCAACCCACTGCAAAGAACAGCACATTGGCAATCAGGGCACCCCATACCTTATAATCTGTGATCATTGGTAAATGGAACCCGATCCGGGGCATTTCATTGATCAGTTCCCACTTATCCGCCAGGAACAGGTAAGTGCCCAGCAGGTAAAACGGGCAAAACAGCCCCAGCAACCCTATTATCCACTCCGCCAACCGGAAAGACCGCATAATGAGCAGGCTCAGGAACAACAATACCACAAAAAGGATGGCCGGGAAATAGAACAACCCGCAGATCCCCAGGGCAAAACCAATATTAAAAGCCACATCCCTTGCGGAAGAGCGCATGTACAGATCAGAAATGCTGGCAAAGATCCACAGCATGATAGTATTCACGATCAATGCCGGGGAAAACACATTCCAGCCTTCCAGTAAGGAGGTGAAGAGCAAAAAGCTCATGGCCGGCAGGTAAGTATCTTTGGCAAAAAGGCGGTGATTATTGATGGTACGGGTAAGCAACAAAGCCTGCAGGAACTGCAGGAGCAGCACCAGTGAGGTAAAAAAGAACGGGCTCTTGCCCACTATCCCTTCCAGCCAGCCGGTTAAACCATTGTACAGTAAACCTTCGGAACCATCTGCCTGATAGAGGGATGGGTGTAAAAGATAGTAGAATTTAACGAGCAACGTGTAGATGAACAGCAGCAAAACCGTTAGCGGATTGCCTGATCTAAAAAAACGTATCACGGTGCAAAGGTGTAATTAAAAGTCAATTTTAGCAAAGCAAATATAATTCCTGTAAATACAGGGGATCAATACGGTACGGCTGCTGATCTGTTTGCCATAACGGGGCATCCAGGTGAAACCCTTATCCAGGTTACGCAGCGTAGGCATGCGGTTCACTTTGCCATCCGGCCCAATGGTGTTTTCAGACAATACATACTGCCGGCGATCCAGTTCATTGAACAGGAAATGTAGCTCACTGCCCACATTTACCAGCATATAACTCAGGTAAAGGTCTGCTCCATCGTCGAACTGACTTTTATGCACAAAATTGCTGTATTCCAATTCCCCCTTGTCGTCGAATGAAAGGATGGCCACATTATCATAATGGTAACGGGTTCCCTGGGCATCATTCCAGCCATAGGGATTATAATAATAAGGGGAATAAGGTGAGTAATAATAAGGGCTGTATCCGCCATAACCGCCGTACATGTAATTCCAGCGGTTCCATGGCTGGGTACGGGAAGTGGTATAATACGCTTCTGCTGTCAGCAAAAAGCCACCATTTTTGGTATTGATCACCTTGCGGATAAAATAATCGTTGAAGGCGGCGGAAGTAGAAGATTCCCCGCGGGCGCTTTGTTTCAGCTCTGCACTGAAGGCCACCAGTTTTTCAAATAACCGTTCCCGTTTGGCATAATCCAGCCGCATCACATACAACCCTTCCACATTGCCTCTTTTCTGTTTATAGTAAAAGGCCGTTACAAGCACCTGCTTATCCTGGTTGTCCAGCTTCACTTTCACTTCATCCAGCAACAAACCCTTCGATTCAAAATCCTGGTATTCAAAGTCGTCCACCACTGCTCTTTTGATCACTACTTTCCCGCTGGTGATATAATCCCGGTTAGAAGTCCTTTCCAGCTTAGTGAAAACGAGGTCCCCGTCGTTATTAAGGTTGAAATTGCTCAGGAAGTGGCGTTTGGTTTCCATCGGCAGGGAAACACGACTGTTATTCACCAGGTTAAAAGCACTGTCGTACAGGAAAGTGTAGAAAACATGGTTATCTTCCTTATCCTGGTTGATCTTGTACACCAGGATGCGGCTTTTATCTTCCGATACTTCTACAGAATAAACTTTATTGTCTTTGGAAAAATTGCCGATACGGGTAGAATCCACCATTACCGGGGCCGTCTCAAAAACGCCCATGCTATTCACGATACCGCAGAAGCTGTATACAGCATCCTTGCGCTGGAACTGATAGATCATATAAGCCTTGTTCCCATAGTTCACAAAGTCTACACTGATCAGTTTCTTAGGTAAAAAGTCCAGCTTCACCCGATCCTTCAGCTGCATACCATTATCGTATACGGAAATGTTATAATCTCCGCGATCAGCTTTATATACAAGGATATTGCCTGAGATCTTTCCGATGATCTCAAATTCCGTGGATTTATAATCATCCCGCTCCGGTTCTGAATAAGTGACCTTTTGGGCAGTTGCGACTGTACTACACAGCAGGAGAGCAAAAAACTGTAAGATATATCGAATGCGCATGGATAACTATTTATGGTTTGATACAGGATAAACGTAACACTTGGCTATTTTATGCATGCTTCTGCTTTCAAACCTACACGAAAATTATCTTATTGCAAAGGGATGAAAGGGTGTAAGGTGGATATTTCCTATGAGCGCAATTTATTGTGTAATTTTAGGGTGTATATTATCAAAAAGCTGGCACTACCATGATGGATACGGTTTTAATTACCGGCGGTACCGGGCTTATAGGCCGGGCGCTCACTTCCCTGTTACTGGAAAAAGGATATAAAGTAATCGTCCTTTCACGTAAAAAGATGTCTTCAGACCATCCTCAGTTAAGGTACGCCCCATGGGACCCTACTCACAAAACACTGGATACCACAGCATTACAGGAAGCAGATCACATCATTCACCTGGCAGGTGCCGGTGTAGCGGATGCCCGCTGGACGGCTCCCCGCAAAAAGGAAATAGTGGATAGCCGCGTTCAAAGCAGCCAGCTTTTATTCGATCAGCTCCGGTTGCATCCCAATAAAGTAAGGAAAGTGATCAGCGCCTCTGCCACTGGTTATTATGGCGGTTTCACAGATCATGCCTTTACAGAAAACGATCCCCCTGCAGAAGATTTCCTGGGCACCACCTGCCAGGCCTGGGAAAATAGCGTACGGCAAATAGAAACCCTGGGCAAAAAAGTGATCATCTTCAGAACAGGTATTGTGCTGAGCCTCAAAGGCGGTGCCCTCAAAGAATTCTATAGACCGCTGAAATTTGGCTTTGCTACTGTAATGGGCGGTGGAGACCAGTTTGTTTCCTGGATCCATCTGCAGGACATTGTGAGGTTGTATTTCAATGCCATCGTGAACGATAATCTGAACGGCGTATATAATGCAGTGGCACCGCAGCCTGTAACCAACCAGGAACTCGTATTTTCCCTGGCACGCGCCGCAAAAGGAAATAGCTTCATCACGATCCATGTGCCAGCCTTTGGACTGAAACTCGCATTAGGGGAGATGAGTATTGAAGTATTGAAAAGTGTAAAGGTTTCTTCTGCCAAGATCCAGCAAACCGGGTTCCAGTTCTCCTATCCGGTTGTAACAGAAGCGGTGAAGCAGATCATCGGGTCTTTAAAATCCTAATGCCGTTTTCAAAGCCTTCGCTTTTAAGAGGCATTCCTCCCATTCTTTTTCCGGTGTACTGTTAAAGGTAATGGCAGAGCCTGTTTGGAAAGACAGGTAGTTGTTCTCTGCATTATACAGGATGCTCCTGATCACCACATTGAGATCAAGATCTCCTTCCGGTGTGATATAACCAACAGCGCCGGAAAAGAGGCCGCGTTTTGTTTGCTCGTATTGTTCAATCAGTTCCATCACCCTTAATTTGGGTGCACCCGTCATGGAGCCCATGGGAAAAGCCGCGCGGATAGCGTCCGTAAAATGGAAATGATCATCCAGTGTAGCCTTCACCGTTGAGATCATATGATGCACCTGCGGAAAAGCGTAGATCCCAAAAAGCTCGTCCACACTCACTGTTCCCTGCACCGCAGTTTTGGAAAGATCATTACGCACCAGGTCTACGATCATCACATTCTCTGCTCTTTCTTTTGCACTGTTCAGCAATTCCTGACGCAACACTGCATCCCTGGCCGGATCTGCAGCACGGGTAATGGTACCTTTAATAGGTTGGGAAATGAGGGTACTCCCCTCTTTCTGCAGGAACCTTTCCGGGCTGGAGCATACCAGGTATTTATCTCCTGTACGATAATAAGCAGCAAAAGGAGAGGGAGATAAAACATTGAGCCGGCGGAATAACACCAGCGGATCTATGTCAGTATGGGCAAATTGCTCGCGGCAAAAATTCACTTCATAACAATCGCCTTTACGGATGTGTTCCTGCAACGCACGCACTGCTGCCAGGTAATACGTTTCATCCATCCGCGCATCCAGGCTAAAGGGCGCCCAGGTCACTTCTCTGGATGGGTTTTCATCTTCCGCCAGGCAGGCTTCATATATTTTACGGGCAGCTGTTTCAGTAAGGTCTTCCCCACTGATCAATACTTGCTCTTGCTGTAAAAGAAGGAGATAACGGGGTCTGAAAAAGAAGAGATCAGGGAATTGTATACCGTCCGGATGTGAGGAAGAGAGTTTTTCCGTTTCATTCTTCAGATCATAACCCAGGTGGCCGAATAACCAGCCGGGCTTAGCCGCATGAAACTGATGCAGCTGCTCAAATGCAGTACCGGCGTTACATTGCAACTGCTCTACAGCATCTGCTGCCAGCAATGCTTCTGCGCGTTGACCCCTTAGCCGGTAATCATTATTGTCTAAAAAACAACAAATGTTGAACCGGTTGCCCCAGCTCAACATTTGCTGTTTAAATGCGCTTATATTTTTAACAGGAAAACTGTATGATAGCACTTTTACAAATTAGTAATCATCATCGTCATCATCATCGAACCGGTCATTGAATAAACCCATGTCCTTAAATTCATCGTCTATATCCAGGTCATCGTCATCGCCCTTTTTGGTGCTTGGGCGGCCACGTTTGCCCTTAGCTTTAGGCATATCAAATTCCTCGAAGTCGGGATCATAATCCTCGTCTTCGGTTTTTTCCCATGCATCATCATCCTCATCGATATCATCATCTCCATCGTCGTCATCCTCATCGTCATCACCCTTCTTCTTTTTCGCGCCAGCCTTTGCAGGTTTCTTTACACCGGATTTTTTCGGCATATCGTCATCATCATCGTCGTCATCGTCATCCTCGTCGTCATCGTCTTTCTTTTTGGATTTTGCCGCAGACTTATCTGATTTTGGAGCAGCAGACTTACGGGGAGTTTCCTCCTCATCCTCATCCTCATCTTCGTCCGCTTCTTTCTTAGGCTTAGCACTGGCCTTCTTTTCAGAGGCTTTGTCAGTCTGTGAAGAAGCAGTCTTTTTAGTCTCTTTTTCTTTATCAGATTTTGATTTCATAATGGTACGTTGCAATTAGATTCTTGCGTAAAGTTTTAACAGTTTTTTTGATTAGCCAAATTTTTTTTTGACTGATTTTTTTGTATTTTTTCCTCTTTACTTTTCCAGTATCTGATCTCTTCCCGGGCCGTTTGAAACGAATTGTACGGGTACCCCCAGATAGCTTTCCACAAAAGATAAGAAATTTTTCATTTCCAATGGTAAAGCATTGTATTGGCGGCTATCGGCCGTAGGCGTGGACCAGCCAGCAAAGTGTTCCAGTACTGGTTTGATACTCAGGCCATTGAGCTGAAACGGCATTTCTTTCGTCTGCTTTCCATCTATTTCATATGCGGTACAGGCGTACACATCTTTAAAAGCATCCAGAACATCACTTTTGGTCATCACCAGTTTGGTAACACCACTTAAAATGCAGGTATAATCCAGTGCCACCAGGTCAATCCAGCCACAGCGGCGGGGACGGCCTGTTGTTGCACCAAATTCATGACCAGCCTGGCGCAATGTTTCACCTGTTTCATCTTCTAATTCTGTAGGGAATGGACCACTACCCACACGTGTGCAATATGCTTTTGTTACACCGATCACTTCCCGGATCCATTTTGGTGCAATGCCCAAACCTGTGCAAACGCCCGCAGATATAGTGTTTGATGAAGTAACAAAGGGATAGGTTCCAAAGTCAACATCTAACATGCTTCCCTGCGCGCCTTCTGCCAGTACTTTCTTTCCTGCCTTCAGATGGGCATTCAGCCAGTACTCACCACTAACAATATTCATTTCTTTCAGGAAGGCTACTGCTTCAAAGAATTCTTTTTCCCACTCGGAAATGTCTTCACTGAAGTCATAATTAGCCAGTAACTGAAGGTGCTTGTTCTTTAATTTAGTGTAATACGCCTCAAAATCTGCATGTAGTACATCTCCTACACGCAAACCGTTCCTGCCGGTTTTATCCATGTAAGCCGGTCCGATGCCTTTCAGCGTAGATCCGATCTTTTCCAGTCCTTTAGACAGCTCGGAAGCTTTATCCAGTGCCCGGTGGGTAGGAACAATGATATGCGTCTTTTCAGAGATGTAAAGATTCCTCTTCAGATCAATACCCAGCGCGGATACTTTCTCGCATTCCTTTTTAAAAGTTACGGGATCCAGTACCACACCGTTACCGATGAGGTTGAGCGTATTATTGTGGAACACACCGGAGGGAATGGTGTGCAGCACAACTTTCTGGCCATCGACATACAAAGTATGACCCGCATTGGGTCCACCCTGAAAACGGGCTATCACATCATATTTGCCCGCAAAGTAATCTACGATCTTACCTTTGCCTTCATCGCCCCATTGCAGCCCCAGCAGTACATCTACCATTGTTGAATTGTAATTTATGGTTTAAAAGAGTCGCAAAAATAAGGCGATTGAATGAATAGTTGTAGAAATAATCCTTAATCTTCCAACCTGCTGATGCTCTGGATGCCATCAAGGCCCTTTAAGCGGTCCACTAATTCTTCCAGTTCATCCTTATCGTGCACGAAAACTTTGATCAAACCTTCAAATAAACCTTCCTTCGATTCAATGGTAAGGCCCGCAATGTTGATCTTGAGCTCTCCGGAAATGATATTGGTGATCTTGTGGATCACACCTACATCATCCATTCCCACAATGCGCAAACCTGTAAGGAAAGATATTTCACGGTTCTTCACCCATTTCGTTTTCACTACCCGGTGACCATAATGGGCCAGCAGCTGTGCGGCATTGGGGCAATTGGTACGGTGGATCTTCAATCCTTCACTGGCGGTGATAAAGCCAAACACATCATCCCCGGGGATAGGCCTGCAGCAGTTTGCCAGCTTATAGGCTATCTTATCTGAACTTTCTCCGAATATGATGAGTTCCGCATCTTTCTTGGCAGATTGCTTCTGATGGGGTTCTTCTATGATCACCTCCGGCAATTTCACCGGTTTGGGTGGTTCCAGCTTATCGCCCAGTACATTGAACTGTTTGAGTTCTTTCAGATCAATGTTTTTCACCGCTATCTGGTAGTAGAGGTCCAGCGGCGAGGGTTGTTTATAGAATTGCACCAGCTCATTGATGTTGTACTGGCTGGCGGAAACCTTCATATGGTCCAGTTTTCGTTCCAGCAATTCCTTCCCATCCATGGCCACTTTGCGCTTCTCTTCCTTCAAAGCGTCTTTGATCTTGCTTTTGGCTTTGGCCGTCAGCACAAAATTCAGCCAGTCATCTGAAGGCTTCTGTTTATTGGAGGTAATGATCTCCACCTGGTCTCCGCTGCGGAGTTTATGGCTCAGCGGCACCAGTTTATAATTCACCTTGGCGCCAATACACTTGTTCCCTACCGCACTATGGATAGAATACGCGAAATCCAGTGCAGTGGAGCCTACCGGCAATATTTTCAGATCCCCTTTTGGGGTATACACATATATTTCTTCCGTGAACAGGTTACTCTTGAAATCCGCCAGGAAGTCCAGTGTATTGGAATCCGGGCTGTTCAGGATCTCCCTGATCTGGGTGAACCACTGCTCAAACTTGGATTCCTGAACAGTTTGGTTTCCTTCCTTATAACGCCAGTGAGCAGCTACCCCTTTTTCCGCATAATCATTCATCCGCTTACTCCTGATCTGTACTTCCACCCATTTACCATTAGGCCCCATCACAGTTACGTGCAGTGCCTCGTATCCATTGCTTTTAGGGTTGCTCAGCCAATCCCTTGTACGTTCAGGGCTGGGGTGATAGAAGTCCGTAATAATGGAATATACTTTCCAGCAATCCGCTTTTTCCTTGTCCACAGCGGAATCCAGGATAATACGAATGGCAAAAAGGTCGTATACCTCTTCAAACTGAACACCCTTGGTTTTGATCTTATTCCAGATGGAATGGATGCTTTTGGGGCGCCCGTATATATCAAAAGTAAATCCTTCTTCCTGGAGAACTTCTTTAATAGGTTTGATGAACTCATTAATATACCGGCTGCGTTCCCGCTTGGTTTCCTTGAGCCGGCGGGCAATTTCCCGGTATTTGTCCTGTTCCGTATACTTCATCGCCAAGTCTTCCAGCTCACTCTTAATAATATACAGGCCCAGGCGATGCGCCAGGGGAGCATACACAAATACCGTCTCAGAAGCTATCTTCAGTTGTTTTTCCCTGCTCATACTGTCCAGCGTGCGCATATTATGCAGCCGGTCCGCCAGTTTAATAAGGATCACCCTGGGGTCATCCGCCAGCGTGAGGAGTATCTTTTTGAAGTTCTCCGCCTGTGTGGTACTGGTATTGGAGTCAATAACAGTAGATATCTTGGTAAGCCCGTTAACGATATGAGCTATCTCCGTACCGAATTCCCTTTCCACATCTTCCAGCGTCACTTCCGTATCTTCTACTGTATCGTGCAACAGGGCACAGATGGCAGAACGTACCCCCAGGCCTATTTCTTCAACAGTGATCTGGGCAACAGCCAGGGGATGGAGGATATAGGGCTCGCCTGATTTACGGCGCATATCTTTATGAGCATCCGCCGCCATTTCAAAGGCAGTACGTACGAGTTCGCGGTCTCCTTTCTTCAAACGGGGTTTGAGAGCCCGTAAGAGGGCCCGGTAATGCCGGACGATCTCTTTTTTCTCCTGCTCTTCGTCGAGATTATATTTTTGAACGGTCACAGTTTCCATGCTAAGATCAAAATTACGAAATCAGCAGCAGTATTGGAACAGGGGAAATTGGCTACCCCCGGTTCAAATATTTTTAAAATTCCCAAAAAACGATACCTTTGCAGTCCTTTAAAATAAGGGCTTTTGAATTTGCGGGTGTGGTGAAATTGGTAGACACGCCAGACTTAGGATCTGGTGCCTCACGGTATGTAGGTTCGAGTCCTATCACCCGCACTAACATCACCCGGAGCGTTGACAGTTCAAAGTCAAAATTGACTGCCAACGCTTCGTCCTAACTGCTAAAACGGCAGAGACTCCCTCCCCGCAGGTGCATGGCACAATCTTCGTAGACAAGTGCTTCAAGCCCTGAACAAGTTTATATTCTGTGTTTTAATATATTAACAAAAAACAAATGGCAACCGTAACCAGAGAGAACATTGGTTTATTAAATGATAAGATCACTGTGAAAGTGAGCCAGGAAGACTACCTTCCCAATTTCGAGAAAGCCGTAAAGCATTTTTCTAAAACCGCTAATATTCCGGGTTTCCGTAAAGGTCAGGTTCCTGCGGGCATGATCAAGAAAATGAGCGGCCAGGCCCTGTTCGCTGACGAAATATTGAAAACCGTTGAGAAAGAACTGATGGGTTACCTGCAACAGGAAAAACTGGAGATCTTCGCCCAGCCCCTGCCTTTAGACGCAGAAGCCAAAAACTTCAACTACGCTGTACCTGAAGCATACGACTTTAACTTCGAAATCGGACTGAAACCGGCTTTCGATGCTTCCCAACTGCTCAATAAAACTACCCTTACCCGTTATAACGTAAAGGTTACAGATGAAATAGTAGCACAGGAAATAGAACGCCTCCAACTGAAAGGTGGCAAAATGTCTGAACCTGAAACAGTTACTTCTGAAGATAACGTACTCACCATAGAATTCCTGGAAAGCGACGCTAAAGGCAATGTAGCTGAAGGCGCTGAGAAGAAAGAGAACTCCATGCTGGTGAAATACTTCTCTAAAGATGTACAGGACAAACTCCAGGGCAAAAAAGCAGGCGATACCCTCACTATCCAGCTGGGTAAAGCTTTCGATAAAGAACGCATAGAGTTTGTTCAGAAGGACCTCGGACTGGCAAATGATAAAGATGCCGAAAAGAAATACTTCCAATTAACGATTACCAAAGTAGGACTGATCGAAAAAAGAGAACTGAATGAAGAATTCTTCAAAGAAGTTTATCCCGGCCAGGACATCACTACAGAAGAAGCATTCAAAGACAAACTGAAAGAAGAGATCGGTAAATACTGGAAACAGGAAGCTACCAACCATCTCCACAATGAACTGTTTGAAACTTTGGTGCATGAAACACCCATCGAGCTTCCTAAAGATTTCCTCAAACGCTGGCTGCAAAAAGGTGGTGAAAAGCCTAAAACAGCTGAGGAAGCCGAGCACGAATACCCTAATTTCGACCATCAGCTCCGCTGGACACTGATCAGCGACAAACTGATCCGTGATAATTCCCTGGAAGTTTCTTTCGAAGAACTGAAAGAAAGTGCCCGCGCCAAGATCATGGGATACTATGGCATTGGCGGCGAACAGGCAGAATGGCTGGATAGCTACCTGGACCGCCTGCTGCAGGATGAAAAATATGTTGATCAAACATACCGCGAAATGATCACTCAAAAGCTGTTTGACTGGGCAGAAACAAAGGTGAACGTGAAAGAAGAGGAAATATCCGCTGAAGAATTTGTAAAATTACCTCATAAACATCACCATCATGAACATTAACAACGAATTCAGGAAATATGCCATCCAGCACCGCGGTATCAGTAGCCTGGTGGTAGATAGTTACGCTAAAAGTCACCAGATCAATTCTCTGACCCCTTATATCATTGAGGAACGTCAGCTGAATGTTACCCAGATGGACGTATTTTCCCGTCTCATGGCTGACCGGATCATCTTTTTGGGAGATCCCGTAAATGATTATGTGGCCAATGTTATCACTGCCCAGTTATTATTCCTGGAATCAGCTGATCGCAACCGCGATATTCAAATGTACATTAACAGTCCTGGTGGTAGCGTATACGCTGGCCTCGGGATCTATGATACCATGCAGATCATTTCTCCGGATATCGCTACCATCTGTACCGGTATGGCCGCTTCTTTCGGCGCCGTGCTGCTCGTAGCTGGTTCCAAAGGAAAACGCACCGCATTGAAACATGCCCGTGTAATGATCCACCAACCGCATGGTGGTGCAGAAGGTCAAACTTCTGACATCGAGATCACAGCCCGTGAATTCGTAAAACTCAAGAAAGAGCTGAACGAGATCATTGCCGGTCACTGCGGTCAACCCGTTAAAAAAGTGGAGAAAGACTCCGATCGTGACTATTGGATGACAGCTGATGAAGCGAAAGAATACGGCATCATTGATGACGTACTCGAAAAGAATCCAAGGAAAAAAGCAGCGGAAAATAATCCTCAATAATCCTGAAACGTCCCGCCCACGCGGGACGTTTTCATTTAAACCCGGCTATTCCGGGGTAACCAAAAGGTATGTTAATTTCAGCTGGTCCGGCTGCCCGTTAACCGCGAAAAAGTGTAATTTTGTATCCCCCGAGGGGAAGCTGAATGTCATATTAAAAAATATTAAATGAAAGAGTCCAAAATACGCTGTTCGTTCTGCAATCGTAATAAAGACGAGGTAAGGATATTGATAGCCGGTGCGGAAGGACACATTTGTGAAAATTGTGTGGCCAACGCGCAGGAGATCATTGAGCAGGAATTTACACCTTCCGGAGATGCAAAGAAATCCACGCCTTCCCTGTTTGTTCCTAAAGTGTCCAAACCCGTGGAGATCAAGAAATTCCTGGATGAATACGTGATCGGGCAGGACGATGCCAAGAAGATCCTGGCCGTTGCTGTTTATAATCACTACAAAAGGCTGAACCAACAGGTGCTGGAAGATGATGTGGAAATTGAAAAGAGCAACCTGATCATGGTAGGCGAAACCGGTACTGGTAAAACCCTGCTGGCAAAATCCATCGCTAAACTGCTGAATGTTCCTTTCACCATCGTAGACGCCACTGTTTTCACAGAAGCCGGTTATGTAGGCGAAGACGTGGAAAGCATCCTCACCCGCCTGCTCCAGGTTTGTAACTACGATGTGGAAGCTGCGGAAAGAGGCATCGTTTATATCGATGAAATAGACAAGATCGCCCGTAAAAGTGATAACCCTTCCATCACCCGTGATGTGAGCGGAGAAGGGGTACAACAAGGTTTGCTGAAACTGCTGGAAGGTACAGAAGTGCTGGTTCCACCACAAGGCGGCCGTAAACACCCTGAGCAAAAGCTGATCAAGGTAAATACACAGAATATCCTCTTTATATGCGGAGGTGCATTTGATGGTGTAGACCGTATCATCAGCCGCCGGATTCAAACCCACTCCATCGGTTTCACCGTGAATAAGGATAGAGAAGAAGATGCACGCAAGCACATCCTCCGCTATGTGAACTCACAGGACCTGAAACAATTTGGATTGATCCCTGAGCTGCTGGGCCGTTTACCTGTTGTTACGTACCTGAACACGCTGGATAAAGATGCACTGAAAGATATCCTCACCAAACCGCGTAACGCCCTGGTGAAACAATACAGGAAACTCTTCCAGGTAGAAGGAATAGATCTGAAGATTGGAGAAGATGCATTGGAATATATTGTGGACAAAGCGCTGGAATACAAGCTGGGCGCCCGCGGGCTTCGCTCTATCTGTGAGATCTTACTGGCAGATGCGATGTTCCACTTACCATCTACAGATGAAAAGTCCTTTGAGCTCACACGTGCCTACGCCGAAGAGAAATTGGAGAAAAGCACCCTGGTGACGTTGAAAGTAGCGTAAACTTATTATAACCATTGATGGTTGTTGGAGAAGAGATACATTGTTTTTCGTAACTTGTTACGGTTGTATCTTTTCTTTAACAACCATCAATTTTTTTACCCATGCAAGAGCTTATACAGAACCTCAAAGACAGAGCAGGCCTTACCGACGAGCAAGCCGTTAAAGCCATTGATACCGTTAAAGATTTCGTGAAAAGTAAGCTACCCGCGGCTATTGCAGGTAATGTAGACAATTGGTTCACAGGCCTTGGCACCGCTGCACCTCAACCCAAAAAAGAAGGGTTTGTGGACCAGGCAGAAGACTTCCTGGATAATGTATCAGACAAAGTTGAAGACTGGGCTGAAAAAGCGAAAGACAAAGCGGAGGATATCGTGAAAGAAGCAAAAGATAAAATTTCCGGCTTCTTTGATAAAGGCAACGAAAAGAAATAACATGTAAGATCTCATTTAAGTAGAGGCGCATCCATTTGCGTCTCTACGATTTATAATATTGTTCCAACTCTTTTTCAACACCCTTCCTCCTCGCAATCCTCCCAAGGTAGCGAAACAATCTGACCTGTAACCAATAAGGTAACACAGTCAGGTAAGTTTCTCCCATTTCCATCAGTATGGCAAGATGCGCTAACTTAAGCGGAATGCCGCTCTTGCGTACTTTTCCATCCGTAGCCAAACCATAAGCAACCCGCAGGCAGGCTTCAAATTGCCTGGCCGGCGTGATGGTTACTTTGAAAGTAACAGGCCGTTTACCACTTGGATTGAAGAACAAGTGACGCTCATATAACGGCACTTCTGCCATCCCACCCCTAGACAGGAAAAAAAACCCTTTCCCTATCCGCAGGCCCAACTCTCCTTCCAGCACTTCAAATTGTTCCTGGTAAGTAGTATGAAAATGCAAGCCGTTCTTCCCGCCAGGCGCCAGTTCTACCAACACAGTAACATGAGAGCCACCCGTTTCTTCCGTTGTTTCCAGGAAGGTTACTTTATCACCAATAACAGGATTACTAATAGTACGGGGCAAAGACATCTTATAATGTTTTTAGATAGAGATAAAGGGCCTGTAGCTCTTCGTCCGTATAATTTTTCGTCATTTGCCAGGGCATGTCTTCATTCTTCAGTTGCCGGCCATCCGGAGTGGCGCCTGTGCGCAATACATTCATAAACTGGCTCAGTGTCCATTTACCAATGTTACCGCTGGCTGTGATATCGCGCACTGGCGTACCGCCGGGGATCACGTTATCTCCCCCTTTCAGATCTGGTTTATGACAACCCGTACAAGACAGTGTAAGATATTTTCCATATTCAACAGATACAGATTTCTTTATCTTCTGAGGATACTTTTCAAGATGGTTGATCTGATCTGCAGGGATCAGCGGAAGTTTATCCAAACCCGACAGTACAGTGCCCAGCGGCCCCAGTTTAATACTGGCAGGTGCTGCATCCACCGGAGGCACAGATTTGCAATAAGCAATAAGGCTTCCCAGATCATGGTCCGCCAGTTTACAATATTCATATGAAGGCATTATTATAAGTGGTTTACCATCGGGTCTTAATCCATGGCGAAAAGCCCTGATCCAATCTCGGTCTGTATAATTTGCAGGCCGGCCACCTTTTCCCGAGGTAAGATTTGCAGCTCTTATGGTACCAACCATCCCGTCGTCGAGGAAGATCTTTCCTGACAGATCCTCTCCATGGCAGTCCCCACAGCCTTTGGTAGCGTAGATATGCGCGCCTTCCGCTATGGAGGCGGAATCAGAAGGAATATCAAACATCCGTACTTCTACGTTGTACGTTTTGGCCCTCTTGTTATTGACCACAATATGCATTACAAAATAAAATATAAGGATCAGCGCCACCAATACACCAATCCCGCCACCTATCCATTTGAGTATTTTCCGCAACATGTTTATTACTATTTTTGTTTCATCAAAGTTATTCCACTCAACCCCGGTGGATAGTACGATAAACGGATAAACATATACGAAAAACGGATTTAGAATGACCCCAAAAATGCCATCCGATACGCTACATGCGATCGCAAACCATGCGTTCTTTACAGACCACGTTTCATTCCTGGTAAAAGAACAAACCACTTTAGCTGATGAAATTGAAGATCAGTATGCAGACCTGTGGGATCCACTCCAGGCATTGCTGCACTTTAATGTAAAAGCCATTCCGGCAAGAAGTATCCACCCTGCAGATGCTAAACGTTTGCAACAGGTGAAATCATTCCTGCAGGAACATTACCTTGACCCGGTACTCAGCCTGGGCCTGCTTTGCAGAAGATTTGGATTGAATGAGTTTAAATTGAAAAGAGGGTTCAAACAATTGTTTGGATATACTGTTTTTGGCTACGTGCAGGAAATGAGAATGAAAACTGCCCGCCAGATCCTCGCAGAAGGAAGAATGAATGTGAATGAAGTAGCGGATCACTTAGGCTATAGTTCGCCGAATCATTTTTCTACGGCTTTCAAGAAGATGTACGGCATTCCGCCTGCAAAACTTAAGTCGTTCTCGTTTAATTTCTTCTCAACTCCAAAAGAAAACCGCCCCGAATGAGGCGGCTTTACAAGGAGTAGAAATTTTCTCGATCTTACTGTTTGTTTTAGGTTGATAAATTGGTAAGGAAAGTAATTAACCCAAATTTAACTTTCTGTTTGCAATTTTCCATCACACTAATGTGTAAAAATGAAGAATTGTGAAAAAAGTGAAACGCTGTGCTGCTAAGTTTTAGCAACACAGCGACATTACAGTTTATCAAAAAATATACTTTGTAGAAAGAAAGTTTGAAGATTGCCCGCTGACGATCTCATTTATGAGCGCTTTGTTCTCTTCTGTTTGTTTTGTGGCCACCATCGAGCGAATGGAAAACGCTCTTAAAGCGTCGGAAACAGAAAGTGTTGCTTCTGCAGAATCCTTTCTTCCTGTAAAAGGGAAGATATCCGGTCCGCGCTGGCACTGGCAATTGATGTTTACACGACTCACCTGGTTGATCAACGGATCGATCAATATGGAGAGTTCCGCAGCATCATTGGTGAAGATGCTCACCTGCTGCCCATGGTCAGATGCAATCAAATAATCAATGGGTGTTTCAATATCCTCGAAGGGGATCACAGGGATCACCGGTCCGAATTGTTCCTCTCTGTACAACTTCATTTTCTCATTCACAGGATACACTACGGCAGGATACACAAAAGAGGCATTTGCAGCCCCGCCATGCAGGTTCATCACCTTAGCGCCATGTGCAACTGCATCCGCTACACAACTCTGCAAATAACCCGGCTTATGAGGTTCTGGCAGGGGTGTGAGGAACACGTCTTTCTCCCATGGCATACCGAATTTTAATTTTCCTACCGCCGCTGTCAGTTTTTCCAGGAATGTATCCGCCACATTTTTATGTACATAAACGATCTTGATAGCGGTACAGCGCTGCCCGTTAAAGGACAAAGATCCCAGCACACATTCTTTTACCGCCAGATCAATATCTGCCTTCTCCGTAATAATGGCTGCATTCTTTGCATCCAGCCCCAGAATAGCACGCAGGCGGTTTACCTTAGGATGCATCTTTTTCAGCTGGTTCGCAACTTTACTGGAACCGATCAGCGTTAATACATTGATCTTGCCGGATTCCATTAATGGTGCAATGATCACATTGCCGCGGCCGTAGATCGTATTCACCACACCTTTGGGAAAACAGTCCCTGAAAGCTTCCAGCAAGGGGTAATGTACTAAAGTACCGTGCTTGGGAGGTTTGAACAATAAAGTATTTCCCATGATCAGTGCCGGGATCAGGGTAGTGAATGTTTCATTCAGCGGATAATTGAAAGGCCCCATGCAAAGCACCACGCCCAATGGGGAACGACGAACCTGGCCAATGATCCCCTGCTCTATCTGGAAGCGGGAAGATTGACGATCCAGATCTTTCAGCGCATCGATGGTAGCGTTGATGTACTCTACCGTTCTGTCAAATTCTTTAATGGAATCCGCCAGGGACTTACCGATCTCCCACATAATGAGCTGCACTACTTCCTGCTTTTTAGCGATCATCCTGCCGGTGAATTTCTCCACACAGGCAATCCTTTCGGAAACAGACATCGTAGGCCATTCTCCCCGCCCGTCGCGATAAGCGAGGATAGCCGCATCCAGGGAAGCCTGTGCTTCCTCTGCTCCGCACAGCGGATAGGAACCGATCACTTTTCGTTCCAGGCCTTTTTCGGTTTTAATACAAATGGGGGATAGTACAGTGTGCACCTCGCCAGTCCATGTTTTCATAACGCCATCCGAGAGATATTCTCGCTGATGGACCTCTGCCGGCAGCCTGAATTCCTCGGGGATGGCGGAATCGGCCGGAAAAAGGTTGTTGAGTTGTTCTTCAAAAGTGGTCATATAGTTTGGGAATAATATCTGCACAAGATAGAAAGTATTATAGAATAAACATATAAATATAACCGTAAGCCTAATAGAATCAATCTATTAGAATATTGCAATCGTTTGCTTTACATTTCCCTACCAACAAGGATACTTCTTCAGGCTCCACTTGACAATTTTAGATCGATGTAGTAAAAATAACATCGTTCTGAAATAAAATAACACCACATAATGCTAATTTGGTATTATATTTTTCATAACTTCCCGCCTATTTTTAAGGTCATTCTACAATAGCTGCAAACGATTGCAGCAGAGTGGCAATTATTCAACCAAAATAAAGATACTATCAACCGTTTTTGCTAAGAAAAAATCTGCCTATACCGAGACTAAAATCGCAGATACATGAATTCCACCGACCAGAATTGACATAATGACAATCCTTATGCTTGATAATACGCTACAGTAACCATTTACAACAGGTTCCTCCGCAGATTTAAGGGCAATACCTGCAAACGTTTGCAGTACAGGAAATTCATCTTGTCTTATTAGTGAACTACAAAATTCCAACGTCTATGAATAGCGCTACCACAGCTATGAAAGGGAGAACAATGATGAGGCGCCCGCGCGGAAGTCCGGCTGGTATGATCCGATCTCTCAAACACCGCCGCTACGGCCGTGATCTTTTATCAAATTCACAAAATTCAATTCCATGTTAAAAAAATTACTCCTCTTTAATTTCCTGTTGCTACTGCTCCTGCGGGTGCAATATGCAGCAGCGGAATCTGTCAATTCACCTGTCACAGCCTTCGCCGATCATGAGATCAAGGGTATTGTGAAGGATAGTCTCGGTACGCCGCTACCTGGTGTAACGCTGATGGTGAAGAACAAATTTTCTATTGGTACCACCACAGATGTCAATGGCCGCTACATTCTCGTTGTGCCGGACAATGCAGTTATTATCGTGCGTATGATCGGTTTCCAGGAACAGGAAATTTCAGCTGATGGCCGCACTACCATCGACATCATTATGAAATCATCCGCCAGCAACCTCAATGAAACGGTGGTAGTAGCTTATGGTACACAGAAGAAGAGAGAAGTGGTAGGTTCCGTTACCTCTATTAATGTAGAGGACCTAAAAGTACCTTCCAGTAACCTCACTACAGCCCTTGCAGGACGTGCAGCCGGTCTGATCGCATTTCAGCGTAGTGGTGAACCGGGTGCTGATAATGCAAACTTCTTTATTCGTGGTGTTACCACTTTTGGATACAAACAGGATCCATTGATCCTGATAGATGGAGTAGAACTTACAACGGATGACCTGGCGCGTCTTCGCCCGGATGATATTGAAAGCTTCTCCATTATGAAGGATGCAACTTCTACTGCATTATATGGCGCAAGAGGTGCTAACGGTGTTATCCTCGTTACAACAAAAAGAGGTAAACAAGGCCCGGCTAAGGTGAATTTAAGGGTAGAAAACTCCGTCACTGCTCCTACGAAGAAAATAGAACTGGCAGATCCTATTACCTACATGAAACTGGCCAATGAAGCAACCCTCACCCGTAACAGGCTGGAACCTATCCTCTATACGGAGGAAAAGATAGAACGTACTGCCAGCGGTGAAAATCCCTATGTATATCCGGCCAATGACTGGGATGATATGCTGTTCAGGAAGTATGCTACAAGCCAGCGTGCCAACCTGAACGTAAGTGGTGGTGGTACGGTGGCCCGCTATTTTATTTCCGGCTCTTATACAAAGGATAATGGAATGCTGAAAGTGGACAAGCGGAACAACTTCAATAACAACGTGAATATAGGCAGGTATACTTTCCGTGCCAACGTAGATGTTGATCTTACAAAAACCACGACACTAACAGTACGGGCATCCGGTAACTATGATGACTATAAAGGTCCTCTTGGAAGCGGTGCCACTTCAGGCGGTGCATTGATGTACAGTATGGCCATGCACTCTAATCCTGTGATGTTTCCTGCTTACTATGAAAAGGATGCAGACCATTGGTATGTGAAACATATTATGTTTGGCAATGCAGGCCAGGGAGGAAGTTACATCAACCCATACGCCCTGATGGTAATGGGGTATAAAGATGAGTCCCGCTCTTTTATGTCCGCACAAACAGAACTCAAACAAAACTTTGATTTCCTCATACCCGGTTTGAACTTCCGCACAATGCTGAACGTGAACCGTACTTCCAACTTTTCTATCCTCCGGGCTTATAATCCATTCTATTATAATGCAACCGGTTATGACAGACAAACAAAAAACTTCACCCTTGTTCCTCTAAACCCTGACCAGGGAACAGAATACCTGGAGGCTTATGGCGGCGGTGGCTCCGGTAATCGAATAAACGCTATTTTCTATTGGGAAAATGCACTGAACTATGGTAAAACCATAGGGGATCATAGTATCAACGCCATGCTCATCGGCATCATGAGAAGTACAATTGCTCCACCATCGGCAGCACCCAACAACCAAAGCACCCTACAATTATCTTTGCCTTACCGGAACTCTGGTGTATCCGGCAGGTTAACTTATAATTATGCCTCTAAGTATTTTGCAGAATTCAACTTTGGCTATAATGGTTCAGAACGTTTTTATGAAAAACAACGTTTTGGCTTTTTCCCATCAGCAGGGGTAGCCTGGACCATTTCTAATGAAGATTTCTTCAAACCCTACAGCAAGTCTGTTACCAATTTAAAACTGCGAGGTACCTACGGCCTGGTGGGTAATGATGCGATCGGTAACCAGGAAGACCGTTTCTTCTATTTATCCCAAACCAATCCGAATGATGCCTCCAAAGGAGCCACCTTTGGGAGAGATAACGGATATACCCGCCCCGGTTATTCCATCACCCGGTATGCCAACCAGGATATTACCTGGGAAAAATCTTATCAAAGCAATATTGCCCTGGAACTTGGTCTTTTCAACAAGTTCACCTTTACGGGAGAATACTACACAACACAGCGGAAGAACATCCTGATGGACCGTAGTAATAATCCTTCTACAATGGGGTTGGCTGATACAACAAGAGCCAATATGGGCTCAGCATCCAGCCGTGGCGTGGACCTGTCGCTGAATTACTCTGCTAACTTCACCAGCGACACATGGCTGGAAGTTATGGGTAATTTCACTTATGCTACCGGCCGCTTTAAAGTAGTTGAAGAGCCCACCTTTCTGCCCAATGAAGCAGCATATCGCACCCGCGTTGGTTATCCTGTTAACCAACAATGGGGATATATTGCTGAAAGGCTTTTTGTAGATGATGAGGAAGCAAGGAATTCCCCCAGGCAAAACTTTGGCCCATATGGTGGTGGTGATATCAAATACACGGATGTGAACAGGGATGGAGAGATCACCACGGCAGACAGGGTACCTATTGGCTACCCTACCAATCCGGAGATCACTTACGGAATAGGTTTCTCAGCGGGATATAAAGCCTTTGATTTTTCTGTATTCTTCCAGGGTTCCGCCCGGGAATCTTTCTGGATAAATGCAGCAGAAACAGCACCTTTTGTGGGTGAATCACAATTGCTGAAAGCTTACGCAGATGATCATTGGTCTGAGGACAATCGTAATATATATGCCCTATGGCCAAGGCTTAGCATGACGCAGATGAATAACAACATACAAAGAAGTACCTGGTTTATGCGCAACAGTAGTTTCCTGCGGCTCAAACAAATGGAACTTGGATACAATGTTCCTAAAAGCTTCCAGAGAAAACTGCATACCAGTGTTCTGCGCCTCTATCTGAATGCGACCAATCTGTTCGTGCTTTCCAGCTTCAAATTATGGGATGTGGAACAAGGCGGAAATGGTCTTGGTTATCCGCTGCAACGGGTAATTAACATTGGTCTGAACATCACATTCAATTAAGCCATTAAAAACAGCAAGAAATGAATATCAAATATACATGGCGGATCATAGTGGGGGCAATATTGGTATTGCCATTGCTGAATTCCTGCAAAAAATACCTGGACGTGGTGCCTGATTCCATAGCCACCATTGAGAATGCGTTCACCATGCGCAAGGAAGCAGAAAAATATCTTTTTACCTGCTACTCTTATATGCCTGCAACTGGCAACCCTTCTGCCAATCCCGGGATTACAAGCGGCGATGAACTTTCTCTTATTTATCCGTTTGTAGCGAGTGCACTGCAACCTCCTCCTTACCATATAGCACGTGGTTTCCAGAATGTGGTAGACCCTTATGCTAATTACTGGGACGGCACACAGCAAGGAAAAAAGCTTTTCCTTGGCCTGCGGGACTGTAATATTTTTCTTGAGAATATTCACAAAGTACCGGACATCAATACTGACGACAGAAGGCGCTGGATTGCAGAAGTGAAATTCCTGAAGGCCTACTATCATTTTTACCTGTTGCGTAATTATGGTCCCATTCCATTGATCAAGGAAAATTTGCCGCTGGAAGCGAGCAATGAAGCCGTTAGGGTTTACCGTGATCCCGTGGATTCCTGCTTTGCGTATATCGTTCAACTGATGGATGAGGCAAAGGATGATCTGCCTGTAACAATTACCAATGAAACAGACGAACTGGGTCGTATCACCAAACCTATCTGCCTTGCCATAAAGGCAAAGATACTGGTTACGGCAGCCAGCCCACTGTTCAACGGTAATGCAGATTATTCTTCCTATATAGATAACAGGGGCATAAAATTGTTCAACACAACGAAAGATGACACCAAATGGGCCAAAGCCGCAGAAGCCTGTAAAGAGGCGGTTGATCTTTGCCACGAAGTAGGTTTAAAACTTTTCATTTTTAAGCCGGACGCGTTGGCAACACCGCTTGCTCCCGAAACGGTCACACAAATGAGCCTTCGTAGTGCCGTAACCGAAAAATGGAACTCCGAGATCATCTGGGCTAACACGAACAGTATGAGCAACCCGCTGCAGATCCTCAATATTCCACGCGGACTGGACCCTGCACAGGCCGGCAACACTGCTCCCCGCGGGCAAATGGCGCCACCACTGAAAATGGCAGAGTTGTTCTATACAAAGAACGGGCTGCCGATCAGTGAGGATAGAACATGGGATTATACTGGCCGTTATGGTTTGCGTACTGCCCTCAACTCCGAGCGGTTCAATATTGAAGAAGGTTACACTACAGCAGCATTACACTTTGACCGGGAAAACCGTTTTTATGCCAACATCGCTTTTGACGGCGGCAAATGGTATGGCTATGGTATTCCGGATGATACTAAAAGTATTACCCTCAAAGCAAAAAAGGGACAGGCATCTTCTGCACAGGTAAACTTTTCTTACTCCACTACTGGTTACTGGGTAAAGAAACTGGTAAACTATCAGAATATCATTGGCGCCAACTCCACGCTCACCATCAGGGATTATCCATGGCCTGAAGTAAGGCTGGCAGATCTTTACCTGCTGTACGCTGAAGCATTGAATGAAAAGGATGGCCCTACCGCGGACGCCCTGAGCTGGATCAATCTTGTAAGAACAAGAGCGGCTATTCCTTCTGTGGAAACGGCATGGACCACCTACGCAAAAAATCCTGCAGCTTACCAAACCAAAGATGGTCTGCGCAAGATCATTCACCAGGAACGCCTGATAGAACTGGCTTTTGAAGGCCACCGTTTCTATGATCTGCGTCGTTGGAAAGAAGCGATGAGTGTGCTCAATCAACCTATCACGGGATGGGACCTTGAGCAGGCTACACCGGAAGCATATTACCGCGTACGTCCTATTTACACAATGACTTTTAGTCTCAAGGATTATTTCTGGCCTATCAGGGAAAATAACCTTACCGTGAACAGGAACCTGTTGCAATCTCCGGGTTGGTAACATGTAATCATTACAACTCAATTGATCATTCAATGCTTCACATAAAAATATTCAATATGAACAGGCATCACATTCTTATACTATTACTGGGGCTTTTCCTTTGGTCTTCCTGTAAAGAAAAGGGCCAGCTTGTATACCTGGACGACAGTGCACCTGCTCCCGCTCCGGTGACTGATATCACTGTTGTTCAGACTGCCGGTGGCGCTAAGCTGCATTACAAGATCCCTTCAGATAAAAACCTGCTTTTTGTAAAAGCAGTATATGATATCCAACCGGGTGTATTCCGGGAAACTGAAACTTCTATTTTCCAGGACACCCTGGTATTAGAAGGTTTTGGGGATACGCAACCACATGAAGTGAAGATCTATTCCGTGGGCCGGAATAAAAAAGAGTCCGCACCTGTAAGTGTTACGGTTACCCCGTTAACTCCTCCGGTGCATACAGTATTTGCCACCCTCACATTAAAGGAAACATTCGGTGGTGCTTCCATTACTTTTCTAAATCCGGCGGAAGCTTCTCTTGCCATTGTGTTGATGAGAGACACTACCGGAAGAGGAGACTGGGCAGACGTAACTACCTATTATTCCGCATCTGCCAAGGGAGCTTTCTCTGCACGCGGCTTTGATACTATTCCCATTAAGTTTGCCACTTATATACGGGACCGTTGGAATAATAAGTCCGATACACTCACCCTAACGCTCAAACCAATTTTTGAAACAAAACTGGACCGTCTTGGCTTTAAAGAAGTTTTACTGCCTACAGACGTAAACATAGGCCACGTTTTCTCTAACCTGAGCCCACGTAACATCAGCTTTTTATTCAACAATATCTATGGAACGGCTAACGCAAATGATTGTTTCCACACAAGGCCCAATGAACCCAAAATGCCACAATGGTTCACTTTTGACATTGGTGCAGAAAGCAACCTGAGCCGGTTCAAACTTTATCATCGTGGGGGTACCAGTGGTTTCTACCGCGGAGGAGATCCCAAGAGATTTGAAGTATGGGGAAGCAACAGCCCGAATACAGACGGTAGCTGGGATAGCTGGACGTTATTAGCCACTTTCAACTCCGTTAAACCTTCCGGCGCAGCATTAGGTACTAATACCACCGAAGATGAAGCATTTGCCGTAATCAACGGGGAGGATTTTGAGTTTCCGCCTGGCACTCCTTCCGTAAGGTATCTCCGTTTCAAAACACTTGAAACATGGGGACTGTTCCAGTATATCTATATTTCAGAATTGATGTTCTGGGGTGCTAAAAAATAAAGACATTTTTCAACTTATTAATTCAAATCCAATGCAAAAATATCCTGTATGCCGCCTGCTGCTACCAGTATTGCTGGCCGTACTGTTCATATCCTGCAGTAAAATGGATGCCACTTTCAAAGACTATGTAGTGCCGAATGGTATCACTTATGTGGGAAGAGCGGATTCAATAAATGTGCACCCGGGCAGGGGAAGGATCAAAATAACATGGTTACGTGGTACTGATCCTAAAACAACACAAGCAGTAGTTTACTGGAATAATAAAGCCGATTCGCTTGTTTTTCCGGTTACACAAAAAAATCCAAAGGACACTGTAAGCGTGATGCTGAACAACATGCCGGAGAATACCTATACATTCAGTATCTACACACTGGATGCTGACAAGAACAGGTCTATCCGGGTAGATGTGCAGGGCACGGTATACAACACAGTATATGAATCTGTGATCCTTTCCCGCACCATTGGCACCGTTGCCATTGCAGGAGACGATGTAACGTTGAACTGGCTGACCGGAGATACAGCATCCTTCAGTACCGAGATCAATTATGTGGACATTGCTGGTGTTGACCGCCGCACCTATATTGCCGCCAACGAAAGTGTAATACTCCTGGAAGATGTACAGGAAGGTTCTTCCGTAACTTTCCGTTCTCTTTACAAACCATCTCCTCTGAGTCTAGACACTTTCTATACAGCTTATTCCTCCAAGGCATTGAATATGGCACTTGCCAAACCTGTGAAGCAAAGCTCATCCGCTGCTACAACATTAGTAGATGGCAATCTGACTACTTTCTGGCAGCCATTGGCAGCAGACCGCACAGATGATAAAAAGGTATGGGTAACTGTAGATCTGAGAACGCCAAAAACTTTCAACCAGGTGAAACATTACTGGACGGTGGGGAATGCTCTAATACAAAGCTATAAGGTACTTGTATCAAACGATGAAGCTATCTGGGAAACGCTGTATGAGAAAACATCTGCGCCTGTGCTAACAGAAGATGCCAACTTCACTACGGTAACAAGACGCTACATGAGACTGGAATTCACCATCAAAACAGATGGTAACCTGAATGTGACGGAAGTAGAGATCTATAATAAAAAATAGAGGTGCTGATAAAGTAAAAGGGGGATGGTTTAAAACCATCCCCCTTTTTTTATTATTTCAACGCTTCCCGCGCTATCACTATTTTCTGTATCTCCGAAGTTCCCTCCCCTATCGTACACAACTTCGCATCCCGATAATATTTCTCAACAGGAAAATCTTTTGTATAGCCATATCCACCAAAGATCTGTACCGCATCATTTGCTGTGCTCACCGCCACTTCCGAAGCATAATATTTAGCCATCGCAGCTTCCTTCGTCATAGGCAGGTGTTTGTTTTTCATATCTGCGGCCTGCAGGGTGAGCAATTCAGCAGCAGCAATATTTGTATGCATATCCGCCAGCTTAAAAGAAATACCCTGGAAATTTGCAATAGGCTGATCAAACTGATGGCGTTCTTTTGAATATTTGAGAGAAGCATCATACGCTCCTTTTGCAATACCCAATGATAACGCTGCAATAGAAATACGACCGCCATCCAATACTTTCATGGATTGGATAAAGCCCTCTCCTTCTTTGCCTAAAAGGTTCTCTGCAGGAATGCGACAGTTATCAAAGATCATCTCCGTTGTTTCAGAAGCCCTCATCCCTAACTTGTTTTCTTTCTTGCCACCACTAAAGCCTGGCGTACCTCTTTCCACAATGAAAGCACTCATGCCACGGCTATCCCGAACTTCTCCTGTACGCGCTATCACAACCGCTACATCACTGCTCTTTCCATGTGTGATCCAGCATTTGGTGCCATTCAGCACCCATTCATTACCTTCTTTTTTGGCCACACATTTCATGTTCATGGCATCAGAACCGGTGTTGGGTTCTGTCAAACCCCATGCGCCGATCCATTCTGCGGAAGCAAGTTTGGGGAGATATTTCTGTTTTTGTTCTTCGTTTGCAAACTGGAGGATATGCCCTGTGCATAATGAATTATGCGCTGCCACACTCAATCCGATGGCACCACAGATACGGGAGATCTCACTCACTACAGTAACGTATTCAAGATACCCCAGCCCGGAGCCGCCATATTGTTCTGGTACCAGTACACCCATCAGGCCCAGTTCTCCCAATTTTTTAAATAGATCTACCGGAAAAAACTGTGTTTCATCCCATTCCAAAACATGGGGTTGGATGTGTGTTTTACCGAAATCGCGGATCACTTGCGCAATCTGTTGTTGCATTTCCGTTGGCTGAAAGTTCATAACCAGAATTTATGTTTTAATTGACCACTAAGTATTTTTCAAGTTTACGATAAATAGAATCATCCACCAAAGCGATGCCTTTAAGGCCTTCTACCTGCCTGAAAGGCCCGTGGCTGCTGCGATACCTTATGATCACACGGGCCAGTTTCGTGTTGATGTATGGATGATCGGCCAAAGATTTTTCATCTGTCTCATTGAGGTCTATCTTTCTTAGTGAAACATCACCCAGCCGTAACAACGGTTGAATTTTATTAAATACAGAATCCGCCAATCCGTAGGTTTCTCCTACCTGGGTGATGGAATGAAAGCCTCCCAGCCGCTCCCGGAAGTATAAAATCCTTCTGGCGAGCACGGGTCCGATGCCGGGTAATTGTTCCCATAGTAAGGAATCCGCCCTATTAATATCTACAACCAATACCTTCTTTTCAAACTTTTCAAACCGGCGAAAGCTATCCCGTTTGAAAGGCGTAAACTCCTTATGTTTATAGAATTGTTTCTTATACCTCGGCCGCTCAGTAACCGTATCTTTCATCATCTCACGCAACTCGAATGCAGCATGATGGAATCCAATAGTATCAGTAAAAGCAATATCCGAACGGAAATAAGACCAGGCGATGGGTATGCAGTAGAGCAATACGATCAGGCTTAACAAACAGGCAATTCCCGTACGCTCACGGCGGGAAAAGGTGAAAAAATTCTTCGGCACAAACAATGGATTGTTACGTAAGGGAAGGTCGCATTTTTATTTCATCCTTACAAATCCACTTCCAAGCCGTCGTATGCCAGGGCCATCCCTTCCGGCAACGTGGGATTCACCTCCGCATGTAATCCAAGCTGATGGCTAATATGGGTGAAATACACCTGGGGTATTTCTAACTCTTTACCTAACGCAATGGCTTCATCCAGCGTAAAATGGGAGATGTGTTGTTCCCGGCGGAGTGCGTTTAACACTAACACCTTTGAACCTTTGATCTTTTCCTTCTCTTCCGGCGCAATGAAGTTAGCGTCTGTGATGTAAGAAAAATCTCCGAAGCGGAAACCCAGTACGGGCATTTTATGATGCATCACATTAATGGGAATGAATTGCAGGCCATTGATCACAAAGGGATCGTCCATGATGGTGCGCAGGTTCATTTCCGGAATGCCGGGATATTTAAAATCGGCAAAGGCATAAGAGAATTCACGAATGATCACATTCTGTGAAAAGTCTGATGCATAGATATCAATAGGTTGTTGCTGGAAATAATTGAAAGCCCGGATATCGTCCATCCCGGCTATATGATCTTTGTGGGAATGCGTGATCAATACGGCTTCCAGGTGTTTTACCTGTGCGCGTAACATTTGGTAACGGAAGTCGGGTGTAGTATCAACTACAATGTTCCCTGCATCAGAGGCAATGAGGATACTGCTGCGCAATCGTTTATCGCGCGGATCATTAGATGCACATATTTTACAGGGGCAGGCTATAACTGGTACGCCTTGTGAAGTGCCCGTTCCGAGGAATGTAACTTTCAAAACGTAATTATTCTGGTGTTTCAGTTGGTTTTTCTTCTGCAGGAGTTGCGGGTGGCTCTTCTGTATCACCACTTGCTTCAGCAGCAGCATTTTCCGCATTACTGCTTTCTTCAGCAGCGGCAGCATTTTCTGCATCACGCCTTTCATCTTCCGCAAGGTCCGCAGCATCTTCCGCATCCCGGTTATCCTTGATCTGCCGGTACATCTTCTGCGATTCCGGCGTCAGAAAACCTTCTTCCAGGGTAATGGAAGGCAGGATGTCCATCAGTGTATTGATCTTACCTTCCATATTCAGGAATTTATTGACCACTACCACTTTCTTATGTTCCAGTATGCAGTAACCGGAATTGAAGGTGCCTTTCTCGTACCGCAGTATATACTTCGCCTCCTCAAATATCTTCTCCAGCTTCGCCAGATTGTTGGGGGTACTTTTCAGGTTCATGATTTCTCCTTTTTTTATCCGCTATTTACTTACCATCCGTACCAGCGGTACTATCATTTCTTCCAGGGAAATGCCGCCGTGTTGGAATGTATTGCGGTAATAGTTCACGAAATAATTATAATTGTTGGGATAGCAAAGATACCCGTCTTCGCGCGCAAAGATATAAGAAGAATTGACATTCGGCCTTGGCAAGCCGGCTTCTTTCGGATCACGGAAGGCCAGCACCTCTTTCGGATCATAATTTAAGTTGCGGCCATGTTTGTACCGCAGGTTGGTAGTGGTCTGCTTGTCCCCGATCACTTTCACCGGGTTTTTCACCCTTACGCTGCCATGGTCTGTGGCGATGATGAGGTTCACCTTTTTATCCGCTATCCGCTTCAAAGCCTGGTAAAGCGGGGAATGTTCAAACCAGCTGGCAGTAATGGAACGGTAGGAAATTTCATCTGCGGCCAGTTCCTTAAGCACTTCCATTTCCGTACGCGCATGGCTGAGCATGTCCACAAAATTATAAACGATCACATTCAGCGGAAAATCAAGCAGGTTATGGAAATTGTTCACCATATGCTGCCCGTCCGCATGGTTGGTTACCTTGGTATAAGAGAACCGTGGGTCCATTTTAAGTCGCGCCAGCTGCTCTTTCAGGAAAAACTCTTCATGCAGGTTCTTCCCTCCTTCCTCATCATCATTCCGCCATTCCTGGGGATATTTAGCTTCAATATCAATGGGCAACATCCCGGCAAATATGGCATTACGGCTATATTGCGTAGAGGTGGGGAGGATGCTGTAAATGGTTTCTTCTTCTACCAGACGGAAAGAATCAGCGAAGATAGGCTGGATCGTTTTCCACTGGTCGTACCGCAGGTTATCTATCAGGATGAAGAAGTTAGGCACATTAGGATCCAGGTTGGGCACTACTTTCTGAGAAAACAGTGTATGGCTCATAATGGGAGCATCCTTTGCTTTAGGCTGCATCCAGCTGCTGTAATTGCGGGCAATGAACTTGGCGAATTCAGCATTGGCTTCCGCTTTCTGGGAATGGAGGATCTCCATCATCTCAGGACTATCGCTCTTGCTCATTTCCATTTCCCAGTACACCAGTTTCTTATAGATGTCCGCCCATTCCGCATGATCCGGATTATCGTTCAGGGCCATGAACAGGGTACGGAACTGTTGCTGATAGGCCGTGGTGGTCTTTTCAGCTACCAGTCTTTTATTGTCTATGATCTTTTTAAGGGAAAGCAGCACCTGGTTCGGGTTCACAGGTTTGATCAGGTAATCCGTGATCTGGGAGCCGATCGCATCGTCCATCACATTCTCTGCCTCATTCTTGGTGATCATTACAACAGGTATCTGCTGATTGATCTCCTTTATCTTACTCAATGTTTCCAAACCGGTGATGCCGGGCATGGATTCATCCAGCAGCACTACATCTACAATATTTTCTTTCAGGAATTCCAGGGCGTCGTAGCCATTTGTAAGGGCGGAAACTTTATAGCCTTTGCTTTCGAGGAAAATGATCTGCGATTTCAAAGATTCTATTTCATCATCTACCCAGAGTATGTTGATTTGGTTCATGTAACTTTTTTGGTACTGCTTAAAATTACCACTATCTGTCAAAAATCATTCCTCCAAAATATGGCAATCTGCAACAATTTGTTAAAAAATGGGGAAAGGCAGCTGGTTTCATAGGGGAACATCAGCTGAGCCGCGTCTATTTTGTAAATTACAGACTGTCACGAAATACCTTTCTACCGGAAAAGTTACATCCAAATCTGTAGCTTTGCACCGATAGTTTTTAAAACATCCGAATGACTGACCGCAAACGAAAGATTGTGAACGACCCTGTCCACGGGTTCATTACCATCGATCATCCATTGATATTCAGCATTATCTCTCATCCCTGTTACCAGCGTTTACGCCGGATCCACCAAATGGCCCTGGCGCACCTGGTGTACCCCGGAGCTATGCATACCCGCTTTCACCATAGTATGGGCGCTTTCCATTTGATGAGTTGCGCCCTCACTGAACTCAAGTCGAAAGGGGTGGATATTACGGAAGAAGAGGAAGTAGCCGCTAAAATGGCCATATTATTGCATGATATAGGGCACGGTCCTTATTCCCATGCTTTGGAACATACCGTGGTGGAAGGCGTATCACATGAAGAGATCTCTCAATTATTAATGCAGCGCCTCAACCGGGAAATGAACGGAGCACTGGACCTTACCATAGAGATCTTTAATGACCGGTATCCTAAAAAGTTCCTCCATCAATTGGTTTCCAGCCAGTTGGATGTGGACAGGATGGATTACCTGAGCCGGGATAGCTTTTATACAGGCGTTTCTGAAGGGGTGATCAGCTACGACAGGATCATAAAAATGCTTACCGTATATAATGGTGAGCTGATGGTGGAAGAGAAAGGCATTAATTCCATAGAGAAATTCATCGTAGCCCGCCGGCTGATGTATTGGCAGGTGTACCTCCACAAAACCGTATTAAGTGCGGAAAATATGCTGGTACAGATCCTTCACCGGGCTAAAGCACTGGCAATCAAGGGAGAAGAACTTTTTTGCTCTCCCGCCCTCCGCTACTTCTTATATAATAAGATAGGCAGGGTGGAATTTGAAAGGGGCGAAGAATGCCTGACACAATTTTGTTTATTAGACGACTATGATATTATGGGGGCCATTAAAGTTTGGAGCCAACATCCGGATAAAGTCCTCAGCCTCCTATGCAAATGGCTGGTAAACAGGGAATTATTCAAAGTCACCCTCAGTAATGAGCCATTTGAAGGCAGCCAGGTAACAGATCTGAAAGAAAAAGTGAAGCAAAGATGGGCGCTAACCAATGAAGAGGCAGAATATTTAGTATTTACGGATACTGCCAGTCTAAAAGCCTATGACTCAATAGATGAAAAGATCAATATTCTATTTAAAGATGGTACAGTTAGAGATATTTCTTCGGTAGATAATGCCCTTGTGTCGCATACATTGGCAAGACCGATAAAAAAATTCTACATTTGTCATCCAAAATTCTAGGCTAACAACGTTTTATACGAACTTAACATGTTATTGAATCTATTCATATTAAGCGGAGGCGGCCTAGAAGGTAACATTTCAATTATTAACTATGCAATTTAGCGCATTACAGCTGGCTACCATCCTGAATGGGAAGCTGGAAGGAGACCCGGAAGTGAAGGTGCACAATATCGCCAAGATCGAAGAGGCAGGGGATGGGATGTTGAGTTTTATTGCCAATCCCAAGTATGAGGAGTTCATTTATACGACGCAGGCATCTATCCTGATCGTAAATGATTCCCTGGAGATCGAAGGCACTATTAAGCCCACACTGATCAGGGTAAAGGATGCTTACAGCTCCTTTGCGTTGTTGTTGGAGAAATACCAGCAAATGGTGGGCGCTGGTGCAAAAACCGGTATTCAGCAACCTTCTCATGTGCCTGCTACCGTTAAAATGGGGCAGAATGTGTTCATTGGCGCTTTTGCGTACCTCGGCGAAAACGTGGTACTGGGAGATAATGTGAAGATCTATCCGGGAGTTTACCTGGGCGATAATGTGAAGATCAATAGTGGCAGCGTTCTTTACCCTGGTGTAAAGGTCTATGATAATTGTGTACTGGGTAACCGGGTGATCCTGCATGCAGGTTGTGTAATTGGCGGGGATGGCTTTGGATTTGCCCCCCAGGCAGATGGTACCTATAAAAAAGTCCCCCAGGTGGGCAACGTGGTGATCCACGACGACGTAGAAATTGGTGCCAATACAACGATAGACAGGGCCACTATGGGCTCTACCATCATACATTCAGGTGTAAAACTGGATAACCTTATCCAGATAGCCCACAACGTGGAAATAGGCAACAATACTGTGATTGCTGCACAAACCGGGGTTTCCGGCAGCACCAAGATCGGTAAGAACTGTGTGATCGGCGGACAGGTTGGTATTGTTGGCCACATCCAGATCGCTGATGGAACAAAGATCAATGCGCAAAGCGGCCTTTCTAAATCAATTACCTCTCCCAACACGTCTTTGACCGGTTCTCCGGCATATGATTATAAAAGTTCACTGAAAAGTCAGGCAATTTTTAGAAATTTGCCCGATCTTGAAAAGCGCGTGAAAGAATTGGAAGAGATGGTAAAACAACTGTTATCTGAAAAAGAAGGGGTGTAACCACGTTAGTCAGGGATTTAAAACGCATTGAATACGAAGCTATAATGATGGAAAATCAGCAGCCAAATCAACAAACCCTAAAAGGCCCCGTAACCATTTCGGGTGTTGGTTTGCATACAGGATCGCACGTGAATATGACCCTTAAGCCGGCAATGCCCGGCTTTGGTATTAAATTCCAGCGCATTGACCTTCCGGATCAACCGATCGTAAAGGCCGATGTGGATTATGTGGTAGATACCGCCAGGGGTACAACACTGGAGCACAATGGCGCCCGTGTAAGCACTGTAGAACATATCCTGGCTGCACTTGTAGGTATGGGGGTAGATAACGTGCTGATTGAACTGAATGGCCCCGAGATCCCCATCATGGATGGAAGTTCCATGCCTTTTATTGAGCTCATAGAAGAAGTAGGGATACAGGTACAGGATGCTAAAAAGATCTATTACTCCATCGATACCAACATCAACTATTATGATGATGTGAAAAAAGTGGAAATGGTTGCCTTGCCTGCTGTAGATTACCGCATCACTGCACTGATCGACTTCAACTCCCAGGTATTGGGCACCCAGCACGCCAACCTCAAAAGCCTGGCCGACTTTAAAACGGAAATTGCGCCCTGCCGTACTTTCGTTTTCCTGCACGAACTGGAATACCTGCTTGCCAATAACCTCATCAAAGGGGGAGACATCAACAATGCCATCGTGGTGGTCGATAAGCAGATGACGGAAGCGGAACTGACACGCCTCGCCACTGCTTTTGGCCGTGATACCATTTCCGTACAACGCGAAGGCATCCTCAACAACGCACAACTGCATTTCCCCAATGAACCAGCCCGCCACAAGCTGCTGGACATTGTAGGAGACCTTGCCCTGATCGGATATCCTATCAAGGCACATATCATTGCTAACCGTCCCGGCCACGCTTCCAATGTGGAGTTTGCCCGTAAGATCAAAGCATACATCAAAAAGAACAAGCACAATAAGGACGTGCCTATTTACGATCCTAACCAGCCTGCCATTTTTGATATCCGCCGTATAGAAAAAACCTTGCCCCACCGCTATCCGATGCTGCTGGTGGACAAGATCATTGAACTGAGCGACACCCGTGTGGTAGGTATCAAGAATGTTACCTTCAATGAGCATTTCTTCCAGGGTCACTTTCCCGGAAACCCCGTAATGCCTGGTGTATTACAATGTGAAGCACTTGCTCAGGTAGGTGGTATACTGGCCCTCAATCCGTTACCGGATCCTGAAAACTATGATACCTATTTTCTGAAGATCGATAATTGTAAATTCAAACAAAAGGTATTACCCGGTGATACCATGATCCTGAAGATGGAGCTGTTAAGCCCTATCCGCAGAGGTCTCGTTGAAATGCGCGGTACGGTATTCATTGGCAACAAAGTAGCTACAGAAGCTGACATGGTTGCCCAAATTGTTAAACGCGAAGGAAAATAACAGCATGATTCATCCGCTCACGTACATTCATCCGGACGCCAAAGTTGCGCCCAATGTCAAGATCGATCCGTTTACCGTTATTCACAAGAATGTTGAGATCGGGGAAGGCACCTGGATTGGCTCCAATGTGACCATCATGGAAGGTGCCCGCATCGGCAAAAATTGCCGCATCTTCCCCGGAGCTGTTATCTCTGCTATTCCGCAAGACCTCAAATTTGAAGGTGAGGACACCAGTGTGGAAATAGGAAATAATACTACTATCCGCGAATATGTAACCATTAACCGTGGTACAAAAGATCGTTTGAAGACCATCATCGGCAATAACTGCCTGATCATGGCCTATAGCCATATTGCGCACGATTGCCATGTTGGTGATTATTGCGTTTTTTCTAACAATACCACCCTTGCAGGGCACATTACCGTGGGAGACCATGTTGTACTGGCAGGTATGGTAGCTGTTCAGCAATTCTGCAAAATAGGCAACCATGCTTTTGTAACCGGCGGTTCGCTGGTACGTAAAGATGTGCCTCCTTATGTTAAAGCTGCCCGCGAACCTCTCTCCTATGTGGGTGTAAATTCCGTAGGGCTGAAACGCAGAGGTTTTACCCTTGAAAAGATCAATCACATCCTGGATATCTATCGTATCCTCTTTGTAAAAGGAAACAATATTTCCAAAGCTATCCGTATCATAGAAGCCGAATTTCCGGCCACAGATGAAAGAGATGAAATACTCTCCTTCATCCGCGATTCCGGTCGTGGTATTATGAGAGGATATAGTACGAGGGCTAATGACGATCTCGCTTAACCAGGTAGGAAAGCGATATAATTACGACTGGATCTTCCGTCGTTTCTCCTTTACGTTCACCGGTACGGGACATTATGCCATACTTGGAGCCAACGGTTCCGGTAAATCTACTTTGCTGCAAATTATCAGCGGCCATCACCACCACAGTGAGGGCGACATACAATACAAATCAGAGGAGGGGCAACCCCTCCCACAGGAACAGTTCTTCCGCCATAGCGCCATAGTAGCACCCTACCTGGAGCTGGTGGAAGAATTCACCCTGGAAGAATGTTTCGATTTCCATCTCCATTTCAAATCTTTTCTCCCTGGCTTAACACCAAAGGAAATTGCTCAAACCGTTGGCCTGGAAAAAGCCTGGCGCAAACAGGTACGCAATTTTTCTTCCGGTATGAAACAACGTGCAAGGCTGGCCATGGCCATTTTTTCAGACGTTCCCGTACTCCTGCTGGATGAACCCTGCACCAACCTGGATGCAGATGGCGTAAGCCTTTACCAGCAACTCATCAGCAAATACTGCAGCCAGCGTATGGTGATCGTCAGTTCAAATGATGAAGCAGAATACGGTTTTTGTAAAGAAAGAATTCATATTACGGACTATAAGTAGTGCCTTGCAAATGGTATTTTGCAGGCGAATTTTTAATTCATGTAACTGCACAACCTATGAGCTTGCCGAACAAAAAAGTCATTAATGGATGGGCCATGTACGATTGGGCCAATTCAGTGTATAATCTGGTGATCACCACTACCTTCTTCCCAATATATTTTATTGGCGTAACGGAGAAGAAATTCGGTGGAGATATTGTCAGCTTCTTCGGGTATTCCATCAAGAATTCCGTATTGTTCGATTATGCGCTGGCTTTTGCCTACCTCCTCATCGCTCTCAGTCTTCCCATTCTATCTTCCATTGCAGATACCCGGGGTAATAAAAAGAACTTCCTCCGGTTCTTTTGCTATGTAGGAGCTATCTCTTGCGGAGCGCTCTGTTATTTTACAGAAGACAATCTTGAATACGGTACCATTTTCTTCATACTGGCAACAATTGGTTATTGCGGAGGCCTGGTGTTTTATAATTCCTACCTCCCTGAAATAGCTCCTGTAGAATATCGCGACAGGGTAAGTGCCCGGGGTTACTCCTTTGGCTATATTGGAAGTGTAATATTACAATTGATAGGATTTGCCATCGTACTGATCAAGCCTTTTGGAATAGATGAACCGATGGCCGTACAGGTTACCTTCTTCCTGGTAGGGCTATGGTGGCTGGGCTTTGCACAGATCACTTTTAAACGTCTGCCTAAATCACAACCTGCCGTAGAGCAGCATTCCAAAAATGTATTTACAGAAGGGTTTATCGAACTGAAGAAAGTATATGCTCAGGTGCGTGTGATGCCTGTACTGAAAAGATATTTACGGGCTTTCTTCTTTTATAGCATGGGTGTACAAACCGTGATGATGGTAGCTACCATTTTCGCAAGCAAAGAATTGAAAATGGAGAGCAGCAACCTGATCGCCTGTGTGGTACTGATCCAGCTGGTAGCTATCCTTGGCGCCTGGGGTATGGCACGCTTATCAGAAAGGCACGGTAACTTCAAAATACTGATCCTTACCGTACTGTTATGGATCGGTGTTTGTATCTGTGCTTATTTCGTTCAAACTGAAATGCAATTCTACTTCCTTGCGGTACTCGTAGGTTTGGTAATGGGTGGTATACAATCACTCAGCCGTTCTACCTACGCAAAGCTGATCCCGGAAACAAAGGATACTACTTCCTTCTTCAGCTATTATGATGTAACAGAAAAGTTCGCGATCGTGATAGGGCTGTTCAGCTTTGGCTGGATAGATCATATCTCAGGTAATATGCGTAATTCTGTACTCGTGCTGATAGGCTTTTTCACCATTGGGCTCATCTGGCTTTTTTCTGCTTTAGATAAACAACGTAGATTAGCAAAACATGAAGCTACACACAATTAACACCGGATTATTCAAACTCGACGGGGGCGCCATGTTTGGCGTAGTGCCTAAAACCATGTGGCAGAAATTGAATCCCCCGGATGAAAATAATATGTGCACCTGGGCCATGCGCTGCCTGCTGGTAGAAGATGGCAACCGCCTTATCCTCATCGATAATGGCATCGGTAATAAACAGGATGATAAATTCTTCAGTCATTATTACCTCCATGGAGAAGATACGCTGGATAAGTCCCTGGCGGCCGCAGGCTTCCACCGAAACGATATCACAGATGTATTCCTCACCCATCTCCATTTTGACCATTGCGGCGGCAGTATTGAGCGGGAAGGTGATAACCTGGTACCCGCTTTCAAAAATGCGCATTACTGGAGCAATACGGCACACTGGAAATGGGCGGTAAACCCCAACGACCGCGAGAAAGCATCTTTCCTGAAAGAAAACATCCTGCCCATTGAAAAAAGCGGGCAGCTGAAATTTATAGACCAGCACGACGGTGTTTCTTTTTCGGACCATATCCGTGTACGTTTTGCCTATGGTCATACAGATGCCATGATGTTGCCGGAGATCAGTTATAAGGGTCATACCATCATCTATATGGCGGACCTTTTACCTTCTGCAGCGCATATTCCATTGCCTTATGTGATGGCATATGATATGTTCCCGCTCACCACACTGGAAGAGAAAAAACGTTTCCTCACGGAAGCAAATGAAAAACAGTACGTGCTCTATTTTGAGCATGATGCTGCTAATGAATGTGGTATCTTAGAGTCTACTGAAAAAGGTATCCGCCTGAAGGAAGCATTTCCTTTGAGCGCACTTTAATCCTAAAATCCATATGTTATGTTTAAATACATTTTACCCGTTGCCGTAATGATAGGCCTGGCGGCCTGCCAGGGTAGCAACAAAGCGCCTGCACAAGATAATGCGGTGATCAAAGATTCCCTGGCAGTAGATTCGCTTTCAGGTGTGGTGATGAGCATCCACGACGAAGGTATGGCCAAAATGATGGTGATCCGCCGTCTCAGGACCCGTGTAACAGAAGTAACAGACAGCCTGCAAAAGAAGAAAGCCAGTGCAGATATATATACCGCTACCGGCGTTTTGCTGGACAGTGCCAACAACGCCATGAACACCTGGATGCATGCATACGATATGCAGATGCAGGGTAAAACCATGGCAGAGAAAAAAGCTTACCTGGAAGCAGAAGAGAAGAAGATAGGAGAAGTAAGAGCCCTGATGCTGAAGAGTATCCAGGACGCCAAGAGCCTTTTGAAAGAAGAATAATAAATAACCCACCATGGCAAATCAAGAAGCATTTCTCGAATACATCAGGGACGGTTACACTTTTAAAGGAGAGCATTTCAAGCTGGGCTGCGCCATGTTGAATGGTGAAGTAGTAGCTGGTGCAGACGTACTCCTTCCCCTGAAAACATTAAACCGCCACGGACTGATAGCAGGCGCTACCGGTACCGGTAAAACCAAAACCCTGCAGGTAATTGCAGAAGGATTGAGTGATGCCAGCGTGCCTGTTATGCTGATGGATATTAAAGGAGACCTGAGTGGCATTGCTGCTGCAGGTGCTTCCAATCCAAAAATAGAAGAACGGTATGCAAAGATAGGCGGCACTTACAAACCGGCTGCGTATCCGGTGGAATTACTGAGCCTCAGTAATGAGAAAGGTATCCGCCTGCGGGCCACAGTAAGTGAATTCGGGCCGGTGTTACTGTCTAAAATACTGGAACTGAACGATACGCAATCTGGTTTTGTTTCCATGGTCTTCAAATATTGCGATGATAATAAACTGCCTTTGCTGGATCTGAAAGATTTCAAAAAGGTACTGCAATATGTGAGCGACGAAGGCAAGAAGGAACTGGAAAAAGATTACGGTAAGATCTCCACTACTTCTACCGGTACTATCCTGCGTAAGGTGATAGAACTGGAACAACAGGGCGCTGAATTGTTCTTTGGAGAAAAGTCCTTTGAGGTAGATGACCTGATGCACATCAGCGAGGATGGCCGTGGTAAGATCTCCATCGTACGGGTAACGGACCTGCAGGACAGGCCCAAACTCTTTTCTACCTTCATGCTTAGCCTGTTGGCAGAATTATATGCCAGCCTGCCGGAAGAAGGAGATCTGGACAAACCGAAGCTGGTGATGTTCATAGACGAAGCCCACCTGATCTTCCAGGAAGCCAGTGATGCTTTGCTGCAACAGATTGAAACCATTATCAAGCTGATCCGTTCAAAAGGTGTAGGCATCTTCTTCTGTACGCAAAACCCGATGGATGTACCGGCTTCTGTGTTGGGACAATTAGGTCTCAAAGTACAACACGCATTGCGCGCCTTTACTGCAAACGACCGTAAATCCATCAAACAAACGGCAGAGAACTATCCTTTATCTGATTACTATAAAACAGATGAGCTCCTTACCCAGATTGGGATTGGAGAAGCATTGGTGACCTGCCTCAGTGAAAAAGGTACGCCTACACCACTGGCCGCTACTATGCTGGTATCTCCGCGTTCCCGTATGGATATATTGAGTGATGCGGAAATAGATACGCTGGTAAACTCTTCCAAACTGGTTAAAAAATACAACCAGGAAATAGATAGCGAAAGCGCTTACGAGATCCTGAACGCCAAACTGGAAGAAGCCGCAGAAAAGAGTAAACAGGAAGAAGAAGCGGCGCCGGCAAAAAAAGGTAAAGTGAAAGAAGAAAAGGGTTTGCTGGAAACCATGATGAGCAGCTCTGCTGCCCGCCAGGTAGGGCGTACTGCTGCTAATGTGATCACGCGGAGTTTGCTGGGCGCATTAGGTTTAGGCGGCCGCAGCAAGAAAAAAGGAACAAGCTGGTTTTAAAAAATAATACAACTATTGATATGCCTTCACCGATTAAAACAGGCCTTTGCTCCTATGGCCATAGTGGTTACGCTTTCCATGCACCTTTCATACATGTGCATCCGGGATTTGAACTGACTGCCGTAGTAGAACGCAGCAAACACCTCACACAACAACGCTATCCGTACGTGAAAATATACGGAGATGTAAAGGATCTCTTCAATGATGCATCCCTCGAATTAATTGTGGTGAACACACCCAATAGTACCCACTACGATTATGCAAAAGCCGCCTTGCTGGCGGGCAAACATGTGATCGTGGAAAAACCTTTCACGGTTAATTCTGCACAGGGCGAAGAACTGATGCAATTGGCAGCATCTAAGAAACTCCTGCTGAGTGTTTACCAGAACCGCCGTTATGATAGTGATTACAAGATCGTAAAGAAAGTAGTGCAGGAAGGGTTATTAGGCGATATCCTGGAAGTAGAATTCCATTACGACCGTTTTAAAGAAGAGCTTAGCTACAAAGCACATAAAGAATTAGCCAACAATGGCACCGGTTGTTTGTATGACCTGGGCTCTCACCTGATAGATCAGGCACTGACCATTTTTGGTATGCCGAAGGCTGTGTTTGGAGATGTACGGATCATCCGCAGAGATTCTGTGGTAGATGATTATTTTGAACTGCTGCTGTATTATGATCAATTACGCGTGCGTCTTAAATCCAGTTACCTGGTAAGAGAAGCACTGCCTTCTTATATCATGCATGGCAGAAAAGGTTCCTTCATTAAATCGAAATCAGACGTGCAGGAAGCATTGCTCATGAAAGGCGTGTTGCCCGATACACCAGATTGGGGAGCAGAAACACCTGCTGAATGGGGTTTATTACATACAGAAATAGATGGCGTTGCTGTAAAAGAATTCCTGCCTTCTGTAAATGGTAATTACCTCGATTATTACCAGGGTATTTACGCGGCTATCAGAGAAGGTAAACCGAACCCGGTAACAGCAGAAGAAGGTTTGAATGTAGTGAAGGTGATAGAAGCTGGTTTCCTGAGCAGCAAAGAAGGTAAGATCGTAACACTTTAATTATAATCAGTGAAGGTGCTTAACTTATACCTTAAGTACCTTCACTGCTACTAACAGTCCATCCTGATCACGTAACACAGATTTCTCCGCGATCAAAAACTGCAGTATTTCCAACACCCTGTCTTCCGGCGCATTTATATTTTGCATTAATACTTCTATGGTAGATTGTGTTTGCAATGCAGCCAGGATAACCGTAGCCAGTTCTCCAAACTCCTTAGGCCGGAGTTCTCCTTTTTGTTTCTTTACACATACATCACAAACGCCGCAAGGCGCCGCATCTTTCTCCCCGAAATAAGCTACCAGCTGTTGCGTACGGCAGGTATCATGATTCCGCAGGTATTGGGCCACTGCCTCGATCCTTTCTTCCATGGCTTCCCGCCTGCGTTTCAGGAGTGCATAATCAATGGTGAGATGTTGTACTGCCACCCGCTCCTGCAGGAAGCTCAATTGCGGCTGATCTTTACGGGGCTGGTATTTTACAATTGCCTGCCTGTGTAATAACTGCAGATCGAGGATCACATCCTGTTCATCTATGCGCAGCAGTTTAGCCAGCTGGCGTTCAAAGATGGGTACTGCATTATCAAAGATGCCGCCGTAAGTACGGAGTAATGTTTTGAGGAGTGGTTCTATGGAAGGGTTCACCTGTTCGTATTCATATAACCCATCTCTGCTGGTCACAAATTCCAGCTTGGAAGGCATGAACACACTCTCGCTAAGCTGCCATACACCTTCCTGTTCCAGGATGCGCAGGGTGCTGAATGCTACGGTGATATTGAGGGAAAAGCGTTTTACAAAATCGTTGATATCGAAATCATAATACACCCCTTCTATGCTGCCAACAGGTACCTGCAGGTAATTCACGACTGCCTGGTACACTTCCTTTATCTGTTCCAGTGTGGGGAATTGCAGGGCAACACGCTCTTTCATTTCCACAATATCCCGTTCATTATACAACAGTACGGCATATGCTTTTTGCTCATCCCTGCCGGCGCGGCCTGCTTCCTGGTAATAGGCTTCAATACTATCCGGTACATCCGCATGGATCACCATACGCACATCCGGTTTATCGATACCCATGCCAAAAGCATTGGTACAAACCATCACCCGGATCTCATTATTGATCCAGGCTTCCTGCCGGGTGCTTCTTTCTATACCTGATAAACCCGCATGATAATAACTGGCCGTGATCCCCTGGCCACTGAGTAATCCGGCAATATCTTTTGTCTGCCGCCGATTCCTGCAATAGATAATAGCGCTGCCGGGTACACGGTCCAGGATCTGGCGGATGCGGGTGAGTTTACCTTCTTCCTCCGCAACGCTGTAAGAGAGGTTGGCGCGTGCGAAGCTTTTCACAAAGATGGCAGGATCATCCAGCTGCAGCCGTTCACAGATATCTTCTTTCACTTTAGGTGTGGCCGTAGCCGTTAGTGCCAGGATAGGTGCTTCAGGGAAAAGCTGACGGATAGTGGCGATCTGCAGATAGGCCGGACGAAAATCATATCCCCATTGGGAAATGCAATGCGCTTCATCCACTGCAATCAGTTTCACAGGCAATACTTCGCAGTACCATTGAAAACGCCTGCTCTGCAAACGTTCCGGGGAAACGTAGAGGAATTTTATTTCTCCTTCCCGCGCCATTATCATCACTTTCTCTACATCTTTTGCATGCATGCCGGCATAGATAGCAAAAGCCGGAATACCTCTTTTATTCAGGTTCTCTACCTGGTCTTTCATGAGTGCAATGAGTGGCGTGATCACCATGCAAAGCCCATCATTCATCATAGCTGGTACCTGGAAGCAAATAGATTTACCGCCGCCGGTAGGTAAGAGCGCCAACGTATCCCGGCCACTGACCACGGATGCGATGATCTCTTCCTGCATGGGCCGGAATTGCTGGTGCCCCCAGAACTTGTGTAATATGGAAAGTGCAGATGACATGTTCACTCTTTCTGTAAATAAGGTAAAGACCAGCCTTTGCGTAAAGCGGTTAAACGGATAGCGATCACCAGCAAAATGCTGGCCACCATATTCCAGTCTTCATCCACACCGGCATAACGCAACCCGATGTATAATGCAGCTCCCGCTAAACAAGCTGTGGCATAGATCTGGCGGCTGAAGATCAATGGGATCTCATTCACCATCATATCCCTGATCACACCACCAAAGATGGCAGAGATCATGCCCAGGATCACTGCAGCCCAGGGATGCACGCCATAGAACAATGCTTTCTGCAAACCTATCACCGTATAAAAACCAATACCAATGGTATCAAATACAAAAATGGATCTGCGGAAACGCAGCAGGCGTGCGCGGAACAGGATGGTCACCAAAACGCCCACGGCAATGGCAATGATATAATTCTTATCTCCTACCCATACCGGCCTTACACCAAGTATCAGGTCCCGCATGGTACCGCCTCCAATGGAAGTCACGAAAGCGGTGAAGCTCACCCCGAAGATATCGTGGTACATTTTCTTATCCCAGGCGGCGAGTGCGCCGGATATGGCAAATACGAATGTGCCGATAAGGTCTAACCAGTATATCATTTCCTGAACGAATTATGATATACGAATTAACGATAAAAATCCTTACAGCACTTTTTTAAATCTCAAACGCACGGAGTTAATGGCCAGCACCACATCTGATAAACCCATAATGAGCGCGCCCACGATGGGATTGAGGTAACCTAAAGCTGCCACAGGAATGGCCACCACATTGTATATAAATGCCCAGAAGAGATTTTGCTTAATGGTAAGGTAGGTGTGTTTACCCAGCCCCATGGCCAATGGTAAAGCCCCAAGGTGATTATTCAGCAGGATCACATTGGCACTTTGCATAGCTACCTGTGTGGAATCGCTCAAAGAAATACCGATGCTGGCTTTGGCCAGTGCAGGTGCATCATTGATGCCATCTCCTATCATAGCGGTAGGAGCTGTTTGCATAAGGCCGTCTATTTTATTCAGTTTTTGCTGTGGGCTCTGTTCTGCATATACTTCATCAATACCCAACTCCTCCGCGATCTGATCACATTTACGCTTCATATCCCCGCTAAGCAGGATGGTACGGATACCATTCTTTTTCAGCTGTTCTATCACGCTCTTTGCTTCGGGTCTCAGTTCATCAATGAAATCGATCCAGCCTGCCAGCACACCATTTTTGAGCAGATAGATATTATGTCCATCGTCTGTTGTCGTATTCTTTGCCATAATATAAGAACCCAGCTGCCATTCGTTTCCTTCTTTATCTACGGCTTTCATGCCCAGGCCTTTTTGTTCCCTGATCTGCTGTAAAGCTACTTCCGGGTGGCCTTTCCATAAAGTGGTAATAGAGCGGGCAATGGGATGTGAGGAGAATTTCTCCAGGCTGAGTACGGTAGACTTGAACATAGTTTCATCCATCCCGATCGCTTTCCATTCTCCCAGTTGCAATTTACCGGTGGTGAGCGTGCCTGTTTTATCAAATACGATCTGGCGGATATTGCGGAACATTTCCAGCGTATTCGCACCTTTTATAAGGATGCCATTCCGGGCAGCCCGGCCAAGGCCCACCATTACGGCAGCCGGTGTGGCTAATCCCATGGCACAGGGGCAGGCAATAACGAGCACGGCTACACTTCGCATAATGGCTACATCCAATGTAGTGTGGCCAATGAAGTACCAGCCCAGGAAAGTAACCAGTGCAATACCGAGCACGAGGGGTACAAAAATGGCGCTGATCTTGTCCGCCAGCTTTTGCATGGGCGGTTTGTTACTCTGCGCCTGTTTTACGAGGTCTATAATATAAGAGAGCACCGTATCCTTGCCAATAGCGGTAACATACATTTTGAGATTACCATCTTCCAGGATGGTGCCGCCTATTACTTTGTCCTTTTCATTTTTGGCCACCGGTTCACTTTCCCCGGTGATCATGGATTCGTTCACATGCCCGCTTCCCCAATAGATGGTACCATCCATAGGGATCTTATCTCCGGTATTCACCAATACCAGGTCTCCGGTGCGGAGATCATTGTTATCTACTTCGTCTATATGTTCCACCCCTTCCACAGAATGAATGCGGCGGGCAGTGGTAAACTGCATCTTTGCGAGTTCTGCAATGGCAGTTGTGGTGGATTTCACGGACCTTTCTTCCAGCAGGTTACCCAGGAAAACGAGGGTAAGGATGGCTGCCGTGGTTTCATAGAACAGGTAATCAGCGCCCAGGTTTTGCAATGTACCCGTAAGGCTGTAAGCAAATGCCGCCGTGGCCCCGATGGTAATGAGCACATCCATATTGGCCATGCCATTACGTAAAGAGCGGAAAGCGCTGCGGCCAAAATGCGCCATGCCCACCAGGTATACAGGAGTGGTTAAAGCTAATTGTACCCATGCATTATGCAGCCAGTGCCAGTTTACCCACATGTGTAATAACAAAGGGGCTGTGAAGATGGCGCAGAATATGAACTTAAAAGTGAGTGTAGTATAGATAGGGCGTTTTTTAGCGCCCTGGTTGGGAAGGATCACTTCATACCCCAGGCTATTGATCCCGTTGATCACTTCTTCCGCATCTTTGCCTTGTGGTAAATTAAAGCGTAACTCTTCTGTAGCCACGCTGATGGCCACATCTTCCATGCCTTTTTTCTCCAGGTATTTGGAGATGGTAAGCGCACAGCTGGAGCAGTTCATTCCTTTTACTTTACAACTGATCGTTTCCATGCCCCAAAATTACCATATAGCTGATCTTATCATAGAGAAATTAATGCAACGCAGGTGCTTTTAGCCATACTGGCAGCGGCATTTGAGGCCATAGCAGCCCATTTTGCAGGAAGCCGCGGAAGCGGCAACATTTAATGCAACGGAATTGCTAATTTTAGCCCCTGATCAGGCATTATCATTTATGAGACTGACGTTTTCACATGCAGAGCTTGCCCAGGTAGCAGAACGCTTCTGGGAAACATTTCCACAGCAGCAGGTATTTGCCCTCAACGGAGAAATGGGCGCGGGAAAGACCACTTTCGTGAAAGCCCTGTGCGCGGCTAAAGGGGTGGAAGACACCACGGGGAGTCCCACCTTTTCTATCATCAACGAATACCGTTTTAAAGAGAACGGGCAAAGGGAACGGATCATTTACCACCTGGACCTTTACCGTTTAAAAAGCCTGGAAGAGGCCGTAGAGGCCGGCGTGGAGGATTGCCTCTACCATCCGGATGCCATTTGTTTTGTAGAGTGGCCGGACATGGTGGCACCACTCTTACCTGCAGATACCGTATACCTCTTTTTATCCGTTACACCAGACCATAAAAGGAAGCTTATAGCCGGTTCCGCCAACCCCGGCGAATTTGAACCTTCCCTTCAATAATAAATGTATCTTTGAAACAGACCTAACACAATTGTCTACGATTATGGAGCAAAGGCAAAAACCTGTTGTGAGTGCGGGCTTTACTTATTCACCAATGGAAGAAACGTTGGAATATCCACAAAAAAATTCCCGTTTATTCATCGGTATACCAAAGGAAACTTCTTTCCAGGAAAGTAGGATAGCGCTAACGCCGGACGCCGTTAATATACTTAGTAATAACGGCCACCACATTGTGGTGGAACATAAGGCAGGGGACGGTTCCCACTTTTATGATACAGACTATTCAGAGGCAGGCGCCGAGATAGTGTACGATAAAAAAGAAGTGTTCAAAGCAGGCATCATCGTTAAATCAGCTCCACTGAATGACGAAGAGATAGAACTCCTCCATCCTCACCAGATCGTTATTTCCCCTATTCATCTCTCCATGCTCAAAGCAGAGCAGCTGCAGCAGATGATGAATAAAAGGATCACCCTGCTCTCCTTCGAGAACCTGAAAGACGATGCGGGCACTTATCCCATTGTACGCGCTATGAGCGAAATTGCCGGAAGTGCCGTGATGTTGATAGCAGGTCAGTACCTCAGCAATAGTAACAAAGGCAAAGGCATCCTGCTGGGCGGGATCACCGGTATCCCTCCTACCAAGGTGGTGATCATCGGCGCTGGCATTGTTGGGGAGTTTGCTGCCCGCACTGCACTGGCTTTGGGCTCTTCCGTAAAAGTATTCGACAATAATATCTATAAGCTGAAAAGGCTGCAGAACAATATAGGCGTGAGGGTATTTACTTCCGTGATCCAGCCCCGCGTACTGGCAGAACAGCTACGCAATGCAGATGTGGCCGTAGGTGCACTTTCCTCTCAAAGCGGGCGTACGCCAATTGTAGTGAGTGAATCCATGGTGAGTAATATGAAAGCCGGTTCTGTGATCGTGGATGTGAGCATTGACCGTGGCGGTTGTTTTGAAACCTCTGAAGTAACCACACACGAAAATCCCATTTTCAAGAAATATGATGTGATCCACTATTGTGTACCTAATATCCCTTCCGGTTTTGCAGGTACCGCTTCCCAGGCTATCAGTAATGTATTGATGCCCCTGCTGCTGGAAGCTGCGGAAGATGGAGGATTTGAAAACCTCGTATGGATCAAGAGAGGAGTACGGAACGGCATCTACCTCTATAAAGGAGCGCTCACCAATTACCACCTGAGCGAGAAGTTCAAACTGAAGTATACAGACCTGGAATTGCTGCTGGCCGTAAAAGGTTAAGGCGCCATTTCTTTCAGGTCCTTTTCCAGTTTCTGGAACACCTTATACATTTTTACATAAGGAGATTGCCCCTCTGCGGCCTTCAGGCATAACATGCTCCTGAACCTTGCATATAATTCTTTATAACGGGCATTCCCTTCCAGCCGCAGGATCACCAGTTCCCGCATCGTAACGGTATTGCCATTATTTCCTATTAATTCAGGATGTTGTTCAAAGGGAGTGGCGGAAAGCCAGTTGTTCACCTCTTTTAGTGTGGGGAATTCAGCCAGCACCGGCAGTGAATCCTGTACAAACTTCCGGACCTCATCAGGAGAATTGAGTTGGATCTTTTCCGGGTGTACGCGGACAAGCGTATTGAACTGTTCAGGATCTCCACCCATGATCTCGATGAAGAACCTTTCTACGGAAGGAAAGCGTTTGAAAAAGGTCAGCCCCTGCACCAGGAAAGCTGTATCATACTTGAAGAAAACACCTTCTGTTACTTCCCCGGCCTGCTTAATGATCTTGATCTGTCCTTTTGCCGCCTGAAGCTCATAGCCTTCTTTTAGCAGAACAGCTTCCTTCAGGGATTCGAGGAATGCATCGTTTTTCATAGGATTCATTACCCGCAATATATAAAAATAATTTATATATTGCCTCCTACACGCTCATTTTATACCCCGCAAAAAAGGCCACGAGGATAACGGCGCCTAATATAATGCGGTAATAACCCCAGATCTTAAATCCGTATTTCTGCAACGCGCCGATAAAGAACTTAATAGCCAGCATCGCTACGATAAAAGCTACCACATTCCCTATCAGCAACAATTTGATGTTTTCGGAGGAGCTCAGCAGGAGGTCGTGATGTTTTAATATTTTATAACCGGTGGCGGCAGCCATGGTAGGCACTGCCAGGAAGAAAGAAAATTCAGCCGCAGCATGGCGGGTTAATTTCTGTTGCATACCGCCAATAATGGTGGCCGCACTTCTGCTTACACCGGGGATCAGCGCCATACACTGAAAGAAACCAATACGGATGGCAGAGAAGTAATTCATCTTTTCATCTGAATCGATGGTAGGATTCTGGAACCATTTATCTACAAACAGCAAAACGATCCCACCCAGCAATAAGGCTGCCCCTACTACTTCCGGTTTTTCCAGCATGCTATCGATCTGGTCCCCAAACATGTATCCTAAGATCAGTGCGGGCAAAACACCCAGGAACAATTTAAAATAGAAAGCGGGTTTGCTGAAGTTGAAGAACTTTTTCCAGTACAACACTACTACGGCCAGGATGGCTCCCAGCTGCACACACACTTCAAACAGTTTGGTGAATTCGTCTTTATTGATGCCCATCAGGCTGCTGGCAATGATCATATGCCCGGTGGAAGACACCGGGATAAATTCCGTCAATCCTTCTACTATCGCAATGATAATGGCTTCTATTGTGCTCATGGTGCTCAAAATAAGAAAAGCGATGAGAGGCTCATCGCTATGTTTATGTTATCTTTTTAAGATTATTGTTTGGGCTTGCGCATGATGGCAAAGATCTCCAGGACCAGACCCAGCAGGATCACGATAGGAGCCAGTGTAATGCGGCGGAAGCTGTACACTTCCTTAGGATCAAAACGGCCTTCTCCGCCGCCACCCATCATCAGCAGGAAGCCGATCACGATCAGTACCACGCCTGCCAGCATCAGCTGATAATTACTTTTGCCGAAAAGGCTGCGTTCTTCTGTGTGTTTAATTTCTTTAGACATATTGCAAATTAACTTTTAATCAATATAAATCATCCAGTTTCAATTTCAGGTATTTCATCACGGAGCGGTGTGTGCTCACCAGTGAGATACCTATACCTATCACGATCAGGGTCAGGAACAATAACCCGGTGATGAAATAATCCCGCATCCCCCTTAAACCAATGAGGCTGGATTCTGCGTAATAGATCAGCACGATCAGGCCGCCAATGGCCAGAATGGCACTCACCCCACCATTAATAATGCTCCGGATATCGAAAGGTTTGGCAATGAACCAGCGGGTAGCCCCAACCATTTGCATGGTTTTGATGAGGAAACGGTTGCTGAACATAGCCAGGCGGATGGTATTATCTATCAGGAACAGCACCACAATAGCCATTACGATACTGATCACCAGGATCACCAGACCTATCTGTTTGGCTTTATCCAGCACCTCACTTACAAGGGTACGCTGGTAATAAAGCTCCCGGACCATGCTGCGGCCGACAATATTTTGTTCGATCATCTTCAGACTGTCCGGATGTACATACCGGGCATACAGACTGATATCGATACTGGAATATAACGGATTGAAACCCAATACGGCGAAGTTCTCTTCCGGGTTTTCTTTCTTAAACTTTTCAGCCGCCATCTCTTTAGATACGTACTGGATCTTCTTCACAGCCGGCATAACAGCCAACGAGTCCTTCAATAGTAAAGCCTGGTTTTCCTTCACATTATCCCTCAGGATCACTTGCAACTCAATGCTTTCCTTGTAATAGTCGCTTAGGTTTTTGGCATAGATCATGAACAGACCAAGAACCCCTAACAACAAAAGCACAAGGGTGATGCCTATAATGGAATATACATAGGAAGGCTTCGATTTCTTAGCTGACGATTTCCCTGATTGAGCCATTCATCTATAGTTTATGGGCGAAAATAATAAAAATTGGCAGTTATGTTTACTTTTGCCCTCCCAAACGGTATTTTAACATTTTTTATTATATAGGTTTTGCGCCGCTTTGGAAATTGAGGAACAAAGATTTAAATTACTGAAAGCGCGCGACAATCAAAGATTTTAGTATGGAATACAATTTCAGGCAAATAGAACGGAAATGGCAACAACGCTGGGTGGACACCCAGGCTTATCTTGTCAGCAACAGCAGCAACAAACCCAAATGTTATGTGCTGGACATGTTCCCCTACCCCTCCGGGGCCGGTTTGCATGTGGGGCATCCCCTGGGCTATATTGCTTCAGACATCTATGCCCGTTTTAAACGCCTGAAGGGTTTTAACGTGTTGCATCCCATGGGATATGACGCCTTTGGCCTCCCTGCGGAACAATATGCCCTCGAAACTGGTCAGCACCCTGCCGTAACCACAGCAGAAAATATCGAAACTTTCCGGAAACAACTGGATAATATCGGTTTTTGCTATGACTGGAGCCGGAAGATCCAGACCAGCCAGCCCGAATATTATAAATGGACACAACAGATCTTCCTGCAGCTGTTTGACAGCTGGTATAACCGCCATGCCGCAAAAGCAGAGCCGATCGACCTGCTGGTACGCATCTTTGAAGCAGCCGGCAACCATCATCATGAATGCCCCGGAGACCGCAGCATCCGCTTCAGTGCAGAAACCTGGAACGAATCCACTTATGAGCAGCAACAGGAGATCCTCATGCAGTACCGTTTGGGCTACCTGGCGTATGCAGAAGTGAACTGGTGCCCTGCCCTGGGGACCGTACTGGCCAATGATGAAGTGATCAATGGTGTAAGCGAACGCGGCGGCCATCCTGTACAGAAAAAGAAAATGCGGCAATGGTTCCTCCGGATCACGGAATATGCGGACCGTTTACTGAAAGGCCTCGATGAGATCACCTTCAGCGATGCCATGAAAGATATGCAACGCAACTGGATCGGCAAGAGCCAGGGCGCGGAGATCAAGTTCAACATAGCCGGTTCTATGGAAAGCGTAGTGGTGTACACCACCCGCCCGGATACCATTTTTGGTGTGGACTTTATGGTACTGGCCCCTGAACATGAACTGGTAGACGGGATTACAACAGACGAACAAGCAGAAGCCATCACGGCTTATAAAGAATATGTACAAAGCCGCTCTGAAAGAGAGCGGATGGCCGAAGTGAAACTGATAACAGGTTGCTTTACGGGTGCATATGCCGTAAATCCTTTCGACGGGCGTAAAATACCCATCTGGATCTCCGAGTATGTACTGGCAGGATATGGCACCGGCGCCATCATGGCGGTGCCTTGTGGTGATCAGCGGGACTTCAATTTCGCGAATCACTTCTCCATCCCTGTTACTAATATCCTGGGCGATGCCTTTGATGGTAAAGAAGCCAATCCAACTAAAGAAGGCAAACTCTTCAACAGCGATTTCATTACCGGTATGGAAATGAAAGAAGCGATGGAAGCCGTGACCACTAAAATAGAAAACCTGGGGATCGGTAAAAGGCAGATCAATTACAGGATGCGGGATGCAGGATTCAGCCGTCAGCGTTACTGGGGAGAACCTTTCCCCATTGTTTTCCGCAATGGCATTCCGGAAGCGATGGATGTAAAAGACCTTCCGCTGGAACTCCCGCACGTGGAACATTACACACCTGGCGAAGATGGTGAAGGCCCGCTGGCCAATATCACAGACTGGGTGAACCTGCCTGCAGCGCCCGGTTCTTCTTTACGCCGCGAAACCAATACCATGCCCGGTTATGCCGGCAGCAGCTGGTATTTCCTGCGTTACATGGATCCTCATAACACGGAAACATTCTGTGACCGCAAGATCTCAGATTACTGGGGCCAGGTGGATCTTTACATTGGTGGTACAGAACATGCTGTAGGGCATTTGCTGTATTCCCGCATGTGGACGAAGGTGTTATTTGACCTCGGACACATCGGCTTTGAAGAACCTTACAAGAAACTGGTGAACCAGGGTATGATACAAGGTAGTTCCCGCCTCGTTTACAGGGTGCGTGGTACTAACCAGTTCGTATCTGCCGGTTTGCGTGCACAATATGAAACAGATGAGATCCATGTGGATGTGAACATCGTGGATGGCCTGGAACTGGATACGGCGGCCTTCAAAAACTGGCGCCAGGATTTTGCTACTGCGCAGTTCATTTTAGAGAATGGCAAATACATCTGCGGAACACTCACTGAGAAAATGAGTAAACGCCTTTTCAATACGGTGAACCCTAATGTGATCGTAGAGAAGTTTGGTGCTGATACCTTCCGGATGTATGAAATGTTCCTTGGTCCGGTAGAGCAAAGCAAACCTTGGGAAACCAAAGGCATTGAAGGCGTACACCGTTTCCTGAAAAAGTTCTGGCGCCTTTTTGCAGATGAACAAAAAGGATTACTGGTGAAGGATGAAGCGCCTACGCCGGAAGAACTGAAAGTATTACACAACACTATCCGCAAGATAGAAGAGGATACGGAAAGACTTTCTTTCAACACAGCGGTGAGTACTTTCATGATCTGCGTAAATGAACTGACAGACCTCAAATGCAATAAGAAAGCGGTACTGGAACAATTGCTTGTGTTACTTACTCCTTATGCACCACACGTAAGCGAGGAGTTATGGGCATTGATAGGTAACAGCGGTTCCATACTGGATGCTCCATTCCCTGTGTTTGAAGCGAAACATGTAACAGAAAGCGCGAAGGAATATCCTGTTTCCGTAAATGGTAAACTGCGCACAACCATTAATATTTCACTGGATGCGAGTGTGGAAGATGTAGAGAAGATTGCGCTCTCCAATGAAGTGATACAAAGATGGCTGGAAGGCAAAACGCCGAAGAAAGTGATCTTTGTAAAGGGTAAGATGATCAATGTGGTGATCTAACCATTTTAAGCATAATACTTATGGGGCAGATTCAGCGCTGGTGCTGAACCTGCCCCTGTTTTTTACCTATATTTGGATGAATGGTTTCTATAACCGCCAATTCCTTCTTAATTTACTGTCGCAACCAAAATAAACCCTTCATGAGATCCTTACTTACAGGCATGCTGGCCACCGCTTTATCCCTGCCGGCCATTGCCCAGAGCACAGCAACCTATTTCACTACTTATCCAACGTTAACCCCGGATGGCAAAACTGTTGTTTTCAGCTATGAAGGAGACCTTTGGAAAGCAGATGTACAAAACCCTCAGGCAGTGCGCCTCACCGCCATGCAGGGAACTGAGATAGCACCAAAAGTATCCCCGGACGGCAAGTGGATTGCCTTTACGGCCTACCAGTATGGCAATGCGGATATCTTCCTGTTACCCATAGAGGGCGGGGAAGTAAAACAACTCACGGTGCATGAAGCAGGTGATCAGCTGGAATCCTGGAGTTGGGATTCCAAATCTGTTTACATTACTTCCGGCCGGGAGGGCAATACTACCAGCTTTAAAGTAAGCATAGAAGGTACTACACCGGTAAGGGTATTTGATCATTTCTTCAACCTCATTCACAATGTAACGGAACATCCTACCAGTGGTGAACTGTTCTTCAACGATACCTGGGAAAGCAGCAATGCCGCTAACCGTAAAAGGTATAAAGGTGAGTTCAACCCTGATATCCAGTCTTATATTCCTGCCACCAAAGCATACAAACGTTATACAACATACATCGGTAAAGACATGTGGCCTACCATCAACCGGAAAGGAGAGGTCTTCTTTGCGTCTGACGAAGCCAATGGGGAATACAATCTCTATACTTTTGCGAACGGCCAGAAAAAGGCCCTCACCAATTTCCCTACTTCTATCAAACGTCCTTTCGCAAACGCTAATGGCGGCAAAGTGGTTTTCGAAAAAGATTACCAGGTATGGCTGTATGATATAGCTTCCGGCAAATCAGAAAAACTGGAACTGAACCTTTTCCGCAACCTTGTATTGCCTAAAGAACAAGGCTTTGAAGTGCGGGACAGGATCTCTTATTATGATGTTTCTCCTGATGGCAAGAAACTCGCTTTCATTTCCAGGGGAGAGATCTTTGTTTCTGATATCGACGGTAAGTTCATACGCCAGATCCCCCGTTCTGCAGAACGCGCCGTACAGGTGCAATGGCTGGCAGATAACCGCACGCTGCTTTTTAACCAAACCGTGGATGGTTACCTGAACTGGTTTACTGTTGCTGCAGACGGGAACGGCACACCTAAACAACATACCAGCGACAAAAGAAATAACCGTTCGCTGAACACTAACAAAAACCGCACGCAGGCAGTATACCTCAGCGGCCGTGACGAAGTACGGGTAATGGACCTCAAAACACTGGAATCCAAAACCATTGTGAAAGATGAGATCTGGGCCTTCCAGAATTCAGAACCCACTTTCTCTCCTAACGACGAGTATGTACTCTTCACTGCTTACCGCAATTTTGAACAGGACGTGCTGGTACATAACCTGAAAAAGAACACTACCACAAACCTTACCAATACAGGGGTTACAGAAACAAATCCCATATGGTCTCCTGACGGGAAATATATCTATTTCACTTCTTCCCGCACCAAACCGGCTTATCCTTTTGGCCTGAACAATGCCAAAGTATACCGCGTTGCATTGGATAAATTCGATGATCCTTTCCGCGCGGACAAGTTTGATGAACTCTTCAAAAAAGAAGAGAAAAAGGACGAGAAGAAAGATGATAAGAAAGACGACAAAAAAGATACGACCAAACCTGTTCCGGCACCTAATACCATCAATATTAATACTGCCCGGATCATGGAACGCGTTGAAAGGATCAGTCCTGATTTTGGCACACAATATGGCCCAATGCATGTTTCGCAAAAGGGCGACAAAACCACTATCTACTATGTATCCAACCATGCAGACGGACGATTCAGTGCCTGGAAAACAGTACTGGAACCATTTGAAGCGCCTAAGACGGATAGGATAGTAGGTACCGAATCCGGTGTAGATGAAATAAAAGAAGTGGACGGCAAACTCTTCATACTGGTAGGCGGCAACATTCACAAGTTAAATGCAGACGCCAACAAAGTAGACAAGATCGATATCGGCCAATCCTTCTATCGCAATCTCCGCCAGGAATTTGACCAGATCTTTTACGAAACCTGGGCCAATGTGGAAGAGAACTTCTACAATGCAGAATTCCATGGCGCCAATTGGGCTAAGCTACGGGACCAATACGGCAAATATCTTCCTTACCTCAATAACCGGGCAGACCTCCGCATCATGCTGAACGACCTGCTGGGCGAACTGAACTCTTCGCATCTGGGCTTCAATTCCTTTGGCGCAGAAGAGAACATCACACTCAGTTACCGCACCATGGAAACGGGTATCCTCTTTGAACCAAAGCAACCATATACTGTATCCCGCATACTGGCAAACAGTAATGCAGACAAGCAAAGTGTAACGGTACGCAGCGGTGATGTATTGACCAAAGTAAACGGCGTTACTGTAGACAAAAACCGCAACAGGGACCTCTACTTTACACGCCCGGCGATGGAAAGAGAGATCACGCTTACATTTGAGCGGGACGGTAAACCTTACGATGTAAGACTGCATCCGCAAAACTTCTATGCCAATAGCACACAGCTCTACGATGAATGGATCTACGACAACCAGTTACGCGTAGACAAACTCAGCAACAACAAGATCGCATACACTTACATGAAGAACATGGGTGGTGGCGAACTGGAAAAATTCCTCATTGACATGGCCGCCAAACTGGACAGCAAAGATGCGCTGATCCTGGACCTCCGTTACAATACCGGCGGTAATGTGCACGATGAAGTATTGAAATTCCTCTCCCAACGCCCTTACCTGCAATGGCAATATCGCGGAGGAAAATTATCTCCGCAACCCAACTTTGCACCTGCAGGTAAACCCATTGTATTACTGATCAATGAGCAATCCCTCAGCGATGCAGAAATGACGGCTGCTGGTTTCAAAGCCCTCAAACTGGGTAAGATCATTGGTACAGAATCTTACCGCTGGATCATTTTCACTTCCGGCAAAGGACTGGTAGACGGATCTTTCTATCGCTTACCTTCCTGGGGATGTTATACCCTGGATGGCAAGAACCTGGAGAAAGAAGGCGTAGCGCCAGACATCTATGTAAAGACCTCCTTTACAGACCGGCTGGAAGACAAAGACCCCCAACTGGAAAGAGCTGTACAGGAAATATTAAAAGACCTGAAATAAAATATCCTTACGAATGGGCCGGTATATCCGGCCCATTTTTTATAGCATAACGTTTCATCTCCAGAAAATGCAGCAGCTCACCTACTGCTACTCCCATTGCCCTTAATGCATTCATTATAATATACGCGGGCACAGGATCTGCATGCATCCTTATAACAATGGGCCGCAGTTTTCCTTTTTTACACCACTTCTCATGCCCGGAGGGAATACATCCAAAACGATATCCCTGCTCCTGTAAGAAGGACCGGAAAACATCCAGTGGCACATCAGATAAAGCAATAAAATTCATAGTGTGTTTTTATGGGTTAACAATACAATTTAATCATCTGAACAATCCTCCCTCCGGCCACTTTATCCGGCAACCGATCTGGTAAACACTGGCCCCGTTTTCAATACATTTTTCCAGACCGCCTAAACCACTCTTCAAAAGATCAGGTGGTACAATATCATGGGGCCCTATCATCCAGCCAAGTTCCTGCAGGTCTTTGAGCAATCCACGTTCCTGCATCAGTTTCTCAAAATAAGTTTTCATGGTTACCAGCAACGAATCCTTCGCTGCTTCTTTCGTACTACCATACCCCGTAATATCCAGTGACGGAACATGCGCGTGGTAATAAGACTGATCATCCTTAAAGAGTATCCCCGGAAGATAAGTACTCCTGACAGGCATCCCGCTTACTGAAATTATCTTAGGCATCTGGTAATGATTTTATAATATCAAATCTATTTCAAAATGTATAGTATGCACTCGAAATACCCGAACACTTTATCACTTTCAGCAACAATATATCACTCTTAGAAAATCGAGCTTAAAAACACTATCTTGTTTATTATGAAAAAAGCCACATCTACATTCCTGTTATGCCTTTTCATTGCTGTTTCAGCCATGGCACAGGACAACAGCCTGCAGGTAATGACCTTTAACATCCGCTACAATAACGCCGGAGACAGTATCAATGCATGGCCAAACCGCAAGGATAAAGTATCCTCACAGATACTCTTCCATCACCCGCATACCATTGGCCTGCAGGAAGCCCTCTGGGGTCAGATCACTGATCTTTCTGAAGCCCTCACGCAATATAAACATGTAGGTGTAGGCCGGGACGATGGTGATAAAAAAGGAGAACTATCCGCCATCTTTTATGATACCATCCGCCTCCAGTTGTTAGATTCAAAAACTTTCTGGCTTTCTGAAACACCTGATAAAGTGGGCAGCAAAGGCTGGGATGCCATGCTCCCCCGCATTGTTACCTATGCCCGCTTCCGGGATAGAAAAACAAAAAAAGAATTCTATCATTTCAACACACACTTTGATCACAGAGGCCCCATCGCCCGCCGCGAAAGCGCTAAACTGCTGCTGCAAAAAGTAGATCAGATAGCAGGGAAAATGCCTGTTGTGATCACGGGAGATTTCAACTCCAAGCCAAATGATGAGCCGATCCAGGTGATCGTGGATACTAAAAATCCCTTACACCTGAAAGATGCAAAATTCCTGAGCAAAACGCCGCATTACGGGCCTACCAGTACTTTCAGTGGTTTCCAGGCAAAAGAGATAGGTACCGAACCGATCGATTATATTTTCCTGAAAGGTGGAAAATGGACAGTATGGCAACATGCCTGCCTCACACAATCATGGGCTGGCTTATTTGCTTCAGACCACTTTGCACAGATCGCCAACCTTACTTTAGATAAATAAAAAAAAGGGTGTTCTCTTTCTAGTGAAGAGAACACCCTTTTTTAAAAAATTTGCTATTGTGCCTTCACCGGAGCACGATCCTTCTCCTCTTCAATCCTTGTAGGCGCATCCTTTCCTCCCACAATACTCTTGGCGCTCACGGCAATCGCTTCAATAATATCTGCGATATTCTTCATGTCCATACTCTCTATTTCATCATTCACGGAATGGTATAAAGTATCTTTATCTATCTGTGTAGTGGAAATAGTATGTGCCGGCACACCTAACTTAGCCAGTGTGGCATTATCTGAACGATAGAATAAACGCTGCTCCGGATAAGGGTCCGGGTGGAATTGAAAACTGGAACCATCCAGGTTCTTTTGCAGGATCTTTCCAAAATCAGATCGCTCGTAACCGGTGATAAATGCGCTATTCCTTCCAAACTTAGATTCCTTACCGATCATTTCTATATTGAACATGGCAATGATCTTTGCAGGGTCCAGTTGCAGTGAAAAATAACGGGAACCAAAACCGCCCATTTCTTCTGCTGTAAATGCGGCAAAGATCACACTGCGTTCCGGGGGATGTTTTGCAAAATGATCTGCCAGCAGGATCACGGCTGTAATGCCGGACGCATCATCGTCTGCACCATTGGCAATACTATCTGTACCATCTGCTTTTATGATGCCAAGATGATCATAGTGGCCGGAAAAGATCACATACTCATCTGGTTTGCTGCTGCCTTTGATCATACCTGCCACATTGTGGAGGAACTTAGGGTCCTGCCCTGCAGGTATAGAATCCAGTGCGTATATCTTTCTGCCCACAGTAGCAAAACGCTGGCGGAAGTCGGAAGCACCCGGCAGGGGTACCAATCCGGCTTTTGCAAATTCTGCTTCTATGAACAAAGATGCTTTCTCAATACCAGGTGTATAGGTACCTCTGCCTTGCAGACTATCTGCTGCAAGCACACTGATAATACGGCTAACTTCCTGTTCATTGATCTGTTGTGCTTTTAATGGAATCATTCCTGCCAGTAACAAACCGAACAGGCTAAGTACTTTAATTTTCATGAGCGGGTTCTGTATTTGCCTAAAAATACTAGATTCTAACTACATTTGATGAATCCGAAAGGTGATCCAATGACCAATTCAAACATAAGACCAGATGAGAATCGGCTAAGTGCCGCAGAGAAGGAGTTCGAAAATACGATCCGGCCCAGGGAGATCCTTGATTTTTCCGGGCAGGAACAGATCATTGTGAACCTGAAGGTCTTTATCCAGGCAGCCAAGTTGCGGGACGAAGCATTGGATCATATCCTCTTTCATGGCCCTCCCGGTTTAGGGAAAACAACACTTTCCCGGATCGTTTCCAATGAGCTGGGCGTAAACATCCGCGAAACCTCCGGCCCTGTTATTGAAAAGCCCGGTGATCTGGCAGGGTTGCTTACCAACCTGGAACCGAAAGACGTACTGTTCATAGATGAGATACATCGCCTGAGCACGGTAGTGGAGGAATACCTGTATTCTGCCATGGAGGATTACCGGATAGATATCATGATCGATTCCGGCCCTAATGCACGTTCTGTACAGATCAACCTTCATCCTTTTACACTGATCGGTGCTACTACCCGTTCCGGGTTGCTCACCGCTCCCCTCTTAAGCAGGTTCGGGATCAAATCCCGTTTGGAATATTATAACTCCGCTACCTTGCAAAAGATCCTCTGGCGCGCTGCAGAAATTCTGGGCACCAAGATCACATCAGATGCTGCGATGGAAATTGCCCGCCGCTCCCGTGGTACTCCGCGTATTGCCAATGGGCTTTTGCGCCGTGTGCGGGATTTTGCACAGGTGATCGGGAATGGGGTGATAGATATGGAGATTGCGAAGTATAGCCTGAAAGCGCTGAGTGTAGATGAATACGGATTGGACGAAATGGATAACCGGATCCTGAATGTGATCATTGAAAACTTTAAAGGCGGCCCGGTTGGACTTACCACGATTGCTACGGCTGTAGGAGAAGAAGCCGGAACATTGGAAGAAGTATATGAACCATTCCTGATCCAGGAAGGGTTTCTCAAACGCACACCGCGGGGAAGGGAAGTAACGGAGAAAGCTTATACCCACATGGGCAAAACGCCCTTAAGAGGACCAAATATGTTATTCTGAAAAAACGAAGGGCTGACTTTTAAAAAGACCGCCCTCATTTTTTACAACTGGCCAACCCTTCTCATAAAATAAAAAAACATCCCGTAGGGATGCTTTTTTATTGTTTTTTTTTCGATGAAAAGATTATTCCCTGCGGGACGCTTTTTATTATTTTTCTGATGAAAAGGTCTTTCTCAACGAGCGTTTCTTTTAATAAAAAGATCTCCTAATCCTTCACCACCAACCGGAACCCATTCCCATGGATATTCACGATCTCGATATTCGTATCTTCTTTCAGATACTTCCTCAGTTTCGCAATATACACATCCATGCTCCTGCCGTTGAAATAAGTATCGCTGCCCCAGATCTTCTTCAAAGCCACTTCTCTTGGTAACAGGTCATTCTTATGTTCGCAAAGCATATGCAGCAGTTCATTCTCTTTAGGAGAAAGCGTGTGCGAATCAGCACCATCTTTCTGCAGCGTACGGAGGCGGGAATTGAAGGCGTAAGAGCCAATGCTGAACTCGAAAGTTTCTTCTTCTTTACTGTTCAGCTCCTGGTTGCGTTTCAGGATGGCTTTTATTTTGAGTAAAAGTAATTCACTGTCGAAAGGTTTGGAGATGTAATCATCCGCGCCCAGTTTATAACCCTGGATAATGTCCTCTTTCATGGTTTTGGCAGACAGGAAGAAGAGTGGAATATCCGGATCAACGTCCCGGATCTCTTCGGCCAGTTTAAACCCATCCATATTGGGCATCATGATATCCAGCAGGCATATATCAAATTTCTCTCTCCTGAAAGCAGCAAGGGCCAGAATGCCATCCCTGCAAAGTTCCACCTCATAATCGTTCAGCTCCAGGTAGTTCTTCAGTACCATGCCAAGGTTGGTATCGTCTTCCGCCAACAGTATCTTAGGTTTGCGTTCTTCCATAATTAAAAGCTTTTAGGCTAAAACAAATATAACTTATCTTTTCTTCACCAGAGAGGTCAGTTCGTGACGGAGGTTGGCATAACCGATCATATCCACTTTGATGCTTCCTACAGAAATGGGGCTGTCTATACGAAGCGGGATCTTATTAGCATCATCACTCACCCAAACGGTCATATCTTCCCCACCCTTAAATGTGTTACCCTTTATCAGCAAGGGTTTGAACTTGATGGCACGGAATTTACCGTAACGGGTATCCACCTCTTCTTTCCCTATATAACGCACATAGATCTCATACACTTCATCGTCCAGGAACATGCTGAAAGGGATCTTATCGCCGGGTTTGTATTTGGAGAAATCGATATTGCGGGCGTAGTAAATAGCGCTGATCACGTCCTGGATGCAGGGAGGTACTTTAAAAGTACCGTTAGTACTGGTGGCGCTGGCTGCTTCACGATTAAAGCCTACATTATTATAGATCTTATATCCGCCTTCATTCACATTCCGGATAAAACGGATAGGTAACATGGTGGCGGTATCCATATAAGTTTCATATTTGTCCCGCACTTTAAAGATCCAGTCGTACGTACGATAAGTACGGCCTTCCGCTGTCACATGATAAGCTTCTTTGCCGTTATACTTTTCTTGTTTAGTGTTAAAAGTGGCTTCGCCGGCCCCTACGAACATACTGCCGAGGTTGTAGAATACTTTCAGGGTGAGGGATTCGCCGGCTTTAAAGCTGGTGTTTTTTGTCCCGCAGAAGTTATCCTGCGCATGAGAGCGTTCAGAAAGGGTTAACCCGATAAGTAACATTAAAAAATACTTCATCGATCAATCGCTATTTATCCTTGAAAATTTTTACGCCCAGCAGCAAAATGCTGCCCATTACAGCGGGTAATACCAGGTTAATCAGCCAGATGGCTACTGTTGCAGCAAGAATTCCGGCCGCATTAGCGCTTAACAGCCCCAGGAAGCTCACGCTCACTTTTCCGCGGATGCCTATTTCTGCGATGGCTATAGTGGGTACCATGGCCATTACAAGGTAGATAACATTGATCATAAAGAACCCTTGCCACCACACAAATGTCACACCCAACGCATATAATAAAATCAAATATTGTGCCGTAAAAACCACGTACCGTATGGCACTCAGGAGTAAAAGCTTCTCCAGTTCTTTGGGTGAATAACGGGCTATGATCTGGATAAACACCTTCACTTTTCGTAGCCAGGGTATCTTTTCAAATATAACTACGATGATCCGTAACCGAAAATAGAGCATTAACACCAATACTATGATCACCGGAAGAATTGCTAACAATAATTTTTCCTTGAAATGGGGAACAAACTGATGGTCCCCTTCGTTCATGGCGTAATTATTAATATAGAAGATCAGCCCGATCATGCCGAACACGATGGTGGTGATCAACTGTGAAAAGCTGCCCACGATGGTGGCAGCAATGGCTTTCAGCTTGTTACGGTTATTCAGATAGAGGATGCGGCCTCCATATTCACCCATCCGGTTGGGGGTGTTCACCGATAAGGATACCCCGCTCAGGATAGCCCCAAAGGCCCTGTGAAAGGGCACTTCTTCCAATGGCTGCACTAATAATTGCCACTTTCGGGCTTCCAGCCCCCAGTTGGCGAACATGAGCACCAGCACCAGTAATAAAAGGAAAACACCTTTCTGTACTAAGGACTCTTTCATGTGCTTCCAAGCGGCAGGAAGATCTGGCTGATGCATGATCTGCTGATACAGTGCAAAGGTTAACCAGATGAAGAGGGCAGCGCCCAACACGTAATTGAGTATTAATTTGGTACTTTTGTTCAGACGTACGGATTTTGGCAAAAATAACTTTCGCTTGGCAAACAACACTAAAATAATTCTCGGCATTGATCCAGGTACTATTATCATGGGTTATGGATTGATTGCCGTTACCGGCCAGAAAATTCAGATCATTGAAATGAATGTACTCAAGCTCAACCCCAAGAAAGATCACTATGAAAGGCTGCAGAAGATCCACCATCGCATGAATGAACTCATTCTGCAACATAAGCCGGACAGTTGTGCCATTGAAGCTCCTTTCTTTGGGAAGAACGTTCAGAGTATGCTAAAATTGGGCCGGGCTCAGGGCGTGGCTATTGCCACAGCTATGCAGGCCGGGGTAATGGTAGCCGAATATTCCCCGAAAAAAGTGAAGCAGTCTATTACCGGCAACGGTAATGCCAATAAGGAACAGGTTTGGCAGATGTTACAAAGGATTCTCCACTTTACGGAACAACCAGAGTACTTAGATGCTACAGATGCGCTGGCAGTGGCGGTTTGTCATCATTTTCAGGAAAATAATCCCCTCGCCGGCATCGGAAAAGCCAAGGGTTGGGATAAATTCCTGCAGCAACACCCTGAAAGAGTATCAAAGGGTTAGCTAACCTTTTGAACAAATAGAGCATAGCTGCTGTTTGTTAATTGGGAAAATGTACTTATTTTGAACTAAATTATGGCTGAGTCACTTAAAGAACACGTATTAAGTGAATGTTACACATGTTAAATAATGATTGTTTATCTCTTTTATCACCCCTAATATTTTTCGTAGATGGATACGAAGGCTAGAATATTACTAGTGGAGGATGATTATAACCTGGGTGCAATTACCAAAAAGCGGTTGGAAGAATCCGGATACGAGGTGACCCACTGTTCAGATGGCGAAATAGCCTGGAAAACGTTTCAGAAAAGCCTGTATGATATATGCCTGCTGGATGTTGTTATGCCTAAGAAAAACGGCTTCGAACTGGCTAAGCAGATCAGGCAGCGGAACGACTTGATCCCTATACTGTTCCTTACCTCCAAGTCACTGGATGAGGACAAGATCAGCGGATTCAAACATGGTGCAGACGACTATGTTACCAAGCCTTTCAGCATGCAGGAATTATTACTCCGTATTGAAGTTTTCCTGAAACGTACCCGTCCGCTCAATGCAGATAAACGGACTACGTTTGCGGTAGGTAAAACTACCTTTGATTATGGAGAACTCAAGCTGACAGACAAGAGCGGCAAATTGAAAGCCTCTCTGACACAAAAGGAAGCAGACCTATTGAAATTCTTTTGCGAAAACGCAAACAAAACGCTTAAACGCGAAGAGATCCTATACCACGTTTGGGGAAAAGATGATTATTTCCTCGGCAGAAGCATGGATGTTTTTATCACCAAGATCAGAAAACACTTCAGTGACGATAAAGAAGTAAAACTCGAAACACTCCACGGGATCGGCTTCAAGTTCTATGTATCAACATTATAATTGAGCCAGGATCTTTTCCTGTACTTCCCTGAATTCTTCCGGAGATAACTTCAGTTTGGAACGGGTAAAATTAAGGTCATCAGCAGAGTTGATGGGCACCAGGTGCATATGCGCATGTGGTACCTCGAGCCCTACCACGCTCAATCCTACACGATTGCAGGGGATGGCTTTTTCTATCGCCCTGGCAATAGGTTTTGCAAACAACAGCCACTCCGCCAGGAGATCGTCCGCCACATCAAAAAATTTATCTGTCTCTACTTTAGGCACGATCAGGGTATGCCCTTTCACTAAGGGGAAAACATCCAGGAAAGCATAGAACCTGTCATTCTCAGCAATGCGGTAACCAGGAATTTCTCCTTTGATGATCTTTGAAAAGATGGTCATAACGGGTTGAGTTAAAAAAGGCCTCCCGGTCTCATCGGAAGGCCTTCATGCTTATAAATTTCGTTTACTTAGATCGTGATCTCTTCTACCTTGAATTTCATGTTGTTGCCGTTAGGCGCAATGATACTCGCTTCCTCTCCTACTTTCTTACCCAGCAATCCTTTTCCGATAGGGGAAGTTACAGAGATCTTACCCAGTTTCAGATCTGCTTCAGATTCTGACACCAGCTGATAGGTAATTGTTTTTTTATTCGCCATGTTGGTGATCGTTACTTTGCAGAGTACAGATACTTTGGATGTATCAATAGAATCCGCTTCCACGATCCTTGCAGTAGCAATAGCATTTTCCAGGACAGCGATCTTGGCTTCATGCATGCCTTGCGCTTCCTTTGCGGCATCGTATTCTGCATTCTCTTTCAGATCCCCTTTTTCACGTGCCTCGGAAATAGCCTTGGCAATCTCTGAGCGGCCTTTTGTTTTAAGCTGCGTAAGTTCATCCCTCATTGAATCAAGGGTTACCTTGGTTACATAATTTACGCCTGACATAACCTTATGATTTAGTTATTAGAAAAAAAAATTAACGCCCCCGCTTGCGCAAAGACGTCATTAAGTAGTGATTATTGCAAATATAACTAAAATTTATTCCGATCCCTAGCCCCTTTCACATATAAAAATCCCTAATACAGAGGGGCTAAACGTTTAGCTTTTTAAGTACAATTTGCGCCATTTTTATACTGGCTTCATGGGAATAACCAGCTATATGCGGACTGAGGATCACGCGGTCATTTTGCAGTAAATATTGGAATTGTGCTTTCTCTTCTGCATTGAAGGTTTCGAGTTTTTCATTCTCCAGTACATCCAGGCAGGCGCCTCCAATTATACCTGCTTCCAGTGCCAGCACCAGGTGCGCAGTGTTCACCACTTTTCCGCGGGAAGTATTCATTACATACACCGGTTTTGTAAATGAGCCGAAGAATGTTGCGTTCCCCAGATGCCGGGTTTCTTCTGTCAGCGGCAGGTGAAAACTCACCACATCTGCTTCCCGGAATATAGTTTCCATGTCCGCCTCTTCCACGAAGTCATTACCGTACCCTTTTTTATATTTATCGTAAGCCAGGATGCGCATATCAAACCCACGCAGCTTACGGGCAAATGAACTGCCGGTGTGGCCATAACCAATAATGCCGATCGTTTTACCGCCTAACTCCCAGGCTCTGTTACCATCTCTCTCCCAAATCCCTTCGCGCAATTGCAGGTTACTGCGGAGCAGGTTATGCATGAGCATGATAAGCATACCTACCGCCTGCTCGCCCACCGTATCCATATTTCCTTCCGGACTGCTGGCGCAATGAATGCCTTTGCTTTCTGCATAAGGCACGTCTATCAATTCCATACCGGAGCCCAAACGCCCTATCCATAAGAGTTCTGCCGCACGGTCTATCATGGCCTTATCTACTTTGATACGGGTGGTAACGATCATCCCTTTCACATCATGGATCTCCTGCATCACTCCATCGTAAGTAATGGAGGGCTGGTAATTCACGGTGTATCCTTTTGCTTCCAGCTGATTGATCAGGTACTCATGTACTTTGGCGGTAATTAAAACTTTCTGGCTCATAACATGTGTTCGCAAAGGCCTACGAAGTCTGCTACAGTGAGCTCTTCTGCCCTTTTTGTAAATATTGGTTCCTTTAAATATTCCTTATCAAAAAATCCCTTCAGCGGATTGCGCAGTTGTTTACGGCGCTGGCCAAATGCTGTTTTCACCAGCAGGGTGAACTTCTTTTCACTCTTCACAGCCAGCGGATTTTCCAGCCTGGTAAGGCGGATCACACCTGATTTTACTTTCGGCGGAGGATTAAAAGCATCTTCATGTACTTCAAAGAGGAATTCTATATCATAGAACCGTTGCAGGAATACGCTCAGTATCCCATAGTCCTTGTTTCCTTCTTTTGCTGCTATCCTTACCGCCACTTCTTTCTGGAACATGCCCACCACACTGGGTACTTGTGCTCTCCAGTCCAGCACCCGGAACATGATCTGTGTGGAAATATTATAAGGGAAATTCCCGATCACGGAGAACTGGCCTTCAAAAGGAACCGGTGTTTCCAGGAAACTATCCAGTACCAGTTTGCCCCGGATGGCCGGAAATGTTTTCTCCAGGTACTCCACTTTTTCTGCATCCAGTTCCACGGCTTTGAAGTGAATATCCGGGATCTCCAGGAGGTATTTGGTTATAGCACCTGCCCCCGGCCCTACTTCCAAAACCTGCATACCCTTTTCCACAGGCAGCGATCCTACGATCTGTTTACAGATGATCTCATCTTTAAGGAAATGCTGACCCAGTGATTTTTTTAGCGTATACATCCCGCAAAATTAAGGAATACTACCGAGTTTGGCCGCCTCGCTCCTAATCTGTCAACAATTCCATGTATATTTGTTGGAATATTCTTACAAGGAAAACGCATGAGTACAACAGCCTCCGCACAAATAAACCGGCCCGTGATCGGGATCTCCGTTGGAGATCTTAACAGCATTGGAACTGAGATCATCATTAAGACCTTCGCTGATCCGCGCATGCTGGAACTATGTACGCCTGTAATATTTGCTTCCAACAAAACGGTGAACTTCTACCGGAAGCTCCTCAACGAAAACAACTTCAATTACCAGAGCATTAAAGATTTTTCCCGTCTCAATCCAAAGCAGGTGAGCGTTTTCAACTGCTGGGAAGAAGAAGTGCAGATCACTCCCGGCATCCTGAACGAAACTGGTGGCAAGTATGCCGCCCGTTCCCTGGCAGTGGCCATTGAATGCCTGAAAAATAAAGATATCGATGGCCTGGTAACAGCGCCTATCCATAAAAAGAACATTCAAAGTGCAGATTTCAATTTCACCGGTCACACGCCTTACCTCCAGGATGCTTTCCAGAGCAAGGATGTACTGATGTTCATGACGGCAGAGAACATGCGCGTGGGCCTGCTCACGGAACATGTGCCCGTTTCCGAGATCGCAAAATATGTTACGAAAGAAAATATCCTGAGCAAGCTGAACATCATGAAGGACAGCCTGATCAAGGATTTTGGAATAGATAAACCCCGTATTGCTGTATTAGGCCTCAACCCCCATGCCGGAGATGAAGGTCTCATTGGCGACGAAGAGATCAAACACATCGGCCCTGCCATCAAACAAGCCAAACACAATGGCCTGCTTTGTTTTGGCCCTTACAGCGCAGATGCCTTCTTTGCAAGGGAAATGTTCAGGAAGTTCGATGGCGTACTGGCCATGTATCACGACCAGGGCCTGATCCCTTTCAAATCTTTAGCCACCGGAGAAGGGATCAACTTCACCGCAGGCCTTCCTATTGTACGCACCTCTCCTGATCACGGTACTGCATTTGACATTGCCGGTAAGAATACGGCGGACGAAGCCTCTTTCAGGCAGGCAGTATACACCTGCATTGACATCATTATGCAAAGGGAAGATTATGCGGAAGCAACCCGCAATCCGCTGAAGAAATCAGAACTGGCATCAGAAGGTCTGTAACTCAGATGTAGAACGATATCATTTCAATTAAACCTTCTCCATCTTCATAATACACCTCATTCCGGCCATTGAGCTTGAATTCCACGTCCTGCATGGAATCAACGCTGGCAACATCTCCGTGTAAAATGGCTACCATGTTAAATACCTGCTGGCGGGCATAAGCAGATAGGCTGCATCCGGTAAAAGATTCAAGGCCTTTCTTTATAGCAAAGTAAGCCGGCAAAGCACTATCCGGCAGATACTCTTCCGGGAGTATGTAATCCATCAATACCAGGTTCGTTTTATTCGGGGTCCTGAACAACTGCATGATATTGAGGAACTGTTCATCGGGAATATAAGGCACCACTCCTTCCAAAATCACCAGCGCAGGCAATTCAGAAGAATACCCCGCATCGCGGAGGCGATCCAGCAAATGCAGGGTATCTGTGATATCCGCCTGAATAAAATCCACTTTTTTATTGCCCGGCAGCAAACGCTCAAAAAGTTGCGCTTTCATATCCATATGGTCCATATCCACTTCAAAAATATGCGTGACGGCATTATCATATTCTTCCAGCAGATGAAAAGAGATCGGATCAAGGCCTGCTCCCAAAATACACACCTGTACCGGAGCATCTTCCGATAAATTCTGTTCCAGCAAATAACGGATAAAACGCTTGCGGCACATTACCGTATAGCCGAGGTCTTTATACGATGCTTCCATCTTTTCGGAAAGCGATTGAATATCACTGAAATCAATATGGGAGTAGTAGGCTTTTGCTGGGCCACTTTCATATAACGAGCGTGCATGGTATAGCACAAGAGCGGCCGTAGGAGCCACTTTCAGGGTATGGTCAACAAGTTCCATTATCTGTGTCTTTAAGATAATGAAGATAGGGGTTTACGCTGCATTGATGTAACAGTGACGTTACTTTTTACCGGTATGCAAATAGGATTGTATAGACTTTACATATCCCTGAAATGCTTTCACTCCTTTGGGTGTGATCTTACAGATCGTTTGCGGATAATTATCCTTGAATTGCTTGTGTACTTCAATATATTCCACATCTTTTAATTTATTGATCTGCACGCTCAGGTTGCCTGCCGTAGCATTTGTTTTTTCTTTCAGATGCGTAAATTCTGCTTCCTGTTCGCTGATCAATACAGACATCACCGCCAGCCGTAGCTGGGAATGTAACACCGGATCCAATTCTTTAAAGTCCATTTAGTTCAGTTGCGTGTAAAAGATGGAATCAGCATACAGGCAAGGACCACCCGCCTGTATGCTGTAATAATTTATTTGCTGAGCTCCGTCATGAGCATCTTTGTATAAGCTTCACCCCAATGCGGTGTGATCTTATCTCCTGGTTTATCCGCTGCGAATTTTAACAGGGCCTCTTCAAATTTTTCTTTTGCTTTTGATTTGCTGCCGCCAAAAGCTTCCGGTGTATACAGTAAGGCCTGGCCTTCCAGCATGGGCACCCTTGGATTCTCCGGGTTCAGCTTTTTGGCCTCTTCCAGGTGCTGACCGGATTCCATACCGTATTTCATACCGCGGGTCATCGGATCCACGCCTATGCGGGCGGATGCGATAAGGGACAATATACAACTGATCTCTGAATCCTTTCCTTTCAATGCGGATGCTTTTTCAATATTCAGTTGAGCCTTATCCGTTATTTCGTCTACTTTACTTTTATCTGTTGTAAGAAAAGCCTCATTTACGCGGCAGTAAGCTGCATAATAATACGGCAGCCATTGCGTTTTTTCCGCTTCAGCGATCCGTTCAAATGTATTGGCCAGCTGCTGCGTGCCGCCCTGTGTAAAATAGCTGGCACTGTCCAGCAGGGCTACCTGCTGATTCATGGCTTGCTGGTATTGTTCACTCTGGGCCTGGGCGGCAAATGTGATCCCGGTAACCATTAAAAGAGAAAAAAGGATTTGTTTCATATGATTGTAGATTTTAAGAAGATGAATTATTGTCTGTCTATTTGTTCCTGGCGGCGGTCAATACCAAAGCTCATGAACATGCCCAGGTAAAAGAACCGCGGTGCCATAGGCCCCACCATATTACGGCGCAACTTGTCCGAAGAATAACGGAATCCATACTCCTGGTCATTCCCCAGTACATTGGTCATGGTGAATACGAATACGGTAAATGCTTTTCCGATGGAAGTAAGGTAGTTCACATTCATGCTGAGTGTATTCAAAGACCTCGTACGATCTTTCATGAATTCACTTTCCGGGCGATTGGGATTGTAATAAGGCCTGCCGGTGGCAAATGTATACGTTGCACCCAGGTTCAGTTGGGTGGATGGGATGTAATGTTTGTACACCAGTGTAGCCGTATGTTTGGCGGCAAAATCTGGCTGCACTTCAAATGGATAGTTCAGGTAATCCCGTTTGGTATCCAGGTAAGAATAAGAGATCCAGTAATCTGCATTTTTAATGGACTTCCTGTCTCTCCAAAAGATCTCCAGTCCTTTAGCATAACCCGTACCATTGTTATTATAATCCGGTGTGGTTTTCAGGAGATCGTGATACTTCTTATAAAAAACCTCTGCACGGAAGGTGTAGAATTGTGCGAGGCGCTGGTAACTGGCAATGTAATGCGTGGCTTTCATGAACCCCAACTCATGTGTAAAGCGCAGGTATTGCGGTTCCGGCTTCTGATAAAAATCCCCGTAAGCAAATGCTACCTGGCTTTTATTATCCAGCTTGTAGGCCAGTGATGCCCGCGGTGCAATACTTGCTTTCGCCAGTATAGAAGTGTACTCATATCTTGCTCCAAACCGGCCTACAAAGCGCGGTGTAAAATACACATCACTCTCCACGAAACCTGCTGTATAGCCATCCACATAATTTGCATCAAATTCATTAAAGCGGGAACGTTCATCGCCATACTGATACTCACTACCAATACGGAGTACGGAGAATTTCCCCAATCCCTTTGTGAACATCAGCCTTACCTGGCTGAGGTCCTGCCGTGCTTTGATGCGGGTGGGCGCAGGTACTTTATTGATCGTGTCCATATAGATCCTGTCCCGATTGGTGCTGTAAGAAGTACCGAGGTTCATACGCCAGCCCTTGCCCAGGTTTTCTTTGTAGTTGATGTTCGTGTACACATTGAAACTTTCCAGTTCAAATGCTTCTTTAAAACCGGGGTACTCCAAACTCTCTCCTTCAAATCCAAAACGCTGGTAGCTGCCGGTAACAAAGATCTTCAGCATACCCGTCTTGGATGTTTTTAAACGATAGTTAGCAGAACCATTTGTGCCCTGTGGGGCAATGGTAGGGTCCTGCTTCTGAGGCATCAGTTTGTAATAAGGAGAGAGATTGAAGTAATCTGCTTCAAAACCGTAGGCTTTCTTTTTGTCCTTCGTCAGAATGTCCACACCAACGCTGGGACCTACGCTACCGATACCTAAGGAATAAGAAGAACGCTCCGGTAGATCAGTGGATTCCAATACCAGCGCAGAAGATAAGCCCTGTCCGTATTGTGCGGAATAACCGCCACTGCTGAAAGTGGTGCCTTTAAAGAGGAATGGGGAGAACCTGCCGCGTGCCGCAAAATCCGGCATACCGCTGAAAAATGCATTCCGCACCATCATCCCGTCAATAAAAGTTTGCGTTTCGTAACCGGTGCCACCTCTTACAAAAAGACCTTCCTTCTCTCCTACCTGTTGTGCGCCGGGTAATGTTTTCAAGGCACTTACGATATCTGCATTGGCACCGGCAGTAGTTACAATATCCAGCGGTTTCAATACAGTGTTCTTCTTTTCATCGCTGGCTTCAAAACTCCCTGCCGAGATGGTGACCATGTTTAACTGGTTCACCGTTTCTTTTAATACCAGGATAAACTGTTGTGCCGTGCCCAGCTCTGCTTTTATTTCAAGGGACTGATAACCGGTGAGGCTGGCTGTGATGATCCTTTCTCCATTAGCAGTACTGGAAAAGGAAAAGGTGCCGTCTTTAGCACTGGTAGTTCCATCATAAGAACCTTTGATGCTGATGTTCACGCCGGCAAGCGGTCTCTTTTTTGCATCTGTTACCTTACCGCTTATTGTCGACTGGGCTTGCAACAGCAGGGGAATGCAGGTGAAGAAGATCAGGGTTGGGAATAACTTAAACATATAGTTAGATTAGGTTTGTGAACCAAAAGTAAAGTAGTTTATGTTATAAACCAAATACCAGTATAATAATTTCGCTATGCATTGATTATGAGCGCATTATTTTTTGATAATTTGGATATTTGTTCTCCGATTGCGTTGATGTTGGGCTTCCTCACAAGGGGCACAATGTTCGCTAAGGACTCTTTTTCCCTGGAAATTAGTGGTGATCCTGCCGGCGGGAATACCTTTTTGCAGCAGGTATTCTTTTGCTTTCTCTGCCCGCTGGCGGGATAAGGCCATATTATAATCATCACTGCCCCTTGCATCTGTATGTGCCGTGAGTAATACGGTAGTAGTTGGGTTTTCATTAAGCATTATTACCAGCTTATCTAATATGGCAGCTGCATCTGTGCGGATGAAACTTTTATTGTAGTCGTAATAAATGGCCAGCTCTTCATCATTTAAGTAAAGCGTTACATGAATGGTATCGTCATCAGAAGCTGGTACTTCCACCGGCAACGCTTTCTGGTTTCCCTTATATGCTTCTACGGTATACTTGCTGCCACTGTCTAATACGAGATAATTGGTTCCTGTCCATTGCCTTTCTTTAGATGGTTGTTTGATCAATGTAATGGCATCCGTCGGTGGAATTACTGTTACAGCAAGGATCTGTACTTTTTTAACTGGTTGTTGCCATGGCGTACTGCTCACTTCCATTTTGAAAGCATAGATATCATCATCACCCATCCCTCCTTTGCGGTTAGAAGATAAATACCCGCGGGATTGTTCATCTATCATGAAAGAAAAATCATCTGCGGAGGAGTTTACAGGGAAACGCATATTCACCAGCGTACCCCATTCTTTACCTAAACCCTTTGCAGCAAACACATCAAACCCTCCCATTCCTGCATGCCCTTTACTGGAAAAATATAAAGTACCATCACTCGCTATTACCGGAAATTCTTCTGCTTCCGTTGTATTGATCTGCGGGCCACAGTTGATGGGTGCAGACCAGCTTCCATCTCCCATCCGGGTACTATACCAGATGTCTGTTTGCCCAATACCACCCGGCTGGTCTGATGTATAATAAAGTGTATTACCATCATTACTGATAGCCGCATGGCCTAATGAGAAAGCAGCCACATTATTATAGGGAAAGGGAGCCAGCAAAGTCCAGGTAGCACCTTTTCTTACATAGGTGAGTAATTCAAGCCTGCGGTTGCCATATACAGCAGGGCGTTCTGCTTTTTCAAAATTCACTTTCCATGGATGCGTAACGGTGAGCCATGCCGTATCCTGGTTCTTTGAAAAACATACCGGGCCTGAATGATAGGGGAAATGGTCCATGGCATAACTGAAAGAACTTACATACGCGCCATTGGGTGCTGCTGTATACAATTTAAGAAAAGGATGTTTGTTGCGTTTATACGTGCGTTTATTCATTCCCCGGTCTGATACAAAAACAATTTTATCTCCATACTTCACCGTTCCCCAATCACTATTGGGCGTATTGAGGGCAGTAAGGTCCTGCCATTGCAAGGGTACCGGGTTTTGCAACCAGATCAATGCAGAATCACAACCGGCTATCAGTGTTTTTGCAGCAGGGTCTGAAGCGTATTGTACTTTAGCGGCTTCATATTGCCCCATGCTTTTCAGCATATCTCCATAGTATTTTTTATTGATGGTTGCCGCACCGGGCTGTTGTAATAGTTTTTCATACCATCCTGCGGCGGCTTCATATTTATTGACGGCCCTGTAAGAAGTGGCCAGCTTTTCCATGATCGCTGCAGATGGTTCCTTCCGTACGATCACTTCATATAATGCAGCTGCGGGTGCATATTCCGCACGTTGAAAATGCGCATCCGCCCGCTGTTGCAGGGAACGTTGTTCCTGCGCATTCGCAGATGCACCCCATACAATAAATACAATGATAATGCTGCGTCTCAAGAACATAGTTCGCTTTTACAATTAGAAATAACGCGGACTGCTCACCCGCAAACGGTTGTTACGATTCGTGAAAAATACGCCGATGGAGATCTCATGTGAGCCCTGTTGCTGGCTGGCCATTTTATTGATCGTAAGATCATAGGCATAACCAAAACGGAAACGTTCTCCTGCATAATACTCCACCATAAAACTGGCAGCATCAATAGGATCAAGGCCCTTTTCCAGTTGTGGTTTATTCCATAAACGCATGCCTGTACGGTAGGAGGCACCCAGCCAGATCTTATCCTCTATCAGCAGGAAAGCATTGAGGTCTACATTGGTAGGCCCCTTGAAATCTTCTTTCACTAACAGGGATGGTTTTAATTGCAGGTGTTCAGACAGCTTCCACAGGAAACCTGTGGTGAGGTACATGTGTTGTGTTTTTTTGATCACCTTATAACTGTAACCGTTCCAGTAATATTTACTATTGTCTGTATACAAAGAGAAAAGGTCCATCACGGAAACACCTGCATAAAAAGAAGACGTGTAGTAATACACACCAAAACGTGCATCCGGAATACGTACGGATGTTTTGCCGGCAGGGATGGCTTCATCCAGATCGTCTACATAGGTCAGCGCCTTCCCATCTATCGAATACTGCGTGATGCCAGCACCTAAACCAATGCATAAACGCCTGGTATCTGCATCATCCAATGGAATGCGGTAAGAGTAGGAAGCATAGGCAGACAGTGCTTCCTGCGGCCCAAGTTTATCAAACATCACCTGTAACCCTACGCCCACCTTGTCATCTTTTGCATTGGTGAGCCCGTCTACAGAGATGGCGCCTGTGCGCGGAGCGCCAGGGATCCCTACCCATTGATGCCGGTAAATGGTATTGAGGTACCAGTCTCCCTTATAACCTGCATAGGCAGGATTTACACTGAGTCCGTTGAATACATATTGACTGAACTGCACATTCTGCTGTGCCTGCAAAGAACCGGTTGCTGTGCAGCACATGATCAGCCATATGGATATCCTGTATTTCAAGCGCGTCATAGATGTTCTTTTAATAGCTATCGTAACAATTCAATCCATCCTTTAAATACTCTCACACCTTGTGGTGTTTTTACTTCCAGGGTATAGTAGTAGGTTCCTTCATTCAGTCCGGAACCATTCCATTGGTTTTGATAATCTTTGGATTGATATACTATGTTTCCCCAACGGTTATACACTACCAAAGCAGAGCCTGGGAATTTCGTGATATCCAGGATCACGAGTTTATCGTTCTTGCCATCTCCGTTTGGTGTGAAGGTGTTCGGAATGAACACTACTTCTCCGGTGATGGGTTGTTCTGGCACCACAGCAGTATTATCTCCCGGCACCAGGTCTTTTTCTGCGGATGTACCGCTGGCCGTGTTGGTAACACTACCCCCGCTGTTGATCCTGATACCGAATCGTAAGGTGGCGGTGCCATTTGCGGCCAGGCTATCCAGCGTCCATATAAAACGGCGGGTGCCTGGATCGTAGCTGGTAGCACCAGCACTTACAATGATATCTCTCGGAACATCCAGGTTGGCGGCAATCACATCTTCCACAATAACACGTGTAGCTTTATTCGGCCCTGCATTCGTTAAAGTGATGGTGAACGTAACAACGTCCCTGATCTTATAAGGCGCCGCCGTATTCAGCTCTTTCACCACTTTCAGATTAGCCAGGTATTCGCTCGTAACATTGATCAACCCTGAATCCGGGATGGCTGGTGTGAAACCATTGGTGCCCGGAACATCTACTACTGCTTTGTTGGAAATAGCGCCCGTATCTATGATCGTTAATGCATATTCCAGTTGTGCGCTGGTGTTGCCATCCATTAAACCAATGTTCCAATTTATCTGCTGTGTATTTGCATTATACACCGCCGTTCCTTTTGCAGGCGCTGTTATAACAGGGGCAGACACTTTGGTGCGTGCAGGTAACTGGTCTGTGAAAACAACAGGGTTTAATGCCAGCAGGCCAGGGTTATTCACTGTTAACCTGTAACGAATGGTGCTGCCAACAGGATAAGGTGCAGCGGTTAATATTTCCTTCGTAGCCTTCAGTTTTGTTTGCGGTACGATGTCTGTATTTACACCCGGTGTTTTATTATCTGCGGTATCTGCATCCTGTACACGTGATGGCGGAGCAATGGAAGCTATATTCGTCATTCGCCCGGTTCCGCTCACTGTACCGGATACCAGGATCCTTACACTACTTCCGGCAGGGAAAGTTCCCACTGTTCCACTCAGTAGTTTATTCACCACACTAAGTGTTACGTTTCCTGCATTGCCTGTTGTACCTACCACCCTTGCGTTGATGTTATTCATGGCTGCGGGCAACTGATCTGTGATCACAGCTCCATCTGCCACCCCGGGACCTGCATTGGATGCAGTGATGATGTAAGACATACTGTCTGTATTGATCACGTTATCCTTTCCTGTTTTAGTGATGGAGATATCCGCATTTCTGCCGACAACTGTTTCTGTGATATTGGAAGTGATCCGTTTGCCCGTTGTAGTTTCTGCTACTGCCATATTTGACACAATACCGGCAAATGAAGGGTCAATAGTACCGGTGATCCGCAAGCGGATCTGGTTGGCACTACCGGCAGCAAGATCTGCATTGAAAACAATGAGATTACCTGTACCATTTGGTGTACTCACCGTTGCATTACCGCTGGTAGCAGCCGTCCAGGTAACATTGGTGAGCTGTGCAGCTACAGTATCCCTCACCGTCATGTTTTTGATATTGGCAGGGCCATTGTTTTGCAAGGTCACTACATATTCCATTGGCGTACCGGCATCTTCTTTATCCGGTGCTACTTTCTTTATCTGCAGATCTGCTTCCTGTTCTATTTGTGTCGTTGCCGTATCTGAATGATCTACGCTGCCATCCGGTTTTTTAACGAAGGCCATATTGGTGATACTGCCGGTTGCATCTGCATTTAATTTACCTGTGATCTGCACCGTTATGGTATTGCCCACATCACCGGCTATATTTCCCCTGATCACCACATTATTTCCCTGGCCGGTTTTGCCAACTGTTACGAGAGCATTACCGGTAGTGGAAGTAGTCCAGTTCACATCTGTAATAGCAGGAGACACCACATCTGTAATATCAAGGTCCTCCAGGTCTGAAGGCCCTGCATTGGTGATACTGAGGTTATAACTCACCGTATTGCCTGCAGCGATCTTCAGCGGGCCTGTTTTATTGATCAGGATACGGCCTTCTTTTGTTACACTTGTACTTACAGCAGCTGTATCTGCATCGCCATTTATATTTCCGGCAATGGCCGTATTGAGCATGGTACCTGTAAAGCCAGGATCAACTGTTCCGTTCACTTCAATCTGTATCACATTATTTGTACCTGCAGGAATGTAGGCCTGTAATTGAATATCATTACCTGTTCCGTTAGCCGGGCTATTATTGATCAGTTGTGCTGCTCCCTGTAAGGTTGCCGTCCATTCTACATTCCTGATCTGAGGAGGCACCAGGTCTTTGATCGTTACATTAGTGGCATCAGATACACCGCTGTTATTAACGCTCACGGTATATTGCACAGGTAAACCAGCTGCTATCACCTGCGGCCCTGATTTTGTAATATTCAGGTTGGTGCTTACATAAGCCAGTGTGGTAATGGAATCTATGGAGAGCACCACATTTCCTGTTTTAGCGGTGGCAATATTCTTCAACTGGCCTGCATATGTTGCAGGAACAGTGCCTTCAACAGTGAGCATGATAGTATTACCACTGCCTGCAGGAATATTCACCGGCAGGCTGATGAGATTACCTGCACCATTAGCGGCTCCCTGAATAGTAGCGGTTCCTGTAGCGGTGGCCGTCCATGTAATACCACGGATAGGAACAGGCACTGTATCTGTAATATTGATGTTACCACTATTGGAAGGCCCTGTATTTTCTACCATGATCACATAACGTACACGGTTCCCTGCTGCAATACTGTCCGGCCCTGATTTACTCAGTTCAATACCAGGGTCCAGCGTAACTTTTGTTACAACAGGTGTACTGCTTACCAGTGGCGCTCCGGGTATTGTGTATGTGGCAATGTTAGTGACGGTATTTGTATCTCCTGCATCCAATGTTCCTCTGATAGTTACTGCTACACGGTTGCCATCTCCTGCAGGAATGCTGGCTGTGAAATTCACATCGCCATTGCTGTCTGTAATATTTCCACCGGTAATGGAAGCACTGCCGGTTGCGGTTGCAGACCACAATGCATTTTTCAATTGCGCAGGGATCACATCTGCTACTGTTACGTTTGCTGCATCAGATGGGCCGCTGTTGGAAAGCTCTATCATATAACTGATACCAGTACCTGCGCTGGCAGTTTGCGGGCCATTTTTGATGATGCGTAATCCCGGTTGATTTGTTAAAGTAGTGCTGGTAGTATTGGATGCTACCAGTGGTTCACCTAATGGTTTGGCATAAGCAGTGTTTTGCAGTACACCGGCAAATGCAGCAGCTGTTTTACCATTAATAGTTACACTAATGATGTTCGCAGTACCGGAAGGTATGTTGGCCACGAAGTTCACATTCCCGGTTTGGTTCACAAGATTTCCGCCAATGATCGTAGCTGCACCCACCCCTGTGGCAGACCAGGTAACGTTCTGCATTTGGGCAGATAATGTATCCGTGATGGTTACGTTCTTCGCATTGGAAGGACCATCATTAAATACATTGATACTAAAGTTCAGCTCACTGCCGGAACTTACTGCTCCAGGAGCGGATTTTTCCAGGCGTAATGTGGGTATATTCCGGATAGCGGTCACCACTGTATCTGCTGTTTCCGGTAATCCTCCTCCCGGAATGGCACGTGCAATGTTCATGATATTACCTACCGCATCAGGATCCACCTGTGCATTCACGGTGATGATGATATTGTTGGTGGTGCCCGCAGGTAAAGTAGCCGCAAAACCAACATTACCTGTTTGATCTGTAAGATCACCACCACTGATGGCTGCAGTACCATTTGCTACGGCAGACCATTTAACGTCCTGCAATGCAGTTGGTATCACATCCACTACATTTATATTTTGCGCAACGGATGGCCCGTTGTTGGAAAGTGTGATCACATAATTAATACGTTCACCTGCATTGATATTAGCAGGGCCGGATTTAGAGATCTCCAGTGTAGGTGAATAGCTGATCTGTGTTTTAAGTGAATCACTGATCACCGTTTGATCATTATTACCTGCGGTGGCTACGTTGCTGATAGTACCATTAAACAACGGATCGGCCGTTCCTTCTATCCTTACCACCACAGCACCATTTGCGGGTATGTTGGCTGTTAACGCTACCGGGTTGCCGGTACCGGTTCCATTGGCAGTTACAAGCGCTCCGTTGCTTACGGAAGAAGACCAGGTTACATTGGTGATCTGTACCGGTACCAGGTCTGTAATATTTACGGCAGTAGCATTGGAAGGCCCTGCATTCATCACATTCAGTGTGTATGTAACAGGCAAACCAGCTGGTACAACAGATGGACCAGATTTAGTGATAGACAGGCCGGTTTGTTTATTCACTATAGTAGACACACTCACCGTTGCAGGCCGTGGGTCTGTAACACCGGCAGCAGGCACTGCGGTGGCAGTATTGATCAGTGTACCGGCATATGCAGGATCTACGGTGCCTTCAATCCTAAAGAACACCATCCCTGTATTGGCAGGTACATCTGCAGTTACTGCAATATTATTACCAGAACCGGCAGGCGTGTTTACGGTTGCGCCACCGGTTGGCGTCGCCGTCCAGGTTACATTCTGTATTCCAGCCGGCACATTATCTGTAAGAGATGCACCCACGGCATCCGCAGGTCCGTTATTGGTAAGCGTCAATCCATATACGATCCGCTGGCCCGCAGCAATACTGGTTGGCGCCGTTTTATTCAGGAAAAGATCTACAGATTTATTTACGCTGGTGATCACCGTGCTTTCTCTCTTACCATCAATTTCTGCGCTGGCAGTATTGGTGATGGTTAATCCTGCACTTGTGCTCACCGTTCCGTTCACCGTAATGATGATGCGTCCGCGCGGCCCTGCAGAAAGCCCTTCAATGGCACCTGTCACAGCTATGATATTACCTGATCCGCTTAGCGGTGTGGCACTGGTGGCAGCTCCTTCCACAGCTACCGTCCATGTTACACCTGTGATCTCTGGTGGAATCGTGTCTGCTATTTTTACAGGGCTTGCAAGGGAGATGCCGGTATTGGTGACCTCAATTGTATATGTAATAGGATCTTTCACATTTACAGATGCAGGACCGGATTTTGAGATCAGTACACCCACATCAGTAGTGATATTCGTTTGGATGGTACTGGTGTTTGTTTCCGGTATGGTTTCCGTCACATCAGCTGGAGGCAGCACTTTCGCGGTATTACGAATAGCTACAGGTTGTGATCCGGGATCTACCAGGCCGGTGATAGTGATCGTAATAGAATTAGCACTGCCGGCAGGTATATTGCCCGTTACACGTACTACATTATTCACAATCGGTAAGATCACAGATGTGGCACTACCCGTTTGTGTTGCAGTTACTACCGGGTTGAGGATATCTGCCGGTAAGGAATCAATGATAGCTGCTCCGGTAACATCAGACAAACCTTTGTTTGTAACCACCAGTTTGTAAGTAATGCTTTCCCCTGCGGTCCTGTTGGCCGGGCCGCTTTTCACGAGCACAAGATCTGCCTGCCTCAACACGCTGGTGGTAACAGTACTCGCATCTGCTGCAAAATCTGTTACACCTGCCGGCGGCACAACTCTCGCCGTATTGGTGATGGCGCCGTTTGGTGCTGCGGGATTTATTTTACCATTGATGGTAATGATCAGCTTACTTCCATCCGCAGGCAGATTACCGATAAGGTTGATCACATTTCCGGCACTACCGGCATCGCTCACAGTTGCACCACCAGTGGTGGAAGCTCCCCAGACTACATTGGTGATCAATGCATTCAAGGTATCTTTTATGTTGATGTTAGTAGCATTGGAAGGCCCGTTGTTGGTAACTTCCAGGGTATATGTAATGTTCTCCCCGGCGGTTGCATTAGAAGGCCCGCTTTTAGAAATACGTACATCGGCAGACTTGCTGGTATTGGTAAAGACGGAAGAAGATACGCCTGGTAAACCAACCGGCACTGCATACGCCACATTCCTGATAAAAGTTCCGCTAAAGGTAGGGTCCAGCACACCCGTTATGGTGATATCAATCACACGATCTGCGCCTGCAGGAATATTACCTGTTACATTAATATTGCCGGTGCCACTGGCACTGCTTATGGTAGTGCCTGCACCAGCCACTGCAATTGTCCATGCAGGATTAAGAATAGCTGCATTGATGGTATCTTTTATGGCCAGCCCTATTGCATCTGAAGGCCCTGCGTTGGTGATGTGAATATTATAGGTAACCGGCTGACCAGCTTTCAGGGAAACGGGGCCAGACTTGGTAATATTGATGCCCGGCCTGGTTTCTATAATGGTAGTGGCGGTATCTGATACCACCGGTTTGCCAACGGGTAAAGCGTAAGCACGGTTTTCTATTGGTGCGCCTGTATAACCAGGTTGTATCACCCCCGTAACAGTTACGATCACTGCATTGGCAACACCCGGAGGGAAACTACCTGTTAAACCGATAATATTGCCAGTGCCGTTAGCGGTGCCAACGATCTGCGCATTACCACTGGCAGTAGCTACCCAGGTAATATTCGCGATAGCAGCAGGTACGGTATCCCTTATTTGCAGGTTCTTGGCGTTGGAAGGCCCGTTATTAGTGACATTCACAGTATATGTGATCTGCTCACCTGCCGCCAGTTTAGGTGGTGCGCTCTTCACTATCTGCATATCCACTTCATTGGTAACCGTAGTTCTCACTGTATCAGAAACAAGCAATGGCTGACCCGGAACCTGCACACTGGCATGGTTTTCCATTGTTCCTGTAAAGTTAGCGTCTACATCTCCGTCTATATATATACTCAGGGTGGAAGCAGGCTGAGAAGGTATATTGGCCGTTACAGTTACATTATTGCCACTGCCGCTATTACCGCTTAATACCTGTGTACTGCCTGTTGTTACCACTGCCCATGTAGCATTCTTAATTTGTGCAGGTATTACATCTGTGATAGTAATGTTCTTTGCATCAGATGCGGGGCCATTGTTTGCAACAGCTATTATATAGCTGATCCTGCTGCCGGCTGCAAGTGATACACTTCCCTGTTTAGATACAGAGAGGTTGGGCTTATTGGTAATACTTGTTGATACGGTATCTGAATATACCAACGGCTGATCGTCTGCTTTGGCCGTTGCGCTGTTAGTAATATTTCCCTCAAATGCAGGATCTGCTGTTCCGGCTATAGTGATCTGTATACGGTTTCCGCTTCCAAACGGAATATTTCCACTGACCTCCATATTAGCACCACTCCCGGTTGCACCGGATAACAAAGTAGCTGATCCAATGGCAGTAGCCGTCCAGGCAGGATTTAATATAGCTGCAGGGACTATATCTGAGATCTTAATGTTTGTGGCATCTGAAGGCCCATCATTGGTGATCACAAGATCATAAGTAAGGCGATTGCCTGCAATGATAGCAGCCGGGCCTGTTTTCTTAACGCGCACTGCTGCCGTATTATCTATCCTGATATTGGCGTTACTGCTCACCGGTGGCTGGCCACTCACGGTTGCAGTAGCTGTATTATTCGCTACCCCTTTAAAAGAAGGGTCTATTGTAGCATTAATAGTAATAGTGATGGTGCCGCTGCCGGCAGGAATATTTCCCGTTACATTTACATTGCTGCCATTTCCTGTTGCGCCACTCAGTACTGTTGCACCATTAGCAGCTGTAGCCGTCCATGTTGCATTTTTCACTTCTGCTTCCAATAGATCCGTAATGGTTATATTTTTTGCATCAGACAAACCGTTATTGCTAACAATGATCGTATAAGCAATCGCGTTACCTGCTGAAACAGCTGCAGGAGCAGCTTTTGAGATCTGTAATGCTGGTTCAGAAATAAGCCGGGTATCTGTTGTATCTGAGTTGATAGTAGGTTTGCCCAGTGGTGTGGCAGTTGCAAAGTTTGCCAGGTTTGCCGTAGCAGCAGGGTTTACTTTGCCGGTGATGGTAACAATGATCTTGCCCTGCGGATCTGCGGGTAATGCACCTCTTACCCTTACAACATTACCAGTGCCGTTTGCACCGGACAAAACAGATGCGCTACCCTCTGCTTGCGCTATCCATGTAGCATTATTGATCTCCGCAGGTACGAGGTCTTCTATGTTCACTTCAGGCGCATCAGAATGCCCTTCATTGGTCACCGTCAATACATAAGTAATATTATCGCCAGCCGCCACTTCTGCAGGTGCAGCTTTTGAGATCTTAATGAGCGGCTCGCTCTTCACTACTGTTTTTATCTGTGCACTCGGAATAATATCTCCGTTGGCCAATACCGCCGTAGCCCTGTTGAAAATATCACCGGTATAAGAAGGAGCTACTGTGGCATTAATTACTATCAACACGTTGTTGGCGCTGCCAGCAGGAATGTTGGCCCTCACTTCAACGATCTGGCCGTTCACCGCATCAGACAATACTTCTGCATTACCATTGTCTACTGTATTCAACACGGCATGTTGTAACTGAGCAGGTAATGTATCCCTGATCACTACATTGAATGCATCAGACGGGCCTGCGTTTTGAACTGTTATGAGATACGTGATCTGTTCACCGGCAATCACCGTGTCCGCCGCAGTTTTGATAATAGAGATGCCGGGGCGGTTACTGATAGGTGTGCTGATCTCATTGGATATAACAGGTGGCTGGCCTGGTACCTGCACACTGGCCGTATTCCTGGCACTGCCTGATGCGCCTGGCTTCACCGTACCTGTTATCTGCACCGTAATAGTGTTACCACTACCTGCAGGAATATTTGCCGTTAAGCCAACATTACTTCCTGTACCGGTGGCACCTGAAAGTATAGTAGCTGCACCACCTGCGGTAGCCGTCCACTGTACATTCTGAATGTCTGTATGAATAACATCCGTGATGCTTGCATTCACTGCATCTGATGGCCCGGTATTGCTAATTGATAAAGTATATGAAATAGCGCCACCTGCATCTACCTGTGCGGGGCCTGCTTTTGTAATAACAAGGCCGGGAGTATTCTCAATAGTTGTAACGTCTGAATCCGTTGCTGGTGTGCCGGTTTGCGGTGTGGCAGTAGCTACGTTGGTAAGTACGCCGGTGAAAGATGGCCGCACGGTTCCGTTCACACGGATCTCTATCATGTTACCAGCACCGGCAGCAACAGCACCTGTTGTGCTGATATTATTACCGGTACCGCTGCCTGTTACTACACTGGCACTTCCACGTGGCGTGGCCGTCCAGCTAACGTTGGTAACATCTGCAGGTACCACATCTGTGATCACAATGCTTGTTGCATCGGAAGGGCCTGCATTGGTGACCTGAATAATATATTCTATTGGAGCACCCGCAGCACTGCTTCCTGAAACAGGGCCGGATTTTACTACAGTAAGGCCCGTTTGTTTCAGCAACGTAGTGACAGCCGGGTTAGAGTTGATCACTGGTTTACCCGATGGTGTTATACTCGCCGTATTTTGAATTACACCGGTGGCGCTGGCACTGATAGTACCATTCACGGCCACTACAATTATATTCGCATTGCCAACAGGAAGGCTGCCGGTAAAACTGATATCGTTCCCTGTACCACTGGCTACACTGGCGGTGGTGGCGCCTTGTGTACTCACCGTCCATGTAACGCTCTGAACAGAAGCTGGCACCACATCTGCAATGGCTGCATTCACCACATTGGATGGTCCTGCATTCTGTATCGTTATTTCATAATGAATAGCAGCACCCGCCACTGCACTTGATGGTGCTGTTTTAGAAATGTTGATATCATATTGCAGGTCTGGCGTATTTGTATCCGTAGCTGTATTGTTGGCTGTATTATTTTCTGTATAACCGGATGGTGTACTTACCGTTGCCGTGTTCACCAGGTTACCGGTGAATGCAGGTGGCACTACCATCGTGAACGTATACACGATGGTGCCATTCACCGGTATGTTCACTAACTGGCTGATGGCACCCGTACCACTGCTGGCAGGAACACTGGCACCACCTGAAACATTTGCTGTCCATGATGCAACGGAAATGCCTGCAGGAAGTACATCACTCACCTGTGCACCCACTACATCTGAAGGTCCGGTGTTTGTAACCGTGATAGTATAAGTAGTATTAGTACCCGGTACATAGGATGTTTTACCATCTGTTTTGGTGAGCTGTAATTCAATCACCCTGCTGGCTGGTGTGGTTACACTGCCGGTGGCAGGCGTGGGATCTGTAAAGTTTGGCGGAGGCGTTACATTAGCCGTATTCACAATGGAATTACCGGTGAATGAAGCACTGATATGCCCTGCAATGATGAGCGTAATACTTTTACCCGGTGTAAACTGCACACCGGTCCAGCCACCACTCACTGCATCAAATGTTCCCTCGCTGGCAGTATAGGTATCTGCTGTGAATTCCGCAGGAAGATTATCTTCTACCAAAAATCTTTCAGCGGCAAGAATGGTGGAAGGGCCTGCATTGGTAACAGTGATGGTATAGGATAATGGAGAACCTGCTACCACCTGCGCAGGCGTAGCTATTTTAGTAACAGAAAGATCTGCTACTGGTGCCGTTACTGAAATGGTTACGGTGCCCTGCGCACAACCACCCTTATTATCACATACCGTGTAAACAAAACCATCTGTACCGGCAAAACCTGGCGTTGGCGTATACGTGAATGTACCATTAGCATTTAATAGCAGCGTACCATGTGCAGGTGGTGTTACCGGCGTAATGGTCACTGTAAGCGGATCATTTTCAGGATCGGTATCATTCGTTAAAACATTCCCACTCACAGCTACATCTCTCACAGTGGTGTACTGATCATTATTGGCTACCGGCGGATTGTTCTGCACGGTGCCTGTTACGGCAGAACTATTATTACCAGGCACAGGATCAGTTACACCAGCGGTGGCAGTAACACTGGCGCTATTAGGAATTACAGCTGCTCCCACTACGCCGGGTTTTACAAAACCTTCTACCGTAATAACAATTTTGTTCCCGGCTGCAAAAGGTATGGTACCAAGCGCATTAATACTTCCTGTTCCGGTGGAAGGGGTTATGCCCACTCCATTCCCATCTGCCTGTGCACTCCAGGTATAGTTCTCCAGCTGAGCTGGCAGATTATCCTGTATGCTGAATCCTTGCGCATCTGATGGGCCAAGGTTTTCCACTGTAATGGTATACACTACTTTTTTACCGGTCTGATAAACACTACCCACATCAGATTTTGTGATCTTCAGATCAGTGTTTAGTGTATAGGTGAGCGTTACATCGTCTGTTGAAGCAGTACAATTGCCGTTACTGATGGTCCAGCGTAAAGTAGCAGTGGTATTAGGAGCGATGGTAATATTCGAGTTCGGTGCATTGGGGTTTGCAATCGTTGCACTGCCCGTTACTACCGTCCATGTACCAACACCAACGGTTGGCGTATTGGCCGTCATCACAAAAGCACCGCTATTGTATTGTGTTTTATCTGCTCCTGCATTTGCCACACTGGGTGATGCATTGATCACCACTTTCACATTATCCGTACTGGCTGCGCAGGGTGCATTGTTGATCACCCATACAAATTCATAAGTACCCGCAACCAATCCTGTAACAGTGGTTGTGGGGCTGGCAGGTGTTGTAAATACAGGGGTTGTTGGGCCTGAAATGGGAAACCATTGCCCTGTTCCTGATGCGGCTGCATTGGCAGCCATGGTAGTGCTGGTTACGTTACATAACGTTTGATCCAGCCCTGCGTTGGCAGTAGTGGGATTGGCTGCGATGGTCACCTGTACATCATCGGAGGAAGCAGTACAATTACCGCTGCTGATCGTCCAGCGGAAAATATAGGTACCGGGTGTTAAACCCGTAACACTTGTAGTAGCATTGGCTGGATTGGTAATAGTAGCTGTTGGGCCGCTCACTTTGGTCCAAACGCCGGTACCTGCTACGGGTGTGTTACCACCCAGTGTGGCAGCAGTTACATTACATAAGCTTTGATCGGTACCTGCATTTGAAGCAGTAGGCAATGCATTCACTACAATCGTTACATCATCTGTAGTGGGCGTACAAGTGCCATTAAAGATCGTCCATCTGAAGACATACGTGCCTGGTGTTAATCCTGTAACAGTACTCGTAGGACTGGCTGCATTGGTGATCGTAGCAGCAGGGCCACTGATCTTTGACCATGCGCCTGTGGATGTAGTACCTGTGGGTGGCGCATTGCCTGCAAATGTAGTGGATGTAACATTACACAGGTTCTGATCATTCCCTGCTGCCGCCGCAATAGGTAACGAGTTAACAACCACCTGTACTTCATCAAAGTTGGAACCACAGGGGGTGTTCGTGATCGTCCACCTGAAAATATAAGTACCGGGTGTAAGGCCCGTTACTGTTGTGCTGGCACTGGAAGGTGTAGTGATCACTGCAGCGGGGCCTGATTGTTTGGTCCATGTACCGGTACCTGTTCCGGCTGCAGGTGTATTACCGGCAAGTGTAACAGATGTTACGTTACATAAACCCTGATCATTGCCCGCAGCCGCTATGGTAGTGGCTTGTGTGATGTTCACGGGAACACCGGTGGTAGTACTGCTGCAGGGGCCGGAAGTAACTACTCTTCTATACCATGTTGTTTGCGTGATAAGCCCCGGTGTATAATTCTGTTGATTGTTCACACCAGCAGCCGTCGTAAATCCTGCTGTGGCACTGGTGGTGCTTTGCTGCCATAAGTAAGTATAAGTGCCGGTGGCGCCTGTAGGTGTTGTTCCCTGTAATGTAGCGGGTTGTGTATTAATACAAAGGTCTTGCGAAGGGGGTGTTACAATATTATTCTGCACAGGTTGTGCAACTGTGGCAGTAAGGTATTTTACACAACGGCTGTCGTCCTTTACTACTAATGAATAGGTAGCAGGCGTGAGACCATTGAAGACATTGCTGGTTTGAAAAGTAGCCCCGTTATCCTTGCTGTATTGCACATTGGTGCTGGTGTTGGTAGCAGTTACGGTGATAGACCCTGAACTGCCTGTACAATCTGGTGTAGCCACTGCAGTGGCATCTAACGTACAACATTTAAAAGTAGCATTACCGGAACCTGCCGTTTTTGCCAGGTTTATATTAGTAGCTTTATTCTCGAAGTTGGTAATGATAAGCAAGTAAAATTCACCTACAACGGCACCTGTGAAAGTAATGTTTTCGCTTGCATTGGTGGAGTAACTGCAGGATTCCACCGGTTGTGCATTCCCTAACAAATTACCGCAGGCTGCCAGCATATTGCTAACAGAAGAGTAAGGCCCTAACAAAGTAAAATCCACATCTACGTTAGTAGAGTTTGTTTCCCGGATAGTAGCATTTCCGGCAGTGGCTACTTCAAAAAATAAATAGGTGGGATTGGGCGTGGTTACCAAACAGCGGATAGTACCCAGGCTGGTGGTATTAGTTTTGGCTGGAAAGTTAATCGTTTCACAAACCCGTTGCGGGTCTGAACAGGTAGCTTGCGCCATTGCATACTGCAGTGGCAGTAATGAAAACAAAAGGATGAAAATAAAACGCGCGGCTTTGCTTATCTCGATTGCGCGAAAAAAGTTGTAGAAATTCCCCATGCATGAAGCGTTATAATGAATGATAGCGATGCTCCAATGCGGCGCATACAGCTAGATTTTAATAACACTCTTTAGGAAGGCTTATAGGTTATAATGGTGAATTGCTTAAGTGGGAGGAGAAAAAACGAATACTACAAAACAATAAGAGCTTATTGGGTTCAATGTTTAAACTAAAATAAGTGTACAAACTTATTTATCCAAAATTATTATTTACTTGCAGGCATTAATATATATTAATATAATTTAACTCGTCAACCTGTAGTACATATCCTACAAGGGTTGTGGCCAAAAAAATGGGCTGTTCCGATGATCAGGAACAGCCCATTTTAAGTATATTAACTTTTTGCGATTACGCAAATCTTGGTTTCAGTTCGTCAGCCAATGCTACCATTTTCTTGATACCATCTTCAGGCAGGTTACCTTTTTTAAACTCTCCTAATACTTCAGGCAGTCTTACTTCCATTTCATGCTGGAAAGCATCTTCAAACGCTTTCACATTTTTCACGGGGATACCACTGAGCAAACCATTTGTACCGAGGTAAATGATGGCTACTTGTTTCTCCACGGAGAATGGATTGAATTGTGCCTGTTTCAGGATCTCCACGTTGCGTGCACCTTTTTCCAGAACGGATTTGGTAGCAGCATCAAGGTCACCACCGAATTTGGAGAACGCTTCCATCTCTCTGTACATCGCCTGATCCAGTTTCAAAGTACCGGATACTTTCTTCATGGATTTGATCTGCGCGTTACCACCCACACGGCTAACGGAGATACCTACGTTAATAGCGGGACGGATACCGGCGTTGAACAAGTTGTTTTCCAGGAAGATCTGACCATCCGTGATGGAGATCACGTTGGTAGGGATGTATGCAGATACGTCACCAGCTTGTGTTTCAATGATAGGCAAAGCTGTCAGGGAACCACCGCCTTTAACGAGGTGTTTAATAGATTCAGGGCAATCGTTCATTTGCTGAGCGATCTCATCCTTTGCGATGATCTTAGCTGCACGTTCCAGTAAACGGGAGTGCAAATAGAATACGTCACCAGGATATGCTTCACGACCCGGAGGGCGGCGGAGCAACAGGGAAACCTCACGGTAAGCCACGGCTTGTTTAGACAGATCATCATAAATGATCAATGCAGGACGGCCGGTATCACGGAAGAATTCACCGATCGCAGCACCTGCGAATGGCGCGTAGAACTGCAAAGGAGCAGGGTCTGCAGCGGAAGCTGATACGATGGTAGTATAAGCCATTGCACCGTTTTCTTCCAGTACTTTCATCACACCTGCAACAGTGGATGCTTTCTGGCCGATCGCTACATATATGCAATACACCGGTTTGCCGGCTTCATAAAATTCTTTCTGATTGATGATGGCATCGATACAGATGGCAGTTTTACCAGTCTGACGGTCACCGATCACCAGCTCACGTTGACCACGGCCGATAGGGATCATCGCATCGATGGCTTTGATACCTGTTTGCAGTGGTTCTTTTACGGGCTCACGGAAGATAACACCCGGTGCTTTACGCTCCAGCGGCATTTCATACAGATCACCTGTGATAGGGCCTTTACCATCAATAGGTTCGCCCAGTGTGTTCAATACGCGGCCAACCAGACCTTCACCCACTTGAATGGAAGCGATCTGTTTAGTACGGCGAACAATAGCACCTTCTTTAATTCCTGCAGAAGGACCCATCAATACCACACCCACGTTATCTTCTTCAAGGTTCAGAACGATAGCACGTGTACCGTTCTCAAATTCTACCAGCTCACCGGAGCGCACATTGTTCAATCCATACACGCGGGCGATACCATCACCCACCTGCAACACGGTACCTACTTCTTCCAAATCTGCAGAAGCGTTGAAGTTGCTGAGTTGCTGGCGTAATATCGCCGAAATTTCGTCTGGCTTAATGTCAACCATTTTTATGCTTTTTTTAAAGAGTCGTTAAGGTTTAAACTAAATATAACGACAACAGCTTTGCGGTTACGCAGCGGCTGCTGTTAAGAACTTTATCTGATCTCAGGAATATAAATATTCTTGAGGAATTGTTTTTTGATATCCTTCAGGTCGCGCACTACGGAAGCATCAAAGAGTTCGTTACCTGTTTCCAGTACAAATCCGCCGATGAGGTCAGGATTCACGGAGGTTTCGATCTCTACTTTACGGCCTGCGGAAGTTTCTACTTTCTCACGGATCAGAGCCAGCAGCACTGAGTCTAAAGGAGCGGCAGTAGTGAGTTTCACGCGGGTGATGTTCTTCAGTACATTATACTGTTCTTCAAATGCCACGGCAATTTCGTCCAGTACACCTTCACGGCCTTTTACTGCCAGCAGGCGGATAAAACCGGAAGTGATGGCGCTGATCTTACCATCCAGGATGGCGCCCAGGATCTTCACCTTTTTATCGGCTTTGATAACAGGGCTCTTCAGCAAAGCAACCACATCCGCATTACTGCGGCTGATAGCTTTTAACAGCAGCATATCACTATGCACAGCTTCCAGCTGGTTCTTTTCAACCGCCAGTTCTATCAGTGATTTAGCGTATCTGCCTGCTAAACGGGGATTTTGCATAATCTTTTATTCAGCCGGTTAATTAGTTCATTTTGATTTCAGTAGCCAGTTGCTTAATGTAAGCTTCCTGGTTCTGCTTGTCTGACAGTTCTTTGCGTAACACTTTCTCTGCCACTTCTATCACGAGGTTACCCACCTGATTCTTCACGTCTGTTAACGCTGCCATTTTCTGGTTCTCGATGGCTACAGAAGCATCCTGGATGATCTTCTTGGCTTCAGCCTGAGCAGTTGCTTTGGCTTCGCTGATGATCTTATCTTTTGCTTCTTTCGCTTCTTTCAATATCATGCTGCGTTCCGCTTTAGCTTCAGCCAGTACATGCTCATGTTCAGCTTTCATCTGCGCCATTTCCTCTTTTACTCTTTCTGCAGTAGCAATGGAGTCAGTGATGGAATCTTCCCTTTCTTTCAAAACAGAAAGGATAGGCTTCCAGGCAAATTTCTTCAGTATCAGGAAAACGATAATGAAGATCAGGAGAGAGATGGTAAACAGGCCAAAGGCCGGTAACAACAAATCCATATATCAGTGTTTATATATTATTATGCTTTCGGGAAAAGGTATTACTGCATCCATTGCCCTGTGCGCCGGATGCAGTAATAAAGATGTTCTTAAAGAACTACAGCCAACAGGCCGGCGATAACACCAAACAGTGCAACACCCTCAACGAGTGCAGCAGCCAGGATCATGTTTGCACGGATGTCGTTCGCAGCTTCTGGCTGACGAGCGATAGATTCCAGTGCAGCCTTACCGATGTTACCAACACCGATACCAGCTGCGATAGCAGCGATACCAGCACCGATTGCACCACCAGCTTGAGCCAGTCCGGTTGAAGCAGCAGCTTCAGTAGCCTGCATTAAAACAGATAAAAGTGCCATAATGAAATGTGTATTTGAAATTAAAAATTAACGCGTTTGTTGTTCTGGTTGTAAAATTCGGTTATGAATTCCACATAATTAATGATGATGATCACCCTGGTGCTCCATAGCCTGACCGATGAATACAGCGGTAAGGTTGGCGAAGATGAACGCCTGGATAAAAGCTACCAGCAATTCCAGCAACATCATCACAATGTTAAAGGCAATCGTGATCGGTAAAAATGCATAACCTGCTATTGCGTTCAGGGAACCAAAGATAAATACCAGGGATATAATGCTCAGGATGATGATGTGGCCCGCCAGGATATTGGCAAACAACCGGATCATCAGGGAAACAGGTTTAGTGAACACACCGATCAGTTCCACAGGCGCCAGGATTACTTTAACACCGCCGGGTACCGGAGGGTTGAAGATGTGGCCCCAGAAATACTTGTTGGTGCTGGCCATCATTACTACAAAACTGATCAGTGCCAGCGCTGCTGTAACGGCAATATTACCCATTACGTTAGCAGAACCCGGCAACAAACCTATCAGGTTGTTGATCAGGATGAAGAAGAAAATAGTTAATATAAAAGGAACGTATTTGTCTGCTTTACCACCGGGGATATTTGGTTTTACCACTTCATCACGCATGAAGATGATCACCGGCTCTATCAGGCTCTGGAAACCTTTAGGCGCCTGTTTGGAACCACGGATGCGGTAACTCTTGGCTACATTCAGCATCAATACTACCAGCAGCAAAGCGCCTATCAGCATGAAAGTGATGTTCTTGGTCAGGGACAGATCGTACACCTTTTCATTGGTTGGCATATCGTTGCCATCTACTGCAATCACACTGCCGTCTGTATATACTTTATCGCTCAGGCCTTTTTCTTTCAGGTAATGCGCTGTTACCAGGCGGTAACCGTCGTGCGCATCATGGCCATGATGAAATTCAGAAGAAGAGAAACTGGAAATACCGCGTGTTTTGCTGTACATGATCACAGGCAAAGGCACGGTTACATGCAACTCGCCAATGCTGATCACGTGCCAGTCGTGCGCGTCTTTAACGTGCCCGAAGATCACTTCCTTTACGTTGAATTTTTCCTTTTTGGGATGATCACCACTTGTATGGGGATCCTCATTGCCATTGGCAAATACACCCGTAACGGCCATTGAAAAGACCATTATCAGGGCTACCAGCTTATATTTGAACCGATTGAAAGAAATCACAGTTTTCTGAAATTTTGTGCAAAGGTAGGCGATTTTAAATAAAATAGTAACGCAGAATGAAAAAACTGACGAGGATCATGTGGTATTTTTCAACGATGGGGTGGCTCGTTCTTTTGCATTGATTCATAACGCGTTAGGATCGTATATCAATATGTCAAATATACACGAAGCTAGTTGTTCACAACAGCACCTGCCTTCTGAAATTGCATCGTATATAATTTATAATAATATCCTTCCTGTTTCATAAGTGCTTCGTGGTTACCCATTTCTTTGATCTCTCCTTTATCCAGCACAATGATCTGGTCTGCTTTGCTGATGGTGCTCAGCCTGTGGGCGATCACGATGGCCGTACGGCCGGAAATCAGTTTATCGATGGCATGCTGGATGAGCATTTCTGATTCTGTATCGATGGAAGAAGTGGCTTCGTCTAAAATTAAGATAGCGGGGTTATATAACAAGGCCCGGATAAAAGAGATCAGCTGGCGTTGCCCCAAACTGAGGGTAGCGCCTCTTTCCATTACCTGGTAATCATACCCACCCGGCAATCTTAGAATGAAATCATGCACGCCTATCAGTTTGGCCGCATGTTCCACCTGCTCTTTGCTAATGGCAGGATTCCTAAGGGTAATATTATCCATCACGGAGCCGGAGAACAGGAACACATCCTGCAACACTACCCCTACCCTGCTGCGTAATTCTGAGAGTTTGTAATCCTGCAAAGGAATATTGTCTATCATGATCCGGCCTTTCTGGATCTCGTATAGCCGGTTTAAGATGCTGATGATAGTGGTTTTGCCGGAACCGGTATGCCCTACCAGGGCAATCGTCTGCCCCTGTTTTGCATGGAAGGTGATATCCTTCAGCACAAACCGGTCTTCTTTATACCCGAACCACACATGATCAAAACTGATCTCTCCTCTCATGCCATTGGCGGTATGCGTGCCATGGTCTGCAATATATTCATCACTGTCCAGCACTTTAAAGACCCGTTCGCTGGCCACCATACCCATTTGCAGGGTATTGAACTTATCCGCGAGGATCCGCAGCGGGCGGAACAGCATATTCAGGTACATAATAAAAGCGATCATCACCCCTTGCGTTACTTCATAGTTGAGCACTTTGTTGGCACCCCACCAAACCATCAGCCCCAGCGAGATAGCGAGGATGATCTCCACTATCGGGAAGAATACCGAGTAAGCAAAAATGGCGTCTATATTGGCTTTGCGGTGATCTTTATTGATGGTCCTAAATTTCCCGAACTCCCTGTTTTCTGCTGAAAAGGCCTGTACTACCAGCATGCCGGTGATATGCTCCTGCACAAATGCGTTTAAAGCCGCCACGGCATTACGTACCCTGTGAAATGATTTATTCACGCTTTCCTTGAACCACCAGGTGGCCAGGATCAATACCGGGAATGGGGAAAGGCTGATGAGTGTCAGCCTCCAATCTTCGTACACCATTACGCCAAGGATGGCCAGGATCATGAGCAGATCTGCCACGATGGAGATGATGCCTTCTGAGAAGATGTCGTTGATGGCTTCAATATCATTGATGGTACGGGTGGTGAGGGTACCGATGGGGGTTTTGTCGAAATACGCCAGGTTGAGGCGGGTGACTTTGCGGTAGACGGCTACACGGAGGTCTTTGATCACGGATTGGCCGAGCCAGTTGGTGAGGAAAGAGAAGAAGAACCTTACGGCTGTTTCGATCAGCAGCATCACCACCTGGATGATGGTCATCACCATCAGCATCTGTGCCCATTGGTTTGTGATGTATTTGTCTACTGTAAGCTGGATGAGGTATGGCCGTACGGGTGAAAGCAAGGCCAGCATCACCGTGAGGAACATGGAGAGATAAAAGTAGCGCTTGTATGGCGCTGCAAAGGAAAATACCCGCTTTAGCAAACTGAAATCAAAAACCTGCTTTTTAGCCTTTACGTTGTCCATTCCTGTAAAAGTAAATTGATAAATCTATTTCGCAAAGAAGTGGGTGATTGGCAGGGTTATCCTGGTACTATTTCGGCTCTCTCCTATATCGCTCCTATAGCACTGGTATATCATTCCTATAGCATAGGTATATCCAAACGATATAGGAATGCTATAGGAGTGTTATAGGAATGGGCTTTCAGTGATATAGGGATATACAACTATAGAGCCGGGATGGAGGGTGCATTGATGGGATAATGGCGATATTTTCGCCCCTGATAGGTTTTTTGGGCAAAAAAGTACCTTTCTATGAAAAAGAAACCTCCCTAAAACTCTTTGCCGGCAGGGAGTTTGCCGCGCAGGAAAGGGCGGTTTTTTTTCTCTTTTTCAGATAGGCGACTTTTTTAAAAGAACTTCTTTCTTAAATAAAAAATACCCTCTCAGCCGGCAGGGGGGAGCTTCTTAAATAAAAAGACCTCTCTTTACCGCCAGGTAGTTTCCTTAAATAAAAAACCTCTCTCTGCCGGCAGGGAATTCCCTTAAATAAAAAACTCCCTCTCTGCCGCCGGGGCGCCCTAAACAAAAAAAGGCCCGCCTGCCGGCGAGCCTTCTCATATAGAAGAATACAATTCTTAATCTTTCATCACCTGCCTGTAAGCCTTGATGAATATAGCCCCAAGGTTCTTATGCGGGGGTACATAGTCATCAAACAGGGGTTTGTTGCGGGCGTCTCCGGCAAATTTCTTGCTCAGGCCGGCCCACATTTGCACCCAATCCACATTCTTGCCGGCACGGATAATATCTTCTAAGCTCAGGATTATGGGCTCATTTACCCAGCGGGTACCTACCTGCTTGGAAGAGATAATATGTGCCTCCGGGGCTTTTTCCAATACGGTGGCCAGGTTATGGTAGCCACCACAAGATCCTAAGATCACGATGCGGGCAGTACTTTGCAGGTTATCCAGCGTAGTGTTCACGTGGTAACTGTGGCCACGGTGAATGAACACCGTGGGATGAATATCTTTTTCATCCAGATATTCCGCCAGCTTCTCGATGGCGGTTTTATCTTCCGGCTCTTTTAGAGGGAGATTGGCGTATATCGTGGTAGGTTTCCCTTTGGTAGAAGTAATAGTAGTCCAGAAGGCGTTTTTGCTCACGCTCCAGGAAGAACTGGGGAAATTACCCATAAAGCTGGCGTAGGAACTGGCCCCATCTTCATCTCCATAGAAGAAAACCTGCTGGTATACCCGGCCGCTATCACTTGGCAGGGTACTGTATTCCACGTAATTGATGGGAGGCAGTGATAATTTGGCCGCCATGTCAGATGCCACAGTGGAGTCATTGCCTTTCCCTTCTTCCGTAAAGATACTGTTCAGCAATTCGTAAATGGTGATCCCGCGTTTATCCTTTTTGCCGGTAACAAATACCAGGTTCTTTTTCACTTCTGTGCGAAGGAAGTCCAGGAGTTTGGGGTCTCTGATACTGCCAAAGGAATTGGCCACATCCACCGCATCTTCCAGGTCCTCCGTTTTCTCCAGGCTCCGTACGAATTTCACCATGAGGTAGTTGGCGTTTTCGGGATCCATGGATTTGAGGAAATTATCTAAGGTGTTGAAGCCCGCCGCCATGGCAATGAACTTCTTGAACTTATCAAAACTTACCAGCATGAGCAGACTATCTCCCCGGGGAGGTTTCATACGCGCCATCATCTGGTCATATAAGCCCATTTTAGCAGCGTTCGTATAGCTGGAGGTATAAAGCTCCTCCTGCCCGTTCACGATCAGGTAATAGAGCTCTTCCGGCGTAAAATCCTTTACGATCCGGAAACGTACGGGATGAGGTTCCTCATGCAGGTCATTCATCTCCCGGATATACCGCATAGATTTAGCCCGCATATTCTCGCTCATGGATTTCAGCCCCAGCGGGTTCTGCCCTTCTGCTTTCTTCTTCTGGAGCAGGATGGAGGTTTTCACCATCTGGCGGAAGTAGTTGTCATCATTCTCTACCGAGGCTTCCAGTTCAGCTACGGTGGAAGAACCATCCAGTAACTGATCAATGAAAGGCATCAGCTTGGTAGACTGGCTGGAACGGCCTATCTGCACGATCTGTTGCACCAGGTGGTCCGGATTACGACGGATGGCGCTGGCTGTGGGAGTATAAGAAGTAGCGTAAGTGAGTAATTTATTGGGGTACAGGCGGGCTACCGTGGCAATCACGGAGTCTGTAACCGGGTAATCCAGGTAAGGCCCCAGTTTGGGCATAATATCCTCCAGGTTCTTAAAGGCGTATTTGGAAAACATCTCCTGGCGGGATTCTTTGTAGCCGGGGTTATCGTTGAACACCTCTACCAGTTTATCACCTGATTCAAAGCTCAGTTTGCGGGCAATGGGGTAAATGCTTTGGCCTTTAATGTCCGCCAGCATCATGCTGCGATAGGCTTGTACGATAGATGGTGCCTCTGCGGCATCTATCCTCCGGAAAGCACGTTTGCTGTTATAATCTTTGAGCACCTGTTGGAGGCCGGAAAGGTATTTCACCTTGAGCCTTTGGTCTAAAGCGGTATCTTTTTCTATTTCTATCTGAATATCATCTACCTGTTTGATGAGGGCGTTGGTCACCTGCAGGTTTATAGCCTCATCATCTCCCACTTTGATATAGTTATCCGTTTTACTGTCGAATTTATCTGCAGTAACCTGTTCTTTATCAATGTTATCGTGGAAGATCTGCCGCTGGATGGGGATCTTGATCTGCTGTGGTTGCGCCGATACCCAATTGCTGTATACAATTCCCAAACATATAATCAGTAATAATTTTCTCATATAAGTGTATTACTCCTCGCTATACTGCAAATTTACTACCAATTATGTGGAAATAGCAATCCCCTCATATTTATTAGATTTTACTGTCATTTAAAAATTCCATCATACCAACGAACTAGGTACACAAATGCACAAATCCGTTTTGAATTCCGTACCTTACATACAGGCATGAAAAATGCCAGGATGGCTTAACTTAACAATTTTATAATGTTATCATTCTATTAATCGGGAATTAGCAAGTTAATTTTGTGCCATCTTAAAAAACTCATTATGTTGATGGAACCAGCAGTAGCAGTAGGTAAAATTCTTGTAGTGGATGATGAAATGGATATCCTCGAAATCATCAGTTACAATCTCAAAAGTGCCGGTTACGAAACAGTGACAGCCAAGGATGGCCTCGAAGCCATTCAAAAAGCCAAGATCTTCAGACCGGACCTGATCATGCTGGACATCATGATGCCCAACAAGAACGGAATAGACACCTGTAAAGAGATCCGTAAGTTGCCTGAGTTTAAAGAAACAATGGTATTGTTCTTAACCGCCCTGAATGACGAGAAAAGTGAGATTGAAGGTTTGGAAATGGGTGCAGATGATTATATCGCCAAACCCATTAAACCCAAGTTGCTGGTAAGCAGGATCAACGCATTGTTCCGCCGCCTCAACAAAGTGGAAGAACAGCAAATGCATCTGGGCGACCTGATCATTGACCGCGAAAAATTCACTGTTACCTATAAAGGTGTAGAGATCGTTCTCGCCAAAAAAGAATTCGAACTGTTAACATTGCTGGCATCCAAACCAGGCCGGGTATTTCTCCGCAACGAGATCCTGAACCAGGTATGGGGCACTGAAGTGATCGTAGGAGACCGTACCATTGATGTACACATCCGTAAGATCCGCCAGAAATTGGGCGTTGACCTGATCACAACTGTTAAAGGTGTAGGCTACAAATTCGAGATGTAATAACCCCCAATTTTCTATTTTACTGTTCAGTGAAAAGCTCTCCCGGGGGCCGGGCGATAGTGTTTGATTATGGCGAATAAAAAATTTGAGTTAATTTCCCGGTATTACAATCTTTACTCACTCTGGAGCATGTTCAAAGCTAAAAATCTTTCACCGCAGAAGCTGGCCGCTTTCACGGCGCTTGTGCTGTCACTTATAATGGGATTGGGTTGCCTGATCCTGGAAGTAGGTTATCGGGAAACCCTGATCGCTTTCGGCCTTACCTTCCTGGTAGCTTACTACCTGTATCTCTATACGTTACAGAACTTTATCTACCGCAAGATCAAACTGATCTACAAGTTCATTTACCAAACCAAAGCTTCCAAACGGGAAGACTTCTTCAACAAGAACATCCTGCCCTTGAAAACGATAGACGAGGTAAGTGAGGACGTAGAAAAATGGGCGTCTCAAAAGAAAGAAGAACTGGAAAACCTGCGTAAGAACGAAGCCTTCCGCAAGGAGTTCCTGCTCAACCTTTCCCATGAACTGAAAACACCCATCTTTGCCGTACAGGGATACATCCATACTTTACTGGACGGGGCCATTGATGATCCCGCCGTGAACAAGATGTTCCTGAAGAACGCCACCAAGAACATCGACCGCCTTTGCAGACTGATAGACGACCTGGATGAGATCTCCAAACTGGAAAGCGGGGAAATGACCATCAACAAGGAAGTGTTTGTGATCCAGGACCTTGTGAAAGATGTGTTTGATACTCTCTCCCTGAAAGCCAACCAGAAAGAGATCAAATTCAGTATTAAAAAAGGATGTGAAGCCCCCATTCACGTTTCCGCAGATAAAGAAAAGATCCGCCAGGTATTGATCAACCTCATAGAGAATTCCGTAAAATACGGCAAACAGGAAGGCCATACCATTGCCAGCATTTACAATATGGATGGCAGACGCGTGCTGATAGAGATCTCAGACTCCGGCATCGGCATGGCAGAAGAACACCTCCCCCGTGTATTTGAACGCTTTTACAGAACAGACCGCGCCCGCAGCAGGGATATTGGCGGCACCGGTTTAGGACTGGCCATCGTAAAACACATTGTGGAAGCACATGACCAGACCATCAATGTACGCAGCAAGATAGAAGTAGGTTCTACCTTTGGGTTTACGCTGGAACTGGGCCGGGAAAGTTAATTTTCCCGAGGCTGTAACATTTTGGGGGGCCGATCCGCTCCACAAGACAATTCCCAGCTACCATGAAAAAAATTTTATACCTTACCCTTGCGGTTATTATCCTCGCATCCTGCAAGAAATCTAAAAAAGAAGAGATCGTAACGATCAATAGCCTGATAGGCACCTGGCAAGAACAACTCTCTCCTGTTTCAAGTGCACGTTCTAATGGTTACATTTTCCGGCAGGATAGTACCTATACGATGGTGGCAGGAGATTTTGTGGGAACAGTGCATGGTACTTTCAGTGCTCATGCAGCAGGGAGCGGTGTAAGGATATTAGACGTAACATTCTCAAGGGCGGGTGGAACAACTCCCCCGTTTACGATCGAACTTAAGACTCATAATCAGATGATCATATCGTCTGGAGGCACCATGGGCATAACCTACGTCCGCGTACAGTAGTAAATTAATAATCCCCTTAAACTACTTTTATGAAACGTATTTTATTATTTCTCGTACTCATTGCAGCTGTATCCGCAGCCTGCAGAAAGCCCAAAAAACCACAGCCCACGCCCACGGTATCAGTGGAGAACCTGATCGGTAACTGGGAGGACGAAAATCTGGCACTCTCCTCCAGCATGCTCCCCAATACTTATTCCTTCAAAACAGATCGTACCTATATGAGGTCCTATGGCATAACCACAGAGCAGGGCGCTTATCAGCTTGTGCCCATCGGTACTACTGCAGCAAGTATCGTGAACATTACAATGATTCCTGCAAATGGAACTTCTGTATCAACCAATGCCCGTATTGAACTTACTTCCCGGAACCGTTTTGTTCTTTATTATAATGGCAGCACTGCAGGCAGGCCTTTTGTGCGTGTACCTTAAAAACCACCTTTATGAAACGTATCATACTATTCCTCCTGATCGTAATAGCAGTAGCTTCCGCCTGTAAGAAATCAAAAATAGAACCGGCATCACCGGAAACCTTGCAGGGTACCTGGAAAGAGTTACTGCCCCCGCATTCCAGCAAAACGTCTGAATATTTCACCTTCCGGAGAGACAGTACTTATGAAAAGCGCAACATAAACCTGGTGATCACAGAACAGGGCACTTACCGGCTTAATGCACAAAGCAGCGATTTTAGAGTATTAGATGTAACATTAACGGGAACAGGCATCCCCACGATCTTTACCGTTGCAGTTGCTTCCAACACACACATTGTTATGACTTCGGGCGGTACTATGGGCAGGACTTTTGTGCGGCAACCCTAAAACCGGTATTGCAGCCGTGCAGTAAATACATTATCATCTACATCGGAAGTAAATCCTTCCAGTGAAGTGCTTTCATTCCACACCCTGTCGAACCAGAAAGTGGCTTTCATATTCTCATTAAAGTACAACACATACCCGGCGCCGAAAGTATCATAACGGATATCTGCGGGGCTGATGTGTGTACCCGGCTGGCCCAGCTGTTTGCCTTTGATATGGGTGTTGGGATCGTACCAGTCGTATTTCAATACCAGCTGGTGTTTGGCACTGCCAAGATGTTGCAGGAAACAAAAATAAGCGCCATCAAAATCTCTTATATACAGTGGCGCCAGAACGTCTCTCTCCATAGGAATAATACCGGGCGTTTCTGTTGTTTTGTTGGTAGCGGTTTGTGATCCCCTGATATATTCCGCTCTGAATTGCGTAGACCCATGTGCGTTAGGAATGAGCAATTGTGCATCTGCCCCGTAATAATGGCGTGGCGCAATTTTACCCACATTGGCCGCGGATGAATCCACATTAAAATCATTCTTCGCATCTTCCATGGTATAGATCACTTTCGTGAACTGTTCCATCCCGCCATATAATACAGAGGCTCCGGCAGATAATAACCATCCGCTGTGATCAATGTTCATGGGTTTCAGGGCCACCCTCGCAATCAGGTCCTTATGACTGTCAAAGTCCGAAGGTCCGGAAAGTCCTTGCCCGTTAAATGCGCCGATATCTATTTTGAGCAGATGCAGTGGATGTGATTTCTTCCGGGGTTCAAAAGTGAGCATAGCCCCCATATCCCGTTCGCTTTTCATGAGGATCTGGCTCATGCGTCCGCGTTCAGGTGCTTCCCTGTCCCCGGAGGAAAGGTTCACTTCATATCCAAAAGGGCGTGCAAACATCCCCATGGTAAAAGCTGCCACATCCCATTTTCCGTCAAACACCCGGCCCCAGAAGTCGCGGATATTCACCCCTCTCTCTGTTCCGTCAAATTGAAATACAAACTGCACAGTGGGCAGGTCCCGTTTGTTAAAATGCGCATAATCAAAGCGTACACGGCCCCGGCGCAGCATAAAACGGTTATCGGCCTGCGGGTTAAAATTGCCGCCGGAAAAGGTTTCTATCCCTTTCCCCGAAGCATACTGGAACTGGGGCTGCATGTAACCGCTGATCCGCAGATGGTCAAATTTCTTATAGATGGAGATCATCCCTTTTCCCAGGTCTGTAGTGGTATCTATCATATCCATAAGGAATTGCGCACGCGCGGATGTGGTCGTTAATACCAAAAACAGGAAGAAAAAAGAGATTTTGCCGAATAATTTCATGCTTTGCCCTAAATATTTGGGCAAAAGTAAGTAAAAAGGGAAGATAGCATAGAGCCATCTTCCCTGTATGCGGATACCTGAAACAAGATTAAGGTCTGGTTACAATTTTGGTAACCCAGGTAGATGGGACTTCTCCCCAGAGATAACATTGCAGCTTATATTGGCCGGGCGCTAAACTATAACTCCATTCCAATCCGCCACAATCCACATCAGAGAAATTCTGGATCAACTGGTCGTTCATATCCAATAGTCTCCAGGAATAAGCGCCACATGGATAAAGGGCGCCTGAAAAATGGAAATTCTGCCCGCCTCCAATGGTAGATGGGCCTAAAATATAATTTTCAAAAACACTTGTTGAAAGCAGGGGGAATAAATAATGGAGAGTGTACAGGTCCCATTCTGAAAAGCCGGTCCATGACCTGCCTAAAGTACCAATATTAGAATTCATGACGGAGTTAGGGTCTACTCCTGCAGGCGTACCGGGAACATAAACAGCGTGGGCTGGAAATCCATCATAGTCTGAGCCATTAGCAGCTTCTCCTATATTGTCCCAATCTGCATGCCTTAACCCCACGCAGTGGCCAAGTTCATGCACAAACGTCAGCTTTCGCTGGCTTGGTGTTCTCAATGTGCCATTGGTGTTCACCAGATCAATATTTACATCGATCCTGGGGCCGGGCTGACCATTACGGGGATACCGCGCTAAAGCAAAGTATCCAGGATCAAACCAACGATGAACCTCAATATCAGCACCCGCGTCATTTCCTGCGTACATGAAATTAAGACGGCAGTTACTGATCTGGTTCAACTCAAAGATCGCTTCCCGCAATGCTGTTACGGTTGCGGCATCCTGGATAAGGTCATCCTGCAAACTGATCGTAATATTGGTATTGTTGTCGAACAGGAGCACACTCGAAAACGCATGACGTGCGTCTTTTGGTAATAGGGTATCTTTTAATACCTGGTCGAGAAAAGACAATTCAAGCAGTATGTCTCCTTCTACTACAACCCCATCTCCCAAAATATGGGCGCCTGTAGTATCATACTTAAGAATGCGCAGGGCTTTGAGGTATTTGTCTTCCAGCCGGGATACGGTATCGGGTTTGGCTTCATGGGATTTGGTCTCTTTCTTACAGGCCACAAAGAACATGGCGGCTGTGAAGAGAATGGCAATAATTCTCAACTGTGGAGTTTTCATAAATAAACTAGGTTTAAAACATGGTGAAATAGGGCATCCGCATCACTGAATATACCATCACCATATTACCAGAATATTACGGGTGTGTTAATCTTTCAAACCGGCATAAAAAAACCGCCCGGCTAATGCCTGGCGGTAAAAACAATTATTGCAGATAGATAAAAGGCGTTATTTATTCTTTGCATCGGCGGCAACAGGCTCCACGGCTTTACTTTTCAGATCCAGCAATTGCGCCTTCAGATCTTCGGAGATCTTATACCTGTGCAGGCGGCCATTTCCGATCATGCTGATGTATGCACAGGGATCTGTAATATTGAAATAAATAGAATTATACACATTGCCTTTGACATAACAATAGATGGTGCCGTCCTTCGTACAGGTATCCGGGCTCACCGTGACTGTTTCCAGGTTTTTGTACAGTGCATTTATGATTCCTTTATCTCCGGTAGCATAGTAGGTATAATAACGGAACTTTACTTTATCAGTGAAATACAATATAGCAAGACTGTCCACATCCGCAGTTTCAGGAAACATTTTCAATACCTCCTTATCAAATCTCTCCACAGCAAGGGTATCCTTGCTTTCACTCGTTTTATTATCGGATGGCTGACCACAACTCCAAAAAATGGCCAGCAAAAGGATCATCCCGTACTTCCTCATTCGTTCAGCATTTATGTAAAAAAAAGTGGTTGACTAAAAGTAAAGCACCTTTAGTCAACCACAATATTATGGCAAAAAATTAATACGCTTGTGTTTTCGGATTGAAATTGCTCCAGCCTGCAGTCCAGTCTGTTGCACCAATTGCACCTCTGAATGTTTCTCTGATAAAGAAGGCGTGCATGCCAGTGTAATCAACACCGGTTAAAGCAGGAGATCCTGTTTTAGGTTTGAAGTTAGGTGTGTTCAGGCTGAATGCATTTTCCAGCTGAGCGTCTTCTCTTGTTGCCAATACAACAGTTCCTTCAGCCAGCATCTTGGTACGCAGTGCAGCATCCGTCAGGGTCGTTTGGTTAGGGCTGCTGGATACTTTGGTATAAGCGTGCAGCAGGTTGTTTTTGTATTCAGACTCACCAGCTACATAACCAGCCAGCGTAGGATCATTTTCCATTACAAAACCACCCAGTTTATGACCGATAGAAATTGAGTTACGGAAAACAAAACGGGTAGCTCTTCTCCAACGGTTACCAAAACCATGCAGTGCAGCAGAACCTGTTGTATCGTAAGGTCCGATCAATGTGAAGTTAGACATTTGTGGTTTAGTATAAGGAGTAGCCAGTGTACCGCTACCATCATTATCACACTCAACACCATTTGCCTGATCCGTATCGCAAGGTTTATCTCTCAGTGCAATACCATATTGCAGTTTACCACCAAAACCAAAGTCGAAGTCATAATCATCATCCATTGTTGCGAAAGCGATCAGGTGTTTAGCGTTCACCGTTCCGCCAAAGAATTCATAGGCGTCATCGTTACCATAAGAAACCTGTACATAGTCGATGATCGTTCCATCACCTACGCCGCCACAAGTAAGACCGTTGATCTCAGAACCGGGTTCAGCAGCAATACCTGCAAACTCGATACGTACATAACGGAGGATACCGGAATTATCGTTAGGTTCTGTACCGCCATATGTACGGTTTACACCACCTTCGATAATTGGCTCAGGAAGCAAAGGACGGTTGGTAGGTGCTTTACCCAACAGGATAATACCACCCCAGTCACCTGGCTTGCGGGAACCGGATGCTGCACCGGAAGTAAATACGATCGGTTCAGTGGCAGAACCTTCTGCTACCAGCTTAGATCCTCTTTCCACGATCAGGGCTGCTTTTTCCTGTACATCACCTACGATCACACAACCTGGGTCAAAAGTAAGGGTTGAGTTGTTGGTTACATATACATATCCTCTAAGTGTGTATTTTCCTTTTTTATACGTTGTGCTGGTACTGATCTTACCAGTGATCACAGTGCTGGTAGAATCTTTACCACCACCATTATTATTGCCGTAATTTTCTTCAAAGTTCACCTTTACACAGGATGAAAAGATTGCCGCAGAAAATAAAAGAACAAAAAGTTGTTTCATTGTTGTATGTTTTGCTGGTAGTTTACTTAATAAAATCATAGGTAAATCCTATTGTAAAAGTTGTGCCTGGTTTGTATGAATTCGTGAACCTGTCTCCATGTGCCCTATTGTATCCTTCCTTTTCGCCTATATTATCGTATTGTGTTATGCTTTGATTCAGGATATCAGATACGGTGAGTTTTATCTCTCCTCTGCTCTTGATGATCCTCTTGGCAATCTGGAAATCTACCAGGTCCCTGGACTTGTCGTAGACATCATAGAAACCTGCACCTGGGGGAGGGCTGCCCACCAACGCCAAACGTGGGCCTATCTTGTTATACAGGATGGATGATGAAAGGCCTGTTTTAACATTGGTATATTGGAAACCTACGTTGAATAAGTAGGGAGACTGACCTTGTAACGGACGGGATGTAGATTCTTCTTTTCCACCAGCGCTCACGTTATTAAAAGTCACTTTTGAAAAAGAGTAAGTAAGGTTGCTGAATACAGAAACATTCTTGAACAGCTCTTTCCTTATTTCCACTTCTGCACCATACGTAACTGCCTTTACAGCATTCGCATATTCATAGTTCTGCCTGTCCGCATTGCTCGCAGGGTTCATGATGAATTCGATAGGGTTGCGGAAATCTTTATAGAATAAACCGAATGAAAAAGCTTCTCCTGGTTTAGGATAGTATTCATAACGCAGGTCCGCATTATAAATCTGTGTTCTTTCCAGTGCAGGATTACCTGACACACCATAAATGGCATCGTAATCAAAGAAAGCGAATGGCGCTATTTCCCTGAACTCAGGTCTTGCTACTGTCATGGAACCAGCCAACCTCAGTTGATTCTTTGTATTGAGAGAATAAGTAAGGTTCAGGGATGGAAGGAAATCCCATTTCTCTGTATTGACGATCACATTCTCTGCAGAGAGGTCTCTTGTACGCAGGAACTGTTGAAAGTATTCTGCTCTTACGCCCCAGATAGCCCTCAGGTTATCCGTGATCTTATTGTCGAACATCAAGTACATACCATCCACTACGGAGATACCAAAATACTTATCTGTATTCTGCGTAACCTCGTTCAGGAATATTTTATCCGCACCTATATTCTCCGGTTGAAAGATCTGATTAATTGGTTTTAACAGCGCTTCCTGGCTACCAGTATATTGGAAGTTCCTTGCTTCAAAATTCCGCAGGCGCAATAAGCTGGAACCACCTATTTTCAGTGACTGCTTTTCGTCAAATAATTTAAATGGTATCAGCAGGGAAGCATTGAAACCAGCGCTGTAATCCTGCAATTCACTAAAGAAACGGCGTGTTTCGTCATCATTTAGAACAGGCGTTGCGGTAGGATTCTCAAGAGGAGTACGATACTCCACCACCCTGTAATCCGGTTGCGTTTTGTAGTTCATGCTACCATTCAGGTTCCAAGTAAAACGAACGCCTGAAGTAGTTAACTGGTGCACACCTTCCAATTGCGTGCTGTATAAGCTCCGCTGATTCAGGAAGGATGAGTTAAACATTACATTGGCATTATTATTTTCATTGGTACCTGTACGGGTAACATATTTATCTTCAAAGTTCCTGTTGAACAGGTTCTTGAAAGAGATCTTATGCCGTCCTTTCAGATAAGTGAAGTTGGCGAGCGCGCCCCAGTTTACATTATATACATTCTGGTCTTCTCTGTATTTGAAAATATATTCATTATCAGTATTAGAGCGATCTGCATAATACCGGCTCCTTTCTGTGTCGGGGAAAATATTTTGAGACTGGCGATAGATTAAACCTACCACTGTTCCAAACTTAGCGCCGCCTTTCAGGTCTATTGTATTTGCATAGGTAAGTGCATAAGATTGAATAGGCGCTGCTGTTTTTTTAACTTCTTTATACACATCACTTTTAAACAAGTGCGTGTATTCTGCTTTAGTAACATCCGGTTTACCGGCATACTGCTGGCGGTTTTCAGGGAAACCTGCAGGCAAACGCCTGGTGCCGTTATCAAATCCCAACCAGTCAAGGTTGTTGCGTTGGTTACTGGTAAAATCCTTGAAAGTGGACTGTGTATTATACCCCAGGCTCACACTTATGTTGAAGATCTTTTTAGAAGGAAGGTCTTTTGTTTGGATCTGTACAATACCACCGGCAAATTCACCTGTAAGGTCCGGGGTGGCTGTTTTATTGATAACGATATTATCGATCAGTACTGAAGGGATCACATCAAAAGTAAATACTTTTTTATCCGGCTCAGAACTTGGCATTTGTGCATTGTTCAGGAAAGCCGCATTGTACCGGTCACTCAAGCCACGTACAATTACAAATTTATTGTCTTTGATACTTGCACCGCTCACACGTTTCAATACTTCACCTGTGTTCTTATCCGGTGTACGGCGAATAAAATCTGCTGCTAAAACGCTGGCTACTGCCGTACTATTACGTTGTAAGGTAACCAGGGAATTAGTAGTTTCCCTTTGTGCATTAGAAGAAGTACCCTGAATGGTTACGCCTTTCAACTGGTTATTGTTATCTTCCAAAACAACATCCAGGTGCTCAACAGCATCTTTTACAATGTTAACGTCTGCAACTGTTTTAGTGGTGTATCCCAGGTAAGAAAGCGTAAGACTGTACTTTTTGCCTGCAGGAAGTGTAATAACAAAACGGCCTTCCACATCTGTGGTAGCACCGGAAGAGAGACCTACCACTCTCACGGAAACACCTATCAATGGCTCGTTTCTTGAACTCAGCACTTTGCCTTCCACCTTTCCATTCTGTGCAAGAGAAATTTGAACAACGCTGATTAAAATGAAGAGTAATAGTAGATATTTTTTCACCACAAGTATGGATTTTATGCTGCAAAGGTAGATGCAATGGTACAAGCCTCCTTTAAATTTCCATTATCGAATTGTTACCAAAGCATTAAGGAATTGTTAAGTGTAGTTAGGTGCGCGCTTTATTCTGGACAAAGTTCGTAAGGGGCTGCAAATTATTTTTTTTAGATCCGGTTGAAAGTTCAAACAGCGCGGTTTTGCTGATTAGATGATCTTGCCTGTTTAGCCAGTAACTCTAAAGAAATATCCAGTTGCCTTCCTGTTTCTCCTTCACTGCATGGTGTGATCTGGAATAAACGGATGCTTTTATTAGTAAAAGGTTTGGAATCTTTGTTGCACAGTTCCATGGAAAAGTTGAACTTCTCTTCCAACTCTTCTTCGAACTCCCGCAAACTGAGTGTTTCATCGATCGGGTGTTCTATCATGGCTTCATTTTCCAGGCCAGCTTCTTTTAAAGTATCAAACGTATTGGCCAGAGAGTGACGGATATATACCGCCACATTACAATGGAGCAATCGCTGAATCTGCATCTGTAACAAGGAAATGGTCATTAATGGATGTAACTTGAGCGTCTTCATCATATATTCTTACTGGTTCCCCAAACTTACTGTTTAACGGTTAATTAAACATTACCTGGAGGTTACGTTATTATGAATTAAATATTAACAACTTATTGAATACTAAGGCATAGGACTGCGATAGAGTAGCATAGGTATTTATATATTATATGCTGAAACGCTATTTTAACTTGCAGGGAAAGTGATCACACGGGCAGCCGCTCCCCAATCCAACACACCTTCTTCCTCTTCTTCTGTAGTTACTACCTTTTTATCCGCATGCTGATACAGTTGCCATGCCCCCTGGCTGTATTCCAGCGAGGTGAGGCTTTCTACCCAGTCTCCTGAGTTCAGGTAAGTAACTGTTCTGCCATTCGCCGCCATCTCTTTAATAATAGGCTGGTGAATGTGCCCGCAGCAAACCACATCAAAATCTTTATCTGCTGCAATATCCACTACTGTTTGTTCAAAATCTGAGATGAACTTCACGGCCTGCTTCACACTTTCTTTTACTTTTTTGGAAAAGGACATCTTTTCCCTTCCCATCTTTTCCAGCAGGTGGTTCACGAGGCGGTTCAGGATGATGAGGATATCATACCCCTTCCCTCCCAGTTTGGCGAGCCATTTGGAGTTTTTCATGGTCACGTCATATACGTCCCCATGGAAAAACCAGTGGCGTTTGCCATCCACATCCAGGATCAGTTTATTATCGATCACAAAATTGCTGAGGTTGAAACCGGCATATTTCCGCAAAGCTTCGTCATGGTTCCCCGTGAGATAATACACTTCCGTGCCCTTGCCGATCATTTTCAGGATGCGGCGGATCACTTTGGTATGGGATTTCGGGAAGAATCGTTTGCTGAACTGCCAGATATCGATGATATCACCGTTGAGGATGAGGATCCTGGGGTCTATTGAATCCAGGTAATTTACCAGTTCCTTTGCGTGGCAGCCGTAGATCCCAAGGTGTACATCTGAGATTACGACTATATCTAATGGGCGTTTATCGGACATTTCTCTGTTATAAGTGAACCACTTGCACTGTTTTCAAACTATTTTGATATATAATTGTTAAAATATATGACAAAGCTGATTTCACAGTACAGGGGAGCGTTGTAGGATGATTTTCCTTATGCAAAGGAATATTTGCTATATTACTTTTATATTAACCCAGTGTTACCAAATTATTAATTCTCATTTTTTCTTGGCTCCTGTACCTGTTGAAGTCTATTTTTGCGGCAAATTTTTCAACTAACACACAAACATATGGGAGGCTTTAATTCTATCGTTAAGTTGTTCATGCCTAAAGACAGGGTGTTCTATTCACTTTTTGAGGATGTGGCAGCCAACCTTGTTGAAATGGGCAAAGTGCTGGTAGAACTGGTGGAAACAAAGGATATGCAGGTGCGCAAAGACAAAGTGCATCTCATAGAACGCCTTGAGCATAAGAATGACGACTATACACACCGTATTTTTGTTGAATTAGGTCAGAACTTCATTACTCCGTTTGACCGGGAGGATATTCACTACCTCGCTTCCACGCTGGACGATGTGGCGGATTATATCCATGGGTCTGCTAAAAGGATCGATATATACAAAGTGGGTGAGATCAACGACAGTGTAAGAAAACTGGCTGATCTCATTAACCAGGGCGTACAGGAACTGGCACGTGCTATTCCTGAACTGCGCAATATGAGCAACATGCGTATTATCACAGATGCCTGCGTAAAGATCAACAGCCTGGAAAACCATGCAGATGATATCTACGACAGAGCGATTGCAGACCTGTTTGAGCAGGAAAGCAATGCTGTAGAACTGATCAAGATGCGCGAAATCTATCAGGCTTTGGAAATCGCTACTGACAAGTGCGAAGATTCCGCCAATGTGATAGAAACCATCATCATCAAATACGCGTAGTTGCAGTAAATTTTCTATTCCCATGGTCTTTCTGGTTGTTATCATTATACTGGCATTCATATTCGATTATATCAATGGTTTTCACGATGCGGCCAATTCTATTGCCACCATCGTGTCTACAAAAGTGCTCACTCCTTTTCAGGCAGTACTTTGGGCGGCCCTCTTCAACTTCGCGGCATTCTTTATTTCCAAATATGTGTACGGGGAGTTTAAAGTAGGTAATACCATTGCCAAATCCATCTTTGAACAATACATCACCCTCAAAGTGATCTTTTCCGGACTGGTGGCTGCTATTGCCTGGAACCTGCTCACCTGGTGGTATGGTATCCCTTCCAGTTCTTCCCACACCCTGATCGGTGGTTTCATTGGTGCTGCCGTTACAAATGCAGGTGGTTCCTTTGATGTGATCAACTTCGCTAAAGTATTACCTACCGTATATTTCATTGTGCTGGCTCCCTTCATTGGTATGGTAGTGGCCTTTATCATTACGGTGATCATTGTAAATATCTGTAAAAGGGCCAACCCCTACCGGGCGGATAACTGGTTCAAACGTTTACAGCTGGTATCCTCCGCTGCATTCAGCCTTGGCCACGGTGGCAACGATGCCCAGAAAGTAATGGGTATTATTGCAGCTGCGATGGTGGCCCATGGCGGTATTGAAGGGGTTCACACCCTCAAGGACGTTCCAACCTGGGTACCTTTTGCCTGTTTTACCTGTATAGCGCTTGGAACACTGAGTGGTGGCTGGAAGATCGTTAAAACAATGGGAACCCGCATCACCAAGGTAACTCCCCTGGAAGGTGTGAGTGCAGAAACTGCCGGTGCCATTACGTTGTTCCTTTCTGAAAGCCTGGCTATTCCGGTAAGTACCACCCATACCATCACGGGTTCCATCATTGGGGTAGGCGCTACCAAAAGGCTCTCCGCAGTTCGTTGGGGCGTTACGGTAAACCTGCTCTGGGCTTGGATCCTGACCATTCCCATCAGTGCCCTGCTGGCTTCTGTGGTGTATTTTATCGTGAGCCTTTTTATGTAAATAATGTATGTTTTAAGATACCAGAAAAGCCATTCCCCACAGGATGGCTTTTCTTTTTTTACAAATCAAATTATGGCAAGTAAAGAAGACCGCCTATTTTTGTGCCTCCAAAAGAATGTTTACTCATGAAAGGAATTATCCTCGCAGGAGGTTCAGGTACCAGATTGCACCCCATCACATATGCTATCAGCAAACAGATCATGCCGGTTTACGATAAACCGATGATCTACTATCCCCTTTCCACGCTGATGCTGGCAGGCATCCGGGAGATCCTGATCATTAGCACCCCTCACGACCTTCCTTCTTTTCAACGCCTGTTTGGCGATGGCAGCCAGTTTGGCCTGCAATTGACCTACGCGGAACAAGCTATCCCCAACGGACTGGCCCAGGCTTTTGTGATAGGTAAGGAGTTTATCGGCAAGGACAATGTAGCCCTGGTATTAGGGGATAACATCTTTTACGGAGCAGGGCTGGGCACCCAGCTGGCCAATAACGCCAATCCGGATGGTGGTATCGTATATGCATACCAGGTATCAGACCCTGAACGTTATGGCGTAGTGGAATTTGATGCCAATATGCAGGCGGTATCCATTGAGGAAAAACCGGAAAAACCAAAGTCCAGCTACGCTGTGCCTGGTTTATACTTTTACGATAATGCCGTGGTGGAGATTGCAGAAAACCTGCAACCGAGCCCACGTGGAGAATATGAGATCACAGACGTGAACCGGGAATATTTGCGCAGAGGTAAATTGAAAGTATCCATCCTGCCACGCGGCACCGCCTGGCTGGATACCGGTACATTTGATTCCCTGATGCAGGCTTCCCAGTTTGTGCAGGTGATAGAACAAAGGCAGGGTATTAAAGTGGCCTGCATCGAAGAGATCGCTTACCGCAAGGGATTCATTCAGAAAGAACAACTGGAAAAGCTCGCAAAACCTTTGGTGAAGAGCGGTTACGGAGAATATCTAATGAACCTGATAAAATAAATCATCATTTAACATCTAACCAATAAGCAATGCAAAAAGTCCTCGTCACAGGAGGTTGTGGATACATAGGATCCCATACCATCGTAGATCTGATCAATAATGGATTTGACGTTGTTTCCGTAGACAGCAATATCCGCAGCACACCGCAGTTGCTGGACGGCGTGGAAAAGATCACCGGCAAAAAGGTACGTAACTATAAAGTGGACCTTTGCAACCTGGAAGATACCAATGCTGTATTCCACGAGAACAGGGATATTGTGGGTGTTATTCATTTCGCGGCCCTGAAAAGCGTAGGCGAATCCGTTAATGATCCTTTATTCTATTTTCAGAATAACCTTACTTCCCTTGTAAATGTGCTGAAGTGCATCAAGGAATATAAGATCCCTCACTTCGTATTTTCTTCTTCCTGCTCTGTATATGGCAACACAACTGCCTTACCGGTAGTGGAAGAAACGCCGCTGGGTGAAGCCCAGTCCCCTTACGCCCGCACCAAACAAATGGGCGAGCAGATGATCGAGGACTTCAGCCGGGTGAACGATACACAGAACATCCTGCTCCGTTATTTCAATCCGGTAGGCGCACACGCTTCTGCCCTGATCGGAGAATTGCCGCTGGGCAAACCGGATAACCTGGTACCTGTTATCACACAAACTGCCATCGGCAAACTGCCTAAAGTAACCGTTTTCGGCACTCACTACGATACCCGCGATGGTTCCTGCATCCGCGATTACGTGCATGTAAGTGATATTGCCAACGCACATACAAAAGCGCTGCAATACTTAATTGAAAAACGTAACGCTGATAAACTCGAGATATTCAACCTGGGTACTGGTGACGGCGTAACCGTTCTGGAAGCCATCAAAGCATTCGAAAAGATCTCCGGCGTAAAGCTGAATTATGAACTGGGCGCAGAAAGGCCCGGCGATGTAATTGCCATCTATGCTAACAATACAAAAGCAAAGGAAAAACTGGGATGGACGCCCCAATTTGGCATCGATGATATGATGCGCACAGCCTGGCAGTGGGAGATAGCACTGCGTGATAGGGTTTTGAACAATTAATTTCTTTATTTTGCTAGCTTTGCGGCACAAATCTCAGGCATAATGGTAAAAGATATACAAGTACTGAACGAAAAGGAAACCCGTGGAGGATTCGGTGAAGGGATCCTGGAAGCGGGCAAAAGAAACCCTAACGTGATTGCGCTGACAGCGGATCTGCTGGGTTCTATGAAATTGCAGGCCTTTATCAAAGAATTCCCGGACCGCTTTGTACAATGCGGTATTGCAGAAGCCAATATGATAGGTGTAGCTGCCGGTATGACCATCGGTGGTAAGATCCCATATACTACTACTTTCGCTAACTTTTCCACTGGCCGTGTGTACGACCAGATCCGTCAGTCTGTTGCCTATTCCGGCAAGAATGTGAAGATCTGTGCTTCCCACGCTGGTTTAACTTTAGGAGAAGATGGCGCTACGCACCAGATCCTGGAAGATATCGGCATGATGAAAATGCTGCCGGGTATGACCGTGATCGTACCATGTGATTTCAATCAGACCAAAGCGGCTACTATCGCTATTGCTGATTATGAAGGACCGGTATATCTCCGTTTTGGCCGTCCAAAATGGCCTAATTTCACTCCTGAGAACCAGGAATTCCAGATCGGCAAAGCGCAGGTCCTGAATGAAGGTACAGATATCACCCTCTTTGCCTGTGGCCACCTGGTATGGAAATGTATAGAAGCCGGCCGTATCCTGGAAGAAAAAGGATACAGCGTGGAACTGATCAACATCCACACCATTAAACCGCTGGACGAAGAAGCTATCATCAAATCTATCAAAAAAACCGGTTGTGCTGTAACTGCAGAAGAACACAACGTGCTGGGTGGTTTGGGAGACAGTGTTGCACAGGTGGCAGCCCGTAACTTCCCCATCCCTATTGAATACATCGGTACCAACGATACATTCGGGGAAAGCGGCAAACCCACAGAATTATTAACAAAATATGGCCTTGATACACCGCAGATCGTAGCGGCTGCTGAAAAGGTGATTGCCCGTAAAAAAGGCTAAATATTTAAAGGAGATTAAACTTTCCCGCGAAAAAACCATCTTAAGGATGGTTTTTTCTGTTATAGGGATATTGGTTATATTTAAGGAATTACACTGCTTAACCGTCTATGGCTGTAACGCAAGAAGATAAAGAGTTAATAGCGCTATATGGGCAGCCGGATACAAAAGAAAAGGGGTTTACCCTGATCGTGCGGAAGTACCAGGAACGATTGTATTGGCATATCCGGCGGCTGGTAATAGATCATGAGGATGCAAACGATGTATTGCAGAACGTGTTCATTAAGGTTTGGAAAAGCCTGGACTCCTTCCGGGAAGATGCCCGCCTGTATACCTGGCTATATAAAATTGCCACCAACGAAAGCCTTACTTTCCTGGATCAACAGAAACGTAAATCAGCCATCTCCCTGTCTGACGTAGAAACTGGCCTGAGCAACAAATTACAAGCTGATACCCAATACGATGCGAATAAGATAGAGTGGAAACTGCAAAAAGCCATTCTCAGCCTGCCGGAAAAGCAGCGGGTGGTGTTTAACCTGCGGTATTATGAGGAAATGCCATACGAGGAAATGAGCAGGGTATTGGAAACATCAGAGGGGGCACTGAAAGCATCTTATCATCATGCCGTGAAAAAGGTGGAAGATTTTCTAAAAAACAACTGATTAAACCATAGGGTATAAATATCGTCTTATTAATATGCACAAAGGGAAAGACATAGTGGATGAATTAAAGGAGGTAGCGCCTTCTTTGGATGTTTTGGGAGATCCCCCGGCATATGAAGTGCCTTCCGGGTACTTTGAAGCATTCCCGGCACGCCTCATGGCAGCTATCCACGCTGAAGAAGGAACGCAGGAAGTGACGGAAGAATTGTCTGAACTGTCTCCTTTTTTGGCTTCCATGCCAAGGCAAACACCCTTTACTGCTCCCGATGGTTATTTTGAAGGATTGAGCCGTGAGGTGATCATCCGCAAAAATGAAACACAACCGGGCAGGATCGTAACAATGGGGCGCAGGGTGAAACTGTTTAAAAGATGCCTGGCCGCAGCAGCGGTTGCCGGTGTGATCAGTGTGGGCGCCGTGATGTTGTCCAAATCCTATAAGGATAATTCGCTGGACAGGCAGCTGGCCCAGATCAGCGACCAGGAAATTGTAGATTTTCTACAGTCAAATACAGACGCATTCGATAATGAGAATATCTTTACAAATGTTTCACTCGAAGATGATGCCCCCTCCGTATTACCGGATGAGTTGTCTGATTCAGAGATAGACAGCTACCTGGAGGATAACCTTTTAAAAGAATTGCCTCTTAATCAATAATGATAATGAAGAGAAGAAACCTGATATGGCTGGTGTTTGGATTTTTAAGCATGGTAATGGTACCTGCCAGGCAGGTAATGGCCCAGGATGCCAATACCCAGGAAGATGCCAAGCAGGATAAGATCAAAGCACTGGAATTGCTATATATTTCCCGGGAACTGGACCTCACTTCTGAAGAAGCAGAGAAGTTCTGGCCGGTATATAAGAAATACTCCAAAGAAGTAAATGAACTATTGGCAGACCGGAAACGTAAGGCGAAAGAACTGAAAGGCCAGCCGCGTACAGATGCCATAGCGGAAGAAGCCCTGGATAAAGAATTGGGATATGAGCGTAAAATGCTGGAAATAAAAACCCGTTACAAGCAGGAATTCATGAAAATACTGCCTGCCCGTAAAGTGGGAAATATTTACCGGAGTGAAAGGGAGTTCCGCGCCATGATGATCCGCCAGCTGAAAGAAAGGAAAGATAACCGGATGTTGCGGAAACGCCCGTAAAGGTTACTGCTCTTTATAATGCGCCCTTACCTCTACAATTTTCCCATCATTGTTCAGCACCATCATTTCTGCGGCCAGCCTGTTCCCTACACTTTTATAGTAGAGCACCTGGGAATCTACCCCTTCCAATACATGGTATAATTCAAAATGAAGATCTGTGTAAACAGACAGCGCGCGTTGGAAATATTCGCGTAAAGCCTTTTTACCGGTAATGCGCCCGGTAATATCATCATTTACTTTTTTGATAAAAGGAGAATAGAAAACAATGTCTTCCGAATAATGTTCCATGATCTGGTCCAGATCATGTGAATTCCATGCCTGCAGCCATTCGTTGGCAAAATTACTCATATCAGAATTTTGTAGTGGGTTGCTTTGTATCGTGATAGAACAGGAAAGTCCAACCCTCTGCTTTACCTCTCTCCATATATTCCTGTCTTAATTCCATGGTGCGTTTGCCATCGTAATCATACTTGGCAATGAACCTGCTTTTCATCTGGGAGATCTGCGGTGCCACATCTCCGCCAAAGAACACTTTATCTTCTCCGTCGTCTATCAGGAACACCTGGTGGTAAGGGCAATGCCCGCCTGTTACTTCGTAATGAATATAACCATCTATGGTGCCATTGCCTTCTGTGAGTACTACATTGTCTCTCTTGGGCAACAGGTCTACTTCTTCTTTGAGGTAAGATTTTCCATCATTGGCAAATGCATAATCCAGTTCCTGCCGGTTCACATAATAAGTAGCATGCGGGAAACTCAGACTGCGTTCTCCTGTGATCAGGTCCTGCACACTGATACCGCCGGCATGATCTTTATGAAGATGGCTCATCAGCACCTTGGTCACTTCCATAGGGTTGATGCCTTCGTCAATAAGGTTCTGATGTAACTGCAGTACGCCGTTGGCATTGCGGAAACCGAGGCCGGAATCCAGTAAAAGGATATCCCGGTCCGTGATCACCAGGAAAGGTTGGATCTCTACCAGCAAAGAGCCGCTGGTCCTGTCTTTCATGGAATCTTTATGATCATCAAAAGGAAGGAATTTCTTGGTTCCGTCTACCGTAAAACTTCCTTCTGATAAAGGTATGATTCGTGCCATACAACAAAAGTAGGGCTTATCGTAATACCATTTGCCTGTCCGCGTCCAATCTTAACATAATAAATATGAGCATGGTGAACGTCATGAGGGAGGAACCGCCATAACTCACCAGGGGCAGCGGAATCCCTATCACGGGTGCAAGACCAATGGTCATGGAGATATTAATGGCGAGGTGAAAGAAGATAATACTGGCTACCCCATACGCATACACGCGGCTGAAAGTAGACCGCTGTCGTTCCGCAATGAAAATGATCCGGAACAGCAGTGCAACATATAATCCAAGGAAGATGATGCTTCCTATAAAACCAAAATCTTCCCCGATGGTACAGAAGATAAAGTCTGTACTTTGTTCCGGTACAAAATCGAAACGGGTTTGTGTGCCTTTCAGGTATCCTTTGCCCCAGAAGCCGCCGGAACCAATGGCAATCATACTCTGGCGGGTATTGTAAGTAGCCTTGGGATCATTTTCTTTCCCCAGCATTACTTCAATACGGCGCACCTGGTAATCTTTCAGCACTTTGGTGAAAGCAAAAGGTACAATGAACAGTACGAAAGCAGAACAGAAAGCCCAGATAGAAAGGATGTAGGCCAGCCTGGTCTTCTTTCGCCTGATCTCCCTCCTGGAAAAGTAGATCACCAATGCAGCGATACCAGTGAAAATATATAAGAGGATGTATTTATCTACCAGCAAAGCAGATAATACTAAGATGATACCAGAAAAAGCAATTACCAGTAATGCGGCAGGCAAACCTTCGCGGAACATGACGAGGAAGAAACAGAAATACACTAAGGCAAGCCCTGTTTCATCCTGCAGGATAATGATAGCACAGGGAATTAATACCATGGCCGCAGCAATCAAACGGGAACGCATTTTGGAGAAATCCGTTTCCATCGAGGAAAGGTATTTCGCCAAAGCCAGGTTGGTACATAGTTTTGTGAGCTCTGCCGGTTGAAAACGGAAACCGCCTAATTCCAGCCAGGAATTAGAACCCTTCACACCGGTACCTACGGCCAATACGATCAGGAGTAATAACATCCCGAATGCATACCACAAATTAGCCGTAGCAGTAAAGAACTTACTATCCGTTAACCATATGCCGGTGGCCAGTACCATGGATACGCCCAGCCACAGTACTTGCCTTGCCCAGTTTTTATTCTGGCTCAGCAGGTTACGGATCACATCATCCCCTTCTCTGTACTCAGCAGCAAAAATGGCCATTAAACCAATTGCTACCAATGCGAAGTACAACCCAAAAATGGGCCAGTCAATTCCTGCGGTAAGTTTCGCTTGAGAGCGGTTCATTTTTATCGGTTAATTTGATAGGATCTTTTTCAGAAGCTCTTCTCCAGCGGTAGCCGTATAACTTACGCTGTTCAGAGAATCCACTTTTGATTTGGCACGCATGGGAGCAGACATGGTAACGGTTTCCATCATCCTTTGCAGGATAGGTCTGCGTTTTACAGAGATCGTATCCGTCAGGTATTTCTCCATCAGGATGCTGGCAATAGGCACTGCATATGTAGCACCAAAACCTGCATTTTCTACGATCACGGCAATAGCGATCTTCGGATTATCTTTTGGTGCAAAGCCTACAAACAGGGAGTGGTTGGGTTGTTTCGTCATCACCCCGTTCACCCTGGCGTAGTTTTCTGCTGTACCTGTTTTTCCGCAAACAGCTATTCCTTCTATCTGTGCACCTCTTGCCGTACCCTGTACTACCACATCTTCCATTCCCAAAATTACCTGGGAAAAGGCTTCCGCACTGATGTGAGCGGCTACGTCGTGTTTCTCTTTATACTTTTTAAGCAGGTCAGATTTATCCGTGTCTATACTTTCCACAAAATGCGGGATGTAATAAGAACCCCGGTTGGCAATGATGCACATGGCATTGGCCAGTTGCAGCGGCGTAAGATCTAACAGCCCCTGCCCCATTCCCACATATACTTCAGAGCAGGAATTCCAGCGGCCGGTATACCGTCTGTTCATGCGTGCGGTATCTGGTATTACACCTGGTTTTTCATTCGGGATATCAATACCCAGCCTGTGACCAAAGCCCATGTTGCTGAGATACTCCGTCCATTTTACTTGTCCTTTCATGGTGCCGCCCCATTTATTGTTATCTACAGACAAACGGTAGAGGTGCATGAAATAAGAGTTACAGGAATTGGCCATGGCTACCCGGAGGCTGGATGCGTGACCCGGATTTTTGTGCGTGCAGGCAATGAACCGTCCGCATTGTGCATAACCACCAGCACAGGGATATCCAAAAGCAGGTGTGATCACTCCTTCATCCAAAGCAATCAAACCGGTCACCGGTTTAAAAGTGGAACCTGGTGCATAAGAAGCCTGGATGGCCCTGTTCAGCATCGGGGAGGTAGTATCTACCATCAGCTTTCCGAGGTTGAGGGCTTTATAGGAACCTGATAATAAGTTTGGATCAAAAGTAGGGCCGCTCACCATGGCCAGGATACCTCCTGTTGCAGGATCTATGGCAACAATACTGCCCACCTTTCCTTTCATCATCTGCTCACCCAGGATCTGCAATTCAACATCCAGCGCCAGGCGTAAATTCTTACCGGCGATGGCAATCGTATCAAACTCTCCGTTTTCCAGTGGCCCCTGTGGCCTGTTCAGGTTGTCTTTTACGAGATACTGGATACCCCGTTGCCCCATGAGTGTGCTCTCATACGTATTTTCCAATCCGGTAATGCCCATGTAATCTCCCTGCTGGTATGCACTGTAAGCCGGTTTTTTCAACTGTTCGGTATTGATCTCTCCTATATAACCCAGGAAATTAGCGCCTGCGCCATAAGGATAAGAACGTACGGGGCGAAGTAATAATTCAAATCCGGGTTGAAAGAGGTACATGCTTTCCTGGAGCTTACCGTAAGTTTCCGGCGGCAGCAAACTGGCAAACACGGATTGGCGTACACGCCCTTCTCTTCTGATAGCATTGGTGATCCGTTTGCGGAATTCCTCCATGTCTATCTTCAGTATCTCACATAAATAAGCAGTATCTATTTTTTTGACGCTGGCGGGTATAACCATCAGGTCGTACAAGGCTTCATTGCGCAAAATGCTTCTCCCTTTGCGGTCATAGATGATCCCCCGGCTGGGATAGATCACTTTCTTGAGTACCGCATTGGCATCCGCAAGTTTGGAGTATTTAGTTTCCACTACCTGCAAAAAGAACAGCCTTACCACGATAAGTGTTACCATGCCAAGGATGATCATTTGAATAACTCTTTTTCTGGGCTGATTATAAACAGACATGCAGGTAACTAAATTAAATAATTATATGCTTATTTCCTGCTAAAGAACAACAGCTCATATATCAGTACCAAAAACAGGCTCACCACAGTGGACAACACTATTTTCAGCAACAGGTACAAGGGATCGGCAAAACTAAAAACGGACAGGCAAAAATATACGATGTTGTGTAGCAGTACTAGAACGGAAACATAGATAGCATATTGCGAGGTACCCATACTTGTTACAGAGGGTGTTCGCTGGGTTACTTCAAACCCTCCCTGGGGCGACAGGATATTTAGAATGAACGGGCGCAGATAAGCAATGAACACACAGGCAGCAGCATGCAGGCCAAATGTATCCGAGAACATATCCAGGGTAATACCCAGTAAAAAACCCAGGAGCTGCAAAGCCGGCCGGGGCAGGTTAAAAGGTAATAACAAAATGAAGAGCATGTACAGATAAGGATTCACATGCTGCTCGATCAGGATACGATCTAGCACCACTACCTGGAAAAGTATCAGTAGTATAAAACGGATAATATTTCTTAACAGTACGCTCATTTTAGCAGGTTGCGTGTAGAATCTTCCAGCCGCGTTTGTTCATCGCGCAGCAGGTTTTCGATCACATACACATATTGCAGGTTGTAAAAGTTGGTAGCAAATTTCATCCGGATGCTGTAGGAAGTGCTGGACTTGTCTGACAAACGGAAGGTATCAATATAGCCTACGGCTATATTTTCAGGGAACACAGCAGAGAATCCGCTGGTGATGATGGTATCGCCTTTATGCAATCTGGCACTGCGGGGCACATCTTTCATATAACCATAACCACCACTGGCGCCATCCCAGTACACCGTGCCTATTTCACCGGAGTTCCTCAGCTTGGCACTAAAGCCAAAGTTAGAGTTGTTAGCGGCGCCGGTTGATTTATATAACAGCGAGATCACTACGGCATAGTTTTCACTTACGCTCCTTACTACGCCCACTGCTCCATCCGGCCCTATCACACCCATATTCGGACGGATACCGTCTTTGCTGCCACGGCGGATAGTGATGGTATTGATCTCCCGGTTCACAGAGTTGTTGATCACCTTGGCTTCCCGGTAAAGGTATTTACGCATTTCGGTGCTCAGCAGTTTACGTGCCGTGTCATTACTGTATTTCCTTAAAGTATCGTATTTGATAAAGGTACCGGTATCGCGGGTATCGAAGCTGGAGGCCAGTTCATTGTGGAGACGGACGTTTTCCTTTACGAGACTGTCGTTGGTAGATTGAAGATGGAAGTAGTATTGTACGCCATTGTATTTGGTGTACAGCTTGCCGCTGATGCTACTGGCAGAGTTGAGGTATACAGTACGCTGGAAGTTGTTGTTCCTGAATACGAATATAAAGCAAATCACTTCCAGCAGCAGGAACAGAAAGAAGTTGAAATACCGCCTTAAGAAAATGATCAGATTTCGCACTGTGGTTCGAGTCTTAGGATTCCGGATTTTTCAATCCCGGCAGGGAGGCCTGCCGGGACTGTACTAATTTTATTGCATCAGGAATGGATACTTGCCAATATGTTTCAGGGCAATACCTGTACCTCTTACAACTGCGCGCAGCGGATCATCTGCTACATGCACAGGCAGTTTGATCTTTTGGGCCAAACGCTTGTCCAAACCGCGCAACAATGCACCACCACCGGTAAGGTATAAACCACGGCGGTAGATATCTGATGCCAGCTCCGGAGGCGTTGTTTCCAGCGCTTTCAGGATGGCTTCTTCTATTTTAAAGATGGATTTATCTAAGGCTTCTGCGATCTCCTGGTAAGATACCATGATCTGCTTGGGGATACCTGTTACAAGGTCACGGCCATTCACCGGCATATCATCCGGTGGGTTATCCAGTTCTTTCAGGGCAGAACCGATGCCGATCTTGATCTGCTCAGCGGTTCTTTCACCGATCAGCAGGCTATGATAGCGGCGCAGGGCTTCCATGATATCAGCGGTGAACTCATCACCGGCAATACGGATACTCTGGTCACACACGATACCTGCCAGGGCAATTACAGAGATACCAGTGGTTCCACCTCCGATATCAATGATCATATTACCAACAGGTTCTTCTACGTCTATACCTATACCAAGGGCAGCAGCCATTGGTTCATGGATCAGATAAACTTCTTTAGCGCCCGCCTGCTCAGCAGAATCGCGCACCGCACGTTTTTCTACCTCTGTAATGCTGGAAGGGATACAAATTACCATGCGCCAGCTTGGTGCAAACAATGGCTTTTTGGGGTATATCATTTTGATAAGCTCCCGGATCATGCCTTCCGCCGCATTGAAATCTGCGATCACACCGTCTTTCAACGGACGGATCGTACGCAGGTACTCATGCGTTTTCTCATGCATCATCATCGCCTTTTTGCCTACAGCAACGATCTTGCCACTGGCTCTTTCTATAGCTACAATGGAAGGCTCGTCTACTACAACTGAATCATTATGAATGATCAGTGTATTGGCAGTTCCAAGGTCTATTGCAATCTCCTGAGTTAAAAAGTTAAAGAAGCCCATTGTTTGATACGGTCAAAAATATTTGAATGCAAAAATGAATAATTCTAACGAATATACGATGCAATTATTGGATTTTCTCAACTATACATAATCTATACCTGATAGATGTACGAAGTTGTTAACTAACAAATTCATATCCAATATCTCTCCTATAATACTTGCCATCGAATTGAATGCGCTCGGCAGTTTGCCTCGAGTGGGTGAGCGCTAGCTGCAAATCGCTTGCCAAAGATGTAACCGCTATCACACGGCCACCGTTTGTAAGTACCTGATCTCCATCTGCTTTGGTACCTGCATGGAACACCAGTTGATCCTTTGCAGGGGCTGGTATTTCCGTGATCACCTTCCCTTTTTCGTATGCTTCAGGGTATCCTTTGCTCACCAGCATCACGGTAGCTGCTGCGCGGGGATCCTCATACACCGTCATTTCGTTGAGGGACTGCTTTTGTACGGCTGTGAATAATTCCAGCAGATCGTTCTGCAGGCGCGGGATCACCACTTCTGTTTCCGGGTCACCCATCCTGCAATTGTATTCAATCACAAAGGGTTCTCCTTCCACTTTGATCAGTCCAAAGAATATAAAACCATGATAAATGATGTGCTCTTTAGCTAAACCTTCTACTGTAGGGCGTATGATGCGGTCTTCCACCATCTCCATAAATGCACCCTGTGCAAACGGAACAGGTGAAACAGCACCCATACCTCCTGTGTTCAAACCGGTATCTCCTTCTCCTATCCGCTTGTAATCCTTTGCAGTAGGCAGGATCTTATAGTGTTTACCATCTGTGAGTACGAACACGGACAATTCTATACCCGTGAGGAACTGCTCTATCACTACTTTTTTACTGGCCTCTCCAAACTTGGCGGACCGGATCATTTCTTCAAACTCCTGTACAGCTTCATCATGAGAAGATGTAATAACTACACCTTTACCGGCTGCTAATCCGTCTGCTTTCAATACAATAGGTACTGCATGCTGGCGGATATAGGCTACGCCTTCTTCAAAATTAGCTTCACTGAATTCCCGGTATGCAGCGGTGGGGATGTTGTGCCTTTGCATAAATAACTTCGCAAACGCTTTACTGCCTTCCATTTGCGCGCCTTCCTGGGAAGGACCGATCACCGGAATATGCTGTAAAGCCGCATCTGCCTTGAAGAAATCATATACGCCATTTACCAGTGGTTCCTCAGAACCGGGCACCAGCATATCTATCTGGTTATCCAGGCAGAAGCTTTTTATCTTCTCAAAATCACTTACACCCATGTTCACATTAGTGCCATATGCTGCCGTTCCTGCGTTTCCAGGGGCAATATACAAGTGTGTACATGCAGTGCTTTGTGCTATCTTCCAGGCCAGCGCGTGCTCCCGGCCACCACTTCCTAACAGTAAAATATTCATAATGGATTGAAACGTAATGTTATGAGGGGAATCCCAGTTACAATAATAATAACCGATGTTTAACCAGCGGAAAATTTTTGCAAAGTACGGTCAAAAAAGCCACTTTTTTAATGGAGATGCCTGATTTTCTTTATCTTTCAGCGCAAATTTTATATTGATACTGCTTATAGTCAACTTATCGTCACAGAAAACAACAAAATTTAACTGACCATTTATGAATCAAACTGCTACTCCGAAAGGGCACCCGAAAGGGCTGTACGTGTTGTTTGCCACTGAAATGTGGGAGCGTTTCAACTACTACGGAATGAGAGCCATCCTGATCTATTTTATGACGGATGCGTTGTTGTACTCAAAACCCTTTGCCTCTAATTTATACGGTGGTTATACCGGCCTTGTTTACCTTACTCCCTTGATCGGGGGATATGTAGCAGACAGATATTGGGGTAACAGGCAATCTATTATTATAGGTGGTCTCTTCATGGCACTGGCAGAGTTCTTCTTATTTGGTTTTGCCAGCTATTACACAGAACTGCAGGCATCTCCGGAACTATCCAGGCTGTTGTTCTATACCGGATTAGGGTTAATGATTGCCGGTAACGGTTTTTTCAAACCCAACATCTCTTCCCTGGTAGGGCAGCTGTATGCTAAAACAGATACAAGAAAGGATGCTGCTTATACCATTTTCTACATGGGCATCAATGTGGGTGGTATGCTCGGGCCCTTCATTTGCGGCCTTGTAGGTAACACAGGCAATCCTGCTGATTTCAAATGGGCTTTCCTGGCAGCAGGCATAGGCATGTTACTCAGCGTGATCACCATGAAACTGTTGCAGGAAAAACACCTTGTATCTCATGATGGCAAACCGGTAGGGGTTATCCCTGAACGTATGGAAGGCAAAAGTCACTTCCTTAAAAAAACGTTCTCCCTGAAGTCTGTGATCTTTATATTAGCCATCGCCGCAGCTGCAATTGGATTGCTCTATCTGCATGCTGATCAGATCGTTGATATCACCGTTCTCCTGATAGTGGGTTTGGCAGTGATCCTGTTTGTGATCTTTTCAGATAAAGAACTGAGCACTGTTGAAAGGCAGCAAGTGGGTGTGATCCTGATCGTATCCTTCTTTGTGATCTTCTTCTGGAGCGCATTTGAGCAGGCGGGGGCTTCTTTGTCCTTCTTTGCCAATGAGCAAACAGACCGCGATATTCCTTTCCTGAACTTTACCGTTCCGCCTTCCTGGTTCCAATCCCTGAACTCTGCTTTCGTGGTGATCTTTGCACCGTTGTTTGCAGCTATCTGGCTGTTCCTGGGCAAACGTAAAATAGAGCCGAATTCTCCTACTAAAATGGCCATAGGTTTGCTTTTACTGGCAGTGGGTTTCTTAGTGATAGCCATGGGCGTAAAGAATCCTACCCAGCAGAAAGTAAATATGATGTGGCTCACCAGCATGTATGCCTTACATACCTGGGGTGAATTATGCCTTTCTCCTATTGGCCTTTCCCTGGTAAATAAACTGGCCCCTGTACGTTTTGCCTCTCTCTTAATGGGGGTATGGTTCATGGCCAATGCTGCCGCGAATGTATTAGCCGGTAAATTGAGTGCTTTGTACCCGCCTCCCGGCGAAACCACCCATTTCCTGGGTTATTCCATCTCCTCACTCTACGACTTTTTCATGTTATTCGTTGTGATGGCGGGAGTTGCCTCTCTCATCCTCTTCTTCCTGACCCGCTTTTTGGGAAGATGGATGCACGAATCAAAATAAATCTTAACTTATATATTGAAGGGATACAAGGCAACTTGTATCCCTTTTGATTTATTATTACTATATTTAATGATTATCAACCTTTCTTATGTCAGACACCAAATTCAAACCCTTTGTTGCGCCTGAAGTGAAGATGAAAGAACTGACCCTCAAGTCCATCCTGCTGGGATGTCTTGCAGGTGTGATCTTCGGCGCCGCCACTGTTTACCTGGCCCTGAAAGCAGGCTTAACTGTTTCTGCATCTATCCCTATTGCCGTGATAGCCATCACGTTAGGCCGCAAATTCTTCAAAACCACCATTCTCGAAAACAATATCATTCAAACTACCGGTTCTGCGGGAGAATCCATCGCCGCGGGCGTGGTATTCACTTTGCCGGGATTTCTCTTCCTTTCTGCCAATGAATTTGGCATCAGTGGCGGGGAAGCATATTTCGATTACGTCACCATCCTCATACTCGCTATTTTCGGAGGGATCCTGGGCACGCTCATGATGATCCCTCTAAGGCGTTCCCTCATTGTAAAAGAACACGATACACTCCCCTATCCGGAAGGTACGGCCTGCGCCTCTGTGCTGAAAGCTGGTGAAAAAGGCGGGGAGTTTGCCAAAACAGCCTTCCTGGGCCTTGGTTTTGCATTGGCCTATGCCATGTTGCAAAGAGTGTTCCACGTGATCTCAGAAACACCTGCTTTTATTACGGCCCAGGCCAATAAAGTATTCCCCTCTGCGAGGCTGAGTGGCGACATTACACCTGAATATCTTGGTGTGGGTTATATCATCGGGCCAAGGATTGCTGGTGTACTGGTGGCCGGTGGCGTACTGTCCTGGCTTTGCCTCATTCCCTTGCTGGCATCCCTTGTTCCCAACGAGATCATTGCCACGCAACTGGTGAAACTGGGGCTCCTGGCCAATTTGGATACCGCCGGCGGTAGCGGAGGCTGGAATCCTATTACCCGTACTTTTGCAGATTCTGCCGGCGCCATTTACGCAGCTTATGTGAAACAAATTGGTGCAGGCGCTGTAGCAGCAGGTGGTATCATCACCCTCATCAAAACCATTCCAACCATCATATCTTCTTTCAAAGACAGCATGGGTTCCCTGAAAGAAAAAAAGGAAGGAGGGGCAGAAGTACCAAGAACAGAAAAAGATATCTCTTTCAAATTCGTGATATTCGGCAGTCTTGCACTGGTGATATTGATGGCATTATTGCCGCAAATCCCCGGAGAATCCATCTGGAATAAACTCCTGATAGGTTTGCTGGTTGTGATCTTCGGCGCTTTCTTCGTAACAGTGAGCAGCCGCATTGTAGGATTGATCGGTAGCAGCAATAACCCTATTTCCGGGATGACCATTGCCACCATTATGGGTACCTGCCTGATATTCATAGCAGTAGGATGGACCGGGAAAGTATTTGAACCCATGGCCCTGGTGGTTGGAGGTATGATCTGCATCGCTGCAGCGAATGCCGGCGCCACTTCCCAGGATTTAAAATCAGGATATCTTGTAGGCGCCACACCAAGGAACCAGCAAATTGCGTTATTTATCGGCGCTATTGTTTCTTCCCTCGTGATCGGCTGGACAGTGCATATCCTGGATACCCCCACAAGGGAAATGGTGGCGAACGGAATTCATCACGCCATCGGAACAGAAGATCTGTCTGCCCCACAAGCTACTTTGATGGCTACGCTCATCAAAGGCATCCTGGGTGGCGATCTGGATTGGCAGTTTGTACTGGTTGGTGTGTTCATTGCAATAACACTGGAACTGTGCGGCATAAAATCCCTGTCTTTTGCCGTAGGGGTTTATCTTCCACTGGCTACTACTTTGCCTATCTTTGTAGGAGGTGCGATCCGTGGATTGGTTGAGTGGAAACAGAAACGTTCCGGCATTAAACTAACCGCTGAAGAAGAGGAACTGGGTAAGGGCAATCTCTTTGCCACAGGGCTCGTAGCGGGAGGAGCAGTAGCTGGTGTAGTGGTAGCTGTTTTATCTGTGAACGAAACAGTAGCGGATGGCCTAAAGTCCATCAGCGCGGAACATGGTCTTTCCAGTTTGTTTGGGGCCGGTGGTTACCAGATACTGGGTGTGCTCTTTTTTGCTGTGATGGGTTATGTACTATACCGTATTGGCCGGCAAAAGCAGGCGCCGATAGACAATATTTAAATATTTTACCTATGCCAACGAAATTAACCCTGTTAGGAATAGCTGCATTTGCACTATTGCTGACAGCTTGTAAAGACGACACGGATGTTGCGCCACAGCGTAAGTTCATCTCTTTCAAGATGGATAACGCAGTAGTCCTATCCGAACAGGTCCACCGGGTGTTTTATTCTCCCGGTAATCTCTCGGATGCTGATCCCGACAATGATCATTCAGAAATGCTGATCACGGGTTATACCTATAACAGGGACGCTATCAATATCCGCATCACTTCTCCGTATCCTACATTAACACCTGGTGTTTATACAAACGCCACCTATGGTACGGAAATGATCATGGAAATGAATCCCTCACTGGAACTGATAGGCGCTGACTATAACTTTGGCAACTTGTCCGTAACCATCCATGAAATGAAGGACTCTACGGTAGTAGGGCAGTTTAGCGGCACCCTGGTGAGTATGAACGATGGATCGCTGAAGCAGGTAACGGATGGATATTTTAAATTGATCTACAGGAATTACCCATAAAAAAATTGCGGTCATCATTGGTTCGTCAGTGATGACCGCAAAATTTTAAGCCGCTTTTTTCTCTGTGGGCGTTACCCTCAGTTCCAGTAAACGATTCTGGCGGATCACGCGGATGTACTGGAATTGCCCGATCTTCTCACGGTCCAGCTGACGGAATAATGCATCCGATGTTTCTACCGGGTTGTCATTGAAAGACACAATGATATCGCCATCTGCAATCCCCGCTTTTCCAGCCGGACTGCCAGCTTCCACACCTGTTACAAAAAGTGCGCTCTTGTTCTTCAACTCCAGGCCACTGCGCAACTTCGGCACCAGGTTGATCTGTTGCAGCATCATGCCCAGATAAGCCCTTCTCACTTTACCGGATTTCATCAGTTCCGCTGCTATCACACGGGCTGTGTTAATGCTGATCGCAAAACACAATCCCTGCGCGCCACGGATCATAGCGGTGTTCACACCAATCACTTCTCCTTTATAATTGATCAGCGGCCCACCGGAGTTTCCCGGATTTAAAGCCGCATCCGTTTGCACAAGGTCATCCATTAACCTGCCGGTTTCACTTAGTAAGGAACGTCCTAAAGCACTCACCACACCTGCTGTTACAGTATGCTGAAAGCCCATGGGGTTACCAATGGCAATCACCAGCTGGCCGATCTGCAAATCGTTTGTGTCGCCCAATTGTGCTGCCTGAAAGTCGTACGCCGTAGATTTGAGGATGGCAATGTCCGTATCCGGATCTTCACCCGCCAGTGTAGCGGGGTAAACAGTGCCATCGTGCAGCATTACATTGAAAAAGCTGCCGTTGTGCACTACATGAGAGTTCGTAAATAAATAACCATCAGAAGAAAAGAAGAACCCCGAACCGGTTCCGGTCACTTTCCTTTGAGCATCCAGCCGTTCTATCTTCACAACTGATCTGCTCGCAGCTTCTACTGCATGATGGATGATTTCAGAATACGCATCCATATAACCTCCTTCTTTATTCCCCCTCTATCGCATAAAACAAGCCACATGAAAAACTTGCCAAAATGACAGCAAAACGAATGCGCGTTATCCTTTATCTTCCGTTTCCAAATACTTACATCCATGAAATTCACTGTTTTATCCGCAACCACTTTACTGGTACTGGCTGCGTGCCATGCGCCCACGACTCAGTCTTCCACAGATTCCAGGCTCCGTTTGCAGATAGCCCAGATCGCCGCTACCATAGATGGACAAGTTGGCGTATCTATCCGTAATCTTGATACCCGGGATACGGTCACTTTTAATGATACCACTAATTACGCCATGCATAGTGTTTTCAAATTCCCTATCGCCATGGCACTCCTGCACCAGGTAGATCAGGGGAGATTACAACTGGAGCAAAAGATCTATATCGATAAAAAATGGATGGTGCCGGATACGCATAGCCCGCTGCGGGATTCATTTCCTGCCGGCAATATGGATGTTACTTTATCCCATTTGCTGAGCCTCATGGTTTCGCAGAGTGATAATATTGCCTGTGATGTGCTGATAGACCTTGCCGGTGGGGAAGGTGCCATCGATGAATATATTCACAGCCTGGGCGTAAAGGATATTGCTATTGCCGCCAGCGAAGCTAAAATGGCTTCTTCCTGGGATGTGCAATTTACCAACTGGAGTACACCCACCGCCATCGTTGATCTGCTGGAGATCCTGAACAAAGGCACTGCTTTGTCTAAAACTACCAATGCATTCCTTTGGAAGATCATGACGGAGACTTCTACAGGGCCGCACAGGATCAAGGGGCTTTTACCGGCTAATGTGGTGGTGGCGCATAAAACGGGAACTTCCGGGAGTAAGGATGGGGTGTATGCTGCTACCAATGATGCAGGGATCATTTTCCTGCCGAATGGCCAGAAGCTGGCGATTGTGGTGTTTGTGTCTATGAGTAAGGCCGATGAGGCAACGAGAGAGGGAGTGATTGCGAAAGTGGCGAAGGCGGCTTATGATGAGGCGGTTTCTTCTGATAAAAAGTAAAAGCTGCGCCTTGAGGGCTTTCAATAAAAAGTAGCCCGGGAGCTAAGTTTCAATCAAAACACCCCTTCGGGGTGGGGTTTTATACTATTAAAGTAAAAGCTGCTCAGGGGTTAAATTTCAATAAAAAACACCTCCCTTCGGGGGTATAGTATAAAAGTAAAAGCCGCTTAGGAGCTAATTTCAAAAACACCCCCTCCGGGGTAGGTTATAGTATAAAAGTAAAACCTACTCAGGAGTTAAATTGCAATAAAAAAACACCCTCCGGAATTGGTTATAGTATAAAAGCAAAAGCCGCTTAGGAGCTAATTTCACCCCCCCTCCGGGGTAGGTTATAGTATAAAAGTAAAACCTACTCAGGAGTTAAATTGCAATAAAAAAACACCCTCCGGAATTGGTTATAGTATAAAAGCAAAAGCCGCTCAAGAGCAAATTTCAAAAAACACCCCCTCCGGGGTGGGTTTTATAGTATAAAAGTAAAAGCTAATCAAGAGCTAAGTTTCAATTAAAACACCTCTCCGGGGTGGGTTTTAAAGTATAAAAGTAAAAGCCAATCAGGAGTTAAATTTCAGTAAAAAAATACCCCCGACCCCGAAGGGGTCTTAAATAAAAAATCTGAAGCCGCCTTCGAACACAATCGAGGCGGCTTCTTTCTTCATAAGCAAAATTCAGGTTCTTCAACAAACTATATGAATGATAAATGTTCGTATTGTTTTTTAAGGATCGCCTGATCATCCGCTCCCAGCCACTTCTTCAGCAGGGTAGCATATACATTCTTAAAGTCTACTTTATACTGCAGATCACCCTCCTGTAAATTATTCAGATCCGGGCCTTCATTCAGCACACCTTTCTGCTGCAAGCCACCACCTATCAGGAACATATTATTCGCTGTTCCATGATCCGTACCACCACTTGCATTCTGCCCCACACGGCGGCCAAATTCAGAGAAGGTCATCACCAGCACATCCTTGAAACGATCATTCTTTTTCAGATCAGTAGTGAACGTCTGCAAAGCATCACTCAATTGCTCAAACAATCGCTGCTGTTGTCCCTGCTGCCCCACATGCGTATCAAAACTACCATGCGAAACATAGTAAACACTGGTATTGATATCCGTCATGATCAGCTCCGCAATGGTTTTCATATTGCGGCCTAATTCTGTAGCAGGATATGACTCCTTGCTCTTGTATGTTTTAAACTGTTGCTGAATGTAAGCGGCAGAAGAAATAGTTTCCGCCATTGTTTTGTAGAGATACCCTACATTCTGATGTTCATCCTCATGAGATTGCTTCAGCAACTCTTTGAAATAACGATCATTGCTGGCGCCGAATAAACGTTGCGGATCTGTGAGGGCAAGGCCTTTCACGGCATCTCCCTTCAAAGCCATGCTGAGTGTATCATCTATTTCCAGCGCCTGCGTTGGCATGTCACATCCTTTACATTGCGCATCCAGGTAACGGCCTAACCAGCCGGTACCCCAGTAATCTTTGGAATCGCTGGCGCTTTGCCAGATATCCATAGAACGGAAATGCGAACGGTCCGGATTAGGATAACCTACACTATTGAGAACACCTAATGAGCCATCATCATACAAAGCTTTGAAACTTTTCAGTGCGGGATGGATACCCAGCTCATCGTTGAGCGCCAGCGCCTGCTCTCTTTTGATACCGAGGGTAGGGCGCATTTTATAGTAAATATCGTTGCGGTAAGGGATCACGGTATTAAGACCATCATTGCCGCCGGATAGTTGTACTACTACCAATACTTTGTTGCCGGGAGGGACCAGGTTGCCCTGCTCCATGGCTTTCAGGAATTTAGGCAGCATCAGGCTGGCTGAAGCGAGTGATCCTACTTGTAAGAACCTGCGTCTGTTAACTTGCATAGTACTACGGATTTCAGTTTAACACAATTGGTATTCCGGCGTGCTCATTACATCAATGGTAACTGTTTTGATGTAATTCTCACGTGAGGAACTATCCGAATATTTTTCCAGTAATTCTTTATTGATCGAATTATTCTTCAGCAGCAAAGACTGCGCGATCTGATCGGCGAGTTTTTCGCGCGGGGTGTCTTCGAAGTCCTTCAGGTAAGGATTCCAGTCCACCTTTGCATTCACTCTTCGTGCATATTGCTTTTTCAGGAACTCATTCACCTGCATCGTCATTTTATAATTCGCGCCCTCTCCCATTTCTGGTGTGATCTCTTTAGGGCGGATATTAAATTCCTGCGAATACAAAATGATCTGTGGTACGCGCATGCGGAACATCAGGCTGGAACTGTCTATCCAGCTGCGTCCGCCAGGCCAGCCGGCTACGTTGGGCGGATAGAATAATACCTGGCCCATCACACGTTGGAATACCAGCATCGCTTCTTCCTGTTCAAATTGCATGGGGATGGATTTACGCAATCCTACCAGCAATTCCACGGGAGATTTGATCTTGCTGCCGATGTTCTTTTCTTCATAGAACCAGTCCGCTAAAAAGATCTCCTGCATGAGGGCACGCAGATCATAATTAGACGAATAGAATTTATCAGCGAGTTTATTAACGTGTGCTTCGTTCACTTCTTCATTGACGAAGTAGCGGTAGATCTTGGTGGTGATGTACTTTGCTGTTTGCTTTTGTTCCAGCAGGATGTTGATCACATCATCTCCATCAAACTTACCGGTTTTACCCAGCAGGGTTTTAGTGCCTTCATCGTGGAGGTTCTTTCTGAACTTGAATTGGCCCACTTCATCATATCCCCAACCGGTGAAAGCCCTGGCTGCTTCTTTCACATCTGTTTCCGTATAATTACCACGACCCATGGTGAATAATTCCATCACTTCACGGGCAAAGTTCTCATTTGGTTTTTGCTTGCGGTTCTGCTGGTTATTGAGGAAGGCCAGCATAGCGGGTGTTTTAGACACTTCGCGCAGCAGGCCGCCAAAATTATCCAGCCCGTATTGGCGGATCACTTGTAACAGCTGTTGATTGAAAAGCACGTTTTGCGTGCGGCAGGCAAAATGGCCGTGCCAGAAGAGCGCCATTTTTTCCCGCAGGGGATGCGGATTATTGATCATGGCGTGCGTCCACATCACGTTCAGGTCTTTGATGCCATCTGTGTTCATTTTCTGTACTGCCTTGCGTTCTTCTGCGCCCATATTACGCTGGCGCTGGTAATCCGGCAGATCAGTTTCATCAATTACTTTAACGGGATCAAGTGCAGCTTCAGGACCAAGGATCAGCTTTCGTACTACTTCCTTCCTCCTTTTCTTTGCCCAGGAATTAATTACCGGGAGGCTTTCGCCAAATCCCGCTCTCCAGGCAAGGTGCTGCAATTGTGTTTGTTCTGGAACAACAGCCATATGCAAAAGAATTTATAGATAGTGAGACGTACTAATGCGTGCAAAGTTTAACCGGGTGTGCCCGGTTCTCCTAAAAAGTACAAAATTCATTCCAGAGAGGGGGGAGAATTTAATAGACGTTCATATTCTTGTCTATTTCAAGGGCCCAGGCGTGGATGCCGCCTGTTACATTAAAAACCTCATTAAAACCGGATTGTACCAGTTGTTGCGCTACTGCTTTGCTGCGCATTCCGTGATGGCAGATCACGGCAACGGGTTTCTTTTTGGCAAGACCGGCAATGGAGGCCTCAATACGGCGCATAGGAATATGGAGGGCCCCCTCAATATGACAGATCTCCCATTCCTCTTTTTCGCGCACGTCTACTAACTGAAAATCAATGCCCTGTTCCAGCCATTGTTGTAATTCCTCTACAGAAAGATGCTGCATATGCTGAGGATCGCAAACACTATCCCCATAACTCTCCTGCAGTTCACTGATCTTGTGGTTGGCAGGGATATTCTGAAAAGTAAAGATCTGTTGTGTATTATCCAGGATATTGATCGTTAACAACTGATTGGCCAAAGGCTCCCCGATGTTGCAGATCACTTTTACAGCTTCGTTGGCCTGGTAGCAACCTATAATTCCTGGCAAAACACCCAATACGCCCACGGCGTTACAATCCGGTGCAATACCTGGTTCCGGGAACAGGCAGCGGTAAGTGGCACTGCCCTGGTAATTAAATACGCTCACCTGCCCTTCAAATTCGAAAATAGCGCCGGACACAAATGGCCGGCCCAATATTACGCAGGCATCATTCACGAGGTAACGTGTACCAAAGTTATCGGAACAATCTATCACGAGATCATACTTCGCTACAATATCCAATGCATTGGCGGTAGTGAGGAAAGTATTGTGTGCAACAAAATTCACTTCAGGATTCAGCTCTTTCAGGCGGTTGATGGCCGTTTGCAATTTCGGTTTACCATCATCCTCCGTGCGATATAAAACCTGGCGGTGAAGATTGGTGATAGAGATGGCATCCTGCTCAATGATCCCTAACTTCCCCACTCCCATTGCCGTAAGATATTGCAGTACAGGCACTCCCAGGCCACCTGCACCTACTACCAGTACAGCAGCTTCATGAAGCAGATCCTGTTTGTCTGGCCCAAAACCATTCAGGCGAATTTGTCGGTCGTATCGGTTCATATGATGTATTCTCTACTCTAATTTCGGCATTTTTTTATTGCTGTCAATAATCTGCTTTTAATTGCTTCCAAATTATTTGCATAGGGGCAGAAACCGGTATGGGAGCCACTCCAACAAGTTTGCTTTTTACATATTCCATGCGGCGTTCAAGGTCCGGATGACTGCTTAGCCATTCTGAAGTAGCGGCGCCTGAACCTGTACCTTTCTTCAAGGTAGTGAATAACCAGATATATCCTTCTCCGTTAATTTTTCGCTGTTGCAGCAATTGCAATCCATTCAGATCAGCTTCCTTTTCCAGTTTGCGGGAATACTCCAGACTTTTGAGGGTATTGGCATTTTCTACGATCACAGCCCCCAGCCCTGTAACATCACCGAACACCATGGAGATCATGGCATAAGTGCCCAGGCTTTGTACCAGGGAACGGGTAGTATGCCGCAATTGCACGTGTGAATATTCATGTGCCAGCAATGCCGCCAGTTCTTCCGGGTGTTGCATTTGTTGCAATAAACCACTGAATACTACAATATGCCCGCCCGGAATAGCGAATGCATTTGTCTCTGCTTTTTCCACCACGGTGATCTGTATGGGGTAAGCGGAAGAAATATTCATGGCCTTATAGAATGCGTTTGCCTGCTCTGTTTGCTCAGGCAATACTTTAAAATCTTTGATGAGGGTGTTGTAAGATTGCTCTCCGAATTTCACTTCGTATTCAATAGGTAGCGTATTGGCCACACGGCCGGCAGCGAAAGGTAATAACCAGAACCACGCAATGGCAATCAATGCTATCACACAAACACCTGCACCCAACATAACTGCTAAAGCATTATTAGGCGCAGTATGTTTCATTTTTTGCAACGCGAAGGCAGCAAATTCATTGGAGGAAACATGCAGGGTTTGCTGTGGAAGCCCTGTGTGATGAAGGGTGCAGCCACCATAGGTTTCTTTTCCGGGCACTACATTATACCAATACCAGAATACAGTACGGGGATTACCATCTGCATCTTTCAGATGGATCTCAATTCGTTTACCGGTGGCCGTTATGGCTGCCGGTTGAACATTGTCCGGAGAATCATAAGCATAAGTTCCCTGGTAAGTTTGCATAGGTATTAATGTTTGATCCGTTTACTCATCACCACCAGGTCTATCCAGTCTCCATTCGTTTGCCTCAGGCCCTGTGGTATACGGCCATGTTCAATAAAATTAAAATTACGGTATAATTGAATGGCCCGCTCATTGGTGGCCAATACTTCAAAATGAATGGTGGTAATATGCGGATGCTCTTCCACCCAGCGGATGGCGGCGGTAAGTAATCGCCTGCCAATACCCATATTCCAGTACCTGTGCAATACGGCCACGCCCATCAGGGCCATGTGTTTTTGCTTCTGAAAACGTGCCTGGTTCAGGCTTAAGGTACCTACTACTTCTCCATCTGCTTCTGCTATCAGGAATAAATTATCCGGATGATGAAGGTAAGAACGGATGAAAGCTTCTTCTGCCGCGAGGTCAAATTTCTTTGCTTCTTCATGGGTGTACAGCAGGAAATCTGTTTCCTGCGTCAATTGCAGAAAGCAGTCCAGGCAAGCCTGCGCATCGCTGACTTCCGGCCTGCGGATCACCAGCTTTTTGCCATTGGGAAGGAAGTGCTGCATGGATACAAATATAATAGAAAAGGCGACCGGTGGGGTCGCCTTTCAAGTTCATTTAAGTAACAACTCAGGATGCTTTCGCATGTTTGGTCACAAAAGCCAATACAGCCGATTTTTGATCAGCAGTGAGTTTTGCTTTAGAGGCCATCCTGTCAATAATTTTAGGCCACTGACCCGCTGTATGCGTTTCAGGGATCCTGTAACCGTGACATTTTGCGCATTTCTCGCGGAAGATGGATTTACCATCTGAATCTTCATACTTTGAAAAAGCTGCTTCTACTTTTGCGGTATCATTAGGATTGATGCCTTTAGCGCATCCATATAATACAACTGCAATCAGAAAGAGTTGACCAAGTGTTTTCTTCATAATTTGCATTTTTGGACCTGTTAACAAAATAGCATAAAATACTTAACCGTTGCTTATGCGGTCGCTTCCAAAATATCGTTGTAACGCTTCCGGTATATTAATGCCTTCAGGCGTTTGATTATTCTCCAATAAACAGGCCAGAATTCTTGGTAATGCCAGGGAACTGCCGTTCAAAGAATGCACCAGCTGGTTCTTACCATTCTCATCCTTATAACGGATCTTCATCCGGTTGGTCTGATAGTTCTCAAAGTTAGATACAGAGCTTACTTCCAGCCATTTTTCCTGTGCAGCAGAGTATACTTCAAAGTCGTAGGTCTGTGCAGCTGTAAAGCCCATATCTCCTCCGCAAAGGTTCAGAATGCGGTAGGGTAACCCTAAGGACTGTATGAGTTTTTCCACATGTATCACCATCTCCTCTAATATCGCATAAGATTTGTCCGGATGTACCAGCTGTACCAGTTCCACTTTCTCAAACTGATGCAAACGGTTCAGACCACGTACGTCCTTACCATATGAACCAGCCTCTCTGCGGAAACAGGGCGTATAGGCCGTCATCTTTACCGGCAGTTCTGATTCCTTCAGGATCTCATCGCGGTAAATATTGGTAACGGGTACTTCTGCTGTAGGGATCAGGTAAAAATTATCTTCTGTTACAAAATACATCTGGCCTTCTTTATCCGGCAACTGGCCGGTTCCGTAAGCAGATGCTTCATTCACCAGGTAAGGCGGTAACATTTCTATGTAACCCGCTGCGGTGTTGAAGTCCAGGAAATAACTGATCAGTGCGCGTTGTAAACGGGCGCCTTTGTTCTTATATACAGGAAAACCGCTGCCGGTGATCTTGTTACCCAGTTCAAAATCTATCAGGTCATATTTCTTAGCCAGGTCCCAGTGAGGTACGGAGCCTTGTGCCAATACAGGCTTAGCGCCGCCGCCGCGTACTTCTACATTGTCCTCCGGGGTTTTACCCGCTGGTACATTTGCACCGGGCAGGTTAGGCAGTTTTACCAGTGTATCGTGCAGTGATTTTTCTGTAGCAGCCAGTGATTCATTGATAGGACCAAGGGCTTGTTTGAAATTGGCTACTTCCTGTTTACGCGCTTCCGCAGCGGCTTTATCACCGGATGCCATCAGCTTTCCGATCTCTTTGGAGGCCGAATTTACTTTCGCCTGTGTGTCATCATACTCCAGCGTCAGCTTCTTGCGCTGATCATCTAATGCCAGTATTTCTTCTACCAGTCCGGGTTCTTTAAAATTCTTCACCCCTAGTCTTTCCAGTACCAGCTCTTTGTTTTGACGAATAAATTGTACCTGTAACATCTGTATTTTCCTATTGGATTTGGACAAAGATAACTTTAACTCAAATATTTCCCTACGATCGGTACACGGCGTCCTACACCAAAGGCTTTGGAACTCACGCGGATAATGGGGCAGAATTGGTTGCGTTTGTATTCATTGGTATTCACCATCTTCAGGGTACGGGCCACCAGCGCAGCATCAAAGCCCTGCGCGATGATCTCACGGGGTCCCTGGCGGCGTTCTATATACTGGTACAGGATCCTGTCCAATATAGCATAATCCGGCAGGCTATCACTGTCCTTCTGATTGGGCCTGAGTTCTGCCGACGGGGCTTTATGAATAATATTAGCAGGAATGATCTCTTTCTCCCGGTTGATATATTCCGCGAGGGCATATACCTGCATCTTATATACATCTCCCAGAACGGAAAGCCCTCCGGCCATGTCTCCATACAACGTCCCGTAACCTGTGCTCAATTCACTCTTATTGGAAGTGTTCAGCAGGATATACCCGAACTTGTTAGACAAGGCCATCAGCAGGTTTCCACGGATGCGGGACTGTGTATTTTCTTCCGCCACATTAAAGGGCAGGCCATGGAAGAAGGGGTCCAGCGTATCCAGGAAAGTTTCGTAAATGTTATTGATGCGGATGATGTCGAAAGGGGTTTCCAGGTTTTTGGAAAGCGCAACGGCATCATCTACGGAATGTTCTGTTGAATAAGGGGAAGGCATGGCTACAGCCCTTACATTTTCTTTGCCCAGTGCTTTTACAGCCAGGGCTAAAGTAACAGCGCTGTCTATTCCTCCGGAAGACCCCAGGATGGCTTGTTTAAAGCCCATCTTCCCGAAATAATCCTTGATCCCTAATACAATCGCATCATGGATGCGGTGGATGTTATGATCAAATTCCAGTGCCGTGATATCTGATGTACCATGGAAAGGTACGGCCGTGGCGATATCTGCTTTTGCGAGGGAGTTGAGGTCTACACCCGCCATCGCTTCTTCAAAATAGGGCAGTTCTTTTACGATATTGCCCTGCCCGTCAAAGATCAGCGAGCCGCCATCAAACACGATCTCCGTCTGTGAGCCTACTGTATTGCAATAGTACATGGGCAGGCGGTACTTGCGCACATTTTCCCGGATGATCTCTTTCCTGCTTTCATCATGATCATAATCAAAAGGAGAAGCAGAGAGGTTGAGCATTACATCCGGTGCCTGTTCCATGAGATGGTCCATCGGGCAGATGCGGTATAATGGATTGTTGCCAAGGTTCCAGATATCTTCACAGATGGTAACCGCCAGTTTCTTCCCTTTGAAGGGCACGATGTTCCATTCATACGCCGGTTCAAAATAGCGGTGTTCATCAAACACATCGTAAGTGGGCAGTAAGGTTTTATGAATGATCTGTTTCACCTCACCTTCATAGAGGAACCAGGCTGCATTGAACAGGTCTTTCCCTTCTCTGACGGGGTTCTTGTGGGGAGCACCCACCAGTACGGCCGTTTTGGAAGTATGTGCTTTGATCTCATCAATAGCGGCGTAACTCTTTGCAATGAAATCCTCAAACTCCAGGAAATCTCTTGGCGGATAACCACACACGCACAATTCAGAGAACACTACGAGGTCTGCCCCCTGCTGCTCTGCCTCTTTAATGGCAGTAATGATCTTTGCCGTATTCGCTTCAAAGTTCCCGATGTGGTAGTTCTGCTGGGCTAAAAAGATTTTCATCCGTTCGTTTTTATCTCTGCAAAGGTACGGTTAAAAATACACCCCTAAACGCAATACGAAACTGTTAATGTTCACTTTACCATCGTCCCATTTGCCATTTTTTGTGGCGTCCACAAAGCCGTTCTGGAAATTGAAACCTACTATGCCCGTGAGGGTTTCTGTGAGTGGATATTCAATCCCGGCGCCAAGCAGCAAACCTGCATTGATAGGGGTTATCTCCCGTAGCACACTTTCTTTTTCAAACTTCTGCAAACCACTGATCACATTGGCCTTCGCTCTTATCGGGAAACCGGCATAAGTGCCAAACTGGCCCCAGATGCCGATGCCGCTGTTTGTATTGGTTTTAAGTTTCAGCGCAAAGGGCACCTCCACATACTGCAAACGCAGATCATATTCGGTAGGATCCGCTTTGTATTTATCAAGTCCTTTACCGGCATCATACATCAATACACTTCCCATATGGCTGATCTGCAAACCGGAAGCAATGGCATAATTACCGGATTCATCCAGGAAGAAATCTGCCATGATCCCGTAGCTGAAATAAAATTTACCCCCGTTACGTTCTATACCGTTTTCCTGTGGACGCATGATGGAAACTCCCGGGTCGATCTTAAAACCAAACCGTACCTTACGGCCAATTTCTCCGGAAGCCCGGTCACTCAGTGTTTGAGCGTTAAGGTTACTGCAAAGGGCTACACATGCAAATACGAAGATCAAAGATTTCGATAATACGTTCTTATTCAATATTTTTACCATTTCTACAATTTTAATAGGCGATGCAAAATTACTCGAATAAAAATATCCTGCGTGGCATTTTAGTGGTGTTACTGATATCTGGCTGCGGTACGAAGGTAAATGTGCCCAATGTGAGTCATATTCCGATCAACGTCACCATAGAACGTTTTGACAACCAGTTTTTCTTCATAGATACCAATAACGTAGCGGAAGGTTTAAAATTGCTGAAACCTAATTATCCTGAATTCCTTCCTACTTACATACAGGATATCATGAACTTCGGCCCCCTGTCTGATACCAACCGGCTGCTGGAACCCCAGGTACATCAATTCCTTACCAATAAGGATTTCCGTGCTTTGCAGGATTCTGTGGATGTGCATTTTGCGGATATAAAGCCCCTGGAAGCAGAACTCACACAGGCCTTTCGCCTTACTAAATATTATCTGCCTGCTTTTCATGCACCAAAGAGGGTGATCACCTTCATGTCTGCCATCGGCAATTATGCTGCGATTACGGTAGATTCCATATTGGGCATAGGGCTGGATATGCACATGGGAGCAGATTTCCCGATCTATGGCATGGTACCCGATTATCCTGATTATATCGTGAGGAAGTTCACCCCAGAAAATATTACACCGAATGTGATGAAGGTATTATACCAGAACTACTTTCCCCTGAATGATAAAAATGTGAAGCTGATAGAGCGTTTCATAGAATTAGGAAAGCAGCAGTATTTCCTGGAGAAAGTATTACCGGAAGTACCCGAAGATATCAGGATAGGCTACACGAAAGAACAATTGAAATATTGTAAAGAGAATGAGCAGATGATCTGGCAATACTTTGTGCAGAATAAATTACTGTATACAACTGACTGGCAGGATATTGTGCGTTATACGGGAGAAGGGCCATCTACACAGGGATTACCCGGAGAAGTACCCGGTCAGATCGGTTCATTCACAGGATACCGCATTGTTAAAAAGTTCATGGAAAAACATCCTGATGTAACGCTGGAGAAGCTATTAGGTACGAAGGATGTGATAAGTATATTTAATGAGGCGAAGTACAGGCCTTAGTTCATTTTGAAAGGAACTACCATCTGGAATTCCGGGATCTTTACTTCGAATAATTTCTTATTCAGCTGGTTTTCCATTTGATAGGTGCCGTACATCTTCCCGATCTCCGTGCGCAGGTTGGAACCTGAAACATATTGATAGCTTTCTGATGGTGCCAGCAGTGGTTGCACCCCTACAACACCTTCTCCCTCCACTTCCCGGTGGGAGCCATTTGAGTCAATTATATACCAGTGGCGCCTTAACAGCTTGATAGGAAACGTATTATTATTCTCTATGGTGATCCTGTAAGCAAACATAAACTCGCTACCTATAGGATTGGAATAATCTGGCTGGTAGAACGTTTCCACGCTGATGGTAATGCCTTCGGTGACTTTCTTTACCATAATGATCAACCTTTACCGTAAAAATAAGGAAAATAACCGCGTTGCAACTTTTTTTTCCACTAAGGGTTTCGTTTTAACGAATCTTTAGGTAATTTCTACGCCATCCAATTCCCGAACATTGCTCTCTGCAAGCCTGGCGGCCTTTTCAAAGCGATTCGCGTAATATCCAACCCTCATCCAGTCTCCTATATATAGCCATAAAAACCGCCAAAAGCCATTTTCCATGTACTGTTTTACATGGCAAACCTCATGCCGTACCCAACGGGTATTAGCCAGGAAACGCTCCCGGCTAACCCCATGTAAATGAATTACCCGCCCAAAAACAATAGCAATATTGCCGCCTTTCATCTTCCAGGCAGCTATTCGGGCAATGGTTGAATTTTCTTTTATCCTGCAGCGAATGGTATCCATTCCTGCAATTTATTATTTTCCCCCTAAAGAAAAACGCCTGGAGATATTGAATCCCCATCTGAACTGGCCTTCCTTCCAGGTAGAGGTGGTTTCAGGAATAAATTGATTTTCCAGGATGGCCGTGGTATTGGTGAAATTCACACTGAATACGTGCCCGCCTGTTTCTATTTCCAATCCTACACCCAGCGGATTATAGAATTTGGTGCCCCGGCCTTCAAAATAATCTTTGCTGGCCTGCTCACGGAATGGCAGGAAGTAATCCACCACCAGCGCTAAGCGTTTGGAGAAACGCAAACGCCCTCCCACACCTACAGCAAACATGTCATTTTGATCCATAAACACCACACGGTTGCGGTGAATATATGTAGGCAAAACCGCCAGGGACAAGATGTTACCGAACTTACGGGAAAGGATGATCTGCCCCGTATAGGTCATGCGGCTGCTAAACTTATCAAAATAACTGGCATCCGGTTCTTCTGTACTGCTCTTCATGGAGGTTACCACAGCATTCCCGAAAACGGTCACACCCAATGGCATACTGTTATCCGTGGTCTGCTGTAATATTTTGAACTTACCCAGCGCTTCGTACAGCTGAGAAAAATTACCACTTCCTTTGGCGCGACTTACCCCCACCATCAAACGATCTGTGATACCATATTCAAAAGCAATACGGATATCGCTGGAATTATCCATTCCAAAGAAGGTTTTGGCACCGCCATCTCCACCGGCAAGATCACCAAAACGGTGAGCAACGCGGAAATCCAGCTCCCCCTTTTTCAGGGTTTCGTTAGATTGCGCATTGATAACGCGGGTACTCTTGAAGGTGGCAATTACGGGTTGCCTGCTTACGGAATCTTTTCCGAACATCTTACTAAGATCGTCTTGGGCCATAACAGCTGGCGCAACAAGCAAAAGGGCTGTCAGCATGCGGATCTGCAACATATTGTTGGTTTAAATTTATTTGGTAACTGGTTGATAATCGGCATTCACCGTAACTTCTACTACCTCGGCAATGTTTTTCACTACCAGGGTGGGGATCTTGATCTTATGATCAGCCACCGTTACATTGAATTTGGAGTTCACATTGAACTTTCCGTCCCTCACGGTAATGGTGCCTTTTCCTTTATACGATCTTTCCACGCCATGCAGGTTCAATGTACCTTCCACGTTTACGGGATAAGTGCCGTTCTTTGAAAAGTCCACGTCTTCTGCATATTTCCCTTTGTATTCAGCGAAAGGGAATTTTTCACTTTCTACATAGTTCTCATTGAAGTGCTCCTGCATGAGGGCTTTTTTAAATTGAAAACTATTCATGTGTACTTTAAAATAAATAGCCTTCGTTTTAATATTGATAGCAGAAACACCCCGGTCACTCACAGCGCTGATATCTTCCATCGGTGCGCTGGAAAAGAAGCTGATCTTAGGTCCTTTGCAGGAGTAGATCTCCTGGCCTGAACCTGCCAGGCAGGTCAGTAAGAAGGTGGTAATTAATAACAATTGCTTCATAAATGGTTAGGTTTGGTTCATCAATCCGGCATGCCCTTTCCTACCCAGCAGGCTATAGAATCCCTGGTGGCACGGGAAAGTTGCGGATAACCCATGATCTGTGGCATATCCGCATTAGGGCCTGTAACCCGCAGGCGGAACATGGACCCATTATCAGTGATGTAATTTTTAAATTTGACAAGGGTAGAGAAATCAGCTACCACAGGAGATCCTGATCCGGGATGGCAGGTACGGTTGGTACAGTTTTCCTGTATAATAGCATACATACGTGTACTGGTCACTAATACCGTGTCGCAGTCGGCCGGATTGTCCGTTGGGGCCGGTCCTTTTTCTGATGTACAACTGATACAGAAAATAAAAACCAGGCCGGTCAATAATTGTTTCATACTTTGGAGAGTTGGTGAATTACAGGTTTTCATGGATTTAAATACGCAACTATATAGGGAACGGTTGCCTTTCACGAAAGATAATAATTATTTTTGCTGCCAAACAGATAAGCCGTGAATATTGAACAGTTATACCAGATCTACTTAAGTCATCCCAGCGTGCAAACAGACACCCGGAAACTACAAACCGGCGATCTCTTCTTTGCACTGCGCGGACCTAACTTCAATGGAAACCAGTATGCGGCAGCAGCATTAGCAGCAGGCGCGGCTTATGCAGTAATAGATGATCCGGCCTTTCATACAGATCCGGATAAAATGATCCTTGTAAACGATGTACTGCAAACCCTCCAGGAGCTGGCGCTGCATCATCGCCAACAATTTAATATTCCTTTTATTGCCATTACCGGTACTAACGGTAAAACCACTACGAAAGAAATGATCCGTACCGTATTGGGAGCACAATACCGTACGGCTGCCACAGTGGGCAATTTAAATAATCATATAGGCGTTCCCCTCACCATCCTCAGTATTCCGGCGGATACAGAAATGGCCGTTATTGAAATGGGCGCCAATCACCAGCGGGAAATTGCAGGATATTGTACCATCGCGCTTCCCACCCATGGCCTCATCACCAATGTGGGCAAAGCTCACCTGGAAGGTTTTGGCAGTGAAGAAGGTGTACGTATTGCCAAAGGAGAATTATATGATCATCTCAGGGCCACTAACGGAACAGCTTTTGTTTGCAGTGATTATGATTACCTGCTGGACATGAGCAAGGGTATTGAGCACATCATTACCTATGGCCAGGGGAAAGCAGATTACACAGGCAAACCAATTCCCGGAACAGCGTTCCTGGAGCTGGAAGCAGCCGCCGCAGGGCATATCAGCACACACCTGGTGGGAGATTATAACTTCCCGAATGTAATGGCTGCCATCGCCATCGGCCTGCATTTTAAGGTGCCGGCAGAAAAGATCAAAGCAGTGATTGAAGGATATGTTCCCTCCAATAACCGCTCCCAGGTGGTGCATCGCGGCAGCAATGTATTTATCATGGATGCTTACAATGCAAATCCATCCAGCATGAAAGCGGCTATTGAAAATTTTGCAGGGCTCCATGCACCACAGAAAGTGTTACTGCTGGGCGCTATGAAAGAATTGGGAGAAGACAGTCTGAAAGAACACCAGGCACTGGTAGACCAATTACAACGCACCCACTGGAAAGCAGTCATATTAGTAGATGGCGATTTTGCCAAAGTAAACCATCCCTATATCTTCCTGCAAAATGCAGAAGGTGCAAAAAAATGGGTCCGCCAACAGGGTCTTGAAAACACTTATTTTTTAGTGAAAGGGTCCCGGAGTGTAGGAATGGAAAAGGTTTTACCGGAAGCTTAAAAGGGGGCAAAAAAATAAACCTGCGAGTTAAAAAACCCACAGGTTTTCATAACCTATGCCAACTTTAGAGTATTTTTAAGCCTACGTGGCTCGCATTCGTTTCTCTAAATGAAGTAAGTTTCCTTACTTACTTTAATACAACATGTATTAAAACAAAAAGGTTTAAACAGAAAGATGTTTTTTAGGAATTAAAGCCCAACTGCCTGATTATCATGGTTGAATTTCCTGGGTTAATTCAACCAGCACGCCATTCGTGCTTTTGGGGTGTAAGAAGCAAACCAGTTTGTTGTCTGCCCCGCGTTTGGGTACCTTATGGATCAATTCAAAACCTTCCCCTTCCAATCGTTTCATTTCAGCGTGAATATCAGTCACTTCAAAGGCAATATGATGCACACCCTCTCCTTTCTTCTCCAGGAATTTTGCAATAGCACTGTCCTCCTTCATGGATTCCAGCAATTCTATCTTAGTGTCCCCTTGCTGAAAAAACGCCGTGGTCACACCTTCTGAGGCTACTTCTTCCTTTTTATAACAGGGGGCATTCAGGAGTTTTTCGAAAAGGGGGATAGAAGCCGTAAGCGATTTAACAGCAATCCCAATGTGTTCCACTTTTAACATAGCTATTATTGATGGGCTTATAGAGAGCCCCAAAAGTAGAACTTATATCGTAATTTTGTGGAAGTGAAAGCCGGTACACATATGTTAAAATTGCCTGTATATCTGGATTATAATGCTACCACACCCTGCGATCCGCGGGTACTGGAAGTGATGATCCCTTATTTTACAGCACATTTTGGCAATGCGGCCAGCCGCCAGCACAGCTTTGGATGGTCTGCGGAAGAAGCGGTAGACGTAGCACGAGAACAGGTTGCAGCATTAATAAAAGCGGATAAAACAGAAATTATTTTTACCTCGGGCGCTACCGAATCCGTGAACCTCGCTATCAAAGGGGTTTTTGAAACGTATGGCAGCAAGGGCAATCATATTATTACAACAGAAACAGAACACAAAGCCGTACTGGATACCTGCAAACACCTTGAAAAACAAGGGGCTGCGGTAACTTATCTCCCGGTAAACGCTGATGGACTGGTAGATCTGCAAACGCTGGAAGCAGCTATCACAGAGAAAACCATCCTCATTGCCGTGATGTACGCCAATAACGAAACAGGGGTGATCAACCCCATCCGTGAAATTGGCGCCATCGCTAAAAAGCAGGACGTAATATTCATGACGGACGCTACCCAGGCTGTTGGCAAAATCCCCGTAGATGTGCAACAGGACAACATCGACCTCCTGGCACTTTCTGCTCATAAGCTCTATGGCCCTAAAGGGGTCGGTGCTTTATACGTTCGCCGGAAACAGCCGCGGGTGAAATTAACAGCCCAGCTGGATGGTGGTGGTCATGAAAGAGGCATGCGTTCCGGTACTTTAAATGTGCCGGGGATCGTTGGTCTCGGCAAAGCCTGTGAACTGTCAGGTGCCGAAATGGCAGAAGAAAGCAACAGGGTTTCTGCATTGCGGGATAAACTCGAAAAAGCCCTGCTGGCGCTCGAAGAAACCCATACAAACGGGTCAATTACCCACAGATTGCCACATGTCTGCAATATTTCGTTCAAATATGCAGATGCCAACGGCTTAATGATGGGTTTTAACAGGCGAATTGCCGTATCTTCAGGCTCAGCTTGTACTTCAGCCTCTCCGGAACCCAGTTATGTACTAAAGGCAATGGGGCTGAGTGATGATCTGGCACACTCTTCGCTACGTTTTGCTGTAGGAAGGTTCACTACAGAAGAAGAGATAGATTATACCATCCGGGTAGTGACGGAAACGGTACATACTTTAAGAGAATTGAGTTCGTTAAATAGTTAAATGGAGAAGATATGATTTTCATAAGCGATAAAGCAAAGGAAAAAGTAGAAGCGCTCAGGGCTGAAGGCACACTGGCAACAGACTCCTTCCTCCGCGTTTCCGTAGTAGGCGGAGGTTGCTCCGGCCTTAGCTATAAGCTGGATTTCGACAATGAATCCAAACCAAAAGATCAGGTGTTTGAAGATAAAGGCATTAAAGTGGTAACGGACCTGAAAAGCTTCCTGTACCTCTGCAACACCACCCTTGAATTCTCTGATGGCCTGAATGGTAAAGGATTTTATTTCAACAATCCTAATGCCAGCCGCACCTGTGGATGCGGGGAAAGCTTCGCAGTATAATCTTTGCAGCATACATTTTATTGTATAAAAGCCGTTTGGATGGTATCCAGACGGCTTTTTCATTGAATATATTTTTTCTTTAACATAATTTTATCCAACGCGGCCATTATATTTGCTGCATTGACCGCCATATGTTAGCAATATTTAAAAAAGAGATCCATCAATTTTTCAGCAGTATCACCGGCTACCTGGCCGTTATCCTGTTCCTGCTGGCCAATGGCCTCTTCCTCTTTGTGTTCCCGGAAACCAGTTTACTGGATGCCGGTTACGCCAATCTGGACGGGCTTTTTGAACTGGCCCCCATGATATTCCTCTTGCTGATACCCGCTATCACCATGCGGAGCCTGGCGGATGAATTCAAAACCGGCACCATGGAATTGCTCAGCACCAAACCCATCACCTGGTGGCAGATCGTTTGGGGCAAATTCTGGGCGGCCGTGCTGATCGTACTCATTGCATTATTACCTACCGTGGTTTATTATGTGGCCATGGCACAGCTTTCCGCTACCAATGCGGGTTTGGATAATGGCAGTATCATCGGTTCCTATCTCGGTCTCTTTTTACTGGGCAGCACTTTCACCGCAATTGGTATCTGGGCTTCCTCCATTACCAGCAATGCCGTGATCTCTTTCCTCGTAGCTATTTTCACCTGTTATATATTCTATAATGGCTTTGACGCGTTAAGCAAAGTGCCCGTTTTTAGCGGCGGCGCAGATTATTACCTGCAAATGGCCGGGATCCGTTTCCATTATAACTCTATCAGCCGTGGGGTGATAGACAGCAGGGACGTCATTTACTTTTTAAGCGTAACAGGGCTGATGCTCTATCTGACTAAAATTTCGCTGGAACGAAAAATCTGGCAGGGATAATTATGGAAGCAACAAGAACGGATAAACGAAAGAAATACCTGCAACGTACATTGGGCATCCTGGTGCTGCTGGTAGCGGTGAATATTGCTGCTTCTTATTTTCACGGGCGTTGGGACCTTACCGCTGAAAAGCGCTACACGCTTGCTCCTTCCACCCGTACCCTCTTAAAAAACCTGGATGCACCCGTTACTATAGAAGTATACCTGAAAGGAAATTATCCTGCCGGTTTCCGTCAGTTGGCTGATGCTACACGCGAGTTGCTGGAGGAGTTTCAGCAATACGGGGGTAATAATATCCGCTTCTCTTTTGTAAACCCCGGTACTGAATTACCAGACTCCATGCGCATGAGTTACCAGGATACACTGATGTCCAAAGGTATCCTCCCCTTCAATTTACAGGTACAAGAGGACAGTAAAGATGCCTACGCCGAGCGACTCATTTTTCCCGGCGCCCTGTTAACTTATAAAGGACAGGAAAGTGGTATCAACCTGCTGAAAAGCCAGGGCGGCCTCAATCCCATGGAGGCACTCAACAGTTCAGAAGCATTACTGGAATATAAATTCGCCCATGCCATTTACCAGTTGCAACAGCCGGAACGCCCGCTGGTGGGCTATATGCTGGGGCACGGGGAACCGGAAGGGAATAATATATATGATGCACTCAAAACCCTTCATGAGATCTACCAGGTAGATACAATTAATCTGAAGACCAGCACCTTCATCCCCCGGGAGTTTGCAGCCATCCTGTTTGCCCGTCCACTGGAAAGCTTTACAGAAGAAGATAAACTGAAAGTAGACCAATACGTGATGAACGGTGGCAAGGTGATCTGGTTCCTTGATAACCTCAGCGCAGCCACAGACAGTTTAAGGGGTCGAAGCTTTATAGCTTTCGACCAGGATCTGAAACTGGAAGACCTCCTGTTCAAATACGGCGTGCGCATAAACCTTGACCTGATCATGGATATGCAGAGCGACATGATCCCGCTGGTAGTAGGGAATATTGGAGACAAACCACAGATCCAGCCTGTCCCTTTTCCTTATTTCCCACTCTTTACTTCCACCAATGCCCACCCCATCGTCAAAAATCTGGACCTGGTGATGAGCCGTTTTGCCAATTCAATAGATACGATCAGGGACGGGAATATCAAAAAAACCATCCTGCTCACCTCTTCCCAACATAGCAAAACAGTTCCCGGCCCTGTGGAGATCAGCCTGGAAAGTGTGCAACAGCAGCCCAATCCAAGAGAATACCGTATGCGGAACATTCCTACAGCCGTTTTGCTGGAAGGCCGTTTCCCTTCTCTATTCAATCACAGGTTAAACAGTACACAACAACAAGCTATACAAACCTTATCCGGCGTACCTTTCAAAGGAATAGCCGACACCATTAACAAGATGATCGTGGTAAGCGATGCAGATGTGATCTTCAATGCTTTCTCCCAAAAGAACGGCCCTATGCAAATGGGCGTTAATGAGTTTAATCCGCAATATGTGTTTGCCAATAAAGAGTTCTTCCTCAACAGCATGGAATACCTCACCAGCAAAACACCCATTATGGATACCCGTAATAAAGAACTGACCCTCCGGCTGTTGGATGCGGAAAAAGTAAAACAGGATAAGACCAAATGGCAAATGATCGCCTTTATAGTGCCCATAGGGGCCATATTACTCTTTGCCATGGTGTTCCAGTTCATCCGCCAACGCCGGTACGCAGCATAAAGACCCGTTTTCCCCGGAAAAGGATGCCATAATACATTATCTTTGCAGTTCAATAAATTTTCCTCCTTTCATGACATCGCAACAATGGACGTACATCGTTTTCGGTATTGTTATCGTCTTGGCCCTTATTTTCGACCTTGGATTGCTTAGTAAAAAAGGTGAAACTATTTCCATCAAAAAAGCATTAGTCCAAACTTCTTTCTGGGTTGCCCTGTCACTTGGCTTCTTCGCATTTATATGGTATGAGGACGGTAGCCGCATGGCGGTTGAGTATCTGAGTGCCTACTTAATGGAGTGGTCATTGTCTATTGACAACATTTTCGTGTTCATCCTCATCTTCGGTTTCTTCAAGATCAAAGAAACAAGTTATGCCCGGGTACTGTTGATCGGTATCCTCATGGCCATTGTTTTCCGCGCTATCTTTATTACTGTAGGTGTGGCCCTGATCGCACAATTCGGCTGGATACTCTATATATTCGGCGCCATCCTCGTTTACACAGGTGTTAAAATGTTCGTCGTGGATCAACATGATGAATTTAAACCGGAAGAAAACTTTGCTTACCGTTTCATGCAGAAATACATGCGTATCTCTCACCAGGAACCAGAAGGCAGATTTACTATAAAACATAACGGCAAAGTATACCTCACCACACTTTCTGTAGTGGTAGTGATGCTCGCCGTAACAGATATCATCTTTGCATTGGATTCTATCCCCGCGGTTTTTGCGATCTCAAAAGAACCACTGGTGGTATATACTTCCAACATCTTTGCCGTATTAGGTTTACGTTCGCTGTTCTTCCTGCTGCGTGGTGCAGTGGATAAGTTCGATTACCTGCAACAAGGTATTGCCATCGTACTGGTGTTCATCGGTTTGAAGATGCTCGCGGAGATCTTCCACTTCAAGTTACCAGTATGGGTATCATTGGTGGTGATCATAGCCTGCCTGGCAGGGTCTATCGTTTATTCCATTTATCACGACAAGAAATTACCAGTTCAGCCTGAGGGCGAGTTAGAAAAATAGTTGATCCAAAGCGTTCAGGAGTAGAGTCCCTGAACGCTTTCTTTTTTATAAAAAACCATATAAAATTGTATACAGCAGAAAGTATCAGCAAGATCCTGAAAGGTGAATTGTTGCAACAGACCGGAAATGCGGAGATAGAACAAATTTTGCTGGACAGTCGCAAATTGCTTATTCCAGAAACCTCATTGTTCATCCCCCTTGTTAGTGAAAGGCGAAATGCCCACCAGTACATTGACGAAATGTACCAGAAAGGTGTCAGCAATTTCGTGGGTAGTGAACCTATGTCCACTACCCAATACCCCAAAGCTAACATCATCCTTGTTAAGAATTCCCTGCAAGCCCTGCATACACTGGTAGCATATCACCGTCACCAGTTCCAGATACCCGTAATAGGTATCACCGGCAGCAACGGAAAAACCATCGTGAAAGAGTGGCTGTTCCAGTTATTGGAAAAAGATTACAACATCGTACGCAGTCCTAAAAGTTATAACTCACAGATAGGTGTTCCGCTCTCCGTTTGGCAAATGAAGCCGGAGAATCAGATGGGTATTTTTGAAGCAGGTATTTCCCAGCCGGGAGAAATGGTGAACCTCGAAAAGATCATCCGCCCCACCATTGGCATCTTTACCAATATCGGCGAAGCACATAACGAAGGTTTCCTGAACATCCGGCAGAAAGTAAATGAAAAACTCATCCTCTTCATGAAGAGCGATGTGCTCATTTACTGCAAAGATTACCTGGCCCTGAATGAATGCGTCAACAATTTCCATAACCTGGTAGGCAAACGGGAAATTGATAATGATCTGCAGCTCCTTACCTGGAGCCGAAAAACAGATGCAGACCTCCGCATCATTGGTGTAGATAAAAATGATAATCATACCCGCATAGATGCATTATACAAACAGGAGCCACTCTTCATCCGCATCCCTTTTGTAGATGAAGGTTCTATTGAAAATGCCATTCATTGCTGGGCACTCATGCTCTACCTGGGCAAATCACAGGAAGTGATCCAGGAACGTATGAACCTCCTTGGCAATATTGCCATGCGCCTGGAAATGAAACAGGGCATTAATAACAGCACCATCATTAACGACAGCTACAATTCTGATCTTGGCTCCCTGGCCATAGCCCTGGAATTCCTGCAACAACAACGGCAACATCCGCAACGTACCGTGATCCTCAGCGACATCCTGCAAAGTGGAAAAAGCGAAGGTTCCCTGTATGAAGAAGTAGCCGGCATGCTGGAAAAGAAAGGCATTCAGAAAATGATCGGCATCGGTAAAAATATTAGCCGCGAAAAGCAGAGCTTCTCTAAAATAAAGAGCGCCTTCTATGCTACCACAGAAGAGTTCCTCAAAGAAGTAAATCCTGCAGATTTCCAGAATGAATCCATCCTCGTGAAAGGCGCGCGGGTATTCAAGTTTGAACGCATCGGCAAATTGCTGGAACAAAAAGCGCATCAAACTATCCTGGAGATCAACCTCAGCGCCATCGCCCATAACGTGAAACAATACCAGGCTTTATTAAAACCCGGTATTAAGTTAATGGCTATGGTAAAAGCATTCTCCTATGGCAGCGGCAGTTTTGAAATTGCGAGCCTGCTGCAGTTCCATGGTGTAGATTACCTCGCAGTGGCATATGCAGATGAAGGTGTTGAACTTCGCCGGGCAGGTATCACCCTGCCTATCATGGTCATGAACCCGGAGCCCAGTACTTTTGATGCTATCCTGCAATGGAACCTGGAACCTGAATTATATTCCATGCACATCCTCGAACAGTTTGAGGAAGTGGTTAGGTATGCCAATAAAACAGATTACCCTGTACATATCAAACTGGATACCGGTATGCACCGCCTGGGATTTGAACAGGCCGAACTGGATCAGTTGGCTATCCGCCTGAAAGAAGATGGTATCTTCAGGGTGCAGTCTATTTTCAGTCACCTTGCAGGCAGTGAAGATCCTTCCATGGATGCCTTTACACGCAAGCAGACGCAGCTTTTTAATCAAATGAGTGCGCTATTGCAGCAGCAATTGGGTTATGCCGTGATCCGCCACATTGCCAACAGTGCAGCTATTCACCGTCACCCGGATCTGCAATTAGATATGGTGCGGCTGGGAATTGGCATGTATGGAATAGACAGTGCAGACACTTTCCAGGATAAACTGCGGAATATCAGCACTTTAAAAACTACCGTGGCACAGCTCAAACGTATACCCATAGGGGATACTGTGGGATATGGCGGTAAATGGAAAGCAAAAGTTCCTTCCGTGATCGCCACTGTTCGTATAGGCTATGCGGATGGATACGACCGGATGCTGGGTAACGGAAAAGGTAAAATGATGATCCGCACAAAGTTAGCACCGGTGATTGGTGTAGTGGCCATGGATATGCTGATGCTGGATGTAACACATATCGCTGATGTACAGGAAGGGGATGAAGTAATTGTGTTTGGAGAAGGCCTGCCAGTACAGCAATTGGCCAAATGGGCGGATACAATCCCCTATGAAATCCTCACCGGAATTTCCCAAAGAGTAAAAAGAGTGTATTTCCAGGAATAAATCATAACATGTTCCGGTTACCATCTTTCAAATAATACGTTATTTTTGAGAAAATTTGAAGTTTTGAAATATCGTCACGTAGTCTTTATCGTAGTACTCATCTTGCTGGTGGACCAGGTGTTGAAGTTTTGGATCAAAACCCACATGACTATTGCGGAGCAGTTTTCTGTTATACCCAATTTTTTCTACATCCATTTCATCGAAAATGAAGGGATGGCCTACGGCCTGAAGTTTGGCGGGGAATTCGGTAAAATAGCCCTCACCCTTTTCCGCTTAGTGGCGGTGGTACTGGGTTTCATTTACATGAAAAAATTAGTGAAAGAGCAATATCACAAAGGTTTACTGGTCTGCGGCGCATTGATCCTGGCCGGAGCTGCGGGTAATCTGATAGATAGTATGTTCTACGGGATGATCTTTTCAGAAAGCACCCGTTACGAATTGGCGCAATTCCTGCCAGCTGGTGGTGGTTATGGTACTTTTCTCCATGGTAATGTGGTAGATATGCTCTATTTCCCCATTTTTGATGGCAATTTTCCTAAATGGGTACCTATCTGGGGTGGCGAACATTTCATCTTTTTCCGCCCGGTGTTTAATATAGCCGATGCCGCCATTTCTGTGGGTGTGATCACCATCCTGCTCTTCCAGAAAAGATTCCTGCATAAGAAAGCAGACGATGCAGCCCCTTCCATTGAAACGGGCGCAGTAGTAGATGATCATCAACAGGTAATGTAAAAATATATAGAGAGGCGCTTAATGAGCGTCTCTTTTCTTTTATAGTCTTTTCAATCTAAGGGCTTTTTTGGTAACCTGCTTCTGCTCTTTTCTCAGCCCCCGTTGTGTCACTCTCTTGTACAATTTGTACGCTATTCAGCTTGTACTGCTAAAATCCAGCAGCCAACTTTCCCTCAAAACCACGCACCAGTAAGCGTTTTAACATTTTGTTGCAGAAATATTTGCAAATTCAGTATTCCCAATCTACATTTGTCCACCAATTCTATAGACTAATAGGATTGAGCATCTAATATCAATTAATTAAGGTTCATGAAAGTCATCAGCTATACCATTAAATCTACTTTGCTCCTCTTACTCTTCACTGCAGCCGCTTTTGCGCAGGAAAGCAGTATCGTTCAGATCACTGGCCAGGTAAGAGATCAAACCACAGGAGAAACCCTGCCGGGTGTAAGCATCCAGGTAAAAGGAACTGTTTCCGGTACCACCACAGACAGTAAAGGCGTCTTCACACTTAAAACAAGATTGAAATTTCCATTCACACTGGTATTCTCCAGTCTGGGTTTTACCCCCCAGGAGTTTGAAGTAAAAAGCACCAGCTCTAAATTAGATATCGCATTAGCCACACAAACCCTCCTGGGTAAAGAAGTAGTGGTAACCGCTTCCCGCGTGGAAGAACAGGCCCTCAGATCTCCGGTTGCCATTGAGAAACTGGATATTCGCGCCATCAAAGAATCTCCCGCTCCCAGCTTCTATGATGCATTGGAGAATGTGAAAGGCGTACAGATGACCACTTCCAGTCTTACCTTCAAAGTGCCCAACACACGCGGTTTCAACATCCCCAACAACTTCCGCTTCATGCAACTGGTAGATGGTGTGGATATGCAGGCTGCCACTTTAGGTGTTCCATTAGGTAACGCTATCGGACCAACGGAATTGGACATTGCCAGCGTAGAGATCACTCCTGGCGCAGCTTCCGCACTGTATGGCATGAATGCGATCAACGGGATGGCCAACCTTCAAACTAAAAGCCCCTTCCTCTATAAAGGTTTGAGTGTATATCAAAAGATAGGTGTAAATCATGTGGATGGCATTGATGCAGATCCCAGTGTATTGACGGAAACGGCTATACGCTATGCACAATCCTTCCATGATAAGTTTGCGTTCAAAGTGAATGTGAGTTATCTCCGTGGAACAGACTGGCGCGCCAGCACCCCCACAGATCAGAATGCTGCTGCCAATACACGTTTCCCTGCATTGAACGGGGCTGCCAATAATCCTGCATACGATGCATGGAACAAATATGGCGATGAAAATAATAACAACGTTTCCGTTGCCGTACAACTGAATGGTAAAACAGAAACCTTCAACGTACGCCGTACCGGCTACTGGGAAAAAGACCTCGCAGATCCTATTGTTAAGAACATAAAATTTGACGCGGGTTTATATTGGAGACTGGGCTCAAAAGCAGAACTCTCCTATACTTACCGCCGTGGTCAGATGGACGGACTTTTCCAACGTGGTAACAAGATCCAGCTGAATGATGTAGTAGTACAAAATCATAAACTGGAATTAAAAGGTGCTGATTATTTCATTCGTGGATATGTATCCCTTGAAAACACCGGCGACTCTTACAACCTGAAACCACTTTCAGATAACCTTGATCTCACCAACAAATCTAACAACGCCTGGAGAGATGTTTTCAAAACAAAACTGCAAACAGAGATCACTGCCGGAACAGAACTCTCAGAAGCGATGCGCCTTGCACGTGCTGTAGCCGATCAGGGAAGAGTAGAACCAGGTACACCTGCATTCGATGCCCTGAAAAATACCATCATCGGTATCAATAACTGGGACCATGCAAATGTAGTGGCCGGCGCTCCTGCAACAGGTGGTGCATGGTTAGATCAACATAGCCGTGTGTATCACGTGGATGCACAATGGGACCTCAGCAAAAGAGTGAACATCTTTAACCTGCTGGTAGGTGTAGATGGACGTGTGTATGAAGTAATCCCGGACGGTAACAACTTCGTGGATTTTAGCAAACCACTGGATAAACGTACAGAGCCTGGCGGTAAGAATGTATACTATAAAAAATATGGCGGGTTTGCACAAGTAAGCAAAACCTTCTTTGAAGATAAACTGAAACTAGTGGGGTCTTTGCGTGTTGACTATAACACAGAATTCGATCCCAAGATCAATCCAAGGATCGCAGCGGTGTATACCGCTGCAGAGAAACACAATTTCCGTGCATCCTGGCAGAATGGTTTCCGGTTCCCTGCATTATTTGAAGCATTGTCTTTCGTAAATAACGGTAACGTTAGAAGAGTAGGTGGTCTTTCTTATATCAATGAAGGCCTGGGTTACCTGGAAAATTCCTACACCATTAACTCCGTAAATAACTTCAACAATGCCGTAAATAAAGATGTGGCTGATGGATTAACACCTAATAATGCAGCCGTAAAAAATAAAGCATTGCTCGAGGTCACCAATCTCTCCCCTACCCAGCCGGAACGTATCAATTCATTTGAAGTGGGTTACCGCAGTGTATTGCTGGGTAACAAAATAGTAGTGGATGCAGATGCTTACTACAACCGCTATGATGGCTTCCTGGGCCAGGTGGAAGTAGCTGTGCCTTCTACCGGAAAAGTGGGTACCGATGAGTCCGTGATAGATATGCTGGCAGCTAACCGTACCAAACAAACCCGCTACCGGGTGTACACCAATGCCAAACAGAAATATGATAACTACGGCGCCTCCCTCGGTTTAACTTATAATTTCTATAAAAAATGGACGCTGGCAGGTAACCTGAATTACAATGCCATTGTAGAGAATAAGCAAAAAGATGTATTCGCCACCGGCTTCAATACCCCTGATTGGGTATCCAATATCTCTATCGGTAACCGTGAGCTGCTCAAGAACTTCGGTTTCAATGTGGTATGGAGATGGCAAAATACTTTCTATTGGGAAAGTCCCTTGGCAAATGGAGATGTGCCAGCTTACAATACAGTAGATGCACAGGTAAATTACCGCATCCCCAAGATCAAAACCACTATCAAAGTGGGCGGATCTAACCTCCTCAATAACAGGTACATTCAATATGCAGCAGGGCCAACCCTGGGTGGATTGTATTATGCAGCCATCACCGTGGAAGGTCTGCTGACCAAATAATTGCCCCTGCTGCTATCCAATAGCAATGAGGCCAATCGGGATTCTAACCTTGGAAACCCTCAGATCAAACACCACCATTATCAACCAAACGGAGGCCTGATTCCAGGCCTCCGTTATTTTAAAAAAGGGTGCCCCAAATATTTGGAGATACCATAGATTAAGTCTATTTTTAGTCCACAATTCCTGTAGACTATATTACTACTATATATTATGTCGCATAATGAGGTGATCGATAAAGTTGAGCAACGCGTAGCTACCGTTGAAACACAGAAGGTGCTGATTGACCTCGTAAACGAGGACAATAAAAAGAAGCACTGGATCTGGGTGTTCATTGGCGTTTCTATATTGGTAGTGGCTGCCGGCCTCTACTTCACCTATAATTATGGCATCTCCCAGGATGCACAAACCCGCATTGCCCGTTTCACCCAAAGTGTTTTCACCGAAAAGCTCCTCTTTTTTATGGGAGTGGGTTTAATGGCTCAAATGATTGATGGTGCACTGGGCATGGCTTACGGCGCTACTTCTTCTTCTCTGTTATTAGGATTGGGTGTATCCCCTGCCATGACGAGTACAAGCGTGCACGTAGCAGAGGTTTTCACAACCGGCGCCTCGGGCATTGCGCATTTTAAACTGGGCAATGTTAATAAGAAATTATTTCTGCATTTATTGATCCCTGGTATGATAGGAGCCGTTATCGGCGCTTATTTATTATCAGATAAAATAGATGGCAATATCATCAAACCCTTCATGAGTGCTTATCTCATGATCCTCGGGATATTGATCTTACGTAAAGCTTTACAACGTACAAAACCAAAAAGCAAAACCCGCAGACTGGGGCCACTGGCTTTCTTCGGCGGTTTTATGGATGCTATTGGCGGTGGTGGTTGGGGCCCTATTGTTACCTCTACATTGTTGAGCAAAGGCCGCACCGTGAATTATACCATCGGTTCCGTGAATGCTGCAGAGTTCTTTATCTCTGTTTCCAGCGCAGGTACTTTTCTTTTATTTAATGGCATCGACAGCTGGCAGGTGATCATCGGATTGATCCTTGGTGGTGTGATCGCGTCTCCTTTTGCTGCCGTACTGGTAAAGAAAATGAAGCGCAAACCACTGATGATCATGGTGGGTGTGCTGGTGATTGCCATGAGTATCAGGACTATTATTCTGGTGTTCTGGAAATAAGAGGCACTGGAAAATTTAAAGCCACTTGTTTAGAAAATAAGAACCGCTAAAAAAAGAAGAGAAAAAACCCTTCCTAAAAGAAGAGAAAGTCACTTCTCAAAAGAAAAGAAAACCCTCTTCCTAAGAAGAGAAAATCCTTCCCAAAAGAAGAGTCCCCTTCCTAAGAAGAGAAAAGCCTTCCCAAAAGAAGAAAAAAGTCCCTTCCGAGAAGAGAAAAACCCCTTCCCAAAAGAAGAGAAAGTCTCTTCTCAAAAGAAAAAAACTCCGCCCTTTGCTGCGCGGCATGCTCCCTCGAAAAACTGTTTTAGAATTGCTTGCATAAAAAAAGCGTCCAATCTTATGATTGGACGCTTTTCATTTTATAAGGAGTGTTTTCTAAGCTACGAGTGCAGGGGGGTATTTTTTTAGGATGAAGAACCTCTCGCAAGCAGTTTCGAATACCCATTTTACACTCAGATCTTTCCTACCATCTTGCTGGGATCCACCCATGCATCAAACTCCTCCGCCGTCACATAACCCAATTTCACCGCCATTTCTTTCAGTGTAGTACCCTCTTTATGCGCAGTCTGTGCAATTTCAGCCGCTTTATAATAACCGATCTTCGTATTCAGCGCAGTTACCAGCATCAGAGAATTATCCACGTGCTTTTTGATATTTGCTTCAATAGGAGCAAGCCCTTCTGCGCATTTATCATTGAAACTCACACAACCATCACCCAGCAAACGTGCAGAATGCAGGAAGTTGAAGATCATCATCGGTTTAAAAACATTCAGCTCAAAATGCCCCGTAGCACCACCAATGCTGATGGCAACATCATTCCCCATTACCTGTGCAGCGATCATCGTTAACGCTTCACATTGTGTAGGGTTCACTTTACCAGGCATGATAGAAGAACCGGGTTCATTATCCGGAATATGCAATTCACCAATACCAGAACGTGGGCCAGAGCTCAGCATCCGGATGTCGTTGGCAATCTTCATCAGGCTTACTGCTACTGTTTTCAAAGCACCATGTGCTTCTACAATAGCATCATGCGCTGCCAGTGATTCAAATTTATTTTCTGCTGTGATGAAAGGAAGTCCTGTTAACTCCGCAATCTTCTTCGCTACATTTTCTGAATAACCTTCTGGTGTATTGATACCGGTACCTACAGCAGTACCACCCAATGCCAGTTCGCTCAGATGCGCCAGGGTATTATTGATAGCACGTAAACCATGATCCAGCTGAGATACATACCCACTGATCTCCTGACCCAGTGTGAGCGGGGTAGCATCCATGAAATGGGTACGCCCTATCTTCACCACATGCATGAATTCCTTCGACTTTTTAGCGAGGGTATCACGAAGTTTTTTGATGCCGGGGATCGTTACTTCCATCAACATCTTATAAGCCGCAATGTGCATGGCCGTAGGGAAGGTATCGTTGGAAGATTGTGATTTATTCACGTCATCGTTAGGGTGAACTGCTTTTTCTTTATCTGTGAGCTGACCGCCATTGATAACATGTGCGCGGTAAGCTACTACTTCATTCACATTCATATTGGATTGGGTACCGGAACCGGTTTGCCAAACCACCAATGGGAATTCTGCATCCAGCTTGCCTTCCAGGATCTCGTCGCAGGCTTTTCCTATCAGGTCTGATTTTTCTTTTGGCAACACGCCTGCTTCCAGGTTAGTGATAGCTGCTGCTTTTTTCAGGTATGCAAAAGCTTTGATGATCTCCTTAGGCATCTTGTTGATGTCCTGTGCGATCTTGAAATTGTCGATGGAGCGTTGGGTCTGTGCGCCGAAATATGCATTCGCCGGTACCTTCACCTCTCCCATTGTGTCTTTCTCTATCCGATAGTCCATGTTTTAATTTTAAGGCCACAAAAATAGTCAATTATTCTCCTTTGAAAACCGGTTTCCTTTTCTCTATAAAAGCAGCAGCCCCTTCCTGCAGGTCCTGTGTGGCAAAACAGCTGGCAAACTCCGCTATTTCAGTTTCAAATCCGTTGGCATCAAATTTAAAATAGGCATTCACACACTTGATCACTTTCGCAATGGCCAAAGGTGCTTTCTCATGGATCTTTTGCAGGATAGAACGGGTTTTAGGTAACAGATCATCCAGCGTGGTCACGTGATTGGACCATCCCAATCGCCTGGCCTCTTCCGCTCCGATCATATCTCCCGTCATCATTAATTCCAGGGCTTTACCTTTCCCGATCAATTGCACCAGTCTTTGCGTGCCCCCGTAACCGGGAATGATCCCCAGGTTCACTTCCGGCTGCCCGAATTTTGCATTATCGCTCATCACGCGGAAATGACAAGCCATGGCCAGTTCACATCCTCCCCCCAACGCAAAACCGTTTACTGCGGCGGCTATGGGTTTGGGGCTTTCTTCAATCCGTTGAAATACCATATGCCCCAGCTTTGCCAGTTCAGTTCCCTGTTCTGCAGACAAAGCAAGGAATTCACTGATATCCGCCCCGGCCACAAAAGCTTTGGGACCTGTGCCTGTAATAAGGGCGCTATGTACTTCCGTATTTTTATACACATCATCAATGGCCAGAGCCAGTTCCTTCATGAGCTCCTGGTTGAGGGCATTCATCTTGTCCGGGCGATTGATGGCAATCTCCATGATGCCATCCTTAACATTTGTGGTCAGCGTGTTATACATATGATGAGTCGTTTTTATCTCCATCTAAATTAACGCATAATCCCAAGGCGCCGAAATGAAAAAAGGGGTCGCATTTGCATGCGGCCCCTCAGATCATAAATATAGAAACATTATTTATTTGTCAACAACCTCTGTTCTTTTCTCAATGATCACTTTAGTTCCTTTTCTTTCTTTATTAGACTTGTGATAGTGTTTGCTGCCTGGGTCACATTTGAAACCCGTAAAGTTATAACTCAGTGTTACAAACAACATTTGTGCCTTAATATCTTTATACGGCTGTTGCTTAACGCCATTCACTGTTTCGGAGTAGTCTTTATTGAAGAAGTCGTTCAGGTAGTATTGTACTTTCACTCCAAAACCAGGCTGGAAGCGAACACCTGCAAAAACGGAGGGCATCAGCAGGTCCGTACGGTCACTGAACCATTCGTTGAACTTGCTTTTCTTATCGCCATCCAGGAAATATTTCTCTTTATAATTAAAGGCCAGGTCATACTCTCCACCGGCAAAGAAGAAAAAGCCGTCCCGCAGGTTTCCTATTTTAATACCTAATGGCACACCCAGGGTGTAAACCCTTTGTTTCAGCTTCACGGAGTCGTTCGGTTTGCTGATCAACCCGATATTCTTGATGTTCAGACCAGAGAAGATCCCAAAATTGTTGGAAAAATCGTAGTTATAGTTCTTCCCAACGTTGAAGAACATGGTAAAACGGGGGATATTCCTCACGTGCTCTCCATTATTCTTCATATCTGCAAAAGAAAGCAAAGGCCCGTTACCACCTGTGGTAATGTATCCTTTACCCGGTTTTGGGGGTGCATAAATATGAAAATGGTAGGAGATCTTCTTTTTAGTTACAGTAGAATCCTGTGCATAAAGCCCTGTGGTAGCTGCTAACAGGAGGAGGAGCATAGTGTAGCGGATAACTTTCATAAATTTTCAACTTTTGCGTGGTTATTAATGGAATAAGGCCTCAGTATACCCGCTTGGGCCTTCCCGATCCGTGTGGGGAAGACCAAAGCATGTTGCCGTTATTTATTAAGACGACCCGGTTTTTAAAATGTTTCAAAAAAGTTAAAATTCTCTGTGTTCCTTTGTCCAGTCTGTGATGTAAGTGGCAATTTCCTGGGTGTGAGTACCCGGGGGGAACAATTTCCCCACCCCCATTTCGTATAATTCCTGCATATCCTGGTCCGGGATGATCCCTCCGCCGGTTAATAATACATCGTCCATCCCTTTCTCTTTCATGAGGTGGATGATCTTTGGAAAAACTGTCATATGTGCGCCGGAGAGGATGCTGATGCCAATGGCGTCCACATCTTCCTGCAAGGCTGCGCTCACCACCATTTCCGGGGTTTGGCGAAGGCCGGTATAAATTACTTCCATCCCTGCATCCCTGAGGGCAGCTGCTATAACTTTGGCGCCGCGGTCATGTCCATCCAGACCTACTTTGGCTACCAATACACGAATGGGGCGTTGAACCTGGTTGACCATATTACCTTATTGGATCGTAAATGTAAGGATTTCCGGGTTGATGCGATCAAGGAGGGCCGATAGACAACAAAAGCCCATTTATCTTACATTTGCAATTCGGCAAAATATAAGAAATATAAGATTTGCAAAAAATATAAGGAATATAAGAATTACAAGAAATATAAAGAATAAAGAAAGCTACTATAGCAAAAGCTACAATATATGAGCGAAGAAAGATCCCTGAATTTTTTAGAACAGATCGTTGAAGATGATATTGCGAATGGCGTTAATGGCGGCAGGATACATACCCGTTTCCCTCCGGAACCAAATGGTTACCTCCATATTGGTCATGCCAAGAGCATCTGCCTGAACTTCGGGCTGGCAAATAAATATAATGGTAAGACCAATCTCCGTTTCGATGATACCAACCCGGTAACAGAAGAAACAGAGTACGTAGAGTCTATCAAAGCGGATATTAAATGGCTCGGATTCCAGTGGGCCAATGAACTATATGCCTCTGATTATTTTGAGCAGCTGCACGATTTTGCCGTAGCGCTGATCAAAAAGGGCCTGGCTTATGTAGATGATTTAAGTGCTGCGGAAATCGCAGCCCTCAAAGGCACGCCTACCGAACCAGGAAAGAACAGCCCTCACAGGGATCGCAGCGTGGAAGAAAACCTGCAATTATTTGCAGACATGAAGGCCGGTAAGTATCCGGATGGTGCAAAAGTATTACGTGCTAAAGTAGACATGGCCCATGTGAACATGCATATGCGCGATCCTTTAATGTACCGCATTAAACATGCTCATCACCATCGTACAGGAGATGCCTGGTGCATCTACCCGATGTATGATTTCGCCCATGGGCAAAGTGACAGCATCGAAAAGATCACACATTCCATCTGTACACTGGAATTTATACCACACCGCGAGTTGTATGACTGGTTCATTAAACAACTGGATATATTTCCTTCGCACCAATATGAATTTGCGCGCCTGAACCTGAGTTATACGGTGATGAGTAAACGTAAACTCCTTCAACTTGTAACAGAAGAACATGTAACAGGATGGGATGATCCGCGTATGCCAACGCTGAGTGCATTCCGCCGTCGTGGTTATACCCCTTCCAGCATCCGCACCTTTGCAGAAAGAGTGGGTGTTGCGAAGAGAGACAACCTGATAGAACTGGGCTTACTGGAATTCTGCATCCGCGAGGAACTGAATAAAACGGCTAATCGTGTAATGGTTGTACTGGACCCTGTGAAATTGGTGATCACCAATTATCCTGAAGGGCAAACAGAAGAATTACCAGCAGAAAACAATCCGGAAGACCCTACCAGCGGTCATCACAACCTCACTTTCAGTAATACACTTTATATTGAAAGAGAAGATTTCATGGAAGAACCGCCTAAGAAATTCTTCCGTCTTGGCCCTGGCCTGATGGTACGTTTGAAACATGCGTACATCCTGAAGTGCGATAGTTTTGAGAAAGATGCTAACGGGAATGTGTCTACGATCTTCTGCACTTACATTCCGGAAAGCAAAAGCGGATCAGATACCAGCGGTATCAATGTAAAAGGAACCATTCACTGGGTAAGTGCAGCACATGCCGCCACCGCTGAAGTTCGTTTGTACGACAGGCTTTTCTCTGTAGAAAACCCTGCTGCCGAAGAAGGAGATTTCAAATCATTCATCAATCCTGATTCCTTACAGGTAGTATCAAAAGCATATATCGAACCTTTCCTGCTGAACGCTAAAGAGGGAGATAAATTCCAGTTCCTCCGCAAAGGTTATTTCTGTGTGGATCCGGATTCAACACCCGGCAAACTGGTATTTAACCGTACAGTTACTTTGAAGGATACCTGGGCAAAAGAGGTAAAAAAGGCTTAGTACTGATAGGTTTTTAACTTTCTCCGGAAAAGTCTAGTGTTTATCACGCCTTCGCTACGTGTTTGTTACTTCTTCGATTGGAACAAACCGGTAAAATAATATCAAAAAGAAGGGCTGACTAATAGTAATTAGTCAGCCCTTTTTATGTCTTATGTATTGAATTTAAGCAAAAATTGCTAATGCCAGCTTGATCCTTTCAATTGTTTCTTCCTTCCCCAACGTCTCCGCGATCACAAATACCGGCGGGCCGAATTTCCCTCCGCACAACATGATACGGAAAGGCAATTGCAATTCTCCCGGTTTGATACCTTTTTCTGTGGCCAGTTGTTTAAAACTTTCTTCCAGTGAAACAAACGTAAAGTCCGGCAGTGCTTCGATCACGGTGATCCAGGATTCAAAGAAAGCTTGTTTTTCCGGTGTCCATTTAGGTTTCACGGCATCTACATCATACTTATCCGGCCGTACGAAAAAGAAGAAACCATGGTCCCAGATCTCATTGATAAAGTGGCAGCGTTCTTTTACCAGACCCGTTACTTTAGCAACATAAGTTTCTTCCGGTGCCAGTCCTTTTTCTGTCAGCACAGGCTGGAAAAGCTTTGCCAGCGTGGCATCATCCTTCTTTACGATATACTGGTGATTGAACCATTTCGCTTTATCATAATCGAATTTGGCGCCACCTTTATGTACTCTTTCAATAGAGAATGCCTGCACCAATTCTTCGATAGAAAAAATTTCCTGTTCGGAACCGGGGTTCCATCCCAGCATAGCCAGCATATTCACAAAAGCTTCCGGCAGGAAACCATTTTCGCGGAATCCTTTGGTGAGCTCATTTGTTTTAGGATCCAGCCAGTTCATGGCATAAACGGGGAAGCCTAAACGATCTCCATCCCTTTTGCTTAGTTTACCATTACCATCCGGTTTCAGGATCAGTGGTAAATGCGCCCATTGCGGCATATCCGTTTCCCAGCCCAGGTATTTCCACAGCAGGATATGTACCGGAGCGGATGGCAGCCATTCTTCTCCACGGAAAGCATGGGTGATCTTCATGAGATAATCATCCACTACTACCGCGAGATGGTAAGTGGGCATGCCGTCTGCTTTCAGCAATACCTTATCATCTACAGTATTGGTCTGGAAGCTTACTTCTCCCCGGATCATATCCGTAAAGCTCACTTCTTCATTTTCCGGCATTTTGATACGGATCACATGCGGCGTGCCCTTATCCAGCAAGGTTTTCACTTCAGCAGCCTCCAATGTAAGGGAGTTCCGCATGATCTTGCGTACTGCATGGTTATACTGCGGAGAATGATTACCCCGAGCTTTTTCCACTTCCCGCATAGCTTCCAGCTCTTCCGGGGTATCAAAAGCGTAATAGGCAAAACCGGCATTTACCAGTTGTTCTCCATACTGGCGGTAAAGGGCTTTCCGCTCACTTTGGCGGTAAGGCGCATAAGGGCCTCCTTTATGAGGACCTTCATCAGCCTCCAGGCCACACCAGCGGAGGCATTCCAAAATATATTCTTCCGCCCCCTCAACAAAGCGGGTTTGGTCTGTATCTTCTATCCTTAACACAAACTCACCACCATGGTGGCGGGCAAACAGGTAATTGAACAGCACCGTTCTTACACCGCCAAGGTGAAGACCGCCAGTAGGGCTGGGTGCAAAGCGTACTCTTACTTTTTTCTGACTCATACGGCGCAAAAATAATAATTTCGGGCTTGGGAACGAGATTTCAAATCCTATAAAGTATGTTCTATTTTACGAAAACACCCACTTTCCTCAAATCACTGTACAAGAGCTGCATCTGGAGCTTCTCTCCGGACGTGCCCACCGTCTATCTCACTTTTGACGATGGCCCACATCCCAAAGCCACCCCTTTTGTACTGGAACAGTTGAAAAAGTACAATGTCAAAGCTACTTTCTTCTGCATCGGAAAAAACGTGGTAGAACACCCGGAGATCTATCAGCAGATCCTGCTGGACGGGCATGCCGTAGGAAACCATACCCACAATCATTTGAATGGCTGGAAAACCGGCACGGAGGCTTATCTTGACAACATCAAAGAAGCCGCGAAATACATTCGCTCCAACCTCTTCCGCCCACCTTACGGACGCATTTCCCCCTTTCAGATCAAACAATTAAAAGATGATCACAAGATCATTATGTGGGATATCCTGAGCGCAGATTTCGACACATCCATCACCGGAGAAGACTGCCTGCAAAATGTAGTATTCAAACTGCAACCCGGCTCCATTGTTGTATTCCACGACAGTGAAAAAGCCTGGGACCGGATGAGCTATGCACTGCCCAGGGTACTGGAACATTGCGCCCGCAAAGGATTACGGGTAGAAGCAATTGTATAAAAAAACGCCATAACCTTGTGGTTATGGCGTGAGCATATTGTTTGGAGAGGTATTATCTCGGTAATTCGATCTCTTTTGTTTTATCACCTACTGTCAGCACGGCTTTCTTATCGCAATCACCATTACCATAATCGATACTGGCTTTGAATGAATTCACCATCAGTTCCACAACACCTTTACTGATGTAAGGACAGGAGATCTTGCGTACCAGGCCGGATTTGATCGTCACATTCGCTATTACGCTGCTGTCTTTCAAACTTGCGCTGCCAGTCAGTTCATAGATATCATCTAAGATAACCCATGGTGTAGTAGCGCCTTCTTTTTGCAATACATTACGGTTGCCGCTGTAAGTAACTTTCTTACCGGAAGGGTAGGTCAGCTTACCATCAACAATAGTATAGGAATAACCGAAACCTGCGTCAGAAGAAAGGTTTTGGATAGTTTGTGTTCCTTCTACTTTGATATCGTTCACGGAATAATTATCGAAAGTAACAACCGCTTGTGCGCCCGGGCTCACAAAGATCTTATCTACTGTGATGATGAGCTTGCCTTTACGGGTACGGCCATGATCATCTGTACAACCTTCATGAAAATCGATCGTCACTACTTTAGGATAAGTTTCCCAGTTTGCAGGTACTATACTAAGACCTACTCCCGTGCACCTGGCGTAATTATTCCAGGTTGCGTCCGGTGCTTTTCTATTTCCACCATTCAGATCTGATTCAGTGGTATTATAATCTAAGGTAACTGAGAAAGCGTCTTCGTATATAGCATTGATCTCAGCTTCCTGGGTAGCTGCAGCTATTGTTTGATTATCTCTTGTGTTGTCGGCTCCTGCTTTATCATCTTTCTTACATGCAAAGAAAATGGTAATAGCGCCAATTGCTAATGCGGTTACGGAGAGCACCTTATTGGTGTTAAAATAGTGTTTCATCAGAATGGTTTTAATAGGTATTGGCTAATTGAGACTGTACCTTTGTGAAAAGGTTTAATTTAAATATTAGGATTTTTAAGAACTTAAAGATAAACAATTAATTGAAAAAAACCATATATAATGAACTGGATCGACACGCATGCCCATTTATACTCCCCTGAGTTTGATACAGATAGGAGCGAAATGGTCACCAGGGCCATCCGGCAGAGCGTGAACAGGTTGCTGATGCCTAATATTGATGAGGATTCCATACCAGGAATGTTGGCCCTGGAGGCCGAATTCCCGGAAGAATGCCTCCCGATGATGGGGTTGCATCCCTGTTACGTGAAAGAAAACGTGGAAGCACAACTAACTATTGTGCAGGACTGGTTATCAAAGCGTAAATTCTGGGGCGTAGGGGAAATTGGACTGGATTTTTACTGGGACCAAACGTTCCGGGAACAACAATACACAGCTTTCCGCCGGCAGATCCAACTGGCCATGGAGCATCAGTTACCAATTGCTATTCATAGTCGCGAGGCCACCAGGGCTTGTATAGATGTGGTAAAAGAACTGCACAACGGTTCCTTAACCGGCGTATTTCATTGTTTTTCAGGCACTAAGGAAGAGGCGCAGGAAATTATAGACCTGGGATTTTACCTGGGAATAGGTGGTGTGGTCACTTTTAAGAAGGCCGGACTGGATGTGCTGCTGGCAGATATCGACCTGCAACATGTTGTTTTAGAAACAGATGCACCCTACCTGGCGCCAGTACCTTACAGGGGAAAAAGGAACGAAAGTGCCTATATCCCATTGATCGCTCAAAAGCTCGCAGATATAAAAAATCTAAAAATTGAGGAAGTAGCTGCAATAACGACAGGTAATGCACAGAAATTATTCAAAACGCACTAACTGATAAGTGAATACATTTGCATGCAATTCTATAAGAGCTAATGACGAAGATTTTAATCATCTATACCGGTGGTACCGTAGGGATGATCTACGACGAAAAGACGACTGCATTACGGCCCATCGGCTTCAACGAGATCAGAAATAACCTCCCCGAGCTTTATCGCATGGGAATTGACTTTTACGTCTACGCCTTCAATCCGCCCATGGATTCCTCAGACATGTTGCCTGAGATCTGGACGGAACTGGCCAGTATTATTGAAGACCGCTATGATCGTTATGACGGCTTCGTGATCCTCCATGGCTCTGATACCATGGCCTTCACGGCATCAGCGCTCAGCTTCATGCTGGAAAATCTTTCCAAGCCCGTGATCCTCACCGGCAGCCAGTTACCGATCGGCAAGATCCGTACGGATGCTAAAGAGAATATCATTACCGCCATGGAAATTGCTTCTACCAAAAGCAATGGCCACTGTATGGTACCGGAAGTCTGCATCTATTTCGACTTCATGCTCTTCCGCGGTAATCGTGCCAAGAAGTATAATGCGGAGAAGTTTGAAGCGTTTTACTCCATGAACTATCCTGCGCTGGCAGAGGCTGGTATCGATATTAAATATAAAAACAACTATGTACTCCCTGTGCCTGTAAAGCCACTTACTGTACATAAAAACCTCGATCCCAACATTGGTGTCCTGAAAATATTCCCGGGTATTACACGCCGTGCTGTTGAAGCTATTGTGAATACGCCTGGCATGCGGGGGTTGATCCTCGAAACGTTTGGTAGTGGTAATGCTACTACGCAAGCGTGGTTTACAGAATGCCTGCAGAAGGCTGCGGATAAAGGGATCCTGATGGTGGATATTACACAATGTGATGGGGGTTCTGTTGAGTTAGGGAAATATGAAACCAGTCAGCAGCTGCAAAAGGTTGGTGTGGTGAGTGGGCATGATATGACTTTTGAGGCGGCTACTACTAAGTTGATGTTCCTGCTGGGGCAGAATATTCCGATGGAAGAGATGAAGCGGTTGATTGAGGAACCTTTGCGTGGGGAATTGACACCTGCGGCTCCGGAGTTATAGTAATACTGCGCTTTCGCAATATTGTACCATGGCATTGTAGTTATACGATGCCATTTTGCATTAAGCCTGCTTTCATATTCCGGCAAGCATTCCTTTCAGCGTTTGTACATCTTTCTTCAACTTGCCTAATACGATCTGCTGTTTTTCCTTCACTGACAAAGCTTCCTGCTCCTTGCTGAGCATTTCAAATTCAAGATGCAGCGTGATGGGTACATGGATATTAAACTCTTTCACCTTTTGGAAGAAGGCTTTAAAATCTACCATCCCCTCCCCTAGTGGTACATTCTCCAGTTTGTTATTCACCCATTTAAAATCCTTAATCACCAGTGTATTGATGTGTTTCTGAATAAGCTCCAATCCCAAAGACCAGCTGTTGGCCCCTTCCACAGTAGCATGACGGATATCATATTGCACACCGGCATATTTCGGATCTACATCTTTGATCATTTCATACAGGTCCCATACGCTGGCCCCCATTCTCAGTCCTGAGTGATTCTGATAAGCCGCCTGAATATTATACTGCTTGTTCAATTGCGCTAACTCCTTTAGTTGTTGGTTTCTTATTTGGATGCTCTCCTGAATTGACTTCCCCTTTATGTAATCATACCAGCCCATGCGGTAATATTGCACACCCTGAGCAGCCGCGGTTTTTAGTAAAGTATCAGCGTCCTTTGCCTCCCGGATGGCCGTTGTCATCAAAGTTGTTTTGAGGCCTGCGCTTTTAGCGGCGGCTACAGCCTTTGGGAGGTCCGTGGTGACCCTTTCCGGCAACACATGCCCTTCCGGCCTCACCGTATAATCCACCCCATCCAAACCGGCGGCAGCGAATGTTTCGCATAACAGGTTATAATCCATCCACTGGAAAGGCTTGGAGAAAGCGTGGATCTCCCAATCTTTTCTTAATGCTTCTGCGGCAAAAGAGGAAAACGGCAATGCTGCTCCAGCCATGGCAATAGTTTGAATAAAATCCCGGCGATTATATGGCATGATGTTGGGTTTTCAGTAAAATACAAATTCTTACATTTGAAGCATATGAAAAAAGATTTCAGTTCCTTAAAGCGCCCCAAACATCCAATGCCGGCCTTCATAGAGCAAGCACTGACGAAACATAAACTCTTCGAAGCCTACGAAAACCGGCCACCCTACCAGCAAAACGACTATATCTACTGGATCAGCAATGCCAAACGGGAGGAAACCAGGCTGAAAAGGCTAAACCAGATGCTGGATGAACTGAAGAAGGGTGGGAAGTATATGAATATGGTTTATAACGGCAAATAGATATAATTAAAACAAATACGGCTTTTACTTGGATTTTTTGAACAAAGGTATATCTTTGCAGCCCCGAATTATTCATTCGGCAACCGGAAAGGTGCAGGAGTGGTTGATCTGGCTCGCCTGGAAAGCGTGTATACCGCAAGGTATCAAGGGTTCGAATCCCTTCCTTTCCGCTGAAAAACTAAAAAGCCTTCAAGTCGAAAGATTTGAAGGCTTTTTAATTGAATATTATTTCTCTATACAACTGAACTATTGCAGTAGTACAATTAGAGGTAATTAGGGTCTTTATTAACTAGAAGAATAACAAATTCAAAAATGCCGACTTGTATTTGTTGTTCTTGAAATCAAAGGAAGAATATAAAATAGAAATGCTGAGACAAGTTCTACGCAACAAAAAATTTCGCACAGATACTGTTAAAATAAAAAAGGGAACTTCAATGAAGTTCCCTTACTATCTAAGGAAGTAGCGAAGAATTGCGGAATTGCATCCAGATCCAAATCTACCTATCTTCCTTTTTTATCTTAAATAATTTTAATATTTCTAATACAAAGCTAGGCCAAATAAAGATACCATGCAAATAATTGCCCATAAAAATGCAAGTTTGACTGTTTGTCAAAGGTTTTTTATAGAGAAGTCTTTAGAACTTTTGTATTTAGGAAGTATTGATTCTTATAGAGTTAAGTTAAATAATCCCAAGACTATACTGGAAGAGTTAAAATACTGCTTAGAGGAATTTCAAATAGGCAGAATAAAGCACTTCCAGACCTTAAAAGCAAAAGAAAAAGAGAAAAAGGCGTTAGTAGATGAAGCAAGTTCCCTTTTAAATTATCATCCAAATTATTTGACTTTAGGCGCTATTTCACATAAATATCTAGAACAACTCCTTAAAACAATTGATGAAAATAATTACAAAAAAGTCATATCCTGCATTGAGATCCTACTGAAAGAAAATTGTCAATACTTAAAAACAGTTATTGATGGATTAGAAATACTACTAACTGCAAATGATGATAATCTGTGCGAGTTAGAAAAAATTGACACTACACTAAATATACTTTTTAGCGAACTAATTAGCAAAGGCTACTCAAAGGGCTTTTTATATAAATTAGTTTATGGAATATTTGTCAATTCACTACATGCTGGAAAAAAATTCGCTGATCATTTTGGCAATTTTAAACTTAGAATTTCAGATTTACCAGGCGATTATGAAGTCATTTTTAGAATTGATACTACTCAAAAAGTTTATGACTCCATCTCAGCTATTCCTCATCAAAAATTAACCCTTTCAGATAATATTAATGACATTCAGTTAAATGGCCCTCAGCGACGTGAGCTAACCTCGTATAATGCCCCTGCTAATGCGAGAAAATTCATACGCTGCAGAATAGTTGCTACAGATTATTTGGCTGCTTTAAAAAAGGCAAGAAGCATTTTATCAGAATACTTAGATGTAATTGACCTTGGTCTATCTGATGAGTTCTTACAATTACATAACAGAGCATTGGTAATTGATTCTCGCTCACCTCAAAGAGGCGATTTTCAAAACAATGTTAATATTCTAGATGGTAAATATAGAGTAGCTAAAGACCATTACCTTGAATTCACTAAAAAATTGCCTGCCATCTTAAATAATCCATTAGTTGTAAATGAATCTAAAGAAAAAATAAAATCTGCTATTCGATATCTCAGACTTGGTAATCAATCAACAGAAGTTGAACACAAGTTTATAAACTATTGGATAGGGCTTGAATATCTTTTTTCTAATTATGAAAGCCAAAGCACCATTAATAGAATTAAAGACCATTTCATAAATGCACATTCGTTAGCGTATGTTAAAAGAAACGTCTATAACTTCAAGAAATCGTTTTCGCAGCTAAGCGGACCTCATCAATCCTTGATTCCCTCTTATACTTCATCTAATGATAGCTATCTGGAAAAGGAAACCTTCTATGATGAAGTTTTTCGGCATTTATTAACCATTTCCCCCTTGTTAGCCTATCGTAGCATGAAACATAAACAATCCTTTTTCAAAGCTGGCAAACCGGCTAATGCAAGTGACTATATAAGAATTCATAAAAACAACTTAGAGATTCATTTTACAAGAATTTACAGACTTCGGAACGAAATTATTCATGATGCAGCAACCAATACCAATAATGAGCAGATCGCCTCTAATCTGAGATACTATCTGACTTTCATTTTAAATGAACTCATAGATTTTCTTTTTAAACCTGATACTAAAGAAAAATCTATTGAGGACTACTTTATATTAAATGAAATAAAAATTGGAAATATTGAACATAATGGTTACTTATTAAATGATTTATTAACCGTTGATTGCTCCATTGGTTTTATATCTTAATTATGCCTCAAATTAATAATGATTCAGAATTATTTGTCGCTAAGACTATAGGTCAAACTAGTTGTTAAGCCAACCCATTAAATCCCTGCTGCAGGTAGTTCGCGGTATCTTCCCCTTTATGCATGCCGATCTCGAATATTGTACCTTTGCTCATGTAAGAGTAGACAGTTTGCGCGAGCGAAAAAGTTGGGAGGAGCCAAGATAAATAAGTACTGCGTAGAAAAACTACTACTCTCAATGTTAAATAATTATGATTTTGTTCCATTCACTGCTGCATAATTGCAGAATTGCATTTAATTGCGTTCGTTAGTCCCTCATATTATTACCGGATATAACAATTTAGCTAGATCGATTTCCACGCATTACCATACTATTTAACCTGGAACCAGAATATTTTTTAAAAACCTAGTAACCATAAATCACAGTAACCCTATATAAATATGCTGAGTTACCCGTTTTCTACGAAACCGCATATGCGGTTTATCATTAAAGGCATTCCCGAGACAGAGATCACTATCATCACTGAGATACCATCGCAGTATAGGTCATATATTTATCCTTATGCCCAGGCCGTTTTAGAAGAATCCACATCCATAAATATCCTACATCAGGTAATGCAGATCAATGGCTTCACCGTTTGCAATCACGTATTCTTTCCTAAAAAAGACACACTTATTGCTCCCCATTCCCCCGAACCACTCTCTGCGCTTCATTTTACAATGAAGGGAAGTATCCGCTGCGAGCTGGCAGATGCAGGATCCTTATGGTTACGTGCAGGACAGTTTGGGTTCTTCCAGGTGAGTAATGCATCACATAAAGCCTGGCTGGAAAAGGGCGGGGTATATGAGTCCTTCCACATTGACTTCTCAAGAGAGCAGCTGTTTACACTCTCCGCTTATTCAGATCTGATGAAAAAGCTGCTGGACAAATCGGATAAAAATCAATCTACCTACCTGACCTCTTCCACAGGTATAATGACCAGCAAATTCTATGAACTGATCAATGAAATAAGGCGGACACCTTCCTCCGATAAAATGAGGGAGATAGAAATGCCCGCTAACATATCGCTGTTACTGGCCCTGACCTTGAAAGATACTGAGGAGTCCTCTCCATCCTCTTCCATGAATGACGATGCGCTTCTGTTTACCACCATTCATGCTTACATCCTGAATAATTTATCCAGGGAACTAGGCAATCAGGAAATTGCGCGGGATTATAATATCAGCGTATCCAAATTAAAGACAGGATACAAGAAAATTTACGCCGAATCACTGCAGTCATTTGTAAAGCGAGCCCGGCTGGAAACCGCACGGGAATTGATTCTTACCACCAACCTCTCCATGCATAAGATCTCTGAAATGGTGGGCTACGGGGACTATGGGAACTTCAGCAGAAGGTACAGAGCACACTTCGGGCACCCTCCCAGTGAAGTAATACGGCGGTGAAAAGTCCAATTAGGCAACAAATATGTCTGTTTAGCCATTTTATTTTAATGTTAAATATCTCAACTTTATACTGAAGACACAGAAGAATTAACCCGGCGATATTTTCAGCTTGAGATATGAGCGAATATTTAACTATTGCAGTGCAGAGTTAGATGTGGCTATGTTATGTTATTACCCTACCATTCATTATTGCTTTAAGACAGTTACCTAAAAATTCTTGTTATCCAATGACAAAAGACACGCTGCAGCGCCTGGAGCGCATAGACCGACTTATCCAAACTAAAGCCACTGGAACCCCTACTAAACTGGCCAGTAGAATTGGCATATCTGAGAGATGTGTTTATAAATACCTTAATCTGATGAAGGATTTTGGAGCGCCTATTAAGTTTGATAATAGTAGGCAGAGTTATTACTATGATGAGGAAGGATACTTTAAAATATCGTTTAAGTTTAAGTCCTATCAATAAAATGATATCATCACTTATAACTATTTAATAAACATTCTTCTTGATAAATTCCTATGTATGATTGATAATAATAGAAATACAACTGTTGAGGAAATAATTGATACAGCTGAGAAAAGTACATTTAAAGGAAAAGCAGAAAAAAAAGCTGGCAAGCGAATTGGCTATAATTATATCATTATAAAAAGCTTAAAAGAAAGTCAGAAAAATGATGTTGTAAAATGTTTTTATATTAAAAGTTTATTTGACTTTGGTACCTGTGTAATTAAGGAGGGGACATACGGAGATACAAAAGATGCTTATGGTCGAGATATTAGAGATCGATTAATTTGGCAACGGGAATTGCATGAGTTACTGCAAAATAATCTACGCATTCCTCGGCTATTAGGTTCCTTTGAAGAAAATGGTAATTACTATCTAGTGATTGAGCGCATAAAAGGATCCCCTTTGGGAAAAATACTAAAAAAAGGGAAGAGGCAACTAAGAACCGACTTAATCAACAAGACAAAAAGAGGGCTGCAATTTATTGATTATTTAATTCAAATATACAAGCTAATCCAACGCATGCACAATTTTGGGATTATTCATAGAGACATTACTGTGAATAATTTCATAATAATGCCTGGAGGCCGAGTAGCTGTCATTGATTTAGAACTTAGCTATTCAATGACACTGCAATATCCTTCGCCCCCCTTTTTACTTGGTACAAGAGGATACATGTCTCCTGAACAAGAAAATGCGTCCCAGAATCCATCTGAAAAAGAAGATATTTATTCTTTAGGAATGTTAACATTACAGTCTTGGGCTGGAATATCTGCATATAAGCTTAATGATGTTAAGTTAGAAGATATAACGAGAAAAGTATCATATTTTATACCTGATAAAAGGATAGCTGAAATAGTGACAAAATGTATTCATCCTGATCCAGAGGAAAGGCCTAATATCAATAATCTACTAGAAACTATCGCAGAATATAAAAATGACGCTAAAAAAAATATAATAAGGCCTTCATCAATTAAAAAGTCCTATACCAAAGAGGAGATAATCTTAACAGTTCAAGAATCGATTAGTACATTTGGAAGCACTTTACTTTGCAATAAGGAAAAGGGATGGTTCTCTGAGATTAAAAATAAAAAGCCCAAACCTGAAAAAGATAAGATGGAAAAGGCTTGGTATGGCAGTTTTAGCATCGGGGTAGCAGGAATTATTTACTTTCTATCCATAGCAAAAAAAGCAGGGATTGATATTTCAAAAGCTGAATATGGAATTCAAAAGGCATGGGAATTAATTTATGAAAAATATAATAAGAACATAGATAAATCAGGGATAGGTTTACTTAATGGCTCTGACGGAATCGCGTTTGTTTTAAGCCATGCGCTAAAAAATGGGCTGTTATCATGGTCTTCAGAGCATATTGAATGGATGGAACGCTTACTTAGCAGAGAATCGACAACACTTATTCTTTCTAGTGGATTATCCGGACAAGGTATTGCCAATCTGGCATGTCAAGAATTTCTACCTGCACAAGTACAGGAAAAATTAAAAAAGATTACAACTAAAATTATTGAAAATCAACAATCTGATGGTGGGTGGTCTTACGGCAAAAGAAGAACAAAAGGCTTTAATAACGGCGCCGCGGGAGTTATCTACTTTCTTATTGAAGTAGGAAAACTGAATAATAATACGGAGGCCCTAAAGGCTGCTAAGAATGGATTAAAATGGCTAATTTCTCAAGCAAAAAATCAAGGAGAGACATGTTATTGGGTGAATTCAAAAGGGAAAACATACTCCAATCTATGGAGTGAAGGAGTTATTGGTATAAGCTTCACCTTTCTAAAAGCATTTGAATATTTTCAGGATCCAATATACAGACAATATGCAATAAATTCATTGAACTTTCAATTAGAAGAACAGCATCCAGAATTCCTCAATCAAATGACTGGCCTTGTAGGAAAAGGTCATGTATACCTTGAAGCATTTTTGATACTAAAGGAAGAAAAATGGCTTACATATGCCGATAAAATCACACAAACTATTATGCATCTCAAAAAAACACATCCTTTACATGGCCCATATTGGTTGACAGAAGACGAACGTCAACCTGTAGGAAATTTTTTCAAAGGCATAAGTGGCCTACTCTATTACCTTCTTCGTTATTGTGATATTGCTAATATTAAACCCCCATTTTAAGATTTATTACGAAATATTTAAATAATATCTTCCATTCTGCCATCACGATACAGTCGGAAAAATTTACCGCTAACAATTAACAATGCGTAATAATCTTCATCACTACTACCAGCAAGATTTACAATTTTCCCTTCAAAAAATATTGAAGTTGTTCCTGGCTGTTTATGTCTAGTTATAATATTTGAAACATTGAATCTTTCTAAAATCCTGTCAATTGTACTAGAATTCTCATTTCCTAAATAATAACCGCGGTATAAAAAAGGTGATTCTTCACTATTGAAAAGGATGTTCAGTAATGGGTCAGAAAATTGACTACTTATTTCAGAATAATGATTTCTAGCAATACGGTTAATATCAAACAAGGAATACCCTAGCTCCACCAAACTGCTAGATATCCCACCGCGAACAAATAAATAATTTCCTATCTTTTCAATAATATTTTTTGTTCTAATCCATCTCCATAATTCATTATTTCCGTCATATAAAGTAAGATATGCACTTCCTGGCTTTCTTAAGTTCGTAGCATATATAGGTTGCATGTGCCGCCAGTTACCATTCAGGTTTAGAATTTCATGTTCTCCCAGTATAAAATGCACATACCCACCTTCTCTCTTAGCTTTCTCCTCAAGATCATAGATTAACCACAAACACTCAACGACATGTTCTCCCTTATCAAAGCACCCTCCGAGTATTACAAGTCTACCATCACCAAATATCCAGTTATTCTTTTTATTAATTACTCGAGCAGCATACAAAACTTCTAGAAGTATTGCAAAGTTCCCGTCCATAGCTGACACTACCAATATCCTTCCCGCTTCTTGAAAATAACTATTTTCATTTAAGAGCATATCTTTTATCCTAATGGAAAAATACCTTCTTGAATTCTCAGAATGAGGAATTTTTAATGGAAGTTTTGCGTGGTTACTCATAATTCAGATCATATTGTTCTACCAGAAAAATAATTTTTCAAATCGGTCTTAACTGTTTCTGGTAAAGCTTTCACCTTCTTGTATGCTTTTCTATTCACTGTATAATAAAAAACAGGGTTATCCTCAAATAATTTAAAATCAGAAGCACGATTAGTACTATCTAGAAACAACTGACCCGAAATGGTGGGTAGCTCCCCATTACGCTCCCTAAAATAAGAGTTTATGGTTTTCCGCCCTCCCTTAATTGACAGAACTATGAGTCTATTAGCCAAAAGATCGCTCTTATGTTTTAAAATGCTATCAAGTGTTTTATTAAGACATGAAGGGCAGCTTTCCTTTAGAGGGACTATCAAAAAAATCAATGAGTCATTCAATCTATTAACTGGAATTTCCCCTTGAACCAATTCGCTTAATTGTTCAAATAATAAATTCTGCTGCTTCATATCGACAATAAACTCTTCATTTGATAAGCCTTTATAAGTACTATTATTACAGCTAAAAAATAGTAGAAAAATTACCATTTTAATGAAAATGCTACAATTTTTCATCTTTATATATATTTTAGTTCTTTGAAACTTTGAGATGATTTTCCTTATACTCTAGTCGAACGAAATGAATTCTATATTCGTCTCTCATTCGTGTCCTTGCATATATCTTCCCATTAGGAGTAATAAACATATGGCGCAAAGATATATCTCCAGGGAGTTTGCTTTCACCTATGATCTTAAATTTCTCGTCAAAAACAAGTATAGATTGATTGATTTCCTCTTTCCTACTAGACGTTTGATCATCACCCTGATTCCCTTGCAATGCAGCTCTTAAATAGCGTTTTCGATAAGTATCAAAATAAATAGGTCCATATTTATCCGAAGACATAAAATGCTTTATTTCAACTACACTTGAATCTGTTTCTCTGCCCAAAGGGGAAATATCTCCTTTTAACAGATTACTTTTTCCCGTGAATGAGTGACTAATTCCTGCAAGGTCAGTAGCATAAATATTTGAGTCCCCACTAAAACTTATAATGAAGTCCTCCTTATCATTACGGCAAAAATAAAAATCAATAAAATAATACCCAAAGTATTTCTCCCAATATGATCTTGGGAAATTATAAAGCAAGCTTGCCTTGTTCCCCCTCAAATCTATAGCATATGCGATATGAGTCCGTCTTTGTGCAGATAACGTCCTATTAGTATAATAAGCTGGTCTAATTGCTGAATACAATACATTATCCTTAAAAACGGGGGGCTTCGTATTGTCTAAATTAATTTGCGTAGTAAGTCTCTTTTGACCCTGAAGATCTTTAGATGCCAAATAATCTCCGAATAGTTTGAATGAAGATAAAATTTTGCCTGAAGAATCGATTAAAAAGAGTTTAGTTTTTGTAGCAACCAGAATAGTATCAAAATTATAGCAAAAGACCGTTACGTTATCCATTCTTTTCCCAATAATTGAATCTGCAAGTTCAACATACCCCGCAACCCTTTGGTTTTCCACATCATAAATGCCAATTGCACGAGCCTGCTTATTGAAAAAGGAAACATAAGTCGAGTCACCTGAACTGAATGCATTAAAAGATCTTAATGAACTATAAAAATGATCGCTTAGCAAAAAATGTAAGCTATCCGGTGTGGCTTCAATTGAAACTTGGTCGTATTCTGGGTCAATATACTCATAGGAACTTTCTACCAAATTCGATTTAGGTTCTTCCTTACAACCTTTGCAAATTAAAGGCGTAATGAATAGGTAAACTATAAATGTATTTTTCATCTTAAGAAGCTATAAAATAAAAGAGGGTTAAAAACAGCAAGTAAATAACTTTTCGCTCTAAAAACGAAAAGTTATTTACTAATTCAAATCGATAGCTTCATTTGATTATGATTCATTCAGTGTAGTTCCATCTGGTTCAGTATAAACACTTTGAAGCTGAGTATCTGAGAACTGTAAAGTTTCAGAAACACCTGCCTGCTGAACTGTCCCAGGAGTCGCAGTAGTCACAGTATAGGAACATTGCCCTTCATCCAAATTTGTGCAAGTCAGGTCATTGTCTACAACAAATGGATCAGGATGTAAGAATCCATTTAATTCGTCTCCTGAACTTGATTTAGCACTAGAAGGCATAAAAGCTGCGGTAATGGCAGAAGTAGCGAGTAAAGCCATACCAAGAAATGAATACTTTTTCATAATTATAATTTTTTAAACTTGAACTGATAAGGAATGTTGACATTCCCATTTACATACAGGAACAAACTTACTCTTCGCTACTGAATAAATTGTACAGTATGCTAATAATTCAAATTTCAAACTCACTAATGGGCTGGCTCCAAAGGTTTTTTAATCCCATCTAATCCAACCCGATAATAAAATCCATTTTCGATTAACAGAGCTTCTGACATTCCTGCTGAATGCTTCGTATCCGTATTTATTACTGTCCCCCCATGGTGCTCAGTGATCTCATTTGCAACAATTGTGTGTCCTGTAATGATCTTAGAAACATTAAACCTTTTTAAAGTTTCATCAATAACTAATGTAATATTTAACATATCTGATGTATCTACCGTATAATATTTCCGGTACCAGAATGGAGAAGTCTTAAAGTTGAACAGCAATGAAACAGATCCCTCCTCTGAATTACGACCTTCTAACTCCTTGTCATAATACTCTCTCCCCATCTTATTCAATTCTTCCAATGGTAAGTTTAGATCAACAATTTCCTTACTAATTCCTCCATGCACAAACAATAAATCTCCGATCTTCTCAACTATATTTTTTGTTCTTAGCCATCTCCCTAATTCACTATTACATCTATACATGTCACCGTATGTTAAATTCATCTTTTGTGCGCTTGAAAGGTATTTACCATCAACATATCTAAAATCGCCATTAAGATTCATTATTTCATGATTACCTAATATGAAATGCACTTTACCTCCAGCCATGTCTGCTTTTTCTTCAAGGGAATAAAGAAGCCATAAACATTCTACGACTTGCTTTCCTCTATCAAACATGTCCCCTGCAAAAACTAAATGTCCATTTCCAAATATCCAATTATAATTACTATCAATTATCTTGTTTACCTGGAGCAATTTTCTGAAAGCATCAAAATTACCTTCGATATCAGAAAGAACAAATAGTTTGTCTACTTGTTCATAAACAGACGGTTCGTTCTTTAGGCTTCTCTTCAACTTAAACTGAAATCTCCTTTCGGGACTATCACCATAAGTAAGTAACTCGATATCTTTTCCTGCTTCCCATGATTGTTTTAAGATACTTCCTTCGCTCTCTTTCCAGGAAACGACAGAATCCCTTGAATAAAACACATAGGGTCCATCATTAGACGAGGCTTTTTGCACAGATAATATTGAACTCAATTGTTTCCCCATGTCTTCTCCCGGTGTTTCAAATTGGTCGGCTAATAATTTACCTTTTTCATTTACTACAAACAGAGCCGGGAATTTTTTAATCCCATAACCCTTAATTACTGGATGGTTTTTACCCTTTCCATTTGTATATAACTGTACTCCCTCTCTGAAAATCTCAGATTTACTATTTAATGAATTAGTCCACTTTAATCTATCATTTTCAACAGAAATTCCGACAAAAACAAAATTTGAATCTTTATCATACTGCTGCATGATTTCTCGAATTACTTTTACAGATTTTCTACACTCAAAATTGCTAGGTTCCCAGAAAAATAATATCGTTGTTTTTCCCAAATTTTCCTGGAGAGTAAATGAGTCATTATGCTCATTCATCAAAGAGAAAAAAGGAGCTTTTGCATTCCGTTGCAGACTACTTTTTATATGCTTTGCTTCATATTCATGAACGAAATCTCTATATCTTTGATCACCAGGCATATTGTAATACTGTTCCAGAAGTTCTTCAAAAATAGGGTTCATGCTGGCTACATGAATTCCCAATGTCGTAACTAAATACTTCAACACATCTTCTTTCATTCTACCAGATAATGTTTTAGCTACACGATCAAAAATAAGTTTACATCGATATGCATAATAATCTTCATTACCTCCATTCAATATCTGCGGTGCTGAAAAGTTATTATCTCGCAAAATTTCAAAAAAAGTCATATAATACTGATATGACACATTAGAATAGATATCTTGCGACTCCTTTAGCCAGGCCACTTCAGGCTTTGCAATGGTTGAATCATATATATCGCAAATATTCTTTTCAGATAATCCAAGTTTATTACGATTCTTATAAAGAGTTATAAATTTAAGTATTAATTCATGTTCAATTGCAGATATGACCTTTATTGCTATATACTTATTTGCGAAAGGGGAAATGCGTGATTCATATCTCTTCAATACTTGCTCAGCAATGGATCGCCTATGGTCTATATACTTACTGCATTCCAAATAATCATCGATCGAGCCAATCTCAAACAATTCCTTACTTTTTATTCTATTTTTACTTAAGTGGTCTTGAATTTCTCTGAAGACGTTTAATTTTTCAGCTCCTCGTCCTGATATAATCAAATTTTTATTCAAATATGCCATCCTGATACTATCGCCAGGCTCAATCATATTACTAAAAAAAGTTCCTAATAGCTTAATACTATTAATGATAATAGGCTCACTTGTGTTAATTTCCCATTCAAAAATATTATTGCCTGCCTTTGGTTTAATCTTTACCCATTCCGGATTATCACCAATAAAATCAGCTTCAACCCATTGTAACTCATGATAATTAGCAGCAGCAGTCGAATCGACAGATAATTGAATGATAGTTTTTTGTTTGACTGGAAGTGGCTCGATTACTGTATTTTTTGTGAGTATAAAGAGTAGACCAGCAAGAAATAGATTCATTTTAACTTAATTTAATATTTAAAGATTAATAGTCCATATTCTGTTCTAATCCAATAAGCAGTACATCTTTTTCTGGTATCGGTGCTATTGCCATATTACTTGGGAATGGCAATTGCTTATATAAAGGGTTTGTCACATCTGTTCTATTTATACCTAAGTTCCATCGCAATAAATCAAACATTCGAAAACCTTCAAAAGCAAGTTCCTTTCTTCTTTCTTTGTAAACCGAATCTAACAATGACGGTCCTTTTGCTACGATATCCTTTGCTTTAATATCAGCCCTTTTCCTTATCTCGTTCAGATAAAATCGAGAACTGTCTTCAAAAGAACCGCCAAGCTTAGCATATGCTTCCGCAGCGATGAGACACATTTCAGAAGATCTAATCACAGTATGATAATATGATATTGAAGGCACAGATATATTAGCGATAATGCCTTGTGGATATTTAGTAACAGTCCATATATTTGTTGTTACATTTTTTGTCACCCAGCTCCTACGTAAATCTGTCGTACTTTCATTCAAAATGCTAGCAATGTCTGATGATGCATGAAACTGAACAGAAGTCCTAAAATAGTATGATGAAAAAAGGATAGGAACTTGAGAATTCTGAGGAATTTGAAAAAGCGCTTCCGTCTCTTGCAGAGTATATAATTTCCCGGGATAGTTTGCTGTCATAATTGGAACTACACTTAAAACATATCTTGCATAGTCACAAGCACTTCTATGATCACCTTTTGATAGCAAAACTCTTGCTAACAGCCCTTTTACTGCATAAGAATTAATGTAAAAAGTATTTCCTGTAACAGGAGGAAGTAATTCATCAGCCTTTTTTAGATCATCCAATATAAAGTTGTAAACTTCGGAAACAGTGTTACGTTTCACGGGAATAGAGTTCCAATCTGATTCAGTATTTATAGCAACTCCAGGATGAGAAGCATTAGTAGTATAATTAAATGGCTGTGAATAAATGTTAACAAGCATATAATACATTAAAGCTCGAATTGTTAAAGCTTGTCCTCTTAAATCAGCTGCCTTTATTTGATTTTCCTTCTCGAACTTAAGAGATGATTCTATAACAAAATTACATCCTGATATGACATTGTATATATTAACAGAAAGCAAATTCAAATTGGCATCGTTTGAGTTAACATCGCTTGAACGTTGCGACCAATTATAATGTGCATTAAACATTGTACCTCCAGTAACCGGCTTAATATTATCTGAAATCACCTCTGGGTATAATAAAGTATTTCCAGCTAGAATAGGTGAAACCTTATTGTAGATGCCATTCAGGAATTCTTGTGTTGTTTGAAGATCTTTTACATAATCTTGCCTTGTTAATACCCCTGGAACTGGAAAATTCAAAAAATCCTTTCCACAAGAAAAACATATAATGTATAAGAACAGTAAATATTTGTACTTCTTTTTTTTCATGACACTCATATTAAAAATTAGCTTGAACACCAATACTATAATTTTTTGCATTCGGATAAGGGCTACTTAAGCCTCCTGCTATGTTAACATTATCTGGATCTTGATCTGATAGCTTTGTCCAAATGCCTAAATTATTCCCCTGAACAAAAACTTTGATCATTTTAAGCTTTATGCTATTTAGAAACTTGGGATTAAAATTATATGATAATGCTACGTTACTTAACCTAATATAATCGCCATCTATGAGATATCTTGTTGATGCATTTCTTCCACCATCCTTATTATTAAGCAGCCTCCTCGGATTAGGTGATATATCTCCAGGTTTTTTCCAATAATCCAGTGCATAGCTAGCTTGATTAATATATGGAGTTGCTCCATCATTAACAAGTGTCATCATTTTTTCATTTAAAACTTGGAACCCATACTGATAGTAGAACTGAAAGCTAAACTCAAACTCCTTATATGATAGAGTGCTACTAAGTGTACCAAACCCATCTGGCTGTGGCTTACCAACAAACTCTCTTTTTGCGTTATTATAAACACTTGTACTTTTTCCAGTTGAATCGACCCACAATGGCTTTCCATCTGAAGGATCTACACCCACCCATTGACGCAAATAGAAAGAATTATAATTTCGTCCTTCTTCATTTGCAAGGTTTCCAGCAATTAGTGATGAAAATGGGACATACGATCTAACCAATATGTTTTTATTAGAGCTCAGGCTTGCAGAAGCATTCCACCGCCAATTTCGTTGTCTTATTATATCAACTGCCATCGATAATTCAATTCCTCTATTCTTGATATCTCCAATATTATCCTTAACTGATATAAAACCACTAATGGTAGGCAGGTTTATTGAATAGATTAAATCTTTAGTACTTTTCCCATATACATCTATATTAAACATTAAGCGATCGTTAAACAATCTAGCATCCAAACCAACATTCCATGACAATGTTTTCTCCCACATTATCTCGGGGTTTCCTGGCACATCACTACTAACAACAGAAGTTCGGTTTACATATAATCCTTGGCGCAAAACATCAAACTTTGTAGAAGGATCTACTGCTCCTGAATTCCCAGATACCCCAACACTGCCTCTTAGCTTTAAGAAAGAAACATATTTCGCGTAGCTCTTAAGAATATCCTCTGTCATGACATATCCACCACCTAGTGACCAATAAGTACCCCAAAGCTCACCACTTCCAAATCTTGATGAACCGTCCCGACGCATGCTGGCTGAAAAAAAGATCTTTCTTTTAAATCCATAATTAACTTGTCCAAACCAGGAAAGCAAAGTTTGTCTAAATTTATATCCTTGTAATTGCGTGGCTGTATATCCAGGGCTTGTAAGTTGATCATAATATGGCAATGCAGTACTATCCCCTTTAACTTCTCCTCCAATTGTCCTTTCAGATAATATCTGAGCCTCTTGACCTAGCAAAAAATTAATATCATGGTTATTCTTAACAAGAAACTTTGCTGAAAGAAGATTCGTCGTCAAAACATTAGCCCTTCGTCTATCCTTATCTACTATTGTTGCCGCATTTGCAACCCCACCTCTGAATCTTGGGTCAACTTTATCCATAGCCTCAGATAACATGAAATCAATCCCTAAGCTTGAACTAAAATTAAAATATTTAAGAAATGACGCTTGTCCATAAATCTTGCTAATTCCTCTATAGGAAGTATTCTTAGAAGCATTATACTCTAAAGTCGCTAATGGATTTAATACACCAGTAGTGGAGGTTCCTCCCCATGGATAATAAAGAATGTAATTTCCATCAGAATTCCTAATTGGGTTTAATGGCGAAATTGTCTGAACCAATCCATATGAATTTTCCCCTTCTGTTGCATTTGTATAGCTTTGAGTATTGTAAGAAAGTGAGGTTTTAGTACCTAAAGTCAACCATTCAATGGGCTTATTCTCAAAGTTTATTCTCAAAGATTTTCGATCATACCCTGTTGATCGAACAATCCCATCTTGTTTAGTATATTCTAAATTGATATAAAAATTTCCTTTTTCATTGCCACCAGACACGGATATTTCATTACTGAATGTAGGAGCAGCATTGTTGTATATAACTTCTCCCCAATCAGGTGTAGAATAAAATACCGTATCGCCTCCTATTACTTGATAGGGAAATTTGTTATATAAATCATTTTTTATTATGTTATCTGACCACGTTGGATTTGCTCCTCTGTAACTGTCAAATAACATCTGGAGATATTGATTTTGGGTGGGAATATTTTTAAGGTTTCGTTTTGGTAAAACAGCCATGTCCAATTGAGAGCGAATTCCAATAACTGTTTTCCCTATCTTTCCCTTTTTAGTTGTTACAAGTATTACTCCATTACTTGATTTAGATCCATATAATGCTATTGCAGCAGCATCTTTTAAAACTGTTATTGATTCAATATCTGATGGATTCAGTTGAGCTAATGGGTTACTAATCGGAGTATTCGAAACTCCTATCAAATTCTGAAAATTATCTTGTGTAACTGGAATTCCATCAATTACAATCAGTGGGTTCCTTACGGTAGACCCAGAAAAAGCATCTCCCCCTGTTGAAATTCCACGTTGCACCATGCTACTCACACCTCCTCCTGGCTGTCCGGTTCCATTTGTGATCTGCAAACCCGGAACGAGTCCTTGCAAACTCTTATCAAACGACCGATTAGGCAAATTCTGTATCTGTTCACCTTTAACAACAGTAACAGCCCCGGTATTAGAACGTTGGGTACTCATCCCATAAGCCACCACAACCTCGCTCAATTTATTCTCCCCTCTCTGTAATTTCACACGTAACTCCCGTTGCCCCTGCAACTTCACCTCCTCTGCCTCATACCCCGTATAACTCACCATAATCCTCGCATTCGCCAAAACTCCAGCCAACCTAAACCTCCCCTCGCCATCTGTCATCGTAGCTTTATTTGTTCCCTTCACCAATACTGTCGCTCCGGGAAGTTTCTCCCCTGCAACATCTGAAACTGTACCTGAAACATCAATGATAGCTATATCGTTAGTAACAGCAGAGGTAGGAATAGAAGAAACCACCTTCTCATGCACAATCAAAACCACACTCTTCGGACTCGTCCGCTGCAACTCAAACTTCTTCCCCACAAATATCTGCTGCATCACCTCCTCCAGATCTGCATCCTTCACACTAACATTCACCTTCTGTTCATCATCAATCAACCGGTTACTGTAAACAAATTTAATTCCTGTTTGAGACGTAATTTTTTTGAACACTGATTTCAGCGGAATCGCTTTTTCAGATAGCGTAATCTTTTCTCCATGCTGCGTATCATTAGCCAACAGAATGGTACATAAGAATAAAGGGACTAGCAGGAGGACCCTACGAATACAGGCAGTAAAAGTCAGTCTCATGATCGGCAGTTTGATGTTTTCATTTTTTTAAATTCTATGCTTCAAAGACCGGTTATCAGTATTTTAATACTACTCTGTTATGTTACCTATATGTTAAGCAAATCGGCCACCATAGCAGACAACAACCATTTATTAACAACTCATTAACGAAGAAGAAGTGACTCTACGTATATCCATAAACGGTAGTATTAAACAACAGTATAAGTCCTCAGAAACATTCACAATGAGTTAACAAAAAAATATACTTAAGCTAAAATGGATCGTATAAGCACACAGCACCCCAACCCATGCCTAAACACGAATCAGTTTTGCTTACAGTAAATAGAATTTATATCAAAGTGGAGCGATATTCAAAAGCGAATGTAGGAAGTCTTTCAATCCAAAAATTGTCTTAACGGAAATGTAACACACCGTCCTTATAATAATAGTCAGCATCAGCCGTAGCCTTTATCTCATGTAAAAATTCACCGATTGGCCTGTTACGATCTATATAACCCGTAAACCGGCTCTGAGCCGTAGAAGCATCATCCAATACAACTTCCACCCCATACCACCGGGGCAACACCTTCACAATCTCCGCCAAACTCGCATTGCTGAACAAATGCAAGCCCTCCATCCAACTCAGCACCTCTTTAGAATCAAACTCATTTGTTTGAAAACTACCATTATAAACAACTCGGTAACCTGGTTTCACAACAGTTGTTTCTTCCTTCACGAGCACCTTAACTGACCCGCTCACTAATGCAACAGCAGTAGTATGATTATAAGTGTTCACATTAAACTCCGTACCCAGCACCTGCACGTCCCCAGATGGTAAATGAACAATAAAAGGAGAAGAAGCATTAGGGGCCACCTTTATATAAGCCTCCCCATCAATGGTGATCTCGCGGTTCTTACCTGGAGTAAACTGAAAAGGAAAACGAAGCCGAGTCATCGAGTTAAGCCAGATCTCTGTATTATCAGATAACACGATCTTGTAATCAGAACCTGCAGGAGCCCAAAGTTCATTCATCTCATTAGAGGCCCCGGAAGCGGAGTAACTCAAACTCCGGTTAGTATTATTAACAGTAGGTCCATTCGGTATAACAATAGTTTTTTGGGGTCGACTCAGATCAATTACCTCTCCGCTGGCCAATGTCAGCCGCGCAGTGTTATGATCAAATGTCTGGGTAGGATTTGAGGGATAAATCTTAAAAAAAGTGTAAACACCTAAAGCAACAACTACACTTGCTGCTGCTGCCACCCGCAGTACCTTGTAAACAGGCCGGCGGCGATGAGAAGGGGTAACAATGCGGGAACTAAAAGTCTGCCAGGCAGCATCCCTATTCACGCTATTATACGCATCCGCTGTGGAAGCATGCTGAGCGCATCTCTCCTCCCACAGCTTCTTTACTGCTTCATCATTCTGAATTAAATCATGCAAGTACTTTTTCTCTGAAGCGCTGGTCTGATCAGCCAATTCCAACGAAATAAGATCCTGAATATCCGAATAATTGTTATCAGTCATAACTTATAGACCCGATTTGCTCCTTAATCTACTACTTACCAGCTTCAAGATTTTTCCTTAACAGCCTCATTGCCCGAACCAGCTGATTACGTATGGTATTAGGACTTAAATCCAGCTCATACGCCGCTTCCTTCTGTTTCTTCTGATTAAAGTACACCATCTGCACCACTTTCAAGGTCTGCGGAGGTAGCATCTTCAACCCCTTGGCCAGATCATGCCACATAGGGCCAGGGGCCTCCAAAGTAAACTCCTCCGTATCCTCCCGCTGGCAATAAGCATATGCGTCCAGGTTATGCTGCAGGCGCTTCTGTGCATCCAGCTTATCCAAACATTTATTTCGTAAGGTCTTGAATAAATAACCGCGCAAAGCTGCGTCGTTGATCATTTTGTCAAACTGGTTGTTTTCCCAGAACGCCACAAACACCTCTTGTACAATATCTTGTGCATCATTCGGCTCCTTGCAATATTGCAATGCCGTAATAAGTAACGCATCAAAGTACTTGTCAAATAGATCTTTGAAGGCACTTTTATCACCTTGCCTCAATCGTTGAAGAATAAGTGAATCGTCCATAATAAAGAATCGATTAGCTAGTAAAATAACTTAAAGCCTCAGCCTGTGATATGGTTAACACGTATGGAGGGGAAAACCTCATGGAGAAAAAAGTTACAGCAATAGGAAACCCTTGCTTCCTCGAAAATTCAAAAAATAAAATATTTAAAGCTTAGCAGGTTTCTATTCGACCGGCAATATACTTCAGATATTTTTAGATTTCTTAAAATAAAGAGGAGAAAAATTTACAAGAATTTCTGAGTGCAATTACAGTATATACTATTACAGGAATGTTAATAGAATAATAACTTTTTGTTAATGATGATATGGTTACTCTCGAATACTACTCCTAATATAACACAAAAGTGGAGGATCAGAAAATTAAAAAATAATTTTCCCATTGCACCAATCTGCAAGTAGCAACTCATATTTTTCCACCACTCCCGCAAATTCATCTTCGGCACTATCAAACTCCAACAGGCATAAATTCACTATCACACCCTCTCTCATAATACCATAATATTGATAGTTCTCTGAACGGATCACAAAGCTATCTGCTACGCCTTGTACATAGCCTCTTTCAACACCATTTACAAACTGAAAGAATTCATCAAAGGGAATGTTCAAAACAGCACCTTCTATATCAATCCGTTCATGAATGGTATCATATCCCAGCAATCCATCATCCTCATTTATAGTCTCCAGCATGCCTTCAATAATGGTTATTTGCTCCTGGATCAATTCCAGTTGAGCAACGGGAAGCAACTCCAGCTGCCGCCAATCTTCCAGTGAAATGTTAATAATGAGGTCACTAGATGGGGTTTCCATTAACACGGAAGGGGGATAACTCTTGGTAGGCACTATGAATTTATCAAAAGGGGCTGTCGGTTCTACTACATGTAAGGTTATTTTTTTAACCCCCTCCAATAAAAACGGCCTGGCTTTCACGATTCGCCAGGAACGATCCCCCATATCCAGGGTGGTGGGCCTGTTAAATACTTCGGGTAACTGCTCACGGCCAATTTTGTATTCTCCTATGGCAGCGCCGCTCTCTGCATGGATCAGGGTCACCAATACTTTCTTTGGGAACAAACTGGCCATCCCTTCGTACATTGCTAGGATCTTCATAGCTAAAAATTACATAGCAATACTGCTATTATATAGCAGCAGCCCATCACATAAATTATTAAAATATCCGCAATTCCCGTATTTTAATACTCATGAAATCATTGCTATTACTCTTCGGACTCTATTTCATTTCTTTAACAGCATCAGCACAAAAGCAATACCTCTACGTAGCCACCCCTGGAATCCGCGACTACCTCGGATACGGAGGACATGGTATCCTGGTCTTTGACATAAATGATAACCACCGTTTTGTTAAAAGGATCCCCACCCAAGGACTGCACCCCAACGGAAAACCCTCCAATGTAAAAGGCATCGCTGTAAGCATACCCCTCAACAGCATTTATGTAAGCACCCTGGAATCATTACAACGTATTGACCTGACCACAGAAAAAGTCATATGGGAAAAAGCATTCGAGGGAGGATGTGATCGCATGTCCATCTCTCCGGATGGCCTCACCATGTATCTCCCATCCCTCGAGAAAGGTTTCTGGAATGTAGTAAACTGCAAAACAGGGGAGATCATTAAAAAGATCAACGTACATAAAAGAGCCCACAATACTATTTATGGGCCATCAGGAAACGTTGTTTACATGGCAGACATTGCAAGCCCCTGGCTGCACATAGCCGATACGAAAACACATACGCTGGTTCGGAAAGTCGGTATTTTCGATAGCAATATCCGGCCCTTTACCATTAATTCAAAAGAAACGCTTGTTTATGTAACAGTAGATAGCTTGCTTGGTTTTGAAGTAGGTGATCTGAAGCAGGGTACAAAAATTGCCCATGTAGAAGTAGAAGGATGGGAAATGGGACCGGTAAGACGACATGGCAACCCTAGTCATGGCATTGGTCTTACACCGGACGAAAAAGAAATATGGCTTTGTGATGGTCACAATATGCGCCTGCATGTATTTAATGCAACAGCACCTTATCAGCAACTTACTACTATCCCCGTACAGGATATGCCTGGCTGGGTTACATTCAGCATAGATGGCAAATATGCTTACCCTTCAAGTGGAGAGGTGATCGAAACGAAGACCCGGAAAATTATACTAACACTGAAGGATGAATTCAATAACAGTGTGGCTAGTGAGAAAATGATAGAAGTGCAGTTCGATGGAAATAAAGCGGTACGTGCAGGTGATCAATTTGGAATCGGACGTAAACTATAAGTCGCCAACTCATCCTTCAAACTCTGTATCACCAACTGCATAGGTTTATTCGTATTCATAATGCGGCTGATCATTATTCCCCCCTGCACTGCTGCATACAGCTTTGTAGCAAATTCTGCTGCATTCAGCTTGTCAGACAACTCCCCTGTATCAATTCCCTCCTGCAACACTTCCGTAAAAGCCTTAAAGCCACTTTCGTACAAAGCCTTCAACTTTTTCTTGATCACAGGATTGGTATCATCAGACTCCACGGAAAGGTTCACAACAGGACAGCCACCCTGCAGCAAAGTATTCAGCGGATTCCGCTGTACTTCCAGGTAAGCATGGATCTTTTCAATAGCCCCTTTATGTTTGGCAAACACCGCCACCCTTCTCGCCCGGATCTTGTCCAGCATATAATCCACACTGGCATAAGCCAGCGCTTCTTTATTTTCAAAATGACCATACAGGCAGCCCTTGGCAACATCCGCCGCTTTCAGTACATCATCTATAGATGTACCCGCAATCCCCTTTTCATTGAAGATAACAGCTGCCGTTTCAATGATGGATTGCCTGGTTTGTTCTGCTTTACTCATAATAATGCAAATATAAACTAAATAAAATAAACCAAACAGTCTATTTTATCTCTAAACAATCACTTAATTATCAATTAATTACGAAGAGTGAAGCAATCAGCAGTAAAAATATATTTGGATAAAATAAACTAAATGGTCTATTTTTGCCCTCTCAACACACACACATGAAACTCATAAAAGACAATCACCAGGGGATCAGCACGTTTTTATCGTTTGCCCTGCTTCCCCTCTCCGGCTTCGCTACGGATATTTATATTCCGGCATTGCCGTCCATGGCAAGTGATCTGTCTGTTACCAATTCCGCGGTGCAGCTTTCACTGATCTTATTCATGGTAAGCTATGGCATCAGTCAATGGTTTGTAGGAAGTCTGCTGGATAGTTATGGCCGTTTCAGATTAGGCACCGGTTCACTTTTAATATTTGCACTGGCCAGTTTCACCATCGCAGCCACGCACAATATCTACCTGATCTACGCCATGCGTATTGTACAAGGTACCACAGTAGCCATGATCGTAGTAGGTAAAAGAGCTTACTTTGTAGATGTCTATTCCGGCGATAAATTAAAACATTATGTGAGCCTGTTTTCTATCATCTGGGCCACCGCCCCTATCATTGCTCCCTTCATCGGTGGTTATCTGCAAACTGTTTTTGGCTGGTCTTCCAACTTTTATTTCCTCGGCATCTTTGCCGTTATTATACTGGCATTTGAACTGATCTACAGCGGGGAATCCCTCAAACATTTCCAGCCGTTTAAAGCAAAAGCTATTCTGAAGGTCTATCACACCACCATCACCACAGTGGATTTTGCATTAGGACTGGTGATCATTGCCATCAGTTATGCAATGCTGGTAGTATATGGTATGACAAGCCCCTTCATCATTGAACATGTGTTCCATTTTTCTCCCGTGGTAACGGGTTATAGTTCCTTGTTTTCAGGTGTGGCGCTGATGCTGGGTGGTATCACTTCCAAGATGCTCATTAAAAAACCTTTTAACAGGAAGATAGGTGTAGCGATTGCACTACAGGCTATTGCGGCTGTCCTCATGATAAGCACATCTGCTTTGTTCAGCAATTTCTTTACATTCATGGGCTTCACACTGGTTATCCACTTTTTCGGAGGTTTCATTTTCAATAATGTATTTGCTTTTTGTCTCGGACGTTTTACCAAAAACGCAGGTATAGCAAGTGGTGTTACCGGAGGGTCTATGTATATCATTACTTCGATCTTCAGTTACGGCATCGTAAACGCGATACCTATTCAGAGCCAAAGCCTGTTAGGCACTGCCTACCTTAGTTTCTCAGTGATACTGATCGGGGCATTTACCTTGTTTGTGAAAGCAAGGGCAAGGGAAGAAGCACAACAAAGTTTGGCGCAAGCTGCATAAATAGAAAAGGGCTAAATGGAATCCACCATTTAGCCCTTTAAGTTACCTGAAAAGGAAACTTAATCAGAATGGCGGCTTTTATCTTAACATTACTGCAGGAGAAGCTTCACCGTTGAACCGGTTAAAATTATACTTTAAAGTAAGCATACCGTAACGCTTCAAAGCATTCACCTGCATATTCTCTATAAATGACGGCCCTGTTGTACGCGATATATTTGTATTACCATTAAATATATCATTCACAGATGCCCGTACCGTTAATTGTTCTTTCTTCCCGAAACGATACCCAATCGCACTATTCAAAACGGTCACGCTCCTGATCGCTGAATTGTATTTATAATTCAGGTTACAGGATATCTCCAATCGTTTAACAGCCGTTACCTGCACCTGCGTTGTGTATCCTTGTGTATTGTAGGTTACATCCTGCAACCGGGGAAGTGAGTAAGTGGTTTTATTCCAGCCATTGTCTGCCGTCAGGAAAACGGAATACTTATCTTTCCAGCTAAGGGACACATCGAGGTAAGCATTCACTCTCCAGCTGTCGGATTCATTCCTTTGTTTCTCTATAAATCCGATATCATGATTATTACCGGCTGTTGTATTCAATCCCGCCTGTACATTCCAATCCTTCCATTTTCGTGTGATGAACACCCTGGCCATTAAGTTCATCGTCCTGCCTCCGCTCACATTCTGGTATGTACTCACCTGCCGGCCCAGCGTATCATAGAACACATCATTCACCACCTGGTTACGTGCAAAGGAACCATTCGCATTCATATTCATGCCTATTCCTTTTTGTGGAACGAAACGATATATGTTGGCATACAGAGAGTGTGTTACCCCCGTTTTTAATGTTGGATTCCCCATCCTGATGTATAAAGGATCGGAATTATCCACTGCAGCAGATAATTGCTCTGCAGCTGGTGTTGTGGACGATACGGTATATCCTAACCCTACATTACCATTTTGCCCCAGTGAGTAATTCATTTGGATATTGGGCGCAAACTGCCGCTGCCTGATCTCTACAACTGAATCCAGCCACAGCAGCCTGTTTTCCTGTTGCATGAACCGGATGCCGGCATTCAATGCAATGCTCAGCTTATCGTCCTTATAAGCGATCTGGGCAGAAGGCACTTGCGTAAGGTTTGTGTTCCTGTTATCACCGGATAAAACACTATCTAAACCTTGCTTAAAAGAAAACGTTTCTTTCAACAGACTATTATTATTACGATCCAGCGTATATTCCAATGCAGCCGAAAAACGCCCGGCAATTTTGCCGGACAAGCTAATAGCAGCATAATGGCTCATCGTTTTTTCATGTAGATCTGTGTGCTGATCTATGGTATCCTTCAACTGAAAGATTGAATAATTTTGTTGCTGATCCGATCTGTCATTTACCCCCATCCTCCAAACCACATTCAGGTTAACCCTGCGGTCTTTTGTGGTTTTGTTGAAGCTGATCTCATTACCAAAGTTCCATTGGTCTCCTTTACTATGGTTCATTGCCGAAACAGCTGGAGTACTCACTTCAATAGAAGAGAACATACGTGAGTTACCCAGCTGGAGGCTGGGCCTTACTGTAAGCATTGTAAAAGAATCCGCTTCGTATACAACACTCGCAGATAAATTATGATTGAGGGAACGGTTCACGGCGGACTCGCTGCTGATATACCGGAAGCTGCTATCAGGTAAAAGGTTAATACGGTCCCTTAATGTTTCCTTTCTGCTTTCATTACGCGAGAAGTTATAATTGGCGTCTATAGTAACTTTGCGACCATATTTCGTATTCAGATTAAGCCCGGCAGACTGATCATCTGAAATACCACCTACCCCGCCAAAAGAGGCACCACCAACACTTGCCACCATCACTGCTCCCCCATCTGCATTCGGTGCATTACCTGCCGATCCATAAAAACTAAGCCGCGCCTTTTCACCAAATGAATTAAGTGAAACATTTCCTGCATACCGGGAAGCTGTACCCCCACCAACAGCTGCATTCCCAAACACACCCGCCTTCTTATTCTTTTTCAGTTTCAGGTTGATCGTTACTTCTTCTGAAGGAGGCCGTACAACAAGTGAACGTTGCTGTTCAACAGACTTTGTATCCATCACCTGTACTTTATCGATCATATCGCCCGGTAAGTTTCCCGTAGCCGCATTGATATTCCCATTAAAAAAATCCCGCCCATCCACTTGTATCTTATTGGCCTTCTTTCCATTCACAGTGATATTTCCCTGCTGGTCTATTACAACACCTGGTAGCTTCTTCAGCAGGTCCTTTACAGCCGCGTTTGGTAATAGTTTGAAAGCGGTAGCATCAAATTCCAGCGTATCATTCCTCATCTGAAAAGGAGGCCTGCGGCCGGAGATCTGCACTTCTTTCAGATTTATACTTTGCCGTGTTAACGACCAGGTCTGATAATCAGAAGAGACTTTCAGTAAGATCACCGTATCCCTGAAACCATAAAAGGAAACAAATACTTCCAGCTCCTGGTCCAAAGGAAGCCCGCCAAGTGTAAACTCCCCTTTACTGTTGCTGAATGTGTATGCCAGTAAGGTACTGTCTTTGCGAGCTACGGCAGAAATGCTGGCTGCTTCCAATGTTTTGCCGGTAACCTTATCCAATATCCGGCCCCTGATCCTGCCGGTTCCGGTTTTTTGTGCATATGCACTTAAGCCAGTTAGCAGGATCAGGAAGACCAGGTATAATAGCGGGTTTTTCAGTATCATCAGTTAGTTTCCGGGACTAATATGACCCGGATGTAATTTGCATTATTGAAATACTTAACGGCGGTTTGCTGCAGGCTTTGTGGTGTGATGAGCTTCATCCTGTTGCGGACTTCCGGCATCTCTGGTTCTTCCCCATTTATGAACTTACCACTGAGGTAGCTCAACCAGAAACTGTTTTCCTTCATTACCCTGTCCAGCCCGCTTTTTTCACCGGCTTTATATTTGGTAAGATCTTCTTCAGCCGCGCCTTCCATTTTCAATTTCATGATCTCGCTGTTCACACTTAATATCAGCGGCTCCACATTGCGGGGATCACAGATGAAGTTCACGAGGAAAGTATATTCTCCTGCAGGTAACTTCCTGATATTTACACTCGCCCTTGCATTATACACACCACCTTCCTGTTCACGGAGGCGTTCTATCAACCGGATGGTCAATATGGAGGCCAGTGCCCGCATCTGATCTGAAGTAGCTTTTTCATATTCAAAAGCACCCCCGAAAGCCAGCATTACCACTGCCTGTTGTTCTTTCCCTTTTATCACTTTCCTTACGATCCTTCCTTGCGGGTAATTCAGCTGAAGGTCTTTTGCGGTTTCTTTCCGTTGTATAGCAGGCAATGAGCCCAGGTATTTTTCCAGTAATGGTTTAATAGCCGCTACATCAAAACTGCCCACGAATGTGAAAGTGAAATCACTGGCGTCCGCAAACCTGTCTTTATAGATCTGTAAGGCCTTGTCTGCATCCAGCATGTCCAGTTTCTCCGGTGGCATTTTCATTTTACGGAAATGATGATCGCCTAAAACGGCAGACAGCGTATCTCTGAAGATGGTACCAGGAGATTGATCTGCGTTGGAATAGGAAATACGCAGCTGTTCAACCATATTGGAAAATGCAACAGGGTCTTTACGTGGTTTGGTAAAGTACAAATACACCAGTTGAAGCGCTGTTTCCAGGTCTTCGCGGGAAGCCGCGCCAGAGATACCTTCCGTTGTTTCATCTATGAAAGCCCCTACAGAAACAGTTTTGCCCGTCAGCAGATTGCGTAATTCCTGCAATGTCATATCAGATACACCGCTTGCGGAAACAAGGCTTGAGGCCATCCTCGCGGAGTAAAAATCAGCATCGCTTACGAGGGAAAGTCCACCCGGACTGAATGCATTAAATACGATCTCGTCTTTCTTGAATTCTGTTGGCTTCAATACTACTTTCACACCATTGCTCAATACCAACTCGGTAGCCCCAACTTCCTTAAGCACTTTTTCGCTGGTGATTGTACCTGCTTTCGGAGCCTGATCTAATAATGTAGTTCTCGTCACCTTCTTATCTTCGTATGCAGTAACAGGCCCTACGGACTGCAACCATTGCATCACAGGCAGGGAATCCTTTTGCTTATCATCGGCAACAATTATAATATCCCTGTTCGTATCTGTAATGTATTTTTTAGCGAGCTGGTTCATTTCATCAGTACCCAACTCAGCGATGATCTTTTTATACAGTTCATATTCATACACAACGCCGGGGCTGCCTACACCATGTAAGAAATGTTGCACATACTCCCGCACAAAACCCTCTGAAGGTGTTTTATCCCTTTCTTTATAGGCATTTTCAATCGTGCTCATATAATTGATGCCAGCCCTCTTCAGTTCGCTTGCTGTGAATCCGTATTGCTTTACCCGTTCCAATTCCATCCAGAAAGCTTTGATCCCTTTTTCCGCACCACCGGGTTTCAATATTACCCTGCCCGAAAAGGCATCCAGATCACCCATCATTTGCCCGATACTGCTACTCGCATTCAGGAAAGGCGCGTCTGGTTTTTGTACGATCTCATTGAAACGATTGGCCATCATCATACCAAACAAGGTCCTTTTCAGGGCTTCACGCAAATCCACAACAGTTTTCATTTCCATGGCCGGATGTTTAACCATCACCTCCATCCGCATAGTAGCTACTTCCGGATCGTTCACCATCAGGAACTGATTTTTTCCGGAAAGTGGGATTGTATATTCCTCCCGTTTTTTAGGATGGGGTGGTAACTTCATATTAGAGAACAGAGAGATGATCGCTTTCTCCGTTGCGGCAACATTCACATCACCAACTACAATGAGGGCTTGCAGATCAGGACGGTACCAATCTTCATAGAATTTACGGATCTCTTCATGTGAAAAGTTCTTCAAAACTTCCTCCGTACCAATAGGCAGGCGATTAGCATAACGGGATTGATTCACCCAAAGCGGCATCGTTTTATCCTGAATACGTTGGGCAGAACCCAGCCGCTGGCGTTTTTCTTCGAGGATCACACCCCGTTCTTTATCTATTTCTTCGCCATCCAACGTAATATCCTGTGCCCAATCCCGCATGATCTGCAGCGCATTCCGGAACAAAGTTTTATCTTCTGTGGATACCGGCAACTGGTAAATGGTTTCATCAAAAGAAGTGGAAGCATTCAGGTCAGCACCAAATCGCACACCTGCTTTTTGCAGATAACTCACCAGTTCATTCTTTGGAAAATGTTTGGTACCGTTAAAGGCCATATGTTCCAGGAAGTGCGCGAGCCCTTGCTGTGCATCGGTTTCCAGTATAGAGCCCACATTGTTTGCCAGGTACAACACGGCCCTCTTTTCAGGCACAGCGTTTTTCCTGATGTAGTAGGTAAACCCGTTGGGGAGTTTACCTACTTTCACGGCTGCATCCAATGGCACATCCTGTGCAAACAACTGACCATTAAAAAATATAGAAATAGCGATAGCCGCTGCGGCTATCCTGCCACAAAAATGTATCATAAACACCCCATTAATTTTTAACTGAATTATGGCATCCACCATATTTTGCTGGTGAATGGATCTATCGTTCCCTGTGCCAGCAGATTTTCCTTGTTCAGCAATAATTCGCTGACAAGGTAAGGAAGCCGTATAGGCATTTTGTCTGACGTGCGGGCAGGATCATAAGATAAAGGGATAGCAGGAAATGCGCCATTGCGCCGGTAATCCACCCATGATTCAAAAGGTTCAATACCATTGAAGGCCATATATTTCTGGAACATGAGCAATTTGTATTTATCAGGTGCCGCTGCCCAGCTTACTTTTGTATTTGCCACTTCCTGTGTGTACCAGTTATTGAATATGGCATCTGATAAAGCAGGTGTATTACTGTTTCCACCAACGTTCAGCCAGCGGAATGATTCTCTCACCGCAGCTTTATACGCTGTTTCCGCATCACCGGGCAACCAGCCTCTGTAAACAGCTTCCGCTTGCAGGAACATGCTTTCTATACTGGTGATGATCCAGGAATCCATATTGTATCCTTTGATGATACCGGTAGATGCAGGAGATACTGCAGTCCGTAGTGCTCTCACACCTCCCACCTGGGATACATAATCTGTTTGCTGATAAGGATATTGCAACCTGTCTGCCGGTAATCCTAATTTATTACCTCTGTACTCAACCGGGCCGGGTTGTGTAAATGGTTCCGCAGCACCAGCCGGCATAGGCAGGCGGGCAGGACCATAAAAGAAAGCAAGGCGCGGATCGTTATTTTCCTTCAGCATGTTCATCGCCGTTACATTCGCTGAAGCCATTTGCCAAACGGGAAGCCAATTTCCTCCTATTTGAATATAGTTACGGGCATAGATATCAAAAGCAGAATACTTTGCAAAATAGCTGGCTGGTTTCTGATCCGTGTAACCGGGGTTCACATCTGCATCTTCACCACTATTCAGGAATCCGGAACCTTCTGCTGTGATCTTTGCTATTTCTGCCTGGATATAGGCAGCCCGGTCTGTTCTACAGGCCTGGTGCATCAGCAAACGCAGCTTGAGGGTGTTGATGAATTTCACCCACTTGGTCTTGTCTCCTTTGAACATGATATCCGCAATACCAATACGGATGGCCTTATCCTGCGATGCGCCTTTGATCAATGTAGTAGCCTCATCCAGCTCTTTCATCAGGCCTTCATACACTACCCTGCCGTCATCATAGCGGGGTTTTCTTATTTCCACTTTTCCCACATCTCCATAAGGGATATTGTTGTTGATATCAACGGCCCGGCTCCATTGTAATGCCTTCAGCGCTTTTGCGATGCCCACATAATAAGGCTGATCATGCCGCAGCGCATTTTGTTCGAATAAAAATATATTGATATCTGGTGTGGCGGAACCTATAAAAGTATTGTCCAGCGGATAATACGCTATCTCCGGCGAACCTGTAGGATATTCCCCATAAGCCCAGTAACCCATCAAACCCTGCAGCCAATCTTCGTTAACGGCAGACTGGCTGCTAATAAGCAGGTTCGGCAGGATAATATCCGGCGTGGCGTTATTCTCTGTGAGTTGTATAGGATTATAGTTGATATCGATCCATCCTTTTTTACAACCGGCGAATAAGAGCCCGCAAGCTATAAAAGAAGTGATAAACAGTGATTTATATTGTTTGCGCATAACATTCATTTTATTAGAAACTAAAAGTGGTAATAACACCATACTGAGCAACACCAGCCACGGTAGACACGCCGGAAGAAGAACCGGTAAGGTTATCAGGAATGGTCCTGTATCCTCTGCTGCCAGGGCCTTTTATCAATTGCGGATCACCATACACATTGTCTTTCGGATAGAAGTTGAAAAGATTCCTTCCGTACACGCTCAGGTTCACCTTCTTTAAGATCCTTGATGAAAAGAAGCGCTCATACCCGATCACGATCTCGCGTATCTTAATGAAGTCTGCTTTGGTGAGATACAGGCTACTGGCATTCAGATAATGGCTGTAGAGCTGCTGGTTGGTATTACTCACGTAAACAGAAGTGTTCTCTGTATACTTACCGGGTGTACCATCTTCATACACTGAATTGGGAATAATGAAGGGCTCGCGGTTATTGTAAGTCGTCATTACATGCATACCATTTTGTATCTGCGCTCCTCCCTGTTCAAAATAATGCATGGCGCCGGTGTTGAATTCACCCAGCACAGCCAGGGAGAAACCTTTCCAGGACAGGTTTATGTTCAAACCGCCTGTATATTTCGGAAGGGTTTTGCCATTGTACATTTCCTTCGCCATATCCGGATCGGGCATTCCTGTTGTTTTATCCACGATCACCCTTCCCTGCGGATCACGCTTCCAGTCATACACCTGGTATTCAAACGCAGTCTGGCCAGTACGGGCCATGATCCCAAACATAGCTCCCCACATAGGTTTTTTCAAAGGGAAAACGCCGTCATACACTTCACTGATAGACATCACTTTATTATTGTTCATGGCCAGTCGTACGTCCGCAGTAAGCGTAAGGCCGCTTCTTGATTTGAAGATCGGATTGAACTTAAGGTCCATTTCCCAACCGTAATTGCGCAATACGCCCAGGTTATCGATGGTACTACCACTGCTTAACCATGGGATGGCTACTTTCATGATCACCCCATTATTGCGCTGGGAGTAATAAGACACATCCAGTAACACACGGTCCTTCCAAAGATTGAAGGAAGCGCCGTATTCCTGTGTCAGGATCTTTTCAGGTTTCAGGTAAGGATTGGGATTGCCGGCCATGAACGCGTAACTTAATATACCATCATCCGTAGTACCGGCATAAGGGAAACCAGTGCCGTAAGCCAGCTCCAAAGTCCTTTCAGACTGATAAGGCTCAATGTTCATATTGGCGGTACCATTTACCGCTGCGCGCAATTGCAGGCGGGATAACCATTTGAGATCTCCGAGAGCAGGGATCACCTCATTCAGTATCACAGAGGTATTGGCGCCTACGTATAGATCTTTGCCTCTTCCGGCGCTCGCACGTTTGGAATCCCAATCGTTCCGCGCCATCAGTTCCACAAAAACACGGTCTTTGTACCCAATGCCGGAAGTACCGAAGAAAGAATAAAAACGGCTCAGCAGGGATTTCTCACTCCCGTATGGAATGTCCCGGGAAAAAGACAGGTTAAATACCGGTACGATAGGATTACCGGAACCCATCAATTCCTTTGTAAAACTTTCGCGTACAGAAGCACCGAAAGTTGTTCTGAAATTAAAATCCCCCGCTTTGTTCAATGCCGTTACTAACAGGTCATTATTAAGGGAGGTAGCCAACCTGGATTCTTCTTTCAACGAGGCCAGCTGATCACGGTACCTTTGATAACCGCCATACAACTTAGCGAAATCAGAAAAATAGATCGGCTCGCGGGTGCTCTTTTCAATAATGCCGTTGTACACAATGCCCGGTTTCTCTGTGATCGTTAACCAGGGAAGTACTTTCAGGGTTAATACCAACCCGGCCACCATGGCATTGCCGGTAGAATTACTTCTGTTATTGGCAGCAGCCTGGTAAGGGCTCATCATGTCAGTATCATACCAGTAGTGATTGTTATCAGACCATTTATCGTTCTTATAGTCCTTGTAACTCAACAACGGAATGAAAGTAGGTGTACTCAGCAGTGATAAGAATTCCGGTCCGGTATTGTACACATTGCGGGTGTAGTTCATATTCAGCTGCACATTCAGTTTGCCCATCTTCCTGCCGCCACTGAAGAAAAGGTTGATCGCGTTCTGTTTGTCTCCCGGGATCATCCCTTTCTGTGTGGTATGATTCAAGCCCATGTAAAAATCAGAGTTGGCATCTGATTGTGATAAGGAGAGATTGTTCTGTATCGTTTGCCCCACCTGGAAAAACCGGCGTGCATCTTTTTTATCTGAATAAGTTACCTGCTGGTAATCTCCGTTTTCATCCGGACGGCCAATAGGCACCAATGTTCCATCATAAGCAGGTCCCCAGCCATTATTGTTTACAGGGCTATAAATACCTTTGCCATTTGCATCCACATTGCCGGTGCCGGTACCAAACGATCTTTGTTTGCTGAGATCATTCCGGAAGTCCATCCGCTGAAAGGAAACATTGTTCCGGTAATTGAAAACCGGTTTTCCTTTCTGTCCTTTTTTAGTGGTGATGATGATCACACCATTCACTCCTTCCGGTCCATACAATGCAGTACCGTTTGCGCCTTTCAAAACGGTTACATCCTGAATATCCGCCGGATTGATGTTGTTGATGAAATCCATTACTAAACTCGCGGATGCCTGATCAGAACCAAAGGACAGCGGTGTGCCGTTCATGATGAACAAGGGCTGGTTATTACTGGTAGCTCCAAAAGAACGGATACCCCGCAACAACACCCGCATCTGCGGATTCATATCTGCACTCTGAATAGAGATATTCAAACCGGATACCTTTCCTGCCAAACCTGTGAGCAGGTTGCCGGAATTTGCGCGGTTAATATCTTCCCCGCTTACTTTTGCCACACTGTACCCGATCTCCTTCGAACTTTTTTCAATACCGAAAGCCGTCACTACTGTTTCCGATAATTTCGATGCCTGCTCTGCTAATGGAATGGTGATACTTGTTTCATTCCTGTTTGTTTTTATTTCTTTCGTTTCATAACCCAGCGAAGAGATCACGAGTATTCCACCCGGTTCCAGATCTATTTTGAAAGCACCTTTAGCATCTGTAACAGTACCTGTGCCGGCGCCTTTTATCTTTACGGAAGCGGAAGCTACAGGAGCCCCTGTGGCACTATTCACCACTGTGCCGGTGAACTCCATAAAGAGCGTTTCTATTTTGAAAGGTGAAGGTGTTTCCTGTTTGCGGAACAGGGTGATCATTTTGTCTGTAATGCGATAATTCAATGGTTGGTCCTTGAAAGTAATTTCCAGGAAAGTGGTCAGCGGCATTTTATTGACATCCACTGTAACGGGACGGGCATTTTCCAGCAACTCCCTGTTGTAAAAAACCACATAGCCGGTTTGCTTCTCTATGGTAGAGAACACTTTCTTTAATGGCAGGTCTTTACCGGCAAGGGAAACCGTCTGCGAAACGCCCGAAGCGTGTACGCTTAGAAAAGCAACGGTGAGGAAAAGGAACGTTAGCTTCATAACTAACACGATTTTGGTAATGTGAAGGTGCTGCCACCAAGACGGGTGGCCGTAGCAAAGAGATTTTTGCATAAATTGCATTTGGTTTGGTTGATAAGAAAATTCTCAGTCCTTGAAATTTTTGGTTGACCATAACTTTCCGCCGGAAGTGGGTCCAATCACTTCCGGTTTTTTCTTTATGGCTTCTTCTGTTGATTACTAATCAGGCTTTATTATCAGCTTCCTGCCTTCTTCCAGCGAAAAGTGCACTTCCGCATCTTCCAGTATTTTAAGCAACTGGGACAGGTTGATGTTCCGTAGCATTTTACCCCCGAATACGATGTCTGGTACTGTTCCTTCATATATTACGTCTATATCATACCACCTGGAAAGCTGACGCATCACTTCCTTCAGGTTCTGCCCTTCAAAATTGAAAAGGCCATACCGCCATGCCATCACGGCACTGGTATCCACCTGGTGTAAGACTTTTACATCAGCTGTTATTTGCGCCTGCTCACCAGGGTTTAATACCACATCCATCACTTTGATCCTGCCCTCCAGCAAAGTGGCCCTGATAGCGCTTTCATCTGCATAGGCATTGATATTGAAATGGGTACCCAGTACTTCTACAGTGGCGTTATCATTCATTTTCACCCGGAATGGCATAGCTGCATTCTTCGCTACTTCAAAATAAGCCTCCCCGGTTATTTCCACTTTCCGCTCTCCGCCGGTAAAAGTGGTTGGATACCTTAAAGAGCTGGCCGCATTCAGCCAAACCTTTGTTCCATCCGGTAAGATGATCTGGAACTGACCGCCCCTTGGGGTAGTTAATGTATTATAGGTAATGGAAGTTTCCTCTCCCTGTGTATCATATTGTAATTGTCCGCCCTGCTGGTGGATGGCGATGGAGCCCTGGCGGAGTGTCTGGTTGCCTGTGCTGTCTAACGTCACCTGGGAACCATCTCCCAGGATAAGTACGGCTTTGTTGCTGCCAGGTGCTACATCATTTTTTACATAAGTTGCTTCTGTAGCGGATTTGATCTTGTTTTCATTCCAGAAATACAAGCCGGTAGCGATGATACCCAGCACGGCCGCTGCCGCTGCGAATTGGAAGATGCGGCGGACAGGGCGTTTTTTAGTTTCAGTGTGGAGGATGCCGGAGATCATATCATCCCAGCGTTCTTTCCGGTAGGCCAGGTCTTTCTCACTAGCCATGGCCATTTCCTGTAATGCCAGCTCCAACTCTTCACTTTCCTCTTGCTGTAATGCATTGACGAGGAGCGCGGACTCGTTGTCCGTGATCTTACCTTCCAGGTATTGTTGCAGTAAATAGGAAATTTGTTCTCGCTTCACTTAGAAAACCCTTTAAATATAGAACGCAGCAGATGTAACGAAGGACTGTTCCTCCTAAAAAAATATTTCAGCGGTTAAAAAGCATGACAAGGATGGAAATGGAAATCCCGGTTTCTTTGCGGATGTATCCTTTGATGAATTTCAGCGATATGACGAGCTGGTCTTTGACAGTATTCTGCGACAGGCCTAATTTCCCGGCTATTTCTTTATGGCTCAGCCCCGTTTGCCGGCTCAGCTGATAGATCTGCTGGCGCTTAGGTGGCAATAACGCGACGGCCTTATTAATTAAAGCTGCTATTTCCTTTGCCCCCAGGGCATCCGTTACATTATTGGCCGAAGGCTCCTGCGTTTCTCCTAACTGCTGCAATTTCTTTTCCTTGCCGGCCAGCTGGCGCAGGTAAGAAATGGAAAGATTGGATGCCACCCGGTAAAGCCAGCCCACCGGATGTTCCATTTGGGCTACCTCTTCCCTGTTCACCCACAAACGAAGGAATACTTCCTGCACGATCTCTTCCGCCACCATTTCTGACCTGGCGATCTTACATACAAACGGGAACAGGCGGGCGTTATATTCATGAAAGATCTGCGTGAAGGCGGTTTCGTCTCCATCGGCAATTTCTTTGAACAAGTGTTTGTCTTTATATAACAGCTCCTCCATCTGAGGGTATAAAGATAGAAAAATTAGCGGAAGGGGCTATAAAGCCAAAAGCCACATACACCTTCCGATGCATGTGGCTTTCATTAACAAAAATCAATTACTTCGCTCCAAACAGCTCCACCAGTTTCTTCTCCAGCGGACTATTTCCACCTGGCTCAAAACCAACTTCCTTCATCAGGATCTTCCCTTTAGGGTCTATCAGGTAAGTAGTGGGTACCCCCGTCACGGCAAAACCGCTTTGGGAAATGTTCTTTGTGTCTAATGTCTGCAACCAGGGAAGGTCTTGTTCTTTTAAGCCCTTCAGCCACGCAGCTTTATCCTTGTCTATGGAAATGCTGTAGATCTCAAACTTATCGCTCTTGTATTTGGCATATACTTCCTTCATGTGCGGGAAGGATTGTTTGCAGGGGCCACACCAGCTGGCCCAGAAATCGATCATTACATATTTGCCTTTGAGGGAAGCAAAGCTGAGTAATTTCTCATCTGGTGTGTTGAGGGAAAAGTCTTTTACGGTGCTGCCGATAGCGGAGCTTTTCAGGCCATTCAGGTAATCTGCTACGTTTTTCCCTTCTTCGGTTTGTTTGCCTTTAGGAGAAAGTTTAGCGTACAGCTTTTCCATGTCTTCCGTTTTCAGGGAAGAACGGCCCATGCTTAATGCCAGTGCTGAAGCATAGGAATCAGGGTGTGAACCAATGAAGTCATTCAGTACGATAGCCATTTCTTCGCCTGTCAGTTTTTCCCGCTCTTTGCCAATTTCATCAGCTTTAGGGTTACTTCTGTCGTACCACTTATCGCCGAATTTTGCGGAGATCTTATCATTCACTTTTTTGTATACGGCATTCTGCTGCGTACGAAGATCACTGAAGTCTTCTGCGGATTTCTGGCCGGATACTTTAAAGCTCGCCATACCTTTGGTGATATCACCTTCGGAAAGTGTGATCTCTCCGGGCTGTTCTACCAATACCGGATAAGGGGAGTACATACGTTTTACCGTTTTGTCGTACTCAGTGTAAAATAGCGGAAGGAAAGGTTTTTCGAATGGCACTTTAAATTCAAAGTTGCCATCTGTCATCACGGAGGAATCGTTCTTTACGCCGGTACCGTAGATGTATACTTTATTATACCCTTTGGTATCTCCGGAGAACTTTCCTTTGATCGTAACTGTTTGCTGAGCAACAACAAAAGATGGCAGGGCCAGCAGTGTTAATAATAACTTATGCATAGTATAAGATTGTTTTAGTGTAATTCTTTCGCCAGGCGTTCTTCCAGTTCTTTACCACGCATGTTGGCGGCAATGATCTTACCATTAGGATCGATCAGCCAGTTCTGTGGTACGGCGCGTACATTGTACAATTGCGCTACTATGTTCTTCCAGCCTTGCAGGTCACTCACATGTAACCAGGGTAAATTATCATCTGCAATGGCTTTTACCCATGCGTCCTTTTTCTCATCCAGGGAAACAGCCAGGATCTCAAAGTTTTTGCCTTTGAATTTATCATATGCCAGTTTCACATTAGGATTCTCTGCACGGCAGGGACCGCACCAGCTGGCCCAGAAATCGATCAGCACATATTTGCCTTTCAGGGAAGCGAGAGAAACAGGTACGCCTTCTGTATTGTTCTGCGCAAAGTCAGGAGCTTTGGAGCCGATGGCAGTGCTGTAGGCAACTTTCAGTCTTTCTTCAAATTCTTTACCTTCTTTGGTATTACGCATGGAAGCATTCAGCTTCTTGTACTGTGCTTCTGTTTCCTTTGGATTAGGGATCATGCTTTTACCGGTCACCTGGTTAAAGCTTACCCAGCTATTTGGATGCGACTCAATGAAAGCGTTGTCAACAGGCGCATTTTCCTTCATGGTAGCAAGGAGTTTTGCATAGAGGTTTTTATATGCTTCGCCTTCACGGTCTGTAGCATATTGTTTCATCTCATCGCTGATAGCAGTGAGTTTATCAACTACCGGCTTACGCGCTTTCTGCAATACAGCATAATCTTCCTGCGCAGCAGATCCTTTGATCTCAGCTTCTTTGATGGTTTTACCAGTTATGGTAATATTCCCTTTATCCAGGTAAAAAGAACAACCATCACGGCCAATGATCTCACCACCATATCCCATACCGAAATTCATGCGTGGGTTGGCGCTGCTTTTCACAATAGTGATCACGGCTGAGAGGGGTTTGTTGATCTTACCCGAAAAACTAAAAGCGCCAGCTTTCAGTTCTGCGGTATCTGATACTCTCTTCCCATCGAAAGCATACATTAATATTACTTTGGCGGGTTCTCCGAGGTCATCGATCTTGCCATTCAGCGTGAAAGCTTCCTGGGCATGCAGCAGGGTGGAAAACAATCCCGCCGCTGCTAAGAGCATTACTTTTTTCATATTTATTGGTTTTTGGAATTCATTCTTCCCGGGCAACGTGTCATTACTGCACGCATCCTGGTTACCTGGTCTGCTGTGATAGAGTTGAGCAATGTAGGATAACGGCTATCGTCCATTGCATTGTCTGCAATATATTTCTCACTATCTAATCCTACTTTGGCGGCAAAGGAATAACTGTTCCGTTTATCCTGCCCGTCGAACTTGCGGGTATCATAGCAAAAATCCGAATACAAGCGGGCTGTGGACAACGAAGGTGTATACAATCCATAGAACGTTCCAACAAACCGGAATATTTCTATCTTCCGCTCAATACCCGGGAAGAGCATCGTACGCGGTAAACCTACACAGGCGTTGGCATAATCCGTGATAAAATCATCTTCGTTCAACGCAGTGGCAGTCACACCCAGGATGGACTGCTGGCCTGGTAACAGGGGCAGTTGTTTGGCAGGATATGCCACACCCATACTGTTATTGGCACCGGAAGGAATTACCTGCACATTGAGGTATTGTTTCGGGCTCCAGATAGTAGTGGCTTTATTGGCGTTGATGAAAGCAATGAAATCCGCTACATTAAAAGTAAGCGCTAACGGATTCACTTTCACATTGTCGCTATATATAATTTTGTTAATTCCCGGATCTGGTAAGGTTTGCCCCGCCTGGTTCTTTGTGGCCAAACGGAATTCAATATTAGCGGTAGCACCGTTAGGGCTATTACCCACTTTATTATTGATCACACTGTTCATGTATCTTATCGCTTCTACCAACTGTGCATACTGCACCGGCTGATAAGAAGACACATCGTAAGTAGGGTGCGTAGTATTCAACTCCCATACATGAAAGATCACATCTACATACAGTTTGGCAGGGTCTGCGGGTTTAGCTCTTAACGCCACCGGTTTGGTGGGCGATTTCGTTCCTCCTATCTCTGCATGGAATTTCACGGTATCAAAAGGAATGGTAGTGGTGGAATATTTCAGCCCTACTTCATTACCTGATCTCTCTTCTATTATTCTCAGGGAGCCTGCAGGTAATTTCCGGTAGTCGATGAATTCCAGTGTGTCTTTCCCGGAAGGAAGATGCACAGTGCGATACGCTTCCACGATAAAGTTCAGCGTAGCCTGACCATCTGCGATCATCATTTTATCTGTGGCAGACAAATAGATGGAATCTACATCATCTGCTGTTGGCTCGTACATTTTGTAGGCGAATCCATCTTTTTTACATCCGGCCTGGGCCAGCGCCAATAAGAAGAAAAGCCCTATTAATAGCTTGTTCATAAGTTTCTTTTTTGCGTTTAATACTCAATGGCTACCCAGCCTTCATTTGGTATAAGGTCCTTGTTCTCCTGTACTTCCGTTAAAGGAATAGGCAGTGCATAACGATAATCGTTGGGCGCTACGGTGAGATCATAATTCTTGTTGAGGAAGAGGAATTTTCGGTTGATGGTTTTCTTACCATACCGTTTCAGATCCAGCCAGCGTTTATCATTATCACCAAAGAACTCCTTGCGGCGCTCATCCACAATTTCCTGCAACAAAGCATCGCCGGCAAGGCCATCTGCCGTTCCTGCATTCCTGAATGCTTTGAATTTGTTCAATGTAGTAATGGCCCCTCCTGCATCATTCAGCCTGAATTGTGCTTCTGCCAGCATCAGGAATGCATCTTCCGGTTTAAAGATGCAAACATCTCCCCGTTTGAGCGATCCGGTGGCAGTACCATCAGAAGGCCATCCCCAGTTCAATGTTTTACCCGCTGTGCCTACTTTCCCTCCTGCACGCGCAGGATCTGCATTGAAGATCGCAGCGATACGAACATCTCCTGGTTTGAAGAGTGCCGCAAATTCTGCAGACAACGGAATATTTTCAGGACCAAAAGTACCCGGGGTGAGATACTGATAACAGGAGCCATACAAAGAACTGATGGCACCTTGTGAATTACTCTCCTGGCAAACGACAGGATAATTGGGATCTTTAGCACCATATGCATTGATCATGCCTGTTACCGTTGTAGGAATAAAAGGTTCTGTTCCTTCTATAGCAATGGCCGCATTTGTTTTCACAGCTTCATAATCTGTAGCTTCTTTTGCAGGTGATTCCGCTTTGAACCAATATACCTGCGCCATCAGGTGATGAATATAACGGTTGGAATAAAAGACGTTGAAACCGGTAACGGGCGTTGTTCTTTTGATCATGGTTTCCGCCGCAAGCAGATCATCCAGGATGATCTTGTATACTTCCGCCTGTGTTTTCCTTGGATTATCAATTCCTAAAACCCCTTCGCCTGTATGGAGATAAACGGGGATGCCCAGTTCACCTTTATTATAAGGCGCAAAATATTGGAGCAGCTTAAATAAGTAATAAGCACGATGTACATACATCTCTCCCAATAACTGGTCCTGCTGTTGCGGGGTAGCTTCAATGTCGTCCATCTGATCTATCAGGGCGTTCAGGAAACCAATGATCTCATAGTGTTGATTCCAGATCAAACCGGGTGTGTTAAAATCATTCCACAGCAACAAGTCTGCATAACCCTGTTCAACCTTGAGGTGATTGTTATTGGGTTTAAGGTAAGTTTGCGTTAAGGCCAGTTCAAAATCTATATTATCTGAATAGGCTTCAAACATCACGTTGCCCGCGGCTGGCGCCAGGCACATCACGTTACCATATAAAGGTTTTATCCGTAACTCCGCCACACCTTTCAGGTAAGATGCCAGCAGCGTTTTCATATCGTCCACATTTGCAACGGTACGCTGGTTCTTTGCGGGAAGGTCTAAGTATTGTTTGCAGCTCCAGGAAGATGTGGCTAATACCACTATTAATAAGAATAACCTCATAACAAAAAATTTAAAATCCAACGGTTAATGACAGTGTGTAACTCCTTGTGTTAGGATATCCGAACGGCGTTTTTGTTTCTGCATCCGTTCCGCTGTAAGGGCTCAGTGCCAATACATTGCTGGCTAACAAAGTAGCCTTGAATGTTTTCACAGCCGTTCTGGACAGCAACTGACGGGATGCTCTCCATGACAATGCGAGTTCCGTACATTTCAGGTAAGCGCCACTTTCAATATCTGTGGAAATGAGATACTGCGTATAGTTAGACAATGCTGTTCTGTAAGCGGGGATATCTGTGATATCACCTGCCTGCCGCCAACGGTAGAGATTATCTTTCAACCGGTTGGTACGACTCGCAACAATATCACTCACAATGCCACTGGGGCCTTCTCTTCTGTCGCGGAAACTGATGATGTCATTTCCATCCGCATATACAAACTGGGCGGTCAGCTCTATTGTTTTATAAGTAACCCTTGTGTTGAAACCGCCATATAATTCCGGATCGCTATGCCCGAGGTAATAAGGCCTGTACAGGGCTGTAAGATCTGCCGCGCTGGTCCTGCTCAGATCTACTTCCGCATCTGCATAAGTAGTTTCTACTTTCCCGTCTACCAGTTTTGAATTCCTTTTTTGCGCGAGTACGATCAGGCTGCCCGTTACAGGATCTACATGGGAGAACTTGTAACCGAACCAGCTGTTAATAGGATAACCTTCTATATTAGCGGTATAGTTATTACCGGTAACAGGTACCTCTTTTTCAAATACCTTGCTCAGATTGTTTTTGATCTTCGTGATATTAGCGCCTACTTCCCAGAGGAAATCCTTTGTTTTAATGGCTTCCACGCGGAGGTTCAATTCCAGCCCTTTGTTGGTGAGATTGCCCACGTTCACAATGGCAGAAGGCCTTCCTACGGAAGGTGCCGTTCTTGTATTATCCAGCAGGTCTATTACTTCTTCTGTGAAATAACGCCAGTCTGTATTGATCCTTCCATTAAACAGGGACAGCTCTAAGCCCAGGTTGGTTTCTCTTTTCTTTTCCCATTTGATCACCGGGTTGCCATAAGCAAATTTAGTGGCCACCGGTATATTAGCATATACTGCCGTACCGAGTTCATAAGTATGGAAAGGATACACACTTCTGTTGATGCTTCCCCTGTAACCATATCCCACAGATAATACCAGCCTGCTGATGGTAGACTGATAATCTTTCAGGAATTCTTCACTATGTGCATTCCATTTTACACCGGCAGACCATAAAGGAGAGAACTGATTATCTGAACCAATGATATCCACACCATCATACCGCACGTTAGCATTCAGTACATAACGGTTATCATATACATAAGCCATGGAACCAATGAAGGAAGCACTTCTGTTTTCGCGGGTATAGGTGCTTCCCAATTTTGCCAGCTGCAGACTGGAGAAACGGTTATCCGGTACCAGGTCCCAACTGGGGTAACCGGCAATACCATATTGTTGTAAATAGATCGGGTTGAAATGAGAGAACTTATCATTCGTTACAGCACCGAATTCATTGGCGAAGAAAGCCTGCACAAAATGTTTCGCAGCAAAGGTATTCGTATACTCTACCGTATTGCGAACAGTATAATCTAATGTTCTGCCGGACCCTTCCTGTAAATATCCCCTGTTATGTTCAGGCAAAACACCACCACCGGTAGATGTTTGATTGAGCCAGTTGTTCACCCAGCTCCGGTAAGTACCGCCAAAAGATTCATCTTTATCCTGTACCGCTGTATAAGATGCCACTACGTTACCGGTGTATTTGAAATGTGAAAAGAAATCATATTCCACCGCAAACTGCGCCCTGATATTTCCATAAGTATTCGTGAGTTTGTTTTCTCTCAGCTCACGGATAATATTAAAGGTGTTATAATACAGCGCAGAATTAGCTCCCACATCATAAGGAATAGCGCGATACGTAACATCTGAAGCGTAAGAGCCATCCGCATTATAAGGTTTCTCATAAGGGTTGGCAAATACGGCATATTTGAATGGATCTACACCAGCCTGACCTTCCACATTCTTTTTAATAGTCGTATAGAGGTTTACTTTGAACAGTAATTTGCTGGTAACAAAACGGCTCAGTTTCATGGTGAGGCCGCCGGTCTGGAATTTATTTTCGATCAGGCTTCCTTTTGAATCCTGGAAGTTGAACCCGGCATAATAAGTAGTTTTGGTATTACCACCACTGAAGCTGATGTTGTGCGACTGGCTGTTCGCCACCCGATACAATTGTTTGATCCAGTCCGTATTCGTTTGTTCCAATAGTGCAATCTGCGCTTCTGCTTCATCATAAGTAAGTGCACCTTTATCCGCCAGGCTCAGCAGTTGTATCACACGGCCACCGGATTCATAAGGAGGATAATAATCATCCCGCAGTCCCCTTTCAAACGCTACTTTTTCTTTGGAGTTCATGAAGTTGAAACTATTCTCCGGGCGCATGGTTACACCATACTTGCCAGTGTAGTTAATATAATCACTACCTATCTTTCCATTTTTGGTTGTGATCACAATAACGCCGTTAGCCGCTCTCGACCCATAGATAGAAGCGGCTGTAGCATCTTTCAGAATGGTGATGCTTTCTATATTTTCAGGCGGTACATTGCCGATACCATTTGTGATGAGGCTGTTCATGCTGGCAGATACTTCATCTCCCTGCAAAGGCATACCGTCCAGTACATACAGTGGCTGAGCATTACCTGTTAAGGTGTTCACACCACGGATAATGATCTGCCCTGTTTCTCCCGGGCGGCCTGATACGCTTCGAACATAAACACCCGGCATCTTTCCAGCCAGGGCTTTATCAAAAGTGGTGATGCCTGAATTCTCCAGGTCTTTTGCCGTGACGGTACTGATGGAACCTACCGAAGCAATTTGCTTTCTGTTCTGGAAACCGTTGCTCACTACCGATACGGTATTAAGATCATTGGAGGCGGCAGCCATTTTGATGGAGGCCATTGCCGCTACTGCAGGTACCCTGAGCGTTACAGCCTTGTAGCCGATATAAGATGCGCTCAGTACAGCATCATGATCTGCCTTCAGACTAAATTGTCCGTTCTGATTGGTGGTAGTTCCTCCGGGCCGGCCAACAATGCGGATGCTCACACCGGGTAATGGTTGTCCGGAGCTGTCTGTAACCACACCAACGATTTCTTTTTGGCGGCTGGTATCTGTATACACACGTGGTATAACAGTCGTGGCTCTTTTTTTCCGGATAATAATGGTGTGGTTCTCAATGGCGTAATCCAAATGAGGGCCCTTGAATAGTTCATCCAGGAAAGAGACTAATGGCGTGCCCTTTGCACTGATGGTTACAGGCGGGGCTTCTTTAATCAGCTGGCTGTTGCTCATGACGAGGAACTTCGTCTGTTTTTGTACTTCGGTAAGGACTTCCTGTAAGGGTACTTTTGTACCGGCATAGGTAATAGTTTGTCCCGCCGCTTTGTCAAAGAGGAGCAATGCGCATGCAAGTAGCATTAAGGCTTTAAATCGCATAGTAGGTAATTGACTTTGGTTGGTAAGTGAATAAATAAGGCGCACTTTCTCTCACAGGCCAGGAATGGTCCGCGATACATGCGTCGGCATATGTCGTTCTTTAGATTTTTGCTATTGTAATACGATCAGCTTATCGATACTTTCCAGTTTTACTCTCACGTCCATCCCGTTAAGTATCCTTATTAATTGTTGCAGATTTTGGTTTCTTTCCATCCTGCCCCAAACCTTTATATCTGGTATTCCTTTTTCATAGACAATATCAATGTTGTACCACCTGGATACCTGGCGCATTACTTCAGATAACTTTGTGTCGTTAAAATCAAATACGCCATTTTTCCATGCTATGGCACGAACAGTGTCTGCCTGTTCTACAATGGTAGCACCTTTTCCTTTCCCTTTCGGATCTGTAACAGCCCGCTGGCCAGGAAGTATCTGGTGTCCATGAGTACCTCCTTGTGCCATAATGCCGTTGTAAACGACTACTGAACCTTCTAACAGTGTAGTGTGTATCTTCTCTTCGTCTGTGTATGCATTTACATTAAAATGGGTGCCCAGAACATGGATGTAAGTTTGGTCGTTGATATCCACCACAAAAGGTTTGCTGGCATCTTTGGCGACTTCAAAATAGGCTTCTCCCGTTAGCTGCACTCTTCTTTCCCTTCCTGTAAAACGGGTAGGAAAGCGGATGGAGGAAGCAGCGTTCAGCCAGACATGCGTACCATCTTCCAGTAACAAATGATATTCTCCCCCTTTAGGTGTGATCAGCTGATGAAATTGTATCTCTTCATACTGTTCATTAATATCTTCATAGGCCAGCATCCCTTTTTGCTGTTGCACCTTTATAGAAGCGCCCTGCATAAAAGAAGTATCGCCACCCTTATTCAACTCTACATGTTTACCATTAGACAATACCAGTTGTGCTTTCTGACTACCAGGTAATACATTCACCGCATACTCCGCTGTGGTGATATGATCCGGTTTGCGGGACGTCTTCATCCAGATAACGGACGCTGCACCTAACAGGAACAGTAACACACCCGCTGCCCTGTAAAAGAACAGTCGTCTTGTACGGGAGGCTGAGCGACGTTTTATTTCCGCCGCCAGTTCTTCCCTGGCCTTTTCTGTTCTTTCCCGGTAATAGGCCAAACTGCGCCATTCGGCTGCGGCCTTTTCTTCACTCATCAATTCTTCCAGCACTTCCCGGTTGCGTTCATTAGCAGCCAGCCATACTTCCAGTTCATGCCGCTCCGCATCGCTGAGGGTGTTCCGGAGATAACCGGCCAGTAAACCCGTCATCCTTAAAGTAATGTGTAATTGCTGATCTTCCATGTGAATGACGATATACTTAAATAGAAACAGACCCCGGAACCAAAATGGGACAACCGGAGTCAATTATTTTAAAAAAAACTTAACAAAAAGGAAAAAGATTTGGGGGAAAGGAGCTTCCGCAGGGTTTTCAGGGCACGCATCTTTTGTTTGTTCACGGTGCCGATGGGGATGGACAGCCGTTCTGCGATCTCTGCATTTTTCAATTCTTCTTTATACGCCAGTTCCATGATCAGGCGGTATTTTTCCGGCAGCTGTTCAATGGCGTTATAGATCTCGCGCATCGCCTCTGCTTTAAAAATAGTGGTAAGGGTCACTTCTTCCGAAGCCGGGGCCAGCATTTCCAGGGTTTGTTCATGTTTCCGCTGCCGCTGGATCTTATCCAGGTAATTCAGACTGGCGTTGCGGGTACTGATAAAAAGGAATGCTTTGAGGGAGATGAATTCATCAAAATCTGCCTGTTTTTCCCAGACCTTAAGCATAACACCCTGGACCACTTCTTCTGCGGCGAAGCGGTCTTTCAGTAGTTTTTCTGCGAAGAAACAAAGAGTGGGGTAATATTCCGAAAACAAGCAATTGAACGTAGCCTTATCTCCACGCCGTAGTGCACTCATCGAAAAAGAATCGGGAAAAGCAGCCTTCTTATCCATACCTCCGTTAATCTGGCAGAAAGATAGAAAAAAAACTACGCTATCTCTATTTCCTGCTTAGTTTCATTCCCGGGCAGGTCTTCTGCCGTAACGATCACTTTGCTGCCTTTGGTTTCCCCGGTGGCGGTATACACCCAGTCTTTGCCATTCCTGGCCATCAGGGCATTCCCCTTTTCCAGCAATACATCCTTCCCGGAATAAATGGCCACGGTTACCCGGAATACCCTGAAATCGTCAGTTGCCCGCACCTGGATGGTATCTCCAGGTTTTCCGAGGTATTTTCCTGTTTCCAGGTTTTCGATCACGGGAGCATTATAGGCGTCTTTCAGGGCTAAATTATACGCATTTTGCCCCGGTTGGGCCATGGATCTGTACATGGCAGTCATTTCTTCGTCCTTTATGATCCCTTTTGCATAAGCGGAAGCCTCAGAGAATTTGTCCTGTGCCTCCTGCTGTTTTGCCGTAGCGGCCTTTTCCCTGGGCTGCTGGGCTTTGGATACGATGGTTTTTCCACCCCTTTGTTTGATGGTCACCTGCTTACCGATGCTGCCGGTTAACCCGTTGAGCAGTACGTTATTATCAGCTTTTGCCATAAAATGGTTGTTTTTCAGCTTTTTATAACAACAGTAGCAGGGAAATAGTTCGATGATCTCCATACTCAGGTATATCGCTCCTATAGCACTGCTATATCATTCTTATAGCATAGGTATATCGAAACGATATAGGAATGTTATAAGAGTGTTATAGGAATGGGCTTTCAGTGATATAGGGATATAGGAGGATAGTACTAATAAAGAAGGGTAATTGTACGATTCCAACACCTTGGCCGTCCAGAAAATTGTCGTATTTTTGCAATAAGAGAAAGTCACTATTTGCTTTCAATTAGTTGATAATTAATGAAATATAGTAGCACCATAGAAGGGAGGATTGCTGCCAGGGTAGCACGCAAAAAATCGCCGGTTTTACTGCGCGAGGACTTTAATGACCTCGGAGGGTATGACCAGGTAGGCCGTGCGTTAAAGAATCTGGTCAGTAAAGGGAAATTGGTGAGGTTTGGCTATGGACTGTATGCAAAAACCAGAATTTCTTCACTAAATGGCAAAATCCTGCCCGCTGAGCCCTTGCCCAATTTGGCCAAACGAGCCTTAAAACGTCTTGGGGTACAAACTTTCCAAACCAGGGCTGAAAAAGATTATGCAGCTGGTCGTACGACGCAAGTACCCACAGGTAGAATGATTGGTGTAAGCAATCGTGTAACGCGTAAGATTGGCTATAAAGATTCCACTATTTTTTATGAACGAGGTGCCCGCAAAACAGATTATTGAAGATGTAGCAGCTGAACTTGAAATTGCTCCCGCTTTTGTTGAAAAGGATTGGTATGTTACCCAGGTGATAAAGTTGATGGCAGATTTTTCCTTCGATGGCATTATCATGGTTTTTAGCGGCGGAACATCCCTTTCCAAAGCACATAATATTTTACATCGATTTTCAGAAGATATTGATTTCCGGATAACCGGCCCAGAGTTGGATGGTTTGAACCCAAGCCAGCGGCGGGCTAAATTATCTGCACTAAAAAGGGCATTACTTACCTATCTGCAAAACGAATTTCCGCAGTTGCAGGACAGTGATCTTACAGCGCGGGATAACAATCGTTTTTTTGCTATTAATCTCACTTATCCTACACAATTTGATCCAGCGGCAGCCCTCCGGCCTCATGTCCTGCTCGAATTCTCGGTGGCCACTCTTATGCTGCCCAGTATCGCGCTTCCGGTATCTTCATTTGTAGCTATTGCAGCCGGTACTTCTCCAGAAGTAGCTGCCATTGAATGCATAGATCCGGTCGAAAACGCAACAGATAAAATGAGTGCTTTTGTTTGGCGGACTGTTGAGCGTAAGCGAGGCACAGATGAGGATGATCCCGCCATCGTCAGGCATATGCATGATTTGAGTCTGCTACAGGCTAAAGTGATAACACATCCGCAATTCAAAAATATGGTATTAGCGACTCTCGAACAGGATGACCGTCGTTCAGAAATACTAACGGGATTGACGCCCGGTGAAAAATTTGCACGCGCTATTACCCTTATCAAAGAAGATGAGGAATACAAAAACGAATATAACCGTTTCGTGGAAGGAATGTCCTACGCGGCCACTTCGAAAATGCCTGGTTTTGATCAGGCAATTGCCAATCTGGATACCTTAATCAACCATGTACTGGCTGAAAATTAAAGGACCGGCCCCTCAGCCAGTCCTTTTTTCATTCCTCCTATCCAATAAAAAAACTTATGGCATCAGCACATGATCTATTACATGGATCACACCATTGCTTTGATTCACATCTTTGATGGTCACCATCGCTATACCGCCCTTTTCATCTTTCACAATTATATTTTTCCCTTTCATCATCACCCAGAGTTTTTCTCCTTTTACGGTTGTTAACTCCGCTGTGCCATTTCCTTTTTTGATCCACTCTGCGAGTTCTTTGGAACCCAGCTTGCCGGCTACTACGTGATAGGTAAGTATGCCTGTTAAGGTAGCTTTGTTCTCTGGTTTCACTAAGGTTTCTACCGTTCCTTTCGGCAGCATGTCAAATGCTTTATTAGTGGGTGCAAACACGGTGAAAGGGCCTGCGCCTTGTAATGTTTCCACCAGGCCTGCGGCTTTTACAGCGGCCACCAGTGTGGTATGATCTTTAGAGTTTACAGCATTCTCCACTATATTCTTTGAAGGATACATGGCAGCACCACCCACCATCACAGTTTTTTCTTGTGCAAATGATATGTTCACTGAAAATATACATGCCAGGATCAACCCAACAGATCTTACGTTGTTCATGTTAAATGATTTTTTCTGTTTTTAAAATAAAGCTTTGCAAGGGCTGTTACATGTACCAACACATCTAATTACGTTTAATAATGCTCTCTGGATTTATTTGTTCTTGACATTTATCAAGAAGGATTGTATCAAATGTCAATGGTGCCCCCTCCCCTCCGGTGTAATTTTGTATCTCAATTTTAACAAACATGTCAAAGACAATTTTAATCACAGGAACAAGTACAGGTTTTGGTAAACTCATGGCCATTACCTTATCCAAAGCAGGTCATACTGTAATAGCCGGCATGCGTGGCATCAACGGAAAAAATGCAGCGGTTGCCAAAGAACTCGCTGCCCTCCCCAATGTAACAGTAGCAGAACTGGATGTTACCAGCGATGATTCTGTCAACAGCGCAGTAGCACAAATAATAAGTAAACACGGTAAAATAGATGTGCTGGTGAATAATGCAGGTGTAGCTGGTTTCGGATTACTGGAAGCTTATACGCTGGACCAGATCAGGAATCTGTTCGAAGTAAATTTCTATGGTGTGATCCGTACTTACCAGGCTGTATTACCTTCTATGCGTAAAAACAAAAGCGGCCTGATCATTAACCTTACTTCCGGCGCCAGCGGTCATACATTGCCTTTCATGGTACCTTACCTGGCTTCCAAGTTTGGGGTGGAAAGTATTACAGAAGGTTTGCAGGATGAATTAGGTCAGTACGGTATTGAGAACGTGAGCATACAACCTGGTGTGTATCCTACAGAAATGAACACGGGTGCAAAGACAGGATTCAATGCAGATAAAGCGGACATCGTTGCAGAATATGGTGATGCCACTACACAGCAGTTCAATGCTTTGGGCGGCGCTTTATTTGGTAAGATGGCTGAATTCAAGATGGATCCTCAAACTATTGCGGATGGTGTGTTACAGCTGATCAATATGGATAAGGGAACACGGCCTTTACGTTATCCTCTGGATGCTATTGCGCAGGGAACAGATGTGGAATTCATCAAAGCAAGAGCAGAGATCAAAGCGAAGTGGGTAGGGAAGTACAGCTAAGCAAAATGCCCTTATAAAAAAATGCCCGCAGGTAAACATCTGCGGGCATTTTAAATTTCGCTGAGGTTAAGCCGTCTGATCATCTGTGTCAGCATCCGGCGCATTCTTTTTTACAGATGCAATGCCCGCATCCCTGTTAGATGTACTGTCGTACGTTTCACTGGTTCCGATGGGCTGCCTGTTAGCTGCAAGCAATACAAAATAGGGCTTTCCATCCGCAGCATTTTTCTTCTCATACCTTTCATCCAGCTGGGAATTATCACGGACAGATTCAACACCGCCAAGACAATTGGCTTTTGCCGTGTAGGTTTCACTGTTCAAAATGGTTTCGCCATTAGTGGCTTTCAATGTAAAACGAAATTGTCCATCTGAACTTTGGGAGATAACAAATGTGGCCATAAGATATTGTTTTTGTTATAAGGAAGTTACGGAAATTTACACTAGATTTAATCCTATTATATAAATCCCTATATGTCTAAGTTTCTCACTTTCCGCAAGTTCGATACACCTGAAGAAGCCATCGCTATCAGTGAATTGTTAAAAGAGAAAAATATTCCTGTTGAGCTGGAGAATACGCCAGTGTTACTGGATCAGCAATTGATAGGCCAGCAATTCGAAAATACTTTTCTGCTGAAGATACCAGCGGATTATTTCAGAAAAGCAGATGGGGTTCTTCGTGCAGCTATTACGGTCGATGAACAAGATGTGGAAGAAGATTATTACCTGTTATCTTTTTCAGATAAAGAATTACAGGAAGTGATAGAAAAGAAAGACGAATGGGGAAGTTATGATTACACGCTTGCATTGCAACTATTGGAAAAAAGAGGCATCTCTTATACGCCAGTACAACTGGCGGCTATCAATGATAAAAGACTACAGCAACTGGCTACACCTGAAAGAGGAAATGTTACATGGATCGTCATTGGTTATATGTCTGTTGCTATTGGCGGCCTGCTGGGCTTCTTTATTGGAGCATATATCATTATAGCAAAAAAGACCTTGCCCGATGGCACCAGGATGTTTGCTTATTCTGAGGAAACCCGTAAGCAAGGGAAATACATCCTTATTCTTGGTGCTGTTGTTTTCCCGCTGTGGGTACTGTATGTGCTGAATGGAGGTAGTATTCCGGGAGTTACTTCACTCCTTGATCTTCTTTCTAATTTGCGGTACTAAAAAAAATTATTCCAGCTTCTTCACCATATGAATGTCTTTTGGTTCTTTTCTAAAAAGCACTTCATCTACAGTATCCGTTACCGCAGCACCATTACCCATATAAAATGAAACAGCGGAGGTTGTTTCTGTAGAAGATATATAGAGTGCTTTAGCGCCTCTTTTCTTTGCTTCTTCACTGATCATCTGCAGGATCGTTTTTCCGATACCCCGTTTTCTGTAATTCCGGGAAACATACAGCAGATCTACCTGCAGCTGATCCTGTGCTGCTCCGATAAAAGCATGTCCCAATACCCCAAAACCTACTAACCTTTCTTCTTTAAATGCACCGATACCCATACCACCTTCCTTCAGTTCAAATGCAAAACGTTCCTGCATTTCTCTTAATGCCACAGTATCCCAGCCGGAACTTTCACAATGCATTTCAATAGTGGAGAGTTTGCCTTCATTTAGGGTATAGATCTTGTCGATTGATTCTGAGCGGTCAATTTCAGCCAGCTTGCCAGCCATTTCAGGGGTTAGGGTGCGATAGGTAATCATATTACTAAGGTACTTGCATCTGCTGAAAAGAATCGTTAATTTAATAGTAAATCTTCCCCCATGCAAAATGATCCGATCATCCGTCAGGCAGTAGCTGCCATAGATGCTGGCGATATCATTATCCTGGAAGCCCTTTTAGCAGAAAATCCCTGGCTGGTAACGGAACGCCTGCTGAATGGGGAAGAAGGGTACTTTAAAGATCCTTACCTGCTCTGGTACATTGCAGGCAATCCTGTACGCCAGCCCAAACTGGCAGATAACATTGTAGCAGTAGCTTCCCTGATCATTAAAGCCATGAAAACGCCGGAACAGGTGGGTTATACCCTGGCGCTTGTATGCTCAGGCAGGATACCCCGGGAAAGTGGCAAACAGCTGGCATTGATAGACCTGCTGGTATCCGCAGGCGCAAATCCTGGAGAAAGTTATGCACCTGCCGCCATACACAAGGAAGTAGAAGCCCTGGAACACCTGATCAAAAAAAGCGGGAAAATGACCCTGCTGGCAGCTATTGGCACAGGGCGTCTGGAAGAAGTAAAACAGCTAATAACGGCTGCCGGCAAAGAGGAATTACAGCAAGGTCTTGCGCTGGCGGCAGTTTACGGTAATGCGGAAATACTCACGGAACTCATCAAAGCAGGGGCTGATGTAAATGCTTTCTGTCCGCCGGGATTTCATGATCATTCCATGCCATTACACCAGGCAGTTGCATCCCGTGACCTGGCATCCGTGATCGTATTGGTGGAAGCGGGAGCAGACCTTCACAAGAAAGACAGCGAATATTCAGGCACCCCTATAGGCTGGGCTATTCATATGGAACAATTCCCGGAACATGCAGCGGAGTTCGCAGCGATCAGTTCCTGGCTCAGGGATTACATGAGCAGGGATATTGCGCAGGACCTTTTCAAAGCAGGATTAATTTCAGCCGGACAAGTGGAACAGGCTGTTCCTATTATCAGTAAAAAACTGGGTAAGTGAATTTTATTTCAGCGCTTCGCCCAACTCTTCACTCATTTTCTTGATCTTACTATAAGAGGCTTCGCTGTTCTTTGTTTTATCCAGTTTGATCTTCAACTCACCGGGGAAGAATTTAGGCTGTGATCTTATACGTTTCATTGCTGTCCGAAACAGAGAAACTGGATCTGTCTTTTGCTGAAACGAGGTAGATGCAAAGGACGAATACAAAGGCGGCCAGGAAGCCAAAAGCTTTTTTCATTGGAGGGGGTGTTTCTCCTAATTTACGATATTTTTAAAAAGGCCCCGGTGTCCCGGAGCCTTTTCTTATCTAGCTGATGCTTAAAAGTTCTACTTCAAATATCAGGGTACTATTTGGCCCGATGTAAGAACCGGTTTGCCTTTCTCCATAACCTAAGTGCGGCGGGATGAAAAAGCGCCATTTGCTGCCCTGGGGCATTAACTGCACCCCTTCTGTCCAACCCTTGATCACCATGTTCAGGGGGAAAGTGGCTGGCTGGCCACGTTGTACGGAACTGTCAAAGATGGTCCCGTCTATCAGGGTACCATGATAATGGCAGGTCACCTTGTTCATGGCAGTGGGTTTGGGCCCTGATCCTTCTGTGATCACTTCATACTGCAAGCCGCTGGGCAAGGCTACTACACCCGCTTTGCTCTTATTCGCTTCCAGGAAATCTTCACCGGCTTTCAAATTTGCAGCAGCTTTTTCATTCTTCATATTAAACAGTTTATCAGCAATTCCCATATGATTTAATTTCTGCAAAAATAGCCATTATAAGGAAGATAATTCTCTTTTGGACTTTCTTGCCCATTGTGCGTGGAGCCTTCTTACATATCTGGGATGCAATTCTATTTCATCTACAGCCGCCTGGAATTGTTCCCCGGCCTCCTGTTTGCGCTGTTGTTGTTTCAACAGCAGCCCCAGGCGGTAACGGGCTTCCAGGGAATGATGCAAACGGATGATGCGCTTATATTCTTCTTCCGCCTTTCCCAGTTCCCCGCTTTGCTCCAATGCCTGCGCATACAGTAGTTCATCGATGGAATTATTCACCCTGTTCTTAATAGACAGCACCTTCTGGAAATTGGCGGCGCTTTCTGCAAACAGGCCACTGTGGAACTGGATCTTTGCCAGCGTCAGGAGGATGCCCTGATCATTAGGGCGCTGATCAATACAGGATTGTGTTAAGGCGATGGCTTTATCATATTGCTTGCTCAGCATATATTCTTCCGCCAGGTTCATCTTATTGGTAATGGTATCTGAAATACGCACCCTGCGTTCCAGGTCTCTCACCCTGGCTCCCGGAAAGAATATCCTTTGCAGGTTATTCCAGAAATCCCCCTGGTTGATTTCCGGTAATATCTCCCGGATAATATAAATACCACAACCGATCAGCGGTATGAACAGGATGATGTAGATGTAATCTCTCCGCCCTGTTTTCATCGCGTGAAAGATGCAGATACCCTGTAAGATCAGGATGAGGTAATAGGAATTATTCCACCAGAGAAAAGGCATAGTTGTAGTATGTATCTATCGCAAGATAATTATATTTAACAAACGGTCATAGTTACCTTATTTCGCGAATGATCTTTGCCGGATTTCCGCCCACAAGGGTATTCGGCGGAACATCTTTGGTTACTACGGAGCCTGCAGCCACAACGGAATTTTCGCCTACTGTTACCCCGCCGATGATCGTTGCACCGGCTGCGATCCAAACGTTCCGCTCAATCACGATGGGGTTTCCGATAGTGGCGTTGCGGCGCTCTGAAGGATCAATGGGATGACCTGTTGTGATGATGCTCACATTCGGTCCGATCATTACATCGTCCCCAATGTCCAGACCACCAAGGTCATATAAAGTGCAGTTCTGATTGATGAAAACATTCTGCCCTACGCGGATCTCGTTGCCGCCGGCAGTATAAAATGGAGGGATCAGTATAAAACTTTCGTCTACTTCTTTGCCGATGAGTTCGCTGAACAAGGTGCGGATCTCTTCTACATCGTTGAAGGTTAACCGGTTCATTGTAGCCGTGATGGCCATTGCCCGTTTGGTGTTTGCCAGCATGGCTGCTGATTCCGGTGTTCTTCGGTGTATTATCTTCGTGTTATCATCCTTCATCATTTCAGCAATTGCAGATCCTCATGCATTTTCTCCAGCCTGGCAAGATACGTTAGGAACAATGGGTCTACACCACCTTGTTCCAGGCTCAGCTCATCATTATCTATCTGGTATTGGGTGATCACTTTTTGTCTTTCCAGTGCAATTTGTGCCAGTTCGCGCAAAGATGCATCCAGTCTTCCTTCTATCTTATATTGCCCAAAGGCAGTAGCGATGATCACATTATCGATGGTGTTGAACAGGAATACCTCGTTGCCATGGATCTTGATGATCTGGTTCCTGTCCGTGAGCCGCAGGTGTTGTGTGTCCATTCCCAAAGCCCCTTCTATCAGGTCTTTGAGGAATTTCTCCGGGTCTTGCAAATTACCGTGTTCTTCATACCAGTCCTGTAAGTTGAATAAAGTATCTGCGCCGTCGTCATTGCCGAAGGGAGAAAATTCATCCATACAATCATAGTAAAAATCCTCTTTGATAATTCTAACGAAAGCAGGATGAGAAGTTTCCCTGGCGGGACCAGCTCCTTCGGGATCATCAAAATAAAAATCAGGCATGGGTGGCTTTTTAATTGAACGCTTAAAGGTAAATATTGCCGCCTGCTTTCCAAAATTAGTGTTTGCTTTGCTGCGCTAACCATTTTACCAGGTCCTTCACTGCACCAGGATTCTCATAGTCCGGCGTAATGCGGCCATCACCATTTACATATTCATTATACAACCAGGGATCGCCTACTGCAAACACGGTTCCTTTTCCCACTTTCGAAACCGCCATGATCACATCTCCTTCCTTGGTCACAGATGCTTTTGCGGGGGCTTTCACTTCCAGTATACTTACCTCTTTGAGATAGGCTTTTTTGATAGAAGGGAAGATAGGGTGATTAGCAGGGATCGGCACAGCGCCTGTAGGAAGGTCTTTCCCTTTCACCATATTACGGCTCCGGTCTGTAAACGTGATACCAAATTTCTGGGCCAGTTTGCTGAACTGGTGCAGCTCTGCATTGGCACTGTCATTTCCCATCAATACCAATACGCCGCCGTTTTCTACCCATTTGTAAATAGCGTCTATATGTTTTTGTTCGATCAGCTGTGCGTTGGGATTTTCTTTGGCGTTATCCGCGTCCACGATAATATAAATATTCGCTTTTTTGAGATTGGCAGCGGTAGGGGCTTCATATAAAGTAGCGGTGTCCGCACCATTTTTCAGGAATTCCTGGCCCAGGATCGAAAATCCGCTCAGTGCCGTTTCTCCCCATTTGTAGTGCCAGGAAAATGTTTTGCCGGAGGCGTCTGTCTTCTGTTCGTTATTAAAATAACTGTCCAGCAGTACGGTTTGTGCGGAAACGTGGAACGTGGCCATGATCAAAATGGCGGATAGCAGTTTTTTCATCTTGTAGCTAATTTACTATGCTTTGACGTCATTTGCAACCGTTTGCATTTGGGTAGGTGAACAATACAGCCGTTTAAATTGTAGATTGAAGAACTAAAACAAACCCTTTTATTATGGAAATCAAATCATCCACAAAGTATTTTGCCGAAATGGTAGGTACGTTTTCCCTTGTATTATTTGGCTGCGGCGCCGCTGTGGTGTCCGGGATTTCTACTACCGGCCCTGCGGGGATCGGCTTACTGGGTATTGCGATCGCTTTTGGTGTGGCTGTTGTGGTGATGGCTTATGCCATAGGCGGCATCTCCGGTTGCCATATCAATCCGGCTATTACGGTGGCTATGTTAACGGCGGGTAAGATCAAAGCGGCTGATGCTTTGGGTTACATCATTGCACAATTCATTGGCGCTACTATTGCGGCGGGTGTTTTGTATGCTATTCAGAAAGGATTACCGGGATGGATGCCGGGGGAATGGGCTTTAGGTTCCAATGGCTGGGGACCTGGCTACCTGGCAGAATATAATATTGTTTCCGCTTTCATTGCTGAGGCGGTGCTTACTTTCCTTTTCCTCTTTGTGATCTTTGGCACTACCTCTAAATGGGGGAATGGCACCATGGCCGGCCTGGCTATTGGTTTGACGCTGGTGCTGATCCACCTGGTGGCGATCCCTATTACAGGTACTTCCGTGAATCCTGCCCGGAGTTTTGGACCGGCTGTTTTTGCTGGTGGTAAAGCGCTGGAGCAACTTTGGTTGTTCATTGTGGCTCCTTTGGTGGGGGCTATTGCAGCTGCGATTGTTTGGCGGGTGTTGGAGAAGAAATAGGATGATTTTTTTCTTAGGAAGGAATAAGGCTTCCCATTGGGAAAGAAAAAACCTCTTTTCTTGAAAAATAAATAAATAAAAAACCTCCCCTACGGGGAGGTTTTTTATTTTACGGGAAGGGGTGATTTGAGACACCTTCCATGGAGGGTAAATTGAGCCTTCCTGAAGAAGGTTTATATGTGTTTGAGACACCTTCCTTATAAAGGCACTTTCTCCTCAAAAATAACCCTCGCCTCCTTAGCCGCTTGTACCATATTCTCCAACGCAGCCTTCGTTTCCGGCCACTTGCGCGTTTTCAACCCACAATCCGGATTCACCCAAAGGTTCCGAACCGGTAAGAGAACCGCCGCCTTTTGCAACAGGCTCACCATTTCTTCAACTCCTGGCACACGGGGAGAGTGAATATCATAAACACCCGGCCCTATCTCATTCGGATAATGGAAACCAGCAAAAGCTTCCAGCAACTCCATTTGTGAACGGGATGTTTCTATCGTGATCACATCTGCATCCATCGCTGCAATATGTTCAATGATATCATTGAACTCACTGTAACACATATGCGTATGGATCTGCGTGTCATCATTCACTCCACAAGCCGCTACCCTAAAGGCTTTCACCGCCCAATGCAGGTATTGCCCGCGGTCTTCTTTCCGTAAAGGCAAACCTTCGCGGATAGCCGGCTCATCAATTTGTATGATACCAATACCCGCTTTCTCCAATGCCTGCACTTCTTCCCGGATCGCTAATGCAATCTGATTCGTAGTAGCAGAACGCGGCTGATCATCCCGCACAAAAGACCATTGCAGAATGGTAACTGGCCCTGTGAGCATTGCTTTCATGGGAAGTTTCGTTTGTGCCTGCGCGTATTTCGTCCACTTCACGGTCATATCCACAGGGCGGCTCACATCACCATAGATCACCGGCGGTTTTACACAACGGCTGCCATAACTCTGTACCCATCCATTGCGGGTGAAGGTGAATCCATCCAGCATTTCGCCAAAATACTCCACCATGTCATTCCGCTCAAACTCGCCATGTACCAGTACATCCAGCCCTACATCTTCCTGCCAGCGTATAGCCGAAAGCGTTGCCTCTTCAATGGCAGTATCATATTGCGCTTGTGTGATAGCCCCTTTGCGTAACTGCGCTCTCAACTGACGGATATCATCTGTTTGCGGGAAAGAGCCGATCGTAGTAGTAGGGAATAAAGGAAGATGAAATCTTTCTTCCTGTACCTTTTGCCTTTGCGGGAAATCGCTCTTCCTGCTGGCATCTGCATTGGTGATAGCAGCTGTACGCTGTTTCACTTCCTGCTTATGGATACGCGGAGAATTACTGCGGGATAGAATGGCTGCCTGGTTTGCTTTCAACAGGGCATCATTCCCTTTGAAGATCGCATTCAGTTCATTCACCTCTTCTAACTTCTGGCGCGCAAAAGCCATCCAGCTCTTCATTTCCGGATCAAGGTCTGTTTCAAAATCGAGGTCTGCCGGGGTATGTAATAAAGAACAACCGGGTGCAATCATCACCCTGTCTTCTCCTAAAACGGCTACTGCCTTTTGAATGAACGTAAGTGATTCCACATAATCATTCTTCCAGATATTACGGCCATCTACCACACCCAGTGAGAGGGAAGTTTTTGGCGGTAAAGCCGCCAGCAAAGCATCCAGCTGATGAGGCGCACGCGTAAGATCTATATGTAAACAACAAACCGGCAGGTTAGCCGCCAGGGTGGTGTTTTCCTTCAATCCTTCAAAGTAAGTAGCTACCATGATCTTGAGCCCTTTGCATTGTTTCGCGATCTCCTGGTAAGCATGTTTAAAGGCTTTTGTTTCCTCTTCCGTGAGGTCCATGGCCATGAAAGGTTCATCCAGCTGAACCCATTCCGCGCCCTGTGCCCGTAGTTTTTCCAGCACAGCAATGTACACGGGCAGCAATCGGTTCAACAGGCTGATCCTGTGAAAGCCGCTCCCCTTCTCTTTTCCCAGCAGGAGGTAAGAAACAGGGCCGATCAAAACCGGCTTAGGTGTTTTGCCGGTATAGTGGCGGGCACCATCAAAAGCACTGAACACTTTGTTGGAGAAAAGGCGGAACTCCTGTTTGGCAGTGAATTCCGGCACAATGTAATGGTAGTTGGTATCAAACCATTTGGTCATTTCCATGGCGGTGATATCCAATCCATCCTGCTGGTAACCGCGTGCCATGGCAAAGTACAGGTCTATTTCTGCATTGTCTGCCACTTCTGTTACCACAGGTGCATAGCGGTCTGGTATGGCCCCGAGGAGTAAGGTCATATCCAATACCTGGTCATAAAAACTGAAATCATTACAGGGGATGAGGTCCATCCCGGCCTGCTGCTGGATAGCCCAGTGTTCTTCCTGCAGGCGTTTAGCGGTTACAAATAGCTCTGTGCGGCTAATACGGCCTTGCCAGTACTGTTCACAGGCTTTCTTCAACTGACGTTGGGCGCCCATTCTTGGGTAGCCTAGATTGTGTTTGAGCATACGCATAAAACTTTTAAAACATTAATGTGAATTAATGTCCCTTACGGTTTCTGGTATGCTTTCAGGACTTGTGTAGAGGTGAGAAATGAAAAGACACGTCAGGGCATGCCCTTCCGTTCCCGACTACTGCTTCAAATTCGCGAAAGCATTTGTCTTACACAGTGTGGCAAGTATCCTGGCTTGTAACATTACTACCGTTCTTCTCACTCGTCTATTCAGGTTAGAGCAATGAACATGATTGGCAGTAACTTATACAGTTACTTACAGTTGCGCGACAGCCCGTGATTTACACACGGTTCCAAATTAAAGGCGACTTTCATCGCCTACCGCACTGTGGAAAGAAAGAATAAGTAAAGAACTCAGGGGCAAATATAGGAAGGTGCAGAATATTTTCCTACTCTTTGTTAAGTGGCCGTTAAATAAGAGGTATTTGAACAGAAAGCTGTTAACGACTATTAACATGTGAGAGTGTAATAATTTTTGGCACAATATTGGCAAATATGATGGAAGCTAAATGCATTTTGCAAAATAGTTTTAACCATACCGATACTGGAAACCTAAGGCCCTTGCCACTATAGAGCAACTGTATACCGTCTGGACCGATAAGCATATTCCAACGGAACCGTATACACGCTACAACGAGAGAAAACAAAACAAAAACTTTCATGGAAGCATCATGGATTGCGCCGCTGGCTACAGCAGCAGGGCATCGTATGTTCATGTGTGCCTCGTTAACCATTGTATTTAGTTTATGAAAAAGATTCTGGTGATAGAAGATGACCTGCTGATGATCCGTGTGCTGGAGCTGATATTGAAGAGAGAAGGATTCGACACAGAGCTGGCCTTTAATGGCAAAGAAGCCATTCTTAACCTTGTACTGAACGATTATGATCTTGTACTGATAGATCTTAAACTACCGTTCGATGACCTGAGGGAAATGGCGGACCAGATCCGCAGAAGTCAGGCTGCAAGGCCTTTTCCGATCATGGTCATTATCCTTGGCGCGTTCATGGAAACCGCTATCAACGACTGGTTTGGTATTGAAGCGGATGAATTCATCTATAAACCCTTTGTGCCGCAAGCACTGGCATCAAAGGTGAATGGCCTCCTGAAAGTGAGGCGACTACAAGACTAGCCGGCCTTTTAATCCTAACCGTTTGTAACTCGACTAGTTCCGTTCGGCCACCCGGGTAGCAATTTCGGTTGTTATCCGGGCCTTAGCGGAGGCTTTATTTGGTATCTTTAGGCATAAACCGACGACGCATGGAGCCTTTCTCCGTTACCATCAAAGAACTGTCTTACCTCATTACCCCTTATGCCAAAGGGTACGCCATTTCCTTCCACATCAGCACGGAAAACAGCAATATTATCTTTGAACTGGATGAAGAAGATAACCTGCGGGCTTTAACCAGCGGGGATCCTGTAGATGCGGCCCTCGTTTCCGCACTCGCGGAAGAGATTACAAAACATTTTGCATAGTGCCAGAATTATTCCCTAATTTTGCTAAATAACTTAGCAAAAGACAATGATCGCCATCGTAGATTGCAACAACTTCTATGCGAGCTGTGAGCGGCTCTTTAACCCCCAAATCAAAACGAGGCCGGTGGTGGTATTGAGCAATAATGATGGTTGCGTAGTGGCCAGATCTGAAGAAGCCAAAGCCCTTGGCATTAAAATGGGAGAAGCCGCTTTTCAGATAGAAGACATGCTGGTGAAAAATAATGTAGCTGTTTATTCTTCTAATTATACCCTTTACGGCAGTGTTTCCAATCGCGTAATGACAGTGCTGGCGCGTTATTCCCCCAACATGGAAATATACAGTATTGATGAGGCCTTCCTGGATTTTTCAGGCATGAAGGACCTCTACAATATTGCAGTCAATATCAAAGCAACGGTCACACAAGATGTAGGTATTCCGGTTTCTGTTGGGGTAGCCCCCAGCAAAACACTCGCAAAACTCGCCAACCGGTTCACCAAAAAACATTCCCGCGATCTTGGTGTGCATGTACTGGATTCCCCGGAGAAGATAACCGCCGCCCTGGCCGCTACGCCCGTAGAAGATATCTGGGGAGTGGGCGCACAATATGCTGCATTACTGCATAAACATAATATGCATACTGCACTGGACTTTTCCCGTGCCTCAGATGATTGGGTGCGCAAAGAAATGTCTGTTGTAGGATTACGGATGCTGCATGAATTACGTGGCATCCCTTCCATTGAAATGCAGGAAGAACCACCACCGAAAAAAGGCGTTTGCGTATCCCGCTCATTTGGTAAATTACTCACGGAAAAAAATGATATCAGGGAAGCGCTGGCCAGTTATATGGCTATCTGCGGAGAGAAAATGCGGCGCCAGAAAAGTTGTGCGAAGCTGATCACCATCTTCCTGCACACCAATAATTTCCGCACACAGGATAAACAGTATTACCGTTCCATCAATATACAATTGCCTACTGCTTCCAACAGCACAAAAGAACTGATCCATTACGCCATGATGGGACTGGACAAGATCTTTAAACCTGGTTTCAATTTCAAGAAAGTAGGTGTGCTGGCGCAGGACCTTGTGCCGGAAGACCAGGTGCAACAGAACCTTTTTTCTGAAGCAGACCTTGCCAGGGATGCCCGTTTAATGAAAGTGCTGGATGGCATCAACCAGCATTTTCACAATAAACAAATGGTACGGTTTGCGATACAGGGAAATGGCAGGAAGTGGAAACTGCGGCAGGAGAAATTATCTGCCTGTTTCACGACCCGCCCGGGAGAAATGTTAGACATCAAAATTTAAAGCATGCATAATCCATTCGCACTATTAGACAGAGTTGTGCTCGACGGATTGATCTCCGCCGGACATGTCTATTTTGTGCGGCAATCTTATGCACGCGGAAAAGATCCCCGGATGAAAGAAGTGTTCCTGTTCTCTCCTTACTATTCTAAGTCCTTAGCCCTCGCGCATTATGAGGCCATACCGGAAGATTCGCGCAGGTATCTATACACTTTAGCGGAACAGGAAAAACTCTACCGCGCAGCAGAGCAGCCATCCGGTTACCTGGTATATGTATCACTGCTGAAAGAAAGAACATGGAAACCTTCTTATGATATCAGCGCAAAGATCAAACGATACATTACTTCGGAAGCCGGCTGGAAACCGGAACGGAAAGATGAAGTGCAGGCTGAACTCTTCGTTCAGTTTGGAGAACTTTTTATTACCTTGAAATTGAATCAGGAAGAAATTAAAGTACCCTTATCTGACATAGAAAAATTATAGCCCGATGTGTTACGATCTCTCTTTTTCTGCCAGCATTGCATCTGTATATGATTACCTCCCGGAACTAAAAGACCTGAACCAGCTGGATATGCACTTTGAGCCCACTTATCATAAAGTGGCACAGGGGTATCCAAAGTGGCCGGTGGTGGTGTTCGACAAAGGCCAGCTGAAACTGCTGAAATTTGAATGGGGTGTTATTCCCGGTTATATGAAAACACCGGAAGAAATAAAGAAAGGCCGCAAGTGGATGGTGAATGCACGTTCTGAAAAAGTGCTGGATACGAAAGCCTACTGGAGCCGCATCCGCAAGAACCGTTGCCTCATACCGGCCACCGGATTCTTTGAACATCGTGAAATACCGGGATGGAAAAACAAAGTACCTTATTACATCCGCGTAAAGAACAGGAACATGTTCTTCATTGCAGGGCTGTATGCTTATTCCCATATCCCGCATCCTGAAACAGGAGAACTGCCAGGTACCTTCACGGTACTCACACGAGATGCGAACGACATCATGAAACGCATTCACAACGGCGGAGATAATGCAGGACGGATGCCGCTCATTCTTCCCATAGAACTGGAAAAGGAATGGCTCAATCCTAATCTCACAGACATAGAGATACAAAACATCCTGCAATACGCATTGCCTTCAGACGATCTGGAATACTGGCCGGTGAATTCTGTAAGAAAAGCAAAACCGGATGATGAAGGAGTGATTGTGCGGGTGGAGTATGAAGGGTTGCCGGCGTTGTGAGATCATGCAGGCACGGTGCAATTTATGCTGGCGCCATAATAGCTAACTCACCTTGGCCACCATCATTTCACTGGCTGCTGCAAAGCAAGGTGCATCCAGATATTTATCTACCACTTCATATAAGCGATCGAACTCCACGGGTTTGATGAGATATTCATTCACCCCTGCTTTCAATGCTACTTCCTGCTGCTCACGGAAAGCATCTGCAGAAATAGCAATGATAGGAATATGACGCAGCGCCGGATCTTCGCGGATCAGCTTCAATGCTTCGCGGCCGGTGAGTTTAGGCATGTGCATATCCATAATGATCAGGTCCGGCATATGGGCACGGGTCATGGCCACACCATCCTGTCCGTTATCCGCGATCATGATCTGGATACCAAGATTGGAGAAGAAGCGTTCCATGATCATCTGGTTGGTCTGGTTATCTTCCATCAGTAAGATCCGTTTGCTGGAAGACAATGCAGAGAATTGTTTTTTACCGGGAACAATTTCCTGCAACTGATGATTCTTCTCTATTTTCAATGGCAGCGTTACGGTAAACGCTGTGCCTTCGCCCGGTTGGCTCCATACTTCAATTTCCCCGCCCATCAGTTCTGCAATGCGTTTGGAAATAGCCAGGCCAAGACCTGTTCCTCCAAACTTGTGATAAATAGTTTTGTCTGCCTGCTCAAAAGGCTGGAAGATCAAACCTTGTTTTTCCTTGGCAATACCTACTCCTTCATCCGCCACCCTGATACACCATTGCTGGGAGCTCTTTTTGAAACAGTAGAGGGTTACTTTTTTATTGGCCGGTGTGAACTTGATCGCATTCGCGAGCAGGTTATTCAAGATCTGCGTCAGATGCACACGGTCTCCCAGGATATGGGAAGGCAATCCATTATCGATCTGTAATTGCAGCCCTACATCTTTCAGTTTTGCCGCGTTCTGGTAAATGGTCACCACACTGCGTACCCACTCTCTCAGGGCAAAGGACTCCTGGCGGATATCATCTGTTTTACCCGCTTCTATCTTAGCCAGTTCCAGTACATTATTAATGATCTCCAGCAGGCTGTGGCTGCTGGTATAGATGTTCTCAATATAACTTACAATGCTCTGCGGTACCTTGTTCTTATTGCCTTTGTCGTTCAGCAACAGGTAACTGATACCAATGATAGCGTTGAGCGGGTTACGGATCTCATGACTGATCTCCCGCAGGAAAGCGGACTTGGCAGCATTGGCATTTTCCGCATCATCCCTGGCAACAATAAGATTAGCCCTGAGCGCTTCGAGTTCTGACACATATTCTTCCAGCTGCTGATCTTTCTTTTTCATCTGCGCCATGGTGTTCCGCAGGTCCAGCAACATATCTCCCTGTACCTTATAATTAATATTCAGTTGCGCCGTACGGATCTCTACTTCTCTTTCCAGTTTCTCATTATAGTTTTCCAGTTCTTTATTGGCCAGTTTCAGTTGTGCTTCTTTACCGGCTATCTCTTCATTCGTTTTCCGCAATGACCTGTTCCGTATACCCAGTGTTTTCACGAGGCTGGCAATATTGATCTGGTAGAAGCTGATCACCATACCATTTAATACAACTACTACGGTCATGATCAGCCAGCGAAAGGCAAAGGTCATACCGCGGGTGAGCTCCATGGGTTCAAATACCTCGTAGTAATAATTGGCTTCCAGTAAAATAAGGCCGGTAACAGGCATGGCCATACAGGCACATTTCAATGCACGTTCCTTCTGGGAGCAGATCAAAAGTGGAACGCCTATGAGGAAAAGGCCCAGGAAATGTACTTGTGTGCTTTCGCCGAAAGTTGTGCCATAATACAGCATCACCATGCAATACACGAGCAACAGCCCGAACTTGGCCATGGAATAATGATGTTTTTTATTGAGCAGCAGGATGCCGAGGAAGCCGGCAACGAATGCCATGGCGGTATACAGGATGGTCCATTGACCAGAGATAAGAGAAAGTGATACACCACAAAAAGTGCATAACAGGGCGGTTAGGAAGCTGAAAGAGTTTACGATCATCACCTTGCGGGCATCATCGTCTTTCACGGCAGAGGTAAGGCCTGTTTTTTTAATGATATTGAATTGATGGTAGATCATTTTTCAAACAAATACCTGTATCAAATGTAAGGCATTTTCACATGCCATCAACTAAACAAATGAAACCGGTTTATTTAGTAATATTTTGGTTATCAACAAATTAATGCTCTTTCTTCTGCATGAATCGGGTGGCGGGGCAACGATTGATTAACAAATCCACACGCTTTAAAAAATATGGCCCGATGAAAATCGGGCCAGGGTAAAGTTTACTCTCCAATTTAACTTATTAAACTATCTGGTAATAATAATATGTTCAGTTTTGCTATTTGTGTTCTAACCCTAATTTAATAACACAAAATGGTAAGAATTGTTAACTGATGGTTAACATAAATATCTTCCTTGTTCAAAAAATGAACAGGTCCGGGGGGAACCCCAGACCTGTTAAATACGCTCCAATTTAACTCATGGCAGCCAGTTCTGCTATACGTACTGCTGCTATGACGCTCAAATATAAAAATCAGGGCAGGGCGATAGTGTTAAAAGCTTGTTATTACACGAAGGTGCTATGCGAAAATGCCCTGTTGGGTTAAAACCCAGCTGTAATACACGTATTTATGTATGAAAACCTTTCCTTTCCTGCCGTTGTTTTATTAACTTGACTAACATCAGGCCCGATGCCTGACGAAGATCACTATATGCTATCGTCACCGGACTACCTTTGCAAGACCATCATTAAATACCTGGATCATGCCTTCTGTTGAAATCCTCTCCCGCATCCAATTTGCCTTTACGATTGCCTTCCATTATATATACCCCCCGCTCAGCATAGGTCTTGGCCTTTGCCTGGTGATCATGGAAGGACTGTATCTCCGTACCGGTAAAAAGATGTATGAGGATATCACCCGGTTCTGGATCAAAATATTTGCCCTCATCTTTGGTATTGGCGTGGCCACGGGTATTGTGATGGAATTTGAGTTTGGTACTAACTGGGCGGTCTATTCCCGCTATGTGGGAGATATCTTTGGCAGCGCCCTCGCAGCGGAAGGCATCTTCGCATTTGCCCTGGAATCAGGCTTCCTGGGCATCCTCTTATTTGGATGGAACAGGGTGAGCAAAGGAGTGCACTTCTTTTCAACCATCATGGTAGCCCTGGGTTCTATGTTTTCTGCCGTGTGGATCGTGATTGCCAACTCCTGGCAGCAAACACCCACCGGTTATGTGATTGAAGGAGAAGGAATGCAAGCCCGCGCTATCATTACGGATTTCTGGGAAATGGTGTTCAACCCTTCTTCTATGGACCGTTTGAGCCATGTGATCATTGGTGCTTTCCTCGCAGGCTCTTTCCTCGTGATGAGCGTGGCCGCCTGGTATATCATCAAAAAACGTTTTGTTACCGCTGCACAGGCCATGTTCAAAGTGGGACTTTGTGTAGCCACCATTGCCGCACTGGCACAGCTTTTCACCGGACACCGCTCCGCTCATTATGTGAGTAAATACCAACCGGCCAAACTGGCTGCCATGGAAGGACATTATGATAGTTCCGCCGTAGCGCCCATGTATATTGTGGGTTGGGTAGATAATAAAACCGGGAAAACAACGGGCATTAAAATTCCGGGAGGACTCTCTTTCCTTACCCATGGCAGTTTTAACGCGCCCGTTACTGGTCTGAATGCTTTCCCGAAAGCAGACCGCCCTTCCGCCGTTAACTTCGTTTTCCAGACTTATCATATCATGATCAGCATCGGCATGTTCCTGATAGCACTCACGCTCACAGCCACTTTCCTGCTCTGGAAAAAGAAACTGTTTTCGCAGAAATGGCTCATGACCATTTTCGTCTGGGCAGTGATGCTGCCCCAGATTGCTAACCAGGTGGGGTGGTATTCTGCAGAAGTGGGCAGGCAACCCTGGGTAGTGTATGGATTGCTGAGAACTTCTGATGCTTTGTCCAAAGAAGTAAAAGCAGAACAGGTGATCTTCTCCCTCGTATTATTTAGTCTCGTGTATACCTTACTGCTGGTGCTTTTCCTCTACCTGCTGAATAAAAAGATCGTTCATGGTCCGGAAATGACGCCCAATGAGGAAGACGACAGTGACGAATTCTCTAAACGTAACATTAAACAATTACAGGCATAATGGAAACAATTCTCGGCATAGACCTCCCTACCCTGTGGTTCCTGGTGATTGGAGGTCTCATCACTGGTTACGGTGTACTGGATGGATTTGATCTTGGCGCCGGCGCCCTGCACCTTTTCTTTAATAAAGAAGAAAGCCGGCGCATTGCCCTTAATGCCATTGGGCCTGTATGGGATGGAAATGAAGTATGGCTGGTGATTTCCGGCGGTGCACTGTTTGCTGGATTCCCCTTATTATACGGTACCATCCTCTCTACTTTTTATGTTCCTTTCATGCTGTTCCTGGTAGCGCTCATTTTCAGGGCCATCTCCATTGAATTCCGCAGTAAGGAAACCATGGCCTGGTGGCGAAAAATGTGGGATATCAGCTACATGGCTTCCAGCACACTCATCACCCTCTTGCTGGGGTTGATACTGGGCAACCTGATCCATGGCCTGCCGTTTAATGAGAAACATGAGTTCACCGGCAACCTGCTCACTTTCTTTAATCCTTATTCCATCCTGATCGCTTTTACCACGCTTTCCCTCTTCATGCTGCATGGCGCAATTTATCTTGTGATGAAAACGGAAAACCGGCTGTATGCCAAACTCACTGTTTTGGTGAACAATTGCAGCAAGTTCTTCATCCTCTGTTTTATCCTGGCTTCCATGTCCACCCTCATTTATATTCCCCATATGACGGACCAGTTCAAGGAATATCCATGGCTGTTTGCCATTCCCCTGCTGGCAGTGCTGACTGTTTTGAATATCAAACGGAACATTGACAGCCGTAAATACTTTACTGCATTCGTTTTCTCCAGCTGCATTACGGCCATGCTGCTGATACTTTTTGCCATTGGCCTCTACCCTAATATTATTATTTCTACTACAGATCCGGCTAACAGCATCAGTATCTATCATGCCGCATCTTCGCCTAAAGCATTAAGGATCATGCTGTTGATTGCTGCTATCGGGACGCCTCTGGTGCTGAGTTACACTATTTTTGTCTTCTGGACCTTCAGGGGAAAAGTGAAGTTAAATGAGATGAGTTACTAAAAAAGAGAAACCCCGGCAAGGAATTGCCAGGGCTTTACCATTTAACCTAACTATATGCTGTAACAGCAACTAGTACTTTACAAACCGCCCTTCCGGGAGGCTGAATATCGTTAAGGGGTTATCCTTTCAATAGTTAGACGACGTTCTTTTAAAAAACATGTGCGTTGAAACACCCTTTTCCAAATCGTCACATTATTTGACCAATAATGGCCGGCAAGGTTTAAATACGTCAAAAGTTATTCAGAGGTTTCCTTGCCGTTGCGGAAAACGTAAATTTGGGGTATGAATCGTATTGACCGGCTAACTGCCATACTTGTACAGCTCCAGGGGAAAAAAGTGGTGAAGGCCCAGGAAATAGCCGACCGCTTTGAAATAAGCCTCCGTACGGTATACCGTGATGTGAAAGCTTTAATGGAAGCGGGTGTTCCCATTGGGGCAGAGGCGGGTACCGGTTATTATATTGTGGAAGGTTACCACCTGCCGCCGATCATGTTCAATCGTACAGAAGCTGCTGCCCTCCTTACCGGCGAAAAGCTGATGGAAAAACACAGTGATCATTCCAATCAGCAGCAGTTCAGCAATGCCATGCAAAAGATCAGAGCGGTACTGCGGGGTACGGACAAGGATTTCCTGGAATCCCTGGACGATAATATTGCGGTGATCAAATCGCGGCCAAACAATGTGGGAGAAGAATTCCCTAACCGTTTCCTGAGTGAGATCCAGGATGCGCTGGCCCGGCAGAAAGTGCTTTCCCTCGATTATTATTCTCATTACAATGCTACTTCGGCCCGCCGGGATATTGAGCCGATCGGTATTTTTCACATGCACAACAGCTGGCACCTGATCGGCTACTGCCGTTTAAGACAGGATTACCGGGATTTCAGGGCGGATCGTATTAAGAGCCTCTCCGTTACAGATCAGACTTTTAATAAGAACGGGCGGATGAGCCTCCAGGAGTTCATTGCCAAAGGACATAAAGAAAATGAAGAAAAGCTTACGGAAGTGAAAGTGCGGTTTTCACATGATGTGGCGCGCTTCCTCACTGAACAGAAATACTACTATGGCTTTGTGCAGGAAAAAACGGAAGAGCAATTTATTGAAATGACCTTCCTTTATGGCAGCCTTCCCTGTATTGCCCGCTGGTTGCTGATGCTGGGGAATAAGGCTACCATTATTTCACCCGTGGATATGAAAGACATCATGCAGGTAAAAATTAAAGAATTATTAGCCCATCACTGCTGACATAATGTTGTCACTACCCCGTCTTTTCTTTGTTGTATAAACTAACAACATATGCAAAAGACAGACCTCGCCAAAGAACAGAAACAATATTATCGCGCGAAAGCCACTCCGGAGATCGTTACGATTGCTGCTGCAAACTTCATTACCATTGAAGGTGATGGCGATCCTAATTCCGCGCTGTTCAATGCAAAAGTAAAAGCGTTGTATGCCACCGCGTACAACATCAAAAAGATCAACAAACTGCAGGATAAAGACTTCAAAGTAGCCAACCTGGAAGGTTTTTGGTGGACGGAGAGTGGTGCACAGGTAAATGCGGCTCCGATGCATGAATGGCAGTGGAAACTGCGCATACAGCTGCCGGACTTTGTTTCAAAGAATGATTTTACGCAAGCAGCAGCGCTGGCTGGCAACAAGAAACTTGCCCACCTGGATGAATTACACTTTGAACATTTTCCTGGTACATTGGCTGTGCAGATCTTACATACCGGCTCTTACCATGATGAATTGCCCACTATTGAGAAGTTGCTGGCCTATATCAAATTACATAACCTGGATATATGCGGGCCACATCATGAGCTGTATATAACAGATCCTTCCAAAACAGCAATGGAGAAGTTGAGGACTATTTTAAGGTTGGATGTGAAGTCTAAGTAGCAGAGAGTAAAGGGGGGTATTCTTTTTTTTTAGAAATGAAATATAAAAGACATACTCCCTGGCTCTGAGGTGAAATTGACATAAAAAATAAAAAGACTCTACCTCCCCTAACTCTGAGGGGAAAAATGAGATCGAAGTAGCCAGTAGAGAATTTAAGGGGGGTATTTTTTTAACGTAGCAGGTAAAGATGTTTTAAAAACGCCCACCTCCTATTTATCATCTGTTCCAATGCCCAGCAGTTCTATAGCCTGGGAAGCTGCAATCTGGCTGGCATCTTTTTTATTGAAAGCTTTACCGGTGCAAATGAGTTCACCATTCAGCATGGCGCCCACTGTGAAAATACGGCGGCCATTATCCATTTGTTCTTCTATCAGTTCAAACTCCAGGGTCTTGCCATTTTTGTTAGCCCAGCCATAGAGTTTGTTCTTGTGGTTCATTTCCACAGACTCCAGCGTTTCCAGATCAATGTATGGAACCAGCAGGCGTTTGTGTACGAACTGTTTGGTTTGATTATACCCTTTATCCAGGTAAACGGCTCCTACCAATGCTTCCAACGTATTCCCAAAGATCTGGCTGATCTTTAAGAAACTGTTGTACTTATCGTAGATAGTGAGTTTACGCAAGCCCATTTTGATAGCAATATCATTGAGCTGTTGCCGGTTCACGATCTTTGACCGCATTTCAGTGAGGTAACCTTCTGTTTTGTAGGGGTATTTTTTGAAAAGATAGTCTCCGATAATTGCTCCCAATATGGCATCACCGAGGTACTCCAGTCGTTCGTTGCTTTCGAGAAATTTCTCTTTGCTGGAACGATGGCTCAAGGCTACTTCATATAAAGCCAGGTTACCAGGGTGAAACCCGAGTAAATTGTACAGGTCTTTATAAAGTTGCCTTTTCCCGTAGATGAGCTTATATAGAAATCCTGGAAGTATTTTCACACAATCAAGGAACAAATTTTTTGAAAATAACGGAGGCATTGTGTCCACCAAAACCGAAAGTATTGCTGAGGGCAGCTCTTACTTCGCGTTTTTGGGCAACATTGAAAGTAAAGTTCAACCTGGCGTCCAATTGGGGATCGTCCGTGAAGTGGTTAATGGTGGGTGGTACGAGGCCTTCAATAATGCTCTTGATAACGGTTATAGACTCCACTGCTCCTGCAGCCCCTAATAAGTGGCCGGTCATGGATTTAGTGGAACTGATATTCAGCTTAAATGCTGCTTCTCCAAATACCTGTTGTACAGCCTTCACTTCGGCAACGTCTCCCAGGGGAGTGGAAGTTCCGTGAACATTGATGTAATCAATGTCTTCCGGTTTCATTCCTGCGTCGTTGAGTGCAGATTTCATTACATTAAAAGCTCCCAGGCCTTCCGGATGGGGAGCAGAAATGTGATGTGCATCTGCGGTAGCGCCACCTCCTGCTAATTCTGCATAGATCTTTGCACCGCGTGCCATGGCATGTTCATAACTTTCCAGAACAAGCGCTCCTGCACCTTCGCCCATTACAAAACCATCACGGTCCAGATCAAAAGGCCTGGAAGCCGTTTTAGGATCATCGTTCCTTTCACTCAAAGCCTTCATGGCGTTAAATCCGCCAACACAAGGTTCATTGATGATGTTTTCAGATCCTCCGGTAATGATTACATCTGCTTTGCCCCATCTGATATGGTACATCGCATCAATAATAGCGTTAGTAGCGGAAGCACAAGCGGAAACCACAGAAAAGTTTGGTCCCCTGAAACCATGCCTGATGGATATATGCCCTGCGGCAATATCCAAAATAAGGCGGGTGATCAGAAAAGGACTAAACCTCGGGGTTCCGTCTCCTGCAAAGAATTCCTTCAGCTCGTGGCTGAAGTTGATCATACCTCCAACCCCCGTACCCCAAATCACCCCAACGCGATCTACATCCACGGAATTGCGATCGATCTTTGCATCGGCAATTGCCTCATCGGCTGCAATAACGGCTGTTTGGGTGAAGGGATCCATCTTGCGGGCATCCTTCTTATCCATGAATTGAGTAGGATCGAAGTTCTTAAGCTCGCAGGCGAAGCGGGTTTTGAATTTGGCAGCGTCGAACTGCTTGATGAAGTCAGCGCCGGATACACCGTTCGCCAATCCCTGCCAAAAGGCATCAACGGAATTGCCGAGCGGTGTCAGCGCGCCTAAACCTGTAACGACTACTCGTCTTGGTTGCATTAAAACAGTTCTGATTAGTTGGATTATTTTACGTGTTCTTCCAGGTAAGCTACTGCCTGGCCAACAGTGGTGATAGTCTCTGCTTGTTCGTCAGGAATGGAGATATTGAATTCTTTTTCGAATTCCATGATCAGTTCTACAGTATCCAAAGAGTCAGCGCCTAAGTCGTTGGTAAAGCTGGCTTCAGGAGTTACCTCGGCCTCGTCAACGCCTAATTTGTCAATAATGATCTTTTTAACTCTTGATGCAATGTCTGACATAATTTTAAGTGTTTTTGGTTTAAAACTTGACTGCAAAAATATAATATTTATTGAATTGCCAAGACCATAGTCAAATTTTAACGGAGATTTTCCAATTTGGCAATGTCCCCAAATCCCTCACGAATGGCCCTTGTGGCGGGATGAGAGGTTGTTTAACGGGTTTCGATATACGTGAAATTCCTTATGTCAGCTCTCCTTTTTACCGTCTTTTGCTCGATTATACACCATTATATATTGTATAAGCATCCTTATACCCCCCTTTTAGGACTATAGATGTTATGACATACAAGTTGACCATTCAAACATTTATAGCACCACTTAACCACATTTAAAACCGGAACCGGGTCCGCTTGACGTCCAATAATTAATTTTAGCCGCTATTTTGTGCAGCGGCTAAACCGTAACTTGCATATGGGCGCAGATCACGTGCAATTGAATCAGAAAAGGAAATCCAGCTAAACAATATATTTATTTAATCATGCGCAATAAGACCTTAAGAATCGTTCTATTATTCCTAATCCTGGCGGTAGCCGGTTTTTTTGTGTACAAAATGGTCGCTAAGAGTGAACCCAAGGAACCCGCCGGTCCGCCAAAAGCAGCAGGTCGCGGCGCAGGAAAACCCATTCTCGCAGATGCTTATGTTGTTCAACCCGTTGTTTTAGATGAAGCCATTGAAGCCAGCGGTACATTGCAGAGTAATGAAGAAGTGGAATTGAAACCGGAAATCACCGGCAGGATCACCAATATCTATTTTAAAGAAGGAACAACCGTAAGTAAAGGTGCCCTCCTTGTTAAGATATATGACGGAGATATCACTGCACAGATCCGTAAACTGGAATTACAACGTGAATTATCCAAAACCACCCTCTCCCGCCAGCAACAACTGTTGAAGATCAATGGTATCAGTCAGCAGGATGTGGATGTTACCAGCAACCAGGTGAGTGCTTACGGAGCAGATATTGAATTTAACAGGGCACAATTGCAGAAAACTGAGATCCGTGCTCCTTTCAGTGGAACGCTGGGTTTAAGGAATGTGAGTGAAGGTGCTATTGTGAGTCCGGCTACTATTATGACCACCTTGCAACAGCTCAATCCTTTAAAAATAGATTTTGCGGCGCCTGAAAAATACAAGAATGCTATCCGTAAAGGAGAGCCGGTGACTTTCACGGTAACAGGTGATACATCAAAATATAAAGGCACCATTTATGCCATAGACCCAAAGATAGATCTGGCCACACGTAGTGTGATGATCCGTGCTTTGGTGCCAAACCCTTCCGGCAAACTGTTCCCCGGTTCTTTCGCTAAAACTTCTATCCGTTTAAAAGATAAACCGAAAGCCATCATGATCCCCTCTCAGGCAGTGATCCCCGGCACCCGTAATAAACAGGTGATCGTGGCAGACAGCGGAAGGGCCAAATTCGTGATCGTGGAAACCGGTTCCCGGAATGAAAGTAATGTGGAGATCTTAAGTGGACTTCAGATAGGCGATACAGTTATCACAAGTGGTATTCTTCAATTAAAACCCGGTTCTCCTTTTAAGTACAATAAGGTACAGTAGAACAACGCAAAAATATTAACATGAGTTTACCTTCCATATCGCTCAAGCGGCCGGTGCTGGCAATTGTGATGAATATCATCATTGTGATCTTCGGCCTTGTGGGTTACACTTTCCTGGGGGTGCGGGATTTCCCGGCCATCGATCCTCCGGTTGTGAATGTGCGTACCTCTTATGGTGGCGCCAATTCGGATATCATTGAAACACAGATCACGGAAACACTGGAGAAAGCTATCAATGGTGTGGCCGGGATCAAAAATATCTCTTCGCTCAGCAGCCAGGGTAGTAGTAATATTACGGTGGAATTTGAACTGGGAGAAGACCTGGAAGCGGCTACGAACGATGTGCGGGATAAAGTTTCCCAGGCACAACGAAATCTTCCTCCTGACCTGGAAGCACCACCAGTAGTTTCTAAGGCAGATGCCAACTCTGATAACATCATTTCGATGACGGTGCAGAGTAATACGCGTAATCAGCTGGAAATAACGGAATATGCTACCAACGTACTGCTGGAAAAATTACAAACTATTCCGGGTGTAAGTTCTATCCAGATCATGGGTGAAAAGAAATATGCCATGCGCATATGGATGGACCCTTCCAAATTATCTGCTTACAGCCTCACACCAGGGGATGTGCAGGACGCGCTCACAAAAGAGAACGTGGAATTACCTTCCGGTAAAATTGCAGGAAACTCCACAGAGTTAACGGTACGTACTTTCGGACGGCTGGATACGGAAGATGAATTCAATAACCTGATCATTAAGAATGTGAACGGTGCTGTAGTAAGGCTCCGGGATGTTGGGCAGGCTGTACTGGGACCGGAAAATGAAGAAACGCAGCTGAAGGAATCCGGTATAGCACAAATTGCATTGGGATTGATCCCTCAGCCTGGTGCTAACTATGTGGCCATCTCAGAAGAATTCTACAAACGGTATGAACATCTTAAAAAAGAGATACCAGACGATTTTAGCCTGAACATCGGGATAGATAATACTGCTTTCATTAAGAAAAGTATTCACGAAGTACAGGAAACACTGATCATTGCATTAGTGCTCGTGATCCTGATCGTATACCTCTTCTTCCGTGACTGGCTGATGGCTTTGCGGCCTATCCTGGATATCCCGGTATCATTGATCGGTGCCTTCTTTATCATGTACGTCTGTGGTTTTACCATCAACATCCTCACTCTTTTGGCCATTGTACTGGCAACGGGGCTGGTGGTGGATGATGGTATTGTGGTAACGGAGAACATCTATAAAAAGATTGAAGCGGGTTTACCACGGATGCGTGCAGCGAAGGAAGGATCTGAAGAGATCTTCTTTGCGGTAATTGCCACTTCCATCACACTCGCTTTCGTATTCTTACCCATCATCTTCTTACAGGGTTTTGTGGGAAGTTTGTTTCGGGAGTTTGGGATCGTGGTAGCTGGCGCGGTATTGATCTCTGCATTTGTATCCTTAACGCTCACCCCTGTGCTCAACGTTAAGCTGGCACATAAAACACATAAACACTCCTGGTTCTATGAAAAAACAGAACCTTTCTTCCAATGGATGGAAAGTAGTTACCAGAAGTCGCTCTCCGCATTTATGAAGGTGAAAGCGATGGCGGTTGTGATCATCCTGGTCTGCTTAGGTATGATCTACTGGCTGTTCACTACGCTGCAATCAGAACTGGCGCCGATGGAAGACAGGAACTCTTTCCGTTTATCTGTTACCGCACCGGAAGGAACTTCCTACGATGCGATGGATAAATATGTGAATAGCCTGGTAGATTTTCTGCTGGACTCCATTCCGGAAAAGCAGATCATCATGTCTGTTACAGCACCTGGCTTTTCTGGTGGTGGTTCTGTGAATACGGCCTTTATATTTGTGACCTTACCGGAACCAAAGGAAAGGAGCCGCTCTCAGAAGCAGATCGTGGATATGGTGAACAGGAACATGTACAAATTCCCGCTGGGAAAAGTATTTGCGATAGAACAACAAACTATCCAGGTAGGCCGTCGTGGCGGTTTGCCGGTATCGTTTGTATTGCAGAATGTGAACTTTGATAAACTGGCATCTGTGATCCCCCGCTTTATGGATGAGGCCAACGCCAATCCTACTTTCCAGGGTGTGGATGTGGACCTTAAGTTCAATAAACCGGAATTACGCATTCAGATCAATCGTCCTAAAGCCAGTGAATTAGGTGTTTCCGTGGAAGACATTTCTTCTACATTACAACTGGCACTGAGTAACAGGCGCTTTGGATATTTTATCCGTAATGGTAAACAATACCAGGTAATGGGCCAGGTATTCCGGGACGACCGGGATGATCCTGTAGATCTGCAAAGTATTTATGTACGTAACTCCCGTGGTGAACCCATACAACTGGATAACCTCGTTACCATCAATGAAGAAACAAGCCCGCCCATCATCTACCACTTTAACCGGATGAAATCTGCTACTATTTCTGCAGGCCTTGCTCCGGGTAAAACGATCGGTGATGGCATCGCGGCCATGAATAGCATTTATGATAAGCTGGAAAAAGAAAAACTGATAGATGAATCTTTTGCAACTGCACTGAGCGGTTCTTCCCGTGACTATGCGGAAAGTGGTTCCAATACGATGTTCGCATTGGTGCTGGCACTTGTATTGATCTACCTGGTACTGGCTGCTCAGTTTGAAAGCTGGGTAGATCCATTCATCATCATGTTAACAGTACCGCTTGCATTTGCGGGTGCATTACTTTCCCTGTGGGCGTTTGGTCAAACATGGAACATCTTCTCGCAGATCGGGGTAATTATGTTGATAGGATTGGTAACGAAGAATGGTATCCTCATTGTGGAGTTTGCCAACCATATGCGTGATGCGGGTAAAGAAAAAGCGGCCTCTGCCATTGAAGGTTCTGTGATGCGTTTGCGCCCCATCCTCATGACGAGCCTTGCCATGGCCTTAGGTGCATTGCCCATTGCCATGAGTCTTGGAGCTGCTGCTACCAGTCGTATTCCGCTGGGTATTGTGATCGTAGGTGGTATTATGTTCTCCCTGGTGCTCACTTTATATGTGATCCCGGCGATGTATACTTTCCTGAGCCGCAGAAAAAAGAATGTTGAATATGAAGAAGCGCTGTTGCAGGAAAATCCGGAAGCGGCTGCCGCATCAGCACATGCATAAGAATCATTAATCAATACAATGAAACTGATCAGAATATTTTTAGCCGGCATCATTTCACTATTGCTTGTACCTGGCGCCAAAGCACAACAGGTGCTTACGCTGGAACAGGCCATAGATCTGGGATTAAAGAACAACTTTGACATCCGCCTAGCCCGTAATGACGCAGCTGTTGCTGCCAATGATAATGCGTATGCCAACTTTGCTTTTGCTCCCCGCCTGAATGGAACGGCATCAAAAACATGGACCAACACCGGCACCAAACAGGAGTTTGGTAATGGCACTAAACGGGACACCAGCGGTATTAAAAACCGGCAGGCCCAGGCAGCGCTAAACCTTAACTGGACATTGTTTGACGGGTTTAAGATGTTTGCTACCCGCCAGCGTATCCAGGCTATTGAGATCTTAGGAGAGATGGGAGTAAAGAACCAGTTGGAGAATACGATCGCGGCTATCATCAATGGCTATTATAACATTGCGCAACAAAAACAACAGCTGCGTGCACTGGCAGAACAGATGAGCATCTCTGAAGAAAGAGTGAAACTGAGTGACGCCAAATTCCAGACGGGGCTTGGGCCTAAAACGGACTGGCTGCAGGCAAAAGTGGATTACAATGCGCAACGTGCTATGTGGCTTCGCCAGCAGACAACCATTGAGCAAAGCAAAGCTTCCCTCAACCAGTTACTGGCCATTGCAGATGAAAGTACCAATTACGATGTGCTGGATACTATTCCGGTGAACCTCTCCCTTTCTTTTGGGGAGATCCAGGAAAACCTGTATCAGACGAATCCGCAGTTGCAGATGGCGAAACAGAACGTGGAGATCTCCCGCCTTGCTTTGAAGGAAGCGAAAGGAGATTTCTTTCCGATCCTCTCTTTCAACTCTGCTTATAACTTTTCTCAATCAAGGGCCAATGCTGCGGTGAACCAGTTCAGCCCGGTGTTTAACCAGAATAAGGGTTTTAACTATGGCTTCTCTGCTACCGTGCCCATCTTCAATGGTCTGAACGTACACCGGCAGGTGAAGGCGGCAAAGCTGGATATTCAATATCAGCAGCTCTCCTTAGATAATCAGCAATCACAGGTGAACCTTTTCCTGCGGAATGCTTTTAAGGATTATGAGTACTATAAGATGTCCCTCACGCTGGAAGAAGAAAGTGTGGACCTCGCCAGGGAAAATGTGATGGTAGCGTTGGAGCGTTTCCGCCAGGGCGTATCTACCACACTGGAATTGAAAGAAGCGCAGCAAAGTCTGGAGCTGGCAGCTTACCGTTTGATCCAGGCGCGGTATAATACAAAGATCTCTGAAACTGAGTTAATGCGTTTGAAAGGAACGCTGTTGAAATAATTAATACCTGCTTAAAAAGGAAGGGGCTGTTCTGAAAAGGACGGCCTTTTTCTTTAGTATTAGTAAATACGGCTATCGAAGACTGGACAAACCTCAGTCAAACACTGACCCTATGTCAAGAGTTGAGACAGACTAAACAAAGCTGCCGTTCAGTAGTAAAAAAACCGCCGAAGTGAGTGACCTTTAGATTTGTATGGATAAAATAATGGATTAAATTGAAGGAAAGAGATGGGGTGAACTAAGTGAGTGACTGGGCTGGAGGCCCATGTTGTGTATTAGTCCCCATCTCAT
>NZ_WJFD01000003.1 GCF_009647655.1 Chitinophaga sp. SYP-B3965 | reverse complement strand
GGGAAATGAGATGGGGACTAATACACAACATGGGCCTCCAGCCCAGTCACTCACTTAGTTCACCCCATCTCTTTCCTTCAATTTAATCCATTATTTTATCCATACAAATCTAAAGGTCACTCACTTCGGCGGCTTTTTCTTTGGTTTGCTGTCGCTTCAGGATCAATTGAGTAAAATAGTTTATTCGTTAATTCATATAAAATAATATGATTGAATTAAAGTTTTTGTTAATTTGCTTACTGAAAAACCGTAGATGCCTAACTATGCCCGGAAAATTGCGTGAATCAATATGAGAAGGCAACGGCTCAATAATTAACTGATCGTCATAACCGTATCCCAATGGACCGTAGAGATTTCTTAACAATTGCCCCTTCCCGTAAAAGAACTACAACAGTTCTCGGATCGAGAACAGATACCGGCTTAACTCCTTATTCTGGAGCGTGGGGAACCGCGCAGGTAGTGCATTTGCTGAAGAGGGCCATGTTTGGCGCTGCCCCGCTGGATGTAAGACATTTTGAAGGCATGTCTCTGGACGCTGCTGTAGATGCTTTACTGCAAGCCAATGCTGTTACACCAACACCTCCCGTAAATAATTATAACACAGGTGGCTACACGGATCCAACCGGTGTTGCTCCTGGTGCGCCATGGGTAACAGCTCCGGATGGAGATGAAGATCTGAACCGCAAACGCAATGCTTCCTATAAAGCCTGGTGGACGGGGCTTATGCTCAACCAGGAAAGGACCATCCACGAAAAACTGGTGCTGTTCTGGCATAATCACTTTGCAACAGAAACAAACACGATCGCCGATGGGCGTTTTAGTTATGGTTATAATGTAGCCCTGCGTACAAACGCTCTGGGCAATTTCAAGAACCTGGTAAAAGCCATCACGCTGGATCCCGGCATGCTGGTATATCTCAACGGTTATCTCAATGAGAAAACTGCTGCTGATGAAAACTATGCACGGGAACTGCTGGAACTTTTCACTTGTGGTAAAGGGCCGGATTCACAATACCAGGAAGAAGATGTACGCGCTGCAGCACATGTGCTCACGGGTTATAAAGTGGATAAAGTAACTTGCACTTCTTTCTTCGATGCCACCAAACATGATATCACCAACAAAACATTTTCCCCCTGGTTCTCCAATAAAGTGATCACGGGTAAAACGGGTACAATGGGTACTACAGAGCTGGATGACATGCTGGGTATCATTTTCCTTCAGCAGGAAGTAGCGAAGTTCATCTGCCGCAAATTCTACCAGTTCTTTATTTATTACGAAATTGATGCCGGCGCGGAAGCCAATGTGATCACACCTTTGGCTAATATTTTCCGTGAAGGTAATTATGAAATAAAACCATTACTGTCTGCATTGTTTAAGAGCGAACATTTTTATGATCCCTTAAATATGTCCTGCCTCATCAAGAGCCCTGTAGATTTTACAGTAGGCATGTGCCGTGAGTTTGGTGTGAAATTCGCGCCAAGTGCAAACTATGCACAGGTATATCCGCAATGGACTGCTTTACAAAATGCAGCTACTAATCAACAACAAAATATTGGAGATCCTCCCGGTGTTTCCGGCTGGGAAGCTTATTACCTGGCACCGCAGTTCCATGAATTGTGGATCAATACGGATACGCTGCCTAAGCGTAATATGATGGTGGATAGTATCATCACTACAACTTATGGCGGTCTTAGTATTGACCCCATTGCTTTTGCAGATATGATGCCTAATCCTTCAGATCCCGTTGCACTGGTAAAAGATTCACTGGATATTTTATACCGCATGGGTGTTTCTGACAACACACGCAGCTTCTTAAAGAATAGTTTCCTGTTATTGGGGCAGGACCAGGATTATTACTGGACGCAGGCCTGGAACCTTTACAAAGCGGATACCTCCAATACAATGAACAAGAATACGGTATTGAAACACCTCAGTGAATTGTACAAATACATCATGAACCTGTCTGAATACCATTTAGCCTGATCACGTTGAAAACCTATTTATGAAACGTAGAGACTTCCTCAAATATACTGCTCCTGCTGCCATTCTGCCGTCGTTCATCAACGGGTTTGCCGTTCGGGCATTTGGTGCATCTCCTTTACTGTCTGCACTGGAAGGTGCAGCCACCGATAATGATCACGTGCTGGTGATGATCCAGTTGAATGGTGGTAATGATGGTTTGAACATGGTGATCCCATTGGATCAGTATGGAAAATACCAGGCTGCCCGTTCTAACATCGCGATCCCGGAAGGACGTGTGCTGAAACTGGCTGGTCAGACCAAAACAGGTATCCATCCTGCTATGACAGGCATACAGCAAATGTATAATGACGGGCATGTGAGTATCCTGCATAGTGTGGGATATCCTTCTCCCAACTTCTCTCACTTCCGTGCTACAGATATCTGGCTCACCGGTTCTGATGCCAATACAGTATTGCCAACAGGCTGGGGAGGAAGATACCTGCAAACAGAATACCCGAATTTTCCGGTGAATTATCCTAACGCAGAAATGCCTGATCCACCGGCTATCCAGATAGGTTCTGTAGTGTCTCCTGCATTCCAGGGTTCTACAGTGAACATGGGTATGGCTATCACCAGCGCCACGGATTTCTATGGCCTGCTGGATGATGTAGCAGATCCCATCCCTAACACAAGGGCTGGTAAAGAATTGAAATACATCCGTCTCATACAGGAGCAGAGTAATAAATTTGCGAGCTCTATTAAAGCAGCCGCTGCAAAAGTTACACAGCAGGGTGCTTACCCTGCAAACAATCACCTGGCAGCTCAACTAAAGATCGTTGCGCGTCTTGTAGCCGGTGGTTTAAAAACCCGCCTCTACATGGTGAGCATCGGCGGTTTTGATACACACGCCAATCAAACAAATGCCGGCGATACAACTACAGGTAGCCACGCTAATTTGCTGGGCCAGATCTCTTCCGCAGTGAAAGCCTTTACAGATGATCTGAAAGGACTGAAAAATTCACAACGCGTAGTGGGCATGACCTTCTCTGAATTTGGCCGCCGCGTGAAATCCAATGGTAGTATGGGTACTGACCATGGTGCTTCTGCACCCATGATCGTATTCGGTGATTATGTAAACCAGCAGGTATTAGGTAATACGCCCACCATGCCGGATGCCGCTTCTGCGATTGATAATATTCCGATGCAGTACGATTTCCGTTCTGTATATGCCTCCATCCTGGAACAATGGTTCTGCGTAAAATCAGCAGACCTCAATAACATCATGTTACAGAACTACCAAAGCCTCCCGCTTGTAAACGGACTGGCTTGCGGAGTAGTAACTGGCGTACCGGATGTGAATGAAGGCAAAACACTAATTTCCAACTATCCCAATCCTTTCAGTACTAAAACGGTTATTTCCTACACAACTGCCGGTGGGCATACCATGGTGCAGATATTTGATACCATGGGCCGCCTGATCCGCGTTTTAGTGGATAAGGTGCATGCGGCAGGGGATTATACCCTTACTTTCAATGGGGAAGGGCTTCCTAATGGTATTTATTATGCTCGTTTCCAGAATGGGAAAGTGCAGCAAGTGAGGACCATGGCTAAGGTGAGATAAGCTATTACGCTGTAGAAAAAGCTTTCAAACCCCCATTCCGCCTGTAGCGAAGGCTACCATCAAAAAAAATACTATCCCATTCCGCCGTAGGCGGAATGGGATTTCTGTTTTAGCAAAGGATGCAGCAAAACCCGCTATGGCCGATTCAACTATGACAAAGGCTTTCAAGAAAATCTCACCCATTCTGCCTGTGGTGAAGGCTACCATCAAAAAAATCCCACCCCATTCCGCCGTAGGCGGAATGCCATTTCTGTTTTAGCAAAGGATGTAGCAAAACCCACTATGGCCAATTCTGCTATGACAAGACTTTCAAGAAAAACGCCACCTATTCTGCCTGAGATGAAGACTGCCCAAAAAAGTCCCCCTCCCCATTCCGCCGGTAGGCGGAATGCAATTTTTGCTATGGCAAAGGCAGCATCAAAATTCGCTATGACCAATTCGGCTATGACAAGACTTTCAAGAAAAATTCCACCTATTCCGCCTTAGACGAAGGTTACCCCAAAAAAAATCCCCCTCCCCATTCCGCCGGTAGGTGGAATGCAATTTCTGCTATGGCAAAGGCAGCATCAAAATTCGCTATGACCAATTCGGCTATGACAAGACTTTCAAGAAAAATTCCACCTATTCCGCCTGAGATGAAGACTACCCCAAAAAATCTCCCTCCCCATTCCGCCGGTAGGCGGAATGCAATTCGGCTATGGGGAAAGCTCTCCCCTAAAAAAATCCCACCCCATTCCGCCGTAAGGCGGAATGAAATTCATGGCCTTAACCTTCCCTGATCACCCTCCCCCTGCAACAATGTTGCAATCTGGTGTTTTTATGTATCTTTGTCACCAATGGTGAAAAAGCTGGCATATAAAATTGGAGCCATTTTCCTGCTGGGTGTATTTTGTTTATACATTACCCCCAGGGATTTTGTGCATCATTTTATCGGCCACGAGGACACTATTGATGAACAATGCAGCACCCAGCCAGAAAATGGCCTGATGCTTTCCGTGCAACACCAGCACTGCGAATGGCTGCACTGGGCTGTAGAAGCTTACCTGGAACCACACACCACTTGTTTACCATCAGTTTCCCATCAATTTGAAGTCCTGTTAGCCGGCCTGCCCGCCAACAGTTTCACCTATCCCGCTTATTACTTCTCATTACGCGCTCCGCCACAAGCGTAACCCCGCCCCACCCAACAACACATAATTCTATTTTACAGGTAGCTGATGAAGCTGCCATGATCCGTTTGCATACATGAAAATGATAAGGAATTTCGCGCTGACCGCGGTGTTGCTGCAATTGTTATTTATTGCCAGCGCCAGTGCACAATGTACGATCCGCCTGAGTGGCACCGTTACGGATAGTGAAACCAAATTACCATTATCCGGCGCCACCCTGATCGTAAAAGAAACCGGACTTTCAGTAAAAAGTAACGATAAAGGAATCTATTCACTGGAAGGTTTATGCCCGGGCATTTACAATATCCGCATCAGCCACATTGGTTGCGCACCATTAGAAATTGAATGGAATGTAAGTGCAGACCAGCGCAGGAATATCACTCTCCCGCATAGTATCACACAATTGCAGGAAGTAGCCATCACCGGCCACGCCGCAAAAGAAGTGACCACCGCACCCGTAGAATCCCTCAGCGGCAAAGAACTGGATAAAACCAGAGGACTCACACTCGGCGAAGCTTTGAAAAGAGTGAACGGCGTAACGAGCATGACCACCGGCCCTAATGTTTCCAAACCGGTGATCAATGGTTTGCATAGCAACCGCGTGCTGGTATTGAATAATGGCATCCGCCAGGAAGGCCAGCAGTGGGGAACAGAACATGCACCGGAAGTAGATCCTTTTCTTGCTAATAAGATAGTGGTCATCAAAGGCGCCAGCGCATTGCGTTACGGCGGAGATGCTATCGGCGGCGTAGTATTGGTAGAACCGAAAGCTTTACCAGTAACGCCCGGCATGAATGGAGAAGTAAACCTCGCCGGTTTTTCCAATAACAGGTTAGGTGCAGTATCTGCCACACTGGAACAACAGGTACCTGAAATACCCGGCCTCAGCTGGAGGATCCAGGGCACTTTGCGCAAAGGAGGTAACACCCGCACACCGGATTACTGGTTAGATAATACTGGAGTGGAAGAATATAATTTCTCTGCTGCACTGGGCTGGAAGAAACCAAACTATGGTGCGGAACTTTTCTACAGTCAGTTTAATACTAACCTTGGCGTGTTTGAAGGTTCGCACATCGGCAACCGTACAGACCTGGAAGAAGTGATCAAACAGCAAAGACCTTTCCCTGAATTTACAGAAGGTTTCAGTTACAAAATAGACAGGCCTTATCAGCATGTTGAACATGAGTTGTTCAAGATCAAAGCATTCGTGAATACAGGCAAAGCCGGGAAACTCAACCTGGTATTAGCCCGCCAGTTCAACTTCAGAAATGAGCTGGACAGGAATTCTGCTTTATCTGTGAACCAGATGAACCTGAACCTCACTACTTACACCGGTGAGCTGGTATGGGATCACAACAGCTGGAAGGGCTTGCGTGGTACTATTGGTGCATCCACGATGTACCAGGAGAACAGTTACAAAAGCAGGCTCTTCATTCCCAACTATCAGAGTATGCAATGGGGTGCTTTCTGGATGGAGAAATGGGAGAGCAATAACAACAAATGGTTGCTGGAAGGCGGGGTGCGCTATGATAATAAAAACTATTACAACATAGATGATAACGCCAGGGAGATCAAATATCCTGAGCAGGATTACAGCAGCTTCTCCGGTTCACTGGGTGCGCAATACCGCCTGAATGATCATTTGCATATTTCCATGAATGCAGCCCGCGCATGGCGTGCAGCAGGTGTGAATGAATTATATGCATCAGGTTTACATCACGGTGCTGCTGTGATAGAACAGGGCGATCATTTCCTGAAAGGAGAAGCTGCGAGCAAGTTCAATGCTACCGTGCATTACGACCTGGGCGAGAAACTAGAAGCGGATGTGAATTTCTACTACAACTACATCCGCAATTTTATCTTCCTGCAACCAACGGATAGTGTGGTGGTAACAATACGTGGTGCATTCCCTTACACTTATTATCGTCAGGCAGATGCCAGCATGAAAGGAATGGATGCGCAGCTCAGGTGGCAATTCCTTCCCAAATGGCAGATCCTCACAAAGGCTTCGCTGTTGCGTGCTTACAATGAATCTGCGAACGACTGGATGATCGGTATGCCCAGTGATCGTTTCGAACATGAGTTTACTTTCTTCCCTGGCAATTTAAAACGGCTGAAGGATAGTTATGTGTCTGTGAGTATGAGCAATGTGTTGAAACAAACACGCACGCCTGCTAACCTGAAAGATCCCAATGATCCAAAGGGGCAGGACCTGATGGCGCCTCCGGGAGCGTACAACCTGTTAGGCCTGGAAGCCGGATCTACAGTGAGTATCGGGAAGCAACCCATCTCTGTGATCCTGGGCGCTACCAATGTGCTGAACACCCGCTATCGGGAATACCTGAATTTCTTCCGCTATTTCGCGGATGAACCGGGAACGAATATTTATCTGAAACTAAAGGTGCCACTTCACTTCGGAAAGAAAGCATCGTGAACAACATTTTAAAATCTTACAACATTCAATAGTATGAAAAAGAATTTCGCCAGACTGTTCTTGTTTGCGGCTTTGCTTACACTGGTATTTGCAGCTTGCAAAAAAGAGAAGAACGATACGCCTACAGAAAATGCCAACGAAGAGATCACCACATTGAAACTTACTTTCACCAATGCGGCAAATCCGGCAGATGTGGTAACAGCCACCTGGAAAGACCTGGATGGTTTTGCAGGTAATGCACCTGTGATAGATAAGATCAACCTGAAAGCAAACACTACTTACAACGTGGCTACTGAGTTGCTGGACGAACGCACAAATCCTGTAACGAATGCCACTGCAGAAATTGAAGAAGAAGGCGATGAGCACAGGGTGTTCCATCTTTTCTATGCAACGGCTACTGCTGCCGTGTATGATTCTTTAAGCACGGTGGCTACTGTAACACCTTTGGATAAAGACGTGAATAACCTGCCCATCGGTTTGCAGATCACTATGGCCACCAAAGCAGCGTTCACTGGTTTTTTGAATGTAGTGGTAAGGCATCAGCCTGGTGCTAAAAATGGCACGTATGCACCCGGTAGTACGGATGTACTCACGATATTCCCGGTAGAAATAAAATAAGGTTGATAGATTGGAAAGTAAGGAAGAAAGCCGTCCCACATTTGCGGGACGGCATTTTTGTTTCGGGTTTTACAGGTTTAATCATTTATCACTTCCAATCCTTCCTGATCTCCTACTACTAATATTTTAAACGGCTTGTTCCCAACAGGGAGACTGCTTATTTCTTTCAGATCAGGCAAGGAGAACATTTTCACAGCGCCTGCCGCCTGGTCTGTTACATACACACATTTGCGGGATACTGCAAAATAAGGTTTCTGAGTAACTGCAGCACCAGTGGGTATTGCAGCAGTTATCCTGCCTTCTTTTTTAAGTTGTGCGGTTGCAGCATCAAATATCTTCAGTGTACCATCAGTCAGTAATATGTAGAGATTTTTACCGTCTGTATCCAGCATGTATTGATGGATATTATTGTTATCGTTTTTCAGGACAAGGGAAATGTTTTTAGTAACAGGATCAATTTTGTACAATCCTAATGTTACATAGCCAAAGAAGTGCGGCAGCGCTTTATTCCCTAATACCGTACCTATCCATGAAGTGCCAAAATCTGCAGGATAAGGGATCAGGGATTGTGCGCCGTTCTGCTGAACAATGAGGATGCCATCCGGACTACCAAAGGCCGCCAGCTTACCATTCCCGGCATCACCATGTATCCCTTTTGTGGCAATTGTTCCTTCATGTAAAGTAACGCCAAACCGGTCTATGATCTTCACTTTTTCAGGAAGCGTACCGGTCACTGAACCATCTTTCTGTGTTACTGCAAGCGTTTGATCATCGAAGATCACCATGGCGCCATGATGCGGGGCAGCAACAGGTAACACACGACCTTTGCCGGTTTCCAGCTCACTGTCTTTGAAAATACTGATACTGCCGGTGCCGTCATTGAAAATAGCATTCAGCCCTCCGTGCGAAAAATAATGTGTGGGGCCGGCTTCCGTGAATTGCTGCTGAGCCATTTCTGTAAGATGTACATGCAGATGGCCCGCATGTTTTTCAATACCGGAATTGAGGAATTCAACGGTGTTGGCAGCTCTGCTGATAACTGTTGCAAACTGGCCGGTGCTGGTAGCATACAGGGTAGGTTGCGCAGCTTTGATAGGAAATACAGTTGTCTTTTTTGTAAGCGGCTCCAGTATCGTGAGCTGTGCTTTGTCTACATCAGACACTACAAGGCGGAGGTAAGGAGCTTCCACCTGTTCCGGTTTGGGAGCAGGCTTATCATCTTTCTTACAGCTGACAACGAAAAGGCCCACCAGGAGTGTGGGCAGAAGGATCTTCTTCATATAAGTTAGGTTTTTAGTGTGTGCAACGATGTTGCAAACTATATATTTGGATGATTAAGATAGAAAGGAATCAGGTGTGATCTTAAAGTGGTGTAATGGGCTTCTGCGCTATTGCTTAAAAAAAATGTGTTAAATTATCCCAGTAGATAAGATATATTTGCCGGTTGAAGCTGTCTATTTTTCGGGTGACCGAACCAATATATTAAAATGAACTAAAGATAATCTGGCAAATACTGCTCAGATTTTGGATGAAAAGCAAAAAGGGCCCTTTTCAGGGCCCTTAGCTGATCGAGGGTAATATCATTTTAATGTGAATGCTCTGTCGGGTGAGGACCAGAGCGATTATTATGCTTATGATCTGCATCCGGCAGGGCCGCCGTATCTTCATCGTAATAGACGAAGAAGTATAAGTACACCGCGCGGGAGATCCGCATCAGCCAGGGCTGGATCAATACCAGCAAAACGCCGTTAACTCCCAGCCAATAAAAGATGCTGTTATCCCAGAAAGACATGCCAAAGATCACGGCATATAACAGGAGGGTGAACACAGAAAACGCCACACCCAACGCATAACTCACATACCCGGTACCAAACCAGAACCCTGTTTCCAGTTCGTAATGCTGACCACATACTGGGCAGTCATCATACATGTTAAAGATCTTTGAAAGCCGCCAGTGAAAAGGGTTCTTTGTTTTGAACATATCACCTCTTCTGCAATGGGGGCATTTCATTTTTAACAGGCTCAGTATGTAACCGGGTCTTTTGTTCGTCATCTTGTAAATTTACAAAAATCAGGCGGGTTGAGCCGGCTCCAGTGTTTTTCTTTCTCCTATCTGTTGACGCCACATCGCGTAATACAGTCCTTTTTCTGAGAGCAGGTCGTGATGGTTGCCTGTTTCCACGATCTTACCTTTTTCCAGTACATAGATGCGGTCTGCATGCATGATGGTAGATAAACGGTGAGCGATCATCACGGTGATATGTTCCCTGGTGGAAGTCACATTCCTTACGGTTTGTGAGATCTCTTCTTCCGTGATGGAATCCAGGGCGGAAGTAGCTTCGTCAAATACCAGCAGGCGCGGATGTCTTAATAACGCACGGGCAATGGATAAACGTTGTTTCTCACCACCGGAGATCTTGATACCACCTTCTCCTATCACCGTGTCTATTCCTTTTTCCGCTCTTGCCAGCAGGTTGTAACAGGCGGCACGTTGCAGGGCACTCATCAGTTCTTCTTCTGTTGCACGTGGATTCACGAAGAGCAGGTTCTCGCGGATGGTACCGGAGAACAGTTGTGTATCCTGTGTTACAAAACCTATCTGGTGGCGCAGTTCTTCAATATCAATACTGGAAGCATCCAGCCCGTTGTAGAGGATCTTTCCTTCTCCGGGATGATATAAGCCCACGAGTAATTTCACCAGTGTAGTTTTTCCGCTGCCGGAAGGGCCTACGAAAGCAATGGTTTCGCCAAGTTTTACAGAGAAGTTGATGTCGTCCAGAGCTTTGTTCAGCGCAGTGAGGTGTTTAAAACCAGTATGCTCAAACGTTAACTCGCGGATATCAGATAACTTCTTTGGACTGGCCGGGGTGCTTTCTACCGGTGTTTGCAGAATACGTTCAAAATTTGCAAGGGATACTTCCGCTTCGCGGTAAGCGAGGATGATATTTCCTAACTCCTGCAATGGCCCGAAGAGGAAGAAAGAATAGAGTTGTAACATAACGATCTGCCCAACGGTAATTACTCCGCCATACGTCAGGTACAACAGCAGGAATAAGATGGAAGAACGCAGCAGGTTCACAAAAGTACCCTGCACAAAGGAAATACTACGGATGTTCCGCACCTTCTTTAATTCCAGCAGCAGGATCTTCATGGTGTTGGAATTCAGCCGGCGGATCTCCTGGTGCGTAAGCCCAAGGCTTTTTACCAGTTCAATGTTCCGGAGGGATTCTGTAGTAGCTCCTGCCAATACAGTAGTTTCCTTCACAATACCCTTCTGAATGCCCTTGATCTTTTTACTCAGGATATTCATCAGCCAGCCCAGAATAATGGAACCTCCGAGATATACGAATACGAGGGACCAATGGATCATAAAGGCGAAAGTCATCACAACGATCACGCCTACGAATGTGGTGAAGAGGATGTTAATGAACAGGGAGATGAACTTCTCTGTGTCTATCCGCACTTTTTGCAGTACAGCAAGGGTTTCCCCGGAACGCTGGTCTTCAAAATCCTGGTAGGGCAGGCGCATGGAATGCCTTAAACCATCCGTATACATCTGGGCGCCCAGTTTTTGGGTCACCACGCTCACAAAGTAATCCTGGAAGGCTTTGGCAATCCTGGAAACCATGGCTACGCCAATGGAGGCCAGCAATAGCCACAATACGCCCATCAGGTATTGATTCATGGAACGGTCGCCCGCTTTGGGGATACTGGCAAATTTATCGATGATCTGCCCGAAGATCAGGGGATCCATCAGGGAGAAGACCTGGTTGACGGTGGCAAGCAGTAAAGCCAGTGCTATCAGCCACTTAAAGTTTTTCAGATATTTAAGCAACAATTTCATGTTGGCAAAGTTAGGGTGTAATAGCGTTTAAACACCAATTTAAAACTGTACTTATCACGGTATTTACAGCAAAAAACCGTAATTTAATAGTAGCAGCCGGATGGTAATTTACCCGCATGTTATGAGCCTTAAAAATTGATACTTCTCACCCGATCGGCAATACGGACCCAACCCGGTGTACCATTAACACCCTAAACTCCTTCCGTATGAAAATGTACGATGAAAAACACATCAAGAACATTGTGCTCATTGGCGCTGCCAAGAGCGGCAAAACCACGCTGGCCGAGGACATGTTGTTCGAGGCTGGCATTATCAGTAAAAGGGGCACTGTTGAAGAAAGGAACACCGTGTCCGACTACCACGAAGTGGAACATGAACGGGGAAACTCGGTGTATGCCACCCTGGCACATACGGAGTGGCGGGATTATAAGATCAATATCATAGACACGCCGGGGTCTGAGGATTTCGTGGGGGAGGTCATCTCTTCCATCCGGGTTTGCGATACAGCAGTTCTTTTGCTGCATGCGTATAACGGGGTGGAAGTTGGAACCGAACTGATCTGGGATTACATCGACCAATTTAACAAACCCACCATTCTCGCCATTAACCACCTGGACCATGAAAACGCCAACTATAACCAAACGCTGGAACAGGCCAGACAATTCTTTGGCAACGCCGTAACAGTGATGCAATACCCCATCAACCAGGGGACGGGTTTCAATGCCATCATAGATCTGCTAAAAATGACCATGTACCGCTTTCCTGCAGGAGGCGGCAAACCTGAGAAATTACCCATTCCGCCAGAAGAACAGGAACAGGCGGATAAATTACACAACGAACTCGTAGAGAAAGCTGCCGAAAATGATGATGCCCTCATGGAGCTGTTCTTTGAGAAAGGCAGCCTGGATGAAGATGAGCTGCGGCAGGGATTGAAAATAGGCATGATGAAACACCAGGTGTTTCCCGTGTTTTGTCTTTGTGCACGCAGCAATATGGGCAGCGGCCGCCTGATGGGCTTTATTGATAATGTTGCCCCATCCGCGGTGGAAATGCCCCCTGAGCAAACAGAAGATGGAAAAGAGATCCCCTGCGATCCTGCCGGCCCCACCTGTTTGTTCATATTCAAAACTTTACTGGAGCCGCATATCGGTAAACTCTCTTTCTTCAAAGTAATGAGCGGAGAATTGAAAGCAGGGCAGGAGCTGTACAATGAAAAAGGAGATGTTACAGAACGACTGAACCAGTTATTCATTGCAGACGGCAAGAACCGCCAGCCGGTAGAACGGCTGCGTTCCGGAGATATCGGCTGCACGCTTAAACTTAAAAATACTTTTACCAGTCATACACTCAGTGAGAAGAACTACACCGCACAGATAGATCCCATTCATTTTCCTGCACCTAAAGTGCGCGTAGCGATTGTAGCAAAGAACAAAGGAGATGATGAAAAACTCAGCGAAGTACTGGCTGAGATCCACATGGAAGATCCCACGCTTGAAATTGAATACAACCGTGAACTTAACCAGGTGATCCTGCATGGCCAGGGGGATCTGCATCTCCTCATCACTAAATGGCGACTGGAAAATATCTATAACATGCCAATAGATTACCTGGCTGCGCGTATCCCTTACCGTGAGACCATCCAGAAACCGGCGATGGCATCTTACCGGCATAAAAAGCAGTCTGGTGGAGCGGGGCAGTTTGGAGAGGTGTTTATGAAGATCGAACCTTTCTATGAAGGAATGCCGGCCTTTTCAGAATATACCGTGCGTGATACAGATGAAATTGCGCTTAACTGGGGCGGGAAATTAGTGTTTAATAATTGCATCGTTGGCGGTGCTATTGATACGCGTTTTCTTCCTTCTATCCTCAAAGGTGTAATGGAAAAAATGCATGAAGGCCCGCTCACAGGATCTTATGTGCGGGATATACGGGTGAGTGTATATGATGGTAAGATGCATCCGGTGGATAGTAATGATATCTCTTTTAAAATTGCGGGGATGATGGCATTCCGCGATGCTTTCCATCAGGCAGCACCGCAGTTATTAGAGCCGGTGTATGATCTGGAAGCTTCTGCGCCGGTAGTGATGATGGGGGATATTATGAGTGAGTTGCAGAGTCACCGTAGTATTATCACTGGTATGGATAGTGGTACTACGAACCAGGTGATCAAAGCAAGGACTCCTCAGGCGGAGTTAGATAAGCTGTATGCTTCTTTACGCAACGTAACACAAGGGAAAGCAAAAGTGAAAGCAGTATTTGCGGAATATGCGCCGGTGCCTGCGGATGTGCAGAAGAAGTTGAGTGAGGATTATAAGAAGGTGGAGACGGCGAATGGGCAGCATTGATGGGGACTTGGGGGAGAGCATGCAAGGGCAGAGACGGTTTCTTTTTGATGGAAAAGAGACCTCCTTTTATTTTGATAGCGCATACGAGGGCAGAGAAAGGACTTTTATTTTATTCATTAAAATAAAAGTCCTTTCTCCCTTACTCTTAGCGTTGATATTGCCCCCAGCTTTCCCTATCCAATTTTCTATACTCTATTGCTTCTGCAATATGTGGTGTATCTATCTCTTCTGCCCCTGCAAGATCAGCTATGGTGCGACTGACTTTTAGTATCCGGTTGTATGCGCGGGCAGAGAGGTGTAGTCGTTTCATGGCGGTTTCAAGAAGTGTTCTCGCATTTGGGAGTAACCTGCAATAAAGATATAATTGTTTGTTATTCATTTGGGCATTGCAATGAATGACATAACGTTCATTGCTGAAACGTTTGGCCTGAATATTCCTTGCTGCTATAACACGGTCTCTTATCACTGCACTTGATTCATTAGAAATATTATCTTCTATCATGAGAGATGATGGTACGGGCGTCACTTCAATATGCAGATCAATGCGATCTAGCAAAGGCCCCGAGATCTTATTGAGATATTTCTGTACGGCACCGGGTGGACAGCAACAATGTTTTGCAGGATGATTGAAATAGCCGCATGGACATGCGTTCATAGCCGCCACCAGAGAGAAGTTGGCAGGGAAATCTGCTGAAAAATTAGCACGTGAGACCGTCACTTTTCGTTCTTCCATTGGCTGCCGCAATACTTCTAATGCTGTACTTTTAAACTCTGGTAATTCATCTAAGAAAAGAACGCCGTTCTGCGCTAATGAAATTTCGCCGGGTTGCGGTGTGCTGCCTCCTCCTACCAAGGCTACATCACTGATGGTATGATGTGGAGAACGGAAAGGTCTGCATGTGACAGCCGCCATATGTTGACCAAGTTTTCCTACGATGGAATGTATCTTGGTGGTTTCTAATGCCTCCTGCAAAGTTAGTGGTGGAAGAATAGTAGGGAACCGTTGTGCCATCATTGTTTTTCCAGCTCCCGGCGGACCAACCAGCAGCATGTTATGCCCTCCGGCAGCAGCAATTTCCATTCCTCGTTTTACGAAGAACTGTCCTTTTACTTCTGCGAAATCTATATCGAAAATATGCTGTGGCGTATAATCGATGGGAGGGATGGGTTGTAGTGCTGTATCGCCTTTCAGGAAGTTTAGTACTTCGTTGATGTGTTTTACACTGTATACTTCCAATCCTTCCACCATTGCTGCTTCCGGGGCGTTCTGGGAAGAAAGGATAATGCCTTTGAATCCATCTTTCTTTGCCTGCAATGCCATCGGTAAAGCTCCCCGAATGGGCCGAAGCGTTCCATCCAAAGACAATTCACCCATAATGATGAACTGCGCAGGATCATGCACATACGTGATCTGTTTGGATGCAGCGAGGATACCTACGGCAATAGGCAGATCATACGCAGCACCGGTTTTGCGGATATTTGCCGGCGCCATGTTAACGATGGTGCGCAGGCGCGGCATCTTATAGCCAATATTTTTGATAACTGTTTCAATGCGGAATTCACTTTCTTTTACCGCATTATCAGGAAGACCCACCAGGTAGAACTGTGTACCCTGGCCAACATTCACTTCAATAGTAATGGTAATGGCTTCTACGCCTTGCACGGCGCTGCCGAATATTTTAATGAGCATGGGACAAACAATGGTTATTGTCCCAAGATAAGCTATTTCATATTTGCCAGCAACTCGATCACTTTTTCTCTTTTCAAAATGAGATACCCGATCTTTTCTTTCGCAATACCATCTTTCAATTCGTAGGTAAAACGCAGATCGTCATCCACTACATCTGACTGGAAATATTTGAAAATGATCTGATCTTCTTCTCTTAGTTCTTCTGCTATTTCATACAAGTGTGTGGAGAGGATGAACAGGCATTGATGATTTTGGAGGAGGCCCTGGATCACTGCAAGGGAGCAGTTCTTGGCGTCTTCCACATTGGTGCCTTTGAACATTTCATCTATCAGGATGAGCCAGTTCTTTTTATCGCTGATCTTGATGATGGTGTTCTTGATCCTTTGTACTTCATTGTAGAAATAACTTTCTCCTTTGAAGATATTATCCTTCACATCAATATTGCTGAGTATACCATGGAAGAAGGTCAGCTGCATTTGTGCTGCAGGTACGCCCATGCCCAGATGTGCAAGGAATACCGCTATGCCTACTGCTTTGATGAAAGTTGTTTTGCCGGCCATGTTGGCGCCGGTGAGGAAAATAAAGTGACGATGCGGGTCCATCGCTACATCATAAGATACCGGCTGTGGCAGGATCAGGTGATATAGGTTTTTTATGTCGATGTGCGGCTTTGGTTCTTCCAGGAATTTAGGGAAGGTGAGATTGAAATGACGGATGGCTACTGCCATGCTGTGGTAAGCATCGAGGCGGGTGTATAGTTCCGTTAGTTCCCACAATACCTTTTTATGCCTGCGGCGGATCAGGCGATCGTGCCGGAGGATCTCCACGTAATTTAACTTGCCATTATCATGCAGGCGAACGATATCGGAAAATTCTTTCTGGCCGAGGAGTACCCTTGCTCTTTCCAGGATCATCCGCAGGGTTACAGGTGCTTCTGCTGCATTGAAGGTATCCACCAGCATCCTGAAACCTTTGATGAGGTTCAGCAACTGATCGAAAGAGAATTTGATGAATCCGAAATCTGGTGCGTAGATGGTTTTTGTAATGACGGCATTGATATACAGGGTAAAACCGTCTGAACTGGAGACTGTTTCTATTTCTGCATTCAGGTAATTCTCTACCACTACAATGGTGCCGTTGCTGATCATCGGTGGCCAGGCTGTTTCATTGTCCAGCAGGAATTGTAACATTTGCTGGCGGTTATGAATAGCGGTGAGGTCTTTCAGTGGTGTGCTGAAAAGTGTGCGCAGGTAATCCCGTCCTCCGGATGTGGTGGTGAAATCCATTTTATGGAACAGGGAGTATTCGTCTTCCCGGTTAAAGATCGATAGGTCGAGGTAGGTTGTTTTATCCAGCTCCATTCGGCAGAATTTTAAGTGAATTTACAGTGAAACGCGTTAAGGAACTAGATGCAGGAATGATAAATTTCCATAAAGCGTGTAAGGCTGCAACCATAGAGGGTTGCAGCCTTACACACCTATTGCTGTAATACATTTATGCGTTGAATAACAGCCGTTGCCCCAGCTGGTTCTCATTGAACTGCCCATTCTCATAAGCGAGGTGCCCGCTTACGATCGTATGGGTGATGGCCGCAGGGAAGGTATGTCCTTCAAAGGGGCTCCAGCCGCACTTATAATAGATATTTTCTTTTGTTACGGTGGTGGATTGTTGCAGATCAACGATCACACAATCAGCATGATATCCTTCGCGCAGGTAACCTCTTTCTTTGATCCGGAAGCAGGCGGCGGGTGCATGGCTCATCTTTTCTGCCATTTTTTCTATAGTGAAGCGGCCGGCTTTTACCTGTTCCAGCATCATCAGGAGACTGTGCTGTACTAAGGGGACACCGGAAGGAGCCTGTAGATAAGCTTGTTGTTTTTCATCCCAGGTATGCGGTGCATGGTCTGTGGCGATGATATCCAGGCGATTGTCCAGCATGCCCTGCCAGAGCGCTTCGCGGTGATGCGGGGCTTTGATGGCGGGGTTACATTTGATGAGGTTGCCGTATTTCGTGTAGTCATCTGCGGTAAACCAGAGATGATGTACACATACTTCTGCGGTGATGCGTTTTTCTTCCAGGGGCAGCATGTTCCCGAAAAGCTGTAATTCCTTCTCTGTGGAAATATGGAGGATGTGCAGCCTGGAATTATGTTTCTGTGCAAACTGTATGGCTACGAGAGAGGATTCGAAACAGGCTTCTTCATTGCGGATCAACGGATGATCTGCTGCAGAGAGGTGATCTCCTTTTTCCTGTTTGTATTTCTCCATGTTTGCGCGGATGATCTTTTCATCTTCGCAATGTGTGGCGATGAGCAGCTCTGTTTCTGAGAAGATCTTTTCCAGGGTGAGGTAATTATCCACGAGCATATTACCGGTGGAGGAACCCATAAAGATCTTTACGCCGCAGACCCTGTCTTTTTTTGCATTGGTTTTCAGTACTTCTTCTGCATTGTCGTTGGATACGCCCATGAAGAAGGAATAGTTGGCCAGCGATCCGTTGGCGGCGATGATGTATTTATCTTCCAGTCTTTCCTGTGTAACGGCTTCCGGTTTGGTGTTGGGCATTTCCATGAAGCTGGTGGTGCCGCCGGCTACGGCTGCACGGGCTTCGGTCTGGATGGTGGCTTTTTGGGTAAGGCCTGGTTCCCGGAAATGCACCTGATCGTCTATTACACCGGGGAGCAGGTATTTGCCTTCCCCGTTGATCTCTTTGCCGGAGAAACCTGTGGCAGTGATCTGAGGGGCTATCTTTTCTATGCGGCCATTACTGATCAGTACATCCTGAACGGTTGTGCTGCCTTCATTTACAACAGATATATTCCTGATAATGATATTTTGCATGGGGCAAAGTTATCCAAAACGGACTAGCCCTGCAAATGAATAGAGAACACGATCATGCGTGAGTTTAACTGGTCTATCACATTGGAGTAGCGCAGGTTTTTATCCAGCACATGTACATTGTTGAGGCCGTTGCTGATCTTGAATTCCGGGGTGAAGATGAAGCTTTCGAAATAGAACTCGAACCCTGCGCCCAGTTCAAAACCATAGGTGGTCTTATTGATCTTTACAAGATCTTCTGCGCGGCGGGTGGCTTTATTAGAGGCCAGGTCCTGGTCTATTTTTAAACCGGCTATCGTGTAGACGCGCATGTTATTGATACGGTCTGATTTGAATTTGAGTTGTATGGGGAAGCTTACCACAATGGATTCCACCTTTTTCTCGGTTTCCCGTTCAGGGTAATTCTCTTTATAGTATAAGTTCTTGTTGGCGAACAGGAGCTGTGGGTTCACGCGCAGGTCAAAACGATGGTTCAGCCGGAGATTTGCCAGCAAACCGAGGTTGAACCCAACTGTTTTCAGTGGTTCTGCTACCATAATAGAGTCCTGTTTCAGGAACAGGTCTGAATGGGTGAGCCTGAAGTTGGATTGATTGGCGGCTAACGTAATCCCGAAATAGTAGGGTTTACGGTCATGTTCCTCCATATTCAGTTGTGCTTTGGCCGGTAGTGCATTCAGTAGGAGTAAAAAAGCACCCGCTATCGGGTAGCGCAATAAATGGAACATATACCAAAGGTTAGCGTTTTGCATGTAACAGCCTGAAAACCAATTTTCTGTAAAATATCACACATGATCTGGCCTTGTGGGAATGCTTTTACCGAACTGGGCAGATATGAATAAGCTGCTTTATTCCGGGCGATCCATTTCCCGATCGTAGGTGTAATATAGCGAAAATAAAAGTTATATAACTGCTTAACAGGTGTTTTGGTAGGGTTTGAGAATTCCAGGATCACCATTTTGCCTCCGGGCTTCAGTACCCGGTACATTTCAGCCAGTCCTTTTTCCAGGTTCTCAAAGTTCCGCACACCAAAAGCTGCGGTTATGGCATCAAACGTTGTATCGGGGAAACTTATTGTTTCGCTGTCTCCGGTCTGGAGGGTGATCTTATCACTTAAACCGGCTTTGGCTACCTTTTCGCGGCCAAAGGCGAGCATTCCTTCAGAAATATCTATGCCGATCACTTTCTCGGGTTGCAGCATGCGTTCGGCCATGATGGCAACGTCTCCGGTGCCGGTAGCTACGTCCAGGATGGTTTTGGGCTGGAGGGGAACGAGGAGTTTCAATGCTTTTTTGCGCCACCCTACGTCAATTCCCAGACTCATAAAGTGGTTCATGAAGTCGTACCTCCCTGCAATATCATTGAACATGTGCGCTATCTGCTCCTTCTTGCTTAAATTTGAGCCTTCAAAAGGAACCGTTTTCTGTAGATCTTTGCTCGCCATAGTGCCGCAAAGTTAATAGAATTATAGTTGAGGGGCCGCAAATGGATAAATTATGGTGATCAAATCAGCAGAATACATAATCAGTAGTCCGGATTGGGAAAAATGTCCGGTTGCGGATAAACCGGAATATGCCTTTATAGGGCGCTCAAACGTGGGGAAGTCCAGCCTGATCAACATGTTGATGAACCAGCATAAGCTGGCCAAAACTTCCGGTACGCCGGGAAAAACGCAGCTGATCAACCATTTTCTGATCAATAAAAGCTGGTATATAGTGGATCTGCCGGGGTATGGTTTTGCGAAAGTATCACAAAGTCAGCGCCGGAACTGGGAGCAGATGATTGAGAACTATCTGCGCAAGCGCACCACCCTAATGAATGTATTTGTGTTGATAGACAGCCGGCATACACCACAGAAACTGGACCTGGATTTTGTGAATCAGCTGGGGAAGTGGGAGATCCCTTTTCAATTGGTGTTCACGAAGGCAGATAAAACTACGCAGCTGGAAGCCAGCCGGAATGTGAAGGCATTTTTGAACAAGATGCGGGAAACCTGGCAGTTTTTACCGGCGCATCATGTTACGTCCACCGTCAAGAAAATGGGCCGGGATAATATCCTGGCGTTTATAGATGAGATGAACGCGCGGTTCCAGGGAATCGCATAAGAGATAACAATCCGCCGCCCGAAATATTGGGCGGTTTTTTTTGCAGCAGGCGATCTGCTTAAAGCGTAAAAAGGCTGGGGCCCGTTTTTACGCTTTTCGTTTTGGCGGAAGGGGCAATTTACTTCGCTGCTAGTTCACGATCTTATTCGCGCAACTGCTGCTGGCAAAGGCTTCCGGTTTGGCTTTGAAGGCAAAGCCCATACCAAGGATGTAGCCCATTGCTTCCCTGAGTGCAAGATTGCTTTTGAACTGTGGGTTGGTGTTGATGTCTGCATGCACTTCCATGTCTACATCATACTCCGTAAACAGATCGCAGAGTTCATAAGCGATCTCGATACTTTTTGCCACTTCTACCAGCATCCTTTCTTTGATGGAATACACATCTTTTGTTCTTTCGTTGTGAATGAACATGAATCCACCGTGTCCTTCGCGCAGGAACACAATAACGGTAGCAAATTCCGTGTCAGCGCCCTTTACCTGGGAATCGGTGCCGATGCATACCTTTAAACGGTAGGAATTGCCCGACTCGCGGACAATTGCCTGACGCACCTCCTCCTTGATAGGTAAATGAATAGGATCGCCATTGAATCTTCTCCATTTCATGGGTTGAGTAATTTAGAAAATGAATACTATCCGGAATGCCTGTCTGTTGAGTCTTGGGCCGATATGGGATAACAGGATGTATTATGTTATAACCGAATATACGAAAAATAACTGCAGTGAGGATTAACGCAGTTTTAAGTTTTGGGGATTGGGGAAATCGTGTGAATTAGTACTGGCCGGTGCTGAGGAGTACCAGCGTGCAGGCTTCCTGTGCTTTCACACCGTGTTCTGCGGCCATTTTGATCAGTTCCGTATTTTCTGTACCGGGATTGAAAATGATGCGTTTGGGTTTCAGGCTGAAGATGTAATCGTAGTATTCCTGTTGCAGGGTGGGGTTGAGGTATAACGTTACCGTATCTACGCCGGGGGTATCCGGATGTTCTGTTACAATGGGGGTGTCACCGATCTGACCAGCCCGTTTGCCGATAGCGATCACAGGATGTCCGTTTGCCCGCAGGCGCGAAACAGCCAGGAAACTATACCGGGAAGGGTTTTCTGATGCGCCGATCACTACTGTCAGTTTTGGTGTATTCATACTGTAAAAATACGGAATGCTTTTATATATTTAGTGCTATGAAATTCTTACTGCTGCTACTGTTAGCTACTGCTCAAAAGAAAGACAGCATTCCCATGCTGCTGGCTGATCCTACCATTTTTACCTGGAAAGGGACGCATTATGCATTTGGTACTAACCGCAATGATGGTTTTCCGGTGTTCGTATCGAAAGACCTGAAACACTGGGCGGATAGCGGTATGGCCTTAAAAAAGGGAGAGGCATTTGGTGAGAAAGGGTTCTGGGCGCCGCAGGTGTTCCATTACGGCAGTAAGTTCTACATGGCTTATACGGCTAATGAAGAGATTGCCATTGCATCCAGCGATCATCCTGCAGGACCTTATAAACAACAGGATCTGCGCTCTATCGCTGCGGATAAAAAACAGATCGATCCTTTTGTTTTTTTCGATGAAGGGAAGATCTACTTGTATCACGTGCGACTGGATAGCGGCAACCGCATTTTTGTTGGAGAACTGAATAAGGAATTGAATGCTTTTATTCCCGGTACGGTGCAGAAATGCATGCAGGCAGGAGAGGGATGGGAGAATACGAAAAATGCTCCCTGGCCGGTGATGGAAGGGCCTACCGTGATCAAAAAAGATAAGTTGTATTACCTGTTCTACTCCTGTAATGATTTCAGGAATATTGATTACGCGGTAGGTGTTGCCGTGAGTTCATCTCCTGTAGGGCCATGGAAAAGATATGAAGGAAATCCTATCATCAGCAGGAAGAATACAGGCGCCAATGGTTCCGGGCATGGAGATGTGCTGCATGTTGGCAACAAATGGTATTATGTTTTTCATACCCACTTTGATGAACAGAAGGTAAGCCCACGTAAGACCTACCTCGTGGAAATGAAATGGGGCAAAGGATTTCCTGAAATTATACCGGCTACTATACGAGCAATTTATATTGCTTCCGGGGCAATTCACTAATGATCTGCTGAAACGCAGCAGGTAATTCCGGATACTGAAAAGTAAAACCTGCATGGGTGATCCTTGTTGGTATCACCCATCTGCTCTTCAATAATAATTCTGTTTCGGTCCCTATCAGCTGTGCACCGATCTTCAACATCCAGGTATAGGCAGGTAAGCCGAAGGAGCTTCCTGTAGCTTTTCTTAGGGATGTCATGAATGCTTTATTGGTAACGGGATTTGGTGCTGCGCAATTATACGTGCCGCTGCATTCAGGATGTTCATACAACCATTCCATCATACGTGCAAGGTCTGTAACATGCACCCAGCTGTACATCTGCCGTCCACTTCCCTGGAAACCACCTAAACCGAATTTGATCATGTTTAAATAAGGGATCATCACACTGCCCTGTTTTCCTAAAGTAACCGCTATGCGAAGGATCACTTTACGGGTAGCTGTTAACCTGATATCGTTGAAAGATTGTTCCCAGCGTTTGCAGACCTGTACAGAGAAATCATTGCGTATTTCTCCTGTGAATTCATCCATGGGCTTGTCTTCTGAATGCCGGTAAATAGTGGCAGAACCTGAATTGATCCAGAGTGTTGGCGGTTTTTTAAGTTGTTTGACGGCTTCTCCCAATACCTGGGTGCTTTCTATACGGCTGGCTAAGATGGCGGCTTTATTTTCTTCTGTATACCGGCAGTTCACACTCTTTCCTGCAAGATTGATCAGCAGATCAGTGCCTTCCAGCAATTGCGCCCACTCGCCAATGTTTTTTCCATCCCAGTAAGCATAGGTAACATGATCCCGCGGAGGTTGAGGTTTGCGGCTGAGTATAATGATCCTGTTAGTGCTGCCGAAATGATCTATCAGGCTTTCTCCAATGAACCCGGTGCCTCCGGCAATAACGATCTTTTTGTTTTGCATGATAAGGGATATTATGATTCTTTCAGAAAAAATTGAAACATGTTGTGTTGATGAAATGCTGAAGGGGATATGGATCAAATGATCACTTAATCACTTTCAGCAGCGTGCTGTAAAACCAGTTCTCTTCCGACTTAATAAATGCATTGAGTGCAGCATCTGTCTGATGTGCGAACTTCTGGATGTTCTGCATGGTTTCCCGGAAGGCTTTTACGTGTTTGTCTTTCTGGTCACCTTCTACTTTATTCAGCTGGAGTAATACTTTGAGGATGGGGTCCAGTTCCCGTTTCTTTCTTTCGCGGGCGATGGCGGTACCTACTCTCCAGATATCTTTTTCTGCAATGAAGAATTCTTTACGCTCACCGGGTACGAGCACTTTTTCTACGATCCCCCAGTTCATCAATTCCCGCACATTCATATTCGCATTCCCCCGGGAAATGTCCAGTCCTTCCATGATCTCTTCTGCACTCAGTGGTTCCGGGGCAATGAGGAGGAGGGCATGGATCTGTGCCATGGTGCGGTTAACACCCCATTGGGCACCCAATAATCCCCAGGATTGAATGAATTGTGCTTTCGCTTCTGACAATTTCATACTCAAATCTATAATAAGTTTTCGAACTTTCAAAAGTTATTGAAATATTGTGTGCTGGCGGGGCTGAAAGTGGGAGGGGGGATTTATTTATAGAAAGTGGAACAGGCGAGAAATCTTGTTGCCTGAATCGGCAGGAGAATGAAGATAGTTCTGGTTGCCTGGAACAGGCGGGAAATCTGGTTGCGCGAATTGGCGGGAGAATGAAGGTCGTTCTGGTTGCCTGGAACAGGCGGAAATCTGGTTGCGCGAATTGGCAGGAGAATGAAAGTAGTTCTGGTTGCCTGGAACAGGCGGGAAATCTGGTTGCGCGAATTGGCAGGAGAATGAAAGTGGCAATCGTTGCCTGGATCATGCAGGAGAATGAAGGCCGATCCGGTTACCTTCTGAATCCCTGAAAATAGCGATATAGCCAAGATCTGGCTGATCCTCAGACACAGCATGTTTTTCTTTTTCAATGCATCCGCCGGCATCAGGAACGCGGGCCAGGACTTCTGTGAGATCGTTTCCGCCATGGAGGTATATGAGGCAGCCACGCTGGCTGGGGATAAAATCAGGGCCCTGTACGATGGCACCACCTATGCCGCCGTTTTCCGCATCATATGGGAAAAGGCCAAGACGATCCGCCCCGATGTTCATTTCGGTGATATCAACGTGGAGAATATGGCTGTAGAAATCCCTCGCACGATCGAAATTACTAACGGGTATCTCGAACCAGTTGAGGGCATTCTTTGAAATTTGCATTGCGATTCATGTTGGGGACAATATTTAAATTTAATGAAATAAGAGGAGAATTTTTGCAATTATTCGAATTTTTGGGACTGTGTAGGATTCCATTTACAAGGGGAAATGCTGTACGTATTTGTGCAAAATCAGGCTGATATTTCTTTCATAGTTGTATAATCCTTGCTTCATCCTAGCTTCATTGTTGTGCAATGTTGTGTGCCAGTAAGGGTTTGAGCAAGATTCGAGCAAGGATAAAGCCAGGATTAAGCAAGGATAAAGCATAAAAAAGGCTGTCTCCTTTTAAGAAAACAGCCCTTTTAACGGTAAGCTTATAGTGATGGTTTTTTACACCAGCATAGTAACAGGATTTTCCATCAACTGCTTGAAAGTCACGAGGAAACGTGCTCCCACAGCACCATCTACGGTACGGTGATCACAGCTCATGGTCACTTTCATTACGTTGGTAGCTTTGAACTGGCCATTTTCCACGATCACGGTTTCCTTGATAGCACCTACTGCGAGGATGGCGGAATCAGGAGGATTGATGATAGCGGTGAAATGTTCGATACCCATCATACCCAGGTTGGATACCGTGAAGGTATTGCCGGAGTAATCGTTAGGTTGCAGTTTCTTGTTTTTAGCCTTGTCGTTCAGCGTTTTAGTTTCTGCAGCGATCTGAGAGAAGCTCTTTTGATCTGCGAAACGGATCACCGGAACGATCAGCCCTTCTTCTACCGCAACCGCAGAACCGATGTGGATATGCTGGTTGTGACGGATAGAATCGCCCATCCAGCTGCTGTTTACATCAGGATGCTGACGTAAAGCCATGGCTGCGGCTTTGATGACCATATCGTTGAACGATACTTTCACCGGAGATATTTTGTTGATGGCTTCGCGGGATTTCATTGCCTCGTCCATGTTGATCTCCATGGTGAGGTAGAAGTGCGGCGCACCGAATTTGCTTTCTGCGAGGCGGCGGGCGATAGCCTTCCGCATTTGTGATACAGGGGTATCTGTGTGGCCTTCCTGACCAATTGGTGCAAATGCAGCTACCGGTGCGGCAGGGGCTTTGGCGCCAGGAGCGGAAGGTGTTGCAGCAGGGGCTGCTTTGGAAGGAACGAAACTGTCCACATCCGCTTTGATGATACGGCCACCATCTCCGGTGCCAGTTACCTGGCGGATGTCGATGCCTTTATCTTCTGCCAGCTTTTTAGCCAGGGGAGAAGCTTTTACGCGACCATCCGTAGAACCGTTTGCAGCGGGGGCTTCTTCTGCGGAAGCAGGGGCCGTAGCTGTAGCAGTAGTTTCAGCAGGAGCAGCTGCTTTAGGGGCAGCGCCGCCGGACTTTTCTGCGTTCAGGATGGGGGATATATCTGTACCTTTCTTTCCAACGATTGCAATGATGCCATTCACTTTGGCCACTTGTCCTTCCGGAACACCAATGTGCAGCAGGGTACCGTCCGCATAACCGATCACTTCCATGGTCGCCTTATCGGTTTCCACTTCTGCGAGTACGTCGTCACTTTTTACGGTATCACCTTCTTTTTTGTTCCAGGTTACGATCTTACCTTCTGTCATGGTATCGCTGAGCAGCGGCATCCGGATCACGGTAGCGTTCTTCAACGCAGCTTCTACAGCGCCATTATCAACAGCGGCAGCTGCTGGTGTGGCTTCTGCTTTTTCTGCTTTGGGAGCAGGAGCGGCAGCGTCTGCTTTAGGGGCAGCGGCTTTAGCGTCTCCACCTTCCAGCAGGGGTTTGTAATCCTCACCGGCTTTGCCTACAATGGCAATGATGCCATTTACTTTGGCAGCCTGCCCTTTCTCTACACCAATATATAATAACGTGCCATCAGCATACGCCATCACTTCCATGGTAGCCTTATCGGTTTCCACTTCTGCAATCACATCGTCTGACTTTACGGTATCTCCTACCTTCTTATGCCATTCCGCAATCACCCCTTCTGTCATCGTATCACTTAAGAGGGGCATTCTGATAACTTCTGCCATAGTGTTTCTTCGAAATTTTGCCCAAACCTACAAGTTTTTGCGCAGAAACGCAAAGCCTGAGAGGGGAGGGAGTTTAAAAAATATTCATTTCCCTTGCGGGATAACGGTTTAAAAATCAAGTTCCATGTTCAGCCTGTCCTTCAATTCTTTCACCAGCGGGTACTTTTCTATCATCCGGGCAAATTGCTCGCGACTGGAAAGTGCCACCGGGCCTGATTCTTCATTCTGCTGCTGACTTTCATCAAGCGATAACGTGAGAATGAGGGTATTATTTTTGAACTTCTTTTTGAAGAATTCTGAGATCTCCAGTTTCTCTTCCTCCATGAACCGGAACTGTACGATGTTCCTGCTCACGATGCCAATTTCCTGCTGGGTGATCAGGATCACCTGTGCCAGCTGGAGATTGCTTACTACCGTCATTTTATTAGCCTGGCGGAAGCGGTCGATGAATTCCTCCCAATATACAACCAGTGCGCCTGCCGTCAAAGGGATGGGGGCATTTTCTAAGTTGTCTATCTGTTGTTTGGCCGCCAGGGCTTCTTTCATGGCAGAAAGGCCGGTGAGTTTTGTTTGCGGGAGGGTAGTTTTTGCTGCTGGGGCAACCGGTGTAGCGGCTACAGGAGTATTAGGAATACTTTTAGTAGAAGAAGAAACCTCCTTCTCCACTTCTATCGTCAAACGCGGAGCTTCCGGCGTGATCGTCTTTGTAGTAGCGGGTTTACCGTAAATTGGCTGGGCCATCGGGGCTCTCAGCCTTTGCGGTGCTCCTTCAGGAATCAGGTTTTTTTTTACCACCTCCCCGGTCTGATCATTGCTCACAAGCGTTACGGCCTGTTGCAGGTAGCACAACCGGATAAGGGCCATTTCCACATGTAACCTTTTATTCCGCGCCATGCGGTACCCGATCTCTGTTTCATTGAGCAGGTGTAATGCTGTTACAATGTAGGCAGAGCTGATGCGGGCGCTCATTTGTTTATAACGGTCTTTCAGGTTGGCGCTCACTTCCATGAGGTGCAATACCTTATCGTCCTTGCATACCAGCAGGTTGCGGAGGAATTCAGCCCAGCCGCCAATGAAATTATCTCCTTCAAATCCTTTCTGGAGGATCTCGTCGAAAATGAGCAGGGCGCCGGCTATATCCTGTACCAGCACACACTCCATCACTTTAAAGAAGTAATCGTAATCGAGGATGTTGAGGTGTTCCAGGGTATTCTGATAGGTCAGCTGCCCGCCTGTGAAGCTCACGATCTTGTCCAGCGTACTGAGGGAATCCCTCATACAGCCATCTGTTTTCTGGGCAATCAGGTGGAGGGCATCTCCTTCTGCGGTCATGTGCTCTTTTTGCACAATTTCCTGCAGGTGGTTCACGGTATCCTGGATGGTGATCCGCTTGAAGTCGAAGATCTGGCACCGGCTTAGGATGGTGGGCAGGATCTTATGCTTTTCTGTGGTGGCCAGGATGAATATTGCGTAGGAAGGTGGTTCTTCCAGTGTTTTCAGGAATGCGTTGAAGGCGGATGAGCTGAGCATGTGTACCTCATCTATGATATAGATCTTGTACTTGCCGGCCTGTGGGGCAAAGCGCACCTGGTCTACCAGGGTACGGATATCGTCTACCGAGTTATTGGAGGCGGCATCCAGCTCATGGATATTAAAAGAACTGCCTTCATTGAAGGTGCGGCAGGAGTCGCAGGTATCACAGGCTTCTCCATCCGCATTGAGGTTCTCGCAGTTGATGGTTTTTGCCAGGATCCGGGCGCAGGTGGTTTTACCTACTCCGCGCGGTCCGCAAAACAGGAAGGCATGCGCCAGCTGATTATTGCGGATGGCATTTTTAAGTGTTGTTGTTATATGGGCTTGCCCAACTACCGTAGAGAAGTTCTGCGGACGGTATTTACGGGCGGATACTATAAAATTTTCCATGATGGGACTCGCTCCTTTCCAAAGACCGAAAGTAAAGTAAAAAATAAAAAGTAAAAAGTGAAAAGAATCAAACCCGCTATGGTGGCTATTTCTTTAGTTTTTGACCAGCAGTGCTGCCGTGAATTCAAGATAGTCCTTTTTGCGCAGTTCAGTAACATCGGTGTAATTACTCACAGCACGGTGGGTAAGGCGGTACAAACGTACGATCTCTTCCTGGTGCACGGCATTTTCCTTCAGGTAAGTATAATTGGTTTCCAGGAACTGGCGGGTATCTTCCACGAAGGTTTTATCCAGTTCTGCGGGAATTTCTACGGTTTTCAGCATGTTTTGCAGGAGGGGCTTTAACACCTTTTCTTCCTTTTTAACGGCTTTCAGCTGATCCAGCAAAGCATGCAGGCGCTGGTCCTCCATATTAAACAATACCTGTACCTGGCGGATCACCATCGTGGCCTGGGATTCCATTTCCCGGGTGTTCCGCTGATGGATGAGCACATTATTATATAACCCCATGAAGGTTTGAGCGGCCTCGCTGCCTTTTTGTTCCGCCATATGCAAATGGAACCGGTAAAGGTCTTTCTCATATTGTACCAGCCAGGCGCTTTGGTCTTCCATTTCTGTTTCCAGGGAAATAGCCAGCGAGCGGGCAGCGCTTCGCTCATATTTCTGATTGTCGAATTCAAAATGCCGGGTATCTATATGTTTATCTGCGATGGCTACCAGCAGGGCATGGTCTATTTTGTTCTGGAAGAGCCTTTTGATCTTTGTGGTGATGGTATTATTATACAGGTCTTTGGTTTCTCCCTTGAAGGGCAAACCTTCGGTAATGCCTTTTATATCACGGAAAGGCCTGTTCTTATAGAATCCTGCAAATATTTCCGGGAACCGGTAGCGGGTGTGCAGCAGGGAAATGTCTTTGATGAATCCGGAGGAGGATTCGCGGTATTTCGCAGGACCTCTTCCCGGAAAACGTTCCGCATAGAGGCTTTGGGTGATATTTTCCTGTAATTCCGAAGCATCATTAAATAAAACCCATGGGCTGGTGGTATCCATTTCCGTTTTTATATTGGCAGCCCGGATGCGTGCTTCCCTTTCTGCATCTGAAGGATGGGAGGCCCACTGATCTTTATACTGCACACGGCTGGAGATGGTTTTTGCCAGGTATTCATCTGATATTTCCGGCAGTCCGTCTACAATACGGAGCTGGTGATGTTTTGAAATATAATGCAGCAGGGCGGTTTGTGCCGAGTAGATGTTTTCAAAGCAGGCATCTTTTTCTGCTGCTTCTGAGAGGTGTTTGCTGCAATAGGCGTAACAGTGATTACTCAGGGCCAGCCTGCGGATAGAATTGATAGCCGGCTGGCTGCCCGCTACTGCTATAGATACGGCATCTGCATGAAATTCCATTTCCCGGGAAAGGCCCATATACAGACGGTGTATCAGATGGTACAACATGCCCAGCACTGTTTGGATACCCTGCATGAGCATGAGTGTAACATGTGGAATGACGTTGTAAATATTAATCGTGCTGGCAATCTCCGCCCACTTCTTCAGCATTTTAGTACTTCCTGCTTCGCGCTGGTAAAGCATTTTGTAAATGCTTTTATGGATGGCATATACATAACTGCCCAGTTTGGTGCTGCGTTGGGAAAAGTGACCCAGTTCATGGGCCACGATCATTTTAAACTCGCTGAGGTGAACGGTGTTTACGAGGCCCAGTCCAATTTCCAGGTTCTTGCGTACCGGCCAGAACATGCTCAGGAAGTTGGAATTATAGAACACGGCAGCATTTACATCAGGAGAGAGGTACACCTTTTTGGGCATGGAGGTTTGCATATCCTTTGTAAGCTGGCGGATAAAAGCAAACAGGCGGGGATGTTCTTCTTCGTATATCTGAACCCGGTAGTGCGCACTATCCTTGTAAGGGGAGAATGTGAATTTGATCAGGAAGAAGAGCAGGAGGCCGCCCCAGCCGATAATAATAACAGCAAAAAAGAAAACGACAAAGGAATAAGGAGGATGGTCCTTCACAAGATGGATCAGGCTGATGCCGCCCCAGATAAAGGTTCCTGCCAAAGCCAGCGCGCCCAGCATTAACGCCAGGTACACCAGGAAAAATCCAAGGAGGCCTGCAATCACTTTCATGACCTGCATGGTATATCCTCGGGTTGGTTGGGTTAGCGTTACAGGTATTTCCACCGGATTCGGCGGATAATGTAAAAGTTTGCTCATAGGCTGGGACGTTCTGAATAACGAGCACCCAAGATACATTAATCCACTTTCCGGGAAATACCCCGTACATGCTATGTTTCAGAGAGATAGGATCAAATTTAACCCAGGATAGGGTGTCTTTTGAAAGGCTGCTCCCGGTTAAACAGGTATCTGTAAGTGGTTAATTTGCGACTTACTCCTGCGCCCAGGCTTTCCGCGATATTGATCATTTTAGGGTTGAAATCCCCTATCCACTGCATTTCATACTCTTCATAATTAAGTTTGTGCTGGATGATCTTAGCACCTTCCATGATCATAAAGGCATCTACACCCTTGCCCTGGAATTCCGGTACCACGCCAAATACCAGGCCTGTGAATTTCTTACAGGCGCCGATCATGCGCAACCATACGAACTGCAATTTCTGCAAAAGGCCAAATTTGCCGTTCATGTGTTTGAAGTACTGGTTCAATTCCGGAAGGTTGAGCCAGCAGGCAATAGGTTCATCTTTATAATAGGCAAACCATACGATCTTTTCATCCATGGCGGGTTTCATCTTCTTAAAGATCAGGAGGGCCTGTTCTTTGGAGATGTCTTTCCCGCCACCATGGCCGGCCCAGGCTTTATTGTAAATGATGGTGAAATCATTGGCGAATTTTTCCAGCTGGTCCTTTTTGATGTGCCGGGCGGAGTAGTCCGGATCTTTGGCCAGCCTGTCGTGCCGCTCATAGAACTTCTCCTGCACCTGGTCTTTTACTTTCATGGCAAAACATACCTGGTGAAAGAATACCTCGAAGCCATAGTTCTCAAATAACGTTTGATAATAGGGCGGATTGTAGTTCATGCCATAGGGCGGGTTATCAAATCCTTCCACCTGTAATCCCCACCAGCGGTCGCGATCTCCGAAATTGATGGGGCCATCCATAGCGCCCATACCTTTTTCTGCCAGCCAGTTCTTAGCGGTATCAAAAAGAAGATTAGCTGCTTCCTGGTTATCGATGCAATCAAAAAAGCCGAGCCCGCCTACGGGTTGCTCGTCTCCTTTCGTTTTATATTTCTTATTTACAAAAGCGGCGATGCGCCCAATGAGTTGGCCACTCTCATTTTTCAATACCCATCTCACTGCTTCGCCAAAACGAAATGCTTTATTGGCGGCAGGATCAAACACATCATTGATATCCTTATCCAGTGGCCTGATCCAACCGGCGTGCTGTTTGTTCAATACAACATGCACATCTATGAATTGCCGGGCTGTTTGTTCGTTATTTACAAGAATTAATTTCATCTGATGCATTTATGCAAAAATAAAAGTTAATACGAGACCGTTATAAGGGTCTAAAAAAATGATCGTGAGCAATATGCAGGATTTATCCCATAAAATTATCCCTCATCACAATTAACATTTTGTTTTGAATTCCGCGCATATTTTTATGGAAAATAGGAGCAGGTGCATCCTGTAGGCGCGGCCGGTTGTTACACCAGAATTGTTAATCACGTTAAAGCAGCTATTTCACACTTGTTCTATATCACACACTCATTCACCTATGTTTAGAAAAAAATGGTGGCTACTCGCCGCACTGCTCATCATTTGCCTGGTAGTGTTCTACTATGTATTTGCCAATAAACCCGCTGGCATAGACATTACCGCAGAGGTAAAGAAAGGTAATTTCAAGGATATTGTTGTGAGCCCCGGAGAATTAATGGCGGAGAATACCGTCTATATTCAGGCCCCCAGCGGTTTACAGTCCAATCAGATCTATGAAGAGATCAAGATCCAGGACATGGCCGCAGAAGGGATCACCGTGAAGGAAGGGGATTACATTGCTACCCTGGACCCTGCTATCGTTAATAAGAAGATCGGAGATGTACAGCTGGAACTGGACAGGGCCATCACTACGCTCTCTCAAACTTCTCTTGATACCACGCTTCAGATGCGTGAATCACGGGATGCCATCACCAACCTTAACTTCCAGATGGACCAGAAAAGACTGGCCCTGGAACTGAGTAAGTATGAGCCCCCGGCTACTATCAAACAGGCAGAACTTGACCTGGAAAAAGCACAGCGGGACCTTACCCAGCTGGGTGAAAAGTACAAGATCCAAACACGCCAGGCTTCCGCTAAAATGGATCAGGCTGCGCGGGAAGTAAAACGTAAGCAGGACCAGGTGACCAGCCTGGTAGAATTGCGGGATAAATTCAGGATCACCGCTCCCACGAAAGGATTGCTGGTATATATCATCGACTATAGTGCAGGCGGAAAGAAAAAGGCCGGTTCAGCGATCCGCTCCTGGGACCCCCGCCTGGCCATGTTGCCGGACCTTTCCAGCATGATGTCTAAAACCTATATCAATGAGGTGGACATCAGCAAGATCAAAAAAGATCAGAAAGTGACCATGGGGCTGGATGCCTTCCCGGAAGTGAAAATGAATGGCATTGTGACCTCTGTAGCGAATATCGGCGAGAACCGCCCTGGTTCCAACGCCAAAGTATTTGAAGTATTGATCAAACTGGAAAAAGTGGATTCTATCCTCAAACCGGGGATGACCACTTCCAATAATATCCTCATTAATGAAGTGCCGAACAAGATCATCATTCCGCTGGAAGCCGTTTTCAGCGAAAAGGTGGGCGACAAAACGCACAGTTTTGTTTACCAGCGGAGAGGGAATGCAATTGAGAAACGGGAAGTGAAACTGGGCAAGAGCAATGATGAAGAAGTGATCGTGGAAAAAGGCCTGGAACCAGGAGATAAGGTGATGATGGCGGAACCTGCCTCTGCCAAGGAAAATAAAATCGTTCTCTTAAAATAACCCCCAAAATCAGTCACATGCAAAAATTATGGGGAACCCGTAACATGAACAATCTCACCATTGCGTTGGATTCGCTCGTAGCCAACAGACTGCGATCTTTTCTCACCGCATTGGGCATCATCTTCGGCGTAGGCGCCGTGATAGCCATGCTGGCTATCGGAAGAGGAGCTAAAGAAGAGATCATGAACCAGATGAAACTGGTAGGCGTGAATAACATTGTGATCAGACCTGCGGAGTTAAAGAAAGAAGAAGACGAAGGCGGCCAGAAGGCTAAACCGCAGGAAAGCGATGATAAGCAGAAATTCTCCAAAGGTCTTAGCCTGCAGGATGCGCACAGCATACAGAAAATGCTGAATACGGTAGATGCTATCAGCCCGGAGATGTTCATAGAACATGATATTATCTATAACGGAAAAAGCAAACGGTTAAAGATGGTAGGCGTAGAGCCTGCATTTTTTGCACTGAATAACATAGGTCTTGCACAGGGAAGGATGTTCAATGAAACACAGATGACAGGAGGGGAAGGTGTATGTATCATTGGCGCTGGTGTGAAAAGGAAATTCTTTATTTCGGAAGATCCTGTCGGGAAAACGCTGAAGTGCGGACCGCAATGGTTAAAGGTGATTGCGGTAACAGATGAAAAGCTGATCAGCAGCGCCACGAAAGAGAACCTGGGTATCCGTGATTACAACATGGATATTTATGTGCCTATTCAAACTACGCTGGTAAGATATAAGAATCCTGCTATCCGCATTGAACACCGCAGCTGGTTTGAAGATGGTGGTGAAAATAATAATAACGATGGCGGCGGCAGTAATTCCATGCATCAGCTGGATCAGCTGATCGTAAAAGTACATCAGCCGGAACAGCTCACGGAATCTGCCGGTATCATCAGCCGCATGCTTAAACGCAGGCATAGTGATGTGATGGATTTTGAAGTAACGATCCCTGAACAATTACTGAAACAGCAACAGAAAACAAAAGATGTTTTTAATATCGTACTCAGTGCCATTGCCGGGATATCCTTGCTGGTGGGCGGTATTGGTATCATGAACATTATGCTGGCTTCTGTATTGGAGCGTACAAAAGAGATCGGTATCCGTATGGCATTGGGCGCGCAGAAGAGGGACATTGTAATGCAATTCCTGTTTGAAGCAGTACTGATCAGTCTTTGCGGAGGTGTGATAGGTATCCTGCTGGGAGTGGCGGGCGCTTACATTGTAGATAAAGTGGCCGATATCAAAACCATCATTTCCGCTATTTCCATCTTATTATCCTTTGTGTTGGCATCTTCTGTAGGATTGATCTTTGGGATCTCTCCCGCACGGAAAGCTGCTAACCAAAACCCAATTGAATGTTTACGCCATGCTTAAAATAAAGTTCCTGTTAGTCTGCACTTTATGCAGCACGATATGCGCTGCGCAGCAATCCCTTGTATTGCATGATGTGATAAGCACTGCGCAGAAAAGTTCTCCTTCTTATTACCGCGCACAAAGCCAGGCGTTGAATTCCATGTATGCCTACCGGTATTTCAGATCGGGGCAGATGCCGCAGCTGGTGCTGGGCCTGGATAATAATAGCAGTTTCCTGGGGCAAACGGTAGAAGTGCAGCAACCGAATGGGGTGGTTGAATTTCGCCGCCGTTCTACTTCCGTTACCTCAGTGGGGCTGGGTTTAAGGCAGCAGGTGCCCTGGACTGGTGGTGTGTTCTCTGTGCGTTCTGATCTTACCCGTAACGATCAGTTCTCTCCGGATAGCAGGAAGTCTTTTCTCGCTACACCTTTCTCCATTCGTTATGATCAGCCTTCCATCATGTACAATGCTTACCGCTGGGCGCAAAAGATCTCTCCTTTGTTGTATGAAGAAAGCAAGCGGCAGTACATTGAAGACCTGGAGAAAGTAGCGCTGGATGCATCTGATTTTTTCTTCAGGGCTTTAGGGGCACAAGTGCAGGTAAAGATCCTGCAATTGAATGTGGAGAATACTGACACGCTGTATAAAATTTCCAAAGGCCGTTATGACCTGGGTAGAATTGCAGAGAATGAATTACTGCAAATAGAATTGAGTTTACTCAATGCCCGTAATGACCTGGATCAGGCGTTGGTGACAAAAGAGATCGCCTACCAGGAACTGAAACGGTTTTTAAATATGCCGAAGGATGCAGAGATAGACCTGGTGCAACCGAATACCATTCCTTTGTTTGATGTGCCACTGGATAAAGCGGTAGTGGAATCTGCCACCAACCGCCAGGCAGTATTGAGCTTCAGGAGAAGAAGATTAGAAGCGGAACAGAGTGTGGCGCAGGCAAGAGGCAGTAATGGATATGAATTTAACCTGGGTGCAACGCTGGGCCGGTCTAACAATGGTGATATGCTGAAAACTGCTTATTCAGGTGGTGATGTGCAGCAGAACTTATCGGTAGGAGTTTCTATTCCTATTATGGATTGGGGCCGTGCGCGTAACAGGGTTCGCCAGGCAAAAGCGAATCGCGATCTGGCAGAGATAGATATCCAGCAGGATGAACGCTTTTTTGAGCAGGAAGTGTTCCTGCAAACGCAGCAATTTAATATTCAGAAAAGATTAGTGGCGAGTGCTGCAAAAGCGGATACCATTGCACAACTGCGGTATGAGATCACCAAGCAGCGTTATCTCATTGGTAAAATTTCTATCACAGATCTTAATCTTGCGCAGCAGGAGAAGGACCAGAATAGCCGTGGGTACATCAATGCGCTGCTTAGTTTCTGGAATGCCTACTATACGGTGCGCAGGTTAACGCTCTATGATTTTGAGAAGAGTGAAAAGATAAGGTACGAGTTTATAGATAAGTAATTTTCCCAAGGTGTGATCAGTGCCGGGTTTCGTAAGAAATCCGGCATTATTTTTTCTATATGCAGGGTATGAGTCAAAAATGGATAGTGCCTGTTATAAGTGGTTTTTTGATCGTTGTGCTGGCCCTTAGTGCTTACAGAGACCGTAAACAGGCCTCGAAAATGCTTCATGAGAACGAACGTCTCGTCAATGAAAACAGGGATCTGCAGCAGCGGTTAACGCTCAGCAGCCGTACTGCGCAGCAGATTGCGGACAGGAAAGATATGCAGCAACAGGTGCAGGGACAGTTTGTGGACAGGCGGGAATACTTCCGTAAGAACTGGAAACAATACATCTCCGTGAATACGGGGGATTATAAAACCGGTTTCCTCGGGGGGATTAAGAACCTCCAGATCACGGTGCGCAATCAAACTGAATACCCGCTGGATAATGCGGTGGTGAAAGTGGAATACCTCCGGGGCAATGGGAATGTTTTCAAAACAGAGCAGTATACCGTGCATAATATTCCGGAGAAGGGAGCACAATCTATTCCTGCTTCCAATAGCCGGAAGGGGATGAAGGTGAATATTAAACTGGTGAGTGTAACCAGCCAGCCGTTGAATTTCTGCTGGGCTGCGGATAAAAAGGTAGCGCCGAATGATCCGGACCCCTGGGCTTGTGTGCCGGCGAAGTGATGGGATTTGGCAGTTTTGTGCTGCTTTTTTGACAGGTACCCCACCTTAATACGGGATGGGTACGGGATTGATACGGGATTGATACGGGAATGGTACGGGATTACTCAGGGTTTTAATAAAGAAAGTGCGCCATTTACCATGGCGCACTTTCTGTTTTTATCTTTTACTCTTCAATTCCACTTTTCCTATCTCTGATCCATCATCTTTCAACATCACCAGTTTCAGGTCTTTCTGTGTAGCATTCACTTTGATCAGGGTGCGATTACCATCTTTGGGGCCGCCGCCGATCACGATGGGGTAGGAATGTTGCCCCGGTACTGGCTGATGGATTCCAAATCTATGGGTATGCCCGGCCAGGAACAGGTCTATCTTACTGGCCTCAAATATAGGTGCGAAGTGTTTCCTGCATTCCATGGGCCCATGCCAGTCACCAGAATAATAATGGGGGATGTGCATCATCACCACCCGGAATTTAGCTTTCAGGAAAGCAGGCGTTTTCACGATCTGTTTCAATTTCTCAGCCTGTTCAATGCGGTATTGGTCGAAATTGACGATGCCGGCATATACAGGACTCGTATCTTCTTTGTCTTCCCCGGTATCCAGTACGGTAAAATGTACAGGCCCCCAGGTTTTGGTGAAAACGTAGTCCCCATCGAAATAGTTCCCCAGTTCCCGGCGGAATTTACCACGGGTTTCGTGGTTACCCCTGGTGAGAATGAACGGTTTGGTGGAGGCGAAGGAATTACCGGCAGGGATGAGCAGGTGATCTATGATCTGTTGCTCATCTTCCTGATAATCAAATACATCTCCGTTAAAGAACACAAAATCATAAGGGTCTTTATTCAGGCCCATCAGGTGAGGGATGCTTTGCGGCCGGTCATGGATATCATTGATCACCAGCCAGGAAACCTCCTTTGGATTAGCTGCAGGGGTTTTGAAGCTGAACGTTTCAGAGCTGATAGTTTCACCATAGATGAGTTCATACGGCTTGAACTGTGTGATCTCCTTCGATTTTACCTGGTAATAATAAGTGGTATTGGGCTTCAGATGTTCTAAACGGATACGGTTGATGCGATTATAGGCATCTATCAGACCTTCTTTGGAACTGTTGGCGCTGGTGCCTAAGGTATCCGTTTCCCCATATTCCACCCAGCTGTAGCAGGGTTTGTTACTCAGCCACATGATGGTCATGGCCTCTGGTGTGGGATTTTGGAGATAGGGAGGGCAAAGGAATTTGTGTTCCCCTGCCATCGGTGCTTCTATAATATTAGCCGCTGCCCGGGCAACAGGCGCAAGGCCTATGGCGCTTAAAATACCAGCCTTGGTAATGGAGCCGAGAAAGTCCCGGCGGTCTAATTCGTGCTTATCATTCATGCTAAAGAGTTTACGAAAGCGCTAAATTAATCAGCGATACTTACATATTATAACTTATTGATTAGACTTAACAATTTGGCTAAAACTGACGAAAATCAGCCTAAATCATCTTTCCACAATTTTGGGTTTTAGGCTTCAATGCTTACCTTTGCGCAAATTTTGCATAAGCACACAATTACTTGCATTCTATAAACTTCTAAGAAATATGCCTAATACAGGTAAGATCAAACAAATCATCGGTCCCGTTGTGGACGTGCATTTTGAAGGAACATTGCCGGAAATTTATAACGCCCTTGAACTGACCAGGGAAAATGGCCAGAAAGTGGTGCTGGAAGTTCAGCAACACCTGGGAGAGGACAGTGTTCGTACCGTTGCCATGGATTCTACAGATGGCCTGGTACGCGGTATGCCGGTAAGAGACAAAGGTTTCCCAATCAAAATGCCTACAGGTGACGCTATTAAAGGCCGTTTGTTCAATGTGGTAGGTGAAGCAATTGATGGTTTAGGCCAGCTGGATACAACAAATGGTGCTCCTATTCACCGTCAGCCTCCCCGTTTTGAGGACCTGGCTACAGATACGGAAGTATTATTTACTGGTATCAAGGTAATTGACCTGATCGAGCCATATGCAAAAGGTGGTAAGATCGGTTTGTTTGGTGGTGCGGGTGTAGGTAAGACCGTATTGATCCAGGAGCTGATCAACAACATTGCGAAAGGTCACGATGGTTTGTCCGTATTTGCCGGTGTGGGTGAGCGTACACGTGAGGGTAATGACCTGATGCGTGAGATGATCGAGGCAGGTATTGTGAAATACGGTGATAAATTTAAAGAATCCATGGAGCATGGCGGATGGGATCTGGCATCTGTAGATATGGCTGAACTGAGGAACTCTCAGTCTACCTTCATCTTCGGTCAGATGAACGAACCTCCCGGTGCGCGTGCCCGTGTTGCCCTGTCTGGTTTGACCATGGCAGAATATTTCCGTGATGGTGATGGTACTGCCGGTGGTGGTAGGGACATCCTGTTCTTCGTAGATAACATCTTCCGTTTCACACAGGCTGGTTCTGAAGTATCTGCACTGTTAGGCCGTATGCCTTCAGCGGTAGGTTACCAACCAACCCTGGCTACGGAAATGGGTCTGATGCAAGAGCGTATCACTTCTACCAAGAACGGTTCTATCACTTCCGTACAGGCGGTTTATGTACCTGCGGATGACTTGACGGATCCGGCTCCTGCAACAACCTTCTCCCACCTGGATGCTACAACAGTACTTTCCCGTAAGATCTCCGATAAAGGTATCTATCCGGCAGTGGATCCACTGGATTCTACCAGCCGTATCCTGAGCCCTTCTATCGTTGGGGAAGCTCACTACAACTGTGCACAAAGGGTTAAGATGATCCTGCAACGTTATAAAGAGTTACAGGATATCATTGCGATCCTGGGTATGGATGAGTTGAGCGACGAGGATAAACTGACGGTATCACGCGCTCGTCGTGTTGAACGTTTCCTCAGCCAGCCGTTCCACGTGGCAGAGCAGTTCACGGGTCTGAAAGGTATCCTGGTTCCGATCGAAGAAACCATCCGTGGTTTTAACATGATCATGGACGGTGAAGTGGATGAATATCCTGAAGCAGCATTTAACCTGGTAGGATCTATCGACGATGCTATCGAGAAAGGCAAGAAACTGCTGGCAGCAGCTTCCAAGTAAGGTTTTCACACTAAACTAGAAACATGTTATTGGAAATATTAACACCGGAAAAAAAGCTGTACTCAGGCGAAGTATATGGCATCCAGTTGCCGGGTGTAGATGGTTCTTTTGAAGTATTGGACCGTCACGCTCCGTTGATCGCTGCCCTGGGTAAGGGTAAGATGAAGGTGCTGAAGGATAAGACGCAGGCTTCTCATTACACGATTAACGGCGGCTTCGTAGAGGTGTTGAATAATAAGGCTACTGTGCTGGTTGAAGGCGCTGTAGCGGTTTAAAACGCTGTTTAAGAAGCTTACTATATTGAAGCGGCCTCCTAGTGATCGGAGGCCGTTTTGTATTTAGGCTGAGAGGTTTCCCCTGCGGGGGGCTTTTTATTATGGGGAGCCGCCGGTAAACGGCGGCTTTCATTATTTGTTTGAAAGGAAAAACTGCCCTGCTGCGGATGACGCTTTTAAAACAGAAAACCGCCCTGCGGCGGCTTTCTGTTTTGTTTAAAGAAAAACCACCATGTGGTGGCTTTGTATTTAAAAGAAAAACACCCCCATAGGGACTTTGCCGCCAATAATTGTAGCAGGCCTTTCAAATATTAAAGCCGCCATGATGGCGGCTTTAGCGTATTGTAAAAATGCCGGAGGCATATACCTAATTCAATGTAGGATCTATCGGAAAGTTCGCCATCATGGCGAAATTATTCCCCATTCGCCGCAAGGCCTGCCGCCAGATCTCCTGTTCATCTTCCAGGAACAGGATGGGTGTATTTACAGAAGAAAGGATCCAGCTCTTTTCATTCATTTCCCCTTCCAACTGACCACTGCTCCAACCGGAATAACCCACGAAGAACTTGATCTTCTGAAGGTCTAACTGCTGGGAATTCACCAGGTTCACTACGGTGTCAAAATCCCCTCCCCAGTAAATACCGGGAAATACTTCAAACCCACCCTCTATGAGGTCAGGCATCTGGTGAATAAAATGAATGGTATCCATCTGAACGGGGCCACCAAGAAAAACGGGGATGTTGGGGACGAAAACATTGGAGATCAGATCGTCCAGCTTCTGGTCAAACTGCTTGTTCACCACAAAGCCAAAACTCCCTTCTTCCTGATGTTCGCAGAGCAGGATCACTGTTCTTGCGAAATTCGGATCTTTCAGAAAGGGGTCCGCGATCAACAATATGCCTGGCGCAAGTGTATCCATACCTAATTCCTTAAGCTCTAACCAAATTTAACCAACAAAATGCAAACAGGACGTTATTTTTTGAAGAAGAAAGGGCTAAAAAAGTAAAAGGGACCTAGACAGATCCCTTACCATTTTATCAACCAAAATCTAAATCGCTTATGGAACGAATCCACATCGATGTATGTAGAAAGTTTATTAGCTTGTTTATGTGTTATCAAAGTATGAAAGCAAATCACAACTCTTACGTAGCAAATTTGGTACCAGATAACGATGCAAAGTTATGGAAACTGGCTGCAATTACAGTAATAATTCCCCGTTAAAATTACGTTAAAGTAATGTTTTTTATCAGGTGTTACGTCCGATAAGGCTTTCCGGGTTTTAATTTTGTATCATGGTTGCTATAGCAATTAGTTTGAAAGGGGTGGATTTTGCCTATATTTATCGTTTATATTGTACCTGACATGTTGCCACTTAGAAAGATATTTCCGATCATAATCGCACTGATAACCTTGTCCCTGCTGGGGATCATCTATATTCAGTACAGTTGGATCAATAGCGCCACTCACATCAAAAAAGAGGAGAAGGAGCAAAAGACGTCCGAAGCCGTGGACGCAGTAGCCAAGGAAATGATGGAAAGGCTTGCTGTGCCTATCAACAGCCGCATTCAACTACAGAACTTCAAACGGGAAGGTACTTCCTCCAGCCTGAACCTCCCGCCCATCAACGGGGACAGGCTTCTCCGTCCCACAGAGCCGGTAAGCCGCCTTTTTGACCCAAAGGAAGTGTCTGAGATGCTGAAGAAATCCATGAAGGAAAGGAAGCTGGATACGGTGTTTGAATTCGGTATCGTGGAGAATGGTTACTACCAGCTGGTGTCTCCCGGTTTTTCGGAACGCATTCAAAAGATCAGTGAGGACTCCGCATTATATCATCAGTTCATTGCCTCCCTGGCCTATAATATTATTACGCCGGAGTCAGGACAGCTCTACGTTTTTGTGCCTTCCACCAGTTTCAAAGTGTTTAAGTACATGGGCTGGATGATCTCAGGCGGGATATTGTTCACCGCGATCATTGTAACCGCTTTTGCCCTCACTATCCGCACCATGCTGGGGCAAAAGAAACTCTCCGAAATAAAAGGGGATTTCATCAACAACATGACGCATGAACTGAAAACACCTTTGGCCACTATTTCATTGGCTATTGATGCCATCGGGAATGAAAAAGTAATGGACAACAAAGACAAGATCCGTTACTTCTCCGGCATCATTAAAGAAGAAAACAAACGGATGAACAAACAGGTGGAATCTATCCTGCAATCTGCTTTGTTAGAGAAGGATGAACTGTCACTCAACCTGCAACCCATAGATGTACATCAGCTGATCTCCAGTACAGTAGAGAACCTGCAATTACAACTGGATGGGAAAAATGGTAAAGTGCAGTTGCAGTTAAATGCACATCAGCCCATTATCAAAGCAGATGAAGTACACTTCTCCAACCTCATCTTCAACCTGCTGGATAACGCTATCAAATACTCGAAAGATAACCTGGAAGTAAAGATCACCACAGGTAATACGCGTAAGAACTTTGTGATCTCCATCGCGGATAATGGTATAGGAATGAGCAGGGATACGGTGAACAGGATCTTCGAGAAATTCTATCGCGCACATACAGGAAATGTACATAACGTAAAAGGTTTCGGGCTTGGATTGAGTTATGTGAAAGCGATCGTGGATGCTCATAAGGGAAGGATCAGGGTGGAAAGTATACTGGGGAAGGGAACCCGCTTTACATTGGAGTTTCCGCAGGATTAAAAACTAGCTATCTTTGTACCAGTAAAAGAAACAATGCTGTCAGAAAAAGAATTGTTAAGATACAAACATCCCATTGCCGTACCGGGTATGGGAGTCAATATGCAGGAGAAATTAAAAACTGCCCGTATCCTGGTGATCGGGGCAGGAGGGCTGGGCAGCCCGGTGATCCAATATCTCAGCGCCGCTGGCGTTGGTGTGATCGGTATCGCGGACTATGGAGTGATTCTGGAAGAAGACCTGCACCGCCAGCCTCTGTATAACATGCAGGACCTCCGCAAACACAAAGCTAAAATGGCGGCCAGCAGATTGTTCTCGCTCAATCCCTGGAATAAACATTATCCTTTCCTCTTACAGATAAAACCAGAAAACGCTAAGCAGGTGTTTGAAGGTTTTGACCTGATCATAGACTGTTCCCAACACCGCGCTACACATCTCATTGTGAATGATGCCTGTCTGCAACTGGATAAACCTTTTGTAACAGGCGAAGTACATAACTGGATAGCCTGGTGGGGAGGTTTTAATATGTTGCTGGACAGTGGGGAGCGTTCTGCTTCTTACCGTTGCAGTGAGTTGCTGGTGGATGATTTCAGGAATTTTGATGCAGGGGTGTTAGGTTCCACACATGGGGCCACAGCGCTGCTGATCGTGAATGAGATCATCAAATACCTGGCGGGTGTTCCGGGCCTCGCAGGCAAAATGCAGACCTTCAATTATCTGCATCAGAAGTTTGAGTTGACGGACCTGTATGCAGATCGTGCTGGTGTGGCCGCAGTGAAAGAGAGAGGTTTGCTTACAGCAGAGGAGTATGGGCTGGAAATTGTGCCGGATGTGGAAGACTAAGCCCTTGGAGTATGTGGAAGATCAAGCATGTCCCCGACTATCATATACATCATTGCAGGGTACATCCTGTTAATGATATTAGCTTACCTCATCCAGGAGCGGTTTATCTTTAAACCGGAAAAGCTGAAACCTGATTTTGAGTTCAGGTATGATCAGCCTTTTGAGGAATTGTTCTTTGAAGTGGCGCCCGGCGTGCGTATCAATGGATTACATTTTAAGGTGGAAAAGCCGAAAGGCATCCTCCTTTATTTCCATGGTAACTCCCGCAGTATTAAAGGATGGGGGAAATATGCGAAAGATTTTACCCGTTATGGGTATGATGTGTTGATGGTAGACTACAGGGGTTTTGGGAAAAGTACCGGCAAAAGGACGGAAGCTGATCTGCTGAATGATTCCCAGTTTGTGTACAATACCCTGTGCGCCATGCATCCGGAAAATCACATCCTTGTATATGGCCGCAGCATTGGAAGTGGATTTGCCACCAGGCTGGCCAGTGATAATACACCCAGGTACCTGATCCTGGATGCACCCTATTACAGTTTTGCCCGTGTAGTGAAAAGATTCTTACCTATCCTGCCACTGCGCTGGGTTTTAAGGTATCACCTGAGAACAGACCTCTGGATCAAAAAGGTGAAATGCCATACGTACATCCTGCATGGTACCAAAGACAGGCTGATCCCGGTCCGCCATAGTGAACACCTGCAAAAACTGAACCCGCGCAGGATCACATTGATCAGGATAGAAGGCGGGCGGCATAATAACTTACCCTCTTTCCCTGAATATCATGCATTTATAAGAGACATCCTGCAGGAATAAAGAAGCGCCATATGAAGAAGTTAGACGTGAAGAAATACTTTAAGAAATTTGCGATATGGGCTATCGCCTTGTATCTCGCGGGAGGTATTGCCTTGTATTTCATCCAGGATAAACTCATCTTTCACCCGGAAGTATTACCGGCTAATTACCAGTATAAATTTGATATCCCCTTCCAGGAATTACTCATCCCCGTTAATAAGAAAGTGAAATTAAGCGCTGTGCTGTTCAAAGCGCCTGGCCGGCCGAGAGGGATGGTGTTGTATTTTCATGGTAATGCTAAAAACATTAACCGGTACGCGAAACTGATGCCCAATTTTACCCGCAATGGCTATGATGTGCTGATACTGGACTACCGGGAATTCGGGAAGAGTACAGGAGAGCTGACAGAGGCTGCTTTATATGAAGATGCTTTGCTGATGTATAAAGTGGCGCGTGCTCGTTTTGCGCCCTGGCAGATTGTGTTGTACGGACGTTCTATTGGAACGGGGATTGCTGCGCAACTGGCTTCTGTGCGGGATTGTAAGCGACTGATACTGGAAACGCCTTATTATAGCCTGAAGGATGTGGCTTTTTCTTCAGCGCCCATTTACCCGGTGGGGATGATGCTGGATTATAAACTGCCTACAAATGAATTCCTGCCTAAAGTAGCCGCGCCCATTACCATTTTTCATGGTACGGATGATAATACGGTGCCGTATGAGTCCGGGAAAAAGCTGGAGGCGTTTTTTAAGAAGGGAGATGAGTTTGTTACCATTAAAGATGGAGGGCATAATAACCTGAATGACTATCCGCTGTTCCATGCTAAGCTGGATTCTGTGTTGCAGCGATAAGAGGCGCCTGCGGCGGGCTTTTTAGAAGGGGCCTGCTTTGGCAGCGGTGCTGCCGAAGGCAGTTTTAGGGTGGTCCTTTTGCTTTGGGGGTTACTGTCTTCGGCAGCTTGTTATGCTGCGAAGCAGCAGGTTTAAGTGATTGCTATGGAAAGCTGCTGCCTTCAACAGCTTCAGGTGATATTTTGCTTTAGAAGATATTGCTTTCGGCAATTTGTTATGCTGCTTTGCAGCGAACGCCAACTGCGGCAACCTTTTAAAAAAATATCCCCCTCCCAAACCCTGCTGCGCAGCAGCAGGGACAACAAGGTTAACAATCATTTATTCCACAGCCTTCAACTTCACTTCTTTCCCACCCACTTTCAATTCATGATCCACGCCTAGTTTGAGGGCGTAATTCTGTTCCTGATGGCCTACGGGGAAATTAAAACATACGGGATAATCATATTCCTTTACCATGTTATTGATGATCTCATATTCCGTTTGGCCGAAAGGGGTATCCATTTCACGGGCATCTGTGAAAGAACCGACCACCAGGCCTGCCAGTTTATCCAGCCAGCCGGCCCTTTTAAGGTTATACATCATCCGGTCTACGTTATAACGGTATTCGCCGATATCTTCCAGCACCAGGATCTTTCCTTTGGTATCTATCTGGCTGTCAGAACCAGATAGATTAGCCAGCAGAGAGAGATTTCCGCCAACGAGGGGGCCTTTGGCCTTACCTTCCCGGTTCATTGCATGAGGACTGCAGGTATATTGATTACGTTTGCCCATGAGCGTTTCCCTCAGGCTTCCTACATAAGGATTATCCCGGGTGGAAAGTGTGATGCCACTGCACATGGTGGAATGGATGCTGGCAATGTTATGACGTTGGTACAGATGCGCATGGAGCGCAGTAATATCACTATAACCACAGAGCCATTTGGGATGTTTGCGGAACTGGGAGAAATTCAGCCGGTCCAGGATACAGATCATACCGTATCCGCCGCGGCCGAAAATGATGGCTTTCATCTCTTTATCGTCCATCATGTCCTGCAATTCTTCCAGTCGCAATTCGTCCGGTGCGGAGAAATTATGGAAGCTGGTGCCCACCGTGATACCCAGGTGTACGTTGAACCCCCAGGATTCAATAATACTGGCGGCATACTCGGCGGCGTAGAGTTCCATTTTGCTGCTGGGGCAGGTGATACCAATCAGGTCGCCTTTTTTCAGATAGGGGGGAATTTTGATCATTCTAATGCGCTTTAGTTTACCTTTGCTGACCGATTTCGGTATAGAATTCTATACCAAACCCGGTCAAAGTAAAGATAATTCCCGGAAGGATATAAGCAATATGAAACATTTTAACAGATACCTGGTTACAGCCGCCTTACCTTACGCAAATGGCCCCGTTCACATTGGGCACCTGGCGGGTTGTTACCTGCCGGCTGATATTTACGTACGGTATTTAAGGTCCAAAAAAACAGACGTGAAATTCGTTTGCGGTACTGATGAACATGGCGTTCCCATTACCATCAAGGCAATGCAGGAGAACGTAAACCCACAGGACATTGTAGATAAATATCACAAGATCATCAAGGAAAGTTTTGATGCCATGGGCATCTCTTTCGATATATTTTCCCGTACTTCCAACCAGGTACATCACGAAACCGCCGCTGATTTCTTCTTAAAAATGTATAAGGACGGCCTTTTTGAAGAAAAGGAGTCCGAACAATACTTTGATGAAATAAAACAAGTGTTCCTGGCAGACCGCTACATTATCGGCACCTGCCCTAATTGCGGTAACGATAAAGCGTATGGCGACCAGTGTGAACGTTGCGGTACTTCCCTGAGCCCGGAAGAACTGATCAATCCCCGTTCCGCCCTCAGTGACGCTGTGCCCGTGAAAAAGAAAACCAAACACTGGTACATGCCGCTCCAAAATTATGAACCCTGGCTGAAAGAATACATCATTGAAGGACATAAGGAATGGAAGAATAATGTGTACGGTCAATGTAAAAGCTGGCTGGATAGCGGCCTGCACAGCAGGGCCATGACGCGTGACAGTAACTGGGGCATCAAAGTGCCATTGAAGGATGCAGAAGGGAAAGTATTATATGTATGGTTTGATGCACCTATCGGTTACATCTCCGCCACCAAGGAATTAACAGACCAATGGGCTGATTACTGGTGTAAGGAAGATACCCGCCTGGTACATTTTATCGGAAAGGATAACATTGTGTTCCACTGTATCATTTTCCCCGCTATGCTCAAGGCGCACGGCGGATTTGTGGTGCCGGACAATGTTCCTGCCAATGAATTCCTGAACATTGAAGGAGAAAAAGTATCCACCTCCCGTAACTGGGCAGTTTGGGTACATGATTATATCAAGGATTTCCCTGATCAGCAGGATATCCTGCGGTATGTGCTTTGCGCCACCGCACCGGAAACAAAAGACAACGACTTTACCTGGAAGGATTTCCAGGATCGTAATAACAATGAACTGGTAGCTAACCTCGGCAACTTCGTGAACCGCACCATGGTGCTGATGCACAAGCTCTGCGGCGGGAAAGTTCCCGTTATGCATGCCGGCGTAAAAGATGCGGCAGATGATGCCATCTTTACGATGTTGCAGGAAGCGAAAACGAAGATCTCCGATTCCATCGAGAACTACCGTTTCCGGGATGCATTGAATGAAGTGATGAATGTGGCGCGGGAAGGGAATCGTTATCTCCAGGAAAAACAACCCTGGATCCTGGCTAAAACGCCTGAATTACAAGCACAAAATCAGGAAGTTATTGATAATTGCCTGCACGTTTGCCTGCAATTAACAGCTAATCTGGCCATATTTATCAATCCGTTCCTGCCTTTCACAGCAAAGAAGATCTGCCATATGCTAAAAGTGGTGGAAAAGATGCTGGAATGGGAGAATGCGGGTAGCATGAAACTGGTGAGTGTGGGTTATTCTCTCCGTCCGCCTGAATTGCTGTTTAAGAAAGTGGAAGATGACCAGGTGAAAGCACAGGTAGAAAAATTACATGCAGGATTACAGCAGTCTGCTGCTGCACAAGCTGCTGCTGCTCCGGTAGTCGCTCCCCCGGTAAAAGAAGCAAAAGCAGAAATTCAATATGATGATTTCGCGAAACTGGATCTCAGAGTGGGTACCATCACTGCGGCAGAGAAAGTAGCGAAAGCAGATAAGTTACTGAAACTCACGGTAGACCTTGGTACGGAAACACGTACGGTGGTTTCCGGTATTGCCATGCATTTTAAACCGGAAGATATTGTAGGGAAACAGGTAACGCTGGTGGCTAACCTGGCTCCTCGGAAGATGAAAGGGATTGAAAGCCAGGGGATGATCCTCATGGCAGAAGATAAAGACGGGCGTTTGGTTTTTGTGAACCCTGATGATGCGGTGGCACCGGGAAGTGGTGTGAGTTGATTATTTCTATATTGAAAATATAAGGCGTTCCGGTTCCTGCCGGAGCGCCTTTTTTATATAGAAAAGAGAAATTAATAAATAAGATCTTTTTTGGTATAAATATAGTATCCCAGGGGTCCTTTCTCTACCTGTAATGCTATCATCCTTGCTTTAGCGGATAATTCTTTATCCTCGCATTTAAATCTGATCTCCCGCTTAATATCATTGTAGACCACTACTCCATAAGGAGTATCTCTGCAACTACTATGGCGGATATTTTTTGTACCTCTTTCCAGCATGGGTAACGATACCGTTTTAATATCCGTGTGCGGGCCATAATAGTTGATGTGGGCGAAAATGGAATAGAGCATTGCTGTGCCGATCAGGAAATACAGGATCATAGAAGCAGACCACAGGCGTATTTTTCTTCGCTGTCTCACTAAGAGGATCACAAGAATGGTAATTGAACCGCTGCCGGCCATCATGAAAAAGATAACTTTGGTAGATACAAAGGTGAGTTCGGTGAGCCGAAAACTCCACGCAAGCCATAGTAGGGATACTGCGGGGGCAAGCCCCTGTAAGATTTTTCTTTTATTTAATTCTTTGCCTGCTGCCGGCTTTTCGGCTGTTTTCATAGGTTTACTTTTCCTTGTCATAATCGTTAAATATCGTGTTCTTTTTTCATTCCTTCCATCGTACCAACGCAAAAAATGCTAAATTCAATGATCAAAAGCTGGTTAACATGCAAAGAAGGATCAATAAAATAGCTGTGCTCGGTTCCGGTGTGATGGGCTCCCGGATTGCCTGTCATTTTGCTGGTATAGGTGTAAAAGTATTGTTGCTGGACATAGCACCGAAAGAACCCAACGACGTTGAAAAGGCCAAAGGATTAACAGTAGAGCATCCGGCCGTGAAGAACCGGATCGTGAATGAGGCATTGCAGGCTGCCATCAAATCCAACCCTTCCCCGCTTTTTACTAAATCTGCTGCTCACCTTATTAATACGGGCAACTTTACGGATAACATGAAGGGCATCGCGGATTGTGATTGGGTGATAGAAGTAGTGGTAGAGAACCTGGACATCAAGAAGAAAGTATTTGAACAGGTGGAACAATTCCGGAAACCCGGCACCCTGATCACATCCAATACATCCGGTATTCCCATTCACCTGATGGCAGAAGGCCGGAGCGAAGATTTTAAAAAGCATTTCTGCGGTACACACTTCTTCAACCCTCCGCGTTACCTGCGTTTGCTGGAAATTATACCCACTCCCCATACAGACCCCGCTATTGTGGATTTTCTGCTACATTATGGTGATCTGTATCTCGGTAAGACCACAGTGCTATGTAAGGACACTCCCGCTTTCATTGCTAACCGCGTAGGTGTATTCTCCATCATGGCCATTTTCCACATCATGGAGGAAATGGGATTGGGGATAGATGAAGTGGATACATTGACAGGCCCTGTGATAGGCAGACCGAAATCTGCCACTTTCCGCACAGCGGATGTGGTGGGCATAGATACCCTCGTGAAGGTAGCCAAAGGTGTAGCGGATAATTGTCCGAATGACGAAGCGCGCAAGATCATGGAGATCCCGCCATTCCTGGCAAAGGTAGTGGAGAACAACTGGCTGGGCGATAAGACCGGACAGGGTTTTTACAAGAAAACAAAAGGTGAAGGCGGGAAGGAGATCCTTACCCTGAACCTTCAGACGATGGAATACGGTCCCCGGCAAAAGACAAAGTTTGCCAGTATTGAAGCGGCCAAACCCATTGAAGACCTCAAACAACGGATCAAAGTATTAGCAGGTGCATCAGATAAAGCAGGGCAATTCTACCAGCTTTTCCATGCACACCTGTTCTCTTATATTTCCAACCGCGTTCCTGAAATAGCTGATGACATCTACAAAGTGGACGATGCCATGAAAGCTGGTTTCGGCTGGGAGATCGGGGCATTTGAAACCTGGGACCTCTTGGGTGTGGAAGCCGGCGCAAAAGCGGTGACGGATAAAGGACTTACGGTAGCGCCCTGGGTAGGAGAGATGCTGGCAGCCGGAGTGAAGCAATTCTATAAGATAGAGAACGGCAAAAAATATTATTACGATCTGGCCTCCAAAGGCTACAAGCAAATTCCCGGTACGGATAACTTCATCATCCTGGAAAACTACGCCGGTAATGTTGTTTGGAAGAACAGCGCCTGCAATCTGTATGACCTGGGCGATGGCATCCTGAACATTGAATGGAAAACGAAAATGAATTCCATCGGGGGAGAAGTGCTGGAAGGATTACATAAAGCCATCGACCGCGCAGAGAAAGATTTCCGCGGACTGGTAGTGGGTAACGACGGTACGAATTTCTCCGCAGGCGCCAATGTGGGTATGATCTTCATGCTGGCGGCGGAACAGGAATACGATGAACTGGATATGGCCATCCGCCTTTTCCAGAAAAGCACTATGCGTATCCGTTATTCTTCCATTCCTGTGGTGGTAGCGCCTCACGGCCTTACTTTAGGGGGTGGTTGCGAAATGAGCATGCACGCAGATAAAGTACAGGCAGCTGCGGAAACTTATATCGGCCTGGTGGAATTAGGCGTGGGCCTGATCCCCGGCGGCGGTGGCACCAAAGAAATGACTTTACGTGCTTCAGACGAATACAGGGAAGGACAGGTAGAAAATCCCATCCTCCAGGATAAGTTCCTGCTGATAGGCCAGGCCAGGGTAGCAACTTCTGCGCAGGAGGCTATTGAGCTGGGAATATTGCGGGAAGGGATAGACAGTGTGAGCCTGAACCTCAGCCGCGTAATTGCAGATGCTAAAGAAAAAGCCATCGAACTGGCAGATGCCGGATATACCCGTCCCATTGAAAGAACAGACATCAAGGTGCTGGGCCGTTCTGCCCTGGGCGCTATGCTGGCTGGTATCAATGGTATGAAAACGGGCAATTACATCTCAGAATACGATGTGAAGATTGCCCAGAAACTGGCTTATGTAATGTGTGGCGGAGATTTAACAGAAGCTTCACTTGTGAGTGAACAATACTTGCTGGACCTTGAAAGGGAGGCTTTCCTAAGCCTTTGCGGAGAGCGCAAAACCCTGGAAAGATTACAAAGCATGCTTAAAACAGGCAAACCACTCAGGAATTAGTTATATATTGCATTAATCATAATATAAGTCAATTTGGAAAATACGCACATTCTATCCCTGCACCAGATCTACAAGAACTATGGCGCTATCCAGGCATTAAAAGGTGTTTCTTTTGATGTGCCTGCGGGCAGTGTTTTTGGCATCCTGGGGCCTAATGGCAGTGGCAAGACCACCTTATTGGGCATCGTTATGGATGTTCTGAAAGCCAATTCCGGCACCTACAGCTGGTTTGGTCAGCCCTCAGATAACGATCACCGCAAGCGGATCGGCACTTTGCTGGAGACCCCTAACTTCTATCATTATTATTCGGCGGTAAGGAATCTGCAGATCACGGCGGCTATTAAAGGTCGCGGTGCAGATGATATTGAACGTGTGCTGAAGCTGGCTAATTTATGGGAAAGGAAGGATTCCAAGTTTAGTACTTTCTCTCTGGGTATGAAGCAAAGGCTCGCGATAGCCAATGCCATACTGGGAAAACCCGAGGTGCTGTTACTGGATGAACCTACCAATGGACTGGACCCTTCCGGTATTGCAGAGATCAGGGACCTGATCCGTCAGTTGGGAGAATCGGGTACTACGGTGATCATGGCCAGCCATATGCTGGATGAAGTAGAGAAAGTATGTAACCACGTAGCGATCTTAAAGAGAGGAGAGCTGATCACTACAGGCCATGTAGATGAAGTATTGGCTGATGAAGACATGGTGGAGATTTCTGCGGCAGACCTTCCCAAACTGGAAAGTGTGTTGAACGCACTGCCTGGTGTTAAATCCGTCCGCCGGCACAACGGCAGTTTCCAGGTGATGTTTACAGAGAGCAAAACGGCTGAGCAGATCAATAAACATTGCTTTGAACAGGGCGTTACGCTGAATTATCTTACCACCAAACGGAAGAGCCTGGAAGCCCGCTTCATGGAATTAACCAATAACTAATCATCATCATGATACAATTACTGAATATAGAGTGGATGAAGGTGAAGGCCTACCGCACTTTCTGGATACTCATCATCTTATTTTTTGTTGCAGTGCCCCTGTTAAATATGGCTATTGAAAGTTTCGTTAGTCAAACGAAGCAGGTGAGCTTATTACTGGGTTCTCCTTTTGCTTTTCCAAGAGTATGGGATACCGTTGCGTGGGCGACCAGTATAGTTACACCTATTATGGGCGTTATGCTGATCATCTTCCTGACCAATGAAAATAACTTCCGCACGGTTCGCCAGAACATCATTGATGGCTGGAGCCGGGATCAATATATTACTGCAAAGTTTGGGGTACTGATCACCACTACACTGTTCATTACTTTGCTGATAGTCGTGACGGCATTTATCTTTGGGTTAAAGAACGGAACAGGAGAAGCTACAGAAAATATCGTTTATATTTTCTACGCCTTCGTACAAAGTTTAGCTTATCTCTCGCTGGCTTTCTTCCTGGGTGTATATATGAAAAGGGCTGGTATTGCTATTGCCCTTTATGTGATGTATGCATATATAGGCGAATTTGTTGTTGCCGGGCTGCTGGATTATAAAGTAGTACGCCATCTGGGTGCATTCCTTCCACTGGAAAGTACAGACAGGCTGATACCCGGATTGTCCAATTTTGCACGCAAGCTGGTGGATCAGGGTAATCCTCCGCCATCGAATAGTACTTACGTACTCATTGCTCTTGCCTATATAGCGTTGTTTAATTTCCTCTCCTGGAGAAAAATTAAGAAATCGGATCTGTAAAAGAGGAATTGTAAATTTGCTGATAAAAGTAAAAAGGTGAAGGAAGAAAAGCTCATACTGGTTACAAATGACGACGGCATAACGTCGCCGGGCATACGTACACTGATCGAAGCTGTGCAGATGTTGGGCAAAGTGGTAGTGGTAGCGCCGGATAGCCCGCAATCGGGGAAAGGGCATGCTATTACACTGGGTTTTCCTTTACGCCTGAGCGAAGTGAAGATCTTTGATGGAATTGAAGCATGGACCTGTTCCGGTACTCCGGTGGACTGTGTGAAACTGGCCAGGGATAAGATCTTAACGCGTACACCGGATATTTGTGTGAGCGGGATCAACCACGGCGCCAATCATTCTATCAACATTATTTATTCCGGCACCATGTCTGCCGCCATGGAAGCAGCGATAGAAGGAATTCCCTCTGTAGGGTTCTCCTTCCTGAATTATTCTTATGACGCAGATATGAGCACCTGCGGAAAAGTAGCGCATGCCGTGACAAAGAAAATGTTAGAAACAGATCTGCCGCCACACACGCTTTTCAATGTAAATGTCCCGGATGTGGAAGCGCATATCTACAAAGGTATCCGCATGAGCCGCCAGGCCAATGCCAAATGGGTGGAGGAATTTGATGAACGCCGTGATCCTACCGGTAAAAAATACTACTGGCTCACGGGTGAATTCAAAAACCAGGATACAGGAGAAGATACGGATGTGTGGGCATTGGAAAATGGTTACACGTCTATCGTTCCGGTGCAATTTGATCTGACTGATTACCGCCTCAAGAAAAAACTGGAAGACGAATGGAGCTTCTGATGTAATAATCCTATGAACATGTTAAAACAAGACAAATTATCGCTGGGCATTCTGCTGGGCTTACTGACCCCCGCGGTGGCCTTTTTTATATACTATCTGGGGGTATTCCTGCCCAAGGACCTCAGCCTGGGCGATTTCTTCGATCTGTTGAAAGGCAACAAACAGCTCATCCCCAAAGTGATCAGCATCTGCCTGCTGGCAAACGGTATTGTCTTTTACCTCTACACCCGCGTACGCCGTGACCTCACCGCCAGGGGGATTTTCCTGGTCACATTGTTATACGCAATCGTTATCTTGCTGCTTAAAATAATTTAGTGAAGTACTACATCATAGCTGGCGAAGCCTCGGGAGATCTGCATGGAAGTAACCTCATCAAACAGATAAAACAGCTGGACACGGCTGCGGATATCCGTTGCTGGGGAGGTGATATGATGGAACAGGCCGGCGCTGTTGTAGTAAAACATTATCGCGATCTGGCTTTCATGGGCTTCATTGAAGTGGTCATGAACCTGCGCACTATTTTTAAGAACCTGGACATCTGTAAAAAGGATATCCTGGCTTATCAGCCGGATGTACTGGTATTGATAGATTACCCGGGTTTTAACCTCCGTATTGCGGAATGGGCAAAACAGCAGGGTCTTAAAGTAATATATTATATCAGTCCGCAGGTTTGGGCCTGGAAAGAAGGCCGTGTAAAAAAGATCAGGGAGTGTGTGGACAAAATGCTGGTGATCCTGCCCTTCGAAAAAGACTTCTACCGCAAGTGGGATTTTGAAGTGGAATATGTGGGGCATCCATTGATAGAAGTGGTGAAAACTGCTCAGCAAGCGCCGCCGGTACATCGTTTCTCTGATAAACCCATTATTGCTTTATTACCGGGCAGCCGTAAACAGGAAGTGAAAGAGAAGTTACCCGTGATGTTGTCCATGGCCCGTTATTTTCCGGAATACCAGTTTGTGATGGCCCAGGCCCCCAGCCTGGAAGATAGCTTCATCCAGGAATTCACCAGTGCTTATCCGAATGTATCTGTTGTAAAGGGGCAAACCTATCCGCTTTTACTGCAATCTTCTGCTGCGCTGGTTACTTCGGGTACGGCTACATTGGAGACTGCTTTATTCGGAGTGCCGGAAGTGGTATGTTACAAAGGAAGCCCGGTATCTTATTTCTTCGCCAAATACCTCATTAAAGTAAAATATATCTCCCTCGTGAACCTGATCATGGATAAGCCGGTTGTGAAAGAGCTGATCCAGCATGATTTCACGGAAGAAAATCTCCTCAAGGAACTAACCCTTTTATTGAAAGACGAAGCCCGCCAGCAGCAGATGAAAGCGGATTATTCCGTGCTGTGGACCCTCCTGGGTGATGGTACTGCTTCCCGCAAGGCAGCGGAGGCGATTGTGAATTTCCTGCGATAATGATGATCCTCAGCGCTGAAGAATAGCCTCCCTCTAACGCCTGATCAACTTAATAATTAGAATAATAATAGCGATCAGGAACATAATGATCGAGATCCTGTTCATGCCATGCATGAGTTTGGTGTTGGTGTTCACCGGCTGGGACTTATCCCGTTTGCGGATGTATAGATATTCCAATATCTGGCGCCAGATGCTTTTCATTACTGCAAAGATCGTTAAATTTACCCTACACGTTTACAGATATGAGGAAAATACTATGGGGGCTGTTGCTGGTGATCCTGCACATACCGGCATTTGCACAAACTAAGATTGAACTGAATTCCGGCTGGGAGTTCCGCCGTGTGGATGAAAATGTCTGGAGAACGGCTAAAGTACCGGGTACGGTGCATACGGACCTCCTTTCCCATCAACTCATTCCTGATCCTTTCCAGGGCGCAAATGAAAAAGGTGTGCAATGGGTAGACAAAAAGGATTGGGAATACCGTTGTAATTTCTCTGCTCCGGCTGCTGCGGCAGTGCTTGAGTTTACAGGGCTGGATACCTATGCTGATATCTACCTCAATAACGTGCTGATCGGGAAAGCTTCAAACATGTTTGTAGGAAAGGAGCTGCCCGTGAAACTGAAGCCGGGTAACAATCAACTCCGTATACTATTTCATAGTCCTATTGCGCAGGACATGCCTAAATTTTTGCAAGACAGATTAGTATACCCTGCAGGCAACGATGCCAGTGATATTCCGCTGAGTGTGCATGCCCGCAAAGCACCTTACCATTATGGATGGGACTGGGGGCCGCGGCTGGTGACCAGTGGTATCTGGCGGCCGGTGTATCTCAAAACCTGGAACAAAGTGAACCTGCGGGATAGCTGGATAAAGCAACAGCAGCTTACGGATGAAAAGGCTTTGCTGGAAGCTTCGTTATCACTGGATGTGCAGCAGGCGGGGGTTTATACCGTGTTGGTAAAAGGTCCGGATTTTGAAACGAAGCAGGTGGTTAAGACTTTGTCTGCAGGCAAACAACAGATCAACGTTCCTTTTGTAATAACAAAACCGGAACGCTGGTGGCCTAATGGATTGGGGGCACAGAAACTATATGCTCTGGAAGTAGCCGTGATGAGTGGAAAAGATACTTTGCAAACGAAACATCAACGCATCGGTCTCCGTACGATAGAAGTTGTGAACGAAGCAGATAACATGGGCACCAGTTTCTTCGTGAAAGTCAATGGCCATCCCGTTTTCATGAAAGGCGCTAATTACATTCCTTCCGATAATTTCCTGCCAAGAGTAACACCTTCGCGCTATGCGCAGCTCTTTAACGATATGAAGGAAGCCAACTTTAATATGGTGCGTGTATGGGGCGGCGGCATTTATGAAAATGATCAGTTCTACGATCTCGCAGATGAACAGGGCATATTGGTGTGGCAGGATTTTATGTTTGCCTGTACCTTCTATCCTTCTGATAAAAACTTTTTGCAACAGGTAAAAGAAGAAACGAATTATAACATCACACGTTTGCGGAATCATCCTTCTTTAGCACTCTGGTGTGGTAATAATGAAATAGCGGTGGCCATTAAGAACTGGGGCTGGAAAGATGGTTATGCTTATTCTGAAACGCAGTGGCAGCAAATGCTGAAAGGGTATGATACGCTGTTCTCGAAGTTGTTACGGGATGAAGTGAAAACGCTGGACCCAGGGCGTTTTTATTTTCCTTCTTCACCTATCAGTAACTGGGGAAAAGCGGAGGATTTCCGGCATGGTGATAATCACTACTGGGGCGTATGGCACGGTATGGAATGGTTTGAAGCATTTAATACACATGTGCCGCGGTTCATGAGTGAATACGGTTTTCAATCCTTCCCTGATATTCATACCGTGCGTAAATATGCAGAGCCAGGGCAGTGGGATATTAATTCCTTCGTGATGTTATCTCACCAGAAGAGCTTCACACGGGGAAATGCAGCGATCAAAACTTATATGGATCACTATTATAAAGAGCCGAAGGATTTCCCCTCTTTTCTTTACCTCAGCCAGGTATTACAGGCGGAAGGGATGAAGATCGGTATGGAAGCGCATCGCAGGGCTATGCCTTTCTGTATGGGGTCTTTGTACTGGCAGTTGAATGATTGCTGGCCGGGGGCTTCGTGGAGTGGTATTGATTATTACGGGCGCTGGAAAGCCATGCATTACTTTGTGAAGAAGGCTTATGAGCCGGTACTGATCAGCACCGTGAAAGAAGATGGGAAGATCAAAACGTATGTGGTGAATGATGGATTGGAAGATGAAGATCTTGAGCTGAAAATACAACTGATGGATGTGGAAGGGAAAGTGATCTGGGAGGATATTGCCCCCATTAAAGTTAAAGCCAATTCCAGTACAGTACAACATAGCTTTACAACAGGGGATATAGACAGCGCTAAGGTAATATTGTATTCTAAACTGGTAAGGAACAACAAGTTCCTTACAGAGAATGTGTTTTACTTTGTTCCGGCGAAATTAATGCCCTTACCGAAGGCGGTGATCACAACAGATGTATCAGATCAAAACGGGGTGATCACCATTCGGCTGCGTTCAACCGGCAAACTGGCAAGGAATGTTTGCCTGATGCTGGAAAAAGATGACGAGGCACATTTCTCAGATAATTATTTCGATCTATTACCCATTGGCGAAAAGACGATCCAGGTAAGAACAAAATTAACGGCGGCTGCAGTAAGAGAACAATTACGCATTATGCACCTGGGCAATGCGTGTAAAGAATAAACAGTGAAACAATGAAGAAAACATTTCTAACAGGATGCCTGCTGATGGCAGGCCTTATTTCCCAGGCTCAGCATGAGCCCTATGTAAAAGAAACAGATCCGGCCGTTCTGGAAAAACTGGATCAGTGGCAGGACTGGAAGTTTGGATTGATGATGCACTGGGGTACTTATTCCCAATGGGGCATCGTGGAATCCTGGAGCCTTTGCCCGGAAGATGAAGGCTGGACGCAGCGTAAGCCGGCAGGTATTCCTTACTACGAGTACAAGCAAAAGTATGAGGCATTGCCCAACACTTTTAACCCGGTAAGTTTTGATCCGGCTAAATGGGCTGCAGCAGCAAAAAGAGCGGGTATGAAGTATATGGTGTTCACTACTAAACATCATGATGGTTTCAACATGTTTGATACCAAACAATCAGATTACAAGATCACAGCACCTAATGTTCCTTTCAGTAAAGATCCCCGCGCAGATGTAACGAAGGAAACATTTAATGCTTTCCGCAAAGAAGGCATTCATATCGGCGCTTATTTTTCCAAACCAGACTGGCATGTGAATTCTTACTGGTGGCCTTACTTCCCACCAAAAGACCGCAACCCCAGTTACGAGATCAGCAAGTATCCGGAGCTTTGGAAACAGTTCTCCGATTTCACTTACAAACAGATCGAAGAACTGATGACGGGGTATGGTAAAGTGGATATCCTCTGGCTGGATGGTGGCTGGGTTCGGCCATTGAGTATGCAAACGAAAGAATCGCTTTCCTGGAGTAAAACACCTCCGCAGGATCAGGATATCAATATGCCGGCAATTGCTACGATGGCCCGCAAACATCAGCCAGGGCTGATCGTGGTAGATCGCAGTGTGCATGGGCCTTATGAAAATTATCGTACACCGGAACAATCTATTCCTGAAAAGCCACTGGATTATCCATGGGAAACCTGCATGACGATGGGTGGTTCCTGGTCTTATGTGCCCAATGATCATTACAAGCGTGTGAATACACTCATTCATAACCTTGTGGATATTGTGGCTAAAGGTGGTAACTATCTGCTGAACATCGGGCCTGGACCTGATGGTAAATGGCATGATGAAGCTTACCTTAAACTGGATAGCATTGGCCAGTGGATGAATGTGAATGGTGATGCTATTTATGGTACGCGTTCTGTTGCTCCTTATAAAGATGGCAAAGTATGTTTTACACAGAAGAAAGATGGAACGCTTTACGCTATCTATTTACTGGATGAAAATGAAAGCCTGCCTGCTGTTGTGCGTTTTGGTGGTGTTACTTTGAAGAAAGGAGTTACGATGGAATTGTTAGGAGCGAAAGGGAAACTTAGCTGGAAGGAAGTGGATGGGATGATTGAAGTGAAGATGCCAAAGACTGGTGCATTAAAGCATGCGGCGGCTATTAAGATAAAAGCATAATGGGATAACAGGTCGGCATGTCAATCCTAATAAGGCCGTCACTGATCCTAATAAAAAAGGCGCTTCGTTTTGAAGCGCCTTTTTTTATTGAATGCGTTTATTATTTTCTTCCCGAATTCTTCACCCACTCACCAAAGTTCAACGATACCCCGGTTTGAAAAGATACCGGCTGAAAGTAATCATTCACATCATAACCGCTATACGTTTCATCATTCATGGGCACAGAGAACATGAGCTGTGCATGGAATTTAACATAGCGGTATCCTACGCGCACAGTAAAGGCTGGTTCAAAGAAAGGCACTGCATTATCTCCTATACGCAGAAAGTTATCCCTGCGTTCTGTATCATTCTCAAAAGCTTTCACCCCAATGGTTTGACCATAGAACTTAACAATAGAAAAGCGTGGTGTGAAAGCAGCTTCCACTACTTTGTGCGATAAACCAAAGCTGGGTTGCACAAAGAATTTGTGGAACTGTGTGCGCAACTGGTAATCAATTTTTGAAGTACCATCCGGAGCAGAATTATAAGCACCTTCCAATGTTTTGAAAGCACCATTTCCATAACCTGCATATACATCAAATACGGCGCGTTTCTTAGAGTCTATTGCTTTGAAGAAACCAACACCTCCTTCAATAAGACCTCCGCGTGTGTTCTTGTCCACAAACAGATCATCGTCTTCATTGTCGGAATTGTTGTACCAGAAAGCGCGTGATACATACTGTCCGTTCACCATGATGGCAATGTTATCGGAAACAGCATAAGCTCCCTGCCAGTTGGAGAGCGAGAGGTTGGCTTTAAATTCGTTCTTTTCTTTGAGGAGCGGTGCGTTCACCTGGTTGGGAACATAGATGTCCCTGCCACAGGAAGTAATAGCCAGCATGGGGATGGCCATCAATGATAGTAGGTGGTTTGTTTTCATAAAGTTGTAGGTTTTAGCATAATCAAAGCATAGAGGACTCCCGTGGGATCAGCTCTACCTCGAACACAAAGTTTTTAGTGACCTTTATTTTTTCATCGTAATTAATTAATTGCACCAGTGTTTCCACGGCTTTCTCTCCCATTTTGTACCCTGATTGCTCAATCGTTGTTAAAGAAGGACTGATAATGCGGGAAGAGAGGTCGTTGGAATAACCCACTACTTTTACCTGTTCCGGTACTTTGATCCCCACTTTGCGTGCTTCCTGGATGAAAGCTACTGCGGAAGTATCATTGGCAGAGAACATTCCGTCCGGAATATTTCCGCTGGCAAAGATCTGCCGGGCTGCTTCTCCTGCTGCATCCAGTGTAAGGTTATGTACATGGATGAGGGATTCGTCATAAGGGATCTTATATTTGGCCAGGGCTGATTTGTAGCCGGCCAGCCGTTGCTGGTAAAGGTTGCAGGTTAATACACCAGAGAAATGGGCAATGCGTTTGCAGCCCTGTTTGATGAGGTGTTCCGTAGCAAGGAATCCTCCTTTAAAGTCGTCGCCGGTAATGCTGTACCCGGGGAAATCTGTGGGCACGCGGTCATAAAATACCAGCGGGATATTGCTCTTGATAAATGGAGAAAAGTGGTCGAAGTTGATGGTGAACATGGAAGATACGGCCAGCAAACCATCTACCCGGAGGGAGAAAAAGGTGTGCACCAGTTCTTTTTCCATGGCCACTGTTTCATCTGATTGCCCTATCACAATGCTGAATCCATACTTATGGGCTTCATGCTGGATACCGCTGATAGCTGTACTCTGGAAGTACATACTGGTCCTCGGCACGATGAGACCTATAATATTGGAACGCTTTTTCCGGAGGCTGGAGGCTATCCAATTGGGTACATAACCCATTTCAGCCGCCATACCCTGCACTTTAGACCTGGTTTCCTCATTAATAAGCGGATTGTTCTGTAAGGCTCTCGAAACAGTGGAGGCGCTCAGGTTAAGGGCCTGGGCAATGTCGTATATGGTGATTTTATTTGTATTCTGACGTTCTTTCAATTTTGGGCGTGGATTTATGGACGATATTAAGAAATTTTATTCATAGGCACTACTTTTGCCCCCAATGAAACATCGTATCAAGAGAACTTATCGAATTGCCCGGTACGTGATATACAGGGAAACGCTGGTAGATAAAAAGGATATAGCATGGTCTTTCCTGGGTGCATTCCTGGGGGTGGGGCTGATCGGTTTTTTGAACCAGTATTACCTGCCGGTAAGGGATAACCTCTTTGTACTGGGCTCTTTTGGGGCTTCGGCGGTGCTCATTTACGGGCATACGCAAAGTCCTTTAGCTCAACCCCGCAACCTGATAGGCGGGCATATTTTCAGTGCCATTACCGGGGTAACGCTCTGCATATTGATCCCCTGGCCGGAATATGAGTGGCTGGCGGGGGCTTTAGCGGTTGCCTGCTCTATTGTGGTGATGCAGGTGACCAAAACGGTGCATCCGCCGGGAGGGGCTACTGCTTTGCTGGCTGTAGCGGGAAGTGCCAAGATCCGGGCCTTGGGGTATCTGTATGTACTGAGTCCTGTGGCTTCGGGGGTGTTTATCCTGTTGCTAATCGCTTTTATCATTAACAATATACCGGGGCACAGGAGTTATCCGGCGAATGGGAAGTGGTTTTAGGATGGTATAATGATGGAGCTATGAGAGAGCATATCTGACCCTATGTGGAGCCTATGTCAAGCCTATGTGAAGAGAAGGATGAGGTTATTTTAACAGAAGGATCTTCCTAACCTTAATAAATAAAGAAGCCGCCAGGTAACCCATGGCGGCTTCTTTTTATTTGGTGTTTGATGTATTACTTAGGATCCAGAGCTACAGTGATACGTTCAGCCAGGTCCTGCAGGTGATAACGGCTCAGATTGTCCGATGCACCGGCAGCTGCGTTACGGATCTCTGTACGTAATGGTACGAGGGTTCCGCGGGCAACGCTGGAAACGTCTGTTTTAGTTGGATTCGGGAACATAGAAGCAAAGGCAGCAGGCAGGCCAGCTGGTACTTCAGTTGCTTTCAGCAGACTGGTAAGGCTGGTGATGTATGCTTTTTGCAGGTTCCTTCTGTAGATGTCTATCGGCTTACCGGTATAGATCTCACTGAAAATACCTTTTTTCAGATCGTTCATGTATTCCGTAACGGTATAGGTGTTCTTTTCTACAGCTTCTGCATTGATCAGTTTCAGGAGGGTACCGGTACCCAGCAAACGGGCGAGGGTATTTTCCTGGATAGACTGGATAGTAGTAACCGGGCTACCCTTGATACGGCTGTAGATCTCTTTGTTTACCAGCCATGTTGGGGTAGTGAAGAGATTAGCCTGCAAGAATGCAACCGCTTGTTTCTGGGTTGCTTTCGGCACAAATTCATAAACGGCACCGCTTTGTTCCACCGTTTTAGGTGTTTCATAGATACCACCTACGTTTTTGGCAACGTGGCCCATGTAGCGGTTAAACTGACCGTATACTTCTTTGTACAGTTCATCCAGGGTAGCATATCCTTCTGTTTCCTGACGGGTCCAGGCCATGAGGTTAGGCACAATGCGCTGCAGGTTTTTGATACCATAAGCACTGGCTTTCATGGCATCATCGCCAAGATCTTCGTTCTGAGAACGTGGATCGTCTGGATTTTGTTCAGTACCGAACCAGTACTTCTTTTCCTGCAGACGATTGATGGTCCACTGGTTGAGGGTTTTCTTTTCAGAATCAGCATCTGTGTTAGGGATGAATTTGTAACCCCACTCAATCGCCCATTTATCGTAAAAATTGATCTTAGGATAAAGATCGGCGCCGGAGATACCGTCTCCTGGTTGTGCCACGTAGTTAAAACGGGCATAGTCCATGATAGATGCAGCGTGGCCGTTCTTTTTCACCCATTCTTTATCCCGCAGTTTTTCAACCGGGTAAGCAGAACTGGAACCAAAGTTATGGCGCAGACCTAATGTGTGGCCTACTTCGTGTGAGGAAACGAAACGGATCAGTTCGCCCATCAGTTCATCATCAAACTGCATTTTGCGTGCGCGCTCATCGTTTGGAGAGGCCTGGATGAAATACCAGTTACGCAAAAGGCGCATTACATTATGGTACCAGTTGATATGGCTTTCCAGGATCTCGCCGGAGCGGGGATCATGTACGTGAGGGCCACTGGCGTTTGGAACTTCAGAAGGTTTGTAAACGATCGCAGAATAACGGGCATCTTCCAGGCTCCAGGTAGAATCTTCCTGAGGGGTGGGGGCCATTTTAGCTACGATCGCGTTTTTGAAACCAGCCTGCTCGAAAGCACCCTGCCAGTCGTTCACCCCTTGAATGAGGTATTTACGCCATTTAACAGGAGTAGCGGGATCAATATAGAATACGATCTGTTTCTTTGGTTCAACCAGTTCGCCTTTTCGGAATTTCTCCACATCTTCCGCTTTTGGCTCAAGGCGCCAGCGGGTGATCATGGAGAGTCTTTTCACACCTTGTGGATCTGCGTCAAAGTCGGTAAGACTGGTAGCGAAGAAACCAACACGGGGATCAAAATAGCGGGGCTGCATGGGAACTTCGGGTAATATTACCATGGAAGAATTCAATTCCAGGGTAGCAAAACCACCAGGAGCAGGAGGCATGCCTGGTTGGGCATTTCCGCTTTTGGTATATGTTTTAACAGCTTTGATCTCTACGTTTTCAGGGTAAGATTTTACATCAACGATGTAAGATCTGTCTCCCTGGGGCATACCCAGTTTCAGCATGCCTTTCAGGCTGCCGTCGAAATAGAGGATGTCGTTATCGCTGTTGATGAAATCCGTGAAATCCAGTACGGAGCCATTGTTGTCTTTTGAAAATGCTTTCACATCAAAAGAAGCTGCAATGGGTTGGATGTTGGAATTCATAACAGAATTGAACATCGGCTGGGTGGAATCCTTAGACCTTTCGGAGAAGGAGATATTTTTGAGGAATATGCGATTGTTGGGGCCTTTGTCGAAACGGATCACATTTTCATTGATCTGGTCTCCGCCGAATCCCATCATCCCAACGCGCATGTCTGCGGCAGATTTAGAAATGCGGTTCACTACCAGGATATCTCTTCCGAGCAACCTGTCTGGTATCTCCACGAAGTACTTATCGTCCTGTTTGTAGATATTGAACATACCGGAATCGACCTTGGCTTTGGGCGTGATCACCTCGGCGAACTTTTTAGGTCCGGTTTTTGGTGCGCCTGGTCCCATTATGGGTGGGCGGGCAGTTGTGTCTTTGGCAGGAGTGGCAGCAGGTACGGGAGTGCTCTCTTTTTTCTTACGCTGAGCCTCTGCAGGGGCCGATGAGAGCAGGCAGGCTGCACACATCATACCTGCTAAGACAGCAGTCAATCTGGGTTGTAAATGCATTGAGATGTTGGTTTATTTTGATTTAAACAGATTATAGATGGGGGCAAAGAAAAGGATAACCGTCTATATAAATGCACAAAATCCATAAAAGAGAAAAAAGCAGTAAGAACGGAAAGAAAAAGGGGTAAATTGCTGAGGAGAGCGTACTGTTAATGCGACTGGTAGCGGAAATGTGAACTTTTAAAATTTCTGTTGGAACATTTGATTTTTTTCTTAAATTGTGCGTCCAACTTTGAAAAATATCAATCGATTCCGTTTTTAAGCGGCGAAGGTGGAAAGGACGGTAAAAACAACATTATTTTTTTTGTTTATTTAAGTGTTTGCTCAAAAAATGTGGTAGCTTGGGAAAAGGCTCTGTGGACAGGGCTTTGTGCGGATAGTTAAATTTTTGAGTGGCACTTGTTTTTTTGAGTCAGGCTTATAACTTTGTGAATCACTGATTATTAGCCGATTATTGTGATGGTTTGAAAAATGATCTAAATCTTAATTACTAACAAACAAACAGTTTAATCTTTAACACTAAAATTCAATCAACATGGCTGAGACTAAAACAACTGTGACTGCAGCTGCTGCCAAAACTTCTTCTCATCAAGCGACTAAGTCGTCTAACTTGTTCGCTATCCTTGCTGTACCTATCTGTATTGTAATCGGGTACGTATTTTACAGTTTCGTATTGGGAAATAACGCGAACTTCCAAGGCGGTAATCCGGAAAATCACCCAGTTGAAGCAGGTATCGGCAAATGGTTTGGCACTATTCACAAAGGTGGTGTTATCGTACCCATCCTGATCTCAACCTTGTTGATCTGCCTTACTTTCGTAATTGAGCGTTTCCTGTATCTGGCTAAAGCCAAAGGAAAATTCAGTGGTTCTGAGCTGGTGCGCAAAGTACAGTATCACCTGGCTAACAAGAATGTTGACGCGGCTCTGGCTGAGTGTGACAAACAAAAAGGTTCAGTTGGTAACGTACTGAAAGCTGGTCTGAAAAAGTACAAGGAGATGATCAGCAACACAGAACTGGATACTGACCAAAAGATCCTGACCATTAAGAATGAAATTGAGGAAACTACCGCATTGGAACTGCCAATGATGGAGAAGAACCTGGTATTCCTGTCAACTATCGCTTCTGTAGCTACCCTGTTGGGTCTGTTCGGTACGGTATTGGGGATGATCAAGGCGTTCGCCTCTATGTCCAACACTGGTGCTCCGGATTCTGCACAGCTGGCACTTGGTATCTCTGAAGCATTGATTAACACGGCTTTAGGTATCGGTACTTCCGCTCTGGCGATCATCTTCTACAACTACTTTACTACCAATATCGATGGCATCACTTATGCTATTGACGAATCTGGCTTTACTTTGACACAATCATTCGCAGCTAACCACAAATAATTCGTAAATTATATTGTGGAATTAGTGCAGGATTGAATCTAATTAAGTGAACCAAAAAAAGGAGTAAAGATGCCAAAGATAAAAATGCCCAGGAAAAGCACACTCATCGACATGACTGCGATGTGTGATGTGGCCTTCCTGTTGCTGACTTTCTTCATGCTGGCAACCAAGTTCAAACCGGACGAACCGGTGGCTGTGGTTACTCCGTCTTCTATCAACACGCAATTGTTACCGGATTCCGATGTTATACTTTTAACAGTGGACAAAGATGGCAGGGTGTTTTTCAGTATGGACGGTCAGCCTAAGAGAAGGCAGCTTATCGAAGACCTGAATACAAACTTCAAGTTGGGCCTGGATGATAAAGAGATCCGGAATTTTCAAATCGGTTCAAGCGTTGGTACGGATTTCAAGAACCTGAAGAAGGTATTGAACATGTCCGCCGACGAAAGGAAGAATTCAAAAGTGGAAACAGGTATTCCCATGGATTCTACCGATAACCAACTGGCTATCTGGATCGATTATGCGCGTTCAGCACAAACTGCCGCTACAGGTTCCAGCAACAAGCTGAAATACTGTATCAAGGCAGATAATGACACGCCTTATCCGGTTATCAAGAAGATCCTGGATACCTTCAAAGAGAAGAAGATCCAGAAACTGAACCTGGTAACCAACCTTGAGGCTAAACCGGCTGGTTCTGCTGCTGCGATTTATGAGCAACAGAAACAGAGCGAACAGTAGTAAAAAACATTTTCAACACTAAAAATTTGCTACCATGGCCGAAATGGATACCAGTAGTAAGGGTGGCGGGAAACATGACAAAGGGACGAAATCGAAGAAACTTTCGACTCGTGTTGACATGACTCCGATGGTGGATCTGGGGTTTCTCCTGATCACCTTCTTCATGTTGACGACTACAATGTCTAAGCCCAAGACCATGGATCTGATCATGCCTAAGGAAACAGAGAAAGAGGAAGAGCAGAACAAAGTAAAAGAAAGTACTGCTTTGACGATACTCTTAGGCAAGAAAGACCAGGTTTACTACTACGCAGGATTGGCGCAAGACCCCAATGCCTCGAGTAACCCTGATTTCTTTAAAGCAACTACGTTTTCAAATACAAGTGGCATTCGTGATGTGATCATCAAGAAACGCGATGAAGTAGCAAGATTACGTAACTATAAAGGAGAACCAGAAGATGTGGTGATCATCATCAAAGCAGATGATGGTTCTACATACAAAAACTTTGTAGATTTATTGGATGAAATGGCTATCAACCGTATTCAACGTTACGCAACGGTGGATATCAGCGACCAGGACAAGCAATGGATCAAGTCTACTGAAACCTCTAACGGGATCCAGTAGATTTATGGAAAAACTAATTTTTTGCATCCATCAATAAACATGTATCATGGATTCAGCTAAAATCCTTAAGTCCGACTTTCTTGACATCCTGTTTGAAGACAGGAACAAGAGCTACGGTGCTTATGAGCTTCGCAAGAAGTACGACAAGCGCGTGCGGAATTCCATCTTAGGTACAGCTGCTCTGGCATTATTGATTGTTGGTTCTTACCTGGTTTATATTAACCTGAGTGCTAACGATAACGATAAAAACCTGAAGCCTGTAGTTGAAGATATCAAGCTGGAGGACGTGAAGTTACCGGACGATCCGAAAACGCCACCTCCGCCGCCTCCGCCACCCGCTCCGCCGCCGCCAGTGAAGCCATCAGTGCAGTTCACGCCGCCGGTGATCAAAAAAGATGAAGAAGTAAAAGCGGAAGAAGAATTGGTTAAACTGGACGAGATCAAGGATAAAGCCGTATCTACTAAAACAGTAGAAGGTGATCCAAACGGTATCGACCCAGGATTGATCAATGACAGTAAAGGTACTGGTGTGGTAGAAGCACCGCCTCCGCCGCCGAAGGAAGAGATCTTCACATTCGTGGAGCAGCCTCCAACCTTCCCAGGTGGTGACGATGCACTCAACAAGTATCTGAGCAATAACATCCGTTACCCGCATCTGGCAACAGAGAACGGTATCTTCGGAACTATCTTCGTATCCTTTGTGGTTGACTCAGAAGGTCAGATCAAGGATGTGAAAACAGTAGGTGCACCTAAAGGTGGTGGTCTTGAAGAAGAAGCCATCCGCGTGGTGAAGAAAATGCCGAAGTGGAAACCAGGTAAGCAAAACGGACGCCAGGTATCTGTGCAGTTCAATTTGCCGATCAGGTTTACTTTGCAGGATCAGTAATTATTAGTCTCAAGCTAGTATATATAATCCCCTGTCAGTAGTGACGGGGGATTTTTGTTTTTGGGGGGGAACTGGTAGTGGGTTTTTAGTTTAAAAGGATGGGGTTTATTTGTTTTGAGGTATAATCTCCTTCATCAGGCGACTGGTGAGGGATTCTTAGTTTACAGGGGGGAGTTATTTTTTGTTCTGGGTATATTTTATTCATCTGGTAGTGGGTGGGAGATTTTTAATTATTAGCCTTCGTCAATAGAATATACCCTCAACTCGCAGCCAGTGGGGATTTTTTTTTAATTTCGATGCATGATTGGAAAGTTAGGAGGTCACGAGGATACGATTGTTGCGATTGCTACGGCTCCGGGGATCGGGGCTATTGCTGTGATCCGGTTGAGCGGGACTGCTGCGATTGCTATTACTGATAAGCTTTTTCCTTCTAAATCGCTGGCTGCGCAGCCGGGGCATACCTTACATTTCGGGGCTTTGCACTTTGAAGGGAGGATCATTGACGAGGTAGTGGTGAGTTTGTACCATGCTCCCCGCTCTTATACAGGGGAGGAGGTGGTGGAGATTTCCTGCCATGGTTCTCCGTATATACAGGCGCAGATTGTTGAGGCCTGTGTAGCTTCGGGGGCTCGTATGGCTAAACCAGGTGAGTTTACACAACGGGCATTTTTGAATGGGAAGCTGGATCTGACGCAGGCGGAGTCTGTGGCGGATCTGATTGCCAGTAATACGGCAGCATCTCATCAGACGGCTATACAACAGATGCGGGGAGGATTTTCCCGTGAGCTGCAGGCTTTGCGGGAACAGCTGATCCGGTTTTCTGCTCTTATAGAGTTGGAATTGGATTTTAGTCAGGAGGATGTAGAGTTTGCGGATCGTACTGCGCTTTATCAGCTTGTGAATTCTTCGCTTTTGGAGGTTAGTTCTTTAGTGCGCTCTTTTAAAGCGGGGAATGTGATCAAGAACGGCGTGAATACTGCTATCATCGGGCGCCCTAATGCAGGAAAGTCTACTTTACTGAATACTTTGCTGAATGAGAACCGGGCTATTGTAAGTGATATTGCCGGGACTACGCGTGATACGATTGAAGAAGTCCTGAATATTGGAGGGATACTTTTCCGGTTGATCGATACTGCGGGGATTCGTGAAAGTACTGATCTTATCGAAAGTATAGGGGTTGCTAAATCCCTGGAGAAGATGCGTGAGGCAGGGATCGTGGTTTATTTATTTGATGTGGCAGAGTTATCTGTTGAAGATGTTCTTTCGCAGGTGGCTTTGTTTGAGGCAGAGGGAATCTCTTATCTGCTGGTAGGGAATAAAGTGGATCTGTTGGCGGATGCTGTTGCGAAGTTTGCTTCGATTCCCGGGATATTGTTTATTTCTGCGAAGGATCATTCTTTGGTGGGAGCATTGAAAGATAGATTGGTGGCCTCCGTGATGGGCGGAGATATTAATACGGAGAATACGATTATCACTAACGTGCGGCATTATACGGCTTTGCAGGAAGTGTTTTCTTCCTTAGAGGATGTGAAGCGGGGTATGGACGATGGAGTGCCGGGGGATTTGCTGGCGCTGGATATCAGGAGGTGTTTATTTTTCCTGGCTGATATTGCAGGGGAGGTTACAAATGAGGATAGGTTGGATTATATATTTAGTAAGTTTTGTATTGGCAAATAAAAAAACAAAGTATCAATAAGTATCGATAAGAAAATCCCCTCATTTCATTGAAAATGAGGGGATTTTCAGTTTTTGTGAGGGTTGGTATTTGCCGATATTTTGTTTTGTTTGTGGTTGTTTTGTTGCTTTTTGTCCCTCATTTGTCCCCCAAAACGGGAGGACAACTTAATGTGATAGATATAGGCGAGATAACCTGACTTAACCGTACTTATTTGTACTTATTTATATTTAATTACAATAGATTTTATCATGAGTTCTAACTTCACCATAACGAGAATTTGTGAAAATTGCGGAAGCGAATTTGAAGCAAGAACTACCGTGACCAGATTCTGCGGGATTGTTTGTAATAGACAGTGGTATAAGGCTAATATCAAAAAGATAAGGATACTGGTAAGTAATGAGCAAACCGTTGCGAAGAAGCAGCAGCAAAAATCTCAGGGTTTGGAGCACAAGGAGTTATTAAGTGTTAGAGAGGTTGCAATATATATAGGCATTTCTCGCCAGACCGTCTATGAAATGATTCAATCAGGTAGGATAGTGGCTGAGAATTATGGAGTAAGGCTTATGCGTATTCGAATATCAGAGTTAGAGAAATTGAAGCAGCAAGCTCCGGCCAGTGTTAATATAGTTCCACGGAAGTTGGAAAAGGAGCTTCGCTTGACAAAGAAGAACTGTTATTCTATTGAGGAAATATGCAACTTGTATGGCTTGAGGAGAGAGGTAATTTATACTCTTGTAAAAAATAATAAAATTCCCGAATTTAGAGAAGGAAGTAAGAAGTACCTTTTGAAGACAGCAATTGATGCTATTTTTCTTCAAAAGGCTTCATTGACAGGTTCAGATGTTATACCATCCTCAGTAAAGGAATATTACAGTATAGCAGAGGTGACTGAGAAATATGGGATGAAAAGGGATAACATTTACTGTTTGCTGCAACGGTCAATGATTAGGAGAGTTAAGGATGGTAAAGCCGTTTATCTGCGTATTGATGATATTGATGATTACTTTAAAAAAAGGAGAGAGAATGAGAAAGGTGAAGTTGAGGACGAAGAAAATTAGCAATGGTCGTAAGAGCCTTTATTTAGACGTTTATCCACCTGTATGGGATTCGACAGCGAAAAAGTTTACACGGAAATATTATCTGAAACTATTTGTATACGAAGCTCCTGTAAGTTTGGATATGAAGCAGCATAATAAGGAGATACTTTATTTAGCAGAGATTATTCTGGCAAAGCACCAATTAAATTTGCATGACTTAAATCAATATTGGAAATTCTGACTATTGTAGAAACGTCAACCTGTATAATTATGAAAAGTGGAAGCAGCACAGGTCTAAACTGGCAGGAATATGAAGCCGTCACGAAATACATCTATGAAATGCTGGGTGCTACATATGGCATCAAGGTCATAGGCTATGGAAAAGACTGCAAACTTGAAGGTAAATCTGGGGTTAAGCATCAGGTGGATGTACTTACCGAACAGCTGGATGGGGGACTTTCACATCGAACGGCTATCGAATGCAAATTTCTTAACAAGAAGGTTACGAAAGAGATTGTGATGAAGCTCCATAGCATTATGTCGGATGCTGGCATTGAGAGCGGCATAATAGTTTGTAAGAAGGGGTATACACCAGATACCTTAACCTACGCAGAACATCAAGGAATAAGATTGGTTGAGTTGCGGGAAGTTGAGAAGGATGAGGCTCAAGATGAGCATAATATTAATGCTTTTATACTGGATCTAAATATCCAGGTTACCATTACACGTGCCAATATCATTAGCATTGATTTGGGAAGCACCCAAATTACCGACGAGGATGAGATTAGGGAGATGCACTTCTCAAATGATGCCATTATCCTTACGCCGGACGGCATAAGAATTCCTTTTGGGACATATCTTACCGCCTATTGCAAGGAAGTCAGCAGGCAGAATCAGCTTTTAAAGACAATCACCATAAATTACCCGCCCGTTAAGGGAAAACTTATACGGATGGATAATGATGATCAACCCGATATTGAGAAAATCAGCTTCACTGGATTTCTGTGCGAAATAGATGCGAGTTCGAAAAGGTCATTTCAAGTTGTTGATCAGGTTTGGATGATCATGAAAGAGATTTTTGAGAAAAAGTCTTATAAATTGTCCAAGAGTGGTATGTTATTCAGAGACATCGGCGAATACTAGCCAATTTGCAACGTTGAATCACTCTTATTTTAAGCCCCGTTGCTCAGTAATGTAAAGTTAAACGCGGATGTATTTACCGAGTTTGGCAAGGAATAGAGTAAGTGTTTTATGGAGTGGGAGGTAATAGACAAAAATTAAGATCGATGTCTACACTGGCAGAAGTAGCAAAGGCAGGTAATTTAGTGGAATCTAAAGCATATGGCAAAATAACCAGGACGGAGAATCCGGTAGGTAAGAAGCTGTATTTCTTTGAAAATGACCTGCCGTACTGGGCGAGAGTTGGCAAAAAAAGGACAACGGACGAAATTGCGGTTGATGTAAGTTTGTTTGGGATTTCAAGGAACTATTTAAAGACAATTTGGACAATTTAAGAGCCACTAAGCTTTTAGATGGTAGCTTTTATTTTACGGATAAATGTACCTAAATTGTGTGATCGTACGATGTGATAGTGACCGTTATTCACAGGTTCTGATAAGTACCTTTGAATTGGTAAAAAATAACCCGAAAATGAATAATGATGCTCCATAGTTTTTCCCCGGCCCCAATTTTTACACAGTTTTATAATGACCCATTGCCAGTAATAGGAGTGGCATTGTTGGAAAAGTGGAATAGGGATTATGTGTTGAGATTATTGATAAGTTTGAAACTTGCTACACAGCACTCGTCAACTACTGAGGCTCATGAACTTATCACTAAACTCTTAAATTTCCTTCCAAACGATAAACCTTCCAAGTATGGTCCGGTTGATAGATCTATCTTAACCAACAAAACGGTTATTTTAAAGATCATTTGTGATCTGTTGGCTATCCCCGCTAACAAGAATATCGACACTGACTTGGGAAATGCTTTCTATCAGGACGTGTTAGTGACTATCCTCATCTACAATGAACATCAATTTCAAAATACTGGCATTGGAAAGGTGAAACAAAATCTTGCACATGCTGATATTTGGAAGATAGGGTTCATGCAGAATCTTAATGCAGAGAATGAGGGGACTTACAGACGGATTGGCGGAATAAAACAGCTGTTATATCTTCAGTTCTTAAAAAGTGAGTTTGGGGATGCATATGAAGAATTTGAGAAAGGCGTAGTTGAATACACTGGCTTTCCCTCTATGCAAGATATTATTCTCCTGTTTGTTAACCTGGTTGTAGAATATGATCGTGTGGTCAAAAGGTCTGTTCCGCTGGTGGTAATTGGGCCGACTGACAATAGTTATAGTTTATTGCATAAATTGGAACTAGTTGTAGACGCCAGTTCAGGGAGTATTCGCGCCGAAGTTCCTCAGTTGGTTACTGCACCCTTTTTAAAACTAATGGACAATAAAATATATCTGTTAGGAACTTCAGATTTTGATTTAATTACTACAAAGAGTTGGGATTTTTACCTCGTGAAGAATAAATTGTTTCAGAAAGTGTTGCCTAAAGTTGGTGATATACACGCTCTAAAAGGAGAATGGGGTAAAAAATACTATGAATCGTTTCTTGGTCTGAAAATTCTGAAGTCATTGGAAAAAAATGGGATAAGGGTATTGGAGTCGGATGACAAAAATTTGCCAGATGCAACAATAATTGTGAATGAGAAAGATGTATATGTAATCGAAATGAAGTCTAATGCCATGGATCATAAGGTAACGTCAGCCCAAGATATTTCCGGTTTTCGTCGCTTTATTGATGATAAGTTTGCAACTGGTAGTAAGGGAGTTCCTCAATTGAATAGGAACATTGAATTTTTATCCAAGAATGCGGACACGGCTTACGGGTTGAAAAAGCCCACTAAAAAGCTTCGGGTGTTTCCAGTAATTATCTACACCGAACCTCATTTAACTAAACAGGCAGTAAATGATTACATTAACACCGTAGCTCCAACTATATCAGCGGAATTGGCCAATTGTTTTCATTCTGTCGAAAAGGTTACTTTGATACCAATGGATTTTTTTCTGGATAACATTGGGTTGTTACAAAAGGATAGGCATGTCTTGCGAAATCTCATAAGAAAATACCACCTTTTTGTAAGCAGAACAAAAGATTCTTACGCAAAAACCAATCGTCATTTTGACTATTTTGCAGCAATGGTGAGTTTTGAGTCTTGGTCTGTTGGAAAGGATGGCATGTACAGGGAAGACCAAATGGTGGTTTTTGATACCCTAAGAAAAATCTTTGAATTGAAGTAGTGATTTCTATAAAATGTACATCTAATTTATAAATATCCTTTAAATGATTGATATAGAACAATTAAAAACAACGTACCCGAAATACCGTGAAAGATATTTGGAATTGGGTGAAAGAATCAAAACGACACTTGGCCATCTCCTCGAGAAAAAGAAAATCCATGTAATTACGACAAGGGCAAAGGATATAGAGAGTTTAATACGGAAAATAATAAGTAAGGATAAGTACGAAGATTTGGTCGATGTGACAGATTTGTGTGGGGTAAGAATAATTACTAATATGGAAAGTGACATTGAATATGTCAGTAAGATCATTCGGAAAAGCTTCCGAATTGATGAAACGCATTCTCATGACCATCGAAAACGGTCTGTCAACGATTTTGGTTATTTGTCACTCCATATTGTGCTAAGCTTAGACAGCGATAGGGAAGGCCTGGCAGAGAATATCAGGATTAAAGGACTAAAAGCTGAAATACAAATTCGATCAATTTTACAGCATGCATGGGCTGAAATTGAGCACGACCTTGGTTATAAAGACAATGCAAGTATTCCTGAGGAACTTCAACGAGGTTCTAATCGCCTTTCGGCCATTCTGGAAGCTGCGGACCTGGAATTCGTGAGGTTGCAAGAGTTAAAGCTCAAGCATATCAATCAAGCCGTTAATGCAATTTCATCACCTAATATTACAACAACACCCATCGACATTTTGAACATCAAGACATTAGATGCGCACAGTGGAACGCTTAATGCTGTACGTAATATGCTTGAGGAAAAGCATCAAGTTACATTCGTTGTGAGGGGAGATTACCAACATATTTTGGACAAACTGAAGTATTTTGACATTCGATATTTGGAACAATTGGAGCAGGATTTAGTTGAAAACAGAGAAAATCTTATTAAGTTCTCAGACCTGCTTTTTCAACGCAGAAACGATAAGAGAAAACATATCCTATACGAAGCCCCACTAGAGTACTTCTTGCATTTTAAAGGTTCGGTCGATACAGAACATTGGGAGGAATACAAATATTTTGGCTCAGTTGACTGTAAAAGTTCGATCAAAGAGGTAACGGATTTTGTGCAACTACACATGGATACTGTGGCTAGGAGACCATGAGCCAGTCTTTCTAATCTTCAGATTGGCGTTATTTTGTTAGTTTTGTTTCCCCTTAATTTGCTATAATCTTCCCGTGTTATGAGTATTTATAAACTTTTTCTGTTTTCTAAAGATACAGGTGCAACGGCAACTGAGCAGGGCTTTTTGTATCAGAAATTGGTGACGCTTCGAACCTGGTTGGAAAATAGAATTAATAAAATCGATGAACGCATCTACTGCGATCTTGAAGACGACATCTTTCAACGGGATCTGATCAATCATCATGTTAAGTTTCGACAAATTAAACTGTATTCAACGAATTTTTCGTTTACAAGGGAAGAAATACAGAAAACGTTGGCTCATTTTTTTATGTTGTTCTGCAAGGGTGACTATATGCTTGATGAAGTGTCTTTCTCTTTCGAAACTAATTCTGGAATTGCTAATGAAACACGTGGGAACGATGGGGATTTATTGAATGAATGGGCTGCTAAACAGGGTAGTGTTGATGATGTGCTCATGGAACGAGTGCTCGCCAGGGTGAAACCGATTATTGACGATTATATTAGCTCCGCATATGAATTGTTTATGGATGTCGATAGTAAAGCTGCACTTCAGGAAGCCAAAATTATATATACTAATTTGTCAGATGATATATGGCGGAAGTTCGTGCGGGCTATAACATGGAAGTTTGATGGAGTAAAACAGGCGGTGGCCATACCACAATTATATGACGAGGTGGAAAACCTAGTGACTCAATTACCAGTCTTAGTCAGTGCGCCTGCGACTTCGGTGGCACTTTTGTTATTTGATATAACGAAGAAGACTGCCGAAAAGGATCCAGAGCGAAAGTATGTCACCAATGCATCGCTGGATATCTTATTGCTAAATGATGGCAATGAGAAGGAGCAATGGTATGCAGAAGTACTAGCGAAATGGTCCGCGATTGTGGAATTGCCTGATTTTAATATTGGGGCCTTTTATGAATTGGTTAATGCGGCAAGATTCTGCCGTTGGGAAATGTACGAGAGTGGCCATGCGGACTTGTGGTGCCAATTATTGAAGCTGTACATCGAAAAAGACGATACTTTAACGGTTAGTAAGAGAAAGGCTATTTATGAATATATATTTTTATTGTTGTCTCCAGACCCCAACACAGGGAAACCGGGTGGGACGATGCTGGGACAGGAGGATCTGATAAGGTACTATTTTGGTGAAATTAATCATCATAACCATCCTCGGGATATTGAAGAAGATATTACACTCCTTCAACTAGTTCAAGCACATCGTTTGTATGACCCTGCTTTTTTGAATCTGGAGGAGCTTGACCTTTGGAGAGTTGCGATTACTGGGATGATTGAAGAGCTATCCGAAAAAGCTCGGAATGCAGATGATGAGTGCCTGGCATTAGAATTGAAAGGACACATGTTAAGTTCACTAGATCCGGAGATAAAACCAAGTGAAAAAATTGATCGCTCAATTGCTGTCTACCGCAGGATTATTCCACTTTTGGAAAATGCCCAGACTTTCAGTATCTCCAGACTATTTGATCAACTAAGCCAAATTCTGTCGCTATTTATACATCACGATGCCGATGATGAAGCTATTGATACGCTTGAAAGCTTCTTAGGCGAAATAGAGGAGGCCGCGAGTAAAACTGGCAGACAGCATGATGCAGCCCATGCACTCATTGTTCGTGGAACCATTTATCTTGGTAAAAAGAACGGCAAGAGCTTCCTCAAAGCACTTGAGTTGTTTCATCAGGCCAAAGGTTTATGGAATCTTGATGAAACCAGGGAAGGTTTTGTGTTGGCATTACTCAATATTTCTCAGATTTACGCAGGCTTGGGAATGAATCTGGCAGCGAAGTATTATGGACTCTGTGCAGTATGGGCATCTACACATTATGGTGATGCTTCAATATTCAAACGGATCAGTGACGGTTTCACGATGGTTTTCAATGCCGATTTTCGTCAAGGTTCATGGTTTAGTGCTCTAGATGACTATCTTCGTTATATCACTTTTCGCATTGCGGTTCGACCAGAAACGCTTGATTTTGAAAAGGACAAGCAGTTTAAGGTGACGTCGATTGAAATTGCCGGTGTTCTGGCGTTAATTCCGATCATCCATCCCGATTTGGCTGTGTATATTGAAATATACAAGCAACGTCTCGGTTGGGTTTATGAGGAACGACTAAAGGAACTGGTTGAGGGGTTTGAAGGTCATTTTATGAAATCAGATGTCGTTGATCAATTCGTTAAAACAAATGTCAGTGGTTCACTTTTAAACGATGTTGGCGCTTCTAGAAGGTTGTGCTTTAAAGCTTCCGGAGTTGAATTTGCTTTTCATTTTGAGAACACTGCAGCTGCAAATGCTATAGCTGAAGAGTTTGGGGCATTGTTGCAGATTACACTTACTGAAATGGGCTTAATTAATGCGGACTTTCATTTTCTGAAACTTAGTGTCCGTGTCGATATTGTCGTTGGTGAGGACTACTCTAAGTTTATTGAACAGGAAGCAGATCATGAACAGACCGCTTTTAGGCTCAATATCCCTGTGTTCAATGGAACAGAACAATCCGATATTCAATATCATTATGGATTTCTGGCGGTGAATGTTAAACAACTTTTGGAGAACTTAAGTTTGCTAAAGTCTAGTGAATTTAAAGTTATGTTTTCTGAAATTTACACCAAACAAAAACTTGGCGAGAAGGGATTAGTGATAAATACCTATCAAAAAGTGTATTTTAATCTCCAAAGTGAAGCTGATTTCGCGGACGGTAGAAGAAACGCCTTTCCAGCTTTCAGTGCGAATGATTTCTCTAATCAGATACCCAATGTACTCCCTTCGTCTGATGGGCCAAGTAGCAAATATGACGCTGCTGACTGTTTAAAGAAGATCGGTGAGCGTTATGAAAACTTAACAAAGCATCTGCATCTCACTTTAGCTAAATGGAGAGGAGACGAACGCTTTCACAAGAAAATACAAGGTTGGCGTCAGGCCGGCTGGCTGGATTGGCAGATATTAATGGCCCTTTCAAATTATATTCTAAATAATAAAGCACGGATAATCTCAGGGACGCGGGGCGCTGATGACGAAAAGGCAAGGGAGAAATTCGAAAAGGAGTTTTTTCGGCTTAATGATTTAGACGAAGCAGATTCTTATATTGATATTCCTGTTGACGTCATTGAATCTCCTGATCTTGATTTTTGGCTAACAAAAATGCCGGTGGATACATTGGAGTCATTTGGACTTGAAAATGGAATGCATTATCCGAACTTCAAGGCCATACGTAGGTTGCTCTCTCAACGTTTTTTCTTTGATAGGAATGATCTGCCGCAGGCAAGTCCACTGAAAGATGACTGATTAAAAGATTTGAAAAAGATGCCGGTAGTTTCTGGGAATTGGACGTTGAGTAGAGTTCGCCAAAATGCATTATATAATCTACTTCAATTACCATTGCAAATAAAACGTTGCTATTTGCGGTGGTCTGTAAAGGCTGAGATCTTCGAACCCAATTATTAGAAAATGTTGGTAAATCAATTTAAACAACTCGTAAATAAGTCTAGTGGTGTAAGAGTTCACGGTCCAGGTGAATACAGGGAATTGTGCGACTTTCTGGGTATTGATCTTTCTGGTGATTATGCCAGGCAATGGGTAATTGACAAGTTGAATCAGCTTATAGCAGGCCTTATCTCAGTAGTTGATGGCGAAGCTTATATTTCACGGCAAGAGTTTAAGGACATTCAAGAAGCATTGGTTTATGAGGCAATTCTAAATGAAGTCGACAATTCTGAGTATCTTATGCTTTCGGCGCTGCTTATTGGCAAGGAAAACAAAATTAATTCGTTCTCTGACCACGCAAAATGGGAACAGGCCCTAACGTATGCAAGAAACATGTCCTCCTTTTCTCCTACTGGGACTAGTTTTAAAACTAACAAGCTTCGAAGCTCGTTTACTAAGGCCTATGATATTGCGCACGCAGCAAAGCATTTGTCGTCATTGGGTTGTGTTGTTAAACTTCAAGAAAACCACATTGAAATCGCCGAGGGAATACCTGAAATTGTTGATAAAATTGAGGAAGAGATTGTGTCAATTGGTGCTGAACTGTTTCTGTCAAGGATTTTTGGAAGACTTGTCGCTGAAGGCTCATATATGCCCACGTATTCTCGATACGTTATTTTTAATCAGATTACAACCTATGGAGCGACACCTCATAAAATTATTCCTTATGGATACCTATTGAACCTCTGCGTAAAGCATCTAGGCAAGCCTGGAAAACAGTTAAAGGTTAAAGATATCGATGTGCGGATGGACAGTGCATGTAATTTGGCAATTTCATTAGCCGCAGTCTGGGATATTAGGAGGTATAGCGTATGGGAAGTGCCTTTTCAGAGTGTAGAAACATTGCCAAAATTTCTTACGCGGCTCGCACTATTTGACGCCGCAATTGGCTTTCCCAACACAGATTTTGTCGAAATCATCGAAATGATGGAAAATCTGTTTACCTGGGTTGACCCATTAGACTTTGAGTCAAACGCAGGTTTTACAATCTGTGATCTTATAAAGGTAGCAACGATAATAGAGCAAATTGCGTTGACAAATGGACCTACCGCCATCTATTTGAGCAAATTGAAGAGGGTTTTACCTACTATAAATCCCGAAACATTAGGAAAAATATTGGGTTGCCTTTCGCACTCGGCAGGCGAAATCAACCCAAACTATAGACAGTTAAATGATTTCAAGCAGTTAAATTTTGATTTGAAGCCCTTAGTTGCGTTGACTCCAACGAAGTTTCTTCTATGTGACAAATCATGGTGTGCATCTGGCTTCTATGAAGTGTTGATATCGCAAGTAAGGGCCTTTGACAACAAATGCGATGGAAATGTTGGAGTTGCTTTGGAATTGTTTATCTACAAGAAGCTGAACCAAAAGGGAATTAAACATGTACATGGCCAATATCATCCAAGTATTGCACCTCCTGGCGAGGCAGACCTTATAATAGAGAGCGAAAACAACATCGCGATCATCGAAATAAAAAAGAAGATTTTAACAAAGAAAGCTAAAGGAGGTTCAGATATACAGCTGATAAAAGATCTTGCCTCTAGTTTGCTTGATGCCCAAATTCAGGCAGGGCGGACAGAAATTATTTTGCGTGCCAAAAACGAAATATCGTTAGTTGGAGCATCGGACGGAAGTACAATAACAGTTTCGCTGAATAACAGAAATGTGGACCGGATAGCATTGACACAATGGGATTACGGCTGTTTTCAGGATCGTACCTTTACCACGAATTTACTTTCAAATATGTCGATGGCCGAAATTGGCCTTTTAGATAAATCTGATGAAGGATTGAACAAAGATTTTGAGAAGCTATCGGGTAAGTTGATGGTACTCACAGACCAATATGAGGAGTTAGACCGAATTGATCCCTCGTTCAGCCATTTTCCCTTTTTTAATTGCTGGTTCTTGAGTATCTCGCAATTACTTACGATTATTAGATATTCAGATGGAAATCAGGAGTTTGAAAAGGCATTGGCCGCTACTAGGCACGTTAGTTTACAAACGCTGAACTTTTATGTGGAATTTTACCATGGATATATTGCTCAGCGTCGTTAATTATAGACATTGGCAAGTTGTGAATTTAGGAATGTGGCCCCCTCATTTACCGAAATGCACAAGAAGAGATGGTTCCTTGGATTAAACCATAATTTATTTAATCGAAACGATTCCACCAATTCTGAACACAGAATTGTAAAACACAAACTACCTAGTTTAAAATAGATTCGATGGCAGACGAAATTTCAAAAGAGATAAAGAATGAGTTCAAACAGAAGAAGGTTAATCATGTGTTTCATTACACTAAAAAAATTGACTTCCTCTTGGATATTTTGGCCAGTGGATTTAAACCTTCTTATTGCAAAGAGAGTATCAATGATGTGGAGTATTACATCCCTATGGTCAGCTTTTGTAATATTCCTTTAATGGATGTAGACGACTATATACGTTATGGTGAGTACGGAATTGGGCTTAGCCTCGAATGGGCGGTGAAAAACGGCATTTCCCCTGTGGTATATGTTCACGAAAATACTCCGTTTGCTGACTTGCACAGAAAAATTAATACAACCCACACACCCCGAATTGTCGAAGCGGTTATGAAGGACGTATTTGCAAAAGTTGAAAACCCCAATGGCAAACCGGCGCATTTTGACAAGGAAATTGCTTTTCTTGTGGAGATTAACCAGATTACGGTTCCCGCTTTGCAGTTTTTCAAAAATTGGAAGACGGAATATGATGGTAAGGAAATAACAACTTATCTTGAGCGTGAGTGGCGATTTGTTCCTGAAGTTCAGGCAGATGAGCGGTTAATTTCGCAGCATGAAGCTACAAGGGAAAAGTTTGATTGCATTCCTACACTCGAAAAACCTCATTTCCCCGACAATAAATTGGAGATCGCCAATTTGGACGACCTTCGTTATATTATGATTAAGGATGATAGCCAACGATCTGTTGTCTTAGATATTCTGAAAGCAAAATTTTCAGAAGAAGCGGTAATTGATGCAATCTTATCTGGGAAGCTATTGATCTTCACGGGTGAGCACGTTCGTAACGACTTTTAAACAATATTCCAGCATATATTGGCCTTAATTGCCCGGTAAAATTGTTCTAATTATATATAGTATGCCGAGTTTGTAAATTACAATTAGTTATACTATATATACATTGAATAGTAGGCAATAATAACTCCTTCTAGATTTGTTCAAATATTCAATTAAGCTTATACCTATTTAAAATGCATTATTGATCATTAATATTCTAACAAACACTATACGATATTTGATAGTTTTGATTGGCACCAGTCAAATTAAACACGGCTATATCACGACTACTTCTGCTAACTTAGCCGCGATGTCTGCCATTGGCTCTTCTGCAGTACTGAGGCCGCTTCGTGAGCCGAGCAACGGGCTAATATTGCGGAGTTCTTCATATGTCGTGTTGTGCACAATTGGAATGAGTTTGTCGCGCGCCAAGAGTGCAGAAAGCTCTTTGTCGGCGATGCCCTCTTGCGGGAGACGGCGTAACAGCGCTGGGGTCACAAGCACGAGCCCGACCCGCGAATTTGCCAAGCCCTTGTCGATTGCGCGCATCATCGGTACGCCGAGTCCCAGATCCTTTTCGCTGAACCAAACTTTGACGCCAGCCGCCACCAGCAAATCGTGCAGCTCTTTGGCGACGCCCTGCCGATCGTCCCACGCGTGGCAAAGAAAAACATCGCGAAGGTCAGGTAGTGCCGCTAAATTCTCGACTGTGCGGCGTATTGGTGTGAGCGCCTGGACTTCGGCGGGGGTATAATACACAGAAGAACCTGCTCGTGACCAGCGCGGCTTGACGCTTCTGCTGTTTCCACTGCTTCTGGTTCCTGTAGTGTTGCCTGACGAGGAGTAGGGTGCTGGTGTGTAAGTTGGGTAAGTTGGATACGAAGTGTTGCGACTGTAACGACTACTACTACCACATGCGGGACAGGCCGCTGCCCCGCTTGCTGTGCGATGTCCATATGTTGGTGCTGTACATCTTGCCATATCTTAAGAATTTGTGTTTTATAGGTAATAAATTTTACATGAACCGCAATTGGCTGATTTTATGATCGACGAAGAAGGTCATTCGGGGTAGTTGAATTTTACACTCTTTTGATTAGGCAATCAGATCAAACCGTATTCCAAATTTAATTCACGCCATATTGGCACAATTTTATACATTGGCTTATTTATGATTTTTATTATATGGCAATCTGATGTTTTCCTACTGCCAAAATTGACGTTGCCTACCAGGTGCCCCATTTTTTGCCTATTGGTGTAGTTTGAATTGTAAACTTAATGTAAGAATGCTGGCAATATCAGCGGGTATATAAATTGAGGATCTTTATCGTTAGTTTGTAATGCTTAGTTTATTTTTGTCCCCGATTTGTCCCTTACCTAGGCACGTGACGGCATAAGTATTTGAATTTCAAATCACATTTTATGGGTAGTAAATTCTGTATTGGTAAGTAGAGGCTTGTTTTATTTGCTTTAATTTCTGCGGAATAAATTCCATATACGGGAAAGTTTGGTCATAAGTTTTTTCTTAACCGCACTATCCGGTAAAAGAAACGGCAAAATGTCTGCAGGTATTCTCCAGAAATCTGAAGGAGGATTTTCTTCAAAGACCAACAGATAAAGTTTAATTGTTTCAAGATACCAGTCCTGATGTTTAGTATATTCAGCAATACCTCCAACATTAGGATAATGATGCAACTCACGGCCTAATACATCAGGGCAAAATTCTTTCCAGTATTCCACCGTATACAACAGATGCATGTGCCACACCTTATCCACCACAATAGATGGAGATGCGTAAGATATAAGAAGATCTTCAGCACCGGCGGTTCAGGTAAAAGATAAGCCACGATCATCATTACGATACATGTGAGTATGAATAGCGAGACAAGGCAGGACGCATTGCCGTAGTCATGGTCTTTTCTGTATATAGTTATGGTTTCCTTCATGAGGGTTTTCGCTTGTGTCCGGTTCTCATGAAGGTAAAGAAAAAATAACTATGCAGCATCCCCCCGCTTTAGTGTAAGCACAGTGATCTCAGGCCATATACCCACTCTTCCCTTTAACCCGTGATAACCGAAACCTCTGTTCACATACAGGTACTTCCCTTCCTGTTGATATAATCCTGCCCACTGTTTGTAGACGTACTTTACAGGGCTCCATTTAAACCCGAAAAGTTCAATACCAAACTGCATCCCATGTGTATGCCCGGCCAGTGTAAGATGAACATGCTGATCATGGTCTAATGTCACCTCATCCCAATGTGAAGGATCATGCGACATCAGTATTTTGAAAGCGTTATCCGGTACATCAGAGGTTGCTCTTTTCAGATCACCGTATTTTTGAAAGCCACCTTTCCCCCAGTTCTCCACGCCAATAAGCGCAATGCTCTGCCCGTGTTTACAGATCGTCACCGACTCGTTCAGTAATAGTCTGAAGCCGATCTCTGCATGGATCTCTTTCAGATGATTGAGATTGGCACCCTTGGCTGTTTCATTTTCCCATCTGGTATAATCGCCATAATCATGATTCCCTAAAACCGAATATTTACCATAAGGTGCTTTGAGCTTTGCAAACAAAGGTATCCAGGGCGTCATTTCCGAGGCCATGTTGTTCACAAGGTCACCTGTGAATAACAGCAGGTCGCTGTTTTGTGCATCTGCCATGTCAAGGCCTTTTTGTACACCTTTTACATCACTGAGACTACCGGAATGCACATCGGAGATCTGTGTGATCGTGAAGCCGTCAAATGTTTCGGGCAGGTCCGGGAAGTACAGTGTTTCCCTTTTTAATTTATAAAAGTGTCTGCCGCGTGTTAAACCAAACAGGATGATCAGGAAAAATATTCCGGCGAGTACAACCGCAGCTTCACTTACATAAACACTTCTTGGTGGGAACCCTTCAAACACGCGCACGATATCTTCCGCCAGCAGAACCAGTGAAGAAAATACTTTGGGGATGAACATCAGCAACATGGCAGACATCAACATGGCAATAAAGCGTTGTGCATTACTGCCCGTTCTGCGAACAAATATAATGAACAGGATACCTGCCATCAATGTAATGTCAATCAACCAATAAGCTAAGTGGATCAGCGGGTTCCCTGTGAGGGTAGCGATCGCCTGATAGAAATAAATATCGCTCACCACAAAGATCAATAACATTAGTAAAAGCCGTCTTGCCATATAACGAATACGTTTATATAGATGACGAACAGCAGGCGAAAATATTTTATGATCGCATGATTTTGGGATATAACCCTGGGGCGAAATTTATTGATTACGCATCTTATAAGTATTATTTGCAATGTTTTTATTAAAAGACACCGCACGCAATACCCCTTCATATAAACTTAACTTGATAATTATAATTAAATTTCTTTATCTTGTATCATACCATTTAACCATTACAACCAAAATTCCTTGCCGGGAAATTTCTTTACCAATGAAAAGGCGCTACTATTGCGTGTTGCAGAGGGCAATGAAAATGCCTTTGCAGAATTGTTTAATAACTACTACAACCAGCTCGGCGATTTCATTATCCGTATAACAGAATCCGAAGAAGTTACCCAGGAGGTCGTTCAGGATGTATTCCTGAAAATATGGACCAACCGCCAGGCATTGGGCCAGGTAGATAATTTCAAAGCCTATCTCTTCACAGTGGCCAGGAACCATGCATTTAACTGCCTCAAACAAACAGCCCGGCTAAGAAACCGCCAGAAAGCATATGAATATTATGAATTGCAGGCTGCTGAAACCCAACATGAAGAGGCTGCTCATACCGATGTTATGCAGCTTGTTGAAAAGGCGGTGGAACTGCTTCCGCCCAGGCAAAGAAGCGTTTTCCTGTTAAGCCGGCAAGAAGGTATATCCCATGAGCTCATTGCCAGAAAGCTCAATATCTCCCACGAAACCGTAAAAAAGCATATGGTATTGGCGCTTAGATTCTTAAGACATCATCTCCGTACAAATCTCCGCTCTTTAATCATTATTATTTCTTTTTTATTCCGCAGCTAGAAATTTTTTTCGAATTTCATTACCTCTTTTACACAATCACGTTGTCTTACCGGTAACAGGAGAATAATAATATATATGCATAAAGCTAGACTGGCTTATCTGTTGAGTATTTATTTTAATAAAACTGCTACAACCGCAGAGGTGGATGAGTTGATGGAGGCGGTTGCAGACAGCCAGCACGATGAGGAGCTCAAAAGTTTGCTCACCGAATTATGGGAGCAGCACCAGAGTCATCATCAGCCGATCAGTAAAGAAAAGGGGAACGAGACGTTAAGAGCTATCCTGCAACAGGGGAAAGTGTTGAAGCCTGTCACCGGAAAGAAGCATTGGTGGCCCGCTGCCGCTGCTGCTGCCATTGTGTTATTCATCGGAAGTTATTATTGGACGAGCAATCGGATGTCCACAAATGAGAATATTGCAGAACAGCCTACCCCCCATGTGATCAAACCCGGTGGGAATAAAGCAGTGTTGACATTGGCGGATGGTTCTCATATCGAACTGGATTCCTCACGAGAGGGCGTTCTGACAACACAGGGGAGTGCGGTGGTTGTCAACAACAGTTCATCCATACTAGCCTATGGCGCCAATAAAAGCAGCACAGGTGAGCTGATATATAATACATTGTCTACACCAAGAGGCGGACAATATTGCCTGGTGCTGTCGGATGGCACTAAAGTATGGCTCAATGCCAATTCCAGCATCCGTTTCCCGGCCACTTTTAATGGCGATACAAGAAGCGTAAGCATTAAAGGGGAAGTTTATTTTGAAGTAGCAAAGAATAAAGCAAAACCATTTCTCGTAACAGCAAAAGAAGCAACGATCACGGTGTTGGGTACCCATTTCAATATCATGGCCTATGAAGACGAAAACGTGATGACCACAACTTTGCTCGAGGGAGCAGTAAAGGTATCTAAAGGAGACAAATTTAAAATATTGAAGCCTGGGATACAGGCACTAATCCCTGATGATGGCGCAACAATGAAAACCGAAGCTGTTGATGTAGATGAGGAAATGGCCTGGAAGAACGGCTGGTTTAACTTCAATTCGTGGGATATTCAGCGCATTATGCGGCAGATATCCAGATGGTACGATATAGACGTAGTATATGAAGGGAAGATGCCAACAGGCCATTATTCAGGAATTGTAAGTCGTGAAAACAATATCTCTCAGGTATTGCAGATCATGAAGGCAGGTGGTGTAGAATTTAAAATAGAAGACCGCAAGATTATAGTGTCCGAAGGCCATTAGTTAAAGCTAACGTTAATTTCAGGGGTGACGATTCCCCTATAATAATATGAACGCTGTCCCAAAACAGACGTAACGGATTTCCCATTATTCTAATTACCACTTTATGAACAAGAGACTATTCTTATCGGCGTGTAAGTCAGACTGGTTGGTTGTAACCAGGTTAATGCGGGTTGTTAAACTGACCGCATTTTTACTTGTTGTAGCAAACTTTTGTGCAAATGCCAAGACGTTTGCCCAGATCACCATGTCCCAACGAAATGTATCGTTGGAAAAAGTATTTAAAGAGATCCACCGGAAAACAGGCTATCAGTTCTTTTACAAGGATGAGCTGATGAAAGAGGCGAAGAAGGTGGATATTAATGTGAAGGATGCCAGCATTGAAGAAGTGCTGGACATCTGTTTCAAGGATCAGCCTTTCGGCTTCACCATCACGCAGAAGACCATCACTGTTGTGAAGAAGAATGCTGCGAAAGTGGTGACTGGCCATCCATCACCGCCTATCGTGATCAAAGGAAAGGTGACCGACTTTAACGGGGCCGGGCTTGCGGGCGTATCCGTTTCCGTGATCGGTGCAACCGCTGGCGTGTTTACCGATGTAGAGGGAAATTTTACCATCACTGTTCCCGATAACAGTGTATTGAGCTTCACATTTATCGGGTTTAAAACGGAGAACATTCGCGTAGGTAAAGAAAATACCACGCTGACTGTGTTGCTCACCCAACAAGTATCTTCATTGAACGATGTAGTGGTGGTGGGCTACGGATCACAGAAGAAAATATCTGTGGTAGGCGCCGTTACCTCCATTGGTACTAACGAACTAAGGCAAAGCCCTACTACCAACCTCTCCAACGCACTTGCAGGAAGACTTCCGGGTTTGCTGGTGAACCAGTTCGTGGGTGGTGAGCCCGGCGTAGATCAGAGTGATGTATATATTCGCGGGATGGCCACTTACAATACAGGGAACAACTCTCAAAGACCGATTGTGATCGTAGATGGTGTTGAGCGCGACTTCCAGTATCTGAACCCGGAGGAAGTAGAAACTTTTTCTTTATTAAAGGACGCATCTGCCACCGCGGTTTTTGGTGTAAGAGGCGCCAATGGGGTTATCCTGGTTACCACTCGCAGAGGTAAGCTGATGGACAAACCCAGTGTTACTTTTAAAGCTGCCACTGGTGTTTCCGCACCTATCAAATTCCCGGAGTACCTGGGCTCTGCAGATTATGCCATGTTGTATAACGAGGCGCAGGACAATGATAAAAGTACCCGCACCCGGTTTACGCCAGCCGCCATCGACAATTACAGGAAGGCAAAAGGCGATAACTCGGACGGGCTGGGTTATGATATCGATCTGTTCGATTACGCCTTCAAACCCAGTATGCAGCAGGATTACAGCTTGAACATCCAGGGTGGTAACAAGAACGTGAAGTACTTTGTAATGGCAGGTTATATGAACCAGAATGGTAACTACAAGCATACCAAACTGAGCCCTAATAATACTAACGCGGTTTTTAAACGTTATAACTTTCGTTCCAATATCGATATCAATATCACGGAGAATTTTTATGCGCGTTTGAACCTCGGCGGGCGTATCCAGAACAGGATCGCGCCGGGTACTACCGCAGCCCGCGTGGTGAATATTGCCAATACGCAACCTTCTATCTACCCGATCATATTGGAGAATAACGAAAATCCTGCTAACAAGTCCATCATCTACAAACATCCGGAAGGCTTGTTGTTCGGTTCACAATTGTATCGTTATAATATCCTTGGTGAGATTGCCTACTCCGGCTTTATCAATGAATACAAAACGTTCATGGACGGAAGCTTTGCGCTGGGGCATAAACTGGATTTCATTACAAAAGGTTTGACCGCCGAAGTACAATATTCTTATGATGTACAGAGTGGTAATACGGTGAACAGAACAATCCCGCACGAAGCTGAAGGTTATCGCGAGTATGGCGGGTACGCTACTTTCTATCCGCAGGCCGGCGTAGATATATTCATGAATCCCAACGGCAGCCATTACGATGGTGTATATGTTACACCGAAACGTTCGGACAATGCCACTATGAACAATGGTTACGATGGTAACACTCCGGGTGCACAACGCAAGACCCATTTGCAGGTGACATTGAACTATGCCCGGTCTTTCGGCAAACATAGCGTGACGGGGATGTTACTGGGGCTCCAACAACGCCGGACCTTTATGACTGAGGTTCCTTTCGGTAACCAGGGCCTGGCTTTCAGAGCTACTTATAATTACAATGACCGCTACATGTTTGAGTTCAATGCTGGTTATAACGGATCGGAGAGCTTTCCCAAAGGTGCCCGTTATGGTTTCTTTCCTGCCGTTGCCGCAGGATGGGTGATCAGCAATGAGCGTTTCATGGAAAATTCCGTCATCAATTATCTGAAGGTGAGAGGTTCTTACGGATTGGTAGGTAGTGATCAGTTGGCAGGCATCCGTTTCGGTTACCTGCAATTCTTTGAGGTAAATGGTGATACCTACAATTTTGGTGTCAGTCAGAGCAACGGCGTACCGGCCAACGTGTACGAATCCCCATTGGCCAACCTCTCACTGACCTGGGAGACAGCTAAGAAGTCCAATATTGGTATTGAAGCAAGAACATTGAGCAATCGCCTGAGCTTTACAATAGATGTCTTCAAGGAGCATCGTTACGACATCCTCACCGCGATCCCTAATGACTACGGAACCAGGAACGTATCTGCCATTGTTGGCCAGAACGCGCCGCAGCTGAACCTGGGTATAGTAGACAATAAAGGTTTTGATCTGGAAGTTGGCTGGTCAGATAATATTGGCAAAAGCTTCAGCTATTACATTCGTCCGAATGTATCTTTTGCCAGGAACAAGATCATCTACATCAACGAAATAGAACGTATTGCTCCCAATGGCAAGAATGTAGACTATGCCCGCCGTACCGGAAAGCGTATTGGTGAGCAGTTTGTATTTGAGTTCAGTCATTTTGTAAAGGACCAGGCCGAAGCGGACCAGTTGAATACATCCAGCTATCAGAAATGGGGTACATTGATACCGGGTGACGTGGTGTATAAAGACCAGAACGGTGACGGGCAGATCACTAATCAGGAAGATCGCATTGCGATGGGCAACCCCCGGAATCCCGAGATCCAGTTTGGTATTCCCCTCGGTGTGTCTTACAAAAATTTTGATGTGAGCATTTTGTTCCAGGGAGCCACCAATACCAGCGTTCAGCTGATCGATGCTGCAGTTTGGGATTTCCCGACTTACGGGCAGGACATCATCGGCCGTGTGAAGAATTTCCACCTGGGACGCTGGACACCAGCAACAGCAACTACCGCTACTTATCCTGCATTGCACTACGGTACACATCTGAATAACAAAAACCCGAATAGTTCATTGTTCCTCGCAGACGCTTCCTATATGCGTTTGAAAAGTCTGGAAATTGGTTATACCCTCTCTCCTAAGTTCCTGAAGAGGTTAGGCCTTACGAAAACAAGGTTCTATGCCCAAGGCCTGAACCTGGCGACCTGGGATAAATTGTCCACTTTCGATGTAGATCCTGAAACTAATACCGGGGGAGACTGGTACCCTATTCAGAAAGTATTTAATCTGGGTGTTTACGTAACCTTCTAAAGCAGTAATCATGAAACAAAGAAAATATACCCTTTTAATAGCAATCGGTGCAATGATCGGCGCTACTTCCTGCGAAAAATTCCTCGACAGGCAACCTGACAACAAACTCACCGAACAGCAGGTATTCACTAACTGGGACCGCGTAAACGGGGAAGCAAACAAATTGTATCGTGACATGAGGGACCGGGATAAAGGGATTGTTACCCTGCAGGATTTCTCTATGTCCGGTATAACGGATGAATGTAAAGGTACCAAGGTAGAAACTGGTACACCTGACCTGTTCAACTTCGGAAGTTTTGGGCCATCCATTGGGATGCCTGCCAAAGCCAATGGTATTTACTGGCCGGATTATTATAACTCTATCCGTAAAGCCAATGTGTTCCTTGAATGTGTGAAGAAATATAATTCTCCTGACAACCCGCTTCGCGAGGGTGATCTGAAGAACCGTGTAGCCGAAGCGTATTTTTTGCGTGCATATTTTCACTGGTTGGCTGCCCGCTTCTATGGCGACGTTTTTTATATGGATTATGTGGCCAGTCCCTCTGGTGGTGAACAATTCGCTCGCCAGCCATGGCCTGAATTTGTGACGAAGATCATTGCTGATCTGGACATTGCGATTGCCGAGCTACCTGCGAGGCATGATGATGTTGATTTCGGACGGGCGGACAAGGGTGCCGCGATGGCTTTAAAAGCAATCATACTTTATATGAACGCGAGCCCCATGTACAACGGAGGCAAACTGCCTGGCAACGATACCCGTGTTGGCCACGCACAATATGCTGCTTACGATAAGAGTAAGTGGAAACTGGCCGCAGATGCTGCAAAAGCTGTGCTGGACCTGAAAAATGGCTCCACACTACGTTACAGTCTGTATATGGGGAAAGGCACTGACTGGCAGGCTGAAAGTAACAACAAGGTGTATGCAAGAATAAAGCAGATCTATATCGATCAACCAGCTATTCTCAGTGAGTGGGTATTTTACATTTCGAATAATAAGGCAGAATCATGGCAAGGGGACCATATTCCACCTTCTTATGGCGGTGGGTCCCGTTTGCAGCCGGTACAGGAGCAGGTGGATGAATACGAGTTTGTAGGATCTGATGGTTATGGTTATGCTACTTATGATCCGCAGGCTGCAGCCAAGGGCTGGGACGTGAACAATCCATATGCCAAACGCGATCCCCGTTTTTATTCTGATATTATGTATCATGGTAGTACTTACCAGAACAAGATTATCAATACCGCCAGCGGTGCCGATAAAATAGGGGCCAGTAATGCAACCTTCACAGGTTACTACCTGCGCAAGTTCTATCATGAAGATTGGAAACGCAGTGGCAACTGGCCTCTGCACTTTGCTGTTATCCGCCTGCCGGAAATTATGCTGATCTATGCAGAAGCAATGAATCGGTTTAGTGGTCCTGGCAGCGATGTGTATGACATGTTGAACACCCTGCGCGCACGTTCATTCATGGCGCCAGTGCCTCCGGGGTTGGATGAAGAAGCCATGCACAAATATATTCAGCGCGAGCGCCGTGTGGAACTTTTCTATGAAAACAAACGTTACTTCTATGCCCGCTGGAACCTGGAGCCGGATTCCCCGGCAGAGCTGGCAAGGGAAAACAGCTATAAAGGTGCTCCTAATCCTGCCGCAGTATGGCCTTATCCAAGAACGCAGCGCTACGCGCATGGTATGCGTCCTGTGGAAGACCCAGCTGGTGCTATTGATATTGGTGGGGTTAAATACAGGATGGAGCGTTTTAAACTGGAGGACAGAGTCTTTACTTCGAAGAACTATTTCTGGCCGTTGTTGCAAAGTGAGCTGGCGAATGCGCCAACTTTGATACAGAGCCCTAACTGGTAAGGATGATTTTTTTTATATCTAACAAAAGGCTGCCAAAAGTAAAATTTTGGCAGCCTTTTTTTGACGTCTGAAATAGGATAAGCATTTTGGAGAAATTTGGCCGCAGATTGTACCTTTGTCCAAACCTCTCTTATGTCTGACATCGAAATAATAATGAACGAGCTGGTAAAATTCAGAAATGATCGTGATTGGGATCAGTTCCACAATCCCAAAGATCTGGCATTGGCAGTTAATGTTGAAGCAGGTGAACTGCTGGAGTTGTTTCTCTGGAAGAAAGCGGATGAAGCAAAAATAGAGCGGGTAAGAGAAGAGTTGGCGGATGTTTTGGCGTTTTCTTTTTTGCTGGCCAATAAATATGGATTTGATATTAAAGAGATCATGCTGGAAAAGATCGCGAAAAATGGGGAAAAATACCCGGTAGATAAGGCAAAAGGAAGCGCCAGGAAATACAATGATCTATGACCAGGGACAAGGGTGTTTCAATACGGAAATATGATTTTAATGAACAGTTGCTGGATTCAATTGATAGCATTTCCTACCTGAAGGATAACTGGCCTGTCATTTATATGCTAAGCAATGACCAAACAAGACAGTTATACGTAGGGGAGACATCTGACTTTTATACAAGGATGACCACTCATCTCAGAAGTGCTGACAAAAAGCAGATGACGACTATCCATATAATAACCTGCGATACTTTTAATAAATCAGCAACATTGGATATTGAATCCAATCTTATCAAATACCTTTCAGCCGATAAACATTGGGAATTGTTGAATCTCAATATCGGATTATCTAATCATAATTATTATCAAAAAGCAGATCTGTACTGGCAACTGTTTGAAGATATCTGGAAAGAGTTAATGACGAGATCGATCGCCTTTCATACGACTACTTATATTGGCAATCTGGACCTGTTCAAGTATTCACCATTTAAATCTCTGAACAGCGAACAGTATAGAGGATTGTTCCGGATAATGGAGGCGCTCCTGAACGAGGATAAAAATGTGATCCTTGCAGAAGGAGGCTCCGGTACTGGTAAATCATTGCTGGCTATTCATCTTTTCAAATTATTGATGACGGATATAACGGAGTTCAATTACAGGTATTTTGGTAATGATGAACCGTTATTTATTGATCTGGTCCGCAAGCTTAAACAGAAATACGGGCAGCCGAAAATGGCGCTGGTTATTCCTATGGGCTCTTTTCGGGAAAGCATAAAAAAAGTATTCCAGCATGTACATGGCTTAAAGGCTTCAATGGTAACAAGCCCTTCGGAAGTAAAGAAAGAGCATTACGACATAATACTTGTGGATGAAGCCCACAGATTACGCCGCAGAAAAACCCTGGGTACCTATTTCGGAGAATTTGATAAAACAAGTGAAACACTCGGTTTTGATAAGCAACTGCACACGGAGTTGGATTGGGTGAAAAAACAAGGCGACAAACTGATCTTGTTTTATGATGAGAAACAAAGCATCAGACCTTCCGACGTGAGAGCTGCCGACTTTGAAAAATTGAAATCACTCGCATCCACGGATGTGCAGTGCCTGAAAACGCAAATGCGTGTGTTAGGCGGACGTAGATACATTAAGTTCTCCACTGAGCTGCTTGATTGTACTCTGCCTGCTGATGCCGATAAATACCAGTCCAGGAAGTATGATCTTCTGTTGTTTGATTCTGTAACTAAAATGCGAAGTGAAATACAACAGCGCGACAGAGAGACCGGATTGTCAAGAATGGTAGCGGGATACTCATGGGAATGGGTGTCTAAAAAGAACCCTGCATTGTTCGATATCTTACTGGAGAATGAAGCTTACAGGTGGAATTCGATAACGAAAGCGTGGATAAACTCTGAAAACGCCCCTGATGAAATTGGTTGCATCCATACCACGCAAGGGTATGATCTAAATTATGCAGGCATCATCTTTGGCAGGGAAATCACTTATGATAAGGATAAACATGAGCTGGTGATCATCGAAGATAACTATTATGATAAGGCGGGTAAGGTAGGAATATCTGACCCGGAGGAATTAAAAGGATACATCATTAATATATACAGGACTGTTATGCATCGGGCAATTAAAGGGGTATATGTATATGCATTCCATCCGGAACTAAGGGAATACCTCAGCCGTTTCATTCCCAAAGCCTAGTCCCGCTCAAACTTCTTCAACTCCCCATTCGCATCAAACTGAATAGTATACCGCTCCCTGCTGCCGTTAACTGTCGTAGGAAACCAACGGACCTCATTATCCCAGATGGAAATATAAACACTCGTTGCTGGTTTTGCGCCTTCTACCTCAGCTGCTTTCTCATTATAGATCCTGGCTACTTTAGCTGCATTCATAAAATGGATCTTATTAAGAGAGACCAATCTGCTGTCAATATGATCTCTTACTGATATCTGCTCGGGTTTCGGCTCAGACCATACTCCGTTTCGATACTCATATTTATCAATGTATTTAGGGTTTTCCGGATGTTGGAGCATAACATGGATACTTCCGTCATCATAAAAATGAATACCGGAATAAATGAAGATCTCTTTACCCGCATATTGCGGTAGTGCCTTCAATGCCTCTTCAGCTTTATTTAACGAATTTTCGTTAGCCAGGAAATTTCTTTTAGGGCCTTCCGTATGTTGATGGGTGTGCGTAGTAGTATGTGTTTCTATAGTGATAGAAAAACTAGTGTCTGTCTTACTTTCGGCAGCAGGTTTTTTAGCCACCATTGTATTCTTCGGAGAAAACGTCTCTTCTACCGTCTTCGATATTTGCTTACACCCAAAAATAAAGCAGCAAATCACTAAAGCAATTAATTGTCTCATCATAATCAACTTATTTCATCGAGATCACTTGTAAAGGCAATCCGTTGAGGGTTTTCGGGAAGGTAAAAAATATCTAAAGTTTCCTGCTTAGTAATATCCAGATTGAGCAGGTCTACTAGTTTTTTAAAACTGGCTTTATGTTTTTGCTGATGTTCATCCAGGAACTCCATTTCGAAACGCACCATGGGTTGCTCATTGATATACGTTCCGGTTTGGCCAACCTTGATGAGCTTTGCATTTGTTCTGATACCTTTAAACTTAATGTAAGCTGCATCATCCGGTTTACCGGTGAAGCTGAGGATAAGCATGCCCAGTAACCTGTAACCAAACAATACGACAGGACAAATAAACAAGGGATGGCCGAAGCTCATAAAGCGCCATCCGGCTCCATTACTTTCCAGGTTGTATGAAAATATGTAATAGCCAATGATGACAGCGGTTAATGCTAGCCAGCCCAGTATGATCAATGCCAGCCTTGTTTTATTGATACTTGCTTCGGAAGTAGCGAAAATGAAATAAGGAATGGATTTCATATCCTTATCGATCAGGATATCTATTTTCTTGCCGGCTTCGAAGCGGTGTTCATGTGGTTTCGCATCGTTCACGCTGGTCTTTTGAATGATTTCGGTATTCACCAGGTTTTTGAAGGAAAGTTTTAGTTCGTAGGTGTCATGTGTAGCACCGTCTTTGGAAATCTTAGAAACGTCTAAAATTTCTGCCGTTCGGGGAACGCCGTGTTCCTTCAGTCGCTCTATGTTCCGCTTCGCTATGAAATTGAAGAGTACCCATTTATGAAAATATCCTGCCAGCAGAATAAGCCATAATATGATCGTCGTCGCCACGATACCAAGCGCCAGCCATGGATCTTTATCTGTCAGCCCCCTTACATCATATTCACTATTGATGCTGTAATACATTATCATCGGGAAAGGAACAGCCCAGAATAACATGAATAGGGCACTGAGCAGGCTAATAACTTTTGTCATCTGTTGTGTATTCAGGGCCCTAATGTCGTATAACTTATCGTACCTGACAAGGAATTTTTAGTAGGTATACTTTCTCACAGAATGCTCAGATACCATCCGCTTTTGTTTTCCCCTTTTAGTATATAACTGGTATACCTTCCTGCTGGTCCAATTGCCCTTTTCATCGTATTCATATTCCGCTTCGAAATAATACATCCACTTGTGGTGGGAGTGGATACTGTATTTAATGGGGTCTCCTTTTTCATTGTATACTTCGTTGCGCACTTCATCAGAATGCACTGAGCTCATGTGAAAATTAAGGAGCCTGAATTGCTGTTCGCCGGTGAATGCTTCTTTTTCACCGAAATAACCAGCTGAAATCATCGTATTGGAATCATAATTGTAGGTTATTTTTCTCATGGAGTAGAGACTGCCTTTATGGTCTGTGTATCGTGACTCGATAGGGTCTCCTTTTTCATTGTTCAGATAGTGGTAATACGATACGGTATCCCCTTTTTCATTCCGTTCCGTGACCTGCGTCCGGAATCCTTTCTCATCATAACTAAAATCTGAGGTCTTCTTCGTGTAGCCATATTTGTCCCATCTTTCCGTCGTGAGGCTTAATATCAGTTTGCGTAACGTGTCATTTACATATGCTGTGCGGATGGTGGCCTTATCATCGTGATCATGCTGTGTCTCTTCTACCAGTTGCAGCATACCATCTGTACCAAACGTTTTCGTTTTTTTGATCAGGTCTTCATAAAAATAGGGGACATGATAATAGTTGGTCACTTCTTCAATTTTTAAGGGCCGGCCGTGCAAGACTTCAAGAGCATTAGACTGTGCAAAAACAGGTAAACCTGCGAGAACGAAAAGGAATAAGAAGGCATATTTAGGCATGGCAGGGATATTATTATAGCTATAAATATAAGAAACCCCGGTTGTTAATGCTTCCTCAAAAAAGTTTTGAAATATCAAAAACCTCCTTATATTTACATTGTCAGACCAGACCAGACCAGAACAGTGAACGAGTCAACCAGAACAGGTAATTCCAGTAAGTAATTATTCACGACCAAATCAACGTTATGAAAAAGGTAACCTAACGCCTTGATTATTTATTATTCACGCTTCCACGGCTAATATTTCCACTAAACAAACAAATGCTGTTATGAAAAAAACAAAGCATACAGGGCATCCTATTGCCTATGCCTTAAAGGCGGCGCACCCGCTCAAGGCATTTATCCTCCTATTCCTTTTCCTGTGTAGTACTACTCTTTCATTTGCACAGGACAATGCACGCGTTATCAACGGGAAAATAAAGAATGATATTGGCGAAGCTATTCCGGGCGCCACCGTGATGGAAAAGAACAGTAAAACCGGCGCTATCTCAGACAACAATGGGAATTATTCCATCAGGGTTTCCGGTAGTAAAGCAATACTGGTGATCTCTGCAACAGGGTTCACTGCCCACGAAATTCCTGTGGGTGAGCGGAGCAGTATTGATGTTACACTTCAGAATGAAAACAAGGAATTGAATGAAATAGTGGTGATCGGTTATGGTACCAAGAAGAGGGCCAACCTTACAGGTGCGGTTTCAGCTATCACTGGTAAAGAACTGCAAAAATCACCCGCCGTTAATATCACTAATTCCCTTGCAGGTCAGGTACCTGGTCTGATCGCCAATACCAGAAGCGGTGAGCCGGGTAATGATAACGCGGATATCTTTGTTCGTGGTAAAGCCACGCTGGGAAGTACGGGGGCACTGGTGGTAATAGATGGTGTTCCTGACAGGTCTGGTGGTTTTGCAAGACTTAACCCCGCGGATATTGAATCCATCTCTGTTATTAAAGATGCCACTGCGGCCATCTACGGGGCACGTTCTGCTAATGGTGTTATTCTTGTTACTACCAAAAGAGGAAGATCAACCACTCCTGTTTTAACCTTCAGTACCAACTGGGGTTTTACGCAGCCTACGCGTGTGCCTGAGATGTTGAATTCTTATGAATATGCAGTGGCCACAAATGAATACGATGTGTTGCGTGGTCAGCAGAAAACCTGGCCGGATGCAGATATTCAGCAATTCAAAGATGGTTCCGATCCGCTTGGTCATCCCAGCAGTGACTGGTGGAATGCTATCATGAAAACATGGGCTATGCAGCAGAACCATGTTGTTTCGCTCAGTGGTGGAACAGAAAAAATAAAGTATTATCTCTCTGGTCAATATCAGCACCAGGATGGTATCTATAAACAGAGCGCTGCGTTTTATAAACAGGCACAGGCCAGAGCCAATATAGATGTAACGGTAACGAGCAATTTCAAAGTGGGGATAGATGTATTGTACCGTAATGAATTCCGTAATGCGGCAAAACAGGGGTATGATGCAGGTGGTATATTCAGGGAACTATGGCTGGCTTATCCTTACCTGGTACCAAAATATCCTAATGGTTATGTAGGGCCGGGCATCGGTGGTGGGCCTGATAACAGCATGATCTATATTACAAACGGAGATGCGGGTTATCAACGTTTCACCAACGATTACCTGCAATCAAAGGTTTCTTTCAACTGGGATCTTTCCATGCTCACCAGCGGCCTCTCCCTGGATGGGTATTATGCTTACGATCTTACATTGAACAAAACAAAGGCATTTGTACAAACACCGCCGCCTGCTTACAGGTATAACCCTGCCACTAAAGATTATACAAAGATCGTATCTTCTATCACTCCCAATCTCAATGAAGGGAGAGGTTCTGTAAGGCAGAAATTGCTGAACCTCCGGTTGAATTACGCCAGGAAATTTAATGATCATGGATTGGAAGCTTTTGTGGCTTTTGAAAGATTCCAGGGAGAGGCAGAAAACATTACTGCTTACCGGTCTAACTTCCTCAGTAATTCACTGGATGAATTGTTTGCTGGCAGCCTTATTGGGCAACAAAATAATTCCGGAGCAGCAGAATCGGGACGTATCAATTTCATTAGCCGCATCTCTTATAATTTCAGAGATAAATATCTCCTGGATTACAACATGCGTTATGACGGATCACAGAATTTCCCTGAAGGCAAACGTTATGGTTTCTTCCCCGGTGTTTCTGCCGCATGGCGCATTTCCCAGGAATCATTTTTCCATTCCTCCTTCGTTAGTGATCTGAAATTAAGAGCATCATGGGGTAAAACAGGGAACGATGCCGTGAGTGCTTTCAATTATATTCAAACCTATCTGTTTGGCGGAGGTTACGGTTATTCTTTCGGGTCCGGTGCTTCACAGGTCAGCTCCCTCAACCTGGGACCTACTCCTAACAGGAATATCACCTGGGAAGTTGCGAACACCACAGACATTGCAGTGGAGTCTCAATTCCTGAACGGAAAGATTGGCCTGAGCCTGGATTTTTTCCGGTCTATGCGTACAGGGATATTGATTGCGCGTAGTGAATCTGTTCCTGATTATACAGGTATTACACTGCCTTCCGAGAACCTGGGGCAAGTACTGAACAGAGGTGTTGAAGTGGAGGCTTCTTACAATAACAGAACGGGTAAAAACTTCTCCTATTCAGTAAGAGGGAATATGACATTCGCAAGGAACAAAGTGATCTATATGGATGAGGCAGGAAATATTCCTTCTTATCAGCAGAAAACAAACCTGCCGATCGATGCCTGGTTCCTCTATCAGTCCGATGGTATTTATCAGAACCAGCGGGAGATAGATAACAGTCCGCATCCTGCGAATACAGCTCCCGGTGATATCCGTTACAAGGACCTGAATAACGATAAACAGATCAACGGACTGGATATGGTAAGGACGCCGCTGGTAAGAACACCTGAGATCATCTTTGGTACCTCTTTCAATTGCACCTGGAAAAATCTCGACTTCACCATCTTCTTCCAGGGACAGGCAAGGGCTAAATCTTATCTCGCTCCTGCAGGACTTAATCTGGCACGGGAGTTTTTCACAGACCGCTGGCAGAAAGAAGGGGACAATACTTATCCCCGCAATTTCAGCGGACCAACGGGCAGGACATTTGGTGTAAACACCATGGCTTCCGATTTCTGGTTGCGTAATGCTGCTTTTGTTCGCCTGAAGAATTTGGAGATCGGTTATAACCTTCCATCTTCCTTACTGGGTAAAGCGAAAATACAGGGCGCCAGGATCTATGTGAGCGGTAATAACCTGTTCTCTATTGACAAATTCGGGCCATCCTTTGATCCTGAAATACCTAACGACAACGGCTATTACTATCCGCAGCAAAGGATCATTAACATTGGCGCGAACCTCAGTTTCTAACGGTAACAAATGAAAAACATGAAAACGCATATAACTATTATTGGCGTACTGGCGGTTATGTTGTTTGGCGCATGCAAAGACACGCTGGACCTTCAACCAAAGAATGCCTATTCCGAAGAGGATGTATGGGGCGATCCCAAACTGACAGAAGTTTTTGTGAATGGCATCTATGACAGGGCAGTACTAGGATATAAGGATGCCGGTTATGGATGGGCTGCTCAAACAGATGAACTGTATGGCAACTTTAACTGGACGAATGAAAACGTATACGTACGGGGAGAAGCTACACCAGATAATCAAAGCGGCGGTTCGCTGAACAACTGGAGCAGTTTATACGCTGCTATCCGGTACTGCAATACCTTTTTCCTGAACATTGATAAAGTTGATTCTGTGGGTAATGAAACCCTTATCCGCCGCATGAAGGGAGAAGTATATTTCCTGAGGGCAATGGCTTACTTTGAATTGCTGAAACGTTTTGGGGGTGTGTTGCTCATTACAAAGGTATATGACGTAACGGATAAAACTTTTGCTGAGAAAAGAGCTGCCTGGGAAGAAACAAAAGCTTTCATCCTGGCAGATATTGCACAGGCTGTACAATTGCTGCCCTCGTCCCAAAGCAATGATGCGGATAAAGGCAGGGCTACTGGTGGTGCTGCGCTTGCGCTGAAATCCCGTTTATTACTATACGCTGCAAGTCCGTATTTTAATAAGACCAATGATCAGCAGTTATGGCGCGATGCGAGGGATGCAGCTAAGGCTGTAATTGATTACAGTGGCAAAATGTATAGTTTGTATGGCAATGCGGGCAGTAATACTTATAACAAGGTCTTCCTGGATTTCTTTAATCCTGAAGTGATCTTCGGAAGGGTATACAGCGGGCTGGTAAAAGCAGACAGGTATAATACAGTGAGCAGGGACCTCAGTCCGAATGGATATGATGGATACAGTGCCTACAATGTGATCCAGCAGATGGTAGATGAATTTGAAATGGCGGATGGCACTCCTTTTAACTGGAATAATCCAGCACATGCACAGGATCCTTATGCCAACAGGGAACCCCGTTTCTATGCAGATATACTTGCCAATAACCAACCATTCAAAGGAAGGATGACACAGTTCTATGAGGGAGGTGATGATTCCCCGCAGAGTCCTTATTCTCCCTGGAACGCATCTAAGACGCGTTATTGCATGCGCAAAATGGTAGACGAAACAGTAGACTGGAAAAAGCAGGATTTTGCTGCCTCCCAGTGGGTAGTGTTCCGTTTGTCAGAAATGTATCTTAACTATGCGGAAGCTTGCGCTGCATTGGGAGAATATGGCCCGGCCCGGACTTACCTGAATGATCTGAGGCAGCAAAAGGCAGGATTGCCGGCAGTAACTGTTCCGGATGCAGGGTTAATGGATAAGATCAAACATGAACGCAGGATAGAACTTTGCTTTGAAGGACACCGGTACTTTGATATCAGAAGGTGGGGAATTGCTACAGTAGGATCTGAAGATGCGAAAGGGATTGTAATTACGAAACAGCCCAATGGTACATTTACTTATCAGCAGATAACAGTGGAAGAAAGAACATGGGTACCCAGTTTCTATTTCTATCCCATACCACGTACGGAGATTCAGAAGAATCCTAACATTACACAGAATCCGGACTATAATTAGTAAACAGGGCCGGAAAGATATCTCCGGCCCTGTTATCTTTTTACAAAAATGTTTTTCGATGATGATAAGACTTTTGTTGCTGTTTGTTTTTATACAGATCTGTTCTAATAGTGATGCACAGATAGTGTTTCGCTCTTCCAATGCTGAACTGGAAGCAGCATTTAAGTGGGCGCAGCAAACAGCATTATCTTACAAAGGACATAAAGATGATCCTGTTGGGCCCTGGTATGAATCAGCGCTGCCCCCAAGGTCTGCTTTCTGCATGCGTGATGTTGCGCATCAATGCATTGGCGGGGAAATACTAGGCCTGTCTGCCGAAAACAAGAATATGCTCACCTTATTCGCTAAGAACATTTCGAAGGAAAAGGACTGGTGTTCATATTGGGAGATGAACAAATATGGCGTTCCTGCACCGGAGGATTACAGGAATGATAAGGAATTCTGGTATAACCTGAATGCGAATTTTGATATCATGAATGCCTGTTGGCGGATGTACCTATGGACTGGAAATAAGCTTTATATTAATGATGCTGCTTTCCGGAATTTTCATGAGAAGTCTGTTCACGAGTATATCAACACCTGGATATTGCAAGTGGATTCTCTGTTGACAAGGCCAGCTTACCCCAATACACCGATCCCTTTTAATGAGAATGATGCTTTCCATCGTTGCCGGGGATTGCCTTCTTATTCCGAAGGAGTGCCTCATCTGAAAATGGGCATAGACCTGATCGCGGCTTTATACAGGGGGCTGGAAACTTATGCATCTATACTGGAAACGAGTGGCCAGCCTGATAAAGCGGTAGGATATAGAAAGAAGGCGGAACAGTATCGTCGTCATATAGAGAGCAACTGGTGGGATCAGCAAGCACAGCAATATCAGACGCATGTTACGAATGACGGCGCTTTTGGGAAAGGAGAAGGAGCAACCTTCCTGCTCTGGTTCGATGCATTGAAAGATAGTACCCGTGCCAGGAGAACGATAGAACATTTAGTGTCTAATGATTGGAATGTGGAGAACCAGTCTTATTTTCCTGTGGTGCTCAGCAGATACGGTTACTATGATCAGGCTTTACGTTACATCCTCCATCTGGCGGATGCCCGTACGGAAAGAAGGGAATATCCTGAAGTGTCTTTTGGTGTAGTGGAAGGGATCATACAAGGTCTTATGGGTGTTGATGCAGATGCCCGGTACAATAGGGTGAGTACACTATTCAATGGGCAACCGGGAGATACGCTTGTTGCTGAAAATATTCCGGTACTTTCGGGATATATTACGGTCCGTGAGCATAAGGATGGTGCTACTTTGCAGCAGCAGGGCAAAACCGCTATTGTGTGGCGGGTGAAGTTCTCCGGCCGGCATCCCTTCATTAAAGAAGGGAACAGGAAGATAAAAGCGTTGCAGGAGTTAGATAAACGGGGTAATTTTATCTCCTTTGCAGATCTAAAGCTACAACCGGGAAAAGCGATGACGGTATCTGTCGAATAAAATATTACTGATGCGAAATGTATTTGAAAAAATAAGGGAATTAGAAGAAGTGGCTGCTTACTCCAAACGGGATCGTATGGTGCAGGGGATTATTAACGCCATCAATGAAAAGGTGTTGCAAATGGATGATCCGCTTCCTTCCGTTAATACCCTCATCAGAGAGTTGAAGTTCTCGCGGGAGACAATTGTGAAAGGATACCAGGAGCTTGTAAGCAGGGGGATCATTGAATCAAAGTACAGGCTGGGTTATTTTGTGGCGCACGGTAATACGGAACAGGTGATGAAGGTAGCGTTGCTGATGTATAACCTGGATACCTTTGAAGAGCAGTTCTACAGAAATTTCAGGCAGCAACTCGGCAAAGGTGTGGAGCTTAACATCTTCTTCCATCACGGTAATATTGAGATCTTCGAAACTATCCTGCTGCAGATCAGAAGTAAATATGGTATGTATGTAGTGGCGCCTATTCCTCATCCCAGGTCAAAGGAATTACTGGATACCATTCCCCGCAATAAGTTCCTGATGTTTGACAGATACGAGCCGCTGGATGGTGAATTCAATTATATTACGCAGGAATTCGAGCAGTCGTCTTACAATGCATTTAAACAACTGGCAAAAGAGATAAAACAGTTTGACGAAATGATCTTCCTGCATTCTCCGGAATCGCTGGACCCTAAGGAAATTGTAACCTCGTTTAAGAAATTCCTGAAGGACTTTAAAGTGAAAGGGAAGATCATTCATGAGTTCACGCCCGGCATGGTAGAGAAAGGCAAGGTGTATTTTACATTGGACAACTTTGCCATGTGGGAAATACTGCGGGAATGCGGAAAGAAAAAATTGAAACCCGGAAAAGATGTAGGCCTGTTGTCGCATAACGATGAACCGGCAAAAGAGTTCGTAGGCATCACAACTTACTCAACAGACTTCGCCCTTATGGGTAAAACAGCCGGTCAGGCTGTGATGGCCAGGGAAAAGATCCAGCAGATCATTCCTACGGCACTTGCAAAGAGAAAAACACTTTAAATGATTGCAGCAACCGCTGCAAAAAAAGATATAGATGAGATACGTTCTTGCGTGGCTATTACTGGCTTCATTCCCTTTGCATGCCCAATTGAAATGGCAGATGCAACCAGATGGAGGAATTATATGGAAGATCAGGGCAGGTGAAATTCATTCGGACCATATAGAAATGAGCGGGAAAAAGATCTCAGCCATCATCTATTATGGGAAAGATAGCTCGGGCGGTTTACTGCTAAAGCAGAAACTTGTTTTCCCGATGTTGCGTACTATCCCCAATGATACAAGAGGCAGCCTGATCAGGACATTTGATCAGCATATCATGGATTCCGTAAAAGTGAATGGTGCGTATGTGCATGAGATCCCGAAGTCCTTTTATATAAAGGGATATCTGCAATCTGAAAGTAGTGCCGCTGCAGGTTTGTCTATACAAAGACAGGTGTTCCCTTCCACAGAGAAAGCTGCTTACATAGAAAAATATACTTTATCCAATACGGGGAGGGATCCATTGTCTGTTAACATCCCCATGCTGCATAAAACGGATTCTGCCACTGGTGTTTATGGTACATATATCCTGAACTACCAGGTATATGATGGAGGATCTTTTGTGCTGCAACCCGGAGAGAAATATGCGTTTTCCATAGTGATATCCGGCTATAAAGCTACAGATGAAGCGGTGTTTTTTTCTGCCGGTTATGAATTTGAAAAGCGGAAAGCATTGGTAGATCAGTTGGGGAAATCCCTCGTGCTGGAAACGCCTAATGATACCATCAACAGGATGTTCAGCTTTGCCAAGATACGTGCAGCAGAAAGTATTTTTGATACGAAACAGGGATTGATGCATGCTCCCGGTGGTGGTGATTATTATGCGGCTGTCTGGGCCAACGATCAGGCGGAATATGTAAATCCTTTTTTTCCTTTCCTGGGAAATGCGGAAGGGAATGAATCTGCCCAGAACAGTTTCCGGCTCTTTGCCCGGTATATGAATGATGATTACAAACCCATTCCAAGCTCCATCATTGCAGAAGGTACTGATTTCTGGAATGGTGCAGGAGACAGAGGGGACCAGGCTATGATCGCTTATGGTGCATCCCTGTTTGCATTATATTATGGAGATACTTTAACTGCAAAACGTCTCTGGCCTTTAATCTCCTGGTGTAATGAATACCTGCGCCGGCATAAAACAAAAGAGGGTGTGATCACTTCTGATTCCGATGAACTGGAAGGACGGTTTAAAGCCGGGAATATTAATTTGTCCACGAACGTGCTGGCATATGGTGCATTCGTATATGCATCAAGACTGGCAGCATCACTTGGAATACAAAACAAATTGCAGGAGGAAGCCTTACAGTTACGTAAGGATATTGAAACCTATTTCGGGGCTACGGTAGAAGGATATAAAACTTACCGGTATTATGCCGGCAATGAAGTATTACGCTCATGGATCTGCATACCACTTGTGATGGATATTTTTGACCGTAAAGAAGGGACTATCAAAGCATTGCTTTCCCCAAGACTCTGGACACAGAATGGGATACTCACAGAAGCGGGTTCTGCCACCTTTTGGGACCGGTCTACTTTGTATGCTTTCCGGGGTATGCTGCGGGCAGGTGTAGTAGATACCACCCTTCGCTATCTTAAATATTATTCCTCCCAACGCCTGCTGGGGCAACATGTACCCTATGCCATTGAGGCCTGGCCGGAAGGAGATCAGCGGCATCTCTCTGCGGAAAGTGGCCTCTATTGCCGGGTTATAACAGAAGGGCTGTTTGGATTTGACCCTGTCAGTTTTTCTGAATTTACCATCTGCCCGCGTTTGCCGAAAGAATGGAAGGAAATGAAACTACGGAACATCAGGGCATTTAACAGGAACTTTGATGTAGAAGTAAGCAGGAGCAGGGTTAATATTATCTCGGAAGGTAAAACGATAAAAAGTATTAACTGGGATGGCAGGAGTCCTATAAAGTTGACTTTTTAAAGTAACTTTCCTGTTGTATGAATGCAACAACATTCCTTACCTTCTTCCTGATCACCATTACGATCGGCGTTATTTCCTGGTACAAAACGAGATCAGAGAAGAGTAACACCATTGCCGGTTTTTTCCTCGCCAACCGCAACCTCGGTTTTATCTCCGTGGGCAGCGGCCTGCTGTTCGCCAATATTAATACGGTGCTTTTTGTTGGAGAGAATGAACTGGTGTTCACCAACAACCTGAGTGTAATGGCCTGGGGCATGACGTCCGTTATAGCTATGTTGGCTGTTTCTGAATTTATCATGCCTATTTATCTGCGTACGGGCATTGCCACCACGCCAGACTATCTTGAAAAAAGATATGACAGCAGTACAAAAAAGATTGTCTCGCTCATTTTTCTTGTTAACTACATCGTCAATTTACTCCCGTCTGTACTATATGGTGGTGCGGTTGCATTTAATGGCCTGTTCCATTTTTCTGATCACTATGGCATCGATTACTGGACCACCATCTGGATACTGGTATGGATGATGGGAAGTATCGGCGGATTATATTGTATCCTGGGAGGGCTGAGGGCCATTGCCATTTCTGATGTGTTATTAGGTGCGGCTATGTTTACCGGAGGTATATTGCTGCCGTGGTTTGGATTGCGTTACCTGGGTAACGGCAACATATCTGAAGGACTGGCCGTTATTCTGTCTTCCAAAACAGAACATATGAAGGTGATCGGTGCAGCCAATGATGCGGTGCCCTTCTCTACTATATTCACGGGGATGTTGCTGGTCAATCTTTACTATTGGGGTACTGAACAGTATACGGTGCAGCAGGTACTGGGTTCCCGTAATCTTGCAGTTAGCCAGAAAGGTATTGCATTGGCAGCTTTTGGGAAGATCCTCTCTCCGCTGCTGATCAATCTTCCCGGCTTGATTGCTGTGCATATGTACAGCAGTATGCAAAATACAGCTGAAGTATTTCCCAGGATGGTGAGTGATGTTTCTCCGCCGCTTTTTGTGGGTTATATGGCTGCGATCCTGTTTGGTGCTACTTTCACCACATTCAATGCAGGCCTTAATAGTGCCAGTACACTTTTCATCCTCAACGTGTACAAATCCGATGCCGACGAAAAGAAATTGTTACGCATTGCAAAAAAGTTCGAAATCGTTATTTGTTTGCTGGCCATGTTCATCGCGCCTTTTATCATCTTTGCCAGAGGTGGTTTTTATAATTACCTGCAAATGATTGGCGGGTTCTTCAGTGTACCCATCTTCACCATTATACTGATCGGTTTTCTTACAAGAAGAGTTCCAGCCATTGCTGCTAAGGTGGGATTGGTCTTCTTTATTGTTGCATATGGGGCCACACAGGTGATATTCGATACCGGCCTGCATTTTTTACATGTACTGGCTTTGTTGTTCGTGATCACCAGCGCTATGATGCTGATCATAGGAAGGATCTATCCTATGAAAGTGCCTTATGTGCGGGAACTGAGCAATGTGGTAGATATTGTGCCCTGGAAAGGACGGCACATTTACTCAGCACTGCTGATAATGATGGTGGTGGCGATGTATGTAGTGTTTACGATCTTAAGTTAAACGGATGTTCCCATGGTTTTCTATAAGGCCTTTGCAGTAATCCCGTTGCTTCTCTGTCTCCAACGATGATACGTTTTTCCGGATCATACACTAAGGGCCTGCCTGTTTTCATAGAGAGGTTGGCCAGGATGCAGCTCGCCGTGGAAATATGTCCTTCTTCTATATCTGCTACCGGGCGGCTGCCGGTTTCAATGGCTTTCAGGAAGTCCAGCATATGCAAACGGGTGGCAGGGGCTGCGTTTAGTTCAATTTGTGGCTCGGTCACATCTTCCGGGTATTTTTCTTTTTCGAATACTACATCTTTATGAATGGGTTCACCTTTTCCTTGCGGAATAAAATCGTAGGCCATGGTGCTGGCTTTCAATGTTCCCTTTTCGCCATATAACGTGAATGCCCATGGGTATTTAGGATCAGTTGGCGTACCCCAGGTCCTGTGCTGCCACACGCAGTTCAGGTTATCATATTCAAAGATGGCTGTTTGTGTATCGGCGATATTGGATTTCCCTTCTTTTTGTACATAGATACCACCAGTGGAACTGATGCGTTTGGGCCAGCCGAGTTGTAACATCCAGCGGACAGTGTCAAACATATGCACACACATATCTCCCATTATGCCGTTGCCGTATTCTGTGAAAGTACGCCACCAGCGCTGATGGGGGAGGCCATCGTAAGGCCGCAGGGGAGCGGGGCCTGTCCACATTTCATAATCTAAGAAATCGGGAACTGCCTGCACGGGCGGGTTACCGTTGTTGCGCATGTGATAGTAACAGCACATTTCCACATGGGATATTTTGCCGAGCAGGCCGGCATCCACAATATTCTTTTTTGCTTCAATCAGATGCGGGGTGCTTTTGCGTTGTGTGCCTACCTGTACCACACGGTTGTACTTCCGGGCAGCAGCCAACATGGCTTCCCCTTCCAATACATCCACACTGATAGGTTTTTGTACATATACATGCGCACCTGCTTTCACGGCTTCGATCATGTTCAATGCATGCCAGTGGTCCGGCGTGCCTATCAGCACAATGTCCAGCTTATTTTCCGCGAGCATTTTGCGGTAGTCTGTATAAAGTTTCGGTTTGGCGCCGGATCTCTGTCTTTTACTCACCATTTCTGCGGCACCTGCCAGCATATTCTTGTCAACATCGCAAAGGGCCACCACATTGACCGGGGATACCTGTATCAACCTGAAAAGATCACTTTTCCCGTACCAGCCTGCACCAATGAGTCCTACATTGTAGGATTTGGTGGGATCGATGAAGTCGAGTGCCTTTGCGCCAAGTGTGGAAAGCAGCAGGGAGGCTGTGGCTCCTTTCAGGAAATGCCGTCTATTGATGTGGAAGGGTTGCATAGTGGAATTTTTGTTAAACGCTCTTTAAGATACAATATTATTAGTTTTGTGGTATGCTTAAACTGAATAAAATACACCATATCGCCATCATCTGTTCTGATTATGAGCGTTCCAAACTGTTCTATACGGAGGTGCTGGGGTTTGAGATCGTACAGGAAACTTTCCGTTCAGCAAGGCAGTCCTGGAAGCTGGACCTTGCCCTGGGTGGTTCTTATATTATAGAGCTGTTTTCTTTCCCTGATCCTCCTGCACGGCCTTCCCGTCCGGAAGCACAGGGTTTGCGGCATCTTGCTTTTGAGGTGGATGATGTGGATGTTGCGGTGAGGGCTTTGCTGGAGAAACAGGTAAAAACGGAGCCAATACGGGTGGATGAGCTTACCGGGAAACGATTCACGTTCTTTGCTGATCCGGATGGTTTGCCGCTGGAATTGTATGAGCTATGAAAGCAAAGTTAGATTAGCTATATTTATTCTCATAACATACCACGTCGCACGTTATGAGAATTATCCCTTTTTTATTTATTGTCCTGTTCATCTCTTGTAAAAACAAGCAGACTTACGAACAATGGACCACTTACAACGGAACCAAAGCAGGTTTAAAGTATTCCTCCCTCAAACAGGTAGATACCTCCAACGTACAGCAGTTAACGGTAGCCTGGGAATATCATACAGGCGATGCCGATACTGTCAATCATTCCCAGATCCAATGTAATCCCATTATGGTGAATGGGGTGTTGTACGTGATCTCTCCGCAATTAAAACTGGCGGCGCTGGATGCCGCTACAGGTAAGCCAAAATGGGTGTTTGACCCCTGGGCCGGGAAGGAAAGGCTGAAGAACCTTAATAACCTGCGTGGTCTTACTTACTGGGAAGACGAAAAGGATAAACGTATTTTTTATACCGCTGGCCCGCATCTTTATGCAGTGGATGCACTCAGCGGGCAATCAGCTATCTCCTTTGGGGATAGTGGAAGGATAGATCTGCACAATGATCTGGGAGAAGGTGCGAAGGATTTATATGTGATCACTACTTCACCCGGCATGATCTACAAAGATCAGCTGATCATTGGTTCCCGTGTATCTGAGCGCAGTGATGCTGCGCCAGGGCATATCCGCAGCTACGATGTACACACCGGAAAATTGCGCTGGATCTTCCATACTATTCCTCAGCCCGGTGAAGCCGAATATGATAAATGGGAGAATAAGGAAATCTACAAACACCTGGGCGGGGCCAATTCCTGGGCGGGTTTTAGCCTGGATGAAGAAAGAGGAATACTCTTTGCGCCAACCGGTTCGGTATCATTTGATTTTTATGGTGGCATGCGGCAGGGCGCAAACCTGTTTGGAAATTGCCTGTTAGCGCTGGATGCCAATACGGGAAAACGTATCTGGCATTTCCAGAGCATTCATCATGATGTATGGGACCGTGATCTGCCAGCGCCACCGGTATTGGTAACTGTAACGCATAATGGTAAAAAAGTAGATGCCGCTGTACAGACCACCAAGGCTGGTTTCGTGTTGCTGTTTGACCGGGAGACCGGCGCGCCGCTTTTTCCTATAGAAGAAAGGCCTGTACCCTTACAGAGTGAATTGATCGGCGAAAAATTATGGCCTACACAACCATATCCTGTGTTGCCGGAACCATTTACCCGTCAGTTGATGAAGGAATCTGATCTTAATTACCTGCTACCTGATTCTTCTTTTAAAGATGTAAAAGAGCGCTGGACTAAATACAAAAAGGACCACATGTTTGAACCACCCTCCAAAGAAGGTACGGTTGTTTTTCCCGGACTGGATGGTGGTGCAGAATGGGGTGGCCCGGCAGTTGATCCGGAAACAGGCATCCTGTATGTGAATGCAAATGAAATGCCCTGGGTGGTGGAGATCGTAGACATGAATGGTAAACAGGCAAATAACGAAACAAACCTGCAAGCAGGTAAACGGTTGTACCGGGCACAGTGCATGAGTTGCCATGGCCCTGAAAGAGAAGGTGGTGGCAATTATCCTTCGCTATTGAACGTTCAGTCTAAATATACTACAGAAGAGTTTATACAACTGATCAATACGGGCAGACGCATGATGCCCGGTTTTAGCCGTTTGCAGGAAGAAGAGAAGAATGCGATCGCTGCTTTTATCCTTGACCTCAAACCTGTACAGGCACTTGCATACAAAGGACCGAAACAGCCTGTGGATAGTTTTCGAACACTTCCTTACGCTATGACGGGTTATAATAAATTCCTCAGCAAAGAAGGCCATCCTGCTATCAGTCCTCCCTGGGGTACCTTGAGTGCGATTGATCTTAATACTGGTAAATATGTGTGGAGAGATACATTGGGAGAAGATCCTGCATTTAAAGGAAGAGGTGTTAAGACCGGGACGGAGAATTATGGTGCACCGGTGGTAACAGCAGGCGGGTTGTTGTTCATTGCTGCTACTAAGGATGGGAAGATGCGTGCATTTAATAAAAGAACGGGGAAATTGTTATGGGAAACAACTTTGCCCGCGGCTGGATTTGCTACGCCTGCGGTTTATGAGGTGAATGGTAAACAGTATATTGTGATTGCCTGTGGTGGCGGAAAACTGAATACGGCATCGGGAGATAGTTACGTAGCGTTTGCTTTGGGAGAGTAGTGATATGTGGTTACCGGGAACGATTGCATAGAAAATTTTCATTTAACGGAAAGTTCTGTCTAAAATTGTTGTACGCGTTATGCATAAAAACTAATGAAGATCACCCTTCTTTTCCTCCTGTTGTCGGTAATGCCGGCTAAGAAACAACTGACCATCTGGATGATCGGGGATTCCACTATGTCTGTAAAAGCTCCTGACAAATCTCCGGAAACAGGCTGGGGTATGGCTTTGGCTGGATTTTTCCGGGAAGATGTACGGATAGAGAACAGGGCCATGAATGGACGCAGCACATTGTCTTTTATTAATGAAAACCGCTGGCAGCCGATCGTGGATCATTTGCAGAAAGGAGATTACGTATTGATCCAGTTTGGGCATAATGATGAGAAGGTTGATAAAAATGGTGTTGGTGTTTCCTTGACAGCATACAAGGCGAACCTTGCTAAGTTTATAACAGAAGCGCGGCGTCGTAAGGCCATCCCTGTGCTGCTTACTTCCATCGCACGCCGTCACTTTGTAAATGGGGTATTGCAGGATACGCACAAAGGATATCCTGATGCGATGCGTGCTTTGGCAGACAGCATGCAGGTTCCATTGATAGACCTGGAAAAGAAGAGCATGCAATTACTGACTGCATTGGGAGACGAAGGTTCTGTTCGTTTGTTCCTTCATGTGCCTCCCGGCCATGAACATTACCCGGAAGGGGTAAAAGATAATACCCATTTGAGCCCTGAAGGTGCTAATGCCATTGCAAAGCTGGCAGTGGAAGGTATGAGAGCGCAAATACCAGGGCTCACCAAATATCTGCGCTAAATGAAAATGATTATGATGACGAAAACCGCCTGGAGAATTAAGTTCCTGCTTTTATGCTCGAAGAAAGACTAAAATATCGTAATTTACAGTAAGACCCCACCACCCCATGTAAAGCCAACACGCGTATTCCATTTATTAACTAAACCACCCCATCATGAAAAAGCAAATGTTTGTTTGGTTTTCTGCATTGCTATTTGCATTCAGTTCATGTGAACGCATTCCGGGAAATCAACCCCCTAAAGACATTAACATTACCATCACAGACATCGTTGGCAAACCTGTTGAAGACGTACATGCAGGTATGCTCATTAAACTTGTTTCGCCTGAATTTACAGAATTGAACAAACAGGGACTGATCCGGCAGGAGGGAAAGATCTTCTTTGATAAACAGGAAGCAAAGATCAAAGAAGCAAAGGGAGATTATGTGCTCCTTACCTTGCCCATCTTAAATTACATTGAGTTAACCAGGATCGATCTTTCCCTGTTGGTGAGGAACACCCGATGGCAGCTTTGCGTTGCCTGCCTGCTTTACAGACCTACCGTTACAGGTGTTGTTTTAACAGGAGGGCCGGAAGACGGGACGTTTAATTTGCCGGCAGAAATGACGCTGGATGCAGCGGGTAATATTTATGTGATCGATCAACGCACAGGGCATGACCTGATCAAAAAGGTAACACCAGCTGGTGTGGCTTCTAATTTTGCGGGTATGGCGGATGAATTCGGACGGCTTGTGGGGATTGCGATCGATAATACCCGTGGCTTGCTATATGTAGCGGATGCCACCAGTGATCAGGTGAAAGCGATTAACCTGGCCAGCCCTTCCTCCATCACTATCCTTGCAGGAAGCGGAACGGCCGGTAATGCAGATGGAACAGGTACTGCAGCATCTTTCCGTTTTGGCGCCAACCTGGTGAGTGATTTTGGTACTTCAGAAGTAGGGCAGGGGATGACCATAGATGCAAGCGGAAACCTTTATGTGGGTGAGGCTTATACGGAAACGATCTCTTTCGCTTCGCAGCTCCGGAAAATTACACCTGCCGGTGTTGTAACACTGGTACCGGGGAGTCGCATAGAACCCATGAGCCAGGAACAGGTGGCTATGTCTGCCGGTGTAAGTATTGATGCCGGGAATAACATTCATTATGTGAGCGGGAGTTCAGGATTTTACCAGGGGATCACGAAGATCACTTCTGCTGGTATCTCTTCCCGGCTGGCAGGCAGAACTTCTTTTGAAGGGCTGAATGATGGTACGGGGAATCTGGCACAATTCTCTTATCCTAAAGCGATCACTTCTTATGGTGCTAACTTTTATGTGGCGGATGGAACAAATGGAGCCCTCCGCCGGGTTAGCAGTACGGGCACCGTTATTACCCTGGCGGGGGTAGGGCATTTTGCAACGGCTGCTTATTGTGCTTGTCCTTTTGTGGGGCCGGTAAGCGGGAGTTATGTGATGCCGTCATTACTTGCACCGGCTGATGCATATGAAACATTGGCTGCTGCCATCCGGATGAACCAGGCTGGTGGTGTGGCGGTGAGGAGTGCAGGGTTGATCTATGTGGCGGATTATGGTTATAGGTGTATCTGGAAGATCACTATCGGCTAAATGGCTTTTAATAAAAGAAACCATCGGCGGCTATGGGCTGGTGGTTTCTTTTGCCGGAGGATTTGCCTGGAGTTTGCCGCGCAGGAAAGGGCGGTATTTTTTTTCTTTTTTGAAGAGAGTGTTTTTATTTGGAGGTTTGGGTTTTCTTATTAAATAAAGTGGGTGTTTTTTTACTGAATAATGCTGCTGATTTTTCTATTAGATAATACTTGCTGTTGGTTTTCTATTGGATAATACTTTGCTACTGTTTTTCTATTAGATAATACTTATTTTTTTCTTTAAAGAGATATCTTCAACGCCTCCGCAGGATTTTTAACAATGATCTGTTCAATCTCTCTCTCAGAAAATCCCTTCTCCTTCAACAGCGGGATCAATGTTGTAAATATGGTGGTATATCCTCTGAAATCCCCACCATCTGGTTCTCCCGGGCGATAATAACCGGCATCATGTGAGAGCAGTACATGATTTAATAATCCGGCTTCTTTCAAATTAATAAGGGCATCCACATAATAACTCATATCATCACTTACATTATCGAGACTAATCCATGCGCCCATTTTTGCTGCGCGGATATGCATTGTTTTATCTTTCTCTGCCTGTGCATGTACCCATACAAAAGCACTGGGATCTACTTTCGCTTCTTTTAATATTTCCAGTTGTTCAAATGCTGCCCTGCCTGGTCCGGTATGCGAGTAAATGGTGAGTCCTGTTTTCAGATGTGTAATGGCGGCTGCGCGGACTAACTTTTTATGGATGTCTGTCAACCCATTTGTTGGGCCATCTACACTGATCTTGATAAACCCCGGTTTGATATCTGTGCCATCTATTCCCTGCTCAAATTCCTTCACCCACCTGGCTGCCAGTTGTTCTGCTGTTTCGGTAAATGCCCAGGCGGGGAGATGTTTATTGGAACGGGCGCCGTAATAACCGGTGTTGGTGATGATGGCGATGCCTGTTTTATCGGAGAGCATTTTTAACAACCGTACATCCCGGCCTAAAAATGCGGGCGTGCATTCAACAATGGCTTTTACGCCGGCTTTTTTGGCTGCTGTGAAATAAGGAGCGACTTTGTTTATTACGGTTGTTTTGTCCCATCTGCTTTCATTTGTTTTATCAGCGCCAATAAAATCTACCAGCACATGTTCATGTGCGAGTGTAATGCCAATGCTGTTTGCCTGGACAGGACCATTGATGGTGATGATCTGCTCTGTGGGAAGGAGAGCAGTAGCGAGGGTTAGGATCAGTAACATGTTCATATACTAAATTTAGTAAAAAAAGGCTGATTGAATAAATCAATCAGCCTTTAGAATTAAACGTTAGCTCAGCTTATTGCGGGTAACCCGTGTTCTGAGGTTTCAAGTTTGGATTCAAATCGATTTCAAACTGTGGTACAGGGAATAGGACGTGGAAAGCTTTAACATTTACAGAGCCTTTGGCTAACATGGTGGTAACCAGTTTGTCTGTGCGTACGAGGTCGAACCAGCGTTGGCCTTCAAAGCAAAGTTCCAGTCTGCGTTCGTTCAGGATGGAGTCACGCAGTTGTGCTTGCGTTAAACCTGCCAGGTTAGTCAATCCTGCTCTTTTACGGATGCTGTTCACTGCTTTGTAAGCCGGGTTGTCGTCAACAGGTACGTTCACTTCATTATATGCTTCTGCATAAGTGAGTACTACTTCTGCATAACGCATCAGCGGGTAGTTATTATCAGATTGGTTTTCTGCTTTGGAATCCGCATCTATCCATTTGTTACAATAGAATTTATTGTCTGTTCCTTTGGTGAAGAACACAGCGCGGCGGAGGTCATTTGCATTAAAGCTGTTGTAGAGCTCCTGTGTAGGCTGAAAGGAACCGAATCCTCTGCCGCCTACTGCATTATTCTCCTGTGCAAAGAAGGCGATGAGGTTACCACCTTGTCCGGCAGGGCCGCTCACGAATTGTGCATCGAAGATGGCTTCTTTACCAAATTCGTTTTTGATATCGTATACATCCAGATAATTATCCCAGAGACCATAACCATATGCGGTGGTGGTCATTACTTCACCTGCTTTATCAGCTGCCAGCTGGTATTGCTTTTGTGTTAAATACACGCTGGCCAGGAATGCCTGTGCGGCTCCTTTTGTAGCGCGGCCCTGATCAGCACCTGTGTAAGCGGGTGGTAATATAGCTTCGGCGTCTTTCAGATCTGCAATGATCTGTACGTATACATCAGCTTTAGGTGTGCGTTTGGGATAAGTGAGTTTGTCCAGTGCGGCCAGGGCTGTGGTCATCAGTGGAACATCGCCAAACAAACGTACCATGTGGTAGTAATAGAAAGCGCGCAGGAATTTTGCTTCACCAACGAGCCTGTCCCTTAAGGCAACATCCATGTCAATTTTTGGAACGTAATCGATCACGAAATTGCTGTAGGAGATGCCCTGATAAAAGTTCTGCCAGGTTTCGCGGGGGATAGCATTGGTGGGCGTGTGCACGAAGTTGTCCAACTGAACACGGTCGTTATTATTGGGGAGCGGGAACATGTTGTCTGTAGTCACCTCACCCAGGATGGCATAGTTACGGGTAACGAAACCATTATTACGAACAGGTGCGTAGGCTGCACTTACTGCAGCAATGGCATCGTTCTTTGTTCTGTAGAAATTTTCCGGGGCAATAAAAGACTGAGGGATCTCTTCCAGTTTTCCGCAGGAAGTTGCACCAATCGCCACCAGTCCGAGTATATAGAGAATACGTTTCATGATCTTCATTTTTAATAAATTCTTTTAATTACAAACCGATATTAAGACCCACCAGGAATATTTTAGCAGCAGGATAGCTACCATAGTCAGTACCCTGACTGAGATTGTCCTGGCCAAAGCGGCTTACTTCAGGATCGTATCCGGAGTAGTCTGAAAAGGTGAGCAGGTTTTGTGCGCTCACATAGATCTTCACGTTGGTTAAACCGGCACGTTTGAGCAGGTTGGCAGGGAAATTATAAGCCAGCTGTATATTGCGCAGACGGATGTAAGAACCATCTTCTACCTGGCGGCTGGTAACCTGGTAAGGCTGACCGTTTGCACTGGCGCGGGGAATGGTATTGCTTGGATTGGTAGGCGTCCAGCGATCCAGTACAGAGGCCAGCTGATTACTTACACCTGTTTGTGATTCCAGTTCAAAACGGTTGAGGTTGAAGATGCTGTTACCTTCTACTCCCTGGAAGAATACGCTCAGGTCAAATCCTTTAAAAGAAAAATTGTTCGTGAAGCCAAAAGTATAATCAGGTTGCGCATGGCCAAGGATCACACGGTCTGATGAGTTGATCACACCATCCGGGTTAATGTCTTTAAATCTGCGTTCTCCTGGTTTAGCTGTTTTCTGTGCAGACTTTGAAATCTCATCCGCATTCTGGAAAATACCATCTGTTACCAGGCCATAGAAAACACCAATTGGCTGGCCTACGCGTAAGATACCTGAGTTACCTAATTGCAAGTGTCCGCTGGCGCCACCGGAAGGGATATCTCCTGTTACATCACCCAGGTCCAGGATCTCATTTTTGTTGTAAGAGATATTGAAGCTGGTGTTCCATTGGAATTCGCCGGTGAGGTTGGTGGAGTTAATGGATAACTCTGTTCCTGTGTTCTTCACCTTGCCAATGTTCTGGAGGGAGGTGTTGTAACCGGATGTGATGGGTAGTGATACGTTATACAGCAGGTCTTTTGTTTTCTTCTGATACCAGTCTGCGGTGATCTGGATACGGTTATTGAATAAACCGAAATCTATACCGATATCTGCCTGTGCGGTGGTTTCCCATTTCAGTTTGGGGTTACCGATCCGGTTAGGTGCATAGCCTACAGTGAGGACATTACCGAAGTTATAGTTCTGTGTGGTTAATCCTCCCAGTGACTGGTACTGACCAATTTCCTGGTTACCGGTTAATCCATAACTGGCACGGATCTTCAGATCACTTACTGCTTTTACATTGTGCATGAATGATTCATTGGAAACACGCCATGCAACAGATCCTGAAGGGAAGAAGGCCTTCTTGTTACCTTCTCCGAAACGGGAAGAACCATCTATCCGGCCGGTGAGGGTTAAAAGGTATTTTTCTTTCAGGTCATAATTGATCCGTCCGATGTAAGAACGCAGTGACCAGTCGTTCTTGTTGGAAGTGCCGGTATTGGTTTGCTGCGCGGTACCCAGGTTATTGTACACCAGGATGTCGTTAGAGAAGTTTTGTGCATTGGCACGTACATCTTCAAAGTTGGCGGTTTGGAAAGTGTAACCAGCCAGTACATTGATCTTATGGATCTTGTTGAACGTTTTCCTGTAGCTTAAGGTATTTTCATTCAGCCATTCGCCATATTGGGTAGCATAGATAGATGCGTTTCCGTTAGCGGCCAAACCAGAATACACTGTTCTTGGCAGGTAGAAATTGGTTTTGTTATAGTTGATGTTGGCGCCCCATAACATTTTAAACACCAGGCCTTCCAGTATTTTGTATTCACCGGAAATGTTACCCAGTAAACGGGTGCCGGTGGCATTGTTACTGGTTTCATTGGCCATAGCCACGGGGTTACTGATGAGGATACCTCCGGGGCGGTTGTTGATGGTGTAAGTACCATCGGCTGCTCTTACCGGAACGGTAGGAGAGAAATTGAGTGCACCATAAACAACACCGGCACCTGCTCCACCATCTCCATCTGTATTCACAGATTTACCTCTGCTGCGGCTAACAGTTAAACTGCTGCTCAGTTTAAACCGGCTGTTGATCTCCTGATCAAGGTTCATACGAACGGATCCGCGGCCAAAACCAGAATTGATCACAATACCCTGCTGATCAAAATAGTTAGCAGAAATGGCGTATTGTGTTTTTTCGCTACCACCTGAAAACGTCAACTGATAGTTTTGCATGGGGGCGTCCTGGAAAATTTCATCCTGCCAGTCTGTACCAGCTCCCATTGCTGCAATCTGTGCATCCGTGAAGGTGAGGGGTCTTTGAGGACCTGTTGGGTTATCAGCGTTTATCGTTTTTATTCCATCATTTACAAGGGTGGCCAGTTGTGTGGCATTCAGGAGGTCCAGCTTTTTGCGGACGGTTTGCACACCATAATAACTTTCGAACTGGATGTTGTTCCTGCCGGCCCTTCCTCTTTTTGTTTGAATGATGATCACACCGTTCGCTCCTCTTGATCCATAGATAGCGGTGGCGGATGCATCTTTCAGTATTTCCATAGATTCTATATCGTTAGGATTGATGGCGGGGCCGCTTTCATTATATAATGGATAGCCATCCACTACATACAATGGTTCGTTACCTCCCTGGATAGAGTTACCTCCGCGGATACGGATGGTCATCCCACCACCGGGTGCATTGGAAGACTGGGATACTTTCACCCCGGCAGCCCTTCCTTCCAGTGCCTGAGAAAGAGATGCTGCCGGAATGGCTTTGATCTCTTTGGAGGTAACGGAGGAAATAGATCCGGTGATGTCGCTTTTGCGGATGGAGCCGTAACCTACCACTACTACCTGTTCCAGGGATTTTTCGCTGGAAGCGAGGGTAACGTCTATGCCAGTTCTTCCGGCAACGGCTACTTCCTGGGTGGCATATCCTATAAAGGAAAAAATAAGTGTAGCATTATCGATGCCGGTATTAATGGAGTATTTACCACCAGCACCAGAGGTAGTACCTGTGGAAGTTCCTTTAACCCGGACAACTACACCCGGTAAAAGTTCTCCTTTCTCATCTTTTACAATACCAGAAACAGTGATGCCTTGTGCATGGAGACTGTTGGGAAACACAAATGCTGCCAGAAGGAGACAGGCAATAGTCAGCTGCCTGAAGCGCTGAATTGTAATGTTTTTAATCATGGAATTAAGACTTGTTCGTTAGGAATTTTTACGTGGATCAATAGATTTTTAACGTCAGTGTGGGAATAAAAAAGAGTTGCCGCCAGCTAGATTTAACCGGGAGAATAAAAATAGAGAGAAGAGAGACTGAATGTTTTTGATGGGCCACTACTTAAACCCTACAATGGAAAGATTAATTGAACACTACGGACTTTAAGCACTACAATGCCCCTACAACAGTAGGTTAATTGATTGATAAACAATTTATTAGATGCTTACGGGGCTTTTGGGGAGATGGGTGAGGAAGTCTGCCAGGTTGGTATCCGGGAGTAGTAGTAGTTTCTTTCTCAGTCGGTACCGGGCAATTTCAACAGCCTTGAGGGTGATGTTGAGGAGCTGGGCAATCTCTTTGGAGGAGAGGTTCATTCTGAGATAAGCGCATAATTTCAGGTCGTTGGCGGTGAGGTCCGGGTAGGCCTGTTTGAGGGTATTGAAGAAATCTATATTTACATTGTTGAAGTGGATGGCAAACTGATCCCAGTCCTCATTGCTCTTTTCCACTTCTCGGATCAGCTTTAATAAATTCCGGTAGGCGGGGGAGCTATCGTCAGAAGTATCTTTTTTCATCAGGGAGGAAATGATCTCTTTGATCTTTGTGAGCACTTCTCCTCTTTGTACGAGGTTGATGGTCATGGTGAGCAGTTCCCTGTTCTTGAAATTGATGTCCGTTTCCAGCTTTTCGTTTTTCAGTTTGATGATCTCTTTCTCATTTCTGTCCAGTACCAGCTGGTGTAAATAGTTGAGGTGCTGTTGTTCTGCCAGGTGTTTTTTCTGCTGCCATCTGAATACGAGATAGATGATCCCTGCCAGCAGGCATATGTATAATCCGTAGATCCAATAGCTGTTATACCAGGCACGTTGTACTTCGAACGTATAATTTATGGGGGCGGATTCACTGCCCAGGTTGTTCCGGGCCTTTACAGAAAAGGTATATTTTCCGGGAGGGAGATTGGTGTAATCCTTTTCGCTTTTGGTACTCCAGGCAGACCATTCTTTATCGAACCCCACCAGCTGGTAGCTGAATTCAATGTTCCGCAGCTGCTCAAACATGGTGGAGGAATATTCAAAATGAAGAGAGTTGAGCTTGCTGCCCAGCTGCACGGTGGTATTGCGATTGCCGTAACCACCATATAAAAGGCTGTCCTGCAGACCAGAAAGTCTTACCTGCCCCAGGAATACATCCGGTTGGGTGATCTGGTTGCTGTATTTTTTATAATTCACATGAATGATGCCTTTATAGGCGGCGATGAAGATGTTCTCGTCATTCCAGGAGTAGATGGATTCATATCCGCTGAGTATGATCCCGTTCAGTTCCGGGAAATACACCACGGAGTAATCTTTGCCGTCCGCGGGTTTATGAAAATCAACTACCCCTACTTTTTTATGAGTGATGAACCAGATGTTGCCGTCTTTGTCCTCATGCAGGTACTGGATATCCTGGTCTTTTAGGATGGGGTGCAGCGTGGGGGACAATTCAAACCGGTTGGAGGAGGGGTTGAATTCATACACACCACTTAATGCTGTTACGACGATCCTGTTTTTGATGCGGTATATATAATTACCATTATTACCGGGCAAACCTGATTTACTGTCGTATAACCGGGAGCTCACGATCTTGCTGAAATCCGGCGAAAGCTGGATCCTGTAGATACCCTGATTTGGGTGAGAGGCCCAAACGGTGGAAGAATTACTTTCGAAGGTGATGAAACGGAGGGATGCAAAAACGCCATCCAGGCGGCCCATATCTTTAAAATCCTGCTGATCAAATTTGATGTGCCGGAGGCCGGTGTAGGTACCTACAATAATATGGCCGGCAGGGAAAACCTGGGAGGCTGGTTTGAATAACCAGGACCCTGCTGCGGCATAGAGTTTTGTGGCGGTGCTGCCATTAATGGTAAATCCTCCATCTTCATGACCCACCAGCAGATGATCGTTGATCTCTTCCAGGCTCCATACCTGGCCGGTGGTATTACTCACTTCAGTAAAAGCGCTTTCAGATAAACTGAGGTCCTTTTTGGTGAGATCGATGGGAGAAGAATACACGCCGTTGGAAGTGCCGATATATAATCTGTCCCGGAAGATGCGGGAAGCATAACCTGTGATCTGTTTCTTTTTGTCCGGGTAGATATATTTAACAGCACTGTTGATAGCGATCTGGTCAATGCCATCGTCGAGTCCTATCCAGAGGTTCTTATTCCTGTCCAGGCGCAAACACCTGATATTATTCTTTTGCAGGCCTTCCTGGTAGGAGTAGGTCTGGATGAGTTTTCCATTCCTGTCTACAATGAAGATGCCGGAAGAATTGGTGCCAAATGCAAACCAGTCCTCATTTACTTTCACGGTACAATAGAGGCGATCGTGCGTGAAGATGTTGTCTATACTGGTGGTTTTGGGCGTGAGTATATTATTATGGAGGAAGTAGACGCCTTTTTTAAGTGTAGAGATCAGCAGGGTATCTTTGCCGTATTCCAGGATGGAGGTGATAGGTGTTTCGTCCAGGATGGGATCGTTGCAGTAAGGTTTCCAGACACCGTTGTCATAGATCACCAGTCCTTTATTATATTCCTGTGCAAACAACTGGTTATTGGCATCTCCCAGGAAATCCCACCTCGTGGCAGGTTTATAAACACTGATCACGCCGTCTTTCAGCTGAAAGATCTGGTTCCTGGAACGGAAAAATACCTGTTCATTTAAAATGGCAATGTTCCATATATCGGGAAAATGATCTTCTGCGGGAGGCAATAATTTCTTCAGGGAATGATATACCAGGCGGCCCTGTTCGTCTGGGAAGAAGTAACCGATCTCATCCTGGCCACCTACGTAGATCTTTCCGTCTTCGGCTATTTTAATGGAGCGGACGATGGTTTGGTTGGGTAATTGATATCTCCTCCAGTATTTCCCGTCGAATGAGAGGAGACCTTCGCTGTTGCCAAAATATAATATTCCATCAGGACCTTGTTCAATGGCCCAGTTCTGCACGCCCGCTTTATAATCGTAGCTGTGGTAGTTAACGATCTGTGGTAATGCTGTTTGATTTTGCCCATAAACGCATAAGCAAAGAATCAGAGAATATATCGTGGAAACAAACTTCTTCACGCGATTTAGATTAGTGGAATGTGGCCTTTATCAACGAATATACATAACTCACCGTATATTTATGAAATGCTGTCATCAGAACAACCTGATTGGGGGAAGTTTGAACACTTATTCCAGCGGGAAGAAATTCCTGCCAGAACGGTATTGCTACGGGAAGGAGATGTTTCCCGGAAAGCATATTATATTGAAAAGGGATGTCTTCGGCTTTGGTTCAACAACAAGGGCAAGGATGTTCACCGGGGCTTTTGGTTAGTGAAGGCTAATTCGCAGAGAAGTTTTTAACAGCTTCTTCTTTTTCTATCATTGGTGAAACCTTCACTGTTTTAACAATCCTATGTTTTGCAGGAGCAGGTAATTTCTTCTTTTTCTTTCTTCCCCACCAAACGAGAAAACCTGTGATGGGTAAGGAAGCTGCAATTAAAGCCACCAGGAAATAAACGATCTTGCTGCCTATGCCTAAAGCCCTGATCCGGCCAGTGTGGAAATCGAAATTAGTTCTGGCTACTGCAGCGTAACCGGTATAATTTTTATACAGTTCGGAGAATACCAGCTTACCTGTGTTGGCACTGTAATACAGCGTATTCTGTTTACGGATAATGCTGTAAGGGTACCGCATGGTAATGCGGATGTTGGCATCCTTATCATTATACGGTGTGATGAAAGTTTCTTTGGCGCCGGGGAAATCCTGTGTGGCTGCGTTATAGGCATCCTGCAAGGTGAAGTGGCCCATTGATTCCGGTTTGATGGGTTTCCTTTTAGCGTTATATTCTGTTGTGCCGCCGAATATTCCTGCCGCCACTTCTTTTGCTGTGTCAAAAACCCAGAACATGCCGGTGAGGGAAATAACGGTGAGGAAGAGTAAGGCATAAAAGCCGAGCACACTGTGCAGGTCCCAGTTGAGACGTTTGTAATTCTTTGTTTTAAAGTTGATGCGGGTGGCCTGTTTGAAGAACTTTAATTGTTTCGGGAACCATAAGATCAGTCCGCTTACACACATCAGGAAGAAGATCAGCACATTCCAGCGGATGATCTCTTTGCCTACTTCGCCCATATATAATTCCATATGGATCTTCAGGATCACGGTGAAGAAATCTGCATTTTTGTTCCTTACACCAATGATCTGAGCGGTGGTAGGATCAACAGATACATATCGTTTTTCCATGAAGAAGATGAACGCAGCATCTTTTGTTTCCTGGAAACGGATGCTGGTGATCTTTTCTTTAGGATAACGTGCGGTGACCGTTTCCTGCATTTTATCTACGGGCAGCCGGGGAATGTTGATATTACTTTCCGGGATGTGGTAGTATTTATGCTGGAACAATTGCCTGCCTTCTTCTTCAAATACGTACATGGCTCCGGTGAGGGCCACTATAACAACCACAAGCCCGGATGATAATCCGAGCCAGAGGTGTATTTGACGTACGATATTTTTAAACGTTTGTTTCTTCTTCTTCATCCTTTAAAATCTGAACGTAACGTTTGCGGTAACCCTGGTTGGCATTTGTGGTGCCAGGCGGGGTGACCAGTATTTTTCATTTGTAAGGTTATCTACTTTTACACCGAAACGGAAGGTTGGTTTATCGTAATAAACGGTAGCATCGAATATGGTGTAGGAAGGAATATTAAATACAAATGTAGCCGTGTTTGTCTGGAAGGAAGAACTGCCGTAGTTACCACCAATTCCAAAACCTAATCCTTTAGCGGCGCCTCTCATCAGGCGGTAGCTCATCCAGAAATTGGCCAGGTGTTCAGGGCCTGAGCTGGCAGGTCTTAAACCTTCTATGCTTTTATCTGAACGGGTCATTTTGCTGTCGTTATAAGTATAACCCGCCACGATATTGAAACCGCTGAAAGGGTTTGCGATCACTTCTGCTTCCAGTCCTTTGCTCACCTGTGTACCATCCTGGATGTTGAAATCAGGGTGGTCCAGGTCTACGCGGGTCATATTGCTTACATCAATATTATAGTAGCTGATGGTACTGCTGAGTTTGTGATTGAGCACATCCAGTTTTACCCCCACTTCCCACTGGTTGGCTTGTTGAGGTTTAAAGGTAGTTCCTTCAAAATTCTGACCGGTGATGTTATTGAAACCATTCATGTAGTTACCGAACATAGATACTTTGTCTTTCACGATCTCATATACGATACCCAGCTTAGGAGACAATGCATTCTGAGAAAATGCGCCACTGGCGGTATCGAATGCGGGACGGTAAGTACCTCTGTCTACATAACGATCTGCACGAAGGCTTAACATCACATTCAGTTTGGAGGTGATATTAATTACGTCTGATGCGTAAACGCTGTAGGTAGATTGATTGGTGCGGTAGATATCATACTTGGCGGTGGCTGCAATAGAGTCCACCCTGTCTGCATTGATATTATTGTAAGCAGCACCGGGGCGTTTGAAGTTTATAACGGGCAGTAAAGCAGTGGGTGTATTCCTGTCGCTGCGCTGGTTATAGAAGTCAAAACCTACTACTATGCGGTTGCGCAGTTTGCCGATCTTGAAATCACCTATCAGGTTCTGCTGGATCTCTGTACCATTGTAGGGGAAGTTCTCTTTTTGTATGCTTGGTTGTAAAGTGCTGTCGGATATTCCTATCAACTGGCTCACATAACCAACGGTGGTAGAGAAGGTGCGGGTGAAATTGGTTTGCAGCTTCCACTGGCTGTTGATCTGGTAGTTGATCTGGCCGAAGGTATTGAACTGTTTTGTTACGTAATCCAGCGAGTTGTTCGTGAAGGAACGTTTAGGGTCCATACCCAGGTCTTCAATATTTTTGATCTTCCCGTTTTTTGCAGGTGCATAACGAATGGGAGAGGTGGCATTGAAAGTAGATGCTTCCACATCCAGGAGGAGGGTAAGTTTGTCGTCTACTTTATACACCAGGCTGGGGGCCAGCATCAGGCTGCGGGTAAAACCTGCATCCTGGAAACTTTGTTCAGAATGCAAAGCGCCATTTACACGCAACAGTACCGTTTTTTCTTCATTGAGCGGACTGTTCACATCGAAAGTGAGGCGGTTGAGGTTATAGCTGCCGGCAGAGTAACTGATCTCTCCTTTTCTGGCTTCATTGGGTTTTTTGGTGACCCGGTTGAAGAGGCCGCCGAAAGAGATCTGGCTGCTGTTGAAGAGTGTGCCGGAAGGGCCTTTTATAGCTTGCAGTACTTCCAGGTTGGCGGGATCTATATTCGTATACACAAAACCGGAAATACTGTTGCGGATCATATTGGCTGTAACAAAACCCCTGGCGAGCAATGCGCTTCTACCCTGATTATATACAATGGGTACACCGGCACCTGGAATATTTTTGAAGATGCTGTTATAGTCTGTGGCCAGTTGTTCCTTGATGATCTCTTTGGTAACGATGGTATATACCTGCGGATTTTCGATGTTCTTAATAGGCAGGCGGGCAATGTCGTCCGTTTCTTTTTTGTTGAATTTGTTGTAACCGGCGGTGATGGTTACTTCGTTGAGTTGCTGATGTGTAACTTCCAGCTGTACAGTCACTTGTGTTACCTCGTCCTTTTTTACGGTTACTTCCAGGGTGGCGGGAGCGTATCCGATGAGTAAAACCCTTAATGTATGGGTGCCGGTCCTGATCTGCTGCACGTTGAAAACGCCATCTTCTCCGGAAACGAATTCGCCCTGTATCCCTTTTATCTGGATACTGGCGCCGTCTACCGGTTTGCCGTCTGTAGTGAGCACTTTTCCTTTGATGGTGCCCTTATCCGCTGATTCTCTGGCGAATGATATATTATAGGTAATGATAAATAGTAGAAATAATAACCCTGTTCTCATGTTGTAAGCAGTATTTGCGGATGCAAATCTCCCCCCACTTTCCCAAATCGGAATGTCGGATCGGGAAAATTATTTACGGGAAGGGGAAAATCATCTTCCTGCTTCGTACATCAGGCTGGATAATACTACGTTACGGGAATCTTTCATGTAGGCGTAAAAGTCTATGTTTTTGAGTGTGGAGGGGAGGACGGCTTTATAAGTATTTGGGCTGGTTGCTTGTGCTGGCAGGGGAAGCCAGGTACGGGCCTGCCAGTTTGCGGAACGGTCACTGTAATAAATTTTCACGGAATCTGCCTGTATGCCGGATGGGAGGTTCACGGAAATGTAAATCTCTTCTGTACCATCGGCTTGCTGTTTTCTGCGGGAGATCTGTATTTTCCCAAAAGGCTGGTCTATTCCTTTCAGGTAATGATCGAAATAAAGCTGCTGCATTTGGCTTCCATTGGGGCCTTGTACATGATTGAAATTGGGTACCCAGGCGTGGTTCTTTGTTCCTTTTATTTCACGGAGCGTGGCCATCACGGCTTCCGGCCAGAAGTAGGTATCATTGGTGCCTGTTTCAATAAAGTAGGGCGCTTTGATGTGTTTTGCCCGCCTGCCTGCATCCAGGTGGGTTAGCCAGGTTGCTCTATCCTGATCCGGCATTTTGCGGATGATCTCTTTCCAGAAAGACCCCAGATCGTAGAATCCGCATCCAAACACGGCATAAGCTGCTTTTACTTTTTTCTCTAAGAGGCCTGCCAGCATGGTGGTGGAGTAGCCACCCCAGGAGAAACCGGTGATGCCGATGTTCTTAACATCCATATTGGGTTGCGCGCTAAGGAGGTTAAATGCTTCCAGTCCTGCAATGATGGCATCTGCGAGTGTGCTGCTTTGAGGGCCTTCGGAAAGATCGAAACGGGGAGCTTCGCCGTTTTTGGTTTTCCATGTTCCGGAAGAATAGGGAACTTTTGTATTACCGCAAATTCCCGGGAGATCAGGCGCAAGGGTTATGTAACCGCGTTTTGCATATTCTTCAACCCGTGAGCGCATTCCTTCTGCATTACTTCCTCCGCCGTGCAGGAAAAGGATGCCGGGATATTTTCCTGCCTGCAACGGGGAAGCGATAATGGCATATACTGCATTCTGCCCGTTCCTGGAACTGAGGACCACTTTACGGGTGATAATATTATCTGTAGTATCCTCACTGATCACTTTTGTTATTACAGGGATGCTGTTCTGGTACTTTGCGAAAGGATCTTGTGCTGACAGGGAGATACCCGGAACGGCCAGGGCAGTACTTAGTATAAAAATAAAAACCCCTTTTATAAAATTGCGACGCTTCATTTATCCCGTGAATTTAATAGCAAAATTATGACCGTGTTCCGGTAATCTCCCAAAAACATTTTATTGTGCGATGTTAACTGTTTTGACAGGCGTGTAATTATATTTCTTAAAACTGTCGTTCACCCTTACACCTACCCGAACGTAATAAGTAGTGGCATACTTCATGGCTGCTGTAGAAGTGATGGTGAGCGTTTGCCCTTCCATTACAGCGGTAGCAGTAACTGCGCCACCAACAATGGTATTATCCCAGTTATTGTTGCCCACGTATTGTGTTGTTGAAATGAATAACTGGTAGTCCAGGAGGTTGGGCTGTGTTTTTCCTGCCGGTGCGGCACTCCGGGTAAATTTGAAGGACGCAGTGATCTTTTTGTCTCCTGTTGCAGAAGGATCAGTGATCCATTCTACATTGAGATAGGGTACCACTGTAAAGTTTGCAGTGGCCCTGTTGCCTGATCTTATATCTACCATTAGCATCTGCGCACTGTCTATCGGATAAAAAGGTCCTTCAACCGGTGTAACCCTGTATGTGCCGGGGAATAATTTGTCATTGAGGAAAGAGCCATCCTGTTTGATGTTCAGGTACAAAGGAATGGGATTGCTGCTCCAGCTCAGTTCATCCAGTTTCATACGTGCACTGCCTGCACCCTGTTCCAGTTGAAGGCCGGCCCCTTTGGCATCTGCAATGATCCCTGTCAATGCAGCATCTGGCGCTGCATAGTTATCTTTTTTACAGGCATACGCTACGATCAGGAAAAGAAGAACGGAATAGAATATTTTTTTCATGACTGATTTTTTTTGGATTAATAACCGGGGTTCTGTGACAGGTTAGCCTTGGTGATCTCACCTCCGGGTATTGGTTCATAGTAATTCCTGACAGGGAAAGTGAAGGAAGAATTGCGCTCATCAAAGCGGCAATCAAATATATATTTCCCGTTCACGTAATCTGCTAATTCAGGTTTGGCGCCTTTTGCAAAAAGGAAAGGATTACACATCCTCCATGTTCTTGCATTTACTTCCTGGTCAAATGTTCTCCAGCGGCACATATCCCAATAGAGTTTATTTTCAAAAGCCAATTCTTTCCTTCTTTCTATGCGGATGATCTGCAAACCACGATTAGGAGCCAGTACGTATCCGCCTGTGCCCATTTCTTTTGGAATGGAAGCGCTGGCAGAGAGTTCTGTTCTATCAGTGAGCATGGTGGCTCCGGCACGTTCCCGTATCAGGTTGATACAGGTGAAGGCATCCTGTTGCAGATCAACTCCGGCTATGGTTCCTCCATTTTGTTGTAATTCCAATGCGGCTTCTGCGCGGTTCAACAATATTTCTGCATAACGAATTTCAATCCATGGTTGTATAGACCTGTGCAAAGTAGTATTAGCAGATGGCAATACAGGGTCCATGTATTTCCTGCCGGCAAATCCTGTTACGGAAGCGGAGCCTTTGTTAGAGGTAGGGCCATCCTGGCCGGAGGCATAGATCTTTTCACCGGTGCTCAGTACAATGGTTACCTGGCCGGCAGGTTTCCAGTCGCTGGATTCTTTTACGTTTGTTTTATAAAAGGCTATCTGAGAGTAAGCTGTTTTACTATCATCCGGGAAGAATTTAAGAATGGGCGTTGCAGGATCTATGCTTTCAACGAAAGTACCGCGGCGGAGATCTGTATATCCATCTTTGAATTTCTGGCCGGGGAGGAGCACAGTACCTCGCAGGCGTGGTTCACAAGTGTCGAAAAGCTCCCTTACATTATTATATACTTTATAGGCGCCGTTGATGTCTAAAGTGTTAAGTTGTCCTTTGGCATTCTTTGGCAGCCCGTCAAAAAGCTCTACGTAATCAAGGGTGGGGCAGAAACGATCTCCGTAGGTAGAGGTGAGATGTGCGGGGGCATTTACAGCATCCCAGCTGTGAACGGATTCAGGAAAGGAATATCCTTTTATAAAAATGGTTTCTGTGCTGGTGGCATCCAGGAACAGGTCTGCATAGTTATCGGCGGTAGCCAGTTTATCAGTAGCGGACCATTTTTTCTTATACAGGCTGTACTTGTTTTCCAGCAGTTTTGCTGCATCATAACTGGCCTTGAAATAATCATTTGCTTTGCTGGCAGGCATGCCGCATACTACTATGCCATTTGCAGTATAAGGGGTGCCATAGCGGGCAATGGAACCGGCAAAGAGCATGGCCCTTGATTTAAAAGCAGCAGCTATATATTTATTCACGCGTCCTTTGCTCTCACTTGTTTCACCTAAACCGGCATAAGCGGAATCAAGGTCTGCGGCGATAAAATCATAACTCTCCTGTTCACTGCTGCGGGGTACTTTCAGTTCTTCTGCATTGGAACCGTTGAATTCCTGCACTACCTTAACAAGGGGAACACCGCCATAACGTTTTACCAGTGCGAAATAAGTATAAGCGCGGATGAACTTTGCTTCACCTACCCATCTTGCTATTTTATCTTTCGTGAAGTTTCCGCTGTATTTGGGCAGGTTTTCTATCAGGTTATTGGCATAACGGATCACGCCATAGGCATCTCCCCAATAACCTCGTGCAGGACTGGAAAATCCGCCATTATTACGATTGGCATTTTCTCCTGTATTGATAGAGAGGCTATTGATAATGTTCCAGGTGTTAAAACCCGCAGTGCCTTCTACTGTACTGAACTTAAAATCTTCCATGGGCATGCGGCTGTACAGCGATGCCATGTAAGCGGCTATGCCGGCATCGTCTGTAAATATATCCGGATCCTGTATCACACTAACAGGCGGGATATCCAATGTATTACAAGCTGGGAATACTGCTAAGAGTATCACTGCTGCCATATATTTTAATCTTTTCATAACGATCATGTGAATTTGTTAGAATTTAATACTGGCGCCGAAGTTGACTGTTTTATTAAGCGGATATAAATATCCATACAGTTCAGAAGGATGTTCAGGATCAACCCCCACGGCATTGGTGAAAGTGACGAGGTTATAACCGTTCACAAAAAAGCGGAGACTTTGAATGCCTACCCTGTTCAATAGTTTGTTTGGCAGGGAATAGCCGAGTTCAATACTTTTTATACGGAGATAAGCACAGTTCTGAATACCCCGTTCTGAATTAATGTCATAAACAGTACCGGTGTAAGCATTGTATCCGGGAATCCATTTGTTGGATGGATCATAAGGATCTTTTGTGGGATCTTCCGGATGCCATCTGTCCATAAAGAAGTCGAGCGCATTCTGGGAAATGGTCTGATACATTTCTCCATAAGCGGAGTAGGACATGCCGCCGCCCTGGAACAGCATATTCAGATCAATACCTTTATAGTCTGCGGAAAGGGTGAAACCATAGTTCAGCAGGGGGTAATTCCTTTTTCCGTTGAAATCGCTGCCGGGATTAATGGTAGTAGCGATAGGGTATCTGTCCATATCATCTATCACACCATCGTGATTCCAGTCTTCATAGATATAGTCACCGGGAAGAACAGCGCGGCCTGTGTAGATGGGATATTTTGCGATCTGATCATAACTTTGATATTGCCCTTCGTAACCCCAGCCAAACCACACATCATTGTAGCGGTTGGCATTATTATTCCTCCAGTTGTTGTAAGAGTTACCTTCCCGGGCTCTTTCTATGTACATGTTCTTGGTACGTGTGAGGGAGATATTACCTGTGAGGCTGTAACTAAAGTCCCTGCCTATCCTGTTCCTGTGAGTGGCCATGAATTCAAAACCTTCCGTCTGATCGCTGTTAAGGTTTTCCTGTGGCAGGTTGGCGCCAAAAGAACCGGGCAGGGAAAGCAGGCGGTTGGCCAGTAATCCGCTGCGGTCTCTGCGGAAGATGTCGAAAGTTACACCCAGCAATCCTTTCCACAGTTCGGCGTCGAGGCCAAGGTTCACCTGTTTGGATTCAAACCAGGTGATATTCATATTGGGAGCATTCCTGAATCCGAGTGCGCTTACCCAGCTGCCTTCAAACTGGTAACCTCCGGCAAGGGCCTGAGAATTTCCGCCGAAGGGATAATCGTATCCTGAAATGAACTGGTAAGAGGAAGCGCCATCATCACCCGTGATACCATAACTACCGCGCAGTTTTAAATTATTTATGAAGGAGAAGGTGGGATTGTTCTTCATAAATCCTTCTTCGGAGATGCGCCATCCGCCCATAATAGATGGGAAGAAACCCCATTGTTTACCGGGAGGGAATTTGGAGGATCCATCGTAGCGGAAGCTGAACACCATCAGGTATTTGGAGTTGTAATCATAATTGAACCGGCCTACGAATCCTTTGTTGGAATTTTTCCATACGCTACCGGTATTACTGCTGCCTACCTGGTTGAGGGAATTACCGGCAAACAGGTAAGGCAATGGAATGGTTAATTCCCGTGTAGCATAAAAACCATCTCCGGTGGCAACGCTTTCTTCATACAGCGCCAGCAGGTCTACATTATGTTTTTTGGCGAAGGTGTGGGTGTAGTTTAAAGAGAACTGCATGAGGGTACTGGGAAGAACAGCATAGTTCCGGTTGATCTGGTTAGGGATCTGGTATTTATAACCCTGGTAGAAATCTGTGGTAGCGTTGTAATCATATACGGTGAATATTTTTTGGAAGGTGCTGTTGTCATTCATCGTAGCATCATAACTGAACATTCCCTTTGCCATCAATCCTTCCACATAGGGCACTTTGTAATCGAGGGAGAAAGTGCTCTGGAAGGTTTTACTGTTGCGGAGCTTGAAACCGGAGATGTCTGCATCTGCTATTGCGCCGGGGTGATAATCCGCAAGGTTATGATAGAGGTATTGCGGATTGTCGTTTGCATAATAAGGATCATCAGGGTGAGAGCGCCAGAGGTTTTTGAAGATCTCCCAGGAATCGCGGTTGGGACTGTTCTTCTCATCTAAGATACCATTGAGCTTCAGGGATGCTTTGATCCTTGGGGTGATCATGGCATTGATGTTGGCGCGTAAGTTGTATCGTTTGTATTTCAGGGAATTGCTTTTCCAGAAACCACCCTGATCTGTATAACCGAGGTTGATAAAATAATCTACTTTATCTCCTGCGCTTCCGCTGGCGCTCAGGTTATGATAGGACTGCGGGGCATTATTCCGCATCACCATACCATACCAGTCTGTACTTTGTTTTGTACCATCCCTGTAGGGTTTGATGATGTCATCTGTAAATGTTGGTCTTGGCGAGTTGAGGTTGTGCATGGACTGCTCGTTAAAGATGGTAAAGCGGTCCAGTGCGCCCAGTGGTTTTGGAAGGCCGGTAGGATTTTGCAGGCCATAATAGAATGAATATTCTATCCTTGCTTTACCGGGATCACCTCTTTTGGTGGTGATCAGTACAACACCATTTGCTGCGCGCACGCCATAAATGGCTGCTGCGGCATCTTTCAATACGGAGATACTTTCTATTTCATTAGGGTCCATGCGTGCCAGGTCTCCTCTAGGTACACCATCTACTACAAGGAGTGGAGCACCGAAACCGCGGATATCAAACTGGTTGGTAAAATCACCGGGTTCTGAAGTGTTCTGTTTTACACGCAGGCCGGGCACTTTACCTGTAAGCATATTCTGTACGTTCTGGTTTTTGGTGGTCACAATTTCTTTTGAGCTTACGGTAGCAACAGATCCTGTGAGTGTTATTTTTTTCTGTGTACCATATCCTACCACTACTACTTCGTCCAGCTTTTTCTGATCTTCTTTTAAGATGATCTGCATCACGGCGCCTTCTTTTACCGGCATCTCCTGAGCGATGTATCCCATAAAGGAGAAAACGAGGAAAGCGTTGGCGGATGGAACTTCCAGGGAGAAATTGCCATTGGCATTTGTAACGGTACCGCTGGAAGTACCTTTTACGGCAACACTAACACCAGGTAAGGGTTCCCCCTTTTCTCCGGTAACTCGGCCAGTTACGGTAATGGGTGGCGAGAAGTTTTTTACAATGGGGGTGGCTTCTGTTTTTTGCTTTACCACTACTGTTTTGTCAATTATTTCATACGTGAAAGGCTGATCTCTGAAACATTCCTGTAGGGCTGTTATAACAGGAGCATTCTGCAATTTCAGTGTGAGCTTTTTAGATTGTGCCAGCCACTCGTCCCGGTAGAGGAACGTATACCCGGTTTGTTGTTTGATGGCATCAAATGCCTGTTCCAGCGATGCGTTCTTCAGTGATAATGAAACGCCCTGGGCGTAGCTGCTGGCGGATACATTCAAACTGGCAATAATGATCAATAGGATGCTTGCCCACATGGTCAGGGATATCCTGAAGGATACACGTCCCGTTACAGGCAGAGTTACGACTTTACAATTCCATTGCATAGTGTTTACATTGTTAGGATTAAGTGATCAATAATATTTATTAGAGAGATACAGGCACTACTGTATTCGTGGACGATGTGCCATGCTGATATTCATAACGTGTTACTATATGTTGTTCTGCCGTTATTCCAAAACGATTAATTTATTTCCTTCCAGCCTGGTGCGTATACCGCTTATTTCCAGGCCGCGTATTACTTTGGAGAGATACATGCTGCGTGGTACTTCCCCTGAGATCCTTCCCTGTGGTACCTTTCCTTCATAAGCGATCTCTATATTATACCAGCGTGATATCTGGCGTAATAAACCAGCTACGTCTGTGCCGGCAAAACGGAATAATCCGTCTTTCCATGCAATAACGTTGGCGGCATCTACTACCCTGATACTGATCTCATTTTTACCCGGTTGTGATACAGCCTGCTGGCCGGGTTCCAGGCGTTGGGAGATATCTCCTTTCTTCACGATTACAGCACCTTCGAGCAAACTGGTGTGAATAGCGGGTTCATCTTTATACGCGTTGATATTAAAACTGGTGCCTAATACCAGCACTTCTGTTTCATTATCATTAATAGAAACTTTGAAAGGCATATTGGCTTGTTTGGCTACTTCGAAATAAACTTCTCCGGTTATTTCCACTCTTCTTTCACTGCCAGAGAAAACAGCAGGGAAACGGATGGAGGAAGCTGCATTCAACCATACTTTGGTGCCATCAGATAAGGTGAGCTGGTATTGACCTCCTTTGGGTGTACTGAGCAGATCATAAGTAACGGCTGCATTCCTGCTGGCTTGCTGACTGTAGGCCAGTTGCCCGTTGCCCATGTTAACAATACCCTGTTGTGCCAATGAACGGTTGCCGGAACTGTCCAGGGTGATAATGGTACCGTTAGCTAAAGTAAGCGTGGCTTTATTACTGCCGGGTACGATATCATTTTTATTTGATGCGGTAACAGTTACCGGCTGCGGTGGTTTGTTGAAAAAAGTGAACCAGGTGCCGGTGCCGGCCAGCAAAAGGATGGCTGCTGCTGCGGACCATTTAATGATGATGTTGTTGTTGCGGATGGGCTTCAGTACTTTCTGGTCTTTCCGGGAAGCAATAGCCTGGTTAAACATATAATCCCAGTCCATCTCAGGTAATAACTCACCCGGCCTGATCAGCTGGAACTCTTCATCTATCAGCTTATGCAGTTCCTGCTCGTAGCGGCTTTTCCGGATATATGCCATCAGTTCCTGGTATTCTTCCGGGTTACAGGCATTATCAGCATAACGTTTCAGCAAATAGCGTAAGCGATCTATCATTTCGTGGAATATTTTCTCATATAGGTTAACCCCTGTGGCGAATGAAAGGACCGGAAAAGAAAAAAAATAAATTAAAGGGGGAGATGGGAGATCAGTTCAGGGCTGGTGGCCAGCAGGAAGATGGGAAACAGGGTTCCGTGGTTTTGGAGGTATTGACGAATGTATTGCAGTACTTCTACGATAATGTTTTTTACCCGGCTTTTAGAAAGGTTCAATTGTGCGGCGATCTGTTCATGATTCAGGCCCTGCTGGCGGCTTAGCCAATAAACGGTCTGTTTTTGACGGGAGAGGAGGGAAAGGCCTTTTTCTATGAGGGCCTGACTTTCCCGCAGTTCCACCTGTTCCTGTGTCTGGTTATCTGCCGTTGCGGAGATGCGGTACCAAACCTGTTGCTGCATCCGCTTGTCCAGGGACAGTTTTCTCAGGTACTTGAAGGTTTTGTTGCGGGCGGTGGTTAATATATATAAGGAGGGTTCTTCTAATTCTGCGAGTCTTTCCCGGTGTTGCCAGATGCTGATAAATACTTCCTGCAGGATATCTTCTGTGGCAGTTTCTGTTTTACATAACCTGAAAACAAGCGCCAGCAGCCTCTTTTTATAAGCTTCGAATAATTGCCGGAATGCGATCTCATCACCAGCTGCTACCAGCTGGAAAAGCTCTTTTTCATTGTTATGTTGGCCGGAGTACATTATTTGAAAACAGTCAGTTCGTGGATCTTGGTTATTAGCAGAACAAGTTAAATATACAAAAAAGGATGAAAATCTATGCCCTATAGTACAGGATGCATCATTAACTCCTTTGGAGTATATTTAAAAATGAAATTTTTTCTGCTAATAGCTTCCACTATTTTATTATCCTCTTTTGTTGAGGATAAACTGCATCCTGCTGTATCTGCAAAGGTGAATGGTTTTACCGGTGAAAGATTAGATGCTTCCTATAACAACCGTATCCTTGCACAGGATGTTGACAAATTAGTGTCTGCTTTTAAAACACGTACAGAAACCCGCTGCTGGCAAACGGAGTTTTGGGGGAAGTGGTTCACTTCTGCGGTGCTGGCTTATCGTTACAGACCGGAACCAAGATTGAAAGAAGTGCTGGACCATGCGGTAACAGGTATTCTCAGTACGCAGACGGCAGATGGTTATATCGGGAATTACGCGCCTGCCAACAGGTTGCAGCAATGGGATATATGGGGAAGGAAATATGTGATGCTGGGTTTACTGGATTATTATGATCTGACGGGAGATAAGAAAAGTTTAACTGCAGCAGGAAAAGTGGCGGACCATCTGATCCTGGAATTGGGGGAAAAGGGTCTGCTGATCGTTAAAATGGGCAACCACAGGGGCATGGCGGCTTCTTCTGTATTGGAACCTATTTGCCGGTTGTATGCAAGAACGAAGAATAAAAAATACATGGCTTTTGCGGATGAGATCGTTCGTGAATGGGAAACACCACAGGGGCCACAGTTGATCAGCAAAGCGGAGATTGATGTAGCGAAACGTTTTCCAAAAGCTGTGAATAACTGGTTTGGCTGGGATCAGGGGCAGAAGGCATATGAGATGATGTCCTGCTACGAAGGGTTGCTGGAATACTATCGCTTAACGGGAGAGGAGAAATATAAACATGCGGTGGAAGCAACATGGGAGAACATCCGGACCACGGAGATCAATGTGGCGGGTTCCGGTGCTGCCATCGAGTGTTGGTTTGGTGGTGCGCATTTGCAAACGGCGCCGATCCATCATTACCAGGAAACTTGTGTAACGGCTACCTGGATCAAGTTGAGCCAGCAGTTATTGCGATTAACAGGAGAAGCGAAATATGCAGATGCTATTGAGCAAACTTTCTATAATGCTTTGCTGGGCGCTATGACAACTGATGGTGCAGGATGGGCAAAGTACACACCTTTATATGGACAACGTTTGAAAGGCAGTGAGCAATGCGGGATGGGATTGAATTGTTGTGAGGCCAGCGGGCCGAGGGGATTGTTCACTTTGCCGTTAACGGTTGCCATGTCCGGCAAAGAAGGTGTGTCTGTTAATTTCTTTACGGAAGGGGCTTCTGTTTTAAAAACACCTTCCGGTCAGCAGGTGACTATTCAGCAACACACGGATTATCCGGTAACAGGAAAGATAGCGATCAGTGTGCAGCTTCCTAAAGCAGAAGAGATGATCCTGCGTGTGCGGATCCCTGCATGGAGTGAAACTTCTACGTTAACCGTGAATGGTGCAGCTATTGCTGCTGTAACGCCGGGCACGTATGTTGAGATCAAACGTACATGGGTAAACGGAGATGCAGTGGAATTGCAGCTGGATATGAGGGGGCGTGTTGAAGCATTGGGCACCACGCCAAAGTATGTGTCTATTTCACGCGGGCCCATTTTGTTAGCAAGAGATGCAAGACTCCCCGGACCTGAGATCGGCGCTATTGTAAGACCGATAACAGATAAGGGTAAGTATATCACACTCACTTTAAAGGACGTCAATAAAGCAGGGATCTGGATGCAGTTTGATGCTTTGTGCATGCCGGAGTCCTATGCGGAAGGTGCCATAAAACCTGTTCCGCTTTCGTTGTGTGATTATGCTTCTGCAGGGAACGGAGCTTCATTGCCCATGTTCAGGGTATGGATGCCACAGTTGCTGGATCCTAAGGACCTGTAAGCAAGGGTTTATCGTTTCACGGCTATAGCATCAATTTCTATCAGCATTCCATCCAACGCCAGTTTCGGGACGGGGATCAATGTATTCACGGGGAATTTCTTGTCCGGCCACATCTGTTCAAATTCGTCTATGATGATCTGCAACTTTTCCTGGTTATGGTCTACCACCAGTGTGGTTACTTTTACCACATCGCTCATTAACGCATTTTGAGAGGCTAAGGCAATCCATATATTATTTAAGCAATGTTTTACCTGTGTACGAAAGTCCGGGTTCAGTTTACCTTCTATATTTTCTTCTCCCCCCTGGCCAGCCACAAAGATAAACTGACTGTGTGCCGGTACTGTTGCTACATGTGAGAACCCATAAGGTCTTGGATCAAAGAGGGCTGCTGGATTGGTGATCTTCATTGTTACTTTATTTATATAAAGACAAAGGGGGGATCCAAAACGTGACAAATAATAGGATTTTCGCCTATAGCGGTATCGAAGGAGTATCAAACACGTATCGAACCTGTCTTAAACAAAGGGTGTTTTTCCCTTGTGTTAAAATAGTATCAGCCAAATAAAGTTTCTGTTATAGGGCAACCCGGCAAACTTCAGCGCCGTATTACCGGATAGTTTCTAATTCTTAACCGTTAATCATTATGCTGAACACAAAAACACACATCGCTGTGATTGCCCTCGCATGCCTGTCAGTGGCTTGTACAAGAGATCAGGCACCTCCTGTGCCTCCACCCCCGGTTAACAATGTTGTGCTGAAAGATGTTGCTCCATTAGGGCAGGTACTTACAGACAGTGTTGGCCGCACACTTTATTATTACACAAAAGATACTACCGGTGGTTCTGTCTGCACCGGCGGATGCAGGGATACCTGGCCTATCTTTTATACCCCCACCGTTCGGCTGAGTGCCGGTTTAACGGCTGCTGATTTTGGTACCATTACCCGTACGGATGGTGCATTGCAAACTACTTACAAAGGATGGCCGCTGTATTACTTTAAAAATGATGCAGCTGCGGGTGAAGCGAAAGGAGAGAACATGGGTAAAATATGGTTCGCGGCTAAACCGGACTATACTATCATGCTCATGAACGGTCCTTTGATCGGGAATAATGGCAAACAGTATACCAGTGCTTATGTGGAAGGTGTTGAAATTGTTCAGTATTTCACGGATGCTAACGGCCGTACGCTGTATGCTTTCAAGAACGATAAGAACGGGTTGAACAAATATACCAAGGAGGATATGAGTAACAATCCTACCTGGCCTATTTATGAAGTAGCAGAGTTGAAGAAGGTGCCTACCGGTGTGACGGCAGCTGATTTTGCTATCATCAATGTGTTTACGAAAAAGCAACTTACTTATAAAGGCTGGCCTTTGTATTATTTCGGCGCTGATGCTATGCAGCGTGGGAAAACGAAAGGTGTAAGTGTTCCGACGCCGGGTATCTGGCCGATTGTGAACCAGCTAACCGCAGTAGCTCCCAATTGATTATTATTAAACCGGGCCCGCAGTATTTTTGCTGCGGGTTTTTTCTTTTTTTATTTAGGTAGGGATTGCTGCGGGTTTTTCATTTAGGTAGCAATTGCGGCGGATTTTTTCTTTTAGGTAGCAATTGTTTCGGGTTTTTTCATTTAGGTAGCAATTGCTGCGGATTTTCTCTTTCAGGTAGCAATTGTTTCGGTTTTTCCTTTTCAATTCAGACGCGCTTCTTTACAATTCATGCATCTCTCCCTTGTGACCTTTTACTGGCAGCCCTAATTTTGTTCTCATATTAATTAACCCCAAAAAATATTTAGTATGAGGATCATTATCTCCTTGCTCATGGTATGTTTGAGCCTGGCTGCCTGTAATGTCAGGGAGTCTTTGGTAACCGGCGGCAGGTATGCGATGGATTCCACGCAGTTAATTGCAAAAGGCAAAACGCTGGCGGATGCTTATGGGAATTGCGTGCCCCAGCAGGTTTTGAAGGATATGAATGAGGAAGAGTTCCGGGCCTGGCAGGCTTATCTGAAATTAGTGTCGGCCAGGGCAGGGAGATAACAATTCATCCATGTTTTAGTACAATTCATCCTTGTTTCCCTCAATTCACCGCCATGTTATACGATATACACCCGGATTTTAATACATTTATAACATGGCCTTTGTAAGATATAGTAAGAAAGAGCCACTGGTCTTTGGCTGGGTGATGATCCCTTATATCCTTGTGATGAACATGCTGATATTAGGGACCTGCATCTTCAGCAGTGTACTGGAATTTGGCAAAAGCTTTATCGGGAGCGGGTTTTACTTCCTGGTCATCTATTTTATATTTGGCCTGGTAGCGGTGTTCATCCGTAACAGGTTCCCTTCCGCCGGAGACCTGTTTAAGCGCATTGCCATTATGTTGCCCATATTCTACCTCATGAATATCGCCAGCATGACGGCACTGTATCTTTCTTACAATCACATTCCTTTCCTGGCATGCCAGGTGAAGCCAAATATGTTCTGGTGGGCTGTATTGTGCGGCTGCATCCTGAGCACGGTGATCACTTTTATCAATGAAGCGATTGCTAACTGGGAAAACTGGAAGTCTTCCCTGGCAGAAACGGAAAAGCTGAAGAACGCTTACCAGCGAAGCAGATTGCTGGGTTTGAAAGGCCAGATCAACCCGCATTTCCTGTTTAATTGTTTTAACACCCTCTCCGGCCTTATCCCGGATGAAGAAGAAAGGGCTGAAAAGTTCCTGGATGAAATGAGTAAGGTACACCGGTACCTGCTACGCAATGATGATGAATTCCTGATACCGGTGGCGGATGAGATCAAATTTGCGGAGTCCTATCTGTACTTAACAGAACAACGTTTCGGCACTGCTATTAAAGCTACCATCAGGGTAGATAAAGATGCCCTTCGCAAGAACCTGCCCCCGCTGAGCATGCAGGTGATCCTGGAGAATATCATCTATACGAATGCCATCAGTAAAAAGAACCCGCTGAAGATCCTCATCGAAAGCAATGATAATAATGAGATCTCCATCACGCATACGGTATATGAAAAAACGGTGTTGCAGAACTTTAATATTGAAGAAGGGCTGGACAACCTGCTGAACAAATACCAGTTGCTGAATGCTCCGCCGATCACGATCAGCGAGAGCAGTAACATACGGATCATCATTTTACCCTTGTTCGGGGGAAGGGAGGTAGTGTTATGAAATTTGTAAAGCCCAGCAGGATACAAACACAGAGTTTTATATATTCCATGCCTTTGATCATACTGGCCTGGGTGTATATCCTCTATGACAACAGGATCTTTAGCGACTGGCGGATCTGGGCGATCTCTTTTCCGCTCCTGTATGGAATAGGGCTGGTGTCCTGGTTTATGCATTACCAGTACAATCACTATGTGATCAGCCGGTTCCCTTCGCTGGAACAAACGGCGCAGCGGATCAGGTGGAAAGCACTGGTGAACTTTATCGTGATGACGCCTTCAGGCCTGTTCATCTTACTGGTATATGACTGGTTTCATATATTGGGATATGAACTGGAAACGATAGACCTGGTGTACGGATACCTGAATGGCCTGGCGGTGAATATCATTTTTGAAACGTTGTGGGAGGTATTGTACATCATTGATAAATACCGGGAAAGTGCCACGGAACAAGAGATGCTGGAGAAATTACACCTGGAGCAGGAGTTTGATAACCTCAAGCAAAAGGTGAATCCGCATTTCCTGTTCAATTGCTTCAACACGTTATCTTCCTTAATTACGGAGGATAAAAAAATGGCGGAAGAGTTCCTGGATGAACTGAGCAAGGTGTACCGCTACCTGTTGCGGAATAATGAGAGCGGTATGAGCACGGTGGAACAGGAGGTGAATTTTATACAAAGCTATTACCAGTTACTGAAAACAAGGCATGGGGACAGTTTCCAGATGTATGTGAAGATCGCTCCCGGGTTTATGTCCTACGAACTGCCGGCGCTGAGCTTGCAGTTATTGGTGGAAAATGCGGTGAAACATAATGTGGTGAGTAAACAGGAGCCGATCGCCATTACCATTACTTCTACGGAAGACGGTTACCTGGTGATAGAGAATAACCTGGTGAAGAAGATCAGCAAACCGGAATCAACCGGGATAGGCCTTACGAATATCCGGGAGAAATACAGGCTGTTGCGCAGGTATGATATCCGGATCAGTGAATTGAATAACCGGTTTGTGGTAGTGCTGCCACTGATCCCCGGGTTGAGTTAAGTATTGTAAATTTCTTTTTATGAATATTTTTATAATTGAAGATGAAGATCTGGCTGTAAAGAAATTACAGAAAACATTGCAGGCTGTAGACCCAACTTCTACAGTAGTGGGTACGGCAGACAGTATTGCTTCTGCGGTGGAATGGCTGCAATCCAATCCCAAACCTGACCTGATCCTGATGGATATTGAGCTGGCGGATGGTCAGAGTTTTGAGATCTTCAATTTAACGGAAGTAAAAAGCCCCGTGGTATTTACTACCAGCTATGATGAATATGCCCTCAAGGCCTTTAAGGTAAATAGTATCGACTACCTGCTGAAACCTGTACAGAAAGACGAACTGCAGGCGGCATTGAATAAATATAAAGAACTGAAGAAAGGATTTTCTGCCGGTACACCGGATGAAACCATGAACATGGATCATCTGCTGAAAGAACTCCGGCAAAAGCTGCAACCCCCGGCTTACAGGAAACGGTTTCTCGTAAAACACGGGCGGAAGCTTGTTTCCATTGATATTAGCGAGATCGCTTACTTCTTCTGTGATGGAAGACTAAACTTCTTTAAAACATATGATAACCAGAAGTTTGTTATTGATTACACGATGGACGAGCTCGATGAGATGCTGGATCCGGAACAATATTTCCGCATCAGTCGTGCTTTTTTTGTTGCTGTGCGCAGCATCGATAAGATTGATGATTATTTTGGTAACCGCCTTATTCTTGGATTAAAGCCCTCAGAAAGTAAGGAAGCCCTGGTGAGCCGCGAGCGGGTGACGGAGTTCAAGAAATGGATGGGCAAATAGGCGATCCTTAATGATTAGGTAACATTGGATGCTTTTCTTTGCGGCTTACAACCGTCAATATGAAAAGAAGGAATTTTCTGAAGAGCTTCGGCGTATTCTCCGCTGCTGCAGCGTTACCGGCAGTAGAGGTTTTAGGAAGAGATAAAAGTCAGGCTAAAAAAGTACAGGGTAGAGTAATAGCTGCCGGCAAAGGTATTGCGAATGTTGTGATCAGCGATGGTTTCAACGTAGTGAAAACCGGTAATGATGGCAGCTTTGGCTTTGAGCCACATGTGAATGCAGAATTTGTATTCCTGTCCGTTCCCTCCGGTTATGCCATCCCTCATAAAAAAGGCATAGCTGATTTCTATGTTAAGATAGATAAGAATTTCCCTTCGCAAAACATCAACTTCTCCCTGGACGCTATCAAAGGCGGCGACGATAAACATGCCTTCATTGTATGGGGCGATACGCAGATCCTCACGAAAGAAGATGCTAACTTACTGAAAACAATTTCTGCACCGGATACTCAGGCGTTGGTAGCTTCTCTTGGTCAAATTCCTATCCATGGTATTGGCGCGGGAGACCTGGTGTTTGATAAATTCGAGTTATACGCAGATTATAAAGAAGCAGTGGGTATCACCGGCGCACCTTTCTTCCAGGTGATCGGGAATCATGATATTGATTATTCTGCCCGTACGGATGATAAATCCCAGGATACTTATAAAGAGAACTTCGGTCCTACTTATTATTCTTTCAACAGGGGTAAGATCCATTATGTGACGCTGGATAATGTATTCTTTATTGGCGCTGGTCATCGTTACATTGGTTATCTCACGGAGAATCAATTGAGCTGGCTGGAGAAAGACCTGCAACATGTACCGGCAGGTAGTACGGTAGTAGTTTCCCTGCACATTCCTTCAGACAATGGTGCCAAGAGAAGAAGTGGTGCGAAAGAAGAAGAGCTGGGAGGTGTTACCAGCAACCGTGCTGCATTGTATGCCATGCTGAAAAATTATAAGGTACATATCATGAGCGGCCATACCCATTTCAATGAGAACTGGGAAAAGGATAATATCATGGAGCATAACCACGGTACAGTTTGCGGTGCCTGGTGGACTGGTCCTATTTGTTCAGATGGAACGCCCAGTGGATATGCAGTGTATGAAGTGGAAGGAAACGAGATCAAATGGTATTACAAATCCGTTGGTTTTGATAAAACACACCAGATCAGCATCCATAAAAAAGGCAGTATCGCTGAACAGGCGGATGCCGTGATAGCGAATGTATGGAACTGGGATCCAAAATGGAAAATAGAATGGCTGGAAGATGGCGTGGCCAAAGGTAAGATGGAACAGATCATCGGTTATGATCCTGAAGCAGTGGAACTCTATCAAGGGACCACTATGCCTGTAAAACATACATGGGTAGAGCCCAGCTTAACAGATCATCTCTTTTCGGCCAAACCTTCTGCCAATGCAAAAGAGATCACCGTGAAGGCTACGGACCGTTTTGGTAATGTTTATACGAAAAAAGTAACGCTCGGATAAAGGTAGACCAGGAGGGATATTTGCAAATATTCCTCCTATATTTACCTTCATGAGGATCATCTTATTTCTGCTACTTTGCAGCAGTGTACATGCACAGCATGTTCAATATGTAAATCCCTTAATGGGAACAGCCCCTGCCACTACTATCAGTGCTAAGAAACATGGCGCTGGTACGGAGATGCTGGCTAATGTTATCCCCGCGGTGGGCTTACCTTTTGGCATGGTGCAATTAACCCCGCAAACCCGCACTACAGAAAAAAAATGCCAGGCGCCTTATTATTATAATGATAAAACTTCCAGCGGCTACAGGTTTACTCATTGGCTGAGTGGTTCCTGCACACAGGATTATGGTAGTGTAACTATTATGCCGGTAACCAGTGGCGGGAATACTTTAGATCATGGCAGCGAAGTCAGTCAGCCTCATTATTACAAGAACAAACTGGGGAATGTACAAACGGAAATGACGGCAACGTTGCGTTGCGGCATGCTGCAATTCACCATGTTGCAGGATGATAGTTTGTACATTATGGTAACGCCTAACAGTGATAAGCAAAAGGGGGGCCTTACTATTGATACGGCCCGGAAAGAGATCACAGGGTATAATCCGGTGTACAGGATCTATCAGGGAAGTGGGCAACCGGCTGGATTTAGTGGTTGGTTTGTGATACAGTATGATGCTTCGCAGGCGGTGGCTACTGCTACAGGTATTAAGTTATATGCAAAGAAAGGGACGGTGATCAAACTGCGTGTTGGTACTTCTTTTACGGACCTTGGCGGCGCGCGGTTGAATATGAAGGTGGAAATGGATACCTGGGATTTTTCTGCTTTGCGTAAACGGGCAGAAGGTGTTTGGGAGAAAGCTTTAGGGCAGATTGAAGTGAGCGGCAGCGATGAAAAGGCGAAACGGATCTTTTATACTTCATTGTATCATAGCATGCAGCATCCCCGCTTAATGAGTAATGTATATGGTACATATCCGCGGTTTGCGGGGGATTATCAAAACGAACAGCTCAGGAATGGGCAGGGCGATTACTACGACGATTTTTCTATGTGGGATATTTACCGGGCGCAGCTTCCTTTGTTCGAAATTCTGCAACCGCGGTTGATCAATGACTTCGTACGTTCTATGATCCTGAAAGGTACACAGGGTGGATGGTTACCGATCTTCCCCTGCTGGAATAGTTATACGGCTGCCATGATAGGGGATCATGGGACGGCGTTTATTGCTTCGGCTTATAATAAGAATATTCGGAATTATGATGTTGAAGCAGCTTATGCACTCATGAGGCGTAATGCTTTTGATGTGGCACCTGCAAAAGATTATAAAGATGGAAAGGGGCGGCGGGCATTGACTTCTTATCTGCAATATGGTTACATACCATTGGAAGATAGTGTGATGGATGCTTTTCATAAAAGAGAACAGGTTTCCCGTACGCTGGAATATGCTTATGATGATTATGCATTGTTTACTGTTGCGAGGAGTCTTGGTAAAACAGAAGATGCTGTTGTGTTGGAGAAACGGGCTGGTAATTATAAGAATGTGTTTGATAAGAACGTGGGATTGATGAATGGACGATATGCGGATGGTAGCTTCTATAAAAGCTTTCATGCGGATAAGAAGTTGCCTTTTATTACAGAGGGTACGCCGCGGCAGTATACTTTTTATGTACCGCAGGATATGAAGGGGTTGTCTTCTTTGCTGAATCTGGAGGCTTCTCTGGATAGTTTGTTTGATAAAAATGAGTATTGGCATGGGAATGAGCCGGGGCATCATATTCCGTTCCTTTACAACTTTACTGCTGCTCCATGGAAAACGCAGGAGAAGGTGGCGCGTATTTTAAAAGAAGAATATAGCGATGGTATTGGCGGACTGAGTGGGAATGATGATGCGGGGCAGATGAGTGCGTGGTATGTGTTTGCGGCTATGGGACTTTATCCTGTTGATCCGGTGGGAGGAGAATATATGCTCTGTACGCCTATCTTCGATCAGATTTCGATCCACCTCCCAAATGGAAAGAAAATGAATATAAAGACAAGCGGGATGGGAGCATATATTCAATCCATCACCGTTAACGGGAAGCCGTATAAAGGTTTTAGTATCCCCCACGAGACCTTGGTGCAGGGAGGGGATATTTTTATTAAGAAAGGAGGTTCTCCGGCTTCGAAACTTTAGAAGGCAGAGAGGCTTCTTTTTAATTTTAAATTAGAAAAAAATATTCTCTCTCTGCCTTCGGGATCTCAGGGGGAGAAAGGTTTCTTTTTCTTTTTTATTAGAATTGATGAAATCAAAAAGGCAAATGCTCCTGCTTCACGGCATAATACTTCAACTCAATCAAATCATTCGGCAGGCTTTTTTTGTTCCAGGTTGGATGGATCGCTAAGGCTGCACCCATGGCTGTGGCCTGGGCCATAGAAGCTGCGTAGATCTCAATCTCCGGAAATAGCATCGCCAGCATGTTCATGTAGATCACGTTTTTGCTGAAACCTCCATCCACAAATATCCGCCGTACTTTTGTTCCTTTTACTACCAGGCCGGTTGAGTGTTGCTGTTGTATGGCAATGTCATACATCAGTTGATGATAGGCAGCTGCATCTGTCGGGAAATCCTTCAGGTGCCTGTCTGCAAAGTTGCCTGCTGGTTTCAGCGGAATTGTTGGATCGTAATCCAGGCTACGGTAACGTATGGCAGGTTGTTTAAAATGATCTGAGATGCGTTTTACCTGCTGCTCATGTTCATAACCGGCAAAAAGGCGGGATGCTTTGATGGGCTTTCCCTGAAAGGTCATGTAACAGAGGCAGTCCTGTTCCAGCTCTTCCGATGTGAGCGGATTATTGTTGAAAGGATTAAAGCTGATGCACCAGGTGCCGGTGGAAATTAATATGAACGGTTCGTGGAAACTTACCAGGTACGGGATTAAAGCTGCTGAGCTATCATGCAGGCCGGTGCCGATGTGATAATTGTTGCCGGGAAATACGGCAGGCATCACTTCGTTGGAAGGCATGAGCGGCGCCAGTTTATCCAGCAGGCCTTCTTCCTTTACCCAGCGGTGATAACTGTTCGTAGTGAAATCCCAGAGATTGGTATGGCAGCCGATGCTGGTGATATCAGAACAGGCGATTCCGGATAAGAGGTAACTCATGTATTGCGGTAAGTGCAATGCATATTTTATGGATTCAAATACCTCTGGCCGTTCCTGTTTCAGGCGGTACAACTGCATGCCGGAGTTGAGGCTTCCTAATACAGGAGAAGCTGTTTGCACACTGAATGCTGCTTCACCACCGTAACGCTGGTAGAATTCCTGCTTTAATTGTTCCGGGTATGCTTTCAGGTAATTATATAAAGGTGTGAGCGGATTCCCGTCTTCATTGATGTACACCAGGCTTGCTCCATAAGTGGAGAAGTTGATGGCTTTTACTTCAATGTCCTTCATCTTAAAAACTTCCCGTAAGGAATCAAATACAGAGAGGCGGAGGCTTTCCAGGTTTTCACAGGGATCGCCGTCTTCATCTGTTGTTTCCGTAAAACGGGCCGTTCTTTCAAATATGATCCTGTATTGTTCATCAAACAGGAACAATTTCTTGTTGGTTTTACCAACATCAAAAATCACTATAACGGGAACTCTTGCCATTCATTCAATTTATTACAAACCGGTAGCCACTGTTTTCAGGCCTCTCTTCTTAATCAATTGTTCTCTCACTTTTGCAGCACGGAAGTAACCTAATGGATTCAATGCACCACCTGCTCTTAAGCGGGCTTCCGCTACCAGGGCGCGTACATCTGTGCGGAAAGCCTGTTGCAGTACTTCCTGTGCAGTTACTACGTCGTTGTTCATTTGTGCTTCTGCGAGTTTCTTCCTGTCTACCAGCAAAGCCTGTGCATAGGTGAGCATGATCGCTTCTACAGATTGCAGCAGATCTTCTAATGGATCTTTTACGTTGTGAGAAGCATCTATCATCCAGCCGAGGTCTTTTGCGTGGTTCATGCCACGTGCATCCATTCCTTCTACCAGTTCATTAAAAATAAGGAATAACTGGTAAGGTTTGATACTGCCTACGGTGAGATCATCATCACCATATTTGGAATCATTGAAGTGGAAACCACCGAGTTTTCCTTCCATCAGCAGAAGGGAAACGATCTGTTCAATGTTCGCATTGGGGAGATGATGCCCAAGGTCTACCAGCGTATAAGCTTTAGGGCCTAATTTGCTGGCATATAATAAAGACTGGCCCCAGTCACCCACCGTGGTGGAGTAAAAGTTCGGCTCAAATGCTTTGTATTCAACAAATACTTTCCAGTTATCGGGCAGGGCTTTGTAGATCTCCTGCAAACCTTCCAGTGTGTTCTGGAATGCCTGGCGGAAGTTCAGCTGGCCGGGAAAACAGGAACCATCAGATAACCAAACGGTGAGAGAATCAGAACCCAGCTCGATACCGTGTTTGATCACTTCTATGTTATGATCGATGGCCTGTTGGCGGATGGCTTTATTGACGTGTTGCAGGGAGCCGAACTTGTAGCTCAGCGCCTGACCTGGCTGGTCCTGGAAGGTGTTGGAGTTCATGGCATCGAAACGGATGCCTTGTTCTGCTGCCAGGGCTTTGATGTGTGCAGGGTTAGAAGGAATATCCCAGGGGATATGCAAAGAAATAGCGCCGCTGGATTGGTTGAGTTTATGCAGCAGGCCAATGTCTTCGATCTTCTCTTCCAGGTTGCGTGGTTCGCCACCAGCGGGGAAACGGCCAAAGCGGGTACCGCCTGTTCCTAAAGCCCAGCTGGGAATGGCTACCTGGAAGGCTGCCAGTTTTTTGAGTATGGCTTCCGTTTGATCTGTTTCTCCGGAAATATAACTGAAGGCGCGTTGATGAGCAGCCTGTAAGGACGCATTGTGTTGTTCAAGTTCCATAGCATGGATTTATTAAGCCATATAAAATACTTCTTTTAAGGGAAAAGTTACAGGTGAATTATCCGGATAGCTATCCATGATATCTTTCATGTAATTCCACCAGCGCTGCATCACTGCCTGTTGTGGCAAATGATCCAGCGCGGTAGCATCTTCCACTTTCAAAAAAGAAAACAGGATATTTGTTTCTTCATCAAGGTAAATGGAATAATCGCTTATTCCGCTTTCCTTTAATAATATCTGTAACTCCGGCCACAACGCACTATGCCGTCTTTTGTATTCGTCTGCATATCCTTCTTTAAGGATCATTTTAACGGCAATGCGTTGCATAGGGAATTGTTTTTATCGTACAAATGCCATGGCTATCCCTCCATCTACATTCAACACATTCCCGGTAGCCTTATTGAGCAATCCGCCAACAAATGCAAAGCAGGCATTGGCGATATCTTCCGGCAGGATGATCTCATTGAGTAAAGTACGTTTTGCATAGAAGGCAGGTAACTCAGCCACGGTAACCCCGTATGCCTTTGCTCTTCCTTCTGCCCATGCACCTTCCCAGATCTTACTGTCGGAGATCACGGCATCCGGGTTCACTACGTTCACACGGATATGATCTTTTCCTAACTCCGCAGCGTTTAGTCTGCTCAGGTGCAATTGTGCTGCTTTTGCAGAACCGTACCCTGCATTGTTAGGGCCGGATACGAGGGCATTTTTGCTTACGATGTTCAATACATCGCCACCCATATCCTGTTTGCGCATTACTTCTGCACCGGCTTGTGTGATGAGGAATTGTCCTTTCACGAGTACATCGTACAGGATATCCCAGTCTGCTTCCGTATGATCTTCCAGGGGTTTGGATATAGAAAGGCCGGCACAGTTCACTACAATATCCACACCGCCAAAGGCGAGGGCTGCTGTACTGAATGTTTGGCGGATAGTGTCTGCTTTTGTTACGTCCAGTACATCTGCTGCAAATACATCTGCACCAAATTGCTGCTGGAAGGAAGCTTTAGCGGTTTCGAGGCGTTGTGCATCATTATCATTGATCACTACTACGGCGCCTTCCTGTGCAAACTTTTGTGCAATGGCTTTACCGATCCCTCCTGCGCTGCCTGTTACCAGGGCAATCCTGCCGGTGAGGGGTTTTGGTTTAGGCATGCGTTGCAGTTTGGCTTCTTCGAGTAACCAGTATTCAATATTGAATGCTTCCTGGCGGGGCAGGGAAATGTAAGTGGAAATAGCTTCTGCGCCTTTCATTACATTGATGGCATTGATATAGAACTCTGCGGCTACGCGTGCGGTTTGTTTATCTTTTGCAAAAGTGAACATGCCTATGCCGGGGTATAAGATCACTACAGGATTGGTATCCCGTATAGCCGGACTGTTAGGATGTTTGCAGGCATTGTAATAATCTGTGTACAGCTGGCGGTAAGCGTCGAACATCGGCCCCAGCTTTTCTTTCATCACGCTGATCTCTTCTGTTACAGAAAAGTTCAGCACCAGCGGACTGATCTTTGTACGCAGGAAGTGGTCAGGGCAGCTGGTGCCGAGTGGGGCCAGCCTGTCCAGATCGTTGGAGTTGATAAATTCCAATACTCTTTCATCATCGGTAAAGTGACCGATCATTTTTGTTTTGGAGGAACAGTATCCGCGCAGTACAGGTGCTAAGGCAGCAGCCTTTGCGAGTCTTTCTGCTTTAGGCAGAGACTCCATCCGCTGACCACCAAACACAGGTTTCTTTTTACCGATATTTTCCTGGAGGTATTCCGCACAGCGTTCAATTACTTCCAGTGTGTTCATGTAACTTTCGTAAGCAGTGTCTCCCCAGGTGAATAGACCATGGGAGCCTAACATGATACCACGGATGCCGGGATTTTCATCGAGGCACTGGCGCAGTTTCAGACCCAGATCAAATCCTGGTTTCTGCCATTCTACCCAGCCGATGGTGCCGGAAAATAATTCCTGTGTGATCTTTTTACCATCTTTTGCTGCGGCGATAGCAATCGCTGCATCGGGATGTAAATGGTCTATGTGTGCAAATGGCAGGAAACCATGTAAGGTAGTATCAATGGAAGGTGCTTTGGATTGCAGATCATATATGCAATGGTTGAGCAGTTCTACCATTTCATCTTCCATGTCCAGACCTTTATAGATATTTTTCAGGCGATGCATGCGGTCCACATACAAAGCGGCGAGGCCACTTCGTTTGAGGGTGCCGAGGTCTCCACCGGAACCTTTTACCCACATCACTTCCGTACTTTCTCCGGTGAGGGGATCAATGGCCATGGCTTTGCAGGAGGTATTTCCTCCGCCATAATTTGTTAAACGCAGATCGGCGCCCAGCAGATTGGAGCGGTAGATCAGCAGGGCTACTTCATCACCAGCCATGGATGCAGCTTTGGCATCATCCCACAGATAGCTTACATGCTTGAATTTGGTGATGGTACTGTTGTTTGTCGACATATTACTTAATTTATCACAAGATCAATTTTCCAGAGAATTGCCATATCCTACCAGCACTACGGAAAGTATGATCGTAGTGATGCCGATGAGGATAGTAGCGTATGTTTTTTTGCTCACCCCTTTCCATTCTTTGAGGGCAAAGCCCCACATGCTGGAAATCAGGATGATGAATGCCATGTGCAGGATCCAGGAACTGGCGCCGTTGCCTAGTTTGCTTTCGCCCATACCATAGAAGAAGAATTGTAAGAACCAGGTGGTGCCTGCGATAGCTGAGAAAAAGTAATTGGCAGCCAGCGGGCTCTTTTTATTCGTATAGTCGCCGAATGATTTGTTCCGTATGTTGAGGATAACGCACCATATCAGATTAGTGGTAAGCCCTCCTAACATGATCACTACAAAGATCACATTATTCTTAAACAAAGGGTTGGCATTATTTGCTACAGCAGCCTGGCCCATGGGCTCTCCCGCTGAAATGGCAAAACTCATACAGGCACTGAGGATACCGGATACGATGGCTACGATGAGTCCTTTTTTCAGGTCAAATTCCTTGATGCTTTCCTGTTGTTTTTCAGGGGAGAGGTCTTTTTCCTTAAACATGCCGGCTTTGCCGCTGATGGCGATACCAACAAGACAAACGATCACGCCTAGTAAAACAAAGATGCCCCTGTTATGTTGCAGCATAGCCGTGAACGTATCCGGACTGTCTGTAAAAAACTCTTTGTATAAAGGTGGGATCAGTGCGCCGAAGGCAGAGCAGAATCCTAAGGCTACAGCCATACCAAGGGACATACCCAGGTAGCGCATGGAAAGGCCAAACGTTAATCCGCCGATTCCCCAGAGTACGCCCAGGATATACGTCCAGAATAAAGTGATGGCGGGCGTATTGGCGATGATGTCCATAAAGCCGGGAATGGTTAACCAGGCAGCAATGAAAGGAACGATCAGCCAGGAAAAAACGCCGCCGGTGATCCAGTAGCTTTCCCAGCTCCAGCCTTTTACTTTTTTATAAGGGATATAAAAACTACCACTGGCAAATCCGCCAATGAAATGAAATAGAATACCTAAAATTGCTTGCATGGTGGAATATTAAAGGCTTAATCGTTTAAAATTAAAGCATGGGCGTCCTATAACCGTCATGGACTGTCATGCTTTTCCCGAAAATAGGGCTTTATGGACGCTTTTGCCCTGTTTTTTCAGTATCTTGTCTGCTGGCAAAATTCCAGCGTGCACATGAAGCAACATCCGATCTTTAAGTATCTCTTTATTGACGATTTCTCGGCTACACCTAAATATTATCAACTGGCTAACTCTATTATCAAAGCCATTGCAGATGAAAAGGTGCAGCTGGATGATGTACTGCCTTCTATCAACGAAGTGAGTTATGTATTTGAGATCTCGCGGGATACGGCAGAGAAAGCCTACAAATATTTAAAAGGACTGGGCGTGCTGGGCTCTGTACCTGGTAAAGGGTATTATGTAAAGAACGTAGACCTTGGCCGCCAGTTTAAGATCCTTCTTTTATTTAACAAGTTAAGCGAACATAAAAAGATCATTTACGATTCCTTTGCCCTTAAGCTGGGTGAGCAGGCAAGTATTGATTTCTATATCTATAACAGTGATTTCGGGTTATTCAAAAAGTTGCTCACGCAGAAACTGGAAGAATACTCGCACGTAGTGATCCTCCCGCACTTCCGGGAAAGATGGGATAATGTGGATGAAGTGATCAACACCATCCCGAAAGAGAAACTAATCCTGCTGGATAAAAAACTGAAAGGTGTAACGGGAGACTATGGTGCTGTATATGAGAACTTTCAGAAAGACATCTACGAAGCGCTGGAACAGGCAAGAGATAAACTGCAAAAGTACCAGGTGATCAAAATGATCTTCCCTGATTATTCCTATTACCCGGAAGAGATCTTCCTCGGCTTCCAGCAGTTTTGCCAGAACTATGCTTTCAGCGGAAAGGTAGTGAGTGATATTGCTACAGAGAATATTCAACCCGGTGACGTATATATTAATTTGCGGGAGAACGATCTTGTTGTATTGATAGAGAAGATCATTTCCCTTGGCCTTGTGATAGGGAAAGATGTAGGTATTATATCTTACAATGAAACACCCCTCAAAAAGCTCATCCTCAACGGGCTCACCACTATCTCCACAGATTTCAGGATCATGGGAGAAATGGCGGCGCAATTAATCCTCGATAATTCCAGGGAACAGATAGAAGTTCCTTTCTACATTACGATGAGGGAATCCTTATAGTTGGATGTTCTTTTTCTCCGGGAACGATTGCATAATATTTATCTGAAAATGCAGGATAGATCAGGATAGTTACTATGCTTATATTCAATAGTTTTAGTAAATAGCCAAAATTTACCTTCTGGTGACCTCTGCCAAGTTCAGGTGTAAGGACTATAAACCACGTTTTTCATTACTGCAACATTCTTATATTGAAACGAGCCCATCTTATCTTATTGCTCCTATTTGTTTTCGAAACCACTACGGCCCAGGTAAAGTGGCCGGTGATCACCCAGTCCGCTAAACCATGGACCAGGTGGTGGTGGGAAGGCAGTGCTGTAGATAAGTCTGGCTTAACCGCTGCCATGGCCCAATATGAAAAGGCCGGTTTGGGCGGATTGGAGATCACACCTATTTATGGTATAAAAGGAAAAGAACAACAGTTCATTCCATTCCTCACACCGAAGTGGATGGAGATGCTGCAGTTTACTTTACAGGAAGCAAAACGTTTGAACCTGGGGATTGATATGGCTACCGGAACCGGTTGGCCTTTTGGTGGGCCGTGGGTAACGGATACGGATGCGAGTAAATACCTTGCGTTTAAAAAATACACGTTGGTATCCGGTGAGCAGTTGGAGATGAAGATTGTTTTTCTTCAGGAACCTATTGTGCGGAGTGCTAATTCCAAACCATTACCGAAGGACCTCGTATTAGTGGAACCTATTGCAGCGAATAAAGATCTGCAAGGGTTAGCATTAGATCAGGTACGGTTTGCAAAACCATTACCACTTGTATCCTTAATTGCTTATGACGAAAAAGGGCAGTTTACCGATATCACATATAAGGTGGATGCGCAGGGAAAATTAAATTGGACTGCTCCTTATCGTGTTTCGTTGTATGCGCTTTTTCAGGGCTGGCATGGGAAAATGGTAGAGCGCGCTGCGCCAGGTGGAGAAGGATTGGCGATTGATCACTTTTCGTCTCCGGCTATAGATCATTATCTCGGGCATTTTGATAAAGCATTTGCTGGTAGCGATCTTACCGGCCTGCGAAGTTTTTTCAATGACTCTTATGAAGTAGATGATGCACGTGGTCAGGCAAACTGGACGCCAGATCTTTTTGATGCTTTCCGGAAAAAACGCGGGTATGATCTTCGGAATGAATTACCTGCTTTATTGACGGTAGACAGTTCAGAGAAACATTTAAGGGTATTGTACGATTACCGCATGACGATTTCTGAATTGCTGCTTGAGAAGTTTACCCGTCCATGGCATCAATGGGCCAGTGCAAAAGGTAAGCTGATCCGCAATCAGAGTCATGGTTCTCCTTCTAACATCCTTGATCTGTATGATGCGATAGATATTCCTGAAACGGAAGGTACAGATATCCTTCGTTTCAAATTTGCTACTTCTACCGCAAACGTGAGTGGGAAACCACTGGCATCTGCGGAAGCGGCTACCTGGTTGAATGAACATTTTCAATCTTCACTGGGGGATGTGAAACTGGCTATTGATAAATACTTCGTAGGTGGAGTGAATCATATCTTCTATCACGGTACTAATTACTCTCCGCAAAATGAAATATGGCCGGGATGGTTGTTTTATGCTGCGGTACACTTTACACCGGCGAATCCTTTCTGGAAAGATTTTGGTGCGCTGAATAGTTATGTGGCGCGTTGCCAGTCGTTTTTACAGTTGGGGAAAAGTGATAATGATGTATTGCTGTATTTCCCTTTCCATGATCGTAACAGTCAGCCTGGGCGTGAGATGCTGCATCACTTTGATGGGATGGAAGGGTTTCATGGCAGTAAGTTTGAAGAGGCTGGTGAGGAACTGCTGGAAGAAGGGTACACCTTCGACCTGATCTCTGATCTGCAATTATTAAAAGCCAAAGCGGTAAATGGAAAGATCCAGACAGCAGGCGGAGGGCAGTATCAGACTATTCTTTTGGCGGATGTGAAATACCTTCCGCTGGAGACTTTGGATAAACTGATTGAGCTGGTGAAAGCGGGGGCTAAAGTAGTGATGTATGAAAACTTACCACAGGATGTACCGGGGTATTTTCAATTAGCTTCCAGGAAAGCAGCATTTAAAAAGAAATTGCAGGAATTGTCTTCTTCGAAGAATGCATTCCTGAATAATCATTTATCTGAATTGATGAAAGCGGCGGCTGTGCGGCAGGAAACATTTAAACACCTGCAATTTGTACGCCGCGCTTATAACAATGGACATTATTATTTTATCAGCAATACGGGTAAGAGCCCTATTACGGATTATATCCCGCTTAGCTCCAAAGCGAAGGGCGCTGCATTGTTTGATCCTATGCTGGATCGTAAAGGGGTGGCTATGACTAAAACGGGCAGTGATGGGAAGTTACAGGTGTATGTAACTTTGGAACCCGGCGAGAGTTGTATTATTCAAACGGGGGTGTTTGGTGGTGAGGGGTTTGTTTATACGAAGCCGGTTGGTGACGCTACGCTCATCACAGGTAAATGGAATTTGGAATTCCTGTCCGGTGGGCCGACTTTACCTGCATCCACAGCTACTCATTTAGGTTCCTGGACCACTATTTCTGAGACTTTTTCTGGCACTGCACAATACAGCATACGTTTTAAAAAACCTGCAGGTAAAGCAGATGCATGGGAATTGAATTTAGGTGCGGTGGGTGAAAGTGCGGAAGTGTTCCTCAATGGGAAACGACTGGCTACATTGATCGGGCCGGTGTATAAACTGACCATTCCTTTGTTGGCAGATAATGAATTACGGATAGTTGTTACGAATGGTATGGCTAACCGGATCATTGATCTGGATAAACGTGGGGTGGAATGGAAGAAATTCTATAATACTAATATGCCGGCAAGATTACCTGCTAATCGTGGGGCGGATGGATTGTTTACTGCTAAAGGCTGGGAGCCGAAAGCATCTGGTTTGTTAGGCCCTGTAACTTTGAGACCGGTTAATTATATTAGGAAATGAGAAAAGTGTTATTTTTTTTGTTGCTGTTTCAACCAGCAGTAGCGCAGATCAATCGCAAGGCGGTTGTGCAGCGGCATACAGTACATATCAATAAAGCGGAAGCTTTGTCGTCCCTCTCTGTGGGGAATGGAAATTTTGCTTTTACGGTAGATGTTACCGGTATGCAAAGCTTCCCTGAATTTTATGCAGCGGGCGTACCATTGGGTACACAATCTGTTTGGGGATGGAGGAGTGTTCCGGATACAGGGCATTACCGCTTTGAGGAAACGTTGAAGGATTACGATTTCAATGGAAGGAAAGTTTCTTATGCGGTGCAAACAAAATCACCTGCTGTAGACTATTTCCGGGCTAATCCGCATCGTTTGCAATTAGGTAATGTGGCCATGGAGATCACGAAGAAAGATGGATCGCTGGCTGCTTTGGAAGATATCCGTAACATAGACCAGCAGTTGGATCTGTGGACAGGGGAGATTTCCAGTCGATTTACTGTGGAGGGAGATACGGTGAAAGTGATCACGGTGGGGGATCAAATACGGGATGCGGTGGCTTTTAGTATTACTTCTGATCTGTTGGTGCAAGGGCGTTTGAAGATCAGGCTGCGGGTACCGGAGCCGACAGGAGAGTGGAAAGATGTGGGGGTTAACTGGGAGAAGATCGGGGGGGCTAAAGTGGTAGAGTCTGCATTGGATGGTAGAGCTTTAAAAATAGGCAATGCGCAGCATTTTATACAAATGAAAAGTTCTCTTCCTGCGCGTGTACAGAATGCGAAACAAGTGGTATGGGTGATTCCTCCGCGTGGTAAACACTTTGATATTGCGGTTGGATTTTCATCACGGCCGGTGGGGGTTTCTGCATTTTCATCTATCAGAGAGAATAATAAAAAACATTGGGAACAATTCTGGAGTAGTGGTGGGGCTGTTGATTTTGCAGGGAGTACAGATCCGAGGGCGTTTGAATTGGAGAGAAGGGTTGTGCTATCTCAGTACCTTACTAAGATCCAGTGCTCAGGTGGTTTTCCACCGCAGGAAACGGGCCTTACTTACAACAGTTGGTATGGCAAACCACATCTTGAAATGCATTGGTGGCACGTAGTGCACTTTGCATTATGGGGCAGGCCGGAGTTGATGGAAAGAAGTTTGGACTGGTATTTTAAAGTAGCAGGGAAAGCAAAACTCCTGGCTAAACGGCAAGGGTATGAAGGGCTGCGTTGGCAAAAGATGACAGACCATGAAGGTAATGAGGCCCCTTCTTCCATAGGATCTTTCCTTATCTGGCAGCAACCGCATTTTATCTACATGGCAGAAATGCTGTATCGCCATGATAAAAAAGCTTTGCGGAAATATAAAGAATTGCTGTTTGCTACGGCGGATTTCATGGCGTCTTATCCTGTGCTGGATCCTGTTACTAAAAAGTATAACCTGGGCAAAGGCCTCATCCCGGCACAGGAATGTTTCGATCCACGGACCACTTTTAACCCTACTTATGAACTGGCTTACTGGCATTGGGCGTTAAACATTGCGCAGCAATGGCGGGTTCGATCAGGTTTGCCAAAGAATAAAAAGTGGCAGGAGGTGATAGACAGGTTAGCTCCTTTGCCACAGCAAAACAACGTTTACTTAGCTACAGAAAGCACACCGGATTGTTATACGAATGAAGGCTACCTCAAAGATCATCCTGCGGTATTGGCGGCATATGCCACCATTCCTGCTGCCAACGGATTAGATACAACCATCATGAAGAACACACTGGAACTGGTGTGGGATAAATGGAAATGGAACAATACCTGGGGATGGGATTTCCCTTTGGTGGCCATGACGGCAGCAAGATTACATCTGCCGGAAAAGGCGCTGGATGCATTGTTCATGCCCATCCGCACAAATACCTATCTCTTAAACGGACACAATTACCAGGATGAAAGATTAACCATTTATCTGCCAGGAAACGGCGGCCTGTTAAGTGCAGTGGCCATGATGTGTACAGGAACGGATGCGGATGCAACGGGTAATATTGGTTTTCCTTCAAATGGAAAATGGAAGATAAAATGGGAAGGATTGGAAAAAATGTTTTAGGCAAGATGAAAAAGATCTGCAGCACTATTTTTTTAATACTGATGATGAAGGTTACTGTAGCCCAGGATTCAGTATACCTCTTTTCTTATTTTAAAGACAATGGGCAGGACGGTTTACACCTGGCCTATAGCATGGATGGTTACAGCTGGAAGACCTTAAAGCATGACAGTTCTTTCCTGAAACCCACTGCCGGGAAAGATCAACTGATGCGGGATCCCTGTATTATCCGTGGTGCGGATGGGCTGTTCCACATGGTATGGACCGTTAGCTGGAATGAACAAAGCATTGGGTATGCTTCCTCCCGTGACCTGATCCATTGGTCTGCACAAAAAGATATTCCGGTGATGGCGTACGAACCGGCAACACGGAATTGCTGGGCGCCGGAGATCACCTATGATGCAAAGAAGAAGGAATACATGATCTATTGGGCCACAACTATTCCGGGGAGGTTCCCTGCGGGAGAGCGTACAGGGGATAATAACTACAATCACCGGATGTATTATGTGACCACGAAAGATTTTTCGCAGTTCAGTCCGGCGAAACTTTTATACGATCATGGCTTCAATGTAATTGATGCTACTATCATTCCTAACGGTAATGAGTATATAATGTTCCTGAAAGATGAAACAAGGAACCCACCGCAGAAGAATATCCGTATTTCTACCAGTAAACAATTAACGGGGCCTTATAGCAAGCCGACTGCTCCTATTACAGGTAATTATTGGGCAGAGGGACCTACTGTGCTAAAGATGAAGGGAAAATGGCTGGTGTATTTTGATAAATACAGGGATCATAAATATGGGGCCATTGAGTCAGTTGATGGTAAGGATTGGAAAGATGTATCCAATAAAATATCACTGCCAAAGGGTTTGCGGCATGGAACAATATTCATAGTAACAAAAGATGAGTTTAATAAATTAAATCAATAGCATGTATAAGTTGATGTTTTTTTTATTGCTGGGTATTCCCGCAATGGCACAGGTAAAGCTACCCGCTATTATCAGTGATAATATGGTGCTGCAGCAGCAGAGCACCGTTACCTTATGGGGATGGGCACAACCGGGTGAGGTGGTAAAGGTGGAAGGCAGCTGGGCAAAAGTGGATCAGACGGTGAAGGCAGATGTGGCAGGCAAATGGTCTGTGCGCGTGAAAACCGGTAAGGCTGGTGGACCTTACACTTTGCGTTTCAATGATGTAGAAGTGAGGAATGTATTGCTTGGTGAGGTATGGCTTGCATCCGGACAATCCAACATGGAATTTGTAGTGGTGCGGCAGAGTAATAATTATACCGGTGTACTCAATTACCAGGAAGAGATCGCATCTGCCAATTATCCTAACATCCGCATGATAGATGTAAAGAATAAGGTAGCCGACGAACCACAGGAGGATTTCTCCGGCGAATGGAAAGTCTGTTCCCCGCAAACGGTAGAAAACTTTTCTGCAGTGGCGTACTATTTTGCGAAGGAAGTTTTAAAGGAAACAGGTTACCCGGTAGGGATCATCAATTCCACCTGGGGCGGTACGCCTGCAGAGTCCTGGACAAAACAGGAAGTGCTGGAAAACGACAAGGACTTTAAAGTGATCATGGACCGCTTTCGCCAGCAATTGGCAGAATACCCGGTGGCTATAGAGAAACATAAGCAAGTGATGGAAAAATGGAAGGCAGATACCAGCAGCAAAAAGGGTGCGGCGCCAAGAGAGCCTATGGGGCCGAATAACAGTAAAGGGCCCTATAAATTATACAATGGCATGATTGCGCCAATTGTGAATTATACTTTGAAAGGTGTGATCTGGTACCAGGGAGAATCCAATTCAGATCGTGCTTATCAATACCGCCGGCTTTTCCCGGCTATGATAGACAGTTGGCGGAAGGACTTTAAGAACGAAGATCTGCCTTTCTATTTCGTGCAGATATCTCCGCATCGTGGTCAGAGCCCTGAGATCAGGGATGCTCAGTTTTATACTTACAGAACCGTAAAGCACACTGGAATGGTGGTAACAACGGATAACGGGGACTCGCTGGATATTCATCCACGCAATAAAAAAGTGGTGGGGGAAAGGCTTTCCCGCTGGGCCTTGAAAAATGAATATGGTAAGAACATTTCCGTTTCCGGTCCGCTGTATAGTTCTTACAAAGTAGAAGGGAATAAGATCCGCATCTCTTTTGATCATACAGGTGATCTGGCGGTACAGGGTGGTCCCCTGCAGGAGTTTGCGATTGCCGGCAATGATCAACAGTTTGTACCTGCACAGGCACAGATTGAAGGGAAAACGGTGGTAGTATGGAGTGATGCAGTATCGCAGCCGGTAGCGGTGCGTTTTGCCTGGAGGAACTTCCCGCATCCTAATCTCTTTAATAAATCGGGGCTTCCGGCATCACCCTTCAAAACAGATAACTGGAAACAGACAACAGAAGGGAAAAATTAGTATTGCAAAAAGCCGGTAAGACCTTCTTACCGGCTTTTTTGTTAACGATTTAATAATCATTTGTTCACATTGCGTTTAACCCAGTGCTGTATCATCGTGGCGAAATAAACCTGATGACATGCACGTTAAAAATTTACTTTCTCTTTTAGTGATTGCCACTTTATTTGCCTGTAACAAAGATAAAAAGGACGCGCCCTTTTTTGTGGATGAAGACCCCTCCACTTTTACTGAATTAGGTACCGGACTGAATATTGGTGTAGTACCAGCTAAACCTGGTGCTGCTGAAATTTCTGCTTATGACCCCATCACCAAACGTCTCTTTACTGTATCTAATCTTGAAGGTGACGTAAACAAGATCGTTGTGATCGATTTTGCTGATCCTGCTAATTTGAAAAAGATCACGGAGATCAGCGTGGTAGCTTATGGTGCGGTTAACAGCATAGCCATTTACAATGGAAAATTAGCGGCTGCTATTGAAGCCCCTGTTAAACAGAACGACGGGAAAGTAGTGGTATTTAATACCAGTGATTACAGCGTAGTGAAAGTTATACCTGTAGGCGCATTGCCTGATATGGTGACTTTTAGCCCGGATGGAGCATTCATCCTCACCGCTAATGAAGGAGAACCTAACGCTGATTACACAAATGATCCCACGGGTACTGTATCCATCATTTCTGTAAATGATAATTACAGTGTAGTGAACCTGGATTTCTCTTCTTTTGCTGCTCAATCAACTACGCTTGCTGCGAAAGGGTTGCGGATCGGTGGTTTGAATACCACGTTTGCAAAAGATATGGAACCTGAATATGTAACTGTTGCGCCGGATTCAAAAACGGCCTGGGTTACTTTGCAGGAGAACAATGCAATCGCTAAGATCAATCTTACTACTAAAACTATTACGGACCTTTTCCCGCTTGGTTTTAAAGATTATAATACGGATGCCAACATGATGGACCTGAGTGATCAGGATGGTGGTTTTGCTCCTAAGAAAAATAAAGTGAAAGGTGTTTATATGCCGGATGCTATCGCTGTTGTAATGAGTGGTAACATTCCTCACCTCTTTACAGTTAATGAAGGTGATGCACGTGAGTACGCTGCTTATACAGATGTTAAGAGATTGTCTTCTAATGATGTAAAGCTTGATCCTACTGTATTTCCAGATGCTGCGAACCTGAAACTGCCAGCGCAATTGGGCAGATTGAACATCCTTTACAGAGATGGAGATATTAACGGAGATGGGTTCCTGGATGTAATATATTCAATGGGCGCCCGTTCCTTTAGCGTTTGGAACGGTAACACCGGTGCACAGATCTACGATAGCAAAAATGAACTAGATGCAAAAGTAAATACATCCGGTGTTGTTGTATATGAAGATGGCCGCAGTGATGATAAAAGTATTGAACCGGAAGGGATCACTATCGGTGTAGTGGGTAAGAAAACTGTTGCCTTTGTGGGTATGGAAAGAGTGGATGCGGTGGCGATGTATGATATCACCAACCCTGCTGCTCCTGTTTACCTGAGCATAGTAAAAACTGGCGATGCACCGGAAGGTGTGTTGTTCATTTCTGCAAAAGATAGTCCAATTAAGAAGAGCTTACTGGTAGTGAGCAGTGAAGATGATGGATTCATTAAAGTGTACAAACCGAATTCGCTGTAAATAATATCTCATGCTTACAATCAGGGCCTGGTGTTTACCGGGCCCTTTTTTTATGCTAGAAATGATCTGTGTCGACACTTTGATCTGTGATGATCTTCCTTTCTACCAGGGCTTTGTGATACACCGAATGTTTCACATACTTCCGTGTGATGAAATAAGAAATAGCCGTAACGATCATCAGCGGGATGAATAATTTATACCCGCCGGAGATCTCGGCGAGCAGGAAGATAGCTGTTAACGGTGCATGCATCACACCGGCCAGTACGCCTGCCATGGCCGTGATAATGAAGTTAGGTGTATTAAGATGATAGATGCCGGAGAGATTTACGAGGTAAGCAAACAGGAAACCGGTTAATCCGCCGGTGATCATGGAAGGGGCAAAGATTCCTCCGTTACCGCCGGCACTAATGGTTAAACAGGAGCAGATCACTTTGAAGATCAGCAGTAATACCGTCATCAGTATGATGGCCCATGCATGCTGGCTGTAAGATTGTAATAATGAATGGGAGGTGAGGGAGGTGTATTCTCCTTTCAGCAGGTTAGTGATAGTGGAATATCCTTCTCCATATAGCCCCGGTATAAAAAATATAAGTATGCACAAAGGGATACCTGCAATGAGCCAGCTTTTCCAGTTCATCGTCCTTTTTTCAAAATAGCCTTCGATGAAATCTACGGAGCGGGAAATGTATACAGATACCAGGCCGCAAAGGATACCCAGCAGAATATAAAAGGGAATGGCTTTCATGCTCCAGCTTTCACTGGCAATGAATATGAACTTGCCTGGATAAATGAGTTGTGAAACAACAGTAGCTGTGGCAGTAGAGATGAGTAAAGGAATGAAGAAAGGAATGCTGAAATCCAGCAGGAATATTTCCAGTACAAAAATGATCCCGGCCACAGGGCTGTTGAATACAGCTGCAATGCCACTTGCAGTGCCGCATGCTAACAGCAGGATAGTGTCTTTGGCAGAGAGGCGAAGATCATGTGCTGTGTTGGAACCGATGGCTGCTCCGGTTGCTACGATGGGCGCTTCCAGTCCAACGCTTCCGCCAAATGCTACAGTGATGGCACTGGTGAGGATGTGGCCGTAAGTGTGTCTTTTTTCTATCCGTCCTTTGTTGGTAATGATATTGTGAATGATAAAACCTACACCTCTGTTGAGTTTATGCCCGAAGAACCTTGTGAGTAATAATAAGGAAATGCCGGTACCAACTAATGGCAGTATGGCGGAGAGCCAGTTGCTGTTCATCCAGTTGTTCATGGCCTCTACGCGGTGTTCGAAGAATTGTACGGTGATCTTTAGCAGAACGGCTGCCATGGCGGCAACTACGCCCACTACAAAACTGAGGAAGATGAGGAAGTTCCGGTGTGAAGTGTATCGTGCCCTGAAGCGGCCCAGGTGTATCAACAGTCTGTTGAGCTTATCCATGGCGCTAATGTAAGGAATCTGAATTTAACGGATGCCTGATGGAGTCATTCTTGATTAATGATATTTCCTGTTTAATACTTGCCTTTGCTGTTAATTATTCTTCTGCAAATAATCCTTCTTATACTCCAGCGGCTTTTTATGCGTGATGGACTTGAACTGATGATTGAAATGTGAGATGTTGTTATACCCGCACTCATAGCCTATTTCAGCCACATTCTTTTCATCTTCTACCAACAGCTTACAGGCATAACCAATACGTACTTCCATGAGGAACTGCACATATGTTTTCTTCGTTTTGTTCTTGAAGAAACGGCAGAAAGAAGGGCGTGTCATATGCAAAAGGGAAGCTACTTTATCTAAAGAGATCTTCTGGTGATAATGTTTGAGGGTATATTCGAAGATGAGTTTGATCCTTTCTTCATCAGGGTTTCCGGGGGATTGAATAAAACCTTTCGAAGATAACGGCACTATTTCTTTGCTGTCTGCCACTTCCTGCAACAGTAATAAAAGATGCACGAGCTTTTTGCCGGGGGAGTCCTGCAGCATTTCTTCTATCATACCAGCGGCCAGCTCTTTTGTTCTGCCCTGCAGTTTTAAACCGGTGTTGGATTTTGCTATTATATGCTGGATGGATTTAGCTTCGGGTAATTCCAAAAAGTGATTGCCCATCATGTCCGGCAGGAATTTCACGCAGATGGTTTCTCCGGCTTGCATGGCATCTGCTTCATGCCGGAAACAATGTGGCAGGTTGGGGCCGAGCATCACTACATCCCCATCCTGGAAATGTCCGATATGATCTCCCACCAGCCAGGTGCCGGTGCTCTTCCTGATATAAAGGAATTCTATTTCGGCATGATAGTGCCAATTGTTTAACATACTCTCACCCATGTCTTTACGAACAACAAAGGAATTGTCCGGCGTGGCTGTCATCTGACGCAATACTGGTTTCATAACTATGTTAATATAACGCAATTAATTGAACTGAAAACGTGTCGAATATTGGCTAGGTTTTTCTATGTTTGTATCAGAAACCAATACTACGCTAATTTTCAGAAATTTTATACTTGCAGGTGGGAAATTTTATTTTCTCCATAATTGTAATATACTAACATGAGAGCATTGATCTGCAGCGCACCGGGATTGCTGGAATACCAGGACATCGAAGCACCGGAAAAGAAGAAAGACCATGCCATTATCCGCATCCGGCGGACGGGTATTTGTGGTACGGATTTTCATGCTTTCAAAGGGAATCAGCCTTACTTCAGTTATCCCCGGATCCTGGGGCATGAACTGGCTGGCGAGCTGATGGATAATGTGGAAGGGTTTACACCCGGAGAGGTGGTGACGTTCATCCCTTACTTTCATTGTGGTTTTTGCAACGCCTGCCTTCGTGGCAAAACGAATTGCTGTGTGCAGATGAAAGTTTGCGGCGTACATGTGGATGGCGGCATGGTGGAATATCTTTCCGTTCCTGTTGCTGCTCTCGTCAAAAATGAAGGCTTAAGTGCAGATGAACTGGCCCTGGTAGAACCCCTGGCCATTGGGGCACATGGTGTAAGGCGTGCAGATGTTCAACCCGGAGATACAGTATTGGTCATTGGTGCCGGGCCTATCGGTTTGGGTTTGGCTGCTTTCGCCAAAATAGCAGGAGGGCATGTAACCGTATTTGATCTCAACAAAGAACGGCTGGCATTTTGTGCAAAAGAATTAGATGTTGCGATTACGAATGATCCCGCTGAAATAGTAGCAGATGTGGTGATGGATGCTACAGGTAATCTCGCAGCCATTAATGGTGGATTGCAATACCTCGCTCATGGCGGGCGTTACGTGTTAGTTGGATTGCAGAAGGAAGCGTTGTCTTTCTCCCATCCGGAGCTGCATAAACGGGAGGGCACTGTTATGAGTAGCAGGAATGCGACCCGCCAGGATTTTGAACAGGTCACCCAGGCGATAAAAAACAAAACAATAAACCCGGTACGTTTTATCACACACCGGGTTCATTTTTCTGAACTGAAAACCTTCATGGAAAATTTCCCTTCAGACAGTATTAAAGTAATGGTAGATTATTGATAGGTAGTGAACACTACTTTCTCCACAATCACGCCTAATCTCTTCAAACCTGAATTATCTGAGCTGAATTTCTTTTCGCCGGTGAACTGATCGTACAGTTTAGGATCGCCGGTGTTCACTGCCCTGAAAAGGATCTCTACGCCTTTTTTATCCATGGCGCCGCCCTGCCAGCTATCTACGATTCCGCCGTTGGTCCATTCAAAACCGTTTACTTTAAAGGCGCGGGTGTTCACCTTGGTTACTTTTTCAATGGGGTCTCCGGGTTTTATGCCGAAGGGTGGTTTCCATTTGGAACGCTCTTTTCCGAACATGATGGATTTGCTGGAATCTTCGTGGAAGATCACTTCCATTTCATCATCTGTGTCCGGGTAGATCACCCAGGCTTTTCCGGCAGAATTTCCATCGAGGTCATTCACATCCCTGAGTTCCATATTTTCTTTACCATAGATCTGCTGTAGCTGGGTTGGTGTGTTGATCTGGAAGATCACGCGTACATCCCAGTTGCGGGTATCTGCTGGTCCTGCTGCAGGATTGCCGCTGAGGGCAGCCTGGGGCTGGTCTGTTACAGTGTTTGTTGGAGTGGGTACTGTACTGCCGGGGGGCAGGGTAGTAGTGGTTACCGCTTGTGCCTGACTGGTTGGAGGGGCCACCATCACGGAAATTACTTTCGGAATGGCGCCGATCTTGTACAGCTCTGTTTTTTCTTCCTGCAGGGCTTTGGTTTCACCTTTATATTTATTCACCACGTATGTCGCTACCGGGAACACATTTCCGGATTGGATGTTCATGGCCTTTAAATTCGAGATGAGGGTTTGGCGGTTACAGTCGCTGTACTGGAATAAGAATTTGAGGGCTGCGTCCATCGCGGCCGGATCTTTCTTTAATTCCTGCATGGTTTTGTCGATTTCCAGTCCGCCGGAACCGCTGCGGTTCATTTGTTCGGTCACGAATACCAGGGCTGGGTCGTTCAGCTTCAGGAATTGAGTGGCCATTTTGGTGGAAACATCTTCTACGGCTGTTTCTGAGAGTTTTTGGGCGCTTGAAACCAGCGGTAAGATCGTAGCAAGGAATAATAAAAACCGTTTCATGTATAATTATTTCTAAATGTTAGAGAGTCACCAATGGATATTAACGTTCAGGATCACTAAATTATGCAATATTTACCTTTTTCGGGGGCAATTTGGACCCCTTTGCCTTACTATATGCAATTCTCATGCCTTTTCAATCCTGATACAAAATTACCGGTAATGGCTGATCGAACAAGTATCAAACACGTAGCGAAGGCGTCCACAACAAATGGGTTTTTGCCGGGCAGTTAATATACTACCAGAAGAGCCTGTTTTTTTCCGTATTGCGTAAATGGATTTTCCGAATCGAGTAGAACCAGCCCTCTTGTAGAGTTACTTTTGCGGGAATTGAACTAAAACACTGGTTATATGAATGTACGATTTTTCTCAATGATTGCCTTGTTTACCCTGGTTTGTTCCCAGGTATTTGGACATGCCCTCTGGATTGAAACCAGTCCTAACGGCAAAAAGGGACAGCCACAGGAAGTGCGTGTTTTCTGGGGTGAGTATGCTGATAAAGACATTTCTCCTTTGGATAAATGGTTCTCTGATACCAAATCTTATACGCTTACCCTGATCACACCTGATAAAAAAGAGATCAAGCTGACCTCTGCTCCGGGTTCTGATCATTATAAAGCATTTTTTACGCCGGATGCAGATGGTGTGTACACTGTGTTGCTGCAACATTCTGTAAAAGACCTCTACAATGGCAGCCGGTTGGATTATCATGCCAGTGCTGCTGTAGTGGTGGGTAAAAGTAATGTTGGTGATGCGGCTTCTGTGAACAAGAATCCTATCAGCATTTATTCTATTGCTAAAGGTGCTTATAAAGTGAATGAAAGTATTACGCTGCAGGCGCTGCTGGATAAATTACCGGTGGGTGATCAGGAAGTGGAAGTGTATGCTCCGAATGGCTGGGGTAAGAAACTCTGGACAGACAGTACCGGCTCTGCTAAGTTTACGCCAATTTGGCCTGGTCGTTATTTTGTGGAAGTAGCGAATACAGATAAAAAACCTGGTGAGCATAATGGTAAACCTTATGAAGCAGTTTGGCGTTGTGCTACTTATTGTATTGAAGTGAAATAACCAACTAAAGCAATAAACCCCATTATCCCTCGCTGATTTATTTTGGCGGGGGATTTTTCTTTGTTAGGAGTTTGCCGCGCTGCAAAGGGCGGAGGGTTTTCTTTTAAGGAAAAATAAAAAAACCTCTCGTTGCCGGGAGGGCTTTTAATCCCTTAAATATTTTATGCCGGCAGTTTGCCGCGCAGCAAAGGGCGGAGATTTTTTTTCTTTTGGAAGGATGGCCTTTTTTTAAAAGCATGATTTTTGAATAAAAAAATCCCTCTCTCAAATAAAAAAATCCCCCCGCATAGCCGGAGGGACTTTTAAAATAGCTTGAATATTTTATGCCGCCAGATTATTTCCTTAGCAGAGCCGTAGCACACCAAAGTATCGGCGCCTGGCCATGCATATCACCTACCAGGCGTTTCCTATCCAGGTAGTATTGATGATCATTTTTCATGTTGGTACCTTCGCATACTTCACTGATATCTGCATTGGCATCTAAATAAGTGATCAGCTTCAGCCATGCTTTACGCGCAGCAGGACCATAAGTAGCTTTATCCAGCCAACCTTCTTTCACACCAGTGATCATAGCAAAGGTGAACATTCCCGTGCAGGAAGTTTCCGGCCAGGAGGTGGGATCATCTATGAGTTGGCGCCACATGCCATCTTCAGCCTGATATTTCAACAGAGAAGCCATCATGGTTTTATAAGCGGCCATGATACGCGGGCGATTAGGATTATCTTTAGGAACAGAACGTAATAATTCACTCATACCAGCAGCCATCCAACCATTACCACGACCCCAGAAGAAAGGAGCGTTTGGCGCATGGTAGAAAAGGCCATTGGGCTTTTGCAGGGAATCTAAATAAAGGATCATTTCCTTCGCTGCGTTATTAATATAAGAAAGATCTCCCGTAGCGCGGGTTGCCTGAGACTGCACTGCGGTGATCATAAACATATCATCAATCCACAGACGGGTTTGCCAGGTGTACCCTTTGCTATAAAATTCGCGGGAAGCAGCATTTACCCTTGGGCCTACCGGTTCTCCCCATTGACTATCAGCAAATCTTTTACCCAGTGTAAGATAACGGGCGTCTTTAGTTTGCAGATAAAGTTCCAGTGGAACAGAACCGAAAACAGTGTAGTCCACATGATCCGGTTTTGGGATCAGGGTGTCCCGGGAACCGAATAAGGGTTCAAAACGATCCGCCAGTTGTTTGGTCATAGCTTTGTTGCCTGTTGCCTTTGCGAAGGTAAGAGAACCATACCATGCACAAGTTTCCGGGTAAGTGATCACTTTGGGAGGTACTGGTCTGCCAAAGTTAGGATGTGGTGAGGCAATAAAATGGTCCGCCACCTTTTTTCCGATCTCCTGTGGAGTAGATCCTTTTGGAAAGTTGGTTAGGTCTCCATCCTTTTTGCCGGATTGCGCAACACTGGCGCTGCTGATCAATAAGCTGGACGCTGCCAGCCAGAGAGAGAAAGTTGCTGTTTTCATATCGTGAATTAAGAAGATCCTAAGTTATGCAAACGTTTGCTTTAATCCTAAGTTTTTCATGCGTAAAAGTACGCTTAATGCAATATCAGCAGTAGTACGTGGTATTTTACCAAAGCTTGATATTATCTTTACACTGCTAGTCAAAAAATAACTGTTTGTTTGTTGTTCCCAATCCCCCTTTATTTCAAATGCGCATTTACCCGAATGCGCATTTATTTTTAGAAGAATATTTGACCGTTTGGTATAAAATACTATCTTTGGTGTATTATGTCGGGTAGAAATAAAGAATTCAATGAAGGAACGGCCCTTGCAGATGCAGCAGAAGTGTTCTGGGTGAAGGGGTATGAATCTGCTTCCACAGAAGATCTCCTGCAGGCAATGGGCATCAATAAAGGAAGCATGTACAATGCTTTCGGCAACAAAAGGGAATTGTTCCTGCAGGTGTTTGATGATTTCGCGAAGAGAAGCGGTGCGGATATCAAAGCTAATTTCGACAAACATAAAAATCCCCTCGATGCAGTAAAGGAAATGTTCCGGGACGTAGCACGGCCCACAGATCCCATGGCACATAAGAAAGGATGTTTCCTGATAAAGATATTAAGTGAAATGAGCGGCATGGATGAAGAGCTGGCAGCAGTGGCCCGCCAGAAACTCCTGGACGTGGAAGCCATTTATCTTACTTATATGAAGAAGGCAGTGAAAGAAGGTTATCTCAAAGGAAATATTCCTCCGGAAACTTTGGCCAAATACCTGGTGAACATGTGGAACGGTCTCAATATCTCCCGTAGGATCTATGGCCGTAAGGACCTGGAAAAGATGGTAGAATTAAATCTCGAAATTTTCAAAGGAGCGTGATCTCCTTTTTTTTACACTAATATTTGACCAATCGGTATAGAATTAAAACTTCACCATATGATACAGTACAAGAACATCCAGATCAAAGGATTGAACATTTTTTACCGCGTGGCCGGTGATCCAAAGAAACCTGCTATCCTGCTGCTGCATGGGTTTCCCACTTCTTCGCATATGTTCCGCAACCTGATAGCAGACCTCGCGGATAAATATTATCTGGTGGCGCCTGATCTTCCGGGTTTTGGTTACAGCAGTATGCCCACTGTACAGGAATTTGAGTATAGCTTTGACAACCTGTCTGTGGTAATAGAAGAATTCATCAACACTATCGGCCTGGAAAAATTCAGCATGTACGTAATGGATTATGGCGCCCCTGTTGGATACCGCATTGCAGAAAGGAATCCGGAAAAGATACAGGCCTTGCTGGTACAAAATGGAAATGCTTATGAAGAAGGATTGACGGATTTCTGGGAACCCATTTTTAAATACTGGAAAGATCCTAAGAACCCGGCGAACATTGAAGGGGTAGCAGTGATGGTGCAACCTGAATTGGTTCGCTGGCAATATGTATTTGGTGTACAGGATGAAACGAAGATCAGTCCGGATAACTGGCAGCATGATCAGTCTTTGTTAGACAGGCCGGGCAATAGGGACATTCAGCTGGCGCTGTTCTTATCCTATAGTACTAATCCTCCGCTGTATCCAAAATGGCAGGCCTATTTCCGCAAATATCAGCCGCCAACATTAATCACCTGGGGGGCCAATGATCCTATCTTTCCTCCATCCGGCGCGCATCCTTATAAACGTGATCTGCAAAATGCTGATCTTCATTTGCTGGATACGGGACATTTTGCGCTGGAAGACCATCATGAAGCGATCAGTGTGTTGATAGATCAGTTCCTGCGGAAAAACCTTTAAAAAGACATCCTCTTTTACTTTCTCATAAAAATGAGTACTTTTCGGTCTTATAGCTAATAATACCATGCGCTCATTTTTATTCCTCAGCACCATTATCATCACCTTTCAACTGTCCGTTTCAGCACAGCAATTCAAGAAAGGAGACAGGGTTTGTTTCGTTGGAAACAGCATTACGCATAACGGAGATTTCTGGCATAATGTACAGCTCTATTACAACACCCGCTATCCTCAGCTGGGCGTGGAGTTTTTCAATTGTGGCATTTCCGGGGATGTGACGGCAGGCATCCTTCGCCGGATGAATGACGACATCTTTATTCATAACCCCACCTGGGCTGTGATCATGATCGGGATGAATGATGTGAACAGGCCACTGTACGATCCAAAACGGAAAGACGAACCGGGTATCAAGGAAAAACAACAGGATGCACTGGTGGTCTATAAAAGGAACCTGGACAGCATCATCAATATCTTCCTGGCTAAAGGTATCAAGGTGATCATGCAAACGCCTTCTATTTATGACCAGACTTCAAAGATGGCCTCCGCTAACATGTTTGGTGCAAACGATGCCTTGAAGACCTGTGCAGGTTATATCAAAGAGTTCGCCGCGAAATATAAATTACAGGTGGTGGATTACTGGACGATGCTTTCCACGCTGAATGCACAAGTGCAGCAAACAGATTCCATGGCTACTTTGATCGGTCAGGACAGGGTACATCCTGGTGGGATAGGTCATCTGCTGATGGGTTGGGAATTCCTGAAAACCATCAAGGCGCCGGTTGTAGTGGCTAACATTGTGGTTGATCAGGATACGAAAATGAGCCAGGGGAAAAGTGCGAATTGTGTGATCTCTGATCTGAAACGGGATAAATCTACGATCACTTTTACTGCATTGGAAAAGGCATTGCCTTTCCCGGTAAGGGAAGATCAGCAGAAAGCGCTGGAGCTGATACCTTTTACAGAGAACCTGAACAGGGATATGGTACAGTTCAATTACCTCGATCCGGGAAATTACATCCTGACGATAGATGATGTGGAAATTGGAAAATACTTTTCCGGAGAATTGCAAAGAGGAGTGAACCTTGCGCTGGTACCTCATTCTCCACAATATCAGCAGGCCTTGAAAGTACAGGCATTATACCAGAAACACTGGAGGCTGGAAGGTTTGATGAGAACAATTCGCCTGATGGAATACCGTCATTTGAATGTGGTACCTGGTAAAGAGAAATTGGATAACGTGCGGAACTACTTTGATACGGCGCTGGCGAAGAAACCCGAGACAGATGGTATGAGGAAGAATTTCGTTCAGTATATGAGAGATAAACCGAAGGAAGTGGAAATTATGGCTGAGCTGAAGGCTTCGCTGGATTCCTTACCGTTGTTGAATAAAACGGTGGTACATAAGTTTATGCTGAAGAAACAATAATATTAATTACGGCCAGATATCTATGAGAGATCTGGCCGTAATTATTAAATGCAAAAAGGGAGGGGATTTTTTTTCAAAATATGAAAACCCCATCTGCATGAAGTTTTTTTCAAAAGATGAATGCCCCTTTTTTCAAAATATGGGGCGCATCCACATGAATTTTTTTCAAAATATAAGCAGTGCCTTACTTAGTCGCATCATTCACTTCCACCCAATATCCATCCGGATCCTGCAGATAGATCTGCTTCACACCATCCACCCTCACGGTGAGTTTTTTCATTTCCCCGGCCCAGTTCATATACTCCATGCCTGCTTTATCCAATCTTTCAATGAACGCTTCCACGGAGGGGACGCTGAAACAGATATGCGTATTCCTGTCGCCCTGCTGTTTTGCTTTTGCACCCGCAATCAGGTGTAAATGACTGGCCGGGCCAACCGAAAACCAGGTATGTTTGTTATCATGGAAAGGTTCCGGAATGGTATCCAATCCCAGCAGGTCCCGGTAAAATACCGTGGCTTTCTGCAGGTCCTGTACATACAGGGCAATATGGTTCAGTACCGGACGTGTTTTAGTCTGTGCGGCAACAGTGAGTGCGGCACAGGAGAAAAGGCCAAGAAGCAGGATTTTTTTCATAACGGGAGACAAGATACTTATCTCCTGTTATATAAAGGAACCCTTTTAGGAAGATTTAATGGAACAATTAGCAAAATGGACATCAGGAAAGTGCCTGCAATGAACAAACCGCCTACCAGTACTAGTTTTGTGGAATCCTGTCCGGCTGAGATCACATCGTTGGCTTCATCCGCCAGGGCAAGGGAAAAGTAAATGGAGGCAAAAAGCATGAGTCCGCCTACGGTCATTCTGGCCACATCTGATTTAAAGAACAGGAGTGTGCCGAAAATTAATAGTAAAGTGAGACCGAGAAAGTTGATCGCAGCACCACCAATTTGGATGGCAATGGCAAGGATAATGAAATAGATACAGGGGAGGTAATGTCTGAAAAGTGTCGATTTTTTCATTTCGTATTGGGATTGTATGGGGATTAGTAGCAGTAAGATAGCCCCATTCTTCCTGTTTTCCTATAACATTTTTGTGCCTATTTTTGGCTAATTTCGCCGCACTATACAACAGTAAATTTCTATATGGCAAATAGCTTGTATGAATTTGGAATGATCGGTTTGGGCGTGATGGGGCGTAATCTCCTGCTCAATATGGCGGATCACGGGTTCGCCGTGATCGGCTTCGATAAAGATGCCGAAAAGGGCAGGGCCCTGGAATCTTCCGCCACAGCGGGCACCCGCGTAAAAGGGGTGGTAACGCTGGAAGACATGATCAACCAGCTGCAAAGCCCCCGGAAGATCATGATGCTCGTTCCGGCCGGTAAACCGGTAGACGATGTGCTGGAAGCCCTGAAACCTTTGCTGTCTCCGGGAGACATTATTATAGATGGGGGTAATTCTCACTATACAGACACCCTCCGCAGGGTGATTTCCACCAAAGCTGCCGGATTCCATTTCATGGGAGTTGGCGTTTCCGGAGGAGAGCAGGGAGCCAGAACCGGCCCAAGTATTATGCCGGGAGGGGATCAGGAAGCCTACGCACATGTGAAACCTTTACTGGAAGCGATTGCTGCCAAAGTGAATGGTGAACCCTGTGTAGCTTACCTCGGAAAAGGTGCTGCCGGTCACTATGTGAAAATGGTGCACAATGGTATTGAATATGCCATCATGCAGCTGATCAGCGAAAGTTATGAACTTCTGAAAAAAGCAGGTCTGAATAACGACCAGCTTCACCAGGTATATAAAGAATGGAACAGTGGCCCCATGCAATCTTACCTGCTGGAGATCACGGCGGACATCTTCTTACAAGATGATGATAAATCCGGCCAACGGATGATAGATGTGATCCTGGATAAAGCAGGATCTAAAGGTACCGGCAAATGGACTTCCCAGGATGCGATGGACCTGGCCGTTCCAGCTACTATTATTGATACAGCAGTTTCCATGCGTACGATTTCCGCTTATAAAGAGGAAAGGGTAGCCGCTTCAAAGATCTACAAAGAACCAAATATTCCCATTTCAACGGAAACAGCGCTTTTCATTTCTCAGGTGAAAGATGCCCTGCAATTTGCTACCATCATGTGTTACGCACAGGGGATGGCCATGCTGCATAGTGCATCTTCCGCATTAGAAATGGACATTCCTTTACCGGAGGCACTGAAAGTATGGAGAGGTGGTTGCATTATCCGTTCCGCCCTGTTAAGCGTTTTCTACGATGCGTTGAAACTGGCGCCGGAATTACCGAACCTTTTACTCAATGCCGGTGTGGCGGAAGAGGTAAAGAGCAAAGAGCATAACATGCGTGCCGTACTGGTACAAGCTACGCAAACCGGTTCTCCGGCTGCTGGTTTTATGGCTGCACTTTCTTATTTCGATGCTTACCGCAGCGAAAAATTACCTACTAATCTGGTGCAGGCGCAACGTGATTATTTTGGCGCCCACACTTATCAGCGAATAGATATGCCCGGTAGTTTTCATACCACCTGGCTGCATCATTAATCATTTTTACTTTTTTTATGCAACAACATAAACGTCCGCCCGCTTCCATCCTTTTCATTTTCGGCGGCAGCGGCGACCTGAATTACCGGAAACTAACACCTGCGTTGTACAACCTGTTCCTGGACGAATGGATGCCTGATCAATTCGCCATCGTAGGGATCGGCCGTACAGAATACAGTTCTGATGATTACCGCAGTCATTTAAAGGAAGGGATCGCGAAGTTCTCCCGTCGTAAGGAAGAACAGAACGGTCATTACCAGCAGTTCTTTGAGCATGTGAATTACCTGCAATTAGATGCAGGGGATATTAAATCCTACCAGCTTATTGCGGATTACGTGCAAAAGAAAGAACAGGAATGGGGCATTCATCCTAACGTGATCTTCTACCTGGCAGTGGCGCCGCAACTGGTGCCTTCCATTGCACAGGAACTGGGTACACTCAATCTCTGCAAGGATAAAAGCACTACACGTATCGTTATAGAAAAACCATTCGGGCATGATCTGGAATCTGCGCATGAACTGAATGCTTTGCTCACCGGCCTGTTTGCAGAAGAGCAGATCTTCCGTATAGATCATTACCTCGGAAAAGAAACGGTACAGAACATCCTGGCTTTACGTTTTGCGAATGCATTATTTGAGCCGGTATGGAACCGTCACTATATAGATCACATTCAGATCACTGCAGCAGAAAGTGTAGGGTTGGAAGATCGTGCGGGTTATTATGAAAACTCCGGCGCCTTGCGGGACATGGTGCAGAATCACATTCTGCAACTGATGTGTATGGTGGCCATGGAAGCACCGGTTTCCTTTGATGCGAACGAGATCCGTAATAAAAAGGTAGATGTGCTCAATGCCATTCGCCCTATTAAGAAAGAAGATGTGCATGAAAATGCGGTGCGTGGCCAGTATGGCCCCGGATGGATGAAAGGGAAACAAGCGATCGGTTATCGTGAAGAAAAGAATGTGAAGCCTGATTCCAATACAGAAACGTATGCTGCCGTAAAATTCTATATCGATAACTGGCGTTGGGAAGGAGTACCTTTCTATGTGCGCACAGGTAAATACCTGCACCAGAAATCTACGCACGTTACCATTCAGTTTAAAGAAGCACCCACCTTTGCATTCCCTGCAGAAGCAGCAGAATCCTGGCGTTCCAACAGGCTCACCATCAGCATTCAACCTGAAATGGATATCCGTATCCGCTTCCAGGCTAAACGCCCTGGTCAGACGATGACGCTGGACCCTGTGAACATGACCTTCAATTATGAAGGCTCTGATGACCACACACCGGAAGCATATGAAACTTTGCTGCTGGATGTGATGGAAGGAGATGCAACGTTATTCATGCGTGCAGATCAGGTAGAGGCTGCCTGGAAAGTGATCATGCCTATCCTGGATACATGGGAAACACGCATTCCGCAAGACTTCCCGAACTACGGACCGGATTCCTGGGGCCCTGAAGATGCAGACGCCATGATTGCCCGCGACGGACATTCATGGATCAATCTTCCTCCTGAAAAAAAATAAGAAACATGGAATTACACATCGCAAAGGATACGCAACAACTGAGTGAAAACCTGGCTGCTTTTATCAGCCAGAAGATCCAGGATGTATTGCAGCAACAGGAGATCTTTACATTTGTACTTTCCGGTGGCAGCACGCCTAAAAGTCTGTATGCTTTGCTGGCCAAGGAACCATATATCAATATGATCCCCTGGGCCAGGGTGCATTTTTTCTGGGGTGATGAAAGAGCAGTACCTTTTGACGATGCCCGCAACAATGCCCGCATGGCATTTGATGTGCTGCTGGACAAAACAGGCACACCGCCGGAAAACATTCATGTGATGCGTACGGATATTGAGCCGGAAGTTGCAGCGGCAGAATATGAAAAGATCCTCCATCGTTATTTTGATGGAAAAGAAAATACATTTGACATGGTGCTGTTAGGCATGGGAGATGACGGGCATACTTTATCCCTCTTCCCCGGATTACCTATCGTGCATGAAAAGAAAGCCTGGGTGAAAGCCTTTTTCCTGAAAGCACAGGACATGTATCGCATCACGCTCACGGCGCCGGTTACCAACCTCGCTTCCAGTGTGGTGTTCATGGCTACTGGTGCAGGAAAAGCACTCACCCTGCAAGGTGTTATTAACGGCGCGCCAGATCCTGACCGTTATCCTTCTCAACTGATCCGCCCCGAAAATGGTGAGCTGCATTGGTTTGTAGATGAAGCGGCGGCTGAAGCGCTGCAAGTATAAAGCCGGTACGAATTATCAATTGCGCATGAAAACGGCAATTATCATTCGTCTGGTGCAATTGATAATTCGTAACCTCTAACATGGCCAAAATCCTCATACTCTTTGCACACCCTGCGTTTGAACGCTCCCGCATACACGCTGCGCTGCTAAAAGCCACAGCAGGTTTGCAGGATGTTACCGTGCACGATCTCTACGAAGCATACCCCGACTTTGACGTAGTGCCAAAGATCGAACAGAAATTACTGACGGAACATGACGTCATTATCTTCCAGCATCCTTTTTACTGGTATAGCGGACCAGCCTTACTGAAACAGTGGCTGGACCTTGTATTGCTGCATGGCTGGGCTTATGGTCATGAAGGTGTTGCCTTGAAAGGCAAATACCTCATGAATGTTATTTCCACCGGCGGGAAAGAAATGTCCTATTCCCCGGAAGGCCATCACGGGTATCCGCTCAAGCAGTTCATGCTGCCTTTTCTGCAAACAGCCACACTCTGCCATATGCATTATCTGCCACCTTTTGTAGTGCATGATGCCAATGAACTGAATGCTGCACAACTGGATAAATATGCGGAAGCATATGCTAAGCTGTTAAAAGGTTTTCAGTCCGGCAACATTGCATTGCCGGAAGCACAGCGGCAGCATTATATGAATGCATTGGTGGGAGCGCCTACACACTAGTCCTAACTATTTTAATGAGTCTATATGTCTAACGAATCCTTTTTCTACCAGGCTTTAGTCTATCTCGCCACCATGGTGGTATTTGTACCACTTGCCAAAAAACTCAACCTGGGTTCCGTACTGGGATACCTGATAGGAGGGATCATCATTGGGCCGGCATTGCTGGGATTGATCGGTCATGGGGGAGAAGACCTGATGCACTTTGCAGAATTTGGTGTAGTGATGATGTTGTTCCTGATAGGACTGGAATTAGAACCTTCGTTGCTCTGGAAACTCCGTGCACCCATCCTTGGATTAGGAGGATTGCAGGTGATCCTCACAGCGGTTTTAATAGCAGGTTTATCTTTTTTATTAGGCATGTCCATCAATGAAGCATTGATCCTGGGCATGATCCTTTCACTTTCTTCTACCGCTATTGTATTACAGATCTTAGGCGAAAAAGGACAGATGGGTTCTGCTGCCGGCCAGAGTACTTTCTCAGTATTACTCTTTCAGGACATTGCCGTGATCCCCATGCTGGCTATCTTTCCTTTGCTGGCACCGGAAGGAGCAGGCGTGGCACATTCAGAAAGTACTTCTCTTATCCAGAACCAACCGGCCTGGGCTAAAACATTGATCGTATTGGGTGCTGTATCTGCTTTGGGTATTGGTGGCCGTTTTGTGGTGAAACCCATTTTACATATTGTAGCACGCACGCGGCTGCGTGAATTATTCACTGCCTCTGCTTTATTGCTGGTGGTAGGGATTGCGGTACTGATGACTTTAGTAGGGTTAAGCCCTGCACTGGGGGCTTTCCTTGGAGGGGTGGTATTAGCGAACAGTGAATACCGGCATGAACTGGAAAGTGATATTGAACCATTCAAAGGACTGTTGCTGGGTTTGTTTTTCATAGGGGTAGGTGCTTCAATTGATTTCAGGTTGGTATTGGCAGAACCTTTACTGGTATTGGGTTTGGTGCTGGGTGTGATGCTCGTGAAGTTTGTTGTGTTACTGGGATTGGGCCGGTTGTTCCGGCTCAGCGGAGATCAGAATTTATTATTTGCATTTGCGTTGCCGCAGGTAGGGGAATTTGCATTTGTGTTATTTTCCTTCGCCCTGCAATCCGCATTATTACCACAACGAATAGTGGGCCTCATGATGGCAGTGGTGGCCCTCAGCATGGCTTTGACCCCTTTGTTATTATTGGCGCACGAAAAATGGATACAGCCCAACTTTGGCTGCGGTGCTAAAAATCCAGAAAGGGAACCGGATAAGATCGATGAAAAGAATCCTGTGATCATTGCAGGTTTTGATCACTTCGGTACTATCGTAGGCCGTTTCTTAAGGGCCAGTGGCGTACGTTCTACGGTGCTGGACCTGGATTCAGACAGAGTAGATCTCTTAAGAAGGATGGGATTGAAAGTACATTACGGAGATGCAGCCCGTATGGATATGTTGCAATCAGCTGGTGCCATGCAGGCAAAACTGATCGTTATTGCAATGGAAACACCAGAAAAAAACCTGGAAGTGGTAGACGCTGTGAAAAAACATTTCCCGCATTTGCAGATGCTGGTGAGGGCTACAGAAAATGCAGATGCTTTTGACCTGATGAATTCAGGCGTCTTACATATCTACCGGGAAACGGTGGACACTTCTCTCCGTATGGCATCTGATGCGCTGGAGATGCTGGGCCATAGGGCTTATCAGTCGCAACGCGCAGCGCGGATGTTCCGCAGATTTGATGAACAATCCTTAAAAGGAATGGCAGCTTACCGGGATGATAAGCAATATGTGAATGTGGTGAAAGAACGGATTGATGAACTGCAAAAACTCATCCAGTCAGATAGCTATACGAATTTACTGGTCCGTGATGCCGGATGGGATAAAGAGAATGCGGAGGAACGGACTTAATGTCCTCCGCTATGCGAACCATTTTCAGCTTCCCATTTTTTACCATCTTCTTCCATCTGCGCGAGTTTCTTCTTACCATACGCAACTCTTGTGATCAGCACATACAGTACAGGTACTGTAAAAATGGCCAGTAATGTAGCTGCCAGCATTCCTCCGATCACTGTAAATCCAATATTCAAGCGTGATGCGGCACCCGCACCTTCGGAGAATACAAGTGGTGTACAGCCAAGAATGAAGGCAAAGGAAGTCATCAGAATGGGCCTAAAGCGCAAGCTGACTGCTTCCAGTGTAGCTTGTATCAAAGGCATTCCTTTGTCTACCCGCTCTTTACAGAACTCCACGATCAGGATGGCGTTCTTTGCAGATAACCCGATCAGTGTGATCAGCCCGATCTGTGAGTACACGCTATTGGCTTGTCCGGTTAGCCACAAAGCAAGGATAGATCCAAACAGGGCCACCGGAACTGCCAATAGTACGGAGAATGGGACAGACCAACTTTCATATAGCGCGGTTAATAGTAAAAATACAAAGAGGATAGACAGGCCAAAGATCATCATGCTACTGTTGCCTGCTTCAATTTCCTGCCGGGAAACATTCGTCCACTCATAACCAAAATTACTGGGCAGTATCTGTGCAGATATTTCCTCCATGGCTTTAATAGCGTCACCACTACTGTATCCCGGTTTGGGCGTACCACTGATCTCCACAGAACGGTACAGATTAAAGTGATTGATCACCGGCGCACCTGCTCCCAGTTTGGAACGGATCAGCGAACTGAGCGGTACCATTTCCCCTTTTACATTACGAACGAAATAAGATTTGAGTGCACTGATATCTTTACGGTATGCAGTATCGGCCTGTAATACCACACGCAGGCTTCGCCCGAATTTGGTGAAGTCATTCACGTAAGCACCACCAAGGAAAGTCTGTAAAGCACCAAACACATCAGACACAGCAACGCCCATTTGTTTACACCTGTCACGGTCAACCTCCACATTATACTCTGGTGTTTTGGAACTGAAGAACGCATATGCCACCGCAATCTCCGGACGTTGATTGGCGGCCATTAAAACCTGCCCCAATACTTTATTGAATTCGGCAAGGTCGTTACCGCTCTTTTGTTCCAGTACATAGGAGAACCCACCTGAAGTACCCAGCCCACGCAGGGTGGGAGAAGGTATCACCAGTACGGAAGCTTCCGTTATCTGTGAAAGTTTTGCCTGTAAGCGGCCTGCTACTTTGGTAATATTATCGCCAACGGGGTAACGTACGCCCCAGGGTTTGAGGTTCACAAACCAGGTGGCCGAATTGGGCTTTACGGCATTTGCAATAAAGTTGGTACCTGTTACACCCATATAGTGATTCACTGCAGAGTCTGCTGCCATGATCTCATTTACGCGGGTGGCTATCTCTCTTGTTCTTTGAGAAGAGGCGGCATCCGGTAATTCAAGCGAAATGAAAAGCGCGCCCATATCTTCCTGTGGCACAAACGTAGTGGGTACTTTCTTAAAGAGGATGAATGCTGCTCCGAACAAGATACCCAGCAGTACCAATACCAATAAGGTTTGTTTGATAGCACGGCGTACCCCATGTGTATAACGGTCTGTAAAACGGGTGAACCATTTATTGAATTTGAAATGTAGTTTGTTGATGCCCCTGGATTTTTCATTCAGATTGGAAGGGCGCAACATCATAGCGCAAAGGGCTGGTGTTAAAGTGAGTGCCAGGAATGCAGACAATATTACAGAGAACGCAATGGTCAATGCAAACTGCTGATACAATCTTCCGCTCACGCCGGGAATAAAAGCTACGGGTACAAACACAGCAGCCAGGATCAGCCCGATAGCAATTACAGGCGCCTGTACTTCAGACATGGCTTTGTAAGTAGCATTCAGCGGTGTCATTCCATTTATATCAATATGATGCTGCACAGCTTCCACTACCACAATGGCATCATCCACCACTATCCCGATGGCCAGTACGAAACCGAACAGGGTGAGTGTGTTGATGGAGAAGCCCAGTAACGTGAAAAAGATGAAAGTACCAATGATGGAAACAGGAATTACCAGCACAGGTACCAATGTGGCGCGCCAGCTTTGAAGGAAAAGATATACCACTAATATTACCAGCAGCAGTGCTTCAATGAACGTTTGCACCACTTCTTCAATAGATATCCTTACAAAGGAAACGGTTTCAAAAGGAACGAGCCAGTTAACATCCGGCGGGAATGTTTTAGCCAGTTCTGCAAATCTTTTTTCCACACGGTCTGCCACATCCAGCGCATTAGCCCCGGGAGAAAGGTAAATGGCCATACCCGTTCCGGGTTTGCCATCTGCCTTTACTTCCACTGCATAGGAAAAGGACCCCAGCTGTTGCCGGGAAATATCTTTCAAACGAATGAGCGAACCTGTTTGCTGGTTGGCAGAGATAATGATATTGCCAAACTCTTCCGTATCCAGCAAACGCCCTTTCACTTTTACGGTGTATTCAAATGCTTGTTTACTATTGGCCGGAGGCGCTCCCAGTACTCCTGCGGGGGCTTGTGTATTTTGTTCCTGGATGGCACGTGATACATCTGCAGTAGTAATACCCAGGGAAGCCATCTTATCAGGGTTCAGCCAGATACGCATACTGTAATCCTGCGAAAATGCATTCACATCACCCACTCCTGCAATACGGGCAATCTCCGGTTTGATATAAATATTCTGGTAGTTATCAAGGAAGTTACGGTCGTAGGTGCCATTGGGAGAGTTCAATGCCACTACCATCAACATATCGTTGGAACGTTTCTTGGTGGTCACACCCACTCTTCTTACATCATCCGGTACAGAAGGCAGCGCAAGGCTTACCCGGTTCTGTACATCCAGCGCACTGATGTCCGGATTGGTTCCAATGTTAAAGGTAACGGTGATGCTCATAGAACCGTCGTTGGCACTCACGGATTGAATGTACATGGCACCCGGCGTACCATTCACCTGGTTTTCAATGGGAGTGGTCACGGTTTCTTCTACAGTAGTAGAGTTGGCTCCGATGTAGTTGGCGCTTACGGCTACTACCGGTGGAGCAATATCCGGCAACTGTGCAATCGGCAGATTTACCATGCAGATGAGGCCCACAATCACCAGGATGATCGAGATCACAATAGTGGTGTTCTTCCTTTCTATGAATGTTTTTGAGATCATGCTGCGTTGAGTTCTATTTAATATTCACTGTGTCTCCCTGTTTAACCTTCTGAATGCCTTCCACCACTATTCTATCTCCTGCACGTATACCGGAACGGATCACCAGCATACTGTCTATAATGGGGCCTCTTGTTATCGGTCTTTGCTGTACAACATTATGCTCGTCCACTACATAAGCTTTCACTTCTCCCAGTAATTCCACGATGGCTTTTGAAGGAATGGCGAGCGCAGTATCTGCTGTATTATATTTCACCTGTACTACGGCAGACATGCCTGACTTCAGTGCTTCCTGTTTGTTGGGGAAAGTGAGGCGTACACGGATGGTACCGGTTTGCGGATCAATGATGTTGTTGATCAGTAATACTTTTCCTTCCTCAGGGTATACTTCCCCGTTATCCTGCATGATGTAATATCGTTGGAGGTTTCCCTTTCTGAATTCTGCATACCTGTTCTGCGGCAGATCAATGTCCGCATAAATAGGATTTTCATTTACGAGCGTATTGATCGTTGTCTGACCTGCACTCACCAGGTCGCCTACACGTACTAAAGCGATACCTATCTTCCCACTCACCGGGGCACGGATCACGGCATGGTTAATATCCGTGCCTGATCTTGTTTGTGCTGCTTTAGCAGCGGCCAGATTGGCTTTTGCCGTTTCAACGAGGGTAGATGCCTGTTCCACCGTTTGTTTTGCAATGGCATCCTGCTTCAGCAGGTTGCTATATCTTTCAAGGTCACGTTGTTTCTGCGCAAGGTCTGCTTCCGCCTGTGCAACAGATGCTTTGGCCTGATCATAACTGGCCATGCTGCGGCTTCTGTCCACTTCATACAATACCTGTCCTTTACTCACTACGCTGCCATCCTGTGCGCGGATGGTTTCCAGGAAACCGGTAACATCAGAACGGATCTCCACAATACTGTGAGCCGTTAAAGTAGCCGGAAAATTTTCCGTTACAACATAAGTGGCCGGTTTTACTTCGAAAGTGCTAACGGTAGGGCGGGGCATAGGACCCTGTGCGGGTTTTTGCTTTCCGCCGCAGGCGCATAGCAGCAAACACATCGGTAAAGTGTAAATGCTCCTGGGGAGGTACATGGTAATTATTTTGATGATTCGTTATTGTACTTTGATCTTGCCCATAGCCTGATCCAATTTCACTTTACTGATCAGCGTATCCAGGAGGGCATTGATATAATCGCTTTGTGCCTGTTTTAATTCATTGTCTGCAGAAACCACATCCAGGCTACTGGAAACGCCCTGGTCGAATTTCAGCACCACCCTGTCGTACACCCCCTGTGTAAGGACCATATTCTTTTCCTGGGTTCGGAGGGACGTGGTATTGTTCTGATAATCTGTGTAAGCATTCCGCACTTCCAGCTGGATCTGTTGTGAGAGGTTGGTCAGGTCGTTTTCTGATTGCTTTAAAGCAATGCGGGATTGTGCTACCTGGTGGATTCTTTCAGTTCCCGTAAAAATGGGGAAGTTTAAAGTGAGCCCCAAAGCAGAGTTTCCGTAGCCGGTTTTGTACAGATCAGCAAACTGTGGGGCAAACCAGTTCACCCCATAATTGATGTAAGCGCTTAAAGATGGAACAATACCCAGGCGTTTACTTTTCAGGTCCAGTTTGTTTAATTCCACCTGCACTCTCTGCATGTGATACTCTGGTCTGTCCTGGATATTATATTGTTGGCTGTCCGGCATTTCCTGAATGCCGGCAAAGGATTTCACATTTTCTTCCAGTTCCAGGGTGTTTTGCAGGGGCATACCCATATTGAACTTCAATACATCCAGTGAATATTGCTGGAGGCGTTCCAGGTTGGCGCGCTGGGTTTCTGCATTATTAAAAGATACCTGCATGCGGTCAACGTCTATCCGTTCAGAAACGCCTTCGTCATAACGGGCACGGGTATCTTTCAGGGTTTTCTGCAGGCGTACAATATTGGCATCTACCAGCCGGATGCTTTCCCGGCTTACCAGTACATTGAAATAAGCATTGCTTACCTGCACGCGGGCATCAATGGCAGTACGTTGCAGGTCACGAACGGAAAGTTCGTCATATACTTTAGCGGCTTTGAGGCCGAGGAAATAATCACTGTTAATAATGGTCTGATTCACCTGGCCGGCTACCGCGGAGGCATATTTGGTACCGAACTGAACAGGTATTTTAGGGCCCGAAGGGTTGTTGAAATCCGGGATCACGGAGGTCTGGAGTTTCAGGTTGTCCGTAAAGCTACCGGTGATATTAGCATGCGGTAACAATTTCCCGGTGCTTTCCCGGATCTTTTCCCTGGAAGCTTCCCGGCTTAAACGGGCATTTTGTACCGTGGGCTGGTTGGCCAGGGCATATTGGATGCACTCCTCCAGCGAAAATTGATACGAACGGGCAGTATCCTGCTGGGCCTGCACTGGCTGTAAAATGGCCATAGCAGTGGTAACCAGCATTATTGCTCGGAGGGCAGTTGACGGGTTCCAGCATTTCATCTTGACTAATGTATTCATTTAGAGACCGAAGGATGTGCTTAAAGAACACCAAACTACTCAAAAAAGTTCAATGTTTCAGACCACTTATGGAAAAAATCAGAGGGCGCATCTCAGTACTAAACAAACTGCCATGGAAACAACCAAACTCTTAAACTCAGAATTCCTCGACATCCTTTTTGATGATCGTAACAAAGATTATGGAGCTTATGACCTGCGCCGCAAATATGATAAACGTGTGCGCAATGCCGTGATGGGGATGTCTGCTATTGTAGTGGTGATTATAGGAGGGTATTTGATCAGTACAAATTTAATTGCTGCTGACAATGTGCGTGAAGCATATGTGGCACCTGATCCAATAACTATAAGAAATGTTGACATCGAAAAACCACCTGTTTATACCCCTCCGCCGGTAAAACAAATAGAGCCACCGGCTTCCAAACCAATGATCAAAGCCACTACTTTCCAGATCGTAGCTGCAGACGAGATAGATCCTAGGGATGAAGTGCCGAAGAATGCAGACATGATAGATAAAGTGATAGGCGTTGCTAATATTGATAAGGGAAATCCGGATGGTGCAGATTTTGAAGTGCCGGAAGGAATGGGTAAGACGGGTAGTTTTGTAGAAGCCCCTAAGGCAAAAGAAAAAGAAGAAATTTTTACCGGCTTCATAGAGATCATGCCAGAGTTCCCGGGTGGAGAAGCTGCATTGATGAAGTTCCTGAGAAATAACACCAATTATCCAACCATCGCTTCTGAAACAGGTATCTCAGGAACAGTGTTTGTAAAATTTGTAGTGTTCAAGAACGGAGAGATCGGTAACGTAGTGGTAGAAGGCGCAAAGAAAGGAGGCGGATTGGAAGAAGAAGCCATGCGCGTAGTGAAAAAGATGCCAAAATGGAAACCTGGCCGGCAGAATGGAGAGAATGTATCCGTATACTTTAACCTCCCCATAAGATTTACCCTTGCAGATCAACAATAATATTTATGGAATCTGATAAATTCCAGCATCATAACCCCGGCATCTATTATTAGCAGTAGATGACGCTAAATGTGGATATGATATTAGGGCTAACCTTTTCAGGTTGGCCCTTCTCTTTATCTCGCCTTTTTTACTATTTTTAAGGATGCGCTATCCAATACTCCTTATATCAGCTATCCTCTTCTTTTGCATGGCCTTCAAAAAGGCAGACAAAGAACGCCGCAAACCAGTAGTGATCGCCTACGTAGGCGGCTATCGCGGATTGATCAAAGACCCCGCTTCCATTGAAGTGGAAAAACTCACCCACATCAATTACGCTTTTGTGGATGTGAAGAACGGCCAGGCCTGGTTAAGCAATCTGGGCACAGACTCCATCAACTTCCGTACACTTAATGCCCTCAAACTAAGAAATCCTGATCTTAAGATATTGATTTCCATTGGCGGATGGTCCTGGTCAGAGAACTTCTCAGACGCCGTACTCACGGAAAAAGGCCAGCAGCTTTTTGCCGCCACAGCCGTGGACATCGTTCGCAAGTACAAACTGGACGGCGTGGATATCGATTGGGAATATCCCGGAGTGCCCGGCGAACAAGGTAATATCTACCGCCCGGAAGATAAAGAGAACTATACCAATATGTTCAAAGCCATCCGTTTTTCACTGGACTCACTGGAAAAGGAAACCGGCAAAAAATACCAGCTCACCACAGCAGTAGGTGGCGGCCAGTATTTTATTGATCATACAGAGATGCGCAAAGCCCAGCAATACCTGGATTACGTGAACATCATGAGCTACGATTACAAAACAAATGAGAAAGGTATTGCCGGTCACCATACTAACTTATATGGTTCAACGAAAGACAGCCTGGAAGCTTCAGCAGACCGTTCTGTAAGATTGTATCTCCGTGCAGGTGTACCCGCAGAGAAAATAGTAATGGGCGTAGCATTTTACGGCCGTGGCTGGACGATGCCCAACGGCGATAATAAAGGCCTCAACCGCCAGGCCCTGAAAGGAGCCCGCAGCGGAGGTTACACCCGTTTGAAAGATAGCCTCATGGTACAGGGATATGACCGCCATTGGGATAAACGCGCCAAAGCACCTTATCTCTTTCATCCGGTGAACAATGTTTTTATCACTTATGATGATGAGCGTTCCGTGAAAGCGAAATGCAAGTATGTGAAGAAATATAAACTGGGAGGTGTGATGTTCTGGGAGTATTCCAGTGATCCTAAAGGATATCTCCTGCATGCCATTAATCAGTCATTTTAAAAGTAATTACAGATGATCGATCATGAATAGCGGCCCGCTCAAGCCGTTCTTCGTTTTTGATATTTTGTAATTAAATCCTAACTATATGCAGCTCAGACTAATGTTTGTTTTCTTACTGTTTTCCTCCCTGGCCCAGGCTCAAAAAACACCCACCATTACCTGGGAGTTAGTGGAGAATGGTTACCAGGGGAAGGCGCAGTCTTTATCCACGTTCACCATCATCAACAACACCAAACAGGTTTTCCCGGCTTCCGGTTGGACGATCTATTACAATTTCATCCGTTTTGTAACACCGGGAGAAGTAGCACCGGGTATTGAAGCTGGGCACATTAACGGCCATCTGTACACTTTGAAACCAAAGGCCGGTTTTGGAGGTATTGCACCGGGGGATTCTTTAAAGATCAATATCATTTCTGTAGCCTGGGTCACCAACTATACGGATGCGCCAGACGGGCCTTACATTGTATGGGATAAAGAACCGGCAAAGGGATATTCTTTTGCGGAGTTTAAAGTGATCCCTTCCACACAGGATAAACAATTACTCCGGAATGCGAGTGATAAGAAAGCACAAACTACCGCCGCAGATATTTATCAGAAGAACAGCACTACGAAAGATATTCCGGCAGAAGAATTACCGGTTATTTTTCCTACGCCGGTTAGTTATGAAAAGAAAGAAGGGAAGTATGAATTGGGTGGGGATATTTCGATCAGTGCCGACCCTGCCTTTGCACAGGAAGCGGACTTCCTGGCAGCAGAATTGAGTAAGGTGTTTGGCAAGCCAGTTAAAACGGGTAATCCTAACATTCGCATCGTCAAAGCAGCAATAAAAGACAGCTATACACTGAGCATTGACAACAACGGCATCCTGATCACTGCGCCCAACTCAGAAGGGGCTTTTTACGGCATACAATCCCTTCGCTCTTTATTACCTGTCAAAGCAAAAACGGTTACTTTGCAATATGCACAAGTAACAGATGCACCCCGTTTCCCCTTCCGCTCTTTTATGCTGGATGTTTCCCGCAATTTCCACGCTAAAGCAGAAGTTTTAAGGGTACTGGATGTAATGGCGTTATACAAACTCAACGTTTTTCATTTACACATGAGTGATGATGAAGGATGGCGGATAGAAATACCCGGTTTGCCTGAACTGACAGAAGTAGGCGGCCGCAGAGGACATGATCTGCAAGAGTTGACTGCCATACAACCTTCTTATGGTTCTGGTCCGGATATAAATAATACTACCGGTTCCGGTTTCTACACAAAAGCAGATTACATCGAAATATTAAAATACGCAAATGCCCGGCACATTAAAGTGATCCCAGAAGTTGAAATGCCCGGCCATGCCCGCGCAGCTATTAAATCTATGGATGCGCGTTATGCTAAGTTCATGAAGGCAGGAAACGCAACCGCTGCAAATGAATACAGGCTGAGTGATCCGGATGATAAAAGTCAGTACCGCTCTGTGCAGGAATGGAAAGATAATGTTATGAATGTGGCGCTTCCTTCCACCTACAAATTCCTGGAAAAAGTAGTGGATGAACTGGCAGCGATGCATAAAGAAGCAGGAGCTCCCTTAGATATCATTCACATGGGAGGAGATGAAACACCCGCAGGCGTATGGGAAAAGTCTCCTGTTAGCCAGCAATTGATAAAAGATAATCCATCTCTGAAACATACGGACGATCTGTGGTATTATTTCTACGATAAAGTAGCACAGATCGTGAATAAACGTGGCTTACAATTATATGGTTGGGAAGAAGCCGGTATGCGCAAAACAAAAAAGGACGGACAAACAGTAATGATCGCGAATCCCGATTTCGGCAACCGCAATTTTCAGCTGGATGTATGGAATAACGTGATGGGCTGGGGCGTGGAAGATCTGGCCTATCGTTTGGCCAATGCAGGATATAAAGTAGTGTTATCCGGTGTGAGCAATTATTATTTCGACATGGCTTACACACGGGATTATAATGAACCCGGTTTTTATTGGGGTGGTTTTGTGGATGTGGACAAACCGTTCTACTTTATTCCTTTCGATCTCTATAAAAATTCCAAAGAAGATGGTGCCGGTAATCCTTTACCAGCTTCTACCTTTACCGGAAAGGATCGTTTAACGGAATACGGGCAGGAGAATATCACCGGTATCCAGGCGGCATTATGGTCTGAAACCGTTAAAACCCCGGCGCAGCTGGAATATCTTTTATTACCAAAACTCCTGGGCATGGCTGAACGAGCCTGGGCAAAAGATCCTTCCTGGACAAAAAGCGAGACCTTGTATAATGAAGCCTGGAACGTTTTTGCGAATGTGGTAGGTAAAAGGGAACTACCCCGGCTGGCTGTATGGAACGGGGGATATGCATATCGCATACCCACAGCAGGGGCCGTGGTGGAAGATGGAAAAGTTTTAGCGAATGTGCAACTTCCGGGCCTTGTCATCCGTTATAGTACAGACGGGAAAGAGCCAACGGCTAAAAGTCCCGTTTATACAGCGCCGATAGCGCAGAAAGGGATCATAAAACTAAAAGTGTATGATAGTGTGGGTAGAAGCGGCAGAACGGTTACCATACAAAACTAGGTCAGAATATTACAAGTTATAGGAAGGGAGGGAGCAAACAGGTATTGTTTGCCCTTCCCTTGTTTTTTTTCAGTAATCCGCATAATTGGTCAAAAAATTGTATTGTTGTTTACGAACAAGGGAATAATTGAAACTGTACTGGAAAATAAGCATTATTGCAACCCTTAGCTGTTACCTGATTTTGTTTTGCATGCCACAAAAGGCTGCTGCGCAGGCGGACACCATACCGGCGCAGGGCAAAAGGTGGTTCAAGAAATTCAATACTTATGTCGACTCTCTGAAGAGCAGGCGTTACCGGGATTCTGTACTTTTTAAGCTCTCCCGGCACAATGACCCACCGCCTTCTACAGATGATAGCAGTATGATCAGGAGTGAACAGGGATTTCTGCCCCATGGCGGCAGAACGATTCGTCATATCTATTACCGCCGGGTGAAAGTATTCGGTCCCCGGAATATCAACGATACCACTTTCACCACTTCCATGAAGTTGATCCACCTGGCCAACCGCCTCCATTTTGATTCGGAAGAATGGCTGATCAAACAAAACCTCTTTTTCCGGGAAAAGGATACGGTGAATGCATACGAGTTCGCAGATAATGAAAGGTATCTCCGTAACAGGCCCTTTATCCAGGATGCCCGGATCCTCATGGTGGAAACGGCTTATATGGATTCTGTGGATGTAATGGTGGTGACCAAGGATGTATTCGAATATGGGCTGGACCTCCGGGAAGCCAGTGCCAATGCCGTCGCAGCCAAAATTTTTAATAATAACCTGTTTGGGGCAGGGCAGGGATTACAGTTCGGATTCCGATGGAATAATGCGTACAGCCGGCCCTGGGGCACGGAAGCGAGATATACAAAATACAATATATTAGGAACCTTCCTGGATGCGGCAGTTGGCTACAGCAGCCTGAATACGCAATTGCCGCTGGACAGTAACGTGTACGAAGGATCTTATTACCTGCAGGTAGAGCGGCCTTTGTATCGGAACTCAGCAAAGTTTGCAGGAGGATTCACGCTCTCCCGGAATTATTCCATCAATATTTATGGCCAGCCGGATAGCATCTTCAGGGATTATGCCTATAAAGTACTGGATATCTGGACGGGTTATAGTTTCTTAAACCGTTTCCGGAATGATGGGCGTTCTTATAACAGACCCAACCTGGCTATACTGGGGAGGTATTTCAACCTGAAGTTTGATAAAAATCCCTCGCAACCTACCTTCATAAAAGATCCCATTTATAACGACCGGCACTACTACCTGGGCCAGTTGCTGCTTTTTAAACAGGATTACTTCAAAACCCATCAGTTCTTTGGCTTTGGCCGAACCGAGGATATTCCCTACGGTTACAGGATGGGCTTGTCCGCAGGCTGGGAGAACTGGATGGACAGGAAACGTTTCTACACAGGGCTGGAAGGAGAAAAGTACTGGCATACAAGATTGAATGGTTTGTTGAGTATTGGCGCCGGTATCAGTAGTTTCTGGCAGCGGAATATTTCTGAAGATATGGTGATCAGTGCCAAGGCAGCTTATTACAGTCGCCTGATGCGTTTTTGGAAGGGGGCTTTCCGGCTGTTCGTGAATATTGATTACCTCGGCAATCCTAACAATTATTTCTATAAACCACTGGATATAAATATGGAGCGCGGTATCTGGGGATACCGGGATACCAAAATCAGTGGTTTTCATCGTATCAACCTGCGTTCCGAGGGAGTGTATTACAGTCCCTGGAAAGTGTATGGCTTCAAGTTTAATTTCTTTGCATCAGTACAGGCTTCCCAGGTGTCCTACAAGGAAAACTATTTACTGGAAAACCCGGTGTACACAGGATACGGGCTGGGAGTAAGGATCAGGAACGAAAACCTGCCATTGAATACCTTCAAACTGGGGGCTTACTATTTCCCGGATGCCCCTCCCGGTCAGCGTAATGTGTATTTTGAGGTCACTACCGTAGTGGATCTCCGTTTCGATATATTTGCCATGAGGGCCCCTTCTTTCCTTCAGTTCCGTTAAGCTTATTGTGATTTCTGCGTTAGGTTTATTAATTTGACCGGACGAAACCGTCTACTCTATACAATTAAAATTTATTCATCATCATGCCACGTTTTCTATCAACGTTCCTTTTAGTATGCTGCTGCACCTGGGCTTCCGGTCAGATCCGCCTGCCTGCAGTGATTGCCAGCAATATGGTTTTGCAGAGAAATTCTACCGTACAGCTTTGGGGCTGGGCACATGCCGGTGAAAAGATCAGGGTACACACTTCCTGGAACAACAGCCTGGATTCAACGGTTACCACAAGTGATGCCAAATGGCGCATCAGTATTAAAACACCAGAAGCTGGTGGCCCTTACACGATCTCGTTACAAGGTAATAACCTGGTGAAACTGGAAAACGTGCTCATCGGTGAAGTATGGGTATGCAGCGGCCAGAGTAATATGGCCTGGAGTTCTTACCAGGGCTTGAAAGATGTTATAGCAGAATTTCCTACCTGTGCAGACAGTAAGATCCGCTTCTTCCAGATCCCTAATACAACAGCCGAATATCCACAGGATGATTGCAGCGCCAGCTGGGTGGCCTGTGATTCCAATACGCTGAAAGGGTTTAGTGCTGTCGGGTATTTCTTCGGAAAGAAATTACGGCAGGACCTGAATATTCCTATCGGGCTCATCAACACCAGCTGGGGTGGCACACCTGCAGAGGTTTGGACGCCTGCACCGGAAGTGGAAAATGATCCTGCGTTAAAAGAAGCGGCCACCAAACTTAAGCCAAGTAATAGCTGGCCAATCACACCCGGTTATACTTACAATGCTATGATAACCCCTATTACCAGCTTCAGCATCGCAGGAGCCATCTGGTACCAGGGAGAAAGTAATACCACCACCTCCGGTACTTACACTAAATTAATGGGTACCATGATCAGCGCGTGGCGCAAAGCATGGAAGAAAGAATTACCTTTTTATTTCGTACAGATAGCGCCGTATAATTATGGTAAGGGTAACATTATAGGTGCATTGCTGAGAGAAGCACAAACGGAAACCCTGAAATTCCCGCGTACAGGCATGGCTGTTATTACAGACCTCGTAGCAGATACCGGAAATATCCATCCCAGTAACAAACATGATGTAGGACTTCGTCTCGCTAACTGGGCACTGAGTGATACCTACGGCAAAACAGGCATTGCCTATAAAAGTCCGCAGTTCAACCAGATGGAAAAGAAGGATAACAAGATCATCCTTCACTTTGACAATGCAGAAGACGGCCTGGTGCTGAAAGGTAAAAAAGCAGAACAGTTCTTTATTGCCGGTGCAGACCATCAGTTCGTACCTGCGGATGTAACGATAAAAGGCAATACGGTAACCGTATCCGCTAAAACGGTGAAGGAACCGGAAGCAGTGCGTTTTGCTTTTACCAACACAGCTATCGGTAACATCTTCAACAAAGCAGGTTTACCGGTGAATCCATTCCGTACTGATAATTGGGAAGAAAAGTAATTGATATGAAGTATATGATCCTGGCAAGCTGTTCGTTGCTGATAGCACTCAACGGTTTTGCACAAACAAAGAAAAGACCTAACATCATTATGATCATGTCTGATGATCACGCGCAGAATGCCATCAGTACTTTCCACAAAGGGCTGACGGAAACGCCGAACATAGACAGGATTGGAAAAGAAGGACTGGTCTTTAAGCGAAGCTATTGCACCAACTCTATTTGTGCGCCCAGCCGTGCAGTGATCATCACCGGTAAATTTTCTCATCTGAACGGGCACATTGATAACACGGTGCGGTTCGACAGTTCGCAGCAAACCTTTCCGAAGTTATTGCAACAGGCCGGCTACCAGACTGCGCTCGTAGGAAAGTGGCACCTGATCAGCAATCCCACCGGTTTCAATTATTGGACGGTAGTACCCGGCCAGGGTCAGTATTACAATCCTGATTTCATCAAGATGGATGGGAAGAGAGAACGGGTGGAAGGATATGCTACCAACATCATTACCGATAAAGCCTTGAACTGGCTGGACGGCCGTGATACTTCACAACCTTTCTGCCTGTTATTATATAATAAAGCGCCACACCGCAACTGGATGCCGGATACCGCAGACTTTGATAAGTTCCGCGGCCGCAAATATCCTTTGCCTCCTAATTTTTATGATAACTACGAAGGCCGCACTGCTGCCGGCTTACAGGAAATGACTATTGCCAATCATATGCACCTGGCCTCTGACCTGAAAGTAGATACCAGCAGTGATCCTAACCGGCCATGGCAACAAAAAGTATCCGGCACAGAAAGGATGAATGCAAAGCAGAAAGCAGCATGGGATAGAGAATATGATCCCATCACCGCAGCATTCAAAAAAGATAAACTCAGCGGTAAAGCACTGGCAGAATGGAAATACCAGCGTTACATGGAAGATTACATGCGTTGCATCGCTTCTGTAGACCGTAATGTTGGCCGTGTGCTGGATTACCTGGAGCAGCATGGCCTGGCAGAAAATACGATCGTCATTTATACTTCAGATCAGGGATTTTATATGGGCGAACATGGCTGGTTTGATAAACGTTTTATGTATGAGGAATCATTAGTGATGCCCATGGTAATGCGTTATCCCGCCGGTATTAAAAAGAAAGGAGAAGTAAATGAAATGGTGCAGAACATTGATTATGCACCTACTTTCCTGGAATACGCCGGTGTGAAAATTCCCGCCGATCTGCAGGGCAAGTCGATGAAGCCTTTAATGGAAGGGAAGAAAATAGCCTGGAGAGATGCGATCTATTATCACTATTATGAATTCCCCGGAGAACATAAAGTACGCAGGCATTACGGTGTACGCACTGATCGCTATAAGCTCATGCATTTTTACAACGATATCGATAAGTGGGAGTTGTATGATCTGCAAAAGGATCCCTCTGAAATGAAGAATGTGTATGGGGATCCGGCGTATGCGGGGATTGCGAAGGAGTTGCATCAGAAGTTGGATGCACTGAGAAAGCAGTATAAGGATGATTCGAAATAAAAGGAACCCTCCTAATAATGGAACACCCCCAAAAGCCTGAACTTTTGGGGGTGTTTTTCTTTAATAAAGTAGTCTTTTGGGGGTGTTTTTTTTAAATAAGTAATTCCCTCAACAGACGAGGGCGCATTTTTTTTCTTTAATAAAATAATATCCGCAACAGATCCTCTCTTAGTAAAGTAATTTCCTCAACAGATCCGGCTGCACAATACGGATCCGCGTTCCCTGCATCTCAATCAGTTTCTCTGATTTAAAATCACTCAGCGTACGGATCAGCGATTCAGTGGCAGTACCCACAAACCGCGCAATATCATCACGGGATAATTCTATCAGCGCATCCGGCTGCTGCTCTAAATGCAGTTTGTCGTGGATGGCTAAAAGCCCGTTGGCTACACGTTTCCGGAGAGAATCGTAAGCCAGTTGCAGTAAGCGGTCTTCTTTTTCTTTTACTTCCATGGCAATACGTTTAATGAACGTACGTGCCACACTGATATCATTCAGCAGTTGCTCCAGGAATACTTCTTTCGGTATTTGCACGAGTTCCGTATGGTCCAGGGCTTCCGCATTTTCTTCGTATGGTTTGTCTTCCAGCAAAGGAACATAGCCAAAGTAATCTCCCTGGCTGAAGAGATTGGTGATGTACTCTTTCCCGTCGTCGTTCAAACGGTAGGCTTTTACTTTTCCGCTTTTCACATAATAGAGGAACTGCGGATGTTTGCCTTCTCTGTAAACAGGTTGTTTCTTCGTGTACTGCGCAACATCGTAGGCATCCATTTCCAGGTGTAATAAACCGGAAGCCTGCCAGTCCTGCAACAGGGTACCAATAGATTGTGTATGCGCTGCCGCGAATTTCTCCTGCAGGAATTGCTGTTTCTTCAGCCTTGTTTCCACCGCGTTCAGTAATTCCACATCTTCAAAAGGTTTGGTGATATAATCATCCGCACCCATTTCCATACCTCTTCTGAAATCACTCCTGTCTGTTTTCGCCGTGAGGAAGATGAAAGGAATGTGTTCCGTTTCCGGGTATTTACGCAGCATATGCAACACACCATAACCATCCAGCTCCGGCATCATAATATCGCAGACGATCAGGTTGGGAAGATGTTCTTTAGCCAGTTCTATGGCCTGTTTGCCATTCTCTGCTTCAATGGCTTTGTATCCCGCAAGCGTAAGTATTTCCGCTACATTTTCGCGTATGCCGGGATGATCGTCTACTACCAGGATGGTGGCTGTCATTGTACTTGCAGATTTGGAAAGTTAATTAATATCGTAGTGCCTTTGCCCAGTTCGCTTTCTACGCTGATGTTGCCATGCAGCATGTCCACATACCTTTTTACAATATGGAGGCCGAGGCCGGTACCTTGTATATTGGTCACATTGCGTGCGCGGAAGAAACTGGAAAAGAGATAAGTTTTATCTTCTTCAGGAATACCCATCCCCTGATCAGCTACAATAGCATGGATGTAACCGTTCTCTTCCCAGAGTTTCCAGCCAATGCTGGTTTCAGCAGGAGAGAACTTGGATGCGTTGGTGAGCAGGTTCACGAAAATATGTTTCAGTAATCGTTTGTCTGATCTCACCTGCAGGTCCGGCTGCACATCAGGATGCAGGTGCTGCCCTGGTTTCAGTAGACCCTGCACTTCTTCCACCGTTTCCAGTGCAAAATTATAGAGGGAAATATTTTCAGGATGTGCATGGATCTTACCTTCTTCTATGCGGCCAAGAGAAAGGAAATCCTCCAGCAGTTCATTCAGGTGGATCACGGAATCCCTTATTTTCTGTACGTGTTTTTCCCTGCGTGGCTGATCATCAGATGTGGGATATTTCCCGATCAGGGCTGCTGAGGAGAGGATAGCACTTAAAGGTGTTCTGAATTCATGAGAGGCCATGGATACGAAGCGGGATTTGATCTCGCTCAGTTCTTTTTCCTTTTCCAGGGCATCCTTCAATTCCGCCTGAGAAGAGGCCAGATGGGAGAGGGCGAGTTCCAGGTTGGCTGTTCTCTTTTCTACTTCTTTTTCCAATGCCTGGTTCAGTTCCTGCATGGTACGGTAAAGACTTTTCAGGAACAATACCAGCAAAGTAGAGCTGATCACGAGGATCAGGGAGAAAAAGTGTTCAATGAAAACCTCTGCCAGCTTAGGATTCCTGTGAGGCAGGCAGGCAATCACCACCACCAGGATCGTACAGGCAATGCCCATGATCCTGGTGGGTGTATCTTTCTTTATAAATATCGTGAGGAGGATGGCCGTGATAAGACCACCGTCGAAAAAGTTATAATCAGGCCGCCATACCAGCAAACATGCTGTTACCAGCATGATAAAGATGGAAATAACTAATGTTTGCCGCTGACCGAAATGAAACATGGTTGTTTATTTATCAGGGGCAAAGATAGCACATCCCTCTTTTATTGTACCTGATAAACGCCAGACCGGATCGTAGTGAATGTAACCACTTCCGCTTTATTCCCTGCCTGTGCCAATACGCCGCCTTTTGCATTGCGTACTGTTTTCCCGGCTGGTAATAATAACCGGCAGGTACCGCCTTTTGGGGAAATGATCCTTGCCGTGGTGAGTGCTCCTTTTTTCCAGTCCATATCGATGATAAATGCACCGCGGGCATGCATTCCTTTCACCCTGCCGCTTTGCCAGTCTGCATCTGTTGGCAGGGCTGGCAGCATACGGATGGTCTGATCATCTCCATGACTTTGCAGCAGCATTTCTCCTATGCCGGATGTACCACCGAAATTACCATCTATCTGAAATGGAGGATGTGCGCTGAAAAGATTAGGGTAAGATCCGCCGCCAACAGGCTTTACGGGATCCACCGGGCGAAGCAGTTTATGTATAAGCACCAGTGCATGATCGCCATCACCCAGTCTTGCCCAGAAATTGATCTTCCAGGCTAAAGACCAGCCGGTACCATCATCACCCCGCTGACGAAGTGTTTCCCGTACTGCGGTAGTTAATTCAGGTGTAGCCCATGGCGTGATCTCATCATAAGGATGAAGTGCATACAGGTGGCTGATATGACGGTGATGCGGTTCTCCGTCTTTCCAGTCATCCAGCCATTCGTTAAGATCACCCGCAGCACCGATCTGGTTAGGGGCCAGCTGTTTGCGTACCTCCTTAAGTTCAGTTGCCCAGGCTGCATCTGTTTTTAATATACCGGCAGCTTCAATGCAGGCGCCGAATAATTCACGGCAGATCTGCATATCTATTGCAGGGCCCATTACAGTATTGGCACGTGTGCCATCCGGCATGATATAACTATGCTCCGGTGAATTGGAAGGAGCTGTTACCAGCCAGCCATGTTTAGGTTCTTTGATAAGGATGGCCCGTAAGAAACTGGCTGCACCTTTCATCACCGGGTAATATTGACGAAGGAATGCGGTATCTTTTGTATAACGGAAATGTTCCCACAGGTGCTCACATAACCACGCGCCGCCGGTAAGTGTAGAACCCCAGTCTGCACCTTCTCCGGGAGATGTAAAGCCCCATGGGTTAGTGATCACATGTGCTACCCATCCTGGTGCATTGTAATAAGCTTTAGCTGTTTTAGTACCTGTTTTTACCAGTCCTTTTGTATAGTGGTGCACAGGCTCCGCGAGATCCGCCAGACCGGTCATCGGTGCCAGCCAGTAATTCATCTGGAGGTTGATATTGATGTGATAATCTCCATTCCAGGGTGTTTGATATTCCGGTGCCCAAAGCCCTTGCAAGTTGGCAGGTAGGCCACCAGGGCGGGAAGAACTGATCAGCAGATATCGGCCATAATTAAAATACAGCACGGGTAATTGCGGATCCGGTTGTTGTTCAAAATAACGGGCCAGTCTTTCCGGTGTGCTGAGTGTATCTGAAATATTTCCGTCAAGATAAAAGCGGTTACGGTTAAAGTATTGTGCGTAACGTTTTACATGGTCACTCATCAATGGGCCATATTGTTTGGCAGCAGCAGATTGCAGAGTGTTGAGCACACCGGGTAAAGGATCTGCTTTGGGCTTCGTGTAATCCGCTACATTATAATCTGTAGCGGCGCTGAACAGTAAAAGACATTCATCTGCATTTTCGATCTGTATATTTTTATCTGTAGTAGTTTTTGTACCGCCACTGGTTTTTACCTGTAACGCAGAAGCATAATGCATACCGGGCTTATCACCATTCGGCAGTTGTCCCTGCATGATGATGTGATCCTTCTGAACAGTTACGGATGCAAATTCCTTCCGGCTGAGTGAGGCCGACAAAGAGATCATTCCTTTCCGGGAAGCGCTGATCTTAATGGCCAGGATATTTGCGGGGATGCTGATCCAGGCTTCCTGTTTATAGGTAACGCCGTCCTTTTGCCAGGTGGTAGTGGCTACTGCTTTTTCCAGATCGAGGGTTCGCTGGTAATTGGTCCAGGAGGCGAGGCTGTCTTTCCAGAGCAGTTGAAGATCTCCCAGTACCTGGTATGCCCCAAAAGGTTTTTTGGCACCACTGCCGCGTCCTGATCCTTCTCCTTTACAAACAAAATATTGTTGCAGCAGTTCCTGTGCTTCCCGGTTGCGGCCATGCAACAGGTATTCCTGTATCCTGGGGAGTATACGGTAGGCCGTATCATTATCCGCATCCTGCACGCCGCCGGACCAGAGAGAAATTTCATTCAGGGTGATCCTGTCATTTCCGGGATGGCCTGTTATCAATGCACCGATCTTACCATTGCCCAATGGCAGGGCTTCCTGGTAATGAGCAGCAGGCGCTTTAAAACGAAGGGAAACATCCTGTTTCTGGGCAGACGCGGAAATGGATAGGGCCAGGAGGCCAGTTAGTAGTAGCACGTGGTTCATAATAATAAATGTAACTGCTAAATGCCTAATTATAAAGCCTTAGGTAAAGTAGACCGATAAATTGAGAATATTCCATTATTGAACTTTCCTCGGGGGGAATCGTTAAATTGTATGGCTTTTATAAATCCCACGGTGAATATGCGATTGACCAACCAATGCCGGCAGGCAATTTGTTACCTCTGTACAATGGCTTTATGCGGAGCCTGTACGATCATTTCCAAAGATCCTGTATCAGTGGATTACGAGATGCTGCCCGACTATCACTTTTATGCTCCCTGTGGCCAGGCACGCATTTGCGGGGATCTGGAAAAGGGAGGGTACTACCTGGTATATGTGCTCACAGACAGTCTGGATATAAGCAATTGTGTGGAGACTATAACGGGAAAAGATACATTACCCATGCGTTTTGGAAAGGATTTCCTGATAACCATGGCAGTGCATAATGAGGAAAAGGACTGGTTCTTTCATTTCGAGCATATGGAGGTGGTGGACAGTATGCTGCATATTCACCTCAAAGCCAGTCACCGGAACGATACTACCGTCAGTACCCCTTCGTATAAGCTGTCCGACAACTACGTGTGGAAGATCAATGGGCAGGAAACCAAACTGATCAAGCTGTATATCAACAATACCAACTACGCTTATGTTCCCGGCCCGCAATGGAGCGAGGCGCCTATCAATTGGGAGCATGCACACTGGCGGGAATCGCCCTCGCATTAAAACTTTCCTTACGCTTTTTCAAAAAAATGTGCAGGTGACTAAAGAGAGACCTGCAGGCATATTCGCATCATAGATTGATCATCTAATCTAAACCGCGTTATGAAAAAGCCTCTTTATTGCTTCAGACGGCTTGTCGGAAACGGGTCTTTAAAAAAGCAATCTATGAATGGAAACAAGGCAGGTAACTTAACAGAAACCCGCATGTCCCATACCGGTAACAGCATGGGATGCAGCAATTGAGTATTGCGATACTCTTTGGGGGCATCACTGATGGATGGTTGGTAGTTCATTTAATATCTTTTGCAGCAGCATATAGTAGTGGTTGACGACTTCGTTGTACGCATAAAAATTCCGAGCAACAAAGTAGGTCACTGCAAAAAATGATGGAGTTAAAAAGTTGTTAAGCAGTTAGGCAATCATGTAGTTTAAGCATTTCACATACATGTATGCGCCATGATCATCAGGCACAGGATTGCCGCAGGCGAAGCGCCTGCAATACTTTTGGTGAACTTGATGCTGAAGCCACCTTTTTCACCGTAATAATAACTTTCCTTATACCTATCATATTCTATAGGCGCACCGAGATCTTTCATGAGTTTAAGGAACTCATATAATGTTCGCTCGGAGATACGTAAACGCTTTGCTAACTGCGCAGGCTTACCTGTACCTTTAATGCGAATAAGATAGTCTATTGTCTGTAGTCTTTCAAAATAGCGCTTGGGCATTGGATCAACAGGGGGTTTAAAAGCTAAATTGGAATTCGGGTTTCAACGAAATATACTGTATGCACTCAGGAAGTTAAAAGCATTCACTGTAGTTGCTGCACCCCAAGTGCAGATAAGTGTATCTCCATGTCTAGGTTTATTACGGACTATTCCTGAGTCTTGTTAACTGTGTCTTATTATGGCTCAATGTTGAATCTAAGGTAGCAAACCGCACTGCAATAATATCTCAGTTAGTATATTTATTCACCAGCTCAGAAAGCCGGCTAGTTGGGTTCAGGCACAAAAAAAACGACTGCTATCTATGGGGAAAATAGACGGCAGTCGTCATAATGAATAGTTAACTTGGAACGTAAAAAACTTATGGATGTATGATATAATGTCATTGATATATTCAGATACAATGTTACAAGTATATAAGATTTGTAAATGTTAATGCCATGTTAAAGAATTGTCATATTTTTTAAGTGTTAACACCCAGAGAAATTGGGGCATAACCCAGCAAAACTATCTTTTTCAGATCTTTTATAGCCCTTTTTCAACTAAGCATACAACTACCTGGAATACCTGTTTTCTGCTCATTGACCTGAGGAGTCAATGCGTTCAAAAATGTACAGGGACCGGATTCTTAAAAATCTTTGTAATTCAATACTGTATTATATTACAAGCTAACAGAAAACAGCTGTCAAATGCAGAAGCAAATGACAGCCGTTCACCTGAAGTTAAATCGGAGCACTAATTACTTAGCGCGAATAAAAACGCAAAAAAATAAGCTTTTATAAGCGTTAATTTCGAAGGACAATTTTACGTGGATTATACTTGCCTAAATGTTAATCAGTTGTTAACGAGTTGTTAATAAGAAGTGGTTGAAGGAAATAACAGGTGGTAATTCAGCAACACACTCTGGCAAAATGCTATGAGCCTGGGCCATATCCTTACATTACCTTGTTAATATTTAAAACTTATACGAGATGAAACGTAACACCATCCTACTCTTTCTTGCCACGTTACTCACATTGAACAGCTTTGCCCAGGAGAAAAAACTCTTTTCGGAAACACCTGAACAAAAAGAAAAACGACTCGCCTGGTGGACCAACGACCGCTTCGGTATGTTCATTCACTGGGGATTGTATGCACTGCCCGCCCGCCACGAATGGGTAAAGAACAGGGAGCGGATCTCAGACTCCGCTTACCAGAAGTACTTTGACAACTTCAATCCGGACCTGTATAACCCCCGCGAATGGGCCAAAATGGCCAAAGCAGCCGGCATGAAATATGCCGTGATCACCACCAAACACCATGAAGGCTTCTGCCTCTTCGATTCTAAATTCACGGATTATAAAGCCACAAATACTCCCATCAAAAAAGATCTGATCAAGGAGTACGTAGAAGCTTTCCGCGCAGAAGGGATCAAGATCGGATTTTACTATTCTCTGATCGACTGGCACCATCCTGATTTTACGATAGATGGTACCCATTCCGCGCGTCCCAATAACGATGCGGATTATGAACAATTGAACAAGAACCGGGACATGGCTAAATATCGCACCTACCTCCATAACCAGGTAAGGGAGCTACTCACCAATTATGGTAAGATCGATATCCTCTGGCTGGATTTCTCTTATCCCGGCAAACGTGGTAAAGACCATAACGACTGGGATTCTGAGAACCTTATTAAAATGGTGCGCAAACTACAACCCGGCATTATTGTAAATGACCGCCTGGATTTGAAAGAATATAGTGACGGAGGAGATTTTGTAACACCTGAACAATATAAGGTAGCAGCATGGCCTACTGAAAACGGTAAACGCGTTCCCTGGGAAACCTGTCAGACCTTCTCTGGTTCATGGGGATATTACAGGGATGAAAACACCTGGAAAGATGTAAAACAATTACTGGTATTACTGATAGAATCTGTAAGTAAAGGTGGTAACGTATTATTAAATGTTGGTCCTACCGCCCGTGGTAAAATTGATAACCGCGCACAAACTGCACTGAAAGGAATGGGAGAGTGGATGGAACTGAACAGCCGTGCTATTTATGGCTGCACACAAGCCCCGGATAAATATGCCCGTCCTGATAATTGCCTGCTTACTTACAATCCCACCACCAAAAGGTTATATGTGCATTTGCTGGATTATCCTTTGCAGAACTTCACGCTGCCCGGTTATAAGGGCAAGATCAAATATGCACAGTTCCTGCATGATGGTTCTGAAATTCGTTTTTCCGCACCATCAGGATATGGTTACAGAACAGGCGGCCCCGGAGAAAATGACCTGAACCTCAGCCTGCCTGTTATAAAACCAGGCGTTGAGATCCCCGTTATTGAATTGATATTGGCAGACTAATATTTTTGTATCTTGAAAGGGCTGCGGTATCATAACATACCGCAGCCCTTTTGTATGATAAATAAGATCCTCACCGCCGTACTCTGCTTAGCTACCACATCCAGTTTTATTCCGCCGAAGCCGGAGCAAAAAGAGAATAAACCCAATGTGATCATCATTTTTATGGATGACATGGGATATGGCGATCCTGCCAGTTATGGCGGCGGGCCTTATAAAACACCTAACCTGGACAGGATGGCGGCGCAGGGAATGCGCTTTACACATTTCTATGCAGCGCAGGCTGTATGTTCTGCATCCCGCGCAGGATTACTGACAGGATGTTATCCTAATCGCATTGGCATTCACGGAGCTTTATCACCCACTTCGCCCATAGCGTTAAACAGTGAGGAAGAAACCATAGCTGAATTATTGAAGGGCAGGGGATATAAAACAGGCATGGTCGGTAAATGGCACCTGGGCAGCAAGCAGCCTTTCCTGCCTTTGCAAAATGGTTTTGATGAATACCTGGGCTTGCCCTATTCTAATGATATGTGGCCGGTACATTATGATGGGAAACCATATACAGATACAACTAACAGCCGTAGTAAATATCCTCCCTTACCTTTAATAGAAGGAAACAACACGATCCGCATCATCAAAACACTGGAAGATCAATCTGAATTAACTTCCCTCTATACACAACGTGCCTGCAAGTTCATCCGCGAAAATAAGAAAGGTCCTTTCTTCCTTTACTTCGCACACAGCATGCCACATGTACCAATTGCTGTATCTAAACCATTTCGCAATAAAAGCGGCGCAGGCCTCTTTGGAGACCTGATGGAAGAACTGGATGCTTCTATTGGAGAAGTGATGCGCACACTGGAAGAACAAGGTCTTACAAAAAATACGCTGGTTGTATTCACCAGTGATAACGGCCCCTGGCTCAATTATGGCAATCATGCCGGTAACACAGGAGGATTAAGAGAAGGAAAAGGATCCAGCTGGGAAGGTGGCCAGAGAGTGCCCTGCATTATGCGCTGGCCCGGAGAGATCCCCGCTGGCGTAGTAAGCGGCGAAGTGGCTTCGACCATAGACCTGCTGCCCACAGTAGCTACTATCTGCGGCGCAAAATTACCGGCTAAAAAAATAGACGGTGTGAATATCCTCTCATTGTTACGCAATGAAAAAGGCGCACATCCAAGAGATCATTTTGTTTACTATTATGGCGTGAATAGCCTGGAAGGTATCCGTAAAGGAAAATACAAACTGGTGTTCCCGCATAAGGGTCGTACTTATAAAAATAACCTGCCCGGATATGACGGTTTTCCCGGTGCGCAACCCAACGTAGATGTTCCATTGGCGTTATATGATCTCAGCATAGATCCCGGTGAAACACTCGATGTAAAAGAACATTTTCCGGAAGTGGTAAAAGAGCTGGAAGCATTGGCAGATATGTATCGTAATGCTTTGGGAGATGAGCTGCGGAAAATGCCCGGCGCTGAGAGAAGAGAGCCCGGAAAGGTAGTTATCCGATCTGAAGGGAAATTCTAAATCCTCTCATTTACTCCGTTGTTGACTATAAGGATATTTATTCTTTCAGTCAATTTGTTGCAGAAGCTTAAATTGAATTCTAATAGTTGTTATTTTGGCTTGGAAAAGATTCTTCACCCCAATGATTCCTTTAAAACATAATAAGTTATTTTACTTTATAAGTTTCCTAATGAACCTAGTGAGTATAGTTTGCCCTGTCTAAATCTATTTACTGTCATATTAACAAAGAAGTTTGTTTATGGAAGAAAAAATACAACCGAGTCAATTTACTGATGATTTTAAGGAAGTTATAACTCAAGCACGAAGTAGTTCAATTCGTCTTGGGAATTCATTTATTGATAACACGCACTTTTTAATTGGAATGTGTGAGACAACGTCTCAAGCAAGAAAAATCCTTGAAAGAAAAAACATCGAAATTCAATCTCTAGTTGAGGAAATATCAAAAATACATAGACAGGAAAACCAACAACTGGAGCTACAATCATTACCACTTACAATAAAAGCTGAGCAAGCTGTTAGAGGAGCTGCTTTAGAAGCAAGGCAACTTAAAGTAAAAAGAATATCTAGTATCCACATGCTTCTTTCAATACTTAAGAATGCTGATGAGAAATTGTTGAAAATATTATTCGATTATCAATTAAGTTATGCTATTGTTTTAGAAGATTATTCAGAGAATTTGTTTGAATTTAGTGATGAGAATGATATTGAAAATGTAGATAAGAATCAGGATGGACCTATCTATTCATTTGATATTGAAAAGCTCATTCAGGTGAGCATGCGAGAAAATACAGAAGGTGTTTTAGGAGTATCTGAAGAATCTGCTGAAATCGCCAAACTATTAATCAATTTACATTATGAAAAAGGAATGATGTTTGGTCTTTTCGGTCAATGGGGTAGGGGAAAGACTTTTTTTTGGCAAAATATATGGAACAATGTGTCAAAGTATAAGAGTAAACCATTTTATAAAGTGGAATTTCATGCTTGGAAATACCAGGATACGCCGGCGACATGGGCATACCTTTACGAATGTTTAACTTCTGCATATTACAAAAAGCCTCAAAAAACTATCACATTTAGTTGGTTTTCATTTTTTTATAAATTGATATATTTAAATTTTAAAAGAAAAGGGATTGTTCCGTTTTTGAAATTTTTGATGATTCTATTGATAGGGATCTTTGTTCTTTACGTTAATTACTCTTTCATCAAAGTATCTACTACCGATCTAAAAGAAGCATTACTATGGCTAGGAGTGCCTTCTACAATATTAATCACAACATTTAGTTTGATTCAAATATTTAAAAAGACATTCAGTACGCATGCAAAAGATTTGTTTTTAAAATATGGAGAAAGACATAACTTGTCTCAACATCTAGGCTTGCAAGCTGAAATACAAAGCGAAATTCAAACATTATTAAAAGCATGGATACCAGAGAAAAGAATTGGTAAAAAACGACTCTTATTATTTATTGATGATATAGATAGATGTAATGAATCAAAGATTCTTCAGATTATTGATTCACTAAGAATAATGTTAGATGATTTAGAAATAGCAAAAAGGACAGTTGTGATAGCAGCAATAGATGAAAGGATACTTAAACTCGCTATTTCCCAAAAATACCTGGAATTGGTTAGCAATAATTTTACAGATGAAGCAGAAAAGAGTAGTTATCTGGAGTCTATTGTAAGAGAATATATGGATAAATTGTTTATTGGTGGGATTAAACTACGCATATTAAATAAAGAGGAAAGACGGGACCTCTTGCTTTCAATGGTAAAGGGGAAAATAAAAAAACAGGATAAAATTGATAAAGCTAAAAAGACGGAACAGAAGGCAAACGAGAACGCATTAGCAGATGATCATTTGAAAGGAAATAATGAACTAAATGAAGACTTACTCAATTACATACAAGAGACTATTACAACTGAACTTCAAGAAGAAACTAATCAGTATGAACTAGAATGGTTTGAGCTCGATTTATTAATTCGAACAGTCGAAGTCTGCAACCGCGCAACCCCTAGAAACATAAGAATTTTCTATTATAGATACCTCTTGGGTAAGCGTTATTTAGCATATTCTTTTCTTAAAGATAAGAAGATTTTTTCGCTGTGGAATTCACCTGCTAATGATAAATCCATATTTCCACTTCTCATAATGCATTTCAGTATAATTTCAAACCCAGAAAAAATAGAAATATTATCTAGGACTCAGTTGCATGGGAATTCGGAAACGGAAATTGAACTGTTTAGTTCAAAATATAGAGTTGATAATTATTTATTAGATGAAATTCTAAAAGTAATAGAGGTCATTGTGCCATATTGAATTGTAATTAACTCATAAATATGAAATGGTTTACTAAGTATTTAAAGGGAGAAAAGAGATCTGGTATATTTGTTCCAACAGAAAGTGGTTTTCAGGAGTTTAAAGGAGATATTGAGAACGAATCAATTAATGGAATTATTGAACACTTAGGTTACCATCGTACTCAAGTGCATGTCTTATTCGGAGACTATGAATCTAGGAAGATAATAAATATAATAGTCAAAATATTTACCAAAGAAATCGTATTCATAATGGCAGGAAATAGGTGCAATGCCATTACAACTAAAATGCTTGATTCATTTTGGAGCCAAGAGCAAGTATCAGAAATATACGACAGTTCAAATATTAGCACTATTCTTGATGAAGGGATTTTGGCTCGGGCCTTAGATATAGACTATTTGTCTCAGGTTTTGCAGATACCTGCCCCAGTTTCTGATGGAATGATTTACGTAAGCGACTTTGAACTGTATTTATTTTTCTTAGATGGGATATTAGTCAACTACAGTTCCTCGAATGGCTTAAATCAATGGGCTCAACGATGGAAGGAATTAAATATTGATTTGTTTAATAGCTATTTAAAAGTTGCTCAAAGCCATTGGGGTAATAATCCGAGAAAAATTTTGGATGAAATGAATTTTCAGGCAGATGCTTGGGCAAATACGCCCAATTCTTTTTCAAATGAATTTACTCATCTTCATCAACAAGAGTATAATACCATAAATTTCTTTATGCTATTAGTCTGTCATTATGGGAAGAGCATAACCTTAGATGAATTTTTGGAAATTAATCATGGGAGATACTGGCTCTCAAATGAGCTTAAAGGCAAAAATATGGGAGAAAGATACTTTGTTGTTGGGAATTTTGAATACGAATTTAGCCCCAATGGAGAATTACTAAACCATAGATTTTATCAATAGTCTTTTAGTTCTATTAGCACAATGATTACATTTTTGTACCAGTCAGTCAATAAGGAAACCTCATGAATTAAGCCATGAAGTGATAATTCCCCTATCTTTGAAGTACGCATGTATGCAACTTCATTCCACGACGATGCCGCCGAATGGCAGGCTTTCATAACCGGAAATCAGGCCTCCTGCGGAACCCTGTATGCCCGTTATGCACCACAGTTATATAACTATGGTTGCAAGTTGTATGCAGATCGTTCATTGATAGAGGATTGTATTCAACAGCTGTTTCTCTACCTGCTAACACACCGCAGTCATTTATCAGCCGTACAGAATGTAAAAGCATATTTGGTGAAGGCTTTCCGCCGTGATCTTTTACGTATGGCCACGGAAAACCGGAAACAACAGGAACTCCCCATAGAAGGTTTTGATATCACTGTTTCCCCTGAAACCCAACTTATCAGTGATGAAAGTACCCTGGCCCGCCGTCGTAAAGTAGCGGAAGAGATCAATGCGCTGCCACCCCGGATGAAGGAAGTACTGTTCCTGCGCTTTTATGAAAACCTTTCTTTTGAAGATATTGCTGCCATCATGAACATTCACCAGAAGTCCGTGTATAAGATGGTATACAAAGCTTTTGATAAACTCCGCCACCGCCTGATCGATTTCCCCTTATGGCTGGCAATGGGTTGGCTTCTCTGGAAATAAATATTTTTATGAAGAAGGGATAAAACCCGTCCTGTTCTCCTCTATACATATGGTCAAGTACAATCGCACCTTATGGAATGGAAAGATTATGCGGATTACCGGCAGGAGGATTTCCTGACAGACGATTATTTTTCGGAATGGGTTTTGAGACCCAATAAGGAGAATAATGCTTTCTGGGAAGAATGGCAACAGCTGTATCCTACACGCCAGCCCATTATCACAGAGGCCCGCAAGATCCTCCTCTCCCTGGAATATACCAGGGAAGAAATGCCTGTGGAAAGTTATGACCGGATCTGGAGTGTGATAGCAGAAGAGATGGAAACAACCACGCCTGTGAGAAAGAGAAGATGGCCCATGGCATTGGCAGCAGCCATGGCAACAGGCATTGTAGCAGTAGCTGCATTATGGTTGTTCCGGAGTAAAACAATTCCACCTGTTTATACCAGTCAGTTTGGAGAGAACAGAACGCTCATTTTGCCGGATAGTTCAAAAGTAATACTGGGCCCGCATTCCACGCTCCGTTTAGGAAGTTTCAAAGAGATCAGGGAAGTATGGCTGGAAGGTGAAGCTTATTTCAACGTACAGCATACAGCTGTTACCGCAGTACCATTTATTGTGCATGCCGGCTCGCTGGATATTGAAGTATTAGGCACCACATTTAATGTACAAAATTACACAGGCAATACACAGGTAGTACTGAGTTCAGGAAAAATAGCCCTGCGCAGGCAGAAAGAAAGACTGATTATGAAACCCGGCGATCTCGTAGAATATAAAGAGAAAGAAGAAAAATATATACGCCGAGAAGTACAGCCGGAACGGTATGCTTCCTGGGTAAAGGGTACGCTTGTGTTCGAAGATGCATCACTGGAAACAGTGGCCGCACAAGTGTATCATCAATTCGGGATCAGACTGGTTTTCAGGGATTCATCACTTGCAAAAGAAAAGTTCAGCGCAACGTTAACAACGGCAGACCAGGCAGTAGTACTTGCTGCCATCAAAGAAGCTTTCAGCCTGGAATTAACACCGGGAGCTGACAGCACGTATATTTTTACAAGGAAATAAAGACGACCAAAACAGGATTATTGTTACTCCGTAAACACGTTCTTATGAAACTAAACAGATTACTATGCGGATGCATGCTCTTATTGCCCTTGTGCATGCAGGCGCAGGATGTGGGATACGTTCCGCCACCACCATCCGAAGCAGAGGAAACAGCCATGCCGCTCAGATCAGCACTCAACAAACTTGGTAAGCAACATAAGATCAGCTTTGCCTACAGCAGCAAACTCATCGACAATAAGAAAGTTCCCGCTGTTTCCGAGAAAAAAAGACCATTGCAGGAAACACTGGATGACATGCTCACACCACTGCAATTACAATATAAAAAGATAGACGAAGGTTTGTATGTGATCCAGCCTGCGCTGATCACTGTGCAAACAAATATCGCTGTTCCCATAAAAGGAACCATAAAGGATAAAGATGGTCAGCCCATCCCCGGTGTAACCATCCAGGTAAAAGGTACCAGTGTGGGAACTGTATCCACACCGGATGGCGCTTTTACGTTGAATGCGCCCGATGCCAATGTAACATTGCTGTTCTCTTATATCGGATACGATCCGCAGGAGATAGCACTGGATGGAAGAACAGAATTGAATGTAGTGATGAATGCATCTACCAGTGAGTTGGAACAGGTAGTGGTAGTAGGATATGGCACCCGCCGCAAAAGAGACCTCACAGGATCTATCGGTAGCGTGCGGGGAGAGGAATTAACTAAGCAACCGGTAAATGCTGCCACACAAGGTGTACAGGGAAAACTGGCCGGTGTGCAGATCATCAGTTCCGGCGCACCAGGGTCACAACCACTTGTACGTGTGCGCGGTACTGGTAGTATGCTGGCTGGTGCAGAACCTTTATATGTAGTGGATGGTGTGCTCACCAATGATATCAGGAATATCAACACGGCAGACATTGTTTCCATGGACATCCTGAAAGATGCATCCTCCGCCGCCATTTACGGTGTGCGGGCTGCCAATGGCGTAGTGATCATTACCACCAAACGTGGGAAGATCGGGGAGATGGAAGTAAGCTATAACATGAACGCTGGATTCAGAGAAGTAGCCCATCTCGTTAAAATGGCGAACAGTACGCAGTATACAGATTACCTGAAAGATGCAGCGCCTAATGTTACCCTGCCCGGTTATAATGTATCCACCAATTGGTATGATGCTGTTCTGCGGAAGGGATTCCAGCAGGTACATAATATTTCCCTCTCCGGCGGATCAGAGAAATTCCTCTATTATTTCAATGCAGGATATCTCACAGATGAAGGGGTGGTGAACACTAATAAATATGATCGGTTAACTATCCGCTCCAACAACGAATACAACATCAACGATAAGTTGAAATTCGTGGCGCAGTTCTCTTACATGCGTTCCAATACGCAGTATGTAGATTTGCAGGGAATTTATACCAATACCTATCGCGCCTCTCCATTGATCCCTGTTATGCAGAACGGGAAATATGGTAATACCGCGGCTTTCGGCAACGTAGGTAACCCTGCGCTCACCATTGATAAGAACAATGATAAACTCCAGGAAGGCCGTGTACAGGGAACTACTTACCTGGAATACTCTCCCTGGAAATTCCTCAAGCTGCGTTCCAGCATGAGTGTAAACCAATCCAACTTTAACAGGAAGAAGTATAACTTTCAATTCCTGAATGACGAATCCACTTTCCTCATAGCAGGAGGTAACCAGCAACGTCCGGAAAGTCAGTTGACCATGGTGAAAGAACAGAATCAGGAATGGCTCTGGGATAATACCGCTACTTTTCAGCAACGTTTCGGCGATCATGATCTCACCGTGCTGGCAGGATATACTGCACAAAAATACCAGGGAGAATATATTGAAGGCAGCAGAAGGAATGTGCCTATCAGTACAGACCTCTGGTACCTGATTGCAGGAGATCCCAACACCTCCACTGTTACCGCAGATGGTGATAAATATGCGCGTGCCTCCATTCTTGGCCGTGTAAACTATAGTTATAAAGATAAATACCTCGCTACCGTATCCTTCCGGAACGATGCCTCTTCCCGTTTCCCTTCAGAAAACCGCAATGGTTATTTTCCTGCTGTAGGTGTGGGCTGGGTGCTTTCACAGGAAGCCTTCCTGAAGGACCAGAAGATCTTCGACTTCCTGAAACTGCGCGGCAGCTGGGGGCGTATTGGTAATGATAATATTGAGTCCAATCTGTATGTGCTAACCGGCAGCACCGGCCAGCAATATTTCTTTGATGGCAAAGCTACACTGGGTACCAGCCTGGCAGATATCAAGAACCGCAATCTCAAATGGGAAACCACGGAAGAGTATGATTTTGGATTGGAGTTTACTTCCCTCGGACAAAAACTAACCGGTGAAATAAACTACTATAACAAGAAAACCATCGATGCGCTGGTGGGCGTAAAGATCCCTGGTCTGTTGGGCGATCCGGATAATGAATATATCACCAATGCCGGTTCATTCGTCAACAAAGGATGGGAATTCACGCTGCAATGGAAAGATAAGATCAGTGATGGTTTCGATTATACATTTGGGGGCAACCTCACCCTGAATGATAACAAAGTAACCGGTCTCAACCAGGGCCAGCCATTGTTGAAAGGTGGTGTGGGCGGCCAGGGACCAGTAACAAAAACAGCCAGTGGTTATCCCATTGGTAGTTTTTATGTGTATGATGCACAGGGTGTGTTCGTAGATCAGGCAGCAGTAGATGCCTATCTGAATAAGAACGGGCAAAAGATCCAGCCCGATGCTAAACCAGGCGATCTGCGTTACAGGGATGTAAATGATGATGGCAGTATCACAGTAGATGACAAGATCTATGCAGGTTCCTATCAGCCTAAGTTATATTACGGTCTCAATGCCGGTGTAAATTACAAAGGTTTAGACCTGAGTGTGGATTTTTACGGCAATGCCGGTAATAAGATATACAACGGTAAAAAAGCATTCCGCTACGAGATCACGGATAACATAGAAGCAGATTACGCTGATAAACGCTGGACATCTACTCGCCCTTCAGCAACAGATCCAAGAGTCCTCAACAGCAGCATCCCGGCTTCCACCTATTTCATTGAGTCCGGTAATTTCTTCCGCCTCAATAACCTCACGCTGGGTTATACCTTATCTAAACAATTACTGGAACGCATGAAGATGAGCAGGCTGCGGATCTACCTCACCTCTCAGAATCTTTTCACGGTAAAACGCTTTAGTGGTTTCTCTCCTGAAATGATCTCCACCAATCCAAAAGCGGATGGATTCATTTCAGCACAGAACAATGCCAGTCCACTGGAAAGCGGCATAGAACTGATGCCGTATCCTACCACAAGGACGTTTGCAGTTGGATTGAATGTTACATTTTAAAAACGTTATCATGAAAAGGCTAATCAGTATATTACTTATAAGTTTCGGGCTGATGTATGTCAGCTGCGGAAAAGGTTTTCTGGATATCCCACCGCAGGGCAGGGTAACGGAAGAAGAGATCAGGAACAATCCCAATGCAGCGATAGACCTCGTGAATGGTGTATATAATGTAATGTGGCTGGGAGGTTTTGGACCAGATGTACATGGATTACAAATGGTAGTGCTCACCAGCATTGCAAGTGATGAAGGAGATAAAGGCAGTACACCACAGGATTATGGTCCTGCATTAGAGATCGATAATTTCACCTACACACCGGCTAATAGCAACGTGCAGAATTTCTGGACGGGTTATTATCAGGCCATTGCCAGAACAAACCAGGCATTGGATAAATTACCATTGAGTCCGCTGGATGATGTTACAAAGAACAGGTTGATCGGTGAAGTACGTTTCCTGCGCGGGTATTTTTACTTTAACCTCGTACGTACTTTTGGAGGTGTGCCTAAACTGGATCGTGTACCCAAACCGGAAGAAGCCAATTCAGATGAATTCCAGACGCGTGCTACTGCTACAGAGATCTATGATCTTATCATCAGCGACCTGCAGTTTGCAGTAGATAATTTGCCGCTGAAAGGCGCAACCCCTGTAGGCCGTATCACAAAGGGAGCGGCACAGGGCATGCTGGCCAAAGTTTATCTTTACAAGAAGGACTATCAGAAAGCATTTGATCTCTCCAAAGCCGTGATCGATTCAAAGTTATATGATACCCTTTCCAATTATGCCGATATTTGGCGTGCAAAGGGGGCTAATTCAATGGAATCCATCTTTGAGGTACAAACGGGCACCAGCGCTGCCTGCAACTCTGCGATAGAGCTGTATGCAAATTGCCAGGGTATCCGGGCAAGGAAAGGCTGGTCTGATTTCGGATTCGGATTTAATAATCCCACCGCAGATCTGGCAGCAGCTTACGAGCCAAACGACAAACGCAAAGCAGGTACCATTATTACCATAGAGCCGAACGGTACAACGTTATGGGATGGCTTTAGGGTACCTTCCAGGGATTCCGTGGAAAACGACCGGTATAATTATAAAGCTTATCACAGTCGTACACAGGAACCTTATTGCGGTAGCCCGGATCGTACGCCCAAAAACCTCCGCGTGCTGCGTTACGGAGAAGTGTTGCTGATCTATGCAGAAGCGGCAAATGAAATAGGTAGCGCAGGAGAAGCACTGGCAAAACTGAACATCATCCGCAAACGTGCCGGATTACCAGATGCCCCTGCAGCAGGACAAGCAGACATGCGCTTAGCTATCTGGAAAGAAAGGAGAGTGGAAATGGCCATGGAACATGATCGTTTCTGGGACCTGGTAAGACAAGGACGTGCAGGACAAGTGATGAGAGCACATGGAAAGAACTTTGTAGACGGAAAACATGAATTATTCCCCATCCCGCAAGAGCAGATCCTCTTAAGCGGCGGGCGTTTAGAACAAAATCCAAATTATTGATGCGCATCTTATTATTAAGCCTGCTTATTGGCACCGCATTACCGGTTGCCGCACAAAAGAAACAGATCCCCCGGCCACAACTGGGGGACTCTGCTTTGCTCACCCTCGTGCAACAGAAAACCTTTGATTATTTCTGGAAGTTTGCGCATCCCGTATCTGGCTTAGCACCTGAACGTACTACCACTCCGGAAGTCGTTACCATTGGTGGTTCCGGTTTTGGCGTGATGGCTATCCTGGTAGGAATAGAACGAAAATTCGTTACACGGGAACAGGGGCTGGAACGTTTATTAAAGATCGTACAGTTCCTGTCAAAAGCAGATCACTACCACGGCATCTGGCCACACTGGATGAATGGGGCCACCGGTAAAACCATTCCCTTCAGCCGAAAAGATGATGGAGGAGACCTGGTGGAATCTGCATTTATGTTCCAGGGTTTATTAGCCGTGCAGCAATACTTTGATCGCAATACCCCAAAAGAACAGGAATTGCGGAACAGGATCACCGGGCTGTGGAATGATGCAGAATGGAATTGGTACACACAGGGAGGGCAGGATGTATTATACTGGCATTGGTCGCCCAACAACGGATGGTCTATGAATCATACCATCCGTGGCTGGAATGAATGCCTGATCACTTATGTGCTGGGGGCTTCCTCTCCTAATTTCCGGGTGTCCCCTAAAGCCTACCACCAGGGCTGGGCAGTGAGTAATTACTTTAAGAACGGAAAAGAATTCCTGGGGATCAAATTACCGCTGGGTTTTGATTACGGTGGCCCGCTTTTCTTTGCGCATTATTCATTCCTGGGTTTGGACCCGCGTGGATTAAAAGACCAGTATGCAGATTACTGGGAGCAGAACACCAACCATACTTTGATCAATCGCCAGTATTGTATTAATAATCCCAAACAATATAAAGGATACAGCGCAGATTGCTGGGGCCTAACCGCCAGCGATAATCATGAATTCTACAATGCACATTCCCCCACTAATGATCTCGGTGTTATAACACCTACTGCCGCATTATCCTCTTTTCCTTACACCCCCGTCTATTCCATGCAGGCCCTCAAATACTTCTACAACAAAGTAGGGGCAAGGCTTTGGGGGGAATTTGGCTTCTACGATGCTTTCTCCGAATCCCATAACTGGTATGACTACCAATACCTGGCCATAGACCAGGGCCCTATTGTGGTAATGATCGAAAACTACCGCTCAGGGCTGCTCTGGCGGCTTTTTATGAGTCATCCGGACATCAAAAAAGGCCTGAAATCCCTGGGTTTTTCCAGCCCCGCGCTGTGAAATGCTAATTCAATATCAAGAAAGGTTAAAATAATGTGCAAGTATGTGCAACCGATTGCATAATTTGTGTAACGGATTCAATACCTTTATTGCGCACAAGTGTCCCTAAGGATGCAAACGTTTGCAAAGATTAGAACAATAAACTCTTTTTTTATATGCCCACGAGGGCACCGCGTTATGAAGATTAGACACGTTTTTTCATTACTATTAAGATCATGCTTTTGCTGCAATTCACGGGCTGTACGGTTTGTAGATGCCGTACTTCCTGTGGAGGGCAGAAGCTGGTAAACCACGTTACAACAGATTACATGAAGTTCCACGCAATTGTAGTATTAACACTCGCGGCTGTCGGGGCCTACGGTCAACAAAGCAAACTGGTGCAAACCGGAAGCAATGGTAAACTGATCTATGCCACCTACGCCAATGAAGGAGAGAGCAACAGTATTAATAAGGTACCTGACTATTCTCATGCTGGTTACAAAGGAGGCGGTATAACGCTGCCGGAAGTATCCGTAAAGAAGACTTTAAGTCCTCAGGCCGGAGATAATCATCAATATATACAAGATGCCATTCATGCAGTGGAACAACTCCCGCTTGATAAAAATGGTATCCGTGGAGCCATCCTGCTGAAAGCAGGTACGTATGAATTAAATGGACTGCTCACCATTTCAAAAAGTGGTGTAGTATTAAGAGGAGAAGGACAAGGAGCAGATGGTACAATATTAAAGGACCTCGTACCCGGTCAGCATAGCTTTATCCGCATCAAAGGAGAAGGGAAAGGCCATGGTAGTGAAAGTAACCGTAGTAACATTACTACACAATATCTGCCCACAGGAGCAACTGTACTGGAAGTAGAAAATGCTGCAGGATTTAAAGCGGGAGATAGTATTATGCTGGTGCGTACGCCGAATCAGTTATGGATAGATGATCTCAATACGGCACAGTTCGGTTGGAAGCCTAACGCATATAAAGCAGAATTTGAGAGAACGATTGTCAAAATAACCGGCAATCAACTCACCCTAAAAGAGCCTGTTGTTGATCCTATACGGGTGCAGCATGGCGGAGGGTATATTTATAAAGCAAAGAGAAATGGCCGCATCAGCAACTGTGGTATTGAAAACATGCGGATGGAATCTGCCTATAAAACAGATACCAGTGAAGATCACGGATGGGATGCAGTGGCTTTGTTACGGGCAGAGAATTGTTGGGTGAAACAGGTAACAGCAAAGTATTTCGGTTATGCCTGTGTATCCATCGAATCGCAATCTGTTTATAATACGGTAATGGAATGTGCGATGCTGGATCCTAAATCCATCACCACCGGCGGCAGGAAATATTCTTTTGTAATAGAAAGCGGTTCAGCATTTAATTTATTGAACCGTTGCTATTCCCGCGGCGGACGGCATGATTTTGTAACAGGTTCTGTGGTGCCCGGCCCGAATGTATTCCTGGATTGTTATGCCACGGATACTTATGCGGACATTGGTCCGCATCACCGTTGGGCAACCGGTTTGTTGTTTGATAATATTTATGGCGGTCAGATAAGGGTGCAAAATCGCGGGGCTATGGGAAGTGGCCATGGATGGTCTGGTGCACAGGTGATGTTCTGGAATAATCACTCTTACAAAAGTGATCTTAAAGTAACCAGCGCACCGGGTTCAAAGAACTGGGCCATTGGTTGCACCGGACAAAAACAGGACGGAACTACAGGTTACTGGGAAAGCTGGGGTACACCGGTATCACCCCGCAGCCTGTATCTGCAACAGTTGAAAGAAAGATTGGGAGATAAAGCAGTTGATAACACCATCACTAAAGCACAGGCATCCGGAAATATCTGGGAATTACTGGCAGCTTGGAAAGGAGAGGGTAAACTAAGATAATATGAGAAGTTTCGTTTTCGGATTGGTATTAATAAGCGCGCCATTGCTCACACTGGGCCAGAAAGCAGATCCCCTGCTCCGGCTTTGGTATCAGCAACCGGCCGCAAACTGGAATGAAGCCCTGCCCATTGGGAATGGCCGTATTGGCGCGATGGTATTTGGTACCGTACAGGAAGAAAAACTGCAATTGAACGAAGCATTTTTATGGAGTGGCAGTCCGAAGGATGGTAACAATCCCGGTGCAAAAGAACAGTTGCTCGTTGTTCGGCAAGCCTTGTGGAATGCGGAATACATGAAAGCGGATTCCATCAGTCGTTTAATGCTGGGTACTTATTCTGCCAGGTATCTTACCCTGGGGAATTTATTATTGAAGAATGATCAGCCGGTAGCCACTGCTACAAAATATGAAAGAGAATTAAACCTGAACAACGCTGTTGCTAAAGTAAAGTATACTTCAAACGGTGTGGAATATACAAGGGAAACATTTGTGAGTTATCCGGATCAATTACTCGTGATCCGCTGGCGCAGCTCAAAGGCAGGCGCCCTGAATTTCCATGTGGCCTTTGATAATCCCATGCCCACTAAGATCAGCAAACGTACAAGCAGCCACATCGTATTAAGTGGGCAATGTCCTTCTTATGTACCACACCGCCCATATGAAACGAGGAAGTTTGAATATGATCCGAAGAATGGTATTAAGTATGAAGTACACGTACAGGCAAAACTGAAGAACGGCAGCAGTGTAGCAGATGAAAATGGCTTACAGGTAAAGAACGCAACAGAAGCCGTGCTGCTGGTTTCCATCGGTACCAGTTTCAACGGTGCTTTAAAGAACCCGGTAAGTGAAGGAAAAGATCCTGCAGCAGAAGCCTTAAAATATTTGGACAAACCAAAAGATTACAACACTTTATTACAACAGCACATTGCTGACTATACAAAATTATTCAACCGGGTGAAACTGGACCTGGGTGATGACGGTTCCGGACCAAAAGCAACAGATGTACGCCTGAAAGCATACACAAAAGCAGGTGGTAATATGGATCCGCAACTGACCACGCTGTTATATCAGTATGGCCGTTACCTGATGATTGCCGGTTCCCGCAAAGGCGGCCCCGCTATGAACCTGCAAGGGATCTGGAATGATAAGATGCAGCCACCATGGGGTTCTAACTATACCACCAATATCAACACGGAAATGAATTACTGGCCGGCAGAAACGGCTAACCTTTCTGAATGTGCTGAGCCGCTGTTCGATTTTATTAAACAGATTTCTGTAACAGGAGCGAAAACAGCAGCAGTGAATTATGGCATGAAAGGCTGGGCGGTACATCACAACGTGGATATCTGGGCATTGTCTTCTCCCTCCGGAGGGTTCGACTGGAAAGATCCGAAAGGTGATCCACGCTGGGCCATCTGGCCAATGGCAGGTGCATGGTTGTGCAGGCATTTGTGGGAACATTATACATATACCGGAGACGAAAAATTCCTGCGCGATAAAGCTTATCCTTTAATGAAAGGAGCTACAGAGTTTATGCTGGACTGGCTGGTGAAGAACCCGCAGGGCCAATGGGTAACCAATCCTTCCACCTCCCCGGAGAATAATTTCCTGATAGATGGTGCCAGGAAAGGAAGTGTGAGCATTGCCTCTACCATGGATATGTCTATCATCTATGATCTGCTTAACAGAACGGTACAAGCGGCGAATGAATTAAGAACAGACAAACAGTTCACAGAAAAAATAAACGGTGTATTAAAAGACTTATATCCTTTCCATGCAGGCCGTTTGGGTCAGTTACAGGAATGGTACCTGGATTGGGATGATGCGAAAGATAGTCACCGTCACTTATCACATCTCTATGGTCTGTTCCCTGGCAATATGATCACACCACGCCGTCAGCCTGAACTGGCTGCTGCTGCTAAACGTAGCTTGGAATTACGTGGAGATGGAGGAACAGGATGGTCAAAAGCATGGAAGATCAACTGGTGGGCCAGGCTCGAAGATGGAGACCATGCCTATCTGATGTTGAATAAACAACTCTTTTACGCATCAGGAGATTCTGTGAGTGTGGCAGATAACAGCGGTGGTTCTTATGCAAATCTTTTTGATGCGCATCCGCCCTTCCAGATAGATGGCAACTTTGGTGTTACTTCCGGTATTACGGAAATGCTGGTGCAGAGCCATGATGGTGTGATCCATTTATTACCTGCATTACCTTCCGTATGGCCAACGGGCAGTGTAAAAGGATTAAAAGTAAAAGGTGGTTTTGAAGTAGATATTACCTGGAAAGATAAACGCCTCGTGAAAGCCGTGATCCATTCAACCTATGAAGGTGGAAAACAAGTGATCCGTACGTTTGAACCTGTGCAGATTAAATCTCCCGTTGGGCCTCCAACATTGGATTACAGCCTTGTAAAAGATTATGGCTTTCCCGTGAATAAAGAGATAAAGGATGCTTCCAAATTACCGGAACTGAACCTGAAAAAAGTATATGACCAAAATGTGATGCTGTCTGCCGGCGTACATGAGATAACAGTAAAATGAGCGGAGTAAGAACATATATAACAACAGCGCTGATAGCTCTATCTGCCAGTTCATTTGCCCAGTTCAAGGGAGATGATGATGGCATCCTGATGCAGAAAGCTGCATCGCGGGACAGCATCGCTATTGCAGAAGCAGTGAGTGGTTGGTGGACAAATTCTATGAAGGAACATGATGAAAGGATAGCCTGGTGGAGAGATGCCAAGTTCGGTTGTTTTATTCACTGGGGTGTTTATTCAGTACCCGGTGGTGAATGGAAAGGAAAGAAAGTAGGCGGATACGCAGAACACCTGATGCGGAAGGAAAAGATCCCCCGCCAGGAATATGCAGATAAACTGATCAAAACTTTCAACCCAACGGAGTTTAATGCAGACGCCTGGGTGAAGCTGATCAAAAATGCAGGCATGCGTTACCTGATCATCACGGCTAAACACCATGATGGAGTAGCTATGTATCCTTCCGCCATAGGGGATTACACCTTAAAGCAATCTGCTTTTAAAAGAGATCCCATGCAGGAGCTGTCAGCCGCCTGTAAGAAATACGGTATTAAATTCGGGTTCTATTATTCCCATGCCTTCGACTGGGAAGATCCCAATGCACCGGGCAACGATTGGGATTACAACAATCCCGGCGGTGATAAAAATCTCTTCGGCGGAACTAACTGGTATGATCAACATCCGGAGTTATTGCCGAAAGCAGTGAAGTATGTAAATGAGAAATCCATCCCGCAGATCCAGGAGTTACTGCGCAAGTATCATCCGGATATTATCTGGTTTGATACGCCGCATAAATTACCCCTGTCTGAAAACATAAGGATCCTGAAAGCGATTAGAGACATTGATAATAAAGTAGTAGTGAATGGCCGTTTGGCAAGAAGTTCCGTTGTTTCATTCGGTGATTATAAGAACACGGCAGATCGTCCCGCGGAATTTTACCCGGTAACGGGAGATTGGGAAGCCATTCCTACCACCAATGAATCATATGGTTATTCTAAATTCGATGACAGCCACAAACCAGCAGGATTCTTTATCCAGCTAATGGCAAAGGCAACCGCAAAAGGCGGTAACCTGCTGATGAATATCGGGCCGATGGGCAATGGCATCATTGATCCAAGAGATACTACCATCCTGCATAAAGTAGGAGCCTGGTTAGTGCCGAACGGTGAAAGTATTTATGGCGCACAGGGAGGTTTTGATGTACCACAGCCATGGGGCGTTGTAACACAGAAGGGAGATAAAAAGTACCTGCATGTTTTCAAATGGCCGAAGGATGGTAAGTTACTGGTGAATGGTTTCTTTAAGATCAACAGTGCAAGATTATTAGTAAACAACAAATCACTTGTAGTAAAGAAGGTCAGCCCCTTCAATTGGGAGATCAGTGTGCCGGAACAAGCACCCGATGCAAATAACACAGTGCTGGTACTGGAAACAACAAAAGGTCCTGCACCGGAAAGTAAAGCAGAGGCACTGTTCACAAAAGATTATCCCAACGTATTGCTGGCATTCGATGCCACACAACAAGGGAAAGGTTTTGGATTCGGAGATGGGAAAACCAACAGGTATTATGTACAGAACTGGACGCGGAACGATCAATCCCTGAAATGGCTCACCCGCAATGATGAACCCGTTACTTATGCTGTGAAGTTAAAGTACGAAGCAGAAGGTGGTGGAAGTTATACCGTATCCTTCGGTGATAAAAAACTCAGCGCACAGGTATTATCAGGATTACAGGAACAGGAGATCGGAAGTATCACATTGCCAAAAGGAGAACACACACTGGAAATTAAATCAGAGAAAATAGCAGGAAAGGAATTGATGAAGTTGATGGAAGTAACGCTAACACCCGTAAAATGAAGCAAAGCATTTTAATATTATTATTGATCGTCTCTGCACAGTTCGCCAAAGCGGATTGGCTGAAGCAAGCCATAGAAGCCCGTAAGGCAGATATTCTAAAGAAAGCGGAATGGGCTATGTTACAAAAGCCTGTTACGGTTACTGCGGCAAAGTCTGAACGCAGCGCAGGAGGTATACATGATTTTTATTCTGAAGGAGACTACTGGTGGCCTAATCCAGTGAGTCCTGATAGTCCGTATATTCAAAAAGATGGACAAACCAATCCGGAGAATTTTGTGGCGCATCGCCAGGCCATGGTACGTTTCAGCAGAGTGGTAGGGGATCTGGCAGCAGCGTATGTAGCCAATGGCAACAAACGTTACCTGGATCATGCGCTGGTACATATCAAAGCATGGTTTGTGAATGCTGATACAAAAATGAATCCCAACTTATTGTATGCACAGGCCATCAAAGGCCGCGCAACAGGCCGTGGGATCGGGATCATTGATACTATTCATTTTATAGAGATCGCACAGGCATTGCGTATTATGGAGAAGGCCGGTATGATCCCTCCGAAAGATCTGGTAGCCATTAAAGAATGGTTTGCAGCATATCTGAAATGGATGACGGAACATAAATACGGTCTGGATGAAATGAATGCGGCGAATAATCATGGCACCTGCTGGGTGATGCAGGTCGCTGCTTTCGCTACCTTCCTGAAAGATCAGCAATGGATAGAATTTTGCCGTAACAGATATAAAGAGGTTTTGTTGCCAAAACAAATGGCAGAAGATGGAAGTTTTCCTTTAGAAATTCGTCGAACAAAACCTTATGGTTATGCGTTATTCAATTTAGATGCGATGGCAACAGTATGCCAGATACTTAGCAGCCCTAAGGATGATCTCTGGAAGTATACTGCATCGACGAAAGCAATTAGCAAAGGCATTGCATATATGTACCCATATGTGCAGAACAAGAACAGCTGGCCGTTTGCAAAGGATGTGATGTATTGGGATGAATGGCCGGTGGCCCACCCTTTCCTGCTCTTTGGCGCAGCTGCCTACAACAATCCAGTCTACTTTACATTATGGAAACAACTTGAGCATGATCCTCAGGTGGAAGAAGTATTGCGCAATCTGCCGATACGAAACCCCGAGATCTTCATGGTGACCATTTAACCTAAAAAGATAATCATAAACGTACTAAAGATTTTACTGTAGACGTGGAATATGATAACGCCGGTCTCGTCTGAGCCGGCATCTTTTTTTCTTATAAGTTTGGATGTAACAGGCGGTAGTAAAACTATGAAGCCGCCGTTGTGTCACTCACTTCAGCGGCTTGTTCTTTATTGAACGGGGTGCTTTTTATTTTAATAAAAACAATCTCACTTCCTTCAAGAAAAAATAAAGAACCGCAGGTTCTTTATTTAAATAACGTTCCTCTTCAAAAAAAGAACTCCGCCCTTTCCTGCGCGGCAAACACCCTACCTACAAATCCCCCAACAACTCCTGCGCCTTATCATAATTCTCCGCACTCGCAGGAATCTTCAATAACCACTCTTTGCATTTAACAGTATTCTTATCCTTCAAATAACTCAACGCAACAAAGAAAGCGCCATCATATTTAAAAACAGATTCCCCGTTATAAATAACTTCCAGATCAGCACGCGCACGCGAAGTCAGCCCATCTTCCAGATAAGAAAGCCCCCGGTAATAACGCGCATAAGCATCACCCGGTTGTGCCGCTAATAATTTATCCAGTGTAACAACCGCTTCTTTATAATCACGATGATTAAATTGCGTCGCCGCTTGCTGTGCCAGGGAATCCTTAGTAGACCCCCGTTCAGCAGGAGAGATCATTTCTTCTATGGAATATTGCGAATAGAGATCTTTTTTCCATGGACTCCAGTACATCAAAGTAGCAATCAGCACCGCCACAGAAGCAGCCGCTGCCATTAATTTACGGATAGAAACAACTTTAGCTTTCTCATTAAATATAGGCCGGTTGCTTTGTAAAGTTTGCACCAATGCATCCCGCTGAGGATCTGCCTGAAGCGACTGACGTAATGTATTGCTTACATCAAACCAGGTGGCTACCATCTCATGGAATTCAGGATCCGCCTCTCTACGGCTCTCAAAAGCCATCAGTTCTTCCTCCGTCATGCGGTCGGAGAAGTAACGTTCTATCAGTTCATAATCGATGTCGTTCATGTCAGTCCCCATTTTGAAAGGTTATCTTTAATAGCGCTGATGAGGGAGGCCATACATTCAGATTTCTTCTTACGAAGGTATCCATACGTAACACCCAGCTTGGCAGCTATCTCTTCCTGCGGTTTATCGGTTAACGAAAGCCGGATGATCTCCTGGCATCGTTCCCCCATTTGCCCCAGCATAGTTTTAAAGAGCCGCGCCTTTTCATTGTCTGCCCAGGTCTTTTCTGCATCCCGGAAACTATCCTCGCCAACATTAAATTGCTCATCCAGGTCTTTTGTTACCCCCTGGCGCCCTCTTTTTTTGAGTTCGTTGAGCCACTTACGTTTACACACCATCAAAAGGAATGCCTCAAAAGGACAGGTCAGCTGGAGGTCCTTGTATTTGGCCTGGTTGTAAATATCCACCAGGGATTCCTGGAAGATATCGGCTGCATCATCAGCGGAACCGCTGTTCTGGAGCACATAATATTTCACCTTGGGAGCAAAACGCTGGTAGATCTCTCCCACCACCTGCGTTTCGTTATGCAGGAGTGCGTGGATAAAATGTTGATCTGCGTGTGACATATAAAAATAAAGATATTAAAAATCCGGGGGTAACAAATCAGGGAGGCAGTTTATCTATTGGCAGAAGCTCCCGTTCCTCTTAACGCCGAATACACCCAAAAGGCCTTAGGGCCTTTTGCCGTTACAATTAAAATGATATATATTACTGTGGTTATAAACTGTCGGAGCAAGCGGGCCTCAGCCATATATGTCCTAAATACCTTTCTATGTCGAAATATTTATTCGCCTCTATACTCTTGCTGATGCTTGCAGGATCCGCTATGGCACAGCAAAAAGCAGCGCCGGATACCATCCTGAGCACCATTGATGTGGAGCAGGATGAGAATAAGACCGTCATAAAAGCAGGCCTGCGTCCACTCCGCCAGATCGCCGGCGCACCGGAAGCCTTTTACACTTACTTCTGGGAATTCGGGGATGGCACCTTCAGCTTTGCCCCGCAACCTGTACATAATTATAAGGATACCGGCTCTTACGAGATCCGCTTATATGCCACCAATAACTATGATGATGGCAAGGCCCCGAAAGGAAAACCCCGCCGCATCAAAGTGAAAAAGACCATGTACGCCGCCGCAGATGCCCCTTCTTCTTTCTTCGCCGCCTCTGATATGCTGGCTATGAAAGCCAACCGGATGCCCAAACCCGGAGAAGAGATGGTGACGATCGTGGGTTACCGGCATCCCGGAGGAACAGCTGCCGTAAGCGGTTCCCTGCTATTGTTCTATAACGAAAAGCAATTTGCCCAGAAGAACTTCGTACTGTCTGAAGAACGTAAATACAACGGGGAACGCAAGTTTGGACTGGATTCTTTATTGGCCATGGCCCCTTCCGAAAATTTATACGTACCTCTGGCGGGTGGCCCTTCTGCCACTCCATGGATAGACCCTGTAAGGAAAACAGCCTTAGCTGGTTTACTGGCAGAAAAGAAAGCCCTGTTCCGGGAACAGCACATCTGGCGGGTGGAAGACCTGAAAGCAGGAGAGGAAAAATTCCTCTTCCTCTCTATGGAAACAACCCCCGAAATGATCAAGGATACCAATGCGGTGGTGACCATCAGCGGGATGTTCGTACCGGATGATCCTGCTTTTCCGGTATCACAGTATAACCTGGATATGCAGATCGTAGCTTCTCATGATCCCAACCGGATGCAGTTGAAGAACAGGCGCATGAACTACCGTTTTGTGAGTAAATCAAAGGAGTTAAGTTATAAAGTACAATTTCAGAACACCGGAAAAGGCCCTGCCAGCAAAGTATCCATTGGTGTGGCTGTACCCGGGATGCTGAATGGCCAGTCGCTGGAGATCACAGATTATTCCCCTAAATGTTTGATGTGTGATTCCGCCTATGAGCGCCAAAGCTGCCTGGATACCATCATCCGCAAAGACAGTATCTTTTTCGTCTTCAATAATATTTACCTGAAAGGAGTGAAACAGGAAGGGGTGGAAGACCAGGATTCTACAAAAGGGTTTATTAAATACAGGATCCGTTTCAGCAAAGAATTAAAGAAACTCCCTTTCACCAGCCAGGCGGCTATCGTGTTTGACAAGAACGAACCTGTGATCACCAACCGTTCCAAAGGACGATTTAAACCAGGGCTTTCACCGGGTGTGATACTCGGTTATGGCAAAGGAATGAGTAAAGGTGAACTGCCACTGGGCCTTCCTGCCGGTACATTGGGTTTTACGATTTCCGCGTTTGCCCCTTATAAACCATACTTCCAGGCAGAGTTGTATTTCAATATCCAGCAGAAAACGGAAACCTTACAATCCTTTTCCCGGGACCAGCGGGATACCAGCATTGGTACCGGTAAATATTTAGTGATAGGCAGAGAGAATTATAATGTAGTAAGCAGAACAACGATGGATGTAGTGCCCTTACACCTGCGTTATAATATTACCGGCTGGTTAGGAGTGGGTGCTGGTATCATGGTGAGCGTAGTAACTTCTGAAAAAACACAGGAGAAAAAAGTAGTGCAGGTAACAGAGATGACGGTACCGCCATCCGGCGTCATTCAGAAATTCGACAGACTGGCCGGCACCGTCACGAAGAACTTCTCCGCAGCAGACGGTGCTATATTTGCAGATCTGAATATTGGTAAAGTGCGTGCCGGCCCGGCTTTGGGTATACGTATCCTGCAATATGTCAAAGACCCGCAGCAGCGGCTGTTCTTTTATGGCATCTGGAGATTTTAATTATCTTTAAGAAGGAAGGACACTCCTTTTTAAAGCATGACCACGATCCGCTTCCTTATCTTTTTACTGTTATGCCAGCCGCTTTATGCGCAGGTCCCTGATGCATTAAAGAAGCGGGGGGATGAATTGAAAAAGGAAGACAACCTCGAAGAATGGGTCTATTACATGCTGGACCATGTCTACGAAAAACCACCGGAACGTTTAGGGGAACTCATGCAGATAGATGATTGGGCATGGCGTAAACCGAAAGATGAAAACGAGCGGGCAGCCTGGCTGGACCTGCTTACCAGCCAGGGATACTATCTCATGTATGCCGGCAATATTCTTCCCTCTATAGAGTCCTACGAAGCAGCTTACCGTTTTTATAATGCAGCCCCGATTCCTAAAACAGATATAGTAGAATATATTTTAAAACCCCTCGGCAATAATTACACCCGCCTCGGAGATTATGAAAGGGCTGCGTTCATTCAAACAAAAGCCCTTGAATCTGTATTAAAACAAGGAGATCCAAGGCAAATAGCCGCCGTATATAATAACCTCGCCGTTACTTACCAGATGCAGGAGCTTTTCACAGATGCTATCCGGCAGGGGCTTACCGGTTTAAAATATGCACCTGCCAATAGCAGCATTGCAGGGTTGTTACATTCCACACTGGCAGACATTTATTTGAAAACAGGTAAGGTAGATAGTGCAGCTATTAGTGCTGCGCAGGCTGTAAAAGCGCTAAAGGATAAGAAAGAAGAAAACGCGGCTTACTGGTTGTCTTCTGCTTTACAGATGTCCGGCGATGTGGCGTTTAGTCAGCATCGTTATAAGGAAGCGCAGCAGTTTCTAAAGGAAGCGCTACAGGTGATGGAATCAAATTATGCCGGGGCGAGGAGCAGAGAGAAAGCCCGCCTGCTGGAAAAGTCCGGCCGTATTGCCTTACAGTTAAAACAGCCCACAGCAGATTTTGATAAAGCCATTCGTTTACTGGTTCCCGGTAGTAACGGCTGGCCGCAGGAGAAACAATTGTATGGGGAATTCATGCTGGCAGATGCGCTGGAAGGTAAAGCAGATGCATTGGTACAGGCAGGAAAGCTACAAGAAGCACTCACCGGTTATCAGCTTATCTTTTCCATAGAGCAGTTATTACGAAGAGAATTCTTTAGCCGTGCCACCCGCTTATTACACCAGAAGCAAAGTCACATGCTGGCGGAAAAGGCTATGAACACTGCCTTTCAGCTGTGGGAGCAAACCAAAGACCCGCAGTATTCCCTGGCCATGTTAGATGTCATGGAGAAAAGTAAAGCGCAGGTTTTACTGGAAGAACAGCAATTCAATATGCAGAACAGCCGCTTGCAGGTAAAGGATACTTTATTAGACCGGCAAAGAAAATTGCAACAGGCCATTGCTTATTATGATAGAGAAAATGCGCTGGGTAATAAAACATCCAACAACAGATCGGAGTTAGCATACGAGCTTTCACAGGTACAACTAGCCATCAAAAAGAAGTACCCTGATTTTTTCGAACCAGTTAAACCGGTTCCCTTTTCGCTGAAAAACTTACCACAGGGCCTGATCGTAAAGAACTTTTTTGCAGGAACAGATCACATCTATATTATAGACCTGCAAAAACAAGGCATCCTCTCCATAAAAAGATTACCAGACGCAGAAAAGAAACTGGATTTCATTCACCAGTTCGTTACGAAATATTTCCACAACGGCCCGCAAGCCATGCAAAATGATCCGCAGGATTATTATAAACAGGGATACCAGATCTGGCGCTGGTTGTGGAATGATACCATCGCGGGCAATAAGTATTTATTAATACCAGATGGCTGGTTGGGTTATCTGCCATTTGATGCATTACCCACAGACAGTGTATATAACAGAGATCTGGCCAAATGGCCTTTCCTGTTGAAGAAAGCAGCTACCGGCCTTGCCTATTCCATGCAAACCTGGTTGCAGCAACAGGAACGGAGCAGTGGAAAAATGAAAGGCATGACAGGTTTCTTTATTTCAAAAGCAAATGAAGGCGTAGAATTACCCGCAGTGCAACAGGAATTCGAAGCCGTAAGCCATGCCGTAAAAGGAAATTATTATCAAAATGAAAAGGCAACATTAGCCGCCTTCCGCGAACAATTGGGAAAGAACGGTATCCTGCATCTCAGTACCCATGCCTCTTTGGAAGGAAGTCAGCAATTGCCGGCCATCCAGTTGTCAGACGGGCCATTCTTCCTGTTTGAATTATATGCCCGCAAATTTCAACCCGGCCTTATTATGTTGAGCGCTTGCAGAACAGGGCAGGGCATGCTGGCAGAAGGAGAGGGGATCATTTCACTGGCACGCGAATTCACAGCTTCCGGCGCTACAGGAATCGTAGCCGGCTTATGGAATGTGCACGATGCCACCGTGGCCAGGCTTACCGGTAATTTCTACCAGCAACTGCCTGCTGCGGAAAGTCCCATGATGGCCTTGCATGATGCAAAAATGGAATGGCTGGAAGATAAGGATACCAAACAACAGCTCAAGCTACCCTATTACTGGGCAGCACTTACCTATATCGGGCATCATCATCCCGTTACACTGGAAAAGCCGGAAGAAAAAGGGAATTATTTTATCTGGATCGGAGCTGGTGGGGCCTTTATTTTACTGATCGTCCTCTTAAGAAAATTATTTTCCCACAGCAGCAGGTAAGATCCCTTCCACCAGTTTAAACAAGATATCTTTTAATACCTCTGCATCCTTTTCCCCGATAATATTCGTGTAGCCACGCTGGATATCCTGCACACAGGCAGAAGAATCAATCACCAATTGTTTCCCCTTGTCACTTAAATAGATCACGGTGGCCCGGTTGTCCGTTTCATGTTTACGGGTAAATATGAAACCATTCGCTTCCAGGTTCTTTACCACTTTACTCATGGCTTGCTTGGTGATCCTTGCTTTCTTGGCCAACTCATTGTTAATGGTCCCCTCTGGCGATATATTCGCCAATAATACCATATCTCCTATCTTAAAGTCTTTATAACCACGCTGTTGTAACTGTTCAATCAACTGAAAATCAAAGTCCTTCTTAACAATGCTTAATAGCTTAATCAGCAAACGTGGCCGCATGGCCACCACATCCAGAAATTGCTGGTCTAAAGACGGTGTCGTCATAGTTATATTATTATATACGTTGTAGGCTTTGTGTCTAAAATACTCCTTTTGTCATGCAAAGATAAAACTTTTTATAGATAGACAAATAAGTTGTCTATTATGTCAACTTAGTTTACCTTTGCTCCCATAAAATACACACACTACAATGGAAACAACAAGTAACCCCCGTAAAGGGAAGTTAGCAGTGCGACTTATTTTCATCGCCATCCTCATTTTAGCCGCAATTTTTGGGGTACGTCAATGGATGTATGCCAGTCACCATGAAACAACAGACAACGCCCAGGTAGAAGGACATGCCGCTCCTGTAATTGCCCGTGTTTCCGGTTACGTAAAGAACCTGTATGTACAGGATTACGGTAACGTAAAACAAAAGGACACCTTATTATCTATTGACGATGAGGAATACCGCATTTCTCTCCAACAGGCAGAAGCTGATTATCAACAAGCGGAAGCAGACTTATTATCTGCACGTGCTACTTTAGGAAATGCCAATGCCGGTATCTCTGTAGCTGCTGCCAATGCACAGGTAGCCCTGGTGAAAAAAGATAAAGCCGTAGCAGACCTCAAAAGAGATCAAAGTCTTTTTGACGATCAGGCCATCACCAACCGCCAGCTGGATGATACAAAATCCACCAGTCTTACTAACGACAAACAATACCTCGCTGCGCAGGATAATATTACCCTCGCAAGATCAAGCGTATCTGTTGCTGCAGCTAAAGTAACACAGGCAGAAGCCTTGATGGCCAGCAAAAAAGCGCAGATAGATCAGATGAAATTAAAACTGACCTACACCAATATCACCGCTAATATTGGTGGCCGCATTGGTAAAAAGAATATTGAACCCGGTCAGTTTGTACAGGCAGGTCAAAGCCTTTTCACGATCGTAGATGAAAACGGATTTTACATCATCGCCAATTTCAAAGAAACACAACTGCCGCATATCAACATAGGCCAGGAAGCAGAAATTGAAATAGACGGATTTAGTGATCTTCATCTGAAAGGCCATGTGGCAGCTATTTCTCGTGCTACCGGCGCTAAATTCTCTTTACTGCCGCCAGATAATGCTACCGGTAACTTCGTAAAAATTGTGCAAAGGGTTCCTGTTAAGATATCTATTGATAACGCAGACCAATACCTCGACAAGCTCCGTGCAGGCCTGAGCGTAGAAGTAGCTTTAAAATACTAGTTGTATGTCACTCAAACCGCAAGGCTTTGCCAAATGGATCATAGTGGCCACGGTTATTTCAGCCACTATGCTGGAGCTGATCGATACAACGATTGTGAACGTTGCGTTATCGCAGATCAGCGGTAACCTGGGAGCCACCATTGAAGATGCTTCCTGGGTGATCACTGCTTATGCTATCGCCAACGTGATCGTCATCCCCATGACGGGTTTTCTTGCTTCCTATTTTGGGAGAAAGAATTATTACCTCGCCTCCATTATTATATTCACATTCGCCTCTTACATGTGCGGTGTTTCCGGTTCACTCTGGGAACTGGTAGCATGGCGCTTTATACAAGGTATAGGTGGTGGTGCATTATTATCCACCTCCCAGTCTATCCTCTTTGATGCTTTCGAAATATCTGAAAGGCCCACCGCCTCTGCCATCTTTGGGATGGGCGTGATCATCGGGCCAACGATCGGACCAACACTCGGTGGTGTGATCGTAGATAATTTCCACTGGTCTGTGATCTTTGATATCAACGTGCCCGTAGGTATTATAGCTGCATTCCTGGTATATACATTTATTGATAAACAGGAGCACGAGTATAATATAAATCGAAAGGCTATCAAGATCGATTACCTGGGTATTGCTTTACTCATTGCCTGGGTAGGTAGTCTGCAATATATTTTGGAGAAAGGTCAGTCGGAAGACTGGTTTTCCGCCACACATATTATTGTACTCACCGTGGTAGCCGTCATTTCTTTCATAGGATTTATATGGTGGGAATTAACAACCGATGCGCCGGCCGTTAATCTGAAAGTATTAAAGAACCGAACGCTGGCCATTACCACCCTGCTCACATTTATCATGGGTTTGGGGATGTATTGTTCCATGTTCGTATATCCCGTATGGATGCAAAGAGTGATGAGTTATACACCTACACTGACAGGTGAAACATTACTCCCCGGCGCTATTGTGGCAGCCATTATGATGCCATTGGCCGGTAAGGCATTGCAAAAAGGACTTCCGTCCAAATACCTTATCACAACCGGTTTCATCATCTTTGCCATTTTCTGTTTCTGGATGTCTACTGCCAGTCCGGAAGCCGGTGTAGCTTTCTTTTTTGTACCGCTTTTATTACGCGGGCTTGGTGCGGCTATGCTGACTGTTCCGCTTACCTCACAGGCTGTATCAGGATTAACGCCCCTGGAAATGCCGCAGGGTATTGCCGTCAACAACATGTTACGTCAATTGGGTGGCGCTTTTGGTATTGCCTTTATGAATACTTACGTGGCAAAACAATACTCAGAACACCGTACGCAGTTACTGAATTATATAACGCCGGATAGTCCTGCTGCGGTAGCACGTTTGGAACAAACAACCAGCGCACTCGCTGCCAAAGGAATGGATGCCGCACAGGCACATCATGTTGGATTAAGTATGCTGGATGCTGTTGTAACCAAACAGGCTTACATCCTTTCTTATCTGGATACCTTCCGCATTGTAGGGATCTTCTTTATATGCGTATTGCCGGTAATGTTCTTTGTAAAGAAACGTAATCTGAGCGCAGCAGCTGTGAAAGAAGCAGCAGAACATGCGCACTAAAAAACACACAACAAATGAAAAAGATATTATTCACCATACTTTCTTTTACAATGCTCAGCGTTTCCGCACAAACAGTGCCGGATGATCTGAAAGTAATGGTACAACAAACATTTGACCATCAGTCGAAGATCAAAGCTATGGAAGTGCAGCAGAAGATTGCTGCCGGCCAGGTAGAACTCTCAAAGGCCAACCGCCTGCCCACCGTAAATGGTACCGCCAGTTACAGTCATATCTACCCCGTGCCGAAAGTACAATTGCCCGGAAGTGATTTTACTTTCCAACCCGTTCCTTCTGAGAATGTGAATGCAGGGATCGAAGCCCGCCAGCTGTTACTGGATTTCGGTAAAAGCGGCAGCCAGATCAAACAAAGTGAAGCAGAAGCAAGATTGCTGGGTACACAAACCACAGAAGCAAAAGAATTGCTGGCATACGAAGTAGCCAATGTTTATCTGAACATCGCCTACCTCTATAACAACATTTCCGTGCAGAATGCCAACATCAAACTGCTGGAAGAAACGGAAACTATGGTAGAGAATAAACTCAAACATGGTGATGCCATTGATCTGGACCTGATCAATACCCGCGTGAAACTGGAATCTTACCGGAATAAAAAAGTAGACTACGTAAACTCTTTGCAAAAACAAATGGCTACGCTGGCATATTTAACCGGTGCTCAGCCGAAGGACTCTATTCATGCAGGTTTCGAATGGCCCGTGCCAGCTATAATTGCTGACCAGGAATTCTTAAATAACCCTGCCATGCAAACAGCCATGGAAAAAGAAAAGGTTGCGGCAACCGGTGTTGAGATCGCCAAAGCCCAATACAAACCTTCTTTGTTCCTGGATGCAGGTACTGGTTTCAAAAACGGATACCTGCCTGATATTGGCGTAACCAAGTTTAACTATAACGCCGGCGTAAGTTTGAACGTACCTATTTTTCATGGTAAGAAACTTCGCACACAGGAACGCATGGCTACGCAACAGGTAGAAGTAGCTAAATGGAATACGCAGGATGTGAAAGATAATTTACAGAAAGAAGTTGTACAACAGCAGTCAGATATCGCCGCCAGCCGTGAGCGTTTACTCACTGCAGAGTCTTTATTGCAACAGGCTTCACGTGCATTGCAATTAGCTCAAAGTCGTTATAAAAATGGGGTGATAACATACCTCGATCTGCAAAATGCGCAGACGAGTATGTTGGAAGCGCAGTTGTCTAAAATACAATACCAATACCAGCTGTCTTTATCCAGCCTGGCATTGTTACAACTGAACGGCAATGAATTCTGGAAATAGGATTCATTGTTTTGTAGTGTGTGTTAAAAAAAAGAAGCCCGACACGTCTGTGCCGGGCTTACTTTTTTTATTTTTTGGAACAAAAAATATAATCCCTTAAAAGAAACGGGCTTCCCTTTCATAGAAAAACTCCTCCTAAAAGAAACGGCTTCCCTTTCATAAAAGAACACCTCCTTAAAAGAGAAAAGAAAACCGCCCTTTGCTGCGCGGCAAACTCCCAGCTTATTTCATCCCTCCAGCAATCCCCATCTCCAATCCCCTCAACTCCGCCAATCCCCTCAAACGCCCAATCCCACTATACCCCGGATTAGTTTTTTTATGCAGATCATCCAGCATCTGATGCCCATGATCCGGCCGCATAGGAATAGAAAGATTCCGCTTCTGCATCACCAAAAGAATATTCTTCACCACACCATACATATCCACATCACCCTCTAAGTGATTTGCTTCATAAAAATTCCCCTGTGCATCACGCTTAGTAGCACGCAGGTGAATGAAGTGAATATGATCACCCAAACGCTCCACCATACCAGGAAGATCATTATCCTCCCTAACACCATAAGACCCTGTACAGAAACAAAGCCCATTAGCCGGAGAAGCAGCCGTAGCCAACAACTCCCGTGCATCCTGTTCCGTACTCACCACCCTTGGCAATCCAAGAATAGGGAATGGAGGATCATCAGGATGTATCGCCAGTTTAATCCCCACTTCTTCCGCTACAGGAACGATCTGTTGAAGGAAATAAAAGAGATGCAGTTTCAGTTTGATCGCATCCACATCTTTATATTTATCCAATGCCGCCTGGAATTGTTCCAGGGTGAAACTTTCCTCAGAGCCAGGTAACCCCGCAATGATATTCCGTTGCAGCAAAGTTTTCTCTTCATCCGTCATACTATCGAACTGCTCTTTAGCACGGGAGATCTCCTCTTCAGGATAATCATTTTCCGCACCAGGCCTTTGCAGCATGAAAAGATCGAAAGCCATGAACTGCGCTTTATCAAACCGCAGGGCTTTGGAACCATCTTCCACTGTGTAGGCTAAGTCAGTCCGGGTCCAATCCAGCACCGGCATAAAATTATAGGTAACGGTGTAAACCCCACAGGCCGCAAGGTTACGGAGACTGATCTGATAGTTCTTGATATATTCCTTAAACCGCCCGGTTTGTGTTTTAATATCTTCATGAACCGGCACACTTTCCACAACAGACCAGGTAAGGCCTGCAGCTTCAATCTCGTGTTTTCTTTGCAGGATCTCTTCTTTCGTCCATGCTACGCCGTTAGGTACATGATGTAGTGCAGTAACGATCCCTGTGGCGCCTGCCTGCCTGATGTCTGACAAGCTAACGGGGTCTTTCGGACCGAACCACCGCCAGGTCTGTTCCATTCTCAACATACTCAAAGCTTTTTTTTGTTACTCAAAAATAGAATCAAATGCGGGATATGCAAATAATCCGCAAGAAATATCCCAATTTCTGCGTGATGGTGTTAACAGCTATTAACAAGATAGCCTTAAAGATCTACTGGTTTTTGTAGAAGGATGATCATGATATCCATGACGTTAGTATGGGTATGCCCTGTTTTGATCAAACTTCCGGCAGACGAAAAGAAATGCCAGGCATCATTATTATCTAAGAAAGAAACAGGATCTTCCGGGCCATGCTGCATAATATCCGCACTCACAATAGCACCCGCAGCATCAGTAGGTCCATCGATCCCATCCGTTCCGGCAGATAAAAAAGTGACATGCGGTGCCGCTGCCAATTGGATACCCGCAGCCAGCGCCAGTTCCTGGTTACGCCCTCCACGGCCGGAACCTTTTACCTGTACCGTCGTTTCGCCTCCTGCCAGTATGCAGGCCGGAAAGGGACCTTTATAATCAATGGACAGCCGGGCAAGGTGAATACCAGCTTCCCGGGCTTCGCCAGTTACCAGTTCCGGTAATATTTGTGTATGGAATCCCATCTCGGTTGCCTTTGCACTAGCTGCTTTCAAGGCAGTACGGTTACTGGCAGCTATTTTATAAATGGAGTTATCTAATACTACAGGCGTTTCCGGTAGCAATTCGTCCATACCTTGTTTGATATGATCCCGCAGGCTGGAGCTGATCTGGTATTTTTCCAGCACCGCCCAGGCTTCCGCAAAAGTAGAAGGATCAGGAATGGTAGGCCCGGAGCCAATTACAGCAGGATCATCTCCCGGTACGTCTGAAAGAATGATAGTGTACACCTTGGCCGGGTTTAGTCTTTGAGCCAGTTGCCCTCCTTTGATGGCACTCAGGTGTTTACGCACCGTATTCATTTCTTTAATGTCTGCACCGCTTTTAAGGAGACTATCAAATAGTGATTGTACTTCCTCCATGGAGGCACCATGCGGAACATCTGCCAACAGGGAAGAGGCTCCGCCGGAAAGCAGGAAGATAACGATATCGTCCGGATGTATGCCCCTGGCCACTTCCAGCATAGTGGTAGTGGCAATCAGGCTGTTAAGGTCTGGTACCGGATGCCCGGCAACAATAGAAGCAATCTTTTTTAAATGAAAGGGGGTAGGTTGATGCGTGACCACGAAACCTTGTGTGATACGGTCTCCCAGGATCTCTTCTGCTTCTTTGGCCATAGAGGCCGCTGCTTTTCCTGCGCCGAGTACATAAATGCGCCCGGACAAAGGCAACGTTTCCCCCAAAATATGATCAGCTCCTAAACACGCACGCATGAATTGCCGTGGCTGCACAGCTGCAACGGCGCTTTCAAAAATGGAAATGGCTTGTTGTATTTGCTGATCCATCAACGATTGGCTTTGCGGGCTTGTCGTTTATCCTGTTTGCGGTCCATCTTTGCTTCCAGCTGTTCTTTCTTCTTCAGTTCCCAGTCGTTCCATTTCTTATACTGTGCTGGTGTAAGCACCGTTTTGAAACGATTACTTCTTTCCGCATCCAGTGTTTGCCGCACTTTCATCAGGTCACGCGCTTTCAGGCTGGTATCTTTTTTAGCCGCTTCCCGGCGGCGGGAGATATCTTCATTAATATCGTGGATCTTTTTGTTTTGTTCTTTGGTGAGATCCAGTTCGCGATACAATTTATCGCTCATTTTGTCTGCCTTATCAGCAGCATCCCATTTGGCCTTCTGTTGTGCGCTGGCACTAAACACAGTGAGGAGGAGGAGCATGATGATCGGCCAATTCTTCTTTTTCATATCTAACTAGGTTAAGCTGGTTGCCGCAAGTATAATACCGTTCGTAAAATTTATACTAAAATAGTATTACAAGCGATCAATGATTTGTTAAATTTAACACTTGTAGCTGTAATGCCGGCATTTTCTGTCTAAACCTGTTTGCCGGTGGTTTTACATCAGCCATCATCTAACGTCTAAATTGAATCTACATGAAATCAAATCCGTACCCTGCCGATGTTATATCGGTAAAGAGGAAGACCCTCTTCCGGGCAACCCTATTCGGCGCCATCGGGTTATTGCTGGCTGGTTTTAATGCCAATGCCCAGGAAACCTGGCCCGTAAATGGTGTTTCTGAACCCAAAGATGCCTGTTATGCGTTTACCCATGCCACCATTGTAAAAGATGCACAGACCACGCTCAGCAATGCTATCCTCGTGATCCGCGATGGAAAGATCATAGGAGCCGGCCCCAATGTGGCCATCCCGAAAGATGCCGTAGTCATTGATTGTAAAGGCAAATACATCTATCCATCCTTCGTTGATATCTACAGCGATTATGGTATGCCGGGTGCTCAGCAACGTACTGGCGGAGGACGGGCTTTTGGCGCAGCGCCACAGCTTTTTACGGCTACCAAAGGAGCAGTAGGTTGGAACCAGGCCATCAAAAGCGAAGTGAATGCCATCCAGTTATTCGCCGCGGATGAAAGCAAAGCCAAAAACTTGCGGGAAGCAGGTTTTGGTGTAGTGCTCACCCATCAGGCTGATGGAATTGCCCGCGGTACAGGCGCACTGGTAAGCCTGGCAGCTGAAAAAGAAAGCCAGACCGTTATCCGTGAAAAAGCATCCGCACATTATTCTTTCGATAAAGGCTCCTCCACACAGGATTATCCCGGTTCTTTAATGGGAATGATTGCCCTGCTGCGCCAGCAATACCTGGATGCGCAATGGTATAAAACACAACCTGCAAAAGAAGGACTGAACCTCAGCCTGCAATCATGGAATGATAACCAGTCCCTTATACAGATCTTTGATGCCAGTGATAAATGGAATGCCTTACGCGCAGATAAGATCGGCGATGAATTTGGCGTACAATATGTGATCAAAGCTGGTGGCAATGAATACCAGCGTATTCCGGAAATAGTAGCCACCAAAGCTACTTATATTGTTCCCCTGAATTACCCGCAGGCCATGGATGTGGAAGATCCTAACGATGCACGTTTCGTAGCATTGGCAGATATGAAACACTGGGAACTGGCGCCAACAGAGCCAGGTGCTTTCGAAAAAGCGAATATCCCCTTCTGTTTAACCGCAGCAGATCTGAAAGACACAAAATCATTTATAGCCAATGTGCGCAAAGCCATTGAATATGGCCTGTCAGAACAAAAGGCCCTCGAAGCACTGACTAAAATACCCGCCACCATTGTAAAGGCTTACGATAAAATAGGCAGCCTGGATGCAGGCAAACTCGCCAATTTCATTATCACTTCCGGTCCCGTGTTCCAGGAAAACACCGTGTTGTATCAAAACTGGGTACAGGGGAATAAATATATAGTGAAAGAAGAAGGATGGAATGATATCAGGGGTACTTACACTTTGCAATTCGGCAGCGCTACTTACCCGATCGAAATAAAAGGTACACAAGCCGCGCCCGCTTTATCTTACTTAGGCAAAGATACCATCGCCGGCAAAATCGATATAGACGGCCAGTTGATAAAACTGAATGTCCCCCTTACAAAAGACAGCAAACAACAATTACGCCTCAGTGGTGTGATCGGTGCAGAAAATAAATGGAGCGGTTCCGGTGTAGACGAAAAAGGTCAGTACAATAACTGGACGGCCACTTTCGCCAAAGCCTTCGTTCCCAAAGCAGATACTGCTAAAAAGAAAGAAACACCACAATACGGCAAGATCTATTTCCCCTTCTCCGGTTATGGATATGAAACACTGCCCAAAGCAGAAGACATCCTGATCCGCAACGCCACCGTATGGACGAATGAAAAAGAAGGAAAACTGGAAGGCACAGACGTACTGATCCGCAACGGCAAAATTGCACAGGTAGGAAAAGGGCTCGCTGCCGGAAACGCCAAAGTAATTGATGGTACCGGCAAACACCTCACGCCCGGTATCTTAGATGAACACTCCCACATCGCTATTTCCCGTGGTGTGAATGAAGGTTCACAATCCGTAACAGCAGAAGTGCGCATTGCAGATGTGATCAATCCCGATGATGTAAATATCTATCGCCAGTTAAGTGGTGGTGTTACTTCTTCTCACTTGCTGCATGGCTCTGCTAACACGATCGGCGGACAAAGCCAATTGATCAAATTACGCTGGGGTGCGGATGCAGAAGAACTGAAATTCCAGAACTGGGGAGGTTTCATCAAATTTGCATTAGGAGAGAACGTGAAACAATCCAACTGGGGAGACAGGCAACGCGTACGTTTCCCGCAAACCCGGATGGGAGTAGAGCAAGTACTGGTAGATGCTTTCACCCGTGCAAAAGATTACGAGAAAGCAGGAGCAGGCAAACGCCGCGACCTGGAGCTGGATGCACTGGTAGAGATCCTCAACAGCAAACGTTTCATCACCTGTCACTCTTATGTACAGAGCGAAATAAACATGTTGTTAAAAGTAGCAGACCGTTTCAACTTTAAAATAAACACCTTCACCCACATCTTAGAAGGTTATAAAGTAGCCGACAAAATGAAAGAACACGGCGCCGGTGCTTCCACTTTTGCAGACTGGTGGGCATACAAAATGGAGGTAGTAGATGCGATCCCGCAGAACGCCACTATCATGCAACGTGTAGGACTCACCGTAGCTATCAACTCAGACGATGCCGAAATGGCCCGCCGCCTGAACCAGGAAGCAGCGAAGAGTGTAAAATACGGCAGCATGCAGGAAGAAGATGCCCTGAAAATGGTCACCTTAAATCCTGCACAGTTATTGCATGTAGCAGATCGCATCGGTAGTGTGAAAACAGGAAAGGATGCAGACCTCGTACTCTGGAGCGATCATCCCCTCAGCATTTACGCAAAAGCAGAAAAAACCATCGTAGACGGTATCGTGTATTTCGACAGGGACAAAGACCTCGAACTGCGTGCCCGCATAGCAGCAGAGCGTACGCGTCTGATCGGCAAGATGCTGGGTGAGAAAAAGAAAGGTGCCCCAATGGCAAGGCCAACGCCAAGTCGGGAAGAGATCTGGCATTGCGAAGATCTGCAGGCTGGTCACCAGCATCATATTATGCGTGATGTGAACCATACAGAAGAGGACGCTAAATAATGTAACCGTAAATCGCAACAAATGAAAAAATTATTTTTATATATACTTGGATTTACCGCCAGTTACACTTCCCTGCAGGCGCAGGAAACCGTGTATCCTGCCAAAGCGCAGAAAGGCCTGGTATTCCTGAAGAACGCTACTATTCATGTAGGAAATGGCCAGGTGATCAACAATGGCACAATAGGTTTCAATAACGGCAAGATCATTGCCGTAGGAACAGATGTAGCCATCCCTGCAGACGACGTAAAAGTCTTCGACGTAAAAGGCCAGCACGTCTATCCCGGCATCATTGCTCCCGAGAGTAACCTGGGTCTCACAGAAGTAGAAAGCGTACGCGCCACCAATGATTACCAGGAAGTAGGAGAGATCAATCCTTCTGTTCGTTCTATCGTTTCCTACAATACAGATTCGAAAATAATCGCTACCCTTCGTACGAATGGTATCCTGTTAGCACAGATAGTACCACAAGGCGGCCTGCTCAGCGGAAGTTCTTCCGTGGTGCAATTAGATGCCTGGAACTGGGAAGATGCTGCCTATAAAACAGACAACGGCATTCACTTCTACATGCCCCGCCTGATGCCACGTGGTAATCCATTTGGCGCTGCTGCTGCGGGCCCTGGTACTGACGCTATCAAAGCAGCCATGGCAGAGATTGCATCCGTGAAAGCATTCTTCCGCGAAGCGAAAGCATACGCCGAAGCAGAAAAGCATACCGCCACCAACCTGAAATATGAATCCGTAAAAGGTTTATTCAACCGTTCACAAAAACTCTTCATTCACTGCGACCTGGTGAAGGAGTTAGTAGTAGCTACAGACATCGCTAAAGAGTTCAACTTCGATGTAGTGATCGTAGGTGGCACAGATGCATGGTTGATCACAGATGTGCTCAAACAGAACAACATCCCTGTTATTCTCAATCAACCACACAGCCTTCCTGTTATGCAGGATGATGATGTGGATCAACCTTACAAAACCGCTGCCCAATTGCAAAAAGCAGGCATCCTGTTCTGCATCAGCAACGAAGGTTTCTGGCAGCAACGTAACCTGCCTTTCAATGCAGGTACTGCAGGCGCTTATGGTTTAAGCAAAGAGGAAGCGTTAAGTTCCATCACCCTCAATGCCGCTAAGATCTTAGGCATTGCAGATAAAACGGGTTCATTGGAAGTAGGGAAAGATGCGAATATTGTAGTGAGCACCGGGGATATTCTGGATATGAAATCCAGTGTAGTAACGAGGGCTTATATTCAGGGGAGAGAAGTGAGTTTGGAGGATAAACATAAGCAGTTGTATGAAAGGTATAAGTATAAGTATGGGTTGAATTGAGGATTCATTTTTATAAGCTTAAATAGGGCATTCCGTGAGGAATGCCCTATTTGGGAGAAGTAGATTCCGTCATCCCGACCAGAATGAGATTTAAAGGGAATAGAGAACCCGTAAACATAGTGATTGCGGCATTTTGGGTTTTTAGGAGTGTCGATTTGAAGGAAAATTTATCAATTAAGGAGTGAATGATGAGGCGAATTATTTTGAATGATCAGATTGGGATTACAGATATCATTGATTGAATTGATTTAAGAAGGGCATTAATTCTTTTTTGGTATAACGCAGAACGAATTCAGTTGAATCGAGAATGAATGAAAGTAGCAAAATGAAAATATATAAAAACGAAACATTTCTTTAGTCTGCTAAGTGTATGCGCGGATTTCTGTTAAATCGCTATAAAGCGAAGATTACACTTAACAACCCGTTGTGAAAGAAGACAGGGACTACTCAGAAAGATGTATGATCCCACTCAACTCTAGAATCAGTAGGAAGGTTTGTGCAGGAGAAATCGACTGATGCTAATACGTAGCTTCAGTCTGATTATCCAAATATATCTGGAATGTCCTAGTTTTTCCGGCTGGAATCAAGGAAGGGTCTTCAATCCCTTTTGGTGCCACAAATATGATTGTGCGAACTTATGGTAAAAAATATTCAGAAATCCACCTTTTTATTTGTATTATGTAAAAAGGTTGTTTATAATAGGTATATTATATTACTTAGTGTATCATGATTATAAATATTTGAGAACCGATAGCGTTTAGCAAAGTACTTGGTATGTTCCAATAAGAACAATAGAATAAAAATTAATGTCAATTATTGGCAAGTAGCTTCATTGTTATTAGTTTCTTCACATTCGCTATCATCACAATAAAGTGCGATTTCAATTTCCGAATTAAAATTTCTTAATCTACCCCCTCTCAAAATAAGCAGATATGGATTCACAACTACTATCTATTTCCAAGATTTTTACAGATAAATTGTATAGAATTCCTGATTATCAACGAGGGTATGCATGGACAGAGAAACAATTGAAGGATTTCTGGAATGACATCATACAACTAGAAGAAGGGAAAAATCATTATGTAGGTGTTCTTACTCTTGAAAAAGTGCCTAAGGAAGTATTTAATAAGTGGAGTGATGACAATTGGATAATAAAATCTAAAAACTATGAGCCATATTTTATAGTAGATGGTCAACAGAGATTAACAACAACAATTATCCTTATACAAGCCATTACGGAAAGGGTATCTCCCAATTCTACATTAAATTTTGCAACAATAGCGGAGGTAAGGAAGAGGTATATCTTTGATTCCAAAGATAAGGGCATCTCTAGATCCTATATTTTTGGTTATGAAAAGGATAATCCTAGCTACGAATTTTTGAAGAGAAAAATATTCTTGGAGAATTCAACCAGTGGATATCGAAAAGAAGAAACGATTTACACACAAAACTTAATTTTTGCCAAAGAATACTTAAGCTCAAAAATAAAGGAGCTAAATAGGGATGCGCTGGAAATTGTATTTAGAAAGATTACTCAGAATCTCCTTTTCAATATATATACAATCACCTCTGATATAGATGTATTCATTGCATTTGAAACAATGAATAACAGGGGTAAACCACTTTCAAATCTGGAACTCTTAAAAAACAGATTAATATATCTATCAACAAAAGTAGATGTCGAAGAATCAGAGAAAGAGCAGCTCAGAAAAAGAATAAATAATTCATGGAAATCAGTGTATCATTATTTAGGGAGGAATAAGGCAAATCCATTAAATGATGATACGTTTCTCATGAATCATTTTATTATTTATTTTGGAGATGAATTCACGAATTCATATCAAGAAGCAGGTATATATAATTCATCTCGACGCCCCAGTCTTCTTTTGAAGGAACGTTACGAGAGCTTTTTGCTAGAGGAAAAATTTAATACAAAAAATCTAATTGAAACAGATTCCGAAGGGCGTCCAAAATTATCAATAGAAGAAATCAACAATTATATTGAGAGCTTGCAACAAAGTGTAGAGATATGGTTCAACCTTTTTAATCCTCAGCAGTCAGATTTTGAAGAAGAGGAAAAAAATCTCTTAGAAAAGATATTCCGTATTAACAGTCATCATTTTTCAGCCTTAGTGCTTATTTGCTACCTCAAAAAAGTAAATAAGAAAACAAAATTAAAGTTTCTTGAAACATTAGAGAGATTTGGATTTGTCTCTATGCTCGGCTATAAATATAGAGCTCCTTTAATGGCTTTTGGTGATTTTGCATTAGATATTTCAAAAGGAAAGACTACTATCGCAGAGCTTGAGAAGGAACTAACTAAAACTATACAGAAAAAAATCATGGATACCGATTTCATTATAGAGGCAACAAGGAGATTTAGCGGTGGATTCTATGAGTGGATGGGAATAAGATACTTTCTTTATGAATTTGACATGCATTTGAGAGAATCAAGTAAAAGTAAAAAGAAAAAAATTAACTGGATTGAATTCATTGAAGAAAAGGATGATTACATCACTGTCGAACATATTTATCCGCAAGATTCTAATACAGATTGCTGGAAGATTGACTTCAGTAGATACACTCCTCGTCAAAGAGAGATCTTGAAAAACTCGCTTGGAAATCTACTCCCTTTATCCAAACCAAAAAATTCCAGCCTTCAGAATAAGTGTTTCTTAAAAAAAATTGATAATGACACTAATCAAGTGGGATACCGGTATGGCTCATATTCAGAAAATGAAATTAGTAAATTGACCGAATGGACACCGCAGGAAATCCTTAAGAAAGGGCTTAAATTATTAGAGTTTATGGAAAGGAAGTGGAATATTCCACTAGGGGATATTCAACAGAAGACAAAGCTGCTTGGGCTAACCTTTATAAAAACGGAGTAGCTTAGGCAAAGAAATGAAGTTTCAACTTCAACGAGATAGTATAATTTGATAAATTGATCGATGTTAATCTTATGTACTAGCCAACGTTTTTACTTTTAGTCAATCAAATTATTTTGATCTTATTGATTTGGGCAAAGAAGGAAGAGAAAGGCGATGATTAGATGACCCAACCTCAGCTGATTTTAGGGATAAATCCTGCCAATAGGCCTAGAGCAATATCTGGAATGTACCTATCAATGGTTCTGTCATTAGATATGACTGAAGAACGGATTCATCCACGTTGCAGTTCAAAAAAATACCTCCCAACTAAAAATAATTCCTAACTGCAAATGCATACTGATCAATAAACAACTTCTTAAAAGCTGATACATTATTCTGCTCATAAAAGAGAATCATAGCCTTCTTATAATCCAAGGGCTGAACCCCACGATAGGACAATGCGCAATACCCATTTTCTATTAGTATCCCATTAGAGGTAATACGCCCAGTCCGTTTATTCCCATCTTCAAATGGTTGAATAAGGGATATAAGCAAAATAGCCAATAATGCTTTTTCAAAAACAGAGTCCTTATTATTAATTACTTCACAAGCCCTTTCTAAATATTCCCTTATCTGGAATTCATTATCAGGAGGGGTATAAGTAGTTCCTGTAATGCCTACAGGTCTTTTCCTTAAATTTTTACTTACACCCAGGTTCTGAATTAACAGAGAATGAATATCCTCAATATCCCGCACTTTTAATGGAGTAAGCGTGATCCGGTGATCGTATAGATAATCTATTGCCATTTTATGATTCAACAGCATAGTAGCTTCAGACTTATCTTTATCTTTCGCCATCAATTTTTGTGAGAGCAGTAACTCTGTTTCCAGTAAGGAATAGGTATTACCTTCTATTTGTGAAGATTTCCAACTAAGTTCAATACTTAAGCGTTCTGTTTCTTTCTGCAATAATGTTGGTGAAATTGTAGCTATCTTTTCAAGAAACATAGCATGCAATTCTCCCAGATACTTTAGTTCATTTTCAGAAAAGATGTTGTTGGTTTCGAGTAAGGAGAGAATGTCCGGTTCAAATCGTTTATTTCCCTCTCGTTCATCTATATCTTTATCAAAGTAGGAATCACCAATATGCTCATTTAATAACTGGTAAGCCGATGTTATGCGGTAGGTGGTATTTCGTCCTTCCCCCGATTTGGTCAGTAGACCCTGACTCACCAATTCTTTCAAATCCCGGTTAAGAGTCGGTATTGATACTTCTTGGGTTAGTCTTTGTTTTATTTCAGATATTTGAATATTGGGATGTGATCCTAATATTCTGATAATCAATTGCTGACGAGGAGTAGTAGGCATGAAAATTAATTTATCCTATCAAAAATACACCTTTTTCCTATCAGAATGATAGGAAAAATTGAAATCGTGATAGGAATTATCCTATCATAATAGGCATTCTTTCCTATCAAAATGATAGGATGAACGGGCTAAAATGATAGGATAAAAGGATAAAGCGGATGCCGATAACAGGAATTCTCCATCAACAAAGATCATTAATGTCGTACTTTCGCAAACATTCCCACATCTCTATACCATCATGAAGCTCACAACCTACTGTACTTTATTCATTCTATTATTCTCCACCGCCTGCAAAAAGGGCGATAAGCCAGAACCCGTAGTTACATATCCAATGGATTATTGGGTAGGCACCAAGATAATCGCGAATTTAAAAGACGGTGAATATTTCAACATGGTAGGTACACCGGACACCGTCTTTCACGTGGGGCAGTGGTATCGGTTATATTCCCGCAAGTTCGAGGTAATGACAAATTGGACGGCATTCGCATATACATTTAATACGAAGGGTATAGAACTGGACTACGGTACAGAACTACGGCAGATAGCCCCCGGAAAGAACAATGAGATATATGTGCTTCCTTATGATAGATACTATGCAAGCAAAAAATTATATCGGATAAGCAAGGACTACACAACCGTCTCCAACATCAGCATCAACCTGGAGTCCGGTTTAAATGGATTAGCTTCCCTCACAGGAGGATATTATGCACTGGCTTCCGCTAAAAATGGAGATGTATACGTTGGCCTGGTAGGGAGTAAAGATTTTAATGGGCAAAGGCCGGGATGTTATATTGCCCGGAGCAGGGACAAAGGAGAAACATTCAAGTGTACAGAGATCCCCGGATACGCAGCTGAAAGGCCGTCTAAAATATTAGTGGACAACGATGGATTGTTATATGTGAAGATGTCCAATGGAGATATATTGTATTATAACGCTACAGCAGCAAACTGGAAATTGTTATACAAAGGTGATGGCCTGTATGAAATAGTGCGGGATTTTGCCTGTGCAGGTAATGGGAATATTTATGTGACCAGTACCAAAGGATTTTTTCTTATCAAAGAACAGGGCGCGAAAATTATAACGTTACCTATGCCTTCAGATATGATCCGTCCGGGATTTGAGAATGTATGGGTGAATCAGAAAGGAAGTATCTACACTACGGCAGACACATTGAATGTGCGCCGCCCTGGCTATGAGGTGTCTAATTGTTATTATAGTACAGATACAGGGGCCACCTGGAAGCATGTGAGAGCAAGAGGAGAGGGTGCCAGCAAAATGAAAATAGAGGGATTTGATGTGGCAGGGCGATTGTTTGCCACTTTTGAAGACAGTACTATAGTGCGTGAATGCTGTGCGAATGTGAGGTATATTCAGTTTGCAATGACGACTAAGGCCGTGGAATAAAAAGAGGCATTCCGCAAGGGATGCCTCTTTTTATCTAATGTTTCATGAGTTTGGTTTTACACATCTACCCAGCCCTGTTCTCGGATCAATCATCCACTTGCCTCCCGGGCATGCATCATGCAAACCTTTCATTTTTGCATCACCTTTCACTTCGTCCAGCATAAACGGCCCGAGTGTAAAACTTTCCTTTGCATCTTTAAGCAGCCCGTTAACAGCTGCTGCAATTTTGCGTGCCAGTTCTTCAGGTAACACCTGTAATTTCTCTTGTTGATCAGGCATAACTTAATTTTGAATTGATTGAATTAATACGGTGTCTTTCATCGGCGTCCTATTGCCTGCCGCATCCAATACCGTTCCTATTATCCATATCTTTTTACCGATATCAATGAAGCCGGGAGAGTAAATGGCAGATACCTGTGATGTGCCGCTGGTAGACAGTTTCGCGTCTCTGAACCGGCCATTAACAGGAGTACCGTTATCCACATAAAAATCTTCCAGCAAAATTTTATTACCAGAGGAAACACCACCACCCTCTTTATTCTCCAAAGTACCACTTACAGTTATCTCATTGCCAAAGTTGATCATTACACCAAAAGCACTGGCAAATAACTGTAGTTTGTCTGGCTGAGATGGGATGGCCGTAATGGAATCGGATACGATATAATCCCTTTTTTCTTCCGGCATATCAATCTCTGCCTGGATAATTATCTTTCCTATGCTGGTGGGGGCTTTAAATTGTACCCGGGCAATCAGCTTCTCATTCTCAAACTCTGCTTTTTTGGTGATCGCACCATCTTTTCCATCTATAAATGAACCTTTCGACGTTTTAAATATTACATTTCTTGCACTGGCTATCGCATCAGGGTTCAGCTCTGCTGTGATGGTAATAATGGTAGTGCCGTCAGCAGGAATATCCTGATCAGGTACATTCAATTGACGAATGAAATCTGTAGTAAGCAGGTCTTTTTGGCAACCGGCAACAAGTACCAGCAAGAAGGGTAAAATATATTTCAGTTTCATGATCGCTTATTTAAAAATTCTGGAACGTAGGCTGGCAGCGTTGCCGACAATATCAATATCAAAAGACAAGGCAAGGTAAGGAGTAGCATGTACCACCGTTTTTTTGACGATCGGGTTTTGGTCTTCCTTTCTGATGAGCATAACACCACCACTTATACGAAGCGTTCGGTTGATCTTATAGCTGGGCCCCAGCATCAGGGACATGTCATTGAAAAGATTACTGAATTCCGGACTGTCGAAATTCCCATAGGTTAGTCCCACCTGGATGGAGAACACCCTTTTCCAGTCATAGTTTTTAAAAGTGTTCTCACGGATTGTTTTATCCACCGGCCGCAGGTATATATTAGCGCCAACAAAAGGGCGGGGGAAATAATATCCCCGGTTACGGCCCTGCACCCAGATATTAGTAATACCAATGTCCGGAACGATCAGTGATTTTGATTTCTGGGCAAGATCACTAAAGTCATTACCTGTCAGTAGCCATTCTTCCTGTTGCAGTAAAGGATCATTTAACACGGCAGCTGCCAGTTTATAATTGTCTTTGAGTAGCTTGCTGCTCTCATCCAGTTTTTTAATGAGCTTCAGCAGGTCGGCCTTGAAAGATACCAGGGCTCCATCTACAGGAGGCAGCATGCATTTATCTGTAAGTATTACCAGTTGTTCAAGGCTTTTGATACTGGAATCAAGATTCGCTATGCGTTTATCAAATTCATGGGCTTTTACCCCCTTGTCGGCAACTCCTGATTGCAGGGTAATGATGCCCTGGAGGAAATTCGCCTTCCGGTTAGCAGTTGATTGTTGATAAAGCTGCACCAACAGATCATTGCTTATTTTAGCTTTGGTGAAAGTATTATTCAGATGAACAAACAGGCCATCAGGAATAGGTAATGTATTGATATCGTAATCAAACTCAGTTATTGCTTTGTAGGCATTACCTAACTCACCTTTGTAAAGGGCTTTAAACGTATCGATACTCATTTTATCCAGGCCACGATCCGGATATGTATCGTCGCTTATTTTTTTGATAAACTCGTCGTACCCTTTTTTGAAATTATTGTTGGCCTTTTCCATTTCTTCAAATGTGCCACTGCTCCTTGTAAGTAAATAACCATTATAACTAAGTGCTGTTAATTCAGCCTTTAACACATTTCCAGGCCTTTTCAAAACAAGGATATCTATTAGTATATTAGGAGGAAGTGGTTTGATCCATATCGTCAGTAAGTTTTCTTTAACCTCCCATTTTTTGAGATAATCAGAAGGCGCAAATCCCACCTGTTTCCGTTTAGTATAGATATCCCTGGTTCCATGTAGTATCTCTACTTTATAGATGAAAATATTCTCTACTTTTTCATCTTTGGCAATTTCATATACCAATGAGAATGCCCTGTCAAATGGCACCGGCTCTGCCGTACGTTTATGCACCTTGTCTATTTTGCTGGAGGCAGTGGCGTAAGCACTTCCGGCATCATTCTGGGCGAGACTTGTGTGCGAAATTAAAAGGGCCGCGAAAACAAAGGGTAAAGATTTCATGGGGAAGTGCAGTGGGTAAGGGATTAGAAGTTAAACAACAGGTTATCTTTTGTTGCTGTTATTATCTTTAGTGACCTCAATAACGAATTTAATAATGGCGATTAATGCTGCTCCTATTATAGCAGTCCAGGCTACCCATTTTATATTTAATATTTTAGTCTTAATTACCTCTATTTGTGGAGGCTGAGAAGATAATGCGGAATGTTTTTTTCTTTCAAGGATCTGACGAATCCGGGATTCCAATTCCTTGAAATCAATTCGATTCCTGAATAAAATTGGATATCCGTCATCCATAATTTTTACAAATGGCAGCACCATATGCTGACCTTCGAATAAGAAATGTTTACTATCTACAGCAATTTTAGAGAAATGCATATCGCTTGCGTATAATCTATCCAGGTTGTTCATGGAAATTTCAGCAAGCTCGCTCTCTACATCTTCCCTGGCATAAAAAAGCACTGCAGTGGGGGTATTCGTTTGTGCCTGAATTATTGAATAATCTCTTTTAAGGGTGATTTCCTTCATTGATGATTTATTTTAATAATTCAAAATGAAAAATTATATGAGGTTCAAAAGAATTTCACTTGGATCTATTTGATCCCAAACATGTTTGAGGTTGAATCAATTTTCGAATGGCTAAATTTTGGGGTAGGAGCGGTTAATGCAATAAATATAGATAAATATTACGCAAAGAAAAAATAAATTGAAAGAGAACGCTCTGGGTAAGAGCGTCCTCTTTCTAAACAAATTTACTGATAAGGTGGTGCCGAAACCGGTATCCTGCCTGGCCCCATTCGCTTCAACAAATTCTGCGCTGAATCAAGATGTTTATACAACATCGGTAAAGTCTCCGCAGCAAAAGCTTTTATTTCACTATCCGATCCATTCTTCGCCATCTTTTGAAATTCGCGGATGTCTTTCTTATGATCATCTACCATCAAAGTGATATAAGCCCTGTCAAAATCATCTTTCTCTTTCATCAGTTTATGATCATCAATAGATGTGGCAGCAGGAAGTGTTATATTCTTAGATCCGGCCAGGTCCCTCAATTTCTCTCCACCTGCTTCATGATCCCTTACCATCATACTTCCGAAAGCCCTCACCTGTTCACGCTGAGATTTAGCCTGCGCCAGTTTACCCAATTCAACTTCCATCATTTCTCCACTGGCTGCCTCTACAAGAAAATCAGCATCAGCTTTGGAAAGAGAAGGCATAACAGAAGGCCCTTCATTCAACTTCATGCTATCGATCATTTCCTTGTTTTCTTCTTTCGCTGTTTTTTCACTATCAGTGGAGCTGTTGTTACAACCCATAAACAGCAGTATTAATAAAGAGATTGCTTTTTTCATAGTAGCCTCCTTTTTTAGGAAAGAAGTCCAAAACCTGTGCCAGCAAAGCAACAGCAGTAGGTTACTTAGCAAACAGCATTTCCTCTACCTTACCCGACAGCTCATACAGATCCACCGCTCCGAAACTGGTTAAAATAATAACAGTATATCCCTGCTTAGGATAATACTCATTCATCGCATGCCATCCTGAACTATCCCCGGAATGCCCAATAGAATCCCCATTCTTTTTATCGGTAGTGATCCAGATATAACCAAAATGTGAATTTTCCCATGAAGAAGTATATCTGCCCGTCATCTGCGAAAGAAATTCCTCCTGCACAACCTTACCAGAGAATACTGCTTTATCAAATTTATAAATATCTTCCACGCTACTCCATGCCCCGCCAGCCGATAATGGAATAGAACCATTATCATAGTTGAAAGGAATGCGTTGATAACCCTTACGGTAACCAATAGCATATTTCCGCTGGCTATCATCCAATGTCCAATAAGGCGTAAAACTGGTATTGCTCAAACCCAGCGGATCAATAAATACAGCCTTAATATAATCCTGGAAATCCATCCCGGTAATTTTTTCGATGATCGCCCCTAATACAATGCAATCTCCCGTTGAATAGAGGCAGCTATCTCCCGGAGGATACACCAATGGTAATGATCGCATGAAGGGCAGCATGTCCGTACAGTTCTTCACGTTTTCATAACTGAAATTTTGCGCTTTAAAGAAGTCATCCAAACCAGCAGAGTGCGTGAGCATTTGATGAATAGTGATCACATCTCCGGAAGGAAATCCTTTAAGATATTGCCCTAATGTATCCGTAAATTTCAGCTTCCCTTGCTGAGCAAGATAAGTGATAGCCGTTCCCGTAAATACCTTTGAAGCCGATGATAAACTAAACCGGGTAGCCGGTGTATTCTTTATTTTATTTTCCCTGTCAGAATAACCATAACCTTTAGACAACAATACTCCTGAACTGTCCGCAATGAGAACAGCCCCGGAAAAAAGATCCCGCCGGGTCATGTCAGTGAGTAAGCTATCAATCGAAGCAATATTTTTTGATTGCCCGAATGAAGACATCGCGCCAGTTAAAAGAAGGGCCAGGGTTAATTTCTTCATAAAACAATTTAAAATCCACCTACCGGTAATCCACTCGGAACAGCCAAAGGTATTTTCTTATCGTAGTTGTCGTCATTCAAGGTACTAAGGAATTCAACAATGGCATTGATGTCCTTAAATTCAACTTTTATCTCCTGGGCTAATGGGTCCAACTGCGCTCTTTTTATATGTTGATTAGGAAGTGGTTTCCCATGAAGGTCCTCATAAAAGAACAATACATCTTTAACCGTTGCAATTTTCCCACTGTGCATATAAGGCCTCGTGAACTGAAGGTTCCGAAGGGTAGGGGTCCGGAATGCATAGGTACTTTGATAACCCGAGTCCGAAAAAGGCAGTTTCTCATTTTCCGCAACACCCAGTACATGCGGTTTAAAATCGGACAACATAGGCCCGCTATGGCACCTTGCACAACCCGACTTCAAAAATAATTTCATCCCCTCTGTTTCCTGTTCCGATAATGCATCTCTGTCGCCACGCATGTATTGATCAAACCGCGAGTTATTGGCGATCAGCGATCTTTGAAAAGCCCCCAGCGCTTTAGAGATATTGCGCAGCGACACCGAATCATTTTCCGGAAAAGCTGTTTTAAACAAGCGATTATATTCCACAATAGCAGCGACTCTTTTCACCACTTCATCTGCAATGTTCTCTTCCGCAAATCGATGCCCGCGCATTTCTTCAAAAGCTTTCACCGGAAAAGAAGCCTGATCTTCCAACCCTTTCGCCCGAAGATCCCAAAACATCGGTGCTTCTTCCGGTATGTAATGTCCATCCGCCCCAATGCCATTAAAGGCCGTATTGAGCAGGGATTGTGAATTCCGCTTAGTAAAAGGAATATCGTTCTGCGCATTAAATTGCCGATGTTCCCCTAACCCCTTCCCATTTACCCCAATAGAGAGCTCAAGACTCTCCGCATACCCAAAATCCGGATGATGACAGGTAGCGCAGGACACGTCTTTCCCGCCTGACAATACAGGATCATAAAAAAGCAACCTCCCCAACTCAATCTTTTCGGCCGAAGAAGGGTTATCAGCCGGAGAGGCATAGGTAGCAGGCAATGCATCAATACTGCCCAGGCTCAGGGGCTCCTTTTTAACAGCAGCAGGCCCCTTCGTCTCATTATGACAGGCAATCACAATCAATAGCAGTACAACGTAATATATTCTAGATGGCATGAGGTAAGAAAAGTACTGTTATTTATGTTCCTATCAAAACCATAGGGATATAAGTATCTATATTCGCTTGACATAGGTTCAAGATTCGAAGTAAAAATCAAAATAAAAGCTTTACCTTAGTATTATGGCAGTCTCAGAACATAACGTCATTACAAAAGGCGCCACCGGCACCTTCGCAAAGCAGATCGTCTTCCGTCAACGATTCGGCAAAACCGTGATGTGCAACCGCCCCTGCAAATACCCTCCCAAAACCCCCACCCAAATAGCCAACCAGGAACGCTTCAAAAGAGCCAACGACTTCGCTAAACAAGCCATCAAAGACCCGGAAAAGAAGGCCTACTATAAATCAATAGCAAAACACAATCAAACCGCCTTCAACGCAGCTTTTCAGGATGCATACAATAAACCGGAAGTAGAGGTAGTTGTGAAAGAAAAGGTAGTCATCAAAGCGAAAGCCAAACACGCAATAGTGAAAGTGAAAGTAGGCACAGGCCACGCCGTACTAAAAAACAAACAATGGGAATTCCCCCTCATAGAAAAACCCTTCACCATAAAAGTCTATGATATAGCCGGCAACATCTGCACCATAGAGATACAGGTGTAGATTTTTTAGAAGAATAGAATCACATACCCCAAAAAAAGCGCCTTCTCAGAAAAGAAAGAAAGAATCCTACGCCCTAAAAACACTCACTTAAAAAATAAACAAACCTCCGCCCTTTGCAGCGCGGCAAGCTCCTCAAAAAAACTCCTTCTCAAAAGAAGAAAAGAACCCCATGCCCAAAAACTTCTCCCAAAAAAGAAGAAAAACCCTCCGCCTTTTGCTGCGCGGCAAACTCTCTGCATACAGATATAACAGTTCTTTGGTAGCCAGCTTTTGCACATGCATCAGCCGCCGTTGTGTCACTCCCTTCAGCGGTTTGTTCTTTATTGAACAAAAACTCACCGCCCCTTCCACTCCTTAAACTTCGACGCCTCTATCTGGTTCAATATATCCTCAAAAGGTTTCGCCCAGTAATTCCGAAGCCCAAACCCACCAACCTTTCCCATCATCCGCTCAGTAAACAACACCTTCTTCGCACCCATATCAATAAAAGTAACATACACAGAGGCCTTGCCTGCTAATTTGCTCATACCATCCACCACAAAAAGCAACCCGATCCCTTTTTGACCAGAAAAATTGTATTCTTTTACCAGCTTGTCTATGTCTGCAGGAGCAAGGTGCGTGAAATCAGAAACCTGGTCGGTTTTGATCTTGCTGACATCCACTGCCTTGTTACGCGGTCCAACAAAGCTGAGATTATTAACCACATTTGTTTTCCGGATAGCTGCGGCAATATCATATTTCTTTGATTCATGCGCCACCGTATTGTTGATGGCCGCAAAAGCTTTCAGGATCTCCATGTTCCCGGCAATTTCCCCCATTATCTTTGCGCGGGTGAAATCAATGCCCAGGTAAGTGACGGGAATTTCAGCGGAGTTAAAAACTTCCTTTGCAGTTTGTGCATTTGAAATAGCTGAGAAGAACAGACTCAGTATTAACATAGATGTTTTCATGGTAGGGGGACTTTAACCAAATATAAAAAAAAAGCGGCGTGATTGAGTTACCACGCCGCTTTTATAAAAGAAAATAACATTACACGATCTTCACTAAAATATAATTCTTCTTCCCCTTCTGAAAGAGGATATTCTTCCCAATGATCAACGCCTCATTATTGATCACCAGATCAATCCCGGCAATCTTACTTCCATTCATACTCACACCACCACCCTGGATCGTCTTCCGCGCTTCTCCTTTACTGGGAAAGATCCCGGCATCCGCCAGGAAACTCACCACATCCTTCCCAGCCGCCAGATCCGCCGCAGCAACTTCAAACTGCGGAACCCCCGCCATCACCTTCAGCAACTGCTCTTCGGAGAGCGACTTCAACACATCCACAGAAGCATTCCCAAACAATATCTGAGAGGTCTTAATAGCAAATTCATATTCCTCCGCACCATGAATGAAGGTGGTCACATGCTGCGCCAATACCTTCTGCAATGCACGTTTCCCCGGATCGGTCCTATGTTCTGCAATGAGTGAATTAACAGTCGGCTCATCCAGGAAAGTAAAGATCTTAATATAACTCTCCGCATCATCATCGCTGGCATTCAGCCAGAATTGATAAAACTCATAAGGGCTCGTCTTCTTCGGATCCAACCAGATATTTCCCTTTTCAGATTTCCCGAACTTGGTACCATCCGCCTTCTTGATCAACGGACAGGTAAAAGCATAAGCCTCCCCACCGCCGATCCGCCTAACCAGCTCAGTACCCGTAACAATATTCCCCCACTGGTCCGAACCGCCCATCTGGAGTTTACAGTTCTTATGCGTATAAAGATGGTGAAAATCATACCCTTGTATCATCTGGTAAGAGAACTCCGTAAAGGACATCCCACTATCCCCATCCAGGCGTTTCTTCACAGAATCCTTCGCCATCATATAGTTCACCGTGATATGTTTCCCGATGTCCCGGATGAAGTTCAGGAAACTGATCCCCGAAAACCAGTCGTAGTTATTCACCATTTCCGCCGCATTGGGCCTGGAGGGATCGAAATCCAGGAACCTTTCCAGCTGTGTTTTGATACCTTGTTGGTTCAGCCGTAGCGTTTCTTCGTCCAGCATCTTTCTTTCCTCTGCTTTAAAGGAAGGATCTCCCACCATGCCGGTAGCCCCACCAACCAGCGCCAGGGGTTTATGTCCTGCCTTTTGGAGATGTACCAGTAGCATGATCGGTACCAGGCTACCCACGTGCAGAGAGTCTGCCGTAGGATCAAAACCTATGTAACCCGTGGTCATTTCCTTTTGCAGTTGTTCTTCCGTTCCCGGCTTGATATCCTGCACCATGCCACGCCAGCGTAATTCCGTTATAAGATTCATTGAAAGACGAATAAAATTTGTGCAAACCTACAATTTTCCGGGGACATGCTTAATCTGGGAAATAGTCGTATATTAGGAATGCCTCGAAAAGGTTATATCGATTTATGAAATGTCTCTGGATAACTACCACGTTTTTATTATTTGCAGCACTGGCTGCCACCGCGCAGGATTGTAAGAGTTTTTACTACATGACCGACAACGCCGTTGTAGAAATGAGTATCTACAACGAGAAGGAGGAACTGATGGGTAAACAGCTCTACAAGATTGCAGAGGTTGAAAAGAAGGGAAGCGATTTGGTGTCTACCTTTACCACTTCCTTCATGGACAAAAACGGGAAAGAAGTCTCCAAATCCGAGGGTAAGTTCAAATGTAATGGTGTCACTATTGGAGTGGACATGAAGATGAACATACCCGGAGGAGGCCCCGCGCAGAGTATGAATGCTAAGGTGAAGGCTTCGGACTCCTACCTCGCGTATCCAACTACCATGAGAGTAGGACAGTACCTGGCTGACGGCGCCTTCAAAATGGAATCAGAAATGAACGGCATGCCCATGGTCATGGATTTTAAAATATCAGAGCGGAAAGTGGAAGCAAAGGAATCCATTACTACAACAGCCGGTACCTGGGAGTGCTTTAAGATCAGCTATAACATTGAAATGAAAGTATCCGTAATGGGAGCGGGCGTACCGATGGATCTAAAGGCTACGGAATGGTTCGCACCTGGTTTTGGGATGGTCAAATCCATGAGTTATAATAAAAATGGGAAACTGATGGGAAGCATGGCGATCACCAAATTGGAGAAGTGAGTTTACACCCTTGGTTTCCAGGGGATCTCTTCCACTTGTAGTTTGTGCGCCATATACCGTGCCAGCACAAACAGATAATCACTCAACCTGTTAATATATTGCAGCACCAGGGGCTCTACAAAAGTGTCCTGCTCCTGCATTTCCACACACAGCCTTTCCGCCCTGCGGCAAACGCAACGGGCAATATGACAATGAGATACCGCCACGTGTCCTCCTGGCAATATAAAGAACTTCATTTCCGGCAGCACTGTATCCATCTCATCCATCTTATCTTCCAATAACTTAACGTCAGCCTCATGTAGATCAGGGATCTTCATCTTGGTCCCCTTCTCCGGATCAGTAGCCAGCGAGGCACCAATAGTAAACAGACGGTCCTGTATATATTTATTGAACACCTTCAGATCCGCTTCAGTAATATAATCATTCACCAACCCCAGCCAGGAGTTCAGTTCATCTACCGTCCCATAAGTTTCAATCCGAAGATGACTCTTAGAAACCTTCGTCCCGCCAATGAGCGATGTCTTGCCCTTGTCTCCTGTTTTGGTGTAGATCTTCATTGCCATACAACGAAGATAAATAAATAAAAAAAAGTAACAGGGAAGACCCGTTACCTTTTGTATTAAAAGTTTTGAATTGTAAAATTTTAATTGCCTCCTCAAAAAGCTCCTTCCCAAAAAAAAGACTCATTCCCCAAACAAAAAACGCCCCCTCAAAAAATAAATAAAAAAACCGCCCTTTGCTGCGCGGCAAACTCTCAAGTCAAACATCCTCAAAAAAACGCCCTTTCCAAAAAGAATAAAAGACTCATCCCAAAAAAAACGCCCCCTCAAAAAATAAATAAAAACCGTCCTTTGCTGCGCGGCAAACCCTCAAGTCAAACATCCTCAAAAAAACGCCCTTTCCAAAAAGAATAAAAGGTTCTTCCCCAAAAAAACACCCTCTCCAAAAAATAAATAAAAACCGCCCTTTGCTGCGCGGCAAACCCTCAGCCTAATGCGCCAAAACCTCCTTCACCGCATTCATCTTATCAGACTCAATCACCCCATCCCTCAAACGAATGATCCGCTTAGCATGTGCCGCAATATCCTCCTCATGTGTTACAAGTATCACCGTATTCCCCGAATCATGGATCTTACCAAAAATATCCATGATCTCAATAGAAGTCTTAGAATCCAGGTTCCCCGTGGGTTCATCCGCAAGGATAATAGAAGGATCATTCACCAACGCCCTGGCAATCGCCACCCGCTGACACTGTCCACCAGAAAGCTCATTAGGCTTATGTTTATACCTGTCTCCCAACCCCACCTTCTCCAGCATAGCCCTGGCCTTATCTTCACGCTCCCTTTTACCAACCCCACCATAGATCAACGGCACAGCCACATTCTCAAGGGCAGAAAGCCGCGGCATCAGGTTAAACTGCTGAAACACAAATCCAATTTCCTGGTTCCGGATCCGGGCCAGTTCATTGTCCTCCATACTGCTCACATCATGCCCGCTCAGGATATATTTACCACTGGTAGGCGTATCCAAACACCCAAGAATGTTCATAAGCGTAGACTTCCCGGAACCGGAAGGTCCCATCAACGCTACATATTCATTCCTGTTGATGTTCAGGGAAACACCCTTCAGCACCGGCAATTCGTTCTTGCCGATGAAATAGCTTTTACGGATCTGATCGAGTAGGATAACAGTGTTGGACATATTTATTTCTTGATTACTTTAGGGACGCTGAAATATTCTTCGGTATGGGCGGGAGCGTTCTTTAAACCCTCTTCCCGGCTAATATTGGGCAATATCGTATCTTCCCGGAAAATATTAGAGTCCGCCGTCATAAATAACAAAGGTTTCACGTTTTCAGTATCCAGCTCACTCAACTTTTCAACGAAAGTGATCATTCGCTGTAAGTCGTGCCGGATCTCTTCACGCTCTCCGGCATTGAATTCCAGCCTTGCCAGGGTGGCCAACTGTTGAATCAGTGCATCATTCACTTCCATGAGTTCAAATTAACGAATTAAACTAATAAATAGTATTAATATAACGGATAAATGTGATCAATTCGCAAAAATAGGCAATTCCGTCATCGTCATTCTTAAATTTATTAAATTGCGCCCCTATATGGGACAGGAAAAAGAAATCGTTGTTAGCGGCATCCGCTCCACAGGAATTTTACACTTAGGGAATTATTTTGGCGCCATCCGTAATTATATCCGGATGCAGGAAGAGTTTAACTGTTACTTTTTTGTGGCAGACTGGCACTCCCTCACTACGCATCCTGATCCTAAAGAATTGCGCGGTAACGTGTTTCGCGTACTGGCGGAAAATATCGCCTGTGGCCTCGATCCTGAAAAAGTGACCCTCTATGTGCAAAGCGATATCCCTGAGATAGCAGAACTTTATCTCATGCTGAACATGATGGCCTATAAAGGGGAACTGGAGAAGGTACCTACCTTCAAAGACAAGGTAAGGCAGAACCCGGATAACGTAAACGCCGGCCTGTTAACCTATCCCGTATTGATGACAGCAGATATCCTCGTTCACCGGGGCCTGAATGTTCCCGTAGGAAAAGACCAGGAACAACACCTGGAAATGAGCCGCAACTTTGCCCAAAGGTTCAATAACCGCTATGGTTACCTGTTCCCGGAACCCGTTCCCTTCAACTATGGCGATGATCTCATCAAGATCATGAGCCTGGACGGGATAGGGAAAATGAGCAAAAGCGAGAACCAGAACTCCACCCTGTTCCTGAATGACGGTGATGACGCCATCCGGAACAAACTGAAAAAAGCCAAAACAGACAGTGGCCCGCAGGAACCTAACTCGGCCAAACCTGATTATATCGAGAACCTCTTTACCCTCATGCGCCTGGTATCTACCCCGGATACAGTCAAACATTTCGAGGATGCCTTCAACGGTTGCTCCATCCGCTATGGCGACATGAAAAAGCAGCTGGGAGAGGATATGGTGGCATTTATTGCCCCTATCCGCGAAAAAGCCGAAGCCCTCCGGCAGGATTCTGCCTATTTAAATCGTATTATGCGGTACGGAGCAGAAAAGGCCAGGGCTTCAGCGGCACAGACTTTGCAGGAAGCACGTAAATTAATGGGTATTAACTTTTATTGATTTATTTTATCTTGTTACATTATTCCCCCATGCATGGCAAAAAATAAGATCAAGCACATCGCAATTGCCGGAAATATCGGCGCTGGAAAAACCACCTTAACTGAAATGCTGTCTAAGCACTATAAGTGGATTCCCCAATATGAAGACGTAGAGCACAACCCCTATCTGAGTGATTTTTATGACGATATGCCGCGCTGGTCTTTCAATCTGCAAGTCTACTTCCTGCATAGCAGGCTCAAGCAGCTCGTAGATATTCAACATGGAAAAGATACCGTGATCCAGGATCGGACCATTTATGAGGATGCGCACATCTTTGCCCCCAACCTCTACGAAATGGGCCTGATGACCAAACGGGACTTTGACAACTATTTCAATTTCTTCGAAACCCTCAAGTCCATGGTGAAGCCACCAGACCTGCTGATCTATTTACAGGCCTCCGTTCCAACCCTGGTAGCACAGATCCAGAAAAGAGGAAGAGAGTACGAAGAAAATATTCGTTTGGACTATCTCAAACGCCTAAACGAGTTCTATAATTCATGGATAGAAAAATACAAAGATGGTCCGCTGCTGATCATTGATGTAGACAAGAATAAATTCCCTGAAAATGACGAGCACCTGGGTGAGATCATCTCTCGTGTAGACTCAGAATTGTACGGGTTGTTCTAAGAAATAACCGCTTAATCTCCAGATCGTTTTCGCAATTAAGAACCGCCTGAATTAAGAATCGTTTTCGCAATAAAAATATCTCCCTCTTACAACTTCTTAATCTCCGGATCTCGTAGTTCAACCTCCGAAATTCGGAGATATTTATTTTGGTACAGATCGTAATTGCCATTAATTTTATCCCTGTTGTTTGTTCACCTAAATGCGATTCAAATGTTGGCAATTGTTTGTAGCCTTTACGCGCTGCTATTTATAGCGCAACCTTCAAGACTCCCGTCCATCGGGGTTTATAACCGAAATTTTGCAGAAGTATTTGCAGCAAATAGAAATTCCGCTGCCTTAGCCGGTATAAAAAAACATACCGCCGGCGTATATGCAGAACGTCGTTTTATGATAAAAGAAATGAGCGGATATGCATTGAATGCTGCACTTCCTGTAACACCAGGAACAATTGGCATACATATCAACCAATTTGGTTTTCGCTTATACAAAGAGCAACAGTTTGGTATAGGGTATGCGATGCCCTTAGGCAAAAAGTTAAACGCAGGTGCTCACCTGCATTACAGCATAGAACGTGCCCCGCAATACAGCAGAACATTTGTGACGGCAGAAGCAGGTTTACTCTGGCAGATAGCAGAACGTTTGGGCATAGGAGCGAATGTGGTGAATCCTACAGGCAAAGGAGTGAAGTTATACACCATGGGTTTAGGATACGAAGCCTCCCCGCAGGTATTAATAGAAGCCGAATGGAGAAAGGAAGAAGGGCAACCGCTGAGTACCTGGATAGATGGAATATACCGTCCGTTAAAGAGGTTCTGGCTGCTCGGAGGTTTTGCCACACAACCGGTGTATCAGTTTGCAGGTGTCGGATTCCTGTTACGTAATATGCGTATAAGTATTACCGGCAGCCGTCATCAATTGTTAGGATTTACACCCGGCATTGCTTTAACATGGGCAGCAGAGTAAAGTGTATATGGCTGTTGCTATTCATCTGCCAGATAGTTTATGCACAGGAAGAAGAAGCCATGCAATCAGAACTGGAACAACAGGAACACGCCCTGCCGGAGAATGATGAACAAACCCAGCAGCGCGAACAGTACACACATAGAAAACTAAATCTGAACACAGCTGATGTCGCAGCCCTGGAATCACTGGGCCTGCTCCATGCATTACAAATAGAACAGTTCCTGTTATACCGAAGTACGTTAGGCGCTTTGATCAGCATTTATGAATTACAGGCAGTGCCCGGTTTTAGTATACCACTGATCAGAACATTATTGCCTTACGTTCATGCCGGAAATGGATTTGAACCTTATTACACCTGGAAGGATTATTTGAAACGTGGCAGACACACACTGCTGGCCAGATACGCCCATCCTTTCCAAACAACAGAGCAATACAGGGGAAGTGCCGATAAGATGTTGCTGCGATACAGATACCAATTCTCCCGTTATGCCAGCTGGGGCATAGTGATGGAAAAGGATGCCGGAGAGAAAGGATTTGATCATTACGGAATACATGTGTTCTTCAGGAATATAGGTCGAATAAAAGCATTGGCACTCGGAGATTATACAGTGAACATGGGCCAGGGGCTAATACAATGGCATGGTCTTGCATTCGGGAAAAGCAGTGCCGTGATGCACACCAAAAGGGAAGGAGATGTACTAAGGCCATACGCCTCTGCCGGAGAATTCTTTTTCTACCGGGGAGCAGGTATCACCTGCCAAACAGGCCCTCTTACTTTCACGGCATTTATGTCCAGCAGAAAATTGGATGGTGCAGGAACATTGATCAGTACAGGATACCACCGCACCAATGCAGAGCTTGCGTTAAAAGGTAACATAACACAAACCTCTGCCGGTGCGGTTTTGAAATGGTCTGTGAAAAGAGGGCACGTAGCCTGGAATATCATCGGGCATAAATTCTCCAGGCCATTAGACAAAGGAGGGGAGAACACCAGCATCGATCATGCATTCAACTGGCGGAATTTACATGTCTTTGGAGAAGCCGCAGTCAGTAAACAAAAAGAGATAGCCATCCTGCAAGGGGCCATGGTTACACTCGCACACGGTGTAGATCTCGGAATTTTATACCGCAAAGAAGATCCTGCTTATGAAACACTATACGGAAATGCATTTGGCGAAAACGCAACACCCGGCAACGAATCCGGTTTATACACTGCGTTATTATTAAAGGGAGGAGCGAAGTGGGAACTATCCGCATACGCAGATGTATTTCAATTAAACAAACCCTCAGAAGGCTATGATGTACTAATATCAACAACCTGGCGCCCGGATAAAACAACTGAATTGAACGCACAGTTGAGGTACGATGATAAATCCTCCATGCAAAGACAACAATTGCGTGGCCAATGGACAATGCAAATAACAGATGGAATAGTTTGGAAATCGAAAGTGCAGGTAAGCAATATCAAAAATCCAACACAAACCGCCACCACACAAGCCCCAACCACCACGCAAACCGCCACCACACAAACCCCAACCACCACAGAATCCCCAACCGCCACACAAACCCCCTCCTTCCTCGCCCACCAACAATGCCACATCAAAAGAAAAAACTGGCAGATCACCGCAGCATACACCTGGTTCGATACCGCAGAAAAAGAAGGCCTCTACCTCACCGGACAAGGATTCCCCGGAGATCATTCCCTCGCCCGCTTCTCCGGAAAAGGATCATCCACCCACATCACCCTCCAATACAACCTCTCCAAAAAACACAAGATCTGGTGCCGCTGGTCATCCTCAAACATCAACCAAAACATCAACCAAAACACCAAAGAAAACGCGAAACAAAACACCACTGCAATAATGTTGCAGTACCAACTATTGTTGCACTAATAATATTTTAACGCCCCAAAACACCAAAATTCCCCCGATTTTGTAATAGTATATGCACCTTTTGTAATCATTGTTTACAACAAAAAACAAGTACTTTTTTTCACGATTTCACATGATAAGATTATACAAAGATATATGTGACAACTTTTTTCTTCCAAATTTTCCACGTGTATTGAATTGAAAAACAGGAAGATATAAACTTATCAAGTAGGGTTTTTAACAAAGGCTTAACCAAAAAACTTTGTGAAATGAAAAAAATACTAACTTACAAGAGTCATCCAAAAGCAGTATTAATAAATTCATCCAAAGTACGAAAGAGGTAAAATACCATCTTCACCCCCTATTTGATTGCCAAACGATAAAATCGACATATCAACGCTCTAAAACTAAAACATCAAATCTAAATCGATCTATTCATGCCCAACTGTTCCGACTTCTAAACCTTAAGCTAAGATTCCAGTAACGGTAAAAAGACAGCCATTCTTTTAACCTTGTCGATTCATTTTATAACCCGGACCTGCATAAAAACACTTGTTTTTATACTGGAAATGTATTGCCGCTTACTAACCTGTTTTCCATCAACCGCTAAACGTTAACTAAACGCCACAACTAAAAAACAAACATGCCTTATGACCTGATTAAAAAGCTAACACACAACTAAGCCATTTATTAAGAACAACGAGTTCAATCATCCAAAATCTGAATCTTTTTTTATGAAAAAAGCGTTACTTCTATGCACCATACCCATGGTGACAGTCAGCCTGGCGTTTGCACAACAACGCCAGGTGACAGGGAAAGTAGCAGGAGACGACGGCTCACCCGTCTCTTTTGCTACCATCCAGATTAAAGGAACCACAACGGGAACCACCTCTGATCAAAGCGGAAATTTTAAACTGAATGTTTCGGGCAACAACGCAGTATTGATCGTAAGAAGCGTAGGTTATGCACTCAAGGAAATTCCCGTAGGCAGCAGTTCCGAAGTAAGTGTGATCCTGATCACCGACAACAAAAACCTCCAGGAAGTAGTAGTAACCGCACTCGGTATCAAACGCTCCCAGAAATCAGTTTCCTACTCCGTTCAACAGATCAATGCAGACAAACTCACACAAACCCGCGAAACCAACATCAGCACTGCTTTAGCAGGTAAAATTGCTGGTGTTCAAATTCAGGGCCAGTCTGGTGCAAAGATCGGAGAAGGTGCCGTGATCCGCTTAAGAGGAGCCGGCTCTCTGGTAGATAAAAATCCATTGTTCGTATTGGATGGCACCCCCGTTAGCGCAGAAGACATCAACATGGACGATGTGGAAAGTGTATCTGTACTGAAAGGTCCAACCGCCACTGCATTGTATGGCCAACGTGCAGACGCTGGTGTGGTGATCGTTACCTCCAAAAAAGGAAAACTGCAATCCGGCATCGGCCTGGAAATAAATCAAACCACCACATTCGATCGTGTGTATCTCGTACCTGATTATCAGAACAGATATTCCGGCGGTGGTAATTCTGAACTCACCCAATACAAATGGGCAGCCGGCCAACCGGAAGAATGGAAAGCTTTAGACGGAAAGTATTATCACGATTATTCTGATGATGCCAGCTGGGGCCCTGAAATGACAGGCCAGGAATATATTCCCTGGTACGCCTGGTATCCCGGCGCCGATCTTGGTAAAACTGCATCCTTAACTCCACAGAAAAATAACGTCAAAGATTTCTACAGAACGGGCCTTTCACTCAATAACAACGTGCAGTTCAGCCAGGGCGGAGATAATTATACAGTGAGAGTATCTTTCACCAACCTGCAACGTTCTGGTGTTATGCCCGGAACCAGCATCGATAAGAACAGTATCTCCACACAGAACTCATTTAACCTCGGCAAACATTTCACCATCGCATCCAATCTCTATTACACCACTGAAAAATTGAAAGGTGAATTCGTGGATGGATATTCCAATAACTCTACCGGATCATTCAACCAGTGGTTTCACCGGGATCTGGATATGAAGAAACTAAAAGAACTGAAGGACCTGCGTTCTCCGCAAGGCGCACTGGGAAGCTGGAACCACAATAACCCTGAATCTTATTCAGCAGCCAATCCCAAAACTTTCTACGGACCTAACTACTGGTATAACCCGTTCAGTTACTTTGATAACGTAGATAACCAGGCAGACAGGAACCGCCTCATCGGAGATATCAACCTTACCTATAAACTCAACGATCACTTCAGGATAGCAGGGTTCTTAAGAAGGAATGAACTGAACACCAGCTTTGAAAATAAATTGCCGTACATCCTGGAAGTAAGCGCTAACCAAACAGGTGTGAAACAAAGTTATTCCACCAGGCAAACCTTCGCCCGCGAGGATAACTATGAAGTATTGGCTTCCTACAACAATAAATTCTTTGACAACCTCTCCGTAGATCTGAACATCGGCGGAAACGTAAGAAAGAACAGCACTTCCTTTATTGCCGCCAATACCAATCAGGGCTTAACCGTACCTAACTTATTTGCACTGAGCAATTCTGTCGATCCGATCAGTTATTCAAATACCCGCACAAAGAAAACAGTAAGAAGTGCCTATGGAAGAGGTACACTTGGCTGGAAGGAAACATTCTTCGTAGACTTCTCTATCCGGAACGATATCAGCTCTGCATTACCCAAGGATAACAACTCTTACTGGTATCCTTCTGTAGGCGCCAGTATTGTGTTCAGCGAATTCCTGAAAGAAAGTTTCACTGCTTTATCGTTTGGTAAAGTAAGAGGTAGCTGGGCACAGATAGGATCTGACCTGGATCCTTATGGTCTCGACCTGTTATATTCTTTAGGTCAGAATCCATTCGGCCCCGGCAACTCTATTATGACCACGCCGAATGGCCAACCCAATGATGGCATCCTGCCTTCCCTCTCTTCTTCCGGAGAACTGGGCCTCGATGTGAAATTCTTTAATAACCGTCTGGGCGCAAGTTTCACCTATTATCATGAAGATAAAAGGAATGAGATCCTGGATGTAAATATTTCAACTGCCAGCGGATTTTTATCCAAGACCATCAATGCCGGCAGTGTGGTAAGAAGTGGTGTAGAAATACAACTGAATGCTATACCCGTTGCCAGCAAAAGCTTCAACTGGGAAACCATTGTGAACTTCTCGAAAGGTACTTCCAAAGTAGTAAAACTGGCACCAAACCTCAGTACCTATACCTTGCCGAATACAGATAGAGGCGGCTCTTCACCTTCATTTGGCGCAGTACAGGTAGTACATTCCATAGACAACCAGGAATGGGGACAATTACGCGGTAATGGTATCAAACGTAATGAAGCAGGTGTGCCCGTCTTAAAAGCAGACGGCACATTCGAAATGGCGCCCAATCTCTATTTCGGTTCCGTACTACCTGAGTTCACCGGCGGATGGTTCAATACTTTCACTTACAAAGACATCACACTGAGTGCCGTGATCGATTTCCAGAAAGGCGGTAAATACTTCTCGCTGTCTGATTTCTGGGGTTCCTTCTCCGGCCTCATGGCTAAAACGGCCGTTAACAATGATAAAGGTATTCCTGTACGGACAGCTGTTGCAGATGGCGGTGGCGTAAATGTAGAAGGTGTTGATAAAGATGGTAAACCAACAAAGGTGTATGTAGATGCACAATTATACTGGCACCAGTTCCGTACCAATTCCAACATGGCTGAAATGTCTGTTTACGATGCATCCTTCGTAAAACTGCGGGAAGTATCACTGGGATATAATTTCCCCGTAGCTAAAATGGCGAAAAAGATCTTCACACGCGCTAACATTTCAGTGGTAGCAAGAAATGTATGGATGATCTATGCAGATGAAAAAGGATTTGACCCATCAGAACTCTCCGGCCGTTTCGGTGAAAATGGCCAGATGCCGGGTGTTCGTTCCATAGGTATTAATCTCAGGTTAGGATTCTAAAATATACGACAATGAAAAAACTACTTTATATAGGAATACTATGCGTTTCCTTACTGACCGCAGAGGGGTGTAAAGATTTCGGAGACCTGAATGTTTCTCCAAACTCAGCCACAGGGCCTGTTACATCCGCACTGTTAACTAATTCGCTCGCCTACTTTGGCAGCGGCAGAAGTATGACCGTTACATATGCATTTGATGTGCGTTTCTTAAATGAAGGCGCCATGTATGCACAGTATACTTCTCAAACACAGTATCCGGATGAATCACAATATTCCGTTACTGCCAGGGCATGGTCGCAATTTTATGCAGGTCCGTTGGAAGATCTCACCAATATCATTAAGTATAATACAGACGCTGATAAAAAAGGATTGGCAACTGTAACCTCCGGTGGTTCTAATAATAACCAGATCGCCATCGCCAGGATCCTGAAGGTATATTACTTTGCACTCGTAACAGATCAGTGGGGAGATGTTCCTTACACAGAAGCACTGTCTGAAACCCCAACGCCTAAGTACGATGCCCAGAAAGATATCTACACAGATCTCTTTAAGGAACTGAAAGAAGCCATGGCACAATTCGACAATGGCGCTGCAGTAAAAGGAGATATCCTGTTCAGTGGCGATGTGGCACAATGGAAACGTTTTGCCAACACTTTCCGAATGATCCTGGCACTCCGCCTCTCCAAAAGAAGTACAGAAATGGGCAATCTCCCTAAAACAGAATTTGCCGCAGCACTGGCCGATCCTGCAGGGATCATAGATGCCAACAGCAAAAACGTGATCATGAAATGGCCTGGTAGTTCTTTTAAGAATCCCTGGTTCCAGATGTATGATGGCCGTTCTGACTATGCCATCTCCAATACCCTGGCAGATACACTGGCCGCTTATGCTGATCCCCGTGTTAATGCATTTGCTGATGCATTAACAGGTGGGGTGATCAAACCAGTACCTTATGGCCTTACCCGCCAGCTCTTGATAGAATGGTCTGCCCTTAATCCGCTGTATTCTAAAGTAGGTAAGAACATTACCGGTCAAACTTCTGCGGACTATGTGATCACAGCTGCACAGGTTTTATTATCCCGTGCAGAAGCAGCCACATTAGGCTGGACGGCAGAAAACGCCGGCCAATTGTACAACGATGCCATCAAAGCATCCTGGGAACAATGGGGCGTTTTCACACAAACAGCTTATGATGCCTACATCGCTAATCCAAAAACCTCCTGGACAAATGGGGCATATCCCCGCCTGTTGGGAACCCAGAAATGGATAGCCTTGTATCCCAATGGCTGGGAAGGATGGGCAGAATGGAGAAGAAGTGGTTTCCCTGCGCTGAAACCCACTATTTACGCCGTGAATTCAAGTAAACAGATCCCCCGCAGATATGCATATCCGACAAATGAGGCCACTCTGAACGAACCGGCTTATAAAGAAGCCGTTGCCCGTCAGGGAGCTGATACCCACGATACCCGCGTCTGGTGGGATAAACAATGATCTTAGAAAACCCCAATAGTAGTACTGAGTATCAAAAAATAGCAACTTGTAAAAAACAGTCTCCAAATGCGGGGGCTGTTTTTTACTTTTGTACCATAATTAAAGCGCAAATAATGGAAAATCAGGAAGAGCAGCAACAGTTGAATATTGAGCTGACCGAAGAAATTGCGGACGGAACCTACGCCAATCTGGCCATTATTACCCACTCTCCGTCTGAGTTTGTTGTAGATTTTATTAATGTGATGCCTGGTTTGCCCAAAGCAAAAGTGAAATCAAGGATCATCCTCACACCCCAGCATGCCAAGCGCCTGATGAAGGCCCTGCTGGATAACGTGAAGAAATATGAAGCTACCCATGGTACCATCCAGGACCAGGAGCCCGTATCATCCATCCCCATGAATTTCGGAGGGCCAACGGCGCAAGCATAATGGAACAGGTTTTTCCCTACGAACATCTCCACGCTTTTACCCGGGACGTTTTTATAAAAATGGGCTGTTCCACGGATCACGCTGAGCTGGCCAGTACGGTTTTGCTCTCTGCTGATCTCAGGGGCATTGACTCTCATGGCGTAGCACGCCTTTCCGGTTATATCCGTCTCTGGGAAGCCGGTCGTATCAATGCAACACCAGATATTAAGATCGTTCACGAAACCCCCAGTACCGCTGTAGTGGATGGGGATAGTGGCCTGGGCCTCGTTGTGGCACCTTTTGCCATGCAGGTGGCTATTGATAAAGCTAAAATTGCAGGAACCGGCTGGGTAAGTGTCCGCAATTCCAATCACTTCGGTATTGCAGGTTATCATGCTATGATGGCTCTGCAGCAGGATATGATAGGAATGGCCATGACAAATGCCAGCCCCCTTGTAGCACCCACTTTTGCCACGGAGCGCATGTTGGGAACAAATCCCATCGCAGTAGCCATCCCCGCTAATCAGCAACCGGCTTTTGTAGCAGATTTTGCTACCACCACAGCTGCCAACGGCAAACTGGAAATTTTACAAAGAAAGGAACAGGAAGCCCCACTGGGCTGGATCCAGGATAAAAATGGTGCGCCCAGCATTAACCCGAATGAACTCAAAAGCGGCGGCGCTTTGCTGCCACTTGGAGGAGACCGGGAGCATGGAAGTCACAAAGGGTATTGCCTCGGGTCTATTGTAGATATTTTTTCTGCCGTACTTTCGGGCGCAAATTATGGTCCATGGGCTCCGCCATTCGTTAGTTTCTTACCTTTGCCGCCCGATCCGGTTGGTAAAGGCCTCGGTCATTTCTTCGGAGCCATGCGGGTAGACGCTTTCAGGCCCGCGGACGAGTTTAAGGAGAACATGGATAAATGGATCGGAAGGTTCAGAAGTGCAGAAACGGTAGAAGGACAGGAAAAAGTGCTGATCCCGGGAGATCCGGAAAGAGAAATAGAGGCGGAGAGAAGGATCACAGGGGTTCCCCTCTTAGATCCGGTGATGAAGGACCTCTATGAAATAGCGATGAGATTTAAAATTGATTTTTAAGCAATATATACCGTAACAATAAATGAAAGTCTTGAAATTTGGCGGAACCTCGGTTGGAAAACCAGAGCGTATGCATGCCGTAGCGAAGTTGATAACAGCGGATCCCGATGCTAAGATCGTCGTATTATCCGCCTTATCAGGCACAACCAATTCCCTCGTTGAGATCAGTCAATCTCTCGTAGAAGGAAAGAAGGACGTGGCTAAACAGCAGATTGACAAGCTGGAAGCACATTACCGTACTTTCTGTGAGGAATTGGTGAAAACTGATGCGGGGCGAGAAAACGCAAAAGCCATCGTAGACGAACATTTTGAGTTCCTGAACATCATTCTCCGGATCTCTTTCAACGAAGCGTTAAATAAAGACATCCTGGCACAGGGCGAACTGCTCTCCACCAAGCTGTTCTGCGCTTACCTGGAAGATGCCGGCATCAAAGCTGTACTGGTCCCCGCACTGGAGTTCATGAGCATAGATGAGTTTGAAGAACCTGAGATCCCCCGCATGAAAGTGCGCCTCAGTGCTTTGATCGAACAGCAAAAAGGACACACACTCTTTATCACGCAAGGATACATCTGCCGCAATGCACGTGGTGAAATTGATAACCTGAAGAGAGGTGGAAGTGATTACTCTGCATCCCTGATCGGTGCTGCTATCCAGGCTTCTGAAATTCAGATCTGGACGGACATTGACGGTATGCATAACAATGATCCTCGTGTTGTGAAGAAAACTTTCCCCATAGATCAGTTGTCCTTCGACGAAGCAGCAGAACTGGCCTATTTCGGCGCAAAGATCTTACATCCCGCTTCTATCTGGCCTGCACAGCATTTCAACATCCCTGTTAAATTGCTCAACACCCTGCAACCAGAAGCAAAAGGAACCATCATCACAGAAATGCCGGATGGCAATGGCGTAAAAGCAATTGCTGCAAAAGACGGCATCATCGCTATCAAGATCAAGAGCAGCCGTATGCTGCTGGCCTACGGTTTCCTCCGTAAGATCTTTGAAGTATTCGAAAAATACCGCACGCCCATCGATATGATCACTACTTCCGAAGTAGCGGTATCCATCACCATCGATGATAAAAAACACCTGGAGCAGATCCTGAAAGAACTGCAGCCCTTTGGTTCTGTGGAACTGGATCACCACCAGGCCATCGTTTCTATCGTAGGAAATGAAGTAGCGGCCACACCTTCCATCATCAAAAAATTATTTGAATCACTGGAAGAAGTGCCATTACGCATGATCTCCTATGGTGGCAGCAGGCATAATATTTCTATCCTCGTTGGCGGGCAGCATAAGGAACATACCTTACGTCTGTTGAATAAGGGTTTATTCAATCTCGAGTAATAAAAAAAGAAAAATAAAAAAGAACAGGCTGTATCCTATAAAAGGGTACAGCCTGTTTTGATGTATAGATGATGGAGAAAAACTTACTTCGCTATTAAACGTATGCCGTTTATGAAGAAGGAAACTTTACTTCGCCATCAAACGCATGCCGGCATCAGGGGCCTTATCCTCGAAGTACCCGATCTTCCGCATCACATGTACATCTAAGGTATACACCCCAAACTCCTCCATCACTCTGCCTTCCATGATATAGAACCCGCTTTTCATAAAAGGGTATTTCTGGAGGCTGGCCGGGAAATGAACCGTGTCCATGAAAGCGCCTTCCTTATCCAGGAAAGTACCAAAGCACATGGGTTCGTTTTTGCTGGTGTATACATGTTTTAAACATACCAGGTAACCAATCGTATGCACATGCCTTCCGAGGTTCCCCTCGAAATCCCTGGCAGGCATGTATCTCCGCTGGTCGTGTGCTAGTATGTCAAATGGGGAACATAATGGAAATCCTAATAGTTCAATTTCATCAAAGGCATCTTCATGCCGGTGATAGGAGAGGTTGGGCAGATCCCAGTTACGCGAAGGTTCTGCAAACAAGCGGGGTTTGTGTTCATCCGGCGGAGTGGTTTTCAATAGAGCAGAGCCCTTCCAGAGCAATTCTTTTTTCGTATAACCGGTAAAATTAAATGCCCCGATCCGGATCAGTATTTCCAGTTGCTCTGCACCCGGCTCTGTTCTTTCCACAAAATCCTCCAGCCCCTTGTAATTCCCGTTGGTTGTACGTTCCAGGAGTACGCGCTCCATCCATGCCTGCTCCAATCTTTCTACATGAATGAATCCCACAAATACTTCGTTCCCTTTAATATTGGTATAATAATCACTGTTATTGATGCAGGGCGGGAACAACTCCACACCTGTTTTTTGCAATTCGCGGAAGTACAATTCCCGGTTATAAAATCCCCCGAAGTTATTGATCACCGCCACCATAAATTCTGCAGGGAAAAATGTTTTCAGGTAAAGGCTCTGGTAACTCTCCACCGCAAAACTGGCGGAGTGTGCTTTTGAAAAAGAGAAGTTCGCAAAGCTGGCTATCTGCCGCCAAACCTCCAGGCTCACATCCTCTGCATGCCCTATCCTGGCACAGTTATCAAAGAACAACTTTTTGATCTTCTCAAAATTGTTCTGCCCACGATACTTACCCGCCATCGCTCTTCTTAAGATATCTGCATCGGCAAGGTCCATATCTGCGAAATGATGCGCTACTTTGATCACATCCTCCTGGTACACCATCACCCCATATGTTTCTCCCAGTAAGGATTTCATAATAGGGTGGAGGTATTTCACCTTATCCGGCGCATGGAAGTTCAATACATACTGGCGCATCATACCAGCCTGCGCCACACCCGGCCGGATAATAGAACTCGCTGCCACCAATGTGATGTAATCATCACATCGCAGTTTCAGCAGCAATTGCCGCATAGCAGGAGATTCAATATAAAAACAGCCGATCGTGTTCACCGTTCTCAAAGCGTTTTTCACATCCTCATTTACCATAAAGGATTTCACATCATTGATATCGATCTCCACACCCTTATTTTCTTTGATAAGGTCCATGGTATCGCGGATATGCCCTAAACCCCGCTGGCTGAGGATATCAAACTTATGCAGCCCGATGGCTTCTGCCATATGCATATCCAGTTGTGCTGTACTGAATCCTTTAGGTGGCATATGCGTTCCGCAATATTGATGGATGGGCGCTTCACTGATCAAAATGCCACCGGCATGAATGCTCAGGTGATTGGGGAAGCGGTCCAGCTGACGACCATATTGAATGATGCGCTGATGGACACTATCTTCCCCTAGCTTCACCTGATAAGGGTTTTCCAGGATCTTGTCCATTTCCTGTTTGGGCAATCCATATACCTTGCCCAGTTCCCGTACAATAGCGTTTGTTTGGAATGTAGTAACCGTGCCTAATAAGGCAGCATGTTCCGTCGTGTATTTATCAAAAACATATTTGATCACCTGGTCCCTGTCCCGCCAGGAAAAATCAATATCAAAATCTGGTGGTGAAGTACGATGCGGATTGAGGAAACGTTCAAAGTAAAGGTCCAGTGCGATGGGGTCCACATTCGTGATCTCCATGCAATAGGCAATAACGGAATTAGCCCCGCTGCCGCGTCCCACATGGAAAAAACCCTTGTTTCGCGCAAAGCGCACAATATCCCAGGTGATGAGGAAATAAGCATTGAAATCCTGCTGCTCAATGATCTGCAATTCTTTTTCTACCCGTTCTTTCGCTTCTTTATTATTGGGGCCATAACGATAGATCATTCCCTTCATCGCTTCACTCCGCAACAGTTCCCGGTCTCCTTCCCGGCTCTCTGTAAAGCGTTGTTTATTTAAATGTTTGCCGAATTGAGAATGAATTTCACAGGCGTCCATGATCTCCAACGTATTCTTTACAAGATGTGGAAGTTCTTTAAAATGCTCCAGTAACTGATGTGGCGGAATAAAACATTCATCTACACCCGCTACTTCTTCCGGCGGCAACTGACTGATCAGTAAATTATTATCCACTGCCCGCAATACTCTGTGCAACTGTTGTGCAGCCGGGTTCTGGAAACTCAGGGGTTGCAATACCACCAGTTTATGCGCCCATTTTTTGGTGTCAAACCGGAAAAGTTTATTCACTTCCCTCGGGCGTACGCCCATCAACTCATGTTCCGCCAGGTTATCCAGCGGACGGCTTCCCCATGCATAGATCACAAATGTATGTGGCAGAAAAGGAGCCGTTTCAGGAAAGGGTTCTTCTGTTTGTAAATGATGAGAAAGAAAGCGGTTGATTTCGAGCCAGCCTTCCATATTGCGGGCCAGCAGCACATAGCGGAAAGCAGCGCCATTCCTGCATTCCAGTCCGAGGATGGGTTTAATATCCCGCTGTATACATTCCTGTACGAACATCCACGCATCCGTAGTTGCATTGATATTAGTGAGTGCAAGGGAAGTGATCCCGCACTGTTGCGCCAACGCCGCTAATTCATCTGTTCTGATCGTGCCATAGCGAAGGCTGAACCAGGTCTTACAATTCAGGTACATAAGCTGGGCTATTTGGGGTAACGGCGTTTCATGGTGAAAGTTTCTTTCTTCTGATAAGGCTGTAATTGTTCTTCAAACCTGCCGCCACTGCTGCTGCCACGCATCACCAGCTGCCAGCCGTACTGACTTTTAATACTATCTATGGCCTGGTATAAAGAGATCATTTCATGCGTGTCCTCAAAGAGGCTGATCTGATAATTGCCGGATACCATATTGGAAAAACGTACGCCTATCAGGCGGATCAGCAAACGCCGGTCATACAGTTTGGAGAAAAGCTCTTTTACTTTTTCCAGCAGCACATGATCACTGGCCGTATAAGAAATACTCATCTGTTTCGTGACTGTTTCAAAATCAGAATACCGGATCTTCACCGTCACGCAACCGGTTAACCTGTTCTGCTGCCTGAGTTCAAACGCAATCTTTTCTGTCATGCGCACCAGTTCACTGTGAATAAAACCCAGGTCGATGGTATCTGTAGAGAAAGTACTTTCCGTGGAGATGGATTTCTGCTCATGAAACGGGATCACAGGGGTTTCATCAATTCCATTCGCTTTATTCCAGAGAGAGATACCATTTTTGCCCAGCCAGGCTTCCAGTAAACCGATGGGGATCTCACTCAGTGTTTTCACCGTTTCCACTCCCCGGCGCCTCAATTGTGCCGCGGTTTCTTTCCCCACCATGGGGATTTTATCAATAGACATCGGCGCCAGGAATATTTTCTCCTGCCCGAATGGAATAGAAAGCTGACCACTGGGTTTGGCTTCATTGGTAGCTACTTTAGAGACCATTTTGTTGGAAGCCAGCCCCAGCGAAATGGGTAATTTGGTCTGCCGCATGATCTTCTGCCGTAATTCACTCGCCCATTTCAACGTACCAAAATATTTATCCATACCGCTGATATCCAGGTAGAATTCATCAATAGAAGATTTCTCATAAAGCGGGGCATTACCTGCAATAATATCGGTGACCTGGTGAGAGAAATTGCTGTATTCTTCCATGTCCCCACCCCTTATAATAGCGTGTGGACAAAGGCGCAGCGCCATTTTCATAGGCATGGCGGAATGGATGCCAAAAGTACGGGCTTCATAGCTACAGGCAGCTACCACAGCTCTGTCCCCACGCCCGCCAACCAATACGGGTTTCCCTTTCAAACTGCCATCTTTCAGGCATTCCACAGACACGAAGAAGCAGTCCATGTCTATATGAGCTATGGTTCTCTGTCCATCTAGTAGCATACACACTGATTTGACTCAAAAATACTAAATAATTTAGCATTACTAATGTAGTTAGTAGAAAATAAACCTTTTTAAACTTAATTGGCCCGAATAATGTAGATATATATGTACAACTAATCCTTTTTCATATGAAACATCCGGATTACGTTAAAGAACTGCTGTTATTAATACTCTTATTTGCGCCCATGGTTTACCTGGGTGTTATCTGGAACAGCCTCCCCGAGATCATCCCCACCAATTTTCATTTAAACGGCGTGCCGGACAGGCGAGGGGATAAGCAGGAATTCCTGCTGCTGATGATCTTCCTCTTTTTCACGAATGCATTGTTATATGCACTCTTCCGCTACATTCCCAAACCCGATGAGGAAGAAGAGCCGGCCACAGAAACTGCTAATCATATAAAGGCTTATTACCGTACCCGTTTCAGGATCCATGTTTACCTGGCAGTGTTTACCACGGTTATTATATACCTGGTGAGTGTGGGCAGGGAAATTTTCCTGGAGAAGTGGGTATTTATAGGTGTAGGGCTTTTGATCTCCCTGATCGGCCTTTACCTGCGGAACCTGAAGCCCAATAATTTTGTGGGGGTACGAACGCCCTGGACGATGAAGAGTGATGAGATCTGGCTGAAGGTGCATGCCTTTGCCGGGAAGTTGTGGTTGTATGCGGGGATTGTGATCATCATTGCGGGGATGTTCCTGCCGGTAGTGAGCGGAGTGTTCATGTTTATTTTTGCCGCCGGGGCTTTGGCGGCATTACCATATATCTATTCTTACCGTCTTTATTATGTAACACATGGATAAGCAGGATTGATGGCAAGCATCCTGTAGTATTAAAAAAGCCGGGCACTTATCAGGTGCCCGGCTTTTATTATTATAAAGAATTATCAGAAAGAAGGAACCAATGCTCTGCCGATAGCCTCACGGCCGGGCCATGGTATCAGGGCCAGGATCAGGATCAGGGCAATGCCGAAAAAGATCAGTGCTGTTTTGTGCTTTTTGGCATCGGAAGCAGATTTCTTGATCTTGCTGCGGCCGATATGTACAAGGGCTAAAGCTATTAATGCCATCAGGGTGTGTTCCACCGTAAAGAAACGGAGACCGGCATTTTTCATGGTAGCACCCATATCTCCTAAACCAGCTTTGATCAGCGGGCTGGCGATGAACAGGATAATCCCCAGCAGGAATTGAATATCTAAAAAGATCATAAAGAAAAGGCCTGCCTTAGTATCGGCTGCGGTGTAGGCAGATTTGCCACTAACGCCCATTACTGCACGAATAACAGCCCAGACGCCGAATAACAGGATCAGCCATCTAACCACAGAGTGAATACCTAACAAAGTATCTTGCATAATAATTGAGTTTGTCTGCAACAAAAATAAGTGATGCACCCAAGATTAATTTGGTAATTATAAAAAATATTTGCTAATTTTGTTAGCATTATCATACTAAATTATTTAGGGATGTCTACTGTTTGTCGTAATCTTAAATATCTGCGCAAGCAAAAGGGCTGGACGCAGCAGGAGTTTGCCGATCGTCTCTCCATTAAACGTTCCCTGCTGGGCGCGTATGAAGAAGAACGGGCAGAACCACGTACCGAAGTACTGGAACAGGTTTCTGACATGTTTCGTGTATCCATCGATGATCTGTTACGCCGCGATCTGAGTTCCTCGAAGGAAAGCTTCCTGGAAAGACGCCGTCAGCAGAAGATGGGGAGTAAAGACCGGCAGAACGTTGTCTTTGTTCCCGTTAAAGCTGCCGCCGGTTACCTGGCCGGTTTTAATGACGACGAATTCATAGAAGAGCTGAACACCTTCACCTTACCCATGTTAGGTGCCGGAAGTTACAGGGCTTTTGAGATCGCCGGAGACTCTATGTTACCAACACCATCCGGTTCCGTAGTGGTCTGCCATAAGGTGGATGGCTGGGAAGATATCCGCAACAACGAAGCGTATATCGTAGTCACCAACCGCGAAGGCATTGTGTACAAACGTGTGGTGAAGAGCAACCGCTCCAAGAGCAAAGTAACCCTCGTTTCAGATAACCCGCAGTATGATCCGTACCCCGTTAGTATGGAAGAAGTACTCGAGATCTGGCAGGCAGATGCCGTGATCCAGAAAATGGGTCAGCAACACCGCCTCAGTGTAAACCATCTTGCCGGCATGGTCAGCCAGCTGCAGGACCAGGTGAGCATGCTCAAAAAACAAATGAAAAACTAGGAACACAGATATAGGATTTATAGGAACAAAAATTTGACATAGGTTGATTCCAATGTCATATGCAAGGGAACATAGGAAAACATTGTTTGCCCCCCAAGTTAACCATCAAAGTGTCGGGAGTTTTCTCCTGACACTTTTCGTTGTATATTGCATCACTGATTTTTCTTTCCCACCTACCCCAAATAAACATTCTACATCCAGAGAACATGATCAAAATTGGAGGTCGCAATTTGCGTCCTCAAAAGTGTATATGCAATCTCATGGTCCATCGAAAGGATGAACCGATGTATAATGTCAAATTTTAAAACCATTGTTTTATGACTACCAAACAGAATGAAAACACCATTGTAGTACCGGATGAAGTTGTAATGGATAAGATCTATTACATTAGAAAGCAAAAGGTAATGTTAGACCACGATCTGGCGGAGTTATATGGTGTAGAGACCAAACGGCTGAAAGAGGCTGTCAGAAGGAATACAACCAGATTCCCTAAAGATTTTATGTTCCAAATGAGTAAAAGGGAACTCGAAAATTGGAAGAAGCAAATGGCGTCGGCCAATAATGATCGCCATGGAGGCTTGCGCTATACTCCATTTTGCTTTACTGAACAGGGAGTTACTATGTTGTCCTGCGTACTGAGCAGTGAAAGAGCCATTTCTATGAACATCCGTATTATCCGGATCTTTACCCGCATGCGGGAAATGATGCTCACCCATAAAGATATCCTGTTGAAACTGGAGCAATTGGAAACAAAAACATCTCGCCACGACGGCGAGATTAAGAAGATATTTGAATACCTGAAGGAGCTGCTCAGTCCTCCAAAGGAACCAAGGACTTTAATAGGTTTTAACAGGAAAGAGGAAACGGAAAATTAGAATAAAACATAGTACAGATAAAGGTATTCAGCGATTAATACAAACTTGAGGACGCAATTTGCGTCCTCAAGTTTATTTCCCTTAAAATGATGGGCTCTGGATAAAAATTAGGAGAGTGAAACTTCCATAAGAATCCATCTGCATAAAGGTTTCAGCTGGCCAAAGTAAACTTGAGGACGCAATTTGCGTCCTCAAGTTTATTCCCCTTAAAATGATGGGCTCTGGATAAAAATTAGGAGAGTGAAACTTCCATAAGAAGCCATCTGCATAAAGGTTTCAGCTGGCCAAAGTAAACTTGAGGACGCAATTTGCGTCCTCAAGTTTATCCCCCTTAAAATGTTAGGCTCTGGATAAAAAACAGGATGGTAAAATTTCCGTAAGAAGCCATCTGCATAAAGGTTTCAGTCGATTAAAGTAAACTTGAGGACGCAATTTGCGTCCTCAAGTTTATCCCCCTTAAAATGCTAGGCTCTGGATAAAAAACAGGATAGTAGAATTTCCATAAGAAGCCATCCGCATAAAGGTTTCAGCCGGTCAAAGTAAACTTGAGGACGCAATTTGCGTCCTCAAGTTTATTCCCCTTAAAATGATAGGCTCTGGATAAAAATTAGGAGAGTGAAACTTCCATAAGAAGCCATCTGCATAAAGGTTTCAGCCGGTTAAAATAAACTTGAGGACGCAAACTGCGTCCTCAAGTTTATATCCTTAAAATGGCAAATTCTGGATAAAAAGAAGAAGTGGAATTCCCCGACGAATCAATATACATAAAGGTCTTCAGCGATTAAAAATGTTTGAGGACTCAATTTGCGTCCTCAAACATTTGCCTTTAAAGGTGAATCCATGTAAAGACAAAACGGAAATTATCCGAAAAACTAGCACGCTTAAAGGTTTCCAGCATCCCAGAAATTGGAGGACGCAATTTGCGTCCTCCAATTTGGTGCATTTATTCTTTAAAGATTTTAAAGTAAATCGGAAGGCAGAAACAACCCTTAAACTCCCCACCATTAAGCATCCAATCCCCCTTAAAAAAACTTGAGGACGCAATTTGCGTCCTCAAGTTCATATCTTATATAGAAAAAGAAACCCCTTAATTCCAGGTCTTCTCCCCCTTCTTCATTTTATCCAGTGTTTCCTGCAGCGCCTTTTTATCCTTAGATAGCCCTACAGCCTTCTCCTGCCAGGAAATAGCTTCTTCTTTCCTGCCCAGCTTATAAAGCAGGTTAGCATAAGTATCCATGAAATTAGGATCCTGGTTCTCACTGAAAGAACGTTTGCTCCAGGCTAACGCATCTTCCACACATTTCATATCCTTGCAGTTCTCAAATATTGCCCATGCAAATTGGTTCAGGTCCAGCGGGCTGGCTTTGTGGCTATATTTCTTCATATAGGCAACAATGCTGTTCACAGAATTCTCTGCATCTTTCATATTGGAATAATAGATCACCTTGCTTTTAGCGATCATTTCATCCGCCAGCGCAGGATATTTGGCTGCCAGATCTGATTGCAAAACATTCCAGTCCGGAGCGCCGGCATCTTTCTTAAAGATCTTAGGATATATTTCTTCATTGCTGATAATGCCGGACACAATTCCTTCTGATTTGCCTTCGCCTAATATCTTATTGGCTTTTGCACCTTCGTTCAGGAAAATAGTGAACCCTTTGTCCTTACTGGTACGGGTGAACTTAGCCAGCAGTTCCAGGTTCTCCTTGGTGAAAAGGTCCTTCTGTGTATTAAAATATTCTGTAGATACAGCTTGTGCTGTTTTTGCATCATAAGCAGCTAAAGCAGACTCCGCAAATTTCCGGAGGAAAGCCTGATCGCGGTTGCCTTGCTCATATTTAGTCAGCTGTGCATAATATTGTTTTTCAGGCTCGAGGGATTCTTTGGCACGGGCAATGAAAGGCTCTGCTTCTCCGCCACCTACCATACGGTGTGCTACTTTACCATCCGGTGAAAAGAAGAGGAAGGTAGGATACGCCCTCACGCTATATTGCTCGCCAATGGCTTTAGCATCTTCATACCACTTTTTCACTTCTTCATTATCTCCGGGAGTAACATCCATCTGTAGTTTTACATTGATGAACTTACTGTTGAAGAAATCACCCACTTCCTGCTGTGGGAAAACGTTGGCGGTCATATATTTACAGGGCCCGCACCAGGTAGTGAAGCAGTCGATGAAAATATATTTGTTTTCGGCTTTGGCTTTAGCCTGAATTTCTTTCCAGGATAATCCATGTTCAAATTTGATCCCCTTGTCCTGGGCTACAGCAAACAGGGGCAATAGAAATAGGAGGAATAATACTTTTCTCATGACGGTTTTTTGATTTTGATAGTGTGAGTGTAAGGTCTCTTAATGGGTCTGTTATCCTAAAATACAGAAAAAGATCTATATCCGGAATATCTTCTTTTCCGCGATCACAAATACCGCAGAATCCGGCTCCGGATGCAGGGAATACAATCCCGTAAACCCACTGAAAGCCGGTAAAACAGCCCCTTCCATCCCGAAATAAAAGCAGGGTAACCGTAAACTCTGCCTGCCGGCTCCGATCATCCTGATCCCCGGATGGATATGCCCCGAGATAAGGTAATGGCCTTCCAGCACTGAGGGTTTGTCCTCAGCATCATGCACAAAATAGAAGTTACGGAGGGAGAGTACCTGGTGGAGGTTAATTTGGAGGTCATCGTAGACGGAGGACTCCAATATATCATGGTTTCCCTCTATCAATTCAAAAGTGATGTGGGGAAACTGCTGCCGCCAGATCTTAAAGTATTGCACTTCATTATTGGCGGAGGAATGGAACATATCCCCCACGATGAGGATCTGTTTCGGATGATATTTGGTAATGAGTTGTTGCAGGCGGTAAAGGTCCTCCTGCACGATATTCGCAGGAACGGCAATCCCTGCTTTCCGGAAGTGGGCAGACTTCCCTACATGCAGGTCCGCCACGATCAATGCGTTCTCTTCCTCCCAATAAATAGCCCTGCCGGCCGAGAGCCGCCAATGCTGGCCCTTAAACTGAAATGTGGTATCCTCTAAGCTCATTCGTACGTAAATAAAGTCATTTTTTTGATGCGGTCTTCCAGTTTTTCACTGGTTAATTGTTCCCGTAGGCTATCCACTTTAATAGGGAAGCAGAATGGTGTAAGTCGCTGCGGGAAAGTGATCACGATCTTGTTATGATAGATCCTGTCCATGGATTCCCGGAGCCGTGCTTCTTCCATCTGGTAGAAGAAGGCTTCATTGAAAGCCTGCCGCAGCAGGATGTTCTGGGAATCGTAATCATTGAAGACATTGAACAGCAAAGAGGCAGAAGATTGCAGATGCCGGTTGGCTTTCGCCTTTCCGGGAAATCCCTGGAATACGAGGCCTGCTATCACGGCGATGTCCCTGAATTTGCGCCGCGCCATTTCTGTGGAGTTTACACTGCTTTGCAGATCAATGTTCAGATTTTCCAGTGAGAAATATTCCTGCGCATTGGTATCATCTACAGGAATGGGCTGGTCTGATAAGAGTTCAAAACCATAATCATTCATGGCGATGGAAAAAGTAATAGGATGCCGCTGGCTGATCCGCCAGGCCAGGAGTGCAGCCATTACCTCATGCACCAGCCGTCCTTCAAAAGGGTATACAAAAAGGTGGTAGCCGTCCTGCGTTTCGATCTGTTCCATGAGCAGCTCATCTTCTTTGGGGATGTGCGACAGCAATTGTTGCAGATCGAATAAAGGCTGGAGGATGAGGATCTCTTCTTCCTGCGCGGTACCGGCCATGGCTTCATGAAATTTGCGCCTGAGCATTTTACCCAGGTTGGCGGAGAGGGGCATACGCCCGCCATTCCAGCTGGGTACGATACTTTTCTTCGATTTCGATTTGCGTACCAGTACCGTCATGTCTTTGATCATCACAAATTCCAGGTTCTGCCCGCCGAGGCTGAAACTATCGCCGGCAGTTAAGCGGGAAATGAAGTATTCTTCTATCACGCCAACGTACCCGCCTGTCATGAAACGCACTTTGAGCATGGCATCACTTACAATGGTGCCGATGTGCAAACGATGCCGCATGGCCTGCTGGCGGCTCACGCAATGATAGTGATCGCCTACTTTATGCAGTTTGTGAAATTCATCGTAACTGTAAAGTGCTTCTCCGCCTGTGGTGAGAAAAGAAAGGATCCATTGCCATTCATCGGGCATGAGATCACGGAAACAGAAAGTGCCTTTTACTTCGTTCCATATTTCATCTGCATTAAATCCATCAGATACGCCGAGGGTCATCAGGTATTGCAGCAGTACATCATATGCTAAGATCACCGGCATGCGGCTTTCTATCATATTTGCTGCCATGGCATCTTTCAAGGCCGCGGCTTCCACTAATTCCAGGGAATGGGTGGGCAGGAACCAGATCTTACTCACAGCATCCGGCCTGTGACCACTTCTGCCTGCACGTTGTAGAAAACGCGCAACACCTTTGGGACTGCCCACTTGTATCACCGTATCCACAGGGCGGAAATCCACACCCAGGTCAAGACTGGAAGTGCAAACCACCAATTTTAAAGTACCTGTATGCAAAGCCTCTTCCACCCAGATCCGCAATTCCGCATCAATGGAACCATGATGCAAAGCAATGGCTCCTGCTAACTCCGGACAGGCCTTCAATATCTGCTGGTACCATATTTCAGATTGGGAACGGGTATTGGTAAAGAGCAGGGTAGTATTACTTTCCAGTATCACCGATAAAGCCTTTGGCAATAGTCTGATGCCAAGATGCCCTGCCCAGGGGTATTTCTCAATTTCATCCGGGAGGATGCATTGCACGTCAATAGCTTTGTGCACATCTGCCCGCACGATGGCTTTTTGTTGACCACCAAACCCCATCAATACATCCAACGCTTCTTCCAGGTTACCGATAGTAGCAGAGATCCCCCAGGTCTGCAATCCCTTATTCAACCCGCGGAGACGGCTCAATCCCAGTTCCACCATCACACCTCTTTTGCTGCCAATCAGTTCATGCCACTCATCTACTACTACTGTATGCAAACCGGCAAAACGAGATGCGTATTCTTTCTGTGATAATAAGATATGAATGGATTCCGGTGTGATGATGAGGATCTCCGGCATCTGTTTTTTCTGTTGTTCCCGAACAGCAGTAGTGGTATCACCACTGCGGATGCCTACTTTCCAGGGAATATGCAATTCATGCAAAGCTTCTTCCATGGCGCGGCCGATATCTTTGGCGAGTGCGCGTAAAGGGGTTACCCAAAGTAGTTGTAAACCATTGTGTGTTTTGCTGCGATATGCCGGCTCTTCATTCATCCACCTGATCACTACTCCCAGGAACAGAGAAAACGTCTTGCCGAAGCCCGTAGGGGCATTTACGAGGCCGGAATGGCCCTGCAGGTAATGTTCCCAAGCTTCTTCCTGGAAGGTGAACGGCTTTAATTCTTTTGCCGCCAGCCACTGTTCTATCGCTTGCCAGCCGGGTGTATTTTTCATGCCTTTCGAAATTAGGAAAATTTAATCCGAAAAGCACAGCGGGAATTTTTAAGTGAGGATCAACCGTACGCCTACTATCAGCAAAGCCCCTGCCAGCGCAAGGATAATACCTTTCGGTTTTACTTTGGAAGAAAGCCCTGCGCCCAGTTGCGCACCTATCACCACACCACTGCCAATGGCTAAAGCTGTTTGCCAGCCTTCCCAGAAACTACCCTGGATCATGTGAACGATAGTGCCGGCCAAAGCCATGATAGCTAATATCAGGTGAGAAGTAGCCGTAGCTACATGTATGGGGAAATTTAAAAGACTGATCAATGCAGGCACATGAATAATGCCGCCGCCAATACCTAATAAGCTGCTGATAAAACCAACAACGAAACTGATCCAGATGCCTGTCCAGATATTAAAAGAGAAGCGGTGTTCATCGCCATTCCTTTCTGTTACACAGCGATCTACACAACGGCCTTTCAAGCCTCTCATAGCATATCCGCCCTGCTGCGGTTTCAGCATCAGGAATATGGCTACCACTATTAACAGGGCGCCTAAAATAATATTGAAAATGTGACGGGATAATAAAGTAGTGGTAAAGGCGCCGATAATGGCTCCGGGTAAAGTAGCCAATGCAAAGATGAGCGCAGAGCGGTAATCGATGCGTTTTTTACGGGCATAGGCAATGGAACCGGAAGAAGCATTCAGGAATACTACGGCCAGGGAAATACTCGTCAATACATCCGGAGACATATCGGGGTACATTAACAGTAGAAGTGGCATCAGGATAAATCCGCCACCGGCGCCTATGAGTGTCCCAAAGGTACCAATGAAGAATCCTAAGCCTACAAGTAATAATGCATTCAACGCATCCATTCGTGAAATAGTTAGCAGTGGTTGGTGTTCCCTGCGGGTAAAAATCTTTTAATGTTGGTTCCCTTAGTTACCAGAGGCAGTAAGGATATAAGTACAAATTTAGGGGGTTATATCAACACATAATCTGTAGACTAAAGGGGTATGGTCTACAGGAGTTTTTTGAGATCGTCTAAAGTGTTGATTTCAGCTACAGGCTTATCTTTCCGCCACCTGTGTATCCTGGGGAAACGAATGGCAATTCCTGATTTATGGCGGCTGGATAATCCTATCCCTTCAAAGGCTATTTCAAATACAAGCTCCGGTTTCACCGTACGCACCGGCCCGAATTTTTCCAGTGAATTACGCTTCACCCAATTGTCTACTTCGGCAATCTCTTTATCTGTTAATCCGGAATAGGCTTTGGCAAAAGGTACCAGCTGATCACCGTTCTTCACGGCAAAAGTATAATCTGTATACAGGTTAGAACGCCGGCCATGGCCTTTTTGCGCATAGATCATCACTGCATCCACTGTATAAGGATCTATCTTCCATTTCCACCAGTCACCACGCCTGCGCCCTGTTTGGTAAACGGAGTTCAGTTTTTTCAGCATTAATCCTTCACTGCCGTTATTCCTGGATTCTTCCCGCAAAGCAGTTAATTCCTCCCATTTCGTAAAAGGGATGGCAGGAGAGAGTTTCAGCGCTGGCTGATCTGCTTTATTCACCAGTTTTTCCAGCAATGTCCTGCGATCCTGCAGCGGTAACAAACGCAGGTCCTGTTTATCATATTCCAGCAGATCGTAACTGTGAAAGATCACCGGTGCTTCCTGTAATTGTTTTTTAGTCAGGTTCTTTCTGCCGATACGGGTTTGTAATGCCTGGAAAGGCAAGGGGCGGCCTGCTGCCAGATCATAAGCTAATATTTCCCCGTCAATGGCCACGCCATCCGGCAGGTGAGGCAACAATGCAGTGATCTCCGGAAATTTCTCTGTGATGAGTTCTTCCCCACGGCTCCAGATAAAGAGCTGTCCGTTCCTTCTGATCACCTGCCCCCTGATGCCATCCCATTTCCATTCCGCCTGCCATTCCTCGGGATCGCCTAATGTTTGCGGCCCTCCTTCCAATGCATAGGCGAGGAAAAAAGGATAAGGTTTGGAATCATCTATAGTACTGCTTTCTTCATTCAATAATGCAGTCATGGTGATCTGCTGCGGGTCCCAGTTTCCACTGATGAGATGGGAAACCGTGGCGGGGACAATGTTATATGCTTTCGCCAGCGCATTCACAATAGTGCTTTGAGAAACACCTATCCTGAATCCGCCGGTGATCAGTTTATTGAATACAAATCTTTCACGGTATTCCATCTGGTCCCAGGCATTGCGCACAAAGGCAGACTTTTCTTCTTCGCTGGCTTTATCTAATCGAAGTAATCCATCCAGCCAGTAATGCAGTGGGTGAGAACCAGCTTTTGTTTCCGGTGGCGGTAATAAAAGTGCGATCGTTTCTGCCAGATCACCTACCGTATGATAACATTCATTAAACAACCATTCCGGCAAACCGGTGAGTTCCATACTCCATTGCCGCATCTGCGCAGAATTCAATACCCGCTTGGGTCTTCTGCCGCTAAAGAGTGCCAGCACCCAGGGTTTATCCTTTTCATCTGCCGTGGTAAAATAACGGCTCAGCGCCTCCAGCTTTTCGTTGGTCTTCGTGCTTTGCGCCAGTGTGGATATGAGTTGTGAGAAATGCTGCATCAGGATGTAATTTCTTCTTCTTCACTACCATAGGCCGTTTTCACTTCTTCGGCCGATAAACCATTCTCTTGCAGGTAACGTGCCAATACACTGGTGAAACCATGCGTTACAAATATTTTTTCCGCACCCGTTTGTTTGATCGTTTGTAATAATCCCCGCCAGTCTGCATGGTCTGATATGGGGAAACCCGCATCCACATTACTCCTCCGCGCATTTCCGCGTACCTGCATCCAGCCGCTGCAAACGCCCAGTGAATAAGGATTGAAACGTTTCATCCAGGTAGAATCAGCTGAAGAAGGAGGGGCAATGATCAGGCTGCCTTTGTAACTTTCTTTCGGGGTTTCCGGTGTGATCAATTCTACGGGAGGAAGCGGCCACCCATTTTGCAGGCATACTTCATGCGCATTAAAAATAGCACCATGCACTAAAAAACGCGAAACGGAATGCTGCAAATTGTAAAGCAGTCTTTGCGCTTTGCCCAGGCTGTAAGCCACCAGCACACTATTCTTCCCGGCCTGCTCATTTTCGTTCATCCATGTGCGTATATCACTGAAAATAGCCTGCTGCGGTTTCCAGTGATAAATAGGTAAACCAAAGGTGGATTCCGTAATGAACACATGGCATTTCTGCGGCTCAAATTCACCCGAGATACCATCATTCTCTACTTTATAATCTCCGCTGGCCACCCAGGTCTGCCCTTCATAAGTAACCTTCACCTGTGCCGAACCGATCATATGACCTGCCGGATGGAAAGAGACCGTAACACCATTGATATAGATGGTTTCGCCATAAGCCAGTCCCTGCACACTGATCTCTTTACCCAGGCGTAATTGCAGAAAGGGAACACTGTCTTTGGTGCAGAGGTAATGCTGATTACCCAACCGCGCATGATCTGAGTGCGCATGTGTGATCACAGCCCGGGCTACGGGTTTCCAGGGATCTATATAAAAATCCCCTGCCGGGCAGTAGATACCTTTATCTGTGAATGTGAGCATGCTTAGATAAATATAGCATAAAAACAAAAGGGACGACCAATGTGGTCATCCCTTTTACAATAACAGCAATACATCTTTACAAGGCTGAATTCATTTTGAAATCAACACTGTCTCCCTTTTGGATAATGTAAATATTTTTATTCTCGAAGTAAGCCGGTACTTGATCTCCATCCTTTGAATACACCGGTTGGAAATTGTAAGTAGTGAACATCCTGTTGCCGGGTTTGTTCAGGTCCTTGTTAAAATAAAGGCCATCCTGCGTAAGCAGTTTTACAAAGTAGTACGTCTGCTCAAAACCTTTGAAAGCCATGTCAGACGGGCGTGATTTGTAAACGTTCTTGAAATGATCTATTACATACTTGCTATAGATATCCGTTTTGTCGTTGTAATAAGGAGAAGAATAATACAGCGTTAAGCCGGCAAATTCAGGCTCCTTGAACTTCATCACATCCCAGGTAGGCATCCCGAAAATATGCATCGGGTAAGTGGCTTTTTGTGCAGCCAGTTTCCGGAGGATGGTCTTTGCGCCTAATTCATCCAATGCTGTTACTATCAGGATATTCGGACGGTCTGCCAGCAGGTATTGTGTGAGTTGCAGGTCTGTAGTGGTTTCATTCCAGATCACTTCCCGTACCCGTGATTTCTTGTCGTAGTTCATCTTCTCGTAAGCATTCTTCACATGGTTGGCAATGCCGGCTTCAAAAGCAGTACCTCTTCTGATGATGAGGATGTTCTTGTTGGCAAAACCTTTCTGTGCGTAATCATGCATCGCTTCCACATGAGATCTCAGGGTGCTGTTGCTGATGAGCATGAAAGGATTATCTGTAATGCCGCCATCATTCGGGTAGGTAGCGGACACAAAGTTGATCTCTTTTTGTTTGGCAAAGTCGCTCAGCAGTTTCAGTTCCGGTGTGCTTACTGCGCCAATGATCAGGTCTATGGCATCCAGTTGTTTGTTACGGATCAGGGCGGCTACATCTGCCTGGCGGGCTTTGTTATCATAAACCTGTACATTCAGCTGTACGCCTTGTCTTTCCAGGGTATCCAGCGCCAGTTGTGCGCCTTCGTAGAATTCGAGGCCGGGTAATACATACCGTGGCATGGTACGGCCGGGAATATCCAGGCTGGCAGCAAAAACAGAATCTAGGTACATAGGGGCAAAAATGGCCACATTATAACTGCTGCGTTTCACTTCTTTCGCAAAAGCGGGTACATTAAATGGCGCTCCTTTTACTTCAGGCTGTTTTTCTTCTGGTTTCTTTTCTTCCGGTTTCGGCCTGGTCAATACTGGCGGCGGACCGTCAGTTTTAACCGGAGTGCTTCGGAAGATGCTACAGGCTTGCATCAGCATCATGCATGATACTGCTATTACAAGACTGGTGATGGTACTCGATCGGTTCATATGGTGCCAAAATTGCAAAAATCGTTCCTTAATTATTCCCATTCTATCGTAGCCGGAGGTTTGGAACTGATGTCGTACACCACCCGGTTAATGCCTTTTACCTTATTAATAATGTCGTTGGAAACTTTGGCGAGGAACTCGTAAGGAAGGTGCGCCCAGTCTGCCGTCATACCATCTGTGGAAGTTACCGCGCGGAGGGCCACACAGAACTCGTAAGTTCTTTCATCTCCCATCACACCAACACTTTGCACAGGTAACAGGATGGTACCTGCCTGCCATACCTGGTTGTACAGGCCGGATTCTTTCAGGTTTTCAATGTAGATAGCGTCTGCTTCCTGGAGCATGTGCACTTTTTCAGGAGTGATCTCACCCAGGATGCGGATAGCCAAACCAGGACCGGGGAAAGGATGACGAGCGAGGAAAATATCGCTGATACCTATCTCTTTACCTACACGGCGCACTTCATCTTTGAAAAGGAAACGCAGGGGCTCTACGAGACCCATTTTCATTTTCTCCGGCAAACCGCCTACGTTATGGTGTGATTTAATAGTAGCAGAAGGACCATTCACAGAAACGGATTCGATCACATCGGGGTAAATAGTACCCTGACCGAGGAAGGCAATATCTTTTAACTCAGTGGATTCCTGTTGGAACACTTCTATAAAAAGGCCGCCAATGATCTTGCGTTTTGTTTCCGGATCTTTCACTCCATTCAGCTTACCATAGAAGAGTTCTTTGGCATTTACCCCTTTTACATTGAGTCCCATATGTTTATAGGAATCCAGTACCGTTTCGTATTCGTCTTTCCGTAAAAGTCCGTTATCAACAAACACGCAATAGAGGTTGCTGCCAATAGCTTTATGGATCAGTTCAGCCGCTACGGTGGAATCCACTCCGCCACTGAGAGCCATCACTACCTTCTGATCACCAACTTGTTCTTTGATCTTAGCTACTGTTTCCTGTACAAAAGCTGCTGGTGTCCAGTCTTGCCTGATACCACAGATGTGTACCAGGAAGTTGCGGTAGATCTGTTTGCCTTCCAGGGAGTGAGTTACTTCCGGATGGAATTGTAGTCCAAAAAGCGGGAATTTGGCCAGGGTAAAGCTTTTGAAAGCTGCTACCGGTATATTTTCAGTATGAGCGATAGGAATGAAAGCTTCGGGGAGACGTTTAATAGTGTCCGCATGGCTCATCCAAACCTGGCTCTTGGGAGAAATGTCATATAATAAGGGCTCTTCTTTGTCATTGTGCTCCATAAAGGCACGTCCATATTCACGTGTGCTGCTTTTGGCCACATCTCCGCCAAATACTTTCGCCATCAGCTGGGCGCCGTAGCAAACCCCTAAAACCGGTACTTTTTCGCCCATGGCGGCAATGTCCACTACAGGCGCCTGAGGGTCGTTCACAGAAAATGGTGAACCGGAGAGAATGATACCTTTAATACTGTCGTCCCAGGTAATGGACTTCGTACATGGTTGAATTTCACAATAAACATTCAGCTCCCGTATGCTTCTTGCAATCAATTGAGTGTACTGGGAACCGAAATCGAGGATCAAGATCTTTTCTGTCATGGTCGCGCAAAGATAGTGGAATTTCGGATTTTGGTTTTCTGAATTGGGGGATATGATGTGAAATGCATGCGGAACGCGGAATTCTTTGTAATTTTCCGGGCAACTAGTCCAATATTAAACCCAGGTTATGCTTACGAATTTGAAATATTTTGCATTAATGCTCCTTTTAACTCCCGCTTTTGTCTCCTGCGACGAAGTGCGTGGCAGCGGTAACGTTAGTAAAGAAGAACGTGACCTCAGTGAATTTACTGCTGTGGAGGCATCCGGCTCCATGAATGTATATATTACCAAAGGCAATACTTCTCATGCCACTATTGAAGCGGAAGATAATATCCTCCCCTTCATAGAACTGGTAGAGGACGGTGGCCGGCTGGAAGTGCGTTTCAAAAGGAATGTACACATCAATACCCGCAAACAGGTGAAGATCTACCTCACAACAGCTAAACTGGTATCCGCAGAGCTTTCCGGCTCCGGAGACCTGGATATTCAAAGCCATTTTGAAAGCGCTGTTCCGGTACACCTGAGCCTTTCCGGCAGCGGAAACCTCAACGCCAGCTTTAGCGCCCCTGTAGTGAATCTCGATCTGGCAGGGTCCGGTAACTTTAAGGTAAAAGGAGAAACCCGGGACCTGAAAGTGAACCTGGCAGGTAGCGGAAACGCACACCTGGAAGATCTGATGACGGAAACAGCGGATCTGGACATTGCCGGCAGCGGGAATGTGGACCTCCATGCCAGCCGTTCATTGAAAGCCAATATAGTAGGTTCCGGCGATGTGAAATATAAAGGAGATCCAACCGTAGAGCTCAATAAGATTGGCTCCGGGTCAGTAAAGAAGCAGTAAATCAAATTGAAAATCTTTTGTATGTTTGCAGGCTTTTTATAAGACCATCCGAACCAACTTATGACGCAGAAACCTAAGATATTAGTGGTGTATTTCACCCAAACCGGTCAGCTACGGAGAATTATTGATCATGTGACAGCGCCATTGCAGGGCAAGGCAGATATAGTGTTCGAGGAACTGGTGCCCATTCAGCCTTTCCCTTTCCCATGGTCTAAACAGGCGTTTTTTGATGCCATGCCGGAAACGGTATTGGCAAAACCGCGTCATATCATGCCACTGAAAGTGGACCCAAATACGCATTTTGACCTGGTGATCATGGCCTATCAGCCATGGTTCCTTTCCCCGTCTCAACCAGTGGCAGCATTTTTGCAAAGTGAAGAAGGTATCCGCTTGCTGAAGGGTAAACCGGTAGTTACCTTACTCGGTTGCCGGAACATGTGGATCAATGCACAGGAGAAAATGAAGCGTTACCTGCAAAAGGCAGGTGCAAAACTGGTAGGGAATATCGTGTTGGTAGACAAAAATCCCAACCTGGTATCCCTGATCACTATCCTCCGCTGGGCCACCAAAGGGAAAAAAGAGGCATTCTTTATTTTCCCGCCCGCAGGCGTGCAGGAAAAAGAGATCGCTGAATCCGGCAGGTTTGCAGAGCCTATCCTGCAGGCGCTGGAGCAGCATAATTATGACCAGTTACATACACAATTACTGGCGCTGGAAAGCGTTGAGTTAAAACCAAGCCTGGTAGTCCTGGAATTCAGAGGGGTGAAACCTTTCCGTTTCTGGGCCAATTATATTAGTGAAAAAGGCGGTCCTGGTGATGCGGGAAGGCAGGGGCGCGTTTCCATGTACAGGGCTATTCTGTTGGTAGCCATTCCTGTACTGTCTCCTTTCACCACTGTTGCTTCCTGGTTAAAGCTCACGCTGCAGAAGGAACAACTGGCAAAGGATGTTACTTATTACAAAGGAATAGATCTCCGGGAAGGATGATCTCTATAGACGAGAGCGTATATTAATTTCCTGCCATGGGAAATGTGTGTGATTCGATTATCCATTCAAAATTTTATCTTTACGCCCGCTTAAACTTTTTTAAATCCAGTCATGAAAGAAGTATATATTACGAGGCTCTCCAAATTTTTGCCGAACGAGCCAGTAGGGAATGATGAGATGGAAAGTATCCTCGGAATGGTGGACGGAAAGCCGTCCCGGGCCAGGACGATGATCTTGGGAAACAACAAGATCAAAACCCGTTACTATGCATTGGATAAAGAAGGAAAAACTACACATTCCAATGCAGAGATGACTGCTGAGGCGGTACGGAACCTGTTTGATGAAAAGTTCCCTATCAACAAACTGCAATTGCTGGCTTGCGGTACCACTTCTCCGGATCAGTTGCTGCCTAACCATGCTGCTATGGTGCATGGTATCCTGAAATGCCCGCCCGTAGAGCTGATTGCTGCTACTGGTGCCTGTGCTGCAGGGATGCAGGCTTTTAAGTATGCTTTCATGTCTATCAAATGCGGGAATACCACTAATGCGGTAAGTACCGGTTCTGAAAAGTTCTCCAGCTGGATGCTGTCTCAAAAGTTTGAGCCGGAAACAGAAAACCTGAAGAGCCTCGCAGAGAACCCTATCATCGCTTTCGAAAAAGACTTTTTAAGATGGATGCTCTCCGACGGCGCCAGCGCTGCCCTCTTCCAGGATAAACCAAATGAAGAAGGCCTCTCGCTCCGCGTAGATTGGGTAGAGATCGCATCATATGCCAACGAACTGGATACCTGCATGTATGCCGGCGCCATCAAGAACGGTGACGGTACTACGAAAGGATGGACAGATATGACCCCTGAAGAATGGGCTGCCAACAGCGTTTTCTCCTTCAAACAGGATACCCGCCTGCTCGGCAAGAACATTGTACCTTCCGGTGCGCATATGTGGAAAGCGATGGTGGAGAAATACAACATCAATATAGATGAGATCACGTATTTCCTCCCGCACCTTTCTTCTGAATATTTCCGTTTCAGGATAGATGAGGAAATTGCAAAGCTGGGTGTACACATCCCACAGGAAAAATGGTTCACCAACCTTACACGCGTAGGGAACGTAGGTACCGCTTCTCCTTATTTTATGCTGGAAGAATTGCTCAACCAGAACCTGTTGAAGAAGGGAGACAAAATTGTGATGATGGTGCCGGAGAGCGCAAGGTTCTCTTACGCATATGCACAGATCACGGTAGTATAGGAATTCATTACGAGAACAATATAATGCAGCAGGGGCCGGAAATAAGGGCTCCTGCTGCATTTCAGTAATATCCTTCAAAACTGCAACAATGAAAAAAGAAGAAGTTCCGCAGGATGGCGACAACCTGCACAAAGGCACCTTTAAACAACTTTTTTATGCAGTAGACCAGTCTGGTGAATACACTGCCCCTGTATCCAGCGTTGGCTGGGAACCGGAGAATGTGGCACTGGACCAGGCCTGGGAAGAAGTAGAACATCGTGTGAATGAAACCAGGGACCAGGTATTGGCCGGCCAGAAAAGCCCCATTGCATACTATATGGAAAGAACCCTGCTGGACCTTCCTTTGCTGGCCAGTAAAGCCGGTAAGTTCGGCTGGCAGGTAAAACGGCATATGAAACCTGCTGTATTTAAAAAATTAAGCACCGGAATGATAACACGTTACGCAGCCATTTTTTCTATTCCTGCGGATGTATTACAAAAGGGCGAATTGTTACCATTCCAACGACCCCAATAAAAACCTTTCATGACAACGTTCAATCACGTACAAACAGCTCATTGCGAGAGCGGCGTAGTTTCCAATATGTTCCGCCATTATGGTTTAAAGATCAGTGAACCCATGGCATTTGGCATTGGCGCAGGTATCTTTTTCGGCCACCTGCCCTTTGTAAAAGTGAACGGTGTACCGGGTACCACTTACCGCATCTGGCCCGGCGCTATTTTCTCCAGGGTATGCAAACGCCTTGGTGTAAAAATGGAATCACATAAGTTCAGCAATCCCGCAAAAGCACAGCAGGCGCTGGATGATGTGATCGCAAAAGGTATACCGGTGGGCATGCAATCCAGCGTATATTACCTGCCTTACTTCCCTGCTTCTTACCGGTTCCACTTCAATGCACATAACCTGGTAGTGTTTGGAAAAGAAGGAAATGATTACCTCGTGAGTGATCCCGTAATGGATACGGTTACAAAAATAGATCCTGAAAGTCTTGAGCAGGCACGCTTTGCAAAAGGATTCCCTGCGCCGCAAGGCAAAATGTACTATCCGGTGAGTGTTCCGCAGAACGTTGATTTTGCTGGTCCCATAAAAGCAGGTATCAAACAGGCCTGTTATTTTATGCTGAAGGTGCCAATGCCGCAATTCGGTATCAAAGGCATCCGCTACCTCGCCAAACGTGTAAGACAATATCCTGAAAAACAGGGAGACAGAAGAGCTGCATTGTACCTCGGTAATATTATCCGCATGCAGGAAGAGATCGGTACCGGTGGTGCAGGATTTCGTTTTATGTATGCCGCTTTTTTACAGGAAGCAGGCACTTTATTGAAAAAAGAAGAGCTGATCGCTATCGGGAAAGACCTCACACTGGTGGGAGACCTCTGGCGCAATTTTGCATTTGCGGCCGGCCGTGTGTGTAAAGCCCGCGTAGTGGATAACAGTCCATATAACGAGTTGGGAGATATGCTGATGCATATTGCGGATGAGGAAGAAAAGATCTTCCGCCGTTTATCAAAAGTGAAGTATGACTAGCATTGCTGTAACGGATCTGCATAAAACTTACGCAGGGGCCTTAACGCCAAGCCTGGAAGGGTTGTCGTTTTCATTCCCCGAAGGAAAGATAGTAGGTTTGCTGGGCCCCAATGGCGCAGGAAAAACCACCACTATCTCTATCTTATGCGGACTCGTAAAAGCAGGCAGCGGCAAGGTGATGATCTTTGATATACCACAGGATGCAGCACGCCGTGAAGCCATCAAACGGATCATCGGTATCGTGCCGCAGCAAATAGCATTGTTCCCGCAGCTCACCGCAAAAGAGAACCTCTGTTATTTCGGCAACTTGTATGGTTTCAAGGGCAAAGCATTAAAGCAAAAAATAGATCATTACCTGGAAATATTCGGACTGGAAAAAGCGGCAGACAAAGAAGTGGGGAAGTTTTCCGGTGGTATGAAACGGCGTACGAACATCATCGCCGCCATTTTGCATGAGCCCCGTTTACTCATCCTGGACGAACCAACCGCAGGCGTGGATGTACAATCCCGCACCATGATCCTGCAATTCTTAAAAGAATATAATCAGAAAGGTAACAGCGTAGTATATACTTCCCATTTACTGGACGAAGCACAACAGATCTGTGAAGATGTGGCCATTATTGATGAAGGAAAGCTGGTGGTACAGGGAAATCCGACGGATCTGATCCGGCAGCATCCGGCATGCAGGAATCTTGAAGATGTGTTTTTACATTATACAGGGCATGCAGTTAGAGATTAAAAAAACATGTTAAGGCTCATTGCTACAATACGAAAAGAATGGCTGCTGCTCCTGCGGGATAAAGCGGGACTGGCATTGCTATTTGCCATGCCCATTATCCTGATCACCGTGATGGCCCTGATCCAGGACGCACCGTTTAAAGATTACCAGGAAGTGAAGTTCGATATCCTCACCGTGGATAACGACCAGGGAAGGCTGGGCCGCTACATCAGAGAAGGGCTTGGCAACAGCGGTCAATTCAATGTGATAGATTCATTAAATGATCAACCCGTTAGCGAAACAACCGCCAAAGCATTAATAGGAGAGGGGCATTATAAAATAAGTATCATCATCCCTAAAGGCAGTACAGCAGAGATTGTTAGCAATGCCAACAAGATCGTGAACGATATCTCCAAACGCATGGGCATTCCGGTACAGCTGCCGGTAAAGGCCATAGCCGCGGACTCCCTGGCAGTACAACTCTACTTTGACCCTGCAGCCAAGAAAGCATTTAAAAGTGCTATTCACCAGGCCCTGGATAATTTCCTGACGCAGGTGCAAACAGACCTTTTGCTGGAACGCATCCAGCTACAGCTGAAGAGTAAGGATAGCACGGCCACAGATACATTTCCTGCCATCAAACTGAAAGCAGTAGGCCTGCAGGAAACCAACCTGGGTAAAAACCAGGAGATAGATGTGATCTCTAATTCTGTACAACACAACGTACCGGCATGGAGTATCTTCGCCATGTTCTTCATCGTGATCCCCATTGCCGGCAACATGATCCGTGAAAGAGAAGATGGCAGCCTCGTGCGGATGAAACTGATCCCTGGCAATTACCTCTCCATCCTCTCCGGCAAACTGTTGTTCTTTGTAGGAATTTGTGTGGTACAGTTCTATCTGATGATCGTTATCGGTATCTATGTCATGCCCCTGCTGGATTTGCCGGCCCTGCAACTGGGTGTGAACCATCTGGCAGGATTCATAACAGCTGTAACTATCGGTGTTACTGCTACTGCCTATGGCATCCTGATAGGCACTTTATTTAAAACACCTAACCAGGCACTGAACTTTGGGGCTATTTCTATTGTGATCCTGAGCGCCATTGGCGGCATCTGGATCCCGCTGGAGATCATGCCGGAGAATATCCAGATGATCGGAAGATTATCTCCTCTGAGCTGGGGCCTGGATGCTATAAACGATGTTTATCTGAGGAATGGGAATGTTAGTTTTATCCTGCCGGATATTACCCGTTTACTGGCCTGCGGGTTGGTGATGCTGGGTATTGCGGCCTGGGTGGAACAAAGAAGGATCAGTTAACGAAGAATAAACATTTTCTTAACAACGGTAAAACAATTATTTTTACTCCCTTGGAAATGCGCCACGAGCGTGAAACCTACAACAATTATGGAAGCGTTAAAACTGAAATTGAAACAGCAGATCATTGAGGCCCTGAACCTGCAGGACACCCGCCCTGAAGATATTGACGACAATGCTGCATTGTTCGGCGAAGGATTGGGACTGGATAGTATCGATTCGCTGGAATTGATGGTGCTGTTGGAAAGGCAATACAAGATCAAAGTAGAAGATCCCCGCGAAGGGCGTAAAATACTACAGTCCGTACAAAGCATGGCTGAGTTCATTCAGAGCAAACAACCAGCTTAAACAACGGCATGGCGGAACGCGTTTTTATAACAGGGATAGGCATGATCTCTGCCATTGGCAACAATGTGCAGGAGAATCTCCGTCATCTGCGCGAGCAGAAGAGTGGATTGGGATACACCCGTCATATTGATACCATTCACAGAGATGTGTTGCCTGTAGGAGAAGTAGCGGCCACTACAGCTGAACTGGCTGCCATGGCCGGTATTAAAGAACTTCCCGGTTACACCCGCACCACCTTGCTGGGCCTTGTGGCCATACAGGAAGCCTTACGCTCCGCCGGTATAAAGGATGCGAAAGAATTACCCACCGCCTTCATCAATGCTTCCACCGTTGGCGGTATGTGTGATACGGAAAAAGTATATTTCGATATCCTGGATCCTAACAAAGAAGGAGACTTCCTCAATTACATCGATACCCTGGACTGCGCAGATTGCACCCAACGCATAGCAGACGAAACTGGTATCGATGAATATGTAACTACCATCAGCACCGCCTGTTCTTCTTCTGCCAATGCACTAATGTATGGCGCACGCCTCATTCAGCAGGGCCTGGTACAACGTGCTGTATGTGGTGGCACAGAAGCACTCACCCGCTTCACCATGAACGGTTTTAATTCACTGAAGAACATCGATAAGCAATTCTGCCGCCCCTTTGATCAGCAGCGTAATGGGCTGAACCTGGGAGAGGGAGCTGCTTACGTGGTATTGGAAAGTGAATCATTGGTGAAGGAAAGGAACGCACAGATCCTCGCAGAACTCAGCGGATGGTGTAATACCAACGAAGCATTTCATCCTACAGCACCTTCACCGGAAGGGGATGGTGCATACGAAGCCATGAAGAAAGCTTTGAAGATGAGCGGCAGAAGTACGGCAGATGTGCAATACGTAAATGTACACGGCACAGCTACTTTAAATAATGATGTATCTGAAGGCATTGCATTGGAGCGGCTGTTTGGAAGCAATGTGCCTAAATTCAGTTCCACCAAACCATTCACCGGACATACATTGGCCGCCGCAGGAGCGATAGAAGCTATCTTTGGGGTATTGGCCATCAGGGAACAGTTGGTCTTTCCGAATCTTCACTTCTCTGAAAAGATGGAAGAACTGCACATCACACCAGAAACGCAATTATTGGAAAATTACCCCGTGAAGAACGTAATTTCCAATTCATTTGGTTTCGGTGGGAATAATGCATCACTTGTGATCAGTAAATATGAAGGGTAAATACTACATACAGTCGGCCGCCGCTATCTCTCCACAGGAAAGCTTTTCGGGCCCTTTTGTTCCACAGCTGCTAACGCTGGCGGATAAAAACCTGTTGCGTATCAAGGAACCGGATTACAGCGGTTTCATTCCTCCCAACAATTTACGCCGCATGAGCCGCGTGCTCAAAATGGGACTGGTAGCTGCGCTGCAATGTTTACGCAACAGTGAGGTAAGTATGCCTGGCGCTATTATCACTGGCACCGGTAAAGGCAGTTTGCAGGATACAGAACGTTTCCTGAAGAACATTACAGAGTACGCAGAAACAGCGCTCAATCCAACACCCTTTATTCAATCCACCTACAATTCTGTGAACGGCCTTATAGCGGTGCAACAGAAATGTACACAATACAACAGCACTTTCGTTCACCGTGGTTTTTCCTTTGAGCACGCCCTGCTGGATAGTATGATGCAAATCGCCGAAGGCAATGCAGATGTAGTGCTCACAGGCGCCTTCGAAGAAATATCCGACGAACATTTTTATATCAAGAGTCGCATTGGTTACTGGAAAAAAGCCCTCACGCAACCTGCAGAACTTTTAACCAGCAGAACGCCCGGCACCATTGCCGGCGAAGGATCGGCTTTCTTCATGTTGGGCAGTAAACCCGGAAACCATCCACTGGCCTGTATTGAAGGCATTAAGATGGTGTACAAGCCCACGCAGGAAAAGTTACATGCTGCATTGGAAACATTCCTGGCACAGCATGAAATTACCCCATCGGATATCGATCTCCTGATCACCGGCCAGAATGGAGATGTGAACCACGATCACTATTACCACAATTTAATTGTACAATATTTCCCTGCTACCACTTCGCTACCGTTTAAAACACTCTGCGGTGAATATGATACGGCATCTGCTTTTGCATTATGGCTGGCTACGCAGGTGATAAAGGAGCAGGGGTTGAAGAAGATACTTATCTATAATAACTTCTATGGAGATCAGCACACTTTCCTGTTGCTGAGTAATAGCTAAGCTATCTTATAGATCTTCAACACCTCCGGGTTAGAAAAGAAGTCCACCGGATCATAGAACAGCGCAATGTATTCCTTATTGTCCTGTGCTTTCAACCTGGCTACCGTTAAGGTTTCCAGCGTATGCTCACTGATAAATTCCGCTTTATTAAAATGATCTGTTTGTCCCTTTTCAATTAGTGCCTGGAGATGCGCATAATTGAAATCATTGAACTCAACATTAAAATCCGCCTGAAAAGATTTGAACCCGGTAATGAAATGGGTTTTATCCTGCAGTATTATCTTTTGCAGTAATTCTTCAAACGTAGGCCCTGACTTGGCATAACTGCCGCCAAAGATCTTTGATATATATTGAAAGAAACGATTACTCACTAGTCACCTTTTATGATGTAAATGTATTATAATAATTCCAATGTAAGATTCCGTTCAATTTTAAATGGCACTTCGTGCTGGCATTGCCGGTAAGTACTATCACAATTCAGTTTTACTTTCAGGTTTAGCAGGTTGTGCATATCTGCTTTTTCAATCCTGCCATCTGTGGTGCGGATGGAAGTATTGATGGTAAAGAATTCACGGCCATATTGCACATTATAGGCTCCTGCTGCACCGGGGCGTACCATCTGGAAATTATTCAGCGTGTCTTTGATCACAGGTTCCTTCATATCCTCCAGCAGAAAGTTAAGGCATGGATTGGCAGGAGGGAGGAATTGGGTTTTAACGATCACCTGTTGTTTGTTTATGGCAGTGAGGCTCGAAATCACTTGCAAACAATCATGCCCAACAAGGATTGTTTTCCCGTTGGCAAAATCTCCTTTCACTAATTCTGGTTTTACCACTTTATCTCCGGCCTTTTTCAATTGCTGCAAGCCAAGCTGTGGGCCTACAGCAACATAGAAAGTATGAAAATCAGTGATGGGCCCGGTCATATCTGCTACGTCTATCTTCGGCAAAGCAAGATTGCCCTTGCTATCCAGCGAAAGTGTATAAGGTTTTACGGCCAGTGCGGTAGCAGATTCATCCGTGGTATCCGTTCCTTTGATCCGTTTAAGGCTGATCCATTTCACTTCTTCAAAGGGAATACCTTTTTGATCCTTACCGGTTGTGACTTCACAGATAGCCAGGGAAGATGGCTGCGGCTGGCCATTGTAACTGAAAGACGTGAACAGCTGATACCGGTGTTTAGCACCGGTTTTATATTGTAAAACAGGTACCTGTGCCATGGCAGCGTGGCCAATGAGCAGCATTAGCATGAAAAAGGGTTTCATATATGAGGGTTATTTATGAACAACACGGTATACCGGGTAACGCATGAATCCAGGTTCATTCCAGGGAGAAGCACGATACACAAAATTCAACTGCGCAGATGCACTCTGTGCAAATGTGCTGTCCTCTGCTCTTTTCTTCTCCAGTTCTTTCTTCACTTCCGGGTGCTGGCGTAAGAATTCTGCTGCGGTATCTTCAAACACATAAGTAGAATACCCTTCTTTCTGACCCAGGATAGCATCAAAGAAATTCCAGGCAAAGAAGGAATCACCACCCGTTGGTTCCAGTGTTTCCACCAGGTAACGGTTAGCAACCTGGTTCATGGGGATGTAATAATCTCCTTTCAGGAATTTGATGGTTTGTTTGCTGGCGCTCACTTTCACACCATTATGAATATAGTGTTTCTCATAAGGGCGTAAGGGTGTTTTATAATCTTCGATCTTATAAGCTTCTACTTCAATGGAAGTATCCCTGGCCAGCTGGCGCATGCGAACTTTATTGTTCTGCAGCAATTCTATCACAGCCCACCAGCCTTGCGGGATAATATAAGCTTCCGGTTTATCCACGAAATCACCTCCTTCAAACGTATTGAAGATCCTGATCTGTTTTTCATAAGGTTGATTCCTATCGTAGTAAAGGCGGGGTAATCCGGAGATCTCACTCGGTTTTCTGCCGGCTTTGAATCCTTTAAACGTATAATATTCAGATTTGGTCATATCCGGTGCCCAGCTAAGCGGGAACTTTGTTTGGGATTTGACAGCTTCTTTCGTTTGCCTGCGCAGCCGGCTGATCTCTTCACTGTTTTCGCTGGTGAACCTGATAAAACATTCCATGAGGGCATAAGTAGCTTCCACACGTTGCTTATAGGGTTTCAGCATATGAGTTTCCGGCACAAAACCGAAAGTATGGAAGAGCGTGGTGTATCCACTGGAATATCTTGGGCCGTCCGCATAAGCTACCCAGCCACTGTCCGGTGTATCGCCGAAATGATTTACGTAGGGGAGGAGATCGTAACCCTTTTCCTTCATTAAACGGTAGAGGCCGGGTTCAAAGCTTTTATGGATGAATTCACCCATGGGGCCGCCCAGTTTGCCGTGCTGGGTAGTGAGCAAGGTCATAATGTGCTGATAGTCAGCGCCGTTGCTTACATGGTTATCTACAAACACATCGGCATCCGTCATCTGGTAGATCTGTTGGAAGGCACGGGCATTGCGGGAATCAGCTTTGATGAAATCCCGGTTCAGATCGAGATTTTGGGCATTGCCCCGGGAACCGAACTCTTCGGGGCCATTTTGGTCTACCCGGTAAAAAGCACTCCGGTTGAGGGAACCGCCGATATTATACAGGGGGATCACGGCCAATACCACATTCGCCGGTAATTTCTTTTTTCCCTGTACAATGTCCCGCAGGAGCATCATGCTGGCATCAATACCATCCGGTTCGCCGGGGTGGATGCCATTGTTGATCAGGATAATGCGTTTATTCTTTTTATGAAGGCTTTCGAAATTGAAGTCTTTATCCTGGGAGAGCACTACCAGGTGGAGTGGGTATCCGGCATCTGTTTGCCCTATTTCCATCAGTTTTAGCTGCGGGTAGTGTTTTACGAGGGCTTTGTAGTAAGCAATGCATTCATGGTAGGTAACGGTCTCTTTGCTGCCGGTACGTTCATATTTAGTGGTAAAATCCTGTGCGGAAGCAGATAAAGCCAGGCAGGATAGCAGAATAATGGAGAAATTCCTCATGGCTATAAAAATACAGGGTCTGGGTTAAATATCCTTGCCTCGTTTGTGGGAATTATATGAATGAGGTGGCAGTTTTTATGCTGCTATTTTGACAGGTACCCCACCTTAATACGGGATGGATACGGGAAGGATACGGGATTGGTACGGGATTGATACGGGATTGGTGTGGGATTACTTTTTAAAGAAGCTGGTTATCAATCTCTTAACACAAATAAAAAAAGCTCTTCCCGTTTTCCAGGAAGAGCTGAAGTATTTTTACGCAGCGCAATTAAGCCAGGACGTTAACCTTCTTGGAGAGCTTGCTCTTCAGGTTTGCAGCCTTGTTCTTGTGTATGATATTGCGCTTAGCCAGTTTGTCGATCATAGAAATTACTTCAGGTAAATTCTCTGAAGCAGCAGCCTTGTCAGTCAGCTTTTTCAGGTCCCGTATGGCATTACGGGTAGTTTTACCGTAGTAACGGTTACGCTCATTTCGCTTTCTGCTTTGACGTACGTCTTTTTTCGTTGCTTTATGGTTTGCCATTGTATAATTTTCAAGTTTCGGAGGGCAAAGGTATGTTTTTACTTATTACAAACAAAATAAAAAGAAGGGATTTCCTCCGGAGCCGGAGAATTACCCTTTTCGATACGGGTCACAAAGATAATAAATTATACACATATTATACCTTGAAATCCTCATAAAACCACTGTGGAAATACCATAAAATCCCAAATCTTTAGCGATATTTGCAATCCCATATCCCGTTTTGTGTGTTATATAGAATGGAATATGTTTCAGAATAAAAGACCAAGCTTAAATTTTCGTTGTAAATGAAGGACTTTTCGTTTGTCACCAACTCGCATCCGGCGTACATCGAATCGCTGTATAAAGAGTACAGTACTGATCCGGCTAGTGTAGATCCGGAATGGATCAGGTTTTTTGAAGGATTTGACTTTGCGGTGAGCAACACTAACGGTAAAGCGGCCCCCGCCGCTGGTGGCACTGCGGTAACCTTGCCGGTAAGCAGCGAACAACTTGTGAAGGAACTGGGTGTTTACCGCCTTATCCAGGCCTATCGCAAAAAAGGCCATTTAGTGGCCAATACCAACCCCATCCGTCCCCGGAAAGACCGCCAGCCTAATCTGGACCTTAGTTTCTTTGGCCTTACAGACGCAGACCTTAAAACAGAATTCTTTGCCGGCCAGGTGATCGGCCTTGGTAAAACCAGCCTGGACAAGATCCTGCAACACCTCAAAGGGGTATATGCAGCAGCTGTAGGCCTGGAATTTACTTATATCAATGATGCCGCAAAGGTAGACTGGTTGCAGAAAGAGATGGAAACCACCATCCGCAATCCCCTCACCGTGGATCAGAAAAAACGCATCCTGCTCAAGCTGAACCAGGGTGTTATGTTCGAAAAATTCCTCCATACCAAATATATCGGGCAGAAACGTTTCTCCCTGGAAGGTGGCGAAACCACCATCCCCGCACTGGATGCCATGATCAATACTTCTGCCGAATACGGTGTACAGGAAGTAGTGATCGGTATGGCACACCGCGGCCGTTTGAACGTGCTGGCCAATATCCTGGGTAAAACATATGAGCAGATCTTCTCAGAATTTGAAGGAACTGCCATCCCCGATACCACCATGGGCAGCGGAGACGTGAAGTACCACCTGGGCTTCCGCTCTACTATTCAAACCCCTGCCGGTAAAGAGGTGAACGTACAGCTCACACCCAACCCTTCCCACCTGGAAGTGGTAGACCCTGTTGTGGTAGGTTTTGCCCGCAGCAAGGCAGATGTGATCTACAACAGCGATTACGATCAGATCCTCCCCATCCTCATCCACGGAGACGCGGCTATTGCAGGTCAGGGAGTAGTATATGAAGTGGCCCAGATGAGTAAGCTGAAAGGCTACTATACCGGCGGCACCATGCACTTTGTGATCAACAACCAGATCGGTTTCACCACCGATTTTGAAGATGCAAGGTCCTCCGATTATTGTACCAGCGTAGCTTCTATTGTGCAAGCCCCTGTGTTCCATGTGAACGGGGACGATGTGGAAGCCGCCGTGAAGATTGCGGAGATTGCTACACGTTACCGCCAGGAGTTTAACTCCGATATCTATATAGATATGGTTTGCTACCGCAAACACGGTCACAATGAGGGAGATGATCCTAAATTCACCCAACCGAAACTTTACGCAGAGATCGATAAACACCCCAATCCCCGCGAAGTATATTCCCAGCAGCTCATTGCCAAAGGGGATGTGGATGCTTCCATCGCGCAGGAAATGGAAAAAGCTTTCTGGGCAGATCTGCAGGAGCGCCTGGATGATGTAAAACAACATCCGCTACCGTATACTTACCAGACCCCGGAAAAATGGTGGAAGGAACTGCGCAAATCCACCCTGGCGGATTTCGACAAATCTCCTGATACCGCTATCACCAAAGAGCAGCTGGAAAACCTTTTCAAGGGCATAATGGTTATACCTGAAGGATTTAAACCATTACGTAAAGTGGAAAAACTGCTCCAGGATAAACAAAAGCTGTACAGCGAACAAGGTCTGCTGGACTGGTCTTCCGGGGAATTACTGGCTTATGGCAGTATCCTGAAAGATGGCCGGGACGTGCGTTTAAGCGGCCAGGATGTGAAGAGGGGTACCTTCTCTCACCGCCATGCCGTATTGCGTAACGAAGAAACAGACGAAGAATACAGCCGCCTCAGCAAACTGAGCGACGATCAGGGCAAGTTCCGCATTTACAATTCCCTGCTCAGCGAATTTGCTGTGCTGGGTTTTGAATACGGTTATTCCATCGCCAACCCTAATGCGCTGACCATTTGGGAAGCCCAGTTCGGGGATTTCATGAATGGCGCTCAAACATTGATAGACCAGTTCATCACATCTGCAGAAACCAAATGGCAAAAGCAAAGCGGCCTCGTGCTGTTGCTGCCACACGGATATGAAGGGCAGGGGCCGGAACACTCCAGCGCCCGCCTGGAACGCTTCCTGCAACAGTGTGCTGAACAGAACATATTTATTACCAATTGTACAACAGCTTCCAGCTTCTTCCATGCTATACGCCGCCAGCTGGCGCTGCCTTTCCGTAAACCGATGATCAACTTCTCACCCAAGGCCAACCTTCGTCACGTGCGGAGTTACAGCCCCATTGCGGAATTCACGCAGGGCGGGTTCAAAGAAGTACTGGATGATCCGTTTATCACAGATGCAGCTGGTGTGAAGAAAGTATTGCTTTGCAGCGGTAAGATGTATTTCGACCTGAGCGAGAAGCAAATGAAGGAAGACCGGAAAGATGTGGCCATTGTGCGGATGGAACAGCTGTATCCGTTGCCGGTAGGGCAACTGGAAGCTATCCAGAAGAAATACAAAGGGGCTGCATGGTCCTGGGTACAGGAAGAGCCCCTGAATATGGGTGCCGCCAGTTTCCTGTTAATGAACCTGCAGCAAATTAAATATGATGTGATCAGCCGCCCGGCCAGTGCAGCTACGGCAACCGGTTATGGTAAAGTGCATGCTAAGGAGCAACAGGATATCATAGACGCAGCTTTTAAGGTTAAAGCAAAAAAATAATAGGGCTGGTTTGTAATTGACCAGTAAATTCGCAAAACAAAACTTTCCGCATAAAAGCGGAATGGAGGGTTAACACATGATAATCGAAATTAAAGTTCCCACGGTAGGAGAATCAATCAGCGAAGTAACACTTGCAAAATGGCTCAAGAAAGACGGAGATGTTGTGAAGCAGGATGAGGTATTATGCGAAATGGAATCAGAGAAAGCCACCTTTGAACTGAATGCAGAGAAGGCCGGTGTACTGAAGATCATTGCAAAAGAAGGCGATACCCTGAACATCGGGGCAGTAGCCTGTACTATTGATACGGATGGCGCGGCTGCCACCACAGCCCCTGCGGCTGCGGCTCCTGCTGCACCTGCAGCAGCTCCGGAAACTCCGGCGGCTCCCGCAGCAGCCCCTGCAGCACCAGCTGTGAACAAAGGCACGATCGATATCAAAGTTCCCACCATCGGAGAATCCATCAGCGAAGTGACCCTCCTTAAATGGTTAAAGCAAACAGGTGATTACGTGGAAAGGGATGAAGTGCTTTGCGAACTGGAATCAGAGAAGGCCACTTTCGAACTGAATGCGGAAGAAGCCGGTGTATTGAAAACACTCGCAAAAGACGGAGATACCCTCAATATAGGAGACGTAGCCTGCCAGATAGATACGGCTGCTCCCCGCCCTGCCGGTAAAGCACAACCTGCACAACAACAGGCTGCCGCGGCACCTAAAGCACAGGCGCCTGCACAACAGGCCCCGGCTGCAACACTTCCTGGAGATGTGAAAGCAAGCCCGGTTGCTGCCGCTGTAATTGCAGATAAGAAAGTAGACCCTGCTTCTATTAAAGGAAGTGGTGCACACGGCAAGATCATGAAAGATGATGTAATGGCCGCCCTGGAAAATCCGGGTGTAGCCATTGGGCATGATCTGTTCAGCCGTGCAGAGCGCAGGGAGAAAATGAGCAATCTGCGTAAAGTAGTATCCCGCAGACTGGTGGAAGCCAAGAACACTACGGCCATGCTCACCACGTTCAACGAGGTGGATATGACCAATATCATGGCTATCCGCAGCAAATACAAAGAAGTATTCAAAACTGCACACGGTGTTAACCTTGGTTTCATGAGCTTCTTCGCAAAAGCAGTTTGCTTTGCATTGCAGGAGTTCCCGGCCGTTAACGCTTATATAGACGGAGAAGAACTGGTTTACCACGATTTCTGTGATATTTCCATTGCCGTATCCGCTCCAAAAGGTCTCGTTGTACCCGTGATCCGCAATGCGGAAAGCCTGGGTATGGCAGATATTGAGAAGAAAGTAGTAGAGCTGGCCACTAAGGCACGTGACAACAAGCTTTCCATGGAAGAGATGACCGGCGGTACCTTCACCATCACCAATGGCGGTGTATTCGGTTCATTAATGAGCACACCTATCATTAACATTCCGCAATCAGCTATCCTGGGCATGCACAAGATCCAGGACCGCCCGATGGCTGTGAACGGACAGGTAGTGATCCTTCCCATGATGTATGTGGCGCTCAGTTATGATCACCGTATCATTGACGGTAAAGAGTCTGTAAGTTTCCTCGTGAGAGTGAAAGAAATGCTGGAAAACCCCGAGCAGCTGCTGTTTGGTAAGGATCCGGTAAAGGCTTTGCTGAAACTGTAGTTACCTGTAACGTATATACGAATATCGAGAAAGGGCGCCTGATTCAGGCGCCCTTTTCTTATCTTGTAGAAAGCGGTTAAAAAACAAGCAGTACCGGTTTAAATCTATTTACATGAGAAGTTTATTTTTCGTAGATTTATGGTACATACGGTGAACACGATTACGACTTATAAGAGGAACCTAACATAAGGACACAACAACCAGAATCGAGACGTAGAGGACCTTTAACCTTATTACCATCATCTAAATCAAACAGCAAATCGAGGCGCGGACCTGCGCAAACCAAAAATCTATTCGAGGTAACATTCTTTTTCACCAGAAAATTTATTGTTTAAAGTACGCCATTAGTTTTTATCACATTTGATCTTACCAGCGCAAGCCGCTGCTAAATCGAATTTGCGCGCATCTATGTCAATGTGTTTGTATCAGCAAGGCGCCTGATCAGTACGCTATTTATTATATCAATCAAAATCTAGTAAAATGAAAAAGCTTCATTTAGCCTTTCTATGCCTGTTCCTATTCCATCAACTGAACGCACAGACTGTTCAGGTGACGGGAGTAATAACAGATGCACTCTCCAAAGATCCTTTACCCGGGGTAACCATCAGGATCAAATCAACCAACCGGGGAACCACTGCAGATGTTACTGGTAAATACACCATCACGGTGGATCCCAGTGCTTTCCTGGAAATCACTTTCATCGGGTACACTACCCAAACCATCAAAGTAGGATCACAACGAACCATTAATGTTTCATTGGAACTCACCAACAGTTCCCTGCAGGAAACAGTGGTGATCGGTTACCAGACCATCACCCGCAGAAACTCCACTGCAGCCATTTCCAGCATATCGGGCAAAGAGTTGCAGAACCTTCCCTCATCTGGTTTTGATCAGTTATTGCAAGGTCGCCTCTCCGGGGTGAACGTGCAAAACTTCACGGGAGAACCCGGTGCACGCAGTTCTGTAGTGGTACGGGGTAACTCAACTGCGAACAAGGGATATGATGAATTCAATGCCATTAACTCTCCACTGTATGTAGTGGATGGTATTCCTCAACCTACAGAAAGTTATGTAGGCCCCAATACGGGAACCGGTACTAACTACCTCGCTGGTATCAACCCGGTGGACATTGAATCGGTGGATGTATTAAAAGATGCGTCTGCCGCCGCTATTTACGGTTCCCGCGCTGCGTATGGGGTAATCCTCATCACCACAAAGAAAGGGCGCACAGGGGGCACTAAAGTGAATGTATCTGGTTATTACGGAGTGGTACAGCGGCCGGAATTAAGGGATGTGGTAGTAGGCGCTGCCGAAAGAAGACAGAAGCTCACCATCCTGGAAGAAAGGATAAGATACGCAGACAGGGTGCAATTACCCTACATGCTCACGGATAGCCTCAATCCCGCCTTTAACAGTAATACAGACTGGCAGGACATGTTCTACCGCGTTGGCGCTGTCAGGAATGCAGACATGAGTATCAGTGGCGGATCGGCAGATGGTATGACCTATCGTTTCAGTTCCGGTTATTATGATGAAGAAGGTATTGTGAGAGGAACGGACCTGAAACGTTACACCAGCCGCCTTACACTTAATACCCGCGCGTTGAATAATAAACTCGAGATCACGCCGATGATATTCTTCAGCCATGTAAGCCGTCACCGCGGAGACGGAGATGCGCAATCTCCCATCAGCATCAGTGCCGGCGCTATGCCATCTTCCCTTTTCAACCTGGACCCTAATAAAAAACAATCCATCCTGGGAAGTTATGATGAATCGCTGGACGGTAACGTGATCAGTAACTTTAACATAAACCTTACACTTGGATACTACATTACTAAACACCTGAAATTAACTTCTCAGAATTCCTACCTGTACCTCACTACCCGCAGGGATTACAACCGTACCAATGAACTTAATTCCGGTGCGGGCAACCTCTCTACTACTTACGCGGATAATCAGCACGACATCCTTTCTTCCAACTACCTCAGCTATATAAATAGTCTTGATGATCACAGTTTTAGTGTAGTACTTGGAACCGACATACAGTTTGATAAATTCCAGAATATGCAGGCCCTTGGTTACGGCGGGGTATCTGACCAGATCCAGGTGATACAAGGGTTCCGCCCTGTTAATACAAGTGCTTATTCAGATTACCAGAGTTATGGCCTTTTATCTTACTATGCCCGTTTCAGCTATTCTTATAAAAATAAATACCTCCTTTCTTTCAGTGGAAGAGGAGATGGTTCCTCCCGTTTTGGAGAGAACAGCAAATGGGGATATTTCCCTTCCGCTTCCGTTGGCTGGATCCTGTCCGACGAGAGTTTTATCAATGTGAAACCATTCTCCATGATAAAGATCAGGGGTAGTTATGGTACCTCTGGTAGTTTGCCGAAACAAAACTACCTGCAATACAATCTTTATAGAGTGAACAATGGAGGATTTGACGGAAACTTCAACGCTACCTCTTACAATGGTATCACTGCCGTTACACCCAACTTTGCAGATGGTGCTGCTCAACCCGGCCTGAGCTGGGAAAAATCTTCCCAATGGAACGTTGGAACTGATTTTGAAATTGGCCAGACAGGCCGTGTCAGCGGTTCTATAGATGTGTACAATAAAGAAAGTACACTGCAATTATTCAGTATTGAATTACCAGTTACTTCCGGTTATGATAATGCACTCACGAATGCTATTGGCGTGCGTAACTCAGGTCTGGAAGTGCAACTGGCCGCTTATCCGCTGAATCCTAAAAATGCCATACGCTGGAGAGTAGCCCTCAATGCTTCCTATAATAAAAATGAAGTGATGAGCCTGCCGAATGGTGGCAGGGACCTTGTGCTGCAGGGAGACCGTTTCGACAAATCTCACATCCTCTCCATCGGCAAACCGTTAAATGCCTTCTACCTGTACAAAACACAAGGTGTTTACCTTACAGATGATGATGTGCCCGGTAATAAATTCACCGGGGAAAAATTCCGCAACGGTAACTATGTATACAGAGGCGGAGACTTCCGCTTTGCAGACCTGGATGGTGATAACTTCATCGATATCTTTAATGATGGCCTGAACCCGGATAAGATTGCAGTAGGTGATCCCAACCCTAAAGTAACCGGTGGTTTTATCAATGATTTTTACTGGAAGAACTTTGGCCTGAGCATCTTCTGTACGTTCACTTTAGATCGTGACGTATTGAACCTGTACGAATCTGATCAGTTTAGCAATTCAACAGCAGGTGGCTCCGTGGATGCCTTTGCACAGTTTGCCACACCTGATTTTACGAAGGTAAATATCTGGCGCCAACCCGGTGATAAAGCAGAGTACGCCAAATACGACATCGGTACGTATGGTTACTATTACACTTCCGCACAAACATTTTTCCTGGAAAAAGGCGGTTATTTCCGCGTGAAGAATATCAGCCTGAGTTATAACCTGGGTAAGGATTTCCTGCGCAAGTTCAAGCTGGACAGGCTGCGTATCTTTAGTGTTATGGACAATGTGCTCATGATCCAGCAATCTAAAAAACTACCTGATGCAGAAGCGGTGAACCGGTATGGAGAATACAACGGAGCCGGTTACCCCATCCCCAAGAAATACACCCTTGGTTTCGACATCAATTTTTAATCCGGTAAAAAGTTTTTTATGAAATTGTATAAATACCTCTTCTATATAACGGTCCTGGTCCTGGTTTCTTCCTGTAAGAAGATCCTTACGCAGGAACCTAAGAACTCTACTTACGCAGAAAAATTCTGGAAAAGCGCCCGCGACTGTGAAACCGCTACAGCCGGTAACTACGCACTGCTCCGTTCTGCACTGGCATTCCGCAATGGTCATTATATGTATGGCGATGCAGTGGCCAAACTCTACTTCACGATAGATTACAACGGAGATGGTTTGGAAGGCATCCAGAACGGTGATTATTCTTTCAAATACAATGTGAATGATTTTGGTAACTGGAGCCGCTTTTTCAAAGTGATCACCATGAGCAATACCATCCTGGAAAAAGTGCCTAAAATATCTGATGAACAATTGCTGGAAGGAGATGTGGCCAACCCGGGCCGCTTCCGGAATGAGATCCTGGGGCAGGCACTGTTCGTAAGGGCATACACTTATTTTGAGATGACGCGCATCTGGGGAGATGTACCATTGGTAACAGAATATTATGATAATCCACTAACAGCGCCACAACTGGCACGCAGTTCCAAAGTGGATGTGATGAAGCAGATAGAAAAGGATGCAAGAGATGCTGCCGCGCTGCTGGATTGGGGATATGCATCCAACCCAAGCGGAGCCGTAGTAACTGCTAACAGGGGCTCTGCATATGCTTTGCTGGCACATTTATACATGTGGAGAGGTACTACACTGAAAGCTGCTTCCGGTGGTACCATTGAAATGAAAGATATCAACAGCGCAGATACTGCCATTGATGTACTGGAACAAAAAGGTGGTTATAGCTTAACAGATACGGCTCAGTACTACAAAACATTTATCGGTAAATCTTCTGAAGGCATCTTTGAACTGAGCATGACGGAGGACTATGATGAAGGGTCGAACACATCTATTGGCATGCAGTTCCTGCGTGGCCGGGAGTATGTAGATTACTTTGGCACTTATGCACGGATGGCCGTGAAGAAAGATTACCTGAATGAACACTTCCCGGATAATGATACCAACGATGTACGTTTCAAAAAGAACTTTGATTACAGGCAGGATGATCGCCCCCTTTGCCGAAAATACAGCAACATCGTGTACCGTAATCCTGGTGCAAAAGTGGATGCCTATACCAGTAATAACATGATCATCTTCCGGTTGGCAGACATGAAGTTGTTGAAAGCAGAAATAGCGATCTATAAGGATGAGCCGCAGAAAGCCATGGACATTATCAATTTCTTCCGTGTAAGGAATGGTACGGATGAAATAGTGGGTATCCCTGATCCTGAGTACCTGATGTATTACTACATCCTGGAAAGAGGGAAAGAACTCTACCTGGAAGGCCACCTGTTCTATGACCTGGTGCGTACTAAAACAGGGAGTTATATGATCGGCTGGCTTACGGACCAACGTCATGCCAGGGAAGGATTCTACTGGCCGGTTGATCCTCGTTTATTCAAAGGGAACAAATCGCTGCTGCAAACCACTTTCTGGTTGGGTAAGATCTAAATCCTTTTTTTCACTTTCAATGACCTGTCAATTATGAAACAAATACGAAACATATGCATCGCTTTATTGCTGGTCGCTTCATTTGCCGCCTGCAAAAAGGATAACTATAAAAACGACCAGGGTGTTCATATCGCTAAAGTGAATATGACCACTTACGAGTACCTGAAATCCAAACCCATCTTTGATTCCCTCGTATACCTGATAGACAGGGCAGGGCTAAAGGACGCGGTAAATGGTAATGTCACTTTCTTTGCCACCACCAATTATGGTGTAGAAGCTTTCCTGGCTGCCCGCACAAGACGCCTCATCGGACAAACAGGAGATGAGAACATCAAATTCAGGATGGATAGCATGCCCGTTGCGCAGCTAAAAGATTCTATCAAGATCTACATGATAAAGGGACAACTGGGCCGCGAACAGATGAACCTGGATGGTGTGTTGTATGATTCAGAAGTAGGCCCATTGCCTAATGTGAAGTTCCTTGTCAAACTGGAAAGGGTGAAAGCCTATGCTAATTATCTCAGCTATGTAGACTATGTGACATACGCAAAGATCATCGGCAGCCGGGATGATCAGTCCGCTAATCCGGACCAGATCCCGCAGGCAGAAAAGGATATTTCTTATATCTGCCAGACTTCCGGCATCATTACCACCACTGGTATTATTCATGTAATGGACGGGCGTCACCGCTTCCTCTTTAACAATGAATAATCCCCTGTACTCACTTTTAACTTGCTTACAATGAAAAGAATAATATTCCTCCTCCTCGCCGTAACAGCCATCCTGTTTGCCTGCGAAAAGGTTATTCCCGGTTTCCTGAGCGACCAGATGCGTTATAAAGACAATGCTGTGTATTGTAAAAGAGGCCTGCCCCTGATACAGTCGGACCGCATCAATACAGATGAATCCACCCCGCCGGTGACTTTCAAACTGCTGAATTTCCGTGAAAAGCTCACGGGGAAACCTGCGCCGCCGGAATTCGATAAAGAATATGAAGTACTGGTATTTAAGGAAGGTGAATCTTTTAACGTGAATACAGATACTACAGTAGCTGCTCTGAATAAAAAGAGGGAAGTACAAAAGGTGAAACCGATGTATTTCAATGAAAACAGCGGCCAGTTCGTATTCAATAAAGCTTCTTCCAATCTGCCGATAGGAGAATACCTGTTTGATATAGAAGCCACCAATGTATGGGGCAAAAGGTTATTCGAAAAGTTTGGACAAGTAACAGTAGCAGATCCTGAACTGGACGATATTTTTACCGTAGAGGACAATGTGTCCAATGCTTTTCATGATGTAACCCAGGTGGCTACGCTCCAGAAAGTACCCAAGATGACATTGACGAGGGTGAATGGAAATGGTGCCAGGCTGATCCTGAAACTGACGGACAAAAATGGCAGGGCCTTTAATCCAAAGGCGGGTGAGATCATCAAACGGGGAGATCGTCCTGTATTTGAGAACTACGCCCGTTTCAACCCGGTTACTTTTACAGATACGGCCATGATCTGTGATTTTGAGATCGCGCCTTTCCCGCTTACTAATTATGATGATGGTGTAACCAACTGGAATCACCTCATGTATTACCGTATACCCAGCCAGTTTGCGACGGTGGATAATTTCCCTGCAGGAGTGGGGTATTCTGTCAACCCCCGTTTTGCATTTGTACTCAAACTGGAGGGCACTTATATTCTGGAGATAAGATTTCTGGATGTTACCAAGAAATAGCGTACATAACTGAATTGCTGCTTTTCCAGGCAGGAAGCATGAGCTAACTGATCAAACACGCAAGGCGCCCGGGATGTTCCCGAGGCGCCTTTTTTGCCGTTAGACGGTTGTTTTCCCGAAAAGCTTAATGGCTTTAAGTTTATTTTTTTGTATTAAACCCCGGCATTCATTCCCCGTCCAATCTTCAAATCATTCTATATGAAAACAGGAATATTATTAGCCGCTATTGTTGCTTTCAGTTTTGTAAGTCAGTCTTCTTTTGCACAAAAGAATTGGGATAAACGTGAGGATGTGCGTGACCGCAGAGAGAATGTAAGGGACAGGCGAGAGGATGTCCGCGACCGCATGGAAGACCGCAGGGACAAACGGGAGGATGTTCGGGATGCCAGACACGATGGTGGTATAAAAGACAGGATGGAAGATGTAAGGGATAAACGCGAAGATGTACGGGACCGCAGAGAAGATGTGCGCGATAGAAGAGAAGATAAACATGACCGTAGGGAGAACCGTTGGGATAGGAAACACTAATGTCGATTCACAATAAATATAACCTTGAAAGAAGCAAAGAGGAATTGCATATCGATGCAATTCCTCTTTAATTGTAAGCGGGTTTTCAATAAAATGTTTTGCGTTATCTCAATGAAACAGCCCCTGCGGGGTGGCTTTTTTAATAAAACTCTTGCTCTCAATGAAGCAGTCCCTATGGGGGTGGTTTTTTTAATAAAACCGCTTACTTGCAATGAAACAGCCCCTGTAGGGTGGCTTTTTTTAATAGAAAAGCCTTACTTCGCAAAGATCTCCGCCAGTTTCTTCTGCAACGCTTCTTCCCGCAGATCTTTCGCAATCACTTTACCTGAAGGGTCCAGCAGGAAATTAGTGGGTACCGCCTTGATCCCGTATTCATCTACAATAGGGCTTTTCCAGCCTTGCAGATCACCTACATGTGCCCAGGTAAGACCATCTTTGGCAATAGCTCCCAGCCATGCATCTTTCCTGGTATCCAATGTAACACCTACTATCGTGAAGCCCTTTTCATGGTACTTGTTAAAAGCAGCCACTACATTCGGATTTTCCTTCCTGCATGGAGCGCACCAGCTGGCCCAGAAATCTACCAGTACATACTGGCCTTTCAGGCTGCTCAGCTTCAAAGGAACACCAGCCGTATCTGCCAGAGAGAAATCCGGCTTAGCCCCGATGCCGGTTTTAGCGGCAATCTTACGTGTTTCAGTGATCTCCTTGCCATAAGCCGAATTTTGTGCAGCCGGTTTAAGCATAGCGAAAGTGCGTTCCACTTTTTCAGGAGCAGGGTAGTTGATGTAGCGGTCAATAATGATAAAGGGAGAAACAGGGGAAGCAGGATATTTTCTGATGAAATTTACAACAGCTGAATCCAGTTCATTGCCCAGGTCTACAAAACCCTGGCGGGCAACTGCACGCGCTACAGTATCTTTTGCTTTCTCAGCAGCATCTATCTGCTTGTACAACGGGCCGGCCTTAGCTGTTATAGACTGCCAGGTCTTAGCCCATTCCTGATATTGTGTCTGCGCTTCCGTACCACTGAACTTCACGTTACTGAAAGTACTGTCTGCGGAGATGGTCATTACTTTATTCTCTGCAAAGAAGCCATAACCCCTGCGCATACTATCTACCCGAAGGAAGTAAAAATAAACACCCGGCGCTTTCCCTTTAAAGGTAAAGCTGCCATTCTTCATCATCACAGAATCTAAGATGTTCTTCTTTCCTTCCTGATGAGAGAGGTACACCTTCCTGTCGGGGATGTCACTTACTTTTCCATTGATGGTAAATCCGGATTGTGCCTGGGCCAGTGTGCTGCATCCTATCACGGTCATTAAACAAGCGATGATCTTTTTCATGCAAAGTATTTTAAAAGGTTATGGTACTTTATATCCAAGGTCTACGATCCTTGCAAAGCCACTGTACACATTCGTGTAAGTAGTGAAATCCCCTACGTTGGACACATCAAAGAAATACACTTTGCTTTCCGTGCCCGTCCAGGTAACTGCTGCCAGCTGAGAGGTTCCCAATGGTTGCCTGCTGAACTTCAGTTTGGTGACCGTTTCACCGGCAGGGAACGTGAATTGCGGAAAAGTAGTATTAGAAGTAGTTTCATATCTATACAACTTGTTGCCTACGCCGTAATAGATATGCGGTGTGAGGGTAGAAGATGCCGCTGCGGTCATATTCACAATATCAGGTGCATTCATTTGCGTTTTAAGCAGTGTGAGATTGGGCGCACCAGTAGTAGATACTGTTTTGAATTTCAGCAGGTACGGTGTGTTGGTTTCATCTTTAAACACCGCATTATATTCACGCACTACATTGGCTGAATCGAGGTACAGCAGGTCCATCCCCACATTATTCATATCAAACACAGTGCTGGCTGTTGAGGGAAAAGCACTCAGTACTGTATTGCCTACACTGTAAAAACGTTTGTTCAGCACATCGTATACCGCAGCAGTATAAGTAGTGCCACCAGCTACAAAAGGAGCCGTTATATAATTCAGATTACCTGCAGGACTAAGCAGGGACGCTCCCCATTTCTTCGATCCCGGGAATCCACCTACCAGGTTGGTATGTACCTTGCCATCATTCACCACTACGCCCAATGAACCAGATAAGGTGGCACTAGTGCTGGTGCTAACCCAGGTATGCCGGGTGGGTTTTATGATCTGCGGTGCTGCATAGAACAGGAAGCCATAGTTGAACTTCTTCTGCATGGTTTGGTAACTCACTTCCATTCCATCTGTTTCCGTGAGCAGGTAGATCTTTTTGGAAGAAGGAGACATGTCGTCCGTGATCTGGAAAGGAGTGATCTCCAGTTTCACCGGTTTACTCATAGGAGCAGCACTATTCAGGGAAGAATATACATTATATTCTACGGTGCCATTAGGCAGGAGCATAGAGAAATCACCTGCACCACCTTTATCCTCCAGGAATATCCAACCCTGCGCATATTTATTGATGATGGTAAGATTGTAAAACAGGAAAGAACTCACCCCTGTGCGTTTATCTGTTACCTTATAGGTAAGGCGGTAGTTCTGACTTAAAACAAACGGTGGCTCCGTGATCTGCACGGCAAGGTTGCGGGTAGTAGCGATCACCGTTTTGGGTAAAGCGTAACTGCTGGCCGGAGAATTATCAAACACCATCCATTCAAATGTGAGGTTCTCTTCATTCTGCGCCGTTGTTTGTGTGATCTCCGGGCTTAGCCGGAGGGTGTCTCCAAAAATGATGGAAATATTTATCACACCGTTCTTGTCTTTTATTTCGAGTTTATTCAGCGCGGCATAGTCGTAATTGCCTTTGTCCTTATAACAACTGCTGAACAATATGGCCAGTATGCTGATGATGGTTAGATTAGCTTTCATGTAGATTCATTTTATCAGTTATGGGAATACAACGCGAACGCCGTTTTCATCCAGCATGGGGCCGTTTGCCTGTTCATAATTATAGAGTGACAGCTTTACGGTCTGGATCAGGAAATTCTGATCTCCCGGAAAAATGGTGCTATTCCAGTCTGTTTTGCCAGTGGTGACGATCATAAAATTGAACTTTGTTTTGGAGTATACCCCAAAGCTCAATGCCAGTCGGCTATCCCATGATGCCGGTTTCAGCAACTGGTCATTAAGACTGATCTTATAATGCAGGCGGTCATAAACATTAAGTCCTGGTTTATCATTATATCCCGGCTTGAAATCTTTGGACTCCTCAATCGTGAAATCAATCGTTACGATGCTGTCTTTTAAACCTGGTTTACGGTAGAGGTATACCGGCACCCTCACTTCGTATGCATTTGCAGGCATCACCAATGGACCGAGGTTGTAATGATACCCGGCTTTTGCTTTTGATGAATCTGCAATAGTCACTTTGATCTCCCTGTCTTTATCCACGGCTGTGCCCATGATACGGAACGTGAGATAAGCAGTGTCTGTTAATAGTCCAACGGGTTTAACACCGAAGGAATAATCCGTACTATCCGGGTTGGTGGCGAACTTGGAAAAGTAGATCCTGGGATCTTCTTTGTACATCACCCTGTTATCTTTGCCACAGGCGGCCAATATAGCCGTGAGCAGCAGGAAATAATATATATATGATCTCATCTTTCCGGTTTTTTATTTACCAAATTCAATTTCAGCTTGTGGCCGTGGGAAGGTGTATGCAGCTTCCGTCATGATGATGCCTGTGCCATCCGGAATAGTGATGGTGTTCTTACGTTTGAAGTAGAACCACAATTGTCCTTCTCCATAGAACTCTTTCCGGTATTCTTTCAGGATCTCCGCTTCCAGCTTATCCGAAGCTGTTAAAGCAGGTAAACCGCGTGCCACCCTTACTGTGTTCAGATAGGTCAATCCTTCATCCGGCGTAGGGGCAGCCTCTGCCGCGATGTAATACATCTCCGGCAAACGAAGCACCGGTATCAGCCTTTGCTTTACATTATTGGGGTTGTCTGCATGGTATTTCTTTGAGTAAACATAGGCTACACCCACTATCGTGGCAGGTGTCCATAAAGATTTTGAAGCGTCCGGCAGACGGATATCTGTTCCATAAAAGGGCAGATCCTTTTCGTACATCGCATTCACTTTTGAGAGTGCGGTATACAGGTCCCGGGAATCATTATTATTATTGTTAGGCGTTTGTTTGAAGAGCTCTTCCACCACTCTTCTCAGGTCAGAAACATAAATAGAGAAGATATGTTCTGATGAAAAGGTCATGTCTGATGCTGTGGTGGATGCATCATTATTGATCTCTGCTGCTGTGATAAAGCGGAATTTTTTACTGTCTATCACTTCCTTCGCATACTTCAAAGCATTCACTTTATCTCCTTTATAGAGATATAACCTGGCCAGTGTTGCCTTCACCGCCCAGTAGTTCAGGTGGTTCTGGCGGTACATCAGAAAGAGGTCTGCGGATGTGGATCCCTGGTTACCGGCAATCTGATCAATGTCTTTATTAACAGACAGCAATGTTTCTGCTTCCAGTAATTCCTTTTCGCACTTATCCGTAACAGCGGCTACGGTTAATCTATCCTGCGGTACTACCGTAAATAATTCCATGTAAGGGATGGCCGGTTTTTGTGCATTGGCTGTATTGTAAGCCGGTGCATAAAGGCGCAGCAGATCAAAGTGCATAAAGGCACGCATCCCCAGTGTTTCTCCTTTGATAATGCCATATGTGGTTTCATCCAGGATGTCTCTATGGCTATCAACATTCTTCAGGATGTAATTAGCCTGTGCAATAGCGTTGTAAGCAGCTCCCCATATTTCACTGATCTTACGTTCCACATTCAGGGTGCCGGAAGCAGTGGACGTATAGTTATATCTCGCCAGCCCGCCATACCAGTTGCCGATGCCTGATTTATTCTCATACCGGCCAGCCAGTACATCCAGTACGCCAAAGCTCAGGCTGTTGCCATACATGGAATCTGTGGCAGCACGTTGATAAATACCGAACAGGGCATCTATAAAACCCTGGCGGCTGGAGAATTGTTCTGATTCCTTGATCTGGGTCCTGGGTGTTATATCCAGCCATTTTTTACAGGCCGTAAGTGAAATGGCAACCCCCAGTAAACAGATCAGGCCGTATTTTCTACTGAATTTCATGATCATATTTTTAAACACTAGAAAGTGGTTTGTAATTGTATGCTGAAACTGCGACTGAATGGAAATGCCAGACCGCGTTCCCTTTTAATACTGGAAAAACGGAACAGATCACCGGTAAAGAAAGTGATGCGGGTATTCTGCAAACGCAATCTTTTGTTCAGCTGATCGGAGAACCGGTAATAAGCAGATAAGCTTTCGCAGATCAGTTCATTATTATCCTGCACAAAACGGGAAGAGGCTTTGGTTTCATCATTCGGGAAACCACCTGCATTGGTAAATCCTTTAAAGAAGGTTTGGTCGCCGGGTTTCATCCAGCGTTCTTCATATACTCTTCTATCCACATTGTAATAGGTATACGCAACATTTTCCACACGGTCTATCAGGGTTTGGTTATAAGCCTGTCCGCCATAGCGGAAGCGGAAGAACATGTTCATACCAATGCCGTTGATCTCGAGGTTAGTACCAAAAGTTCCTTCCACTTTGGCCCTTGTATCTCCTATGATCACCTGGTCCAGCGGATCATATGTATTAGTGAGTGTACCATTCTTTTTCCGGTAGATCTCCAGGCCGGTTGATGGATCAATTCCCAGTGATTCAACCACCCATATAGAAGAGATGGATTGCCCTGCAGCATAGCGGGTGATGGGAAGGGTAGATTTGGTAGTGTCCGCCCGTTTATTCAACTGGGCAATCGTATTGGATATCTTTTCAATCGTGTTCTTCACAGAGAACGCATTCACAAATACGGACCAGTTATTCCTGTTCTTTGGATTATTAATAATATTGAAGCGGGCATTCACTTCCCAGCCTTTACTCAGCACATCTCCCATATTTTCAGAATAGGCGCTGAACCCGGAAGAAGGAGCGGTTGAAATACTGGCAACACTTCCTTTTGTTCTTTCAATAAAATAGTTGGCAGTTACATCCAAACGATCAAAAAGTGTGAGGTCTGCACCTATGTTATTCTTGTAGGTCTGTTGCCAGGCGAGTGCTGTATTGCCATAACCCATTAACCGGGTACCCAGTATGCCACGGTATTCAACATCTACGTAATAAGCACTGGTAGTAATGCCCAGGAAACTGGGGAAGTTTTGAGAACCGGTATAACCCAAAGAATAACGCAGTTTAAAACGGTTAATAAAGGGAAGGTCTTTCAGGAATGTTTCATGATGCAGGTTCCAGCCAATACCGGTGGACCAGAAAGGTGCAAAACGTTTTTCAGATCCAAATTGAGATGATCCATCGAGGCGATAGGAGAGGTCTAAGAGGTAACGACTGTCATATGAATAACTCACGTTGGCGAGATAACCCGCCAGCCGGGATTTACTTTCTGATCCGAAAGGTTTGCCCCCGGGTGGATAACGGCTGCCGAGAATGATCTGGTCCAGTCTTGGATTAGGAAAGCCCTGTGCTTCGTAAAATTCAATACCATTGCCTGTTTCCTGTACATTCAGGCCCAGTGTGGCAAATATAAGATGACGGTCGATCTTCTTATTGAAATCGGCCGTTAGCATTCCTTCGAGGGAATTCTGCTTGCCGTAGTTCTTTACGTAAGACCCTTTTTCAAAGGTTGGTTTTGCGGTAAAGGAAGTATGCTGGGCAGGTTTGAAGTCATTTAATTCATCGATCTGTTTTGTGACCGCAAGCCGCCCGGAAAAACGTAACCAGGGAAAAGCCTGCCACAGTGCAGAGAAGTTATTAATGATTGTTTGGTTCTTAGAGAAGCTGGCCGTATTCAGACTGGCATTATATAAAGGATTTACGGGCCTGCCTACACCACCATCCAGGTTATCGTACCTGTCAAAGTTACTTAACCTTGTGCCATCTATGGCGCGCACATCTTCCAGATAGATGAGCGGATTACCATTTGCATCATAAGGAGCCCAGTATGGATTTAAACGGGAATACTGGCTGTAGGAACCATACGGAGAGTTGTCTCCCTGTGTAAAACCGATCGTTAGATCATTCCGGAACTGGAAGTTTTTGTAACGGTAACTGAGATAGGTATTTCCCATGATATTAGTACGGCTGGAGCCTTTCATCGTACCCTGCCAATTGTCGTAGGTAACGCCAATGCCGTATAAGGCATCATTTGCGCCGCCTTCCATATAAATGTTATGCTTTTGACTTACGCCGGTACGCAGTGGTTTTGATAACCAGTCTGTGTTCACACCACGCTCCACACTTGCTTTTCTTTGATTGTAGTAGTATTTTAATTGTTCATCTATATAGTTGAAAGTGTTATTGTAAACGCCTGTTTTAACTTCAAGGTCCAGCTTCTCTCTCGCGTTCAGCAGGTCATAACCGGAAAGGTCCGGAGTTTCTGCTCTTACATTAGCATTGTAGGTAACCCTTAATTGCCCGCTGGTAGGGCGGATGGTTTCAATTACAATAACGCCGTTCGCGGCACGGGAACCATATATTGCTGTAGCAGCAGCATCTTTGAGGATATCTACTTTTGCAATGCGGTTAATGTCCAGGTCATTGATCCTTTGAAGGCTGGTTTCAAAACCATCCAGGATAAATAAGGGCACATTAGGCGCGTTGGAATAATTGAAAACATTGGAAGTACTGCTCTGGCTGGGATCTACAAGGCTATTCCCACCTCTCAATACAACTTCCGGCAATTTGTTCCTGTCAGATCCGAAGTTGATATTCTCCGGCATCTGGAACGAAGGGTCCAGGGATTTGAGTGCCGTGAGTACATTTGAATTGGTTACTTTATTAAGGTCTTCATTGGTAAAGGATGATGCAGCACCGGTGAAGTTTTGCTTCGGCCTGCTGAAGATCCCTGTGATCACTACATCTTTAATAGACTGTTGTGATGTTTGCAACTGGTACAGAAACCGGCCATCTTTATCCGGTTTCTGTAATTGCGTTTCATAACCCATAAAGCTGATCTGTAACTGATCACCTTTATTGATCTTCAATACAAAGTCCCCGTTAAGATCAGTAATGGCACCGATGCTGGTTCCTTTAACAGCAACGGTGGCGCCTATCACCGGTTCTTTTGTTTTAGCATCCAGCACTCTTCCTTTTACCTCAATAGGTGTAACCTCTTGCACCAGTTTCTCCTCTTTAGCTACAGGAGCCGTTTTGAGGATAATGGTATTGTTGGAAATGGTGTAAGTAAGCGGCTGGCCTTTCAATGCAAGTGCCATCACCTCTTCCAACGATGCACCGGAAACCTGTATGGTTACGGGTTTGGTAGCCTGCATGGAAGCATTGTTGTAGAGGAAAGCAAATCCTGTTTGCTTTCTTACCTCTCTGAACAGGTTGGTCAGCGGCATGTTCTTTACAGACAATGTAACCTTCTGTGCATACACATGGGCAGCAGCCTGCAGAAAAATAAGGAGCATGCAAAATGCCAGCATTCCTGGACGTAACCAGGCAATACGAGGCCCTGTCACCCCGGGAGGTGACTTTAGATAGTCGGTTAGTTTCATACTAGACGATACTTTTTATAAAGTAATTAATAGCAACAAAAGCGCGCTCAGCCTGCGCGGAATGGCCACCCTGGCCTGATTAAATGGTTGATCAATAATAATATAACTCCAGCCTGTGTTTAAGGCATAGCGATAATTTGTTTCCTTTCTATCTGGAAATGTACGGCATCGGTAAGCTCCAGCATTTTAAGGACTTCCGATAATTTCTCCTGTCTAGATATTTGGCCTGTAAATTCCTTGTTCTTTATTTTATCTGTTGAATAACTTATTTCCACATCGTACCAACGGCTCAGCCTGCGCATGATATTATCCAGCTCATCATTGTTGAAAACGAACATGCCTTCTTTCCATGCTATGGCATCTTCCATAAAAGGATCTGTGATCACATTGAACCGCCCGTCTTTATATACATGCATTTGCTGGCCGGGGCGCAGCAGGTTGTCTTTTATTTTTACCGCTCCTTCAAACAGAGATGTTTTGATGGACTTCTCATCGGCATAAGCCATTACATTGAAGTGGGTGCCAAGTACTTCCACATTTACATCTGCCACATTAACGATAAAGGGCTTTTGAGCGTTTTTGGCTACCTCAAAATATGCCTCTCCTGTTAGTTTCACGTTCCGCTCTTTCCCGGTAAATTCTGCGGGGAAGTAGAGAGATGATGCGGCATTCAGCCACACTTTGGTACCATCAGGCAACACGATCTGGTATTGACCTCCTCGTGGTGTGGAGACTGTATTATAATGCAGCTCCTCACTTGCCGGCACATCATTGCTTTGATAAGCCAGTTGTCCGCCTGCTACTTTTAAGATCGTTGTATTACCCTGTTTACCCAGCGCACCATTCCTGGAACTGTCCAGTTCAATGGTAGTGCCATCATACAGGGTGAGTATGGCTTTATTTGTGCCGGGTGCAGCATCCTCTTTGTAAGGATGCGTTTTGGCAACTTGCACCTGTTTACGTTGCTGTACGATATAAGCACCTGCAGTGATCAATAATAAGATGGCAGCAGCGGCAGCCAGGCGTACCCGCCATGGGTTGCGTTTTGCTATTTTACCTGTTATGGCTTGTTGCATGCGGAGGCGGAGGGCTTCTCCATCCACAGGCAATTCTTCGTGAGGGTCAATGCTGTCGTACCAGTCGTGCAGCATTTTCTGTTCTACGTCGGTAGCCGTCCCTTCCAGGAACTTCTGTGCCAGTTTATTGATTTGTTCTTGTTCCATGGTTGATAGCGGAAGGGTATTTCTTATATAGAGTGTTTTCGAAAACACTTACCCTTAGTGTGGAGGAAATATTTTTTTAGAGGAACCAGGAAAAGAAGTGAAATGCTTTTCCCAGGTTGAGGCGAATGATCTTTAAAGCTTTGGTGAGATGGGCTTCTGCGGTTTTTTGGGATATATTCAATTCACGGGCCACATCGTCCAGGGGTTGATCGTAGAGTTTGTTGGCACGGAATACCAGGCGGCACTTTTCAGGGAGTTCACTACTTAATTTATCCACGATCTCCAGCAGGAGCTTGTGATCTACATCTTTTGCCGCGGTTACAGCAGGACTGAGACCACCAGCAGAAAGCTGGTGCTGCTGCCTTTGCTGTTCCCGGGCCATCCAGCGATAGACGGCATAACGGATCATGGCAGACAGGTATTTGGAAAGACTTTCTATGTGGAGGTCATGACGTTTTTGCCAGATGGTGATAAATGCATCCTGCACAATCTCTTCGGCGGCAGCGGAATCTTTGAGGTGGTGAAAAGCAGTGGCATACAACCGGTCCCAGTATCGGTTATAGATCTCATTGAACGCTATCCTGTTGTCTGTTTTGATCAGGTCCAGTAAAGCGTCGTCCTCAAAAGTGGCCAGTGTATGCAATTTTGATATTTTCTACCTAAATGGTTGATTATTTGCACAAAATACACAATTGTGCCTAATTATTTTATTGTTTTAAGAAACGAAGTTCCTGATTGCCTTGCTTTACCAGTAGGTTTCCCTGCTCAAAACGGGCCTCTGCCGGAACCTCTGTAAGCACGAAATCTTTGCCGGAAGTAAAGTACATCCGCATCGTATTTCCCTGATCCTGCCTGATGAAAAGATGGTTTCCCTGTTGTGTTACCGTCAGTGTAATGTCCTGGAATTTGTAGATGCCTGCATATTGTTTCAGTGTATCAACCGGTACATCTGCCAGTGTTTTGACCGTAGATTTATTAAATTCATTCCATCCGTATGTTTTGCCAATACTTCTCACTACTTCACTGATCACATCATAATTATCAGAGTTCACCATCACCACCAGACCATTGCCTCCTTCCAGACTGCCATAGTAAACACACCTGAAACCCTCGTTCCCGCCATTGTGATTAAACCATTTATTTTCAAAGATGAAAACACCAAGGCCGGCGCTTTTATCAATATAAGGGGTCAATCTTTTCTTCGTCATAGCCTGGGATAATACTTTGGATGATTTTCCTTCGGAGGCTAGTTGTGTTTCAATGATGTATTTGCTGAGATCAACGGGGTTGGTCCATAAGCCGGCAGCGCCCATTTCAGGGTAAACATGGTATTTACCTTCTACCGGTTTGCCATCCTGGTGATAGGCAGTGGCCAGCAGGTCCTTTTTGGAAGCCGGTGCCGGTTGTGTATAAAAACTGCCGGTCATGCCCATGGGGTTTAGTACTTCCTGCTGCTGGTATTGATCATAAGGTCTGCCTGTTTGTTCTGTAACGATCAGTTGAGAGATGGTAGTGCCACCGCCTGAATATTGAAAGCGCAGGCCCGATGCAAAGGCTGGTTTTACTTCCGGCGAGTTAGCCGGTTTTTTCCCCTGCAGGATCTGTACTACAGAAGGGAGGGTATCTTTCGTTTCATATCCTCTAAACCCATGTACTGTAAGGCCTGCAGTATGGCTCAGGAGATTGGCGATAGTGATCTTGCCGGAATCCGCAGAAGGATGCCAGCTTTTGAGATAGGTATTGATATCAGCATCAAGGCTGAGCTTATTTTGTTCTACGAGTTTTAAAACACCTACAGCATTGAGGGATTTACTGATAGAGGCAGCCTGAAAAAGTGTTTGCGTAGTAACGGGCCTTTTTTCTTCCACATCTGCAAAACCGTAACCACGGGCCCATTCCAGCTGATAATTCCTGATCACTGCAATGCTGATCCCCGGCACTTTATAATGCAACAAACGTTCCTGGAGGTTTAAACTAACAGGCGCATTATCAAAGGTTACCCAGCTGCCCAGGTTGTTTTCCACCTGCCGGATCTTTTCTTCTATATCAGCTGAATATTTTTGCTGGGAAAAGCAACTAATGGTTAAGAACAATAGTAAAAGGGTTACAGTATAGCGCATTGGAGCAAGGTTTAGGTTGATATGAAGATAATAAAAAAAGAGGCGAGTATCCCTATCTTTGCGCACATGACGCGTTGGGAAAATTACATCATTGCCGCAGAGAAGATCATTACAGGTTATAACGGAAGTTTACCCCTGCATCATTACCTTAAAACATTCTTCAAGGCGCATCCGCATATGGGCAGCCGGGATAGGCGAAGGATACAGCAACTGGTCTATCACTACTTCCGGCTGGGGCACTGGCAACGAGCCCTGCCGGTAAAAGAAAGGATACTGCTGGGCACTTTACTTTGTGAGCAGGCCCCTGATGAGTTGTTATCTTTCTTTAAACCGGAGTGGGATACGGGTGCTTCTTTTGATGATAAACTTGCTTTTTTGAAGCTTCTCTGGAATGCAGCGGAAGCTTTCCCTTTCGCGTCTCACCTTTCCACCGGCATCGATCCGGAGAAATTCACCCGTTCCTTCCTGCAACAACCCAAATTATTCTTACGTGCCCGGCCTGGTAAATTACCTGCCATCCTGCGTTTGCTGGAAGGTAATTACAACTATGAGCAGATCGGTGCTAATACGATAGCATTACCCAATGGCACCAAAACAGAACTGATCTTCCCGGATAAAAGCTGGTATGAGATCCAGGACTTGTCCTCGCAGGAAACAGGGCTCCGCTTTCATCCAAAGGCAGGAGAACATTGGTGGGATTGTTGTGCAGCCAGTGGGGGGAAATCCATCCTCCTCCATGATCTGCAGCCAGCTGTTAATTTGTTCGCCAGCGATGTACGGGCGAGTATCCTGGAAAATCTCCGTAAACGTTTTGCGGAGGCTGGTTTGAAGAATTATACTTCCAAAGTGCTGGATCTAACCGCTCCTTCCTTAAAATTACCCCAGTTTTCCGGCATCATACTGGATGCTCCCTGCAGTGGTTCCGGTACCTGGGGGCGTACGCCGGAAAGCAGTACCTTCTTTAAGGAAGCACAGATAGGAGAGTATGCTGCCCTGCAAAAAAAGATTGCCCGTAATGTGGCGCCTTTCCTGGCGCCTGGGGGAACGTTGATCTATATTACCTGTTCTGTGTTCAAAGAAGAGAATGAAGATGCGGTGGCATTTCTGGAAAAGGAATGTGGGTTAAAGATCGAAGAGAGCGGAATTATCAGTGGCTATGAGCGGAATGCGGATACGATGTTTGTGGCGGTAGCAAAAAAAAGTTAATCCTTGCTTCATCCTAGCTTCAAAGTAGCTTAAACCCGCTCTGATATGCAACATGAAGCAAGGATGAAGCTTGGATGAAGCAACCATGGCTGATCTGTAAAAGCTATTTAACATAATAAAAAAGGGCCGTCTCTTTTTACTGAGACGGCCCTTTAAAAAGGCCGAACGAGGCTGGCTCAAGGCTGGTGCAAGGCCGATAGAGGCTGTCACGAGGCCGTGTAAGGCCATTACAAGGCCAATACAAGGCCGTAAAAGGCTGATTACCGGCGAATGACCCCACCGCCTAAAACATCATCTCCTTCATAAAACACGGCAGACTGGCCAGGCGCAATACCCTTTACCTGCTCGTAGAAATTAACTTTCACCGTATTATCCGCCCCACCGTAAACATTGGCAAGCGCACCTTTATCCTTATACCGGATCTTCACAATAGACTCCATGCCCTCTGGCAGGTGATCATATTTACCAAAGTTGATACCACCCACCGTCATTTCGCTGCGGTTCAGCTCATGTTCCTCTCCCAATACGATGGTATTGGTTTCCGGGATGATCTCTGTAACAAAGATGGGTTTACCCATTGCAATGTCCAGTCCTTTACGCTGGCCGATAGTATAGAAAGGATAACCTTTATGTTTCCCTACAATCGTACCGTCTGCCAGTACAAAGTTGCCACCGTTCACTCTTTCTTCCAGACCTTCTACTTTACGTTTCAGGAATCCACGGTAGTCATTGTCCGGCACAAAGCAGATCTCATAGCTCTCCGCTTTTTTAGCCAGTTCAGGATAGCCGAAGTCCATCGCCATCTGGCGGATCTCCGTTTTACGGTATCCACCCAGGGGTAGCATGGTGCGTTTCACCACATCCTGATCCAGGCCCCAGAGCACATAACTCTGGTCTTTGGTTTCATCCACTCCTTTGCTGATCACCCCACGGCCATTCTCCTCGCGGAGTTTAGCGTAGTGGCCGGTAGCAATGAATTCACAATCCAGCGCATCTGCCCGTTTCATAAGGGCGCGCCATTTTATATGTGTATTGCACAACACACACGGATTAGGCGTGCGGCCGGCAATATATTCGTCCACGAAGTTGTTGATCACAAAGTCACCGAACTCATCCCGTATATCTAAAATGAAGTGCGGAAAACCATGATGTACGGCAGCAGCCCGGGCGTCATTGAAAGAGTCCAGGTTACAGCAGCCCGTTTCCTTCTTGGAAGGACCGGCAGACGCGTAATCCCAGGTCTTCATGGTGATGCCCACCACTTCATAGCCTTGCGCATTCAGCATCAGGGCAGTGACAGTACTGTCAATCCCCCCGCTCATGGCAACCAGCACTTTTCCAAGCTTGCTCATCTGTTAATTGATTAAGGATGCAAAATTACTGAAATCCTGCCAAATGCTTATAGATACTGTCAATACGCATATAGCCGGGATTTTACCCAATACTGGATAAATATTCACCTATCAACGATTTACAACGATTGATTTGCATTAATTCCACAAAATCTTTAGTAAATTGTCAAGAATTTGAATACCTAGTTATATATTTATTGGCTGAACAGTTTAGTTATTTAATAAATTTCGCATGCATGCTTTCGAGATTGAATAGAAAACACGTTATGAACAACCCCGCCTGGGGCATTACACCTGAATACTTCCATTATCCTGAAAAAGTGCTGCAGTTTGGTACAGGCGTGCTTTTGAGGGGATTGGTAGATTACCTGATAGACAAGGCGAACAAGAAAGGTCTCTTCCAGGGACGGGTTGTTGTGGTAAAATCCACAGATGGGCCGGCAGGCGATTTTGCTGCACAAGACGGCCTTTACACTACACATATTAAAGGAATTTCTCAAGGGGAGCCGGTAGATCAATACCTGGTAAATGCTTCTATTAGCCGTGTATTGCAATCGAATGCAGAGTGGGAAGCAATATTAGAGGCTGCCACGCAGCCGGGCCTGGAGATTATCGTATCCAACACAACCGAAGTGGGGATCCAGTATGTGGAGGAAAATGTAGCCGCCGGGGTGCCCGCATCCTTTCCTGGTAAATTGCTGGCCATCCTTTTTGAACGATACCGGAAACTTCCGGCACAGGGATTTGTGATCATACCCACGGAACTCGTGGTGGATAATGGCAAACTCCTGAAAGAGATCGTGCTCCAATTGGCCGCCTTCAACCAGATGCCGAAGGAATTCATTGATTGGATCTCCTCCGCCAACCGTTTTTGCAGTTCACTGGTAGACAGGATCGTACCCGGTAAACCAAAGAACCTGAAAGAATGCTGGGAAGAAGCTGGTTATGAAGATGAGTTGTGGATCGATTCCGAACCATTCCTCCTCTGGGCTATTGAAGGGGATGACACCATCGCCCAAAAACTGTCCTTCCACGAGGTGGATTCCAGGATGCTGATTGCACCCAGTATCACACCTTACCGCGAGCAAAAATTAAGGATCTTGAACGGAAGTCATACCGCAGCCGTTTGCCTGGGTTACCTCTCAGGATTGAACACAGTGTATGAATGTATGCAGGATGCCTATATGCGCCGTTTTTTCCAGACTGCGGTGTTAGATGAGATCTTGCCCACACTCTCTGCATTAGGGCCACAAACGGCCGTATTTGCGCAGGATGTGCTGGACCGTTTCGCCAATCCATCCATTGAACATAAGCTCATAAGTATTACCTTCCAGCAAAGCTCCAAAATGAATGCCCGTAATGTGCAGACCTTACTGCGTTACCGGGAAGCAAAAGGTGTATTGCCGGAAATGCTGATCTTAGGGTTCGCCGCCGCTTTGCTTTTCCTGAAACCCGTGAAGGTAACGGATGGTAAATACCAGGGGCAGCGCAAAGATGCATTCTATGATATCACGGATGAAAACGCGCCTATTTTTGCAGCCTATTGGCAATCGGTTGAAACACCCGGCTACACAGAGGTTTCAGGTATGGTCCGCAATATTTGCGGAGATAGCCGCCTCTGGGATACGGATCTTAATAATATTCCCGGTTTTGCAGATACCGTAACAGATCATCTCGTTGGTATGATGCAGAATGGTGTGAAAGCATATGTCACCAATCACTCTAAGGTTTTATAAGCAGCGCAATGAAAACTTTCTTATCGGAAGACTTTTTACTCAAAACAGAAACGGCCAAACGTTTATATCACGACTTCGCGAAGGAGATGCCGGTAATTGATTATCATAATCACCTGCCGCCCGATGAAATAGCAAGTGACCGTCAGTTTACCACAATTACAGAAGCCTGGTTAAAAGGCGATCATTATAAATGGCGTGCCATGCGTGCCAACGGAGTGAATGAAGAACTCATTACCGGTGCCACTGATGACTGGACTAAGTTCAAAGTATGGGCAGAAACAGTGCCCTATACTATGCGTAATCCTTTGTATCACTGGACGCATATGGAACTGCTGAATCCCTTCGGCATAAAAGAAGTACTGAACGGGAATAACGCCGCCAGCATATACGAAACCTGTAATGCACAGCTGCCGCAGTTCAGCACCAAATCTTTATTGAAACATTATAAAGTAGATGCACTCTGCACAACAGATGATCCTGCAGATCCGCTTACGCATCATGAAGCGATCAGCAAACAAGGTTTGGCCACTAAAGTATTACCTACTTTCCGTCCGGATAAAGCCATGGCAGTAGAAGATCCTGCTAGCTACAAAACATATTTACAGAAGCTGGGTGCAGCCGCGGATATTGATATCAACAGCTACAGCGCTTTACTGGCAGCATTGAAGAATAGGCATGATTATTTTCATGCACATGGCGGAAGGCTTTCTGACCATGGTCTTAACTTCTTCATTTATGCTGACTTTACAGAAGCTGCATTAGAGAGTGCATTCAAAGATGTAATAGCTGGTAAACAACTGGATGATGCGGCTGTAGCTATGTTCAAATCTGCTACCCTGCATTTCATCTGCCTCTGGAACCATGAAAAAGGCTGGGCGCAACAGTTTCACGCTGGTGCTATCCGTAATAATAATTCCCGTTTGCTGAAACGTTTAGGAGCAGATGCGGGTGTTGATTCTATCGGTGACTGGCCTATGGCAGAAGCGATGAGCCGTTTCTTTGACAGATTGGATAAAGAGGATAAACTGGCAAAGACCATCGTATATAATCTCAATCCTTCTCATAACGAAGTATATGCTACCATGGTAGGGAATTTCCAGGATGGAACAGTTGCAGGTAAAATGCAGTTCGGTTCCGGATGGTGGTTCCTGGATCAGAAGGATGGCATGGAGAAACAAATGAATGCCCTCAGCAATATGGGCCTTTTGAGCAGATTTGTAGGCATGTTAACGGATTCCCGGAGTTTCCTGTCTTATTCCAGGCATGAGTATTTCAGGAGAATATTGTGTAATTTGATCGGCAATGATGTAGAGAACGGCGAACTGCCAGGTGATGTACCATGGTTAGGAAAGATGGTGCAGGATATCAGTTACAACAACGCTAAAGCCTATTTTAATTTCTAATGCAACCTGTATCAGTTATAACTTTTGGAGAAATATTACTGCGTCTTTCCCCGGAATGGACGCAGCATCGTGCAGCCCTTTTTGTTGGAGGCGCAGAAGCTAATGTAGCCGCAGCCTTAGCCACATGGGGAAATACAGTAGCGTATATCAGTAAAGCACCGGAAAACGGATTGAGCCGCCAGATACTGGAACAGTTGCAAACAATTGGTATTCAGACGGACAGGATGTTATGGGGAGGAGACCGCATCGGCGCTTATTACCTGGCACAGGGATCTGATCTGAAACATGCAGAAGTTGTGTACGACCGCAAATATTCCAGCTTCAGTGAGATCAAACCCGGTACTGTGAATTGGGATGCCCTGCTGGGCGATGCAAAATGGTTCCATTGGAGTGCTATTTCACCAGCACTGAATCCTGATGCCGTGATCATTTGTAAAGAAGTACTGGAAGCGGCTACCCGCAAGGGAATGACCATTTCCACAGATCTGAACTATCGCAGCAAACTCTGGCAATACGGTCAGCAACCCATCAGCGTGATGCCGGAACTAACGAAGTATTGCCACGTGATCATGGGAAATATCTGGGCTGCCAACATGATGTTAGGCACACCCCTTAACCAGGATGCTATTGCAGCAGATACAAAAGAACAATACCTGCAGGCGGCAAAAGACGCAGCTGCAGCTATTGTAGCGCAATTCCCAACCTGTAACAGGGTAGCATTTACCTTCCGTTTTTCCAGTGCACCTACGCATAATTTATATTATGCCGTATATTGGAAGAACGGAGAACTGTTTGTTTCCAAACAATATGAAACAAACGAAGTGGTAGACAGGGTAGGAAGCGGAGACAGTTTTATGGCCGGCCTCATCCATGCTAACCTGAATGGATACTCAGACCAGGAAACTATTTCCTATGCCGCTGCTGCAGCATACACCAAGCTGTTCCGTACCGGTGATTTTAATTTGACAGCAAAGGAATCGATCACACAATTGATGTAAGAAAAAATGACACCACAGCCAGATATCGTATTAAAAGCATTTGAATCCACCAAAGTAGTTCCGGTATTCTATCATGATGATCCGGAAGTTTGTTGTGATGTAATGCGCGCCTGTTATGAAGGGGGGATCCGTGTGTTTGAATTCACCAATCGCGGAGAGAATGCGCGGCAGAACTTTGCCCGCCTTCGTGACCTGAAAACTACTACCATGCCAGATCTGTACCTGGGTATTGGTACAATCAAAAGTGCAGCGGACGCTAAGTTGTTCACAGATATGGGAGCGGATTTTATTGTGAGCCCCATCGTGGATCCTGAAACAGGGAGTTATTGCAAATCACAGAATATATTCTGGGTGCCGGGCTGTATGACACCGTCTGAAATAGCGGTGGCAGAAAAGAACGGCGCTATGCTGGTTAAATTATTCCCCGGCAGTACGTTAGGGCCGGGTTTTGTAAAAGCCATCAAACCCTTATTCCCCACTACCCGATTTATGCCAACCGGGGGAGTGGAACCGGAACAAAGTAACCTGCAAACCTGGTTTGATGCTGGCGTAGTGTGCGTAGGCATGGGATCTAATCTCCTGTCTAAATCTACTATTGATAACAAGGACTGGAAAGGGTTAAGTGCAAAAGTGACGCAAACGTTTGCATATATCAGGGCATTGCAGTAATTTAACCGACGAAGTATTTATCCTAAACAATCAATCTGAAATGAATTCCACTGTAATCGGGCGGTATCGCTGGCGCGTTTGTGCACTATTGTTTTTTGCTACCACGATCAACTACATTGATCGTCAGGTAATTGGGATCCTGAAGCCAATCTTGGAAAAAGAATTTAACTGGACCGAAAGTGAATACGGACAGATCGTAATGGTCTTTTCAGGTTGCTATGCACTTGGATTGCTGCTGTTCGGCCGTTTTGTGGACAAAGTAGGTACAAAGTTGGGATATACAGTATCTATTGTTGTATGGAGCATCGCAGCCATGGCTCATGCCCTGGCTAAATCCACCATCGGATTTGGTGCTGCCCGTGCAGTATTAGGTTTGGGTGAAGCCGGTAACTTTCCGGTGGCCATTAAATCTGTAGCAGAATGGTTCCCTAAAAAGGAAAGAGCATTAGCTACGGGTATATTTAACTCCGGTGCTAATATCGGAGCGGTGGCCGCGCCTGCTATTGTACCCTGGCTTGCAGGAACATATGGCTGGCAGGAAGCTTTTATCTGGACAGGTGTTATTGGTTTTGTGTGGCTGATATTCTGGATAGTGATGTATGAAATTCCTTCCAGGCATAAGAAATTGTCTAAAGAAGAGTATGCATATATTCACAGTGATCAGGAAGATGAATCACAAGCCAAGCGTAAAGTGCCCTGGGTAAAACTGTTTGGTATCCGTCAGACCTGGGCATTTGTATTTGGTAAATTATTAACAGATCCTATCTGGTGGTTCTTCTTATTCTGGCTGCCTTCTTACTTCTCTACTACTTTCAAACTGGATATGAAAAATCTGGGTTTGCCGCTGATCATCGTTTATACAGCTACTACAATTGGTAGTATTGGTGGTGGTTACCTTTCAGGCTGGTTCATCAGCAAAGGCTGGCCGGTATTCAAGGCAAGAAAAGTAGCGATGCTCATTTTTGCAGTTTGCGTAACGCCCATTATGCTTACACAGTATGCAACAAATATGTGGGTAGTAGTGGGATTGGTTAGTCTGGCCGCAGCGGCGCATCAGGCATGGTCTGCCAATATCTTCACCACTGCTTCTGATATGTTCCCCAAGTTTGCATTGAGTTCTGTTGTAGGAATTGGAGGTATGGCTGGCTCAGTAGGAGGACTTTTATTCCCGATAGTTGTAGGTGGATTACTGGATCACTTTAAAGCATTGGGTAATATTGGTGCGGGTTACAATATCCTGTTCGTTATCTGTGGTATCATGTATCTGCTGGCCTGGGTGGCCATGCACTTATTTGCACCCCGCATGGAACAGGTAGTGATCAAAGAAGATTAATACATCATTTCATATAAAAAGAGAAGGCCCGGAATATTATATTCCGGGCCTTCTCTTTTTATTATCGTTGTGATTATAAGCTCACGCCACGTTTCCATGGAATGAAATCATCCTGGTGTAAGATCTCTGCTTTTGTGAAAACTTCTCCGCTCGCAACTTTCACTACGTATTCGAGAATGTCTTCTCCCATTGCTTCAATGCTTTTGGAACCACTGATAATACTACCGGTATCGATATCAATGATATCCGGCATGCGTTTCGCAAGCCTGCTGTTGGTTGCCAGTTTTATTACGGGAGCAATCGGATTGCCGGTTGGTGTTCCAAGTCCTGTTGTGAACAATACTACGGAAGCACCTGAACCAACTTCTGCTGAAGTAGATTCAACATCATTACCTGGTGTGCAAAGCAGGTTCAATCCTGGTTTCTTCACATACTCTGTATAATCCAGCACATCCGTTACAGGAGAGTTACCACCTTTTTTGGCTGCTCCGGCAGATTTGATAGCATCTGTGATAAGGCCGTCTTTGATATTACCGGGAGAAGGGTTCATGTCAAAACCAGATCCTACGGCTTCTGCAGAACTGGCGTAAGCACGCATGATGGAGATAAACTTATCAGCCGTGTCTTCACTTTCGCAACGGTTGATCAGTTCCTGCTCCACACCGCAGAGTTCCGGAAATTCTGATAAGATGGAAGTACCGCCCAATGCCACCAGCATATCTGAAGTATGTCCGATGGCCGGATTGGCAGAGATACCAGAGAAACCATCTGAGCCGCCGCATTCCAGGCCGATCACTACTTTAGAGATCGGTGCAGGTTTACGTTCTACTTTGTTAGCCTCTACCATAGCAAGGAAAGTATCCTTGATGGCATTGGATAACATCCTGAATTCAGAATCACTGGTTTGTTGTTCGTATACCAGTACTGGTTTATCAAAATCAGGATTGAGCTTTTTCAGTGCTTTCTGCAGAATGGAAACCTGTGCGTGCTGGCATCCAAGGCTCAATATCGTGGCACCTGCTACATTCGGGTGATGAATGTAGCCTGCCAGTAATGCACAAAGTGCATCTGAATCCTGGCGGGTACCGCCGCAACCTCCTTCGTGAATGAGGAATTTGATCCCGTCGATATTCTGAAATACCGGGTTGCGGTTTGCAGCATGCGTGATAGTTTCTGGTTCGTAATTTTGAATAGCGTCCAGGTTGCCGCTTTTATAAAGGCGCACAAGATCGTTCACTTGCTCATTGTAAACTTCTGTAGGAGCAAAACCAAGCCCCTTTTCAAATGCAGTTTTGATAACGCCCACATTCCTGTTCTCGCAAAATACCATCGGTATTACGAGCCAGTAATTCCTTGTGCCTACCTGCCCGTCGTTACGATGGAAACCATTAAAGGTCCTGTTCTTCCATTGGGTAACGTCCGGTTTGTGCCATTGGTAATTGCCATCCTTTTCATGAAAGGCATTCGCATCATGTTGAACATTGTTCACCGTGATGGGTTCGCCCTCCTGGATAGGGGATACGGCTTTACCAACTAAAACGCCGTACATTACCACGGAATCACCGGTTTGCAGGTCTTTTAAAGGAAATTTATGCTTGGCGGGAACGTTCTGCTTCAGTTGTACTGTTGAGCCATTGAACTGTATTTGCTGCCCTGCCGGTAAATCTTGTAAAGCTACCAGCACATTGTCTTTCGGATGAATCTGAAGATACGTGTTCATGATTTGTTAAAAGTAGCATATTTGCAGACGCCACGTTAATACTAAACTCTTGATTTTTGATTGGATATTAACCATCTGCGAAGTTAATTAAACACCAGATCATAACCATGGTTGAACCCCCTTGGATAGTGATATTTGACCGTTTCATAGCAATATCATGCAAACGTTTGCAATTTTCATGTTTTCATATTACCTTTCCGTTGTTATTGTACTTTTGGTGTATACCTGATTGTAAATTATTGAACAAGGCATTTTATAAATCCACTTTTTGATGAGCACGTCTATAGAAACTAGATACGCCAGCAGCCCACGGGAAGCGAAATCCTGGGATACAGCACAGGCAAGAGAAGCTTTACATATTGCACCTTTATTTGAAGCGGACGCCGTTCGCCTGGTGTATAGTCATTATGATCGTTTTATCACCGGAGGTGTTATGCCGGTGAAAGGAGCTGTGAAACTGGAAACCGTAGATCCCCTGAAAGCTGCCTATTTCCTGGAACGCCGGGAACTGGGTATCATCAATACAGGCGGTGCAGGCACTGTAACGGTAGATGGAGAAGCATTTTCCATAGATTTCAAGGAAGCTTTATACATTGGAAGAGGTAAACAGGAGGTGATGTTTGCCAGTAAAAATGCAGCAGAACCGGCCCGTTTTTATCTCAATTCCACACCTGCCCACATGAATTATCCTACCCGCCACATCACCCGCAAAGAGGCTGATGTTGTTGTACTGGGGGCACAGGAAACTTCCAATCACCGCACAATCAATAAGTTGCTCGTTAATTCTGTATTACCTACCTGCCAGTTGCAGATGGGGATGACGGAATTAAAATCAGGCAATACCTGGAATACCATGCCGGCGCACACACATGATCGCCGCATGGAAGTATACTTCTATTTCGAAGTGCCACAGGGGCAGTCGGTTTGCCATTTCTGGGGCGAGCCACAGGAAACCCGGCACATCTGGATGCAGAATAACGAAGCCGTTATTTCTCCTCCCTGGTCTATTCACTCCGGTGCCGGCACCAGCAATTACACCTTTATCTGGGGTATGGCAGGTGAAAACCTGGATTACGGAGATATGGACCATTGCGCCATTCCCGACTTACGGTAACGATTATACTTTTATCCTTCAAAACTATTCATGAAGTTATTCACTTCTCTGTGTTTAAGTATCAGTATGGCTTTTACAAGTTATGCTCAGGAACGTGTTGTTGTAGCATTGTCTAATCCTGCAGCATCTGCCAGCGATCTCGTAGAACTGGATTATGCACAGGTGGCTGCGTCATTGGGGAAAGGTACTTTTAAGATCATCAATGCGGCCAACGGAAAAGAGATCGCTTACCAGCTGATCTTTGAAGGCAATAAGGTCCCGGTGAAGATATTGCTTGGAACACCGGTGGCTGCCCGCAGCAAGATAAGTATCACTTTCGTGAAGGGAACTCCTGCTCCCGTGAACAAGAAAACTTTTGGCAGGTACGTGCCGGAAAGAAAGGACGATTTTGCCTGGGAGAATGACCGTGTAGCTTTCCGCATGTATGGAAAAGCGCTGGAAGCTACTCCAAAGGAAAATGCCTATGGGGTGGATGTATGGAATAAACGTACGGAAAAGCTGATCGTGAATAGCTGGTACAAACGGGGTAATTATCACAAGGATGAAGGAGAAGGCCTGGATTATTATCATGTGGGTTATACACTGGGAGCCGGTGGTATTGCCCCTTATAAAAAAGACAGCATCTGGTTTCCTAAGAACTATACTTCCTCGAAAGTCCTCGATAGCGGCCCCTTGCGTACAACTTTTGAATTAAGTTATGATGCCTGGCAGGTAGACGGTGTTACCATCAATGTAACCAAAACCATTTCCCTGGATGCCGGTGCACAACTCAGCAAAATGCAGATCCGGTTTACAGACAGTGTGCCTGTGGCCATAGGGATCATCAAACGTAATGAACCGGGCACCATGTTGTTAGAGGAAGCAGAAGGGGTAATGGGCTACTGGGAACCGGTACATGGAAAGGATGGCACCACAGGAGTTGGCTGTGTGATCCTGAACCCCGTGAAAGAGATGGCAGTGGCTAAAGGCCATCTGCTGGCGGTTTCAGCTACAGACAAGAACAATACAGTAACTTACTATACAGGGGCCGCCTGGGATAAAGCAGGCCGTATCACCAATGCCGGACAATGGTTCCGCTACCTGCAGGAACAGTCTGAACGGCTGAAGGACCCGGTTAAAATATCATTTACCAGATAAAATATTTTCGCACCATGAGTGTATTGAATCTTTTTAGTTTACAAGGAAAGACGGCACTGGTTACAGGTTGCAAAAGAGGGATCGGAAAGGCCATGGCTGTGGCTTTGGCGGAGGCCGGGGCAGATATCATAGGTGTATCCGCATCCCTGGAACTATCCGGCAGTGATGTGGAAAAAGCGGTGCTGGCTACAGGCCGGAAGTTTAAAGCCTACCAATGTGATTTTGGGAAGCGCGAAGCATTGCATACTTTTATTGCAACGGTTCAGAAAGACTTCCCGGCAATCGATATCCTGGTGAACAATGCAGGTACTATCATGCGCAAGCCGGCAGCAGAACATCCTGATGAATATTGGGATGAAGTGATCGCCATCAACCAGACTGCTCAGTTTATCCTCACCCGTGATATCGGGAAAGGGATGATTGCAAGAGGAAAAGGCAAAGTGATCTTCACTGCTTCATTGCTGACCTTCCAGGGTGGTATAAATGTTCCGGGATATGCAGCGAGTAAAGGCGCCGTAGGACAACTCACCAAAGCATTTGCTAACGAGTGGGCTTCCCGTGGTGTAAATGTCAACGCTATTGCTCCCGGTTATATTTCAACAGATAATACTGCTGCCCTGCGCGCAGACGAGAAACGCAGCCAAAGTATTTTGGAGCGTATACCTGCTTCCCGCTGGGGTGAGCCGGAAGACTTTATGGGACCAGTTGTATTTCTTGCTTCCGACGCATCTGACTACATGCACGGCACCGTTATGACGGTAGACGGCGGTTGGATGGGTAGGTAAAAACATGTATAACTATGACCATTCGTACAGAGAAAACTATTGTAGATATTGCCGATGAGCTGGGGCTTTCCGTGTCCACCGTATCCCGGGCATTGAACGATCATCCCAATATCAGCGCCAAAACCAAAGAGCGTGTAAAGAAAATGGCCCGCAAGCTGGGCTATCGTCCTAATGCCATGGCAGCAGGTTTGCGGAATAATAAAAGCAAGACCATTGGCCTGATCGTTCCCCGGATCTCCATGTTCTACCCTGCTGCTATCAGTACGATCATTCAGAATAAGTTACAGGAGTTTGGCTATAACCTGATCATCTGCCAGAGTAATGATTCGCTGGAACAGGAGATCGCATTGGTCAATACGCTGTACTCAGCAAGGGTAGATGGCCTGGCCGTATCTGCTACTTTGTATACAGCTGATTTCTCTCACTTCGATATATTCAAACAACAAAATATTCCCCTGGTATTCTTCGATCGGGTACCACCCAAAGATTACAATGTAAAAGTGATCAAAGGGGATGATTTCCTGGGAGGTTCCCTTGCTACGGAACACCTGATAGATCAGGGATGTAAAGATATTGTGCATATCTCTGGCCCGCTTACCTGTAATCTTTACAAAGAGCGCCTGGCAGGATATAAGGATGCTTTGCAAAAGAATAAACTACCATTCAAAAAGCAGAGAGTGTTCTTTCACGAACTAACAAAAGAGAATGCATGGCAGACGGCGGAAAAGATCTTCTCACAGAAGCCTTACCCGGATGGTGTTTTTGCAACGAACGACACTACTGCGCTTACGATATTGGAATATTGCCGGAAGAATGGGATCCAGGTGCCACAGCAGTGTAAGATCGTAGGATATTCCAATGATCCGCGCACAGAGATCGTAACACCTTCCATCACTTCAGTAGATCAATATCCCACTACAATGGGAGAGCGGATCGTAGCTGCACTGATGGATCTGATCCAGGCCAAACATCCTGCGGCATATCGTCATTCCCAGGAAATAGTGCCTATCCACCTGGTAGAGCGGGAATCTACTGCGGGGGCCGGCAAGAAAAAGAAGTAAATCCACAATTTGAAAACGTTATGAAAACAAAGCTGGTCTTTTTATTACTCGCTTGTTGGCTGACCAACGTTCAGGCACAAACGAAACTTTCCACGAAGAAAACATTGTCACTGGTAGATGAGAGCCTTCGTTTCTCTGCCACCCAGTACAAGCATATGATGAAAAGCCTGCCGGATTCGCTTTTCCCCAGATCTGCGAATAAAGACGGCAGCATGATGACGGCGAAATTTAACTGGTGGACAGCTGGTTTCTATCCCGGCTCCTTATGGTATCTGTATGAATACACAAAAGACAATGCATTCAAACAGGAAGCCCTGAAACGCCAGGAATACCTGCTGCCGGATCAATACAGGACTAACACCCATGACCTGGGTTTCCTTATGTATTGCAGCTTTGGGAATGGTTTAAGACTGGAAGGAACACCGGAGTATAAAGATATCCTGATGACCAGTTCCCGTTCTCTCATCACCCGCTTCAAACCTACTATCGGCGCTATTCGTTCCTGGGATCATGCAGGATGGAAATGTCCTGTGATCATCGATAACATGATGAACCTGGAAATGCTGTGCTGGGCTACAAAGAACAGTGGTGATTCTACTTTCTACAAAATTGCAGTAGCACACGCTAATACTACCATGAAGAATCATTACAGGGCAGATTATAGTTCCTACCACGTAGTGGATTATGATACTATCACTGGTAATGTAGTAGCTAAAAAGACCCACCAGGGCCATTCTGACGCTTCTGCATGGAGCCGTGGGCAAGCCTGGGGGCTGTATGGTTATACCATGATGTACCGGGAAACAAAGGATAAGAAATACCTGGATCAGGCCCGCCATATTGCGGATTTTATGCTGAATCACCCACGTATGCCTAAAGACCTGGTGCCTTATTATGATTATGATGCACCGGAGATCCCCAATGCTATCAGGGATGCTTCCGCCGCTGCAGTCATGAGTTCTGCGCTGTTGGAGTTAAGTAAATACACAAATAAAGCAGAAAGCAAACGTTACTGGAATGCCGGTGCAGATGCATTGATCAGTCTTGCAGGTCCTGCCTATCGTGCAAAAGAAGGAGCTAATAATAACTTCATCCTCATGCACAGCACAGGTTCCATGCCTGGTAAATCTGAACTGGATGTGCCTTTATCCTATGCGGATTATTACTTCCTGGAAGCGTTGTTACGCTACAAGGCCTGGACAGCCCGTTAAGCATAATACAAGAATAGTCTTACTATAACAAGGAATGTGGCAGAAATGCCACATTCCTTGTGCTTTATTAACCCTACCTCCCGATTTTTTTTCCTATTTTAGCCACACACGAAAATGACGGGAGTATGATTCATTTACCAAATCTTATTACGGACCTCGCCCTTATCCTGGGTGCAGCAGCTATTACAACACTCATCTTTAAAAAGCTGAAACAACCACTGGTGTTAGGTTATTTGATAGCCGGCATCCTGGTAGGTCCGTATTTTGATTTGTTTCCTACCGTTAGAGAAGAAGAGAATATCAAAGTGTGGTCTGAGATAGGCGTGATCTTTTTATTATTCAGTCTTGGATTGGAATTCAGTTTCAAGAAACTGATGAAAGTAGGTGGATCCGCTTCTATTACCGCATTGGTGGAAGTAGTGGTGATGCTGGGTTTAGGATATGGTACCGGTCAGTTACTGGGATGGAATGCCATGGATAGCATCTTCCTGGGAGGTGTGCTCTCTATTTCATCCACTACGATCATTATCCGTGCATTTGATGAGCTGGGTGTGAAAGGACAAAAATTCGCAGGCCTTGTATTTGGTATCCTCGTTGTGGAAGATCTGATCGCCATCGTATTATTGGTATTACTATCCACATTGGCTGTGAGCCAGCAGTTTGCCGGAACAGAAATGCTCATTTCTGTGGTGAAGCTGGTTTTCTTTTTAATACTCTGGTTTGTGGGTGGCATATTCTTCATTCCTACTCTATTAAAGAAAACTAAATCTTTGATGAGTGAGGAAACTTTGCTGGTCACCTCTCTGGGTTTATGTTTACTGATGGTGGTGCTGGCTACGCAGGTTGGATTTTCTGCTGCATTGGGCGCATTTATCATGGGCTCCATTCTTGCAGAGACCACGCAGGCGGAAAAGATTGAACACCTGATCAAATCAGTGAAAGACCTGTTTGGTGCTATCTTCTTTGTATCAGTTGGTATGCTGATAGATCCGCAAATGTTGCAGATGTATATTGGGCCGGTGGTTTTAATCACCGTGATCACACTGGTGGGTAAAACATTGAGTACCACGCTTGGTGCCGTATTATCCGGGCAGCCGCTGAAATCCTCTGTACAGGCTGGTATGAGCCTTGCGCAGATCGGGGAGTTCTCTTTTATCATTGCTACGCTGGGGCTTACGCTGAAAGTAACCAGCGATTTTCTATATCCCATTGCCGTGGCTGTTTCTGCTGTGACCACCTTCACCACTCCTTATATGATCAAAGTGGCAGAACCCTTCTATAACTGGCTGGATAAACGTTTGCCGCCAAAATGGAAGGCAAGCCTGAGCAGGTATAGCAGCGGCGCCCAAACGATCTCTGAAGCAAGCGACTGGCAGATCGTATTGAAAGCATATCTCACCAACACCATTATTTGTACCGTGATCATTGTGGCCATTGGTCTGCTGTCTACTTTATACCTGCTTCCAAGGATGAATGAGCTCATGGACCCTTTATGGGGAAAGATCATTACCGGCGTAATAACTTTCCTGGTGATGATGCCCTTCCTGTGGGCACTGGCGGTAAGGCAGGTGCAAACCACGGCTTTCTCCAATCTGCGTAAACAGAACAAATACAAAGGCCCTTTATGGTTACTGCGAATAGCCCGCATTGGATTAGCTGTGTTTATGATCGGGTTTACGCTGGGCAGGTTTTTCTCTTTTACCATCGCGCTCTCTGTTACTTTCGTGATGGTGGTGGTATTGATATTGCTTTCCCGCAGGATCCAGGTATTTTATAACAGGCTGGAGGATCGTTTCTTTAAGAACTTCAATGCCCGTGAAGCAGCGGAGGCAGCAGCAAAAGCAGCCAAACCGGAACCAGCAGTACTGGCTCCATGGGATGCGCATCTGGCCTCTTTCCAGGTTCGGCCGGAATGGGATGGTGTGGGTAAAACCCTTGAGGAGTTGATATTGAGAGAGAAATATGGCGTAAATATAGCCATGATCGAAAGGGGAGAACGCCTGATCCCGATCCCGCCGAAAACAGAACGCCTTTATCCGGGAGATCGTTTGCAGGTAATAGGTACAGATGAACAGATCACTTTATTCCGCAATTATATAGACCAGCATCTTCCGGAGATCAAACATACCAGAACAGAAGTAGAACTGCGCAGGTTTGATGTGCGTGCCGGTTCTGCTGTGTTTGGCAAGAGTATCCGCCAATCCGGTATCCGGGAATTGGCCAGAAGTATGGTGGTGGGTATTGAACGCGGGGAAGAACGTATTTTGAATCCTATATCTGATACCGTGCTGGAAGAAGGAGATGTCGTGTGGGTAGTAGGAAATCCTAAACGTACGGCTGCTCTCTTCCGTGTAAAAGGAGAAGTGCCACCACAGATCGCATAATGTTATTAAAGACCACATAACAGCAGGTTATCTTCGTACCTTTAGGTAAACACAAAAGGTATGAAAGTGATCTATCGCAAACTGGGGAGAGAAAAGGCCTTTGGTATGTCTGATTACGGGGTAAATACCATTGTAATAGACAGCCGTCTTCAGGGGCGCAAACATCTTGAGGTGAGCCTCCATGAATCCCTCCATATTTACTTCCCGGAGAAGAGTGAAACATTTGTAAAGAATACCGCGAGAAAGCTGGCCAATGTATTGTGGCGCATGAGCTATCGCAGGGTAGATAATTCCCTGGGGATTTGATGTATGCCAACTGTGAAATGGCTTCCGGTAAAGCCGGTGTAATACTATTGAACATACCCGCCGGATGAAATCTCCCTTCATATTCCGATTATTAACCGTAAATTCCACCCGTAGAAGGTCATTCAGGCCATTATCTAATCGTTCAACCTCGAGCCGCAAATCCCGGCCAGTTAAAATAGCGCATAACCACCATGAAAGAAACGAAAGGCCAGGAAATGAAGCGTCTCTCTCTTAAAGATGTAGCCAGGATGGCCGGTGTAGCGCCATCCACAGTCTCCTTTGTATTAAACGGAAAAGCCCGCCAGATGCGGATCAGCGATGAGCTGGCAGAGAAAGTATTGGCAGTAGTGAAGAAAACCGGTTATACGCCACACTCCGTAGCTGTGAATCTGAGAACAGGCCAGTCCAAGACCCTTGGTCTGATGGTAGAAAGTATCTCAGGCAGTTTTTTTGCTGCATTAGCAAGGGTGATTGAGTCTGAGGCAGATAAATTCGGCTACAATATTGTGTATTGCAGTACAGAGAATAATCCGCAGAAAGGAGGGGACCTGATCCGGATGTTAGGCCGCCAGCAGGTAGATGGTTACCTGATCACGCCTGCGCCAGGCATGGAGAAGGATATTCAGCAACTACTGGCACATAAACGCCCTGTGGTATTGATGGACAGTTATTTCCCTGAGGTGGCAGTACCATATGTACTGATCGATAATTTTGGTGGAGTGAAACAAGGGATAAAACACCTGGTGGGAAAAGGATATAAAAAGATAGGGTTTGTAACTGTGGATATGGAACTGGTACAGATCCAGCAACGTTTACAGGGATATAAGGACACACTGCGGGATAATGAGATGGCAGTGCGGAACAAACTGATCCTGAAACTTTCTTATAACAGTCCAAGAGAAGAAGCTATCAGCACCATACAGGCATTTATAAAAGATAATAAAGGAATGGATGCGATATTCTTTTCCACGAACTACCTGGGAATACTTGGACTGGAAAGTATAGCGGCACTGGGCCTCAAGATACCAAGCGATATCGCCATGATCTGTTTTGACGACCATGATATATTCCGTTTATATCCACCCGGTATAACCGTGGTGCAACAGCCCATTGAAGAGATTGCAAAAACAGCTATGAATTTGCTGATGAACCAGTTAGATAAAAGTAAACCTGCCAGCCGTAAAAATCAGATAGAAGTACCCGGTAAATTTATTCAAAGGGGATCAGCCTGATAAGGGGTGAAAAAACACCTCTTAACCCGTGAAACCCTTTAGGGTAAGGCATATACATGAAATACAGCAAACCATTTGAATAAAAAATGTTAAATTTATTTTGATTCAGACAAATTAATTATACATTTATGGTGTGTATGTTATTGCGTTAATAACAACACAATGATCCTTCGGGTCTTTTTTTAGAACAGTTAGCTAAATCGATTTTGCATTTAGCACCCGAAGGAGAGAAGGTCTTATGGAAAAAGGAAGCCACAAAGAAAAAGTGAACAAGAATAATAGCAACCCAGCTTTCGTGACGTTTTTGAAAAGACAATAGATTAAAATAGTGAACTAAACTTATTTCTTCAGTTTGGAAGTGACCGCTAACACTATACAACTGAAGGGGGATCAATGCTAACGTTAAACTAGAATTACAAAGAAAAATTACAAAGAAAACCAGGTGAGCTGCCGTGACGATTCCACATGGGCAGGCATCATTTATTGAAAATTCAAGTACCAAAAACCTTTATTTACGATGAAAAAGTAGCAATCAGGCAATGCTGTATTGCCAACCCAGGTTCCGCCTTTAAAACCGTTTACTAAATCGATTTTGCATGACATGCTAAATATGTCATGTGTGAAATCTTTTGCCCTTTCCTGACGCCCTCCTTTTGAGGCGAATGGGAAAGCCATGCCAGATCATTAATAAATCGAGACTAAAGATTTTACGCCCATATTATTAACCAATTCAATTTCATTTGCAATGAACAAAAAATCCACGTATTTAAAACGCGTGAGTTGGCTAAGCTCCTTATTCCTGCTTATAGCCTCGCTTTCTTTTGCACAGTCCCGCACCATCAAGGGGAAGGTGATAGATGCAAAAGATAATGCCCCGCTTCCTGGTGTTACCGTTAAAATTAAAAACAGCAACAGTGGTACATCCACTGGTGTTAACGGTACTTATAGCATTGTTGTCCCGGCCCAGACAACATCCCTTGAATTTTCTTTTATCGGTTATGAAACAAAAGAAATAAAGATCGGCTCCGGTGATGAAATAAACGTTGGGCTGTCACTCTCTTCCAAAACATTGAATGATGTGGTGGTAGTGGGGTATGGTACTTTAAAAAGAAGAGAGATCACTTCTGCGGTAACTTCTATTAAAGCAGAGGATTTTAACCAGGGTGGTACCCGCAGTGCCATGGATCTTGTTCAAGGTAAGGTAGCTGGTTTGAGTATCACCCGTGTAAGAGGTAATAACCCTAATGAGGGCGCCTCTTTGCAATTGAGAGGTGTAACCAGCCTGAGTGGTAACAATGGTCCATTGATCGTAATTGATGGTATCCCTGGCGGCAACCTAGATCTGCTTACGCAAGACGATATCGCATCTATTGATGTATTGCGGGATGGTTCTGCTGCAGCTATTTACGGTACCCGTGGTAACGGTGGTGTTATTTTAGTAACTACCAAAAAAGGCAGATCAGGTGAACCTCAGTTCAATTACTCTACTTATCTGCAAAGAGAAGTGATCGACAAGAAGCCGGTAACGCTTACTGCTGAAGAATACAAAGCTGTTACTACTCCTACAAATCATCTGGGCGCTGATGTGAATCTTTACGATATGCTGATCAATAAAGATAATCTCAGCCACTATCATAACTTTTCCGCTACAGGGGGTACGGATAAATCTAATTATCGTGCAGCTATCTATTATAGTGATGCGCAGGGTATTGCTATCCGTAATAACCGTCAGCAATATGGTGGCCGTCTGAACCTTAACCAGACAGGTTTACAGGGAAAACTGACTATGCAGATCAATCTTGCTACTAACTTTAATAAGGCGGATCTGTTAGGAGGAAATGCCGGAGATTTTGAGCAGGCGGTACAAAGGAATCCCACTGCACCTATAATAGGAACAGATGGAAAATACATTGAAACCACTGCGTTCAACAACTATAACCCCATTGCGCGTTTGGAACAGGAATTATCTGAGCGTGACCAGCAAACACTTTCCGGTGATGCTAAGGTGACACTGGAAGTGATAGATGGATTACATGTTTCAGCTTTTGGTGCTATCATGCGTAACAACTGGAATGATCGTCAATACCGTGTGAGGGCTTCCCGTTCTTCCCAGAATGATTACCAGGGTGGCGGTTATGCATATAAAAGGAATGATAACCAGGTAAACCGCATTTTTGAATCTACCGTTGATTACTCTAAAAATATCGGGGGCGATCATGATGTGCAGGTTGTAGGTGGTTATAGTTATCAGTATGCTACACAGGAATGGTTTTCTGCCAATAACTCCGGTTTCCTGACAGATGCTTTCCAGGATTGGAACCTTGGAAACGGCGTGTACCTCACACAAGGTAAAGCCGGTATGGGTAGTAGTAAAGAAGATAATACGCTGATCGCTTTTTTTGGAAGGGTGAACTATGCATTCCGCAAAAAATATATGGCGCAGGTAAGTTTGCGCCATGAGGGATCTTCTAAGTTTGGTAACAATAACAAGTGGGGTAATTTCCCTTCCGTTTCTGTAGGATGGATGTTGAGTGAGGAAGATTTTATGAAAGCCATTCCAGCAGTGAATGAATTGAAACTTCGTGCAGGATATGGTGTTACGGGTAATGACGGCTGGGCTAACTACTTATCCCAGGTAATGTTGAGCACTGGTGGCAGCTACCTGCAGAACGGTGTTTGGTATCAGACGTATGGTCCTTCCAAGAATCCAAACCCGGATCTGCGCTGGGAGAAAAAGAAGGAGTATAACATTGGTGTAGACTTCTCCTTATTCAATCGCCGCCTGGGTGGTTCTATCGATTACTATACAAGAGAAACAAAAGACCTGGCTATTAATGCGGTAGCGCAATTACCGCCTTATGTAACGGAAAGTCTTTTTACGAATGTAGGAACCATCACCAACAAAGGTTTTGAGATCTATATCAATGCCATACCTGTTCAAACGAAAGAGGTTACCTGGCGTACGGATATCACCTTCAATAACCAGAATAACAAGCTGAAATCCCTGTCCAATGAAAAGTTCAGCATTAACCTGCTGGAGTTTGGCGGTCTTCCTTCTCCCGGTGCTTTGGGAAATGCGATCCGTGTTGTTGAGGGTGGAACGATCGGTAATTTTTATGGAAAACGTTTTGCCGGATTTACAGATCAGGGTAAATGGCTGTTCTATAAAAAGGATGGTTCAAAAGCAGAAGCAGGTGCCATGGCCGAAGAGGATAAAGTGGTACTTGGCAACAGTATTCCTAAATACATGGCTTCCTGGAGTAACACGGTACGGTACAAGAACTTTGATCTTACTGTATTCTTCCGCGGCAAGTTCGGTTTCAAGATCCTGAACCTCCAGGACCTCTACTTTGCCAACAAGCAATGGTTACCTAACAATATGCTGAAAAGAGGGCTCACTACACATGCGCTGCTGAACGATGCACCACAGTATTCAGATTACTATCTGGAGAATGGCAATTTCGTAAAACTGGATAACATAACGCTGGGGTATAATTTCAAATTATCCACGAAGTATATACGCAACCTGCGTTTATATGCTACCGGCAGGAACATTGCCACTTTTACCAAATACTCCGGACTGGATCCTGAATTACAGGATAACGGGTTAACTACGGGTATTGACGAAAGAGGTTTTTATCCAAGAACGAAATCATTTGCCGTAGGCCTTCAAGTTGGATTTTAACAGGGATTCTAAAAATGAAAACAATGCAAAAGAAACATATATTATTGGGCCTGGTGGCTATGCTAACAGGTATGAATGCATGTATCAACCTGGATGAAAATGTATACAGCCAGGTGAATGCTGAAAAATTTTACAACAACCGGCAGGAAGTAATGTCCGCGGTGCTGCGTCCTTTTACACATGCTAACGCATGGGCTGCTCCCACAGGGCAGGTTGGTTACTGGCGTGTAAATGAACTGGCCGGAGATCAGCTGGCCTGGCCACAAAAAGGAAGGCATGGTTATGACGGGGGAGACTGGATCCGTTTGCACCAGCATACCTGGACGGTGGATGATCCAAATGCCTGGAACCCCTGGAGGCTCATATTCTGGGGCATGGGCTTTTGTAACAATACTATCACGGACCTTGAAAAGGTTGATTTCACTAAAATTGGAATGACCGAAGCCGATAAAGCCTCTATTATTGCGGAAACAAAGGTGTTGCGTGCCTGGCATTATTTAAAACTCATAGATCTTTACGGAAATATTCCTATTATTACAACCGTTGGAGAACCTTTGAATCCTCCCAATAAGCCCCGGGCAGAAGTTTGGGCCTTTATTGAGAAAGAGCTGAAAGATAATGTTGAGCTGCTGCAACCACTTGCGCCGGCTATGGTAGGACGGATATCCAAAGCAGGTGGATATGCAATGCTGGCAGAACTATACCTAAATGCTCAGGAGTGGGCGGGCACGCCGAAATGGGATGAATGCATTACTTATTGCGACAAGATCATCAACGGTGAAGGCGGTTCCCTCTTTGGAACTGTTCCCAAACTGGAAACAGATATCATGAAGCCTTTTGGTAACGCAAATCATACTTCTCCGGAGAACCTTTTCCAGATTGCTTATGATTATACGGTTGGTAACGCCAGGTTTGGATGGGCGGGTGACTTATGGCATTATAATCAACGTTTTGCCTATAATGCCACTTTTGGAGGCAATAATGGTATCGTGGTAATTCCAACAGCATTTGATGCCTTTGCGGATAATGACCTGCGGAAAAGTAACTGGATGCTCATTGGTTTGCAATATAAACACCCGGCTATGAGGAGTGCAACGGATCCCGGAGATACAGTTTTGACGGGTACGGAAGAATATAACAACAAGCCGCTTATTTTTGTGAAAGAGATCCGCCGTAATTCTGAAGGAGAAACCGGGCCAGGTGGCATGACGAGGGGAGAGGAGAACAGTGGTGCCCGTTTTGCTAAGTATCTACCTGGTACTCAATTGGATGTGAATTACTGGAATAATGATTTCGTGTTATATCGCCTGGCAGAGATCTATTATAATAAGGCGGAGGCTTTAACACGTAAGAACAATAATGTGCCCACCCAGACTGCGGTTGACCTGGTGAACGAAGTACGGAAGCGTGCTTTCAGAGTAGAAGACTGGCCAGCAGCAGCTTACACGGTGGCGACATTAACTATGGATGAATTTTTGGCAGAAAGAGGCCGCGAGTTTATCTTTGAAGGGAAACGCAGAAGTGATATGATCCGTTTTGGTAAATTTACAACCAATTCCTGGTGGGATCACACTGCGTCGAACAATAACAAATGGAAGATATTCCCTATTCCCCGCAGGCAGATTATAGCTAATCCCAGCCTGGAACAGAACCCGGGTTATGTCGACTAAAATGTTTATTCTATAGTGCTTATCATACAAACAATAAAGAGTAGCATCTAACGGCTGGCCCAATCCTGGGCCGGCCCCTTTCCTTTTACAAAATCGATTTTGCATATAAATCTCAGTAAAACACTATGAAAAGATCAGGATGGTTAATAATAGCCTTATGCGCGGGGATGCAAGTGAACGCACAGACGGTTTCCAAAGTAACAGATCCGGTAGAATGGATAAACCCTTTAATGGGAACGGATTCTAAAGGAAGTTTATCCAACGGTAACACCTATCCCGCTATCGCGGTACCCTGGGGAATGAACTTCTGGATGCCCCAGACCAATACCATGGGGAATGGTTGGGCTTATCAGTATACTGCAGATAAGATCCGCGGATTCAAACAAACGCATCAGCCATCTCCCTGGATCAACGATTATGGCCAGTTTGCCATCATGCCGGTTACGGGGAAATTAAAATTCACCCAGGACGATCGCGCCAGCTGGTATTCCCATAAGGCGGAGATTGCTAAACCTTACTACTATAGTGTATATCTCGCGGATGCTGATGTTACCACTGAGATCACTCCTACAGAAAGGGCTGCACAATTCCGTTTTACTTTCCCCCGTACTGATAGCGCTTTTGTAGTGGTAGATGCTTTTGACAGAGGATCTTATATCAAGGTGATCCCTGCTGAAAACAAGATCATTGGTTATACCACCCGTAACAGTGGCGGTGTACCGGAGAATTTCAAAAACTATTTCGTTATCTATTTTGAGAAACCCTTCACGGTAGCTAAAACCTGGAAAGGTAATCAGCTGGTGAAAGATACGCTGGAGTATCAGGCTGGTCACGTTGGCGCTGTTGTTGGATTCAAAACCGGCAAAGGGGAGAAAGTAAACCTCAAAGTAGCTTCTTCTTTTATCAGCTTTGAACAGGCCGAACTAAACCTGCAAAGAGAACTGGGCAAAGACGGCTTTGATGTTACCCGCCAGAAAGCAAAAGACAGCTGGAATAAAGAACTGAGCCGTATTCAACCGGAAGGTGGTTCCGTGGATCAGACGAGGACTTTCTATTCCTGCCTGTACCGTGTGCTCTTGTTCCCTCGCAAGTTCTATGAATTTGACGCACAGAATAAAGTGATGCACTACAGCCCGTATAACGGGAAAGTGCTGCCAGGTTATATGTTTACGGATAACGGTTTCTGGGATACTTTCCGTGCCGTTTTCCCCTTCTTTAATATGATGTATCCTGAGCTGAACAGCCATATCATGGAAGGATTGGCCAACACTTACAAGGAAAGTGGCTGGTTGCCGGAGTGGGCAAGCCCAGGGCACAGGGATTGCATGATCGGTTCCAATTCCGCCTCCCTGATCGCAGATGCTTATTTAAAAGGTGTGCGTGGTTTTGACATCAATACTTTATACGAAGCTATTCTGAAAAATACAGAGAATGAAGGTCCGCTTACTTCTGTTGGCCGTAAAGGCGTGAAGTTTTACAACGAGCTGGGTTACATTCCTTATGATGTGAATATCAATGAGAATGCTGCCCGTACATTGGAGTATGCTTACGACGACTTCACTATCTACAAACTGGCTATTGCGCTGAAACGCCCGCAGGCAGAGATCGACAGGTTTGCTAAACGCAGCCAGAACTATCGTAACCTGCTGGATCCTGAAACGAAACTGATGAGAGGAAAGAACAAGGATGGAAAATTCCAGGCGCCTTTTAATCCTTTCAAATGGGGAGATGCATTTACAGAAGGTAACAGCTGGCATTATACATGGTCCGTATTTCATGATGTGCAGGGGCTTGCCGGTTTAATGGGTGGCCGCGAGATGTTTGCTAAAATGCTGGATTCTGTTTTCACTATGCCTCCTGTTTATGATGAGAGTTATTATGGCAGTGTGATCCATGAGATCCGTGAAATGCAGATCGGTAATATGGGGCAGTATGCACATGGTAACCAGCCCATTCAGCATATGATCTATTTGTACAACTATGCAGGCCAGCCTTGGAAAGCACAATATTGGGTGCGCCAGGTGATGAATAAATTATATCATGCCGGGCCTGATGGATATTGCGGAGATGAAGATAATGGTCAAACATCTGCCTGGTATGTATTTTCTGCCATGGGCTTTTATCCTGTTTGTCCGGGTACAGATCAGTATGTTTTAGGAGCGCCCTTGTTCCCGAAAATGACACTGACCCTGGAGAATGGGAAGAAGTTTGTGATCGAAGCACCAGGTAACAGTGCCACTAACATTTATACCCAGCGTATTTTATTGAATGGGAAAGCGCATACGAAGAACTGGATAGCACATGAGGATATTCAGAAAGGTGGTGTGATGCGTTTGGTGATGGGGTCAGCACCAGAAAGAATAAGGGGTACAAAAGAAGATGCATTCCCTTATTCTTACTCTGCTTCTAAAAAATAAAATTGGTTGATTATAAAATCCTGGAATAGTAGCAATTGCTATTTCATTGTTCACTGTAGATATTACATCCCGATTCTTCGGGATGTTTTTTTTTGCTTATTTCTTTGGCTTGCGATCCATGTAGAAAACGATCTTTCCACCGTTCATGATATCATCATGTGTGATGAAACGTTTAGTGAAGGGCTGGCCGTTCAATTCCACTTTGCGTACGTATACGTTTGCGGCACTCTGGTTCACTGCTTCTATCTGGAATGTTTTCCCGTTTTCCAGTTGCAGTGTGGCTGATTGAATGGCAGGGCTGCCCAATGCATATTCTGTAGAACCCGGACAAACAGGGTAAAAGCCCAGGGAGCTGAAGATATACCAGGCACTCATTTGTCCGCAATCATCATTTCCACCTAATCCATCTGAAGCAGGTTTATACATCTTTTGCAGGATCATCCGTACACGTTCCTGTGTTTTCCATGGAGCGTCCGTCCAGTTGTAGAGGTAGGCTGCATGGTGAGCAGGTTCATTGCCATGTACGTAATTTCCGATGATACCATCGCGGGTAATGTCTTCTGTTTCTGCAAAGAATTCATCCGGCAGGTGCATGGTGAAAAGAGAATCCAGGTGGCTGGTGAATTGTTTCTTACCGCCCATCAAGGCAATCATTTCGGCAGGATATTGCGGAACATACAAGCTGTAATTCCAGGCGTTTCCTTCAATGTAGCCCTGGCCATGTGTGCTGAGTACATCAAATTCTTTCCTGAATTGACCATCGCTCATTTTAGGACGCATAAAACCGGTGCTGGCGTCATATACATTGCGGTAATTAAGGGAGCGTTTAATGAATTCATCGTAGAGATCAGTTCTGCCTAATTTTTTGGCTACCTGTGCAATGCACCAGTCGTCATACGCATATTCCAGTGTTTTGGAAACAGAGGAACTGTTCTTGTCTTCCGGTATATATCCCAGTTGCATATAGTATTCTAACCCGTCGTATTTCTTATAGCGCGCAGTAGTGGCACATGCTTCCAGTGCTTTGTTGGCATCAAAACCTTTTATATTGCCTTTCATGATAGCATCTGCGATCACGGAAACACTGTGATAACCGATCATACACCAGTTTTCATTGGCATAGTGGCTCCATACAGGCAGCATTTTATGTACGCTTTGGTTATAATGTTCCAGCATGGAGCGGACCATATCAGCATTCCGTTGTGGTTGCAGGATATTGAACAGAGGATGTAATGCACGGTAGGTATCCCAAAGGCTGAAAGTGGTATAATTGATAAAGCCATTCGCTTTGTGGTTTAACTGATCCAATCCGCGATATCCGCCATCTACATCCATATAAGTGGTTGGGCTGAGATAAGTGTGATACATGGCGGTGTAGAAGTTCACCAGGTCATCTTCGGAAGTTGCTTTGATGGCTACTTTGGATAATTCTTTGTTCCACTGTTCCTGTCCATTCCGTTTTACAGCATCAAAGTCCCATCCCGGGATTTCTGTGCGCAGGTTTAGCAATGCACCTTCTGTACTTACGGGAGACAGTGCAAATTTGATCTTGATCTTCTCGCCGGCTTGTGTATTGAAATCAAACCATGCCCTGATCTGGCGGCCGGCCATTTCGGGGAAATTGGTGGTTTGGTCAAACTTACGGTAGAAACCTTTGTATACATCATTCACATTATTCTGATGACCGTACTTTTTAAATGGTTTGGAGAAGGTCATGGCAAAATAAACAGTGCGGGTCCTGGCCCACCCGCTGGTTTGGCGATACCCGGTGATGAGGGTATCATTTTCAACCCTTACGAAAGTCCAGACGTTTTTGTTACCGTAGTTGTAGATGCCTGCCATCAGATCCAGGATGATGTGTGCCTGGTCAGATTGCGGAAAGGTATATTGGTGAAAACCCACGCGGTTGCTGGCTGTTAATTCTGCGAGGATATTGTCCTCATCGAGTTTCACTTTGTAATAAGCTGCTTCCACTGTTTCGTTTTCATGAGAAAAACGGGAGCGATAGCCGCTTTCAGGTTTATCTGCGGTGCCGGGATTTAATTGCAATGGCCCTACGGTAGGCATGATCAGGAAATCCCCCAGATCGGAGTGACCTGTTCCGCTAAAATGGGTATGACTGAAACCCACGATTGTTTTATCTGTGTACTGGTATCCTGCGCAGTATTTGTATACATCAGGATTATACTTTCCATTCATTTCATATGGAAGCGTATCTGTTTCCGGACTCAGCTGTACCATTCCAAAAGGCACAGTAGCACCGGGATATGTATGTCCCATCTTTTGTGTTCCGATGATAGGTTTTACATATTGTACCGGGTTTTGTGCAAAAAGCAAAGCAGGCCACAAAAGTAGGAGGGCGAGGGAAAATCGTCTCATGCGCTAGGAATTGATTTTTATGTTACCAAAGATAAATCGTTTTAGCGTAGTTAGCTAGTGATTTACGATGGTTCAAACAACAAAGCTGTACACAAACAGTTTTGTTTGCCTTTCCCAGGTATGGTGATTTACGATGGTTCAAACAACAAAGCTGTACACAAACAGTTTTGTTTGCCTTTGGCGCAGAGGATAGGATAATTGACGCAGCTTTTGCAGCCTTCCCAGAATGCGGGATCATGGGTGATCTCTGCGTAAGTAACTGGTTCAAAACCCAGTCTTGTGTTGAGTTTCATAACAGCGAGGCCGGTGGTGATGCTGAATATTTTGGCGGTTGGATATAAAGAGCGGGATAACTGAAAGATCTTTTGTTTAATGGTAGCGGCAATACCCCGGATCCTGAAGGCCGGGGCTACGATGAGTCCGCTGTTGGATATGAATTTATCCTGTTCCCATGTATCCAGGTAAGAGAAACCGGCCCATATACCACTAGCGGTGAGTGCGATCACTGCTTTCCCTTGCCTGATCTTTTCGGCTATGCTGGAAGGAGAGCGTTTTGCGATACCGGTACCACGGGCTTTGGCAGAGGATTCCATTTCTGCCGCTATTTCTTCTGCGTAGGGTATATCTGCTGCAGTGGCAGGTCGTATGATAATATCCTCGGAGGTAATGTTACCGGGTATGATGGTTTCTTCCCGGACGACGACTTCGTCCGAATTAGCAGATGAGTTCATTGTTATTTGTTTTTCGTTTGTACACTAAGGTGATGTTGCATGTATAAATTATAGAGGGAGGCCGGGATCAGGGAGTATAACCTGATACGGCTGATATTGTCAGGTACCGGTTCTTTGGAAAGTTCCGGCACAATGATCTGTGTTACTGCTTTCCTGACAGTAGGATTTCCCCTGTCATATAACCGGCCGGTAAGGCGGAGGCATTTTTCCAGGAGGGGATAGTTCTTATTCCGTAACTGGCGGATAAGGTAGCTATTCAGGCAATCTACTGTTTGGTAAATATGGAAGATGGCGGGGAACTGGTGTAGTGGTCTCCGTAGTTCCGGAAGTGTGTCTTCAATGAGGGCGGGTACTTCAAATTGATTGATCATTGTTGAGAAATTAATACCGGCTATGGGCCAAATGCTATTCCATCCTTTTGAAAAAGATTGTTAAACCGTTGAAATATAAGCCGGTGGCTGTTAGGGGTTGGCGGAAGTGTTTTTAGTACACATTGCAACCATTCCGTTTTTGCATGGTAACTGCAGAAATTGAATTATTTTTCAGATCAATACACCCTGTCCCCACTAAAATTTCATCTTATTATAGACATCGATTAATATCATTATGCAACCAGATCACAACCATATCAAGGAATTATACCTGCAGCGGCTCATGGATAAGCTCACCGAACAGGAGGAGCTGGAGTTAGATGCTGCCATGGAAGACCCGGGGATCCGGCAAATGTGCCAGGAACTGGATGAATTGTATGCTTCTCCGGAAATGCGGGAGCTTTTGAGGGAAAAACCTACGGGTACCCGGTGGAATGAGTTGATGGAGCGGATGATCGAGCGGGAGGATGAACCGGTACGGCATATGGCTATCCGGAATTGGGCTGCCGCCGCGACCGTTTTATTAGTGATCGGGGTGAGCACCTGGTTTTTATGGGGAAGAACCCAACAACAATCCATTAACCTTTCAGCCGCAACCGAAAACGCGGTAAAATCATATGATATAAGACTAAAATTATACTCTGGTGAGGAGGTAGCTTTAACCGGGCCGGAATCAAATAGTTCGCGTTTGGTAGGAGATGTGCAATTGATGAGTGAGAATAAAACACTGCGTTATCAGCAGCGGTCAGGGGGTGGCAGTTTATGGAATACCCTGGAAGTACCGGCTAAAAAGGATTACAAGATCCTCCTGTCCGACGGTACCGTTGTTACGCTCAATTCTTCTTCCAGCTTACGTTTCCCATTCTCTTTTACAGGGAATACCCGGGAAGTGGAGGTGAGGGGAGAGGCCTATTTTGAGGTAGCCAAAAATGCAGAGAAACCTTTTATTGTACATACACCTGATGGAGATATCCGGGTTTTGGGTACATCCTTCAACGTGAATACCTACCAATCTGGTAAAACAACCGCCTCCCTTGTTGAGGGTAGTATAAAAGCGATAACCGGGCGTGAGGAAGTGTTGTTAAAGCCTGACCAGGAGGCTACTTTTAAAACCGGCCAGCCTATTGCTGTTCAGGGTTTTGAAAAATCCAGGGCATTATCATGGATGAATGGGGTCTGCTTTTTCGAGAGTGCAGGCATGAATGTGATAGCTGATGTCATTGACCGCTGGTATGACATAAAGATCGTGTATGACAACCCAGCCATTGCCGGATATAAATTTAACGTGCGGCTGGATAAGGCCAGGCCCTTGGAAGAGTTCCTGGCAGTGCTGAAGATAGCCAAGGAAGTGAATTACAAATTTGAAGGAAACATACTCCATTTACAATAACACCAAACGATCTCCATTAACACGTAACTTATTAATACTGAATTGCCATGAACAACTTTGATCTCATTACCAACAGAATTCAATACATTCTCCTTGAGGATAATCTCAACTGGGAAGAAATTGCATGCAGAGCTGGAGAACATGGCTCAAACGTTCGTGAAGAATTGATGGAGAAGTTAGATGACGCCAGTGAGCTTTTGCAGCTCATGGGATACCATATCGAAATTGTAAGAAACTCAGAACGCATTCGTTAGTAATCCTAATACCATACCCCACACTGTTTTTTCTCCCATTTGCAATCCCTGCAGGGGACGATTATGTAGTACCTATTCCACATGGCTATTAACCGAAGATTAACATCTTTTGTCTCACCCCACTTTGCTATTTTCTGTAACTTCAATGAAAACAATCCCTTATTTTCGAATTGTTTTTACCCAAACAGGGTTCCTTCAGACGAGGAACATTTGTTTTGGTTTTCTTCCATTTGTTTACGCTTAATTATATCCAGTGAGCCATGAGGGAAGATCGCACAACTCCAAAGGATTCGGGCCGTTCCCAGGAAATACTGCAAAAGCTATTCTTTAAGTTCCGTGAATCATTGATCATGGAAGCTTACGGGATACTTCATGATGTTTATGAAGCAGAGGATGTTGTGCAGGAAACATTTATTATTCTATGGGAAAAGGACCATCTGGCCCATGTGAAACCAGCTGCCTACCGATCTTATCTTTACTGTGCCGTTAGAAATAATTCTTTAAGCCGCCAGCGTGTTGTGCAAAGTACCCAGCGCAAAAAGGATCGTTTTTCCGAAACAGCCCCGCAATTTGAGCATAAGAACTATGGAGAAGTCTGGGAAATAAGAAAAAGGATCAACGAGGCGGTGCAAACTTTGCCGGAACAAAGGAGGTGGGCGTTTATTAAGTCGCACCTGGACCGGAAGACTTACCGGGAAGTAGGGCTTGAAATGGGGTTGAATATGGAAACCGTTAGAAGTCATGTGAAAATAGCCTTGAAAACATTGCGGGAATTATTGGGGAATCTGAAATGAACCTCACGGATAGAAGAATTTACTGAGCTTAAGATAAAAGTAATCCTATCTCATGTATAGGATTTTGTTTATTAGAGAATGTTGTCCCGATTTGCCTTTTATATCGTCGTCCAATTTTTAATATACAGGTTGTTATACCATGAACCAATGTCTGTAGAAATAGAAATTGATTGCCATTTTATAGCGTCCAGGAATCTGTTACTCCGCTGGGTAACAGCACGTTTTGAAAAAATCAATAGGATTTAAACATGTCAGGTAAGATTATGCCTTTCATCAGTGGACACCCCAAATGGATTATCATATGCATGTTCATTTCCCTGACATTGCATGCCCAAAGCGTTCCCGAAGAACGTACGTTTACCTATTCCGGTTATACTTCCATTAACAATATCTTCAAGGCTATCCAGAAACAGATGGGCCTCTCCGTTACTTTTGAAAATTCCATCCTGAACAAAGAACTAAAGTTGCGTGTGAACTTTAGAAAAGCAAGTGTCCGGGATGTGATGGACAAAGTAACAGAAGGCATGAACGTTAGTTGGGTAGTGGTGAATTCACAAATAGTATTATACGCAAAGGACGCACCGGCCGAAGTGAAGGTGAAAAATGTGCTGAACATTTCCGGATCTATCATGGATATAGATGGAAATCCTTTGCAAGGGGCTACCATCGTAGTGAAGGGGACTAATAAAGGAGCGAGTACCGGAGCGAATGGACGTTTTAATATTGATGCTGTTCCCAAACGTAGCTGGCTGGTGATCAGTTCTGTAGGTTTCCTCAGCAAACAATTCTTCCTGGAAAATGAGACGGAGCTTTCCTTTACCCTTGATCCGGGTATTACACAAATGGAAGGTATCACGATTGTGTCTACGGGTTATCAGAGTTTGCCTATGGAGCGTTCAACAGGTTCTTTTGTACCATTGGATAGTGAGCTGGTGCAAAGAAGGGTTGGGACGAATATCCTGGACAGGTTGGATGGGGTGACTAGTGGGATGTTAAATTTTACGAGTGCCACTCCCGGGAATATTTCAAAAATGCCAGTTGTTACTTCCCTTGGTCTTTCGCTCAGAGGTCTCAGTACTTTATCTCCGAACCAGGTAAATACAAATCCCCTGATCGTATTGGATAATTTCCCTTATGAAGGAGATGTGAGGAATATTAATCCCAATGATATTGAATCCATTACTGTATTGAAAGATGCAGCATCCGCCAGTATCTGGGGTGCAAGAAGTGGTAACGGGGTAATTGTGCTTACCACTAAGAAAGGACGGTTGAATGAAAAGATGAAGATCGACTTCAATACAAATATCACTATTGGCAGCAGGCCTGATCTAAATTATGATCCGAACTATTTAAATGCAGCAGACTACATTTCCCTGGAACGGCAATTGTATGGTCTGGGGTATTTCAATCCAGATATTAATAATACCACAAGCAGACCTGCTTTGTCTCCTGTGATAGAGATCCTCACAAAAGAAAAAGCAGGACAACTGACTCATGAAGAAGCGGAAGCACAGATCAATCAGTTAAAGGGAAATGATGTGAGGAGAGATTTCAAGAAGTATATGTATCAAAGTGCTGTTAACCAACAGTATGCAATCAATCTGAGAGGCGGTGGCAGGGACATCACTTATTATTTGTCGTTAGGGCATGACAGGAATAGGGATAATCTTGTAAGGAATGGTATGTACAGAACTACAGTCACTTCGTCCAGTATGTTTATGCCAACTAAGAATCTGGAAGTGACGGCATTTATGAACTATAGTTACAGCAAAGTGAACCAGCATAATGAGTTACGGTATGGTGCTGTTAAAACCGGAGGATCTACTTATGATGTATTGTATCCTTATGCTCAGTTGGCTGATGAGTTTGGGAATGCTTTGCCCACTATGAAAGATTACCGGACCAATTATACGGATAGTGTTTCGCGGCTTGGCTTCCTGGATTGGCGGTACAGGCCATTGGATGAGGTGAACGAAGCCAATAATTATACAACTATTCAGGGGATTGTTCTCCGGGCAGCGGTTAAATATAAGTTTGCTTCTTTCCTTAATGCCGAAGTGCTGTATCAGCATGAAAAACAATTAATTGAATCCAGGAATTACAGGAGTGAGGATACGTATTTTACGAGAAACCTGATCAATAGATTCTCTGTGTATGATGCTGTGACCCAAATGGTAAAATACAATTTTCCAAGAGGAGGGGTCTTGGCTCAGGGGAACTATGACTGGAGGATACATAATCTAAGGGCCAATTTGAATTATAATCAGAGTTTTGACCGGCATGCGATTACAGGTATTGCAGGGGCTGAGCTCAGGGAAGTGTCTGCTTCAGGAACTGAAAGGAATACGGTTGGGCATTTTGATGAATTTGGCATGCCTGATGGAAATTTAAACCTCAATGTCTTGTACCCCACCAATCCGGTTGGCGCAACTACCTTGAATTCCGCATTGCCGATGAATGGAACTGTATTGGGAACTTTAAACAGATATGTTTCTTATTATGCCAATATTGGATACAACTATAATAAGCGGTATGACTTTACATTAAGTGGAAGAAAAGATGGGGCGAATTTATTTGGAGTAAAGGCAAATGAAAAGATCACTCCGCTTTGGTCTGTTGGTGCAGGATGGGAGATGAACCGGGAGATGTTCTATCATGTTTCCTGGCTGCCGTACCTGAAACTAAGAGCTTCATATGGTTTCAATGGTAATGTCTATAATGGATCAGCTTATTTGACGGGAACCAATTTTACTAATCCTTTAACCGGGGCGACATCTATTGTTGCACTTTCGCCAGCTAATGATCAGCTAAGATGGGAGAAGGTCAAGCTATTAAACTTCGGTGTTGATTTTAGTACCAAAAGGGCAAGGCTTTCTGGTACCATAGAATATTTTATGAAAAACGGAGTTGATCTGGTAGAAAGGGTAACATTAGCCCCACAAATAGGATTTGGTACTGTGAATAAGAACTCAGCAAGCACCCTTACAAAAGGATGGGATGTTTCCATTACCGGTCGTATAATGACAGGGCGTGTGAAATGGAATGCTACACTACTATTCAATGCTTTGCATGATCAGGTTACAGCATATTCCTTTAAACCAACTTTTGGCTCGGTGATCACGAAAGAACCTGGTGCTTTATTATATGTTGTAGGCAAGCCGCTTAGAGGGTTGTTAAGTTATAAATGGTCTGGGTTGGATCCTAAGAATGGTGATCCACAGGGCATTCTGAATGGGGAAATCAGTAAAGATTATAATGGTATTATAAGGAATTTTAATCCTGATAGCCTGGTATACCACGGTTCAGCTACCCCTACTTTTTTTGGGTCTCTCAGGAATGATTTGTCATATAAGAATTTCTCCTTATCATTTAATATCATTTATAAACTAGGCTACTATTTTAGAAGGCCAAGTATTAACCTTAACTATCAGAATATTCTGTCCTCTTACATGAATCGTGATTTTTCCAATCGTTGGCAACAGCCTGGAGATGAACTTAAGACCAATATACCATCGTTAAGTTATCCAAGTAATACTCAACGTAATGATTTCTATCAATACTCTGAACTATTGGTAGAAAGAGGAGATCATGTCAGGCTACAGGATATAAGAATAGGGTATACCTTTGGAGAGTCGGTTTCTCCCAGGATCTCATTCAAAAGAATTCAGGTTTATTCTTATTTAAGCAATTTGGGGATAATCTGGCGGGCGAATAAGTTTAAGATAGATCCTGATGTCTATCATGTTCCTCTTGGCCATAATTTGCCCAACCCATTTGCTATTTCAATAGGTGTTCAAGCTAATTTTTAAAATGGTAGGAATGAAAAATACTTTAAGAATAGCTTTTATTTGTGCACTTGCTTTTTATGGTTGTAAAAAGCAGAATGAATGGTTGGATGAGAAAAGACAAATATCAGATAATGTACCAAAAACATTAAAGGATTTTCAGGCAATTATTGATAATACCACAATAATGAACGCAACCTACCCAACTATTGGTTTGTTGGGCACTGATGATTATTATTTTCCGGATGGTATTGTATCGAGCTTAAATGCAATAAACAGAAATGGCTATTTATGGAATAAAGAAATCTTCGAAGGACAACCTTCATCGGAGTATAATTCGGCCTATAATATTGTTGCCAGTGCAAATATTATACTTGAAGGAGTGGAGGCCCTTGATAAATCTGCTGAAAAAATTAGTGATTATAATAATGTTAAAGGGCAGGCATTATTTTTCAGAGCAATGATGTTCTACGAGTTGTCGACCATTTTCTGTAAGCAATATGATGTAAATACTGCTACTAATGATCTGGGTATTTGCATTAGAACAATATCGGACGTTCATCATCTGGAACCCAGGTCCTCTGTTGAGAAAACATATAACCTAATTACCCATGATTTGAAAGTTTCGGCTTCGTTATTGCCAGCAGTAGCTGTATATAAAACCCGACCATGCAAATCAGCAGCATTTGCATTATTGGCCAGAACTTATCTCCAAATGGGAAACTATGCAGATGCTAAGGAATATGCGGATTCCGCCTTAACTTATACTAATAAGCTATTGGATTTTAATAGTGAAACAATTTCTATCCTGAAGCCTTACAGATTTCCGGACTTTAAGTTAGAAAACCCAGAGATTTTATTTTATGCAGTTGGATTTCCATATGCGGTAATCTCACCTAGTGTTTCGTCAAATAGGTCTTATATAGATAGCGTATTGTATCAATCTTACAATGAAAATGATCTTAGGAAGACATATTTGTTTGCCATCGACAATACCGGTAAAGCCAAATTCAGAGGTTCTTATACAGGGATTGATATGGTCTTTACTGGCATTGGAATCAATGAAGTATATCTGATTAGAGCAGAGAGCAATGCGAGATTGAATAACGTTACGTCAGCAACGGAAGATCTAAATAAATTATTAATCAATCGATATAAAAAAGGAACTTATTCTGAATTCCTGACCAATAATCCAGATACTGCATTAATTAAAATATTGGAAGAACGTAGAAAAGAGTTGCCTTTTACCGGACAGATCCGGTGGCAGGACTTAAAGCGTTTGAACAAAGAGTCTCGTTTTGCGAAGGTGCTCAATAGATCATATAACGGTACTTTATATGAATTGTTTCCTAATGATAAGCGATATGTATATCCCTTTCCTCAGAATGAAATAGATCTGGCAGGGATACAACAGAATGAAAGATAGCAAGTGTATTTAAAAAGGATTACTTCAGGCTTTAAATCTGAAGTAATCCTTTGATTTTTCTTAATTGTACAAGGTGAAAATGGTAGCTTCAGGGGCCGGTATAAACTGACCAGAAGAATAGCCAAATGAAGCGATGACAGTACAAACATATTCAGCATTACCGAGGCAACCATCAGAGGGAGGTGTAGAACCTACCTGATATACAGTTGAGGTGGGAGCTGTGTTTGGCACAATGTAATAAACGTCCACAGCTGCTTTGTAATTACCATAGGCTCCAACGGCGCTAATAAACATAACTACCGCTAATGATGCGAGTTTGATCTTTCTCATAATAGTTGATTTTTAATAGAAGTGGTCTAATGTATGTATTGGCCATTTGACCCAGGTATGGCCATTCACCTGTTCATTAAGTATAGAGTTTAGTGTAAAATTTGACTTAAGACCAACTCAGCATATTATACTGCCGGGCTTGTAAATTCCTTTTCTCAAGAAGGATCCCGACAATGCTAATAGCCATGAAGAATAAATTGAAGAAGAGGTGTTTTGTCCAGGTTAGATCCTTCAGTACTCCTCCGCAGGAACAAGGAATTGTTCCATAATAATTGAGTTTGATAAGGATGATGTAACCTGTGAATAAGGTAAGAAGAAACAGTGAAGCCCATAGTCCCTTTAGCAGGGTCCTTTTAAATATGAGCATTCCGGCCACGATGAACTCCGCGATAGGTATACCCAATACCAGGAAAGGCGTATACTTGTTATCGAACGGCTGTGCGTTCATTTGAAATACCGTGGTTTTGTAGTTGATTAGCTTGCTTCCTGCTGTGTAGACGAATAAAATAAACAGCAGTAGCAGGATGGTCTCCATGATCCATTTACGACGTGACATAGTAATTCATATTTCTGGTTACAGGAATCTAGATCTCCCTAATGTAAATTAGCAGCTGCTTTTCTCGAACAATAAAATTAAAGATGGAGTTTGGTGGACGAATGGAAGAATGATGCGATACTTTTAGTTACAGTCCCTGTAATGCACTCTCATATCAAATGTAAAATCTTTTGTAAACTTCGTGATCATTTTGCGAAGGTGTGTTGCCATAATGAGTAAGGTTCTTTGCAAGAATACTTAGGCTCTTTTTTCTGCATGCTTTTCCGGTAATCTGAGGGAGATTGCCCAAAGGTAAAGGTAAACACCCGTGTAAAAGCCGCAGCGGATTCATATCCTACTTCCCATGCAATTTCATGCACAGGCATTTCTGTTTCTATCAGCAGTACAGCTGACCGATGCAGCCTTTCTGCGCGTATGTATTCCCACATCTGATGTTTGAACACCTGTAAATATGTTCTGCGCAACTGGGCGGGTTGAATAGCAAACTTCTCAGCCAGCATCTGAACAGAAAGTTTCTTATCTATATTCTCCTTAATGTAAACCTGTACTTTTACCATTCTCTCGTAATCCGGATGTTGTTCGAATGGTTGTTCTTTCTGCAAAGGAATACCGATCTCATCAAGTGATTTAAAGAAGAGATCAAGGATCAATACTTGTCGTTTTAAACGCCACAGCTCTCCGCTGTAATCATTGCGCTGCACATCCTCAATTAACTGCTGACAGGTTTGGTTAATCAGATTGGCTTCGGCTTTTGACTGGAGCGGGCATTCTTCCGCAACCGGCCCGGATCCTGTAACCGGAGAAATGTAGGGTGGATGAAAAAGCAGGAAGAGGATCTTACAGGAACCGGGGTTCATCTTTAAGGTGTGATGCCCTGGCTTGAGAGAGAGGGGACTGTAGCTTTTTTCCTCCAATTCCAACTGATGGGACTTGCAAGTGCTTAAGGTGGCTTTACCGTTTAGATTGTAAAGCATTGCTGCAGATACTTTGGGCAGCTTAACTGTTAATTCTTCTTTTTTGGCCAGTTCCAGATTGTATACCCAAACCGTGTAATTGTGGTCTGAGAAATACTGTGGCTCAACGTTGCCGAACCGGCCCTGATTAATGTTTGTGTCTGATCCCTTTAGAATAAGTGGTCCTGTTTCTCCAGGTACTCTACCGGCCCTGGTAAAGCATCCCCCCTGGAAAACACTACTTGTGCTTTTCATTGACATTACGAAAAATTGAAGGTTAATAATAGGTATTAAGCTAGTTGGCAGATATTAAGCTAGTTGGGATAAATAATATTCTCGAAACACATTGGAAAAGACTAATATAAAAACAAAATCCCGTAAGGTTAAGTTCGCAGCACTATGATTTTTCAATTCATGGTTATATGATTTTTTAATAAGTCGTAGATGCGTTTCCGTAGTTGTAATTTCTTTGTTAATCAGACATGTATTTTGGAAAATATGACATCAGTAGCGTTTCTGATGTGTGTCACGCCATTGTCATCCAGATAAGCGTGTTTGTTACTCCTCTGGGTTTAAAACGTTTTGATGCTATTAAAAATTCCCCCTTTTTGTGTCATGGGAGAGGATATCTATTCAGTTAGGGCTAATATTTGATGATAACAGCATAATTTATTGTCATGACACTTTCACATTTGAATAATTGAAAGATCGTTTAGCTAATGTAGACCCTATCTTGTGTGTGATAAGCAACATAAGTCGAAGAGAAGAAAGATTAATCGACCAAATCATTTTTTGTATACCTAAGCATTTACTTTTTATTGTTATTGTAGTCATTTTTATTGTTTTTGTATGATACACGCAGTTCCCGAAAATTTAAACATTAACAGCCTGAGCTATGGTTAGTTGACAACAACTTTCCCTTTCAAATTTGCGCGCATTAGATTTTAACAACAACATTTTGTTGAAGGGGATAGTTATGTGTGATCCCAACCAAAGTAAGTATCTAATTGAACGAATGCTACTCTTTATTGATTTGATGGCGGAACACTACCGCTGAGCACTACTATTATCTACAGATAAAAAAGGCCAGGGCTGAGAGCCCTGGCTTTGAACGCTTTAAATTTAGTATCCGAAAAGCAGCTATACTTAAACAATCTGTTAAGACAGCCTCCGCATTTGCGGGGGCCTTTTTTTTACGTACATTTAAAAATTAATATACTAAACTATGAAATGCAGCATTTTTTCTTTCCTCTTATTACTATTGGCTTCCTTTGGGAAAGCGCAGGATGTGAAGCTGGCTTCCGGAAAAATTGAAGGGTTGAAGGGGGTGGATTCCTTCCATATTGTATTTGATTACACGAAGCTTTCTGTGGGTGATGCAGGCCGGGAGGCAAATTATATCCGGCTGAAAAGGGCAGAGGCAGAGAAAAGGGCGCCGGGTAGTGCGTATGCCTGGGAGGAGAAATGGAGGAATGATAAAGGCAAACATTATGAGCCGAAATTCATCGAGCAGTTTTTAAAGGCGTCAGATATTAAAGTGGGGGATTTTCCTGATACGCGTTATCAGCTGATCTTTAAACCGATGTTGCTGGAGCCGGGTTATAGTAATGGGGTTATAAATAAAGCGGCGAAACTGGATGCGGAAGTTTGGATCGTGGAGAAGGATAATCCGAAAAAGGCATTGGTGAAGATCAAGGTGGAGAATGCGGCGGCTAAAGGGAAGTATGATGAAGATCCTGCATTGAGGATTGCGGAGGCGTATGGGGATGCGGCCAGAGGGCTGAGTAGGTTTTTGGGGACGGGGTTGAAGAAATAGGAGGGGCTGGAAGTTTGCCGCGCAGCAAAGGGCGGAATTTTTTTATTTTTTTTGAGGGATGGTTTTATTATAGTTTTAAAAAACCTCTTTCCGCGCAGGGAATGGTTTTTATTATAGTAAAAAACGACACCTCCTTCAGTGCAGGGAATGGTTTTTATTATAGTAAAAAACGACACCTCCTTCAGTGCAGGGAATGGTTTTTATTATAGTAAAAAAACGAGACCTCCTTCAGTGCAGGGAATGGTTTTTATTATAGTAAAAAAACGAGACCTCCTTCAGTGCAGAGAATGGTTTTTATTATAGTAAAAAACGACACCTCTTTCCGCGCAGGGAATGTTTTTTATTATAGTAAAAAACGACACCTCTTTCCGCGCAGGGAATGTTTTTTATTATAGTAAAAAAACGACACCTCCTTTTTGCTCTTGCTGGTGTGTTAAGTGGTTTCTGGAACTGCCTTTGGCTGCCTCAGTTGGCTGCGGATCTTTTCCCGGTGCATGGTGCCCCATATTCTTAAAGCATCTACGACCTGGCCTAAGGAGTTACTGTATTCGGTTAGCTCATATTCTATGGTTACAGGAGTGGAAGTATATACATGGCGTATTACAAAACCATTCAGCTCCAGTTCTTTCAATTCATGGGATAATACTTTTGCAGCAATACCTTTTACCGTTTTCTGCAATTCATTAAAACGTTTATTACCAGAACTGAGCGCAACGATAATAGGCAGTTTCCATTTGCCATTTAAAACGTATAATGCATCCTGTACGGCACTGAGGGCAGTGCAAGCTTCCCATTCAGCTGAAATAGTTTGTAATTGTAACATAGCATATCTTTATAAGAAGTATGACTTACCTCGATGTAACTACTTACCTTTGGGTAACCGCTTACTAATTGTAAGCAAATGTACATAAGTTTGCAAACCTGTTAAAAATAAAAACCAAATAGATTTATGAAAAAGATTACCCTCTTTATCTTCCTGCTGGCAGCATCGGCAACCAGTTTTGCTCAAACCTCCTGGAAAGTGGACAAATACCACGCACAACTGAAGTTTGATGTGCAGCACATGGGACTTTCTACCGTTTCTGGTAATTTTACTGATTTTGACGCTACTATCACATCTGATAAACCTGATTTCAGCGACGCTAAATTTGAACTGACCGCACAGGCTACTTCTATCAATACAGGTGTTGGCCAACGTGATGATCATTTGAGAAGTCCGGATTTCTTTAACGTAGCCGCTAACCCTACTTTGACTTTCAAAAGCACTTCCCTGACCAAGGTAAGCGAGGGTAAATATAAAGTAACAGGCGACCTGACCCTGGCTGGTGTAACTAAGTCAGTAACTTTGGACCTCTGGTATCGTGGTACCGGCGATAGCCCAATGACTAAAAAACCTGTAGCTGGTTTCCGTGTAACGGGTTCCATCAAACGCAGCGACTTTAAATTCGGTTCCAAGTTCCCGGCTGCTGCCCTGAGCGAAGACGTGACCATTACTGCTGATGGCGAGTTCAACAAGCAATAATTTTAAACTTTTTTGAATAGAAAAACCCGCTCCCAGAGCGGGTTTTTTTGTTTATTTATATAAAGTCTACAGGATTGGTAGGATAATAGAAAAATATCCCTATCTTTACATCAGAATATTACCCGTTTTTAAGATCATTATACCAACAACATTAAAGAAAACATATGCGTACTACAAACCGATATGCGGACTTTTTGCCCCAGAATTACGAGATCAGGAATACTAAGCCGCTTGACAAAACGAAGATCAAACCGATCGTTGCCGGCAGCACTTTCCCCTTGTTCCATCTGCATAAAGATGATTTTGTAGTACCTTTTTCTTTCCTGCAACAGGAGAGTAATTATATAGTAGGCAGCGAGTTGCTCAACCAACCGCTGGTACTGGCATTTTATTCCATTCACTGGAATGATTATGGTGTTAATTACCTCGAACAACTGGAAGCATTACATGCGGACATCCAGGTAATGGGTGGTCAGCTGCTGGTGGTTTCTGCGGATGACAGGAAGGAGTTGGAAGCGGAGCTTGCTAAACATAATTATACTTTCCCTTTAGCCCTCGACCGTAATCATAAGATTGCGCAGGGTGCAGGCATTTATGCTGAAACGGATCCGCTTTGGGATCGTATTTCTGGTATTGAAGTCAATGCGCCATTGCCGGCTGTATATGTGATCGGGCAATCGCAAAGACTGACGTATACCTATATTGATCATTATTTTGAGAAGAAGATCAATGAGCGGGAGTTACTTTCTGAAGTGTACAGGGCTGGGCAGGCAGTGGCTTTGAGCCGTGCTATTGCGTAGAGTTTGCTTTATTTGAAAGTGATTCGCCTAAGAGATTATTGCTTTATGGCTTTTGTTTAAGATGATCGCCTAAAGGAATTGCTTCATTTCGTCTTCAATATCTTTACGAAGGTCCATCAGCCGATGGGCATACTTCTCCATACTTAATTCGTGTTCTGTTTGTGGCACCCATTTGGGGATCGGTATTGTTTTTCCCTGATCATCGATGGCCGCAAATACCATGATACAGTGGGTGGTTTTTACTTTTTCCGCCTGCCTTGGATTTCCGGCGTACACATGAATGGAGATATGCATACTGGTATTGCCGGTATAAATAATTGAGGCAGAGATCTCTACTAAGTCCCCGATAGAGATGGGTTTATAAAAACGGATACCTCCCACATAAACGGTTACACAATACTGGCCACTCCAATTGGCAGCACAGGTAAAACCGGCCTGGTCAATCCACTTCATCACGGCTCCACCATGTACTTTTCCACCAAAATTCACATCAGAGGGTTCTGCTAAGAAGCGGAGTGTTACAGTATGTTGCGGTGTTTTCATGCTGCTATATTAATACATTTCCGGGAAAGGGAGTATATTGTTGTATTGTTTATACCTATGGAAAATCTGTATAAAAAGATCCGCCTGATATTTATTCCTTACCTCTTGCTGTTGCTGGCATGCATGGTGGTTTACTCTTTTTTAGACTGGCGGTTATACCTGCTCAAACCTTCTGATAAAATACCCGAGGGCGTTGTTCTCATCCTTGGGCCGATTGTGCTGGCTATTGTGGTAGTCCTGATCTGGTTGCGGCCAAGGCTTCGGCTGCTGACAGTAAAAGCGGAAAGAACGCGTCCGCAGTTTACTTTGAATATGCTGTCTGTTGCGGCGATGGCCATTCCTGTTATTCTGTTACAGCATTTGCTGGTTAAAATTACGGGTGAATTCGCGCATTTGAATGCTCCGTCTGATATAGTGAAGAAAGGTTATGCAAAATATTATTCGGTGCCACAGTTTGCGGAATTGAAAAAGTATGCATACATCAGATCCGCTACTACCACATCCAATAAAGGGAAAACATATGTGCATCATGTGTATTTTGCTATGCCGCTGATCGATAAAGCGGTATTTCAGAATTGGTATTTTGTGGGAGATACAATGATTGCCTTTAATCAGTTATTTAAAGATGATAAGATGCCGCTGGTATGGCTGTGTACAGAGACGCAGTTTAAGATCAAAAAGAAAGCGAATACGGAAGCAATAGAAAGGGAATTTATTGATGAGAGTATCGCCAACTTTATTGATAAGGGGTTTTCCGGCGTTACTTACATGGAGAGAATGGGTAATAATACTTTGCGGCGTGAATACAGGAAAACGATCATCAGGGAGGATAGGAAGAATGAACTGCTGATACTCGAGGCGAAGTTTTCTCCATTTGAAAAAAGATATGAGCGGGAGCTGAAATGGACGATCTTCGGTACACTTTTAAGTAGTGGTTTCCTGTTATTGATATTTGTGATCTTTACATGGGATGAAGAGCGCCTGCGGGCATTAGAGGATAAGAACAGGATCTGGTAGGATTTATCTCTTCTTCTTACGCCAATCCCATGGGGCAATAGGATGTTTATCATTCCATAACCCCGCCTTTTCTTTCTTCGCTTTCAATTCTGCAGCCGCCCATACTTCGCTTTTGGAGAAGTTCTTATAGTGCCAGGCGAAACCTGCTAGTAAGAGACGGTAATTGAGGGAGGTATTATCCGGAAGGAATACTTCTGCTACTACGCGGCGGTATTGATCTTTACTCTTTTGTACGGCTTTTACCACTTTGCCGAAACATAGGCCTGACGTGAATTGTTTGGCTTTTTCACCAAATGGTTGTCCTTTTTCCGGAGCATCTACTCCGAAGAACCTTATCCGTATTGGTTTTCCGTTTACAAGCATTTCAATCGTGTCCCCATCCTTTACGGCGGTTACTTTTCCGGTGTAGGTTTGAGCGGTTGTTGTGGCGGATATAAAAAGGATCAGGGTGATCAGGAAAACTCGCATGGGCGCAAGTATAGAAAAAAATCCTTGGTAAATTCAATCCGTTTGGTATTTTTATCCTCTATGATGCAAACGTTTGCAGCCTTACCACGTTCACAGTCAATTAAATACACTCTCCCATGAGGTCCACATTAATTTTATTATTCCTCCTGCCTTTATTTTCAATGGCGCAGCAGCCTTCTAAAAAGGAGATGGCCAAGCTGATAGATGAGAACATGCAATTTGCCGTTAAGCAGTATAAAGTATTGCAGGATAGTACCCCGGCCAACAGGATGCCGCGTTCTTTTCAAAAGGGGCGGTCCATTACTTCTGATACCTATTGGTGGTGCAGTGGTTTTTATCCGGGTACACTCTGGTACCTGTATGAATATACGAAAGATGCTAATGTACGTGCAGAGGCGGAACGCAGATTGGCTATACTGGAAAAGGAAAAACGACATACGGGAGATCATGATATCGGGTTTATGATCTTTAGCAGTTTCGGGAATGCTTACCGGATCACAGGAGATAAGAAATATAAAGACGTGATCGATACAGCGGCGGTTTACCAGATCACGCGTTACAGGCCTGCTATTCATTCTATTCAGTCATGGAATAAAAGCAAAAACCTCAACTGCCCGGTGATCATTGATAACATGATGAACCTGGAGCAGTTACTCTGGGCTACTGAAAAAGGTGGTGATAAAAAGTTCCGGGAGATTGCGATCATACATGCGAATACTACTTTGAAGAATCATTATCGTCCGGATCATAGTACCTTTCATATTGTGGATTATGATCTGTCTACCGGCTCGATCATTAAGAAGGTGAATGGGCAGGGCGCGCATGATACTTCGGCCTGGAGTCGTGGGCAGGCTTGGGGGCTTTATGGGTACACGATGATGTATCGTTTTACGAAGGATGCTAAATACCTTTCTCAGGCGCAGGGGATTGCTGCGTTTATTCTCAATCATCCTAATCTGCCGGCGGATAAGATCCCTTATTGGGATTATAATGCGCCGAAGATACCTACTTCCAGGGATGCTTCTGCTGGGGCTATTGCGGCGTCTGCTTTGTTGGAGCTTGGGCAGTATGTTGGTAAAACTGATAAAGATAAGTATGTGGGTGCGGCGGTTGTGATGTTGCGGGCTTTGTCTTCTGATGTGTATAGGGCTAAGTTGGGGGAGAATGGAGGGTTTATTTTGAAGAATAGTGTGGGGTCTTTTCTTGCTAATTCTGAAGTGGATGTGCCTCTTACCTATGCGGATTATTATTTTTTGGAGGGGTTGATGCGGTATAAGAAATGGTATTTGTAGCTTGGTTTTGTAAGATATTGGAGGCCGCCTTTTTGGGCGGTCTTTTTTTTGTTGTAGGGGGCTGGGTGTTTGCCGCGCAGCAAAGGGCGGAGGTTTTTTTATTTTTTAGGGGAGCATTTTTTAGGGCGCATGATTCTTTTCTTCTTTTTTGAGAAGGCGCTTTTTTTTGGTGTGTGATTCTACTCTTCTAAAAAAACTACACCTGTATCTCTATGGTGCAGATGTTTCCTGCTATATCATAGACTTTTACGGTGAAAGGTTTTTCTATGAGGGGATGTTCCCATTGTTTGTTATTCAGTACGGCATGTCCTGTGCCTACCTGCACTTTTATTATCCGGTGTTTGCCTGTGGTTTTGATGACCACTTTCTCTTCTACAATTACTTCTACTTCCGGTTTGTGGTAGGCATCCTGAAAAGCTGCGTTGAAGGCGGTTTGGCCGGGTTTCTTTATGGATTGATAGTAAGCCTTCTTTTCCGGGTCTTTGACAGCCGCTTTGGCGAAGTCGTTGGCTCTTTTGAAGCGTTCCTGGTTCGCTATCTGGGTGGGGGTTTTGGGAGGGTATTTGCAGGGGCGGTTGCACATGACCGTTTTACCGAACCGCTGACGGAAGACGATCTGCTTTGCGAAGGTACCTGTGGCCTTCCGGAGGATGACGTTATCGTTTGTTAGTGCCATAATACTAAGATAAGACTATTATCTTGCATTTCTCATCGAATCTTTAGCCTATGTCAAGCGAATCTAGGGTATTGGAAGGTACCTCTTGCAAGACACCTTCTGTTGTTTAAAGTGAGGCGGCTACCCGGGGTAACCTCCGGGTGGCTGGTTTTATTCGTTTGGCGGACTTCTTTTTTCGTTTCCCCCACCAGATGTAAAAACCAGTGATGGGTAAACTGGCGCAAATTAGGCTGGCAAAGAAAGCAATGAACTTGCCGGTGAGGCCCAAAACGGCACCCACATGTATGTCATAGTTCATCCGGTAAATTTTTTCTCCGGTAGAAGCGTTGGCGAATGTTTTAGCATAAATGCCCCCGCCTTTTATTTCTGCTAAAGAATACTTGTCGAAATACCGGAACTGCCTTTTGTAGAAAGTTCCTTCCCCCGGGTTGTATACTGCACCGATGGCATCTGTTGGTAAATACGCAAACTGGATCTGGATAGTTCCTGTTTGCTCCGGGTATTCTTTTTGCAGGTTTGCCCATGCTTTATCTTCCGGAGATACCAGTACTGCTGACTTTGCCAATAAGGTATCTGAAACGCCCTTTTGAAATTTCGGGAGGCTTTTTCCTCCCGTGAGCGTATAGTAATAAGACTTTGAAAACCACTGGAAACCATAAACGAGCCCTGTCATGGCAATCACCAAAGCAAAGACCATGGCATAGAAACCCAGCACATTGTGCAGATCGTAATTGATCCTTTTGGGGCCGGCGTCGGTTTTTATCTTAAAGCTTTTGTTGCGGTTGGCTTTGCTCCATTTCTTCGGCCACCACATGATGAGGCCGGTGATGAGGAGTACCACGAAGATCAATACACCTGTGGCAACAATGGGCTGGCCGATGTTTCGGGGCATCCATAGTTGGAAATGACCTTCCAGTACAAAGCGAAAGAAATCATGCTTGAGGGCTTTCTTCTTTAGTATGGTGCCGTTGTAAGGGTTGATGTAGATCATGGTGAAGCCATCTTTCTTATCCACGAAAGAGGCTATCGCAGCTGTTTTAGGGCTGCCATAGGAAACGCCGGTGATCTTGTTGATACCAGTGTCCCTGCCAGCACCAAAGGCTTCTTTTCCTGCAATGGCTTTCAGTTGGGAAGGCGTGAGGTAAGGTTTGGCTTCCGCTGTTACAAACTTGTAGGGTTGGGTGAGATCGGACAGCTCATCTTTGAAAGCATACAGGCAGCCTGTTACGCTTACGATGAATACGATGAGTCCGGATGACAGGCCCAGCCAGAGATGTAGCCAGTTGTTGATGCGGCGCCAGGTGGATTTACCCTTTTTCTTTTGCGTGCTTTGCTGCATGATGGATCCCGGGTGGTTTTTTGTGCAAAATTGCAGCAGACAGGGAAAAATGGTCTTCGAAATCGGGAAAAATATTTACGCAAAAGGGAATCTTTTCGAATCCAGCCCTAAAAATGTAAATTACGGGTATGATGACCTCCTTTAAAGTAACGGTTGATAAAGAAGAGTTTGAAGTACGCTCAGAACTGCGCAACAACAACATCGCTGTGTTTATTGCACATGTGAGGGGTGAGGATATTACGTTTGCGCTGGACAGGCAATATGATCTCCGGCCACAGGCTTATAAGGGGAAGATTGACCCTCAGCTGCTTGTTAAGATTGCAGATGCCATCCTCAACCTGGAGGAGTTGGATGAAGATGATAACGTTTACTAGCGCTTAGCTTTTACAAAATCCCTCAGATAACCGCATTGGCCCATGATCTCTTTATAGAATTCCGTATTGCTGTAATCCTTTACCAGTAAAGGGAAATAGGCGTTCTGGTGGGTGGCTTGCATGTACCAGTCATCATCTTTAGCGTTAATATGCTTTTGGGCACAACGGGCTGCCATAAACAGGGCTTTAGCTTTGAACTCCTTGTCCGTAGAAGCTTCCGCGGCTTTCTTATAATATTCTTCCGCATCGTAGCAACCGAAATATTGTTTCAGGAAAGGGGTGTTTTCATGCTCAGGTGCATACCACCAGGTACTTGGGCGATAATCTACAGAAAACTGGTAGGCGTGACCGTAGTAGGAAATGCTGAATAAACCAGTGGCGTATTGGTAGTAAACATTAGGGTCTACGTTCTTTCCTTTCATCTTCTTTTCAAGATCTGCCATTTTAATCGCATAATCCAGTTGACTGATGCCGCCTTGTTTTGCGGAGTCTGCATCTTCGTATCCGAAGTCCTGCAGCTGATCTATGAATACATTTTTGGAATAACTGCTGCTGCCGCTGCGTTTGAACCAGGTAACGGCATTGTTGAAATCATGTTGCCTTACGTAGTTGAGGGCGATGATCTGTCCCAGTTCGTTATCGCTTAGTTTCAGGTTATCGTAGAGGTATTGTTCGTAAGGTGTTTTGCGCTTTTGTTGTTTTCCGTCGTATAGTGTGTGCAGTTGTGCCGTTTGCAGGCTGTCTGTGATGAAACCCCTTCCGGTGGCGATGTCGTAACGGAAGGAATACTGTTCTACCTGGTCTCTTTTCATGAAGATCAGGGCTTTCTTTACAGGATCATTTTGTTTGGCATACCGTGGGGCGATCATGTAATCCAGCAGGTTGCGGTACATCCTGGCAAAGAACATCTCATTGATGGACTTGTTGTCTTTTTTAGAAGTATCGATACGGGTATCCAGCCATTTGAAAGATTCCAGCAGTTTGGCTTCGAAGTCTTTATCAATTTTCGGTTGTTCATTTACGGTTACCAGCAGGCGTACAATTTCCCACTGATCCTGTACGGCAGTGCGGTTGTTATTGGATTTGGCAGTGGCGAGCCTTTTATTCGCACCGGCATAATCTTTCAACATGAAAGATATATAAGCAGAGGAGGTGTGCCATAGGGCAGGCTCTTTTACTTTTCCGCCTGTGGCGAAATTGTCTAAAAGTTGCTGGAGGTTTAGTACCTGGGTTTGTTCCGGTTTTGATACCATGGCTAAGAAATTAGCCTGATCATCTAAGACGGAATATAGGAAACCATCTTCCATTTTATTGATCTCCCGGGCGAGTAATACGTCCAGCATGGGGGATGTTGGATCCAGCTGGTAGACTTCTTTTAAACCTTCGGGATTATAATCTACGGCTCTGAAGGCGTACATCGCAGCTACTGTGGCTTTTTCGCTATTATTGGCGCACAACTTCATTACTTGTTGGGGATCAGCTGCTGCCCATCCTGTATTCAGATAGGCCAGGGTTCTTTGTGAGGGCGCGTTTTCGAAGATCCGGGAGAAGAAGTAGACACTTTTTGCAGGCTGCCCTGTGCGTAATAATGCGCCGGCTTTTAATGCCAGGGCTTTATAATGGATGAGTGAAGATGATGCAACAGGTGCTGCTATTGAATCATAGAGATTGATCGCCTGTTTGAATGTTTTGCTGTAATGCGCCATGCGTATGGCCTGGAAGGCAAAACGTTCTTTGATGCGCTGATCTTTACAGGCTTTATATAATTGAACGCCGTTACGGGAAAGGCGCATCATGGTTACGGAATCGGGAATGGGGGCTGTCCATACATCTTCGCTATGGGTATAGGCTTCGCATTGTTTGGCATACATGAGATAACCTAGTGTTTCCAGGTCTTTACTCTCTATGAAATAGCGGGTGAGTTCATTTTTTATGAAGTTGTTTGTCAACTTATGAGGTGTGCCTTTATCAATAAATGCATAAAGGGCTGCGAGGTCCGGACGGGTGTAACCATAAATGAATTCATTCAGGTCGTTCTCTTTTACTTTCTCTTTAAAGAAAGCACTCCATTCTTTAAGGTTTATTGTTTGTTCCGACTCTTCCATGCCATAGTAGCTGGTGAGGCCGGTATAATAGAAAGGTTCAAATCCTTGTTTGGCGCCGATGTTGGGATTGTAGAAATTCGGGTAATAATCGTAAGGGTCTGGTTCCGGGCCGCAGGAGAAAACGTCTGCAAAGAAACAAAACAGCAGGCTACTCAAAAATATTGTAAATCGTTTCCAGTTCATGGTGGTTATACTTTCGCAGGATAAGAGAATCAAGATGATAAAAGATCACAGTAGGATTGTAGGCTTGCCTTTGCCGGGACAAATAACGGGCTGCTTTTTTCAACAGATCGGGGCTGCACGTCTCGAAGCGGATCACATCTCCCCTGCGGATCATATAACCGTTGAGGGTAGTATCCTGCAGGCTGGTGTATAGTTGTTTTCCCTGGGGTTCAAAGAGTGTTGTGTTTTCCAGTTGGGTGCTTCCGATATTCCGGAGCAGCCCTGCATATAGTTTATTACGGAACAACACACTCCATTCGAACAGGGGCAATGCCAGGTCCAAAGATAATGGATAATGGCGGATCTGATCATCTTCCGTGTAGGCTTTCAATTCTTCCATATTGAGAATGGAATTATGATCTCCGAATTTACGGAGATCTCCCATGTTATAACACATCAGCAAACCTTTGTCTGCCGGCGGGATACCATTGGTGCGGGTATATTTTACCTGGTGCATGCGGATGGTGACAGACAATTGTTTATTGGCCATAAAGGCCTGTTGGCGGACGTTCCTTAAGAAACCGAAATAGGCTGCTTTGCTGTTCCGTGTCCAGTCGCAATCCAGTTGTACTTCTTTTACTTTGGTGTTTTTGCATAATTGTTCCAGCAGGGAGCATACGCGTTGGGCCATGAGCAGAGTGTCTTCCTTTTTCTCTTGCCAGATCTCATTCATGAGGAATACGACGGGCACAATTTCCATGCTATCAGGAAAGGGGGCACGCTGATCGAGGATGGCAACGGGATGGGCTGTATGTTTTGTGGCGTCCCAGGTTACGTCGAACATTTTTACGTATAACTTTTTGGCCAGCGGGGTGGTTTCTCCCTGGTAACGTTGCTTCCAGAAATAGAAGGCAGGTGTTATTTCGCGTGGGCTGGTGGAGCAGGCCATGCATAATAACATCAAGGCTAAGTATTTCAGTTTATCCATGCAGCATAGAGGTTGGCTTTGCCGTAAATAGATGGTTGCTCCTGCAGGCGATGCACATTTTTAAAACCGGATTCGAGCAATAATCTTTTAAGGGAAGAGAAACTGGCGGGGAAGGGAACCCAGTGGTTGGGAGTGTCCGTATCGTATTCCACGAGTAAGAGTGTGCCGTTGGGTTTCAGGGCTGCTTTTACTTTTCGGAGGAAGGAACGTTTATCTTCTACAAAGTGTAGCGAATTGGCCATTAAGATCCCATCCAGTGGTGGCAATTCCCAGTCTGCCGTTATAAAATCCATTTTTTGTAAGACAATGGAGGGGTGGTTGATCTTTACAGGGTATTGATCTATGGCGTACACGGTACTTTTGGGATGGAGATAATTGAGCAGGGCATTGGTAAAGAGCCCGCTGCCACAGCCAAGATCCGCCCACACGGCAATACTGCTTTTATCAAATTCATCTGATCTTATGAGCTCTATGGCTGTTGATAGTTCCATTATTTATTGATCGCTATTATTTTATATCCTTCGGGGCTGGTGTTGAACCATATCTGCCCGCTTCCGATCATGGCACCCTGATAGTTACGGAAAATCCTGTCCAGCCGCTGGGTTTCCACCACTTTTTTCAGGCTTTCATCAAAAACTTTGGAGTAGGCTTTTTTAAAGGCCTCCGGCGTTTTGTAGTTTTTTAATGGGAAGCGAATATACGCTGTAATACTATCTACCTGGTCTTTCTTTACCCAATCCTTAAAAGAAAGGAGGAATTCTTTGAAGCCGGCGGGATCGTCGAACCCGGCATTGGCCCAGGTGGAGGGGATGGAGCCGTCTTCAAAAACGGTGTCCTGTGCATGGATCTCATGGGTTTGGGGATTTACTACAGGCTGAGGGGCTGGTTGAACCGGTAAGAGTTCTTTGGCGCCGTCCACGATACTGCTGTCTTCCTGATTGTTGGTGGCAGCAGTGTTACAGCTGAAGAATAATGCAAGCAGCAGGAGGTATCTCATATATGGTGGTTTTGGCTCTCTTAAATTTACTTAATAAAAAGCAGGATATCGCAATTACCGGGCCGGTGTATGGGCTAATTTTGATTTTATGGAAGCAGTATATTATATGATCAGTTATGACATCGACAATTGGGAAGGGTTTTCTCAATACGGACCTGCGTTGGTTCCTTTATTTAAGAAATATGGGGCTGAGGTATTGGCATCTGATACGGCGGGGATCGTTGTGGAAGGGGAGGGGAGGATGATGAATGCCATTGTGAAGTTTCCTTCTAAGGAAGCGGCATTGGGGATGTATGATGATCCGGAATATGTGGCGATTAAGAAATTCAGGACGGAAAATACGAGCAGGTGTACGATGGTTTTAGTGGCTTCCCTGGGTTCGCGTGTGGGGTAAAAAAATATTTGTAGGTATGATTTATTTGTGCTTATCTTTGCAATCCCAAAACGGAAGAGCCTTCGGGTTTTGATGTGGGTTTGGATCGGTAGTTCAGTTGGTTAGAATGCCGCCCTGTCACGGCGGAGGTCGCGGGTTCGAGTCCCGTCCGGTCCGCAAAGCGGATAAAATTGATTCTGAATCAATTTTATCCGCTTTTTTTTTGATAATCAATTTGGGTCAAATTCCACAATCCATTCAATACCGTATTTATCCCTAAACATCCCTGCGTAGGTGCCCCAGGGACTGTCACCAATAGACCCTTCAATGTCTCCGCCTGCCGATAGTCCGTTAAATATTTGATCGGCCTCTTCCTTACTTTCGGCACTAACAACTATTTTAGACCGGTTTTCGTTTTCGTTTACCCGCCCCATAAATTCCGGAACATCATTGGCCATTAACACATTGTGTTTTCCTATAGGCAAGGCAATGGTCATTATTTTACTTGCTTCCTTTTCTGCTACCGGAAATTCAGCACTTGCCAGGTCCCCGAAACGAATGACCTTGGTGAATTCTCCGCCAAAAACTGATCTGTAAAAAGTGAATGCTTCTTCAGCATTTCCATTGAAGTTGATCCAGGGGGTAATTGTTCTCATAACTTTATTTTTTAGTTTTTAATTTTCCTTCTTATAATTTCAGCGATAAGGCTGTCAACAGATTTTCCAAATTGCTCATTAACATCTTAAATCCTTCTGTGAAGCCCATTTCAATCATCTTCTCCATGCGGGCAAGGGATTCATTATAAATAGTAATACTGACTTTTGTCTTTCCGTCTTGTTCGCTAAAAATGTAATCCCATTCAGAACCCGGCAATTCGGGATTTTCGTCTTTGTCTGCAAAAGAATTATACATTTTAAAATTCGTTTTCGGAGTAATGGATGTATATTTCTGAATTGCCCAACGCTCTTGTCCGTCGGGGCTTATCATAGCATAAAACCTTTGCCCTCCTACTTTGAAATCCATATACTTAGTTTTGGCGCGCATAGGTGCAGGTGCACCCCATTGGTCCAGTAGTTCCGCTTTGGTAAAAGCATCCCATACTAAAGAAAGTCCGGCATTAAACTCCCTGGTTATATAAACCGTTTTCGCGTTTTTGTCAACATTAAAATCAAATAGCAGATCGTTGTTCATTATTTCTGTTCTTTAATTGTTGTTAATAATTGGTCAAGTTGGTTAAATTGAGTTTCCCAGTTTTGCCTGAATTGGGCTAACCAATGGTCAAACTCCTGCATTTTTTTCGCGTTAAAGTGATAATAGATCTCCCTGCCGCTATGCACAGGTTTAATCAATTCGCATTCGTGCAATACTTTAATATGTTTTGATACCGCCTGGCGGGTCATGTCAAATTTTTCCGCCATTGCATTTGGTGTTAATGCCTGGATAGCGATTAACGTTAAAATAGCCCTGCGTGTTGGGTCTGATATGGCCTGGAATATATCTTGTTTCATTCTTGATTATTAATTGTGCAACCCTTAGGTTGCAAATATATATGCAACTTTTGAGTTGCGCAAATATATTTTATATTTTTTTTGTCGAGGTATAATGTGGGTATTTCATCAAAACTGGCCACCCTTTATTTTCCATACTAAGTAGTTGAATTTATGGTGTTTATGAAAGTTAGTAGTAGGATCAGGGGTTTGTTTTAGCTTTTTTCGTTTGGGGAGATGCCGTTGGAATGGTAGGAGGTCCGTGGTGGGGGAATCAATTATCCTGAAAAGCAGTATAGAATACTGTATCAATAAAAAAGAGCGTATTTGAATTTACAATCACGTTCTCATCGTGAATATCTTCCAGAATGATGCCCAATTCCTTATTGTAGTAGTTATTAGTCGGCACACCATTTCTTTTCCGGTTTTCAAAACCATTATAGGCGAGCAATTTCGTTACATCTGATAAATCAATGGCATTGTCAGAAGTAATAAAAGGTTGTTGCAGAACTGCCTGAAAAGAACCTTCTATCTCAATAAATCCAAGAAATGTATAGGCTGTATTAGGGAAAAGGAGATTGTGTATTACAATGCTATTAAAAACTCCAGCCAGGTAGCATAATATACGCCATCATTTAACTTAATAACACTTTTACTGTCATGATCAAAGTATACGCTTGCTTCACCTCCTCTGGCGAGAAATTTTTGGGGATCAGGGGCTTGATTTACCCACAGGTTGTTTTCCAGGGCATACGTTTTTAGGAATTCGACCTGTTCTTCTTTGATGACTGATTTACTTTCGAAATCTGTTTTAACCGTTGTACTTGTGCTAAAGCTTCGGCATAGGAGATTTCTGATTGCTGTGCAATTATCTGTTGACCCCTCAATGATAACTCCTCTAATGATATTCTCAAGTTTGCTTCTGGTATCATTATACTCCATTTGTTGTAAAAATAGTAAAATTAGTACAAAACCTGATTTAGAGGGTCTGATTCACTTGTAATATGTTGATTATCAGTTAGAATATGGAAGTGTCAAGCCTTGTTGATATGGGGAAATCGTAAGACTTCCCCGTTTTTTGAGACCCGGTAGCCGTAACTTTCTCATTTTCTGTTCATTAGGTCACTTTAAAAAACTATCCAGGTAAGTCAGGATCGTTGTAGTCTGCGACATCAGGCTAACATGTCCTTGTGAAGGGATAATGGCTAATTGTGATTTGGATATTGCCCCAAAATCAGCAACCACAGCACCTCCAAGCAGTTGAAACGTTTTTACCAACTCAATTTTATCAAGGCCGTCATTATCGCCAGCGATCAGTAATACGGGAGAAGTGATCTTAGCAATATTGGCATCACCCAGGTCGTATGGCTCCCCGGCTGAGACGATCATCTGTTCCACGAACTTTGTCCATTTTGTTTTGTCAGGCGCTACTGCATCGTATGCGGCTTGCATAGGAGAGTTCGCAAAAAGTTCAGGTTTCAGGTTTTTAAACGCATTGTTTACTTCGGGCATCCAGCCACTACTTTTATAAGCAGCAGAAATGATCACTAATTTTCTCAACCGTTTAGGGCTTTGTATCGCAAACTGGTAAGCCACAGAGCCGCCAAAACTATATCCTGCTACATCTGCACTGTCAATCTTCAGGTAATCCATCACTCCTTCCACATCACTTGCTAAAGTAGTACGTGATAATTTTCTTTCTGAAAACGGTGTATGCCCATGTCCCTGCAATTCAATAGCAATTACTTTCCTCGTTTTTGACAGTTCAGGTATAAACTGGCCCCAATTCTTATCAATGGTCATATAAGCGCCATGCAGTAAAACTATAGGCATACCATCGCCATATACTTCATAATAAACTTCAGTACCATTAACAGGTGCGTAACCACTGGCAGAAGGTTTGTTTTGTCCGTTGGATTGAGATGCCGTAACCATAATGATTGCAATTAGTATTATTGAACGTGCTTTGAATAAATTTTTCATATCGCCATTATTTATTGACGATACAAAGATGGAATTCATTTCAGGATTAGACTTGGTGTAACAACGACAATTTAAGGGGTAAATTCCGGCAAAATCGGCATAACGGACTGGTCAGAGGGGGCTTTTTTATAGTAAAAACTCTACATTTGAGCGCGGATCAAAGCGCAGAAACCTGCCTTATTAGATCATTATTGCATGATTATCAACTTGTTGTGGTTAATTTAGAATGATATGCCCAATATATTTAAGAGAGTAAACGAAGTATTTAAAGAATTAAAATTTGAATACAGGGTACTGAAGTTCAAGAAATTTACACCGGCCTTTGATGCCGCTACCAATATTTTTACATTCAATTATGAAGGCCAGGATATCAGGATAAAGGTGTCTGATGTGCGTGATTTTATTTCTTTCAATATTATCAGGCGGCGTACTTTTTATGATATCGCTGATCTGACGGCAACACGTCATTATATCCAACCCGGCAGTGTGGTAATTGATGCGGGTTCCAACATCGGGAATCATGCTATTTATTATGCTAAGATCTGCAAGGCTGCAAAGGTGCTTTCTTTTGAACCACAGGAAGAGATCTTTAAGATCTTACAGGAGAACATCTCACTGAATGGATTAAATGATATCGTGATCCCTTATAAATATGCATTAGGAGAACATCAGACAAAGGCAAGTGTTGATTTCAGAGACGATCATAAAATATCCAGCAGGGTAGCGCAGACGAATCATGGAGGTGTGTATCTGAAAGAAGCGGAAGATGGCAATTTTGACATGCGCACATTGGATGAACTTTTTCTGCATAGCCTGGATAAGCTGGATTATATAAAAATGGATATACAGGGATTTGAAGAAAAGGCGGTGAAAGGGGGAAGGGAGTTGATTAAGAAGTTCAAACCTGTTATTCAATTGGAGTGTATGACGAAGGAAGAGTATAATACGGTGTTGTTGCCTTTGATGACGGGGTTGGGATATGAGATTAAGCAGATCATGAATATTGACTACATATTTGGGCCGGTGGGATAAGTTCGTTCCAGGCGGTAAAAAAGGTTAAAAGGAAATAGCAATGTTTCCTTTTTTTTATGCCTGTACGCCACTGTTTTATTGTATATTACATACACCCCACATCTTAAACCGTTGTTGCTATGATCAATGTGTATGAAGCAATCCTCGCAGATCCTACGTATTTTAAACAGCTCACTGTAAGAGACGGTCTTCTGGTAAATTATCAATGCCCGCAAATGGAAGAATGGGTTGACCTATACTCTCATCTTAATCATATTATCTATACTGTGGGCGGAAAGAAACAACTTGCCGGTTCCGGTAAATCCTACCTGCTAACGGAAGGTAAACTGATTTTCCTGAAGAAGGGGGCTATGAGGCAGGGGAAGTTTTTTAATGTGGATTGGCGTACCATTGTTTTTTGTGTTCCGGATAGTTATTTACAGCAACTGTTTAAAGAATACCGTGCTCAATCAGTACTTCCTCTTCTGCCTTTCCAGGAAACAGATCCTGTTATAGAAATAAGTACCAATAATATTACACATGCGTACTTTTACGGGCTGCTTCCTTATTTTACCCAGCAACCACCGCCATCGGAAAGCCTGCTCGAATTAAAATGCCGTGAACTTGTTTTTAATATGTTTTCTCACCCGGAGAATACGGCATTTTTAGCCTATTTAAAAAGTGTGAGCGATTACAGCAAACCCCCGCTTACAGAAATTATGGAAGCGAATTACCTGTTTAACCTTTCCCTGGAAGAGTTTGCAAAAATAAGCCAGCGCAGCCTTACTGTTTTTAAAAAGGATTTTGCAGAAACATTTCATAATACACCGGGTAAATGGCTACTTCAAAAAAGACTGGATTATGCGCAACTATTATTAACGAGTTCGCAAAAAAACATCAACGAAATCGTTTACGAGTGTGGTTTTGAAAGTACCACACATTTCAGCAGGGTATTTAAAGAAAAATTTGGCATGGCTCCTTTACAATACCGGAAACAGCTTACCTCTGCTGAATAAACAAACTCATCATCACCTCCCCGCCTTTATAGATATATTTTTAGCCTTTATAGCTAACCCTCCCAGTAATAACCTCCATAACTTTAATCAGCCATCAAACATATTGTATATGCTTTCAGTAGAATTGATCAGTTCATTTAAGAACAGCCTGCGTGGCCAATTGATATTACCTGCGGACGACTATTATGACGAAGCCAGGAAAGTACATAACGGTATGATTGATAAAAAACCGGCTATGATCGTCCGCTGTGCTGATGTTGCGGATGTTGTAACCTGCGTGAATTTTGCATCCGCTCATGATCTATTACTGGCTGTAAAAGGAGGTGGACACAATGGTGCCGGCCTGGGTATGTGTGACGATGGTTTGGTCATTGATCTCTGCAATTTAACGTCTGTGCATATAAATGTGGCTGACAAAACAGTGCTTGCGGAAGGAGGATGTACACTGGCGCATATTGATCAGGCTACGCATCCATTTGGTCTGGCCATTGCTGCCGGTGTTGTTGGTAGTACAGGAATAGGAGGATTAACGCTGGGTGGTGGGCTTGGTTATCTTACCCGCAAATATGGTCTTTCTATTGACAACCTGCTGGAGGTAAATATGGTGCTTGCAGATGGTAGTTGTATAAAGGCATCTGCGGATGAACATCCGGATCTGTTCTGGGCCATTCGTGGTGGCGGTGGAAATTTTGGTGTGGTAGTTTCTTTCCTTTTTAAAGCGCATCCTGTTGATATGGTATATGGTGGCCCTATGATCTGGGAAATGAAAGATGTGAAGAAAATTATGCAATGGTATCGGACATTTATAAAAGAGGCACCAGATGATATCTATGGTTTCCTGGCTTTCCTCACCGTACCACCGGCACCTCCTTTTCCGGAAGCATATCATCATAAAAGAATGTGTGCAATCATTTGGTGTTTTACGGGTGATATGAAAGATGCAGATTTTGTATTTGAATCTATCCGTAGTATTAAACAGCCTGCCATCGATCTGGCGGGGCCTATTCCTTTTATTGCTTTGCAGGGCTTATTTGATCCGCTTTTACCGCCGGGGATGCAATGGTATTGGAAAGCGGATTATTTAAATGAACTAAGTGATGAAGCGATCGATGTTCATTTGCAATACGTAGGTGCTCCGCCATCAGCTCTTTCCACCATGCATTTATATCCGGTAAATGCTGCTGCTGCCCGTATTGGAAAGGATAAAACGGCCTGGCATTACAGAGATGCTACCTGGGCCATGGTGATATCCGGTATAGATGCAGATGCTGCCGGCAAAGAGACCATTATCAACTGGACAAAAGAATACTGGAATGCACTGCGGCCTTATGCTGCTGGTGGTGGTTATGTCAATTTTATGATGGACGAAGGCGAGGAAGGTGTGAGATCAATTTATAAAGATAACTATACCAGGCTTGCCGAAACAAAAGCCAGATATGACCCGCATAACCTGTTCAGGGTAAATCAAAATATTAAACCTTTTTAATTAACCTCAATAAAAGTAAAACACATGAAAACGATCAGTATCGTACTATTCGCTATGTTTTCTTCAATAGGAGCATTTGCGCAGGCAGAAGAACAAGCGATCAAAAAAGTACTTGCAGAAGAAACAACCAGCTTTTTTAAACATGATTTCAAAACATCCTATTCCAAATGGCATGTTGTTCCTCAATCGGTGGGTATCGTAAGCCATCTGAATGGGGAGACCCTCTATCTTACAGACAAAGAACTGGATGTGGCATATACCACAAAGGAATTGAGCAAAACGGTGTTCCCGGATACTTTTGACCGCTCACGCTGGAAGTTCCGGATAAATGCCACTTCTGCCTATGTTACTTTCGATCAAAATTCATTGAAAGGAAAGAAGATCATTGGGCAAACACATGAATCCCGCTATATGGAAAAGATATCGGGCGAGTGGAAGATCGTTTCCATGAATGTTGTCAACTACAAGAAATGATGCTTATTTCTGCAACGCCGCCCGCAACAGATCATCGGCTTCCGGATATCCTGATGGCAAAGGGATGTTTACAGGAGAAGCTCCTGCATCCAGCAATGCTTCTATTGAAATAGTGTTGCGGCGATCCGTCCAGTAGGAGTGTACACAGGCTCCTATTGCCAATGCAAGTGGTGTATGGCCATTCTTATCCGGCGTTTCAATATATGCGCCACGTTCAATGAGTAACTGCACAATGGCCGGCCAGCCAAGCCAGGCAGCCACATGGATAGGAAGACTTCCTTCAGGAATTCCAAAATATCCATCACCTGTATCATAAGGTGTATTTACATCGATGCCGAGATCCAGGAGTAATTGCACCCCGGGTTTATTATTGGAGAGGCAGAACCGTGGGAGCAATTGACTGCTCATGTTCATGAGTGTTGTAAACTGTTTGGGCTTTTGTTCAATGATGTGTTGTGCAGCTTCTTTATCTCCCATGGCACAGGCGGCGATTAATTGATCAATGCCTTCTTCAGGTTTTTCTTCCAGTAAAGCTAATACATCACTGCGGCCTTCTCTGGCAGCCCTGGCAATGGCGGTGAGGCCATCACTGACTATATGGGGATCAGCTTTATGATCAAGTAGTAACTTTATGATGGCCAATGAATTACTCCTTGCGAGGGCATGATGCAGTGGATACCATCCGCGGCCGCTCCATGTTTTATTGGGATCAACTCCTTTTTCCAGTAAATATTTTACGCCTTCATAGTCATGCCAGTCGTGTTTGCGAATGAGCATGAGGGTGAGGTTGTCCTCTGTGAGCTTACCCGTTTCCACGAGTAATTTCATGGCATCATTTTCATGCGTTTCAGTGGAATGGTAAACGGATTCGTTATCATTTGGATCTGCGCCATGTTCCAGGAGTAACTTCGTTAGCGGGGCATGGTGCGCAATGCCGGCTGCGCCGTATAAGGCGGTTTCAAATTCAGGGTATTTTCCTTCTGTCCAAAAACCGGCGTTTGCATCGGCGCCTGCATGGAGCAGGGCGGTGGCGGCTTGCAGGAAGTCATTACTTCTGCTTCTGTCCAGGCGCAGGTATTTGGACATGCATAAGTAGATAAGGGCCGTGCCGCCGTAGGGAGCCGAAATAGCAGTAGCATTTGCCGGGTCTTCTTTGAGGAACCGGTTGACAGCTTCCACATTACCTGTGATGGCTGCGGTGTGAATGTCACTGGTGGCTAATTCAGGGTGGGTGGCCAGGAGTTGGTCTGCTTCATCCAATGAACCATGCCAGGTAGCGGCCTTGATAAATGCTGTGCGCGTCATTTTTAATGATGATTGCTTATCTCTAAGTTAGGCAAAAAGTGTTGTCATTGCCGGACTTTTTTTATAACAAACCTCGTGTTTGTGCTGCAGTTTCTCTTTATTAAAAAACGCCCATCTTTTGTTGTTTCTATATTTTGAAGGGCGTTGTTTATCCGAAGTTGGTATTTGGCTCCAGGCTGTAGTCCGTTAATGGTGAATTGGAAATTGCCGGGTGATTTGATGGTCCAATCAAGAGTGCTTGCTATTTCTATATCAACAGCTGGGCCGGTGATGGAAAGGGTTACATCCTCTCTGTTATGAGGGTAAAAGGTGAGGGTATTTCCGCTCCTGTTCGCACCAAAACTTTCTTTGCTCTTTATAGAAAAGCTATTCGTGCGCATGCTGTAATCATTCACGCTGAGTTCCACGTTGTATACAGTATCCCGCAGGGTATAGGAGAATTTTGTTCCATTCAGTGTGTTACTCATATTCGGTTCAAGGCCCATTCTGTTCCATTGCGGGCGGATGCCGTAGATGTCTCTGTACAGGGCAGTTATGCTGGTGCAGATACCTGCTAAGATATCATCTCCCAGACCCAGCTGGGTAACTCTGCTATATCGTTGAGAGGAAAGGCCATCCTTGTTATATTGTTCGAGGATGTTATTGATATATTTTAGGGCGAGGGCTTTATCATGTTTAATGTAAGCCCTCACGCCAAGGTATCCCCAGGTAGGGAATATATCTCCGTTTTCATATTTGGGGAAGGGCCAGTTGTTGTTATGTACTTCTTCCTTTTTAAATGAATCGAAGCACAAGGGCCAGTGGAACAAGTTTTCAGCCTTTGTTCTCTTTTCTATCTGATCAAGGACGAGGGCTATTCGTTTTGGATCATCACATAAGCCAAAAGCAATCGCTGCAAAGTTAACAGGGGTGACGAGGTTATCACCATGAATAGAACCATCTTTATCCCGCCAGTATACATATTGTTGTTTAGTTTCTGACCAGAAACCACCTTCTTCCACCGGCTTGTTGAATGTGGTTTTTAATTTTGCTGCTATGGCCGCATAATGATCTGCTTTCTGTTGATTGCCTAATATTTTTTCACATTTGGACCAGAGGGTGAGGGCTTCATATAACTGTGCGTTCACGAAGGAATTCTCAAAACTTGCCCATACGATGTCCAGCCAGTCGCTGGCTTTCTTTTCTGCAATGCCGTCGTTCATCATTTCGAAGAGGCCGTTGTTGTTGGAATCGCGTTTGATGAGCCAGTCCAGTGCTTTTTCGCAGCTTTGCTGGTGGGAGCGGAGCCAGTCTATGTTTCCGTTTAGTGAGAATTGTTCACTGGTGTTGATCACGTAACCTGTTTGCGAGTCTATGGTGTATCCCCACATGGCTTCGTAGTATCCGGTTTTGGCGTTGTAGGTGCCGCGTATTTCATCTCCGGGTACATTGTGCCAGCGGGATAGAACACGCCCATCATTCAGCATGGCCAGATCCCTTTCCTGATCAAGTGTGGCAGACATATTCCTGGTATAGTTCTTATCATTCAGGGCCATACCGATCTGTGCGAAGAAGGGTTCGTGCAGGCATTTCCAATTGGTGAGCCAGCCATTTGCTCCCACGATATTATTATCTACTACGCCATAGCGGCCGGTTGTATTCAGTAATTCCCTTACGGCTATGGCATCTATGCCGGGAAGTGTTCCTCTGCTGTATTCCTTATTATAATCTACGTATTGCAATTCGAAGGTTGCGGTTATGGTTCCTTTTTTAACTTCGAAAGGGGCAAATACATCTGCCTTTTTGGATACAAAGCGGCTTAGATCGTATCGCTGCTGTAAGGGGGTATTCGTTATCAGCTGTGTGCAGGTGAATTCACCTTTCGGGCTATGGGAATATTTTGTGGCGATTGCGTTGTTAGTTTTTGCAGTGATACGTAAGGCATCTCCTGAGTCCGCATTCCAGAATGTAACGCCGCCGGTGTGGACGCCGTAGGTATCGTTTACTTCTTTGAGGTATTTGCACCAGATCATTCCTCCGTTGTCCATGATCCCTCCTTTCCAGACGGATAGATCAGCAAAATTCCATTGGGGGAATGCCATGTCTTCCAGGGTGGTGGTTTGAGCGTATTGCCGTGTGATGGTCCAGAGTATCTTATCTTTCTGCGTTTTGAAGTTCCACTCTTCTTTTACATTGTTGTAGCTTAATACGATGCTGGTTCCGGTTACTTTGATATCCTTTGCGTCCTTAGAGGAAAATGCACCGATCCCTGTGTAAACCCCGGAAGGGGATAAGGTGTTTTTGCCTTTTATGCTTAGTCCCTTTATTATACAGCCGTTTGAATAGTCGATAGTGATAGAAAGCTTCTTATCAGAAGTGGTGATGGTAATTGTTTTATCGTTTGCTTTTCCTGCTGTATGAAAAAGAAATAGAAGAGAGGAGAGGATCAGGGTGAGTTTGGCCATCTGCGGACTGTTGGATTATCTTTCAAAACTAAGGGAAACGTTTTTCGTGGGAAGGCCTTTTATTTGGACTTTTTGATACTTTTTAGTAGAAATATTTGGTGGTTTGAGATTAAAATTTCTATATTTGCAGCCCCTCAAGGGAATAAAAGTGGGTGTAGAAGCCCGCTGGTATTGAGGATCGGTAGTTCAGTTGGTTAGAATGCCGCCCTGTCACGGCGGAGGTCGCGGGTTCGAGTCCCGTCCGGTCCGCAAAATTGAAAAAAGCACTCATAACGAGTGCTTTTTTTTGCGTAATACCGCCAAATACGGGCATTTTCAAATAAATTGAATCTCAAATTATCTGCTATATTTTTTTGCTACGATTTTCATAAATAGCTTAACGTCGTCCGAAATAGTTCCATCACCATACTTATCAAAGAGCTTTTCTGATAAATAATTGATACCCCAATCTGTTCGATCAATGATCAGCGTGCCATTCACCACGACAGTTCCGTCCATTCTGTCCTTAAAATCCATTTTGGCTGGAAAAGTAACTGCCTTCGTGATACCTTCAATGGTCAGGTTCCCTGTAACTTTTATATTTTTCCCTGCAGCTTTTACATTTCCTTCATTCCATGTTTCAACCTTCGTAATGGCGAATGTAGAAACAGGGAATTTTTTGACATCAAAAATTTCAGGTGGTTTATTGTGTGGACCTGGATCATCAAATTTTTGTTCAATTGTATTCATGTCTACTTCAACTGCACCGCCCACCAGATGACTGTTTTCGATCAACAATTCTCCTTTTAATATATCGACGTCCCCTGTACTGGAACCATCACCAAGTAACACAGAACCTTCCCATGCACCAAGTAGCATAGAGCTTTTCCATATTACAACACTTTGCATCGTATCTATGATATATTTTTTCTGACCCTCTTTATTATAAAAGTCCGTGATGGTGTTTCCATCATAACTATACACTCCGGTTGCAGATCCAAACCAAATACTTCCATCGTTAGCTTCCAAAAGCCCCATAAAAGCATTTCCTGACATAATTTCGGTTACAGTGGGCTCCTTACTATACAGGGAATCTGCATCATAACGGGAAAGTGCCTGGATATTCCAATTAGCGGGATTTACTGAACCAGTAGTCCAGATGTTTCCTTTTTTATCTTCGATTATAGTATAAGCACCTCTCTGCGATACCTTAGTAAAGGTACTGCCGTCATAGCGCCAAAGGCCACCGGTCTGGCTTACTTTCCAGCCATTGAAACCGCTGAGCCAAATATTGCCTTTTCTATCTTCCATTATACCCCAAACGTCGAGAAAGGGTTCGCCTTTATGGGTTAAAGTGGTAAATTTTCCCCCGTCATAAACAAAGGCGTCGCCCTGTGTACCAACCCATAATTTCCCTGTTTTATCTTCAATGATTGTATTAATATCATTATTCAAATTCCCTTCTTTATAAAAAAGCGGGGCGTTCGGAGATGTGAAATTTCGAAAAGATTTCCCATCGTAACGGCTTATTCCATCTCCGGTGCCGAACCAAATAATGCCGGCTTTATCTTCATAAACAGACCTGACCCGATTATTGGCAAGTCCCTCCGTGGTAGTGAAATGTTGAATGGATTTCCCGTTGTAATAATAAACGCCTGAATCAGTAGAAGTGAACCAAAGATTTCCTTTGCGATCTTCCAGGACATCCCAGAATTGGTGCGAACCTATTTTACTTGTAAGATTAGTAAAAGATTTTCCATCGTATCGAAAAACATCACCAAATGATGAGTTGTTCGGGCCAGCAATCAGAATGGTGCCATTTCTGCCTTTTTTTATATTACGAACCATTATGTTAGGCCCTATGTCTTTAATTTCGGACTTGATACTATCTTTTGGTACGTTTGTTTGGGTTTGTCCACAGGAAGTGAGAAAAACAGACATTAGGAACAAAGCATATACGTGTATGTATTTCATAGTTTTTTATTTATTGATCCTGTTAGAATTGATTCAGCGAATCTACTTTGATATTTTTCGACGCGACGAATCTGGATTGTAAATAAAAATGTAAACTTTGTAAATAAACCTTGACATTATGTGTGATAGACTAAACCTCCTCTCGTTCTGTTAATACATGCCAAGGGTTTTAGGGTTTCAGAGGCATAGGCTGCGCGTTCTTTTCCTTTAAGGGTACCAGGAGTTTACGGAAATTTCAATTGATTGATAATGAGTGTATTAAAATATTTTGCGGACCGGGGTGTTTGCATAGGTGCGAGTATAGAGAGTTGCTCTTTTAATTGCCAGGCTTAAGAATTCTCACCTTTTATAAGTCTTCCGGTAAGCAGACGGCGACGTCCCAATAAGCTTTGTAAACAACCGCGAAAAATAATACTGGTCGTCAATACCCAGTAAAGTGCAGATCTCCTTGATGTTTTTATCCGTAAAGTAAAGGTATTGGCAGGACTGCTGTACTTTAAGCTGGTTGAAATACGTGGTAGGCGGTTGCCCGGTCTTCGCTTTGAAACTGCGCAGATAATGAGAAACGGATAGATTCTGTTGATCAGCCAGATCTTTTACACTCTTCTTTTTATCAAGGTTCATTTTCATATAGGCAATTGAATTGCTGACCATATCCACACTATACACCATAGGATTGATCTCCTTATAATAGATGAAGGAGGTGATAAAATAAAGTACCCGGAAATTCATAATTTCCATATCCCTGGAACTGAAGCTCCGGTCCAGGGTAGTAAATATCTGGTCGAATGATTTAATCCTGTATCCTTCAAATGGAATAGCCTGAACCTGATGCTCGCCTTCGATCAAAAAGCGTTCGTAGATCATCCTGGAGTTTGTTCCGCTAAAATGCAGCCAGTAAATACTCCAGGGTGCCTTTTCTGAACTATAATAACGGTGAGCTATGTTTTTGGGGATGATGAAAAAATTATTTGCCCTTAACACATACTCTTCTCCGTTCATTTCTATTCTGCCCTCTCCATCGGTACAGTACAGGAAAATAAACTCGCCGGCACCTCTTGGCCGTTCACATTCATGGCCAACAGCATGTGGATAATGTCCAATGGCTGTGAGGTAAAGGGTGTTTATTAAAGGGTTTGATTTGATTTCCTTCCTGATATTGGGTGTTAAAACAATCATCCTTTGCCCAAGGAAACCCTCTTCCATCAGTTTTTTGTGTTCTTCCATACGTGATATTTAAAAAAGTGCCGCTGTGCGAAAATTAATCATTTTTTAGTGATTATAAAGATTCTTGAATAATACTATAGTCCATCATTATGATCATTTTATGCATGTTTAAAGGCTTAAATCTGAAAATTCAACCTTGTCTAGAAGGGGGTGGATGATGTTATTGTCCATCATTATGATTAGTTTATACATTTCCTGCAAGCCGATTTAAAGTAGTTTTACTATACCACTTATCAACCACCCAAGCGTTATGAATCTAACTTTTACCCAGCGTATAAAGCTGTTTTATCATTTTTTTCTGTGGAACAGAAGGTGTTTTTATTCCCGTTATCTGCACAAATCCTCTTCTAATCTGTTCACAAACTTAATTCCATATTTATGAGATACATTTTTCTGCTGATATGCTTTTTTTCAATTGTGGAAAATAAGGCCTACGCACAGGAAACTGCTAAGATCACTGTATCCGGTACAGTATCAGACACACTAAGCAGAAGCATTCCCGGAGCTACGATAGCGGTCGTGGGAAACACTAAGCTCGGAACCCAGACCGATGTAAATGGCAAATTTGTGATCGTAGTGAACGAAGGAGCAGTGCTCAGGATCACTTCCATCGGATTTAAAGAGCAGCGGATCACTGTAACGGCCACTACCAAAACCATCAACATCCGCCTCGTAGAGAACAGCATGCAGGCCAATGAAGTAGTGATCACGGCGATGGGGCAAAAACAAAGGAAAGAAGCTGTAGTAGGTTCGGTAACCACCATTAAACCTGGTGATCTGAAGATCCCCGCCAGTAACCTGACCGCTGCACTTGCCGGACAAGCAGCAGGGATCATTGCTTATCAGCGTAGCGGACAACCCGGGCAGGACAATGCCTCTTTTTTCATCAGGGGAGTAACCACTTTTGGTTACAAACAGGACCCGCTTATCCTGATCGACAACGTGGAGCTGACACCTAATGATCTGGCCCGCTTACAACCTGATGATATCTCGAGTTTTACCATCCTGAAAGATGCCAGTGCAACAGCACTTTATGGTGCCCGTGGTGCCAATGGTGTAATACTGGTAAGTACCAAAGAAGGTAAAGAAGGAAAGGCTAATGTAAATTTCCGTTCGGAATACTCTCAATCGCAATCTACGCAGACACTTAACCTGGTAGATCCTATTCAGTACATGGAGCTTTTTAATGAAGCTTCCTTAACACGTGATCCGGCTTTACCCTTACCTTTTCCGGCACTTAAAGTACAAAATACAAAAGCCACCATTGCCGGCACACCGGGCAGTAATCCTTATGTATACCCGGCGGTTGACTGGATCGATATGTTGTTTAAAGACAAGGCCAGCACACAGCGTAACAATTTAAGTATTAGTGGCGGTGGCGGTGTGGCTAAGTATTATATCTCCGGCTCCTATAATGTGGACAATGGAATATTGAAAACGGATATACGCAACAACAATGAGAACAACGTTAATTTTAAGAATTATCAGTTGCGTTCAAACGTCAACCTTACCCTCACTAAATCTACAGAACTGATCGTAAGACTTTCTGGGACATTTAGTGATTATAACGGACCGATCACCTTAGACGGATCTTTTGCTTCGGACCTGTATGCGATTGCTTCTCATGCCAGCCCTGTTTTGTTCCCGGCCTATTATCCTGCTGATGAGGCCAATATAGGAGCCAATCACATCCTGTTTGGAAACGTAGGCGGGCCAAATGGAACAAGAAGTAATAGCATTCTTTATCCGAACGGTAATCCTTATGCACAACTTTTAAAAGGACACAAGAACTCTTCAGAGTCGCGCATGTCCGCACAGCTGGAGCTCAATCAGAACTTAGATTTTATTACTAAGGGCCTTAAACTAAGAGGGATCTTTAACACCAACAGGTATTCTTATTTTGATTCTCAACTTGCTTACTCCCCTTATTTTTATAGCGCGGATAGCTATAATAAGGAAGACAATACCTATGCACTGACCTGGCTTAATCCCATGAAGGGAACCTCATTCAGCAACGTGCCTACAGAATACCTGGAATATTATAAGAATGAACCCAATGCCAATTCCTTCTACTACATTCAGGGTGCTATAGACTATAACAGAAAATTTGGTAACCACAGCGTCAGCTCCACCCTGATCGGTACTTCACAGCAGACTTTATATTCAAGTGCTAAAGATCCCAGGACACAGACAACTACGCTGCCTTATTCTTTGCCTTTCAGAAACCTTGGTTTGGCGGGCAGGGCAACCTATTCATTTAAGGACAGGTATTTTGTAGAGTTTAACGCTGGATATAATGGATCTGAACGTTTCTCTTCCAATCACCGCTATGGTTTTTTCCCAACCATCGGTGCAGCGTGGGTACCTTCTAACGAAGCCTTCTGGAAAGAGAACGATATCGTGAACCGTTTAAAGTTCCGCTTTAGCCATGGTTTAGTGGGTAATGATGCGATCGGTTCCCAACGTTTCTTCTACCTTTCTGATGTGAATCTGAATGGAGGCAACTTTGCCCAGTTTGGTATCAATAACCAAAACCAGTTAAACGGCGTGACCATCAGAAGTTATGCCAATTCAAATATTACCTGGGAAACATCCAGACAAACGAACCTGGCAACAGAGATCACCTTGTTGAAAAACCTCAATATCGTAGCCGAAATTTATAAGAATCACCGTTACGATATCTTACGCACGCGGAACATTCCGGCAACAGAAGGTTTTGAAGCTGATGTTCTAACCAACCTCGGAGTGGTGGATTCAAAAGGGCTGGACTTATCACTGGATTACAAACAGAATTTCAACAATGGGCTGTGGGCTTCCATCAGAAGCAACTTTACTTATTCAACCAACAAATACACTTATATAGAAGAGCCGAATTATCCTGAAACATGGAGGCATTTTATGGGGCAGCCGATCAGCCGTGGCTATGGCTATATTGCTGAACGCCTGTTTGTTGATGATGCTGAAGTGGCCAACTCACCAAAACAGTTGTTCACCACAGTGGATGCTTACGATAACAAAATTACAGGCGTGATGCCAAGAGGCGGTGATATTAAATATCGCGACCTGAATGAAGATGGTAGGATTGATGATCTGGATCAGGTATTTATGGGTTATCCCAGCACACCGGAAATTGTATATGGCTTTGGTGTTTCCTCAGGGTTTAAGGGATTTGATCTCTCCGCGTTCTTTCAGGGTCAGGCAAGGGTGTCCTTCTTTATTGATCCGAGAAAAGTGAGTCCGTTTTTAGAACGTAATGTAAAATATGTAGAAGGGAGATCGCAGGTATTGCAAGATTTTGCAGACAGTCACTGGTCTGAAGAAAACCAGGATGTGTATGCTACTTACCCGCGCCTGGGTACCAGTAATGAATTGATCGCTAATAATTTGCAGCCCAGTTCATGGTGGCTTCGGGATGGAAGTTTCATCCGGTTAAAATCACTTGAAATTGGTTATACCCTGCCCAAAAATGTACTGCGGTCTTTAAAGATCTCCAACTGCCGTTTTTACTTTAACGGATTGAATCTGATCACCTGGAGTCCCTTTAAAATGTGGGATCCGGAGTTGGCAGGTAATGGATTTGCTTATCCCATACAGAAGGTATTCAATTTGGGTATAAACCTGAATTTATAATTGTTAATCATAGCAGAAAAAAATTGAGATATGAAATTCTATTATAAACTGGCCTGCGTGGTTGTACTGTGTATCCAGGGGGCGTCCTGTCAAAAATACCTGGATGTTGTTCCTAATAATGTGGGGACGCTCGATTACGCTTTTTCGAACAGGAATGAAGCAGAGAACTACCTCTATGGGTGTTTTAATGCATATCAGAGTATCAATCGTGATGTGGAGAATAATGTGGGTTTTGTGACCTCATCAGAAGTGGTCTATCCGCTTGGCCTGGATGATAACCCCTTTAACCAGATCAAATCTCCGGGCTTTAAGCTGATAAGAGGAGGTGTGCAAAATACATCGGACCCGGTAATAAATTACTGGAACGGCTCCAATGGAGGTCAGCCCCTGTATGTTGTGCTAAGAAGGTGTAACATCATGCTGGAGAACATTAACAAGCCTTATGATCTGAAAGAGCCTGAAAAGAAAAGATGGATCGCGGAGACCAAGTTCTTAAAAGCATTTTACCATTACTATTTGATCAAGTTATATGGCCCGATCACACTGGCTAAAGAAAACCGGCCAATTGACGGCCCGATAGAGGCAACAAAAGTTGAAAGATCAACTGTGGACGAATCCTTTGCTTATGTAACACAGCTTTTAGAGGAAGCCATACCGGATCTGCCGGTCATTATTGGTAATCGTCTTTTAGAGTTGGGCCGGCCAACGAAAGCGATGGGGATGGCTTTAAAAGCTGAAGTATTAACCACAGCCGCAAGCCCTTTATTTAATGGTAATCCTGACTATGTTGATTTTAAAGACAAAGATGGCCGGAGCTTTTTTACAGCTACTGCCGATCCTCAGAAATGGGCCCTGGCAGCCAAAGCCTGCAAAGAAGCCATCGATGAGTTTATCGCACAGGGTGGTGATCTGTACAATAGGGTTCCTATCGATAAGGTATCTAATGTATCTGATGAAGTGAAACAGGTATTGAAGTTACAAGCTGTGATCACGGAAAAATGGGACCAGAACCCTGAGGTGATCATTTCTTCACAATATGATTTTCCTTACCAGGGATTCAGCTTTCCCAAACTGAACCAGGAATCGGTTTCCCTGGGTAACGAGCATCCTTCAAACTGGGCAGTGCCGTTATCCACTACGGAATTGTTCTATACCAAAAATGGTGTGCCCATCAATGAGGATAAAAGTGGTGTTTTTGATTACACGGGAAGGAATACTACGCTGATTGGAGATGCTGCCAATAAACATTATATCAAAGAAGGTTACGAAACTGCAAAAGCCAATTTTAATCGCGAACCAAGGTTTTACGCAGCACTGGGATTCGATGGCGGTATCTGGTTTGGTAATGATAAGATCAACGAGAGTGATGCTTATTACGTACAGGCCAGGGGACGGTTTGCACTTGCAGGCCCTAAGAGTCAATATGCCACGAATGTAACCGGATACTGGCCTAAGAAACTGGTGCACTATATGTCGATCATGAATCAGAATGCCAGTTTTTCTTCCTTCAAATTACCTGTTGCGCGTTTGGCCGGATTATACTTATTATATGCTGAGGCTTTAAATGAAGAAGGCACTGCATCTAAAGCAGATATTTTATCCTGGGTAGATAAAGTGAGGACCAGGGCCGGTTTGCCCGGCGTGGCAACGGCATGGCAGCAGTATTCAAATAAACCCGGCAAGCCCGATACCAAAGAAGGCAGGAGAGAGATCATCCACCAGGAAAGAAGGATAGAGTTATGTTTTGAAGGTCAGAGTGGCTGGGACCTGCGCCGCTGGAAAGAGTTACAAGGTGTACTCAGCAGACCGCTGCAAGGTTGGAATGTAAATGAGGATGCTCCTTCAAACTATTACAGGCCTGTAACGGTGGCTGTACCAACTTTTGGTTTGAAAGATTATTTATGGCCTGTAAAAAATGAAGAGGTGGTTAAAAATGAGAATCTGACCCAAACCATATTTTGGTAATTCAAAACTTATGAAGATGAAAAAATTGAATGATATAAAAAGCCTGTTTTTTTTAATGTTTATCATATTGCTGGCCTCCTGCAAAGAGCAGGACGATAATATTGATATCATTTCAACAGATAAGACAAAACCTGGCGTGGTCAGTAATGTAAGTGTAGAGAACCTGGATGGAGCTGCAAGGATCACCTACAGGTTACCTGATTCAAAGAACCTCCTGTATGTTTTGGCCCGCTATGCCATTAACGATGATCGTGTAAGGGAAACTAAAGCCAGTTACTATACAGATACTATCATGGTAGACGGTTTTGCCAGGGAGAAAGAATACGAAGTTTCTTTATTTGCTGTGAGCAGGGCAAATGTGATGTCTGACCCGGTAGTTATAAAAGTACATCCCAAAACGCCCAATTATGTGATGATCAATTCCGGTCTTGAAATTACACCTGATTTTGGAGGCGCTAATTTTTATGGACTAAACAAAAATAAATCACCTCTTGCACTGCATTTACTGGTGTACAACGAAACCACCAAAAAATATGACGAGCAGGATCCGGAATATGTTAACACAGACACGATAGATGTTTCTATCAGGAATTTACCGCCGGTGCCGCAGAAGGTTGGTGTATATACCACAGACAGATTTGGGAATGTTTCAGATACGGTATTTAAGACGGTAACACCACTGTTTGAAACCCTTTTGGATAAAAGTAAATTTTCTGTTTATCAACTGGCCAGTGACGCACCAACCAATCAGTTTGGCTGGGACTTCAAGTATATGTTCGATGGTAATTTGGGAGAACCGGGCTGGCATACCAATACCAATGTTCCCAGAAGTATTGGCACATTTGGTTTAGGCGTATCTGCCAAGATCAGTCGTTTGGTAATGTGGCAAAGGGGTTCAAGTTATTATGAATATCAGAATACGCGCAAATTTACGCTATGGGGGTCCAATAAGGATAACCCTGCAGATGTAAACCTGCCAACCGGTTCTGCGCTGGGCACTGTTGCCGGGGACTGGGTGAATATGGGCAATTTTGTTTTCCCAAATCCACCATCAGGTTTGGCGCCAAGCCAGGCAAATGAGGCTGATAAAGCCTTTGTGGCTAAAGGTGTCAACTTCACTATGCCAAGATCAGCCGGACCTGCGAAATACATCAGGCTTGAAATTACCCAAACCTGGGGTGGCTTAACTTATGTAAATGCTTTGGAAATAAGCTTGTATGGTAATCCGCTATAAACGTTAACGTTCAATTTAAAGAACCAGATTATGAAGATCATAAATAATATTGCCCTCATCTGTTTTATATCCCTCGCATTTTGGGGGTGTAAAAAGTATGGTGATGATTATAAAGCTTTCCTGGAGGATAAAGAGATAAAGTATCCCGGAAAGATCCAGACGGCAGGTTATAACACCGGTAACTTACGTGCACAACTGTTTTGGCATCCAAGCCCCGATCCAAGTATTACTAAGTATGTTATTTCCTGGAACAACGGCGTGAATAAAATGGAGGTAGCTGCAACCACCCATGATCCTAAGGATACCGTAAAAGTGATCGTGCCTGACCTGAATGAATATGTCTATGCTTTCGTAGTGGTTTCCTATGATAGTGAAGGCAGTAAGTCCATTGCGACCGAGATCAACAATGTAAGAGTATACGGGGCAACTTATAGCAGTACATTACTGAACAGAGGAATAAATACAGTCGAGCCTTATCAGTTCTTACCTGATGAAACCCTGCAGCTGAACTTTAATAAGAAAGATACGATGAATGTAGCGACAACGATCCGTTATACCAACAGCACGGGAGCAATAGAAGAAAGACAGTTGCCGGCGGAGAATAACAGCATCGTGATCCCGAATTACAAGCTGGGCACAACCATACAATACCGTTCTTCTTATATTCCGGAGCTTGGATCTATTGACAATTTCAACGTAACGCAGTTTGCAGATTTCCCAACGATCATTAAGGTCACGCAATTAGACAAATCATTATTCAGAACCTATAAACTGCCTACAGACATCAATGATGAATATGGATGGAAGCTGGAGAACTTATGGGACAACAATAATGGTACAGGTGGCGGAGATCCGGCGGGCTTCCATACGGGTGGTTCCGGTTTGCCGCAATGGTTTACAATAGACATGGGGCAGACCACAAAGCTTGACCATTTCAGGCTTTGGCAACGTGATAATGCTTTATACGACGTCGCTAATCTTAAAGTGTTTGAAGTATGGGGCAGCAACAATCCAAATACAAACGGAAGTTTTGATAACAGCTGGACAAAATTAGAGACTTTTACTTCGGTTAAACCATCGGGCCTGCCAAGGGGGCAGCTGACTGATGCAGACCGTGCATTTGCAAGAGCTGGTGAAAAGTTTACTTTTCCTGCGGGTATTCCCCAGGTAAAATATCTCCGTTTTAAAGTGCTGGAAACATGGGGTGGAGCTAACTACATCCACCTTTTGGAATTGTCTTTCTTTAAAGTGAATTAATTGATCTGCTGGTTCCTTTTAGTGATACTACTAAAAGGAACCAGCTAAATTTTCATTCCTGCTTATTTGAAACCATATCACCGAGGCACATTGCAGGCGGATAGCCAGGAGTATGTAATTACAGTTAACCAATCTGCGCCTTTAGAAGTTTATGAGTAAGATCACACATCATCCGTGGAGTAAACAGAACAATGCCAGGATCCATCTGTTCAGGATGGAAAATGCCAGCGGTGCTTTTGTAAACCTTAGCAATTATGGGGCGACATTAGTCGCAGCCTATGTTCCTGATAGAAAAGGTTTACCAGGCAATGTCATACTCGGTTTTCCAGACCTGCAGGGATATCTCTGCGATAAAAATTATATCGGGGCCACTATTGGAAGATTTGCTAACAGGATCTCTGGCGCAAAGTTTATCCTGGATGGCAATAGTTATACATTGAATGCTAATGATGGCGGAAATAATATCCATAGTGGCAGTGCCGGATTTAATGCCCGGGTATTTGATTTTGATATTGACGGGGAAACGCTCTCCTTTAGCCTGTTTAGCGAAGATGGAGAAGGAGGTTTTCCGGGTAACCTGGAATTTAAGGTGAGCTATCGCTGGACTGATGACAACGAACTGCTGATCGATTATTGGGCAAGCAGTGATCAGAATACGATCGCCAATTTTACTAATCATGCATATTTTAATCTCTCAGGCGCTACCACCAAGATATTTGATCACGAGCTTACGATCCATTCGAATTACTTAGTTGATGCCGGACCGGACCATATACCATCCGGCCTGATCGTTCCTGCTGCTGAGTTATCTTTTAAGAAGAATAAGATCAGCGAGAAATTAACAGTGAATGAAGCTGGTGATGTTTCCGGTTTGAATGTTTGTTATGTGTTGGATGAAGGCGAATGGGCTAAAGCACCGGCTTGTATACTCACCTCGCCGCAATCAGGCAGGGTAATGGAAGTATATACCTCCTATCCCGGCTTAATGTTATATACAGGAGATTATTTGCAAAGCAGCGAAATAGGAAATCATGGAAAGGTATACGGGCCTTTTGACGGGTTGTGTTTAGAATGCCAGTATTTCCCGGATAGTCCCAACCAGTCTTTATTTCCTTCAACAGTGTTAACGCCGGGATCTGTCTATCAGCATAGTATTCATTTTAAATTCAGAACAATAGCATAGTCATGAACATAAAACTTATTTTAATTTGCGGACTTCTCATCTGTAAAGTGGCCAGTGCTGCTACGCCCCCTAAAAGGTATACACTGGCATCACCAAATGGCAAACTGCAATTCAATGTGTTGATAGATGACAGCATTACTTACAGCGTATCGCTAAAAGATCAGATGGTGATTGCTCCATCTGTGATCTCCATGACATTGGAAAACCAGGTGCTGGGAAAGTCTGCAGATATCCAGAAGATAAGAGAGAAAAAATCCAGGGATCAGATAAAACCCTTGTATGGTAAGGAGGCCGCACTCAATAACGCTTTCAACGAATTGCTGATCGACTTTCAGGGCCAGTATGCTATAACCTTCAGGGCTTATAATGATGGGCTTGCTTACCGGTTCATCACCCATATCGCAGATACGATAAAAGTAATGGCAGAACGCGCAGATTTTAACCTCCCCGGCACCCCGCAGGTGATCTTTCCTGAAACAGACAACTTTACTGCCTGGGAAGTGCCCTATGTAACATATAACAAACTGGCACTGATACCTGATGGGAAAAAGGCCATTACCCCCACCTTATTCGCTTATCCGGAATCTGGCCTTAAAGTGGTGATCGCAGAATCAGATCTGTTTGATTATCCCGGTATGTATGTACTTAAAGATAATGGCAAAATGACCGGCTTATGGTCACACTATCCTTTAAAGACGGTAATGGGAAGCTGGGGCGATTTTGTATCGGTCGTGAAAGAGAGGTCTGGTTTTATTGCTAAAACCTATGGCGAAAGAAGTTTCCCCTGGAGAGTGATCATAGCTACTGATGACGATAAAACGCTGCTTAACAATCAGCTGATCTACAAACTTGCTACTCCTTCAAAGATCAGTAACACTTCATGGATAAAACCAGGAAAGGCCGCCTGGGAATGGTGGCATGATGCATTGCTGCCGGGAGCAGCTATCCCTTCCGGGATGCCCAACAGGAACACTGCGCTTTATAATTACTATGTAGATTTTGCAGCAGAAAATCATTTCGAATACCTGATGATCGATGCCGGCTGGTCCGACAATTATAATTTGCTAAAAGTGAATCCAAAGCTTGATGTGCGCGGTGTGATCCAGCGTGCTGCATCAAAACATGTAGGCGTTTTTCTATGGTGTGTAGCCAGTACATTGATGAAGGACCTTGAAGGACAATTGGATTTTCTAAAGTCAATAGGAGCAGCCGGCATTAAGGTAGATTTTATTGACCGGGACGATCAGCTGGCCATACAGTGGTTTGAGCAGATTGCCCGTGCGGCAGCCAAAAGAAACCTGATGGTAAACTTCCATGGTTGCAGCAAACCTACCGGCCTGCAGAGGACCTATCCCAACATTGTAAACTATGAGGCCGTAAGAGGAGCGGAATGTTCAAAATGGGATTATAGTGCCAATCCGGACCATCACTTGCTGATCCCCTTCATTCGCATGCTCGCAGGCCCTATGGATTATACACCGGGCTCCATGCGGAACAGCAGCAAAGAAACATTTAAACCTGTAGATCCGGGATTGCCTTCTACACAAGGAACAAGATGCCATGAACTGGCGATGTTTGTGATCTTCGATCAGCCCCTTGCCATGCTGTGCGATTCCCCGGTGGAATATGAGAAGTACCCGGACGTATTGAAGTTCCTGTCAGCTGTTCCCACTGTATTTGATGAAACCAGGGTATTGGATGCCCAGGTAGGCGCTTATGCTTTAATGGCCAAAAGATATCAGAACAAATGGTTTGTTGGTGCCATGACTAACTGGAATGAAAGAACACTGCAGCTTGATTTTTCTTTTTTACCTGCCGGCAAAAACTACCAGGTTAACTTATATACGGATGCAGGTAGCACCAATGCTTCAGACTATCATTATCAGACCATGTCAGTTAACAGCCAAACGAAAATAAAGCTGCCTTTGGCTAAAGGGGGAGGGGCGGTTGCTTATATCAATATAGAATGAGCATATAGTCCATGGTTTAACTGAATCCATCCATTGTTCAACTTCTAACAAAAAGGCAACTTTAAGTAACCACGTAATGACATGACGGACAACAAAAACACATTCAACAACAGGTACATTATTGGAATTTCATTCATCTCTGCCCTTGGCGGTTATTTGTTTGGATTCGACTTTGCGGTGATATCCGGAGCCTTACCCTTCCTGAGGGAACAGTTTATGCTGGATGCCTGGTGGGAGGGCTTTTTAACAGGTTCCTTAGCTTTAGGATGTATAGCAGGTTGTTTAATTGCCGGAAAGCTCGCCGATAAATATGGCAGGAAACCTGGCTTGATGCTCGCTGCTTTTATTTTCGCAGTTTCTTCCATAGCAATAGCATTTTCCCCAGGCCTTACTTTCTTTATACTGATGCGCTTTGCCGCAGGAATCGGTGTTGGAATGGCATCTATGTTATGCCCGATGTACATTGCTGAGATCTCGCCTGCAAAAGTACGGGGCAGGAATGTAGCGATCAACCAATTGACGGTAGTTCTTGGGATCCTGATCACCAACCTCGTGAATTATTTTTTGGCCGATACGGGTGAAAATGCCTGGAGATGGATGTTCGGATTGGGAACAGTACCTTCTGTTTTCTTTTTATTAGGTGTGATATGGCTTCCTGAAAGTCCGCGCTGGCTGCTGAAAGATGGGCAGGATGTAGCAGCCAGAAAAGTTTTAGACAAAATTGGTTCAGTGGAATTTGTTGAAAGTACGGTTTCTGCCATTCAAAGATCATTGACGGGCACTACTAAATACACTTATAAAGAACTATTTGATAAGGGTGTGCGGCCTGCTGTAGTTGTTGGGATCACTTTAGCCGTATTCCAGCAGTTCTGCGGGATCAATGTGGTGTTCAATTATACTTCTACCATATTTGAATCTGTTGGGGCAAACCTGGACAGGCAGCTTTTTGAAACGGTAGCGATCGGATTTGTGAATCTTGTGTTTACGCTGCTGGCCATGTGGCAGGTGGATAAAATGGGCCGCCGTCCACTGATGCTGATCGGTTCATTGGGGCTATCTGTCGTATACATCATCCTGGCCTTTATGCTGCAAAATCAGTACCCCGCAGGTATGGTTTCCATTTTTGTTTTATTGGCCATCAGCATGTATGCAATTTCCCTGGCGCCGGTAACCTGGGTGTTGATCTCGGAGATCTTTCCAAACAAGATAAGGGGCATGGCTTCATCGGTAGCTATTGTTTCTCTTTGGGGAGCCTACTTTATCCTGGTGTTTACATTTCCCATCCTCGCTAAAAAATTAGGTGCATATGGACCGTTCTATCTCTATGCAGTCATCTGTTTTCTGGGCTTTCTCTTTGTGTTAAGGAAAGTCAGGGAAACCAAAGGACAAACCCTCGAAGAACTCGAAGACAATTTAATCAGACATTAGTATGAAAACAGCGCAAGTAAACGTTTGGGAAGAAGAGGTGATCATACCCACCTATGGTATCGGTAAACCAGACAAGAACCCTATGTTCTTTGAAAAACGTATTTACCAGGGAAGCAGTGGCGTAGTTTATCCAAACCCGGTTATCGAAAAGATATACGATGAAAAAACAGACAAGGCTTATAAAGCACTCTTCCTGGAGAACGAATACCTGAAGATCATGATCCTGCCCGAACTTGGAGGCAGGATACAGATGGCATATGATAAGATCAAACAGCGGCATTTTATCTACTATAACCAGGTGATCAAACCTGCTCTGGTGGGACTTACCGGTCCATGGATATCAGGAGGGATCGAGTTCAACTGGCCTCAACATCATCGTCCCAGTACATTTGATCCTGTGGATTATAAGATTGAAGAAAATCCGGATGGAAGCATGACGGTATGGGTGAACGAGGTGGAGCAGATGTTCCACACAAAAGGACTTGCCGGTTTTACTTTACATCCGGGCAAGGCCTATATTGAGATCAAAGCTAAACTGCTTAACCGCTCCAGCTTACCGCAGACTTTTCTCTGGTGGGCCAATCCGGCAGTAAAAGTGAATGACCACTATCAGTCTGTGTTTCCTCCTGATGTGAATGCTGTGTTTGATCATGGCAAACGTGATGTATCTACTTTTCCAATAGCCACCGGCACTTATTACAAAGTAAATTATGCTCCCGGAACAGATATATCCATGTATAAGAATATTCCGGTCCCTACTTCTTACATGGCCATTAATTCTGCTTATGATTTTGTAGGCGGCTACGAACACGATTCAAAGGGTGGATTACTCCATGTTGCCAATCACCATGTTTCTCCCGGGAAAAAACAGTGGACATGGGGGCATAGTGATTTTGGACAAGCCTGGGACAGGAACCTGACGGATGAAGACGGGCCTTATATAGAACTGATGACCGGTATGTTTACAGACAATCAGCCGGATTTTACCTGGCTGTTGCCGAATGAAGAAAAATCCTTTACGCAGTACTTTATGCCTTACCAGGAATTGGGTATGGTGAAAAATGCTACCCGGGATATTCTGCTGGCATTGGAGCTGCACGAGGCAGAAGCAGAACTAAAGATATATGTGACTTCATTGCAGAAGGACATCCGCATTCAACTCTTTTATGAAGGGACTGAACTGTTTTCCGATCAGGCAAGTATTGATCCGAAGTTGGTTTATGTCAAAAAAATTAACCTGCCGGAAGCGGTAAAGGAAAACGGTTTGTTATTGATCATCCATTCTCAAAAGGGTAATGAGCTCATCAGGTATGAACCGGCAGCTAATAAGATCAATGTGATCCCGGAAGCAGCAAAACCTGCAGTTGCACCTGAACTGGCAGAGAATAACGAACAGTTATTTTTAACAGGCCAGCATCTGGAACAATACCGTCATGCAACCTATAGCCCGGTGCCCTATTATGAAGAAGCCTTAAAGCGTGATCCCCAGGACATCAGGTGTAACAATGCATTAGGCCTTTGGTACCTGCGGAGAGGTCAGTTTGGCCAAAGCGAACCTTACTTCAGAAAAGCCATCCAGACAAGTACACAGCGCAATCCAAACCCTTATGATACTGAGCCGTATTATAACCTTGCTTTAAGCCTTAAGTTCCAGAACAAGCACGATGAAGCTTATGAGTTTTTTTATAAAGCAACATGGGGTAAAGCCTGGAAAGACAGTGGATACTTTGCCGTAGCGCAGATAGACATGGCCCGGGGAGATCACCAATTAGCCTTAGAACATATCAATGCTGCAATAGATGGTAATGCCGGCAACAGCAAAGCCTACGTTGTCAAAGCTGCTGCATACCGGAAGATGGAACAACATGATCAGGCCATCGCGGTTTCCAAAGCGGCCCTGATCAGAGATCCGTTTAACCTGGGCGCACTATATGAACTTTCCCTGGCTTTTGGTGCAACATTTCAAACGGCTGAATGTACCGCCGCTTTGGAAGAGCTGATGAAACTGTCCAGGGGATATGAGCAGAATTTTATCGTCTATGCGCTGGATTATGCCGCGGCAGGATTGTATAGTGAAGCATCAGACCTGCTCCATTATGCTGTTAAACAAACAGGGACGCATCCGATGGTGTATTATCATCTGGCCTCGTTTGCTCATCACCTGAACAAGAAGAATAAGGTTGAAGATCTGCTCAGCAAAGCGGCTGAAGCGGATCCTTATTTGTGTTTTCCAAACAGGCTGGAGGACATAAACGCCTTGCAGCTGGCTATATCACTCCGTCCGGCAGATCCCCGGGCTCCTTATTACCTGGGTAACCTGTTTTATGACAAGCGCCAGTATTTATTGGCCATACATTATTGGGAGAACGCTGCCAAAGCAGACCCTGCATTCCCAACGGTATGGAGAAATCTTGGCATCGCTTATTTTAATAAACTGAATGATCAGCAGAAGGCTTTAATGTGTTTTGAAAAAGCGTTTGAACTGGATACCAAAGATGATCGTGTGCTGATGGAATTACACCAGCTTTACAAAAGATTGAACTATACGCCCTGGGAAAGGCTGAAGTTTTTGGTAAAACACCAGGAAACCGCTGCTCAAAGGGATGATGTTTACCTGGAAATGATCACGATCCATAATTTTATGGGTGATCATGCTAAAGCCATGCAAATGCTCAGGAACAGACAGTTCCATCCCTGGGAAGGAGGAGAAGGTAAAGCTTCCGGGCAGTATGTGTATGCGCTGGTACAAACAGCAAAAATGATGATTGCAGACGGGCTTCCCGCGCAAGCTATTGAATTGTTGAAACAGGCCCAGGTTTATCCCCATAACCTGGGTGAAGGAAAGTTGTTCGGAGCACAGGAGAACGAGATATTTTATCTGATGGGCTCTGCTTTTAATGACCTCGGTGATCAGCAGCAGGCCATCACTTATTTCCAAAAAGCAACCATCGGGAGTACGGAACCTGCTGCCGCTATTTTCTATAATGATCAGCAACCGGACAAGATCTTTTACCAGGGCCTGGCCTGGAAAAAACTGGGAGATGATGAAAAAGCAACTGAAATTTTTAAGCGCCTGGTCAATTATGGTCTGCAGCATATGACCGACGACGTGAAAATTGATTACTTTGCGGTTTCACTACCCAATCTGCTGGTATTTGAAGATGATCTCCAGTTGAGGAATAAGGCCCATTGCCTTTTCATCAGTGGACTGGGATACCTGGGATTAGGGTCCAATGAACTGGCGAACCGTTCGTTCCTTGATGTGCTCAACCTCGATGCTGAGCACCTGGGGGCTAAACAACATCTTGAAATCCAGAAACCGATAATAGATCTTATAGATTAATTACATGAAACAATTTATCCCTGTTGCTTTATTGATCGTATGTACACTCCAGAGTGTTGGTCAAACTACCATTCCGATAGAGACGAGGCATAATGCTTTGGTATTGCAGGCTGATGCCAAAAACAACCTTGCTACCATTTACTTTGGCAGGAAATTGTCCGGCGCGGAAGAGTATGCACATATTCCAGCTGCTTACAAGCAGGCGGGAGATTATACAGGTGTTCTGAATTCAGCCTATACTTCTTCCGGTTCTAAAAGCCTGTTTGAGCCTGCGATAAGTGTCAGTCATGCTGACGGGAATAATTCGCTCGACTTACGGTACGTAAGCCATCAGGTGACAAAAGTGGATGATGATGTGTCTTTGACTACGGTACTTTTGAAAGATCCTGTTTATGATTTCCAGGTAACGCTTTATTATAAAACCTATTTCAAAGATGATGTAGTGGAGCAATGGAGTATCGTTAAACATCGGGAAAAAGGGAATGTTCTACTTTCCAAATATGCATCTGCCAACTTATACCTGAAAGCAGAAGGCGGATTTTGGCTGACCCAATACCATGGAGACTGGGCTAAAGAAATGCAGCCTGAAGAATCAAAAGTCACCCATGGTATAAAAACTTTAGACAGTAAACTTGGCACCAGAGCAAATTTGTTTATGCCATCGGTATTTATGGTCTCATTGAATAAACCTGCTACAGAAGATGAAGGAACTGTACTTTATGGTTCCCTGGAGTACAGTGGTAATTTCAGGACTGACCTGGAACTGGATTATCAGGATAATCTAAAGATCATCTCGGGCATCAATAATTACGCTTCTGTATACACGCTTAAGCCAAACGAAGAATTTGAGACACCAGCATTCCTATACACCCTGTCCAGCAACGGAAAAGGTACCGCAAGCAGGAATATGCACAACTGGGCCAGGCAGTATAAATTGCTGGATGGTAAAGGAACAAGACTGACATTGCTGAATAACTGGGAAGCCACTTATTTCGACTTTAATGAAAGCAAATTATTTGAACTGCTGAAGGATACCAAAAAGCTTGGCGTGGATATGTTTCTGCTGGATGACGGCTGGTTTGCAAACAAGTATCCACGTAATGGCGATGTTGCCGGCCTGGGCGACTGGGAGGAAAATAAAGCCAAGCTGCCAAACGGGATATCTTCTCTTGTGAAGGAAGCGCAAGCCAATGGGGTGAAATTCGGCATCTGGATTGAGCCTGAAATGGTGAATCCTAAAAGTAATTTGTACGAAAAACATCCTGATTGGGTGATTAAGCAGCCGAAGCGCGAGGAATACTATTTCAGAAATCAACTTGTACTGGACCTGAGCAACCCCAAAGTACAGGACTTTGTGTTCGGCGTAGTCAATGATCTGTTTACCAAAAATCCTGAGCTTGCCTATATCAAATGGGATTGTAATGCAGTCATCTACAATGCTTATTCTGCGACTTTAGGCAACCAGGATCATTTCTATATTGAATACATGCGTGGTCTGTATAAAGTGCTGGAAAGGATACGCAGCAAATACCCGACTGTGCCCATGATGCTTTGCTCTGGTGGCGGTGGCCGTGTAGATTATGCAGCCCTGAAATACTTTACAGAATTTTGGCCAAGTGATAATACCGATCCTTTGGAACGGATCTTTATCCAATGGCAGAACTCCTATTTTTATCCGGCCATCACATCCTCCAACCATGTGACAGATTGGGGCAAACAACCCATTAAATTCCGTACTGATGTAGCCATGATGGGTAAGTTGGGTTTTGATATTGTGATCAAACATCTAAACGACAATGATCTGAATTATGTGCAGCAGGCAGTAAAAACGTATAACAACATCAAACCGATCATCTGGCAAGGTGATCAATACCGGTTGGCTAATCCAACAGAGGGCAGCCTGGCATCCATGCTGTATGTGAACGCAACGCAAACTTCTGCCGTCATGTTTAATTTCCTGGTGAACAACCGCTACGATCAGGGCAGTAAATTTCCTGTTCGGTTAAAGGGACTGGATCCGGCTAAACACTATCGCATCAAAGAACTGAATGTATATCCCGGAACCAGCTCAACAATAGATTCCACCAAAACTTATACTGGGGAATTCCTGATGACCATAGGTCTTAATCCTCATGTAAATACAGGCAGGACCAGTGTGATATTGGAAATAGAAAGTAATTAGGTTTTGTATGAAACCTAATTACTTTTGGAAGTGATCTCTTTGATCTCTCCGTTTACTTTTACTTTGACCTTCTTTGCTTTTGTGGAGCTTATCCTGTAGGAGATGATCTTACCATCTTTCCAGTTCATATCTACCGTGAAGTTTCCACGGGCTTTTAATCCTTTTACATTTCCATATGCTTTCCATGCATCTGGCAGTGCAGGGATCAGATCGATAAAGCCATCATGGCTTTGTATCAGCATTTCGGCCAGGCCTGCAGCGGCACCAAAGTTTCCGTCTATCTGAAATGGCGGTCCGGCGGACAGCATATTTGGATATACTCCACCACCTGCTCCATAATTGATATCCAGCCTGAGGGTTGGTTTGAGCAGCTCTTTAAAAAGTTTAAAAGCACGGTTGCCATCCTGCAGTCTTGCCCAGAACAATAATTTATACGCAATGGTCCAGCTTGGCCCATCGTCTCCTCTTACTTCCAGGGTTTTTCTGGCTGCCTGGGCCAGCGCCGGCGTATGGGTTGGTGTAATTAATGCCGCAGGATACAGGCCATATAAGTGAGAGATATGACGATGCTGAGGATCCGTTTCCTTATAATCTTCTATCCATTCCTGGATGCGGCCATCTTTACTGATCACTCCTGCAGGAGGTACCAGCTTCAATCGGTTTTCCAGTTCTTTTCTGAAATCCGCATCGATACCTAAGATGGTAGAAGCGGTGATCACATTGTTAAACAGTTCTCTGATGATCTGATTGTCGATGGTGGGTCCCATGGAAATACTGGCGGTCTTTCCATTTGGCAGGTAAAAAGTATTCTCCGGAGATACGGAAGGGGAGGTAAGCATCCAGCCTGTTTTAGGATCTTTAACCTGTGCACTTTTATAGAATAGTGCGGACCCTTTTAATACCGGATAGATCTCTTTGAGGTATTTCAGATCCATGCTGAAAGCATAATGTTCCCAAAGATTGTTGCACAACCAGCCTGAACCTGCATTGGCCGCTCCCCAGGATGCACTTTCTCCCGGCTCTGTAAAACCCCATACATTGGTGATCACATGGGCGATCCAGCCCTCCGCATTATAATATGCTTTTGCTGTTCTTTCACCAGGTTTTACCAGGCCCTTTACCAGATCTGCCAGGGGAAGGTTTAGTTCCGAAAGATTACTTACTTCCACAGGCCAATGGTTCATCTGCACATTCACATCCAGATGGTAATCTCCGTTCCAGGGTGTGTTAATTTCTTTAGCCCATAATCCCTGCAGGTTTGGAGGCAGCAGGCCAACTCTTGTGCTGCTGATGGTAAGATACCGTCCATACTGGAAAAAAAGCGCGGCCATGCCCGGATCCAATTCTGAGCGTTGATAAAAAGCCGCCAGCCGGGAATCGGTGGACTGCTCTTCTGTTTTACCAGATCCAAGATCGATGCTTAATCTTTTAAACAGTTTCCTGAAATTGGCAATGTGATTGGCCTTCTGTGTTGCATAAGACTTATTCATCGCCGCGGCCAGATATTGCTGCGTCTTTTCTTTAAATACATTCCCTCTGAAGTCAGTAGCTGCTGAAACATAAATGATCAGCTCCGTCGCGTCTTTAATGATCAGGGAGTTTTGATCTGCACTTACGTTTCCTCCCTTTAGCTTAACACTTACCCTGGCCAGGTATTGCATTCCCTTACCATCTGTTCCATTATCAAGCTGCCCGGACATCTGCAACTGCTGGCCCTCGATTTTGACAGCAAACTTTTCAGGACGGTTGATGTTGATCCTGCAATTGATCATTCCTGCTTTGTCTGCGCTGATCTTTATGATATCAACATCATCGTCAAAACTGCTAAAATATTCTCTTTTATATTTTACCTCGTTCAAAGTATAACTGCAGCTGGCAATGGCGCTGTCCAGGGACAGTTCGCGTTTATAGTCTTTGGGTGTGGCATCCTCGTCCTTATGGTTGTAATGGATCTCAAGGGCGCCCAGGGTCTGGTATTTTCCCCACTGCGCGCCGCCGGAGCCGGGGCCTTTACATACAAAATCACGGTTAACCAACGCCTGTGCTTCATCATTTTTTCCTTCCAGGATCAACTTTCTTATAGCCGGAAGGCTTTTGTTGGCCTCATAATTATTGGCATCCTGCTCAGATCCTGACCAAAGCGTGATATCGTTGAGTACAATTTTTTCATTTGTTAGCCCGCCGTCAGGGGTCATTCCCAATCGGCCATTGCCAAGCGGTAAAGTTTCCTCCCATAATTTTGCCGGCTTATCATACCATAACCTTAAGGGCTTTTGCTGTGCATTAACAGATGCAGATAAGCAAGACAAGAGTATAAATAAAGAAGAAATGCGGTTGTACATAGACCTGGTTCAGTTTATATGATGGAACTCAAAAATACCCTGTATTACCATACTGTGCAATGGATTATACCTGTTTAATAATGGATAAAATGACCTTGCCTTTTCCCCTCTCCAACAAAAATATCAGCGAATATTTGCGCAAGTCAAACCTTGCGCATATATTTGCAAGGAATAACTTGCGCATTATGGCACAAACAAGAGACATTTTTCAGGCGATAGCAGATCCAACCCGCAGGCAAATTATAGGCATGCTGGCTGGGCAATCACTCAATGTGAATGCCATTGCCAAAGAGTTTGATATAACCCGGCAGGCAGTTTCATTACATATACAATTCCTTAACGATTGTGGCCTTATTATAATCAAGCAGCAAGGCCGGGAAAGATATTGTGAAGCGAAACTCGAAAAATTAAATGAAGTAACGGCCTGGGTAGATCAATACCGGAAATATTGGGACAAAAAACTTGATTCATTGGAAGGCTATCTGGCAAAAATTCAAAAAAAGAAAAAATAGAAAGATGGAAAACTACAATACATTCAAACAAGAAGGGAACATTCTTATACATACAAGACTTCTGGATGCTCCAAGAGATCTGGTTTGGGAAGTATGGACCAACCCGGCACATATAAAAGAATGGTGGGGACCAAACGGTTTTTCGCTAACTACTAAATCAATGACTGTAGAACCAGGTAAGATCTGGGATTTTATCATGCATGGTATGGGACGGGATTGGGATAATAAAATTGAGTATGTAGAAGTGAAAAAGCCTTCCCTGTTATCTTATAAACACTCTGGCGCAGAAAACGAAGATTATAACTTCATTGTTTCTGTTTCATTTGAAGAGGCTGAAGGGAAAACATTATTGACAATGAAGTCAGTATTTAAGTCAAAAGAAATTATTGATGAATTAAACAGAAAGGTAAATGCTATCGAAGGTGGCAAACAGACTTTAAACCGCCTTGGGGAGTACCTCAATATATTAATTAACGAATAAAATAATTTTATGAGAAAGATCATTTCATTTATGCACATATCGCTTGACGGGTATGTAGCAGGGCCAAACGGAGAAATGGATTGGATTAAAGTAGATGAGGAAATTTTTGACCACGTTGGTAAACGGATAGGCGAAGGCGACACTGCATTATATGGACGGGTAACTTATCAGATGATGGAGAGTTACTGGCCTACCGCAGCAGACAAGCCGACAGCGAGCCAACACGACATTGAACATTCAAAGTGGTATAAAGAGGTTCACAAAGTTGTTTTATCAAAAACGATGGAAGCTGAGGGTTTGGATAACACAACAATTATAAGCGACAACCTTTCGGACAGCATAAATGAAATAAGACAACAGGAAGGTGAAGACATCTTGCTTTTTGGCAGCCCGACAGCAACACATTCACTTATGCAACTGAACTTAATTGATGGCTACTGGCTATTTGTTAATCCAATTATTCTTGGGCAGGGTATTCCCTTGTTTGCAGGCATCAAAGACAAAATAAAACTAAAACTATTGACTACCAGACAGTTTGCTTCCGGGGTAACTGAACTGAATTACACGGTGGAGAGATAAAGAATAATATCAGTATAATATCTTATATTGGATTAAATTCATGACGTGTCATGTTCCAATGTTCATTACGAATTTCCCTATTGGTTGCTGTTCTTGCAATAGCTTTAGCTACATCAGCACAACGTCCTTCCGGCAAGATATTTTTCAGCCAGGATGCGCTGATAAAGGAACAAGGAATACAACAGCTAACGTTGTCCAACAAGACAAACCTGTACCTCACCGTTTCGCTGTCAAAACCGCTAACTGATTATCTGAGTGAGCTGGCTCCCTCCATCTATCGGGATTCGCTTGCTAAAGTCGGAAATTACCAGTTCTCATTTTTAGTTGATGGAAAGCTGATCTATCAAACCGAATTGTTACCCGGCGCCCCCCTTGCTGCACAGCAGCAAGCAGATACAATATGGACGAAACCACTTATCGACAATGAACATGAGGGCAGATCGTGGAGCCAGTCGGCCTGGAACAGATTTATGTATAATGGTGGTGACAGCGTACTGACGGATGGATCGCATCATCTCCAGATTATTTTACGCCCTTACGTTAAAAGCCCCGGTCTGATCACCGGTGAAATAATCGCTGAAGGACAACTGGCACTTTTGGTAAAGCGTAAGCCAGAGGTTAGATTATCAACTATAAAATTATCTCCTGTCAGGCCTTATTATGATCTTGTTGCATCTCCTGATAGCTTCGATAAGGATAAGATAAAAACTTTACGGGCATATATAGAAGCTGATGTTTTCAGGCATGTGACCAGCGTGGTAGCATTGAAAAATGGTAAGATCCTTTTTGAAGAATATTTCAATGGTTCCTCGCGTGATAGTCTTCATAACACGCGCTCTGTAGGAAAAACCTTTACATCGGCACTTTCCGGCCTCGCTATTCGCGATGGTTATTTGCAATCCCCGCAGCAAACACTCGGAGAATTCTATCAACTGGAGAACTATAAGCATTACTCTCCGGAAAAAGCACGGGTAACACTTAAGGAATTGCTAACAATGAGTTCCCGGTTCGCCGGCGATGATAATGATCCAGACTCTCCTGGTAATGAAGAAAACATGTACCCGACGGATAATTGGGTGAAGTTTACAATGGACCTGCCGCTGGATACCGTACGCTATCAGAAACAGTGGCATTATTTTACAGCCGGTGTGATGCTGCTGGGCAGTACACTTGACAAGATAATTCCCGGAGGGCTGGAAAAGTATGCTGCAGACCATTTTTTTAAACCGCTGCATATTATCAACTACCGTTGGAGTTATACACCACAAGGCGTAGCAAATACAGCTGGCGGCATCCGCATGAATTCACTGGACTACGCAAAATTCGGGCAACTGTACGCCAACAAAGGCAAATGGAACGAACAACAGCTCCTCCCGGAAAAATGGGTGAGTGAAAGCCTCTCACATCAACTACCCATAACCGGACGGCCTGGCGAGTTTTACGGATATCTGTTCTGGAACAAGACTTACCGTGTGAATGGCAAACTTTATGAAGTGTATTACTGTTCCGGAAATGGTGGTAACAAGATCTTCATCTTTAAAGATCATCCTCTCGTTGTGGTGCTAACAGCAACTGCATATGGCATGGCCTATGCACATAGGCAGGCAGATCGAATGATGGAAGATCTTATCTTACCTGCAGTTTTTAATAAATGATCTTTATGGTTTGATGTCGCTAATCGGATCGGCATCAATGGGTTTGGCCGGATCATATATCGCCACACCCACTCTTGAATCAGCGCAACCATAATAGAGATACCATTTTTTCTTAAACCATGCCATGCCTTCTATAAATACGGTACCGTTTCCATATTGCCCACTTTTTTCGAACGATTCCATCGGTCTGAAAAAGGGGACGTCGAGGCGGGCCAGCAATTTGGTAGGATCGGTTTTGTCAAACAGCATTTGCCCAGCGCAATATGCGCCTCCATTATATCGTTTATCGCCTCTGTCGCCAGCATGGTTTCTGCCATTATAAAGCAGAACGATCCCTTCTTTGGTCATTACAGCTGGTGGGCCGCATTCCGTCATATCGCTGTCGAAAAAGCCTTTTCGTGGTGAGGCCAGTTTCAGTAATGCTCCCTGTTCGTCCACTAATGGCGTCCAGTCAACCAGATTTGTTGAGGTTGCAGCATATACATGTCTTTCGCCCCAGTACATAAAATATTTACCATTCAGTTTAACAATAACCTGCCTGCCTTTTTTAACCTGTGTTAAGATGGATGCTGACTTTGTAGCCACGTTAAGAAATTTCCCTTCATGGGCGTCTTGAAATATTGGGCCATGTTTTGTCCAATGCTGCAGGTCCTTTGATGTGGCTGCTCCTAACCTGGGTACTTTCCTATTCCATTGCGTATATAACATGACGTAAGTGCCATCTTCGGTTACTGCTATACGAGGATCTTCACATCCTCCCGGCCATTCATATTCTTTTTGATCATCGTTAGCAGGGTAAAGAACAGGTGCTGTTTTGCGGGTAAAATGCAGTCCGTCCGGACTAATGGCATAACCCAGCCTTGAGGTACGGCTACCAATTTTTATCCCGGTTTTATCTTCAGACCGGTAGAGGACAATGATTTTTCCATCCTTGACTGCAGCTGCCGGGTTGAAGGTATCATTATCCTCCCAATGAATTTTGGTATTGGTCATTGGGTCCAGGAATGTTGTGTTTGAGTCTACTGAGATGACAGGATTTACACCTTCCGGCCTGACAAAGCCGCCCAGCGCCCAACCGGGGAGTATGTTTTTATTTTGTGCTGAAGTATTTATACTCGTAGAGAGTATAAATACCAGGCTTAAGGGAAGAAAATACTTGTTGATCATAGGGCTTATTTATTTTTTCTGACGCGTCTTTCACTTAGATATTTCCTTACAGGGATATCATAAACTACCATTACGAGGTAGGCTGCTCCAACCAGCAGGATTAGCCCTGCTATAATGATGAGCGTCAGTTGCATTGTATCCGGCTTATGACTGGTGTAATAATTTCCGAACATCCATAATACGGCATAATGCGTCATGTACAATGGGTAAGAGATCTTTCCTGAAAATATGCAGATCTTTTGTAAACGAGGTGCTAACGTAGCCCCTGCGCCCAAAGCTATTATCAAAGGAAAGTAAAACAATACTACCAAAGGTTCGGTTAACCAATTCCATTCTGAAAATGGCATTATAAAGGCAAGGCACAATAGCATGGCTATGCCGATAAATCCCAGCTTGTTTTTGATGATCCAGTTGGAACGGTAAATAAGTAGTCCTGCTAAAAAGGAATACGATATCCGGGCGCTCCCGTCCCAAAAGGTTGGGCCGCTCCAACCGCCTAATAAATTGCCGGAACGGTAAGCTACAAAGCAAATCGCTACTGCTGAGATGATGGTTAACAGTATCAGGAAGCCTCGTTTGATCTTAGAAAGCACAAGCGCGTAAACGATGTTGGCGATATATTCCCAAAACAATGACCACGACGGTGCATTAAAGCTGAACAGGTTGAATCCACGGTCGGCTACGACAGGCAAAGGAATTAGTAGTAATGAGCACAAAAATGCCACGATGATCTCAGCGGCGTTGTACAATTCGGGATGGCCGCCGAATGGATCGAATAAAAATGCGAGCAGGCCTAATACTGATCCTGCTATGATCAGTGGGTGCAGCCTGATGAGCCTCGATTTAAAAAACTCGAGAACACCCATTTTTGCTATACGATCGTCATAGGCGTATCCGATCACAAACCCCGAAAGGCAGAAAAAGAAATCGACGGCTAAAAAACCATGTGCGATAAAATTCTTGCTGAAATCGGTGTAAGCCCATTCCATAAAATGAAACACTACAACGGCCAGGGCGGCAATGCCCCTCAATCCATCCAGAATATTGAAATGCTGTTTTGTTTGCAGAATTGCCGCGGTGGGTTTGTTTGTATCCATTTTAATGTATGTCCTGCTTTATTTTTTCTCAGTTGTAAGCCTCAATTCAGTAATCACATTATTAGCCTCTTCAAAAAAGAGGGTCCATTCGGATGAATTATTTTCTATGTTACTCATTGTTTCCTGAGCAACAAATTTCCCCTTGTTTGTTAAAAAATAGAATCTTACACAATTTTTGTCTGGTAAAGGAAGTATTTCAGTTCTCAGGGATTTTCCAAGGTAATTTTGTGCCTTTGATACAAATTCTTTTGATGCTTTATTTACATTTTCATGTTTCCCTCCACCAATAACACCTCCACCACTGCTGAAATAGATGCTTGCATCACCAGTTTCATAAGAAATAAGTGACATAGTACCTTCACCCAAATCCCAATCCATGATAACACCGAATACTTTGGTTTCGCCTGAAGGGATTGAAAGTTCCAGTTGCTCAGGTGTAACATTAAAAGCCATCTTCCTTAAATCCAGGTAAGGGCTGTCAGATGGTTTATTTTCTGTCTGCTTAGCGCGTTGTTTGTAACTTATATAAAAAATAAGCCCACCCAAAACAACAAGTCCAATTAAAGTATAGATCATATGATCAATAAAGATAGAAATTACCAGTTACATTCCAAAGCTAATGGAAGGCTGTTTTCACGCAAAAAGCGAAGAGAATTATTTCTCTTCGCTTTTTTATCTTTTGGGCCTTGCATCCAAAAAAATCCAGGCAGTTATTTCACCAGCCACATAACATCATTCCGTGTATCAGAACCATTATACTGCTGCTGCAATGATGCTTTAAGATTAACTTCATTAGTAGTATACTCTGATGTAGGATAAGCCCACCTCACGGGTATCTGGTTATTATTCTCATTGGCAGGCCCGATATGAAAAGCAGGCACTCCCGTCCTCCGGTAATTATAATACGCCTCCCGGCCGGAATTCTGGAAGAAGGCCACATACTTCTGTTTGAGGATTTGATTCAATCCATTTACATTATCCCCGGCATAATTATTTGTGGGGTCTGCGAGGAAGTATTGTGCTATATCATTATCACTGATACTATAGGTTTTCATGGAGAGTGTGATACCTTTCTTATAATAGGCAGCCGCATCGCCGGCTACCCAGCCTCTGTTGATAGCTTCGGCAATGGTAAAGGAGGTTTCGGCGGCTCCGAACATAATGTATGGCACTCCTGAAGGAGAGCTTACCCAGTAATCAAAGTTGATATTGGATAATTTTCCGTTAACAGCCTGATCTTTAAGTGTTGTTTGTAACTCTCCGGTTTTACCGCCACGGAAGGAAGTAAAGCGGGCCGCATAACCAGGATCGCCGGAATTTTTTGCTGAATCCGTGGGGGTGGCCACTACGAATATTCTTGGATCTTTGGTAGCAGAGAGAATGCTGAGGTAAGTATCACCTATGTGGTTTCTCAGATCCCGTTTAACTACCACACCATCTGCCGGCCATAAGGGATAATTGTTATCGCGGGATGCGCTGTTGTATACCAGTTTGAAATTGTCTGTATTCTCCAGGATCAGTGGGTACTTTGCAGGATTGTTGACTATTTCTGCAAACTGCTCCCTGACTTTCAGATTGGGCGCATCGATAGCGCGTTTGCTAAGGCTGATGAGTAATCTTAAGCGATAAGAGTTGATCAGTAGTTGCCAATTCTTCATGTTACCTTTGAAGTAAAAATCACCGCCAACGGTTGCTTTTTTTTCTGCGAGTGGTGTGATGTCTGCATTGGCTTCTTCCAGCCATAGCAGACATTGTTTATAGATTGCTTCCTGCGTATCGAATTTAGGTTGGAAGATGCCTTCTGTTGGGCCTTTTAGTGCTTCTCCTAAAGGAAGTTCACCCAGCATCACCGTCATTTCCGTGAAGAAGTAAGCTTTGAAAAACTTTGCCAGGGCAAGATAGGGTTTGCCTTCTTCTCCTTTTTTCTCCGCTTCTGCTTCCAGTCGCACTACATTCCTCAGTTGATTATATCCTGCAGTACTACCTGCTCCCCATGCATACGACTGATTGCCGTAATAAGCTTCATTGATCACCATATACTGGTTGTTCTGCTGATCTCCTCCCCAGGGGCTTGAGCGCATGTCCAGCAATAATCCTGTTAGAATTAGCTGGGGATGTGGATTGGTGATGGCGTTCGGGTCTTTCTGCAACTCGTCGATGTTCTTACACGCTATAATGTTCATCAGAACACAGGCAAGTAATATTATAGTGCTTTTCATGATTCTGCGTCTTTAAGATTAAAAAGTAAGATTGAGGTTTACGCCAAAGCTTTTCACGGAAGGTGTTTGGAAATCGGATACACTGCCTGTGTACTGGTCGAGGTCCATGCTCTGTGTTCCTTTACCGGTAAAGTATAGCAGGTTCCTGCCTACAAGTGAAACGCTGGCGCTTTGGATACTTCCCACTCTTTTCAGCAACCCGGAAGGCACATTGCAGCTGAGGATCACTTCCCGCAATTTTAGATAGGTCCTGTTCCTGGCCAGTTGGTCACCTGATTGATAGAAATTTCGTGCCCATGTTTGCCAGAGAACGGGTACATTATTCTGTTCAAACTTTCTTGTATCGGTGATCACTTTGCCATCCTGGTCTGTACTTAACTGTCCGCTGACGATCTTTTGCCCGTTCGTCATTACTGAACCTTTCCAGCTGGGATTATTCCTGTTGGTCCAATCGAGGAAACGATATTCACTGGCGGATGCTGGATGCGTGCCGGCACTCCACTGATAGCCATCCAAATAATTGTTGATGAGGCCTCCAAAACGTCCGTCTACCTGGAATGACAGGTTAAAAGATTTATACCGGAAGCTGTTGTTAATGGCTGCAATGAAATCATTATCGCTATATCCGATCTTGCTTCTATATGGATTATAAGCGGGGAATCCGTTACTGCCAACAATCATATTGCCGTTCCCGTCCCGTTGAAAATCGGTGATAAAATAACCGTCGGCTCTTTCTCCAAGGCGGATGTTACCATCCCGTTGCAATACGCCATCAATCTCTTTCAGCCACCGGTGGTTGGTGGACCAGTTGCCCAATATATTCCAGCTGAAATTTTTCCCGGATACAGGTGCTGCTGTCAATACTACTTCCCATCCACGGCGTATATAGGTATAAGCATTCTTTTGTACAGAGGTAACGCCTGAACTGTTGGATACAGTTACATACTGGATCCCCGGGCCTTCAACATTCCGGAACCAGGCCACATCTACTCCCAGCTTGTTATTCAGGAAACGGATCTCCATGCCTGTTTCAATGTTCTTAACGCGGGAAGACAGGATATCAGGATTATACAAAGTACCGGAGTAACCTACACCTACATTATTATCCCATCTTGTTCCATATTCGGAATAGGTGGGGTTGAGGTTGAAGATGTCATAAGGCTCTGTGCCAAGGTCTCCTGCAACATTCGCGTATGATCCTCTCAGTTTAAGAAAAGATATTGCCCTGGGCAACCGGAACATGTCTGACAGTACAGTGCTTACGGAAGCAGAAGGGTAGAAGTAGGTATTGTTCTTTTGCGGTAATGTGGAGGATCGGTCAAAACGACCGGTGAGGTTGAGGTACACATATCCTTTATAATCGAGGTCAACAAAACTATATGCACTGGCTACCTGTTTAACAGCGCTGCTATTGGTAGGAGAGTTTGGCTCCTTGGTATTGGAGAGTTTGTATACTCCCGGAACAATTAATCCTCCTTTGGTGGCGCCACTGATCTGTTTGGCAGAGAGTGTACGGAGGTTTCCGAAAACGGCCCCTCTGAAGTTGATATTGTTCCAGAATTTATCTGTATAACTCAGCGATGCTTCTGTGTTGTTTTCCCAGAGTTTGGACCATTCTTCTGTGTATCCGCCTATCTTGCTGTATGGACTGTAGAAAGTACCGCCGTAAGGATATTGGGTAGTACGGGTAAGGTCATAAGTACTCACATTGGTGCGGACGTTGAATGCGAGTTTGTCTGTGATCTTATAATCCATCTTCACGTAACCGTACAAGTCATTTTTGTAATAACCGCGCAGGTTTTCATAGGCTACTAACCAGGGATTGTTATACAGTGTGTATTCCCTGTTATATACTTCAATTCCTTCTTTACCGGGTTTCCAGTAATTGCGGAGATCACGGATATCATAGTCTGTACCACCCCAAACCGTGATCAGGTATATGAGGCTTTGCGGCCCGTAACCCAGTGTAGGGTAGTTTTTGGTGTACTGTTTATTATAATTGATGTTGGTTTCAAAACGAACTTTCTTACTTACATCCAGCCCGCCGGTAACATTAAAGTTGGTAGAGGCGATCTGTGAATTGGGCACTGTTCCTTTTTGATAGGTTTGTGTGATGGACAGGCGGATGTCACCTTTATCATTGTTGGCGGATATGGCAATATTGTTAGTGCTGAGGATACCATCACGGAGGAAGTTCTTCAGATTATCCTTACCCCTGGCCAGCCATGGAAGTGGTTGCAGGTTACCGGTTTGCTGATCAACGGGACTGTTATATTGTGTAATGGGCTGCCCTTCAAAACGGGGACCCCAGATGAAATAATCATTGTCGTTGATGCCGCCGCCCATACCATCTTTAAAGGCATACTTGAAACCATCACCGGCGCCATATTCCGTTTGGTATTTCGGGATGGCGTTATAACCGGTTTGCCATTGTGTGCTGGAATTAAAGTCTACGGCAAAACCACGTTTGTTCTTTGTGCCGCGTTTGGTAGTGATGATAATGGCGCCGTTCATGCCCAGTGCGCCATATAGTGCTGCAGCACTTGGACCTTTTAATATGGAATAGGATTCGATGTCGTCCGGAGAGAGGTTCCAGGAATCAGATTTTACAATAACGTTGTCTACAACGATCAGTACGCCGGTCCTGCCACGTAGCATAATACCGGGATCGCCAAAAAGATTGGGGCTGGGGGAGATGGTAAGGCCTGCTACTTTTCCTGTTAGTGAACTGATGGCATTGGGTTCCCTGGCTTTTACCAGGTCTTTACCACTTACATCCTGCACACTGTAACCTACTGCCTTCTTTTCCTTTTTAACACCCAGGGCTGTTACCACTACTTCGTTCAGGTCGGCAACGGACTGTTTTAATGTAACAGTAATGGGGCTTCCTGCTTTAACAGGCACTAGTTGTTGCGTGAAACCCATCAGGGAAATAACGAGTACATCGCCATTGGCGGCGTTAATATTAAACTCACCGTTTGCATCAGTGAAGGCACCTCTTGAGGTACCCTTTACTTGTACGCTAACGCCGGGCAGGACTTCTCCGGCTTCGGATATTACCCTGCCTTTTTCGATGGAAGGAGAAGCCTGGTAGAAGGCTGAAACATTGAGGGACATACATGCTGCCAGAAGCAGAAGTATTGCCCCGCGGGCATTTCTTTTCAATTGTTCACCGTAAAATTTGCTTTTCATATATTTGCCAGGTTTAAGGATTGAAAAATTATGTCAGAACAGATCTAAATTTTTAACCTGAAACAAATGCAGGGTCTTCAATTCGCAGTTGAAGGCCCTTTTCTTTCCAGGATCTATACATTAACTGATAAAAGCTCGGCGACCGTTTCTTTTGCATAACCGGGAGATGCAGTCATGCCTTTTCCGCCGATGGCGGTAATGATGTGAATATGCTCATCAATTGTTTCTCTGAATATTTCCCTGCTTTCGCATTGTGCGTAGAAGCCCAGCCAGGTATTGCGGAGCTGCCAGTTATCAAGTGAATAGATCTTTTTAGCTTCTTCTATCATATAGCTGTTGAGGGCCGCATCGGTATCAAAATCCGGAACGGCGCTTTTTGCTATAGGGGTATAATGATGGGAGTCTCCTATAACAACAGAACCATCTTGTAACTGCTTAAATAAGATGTGCACACCATGCTGCTGATGAAAGTCGTTTTTGTTTTCCCTGCTTTTAATGTCAGCCCAGGATGGACAGTCCTGGAAGCTTTCATAACGCCTGATGGTCCAGCCGGTTAATACGCCACCTTTTATCTTCACATTCGCCTGTGGCATCGTATCCATCATTTGCAGCTTCACGATCTTAATATCACTTTTGCTGAACAGATCGGGGTATAGTAACTGGAATTCATTACCGGAGCAAACAAACACTTTGCCTGCGGTCCATTTCTTTCCTGAAACGGATTCTAAGGTTACTGTACCGTTCGTATGTACAATCTCCTTAATAGTAGTATTCGGAATATAATGGAGGGATAACTGTTCAACGCAATAATCGATCAGCCGGGGTAAAGCATTGCGCGGATCAACTACCACCTCTTCGGGAAAGAGCAAACCGGCTTTAGCGTAACTGTCATTGATACCGGGGTACATGTTCAGACAGTTGTTTTGCGATAACAATTGTGAGATGTAACCGTTTTTTTTGTTGATAGCTGCCAGTTCTTCTATCAGCTGTACCTCTTCCTGATTGCTGGCGATATATACAGTACCTTCTTTGCGAGCTGTTATATCAACCTTTTGCTGTACCTCGTTATAAAAACGGAGACTTTCCAAACCATAAGCCTGCCACTTGCTACTGAACCCGGAAGGTATCACCTGTCCGAAATTCCTCACAGAAGCATCCTGCACATAGGAATTACGTTCTATCAATGCAACATTATATCCTGCTTTCAGGCAATAATAAGCATGTGAGATTCCAAGGATACCGCCACCCACAATTATTATATCATAACCTGATCTTACCATTTTCTGTTTTATTTATCTAATTTTAGGAATGTTGTGAAAGTGAAGCCAGCTGTACAAATGTATATGCCTGCAAGTGCTTTTTAGGGTCAGGAATTGTTACATAATTCTTAATTATATATTAACCGTATTAATTAAATTAATTAATTTATCAGGCCTCTATTTATGGCGTAATACAGCTGTTATGACGAGATTTATAAAGGATGCTATTCGCTTGCAGGAAGTAATTGACCTGGTTCAATTAAAAGGTTATAAGAATAAAGATCTTGCGGAATACCTGGATATATTCCCTTCTGCGTTTTCTACGCTGATGAATAAAGTGATAAAGCCGGTGGTGAAAATGCATATAGAATCGCCGGAGAAGGAGATACCGGTTGCAGAGATCTTTGCGCGTGCAGGAAATGTTTCTGAAGTGAAAACCAAAAGAGCGTTGCCGCATTATATCGAGGTGCTGGAAAATTTGCTGGGTCATGAAGATACTACACAGCAGAAATCACAAATGGGATTTATAGAAGACCTGATAAAAAATACACCTTACGACACGCTGAAAATATTAGAAGGGCTGTATGATTGTTATTACCTTTCTTCATTCGGCTACAGGATAAAAAAGGAACCCTTCCTCATAAAAATGAATCCGCGGCATAACCAGTATCAGGTATTCAAAGGAAATGATCTGGGGCCAGCCCGCTATGTAGGACTGGCATATATATCCAATCCACAGTTGCTTACCATGCAACTGTCTGAAGTAGGCACCATGATCACAGATCACTTCATGGCTCATTTCGTTCTGCCTCCCACTTACTCCACTACAGTGAGCCTGCTGAAAGGCATTGGTGTTTCCATCTCTAATTCCAGGTTGCCAGTTTCCCGCAAAGTGATCCTGGAGAAGGTGAGTAATAAAACCAGCATGGAATTTTTTAATGAGCAACCTACTACCTTCTTTGAGAAAGACGAGGGTAACGACAATCCAATCGTTTCTTATCTCAGGTCGCATATCACAAAGCTTGAATACCTTGCAGTTCCTTATGAGAGTTATGATAAGAACGATCTGAAGAAAGAGGAACAGGTGCAGCGTTTGGCATCACCTGATGATTTACCGTTATAGTATTTCTACATATCCGTCCGTTCCATTCACCCGGATCCGCTGTCCGTCTTTGATCAGTTTGGTCGCATTTTCCATTCCTACAACTGCCGGCAAGCCATATTCCCGCGCAATCACTGCGCCATGGGTCATCAATCCACCAACTTCGGCAACCAGGCCCTTAATGGATACAAACAATGGCGTCCAGCTAGGGTCAGTAAAGGTGGTAACTAATATGTCCCCCTCTTCCAGATCAGCATCTTCCATGTTTAAGATCACACGTGCCCGTCCTTCTATAATGCCTGAAGAAACGGCCAAACCTACAATGGCCCCTGTCGGCAGATCCTCCCGGTTGTACTTACCTGCAATGATCTCTCCGTCAGACGTGATAACACGTGGGGGCGTTAACTTCTCATACAATTTGTGTTCTTCTTTTCGTTGGCTGATAAGCTGGTAGTCCAGTTTATTGGTGCGTACTGCTTCGCGGAATTCTTCAAAAGTAAGATAGTAAACATCTTCTTTTTCATGCACAACGCCGGCTTGCAGGAGTTGTTCGGTTTCTTTCATTAAAGCCTGCTTATAAACGAAGAGGCGATTAACGATACCATATTTTGGATATTCACGATAACCGGCGAAATTCCGGAGGAGGTCGATCAGCGATTTTGTGTCTTTTGCTTTTTGTTCACCATCCGGTAATTGCTTCAGTCGATCTAACAACGTTTGTTCTTTCTTCAGTGCCTCCCGTAGCCCCTGTTCAAATTTTCGTTTGCTCTCGCCAGGTTCAAAGTTTTTAATATTACCCAAAATGATCGGGACCAGTATAGTAGGATTTTCGCTCCAGCGGGTTTTAGTAATATCGATCTCTCCGGCGCATCGCATACCATATTTGTTGAGAAAAGCATAGATAGCATTCCGGGTTTCCTTACCACCCTCCAATTTAATCAGTTCATCCAAAAAGTTTACCTGCTGCAGATGCGCAATTATTGCCGGATAAGGACGGATCGCATCCGCAACATCCAATAGTGCCAAACCCATCTCCGAAGTAATATTGTTTGATACGGATTGAGTAAGTATGTCTGCTACGTTTTTTTCACCTAACCATTCGTTCATCTTTTCATTGATCCAGGCTGAAGCATTTATGGCAGCCATGATCACACCCAGGTGTTGTGCATGAAATATCATCTTTGATTGCTGGATATCTTCCAGGATAGCATCAAACAGATCCGGTCCTGACTTCGTTTGGATGTTTTGTTTTAGTGTTTCTACGGATGCTTCATTCTGTTTGATCAGATCAGTAACGATGGCCGGGTCGTTCCCCACTTGCGCCAAAATATCCGCGGGTGACATACCTTTACTGCTTTTAAAAGGCCCTGCTCCTTTTTCATTATCTGGTAACGATCTTATAAAACCTCCCCGCTCTACGATAGTCCGTAATGCATCTTTTATGAGCGGATCATGTTGCCCCATGTTTTCTAATAAATTATCCCTGCTGGCAGGTCTGGCCAGCTCATTCGTGACATCAACAAACAATCTTCCGCCGGCTTTAAACATGGGCCTGGCAGCTCTTAATTGCCATATGGACAATCCCAGTGGTTTCATGGGGTCCGTCATCATTTGCTGATGGCCGACAGATAGATAAACGTGATTTTCAGGATCATTTGCTTCAGGGACAGGATATAAAGTAGTGATAGGCCGGCTCTGTATAATATAAAATGTATCATCCGCCAAACACCATTCGATATCTTGTGGCTGGCCGAAATGTTCTTCGATCTTTTTTCCTATGCGTGCCAGTTCTAAAATTTGCTGGTCAGTAAGTGTTTGAGCATTTTGCTGCTCCGGCCCGATCTCCTGTTTTTTTGTGCCGCCATCTTTTAAAGCATAGATGGCCAGTTTCTTGGTGGATACCTTCTTATCGATCATCTTTCCGTTAGACACTTTATAAATATCAGCATTCACCAGGCCGGAGACCAGGGCTTCACCCAATCCGAAACTGGCATCAATGGATAATACTTTCCTGTTAGAAGTGAGGGGATCAGCAGTGAACAAAATTCCTGCTGCCTGTGGGAAGACCATCTTCTGAACAACCACAGACAGATGGACTTTATGATGATCGAAACCATTTTGAATGCGGTAAATGACTGCCCGCTCCGTAAACAGCGATGCCCAGCACTTGCTGATATGTTGGAGGATGGCTTCCTTTCCGATGATGTTCAAATACGTGTCCTGTTGGCCGGCAAAGGAAGCTGTAGGGAGATCTTCCGCTGTAGCACTTGAACGCACAGCAAAGGCGTCCTTTTCATTGAGATAACCTGCAATCTCTTCTGCTATATCCTTTGGAATAGGTTTGCTTTCAATGGTTGCACGGATCTTTGCGCTGACCTCACTGATGTTTTCACTTCGCGTTAATTCATCGAGCAGGTGGTTCAGCTCCTGATCATTTTCAGTTATTCTTTTATACGCTTCGGTGGTAACGCAGAAACCCTCTGGCACCTGTATTTCCCTGATCCTGGACAGTTCACCCAGATTGGCGCCTTTGCCACCTGCGGCCATAAACTTTGATCTGTCTATTTCCTGAAAACGAAGTACGTATGTGTTCATATTTTGCCTTTTTTAGAGATATGAAAGGTCAAAAGTATGAGGTGTGAGGCATCAAAACGCCCTTTTTTAACTATATTTTTTACGCACAATAATGATAGTGGTAGCAGCGTTTTCCTTACAAATAGAGGGATTGGACGGGCTATTCTTCTTTATACTCCAAAATATCGGCAGGCTGACAATCCAGCACTTTGCAAATAGTTTCAAGCGTACTAAACCGTATAGCTTTTGCTTTACCGGTTTTGAGGATGGAAAGATTAGATAAGGTCAAACCCACTTTCTCCGAAAGTTCATTTAACGACATCTTCCGCTTAGCCATCATTACATCAAGATTTACAATGATCGGCATGGCTATACAGTTAAGTCGTTTTCTGCTTGAATTTCAATTCCTCTTTTAAAGATCTGTGCAATTACAAAGAGGATAACGCCCATAAACAGCCATACATCAGCTCCTCCTATGCCTAAGTCTTGTATATCGGGCATTTCTACTCCCTGTTGAATAAACCACTTTACATATTTAGCACCCCATGCTGAGAACAGGCCTATTCCTAAAGCCAGGTAAGATACGGTGAATATGAAGCGTGCCACTTCCTTGCTGAAAGGCTGGGACATGTCTAATTTTTTATCGTGTAGCAGTTTTAGGATCAGATAAAATATAATTGTCTTCAATACTGCTGCAATGCCCATCAGTAATGTCTCTACAAGAAAATACCCGGGATCGTATTTATAAAGACTGGACAGATCAATTCCATTCCAGAAAGTGCTGGCGCCATTGGGGTTGAACAGCAGGACAACAAAAGCATTGCATATAATACCGCCCGCATCAACACACACGCCAAGAAATATTATCCAGGACAGGATATACAGTGCTTTCAGGATCTGCCTGGTTGTAATTTTAATTTCCATAATTGCTCGTTTTAAAGGATAACGATGCAAACATAATAAATATTTATTGAAAAACAATAAAAATATATTGTTTGCGGTGGAATTGGCTTTCAGGATTCTATAGAGGGCTGTTTGTTAGCAATAAGCACATTGCGCTGTATGATAATAAAATATAAGGATGTTTTTTTACTAATATAAAATATATTACATTTATCCCTAAATTATAAAACCTAAATCCTATACCACATGAAGTTTTTAAAGACCAGTTTGTTGCTTTTGTCTGCTGTAGCGCTTACCGTTAACCTGAAGGCCCAGGATTTTGAAAAGGCAGATCTTAAATTCCTTGCCGGGCAGACCAAATTTAACATCGAGTACGATTATGATAATATGAAGGTGGTGGATGATTCGGAAGAAACGTACAAAAAGGAAAGAATGGCCAAGTTGAATGCAAAGCAACCGGGTAAAGGTGAACGTTGGGCTGAAAAATGGGTGAACGCCCGTCAGCTTGTTTATGAACCAATGTTCGAAGAGCTGATCAGCAAATATGTTTATAAAGCGAATGGCGGTCTCATTGCAAAAAAACAAGCTGATGCAAAATATACAGTTTATGTAAAAACTTTGAATACTGATCCGGGATGGAACGTTGTTGTAATGAAAAGAAATCCGAAATGTGTTTTTGAGATCAGTGTAATAGAAATATCCTCCGGCAAAGTAATGGCCAAAGGTGAAATGAAAGCTACAGGTGTTTTAATGGGAGGAAGTGACTGGGAATTTGATCCAACTCCGAGCATCAAGGAATGTTATGCAAAGGCTGGTAAAGAAGTAGGAAAGAAGATTGCGAAAGCAGTTAAATAGATAGCATTTGCTGGTAATGCAGAAGCGCCTCCATTTTCGGAGGCGCTTTTTTTATGCATAGATTACTGATACGAGAATGCAGTGAATTCCACTTACTTTGACTATTCAATAACCCACATCAAATACTATTTTATGAAAAAACTATTGACCATGCTGGCCATTCTTATGGCTGTTTCCGGAACTATTACTACTGCACAGATCCCTGAAACCCGGGTTGCTTCATCAGAAGAACCGCAGCCGCATCCCAACAATCTTTATGTAAAAGGAAAAAGAGCAGATGGCACCACATTTAACCTTTGGTTGTTAGTGTTCCCCACTTCCAATGTAGGGGATGTGAAAGCAGAGGCAGGTGCTATAGCCGGAGTAGATGTAAGCGGCAAATCCTTGTATTACAATGGTCAGGCGCTTAATGATGGCCTCACACTGGCTGATTATGGTATTGGAAGCAATGTTTGGGTAACCTTACGCTAGTTGCTTAAAGAGAAAAAAGTATGGCGCATACTGAAAGGTATGCGCCATACTTTTTTTAGGTACATCCACATCAAAGTGTTGACTGTTGCAAACATATTGATGCTATTGATCCCTCCTGAAATGCCTGTCTACAGCTGTTTTTAAGGTTTGGTATGCTAATTGTTTAGGTAGGTGTAGAGTTATTTCTAAAATATAAAACCATAGTGTATGAAATTCATGCTTAAGATTGTCGGAGTACTGCTGTTATCAGCATTAGTATTTAGTGCTTGCAGTAAAGATACTGATCCTGCAGATGTTGACGTTTTCGCTGGTACATTCAGAGGAAAGATCGGATATATTGATGCTGAGAAAAATATCAGCCAGGATAATGGTAGCATCTTTGTAACTAAAGTAGGTACTCGTTATAATTTCAGATTTTCAGATGGTATTCCGGACCTTACCGGTGTGGATTTTGAAAGAAAAGATGATAATACCCTCACAAGCATTGGCTCTGACGGAACTGGTCTGATCACTATTAATAAAGACAGACTGGTGATCACATTTGCAAGGTCCGGACGGAACTGGTCAGCAGATTGTGGAAGATAGGGATGTCTTATATACGTTATACAAAAAAGCGCGGCATATTGTCGCGCTTTTTTCATTTTGAAAGCTTTCTTAATCTAGATTAAGTTTTCTTATGCCGGATACGCCTATTTTTGTGAGACTATGAACAAGCACATTTCAAATGCTCAATTCTTACTGAGACTTGCGCTCGGTATAGGCTTTATCTTACCTGTCCTGGATCGCATCGGAGCGTTAGGTGCTCCGGGAAGTAGTGGCGTTGGATGGGGTAACTGGAGCAATTTTGTAGATTATACGCATTCATTGATGCCGTATATAGATCGTTCGCTGGCTAATATAGCAGGGCTTATAGCAACCATTGCAGAAGTGGTGTTCGGTATCCTTTTAATTATCGGGTATAAAACAAAATGGGCCGCTTTCGGCAGTTTTGGACTGACGCTTATTTTTGCTTTAAGTATGTTCTTCTTTGCTAATTACAGAGCACCGTTTAATTATTCTGTGTTCGTAGTGAGTTTTTCCAGTTTGCTGCTGGCGGGTTTACCTTATCACAAGTGGAGCCTGGATTGATCAGATGCCACCGGTCAACGCAGAGATCCTATAGAACGCAACGGCTACTAATATGCAAATAGCTGCAACGGCAGTCCAGAACTTTACTTCTTTTGATACATGAAAGAATTCCCGGATCTCCTTCCGCCATAGATACCAGGCGAAGGCTATTTTCAGGAAGGTAATAGCAATATAGGTAAGTCCTTGTACAGTGTCCAGCCCTACGTACTGGAAAATGAGATCCAGCTGTATGAGCCTTGTAACAGCAGTTATGGCAGTGCTGATAAAGATGAGTATCCAGCCCCACGACTTTCTTTTCCACAGCAGGTAAAATACGAAGGGTGTAAACGCAAGGTCTATTGATTTGAGCAGGATGAAATAGAGTGGCATGCTTTCACGAAACACTATCACTGTATTATAGACCATCCACAGGTATTCCATGCCCACTGTGATCAGGAAGAGTATGAGTAAATTAGGGGGCTTTGTTTCTTCTGTCACGTCGAAGGAGTCCAGCAGGTGGGTGGTTTGTTCTTTAAGCTCCAGCACCTGTGGTTTATCTGTCACTCCTCTTTCTTTCAATATCCCGGAGGCTGCTTCCACCGCTTCCGGCTGGTAAGCATCAGGCTGTTGCACGATCTTCTGTAGATCTGTGTTTGAGTAGTCCTTATATTGCTCGTAGAAATCAAATTTCATAGGAAATTATTTAGGGGATACCGTTACCCCGGACGAGTTCTTGAGGCCGATCACCCTGTTGTTATCTGCTGCACGTACCATTTTTACATCCGTGATCTTTGCGTTTTTTACATCATCCAGGAATATCGCATAACGGCCATCCGGCTGCTCTACATTAAAGCTGCTTTTTGTAACAGTCAGTCCATTTACGTGCCTGGCCCAGAGTCCATAAGAAGGCTGTACTTTCAGGTTGGAGGCATTGTATTGCCCAACACCCAGTTCAGGAGGTGCGGCGGCTGTATCTGATACAGGGTTGCCTCCTTTTACGAGTACCTGCACATCATTGAATACAATGTTGTTAATATACCCGGTATGGTTACCATTGGGTAGTTTGAAATCAATTCCGTTGTCTGGTAAGCTGTAACCGGCTACTATGGGAGTTGCTCTGCGTTGTGAACCATCGTAAGGTTTCCAGCGGGTTTTTCCGCTGAAGGAACTGCCGGCGTATACTTCATACACATCTATGCCGTTGATGATGATATTCTCTACCTGTCCTATGTTCACGTTTTTCACCAGTAATTCATTATGCGGCACACCATTGTCTGAAAAAGCATATTTCCCTACTTCTGCGCCAAGGATCCGTGCCCTGTTGGAGATGGAAATAAAGAAGGGCGTAAAAGCGCGGTACATCTTTGAGCGGGAATGGAGGGTGCCGGTATGACCACAATTGAGATGTATATCTTTTATGTGGGCGCCGTCATTGGTGGAAATGGAGAACCCTGCTTTATTAGCACCCAATATGTAGATATTATCCACACATATGTCCATAATGTCATCAGCTGTTTCTGATCCTATCTGGAAGAGATTACAGTTGGTGTCGCCGATGATATTGCGCACTCTGTGGTGGCTTACCGGACGGGTAAAACCCAGAGAGCAATCGGAACCTGGTTTTACAATATCATCTGAACTTACCTTTGCATAGATATTGGTAACGGTCACATTGTTGCAGGCCATGAAATCGTAAATGTCCCGTACGGAAGAAGTATTGTGTTTGCCGAAGTAAGTATCATGCACATGGATGTTATCAGTTCCCGTAGCCAGCAGTACAAAGTGACCTGCCCGGTCTATGTGCAGCATGTTGTCTGTTTCTTTATTGGAACCCATGTAATAAGGTTCGTCTTTCTTTTCATCATACCAGAGATCTTCATCTCTGTGAATACCGCCAATTTCAAGATTGGTACACAACTTTAGGGTGAACATTTTATCTGCACGGCTATCAGGAGCATTGTTCATCACTTTATCGCTGGTGTTAAGATTGCCATTGCCAGTGATGTAACCGTTTCCTATTATCTTGATGTTATCCAGTCGTTCGCCGAAGAACATGGTGTTCCTGAAATAATGATGGCCTACATCCTGTTTGGTCATGTAGTTCTCGGAATCTTCGTATGGGCCGGCATCAGTGGGAGAGAGGCCGGAACGGTATTTTTTATCGCTGAACCAGGTGGTTTCAGGAGCATCGGCACCTTTTAGACCTTTTATGGTAGCGCCTTTATCAACATAGAGGTATACATTACTTTTCAGATGAACGGTTCTTACATTGTAAGTACCGTTGGAAAATAGTAAAGTACCACCACCGATCTGGTGCAAATAAGCAATGGCTTCATTGATCTTTTCTGTATCATCTCCGTTATCTGTTCCTTGTACACCGAATTGTTTGATATCCATTTTACCGGAATAGAACTGAATAGTGTTAGAGAAACCGCCGTTTTTCACAGCCAGCCGGAAGGTGTAGAGTTTGTTGGCTTGCAAACCTTCTATGGTGGCTTTGGCATGTTTCGGATCAATTTTAAGCGGAGAGGCGGACCATGTTTTCCCTTTATCAAGTGATTGCATGAGCGTGATGGCCTTGTTCAGCGAACTCCATTTGAAAGAAACCCTTGTATAGGTAGAAGGGGTTTCTTTATATACAAGGTTCTTATCCAGCTCTCTTTCGAAATCTGTAATGTTGCCGGTAGCCTGAAGCGTAGCTTTTGTCTCCATGCTGGTGAGTACTTCAGGTTGCGAGGTGGAATAGCTGGCCCTGAATGCATATGCTCCGTCTTTGTTCAGCTGTACATCCCTGATCACTACAATTACATCCTCTCCGTTAGCAGGGCGCAGATCAAGATGAGATAAAGTAAGCTGGGTGCCGGAAGCTACTTTCGTGATATCAGCCACACCTACTTTTGAGTAGGAATATTTGGTACCTACACGGCCTATCGACTGGTTCGGCAGATCCTTTAGTAATACCTCACCGCGGCCGATAACATTCACAGTTACATTATCCGGCGTAACCGTGATACCGGCGGGGATGAAAAAGCGCACCGTTGCCTGAGGGCTTCTTTGGCCAGCTGTAAAAAAGAGCGCGATATTCTTTTTCGTATTTACGGTGATCTGCTGTTGTCCTAAACGGAATTGTGCATTCAGCGCCCTGCGCTCTTCTGCGATATAATAAGTTTTAGTGATTTTGCCATCCTGTGCGGTAACGATGAGTTGATCGCCGGTAGCAAGGGAAACTATCTTATACTGCTGGGCAGAACCATCTTTGGCCACCAGTTCCTTCATTAGTTGTGCAGCATTAGCTTTGGTAGATACCAGCCCTTCGTTTTCCTTTGTGTCAACAGTAAAGGCATACGTACTACCTGTAGCGATCACCAGGGTATCCTTAGAGATCCGGACGATATGAGAAGCTTGTGGCCCTATTTCAATTTCAGCGCTGAAAACTGGCGCCATAGCAAGGCCAGTGAAGGAAAAAAAGGGTACCAGTACCCATGACAATTTCTTCATGTGTGTAATGTAAAGACTATTTTAATAACGTGGTGGTTGCGCAATGCGCAATTTCTTCTTAAAAGTAGTTTTTAAAAATACGCACTAGTGATATAAAGTTGTCATTTTGTACCCTGATTTTCACCTAAAGCAGCTTATCTATTGCCTGTTTTAAGGCCAATGCCCAAAGACGGTATCCCTCCTTTGCCAGGTGAATGCCATCGTTGGAATAAGTGCCGGGCAGGATGTCCCCATCGGCCTGAATGAATATATCAGACAGGGGGAAGTAATGAGCCGCCATTTTGTTGCGGGCCAGGATCTGGTGGATCCTTTCATATTTATTACGGCGGTCCGTACCTTTCTTCAAACTGGTGGGTAGCGGGCCGGTTAGTATAATTTTGGTGGAAGGCATATTGGTTTTTGTCCATTTTTCAATGGCCAGGATGCCTGCTGCAATTTCTTCAGCGCTATCATCCCCAAAGTTATTCACGCCAATTGTGATCACCATTACTTTTGGTTTGGCTTTGGCATAACTGCCATTTTGCAAACGCCATAGTACATTCTGTGTGCGGTCTCCGGAAATACCGGCACATTCCCATGTACGGCCTGCAAATACAGAATCAAAGATGGCAAATCCGGGTTTGCTGGTTACGTAAGTCCTTGTTCCGCCAATGCCCTGTGTAATGGAATTACCTAAGAAAACTATATCTAAATTCTTTCTGGCATCCAGTAAACTGTCTATGTTCCTGAACTGTGCCACCCACTCTTTTCCTTCCGTCCAGCCGGCACCGGAACGATATTCAACACCAGCGGCTGCAATAGCGGCGAAGTTGAATTTGTTACCGGTAGCACGAAGGATGAAATCTACGATGGGTGTAGGATTGGGTAAGCTATGCGGATGATGTTTACCGTCGGGTTTATGAATAACGGCGATATCTCCTCCAGCTGCTTTTATTTTTTCTTCGAAGGGATTGGTGTTTTCATCTACCGGAACGGCTTCATCCACATCACCTACTACATGCAACATGGGAAAACCCAGTTTTGCGATCTTCGCCGCATTGTCCAGTGGGTTGTTATTAAATTGAACGGCTTGTTCTTCTGTTAGACTATAATCCTTTTTGAAGATCTCCCAGTCGCTTTTGCTGCCGGGGCCTTTTCCTTTTCCACCTGGCCAGCTTTTCAGATCCAGTACGGGGGCATCTGCATATATAGCGGATACCTTACCGGGATTGGCTAAGGCCCAGTTGTAAATATATATGCCGCCGCGGCTCATACCTTCCAGCGTTGGCTTTTTAGACAGGCCACGTTGTTGCAGATAAGCGTAAAACTTATTCCATACACTTACTGCTTCGTTGTTACCAAACAGTTCTGCTACATCACAGTAAGCAATATGATACCCTCTTTCGAGCAGGGCAATATCAGTTTGCGGTTCATGGCCCCAGAACCTGGCGCGCCATACCCAGGGTTTGCCTTTAGCAACTACTCTGGGCTTAACTACTTTACAGCTGTGATCGTTTAAAGTAAAATCCACACAGTCAAAACCATAAAAGGAACTGGTTTTTTTATCTTCTGTTATTTTGGAAAAGAGATCGAATGGTTTGTCTTTGTTTATTTTAACCGCTTCATACAAACGTTTGGCAATGATATTGGCACCAATAGAAGATGGGTGGATCTTATCCGGGAACAGGTCTGCTTTGTCAACAAACAGGGGATACAGGTTGATGATCTCCGTTTGCGTTTCATACGCTACTTTCTGGATCATGGGAATGATCCTGCTCTTTATGATGGGATCATAGATCTGGTTGCTGTCTGTCATAAAGGAAGGCACCGGCAACAGTATGACCACCCTTGGTTTTGTTTCCTGCTGGCGGAAAGATTCGATCAACGCTTTGTAGTCGCTTTCGAATTCATCATAAAAAGGCCGGTTCACCGCCTTGCTGTCGTTCGTGCCTAACTTGATAAAAACAATATCAGGTTTGCTGGCAAGGGCTGAGGTATATTGACTTTTCTTCCAATAAGGGTTGTTCCCTTTTTTCAGCAGGGTGGTACCATTCACGCCAAAGTTCATCACTTCATATTCATTGCCCAGCATTACCTGCAATTGCCTTGGATAGTTATTACTTTCCCTGTTTACTATGCCAGCGCCATAGGTGATGCTGTTGCCGATACAGGCTATCCTGATCTTTTTCTGTGCATAAGAAGAGAAGGCCGAAAAGAGGACGATGAGTAGTAACGTGGTGGATCTATGTGTCATGTGTGTGAAAATATAGTACCCTAAATTATAAAACAAAGCTAAAAATAGCCTTTTCAGGTTCTATATTATCAAAAAAAGCCAGGGCGCAAACCCTGGCTTTTGGATAAAACTTATGGAATGATCAGCTTAACTACTTTCTTTCCTACCCGCAGGAAGTAGATCCCCGCAGCCAGATGCTTGTCTTTCACATTGGTCAGTTTCATGTGATGTGTACCTTTTTCCAGCTTCCGGGTTTGCTGTAACCAGGTTTGGCCGGATACATCTACCAGCTGTATGTTGAGTGTTTCACTGGCTGGCAGCGAAATATTCACATAGAGATCGCTGACAACCGGGTTAGGGTATACGGATATTTTAAGATCTGAAGAGGGGGTTTCTATCTTAGCTGTCATTAGCTCTTCACTTAACAGGAAAGTACCGCAGCCGTTGGGATCATAGATATCCCCTGCACAGGATGAACCATCCTGGTCATATCCTGTGTACTTTGCATAACCATGAAAACTAAAATAGATAGAATCCTGTGGCAGCCCTACAGCGCCATCATTGTTCATGTCTTGTACAAACAGGGCATTGCAGGCATCGTCTGATACAGGATAATATTCATTATCATAGAAGCTTAAACCAGATTGTGTTCTAAAGAATCCGGTCATGATATTGGAGTTGGAAGTGATCTCATTTTCAAAGAAACTACTGTTCCGCAGGCGGTATACCTGTATTTCCACATACCTTCCTCCGGGGCTTAATGTTCCGTATTGCCCGTTGGCTTTATTGTACAGAACGGTATCTATCCGGAAGTTGTGTTTGATGGTATTCCATTTCACCACACAATCTTCCACCCATGATGTGGTATTGATACTGCCATAATAGAAACCAGAAGAAAGGTTTTCCTTGAATACATTATTCCTGATCGTATGGCCGCCACTGGTACTGTTGTATTGTTCATTACCTACAGAACATCCGGCCCCATTCCAGTAACTGAGGTTATCTTCCACTACTACATTCCTCGAACCATCCAGGTAAATGCCGGCGGATACTGCAATAGGAGAAAGGCAGCGGTAAACAGTATTGTTCACGATCCTGCCGTTCTTGGCATTATTATTTGGTGCGGTAACGGTATAATTAGGATCATCTACTACCCATGGATAGTTCCCTGCAGCTACGATACCAATGTTGGCGATATCAAATACGAGGTTGCTGGAGATGCTGAAGGAATCCACATTTCCATTAACGGTAATAGCCTCAGTAAAACCCGGTACAATTTCATACACTGTATTGCTGTCTATTACCACATTGCGGATAGAAGTATCCGTGGTGCCGAGGATCATAATAGCGCCGAGGTTATCAAATGCGGTGGGGAATTTTTGTTTAACGGTATTGCGCGTCCATGCAAGATCGAAGATCTCGTTTTTCCTGATCACGATGTTAGCGCTTTTTCCACTCACGATAATACCAAAGCGGCTATCCTTTGTTCCGATGGACGGTGGCTGGTTGGTAAGGGTAGAATCGTTGGTGAGCTTCGTTATTTTCAATCCTTCAATGGCCACGTTCTTTCCGCCGGCTATGGCAAAGATGGAAGAGAACTTGGCGGTGATGTTTTCACCACTCACCGTAGGATGTTCTCCCGGATAATTTTTGATCTTGAACCAGTTATTGTTGGAGCCGCGTAATTCATTGATGAAGATAGTACCGGCAGGTTTATGTGTACCGCTGCGTAAGTAAATATTCACGGGTGCATTGATCAGGGAAGCGGGAGAGGTGGTATAGTTGATACCGGCTGTGTTGATCGCTTTGTTGATCGTTTTCCAGGGTTTGGTAATGGAGCCGTTGCCGGTGGTGTCATTTCCTGAAAGGCTTACATAATAATCAGAGGCGATGCCTATCAGGTTGGAATACGTACTGCCTGTTTGTGTGATGCCTGTACTGCCTGCAGCAATTTTAACGGTTTCTCCCCATGCCAGTGCGAGGTTTTGAAAGACATTACCAATCAGGCTGATGCTGGAAGTGGTGCCGGAAATGTCAATAGCGTTGATGAAATTGCTGGTGCTGATGGGGTATTTTGATTGTACGGAATCTGTATCCCATTTAAGATTGGAAAAGGTACAGTTCTTTATTTCTATGTTATCCACGTTCTGGGCCAGGATCCCGTATCCGCTGGTATTACCTAAGTTGGCAAAGGTCAGTCCTTCGAACTTTACATAACTGGTGCTTACAATAGCTGCCATGTAAGGGAAGAAGGGATTGGTAGTAAGACTACTGCCATTGATGATCACCAGGCCTTCATCGCCGGGATAAGCTTTCAATGTAAAATATTTCCCTGCAGATCCGCCCCTGGCTCCGGTGATATAGATCTGTGTGGTTTGATCTGCAGGGTTAATGGTATAAGTACCTCTTTTGATATAGACCACCGCATCAACACCGGTGCCGTTTACAAAAGGTACATTGTTGAGCGCACGACCGATACTGTTATAAGGGTCAACGGAAGTACCGCTGCCTATTGTGGGGTGAGTAACATCTACATAGTACAGGTTTTGTGCAGAAAGCAACCGGGGGAAGATGGCCATAGCAATGGCCAGCAACAGGTAGTAGAGTTTGAGTTTCATTGGATGTAATTTATTTGGTTAACCTCAATTTATCCTTTATTGTATATACTAAAAAACAACAACCGGTTGTGCGATTTTATTTAGCACAACCGGTTGTGCTGCTTATTTCGTGACTTTTACCACCAGTTGCGAAGGCAACAGGATATTGCGGAAGTTCTTCTGGTTTTCATCACTTCCCTGTTCTAATAATTCGAGTAATGTCTCAGCAGCTTTGGCGCCTTGCTGGTAGGGAAATTGTTCTATGGAGGCCAGTGGGGGATGGTCCATGTAATTACAAATGGCCTCGTTGGCAAAGCTGATAAAGGTGATGTCTTTGTTGATCTTTACTTTGTGCCGCTTCGCATAATGAATCACATCCATGGCTACATAGTCATTGAAAGCAATTACGGCGGTGGGGCGTTTGGGGAGGTCTAACAGTTCTTTCATGGCGGCATTATTGCCTTCTACGGTGATATCCGTATGCACCACATATTTCTCTTCTGCCTTTATTTTATTCTGCTTTAATGCTTTTATATACGCTTCATATCTTTCTTTACAGGCGGGCATTTTTTCAGGGCCATTGATCAGCGCGATGAGTTTGTTACCTCTCTTCACGAGGAGGTTCACGGCTTCCAGCATGCCGGATTCCAGTTTGCTGGCAATGAAATGGATGTCCTGCATTTGGGGGATGCGGTCAAAGAAAACAGTGGGGATGTTGTTCTTCTTCAGCATTTCGAAGTGCTCATAGTTATAGGTACTTTTGGCCATGGAAATAAGGATGCCATCTACGCGATGATCTTTCATTGTTTCCACGATCTTCTTTTCCCGGTCTTCCTCATCCCTGGACTGGCCCAGCAGGAGGGTATAGTTCTTATTATACCCCACATCTTCTATGCCGCTAACAATGGAAGCAAAGAAGGTATTGGATAAAGTAGGAAGGATCACTCCTATCAGGTATGTTTTACGTTGCTTAAAGAATATGGCCGTCTGGTCTGGTTCATAGTTCAACTCTTTCGCCAGTTGCTGTACCCTCATTTTTGTTCTTAACCCGATGCTGTGATGATCACTTAATGCCCTGGAGACGGTTGACTTTGAAACATTCAGTTGTTTGGCAATATCAATAATGGTCGTCTTTTTAGATTCCATATTTGCGCGTATGCTTCCCTTACAAGTTACGCAAAAAACAAGGCAACCGGTTGTTTGAAATAAAATAGAACAACCGGTTGTTGAAAAAATATATGCCCCCTGCGGTCTATTTTACGGTAAACCAGAAAATTACATGAAAATGGGAACAGATAACCAGGTAGCCATTATAACGGGAGCGGCCTCAGGGCTTGGGGCTGCTATTGCGAGAGAGCTGTCGCAGCATAACATACATATAGCTTTGTTTGATAAGGATAAAGAAAAACTGATCGAATTATCCGCTTCGCTGGAAGGTGATACCGAAGTATTTGCCGTGGATGTTACCAATGAGAACGAAGTGAAAGATGCGGTAGCTGCAGCCATTAAAAGATTTGGGACGGTACACCTGCTTATCAATAGCGCAGGTATCACAGGCATCACCAATATTAAAAGCCATGAAGTGGATACGGCTAACCTGCAAGCCGTCTTTAATGTGAATTTTATGGGTAGTTATTATACTTCCAAGTATGTATTGCCACATATGCTTAGCAATAACTATGGCCGCATCTTACATATTGCTTCTATTGCCGGTAAAGAAGGGAATGCAGGCATGCTGGCTTACTCTGCGTCCAAAGCAGCTGTGATAGCCATGGCGAAAGTACAGGGGAAGGAATATGCAGAAACAGGGATCACTGTCAATGCCCTGGCACCTGCTGTGGTACGTACAGCATTGGTGGATGCATTGCCTGAAACACAGGTGAAATACATGACGGATAAAATACCCATGAAGCGATGTGGCACATTGGAAGAGCTGGCCAGTATGGCTGCTTTCATTGTGTCTGCTAAAAACAGTTTTACAACCGGGTTCACTTTTGATCTGTCTGGCGGGCGTGCTACTTACTAATAAATACATCTTATGCTTAAACAGGAAATAATTCATCCGGAGAACAAAGAGAAATTCACCACCGGCGCTTATTCAGCCGGTGTGGTGATGGACGGCTGGCTTTTTATCAGCGGCCAGGGCCCCATTGATTTCACCACCAGTCAGTTTAAACTGGATACAATTGAAAGTGAAACGGCATTGACCATGCACAACATTGGCTGCATCCTGGAAGAAGCAGGCTGCACATGGGATGATGTGGTGAAATGCACTGTGCACCTTACAGACATTCATGAGTTTAGTGGATTCAATGCAGTGTACGCTTCTTTTTTTAAAGGTGTGAAACCTGCCAGAACAACCGTGCAGTCTGTATTAGGTCACGGTATCAAAGTAGAAATAGATGCCATTGCAAAAATCCATAAAACTGCCGTATGAAGCAAACTAATGAGATAACAATAGGAGTAGTAGGATTAGGTTTGATGGGCTGCAGTATCACTACCTGTCTTTTAATGGCAGGGCATAAAGTAGTGGCGCTGGCTCCTTTGCCGTCAGACCTTGATCTTGCGGAAGAACGGATAAAACATCATTTGCAAAAATCCTGGGAAGACGACATGATAGAAGAAGTACCGGATGTGTATTTGCAAAACCTGCTGATCACAGAAGATTATGCCACCTTAAGCCCCTGTGATCTGGTGATTGAATGCACGATAGAAAATCTGGATGTGAAGAAAGCGGTGTTCAAACATATTGAAACATATCTCTCTCCGGGAGCTTTGCTGGCTTCCAATACATCGGCGCTGCCCATCACGCTGCTACAGGAATTCACGAGTTTTCCCAACAGGTTCATGGGCCTGCACTGGCATGAACCTTCCCACACCACGAGGTTCCTGGAAGTGACCTGCGGGGAAAAAACAGATGTCGCACTCGCGGAATCACTCTATGAGCTGTCACACCGCTGGGGGAAAGAACCGACACTTGTACGTAAAGACATCCGCGGTTTTATTACTAACCGGCTGATGTATGCCATGTACCGGGAGGCTTTCTATCTCGTTGAAAATGGTTATGCCACTGTAGAAGATGTAGACAGGGCCTGTCGTAATAATGCAGGTTACTGGATGACGCTGGTGGGCGTATTCCGCTGGATGGACCTTACAGGTGTACCGGCTTATCACACTGTGATGAAAGACCTCTTCCCTACATTGAATAATCAAACAGAGATACCTAAACTCATAGATGATATTGTGAAGCAAGGCGGGAAGGGTGTTTTGAACGGGAAGGGGTTTTATGAATACACGGAAGAGGAAGCGAGGTTATGGGAAGAAACATTTACAGAGTTCAGCTATGAGATCAGGAAGCTGGCGCTGAAATACCCGGCGGATGTGGTAAAAAGAAAAATGAAGGAAGTAAATGCGGAGAAACCATGATGATCATTGATGCACACCTGGACCTTGCCATGAATGCCCTGGAGTGGAACAGGGACCTGAAACAGCATGTTACTGCCATCAGGGAAAGGGAGTATGGCATGACGGATAAACCGGATCGTGCAAAAGGAACAGTATCATTGCAAGACCTGCGTGCCGGGAACATCGGTTTGGTAGTAGCTACGCAGATTGCCCGGTATGTTGAAAAGGGAAGTAAACTTCCGGGATGGAATTCTCCGGAACAGGCATGGGCGCAAACGCAAGGCCAGCTGGCCTGGTACAGGGTTATGGAAGATGCCGGAGAAATGAAACAGATCACCAACCTGCAGGAACTGAATAAACAGATTGAACAGTGGGATCAGACGAAGCCGGTTGGTTATATCCTTAGCCTGGAAGGAGCAGATTCACTGGTAAATATTTCTTACCTGGAAAAAGCTTACAGGAATGGATTACGCGCCCTCGGCCCTGCACATTACGGCCCTGGCCGATATGCCCCAGGCACCGGAGAAACGGGACCACTCAGCCCTAAGGGTATTGAACTCCTGAAGGAAATGGATGCACTCAACATGATCCTGGATGTAACGCATTTAACGGATGAAGGATTCAAACAGGCTACTACATTGTATAAAGGGAATATCTGGGCCAGCCATCATAATTGCAGAACATTGGTAGATCATCAACGTCAGTTATCTGATGAACAGATCAAAGTATTGATAGAACGGGGCAGTGTTATTGGCGGTGTGCTGGATGCATGGATGTTAAAGAGTGGCTGGCAAATGAGGCAATCAGATCCGGTGAAAGAACATGTTAGCCTTGAATTATTAATTGACCACTACGATCACATTTGCCAGCTGGCAGGCAATAGTAACCATGTGGCCATTGGCAGTGACCTGGATGGAATGTTCGGGACGGAGCAGTCACCTTACGATATAGATACCATCGCAGACCTGCAAAAACTGGAAGTGTTATTGGAAAGAAGGGGATACCGTAAAGCGGACATCGAAAACATCTTCCATAAGAACTGGTTAGCTTTTTTACGCAAAGCATGGATATGATCCGTTGTTGTGAGAACCCTATACTGAATATTTTTCGTAACCAAACAACCAAAAATCATGCAACATCGCACAACGAAAAAACCACTGCTCATGTTCTTCATGTTGCTCCTGGTCAGTTTGCAGGTAGTGGCGCGCACACCGGCAGACATCAAAGGAACGGTTACAGATGAAAATGGAAAGGCTTTACCCTACGCCTCCGTAAAACTGAAGGGAACGGACAGGGGAACAACTACAGATGTGAATGGACATTTCTTATTACCTGCACCAGAAAATGGCAACCATGTACTGATCATTTCCTATGTAGGTTATACCACCACAGAGGTAACGGTGTCCGGGAACACAGCAGTAAACGTTGCGTTAAAACCAACTGCGGCTATTGACGAAGTAGTCGTAGTGGGATATAGCAACAAAAAGAAATCAGAACTAACGAGCGCCGTAACAGTAGTATCCGAAGAAAAACTGAAAGACGTAACATCCAATAACATTGGCACCATGCTGCAGGGAAAAGTAGCAGGGCTCCAGGTAGTAAATAGTGCAGGTACGCCGGGTGCGGCACCAGAGATCAGGCTGCGGGGGATCTCTTCCATCAATGCCACACAAAGCCCCCTGTTTGTGATTGATGGTATTATTGGCGGCAGCTATGATCCCAATGATGTGGAAAGTGTTACCGTATTGAAAGATGCAGGTGCTACTGCCATGTATGGTTCACAGGCCAACGGCGGGGTGATCATCATCACCACTAAAAAAGCGAAGGCAGGCAAGAACCGTTATGAAGCAAAAATAACCACTGGTTTCCGCACACCGGATTTTGGGAAGATGGATATGATGAATGGCAGCCAGTTATATGAATACCAGAAAGAATTATACCGGGATTATGTTCCCGGCCAAACGGATAACTCCTATAAGATAGACCTGCTGAAATTTTACAGCGAACGGCCCCTCACCATACGTGATCAGGACCATAGTTGGTTAGATGCTATTTTTAAACCTGCTTTTATGCAGAACTACTTTTTCTCTTTTGCGGGCAAAACAGAGAAAGCTGATCATTATGTAGGCCTCTCGTTTTACAATGAGAAGGGCACTTTTATGAATACGGATTTTAAAAGGGTAAACCTGCGGGCTAACACCAATTACCGCTTTAATGACCACATCAGGGTCACCAATAATATCAACATCAGCGCAGCCAACGGCAAGAGTTACGACTACATGGATATTTACTATGCTTATCTGAACCTGCCCTGGGATAATCCTTATGATAGCACAGGCCGCGCACGTTATGTAGATGGTAATTCTCCTTTTAAATGGTGGTCCAGGGATAAGATCAATCCTATCCATACCATAGAGAACTCCAGTCATAAGTATAAGAGCTTTGATGTGAACTATGACCTTGCCCTGAACATTGATATCACTAACTGGCTGAGTTTTTCCAGCTCCAACCGGGGAGCCGTGAATTTCAGCAAAGGATCTAATTTCTTTTCGCCTACCACTGCCGGAGTATATCATGGAACGGGATACCTGGCAGAAGAAACCATCCTTACTTATGGTGGTATTACCAATAACATCTTCCAGTTTAAGTTTAACATGGGGGACCATAGTATCAGTGGTTTGGCAGGTATTGCTATTGAAGGAAGCCAGACGGAACTTTCTGGTGCATCCGGTAAAGGGCTTCCCATAGGATTGAATGTACTGAATGTGGTATCCAACAGTCAGGCGGTGCGGGGTTTCTATAACCAGTCGTTTGTACAATCATTTATTTCTCAGGTAAACTACAGCTTCCGCAATAAATATATTCTGACAGGTTCCTACCGGGTGGATGGTTCATCAGCCTTCCCCACGAAGAACCGTTATGGATCATTCCCTGCTGTTTCTGCAGCGTGGCTGGTGAATAAGGAATCTTTCCTGGAAAAGAGCAGAACAGTAGATAATCTGAAGATACGCGCCAGTTATGGTGTAACGGGTACGCAGGATATTGGCGCTGCCCGCTACCTTGGTTTGTATTCCCTCAATAGTCAATACAATGCGCAGGTAGGCGCCGTGCCGTTACAGTTACCCAGTCCGGAACTTACCTGGGAAAGTAAATACCAGGCAAATGCCGGATTCGACCTTGGTTTATTCAATAGCCGGGTGAATATCACTTTTGATGTGTATAAGAATATTACGAAGAACTTATTACTGGAAGTATCCCAGCCTTTATCTGTAGGGATTGAAAAACGTTGGGATAATGTGGGAGAGATCGTAAACACCGGTACCGAGATAGGTTTGAATACCCTCAATATTAAAACAAAGGATTTTGCATGGAGTACAGATTTCAACATCAACTTCAATAAGAACAAACTACAAAAGCTTCCTTCCAACATTATTAATACCGGTTCCTGGTCAATCTCCCAAATTTACCGGAACGGTGGCAACCTTTATGAATTCTATATGCCCAAATGGTTAGGCGTGAATCCAGCCACCGGCGCACCACAATGGGAAGTGATCACCAAAGATGCGAATGGGGTAGAAACCGGCCGCCAGGCAACTTCTGATTACGCAGCGGCTACCTACCAGGAAGTAGGATCAGCTTTACCCAATTTACAAGGAGGGATGACGAATGAATTCTCCTATAAACAATTCTCATTAAGGGTGAATGCCTATTTCATTGAAGGAAATAAAGTATTCAGCAATAACCTTCGTTTTGTAATGAACGATGGCAGTGAGCCCTATCTCAATCAGGCAGTACTGCCAAAGGACCACAACATCTGGACAAAACCTGGAGACGTGGCTACTAACCCCAGTCCGCAGAATGCAGCTAATTCTACGGAAACATCTTCCCGTTACCTGATGGACGGGAGCTTTATTGCTATTAGGAATATTACGTTTAGCTATAGTTTACCCCTCAGCCGCTTAAAGATGGAAGGTGTTACTTTCTCCCTGAGTGCGGATAATGTATGGACCTTTACAAAGTTCGTGGGCCAGGACCCGCAGACGACCATTACGCCGCAAGCTTTTGTTACACCGGGTGTGTCGGATTTTAAATATCCGAATAACCGCCAGTTCTTATTCAATATCAACCTTCGGTTCTAAAATATTATATTATGAGAATCAACATAATTTTAACGGGCCTGTTCCTCTGTGTATGCAGCACCGGTTGTTTGAAAGAAGTGAGCCCGAGTGATGCAATTACCTCTGAAACGCTCATTACAACACCGGATGGGTTAAAGAATGCCGTAAACGGTTCCTATTCCCTTTTTAAAGATCATGTATCTTTTAATGGTACTGTCGATGTAGGTTTGATGTACCTGCGAAATTATTATCACCTGTCTGATTTTTCCAGTGATGATATCACCTGCGGGCAGGTGACCACAGATCCTTTGTGGTACAGCTTTACGCTTACGCATTCTCCTGCGCAGAGCAATACCCGTTTCTTCTGGTACATTTCCTATAAGATCATCAACAACTCCAATGCAGTTATTGAGGCAGGAGAAAAGATAAGCAACCCCGATGCGGCTACCCAGCAATTGATCGGTGAGAGTTATTTCCTCCGGGCCTTTTGCCATTTCAACCTCGTACGTCTATTCGCCAAACCTTATTCTCAGGACCCTGCGGCTGCGGGGATTATTTTACGCACTTCCTTAAGTGATCCTTCTCAGAAGAAGAGGGCTACCGTAGCAGAAGTATATGATGCCGTGATCGCGGATGCGGAAAAAGCGGCTACATTGATGAACCAGTCCCGCGGTGTATCCTATGCTAACAAAGAAGCCGCGTGGGCATTGTTATCCCGGGTGTATCTATACAAAGAAGATAATGCAAAAGCCATTGCCGCTGCAGATAAGGTGATCAGCTCCGGCAAGTTTTCTCTGACGGATGCTATTACTTTTCCGCAATTATTCAGAAATGCGCAGGGCAGTACGGAAACCATTTTTTGCATTGCTTTTACTCCCGTTGATGATTATGGTAAAAATGGTTCTGTGGCTTCTATGTTATATTCTGATGGCAACTCAGGATGGGGAGAGGAATTTGCCTCTTCTTCTTTACGGGATGTAATGGCAGCACATCCGGAAGATGTTCGCTGGTCTTATATTTCACCAAGGAAAGATGCAGGAGGCAATGTGGTAAAGATGAACGGGATTGAAACCTACTATATCACCAAGTATTCTTTCCAGGGAGGAAGCCCTACGTTAAGTTCACCGGTTATGTTCAGGCTGGCAGAAGTTTATCTCAACCGTGCAGAGGCAAAAGCCAAATCCAATATGACACCCGCTGCACTGGATGATGTAGATGAGATCAGGAAGAAACGTGGCCTGACGGCATCTTTATATAATAAACAATTACCTGCAGGCCGTACTGTTTTGGATGTGGTATTACAGGAAAGAAGAATGGAACTGGCATTTGAAGGACACCGGAATTTTGATGTGTACAGGAATAAACTCAGCATGAACCGTACTTACTGGGGATATCACCTGGCAGGCTTGCAGGAAACAGATGTTGATCTTTCAAAGGCCCCTGTAGGTTATACGAATATGGTCGTGAACTGGAACAGTCCCCGCACCATTTTTTATATACCGGTAGATGAGATCCAGGCTAATCCTTTATGCACACAGAATCCTTAAAATCTAACACAATGAGAATCTCTTATATTTTATTGGGCATCGGCACGTTATTCCTGTCCTGCGAAAAGGATAAAGCAGAACAACTGCCGGACGTAGTGTATACTGTGAATATTGAAGGTTACAAAGTAACGTTCGATAACCAGACGTTAAACGGGCAATCTTATAAATGGGAGTTTGGGGATGGCGCCACTTCTACAGAGAAAAGTCCGGTGCATATCTACGCGAAAAAGGGCAAATTCGTACCCACCTTATATGTTACCACCGCCAATGGTAAAGTGATAGAAGGATCTACCGTACTGCGCATCTCAAAAGGTACGGCCGTTAAATTGAATGATAATTCATTCAGTGACTGGGATACCGTTACACACAATGTAGTGATGCCGGGAGCAGGAAGCGGCAACCTCAAAAAGGCGAAGTATGACTATGACGGCAATTATGTTTACTTCTACTTTGAAGTGTCTTCCACTAAAGCCAATGGTGACATTTTTGATTTTTATATGGACACAGATAACAGCGCCGCCACCGGATATAATACCTGGCTGTTTACCGGGGCAGGAAATGATGTGTTGCTGGAAGGTGCATTGCTGACAGGATGGTTTGATGTATTTTATCATAAAGGTGATCCTGCTGCCTTTGCCTTCGATTATCAATCTATCAGTGATTTCTTTGAAATAGGTACTATCAGTGAGAGTGGCGGCATCCTTACTTTCGAAGGAAGGCTCACCCGTTCTAAAATAAAGGGATTATTGGGAACAGGTTTTAAGATAGGAGTAGCTACTACCAAGAATGATTGGAGCGCTATGCTGGGGGCTTTGCCAACACCGGCTGCCGCCTCATTTTTTATTGACATGAGCGAATAGCTAAATACCTTTGATCATTTTAGCAATCTCATTATCCGGATATATTTTTATATTGGATAATGAGATTCCCGTTTATAGTAATGTTGCTGCTGGCTGCAACTATTGGCAGAAGCCAGTCTTACACGAAATATGTAAATACTTTTATTGGTACGGCACCGCTTACCGATCCTAAGATCCTCGGTTATGAATTACCCAGAGGATGGCGATCATGGGCCGGCCTCACTTTTCCCGGAAGTTCTTTGCCGAATGCCATGGTGCAGTTAAGTCCCATGACGGAATATGGCTCCGGTGCCGGATATGAATATGAGGATTCCGTTATCTATGGTTTTACCCATACCAACAAAGGGCATTGGAACCTTTGCAACATTCCCATCCTGCCACTTTCAGATCCGGGCGAAAAATTCGGCTCCCGGTTCACCCATAAAAAAGAAAGTGCAGCGCCCGGTTTTTACCAGGTGTACCTGGATGATTACAATGTGAATGTAAACCTGACCTCTACCCTGAGATGCGGATATCATCAGTATACTTACAAAAAGAATACAGGCCGGCAGATCCTTTTTGATCTGGCCAGGGCCAATAACCGGATCTCCAACTGGAGTATCGAGCAGGTGGGTAATAATGTACTGCAAGGTTATCAGCAGGCAGGGGAGAAGATCTACTTCTATGCTATCCTGAATACGGATATTGAAAAACTGGAGAAAAAAGAGGAAGGACAACGTTCCGGTTTTGCCATTGCCCATTTGGTGAATGGCCAGGCTGGTACAGTTGAACTGAAAATTGGACTGTCCTTTGTAAGCATGGAAAATGCGAAACAAAACCTTCAGCAGGAAATTGGCAATAGATCCTTTACCCAGATCCGCAATGAAGCTACGCAAAAGTGGGAGGCCTTATTATCCTCCATACAGGTAAAAGGTGGAACGGATAAGCAAAAGCAAATGTTCTATTCCTGTTTGTACAGATCATTCCTCTGGCCGGCACTGCGCAGTGATGTGAACGGAGAATTCACAGATGCAAAACGGCAGGTGGTAAAAGCTGATTTTAACTATTACACAGAACCTTCTTTATGGGATACCTACCGGAATAAGGATGTGCTGCTGGGTTTGATCTCTCCCAAGGTTACACTGGATGTGATCAAATCAATGAAAGATGTGGGAGATAAGCGTGGTTTCATTCCTACCTTCTTTCATGGTGATCATGGAGCTTCTTCGATTGCAGGCGCTTACCTGAGAGGCATCGATGATTTTGATGTGAAAGGGACTTACGCCATCCTGTTGAAGAATGCGAATGTGGCTGGAGGTGCCCGCCCGCATATCACTGAATACATTGAGAAAGGGTATATCTCTGATCCGGACATTCCAGATCCTAAGGTAGAAACAAAAGCAAAAGCCGGTGTGTCCAAAACACTGGAATATAGTTATGATGATTATTCCCTGGCGCAGATGGCAAAGAAATTAGGTGATACGGCTAATTACAGGATCCTGATGGCCAGGTCAAAGAACTATAAGAATATGTTTGATCCCTCCACGCGGTTTATGAGAGGCCGCCTGGAAAATGGCGAATGGATCAAACCCTTCAACCCGGAGTTCCCTTATTATGAATACATGTACAGGGAAGCTAATGCCTGGCAGGTATCATTCTTTGCACCGCATGATATGAAAGGACTTATTGAATTATACGGTGGTGCCAAAGGTTTTGAATCCAAACTGGATTCACTTTTTACTGTGCCCTGGAATCCGAAATACATTGCCCGTAACGTTGAAACCATGATAGGACAATACTGCCATGGCAACCAGCCGGATCATGAAGCACCTTTTGCTTATTACTTTATCGGCAAACCCGAGAAGTCCCAAAAAATGATCGATACCATCCTGAATAGCCTGTATGGTATCGGGGAAGAAGGACTGGCACTTTGCGGAATGGATGATGCAGGAGAAATGTCTGCCTGGTATGTGCTTAGTTCCCTGGGGTTGTATACTTATTCAGCAACAGACCCTGAATACCTGGTAACAGTTCCGCTCTTTGATGAAGTGAAATGGAAAACGAGCACTGGGAAATTATTAACGATAACTAAGCCCGGGAAAGGAAGGAATTTGACTTCTATAAAAGTGAACGGGAAAGAAAACAAAGGCTATTTCGTCCCGCATGATTTATTCAAAAATGGGGGTAAGATTGAGATTGCCACAAAATAAAAGAAACGATGCCCCAGGGCATCGTTTCGCTTTTAATTCTTTTTCTGCTGACCGGGGGCAAATGGCTTGGCAGATTGTGAGCCTGCTGCTTTCTTTGCCTGGCCAGGAGGTACTTTCCCGCTGTTACCGGCTGTTCTTGGTGTATAACATGAGCTTGCCAACATTATTCCCGCAACTGCCAGTACTAAATATAACTTTCTCATGCTATAGGGGAGCCAATAACATGCCAAACTATTTCACCTTTCTTAACTGAGCAGGAGAAGTACCATACATCTTCTTAAATGCATAGGAAAAATGGGAGAGATCTTCAAAACCTACTTCGAGGTAAACATCAGAAGGTTTTGCTCCCTTTTTTTCTATGAGGTAATGTGCTTCCTGCAACCGTTTTTCCAATAGCCACCTCCCGGGAGAGTTATTAAAGATCTTTTCAAAATCCCGTTTAAAGGAAGTGAGGCTTCTTCCGGTTAAGTAACTAAAACGTTCCATGCTTACATTGAACCGGAAGTTCTGGTTCATGAATAACTCCAGATCTATTTTACCCGGATCACTAAAATCAAACAATACGTTTTTTAATTCAGGATTTGTTTTTAACAGCAGGAGCACGATCTCTTTCTTTTTCAGGAAAAGAAAATTATCCTGCTCTGCTGATGGCAGATCCAGATAAGGTGCTACAGACTGTATGTAGGTATGGAACAAAGGATTGGCATGGAGTGGTATGATGGCGCCAGAATTGATCACCTCATCTGCCGTGTAATTATATTCGGTGCTAAACTTTCGTAAAAAATCCTGCTCTAAAAGAATCGAGATCGTTTTGAATTTACCACCGGGAGGTGGCGTTTTGATATATTTAGCCAGGTGGTTCCTTCTTGCAAAACCATAATCCCCGGGACGTACGTTGTATTCTTTACTCCCATCAAACACCGTCATGTCGCCGGACACCAGGTACATAAAAAGATGCTCGGGTATGAACTGCTCCGGAGAAGCAGTTGGGCTAAAATGACAAGTATATGGTGTATTGGAAGATTCCATCAGGCCAGCAATTTAATATCTTCTATTTCCAGTACCTGCTTCGGATAACCCTTCAATACACTGTTGATCATAGCCAATCCCACCTCCCGTAGCGTAATTGCAGGGAATATCAACTTCATCAAAGGATATAAACTGCTGAGGACTTTATAAAAACCTTTCACATTCTGTTGTCCTGCCGTAGGCTTCATAAACCCGGGTCTGAAATTATAGGCTTTCTTAAAAGGCAGTTTCATGAGCGCGTTCTCTGTTTTACCTTTCACACGTGCCCACATGATACGGCCCTTTTCAGAACTGTCTGTATGGCTGCCGGATATATGACTGAAGATCATGCCGGGATTGAGGTCTGCCAGCGTGATAGCAAAATGCAAAGTGGTATCATAAGTAATGCGGCTGTAAGCAGCTTCATCCAATCCCCGGGAGCTGATACCTGCGCAGTAGAAACAGGCATCGTATCCCGTTAGCTGATCGGTTACATCGTTCAGCTGGAAGAAATCAGGCACAATGCATTCTTTCAGTTTGGGGTGTTTCAGGGTGGAGGGCTTACGGTTCACCATCAGTACCTGCTGTACATCAGGATGGTCCAGGCATTCCAGTAAAACCCCTTCACCCACCATACCCGTAGCACCTGTAATGATCACTTTTATCTTCATTACATGAATTTAAGATAAGAATCCTTAATAGAATTGATATAATCCTGATCGGGCATAGTGGACCTTGCTTTCATACGGTTTTTAAAATCCTCATTTCCCACTACATACCTTAATGTATCCGTTCCATCCGTTACTGCGGTATAGATAACTTCTGCTACTTCTTCAGAGGTTGCTAACCGCTGGCCCTGCAGGGTAGCAAACAACTGGCCGGCTGCGTTCAGAAATGGATTATAATCCGCAATAGGTGTTTTGCCAGAGAATTTTTCACCACTTACGTTGCTGAAGTTAGTGCTGGCACCACCAGGTTCAACGATCTTTACACCAATACCTAAGGCTGCGAGTTCAAATGATAATGCTTCAGAAAATCCTTCCAGTGCAAATTTGGATGCGGCATACAATGAGATCAATGGCAGTGTAAAACGTCCTGCACCGGAACTGATGTTAATAATAGTACCAGCTTTCTTTTCCCGGAAATGGGGGAGTATGGTGCGGATGGTATTCATCACGCCAAAAACATTCACATCAAACTGCATACTAACCTGGTCTTCCGGTGTATTCTCAAACAAGCCAAATTCTCCGTAACCTGCATTATTAACCAGTACATCAATTTGCCCGAATGTATCTATACCAATTTGAATAGCAGATGCGATGGTTGCTGGTTGTTGCACATCCAGTTTGGTAACAAGGATATTATCCAGTTTGGTCAGTTCCTGTTCTTTTTCAGGTGAACGCATCGTGGCGATCACGTTCCAGCCTTTAGCCGCAAAATGTATGGCGGCTGTTTTACCTAAACCGGAAGAAGTTCCGGTGATTAAAATTGTCTTTTTCATACACAAAGGTCAGTTGAAAAACAGGTACGCTGCTTTGTTGAGGAGTCCAGATTTTCTTTGTTGAGGAGCCCATCAACTATTTGGCACTATCCCTGTTATTAATAGCATATGAAAACCATTGAACAATCAGCTATAAATACCGTACGTGTGCTGGCAGCCGATGCCGTGCAGAAAGCAAAATCCGGCCATCCGGGAACGCCCATGGGACTTGCCCCTATTGGCCACATTTTGTGGACGGAAAGCATGAATTATAATCCACAGGATCCGGCATGGGCCAACCGGGACCGTTTCATCTTATCTGCCGGCCATGCCTGTATGCTGCAATATAGTTTCCTGTACCTCACAGGATATGATCTCACCCTGGATGATATTAAAAACTTCCGGCAGCTACACAGCAAAACAGCAGGCCATCCTGAATATGGATTGCTGGCAGGTATTGAAGTGACCACAGGTCCATTGGGACAAGGTTTTGCCAACGGAGTAGGGTTTGCCATCGCCCAAAAGTACATGGCAGAACGTTACAACAAACCCGGCTTTGATATTTTCGACTATAAGATCTACGCCATCTGCAGTGACGGGGATATCATGGAAGGCGTGTCGTCAGAAGCTGCATCCATAGCCGGGCATCTTCAGCTGGGTAATATCATTTACCTGTATGACGATAACCACATCACCATTGAAGGAAATACTGCCCTGGCATTTGATGAAGATGTGGCCAAACGTTTTGAAGCATATGGCTGGCATGTACAGGTATTGCCGGATGGTAATGATCTGGCTGCTTTATCTGCTGCTATTAAAAACGCACAGGCTGAGACCGGTCGCCCTTCCCTCATTAAAGTACGTACGCATATTGGTTATGGGAGTCCTAATAAAGTAGATACAGCTGCAGCACATGGTGCACCATTGGGAGAGGATGAAGTAAAACTGGTGAAGAAGAACTTTGGCTTTGACCCTGATAAATATTTTGTGATACCGGAAGATGTGGCGCAGTATTATCGGGAAGCAGGGCAGCGAGGAGTAAAAAAAGAACAGGAGTGGAAGGAGTTATACAAGTCCTATAAAGAAAAATATAAAGAGCTGGCAGAAGAGTACGAACTGATCAGCAGTGGTAAACTACCAAAAGGATGGCAGGAAAAATTACCTGTCTTCCAAGCCGGGGCAGAGAAGATGGCTACCCGTAAAGCTTCCGGTAAAGTACTGAACGCTATTGCAGATTATCTGCCTAATTTGTTAGGCGGTTCCGCAGATCTTTCTCCCTCTACAAATACAGACCTCGAAAAATACACATCGTTTTCAGCCACCAACCGCAGTGGCCGTATCTTTCATTTTGGGATCAGGGAACATGCCATGGGTGCTATATTAAACGGAATGGCCCTCAGTAAATTCCTCATTCCTTATGGCGCCACTTTCCTGATATTCTCTGATTATATGCGGCCGCCGGTACGCCTGGCCGCCATCATGGAAATTCGTCCTATCTTTATTTATACGCACGACAGTATTGGGCTGGGTGAAGACGGAACCACCCACCAGCCCATAGAGCAATTGGCCGGTTTAAGATCTGTGCCGAATTTAATAGTGATCCGCCCCGCAGATGCAAATGAAACGGTAGCCGCATGGCGGGTAGCGTTGGAACATACAACAGGCCCGGTTGCATTGATCTTAACCCGTCAGGAAATTCCTGTGATCGATCCAAAAAACTGTGAACTGGAAAAAGGCGCTTACATCCTTTCCGAATCAGAAAAAGCACCACAGGTTATTCTGATCGGTACCGGTTCTGAAGTACAATTGTTATTGGCCGCGCAACAGCAATTAAAAGGAGAAGATATTGCAGCCCGCGTAGTGAGCATGCCATCCTGGGAGTTGTTTGAAAAACAGGACAGTGCTTATAAAGAAAAAGTATTTCCAAAAGCCCTCAGGTTACGCCTCGCCGTGGAAGCCGGCTCCCCCTTAGGCTGGCAGAAGTACGTTACAGACGACGGAGATGTTATAGGTATCAATAAATTCGGTGAATCTGCCCCTGGCGAAGAAGTGCTGAAAGAATACGGATTCACCACAGAGAACGTGGTAAAAAAAGCTAAAGCATTACTTCATGGCAACCGCTAAAGTAAAAGTAATTTTTTCAGATGTAGGGGGTGTATTATTAAACAACGGATGGGGACACCAGTCCCGCAAAAAGGCGGCCCGTGCATTTGGACTGGATCACGAAGAGATGGAAGTCCTGCACAATTTCATTTTCAACGTCTATGAAATTGGCAAGATCACGCTGGATGATTACCTGGACAGGGTCGTCTTCAATCACCCGAGAGACTTTTCAAAACTGGATTTTAAAACATTTATGTTTGAGGAATCCATTGAGCTGCCGGACTTCCTGCAATGGTTTAAAGTCTGGAAGCAAACCTGTGGTTTCAGGGTTATTTCCGTGAACAATGAAGGGAGGGAACTGAATGATTTCCGCATAAAGAAATTCGGCCTGCATGATTGCTTCGATGCTTTTATTTCCTCCTGTGAAGTAGGGATGCGCAAACCGGACCCTGATATTTTTACTTTGGCGATGGGGATTGCGCAGGTATCGCCGGAAGAATGTGTATATTTTGACGACCGGTTGATGATTGTGCAGGCAGCTAATAAAATGGGGATCAGGAGTTTTCATCACCAGGATTTTTTATCCACCAAAAAGATATTGGAAGGGCTGATATGAAGCAACTTATCATATTTGATCTCGATGGAACTTTAGCGCAAAGTAAAGCTGCATTAGATGAAGAGATGGCATGGCTGTTAGAAGCTTTGTTACGGGTTAGTAAAGTAGCCATCATATCCGGTGGTGATTGGCCCCAGTTTGAAAAGCAGGTACTGTCTAAGATCACGGCACACGCCAACCTATCTATTTTACCCACCTGCGGCACTAAATATTACCAGTACACAGGAGAATGGAAACAACTGTATGCAGAGAACTTTTCTCCTGAAGAAAAAAAGAAGATCCTTACGCAGCTGAATGAGGTAGTAGAGATCCTGCACCCTGCAAAAATATGGGGTGAGCAGATCGAAGACCGCGGCAGCCAGATCACCTTTTCAGGATTAGGGCAGGATGCCCCGCATGAAGTGAAAAAAGACTGGGACCCAGATTTCGCCAAACGCAAAATAATCAAAGAAGCGCTGGACAAAACCCTCCCGGAGTTCTCTATCCAGATGGGCGGAGAAACATCCATTGATATCACTAAACCCGGTATTGATAAAGCTTATGGCATTCATAAACTGGAGCAAACATTAAACATGCCTGTGAAGGACATGTTATTCATTGGTGATGCGCTGTTTGAAGGAGGGAATGATCACCCTGCCCGGGAAACAGGTGTAGACTGTATCCAGGTAAGAGATCCACATGAAACAAAAAGGGTAGTGGAAGCGATCATTTATTGCCTGGGCGGTAGCTTGGCGCAATATGCAGCACGTTAGCACCCAAGGGTTGTTCCAAAACCCGCTCCAGTTTTTTATCATGCACCGTCACCAGGATTTCCACAGACCCCGTTCCCACAACAGCTTTTAAAAGGTGCCCTCCGTAAGCTTTAAAATCTTTGTCAGTTACCACGCCATGGGTGTGCAGCGAAACCTTTCCATCCTGCCAGGCAATAGAACCTTGCATGCTGGCCAATTCCACATTGTTGAACTCCTTCGGTTCATATTCTTTTGTGCTGAAATTAAAGAAGCCGAAGCGGGCATTGACAAAACCCATCCCGGAAAAATTGGCGGAGGGGATCTTTTCCTTAACAGCCAGTGATTCGATGTGCGCTAACACATCATCACCCTGCCGGAGTACCATCAGGTAACCTACCGGCACTTTTGTATAACGTTTGGTTGTGTCCTGTGCAACAACCTGGCCTGCAAAGAACAGGCAGAAGATCATGGTCATAAATTGTAGGTTTTTCATTTGATCTTATTAACAGGAGTCATGCCAGAATGTTGCGGCTGTTTAAATATCTGTGGACTCCCCGGACCGCAAAAACACCGTTCTATCCCTCGTTATCGCATTACCCATCAAAGCCTCCTTTAGCGTAGATTCCTTTTCCTTAAAATGAGACCATCCCCTGGAATGTATGGGAATAACTTTGTTCGGGTTTAATACACTCACCGCTTTAATAAGCCCTGCACTATCCATCGTATATTCCCCAAACCCGGAGAGGTAGCGGAATTGAACAGCTCCCACATGAAAAATACCAATATCGATCTTATATCTTCTGCCTACTTCATCTATTCCTTTAAAATAAACCGTATCGCCTGAGATATAAATAACACCATTCTCCTGCCCGTCAAATTCAATGACAAAACCGATCACTTTACCTGAAACAAATTCCGGTATCCAACTTGGACGATGTTGCGCAGGGGTGGCTGTGATCCTTAAGTTGGGCAATTTAGTGGTAGGGATAGATTGTGTTTGCCACTCCTTCAATCCTGTAATTCCATTGATGGCCTTACTCGCATTTATAGTAGAAAGTACATGGGGCACTTTTGCAGTGAAGGCCTTTCCATTGGTATCAAAATTATCTTTGTGCTGATGATGGCTGAGCAGGATCAGGTCAATATTGGTGAGGTCCCTCAGGGGCAAAGCAGGGTTGTCCAGTTTGCGGGATATGGCGCCAAACCCATGATGGTAAAGATGTTCTGCTGCATCCAGGGTAGGGTCTGTTAAGATCCTGTATCCTCCAATTTCAAGAAGGATGCAGGCAGTGTCGATATGTGTGATACTTATATTCATACAACCTGAAGGTTCAAAGTCGCAGTCGTTTTATACAACGCCATATTCGCCATAAAATGGATCCTGATCACTGTACCGATTTCTGATTCCATAATGAAGGTACCATTTATATCTTCCGTGAGGCCCTGCATAAATTTCAGTCCTAACCCGCTGTTGTGTTCCTCCTCAAAATCCGCAGGCAGCCCGATGCCATTATCAGCAATGATGAGTGTTATCTCATTATCAGGGGACTGTTCCATGCTAATAGTAATTTCCTGCCCTAATTCTTTCCCCGGAAAAGCATGTTTAATGGAATTGGTGATGGCTTCACTGATCACCAGGGTGATGGGCACTGCTTGTGATACATCCAGTTCCAGATGTGGTATCTCCAGGTGAATATGGATCCGCCGGCTTACATTAAAACGATCCCGAAGATGATGGACCAGTTCGGGTAGGTAAGAACGTACGTCAATAGAAGTCATGTTTTCCCGGAGATATAATTTCTGATGGATGAGGGACATCGCATATGCCCTGTTCTGACTATTCTGCACAGCAGATACAGATTGTGATTCCAGCAGGCTTACCAGCGTCTGCAAATTATTTTTCACCCGGTGATGCACTTCTTTTAATAACCATTCTTTCTCTTTAGCCAGGTATTGGAGGTCTGTGTTTTTATGATCGGCTTCCCGTTTCAGCCGGTATTGATTATAAAGTAATGCTGCGATGATGAGCAGGGAAAGCAATCCACCCAGCATAATATAACGTAAGAAACCCGATTGTTTTTGTTCCGCCTGTTGCAGTGTAAGTAATTTACTATCGTGGCTTTTCTTCTCTGTTTCATACTTCTCTGTTAACGCTTCCATTTGTTTGCGTTGGGAAACATTAATGATAGAGTCTTTATAAAATGCATATTGAACATGATACTGTAAAGCAGATGCATACCTCCCGGCGGCCGAGTCCAATTTAGAAAGCAACAGGTTAATACCGGCCAGGTTATCGATCTGCCCGGAAGTGAACGCAAGCGCCTTTTGAAGATAAGTTCTGGCTTTTGCACGCTGCCCCTGGTTAAAGTAAAAGAGAGATACACGATAGAACGCTTCAGGTGTTCCTCCATTAATATGTTGTGGGGGGAGCTGGTCTGCTATGGAAGTAAAAGTATTATAGTTCTCTTCTGCCAGTGCATTGTTTTGCTGCTGTTCGTAACAATACCCTTTAATTAATGCGAGATACATTTTATCGAAAGTGCTGGCGGGTGGAAAGGGGATCACCATTTCCTGTATGAGGGACAATGCTTCTTCCCCACGATTTAAATAAGCCAGCAAATGAGCTGCACTCATGAAACCTTTATACCAGAAGATCTGTGTTTCTAAACTTTTCTTGCCGGCATAGGATTTTTTAAACCAGGTTAATGCTTCCGCCGGTTTATCCAGGTGACTATACACATTTCCCATCTGCATGTAAAAAACACAGGCGAGTCCAACATCTCCTGTTTCCTGCATATTCTCTATTGATTGCCGTGTATAGGAGAGGGAGGTCATATGATCTCCTTTTTTAACTGCTAAGCCGGAAAGTGCATAGGTGGTATATAAAGTATGACGGAATCCGATAGCTTTCTGCAGCAGGAGTATTTCCTGTAATTGTCTCTCTGCAAGGGCAGGGTATGCATTGGCGATTTCCATCCTCACTTCCATTTCCTTTTCCTTCATTTGCTGTTTTCGGAAAAGTGCCAGTGAACTTTCGAGGTAACTTAATTTCCTGGGATCAGTAACAGGCAAATATTTCCCGTTAGCAAAGACATCACCTGTCTGTAAAAAACACCGCTGGCTTTCTGCTATATTACCTGCCTGGAAATAATATTTCCCCAGTAAATTGAGACTTTCTTTTTGCCATCCCGTTTCCACACTCAATGCCTGTGCCCGTTGAATAAAAAGTAAAGCGCTGTCCAGGTCTTTTTTTTCATTGCCTGGTTTGAAAAGATAATAAGCACCCAGCTCCAGCAGGATCCGCAGTTTGTTTTCCCCTTCTGTATAGTTAAGCACATTGGTAACGATCGCTATCTTCCCTGCATCTATCAGTTTGCTGGTAGGGGAGGTAACGCCATCACTGAACCCTTCATCATAAGGAAGCAAACGGGGCAGGCCATACATCCGGCAGGCAAGCAAGTTTGCGCTGTCCGTATCGATCTCACCCTGGCTTACACTATGAATAAAGTTACCTGTACCTGTCACTAACAGCCGTTGTTTAACGATATCGTAGCTGCTTTGAAGGGACTGGCCTTTAACTACGTTCTGTAAGAATATACATACGCATAGGAGAAAAAAACATCTTATCAAATATCGTATCATAAGTAGGGGAACCTGTGCTGCTAAGATACATTTTTAGATGAAACAATAATAGCCGTAAAGTATTGTTAATGCTGGATCATAAGGGGAATGCCTTTCTTGAAATTGGTGAAGTTAACACCGGAATTATTCTTAAAGAACTTACTGAAATGTGCCATGTCGTTAAACCCAAGTGCATACGCAATTTCCTTCATGCTGCGGTTGGAATAGATAGCCTGTTTTTTGGCTTCCGTTACCAGGTATTGCTGTATATGATAGCTGGCTGTATAACCGGAGATCTTTTTCACCACCTGGTTAAGGTAACTGGGTGTTACGTTCAGGGCATCTGCATAATCAGTGACCATTTTCTTTGTGATAAAATGCTCATGTAATAACTGCATGAATCGGCGAAGCAGTTCTGCATCTTTGGTAAAAGTGATCGTATAAGGGAATTTCCTGGAAGTATAAAGCAGGAAGATCTTAAATAACCCTTGCAGGATCTCTAACCGGAAGGAAAAGTAATTGACGAATTCCTTTCTCATTTTAATAAGGATCTCCTCTACCTCGTTTTGCGTTTCTTCATCTATCGCTATCTGCAAAGGCTGGTTTTGGTCAGACAACAGGGAAAAGCTCAGGGTAGTTTCCGCCAGGTAAAGAAAATCCGCGGACAGGGAAAGGTAATATCCTTCCATCCTTCCCATCGTGTTCAGTTTTCTTAACTGGCCGGGACGTAAACAATAGATCGTTTGATCCCTGATCTCGGATTCCTGTAAGTTTACCTGCAGGATGCCGGTGCCCCGTTTCACCCATAGGATTTCGTATGCAGATAATTTAGCGGCAGGCTGGTTTTTGGAAAACCATTCCAGTGTATGTATTTCAAACTGGCTGTTTGTTGATGTACCCATGTCCTGATATTTGAAGTACATTATTCAATTGCTGTGCCTTGTTTGTAATGCATTGAAAAACATTGATTTATGAGTGTTTTGAAGAATAGGATTAGTGATATATCAATAATTTTAACCGGAATGTTGATATTTCGCCAAAAAAGCCGGCGTGTAAAAAAGCCATGTAAAATTGAAAAAACATTGATTTTAATTGTAACTTAAGTATGGCTAAGGTGCCTTACCACATCCCTTCAAATTGTTTTGATTAACTCAAGTGAGGAGCGCACCCGTGAAATAGATTGTTTGAACCGCTATTATTGTATCAACCAGATCGTAACACATATAACAACATGTACGCCCATGCTTTTAACGCTACATTCCTATTCTATCCGGAAATTGCTACGCAGATCCCCGATAGTTCTTTTACTTTTTCCACTATTAACCGTTTTACCTTCTGATTCAAAAGCCGTCCCGTTTTTCCAGAACCAGCCACAGCAGCAGGCGCAGGGTAAGGTCTTAGATGCAGAGGAGGGTATTCCGCTTCCCGGGGTCACCGTGGAGAACCTGGTTAACCGCAAAGGAGTTTTAACGGATGCCAACGGTAATTTTACCCTGGCTGCCCAGGCAGGGGACAGTCTCCGTTTTACTTATATCGGGAAAAAACCCCTCGTGGTCACCTTTCGGGGGGCAGCACTCAATGTAAGGCTCGCCAATCTCGGAGGTCAATTGTCTGAAGTGGTGGTAACCGGTTTTCAGGACCTCGATAAACGAAAGTTTGCCGGATCCGCCGTTACCCTCAAAGCAGACGATGTTAAAATGGATGGGGTGATAGATGTGAGCCGCATGCTGGAAGGCCGCGCTGCTGGCGTATCCGTACAAAACGTATCCGGTTCCTTTGGCGCTGCGCCCAAACTGCGTATCCGTGGAGCCACTTCTATTAATGGAGATAACAAACCGCTCTGGGTAGTAGATAATGTAGTATTGGAAGACATTATTAATATCACCAACGATCAGCTGTCCAGCGGAGACCCCACCACTTTGCTGGGTTCCGCAGTAGCCGGATTGAATGCAAACGATATTGAAAGCTTCGCCATATTAAAAGATGCTGCCGCTACTGCCCTTTATGGTGCAAGAGCCATGAATGGTGTGGTAGTTATTACCACTAAAAAAGGACGGGTAGGTAAACCCCTCGTTAGTTATACTGGTAATTTCAGTACACAGCTGAAACCCACCTATGCGGATTACAATATCATGAACTCCTCCCAGCAAATGTCCGTACTGGCAGAGCTGGAAAGGAAAGGTCTCCTGAATCCCAATATCCTGGACCGCGCCAATAATGGCGTATACGGTAAAATGTATGAAGGCACCATTGCTGATGCCAACGGCCAGTATGCAGTGGTTAATACACCAGAGGGCAGGGCGGAGTTCCTGAAAAGATATGCCCGCGCAAACACAGACTGGTTCGATCTCCTGTTCAGGAATAACTTCATGCAGGAACATTCCCTGAGTGTTTCATTCGGTACAGATAAATCCCAATCCTATTTCTCTACCAGTTATTATGGTGATAACGGATGGACGATTGCCGACAATGTGAAACGTTACACCCTCAACTTCCGTAACAACTATAAGTTCTCCGATCGTTTGTCTGTTGGTTTTTCTACCCTGGCTTCCCTGCGGCAGCAAAGAGCACCCGGCTCTTTAGGCCGTCAGAGCAATCCGGTGGAAGGACAGTACGATCGTGATTTTGATATCAACCCTTTTAGTTACGCGCTGAATACCAGCCGCACCCTCACGGCGTTTGACCAGAATGGGAAAAGGGAATATTTCCGGCGGGAATTCGCCCCCTTTAATATCCTCACAGAACTGGAAAATAATTACCTGGATATTAATGTGTCTGACATTCGTTTGCAGGGAGATCTTTCTTACAAGATCACCAAAGACCTGCGTTATGAATTTGTAGGGGCCGTACGGTATGTGAAATCTTCCCGGGAACACCAGATCACGGAAAACGCCAATATGGCCAATGCTTACCGTGCCGCAGGCAATTCCACCATCCGCACAAATAACAGGTTCCTTTATCGCGATCCGGAAGATCCCGAAGCAGAACCTGTGGTAGTACTGCCTTATGGCGGTTTCTACAACAGAACGGAAGATCAGCTGATGAACTACGATTTCAGGAATAGTTTTAATTACGTTAAAACCATCCAGGAAAAACACGCATTGAACCTCTTAGCCGGTATGCAGGTGAAGTCAGCAGACAGGCAGAACTTTTCCAACACCGGTTATGGTTACCAATATGGCAACGGCGGAACACCTTTTGTGGATTACCGAATCCTGAAGCAAACCATCGAGAGCAATTTCCCGTATTATGGTATGAGCAAGGACTATGATCGCTTTGTAGCATTTTATGGTTCCGCAGGATACTCTTATAACCAGAAACTGAATTTCACCGGTACAGTGCGTTATGATGGTTCCAACCGTTTAGGTAAATCAACCCGCGCACGCTGGCTGCCGACATGGAGCCTTGCGGGTTCCTGGAACTTAGACGGAGAGCCGTTCATGAAAGAAGTAACATGGGTGGATTATCTCACACTGCGCGCATCCTATGGATTGACCGCCAGTATGGGACCTGCCACCAACTCCACGATCGTGTTAAGAAATATCAATACAACCCGTCCTTATCTCACAGAAGTGGAATCGGTGATCCAGCTGGCTAACCTGGAGAACCTGGACCTTACTTGGGAAAAGTCCTACACCGCTAACATCGGATTGGATGCAGGGCTCTTTAAGAATAAAGTGAACGTGAGTTTGGATGTATACCAGCGGAAAAGTTTCGACCTCATCAGTTTGATCCGCACTTCCGGTATCGGAGGGGAATCAGAAAAAGCGGCCAACTATGCCGATATGGATTCCTATGGTGCTGAAATACTGATAGGAGGGAACGTGATCAAAAAGAGGGACTGGGGCTGGAGAACGAACTTAACCTTTGGTTATAACGAAAACAAGATCACCAATGCCAGGAACAAACCCCGCATTTTTGATATGGTGCAGGCAGAAGGAGGTAACCGGGAAGGTTATCCTGTAAGAAGCCTGTTCTCCATAGATTTCAAAGGACTGGACCCTTACACCGGTTTGCCGCTTTTCATTGACGAAGAAGGTAAACAATCCGGCGCCGTATATCTTCAGGATCAGAACATCGATTATCTGAAGTATGAAGGACCGGTAGATCCCACTATCACTGGTGGTTTCTCCAACACCTTCAACTATAAGAATTTCTCCCTGAATGTATTCGTTACTTACCAGGCAGGCAACAAGATCAGGCTCTATCCTGCTTTCAGAACATCCTACACAGATCTGGATGCCATGCCCAAAGAATTCTTTGATCGTTGGGTGATGCCGGGAGATGAACGTTATACCAAAGTGCCTTCCATCTATGGTGCCTTTGAACAATCCAGGCTGGATGGAGCGTATCCTTATAACAACTACAACTATTCAACAGAAAGAGTGGCCAAAGGAGATTTCATCAGGTTGAAAACAGTATCGCTCAGTTATAATTTAACACCCGCGGTGCTGAATAAACTAAAGATGAACAGCCTCAGCGTAACTGCTGCAGCTACCAACCCCTGGCTGATCTATGCGGATAGTAAACTGAAAGGGCAGGACCCGGAATTCTTTAACTCCGGAGGTGTGGCATTACCGATCCAAAAACAATTTACACTCTCGCTGAAAGTGGGTATTTAATTGCATCAACATGAAGAGACTATCTATATATACATTCGTACTGCTCGCTTTTACAGCCAATGGTTGTAAAAAATTCCTCGAGAAACCACCGGATAACCGGGCAGAATTGCAATCACCGCAACAGGTATCCCAGTTATTGGGCACTGCCTATCCACAGGCCAATTACATGTCGTTCACAGAATCCTCTTCGGATAATGTGGCAGATAAAGGAGCAGGTACCCTGGAAAATGTAAACGGAGATCCATTCCAGTTCATGGATGTACGAGATGATCAGGAGGACTCTCCGGAGTTTTACTGGAATGCTTGTTACAAGGCCATCGCCGTAGCAAACCTTGCTTTGGAAACTTGTGAAAAAGCACCGAATCCCCAGGACTACCAGGCGCAGAAAGGAGAAGCTTTATTATGCAGGGCGTACGCACATTTTATGCTCGTTACTTTCTTTGCAGAAACATACGATCCCGCTACCGCCGCTACCAGCCCTGGCATTCCATATGTAACAGAGCCGGAGAAAACAGTGATCAAACAATATGATCGTGGAACAGTGGCAAGCGTATATGAGATGATAGAAAGAGACCTCACCACAGGTATACCGCTGTTAGATGATACAAAATATACCATCCCCGGTTATCACTTTACGAAAAAAGCAGCCAATGCTTTTGCTTCCCGCTTTTACCTCTTCAAACGGGATTGGGCAAAAACAGTGGCATTTGCCAGCATCGTATTCAATAATAGTGATCCCACCAATGTGTTGCGGCCGTGGAATACCACTTATAAAACAATGACCTACCTGGAACTGTATGCCGTATATGCTAAAGCTACCGAACCGGCTAACCTGCTGTTGGTAGAAACACCTTCTATCTGGGGCCGTTATTATTACTCTTACAGGTATGCACTCAATTCTCCCAAACAAAGAGAGATCCTGGGAAACAATGTTACAGGAGGAGAATGGGGCTTTAATTACCAGACATATACGGTTGGCTCAGATAATTTCCTGCTCCCAAAGATCAATGAATTCTTTGTACGCAATTCCGTGAATGCCAGCATAGGCAACGCTTATGTAATGGTGCCTTTATTTACTACGGAAGAGGTATTGTTCAACAGGGCAGAAGCATATGCCCAACAAAATAATACGGGTGCTGCCATCGCCGATCTGAATATTTATGCAGCTACACGTATTAATAATTATAACGCAGCAGCTCATATCATCACCAATGCCAAGGTCCTGAACTTTTATGGCGGTGGTAATCTGCAGACAGCGGTAATAAGGACCATCCTTGATTTCAAACGGGCAGAATATGTGCAGGAAGGAATGCGCTGGTTTGATATCCTGCGGTACAGGATCCCGGTTACGCATACCACTTTCACCGGCCAGGCCGTAACGCTCACTGCGAACGATCCAAGAAGATTGTTCCAGTTGCCGCAATCAGTTTCAGTGTCAGGTTTAACACCTAACCCACGTTGATCATTAAACGAATCAGAACATGAAGCATCTTAAAATATTATTGATCCTTTTATTCGCTGCGTTGATTTCCTGCAATAAGGAAGATGCATTGGGCGATGTAGATAATATCCCCGGCCTCGGTGGGGATACCTGGACGAAAGGTCCTATTGACGTATGGATCCAGGATAACCTGGTAACGCCGTTGAATGTATCCGTAAAATATAAATGGGATCAGGGGGAACTGGAGTTTAACAAAACACTCGTTCCGCCAAAAGAGGAAAAGATCGTACCCGTGTTAAGCGCCATCAAAGACGTGTGGATCAAAAATTATGAAGCAGTAGCCGGCCCTCTTTTCATGCCGCGTTATTGCCCCAAATTTTTTGTACTCGTAGGTAGCGCCAGTTATAACCTGGATGGTACCATTACACTGGGTACCGCAGAAGGTGGTCGTCGTATTATGTTATACGTAATGAATGATTTCAGGAGTAAAGGAATGCCGGGATATGTGGTATCTGATTCCTTTAATCTGAAAATGATGTTCCATACCATTGAACATGAATTCGGTCATATCCTGCACCAGAATGTATTGTACCCGCCGGAATTCAAACGGATCTCCGTAGGGCAATACACTGCCAACTGGAATAATATATCTGACGGAGAAGCACTGAGTGATGGTTTTATCACCGCTTATGCTATTTCAGCACCCGATGAAGATTTCGTGGAAATGATCGCCATGATGCTGATAGAAGGTAAACAGGGATTTGATCATCTGCTCAATAATATTACAGAACCTGGTGCCAGTGGTATTACACCAGATCAGGCAAGAAGCAGGCTGCGGCAGAAAGAAGCCATCGTCGTCAACTACTTCGCCACTGTATGGAAAATTAATTTTTACGACCTGCAGGCGCGCACAAGAGCCTCTATTGAATCACTGATCAGGTAACCTGTTAAAATCTAAAAGATGAAAAGAACTTTATTATATTTCATGATAGGCCTGATCGGATTTTCTTCCTGTAAGAAAGATGATGATCCTATATTCAGTGAATCACCCGATGCCCGGATCAACAGAGTATTGGGAGAGTACCAGACTGCCCTGGCAGGTTCGCCAAACGGCTGGAATGCCGAACTGAGAACTGCCGCCGGTGGCATTTATCATTTCCATTTCAGTTTCAATAATGACAACCGCGTGTTGATGTTTGGAGATGTGGATACGATCACTGCCCTGACCCGCAAAGAAAGCAGCTTCCGGCTGAAAGCACTGCAGCAGCCAGCACTCATTTTTGATACTTATTCTTATCTGCATCAATTGGCTGATCCTGATGGCTCAGTAAATGGAGGAGAATATGGAGAAGGGTTGTCTTCTGATTTCGAATTCTCACTGGATACATTGACCACAGACAGCATCAAACTCACCGGCCGTTTCAAGGGTAGTAAAATGGTGATAAAAAAAGCTACGCAGCAGGATCTGCAGTCATGGCAAAGCGGGCAATGGAAAAATTCGCTGCTGTTTGAATATAGCAGCTCACGCATCCTCAACTATTTCAAAAGATTAGTGATCGGCGCCACCTCTTACGAAATAAGAGTAAACCCTTTAACAAGAACAGTCACCTTTATATGGGTAGATGGAGGTGGAGTAGGACGTCAGTTTACAACAGGTTATTATTTTACCAGCCAGGGTGTGCAACTTGTATCGCCGTTGGTAAATGGCGCTACAACGATCAGCGCACTCACCAATATAAGCTGGAATCCCACTGCTACTGTATTTAATTTGAATATCAATGGTGGTGCCGCCGCTACAATAGCAGGAGCAATTGCACCAATTATCAGAGACCTCAACAGCCCAACCCGCTGGTGGCAAACAGTTGGAACTGTGCAAAGACGATGGGTTTCCCTGCAAGGGTTCCATGTGAATGGCGTAGATGATGCATTTAAGATCACAGAGATCCCCGGTTTTCTATACCTCGGTTTCTTTGCAGAGTTTGGTACTTCCGGCGGAGTGAGATATGATCTGGCCGGATATGTATTGCCGGACGGAGGAGCACCCACTATCTTTTTTGGTACAGCTTTCAGGGCACCTGTATTCAGCACGGATGGAAGAATTGGTTTCCGTTACCTCGGAGATCTGGGAGATATCCCGCCGGATTCGGAAGATGCCTATATAAATACGGCTATACAATTCCTCAGTCCGCAGGGATATTATCTGATACAAACAAGTGCTACCACGTATGATATGGTGAGTGCGTTAGATGCAAAAGCGTGGATCAGCTGGTTTCGTTAAAACATTAGGAACGTCTTTACCTATTTTATAACCAATTCAACTTTTTTTTATGAAGAGCATTACGTCCAGAATCTTATACGTCTCGCTGATGGCTGTGGCAGTATTTTTTGTTTCCTGTTCCAAAGATGGATCCGCTGGCCCTGCCGGCCCCGCTGGTCCTGCCGGTCCTGCTGGCCCTGCTGGTCCCGCCGGCCCTGGTGGAGCAGCTGGAAATCCCGGAACAGCCAATGTTATCTATTCCGCATGGCTGGACGTACCGTTCACAGTGGAAAAAGATGGAGCAGATACGATCGGTTTTTATGCCACTATTCTTGCACCTAAACTTACAAGTGATATATTGAATAATGGGGAAATAAAAGTTTATTTAAATTGGGGAACAGCAGCAGCCCAGTTAGTGGATCCACTGCCCATGTTTGATATTTACCTCGGTGGAGGACTCAGTATTACCACTACTTTCTCAGTAGGACAAATTGACCTTTATTCCACCCATTTCATGAGTACTACTGTAAACCAGCAAGGAGCAAAAGTTCGGCAATACCGCTACGTGCTCATCCCTGGTGGCCAGGCAGCCAGGCAGGCACCTGCTGTTGATTGGAACAATTATCTTGCAGTCAAAGCATACCTTGGTATAAAAGATTAAGCATAAAAAGAAAAAGAGGCATAACGCCTCTTTTTCTTTTTAATCAATTCCCTGTAAATGGGAGAGATGTTGTTTTAATGTTTTTAACGCACGGTTCATATGAACCTCAATAGTCCCCGTACCTATATTCATCCGCGCCGAGATCTGTTTGTAACTCATCGCGTGTTCTTTATGTAAACGAAAAATGATCTGCTGCTGACGCGGCAGTTTTTTAATGGCGCTCTGGATAGCCATGTTCAACTCCCTGTTCTTAAAACAATCTTCCGGAGAATCTACCGTTTCTTCCGGCTGATGTTTGGAAAGGGACGCATTTTTCCTCGCTGCACTTCTCACCTCGTCCAGGAATATATTTCGCGCATAGCGCTTCAGTAAATTAATAATGGTGTGATCATCCTGCACCTGGTCAATATTCTTCCACAACCGGATATAAGTTTCCTGCATGATATCCTCACTCAGCTGTTTGTTATTACACAGCAGATACAGGGACGCATATAAACGATCAAAAGTTTCCTCCACAATGCGCTTAAATCGTTGTTGCGATATATTACGAATCGACGTCATTTCTGCAAAGCTACAGTTCGAAAGTTAAGCAAAAGTTAAGAATTGTAAAGTATGTATAGGCATTTTAATTAAAAAACGTGTTCTATGCATATGAACCGAGAATTACTGGAAAGGTTTTTAAAGGGAGAAACAACACCAGCCGAAAATCAGCAGGTGGAATTATGGTTGCAGGACCAGCCGGAAAACTGGCTGGAAAACTTGATGGAACAAGGCTGGGAGCAGCCTTCCGTTATAATGCCGGAGGAAGAAAAGGCCGAAATGATAGCCGGTATTATGAGCCATACCCGCTCTCCCTGGAAAGGATTTATCCGTATCGCCGCACTGGTAGCTGGTTTACTGGTAACCGCCGGAGGCGCCTGGTATTTTGTACAGGGACCTGAAAAAGTGAACCTGGTGGCTGTGAAAGTACCTTTTCATACCACCAAAAAACTCACCCTGCCAGATAACACTGTCATTACCCTTAATGCTGGTAGTATCTTAACTTATCCGGAACGCTTTATAGGAGATACAAGAGAAATTACGCTGGAAGGGGAAGGTTTCTTTGAAGTAGCCACGGACGCCGGCAAACCTTTTATCATTCATGCAGGAGGCCTCAATACCACCGTATTGGGTACCTCTTTTAATATTACGGCTTACAGAAATTCGCCGCAATTGTCCGTAACCGTATTAACCGGAAAAGTGGCAGTGATGGATACGCTTTCTCAAAAAAGCGTGACCGTGCTCCCTAATCAAAGAGCCACTTTTAATCCGGACAAAGCCACATTAATTACATCCATTGTAGATAAACCGGAAAATGCCATCGCATGGAGTGAAGGCAAACTCATCTTCGAAGAAACGCCATTAGCAGAAGTGGCGGAAAGATTATCCTACAAGTATAACGTTCAGATCGTTCTGGTAGGCAAGAACCTGTCCGATTGCCGTTTCAACGGTGAATTCGATACAGAGCCACTGGAAGAGATCCTGAAGATCATTACCACTTTAACCAAAACGAAAATTAAAAGAGAAGGAACAATGATCCATCTCTCAGGAAAGGGATGTAAGTAACCGTCCCGGGACAGATTTATTCACTATTAATACGAAGCTATGTTCAAAGAGTCTCTTTAAGTCTATGAAATGGTTGTGGAAATATATTGCCCAACCACGGAAATTATCTCATGTACGGACACATTATAATCAATCAAAGTTATGTGGAAAAAACTATTCCTGGCTTTCACTGCCATCGTTATGATCATGGCTACTTCCCTGGAAAGTAAGGGCCAGACGGATCTGTCAAAGAAGATCACCGTCAATTTTAAGAACACGCCTTTAAAGGACGCGTTAAAAACAATCACCAAAGAATCCGGCGTGCCATTTGTATACACGTCTAACGACGCCGCTTTTCAGGCGCCCGTAAATTTATCCGCTGCCAATGAACGTGTGGATGCTGTTATTAAAAAGATCCTCACACCACTGCAACTGGATTTTCAGGTAGTATCGGGTAAAGTGCTGATCGAAAAAGCAAAGGTTAAACCGCCTGTGGTGGCAGATAGTAAGCCCATTCGCGTAAAAGGCAGAGTAACAGATGCTTCTACAAGAGAACCAGTGCCCGGTGTTTCTGTTGGCGTAAAAGGTGCCGGCATTGGTACTTCCACCAATGAAAAAGGAGAATTCGAACTCGCTAATGTACCGCCCAAAGGCTCACTGGTATTTACGATCATAGGATACACCCGTTATGAGGAAGCCGTGAACGGACAAGGAAGTATAGAAGTATCCCTCTCCACTTTAGCCAGCGAACTCAGCGAAACCGTGGTAATAGGTTACGGTACAAAAAAGAGGAAAGATCTCACCGGATCTATTGGAAGTGTAAGCATGGAAGACATGAACAAAGCCCCCGTTTCTTCTTTTGATGAAGCATTGGCTGGTCGTGTTGCCGGTGTGCAGGTTTTTTCCGCAGAAGGGCAGCCCGGAACAAATGCCAGGATCGTTATCCGTGGTAACAACTCACTCACACAGGACAACAATCCCCTGTATGTAATAGATGGATTCCCCATCGAAACACCAGATAATAATATCCTGAATCCGGATGATATTGAAACCATCGATGTATTGAAAGATGCATCCGCCACTGCCATCTATGGTGCCAGGGGAGCAAACGGTGTAGTGATCATTACTACCAAAAGAGGTAAACTCGGTGCCCCCGTTATTCGTTACAATACCTGGTATGGAATGCAGCAGAACATCCAGGATATCCCTGTCATGAATGCTTACGAATTTGTGAAATTGCAGCAGGAGATAGGAGCAGGTGATCTGGACCTCACTTACCTGGCCAATGGCGCAACGGTAGACGATTACAAAAAAGTGGAAAGCATCAACTGGCAGAAAAAGCTCTACCGTGTAGCGCCTATGCAGAATCATTCTGTTTCTATGTCCGGCGGTACGGAAAAAACAAAGTATGCCGTATCCGGCCAGATCCAGGATCAGCAGGGAACTATTATCAACTCTGGATTTAAACGTTACCAGGGTAAGGTGAGCCTTGATCAGCAGGTGAATGATAAATTTAAAGTAGGGGGTAACATTAGCTATACCACTACAAAAACCACAGGAACATCTCCGTCTGCACTCAGCGGTTCCTCCATGAATAATCTCCTGTACAGTGCATGGGGTTACAGACCTGCCGGCCCTATTAATTCTTCCAAACCTATCAATGAAGATTTTGAAGATGAACTGATAGATGATATGGTGAATTCTGGTACGGACTATCGGATCAATCCTTTCCTCAGCGCGGAGAATGAATATCGTTTACGGAATGTAAACAACCTGATCGCAAACGGTTTCGGAGAATACAGAATCCTGCCGGATCTGATGTTGCGCGTATCAGGAGGCATCAATAAGAACACACAACGCAGTGATGCTTTCAATAATTCATTAACAAGAAGCGGTAACCCCAACACCGTATATAAAGTGAATGGATCTATCACCTATGTTGAATCTTCCACCTGGCTCAATGAAAATACGCTGGTGTATGATAAGAAAATAAACAGGGATAATATCCTGAACGTAGTAGCTGGTTTTACGATGCAAGGTAATAAGAGCAGCCTGTACGGAATGTCCGCCAACCAATTGCCAAATGAAAGCCTTGGCCTGAGCGGGCTCAGCCAGGGTGTGCCACAACCCGTAACTTCCCGGGAATCTGAATGGTCAATGGCCTCCATGCTGGCAAGGGTGAACTATACTTTTAAAGACCGTTATTTATTTACCGCCTCTTTCCGCTCTGATGGTTCTTCCAAATTCAGGTCTACCAATCAATGGAGTTATTTCCCTTCTGCCGCTTTTGCATGGAAGATCAAAAACGAAAAGTTTATGAAAGACGTTCGTTTTATCAATGATGCAAAATTACGCACCAGCTGGGGGATCACCGGAAACAACCGGGTGAGTGAATATGCTACTTATGCTTTGCTCGATTTCGCCACACGTAATTCCTACTATTCATTTAACAATGAATTGCAGCAAAGTGCTATCCCTACTTCACTGGCCAGTCAGGACCTGAAATGGGAGAACACTGCACAAACAGATGTAGGGCTGGATGTGGATTTTTTCAAATCCCGTATATCCCTCTCCGTAGATTATTATAAGAAAACAACTTCAGATCTCCTGCTGAATGCAAAACTTCCTCCCACCACCGGTTATGGAACTGCATTCAAGAACGTAGGCAAAACAAGTAACGAAGGATTGGAGATCTCACTGAACACAGTAAATATTAAAAACCAAAATGGTTTCAGCTGGAGCAGTGGTTTCAATATCTCCTTCAATAAAAGCAAGATCCTCGCGCTGACGCAAAACCAGGAATCACTTTCTTCTTTCATGAGCTGGGACTCCTGGTATGCCACAGTTCCTTTATACTTAGCTAAGATCGGCCAGCCCATGGGGCAATTCTATGGCTTTATATGGGATGGTGTATATCAGTATGACGACTTCAACAAACTTCCCAACGGTACTTATCTGCTAAAAGATGACAGGCCTACCAATGGTAATACCCGCCCGGCTATTAAACCCGGAGACATCAAATACAGGGACCTTAACGGAGATGGTGTAGTAAATGTGGACGATCGTACCATTATCGGAAGAGGCCTGCCCAAACACATCGGCGGTTTTACCAATAATTTCAGGTATAAGCGTTTTGATCTCAACGTTTTCTTCCAATGGTCTTACGGTAACCAGATCATGAACGGTAACCGGATCAATTTTGAAACCGGCAATAAATCCTACCTCAACCAGTATAAAAGTTTTGAAAGCAGGTGGACGCCGGAAAATACAGAAACTACCATGCCGCGTGCAGGTGGCCAGTTCGGATATGTTTATTCCACGCGCACACTGGAAGACGGATCTTTCCTGCGCCTGAAAACAGTCAACCTGGGATATAATTTGCCGGCAGAACTTTTAAAAAGAGCAAAGATCAAGAGCCTGCGGTTATATGCCTCAGCACAAAACCTCATCACCTGGACAAAATATTCCGGTTCAGATCCTGAAGTAGGTATTGGTTATTCAGCCCTCACACCCGGATTCGATTATTCTTCTTATCCACGTGCCCGGACGATCACTTTCGGTCTTAACATTAATTTATAAAATCATGAAAAAGATACTTTCCCTTACAAGCCTTGTACTACTCGTAATAGTGTCCGGGTGTAGTAAATTTCTCGATAAAAAACCCATCTCGTCTGTATCTCCTTCTAACTATTATAATAACGAAGCAGAAGTAAATGCAGCAGTTACAGGTGTTTACAGCATTGCAGGCATGGAATTCATGTGGGGTGGAAGGATCCCTATCCGGCACAATGCCAGTACAGATGAATCCTTTTATTCCGTTACCAACCAGCCCATCGGCCCATGGTGGTTCACTTATGATGCATCTGATGTTACCGTAACAGAAATGTGGACGTACCTGTATAGCGGTATTGAAAGAGCCAACGTAGTGCTGGCCAACCTTGATAAAGCAAAAATGGACGATGCCAAAAAGGGAATTGTAAAGGGAGAAGTAAAATTTCTGCGGGCATTTTACTATTTCACCCTGGTACAATATTGGGGAGATGTTCCCTTAAAAATAACAGCTTCCTCTTCCGTGAACAATGTAGATCTCGCACGTACACCCATGAAAGAAGTGTACACTTTCATTGAGAAAGAAATGAAAGAAGCGGAAACATTGGTAAACACCGTAACCGCTATTGGGAATACAGAACGTATCTCAAAATCAACCGTACAGGGCATTTTAGCCAGGGTGTACCTGCAATGGGCTGGCGAACCGTTGAAAGAAGTAACGAAATATGCAGATGCACGCGATTATGCATTGAAAGTGGTGCAATCAAATGTGCATGAATTGAATCCCAGTTATTCCCAGATCTACATCAACGAATGCCAGGATATCGATGAATGGAAAGAATGTATCTGGGAAACCGGTACCTGGGGCAACAATAGTGATGCCAACAGGATCGGAGGCCGCATCGGAAACGAGAATGGTGTAAAATGTTCTTCTTCCAATGACCAGGTAGTAGGATATGCTTACGGATTTAACAGCACCACCTACAAACTATTTTCCCTCTATAAAGCCGGCGATCTCAGAAGGGATTGGGCAATTGGAAACTATACACTGAATGCTACAGGTGTTAAAACAATGCTGGCTGCCACCAACATTTATGCAAGGAATTGTGCAAAATGGCGTAGAGAGTACGAACTGTTACGTCCCCTGAATAAAAACTACACGCCTACCAACTTCCCCATCCTGCGTTATGCAGATGTATTGTTGATGCTCGCAGAAGCAGAGAATGAAGTGAGTGGCCCGGCTAACGCTTACCAATATATTAATATGGTAAGAAGAAGGGGATATGGTAAACCCGCCAACACACCTGATGTTACAGCAGATCTCACCGGGCTGGATCAGACATCCTTCCGCAAAGCGGTACAGGATGAAAGAGCCATGGAACTTTGTTTTGAAGGAGTACGCAAGCAGGACCTTATTCGTTGGGGTTTATACCTCACTGCTATGAAAGATCAGGCCCTGGAAATTAAAGCACGCGCAACGGCTACTTATCAGTATGCAGCCACCGCAGCTGATCGTGTTTCGGAAAGACATTTATTATATCCCATTCCATCCAATGAAATGTCATTGAATAAACTAATGGTGCAAAATCCCGGATGGTAATCGTTTTACATTAAAAAGATTTTATGAAGAAACTATTGTATATACTCGCAGTAAGTCTTGTGGCAGTTAGTTGCAACACAACGGATGTACCTGCGCCCGATTTTTCCGTTACGCCCAAAAGTGATACCTACGCTTTAGGAGATACCACTTTCTTTTCTTTTACCGGGAATCCGTATAACATCACTTTTTATGCAGGAGACAGTTCCCATCAATACGAGTTCCGAAAAAGAGCAAGTGCAAAGGGAACACCACAGCTGCAGTTTACCTCCTACATGCAAACCGGAACGCAGACCAACAGCCTGGCGCTGATGATCTCTACAGATTTCCCCGGCGTGTATGATTCTGCCACCATATACAGTCCAAATACACACTGGACTAATATTACCAGCAAGGCAACACTTTCCACCGGTGTGAACAACACAGCCTCAGGGGTCGTAGATCTATCTGAGTTTTTAAACGATGGCAAACCTGTTTACATCGCATTCAAATACACCGGTATAAAAAGCGCCTCTGCACAAAGGACATGGACCATTCCAACTTTCACAGTAACGAATCTGCTGGAAGATGGTAAAACCAAAATGCCGGTAGCTGCAGATCTTGCAGGAGCTGCATGGGGAGTAGTACTGATGAAAAATCCAGCCGTGAAATGGGTAGTATCTGCCACCACACTGAAAGTAACAGGTGGGGCTGCCAATAGCGAAGAAGCAGAAAGCTGGGTGATCACAAAAGGACTGATCCTCAACAGGGCCATCCCTGATGTAGGCGTATCTCTAAAAAACATATCATCCAACAGTATCACCTCTTCTTTTTACATCTACAAAGGAGCCGGTGTCTACAAAGCCACTTTCGAAGCCGCCAACACAACAGTATACGATAGCAGAACCAACGTAAAAGAATTGCAGGTAACAGTCACTCCCTGATATATTTTTTAAATGAAAACCATGCTTATTCCCTTATCCCTTTCATACCTATGCCAACAAAGGCCCTCCGCTAAGGGGGGCTTTTTTGTTTTAGGAGGGAAATTGTTTTAGGAGGAAGAATTTCGCCCACTCAACACCCATCTTCATCTTCAGAAAACCTTCTTTCCGGAAAGAAAACTTTCTTCCCAAAATGAAGAAAACGCCTTCCCCAAAAGAAAAAGGTCCCCCTCCAATAAGAACACCTTCTTAAAAAATAAAGAAAATCCGCCCTTTGCTGCGCGGCAAACTCCCAGCAAAAAAATAAGCATCATCAAAAAAACGCCTTCCCCAAAAGAAAAAGGCCCCCTCCAACAAAAACTCCTTCTTAAAAAAGAAAAAACCTCCGCCCTTTGCAGCGCGGCAAACCTCCAGCCAAAGCATCATCTCGAAAGACTCCTTCCTCAAAAGAAAAAGGTCCTCCCTCCAACAAAAACGCCTTCTTAAAAGATAAAAAACTCCGTCCTTTGCTGCGCGGCAAACTCCCAGCCAAAACATCGTCCCCAAAAGACTCCTTCCCCAAAAGAAAAAGGCCCCCTCCAACAAAAACGCCTTCTTAAAAAATAGAAAACCTCCGCCCTTTGCTGCGCGGCAAACCTCCAGCCAAAGCATCATCTCGAAAGACTCCTTCCTCAAAAGAAAAAGGTCCTCCCTCCAACAAAAACGCCTTCTTAAAAGATAAAAAACTCCGCCCTTTGCTGCGCGGCAAACTCCCAGCCAAAACATCATCCCCAAAAGACTCCTTCCCCAAAAGAAAAAGGCCCCCTCCAACAAAAACTCCTTCCCCCAGAAAAAGAAGAAAACCTCCGCCCTTTGCAGCGCGGCAAACCCCCAGCCCTCCCCAAAAAACCAAAAATATTGTTATATAACCTTAATTGTACTACTTTTGCCGCCCTGAGTTCCTAAAAAAGGCTCGAGCATTGCAAACCCGGGCAGAGCCGGGTTTATTTTATTAAAGCATTATCCCTGTATCAGAAACGCCATTTGGGGCACTTGTGCAGGGTTTACTATCTTTATGACGTACTTTAACCTTTTTAAATCTGTATAATGCAATTTCTGGATTTTGAAAAACCGATTGCGGATCTGTACGAACAACTGGAAAAACTGAAAGAGAACGGCGTGAAATCCGGTGTGGATGTATCGGCAACCGTAAGCGAGTACGAACAAAAAATAAACGACACTAAAACAAGCATCTATAACAACCTGACCAGCTGGCAAAAGGTACAACTAAGCCGCCATCCGGACAGGCCCTACACCCTCGAATACATCGAACGCATGACCACCAACTTCGTGGAAATGCATGGTGACAGGAACGTAAAAGATGATAAAGCCATGGTAGGCGGTTTTGCCGATCTGGACGGAGAAACAGTCATGTTCATCGGCCAGCAGAAAGGTATCAATACCAAGATGCGCCAGATCCGTAACTTCGGAATGGCTAATCCTGAAGGATATCGGAAAGCACTCCGCCTCATGAAACTCGCAGAAAGGTTCAACAAGCCCATCGTTACCCTCATAGACACACCAGGAGCCTATCCCGGTCTGGAAGCAGAGGAAAGGGGCCAGGGGGAAGCCATCGCCCGTAACCTCTTTGAAATGGTGAAATTAAAGGTACCAGTGATCTGCGTGATCATAGGAGAAGGGGCCTCTGGCGGTGCATTGGGAATAGGTATCGGAGACCGTATCTTCATGCTGGAAAACAGCTGGTACACCGTGATCTCCCCGGAAAACTGTTCCACCATCCTCTGGCGCAGCTGGAATTTCAAGGAAAAAGCAGCAGAAGAACTGAAACTCACTTCCACCTATATGAGCCAGTTCGGTCTCGTGGATGGTGTGATCCCAGAACCAGTAGGCGGCGCACATTCCAATCATGAAGAAATGGCAGCCATCCTGAAAACAAAATTAAAGTCTACCCTCGCCGAATTAAAGGGGGTCAATCCCGATACCCGCATTGAGCAACGGATAGACAAATTCTCAAATATGGGCTTTTACGAAGAACGCTAAATAAAAATTGCGGGAACCGATCCAAATTTTCATATTTGCATCTTTTTAAGGGCAGTTAAAGGCTATTGACACCATTAGATATGTTACAGCAACAATTAAGGGGTACCGGTGTTGCACTGGTTACGCCCTTTACTACAAAAGGAGCAATTGATTGGACAGGCCTGGAAAGGCTGATCAATTATGTGATCGGAGGAGGAGTGGATTACGTGGTTACCTTAGGTACCACCGGAGAAACACCCACCTTGTCTTCCGATGAAAAACTGGACCTGATAAAGTTTACGTTCGAGAAGGTAAATAAACGGGTGCCCGTTGTAGTAGGTATCGGTGATTATAGCACCGCAGATGTTGTAAGCCGGCTGGAAAAATGTCCGCTGGATGAGGCTGCCGCTATTTTAAGCGTATCCCCTTTTTACAGCAAACCTACACAGGAAGGCATCTTTCAGCACTATAAAGCCATCGCAGCAGCTTCACCTAAGCCTATCATATTATACAATGTCCCTGCCCGCACCGGCCGTAACATGACCGCAGAAACAACCCTGCGCCTGGCCCATGAGGTAGAAAACATCGTAGCCATGAAAGAAGCCTCCGGCGATATGCTCCAATGCATGCAGATCATAAAGGACAAACCCAAAGACTTCCTGGTGATCAGCGGAGACGATGGGGTGGCATTTCCACAACTTGCCTGCGGAATGGACGGCGTTATTTCAGTAGCCGCCAACTACTTCGCAAAAGATTTTTCCGCCATGGTGAAAGCAACCCTGGATGGTAACATCGCAGAAGGCCGCCGCCTCCATTACAAAATGCTGGATGGTTTCGACCTGATGTTCATGGAAAACAATCCCGCCGGTATCAAAGCATTCCTGGCTTTCGACAAGATCATCGAAAACACTTTCCGCCTGCCCATCATTCCGGTAAGCGATGAACTGCAAACCAAAATAAACACCTTCCTGAAGGGTTACTAAATAAGTATTGATCGTATTAAAAAAGGACCGTTCTCTCATGAGAACGGTCCTTTTAATTAAGCTTCACATAGGCTTGACATAGGCTCAAGATAGGGAGATCCTTCGATGATCCTATAGCCATCCTCCTAGAAAGATACCCCCACAGTCAACCCAAGTCCCCTCACACCCACAAAAGGCATTTTGACATCCGCCCGGATACCATCATCCCTTACTTCCGCCGTGATATTCTTCTTATTACCTATTTCAATCAATGATTCGAGGTCATCTTTCAGATCATTCCGCTGTTGCTCATCAAAATCACTCAGGTCTGTAAGCCCTTCCACTTTACCGCTAAGGTTGCCATAATGGCCGCCAATAATGAAAAGATCGATCACCACATTCTTGTGCACATTGAACTGGCCACCCAGGATGATCCCGCCGCCAATGCCACTGCTTTTACCAGTTAGGGGTACTAACCTTGTTTCAGTAGGCAATTCAAAATCATAAGGGTAATCATATTTGAAGGAAGCATACCTGCCATACACGCCGGCATAAAAACCTTTGGCGCCAGGCCGTTTGCCGGTATAGAAGCGGATCTCCGCAGTGATGGCATTACCACTCATTTGCAATTTATCCAGCTGTTGTGTGATCTCTCCGTCACCATCCTCAAAATAATCCATCACCTTTTCCGTAAGGGAAGTTTTAGCCAGGTAGGTTTTAGGCATGAAACGATAACCCAGGGAAGCAGAGATCTTACGGCTGATCATCCTTTCATAAGTAAGGCCGTAGTTATTCAATGCAATAGAAGCCAGGTTCGTTTTAATGATATTCTTGTTGTAAGGCAAATTGCGAAGCCGGTGTTTGCGGGTGGGGGCCTCCGTAGAATCTGTGCCCATGGCCGTACTATCAGATTGTGCCACGGCGTTCAGTCCCAGGCATAGGGGAAGCATCAAAAGCAGTGCTGCTCTTTTCATAGTTATAGGAATTTTAAATTTAATGTGTAAATATAGTCTGGTAAAACCACTTACACAAAAAATACCTGACTAGATAAGATAGGTAACACCCTCCAGGGCCAGTTCTGTTTGGGGGAAAACAGGTTGGGTTTCATCCAGAAAAGGTTGCAGCTCAGTGTATTTGGAAGAGAAATGCCCAATGAGCAAACGATGGGCCCCTGCCATTTTAGCCAGTGTAGCCGCCTGAACAGTCGTACTATGAAACCTGTCCATAGCCCGCTGTGTAAGATCATGCAGGTAAGTAGTTTCATGATACACCATATCCGCTTCCCGCATATGTGGTACCAGGTCCTCATCATATATGGAGTCCGCACAATACACATACCGTTTGGCTTTAGGAGGAGGGAGGGTTACCCAGTCATTCTTGATGAGCTTCCCGTCTTTCCTTTCATAATCTGCCCCTTCCTGCAACTTGGTGTAAAAGGACGCCGGTATTTCATATATGCGTGCCTGTTCAGGAATGATCCTGCGTTTCCTGCGCTGAAGGCTGAAGGAGAAACCGTAACAGGGAATCCTGTGGCGGGTAGGGAAGAAGCTCACCTCCATTTCTTTTTCCTTTAACACAACACCCGTTTGCGTAGGCATCAGGGGATGAAAATTAAGTTCGAAGTTGAGGATAGTCCCGGCAACATTTAACTGGATCTGCAGGATCTCTTCCAGTTCCGGCGGGCCGAAAACAGACAAAGGTTCTATCCTTCCCAGCAAACTCATGCTATTAATAAGCCCTATCAGCCCAAAATAATGATCCCCATGCAGGTGACTGATAAAAATATGCCGGATACGGGCTCTTTTTATCTTATAACGGGTTAACTGCATTTGTGTGCCCTCTCCGCAATCCACGAGGATCAGCTGATCATTATAAGTGATCACCTGAGAGGTAGGATGCCTGTCTGGTGTAGGTATAGCCGAATTGTTGCCTAAAATTGTTACCGCGAACATATCTCTAAAATAAACAAGTAATTGGTAATGATATCATTCTCCCAGGTCCAGCTCCCTTTCCAGGTCTTCCATCATCACCATATCGATGGCTTCAGATTCTGTAGGCACTACATTCAGCATTTCCGGGTACTTTTCACCCAGCACAGCAGCTAAATCTGGTGAAAGATGAGCAACGGCCGCCGAAAGACCACGCTCGTACTGATGGTTATATACTGCAAAAATGGCTTTAAGGCCTTTTTCATCAATAGATTGCAGGGAACGCAGGTCCAGCACCAGATTCTTCTCCTCCAGTTCGGTCATTCCGGAAATCGTTTCCTCCAGCTCGGCTGCCAAATTAGCATTCAGTTCGGGTTCTTCCAGCCGGAAAAGCACTATTTTTTCTTTGGTATCAATTTTGAATTGCATAAGCCAGGATGTTATATTATTTTAATCATTAAAAAAAAGGACAGCCGAACGAACCCGTCCGTAATTACCTTGCCGGAAGCAAATCTCACCCAAACAAAAACATCCTCCTTCTCGTAAGTATATTTACATCTATACGGCCTTCTGAAGCAAAAGTAAATCTTAAGTATAAATGTGCAAGGATAAAAACTAAATCCAAATTTATTTGGTAATATTGTATAAGCAAGCCCCCGTAAGGGTTTAATCAAAAATCATCTACAATGGATCAGAATTTTTCACCGCAAGTAAAGGAGATCATTTCGTTCAGCAGGGAGGAAGCTTTACGTCTGGGAAATGATTTCATCGGTACGGAACACCTGCTATTGGGCATCATTCGTGAAGGTGAGGGGACGGCTGTTAAAATTCTACAAGCTTTGAACGTAGATCTTTATGAACTGCGCAAAGAAGTGGAACTGGCTATTAAGGATAAAACCGGCAAGAACATTGCTAACATTAATAGTCTCCCTCTAACCAGACAGGCAGAGAAAGTGATCCGTGTGACCGTGTTGGAAGCTAAGGCCCTTAAAAGCCCTACCGTTGAGACAGAACATCTCATGCTTTCCATCCTCAAGAATAAAGAAAACGTATGTACTCAAATCCTTCAACAATTTGACGTGGACTACGATACATTTAAAAACGAATTGGGCTTCGTAAAATCTGCAGATCCTAAAGCAGAGTTCGATGACCCCGGAGAAGAGGAGTTCGAAGACGAACGTAAAAGTTATGCCTCCAAAGCGAAGCAAACCAATACAAAGTCTAAAACACCTGTACTCGACAATTTTGGCCGCGATATCACCAAACTCGCTGAAAGCGGAAGTCTGGATCCCATCGTTGGCCGTGAGCAGGAAATTGAACGCGTTTCGCAGATCCTTTCCCGCCGTAAAAAGAACAATCCAATCCTCATCGGTGAGCCGGGAGTTGGTAAAACTGCTATCGTGGAAGGCCTCGCCCTCCGCATCGTACAACGCAAAGTTTCCCGCGTGTTGTTCGATAAAAGAGTAGTAAGCCTCGACCTTGCTGCCCTGGTAGCCGGTACAAAATACCGCGGCCAGTTTGAAGAAAGGATGAAAGCCATCATGAATGAACTCGAAAAGAACCGGGACGTGATCCTGTTCATTGACGAGATCCACACCATCGTTGGCGCAGGTGGAGCTTCCGGTTCCCTGGACGCTTCCAATATCTTCAAACCAGCCCTCGCCCGTGGAGAACTCCAATGCATCGGTGCATCTACTTTAGATGAATACCGTATGTACATTGAGAAAGACGGAGCGTTAGACCGCCGGTTCCAGAAAGTAATGGTTGATCCGCCATCCGTGGAAGAAACCATCCTCATCCTCAACAACATCAAACAACGTTACGAAGAGTATCACAACGTAAGTTATACAGATGATGCCATCGACGCCTGTGTGAAACTGAGCGACCGTTACATGACGGACCGCCTGCTGCCAGACAAAGCTATCGACGTGTTGGATGAAGTAGGAGCAAGGGTACACTTAAAGAACATCAATGTTCCGCAAAATATCCTCGACCTGGAAAAACAGATCGAAGACATTAAGCAGGAAAAAAATAAAGTAGTGAAGAGCCAGCGCTTCGAAGAAGCTGCAGCCCTCCGCGATACCGAAAAGAAACTCGGCGAAGACCTCGAAAAGGCCAAAGCCGTGTGGGAAGAAGAAGTAAAGCACAAACGCTACCCAATTGATGAAGAAGCCATCGCAGAAGTAGTGAGTATGATGACCGGCATTCCCGTTAAACGGATGGTGCAGGCAGAAAACGATAAACTCCGCCGCATGGGTGAAGACCTGTCCGGTGCTGTGGTTGGACAAACAGAAGCCATCAGTAAAGTGACCAAAGCCATCCAGCGTAACCGCGTAGGGCTGAAGGATCCTAAAAAACCGATTGGTACTTTCATCTTCCTCGGCCCAACCGGGGTAGGTAAAACAGAATTGGCCAAATCACTCGCCAGGTACATGTTCGACTCAGATGATGCCTTAATCCGCATTGATATGAGTGAATACATGGAGAAATTTTCCGTAAGCCGCCTGATCGGAGCGCCTCCAGGTTATGTAGGATATGAAGAAGGTGGTCAGCTGACAGAAAAAGTTCGCCGTAAGCCATACTCTGTGATCCTCCTGGATGAGATAGAAAAGGCCCATCCGGATATCTATAACATCCTCCTGCAAGTGTTGGATGATGGTATCCTTACAGATGGTCTCGGTCGCAAGGTGGACTTCAAAAACACCCTTATCATCATGACCTCTAATATTGGCGTACGCCAGTTGAAGGATTTCGGTGCAGGGGTTGGTTTCAGCACCAATACGAGAGCAGTAAGTGAAGAAGATAACACCAAAGCCGTAATAGAAAAGGCTTTGAAACGTACCTTCTCTCCTGAGTTCCTCAACCGTATCGATGATGTGATCATCTTTAACTCTCTGTCCAAAGAGCATATCTATACCATTATAGATATCACCATGAAAGGTGTGCTGGCACGTTTGCAGAACCTGGGCTTCAGCCTGGAACTTACAGACGAAGCCAAAGGTTTCCTCGCAGAGAAAGGATACGATCAGCAATTTGGAGCCCGTCCGCTCCACCGCGCTATCCAGAAATACCTGGAAGATCCGTTAGCAGAAGAGATCCTGAATATGAGCATTCATAATGGAGATATTCTGATCGCGGACCTCGATAAAGAAAACCAGAAACTGGTGTTCTCTTTAAAGAATCCTTCCAAGAGTAAATCTGAGAAATCAGAAGCATAATTTTCAAAGGACATTATATAATATATAGGTTGCCGGATATCCTCCGGCAACCTTTTTTTATGGAGCATTTTCCCGTTTTAACCCTCCTAACTTGCACTTTTTATTTTTCGTACCCTCTTTCATAACTTTTTCTAACCCCCTGACTCATAAGTAAATACTGCTCCCATAGCGGTTCTAACTTCGACTTTTCACATATTTATATATTAAATAAAGAAAAAACATTATAAATAATACGTATTAATCAAAATATATATGTAATATTGTGACAGCGTTGTAGCCCTGATGCGAGAGAGGGGAAAAACATTAGACCTAGCCTTAAAAACCTGCCTCAAAAAAAGGGGATTTAAGGAGCGGTGAACAAAAACAAAAAGTCGTCATAAATCAATTAAACACATAAACCTTTTATTTTAACAACTCATATTTTTCAACCTATTATCCTATGAGAAAGTCGTTACGTATTGCCAGTATGGTACTGGCTGCGCTGTTGTTCTTTAGCTACGACAGCCTAAAAGCTCAGGTCAAGATCGGGGGTAATCCCGCTCAGATTGATCCCAATGCCATCCTGGAATTGGAAAGCAACAAGAAAGGATTTTTACTGCCACGTGTAAGTGATATGTCGCTTATGTCTGCTTCAGCTACTGAAGGTTACCTGGTATATTATACAGGTTCTGGTCCGAGCAATCCTGCCGGGTTGTTTGTGAAACTTGGTGGCGCTATGGTGAGAGTTACCACTGAGGGTGGAGCAGGAGCACCATGGAAAATGGATGGTAACCTTGGTACGCCTACCAGCTTTATGGGTACTACCAACACGCAAGACTTACGTTTGAATGCAAACGGTGTTACAGGTCTTACAGTGGGTGCAGATGGCAGACTGATCTTTACACCTTCATTTATTAATTATCCATTAGTTACTGATCCTGCTATCAATGATGTATTGGTAATAGCAGCAGATGGTACTGTTAAAAAGAAAGATCTGGCACAGACTTCTGTAACTAAATTGAATACTTTACAAGGTGATATGGATATCACATTGGAAGGTAACAATGGTACTGCACCTGCAATTGCTACTACAGCACCAGCTGGTGGTCTCCCCGGTATAATAGAATTAAGCTATCCGATTATGGAAGGCCAGGCTGCAGCTTTCGGTTTCATGACTAAGGCTGACTATGATTCCCTGCACGCCCTGACTAATCCTGATGGATTTAAAGTAGTTGCAGTATCCGCTGCCGCTACTGCAGAAGGTGGTGTATTTACACAAAATGCTACTACCGGTAAATGGGAACTGGCTTTATCGCCTGCTTCAAGAACAAGTCCCGGTATTGTTAGCACTACTGCTCAGGAATTCACAGGTGATAAGACATTCGACGGTGCTGTAGTAATTAAGAAACTCTCTGCAACGCCTGGTGCTGCTACTTTAGCAGTAGAAGGTGCTGTAACCCTGGATGGTGTTACTGCGCAAACACTGGTAAATACTGATAGCTATAATCTGTTATTACAAAATACTACAGATAATGAATTAAGGAAAGTACTTGTTCCAGGTTGGAAATTAACCGCTACTGGTATCGGACAGATCTCTACACCAACCGGTGTTCCTGCTGTAGGTAGTGCTACTGGTGACCTGGCTTTTGAAACAGTAACAACTGGTACAGACTTCTCTATCTCATCTGTTGCTGATAAAGTGACTTTCGCGTTGCCTGATGCATCTGTTACAAACCGAGGCGTTGTAACTATAGCTGCTCAGTCATTCACTGGCGATAAGACTTTCGAAACTAAAGTATTGGTAGGCCCTACTGCAGGTGCTGTAGCTACTACTTCTAACTTAAACGTGAACGGTTCTTTGGGTGTTAAATTCCGTACAATCGCAACTGGCAGCCCAATCGCAGCGGATGATTACATCGTGATGGTGGCTGCAACAAGTGCAACTTCCGCCGTTACACTTCCTGATGCAACTACTTGTGCAGGCCGTGTATATGTGATCAAAAGGATCCCTGGCTCTAACCCTGTTACTGAAGAAGATAATAACGTAGTGATTGCTACAACCAGTGCACAAACAATTAATGGTGTTCCTGGTACTTCAATCACTGTTGTACATACTTCTATCACTGTAATGTCTGACGGTACCAACTGGCAACTGCTCAGCAGAGGAACTGGCTTCTAAACCTGATTTACCGGAACGGTTATTATAATCGTATAACCGTTCCGGTAAAATCTTAATAACAAGCATATGATGTTTCTGTACACCAAAAAAATTGACATGAATTGGCCGAGAGGATATAAATCATTACTAATATTGTTGATCTCCGGATTGGCAGCCATTCCATCCCAGGCGCAATTGAAATTGGGAGGCCAGCCTGAAAGTACCAGACTGGATGCCGCCCTCGAAATAAGCTCACACAAAAAAGGTTTACTGTTACCGCGTGTTACGAACGCAGCATTAGCCTCCAATCCACTCGATAGTGCCGCTCAGGGCATGATGGTTTTCAATCTCGATGATCAGACACTGTACGTTAAGAAAACCAACGGATATACCGGCTGGAAAAAAATTCCAGACCTCACTTCCTACGCATTGGGCAATTTGTCGGATATAAACTTCCCTGTAGCCCCCACCATTAATCAATTACTCCGCTACGATGGCGCAAAATGGAGTAACTGGACCCCTGACTATATTAAAACAATGACCGGAGATGTTACTGCTGGTACAGTAAACGCCGCCGGAAACGTTACAACTACTTTATCAAATTTTGGCACTGCTGATACTTATTTTAAAGTAACAACAGATGCAAAAGGCCGTGTACAATCCGGCGCAACAGCCCTGATAGCAGCAGATATTCCAAACCTTGGAGCTTCCTATATTCAAAATCAGAATGCAGCATTGCAAACAGGCAATTTCCGCATAAATGGTAACGGTAACGTTGCAAGTCTTACTGTAACAGGTTTAACTACGCAGGGTGGATTATTATTCACCAATACAGGTGCCGTAACACAGAAAGCAGGTCAGCTGGTTTGGGATAACACCAATAACAGATTAGGTATCGGTAACGCTGCTCCTTCAGTAGCACTGCATGTTACAGGTGATCTGAGAGCAACCGGTTTAAATAAAACAGGCGGTATATTATTTACCTCAGGTACCACAGGATTAGTAGAGCAGGATGATGCACAATTGTTCTGGGATGCTCCCAACAACAGGTTAGGTATCGGTAACGCTGCTCCTTCAGTAGCCTTACATGTTACCGGAGATCTGAGAGCAACCGGTTTAAATAAAATAGGTGGTATATTATTCACCTCAGGTACTACCGGATTAGTAGAACAGGATGATGCACAATTGTTCTGGGATGCCACCAATAACAGGTTAGGGATTGGTACCAATGCTCCCAGTACAGCCTTGCACGTTACAGGAGGTCTGAGGGTAACTGGTTTAAATACAACCGGAGGCCTATTGTTCACCACTGGGACAACCGGCGATGTAGCGCAAAGAACATCACTGATATGGGATAATGCAAATGAAAGGTTAGGTGTCGGTGTAGCTACACCTACTGCTAAACTGGATGTGGAAGGGACTTTTAAACTGGGTACTGATGGTAGTGTATTAACTGGCATTACTAAAGTAGTTTATAACACAACTGCTAACGTAACAATTAACCAAATGACAACAACAGTAGTTACATGGACATTACCCGCAGGCGTTGTTTTGAAAACAGATGATAATGTGATAGTGAGTCCAGCCTTAGCCCTGGGTAATGGAGTTGGAGTAGGATGGGTCAGAGTTAGTAATTTCGGCGCCCGGCAGATACAGGTTGGGTTTATTAATGCTGATGACAACAACAGGACGATTGCTAATGGAACAAAATTTAATATTGCTATCATCTCATTGTGATAACCGAAAGAAAATGCGTTACATTAACCTTACCATATTAGCACTTCTTAGTTTTGTACTGCCCCTCGCAGCACAACAACAAGGGCTATACATTGCTCCCGATGCCAGGATCCAGATCGCAACGGGAGAAGTATTCAGCATATATGGAAACGTTACAAACGAAGGCGCTTTTGGATCCAGCCTTAATTCAATCATCAATTTCTACGGCAAAACATGGAATAACGGTAACGCAGCTACGCTTCCCGATGAATCCGCCAGCGGCGTTGATGGAAAAGGCGGTCTGTTCCGCTTCTCCGGCAACAATCCAATGTACGGGAACCTGGGCGCACAGCAGTTATTGGGTGGATATAGTGTTGTAGGCCGTACCGGCGCTACCTTTCCTAACTTTGAGGTAAATAACCGGCTGGGAATTTTACTCTCAGATCTGAGTGATGTGAAAGTGCGTAACAATCTCAATTTTGTAAACGGTCATCTTTTCCTGAATGGCTGGAACCTGGTGGTAGGAGATGCCAAACCCGGTACCATCACAGGATACAGCGAAAAATCATTTATCGTAACAGGCTCTACGGTAGCCGGTGGTTTCCTTTATCGCGAAAATGTAGATGGAGCATCTGGTAAAGTAGTATTCCCTATCGGCACTTCTATAGATACCTACGCCCCCGCAGAAATTGAATACGCCGGCGTACCGGACGATTTCAGGGCAAGGGTATTTGATAGTGTGTACCAGTTTGCGATATCAGGAAATGTAAATAAACTCGATTTTACCAATAAAACATGGAACGTGGCTCGCGTAAGAAGTGACCACGCAGAAGCAAAAGTAACTTTGCAGCACATGGATGCCGAAGAAGGAAAGGACTATATGACCTTCCGCTCTGCCAGTTATGTAAGCCGTTATGTGAACAATAACTGGGATTACCTGGAATCGCTGGAATCCTTCCCTGTTGCAGGTAATATCACCACCACCAATACATTGAGGAATGCTACCATGCACTTCCGCGTATTTAAAGATGGACTGAACAACAACGAATATTTTACGAAGGCCTCCATGATCTATGGACCGTATGCACCTGCTGCCTTTATGTATTTTAATGCGTGGCGCCTCTCAGAAAACTTCGCACAACTGGAGTGGTCTGTAGCCCGCGAACTGAACAATGACCGTTACGAAATAGAAAGACGTTTTGATAAGGATACCGGTTTCACAAAAGCCGGCGAAGTACGCTCCCAGGCACCAAACGGAAATATTACTTCCCGCCTGGATTACCAGCATGCTGATCCTAATACTTATGATGGCTGGACATATTACCGTATCAAGGCAGTATCTAAAAATGAACGCGTAAGTTACTCACAGATCAAAGCCGTACCACCATTCCTGCACATCGAAGTATGGCCGAATCCTAACATGGGCCAGTTCCAGGTACAGATCCGCGGAGAACATACAGATATGATCATGCAGATAGTAAACAGCCTGGGTCAGATAGTGAATCAGTACTCCGTACAGGGAGAAGCCACTGTTCGCGTAAACAATCTTGCCAAAGGAACTTACGTACTCGCATTCTACGATCAGAAATCAAACCGTCTGATGCGCACACATAAAGTAATTGTGATAGATCGCCGATAGAAAACTCTTTGAATTTTCCCGGAATTACGGCATTTTTGCAGTGGCAATTGTAACATTAGCACCTACCTGCACATCAAAAATCCGGGGTTTGAAAAAGATCATCATCACAATAGACGGTTATTCTTCCTGTGGGAAGAGCACACTGGCCAGGCAATTGGCTTCACAGCTGAATTACCTGTATATAGACAGTGGTGCGATGTATCGTGCTATCACCCTTTATTTCATTCAGCACAGGATAGAATATAGCGATCACGTGGAGGTGAAAAATGCACTCGCCAGCATCCACCTGGAATTCGTACACAACCAGATCTCCGGTTATAGTGATATGTTCCTGAATGATGAAAATGTAGAACAATTGATCCGTGAAATGCTGGTAGCTGAAAAAGTGAGCGAGGTAGCTGCCATCCGTGCTGTACGTGAATTTGCAGTAGCACAGCAACAAAAGATGGGAGAACAAAGTGGCATCGTAATGGATGGCCGGGACATTGGTACAGTTGTTTTTCCGCATGCAGAATTGAAGATCTTTATGACCGCAGATCCCGCTATCAGGGTGGAACGCAGGTTCAAAGAACTATACGCCAAAAACCCGAATATCACCCTCCACGAAGTAAAAGAGAACCTGGAACTACGGGATTATATAGATGCAAACCGGGAAGTAAGCCCCCTCCGCAGGGCTGATGATGCTATCATCTTGGATAACAGTCAATTAAACATGCAGGAACAGCTCGATCTGGTTATGCAATGGGTAGAAGATGCAATCATGGCACATTCTTCTTGAAATTTTTTTGTATATCAAAAAAACGTTATTACCTTTGATTCGATAGGGATACTATCCCTACCGTACTAATTTTATATACCTCATCCTCTCGAAATTCCTGCATTTTAATGGTCTTGGCCCTGATTCCGTAACATACACGGACGTGATTGATATATGCCATGATACTTTGGATCTGATAGACACATACCTGGAAAAGAACCTGAACTTTGTTGCAAATCATTGAATGATAAAGGCTACCGGATGGCGCTTTGCGGATCCCGTAACTTTTTTATCGCTGCAAAGTGGTTCTATGTGATTGTCCAAGCTTTTAGGCTATATCCAGACTAAAGACCATGCTATTAACCGATTATAAAAGAACTACAAAATAAATCAAACACGCTATGCTTTATGGCGTAACGTGTCTTAAACTAAATGTGGAATGCGGTCGCTAGACGGCCCTATTTCATATTTTCAGTAGGTGTATTCGGTTAATAGGAAAGGGGCGAATTCTTTCGCCCCTTCACTTTTTTCATACCATCTTGAAACACAATCGCTAACAATCGTTTTATTTTTTTTAACTTGTGAGTACTGTTTCACCTTTCACCATGTCTAAAAAAGGCCTCATTCTTACTGTATTCCTGCACCTTGCCATGTGGATGTACGCATCGGCACAGGATTCTTTGCAGGTTCAGGCCAGCCTGGACTCCATAAAAGGAATGGCGGATGATACACTCAAAGTGAACCGCCTCATGGCCAAATCCAGAAGTCTTTACCGCTATTACGACAGAAGCCGGAATGATAACGCCTTCCTCCAGGAGGCTATCAACGTTTCTCATAAGATCCGCTATAACAAAGGATTAGCAGAAGGATATAACGAACTGGGCACGACTAAACGAAATAAATCTCAATACATCCTGGCCGCTGATTTTCATGAAAGAGCACTCAAGTATGCGGAGGATGCCAAAGACGTTCGCCTGATCACCGTTTCCCTCAATAATATCGGGGTAGACTATCGCAGAAGGGACATGCTACCCAAAGCTTTCGACTTCCATTTCAGGGCCCTCAAACTAGCCGAAAAGAACAACGACATCCGGAATATCTGTATCGCTACTAACTCCATCGGCAATATCAAACTGTCCGACGGGAAGTACAATGATGCCATCCAGGAGTTTTCCCGCAGCCTCCAACTGGAGCGGGACGGAAAAAATGACTTGGGCGTGGCTATTAATCTGGGCAACCTGGGATATGCCTATGAAGGGTTGGGCCAGCTGGATAAAGCCATAGAATACTATAAAAGTTCCCTGGCCGTTAACCAGGCCATGGATAATAAAACAGGAATGTCCATCTGTTATACCTGCCTGGGTGCAGCATATCAGAAAAAGAAGAACTATACCCTTGCCATGGAATACCTCCAAAAAGCACTCCAGGCAAATGATAAAGTGGATGATAAAGTACATGTGGCAGAAAGTTATCTCAGTATAGGGCGTTTATTGAATGAACAGAATAAAAACGAAGAGGCCAGGAAATACATCCAGGAGTCTATAGACCTCGGTTTGAAATGGGGTTTCAAGTCTACCCTGATGGAAGCATACAAAGCCATGGCGGATAATTACAAACGCACCGGCGATTATGACCGCTCCATTGATAATTCCAATATCTCCCTCCTGTACAAGGATAGCATCCTGAATGAAAGGTCTACAACAGAATTTGCACAAATGCAGGCCATGTATGTGGTGCATCAGAAAGATAACCAGATCAAGCAATTACAGCAGGAACAGGACCTCAGCCAGTTAAGGATCCGCCGCAACCTGGCCCTGGCTATTGCGCTGGCCGGTTTTCTCTTTATGCTCATCGTGGGAGGATTCTTTTATATCAGGCACCGCAACCTGCAGGCCAACCGTCAGACCCTCCAGTTGGAACTGCGCTCCCTGCGTTCACAAATGAACCCGCATTTCATTTTCAATTCGCTGAGTTCCATCCACCGTTATATCTGGAGCAATAACCAGGAAGAAGCATCAGACTACCTCACCAAGTTCTCCAAGCTGATGCGCATGATCCTGGATAACAGCCAGCATACGTTCATCCCCTTGAACAAAGAGTTAGAGTCCCTGCGTTTATACCTTGATCTGGAAGCGCTGCGCTGCAATAATATTTTTGATTACCAAATTCATGTGGCAGAAAATATCAATGAAGAAGAAGTGCTGATCCCGCCCATGATCATTCAACCATATGTAGAGAATTCCATCTGGCATGGCTTAGTGCACCGTAAGGATAAAGGCCGTTTGGATATCACCGTGAGCCTCAACGGCAGAGTATTGGAGATCATTGTAACAGATAACGGCATCGGTCGTAAACTGGCAATGGAAATTAAAGCGAAAAAAGACCATCTGCACAATTCCATGGGTATGAAAGTGACGGAGGGGCGTATCGCCCTGATCCGCAAGATCAACAACACCAAAGATGCCAATGTAGTAGTGAATGATCTGCAGGATCATGTAGGGCTGGCTACCGGAACTCAGGTAAAGATCGTATTGCCCGCGGAATTCTTATTTTAAAGGGAGCAGAGAAATTTAGCAAAATATCACCACATGAGCGAGATTAAAGCAATTATCGTTGACGATGAACAGCATTGTATTGACGCCTTGCAAACAATGCTGCAGAAAAAATGCCCGGAAGTAACCGTACTGGCCGGTGTAAATAGTGTACAGGATGCTAAGCAATTAATTGATGACCTGCAGCCTGACCTGGTTTTCCTGGATGTGGAAATGCCTCACCAGAACGGCTTCGAATTATTGAAGTTGTACGACAAGGTAAATTTTGATGTGATCTTTACAACCGCTTACGAACAATACGCGCTGAAAGCTATCAAGTTCAATGCCCTGGATTATCTCCTGAAACCCTTCAGCGTACAAGAATTACAGGAAGCCCTGCGTAAGTTCCACGAAAGGCGGCTGAACAAACAGGATACCTCCATTGCACCGCTGGAAGTTTTCCTGCAGAACATGAAAACTTTGCAGCAGACCAATAAAAAGATAGCACTCCCAACCATCAACGGCCTGGTGTTCATGCCCGTGCAGAACATCGTAAGATGTGAATCCACAGGTAATTATACCAAGATCTTTTTCACGGATAAAAAACAGTTACTGGTATCAAAGCCATTAAAAGAGTTTGAAGAACTGCTAACAGACGTGGATTTCTTCCGCGTGCATAATTCCCACCTGATCAACTTACAGCAGATGGAATCGTATATCCAGGGAGAGGGTGGTTTTGCATTGATGAGTGATGGAACACAGGTAGAAGTGTCACGCAGGCGTAAAGCGGAGTTCCTGAAAAAAGCGATGCAGTTTTAATTGCGATCCTGCCGCACCAAATTTACTTCCAATCTTACCACTTATCGCCAATACAATACCGGATATTAAATGAAGGTTGCGGACTGCTGTATAGGAATGTACTTTTGTTCCACGTTCAAGGTCATCAATTGTTTGTTTCAAGATTTTTCTCTGCATTACTAGCGTTTGATTAGCCCCAAAGGAAAAAGACACCCTTCTGGTGTCTTTTTTGTTATCCGAAAGTTTCTATCGCTTCGTTTACTTTATGTTCCATCCCGTAAAAAGAAAGTAACTTCCTGATCACACCCTCCACAATGGCATCCGGACAAGATGCGCCACTGGTAAGGAGAATGGTGACCGGCGTTTCCTTTTTCGGAAGGAATTGGGTACTGTGCAGCTCCTCATGATGATGGAAATCCCAATGACTGATCTCATCGCGGGATAAGAGCTTTTCTTCAGATGATATGAAATAGGTAGGCAGTTTTTCCTCACAGAGTTCTACCAGGTGAGAAGTGTTGGAGCTGTTATAACCTCCTACCACAATGGCAAGATCAGCTTCCGTTTCCAGCATCCCCGTAACGGCAGTCTGGTTGTCGTTCGTGGCATAACACAAAGTATCCCTTGTGTCAGCAAACCGTTCACCCACCTGGTTTTCCGCCAACTGGTATTTCTCCTGGATGGTCTGTTTGATGTAATCTGCAATAGCCTGCGTTTCTGAGGCCAGCATCGTGGTTTGGTTCACGACACCAACACGTTGGAGGTGTTTGGTTACATCAAAACCATCAGAGTATTGTCCTTTAAACTCTTCGTAGAACTGCTCTGCTGGCCGTGTACCCAGAATGTAGGCTGCCAGCCGGTGTGTTTCTTCCATGTCCTTCACCACGATCGTGGGGGTATGGTGTCTGCTATGAGAAAAGGTAGCCCGGGTTTCTTCATGTTTGGGTTTGCCATGTACGATCACCGTATATTCCTTAGCCGCAATTTGTTCAGCTTTATTCCATACACGTTCAACAAAAGGGCAGGTTGTATTATATTGAAGCGGCGTAATTCCCATGTCCTGCAACCTTCCCTCAATTTCCAGCGTGGTGCCAAAAGCAGGAATGATCACAATGTCGTCCGCCGTCAGCTCATCCCAGGGGATCAGTTGCCTGCCCGAGGTATCCATCAGGAATTTTACCCCCCGGGAAAGCAGGTCGTTATTTACCTGTGGGTTATGGATCATCTCGCTCAGGAGAAAGATCCTTTTCCCCTCATTTTCATCCACCGTTCTAAAGGCGATCTCAATGGCATTTTCCACACCGTAACAAAACCCGAAATGCCGCGCCAGCTGTATCCGCACAGGGCCAAAATCCAGCAGGGTGGGGGTAAAGTCTTTCTTCATACGGTCCTGCTGTTTCCGCTGCTGTTTAATAGCAGAGATGAGCGGACTGCGATATATAATAGGTACGTTAAATGTCTTCATGTGGTCGTCTGTACATTGTCTTGTGCCGTACAAAGATAACAAGATTCTGATTGACCTTAATTTGTTAACTTCCGTATACCTAAAATCCCATCCAGTGAATATTGTAAGATCCATGCTGTGCGCATGCGCTTTTCTTATCCTCACGGTAACTTTTTCAAAAGCCCAAAGCCCTCAGCACAAAGATTCCCTCATCGCCAACACCATAAAAGCCCTGCTGGACAAGCACACATTCCGCTTTTTTGTACAGTCCGTGGTACCCCCCGGCGGTCAAACCACCAGCGTACCAGGAGAAAATTACACTTTCCGGGTTCAGGGGGATAGCCTCCATGTAAACCTCCCTTACTATGGCCGGTCCACCAACGCCTATGCAGATAATTCCCAGATAGGTTTCACCTTTAAATGGGGGCAGTTCGACTATAAACTGGAAGAAAAGAAGAAAGGCTGGAATATCACTTTCCGGCGGCGGAATTCTCCGGATATAAGTTATATGGTACTGAACGTATTAAGATCAGGCGTGGCCACCCTGTATGTGGAACCAAGGAATAAACAACCGATTTCTTATATGGGGAATATAATAGAGTGAATTATTAAAAACGTCTCTCCCTCAAAAGAATAAAACACCTCCCTAAAAAACTCCTCTTCCTTAAAAGAATAAAACGCCCCCAAAAAACTCCTCCCCTCAAAAGAAAAAAGAAAACCGCCCTTTCCTGCGCGGCAAACTCCCAGCCCCTTACCTCACTTCCTCACACACTCCACAAGAATAGAATGCAGCCTGTTAAAACTGATAGGTTTCTCCAAAAATGCATCCGCCCCCGCATCCATCAATATCTGTTTAGAGTTTTTATAAGCATCCGCCGTGGCCATGATCACAGGAATATGTTTAAAAGAGGAAGTATGTTTGAAAAGGATCAATGCTTCCTTACCATCCATCACCGGCATATGATAATCCAGGATGATCACATCCGGCGTTTCGATCTCAGCCTGTTGAATAGCTTCCAGCCCATTCACCGTCATCGTAACCCTGCAGCCCATCTGCTTCAGGTATTTGGCCAGCAGGATGTTGTTCATATCATTATCATCCGCAATCAGCACATGCATATCAAAAGGACTGTTATCTCCATCCGCCAGCGTTTCCTTTTTGATGTCTGAAAGTTTCCCTTCTCTCAGCGGCAGCGTAACCGTAAAAGTAGTGAATTCACCAGGGCGACTGGTTACACCAATATTTCCACCCATGGCCGTCACTTTGATCCTGGTGATGAACAACCCAAGTCCTGTACCATCTTCCTTTTTATTTTTATGCGTAACAAAAGGTTCAAAAATGATATCCTGATTTTCTGGCGGTATGCCCGGACCACGATTGATGATCTCAATTTGCCAGAGGTCAGCAGAACCGGAAAGGCGGATAAGGATCTCCGTTTTCTTATCCGCATACTTGATGGCATTGGACAACAGGTTGGTGGTAACAGTATGCAGTTTCAACGGATCGCCCAGGATCACTTCCGGCATCAGTTCCACTTCCATCTTCAGCCGGATATCCTTGTATTGCGCAATCACATGATGTACGCCGATGATCTGTTCAAAGAAAGGTTGTACGAGGAAAGCTGTTTCATCCTGTTTATCTATTTTACCGGATTCGATCTGTGCCATATCCAGCACATTGTTGATAATGTTGCGGGCATTATTACCTGCAGCCAGCAAGTGATCAGATAAAGCATCTATGTTCTGAATGTCCGGATTGAATTTTATTTCCCGCTTGATCAGTTGCGTAGCTACCAGGATAGCATTCAGCGGAGTTCTCAGTTCATGTGTGATCTGGTAAATGAAAACCCTTTTGAAATCACTGCTGCGCACATAATGCCTGCCCGTAAGGATGATCAGCAACAGGATGCCGCACATGGAACACCATTTGAAAATATATCCCGTGGCATAACTGAGATGCACATACGGCCCTACTTTATAATAATAACAAAATTCCAGCACCACCAATGTGCTAAGGGCCATGCAGAGGCAGGTCCTCCTGATAAGGGTTTTATTGAAAATGAGATACGTGACAGCGATGAGGAAAATAACCATCAGTTGCAGCACCAGGATCTCGCCCAGTACAATGCCGAAATAGATCACAGAAAAACATTGCAGGAAGAAGATGGTAAGTGCGGCAAGTGTATTCTTACGGAGATAGTTCAGGTAGATCGCAGAAAAGGCAATGAGGCATTCTGCTGCTGCGGGAATAAGGATCAGGCCATTTTCCGTGAGGTAGTAGAACAGGGAACCGATCACAAAGATCAGGGAACCCAGTGCAAGGGCCAGTGTATTAACGAGTACAATACTTTTAATGGCTGCTTCATCATGAATGCCTTTAGTGCCAGTTCTTAAGATAGAAGAAAGGGCAGTACCTGCTTCATTATTTGGCGAGATGAATGGCATGCGAATAAGGGATGTCGATTGTTATCCCAATCTATCATTTTCACCACGGTATTGCGTTAATCAATTGTTAATGGAGTTGTTAACGGACCCCCAGCCGGAGGCCCGCTAACAACTCCATGGCCTATAAAACATAGTAAACGGGCTGCTGCTGTTCCAGTTCTACCTCCGGCATTTGCGTTTCTTCCAGCATCTGCAACAGGTCCCGTTCCACTTTACGGGCAATGCTTGTCATAGGAGTATCTGTTGGTTTATTCTCAAACGGGTCCTGCAGGTTGATGGCCATTTTCTCGATCAGCAGGAAAGAAGCTGAAATAGCTGCCACCAGGGGGACTTCCACAATACCTAATGAATCGATCAGGGCAAATGGAAGTAAAAGGATGAAGAAGATCACGGCAAAATGCGTGTACAAACTATAAGTGGCCGGAAAGATCGTGTTCTTGATCCGCTCACATTTACCCATCGCATCGCAAAGCCGCGTAAGCGTTTTATCCATTTCCACCTGCTGATAAGTATTGATCCATTCATGCTGCAGCGCATACCGCAGATCGCGGCTATGCATTTGCAAAAGGCCGGCAGGAACATTGTCAAATTTCGAAACAAAATTCAGTTCCCGCCGGGAGAGCAGCCGGTCCAATCCTTTAAGTGGATCTTTCTTTCTGAGCGATTGCCCGAGGGCGTAATTCCATGCTATCTGCCTCCTTACGAATTGGTCCCGGAAATGCCTGATCTCCTCTGTTTCATTTGAATTATTGATCATGGACGTGAGCTGCCTTACCAGTGAACGGGAATCATTTACGATAGCTCCCCAGATCGTACGGGCTTCCCACCAACGATCATATGCCTGGTTTGACCTGAATGCCAGGAGTAGTGATAATACCGTACCCAATACCATGGGGATGGCCAGCGGAATAGCGATCTCACGTAATCCGTATTGATAATAAAGGACATTGATCAGCAGCGTGTAAACCGTTACTGCCAGTATCTCATACCGGATCGTACCAAAAATATATCTTAGCGGAATACCTTTCTTTAGCAGCATAATTCATCGTTTTAATGTTCACGGGTAAGGCATCATCTTAATTCTGCAACACCAGCAGCTCAGCAATAGAAGTGGCGGAAGGAACAGCTTGTTTTGGCGTATGCTGGATCAGTTGTTTGATGGGTAAGCGGCATTTCCTCAACAGCTTTTCAGGATTATAACTTTCATTTCCCGGGCACTGATAAACAAACGACTGCGGCATGGCCACTTCATGGATCTCATGTGCTTTCAGGAAATTCCGCAGCGCCGGAGTAGTACTGCCGTAAAAGAATTCTACTTTTATTTCGTGGATCGTTTTGGCGTATTTATTCTTCATCACTTCACAGGCTTCCCTGAAATCGCCCGTAACAAGCGTATGATGTCTTCCTGATTTTGTGAACATCCAGAGGTCCAGTATGGAATCCGGCATTCTTAATGCATGCATCAGTGTAATGCTTACCACGTCATCGTTCCGCTCTGCCAGGTTATGCAGATAGTTTAATGAACGAATGGACAGATCAGTGGGTACGAGTATGTTTTTCATCAGTATTTATTTTAAAACAAAACTAGAACGGGGATGTTAGAAGGAAGTAAATGCACGATTAGAAGTTAGTTGCGAAATGATAAAAATCTGTTCGCAAAGAAGTTAGAATCTGGTAAGAGAATGCGCAAACGCACTGTTTTCTGGGCTTCAGTGTTTAAATTTGGAAAGATGAGGATTTTATTAGTAGAAGATGAACCTGCTGTGGTATCTGTGATCTCCCGGGGATTAACAGAATCAGGATATGAGGTAAGTGTGGCACCGGATGGTTTGCTGGCACTGGATATGGCACGGAACAACGATTTCGGGCTGATCATCATGGATGTGATGCTACCCGGTAAGAATGGGATAGAAGTATGCAGGCAATTAAGAGCCGACCAAATACAGACGCCTATTCTGATGTTAACAGCATTAGGCACCACAGAAAATGTAGTGATCGGGCTGGATAGTGGAGCGGATGATTATCTGACCAAACCGTTCAAGTTCCAGGAACTGGAAGCACGTATCCGTTCTCTGCTCAGAAGAAGGATGTCTCCTGTAACTGTAAACAATACCAGCATATTGCGCATGTCCGATCTGGAACTGGATACCGATACCCGGCAAGCCTCCCGCAATGGACGCGTTATGACGTTAACCGCTACAGAATACCGCCTGCTGGAATACCTGCTGCGTAATCCAAGGAAAGTATTGTCAAGAGTAGAGATCCTGGAACATGTATGGGGAATAGATTTCAATATGAGCACCAAAGTAGTGGATGTATATGTGAACTACCTCCGCAAAAAGATAAACAAGGCCAGCGAGCCGGAGCTTATACAAACCGTTGTAGGCCATGGTTACATGTTAAAAGAAACCCGTACCGATGAAAATTCGTAACAAGATCATGCTGCTGTTTGCGATACTGACCGTATCCATCATTTCAGTGATGAGCTTTTTCGTGTATTACCTCGCCAGCCAGTATTCCTTTGAAGATTTTTACAAACGCCTGGAAATACGTGCATACCTCACGGCTACAGCTGCTTTTCCACCGGTTGGTACAGATACCCTGGCCTATAATTATATACGGGACAAACACCTGGAAAAACTGCCATCGGAAAATGAATACATCCTGCGCATCCTGCCGGGCAACAAAGTGGAACCACATCATAGCATTGGCCTGCAGCCGGAATTCTATCAGACCGTGATCAGGGAAGGCAGGGAAACATTCCGGAACAGGGACAGGTTCTATGAAGGCATCCTCTATACCAGTGGAGATAACAGTTACATCGTGATCGTATCTGCAGTGAACGAGTATATGTCCCAATACATGATTGACCTGCGGAGGATCCTGCTTACCTGTCTTACAGTAGCACTGGCACTGATCATTGGAACAGGGTTGTTCTTTTCGCGGTATATTTTAATGCCTGTGCATCGTATTATAGACCAGGTGAAGGATATCAGTTCCAGCAACCTGCATCTGCGTGTGGAAGCACATGGTGGCAATGATGAGATCAGCGAACTCGCAGATACTTTCAATAACATGCTGGACCGTTTGGAAATGGCATTTGAAACGCAGAATAATTTTGTGAGTAATGCTTCTCATGAACTGAGTACCCCGCTTACAGCTATTATAGGAGAAGCAGAACTGGCATTGAGCAAAGAGCGGGATGGCTTAAGTTACCGTACAGCCGTGAGCAATATGTTAAGAGAAGCAGAGCGCCTGGAACATATTACACGCAGTTTGTTACACCTAGCCCAGACAGGTTTTGATGGTAAAAAAGAAAGCTGGGACGTTGTGCGGACAGATGAACTGCTCTTTGCTGTAAAACATGTGATAGATCGTATCACACCGGATAATAAAGTGGAGATCGATTACAGCCTTTTCCCGGAGGAAGAAGAGAAAATGAATGTGTTGGGAAGTTTTCAGTTACTGGAACTGGCGCTGAGCAATATTGTGAGCAATGCCGTGAAGTATTCCAGTAATCGCCCGGTATCACTGGCATTGGCGGCAACCAATTCCAAGAACATTATTATTGTAAGGGATCTGGGGATCGGGATCCCTGTGCCAGACCTGCCTTATATCTTTTCCCCTTTTTTCCGTGCATCCAATACACAGCCGTTTAAAGGTTACGGGATAGGGCTGCCGCTCACAAAGAACATTATCCGCATGCATAAAGGAGAGATCATTGTAAACAGCCGTATGGGGGAGGGCACAGAGATCAGGGTGGAATTGCCTTCGGCTTAAAGATTTGCGGCTAAAGTACTTTCGTTAAAGCCCCCTACTTCTCTTCGCTGTGTTTTTTAAGCCAGAGTTTTTCTTCTGAAGTGAGGCTCTCAAGGCCCTTTTCATTGATCTTATCCAGCAATTCATCCAGCCGGGTACTGATGGCTACTTCGTTATTGCGAACCACCCGGAGGGGAGATTTTTTAGGTTTGAACTTTTTAGGCTTCGCTTCCCTGCGGGAGCGGGAAAAGATATCCCCTATTTTATCGAAAAGGATCATCAGAGGAGAACAGAGGTCTGTGCCGCTCTTAAGGATACGGATATAAGCAAAACCAAAAGCGGCACCACCAAGATGAGAAACCAATCCGCCAAGATTTCCATCTGGCATAGAAAACAGGTCTATCACCACCAAACCAAGGGCCAGCCATTTAAGCCGGATGTTGAAAACACCGAACAGCGCAATTTCCAGGTTAGGCATTAATGTACTGCTGGCTACAATAAAGGTCATAATGGCTGCAGAAGCCCCTACCATGGTGCCATCTATGCCACTATAACTGGGTAGGATATTGTAAACAGCCACATAAAGGATTCCGCCAATGAGCCCGCCCAGCAAATAAAGTGGCAATACACGCCGGTTGCTCAGATCTGAACGGAAAAGGTTCCCGAAAAAGAAGAACATGAGCAGGTTAAATAATATATGCAGTACCTGGTAATGCGTAAACATATAAGTGATAAAGCCCCAGGGCTTTACCAGCAATTGGTCCGGACGGGTATGCAGGGATAGGTTATCATATAAGAAAGCAAATATCGGGTTAGCGCTGTCGGAAGCCAGGGATACCAGCCTGAGAATGCCCATGATAAGGAAAACAGCAATATTCGTTATGATCAGGTAGGTGACCATATTCTCCTGCCTGATCCACATCCGCAATTCCGATTTAATAGAAGATCCGTTCATAATGGAAAATTAAAGAAAATTGTTGATCCGGGCGGAAAGAGCTCTCTTGGATAATGTTAAATTTAATATATAACCCCCTAGCACACATAGGGCATTCCGGCTAAAAAAAATTGCCCGAAAGTGATTATCTGCGTATCTTTGCCGTCCTTAAAATTCTTTACTTAAAAGGAGGAAACAAAAATTGACAGAAAACAACATTACTAACGAACAAAACGCTGAACAACAGGCCCCGGTAGCAGAAGCTGCTACGGTAGAAACAGCGACACAAAATGCACCTGTTGAGACCGCTCACGATGATTTCGATTGGAGCGTGGACAAACGTAACGTATCTTCTTACAGCAAAGAAGAAAAGGCTAAGTACGATGTAACCTACGACAGCACTTTCAAAGTGATTGAAGAAAATGGTTTGCTTACTGGTCTTGTGGTTGGTTTAACTAAAACCGACGTTGTGCTGAACATCGGCTTCAAATCCGATGGTTTGATCTCCCTGAACGAGTTCCGCGACATGCCGAACCTGAAGATCGGAGATGACGTAGAAGTATTGGTAGTAGAAAAAGAAGACAGGGACGGTAACCTTCATTTGAGCCGCAAACAAGCGCGTGCACAACGTGCCTGGGAACGTATCGTTGAGGTTTACAAAACAGGCGAAGTGGTTACTGGTACCGTTACCAGCAAAACCAAAGGCGGCTTGATCGTAGACGTTCACGGTATGGAAACATTCCTGCCAGGTTCTCAGATCGACGTTAAACCGGTTACCGACTACGATCAGTTTGTAGGTAAAACCATGGAATTCAAGGTAGTGAAGGTTAACGAAGCTATCCGTAACGCCGTGGTATCTCACAAAGCCCTGATCGAAAGCGATATCGAGCAACAACGCGTGGATATCATTTCCAAACTGGAAAAAGGCCAGGTGCTGGAAGGTACTATCAAGAACATCACAGACTTCGGTGCTTTCATCGATCTGGGTGGCCTCGATGGTTTACTGTACATCACAGACATCAGCTGGGGACGTATCTCTCACCCAAGCGAAGTACTCCAAATGGATCAAAAGATCAATGTGGTGGTACTGGACTTCGACGACGAGAAGAAACGTATCAGCTTAGGCTACAAACAACTGACCCCGCATCCTTGGGATACATTGCCAGCTACTATCACCGAAGGTGCAAAAGTGAAAGGCAAAGTAGTAAATATCGAAGATTACGGTGCATTCCTGGAAATCCTCCCTGGTGTGGAAGGCCTGGTACACGTATCAGAGATCTCATGGGCTTCTACCCCAATCAACGCCAAAGAGTTCTTCAAACTGGGCGAAGAGTACGAAGCAGTGGTAGTTACACTGAGCAAAGACGAGCGTAAAATGTCTCTGTCTATCAAACAACTCACCGAAGATCCATGGTCTACGATCGAAACTAAATTCCCGCTCGAAAGCCGTCACAAAGGTATCGTGAAGAACATCACTCCTTATGGCGTATTCGTAGAACTGGAAACCGGTATCGGTGGTATGATCCACATCTCCGACCTGAGCTGGATCAAACGCTTCAATCACCCAAGCGAGTACACGAAAGTGGGTAGCGAGATCGAAGTTGTTATCCTGGGTATAGATAAGGACAACCGCAAACTGAGCCTCGGTCACAAACAGATCGAAGAAGATCCATGGAACACTTTCGAAACTATCTTCCCAATTGGTTCAATCCATGAAGGTACTGTAGTGAAGAAAGATGATAAAGGCGCTACCGTACAACTGCAATACGGCCTGGAAGCTTACGCTCCTGCCCGTCACCTGCGTACGGAAGATGACAAACCAATTGCTGTTGAAGATGTGAAAGAATTCATGATCATTGAATTCGACCGCAACGAAAAACGCATCCTGGTTTCTCACACTAAAGTTTGGGAACAAGTGAAATCAGACGAGAAAGAAGCTGTCAACAAAGAAAAACGTGCTGACGCTGAAAAAACTCGCAAGTCTGTAAAGAACCTGCAAGCTAAAGTGGAAAAAGCTACCCTGGGTGACCTCGGCGCGCTCGCTGAACTGAGAGAAAAATTGAAACAATCAGAAGGTGGTGAAGAAAAGAAAGGTGAATAATTGATTGTTTTAGAAAAATAAAGGATCCTCCCGATGTATGTCGGGAGGATTTTTTTTTAGTATATTGGATACATGAGAACCCTCACCCTATTACTGCTGCTGATCGCGCAATCCCTATTCGCACAACAGGATTCTGTGGTCATCCATGTAAATACAAATACCTCCAAAGGACCCATGAAACCCATCTGGGCATGGTTTGGTTACGATGAACCTAACTATACCTACATGAAAGATGGTAAGAAACTCCTCACCGAAATAGCAAAACTCAGTAAAGTACCCGTGTACGTAAGAGTACATAGCCTGCTCGTAACAGGAGACGGAACCGCCGCACTAAAATGGGGTTCCACAAATGCCTACACAGAAGATGCTAACGGAAACCCCGTTTACAACTGGACCATCATAGACAAGATCTTCGACACCTATATAGAAAGAGGCATGAAACCCATTGCCCAGATTGGTTTTATGCCCCAAGCCCTTTCCTCAAAACCAGAACCATACCGGCATTACTGGAAACCTGGTGATAACTATAATGATATCTACACCGGCTGGGCCTATCCACCCACCGATTATAAAAAGTTTGCCACTCTTGTATATGAATGGGTGAAACATTCCATAGCACGTTATGGCAAAACAGAAGTGGAAAGCTGGTATTGGGAATTATGGAACGAACCGGATATCAGTTACTGGAAAGGCACACCGGAAGAATACATCAAACTGTATGATTACGTAGCTGATGCTGTAAAACGTGCGCTGCCAACAGCAAAGATCGGCGGGCCGGAAGTAACAGGACCACAGGGCCGCAACTCCACAAAATTCTTTAAAACATTCCTGGACCACATCGTGAACGGTAAAAATCACGTGACCGGTAAAAAAGGAGCACCGCTGGATGTGATCACCTTTCATGCAAAAGGATCACCGAAATTAGTGAACGGCATTGTGCAAATGAATATGGGCACACAGCTAAGAGATATAGATAAAGGGTTTGAGATCGTTGCTTCTTATCCTTCCCTCAAACACCTGCCCATTATCATTGGAGAATCAGATCCCGAAGGCTGTGCCGCCTGCTCCGAAGAATTCAGCCCGCAGAATGCATACCGGAATGGAACTATGTATTCCAGTTATACCGCCGCCGCTTTTGCACGGAAATATGATCTTGCTGATGAACGAAAAGTAAACTTAGCCGGCGCCGTAACATGGGCCTTTGAATTTGAGGACCAGCCATGGTTTGCCGGTTTCAGAGACCTGGCCACCAATGGTGTGGACAAACCGGTATTGAACATCTTCAGGATGTTTGGTATGATGCAGGGGAACAGGGTAGCCGTAAGCGGAAAACTCAGTTATGATCATAAGCGGATAAAAGAGTCAAGCGTACGTGGAGATTCTGCAGATATTAATGCACTCGCCGCTAAAGATAAAAACAGCGCAACCGTGATGGTCTGGAATTATCACGATAATAATAGTCCGGCGCCAGCCACACTGGTACTTGTAAAGATCAGCGGATTACCCGCTGCTGCATTATTGCAGCACTATCGCGTAGATCAGGAATACAGCAATTCCTATGAAGCCTGGAAGAAAATGGGTTCCCCAAAACAACCGGATGCCGCACAAATAACAGCTTTAGAAAAAGCAGGGCAGCTGCAATTACTGCAGGCACCGGAATGGATAAAAACGAAGAATGGAGAAACTGTGGTAAGGATCTTATTACCCCGGCAAGGTGTTTCGTTCTTAAAATTTACCTGGTAAATATTATAACAGCTGCAATTTCCCTTCATCAAATTCCAGCAACGAATCCAGTTTTATATCTGCGAGTACAAATTTCTTTTCATTCCGGCGATGCACTTCCGGCACCACCACCACTTTCATCCTGGCAGCCTTGGCGGCTATCATACCGGTAACAGAATCCTCAAAAGCCACACATTCCAGTGGAGAGCTGTTTAATTTCTCTGCACAGGAGAGGTAAACCGCCGGGTGAGGTTTCCCATAAGGCTCAAATTCAGCAGAAACCACCGCCTGAAGAGAAGACCCGATCTGCAAATGGTCCAGCACAGACTGGATCAGCCGCATAGGAGAGGAGGAGGCCAGTCCCATTTTGAAATCCCGCTGCCCAAAGAAGTCCAGTATATAATGGAGTCCTTCCATGGCCTGACCCTCCCGGAGGATCTTGCCCGTAACACTTTCAATGATCTCGTCCGTCACCTGTTCCGCGCTTTTGGCATCCCATTTAAAGTAATTGTGCCAGTAGCTCACTACTTCCTTGGTTCTCAACCCCGTAGTATGACTGGCCAGCTCAGTGGACAATTCTACACCTACCGTTGAAAATACCTCCCGCATGGCCAGTCCCCAAAGGGGTTCTGAGTCAATGAGCAGGCCATCCATGTCAAAAATCACCGTGTTGATCATATATTGGTTTTACGCCGCCGCAAAGGTAATAAGATATTTTATGTAAGACGCTGGCTATCATACAATCCCCAAACCCACTGCCATTCCCCCGCAGCCACAATTCCCTCGATAAAAACACCCCTCCCAAAAAGCACCCCCTCCCCAAAAGAGAAAAAACTCCGCCCTCTGCTGCGCGGCAAGCTCCTAGCCCCCCACTTTTGGAAAATTTCTAATTTATACCCCCCTTTTTTATTAAAAAAAGTTTTGTGGTTCCCCCTCAGGTCTATATCTTTGTATTACTCTACAAAATCTATAGGAATATGGGTAATAAAGTATCGCTGGGAATGAACATGTGCATGTACTGTTGGGATCACTCAACAGACTAGGAGGTTTCTACATATGAAATATCTGTTTTCAGAATCATACAAGATAGGCCTCCGATATGCAACGGGGGTTTTGTTTTTTTAGGCCTTTGCCACACGCGTTGTTATGAATACGATTAATTAATCACGAGCAATTCAATTATCATGCAAAGTTTCAGAACCGAACTGGAAAATCCGATTGTAGAAAAGGACATCATTGAACTGGAGCAAAAGATCAGGCAGTTTCGCGAAGGAAAGATCTCTGATGAGAAATTTCGCAGCTTACGTTTAGCCCGCGGCGTTTACGGACAACGTCAGCAAGGTGTGCAAATGGTGCGCATCAAACTCCCTTATGGTAAAATGACCCTCCAGCAATGGAAACGCATCGCTGATATCTCGGATGAATATTCCACCGGGAACCTCCACCTGACCACCCGTCAGGATATACAAATTCACTTCGTTTCCCTGGACAGGACTCCTGAACTCTGGGCGAAACTCGAAATAGATGATATCACTTTACGTGAAGCTTGCGGTAACACCGTGAGGAATATTACCGGCTCTGATAAAGCAGGTGTAGATCCGGAAGAACCATTTGACATCACACCATACGCTGATGCAGCTTTCAAATATTTCCTCCGCAACCCTGTTTGCCAGGACATGGGCCGTAAATTCAAGATCTCTTTCTCCTCCAGCGACAGAGACACTGCCTTCGCTTTCATGCACGACCTCGGTGTGATCCCCAAGATCCGCATCGTAGATGGTAAAGAAGTAAGAGGATTCAAAGTATTAGTAGGAGGTGGATTAGGCGCACAACCTTATCTCGCTAAAACAGCTTTTGAATTCCTCGAAGCAGATCAACTGATCCCTTACACAGAAAGTATCTTACGCGTATTCGACCGTCACGGTGAAAGAAGCAGCAGGCATAAAGCCCGGATGAAATTCCTCATCGCCAAGATCGGCATGGAAGAATTCGAGCGCCTCGTGAAAGAAGAATATAAAGCCATCAAACAAAAATCAGTACCTGTAGATTACGCTGCATGGCAGGAACCTGCTTTACCTGCAGCCAATCCTGTATTGCCCGCTTATACCATTAAAGATCCTAAACAATACGAAGCCTGGAAGAAAACAAACACCTTCGAGCAAAAGCAAAAAGGTTTCTATGGCGCTTATGTAAGAGTACCATTAGGTAATATCAGTTCCGTGAATTCCCGCATCCTGCTGGAAAAACTGGCACTTGTGGTGGGGGATGATGTACGTGTAACCGTTAACCAGGGCTTATTACTGAAATACATCCTCCCGGAACACCTGCCTTACATTTTCAGCGCACTGGAAGAAGTAGGTTTTCAGGCCGCCGGTTTCGATAGCATTGCAGACATCACGGCATGCCCTGGTACAGACACCTGCAACCTTGGTATTTCCAGCAGCACCGGTATCGCCGCTGCCCTGGAACAAGTGATCCACGATGAGTTCCCGGACCTTATCTATAATAACGATATCAAAATAAAGATCAGCGGTTGCATGAACTCCTGCGGTCAGCATGGTATGGCGCACATCGGTTTCCATGGTTCTTCCATGAAAGCTGCCGGTAAAGTATTACCCGCACTGCAGGTATTACTGGGTGGCGGTGTACTCTCTGATGGCGCCGGCAGGATTTCAGATAAAGTACTGAAAGTGCCTAGCCGCCGGGGTCCTGATGTGTTACGTACTTTACTGCATGATTACGAATCAAACAGTGAGAAGAAAGAACTGTTCAATGATTACTACGACAGGAAAGGAGAGAAGTACTTCTACGAATTGCTGAAACCACTTGCAGACCTGGGTATTGTAACAGATGGTGATTTCATCGACTGGGGCCAGGCTGAATCATTCAGCACAGCAATCGGTGTGGGAGAATGTGCCGGTGTAATGATCGATCTCATCGCCACTTTATTATTTGAAGCGGAAGAGAAACTGGAATGGGCTGCACAATCTTTTGCAAACAATGCATGGGCAGACGGTATCTATCACGCTTACGCCTGTATGATCCAAACCGCCAAAACCATGTTGCTGGATGAAAACGTGAACTGTAACACACAACACGGTATCATCAATGATTTCGACAAACATTTTGTAGAAACCGGCCGCTTTAAAATAGATAGTTTCAAAACAATGGTGCTGCAGATCAATCAGCACGAACCAACAGAAAGCTTTGCCAAACAATACTATCAACAGGCAAAAGCATTTTATGACAGGGCACAGGAATACCGTCTGGAAAAACAGGCGGCCAGTGCAAATGCTTAAATATAAAACCAACCGATCATGCAAACAATACAACCGAAAGTGACACTGGTAGGAGCAGGTCCCGGAGATCCGGATCTGATCACTGTAAAAGGACTGAAGGCCATTCAAAACGCCCGCGTAATTCTCTACGATGCTTTATCCAACAATGAATTGCTGGACAATGCACCACAGAACTGCCTGAAACGTTTTGTAGGCAAACGTGCCGGCATGCATGTGTACACACAGGCTGAGATCAACCGCATGATCGTAAAATATGCTTTAACTTTTGGCAGCGTAGTTCGTCTTAAAGGCGGCGATTCCTTTGTGTTTGGCCGCGGACAGGAAGAACTGGCAGCTGCACAGCAATATGGTATAGAAACAGAAGTAATTCCCGGCATCAGCAGTGCTATCTCTGTTCCGGGCGTTAATAAAATTCCCGTAACCGCGCGTAACGTGAGTGAGGGGTTTTGGGTGATCACGGGTACCACCCAGGATGGAAAACTTTCCCGTGACCTGGAATTTGCCATCCAGGCAAACACAACAGTCGTGATCCTCATGGGCATGAGCAAACTGGATGAAATTGCTGCTATTTACACGCAACAGGGCAAAGGCCAGGTACCAGCTGCCATTATTCAGAATGGCACACTCCCTAATCAAAAGATTGGTGTGGGAAATGTAACTGATCTCGGTACATTTGCAAGAGAGCAGGGATTGAAGAATCCCGCTATCATCGTGATCGGGGAGGTAGTAAGGTTCCATGAAGCGTTCCAGGATCTGCAAGCCAAGATCGCGGAGAATTACAAGCAAATAGCATAAAATGTGATCTTATGGAAGAGAATCATTTATTTCCTGTTTTCTTTAAGCTTGAGCAGTTGCAGGTACTGGTAGTAGGTGGCGGAAATGTGGGAACAGAAAAAGTGAATGCCATCTTACAGAATTGCCCCGCAGCAAGGGTAACCGTAGTGGCTACCTGGTTTGCGCCTGAACTGGAAAGCCTCACCGCAGGGTTCCCCAATGTAACGCTCGTGCAAAAAGCGTTCTCCTGTGGAGACCTGTTCGGAAAGGACCTCGTGATAGCAGCCACGGCAGACAAGGAACTAAATGCCTGCATCTGGGAAAAAGCAAAAGCCAGCAAAGTCCTGATCAATGTAGCAGATACCCCCGCCTTGTGCGATTTTTACCTGGGATCTGTGGTACAGAAAGGAAATCTGAAGATTGCCATTTCCACCAACGGGAAATCTCCTACCATCGCAAAAAGATTAAAAGAAGTACTGAACGACGCCATCCCCGAAACGCTGGAATCTGTTTTACAACATTTACACACGCTCCGGGACAGGCTGAAGGGCGATTTTAATGATAAAGTGAAGAAACTGAACGAATTAACCAGCGTGCTGGTGAGCAGGGATCATTGATACCGGGCTAAATCATAGAAAAAGACCGTCTCCGGCAATGGGGACGGTCTTTTTTTGGAGAGGCCATATAATAGAAGAATCAGGCCGGTGAGAGGCCATTGCAAGGCTGATACGAGGCCATCTAGAGGCCGCTCAAGGCCATTACAAGGCCGTTGCAAGGCCGATAAGGGGCCAGTACGAGGCTATAAAAAAGGGCCGTCCTTATAAAGAACAGCCCTACGTGTATAAATAACATTCACCAATTTTATTGCTCGTAAAACAACGCCTTCAATTCCCCCGCATCCGCCGGTTTCATCTTCCCGCCCAGGATCAGCCTTAACTGTCTCCGGCGCAAAGCCCCTTCATACAGTTTTATTTCATCTTCAGACTCCGCCAGGATAGCCGGCACGTGACGCGCCTTGCCATTTGGGTCCAGGGCCACGAAGGTCATAAATGCTTCATTGGATTTATACCGGTACTGCTGCACCGGATCTTCCCCCCATACTTTCATATGTACTTCCATGGAAGTAGTAAAAGCGCGGGTAACCTGGGCTTCAATATGTACCACGTTTCCCAGTTTAATGGGATTTTCGAAGGAAATATTATCTACGGAAGCCGTTACAACGGGAGCGGCGCAATGTTTCATGCAGGCAAGGGCGGCAGCAATGTCCATCCAGTACATTAAACGGCCACCCATCAGGTTAGCGAAAGTATTGGTGTCATTGGGCAGCACCAGCTCTGTCATAACGATCAGGGAGTCATGTGCCTTCTTTGGCGTCAAGGTCATATCGAATGTATTTCAGGACGCAAAATTACGGTAATGCCGCGATAATTCCCATGAACAAATAAAGTTACACTTTAATGATCTTTTTTGAAAGGCTTACTGGTAAAGGATTTGAGTTGATATTGAAGGGCCTCCGCGAAAAATTGGCTTGGGTGCGAGGCAAATTTGTGTAACTTTGCATGACCTTACGGAAGTAAATTACTTGACAGGATACACCAAACAGTCCGGCAGCACTTCCTCTTTGGTCAAGTAAAAATTTCAGGAACTTAGTTTTTTATGGCAAAATATATCTTCGTTACGGGAGGTGTTACTTCCTCATTGGGTAAAGGAATTATCGCAGCTTCCCTCGCAAAACTATTGCAGGCACGCGGCTTTAAAGTGACAATTCAGAAATTTGATCCGTACATCAATGTGGATCCCGGTACACTCAACCCCTACGAACACGGGGAATGTTATGTAACCGAAGATGGCGCCGAAACAGATCTTGACCTGGGTCACTATGAGCGTTTCCTGAATACGCCTACTTCCCAGGCCAATAACGTAACCACCGGCCGTATCTATCAAACAGTTATCAACAAAGAAAGAGAAGGAGCCTACCTCGGCAAAACCGTACAGGTGATCCCGCACATCACAGATGAGATCAAACGCCGTATCCTCCTTTTAGGCAAGGATAACAAATTTGACATCGTGATCACCGAACTGGGCGGAACCGTAGGTGACATTGAATCCCTCCCTTATATTGAAGCGGTTCGTCAGCTGCAATGGGAACTGGGAGAAGAAGATTGCCTGGTAGTACACCTCACACTCATTCCGTACCTGCGTGCGGCAAAAGAGCTGAAAACCAAACCTACACAACACTCTGTAAGATTATTGAGCGAAAATGGCGTGCACCCCGATATCATCGTATGCCGCACAGAAGAGCCATTATATAGAGAACTGAAGAAAAAGATCGCCCTGTTCTGTAATGTACAGGTAGATGCAGTAATAGAAGCACAGGACGTTGGAACCATCTACGAAGTGCCCCTGGAAATGATGCGTGAGAAACTGGATGTGATCTGCCTGAAAAAACTCAACCTCCCGGTAGAAAAAGAACCCGAGCTGATCAAATGGCGCGAGTTCCTGGACAAACTGAAATACCCTAAAACCAAAGTAACCATTGGTTTGATCGGTAAATACGTAGAATTGCAGGATGCCTACAAATCCATCCTGGAATCGTTTATCCATGCAGGTGCCGTGAATGAATGTAAAGTGATCGTACAAAATATTCACTCTGAGCATATTACACCGGAAAACGTATGTGAGAAACTGAAAAACCTCGATGGTTTGCTCGTAGCTCCCGGCTTCGGACACAGAGGAATAGAAGGAAAGATCACCGCCATCCAGTATGCCCGCGAAAACAACCTGCCTTTCTTTGGTATCTGTTTAGGTATGCAAATGGCTGTGGTGGAATATTGCAGGAACGTACTCGGCCTCCGCGATGCACACTCCACAGAAATGAACCCGGAAACACCTTATCCGGTGATCAACCTGATGGAAGAACAAAAGAAGATCACCAAAATGGGCGGTACCATGCGTTTAGGCTCTTATGCCTGTGAACTGAAACCCGGCAGCCAGGCTGCTGAGATCTATCACAACGCACCTTCTATCAATGAACGCCACCGTCACCGTTATGAATTTAACAACGACTTCCTGGATCAGATAGAAGATGGCGGCCTCGTAGCCTCCGGTAAAAACCCGGAAACCGGCCTCGTGGAAATGATCGAGTTACCCACCCATCCATTCTTCATAGGCGGCCAGTTCCACCCTGAACTGAAAAGTACAGTAGAAAGCCCGGCCCCTATCTTCGTGAGCTTTATCCAGGCCGCCAAGAACTTTGCCGAAACCAAGAATGGTAAAGCTAAACAGGCCGAGGAGAAGGTGATACATGATTGATATTTTTTATAAGTGATAGCTGAATTCCGGCAGATGAATACTTTAACAATTCATCTGCCGGAATTCGTACATAATGCTGCCTTATATATTACCTTTGCTCCTTAAATTTTAAAATCGACATGGACAGAAATTCGGTCATTGGTTTTGTGTTGCTCGGAGCTTTGCTGATAGGATATATTTTCTGGAATCAACAAAGCACCAATACTGCAAAACTGGAGAAGGCCCGTCAGGATTCCATAGCCAACCTGAATAAGCCCAAGGAACAACAGGCCAAAGTAATTGATTCCACCGGCGCCAGTCCAGTATTGGATTCAGCCCAACTGGAAAAAGAATATGGTCCTTTTGCAGCAGCAGCCAGTGGAACAGAACAACAGCAGGTACTGGAAAACAAACTGGTAAAGATCACTTTTAGCAATAAAGGTGGGGAACCTGCTACCATTCAATTGCTTGATTTTAAAACCTCTGATGGTAAACCCCTGTTCCTGCAACAAGGTTCCTTTAACAGGATGGGTCTGAAAATACCTTTAGCGAATAATCAATCGCTCAACACTTCAGATGCTTACTTTACCCCGCAGGAAATAAAAAAGAACGCAGATGGCAGTCAAACCATCAGCTACCGTTTAGGCACCAGCGCCAGCCAATACCTGGAATATGTATATACCCTGAAGGCAGACAGCTACCTGATCGATTATACCATTAACCTCATTGGCATGCAGAACGTATTGCCAAAAGGGAATATCAACTTCCAGTGGAACAGCCAGGCAGACCGCCAGGAGCATAACATGGAAACGGAGCGTTTAAATAACCAGATACATTATCGCTTTGCCAATAAGGACCATGATTATTTCACCCTCACTAACCGTAGCCAGGAAAAACTGGATAAACCGATCCAGTGGGTGAGCTTCAAGCAACAATTCTTCAACATCACCCTGCTGGCCCGCAAAGAAAACTTTGCGTCCGCAGAGATCAATACCAAAGTACCTGAAAGCGGTAACATTGTTGGGCAGAACATGTCCACCCTTGCTATTCCTTACAATGGTGCTGCCGCATACAGCTTCCCCATGGAAGTGTATTACGGTCCCAACCACTACCAGACCTTAAAAAGAATGGATGTGGATCTGGAAAAGATCATTCCCCTGGGCACAGGTATCTTTGCCTTCGTGAAGTATGTGAACAAATGGATCATCATCCCTGTGTTCAACTTCCTGGGCAGTCTTACCTCTAACTATGGTCTGATCATTCTCCTCCTCACCATCTTCATCCGCCTGATCATTGCTCCGTTCACTTACCAGAGTTATGTATCTGCTGCAAAAATGAAAGTGTTGAAACCGGAACTGGATGATCTGCGTGCTAAATACAAAGATGATCAGCAGGCTTTTGGTGTAGAGCAAATGAAACTCTTCCGCAGTGCAGGTGTGAACCCACTGGGAGGTTGTTTACCCGCCCTGATGCAATTGCCCATCCTCGTAGCCATGTACTCTTTCTTCCCCTCTTCCATTGAGTTGAGACAAGAAAGTTTCCTATGGGCAAAAGACCTGTCCACCTACGATTCCATCTTCAACTTTGGAGTTAATATTCCTTTCTATGGAGATCACATCAGTTTGTTCACCATCCTGATGACCATCACCAGTTTGATCCTCGCTTTCTATAATCGCGGCATGACAGATCAAAGCAACCCCGTAATGAAATACATGCCTTATGTATTCCCGGTAATGTTGCTTGGTATCTTCAACAAACTGGCAGCGGCCCTTACTTATTACTACTTCCTGAGTAACGTGATCAGTATCCTGCTGCAATGGGTGATCCAGACGTTTGTGATCAACCATGATAAGATCCATAAAAAGATCCAGGAGAATAAATTGAAGCCGAAGAAACAGTCCGCATGGGCAGGCAAACTGGAAGAAATGCAAAAGCGCCAGCAGGACATGCAGAAAGACAAAACAAAGAAGAAATAAAATATCCGAAAGGCCCCACGAAACTGGGGCCTTTTTATTAACAGTGAACACATGAGAGTTATTCTATTAGCAGGTTTATTATTAACAGGCATCGGCAGTTATGCGCAAACTTATATGCCATCTGCAGCGCGCATCACCAAAACAGTAAGTTATCTCGCTTCCGATAAACTGAAAGGACGTGGTACAGGAGAAAAAGGAGGAGAGAAAGCAAGTAAGTTTGTGGCGAAGCAATTCGCATCCTTAGGCCTGGAGCCTGGTTTCAACGGCAAGTATTATCAGCCCTTTACCTTTAACCGCGGCAAACATTTAAATGTCGCCAGCAGGAATGTGATCGGCTGGCTGGACAATGGAGCGCCCTACACCATTATCATTGGCGCGCATTATGATCACCTCGGCCGGGCTGGTTTGTTTGATGGGAAATATCCCATCGGAGAGATCCATAACGGAGCAGATGATAATGCATCCGGTGTAGCCGGTTTACTGGAACTGGCGCGGTATTACACACAGAATGATCAGAAGGAACCATTCAATTTTATGTTCATCGCTTTTGGCGGAGAAGAGCTGGGATTACAAGGTTCAAAATACTACACAAAGAATCCGGTTGATTCGCTGTACAATGTACATTTCATGCTGAACATGGATATGATAGGACGATACAATGCGGATCGTGGTGTTGGAATTGGTGGTTACGGCAGTGCAGAAGAATGGCCGGCCATTTTTAAAGATGTGAAAGGGGATGGTGTAAAGTTCTTTACAGATGCAGCCGGTAAAGGCGGATCAGATCATCATAGTTTTTATGTAGCAGGTGTACCTGTATTATTCTTCCACACCGGTGGTCATGACGACTACCATAAACCCACAGATGATATCGATAAACTCAAAGCGAAAGAAGAAGCAGGTATCCTGGAGATCGGTATCCAGCTTATCAATAATGCGATGAAGGAAAAGAAATTGTCATATAAAGGAGAGGAAGAAAAGAAATGATTAACGGGAGAATAACAACCATTTTATTTTCAAAATGGTTAGTACGTAAGCAGCGGATGCCGAAAAGCTAAAATAGAGTAGGCCGTCATTTAAACACTTACGTACATGAAAAATGAGTTACACATCAACAGTGAACTGCAATTGCTAACCACCACACAAATGAGTGAGATCAGGGGTGGAGATATTATTGATGTTAACGAATTTCCATCCGATATCATGGAAGCAGAATTGCCCAAACTCCCCAATCTACCGACATCTATGCCAACGAATATTCCACCGGTGTATATATGACCAAATAAAAAAGCGTTCCAACCGGAACGCTTTTTTATTTGGTCATATATTTTTTAGAGAAACACACAACCCTCCGCCCTTTGCTGCGCGGCAAACTCTCTAATTATCCTTCTTCGGCTTCGGCGGCATCAACGCCTTAGGATCCTTCGGAGTCGTAGCCGGCTCTTTCACCGGTTGCTTAACAGGTTCTTCTTTCTTCGCAGGATCTTCTTTCTTAGCAGGCTCAGTAGGTTCTCCATAATCCCCCACATCCACTGCCGGCTCATAATCCGTAGCAGCCCCATTCCCAACATCTTCCGCTTCTGCACCCGGCTGTACATTAGAATCATAATTAAAGTAGAGGTCATTATGCAGGTTAGCCGGAATAGGGAAAGTAGAATTAGGATCTACTCCCAGTGTTTTATCAGCATATACTTTTTGCATGAAATAAGCCCAGATAGGCAAACCCGTATTAGCACCCTGCCCTAAAGCAGTACTGGAAAAACGGAGATAGTTATTTTCGCAACCAACCCATGCACCAGCCAGTAACTGTGGCGTATAACCCAGGAACCAACCATCCGTATTATCATTCGTAGTCCCCGTCTTACCACCGATCTCTCCCGGAATATTAAAACGGAAACGCAACCTTGCACCTGTGCCGCCAGGAGCCGTTACGCCTTCCATCATTTTCACCATAGTGTAAGAATCCGTTTCACTGATCACTTCTCTTTTTTCAGGAACAGAAGTTTCCAGGATATTACCATTACGATCTTCAATACGGGTAATATAAATAGGTTTGGTGATCACCCCTCTTGCAGGGAACATAGTATAAGCACGCAGCATTTCAAAGAGAGAAAGCTCCGGCGTACCCAATGCAATAGAAGGATATTCAGGGATCTTACCTTCAAAGCCGATCTTGTTCTGTGCAAAGTCCGCAAAGGCTTTAGCGCCCATTTGTTTGATGAGGTAAACACTCACCAGGTTGAGGGACTTAGCCAGCGCACCTGCCATGGAAATAGAACCACCCACACTTCCTTCAGAGTTCCGGCTCACCGTCCAGTTACCGATAGTAACAGGTTCATTAGGCAGCATCGTATTAGGACCGATGCCATTCATCAATGCAAAGCAATAGAGGAATGGTTTGAAAGTAGAACCAACCTGGCGTTTGGTTTTAGCAACGTGATCATTTTTAAAATAACGGAAATCCGGACCACCCACCCATGCTTTCACTTCTCCGCTTTCAGGATCCATAGCCATGAAACCCGCCTGCAGGATAGCACGCATGTATTTGATGGAATCCATGGGCGTCATCACCGTATCGATCTCATTCAGATCACGATCGGTAAAGCTACGCCAGGAGAATGCCTTCATTTTGGTAGGTGTACTGAAAGCCTTTTTGATCTCTTCATCTGTGGCTTCATCTTCCTTCATTTGTTTGTAACGATCGGATTCCTTCATGAAGCCTTCCAGGTCTTTTTGTCTTTTCTCCCACACTTTGCCGGACTTGATATTAGACTGCTGGGCGAAAGATTTCTGCAGGTCTTTCAGATGTTTGGCTACAGCTTCCTCCGCATACAATTGCATCCGGGGATTGATGGTAGTATAGATCTTCAGGCCATCGCGGTAGAGATTGTATTCTGTGCCGTCTGCTTTTTTATGTTCTTTACACCAGGTCTTCAATTCAGCTCTCAGTACTTCACGGAAGTAAGGAGCGAGTCCTTTATTGTGGTCTATTTTATTATAGCGTAATACGATCGGGCGATTTTTGGCAGCTTCTCCTTCTGCTTTGGTGAGGTATCCTTCATCGATCATGTTCTCTATCACCGTATTCCTTCTGTCACGCGCCATTTGAGGATTTCTCCTGGGATTGAACTGAGAGGGGCCTTTCAGCATACCCACCAACATGGCAGCTTCTTCGATGGACAAACGGCTGGGATCTTTACTAAAGAAAGTGCGGGCACCATTTTCAATACCATATACATTGTCCCCGAAAGTAACCGTGTTCAGGTAAAGCGTGATGATCTCTTCTTTGGTAAAATTCCTTTCCAGTTTGATGGAGATGATCCATTCCGGTAATTTCTGGAATGCCCGTGCAATGAAATTACGTGCTCTTTGTTTGCCATCAGCATCCGCCTGCAGGTTGAGTGCCAGCTGTTGTGTGATGGTACTGGACCCTCTTTTCTTCCCTATCATGAGATAGAAGGGGATGGCCACCGTGCCTTTGGCAGAAATACCAGAGTGGTCGTAAAAACCACGGTCTTCCGTAGCCAGGAGGGCGTTGATCACGTTTTTGGAGATATCCTTATAGTCAATGTTAGAACGGTCTACCTGGAGATATTTCCCCATAATAGTGCCATCCTCCGCAAGTACCTGGGAGGCAAGGGCTGTTCTGGGGTTCTCCAGTTCCTCAATGCTGGGCATATTTCCAATGAGGCGGAGATTGATGAGTATAATAAGGATTAGAAGGAAAGCGAGCCCTCCCCCAAATATCCACCATAATATTTTTACGGATTTCTTCATATGTTAAATTGTGTGAAACAGTCTGTAGTGCAAAATTATTCAAATTCCCCGGCTTTCATAGGCCTTGCCCAATGAGGTTTTTTCCTTCATTGGGCGTGGTGCAGGTAAGTAGTGCAAATATTATTCCGTTATGTAGTTCGTATTAAAGAATTTCTTGTAGCCCTCTATGTCCTTTGTATTGTTGAGAAGAATGAAGTTTTCTCTTGATATGATAAAGAATTTATACTCAGTAGGTTTAATCCGCGGAATGATCACAGCAGCAGCTGTTTTAGAGATCTCGTCAAAATAATCCAGCGCTTTATCCTCAGACGGGAATAACCGGAAAATGATCATGATCTCTGTGGGTGTGAGCACAAAACTGCTGGTTTCCACTTTATCCGCCACATGTTTTTCCGCATTGTATTTCGAGAACTGCGCAAGTGCCTCATCTACAAGCACTTTGGATACCCGGGTAAAATACATCACCACAAAATGCGGATTGGCTGCTTTCTCGTCTCCCAGTTTATAAGGTGTAACCGGAGGGGGAGGAGGTGCAACAGCAGTAGCAACTGAATCCGTAGCTGGTTTTGGTACCACCGCAACAGAATCTTTCAGATCCGGTTTGGGTGATTGCCATGGGTAACGGATCGAAATATTTTCATCCACAATAGCGTTTCCGGAACTATCACGGGGCACCGCCTGCAATTGCGACAGATAATCCACCACTTCTTTCTTCTTGTTCAGCGCATCCTGGATCATCGTAGCCTGGCGGAGGATCACATCATCTCCCGGATATTTTTTGATCACGGCCTGGATGGCATTCTTACCCTCTTCTTCCGTTCCTGTTTTGATAATGGCCATTGCTTCCAGCAGGTCAAAACGGGATTGTAAAGAACTGAATCCAAAAGAGGAATCAGCCTGTTTCTTTAACGTAAATACTGTATCATAATTGCCCGTGAGATAAGCCAGGTAAGCAGATTCATAAATAGCGCTCACCGCTTTTTTCCGTTCCTGACCTTCATCTTTTGGCAAGCCGAATTGAATGTAATTGGCATAATTGGTACCGCTGAACTGGCTCAGCACGATTTGTTTGTACCGTGCAGATTCCTGGGTATGGCCCATTTTTTCATGCCATACATACAGCGAATACATGATCTCTGCCTTGCGTGGATTATCCGGGAACTTTGCCAGCAGTGAATCATAAGAAGCGATGGCATCCCGCGGATTTTCCAGTTTATCATGGTATAACTTACCCAGTTCATACCAGGCATCCATTTGACGGAGCCGTGATTCTCCCAGTTTTTCCGGTGTGGTGGGAAGATTTGCCGCTAACACATTACTATTAACACTATCCGCAGGCAAACGATCAAGGGCCGCCGCTGCATTAGCAGCAGGTGATTCATCAGTGATCGGTTGATTATTATTGGATTGCGTAATAGAAGATCCCTGGCTTCTGCGCCAGTTATCAGACAACTGGCGATTTCCCCAGCGGCGTTTAAATTCAGAATATCCTGTGGATTTACTACCCACATTATAGAAATACCAATCTCCTGCTTCCCCGTTACTATTAGGAGAAGAAGGATTGTTGTAACGGTTGTTATTATTATAAGCCTGGAATTGCTGTGGATCTTCCCCTTTTTTAGGTGGGGCATTTTTTTCATTCCGGATGATAACCACTCTCTGGGCCAGCAATTTCTCCCTTTGATCAGCAGGTAATGCAGCGATCCTTTGCAAGCTATCTTCATCGTGGATCAGCTGGATCCTTTTGGCTACTTCCGTGAGTACATCCTTACGGGTGGTCACCAGGCTGGCATCTTCAAAATCAGGCCCCATGATGGCAGCGGTGCTGTCGTAATAACGCTGTGCCTTGAGATAATCCTTCTGGAAATAATGAATATCCGCGATGGCCTTGAAGGTGAGGGTTTTCTGCAGCATGTTGGGGTTTTCCACCTTCAGTGCTTTATGCAGGTATTCCAATGCCCTGTTGGGATCGTCGTTGGCAACGATGGAGGCCATATTATAATAAAGCGCATCCTTGAAGGGTTGGAAACGTTCCTTGCGCATCATTTTTTGTAAAGCGGCCAGACTTTGTTCCATATTGGCGCCGCTCACTTTTGCATTGGCACGGGCTATTTGCACCCGGGCATTGAAGTCCATCAGGGCATCCGGTTTGTAAGCGATCACACTCCGGAATGCATCCATGGCGGAATCCGGCACATTCTGAGAAAAGTAAAGCTGCCCCAGGATATAGCTCATACGGGCTTTTTCGTCCCTGTTGCCCTTGCCTTTTTTAATAGCCAGGCGCAAAGGCTCTATTGTTTGCCGGTAGAGACCTTGTTTGTAAAAGCGGTAGGCCTGTAATTCCGCCAGCTGGCCTTCCAGCCGGTGAGGGAAATAAGGATCGCTTTCCAGGATATTCAGGAGGGATTGGGCTTCGTCATGTTTCTTTTCTTCCAGGTAAACCCTGGCCTGCCAAAGAAAAGCGTCATTCCTGGCGGATTTATGCCTGAAACGGTTGAACCAGTTCTTTTCCTTTTCACGGGAGGCGATGGACAGCTGGGAATCTTCACTTCTGCCCACTACCGTACTGTATTCAGATTTCTTTTTAGGGGCGAAGGTGGTATTGATGTATTTGAACGTATTGTTTGCCTCCTGCCAGTCGCCTTTATAATAATAGGCCTTGCCTACCAGCAGGTAACAGTCGTCTATCCATTTACTGCGCGGATCGTGGATCTGCACAGCCACAGAGGCTTTCTGGATCACAGAATCCAGGTCGGAACCGTTCAGGCTGAGTTTATCTACAGAAAAAGGGTAGAAGGGGAGGAATACATTATAATTATCCTGCCGTTGGGTGTTAATGCCTTTGAGCACCCCCTCCAGCTTGAGTTTAGCGTGATAATAGTAGTTATAACGGGTCACAGTGTTCTGCACCAGCTTTCGCTTGATGGTCCAGGACTTTTCGGCCATTTTTTCAGAAGGCGGGCGTCGATCTTCCTTTTTGATAACAGGTTTATCAACCTGGCTTTGCCCAAATACGGCCAGAGCTCCGGAACACATAACCAAACTCATCACACAAGCGCGTACATATAAGGATCTAGAACAATTCATGTATTTAACCAGGGTCAATAAGAACTATTATATAAACTATGTAATTGGAAAAAATATTTTAAAGATATGATTATTTTTTTCTTTGCCTAGAGGAAGAGCGTACTCATATTATTGCATAACTTTATGACAATTACGAATTTTAATGGATATTTCGGGAAATTCTTCAATCTTTACATTAACAAAAGAATACATCATTCGTAACTGAACTCAATGGCGGACGACAAACACAAAGGTAGGAGCCTGGACAGGTTAAACCACAAATACAGGCTGGTGATCATGAATGATGATACCTATGAAGAGGTAACGGCATTCCGCTTGTCCCGTATGAGCGTATATGTAGCCCTTAGCACCCTCTTCGTTTTGCTGGTGGCCATTACCGTGGCTACCGTGGTATTCACGCCCCTTCGCTACTACATTCCCGGTTACGGGGATCTGAAGCAGCGGAAGGAATTTCTGCAACTCCGGATGCGGGCAGACTCCCTGGAAAGGTCTATCGTTACCAGGGACCAATACCTGGATAACCTGAAGAACGTTATCGGCGGCAATATTCAGCTCGATACAAATATGCTGAAAGTGCCTAAAGTAGACAACAGTACTTATTAACGGATTTCAGCCTCCCATAGATTTAATAATATTATAATACACATATCAATATATTTATCTATCTTACCAACGCATTAATTTTGACCATATTATTCTTTAAAAACTGAAAACCTTCGAACCTATGTTTAACCAAACAAAGAAAGGCGATGCCAAGGGGCTCATGCCTACATCCAACATCAACCTCATCGGAAATGGCACCACTATCAACGGAGATATTGCGTGCGAGGGAGATATTCGTATAGATGGCCAGGTGAACGGACTGGTATCCACAAAGGCTAAGATCGTTGTGGGACCGGAAGGTGAGATCAATGGTGATTTGGTCTGCCAGAGCGCAGATATTTTAGGAAAAGTGACCGGGATCATTAAGGTAGAGGAATTACTCTTCCTGAAAGGCAATGCATTGATCAAAGGAGATATATACACAGCACATTTTGAAATGGAACCTTCCGTGAAATTCAATGGTCGTTGCTATATGGATCCTAACGAAGCTCCAGCTGCACCTGCTTCTTCACCATCATATAACCATTCGGATTCTAAAAATGGAAGAACAGTCCTCCAGGAAGAAACCGTATAACCTGCTCCTCCGCTACGCCGGACTTGCATTTCAAATGATGGCAGCCATTGGAATTTCCCTATGGCTGGGCTACCTGCTGGATCAATGGCTGGGGATGAAATTTCCCCTGTTCATGATCATTTTTTCTTTACTGGCTTTAGCGCTACTTTTGTGGAAGATTGTTAAAGATACCAGTAAGCATGACCGATAAATTTATTCTCTGGCTGGCAGTTGTTTTCGTTTTGATCACTGCCGCCTTATTTCTCTTACAGACCTGGCTTTTCCAGACGCTGGGTGTACATTACGAAGTGCTGGTGGCCGGCAATGTTGTCATGGCACTTATCACACTGATTAGTTATTCACTGAACCGCAAAGGCATGACGAGCGATAATCCGAATGTCATTGTGCGTTCTGTTTATGCGTCTACGTTGGCTAAACTGATGCTTTGCGTAGTAGCGATAGCGATCTATGTGATCGTGAACCGCACCCGTGTAAGCAAACCCACTATTTTTCTGTTCATGTTCTTCTATCTCGTATACACCGTATTCGAGACCAGTCATTTACTCCGTACCAGCAAACAGCAAAAGAAATCGTAGCGCTTGAAGCAAGAAGCACCATTACATGCATTGGCCAGTTATCTGCCGGAAGGAACTTTTGAGCAGGTGATAGATTATATTACCCAATATAAAGTGCATCTCACTATTACAAGAGAAAGGCAAAGCGTATTGGGAGATTACCGCCATCCTTACCAGGAAAAAGGCCACCGCATCAGCATCAACGGCGGATTGAATAAATATGCCTTCCTCCTCACTTTACTGCATGAGATAGCCCACCTCGTTACTTTCATGGTGTATGGGAACAGGGTATCTGCCCATGGAAAAGAATGGAAACAGGAATACAGCAAGATCCTCCGCCAGTTTGTAGGTAAACAGTATCTGCCTGCAGATGTGGAAGGCGCTGTAAGAGAAAGTTTGCATAACCCCGGCGCCAGTTCCTGCGCAGACGAAGGTTTGATGAGAGTTTTAAAACGGTACGACAGGCAAAAGGAAAATCATTACCTGGTAGAACAACTGCCGTTAGGACAATTATTTAAAACGAAAGACGGAAGGGTATTCCGAAAAGGAGAACGGATCCGCAAACGGTATCGTTGCGAAGAAGTGCCGTCTAAAAAAGTGTACCTGTTCAGCCCGGTGTATGAGGTAGAACTGGTAAGTGAGTAGATTAACTAGCGTACCACTTCCACATGATTCAACTTCACAGCCGCTCCCACTCTTAATGAATGCGGTATTTCCGCAATCTGGTCCGTATGCCGGATCAGGTCTTCGATCTTCTCACGGGGTGCATCAGATTCCACTCTGATATCGTACCGGATGTTACTGGCGCGTGTGGGTTCACCACCCCAGTCACCATTAACAATGATCTCCACATGCCGGATGTTTACCTGCCACAGCGCAGCTTCCCGATACAGATCATTACAGATACTGGCTCCGATAGCCATCATAAAGAGTTCTTCCCCGCTAAAACCGATCCCCATTCCACCAGCCCTGGGCGTACGATCTATCACCAGGCTGCGCGGACCCGCCCATCCAGCCGCAGCGCTGCTTTCGTGAATTGTTTTGATGTGTACTTGCATAGTTTAATGTACGGAAACTTGAGGGTATAAACAAAAACAAATGCCCCTGCAATCAGCAGGGGCGAGGGGGCAACATTTGCGACTAGTTAAATTTGAAAACGGCCTTTAAGGCTAATCCAGGTTCACGATCCTGTCTTTTGGAAACTTCACTGCATACTGCAATTTCGTTTTCTTCTCTTCCTTAGATGCAATATTCAGGTCCCAGGTTATCTGCTGTGTAGTTTCATCTAACCGCGCACCCGGGTATTCTACTTTGCTGATCTCAATTTCCCGCTGTATGGAAATCGGTAACTGATCTTCTACTAATATACGAATAGGTTCCTGTTTATTATTCTTCACACTGATCTCGTAATTGCGCGTTACCGTTTGATTGCTGCCGAAGAATTGATTTTTGGAATAATCCTTTTGCAGCTTGCGGTTGATCACAATGTTCTTATCCTTCCCTAAAGAAACAAATAAAGTATCAGTAGCAGTTTGAAGATTCAGCAAAGATTTTCCCAGGTAAGTGCCTTCAAAATAAATACTGGCTTCCCCTTCCAGCAGGTTTAATCCTTCCCAGTCTGTTATACCTGCCAGCAAATAAGCAGCAGGATCCAGTTTTGGCGCAGTATGGTATTCATAGTGCGTGGGCACTTCCATTTCTTTGATAGAAACAGTATAAGGTTTGCCATCTGATAAAATGGTATAACTGGTGGCAATATCAAAGTTCACACTGGTAGTGTGAAAAGTAGCGTTAACAGATAGCGGGATGGTTTCCTGCACTTTGGGGGCAGGAGCTACTGTTGAGTTCGTCCCTCTTATCCTGATACTGCTAACAGCGCCTGTAAGGTCTTTTTTATACTGTGTTGCATAACCCGTTATCACTACTTCATTAAGCGTAGACTTACTGGGCCTCATCACAAAAGATTGAAAATTCCCGGTGGGCCTTATTTCTTCCGGTTCATACCCTAAGAAATTTAATTCCAGCGTACTCACATCCTGTGGCATTTGCAAACTAAACTCGCCATTTTCATTAGTAATAGTACCAATAGAACGATTTGGCACCCTGATGGTAGCACCATTAATTGGTTTGCCCTCCGGATCCAAAACTCTGCCGCGCGCTTCATTTTTACCTGTTGTCTTTTGGCCACTCCGGGAGTTCACTAACTCCTGCATGCTATAGAAAGTTCTCATCTGCCAGGGTTGTAATTCCGGCTTTGACCCACTCTCTGAAGGATTTCCGTTGGATAAACTCAGCTTCACGTTCTTCCATTCCTCCCCGCATTGCTGAAACACATTAGCCTTGTATGCCATTTCCAGCGGCTGGCTGATATTCTCTACTCTTAATTCATAAGTAGGATACCAGCCTGCATTTTTCACGAGGTAACTAAGCGAGAGTTTGCCATTGATATTTTCTTTGGCCATCACCGTGATCAGCAGATCGCTGGTAGAACTGTCCTTCACCGCCATCAGTGAAACCTGTTGTGATACCAGCCTGTGGATCTGATCCGTTAGGGTATTGATATTCTTTTCGATGGCCAGTTGCTGTTCCAGTATTTCTGTAAGGCGTGTACGTTGAAAATCCAATGCATCACGGAGGTCTTGTGTTTTAAGACCTGTATTGGTTCCGCGGAGGTCCTGGTTTTTGCCCAGCATCGCTTCTTCCTGTGCAAATACTTTCAGCCGGTTCTTTTCACGGAGCCGCTTTTCTTCCAGCAGGGATTGTTGTTGCTGCAGCCGGGTCACTTCTTCAATTGGCGCCTGTACACCCATGTAATTCCTGTTGCGGGAAACAGAGAGGATCGTAAAAGCCCCTTTGCCCTGTACCTGGATACTTTTTTCTTCCAGTTCCGGGGAGATATTTGGGAATACCAGCGTAGTAGTACCCGCCGGAATATTAGTAGTGGCGGAACGTGTGACCTGTGCTCCCTGCATAAACACAGTTACCTTATCAATGGTAGCGTTAACAGTTTGCTTTTTCGTTTGCGCATGAAGGTTAGCTCCGATAAAAGAGAGAACAACGCATAAATGTATTTTCATACGAGGGATTTATGGACAGGATGATGTAATTCCCCCGATTCCATAAACCCCCTCCGGATATTTTTAGGAAAAGGCTGCTTTCTTCATTCTATGCTCACTTTCCCCTGTCCGCACGGCAATACGTTCATCCGTTTCCAGTGTAAGCATGGCTTTCCTTTCTTTATTATGCATAGTAAAGCCGTATTCATGTTGTTCCAGCAGATCATCATAAGGCCCGCGGGGAGAGATCAGCTTTACAAATACAGGCGCCGTTTCAATGGCAATGAATAATAAGATAATGAACCAGTTAGCCCATCGGATGGGCGCACTGTTTTGCGTGATGGTGCCCAGGGCATCCAGCCGGGAGGCAAATCCGTTCAGCTGGTCCCGTTTCAATTGTGCAATGGTGCTTGCAATTTCTCCGTCTATGCCAGCCAGTTCAGCCTTGTCTGCTGCAAGTTGCTGATTTAAAGCTACCCATGCTGCCTGTGCACTATCCGCATCCGCTTTTTTGGCTTTGTAAATAGGCCCCAGGTTTTTGAGTTTGGATCCTCCTGTTCCATCTGCTTCCTGCTGGGCCAGCAATTGCAAAGTATCCCGCCTGGCGGCCTCAACTGTCATCTGCTGCTGTAATGTTTGCAAACGTGCATTCACAGTTGCACTGCGGGCCTGGAAACGTTCTTTCACTTTATCCTCCTGCGCTTTAAATTTCTGTTGTTCCATGATCACGAGTTCTGCCTGGATCTCTTTATTAAAGATCTGCAGCTCCAAAGGTTTGGAGATCACGATAGCGATCAGGAGGGCAAGGATGATCCGTGGCAGGGCCATGAGGAATTCATCCCGGAAGCGGTCCCGTTTTTTCATGCTGGAAACAATGTACCTGTCCAGGTTGAAGATCATCAGGCCCCAGACAAGCGCAAATACCACAGCAGCCCATGGTTGCTGAAATACCGTCCAGAGGGCATATCCTCCGGAGAGGGCAGCCAGCAGTCCTGTAAAGAAAATAGTGGCGCCAATACCTGCATACTTATTCAGTTCTGAAGGTGCGCGATTCAACATCGGCAGGTGAGCGCCGGAGCAAATGAGAAAAAAATGGCGGATGCGTAACATGCGTATTCTTGTTAAAGGATAAGACCAATAACCTGATGCATGTTTTATGTAAGAAGGATGGAAACCAAAGATACTGGATTTTCACAATCTCCACTCTCCGGAAGTGTTATTTGGTTTCCAATATCATCCAGCAGATGGACGCGCCATCATCAGAAGGAGTGAGCTGTGCCCAGATGTTCTTATCTGCCCTGCGGATAAGATAGGTAGTGGTCACGGCATGACTGATGAACCCATATCCTGTCAGATATTTTAACTTGTTATTTTCAGGGATGGCTGTAGCAGAATCCTGCGGTACTTTCATTTCCGTCAGTTTTACACCGCCGGCCCCAGTGATCGCCGCATCCAGGTTTTTAGTCAGTTCCAGGTCACTGTAAGACTTTCCTTCTTTTGCCCTGATGTAATCATAAAAGATCTTCCCTTCCGGTTTTTCAAAATGATCACCCACCCAGAAGTAGGCCACATCAAAATCTACCACCTTGTTCTTGTTATAATTATAATATCCTTCCGGCAGTTCAAAATAAGGGAATGCGCCCAGCGGTTTATCAGAAACCGGGATAGCATTCAGGTCAAATGTTTTGGCAACCGGGGCTGCTGCTGCGGGAGCAGGTGCAGTAGTAGTATCTTGAGAAGTACTGTCTGCTGTATTTCCTTTCTTTCCTGAATTACAAGCCAGCAGGATGGTAGCAGATGCTGCAATAGTTAGAATACGGAGGTGCATATATTGGGTTTTAATGGAAACCAAATATAAGGAAAGGCGCAAAAAAAATGGCCGGCAAATATGCCGGCCACCTATTATCAAAACATTATCTCTAAGTTATTAAGCGCTCACCGCTTTGTTCACCAGTGCAGCCGCTTCACTCAGCAGGATGGCAGACTGAACTTTCAGGCCGCTGTCCTCGATCAGTTTCTTGGCTTCTTCTGCATTGGTACCTTGCAAACGTACAATGATGGGTACATTGATGGTGCCGATGGATTGGTAAGCATCAATAACACCCTGTGCTACCCTGTCGCAACGAACGATACCACCAAAGATATTGATGAGGATCGCTTTCACTTTAGGATCTTTCAGGATGATTCGGAAACCTGCTTCAACGGTTTGTGCGTTGGCAGAACCTCCCACGTCCAGGAAGTTGGCGGGTTCACCACCACTCAGCTTGATCATATCCATGGTAGCCATGGCCAGACCAGCGCCGTTCACCATACAACCTACGTTACCATCCAGTTTCACAAAGTTCAGGTTGTGTTTACCAGCTTCTACTTCGGTAGCATCTTCTTCTGTTGTATCGCGCAGGGCTACTAAGTCAGGATGACGAAGTAATGCGTTATCATCCAGGTTCAGTTTGCAATCCACTGCAATGATCTTTTCATCGCTGGTTTTGAACAGGGGGTTGATCTCCAGCATGGCAGCGTCCAGTCCAACGTATGCATTATACAGGTTGGTAACGAATTTCACCATGTTTTTGAAAGCTTCACCGCTCAGGCCAAAGTTGAAAGCGATCTTACGGGCCTGGAAAGGTTCCAGTTTACCACCTGGGTATACCCATTCTTTGAAGATCTTTTCGGGTGTATTGTGTGCCACTTCTTCAATATCCATACCGCCTTCGGTAGAATACATGATCACGTTTGTGCCCTTAGCCCTGTCCAGCAGGATAGAGAGGTACAATTCCTTGATAGGATTAGGACCGGGATAGTAAACATCCTGGGCCACCAGCACTTTGTTCACCAGTTTACCGGCTTCGCCTGTTTGTATGGTCACCAAAGTACCGCCAAGGATATTGCCGGCTATGGTTTTAACATCTTCTGCATTCTTTCCTACCGCTACGCCACGTTGCTCCGTACCCACAATTTTGCCTTTACCACGACCACCAGCGTGGATTTGCGCCTTCACTACGGAAAACTCATTGCCGAACTGAACTTTCAGTTGCTTGTAAGCCTCAGCAGCAGCTTCTGGAGTATCTACCGGGATACCTTCCTGCACCGGTACGTTATATTTTTTCAACAGTTCTTTCGCCTGGTACTCGTGTAAATTCATCGGTGTTTAAATTTGGGCGCTAAAATAGGCATTTTATGTTTTAGAAAGGTGATTTCTTTGGGGGAGGCTGTTCATATGTAATATAGGATTAACTTTGCCGGGCATAAATTTTTGCTATGCCTGCACAGATCAACGAAGCAACAACATTTATACAACAATATGCAAAGGAAGCCCCGCAAGTGGGTATTATCCTGGGCAGCGGTCTGGGAAACCTGGCCGGGGAGATCACAGATAAGATAGAGATATCTTATAATGACATCCCTCACTTTCCACCCGCCACAGTGGAAGGCCATTCCGGCAAACTCATACTGGGTAAGCTAAATGGCCGTCCCGTTGTAGCCATGGCCGGCCGCTTTCATTATTATGAAGGCCTCAGCATGCAGCAGGTGACCTTCCCCGTGAGGGTCATGAAAGCCCTCGGCATCCACACCCTCCTCATTTCCAATGCGGCGGGCGGCATGAATAAGGCTTTCCGGGTTGGGGACCTGATGATCATCACAGATCATATCAACCTCCAGCCGGAACATCCCCTCAGAGGCAGAAATAATGATGCGCTGGGCCCCCGTTTCCCGGATATGAGTGAGCCTTACGCCAAAACCCTGATCGCGAAAGCCCAAAGTATAGCTGCCGCTAAAGGTATATCTTTACATACCGGCGTTTACGTAGGAGTACAGGGACCCACTTTTGAAACCCGCGCCGAATACAAGTTCATGCATATTATCGGAGGCGATGCCGTTGGAATGAGTACCGTGCCTGAAGTGATCGTAGCCATCCACAGCGGTTTAAAGGTTTTTGCCATGAGCGTGATCACGGATCTGGGCATACGGGAAGAGGAAAATGTGATCACCCATGAGGAAGTACTGGCAGCCGCCAAAGCAGCAGAACCACATTTAACATATATTTTCAGCGAATTGGTTCAACAATTGTAGAGAATTGCGGGCCATATACGAATCATCAGAATGAGGCAGTTCACCATTATTTTACTTTTGCTGGTTTGTTCCGGCGCCGCCCTGCGGGCACAAATTAATACCGGCCGTATCCCTACTGGCGCAGGCGGTGGCAATTCCCGTATGCAAAGGGATACCACCAAACACGACCATGAACCGGATACCCTCACCCTGCGGTTCCGCTACCTGGATGAGCCCACGGACTTCATGCTGGATTCCTCTATCATAGATTTTAACCTCAACTACCTGGAAGTTCCCGCCAATTACCTCACGCTGGGTAATAACGGAAGTGCAGCCCGCAACATCATCTTCAGCCCAAGGATGTTACCCGGTTTTGATCCCGGTTTTCATGCATTTGATGTGTATGGCTTCAATCATCAGAACGCCCGTTTCTATAATACCAACAGGCCCTATTCAGAACTGGGATACCTCATCGGCAGCAAACAGGAACAAATGATCAACCTGATGCATACCCAGAACCGGGGAGAGAAATTCAATTTCTCCTTTGCCTACCGCAAAATAAATTCACAGGGGTATTACAGGAATCAAAGTACTAACCACGACAACTATAAAGTAACCGCTAATTATAATAGTCAGAATAAACGCTATCACATCCTGATGAGCTATTATCTGAATAAGATTAATGGCGGAGAAAATGGAGGGATCACAGATACCGCAGAACTGAAGAATCCCGATAATACACAACTACGGCTGATCCCCACCAACCTGGGAGGAAGCACCGCCACTTCCAGTTCCATTTTTAATAGTAACATACCCGTAAAGAATTCCTACCAGGAAGCCAGTTTCCTGTTCAGGCATCAATACGACTGGGGCAAGGGAGATACCATCCATATAAACGATACCACCGATGTGTATAAATTCGATCCTGTTTTCCGTGTACAACATACATTCACGTACACACAGAACACGTATGAGTTTATAGACAGGAATCCGGATACAACATTCTATCAGAATCATTACGGTTTAATATTTGATCCACCAGCCAGTAGTGGTTTTGAAGATACCGTCTTAACACGTCACCAGTGGCGTATACTGAGTAACGATCTTTCCTTTATCCAATTCCCGATACGCGGTAACATGGCCCACTTTATCAAAGTAGGTGGGGGATTTGATAATATCATTGGTGAATTCATAGATAATACCAGCATCACTTTCCAGAACCTCCGGATCCATGGGGAATACCGGAATAAAACGAAGAACCAGAAATGGGACCTCTCCGCAAAAGGGGAGTTCTATCTGTTAGGTGAAAATGCCGGAGACTACAGCGTAAGTGCAAGCCTGCGCCGTTATCTGAACAGAACTTTGGGTACCATTACCCTGATGGGAGCAAACGTAAACAGGGAACCTTCTTATGTGTACCGTTTCTTTGCTACAGACCATGGCCAGGTGTACCGGAATCCTACAATACAGAAAGAGAACGTTACCCAATTACAGGTGCGTTCAGATAACCCGAAGCTGAAGTATAACATTGTGGGTAATTACTATCTCTTTAATAAATACACTTATTTTTCAAGTTATTCCCAGAGCAATCAGTTCACCGGACTGTTCAACCTGTTGCAGATCGTTGGCCAAAAACGTTTTGATGTAAAGAGCTTTACCATCTTTGCTGACCTGGCATTCCAGCAGCTGGCAGGTAGCGCGCCTATTCAACTCCCTACTTTCTGGGGTCGTGTAAGAGCAGGATATAATGCACGCCTCTTTAAAAACCTGAATCTCTTTACAGGTCTCGAGGGTAAATACAATACACCTTACTACACAGATGATTATTCTCCCATGCTGGGCCAGTTCACTTACCAGGATAGTATTCAAAGAAAAGTGTACCCGGACCTGGCTGCCTTCGTGCATTTCAGGATCAAATCCTTTACAGCTTATGTAAGGGCAGAGAACCTGAATACCTTCTTATGGGATCAGAATTTCTTCGCACCACTTTACCCCAGCAATGATTTTTCTCTCAGGGTGGGTTTACGCTGGTGGTTCATCAATTAATTTAATATTCTTTCAAGGTAGGCTTTCTTCTTAAGGATGATGCCTCTGTCAAAACACTCCATCGTGCGATGGCAGAGATTGAACAAGGCCACTATTTCAGTGCCCCGTGCCTGGTCGTCAACAATATAAGAGATGGACTTCTCCAGGAAAGCACTGGCATCTGTTTGGAAAGTATCATCAATAGCCGGTACTACGATCCCGCTTCTCAGCAGTTTATCCAGGTGATCTTTAAAAGGCTGTTCTTCATCTTTCAAAGCACCCAGTTCACTACGTAATCCTTCAATCGTAAATTGCTGTACCCGGTAGATATAAGAGATCCGGTTAGTGATCTTCTCAGAGATGGCTTCAAAAGCTGTTTTTTCTTCTTGCAAAGCAACGATCTCAGCATAAACTTTGGAAAGATCAGCATCCTTTTGCAGATGAAATAAGTAGGCAGCATAATCAATGTCCATCAACCATTCACCTCCCTCATTTACTTCTTTCTCAAGATCAGTAATTACTTTTTCCGCTTCCTTCCTGTTGTAATGAGATTGGTCGAACTGAAAATATTTCACATCCAGTTCTTTACGCTCAATAGCTTTCAGGTATGCGAGATCTATTTGGTTACGGAAGTATCTTTTTACCCGGTTCACCACTTCAGGCGCATACAATTCCGCAAATGTTGCCGGTATTTGAACCGTTCTTCCTTCTTCAATTTTCTGGAAAGTTCTGTTATCATAGAATTCATTAAAATCTGTCGGGAACTGGTATAATCCATTATGTTCTTTCAGTTTTTGGATCATGGTCACACTATCCATCCGTTCCTTTACTTCTACGTTCGGATAGTTGATCGCAAAGTAATGCTGTGTCATCTTTTCTTCTAAAGCGGCGGGATCAGAAAAGAGTATCCAGGGACTTCTGTGATCAGGTGTATTGTCCACACGGGCAGCCTGAAACCGTTCTTCCCGTTCATCCATAGAAGGATGTGTAGCCCACTGATCTTTATATTTTAAACGGCTGTTCGTAAAAGAGGCCAGGTATTCATTAGAGATCGCGGGTAAACCATTTTCCACTTCTATCGTATGCACGTTGGCGAAATAAAGGTTCACTTCCCTTTGCATCTCAAACATATTCTGTAAGGCGGCATTCTTTTCCGCCAGCTCACCTGTTTTATTGATGCAATAGGTCATGCCGTGACCTACGTATTCTATCCTGCGCATGGCGGAAGTAGCAATATTGCTGCCGGTAACAGAAACTGCTACCGCATCTGCATGAAATTCCATCTCTCGGGAAAGGCTCATGTATTGAAGATTGATCACACCATACATATCCCGTAATACTTTTTGTATCCCTCTTGCTATCCATACCGTGATAGCCGCCATGATAGCAAAAATGCCATGAATATCAGCCCAGCCCTGCAAAGCTTTATCATACCCGTCATTCTGATAAAGCATATTATAGATCGCTTTGTTCATGGTAAAAACATAACTGCCCAGCTTCATACTGCTTTGCGAAAAATGCCCGAACTCATGCGCCAGTACCATTTTGAATTCACTCAGGTTTAAAACGTTCACCAGCCCCAATCCAATTTCCAGGTTTTTCTTCACTGGTAAGAACATACTCCAGAAACTGGAATTATAGAACACCGCCGCATTCACATCCGGTACCAGGAAGATCTTTTTAGGCATGGGCGTATTGGTATCCTTCGTCAATTGCCGGATGAACGCAAACAAGGCAGGATGTTCATTTTCAAATACCTGCAAACGCTCTGGTTTCTCTGCATTCTGTTTCGCAAATACAAATTTCACCAGGAAGATGATCACCATCACCCCCAGTCCTATAATACCCAGCCCAATAAGGATCGTAATGAATTTCGGCAGGGAAGTGATCAGGAAGATCCCCGCAAAAATGCAGGCAGCAGCTAATCCAACGGCTAAGGCCAATAGCAGCAGGTATACCAGGCAGAACAGAAAAATGGCGCCGATCACCTTGAAGACCTGTTTTTTAAAAGAAGCTGCAGGAGCGGTCAATTCCGGGCTTACGTTTAACGGGTTGGGTGGGTATAAGGAAATTGCGGGCATGGTATAGTGTTTAAAAGACTAATATAATAATTCCCCTTAATTAAATCTACCTTTAGCGGATAATCCACCCTTATTGCAACAGATCTTTGATACACTTATCAATAGTTTTATAGAAAGTAAAGTAGGCATAGCAGACCATTTTTTAAGCGACCGGCTGGCCGGTCACCTGAAGGACAATTTGAATACCCTATACGATGGAAATAATATGCTTGCTGCCGGAACTGGTAACAAAGAACTGGCACTAAAAGATAAGTTAGTACGGAGCGATGTTATTTACTGGCTGGACAGATCGCATAATGACCCCTACGAGAATGAATTCTTCGATCTCATGGATGCTTTTATATTACATCTCAACAGTGAATGTTATACAGGCATCACCGGTTATGAGTTTCACTATACTTTATACGAAGAGGGCAGCTTTTACAAAAAACACCTGGATCAGTTCCGCAATAACGAAAGCCGGCAGTACTCCATGATCATGTACCTGAATGTTGATTGGGTGGAAGAAGATGGCGGGCAGTTATCTATTACCCGTACAGGAGGAGATCAGCAGATATCCCCAACAAATGGCAAAACCGTATTTTTCAGGAGCAGTGAAATGGAACATGAGGTGTTGGTGACGAATAAGGTGAGATTGAGTATTACGGGGTGGTTGAAAAAAGATTCAATTCATTGATAATGATGTAGTTTTTAGTAATTATTCACAATTTGTGAATTGTGAATAATGTTGTATATTTGCTATTATGAAACACCATAATGGCATGCGGCCACATGATATCGCCGTATTATTAAAGATCGTCCTTTCAGAGGATGGCTGGCTGAATAAAGACCTCTCCGCAGCCTTAAAGATCAGCCCTGCAGAAATTAGTTATTCACTTAGTCGTTCTGCACTTGCAGGTTTGTTAGATGTGTCAAAGAAAAAGGTTCGCCGCCAGGCGCTCCTGGAATTTTTACAACATGGTTTGCCTTACGTATTTCCTGCTATTAAAGGCCAGGTCACTAAAGGTGTACCAACAGCATATGCTGCTCCTGTAATGTCTGATCACCTTGTTATCACTGATATCGTTGTATGGTCATTTTCGAAAGGAAAGGCAAGAGGAGAAAGTGTTGTTCCGTTATATCCTAATTTGGTGGAAGCTGTATTGGAAGATAAAGATCTGTATGATGTACTGGCGCTGGTAGAGGTATTACGTATGGGAAAGGTGAGGGAAAAAGAATACGCAGTAAAACTATTAAAGCAGATATTCGATAGAAGTCATGCATGAAAATATAGTGCGCATAAAAGCAGTAGCTAATTTATTGAAGGGAATAGGGCAGCCTTATGTATTTGTTGGAGGAGCAACCGTATCACTTTATAATACAGCACCTGCTGTGGCAAAAGCAATTCGCCCTACGGAAGATGTTGACGTAGTCATTGAACTGATCTCATATAAGGATTATGCGGAGATCGATGCACGTTTGAGAGCGATGGGTTTTGTAAACGATATTACTTCTGGGGTTATATGCCGGTATCGGATACAAGGTATGATCGTAGATATCATGCCCACGGAACCTGTGATGGGATTTAGCAACAGATGGTATCCCGAAGGTTTCCGGCATGCTATCACACATAACCTGGATGCTGAAACAAAGGTCCTTATTTTTTCTCTTCCTTATTTCCTCGCTTCAAAGTGGGAGGCCCATAGAGCAAGAGGAGGAAAGGATCTGCGTGCAAGTAAAGATTTTGAAGATATGGTGTATATCTTCGAGAATTGTAATGATTTTGACCAGCAATTACTTAATGGCCCTGAACATGTGCGTAATTATCTGCAAAAGGAATTTTCCGGTATGATAGATCATCCGGATTTTGAAGAAGCAGTTTCTGGTCATATGGAGGATGCGGATAATACTGGAGTTATCCTTCAGTTGAAGAGTGCGCTTAGTTTAAATTAAATGCAATTATCTTTGCACAAATGAGCTACCACCAATACAAACCACACCCAGCCCTGCATCCATACATAGATGCCTACTGGACGGTAACCTCCGGAAGCCAAACCTCCACCCGCATCCTTCCGGATGGTTGTGTAGATCTCATTTGCAATCTCGGCTCCCCATTAACCAGTGATAACACTATCCTCGCCCCGGATAATGTATACCTCATAGGCACAATGACCCGCTTCTCCGAAACCATCAACCACCCGGATACTCATCTGTTGGGCATCCGTTTCAAACCCGGTGCTTTTGCTTTGTTTTATGACCATCCCCTGCATGAAGCAGCAGACCAATGTATAGAGTTTGAGAGATCATTATTAGATGTAAGAAACCTGGATCAATACTTCCTCGATAAACAAAAGCACAAACACCATGTTTTGCTCCCCATCATTGAAGATATCATCGCGCAAAACGGAACATCTAAAATAAGCACACTAACAAAAAAACATTTCATCACAGAACGCCAGCTGGAAAGGTGTTTCAAGCAATACACCGGCATCAGCCCGAAAGCATTCTCCAACATCATCCGTTTCCGTGCTGTCATCAACCAGATCAGGCATAATACAGAAAGCCTCGAAACCATCGCCTTCATGAATGGCTTCTACGATCACGCACACCTCACCCATGAAATCAAGAAGTACACAGGGCATACTCCGGTACAGCTGTAAATTGTCGGTTTTTTCCAAAGATGAGGAACCCGCATGGCCCTAAATTTGCAATTAAAATGAGCCACCTTATTCTTTTATGGAGCCTTCTTTTTAATACACAAACCATGAACTTAAGTATTTCCATCAACCGCAATGCGGACGAAGTGTACACCTTTATTTCAAATGCGGAGAACCTGCCACAATGGGCTGCGGGCTTATGTACATCTATACAAAAAACGGAAACTGAAAATGTGTGGCGGATCAATGGGGGAGAGGCCAGGGTACGTTTTGTAGAAAAGAACAAATTCAGGGTAGCGGACCATTACGTACGTGCAAAACCCGGCGCCAAAGAAGTATATATTCCCATAAGGGTGCTGGATCATGATGGAACAAGCGAAGTAGTGTTCACCCTGTTCAGGTTACCAGAAATGACGGACGATGAATTTAAAAGGGATATGGGCGCCGTGCAAAAAGACCTGCAGACGATAAAGGAGGTCATAGAACGGAATTAATTCCCGAAAAAGCAGTAAATTTCACAAAACCACCAAAAGAATGAGCATCTTAATTACTGCTTTTACTATCCTCATCGGTATTATCCTCCTGCTGCTGATCATTGCACTGTTCATTAAGAAAGAATACACTATCGAACGCGTAGTGGTCATCAATAAACCTAAAACCGTTGTATATGATTACCTGAGATTACTGCGTAATCATAACAATTTTATCAAGTGGGCATTGATAGACCCCAACATGAAAAAGGAATATAGAGGAACAGACGGTACCGTGGGTTTTGTTTCAACCTGGGACAGTGAAAATAAACAGGTAGGGAAAGGAGAACAGGAGATCATTAAGATCCAGGAAGGAGAGAAGATAGATTATGAATTGCGTTTTATTCGTCCTTTTGAAGGGACCTCTTATGCATCTATTGCCAATGTTGCAGTAGGAGAACAACAAACTCGGGTGATATGGGTATTTAATGGTAAGATGAAATACCCCATGAACCTCATGCTGTTATTCATGAATTTGGAAAAGATGCTGTCCAGGGATCTGGACGAAGGACTGGCAAAACTGAAAACCATCCTTGAAAAATGAAAAAGCTACAGCCATTCATCGGCACCTGGAAAACAGAAGGCCAGACGACAACCGGGGAAAAAATATCCGGTACGGATACTTATGAATGGTTCCCCGGGGGCCATTTCCTCCAACACAAGATCAATGTACACATGGGCAGCCAGGAAACGATCGGCCTTGAAATGATCGGCTACGATGCGGCCACCGGTAAATACCCCATGCATTTCTACGATAACCAGGGAAACAACACCGTAAGCCAGGCCACGGAACATAACGGTGCCTGGACGTTCACAGGAGAAAAGGAGCGGGGTACTTTTACCTTCAGTGAGAACGGGAATGTAATTTCCGGCACCTGGGAAGGCTCCGAAGACGGAAAGTCCTGGGCCCCCATCATGGACGTTAAGCTCACAAAAATATCGTAACTTTACCCCGTGAAGAAACTGCTCACCATATGTTTTGCCGTTCTGTACACGTTGATAACCAGCGGGTTCACGGTAAATATGCATTATTGCATGGGTGAGTTGGCGTCCGTAGACCTCCACGATACCCATAACGACAGCTGCCCAAAATGCGGCATGGACGTGAAAGGGGATTGCTGTAAGGACGAAGCCAAATTCATAAAGCTGGATAACTCCCACCAGGCCGCCAAAGCCTTTGTGGATTTCTCCGGTAACACCATTTCCCTGGCGCCTGCCATCACGCAGCCAGTCTGGTTACAACAGCCCATTGCCAAAGCAGCCATACTAAACCCCAGGGAAAACAGCCCCCCCATCACACCCTCCGTTCCGCTTTACATGAGCAATTGTATTTTCCTGATCTGATGCAGATACCCTTTACAAACAGGTATCTAATTAATCATTTCAAGAAGAAATACAATGAAAACATTACTCATAGCCCTCGCGCTAATAGGTGTACAATTCACCGCATCTGCTCAATACAAGAAAGCATCTTTACAGGCAGCTGGCCTCACCTGCGCCATGTGTTCCAACGCTACTTTTAAAGCATTAAAAACACTGCCTTTTATAGATAAGATCGATACCGATCTCAACAATACCACCTTCATCCTCTATTTTAAACCCAACAGCAATGTGAACCTTGATCAGATCAGGGGAAAGGTGGAAGGCGCGGGTTTCTCCGTAGCCAAACTCACTGTTACCGCTAACTTCGATCAGGTAAAAGTGGAAAATGATACGCATATTCCCTTTGCAGGACAAACACTGCATTTCATAAATGTGAAACCTCAAACATTACAGGGCGATAAAGACATCACCGTGATCGATAAGGATTTCATCACCGGCAAAGCATTTAAGCAATATAGCACCCAGACTAAAATGGGCTGTTATAAAACCGGTACTATGGAAGGTAAAAGAGTATATCACGTAACCATTTAACCCCGCCTTCCATGAAGAAATTTATAATACTGCTGATGTTCACAGCGGGAACTGCGCAAGCCCAGGAGCTGTATGTGAATTCAGAACCCGCAAGCAATATGCCCGCCAATTCCATGGGTATCCGCCTCACTAACAAGTTCTTCAACATGCAATTCGAAGGCCATACCGGCATGCGTTTTGAGCCGGAAGTGATGTTCGGTATTTCAAAGAACCTGATGGTGCATGCGGTGGGATACCTCTCCAATAACATGCAGGAGGATATCCGTTTTGAAGGAGGCAGCATTTACGCCAAATACCGCTTTCTATCGAAAGATGATGTGCATGCACATTTCCGGATGGCGGGTTATGTAAAAGGCTCCCTGATAGATAATCCTTATTATCCCGTAGTGAATGCCGGGCACGATCATAACGGCAGGAACTATGAGAATGAAGAGCTGGATCTGGAAGGAATGACCTCAGGAGCAGGCGCTGGCATCATTGCCACACAACTGCTCCATAAGCTGGCCATTTCCGGTACGCTGGGTTATAATCGTTTTATGAAGAATCTCAAAAATGAACTGCCCACTAACGTTTCCCGCAATATGGTGAATTACAGCGTGTCTGCCGGTTACCTGCTATTGCCAGTGAAGTATAAGAGCTATGAGCAGACGAACCTGAACCTCTATGTAGAGTTCCTTGGTAAGTCTAATATAGATCAATACCGCGCAGGTTATTATGTGGATGTGGCACCGGCCATTCAGTTTGTTTTTAACAGTGCTACACGACTGGACTTCTCCTACCGCACACAGCTGTTTGGAGATATGGCACGTAATATGGACAGGAGTTTCCTGGTAAGGGTAGAACATAATATCTTTAACCTTAGAAACAAGTAGGATGGATAACACCGTATTGCATATCAAAAACATGGTTTGCCCCCGCTGCATCAAAATGGTGCGGCAGGTGTTGGAGCAGGAAGGGCAGGAGGTGACAGATGTAAACCTGGGCAATGCCACTTTAAAAGGTACGCTCAGTACCACGCAAACGGAAGTGATCGCAAAAGCTTTACAGGAAGAAGGTTTTGAATTGCTGGACGATCGTAAACACCAGATAGTAGAAGGCATCAAGAACATCATCGTGGAAACCGTGCATTACGGAGAACTGGATGAACTCAATGAAAACTTCTCTACTCTGTTATCGCAACGATTGCAAAAGGATTATCACCTGCTCAGCAAACTGTTCTCTGAAGTAGAGAATACCACCATCGAGCAGTATATCATTCAACAAAAGATAGAACGGGTGAAGGAGTTACTGGTGTACAATGAATTAACACTCAGTGAAATTGCCTATAAGATGGGATATAGCAGCGTTGCCCATTTATCCGGACAGTTTAAAAAGGTAACAGGGTTCACCCCCAGCCAGTTTAAACAGTTAAAAGAAGATAAACGAAAGCCGTTGGATAAGATCTAAAACAAAAGGGCCTGTCTGAAAAGACAGGCCCTTTTTTCGAAAGGGGGGAAACAAATTATATTACACCATAGTTATTAATAAGCTATTTATCCCACCACAATTTACCATACAGGTTATCCCCGCCAGGAAACTGTCTCCTCACTGCATCTTCATAATGCACTTTGTTATTGAACACCTCATCCTGCGGATACCCTTGCCTGGAAGGAACATCCTTGCCATCCGGTTTAATAAGTCCGGCCGGGAATCCTGTTCTTCTCCATTCCGCCCATGCTTCAAAACCATGCATGAACAAATGCACCCAGCGCTGGTTACCGATCTGCTCATAAGCAGTAGCAGGAACATAAGCCATGCCCGGGCTGGCCATCATTACACCAAAACCCGTGGTATCATTATTCTTCCATTGACGCACAGATTGTTCAATCGCTGATTTGTAATTCGCTTCCGCTGCTACGTCCCCATCAGGTATCCAACCCAGCTTGGCAGCTTCTGCTTTCGCAAAAAGCGCCTGTGCATAAGTAACGAGGTACACATTGGCGTTCTGTTTCCTGATCTCAGCACCCAGTAAGGAAAATGCGGTAGTGCTCAATCCATCTGTTGCGCCGTATTTCAATCCAACATATTGCCCCGCGGAATTCTTATCACCGTACACAGGTAAACGCGGGTCATTCACTGGTTTCATTTTATTCACCAGGCTTTCGCTCAGTGCCCACCATTTGCGGTTCTGGTCTGTGATCTGGTCGTACCAGTAACTTTCATTCGCCGCTTCCGGCAAATGAGCAAAAACAAGATTATCAACATTAGACGTCATGATGCCTGCGGTCAGCGCTTTGTTGAATTCTGTTTTTGCTATTTCCGGTTTCACAACAGATAAACGTAATGCCATCAGCAGGCGGATGGTGTTGCCCAGCTTTTTCCAGCGGGCCATATTTCCCTGGTAAACAATGTCATTGATAATATCGCCGGCCACAATAGATTTATCCGCTTCATCCAGTAACAGGAAGAGGCTGGTGTAAATACTTTCCTGTGAATCATACACAGGTGTGGTGTTGGCGCTTCCTTTCAAAGCCTCTTGATAAGGCACATCTCCCCAACGGTCTGTAATATGCCAGAAGTAATAAGCTTTCAGGATCTTGGCCACCGCCAGCTGATTAGCTATAGGGCCCTCTGTAGCGTCCAATTTCGTGGAGCGGATCACAGAATCCAGGTTCATCAGTGGCCCGTAATAGAGACTGTAAAAACTGGAGCTTACCTGGTTGTATAAAGAAAGGTTAGGGTATTGTGTTTCTGATAAATACTGTGCAAAATATTCTGCCTGCGGGGATTCTCCCAGTACAGGCAAATAGAGTTCTGCATTGGCGATCAGCTGTGTGCTGGAAGTTTCAGAGGGACGATTGGGATCCACGTTGATGTCACCAAACTTATTACAAGCCCCTAAAAGCAAACTGATACCTGCAATGATATATAGTCTTTTCATGATCGTCAGTTAAAAGTTAATGGTGAGGTTCGCGCCAAAAGAACGTACGGTATTGGATTGACCGGATTCGAGCCAGCTGATGGATTGAGCACCGCTGGACAACTCTGTAGGATCAAGACCTTTCGGTGCTTTCTGCCAGAGCATAGCCGGATTGCGTGCTATCAGCGCAATATTCACTTTGCTGAAAGGCAGCCTGCCCAGCATGGCTTTATCCAGTGTATAACCCAAACGTACCTCACGGAGTTTGATATAATCAGCACCATATAACCATTCTTCATACACATGTGTACCCAGTACCGTTCTGAAATAACTGCGTGCATCTACATAAGCCGTTACTTCCTGTTTGGTGGAAGCAGAAATACCGTTCACCTTAATACCACCGCCATCTGCTATCGCATCACGTATGTTCTTTCCCTTATCATTTAACACCGCTGTTTCTTCTGCCATGCCGGTTTTCACCGCCAGCATCTTAGAGCGGCTGAAGAACATCCCGCCAAATTGATAATCGATCATAATACCCAGGTCGAATTTCCCTAAGCGGAACATATTCTGGAAACCACCCGTAACATCAGGCAGTACACTGCCGAAATTATGGTTCGCTTCTGTGTACAGCGGCATATTGTTTGTTCCCAGCAATACCTTGCCCGTAGCAGAATCACGTTGATATGCTTTGCCTATCAGGCTGCCAAAAGGCTGACCTTTGTAAGCATTGAGGTAAGCTGTAACACCGGAATAAGTGGAAGAATAAAGCGGATAAACATCCTGTCCTGGTCCCAGTTCAACGATCATGCTCCGGTTCCTGTTCAGGTTGAAAATAGTGTTCCAGCTAAAGTTTTTGGTTTGTATCGGTGTAGCCGATATCGTTAGCTCAATACCTTTATTCTCTATCATACCGGCATTGATAATAGTTTGCGCATAACCGGTAGTACCTGATAAAGTAAGGGGAATGATCTGGTTCTCGTTCCGCTGAAGATAATAAGTGAATTCTGCACCCAAACGGCCATCAAAGAATTTCAGATCAATACCCGCTTCATAAGAATGGGCGAAGGAAGGTTTGATCTTCACGTTGGCCAGTTCATCCGGGATGTAAATGGAATTGACGATGGACTTATCGGGGTTGGTATAGTTCGCGCCAACACCATAGTTCAAAGATGTTTTGAATACATCCAGGTCAGAACCCGCCTGTGCATAGCTCAATCTGAGTTTACCAAATGATAATGCAGGCCATTTCACCAGTTCACTAAATACAAAGCTGCCGGATAAAGAGGGATACCAGTAAGAATTATTTTGTTCCGCCAGCGTAGAGGTATTATCATTCCGCAGGGAAACATCCACAAAATAAGTGTTCTTATAACCAAAGGAAGCCATGCCATAACCGCTCCTGATCTCCTTTTCCTGCAAATAAGAATTGCTGAGCGGTCGGTCTTTGGAAGCAGCCAGGCTATAAAATCCAGGGCTGGAAAGTCCGCCTTGTGTTTCACCTGTTACATACGTATATTTCCTGTTGTAGATGTTTCCACCAAGGTTAGCATTGAAAGAAAAATCATCCCAGGTCTTATTGTATTGCGCCAGGAATTCATAGTTCATTTCTTTGTTCTGATATTTCCCGGAAGTATACGCAGGTACTCTTCTGCCATTGAATGCGATCCGTGTTTCAATATTTTGTGAGTACATATCACCGCGCACAAATCCGCTCAGTTTTAAACCAGGTAATACCTGGTAGCTAAGCCCTACATCACCAAAGAAACGATCACGACTATCAGTGCTTAAATTTTCATAAGCATCAAAGTAGGGATTGTCCCAGTACAATGCGCTAAGATCTGTAAGCACGCCACTGCTGCCGGTAGCAGGAGAGGAAATGTTCCAGTGTTTGATCGTTCCGTCTGCATAACGGTAATCCTTCATCCGGGTCATATCCAGGTTACGCTGGAACCATTGTACAAGATAGCGCGCGCCCCATTCGGAACCCTGCGATGGCCGCTGCGCACTATTGTTAGCGTAATTGATGTTTGTTGAAACCGTCAGCTTGGGGGTGAGGTCGAGAGATGCATTTACACCCAGGTTATTTCTTTTTAACCAGGTGTTGGGTTCCACCCCTCCGATATTCGTATTGTTATAGCTCAGGCGTAAAGTTGAATTCTCATTACCGCCGGATACTGTAACGCCATTATTTAAACTATATCCTGTCTGATAAAAATCTTTGATGTTATCAGGGTGAGGAATAAAAGGAGTTTCTTTTCCATACTCAGGGTCCTGCGGATAAAAGCTGAATACCTGGCGAACAGGTGTACCGTCCATTTTAGGTCCCCAGCTTTCATCATAATCCAGCTGCACAAATTTCTGCCCATTGCTCAAAGTGCGCCAGGTTTGTTGAGATCCTGCGCCATAGAGGTTTTGCAAAGGAAGGAAGTTGCCCGCTTTTTCAACCGAGTAAGCACTGTTCAGTTGCACATCTATTTTCTTCGGACCTTTTTTTCCTTTTTTAGTGGTGATCATGATCACACCATATTGACCACGCAAACCATATAAAGCCGAAGCAGTGGGCCCTTTGAGCACATTCACTGTTTCAATATCTTCCGGGTTAATATCCTGCCCCAGGTTACCATAATCCGCCCTGTCGCTGGAAGCAAAGTTTGCATTGGAAATAGGTGTTCCATCCACTACGATCAATGGCTGATCACCACCCGCAATGGAATTCACCCCACGGATCTTGATCTTCTGTGTACCACCCAAACTGGCGCCTGATGACCCAGTTACCTGCACACCGGCAATTTTACCTGCCAGTGATCCTATTACATTTTGCTCTTTGGTGAGTGTGAGGTTTTCTCCTTTTACCTGCTGTGTGGAATAACCCAGGGAACGCTGGTTCCGGGAAATCCCCAGTGCCGTAACCACCACTTCAGATAAACGCGTATCCCCTTCGGCCAGTTGAAAAGTGACTTCCACCACTTCATTGTTCTGCACCGTTACATTTTGTACAAGGGGGCTGAAACCTACAGCAGAAGCCTGCATACGATACAAACCTGCTTTAATGGCATTGATGGAAAACTCACCCTGTGCGTTGGCAACAGTACCCTGGCTGGTGCCCACAATGGAAACCGTAGCAAAGGGGATGGCGTTACCCGTTTGGTCAGTGATCTTTCCTTTCACTCCGCCGTCATAAACAGGCGTTTCAACAAGCCGTATCTTTTTGATGATGATATTTTCATTCACCAGTTCATATTGCAGGTTGGCCGGCCGCAACAGGTCATCCAGTATCCGGGCAACGGTTTGACCGTTTGCCTGGTAAGTAATGCTGGTATAAGCAGCAATGTCTTCCGTCTTATACGTAAAGGAGAATTTGGCCAGGGACTCGATCTTGCGCAAAGCCTGTTTCAGACTAACGTTCTTTACATCTAAAGACAGCGTCTTATTCAGGTCCTGGCCGACGCCGGTACCTGCCATCAGTAGCCCGTTTACTGTAAGAAGGATGGCCAGGATGGATATTCTCATAAGTAACCGTTTGTTTGTGAACAACTTAAGAAGTTGTAACATGACACAAAACAGCGCAGCAATACTGCTGTACGTTTTTACATACAAATTCATAGCTTTGATAAGTTTAGTAATTCTATGACGGGATTATTTAAACGAACAAGAAGAGCCGTTTCCTGGTCTCAACAGGAACGGCTCTTTACATGACTTCTAACCCGGTGCAGATATTGCAGGGAGATACATAATGATTAGATTTTGGTTGATTGAATATTACTTATTTGATCACATACACGCCTTCTGTGGCCAGTAGTTGACTGTCCGTCAGCTTGCATAGTATATGTAACGCTTCTTTTATCCCGATGTCCCTTCTGAATGAAGTGGAAATATTTATCACACTGATGGCTTTGTTATCTATCCTGATCGCTACGTTATATACGCGTTCAAGGTCTGCAACAATTTCAGCCATGGTTTCTCCATCATAAGCCAGGCTGCCGTCTTTCCAGGGAGCCGTTTCTACCAGCGCCGCTTTTTTGGTGATGGCAGATTCCGTTATTTCGTTCACTTTCACCTGTTGCCCCTGGGTAAGGAGGGTTGGTTTTTTATCGCCGCCATAATTCACACGCACTTTACCATGGCTTACGGAAACGATGATATTTTCCTGTCCCGGATAGGCCTTTATATTAAAGGCAGTACCTAATACCGTAGTAGATACTTTCCCGGTATGAATAATGAAAGGGGCATTTTCCGCATGTTGCACATCAAAATATGCTTCCCCGGAAAGCCGCACTTCTCTTTTGTCTTTATCAAAGTCTGTTGGGAATTCCAGCGTGCTGGCTGCATTCAGCCAAACTTTGGTACTGTCTGGCAGCACGAGGTATTTATATTCAGAGCGTTCTGTAATTTTCCGGGTCAACGCAGGGGCCTGCATAAACCACGCTGCAGCAGCCAGTACAACAATAGCAGCAGCAATAGCCGGCATCATCATTACACGACGGCGGCGTTTTGGAGGCAGCAGTACGAGATTCCCCATTTCATCAATGTAGGAAGTGTCCCCGGCCTGAGCATATGCAGCTTTCACCAGTTCACGGATCGTTTCATCATGTTCAGATTGGCGGATATAGGCAAAGAACTCTTCGTACTCCTTCCGGGAGCACTTATTGTCCATATATAACCTGAAGAGATGTTTTATCCGTTCCTCCATATATAAGGAAGACGAAGCAGCGAACAAATGTTCCTATTCCGGATCAAAAAAAGTTTAAAAGAAAAATGGTGAGCGGCCCGGTAGTTTTAGAAACAAAACTACGGATGGTCTGCAATGCAGTAGAGAGCTGGTTTTTAACCGTATGCCGGGAGATGTGCAGCTCCGAAGCTATTTCCTGGTAATTCATACCTGCTTCCCGGTTCAGGCAGTAAATGAGTTTCCGCTGAGGGGGCAGGAGGGAAATGGCTTTCTGAAGGATGTGTTCATATTCATGGGCAATCACCACCGTTTCCGTTGCGTTGGAATTCTGGGGCAGGTTATTCCAGATAGCTTCCCTTAAACGGTCATCTGCGGCGGCTTTGCGAAGGAAATCGATCACTTTGTTCTCCGTGATGCGGTAGAGCCAGGCTTCCATATTCCGGATCTGGCGGATGTCTTCCCGCTGTTCCCAGAGTTTCAGGAATACCTCCTGGATAATGTCCTGCGCGTGGGGAGCTGATTTAGTGAGCTTTAAGGCCAGGGCATATAACCGGCCTTCATGTTTACGGAAGATGTCCATAAACAGCAGCTCCTGGTCAATATTTGGCTGATTGTTGCTCATTTGTAGCGGGAATAGCGGGTATTTAAAAATAATTAAAAAATGTTACAATTTCTTCATCTTCTTTCACTGGAAAAGTTCTTTTTCTCCAAAATTTTACAACAGAACACCATAATTGTGTAACAATCAGGGCGGGAGAGGGGGTACTTTTGTGTCGTTAACAAACAGTACCATGGGAAAGATTGTTATGAAAGTGCTCCGCTTCATTGGATCACTCTTCGTTAAAAAGGATTGTTGTAAGTAAAATTGATCTTTTATGAAAGGAATCATTGGCCTGACTATATTAATGGCTGCTGCTTTGGGTACGCAGGCACAGCATGATCATCACATGGCAGAGAAAAAGGACACCATGCATGATCATCACAACATGCACACCATGACCCACGCTTATTCCAAAAATCTCCCCATGAACCGCAACGGCTCCGGAACAAGCTGGCTCCCCGATAACAGCCCCATGTATATGTACATGGCGCAAAAAGGGAAAACAAACTTCATGTTACACGGGAACATCTTCTTAAGATACACCTCCACAGATTTCACAGCAAAAGGCAGTCGCGGCGCCACTAAGTTCGATGCGCCCAACTGGCTCATGGGTATGATGAACCACCAGTTAGGAAAGAAAGGATTACTCAATGCCACCGTGATGTTAAGTTTCGATCGTGCCGTAATGGGCGGCCAGGGCTACCCGCTGTTATTCCAATCCGGCGAAACCTGGCAGGGCAAACCTTTGGTAGACCGTCAGCATCCGCACGATATGTTTGCAGCTATCAGTATCGGCTACACGTATGCGATCAATAAGGATATAGATGTATACGGTTATATCGGTTATCCCGGAGAACCCAGTATCAGCGCTCCTGCTTTTATGCATCGCGTATCTGCCATGAATAATCCCGATGCCCCCTTAGGCCATCACTGGCAGGATGCCACGCATATTACGTTTGGCGTAGGTACCGTAGGGTTTAGATACAAACAGGTAAAAGCAGAATTCTCTTCTTTCACAGGCCGCGAGCCAGACGAAGACCGTTACAATTTCGACAAACCATTATTTGATAGTTACGCCTATCGTGTAAGCTACAATCCCTCAAAAGCATGGGCACTGCAATTCTCACAAGCCTTCGTCCACAGCCCGGAATCACTGGAACCAGATGAAAATGTAACACGCACCACAGCATCTGCCATTCACACAGTGCCCTTAAGAAAACAGGGCAGCTTCATCGCCTCTTCTGCCGTATGGGGATTAAACACAAGGGACCATGGTCACAAGGAACATTCCTTCCTTGCAGAATCCAACGTCCAACTACAAAAAAATGCCATATATGGCCGATATGAATTTGTAGAAAAATCCACCCATGAACTACAGCTGGAAGATGTATTTGGCGAAACAAAATTCAGCGTTCACGCATTTACGTTAGGATATGCACGTACCCTCGCTACCGTCTGGAAAACCAATCTGGCAGTGGGTGCGCAAGGAACAGTAAACGTAGCAGACAATGCATTGAATGGTATTTACGGAAAGAACCCGCTGAGTGCGCAGGTATATCTAAGGATCAGCCCTGCCATACACAAATAAGTTAATATAAAATCCCACATTAATTTCAGCACAGTATTTGCAATTTATCCTACTTTAGCTGTCTAACCAGAGGTGATAAAAGGGATGAAGTATCTTTCGAAGGGCTGGATATTACTCATAATCATAGCAATCGCCGCCTGTGGTCGTAAAAAAGGGCAACCAAGGCAACAGGAGATCGTAAAAGACCTCCGGCAGCTGGATGAAGTGGTACCTGAGCAAATAGCAGAGCGACTGGAATATATTGCCGGCAACGATGGCGCCATGGAGGACAGTATAGCTGTTTTCCGCCTGTCCGCCCTGCAATATGTCTACCAGCAGAACAATGGAGCCGCAAAATGGTCCAAAGACGGTAAAGCGAATGCCGCCGTGGCTTCCATGATGCAACTCATCAGTACTGCTGATGATTACGGCCTGGTAAAAGCCCATTATCATTCCACCCCGCTGCACACTTCCTCAGAAAGATTAAAAAGCGAAAAACGCGATGCCGCCCTTTGGGCAAAAATGGATGTATTCCTAACAGATGCGTTCCTCCGGATGGCTTACCAGTTACATTACGGCATTGCTCCAAGGGACAGCATCACTTTAAGAAAAGATTCCCTCCTCTCAGACACCGTACTGGCCGGCCTCCTGCAAGAAGCCCTGCAAAAAGGAAATGTAACCGCCCTCCTGCAACAGCAGGAACCTATCCATCCCGGGTACATTGCACTGAAAGAAGGGATCCAGTTATATAAACAACAATACGGCAAGCGCCACTGGGATACACTGCCGCAGGTATACACAGATACCCTCCAGTTCCGTCGCCAGCTCAGCTTGCGCTTATTTCAAAGCGGCCATCTGGATACCACCGGTATAGGCTTAACAGATTCCGTCGCAATTAAAAAAGCCGTCAAAGCATTTCAAAATGAATTCAATATGTACCCGGATGGTGTAGCCGGAAAGCGCACCATCCAGGTACTCAATAAAAAGCCGGAAGACTGGATCCTGCAAGCCGCCCTCAATTTAGACCGCTGGCGGAAATTACCGGATACTTTGCCACAACGTTACCTGATGGTAAACATCCCCGCCTTCCGTCTCAACGTGTATGAAAATGGTGATTCCATGGTAGAATCCCGTGTGATAGTAGGTAATCCGAAAACACGCACACCCGTATTAAATTCCGTGATGACGAATTTCGTGCTGTTCCCTTACTGGCGGGTACCCTACAGCATCGTGTTCAAGGAAATGCTGCCGCAGATCAAGAGAGATACCAATTACCTGATTGCAAAGAACCTGGAAGTAGTAGATCACCAGGGCAATGTGTTAGACCCTGATTCTATCGACTGGACCAGGCTGGGCCGTAATTATTTCCCCTATGTGTTAAGGCAGATGGATGGTCTGGATAATTCCCTGGGCATCATGAAATTCAACTTTAATAATAAGTTCAGCGTATATCTCCACGATACCAATAACCGTAGTCTGTTCAGCAATTCCAACCGCGCACTTAGTCATGGATGCGTTCGTGTACAGCAATGGGATAGTTTGGCTATGTACATGATCCGCAATGATCCCAAACCCCATATGCGGGATAGTGTGCGCACCTGGTTGCAGCACGAAGAAAAGAAGCAGTACAATTTAGCGGTGAGGGTTCCTATTTACATCCGTTATTTCACAGCGGAGTTGCGGAATCATAGGATGCAGTTCTATGAGGATGTTTATGGGGAGGATAAGACGTTGATGAAGTACTTTATGGCTAAGTAGGTTTTGGGGCCAGGCGGCAGGTTATTAATGGAGCTGCCGTTGCGTCGCACACTTGTACGGTTTGTTCGCTGATCAAGGGAAAGTTATTTCTAGAAAAAGGAGAATATCCTATCGGGATTTTGAAATCAATGGAACCAGTAAGTACAACAATCATACATCTTATTATTGACGCTTCCCTTTTTCCTTAATTGCTCTTAGAAACCTTATTCTGAGCAGAAATATATTCAGATATCTTCTTCGCTATTGATGGTAAACCGACTTTTATCCAGTTCTTTTTTAAGGAAGATTCTTTTGCCATTATAATCTGATTATCCTCCAGCTTAACGAGCAATGTTGGTTTAAACATACCATCATAAAGACATATCACTTTGAATGTCTCAAAGTAATTATTTATATGCTCCAGATTCTTTTCATAAACCCCTTTGATTGTTCTCGCATCCACAGCATGGCCACCTTCCTTGACCCTTTGCCTTACCCTCTGCTCACAATCCTTTACTTTATCCAGGCATAAATAATTTAACTGAATTTGATATCCCTTAGACTCGAAACGGTCAATGTATCTCCAATAATCAGGATGTGATAATGGGGTCTCCAGCACAAAGTGTTGCTGCTGTTCAATAGCCTTGTCCATTTGTGAAATCAGGAAATTTTCCATCATTTTGGCAGAACGTTCTGTTATCTGCTCAGGGGATAATCCATTTTCCCTCAGTTCCATTTCGAAATTTGTTCGGGTCAAATCTCTATCAAAGGGTAAAACTCCTTCAAAAAGAACGGGCAACATTGATTCGATGTGGGTAGATTTTCCAGCACCATTAGGTCCTGAAATAACAAGGAGAGTAGGTTTAATGTAATCCATTACTTACTTCAATTGCTGTCTGACTTGTTCCGCCTCCAAATCTGTCAAGCGGCGCACAAACCGCGTTTCAATGTCAGCCCCAACAGTATAGACCTCTTGAATTTCAATATGACCATCTGCAAATTCGTAGAAACCCTGACCTTCAGGTAACTTATCAGACAGGATCAAAAATGGCAGGTTTTTGCTGAAATTCCTCTTCCTCAATCTTTCAATTGTTAAAGCAAACTTTTTCTCCTGTAAGGATATTTCTTGTTCTAAAACAGTCATAAACGAATGTTGTAAATGGTAACCAAAAATACTATACAAATATAGCAAAAGTCAGTCATAAGACCAACTCGATTGCTAGTTAGTAAATCGTCATATATTATTGATTATAAGCTAGTTATATCCTTAAGTGGAATATGCCAATGATATCAGCTATGCTTACCATGTGTTCCAACGAACCTCTACTCACAATACAGATAGAAAATGTAGGTTTAGGCCCAGCAGAGGTTATGGGCGAAATTCAATCCGGCAGTTCGCCTGTTGTACGACCCATGTTGAGAAAAGCACGATGAATCATTGTTTCAAATAATGAAGTGCCACACATCCGGATTTGAAATGTATGGTATCAACCAGCTTAAGATCAAGGTTTTCCTGAAGGCTTCCTGCATCCAGCAATGGTCTTCCCTTTCCCACGATCACAGGATGAACAACCATGTTAAATTCATCGATAAGGCCTGCTGAAATCAACTCCGGAAGCAAGCTTACACTGTCTACCATAATTTTTTTACCAGGTTGCTGTTTCAGTTTCAGGAGTTCCGCCGCAGGGTTGCTACGAACAATCCGCGTGTCTACGTCATCGCTGTCCAATGATCGTGAAACAACAACTCTATCAATAGCGCTAAACCTTTCGGCAAATCTATTTTGAGCTGCTGTGCCGGATTGATCTCTCGCAACATCGCTCCAATAAGGAAACATAAGCTGGTACATGACCCGGCCAAAAAAGAGCAGGTCAACGCCGTCCATCGTTCCTGTAAAATAATCCATCAGCTCTTCACTTGGACTAGCCATAGCGTGATCGCAGTAGCCATCTATGCTAATGTTCATGGTGAATGATACAGTTCTCATTTCATTAGTTTTTGTTAAGCCAAAAATAATCGAGGCATTAAATATTTTTAGGGTATTCCGTGCCAAAAAGAGGGTCTTTAATGCCAATGTAAAGAACCAAAGCCGCTAACATGTAGAATGCTAGCGGATTTTACATAGTAGCTCGTTATAAATAATGTCTTACAAAGTCCTTTTTGCTTTCCAATAACCAGAATCAGTAGCCCATCCTCCAACATTATAAGTTTTCCAACTCCCGGTTGCACTATCCCCTTTCACTTCTCCCAAACCAACCCAGGCGTTCAGCCCATCATTGGAATAAGCACTGATTGACAAGGTTTCTTTCTGACCAATACGATAATTACCCTGCACTTGCTGGCTCGCTTCTGTATTTTTACGAATTACACCGCCTACGCTATCTTCCGTCGATGTCAGTACAAAATTTACCGTTCCTAAATTAGTATTAAGGTAGGTTCTGTAGTAATTTCCTTCAAAAGCTCTGGCGAGCGAAGTTGATGTTTCCTTGGCGATTTATACAGCCACACCCGTATGGCCTGGTATGGAGATAGAAGAAATATAAGGATCATTGCCATTCCCTGTTACAGAAAAAGTAAGTTGCCAGCTATCACCTGCAAAGATCACATTTGTCAATGCTTGTCCTGAAGTCCATCCTGCGGGCAGATTCTGTGGCGTCATCACTTTTGTGATACCATCAATGGTAACCTCCGCTGAAACTGTACCACCCTGTAGTGTGATCGTTACTGTACCGGTGGATCCAACGATCACGCCTTTATATACACCTCCACTCTTCCCGTCATTTGCTGCAATTGCATCCGGTTGGGTTACCAGGCCTTTCTCTTCTTCTTTGTTTGTATCATTTGACTTTGAGCAGGAATATGCCAGAAATAGCAGGCAAACAATCATCGATTGAGGAAGTACATTTTTCATAGTAGGTATAAGGACTAATTAAAAATTATGATGGATTGTAAATTAGCATTTCTTTCCTGATCTTACAAGCCTGATACAAAAAGGCCGTATAGATCCTACGATCTATACGGCTTTTACACCCCAATGGATTAATACTTCACAATGATCCGCATCACATTATTATTTGCCCCCTCAAATACATGCAAATAATAGATCCCATCCACCGAAGAACTTATATTAAAGATCACTTCAAAGAATTTAGCACCACTTGGTGTAGCTATAGTTGAAGTCACAACATTCCCACGATGATCCAGCACCATAAAAGTATGCGGCCTTGCAACTGCATTTTCCAACCGTACTTTGAACTGTCCTGATGTAGGATTCGGATACACCGTCGCCTTGATCTCTGGTATTAATGTACCAAGCCCTAACACCAGTATCGTTTGCGGAACGGAAACGGCAGCTTCATAATTATCATTCCCCGCCTGATCAGCCTGTATAGTGATCAGCCCTTCATAGTTAAGCTTTAACACATTGCCGTTGAGATTTCCATTCCCCGCTGCAATAGAGAAACCAACCGGAAGCCCGGAAGTAGCTGTAGCAGTAAGATGCATAGTTTGCCCTTTCACCTCCGCAGAAATAGCACCAAAATCAATTAACTGCTGTGCTTTAAGAACAACAAAAGATTGTTCCACAAAAGCAGAATCATAATTCTCATTCCCAGCTTGTTTTGCTCTTACAGTTACTATGCCTGCTCCTGTGATTGCAACCAATGAATCCGTCAACGTAACAGGCCCGCCCACCAATTCAAACGTCACTGGTAAACCCGCATCAGAAGTAGCATGTAACACAAAAGCACTGTCCCCGAAAATTTTCTCAGGCACCGTTTCAAAGTTAATCTGTTGCGTTGCCTTAGCTACTGAAATGGAAACCTCCGCTGTTGCCGGAAAATACAATGAAGACCCAGCCTGTGTAGCCCTGATAACAATCGTCCCTGCACCCGTAAAATGTAAAGCCGAATCAGTCAAAGTCCCCGGCCCGGAAATTACTTCCATCGTAACAGGTAACCCTGATGTACTGAAAGCACTAAACCCTTCGATAGCTTCATCACCATAAGTGATCTCAGGCACTTCACTAAAAGAAATACTTTGAGAACGGCGTTCAAACAATTCCCACTCTGCAAACTGCGTACCCGTGTGACCGTTATTAGTAGTCACATTCAACCGGAAATAACGATAAGCAATCGTATTACTATCAACTGAAAACGACCGGGTAAGTTTCCGGGAAGCAAAAGTTTGATTGATCTGGCTATCGATCAAAGCCCAGGTTACACCATCGTTAGAACCAACAAGGTTCCAGTTCCTCGGATCCCGCTCTGGCAGGTCATTACCCGATGTTAAAGTATAACGTGTAAGTATCCCTGGTTGCGTAGAAGCATATTGCACCCACAATGCTTTTCTTCCACCGATATAATATTTGGTACTCGTATTGTTATCTATAAGGCTCGTGAAATTCTCCGTAGGTTTGGAGGTATTAGGATATTGCCCTGTAATAACACCACCATTATCAGTAAGGTCAAAAGAAGCGCTGACAGTATCAGCACCATATCGCACCTGTGGTTCCGCAAGGATCCTTTGTCCCCGCGCGCGGAGAGAATCCCACAAAGGCCCCACCAGTTGTTGAGGAATAACGATATTCTGAACAGCAGAATCACTCAGGCGTTCCCGTAACTGTTGCAAATAAAGACTTCTGGGCAACTGATGTGTCCCCCAGCTTTCCCAGTAACCATTACCACTTTGCTTCTTACCAATATTCCCGATACCCCAGTTCCTGGCCCCAAAAGGACTGGACACTAATATATCACTCGTATAAGAATAAAGATTCCAGAACAATGTCTGCGCCCCGGACCATCCATGCCCTGTTCCCGATGCCCCGCGATTTTGCACCCTGATCTGACCACCATATATATTATCATACAACTGCCCGGTAGACCATCTATGATGTGGCCCAATATCGGCACGCGTATTTTCCGAACTGCAATCCAAAAACACATTCGGCCCGGGTACCTTAGACCCACTAACATAATCATGCCGCCCACCCCATGTGATGCAACGCTGATACAAGTTACTGGTAGCATTGCCATCTAAGTTGAATGAATATTTCCGTCCACCTGTAGTAACAGATTTCGGATCTATCATAGCGCAATCCTGCACTGTATTAAAGCGACTCATGTTACTGAGGCTCACAAGTCCGTTCCCAAAATACTTCCCGGTTACATCTTTTACCCAGCTGTTTTCCGTGCGGGTAAAAACAATCGCATACCAGCCATGGCTTTCATCTTCATCATTCTGAAAATAAGATTCGATGCGCAATAATTCCAGGCCGCATTCGCTGATCCTGCCTGTGATATTAGACCGGTAAACTTCACCGCCACCAAATACATTGTCGATGGGGTCTACGATAGGAATGTCAAGCGTGATGGAGCTACCGCTGACTGTCGTAACAGTTCTTTCATAAGTAGTTTTGTACCCCGAGGCAGTCCATCCATACTGACGCATATCGAGTGTATCGATCCATGCATCGTTCGGTGTTTTTTGCACAACAACCTTATCACCAACGTGGAAGGTATGGTTGGCAGCCACATCAAAAGTTTTACTCCCCGTAGCTACATAAAGAGATGTAATGCGCACTTTACTGCCGCTCACTTCGCCATACCCACTACCAGCGCCTTGTACCTTCAGGAAATCATGCTGTGTTTTTTGCGTGGCAATAAGAACGGTACCATTCAATCCATTTCCTGCACCACGCAATACAACACCACTGGCTCTAACAATGAGGGACCCTTCCACAGGATACACACCTGCTTTCAAGAGTAACACACCGCGATGTCCATTGGCTTGTAAGGGCAATGCAGAAACCCGGTCAATAGCGGCCTGAATGTGCGCGCGGTTATCTCCTTCAATAGGAGAGATGCTGTCCGCGATGCCCCAAACCGGGATACTAACACCGCCACCACGATAACCTGCATTGGAATAATCAGGTATTTGGTTAACCGTATCAGTCTGTCCCTGGTTGGCATACTTTTTATACACCAGATGTCCGTTCTCCAGGGAGATCAATTGTGCTTGCGCCGGATGGCAAACAGCTAGCATAAAGGGCAATAGGAGCCCCGTCAAAAACCTTGTAAGGGTAGATTTTTTCATAAGTGGAATTTTATATCCAAAAAATATAAATATTATCTCATCCGTGTTAATACCATATTAGCTTCCTACGATATCATTTTCATAACAGTTCAGGAATATCATACCCTTAGAAGCTCATTCTAATATCCCAGATACGTTCGACATAGGCTTAAGATTCGACAAGAAATGCAAGATAAAAGCCTTATCTTAGTATTATGGCACTAACAAACGATAACGTCATCCTCCGGAAGGCCACAGGTACCTTCGCAAAGCAGATCGTCTTCCGTCAGCGGTTCGGCAAAACGGTCATGTGCAACCGTCCCTGCAAATACCCGCCCAAAACCGCTACCCAGATAGCGAACCAGGAACGCTTCAAAAGAGCCAACGACTTCGCCAAAGCCGCCGTCAAAGACCCGGAGAAGAAGGCCTACTATCAATCAATAAAGAAACCCAACCAAACTGCCTTCAACGCAGCTTTTCAGGATGCTTACCACAAACCGGAAGTAGAAGTAATTGTAAAAGAAAAGGTAGTCATCAAAGCAAAAGCCAAACACCCCATAGTAAAAGTGCAAGTAGGCCCAGGCCACGCCGTACTAAATAACAAACAATGGGAGTTCCCCCTCATAGAAAAGCCCTTCACTATAAAAGTCTATGATGTAGCAGGAAACATCTGCATCATAGAGATACAGGTGTAGTTTTTTTGAACTAAAAGGATAGACTTCCGCCCCTAAAAAGAAAATCTCCTCTCTAAGAGAGAAAAATCTCTTTTCAAAAGAAAAAAACTCCTTCCTCTCTAAGAGAGAAAAACCTCCTTTTCCCAAAGGGAAAAACTCCGTCATAAAAGAAACTCTACCTAAAAATAAAAAACTTCCGCCCTTTGCTGCGCGGCAAACTCCAGGCATATAGTTATAAAAGTTATTGGGGAACCAACTTTTACTTCTTTACTCAGCCGCCGTTGTGTCACTCACTTCAGCAGTTAGTTTTTTATTTAACTCAGTTCTCATCTCAAAGAATCCTTCTCCATCTTCAGAAAACCTTCTTCCTAAAAGGAAAAATCCTCTTTCAAAAAGAAGAAAAACTTCTTGTCAAAAAAGCTTCTTCCTAAAAAGCCCCCCCTTTCAAAAAGAAGAAAAGCTTCTTGCCCAAAAAGCTTCATCTAAAAAAGAAAGAAATCCGCCCTCTGCTGCGCGGCAAACTCTCAGCAAAAACATCATTCCCCAAAAAGCTTCATCTAAAAAAGAAAGAAACCCGCCCTTTGCTGCGCGGCAAACCCCCAGCACAAAAAAAAGGGCACCCTCTCAGGCGCCCTTTATCTCAGTATAAAAAAATAAATTTATTTAATCACCTCAGCCAACTTAGCTTCAAGGGTCTTCCCACGAAGGTTCTTAGCAATGATCTTCCCATTAGGATCCAACAGGAAATTCTGAGGAATAGAATTCACCGCATACTGCTGCGCCACCGCATTCTTCCAGAACGCCAGATCAGACACCTGCGTCCATGTCAGGTTATCAGCTTTAATAGCCTCCACCCATTTAGCATGCGCACCTTCCTGATCCAGAGAAACCCCGAGAATAGTAAAGTTCCTGTCTTTATATTCATTATAAGCCTTCACCACTGCAGGGTTCTCAGCACGACAAGGACCACACCAGGAAGCCCAGAAATCGATCAGCACATATTTACCTCTGAAAGAAGCCAGGGAAACAGGTTTGCCTTCAGGATCATTCTGCGTAAAATCAGGCGCCACAGCTCCGATCGCCACAGCTTTCACTTTCTCTAAACGGTCAGCATATTTCACACCTTGCTCACTTTTCTGAACATCAGCCGCCAGGGATTTGAAGAGCGGTTGTACTTCCTGGTAATCAGGGAAGGAACCAGCATATTCTTTCAAAGCCTCAAGGCCCAGAACAGATTTAGGTTTGGAGGTAATGAACTTCCGCAGTATTTCTTTCTGATCTTTCATAATGGCATCGTTAGTAGCCATCACACCAGCATAGAATACAGAATCCTTACGTTCTGATTCAGATTTGCTCATCCAGAGCGCCATCAGATCAGCATTACGTTTCTCCAATGGTTTCATCATCGCACTCAACTCAGCATTTTCTGTGTTGACAATACCACCTTTTACAGTAGCATTTTTGATAGAATCCGCGCTCTCAATGGAGATCGTACCATTTTCCAGGTATAATTTGGCCCTTTCTGTGCTGTTCACAAAACGGGAAGCATCAGGACCATAATATAAGGACACCATCGCCATCATGGGTTCTTTCACCGTGCCTTTGAACTCAAAGGTACCATGCGCCAGAACAGCAGAATCCGTTACCTGTTTACCATCCACAGCATAACGCAGGTAAGCTTTAACAGGTTCATTCAGCTGACCCACTTTGCCTTTAATGGTAAAATTAGTTTGTGCTCCGGCCAGGGCGGGTAACAACAGTAAGCCGGGTAAAATAGAAGATAATCTCATTTTAATGTTGGTTTGATTTGCCCATGTAAAATAAAAAAAGTCCCGCAGAAAATGCGGGACTTTGTGACTATCGGTCAAAGCCTTATTTGTTCAGCTTCAATTTCAGTGCGTTATCTAACTCCGTCAGGAATTCTTCGGTGTACAGGTAATGTTTACCATGTTCCACTTTGTTACCATGGATACAAACCGCGAGGTCTTTGGTCATTTTACCGCTTTCCACCACTTCGATACATACTTGTTCCAAAGCCTGGCAGAAATTGATCAGCTCCTGGTTGTTATCCAGCTTACCACGGAATTCCAGACCGCGTGTCCATGCAAAGATGGAAGCGATAGGGTTAGTGGAAGTTGGTTTGCCTGCCTGGTGATCACGATAGTGACGGGTTACAGTACCATGTGCAGCTTCTGCTTCCATAGTTTTACCATCAGGTGTAACCAGGGTAGAGGTCATCAGACCCAGGGAACCAAAACCTTGAGCAACGGTATCGGACTGTACGTCACCATCATAGTTTTTACAAGCCCATACAAAGTTACCATGCCATTTCAATGCGCTGGCTACCATGTCATCGATCAGGCGATGCTCATAAGTGAGGCCCGCTTTGTCGAATTCAGCTTTGAACTCCTGTTGGTAAGTTTCTTCAAAGATATCTTTAAAGCGACCATCATATTTTTTCAGGATGGTGTTCTTGGTGCTCAGGTAGAGAGGCCATTTTTTAATGAGGGCCTGGTTGAAGCAAGCACGTGCAAAACCACGGATAGATTCATCTGTGTTGTACATCGCCAGCGCAACGCCATCACCTTTGAACTGGTATACTTCATGTTCGATCACTTCACCATTTTCACCTTCAAATTTGATGGTGAGTTTACCTTTACCTTTTACCACGAAATCCGTAGCACGGTACTGATCACCAAAAGCGTGACGGCCGATGCAGATTGGAGCAGTCCAGTTGGGAACTAAACGCGGAACATTCTTCATCACGATGGGCTCACGGAAAACCGTACCGTCCAAAATGTTACGAATGGTACCGTTTGGTGATTTCCACATTTGTTTCAGCTTAAATTCCTTTACGCGATCTTCATCCGGTGTAATGGTAGCGCATTTGATACCAACATTGTACTGTTTGATAGCATTTGCTGCATCGATCGTAACCTGGTCATTCGTCTCGTCACGGTATTCCATGCCAAGGTCATAATATTTTATATCTAACTCCAGGTAGGGGAGGATCAGTTTGTCTTTAATGAACTTCCAGATGATCCGCGTCATTTCGTCGCCATCCAGCTCAACCACAGGGTTTGCTACTTTGATTTTTTGAGACATTGGTTTAATGTTTTTTTAAATATGTGTCGATAGTAAACACGAAATATACAAATAGCCTGAATAATATACAAGCTTAAAGGTGTTTGATGATCTCATCTCCAAATTCACTGCATTTTACCAGGGTGGCATCATCCATGAGTTTGTAGAAATCTATCGTTACCCTTTTACGCATGATAGCTGTGCTGAGGCCATGTACAATGATCTCTGCCGCTTCCTTCCAGCCCATGTATTCCAGCATCATTACACCGGAAAGGATCACGGAAGAAGGGTTCATGGTATCTGTGTTGGCAAAACGGGGAGCTGTGCCGTGTGTAGCTTCAAATACAGCATGGCCGGTAGTATAGTTGATGTTACCACCCGGAGCAATACCAATACCACCTACCGCAGCGGCAAGGGCATCAGAGATATAGTCACCATTCAGGTTGAGTGTGGCAATCACGGAGAAATCCTGTGGCGCCAGCAGTATCTGTTGCAGGAAGTTATCAGCGATCACATCATTAATGATGATCTTGTTATGTGCCTGTGCTACCTTGATTTCGCGGTTGGCCTCATCTTCACCTTTCTCTGCTTTGGTTTTCTCCCATTGTTCCCAGGTATATACCTGCTCACCAAACTCACGGGCAGCCAGTTCATAACCCCAGTTCTTGAAGCCACCTTCCGTGAACTTCATGATATTCCCTTTGTGCACGATGGTCACAGAAGGTTTTTTATGTTCAATGGCATAGGAAATAGCAGCACGTACCAGTCTTTCCGTACCTTCTTTAGATACCGGTTTGATACCAAAAGAAGAGGTTTCCGGGAAGCGGATCTGCTTAACGCCCAGTTCTTCCTGTAAGAACTTCAGGAGTTTGTTGGCATCTTCCGTACCGTACATATATTCAATACCAGCGTAGATATCCTCTGTGTTTTCACGGAAGATCACCATGTCTACCTTCTCAGGATGTTTTACAGGAGAAGGCACTTTGTTGAACCAGCGTACAGGACGAACGCATGCATAAAGGTCAAGCTCCTGGCGCATTGCCACGTTCAGGGAACGGATACCGCCACCTACAGGTGTGCTCAGCGGGCCTTTGATAGATACGAGGTACTCTTTCAGTGCATCCAGCGTGGTTTTGGGAAGCCATTCGCCGGTTTCCTGGAAAGCCTTTTCACCAGCCAGTACTTCTTTCCACTCAATCTTACGTTCGCTGCCATAAGCCTTTTCTATGGCTGCATCAAACACCCGGACACTGGCACGCCAGATATCCGGCCCTATGCCATCACCAATAATGAACGGAATAATAGGATGGGCAGGGACCTTGATCTGCCCGTTAATCATCTGAATTTTTTCTGCCGGCATATTGCTGAGTTATTGTTTTATAATTGACCGCAAAGGTAACACATTTGTCACACGGAAGCGGTATCCCAATTGTGATAATTACCTTAAATTAGATGTACAATTGGGTGCGCTATGACAGAACATATTGTTGCAATATTGGATATAACCCCTGTAACCCATAACGTTAAGAGATTCAGGATCGAAAAGCCCGTCGGCTACGAATTTGTGCCCGGGCAGGCGACAGATGTGTCCATCAACATGCCCGGCTGGGAAGACCAGCTCCGCCCTTTTACTTTCACCGCCCTCAATAACTGGGATTTCCTGGAATTCACCATCAAGATCTATAATGACCACCCCCATCCCAGTGTAACCAACAAACTGGGCCAGCTGAAAGTTGGCGACAGCTTACGGATCCACGATGTCTGGGGAGCTATTCATTATGAAGGGGAAGGGGTATTTATTGCCGGAGGGGCCGGCGTCACCCCATTTATTGCCATTTTTCGCCACCTGGAAAAGGAAGGCAAAGTGGGCAATAACAAACTGATCTTTTCCAATAAAGCCCGCGAGGACATTATCCTGGAAGATGAATTCCGCCGGATATTAGGTCCCAATTTCATCAATACCCTCACCGATGAAGCCATCCCCGGTTATGATAACCACCGGATAGATGAAGTATACCTCCGGTCAAAAGTGAAGGACTTTTCCCAGCATTTCTATATCTGTGGCCCCGATCCCATGGTGGCTGCTATCCAATCCACCCTTCAGAAATTAGGCGGTAAATCCATCGTTGTAGAGATGTAAACATTTTCACCGGTCATTTCCCCGGTTTTACCGGTAATACCCCCATTCCTGCCTAAGCAGTATTGATACAAATACAGCCCCGGAGTAGATTTGTATCATAAAATTTAAAAAACACAAAATAATGAGCAGATATAATCGTCATCAAGATAGTACTCATGGTCTCTGGGCCGGCGTGGTTGTACTGTGTATTGGTTTATTCTTTTTCCTGGACCGCATGAACCTCAATATGCCGGATTGGGTGATCAGCTGGCCCATGTTACTGATCGTAATTGGTTTTGGAATGGCTTTGAAACGTAAGTTCCAGGGCGCCGGTTGGTTTATCATGATCCTGGTAGGTAGTGTATTCCTCGTAAATAGAATTGTTCCTTTTACCTGGGACTTCCATCGTTTCATGTGGCCTTCCATTATCATCATTATTGGTATCGCCCTCATAGGTAAAGCCGGTACCCGTAAACAGCGATATGATAATTATGTGCAGGAAGGCAGTACCAGCAACGACCTTTTAGAGTCTACCGTAATTTTCAGCGGTACCAATAAAGTGGTCCTGTCCAAAGATTTTAAAGGAGGTAATGTAACCACCGTTTTCGGTAGCACAGAACTGAACTTTGTACAGGCAGACATCAATGGAGAAGCCATCCTGAATGTGGAAACAGTATTTGGTGGGGTGGAGATCACCGTTCCTGCCAGCTGGGATGTAAGAATGGATGTGAATACCATCTTCGGCGGAGTGGAAGATAAACGCAGCGTGCCGCCGATGGCCAATTCGGGCAAGGTTTTGATCATCAGAGGTTCCTGCGTATTCGGTGGGGTAGACCTGAAAAGCTTTTAATACTTTCCTTCCGCCATCCCTTTTATTCATTGTTTTTTTACCCTTCCATCCTTATCATCATTAAACCATAATAACATGTATTGGTTTGTTGCAAAGATCGTTTACCAGATAATATGCGGAAAAGGAGAACACCTCCCGCAGTTCGACGAACAGTTGCGTTTGATCAGTGCCGTAAACAAACAAGAGGCCTGGAAAAAAGCACTGCAGATTGGTGAACAAGAGCAGTACGCATTTAAGAATCAAAGAGAAGAATTAGTAGAATGGCGCTTCATCAACGTGCCGGAACTATACACGCTGGATGACCTGAAAGACGGTATGGAACTTTACTCCCGCGTAGAAGAACCAGAAAATGCCAGCAGCTACATCGCCCTGTTGCAGATGAAAGCAGCCCAGTTACAATCACAGAAGTCTTTTGAACTAAACGTATAGAATTGTGGCTACCTATCTGCTAAAAGAAAAGCCTTACCGCTGGACGTTCATCATTGGCTTCGTTATTTTTCTCAACCTGCACCGCGTTATTTTATATAACTGGCTGCACATGAAAATACTGATAGCCGTATCGGAAAGCGTTGTGCATAATACCCTGCTTTTTATGGCTGTAGCGGCTATCACACAAATGCTCGCAGCTTACAGGCCGGTAAAGAACAGGTATGTATATGTAGCTTTTTTAACGACCGTTGTCAGCCTAATATGGTTAACTGCAGTTTACTACATTCTGAAAGCCTGTGTGGGAGATGAACCTTCTTACATGTTATGGCTGGCAGACAGTATGCCCATAAGATTTGTACTGGGCTGGATGCTCATCACCGGTGTAGGTTTCGTTAGTTTTTTCATGTACGAATTAGAAGAACAACGGCAGGTACTGGCCCGGAAAGAAGCAGCGGAAAAATTATCCAAAGAAGCAGAGTTATACAAGCTGCGGCAGCAATTACAACCGCACTTCCTCTTCAACAGTCTGAACTCTATCAATGCGCTCGTATCCATTCGCCCGGAAGAAGCCAGGGTAATGATCCAGAAACTAAGTGATTTCCTGCGCGGCACACTCAAAAAAGAAGATCAGCTCTGGATACCACTGAAAGAAGAACTGGTATATCTTGAACTATACCTGGATATTGAAAAAGTACGCTTCCGTCACCGTTTAACCACCAACGTGAGTTATACAGACGATGTTTCAAATATGCAAATTCCGCCGATGTTGTTACAGCCCGTAGTTGAAAACGCCATCAAATTCGGCCTGTACGATACAATTGACGCGATCACCATAGAGATCAAAGCCTGGCAGGAGAACGGCATGCTCGTTGTGTCTGTTTCCAATCCCTTTGATCCGTCTTTGCAACAGCAGCCCTACCAGGGAACAGGTTTCGGCCTGAACTCTATCCGCAGAAGATTATATCTGTTATTTGCGCAGCAGGGGCTGCTGGAAACAAAGATCAACGATAACTTATTTACGACCTTTATTAAAATACCACAACTCCATGATAAAAACAGTTCTGATTGACGATGAGCCGCTGGCAAGGGAATTAGTGAAAGAGTTTTTGCAGGCACACCCGCAGATAGAAGTGGTGGCGGAATGTAATGATGGCTTTGAAGGACTGAAAGCCATCCAGCAACACCAGCCAGACCTGATCTTCCTGGACATCCAAATGCCCAAGATCAACGGCTTTGAAATGCTGGAACTGGTAGATAAGATCCCCTGTGTGATCTTCACCACCGCTTTTGAAGAATACGCTATCCGCGCATTTGAAGTGAACGCCATCGATTATCTGCTCAAACCTTTTTCGAAAGACAGGTTTGATAAAGCTCTGCAGAAAATGCTGGAAAGAAAAACAGAAGTAACACCTGCTTTACTGGAAAGCGCTTCTCAGGAAGTGCCCATGCAACATAACAGGGTAGTAGTAAAGATCAATGGTAAGATCAAGATCATCCCCGTACAAGATATCCATTACCTGGAAGCAGCGGATGATTATGTGAAGATCGTGACAACGGAAGGATCATTCCTGAAGAATAAAACCATGGCCTTCTTTGAAAAGATGCTGGACCCGCAGCAATTCATCCGCGTGCATCGTTCTTTTATTTTAAATGTAAGCCAGATCACACGTATTGATCCTTATGAGAAAGAAACTTATCTGGCTATCCTGCGGGATGGTAGTAAGATATTAGTCAGCAAAACGGGTTATCCGAAGTTGAAGGAAGTGTTGGGGTTGTAATTATTAGCCCCAACGCTTTTATGCATCAAAGGAGGACAATGTTATTTTGATTTGCTATCAAGGATCATTTGTCCTAAAGCAATTTCTATTTTAGCGATCATCTCGGACGTAAAATTATGAGTTCCTTTCATCCACTTACTGATCTCTGATTCTTTTTTAGAGAGCCTTTCACCAAGATCTTTTTGTGTCCAGTGCTTCTCCTCTAATATATCAAGTATCCTTTCCGAAATATCGAAGGACTTTGATACCAGTACCTTTGTATGTTCTGGCACCCTTTCATAAATAAGATCTAGTTTCGTAGCCATTTTTTGATAAATAACAATCATCCAGTTATTTCTATGCTTGATTGATATGTTGCAAAAATACAACCCTTCATTTGATTCAACGCAATTTAAACCGCCGAAAATATTGCCTGTTTCGGAGAATTTCTCCGATTATTAAGAGGAAGACGGATTCAATCTCTTAAACAACCCCTCCAGCTTTTCCTTCTTCAAGATCTTCTGCCCATTTTCCCCCGTAGCAATAACCCTATCACCCACCTTTATTTCCAACGTGCAGATAATCTCATGCCCATTGATCGCTTTCACCGTTGCTATGAAATCAACTGTACTGCCTTCAAGAGCAGGAGACACATGCTGCAAACTAAGCATCGTTCCAATCCCTTCTTCATCTGTTTCTTTCATCTCCAGCACAAACAAACGGCAACACCATTCCGCATCCCGTGCCAATGCAAACGTAGCATACACAGGATGCACCAGTCCACTGTCAAATGCAGCACAGTCTTCTTTCCGCACTATGCGTTGGAAAGTTTTAACATCACCGGGTTGAAAAATGTCTAACATGAAATATGTTTATTGTACTACTAATACAGGAATATGTACATAATGCCGCACATTGTTCACCGTTTCGCCATAGATCCAATCCTTGATGCCCGTATGCCCATGCCCGCCAAGGATCAGCAGATCCGCCTGCTCCTGTTTAACGATGCGCACAATTTCTTTTGCACGATGACGGTACCCTAAGATCCCTTTCGCACGGATGTTCTTACTTTGCAGCAGGGCAAGGTAAGTATCCAGCTGTTCCTGGTCTTTCCGCGTTTCAAAGTCATCTGCATCTTTCCCGAAGTAACGGGCAGAAGCACTTTCCACAATATGGATCAGCACATATTCTGTATCCGGTTGCCCTTGTGCCAATGCATTCGCAATGATCTTTTCATCGAACTGGGAAAAGTCCAAAGCCAAAGCGATCTTTTTATACTTAGGCGCTTCCAGGTTGCCCAATGTTACCTGTGTAGGATGCATACGCGCAGAACCTTTCTGACGATAACGGCTAAGGAACGGATAGATAATAGTAGTCACCAGCAGGGCAACAAATATCACCCCTATGAATACGATCAGTAGATCTATCCATATATTTTGATTCTCACGGATAAAAGTGCTGGCTTCGGAATATACCATACGTATATTAAGATACACCAAAACAGTGGCAATCAGCCATGCCGCTACTTTTACATGCCACCTGATGGCAAACTGCCCCATCGTTTGTTTATCACTTACAAAGTGGATCAGCGGAATAACGGCAAAGCCTAATTGCAAACTCAGTAACACCTGGCTAAACACCAGCAAGTGCCCTATCTTTTCTTCTCCTGAAACCCATATCACAATAAGTGCAGGCACAATAGCCACCAGCCGGGTGATCAATCTTCGCAACCAGGGATTGATCCGCAAACGCAGATAACCTTCCATTACAATTTGCCCTGCCAGTGTACCCGTTACCGTAGAACTTTGCCCTGCTGCAATCAATGCCACTGCAAAAAGGATAGGAGCCAACTTTCCACCCAGCAAAGGTTCCAGCATCCGATGCGCTTCATGCAGATCCGCAATTTCTGTATGTCCCGCTTTAAAGAAAACAGAGGCCGCCAGTATGAGGATGGCTGCATTCACAAAGAAGGCCAGGTTCAGCGCAATGGTAGTATCCCAGAAATTAATTCTAATAGCCTGCTTAATGCCCTCTTCCGTTTTTTTGATCTTCCGCGTTTGCACCAAAGCAGAATGGAGATATAAATTATGCGGCATCACCGTAGCGCCAATGATCCCAATGGCAATGTATAAAGCCGTTTCATCCGGAAGGGAAGGAACGAAACCCGTTACCACTTCTGCCATATCCGGTTTAGCCAGTAAAAGTTGTATGAGGAAGGAGGTGCCCACAATGGCCACCAGCGCAATGATAAAAGCTTCCATCTTACGGATGCCATAACGTTGTAATAATAACAACAGGAAAGTATCTAACACCGTCAGCGAAACACCCCACATCAAAGGCATACCCGTTAAGAGTTGTATCCCGATGGCCATACCTAATACTTCTGCAAGGTCCGTCGCTGCAATGGCAATCTCTGCGAGGATATACAATACAAAGTTCACCGGCGCCGGATAAGTTTCCCTGTTGGCCTGTGCAAGGTCACGCCCACGAACTATACCAAGCCGGGCACTGAGACTTTGCAGCAGCAAAGCCATCAGGTTACTCATCACTAAAACCCAAAGGAGCGTATAGCCGAATTTACTACCGCCTGCTAAGTCTGTGGCCCAGTTTCCGGGGTCCATATAACCCACACTTACTAAATACGCGGGGCCAAAGAAAGCCAATATCCTGCGCCATTTGCTGGTGTTTTTGCCAGTTGTATCTATGCTTTGATGTACTTCGCTGAGAGATGCCGCGTGGTCCTGCAATTTCATAAGATCTGCTTACAATGATTTCACCATGATTGTTTTCGATACCTGCTCACTGATGGTAAAAGCAGATTGATTCTTTATCTTGATCTCAACAGAGTTATCAAAATCGTAGCGTTCAATAACTTCTATCTGTGTACCCAGCCTGATGCCCTTTGCCTTCAGGAATTCCAGCAAAGAGGAGGACTGATCGGAAACCCCGGCTACTTCCAGTCGTTTGGAGGTAGCTTTGTCCAGGGAAACGAGCTGTTTGGATTTGCTCATTTTCCCCTGTGCATCCGGAATAGGATCACCATGCGGGTCAGTAGTAGGATTGCCCAGGAATTCGCTGAGGCGGTTCACGAGTTTTTCACTCTTCACATGTTCCAGCTCTTCTGCTATCTCATGTACCTCATCCCAGCTGAAAGACAACTTATCCACCAGGAAACATTCCCACAACCGGTGCCGGCGTACAATTTGCAAAGCAAACCTGCGTCCTTCCGCTGTGAGTGTAATACCCTGGTACTTTTCATAATCTATCAGTTTCTTTTCCTTCAGCTTTTTGGCCATGTCCGTCACCGAAGCCGGTTTCGTATCCAGGTCATAAGCGATGGCATTGGTACTCACCACTGAAGTACCGTCCTGCAGCTTGAAAATAGATTTGATGTAGTTCTCTTCCGCGTTCGTCAAATTCATGGTATCTAAAATATAATTTAGACAAATCTAAATAGTATTTTTCAAATTAGGAAGTTCTGGGAGATATATGGAATTATATTTACCTTTTCGCTCAATTATAGCATGATATGAGCAGAATCCTACTCCTGACACTAATGTTTGGCCTGTTTGCGGCCTGTACGAATACTTCCAAACCTGCCAATGATGAAGATCGTGTGCTCACCTTTAAGGATTTCAAGGAATTTTTCCCTGAAATAACCGCTGCCTACAGGCTCAACGCGGATTCCCTGAAACGCCGCATTCCGGATACTTTTGCCCTGAAAGCAAGAGTAGTGAAGCAATTTCTGCCGGATACCCTGGCAAAAGGCACTTTCACAGCAGCGGAGAAACCAAAGTTTTTCCCCCGTGCTTATACTAAATCAGAAGAACAACAGTTTTTTGTAGTGGAAGGCACCACCAAAGCAGGAAATGTGGCCTGGTTATGCATATATGATAAAGAAGGAAAATTCCTGCAACGCCACCTGGTAGCAAAAAATACAACCGCTAACAATACCCGCGTGGGTTTTGTACTGGATACCAGGCAGAATTTAAAAGTGACCACAGAAACCCAAAGAGCCCCCGGCCAGCTGTCTACCAGGGAAGATGTATATGCAGCCAACCCGGATGGTAGCCTGGCACTGATCATGACCAATTCCAACGAACCCACCAGCACTGGTTTATACAACCCGATAGATACCCTCGCACGCAAACATAAGTTCTCCGCCAACTACGCTTCCGGAGAACAAAACCTGGTATCCATCCGCGACGGGGAAACAGCAAAAGAGTTTTTATTTTTTATACATTTTTCACGGGATAACGGGGATTGTGTGGGAGAGATAGATGGCGTTGGTCGTTATACAACAGCTACTACAGGTCAGTTCAGAGATAAAAACACTTCCTGCATCCTGGATTTCAAATTCAGCAGCGGGAAGGTGACCATCAAAGAAACGGGCTGTGGTGCTTATCGTGGTATCAAATGTTTCTTTGAGGGTACTTTTATCAAAAAGAAAAAATAAAACGTATGAAAAGAGTAACCGGTATCGGAGGCATCTTCTTTAAATGCGAAGATCCTGCAAAAATGAACGAATGGTATGGTAAACACCTGGGTGTGCCTGTTACCCAATGGGGAGCCAGTTTTGAATGGAGGGATCTGGATAACCCGGAGAAAAAAGGCACCACACAATGGAGCACCATGAAAAAGGATACGGAGTACCTGCAACCCAGCGAGAAACCTTTTATGATCAATTACAGGGTGGAAAACCTGGTGGAATTGCTGGCCGAACTGGAAAAAGAAGGTGTGCAGGTAGTAGGAGCGATGCAGGAATTTGACTACGGTAAGTTTGCATGGATCATAGATCCTGAAGGCCATAAGATAGAATTGTGGGAGCCGGTGGATGAGAAATTATAAGTTCCGCTGTACAATATCCGCAAAAGTGATCCTGCTGATGAAGCGTGCGCCCAGTGAAGCTAAATGATGTGTATGCACCTGGCAATCCACCATGGCCAGTTCGTTTTCGTATTGCTGTATGAATGTAATGAACGCAGCTTTGGAAGCATTGCTCACTTTTGCGAACATACTCTCCCCAAAGAAACACCGCCCTATTTTCAGTCCATATAAACCACCCACCAGTTCTTCATTTTGCCAGCACTCCACTGATAAAGCATACCCCGCCTCATGCAACTGCAAATAAGCCGCCATCATATCTTTCGTGATCCAGGTACCATCCTGTCCCTCTCTTTCAATACTGCTGCAATTACTGATCACGCCTGCAAAATTCTCATTAATGGAAATACGGAAAGGCGATTTGCGCAACAGCTGTTTCATGCTGTTGGATACTTTTAATTCTGCCGGAAATAAAACAAAACGGGGATCGGGGGACCACCAGAGGATGGGTTTACGGTTATACCAGGGAAATATGCCGGAACGGTAGGCCAGGAGCAGCCTTTCCATACTAAGATCGCCACCGATGGCCAGCAGGCCATCCGGCTCCGCCTTATGAAGTGGCGGGAAGATCAATTCATTATCAGGTATTTGGAAAAGGGGCATTTAAGAAGCTACTGTTTCTTCCAGGGTGGCGCTGATCCCTCTGTCTAGCAAAGCTTCGAGCATTGGTTTCAGATCCGTGTATTCGCCTTTTTTAACGGCGTATTTACCATTGTGATGAATAATGAGCGCACATTGTTCCGCCTGCTCTTCCGTATGACCGCAAACGTCCACTAATGACTGTATCACCCAGTCGAAGGTATTCACTTCATCATTCCAAACTACCAGACTGAAAGGGAATTGCTCCTCTGTTTCAACCAGCACTTCCACTTGTTCCTGAACGGACGTCCCCGTGCCCATATAACTCATGATCTGTCAGATGTTTTCACAAAGTTACATTTTTTTGGTAATGACCATGGTTTTGGCAGAATGATCGTAAATTAACAGCCATGAAAGGATTGGTTTTATTAATGGAGTTCAGCTTACCGCTGAAGGATCCAGTGCCTATATTCTCGTTGGTTTTGTTCATTATTCTGCTGGCGCCCATCATTTTGCGGAAATTCCGCATCCCCAGCATCATAGGACTCATCTTAGCGGGAATGACCATTGGAGACCATGGCTTCAAGATCATAGAGAAAGGAAGTATCGACCTGTTTGGAAATGCCGGTTTATTGTACATTATGTTCCTGGCAGGCCTGGAACTGGATATGACGGAATTCAGGAAGAACCGTCACCGCAGCCTGGTTTTTGGCGCCTTCACCTTTTTTATCCCCCTCATCATGGGATATGTGCTTTGCACTTATGTGCTGCACTTCAATCTGATGGCTACTTTGCTGATCTCCAGCATGTTCGCTACCCACACCCTTGTGGCTTATCCACTGGCCAGCCGCCTGGGCATCACCAAAAATGAAGCGGTGACCGTGGCCGTAGGGGGCACCATTATTACAGACACCGCTGTATTATTGATCCTGGCTATTATTACAGGGGCAGAAGCCGGAAATCTTAACACTGCCTTCTGGTTAAGGCTGGGTATTTCCCTCGCTATTTTTGCAGGAATCGTGTTGTGGGGTTTCCCCATCATCGGCAGATGGTTCTTTAAAAAGATCAAAGACGATAAAACATCCCACTTCATATTTGTACTCGCGCTGGTATTCCTGGCAGGATTCCTCGCAGAACTGGCTGGTGTGGAAGCTATCATCGGAGCTTTCCTGGCAGGCCTTGCCCTCAATCAGCTCATCCCGCATACTTCTCCCCTGATGAACAGGATGGAATTTGTGGGCAGCGCTTTATTCATTCCTTTCTTTTTGATCAGCGTAGGTATGATCGTAGACCTGCGTGTATTGATGAAAGGCCCGGAAGCATTGATCATAGCTGGTGCTTTAACAGCAATGGCCCTATTCAGCAAATGGCTGGCTGCATTTTTCACCCAGCTTTCTTTTGGTTATTCTCCCACACAGCGGAACATCATATTTGGCCTGAGCAGTTCACATGCTGCAGCTACTATCGCCGTTATCCTGATCGGTTTTAAGATGGGCATCATCAATGAGAATGTACTCAATGGTACCATCATCCTTATCCTTGTCACCTGTATGGTGGGCTCTTTTGTAACAGAAAGTGCCGGCCGTAAACTTGCCATCAGGGAAGCAGAGAAAAAACCAGAGATCACCGGTGGCGTGGAAAAGATCCTGATCCCCATTGCCAATCCCGAGCGCATGGAATCCCTGATAGATTTTGCGCTGATGATAAAAGATCCTTTAAGCCGGGAACCTATTCATCCCCTTGTAATAGTACAGGATGATGCGGAAGCCCGCGATAAAATATTTGTCAGTAACAAGATGATGGAGAAAGCAGTGATCCATGCTGCCGCTTCTGAAAGCAATGTACAGGTAGTAACGCGTGTAGACCTCAACGTTACAGATGGTATTTCCCGCACCGTAAAAGAATTGCTGATCTCAGATGTGATCCTTGGCTGGAGTGATAAGAACAGTGCCACAGACCGCCTCTTCGGAAATATCTTTGGTACTACTACAGATAACGTACTGCAAAGTGTTTGGGAAACCGTATTCATCTGTCATTTTAATCATCCGCTCAATACCACCAAGAAACTGGTACTGGTGATGCCAAAGAATACAGAATACGAAATTGGTTTTGCGCATTACCTGCAAAAGATCATACTGCTGGCTAAACAGGCTGGTGCTAAGATGGTAGTATATGCAGGCCGCAAAACACAAGCGGCTGTACAACGATTCATCATAGCGGCCAAAACCAGTGTAGACCTAACTTTCCGCGAACTGGAAAATTTAGAGGATTTCCTGGTACTGGCCCGCAGCATTTCCCGCGATGATCTTTTGGTAGTAGTTTCTGCCCGTAAAGGAACACTGTCTTATCAGCCTTACCTGGAAGGAACACCCGCCAGGCTGGGCAGGCATTTTAAAGATAACAACGTATTACTTGTATATCCTGAACAAACAGCCACAGAAAACAGTGAGCCCGGCATACAGGATGGTGATATCACCTTAATGCCGATACAGGAACAACTGGTGAACTTCAACAGGATCCGCAAAGCCGTTAGGCGGATCTTTAAAGGAAATAAACCAAAAGGAAATATCACCGAAGAAGAATAGTCACCGGCCCTGTAAGTCCTGATGGCAACAACGGTGAATCCGGTTTATAAGGACTATACGTTGTAAAAGTATACCGCCCGCTGGTGCGCTTTTTGCCTTCCAGTAACCACGCTGGCCATTGTCCATTTTTAACACCATCATCCGGAAGTTTGGCATCTCCGATCAACCTGTTGGGCCAGAGGTTCACTACTTCTATTTCCAACAGGTTGTTTTTTTGCAAAACATCTGTGATCTCCACGCGCCACGGTGCTGTCCACAACACACCAAGGTCTTTACCATTTAGTTTTATACGCGCCATGTTCTTCACATTTCCCAGATCTAAATAATAGTGTTTATTATTTTTCACGAAGGAAAACTGCTTACGGTAAGTGGCAGTACCGGAATAATATTTAATACCTTCTTCCGGCCTTGTAGTCCAGTCCTGCAATTGATCAAATACGATCTGTGAAGGCCCTCCCCATTTTGGATCAAATGAAACCTTCCATGGCCCTTGCAAAGTATCTGCGATTGTTTGTTTCGGAAAGCTCTTCTTCCCAACAACACCTTTTTCAAATACAATAAAATAACTCTGATAAGGCTCAAACCGCATGGGAATGGTAGTAGAACCTTGAAAAGTTTCAAATTCAGGCAGCAAGCTGGTTGTACCTGTTAATGGGTCCCAGATTTCCGGTGCTCCTTGTGTTGTACGGAAAGTATTGTTCGCCTGTACAACCTGGTCAGTACGATTGGACACAAAATAAATATCCCTGTTCTCCGTAACGCGATGTGTATAACGTATAGCACCAGTAGAAGTAAAATCTTCTTTCACATCCAGCAGTTTGGCAACCACATCATAAGAAGGATACAGCGAATCATAAGGCACTGCAAATAATTTCGTTTCCTTTGCAATGGCCTGTAATTGCTGATCCGCAGCCGGATAACCTGATAAACCAGGTGTACGCACAGGTGGCAAACCCACCACCAATGCGCCCTCATTCACGAGCGCGCGGATCTTTTCCAATAAAGGGATCGTCATCGTTTCCGAAGCAGGCAATACTAGTACCCGGTAACTAGCACCACTGGGAAATACAATCTGTTTATTATGCACACGGGCTTTATACAATTGACTGGGCGCACATCCATCAAAATTAAATCCCTTCCTGTCCGGCAAAAATTCATCTCCCGTTAATGCAGAAAGGGGCGGGCGGAAAACATGTGGGGCCCCTTCCGGTGTGAGGTATAAGATATCTGCCACCGCACGTCCCTGTTGCAGGATGAACTGGCATCTTGAAATGTAGCGGTGATAAGCATCCACCATCGGCCACCAGGTTTGCCCTCTGTCCCAATGCACACCATAAGGCCCCATCGTCATGCCCGGCCTTAATGAATCGTTGAGCGACTGGTTGATAAAAGTATGATAGAAAAAACGATTGATCCCCATCGCAAAAGCCCAATCCCCCTGGTTCTTCATAGATCCCGGATGTTGTTTCCATGATTCATTGTTCTCTGCTGTAAAAGCTTCCGCCGCAATAACGGAGGAACCATTTATATGCCCGATGGAAGTAGCTTCAATACAACTGAAAGAAGTATTATACCCAAACCCTTTGCTCCAGAATTCACACATGGGGATATCCGCCAGCGCACCCTGTTCGAGGTCTGCTGTAGGATTCATATCATAAGGTTCAATGGATAATTTAAATCCATTCCGGTGGCTGTAGTTCTTTAAATGTTGTACATGGAAATCCAGCACCAGTTCCTGTGATGTCTGCCGGAGGTCCCAGAGGAACCGTTCGCTGATGGCTGCGCTTTCTACAATGTTCCCCAGGTAAACGGGATAAAAAGGTTGCGGATCATATCCTCTCCGTTTGATGAATTCCTGCCTGAATGCCGCCGTCCAGTTTTGTGCACCCATTTCCCAGCTATCCATATGCAGGTTCTTCCATCCGCCACCGGTTGTTTTCCGTGGTCCTACCTTACGCAATAATTTCCCCGTATAGGCATCCAGGTGAGCATTCATCGCCACTGTATCAAATTTATCTGCTTCAAATCCCAATCCCGGAAAAGGAGCAGGCCTGGTCACCGCACCATTATTCCTGCTAACAAAACGCATAATGGTCCAGTTGCCGGGAGGCACTTTCCAGAGGAGCGTACCATCCTTTTGCAGTTTATCCGTGAGTACAATGATCTGATTTTTTGGAATAGCAGGCCCATCACTCACCATAGCAGTGAGATAAGGTTTCACTCCTTTTACAGAACTAAAAGGTGCACGGTAATACAAGGCCTTTTCATCTGCGTCCGTGATAGCATGTTCAGCAGCAGGAGTGGGGAAAGCCAGCACCGCCACATCTTCATAAAAATCTTTCCACTGTGTTTTCATTATAGGAGTTAATCCCCCTTCGCCAAAAAATGGTTTGCGTGGTGGAGGCACAGGAAGTTTCAAAACCTCAGCACCCCCGCTAACTTTGGTAGTACTCGCTACAAGATGTTGCATGGACTGACCGGGAGTTACCCATGGCCCGCCACTGCCACTCCATCCAGGCCCCACACCCAATGTGATCTCAATCCCTAACCTTTCCGCTTCATGCACCGCATGGGCAAACAGTTCCTGCCATTGCTCACTCAAAAAATCCACCTTGCCACGCGGAACGCCCACATTCACTTCAAGAAATACAAGATTCCCGATCCCCGCACGTTTCATGGATTCCAGGTCTGCCGTCATGGAAGATTTAGATTGGTTGCCATCCATGAAGTACCAGTAAACACCGGGCCTTGCAGAAGGAGGCGGTTGCAGGAAACCGGATTTCAAACTATCCGGTGGCAGCAGCAATAGCATGTAAACAAAAAGTTGGGAGAACATCATATAACTAAGATAACTTTTAGGGGGCGGTAGGGCATCCTGTAGCTTCCTGCCCCTTTCTTTTTCCTTATTGCGTAAATCTCTTTCCCTTTTGCGTAAACCACCCAGCTTGTTTTTCACCACATTTGCACCCTTATGAAACTTCAATGGGCAAAGCATCAGCAACGCTGGTTTGGAAAGTGGCATGTATACCTGGGAATTATTGCAGGAGCCATCGTGGCATTTGTAGGAGTTACCGGCAGCATATTAGTTTTCCAGGATGAAATAGACCGTGCTTTAAACCCGGAATTATTTATAGTTACGGAGCAGCAGCACAAGATGTCCTTTGCTGAGATCGAACCTCTCATCCGGCAGAAACACCCCCAGCTGCAATTCAGTTATATGCTGATGGAGGTAGATAAACCTAACCTCGCCTACCGCTTATTTAATTTTAAAACAGAAGACGAATACTTTATCAATCCCTATACCGCAGAATTAAGTGGAAAACGCTTGCATGAAAGCTCTTTCATTCATATTGTTACAGAACTGCATCGTACATTGCTTGTGCCCACAGCAGGCCGTTATATTGTTGGCTTAGCCACATTGTGCCTGCTGGCCCTTACTATCAGTGGTCTCCGCTTATGGATCCCCGCCAAATGGAATCAGTTAAAGTCAGTGTTGACCATAAAATTCAGTGCTGGGTTCAAACGCCAGAACTACGACTGGCACAATGTGCTGGGCTTTTATTCAGCCCCCGTTGTAACATTGCTGGCACTTACAGGCGTTTGCATCACTTTCTCCCCATTGGTGATCGCATTGCTCTTTGTATTAAATGGACAATCACCACAGGGAGTAGCTTCATTGTTAGGCGCAAAATCCACTTACACGGAAGGTGCGCGCACATTGCCTTTGAAAGATGTGGTGTCCATTGCAAATGAAGCCATGCCGGGTGTACAAATTGCCGGTGTTGCTTTCCCTTTAGACAGTTCGGGAAATTACCGCCTGGATGTAATAGGAGCAGGGTTGCCCAAAAGCGGCAAACGGGAAATGCTCATCCTGGATCAATACACTGGTAAAGTATTATTGAACAGCCGCTCAGATTTCCCCAATTCAGGCAATGCTTATCTGAGCTGGCTTACACCTATCCACTATGGCAGCTTTGGTGGTATGCCTACAAAGATCCTCGCATTACTGGGAGGCCTCATGCCATTGGTCTTATTTGTAACAGGATTTATTATCTGGTGGCCACGCTTCCGGAAGCAAAAGGAAAAAGTAAATAGCAATGCAGCCATAACAGACCTGATCACACTCACCTTCCGTTACAGATGGCATTATTTTTACTTCAATCTGAAAAAGGGATTCCGTTATGCTTTCTGGGTAGTGCTGAGCAGTATTGCGATTGGGGCATTATATGGGCTTCCCTCAGGCATAGTAATCCAACCCGCCGTATTTGCTATTACCTTCACTTGTCTGCTGGTGGTGATCAATTTTGTGGTGGCTTTACCGGTTTGGGGCATCAACCTGCTTTTCTTCGCACCCTTCCAAAAAGGCAGTCGCGGAATCATCCGTTACTTCGCCTGGTCATTTTCCTTTTTGGTAGTATACCTTGCCTGTTATTTTTTACTGATGAATACAGGGATGGATTTCTTTTAACTAATGTTTTGTTTGTTCCACCTTTTCATGGTATTCCAGGTATTTGGGTAATGCCGCGGAGCCATACCAGGGATATATTTCCGCTTCCATCACTTTCTCTTTGAGAACAGGATCGCCTTCCAGTAATGCATCCACTTCTTCCCTGGTCTTAACGTTCAGGACGAATATACCACGGTATTGTTTGTCGTTTTTCCCCAATGGCCCGGCAATAACCATTTTGCCATCCTTCACCAGTTTGTTGATGTTGGCCATATGGCCTGTAAAGAGTTCTCCCAGTTTTTCTTTGTCCGTAACGGCGTTACTGCCTGTTTTCAGGATCACGAGGAAATACATTTTCATGCCGTACTTATCAGCACCAAGACTGTCTGCAAGTGCTTTATCGTATTTGGGATTTTCTGATTGTGCGGAGGAGTGGAAATAAGATCCGCAAATAAGGAGCAGGGGTAGAATGATATGTTTCATGCGTGCACTGTTTATACCAAATATAAGTCGCTCCCAGCAAGTATTCAAATTTATAAGCTATTGAAAATCAACTAACTGACTATTTTAATTGCAATCCATTGCAAATGCCGGTTTTTTTAAAGAACTTGGTCTATCAGTCATTTACAATTAATCCATCAAACATGTCTTCAAGAAGGGATTTTCTATTGCATGCCGCATTAGGTGTAGCAGCCACCACCGTTGCTCCGTTTGTAGCATCCGCCAGCAGTGGTACCAGGAAAAGTATTGATAAGAAAGACCACCTGCCGGTAGGCATGGCGGGTTACACCTTTGCCAAATTCGATGTGGATAAGGCCATTGGGATCATGAACAGGGTAGCCATTAAGTATATTTCAATAAAGGATATCCACTTACCATTGAACAGCAGCCCGGAGAAGATCCAGGAAGTATTGGCCAAATTCTCCGCAGCCGGTATCAATGTGTATGCAGTAGGCGTTATCTATATGAAAACGAAAGCTGCGGTAGATGAAGCATTTGAGTATGCTAAGAAAGTAGGCGTTCCCCTGATCGTAGGTGTTCCCAATCCCGAGTTACTGGATTATACAGAAGAAAAAGTAAAACAGTATAACATCAAGATTGCTATCCATAACCACGGACCAGAAGATAAACTGTATCCCGGTCCTAAAAATGTGTATGACCTGATCAAAAACAGGGATGCACGTATGGGTATCTGTTTAGATATCGGTCACGCTATGCGTGCCGGCGAAGAACCAGGAAAAGCTGTACTGGCCTACAAGAACCGGATTTTTGATCTGCACATTAAAGATGTTACCCTTGCCGCGAAAGACGGAAAGGCAACAGAGATCGGAAGAGGTGTGATAGATTTTCCCGCATTTATTGCTGCACTGGATAAAGCAAAATACCAGGGTATTTGCAGCATAGAATACGAAAAGGATATGAGTGATCCTTTACCCGGGATCGCTGAATCCACCGGTTATTTCAGAGGTGTGATCAATACTGTAGAGAAATAATTATGAAAGCGGGGAGGCGCAATACCTCCCCGTTTTATTATGACTCATACGCCTCCTGTAATCCTTTCACATCTATCTTATTCATCGTAAGCATCGCATCTATCACTTTCTTCGCTTTAACCGGATCTTTATCCCCCATCAGTTTCCCGAGGATAGAAGGTATGATCTGCCAGGACAACCCAAACTTATCCTTCAGCCATCCGCATCTGCTTTCAGCGCCTCCATCTGCAGTTAACTTATTCCAGTAATAATCTACCTCTTCCTGTGTTTCTACATTTACAAAAAACGAAACTGCTTCATTGAATTTAAAATGCGGCCCGCCATTCAATGCCATGAATTGCTGCCCTTCCAGTTCAAAAGTGGCAGACATCGGATTGATACTGCTGATCTTTGCATTTTTAAAAACAGTAGAATAAAAATTGATGGCTTCTTCCAGGTTGTTGTCGAACCATAAAAATGGAGTGATCTTTTGCATTTGTTTCAGATTTTATATAAAGCTACCTGCAGAAAACAACTTTAAGACGGGGGAAAAGCGACAATAAAGAAGTGCTTTTCGACAAACCCGGAAACCCGCGCCCCATCACGGGGTTTCCGATCCTCACATACTATGCCAATATTAAACAGCTGTAACACAATGTGTTAAGTGTAGAGAAGAATCTACAGCCTTAAGGCTGTAAAATGTAATAAATTGCCTCCCTTTAGCTGTGCCCATTATGATTCTTATAGTAGATGACCGTCCCGAAAATATCTATTCCCTACAGAAGCTGCTGGAATTAAACCGGTACAAGGTGGATACCGCTTCTTCGGGGGAAGAAGCTTTGCGGAAGATTTTGAAGAACACCTACTTTCTGATCATCCTGGATGTGCAAATGCCCGGCATGGATGGTTTTGAAGTAGCAGAAGCGATTACAGGATATAGTAAGTCGAAAGATATCCCTATCATTTTTCTTTCCGCCGTTAACGTGGAAAAGAAATTTATTGAAAAGGGTTATCTCACCGGCGGTTTGGATTATGTGACTAAACCTTTTGATCCGGACATCCTCTTATTAAAAGTAGGCACTTTCTATCGTCTCAATCAGCAGACGAGAGAACTGAATGAGATGCAGAAGGAATTACAGGATGAAATAGCAGAACGTAAGAACGCACAGGATGCCCTTGTGCAAAGCCTGGAAGAGTTGCGCTCTGTGCTGGAGTCCATTCCACAGATCGCATTTACATTGAATGAACAAGGCCACATAGAATATGTGAACCAATATTGGTACCGGTTTTCGCCAGACAGATCACATTTCCCTGATAACGACCATATCGTCATCCACAGCGTAGCCAAAGCAGTAGAAAGTGGTCAGCAACAGGTAACAGAAGTACTGCTCAAATTGCTGGACACACCCGAATACAGGTATCATTCACTCACATTAACGCCTGTACGCAAACAAGGCCAGGTAGTAAAGTGGGTAGGTATGTTCACCGATATACATGAACAGAAGAAAACCACCCAATTACTGGAAGAAAGAGTGAATGAACGCACCAAAGCCTTGCAGGAAGCAAATAAGGAACTGGAGAACAGCAACCACGAATTACAGCAATTTGCTTACGTGGCATCTCATGATCTCAAAGAACCACTTCGCAAGATCCAGGTGTTCAGTAATATGATCAGCAGCAAATTCGGGCATGAACAGCCGGAAGCCAACGGATACCTCAACAGGGTAGTACATTCCGCCGCCAGGATGAACAAGCTGATCACAGATCTTTTAGACTATTCCAAATTAGCGATAGGAGACGTTTTTCAACCTGCCAACTTTAATACCATCATCCTGGAGATCATGGATGATATGGAATTATTAATAGAAGAGAAGAAAGCAGTGATCCGGGTAGGAGAGATACCTGTTATACATGCCATTGCCGCACAGATCCGCCAGGTTTTTCAGAACATACTCAGTAATGCACTCAAGTTTTCCCGGGAAGGTATACCACCGGATATTCACATCAGCGCAGAGATAGTAAGTGATCTGTCATTGAATAGCCCGCCAGACAAAGAAGGCGCTTATTGCCGGATTGCCGTACAGGATAATGGTATTGGATTTAATGAGGTGTATCTGAATAAGATCTTCGTGATCTTCCAGCGCCTGCATGGCAGGGCAGAATATGAAGGCACAGGAATAGGACTGGCCATCGTTAAAAAGATCATTGATACACACAACGGATTGATCACTGCCCACAGCGAAGAAGGCAAAGGCAGTACTTTTTACATCATGCTCCCTTTAAAACAATCATAACTTGCTTAGGAAAATGAAGTCAACTTTCCAGCGGAACCTCGTGATAGGATTCGGTTTTTCATTAGTGCTGCTCATCTTCACTTCCGTTGCTTCTTATATAAGCATCCGGAACCTGATCTTTAGTGCAGACATGGTAGATCATACCAACCAGGTGTTGCATGAACTGGAAGCATCTATCTCAGGAATGAAAGATGCGGAAACAGCACAACGGGGATTCCTGATCACCAATAATGCAGATTTTCTGGCGCCGTACAATGGGGCAGAAGATTCCATCCGGAAGAACATCCGGAATTTCCAGGACCTTACAGTAGATAATCCCTTACAGCAAGCAGATGCCAAACATCTGCTGGAAGTTTCCGGGCAAAGGATGGCGGTACTAAAAGCTAATATAGATAAAAGCAAACGGGGTGAAGATGTAACAGTGGCAGACATGGAAAGAGGCAAACTGTTCATGGATCGGGCACGTGAGTTGGTGGCGGTCATGAAAGACCGGGAAACAAAACTACTGGCCGTGCGTACTGCCAAGTTGAATGAATTCGCTGCATCCACCCCTACATTTATTATCATCGCCGCTTTACTGGCCCTGCTCATTACCGTCATCTCCTTTTTAAGGGTAAATGCAGATTTCAGACGCCGTTTGGAAATGCAACTCGCATTAGAAGTAAAAGATGCGGATATTGACAGAAGGATCAGGATCATCCAGGGCGTAGCCGGCAGAGTGTCTGACGGAGATTATGAAGTGCGTGTGGCGGATGAAGGGCAGGACGGATTAGGCATTCTTTCTGTATCGTTGAATAAAATGGCCGGTTCACTGAAGTTTTCATTTGACCAGCTGAAAGATAAAGAATGGTTGCAAACAGGTATTGCCACGCTGAACGATAAAATGCTGGGTGAATATGATGTGCGGGTACTGGCTGGCCAGATCGTGGATCACCTTACTGCTTATACAGAAAGTCACATTGCAGGATTCTATGTGGCGGAGAACGATAGCACACTACGTTTCATCAAAGGTTTCGCTTTTGATGGAGAAGGAAGTGAATACATTTCTTACGGAAAAGGTTTAGCCGGCCAGGCTGCAGAAAGCAAACGTATCCTGCACCTGAAAGAAGTAAGGGAAGATCTGCTGATCTTACATCATGTCTCCGGTGCAATAAAACCTGCCAATATTATTGCAGTACCTATGTTCCATGAACGTAAAGTGGTTGGTGTAGTAGAACTGGCAGCTGCGCATCCTTATCCGCAACGGGTACTTGAATTCCTCGAAGCCGCATCCCACAGCATCGGCACCGTACTGTTCAGTGTAGAAGGCCGCAAGCGCTTACAGGAATTACTGGAAGAAACACAATCCCAGGCAGAAGAATTACAGGCACAACATAACGAGCTGGAAAACATCAACAGCGAACTGGAATTGCAGGCGGAAAAACTGCAGGCTTCAGAAGAAGAACTGCGCGTGCAACAGGAAGAACTGGTACAGACCAACGAAGAACTGGAAGAACGGAATCAACTCATCATTGAACGGAACAGGGACATTCAGCAGAAGGTGTCTGAACTGGCACTGAGCTCAAAATATAAATCAGAGTTCCTGGCCAATATGAGCCATGAATTGCGGACACCATTGAATTCCATCCTGCTCTTATCCCGCCTGATGGGAGAGAACAATAAAGAGAACCTCACGGAAGAACAACTGGAATATGCCCAGGTGATCCAGAATTCCGGGAAAGGTTTGCTGAGCCTCATTGATGAAATATTAGACCTCTCCCGTATTGAAGCCGGCAAAATGGACCTCAGCTTTTCCGAAGTGAACCTTCGGGAAATAGCGCAGGAAATGAATGCCTTGTTTGGCCCGGTGGCAAAAGAAAAAGGGCTTTCATTTGAGGTGCATACGGATGGAAGGATGCCCGCCATGATCGAAACAGACCGGCAAAGGCTGGAACAGATCATTCGCAACCTGCTTTCCAACGCATTGAAATTTACGACAGAAGGAACGGTATCATTGAATATAGCAGAAGATGAAAAAGATCACGGTATAGTGGTCTTTACAGTAAAAGATACCGGTATCGGCATTTCAAAAGATAAACAACAGGTGATCTTTGAAGCCTTCCAGCAGGAAGATGGTTCCACCCGCCGGAAATTTGGTGGCACAGGACTGGGCCTTTCCATCAGCAAAGAACTGGTGAAACTGTTAGGCGGCAACATCCATGTGAGAAGTGAACAAGGGGCGGGCAGCGAATTTGAAGTACGCATACCTGTTACTCCTTCTGTGATACAGGATACACCATTACTCCCAAAAAGAGAACCTCGTTTTGTAAGCGCCGTGATCCCTGAACACGTACCGGATGACCGTAATGACGTGAACCCTGGCGATCCGGTGATCCTGATCATCGAAGACGACAGAACATTTGCACAATACTTGCTGGACTTCACGCGTCAGAAAGGATACAAAGGGATTGTAACCGTAAGAGGAGATGAAGCGTTATCCCTCACCCTGCAATACCAGCCCAAGGGCATCCTGCTGGATATCCAGCTGCCGGTGAAAGATGGCTGGGAAGTAATGGAAGAGCTGAAGAATAACAACGTTACACGCCATATTCCGGTACATATCATGTCATCTTACGAAGCCCGGTTTAAAAGCCTTTCCAAAGGAGCCGTGGATTTTATCGACAAACCGGTGTCCTATGGAAAGATGGATGATGTTTTTGCAAAGATAGAACAGATCCTGAGCAGCAATTCCCGCAAAGTGCTGATCGTGGAAGAGAACATCAAACACGCCAAAGCACTGGCCTATTACCTGGAGAATTTTTCCGTACATACACAGATCAGGAATAATATCACAGATAGCATCGATTCCCTGCAAAAGAAAGAAGTGAACTGTGTGATCCTGGATATGGGCGCCGCCGGAGAGCAATCGTATGATATGCTGGACGAAGTGAAAAAACATCCAGGCCTGGAGAATGTACCGATCATCATCTTTACAGGTAAGAACATTTCCGGAGAAGAAGAGCAGCGTATCAAACAATATGCAGATTCCATCGTCGTAAAGGTGGCTAACTCCTATCAGCGCATCATGGATGAAGTGTCTTTATTCCTGCACCTTATGCAGGCGAAAAAAGAAGGTGAACGGAATGGTAATGGTTTAGGTATGTTGCATGATGTGCTGAAGGATAAAACAGTCCTGCTGGCAGATGATGATGTGAGGAACATCTTTGCGCTCACCAAAGCACTGGAAACTTACAACATGCGTGTGATCTCTGCCATGGATGGAAAAGAAGCACTGAAACAACTGAAAAAGAATCCGCAGGTAGATATTGTACTGATGGATATGATGATGCCTGAAATGGACGGATATGAATCTACCCGCCAGATCAAAGCAGACCCTCAGTTTAAAAAACTGCCGGTAATAGCGGTAACGGCCAAGGCCATGAAAGGAGACAGGGAGAAATGTATCTCCGCCGGCGCTTCTGATTACATCAGCAAACCAGTGGATATCGACCAGTTAATATCTTTATTACGGGTATGGTTATATGATAGCAACAAATGAGTGATCTTGAATTGACGGATGAGCAGATAGATATCCTGCTGAAGGATGTGATGGAGGAGTATGGTTATGATTTCAGCGATTATGCCTTTCCTTCCATGAAAAGGAGATTGAACAGGTTATATACGCTGGATAAATTCGGCCGTTTCGGGGACTTCCACCAAAAGGTGATGCAGGATGCTGTTTATTTCCGGCATTTTGTAGAAGAGCTGACGGTGAATGTAACAGAGATGTTCCGGGACCCGTTATTCTTCCAACGCTTGCGGGAAGAGGTATTGCCGCAACTGGCGCATCATCCGTTTATTCGTATCTGGCATGCAGGTTGTTCCACCGGAGAGGAAGTATATTCAATGGCTATCCTGCTTAAGGAGGCTGGCCTGCTGCAGCGTTCGTTGTTATATGCTACAGATATCAACCCGGCTGTACTGGAAGTTTTGCGTAAAGGCATCTATCCTCTGCGGTACATGAAACAGTATTCTGAAAATTATATACAATCCGGTGGTACGCAGGATTTTTCCAGGTACTACACCGCCAAATATGATTGGGCCAAGTTAGACGAAGGGCTCCTGAAACGCATTGTTATTTCCCCGCACAACCTGGTGTCAGATGGTTCATTCAATGAATTTCAACTGATCATTTGCAGGAATGTGCTGATCTACTTTTCCAAAAAGCTACAGAATAAAGCGCTTCAGCTGATGGATAACAGCCTTGAACCTTCAGGTTTCATTGCGTTGGGAGGGAAAGAAAGTCTCAAATACTCCACTATTGCACCCCGATATAAACAGTTCGCGCAACGGCAAAGGATCTGGCAGAAGATCAATTAGAAATACTGGGAGAGGATATCCTTTAAAGAATTGATGTCGAATTGCTTTACGATGTAATCGCTGGCGCCCAGTGATTTTGTTTCCCGTATATCCCTGGGATCTGAAGAGGTAGAATAAATGATCACGGGGATCTCTGAAAGGTGGGGGATATTACGGATGGCCGCGAGGCAATCTTTTCCACCCATGCGGGGCATGTTAAGGTCCAGGAAAATGTAATGCGGTGTAAGGTTTTCCGTGGCATTTAATAGTTGCAGCCCGGCAGCGCCATCGTTGGCAGTAAGGAATTGTACCGTATCATTTACATCTTGCAGCGCCAGTTTAAATATCTCCTGGTCATCCAGGTCATCGTCTATAAGCAAACAGGTGATTTTTTCCGCCATTGTTGTTAAGGATCTAAGGTGTACAAATATAACAATTCTCTGGCAGGAATTTCCCTTACATTGCAAAACAAAATTGAATCCTATGCAAACTATTCTCGGTGCTGGCGGAACTATAGGACAACCTTTAGCCAAAGAACTGGCCGCCTATACAAACAAGATCCGCCTCGTGAGCCGCAAGCCGGTAAAAGTGAATGAAGGAGATGAACTCTTTCCGGCAGACCTTACAGACCGGAGCCAGGTTTTTAAAGCCATTGAGGGATCAGCAATAGTGTATCTCGTGATCGGTTTCCCATACAGTATTAAGGTATGGCGCAAAGAATGGCCTGCCCTCATGCGGAATGTGATCGATGCCTGCAAAGAATATAAAGCCAAACTGGTTTTCTTTGACAATGTGTACATGTACGATAAAACAGCTATCCCGCACATGACGGAGGAATCTCCCATCAACCCACCCAGCAAAAAAGGAAAGGTACGTGCAGCCATTCTACAAATGCTGATGGACGAAGTAAAGCAACAACAGCTTACCGCAGTCATTGCCCGTGCTGCGGACTTTTATGGTCCCGGTAAAGGCAATACCTCTGTACTGAATGAAGTGGTGTATAAGAACTTCCTGCAAGGCAAAAAAGCCAATTGGTTTGCCAGCGCAGAGAAGAAACACACTTACACTTATGGGCCTGATGCTGCCAAAGGAACCGCTTTGCTCGGCAATACACCAGATGCCTTTAACCAGGTATGGCATTTGCCAACGAACCCTAACGCTTTGACCGGCCGGCAGTTCATAGAACTTTTCGCGAAAGAAATGAACGTAGCACCAAAGTTCTCCGCATTACCGCAATGGATGGCCAGCGCCATAGGATTATTCGTGCCTATCATGAAGGAACTGGCAGAGATGTTCTATCAATACGATCGCGACTATATTTTCGACAGCAGCAAGTTTAACAAACGCTTTCAATTTACGCCAACAACTTATGAAGAAGGGATCCGTGCAACGGTAAAGGGATAAAGTAAAAAGCCAGTGCATCATGCACTGGCTTTTTTAGTATATTTAGTAATAATCCCACGTTATGCATCCACGCCAGCTGATCGTCTGCTGCTTTATTATCTCCTGTATCATCATCCTTTCCCAATGCGTTGGAGAAAAGACATATCTGCGGGGAGAGCAGTTTGCAGAAGCCACCAGCTGCGCCACCTGCCACAAGAATATTTACGACACTTATATATCTTCTGCTCACAGCATTACTTCCAGTCCCTCAAACGTTAAAGGCAGCTTTATATCACCGGATAATGTGTTCCATTACAGTAATGGATCAAAGGTATTAATGGAACAACGCGATAGCGGGCTATTCCAGGTAGGGGATCAGGAAACGCACCGCTTTGATATCACCATCGGTTCCGGAAGAAAAGCACAAACCTATCTCTATTGGAAAGACGGCCGCTATTTCCAGTTACCCATATCCTATTTCGTACCAGCGGGAAAATGGGCAAACAGCCCCGGCTTCCCTGCTACACATCCTAAATTCGACAGGATGATCCCCAGCACCTGCTTTGGCTGCCATAGTTCCATGGTGGCCCTGAAGGAAGTGAAGATGGAAAGGCTGCACATTGACGAAGAGTTTGAGCGGAACAAAATGGTGTTTGGGATTGATTGCCAGCGATGCCATGGCCCCGCAGCAGAACATGTACAATTCCACATGGCACACCCGGAAGAAAAAGAGGGCCGGCACATTACAAGGATCAGGGATTTAAACAACCAGCAACAACTGGATATGTGCGCTATCTGCCATTCCGGATTAAAGACCCCTCAAAAGAACCCTTTCGGCTTCAAACCCGGAGACGCACTATCTGATTATATTTACCCTGATCTCAGCCGCCCTGCCAGACCACAGGAAATGGATGTACATGGTAACCAATACCAGTTATTAACGGCGAGCAAATGTTTTATGAAAAGCAAAGGGATGATGGATTGCTCTTCCTGTCACAATCCCCATACCAGTGAAAAGAATGACCTGCAGGTGTTTTCCCAACGCTGCATGAACTGCCATAAAACAACTAATCATAAAACAGCCGTTCTTACGGATAACTGTATCGATTGCCATATGCCAGCCCTTCCTTCCAATGCTATTACCTTATTAGCGAACGGAGAAACAAGCCCAACGGCAGATTCCGTCCGTACTCACCTGATTGCCATTTATACCCGTTTGAAATAGTGTCGCAAACCACCCCATTTTATTCGTTATTACACCCCTTCCAGGTAAAACGGGGAACCTATTTTTGTGGTATAAAATGTAAACAATGGAAAAGAGACTTTCAAATCAGAAGATCACCTCAAACCTTTGGTTTAATAAAGAGGCAGAAGAAGCCGTTAATTATTATCTCTCTATTTTCAAAGATGGAAAGATTGGCCGTAAAACTTACTATACTGCAGAAGGGTTCGAATTTCATGGTATGGCTGAAGGCACTGTACTGACGATGGAATTCATCCTCGAAGGACAGGAGTTCGTGGCCCTGAATGGAGGACCCCATTTCAAGTTCAATGAGGCTATCTCCTTCATCGTTAATTGCAAAGATCAAAAAGAAGTAGACTACTACTGGGAGAAACTGGGTGAAGGCGGTGATGAAAAAGCACAAATGTGCGGATGGCTGAAAGATAAGTTCGGCGTATCATGGCAAATTGTTCCCACCGTTCTCACAGATATGATGCAAGACCCTGATGCCACTAAAGTAGCGAAGGTGACCAAAGCAGTATTCCAGATGAAGAAACTGGACATCGCTGAACTGGAAAAAGCATTTGGGAAATAAATGTAGTCAAGCAGGGTTGGCCATGAGTCAGCCCTGCTTACGATGAAGATGATAGATATTAAAAGGATCAACCTTCTGGCTTACTGATTTGATCTTTCAAAATCCAGCAGCCATTGCTTTCTGAATATACCGCCACCATAACCAGTGAGGTTGCCGTCTTCACCAATTACTCTGTGGCAGGGGATGATGATGGAGATCCTGTTCATACCGTTTGCATTACCCACTGCGCGTACTGCCTGCGGTTTTCCCAGGATAACAGCCTGTTGCGAGTAAGAGCGGGTTGTGCCGAAGGGAATGGTTTGTAATTTCTCCCATACTGCCTGCTGAAATTCAGTACCAGGGGTGAATAGGGGAACAGTGAATACTTTTCTTTTCCCTTCAAAGTATTCATCCAGTTCTTGCTTTAACTGATCAAAATGTTTGTTGGCGCCCTGGATAATATTGGCATTGATCCTTCTGGCCAGGATCTTCAATTGGGACTCCAGCATTTTACGGTCTGTAAATTCCAACAGGCAGATGCCTTGTTCCGTAGCACAGGCAAACATAGTACCCAACGGTGTTTCGATCCGGGTGATATTGATGATCTTTTTATCCTTGCTATTTGCAGGAGATACACCAAATACAGATTTGAAGGAGTCTGAAAAACCGCTTAGCGATTCATACCCTGCATCATAAGCCACAGAGGTGATCGCTTCTCCGCTTTGTATTTTAGAAAAAGCAGAATTGATCCGGAACATCCTTTGATAAGCATGAAAGGTGACGCCGTGATTTTTAAGGAACCATCTTCTTATTTTGCTGGGCTCGATCCCTTTTTGAAGCAGGTCCCAGTCTTTAAATTTCAGGGAGGGGTTTGCATTCAATTCATCCAGGATGTCTTTTATCACATCCGGGGTTTCGCCCATTTTTTCTAATGGACTGCAAACTTTGCAGGGCCTGTATCCTCTTAAGATAGCTTCCTTGGCTGTCTTGAAAAATTCTACATTCTCTTTTTTAGGTTTCCTGGCTGTGCAGGTAGGCCGGCAGAATATTCCGGTAGTTTTGACCGCAGCAATGAACGTTCCTTCATAGGAAACATCCTTGTTAAGCAGCGCATCATACATGATATCGTTCGTCAGCATTTTCAATTCTTTTGTCAAAAGTAGGCCAGGCAAATCAGGTGAACAACCGGAAAATTGACAAGTATTTTTATTTGCTGCCGGCGCTATGCCACTCGTGTTCAATTTTCGTCATTAAAAGCGCATTGTCGAAATGAACAGTATCTTTTTTAAAGAGGGTTTCATTTTCGAAGAAGCTGGAATGTACGTCCAATACCTCCAATGGTTGTACTTTCCATTCATTGATATGAAGTTTTAACCCTTGAAATTTGTTTCCATCAGGAGAATAACCAAGCGATCCTTTTTTGAAGAAGTCGGAGGCACTTTCTAATGTCTGGAAAATAGAACCGGGTGGAAACTGGTCCGTTGTTTTCGCATCTATGGAAATATTGGTATTGTCAGAACTGGTGAAATTCACATGGTAATTACCGTTTGCTTCTTTTACATTGAACTTCGCGAGATAATGTTTACCGGGAAAGATCCTCCCGCCGGCAAATGCATTTAACCTGGAAGAAGTATCCCTGCGCGGAACGTAAACGCCTTCTTTCGTTTCGCCTTCCTCATCCCATTCAACTGCAATACGGTGTGCGCCATTTTCAGATCCGATCCCCATAAGATCCGGGAAACCTTTTGGCTTAATATTTTTCAGCCTGATGAGGCAAACACCCACAATAGCTTTGCCCTTATAGATCTTAGGCCGGAAAGGGGCAGGAAGGATTTGCTGAACAGCATCAGGATCTGCGGTGAAATTGATCAGGATGCGACGGTCGATAAGGCCATGTATTGCTGGGAAGTTCATGTTACTAAGGTAAGTAACTAAATATCCGGAATGAGATAAATGTTATTTATTTGTATTTATGGGACAATCGAAAGAATTGTATTATTTAATATCAAATAGTCTCTATTAATTAAAAGTTTGTTGTATTTTATTCAAGCAGATCAATAATGTCACCTGCTTCTATTATATAACCAAAATATTAATATGGCCTCTTCCCTAAAGAAAGCTATCCGGCCCATCCATTTATGGGCCATTTCAGTAGGCCTTGTCATATCAGGTGAATACTTCGGCTGGAATTACGGATGGGGAGTAGCAGGAACAATAGGATTCTTGCTCGCCACCATCATCATCACTGTTTTATACATCACTTTCATTTTCAGTTTTACAGAATTAACCACCGCCATTCCACAGGCAGGCGGTCCTTTTTCATATGCCCAAAGAGCGCTTGGTCCAACAGGAGGATTGATTGCCGGTTATGCCACACTGGTTGAATTTTTGCTGGCCACTCCAGCCATTGCTTTGGCCTTAGGGAACTATCTGCATTTCCTGCATCCTGCTATTCCTGTATTATGGTCGGCAATAACGGTGTACATTTTACTTACTGGGGTTAATCTGTTGGGGATCAAAGAATCAGCCTCTTTCACATTACTCTTTACCTTGCTGGCTGTAGTGGAATTATTGGTATACCTGGGTATCGTGGCACCTCATTTTCAGATGGCGAATTTTCTGAAAGATGCATTGCCTTTTGGTTACAGTGGCGTTTTTGCTGCTTTGCCTTTTGCGATATGGTTATATGTATGTATAGAGGGTGTTGCCATGGTGGCAGAAGAAGTGAAGAACCCTGCGCGTAACATTCCTATTGGATATATTTCAGGAATATTAACGCTGGTACTTTTGGCTATTGCCGTGATGGTCTTTACCGGCGGCATTACCAACTGGCAACGTTTATCTGCTATTGATTATCCATTACCGGAGGCCATCGGGATCGTATTAGGTAAAGATAACAGCATTACTAAAATATTTGCCGGCATCGGATTATTTGGATTGATAGCCTCTTTCAATGGCATTATCATCAGTTACTCCCGCCAGATCTTTGCCCTGGCCCGCGAAGGTTATTTACCCGCCATACTGGCCATGATCAGTAGTAAAAGACAAACACCTTATGTGGCATTGCTCGTTGGTGCGTTCGCAGGGATCATCGCATTGTTGATCGGACGAACTGATCAGCTGGTGATCCTCTCTGTATTAGGGGCTATTGTGATGTATGTGATCAGTATGATCAGTCTTTTTATATTGAGAAAGAAAGAACCACAATTAGAAAGACCATTCAAAGTGCCTTTTTATCCTTTGTTCCCGATTATAGCATTGGGCTTATCTTTGATTTCCCTGGTAGCGATCATTTATTATAATGTCTGGCTTAGTGTTATTTTTTTTGTGGGATTATTGGCTGTCTGGATTTCTTATGCATTGGTACAAAAACGAAAAGTAAAGTATGGCTTATAAAACCACCATACAACAACATACCTACTCTTTCAGCGATCTGAAGACCTTGCTGGCAAAAGCCTCGCCATATAGGTCGGGAGATGCACTGGCGGGCCTGGCAGCTGATACTTATGAAGAAAGAGTAGCGGCGCAAATGGCACTGGCTGATGTACCCTTAAAGACCTTTCTGCAGGAAGCGGTTATTCCATATGAAACAGATGAGATCACCAGGTTGATCATAGATACACATGATGCAACCGCCTTTGCTCCCATATCCCATTTTACCGTAGGTGATTTCCGCGATTGGTTGCTGAGCGATTATGCTGATCTGACTGTATCAAAAGGATTAACTCCTGAAATGGTAGCAGCCGTATCAAAACTAATGCGCAACCAGGACCTGATCAGTGTGGCAAAAAAGATTGAAGTGATCACCCGTTTCCGCAACACCATAGGTTTGAAGGGAAGGTTATCCGTACGGTTACAGCCCAATCATAATACAGATGATCCCAAAGGGATCGCCGCCGCTATGATGGACGGTTTACTGTATGGCAGTGGGGATGCAGTGATCGGTATCAATCCGGCTACTGACAGTCCAGCAGCTGTAACAGGATTATTAACACTCATTGATCAACTGAGGCAGCAGTTTGATATCCCAACACAGTCCTGCGTATTATGCCATGTTACCACTGCCTTGCAGATCATGGGCAAAGCACCGGTAGATCTGGTGTTTCAATCCATCGGCGGTACAGAAAAAACAAACAGCAGTTTTGGTATTCAGCTTTCATTGTTGAAAGAAGCCTATGAAGCCGCTTTGTCATTGCAACGCGGTACCATCGGCAATAATGTGATGTACTTTGAAACAGGGCAGGGCAGCAGTTTATCTGCCAATGCACATGAAGGGGTAGATCAGCAAACCTGTGAAGCAAGAGCGTATGGTGTTGCAAGGCATTTCAATCCACTGCTTGTGAATACGGTAGTAGGGTTTATTGGTCCCGAGTATTTATTCGATGGCAAACAGATCATCCGGGCAGCATTGGAAGATCACTTTTGTGGTAAACTCCTTGGATTACCGATGGGTGTTGATGTCTGTTATACAAACCACGCCAATGCAGATCAGGATGATATGGATAATCTTTTAACCCTGCTGGGTGTAGCAGGTTGTAACTTTATTATGGGCGTGCCTGGGGCAGATGATATTATGCTGAACTATCAATCCACCTCTTTCCATGATGCTTTATACATAAGGCAGGTATTAGGACTGAAACCAGCTCCAGAGTTTGAGCAATGGCTAATGAAATATGGCCTGATGGATGATAATGGCAGATCGCTGCCGGTAACATCCTCTCACTTGTTACTGAAAAATTACCTGTAATGATCATCGATGATCCATGGCATGAATTAAAGGCCTTTACGGCAGCACGTATTGCATTAGGGCGTACAGGCAGCGCTATGCCATTACAGGAAGTACTTCGTTTTAAACTGGCACACGCCCACGCAAGGGATGCTGTGTATTCTTCTTTAGATATCGATGCATTAGGAGAAGTTAACTTGTTACACAGCAAAGCTGCTGACCGGGCGGAATATCTGCAACGCCCGGATAAAGGCCGTCAGCTAAATGAAAATTCCCGGTTATCACTAACACCGGTAAATGCAGATCTCGCCATTATCCTCGTAGATGGTTTGTCCGCCACCGCCATTAATCATCATGCCATTCCTGTACTTGACTACTTATATCCGATGTTGCAGGCAAAGAAAATATCCCTTGCACCAGTGCAGTTGGTAGAACAGGGGCGTGTTGCCATAGGAGATGAAATAGGAGAATTGCTAAAAGTGAAACTGATATTGGTATTAATAGGAGAGCGGCCGGGCCTTACTTCACCAGATAGTCTGGGCGCCTATCTTACCTGGCAGCCACGATCTGGTTTAACAGATGAAGCCAGGAATTGCATCTCCAATATCCGCCCTGAAGGATTACCATATAAGCTGGCAGCGGAAAAAATGTACTATCTCATCCATGAAGCGCTGAGGCTGCAACTTACAGGTGTTATGCTGAAGGATAATTATAACCTGCGTATCTCATAACCTGTCTTCGTTACCTTCCTGTTCTTTCTTTTCTTCTTCCACCGGATCAGTAGATCCGGGAGGAAATAATTCCTTCCTGTCACGCTTGTTCCTTTTGATCAGGAAAGCGATTAATGCAATGGCTGCAAGAACAATAACAACAATAAGGGCTGTTTGCATACTTCTAATGTAAAGCCTTTTTATTAATTCCATGTTAAGGAATGCTTCCCTTAACAATAAGGAAACATGCCTTTAGGAATTTCAGGGGATGAACTGGAAAGAATGGTTGCAAAACTTCGATGAAAACCTTTTCATCAATATTCACGAGATAGGAACAAATGAGCTCCTGGACCCGTTTATGTTGCTGTTACGCAATGCACTCACCTGGGTGCCATTGTATCTCTTTGTACTGATCTACCTCATTAAATACCGGCGGAACAAAGCCCTGTTCTTTCTCATCGGCACATTGATCACTTTTGCCATTGCTGATTACGGAAGTGCGAGTATATTAAAACCTTTATTCCAAAGGGTACGTCCCTGTTATAATGAAGACCTGGAAGGGCACCTTCGCCGTTTAATAGACTGTGGCGGGCGTTATAGTTTCCCATCTTCTCATGCCTCTAATCACTTTGCCCTGGCAGCATTCTGGTTCTGGAGTTTCCGGTATATGGGTATCCGTAACTGGTATTGGGTTTGGATCTGGGCATTCCTGATCGGTTATGCGCAGGTGTACGTGGGTAAACATTATCCGCTGGACATAGTAGGAGGGGCCATCTTTGGATTAATAGTAGGCTTCCTTATTTCCCGCCTCTTTATCTGGTGGAATGAATCTGGTATCAGCAGCTTTCGCAAGCATCCTCATCCGGATGCATTATCTTAGTTTATTATTATGCAAACCTATCCTCTGACAGCCAGGTACTCCTGGTGTATTGCGATTATAGTACTATCTCTCATTCCGGGATTATTTACCACACTCATGGAACCGGATGCAGCCCTGTATGCCGGTATTGCAAAACAGATCGTATGGCGTAATGATTGGGTGAACCTCTTTGCAGATGGAACGGACTGGCTGGATAAACCACACCTGCCTTTCTGGATCAGCGCCCTGAGTTTTAAAATATTCGGCATCAGCACATTTGCTTATAAACTGCCTGCTTTCCTATGCTGGCTTTTAGGTGCAAGATTTACGTATCTCTTTGCCCGGCATTTTTATGGTGAAGCTGCTGCGCAAATAGCATCACTCATCTATCTTGGCGCTCTTCATGCTATTATCAGCAGTAATGATGTTCGCGCTGAACCTTACCTTACCTGTTTCCTGATAGCAGCTTCCTGGTATCTTGTAAAGGCCGCGAAATCCGCAGGATACATTTTGCCTGCTGCGCTTTTTACGGCATGCGCATTAATGACCAAAGGCCCGTTTGTGCTGATCACTATCGGAAGCGGATTGATACTTCATTGGATCATCTTAAAAGATTGGACGCAGTTCCTGCAATGGAAATGGTACGCGTATTTGCTGCTGGCTGTTATTTTTACCTTACCGGAGATCTGGTGTCTCTATCTTCAGTTCGATGCACATCCGGAGAAAGTAATATTTGGGCAACAGGGCGTTTCCGGTATCCGGTTCTTCCTCTGGGAAAGCCAGTTTGGCCGCTTCTTTAACACAGGTCCCATTAAAGGACATGGTGATCCCTTCTTCTTTTTGCATACACTCCTCTGGGCTTTTCTGCCCTGGAGCCTGTTATTATACATCGCTATTTTCCAGCGGCTGCGGAAATTATCTAAAGGAGAGGAGTGGATCACTTTAGGGGCTGCGCTATTCACCATGCTCGTTTTTTCTCTGTCAAGTTTTCAGTTACCGCATTACCTGAATATCTTGTTTCCCTATTTCAGTATTTTGCTAGCGGCATGGCTCATAAACCTGGTTTCATTAAAAAGAGTAATGATCACGCAGCGGGTTATTTCATTGATCATGGTGATCCTGCTTTTAGCCATCACCCTGTTATTCCGCCCTCATTACTGGATAGCCTATATTATTGTAAGTGCGGCCGCACTCATTGGTTGGTGGCTCCTCCGCTCTCCAAATGATGTTGTAAGAGTGAGTTTGCTGGGTAGTGTGTGCGTAGCTATTTTCATCAATGTGTTCTTTTATCCGACACTGCTGGATTACCAGGGAGGATCAGTAGCCGCTAAATGGAAGAACAATCAATTCCCGGGAGAGAAAGTTCATTTTTACAGAAGTAATTCCCAGGCCTTTGAATTCTATTGTGATGCACCTGTGGAAAGAAGTGATACCGCTTTCAATAACCAGGCATTGATATTCACCGGTAAAGCAGGCATGGATGCATTGGATCTTGCAGGGAAGAAATATAAAGAAGAAGCCGTATTTTCAAGTTATCCCGTAACCAGGTTAGATGGACAATTCATCAATCCCGCCACGCGTAACGAAGGGTTAGATAGTGTCTGGATATTACGGGTAAACGCTCAATAGAACATATTTATATAGTATTAAATAATAAATATAATATTCCTGTCCAAGGCTTAAGCATTGAGTTGTTATGATGTTTTAAAACAATTAAAATTTAAAACAATGAAAGATTTCTTATTCGTATTTAGAGCAAACACTGAGATGCCTAAACCTTCACCGGAACAAATGCAGGATACAATGAAACTTTGGATGGACTGGATCAGCGGCATCGCGGCACAGAACAAACTGGTGGATCGTGGAAACAGGCTGGAGTCCGCAGGCAAAGTATTAAGACCAGGTAATGTTATAACCGATGGACCTTATACAGAGATCAAAGAAACACTGGCTGGTTATTCCATCGTAAAGGCTGATTCCCTGGAAGAAGCTACGGAACTGGCAAAGGGTTGCCCTGGTCTTCTTTTCGGCGGTAATGTAGAAATTCGGGAAATAGGTAAGATGTAAAAATATTCACAAAGCCTTTGTAATTTACAAGATTACAAAGGCTTTATCTTTATGGTTGGAGATGAATTGATACCACATTTGTTCAGAACGGAATACAGCAAAATAACAGCTGTATTGTGTAAGCTTTTTGGGTTTGAACATATTGAAATAGCAGAGGACATTGCCAGTGATACTTTCCTGTCTGCCTCAGAACTCTGGGGATTGAAAGGCCTGCCGGAAAACCCCGTGGCATGGCTTTACACCGTTGCAAAGAATAAAGCAAAGAACCACCTGAAACACGAGGCTGTTTTCAATAGCAAAGTGGCCACGCATCTGAACTATTCCACAGAAAGCATGGAGCTATTTGATATTGATCTATCCGACAGGAATATTAAGGATAGCCAGCTGCAAATGATGTTTGCCATCTGTCATCCCGCCATCCTGCCAGAAGCACAGATCGGGTTAGCTCTTCGCATACTTTGTGGTTTTGGTATCGGTGAAATTGCAGATGCCTTTTTAACGAATAAAGAAACGATCAACAAAAGATTACTGAGGGCAAAGGATAAATTAAGGGCTGAGAACATAAAAATTGAATTCCCCGGCAAAGTAGAAATAAACAAAAGGCTGGAAACCGTTCTGACAACACTTTACCTGCTTTTTAACGAAGGATATTATTCTGCCAGTAACAATAGCGCATTGCGTAAAGACCTTTGCTTTGAAGCGATGAGATTAACCCATTTGCTGCTGGAGAATGAAGAAACAAATAAACCTGTTGTGAATGCGTTGTTCGCACTCATGAGCTTTCAGTCATCCCGGTTTGAAGCCAGGATGGACCAGCAGGGAGAAGTTATTTTATACGATGACCAGGATACCAATCTATGGAATAAAGAGCTGATCACGCAAGGAGAAGCTTTTTTAAATATCGCAGCACAGGGGAATGAATTGACGAAATATCATTTAGAGGCGGGTATTGCTTATTGGCACACCATTAAAGAGGATACAAAAGAAAAATGGGAGAACATCCTGCAATATTATAATCACCTGCTGTTATTGGAGTATTCCCCCATAGCTGCGCTGAACAGAACATATGCTCTCTCCAAAGCAAACGGAAAGGCAGAGGCTATTATTGAAGCGGAAAAATTGCAGCTGGCTAATCTCCATGTGTATCACCTGCTTTTGGGTGAACTTTATACAGATGTAGACAATGATAAGGCAAAGGCTTGCCTGGAGCAGGCTTTGAGGCTTACAAACTCCACTGCGGATAAAAAGATCATAGTACAGAAGATCGGTAAATTGAAATAAGGAGTAAGGCCTAATGTATCGGGATGCATGGGAGGGTAGTCGGGGGGATGATCGGGGGGTAGTGGGAAGGTAGTGGGGAGATCCGTGGAGATGGTGTGGACTTAGTCCGGACTTACCGTGTACTTGAGGTGGACTTGGTCTGATGAGCTTTATGTTATGAAAATCGGTCTTTAGTTATGTTGATAATGATCAAATTATATGCCTGTTTCTTTATTTAACAAGGGCAATCCGAAAAGAATTGCCCTTGTTAATTTATTTCGATAATCTGTAGATCACTGCATCTGCGGGGTTGACAGTAATACTCATCTTCCCTTTCTGACTGACTGTTTTGCCGGAGAACAATTCCTTGCTTTTATATGGAAGATCCACTACAAATGTTGCCGGTTGATTGCTGTAATTCACAACAGCGAGGTAGGTGTACTTACCTCCTGTGGTCATAAACATATTAGAAGGCGTTTCTCCTGTATGATGATCGATCGGACGAAAGATGCCTTCCTGTTGTGCTACTTTCAGCAGATCAGGATTTTGCAGTAATTGTTGTGCAGCTGAAGAAGCGCTGCTATGTACAGAATAATCATCCCCTGTAATGAGCGTACCCGTAACAATTGCAGAGGTAAGTCTTGCTCTGTTAGCACCGGGGGTTTCATCTGCAAATACAACATGATCAGCATCTGCAAAATCATATACTTTATTCTGCCACCAGCCCAGGCTGGTACCATTGAGGGTATAAGCCGTTTCCTGGATACTTTTGTAAGCATCACAAGCTATGCGGCGCATGTGTACATATCTGCCCGTAGCCAGATTAGGTGAAATAGCAGCATACACCAGCATTTTTCCATCCAGCTGATCCACGAGGAACTCCATCCCTTTCCGGAAGGCCTGCAGGCCTGTATGCACAGCAGGATCAAAGAATGTATCAGCTTCAATGGCAGCATGCCCGATAAAATCTATTTTGATCATTTCAAACCCCGCGTCTTTAAACTGTTTGATGCGGTAGGTTATTCTTTCCTTTGTGGCAGGATGTGTTGGATCCATCGCACGGGCGCCATCGAAATCGTGGTATTCCCCTTTTGCTTTTGTCCATGTTTCCTGGTAAGTGTAGTTACTGCCCTCTACTTTTCTGGTAGCATGTTTTCCCCAGTCTACAAAGGGCGCCCAGTAGATGCCAGCTTTCAATCCCTTCTCTTTGCAATAGGTTACAAATGCAGCCAGTTCAGCCTGCGTCATATTATCCCAGTAAGAATCCAGGTCTATATAAAGCTGCCCATCTTTGCTGCGGAATGTTTTGCAGGAATCAGCAAAGAAATCAACCACCTTTTTGGCTTTGGCAAGTGATAGTTTTGCTTGTATGCTTCCCCAGCTATTCCATCCGAAAGGTTTAGCCGCCGTCCATTGATGTATGTAGTGGGGTTCTGCCAAACGGTTGGCACTGCCATACTGTTCCATGCCTGTACGCCAGTCTGTGGTTGCCAGCACCAGTATTTTGGGAGAGATACAGAGAGAATCTCCCTGGGTAACAATGCCATGTTTTATCCTGTCGCGTGTACCTGTGCTATCTGTCCATCCGGCAATAGCAGAGATATTATTCCCGGATACGCTGATCCCTGTTTTCCAGTTGTTATGTTCCACAGATCCGATGATCAGTCCGTTATTACGAACACTGTCATACAAAGCCGTTACTTCAGAGCTGGTAAAAGAAGGCTGCTGCAGATCCGCTACTTTGTATTTGACCCATGCATCATTATCAAAAGGAACAACCACTGCACTGGTGAAACCACTCCTTTTACCTGTTAAGGGACTCATATAACGGGAGCGTGCACCTTTCCCTTTAAGGATAAGCGCAGTATAAAAACCATCGGTTCCATTATATACATAAAATACATGCTGCCTTTGGGTACCGCTACTAATCACATACTGCTTGCCATTCTTAACAGGAGAAACAGCAAAGCTGCGAACAGCCTGTCCCGTATCAGGCCGTTGTTCCTCATCATAAAAAGCAAAAGCATCCTTAATCACTTCTTTCCCTTCCATCCATACGGAATAAGTACCGTTTTGCAGGTTATATACAATACGGCCGTTCTTCCCGAAAGGGATCGTTTTATGCTGTGCCTGTACAGTGAATGAGAGGCACATGGCAGCGATAACAGTAAACCACTTCATTTTATAAGCTTTGGATCTCTAATACCTTACTGGATAATTCTTTGTTCGAAGAAACAGATAAACCAACCTTCATTAAATAGTCCCCGGAATACTCAGTTGCCTGTGCCTCTTTTTCCAGGTTGATCTCTTTCACCTTATATCTCTTTTGCGGATCAAGCCCGCTTAAACGCACTTTCTGGAACTGTTCACCATAATGTGTATGAAGATTGTACGCGAACAATACTGCCTTTGTTTTGCTATTGTTCACATACATGAGCACAGCCCTTTGTTCTTCATAAGGAGATATCAGCCGATACATTTCCCCGTGCGAGATCACATTCTTTAGCCTGTTATAATTTTTGATGGCTTCCTGGCTAAAATGCCATTCTTCCTCTGTGAACTTGTTGACATCTATATCATACCCTAGCCGTCCCATCATAGCAACATCCGTTCTGAACTTCAGGGATTGTTTACCCCATGAGGTAACATGGCTGGAAATGGTGAAGGAGGGGAAGAAGTAAGAATACCCCCACTGCATAAATACCCGTTCCAGGCCATCCGTATTATCGCTGGGCCAGAATTCCGTAAAATAACGCAGCGCACCATAATCCACACGCCCACCGCCACCTGAGCAAAGCATCATGGGAAGATGCGGATATTTCACCCGCAACTTCTGCAGTATTTTATACAGGCTTTGTGTGTAAGCTATCGATAAAGAGGATTGTTGATCTTTCAGATAAGGAGACCATGCATTCGTCATCATGCGATTGCAATCCCATTTGATATAAGCGATGCCCGGATTTTTAGTCAGCAGTTTATCTACTATATCATATACAAAATCCTGCACCGCCGGATTTACTAGATCCAACACAAGCTGATTACGGAAATAATTTTCTTCACGGTTGGGTAATTTCAATACCCAATCCGGATGATCTTCATACAGTTTGCTTTTAGGGTTTACCATTTCAGGTTCCAGCCATATGCCAAACTTTACCTGGTTGGCAGTGGCTTCTTTTACCAGGTGGCCAATACCATGTGGCAGTTTGGCTTTATTTTCTTCCCAGTCACCCAGCCCTGCATGATCACTGTTGCGTGGATATTTATTGGCAAACCAGCCATCGTCCAGCAGGAAGAGGTCCGCACCCAGTTTGCGGGTATCTGCAAAAAGCGCCGTTAGTTTTTGTTCATTAAAATCAAAACCGGTGGATTCCCAGTTATTGAGCAATACCATCCTGGAACTATCTGCGTCCATTACTCCGTATTTACCTGCCCAGCTGTGAAAACTACGACTGGCAGTACCTTTTCCGGTGTTGGAATAGGTAAATATAAATGCCGGTGTAACAAAAGGTTTGCCGGCCGCCAGCGGATAATCTGCAGCATAATTATTCATACCTGCTATCATCCGGAGAGAATTCTGCTCATCCACTTCAAATGCAAAACGGAAATTACCAGACCAGGCCAGTGTGCCTGCCAGTACTTCTCCATTGTTTTCTCCTGCCGGCTGGTTTAAGGAAAGGAAGAAAAAGGGCGGTTGGTACATATGCGCCCGTGAACCCAGTTTGCTGTCCAGTATCTTGATCCCGCTGGTTAATTCAGTTTCCTGCATTTTCATTTCTTCGGCCCAGTCTCCATGGAATTGCGTGAGCCAATAATGTGGTGCATCAAAATGCAACATCGCAGAAGCGTAGTTGTGCAGTGTTACAGTTCCTTTCTCATTATGTATGATCTCCGTGTAACTGGAAAAAATATTCTCCCGGGAGTAAGCAGTGATAAACAGCTTTACTTCAATTGCGTACTGCGGATCTTTTAAAGTAATGATGGTAGTGCTGGTATTGGCATCTTCCTTTTTTGTTTGCACACTGGCAAATACCAGGTCCAAAGAAGGATTACCATCTTTATGCGTGACCCTGATAGCCGGTTCAAACAGGTCATTCATCCCTGCTCCCACAAATGCTTCATGCCTTCCTGCTTTTACTTCTGCAGGTGTTAGCAGCTTTTCTCCCAGGTAGCTTTGGTACAGCTTTCCTTTTTCATTTACCTGCAGCAACCATTGCAGGCGATCCGTTTCAATGGCGATCTGTTGCTGTGCAAACAACTGCACAGCCGGATAGAACATAGACAATACGATGATCAGTAGTTTCCTTTTCATTATTTTATTTTACTTAGGCCCAGGCGATGTCAATTACAATGATTTCCTTCTGATCAGGGTAGTGGGTATTACTTCCTGTATCTTTTCCCGGTTTAATACAAAATCTGCGGCTTTCTCTGCCATTAGTTTAAAGTCAGTGGAATAAGTGGTGATCCCGTTGCAGATGATCTCTTTCACTATATCATCATTGTGAGAAAGGAGCCCAACATCCTTTCCTGGTGTGAGGTTCTTTTCCACACAGTCTTTCAGGATGGCCCATAACTCCGTATTGTTGATCGTATAATACACCTTTCCTTTTGTTACGGTGCCAGGCTGATATGCTGTTTTGATCACTCCTTTGATCTTATTGTCTTTGACAAAACGTTTAAAAGCTTTCAGGATCTCAATAGGCGTATCCGTAGCCGGGCGGTAATAAAAGATCATTTCATCAAAACGGCGGATCGTTTCCGTTAAGGCGCTGAATACTTTATAAGACGATTCCCCGAATTCCTGTACAATGTAAGAGCATTCAGCGGCTAAGGGCTCGTACCGGTCTATCATCAGGAACTTGTCCATGGGAAGTACCTTCAGTATTTCTGCCGTTTTAGGATGGGGGATAGGCGCTACGACATACATGCCGTATCGCCCTTTAATACTGGAAACAATGGATTCGAATACCTCTATATTATTATGATGGAAGAAAACATCCAGCTGAATGTTCTCGCCGATATTTTCACGGAAGGTTTTATAGAACGTTTCCTGGAAGGTGTCAAAAGCAAAGAGCAATAACGCTACTTTCAGTTGCTGGCCGGTATCGTAGGTACTTACAAAAAATCCTTTCCTGTTCTGGGAAGTCACAATACCTCTTTCCACCAGCTCTTTATATCCTTTGGCAATTGTTTCCCTGGCAAACCCCAGCTCATTGATCAGCTTGTTCACAGAAGGCAAGGCATCACCCCTCGAAAGTAATTTGGCATTGATCGTATTAATGATCCCCTGAACGAATTGTTCATGTTTGGACATTCCAGGTATCCCTTCCAACTCATGTATCTGTTCATATATATCCTGCATGTCAATAACGTGTATTTCTCTATCTGTTCTGTACTATACTATTCTACTAAACTAGTGTCTTTTTTTAATTCCCACAACTTTTTTTTAAATATTAAATTTGTTCCCGGCGGTTAAGAAGCCTATTACGGAAACAAATATGATATACATGCGTAAAATACTTACTGTGGCACTCCTGTGTGCCAGCCTTTCTTCTTTCGGTAATATCCGACTGCCCAATATTCTCAGCAGCAACATGGTGTTACAGCAGCAAAGCAAAGTGAAATTATGGGGTGCTGCAGACCCTAATGAAAAGATTGCTATTACCACTTCATGGGATAACAAAGCCTATGAAGTTATAGCCACTAATAATGCGCGTTGGGAAATTTTGGTAGAAACACCCGCTGCCGGCGGACCTTTTACCATCACATTAAAAGGAAAGAACACCATCGTGCTGAATAACATCCTCATTGGTGAAGTATGGGTATGCTCCGGCCAGAGCAATATGGAAATGAATGGTATGGGCGTAGAGGGCATGAAAGAGGAACTGCCTGTATCCCGTAACCCCAATATCCGTTTTTTCCATATCCCTAAAACGACTTCTCTTCACCCACAGGATAACTGTGCCGGAGAATGGACTATCTGCGATAGCAGTACCTTGAAATCGTTTAGTGCTGTGGGTTACTTTTTCGGAAAGAGATTAAACAGCAATCTGAACATCCCCATCGGTTTAGTGAATGCCAGCTGGGGTGGCACCGCTGCGGAGATCTGGACGCCGGATAGTATCATCAATGCAGATCCCGTTTTAAAACAAGCCGCAACAAAGATCTCCATTCCCGGAGGCCGTCCTTATATACCAGGTTATGCATTTAACGGTATGATCGCTCCCATTACCAATTATGCTATTGCCGGTACTATCTGGTACCAGGGGGAGAATAACACAGGCACTGCAAAGACTTATGCCAAATTATTAGCTACAATGATAGATAGCTGGCGTACACTTTGGCAGAAAGATTTCCCTTTCTATTTAGTACAGATAGCGCCCTATAAATATGGAATTAAAAACAGCGGAGCCTTGTTGCGGGAAGCAGAAACACAAGTTGCCGATCATCATCCCAATACTGGCATGGTAGTGATCACGGACCTTGTTGCAGATACAAATAATGTGCATCCTACCAATAAGAAGGATGTAGGTTTGCGTTTAGCTAACCTGGCATTAGCAGAAACGTATCACAAAAATGGATTTGCTTATAAAAGCCCTGCATTCAAAAGTCTGAACATAAAAGGGAATAAAGCGATCGTAACATTGGATAGTGCAGTGCAGGTAAAAGGAAAGACAGCAACAGAATTTGTAATTGCAGGAGAAGACCAGGTATTTTATCCGGCAGACGTTTCGATCAAAAATAATACGCTGACCGTTTCCAGCAAAGAAGTAAAGACTCCTGTGGCAGTACGTTTCGGTTTCCGCAATACAGCGGTGGGGAATGTATTTAGTAAAGAAGGATTGCCACTTGCGCCGTTCCGAACAGACAGTTGGGAAGTAGAAATGAAATAATAAAAAAAGGTCTTCGTTTTACGAAGACCTTTTTTTGTGGGAGTTGACGGGGTCGAACCGCCGACCCTCTGCTTGTAAGGCAGATGCTCTGAACCAACTGAGCTAAACTCCCTTTCTCTCTATAAGAGGGTGCAAATATAGAGAGATTTTTATTTTAAAAAAATTTTGCTGCGTTTTTTTTGAACCTATTCTTCAGAATGTGCAGCTGCCGGAATAGCTTCCGCATCTCCTCCAAATAAAGTAGGATGGAATATCTCCAGCAACAGGTACAAGGACATATAACAAATGCCCACCCGCAGAGAGATCAATTCCAGCGAACCGAAAAGCAGTACGCACACAGATAGCAGATTGATCGTAAACAATACGTATACTGCCTTCCTTGAATTCCGCACCATTAAAAAATTGATCAGCCGGACGAACTGAAAAATGGCAACAGTTGCAACCAGTAAAGTGAACACCGGACTTTCTTTGTAATAAGAAACGCGCTGATACATGTTGTATCCCTGGTAAAGTCCATAGAGCGACATAATAACACCCACCACAATGATCCAGTTTGCCATTTTTGAATCACCTCTTTTTATATATGCTACAGCATTTTCAGTGGTGGTAGTATGAACGGCTTTCTGAGAACTGTAGATCAATACAGGGATCAGGTTTAAAAAAGGCAGGCAATGCAGGTAATACAGGAAGCCATTATGAAGATTGATCGTCAATGACCGGGCAACCATGATATTCCTTATCAGGTAACCGCTTAAGATTATGGTAAGCATAGGGCAGAGCAGGTAGAATATAAACACCAGGTAGGATGAAATTTGATCCTCACCCGCATAGCGGATATGTTCCCAGGCTTCCACCAGCTGGCCCATGCTTGTAGCACTTCCAATCAGGAACATAAAGAGTATGCCATAGAAAAAAACATATTCACCTTTTCCTATTACAAGGATCTTTGAATGAAATTTCTGGCGGAAGGAATCCACATCATTCAGGTAATTTTCTACAAAGTACAGGATGATATAATAAAAGCAGGGGAGCAGGAATTGATGGGTGCCGGAGATAAAATTACCGATGTAATTAAAAATGGGAAAAGGACTATCTGTCGCTGCGTTCAATACTATTTCAATAATAAAGTAAAGGCCATTCAAGGCACCGATGCCATAATTCCAGATAAACATCACGAGCAAGCCGGTTTTTATAAAGGACTTGTCCTTCAGCAGGATCCCTCTGATCAATAGCATGCCCCAGAAAGCAAGGAACGAGAATATCTGGTACCAGTGATTGAAGAAGCTGGCTCTGATCCCTAGTTCCAGCCGGTTGAAGGCCAGCATTACAAGAAAGTACCACAACGCAGCACCAATAATGAAGATCCCGAACCGTTTAAAATCTTTCCGGATCAGGAACTCCCAGCCAATGATCAGGCCGATAAAACCAGCTTTTAAGCATTGCCCCATCAGGTTAGAACTTGGGAATTGTTCTCTTAAGACAAAAAAGTAATACAACATCAACAGTCCCGGTACGGCACTGTATTTAAGCACTCTAAATTGGAGAGGTGACAGATAATTCATAGGTGTGGGTTTTTCCGGGCTAAAGATAGTATGATTTATTAAAATATATGCTAGAGTGATATTATCTTAACATATACCTCAATGATCCATCCTATATCACGGGTTCGATATGGGTTCGATACTCCTTCTCCCGGGCATAGGGTGAATATAGTACATAAAAAAAGGCCTTCGTAAAACGAAGACCTTTAGTGGGAGTTGACGGGGTCGAACCGCCGACCCTCTGCTTGTAAGGCAGATGCTCTGAACCAACTGAGCTAAACTCCCTTTTCCTTTATCGCCCAACGCTTTTTCGTTTGACGGGATTGCAAAGGTAAAAACTATTTTTATTCTGCCAAATATATTTTTAAAATTCTCTTATCTCAGCGCCCAGTCCACGATCTTGTTCTTCCATTCGTCCCGGAAAGGGGTGCTTACTTTGATATAATTATCCGTGAAGCCTTCCATGATCCCATCTTTTCCATGCTGCTCAAACAATACCTTCCGGGTTTGCCCGATATGCTGTTCCGTAAAATACTGCTGTTTTTTATGGCTGAGATTCCTCAATGCTTTATTTCTTTCATTCCGCAGATGAACCGGCACCACAGGTTTGATCTCCAGGGCATGGGTATTGGACCTTTCGGAATAAGTGAAAACGTGCAGGTAGGATACATCCAGCTCATGCAGGAAATCATAGGTTTCTTTAAAGTGAGCGTCACTTTCGCCCGGAAATCCTACGATCACATCCACGCCAATACTGCAATTGGGCATGAATTGTTTGATACAGGCCACTTTTTCAGCATATAATTCCCTGCGGTAGCGGCGGCGCATAGCTGCCAGGATATCATTACTGCCACTTTGGAGAGGAATATGGAAATGCGGCATGATCTTCTTGCTGCCCGCCACAAATTCTATAATATCATTGGTGAGCAGGTTCGGTTCGATGGAAGAAATGCGGTACCGTTCAATACCTTCCACATCATCCAATGCCTGGATCAGTTCGTAAAATGATTCTTCCCGTTTCTTGCCGCCTTCAAATCCTTTTCCAAAATCACCCAGGTTCACACCGGTGAGTACGATCTCTTTAACACCCGTAGCAGCAAGGGTTTGTGCATGCCCAATCACATTGGCCACACTATCACTTCTGCTGATGCCGCGTGCCATGGGAATGGTGCAGAAAGAGCAGTTGTAATCACAGCCATCCTGTACTTTCAGGAAAGTACGGGTACGGTCGTTTAAAGAATAAGAAGCATGGAAAGTGTGTACGTCTTCAATATCACAGGAGCAGATCTTTGCGCTGTCTCCTTTAGAGAGTTCACGGATGTGTTCTACAATATTGAATTTTTCAGCGGCGCCCAATACCAGGTCTACACCTGGAATTTCAGCTATTTCTTTTGGTTTTAGCTGCGCATAACACCCCGTGATCACTACAAAACTCTCAGGAGCGCGGCGTTGAATACGTCGCACTAACATGCGGCATTCTTTGTCTGCGTTATCCGTTACAGAGCAGGTATTGATCACGTACACGTCCGCTGTTTCGTCAAAATCCCTCTTTTCGAAACCGTCCTTTTCCAATAACCTGCTGATAGTAGAGGTTTCGGAAAAGTTCAGCTTACAGCCGAGTGTATGAAATGCTACTGATTTTACCGCTGTCATAAGGAGGGCAAAGGTACGACATTATCAGGATTCCAGCCATGCAGATATATGTATTATTTATTATGAATTCCAAAACGCTTTCGCTTGATCCTATTATTCTGTATCTTTCCGGTTTTATGCGTGTGCTATTGAAATGTTTGCAGGCTCTCTATAGCCTCTATGCCCTTATCGTTTGGCTGGGCATCATGTTCCTGATCCTGCCGCCCATTGTCCTGGTGTCTTTCCTGGGAAAAGTGAGGGGAGGAAACATCGTATTTTATTTTCTCCGTTTTTGGGCACATGTATGGTTTCCTGCCGTGGGCATTTTTGTGACCAAAAAATGGAAAGGCCCCAAAACAAACGATCCCTGCATTTACCTGGCTAACCATTCCTCTTACCTGGATGCTGCCCTGGCAGTAAAAGTGATGCCACTGGCATTTCGCCCGCTGGGTAAAAGTGAGTTGTCAAAGATCCCCCTGTTCGGACTGATCTACAGCAGATCAGTTGTTCCGGTAGATAGAAAAACAGCGCGCGGAAGGGCCCAGAGCATGAAAGATATGATGTACATGCTGCAACAGCGCGTGTCCTTACTGATATTTCCGGAAGGTACCACCAATGAAACAGATCAGCCTTTGCTGCCTTTTCACACCGGTGCTTTCAGAATAGCCATTGAAACGAAAACGCCTATACGCCCTGTATTATATGTTGATAATCGTGCGCGGCTGGACAAGATCAAATTCATGTCCCTGAAGCCCGGTCCCTGCCGTGTTGTATTCTTACCCGTTGTTCCCGTAGAAGGTTTAACGATGGAAGATGTACCCCAGCTGAAAAAACAGGTGAGGCAGATGATGGATGAAGAATTACGTAAATACCGCAGTTACCCGTCCCTCCAGACAATATGAAATATGTAGATGTCATATTACCCCTGGCTTTGCCAAGGAATTACACGTATGCCGTGCCCCCTGAGATGGAAACTTCTATCCAGGTAGGGAGTCGTGTTGCCGTGCAATTAGGTAAAGCAAAGAAATATACCGGCATCGTTAAATCCATTCATGAGCAGGCGCCTTCTGCTTATAAGACCAAACCGCTGATGGACCTGCTGGATAAAGATCCGGTGGTATATCCCACACAGATTGCCTTTTGGGAATGGATAGCACAGTATTACATGTGTAATGAAGGAGATGTGCTCAATGCCGCATTGCCTGCACACCTGAAACTTTCCAGTGAAACGGTTTTGCTTTTCAATGATGCATTTGGAGATGATTTCACCATGCTCAATGATCATGAATACCTGGTAGCAGAAGCGCTGAACATCCGCAAGGAGTTGCGCATCGGAGAGGTGCAAATGATCCTGGATAAACCAGATGTGTATGCAGTGATCAAGAAACTGATCGAAAAGCAGGTATGCCTGGTGTATGAAGAGTTAAAGGAAGTTTATAAAGAAAAGAAAGAAAACTATATACTGCTCAACCCGCATTACGAAAGTGATGAGCAAATGGCGCCGCTATTCGATGAACTGGCACGCGCACCCAAACAACTGGAATTATTGCTGGCTTACCTGCACCTGTTGAAAACACAGGGAGAAGTGATCCAAAGTGAATTACTGAAAAAGTCAGGAGCCTCCGCTGCACAGCTGAAAGGGCTTGTAGATAAACAGATCCTGCAGGTTGATAAACGTACCGTGGATCGTGTGCCCATGGGGAAGATGGAAGCCCAATTGGATTTTGATCTGAGCCCCGCACAGGAAATTGCATTGGCTAAAGTGAAGGAATGTTTTACAGAGAAACAGGTAACACTCCTGCATGGTGTTACTTCCAGCGGTAAAACACAGATCTATGTAAAGCTCATGGAAGATTGCCTGGCTGCAGGTAAACAGGTTTTATATCTTCTTCCTGAAATCGCCCTCACCGCACAGATCATCCGTCGTTTGAAAAAACATTTCGGCGGACAAATAGGCATTTATCATTCACGTTTTTCCAATAATGAAAGAGTAGAGATCTGGAATAAAGTGAAGAGCGGAGAGATCCGAATTGTATTAGGTGCAAGATCCAGTCTGTTATTGCCTTTCAGGGATATTGGACTTATCATCCTGGATGAAGAACATGATTCCTCTTTTAAACAACAGGAACCTGCCCCACGTTACCATGCCAGGGATGCCGCTATTTATTATGCCAGTCTGTTCAAAGCAAAAGTATTACTAGGTTCTGCCACACCGGCTATTGAATCTTATCATAATGCCAAACAAGGCAAGTACGGATTGGTAGAATTGAATGAACGTTTTGGTGGTATTGCCATGCCGGTAATAGAGATCGTTGATCTCAAAAAGGAAACTGCTTTGAAAGAAGTGGTAGGTAATTTCACGTCCGTATTACGGCAAAGTATCACACAAGCTTTACAGGATGGCAAACAGGTGATCCTCTTCCAGAACAGAAGAGGTTATGCGCCTTTCCTGTTATGCACTACCTGTGGCTGGATACCCAATTGCAAACAATGTGATGTATCACTCACGTATCATAAACACCAGGATAACCTGCATTGCCATTACTGTGGTACAAGGTATCCTTATGTGTATACCTGCGCTGCATGTGGTAGCCAGACTTTAGTGCCAAAGAATTTTGGTACAGAAAAAATTGAGGAGGACTTACAACTATTATTCCCCGAAGCACGTATTGCAAGGATGGATATGGATGCTATCCGCAGTAAGGATAGTCACAATAAAATGATCCAGCTGTTAGAGCAAAGAGAGATCGATATCCTGGTGGGTACACAGATGGTAGTAAAAGGATTGGACTTTGAGAACGTAAACCTGGTAGGTATCATCAGTGCAGACAGCTTATTAAGTTACCCTGATTTTCGTGTGAATGAAAGGGCCTTCCAGTTGATGGAGCAGGTGAGTGGCCGTTCCGGCCGAAAAGATGGTTTGGGTAAAGTGATCATCCAGGCCAACAATACGACACATCCGGTATTGCAGTATGTAATGACACATGATTATAAAGCGATGTTTGAAACGGAGATCGCAGAGCGGGAACAATTTGGCTATCCGCCATTTTCCCGTTTATTGAAAGTGACCATCAAACATAAGAAACAACAAACCACAGAACAGGCCGCATTGATCTTAGGGAACTGGTTAAGAGGCATGCTGGGCCATCAGCTGGTAGGGCCTGCAGCTCCTATGGTGAGTCGTGTACGTGGATTTTATTTGCAGGAAATGCTGATCAAATTACCGCGGGACAGCAAGAAGATCACACAAATTAAGAACAGGGTAAAAGAGTTCTTCTCTCAGTTACAAATAGAAAAACAGTTCCGCTCCGTAGTGATCATTCCGGATGTAGACTGCGTGTAACCCCTTCATGATGTGGGTGAACTATGTTTAGCCTCAATCCTCAAATCCTTCAATGATATGAACCCCCGGCTTTGGACTTTTATCCAGCGAGATCATTGTGCGCACCACAGTTGCTGCTTTCACAGGGCTATACTTCTTTGGTAAAAGAAAACGCATAACTGGTGCAAGCATGGCCGCAATCTGTTCTCCTATCCGTACTTCAGAACGGCTGCCTATTAAAAAAGAAGGGCGAAGGAAATACAGGGAGCTAAAGCCAATTTCGCGCAGTCCTGCTTCTGTTTCTCCTTTTGTACGCAGGTAGAAATTAGAGGAAGATGCCTTTGCGCCAACAGCGGATACCAGCAGGAATTGCGGAACCCCATTCTTGTGGGCTATGGCGGCACATTTCAAGGGGATTTCCTTGTCTACTGCCCGGAATGCAGCCTGGCTGCCGGCCTTTTTGATGGTAGTACCCACACAGCAGAATACCACGTCACCGGTGAGGGCTATGTTAAGGGCGTTTTCATCATCAAACCGTAATACCAGGTTTGTCAGTTTGGGGTGTTGGATCGCAAGAGGTTTGCGTACAAGGGCTTTCACGGAAGAATAGGCTTCATCCTGGAGTAAGGCCTGCACCAGCAAATTTCCGATAAGACCGGATCCTCCGATCACAATAGCTGTTTTTTGCATTTTATAGTTAACTATATTTGTTCCGTTATTAAAGATAGGATTTCTATGAGCGTTTCAGAAAATGTTTCACTCCGGCCATATAATACCTTCGGCATTGATGCATCGGCCCGTTATTTTGCCTCCTTCGATTCTCCCGAAGCCTTACAGGCCATCCTGGAAGATCCGAAATGGCAAACCGTTCCCAAAATGATCCTGGGTGGTGGCAGTAATATATTGCTCACAAAGGATTATGATGGATTGGTGCTGAAGAATGAGGTGAAAGGGATCAAAGTGATAAAGGAAGATAACGAGTTTGTATACGTTCAGGCAGGTGCTGGTGAAAACTGGCATCAGTTTGTGATGTATTGCATAGATAAGAACCTGGCAGGTTTGGAGAACCTTTCTTTAATCCCCGGGAATGTAGGCGCAAGTCCTATGCAGAATATTGGTGCATATGGTGTAGAAATTAAGGATGTATTTTATGAACTGGAAGCCTGGCATACTCGCGATCAAAAACTCGTAAAATTTAATAAAGAAGCCTGCGAATTCGGTTACCGGGAGAGTGTGTTCAAACGTAAATACAAAGACCAGTTCGTAATCCTGCAGGTAACTTACCGCCTGAGCAAAACTCCGCATTTCAATACCAGCTATGGCGCCATAGAACAGGAAATGGAACGGATGGGCGTGAAAGAATTATCTATTCGTGCTATCAGTGATGCCGTGATCAGTATCCGTTCTTCCAAACTCCCGAATCCTGCTGAAATAGGCAATGCCGGGAGTTTCTTCAAGAACCCTGAGATCAGCAAAGAGAAATACGAAGCACTGAAAGAAGCCTTCCCTGCTATTGTAGCATATCCTTTACCCCATGATCAGTATAAACTGGCCGCTGGCTGGCTCATAGAACAATCCGGCTGGAAAGGTTACCGGGATGGAGATGCGGGTGTACATGCAAAACAGGCGCTGGTATTGGTGAATTATGGCCAGGCAACAGGAGAGGAGTTGGTTGAGTTATCCTGGAAGGTGATTGAAAGTGTGAAAGAGAAATTCGGGGTTGTGCTGGAAAGAGAAGTGAATATTATTTAAATAAAAAAGGGGATGTCTGATTAAAGACATCCCCTTTTTTTTAATATCCCGGATTCTGCACCAGGTTATAGTTAACATTCAGCTCGTTGATCGGTATGGCCAACCATATTGTTTTAGGATGTTCAAAAACACGCACACCTGATTCTACCATAGGTGTTACCTTGTAAAAATCAGCCTGTGTTTTGCCTTTGAGGTTCCAGGAGTTAGGCTTTTTGCTCATCACTTCCTTCGCTTCTTGCCAGCGGCGAATGTCCTGGTAGCGGCGGCCTTCCATGGCAAATTCAATGGAACGTTCCTGGTGTAGTACTTTACGTAATGCATCACCTGTAGGAATACCTCCTACAATAGCCCATGACGTTTCAAAGTTAGGCAGGCCGGATCGTACCCTGATCTTGTTGAGATAATTCAGGCTCTCTCCGCTCAATGATCCGTTAAATTCAAAGTCTGCTTCCGCATAGTTCATATACAATTCAGCCAGTCGCAGGTTTGGCATTACCATCTGCTTGTAGGTCATTGTTTTCGTAGTATTGTTCCAGTAGCAGCTTTTGTGCATGAATTTCTTCATCACATAACCGGTGCAGGATTGATACTCGGAATTATCGTTGTTCAGATCACCCTGCAGCTCACCGTTACGGCAACGGAGTATGAGTGTGTCATTATTAAAGGCCATCTTTCCTCTGTCAAAACCAATGGACGCATAGAAGCGCGGTTCCCTGTTGCGATGGAGTTGTGCCGTACTGTCGCCGGGTGCTACCGAATACAGGTTCACACTGTTGGTTAAAGGATCCACATCCAGCGGAAGACCATTCTTCGAATAATACATTTCCACCAATTCAAAAGTAGGAACGTAATAGTTCCTGAAGCTGGCGGTATTATAAGGCAACACTACACGCGGGCCACCGGTCTGCTGAATAGTTTGGATATTACCGAAGTTGCCGAATGCATGAATGAACTCATCTGTATTGAACGTAGGTTCACAAAAGGCATCGTGATAGTTGCGTTCTCCCTGGTCAAATGTAGAGATGGGTGTGCCGGAAGGATTGATGTACAGTCTGTATCCGTTCGCTTCTGCTATTGTAATAGCCTCACGTGCAGCAACGAGTGCACGTTCCCACTTGCTCTTGTCGAACGTCAGGTTCATCAGCGCCTTACCATCTTTATTCTTGAAATTGGCATAATCGGCAGCGTTACCGTTATACTGCGGGCTGGCAGCCATCAGCAGCAAACGGGATTTATAGGATCTTGCCATGGTAGCGGTAGCATAACCCAGTTCAGCATCAGGCCTTTTGGCTGGCAGCAATGCTGCAGATTCATCATATTTTGCCGTAATAAAATCAATACATTCATCGTATGGGGTACGGGCCTGATACATCTCTGCGTCAGGAGCATTCAGCGAAATATTGCCTTTCTCCAACACGATGGGACCATAATTCTGCAACAGCAACTGGTGATAGAACGCGATCAGGAACAGGGCTTCACCTCTCCAGTAATCACTGTTCTGTTTGCTGAGGTTCGGTACTTTCTCAACATTGTCCAGCAACAGATAGCAATAACGGATAGTGCGGTAAATAGCATGGCTGGTACTTCCTACGGGGTCGCTCTTGGCGCCCATGAGTTGAAAATACGAGTTGTTGGCATTTTCTTCACCATACAGCAGGCTCTTATAAGGGAACCAGCGGGTAGTTCCTTTAGGGCCGGTTATCAGATCACCACCTGCCATCCAGTCCGGCAGGTAAGTATGATAGTACGTAGGAGGCATCTGGGAATACAACGTATTCACAAATAGCTGGCATTGCTGTTCTGATTTCCAGACATCATCCAGGCTCGCTGTACCCTCCGGCACTACATCCAGGAATTTGTTGCAGGCCGTAAAAGATATAGCAGTGATAAGGATCACTATAAGATATATATTCCGTTTCATAATCAACATCGTTAAAAGTTATATTGTATGCCCAGGTTGTAGGTTTTCTGCAGCGGATAAGACAAGCCGTTACCACTGCCCTGTTCAGGATCCCAGTATTTGAATTTGCTGAACGTAAACAGATTGGAAGCTGAAAGGTATGCCCGGAAACCTTTATAGCTGTAACCCGCTTCCATCGTTTTCAGACGAAGGAATGAACCGTTGTATACCCAGAAGCTGGATGACTTCACATTGTTCTGGTTAATCACATGCGACAGGCGGGGATATGCAGCATTCACATCAGGATTGCTTTCGCTCCAATGGTCGTCCGCTATCCATTTGGAAATGTTGAAGCCGGAATTCACGCCGTCTGTAAATGGATGTTGAGACGACATCAGGATAGATACCCTGCTGGTTCCCTGGAAATAGAAAGAAAGATCAAAGCGCTGGTATTTGATGGATGGACCAAAACCATATACGATCTCTGGTGTGGTAGGCATGCCAACCGCTGTTGCATCATTATCATCGATCACATTATCACCATTCATATCCTTGTATTTGATATCACCAGGTTTTACAATAGCCGTAAACGTTTGGCGGGGTGATCTGTCGATGTCTGCCTGATCAGCAAACAAACCTTCTGATACCAGACCGAAAATAGTGTTGATGGGATGACCGATCACAGACATGTATGGATACAGCAGTGCTGGTTCGTCACGGGCAGTCACTTCGTTATGTGCATATGTAAATGCACCTCTGACAGAAATAGAAAGCTTGTTGTTTATTTTGGTGTTGTATTCCAGCGATGCATCTACCCCTCTGTTGATAACGGCGCCGATGTTGGCGTAAGGTGTTGTTCCCTCATAACCTGCAGAGTTTGGAATAGAACGGCGCTGCATGAAGATGCCGGTACGCTTATCCCGGAAAAAATCCGCGATGAACATCAGTTTGTTGAGCAAACCTACTTCGATGCCCACGTTGGTTTTTTCACTTTCTTCCCATGTAGCATCCGGATTACCAATTGCACTCAGGCTGATACCTTTAGGCTGTGTGCGGCCAGGTCCCAGGTATAAATTCCCGATAGCTGCACCTGTAGTAACAGTACTCAGGTAAGGGAAGCGGATCGGCAATGCATCGTTACCAGCTTTACCCCAGGAAGCCCTGATCTTCAGGAAAGTGATGGTGTTGCCCATTTTTTTAAAGAACGGTTCGTTGGTGATATTCCATCCGGCAGCGAAAGAAGGAAAGAAACCAAAACGCTGACCTGTGATAAAGTTCTCAGAACCGTTGTAGCCAAAGTTCACTTCAGCCAGGTAACGGCTCTTGTAACCATAGGTAAGACGTCCTGCCAAACCTTGTTCACGGTGCGGAAGAATGCCTGATTCCGTGAGAAGGATACCGTTGTTGTCGTTCTGTTTATGATGATAGAGTAGCAAAGCATTTACATCGTGTGCTTTACCTGCGCCGAACTGCTTGTTATATTCGATTGAACCCTGTACAGCGTATTCACGTTCTCCGTCTCTGTTAGCTGTATAGGCCAGGTAAGTGGTGCCGGCCGGGCCGATATCGTTCAGGTTCAGGAGGTAATTTCCACTACCATCCACCGTATAACCAGTCAGTGTTTTATAGAAAGGAGTGTAGGTGCGGGTCTGGCTGGCAAATGTCATATTGTAAAAAGAAGCCAGCGCTTTTAATTTCAAACCTTCGGTGATGAATTTCAGATCCTGGTCTACATTAAATACCGCAGTCAGATAAGACTGGTAAGTATCCGCATATCCCCTGTTTACATAAGCCAGTGGATTGATCTGGGTAACGCCGCCATCCCAACCAGGTGCATTACCATAGTAGATATTGTTGGGATCGCCATCCGGGATCAGCGAGTTAGGATATAAAGCAGGGAAATCCACCTGGTTGATCTTCATGGTATAAGCAAACAGATCGTTCACATCTACAGATGGCAGATTGCGGTAGTTCAGCTGCGTATTCATTTTTACACCAATGCGGGTGGTAGGAGTAATAGCGGCAGACACGTTACTCTGGAACGTATAACGTTTCAGACCTACGTTAGTGTTGTAAGCGCCGGTGGGCTGATCTTTCAGCATGCCGTTCTCATTATAAAAAGCGGCATTGAGAAAATAGTTCACTTTCTTTCCTCCACCCGTTACACTTACGTTCGCGTTCTGGTTGAAGGTTTTATCCTTAAAGAGGGTATTGTACCAATCGTTATACGGAAATACATAAGGGTTCAGCCCATTCCGTGTTCCATCAATCTTTTCCTGGCTGTAATAATTTGCCTGACCATTGTTGCGGCGGGCTTCATTGTAATCCTCCATATAGGTGGGGCCATCCGCTATTGGCTGAATGCGTGTGGGGGTAGAGATGCCTGTTTGCACCCGTACGTTCACATTCATCCTTTCACTGCCAGCACCGGATTTGGTGGTGATAATGAGTACACCATTTGCACCGCGGCTACCATATAAAGCAGTGGCCGTAGCATCTTTCAGGATAGAGAAAGCTTCGATGGATTCCGGGGCGATGGAGTTCAACATGTTGCTCACGATCTCCACACCATCCAATACGATCAGTGGACTGGTATTGGTACCGAAAGTAGACACACCACGGATCCAGAAGTTGGCGCCATCAGCACCGGGAGTGCCATTACGCTGCACAGAGATCATACCTGCTACCTTTCCGGCAAAAGCTGTGGTCAGATTAGCTGAGGTAGCTACGAGGTCTTCCGGTTTAATCGTTTGCACTGCACCCACAATGCTGGCTTTCTTTTGCGTAGTACCATAACCTACCACAATTACTTCATCAAGACTGCTGCGGTTGGTCCTCAGCATAAAAGGACGGTTGCCTGCATTGCTCCTTACTGATACCTGCATATCGTAGAAGCCGATCAGTGACATATTCACAAACTTCACATCGTTTGGAACAGACAGTGAGAACTTGCCGTGCTCATCTGTTACTGTGCCGATATTACTTCTGCCGTTTGCCATGATGGTAACACCGGGAAGCGGCATGCCGGTAGTATCTGTTACAGTTCCCTGCATCAGTGTAACGCCAGTGCTGACAGCTGTTTGCTGCTTTGTATTCTTCTTGATGAGGATGCTTCCTTCGTTATCACTGTTATATTGCAGGTCTGTATTTTGCAGTAATTCCTGCAGGATCTCCAGCACCGGTTTATCTTTAAACTGTTGTGGCTGCACTTTATAACCGGCCAGCAGCGCAGGATCATACATGAAGTTTAAACCACTTGCTTTTCTGATCTCTTCCACTGCTTCCGTTAAAGGAATGGCGCCGACTGATAACGTGATCTTTTTCTGCGCAACCTGGGCCATGGCGTGGCTGAACAGGCCCATTTGGAAAATAACGGCCACGAGGATCCGAAGCGGCCATTTTTTTGAAAATAAAAATGTATGCATATACTTGTTTGATGATGTGAGCTATGTAAGGTTGGTGTGTGTTATTCCATGAAAACTTTTTCGCCTTCTATATGGAAACCACCATTGTGTATTTCGCTGAATTTCTGGAGGATGTTCTGTATGCTTTCGTTGTAACGGAATTCGCCGGTAAAGCGCCGCTGGCTAACGTCAGGCGTTTTAGGTATAAGTGTATATCCGAACGTATTTTTAATGCGCAAAGCCAGTTCGCTGAAAGAACCATTGCGGATGAAGGCTCTTTTATTGATGGGATCAAAGGCGGCACGATCGAAATTATCTGCTGTGCTTTCTCCGGTAACATTATGCAGGTGAATAGCCTCCCCCTTCGAAACAAGCGGATATTTTTTATTGGGAAGTGCTACAGATACTTTTCCTTCTATCACCTGTACGGCTAATTCCGGCAGTTCACGATAAGCGCTGATCACAAACCGGGTACCCAGTACGCGGGTTTCCGCTTTCTGACATTGTACGATGAAGGGCAACTGCGCATTTTTCTGCACATCAAACCAGGCCTCTCCATCAATCAGTTCCACCTTCCTGTCTGTTTTGCCAAAGGCTCTGCTAATCCTTATACTGGTATTGGCATTCAGCGCGATGACAGAGTTATCGTTCAGCCTGATACTACGTACTTCATTGGGTTTTGAATACAAGGTATCCCAGGCAACGGATGCCATCAGGGTAGGTGTATTGTTATGACGGGTAAGGAAGAACGCTGCGCCAAGGCAAACCGCCACGCATACCGCAGCGGCTATATATCGTTTATAGGAAACAATCAGCGTACGGTACTTTGGTACTGGTGCAACACGTGATACGAATGCGCTGCGTAAAGCCTCCCTGGTTTCAGGTGCAGGTAATGGTAATGGATCCTCCGTCTGTTCGAGTTGTTCCAGCCAGGCCTCCAGGCGTTTTTTTTCTTCATCTGTACAGCGTCCCTGCCGGTATTTCTCCAGCAAAAGGGCCAGTTCAGTGTTCATTTCTTTCATCTGTTGAGCGGTTCTTTGTTATAAGACAGCGCTCAGCATAAGAATAACCATACTCATCTAAAAAAAATAAAAAGGAAGATGCCCAGCTTGATGGACTGACGTATGCGGCGGGCAGCGAGATTGACCTGGTTGCGTACAGTTTGCTCGGAAATACCCATGTTACGGGCTATTTCAGCTACCGGCATAGCTTCCTCAAAGGCAAGCCTGTAGACTTCTTTCATGCGTTGCGGCAGTTGGCTGATCTCTGTAAGCGCGGATCTGTAAAGTTCTTTCTCCAGTACGCTTTCCAGGGTTGCTTCCCTGTCCGGTTCTTTGATGGCATGCCATGCCTTGATATGATGTTCGCGGGTTTCGTTGGCGGCGAAGTAATTGAGGATCCTGTTTTTAAGTGCAGTATATAAATAGGCCTTCACCTGCGGAACATCCGGCAGGGTTTCCCGTTTTTCCCAGAGATGAATGAAAAGCTCCTGCACTATATCCGTAGCCGCGGCCTCATCTTTCACCATTTTAGAGGCGTACAGGTACAACTCTTCCCACAAGACATCATACAGTCCTATAATGCCCTCATTCCTGTTGTTTCTGAGGAGCTTCCAGTATTCGCTAATATCAACGTGAAGACGCTCGTTATGCATAGACCGAAGAATTGCTTGAAAAAGCACGGAACAAATGTACTCGAAGCATTAGACCCCTGTTTTAAGAAGGGTATTATCAATTTATTAATTCATTGCGTGGCGTTGTAATATAGGGATTTTACTATTTTTCTAATATATTATTTAGAAACGATGTGTTTGATGATCTTATCCGCATGGTCCCGGGAATTCTCAATAAACCATACATGTGTGTTCATGCCACCGCAAACTACCCCCGCAAGATATACACCGGCTAAGTTTGTTTCCATGGTATCAGGATTATAAAAAGGTGCTCTGATGGCATCCTCAGATAAACGGATCTTCGCTTTTTCCAGGAAACTGAAATCAGGTTGATATCCCGTAGCCGCAATCACAAAATCATTGGGGATGGTGATAAGCCCTTCCGGTGTTTGTATATCTACTTCCGTTTCACGGATGGCGGTTAGGGTTGAATGGGTATAAGCTTTAATACTGCCTTCACTGATCCGGTTCTCTATATCAGGTTTCACCCAATACTTCACCCGTTTGCCAATGCCATCTTCCCTGATCACCATAGTAACTTCCGCACCTTTGCGATAAGTCTCCAGGGCTGCATCTACAGAAGAATTATTCGCACCTACTACCACTACTCTTTGTGTGGCATAAAAGTGCGGGTCTTTGTAATAGTGTGTTACTTTCGGTAGTTCTTCTCCGGGAATGCCCAGCAGATTGGGGATATCATAGAAGCCGGTGGCAATAACGATATTCGCTGCATGATAGGTCTGTTTGGAAGTGATTACTTCATAACCGCCATTGGCAGGCTGGATGCTTTCCACTTTCTCAAACAACTTAATGTTCAGTTCCTGAGAGGAGGTTACCCTTCTGTAATACTCCAGGGATTCCGGCCGTGTGGGTTTTGCATTATTGGATACAAACGGGATGCCGCCAATTTCCAGTCTTTCGCTGGTAGAGAAGAAGGTCATATTGATGGGGTACCGGTACAATGAATTCACCAGGCATCCTTTTTCAATGATGAGGTAATCTATTCCTTCTTTTTTTGCAGCTAACGCGCAAGCCAGTCCTATTGGGCCTCCTCCGATGATCAGTAACTTATGCATTCCTCTAATTTAAGCCAATTTTTCCAACCCGTCCAGCAGCTTGCTTAACAGGATATTTGTGTTTTGTGCGTAATGTGCGTTTGCCTGGATCTCTGCGGCTGTTTGCACATAGGTGTCTGGTATTAAGTCCTTTTCACAATGACTGATCATTACATCCAGTGCTTCGGGCGTCATTTCAAAATGGAACTGTAATCCTATCACCCGATCCCCGATGCGGTAAGCCTGATTTTTACAGATGGAAGTTTCTGCCAGGTGTACTGCATTTTCCGGCAGATCAAATGTATCCCCATGCCAGTGTAATACGGTAGTGGGCGAAGGTGCTATGGCATCATGGAACTGAACAGGGAACCAACCGATCTCTTTTTGTTTGTTAGGATACACGCGAGCCCCCAGTGCAGCGGCTATCAGTTGTGAGCCAAGGCAAATGCCCAATACCGGTTTATTGGCTGCAATGGCTTTGCGGATAAATTCTTTTTCTATGCTTAACCAGGGATAGATGTCTTCTTCGTATACGCCCATGGAACCGCCCATTACTATTAACATGTCGAAGTCTTCGAGGGCAGGGAGTGCGGGAGATTCATACCACTTTGTTACGGTAACGGTATGGCCTTTTTCTGTTGCCCAGTTGGCGATATAACCAAGGCCTTCAAATGTTACGTGTTGGAAATAATGGATACGCATCTTTATAAAGCTAAATGATAAAATTTGGTATCAACGGCCATGATGTATTTTCCATCCGGTACTTCATTTCGAGTTACAAGCACAAAACCGTTCTTTTCATAAAAGCGATGTGCGGCATGTAGTTTATCTGCTGTGCCGAGATAGAGATCGGACAATTGTTGTTCTTTGGCCCAGGTGATCAAAGTGTTTAGTAGTTTCATTGCCAGGCCGTGTGTAGCGCCTCTGTAATCCTTATGCACAAACATTTTTCGCAGGGCTGCTTTGCCAGCGCCGAGGTCTGAGAGCGCAATGGTGCCGATCAATTGATCCACATCCACTGCTATCCAGAAATTGCTCTTGCCCTGTTGAAATTCTTCGGGGATATTAGCGAGATCAGATTGATCTTCTCTTTTGATAGGCAGGCCGAACTCATTCTGCTGGATGTCCAGTATGAATGTGATCAAGGCTTCTGTAAATGCAGGCTCAAATGGTTTGATCGTTATCATATCAATGCTTTTCCTTTCATGACTTCAATGTCTGATCCTTCTGCCAGGAAAACGGATGCCGGTGTTTGGCAGAAGGTGTCTACAAACCTGCTGCCATAGAGGGCTTCTGTATCACAATTGAAAGAATATTCATGTACCAGATGTACACGCCAGCTGGGATGTGTTACCTGGTATTGAAAAGTTTGTTGTCCTTTCAATTGCGCATATCCCCAGTAATGTTCTGTGATAAAATGTTCTTTGGTACCAGGAACAACAATTGTAGCAGCCTTATCTGCTATGGCTTCCAGATGATTCCAATGCTCTCCGGATTTCCATTCATAGCGTACCTTCATGCGTTGCTGATCCTGGTCCTCCCAGATATGACGCATGGGGAGGGTAGCATATTTTTCACCATACAAAGCGTTCGCTACCATCGTGATCATTCTTTTGGGCACGAACTCTTTTACAAATACCACGCCTCTTCTCCAGCCTTCTGCATGTTTATACCGCACATAAAAACGAAGGTTCACTTCTTCAAAGTTTCTATGAAAGGGAACAGAAAGCCCTATTACACGGGTATCCTGGAAAAGGAACCCTACAAGACTCACATAATGTTTACCATTCCATTCATCCAATTCAGTGCCATAAGGAACATAACTACGTAATACTGATGCGTCTATTTCAAAGTTGGCCATGAGTAAGTTCCTCCACTGGGCCGTCAGGAATTTTTCAGGCATAGGTGTTAATCTGCTTTAATGTTCTCTTCCGGAAAGAGTAAGTCAATTTCTGTTATCAGGTTGTCCGGTAAATGTTTTGTTGTTTTTGCATCGAGGTCTTTGATCATTTCAAATTTCCCGATGATCGTATCGCCTTTGCGTTTACCATCTTTCAGTCGCTTCATCGCATCATCATAAGCGTTGCCGGCCTGGCGGAGATTGTTGCCCACCTTGTTCATCTCATCCAGGAACGAAATGAACTTATCATACAGCAGGCCGCATTGGCGGAAGATCTCTTCTACATTCCGCACGCGGTTCTCATTCTGCCACAGGAGCCTTACGATCTTAAATGTAGCCACCAGGGTAGAAGGTGTGATCAGCACGATCTTTTTCTTCAGGGCACGGTTGAAGATCTCCGGGTTTTCATTTAATGCCAGGGTCAATGCAGATTCAAAATGCATGAACATGAAAACGAAATCCGGTGTATTGAGACCACTAAGTGCATGATAGTTCTTGGCGGACAATTCATCAATATGTTCATTGATGTTCCGCACCAGTTGTTTCATGTAAGCTTTCTTTTCTTCCGGATCACTGGCATTGAAATAAGCAACATATGCATTCAATGATACTTTGCTGTCTATCACCAGATGTTTACCATCCGGCAGCCTGAGGATAATATCAGGGCGGCGGTTACGATCTTCTTCTGTATCACGTAATACTTCTTCACTGGTGAAGTCGATATATTTTTGAAGGCCTTCAGATTCCAGGATCAGTTTTAATCTATCTTCTCCCCAATTCCCCTGTACTTTCACATCAGAACGTAATGCGCCGGCGAGGCGTTGTGCATCTTCACTGAGTTGTACATTTAGTTTGGAGAGGGATTCGATCTCTTTTTTGAGCGAAGTGAATTCCTGGATATCTTCTTTACGGGTGTCTTCTATGGTTTTCTTAAACTGGCCGATATCTGTTTTGAGTGGGGCAAGGATGTGATCGAGGGAGGTTTTGTTGGTTTCCTCGAAGTCTTTGCTTTTTTCGCGGAGGATGTCTGTGGCCATGTTCCGGAATTGTTCCCGGTTGTTCTCCTGCATTTTGAGCAGTTCCTGCCCAAAATCAGCGAGTTTCTCGTTGAGCTTATCCTTTTCTACCTGAAGGGCGGAGAGCTGACTGCTGAGGCTGATAATGTCCTTTGCTTTGCGTTCTATCTCTTTCTCCCTTTCCACAAGCGTGTATTGAAGATTGTCGAACATATCCCGCACCACATATTCTTCATTCACCTGTTGACGGGTCATCGCCTGATGGCGGGGAATGTAATGTTTCCGGAAGAAGAGCCAGGTTAGCAGGCCGCCGGAAAACAGCCCGATGATCAAACCGGCTAAAAGGGTCACATTCATAGTTCGCAAAGTTAATAAAAAAGGGCCCAACTAATGTTGAGCCCTTTTTTTATAGCAAATGACAATCTTAGAACTAGAAGTGGTAGCGAACGAATGCTTCCATGGCTGCGTATTTCTGTAATCCCAAACGGTCATACAGGTCTGCAGTATTGGCGTTGCGTTCTTCAGCACGTTGCCAGAACTCACGGGCATCCGTACCCTGGAATGGCACAACGTCTTTCTGGCTCTGGTGAATAAAGATACCCAGGCGTTTTTGCATGATCTGGTCAGGACTCATAGGTACTGCCATTTCAATTTCGTGGATATCCCATTCCTGCCATGCGCCTTTATATAACCAAACCCAGCAATCCTTCATCCAGTCTTCATTCTTCAGCCTGTTGATGGCTTCGAAGATAACATCGAGGCAAACTTTGTGGGTACCATGTGGGTCAGCGAGGTCTCCTGCGCAGAAGATCTGTTGTGGTTTCAGCTGACGCAGCAGGTCTACTGTGAGTTGTACGTCTTCTTCACCCATGGGTTTCTTTTCCACCAGGCCGGTTTCGTAGAAAGGCAGGTTCTGGAAGTGTGCATTTTCTTCCTTGATGCCCACGTAACGGCAAGTGGCTTTTGCTTCACAACGGCGGATCAGACCTTTAATGGCACGGATCTCAGCAGTATCTTTCTGGCTGGGCTTTTTGATCTGGATGAAGGCTTTCGCATCTTCCAGGATCTGGGAGCTTTTGCTTCTGTCTATGTCAAACATTCCTTCAAAACCTACGGCGAAATCGATGAAACGCAGCAGGAATTCATCTGTAACAGCAATGTTACCGGATGTCTGATAAGCTACGTGTACATCATGACCTTGTTCGTGCAGGCGAATGAAAGTGCCGCCCATGGAGATGATATCATCATCAGGGTGGGGAGAGAAGATCAGGGCGCGTTTATGTTCCGGTTCGGAACGTTCAGGATGATTAGGCAGCTGGGTACCTGGTTTTCCGCCAGGCCAGCCGGTAATGGTATCCCGGATAGCGTTGAATTCTTCGATATTCAGCTCATAGGCAGAACCATATTGTACGATAAGGTCGTTCAGACCATTATTGTTATAGTCCTTATCCGTGAGCATCAGGATGGGCTTGTTCAATTTGAGCGCCAGGCTGGTTACCGCTTTGCGGATCAGTTTAGGCGTCCATTCACAATCTCCGGTGAGCCAAGGCTCTTTATAACGGGTCAGTTCTGCAGCAGCCTGTTCGTCTACCACGAATACACAATTGCGATGTTGCTGTAAGAGAGAAGCCGGCACCTGGTCAGTGCTGTGGCCTTCCACAGAGCGGCAAACGATCTTGGCTTTATGAGAACCCCATGCCAGCAGGACCACCTTTTTGGCTTTCATAATGGTGCTGATGCCCATTGTTACGGCCAGGCGGGGAACCGCGCTCATGTTAGAAAACTCATATGCATTAGCCAGGCGGGTGGAATTATCCAGCGTAACGAGGCGGGTGTGAGAGTTGATGTTGGCACCTGGTTCATTGAAACCAATGTGGCCGTTGTTGCCGATACCCAGGATCTGGATATCTATGCCACCAGCTTCTTCGATCTTGCGCTCGTAAGCTTCTGCGTAGGCTTTGATCTTTTCCTTGGGCACAGTGCCATCCGGAATATGGTAATTCCCTTCTGGGATATCAATATGATTAAATAATTGTTCTTTCATGAACCGGTTGTAGCTCTGTAAGGCATCCGGCTCAATGGGGTAGTACTCATCCAGGTTAAAGGTTACCACGTTCTTAAAACTGAGGCCTTCTTCTTTGTGGAGGCGTACCAGTTCAGCATACAGGTATTTGGGTGTTGATCCTGTAGCTAAACCCAGCACTGCTGGCTCTTTTGCTGCTTGTTTCTCACGGATGAGGGCGGCGATTTCTTTTGCCACTGCTTTCGATCCGTCCTTGGCTGTAGGGTGGATGTCCACGGAAATCTGCTCAAAACTGTCTATCAGTTCAATTTCCTGGTGATTAATGGTCATTGTTCAAGTATTTTAAATGCGTTTTTAAAAACGAGCCCGAAAATTAGTCAAAATGTAGGGAAAGTTGTCAAAAATTTATGATTTACTATTTGAAAGCCCCTGCTAACGGGAAAAATTAACATATTAGCAACTTCTTGCAATGGATTGCATCCTCGAATGTTAATCTACACTAATTTAAATCCAAATTCTTTTCGCTTGCGTACTTATATTCAGCAACTTAATAACCAATCCTGCTAATCAAAACCAATTACTGATGAAAAAGATGTTACTAGTAGCGTCAGGTGTTTTCCTGATGTTGACGACGAGTATTGCCGTAACCCAGGCAGTTACACCTTCCGGTCACATAACTGAAAACTACTTTGATTTTGCGAAATCAAAAACGGGTACATGGGCAGGTATGAAAGATGGTAAAATGTATTGGTACAAATTGGATAAGAATGCGCAGTTATGGTGGAGTACGGACGGGAAGAAATGGGCAGCGGTAGAAGGTGGCATGTGGGCTGATAAAGATGGCAAATGGCTCAAGATAGGGGAAGGGAAATTGTGGTGGACGGCTGATAATGGTAAAAATTTCAGCGAAGTGCCGGAATGGAAATGGGAAGGGCCTAAAGGTGAATGGTACAAATTTGATGCAAAATGGACCTTATGGGTCAACGCAAAATAATGACTCGGGGTGTAACAAAGAGTCACGAATAGCATATAGATAAACGACCGGTACTTCCGTACCGGTTATTTATTAGAGAGAGGAAAGGAACTTCTTCCCCAAATATTAGCAAGAGGAAAGGAACACATTCCCCAATATTAGCAAGAGGAAAGGAACACCTTCCCCAAATATTAGAAAGAGGAAAGGAACTCATCCCCAAAAAAGAAAAAAACCGCCCTTTGCAGCGCGGCAAACTCATCAATAACAAAGGGCCGATCTTTTGGATCAGCCCTTTGCTTTATTCAATTACCTGGTGGTAGTAATTTCTAATTAATGATGATCTCATCCACAAACAACCATGCAGGATTCCCGGCTCCCTGTGCACCTGTTGGTATCTTACCCGCATTCAAAGCTACTACTTTTACATAACGTGCTTTCACATCTGTTAAAGCATGACGCAGTTTGAGTATGCCGCTGCCATCAAAGGTAATTTCTTTATACACTTCTTTATAATTCTTACCATCTGCTGACACGAGGAAAGTTACCTGCTTGGGAGGATAGATCCACTGATCTTTAAAGCTCAGCGTATTCAATCCCACTTGTGTGATATCTGTAGAATCACCCAGGTCTACTACCGCTTCCAGGTTATCTCCGCTGTAACCGGTCCATTGATTATCGTTGTAAGATTTCACACCTTCTATGCCATTCACCAATGCAAAGGGGCTTCCCGGATTGTAGTTCTGATGTGGAGGCTTAGCCAGTGTCACATTTTTACCTACGGCTTTATGAAAAACGAATGCCTGGTAGAATTCATTTCCGTATTGTTTGCCATCCTGGAAAACTACTGCGCGTACCACACCTGTTTTTTGAACAGCGATGGGATTGGTGTAAGCAGCAGATGAAGGGGTAGGCGCACTGCTGTCTGTAGTATAAGTGATCTTGCCACCATCCAGTTTGCTATCCAGTTTTACCTGTACACCGCCTTTACCATCACTTTCCACTGCACCACGTACTTCAAATACATGTTTCGCATAATTCACACCCTTCATCGCCAACAGTGGCAGATGTGTTTTTAAACGATCCAGGAAGTTGTCGTAGTTCTTCTTTTCTTTCGGCGTCCATAATACTTCTGCTAATGCAATGGCACGTGGGTATACCATGTATTCCACATGTTCGGAGTTCTTCATGTATTCCGTCCATACATTGCCTTGTGCACCACGGATGTATTTTGCTTCGTCTGCAGTCAGTTCATCGGGAATAGGTTCGTAAGAATATACTTCACTTACCGGTGTAAAACCACCAATAGCCAGCGGTTCATTTTTGCCCTGAGATTGATAATGATCGAGGTAAACATAATTGCCGGGTGTCATGATCACATTGTGATGTTGTTTGGCAGCAGCAATACCTCCTTCAATTCCACGCCAGCTCATCACGGTAGCATTCGGAGCAAGCCCTCCTTCGAGGATCTCATCCCAGCCAATGATCTCGCGGCCTTTGCTATTGAGGTATTTTTCCATGCGCTGAATGAAATAACTTTGTAAAGCATGTTCGTCTTTCAGCCCTTCATCTTTCATGCGCTTCTGGCATTTAGGACATTTCTCCCAACGTACTTTCGGACTTTCGTCTCCACCAATGTGGATATATTTACTGGGGAAGAGGATCATGACTTCATCCATTACATCCTGCAGGAAAGTAAATACGGAATCATTACCGGCGCAATACACATCATCATAAACGCCCCAGCGGGTACCCACTTCATAAGGGCCACCGGTACAACCAAGATGAGGATAAGCAGTGAGTGCAGCCAGTGAGTGACCGGGTAATTCAATTTCAGGGATCACAGTTACATGTCTTTCTGTAGCATATTTCACCACCTCCTTGATCTGCTCCTGTGTATAGAAACCACCGTATGGTTTGCCATCATACTTCTGATCATTGTAATGGCCCATCATGGTTTCTTTGCGGCGGGAAGCTACTTCCTGCAGCTTAGGATATTTCTTGATCTCTATCCGCCAGCCCTGGTCTTCTGTAAGATGCCAGTGGAAAGTGTTCATCTTATGCATGGCCAGCAGGTCGATGTATTTCTTCACAAACTCTACCGGGAAAAAGTGCCTGCCCACATCTAAATGTAACCCGCGATAGGGAAAGCGGGGCTGATCGAAAATATCTACGCCTGTTATCCAGAAGGCCTTGGCTTTTTGCTGTGGCAATAACTGGATGAGGGTTTGCATGCCGTAGAAGGTACCTGCAGCATCATCCCCATGGATCCTGATAAAATCTTTTCCCACTTTCAGGCTATAGGCTTCCGGTGTGCCTGGTGCGTCGATTTGCAACTGGGTTTGGAAAACGATAGCGTTCGGTGTACCGCTCCCCACTATCTTTAATTCATATCCGCTTAATTCTTTAAAGAAAGCATTGAAGAGTGCAGCGGTCTGTTTGTCTTCCGGAGAAACTGCTACCAGTGCCGTCTGCTTGTCCAGCAGGAAAGAATCCGGAAGTGTGGTGAGCCTTACCGGTAAAGGGATGATGCTCACTTCGGCTTTGTGTGCTGTGGAGTCGTTTCCTGTTCCTGTACAGGAAACAAAGCCTAATGCAACACAGCATGTAGCCATGTGTAATAATCTTTTTATGGTCATGTCCTTATATGATTAGCTGCTGGAAAATACTATTCTATTATGATTTCATCCGCAAAAATATGACAAGGTTCTCCTTTGCCTGGATGCCAGTCAGGAATTAGGCCATGGTTAAGGGCTACTACTTTCACGTAGCGGACTTTGGTTTGCAACGGCAGGCTAAGTACTTGTGTGAAACTGCCATATTCTTTATCAGAGAAAGTGTTCTTTACTACACCTACTGATGTGAATTTTTGCCCATCATTTGAAGTAAAGAACTCTACCTGTGTAGGATACCAGATCCATACGGCAAGGTCCTGCAATACGCTTAGGCCCAGTTTTTTCAGGTCACGTGGTGCTTTCAGATCTACGATCGCTTCCAGGTTTCCGGGATAATGACTTTGCCAGAAGCCCAGGCGGAAATCTTCCTGTCCGCGGATACCATCTATCAATGCATCCGGACCACCAGCTGTAAATTGCGGATTGATCTTGGATATTACTTTGATGGTTTTATCTGTAGGGATCAGGAAGAAAGGTGTTTGCATCAACTGGCTGTACTGGCCATTTTTGAAGGCAATCGCTTTTAAAGTAGTGGACTTGCTGATCGTAAATGGCTGGGTGTATTTAGCAGACTTATTAGTAGGCGTGGAGCCATCCAGTGTGTAATAAATAGCGGTATTAGGCTCCACTGCTTTCAGGGATACTTTGATGGAACTGTTAAACCTGTCTGAATCTGCTAATGCAAAAGGCACCGGCACGATCATATCATCTTTAACACTGCTTACCGGTACATTTGTTCCGGTGGCCCAGGTTTTATTGGCAACCGGACCCATATCAAATTCCAGTACACCACCATCCATAATAGCGGTATGCGGAATGCTGGAAACGGCTAATGGTGCATTACCCAGTTTTACGGATTGTACATAGAAGTTCTTCGCGCTGCGATTCTTTGCTTTAATGGTGAAAGATTTTCCGTTTTCCAGGTTGATCTTTACTTCATCAAATAACGGAGTGCCGAGTGCATATTTTCCATCGCCGGGTGTTACAGGGTAAATGCCCATGGCGCTCATTACAAACCAGGCACTCATTTGCCCGCAGTCTTCATTTCCGCTCAAACCATCGGGGGCATTGTGATACAGGGTGGTCATTACCTGGTGTGTCAGTTCCTGTGTACGCCATGGCTGGCCAATGTAATTGAACAGATAGGCAATGTGATGGCTTGGTTCATTACCATGTGCATACTGACCGATCAGGCCGGTAATATCAGATTGATGACGGCCGGATAATTTATCTTCTGTAGTGAATAAGTGATTTAATTTATCTGTGAATTTTGCGGTGCCGCCTTGCAGTTTTACCAGCCCACTTACATCATGTGGTACGGCAAAACTGTATTGCCAGGAATTTGCTTCTGTAAAGAAGTTATTCACTTCTGTAGGATCGAAGGGGCTCATCCAACGGCCGCCTATTTTTCCACGCATAAAACCTGTCGATGCATCAAATATGTTCTTGTAGGATTGTGCCCTGCGCATATAGCGATTGTACACTTCATCCTGGCCCAGCATTTTACCCATTTGCGCAATACACCAGTCGTCATAAGAGTATTCCAGTGTGCGGGAAACGGATTCTGGTTGTGTATCCATGCTAAGGTAACCCTGGCGGATGTAATGCTGCATGCCGAATTGTGTTCCTTCGGCATAACTGCGCATAGCTTCCAGTGCATATTTTGCATCGTATCCGCGGATGCCTTTCTGATAAGCATCTACGATCACGGGAACGGAGTGATAACCGATCATGCAGAATGTTTCATTTCCGCTGAGCTCCCATACCGGCAGCATGCCGCCGTATTTATATTGTACGAGGAAAGTATTGATCCAGTCGTTTGTTTTTTGCTGGTTGATGATGGTCATCAACGGATGTAATGCACGATGGGTGTCCCATAGAGAGAATACGCTATAGTTCTCAAAACCTTCTGCCTGGTGGATCTTCTGATCAGTACCACGATATTGACCATCTACATCCATGTATAAATTTGGATTCAGACAGGCATGGTATAATGCACTGTAGAAGATTGTCTGCTGATCTGCAGTGCCGCCTTTTATTTCGATCTTGCTTAATTCCTTGTTCCATGCGGCTTTTGCATCAGCTTCGGTTTTATTGAAATTGAAGCCGGGCATTTCTGCGTTGAGGTTTTTCATGGCGCCTTCTTCGCTTACGCCGGAGATGGCCACTTTCACATACACGGGATCTTTTACATTATCGAAAGTGAAATAGGCTTTGATGTTACGGCCTTCTGCTGTTTGCAGTGCTCCTTTCTCTATGTCCATCAATGCCACGTTGTGGGACTTAAATGGTTTGGAGAATTTCATGGCGAAGAAGAGTACCTGGTCTTTTGCCCAGGAGGTAGAGCGGCGCATACCGATAACGGTGCTATCATTCACTACTTTAAGGCTGGAATTGATGACGATATCCCGGTGGTAGAGGTCCAGTAATATGTGACCTTCTGTTGCCGACTTAGGGAATTCGTATTTGTGAAGGCCTACTCTTTTCGTTGCTGTCAGGGAAGCCTGGATATCGTATTTATCCAGCTTTACGCTGTAGAAACCCGGGGAAGCTTTTTCGTTCTTGTGGGAGAAGGGAGAAGCGTATTGTTCATTGTTCCAGGAGGGTTTACCGGTTACGGGCATGAGGAGGATATCACAATAATCTTCAATACCGGTGCCGCTTAAGTGGGTGTGGGAGAAGCCATACATGATGGAGTCTGTATAATGATAACCAGAGCATCCGTCCCATCCTTTCAATCTTGTATCAGGACTTAATTGTACCATTCCGAAAGGCAAACTTGGACCGGGATAAGTGTGTCCGTGACCGCCTGTACCAATAAAGGGATTTACCTTTTCTGCATAATTCACTTGCTGAGCCTGCGTTGCAGACACTAGCCCCAAGGCTAGTACAACCAACCAATTTTTCATTCACTGTTTTTTTACGTTAGACGCTGAAAAGCTAAAATAAGCAAAATGGGGCTAAAACGTTTTAGGGTGGCGGTTTTTTGATGAATGGTGGGTTTGGATGTTAAGAAACGATGTGGTTTTGTTTAGATAACACCGGGGCAAAAGGAACACCCCTGCGGGGTGAGATTTTTTTATTATTGGGGTGATCTATTAAAGCCCCTGCCGGGGGCTTTAATAGGTTTAGTTTGATGTTTCTGAGAGATGAAAAGCCTTGTAATGAGGGCTTGAATAGGTTTAGTTTGATATTTTTGAGAGATAAAAAGCCTTGCCATGGGGGCTTGTGCAGATTTAATTTGATATTTCTGGTAAATAAAAACTCCCGGTGTTAGGGCTTTAGTAGATTTAACTTAGGGCAAAAGGAACACCCCTTCGGGGGTGAGGTTTTTTATTATTGGGGAAGCCTATTCAAGCTTCTGCCTGAGGGATGAATAGGTTTAATTTGATATTTTCTAAGAGATGAAAAACCTTTCTATTGGGGCTTGTGCAGATTTAATTTGATATTTCTGGTAAATAAAAACTCCCGGTGTTAGGGCTTTAGTAGATTTAACTTATGGCAAAAAGAACACCCCTTCGGGGGGAAGCTTTTTTTATTTAGGGTATTGCGCAAGCCCCTGCAGGGGGCTTGCGTAGGTTTAGTTTGATATTTCTGATAATCAATAAAAGCCCCATCGGGGCTTTTATTGATTAAACTTGTGGCAAGCTTTATTTGATTTCAGCTAATAAAAAAAGCCCCCCGTTAAGGGAGCTTTCTTTCAATAAAAATCGTATCCACTATTTCAGCAACAACTCACAAATCACCGGCCGGTGATCTGAGGCTACTGTTTCTTCCAGTACAAAAGCATTGATCACATGCCATTGTGTTCTATTAGCCAGGAAAATGTAATCCAGCTTTTGGGCTGGTTTGTCTGAAGGCCAGGTGGGGCCTAGTTTTTCGGTGGCGTCGAGGAAGATATTTTTGACTGAGGTGATCTCTTTGGAAGGTGGTTGTGCGTTGAAATCTCCGGCTATAATGAGCGGTATTTGTTGTGCAGAGAAATGCTGGGTGAGCAGCGCTGATTGTGCGAGGCGGTCAGTTGGGTCTTCTAAGTGATCCAGGTGGATGCTGGCAAATTGTAACAGGCTATCACCTGGTAGTTTGACTGTTATCACTGCAGCATTGCGTGGTTCACTGCCAGGCCCTTTGGAGGGTAGGGCAATGCTGTAGCTTTTTTCGATAGGGAAGCGGGAGAGTACACCGTTGCCGAATCCACCACCATCATGATCCATCGCTTTTCCGAAATAGATGTACATGCCGGTGGCTTCTGCCAGTTCCTTCATCTGGTTGGCTTTTTTAACACGGTTAGTAGAACTGTCTACTTCCTGTAAGGCAACAAGATCGGGATTGGTGGCGAGGATAATGTTGGCGATGCCCTGGATATCCACTTCGCCTTTCATATTCTCCGCGTGATGAATATTGTAACTGAGCACTTTGATCACCTGCCCCTGAACCTGCGCAAATACAGGTGCCTGAGCGATGAGGGTTAGCATTAAAATAAAGATAGGTCGATGCATACGTATCAAATTGAAATTTCCGGATTATATGTATTATAGTCTTTATAAAAAGTTACAAGTTTAATGCCACTACGCTGCTAATCCGGAAATCCAATTACTTTTCGAGCGCTTCTTTAACCGGCTTGCCTGTCCAGATCTGTGGCATTTTCAGGCCAAAGATCCATGCTATGGTTGCGGCGGTATCATACGTCACTACACTTTCTTTCACTTCATGCCCTTTTTTGATACCTTTTCCACGGATGATCCAGGGAATTTCCATTTCTGCCATGGTTTTGCCGCCATGTCCTTTATTAATACCTCCGTGATCAGAACTGAGTAAGATCACGCTGTTTTCCCACATGCCGGCATCTTTTATTGCCTGCAGGATTTCGCCTAAAAGAACATCATTCTTGCGCACTTGTTCATAATATTCGGGAATATTGTGCCCGATATTATGACCTACTCCATCCGGCTGATCAAAGTGTATGAAAAGGAAATCTGGTTTCTTCTCTTTGATATAGATTATAGATGCTTCAGTGGTAGCCGTATCGTTAGGGCAGCCCTGATCTTTGTTCACTGCTTTTTTAGGGAACAGGTAACCAATACCTCCCCAACTATATATAACGCCAATTTCCGCTGTAGGTTTTTGCTGGCGTAATAATGTAAAGATCGAAGGGAAAAGACCATACTGATCTACTTCTCTTGGTTCTACTTCGGGGGTTTTGCTGCCCCATTCCGTGAATCCATGTAATTCAGATCCGGCGCCCATTAGCATGGAAGCCCAGTTCACTGCGCTGGAAGAGGGTAATACGCTGCGTGCTTTCAACGTCCAGGAGCCCTCTGCCATCAATTGTTTCATATTCGGATTGTCTGCTTTTTGGATCGCATAAGCGCCCAATCCGTCCATCCCAATGAGGATGACATGTTTAACACCTTTTACTTGTGCCCGCACTGTTAAATTGCATAACAATAGTAAGGCAATGATGCCTGCTTTTCTCATGTCTTGTCCAATTTAAAAATTATTTAATATAAAGAGCAGGAAGAAACCTTCCTTTTATCCAGTGTGGATAAAAGTAGTAAATAAATACTATACAAAGTTTAATATCCCTAAATAATTAACCGGGATTTAATGCTTTTTCTGCATTGTTGCGGATCAGCTTTACCTGTTCGGCCTGGCTGACGGCAATGCCGTATTCAGGAACACCGGGGATGCCACCCATACTCACATTGGGATTGCGGTATATCATGTGGCTGTCTATGTATTCTTTTGCGGTGGTATGGTATTCTTTTGCGTGGGCCGTGTTTACAAGATCTGCCACATTATTGGCCCTTACACCAGATCCGGCCATGATGGCAATGCGCCCTTCGGCTTTATTTACCAGTTCTGCAATGAGAGAAGCTCCTTCTGCAGCAGTGTTCCTTTGCCCGGAAGTGAGGATGCGTTCACAACCTGTTTCGATCACATCTTCCAGTGCCTGGAAGGGATCGTCCGTCATATCAAAAGCGCGGTGAAAGGTAACGCCCAATGGCCATGCAAGGTCTACGAGTTCTTTTGTGCGGGGGAGGTCTATTTTACCTTCTGCAGTGAGGAGGCCAACCACTACTCCATCACAGCCAAGTTGTTTACAGAGCTGGATGTCTTTTTTCATGATCTCAAATTCGAGTTCATCATATAAAAAGTCTCCACCTCTTGGACGGATGATGGGATATAATGCGATGTTCACTTTTTCCCTTGCGAGTGCAATAGTGGCATAACTGGGTGTGGTGCCACCTTCCAGCAGGTTATCACATAACTCTATTCTATCTGCTCCGCCTTCCTGCGCAGCGATGCAGGAAGCAACGGAAGCAGCACATATTTCCAGTGTGATCTTTTCCATTATCAGAAGTAATGTTTCCCTTTGATCAGTTGTTGTTGCTCTGGTGCGTCGCCAGTGGTAACGGCATAACTGAAACCTTGTTGTAAACAATAGGCACCATGTTCGCCTTTTTTATTCATGGCCAGGAAACCGATCTGGATCTCTTTTGCTTTTTCGGGTTTCTTTTTTACAATGCGCATCACAGCTTCTTTGCAGGCAGCTTCGGGAGAATAGCCCTGGCGCATTAATTCCACTACGAGGAAACTTCCTACCACACGGATCACTTCTTCTCCCACACCTGTTGCGGTGGCGCCGCCAATTTCATTATCAACATATAAACCTGCGCCAATAATAGGAGAGTCCCCTACACGGCCATGCAGTTTAAATGCCATGCCGCTGGTGGTGCAGGCGCCGGAAATATTTCCCTGTGCATCCATGGCTATCATGCCGATGGTGTCATGATTATATACGTTTCCGGGTAATTGTAAAGGAGAAAAGGCGGTAGTGCCTTTGCTGTCGTAAGATTTATTTTCGATGTTGATCACGGGTTTGTATTCCGCTTTCTTCAGCCATTCTTTCCATGCTTTTTCTGACTCTGGTGTGAGCAGGTTTTCTTTCTTAAAACCATTCTCCAGTGCAAACTGTAAAGCACCATCACCTACCAGCATCACGTGTGGTGTTTTCTCCATTACTTTACGTGCAACGGAAATGGGATGTACGATATGTTCCAGTGCAGCTACGGATCCGCAATTCCCGAATTCATCCATGATGCAGGCATCCAACGTAACACGGCCATCACGATCCGGGTAACCGCTGTAACCTACAGTATGATTATCGGGATCAGATTCTGGTACATGTACACCAGCTTCTACTGCATCTAAAGCACGGCCTCCTTTTTTCAGTATTTCCCAGGCTGCTTTATTGGCTGCAATGCCAAAGTCCCAGGTGGATAATACGATGGGTTTCTTTACTTTACCGGATGTTTTTTTGGATTGTGCGATGGCAGATGGGCCGTCCAGGGATAATACGGCGGCACCTAGTGCTGCGGTCCTAAGAAAATTGCGTCTACTGTTCATTGTTCACGTTTTAAAGAAAAAGTCAATTACAAGATACCAATTTTTACATTCGTACTTCGTAATTGACTTTTTCTATCTGCAGATAGATTAACTATTCTTTCATTTCCCATGCCATTGCGCTGGCGCCTAAAATGGCGGCATCACTTTCTTTCAGCTCAGAGAAAACGAGTTTAACTTTATTCTGGAAGATGGGTAAAAGGTTCAGCTCCATATGTTCCCTAACTGGGCGCATGATGAGATCACCAGCTTGTGTGAGGCCACCAAATAATACGATGGCTTCAGGGCTGGAGAACATCACAAAGTTTGCCAGTGCTTCTCCCAATACTTTACCGGTGTATTCATAAATTTCCATGGCTAGCTTATCTCCTTTGATAGCGGCTTCATAGATCATTTTAGAATCTATTTCTTCCCTGGTATGATTACGCAGCATACTGGGTTCATCCGGACGGGCTTCCAGTAATTCAAGGGCGGTGTTGGTTACGCCGGTAGCAGAAGCATAAGCTTCCAGTGAGCCACGGGCACCGGTTCCAGGATGGTAGCGACCACCAGGGATCACAATCACGTGACCAAGTTCACCTGCAAATCCGTCGTGACCATAGATCAGTTGACCGTTAGCGACGATTCCACTGCCTACACCTGTTCCCAGTGTGATGGTAATGAAATCTTTCATGCCACGTGCGGAGCCGTAAGTCATTTCACCAAGAGCTGCTGCATTGGCATCATTGGTTAATACGGCCGGGATACCAAACAGGTCCTGCAGCATCTGTGCCAGTGGTACAATACCTTTCCAGCGCAGATTTGGTGCGTATTCAATGTTCCCGGTATAGAAGTTGCCATTTGGCGCACCTACACCTATTCCTTTGATGTTCGATATTCCACCTACCTGGTCGATCAGCTTTGATAAACGCTGATGAAGTTCTTCCAGGAACATCGTTACTTCTTCGTGAGCTTTGGTCGACATCCTGTCCTGGTATAATATATTACCACGACGGTCTACAATTCCAAATTTTGTATTAGTACCTCCAATATCAATGCCCACCGCTAATTGCTGACTCATAGTCTATTCCTTGGGATTTTAAGATTGATTTTACGCGTATTGCAAAAAATGCTAAATAAGCAAAACAGATAACTGGCACAATATAAGACATATGAATGCCTATTTCCTTAATATCTGCGAAGCCACCCTGAACTGGTGGAATTAAAGCACCTCCAAGGATCATCATGATGAGGAAGGAAGAAGCCTGACCAGTGTATTTTCCAAGACCTGCAATAGACAGGGAGAAGATACAAGGCCACATTACAGAACAGAAAAGACCACCGCTGATGAAGGCGAAAGTGGCTACCTGGCCTTCAGTGAACAAACCGATGATCATCGCTGCGGTTCCCATGATACCAAAGGTCATCAGGGTTTTTGCAGGTTTATCCTGACCATAGAAGAAGCCCAGGATCTGGATCACGATGCAGATAGCAAAGGGATACAGTTTGGAAATATCGTTGCCTTTAAAGTGATTCACACCGAGGATGACGGCGTATGCCACAAAAGGTACTATCACGGATAAGATCTGACGGGTACTTTTAGAGATGTTGAAAACGCTGATGGCGCCTGTCCATCTGCCCACCATGAGACCTCCCCAGAAGAGTGCGATGTAAGGATCTATTTCAGATTCTTTCAAACCTTCCAGTGTAAGGAAACCTGGTCTCTTTAACAATTCTCCCATATTACTACCTACACTTACTTCTACGCCTACATATACAAATATGGCAATCATACCCATGATCAGCTGCGGGTATTTCATGGCGCCCCAACCTTCTCCGGAAGATTTACGGGCAGCTATCTGAGAGAAGAAGAGGATACCCAGGATACCAATGATCCCTGCAATGAAGTAAGGCAATGGTTTTTGCTGAGAGATACCTACAGTGATCAATATGAACATGGCAGCAATACCTATCAGGGAGCGGGTTGCTTTTGAAGAGTTTTCAAAATGATCGTCCTCTGTACCTTTGGGCATTTTGGTGATGGCAAATATTCCGGCAGCTGCGAGGAATAAACATACCAGTACAATATAAAGAACGTTGATCTTACTGATGTCCGTATCACCGCTGCTGGCAGCGGCATCCGTAGCTCTGCCAAATAACAGCATGCTGATCACCAATGGTCCGATGGTGGTTCCAAAGGAGTTTACACCACCTGCAAAATTCAACCTGTGAGAGCCTTTGGCGGGATCTCCGAGCAAAATAGCAAAAGGATTGGCGGCGGTTTGCTGTAAAGAAAACCCTAAGGCAATAATAAAGTATGCCCCGAGGAAAAGATAAAACGCACTGGTTTTATTTTCCATTCCTAAACCCACATTCACTGCAGCGATAGTAATAGCTGCACCAACACCAGAGAGGATGAGACCATAGATGATACCTTTTTTGAAACCGATCCTGTTCAGAATGTCTACACCTTTGAAGGCAGACAATAAATAGAGGATGAGGGAGCCAACAAAATATGCACCATAGAATGCAAAGTCAACCAGCTGGGATTGGATCTGTGTAAGGTCGAAATGCTTTTTACAGAAAGGAATTAAGATACTGTTAGACGCTGCAACAAATCCCCAGAAGAAGAATACAAGAATGAGTACAAAAAACGTGGGATGGGTGCCTTGCTTAGTTTGCTGAGACATATTCCTGTTAAATTTTGGTAAAAATTTGGTTCTAAATGTATAATTAATTTTTTGACAAAAGGTTAAAAATTGGAATAAATGTCCCAATTTTTTTCACTGCTCAAACGTTTTAGCTAAAATATTTAAAAAATATGAGAATTGTTGATTAAGTTCGTGACTTTCTGAACAAATCAACCTTTGCAGCTCATGACTGATAAAACCGCTACAGTAGCAGCTCCCCGTGGAGGCTACGCGCAGGCAATGGCTATCATTGCAACGCTATTCTTTATTTTCGGCTTTGTAACCTGGTTAAATTCTGTACTGATCCCTTTTCTGAAGCAAGCCTGTGAACTGACTGACACGGCAGCTTACCTGGTAGCATTTGCATTTTACATTTCGTACTTCGTAATGGCTATCCCTTCTTCGATGATACTCAAGAAGATAGGGTTTCCTAAAGGGATGTCCCTGGGATTGCTAACGATTGCAATTGGGTCTGCAATCTTTATTCCTGCTGCACAAATGCGTTCTTATCCTATATTTCTGTTTGGATTGTTTGTACAGGGAACTGGTCTTGCTTTACTGCAAACTGCTTCAAATCCATATGTAACTATCCTTGGTCCAATTGAGAGTGCCGCTAAAAGGATCAGTATTATGGGCATCTGTAATAAGATTGCTGGTATGATCGGTATCCTGGTGCTGGTGCAATTGTTGTTTAGTGATACGCTTCACATATCAGAAAAGATCAATTCACTAACGGGTGCGGCTAAAGAAGCAGAATTGGATCTGCTGGCCTCCAGGCTAATCACGCCATATGCTATCATGACAGTAGTATTGTTATTACTGGCTTTCCTGGTGCGTAAAGCACATTTGCCTGAGATCAATCAGGAAGAAGAAGTAACAGCCGGAGCATCAGAAGTGGATAACAGGAACTCTGTTTTGCAGGTACCTTACCTGATGTTGGGTGTGCTTTGTATTTTCCTGTATGTGGGTGTGGAAGTATTAGCTATTGATACACTGGCTTTATATGGTGAATATACCGGTCTTGCTAAAGATATTGCAGGTAAGCTAAGTATCTGGTGCCTGGTGGCTTTCACGGTAGGTTACCTGATAGGTGTGGTGGCAGTACCTAAATATATCAAGCAAAAACATGCCCTGATGACTTGCGCTATATTGGGTATGATCTTCACTGTAGGGGCATTGGTTACAAAAGGCAACATCTCTATTGCCTTCATTATCCTGCTCAGCTTTGCACATTCCCTGATGTGGCCTGGCATCTGGCCTTTAGCCATTAACAAATTAGGTAAGTTCACCAAGATAGGATCTGCATTGATGATCATGGGTATTGCGGGTGGTGCTATTCTTCCACTGGTATATGGTGCTATTGTGGATTCAATTGGGGGCGATCGCCAGATTGCTTATGTTATTATGATCCCTTGTTATCTGTACATTCTGTATTTCGCTGCTTCCGGCCATAAGAAAGGATTACCAGCTTAATCATCATACAACTTTTTGGAAAGGTGCCCCTCAAAAGGGCACCTTTTTTTATTAATTCGGAAAAAATCCGGCTTTTTCCTATTTTTAGGTGTAAAACATACGCTTAAAGATGATTGCGCAAGTTAAAGAAGAATTCCACCGCTTATTTGGGAAAGAACCATTGATAGTTAGCTCTCCCGGCAGGATCAACCTGATCGGTGAACACACGGACTATAATGAAGGTTTCGTTTTACCCGCTGCTATTGATAAAAAGATCGTGTATGCCATTGCCCTGAACGGCACGGATACCTGTAATGCTTATGCTCTTTTCAATCACGAAAAGGTATCCTTTTCCATACATGATATCAAACCTACTGAGGGTTGGATCAATTACCTCCTGGGGGTTGTTTACCAGATCCAGCAGCTGGGGCATGAAGTGAAGGGGTTTGACTGTGTGATCACGGGGAATATTCCTATTGGGGCAGGCATGAGTAGTTCTGCTGCTGTAGAAGGAGGCCTGGTAGTTGGTCTTGATCATTTACTGGGTTTAGGTATTGGCCGCATGGAAATGGCGCGGGTGGGTCAGCTGGCGGAGCATAATTTCCCTGGGGTGAAATGTGGGATCATGGATCAGTTTGCGAACCTGCATGGTAAAAAGGACCGGGTGATGTTATTGGATTGTCGCAGTTTGGAGTTCCAGTATTTTCCGTTTGAGTTTTCGCGGGATTATAAGATCGTGCTGGTGAATTCTATGGTGCATCATTCCCTGGCTTCTTCAGAATACAATGTTCGTCGCGCGCAATGTGAGGAAGGTGTGAAGATCCTGCAGGAATTTTTCCCGGATATCAATAGCCTGCGTAATGTAACACCGGCGCAGGTGGAACAGTATAAAGATAAATTATCTCCCAAAGTATATGACCGCTGCCTGTATGTAACGCAGGAGAATGAGCGGGTGGTGCAGGCTTGTGCGCATCTTCAAAAAAATGAATTGAAAGAAGCAGGGGCTTTGATGTATGCTTCTCATGAAGGGTTGAGTAAACTGTATGAAGTGAGCTGTCCGGAGTTGGATTTTTTAGCGGGATTGGCGAAGGAGCGGGAAGAAGTTGCGGGCGCGCGGATGATGGGTGGTGGTTTTGGGGGTTGTACGATTAACCTGGTGAGGATGGATAAAGTGGATGAATTTATTTCTTTTGTTCAGACGCGTTACCAGGAAGAGTATGGTAAAATCCCTGAGGTGTATGTGACCTCAATTGAGGATGGAACGAGGATTGAAGCATAAGCAGTAATTGTGTATTGATACATAAGAAGCCGTCTCTGAAGAAAGAGACGGCTTTTTTATTTTACTACCAGGTGCCATTCAAGTAAGTGCTTAACGACTGGATTTTGTTTTCTTTAAGGTACCTAAAAGATAGTATTGAACTACCTAATAACTACCTTAGAGTTACCCCTATTAGAAGGTAGCTCTTAGGTAAGACTGAGGTATGACAGAGGTAACTCTTAGGTAAGACATATATAACAAAACATAGTACCAGTAAGGGAAAGGAGTAGACATTGGAATGCCATAAAAAAAGCCGTCCCGGATCACTCCGGAACGGCCTTTTTTCTTATTATTTGAGGACTAGTATTCTCCGTCCAGCGCGAAATTGGGTTTGCGGTTGATCCAGCGGCCTCTGGTGAAGTCCGGAATAAATTGAACGGTGCCGCCTTCCTGGATGGATTGCTCACTCAGAGGCGTGATGGCGTACCAGGTGGCCAGGTCGTAGACATCCATCTGGTAAGGGGTGCCGCGTTTGATGGATTCAATGAAGGAATTGATCACGAACCAATCCATGCCACCATGGCCTGCTCCGGATGCATCGTTGGCGTACTTTTTCCAGAGGGGGTGATCGTATTTGCCCATATAGCTGTTGGCATCCTCTGGTTCGCCGGCTTTTTCCCAGGTGTGGGCTTTGCTTTTCCCTTCAATATGAATGGAATCAAAATCATCCATCCAGAGGCCGTTGGTTCCTTGTACCCGGAAGTTCAGGGAATAAGGGCGGGGGAGGTTGGTATCATGAGAAAGCAAAATGCTCTCGCCATTATTGGTTTTGATCAGGGTGCTCACCACATCGCCGAGTTTGAATTCTACTTTGGCGTTCGGGTGATTTGGGCCACCCTGCGGGTGTTCTATAATATATTTATGCAACCCGCGGGACTTAGTAGCTACCGAAGTGAGCGACAGTAAACGGTTACCGCGGTTTACATTGATCATATTGCTTACAGGGCCTAAACCATGTGTAGGATAGAGATCGCCATTGCGGTGAACGGAATGGTTAGTGCGCCAGTGGGCTTCTGAGAGGCCTTTTTCGCCAAACTCCACGCCACCACCGTACAACTGTTTGCCATCATTGAATTTCACGGCACGGAGATCATGCTGATAACCACCTTGCAGGTGCAGCAATTCTCCAAACAATCCCTGGCGGACCATGTTCAATACGGCCAGTACATCCCTGCGGTAATTCACATTTTCCATGCCGAATAATGGAATACCTGTAGCTTCTGAAGTGTTCACCAGCTCCCAGCATTCCTGGACATCTGCTGCTCCGCAGACTTCTACGGCTGGCGTTTTACCTGCTTTCATGGCTGCGATGGCCTGGATGCTGTGCCATTCCCAGGGAGAGGCAATGATCACGGCGTCGATGTCGTCACGCTTCAGGAGGTTCTTGTAATCTTCGGGGCCGTTGGTGTACTCTGCTACTTTTCTTTTGGCGCCGTAATGTTTCTGGATCAGATCGCGGCATTTGGGGATGGCGTAATTAACGTCCGGATCCGCGATGGCTACTACGTCTACATCATTTCTGCGGAGACAGAGATCGAGATGGTCGATACCGCGTGCGCCGACGCCGATAAGGCCAACCTTTACTTTTTCTTTTTTTTCAGCAGCAAAGAGCATGGCAGGCACATTCATGAAAGAAAGTCCTACACCTGCTGCTACGCTGTTCCTGATGAACTTTCTACGATGCAAGTGCTTATTCATACTATAACAATATTGAGTCTTTAAATGTAGGGCTTTAACAACGTTATCTGCAATGGCTTTTTATGAATTTTGACATTTTCGTGATAGATGGGTATTATTTTAACATTCTCTGTCGCGATATTACCAAAGTGCTGATAAATAAACGGCTGTATCCTATTTTTATGAACACACGTCACATATACAGTAAAATGAGAAAAGTAGCTTTATTCCTGCTGTTATGCAGTTTCACGAAAGTATGGGCACAGCCTGAGATCAAGCCCTATGGCGCTTTGCCGTCCGCTGCCCAGGTTAAATGGCAGAAACTGGAATACTATATGTTCATTCACTTTGGGCCGAACACCTTTACGGATAAAGAGTGGGGGCATGGGGATGAGGATCCGAAAGTATTTAATCCTACAGAACTGGATGCCCGTCAATGGGCCCGTACGGCTAAAAGTGCCGGTATGAAAGGGATCATTATCACGGCTAAACACCATGATGGTTTTTGCCTCTGGCCCAGTGCATACAGCAAACATACGGTGAGAGAAAGTGCCTGGAAAAACGGGAAAGGGGATGTGCTGGCTGAATTGTCTGCTGCTTGTAAGGAGTACGGACTGCTCTTCGGGGTTTATCTTTCTCCCTGGGATCGTAACCACCCTGCTTATGGTACACCTGAATACAACCAGATCTTCGCGAATCAACTGAAAGAAGCGCATACCAAATACGGGGATGTTTTTGAACAATGGTTTGATGGAGCCAATGGTGAAGGGCCTAATGGCAAAAAACAAGTATACGACTGGCCGCTCTTTGAAGGTACTGTTACGAACATTCATCCTAACGTGATCTTCTTTAGTGATGCGGGTCCTGGTTGCCGCTGGATCGGTAATGAGGATGGTTTTTCCGGTACTACTATGTGGAGTACCATCAACCGGAAAGAATTTGCGCCGGGTATGAGTGGCATACAAGCTAAATTAAATAAAGGACAGGAAGATGGAACGGACTGGGTTCCGGGAGAAGCGGATGTTTCTATCAGGCCGGGATGGTTTTATAGTCCTTCTACGGATGATAAAGTGAAAACATTGCCCTGGTTGCTGGATATCTATTACGGCTCTGTTGGCAGGAATTCTAACTTGTTGCTGAATGTACCTGTGGACCGCCGTGGGTTGATCCATAAAAATGACTCTTTGCGTTTGATGGAGTTGAAGAAGGTGCTGGATGAGTCTTTTAAAACGAATCTTGCTGTGAAGGCTCGTACTGCTGCTACGAATACCCGTCCGCTGAGTCCTATGACCAGTGCGGCTTACCTGACGGATAACAATTACAATACTTATTGGGCAACTGCTGAAGGTAAGCTGGAAGGCACTATTAACCTGAGTTTTGAGAAGGCGATCACTTTTAACCGGCTGGAGATACAGGAGTTTATTCCGCTGGGGCAAAGGGTGAAGGCTTTCTCCGTGAGTGTGCTGGATGGTAAGGAGTATCGGGAGATTGCGAATGAGACCACCATTGGATATAAGCGTATCCTGCGTTTGCCGAATACAACTACTAAAAATGTTCGTATCAGTATTTTAGATGCTAAGGCGAGTCCGGTTATTAGTGAGGTGAAGTTGTTCAGGGCGCCGGAATTATTGGCGGATCCTGTGATTAAGAGGGATAAAGCTGGGATGGTGACGATCAGCAGTGCTTCTACGGATCCTGTTTTCTACTATACTTTGAATGGTAGTGAGCCTACTGCTTCTTCTGCTAAATTTACGAAGGCGTTTTCTTTTCCGCAAAGTGGTGTTGTGAAGGCGAAGGCCTTTATTGATGGAGGGAAGAAATCTGGTGCTACTGTGAGTACTACTTTTGATCTGGCGCCGACTTCCTGGACTTCTGCTGCTGCTGCAAAAGCTATTGATGGGGATGTTGGGACCTTCTTTGCTGGTACCGGGTATCCTCAGGAAGTTGTGGTGGATATGGGGTCTGCTACTAAGGTGAGTGGGTTTAGTTATACGCCTCGGGAAAGAGGTGGGATTGTTTATACTTATGAGTTTTATTTGAGCCAGGATGGTAAGAGTTGGGGGAGTCCTGTGGCTAAGGGGAGTTTTGCTAATATCCTGAATAGTCCGGTGAAGCAGCGGGTGAAGTTGGCTCAATCGGCTTCAGCGAGGTATTTTAAGCTGGTGGCGGTTGCGCCGGCTGATGAGAAGGAGACCAGAGTGGTAGTGGCTGAGGTTGGGGTGTTTTAAAATTTAACAAAAGCCACGCAGCTACAGCTCCGGGCCATATTTTAACTGAATAACAATCACTTCTGATAGAAGGGAGGAAACGCTGGCTCGGCCGGGGTCCTCCCTTTTACGTTAAGATTAAAAAAAATCGATTCGCATAAATAAATATGTTATAACTTTGCAGATACTTTAATGATTAAAGTCTGAAATTTTATAACAATTTAACTACGAACTGAAGTTGGAATATATCACAACCCATACCAACATCTCCGCTTATCATCCTTCTTTCGAAGAAGGTGTGTATGCTATTGGGTTTCCTGTCCTTAGATATCTCTCCCGACGACCTCGTATTTGATAGCGCCGTCCCAGACCCGCTATCGCAACCATGATTCCCCATCATAGGTAGTTTCCGGAAACGGAATTTCTCAAATTTATTGAATCACAATTTTCAATTTTAACAAGTTGGAAAAAACGGATATAATCGTTAGGGCAGCCACTGCCGACGATAAGCATTATGCTAAAACCATTACTGACGAAATGGAAGCTTCCGCAAAAGCCCGTGGAACGGGTATTGCCAAACGCTCTCCTGAATATGTGCAGTTGAAAATGGATGAAGGTAAAGCAGTAATAGCTCTCACCACAGCTGGTGCCTGGGTTGGATTTTGCTATATAGAAGCCTGGGGTCATGAGAAGTTTGTGGCCAACTCGGGACTTATTGTAAATCCTGCTTTCCGTGGTCATGGCGTTGCCAAGTCCATCAAGGAAAAGATCTTCGAACTCTCCCGCAAGAAATATCCTGATGCCAAGATCTTTGGTCTTACTACAGGGCTTGCTGTGATGAAGATCAATTCGGATCTGGGTTACGAGCCGGTTACTTACTCTGAACTGACGGACGATGAAGAGTTCTGGAAAGGCTGCCAGAGCTGTGTGAACTTTGATGTGCTCACGAGCAAAAAACGTACGAACTGTCTTTGTACGGCTATGCTGTATGATCCCGTGGAAAAGGAAAAAGAAGCACAGCAGAAAGCAGATGCAGAGAAGAACAAGCTCGTTGTTACACTAAATGGTAACATTCACGAACAACGGAAGAAACGTAGATTTAAGGAGAACTTTTCGCTGTTTGAAAGATGGCTTCGGTTCAAAAAATATGTACTGTTAAAGGCTGTCAGGAAAACTGGTGGAAGCGGCGCTGCCGGTACTTCCAAGAAAAGGTTCTTCTTTGGATGGTTGTGATCAATAACTGAATTAATTACGAATAACGAATATGAAAAAAGTTGTACTGGGTTTTAGCGGTGGGCTTGATACCTCTTATTGTGTGAAATATCTTTCTGAAGAGAAGGGGTATGAAGTGCATTCCGTGATCGTGAATACGGGCGGTTTTACTGCAGAAGAATTGCAGGAGATCGAGAAACGTGCCTACAGTCTGGGTGTGAAAAGTCACAAGGCAGTAGATGCGGTTCGCTCTTATTATGATAAAGTGATCCGGTACCTCATATTCGGAAACGTGTTAAAGAACAATACTTATCCGCTGAGCGTAAGTGCTGAACGGATGAGCCAGGCCCTGGCCATTGCAGAATATGTGAAAGAAGTAGGAGCGGATGCTGTGGCACATGGCAGTACCGGTGCGGGTAACGACCAGGTACGGTTTGATATGATCTTTCATATCATGATCCCCGGTGTGGAGATCATCACACCGATCCGTGATCTGAAACTGAGCAGGGAAGAAGAGATCTCTTATCTCCAGGCCAAAGGAGTACAGGTGAATTTTGAAAAGGCGATGTACTCTATCAACAAAGGGATCTGGGGTACTTCCGTAGGTGGTAAGGAAACATTGACGTCCAATGGCATGTTACCAGAGCACGCATGGCCTACACAATTAACGAAACAAGACCCTGAGCAGGTGGAACTTTCTTTTGAGAAAGGAGAACTGCTGGGTGTGAACGATAAAAAATTCTCTCATCCTTCTGAGGCGATCCAGTATCTGCAAAGTATTGCTGGTGCTTTCGCTATCGGCAGAGATATCCATGTGGGCGATACCATCATTGGTATTAAAGGCCGGGTTGGATTTGAAGCGGCAGCACCGATGGTGATCCTGAAAGCACACCATGCTTTAGAAAAACATGTGCTCACAAAATGGCAGCTGAGCTGGAAAGATCAACTGGCACAGTTCTATGGTAACTGGATGCATGAAGGTCAGATCCTTGATCCTGTAATGCGCGATATCGAAGCATTCCTGGAAAACAGCCAGCAGCATGTAACCGGTAAGGTGTTTGTAACGCTGATGCCATATCGCTTCCAGGTAACGGGTATCTCTTCAGCTTTTGATCTGATGAGCAGCAAGTTTGGTAAATATGGAGAGATGAACCAGGGTTGGAGCGGAGATGATGTACGCGGGTTCAGCAAGATCTTCGGCAATCAAACGATGATCTGGAACCAGGTGAACGAAGAAAATAAATAGACAATGGGAACTTCAAATAAGAAAAGGGCAGGCATTATTGGCGGGGCAGGTTATACAGGCGGAGAAACGATCCGGTTGTTATTAAATCACCCTGATGTGGAACTGGCATTTGTGCACAGTCGCAGTAATGTAGGCAATCCTTTATATGCTGTTCATGGTGATCTGTTGGGTGAAACGGATCTGCAGTTTACAGGAGAGATCCTGGGAGATGTGGATGTAATTTTCCTTTGCCTGGGTCATGGTGAATCAATGAAGTTCCTCGAGAGTACAGAAATTCCTGCAGCTGTTCGCATCATCGATCTCAGCCAGGATTTTCGTTTGGGTGAAACCGTGAAGGGCAGAACATTTGTATATGGTTTGCCGGAGTGGCAGAGGGACGAAATAAAAAAGGCATCGAACATTGCTAACCCGGGTTGTTTTGCTACAGGCATTCAATTAGGTCTTCTGCCATTGGCGAAAGCGGGTTTGCTGAATGAAGTACATACTACCGGCATTACGGGTTCTACCGGGGCTGGTCAAAGTTTACAATCTACCTCTCACTTTACCTGGAGAGCGAATAATATTTCTACTTACAAAGTGCTCACGCACCAGCATCTGAAGGAGATACGACGAACCTTGCAGGCTCTCCAGCCTGCCTATACAGGAGCGCTCAACTTTATACCTGTTCGTGGAGATTTTCCACGGGGTATCTGGATCACTTCTTACCTGGATTGCACATTGACATTGGAAGAGGCTTACGTTTTATATGAAAAGTATTACGAAGGCCATCCTTTCACACATGTGAGCCGGAAACAAATTGATCTCAAACAGGTGGTGAATACCAACAAATGCCTCATCCAGCTGGAAAAGGTGGAAGGTAAACTGGTGATCCATTCTATTGAGGACAATCTGATAAAAGGTGCATCAGGACAAGCAGTACAGAATATGAACCTGATACTGGGGCTGGAAGAAACAGCCGGGTTGAAGCTCAAATCCATCGTGTTCTAATCCTCTTTTTATCATTCTATCATTTCTCTTTGTATGAAATTATTCGACGTATATCCGGTTAACGATATCACTATTACTAAAGCACAAGGTTCCAATGTGTGGGACGACAAAGGCCAGGAGTATCTTGACCTTTATGGTGGTCACGCCGTGATCTCTATTGGGCATACCCATCCTCATTACGTTAAGCGGTTAACAGAACAGTTAAGTAAAGTTGGATTCTATTCCAATTCCATTCATATTCCTTTGCAACAGGAACTGGCGGCAAAGCTGGGTAAGATCTCCGGTAAGGAAGATTACCAGTTGTTCCTCGTGAATTCCGGTGCGGAAGCCAATGAAAATGCGCTGAAGCTGGCGTCTTTTTATAACGGCAGGAAAAAGATCATTGCATTTAAGAAAGCATTTCACGGCAGAACTTCCCTGGCGGTGGCGGCAACGGATAATCCGAAGATCGTAGCGCCGGTGAATGAAACGGATAATGTGATCTTTTTGCCCTGGGAAGATCAGGCAGCATTGGAAAAGGCTTTCCAGGAGAATGAAATTTCTTCTGTGATCATTGAAGGTATCCAGGGTGTTGGCGGGATCAATGTAGCGTCTGCTGCTTTCCTGCAAAAGATCAGGAGCCTGTGTGATCAATATAATGCAGTGTACATTGCAGATAGCGTGCAGTGTGGTTATGGCAGGAGCGGTAAGTTCTTCTCTCATGATCATGCGGGTGTGAATGCAGATATTTATACGATGGCGAAAGGGATGGGGAATGGTTTCCCTATCGGTGGTATCATCATCGCACCAAAGTTTAAACCGGTATATGGTATGCTGGGTACTACTTTCGGTGGTAACCACCTGGCTTGTGCAGCTGCACTGGCTGTACTGGAAGTGATAGAGCAGGAAGGGCTGATCGCGAATGCTGCTGCTATTGGTGATTACCTGATCACTGAACTGAAGAAGATACCACAGGTGAAAGAGGTAAGAGGCATGGGGCTGATGATAGGTATAGACCTGCCGGATGAACTGGCGCACGTTAAAAAGGAATTGTTGTTTTCACATAAAATATTCACCGGGGAAGCAAAACCTAATGTGATCAGGTTATTGCCTTCACTGGCCTTGAATAAGGAACAGGCAGATCATTTCTTAAGTGCATTTAAAAAAGAATTAGCAAACAACTAATGTCGCCAAAACAATGAAGCAATTTATTTCCGTGGAAGATGTCCCGGGTGTCCCGCAAATCGCGGATATAGCACTGGACTACAAGAAAAATCCTTTTAAAGATAAAGGACTGGGTGAAAACAAAACCCTGGGAATGATCTTCCTGAACCCCAGCTTGCGAACACGTTTGAGTACGCAGGTAGCTGCCCGGAACCTGGGCATGGAAGTGGTGGTATTTAATATCGATAAAGAAGGCTGGGCGCTGGAGATGAATGATGGTGTGATCATGAACGGTAGTACTACTGAACATGTGAAAGAAGCGGCGGCAGTGATGGGGCAGTATTTTGATATCATGGCCATCCGTACATTTCCGGGGTTGAAGGATAAAGAAGAAGATTACACGGAAAAATATATTAATCAGTTCATTAAGTATGCAGGCAAACCTATCGTGAGTTTGGAAAGTGCCACGCTGCATCCTTTACAGAGTTTGACAGATGTGATCACTATAAAGGAACGCTGGAATCAACCGCGTAAACCTAAAGTGGTGATGACCTGGGCGCCTCACGTAAGAGCGTTGCCACAGGCGGTGCCGAACTCTTTTGCGCAATGGATGAATGCATGGGGAGAAGTGGATTTTGCGATCACACATCCGGAAGGATATGAGCTGGATCCTAAGTTCAGTGGTAATGCACCGATCATTCATAATCAGAAAGAAGCATTGGAAGGAGCGGATTTCATCTATGTGAAGAACTGGTCGTCTTACAAAGATTATGGTAAGATCACTTGTACGGATCAAAGCTGGATGGTGACGAATGAAACATTGAAGAATACGAACAACGCTGCTGTGATGCATTGTTTGCCGGTGAGAAGGAATGTGGTGATTGCTGATGAGGTGCTGGATGGTCCTAATTCTATAGTGATCCAGGAAGCGGGGAACCGTACCTGGGCTGCGCAGGCGGTGTTAAGTGAGATTTTAAAAGCAAAGAGATAGGCTATTTAAAAAAAAAACAAAGCAGACTCCCTCCGCTTGCGGAGGGAGTCAAATATAAAAAACAACGTAGTAACGATGGTATATGTAATCAAAGTAGGCGGTAATGTGATTGATAATCCTGTTTTGCTGGAGCAATTCCTCGCGGATTTTGCGCAGATAAAAGGCAAGAAGATATTGATCCATGGCGGCGGAAAGATTGCTACACGTATCGGCGATAAGTTGGGCATTAAGGCCAACTATGTGGATGGGCGACGGATCACAGATGCGGAAACGATCGATGTGGTAACCATGGTGTATGGCGGGCTGGTGAATAAACAGATCGTTGCTAAGTTGCAATCGAAAGGTTGTAATGCGATTGGACTAACAGGTGCTGATGCGAATATCATTCCTGCTTCCAAACGTCCTGTGAAAGAGATCGATTATGGGTTTGTGGGGGATGTTGTTGCGGGTGAGTTAAATGTTTCGGCTGTGAAGCTGTTACTGGATGCAGGTCTTACTCCTGTATTCTCTCCGCTTACGCATGACGGGAAAGGACAAATACTAAATACAAATGCAGATACCATTGCCTCTTCACTGGCTATCGCTTTATCAGGCAGTTACGAAGTACGCCTGATCTATTGTTTCGAGAAGAAGGGTGTGTTGCGTGATGCGGCAGATGATGATTCCGTGATCAACCTTATCAACCGTGATATCTATCAAACGCTACTGGCAGCCGGCGTATTAACAGACGGTATCTTGCCGAAACTGCAAAATGCTTTTAACGCTATTGAAAGTGGCGTAAAGGAAGTACTGATCGGCCATGCTGATGATGTGCGCAAAAATACAACCGATGCTGTAGCGGGTACTTTAATTTGCTAACTATATGTGTATCGAAAAGCACTATGAAGATGCAGTACAGCTTTTAAAACAACTGATCGCCACGCCTTCTTTTAGTAAAGAAGAGCAGGGCACTGCGAAAATCCTGGGCCAGTTTATGACAGACAAAGGGGTGGCTTACAACGAGCACCTCAACAACATCTGGGCGGTGAATAAACATTTTGATCCGTCCAAACCCAGTATCCTATTGAATTCTCATCACGACACGGTTAAACCCAATCCGCAATATACCCGCGATCCATTTGCTCCCATTGAGGAAGATGGTAAACTGTATGGTCTTGGCAGTAATGATGCAGGTGGATGTTTGGTGAGCCTGTTGTCTGCTTTCATGCATTTTTATGAAAAGGAAGGATTGCCTTACAACATTCTTGTGGCCATCACTGCGGAAGAAGAGATCAGCGGCGTGAACGGTATTGAAAGCATCCTGAACGTATTACCGAAGATAGATCTGGCTATTGTAGGTGAACCTACTAAAACAGATCTGGCGGTAGCTGAAAAAGGATTGATGGTACTGGATTGTGTAGCGCATGGGAAAGCAGGGCACGCAGCTAGGGATGAAGGAGAGAATGCTTTGTACAATGCGATGGATGATATCAACTGGTTCCGCACTTATCGTTTTCCCAAAGTCTCAGAAGCACTGGGCCCTGTGAAAATGAGCGTGACGGTTATCCAGACTTCCAATAAAGCACATAACGTGGTACCTGCGGAATGTTCCTTTGTAGTGGACATCCGTGCTACTGATCAATATACATTAGAGGAAATGCTGGATGTGATCAAACAGAACGTGAAATGCGATGTAACGCCCCGCTCTATGCGGATGCGGCCTTCCTTCATTCCAGGGGATCATGCTTTGGTGAAAGCGGGATTGTCTTTAGGCAAACAGCTGTACGGTTCTCCCACTACATCAGATCAGGCATTGATACCGGCTACTTCCGTAAAGGTAGGGCCTGGTGATTCTGCCCGTTCGCATACAGCAGATGAGTTCATCTATCTTGACGAGATCCGTCAGGGTATTGATACTTACATTAAATTGCTATCCATCGTGAATGGCGTAAATTAGCAAATTATGGAATACTCACTCGTACTGGAAAATAAACGTGTATTGCTGCGGCCTTTGCGGGTTTCCGATCTGGATGCTTTGCTGGAAGTGGCGCTGGAACCTTCTCTTTGGGAAGTGGGGCTTACGCGGGTGAGTAACCGGGAGGAATTGGCAAATTATATGGATATCGCTTTAAAAGAGGCGGTGCAGGGGACGAGTATCCCTTTTGTGGTCATAGATAAAGCAACAGGCAAAGTAGCCGGCAGCACCCGTTTCTGTGGACTGATGATGCAACATAAACGTGCGGAAATAGGGTATACCTGGATACATCCTTCTTATCAGCGTTCCGGCCTTAACAGGGCGATGAAGTTTGAAATGCTTCGTTACGCATTTGAAGTGATGAAGCTTAACCGGGTGGAGCTGAAAACGGATGAACGTAATTCAAAATCACGGAATGCCATGCTGGCTATTGGTTGTAAGGAAGAAGGTATCCTTCGTCACCATATGATCACCTGGACAGGCTGGTTACGGAACTCTGTATTATTCAGCATACTGAAAGAAGAATGGCCGGAGATCAAAGAACGTGTTTTTGGTAAGTATGATTTTTAAATTATTGCAGTATGAAACTATGGCAAAAAGATAAAGCGGCGTTGGCATCAGTGGAGCAATTCACTGTTGGCAAGGATAGGGAAATGGATGCATACCTTGCGCCATTTGATGTGCAGGGTTCACTGGCACATATTGCCATGCTGGAATCTATTGGCCTGCTCGAAAAAGAAGACCTCAGCGTATTGCAAAAGGAATTGAAGAACATCTACCGTGAGATACTGGATGGGAATTTTAAACTGGAAGATGGGGTAGAAGATATTCATTCCCAGGTAGAATTGTTACTCACCCGCAGACTGGGTGAATCCGGTAAAAAGATCCACAGCGGCCGTTCCCGTAACGACCAGGTGCTGGTGGATCTGAAATTGTTCTTACGCAGCGAACTGGAATCCATCGTTACAGAAACCAAACTTTTATTCGATCTCTTACAACAGCAAAGCGAAAAATATAAAACACATCTCTTACCGGGTTATACACATTTGCAGATTGCCATGCCTTCTTCTTTTGGATTGTGGTTCGGCGCTTATGCGGAAAGCCTGGTAGATGATCTCACCATGTTGCATGGAGCATATACTGTCGTGAATAAAAACCCACTGGGTTCTGCTGCGGGTTATGGTTCTTCCTTTCCCCTGAACCGTACGATGACCACGGAATTGCTGGGTTTTGAATCCCTCAATTATAATGTAGTGTATGCACAGATGGGCCGTGGTAAAACGGAAAAGCTGGTAGCCTTTGCGTTGTCCGGTATTGCTGCAACGCTCTCTAAAATGGCGATGGATGCTTGTTTGTTCATGAACCAGAACTTCGGCTTCATCAGTTTCCCGGATGAACTGACAACAGGTTCTTCCATCATGCCGCATAAAAAGAATCCGGATGTATGGGAACTGATCCGCTCGCATACCAACAAGTTGCAAGCCCTGCCGAATGAGATCGCCATGATGATCGTGAACTTACCTTCCGGTTATCATCGTGATCTGCAGCTGCTGAAAGAAAACCTCTTCCCGGCATTTACCACTTTGCGCAACTGTTTACAGATGAGCCGCCTGATGCTGGAGAATATCCGCATCAAGGAAGATATCCTGAAAGATGAGAAGTATCAATATCTCTTCAGCGTGGAAGTAGTGAACAGGTTAGTACTGGAAGGAACACCTTTCCGGGAAGCTTATAAGAAAGTAGGGCATGATATTGAGAATGGGACTTTTAAGCCGGATACGGACATTCAGCATACGCATGAAGGGAGTATTGGGAATTTGTGCACGGAGGAGATCAAAGCACAAATGGAAGCGGTTATAAAGCAGTTTCCGTTTGAGAAGGTACATAAGGCCATTGCCGCCTTGGTGAAATAATTAGAAAGGGGCTGTATAAAAAATATACAGCCCCTTTTAGTTAGGAAAAATGGGACGTTACATTACTTAAATAACTCGCCCAACTTTTTATCCAGTTCTTCCCCACGAAGATTCCTCGCGATAATTTTACCACTGGGATCTACCAGGAAATTGGAGGGAATAGCGGAAACACCATACATCACAGCCGCATCACTTTTAAATCCTTTCAGGTCTGATACCTGCGTCCAGGGCATTCCGTCCTTCTTCACTGCACCAAGCCATGCCCTTCTGCCATTCTCTTCATCAAGAGAAACACCCAGGATAGTGAAGTTTTTGCTTTTGTATTTGTTATAAGCTGCCAGCATATTTGGATTCTCTGCACGGCAGGGAGCGCACCAGGAAGCCCAGAAATCCAGCAGTACATATTGCCCGCGGAAATCGGATAACTTCACAGCCTTACCCGTGGAATCTTGTTGTGCAAAATCCATGGCCATTACACCGGTCTGCGTTTTTCTACCAGTGGCAATGATCTCCTGCATTTTCTTTCCGGCTGCAGATTCCCGCAGGCTGGCAGGGAACTTTGCGAATTTTGCCGCAGCAGTATCCGGATTGAAATTATAGCCCAGTTCCAGTTGCTGGTACGTGAGCAGGGAAATAAAAGAGTTTGGATGGGCAGCAATAAATGCGCGGTTTACACTGTCGTAACCAGCCTGTGTTGAACGCATGATTACCTGGAGAGGCTTCAGGTACACGCTGTCTTTCTTTTGTTCCTTTGTAAGCGCGTAGTACCTGGCCGTCACTTCACTCGCACTGGTTTGGTAAGGTTTCTGCACGGCTTTAAGTACCCTGTCATCATCATTGCTGGCAGAACCTTTTACTTCTGCGCGCTTCACAGAATCTTTCGCTGTTACGGTAATGCTGGAATTCTCTATATAAAAATACAGGGCATCCGGCTGAACGTTCCTTGGCCTTGAAATGGTATCATGTTTCACCGTGAGCGATGCCATTGCAGGAGAGCTGAGTGTGCCGGTAAAGGTGAAAACACCTTTACGCAATATAACCGAATCAGCCACTTCCTTGCCATCATTGCGATAGCTCAGGTATGCTGTGGCAGGTGCATCCAGTGTACCCACTTTCCCTTTTACTGTAAATCCTTTTTGCGCCAGCAGGCTTAACGGAAGGCAGCAGGCAGCTGCCAGTAAAATTGTATGTTTCATTTCTGTGTTTGTTTTTTAATGATAATGTTATGGCACCAGTGAAATACCACCGATAAATACGGCATCATATGCATTAGAGTATTTCACGCATGCAAGTGAAGTAAAGCGCAGGTAACGGGCGGTTATTTCTCCGGTTGCGAGTGTACCCATGCTGGTTGCTGCATTCACATTGCCGGCATAAGTTCCTCTGTCTGTCCAGGTGGTACCATCCACGCTTGTTTCAATTTTGATAGAAGTAGCATAGCCACCCAGTGTAGGATATTTCAACAAGGTAGGCACGAAATAATTCACTCCCGTGAAGGTGACGCTTCTGTTGAAATTGATGGATACCCACTGTGGCATTGTCAACGTGATATTGCTGGCCCAGTAAGTAGTGAGATCATTATTATCGATCAGGTTAGCAGGTACAAATGTGCCTTGTGTGGAAGAAGAGCCGGCGATCGTAAAACCTGTTCTGTTGATCACCAGCGGCTTGCCGGTCTTGAATACAAAATAGATCGTTCTCCTTACAGCTGCGCCTTCGGTGTTGCCATCTACAGACTGGATCACCACGGGTAAAACATAAGTAGAATACTCCGTTAGCGTTTTCTGTTGCCCGATGTTGAGTTGTGCGGAATCCGAAAGTGAAGCACCCGCGGCAATTTTCGTCATGGGTTTATAAAACAACCATGATGATACCGGCAACAACAGTGCATTGCCATAAGCTGCGCGAAACGCGGCGATCTTTGTTGTATCTACTGAGAAGTTCACCCAGTGGTCTGTTTCAGAAGTACTGCCGGATAATACGGCTTTCATGCTGAGCACAATAGTAGAGTCTGACAGGATGGAAAGTGGCATCTGTATCGTATCCTTACCAGCATCCAGGTTGAACGAGATGCTGCCATCCCGTAATGGAGCCGGTGTGTTGTTATCATCTTTGCTGCATGCTGCCAGCAGTAAACAAAATATAGCGATATATGTGTTACGCATAATTTTAAAAGATTTTAGTTAAGGATTCTGTGGCATGTCCGGATGGTAAGCTGTAACCTGCAGTGGTATCTGTAAGGTGTAACGTGGGCTGTGTGGTTCGAGGGTAGCGATCACGTTGCCTGCTGCGTTTAGCCTTGTTACAGTGCCCATCCTGTTCTCCTTGTCCAGCCGGCGCATATCCAGCCAGCGGAGGCCATTGAATGGCAGCTCATGTATCCTTTCCAGTAAAACTTCGCTCAATGTTGCAACCGGGTCAGTGGATGTGTATTTCACATAGCTGGCTGCGGGAAACCTGTTTTTGCGGATATCGTCCAATGCCTGCAGGGCTGTAGGTAGTTCTCCGGCACGGGCAGCAGCTTCTGCAATGATCAGCTTCATCTCCTGAACGGATGTACCGGTATTCACATAATAGAAAACCGGCGTAACAGAGGGTGGAACGAATACGGTAGCACCTCTTGTTATGAAGCGGTAGCCATCTGTGCTTAAATAGAATTTTTTTACACGAAGATCATTGGCAGCAAAAGAGCGCATGAAATTCAGGTCAGCAGGGGTTTGGCCGATCACCATTCTGCCAAATATTACATCAACATGTGTACTTAAAATGTTAGTTGCAGGGTTGGGACCATTGAAGTCGATCATCACTGCTTTGGAATTATCCAGTGCCAGCTGTGCATACTTCCGTGCTTCTGTGTAATTGCGTGCATAGAAGTACACTCTCGCCAGCAGGCTGTATGCGCTGGCTACAGAACCACGCATCCGGTTGGTACTGTTATCCAGCGGCAGATCAGGGATGGCTTCAGTGAGATCGTTTATGATGTGTTTGTAGATCTCGTCAACAGTACTGCGGGCGGGCACGTCCTGTGTTACGTCATTAGACGTTACAAAAGGTACGGCAAGGTCGTTTTTAGCAGTAGCGGAATCATAAGGTTGGGCGTATTCATTCACCAGGTAAAAATATTCCAGTGCACGACCCAGCAGCGCTTCTGCCCGCAACGTTCTTTTCTGACCATTTGTGCCTCCGGTAGCATCGTTTATACCCAGCAACAATGTATTGTACAGGTTGATCCTGGAATAGTGCTCACCCCAGAAAGTGGGTGATAAGGTAAGGTCGTTTGAAAATTGCGGAGCCCAGGTATACATCAGTTCCGCTATCTGGATGGGTGGATTGGTGATATTGGGTACATCTACCAGATCTGTCAAGTAAGCCCCTATGGCAAAGGTGGTTCCATGCCCGTACATCAGTTGCTCCGAATTCATCCATTGATCATAGTGAGCAACAGTGGTCAGCAGTGTTTTACCCTTTGGCGTGATATCCAGGTATTTGTCGCAGCTGCTGAGGAACACACAGCAAAGCGTCAGTTGAATGGAAATATATTTAAGTTGTTTCAAGCTGTACAGTTTAAAAGTTGGTAAAGATGGCGAACGTGTAAGTAGGTGTGAGATAACCTTTCTCGTAACCGCGCGTAGCCATGCTATAGTTGTATTTGTTGAGGCCAAATGTCACCACGTTAGATGCCTGAGCTTTCACTTCCAGATGAGAGATGCCTGCTTTTTTTACAAATGCAAAATTATCCAGGCTGTAGGATACGGTGAGGTCACCAAGGGTGATGTAGTCTCCGTTCACCACATATTTATCAGCGTAGTTATATGGCGCAGAAGCATTGCCCGGGCCATAACCTTTCAGCGTCATCACATCGGTATTCATCTCATCTCCTTTTACTTTCCAATAAGTGCCGGCTCCTTCCAGTGGCCTGTTTACAGATGGGGTTGGGCGTGGAACCCTTACCTTGAATCCGCCATAATAGTTGATCATGCAGAAGAAATAAAAGTTCCCAACATCTATCCTGTTGCTGATACCTGCATTTATGGTAGGAATGGAGGACCCTGAATAGACAGTAAGGCCGGAAGTATCGCTCTTCATAGCAACGGCTGTTGGGCTGGTGGAACTGCTCACGTCAGTATGGTATAACTTACCTCTGCCGTTCGAGATCATGGGATAACCTAAACTGTCAAGCCCTGCGTAACGATAAGAGAACATGGCGCCCACCGGATAACCTTTTACAAAACCCAGGAAGTTCAGGGTCTGTGGATTGTAATCTCCTTTCTGCAGCACGTCCAGCACCTTGCTGGTGTTGCGGGCTAATACGATACCTGAATTCCAGTTGAACTTTTTGGTAGAGATCCAGTCTGCATGCAAACTGATCTCGATGCCTTTATTGTTGATCGTAGCCCTGTTGATAAGCGTGGGGCTTCCACCAATGGTTGGATCGATGTACGCATTACCCAGGAGGTCTGTGCTTTTCTTCTGATAGTAGTCCACCGTACCGGAAATCCCTCTGAAGATCTGATAGTCCAGACCGATGTTCAGGTTATTGGTTTGCTCCCAGCGCAGGCTGCTGTTTGCATAAGAAAGTAACGAGAGCGATGTGGTAGCAGGTGAAATGTTTGCATTGACCAGTGCCTGGGCTATCACCTGCGGCAGCGACATTTTGGCTACGTTACCGTTAAAGCCATATGCAGCACGCAGTTTCAATATCCTTATCCAATCAACGTTCTGCATAAATTCCTCTCTATGAAGATTCCATGCTGCACCTAACGACCAGAGTGGCTTGTATTTGTATTTGGGATTGGTACCAAAAAGGTTGGACTGATCTATACGTACACTACCGGTAACAGAATAAATGCTTTTATAAGAATATACTATGTTAGCATAACCGGATAAAAACCTGTCTTCTGTGTACTGCTGGTTGAACATACCATCGAACGCACGCGCAAAAGGGCTTGACAAATTAAACGGGTTCTTAATGGCTGAGGTGTTGATAGAGGCCATGTCCACCGGAGACTGCAGTAACGTTTCATCGTTATAACCGAAATAGGTGGTCATATTGCTTTTGTCTATCAGGTTCCTCACCTCTGCGCCCAGAATGGCATTCACGGAGTGATCACTTGCGAAACGTTTGTTATAATTCAGTTGTGCACGGCCGGTATAGCTGGATGTATTGGCAGCTTCCTGTTGAAGATATCCGCCTTTGGGTACGTTAAATTTGAGTGTACCATCAGGGTTTACCGTTACATAAGCATTCACATTCTTCCTGGCTGTGGAAGAATTTTCTGAAGCCAGTGAGCGCCAGTCTGTACGGGAAGTTTCATAGATACCACCGAAGTTAAGGTCCAGTCCGTTTGCGATATTATAGGTAAAGTTGGCGGTGATCTTGTTGTTGGTGGTCTTCGTTTTGGCGTTGATCTCGTTTATATCCGTGAGTGGATAATAGAGCTGGTCATAAAGGCCCTGTGAAACGAGCACATTATTGTAATAAGGAGATATACCGCCACTCCACATAAAGTTCGGTTTTCCGTTCACATCGCGGAAACGTTCGTAGGGAGCGAATGAGGTGAGGCTCACGGAGGGGGAGCTGTTATTTACCTCTTCCAGGTAATCTGTGGTCAGCTCCAGAGAGAGCCGTTTGGAAAGCTTCAGCGTACTGCGTGCGCTCAGTAATGTTCTGTTATCATCATTGTTGATCAGGCTCTGGCGGTTGCGGGAATGGTTGGCAGTAATGTAGTACTGTGCATTAGGACTGCCACCGGAAACATTCATGTTATAGGTTTGCCTGATAGTGGAGCGTTCGAAGAGTTTGCTGTATTCATCCATATTATCGTAAGACCTCAGCTCATCGTAAGCTTTGGCAGCCTGGTCCGGTGTGATCATTTTTGCCATTTCCTGCGCCATGATATACCATACCCTGTTGCGGCCAACCGCTCCGGTAGCCGTTGAAGCCTGTGCCCAGCTACTTGCATTCACACTGCTCAGGTTCAGATCTTTAAAGTAATTGGTGAGGGTAGAAGAGGCATTATCGTCCCATCTGTATCGTGCATAATTTTCTTTAGGCGTTATGCCGGTGGTAGCCCTGAAAGCAAATTTAGGCCTGCCCACCGCTGCCTGTTTCCTTTCGATCACGATCACACCGTTAGATGCACGCACACCATAAATAGTGGCCGCCGCAGCATCTTTGAGGATGGTTACAGACTTGATCTCATTGGGATCTATCATGTTCAGTGTGAGCTCTGTAGGATAACCATCTACCACGATCAGTGGGCTCTGGTTGGCAGACATGGTGCTGATACCACGGATGTTGAACAACGCCCTGCCACTTGATGTAGTGCTGTTTGGTGGAGTGCTGACGAAGTTCACATCATTATTGATCATGAGACCGGGCATCCTGTTCACGAGACCGTCCAGGAAATTAGTGCTCACCCTTGATTCGTATTCTTTTGTGGTGATCTGCGAAATAGCGCCGGTGCTTTGTTCCGGACGGATACGCTGATAACCGGTATTGATCGTTACTTCTACATTAGCTAAGGTGGTAACGGACGGCGTTAATGAAACGGTGAGGCTTTTGGCAGATAATACAATTGATCCAATAACCACTTTTTTCGCTTCATACCCTACGTAGGATATCACTAACACATCTCCTTCAGCAAGGCTTAAACGCAACATGCCTTTGGCGTCTGTGATCCCGGCTGTGCTTCTGTTGATAACACTGATGGAAGCACCGGAAAGCGGTTTACCCAGGGAGTCCCTCACAAGAATACTGATGGTTTCATCTACGATTTCCGGTTGTGGGATAAAAGGCAGAACAGTTGGCTGTTCAGGGTTGGAAACCGTGATGGTTTTACTGGCCATGGTGTATTTCAATGGCTGGCCGTGAAAGATAATGTCCAGGAAATCTCTCAGCGCCATATCTTTTGCTGATATGGTCACTGGCCTGGTGCTTTGTAATGTTTTACCGGTGTACAGGATAAAATAGCCAGTTTGCTTTTCCACGTCTGCGAAGATCTTTTCCAGCGGAACGTTCTTTCCGGAAAAAGTGACTGTTTGAGCGGTGCTTTTAGCACTGACGTTTAGTAAAAAAGTGGTGAGTAAAATCAAGGTGAGCTTCATCACTACAAAGATTTTGGTCAGATTACGGCGCCTACCCCTGGCCCACCTGTAACCACAAGCGTTTTTTTGCATAAATTGCATTTGGTTTGGTTGTTGAAGAAAGTGTACTAGTAATATTCATTCGAAAACATCTGAACTATATGGCCGCTGCGACTGCAACTCGTGGCGGCTTTTTTATTCAGAAGGTATGGGGTGTTCTATGGTTGAATTGTTTATCTCATGAGCCGGAAATGATTAATCTGCGTTCCTGCATGCTGGCCTTTATTCCGAAGCTTTTCAGGAAGCCTACCATATCAGCCAACTGTACGTTCCTGTCCATCTTTCCTTTGAAAGTAACATCCGGTACTTTTCCTTCATATACCACCTGTATGTCGTACCATCTTTCCAGCTGGCGCATCATTACGGGCAGGTCTGCATCATTAAAATCAAAATATCCGTTCTTCCAGGCTGTTACCTGGCTGATGTTGATGTTGCTTACGATCTTCATGGATCTGCCGGCCTGTAGTTGTGCCTGCTGGCCGGGTTTGAGGATCTGGCGGTCGCTATCCGTTTTCATGCTGATGGCACCTTCCACCAATGTTGTTTTGATCATATCCTCCTGCTCGTAAGTATTTACATTGAAGCTGGTACCCAATACCTCAATAGCAGTGCTGTTATTTACTTTGACGATGAAGGGTTTGGCAGCATCTTTTTCTACTTCAAAAAATGCTTCGCCGTTCACTTCCACCATTCTTTCCTTTCCGGCAAAGGCCGTTGGATATTTTATGGAGCTGGCAGCGTTGAGCCATACCCTGGAGCCATCCGGTAATGTCAACCGAAACTGCCGTCCACGGGGAATGTTCAGTGTATTATAACTGGCCTCTGTGGGATTGCCGGTATTTTGGTATTCCAGCAAACCGTTCTTCAGTACTACTTTCGCTCCCTGTTGGGAAGCCACCACACCATTACCCAGGCTGTCCAGCACCACTTGTGTACCATCGGCCAGTGTAAGCACAGCGCCATTTGTTCCAGGTAAAACCACGGACCGGACTGTTATATCTGTTGGGGAGGGCTGTTTTGTGGTGAGGAGAAAAGCCACTGATCCGGCGAAAATAAGGAGCACTGCTGCTGCATACCGCCACCAGTGGGTTTTGCGGGATGGCAAACTGCGGATAGGCTGTGAAGACCGGATAATACGTTTGGCCATCCGTGCTGCGAACAGCTCACGGAACTCTTCCGGCCAGACAGTGGTTTCCGCCTGCTGCTGGTAGTTTTGCCATAAATAACTCTCTACCTCCGGATCAAGATCATCCCTTTCAAATAATTGAAAAAAGGCCTCCTTTTCGGTGGCAGACAATACTCCCCGGTTATGTTTCTCTATCAGTTCGGCTATAGATTGCTTCTCATGCATACACCTATAGACACCCTTAACGGAGAAAAGCGGCAACAAACAGTTAAGTTTTTTTAGAGGGAACAAAGCAGCAAAAGAACAGCAAGCGGCTCAACCGCGTGGCGATGCAGAAAATCCCTGATCTCGTTTATGGCGGAAACCAGGTTCCAGCGCACGGTGCGGGTGGCAATACCTAATGCCTGGGCCACCTTTTCCTGGTTCTGACCTTCCAGGTGGATCATGGTAAAAACTGCGCGTTTCTGTTCTGGTAGTTGCTGAATGGCCTTATCCAGCAGGATGCGCAATTCCTTGTTTTCATGCTGCTGATCGGGTGTGAGCAGATCGGGTATATCATCCGCTTCGCCCAACTCAAGCTTTTCCCCCGCGCGCCGTATGGCATTGATCAGGAAATTTTTGCTGACGGTGAAAAGGTATTTATCCCAGTTCTCTACCTGCTGCAGCTTGTCGCGTTTCTGCCAGATGCGCATAAAGATATCCTGTACGAGCTCTTCCGCCTGGTGCCATGATTTGACGAAAGTAAGTGCGTGGAAGAATACGCGCTCCGAGTATAGATAGATCAATCTCTCAAAGGCCTGTTCATCACCCCGGGATACTAGCAACAGCAGTTCGCGTTCGTGATTTGGTTGGATTTCTGACAATAATTATCAGCTTTTGGTTTGGCTTGTAAGATAGCCAAAAATTTGCCGCTTGTAAAATGATAGTATTTTAACCAATCTTACTTATTTCCCGGACAGGGGATTTTTTTATCTTAATTTATACTTAATACAGGATTTAAGATTATTTAGTTTTCTTTGTTCTTGCATGAAAAGCAGACCTATCATCAGTGAAAGAGAATTACTCCTTCAGCTTCAGGCTGGGGATGAACATTCTTTTGCACAGTTATACGATCTGTACAGTCCCAGGATGTTCGGTTTTCTCCTGAAACTGACAAAGAAGGACGAAGCTGCCCGGGAAATATTACAGGAAGTATTTATCCGGTTATGGGAAAAGCGCTATACGCTGGACCCTGACAGATCTTTCCGCTCTTACCTTTTTCGCATTGCAGAGAACTGTGTAGTGGATTTCTTCCGGAAAGCCGCACAGGACAAAAAGCTGGGTAAACAGCTGATGTACCTTACCTCAGAACCTTACCTGCATGTGGAAGAAGGTATCTATGAACGGGAGAAGAACGTTATCCTGAACAGGGCCATCAACCTTTTACCACCCCAGCGCAAACGTGTATTTGAACTGTGTAAGTTTGAGGGGAAAAGTTATAAGGAAGTGAGCCTGCTGATGGGGATCTCTGTATCTACCATCAGTGACCATCTCCTGAAAGCCACCCGCGCTATCCGCCAACATATACTTCTCTCTGACCATATTGCTACTTTACTCTCCTTTTGTATCATCCGCCTTCTCCTTAAATAATTTTTTTTCAGGGAGCAGGGAGAAAAGTCAACAACCCCGTATTAGCTATTAATGGAAGAATTGTTTAAACGTTATCTGAATAATGAATGCTCTCCGGAGGAGGTCACCTTTTTATTGCAGTATTTTGATTCCAAAGAGGGCGAAAGCGACCTCAGGAGATTAGTGCGCAATGAATTACTGGCATCTGACACCACTGAGGCTGAGCAGGAAGATATGAAAGAAGCGCTGAAACAGGTATACCAGCAGGTGGCAGGTAAAACCTTCCTCAAAGAAAAACGGGTTGTTCATTTACGCAGACGTACTATTGTCAGCTTATCCATCGCTGCTTCATTGGCGCTATTAGTTACTACGCTTTATTTTGGCCGTGATTATATGACGGGGATATTGAACCGGGAGATACATGTGACCACCCTGAAAGGGGAAAGGAGACAATTCCAATTAGCAGATGGTACAAGTATATGGCTTGCACCCGCCAGTAGCCTGAGCTATCGGGAGAATTCAAGGGAAATAACGCTCCAGGGAGAGGCCTTTTTTGATGTAGCCAAAGATGACGAACATCCTTTCATTGTACATACCGGTAAAACCAATACCACTGTACTTGGCACCACCTTTAATGTGCAGGCTTATAACGATCGTGCGGATATAGAAATAGTATTGCTGACCGGTAAAGTAAGCGTGGATGCAAATACTAACAAAGTGCTGCTGTCTCCTTATCAGCGGGCCGTTTTTAATACAGCAAGCGGAAAGCTGAAGAAAGAAGATTATCCCGATGCAACTGCAGCACTGGCACGTAAAGAAGGGGTGTTCAAATATGAAGGAGAGGTTTTAAAGAATGTGATCAGCGATATCGAAAGGACCTACAACACTACTATCAGGCTTGATAAACAGCTACAGGGGATCACTTACTACGGGGACTTTGATCAGAAGAAAGATAAACTGGACGTGGTATTACAACAGATCAGCTTAACGTATAATGCACGGTTAAAACAAACCTCCACGGGATGGGAAATACATAAATAGGATCTTTCACTAAAATTATTCCAGCATGGTAAACTAGCGCCAGATAAAAATCCCGGCGTGACCGGGATCATTATGCATTGACATTAAAAGAATAACTGCTGTACTGTATATACAAGCGGTAATTACTAATTACGTAACGAAATAAAGGTATGAAAAAAAATATACCTATCGCAGGTTTTTTGCTTTCACGAATGAAAACTGCGCTAATAATCATTGTATCATTTTTTCCTTTTCGCACCACATTTGCACAAGGCGTATTGAATAACCCTGTGACTATTGACCTGCAACAGGAAACACTGAAAAATGCATTGGACAAGATTGCCACACAGGGAAAGGTTTCATTTACCTATGGTGGGAATGTGTTGCAGAACAGGAATAGAGTTAGCCTGTCTGCCAGTAACAAACCGCTCAAAAGTGTGCTGGATGAATTACTTCGTCCATTTCCCTTAAAGTATACTGCACTCGAAAACAAGATCATCATCCGTGAGGACGAAAGCCGGGCCACATCATCATCTGCGGACAGTCTTTTCAAGATAAACGGACGGGTGTTTGATACGGGAGAACCTCCCATACCTATACCTGGCGCTACGGTGATCGTAAAGGGAGAGAACCGTGCCACCACTACAGATGACAAAGGTAATTTTGAACTGAAAGTGCGTGCGGGAGAAGTGCTCATCTTTTCTCATACCGGTTATAAGTCTTTTGAGTATCCGGTTATCAATAACAGGGACAACCTTACAATTGCATTGCCGGAAAATGTTTCCACGCTGGATCAGGTAGTGGTAACAGGTTACTCTGAACAGAAGATGAAACACCTGGCCAATTCCATCAGCTCTCTGAATGTGAAGTCGAATATAGAAGGTAAACCTATCACACAATTATCTCAGGCTTTGCAGGGAGGTATTACGGGCCTTACGGTAACACAAAGTTCCGGCCTTCCTGGTGGTGATGCTGCAGCTATTAAAATACGCGGTATCTCTACACTCGGCACAACGGCTCCGCTTGTATTGGTAGATGGTGTTCCCACCAATATCAACGATGTGGACCCTGTAACGGTGGAAAGTGTAACGGTATTGAAGGATGCAGCAGCTGCATCTATATATGGATCAAGAGCTGCTAATGGTGTGATCATCGTTACTACCAAACGTGGCCAGGCTGGTCAGGTGCATATTGTGTACGATGGATTTGCCGGTTTTCAGAAAGCCGCCTACCTGCCTGAATTTGTAGATGCGCCTACCTATATGGAAATGGTGAATGCCGCGCAGACTAATATCGGTGGCAATCCGATTTATGCTGCTGATGTTATACAGAAAACACGTGATGGTGTTGATCCATTGCTTTATCCTAATACAGACTGGAAAAACCTGGTACTGAAAGACCAGGCGTTCTCCCAGCAACATTCCGTTGGTGTAACGGGTGGTAACAGCCAGGCCCGCTTTGCGGTGAATGGTACTTACCTGCAGCAGGATGGTATTATCAATCAAACGTCTGCCGAAAGATATTCCCTGAGAGCGAATACAAGTGTTACACTGCGTGAAAATTTATCTATGTATCTCGACTTATCCCTTTCAAGAAGAGAAACAAGCCGTCCTATTAATCGCTATACCAACTTCCAGGACGGGGATGGTGCAGGATATATATTGTATGAAACATTCAGGATCCCACCTAATGTTGTAGCCAAATATCCCTTACGTGCGTCAGACGGTTACCAGGCTTATGGCAACTACGGAGAGATGCTGAACCCCATAGCAGAACTGGAGAAAGGTGGTTTTACCAAATCCCGTGAAGATAATATCTCCATCAATTTTCAACCGCAATGGGAGATCCTTCCCGGCCTGAAATTAAAAGGACAATACCTGTTCCGTTTATTAAGTACGGGTAATATCACTTCCCGTGATGCTTATAACTTCCTTGATTATTATACCAACGCCTTGCTTTTCCAATACGGTGCTGCGCATACTTCCGCCATTTACAAACGGAATTATCAATACATGGCCGCTACGGTGGATTATACCAAAACGTATAATAAACACACGATCTATGCATTGGGCGGTGTTACGCGTGAAACAGATAATCCTGATCAGTCCAACCAGTTCGCTGAAGCTACACTGGCCTCCTATTTTGTGAAGGTCAATTATATCTTTGCTGATAAATATCTTTTTGAAAGCACCTTACGCACAGATGGTTCATCTAAGTTCGGGAAGGGTAACAAGTGGGGATATTTCCCCTCTGTAGCAGCAGGCTGGAACATGCATAAAGAACCTTTTATGCAGAGCGTGAAATTCATCAGCAACCTCAAACTGCGTACATCTTACGGCCTGCTTGGTAATAACCAGGGCATCGGATTGTACAAATACCAGAGCACTACCAATACGAATGGTACGGAAGCTACGATCGGTAACCCTGACCTCACATGGGAAAGCGTAAAAATGCTGGACGCCGGTGTAGATATTGGATTGTTCAAAGATAAACTGAACTTTACTTTCGACTGGTACAACAAACTCACAGAAAATATCCTGCTGAGCGCCCCGCTCTCTTATTCTTCCGGCATCGGCCCTCAGCCTATCAATGCAGGTAGTGTGCGAAACAAAGGATGGGAGTTTGCCGTGAATTATGGTACTAGTATCAAAGCAGTTTCCCTCAACTTTAATGCGGGTTACTCTTATTATAAAAATTCCATCCTGAGCCTTAAAGACGGTCCTTATTTCTCCGGGAATACTATCCAGCAGGAAGGCCAACCGATAGGAACTGCTTACGGATATCGTGCGATGGGACTGTTACAACAAAAGGATGTGGATGCCGGTGTACCTATGATAGGATCCAAAACGCCTTCCGGACCAACACAGGTAGCAGGTGATATCCGCTACATGGACCTGAATAATGATGGCACCATTACAGAAGCAGATCAAACAACGATCGGTAATACCAATCCACAAGCCAATTACTTCCTGAACGTACGCCTTGGATTTAAAAACTTTGATGTTGAAACATTACTGAATGGATTTACCGCATCAGATGTGTTTTACAGCGGAAGGTACATTACACCATTAAACCTCAGTGGTGGTGGCGGAACGCCCATGGTATGGCAACAGGATACCTGGACGCCCACTAACACAGATGCAGCTTATCCCCGTATAACACCAAGCCCTACAGATAATGCGCGCTTCTCTGATTACTGGCGTACAAATGGCGCCTTTGTAAGGATCCGTTTTATACAGATCGGCTATACGATCAAATCACCACTGTTTACAAGAGCAGGCATCACCAATGCCCGCGTTTATTTCAACACCCAGAACCCTTTTACATTTACCGGCATGAAATATCTTGATCCGGAAACAAAAGGAACTGATAATACATATCCGCTCATGCGGTTCTATACACTGGGTGTGAACATTAAATTATAAAGTAATTTTATGAAAAAAATATTACTGTGCCTATTGCTGCTGATCAGTGTTACTTCCTGCGATAAGGATTTTCTTACCAGGGATAACCCGATCGATACGGTAGACGAAAAATTCTGGGAAACAGATCAACAACTCATTGCTGTGATGCAGTTCCTTGCGTCCCAACTTCCTACAGGTGGTTTTCAATACGGCCCTAATAGCCGGATATCTCTCAGCGCGTTAACGGATGATGCGGTATGGACGGCCAACTTTCTTCCGGAGATCAACCAGTTTGCACTGGGCAATGGTAACTCCAATCCGCCATCTTCTGCTTACATGCTGATCTTCCCTTTCTGGCGTGATGCCTACCTGAAAATACGCACCTGCAACAGGTTCCTCAAATATGCAGGCAAAGCATATGTTGATCCTGACAAACTTGCGCAGTATATGCTGGAAGTAAGAACATACAGGGCGCTTTTCCACCTGGAACTGTTCATGTACTATGGAGAAATTCCTATCGTAAAAGAAGATGTAGGTCCCAATGACTCTTATCTGAAGAAGAGTACCAAAGAAGAGATCCTCAACTTTGTTACTTCCGAATTGACAGAATGTGCTGCAGGCCTTCCATATAGCTATAGCGGTGATCTTCCTTACAGAGTTACAAAAGGTGCGGCGCTGTCTATCAAAACATTTGCCCTGCTGAATGCGCTTAAATATCCTGAAGCTGCTACTACAGCAAAAGAAGTGGTAGACCTTACTGATCCTGCCGGTGGAAAGATGTACGAATTGTACAAACCCGCCGCCACAGATAATTACCTGAACCTCTTCCTGTATAAAGGAGAATTCAATAAAGAAAGGATCCTTTCCAACCAGTTGCAGCAAGGTGTATATTTACGGCTTGCACCACCTAATGCTGCCGGCACAGCTAACGTGAATCCCACACAAAGTTTTGTGGACGAATATGAAACGAGACAAGGTAAAACGATCTTCGAACTGGGTGCAGACAGTATAGCAGCCTACAGGAAAGATCCCAATTTTAAAAATAACCGGGACCCCCGTTTGGCCGCTACGATCGTTTATCCCGGCGCGGTTTTTTATACAGCAGTGAATCCTTTTGCACCTGCTCCTAATCCATGTGCGATCGGTGCTATTAACTCATCACGTACCGGATATTTTGTAAGGAAATACTGCGATGTGTCTATGGACAGAACAAGGCCTTCTACCGGAACATTGGACTTTATGATCTTCCGCCTTGCGGATATCATGCTGATGAGGGTAGAAGCATTGGTGGAAGGTGGTCAGTGGAATGATCCGGATGTGATCAATTATCTTAACGAGATCCGTAACCGCTCCAACATGCCGAATGTGGATGCAGCAGTTTACAACAGCGAAGCAAAAATGCGTGAACTATATCGTCGTGAAAGGAGAATAGAACTGGCTTTTGAAGGCAGCCGCTGGTTTGATATCAGAAGATGGAAGATAGCGGATAAAGTGATGGGCGTAACAGTGATGGGAGCTACCAATCCTGCAACCGGACAAGCTGTGGTGGTGGAAACCCGGAAATTTAACCCGGATCGTGATTATGTGTGGCCGATCCCTATTCAGGAAATACAGGGGAATGCTAATATAAAGCAGAACCCCGGATACTAGATTATATTAATGAGAGGCCGGCTGCTTTGAAAGGAGACTTTCAGGGTAGCCGGTTTTTTTATTCGTATATATAGCGGGTACGGCGAAATTTGATGGCCTGTTCCAGTAGAAATGCAGGACCTCCGGTTTCCCGGAGGCACTGTTATTTTATGGTGGAATATCCGCCATCTACAACCAATTCTGTTGCGTGCAGATAAGATGCATCATCAGAAGCCAGGAAACTAACAGCTTTGGCAATTTCCATGGCTTTACCAAATCGCTTAAATGGTAATGTGGGAATAACGGATTGTTTAACGCCTTCAATCTGCTCCGCAGACAAGCCGGTTTTTTCAAAACCCTTTGATTCTGTGTAACCAGGGCTTACACCATTCACGCGTATCCCTCTTGTTGTACATTCTGTAGCGAATGTTTTGATGAAAGATGCTACTGCTGATTTGGCCGCTGAATAAATGGAAGCATAGGGAGAGCCGTATAACGTAACAACAGAAGTATTAAAGATGATAGCGCCACCTTCTTTCATCAATGGAAGTAAAGCTTGTGTTGTGAAGAAAACACCTTTCACGAGTACATCAAAAAGCTCATCAAACTGTTGTGTTGTAACGGCTTCAATAGGAGCAAATTTACCATATCCGGCATTGCAGAAAAGAATATCAAGCGATGTTATTTTTCCAGGTAGTGCCAGGATATCCTGCATATTTCCTGCATCACAAACTATCCCGGATGCGTTCTCGCCAAGTTGCTGAACGGCCTCATTCAATGTTGTTTCATCACGACCAGTAATGATCACTTTTGCGCCTTCTTTAATAAAATCCTGTGCTGTTGCTAAACCAATGCCACTGGTGCCACCAGTGATCAGGGCTGTTTTGTTCTGTAGTTTCATACAGCAAAGGTTGTTTATCCGATAGTAGGTTAAAACCCGAAACTTGCTATCTTTGAACTACATGAAAAAGTCCCTGTTCCTTTTAATACTGATTACCAGCTGTATAAAGAATAAAGACGTTAATAAAGAGGATAAATTCTTTATTGTAACAAATGGTGCTGCAAAGTCGCATTTTAGTACGCTGAACACCCTGAATCATTTTCCTACTTCGAGGAATCCGGAACTCGCCTTATCTCCCATCGTTAGATCCATAGGAGAGGACCTGTTCATCCTGGAACCGGATAATGATTCGATTAAAAAGTATCATCGTTTTCCTAACGGGGATATAACAGAAAGAGGGGTGCTTCGCCTGGTGCCAGCTACTGGTGCATCAGATATGATCATTGTAAGTGATCGTTTGGGATATTCTTCTCTGAAAGGAAGCGCGAAGATCATGGCCTGGGACCCCAGTACAATGGCCGGTCAGGGAACTGTAGATATTTCCTCCTTTGGGATAAGTGATGCTGATCCGGACGCTACTTTGATGGCATTCTCCAATGGGAAATTATTTGTTGTATGTAATCAGCGTTATAGTGGTAAAACAGTTCCCAGTCCAGCGCAGGTGCTGATCATTGATACAAAAAATGGTAATGCGGTGACGAGTGTAACAGATGACCGTGGAGCTTATACGGACAATACAACATCTGCGGTTTTCTTTACGGAGAATGGCGATTTTTATTTATACTGCGGAGCTGACAAACCAGAACAGAATGGTTTCCTGCGCATAAAGAACGGCCAGTCTTCTTTCGATGTTGATTATTTCTTTGGCATAGGAGCGCCTGGTACAATTGATCATTTATCGTGTTCATATTATGCAGGAAGCAATATATTATTCAGTATGGGTGCTTTGACAGGAAGTCAACAGTTTGGCGCTTTTTCAATAAACCTGATCGATAAAAAGGTGACGAAGATCGATCTCCCAGCTTCCACTGGTTATGCGGGTAACATTTTCCGGGATGGTAACAATCTGTACTTTGGTTTATCTACCAGTAATGCAAAGGGATTCTACGAATATGAAATGACGAGCGGGAAAGCCGGTATTGCTCCTAAAATAAATACAACGAACATGGGAGATCCGTGGCTAATGGGGGCTTTTTAGCCATATTTATATTATCTTAATGCCTGATTTGTAATTTCGACTACCTTATACCTATAAAGACCAACATGCCTCAACTCTACAAACACCTATACCTCAAGGGAATAGCAATTTCCTTTATTTCCATTTTCCTTTTTAATACGGGCTTACGGGCGCAAAAAGTTCCTGCGGATCAGGACTTTGAAAGCTTTTCACCAATCCTTACAATCGCCCCGCGATCAGTTACTTTTAATGATGATCCAACATTGCCTTTGACCTTTCAGTATATCAGTCCGGTCGATTTTGCGGGCCTCGGTATGTACCTTGGTAATCTTGGCGATCCTGCCAGGTTCCGTAATGGAAATGCCTTTTTTTTTAATGCAGGACCAGGTGGATCAATTCCTGGCAGCACTGGGACGGGGGCTGCTGAATACAGGATCACTTTTGCGCCATTGGGGGCGCTTACTGCTCCGGTAGGGAATTTTTGGTTAAGAACTATGTACCTCTGTATTGGAAAAGGAAATACCACTCAGGTGGCCATACAAGGATACCGGGGTGGTAGAATGGTGGCTAATACGGTGCTCTATTTAGGGGACCCTAATTTTTCTTCAACAAGTCCCACGGATATCTCTTATAATCCACCTGATGCATTTTCCGGCACCTATCTTTCATTCGGTTCAGACTGGGAATTCCTGGATGAAATACGTATTCATGTACCAAATGGCCAATACCCGGTGATGATAGATGATCTTGATTTTGAGGCTCCTTCGAACTTTGCACCAACCGCTGCAGTCACTACTACTGTTGCTTCCGTTACAGGTATTACCGCTAAGATCAACTGGACGGATGTTGCTGGCACGGGAGATGCCGTGGCTGTATTTATGAAAGAAGGGAACACAGGTACGGCAAGTCCGGCAGATCTCACCACTTATACGGCTAACACGGTTTTTGGAAATGGATCACAGATCGGCTCTTCCGGCTGGTATTGTGTATATAAGGGGAGAGTGCCTTCTGTAGACGTAACAGGTCTTAATCCGGGTACCAGCTACCGGGTAATGGCAGTTAGTTACAATGGCGCCACAGGTTGGGAAACATATGGCACCTCAGCTACTACTAATATAGCTAATCTTACCACTATTGCTGTTCCTACGGTACAAGCTTCCGACGTTACCATAACGCCGAATTATACAGACCGCAGGCGTGTACTTATTAGCTGGGTGCGTGGAAACGGGAATCGCTGTGCCGTGTTTGTAAGAAATGAAACTGTAACAACCGGGCCGGCAATACCGCCGGTGGTTAATAATACTACCTATACCGCGTTCACGGATTCTGTCTCTGTAACGACAGGAGGGAGGGTAGGCACTTCCGGCTGGTATTGTGTTTATAATGGTATGGGTTCTGGCCAGGGTCTTTCCGCTGCTGTAAATATGAACCGGATAACCGTTGCATCAGGGCAGAAATTCAATGTGATGGTGATGGAATACAATGGGGCAGCAGGTTCAGAAACATATAATGTCAACACTGCTACCTTGAATCCTGTACAGTATCTTGGAGCAGATGCTCCTGCAACTGTTACCTTGCCTGCAGAAAATATCCTGACCACCAGTGCAGGGTTGAAAGCTACTGTTGAGCCACTTCAGGGTAATATCAGCAACATCACTTTTACATATTCTGCTGATCCCACATTAACACCGGCACTGGGAACAATTAGTACGACGACACCTATAGCCACCAGTATCCTGGGAAGTGCATCTGCAACTACGGTACGTACTAACATTACAGGATTAATACCTTCTACACAATATTATTACAGGGTTGCGGCTACCAATAATGCAGGTACGAATAATGGCAACATCCTTTCATTCGTCACCGCACCGGTGATCAGTTCAGTAAGTGCAAATATCGCTGATGGGCATTATAAAGCAGGAACGGTTATTCCTGTTACGGTTACTTTTACTTCTGATGTAGTGGTAACAGGTACACCTGTTGTATCACTTAACTCAGGCAGCACGGCCTCTTATGCAGCTGGTTCAGGCACTGCTGTACTTATATTTAATTATACTGTTGGCGCTGGTGAGGATGTGGCTGATCTGGATGTTTTGTCACTGGCCGGAGGAACGATAAAAGATATTTATGGAACGGATGCATCGCTTGTATTACCAGTTGCGGCATCTTTGGGAATACAGAAAGATATTGTTATTGATACGAATGTACCTGTATTATCAGCGGTAAGTATAACCTCCGATAATGATAATACTTCTCTGGCCCAAACAGGAGATGTTATTACGCTGAACTTTACTTCGAACGAAATGATCCTTCCACCTGCAGTATCTATTGCTGGCCACACGGTAACAGCCAGTAACGTAGGGGGCAATAACTGGTCTGCGGTTTATACCATGGTGAATACTGATGTGGAGGGTATGCTGGCGTTCAGCATTGCCTTCAGTGATCAGGCAGCGAATGCAGGTGTAGCAGTAACAGCTACCACAAATTCCAGTGCGGTGAGATTTGACAGGACCTTACCCGTATTGAGTCCTGTAACCATTGTTTCTGATAACACTATTCCTGCACAAGCAAAGGTGGGGAACATTATTACTTTGCAGTTTACCACCAGTGAAACAGTTTTTACACCTGTGGTAACTATCGCAGGCCAGGTAATACCGGTTACCAATACCGGCGGCAATAACTACACCGCAAATTATACAATGACGAACAGCGATGCAGAAGGGCTTATTGCATTTGATATTGCCTGCAGCGATCTTGCAGGAAATGCAGCGGCTGCGGTTACTTCTCCTTCTGCAATTACTTTTGACCGTACTGTTCCTGTATTAAACCCGGTAACCATCTCTTCCAATAATTCACTGGCAAAAACGGGAGATGTTGTTACATTGAATTTCACTTCCAGCGAAATAATTGTGGCACCTGTAGTATCCATGGCAGGTCATATAATAACCGCCACAAATACTGGGGGTAATAACTGGTCTGCCGTTTATACGATGGCAGGTAGTGATGCAGAAGGTATCGTGGCATTCAGTATTGCGTTTCAGGATGTAGCAGGGAATGCAGGTGTGCCAGTAACATCTGCTGCAAGTAGTGTAACATTTGATAGAACGGCACCGATTTTAAACCCGGTAACGATCTCTTCCAATAACTCCCTGGCCAAAACAGGAGATGTTGTTACATTGAATTTTACTTCCAGCGAAATGATTGCTACGCCTGTAGTATCTATTGCAGGTCATATAGTAACCGCCACAAATACCGGTGCTAATAACTGGTCTGCGGTTTATACAATGGCAGGTAGTGATGCAGAAGGTATCGTGGCATTCAGTATTGCATTTCAGGATCTGGCAGGGAATGCAGGAGTATCAGTAACATCTGCTGCAAGTACTGTAACGTTTGATAAAACCACTCCTGTATTAAACCCGGTAACGATCTCTGCCAATAACTCCCTGGCAAAAACAGGGGATGTTGTTACATTGAATTTTACTTCCAGCGAAATGATTGCGACACCTGTAGTATCCATTGCAGGTCATACAGTAACCGCCACAAATACCGGTGCTAATAACTGGTCTGCTGTTTATACGATGGCGGGTGGTGATGCAGAAGGTAATGTGGCATTCAGCATTGCATTTCAGGATCTGGCAGGGAATGCAGGAGTATCAGTAACATCTGCTGCTACCAGTGTAACGTTTGACAGAACGGCGCCTGTAGTGCTCAGTATTAACAGGTTATCTCCTTTAACACCTATTGCCGGTGCAGGCAGTGTTGTGTATCGCGTTACTTTCAGTGAAATTGTAAAAGGAATAAGTACAGGTGCATTTGTATTAGGGAAAACAGGAACTGCAAATGGTACGATCGCTATTGTATCGGCCAATCAAGGTACTGTAATAGATGTAACGGTAAATAATGTTGTAACGAGTGGAACGATACGCCTGGATATGACGGGTACAGGAATAACAGATCTGGCAGGCAATGCTGCAGCAGCATATTCAGCAGGAGAGGTATACACGGTGAATACATCGCCGGTCTTTACGGTTTCCGGCACACAGGCAATAACACTCTGCAGTAATACCAATGTTGCTATTCAGGACCTGTTGCAAACCAGGGATAATGATAACGGACAAACACTCACATGGACTGTTATAAATGCAGCAGCACATGGTACGATCAGCGGGTTGCCTTTTACAGCAAATAGCAATGGTGCTAACGTAACACCAACCGGTATTACTTATACGCCGGCAGCTAATTATGCCGGTACGGATGCATTTACGGTGCAGGTATCTGATGGTTTTGCAACTGCTACGCTTACTTTCCAGGTAACTGTCAATACTGCAATACCTGCAGTAACACTGGCTGTAACCCCCGGTAGTAAGATGCCGGTAGGTATGGAGGTTGTTTTCACCGCTACAGCAGCAAATGGAGGAATAAACCCTGTGTATACTTTCAAGGTGAACGGGCAAAATGTACAGACAGGTAGTTCGAATACTTATAGCAGTAGTACATTGCTCAATGGGAACGTGGTAACCTGTGAACTTGCGGGTAATGCAACCTGTGCGTCAATGCCTGTTGTTACCAGCAATGCCATTACAATGGAAATAACACAACCTACACCACTATTTTTATATCCTAACCCGGCAAGTAGTGTAGTACATGTTTCATCCACTCAGCCTATGTTTAAAATTACCATAGCGAACGGACAGGGGAAGATCGTTTTCTTCCGGGAAGTGGAGCAAACGTTGTTAGAGGATATTGATGTGAGAGGGTTAAGTGCCGGCATTTATTATATAGTGATAGTACATACCGGTGGACTTAAAAAAGAAGGGAAGCTGGTCATCATAAAATAAGTAAAATAAAAAAGCCCCGCTAGAACATAGCGGGGCTTTTTTTATAAGATGCTTACAACCCAATCCTGACACCTACCATAAAGTTAAATCCGGCCATTGGAAAATAGGTATTGGAAGATTTCACTTCCCCACCTTCCAGGTAACCATAAGTATACCCATTCGGCTCATACTTCTCATTGAAGATATTGTTCAACATCAGTTGCAATCCTAATTCTTTAAAGAGCTTTTGCGGAACAATGTAATTGAAACGTACATCATTCACGAGGAATGCATCCAGTGTACGATTTACATCAGAAGAATTATCCAGGAACTGGCGGCTCACATATTTGCCAACCCAGTCAATCGCTAAGCCTGCAAAAGGTTTGAAGCTAACTGTGTATCCTGCCACAAGGTCAGGGGAGAAGGAGATATCAGATTCTTTGTGTGTAACAGGTTTTTGTCCGCCATTATCCCAATCGTCCAGGAACTCTGTGTAATCAAATACGCGGTTGCGGCTGAAAGCAATATTTCCTGCCAGGGTAAGCTGGGAGCATAAGTTGTAATGCCCATCCAGCTCAAGCCCAAGGCGGTAGCTTTTCGGGATATTGGCTCTGGCGTATGCGCCTACATCATTGATCTGGCCGGTGAGGACCAGCTGATTACGATAGTTCATGTAATACACGTTTGCCTGCACACCACCTTTCTGACTGCGCAGTACATACCCCGCTTCCAGGTTACGCAGCGTTTCGTGTTTAGGTGCCTGCAGTAAACCTACTTCAAAGTCATCCCGGTTAGGTTCTTTATTACCAATGGCATAAGAAGCATAGAGATGTTGCTGGTCATTCAGCTGGAAAGTAAGCCCGCCTTTAGGATTGAAGAAATCATACAGGTTCTTTTGACGGATCTCCGGGTTCTTACGGAAGCCGTTCAGTTCATACGTTACATGACGGTATTGCACATCAGCAAATGCTTTCAGTTTTTCCGTGATGGCGTATTCGCCTTTCCAGTAGATGTTGAAATCAGTTTTGAAAGAATTCAGGTTATACCAGCGATAGTCTTTCTCAATGGCATTCTCAGCCCAGATCACTTTGCCATAATGTTTACCATCATAACGGTTCCATCCACCGCCTGCACTCCAGGAAAATTTGCCAACGTTATGATTGATGGAGAAGATGCCACCGTAGAAATGATTATCCAGCCAGAGTTGGCGGATCAGGTCTGTTGTGGCAACCGGTGCGCCATTGATGATAGGTTCTTCCAGTCCATAATCCAGGTAGCTTTCACCCGCCAGGTAATTCTCATAATAACCGCGGCCACGGGTGTAATGCAGGGCTATGTTGAAGTTCAGGTTATTGTGAATAGCGTGGTTGAAGAACAACTGGTAATGATCCTGCTGATAGTTATCCGTTTCATTATCATAAGGAGTGCCCGGTTTTTCTGTGCCACTGGTATTGTATGTTCTGTTGGTATCCAGTGTTTCTTTAGAAACACCGTTCCATGCCTGGTAGGTTTTTTCCTTGCCGGAGAACACGTTCAGGCGGATAGCTGTTTTTTCAGAGATATAGGCAGCAGAGGTATAAAAAGAGCGCAGATCTGATGCGGCTCTGTCAACATACCCGTTGGAAGAGATCTTGGACAGACGGGCATCTACCGTGAAATGTCCGTTGATCAGGCCGCTACCGGCTTTTACAGTGTGTTTCCAGGTATCGAAGGAGCCGTAACTGTTATCAATTTCAGCATATGGTTTATCAGAAAACTGGTTGGTGCTGAGGTTGAGCGAAGCCCCGAAAGCCCCGGCTCCATTAGTAGAAGTCCCTACACCACGTTGTAACTGGATGCTGTTCACAGAAGAAGCAAAGTCAGGCATATTTACGAAAAAGGTGCCTTGAGATTCTGCATCGTTCACCGGGATACCATTGATGGTAACGTTTATACGGGTGATGTCACTGCCGCGTACCCGCATCCCGGTATACCCTACACCAGCGCCTGCATCAGAATTAGTGACTACGGAGGGCAGTTGATTCAGCAACAGTGGCAGGTCCTGGCCCAGGTTCTGTTTCGCGATATCTTCTTTACTCAGTTCTGATTTGGTGAAAGGAGCATTCCTGCCTGCGCGTAAACTGGAGATCTCCACTGGTTTTACGAAGAGGCCGGTTTCCTGTAAGGAGACGTTAAATTCGGTTTCTTTCTGTTGTACTTTGATCACCTGCTGTATAGTCGTAAAGCCCAGAAAGCTGGCCTGCAGCGTATAAGCGCCATGTCCCGGAACAGAGAGGCGGTATTGTCCTTTTGTATTTGTATAAGTATTGGAGCCGTTGTAAATGGAGATGGTGGCGCCTTCCAGCGGTTTGCCGGATGTTTTGTCTGTTACAACGCCAGTGATAATCGTCTGTGCAAAGGCAGCCTGCGTAAATACAGACACACACAGCAACGCTAAAAACATGAATTTTTTCATCGTAGATCCTGTTTATTCAAAATTTTTCAAAATGATGCATAGCCATAGCGGCACAGTGTGCTGCAATGGTCAAACTATCGTAAAACAGGTAAGGAAACGTCACTTACCTTTCCTAAACAGCATTACCTGGTCAGGTTCAACGGGTGTGATCTCAGCCTGATAGTAAGGCACCCCGAGGTGAAAAGAATAAGCCGGGCTTATCGGTTTCTGGTGCAAAGGTAGATACACAGCAGGAATTATGCACAAATTTTTTTTCAGAATTACTTTTTCCATTATCTTCATTCTGTTAATCCAGGAATATTACTCCCCACTTTTTTTCAGCAGAGATCATTTTGAGAAACAATTTTTGTTAACCGAAACAATCATTTATCAAATGATCAAACTTCAAATCATCGGTCACCTTGGCAAAAACGCTGTACAGAACGAGGTGAACGGAAAGCAAGTCCTGAATTTTAGCGTTGCTCACAACGAAAGGTACAAGAATGTCCAGGGGGCATCAGTTGAACGGACCGTTTGGGTAGATTGCGCCATGTGGTACCCCAATGCTGTGGGGCCTTACCTGATCCAGGGTACTTATGTATTCGTGGAGGGTGTTCCTGTTGTGGACACCTATAACAACAATGCCGGAGGGGTATCTGCCGTCCTGAAACTAAAGGTCACAGACCTGAAGTTATTGATGAGCGGGTACAGAACAAATGATGGCAAAACCCCGGAGCCGGAAGTGGCAATTCCGGCGGATGATCTGCCATTTTAAGGCAGATCCCGGCTGTGATTTTCATAGTATAATTATCACACATATTTTGCTGTGCCTAAAAAGCTCTCCTTTGTAACGCCCGACAGGCAAGCCTCTTCGCGGACACAACTGAATTTTTTTCACAAAGGAATGAAAAAAGATTTGGTGAGTATTAAAATTCTATTACCTTTGCACCCACATTGCGAGGTAGAGCAGAGGTAGCTCGTCGGGCTCATAACCCGAAGGTCAGAGGTTCGAATCCTCTCCTCGCTACAGAAAAGTAAAGAGGAAGGCTTAAAACGCCAACGGCGAAAAAAGTTTTAATTCTTACTGAAAAGGTAAAAGAGATCACAGTCTCCAAACTTCAAAAAAAAGTTAAAAAGCCGAAGCAATTCGGCTTTTTTTATTTGTACTAAATTGCACTCGTACCCTGAAAAAGGTCGCTAAAGCTTCTCATCATTTTTTGACTTTCTTCAGTTCACGCGTAAAAATAGAAACGTATGCATCGTGCTGGATTTGTAAACATCTTCGGTAAGCCTAATGCCGGAAAAAGTACCTTGCTCAACGCACTGTTGGGCGAAAAGCTGGCTATTGTTACCCCGAAGGTGCAAACCACCAGGCACAGGATCATGGCCATCGTTACGGAACCAGGCTACCAGATCGTGTTCTCCGATACCCCCGGTATCATTGATCCCAAGTACAAAATGCATGAGAAGATGATGGGCGCCGTACGCTCTGCACTGGAAGATGCAGATGTTGCCCTGCTGATGATGGAAGCAAAAGATAATGTGGAAGAATGCCTGGCCATGTTTGATTCCCTCAAGCTGAAAGCCACCTGCGTACTGGTGATCAATAAAATGGATGTGCTGGAAAAAGAACCCCTGGAAGCATTGGTAGAACGTTGCAAAACATGGGGCAAAGCCAAAGCAGTGATCACCATTTCCGCTTTACAGAAAAAAGGACTCGATGTACTGTTAAAACAGATCATTGAATTCCTCCCTGAAAGCGAACCTTTTTACCCGGAAGACACACTCACAGATCGTTCTACCCGCTTCTTCGTGGGAGAGATCATCCGTGAAAAGATATTTTTACTCTTCGAAGAAGAGATACCGTATCATACGGCGGTGTTGGTTACACAGTTCGAAGAAAAGAACACACTGACCAAGATCTCCGCAGAGATCATCGTTACCCGCGAAACACAAAAGGGTATTATCCTTGGCGAAAAAGGGAAGTCTATCAAAGAAATAGGCTCCCAGGCAAGGATAGATATAGAAAAGTTCCTGGATCGTAAAGTGTTCCTGGAATTACATGTGAAGGTGCGTCCCAAATGGCGCGACAACGATCTGTATCTGAAAGAATACGGATTGATTTAAGGACAATTTAAATAATCTAATATGCCTGGTTTTACAGTAGCAATTGTGGGCCGCCCAAACGTAGGAAAATCAACTTTGTTTAACCGCTTGCTGGAGCAACGGAAGGCCATCGTAGATGATTCCAGTGGTGTAACCCGCGACCGGCAGTACGGAATTGCTGAATGGAATGGCAAAACCTTCAACGTGATCGACACTGGCGGTTTTGTTGCCAAAAGCGAAGATATATTCGAACGCGAGATCCGCAAGCAGGTAAAGATTGCCATGGAAGAATCCAACCTGGTGATCTTCATGTGTGACGTTACCACTGGTATCACAGACCTGGATGCTGATGTGGCAGATCTGCTGCGCCGTTCCAATAAACCTGTTTTCCTGGTAGTGAATAAAGTAGATAACCATGAACGCCAGCTGGAAGCAGCAGAGTTCTATGGTATGGGCTTTGAACACTTACATTTCCTCTCTTCCATGAGCGGAAGCGGCACCGGTGAATTATTGGATGCAGTAACTGACCTGATCAAGGAAGACGATGAACAGGCCCAGGGCCCGGACAGTGGGATTCCTAAGATCGCTATCATCGGTCAGCCGAATGTTGGTAAATCATCCCTGCTGAATGCATTGGTAGGAGAGGAACGGAACATTGTTTCTGATATTGCCGGTACTACCCGCGATACCATTCACACCAGGTATAACCTCTTCCAGAAAGAATTTATACTGATAGATACCGCTGGTATCCGTCGTAAGAATAAAGTGCACGAAGATCTTGAATTCTATTCCGTGATCCGTGCAATCAGGGCCCTCGATGAAGCAGATATCTGTATGCTGTTGCTGGATGCTGAAAAAGGCATCACCGCACAGGATATCAGTATCTTCAGTCTCGCCGCCCGTAAAGGGAAAGGCCTGGTGATCCTGGTAAATAAATGGGATCTGGTGGCAGATAAAGGCACGAATTCCGCCCGTGATTACGAAAAGGAACTGAAAGAACGCATCGCACCCTTTAGTGATGTGCCCATCGTTTTCACTTCCGTACCGGAGAAACAACGTATTTTCAAAGCCATAGAAGTGGCCCTGGAAGTATATGACAACCGGAGCCGCAAGATCCAGACCTCTAAACTCAACGAAGTGATGCTGAAAGCTATTGACGCATTCAAACCACCAGTTGTGAGGGGTACACCTATCAAGATCAAATATGTAACGCAATTGCCGACCTACACACCTGCATTTGCATTCTTCGCTAACCTGCCGGACGATATAAAAACGCCCTACAGGAACTATCTGGAGAATAAACTGCGCGAAAACTTTAATTTTCAGGGGGTTCCACTGAAAATCTTCTTTAGAAAGAAGTAGTTCAGCGCATATTATATAAAATTATATTTTGTATAATAAGAAATTTGCATAACTTTGCGGCGATTTAAAACATAAAATCAACATGAAAAAATTATTCGTATTAGCTATCGCTACCGGTATGTTTGTTGCTTGTAACAATGCTTCAACTCCATCTACTGATTCAACTACAGTATCTGCTGATTCTGCAGCTCTGAACGCAGCTCCTGTTGCTGATTCTATCGTTACTGCTGATTCTTCTGCTATTGCAGTTGATTCTGCTGCAGTAGCTCCGGCTGCTGATAGCGCTCACAAGCACTAAGCTAAGCTTACAGAAAGTATATGGTCCTCCTGGTGCAAACCAGGAGGATTTTTTTTTGGCATAGCTATTGTTTTATGGGAGCAAATTTAACCGCTGGCATGAAAAAGCTCCTGATTACCTTTTTACTACTGGGTGGTTTCCAGTCATTTACGACGGCACAAGAAACACCTCCTGCTCATCCTGATAAAGAATTCAAATTTCAATTCCCGGGCACTGATCTCAATGGTTTGGCGTTGCTTTCCCAGCCCCGCAGGGATAGTATGCTCCAGGCTTTCCATAAATTCGATCCCGGCCAGATCTCCTTCTCCGGTACCGGCATTTCAGAATCGCTGCAAAAACAGTTTAAAACGGTGCTGCTGGATATGATGGAAGTGGTGAAGAATGTGATCAAAGATCCCGCTACCGTATCCGATATGGAGAAGAAAATGAATGTGCTGAGTAAGAAGATGGATGGCCTGCAGGAGGATATGGAATATGAAACAGGCTTGGTCGAATTGAAGAAGGAGTACGACAAGGATGTCATCCAAAGAACGAAAGAATACGAGCAGGGAACATATAAAACAAAGAAGGAACAAAAGGTAGCGAGGAGAGGACTCGAGCAGGAACTGCGCGACAGGAAACATGAATTTGAAGAAGACAAGGCCCGGTTGCGCAGGGAACGATAAGGGTTGTTTTTTTTGTACTCGAAAAAAAACATCATAAAAAACTCCGCCCGGCAACCGAAGCCACCCATCACAGCATCAAAAGCCACCCTCTTCAAAAAATAAAAACTCCTTTCCCAAAAAATAAAAAAACCTCCGCCCTTTGCTGCGCGGCAAACCCTCAGCACAAAAAAAAGGGCGCATCTCACGATACACCCCTTTTCATTTATTTCAAGTTCTTTACTTCTTCAATAGCCCTCAATATCACCGGATCACTTGCATTACTTACCATATAAAGCCCCTCACTCCGCCACAACTGCCTTGCCAGCAAAGCCTTGATCCTTATCCGGATCTCCGCTTCATCCTTCGCATTCATCTGGGCCGTACTCACTTTCGCACGTTCCGCATGTGTCTTGAATGCATTGAGCAAACCATTATCCACCTGGAATTGACGATTGAAAGCCGCTGCATCTTTATATTGCTTAAAGGATGCCGCATTGGCGGTATAATATTCATAGATAAAATCACCAAAGATATTACGTGTGTACAGTTCCGTTAGTAAAGGAGAATACCGTGTGGTATCAAAAGGAAGGAATACATCCGGCATGATCCCGCCGCCGGCATAAACCGTTTTACCACCTTTGGTAGTGTATTTAATGGTATCTACAGGACGGATGCTATCACGGTTCAGGAACTCACCATGATTGAAACGGTTGGTGATATCTTCCTCATAAGCCTCACGGCCGTTCTGATAACTTTTCTGGATACTTCTGCCGGAAGGAAGATAGTAACGTGCAATGGTAAGGCGCAAAGTGCCGCCATTACTGAGGTCGAAAGGTTCCTGCACCAGGCCTTTACCAAAAGTGCGGCGTCCGATGATCTCTCCGCGATCCCAATCCTGGATAGCACCGGATAAAACTTCACTGGCAGAAGCAGAACCTTCATCCACGAGGATGGTAAGTGCACCTTTCTCAAATAAACCCGGTTTGTTGCATTTGTAATCCTGCCGGGGAGAGCTTTTGCCCTGGGTGTAAACGATCAGTTTATCACCGTCCAGCAGTTCATCTGCTATACGGGTAGCTGCATCCAGTAATCCACCACCATTCTGGCGAAGGTCTATGATCAGCTTTTCCATGCCTTCCTTTTGTAATTTACGCACCGCCTGAACAAACTCCGTATAAGTAGTAGCAGAGAATTTATTTATCTTGATATAGCCGGTACCGGGAGCCGTCATATAAGCAGCATCCACACTATACAGAGGGATCACCCCTCTTTTAATGATCACATCCACTTTCTTATCCCCACGTAACATAGTAGCTTTCACGGCAGAGCCACGTGGCCCGCGCAGTAATTTCCTGATCTTATCGTTGGTGATATTTTTACCGGCTACGGAAACGGTATCGTTCACTACCAGGATCTTATCCCCGGTAAGTACGCCAGCCACATCAGACGGGCCGCCGGCGATAACGTTCATGATGTTCACTGTATCACGGATAATGTTGAATTCAACACCTATTCCTTCAAAATTACCATCCAGGTCCTCATTCACTTCCTGTACTTTAGCCGGCGGAATATAAATAGAGTGGGGGTCCAGGTGGCTGAGTAATCCTTCAATGGCTTCTTCCTGCGCATCACCAAGGTCCAGCGTGTCCACATATTTATATTTCAAAAGATCCATTACCTCCTGCAATGATCCCCGTTTATTGGAGAAAAAGATAGCGGAATCGCTGTTACGCGCGGCCGGCATCTTATGCCCCAGATACATGCCCAGCGCTAACACCAGGGCAAATAACAACGGCAGGAACACTTTTAACTTTCTATTGTCCGACATATGAATTTTTAAATCGTTGACAGGGAAACCCCTTTTGCTTAACTTGTGACAAAAATAGCACATTCATTATCAAAACATCATCATCTATTCTTTAATTTCATAAACGATCGGATATGGCTTCTAAAGTTAAGCTGGTAGCGGATAGCGGATCAACCAAAACGGAATGGTGCCTGATGGACGGTAAAGAACGCCGCACGTTCTTTACACAGGGCCTGAGCCCTTATTTCCTCACGGGTTTGCAAATTGAGGAACTCGTACGGGCGGAACTGTTATCACAGCTGGGAGATACAATACCTGATCTCGTTTTCTTTTATGGAACGGGCTGCGGCACAGAACACAACAGGAACCTGGTACATAAAAGCCTGCATGCGGTATGGCCACATGCCAAAGTAGAAGTGAATCACGACCTGATGGGAGCTGCCCGTGCGCTTTGTGGCAATAAGAGCGGAATAGTCAGTATCCTGGGTACCGGCTCCAATTCCTGCTATTATGACGGTAAGGAGATTGTGAAAAACAATCCAGGCCTGGGTTATATCCTGGGGGATGAAGGAAGTGGTACTTTCCTGGGGAAAAAAGTAGTGCAATACTACCTGTATCAGACCTTTGATGATGAAATGCGTTTCCGCTTTGATCAGAAGTTCAACGTTACCCAGGCAGATATCCTGGAAAACGTTTACCGCCAGCCCTTGCCAAACCGTTACCTGGCTGCATTTACCCCTTTTCTCGCAGAGAACCGCGGGCATTATATGATTGAGAACATACTGGAAGACGGATTGAATGAATTCTTCTTCACACACATTTATAAATATAGCGAAAGCTGGACGAGCCCTTTACATTTCACCGGAAGCATCGCATGGCATTTCCGGGATATCCTGGAAGAACTGTGCCAGTTGTACGAATTACAGCTGGGCAGGATCCTTAAGAATCCTATGGACGGGCTGTCTGTTTATCACGAGGAATAAAATCAGATATGGCATTTACTAAAGTAACCGAGCAGGCAGGCAACTTTCATCACCTGGAAACCATGAGCATCCAGGAAGTACTGACCAATATTAATAGCGAAGACAAAACTGTTCCCCTGGCCGTTGAAAAAGCCATTCCACAGATCGCTAAACTCACTTCCGCCATTGCAGATAAAATGCTGGCCGGAGGCCGTTTGTTCTATATGGGCGCCGGCACCAGTGGCCGCCTGGGTATCCTGGATGCCTCAGAATGCCCACCTACTTATGGTGTGCCGCAAGGGCTGGTTGTTGGATTGATCGCAGGAGGGGATTCCGCTATCCGCAGAGCTGTGGAGAATGCAGAAGACGATAAGGAGCAGGGCTGGAGAGACTTGCTGCAACTGGCGATCAGCGATAAAGATGTGGTAGTTGGCATTGCTGCCAGTGGAACCACACCTTATGTACTGGGGGCATTGGAAGCTTGTCAGAAACATGGTATCATTACCGGCAGCATCAGCTGCAACCCGGAATCACCGATATCTCAATTTGCAGATTTCCCTATAGAAGTGGTGGTAGGCCCTGAATTTGTAACCGGCAGCACCCGCATGAAAAGTGGCACGGCACAAAAGCTGGTACTGAACATGATCTCAACAACGGTAATGATCCAGCTGGGCAGGGTAGAGGACAACAAAATGGTGAACATGCAGCTGAGCAATGAAAAGCTGGTGGACCGCGGGGTAAAAATGGTCATGGAGGAATTGGAATTGTCTGATTACGATGCAGCTAAAACCTTACTGCTGGAGTTCGGCAGCGTAAAAAAAGCAGTGGATAGCAGACAATAAAAAATTCCCTAAATTGCCCTCCGATAAACAGCTTTTGAACGATCATGCAGGACATAGAACCATTCTATAACTGGCGGCATTTATATACAGCCGAAGAGGATGAACTATCCCCTTTTTATGGGCGGGAGTACAGTGAGTTCGAGTATTCCAACACCGTATATAATTATTATATCCATCCCCAATGGGATGATTTTGGCGCGGCCAACCTCTACATGAAGATCCTGTTCGTGGATTACCAGTTTAACTATGCTATCATAGAACTGTTAGGGGAATGGAATGATGCCGTAGAGAATAACGTTATGACCCTGAAAAGGGATATTATAGACCTGATGACCGCCCAGGGCATCTATAAATTCATATTCATAGCAGAGAACGTTCTCAATTTTTATTCCTCAGACGACTGCTACTATGAGGAATGGTGGGAGGATATCCGTGATGAAGGCGGCTGGATAGTGATCCTGAATACCCCCCAGCAAACCCGGGATGAGTTCGAGAATGCCCGGCTGCACAATTATGTACACCTGCTGGATGAACCCAAGTGGCGAACTTTTTTACCACAGCACTTGTTTAATCTGGTAGATAATGGCATGATGAAGCGATTAGAATAAAGCTTTTTCGTGATAAATATCATTTTGTTTTAATTTTTCATCGATTAAATTTGCCCGACATTTCACTTATTTATTCATACTAAAGGAAGCTTAGAACGTATCTTATGAAATGGTCGCAATTCTTCAATACCTCCATTGGTAAAAAATTGCTGGTAGGTGCTACCGGTTTATTCCTGTGTTCGTTCGTGATCGTGCACCTGGCCGGTAACTTTTCGTTGCTGAAAGAAGATGGAGGGGAAGCCTTCAACTTATATGCGGCTTTCATGGGTCATAACCCCTTAATCCAGTTCATTGCATGGGGATTAAAGGTGGTGATCGTGATTCACCTGGTCCTGGCACTTCAACTTACTTTCCGTAACAGAGCTGCACGCCCCGTTAAATACGCGGTAAGGCCCGGTAATCAAACGTCTTCCTGGTACAGCCGCCAAATGGCTATCATGGGCAGCGTTCTCCTTATCTTCATTGTGATCCACCTTGCTCAGTTCTGGTGGAGGATGCATTATGGGGAAATGAACGTGGCTATGTATGATGGTAAAGAAACCGGCAACCTCTATGAGGTAGTTTGGTTTGCCTTTAAAGAATCATGGATCGTGGCACTTTATGTGATCGGTATGATCGCATTGTCTTTCCACCTGATCCACGGTTTTAAAAGTGCCTGCCAGACGTTTGGCCTGAATCACAAAAAGTACAATGGTATCATCAATTTCATTGGGGTTTGGTTATTTGGTGTATTGATCCCAATTGGTTTTGCTGCTATCCCTGTAGTTATTTTCATTAAACAAATCTGATAAAGCTAGGATATATGTTAAACGCAAAAATTCCTGCAGGCCCAATGGAAGCTAAATGGGCAGACTATAAAAGCCACGTTAAACTGGTGAATCCCGCTAACAAACGTAAGCTGGAAGTAATTATAGTAGGAACCGGCCTTGCTGGTGCCTCTGCTGCTGCTGCACTGGCTGAACTGGGTTATAAAGTTAAAGCGTTTTGTTTTCAGGATAGCGCCCGCCGTGCACACAGTATTGCTGCACAGGGTGGTATCAATGCTGCAAAGAATTACCAGAACGACGGTGACTCTGTTTTCCGTTTGTTTTATGATACAGTGAAAGGTGGTGACTATCGTGCCCGCGAAGGTAACGTGTACCGCCTGGCGGAAGTAAGTGCTTCCATCATTGACCAGTGTGTGGCACAAGGTGTTCCTTTCGCCCGTGAATATGGCGGATTGCTCAGCAACCGTTCTTTCGGTGGTACACAGGTACAACGTACTTTCTATGCTGCCGGCCAAACCGGTCAGCAATTATTGCTGGGTGCTTATTCTGCGCTGCAACGCCAGGTAGCATTGGGTAATGTGAAATTGTACAGCCGTCATGAAATGCTGGATGTGGTAACTGTGGATGGCAAAGCCCGCGGTATCATTGCCCGCGATCTGATCAGCGGTAAACTGGAAAGACATTTCGGTCATGCTGTATTACTTTGTACCGGTGGTTACGGTAACGTGTTCTATCTGTCTACCAACGCCATGGGCTCTAACGTAACAGCAGCCTGGAAAGCACACAAACGTGGTGCTTACTTCGGTAACCCATGTTTCACACAAATTCACCCAACTTGCATTCCCGTTTCCGGAGATCATCAGAGCAAGCTCACGCTGATGTCTGAATCATTAAGGAATGACGGACGCATCTGGGTACCCAAGAAAAAAGACGACAATCGTAAAGCGGTAGATATTCCTGAAGAGGAAAGAGATTATTACCTGGAAAGGAGATATCCTGCCTTCGGTAACCTCGTTCCCCGTGACGTGGCTTCCCGCGCTGCAAAAGAAAGATGTGATGCCGGTTATGGTGTGGGTACTTCCAAAATGGCCGTGTACCTGGATTACGCAGAAGCTATTGTCCGTTATGGTCAGATCGAAGCCAGCAAAAAAGGGTTAGATCATGCCAGCGAAGAAGAGATCATTAAATGGGGTAAAGCAGTTGTTGCCGAGAAATACGGTAACCTGTTTGATATGTACGCTAAGATCACCGGTGAGAATCCATATGAAATGCCCATGCGTATCTACCCTGCGGTACACTATACCATGGGTGGCCTTTGGGTGGATTATGAACTGATGACCACAGTACCGGGTTTGTATGCACTGGGAGAAGCCAACTTCTCAGATCATGGTGCTAACCGCCTTGGTGCTTCTGCACTGATGCAGGGCCTTGCAGATGGTTACTTCGTGATCCCTTACACTGTTGGTAATTATCTCGCAGATGAAATTCATACCAAACCTATTCCGTTAGATCATCCTGCTTTCGTTGAAACAGAAAAAGCAGTACAGGCGCAACTGGATACTTTGATGAACATCAAGGGAGAACATTCCGTAGACCATTTCCACAAAGCCCTCGGCAAGATCATGTGGGATAAATGCGGTATGGCCAGGAACGAAGCAGGATTGAAAGAAGCGATCGTTGAAATACAAGCCCTCAAAGCAGAATTCTGGAAGAACGTAAGGATCCCCGGCAGCCAGGATGAATTCAACCCTGAGCTGGAAAAAGCCGGCCGTGTGGCAGATTTCATTGAACTGGGAGAACTGATGTGTATGGATGCCCTGCAAAGAAGGGAATCCTGTGGTGGTCACTTCCGGGAAGAATCTCAGGAAGATGGTGGTGAAGCTTTACGGGATGATGCAAACTTCCAGTTCGTAGCAGCATGGGAATATAAAGGCCCCAGCAGTTTTGAATTGCATAAAGAACACCTGGATTTCGAGATCGTGAAACCAACCCAACGTAATTACAAATAAGTTAGTTGATAAGGAAAACATAAATCGTTTTATTATGAAGCTCACATTAAAAATTTGGCGTCAACAAAACACTAAGGACAAAGGAAAGTTCGAATCCTACCAGGTTTCGGATGTTTCTAAGGATATGTCTTTCCTGGAATTGTTTGATGTGCTGAATGAGCGTTTGATCAACGAAGGCAAAGACCCGGTTGCATTTGATCACGATTGCCGTGAAGGTATTTGTGGTGCATGCTCTATGTATATTAATGGCCGCGCACATGGTCCATGGGATGAAACAACTACTTGCCAGCTGCACATGCGTGCATACAACGATGGAGATACCATTGTGGTAGAACCATGGCGTGCAAAAGCTTTCCCCGTGATCAAAGACCTGACGGTAGACCGTTCAGCATTTGACCGCATCATCCAGGCCGGTGGTTACATCTCTGTGAATACAGGGAACGCCGTAGATGCCAACGCTATTCCCATCGATAAATTTGATGCCGATAACGCATTTGCAGCAGCAGCCTGTATCGGTTGCGGTGCTTGTGTAGCAGCTTGTAAGAACTCTTCTGCCATGCTGTTCACTTCCGCTAAAGTATCTCAACTGGCCTTATTGCCACAAGGGCATCCGGAACGTAAGCAACGTGCTATGGACATGGTAGCCCAGATGGATAAAGAAGGATTCGGTAGTTGCACCAACACCGGCGCTTGTGAAGCAGAATGTCCGAAAGGCATTTCCCTCACAAACATTGCCCGCCTGAACCGTGAGTTCATCGGAGCCGGTTTGACCTCAGAAGGATAATTTGTATCACAATTTCAATATGGTTAAGCAAAAAAAGGCGCTCTGTCAGGAGCGCCTTTTTTATTATCTTGGTACTGAACCCAATAACTTTATATATTATGTCAGATAATTCCCGTCGTAAGTTTATCAAGCAATTAGGCAGCACAGCAGCATTAATTGGCGCCGGTTCTCTCAGTGGCCTGGCGGCTGATCCCGTGAAGCAATATATCATCCAGCCCACCAAACACAATATCAGCCCGAATGATAAGATCCGCATAGCAGGTATCGGCATGGGGATCATGGGATTTGGAGATGTGAGCACGGCTATTAAAGTACCCGGTGTGGAACTGGTGGCAGTGGCCGATCTCTATGATGGTCACCTGGAAAAAGCAAAGACCGTTTACGGCAATCATATTTTCACCACCCGCGATTACAGGGAGATCCTGGAAAGGAAAGATGTAGATGCCGTGATCATTGCCACGCCGGACCATTGGCATGATACACAAGCTATTGCAGCCATGGAAAAGGGTAAGGCAGTATATTGCGAAAAGCCCATGGTACAGCAGATAGAAGAAGGGCATAAAGTGATTGCCGCGCAGAAACGGACCAAAATGATCCTCCAGGTAGGCAGCCAGAGAGTAAGCAGTGTGGCATTGGCAGAAGCGCGCAAACGTTACCTGGCAGGGGATATCGGCCAGCTGAACATGGTAGAGGCCAAAATGGACAGGCACAGCGCCCTGGGGGCATGGCAGTATTCCATCCCACCAGATGCCTCGCCCAAAACGATTGACTTCGATACCTTCCTCAAGGATACAGCCAAACTGCCTTTCGATCCGGTACGGTTCTTCCGCTGGCGCAATTACCAGGCTTATGGCACCGGCGTTCCGGGAGACCTCTTTGTACACCTGATCACCGGACTGCACTACATGATAGGTTCAAAAGGCCCTGAACGCATTTATGCCAGCGGTAACCTGGTACAATGGAAAGATGGCCGGGATGTTCCGGATGTGATGGTGGCCGTTTTCGATTACCCGGCTACACCAGAACACCCTGCTTTCCAGATGACATTAAGGGTGAATTTTGCAGACGGCAGCGGGGGAGGAGAATATACCCGCCTGATAGGAACAGAAGGAGTTTTGGAAATGGGCTGGAACGACTTTAAGATCAAACAGCATAAAGTGCCCAAAGCGCCCGGTTATGGAGGTTGGGATACTTATAACAATTTCACAAAAGCCCAGCAGGAGGAATATGTAAAACAATACAATGCCAAATACAGCGCAGCAGATCAGGCAGAACCCAAACCGGTAGAGTCTGTTTATAAGGCTCCTGCGGGTTATGATGATCGCTACGATCACTTCGAAAACTTCTTTGAATCCATCAGGAATGGTAAACCTGTGGTCGAAGATGCCACGTTTGGGTTACGTGCTGCCGGCCCTGCTTTGGCTGTTAATGAGAGCTATTTTAAGAAGAAGGTCATCAACTGGGACCCGGAGAATATGCGGATAAGATAATTTATCGTTAAATTCAGTGATCCTAAACCTGTATCATTATGAAGCATAACGTTATCCCATTACTTGCTGTTATCACTATAATGGCTTGCAATACAACAGAAAAAAAGATTGAGAAAATGAATGTGACGCCGCCGACAGTTGAAAAGATCAAAAAGGAATTAACGACAAACGGGGATACCCGTATCGATAATTATTACTGGCTCAATGAACGCGAAAACCCTAAAGTGATCGCGTATCTCACAGCAGAGAATAAATACCTGGACACCATGCTTTCCCCTGTAAAAGGATTCAGGGAAAAGCTGTATGAAGAAATGAAAGGCCGTATCAAAGAGAAAGATGAAAGTGTGCCTTATTTCGAAAATGGTTACCTGTATTACACCCGCTTTGAGGAAGGAAAAGAGTATCCCATTCACTGTCGTAAAAAAGGCAGCAACAGCGCACCGGAAGAAGTAATGCTCAATGTGAACGATATGGCAAAAGGCCATGAGTACTTCAATGTGGCAGGCCTGAATGTAAGCCCTGATAATAAACTGCTGGTGTATGGTGTAGATACCGTGAGCCGCAGGAAATACACCTTGTATGTAAAGAGCCTGGAAACAGGAGAGTTACTGAAAGATGTAATTGCAGAAACAACAGGCGGTTCCACCTGGGCGAACGATAATAAAACATTGTTCTACACGCGTAAGAACCCCACTACACTGCGTTCTGAAAAGGTTGAAAAACATTTGTTAGGAACAGATTCAACGGCTGATAAAGAAGTGTTCTTTGAAAAAGATGAAACGTACAACACTTATGTGTACAAGACCAAATCAAAGAAGTACCTCGTAATTGGCAGTGGCAGCACACTTTCTTCTGAATATCGTATTCTCGATGCAGATAAACCGGATGGTGTTTTCAAAGTATTTCATCCCCGCGAGAAGGATATGTTATACGATATCGATCACAGAGGTGATAAGTTCTACATTACCACCAATTGGGAAGCAAAGAATTTCCGCCTGATGGAATCCCCGCTGGATAAGACTTCCAAAGAGAACTGGAAAGAAGTGATCCCGCATCGTGCAGATGTATTGCTGCAGGGGCTGGACCTTTTTACAGATCATATGGTGCTCAGCGAACGCAAGAATGGATTATCTCAACTGAGAGTGATCAACACCACTACCAAACAGGAACACTACCTGGATTTTGGCGAACCGGCTTATGTGGCCTACAGTTCCACCAATCCTGAGATGGATACCAAAGTACTGCGTTATGGATATACTTCTCTCACCACACCTAATTCCACGTTTGACTACAACATGGATACAAAGGAGAAGGAGCTGAAGAAACAGCAGGAAGTGATCGGCGGATATGATCCAAAGAACTACGTAACAGAAAGATTAATGGCGAAAGCCACCGATGGTACATTGGTGCCTATCTCTCTCGTGTATAAAAAAGGCTTCGAGAAGAATGGCCAGAAACCATTGCTGCTATATGGTTACGGCTCCTACGGCAATTCCATCGAACCAACATTTTCTTCCAACCGGATCAGCTTGCTGGACCGTGGATTCTGTTATGCCATTGCGCATATCAGGGGTGGTCAGGAAATGGGAAGGCATTGGTATGAAGATGGAAAGATGTTTAAAAAGAAGAACACTTTTACAGACTTCATTGATTGCGCAGAATACCTGATCCAGCAGAAATTCACCAGTAAGGAACATCTCTATGCCCTGGGCGGAAGTGCCGGCGGATTGTTGATGGGCGCTATTGTGAACATGCGGCCTGATCTCTGGCATGGTATTGTTGCAGCCGTACCATTCGTTGATGTGGTGACCACGATGCTGGATGAAACTATTCCGCTAACAACAGGAGAATTTGATGAGTGGGGTAATCCAAAGAACAAAGATTCTTATGATTACATGAAGTCTTATTCTCCCTATGATAACGTAGAGAAAAAAGCATATCCTAACATGCTGATCACAACTGGTCTGCATGATTCACAGGTGCAATATTTTGAACCTGCCAAATGGATCGCAAAACTGCGTGAGTTGAAAACAGACGACAATCTCCTACTGATGGAAACGAATATGGAAGCCGGCCACGGCGGTGCTTCCGGAAGGTTTAAAGCCATTAAGGATGTGGCTTTGCAATATGCGTTCCTGCTTTACCTCGAAGGGATCACAAAATAAACTGCGTTTGCGGAGAGATGCCACCATCATCTCTTCGCAAATTTCTTCAGCCGTGCCCCCACCGTGATCATAAAGATCCCAAAGAACAAAGCATAGATCCCCAGCCACCAGGATATCACCAACACCCCGGCCAATGGTTGCATAAACAGCAGTACCCCAAAGATGATAGAGAAAACACCCGCCACTACCAGCATCCATTCATTCTGAATTTCTTTCCGGAGCCGGATGGCCAGGATAATTTCAAGGATCCCCGTTACTACTGACCAAAGTGCTATCAGTGTAACCATAAAAACAACCGTAATACCGGGCATGGATAAACAAACAATCCCGGCCACTATGCCCAATAAGCCTTCCAGCACTAAAACCCACCAATGCGTATCCGTTTTACGGATCCTGAAACCATGGATGAGGGAGAAGATCCCGTCTACCAAAAAATAGGCGCCCAGGAACACTACCAGGATAGAAAGAGTAATGGCAGGCGCAACAAAAGCCATCACAGCAAAAAGCACTGCCAGTACTCCGCGCAGGACCACCAGCCACCAATATTTAGCGAGTTCATGGATCATAGAAAACCTTTTTAATTGTTATCTATAACAATACATATCTGGAAATAGTTCAATAAGGCCATAGTAGCCCATTTAGGGAAACTAAAAAGATATCCCTGATATTTCGTAACTTTGCGGCTTCAAAATTTCAATTTTCGGCACAATGATCAGTGTAAAAAACGTCACGCTTTCTTTCGGCAAAAGGGTATTGTTCGATGAAGTAAACCTCAACTTTACCAAAGGCAACTGTTATGGTGTTATCGGCGCCAACGGAGCGGGAAAGTCAACTTTCCTCAAGATCCTTTCCGGCGAAATTGAGCCCAATAAAGGTACTGTGGAGATCACACCTGGTGAGCGCATGTCTGTGCTCAAGCAGAACCACTATGAGTTTGATGAAGTTACCGTATTGAATGCGGTGCTTATGGGAAATAAAAAATTGTGGGAAATTGCCCACGAACGGGATACCATCTACGCAAAAGAAGATTTCACAGAAGAAGATGGTATGCGTGCTGGTGAACTGGAAGCAGAATACGGCGAAATGGGCGGTTATACCTCCGAAAGTGACGCTGGTGTGCTGTTAGGTGACCTGGGTGTGAAAGAAGAAATGCACAGCATCCTGATGAAGGACCTGAGTGGTGCCCTCAAAGTAAGGGTATTGCTGGCTCAGGCCCTGTTCGGTAACCCGGACATCCTGCTGTTGGATGAACCTACCAACCACCTTGACGTTGAAACGATCGGCTGGTTAGAGAACTTCCTCGCTGATTATGAGAACATTGTAATTGTTGTGAGTCACGACCGGCACTTCCTGGATGCTGTTTGTACAAACGTTGCGGATGTGGACCGTGCCAAGATCAAGATCTTCACCGGTAACTATTCCTTCTGGTACGAATCCAGCCAGTTGATTGCCCGCCAGGTGAATGACAAGAACAAGAAAACAGAAGACAAGCGGAAAGACCTCATGGACTTTATCGCCCGGTTCAGTGCCAACGCCTCCAAATCCAAACAGGCTACTTCCCGTAAGAAAGCTTTGGAAAAGCTGGTAATTGAGGATATTGAACCTTCCAGCCGTAAATACCCTGGTATCATCTTCAAGCAACAGCGCGAAGTAGGTAACCAGATCCTGAACGTAGAGAAACTGGAAAAATCCATCGATGGCCGTAAGATCTTCAGCGATGTATCTTTCTCTGTAAATAAAGGCGATAAGATCGCATTTCTCTCTAAAGACCACCTGGCACTCACTACTTTCTTCGATATCATTAACGGAGAACAGCAGGCGGACAGTGGTAAGATGGAATGGGGTACTACCGTTACCAAAGCATACCTTCCGGATGATAACGCCAAATTCTTCACCAGCAATTATAACCTGATGGACTGGCTGCGCCAATACGTTCCGCCACACATTACAACAGATGTGGATGAACCGTTCCTGCGCGGGTTCCTGGGTAAAATGCTGTTCAGCGGAGATGAGGTAATGAAGAAAACATCCGTATTGAGCGGGGGAGAGAAAGTGCGTTGCATGGTTTCCCGCATGATGCTGCAGGACCCTAACGTGGTGATCCTGGATGAACCTACCAACCACCTTGACCTGGAATCTATCCAGTCCTTCAACGAAAGCATGAAAGACTTCAAGGGCATTGTACTCTTCACCACCCATGACCATACATTCATGCAATCAGTGGCCACCCGGATCATTGAGATCACCCCAAGTGGTATCATTGACCGCCTCACCAGCTTTGATGAATACCTGGCCGATGAGCGCGTAAAAACCCTGCGTGCTGAGATGTACGGAGAAGAAGTAACAGCGTAAGATTGGCAGTTGGTTTCAATTTCAGATCATCAACACCTCTTTTCTTCCTGGCCTGTAACAAATCCGGGTTGTGATTTGCTTTCAATTTCAGATAACATTCAAAAAATACAAAAGAGCGGAGATAAAACTTCCGCTCTTTTTTTATGGGTTACTTTTTTGGGTATTAGCTCTCTTTTTCAGAGATATTCTTCGATAACTTTCATTTTTGATTTGTCTAACGGCTTCGTGATATAAGCCATTAACTCCGGCGTTTTCTTCACTTTTTCCATATCCTGGATATTCATGGAAGAAGAACACATGATAATAGGTACATGCTGCCGGAGGCGTGTTTTTAACTCCCGGAACGCTTCAATAAAATCCCACCCGTTCATTCGCTGCATGTTCATATCCAGGATGATCAGGCAAGGCAGGTTTTTGGCTGCAAAAGAATTCAGGTCTTCAATGGCATCCTCGGCAGACAAAAAAGAATTCACCGCCACATCCCAACCCTGTAAACCGAACATTTTCTTTACAATAAAGTGGAAGATCTCATCATCATCGATCACATAAACTACTTTATTCGTGTTTGCCATGTCATAAATATTATCGAATAGCTCCATAATTTAGTCTGGTTTTCAAAAGGCTAACCTGCAATTCAGGTTCACAAGCAAATGGTCTCAGCATATTTTCGAACACGCACACCGGGAAAACTCTGCGTAAATGCTTCGCAAAGAAAGTTAAATTTATTTTATTATTATATATATTTTTTATTCAATAACCAATCTTTAACAATCAGTTGGAGCCAAAACGGCCACCCCAAACAAAAAGAAAAGGTGCGACTACAGCCGCACCTTTCTCAGATGAATGTTGGATATATCTATCTAAAGTTTCCTAGTTAAATAAGCCACCCTTTTTCAGGTGAACTTTTCCAGCCCCTATTTTGAAGCCACCATGGTAAATTTCTACGGTATAATCGCCGGCCTTGAAATCAGAGTTCTGTTTCCAGTCCATGCTAACCGGTTGAGCCGTACCTGTGCTGTAAGCAACAACTTTCTTTACAGTGTAGAGCTTTTCAGTGCCATCTTCCAAAGTGAAGCGGCCGCTGCCTAAAGCTTCTACAGCCAGAGGAGAACCATCAGGAGCAGTAATAGCTACATAGATCTCTTTGTCACCTGCCTGTGCAATACGGTTATCCAGTTCAAAAGAAACCCGCATCATATCAGCACGTTTAGCCTTGGAAGTCACTTCTTCCTTACCATTACGCTTCACATTGATAGGCGCCAGTTGAATGTTGGACGCATGCAGTACGGAACCAAGGTCTACCTTCTTACCCAGACTGTCTTTCACCGTAACAACGGAATCACGCTCTTTACGGGCATAATCACGTTCGCCGGTGATCACGATCTTTTCTCCTTCCAGTCGCTCAATTGTTTGCACATACCCTTCGGTAGTGGATTTCAATTGATCGATCAGGCGTTTTGCTTCTGCCAGCTCAGCTGCAGTTGCGTTCTTATTGCTCAGGATACCTTTGATCCGGCCTTTCATGTCTGCAATTTCTTTGTCTTTGCTTTTTACAAGACTATCCATCCGGCTGTTCTGAGAGATCAGATCATCCAGGCGGGCCTGTGCAGCATCGTATTCAGATTGCAGCTCATTACGGGACGTACTGAGTGTATCTAATTGGTTCTCTTTCGTTACCAGTTCTTTACTGGTTTGACTTTTGTCGTAGAACATATACCCCCAGGTTCCCACCAGGGCGGCAATGAGAACGCCATAAATCACTCCGTTTTTGCTACTTTTTGGTTTTTCAGGTCCGGAATTACTGGGCGTACCAGTTGTAAATGTGTTTTCCGCCATAATAGTGGTGTTTTATTTATGATTGTTTATATGGGTAAAATTTTCGAAAAATTGAAACGTTAAAATTTGCTTAAATTACACGTTTTAAACTTTTGCCAGTGCTAAATAACGTTGCCCTCGATCAATTATTACTACTCGATATAGAGACAACACCCCTCACTGCCTCCTTTGAACACTTGCCTGACGAGCTTAAGCTACTCTGGTTGGAGAAAAATGCAAAAACTGCGCCAGATTCTGAAGATGGCCCCGAAAATTTTAGCGAAAAGGCCGGGTTGTTCGCAGAGTTTGGAAAGATAGTTTGTATCTCCGCCGGGTTTTTCTATACAGAAAACGGTCATTATCAACTTCGTATCAAATCTTTTTACGGAAATGACGAAAAAGAACTGCTGACCGGTTTTTTGGAACTAACACAAAAGTTTTTTGCCCGGCATCCCCGTTTTCAATTTGCAGGACATAACATCCGCGAATTTGATATTCCCTATATTTGCCGCCGCGCACTCATTAATGGTCTTTCTTTACCCATTTCCCTGCAAGTGAATAATTTCAAACCCTGGGAACAACCTTTACTGGATACCATGCAGTTATGGCGTTTTGGAGAGTTCCGGAATTATACCTCCCTCAAACTCCTGGCGGCTGTGATGGGCGTTCCCACACCAAAAGATGATATTGACGGCAGCATGGTAGGCAAAGTGTATTGGGAAACCGGAGATGTACAGCGGATTGCAGATTATTGTCAGAAAGACGTACTCACCGTGGCGCAATTGTTGTTGAAATTCAAAGGATTGCCTTTGATCGAAAAAGATGGAATTTCTATTGTAGCTTAATATTAAGATGGACTACCAGGATATTATAAAAGATTGGAAGAGTAATAAGTTCCGGCCGCTTTACTGGCTGGAAGGGGAGGAGGATTTTTTCATAGACCAGGTGGTGGACTATGCAGAACATCATTTGCTCAGTGAAGCAGAACAGGGTTTTAACCTCACCGTATTATACGGAAAGGATACGGATTGGGCCACCGTAGTGAATGCCTGCCGCCGTTACCCCATGTTCGCAGAACGCCAGGTGGTGATCCTCAAAGAAGCGCAGGCCATGAAAGACCTGCTGAAACTGGAAACTTACATTGAACAGCCCCTGGGTTCCACCATTTTTGTGGTGGCACATAAACAGGGAAAGATAGACGGCCGCAGCAAAACTGCCAAGCTCATCAAAGACAAAGGCGTGGTGCTGTCCACAAAAAAAATGTACGATAACCAGATCCCTGCCTGGGCAGAAGCTTATGTGCGTAGCCAGGGATTGGGCATTTCAGAAAAAGCCTGTGTACTGCTGGCGGATCATATCGGGAACGATCTTTCCCGTATCGCCAATGAGATAGATAAATTAAAAGTGAACCTGCCCGCCGGCAAGAAGATAGATGAGAGTGATATTGAAAAGTATGTGGGCATCAGCAAGGAATACAATGTATTTGAATTGCAGAATGCTTTAGGCATGCAGGATATGGGCAAGGTGATGCGCATTATCAAATACTTCTCCGCCAATCCCAAAGCAGCACCTATTCAAATGGTGATCCCCGCTTTATATAATTACTTTGCCAAGATCAGTTTGCTGTTTGGCGTAAAAGGAGGGGAGAAAGAAATGGCGGCAGCTATTGGTGTACATCCTTTTTTCGTAAAAGATTACCTGGCAGCAGCCCGCAAATTTGGCCCTGATGGGGCAGAAAGAGCTATCCTGCTGTTGCATCAGTACAACCTGCGCAGCATTGGTATCAATGATAGTGGAAATGAAGATGGGGAACTGATGAAGGAACTGGCATTCCGGATGTTACGGCCGTAAAAATTTGTTTTTTATTGTTCGTTGATTATCTCATCTACATAGTCCTTTAGAGTGGGGAGTTTGTTTTCTATGATATCCCAAACAATATCATAATCTACTCCAAAGTAATCATGGATCAGCTTATCCCGTGTACGGGCCATTTTCTTCCATTCAATGTGTGGGTGATCTGCTCTGAATTCGTCGTCAATTTTTTTGGTCGCTTCTCCGATGATTTCTAAGCTTCTGATGATTGCCCGGCTTAAAATGGGATCATCTTCCATTTCAGTTTTAGTTTTGCCATGAGTGGCATCCAGGATGACGTTTACTTCTTCTGCAATATGTTGCAACAACTCTAAATTAGAGGCTGACCTGCTCCACTTCTTTTAATATATGAGGGCCAATGTATTTACTTAAAGATTGAGGTGTAACAAGTTCCACTTTTCTGCCAAGAAGTTCTTCCAGATAAGTAGAGACTCCCATAAAATTATCATAACTCTTTTGACCCTTTTCAAATTCTATTAAGAAATCTACATCACTGTCATTATGAATGTTAGTGTCTTTCTTGAAAGAACCAAATAGCCCAAGTTCTTTTACACCAAATGCCTTTATCTTATCCCCGTGCGTGGATAAACGATGTAGTAAAAGGCTTTTGGAATGTACAGCGGAGTTCATTATACAAATATAATGCTTTTTCAGTTGTGTTTTATCTATTGATAATCAGCTAGTTGATCCTGATGTTACGGCCGTAAGATCACACGCGCTTTGGCCACATCATCTTTCATCTGCACGATCAGTGCATCTACGGAATCAAATTTCTTATCGGAGCGGATGTATTCAATGAAGGAAACATGGATCGCTGCGTCATAGATCTGCTCGTTAAAATCAAGGATAAATACTTCAATCCTTAATTCACTGCCATTAAAAGTAGGCCGGGTACCGATGTTGAGGGCGCCTTTCCATTCCTGGCCGGCTACCGTTACCATCACTGCATACACACCCTGGGCAGGAATTAATTTACGACTGTCGTTCAAAGAAATATTGGCCGTAGGGAAACCCAGTTGCCGGCCCATTTTATCACCATGTACTACCGTGCCGTTAATAAAATAAGGATAACCCAGTAATTCATTCGCCAGCAGGATAGCGCCTTCCTGCAAACTCTTCCTGATCTTGGTGGAACTTACCGTAAGGTCATGTACCACCTGTTGCGGGATCTCCAGCAGCTGAAAACCAAATTTCTGCTGTTCCGCCTCCAGTAATTCCAATCCCCCTTCCCGGTTATGACCGAAACGGTGATCGTATCCTATAATAATAGTATGTGGGCGGAAAGTGCTGATGAGGAAGTCTTCCAGGTAAGCCGTGGCAGAAAGTTCAGAGAAAGCTTTGGTAAAAGGCACCACCACCAGGTGATGAATACCCCATTTTTCCAGCAACTGTATCTTTTCGTCCAGTGTGGTGAGCAGGTGGACTGTTTTGTTCTGAGGAGCCAGTATTTCCCGTGGATGCGGGTCAAACGTAATGATCACCGTTTCTCCATGGCAGGCCTCCGCCGCCTCTTGCAATTGCTGCAAAATGTACTGATGGCCTGTATGCACTCCGTCAAAAGTACCGATGGTGATCACGGCATTCCTGAAATCGGGCAATTGTTGTAAATCTCTGTGAACCTGCATCGTTAGATGATCATATTTTCAAAAACGCCGGTGCAAATCTAAATGTTTTGAACGGATTCCAATACTTTTGCAATTCATACAATTAATATACAGGAACATCGTGGATCAAAACCTTTACGCCCAAAGAGGCGTTTCAGCAGGAAAAGAAGATGTGCATAACGCCATCCGGCATATAGATAAGGGATTATTCCCCCAGGCTTTTTGCAAGATCATCCCGGATATCCTGGGCGGAGATGCAGACTGGTGCAATATCATGCATGCAGATGGCGCCGGCACCAAATCTTCCCTCGCCTACGCCTATTGGAAAGAAACCGGCGATCTGAGTGTTTGGCGCGGTATTGCCCAGGATGCCATTATCATGAATACAGACGACCTGCTTTGTGTGGGCGCCACAGATAATATCCTGCTCTCTTCTACCATCGGCCGGAATAAGAACCTGGTTCCGGGAGAAGTGATCGCTGCTATTATCAACGGCACGGAAGAGATCCTGGAAGAACTGAGGAGTTATGGCATGGGCATTTACTCCACCGGAGGAGAAACTGCTGATGTGGGAGATATTGTACGGACCATCATTGTGGATTCTACCGTTACCTGCCGTATGAAAAGAGCCGATGTGATCTCCAACGACCGTATTAAAGCAGGAGATGTGGTAGTAGGTTTATCTTCCTATGGCCAGGCTACTTATGAAAGAGAATACAATGGTGGCATGGGTAGTAACGGATTAACCTCCGCCCGCCATGATGTTTTTAATAAGACCATCGCAGAGAAATTCCCTGAAAGCTATGATCCCGCTATCCCCAAAGAATTGGTGTTCAGCGGTAAAAAAGCCCTGACGGACCAGATCAACATCCCAGGCGTGGGTAACATTACGGCCGGGAAACTGGTATTATCTCCCACCCGCACCTATGCTCCCGTGATCAAACAGATCCTGGAACAATACCGTTCACAAGTGAATGGCATGGTGCATTGCAGCGGTGGCGCACAAACCAAAGTGCTGCATTTCATCAACAACCTGCATGTGATCAAGGATAATTTATTCCCCATACCGCCGCTGTTTTCACTGATCCAGGAGCAATCCGGCACCAGCTGGAAAGAAATGTACCAGGTGTTTAATATGGGCCACAGGATGGAGTTATATGTACCGGAGGAGATTGCAGAAGATATCATCCGCATCAGCCAGACTTACAATATTGATGCGCAGATAGTGGGTAGGGTTGAAGATAGTCCTGCTAAAAAGGTAACAGTTAAAAGTTCCCAGGGAACATTTGAATATGCTTAAAATGAAAAGGCCTCAGTGATGAACTGAGGCCTTTTTTATTTATTGACCAAGTTTGAATGAAATAGGTAGTACAAATTTTACCCGTACCGGTTCTCCTTTTTCCTTGCCCGGATTCCACTTTGGCATACCGTTCACTACACGGATCGCTTCGTCTTCCAGTCCGCCATCTTTGGGTTTATGTACAGATTTGGCATTGCTCACAGAGCCATCAGGATTAATATCAAAGCTTACATATACAGTACCTTCCAGTTTCTTTGCCACCGCTTCTTTCGGATATTTCACATGTTGACTCAGGTAATTCATCATAGCCACTTCCCCACCCGGGTAAGTGGGCATTTCTTCCACCATTAAGTAAGCACCATCATTCGAAATTTTCTTAACAGGCTCGCCACCCTGCATGGTAAAGCGGATAGGAAGGTTGAACTGTACATTTACCAGTTGGCCATTTTGTTTACCCGGTGTCCAGTTCGGCATTTTTTCCACTACACGGATCGCTTCTTCTTCCAGTCCGTGTCCTTTAGGATTACCTACTGTTGTAACGTCTGTAACCTCACCTTCTTTGGTTACAACAAAAGATACGAAAACAGTACCACCAACATTTCGCTCCACAGCCATATGAGGATACCTGATAGTATGAGCGAGGTATTTGTTCAAACCCTGATCACCACCGGGAAAAGAAGGAGGCTGCTCCACAAAAGTGAACACCTCTTTTCCATTTTTCTGGGCAGGTTTGAACTGTATTTTCTGTTTAGGTGGTGCTGGCGGCGGTTTTACAGTACTATCCTTCTTTTGCTGAATGTCCAACGGTGCAGCAATAAAATTCTCTTCCGTGATAACAAAAGCAAGTGAAGAAAATATCATGATGGCTATGGGAAGGATCATTAACCTGCGCAAATAGCTGAATCTCAGTTTACGTGATTGCGTGAGCATAAGGATGCGGCGTTTAATAGGTTGATGTGAGAAATTGTTCGTCATGCTGAACGTGCGGTTCGTTTGCAAAGCCATCTGCAGAATGGTTTGTGCATAGTCCGCCACATCGCCGTTCACAACGGCTTTTTTATCAGCAATGAATTCGTGGATAAGTGACAGTTCCCGTTTGATCAGATGAAAGAAAGGATTGATCCAGCAAACAGCCGTGATGATCTCCATGAAAAGTTTGTCAGTACTATGTTTTTCCTGCATATGCACCATCTCATGCCGCAACATCTGGCGGCCTTCAGATGTATCCGCATTCACCCGGTTGTTCCAGAAAATATACCGGAAGAAAGAAAAGGGCGAGGTAATATGTTCTGACAATACAAACCAGTAAGGCTTTACAAACTCAACATGACTCTTATGTATGAGGAGGAATATCTTCCCGTAACCAAACAACAGCCTGCCAACTAACGTAACTATCACAATAACATACAGCAGAGCAGCCCAGTTGAAATGAAACACCGGCAAAGCTTTAGCAGGAGTGAACACCTGCTCGCGGAGCGTAACTACCTGGCTGGTATATACGAAGATGGTATCCGTTCCTTCAGGCGTAAAAGAAATAGGAATGCGCAGCAAAGGCACTATCAGACTAAGTATCGTACAAAGCAACAGGTAAAACCTGTTCCACTGATGAAAACGATTATTGCGTAAAGCAAGGTGATAATAAGCATACAGGATGCCTGAGCAGATGATCACTTTAGCCAGATAGGCAAGGAGCGGTGTCATTTTTCAGCGTTTTTAGCGTTCTTGATCTGTTGTAATAATTTTTCGAGATCGGCTACACTCATATCTTTCTCCTTCACAAAGAAAGAAACCATATTACTGAAAGAACCTTCAAAGTAGCCGGATACCAGGTTCTTCACCGTTTTATGGCTGTATTCATCTTTTGAGATCAGCGCATAGTACTGATGACTTTTCCCATACGCCTTGAAGTTCACAAAACCTTTATCCACCAATATCTTCACCAATGTAGAGATCGTATTATAATGAGGCCGCGGTTCCGGCATTTCATCTATCATGTCTTTCACAAAAGAAGGCCCCAGTTTCCATAATACCTGCATGATCTGTTCTTCTGCTTTAGTCAGTGTTTTCATAAATTAAAGAGCATTAGGCCGCTCATTTCAAATGTAAAACTATTTGTTTAGTTTACAAACTATTATTTTAGTTAATAACCTTAGCAGATCAATAACAAGGAATTAGTTATTTTTGGATTTCAAAACTGAAATTTTAAGTTTCAAAAAGGAAATAAATGGTGGATCAACCCATAGTTCAACTGACGAATGTTAATATTTACCAGGGCCATTCATTGATCTTATCCGATGTGAATATTACGATCAACAAGGGTGAATTCGTTTACCTGATCGGAAAAACGGGTACAGGCAAATCTTCCCTGCTAAAGACTTTATACGGGGATCTTACCCTGAAAGAAGGAATTGGTCAGGTAGTAGGGTTTGATCTGAAGAAGATGGATTGGAAGAAAGTGCCCTACCTGCGCAGGAACCTGGGCGTAGTGTTCCAGGATTTTCAACTGCTCACAGACCGTAATGTGCACGATAACCTCAAATTTGCCCTGAAGGCCACCGGCTGGCAGGAACCTAAACAGATAGAGGACAAGATCAACGATGTACTGGAAAAGGTAGGCCTCGGCACCAAAGGTTTCAAAATGCCCTATGAGTTATCAGGCGGAGAGCAGCAAAGGGTAGATATTGCCCGCGCCCTGCTCAATTCCCCCAAACTGATCCTGGCAGATGAGCCCACCGGTAACCTGGACCCTGAAACATCAGACGGCATCATGCAATTATTGTTCAGGATCTGCCGGGAAGATGGTACCGCTCTTGTTATGGCCACCCATGATTATATAGTACTCCAAAAGTTCCCATCCCGCGTATTACGGACGGAAAACGGACAGGTAACTGATAATGCAGCCGTTAGTTTTGTTTAAAATTTTATATTGATATAAGGCTGATTTCCAGCGAGAAGAGAGGAAAGTACCTACATTTTGATTTGTATTTGCTAATACAAACGTAACTTCTTACCTTTGCACCGGAAAAATAGCGAGTTAAAAAAATTATTTTTATTAAAGATGTCTTACTTAACTGTAGAAAAAAAAGCTAACATTTTCAAAGAATTTGGTGGTAGCGAAAAGAACACCGGTTCTGTGGAAGCACAGGTAGCATTGGTAACTGAGCGTATCAATAGCATATCTGCTCACCTGAAACAAAATAAAAAAGACTTCTCTACGCACCGTGGTCTTATGAAAATGGTGGGACAAAGAAAGCGTTTGCTGTCTTATCTCTCTAAAACCAACCTCTCCGGCTACCGCGCCCTTATTGAGAAGTTAGGTATCAGAAAGTAATCTGAAACTTATTATAGCGCTATTCCCAACTATATTAGTTGGGAATAGTTTTTTTGTATGTGTACCTTATTAATCCTCACACAAGTATGAATCTTACACCTGCTTCGGTTAAATTTGATATAGGCGGTGGCCGCGAGGTGACGATAGAAACCGGCAAGATGGCCCGCCAGGCCGATGGTTCGGTGACTGTGCGCTTGGGAAATTGTATCCTGCTGGCTACCGTTGTTGCCAACCAAAAACCCAAACCCGGCCAATCTTTCTTCCCTCTTACAGTAGATTATCAGGAAAAATTTGCATCAGCTGGCCGGATCCCCGGTTCTTTCTTCAAAAGAGAAGGTAAACTGAGCGACTATGAAGTACTGAACTCCCGTTTGATCGATCGCGCTTTGCGCCCTTTGTTCCCAGACGATTATTTATGCGATGTGCAGGTTCTTGTAACCCTCATCTCTTCAGATAAAGAAGTAATGCCTGATGCAATGGCCGCCCTCGCAGCCTCTGCAGCATTGGCCGTTTCTGACGTGCCCATTCAGGAGATCATCTCAGAAGTACGTGTTGCACGTGTTGGCGGAGAGTTCGTTTTGAACCCTACCCGCACAGAGCTCGCTACCGCTGATATGGACTTCATCATTGCTGCTACCGCCAAAAACATCATGATGGTGGAAGGCGAAAGCAAGGAATGTTCAGAAGAAGACCTGATCAAAGTAATTGAGATCGGTCACGAAGCTATTAAAATACAAGTGAAAGCACAGGAAGATCTGCGTGCCTTAGTAGGTAACCCTGCTAAACGTACGTACGAGAAACCTCACCAAAATGAAGAACTGAAAGGAAAGATCGCTGTATTTGCACAAGCGAAGATCCTCGAAGTAGCAAAAGGTGCACTGGGTAAACATGCCCGTACAGATGCTTTCAAAAAGATAGGTGAAGAACTGGTAGTAGCTTTAGGCGAATTACCGGAAGAAGACGCTCCATTAGTAGGAGAGTACCTGCACGATCTGGAAAAAGAAGTAGTACGTAACATGATGCTGGACGAGAAAGTTCGTCTGGATGGTCGCGTTCTCGATCAGGTGCGTCCTTTGGCAATGGAAGTAGATCTGCTCCCATCACCACACGGTTCCGCTCTGTTCACCCGTGGCGAAACGCAATCCCTCACCACCGTTACCCTGGGTACACCAGATGACGAGTTGCTGATCGAAAGCGCCGCTACCTCTAACTATACTAAATTTATCCTGCACTATAATTTCCCTCCCTTCTCAACCGGAGAGGTGAAAATGATGCGCGGCCCCGGCCGTCGGGAAGTTGGGCACGGTAACCTTGCCCTCCGTTCTTTGAAACAAATGATGCCAGGTAGCGATTACGCTTACACAGTACGTGTTGTTTCAGACATCCTGGAATCTAACGGTTCCTCTTCCATGGCTACCGTTTGCGCGGGTTCATTAGCCCTCATGGATGCAGGCGTTCCATTGCCTAAACACGTTTCCGGTATCGCTATGGGATTGATCTCCCGTGCAAGCGATGGAAAATGGGTAGTGTTGAGCGATATCCTCGGTGATGAAGATCACCTGGGTGATATGGACTTCAAAGTAACAGGTACCCGCGATGGTATCACCGGTGTTCAAATGGATATCAAAGTAGATGGTCTGAGCATGGATGTAATGCGCGCTGCGCTTGCACAAGCTCGTCAGGGCCGCCTGCATATCCTGGATGCCATGTACACCGCAATGCCTGCCTTCCGTCCTGAACCTAAACCACATGCACCACGCATGGAAAAACTGATCATCGACCGTGAATTTATCGGCGCTGTGATCGGGCCTGGTGGTAAAGTGATTCAAGAAATTCAACGTGAAACCGGTACTACTATCAATATCGAAGAAGTTGGCCAAACAGGTGAAGTGAGCATCTTCTCCGCACAGAAAGAAAACCTGGACAAGGCTATGGCCTGGGTGAAAGGAATTGTTTCTGTTCCTGAAGTAGGCGAAGTTTATGAATCCACCGTAAAAAGCGTAATGCCTTATGGTGCCTTCGTAGAATTCATGCCTGGCAAACAAGGTTTGCTGCACATCTCCGAAGTTTCCTGGAAACGCCTCGAAACAATGGATGGTGTTCTTGCTGAAGGTGATAAAGTGAAAGTGAAACTGGTAGGTACAGATCCTAAAACAGGTAAATTCAAACTCAGCCGCAAAGTGCTGATGGATAAACCAGAAGGATATGTAGAAAGACCAGAACGCGAAGAACGTGGTGACCGTGGAGATCGTGGTGATCGTGGAGACCGCAGAGGTGGAGATCGTGGTGGTGACCGTCCTCGTGGTGGTGACCGTGGCGGAGACCGTCCTCGTGGTGGTGGTTTTGAAAGAGGTGGAGATCGTGGTGGTAGTGACCGTGGTGGTTACAATCGCCCTCCGCAACAATCAGAAGGTCCTATCGAAGGTCCCGTGTTTGATGAACAATAGTATTCAACATTATAAGAAAAAAGGCTTTGGAGATCTTCCAAAGCCTTTTTTAATTTAGTTATTTACAGTGGACATCTGCTCCATAAACACCTCACTCTCCCGCCACATAATTCTGCCCTTACCAATAAACTTAAATACCTTAAAAGATTTCACGCCCACATCCTCATAGTTCATCTCATATTTCTGTACCCGCTTATTCGTGGAACGATCCACGATCTGGATCTTTCCACCTTCCAGCAGATTCGGCAAGATCTCATCCAGGTAAGGCATTAAGATAGTTTCATTATCATTCCAGAACAGCGAAATGCGATCGGTATTATAACTTAAAGGATTGTTTTTGTTAGCCGCCCAGAATTTGGAAGCCATCTTATAATGCCTTTGCACTTCTTCCGGGTTCAGGTGAAGGAATTGAATGTTCCGAAAAACATCTTTCGAATATTTCCTCTGCGGAAGGATGGTATCAAGCCCCTTGAAATAATCTTCCACATCCTGTTTGTCGATGATAAAAACAGCAGAACTCACCTGGTAAAAAATAGAATCCTTCAATTCGATCTCAAATGGTTTGATGATGGTTTGGGCGGAACCACACACATAGAAAGCCATGGCGGCTACAAGAGTAATTAGGTTTTTCATAGGATAAGGTTATATTAATATAATTCAAATATAAGGTCTGCAGCCCAATTCCGCAAAGGTTTTTGAAAAATGCTTTTTCTGCATTGGCACTGAGGAATTTGTAATTATCTTGCGGCCATGTCACATATCGCGATCACCGTATCCGCTCCATCAGAATTGAAAGATATCTTAGTTGCACAATTAGCGGATGTTGGTTATGAAGGGTTTGAAGAAACAGCCGACACACTCGTTGCTTATATCCCTACTATACAATTTGAAGAGAACACCCTGCTCGGCATCCTGGGCAGTCACGGATTAGACTATACGAAAGAAACAATTGCACAGGCTAACTGGAATGCAGTGTGGGAGAGTAACTTTCAGCCTGTATTGGTAGATGGTTTTTGCGGTATCCGCGCAGGTTTCCATGAATCGCTGCAGGGGCAGGTGTTACATGAGATCATCATCACACCAAAAATGTCCTTCGGCACCGGTCATCATGCCACCACTTATTCCGTGATCAAGCTGATGGAAGACATCAATATCAAAGGAAAAAAAGTATTTGATTTTGGCACCGGCACCGGCATCCTGGCTATCCTCGCAGATAAAATCGATGCAGCCCTGGCAGATGCCATCGATAATGATTCCTGGGCGGTAGATAATGCCATCGAAAACGTAGTAGCCAACGGCGTCAGGAATGTAAGGATCTGGCGGGCAGATAACCTGGAAGCTATTGCAGACGGGGCTTACGACATCCTCCTGGCCAATATCAACCGTAACATCCTGTTAGCCAATATGGCCCACATGAAAAGAATTATGAAACCCGATGGATTATTGATTTTGAGTGGTATATTGCAAGAGGATGAAACAGTGATCGTTACGGCAGCTGAAAGCCAAAACCTGTACCTGGAAAGGAAAGCATCGAGAGATAATTGGCTGGCCATATCCTTTAAAGCAGGGAACAGCTGATTGATGTGGAAAAATTTATATACTTTAATTGCTGATTGACGAGTATTTGTCTTATTATTGCAGTGAACTTTGTATTATTTTTAACACAAGAATTACTATCTTAGCACTCTAACTTATTGTGATGACTGAATTATTGCTACTAATAGGTGCCTATTTTATCGGCTCTTTTGCCACCGCCGTATGGGTGAGCAAAGGCGTTTATGGAATGGATATTCGCGAACACGGTTCCGGTAATGCCGGCGCCACCAACACTTTCCGGGTACTCGGCCCTAAAGCCGGTACGTTCGTAATGCTCGTGGATATGTTCAAAGGTGTATTAGCCGTAAGATTATCTTATATATTGCCAATTTACAACGAACCAGAACAGATCACCCAGCTGGTGAACCTTCAGGTGGGCTTAGGGCTCGCTGCCGTAGTGGGTCATATCTTCCCCATTTGGGCAGGTTTCCGTGGCGGTAAGGGTATTGCCACCCTTTTCGGAATGGTGCTGGCTATCCAGCCTTTAGTGGCGTTGTGCTGTGTGGGTGTATTCCTCATGATCCTTTTCTTAACCAGATACGTTTCTTTAAGTTCTATCATTGCCAGTATTGCATTCCCAGTGCTGATACTGTTCATATTCCGTGAAAAAGAGGTATTCTACCGCATCTTTGCTATCGCTGTAGCTTTAATGGTGGTATTAACACACCAGAAGAACATTGCCCGGTTACTCACCGGCAGTGAAAGCAAAGTACCCCTGTTCAAGAATCGCAAGAACAAACACGAAAGAGAGTAGCCCGCAAATTCGGCACAACGATTGCTTATGTGATCGTGTGAATTGCTTCTAAATACTAAACGATGAAAAAATTAGCATTGCTATTTGTAGCCGGTACAGGTTTACTATATGCATGTACGCGCGTACCCATAACAGGTCGCAGCCAGTTAAACCTCATCCCTGAGAGCACCATTCAATCCATGGCTTTACAGGAGTACCAGACCTTCCTTTCCCAGAATAAGACCGTTTCCCCTACCGGCAGCAAAGATGCTGAAATGGTGCGGAGGGTAGGAGGCCGGATTGCCCAGGCTGTAACCACTTACATGGCGCAGAACAATCTGGGTAACGAGGTAGCTAATTACAAATGGGAATTCAATCTCGTAAATGATAAACAGGTAAATGCGTGGTGTATGCCCGGCGGCAAAGTGGTAGTATACACAGGTCTATTACCCGTAACACAAAACGAAACTGCGCTGGCATGCGTAATGGGCCACGAAATAGCCCACGCCATTGCCCGCCACGGTAACGAAAGGATGAGCCAGGGATTAGTAGCGCAAGGTATCCAGGTAGCTGGTGCCGTTGCCCTCAACAAGAACCCCCAGGCCCAGAACATCTTCATGCAGGCCTACAACGTAGGCGGCCCCTTAGGCCTCATGGCCTATGGCCGTCAGAATGAGCTGGAAGCAGACCATCTGGGTCTTATCTTCATGGCCATGGCCGGCTACAATCCACAGGAAGCTGTTCCCTTCTGGACCCGCATGGCTAACACCGGCGGCCAGAAACCACCAGAACTCCTCAGCACCCACCCAAGTGACGATAAACGTATCGCCCAACTTCAAAAACTCATGCCCGAAGCCATGAAGTACTACAGTACCCAGCGCTAAAGGATAAAACATATTGAAACAAGAGGGAGTCTCCACAAGAGGCTCCCTCTTTCGTTTATATAAGGTCGCTCCTATATCCCAGATAGGTTTGACATAGGCTAAAGATTCGATGAGAAATGCAAGATAATAGTCTTATCTTAGTATTATGGCACTAACAAACGATAACGTCATCCTCCGGAAGGCCACAGGTACCTTCGCAAAGCAGATCGTCTTCCGTCAGCGGTTCGGTAAAACCGTGATGTGCAATCGCCCCTGCAAATACCCACCCAAAACCCCCACCCAGATAGCGAACCAGGAACGCTTTTCAAGAGCCAACGACTTCGCCAAAGCCGCCGTCAAAGACCCGGAGAAGAAGGCTTACTATCAATCCATAAAGAAACCCAACCAAACCGCCTTCAACGCAGCTTTTCAGGATGCTTACCATAAACCGGAAGTAGAAGTAATTGTAGAAGAAAAGGTAGTCATCAAAGCAAAAGCCAAACACCGTATAGAAAAAATAAAGATCATCACCCAAACGAAAGGCGGGCTTATCGAAAAAACAATTCTCCCTACTTCCTCAGCAAATAATCATTGGGAATTTCCACTAATACAAACACCATTTACCGTACAGGTATACGATATTGCCGGTAACATCTGCACAAAAGAGATAAAGACATAATTCATTAAATCCCGTAAATTACAGGGTTTGCATAGGTTCAACTTCTGTTCCTGCAAATGGCCTTGGAATAGTTATGTGGGAGTGGCATAAATGCTCTTGAAATAGCCAGTAGTTTCCAGTATCAGTATTTTGCTTCTCGGTTTTCGATATGGGCCATTAGCCGATCAACTAATCTATATACCCTGGTATATGGGTTCCACGCGGCATTGTGCTTGTCGTTATGCAGTGCTTCTAAAGAGTGGGCACGGTCTATAGCTTTAGTTACATCCCCCTTGGTATGTACAAACTCACAAATGCCCGTATCATTTTTTTCGTAATCTGCTCCCCGTAATTTAGATAATCTTTCAAAATAAACTTTTCTGCTGATGGCTGCATTCAGCGTTCCAAAATGCAGAATGAACCAAAGCTCAAAACATTCATTAGAATGGCCGCTTTCAATCCCTTCACTATTGGCAAGGGCTATCGCTTTTTCATAGTCTGTATCCGTAAAATCATCTTTATCAAAAAGTGCCCAAACCTCATCATACGCAGGTGCATTATGGTTTTTCTTTCTTTGCTCCCGAAGGTCAACCGCTTTTTTTACCACAGCAACAGTATCCTTACTATGTCCTTTGGTATCCACCTGTACCATCTTATTAGGTAGCAGCGATGCCAGATACTTAAAATACAAAACCTCCGTTTCAGTTCCTTGACTTACTATCAAATAGTATTTACGCTCTGCTTTACTGTTTATAACAGGTACGGTAGGCGTCCCAGCTTTAATATCGGCCATCAACTTTGCAAATCCACTCAATTCCTTGCTCTTATTTTTTGCCATCCTTCAGGAAATTTTCAAGATTTTCGATAAAAGGAATGCCGCCATATTTGCCTTCCAGGTAGTTTTTGGCAAAAGGAGTTTCATTACGAACAGTTTTGTACTCGGCAAGGCTCACTGTGGTAGTAGCACCAAAGTTGTCTTTTTCAACAATATAAACCTGGTCCCTTCTCAAAAGCTCATGATCTACTACAGACACGTCATGACTTACGGCCATTAGCTGTGCCCCGCTTTTTACAATTTCACTGTTGAAAAGGCCAATAATAGCCTTGGTCAATAGTGTATGAAATCTTGCGTCCAGTTCGTCTATTAAAACCAAGTTGCCGGTTTTAATGGAAGATAGTATTGCTCCAAGAATGTTATAAAATTTCTTGGTTCCTTCCGATTCATGGGTCAGCATATCAAACGATTCTTCTCCGGTTATCTGCCCTTCGTTATTATAAATATCATGACGCGCAAACACGCGGCTCTCGTTGTCTGGATCTAAGTCGCCAGGAGACAATACACCACGCTCCTGAAGATGCTGCCGCTGAGTCTCCCTAAATTTGACCACATTTAACGACTTAATCCCCAGATCTGCATGTGCTACGAGATCATTGATCAGTTTATTATATTCTGTTTTTTCTAACAGCTCGTTTGTATGTCTTTTAAATTTTCCGTCATGTAGTCCATGTATGGTAACCATGTCGAAAAACCATTTATAGATTTCCTTTGCCAGCGGCACATTCCATTGGTCTGCGACTGATAGAAAAAGCACGTTTTCATTACATTTTTTTTCTAGCCCTTCCGCATTCAGGAATTTCTTTTTGTCAATGTCAAACTCTTGCGCAATTCTTAAAAAAATCGGCGATTCAGTCGTCAATTTCACTTCAATCAGCCACTCAGATTCTATATGTTTACGGTTTGCTTTAAAGCCATACTTGTAGCGCTTATTTTTAATGATGAATTCAGATTCGAAGTGTGAAGGCTGTTTTACAGTCTCTGTATTCAGTTTGAAAAAATGCACTGGAAGCGGGGATGTACTGTGATGAGTTGTTGACGTCAATATCAGTCCGCGGTAGGTTACAAATGCTTCCAAAATGTTTGATTTGCCGCTGGCATTTGCACCGTACAGCAATACTGTCTTTAGCAATTTTGCTTTACCTCTATCAAGTACATTTGTCTGTTGGTGGGCAGCTATAGCCGTTGCCTCAAAATTTATGACTACAGGGGCTTTAATAGACTTGTAGTTTTCTGCTTTAAAATAGACTAACATACATGCGGATTTTATGCAAATTAAAGCAAATAAAGCCAAAATGATTCTAAAAATACGTCGTTTATGCAGAAAATCAGCATAATATGCATGTTTTGTAGATACGGGCTATCTGAAGGCCCATATTCGTCTTCTTCTCTAAAGGCAAAAAGTTTTTTATCCAGAGACATTCTGGACAAATTGTCCAGATAAGTTCCTGAAATTGGGGCATAATTATAAATCTGGACAAAACTGTCCAGATTTATGTCCAGATAATTTTGATATCAGGATTATAATCATTTCAATTCAATCCAAACAGGCGCATGATCACTTGTCTTCTCCCAACCCCGAACATGTTTATCAACACCACCCCCATTAAGCCGATCCGTCAAATGCGGACTCATTAAAAAATGATCAAGCCTCAACCCCGCATTCCGCTCCCAGGCATGGCGAAAATAATCCCAGAAGGTGTAAATGATTTCACCCGGGAAAAGCTGCCGGATAGCATCACTCCATCCCTGCTTTAAAAGCCTGTCAAAAGCCTCCCTTACTTCTTCACGAAAAAGCGCATCATTGATATACTTCTCAGGCTTATAAACATCCAGCGCGGTAGGCATCACGTTATAATCTCCAACCAGGATGACAGGCACATCATGCTCAAGCAGCTTTTTAGCATGTGCGGTTAATCGTTTATACCATTTGAGTTTATATTCAAACTTCTCACCAGGGTAGGGGTTACCATTCGGGCAATAGAGGCAAGAAATTACCATCTTCCCAATAACCGCTTCAAGGTAGCGGCTCTGGACATCTTCCTTATCTCCCGGCAACACACGCCGAACCTCCTCAATAGGAAGGGACCGCGAAAGGATAGCAACGCCGTTCCAGCTCTTCTGCCCATCCCATACCGCCTGATAACCAGCTGTCTGGATGGCCGCTAAAGGAAACCGATCATTGGGTGCTTTCAATTCCTGCAGGCAAACAATATCAGGCTTAGCCTCCTCCAGCCATTTAAGCAAAACAGCTAGCCGCCCATTAATTCCATTGACATTATAACTGGCAATTTTTAGCATATTGATGATGCTCAAAAACTGTTCCCTAATAAAGTCGCTCCACCTTCTGCTGCGAGGGTAGGGGTATTTTTTATAAACAAAAGAAAAAAAACTGTTCCCTAAAAACAAAAAAGGCCGCCCCTCAGGACAGCCTCACTATAAAAAAATCTCCTTTACAACTCCAATATCTGCGAAAGATTATTCAACTCATCAAACTTATACTGCTCCTTATCATTCCGGAAACACTTCGCCAATTCACTCATCAGGAACTGAATGATCCGCTGATTACTCATCGGTTTATAATACTCCGGCAACTGCGGCACATTTACCCGTTTAAAATAAGTCTCCACATCCTGCTGTGTATAGATCTGCCCCTGGATAGGATCAATGAAGAAAAGTATCCTGTAATCCCCTGGATCAGCAGGCTCCGTAAAATCATAGAAAGTATCAAAATAAGCCAGGATGAACTGGCGGGGAATGTTCACTGCATACACCGGAAGGTCCAGCATAGAACAGAGGCTTTGATAGATGATCCCGTTGGTGATAGGGTTCCCTTTCTTAGCTTCCATCACCTGGTTAAGGAAGAACTGGTTCTTACGCTGGTAGGACACCTCTTCACCCTTTAAGCCGAAATAATTATAGATCATGCTGTTCAGCACGTTGATCTGCTCCAGCGGTGTGAGGTAGTTATTTAATTCCAGCCAGATATTCCGTTTGATACGTTCAATCTCCGTATTCACCGTAGCTGCCACCAGCTCCGGATACTGATACCGGGCAGCCAGGATAGCCCCCTGCACCAGGTCCTGCGTACCGGTACTCCCCCAGATACGAACAGCTTCCTGTAAATCCTGGTAGTGAACACGGTGAATGAGCAGTTCTATTCGTTCCTGGATAGATTCGTCGTAAGTGGTTTCCCAGAGATGCTCCAGGTTCGGAATAATTTCTTTTCCGAACAGCAGGATCTTGCTGGCCACCGTATCAAATACTTCCTGATCCGGATCATCCAGTAAATGGAACAATGCGTTTATTTCCCTGGTTTCGTTCAATGCAGCTAGAGTTAGATTCTGGTAAACAATTTACGAATTGTAGTCTGAATTGGAAGCATTGTATTTCTACAATAAAATCAGTATCTTCTATTCCGCTTTCTTCTTCCGTGCAGGCGCTTTCTTTTTAGGAGGATTAGCCTTCAGCTCTTCAATGATCGCTTTTGCTTCTTCCACCGTGATGTCCGCTGCAGTATCTATTTTTTCTTTCGGAATCTTATAATTCTTCAGACCTACTTTAAGATAAGGGCCATAAGGTCCTTTCAGCACCTGGATCTTTTCTTTCTCAAACACCTTAATAGTACGTTCATCTTTGGCCGTACGTTTTTCAGCGATGAGGGGTGCTACTTCTTCCAGTTCTACAGAGTAGGGGTCCATTTCCTTTTTGAGGGAATAGAATTTCTTATCATGTTGCGCATAAGGACCAAAACGACCGATATTCACCAGTACATCCGTTCCTTCAAAAAGACCCAGGTTACGCGGAAGGCGGAACAGGTCCATGGCTTCTTCCATGGTGATGGTCTCAATGCTTTGCGTTTGTTTTAATTTGGCGAAGCGTGGTTTCTCTTCATCTTCTACTTTCCCGATCTGCACCATTGGGCCAAAACGTCCCATACGCGCTACAACCGGTTTGCCGGAAGTGGGATCTTCTCCAAGTGGTCTTTCCCCTTTCACCCTTTCTGCTTTCTCGAGGGTTTCTTCCACCGTATGATGGAAAGGATCGTAGAACTCATGCAGCATGATGTTCCATACCTTTTTGCCATGGGCAATTTCATCAAACTGTTGTTCAATATTAGCCGTGAAGCTATAGTCCATTACTTTTTCGAAGTACTGTTTGAGGAAGTCCGTTACCAGCATGCCCAGGTCCGTAGGGAACAGTTTGGATTTCTCCGCGCCGGTGTTCTCCTGGTCTGTTTGTTTGCTGATCTGGTCATTCTTCAGGAAGAGGATGCGTACATCCCTTTTCACGCCTTCTTTATCCCGTTTTTCTACATATCCGCGTTTCTGAACAGTAGTAATAGTGGGGGCGTAAGTAGAAGGTCGGCCGATGCCCAGCTCTTCCAGTTTCTTTACCAGACTTGCCTCTGTATAACGGGGAGCAGGGCGGGTATAACGTTCAGTGGCCTTCATTTCCTTCATTTCCAGCACCTGCTTCACAGCGAGTGGTGGCAATACACCTTCCTGATCTTCTTCACCTTCGTCCTCATCATCCTGACCCTCCATATATATCTTGAGGAACCCGTCAAATTTCAGCACTTCCCCGCTGGCTGTGAGGTCTTCCTTATTGGTAGAGATCTCGATCTTGGCGATGGTCTTTTCCAGTTCGGCATCACTCATCTGGCTGGCGATGGTCCGTTTCCAGATCAGTTCATATAATCTTTTGAGATCGGCGTCGTCCACGGAAGCATTCTCCATATAAGTAGGGCGGATGGCTTCGTGGGCTTCCTGAGCGTTCTCATTTTTGTTCTTGTATTTGCGGCTTTGGTAGTAGCGTTCGCCATAATTCTTGTGAATGGCATTGCTGATGTCCGTCATGGCGGTTTCCGAGAGGTTCACGGAATCCGTTCTCATATAGGTGATATTACCACTTTCATAGAGCTTTTGCGCCAGGAGCATCGTTTTGGAAACACTGTAACCCAGTTTCCGGCTGGCTTCCTGCTGAAGGGTAGAAGTGGTAAAAGGCGCTGAAGGTGATTTCTTACCCGGTTTTACCTGGATGTCTTTCACCGTATAAGCTGCCCCCACACATTGTTGGAGGAACTTTTCCGCATCTTCCGCAGTTTTGAACTTGGTAGGTCCTTCTGCTTTGAAAGTGATGGTTTTACCCGCAATGTCCTTGGCGAGGAAAAAAGCTTCCACTTTGAAGCTGCTGGTAGTAGTAAATCCATTGATCTCCCTTTCCCTTTCCACGATCAGGCGTACGGCAACCGATTGAACACGGCCAGCGGACAGAGAATTGCGCATGCTCATCTTTCTCCACAAAACGGGCGACAGTTCAAAACCAACAATACGATCCAGGATCCGGCGGGCTTGCTGAGCGTTCACGAGGTCCATGTTCAGCAGGCGGGGATTCAGAACGGCTTTTTCAATGGCAGGCTTCGTAATCTCATGAAATACAATGCGTTTGGTAGTAGCAGGGTCCAGGTTGAGTACTTCGCAAAGGTGCCAGGATATGGCTTCCCCTTCACGGTCCTCATCCGTTGCGAGCCAAACCTCATCGGAGTCCTTCGCTATTTTTTTTAATTCCTTTACAACCTTTTCTTTATCTTCTGGTATTATATACTTGGGTTTGAAGCTGTTCTGAATGTCAATACCCATATCATCCTTTTCAAGATCCCGGATATGACCAAAACAAGATTTAACCTCAAAGTCTTTACCTAAAATTTTTTCTATCGTTTTTGCCTTTGCCGGGGACTCAACAATTACAAGATTTTTAGCCATGAACGCCTGCTTTATTTACTATAATTACGCAAAATTTAGCACGAAAGGTGCGAATCCGCATTCTGCAAGTATATAAAAGTAGGTTGATATAAAAAATATTATCCGGTAAATAGTTGATTTCGAGGTAGCAATGGCAGGAGGCAATCCTCCATATAATATATTTAGTCTCCTATTAGCTGTAAAGGCAGTATTATTACATGTTAAAATAAAGCCATGTATCTGGTGGTTGGCATGGATTTGGGGGCCATACCGCCGTTAACCGAATTTTAAAAACGTATCATGGACATAGTTATTATAGGAGCGGGCAATGTGGCGCATTGTTTTGGTCACCTGATGAAGTTACACGGTCACCATGTAACCCAGGTGATCAGCAGACGGAAGGAAAACGCCCGGGAACTGGCAGAATTGCTGGGAGGGGAGTATACTACCGAACTGATAGATATTAATATGGAGGCAGATGTATACCTGCTGGCTGTAAACGATAGCGTGATCCTTGAATTGAACGACCAGTTAAGACTGGGCCGGAGGATTGTGGTTCATACCGCAGGGGCAGTACCCATGGAGGCTATTTCCCGCATGTCCATGAATATCGGGGTGATCTATCCCCTCCAAAGTATCCGGAAGGAGATCAAGAGTTATCCTTCCATCCCCCTCATCCTGGAAGGTTCCAACGATGAAGTATTGAAGCGGTTGTATGCCCTGGCACAGAGTATTTCTCCTGTTACGGCTACCATGAACTCCGCCCAGCGCCTGCAAATGCACCTGGCAGCCGTATTTTGCAACAATTTCACCAATCACCTGATAGCCCTGGCTAAATTCTATTGTGAGCAGGAAGGGCGGGATTTCTCCCTTCTCGGGCCAATTATCCGGGAAACCTTCCAGCGGCTGGATAAATATCCGCCGGAATCTGTACAAACAGGCCCCGCTATAAGGCACGATGAACAGACCATGGCCCTTCATCAATCCATCCTGGCACAATTTCCTTCCATGCAACAGATCTATCCCATGCTGTCTGAAAGTATTTACCAGTTCCACCACGCAGAAAAATAGCTATTTTTGCCCATTCATGGAAAAACACCAGCAGAACTAACGATGAACGTATTGGAACAATTCAGGCACATCCGCACGTTCATATTCGACGTGGATGGCGTACTGACAGACGGAACGGTACAATTGCTCCCCAATGGGGAACAAAGCCGCAAAATGAGCATCCGGGATGGCTATGCTCTGCAGCTGGCTGTTAAAAAAGGCTATCGCATAGCCATTATTTCAGGCGGCCGCTCAGAAAGTGTGGTCAACCGCCTCAACGGATTAGGCATCACAGATATCTTCACCGGCGTCACCAATAAACAGGAAAAACTGGAAGATTATGCCATTGAACATGATCTGCGCTGGGAAGAAGTACTCTTTATGGGAGATGATATTCCGGATTACAGGGCCATGCAGTTATGCGGTTTGCCCGTTTGCCCCGGAGACGCTGCCCCGGAAATAAAAAGCATTTGCAAATACATATCCCCCGTGACAGGTGGCCAGGGTTGTGTCCGTGACGTAATTGAGAAAGTATTGAAACTCAACGGTCACTGGACAATGGACGAAGGGGTGGCATCAAAATAGCCGGATTACGATTAGTTCAGCTACATTCGTCATTCGAAATTGAATAATTCTACATTGAATTGAATATGACTCTCCTCGCGGCCTTTTTCAGAATGATACGGTACCCGAACCTGATCTACATTGTACTGACGCAATTTTTGCTGCAGTACTGCGTGGTAAGGCCGGTATTATTAAATGGAGGAGCAGAACCTTCCCTCTCTTTCCCGCATTTCCTGATGTTATGCCTCTCTACCATATTGGTAGCAGCCGGCGGATACATCATCAATGATTATTTCGATATCAATATCGACCTCGTCAATAAACCAGATAAAATGGTGGTGGACAGGATCATTAACCGCCGCTGGGCCATGGCCTGGCATACCCTCCTGAACATGGCCGGGGTATCACTGGGTTTCCTGGTAGCTTTCCAGATCGGCCAGTTCTACCTTGGTTTTATACAGGTGATCTGCACCCTGTTGTTATGGTTCTATTCCACTTCTTTCAAACGCCAGGTGCTGATCGGCAACGTAGTGATCTCCATCCTGACCGCATTGAGCGTAGTGGTGGTAGGGTTTTACGAAAAGCAGATCTATTCCAGCTTTGAAGCCATCATGTCCTTCGAAGGAAGAAAGCTCATCAAGATCATCGGTGTTTACGCCACCTTCGCTTTTGTATTATCCATGATCCGTGAGATCGTGAAAGATATGGAAGACATGATCGGGGATAGTAAAGACGGCTGCCGCACACTACCCATCGTATGGGGATTGAAGAAAACGAAACGTTTCACCATCCTGCTGATGGTAATTTTGCAGGTCTTGCTGATCACTATCATGGTGGTAACTGGTTTGAAAGAATGGTATGCAGCAGTGGCTTACATCTTCGTTTTCGTATTGGCGCCTTTCACCCTTTTCGTACAGAAACCTTTCCTCACGGCCTATACGCCGGAACAATATCATAAGATCAGTACCTGGATCAAGATCGTGATGCTCACAGGTATCTTATCAATGATCTTCTTTAAAATCATGTTGTAATGTACGCTGGTAAACGTGTGATCCTGGCATCGCAATCTCCGCGCCGCAAGCAGTTATTAGAGCAGGCCGGTATTCCTTTTGAAGTAATGGTGAGTGAAGCAGCAGAAACCTTCCCGCCGGAAATGCCCATTGCAGAAGTGCCGGTACATATTGCCCGCCAGAAAGCCAATGCTGTCAGCAGCTCTTTTGGAAAGGACGATGTGATCATCGCTGCAGATACCATCGTTTTACTGGATAAAGAGATCATCGGCAAACCGACAGACAGGCAGGACGCCATTAATATACTCTCCCGCTTAAGCGGACGCATACACGAAGTGATCACAGGAGTCGTGATCCGTTTCAATGGAACGGAAGATGCCTTTTCGCAAACCACAGAAGTACATTTCAAACCCCTTACCCCCGAACAGATCGTTTACTATGTAGATCATTATCAACCTTTTGATAAAGCCGGCGCTTATGCCATCCAGGAATGGATAGGGGCTGTGGGCATAGATCGGATAAACGGTTGCTTTTATAACGTGATGGGCCTTCCCATCAGCCAGGTAGCGGAACGCTTATCCAGATTATAATAATATATACATTATAGAAATTATATTTATATTTGTCCCCGAAATGCAGAATTTTGTAATGTAAGGAAGCCCTATGCTGATGAAAACCCTTGGATGCTTAACGGTGTTGACAATAACCCTGTCTGCCTGCAAGAAAAAAGACGCTCCGCCTGCTCCGCCAATAGATTATTGGTTGGTTTCCAGCATGATAAAGGGAACAGATACGACTCACTTCTTTTATAATTCCAACAGAACAATAAAACAGGTAAATGAAGCCAATAATGATTCCTTTAAAGTAGTATACGAAAACGGCCGGATCAAACAATTCGTGTACCTGATGGAATATGTGAAGGGCCTCCCTTTTAGATCTTTTACATACAGCGGAGAGAACATCGTGCGGATCAATCAGTATGGCTGGAACTTACAGGACCAATGGGTGATACTGGATTATGATTCCCTGGTGTATAAGAATGGCCGGCTGGCAGAATACCACGAGATCAGCGGAGGCATCCGCAGCAGGGTGAACAAATTCACCTGGGAAGAGAAAAATATAATAAAAGAAGAAGGTTTTGACGTAGACCAGGGAACAGACATACCCGCTTACGTGAACACCTATACGTATGCGGCAGAAGAAGGAGTACAGCATCGCATCAGCGGCCAGTTCCTTTTCCTCTACCTGTTCCGGGATTTTACGCTTTTGAGTGATAAGATGCTGGCCAAAGCGGAGAGGGCAAGGGTTCCCGGAGAGATCTTGTTTTCAAGAACAGTGAAAGACTTTGTGCTGGAAGGAAAGAATGTGGTGAAAACAACTGAAACAACAGAAGACCTTGATAATAATCAGTCACTGACTTTTAATACCGTTTTTGAATACACGAAATTTAACTAGTAAAAGAACCTATTATCCTATGAAAACAAAACTGATTGGCATCTCTGCCATGATATGCCTGCTTGCGTCCTGCTCGGAAAAAGATAATGCAGCAGTGGATCCCCCCGATGTCATGGTCGAGTGGTTCCTGTCCGCAAAGATCCGCAATACAGATACTACGCGCTATTTCTACGATAATGAACACAAAGTAAGTAAAGTGCTCTCCATTATGCCCTATCCCGCCCCTAGTGGTGTTACCACCATCTATACGGTTCAAGTGCCAGAATATGTAAATGGCAGGATAGAAAAAATGCGGGTAACACTTGATTCAACTATCACGCCCCGGCTGGAATGTATCTTCCAATATAATGGCAGCCTGCTCAGCAGGATAGATTACTACAATGACGACAGCTCTCCATCCAGTGCAGCAGATTCCCTGGTGTATGCAGATGGTAAGTTGAAGGAATATGTGGTTATTCAGCAGGGCAAGATAGATCACATCCTGAAACTACAATGGACCGGCGGAAACATCACCAAAGTAGAACGTCACAGAAATAATGAAGGTACGATGGTACATGAAGCCACCATCAACTATACCTACGATGATAAAGCTAATTTCTGGAAAAACATTCCCGGTAATTTCGAAATACTCACCAATCCCTGGTATGTGGAATACCTGAGTGAAAATAACCTGTTGAAAGAAGAAACCACTTTACTGCCTTCCAACGTATTGGCCGTAAGGAATACAATGGTCTACACCTACGATGCAAAAGGCCTGCTGGAAAAGATCGCCACAAAAGAAGAAGACCTGCCTAACAGCCTGACCAAAGAGTACACTGAAAACTTGCAATACATCAAAAAATAGAATACACCCTACCCTATGAGAAAGCCACTATTTAGCTTAATAGTCATTGCCCTCTTTTTTTCGTCCTGTAAAAAGGATGATGATCCGGCAGCTGAAAACTGGTATTTAACCAGGTTGATCGATGTATACGAGGCAAGAAATGATACCACCTTCATTTCATACAATGCGGACAATACGTTTAAAGAATCCCGTTTTTCATATATACACAACGATGCGCCGGCATTTAATGCTTTCGGCGCCGTTTACGAAGGCGATAAAATTACCGGTATCCAAATGTGGAGCAATTCCATGCCTGAGCGCCATACCATCACTTCAATTCAGTATACCGGCAACCTGGTAACCATTGCTGACCAGGAAGTATATGATCGTGAGCAGGCCAAATGGGTGATCAACAGTCATGATTCATTGGTATATGCCGGAGGAAAATTAGCTGAGTTATATGCGAACTACAAGAATGGTTCCACTACATTCTATAAACTCACCTGGGAAGGAGATAATGTGAAGAGTTATGAATGTTATTCAAAACAAACCGGTACTGAATATGTATTGTTCCAAACGTTTAACTACACGTATGATGCCAAACCAGCATTCCACCGGATGTTGACTGGTAACTACTATTGGCTGGCGGACATCACAAATTTCACCTATCTGAGTGCTAATAACGTAACTAAAGCAGACATGATAAGACAACCGGAAGGAACCGTGGAAACCAGCAGGACCAATACATTCATATATAACGGAGAAGGGCTGCTAACATCCATCGCTACGAGAGAAGAATCTGTATATCTTGAATCTGCTAAAAATTATACAACTGTTTTAGAATACACAAAACGATAAACAACCTATGAGAAAAACACTGTTGGGCTTAACTGCCATGACCCTCTTTTTTGCAGCTTGTAACAAAGACGACAACGACGACACAACACCTGGAACTTACTACCTGAGCAAATTTATTCAAGTGGGAGAAGATGGTAATGATACCACACTGATCTCCTACAATGAAAACAATACTTTCAAAGAAACATATTCTTCCGGCATGAACAATGGCCAGTTGGAATTCTATGAGGCAGGACCGGTATACGAAGGAGGAAAGATAATAGCTGTGCAGCAAAGAAGCAGTTTGAATCCTGTTAGTCACTACACGAAATCCTTTGTTTATACAGGTGATCTTGTAACAAAAGTGAACTATTATTGGGATAATAACCAGGATGGACAGTATGAAGTGGGCCCTGCTTTTGATTCACTGGTATATGTCGCAGGAAAATTAACAGAATTATGGGCGCTGAACCCGGATCAACCTGATAATCAGAATAAATATCTGCTTACCTGGGAAGGGAATAATGTGAAGACCTGCTCGCTTTACTTTAAACATTCCGGCAATGATTTTATACTGGAAAGTGTAAATAAATATACCTATGATAACAAGCCCGGATATCAGCATCTCATCGGATCATACCTGTGGTTAGATGATCTGACCAGCTTTGAATACCTGAGTGCCAATAATGTCACAAAAGAAGAATACTTCAATAATAATGATGTGCTGGGTTCCACTTATACCCATGCATATACTTATGAAGGCAACCTGCTGAAAACGATAGATACAGAAGAAGCATTCACAGATCCTGTACGTTCAGAAACCTACAAAATAAAGTTTGAATACATCACAAAATAAACGGTAAACTACTTAAGCAAATATCCTATGAAAAAAACAATGTTGGGCTTAACAGCCATCACTCTCTTCTTTGCAGCCTGTAAAAAAGACGACGCTTCACCTGAAACCTACTACCTGAGCCACATTATCGAAGTTGGCACAGATGGTAATGATACCACTTTCATCACCTATAATGCAGACAATACCTTTAAAGAGTTGTCTTATTCCTACATTAATAATGATATACTGGAATCTTATGCACAAGGCCCGGTTTATGAAGGAGGAAAGATCGTATCCATCTACGAAAAGAACCCTGACCAGCCTGCATTGCACACAATCAGTTCTTTTGTATATACAGCTGGTGTTGTTAGTAAGGTGCAATATTTTGGAGACAGGAACGGAGATGGAATAGAGGACACATATCGTTATGATTCCCTGGTGTATGCTGGCGGAAAGCTCGCTGAATTGTTTGAAATGAACAACGGTTATAATAAGAAATCCGTATTGACCTGGGAAGGAAACAATGTGAAGGTCTGCAGCCTATACGTGAAAGAAGGTGGCGCGGATTATGTACTGAACAGCGTAAAGAAATACACCTATGATAACAAACCCGGCTTCCAGCAACTCCTCGGAAATTACCAATGGTTAAGTGATGTAGCCAGCGTTGAATACCTGAGTGCCAATAACGTGGTAAAAGAGGAAATGTTCATGAATGGTGAACTGTATTCCACCTTTACGGATGTGTACACTTTTGAAGGTAATCTGCTGAAAACGATAGATTCTGAAGACACATTTGAAAGTGGATCTCCGGACATCTACAAAGTAAAACTTGAATATATCACAAGATAACCTGTACCATGAAAAGAACATTATTAAGCATTGCAGCTTTTGTACTGTTACTGTCTGCCTGTAAAAAGGATGATGCAGCGCCGGCAGAAGAATGGATCCTTACCAAATTCACCAATATTGATGTGGAAAGGCAGGATACCGTTACCACCAGCCTGAAGTACAACACGTCATCTGTTCTGTCTGAACTAACAGAAAGCGGAGCAGACGGTGATCAGCCTTACAGCTTCACTTCTTATCCTGTTTTTGAAGGAAGCAAGTTGACGAAGATCATGGAGTCTGACCTGGAAGTGACCACACCCACTATCAGGAATTCATTTGAGTATACAGGTAACAACGTTACCCGCATCAACACATATGGATTTGATCAGGCACAGGAGTGGACGATTGAAGAGTATTATGAAGTGTTATACAATGCACAGAATAAGATAAGCGAATTGAGACGGAAGTCAATTGCCGCTCCTGATTATGCTGCCATCTACAAGGTCACCTGGGAAAACGAGAATGTGAAAAGCGTGACCACTTTCAATGTAGCTGGTACGGACACGAGCCAGGGCAGCACCAACAACTTCACGTACGACGATCAGCCCAACATTGTGAAAGCCTTATTTAAGGATAATTACATGTGGCTGAGTTCGCCAACCTCTTTCGAATATTTAAGCGCCAATAACCTGGCTAAACACGAAACCCTTTACAGCGGCGAAGTGTACACCAGGGATACCTTTGAGTTTAAGTTTAATGAAAAGAACCAGCTGACGGAACAGAAAGTGAGATCAGAGCAACTGATGGATCAGCCTTCCGTAAGTAACAGTATAGTGACTTTCACCTATACAAAGAAGTAAGTCCAGGGCTGCCACACACAGTGGCAGCCCTTTTTCTGTAAAGCAAAAGAAATGAAAAGAGCATTATTAAATATTTCCGCTTTTATACTCTTATTATTTGCCTGCAACAAGAATGATACATCTCCGGCAGGAGGAGAGCATCCTCCCGCAGAAGAATGGCTCCTCAGCAAACTCACCCGTATCGATGTAGAAAGCCGGGATACACTTGTTGCCTACCCTGTTTTCGAAGAAAACAAACTGGCTAAGATCATGGAATCTGATGTGGTCACGAGGGCATTTGAATACACCGGAAACAACATTATCCGCATCAACGAATCTGAAGCATACTACGACGTGATATATAACGCTGAGCATAAAATAAGTGAAGTGAGATGGAAGTCCACCATTTACAAACTCACCTGGGAGAATGAGAATGTAAAAAGCATGACAACGTTCAACGTATATAATGAAGACACGACCCAGGGCAGCACAAAGAATTACACCTACGGCAATAAAAAAATAGCGCTAAAGGATAATTGCATGTGGCTATGCTCCCCCTTATCCTTTGAGTTATTAAGTTTTAATAACCTTGTTAAACAAGAAACAGTCTTCGCCGGAGAGGTACATTCCCGCGATACGTATGAATATAAGTTCAACGAAAAGGATCTGCTGGTAGAACAAAAAGTGAGATCAGAGCAACTGATAAACGATCCTTCCGTGAGTAACAGGGTTATAACCTTCAGTTATACGAAGAAATAATTATTTTTAATAAAACTTCTTCCCGTAAAAAAATAAAAAGCCCGCCGCGCTGCAAAGGGCGGTAGGCTTTTTATATAAAATAATTTAATAAAACCTCTTCGCCTAAAAATAAAAAAAAACACCGGCCTTTGCAGGACGGCAGGTTCTCTACAAAAAAAATCTTCCTTTAAAAAGTATAAAACTCCGCCCTTTGCAGCGCGGAAAACCCTCATCCTTCAAAAAAGAAAAGAGCCTCACACCCAAAAGAAATCTTCCTCAAAAAGAGAAAACCTCCGCCCTTTGCAGCGCGGCAGGCTCTTTGCAAAAAAAAAGGCCGTATCAATCGATACAGCCTTTTCTATAAAAAAGAATCTTCCTTTAAAAATAAACAACACCGCCCTTTGCAGCGCGGAAAACCCTCATCCTTCAAAAAAGAAAAGAGCCTCACACCCAAAAGAAATCTCCCTCAAAAAGAGAAAACCTCCGCCCTTTGCAGCGCGGCAGGCTCTTTGCAAAAAGAAAGGCTGCATCAATCGATACAGCCTTTTCTATAAAAAAGAATCTTCCTTTAAAGAATAAAAAACCTCCGCCCTTTGTAGCGCGGCAGGGTCTCTTTTATTAATGTTCCAGCACCAATAAGTTCACATCCTTATTCTGCAACCACACCGCATCTTTTAATTTATCCAGGTTGATGGTACCCACTACATAACGGTAGGTAGGCGACTCATACTTCTCCGAGATATTATAGAACTCGGTAAGATCCACCTGATCCGGTGTGCTGTACCGCACATACACCTGCAATTGCAGATCATTAGTGAAAGCAGGCTGGTTGGCTTGTTTGATCTTTTTATACTCGTAACGGTAATTGTACAATAAGGCTGAGATATCACTCAATACCGCACTACCCGTAGCAGTACCCCCTGCCCCTTTACCCACAAAGAATTGCTTATCTGTAAAAGCACTTTCCAGCAGGATACCGTTGTACTCATTATACACATCATACAGCAGATTGTGTTCTTTAATGAGATGAGGCAATACATAAGCATTCACATGCCCATTCTGTCTGCGACAGGTACCTATCAGCTTAATCGTACAATTCCGCTGACGGGCAAACTGAATATCAAAATCATTGAGGTGACTGATCCCGAAGTTGAATACATTCTCCGGTTTCACGAAAGTACCGAATGCATGCAGCAACAGGATCACGATCTTAAATTTAGGATCATATCCTTCGATGTCCAGCGTTGGATCAGTTTCAGCAAAACCGAGGTCCGTAGCCTGGCGCAGTGCCGTCTCAAAGCTCAGGTTCTCTTCAAATATTTTTGTGAGGATGTAATTGGTAGAACCATTACAGATCCCTTCCACTGCATTCAGCAGGTCATTATCATAGTATTCTTCCAGGTTCCGGATGATAGGAATACTGGCACAGCTGGATGCTTCGTAGAGGAACGGTACTTTGTTCTCTACCTGCAATTGATAGAGAGCAGGCAGGTTCTCTGCGATCATGCGTTTACTGGCACTAACCACCGCTTTACCATTCTTCAGTGCAGTGCTTACAATAGAAAAAGCAGCTTCCGTATCGTTGATCAATTCTACTACCACGTCGATAGTAGGATCGTTGAGGATTTCATTAGGGTCCGTCGTAAAATAGCTCGCGTCTATCGGACGGGGTTTGTTTGGATCTTTAATACAGATCTTTTTGATCCTTGCGTTGATACCTTTTGTTCGGTTCAGTACTTCATAGAGGCCCTGGCCAACACAGCCAAATCCGAAAATGCCAAGATTAATGTTCTTCTTTTCCATAGTTATTGCAGTACAGTAATTTGTTTGCCAATAGGCTGGTTAAGTTTATCCAAAGCTTGTTTGAGGTCATTGATGAGATCTTCCGCATCTTCCACGCCAACAGACAACCGGATGCAGGAATCCTGTAATCCCGCCTTACGACGGAAATCTTCAGGTATATTACGATGCGTCATCGTCACCGGGTGATTGAGCATGCTCTTCACACCGCCAAAACTTTCCGCCAGTTTAAAGAGCTTGGTAGCGTTCACAATACGGATCGCATTTTTGATCTGGTCTTCCTTCAGCGTAAAGCTCACCATGCCACCATATCCTTTTTGCTGCTTGCGCGCAATATGATGGTTCTTATGTGTGGCCAATCCAGGATAGAATACTTTATCCACTGCAGGATGATCTGTGAGGAAAGTAGCGATAGCCGTAGCATTCGCACATTGCTTTTCCAGGCGCAGGGCCAGTGTTTCAATACCTCTGATAGTCAGCCATGCCTCAAAAGGGCTAAGGATACTACCGGAGATATTCTGGTTGAACCGGATCTGGTCTGCCAGTAATTTATTGTTCACTACTACCAGTCCTGCTATTACATCAGAATGGCCGGAGAGGTATTTGGATGCACTGTGGATCACGATATCCGCTCCAAGTGGAATAGGTTTCAGCAGCAGGGGAGTGGAGAAGGTATTGTCCACCACCAGCAGGATGTTATGCTGTTTGGCGATCTTGCTGATAGATTTAATATCAGAGATCTTCAAAGTGGGGTTGGTGGGAGACTCCAGCCAGATGATCTTTGTTTTGGGCGTGATCTTTTCCAGCACTTTATCAATATCACTCGTATCCACAAAGTTCACTTTGATGCCAAAGCGTTCGAACATCGCGTTAAAGATCTGGAAGATGCCACCATAGGTATCTTCCACGGCCATGATCTCATCGCCGGTTTTCAATAATTTCAATACAGCATCGATGGCGGACATACCACTGGCAAAGGCGAAGCCTGCATAGCCATCTTCCAGGCTACAGATCAGGTCTTCCAGCACTTTCCGCGTGGGGTTGTTGGCCCGCGAGAATTCGAATCCTTTGTTGATTCCGGGGCTTTCCTGCACAAACGTAGACGTTTGGTAGATAGGCACCGAAATGGCTCCCGTCAGTTCATCTATCGGGATGCTGTGGATCAGTTGCGTAGATGGTTTCATGGTCGATCAATGTTTTTACGAAACGAACAAGCCGTTGCGATTCTATAAATATCGACTTAATAACAGAATGGAGAGCAGGCACAAAAAAAGCCCTTCCGGGGTTGGAAGAGCTTAAAGCAATATGTTGATGATGCTGTAAGTAATATCTCTGCCAACTTATCTTTCCCCGTATAGGGGCCGGAATTAGCACCTTTTTTCCGTGTAACCGGAATTGGTTGCTAAGGCTTCGCAGGGCCAGTACCCTCTGCCTTTCTGGATAAGTGATGTTTAAGAACTGTGCGCAAAGGTAATGGTAGAAGAGCCAAATTTCCAAATACAGATGCAGAATTTCGATTTTTAGCAATTTTTGTAGTAATTTATTGATGGTTTGTAATAGTATTTTATGTTTGTTGACCCATTATTCTCAGAGGAATTGCTGCAGCATATCTGGCAATTCGGTTTGTTTAACCAGCATCGTCTTTCCACTATTAAGGGAGAGCCTGTCACCATTATCCACGCTGGTACCCTTAACCGGGATGCCGGACCAGACTTTACAGCAGCCAGGATCAATATCGGCGGCGTAGAATGGGCCGGGAATGTAGAACTGCATTACCGCAGTTCAGATTGGCGGAAACATGGCCACCATCGCAATCAGCGCTATGATAATGTGATCCTGCATGTGGTGTTTGAAAACGATGCTCCTGCATTGAACATCCCCTGCCTGGAACTACAGCAGCGGATCCCAAAGATGTTGCTAAAGCGCTACCAGCAATTGAAAGAGGACGCCACCTTTGTTCCCTGCGCCCCTTTATTACCACGGATTACAGAAGAAGACTGGTTATCCTGGAATGGTAAACTCATGCGGGAACGGTTTGAACGCAAAACGAGCCTTTTTATGAACTGGCTGCAACAGAATCATTTTAATTGGGAGGAAGTCTGTTTCCGTGCTATGGCACAGGGTTTCGGGATGCCCGTAAACACAGAAGCATTTCTGCAACTGGCACAATCCATGCCTTTTGTATTACTGGCTCGTCAGCGTCCGCATTTACAAAGGCTGGAAGCTTTGTTGTTTGGACAGGCAGGTATGCTGGCAGGAAGTTTTAAAGATGCATATCCGCAGCAGTTACAGGAAGAATACCGTTTCCAGCAACACAAACACCAGCTGGAATCTCTGCCATCTCATGGCTGGCGCTGGTTACGCATGCGCCCGTCTGCTTTCCCCACTATGCGGATCGCCTGTTTTGCCGCATTATTACATAACACGCCTCATCTCTTTTCCCGCATCCTCGAAATAGAGGACCTACCCTCACTGGAAAAGTTATTTTTCGTAGACCCTTCCCCGTACTGGGAAGATCATTATCGTTTTGATATTCCCGCTCTGCGCACGGCAGGTATCGGAAAAGCGGGTGTACATCATATCCTCATAAATACCGTCATCCCTTTACTACACTTATATGGCCGGCATATGGGCTTACTCCAATACCAGCAAAGAGCAGTAAGGTTTCTGCAACAACTCCCCCCGGAAAACAACCGCGTCATCCGCGCCTGGGCAGCAGAAAACACAAAAGCCACATCAGCCTGGGATTCCCAGTCTTTGCTGCAATTGAAACAATATTACTGTGAAGAAAAGAAATGCCTGCAATGTGCAGTAGGCAAGCGTTTGATCAGAGGCGCAGATGTAAACGAATGCCGCGAAGATGAACTCGGCTGGACGGGAGAGGAGGAATGGGAGGAAGGGGTTTTATTTTAAAGAATAAAACCCCTCCCAAAAAATATGAAAAGAAGAAACTTCCTCCCAAAAGAAATCTCCCTCAAAAAAAATAATAAACCGCCCTTTGCAGCGCGGCAAGCTCTCAGCCTACCAATTAAAAGTCACATCCTGCTTAATATCCGGATGCACACTCTCCGCTACAGGACACGTAAAAGCCACATTCTCCAATATCTTCCTATCCTTCTCCTCCAATCCATGCCCCGCCGGAAAATCAAACTGTATCTTCACCCCGGTGATCCTCCGCGGCTCCGTCCCCATGATCTTCTCCACACTCACCGCCGTACCATCAATATTCCACCCCTTATCCCTCGCCTTAATCCCCATGATCGTCAGCATACAAGATCCAAGGGCAGTAGCCACCAGGTCACTCGGCGAAAACCGCTCCCCTTTTCCATTATTATCCACCGGTGCATCCGTCTCTATAACCGTACCTGACCGGAGATGCTTTGCTGTAGTTCTCAATTCGCCATTGTAAAGGATCGCTGCTGTTTGCATGATATATAAATTTGTCTGTAAAATAAGCGTATTTTCCTATACGAAGGTACATCTGAACTCCTGCCAACTATCAACAAATTTGTCTATGTTTGTATGGGAATAAAACATAAAACGTATTCAGGCGTTTAATTAAAATATAATCGCGCTCACCGTGAAAAAAATAAATGTACTCTTACTATTATTGCTGACTTCCACCATGCTCTATGCCCAAAGTAGCCGGCAATCCAAAAAGGAGGAAAAGGAAGAGAAAAGGCTCAGGAAGATCTCCCTTTTCAGAGAGATCGAAGAAGGGGATAACCTCTTTAACCGGGAATTCTCCGGTGGCGCCCGCCTCAATACAGACGGTTGGACAGGTTTTCTCGAAATGGGCTTCCGCAAGAACGCTTCTTTCGTGAACTACTTCCAGCTGGAATTTTCAGAAAAAAGACACCCTAAACAGGACCGTGCTTCCAGGGTACTGGATTCCCAGATGGGCTACACCATCAGCACCACCCCCTTCGTTTATGGTAAAAAGAATAATTTCTACCAGGCCAAACTGGGCGTAGGTCAGAAATACCTGATTGGCGGAAAAGGCAATAAGAACGGTGTAGAAGTGAATGCCATCTACTATGGTGGTGTATCCTTCGGCCTCGTTAAACCCTATTACCTGGACCTCATGAATGATTCCGGCGATCCCAATAACCGCCGGACAGTAAAATATTCCGACGAAATACGGGACGATTTCCTGAACCGCGACCTGATCTACGGCGCTGGGGGCCTCACAAAAGGTTGGGGCGAAGTAAAACTGAACCCCGGGCTGCATGCCAAAGTAGGGTTCCGGTTCGATTGGGCCAAGTTCAATGAAGTAATTTCCGCAATTGAAGTAGGCGTAAACGCCGAATATTACACCAAAAAGGTGGAAATCATGGTAGATGAGAAGGGTAAGTCCTTCTTTTTCAATGCTTACATAGGAATACAACTGGGGAAACGCTGGAATAAGTAACTTTGTATCTTATTAAAGAAAGGATTTGCGATGCAAGAATTACCCGTAATCGCAGCTGAAGCAGCTGCGCCGAGAGTGAAAAAGCCCGACTGGCTGCGTGTGAAACTGCCGATCGGAGAGAATTACAGGCAGGTTAGGAACCTGGTAGACACACATAAACTACATACCATCTGCGAAAGCGGAAATTGTCCAAATATGGGCGAGTGCTGGGGAGCCGGTACCGCCACCTTTATGATCCTGGGCAATGTTTGTACCCGGAGTTGCGGATTCTGTGCCGTAGCCACCGGCCGGCCTGAACCTGTAGATTGGGATGAACCCCAAAGGGTGGCAGAAGCCATCTACCTGATGAAGGTAAAACACGCCGTTATCACCTCCGTAGACCGTGACGAGTTAAAAGATGGCGGTTCCATTATCTGGTCCAATACCATCAAAGCCGTTCGCGCCCTCAATCCAAACACCACCATGGAAACCCTGATCCCTGACTTCAGAGGTATCTGGGAAAACCTGGACCGTGTGATCGAAGCAGCCCCGGAAGTGGTATCCCACAACCTGGAAACCGTGGAGCGCATGACCAAACAAGTGCGTATCCAGGCTAAATATCACCGCAGTCTTGAAGTGATCCGCAGATTAAAAGAAGGTGGCATGCGTACCAAAAGCGGTATCATGCTGGGTCTCGGTGAAACCAAAGAAGAAGTGGTACAGGCTATGCAGGACCTGGCAGACAATGGTTGTGATGTGATCACCCTCGGCCAGTATCTCCAGCCTACTCCCAAACATCTCCCCGTGATCCGCTTTGTGCATCCGGATGAGTTTGCAGAACTGAGAGAGATCGGTTACGACATGGGATTGGATTATGTAGAAGCCGGACCATTGGTTCGTTCTTCCTACCATGCTGAAAAACACATTTTCAGCGGCAGAAAATAATCTGCCCGAATATATTGAAAGGCTAAAGTGGCATACGCTTTAGCCTTTTTACATTTTAACCTATATCAACACCATCTTTCTTATTCTCCTTTCGTTCCCCGTCTTCATCAAATACCTGCAGCAAATGCCACTCGGTCATGCCTGTCATCAGCAAAGCACAGAAGATAACCGGACAGATGGTAAGATACAGGAAGGCATCCGTTTGTGTTTTAAACAGGAATGCCATCAGCAACCCGAAAGGGATGAGGATATAAGCCATACAGCGGGAAAGATATGCTGCGTATTGATTGGCTTCGTGCCAGGTCTTTTCATTAATGGTGGAAGAGAAAGTACGGTATCCATACCAGGCTTTCATACTGCGCGGGGGGAATTTCCGGATCATGAAACCCATGAAAAGGAAGAGCAGTCCGGCTAACAAACTGGCATTGCAAAAGGGGCTGTGTATGATGCTGTTCATAAAAAAACGTGGCATAACGTATTTACCGCTATACCACGTTTTAAAAACAAATCAAACTATTGTTTTGTTGAGTCTGCCGGCGCTTTTTTACGGTTCAGCAAACCTTTCAATGTATTATTCAATGTTTTCTCCGCAGCCTTTCCTGCATTCTGCAGTGGTTTGCCGGATTGGGTACTGTCTTTACTGCCCAGCAATTGCTTTTTCAACTCATCCTTCACTGCGGAAACCGCTTCCTTTTTCACCGACTGCAAAGAATCTTTCACCGTATGCTGAATGGTATCCAGCTTGTTTTTCACGAGGGCAGTAGCCTGATCTTTCAGGTTGTTCACTGCATTACCCGCTACTTCTTTCAGGTCAGTTTTTAAGGAAGGTTTCAATAAACTTCCGCCCATCAGCACATTGAGATAAACAGTATCGCTCACGGTAACAGGGATGCCTTTGTTATTGGCCTGTGTAACCAGGTTGTTCACAAGACTATTCCCTTGCTGACCCAGTAGGGCGCGGGGTAATGCCAGTTGCATGGTGTAATCCATGGATTGATCAAAACCATGCGAGCCGCCGATGAGCATGTTCATGTTAGAGAGTTTCACCCGGAAGGGGTTCACCTTCATACGCCCGTTCTCAAATGCGAAGTAGTTCTTGATATCCCTTACAGAAATATCTTTCAATGAATTCACATTCAGTTGTGTGGCCAATTGGTCCAGCGGTGCGAATTTTTTCAGGAAACCCTGTATCAGTAACAGGTTACCATCTCCGGTAAGCGTACTGAGGTCCGGCGTCATGTCCTTACCCAGTTTACCTTTCATAGTCATTTGGGAACTCAGCTTACCGCTCAGGAATTGTGCAATAGGCATGAGCTTCTGCACAGTATTGAATGCTTTGAAGGTTTGCTGAATGTCCAGTTCCTTTACATCATACGTAAGACTGATATCAGGATGCAGTTTATCTACTTTGGTGGAATAAGTACCATCTATTTTCATGCTGCCCTGCAGTGCATTCCCCTTGATGTCTTTCATCGTTACCGTCTGATCGCTGATCAGCAGATTACCCGATAACTGCGTAAGGTCCACTTTATCATAATGCACTTTATCCGCTTGCGCCTGTATGGTGAAATCAAGGTTATTAGGAACGGCAAAAGGAACCGCAGCTGCAGTATCCGCAGGTTTGGCAGGAGTTGCTTCTGTGGTACCGGTAGCCATCCATTTATCCAGGTTGATGTTATCCGCTTTTAAAGCCAGCTGGCCATTCAGCGCATCGTTACGGAGTGCGTAGGCCAGCAGGTTATTCACTTGTCCTGTTGCGGTAAAATTAGTACCCAGGTATTGCCCGATGAATTCCTGCACCGTTACATTCTTCGGATTGAATTGCATCAGCAGGCTGGATACTTTCACGCCATCAGGATAATCCTTACTGCTATAAGCTAAGTTATTCACCGCCAGTTTACCAGAAGCATCAAAGTTTTCATATTGTTGCTTTTCAATGGCGCTCATATATCCCCGCGCTTTCAGGTCTGCATCCAGCAAACCGCTCAGTTTGGTACCTGCTTCCATTTTCACGAACTGCGCCACTTTGCTGAGGTCCAGTTTGCCTTTGGCTGCTGCATCCAGGTAAAGATCAGATATCGGCGTTTTCACCATCAGGCGGAGGTCTACAGGGCTTTCATCCATTTCCAGGTGAGCCTGCGGCACATCCACGATCGTATGATCAGGAATACCATCCGGGTTACTAACGTTTACGGCTAACTGAATATTCTTCACCGGTTTAGGCAGGTCAGGATATTGGAAGAAACCATTCTTGATAGTCAGGTGTAATCCGTATGAGGGCATTTGCTGCGGCGTATAAGTACCTTTCACGAAACCGGAAAAAGTAGTGCTGCCGCTCGTTTTGATGCTCGCAAAATCCTGGGAATAAATAGCCGGGATCAGGGAGAGGATATCTTTGAAGTCCGTGGAAGGCGCATTGAATTTGATATCCATTTTATATGCACTGTCACTCAGCAACTGGAGAAATCCTTCTGTAGCAATTTTCAGGTTGTTTACAGAGATCTTATCCGTTTTGAAAGCATACGTGCTCGTTTTATTATCGATATTGATATCCGCAAGGATCTCCGCTTTAGCATTGAGCAGGTAAGGAATGAACCCTTGGGCAAAACTTACTGATTCTGCCGTAGTAGTAGTTTGCAGGGTGAATTGGTCCTGTGAGAAATCTCCTTTCCCTTTATGATTCAGCTGCTCAATCGTGAGGGCCATATGACCCTGGCGGTCCGTGTATTTGATAGTGGCATCCTCGATGCTGTATTGTTGCAGGCTGAGTGCAAACTCACTGGCAGCGGTATCCGCTGGTGCGGCAGCAGTTGTGGAGGTATCTGGTTTGGTGATATCCCAGTTGGCACGGCCTTGTTCATCCACGGTGGCGTAGATGCGTGGCTGTTGGAGTACCACGTTATAGATCTCTATGTTGTCCCCTTTGATGACACTCATGAGGTTCATAGCCAGGTCCAGGCGACGAACAGCCAGCAGGGTATCTCCTTCAAAATGAGCTACACCGGTGATTTGTAATTCTTCCAATGCTACGGCCAAACGGGGAAATCTGCGGAAGAGGCTGATATCCACATCTTTAAAATCTACTTTGGCATTCAGGCTTTTATTCAACTCCGTTTTGATCTTCGCCATGATCTGCCCTTTAAAGAAATAGGGAATGGCGATCAGTAGTCCAATCAGTACGAGCAATGTGATGCCGATACCTTTCAGTACCTTTTTAAACTTCATAGGATGCTTTTTATTAAACAATTAGCTAAAGATAGTAAATCACCCCACCTAAACTTAATTTCTCCTAATTTTGCCATTAAATTAACAACACATGACACCGGAAAGAAGAGAAAGGCTATTATCAGTATTAAACAAGCGGCAGGCCAATCTAACGGTGGTATTAGAAAACGTGGAAGACCCGCACAATATTGCCGCCGCCATGCGCACCTGCGATGCCGTAGGTATCCAGGATATATACGTACTTACCAATAAAACACCCCGCCGCCATTGGGGAAGAAGAAGTTCTTCCAGTGCAGACAAATGGCTGGATGTACACCAGTTCACAGATGTGAACCTGCTTTTCACCGAACTACGCCAGCGTTTTGATAAAATATACACCACCCATCTTTCCTCAGATGCCGTGAGCCTGTACGATATAGATTTTACCGGTTCCGTTGCATTGGTATTCGGCAGTGAACATTATGGCATCAGTGATGAGACCCGCGCCCTGGCAGACGGAAATTTTATCATCCCTATGCAGGGGATCATCCGCTCCCTGAATATCTCCGTAGCCTGTGCCATCAGCATCTACGAAGCCATGCGCCAGAAACTGGCTGCCGGTCAATATGAGCAACCCAGCCTGCCAGCCGCACAAAGAGAATCGCTGTTGAATGAATGGGGATTTAAAGAAGAAGACCTTTAAGTATGAAAAAGTTATCGATCATATTACTGTTTTGCTTCCCTGCATTTTCCCAAGCTCAGGAGGTAACGCGCATCAAAGCCGCCGAATTAGAACAGCTCATGCAACATCCGGACAGCGCCATAGTGATCAATCTCTGGGCAACCTGGTGCGGCCCCTGTGTAAAAGAAATGCCTTATTTCGTAAAACAGGCGCAGAAATTCCCACAAGTAAAATTTATCTTTTTAAGCCTTGATATGAAGGATGCGTATCCGGAGCAGATCACTAAGTTTATCCGTAAACGTAAGATCCGTTCCGCCGTGGTATGGTTGGATGAGCCGAATGCCAATAAATACGCCAATAAGATCGATCCGCGCTGGGAGGGTAGTATTCCGGCTACAATTTTTATTAATAGTAAGAAGGGATACCGCAAATTTGTAGAAGGGATGATGACGGAAAAAGAGTTGATCGAAGAATTAGAAAGATTAAATTAAAATCTATTACTTTATACTATTCTTAACCCGGTTTAATCTATACCAGATATGAAACTCCTTCTCAGTTTGTTCCTTTTGTTATCTTTTACTGTTCATGCACAACAAACCTATTTATCCGGGCCATATGGAATCGGTTATACAAGTGGCGCACTTCCCGGCATATTACAAATAAAAGGGCTCAATGAAACTGATTCCTACACAAGTGTTTTTATAACAAACAATGCTATAAATTATGGAAGAACGCATCTTGTTTTAACAGGCAGGATACAGGATGGAAATGATGCCTGGCTTTTTGGTACAAATGCAAGGAATGCCATTGTATTTGCGCAGAATGCAAGTACATCCGGCCAAAATGTAGGGGTAACCGGATCGGAAAAATATTCTATGCAGCTGGAAGGAAATTCAAATAGCCTTGGATTCCTGTCTGCAACAAATGGAAGCAATCCGAACATGGTGTTAACGCAGGATGGTAAAATTGGCATAGGAACTACAATCCCGGGAGAGCGGCTGGATCTGCATGATGGCGCTATGAGAATGCTGAAATCCAATAATGGCTTTGTCAATAATTTCGATGACGTGAAATTTTTGTGGATGCAGGGCAGAACAGCTGAAACAGAAGCAGCCATTGGGTATTCTGCATTTGGCGGCGGAGCTTCAGCTATTAGTTTTGCCAGAGGAGGAAGTTATGATACTTATATAAAGTTCTATACAAATGCCTATGGTGCTGCCACAACTCATAGCATGACAGAAAGAATGCGGATCACTGAAAACGGTAATGTTGGAATAGGCACCACAACCCCGCAATCCTTATTAGCCGTAGCAGGGATCATTACCGCACAGAAAGTAAGAGTAACCATCAGTGGTTGGCCCGACTTCGTATTTGAAGAAGGATACAAACTCCCTTCCTTACAGGGACTGGAGCAACACATCAAACAACACAAACACCTCCCTGGTATTCCATCCGCCACAGAAGTTGCAGAGAACGGAATAGAACTTGGCGAAATGAACCAGAAATTATTGCAGAAGATAGAAGAGCAGGCGTTGTATATCATAGAGATGAATAAAACCCTGAAGCAATTGAACGAAAGGCTGGAAAAACTGGAGAAGGTAAATTAGTTCGTACCTTTCCCGTATGAAAATGCGTGATTACCTGCAGCAGAAAAAGTCCGAGAACTACCAGGATGCAGAAGAGAAAGGATTGTTGAAAGCAGGTGCCGTAGCCACTCAACTATCTAAAAAAGTCAACACAAAGATCACCGCAAAAGAATTGATCCCCTTCGCCAGGGAATGGCACCATGCCGGCATTTTCAAAGTAGGAAACAGATTAAAAGGAAAGCGCGTATATTTCTTCCACGCAGACGATATAGAAAACATCCCGCTTGAAAAGATCTTACAGAACAGGGAAAAAGCAGCACCAGCAGAAAACGTACAAGTACAAGGCTGGTACCCTCAATTCTTCAAGATGACAGACCCGGTCACCAGAAGAACATCCTCCAAACCCTTCCTGGGCATTTATAAAGGCCCTTCCAACAAAGCCCCCAAAGGTTTTAAAGCATTGAATGAAGAACAGTTTGCAGTAGCGGAGAAACAAAGGGGCAGGGCTTTGAAGCCGTTTGAGGATTGTAAGTTTTAATAAATGCAGCAGCAGAACTTAAACGATTACAACAGCAACCCTAAATTTTTATAAAAATGAAATATTTCCTCTTTTTGATTTGTGTTTGTTTCTTAGCCTGTAAGGATAAGGGCCTTCCAGATGAAATAAATGATGTTTATCAACATCGGGAAGATGTACTTCATGCATTTAAGAACATAAGTATTTTTAAAGAAGGTGGAAAACGAATTTTGTTTATATATACTTATGACAAGGGAAACAAGAATGAGTATGTATTTGATCTAATAGGGAAGAAGTATATTTTCTACAGGGAGAGCATACTGTTTAGTCCGGATACTATTGGATTGAAAATACGTTCAAATAATGAGGGTCCTATCAGTGAATACGGTATGCTTCTGCTGAAACAAATGGAAAATTTGGGTCTTAGAGCTGTAACCAGAGAGTTTTATGATAAGGGAATTGATTTACAATTCCATACTAACGCTGGAAAGATACTGATATATGTATCTGATATGAAAAAGATCGAGCAATCTCAATGGAAAGATTACCTGAACCAATTAGTTAAGATTGATGATAATTGGTATTACTAATTGAACGAAGGATAATTCAATAAAAAAAGCCCTGGAAGCAACAACTCCCAGGGCTTTCTTAAATATCTAAAGTCAGCAATTATGCACTGCAGGTAACGCAACCTTCTTCCATCGTACATACCGCACCCTCTGGTACTTCCAGTTCCAGCACATCTCCTGAATTCACAACCGGCACCATATTCTGGCCACCTTGTTTCTCCACTGTGAACTGAACCGCTTGCGTAGCAGCTTGTGTACGCAGGTAGTACATACCGGTCTTGAGTCCTTTCTTCCATGCGTAGAAATGCATAGAAGTCAGTTTAGATGCAGATGGTGTATCTACGAACAGGTTAAGGCTTTGCGACTGACAGATGAACGCACCACGGTCTGCCGCCATATCAATGATCGTACGTTGTTTGATCTCCCAAACAGTTTTGTACAGCTCTTTGATGTTAGATGGGATTTCAGCAATACTCTGTACAGAACCATTGGCTGCAATGATCTTCTGTTTCATATCGTTATCCCAGAGGCCCAGTTCCACCAGGTCTTTCAGCAGGTGTTTGTTCACTACCACGAACTCACCGCTCAATACACGACGTGTGTAGATGTTGGAAGTGTAGGGTTCAAAACACTCATTGTTACCCAGGATCTGAGAAGTAGAGGCAGTAGGCATAGGCGCCAGCAACAGGGAGTTGCGGATACCATGTTTCTTGATCTCAGCTTTCAGGCCAGCCCAATCCCAACGTGCAGATGGAGTAGCATCCCACATGTCATACTGCAGGATACCTTTGGAAACAGGTGAACCTTCATATGTTTCGTATGCGCCATCTTTAGATGCGAGGTCTTTGGAAGCAGTCAATGCAGCAAAGTAGATAGTTTCAAAGATCTCTTTATTCAGCTGTTGTGCTGGTGCGCTTTCAAACGGATAGCGCAGCAGGAAGAATGCATCCGCCAAACCTTGCACACCCAATCCGATAGGACGGTGACGCATGTTACTACGACGGGCTTCTTCAACAGGGTAGTAGTTGGTATCGATGATCACATTCAGGTTGAGTGTAGCCTGGTAAGCTACTTCGTACAATTTCTGATGATCAAATTTACCATCTATCACGAAGCGTGGTAACGCCAGTGATGCGAGGTTACATACTGCCACTTCATCAGGGGAAGTAAACTCGATGATCTCTGTACACAGGTTGGAACTTTTGATAGTACCCAGGTTCTGCTGGTTAGATTTGCGGTTGGCAGCATCTTTATACAGCAGGTAAGGAGTACCCGTTTCGATCTGTGCATCCAGGATAGCGAACCAGAGGTCTTGTGCTTTCACGGTTTTACGTGCACGGCCTTCTTTCTCGTATTTTGCATACAGTGCTTCAAATTCGGGGCCCCAGCAATCAGCCAGTCCTGGTGCTTCATGCGGACAGAACAAGCTCCAGTCTCCACCAGCTTCTACACGTTGCATGAACAGGTCAGGCATCCAGAGGGCATAGAATAAGTCGCGTGCGCGCATTTCTTCTTTACCGTGGTTTTTGCGGAGATCTAAGAATTCAAATACATCAGCATGCCATGGCTCCAGGTAGATAGCGAAAGCGCCTTTGCGTTTTCCACCACCCTGGTCTACGTAACGTGCAGTGTCGTTGAATACACGCAGCATGGGGATGATACCATTAGAAGTTCCGTTGGTACCGCTGATGTAAGAACCCGTAGCGCGGATGTTGTGAATGCTTAAACCAATACCGCCGGCGCTCTGAGAGATCTTGGCAGTTTGTTTCAGCGTATCATATATTCCTTCAATGCTATCTCCCTGCATAGTTAACAGGAAGCAGCTGCTCATTTGCGGTTTAGGCGTACCTGCGTTGAAGAGGGTAGGCGTGGCATGTGTAAACCAGCGTTCGCTCATCAGGTTGTACGTTTTGATAGCAGAATCAATATCGTTCCTGTGAATACCAACAGACACACGCATGAACATATGTTGCGGACGTTCAGCGATCTTTCCGTCTAATTTCAACAGGTAAGAACGCTCCAGGGTTTTGAAACCGAAGTAATCAAAAGCAAAGTCGCGGTCATAGATGATAGTGGAATCCAGGATGTCTGCATTCTCCTGGATGATGTCCCATACTTCGTCACTCAGCAAACCTGCTGGTTTGTCCGTTTTAGGATCGATGTAATCGTACAGTTTCTTCATCGTTTTGGAAAACGACTTCTCTGTATTCTTATGCAGGTTGCTCACCGCAATACGGGAAGCAAGCTGTGCGTAGTCAGGATGTTTGGTAGTAAGTGAAGCAGCAGTTTCGGCAGCCAGGTTATCTAATTCAGTAGTGGTAACACCATCGTACAGTCCCTGAATCACCTTTTTAGCCACATCTATCGAATCAACATATTCAGGCGCGAGTCCATAGCACAGTTTTTCTACTCTTGCTGTGATCTTGTCAAATTTGACAGACTCTTTTCTGCCGTCTCTTTTTATAACGAACATGGTGTATTGAATTTAATGGGTGATGAATATATGGAGGTTAGTAGTTTCTAGAAGTCTTCATCCAGGCTGAAGGTGTTGGATTCTTTTCCACCGATCACGCCTGATTTTTGATAGTCACCCACCCGTTTTTCGAAGAAATTGGTTTTTCCCTGTAAGGATATCATTTCCATAAAGTCGAAAGGATTGGCTGTATTATATATCTTCTTGCAGCCGAGTTCGCTGATCCAGCGGTCTGCAACAAATTCGATGTATTGTTTCATCAGTTCGCTGTTCATGCCTATCAATGCAGCAGGTAACGCGTCTGTGATAAATTCTTTTTCGATCTCAACGGCATCGCCAATGATCTGGTGTACTTCCGCTTCATCCAGTTTACCATTCAGCATGCTGTAGAGCAGGCAGGCAAATTCGCAATGTAATCCTTCATCACGGCTGATCAGTTCATTAGAGAAGGTCAGGCCGGGCATGAGGCCGCGTTTTTTTAACCAGAAGATAGAACAGAAGCTACCACTGAAGAAAATACCTTCCACCGCAGCAAAGGCTACGAGGCGCTGTGCAAAACTTCCGTTGTTGATCCAGCGTAAAGCCCATTCTGCTTTTTTAGTAACAGCAGGGATGGTATCAATAGCATGGAAGAGACGGTTCTTCTCAACAGGATCACTGATATATGTGTCTATCAGCAATGCATATGTTTCAGAGTGAATATTTTCCATCATGATCTGGAAGCCATAAAAACAACGGGCTTCCGGGATCTGTACTTCGCTCATGAAGTTTACGGCCAGGTTCTCATTCACAATCCCGTCAGACGCAGCAAAAAATGCCAGTACGTGGGAAACAAAGTGGCGTTCTCCGTCATTGAGGTTAGCCCAGTCTTTCAGGTCGCTGGAAAGATCAATTTCTTCCGCAGTCCAGAAACTGGCTTCGTGGCGTTTATATTGTTCCCAGATGGCGGGGTAGTTTATCGGGAGGATTACAAACCGGTCTTTGTTCTCTCTCAATAATATCTCATTCTCGTTACTCATAAAAATTTTATAATATGGTTATGACTGTCCAATGTTTTTCAAATAAAGACGCGGGCCGACGGTATAACAATCCTGTTTAAATTGGAAAGGGTCACTCTCACTCGCGAAGACTTTGACAATGAAGCTGTAATGGTTGTTTTTCTAACGATAGAAGCCGATACAACAGCGTCAAGACTGTTTGCAAATCTAACGATCAAAGGGGTGCGGAAGAGGCAAAAGTTCCTAACACGTGTGGATAAAGAAAGCCGGTTTTTTCAAGAGGTAGCAGGGGTGTACAATACGGACTTTTGCACATATAAATGCAGGTCTCTGGTATAATATATTTGTGAAATGTGTTAAAAAACTGGCACGAAAAATATAAAAATAAATTATGGAAGAAGTGAATACTTGAGTAACTGATCAGCAATGTTTTGATGAATGATCGGGCAACTACTGGGGTAATCTCACCACGTTTCCTGTTAACAGGATTTCCTATGGCACTTTAATTTAATGTTACCAATTGAGGTAATCCACAGCGGTTATGTGGAAAACCCTAGATCCGGGGTACTTTTCCAATGAATTTCTTCCTGATCACCGTTTGCACCGGGATGCCCTCTATCTTACTTTCCAGCCATGATACAATATCCAGGTACAGATAGCTCCTCCGCTCAAAAGGATTCTTCGCGATCTGTTCCAGTTTGCCTTTCAGGTCTTTAAAAGCAGTACGCAGGGCTTTGGGATTGGCATACATATTCTTACGAAGGAATTTCAGGATCTCCTCCAGCACCAGGCTAAGGTCTTTATGTTTCGCAATGAAGTGATACACAGACTTGATCAGGTATTCCACCAGGCTGTAGTTCTCCAGTTCATAATGAGCTATCAGATGCAGGATACGTGCAAAGCATTGAATATCTGCCCGCAAATTGCCAATGCGCAGTTGGATGATCTTATTCAGGTACACAATGGCATTATCATTATCCCCGCTGCCAAAATATAAACACGCGATCTTGTAATAGAATACCAATACACGATGCTGATCTACCGTCAGCTGGTGTTCTGATATTTTCTCTTCTACTTCCGCCACTAAACTAAGCCCTTCCGTAAACGTACCATCCAGGAAGTGGCTGTTGATCTTGCCGGTATAGAGATATACGAATGCAGAAGTGCGGGTATTTTCGTTGAGGCTTTCTTCTTTTTCAATAATGAATTTCTCCATCACGCCCAGCACCTCAATGAACCTGTCGTGGTTCATGGTATGAAAATGTGCGGTGAGTAAGTTATGCAGCGCTTTAATGTAAAGGTCTACATCAGAATCCTTTAAAGCAGGATATTCTGTAAAGAGGTCCACCCACTTCTGTGTATAACGGTAATACATCAGGAAATCCTGCAGGATGTAGTAATACCAGCAATAGGCCTGATACAGGTAAACCCTTTCATAAAAGCTCATACCCTGTAAAGGCACCACCGGCAGGTTGGAGTCGAAAAAGCTTTTTAGCATATGCACATCCTTCACATCCCTCGCATGTCCTAATTTGAGGTACATGCCATACATCCGGAGCGAAAGGGTAGAAAGTTTGCTGACATTGTTGAGCTGTTCATTGATAATACGGGATTCATCACTCAGTTCATCTGCCCGGTTATCCAGGCTGCGGGTGATATGCCTGGTTTCGATCAGTTTCTCAAACTCCACGATCTCAAAGTACAACATCACCTCTTCCTGCTCCCGGGCACTCACTTTTGCCTTGGCCAGGATTTTCAGACTTTGGTTGTACAAACCTTTATTGTAAAGCACCCGGGCATAATCCAGTTGCTCCCGGAGTTCTATCAGGGGGTCTTTGGTTTTATACAACAACCGTAAGGTGGTGAGGAGATGTTTGTATAAATGGGCCTTTACATTGCTTAACTGTTGTTTTTTGATGTCCGGGATCCGTTTCAGTATTTCCGCCTCATCGTACTCCTTCAGCTTGTCCAAAGTCTGGAACAGCTGAATGAACAGTACGTCCTCTTTCGTGTTATCCCGGTTAAAAGCCAGTTGAAAATTCCTTTTTTCGGCCTTCGTGAGCGTTTTAATCAATATAAATAGCGCATCATTCTGCGTGTTGGACATCGTTGATACTGGATTATAAATAATTGATCCTTAATAGGTTAATGGCTATACTTAGCTGTTATGAATCGTAATAATGACAAATTTAACGAACTGTAGATTAAATGTGTCAATTAGATTTGAATGAATAAACTGATAAGAAAAGCAAATATAGGGTGTAAACGAACTACACATGGGTAAAACATTATTCGATAAGATTTGGGATGGGCACATCGTTGCCAGTAAGCCGGGATTCCCGGATGCCGTGTACATTAATACACATTTTATACATGAAGTGACCAGTCCACAGGCCTTTGATGGTCTGCGGAAACGTAATATCCCTGTTTTCAGGCCTGCTAAGACCAGGGCTACTGCAGATCATAACGTGCCTACCCTGGAACAGCATCTTCCCATTAAGGAAGCCCTGAGCCGGAAACAGGTAGAAATGCTAACAAAGAACACCACTGAATTTGGGGTGGAATTATACGGCCTGGGCCATCCTTACCAGGGCATTGTGCATGTGATAGGGCCAGAACTGGGGATCACCCTGCCGGGCATGACCATCGTTTGTGGTGACAGTCATACTTCCACACACGGGGCATTTGGAACCGTTGCCTTCGGGATCGGAACTTCAGAAGTGGAGCAGGTGCTGGCCACCCAGTGCATCCTGCAATACAAGCCCAAAAGGATGAAGATAGAAGTGAACGGGCAATTGAAGAAAGGGGTTTTATCTAAAGACATCATCCTCTACATCATTGCACAGATCTCTGCTTCCGGCGCTACCGGCTACTTTGTGGAGTATGCCGGAGAAGCCATCCGCAGCCTGAGCATGGAAGCCCGGATGACCATCTGTAACATGAGTATCGAAATGGGCGCCCGCGGCGGATTGATTGCACCGGACGTTACCACTTTTGAATATATCAAAGGCCGTGAGTTTGCTCCAAAAGGAGCAGACTGGGACAAAGCCCTCGCTTTCTGGGAAACACTGCAAACGGATGAAGATGCGGAGTTTGACAAAGTGCTCACCTTCGACGCGGCGGATATTGAACCCCAGATCACTTATGGCACGAACCCGGGAATGGGTATCGGGGTAACCCAGCACATTCCTTCTCTCGGAGAGATAGACGATAAAGAAAGACCTTCTTTCTCCAAATCCCTGCAGTACATGGATCTGGAACCAGGCAGCCAGCTCTTGGGAAAGAAAGTGGATTACGTATTTATCGGCAGTTGCACGAATTCCCGGATAGAAGACCTCCGCATGGTGGCAGAATTCGTAAAAGGAAAACGCAAAGCAGACGATGTAACCGTATGGATCGTTCCGGGTTCCAAACAAGTGGAAGCACAGGCGATTGCAGAAGGAATTGATAAAGTGTTTGAAGCAGCAGGATTCCAGTTGCGCCAGCCGGGATGTTCAGCCTGCCTGGCCATGAATGAGGATAAGATCCCGGCCGGAAAGTATTGCATTGCTACTTCCAACCGGAACTTCGAAGGTCGCCAGGGCCCTAATGCCCGTACTTTCCTGGCAAGCCCGCTAACAGCTGCAGCAGCTGCTATTACCGGAAATGTAACGGACGTGAGGAACATGATCTAATTAAAACAACATGGACAAGAAATTTTCAAACCTGGTATCCACCGTGGTACCTTTACCGATAGAGAACATAGACACAGACCAGATCATCCCGGCCCGGTTCCTGAAAGCTACTACCCGTGATGGTTTTGGTGAGAACCTGTTCCGCGACTGGCGCTTTGATGATCAGCAAACGCCAAAAAAAGATTTCGTACTCAACAATCCGCTCTATAAAGGACGCGTTCTGGTAGCCGGGAAGAACTTCGGTTGCGGCTCTTCCAGGGAACACGCCGCCTGGGCATTGGGTGATTACGGATTTAAAGTAGTAGTGAGCAGTTTCTTTGCAGATATCTTTAAGAACAATGCATTGAATAACTTCATCCTGCCCATCCAGGTAAGTGATGATTTCCTGCAAAAGATCTTCGCCGCTGTTGAAAAAGATCCAACCGCTGAAGTAGAAGTTAACCTGGAAGAGCAATTCATCAGGATTGTAAACTCCGGCGAAAAGGAAACCTTCGATATCAACGCCTACAAGAAAACGTGCCTCCTGAACGGTTATGACGACATTGATTACCTGCTCAGTCTAAGCAAAGAAGTAGCAGCATACGAAACAACAAGACCATTTAATTTCTAAATAAACTATGGGAGTCACAAAGAAAATTCTGGTAATACCCGGAGACGGGATCGGACAGGAAGTAACAGCCTGGGGAAAGAAAGTATTGGAAACAATAGCGGAAAACTACAAGCATACTTTTACCTTCCACGAAGGCATCATGGGCCACGTAGCCATAGAAGCCACTGGTAATCCGCTGCCGGATGAAACACTGGAAAAAGCACGCCAGAGCGATGCTATCTTATTCGGTGCCATCGGCCATGAAAAATATGATAATGACCCAACCCTGAAAGTACGCCCTGAACAAGGATTGCTGAAGATCAGGAAAGAACTGGGACTCTACGCAAATCTTCGCCCCATCAAATTATTCGACGATCTGCTGCATGCCTCCAGTATTAAACCGGAGATCCTGCAAGGCGCAGATATCCTTTTCTTCCGTGAGCTCACAGGAGATGTATATTTTGGAGAAAAGAACAGAAGTGAAGACCGCAACACGGCGTCTGACCTGATGATCTATCATAGATATGAAGTAGAACGTATTGCCCGTAAAGCATACGATGCTGCACGCACCCGCCGTAAAAAACTCTGCTCTGTAGATAAAGCCAATGTGCTGGAGGCATCCCGCCTTTGGAGAGAAGTGGTACAGGAAATTGCGAAAGAATATCCTGACGTGGAAACAGAACATATGTTCATCGATAATGCCGCCATGCAATTGATCAAAGACCCTAAGCGTTTTGATGTGGTAGTAACCGGCAACCTGTTTGGAGATATCCTCACAGACGAAGCTTCCCAGATCGCAGGATCTATGGGTATGCTGGCATCTGCATCCGTAGGAGATTCCATCGGTTTCTATGAACCTATCCACGGTTCCGCGCACGACATTACCGGAAAAGGGATTGCCAATCCGCTGGCATCTATCTTATCTGCTGCGCTGCTGCTGGATATTTCATTCGGATTAAAAGAAGAATCCCAACGTGTGATCCGTGCCGTAGATGCCACGCTGCGCCAGGGTTACCGTACAATGGATATTGCCAACAAACATACACCCAACGAATTTTTATTAGGCACAGACGCCATGGGCGCCAAAGTGCTGGAAAACCTGAATTAATTTTATTTACCTCATTTGAAATAGTAAAATACCATGGATAACAATCGTGTTTACGTTTTTGATACAACCCTGCGCGATGGCGAACAGGTGCCGGGTTGCCAGTTGACGACCGTGGAAAAGATCATTGTAGCAAAAGAACTGGAAGCGTTAGGAGTGGATGTGATAGAAGCAGGCTTTCCTATCTCCAGCCCCGGCGATTTCCAAAGCGTCGTCGAAATTTCTAAAGCAGTGACCGAACCTGTGATCTGTGCACTCACACGTGCCAACACAGCAGATATCGATGCAGCAGCAGCAGCGCTTAAATTCGCCAAACGCAAACGCATCCACACCGGTATCGGCGCTTCAGATATGCACATCAAATACAAATTCAACAGCACCAGGGAAAACATCCTGGAACGCGCTGTGGAAGCAGTAAAATACTCCCGCAGGTTTGTTGATGATGTAGAATTCTACGCAGAAGATGCCGGCCGTGCAGATAATGCCTACCTCGCTCAAATGATAGAAGCAGTAATTGCTGCCGGAGCTACCGTAGTGAATATCCCTGATACCAACGGATACTGCCTGCCGGAACAATATGGCGCCAAGATCAAATACCTCATGGATCACGTATCCAACATTGATAAAGCTATCATTTCCGTACACTGCCATAACGATCTTGGTCTCGCTACTGCCAACACCATCGCCGGTGTTTTCAATGGCGCCCGCCAGGTAGAATGTACCATCAATGGTATTGGTGAACGTGCCGGTAATACTTCTCTTGAAGAAGTGGCCATGATCCTGAAAACCCATCACGCACTGGGTTACACCACAGGCATCAACAGCAAACGCATCTACGATCTCAGCAACCTGGTATCTAACATGATGCGCATGCCCGTACAACCAAACAAAGCAATTGTAGGAAGGAACGCCTTTGCACACAGTTCCGGTATTCACCAGGACGGTGTACTGAAACACCGTGAAAACTACGAGATCTTAGATCCGGAAGATATCGGACTGCAATCCAACTCCATCATCCTTACTGCACGCAGTGGCCGCCATGCATTGAAACATCACCTGGAAAGACTGGGTTACAAACTGGAAAAGATCAATATTGATGATGTGTATTCCCGCTTCTTAGAAATGGCGGATACCCGCAAAGAGATCACAGATCACGATCTGCTCACACTCATGGGCGATGGTGCGGATAGCAACTATGATGATAAAGCGATCAAAGTAATTCTGCTGCAGGTAGTATGCGGTGATCCTTTACGCCCGATGGCTACTGTGAAACTGCGCATCAACGGAGAAGAGAAAGAAGGCAGCGCAGCCGGCAACGGTCCTGTGAATGCAACGATCAACGCCATTCATACCATCATACAGGATGATATTGAACTGGATGAATTCAGCATTCAGGCTATGCGTGGTGGTAGTGAAGATGTAAGTAAAGTGAATATGCGCGTGAACCACAATGGCAAATCCTATTATGGATTTGGCTATTCAACAGACATTGTAAATGCCAGTGTACATGCTTATGTAGATGCACTGAACAAGATATTCTAGGAAGAGTTTTTTCGATGTATGTAATAGTTAAGCTGCTTCGGGTAACCGGGGCAGTTTTTTTATTATATTGCTATCCTAAAAGTCCCTTTTACATATGAAAAAGTTAACCGGTATTATCCTATTGTTGCTAACCATAGCAGGTGCCCAGGCACAGGAAATTCACTCGCTCAACAATGGCAGAGATTATTACGCAAACAAAAGCATAGCAGGCCAAACCCGTGATGGTGCGGGGCCGGATTATGTACTGCTGCACAAATCCTATGCAGGCGTAGCCATGAATGACAACTTTGTGATGGGAAAGATAACAGCTATCCGTGGAACTACGGGGTCGTATAACCGTAAATGGACGGTGGAAGTGAATACCGCTTCTGCTTATAATGCAGATCTTGGTACTTTGGTGGGGTATAATGAAAGTGCCCGTTTGGTATTGCTTACGTATAACGGAGAAAAGTACATGGCTGCTGAGATCGGTTATGGAGCAACTATGTTTAATTTATCCTTTACAGGGTATACCCGTAATGAAACACTTATCCTTGTTCCAGGGGATCAGGTAAGTAATGTACAGGAACTTAGTAGCCCAAACGATCAGATCGTGTTACAGGGGCAAACCACTATTAAAAATGAAGGAGGACCTTCCACTTTGACGGTCGTAGCGCTGGCGGAAAATATAAATATGGGAAATAATAAGACTTTTGGTGGGGGAGTTGCCATCAAAGCAACGCAGACCGGACGTAATATGAGTACAGGTGCTGCACTGGAATTTGTATTGCCTACTGATATGGACGGTAATAATCCATGGGGCCAGGGCCGCGTTATGACTGTACCCGGCAACACTACAAATGGTCATGCTACAGGGAAAATGATCATCGGCACCCGGAGGCATTTTGATAAATTAAACACAGGAGTTGAATGGTACTACGGAGATGATATTGTGATAGATGGAAGCGGAAACGTAGGCATCGGCACCTTGTACCCCGACCCAGATGCAAAACTCGCCGTGAAAGGAAATGTATTCGCAAAAAAAGTAAAAGTCACCCTCACCGGCTGGTCCGATTTTGTGTTTGAACCGGGTTACAAATTCCCCTCCATCTACGAAACGGAGCAGTACATCCAAAAACATAAACACCTGCCGGGCATCCCTAATGAAACGGAAGTGAAAGAGAAAGGCGTTGATGTGGGAGAAATGAACAAGCTGCTGTTGCAGAAGATAGAAGAGCAGATGCTGTATATAATTGAATTGAAGAAGCAGGTGGATAAGATGCAGCAGGAGATGGATATCCGTAAGGGGAAGTAGTTTTTCTGGCGGAAGGGCATGCTAATATCCCTTCCGCTGTTACATGAAACGTATACAAACTCACCAGGTGGTCCACTATCATTTCCGGTGCTGATCCTGCTTTCAGCATCTTCATCGCTATACCCGTCATGGTACGGTATTGCTGATGTTCCCGTTCATCTTCAGGGAGAGAGCTATACACCACAGCAGCAATTTTGGATGCCTTTGCCAGCCAGCCGGCATACATCATCGTAAGCCGGAAAGCAGGATCTTTTTTAACTCTTTTACCCTTTAAAGAACTCTTCATCCTGGCATAGTATTCCCCGTTCATCTTGTAAAAGGTGATATTGCCCTTAGTGCCCGTGATCTTTTTTATGCCTATTTGCCTGGCCATACCCAAATTTAAACCTTATCTGCCACGCAGAAAGTTGGGAAATCCCAATAAAAAGGGAGTAATCCCGTAGCAAAAGCATACCAATCCCGTAGCAATCCCGTATCCATCCCGTATTAAAAGCGCACTTTTCACTTTCATTTTCTTACAAATAGTATTACTTTAAAGGGATAACAACCAAATCCAGTTAAAAAATGGAAAAATCACGCAGGGCGTTCCTTAAAAACGCTATGAAAGGGTCCGCCGCATTGGCTATTGGCGGAATACTGCCCGGTATGAGCGCCAAAAGCTATGCCAGCATCATCGGTGCAAACGAACGTATAAAAGTAGGCATGATGGGCGTAAATGCCCGCGGTCTGGCACTGGCCACCAATTATGCCCGCCAGCCGAACTGTGAAGTACTCTCCATTTCAGATGTAGATAGCCGCGCTGCGGAGAAATGTATCCAGCAGGTAACAGCCATTCAGAAAAAAGCGCCTACTGCTGTTCCTGATTTCAGGAAGGCACTGGAGAATAAAGAGATGGATGCACTGGTGATAGCCGCACCGGACCATTGGCATGCCCCTGCAGCTATATTAGCCGCCAAAGCTGGCAAACATGTATACCTGGAAAAGCCCTGCAGCCACAATCCCCATGAAGGTGAATTGCTGGTGCAGGTGCAGAAGAAATACAGATCAGTGATCCAGATGGGCAACCAACGCCGTTCCTGGCCGAATGTAGCAGCTGGTATCAAAGCAGTACAGGATGGCGTAATTGGCCGTGCCTACTTTGCCAAAGGCTGGTACACCAATAACAGGGAATCCATTGGCATCGGTAAAGAAATAGATGTGCCTTCCTGGTTGAATTACGATCTCTGGCAAGGCCCTGCACCACGCCGTGCCTTTAAAGATAACCTGCTCCATTATAACTGGCATTGGTTCTGGAACTGGGGCACCGGCGAAGCATTAAACAATGGAACACACATGGTAGACCTGATGCGTTGGGGTTTACAGGTAGATTACCCTACCCGCGTTACTTCTTCCGGCGGCCGCTACCGTTACAAAGATGACTGGGAAACGCCGGATACACAAGTGATCACACACGAATTTGCTAATAACACCAGCATGGTCTGGGAAGGCCGCAGCTGTAATGGCAAATATATTGAAGGTGGTTCCGTAGGCGTTATTTTCTATGGAGAAACCGGTTCATTGCTGATAGATAGCGGTAATGCCTACACGATCTTTGATCTGAAGAATAAGATTGTGAAAGAAGTGAAGAACGATAAAACGATAGATGCCCGCAATGTAACAAATCCTGCGGCAGACCTGGATGCTATTCACCTGCAAAACTTTTTTGACGGTATCCGCAAAGGCACGCCATTGAATTCAGATATCATCAGTGGTCATCAAAGTACGCTGCTCTGCCAGTTAGGTAATATTGCGTTGCGCTCCGGCAATACACTGCATATTGACCCTTCCAACGGCCATATAAAAAATGATCCCGCTGCCATGAAATTCTGGAAACGGGATTATCAACCAGGATGGGAACCTACGGTGTAAACAGTTGACTGTAACATTAAAGGGACATCTTACGTTTTAACAGGGAGAAAAATTCCCATATGAAGTACAATGTTTACCTGTTAATGCTCCTGCTTTTTGCAGCATGTAAGAAAAGCGACACCGCTTACGAAAAAGATTTTGACAAGAGTTACAAAACCTGGACGAATTTCAGGACTTCCTCCGGTGATAACTACCGTTATACGGTAAGTACCGTAAGCTGGACAGGAACAAGGACTGAAACCTCCATTACTGTTCAAGCCGGGAAACCTGTGGGGCGCGCTTTTAAACGCAGCAACATGGATGGTGGAACAGGGCAGATCACCCTCATGGAAGAATGGCAGGAAGACGCCTCTAACCTGAACTCACATCAGAATGCGTTTACTCCCCAAACATTGGACGAGATCTACCAGGAGGCGAAAGCACAGTGGCTGCCGAAAAGAAAAGATGTCACGGTGTATTTCGAAGCAAAGAACAGTGGTATGATCTCTTCTTGCGGTTATGTGGAAAATGGATGCCAGGATGATTGTTTCCGGGGGATCCGAATAGTGTCTATCGAGAAGATATAATAAAAAGGGGCCGTATCAAAAATAAAAGATAGCCCGGAGAATTGCATAAATGATGGCATGCCTCCATCAAGTACCCGAATAAAAAAAGGGCCGCATCATAATTTTGATACGGCCCTTTTTTTTATTTTTTCCGCTGTTGCAATTCTTTCAACTTCGCCCCCAGCTTCTTCGGGTCCTTCATATAAGGCACCAGATCAAACAACTCTACCTTCCTGTATTCAATAGGATGGCTTTCACTCTGCAGCGCAATATATCCTTCAGATAAAAGCTGACCATTCTTTTTCAGCGCCGGATCATAGTTGGAAACATTACCGCCGCCGATCTGTGGTTTTTCATAGGTCAGCACCGTATCTCCTTCCACAATATGTTTAACGATGGAATCTCCCAGCACCAATACTTCCGCTCTCACCCATACATCCATATCATATGTTTTGGAAGTGGAATTAATGCAATGCGCAGTAACCAGTTGATCCTTCATCACCACGTTGGTACCCGGTGTGCAAAGGTTAGCCGTAGAGCGTTTTCCTTTGCCATTACCACCCAGCAATTGTACTTCGATGGAAATAGGGAAATCCTGGTCCACACCCATGCTCTTCGCTGATTGTGAATGGATCATCGCGCCACTGTTACGGTAAGCCCATCCCGGCCCGCCATTCACCTGTTCTCCCACAAAACGGTATTCCATCACCAGCAGGTAAGCAGAGAATTTTTTCTTGTGAAAGATGTGACCATATTGTTCATCAAAAGCTTTGTACCCATCATAGGATACAGTGAGCTTACCATCTTTCACGCTGAAAGTGTTCCCGTTGTTATCATTCAGCTGATGTTTGGAGATCTTGATATCCCAGTCTTTCAGGTCTTTCCCGTTAAAAAGCTGCTGCCATCCCTTTTGAGATTCCTGTGCAGTACTTATCCCGGTTACCAGTGCCAGGCAGATCGTCATCAGTAGTTTTATTCTTTGCATAGACGTGTATTAGGCTGTTAAACTATGAAATTACTTTAACTCATCAAACCAGATATCCATTAAAGGATATTTTTCCGGGTCTTTCAGGTAATAATGCCACCATTCCGTATCCAATGCTACAAACCCGTGTGCTTCCATTAAAGTACGCAGGAATACCCGGTTTTCTTTTTCTTCCGGCGTTAACTGCTCATATTCGTGATGGGCTTTTTCAGAAAGATCATCGTAATCCGTGCCCATGGGGAATTCCTTGCCCGTGTTAAGATAAATGAGCGTAAGGTCTACCGCTATGCCCCGGTTATGGCCGGATCCCTTTTTAGGATCAGCAGCATAACGGTCGTCCGGCATCACCTTCCACATCTTCTCCGTTATTCGGTAGGGCCGGTACCCGTCAAATATTTTAAGCCCCACACCCATAGGCTCCAGTACCATTTGTAAAGCTTGTAATGCCCGGTAGGCAGGGCGCCGCAGATAAACAACAGGGTAGGGGTATAGTTGCTCCTTCGTAAAATTATTAGCAGTAGCATAACGTACATCCTGCTTTATATCATCGATCTTTATTAAGCGAAGGTCCTCGTTCTGTTTCACCAGTTCTTTGTATAATTGGAGGGAATTCACAACAGGCAGGCCGTGTTTATTCAGGGGGATTTCCTGGGCGGAGAGCTTCCATGGTAGTAGGAATAAGTATAAGATGTATATATTTTTCACAACATTGGGTTTATTTACACATGAAAATAGTCAAGAAAGTACAAAATGAGGGTAAAAAAGGATTGCAATAACGCCTATAATTACGGTATTTTAGAACCCTTAAAATAAGTAAAAGATGAGTTTGTTCCGTTTAGATGGGAAAATTGCTGTTGTAACGGGTGCCGGTAGTGGCATCGGACAGGCAATTGCGCGTTGTTTTGCCGGCAATGGGGCTATTGTTCACGTGCTGGAATTGAATGAAGATGCCGGAAAGGGTACCGTGGAAGAGATCAGTGCAGCTGGGGGCAAGGGATTTGTGCATGCCGTGAATGTGGCAGATCAGGCCGCGGTAGTGGCCGTGATGCAAAAGATCATCCAAACATCCGGTAAACTGGATATCCTGGTGAACTGCGCCGGTATTGCACACGTAGGGAAACTGGAATCTACGGCCGAACAGGATTTCGACCGCGTATTCTCCGTGAATGTAAAAGGTACTTACAACTGCATGTATGGGGTAATAGAGCAGATGAAAAAGCAAGGTGGCGGCGTGATCCTCAATATCGCTTCTATTGCTTCCAGCGTAGGTATTCCTGACAGGTTTGCTTACTCCATGAGCAAAGGCGCCGTATACACCATGACGCTCTCCGTGGCCAAAGATTACCTGGCAGACAAGATCCGTGTGAACAGTATTTCCCCTGCCCGTGTACACACGCCTTTCGTAGATGGGTTTATTGCCAAGAACTATCCCGGCAAAGAAGCGGAAATGTTTGAAAAGCTGTCTAAGACACAACCTATAGGCCGTATGGCCAAACCGGATGAAGTGGGTTACCTCGCTTTATACCTCTGCTCTGATGAAGCAGGTTTTATCACCGGTTGCGATTATCCGCTTGACGGAGGTTTTATAAAACTGAATAACTAATGAAACAATTCCTCGCCGTATGTGCGCTGGCCACAGGCATAATGGCCTGTAACAATTCCACAGATCAGAAAACAGAAACAAGCGCTTCTGCCGCAGATAACACTGTGAAAGAAGCGAAACCTGCCGGAACCATCAATGTAGCTTTTAGCAAAAAAGACAAAGACACTTCCACCGTTACATTCAATTTCACGGTAGACACGCTGAAGTATGAAAAATCATTTGAGGATCTGCCCCTGATGAAAGGTTTCGCAGATACTGCTATCTACCGCATCCTCTGGGATAAACCCAACAGCGTGTGGATAGGCATCATCAAAGCAAACAGGGATAACCGTTATTATCACGGTACACAGGATGGCGCATCATTGCGGATCTTATGGGTGCCTTCACCCCCTGCACGCATCTACGAATACATTGATAAAAAACTGGGCCTGGGTGATGTGATCCGTCAGCAGCCGCTTGTGGAAAAATACAAAGAGAACTTCCAGTCCGGCCTCATCATCTCAGATTTCATCGTAGAATTAAAACCATCTGCTACTGTGGGTACAGTGGATGTCTACATCAAATTCGGTGGTGCTGAACGTACCCTGAACATGCCGGTATATGGCGGTGGTAAACCTTATATCCAGTCTTACAAAAAAGATGATGTGTTTGTGGGTTTGCAGATAGATGGTGAACTGGAAGAATATTACGAAGTAAAAGTAGTGGAAGGCCGCATTGGCGCTAAACAATTAAAATCAGTTGTAAAATAATATAACATATGAAACTTATCAGGTTTGGATTGTTGGGAGAAGAAAAACCAGGCGTTATAACAGACGCGGGTATGTTTGATGTATCTGCTTTCGGAGAAGATTACGGAGAACGTTTTTTTGAAACAGATGGTTTGATCCGCCTTACAGAATGGTGGGCTGCAAATAGCAATGTTTGCCCTAAAGTACCAGAAGGTACAAGGCTGGGTTCCTGCGTGGCACGCCCTTCCAAGATCATCTGCATCGGTTTGAACTATGCAGATCATGCAAAGGAAACAAATGCAGCCATCCCCAAAGAACCTATCGTATTCTTTAAAGCAACTTCTTCCCTCGTAGGGCCTAATGATAATGTCGTGATCCCGCGCAACAGTGTGAAAACAGACTGGGAAGTAGAACTGGCCGTAGTGATCGGTAAAAAAGCCAGTTATGTGGAAGAAAGCGATGCGCTGCAATACATTGCGGGTTACAGCCTGCACAATGATTACAGCGAAAGGGAATTCCAGATAGAAAGAGGCGGCCAATGGGTAAAAGGAAAGAGCTGCGATACCTTCGCGCCACTGGGCCCATGGATGGCTACAAAAGATGAAATTGAAAACATAGATAACCTGCGCCTCTGGTTAACCGTGAATGGTAAAAAGATGCAGGATGGTAATACTTCCAACTTCATCTTCAAAATTCCTTTCATCGTTTCTTACCTGAGCCAGTTCATGACCCTGCTCCCGGGAGATGTGATCTCTACCGGAACACCTGCAGGTGTTGGTTTAGGATTCAATCCGCCCGTTTATCTGAAGGCAGGAGATGTGATAGAATTGGGAATTGACGGATTGGGTACTTCTAAACAAGAGGCGGTTGCCTGGAAAAAATAAAACAGATCGTTATGAAAAGATATTGCCTGGCGCTTGATCTGAAGGATGAGCCGAAGCTGATAGCAGAATATGAAACATATCACAGTGCCGTATGGCCGGAGATCCTGGAAAGTATCCGCAGCAGCGGTATCACCAACCTGGAGATCTACCGCGCCGGTAACCGTATGTTCATGATCATGGAGGTGGACAATACTTTTTCTTTTGAAAGGAAAGGCGCTTCAGATGCAGCCAATCCGAAAGTACAAGAGTGGGAGGAACTGATGTGGAAATATCAGCAAGCCATCCCGGTAGCAAAGCCCGGAGAAAAATGGGTATTGATGGACAAGATATTTACGTTATGATAGATGCGCATCAGCATTTTTGGAATTTTGACCCCATCCGTGACGCCTGGATCACGGAGGACATGAGCATTATCCGCAAGGATTTTTTACCCGCTGATCTTGCGCCCGTATTACAGGCCAATGGCATAGAAGGTTGTGTAGCTGTACAAGCTGATCAAAGCGAAGCAGAAACAGATTTCCTTTTACAACTTGCAGCCGAAAACCCTTTTATTAAAGGTGTAGTAGGTTGGGTAGATCTGAAGGCAGCCAATGTAGAAGAACGTTTGGCACATTACGCACAGTTCCCTTTACTGAAAGGTGTCCGGCATATTGTACAGGGAGAACCAGACCGTAACTTCTTATTGAGAGAAGATTTCGGTCGTGGTATCAAAGCCCTCTCTGCATTCGGATTAACTTACGATATCCTCATCTATCCACACCAGCTGCCCGCTGCTGTAGAGTTTGTGAAGAAGTTCGAAAACCAGCCCATGGTGATAGATCACCTCGCTAAACCGGATTTTGAAACAGGCGAACTGAAAGGATGGGAACAACACATCCGCAACATCGCCCGTTCTCAGAACGTATACTGCAAACTGAGCGGTATGGTCACGGAAGCGGATATACAAAACTGGAAGAAAGAAGACTTTACGCCCTTCCTGGATGTGGCACTGGAAGCATTTGGACCAGCACGTTTAATGTTTGGGTCAGACTGGCCGGTGTGCCTGCTCGCAGCAGATTATACACAGGTAAAGGATATCGTGACGGATTACATCTCCCGTTTATCTGCTGCTGAACAAGCACAGATCATGGGTGGTAATGCCATTGAATTTTATAAACTCGCTTAAATTTCACAAATGGATCTCGGATTACAGGATAAAGTAGTGATCGTTACAGGTGGCGCCAAAGGTATTGGTGAAGCTATTGCGCGGATGATCGTAGCGGAAGGCGGCATTGCCGTGATTGCAGGCCGTAAGGAAGCTGATAATGAAAAAACAGTAGCAGAACTCCGCAAAGGCGGTGGCAAAGCGATCGGTATCACTGCTGAATTAGGTAAAGTGGAAGACTGTAAAAAAGTAATAGACCAAACCGTAAAAGAATTTGGCCGTATAGACGGATTGATCAATAACGCAGGCGCCAATGATGGCGTAGGCCTGGAAAGTGGCAGCCCGGAGAAGTTCATGCAATCATTGCAGAACAATCTTTCTCACTACTACAACCTGGCGCATTATGCATTGCCTTACCTGAAAGCAACAAAAGGCAACATTGTGAACATCGGTTCAAAAGTAGCCAGCACCGGCCAGGGCAACACCTCCGGTTATGCTGCTTCCAAAGGTGCTATCAATGCACTCACAAGAGAATGGGCCGTAGAACTGCTGCCTTTTTCCGTACGCGTGAACACCGTAATACCAGCAGAGGTGTGGACGCCGCTGTACGAAACATGGATCAATTCTTTACCCAACCCGGAAGAGAAACTGAAGTCCATCGTATCTAAAATTCCACTGGAAAAAAGAATGACCACTTCTGAAGAGATTGCCGGAATGACCGTATTCCTCTTATCAGGATTATCATCACACACCACCGGGCAGATCATCTATGTAGATGGGGGATACACACACCTGGACCGTTCTGTCAGTTAAAAACGCCTACAAATTCCACTTATAATCATTTCACCTTAAACGCAATTGTATATGGCAGGCGGCGCAGCTAGCACAACTAATTATACATCCAAGGGCACTACAACGGGTCAGAAATTTTTATTTCCTTTCATCCTGGTGACCAGCCTTTTCTTTATGTGGGGCCTGGCTTACGGTTTGCTGGATGTACTCAATAAACATTTCCAGGAAGCATTGTCCATCAATAAAGCACGTTCCACACTCCTGCAGGCAGCTTATTTCGGGGCTTACTTCCTGATGGCCTTACCTGCTGGTTTGCTCATGAAAAAATTCAGTTATAAAACAGGGATCATCCTGGGTTTATTGCTGTATGCAGCAGGCGCGGCATTATTCTATCCCGCTGCACACTTTGCTAATTTCAATTTCTTCCTGGGAGCATTATTTGTACTGGCTTCAGGATTAACGTTCCTGGAAACCGCCGCCAACCCTTATGTAACTGTATTGGGTGACAGGGCTACTTCTGAGCAACGCCTGAATTTATCACAGTGTTTTAATGGGCTGGGTTCTTTCCTGGGGCCCATTATCGGCGGTGCATTATTCTTTGGTGGCGAAAAAGTAGCAGGCGCGGAATCTGATCTTTCTTCTGTACAGGTGGTATACATTGTAATGGCAGTAGTGGTATTGCTGATCGCTTTCCTCTTCTATCGTACTACATTGCCGGAGATCGCTACCAGTGAAGAAGGAACAGTAAAAGCAACTTCCAGCGGCAAAAGACTTTTTGCACACAGTCACTTTACTTTTGGTGTAACCGCACAGTTCTTTTACGTAGCTGCACAAGTGGGCGTAGGTGCTTTGTTCATCAACTATGTAACAGAATATTGGGAAGGTGCCACCAGCGAAAAAGCTTCTTACCTGCTGGCTGTATCCCTCGCATTATTTACCATTGGCCGTTTTGTAGGTACTGCGTTGATGCGTAAGATTGCGCCGAATGCATTGTTAACATTGTACGCAGGTGTCAACATCCTGCTCTGCGCTTTAGTAATGATGGGTAAAGGAGAAATGTCAGTATATGCATTGATCGGTATCTTCTTCTTTATGTCGATCATGTTCCCCACCATTTTTGCATTAGGTGTAAAAGACCTGGGCGAACACACAAAAGAAGCATCTTCCTTCATCATTATGTCTATCGTAGGTGGTGCTTTGGTGCCTTATGTAATGGGTGCAATTGCGGAATCCCAGTCAACCGCCATCTCCTTTATTGTGCCACTGATCTGCTTTGTGGTAGTATTATTATACGGATGGAAAGGGTACAAGACTAAATAATAATCATTTACATATTAAAAACGCTGTAAGACCACCCCGGTTTTACAGCGTTTTTTTATGTAACTTTCAGTATAAGAAACCACTTATATGAAGCTGCACCGCCTCCTGATCGCATTCTGTGTTTTATGCATCGCCTGTAAAAAGGATATTAAGGAGCAGGAAGGTACCCTCCAGATCACTTTCAAAAATGTAGTGAACGGCGCTGCACTGAAGCTGAATACTACCAATTACACCAATGCCGCCGGCGAAACATTCACTATTTCCAGGTTCAGGTATTTTATCAGCAACATCGCTCTCATTAAAATGGATAACAGCGAGCTAAAATTGCCCGCTGCTTATTATCTCATTAATGAAGCGGACTCCGCATCCAAAACAATTGATATCCCGGCTCCCGGAGGCGAATACAGGGGGATCACCTTTATGGTGGGAGTAGATAGTATCCGCAATGTAAGTGGCGCACAAACGGGTGCTTTAGATCCTGTGAGTGGAATGTTCTGGAGTTGGAACAGTGGTTATATCATGGCGCAGCTGGAAGGCACTTCACCGGTATCCACCGCAGCGAATAATGCCCTCACTTTTCACATCGGAGGATTTCAGGGACAATACAGTGCACTGCAAACCATTCCGCTGATCAGCCCCATAAGCTTATCCGTTTCTGAGATCCGTCATCCGCAGATCACCATTAACGCCGATGCCTATGCCTGGTTCAATCAACCAAACCTGGTCCGTTTTCAAACCATCTCTACCATTCATGTGCCGGGAGAAGATGCCTGGAAAATAGCCACGAATTATCGTAACATGTTCCGCATTACAGATGTAACTGACCTGTGACAAGATATCTCATATATACAGCTTGCTTCTTCCTGCTCATCTGGAGCTGCAGACGCGGATCGGATGTAAGACCTTCCGGACCGCAGCCGTATACACTGAACTTACCCGCCAATTTTCCGCAGCCTGTATATGATCTGTCCCAGAACCCGCTCACCGTACAGGGAGTGGCATTGGGAAGGAGATTATTCTATGATCCGCGCTTGTCCAGAGACAGTACTATTTCCTGTGGTTTTTGCCACCAGCAGTTTGCTGCTTTCGCACACTTTGATCATCCTTTGAGTCATGGTATTGATAATAACACCGGCTTCCGTTCTGTGCCCGGTTTATTCAATCTTATCTGGCAAAGGGATTTCATGTGGGATGGAGGAGTGAATCATTTGGAGATACAACCACTTACACCCATCACAGATCCCAATGAAATGGGAGAGGACCTTGCACACCTTATTGCAAAGCTGAATGCAGATGCAAAATACAGGGGGCTCTTCAATGATGCCTTCGGTGCAGGTGAGATCAATAGCCAGAAAGTCTTCAAAGCGCTGGCACAATTCATGGCCACCATGAATTCATTCGATTCAAAATACGACAGCGTAATGCGGAAAGCCCCCGGTGTGCAATTCACCGCAGAAGAGGCAAGCGGGTATAAGATCTTTCAGAATAACTGTGCCTCCTGCCATAAAGAGCCGCTGTTCACAGATGGTTCTTACAGGAACAACGGCCTTCCCATCAATGCCTCTCTGCACGATGCCGGTCGTATGCGCATCACCAATAACACCAACGACTATCTGAAATTTAAAGTGCCGTCACTCCGCAACATCATCAAGAGCCCGCCTTATATGCATGATGGGCGCTTTTATGATATTTTCAATGTGTTTGAGCATTATTCCTCAGGCATTATTTTACAAATCCCCCAAACCCCGACAGTAGACCCACTCCTGCGGAATGGACTACCTCTTACTCCCAGCGAGCAGCGTGATCTGTATTTTTTCCTTAATACATTAACCGATCCCGGCTTCATAAATAGCAAGGCGCTCAGCGAGATAGTAATTACTAATTAATGATAATCAAACGATTGTGAGATTTTAACATTATCTGGCAGGAATTTTGCCAAAAGGGGGTGTCATGAAAAATATTATATTAATACTATGTGTGTTGTGTATGGGGGGAATACCAGCCATGGCACAACAGAAAGCAAAATCACCTTCCATGGGGATCGCGAGTTATTACGCGCAGAAATTCCATGGCAGGAAAACAGCGAGCGGTGAGGTATTTGATAATACCGCTATGACCGCTGCGCATAATACGCTGCCGTTGGGTACATTTATTAAAGTCACAAATGTCAGGAATAACCGTTGGGTGATAGTGAAGGTAACAGACCGTTTGCATGCTGCTAACCGCAGGATCGTAGATCTTACACAGGCAGCGGCAAAGAAGCTGGGTTATATTCACTGGGGATTAACAAGGGTGAAAGTGGAAGTGGTGTCCAGGGAGTTTGTGAATAGTGTGCCTTTGTGGGATGTGGCGGTGAATTAGGGAAAATTATTGCGAAAAAGGAGGATATATCTTGATATATCCTCCTTTTTTATTTTCATAGGGGAAAACTTGTGCTTTTAAGTAATTGATAAACAATAACTTATTATTTAAATCTGTATTAACCCCGTAAATTTAATATTTCATGTTAAATTTGCAGGGATGATTAAGCGTAGACTTGAAACTTTGATCCGGGAAGAGTTACAGCGTAGCCCCTCTGTTGCGCTTATGGGCCCGCGTCAGGTTGGTAAAACAACCATTGCCCTAAATATATCGGAAGAAACACCCTCCCTGTATCTTGATCTGGAAAACACACTAGATCTGGAACGGGTGAGCGATATCGTCAGTTTTCATTCGGAAAACAGTGGAAAGCTGCTGATACTTGATGAAGTGCAGCGAATGCCAGAGGTATTCGCGCCATTGCGTGGTATCATAGATAAAGAGCGCCGTAAAGGAAATAAGGCAGGACAGTTTTTATTTCTAGGCTCGGCCTCCATCGATCTTTTGCAACAATCCAGTGAATCGCTTGCCGGGCGTATCGCTTATATCGAACTCTATGGCATTGATGTGATGGAATATGCCGGGTCTGATCAGGAAAAAATGACATCCCTTTGGTTGCGGGGCGGATTTCCCGAAAGCCTTTTGTCAGCATCAGATCGTGATAGCCTCAATTGGCGTCGTAATTTTATCAAAACATATCTCGAACGTGATATACCGCAGCTAGGACCACGTATACCGGCTCAAACGCTTGAACGCTTTTGGACGATGCTCGCTCATAATCAGGGAGGTGTTTTGAATGCCTCGCAACTGGGCAGGAATCTGGAAGTAACCAGCGTAACTGTAGGAAGGTATCTTGACCTGATGGTGGATCTATTGCTTGTTCGGCGGCTGCAACCCTGGACGTTTAATGTAGGCAAACGGCTTGTGCGCGCACCGAAGGTATTTGTAAGAGATAGCGGTATCACGCATGCACTGCTGAATGTTTCCTCTTACAACGATTTGCTTGGACATCCGGTTTTGGGAGGAAGTTGGGAAGGGTTTGTTATAGAAAACCTGCTGTCTGTTGCACCTTCCCATGCATTGCCTTTTTATTATCGCACAGCGGACGGTGCTGAAATTGATCTTATCCTGGAGTTTTCCGGGCAGGAAAAATGGGCCATAGAGGTGAAACGCAGTTCTGCGCCCGCCTTGTCAAAAGGGTTTCACATGGCGTGTGAAGATATAAAAGCAGATCGGCGTTATGTTGTTTATTCCGGCAATGAGAAATTTTCTATGCGGGATGGAGTTATAGCCATTCCATTGCATGAATTAATGCAGGAACTTTTGGATGTTGCGAGATAGCACATGCTGATAGTCATTATTTTTAAATGTTTCTAAGAACTATAATTGTAGTTAATGTTTTAATTAATATTATATGGAAACTTTTTCAAAAAGATTTGGACATTCACAAAATGACAAAGAAATAACGGTAAGAGAAGATGCACCTCAGTCATTAAGAGAGTTCCTAATAATGACCCTTTATCATTTTGACTATACCCCATTTTTTTTAAGAGATGTAATTTGTAAAGTTTTAAGGGTTGCGCCTGATAGAAATAATTGGACAGACTATCCAAACATTGACGGGGAAGTTCATAATTTAATCGAAAATTGTGATTGGTATAAGATTTATGATATAATTGAGGCTTTTGCACGTCAAATCAAAGAGGAGAAAAAACAACTCTTTCACGATGACTTAAACGATTTCTTTAGGACTAATGGCATAGGGTGGAAGTTGGAAAACGGCTTAATCCAAATGCGCGGTGATGAAACCTTTGAAACTGCCATTAAAAAGGTCGAAAGTACCTTAGAGGATGCAAAACTTAAAACGGCAAAGTCTGAAATAAAGGAAGCCATTGCCGACCTCTCAAGGCGTCCTAATCCTGATATTACAGGGGCTATTCAGCACTCACTTGCCAGTTTGGAATGTGTTTGCAGGGAAGTTTCAGGCAAAAAAAATGCAACACTAGGTGATATAATGAAAATAGCAGGAACTATTATCCCCACTCCATTGGATCAGGTTATTTCAAAAATATGGGGTTATAGCTCAGAACAGGGTAGACATTTAAAAGAAGGGAAAGAACCAGAGTATTTAGAGGCAGAGTTAGTAGTGGAACTCTCTGCTACTATCTCTAATTATTTAGGAAAAAAACTTATTTCAATTGGTAGCGGAGCTGAGAAAGATGACGACCTCCCTTTTTATTGAGGCTCTTGTAAAGCAATAAAATAAATGAGTTATTAAAAACTATTGCGACAAATTATGTCGTAATGGTTGACTGTGCAACATATACACGCTCCCCAATACTACCCCTCATACCTCCAACACCCCACCACATGATCATTCACCATCCCCGTAGCCTGCATATAAGCATAACAGATCGTAGACCCCACAAACTTAAACCCCCGCTTCAACAGATCCTTACTCATGGCATCAGACTCTGGTGTTTTAGCAGGCACCTGGGACAAGGATTTAAACCGATGAAGAACAGGCTTATGCCCAACGAACTGCCAGATATACTTATCAAAACTGCCGAATTCTTTTTGCACCGCCAGGAAAGCTTTCGCATTCCCGATCGTAGCCCGGATCTTCAGCTGGTTGCGGATAATGCCCGGGTCCTGTAACAGCTTTTCGATCTTCTTTTCTGTATAACGGGCTATCTTATTTGCATCCCACTGATCAAATGCTTTCCGGTAGTTCTCCCGTTTGGTAAGCACGGTGTACCAGCTTAATCCGGCTTGTGCGCCTTCCAGGTTGAGCATTTCAAATAAATGGGTGTCGTCGTGATTGGGTACGCCCCATTCATTATCATGATAGTCTTTATACAACTGATCTTTCGTGCTCCAGCCACAACGGTTCTTTTCCATTATAGTTCCCATTTTTTGATCAGGTCTTTTACCTGTTTCTTATAGGCTTTAAGGTCCGTGATCGTTTGTTGAATAAAACTGTTCTCATCCAGTTTGCCTACTACTGCGTCCATTTCTTCCTGGTTCTCGTAGGTCATCTGGCGGTAAGGATTGGTATAATCTTTTTCCCTGCTGCGGTAGATACCTTCTGTGAGCGCACCAGAAGTATGCACGGATTGTTCCAGGCATTTCCTGAGCTTTTCAGCGTTGAACTCTTTGGGAGTTAACTGTAACAGGTCCAGCAGGCAGGCGAGAGCATGTTGCAGTTTATCCTGTTCGTAGGAAACACCGAGCTGGCGATAAATATCATGCAGCTGGTGCCAGCTATTGATCTTTCCTTTTCTGATCCGCGATTTAATGTCGTCCATATCCTCTGCTTTGATCAGCTGTCCACCGGCATTATACCAGGCAGTGCGTTTGCTGTTCCTGCAAAGAGAAAGTAAAGCGGAGAAAGAAGCAATGCCCGCTGCATTTTTCAGCAGGTTTCGTACAGCGTATAGTATGATCAGCTCCCGGAAGAGGGGATAGGCCTTATGTACTTTCAGCAGTTGTACTTTGCGGGTGGCGTTTTCAATATTATCGGCGTAGAGCGTCATCCGGCTAACGGATTCATTTTCGTTCAGCAGTAATTGTTTACCATCCTGCCGTAATGTTTTATCGCTTACTTTTTTATTGCCGTGATAAGCCTTTCCTACAGCCAGTTCCATCAGTTCCAGTGCGGTGAACATTTCCTCTACGGAATCCGGCGCCAGGTAATCAAATTCCAGCACCTGCGTTTTATCAACGCGTTTGTCTCTGTCCACATACTTCCAGGAGTTGCGGGCCAGTGCATACATGTTGTGCATGAACCAGTATCCTGGCATTACTTTCAGGCTATTCTCGTGTTCATCGTTCACTACGAGGCTGAAAGGGTAGGGCACCTGTAATTCATGCAGGTAGTTGCCTTTGGAGATGAGCGTGAAGCTGGCGAATTTGGAATTGTGTTTCAGGCTTACGCAGAGGCCGGGCCAGAAGCCCCTGCCTGCAATGATCTCGCCGTCTGCTCCTCTTGAATTATGGTTGGATCCGATGGTAGCGCCTGCAGCCATATTACTCTGCCCCATGATCAATGCGGCGCAGAGGAAGGAATTGTTATGATGTTGCTCATGTGCCGGGAAGATCAGTGAATTCAATACTTCACAGCAGGAGATGGTAGCGTTGTTACCCAGGTAAGAGTTGATCAGCCGCGCACCATATTTTAATTGCGAATGAGAGGCCATGATAAAACGAACAGCCTTCACGCCATAGAAAGCGCGACAGCCAAGCCCTATGATCCCGTTCACCATTTCACATCCTTCGCCTATTTGTGTAGCAGCATTCGCTTCACTGTTGATGGTAAGGTTCTTTAATTTATTGGCACCTTTCAGATAAGCATCTGTGCCGATCGTTACATCTTTAATGATCTTGCAGTTCTTGATCACCGTACGGTCTCCCACCATGCCGTAGTATCCTCTTTTCTTATCGAACTCTTTTTCGGTGAAAGCTTTGAACTGGTTCATCAGGGTATCGTCGTGGCGGTTGCGCGTCCATAACCAGGCATCTCCGGGCAGCATGCCATCAAAGGGCATCACATTTCTGCCGCCGTTTTCATTGCACAGTTCCAGCCAGATGCGTACGCTTTCCGGTTCACCTTCTTTCACTATGCCATTCCCGAACTTTGCATGATCCGTTGTAGCCATTTCATTTACATTGGCAATGATCACTTCGTTGCCGATGATGTAATGAGAGAGGAAGTTCACGTTCTGCACTACCACATTATCCCCGAAATCGCAGGAGGCGATGGTACTGTTATAGAGCCCTACTGGTAAACGGAGGTTATGGAATTCCAGGAAGTAAGGTTCCAGTTTGCCGATGCGGATCATGCCGTAAAAGTGGCAGTGCTGCACCAGGTTGGGATCAAAGTCGTTATCTACAAAGAAATTATTCCAGTCGTCAGAAGTATTGTCGTTCCGTACAAGCGTTTCGATCTCCCTTGCATTCAGTTTGCGGTGCACACTTTCTTTGCCGCGTTGTTTATCCCGGAGGTAGTATTCATTCTTCCCTTCCGGCAGATAAGGACCATCGATGAACTGATACCCCAAAAGGTGCAGTGGTTTCTTTTCTATATGGTTCATAAGGATATTATTCTACAGTTACAGACTTCGCAAGATTCCTTGGTTTGTCTACATCCAAACCTTTTAATACGCCAATGTGATAAGCCAGTAATTGGAGAGGGATCACGGAAATAATAGGTGCTACCAGTTCATCTGATTCCGGTACAATGATCACATCGTCCGCCATGCCGGAAATGATCTGGTCTCCTTCCGTGATAACGGCGATCACTTTTCCTTTGCGTGCTTTGATCTCCTGTATGTTGGATACCACCTTATCGTAATAGCGGTCTTTGGTGGCCACAAATACAACCGGGAGGTTTTCGTCAACAAGTGCAATAGGCCCGTGTTTCATTTCTGCAGCAGGATAACCTTCCGCGTGGATGTAAGAGATCTCTTTCAGTTTGAGTGCACCTTCCAGTGCTATCGGGAAATTATATCCGCGGCCCAGGTAAAGGAAGTCGCGGGCATCTTTATATTTAGCGGCGATGGCTTTGGTTTGATCATTCAGCTTGAGGGCAATGGCTACTTTGTCCGGTACGCCTTCCAGTTCATCGAGGAGGTGCTGGAAGCGTTGTCCGGTGATGCTGCCTTTTGCTTCTGCTATTTTAAGGCCGATGAGGCATAATACCGCCAGCTGTGCTGTGAACGCTTTAGTACTGGCTACGCCAATTTCAGGCCCGGCATGTGTATATACACCGCCGTTGGAAAGCCTGGCAATGGAAGAGCCTACCACGTTACATACACCCAGGATGATAGCGCCTTTCTCTTTAGCGCTTTCCATGGCTACGAGGGTATCTGCTGTTTCGCCGGATTGGGAAACGGCAATGATCACATCTCCTTTTCCTACAACAGGATTGCGGTAACGGAATTCAGAGGCATATTCCACTTCTACCGGTATGCGGCATAATTCTTCGATCATGTATTCCGCTACCAGCCCTGCATGCCAGGAGGTGCCACAGGCTACGATGATGATGCGGTTGGCATCCTTCAGCATATCCATATGCTCGCGCAGGCCACCCAGGGTGAGCTTTCCTGCTTTTGCATCCAGGCGTCCGCGTAAACTGTCGAAGATGGTTTGTGGTTGTTCAAATACTTCTTTCAGCATGAAGTGATCATAACCGCCTTTTTCAATGGCGGCCAGTTCCATATCCAGCTTTTGTATATAAGGTGTTTGTATTTCGTTGGAAATATTTTTGAGGATAAGCTCGTCTGCTTTAAGGATGGCTATTTCATAGTCATTCACATACACTACTTCCTTGGTGTATTCAATGATGGGGGAAGCATCTGAGGCCAGGAAGTGTTCTCCTTTGCCAACGCCAATTACCAGCGGGCTGCCTTTTCTTGCGGCGATGAGGGTATCCGGATTGTCTTCATCTACAATGAGGATCACATAAGCACCTACAACCCTTTTGAGGGCTATCCTGAGGGCTTCTTCTGTGCTGCATTGGTTGCTGCTTTTGATCTCCTGGATAAAATGGATCAGTACTTCCGTATCTGTATCACTGGTGAACTGATGTCCTTTGCTCAGCAGTTCTTTTTTCAGCTGCGTATAGTTTTCTATGATCCCGTTATGCACCATCGCTAATTTACCGTCGCCGGACATTTGAGGGTGTGCATTCCTGTCACTTGGTTCTCCATGGGTGGCCCAGCGGGTGTGGCCGATAGCAATATGGCTCTTGAGATCTTTGCCGGTAATATAATCTTCCAGTTCCGCTACTTTTCCTTTCTTCTTATATACTTTCAAATTTCCACCGTTCAATAAAGCAACGCCTGTACTATCGTATCCACGGTATTCAAGACGTTTCAGGCCTTTGATAACTACCGGATACGCTTCCCGGTGACCTATGTATGCAACAATTCCACACATAATATTCAGTATGTTTTAATAAGGTTATCTATGCAATATGCACAAAAAAAGCGGCCGGGCAAAGGTGTTTAAACATCTTTACCCGGCCGCCGTGATAAAATGATCCATCAATTCCCGTTGAGTATAGCTCCCAGGTTCACATCATTATCCCCCCGGTAACGGTTCTTATGTTTCACCTGGCGGATCACTTTGCTGAACTGTTCGGAAACAGGTCTGTCCGTATTATAACGGATATCCGTGAGTTGAGTGAGGGATTCATTGTTGTTGGACTGCTTTTCATCTTCCGGCTGAAGCCCGCTTATACCAAGGTACCAGGCATCTTCTTCCTTTTGTTTGTATTTATATAAATAAACAGTGCCTTTTTTGAAGCGGTGCGTGGTAAACTGTTTGCCGATCAGTACCACGGAATCCAGTTTGGTATTGTATTCCACCTCGCCGTATAAGATGCTCCTGGCAATAGATTCCTGTTTTTTATAAGCTTTGGGGAATTTATCCAGCTGCCCGATCTCCTCCAGTGCTTCCCATAAAGTAACGCGGTATTTTTCCTGCGCCGCAATATTTTGCAGCAGGGTGTCTGCTACCGGTAGTTTATGCCGGAGATACAGCTGCGCCAGCATGATCTGCTGTAAAGGATTCTTCGTGGTTTCATACCGGGTAAAGAACCTGTCCGCATTCTTGTTTGTGTTACGGTAAGGCAACAGCAGTATGGCATATTCGTGCAATACATTATTAGGATGGAACCGGCTTTCTATTTCGTTATCATCATCTTCACCCAGTTGCTCCTGTTCATCCGCTATTTCTTTTTGCAGGGCTATGCGGGCATCAAAAGCGATCTGGCTGATATGACTTTCGTAGAGCGATGGCTGGATCACATTACTGTCCAGCATCGTGGCCAGCAAACTGTACACCGGTTCTTTATAATCCGTGAGTGCAGTGAGTTGCAGCAGATCAGGGAAAAGGGATTTGCTGAGTTGTAAAGAATCCCGGAGGGGAGACAGCATGGAATAGATGTTATCCTCATTGCTGAAAATGGGGATCTCTTTCAGGACGAGATCACTAAACACTTTATCTGCTTCTTTGGTTTGCTGTTTTAATAAACTTTCCAGGATGTTACGCTGCAGGCTGGCGGTATCGTTGGCCGCGAGGTAAGCGCTTTCCAGGAAAGGCAGGATGTCCGGATGACTGATATAACCCAGTTCTGAGATAAGATCATTCTTCACTTCCAGGTAATTCTTTTCACTGGCGCTCCATCCCTTGATAAGCCTGATCAGTTCCGGCGCATGTTCATCTTTGTAATAGACTGTGTTGATAGAACTTTTAGCCTGCTGGCGGGTAGTACTGTCCTTACTGAAAAAATCAGCGAAGAACTCCGGCGCTTTGCTCAGGTAAATAGATTTGCCGAACAGCGTATCGCCGGGCGTAAAACTATCAAAGAAAGTAGTGATGAAAGAAGAGGGCCCCTTGATATTATCTGTAATGGCAGAGAGGGTATATTGTGCACCATTACGGATGAATACTTTGTTAAAGAAACTTTTGGAACTGTTGGTATCCCGCATTTGCAGCAGGGTGCTTTCCCAGCCGGTGAGGCGCTCATACTTTTTAGCATGGATCACAAAATCTCCCCTGTCTGATAAACTTTCTATTTCCCTGCCCCAGAATTGCGCACTGTCCTTTGTAGAAAAATAACGGTTGAATTTCTGGAACACTACTTTTACTTCTTCTCCTGTACTATCTGAGCGGAAAACTTTATTCTTCACCTTGTAGGCATGATCGGTATTTTCTTCTGTACTGCCTGCACCGGAAAAAGCTTCCATCAGCGCATCATCATCCTTGGGAATAACAGCCGTTTTCACGGAGAAGTAAAGGCTGGTGTCCGTATATGCCTGTGTTGTATTGTAAACAGGATTAGCGGGTACAAACGAATTAAAGAAATCCGGCAGTGCTTTTTTATCCGTTTTGTAGCGGGCAGATAATACAAAGTAATGCGGCCCCTGCAGCAGGATACGCGTTTGTGTAAAACTGTTATCTGTATTCTGATTCACCACTTCCAGGCAGGTGTAACCCTGCCAGGTAATGAATTTCCTGCTCTTTTGCTGTTTAATGAATTGGGACTGCTGGAAACTTTCTTCTGCAAATCCGAGTTCTACGGTATCTTCTTCCAGCACAGAATAATCAGGAATTGTTTTGCGCATCACCAGGTAACTGTTGCCGGTTTGTTTATCCAGCGCTTCATACTCCTGCCGTTTGCTGAGGGAGCGAAGGGTGATGTTATTCGCGAACACAGGGGTATGCGGCATCTTCACGGAAAAAGTATTACCGGGTGATTGGTAGTTCACCCAAACGCCGCTGTGTAATGGTTTTAATTTGATGGAGGCAAAGAAGTGATCCCCTTCTTCTCCTTCCACATATTCCCCGTTACCACTGATCTTGAAGATGAACACTTCAAAAGGTGTGACGAAGATATTATACCGCTGCATGTCTCCCCGCCGGGTGCGGTTGCGGATGTCAAAACCTGAAAAGCCATTATTGGTAATGGGTTTTTTACTGATGATCTTACCGGGGATGTTTTCATACAGCAGGCTGTCTATCTTCAGCGATACATCTGCTTCACTTTGCCCGAGGCTCAATGCATTCGTTTTGATGCGGCTCACGAGATAATAAGCGCCGTTGGCAAGGTCTGCATACTGCAATTGATTCAGCATGGTTAAACCGGAAAAGTTGAACAGTTTGCCGGGTACATCCACCTGGATCCATCCGTCTTCAGAAGTATACGGTTGAAAAACTACCGGTGCTTTTACTTTTTCCAGCTGGTCCTTTTGTTCACTGTCCCGGTTATTGAACGCTACAGGGCGTACGGTATAACCAGCCTTGCGTAACATATAGATCAATCCGCGGTCTCCGGGCAGATGGGCTGCGCCAACTCCTGCAAAGAGACTGTTGATGCGGATGATGGAATCGATCACCCGGAACATATTCTCATTACGCTTGTAAAGGAATTTTTCCATGAAAGCAGCAGAAGTATATTGGTTGCTGGAAATAGAATCCAGCATATCCAGGTCTCCCCGGCGGTAGGCATCATTTAATTTATTCCGGGAATCCAGGGGATTGTCTGCATCCCTGTTCACCTTCTTTTGTTTTTTATCTTTTGCAGCATCGCGGTATGCTTCCAGCATCAGGCGTTCAGACTCTTCAAAACTTTCCACCCCTGTTGCACGTTTGCCCATTTTTTTACCTACCTGGTAGATGTACATATCCAGGAAGGTATCTTCCTCAAAATCTTCCTGTGCGGCAAAAGAGCGGTAGAGCAGGTGATTGATCATCTCCGGCCGGTAAGTAAGGCCGGTCCTGATCAGGTCTCCGTAAGCGCCGATAGTAAAAGCATCTTTGTTCATGGTACCGCTTCCTGCCAGCTCATTCATATAGCGGGAGCTGAGACGCAGCATGCTGCTTTTGGAAAAGTCTTCCTGCAATTGCTGCGGATCAGTTTCCAGTGAAACGATGTCTGCGTTTTTGATACAGTGATAGAAAGAATCGCTGAGATGGAATGCGAGCTTATTACTCACATGCATGGTACCAAAGAGGTAGGAAGGTTTCGGCATGTTCTTGCCGGAGATCTCCCATAATAAACCCTGGTATTTTTTATTATTTACCTGTTTATGCTGAGCAGCTGCAACAGTGCCTGTCACTAACAGCACACACGCCAGAACACTTCTTTTCAAATGGTTCATATGAGGACGGTAGGGAATTAGATACGATCAAATATACTGAAAATACGGCCGCGGCGGCATTAGCGCCGTTGCAATACTTTCTCGAACAGGCCCAGTATGCGTTTGTACTCATCCGTCCAGCTGGCAGGCTCTGTAAACCCGTGATCTTCAACAGGGTATACTGCCAGTTCCCAGTTGTTTTTACCCAGTTCTATGAGGCGCTGGCTGAGGCGTACAATGTCCTCGAAATGCACATTGGTATCCACCATACCATGACACATCAGCAGATGCCCTTTCAGCCCCTCTGCATAATAGATGGGAGAGGATTTGCGGTAAGCGATGCTATCCGTAAAAGGTTCGTTGAGGATGTTGGAAGTATATCCATGATTATAATGCGCCCAGTCTGTAACAGAACGAAGCGCTGCGCCTGCTGCAAAATCATCCGGTGTGGTGAACATGGCCATGAGGGTAATGAACCCGCCATAACTGCCGCCGTAAATACCTACACGTTTAGGATCTACACCATAGTTCTGTGCAAGGAACTTTGCCCCGTCCACCTGGTCTGTGAGATCTTTTCCTCCCATAAAACGATAGATGCCGGTGCGCCAGTCGCGGCCATAACCTGCGCTGCCACGATAGTCCATATCCAATACGGTATAACCAAGGTCTGTTAAAAGATTATGGAACATGTATTCCCGGAAATACTGGCTCCACCATTTGTGTGCATTCTGCAGATAACCTGCACCATGCACAAAGATCACCGCAGCGCCGTTACGTTTGGCGGTTTCCGGCGTAAAGACGCGTGCGTGCACCATTTCATTATCACGTGCTTTAAAGGTGATCACATTTGCTTCTCTCCAGGGGTAGGCCTTGAACTCTTCGGACTGTGCCAGCTCTGTGATCTGTACCGGTTTGGCGCCTGCTTTATTTTCCTGGAGGTACATTTCCCAGGGTTTGTTGGAAGTGGAATAACGATAAGCGATCCATTTTTCATCCGGTGAAAGTGTAACAGTATGGGCACCGGCCATGCTGGTGATCCTTTCTGCTTTGCCACCTGTAACCGGTAAACGGTAATACTGTTTTTCACCAGGATGCACTTCATTGGTAAGGAGGTAGAAGTGTTGTTTGTTATGCGACAGTGTTACATCCTGCACTTCATAATTTCCACTGGTTAAGGCCTGTTTTTTATTAGTGGCCACGTTCATGGTGTAGAGGTGTGAATAGCCCGTAGCCTCACTCTGGAACCAGATGGTTTGTTCATCCACCCAGCCAATGTTTCCCCAGCCAATGCCAGGGCCGCCTATCCAAGCTTCATCCCGCTGGCGGTCCAGCAAACGGAGTGTACCGGTAGCTGCATCCAGTAACATGATCCAGCGGTCTTTGTTATCCTGTGAGTTGATGTCTACTACTGCATACGTTCCTTTCTCTGACCAGTAAGGGCCGCTGATGATCACACCGCGGTTCTTTGCTTTGCCGGTATCTTTCGTGGCGGCATAATCAGGTTTATCTGTAATGCCCGGAATGTTAGCGGTTTTAATGAGGATCACTGTGTCTTTCTCCCTGTCGTACACAAAGGATTCGTTTTTCTCCCATGGTGCGCCTACTTTGCTGCGGCTCCTGATATCTGTGGTATAACCTGTTTCTGTTACATAGCTGGGAACGATAGTGGTTTTTTCTCCCGGCTGTTCCTCACTTAAACGATACACTACAAAACGGCCATCGGGGCTTAATTCCACTTCACTTAATGTTTTATCTTCCAGGTAAAGGGAACGCATCTGAGGTGCTTTAGGCTGGCTTTTGGTAAAAGCTGCTGCAGCATCTGCCTTTGCTTTTTTATCTTTCAATACCTGCATTAATTCCATTTGCTGATCCTTCAGGAACTGGTCCTGTTTACTCAGCGTTTCTTTTCTTTCTATTGGTTTGGCGCCATGCACAAAGTCAGTGAATTGCTCGATCAAACCTGTTTTGATATCCCAGGTGAACAGGTTGCGGTTGCGGCGGAAGAGGATGCGGGTATCCTGCATCGCAAAATCCACCTGCGTTTCCGTTTCTGCTGTTTGGGTGATGCGGGTCTCTTTGCCGGTGGCTATATCCTGTAAATAAATATCGCCGTAGTAAGTATAAACGAGTTGTGTGCGGGCTTTGTTATACTGTCCGTAACCCCGTGCGGCGATCAGCAACCTGTCTGCTGCATTAGTTTTCACAGGTGTTTGTTTAGCAAGGGTAATGGCATAGAGTGAATCCGCCATTGCTTTTTCCGGGTTCCAGTTAAAGTAAACTGTTTTACCATCTGCACTCCATTTTAAGTTATCCGGAGAGGTGCCGATCCACTTCGGATCCCGCATGATCTTCTCAACGGTGAGGGTTTGTGCATATGTAAGGGTTGATAAAAAAAGACCGGCGAGGAGGAGCAGTGTTTTTTTCATGTTTGTATAATAGTGAAGAATTCTATAATTTGTTGCAATATAATAAACAACCCAGCATGATCTCACGCAAAATGATGACCGGCACAGTGTTCGTAATCACCTTCTTAGCAGCCTGCGGACCAGCGCCGGTGAAGCAGCAGCCACGGGTGCAGGTACCTGTTACGGAAGATAGTACTTTTCTTACAGGTACTTTCTTTGTGGTGCGGCATGCGGAAAAGAACCCCGGTGCAGATTCCACACTTACGGAGGCCGGACTGAAAAGGGCCGGGAAATTATACAGGATACTGAAGGATTCTGGTATTACCCGCATTTACTCCACGCCATTCAGACGCACATTGCAAACAGGAGATTCCCTGCGGATCTTAGGGAACATAGATACTGCTTTATATAAACCGGATAGTACGGGAGAATCCCTGCTGTATGAGATCAGCCGTAATAACGACTGGGGTAAAAAGATCCTGGTGATAGGGCATAGTAACACCCTGATCCCTATCCTTAGAAGCCTTAACACTTTTCCACGGGACACTATCGGGGAGAATGATTATAATTTCCTCTTTATGGTATATAAAGGAAGGAAACTATCAAAGGTGATCCGTACAAGGTATTAAAGTAAGATCCCTTTCAGGAAAATATAAGCAACAGAGAAGTAGATCAACAGACCCGTTACATCCACCAGCGTGGCTACAAAGGGTGCAGAGGAGCTGGCAGGGTCAGCACCTGCTCTCTTCAAGATCAATGGCAGCATGGAGCCGGATAAAGTACCCCATAACACTACACCTATCAGTGATACGCCCAGTGTAAGGGCAATGAGAACAGTATGGTCGCCATAAGTATGGAAAAAAGAATTCCACACCAATATTCTTATAAACCCAATAAGTCCTAATACAGAACCGAGCATAATACCGGAAAGGATTTCCCGCCGCATCACTCTCCACCAGTCTTTGATAGTGAGCTCACCCAGCGCCATGGCCTGTATGATCAAGGTGGAAGCCTGTGAACCGCTGTTGCCACCACTGGAAATGATCAGGGGGATGAACATGGCAAGCACGACGGCTTTGGCAATTTCATCTTCAAAATAAGCCATCACGGAAGCAGTGAGCATTTCACCGATAAAAAGGATGATCAGCCATCCCACCCGTTTTTTGATCAGGCTTAATAAAGGCATATCCAGGTAAGGTTCATCTAAAGCCTCGGTACCCCCGATCTTTTGGATATCTTCTGTATGTTCTTCATTTAAGATCCACAACATGTCATCGATCGTCACAATGCCCAGCATCACACCTGCATCGTCCAATACCGGAAGGGCTACACGATTTTCCAGCCGGAACACCTGTACAGCTTCTTCCTGTTCATCATTCGCATGGAGGGAAACAAAGCGGTGGTCCATCAGGTTTTCCACCAGTGTTTCCGGAGATACCAGCAGGAACTCACGGATCCTGAAATCATCCAGCAGTTTGCCTTCGTTGTCAATAATATAAATAACATCAATGGTCTCAGAATCCCGGCCATACATGCGAATGTGACGGAGTACCTGCTCCACTGTCCAGTGTGCTTTGGCTGCTATATAGTCCGGCGTCATGATCCGGCCTACGCTGTTCTCCGGATAACCCAGGAGGGCAAGGGTTATCTTCCTTTCTTCCGGGTTCAGTAATTTAATGAGTTCTGTAACTGCCTGGCTGGGGAGTTCTTCCAGGAAGGCCGTTCTGTCATCCGGCGGCAGTTCATTCAGCAGTTCTGCGATCTTATGTGCCGGCAGGTCCCGGATAAGATCTTCCTGTGTGGGGAATTCAAGGATCCTGAACGCAGCAGCAGCACGCCCAAGGGTAAGGTGATTAATGATCAGGGTAGACTGATCCGGTACCTCATAAATAAGTTCCGCAATGTCTGTAATGAGTTGATCGTCCAGGAGTTCTTTCAACTCCCGGAAATTATGCTCATGAGCTAACTGCTCAAACCTTTCCAGTAAAACTTCATTTTCCATATGATCAGACGCTTGAGCGAAATTAGGCAATTACAGTATCTCCTGCACGTGCTTGCGGATATTGCCTGCTATAGATTCCATGGGCAGGTCGTTGGCATCCTTGCCAAAGGGGTCTTCGATCTCTTCTGCGATCAGCTCTAAACTGGCCAGCACATAGAAGATGAATACTACCATGGGGATCACAAGGTAACCTAACCCGAATACATATCCCATGGGCAGGGTCATCACATAAAAGAAAATAAACTTCTTCAGGAACACACTGTAAGAAAAGGGGATAGGGGTGTTCTTGATCCTTTCGCAGGCACCGCAAACATCTGTGAGCGATTCCAGCTGGTTATTGAGGATGATCAGCTGATCGCCTGAGATCACCTGCTGGCGGTACAGTTCATTCACTTTGCCCAATATCATGGTAGCAATCTGGTTAGGGATGTGTTCCCCTGAATGCAGATGTCCCATCTCCTCCTCCGTTAAACCTTCCAGCTTAAGCGGGTGGAATTCCCCGCGGAGATGATCTTTCAATACCATGGCATAGTTAGGGATCATATGGGAAAAGTATCTTCTGGCGGCGTGGCCGGAAGGTAACATGCATTGCAGTTTTATAGCCAGGTTACGGCTGGTGTTCACTAACGCGCCCCATTGCCTGCGGCCTTCCCACCAACGATCATAGGCTGTGTTGGTACGGAACACTAACAACAGGGAGATCACAAAACCCAGCAGGCCATGCATAGCCGTGATGTTCTTGATGTGTGCATTATCTGATAATCTGAAAAACTCCAGTTCCAGCCAGGCTATGGCGGCAGAGTAGATGGATAGGGCTATGAACATGGGCACCAGCCTCTTAACAGTGTCCGCTTTATGGATGCGGAAGATGAAGGTGAACCACTCCTGAGGATTATAATTGATCATACCTGCAAAAATAATATCTATATGGATCACTTGTTATTTTGATAACTGATGGGTTTAGCTTTACTTTACGGCTTCTATATTTTAGTGAGTTATGATGATCAAGCCGTATTTATACGTTAATAAGACCAAAGAGAAAGGTCGTGGTGTTTTCACCAAAGAAGCTATTCCTGCCGGAACACAGATTGAAATTTCTCCTGTGCTTGTATTGTCTGGCAACGATACCTCTATAGTGGACAAAACCAAACTGCACAATTACATCTTCCTTTGGGGAGTACGTGAAACACGTTCATGTATTGCATTAGGTTTCTGCTCTATCTACAACCATGCTTACGAACCTAATTGTGAGTACGAGATGGATTTTGATGCCGAAACAATGGCCATCAAAACCCGCCGTGATATCAAGAAGGGCGAGGAACTCTCCATCAACTACAATGGAGATATCGAAGACAAATCACCTGTTTGGTTCGACGTAAAACGCAAGTAAAATTCCCTTAAAAGAAATCCGGGTGAAATGATCCGGATTTCTTAATATTGTAAAATATATAAGCACTTATATATTTTATGAGCTTCTATCCAAAACTCGGTTACCTGATCTTCGGCAGCCGCCTGCGGCGGTTGAGTGAGTATTTCCTCGCGGAGGTCAATAAGGTCTATGACCAGGCGGGCATTGCTTTTGATGCCAGCTGGTTCCCTCTCTTCTATCTCCTGAAAGACAAAGAGCGTTTAACGCTGATGGATATTGCCCAGGAACTGGAAGTATCCCATTCTGCCGTGAGCCAGCTTATTACCAACCTGAAAAAGAAAGGCCTGGTAGATGCCAGCCGTTGTGAAGAAGACGGACGAAGGCAGTGGGTGGAATTCACGAAAGAAGGAGCGGCATTGCTGGCACAGGTATTACCCATCTGGAAAGGTATTGAAACAGCCATGACGGAACTCGCCATGGAAGATAAACAAAGCAGCAAAATACTGGAAGCCATCGGCGCACTGGAGCGGTCTGTAGAAAACAGATCACTGGCAGAACGCATCAGCATGGCGATAGATAAAAACACCAAAACGATCCATCCATGAGTCAGGTTTTTAAATACGGTCAGGAATCCCTGACCGTTGCTATTGCGTTGGACATTGCCGCCGGAAGGACCCGCGGGGTACTCACACCGGAAGTGATGCAGCGGGTGAATACCAGTCACCAGCATGTACAGGCAATTGTAAAGGAGCATACAACGGTATATGGTATCAATACAGGCTTTGGGCCTTTATGTGATACCAAGATCTCTGAAGAAGATACGAGGGCTTTGCAGTATAACATCCTGCAAAGTCATAGTGTAGGCGTGGGCGCACCCATTCCGGAAGAGATTGCGCGGTTGATGCTGATCACAAAAGTACAGGCCCTGGCACAGGGATATTCAGGTGTGAACCCTGTTACGCTGGAAAGGATCATCTGGTTCATTGATAACAACGTAACTCCTTTAGTGCCGGAGAAAGGCTCTGTAGGCGCATCCGGAGATCTTGCCCCTTTATCGCATCTTTTCCTGCCGCTGATAGGTTTGGGAGATGTATGGTATAAAGGAACGAAAGTACCCGCAGGTGTTGCTTTACAACAGGAAGGACTAACGCCTGTTATATTAGGACCGAAAGAAGGGCTGGCATTGATCAATGGTACACAGTTCATTCTTTCATTTGCCGTGAAAGCAGTAGCGCGTTTGCATAATGCACTGGAAGCTGCAGACCTCATCGGGGCTATGTCCCTGGAAGGTTTGATGGGCACTGCCAAACCGTTCGATCCCCGCTTGCATGCATTGCGCCCTTATGCCGGCAATCAGTTAGTGGCAAACCGCCTGAGTGCACTGCTGGCTAATTCTGAGATCATGGCTTCTCATAAGGATTGCGACAGGGTACAGGATCCTTATTCATTAAGATGTATGCCACAGGTGCATGGCGCTTCCCGCACGGCCTGGAAACATTTGCAGGAACTCACTTCCATTGAACTGAATGCCGTAACGGATAACCCCATCATCTTCTCCGCAGAGGATACCATCAGTGGTGGTAACTTCCACGGGCAGCCTTTGGCTATTCCGCTGGATTATGCTACTGTAGCGGCTGCAGAGCTGGGTAATATTTCAGACCGCCGTTGTTATATGATGATAGAAGGGCGATATGGATTACCCAAATTACTGATCCAGGATGCAGGATTGAATTCCGGGTTTATGATCCCGCAATACACCACAGCTGCATTGGTAACAGAGAATAAAACATTGTGTTTCCCTGCTAGTGCAGATAGCGTACCTACTTCCCTGGGGCAGGAAGATCATGTATCCATGGGCTCTATCAGTGGCCGCAAGTTGATGCAGGTGATCGGTAATCTGGAATATATCTTAGCCATTGAACTCCTGTATGCCGCGCAGGCAATAGATTTCAGACGGCCTTTCAAATCTGCGCCGGTACTGGAAGCCTGCCATGATTACGCAAGGTCTAAAGTGACCTTTGCTACGAAAGACAGGATCTTCGCCACAGATATCGCCGCACTGCATGAGATCATTGTTGACCAGTCATTTGTTCGTATCGCCAATAATATGGCCGAAGTAAACCAAATCAATTTAAACGGTTCTTATGAAAGACAATTCCAACTTTCTTAATACATACGCGGCACACCCGCATTACAAAGCCCCCCGCGGCACAGAGCTGAATGCATTATCCTGGCAAACAGAAGCGCCTTTGCGCATGCTGCTGAATAACCTGGATGATGAAGTGGCAGAGAACCCTGAAGAGTTAGTGGTGTATGGCGGCATAGGTCAGGCAGCACGCAACCGCGAAGCTTTGCAGAAGATCATACAAATATTACTGACGCTGGATGAAGAGCATTCCTTACTGGTGCAATCCGGTAAACCAGTAGGCATCGTACGCACGCATCCGCAAGCCCCGCGTGTACTGTTAGCCAATAGTAACCTCGTACCCAAATGGGCTACCTGGGAACACTTTAATGAATTACGCGCAAAGGGTTTAATGATGTACGGACAGATGACAGCAGGCAGCTGGATCTATATCGGTACACAGGGTATTTTGCAAGGTACCTATGAAACCTTTGTGGAGTGTGGTCGCCAGCATTTTAATGGTGACCTGAAAGGAAAACTGCTGGTGACTGCAGGCATTGGCGGAATGGGTGGTGCACAGCCACTGGCCGCTACCATGGCTGGTGCTGTGTTCCTGGGTGCAGATGTAGATGCCACACGCATACAAAAACGCCTGGATACAAAGTACATCGACCGGATGACGCATTCTTATGAAGAAGCGATGCAATGGGTGCGGGAAGCACAAAGTAAAGGAGAAGCAGTATCCATCGGTTTGGTGAGTGATGCCGGTGATCTGCTGGAACGTTTGATCAAAGACAATATCACACCGGACATCCTCACTGATCAAACTTCTGCACATGATCCCATTAATGGTTATGTACCCAACGACCTGAGTTTAACAGAAGCAATTGCTTTACGGATCAGCCATCCTGCTATATATAAACAACGTGCATTGCGCAGCATGGCGCGCCATGTAGGATATATGCTGGAACTGCAAAAACGCGGCTCGATTACGTTTGACTATGGTAACAATATCCGCGAATTTGCCAAAGAAGGGGGAGAAGCGAATGCGTTTAATTTCCCCGGTTTCACTCCTGCATATATCCGGCCCTTATTTTGTGAAGGAAAAGGACCATTCCGCTGGGTAGCGCTCTCCGGTGATCCTGAAGATATCTATACCACAGATCGTGCATTGATGGAAGCATTTCCGGAAAACACAGCACTGATCAACTGGTTGCAGAAAGCGCAGGAACGTGTGGCCTTCCAGGGATTACCTGCCCGCATCTGCTGGCTGGGTATGGGTGAAAGAGAAAAAGCAGGATTGATCTTTAATGAACTGGTGAGAACAGGTAAAGTAAAAGCGCCCATCGTGATTGGCCGGGATCATCTGGATTGCGGTTCTGTGGCTTCGCCCAACCGCGAAACAGAATCTATGAAAGATGGCTCTGATGCAGTATCCGACTGGACTTTGTTAAACCTGATGTCTAATACAGCAGGTGGCGCTACCTGGGTCTCTTTCCATCATGGTGGTGGCGTAGGGATGGGCTATTCACAACATGCAGGCATGGTGGTACTGGCAGATGGAACAGATCGTGCAGCCACTTGTTTGAAACGTGTGTTATACAATGACCCGGCATTAGGTATTTACCGGCATGCAGATGCAGGATATGAAACAGCGCAGGAGTGGCAGGAGAAACATGGACTAGGGTTCTAACATAAAACCAAAACGAATGAAACTGACCGGACCATTTTCACAAATACTTCCTTTAAAGGGTTTACACCTCAAAGGCCCGTTGAAAGACGAGCAGCTGGAGATCATTGAACAGGGTGGCGTGATCATGCAGGAAGGGAAAGTAATAGCGATGGGGGATTTTGCAGCACTGCAAAAACAATACCCGGGCATTGCCACGTTTTACATAGAAGAACCTGCTGTGTTATTACCAGGTTTTATTGATGCGCATACACACATTTGTTTTGCCGGCAGCAGGAACCGTGATTATGCCATGCGCATCGCCGGAAAGTCTTACCTGGACATTGCCCGCGCCGGTGGCGGCATCTGGGATTCCGTGACTAAAACACGTGAAGCAGGGGAAGCCGCATTAATAGAAAATACCGTTGCCCGTGCAGACCGTCATCTGAGAGATGGCGTAACAACGATAGAAGTGAAGAGCGGATACGGGCTTAATATGGAAGCAGAACTCACCATGCTGCGGGCTATTCGTTCCGCAGGATTATACACCAAAGCAACCCTTATTCCTACCTGCCTGGCTGCACATATGCGCCCACGTGATTTTGACGGAGATGAAAAAGCTTATCTCCACTGGATAGTAAATGAACTACTACCTGTGTTGAAAGAAGAACAACTCACCAACCGGGTAGATATCTTCATTGAAGAAACAGCATTCTCTACTACAGATGCAACCGCATTTTTAACGCAGGCAGCCAAAGCAGGATTTAAACTCACCGTACATGCTGATCAGTTCAGCAGCGGTGGATCCAAAGTGGCAGTGCAAACAAAAGCATTGTCCGCAGACCACCTGGAAGCTTCCACGGAAACGGATATACGGCAACTGGCACAATCTGAAACAGTAGCAGTAGTATTGCCCGGCGCATCATTAGGATTGGGCATGCACTATGCACCTGCCCGCAAACTCCTGGATGCCGGGGCCTGTGTAGCCATTGCCAGTGACTGGAATCCAGGCTCTGCACCAATGGGTGACTTATTAACGCAGGCAGCTGTGATGAGCGCAGCAGAAAGACTATCCACCGCAGAAGTATTCGCTGCTTTAACTTCCCGTGCCGCCAAAGCATTAGATATTGAAACACCCGAAGCAGATTTCCAGGCATACCCCTGCAAAGATTACCGGGACATCCTTTATTACCAGGGGAGAATGAAACCTTTTATGGTGTGGAAGAATGGAGAACTTATTCAAACCGTTATCGCATGACTTTAGCACCTGCACCATGGGAGGGCCGCAAGGATGGAGATGACCCCTTGTCCCTGCGCTGGCACCAACAGGTAAAGACCGGAGGATCATTACCCATATTGCAACAGGGCCAGAAAGGCATTGCGATAGTAGGCTTTGCATCTGATGAAGGTGTACGGCGCAACAAAGGAAGAACAGGTGCTGCTGCGGCTCCTGGTATTATCAGGAAGATGTGCGCTAACTTTCCTGTGCATTTTGATGGCCATATATTGGTAGACGCTGGTGATATCGTATGTGAAGGAAATCAGCTGGAGATGGCACAGGAAGAGCTTTCAACCACTGTTAATTATTTATTGAAAGAAGGCTACCTGCCAGTATTGCTGGGAGGTGGCCACGAAATAGCCTATGCACATGAAAGGGGCATCAGGCGTTTTACAGGCACAACAGAACAACTGGGCATCATCAATTTCGACGCACATTTTGATCTCCGGGAGCCTGATGAAAATGGCCCCAGTTCCGGTACCGGCTTCTTCCAGATAGCGCAGGACAGGGCCGCGGAGAACATGCCTTTCCATTACTTAGCCCTGGGGATCCAACAAAACAGCAATACCCGCAAACTCTTTCAAACCGCAGAAACCCTCGGAGCAGAATACCTCCAGGCCTCCCTCTTCCAACAGAAGTATCGTGATCAGTTGCTGAGCGCCATCCAGGCTTTCATCAAACGAACAGACAAGATCTACCTCACCACCTGCATGGATGTATTTGCCTCTCCTTATGCCCCCGGCGTGAGTGCCACAGCGTACAACGGCCTGGTGCCGGATGCTTTGTTCCTGGATTGTTACCGCACCGTGTTAAGGAGCGGAAAGCTGGCCGGGACGGATATTGCAGAGGTGAACCCCACTTTTGACCAGGATAACCGTACCGCAAAACTGGCCGCTTCACTTGTCTATGAGATAGTGATGAATTACTTTGCAGTATGAAGATTGGATTGATGTCTGACACGCACAGTTACCTGCACCCCAAAGTGTTCCATCATTTTGAGAAGGTGGATCAGATCTGGCATGCCGGTGATATCGGGAATATGGCGCTGGCAGATGAACTGGAAGCATTCAAACCGTTCAGGGCGGTATGGGGCAATGTGGACGGGCAGGAATTGAGGGTCCGTTATCCTGAGCACGACCTGTTCACCTGCGAAGGGGTGAAGGTATGGATGACCCACATTGGGGGATATCCTCCCAGGTATACCACCGCTTTAAAACCATATATTAAACAGAAACGCCCACAACTCTTTATCAGCGGGCATTCGCATATACTCAAAATAATGCCCGATCCGGCATTACAATTGCTACACATCAACCCGGGAGCATGTGGTAAACAGGGCTGGCATAAGGTGAAAACACTGGTGCGTTTTGACATAGTGAAAGGAGAAATGAAGAACATGGAAGTAATAGAATTGCCTGATTGATCGTATCTTGCTATAAGCCTACTGACTGTTATGAATATACGCTGTGTTGTACTTTTACTGGTGCTTTCTATGTTTGTATCGGCAGCCACTGCGCAACAGCGCTGGAAGAAATTGCTGCAAACGGAAAATGATTCTGCTTATATAGAAGATCATACCGAAGATCTTACCGTGCGCATCTATGGCTCCCGGAAATACACCTATTATGATATCGTAGATAAACGTCTGAAAGAAGAAGTGCTGTACCGTCCCAACACCAGCAATAACCTGGGTTTTGGCTTCAACTATAAATTCATCGGCGTTAACCTGGGTTTCAAACTTCCCTTCATCAATAATGACGACGACAAATATGGCAAGACCAAATACCTCGATCTGCAGGCTCATATGTATCTGCGAAAGTTGGTAGTGGATTTCTATGGTCAATACTATAAAGGGTATTTCCTGGCTAACCGCCGGTTCAATTCAGAAGCGCTTACTTTAAGGCCGGATATGTACAATACAGATCTTGGCCTGAATGTGCAGTATATCTTTAACGATGAAAAATTCTCTTACCGCGCGGCTTATCTCCAAAACGATTACCAGAAAAAGAGTGCGGGTTCCCTTATTGTAGGTGGTGAGGTTTTTGCCTGGAAGATGAAAGGCGATTCTGCCCTGATCCCTTCTAACCTTGGCGTGGAAGGCTTTTTCGATAATGAACCTTTTAATAGAACAAGCAGCGTTAGCATCGCTGCCAATATTGGATATGCGTACACGTTAGTGATCAAAAAACACTTCTTCATTACTGCATCCTTAACCGGCAGCGCAGGCGTGAACAGAACTTCCCTGAACTACCTGGACGGGCGTAAGAAGCGCAGCGAGTTTGGCTGGCAGCTGAATAATACTGTCCGTTTATCTGCAGGGTATAATTCCAGCAAATACTTTATAGGGGTGCATTATGTGGACCTCGTTACCAGGAGTGAATCCCCTGTGAACCGCACCTATCAGACCTTTGGCACGGGGAACTTAAGGTTCAGTGTGGCAAAAAGGTTCAAACTGAAAAAACCATTGTTCTAAAGCTGGTCTAATTCCCGCTCCATATTCTCCCTGGCTTTCTTTTCATATTTCTCCCTGAATACAGCTGTTTTGTAAATGGCAGGCTGACTTAAAAAATGCTGTAACACTTTCTTTCTTCCCCTGTTATACATAAAGGAAGGGTAGAGGTAATACTCTTTCCTGATCTGCTTTGTATACGCCTCATATTGGGGAGGGGTGGAGCCAAGGATATGGAGGTCAAAGTCCAGCAGGTAATCAAGGTCGGGGTCCCCAAGGGGGTTGATGTGCTTTTGGGTGGCAGCAATGAAAGCAAATACTTTCTGCTGTTTATCCTCCGGGTAACCGATCCTGTTTAAGAAGGTCACTGCTTCGTGGGCGCTCCTTTCCTCGTTATCACTGCGGGTTACAGAATAGATAATATCGTGGAAGTAAATGGCATACAGTAAACTGTCGTTATCAACAATGAAAGGTGCATACTGCTGTTGCAGGCATATCAGGTCGCTGAGATGTGCCATATCATGATAATGCCTGCCCGGCGCACTGTACCTTTTAATGATCTTTTCAATGGTTTGGGAGGCGAAAGTTAGGTTACGGGCGGATGTTCTATTGGTTAACAACAGCCAGTAGTTTTTGATACTATCTGTGTGCATATAAGCAGTTTTGCAAATAATGGGCCAGTTCGGGCTTTTTAAAAGCGTTTGTTGGCGATAGTTTCACGGTAATATAATACCATAATTAGCTAAATATGGCTAAATAATTAATAAAAATGTGTTTTAGCTTTAGTAGATCAGCTTATGAGCATAGAACCGCCATCTTACAGCACGTTTTGGAAAACAGGGGACATGAAGTCATTCAAATGCCTCATGAATGAATTTGGCCCCTCCCTTCACTATTTTGCCAATAGTATAACAGACAATCTCCAGGAAGCTGAGGAGATCGTATCTGACGTGTTCATTAAGATCTGGCAGCAACGGGAAAACCTGCCCCCTCCGGATAACATCAAATTCTACCTCTTCAAAGCCGTTAAAAATACCGCCCTCAATTACCTGAAAAGCAAAGGCCGCCGTGCCGCTAACCTTGCCGCCTGGGAGTTGCAGGTAAATATTCATGGCCAGAACCCGGAAGAGATCCTGATCAGCAAAGAAGATGTTACTTCTATACGGTCTGTGATAGACCAGCTGCCCCCGAGATGCCGCCAGATCTTCATCCTCGTAAAAGAAGACGGGCTTACCTACGAGCAGGTGGCACATCTGCTGGATATTTCAAAAGCTACGGTGAATGTTCAAATGACCCTCGCTATTAAAAAGATATGGGGCGCGCTGAGTACAGCATTGAAAGTTTCCCATTCCTGATTTTTTTTCTCCCCGCTTAATTGTTTTACTTTTTACAGTTGTCTTTCTATTAATTAATCGCATATGCTCATATAAATGACCAATCGACTATGGGAATTATTAGCCCTTTACTGGCGTAATGATATTTCAAATGAGGAAAAAACAGAGCTGGAGCAATTGTTACTGGAGCATCCGGACCTATGGCTGAAGTTGGGTTTAATGGATCAGCTTTCTTTTTCGAAGAAGCCCCTGATGAATGAAGAGGCGACGGCTGCATGGGCAGATAAAGTGGCGCTCGAAATAGAAGAGATGGAAAGTACTCCGGTAATATTGGAGCAGGAGCCTGCAGCCGCAAAGCGGCCACGGTTCCGTGTTGTATTATTCACGCTGCTTTTCCTTGTGATCGCCACCAGCCTGTTTTTTATATACAGGCAACAGGATGGATATAAGCTGGCCACTACAGATGCGGGCATGAAAACACGGATCCGCCTTTCGGATGGTTCCATGGTGTGGCTCAATGCCGGCAGCACTTTAAAGTATCCGCCAAAGTTTGATAAAGAGACAAGGGAAGTGTTCCTGAGTGGTGAGGGGTATTTTGATGTACAGCAGCATGCCGGCAAACCATTTATCATTCATACAGAAAAGATGGATATCAGGGTACTGGGCACCACATTCAATGTTCGTTCCTACAAGGATGAGGGATTTGAAGAAACGGCTTTGATCTCAGGAGCAGTGGAAGTATTGGTGAAAGAGGCAAACAAGGTGAGGCGGGTACTGCTGCAACCCAATCAAAAATTAGTGGTGAGTGACCTTAAACATATAAAAGCAAAGAACGAAGGAACAACCATCATCGAACAGTCGGAGAATATGATCATTGAACGAAAGGCCCTGTCTGCCATTGGTTCTATGGATAGCGGCCAGGTGGTAGAAACAGCCTGGGTAAGGAACCGCTTTCTCTTTGAAAATGAAACACTGGAGTTGATAGCCCGGAGGCTGGAACGCTGGTACGGCATTAAAATTATTATACAGGACCCGCAACTTTCTGCTTTGAGATTTACCGGGCGTGCAGATAACCTGTCACTCGAAAAATTATTGGCTATCCTACAGGAAATACAATCTTTTAATTATTCCATAGAAGATGATACAGTAATCATAAAATAACCTTCATGATGTATTCTACGACCAAAATAAGGGGCGCTCCCCTATAGGGAATGGTATGTCCATACACCCCGATTTCTGAACATTTAACCTTAATTCCACCGAAGTATGAAAAGATCAATTACACAATTGTTTAAGTTGCCCGCATGCGCAGGGAAGATCATACAACTGATCAAATTCACCGCAGTACTTTTACTGCTCTTCTTCAAAGTATCTGCTGCAGGGTATTCTCAGAACACGGTATCCGTTTCATTTGAAAAAATAGAAGTAGAAAAGGCCTTTCGTTTTCTCGAAAAGAAAACCGGTTATGTTTTTTATTACAGCAATACCGAAGTGGAAAAACTGCCCCGGCTGAGCCTTCAGCTGGTAGAGGTCCCTTTCAAACAGGTGCTGGATTCTATCTCTGGTATCACTGGTCTGCATTATGCGATCATTGATAATAAGATGGTAGTGTTTAAAAAAAACGTCGCACAGATCCAGGCGCAAAGAATAAACGGTAAAGTATCCGATGAAAAAGGAAATCCAGTGCCTAACATTACTGTACAGGTAAAAGGAACAGGCACCGGAACACTCACCAATCCAGATGGCACCTTTTCGCTGGAAGTTCCTGCCGGCGCCATACTGGTGATCTCAGGTATCGGTTATATAAAACAGGAGATCAGTGTGGAAGGCCGCACAACATTCGATATCGTGATGAAAGAAGATGTAGCCGGATTGAATGAAGTAGTGGTTGTAGGGTACGGCACACAGGAAAAACATAAACTTACCAGTGCTGTAGCCACTGTAAGCGGTGCTGAACTGAACAAACGTACCGCCACCAATCCTGTGAGCCTGTTGCAGGGGCAACTGCCCGGCCTGCAGGTAACACAGGGATCAGGGGAACCAGGCAATGAGAACATCGTATTACGGATCAGGGGGATCAGCACTTTTAGTGGTGCAGGGAATGATCCGCTGGTGATCGTAGACGGATTACCGGGCAGCCTGAGTGTATTGAATCCAAATGATATTGAATCTGTTTCTGTATTGAAAGACGCTGCTTCTGCCGCTATTTATGGGTCCAGAGGGGCCAACGGGGTGATCGTGGTGAAAACGAAAAAAGGAAAAGGCACCGGTTTTACTTTGCAATACGGATATAACCTGGGCATTTCAAAAACAACCAAGATCCCGGATGTGATCACCAATTCTGCAGAGTACATGCAGTTGTCCAACGAGGCACGTACCAATTCCGGGCTTGCTCCTTTGTACACGCAGCAGCAGATAGATCTCTATCAGAATGCTACGGACCGTGTGAAATATCCTAACCATAACTGGCTGGACGATCTGTTCCGCACGGCTTACACACAGAACCATTATCTGAATATGAGCGGTGGAAAAGAGAATATCAATTACAGCCTGGGGCTGGGTATAAATCTGCAACCCGGTGTGATGATAGGATTTGATTATAAAAAATACACCTTGGACCTGGGGCTTAGTTCCAGGGTAAATAAAAGAGTAACACTGGGAACAAACATCCAGATGCGGTATGGCGACAGGGAATTCCCGCCGCAGGGTGCCGGCGATATGTTCCTTTCCACACTGGCCCAGTCTCCGCTTTATCCTCCACGCGCCCCTGATGGAAGATGGATCAAGAAAGGATATTCAAATGAATTGGGCAATAAGAACACGGTTGCCATCGTAGGTGAAGATGTGATCACGCGTTCATTGGATTATTATGCACAGGGCAATCTTTCTCTCGATGTTGATATCATAGATGGATTAAGATGGGAAAACAGGGCAGGCATGAATTACAATGCCGTAAAGAACAACGATTTCAGGCCCGTGGTGCCCACCTTCTATTATAACGACATGAGCACTGCAGGGCTGCTGGATGTTGGAACGCCCGGCCTTACTGTGAACAATACAGGGAATGTGTATACTGTTTTTTACAGCCAGTTCACTTACAAGAAAAAACTGGGCGTGCATAACCTGGCTGCATTAGCCGGTTATCAGCAGGAACATAATGCAGGCGATGAACTAAATGCAGGTCGTACACAGTTTGCCACCAATCTGCTGCGGGAGCTGAATGCAGGCCCTGCTGAAGGACAAACAAATAGCGGTACTTCCAGCGAATGGGGCATCCGTTCTTTTTACGGTAATGTTAACTATGATTACAAGGATAAATATCTGCTCGGCGCCAGTGTTCGTTATGACGGTACTTCCCGTCTTCCGTCCAGCAACCGCTGGGGTTTGTTCTATTCTTTTTCCGGGGCATGGCGTATTTCAGAAGAAGCCTTCCTGAAAGATGTTTCCTGGTTAAATGATCTGAAACTTCGCGGATCATTTGGAGAGTTAGGTAATCAGAATATTGGTACTTATCCCTATCAGCCTACGTTGAGCGATCGTCCATATGTATTCGGGGGGAAGGTTACCAACGGCTTTTCAGCCAGCTCGCTGGTAGATCCCAACCTTACCTGGGAAAGCACCCGTGTGCTGGACTTAGGCATCAACATTTCCGCCTTCAATAACCGGGTGAACATCACGGCAGACTGGTTTAATAAATACACTTTTGATATCCTCAGAGAGTCACAGGTACCGCTCTGGCTGGGATTAAATGCGCCAATTATCAACAACGGTGCTGTGAGGAACAAAGGATTTGAGTTCAATATTCAGTACAACGATAACATTGGAAAAGATTTTAGTTATAGCCTCAATGCAAATTTCCAAACGTATAAAAATACACTGGAGAAATTCGGAAAGAAAGAGATCGGCGGTACAACGATCAGGGAAGAAGGACATGAACTGGATGGATATTATCTCTTTATATGGGATGGCATCTTCCAAAGCGCTGACGAAATCCTGAAATCGCCCCCACAGCTTGTTACACCAACACCAGGTGATCTGAAAATAAAGGATGTAACAGGAGATAATAAAGTAGATGACCTGGACCGCACGTATGTGAAAGGGAAATATCCCACTTTCCAATATGCCTTCAACCTTGGCCTTAACTGGAAGGCGTTTGATCTGAGTGCACAATTCTACGGTTCACGTGGGCAGAAGATATATGTGAACGGATGGGGGATTGAACCTTTCAGGCAGGGATCAGTGCCTACTACAGACTGGCGGAACCGCTGGACACCCACGAATCCTACCAACACCATGCCTAAGATCTATGTGGCAGATGGTTATCAACCGGTACAGCGATACGCCTCTACTTATTTCCTGAAAGATGCATCTTTTTTGCGGCTTCGTAACCTGCAGCTGGGTTATACAATGCCTTTGAACCTGATCAGCCGGTTCAGCATGAAATCACTCCGGGTGTATGCAAGTGCAGATAATGTATTTACTGTGAGCAAATTTCCCGGACTGGACCCTGAACGGACCAGTGATGGCAACTACGTTACCTACCCGCAAACAAGAACGTTTACGATAGGTGCAATGGTGCAGTTTTAATTATAAATCCTATTCAGATAAATGATATGCATATGAGACAGTATCAGCAATATATCTTAATGCTCCTGTGTGTTGCCACCATGCTGGGTGCCTGTAAAAAAGGATTCCTGGATGTAGCACCTCCGGACAAAATATCTTCTGACTTTTTCTGGAAAACAGAAGGAGATGCAGACCTCGCTTTAAGTGGTTTGTACAACTACCTGTATCAGAGTGGCGGTGGATATGCCACATCCATGTATGAAATATTTGCATGGGATAACTTCAGTGATAACTCCTACGGACAGTATAATTATGGTGGTGGCCAGACGGCGCTTTCTTCCGGGATCACATCGCAATCCGGCGACTTTGTGGCCAATTACTACACAAATTCTTACAAAGCCATTGCGGCAGCCAATTCATTTATTGTAAATGTTGATAAGGTGCTCACGGGTGATAAGCTCACCAGGTATAAAGCAGAAGCTTATTTCATCAGGGCTTTTAATTATTTCTGGCTGGCGCAGCTTTATGGTAATACCGTTATTGTTACAGAAGATCCTTTCTCTATAGATTTTACGTCTACCCGGGCAAAGTCAGACAGAGGGGATGTGTTGAAACTGGTGGAAGACGATCTGAATTTAGCGATTGCATCTTTACCGGATGTAACGTATGGAGATGGCCATGCTGTTAAAAGTACGGCACAGGCATACAAGGTACGGGCATTGCTCTTTCAGAAGAAATATGGAGAAGCGGCTGCACTGGCTAAAGAGATCATGCTCGGTAATAAGCACAGCCTGTATGCCAATTATGCCGGTAACTTTTATAAACCGGATCAGAACACAAGTAAAGAGATCATGTTCTCCGTAAAATACCAGCGCCCGAATATCTTACACCAGGATGTGGCAGTGGCGGTGCAATTGCACCGTTGGAAAGGAGAGCTGGGCACGCAGGACCTGATCGATGAGTATGAGGCAGCAGATGGTAAGGATACGGCCTCTTCCGCCGTGTATGTAAAAGGACGGCCATTTGAAAACAGGGATCCCAGGATGCGGATGACCTTTTTCTTCCCTGGTGATACAAAGGTACAGGGTTGGCCTTTTACCGGAGATTTGGCTATTGCCACTCCTGGGAAAGACAGCTGGATAGTTGGCTATTATGCTGTGAAAAAATGGCTGGATCCTTCTCTCGTTGATCCGGATTATGGTACCATCGATGATAATGATTTTGTATTGCTGCGTTATGCGGATGTATTGCTCATGTTTGCGGAAGCACAGAATGAAGCGGTTGGTGCAGATGCAGATGTATATACCGCCATGAAACTGGTGAGGAACAGGGTAAATATGCCGGACCTTCCTGTTGGGTTAACAAAAGATGAGATGCGTATCCGCATCAGGCATGAAAGAAGGGTAGAGTTTGCGCTGGAAGGATCGCGTTATTTCGATCTCAGAAGATGGGGAATTGCCAGTACGAAATTGAATGGTTTTGTACAGAATCCACTTACCCCTACTATCAAAACAAAGTATGAAGCACATTATGATATGTGGCCGCTGCCGCAAACGGAAATAGACCGGAATACACCGGTGCTGTTGCAAAACCCCAATTACTAAAAACAGGTACTCAAAAAATAAAAAACGCCCTCTTTGCCCCGGATACTCCCTGTGGCAGAGAGGGTTTTTATAAAAAAGGGCCGCCTCATAGGAGACAGCCCTTCGTATTAGTGTATGATGTTATTATTTCTTCGCTGCTGCAAACTGTGCTCTGATCACATTCAATGCACCACCTGCTTTGAACCACTCAATTTGTTGTTCATTGTAAGTATGGTTCACCACGATCTCATCCTTAGATCCATCCTTGTGGTTTAAAACAACCGTCAGGGATTTACCAGGTGTGAATTCAGTCAGACCGATGATATCGATGTTATCATCTTCCTGGATCTTTTCGTAATCGTCTTTGTCATTGAAGGTCAAGCCCAGCATACCCTGTTTTTTCAGGTTGGTTTCGTGGATCCGCGCGAAAGATTTCACGAGGATAGCGCGAACACCAAGGTGGCGGGGTTCCATTGCTGCGTGCTCGCGGCTGGATCCTTCACCGTAGTTTTCATCACCCACAACGATGGAGCCAATGCCTGCTGCTTTGTAAGCACGGGCAGTAGCCGGTACAGCACCGTATTCGCCAGTCAGCTGGTTCTTAACGGTATCTGTTTTATCATTGAAGCCGTTGATAGCACCAATGAGCATGTTGTTGGAAATGTTATCCAGGTGACCACGGAACTTCAACCATGGACCAGCCATAGAGATGTGATCCGTAGTACATTTACCTTTTGCTTTGATGAGCAGTTTCAATCCTTTCAGATCAATACCTTCCCATGCAGAGAACGGAGCCAGCAATTGCAAACGATCTGAAGTAGGAGATACGATCACAGAGACGCCGCTGCCATCTTCAGCAGGGGCCTGGTAACCAGCGTCACCCACATCAAATCCTCTTGGAGGCAGTTCAAAACCTGTTGGTTCATCCAGTTTCACATCTTCACCCTTTCTGTTCTTCAGGGTATCTGTGAGCGGGTTGAAAGTGAGGTCACCGGCAATAGCCAATGCAGTAACGATCTCAGGAGACGCTACGAACGCATGGGTAGAAGCCAGACCGTCATTCCTCTTCGCGAAGTTACGGTTGAAGGAAGTGATGATAGAGTTCTTACGGGAAGGATCGTCTATATGACGGGCCCATTGACCGATACAGGGACCGCAGGCGTTAGCCAGTACCACACCACCGAATTGTTCGAAGGTTTTCAGCAGGCCATCTCTTTCGATGGTGAAGCGAACCAGTTCAGAACCGGGGGTGATGGTGAATTCGGAATGTACGGGAAGGTCTTTATCGATAGCCTGTTTTGCCAGGGAGGCAGAACGGCTGATATCTTCGTAGGAAGAGTTGGTGCAGGAACCGATCAGGGCTACTTCCAGCTTCTCTGGCCAGTTGTTTTCCCTTACAGCCTGTGCAAATTTGGAGATAGGCCATGCCAGGTCCGGGGTGAATGGTCCGTTAACATAAGGTTCCAGTTCATCCAGGTTGATCTCGATCACCTGATCGTAGAACTTGGTAGGATCATTGTATACTGCTTCATCCGGACGCAGGTGTTCCCTAACGCCGTCTGCCAGTCCAGCTACTTCTTTGCGGGAAGTGCCTTTCAGGTAATCAGACATTTTGGTATCATAGGCAAAAACGGAGCAGGTAGCGCCGATCTCAGCACCCATGTTACAGATAGTGCCTTTACCGGTAGCGCTCATGCTATCCGCACCTTCGCCAAAGTATTCCACGATACAGCCTGTACCACCTTTTACGGTGAGGATACCAGCTACACGCAGGATCACATCTTTAGGAGAAGCCCAGCCACTCAGTTTACCGGTCAGCTTAACGCCGATCAGTTTAGGCATTTTCAGCTCCCAGCCGAGGCCTGCCATTACGTCTACCGCATCTGCACCACCAACACCGATGGCCAGCATGCCCAGACCGCCCGCATTGGGCGTATGAGAGTCCGTACCGATCATCAGACCGCCAGGGAAGGCATAATTCTCCAGAACAACCTGGTGAATGATACCAGCGCCCGGTTTCCAGAAACCGATACCGTATTTATCAGAAATAGATGCCAGAAAATCGTAAACTTCCTTATTGGTGTCGATAGCAGTAGCCAGATCCGCCACAGCACCAGTTTTAGCCTGGATCAGGTGATCACAGTGTACCGTAGAAGGTACGGCAACCGTTGCACGGCCACAGGTCATGAACTGCAGCAAAGCCATCTGAGCAGTAGCATCCTGCATAGCCACACGGTCCGGCGCAAATTCCACATAGGATTTACCTCTTTCAAAAGGGGTAGTAGTGGGTGCGTACAGGTGGGCATAAAGGATTTTCTCAGCCAATGTAAGCGGGCGACCTAACATCTTACGGGTAGCTTCCACTTTACCCGGTAATGCCGCATACAATTTTTTAATCATGTCAATATCAAACACCATGGAAATAAAGAATTTATGAGCGAATACATTAAAATTTGCACCGCGAAGTTAAACATTTTCATAGAGTTTTTAAAGGAAAACGCCCCCATTCTCTTGTACAAATCCCGGAATTACATTTGTTATTTAAACTAGATTGTAATAAATTTGATATATGAATAAGATCAAAGACTTTGTAGAATGGAAGGCCTTTGGTGTTTGTACTGCGCTGGGTGAGAAATTGGGCATTGCCACATCACGCATCCGGATATTCTTTATTTATGCCACTTTTTTAGCCATGGGGTCTCCCCTGATCGTTTATATGATCCTGGCTTTCTGGATGAATATCAAGAATTACATCGCGAAGGCACGCCGGAATCCCTTACGTTACCTTTGAGCTGATCCTCAGAGATTTAATTTACTAACTGATTTATCATCATTGATAACAGCTGCTCCTATAAAGAGCGGCTTTTTTTATGCCCCCAGGCAGGCTGCATAAATTCAGGTTCAAATAAAAGTAAAGAAAAAACCTCTCTCTGTCCCGGAAGCTTCCTGGTGGCAGAGAGAGGTCTTTTTTCTTTAAGGAGAACTATATTCTTTTTATTCTAAATGAAATAACGTCATACCTGCATAATGATTTTGCAGCTGATGCACCATGATGCCACCTGCAATGTTGCGCGTTTCATCCCGGTAATGTAAAACAGTATTTGGCGCTGCTCCCTGCGAGAGGACCACCGTAAAAGGCCCTCGTACATAAGCCTGGCCATTGCCATTTTCTTCTGCTTTAGAGAACTTCAGTTTAACGAGCTGTTCTTCCGTGAGTGGGATGGGGAAGAGGTCTTCCGCACTGTACCAGCTTTCCTGCTCTTCATGGGTTAACACACAAACCTGCTTCAATTCATGATCTACCTGGAGGACCTTTCCCTCCATTACCTGTTCTTCAAACTTAGCCAGTACAATATCACCGGCTTTTAATTCTGAAAAATTAATCATGGTGCTACTTATTAGTGTGCTATGAATTTAATGAAAAAAAAGGAGAAGTAAAAAGTAAAACCTGCTCTCCGGCCATGCCTGTTTTAATATTTTACATGCTTTGAAATAAATATATATATCTTGCTCCGGATTTTAGCGTCCCAGGCCCTATTTGCTAATAACAATATCCCTTACCAGTATGAATAAACCTCACAACGCCTGTTCCATCAGGAACATGGTGACCCTTTTATCTTTTCTGATCGTCAGCCATTTATTTGCCTGCCCCCTTTGCGGCGGAGTTCAATAATTCTTCGAATACTAATCCTTACTTATGAATAAGTTGAAAATATGCTTACTTATACCGGTTATACTATTACAAACACTTTGTGGCTACAGTACTACAAATAAGTGGGCACCTGCTGTTGCAAATGTTTCACGTTCGGGTTCCTCCCCAACTTCAGCCAACACTGTAAACTATGTTGTTACATTCACAGAAGCTGTAACGGGTGTAACTGCTGCATCTTTTTCTGTAGATACTTATTTAGGCCTTACAGGAGCCAGTGTTGCCAGCGTCTCTGGCAGTGGAACTATATATTTTGTTACTGTTAATGCAGGAACCGGGGATGGTAATCTCCGTTTAATTGTTACAGGCACAGGTATAAGCCCTGGTCTTATCAATGCTCCTTATACAACTGGTGCACTGTATACAATTGACAAAACGGCACCTACCGGTACGGTAAGTATTAATAGCGGAGCAGCTTATACGAATGATCCCTACGTGGCATTAAGTATCACAAAAATGGATACTGACCCGCTTTTACAAATGCGTTTCTCTTTTGACAACTTCAACTGGGGTTTCTACCAGACCTACATTGGTCTGTTAAATGTTACCTTACCCGCCGGAGATGGTGTGAAGAACGTATATGTGCAGTTGGTTGACCAGGCTTTGAATGTGCTTACTGTTAGTGACAATATCATATTAGATCAAACGGCACCAAATACATCTTTCTTAAGTACACCTCCGGCAGTGAGCAATGGTGCAGATCTCTTTGACGCTGCTTCCACTGAAAGCGGTAGCACCTTTGAAGGATCTTTAGATGGTGCAGCCTTCACGCCGGTTAGTTTCCCTCTTCCATTGTCCGGGTTAACTGAGGGGAACCATAGTTTCCAGGTCCGTGCCACAGACGCTGCAGGTAATACAGATCTTACACCAGAAACATATAACTGGAGCGTGGACCTTACAATACCAGTTGTTGTTTCAGTAACAGCTCCTTCCAATGGTTATTACACGGAAACAAGGGACATGGATTTTCATGTGAACTACAATGAAGCTGTAGATGTGGTCACCACAGGTGGTGTACCATACTTTGAAGTGAATATCGGGGGATATATCTGGCATGCCAGTTATGTTGGTGGTACAGGAACTAACCAGTTAACTTTCCGTTATACCGTAGGGCCAGGGGAGGTGGATCTGGATGGGATCAGTATGGGAAATACCATCGTCTTAAACGGTGGTACTATAAAAGATCTCGTGTATGATGCAGTGCCGGCATTAAATAACCTCCCATACTTAGGGAGCATATTTGTAAATACATGGCGCCCATCAGCAGTGTTATCTACTACAGCAGGCCCCTATGTAAACGGACCTTTTACAGTGACCACTACTTTCAGTGAACCAGTAACCGGTTTATCAGTGGCAGACTACTTTATAATAATGGTTACAGTAAGCAACCTGCAAACTTCGGATAATATTACTTATACAATGCAGCTGACACCTGATCCGAGTTCAGGTGCTTTTACCCTTCAATTGCCTGCCACCACGGTGGATGGTGTATTTGGGGGAAATCCCAATACAGCATCCAACACACTTTCTTTCCAATACGACGCTGATGCACCGTTCATCACTAGTGTAACCAGGCCGCCTGCTGGTAATTATCATCTCAACTCTCCGTTGTTTTTTAACGTTAATTACAACGAGATCGTAAATGTAACCGGTACTCCTCATATTGGTATCCAGATAGGAGGTCCTGCGATCAGGAATGCATCCTATGTTAGCGGATCAGGAACAAATACGCTCATCTTCAGATACGATATACTGGAAGAAGGCCTGGTGGCAAATGATGTATCAATGATCCCAACCATTGAAACAAATGGTGGAACGATAAAGGACATGGCTGGTAATGATGGAGGCCTGCTAATGACTAATTTCAGTGCAGGAGCAATTAATGTAGACACCAGGCGCCCGACCGTTACACTTAGCACAACCAGCAGTCCTGTATCGGGGCCTTTTACTGTAACAGCTACATTCAGCGAGGCCGTTACCGGCTTTTCACTTGCAAGCATGTCATCTGTAAATATGGCGCTGGCGGGCAACCTGCAAACAACTGATAACATCACTTATACCTTCACGGTCACACCCAGTGTAAATGGTAATGTGCAAGTGTGGGTAAACGCCAATATGGCAAGTAACGGGCGTTCGAATGGTAATACCGCATCCAATACGATTTCCGTTGATTATGATGATGTGCCGCCTGTGATCACTTCTGTAAGTGTACCGGCCGATGGTTATTACAAAGCAAACAGCCCGCTCAACTTCACCGTGAATACCAGTGAAGTGATACAAGGTTCCGGTACACCATTCCTGCAAGTATTGATAGGAGCAAACACCCGCCAGGCTACCTACGTATCCGGCCTTGGTACCAATGCGCTCACCTTCTCTTATGTGATACAGGATGGAGATATGGATGGTATTGCACTGGGTGCGAACCTGATGCCCAATGGCGCTACCTTAAAAGATGTTGCGGGTAACAACATGGTACCTGTATTGCAAAGTGTGGGTAACATGCAGAATGTATTTGTGAATACAAGCCATCCATCAGTTGTATTATCAACTGCCGCTGCTGCCAGGGTGAATACACCTTATACCATCACCGTTACCTTCAGTGAAGCAGTAACAGGCTTTATCGTCTCAGATCTTGCTGCGACTAATGCAACCGTGAGCAATCTGCAAACCACTGATAATATTACTTACACCGCATTGATAACACCAGTTGCAGATGGAGCCGTAACTACCCAGTTACCGGCAGACCGTGCAGAGAACATTGGTGCAAATGGCAATATGCTTTCTAATTCTTTGAGCTTAACATATGATGCAACATCGCCTGCGATCACTTCTGTAAGTGTGCCGGCCAATGGTTATTACAAAGCAAACAGCCCGCTCAGCTTCACCGTGAACACCAGTGAGGTGATACAAGGTTCCGGTACACCATTCCTGAATATATCAGTAGGAGCAAACACCCGCCAGGCCACTTATGTTTCCGGCCTTGGCAGTAATACGCTTGTTTTCTCTTATGTGGTACAGGATGGGGATATGGACATGGATGGCATTGCACTCGGTGTGAACCTGATGCCGAACGGCGCCATCTTAAAAGATGATGCAGGAAACAACATGGTAGCTGTATTACAAAGTGTGGGTAACACACAGAACGTATTTGTGAATACAGATCATCCGTCTGTCGTATTATCCACTGCTGCTGCTGCAAAGGTGAATGCGCCTTATAACATCTCCATCACCTTCAGTGAAGCGGTAACGGGCTTTGCAGTAAATGACCTTACAGTTACGAACGCAACTGCCGGTAACCTGCAAACCACTGATAATATTACTTACACCGCATTGATAACACCAGTTGCAGATGGAGCCGTAACTATCCTGTTACCGGCAGACCGTGCAGAGAACATTGGTGCAAATGGCAATATACTTTCTAATTCATTGAGTTTAATATACGATGCAACATCGCCTGCGATCACTTCTGTTAATGTGCCCCCCAATGGTTATTACAAAGAGAATAGCACACTCACCTTCACCGTGAACACCAGTGAAGTGATACAGGGCTCCGGTGCGCCATTCCTGCAAGTATTAATAGGAGCAAACACCCGCCAGGCTAATTACGTTTCCGGCCTTGATACCAATGCGCTTACCTTCTCTTATGTGATACAGAACGGGGAAATGGACATGGACGGTATTGCACTCAGTGCGAACCTGATGCCAAACGGTGCAGTCTTAAAAGATGATGTTGGTAACAATATGGTGTATGCATTGCAAAGTGCAGGCAACACGCAGAACGTATTTGTGAATACAAATCATCCATCTGTAGTATTATCCACTGCCGCTGCTGCAAAGGTGAACGCACCTTATACCATCACCATTACCTTCAGTGAAGCAGTAACGGGTTTTGCTGCTACTGATCTTACAGCAACTAACGCAACTATCAGTAACCTGCAAACCACAAATAACATTACTTACACAGCATTGGTAACACCGTCAGCAGATGGAGCCGTAACTACCTTATTGCCGGCAGACCGTGCAGAGAATATTGGGGCAAATGGTAACGCGGCTTCTAATACTTTGAGCTTAACATATGACGGAACAGCTCCGGTGATCAATGCAGGACAAACATTTAATGCGCTTGAAAACAATGCTGTGGGCACTGTGGCAGGTACTGTAACTGCAACGGAAGCAAACGGTACTTTACAGAACTGGACTATCGCAACAGATGGCTCCGGCGGCGCTTTTTCCATCAACACAAATGGTACCATTACAGTGAAAGACGTAGCATTACTGAATAGTAAAGCAGGTACTACTGTTACATTAAACATCACCGTGAGCGATGGATTAAATACCAGCGCGCAGGCAACAGTAACCATTGCCATCGGAGCTATTAATAAAGCACCGTTCTTTGGCGTAGTTGCAGACAGGGAAATTTGTATCACTACTGCCACGCAGACCTTCCCTGTAACAGGCGCTACTGCTACAGAAGCCGGACAAACATTTGGTTTTACTATCAGTGCAGATCAGCAAATATTTGATGCATTGACAATTGATGCTGCCGGCGTAGTGAGTTACAAGCTGAAAACCTCCGCTACCGGCAAAGCGAACATCACCATCATCATAAAAGATAATGGTGGCGTGACGAATGGTGGCGTAGATGTTTTCCAGCGCACATTTGCCCTCACGGTGAACAGCCTGCCGGTTGTAAATATTACCAGCAACAAAGGCTCCACTGTTTCCAAAGGAACTGAAGTACAACTCACTGCTTCCGGTGCCGCTACTTATAACTGGGGTACTGCCACAGGTGCTGTGTTTACCATAAGGCCACAGGCTAATACTACTTACACCGTTACAGGTGCTAATGCAGCAGGTTGCGAAGGCACCGCACAGATCACCCTCAATATCATAGAAGACTTTAAAGTAGATGCTGCCAACCTCCTTACACCAAACGGAGATGGGATCAATGATAAATGGGTGATCAGGAATATAAGCAGCTATCCGGATAATGAACTGAAGATCTTTGACCGCGGCGGCCGTATGATCTATCAGCGCAGGAATTATAACAATGAATGGGATGGCACCATGAATGGCCAGCGGCTTGCCGAAGGAACGTACTATTATATCTTAACCATTGATGGAAGTGGCAAAACTGTAAAAGGTTATATCACTATCATCACAGATAGAAAATAATTATGAAGATCAGATTCGTCGTTTTAATAATGCTGTTCGCAACGAATAGCATGGCGCAAAGCCTGAGTGAAGCACAGGCTTTACTGGAACCCTCAGGTACCCAGTATTTTCAAAACCAGTACCTGGCCAATCCCGCCATGGCGGGCATTGATTCCGGCTTACATCTGAATGCCGCTTATCGTAAACAATGGGCCGGCATGGAGGGGGCACCCGTTACCCAATTTTTTACTGCGGATTATGGAATGGGAAAAAGAGTAGGCTGGGGCGTAAATGTATTCAATGACAAGGCAGGCCTGATCAACAGGACCCGTGCGGCCGTTAGTTATGCTTACCACCTGCCGCTCAGCCAGGATGGAAAAACATTGCATTTCGGGCTTTCACTGGGCATGAACATCCAGCGCCTGGATTATAAATTGATAGACGGCGAAATAAATGACCCCTCCATTGGCGCATTTAACAGAAGAGATGATTATTTTGAAGCAGAATTTGGCATGGCTTATGCGCATAAAGGCTTAACCCTGCAGGCGGCTTTACCAAATATCAGGAGCCTGGTGTCCGGAGAGAACAAAGGTGTAAATGGGGGAGGTATCTTTTTCTCCGCTGCGGCTTACAAATTTGACCTGGAAGGAACAGTTAGTGTGGAACCGAAACTCTGCTACCGGGGTATCAGGGGATACGATAATATCCTGGATGTAGGGGTGAATGTCACCTTCCTGAAAAACGTAGCAAACGTGATGGCAGTGTATCATACCTCTAACAGTTTAACCACTGGCATTGGGGTGGATATTATGAAAACGGTGATGATCCAGGCCATGTATACCATACAAACAGGCGGCATGAAAACTTATGTAGACGGTGCCTACGAAATAGGGGCAACCGTTCATCTTTTTAGATAAATACACGTTATGGATACAAAAGGGGCAATGCCATTATTGGCGCTGCCCTATTTTTTTAAGTAATGTTGAAGTAATAATAAATAATACAATCTTACCTTAAATCTTTCATTATAAGATTGTTGCTAAAAAAAACTTGCATATCTGCTTTTCTTTTTTTAGTTTTAAAATCACTTAGACATTTAGAGACTATCCGATCGTGCAGAGAGATTTATTTTATTAAATCGTGTTAATCCATGCTTTTGACGATTAGACCCAGGCCGGTAAACGCCGTTGCCGTGTTAACCATGCTTATCAAAAAATTAAATGTACCCGTTAGTCCTTTCACCATCAGCGATGAGTTACAGGATCATCCCGCGTATCCCAGCTTGTTAGCTTTAAGTGATTGCCTGTCCTCCTGGAAGGTTCCTCATGAGACCTACAGAATAGATAAGCGTAATTACGATACAGCAGGATTGGCTTATCCTTTTATTGCTCATTTGGAAACAGGACGCGGACAGTTTATCCTCGTTCATGAAATTATCAATGGGGAAGTGAGATACAGCAATGAGAAAAAAGAGAAAAACACTATTACAGAAGCTGACTTTTTGGAACGGTGGGATGGTGTTATTTTGTATGCCGAAAAAGATATTCAAAGCGGGGAGCATGCTTATAAAAGCGCTTTGATAAAAGGGTGGGTCAGTTATCTTCGCTTACCTGTTTTGCTATTTTTACTGTTAGCATTTGCATTAACTTTTATAAATTATATCAGCATCAGTGTGCCATTGCTGGGCTTATTAGGTTTAAAGCTGGCAGGGATTATTGTTAGCGCATTACTCCTGCTGTACACCCTGGATGCGAATAATCCCTTTATACAGAATATTTGCAATGCAGGAGGGAAAAATGGCTGTAATGCCATTTTACGATCTGATGCAGCTAAAGTAACTTCCTGGTTAAGCTGGAGTGAGGTGGGTGCATTTTATTTTATAGGCTCATTTGCGTGTTTACTATTAAATCCAGGAACAATAACTTTACTTGCCTGGCTAAATATTGTATGTATACCTTATACTTTTTATTCCATCTGGTATCAGGTGAAAAAAAGAAGCTGGTGTACGCTGTGCAGTAGCATACAGGTTTTGTTGTGGCTTGAAGCAGTGTTTTTTATTGCTGCCGGCGCTTTTTATCCACAAACATCTGATTTTCTTTTTACTCCTGCCGTTATTGTGCGTTCAATTCTTTGTTTCTTTCTTCCTGTTGCCATCTGGGGATTCCTAAAACCGATTCTTAGGAAATCGGAGGAAATAGAGCCAATAAAGAAACAACTAAGGAAGTTCAAATATGATAGTGCACTGTTTAATCAATTATTAGCAGCCCAGCCTCATCACACACTACCTGATAGTTTAATGCCCGTAATACTGGGCAATCCTGTAGCTGAAAACATCATTACTGTAGTAAGTAACCCTCTTTGCAACCCTTGTGCAGAAACGCATAAGTTGTTGGATGAATGGTTGTCTACCATGGATGGTTTTCAATTAAAGATTATTTTCTCTACAAGTGGTCAGGACGATGATATCGGGTTTAAAGTAGCGCAGCATATTACTTCGTTAAGTTTGTCTGAGGACAAGGGTATAGTAGAGAAAGCCCTCCACGACTGGTATGTGCAGAGCGACAAAGAATACGAAAAATGGGCACAGAAGTACCCCGTACAATTTAACGAGGACATAAAAGACCTGGCTAATAAGCAAAATGCCTGGTGCGGAAATGCAGGTATTTTTTTCACCCCTTCCATTCTGGTGAATGGACATGAATTGATGGAGCCGTACCGCCTGGAAGATATTAAGTACTTGTTATCCTATTGATCCTTAGTCTTATCGATACTTTTTACGATCCTTATTATAAGAAAATGGGGCTGCCGGTTGCAAACGTACAGCCCCAGTAACCAGCATGGATGTTATAAAACACATGCCGCTTAAATACCCCGGTGTAATAGGGGTACAGAATCATATAACAATTATAATTCCAAGTAAAAGTATGAAAAAATTAAATTTAAAGTCCTCGGGCTTCCAAAACGGTGAAGTATTAACAAGAAGTCAATTGAAAAAGGTTTTAGGCGGAACTGGCAGCGGTGGCCCTGATGCATGCGCTGGAAAGAGTTCTGTAATTAAATGCAGAGATAATAGCGGCAATGATTTGGGTACAGTAAATGGTACGGGTTGTTTAGGCTCGTATGTTACAACATCTTGCAACGCTTATCCAACGTTTGATATCGCTCATTCTCAATGCAACTGTTAATTTAATAATTGACATAATAACCTGGCTTTATAGTCAGGTTATTATGTTTAAAAATACTGTGAGCAATCTTCGTTTAAAATCTAAGCATGAAATATTTTGCGGGCCTTTTGGTATCATTGATATTTTCCGGCAAAGCTTTAGCAGCTGGGGAGGATATTGTGATCAATGTTAAGGATCTTACCAGAAGTGAAAAGCTATGGTTTACAAGACCTCTGAAACTTTTTGAATCTGACGTACAACCTCAGCCTGTTATTTCAAAAATTCAGATCTTATCAGATAGTACATATAGATTAATAATATCGGGGATTACTGAACCAATATTATCCAATTGTTCTGGATTAAACAGGCCGGCTTTTCCGGCATTCATATCTCCGGGAGATCAATTAAGCTTAATAATTCAGAAAGATTCCATTTCCAGTACGGTGAAAATTACCTTTCATGGCAAAAATGAAGGGAATTACAACTTTAGTACGGAACTATCTACTTTAGCTTCCGGGCTAAAGATGTTTAAACGAATGCAGGTTGTTGAGAATGATGCACAAATAATAGCAGTCATTGATAGTAACTACGCAGAAACGTGTCAGCGGATAAATGCCTACTGCATCAAATACCCAAACGAAGCTTTGAGGAAAATGTTACTAGAGGAAGAGGACGCCAGCAGGTATTATTATCTTTATTTTGGTGTAAGTGAGCTTAAGAAGAAGAATGCTGCCTTTAATGAGAATGATCTTGTAAAGAAGTATTTTACTAAGGCCATTAAAAATGAGGATTCAATATTAATGTTCTCCAGGAGATATACGTACGCCATGGTTAAAGCAGTAGATGTATTAATGGCATCTAATATTCAGAGCTATGCAGATCAGTTGCTCGTAAGAGCGGCAACCATTAAAAAGAATTTTACAGGAATCCTGCAGGAATACCTGCTTTCTACCTTGTTTTACTATCAGGTGAAGGCGTTAGCCAGCAATGGATCAAATGATGTGTTTGTTGACGAATGGTATGATAAATACGCTAAGGATATCCATGATCCTCAGTATCTTTTTTTTATAGATTATGCTTACGCAAATTATAAAAAAGGGAATAAAGTATTTCCGGATTCTGTTTTGTTGAATAGGATATATGCATATGACGGCACTCCCGGACGGTTGGGCGATATGCTGAAGAAATATGCCGGGAAAGTAATATTGATTGATAATTGGGCTAGTTGGTGTGGCCCATGTAAGGAAGAAATGGAATATAGCAAGGAGAATGTGGCGAAAATGACTGAAATGGGGATTCAGTTGATCTATTTGTCTGTTGATAATGAAAAGGACCATGAGAAGATGAAAGCTGTTGCAGATGAATTTGGATTCTCTGACGCAGTTTATCGGATAGCGGATAATTTTAAATCTGCTTACGCAAATTACTTAGATATTAAATCTATTCCCCGTTATGTTGTATTAGATAAGGAGGGTAGGATAAAAAAACTGAATGCACTAAGGCCAAGTACTCCTGAACTACTAAGTGAACTTTCAACCCTGAAATAGCCGGTCTTATGAAAAATGAAAACTTATTGATGCCCTTATATATTATCAACCTGAAGGAAAGAAAGGACAGGCTGGAACACATAAAAGGTCAAATGCAGGATAGGAATGAGTTTTCAGTGTTTATTAAGGAGGCCATTAAACATGAAACAGGTGCCCTGGGTTTGTGGAATACATTGGTGACGATCGTGAAAGAAGCCAGGTCAAAGGAGGAGAAGTTTATAATAATATGTGAGGATGATCATCTGTTTACTGATTGTTATAATGCAACGCTATTAAGGAAAGCTATAGTTGAGGCCGGTGATAAAGAGGCTGATCTCTTATCGGGAGGGGTAAGCTGGTTTCATACAGCCTTGCAGATCTCTTCTGATCTGTTTTGGGTGGATCGTTTTACGGGCTTACAGTTTACCGTTATTTACAGTAAGTTTTTTAATGCAATCCTTGATGCCACATTTGAGCCCACCGATGCCGCAGACTATAAACTCTCTGAACTTACCGGCAATAAGTTCCTTTTGTATCCATTTATTTCTATTCAGCGCGAATTTGGTTATTCTGATGTAACTGAAAAGAATAATTTACCAGGTTATGTTACACAGGTATTCGCTGATTCACTGGAGAAACTGGGGCAGCTAAAGGATGTAGGGGTATTTTATGGACTGGAATTTTAATGCATGATATTTTATTTTCCTGGAATGAAAAAGATCAGGGTTAAACTAACAGGCTTTTGGCAATCTGATGAACAGATGTTAGAAATGGTTAAAATGCATGGGTTCGGCAGGTCCGATTGGAAGAATGTTCAGTTTACGGATGGAGCTTATGATAAATTAATTATTCTAACCAGGCCCTTTGATGAAAACATGGATTACGATGAGAAGAAAGCAATGACATTTTTAACTGAGCCCCTGTTATCAAATCATATCAGGGAGCATAAAACATCGGTTATCCTGCCATTGTCTTTGTTTAGCTGGAGCCAGGCAAAACCGGCAAACTACCAGGTAATTATACAACAGGGGGAAATTAAGAAAAGCGAGCTGCTGTCTTCCGTAACCAGTGATCTTTATGATTTGGAAGGGCATGAGGCCAGATTGGATTTTATCCAGGCATTTGATAGGATTATAGAAGATGGGTTTGACCTTTGGGGAAGAAATAACTCCGGGCTTTTCTTTCAGGGTATTACTGCTTATAGGGGAGCCATTGAGGATAAATTTGATGCCCTGCTAAAGTATAGGTATCATATAAATTGTGAAAACTCTTTCTGTGAAAATTATTTTACTGAAAAGATTACAGATCCAATCTTAGCTGAAACCTTATGCTTTTATGACGGTTGTACTAATATTTCATCGTTTATCGATGAAAGAGCCTATGTGAAATTGAATATAAGAGCCATTCAAGCTTCAATAGACACTATCATTGAGCTAATAAATATGAATGCATGGAGAAAAAGAATTCCTTACATCCGTAAGCAAAAGCTGAGATTATTAACAGATCTTAATCCACTTAATATTATTTGGATGGCCGTCAACGATATGGATGTTGTGAAGGAATGTACATTATGAATAATGGCATTAAAGCCGCTTAATTTTAATAGTATGACCAATATCGATGACTATGAAGGCATAGTGATTCCCACTTATGTTATAAATCTTTCTTCAAGAACTGATCGGCTGGAACATATCCAAAGGCAATTTAATGGGAGAAAAGAGTTTGATCTGTTAATTGTAGATGCCTGCAGGCATGAGATTGGGGCGGTGGGTTTATGGCAGAGCATAGTGAAGATCATAAAGGATGCCAGCACTAAAGAAGATGAAGTAATTATTATTTGTGAGGATGATCATGAATTTACGGCGGACTATTGCAGCCATTTTTTAATGAAGAATATTATTGAGGCCCATCAGCAGGGTGTTAAGTTGTTATCGGGCGGTATAGGAGGATTTAATCAGACGGTGCCTATTACACCGAACAGGTGTTGGATCGATACTTTCTGGAGTACACAATTTATGGTGATATACAGGGGCTTTTTTCAGACCATTTTGAATGAACCTTTTGAGGACGGAGATACAGCCGATGGGAAATTCTCTGAAATGACCAGTAATAAAATGGTGCTTTTCCCTTTTATTTCAATTCAAAAGGATTTTGGTTACTCAGATGTAACAGTAACTAATAATGTTATGAATGGCGAGGTTACTCGCCTGTTTAGAGATACGAGTGCCCGGTTATCTGCTATAATGAATGTTTATAATAGATATAATATTAACGTTAGTTATTAATCATACAGTTAAAATCAAAAATGAGTTTTAGCTACTATAAACAGTTAAATGCCATGGACTGTGGCCCTACTTGTCTGAGGATGATTGCCAAACATTATGGAAAGCATTATAATGCAGACACATTAAGGGAAAAGTCCGGATTTAATAAACAAGGCGTTTCGTTACTCGGTATTAGCGAAATCGCAGAGAAGATAGGCTTTCGGACAAGAGGGGTTCAAATCAATTATGAGAAGTTGCAAAAAATTTCGCTTCCTGCAATACTGCATTGGGAGCAGAATCACTTTGTAGTTTTAATCTCAATTAATAAAAGGAGTGCAAAAATAGCCGATCCGGCTAATGGCATCCTTACCTATGTTAAACAGGATTTTCTAAATTTTTGGCAATCTAATAATATTGAGGGCGCAGGAAATGTCGGTACCGTTTTGGTACTGGAACCATCTTCGGCTTTTTATGAAAGAAAAGGGGAGAAAGAACAACGGTTAAGCTGGGTCAGGATAACCCAGTATTTACGCCAAAGCAAGTGGCAATTCACACAAGTCTTTATTTCTCTATTACTTGGTTCTATACTACAACTGGTGCTCCCTTTTCTTACCCAGAGCATGGTAGATACCGGGATCAATACCCGGAACATGCAGTATATCACAATCGTTCTTATTGCGCAACTCACATTGACTTTTAGCAGTACCATAATCGGTTTTGTTAGAACCCGCCTCCAGTTAAGGATATCTAACAGCATCAATATTTCCATTCTCTCTGACTTCTGGTTAAAGCTGACCAGGCTGCCCGTTTCTTACTTCGATGCGCATCATGTAGGCGATACGATACAGCGGATCGGCGACAACAGGCAGATCCAGGCTTTTCTGACAGGTCAGGCATTAACGACCATTTTTTCTGTTTTTAATTTTTTCATATACGCCATTATCCTGGTGTTTTATAGCGTGCAGTTGTTCCTGGTTTTTGCAATAGGTAACATCATTTATCTTGGCTGGATACAGTTGTTTCTTCGTTTTCGCCGCAAAATAAACTATGAAACATTTCATATTTCAGCAAAGGAGAATAATGCCACATTACAGTTGGTACAGGGAATGCAGGAGATAAGATTAAATAATGCAGAGCAGCTGAAACGTTGGGAATGGGAGAATGTGCAGGCTGGTATATTTAAATTGAATTTTAAAAGCCTTAATTATGATCAATGGCAATCAGCAGGCGCCTTATTCATCAATCAGGGTAAAGACATCTTTATTAGTTTCCTGGTTGCCCAACTGGTGGTAAAAGGAGAACTGACATTTGGCGCCATGCTCGCCATTCAATATATCATTGGCCAGTTAAGTGGCCCGGTTCAGCAGTTTATTGTTATAGCGCAAGGATTTCAGGATGCAAAAATAAGTATGGAACGGCTAAATGAAATACATGAAATGGAAGATGAGGAACCAGCAGATAAAACGAATTTAACCTATTTGCCTGATAATAAGAGTATCAGTTTTAGTAAACTGTCATTCACCTATCCCGGTGCAGGCAATGATCCTGTTTTTGAAGATATTTCATTAAATATACCTGAGGGAATGGTTACTGCCATTGTAGGTACCAGTGGTAGTGGGAAAACCACACTTTTAAAATTGTTATTGAAAATTTATAGCCAGTACCAGGGAGAATTGAAGATCGGGGATGTTAATTTCAAATACATCAGCCCCTCTTTCTGGCGCAGCCAATGTGGTGCAGTGTTGCAGGACGGCTTCATTTTTAATGATACTATTGCCCGAAATATTGCTGTTGCAGATGAATACATTGATCATGAGAAATTAATGAATAGTTGCAGAATAGCCAATATCTTATCTTTTATAGACACATTGCCTAATGGATTCAATACAGTATTAGGCGCAGAAGGAGTGGGCATCAGCCAGGGACAAAGGCAACGCCTGCTTATAGCGAGGGCCGTCTATAAGCAACCGCAATTTTTGTTTTTTGATGAAGCTACCAATTCACTGGACGCTAATAATGAAAAGACGATCGTGGAGAATCTGCAGCAATTCTTTGAAGGTAGAACTGTTGTGGTGGTGGCTCACCGGCTTAGTACGGTTAGGAATGCTGATAAGATCATTGTTTTGCATGAAGGCAAGATTGAGGAAGTTGGTACACACGACTATCTGGTGTCACTTAGAGGCCGGTATTATGAGTTGGTTAAAAACCAATTAGAACTTGGATCTTAACTTCTAACATTATAATAATCTTAAGAGAATGGAAAATCAGGATGAAATAAACTTTAGGGGCAATATTAATCAGCGGTCAGAGATGGCACAGGAAATTATTTCTCATAAGCCTGGTTTTATGGAAAAGTGGGCTTTGTTAATTTTTATGAGCATTTTCCTATTGTTGGTGACTATCTCCTGGTTTATAAGGTACCCGGATATTATAGAAGTGAGGGCTAAACTAACGGCAGTGAATGCTCCTAAGGAAATTATTTGCCTTCGGGAAGGCAGGCTTGTAAAACTCTTTATTCAGAATAAAAAAGAGGTAGTAAAGGGGCAGGTAATAGGATATATAGAAAGCACCGCTGATCATGATGAGGTTTTAGCGTTATCTAAACAACTGGATAGTGGTATTTACTTATTCAATACCAGACAATTAAAAGAAGCAGCCAGGTTATTTCAGCAGCAGTATAATAATGTTGGGAGTATTCAGCAGGAGTATAGACAATTTGTTATAGCCTGGCAGCTTTTTAATGATTATATGATCAATGGCTTTTATTCAAGGAAGGCAACTATGCTTGAAAATGACGTTATCTCATTGGATAATACAAGGAATTTTATGCTGACGCAAAAGAAATTGACACAGCAGGATATGGAATTTGCGAAGGAAACTTATGAAATGAAAGAATCGCTGTCTAAAGAGAACGTATTATCTAAGGAGGAGTTCAGACAGGAAAAAAGCAGGTTGGCAAATAAGGAAATGACCATTCCTCTACTCGAAATTGCACTTATTTCCAACGAAACGCAAAAACGTGAGAAGATCAGGGAATTGGATCAGCTTGACCACGATCGTATGCAGCAGCAGCTTAGTTTTCAACATGCTTTGCTGTCGCTCAAAAACTCAGTTGATGAATGGAAGAAGGTCTATGTTATACAAGCTCCAATCTCCGGGAGTATATTTTTTACTGTTGCCTTACAGGAAAATCAATTTCTGCAACAAGGTAAACAGATTGGATTTATAAGCCCTGGCGATAACCGTTATTATGCTGAAACCATTCTGCCCCAGGCCAATTTTGGTAAAATAGACACAGGGCTTACCGTGCAACTGCGATTTGATGCCTATCCTTTCCAGGAAATTGGTTTTGTAGAAGGCATCATAAGTTATGTTTCTTCTGTACCATCGGATAGTGGCTTTTTGACTACCATAAGGCTGGATAATGGATTGATAACAAATACCAATAACCCGCTTGCATTTAAAAATGGATTGACAGCAACAGCTATTATTCTTACTAAGAACATGCGGTTCCTGGAAAGATTGTACTATAGTTCTGTAAAATCTACTTCAATTGGAAGCGGGCAATGATCGCGGTTTGTATATGATACTATTTTAAGCCAGAAAGATACTTAAAGAATAGTGTGAAATATTGCTGTTAATTACTAACTTGTCGCTGCATAACACCAAAACCCTCCCGCTCCACCGAGGAGGTACCGGAACCAGCAAACGTCTTTATAAGATGCTGTAGTTCCTTGTGCCTTACATCCAACATACAGCTTAAATTATTTTTAACATGAGAACAGGGCTATTCTTCACGCTCCTCTTATTGATGGCTTTCCGTTTGCCGGAAGGGGTGGAACTTACAACAGATTTTATCCGTCTTCGTTTTGACGGAACAGGGAACATGATCAGTTTAACTGATAAGGCTACCGGCCGGGAATTCATTCCGCGGGGCCAGCCGTCCCCTTTACTTTCCCTCTTCAAGGATTCCGTATATACTTATCCGGCTTCCATGACTTACAATGAAGCAAAGAAGCAAATAACGCTAAAGTATAAAAATGGTGCAGTGGCGGTAATTGCTGCCGCCAGTAAAGGGAAATATCTTCGGTTCGAATTATTATCCTTAGCCCCGCGTAAAGGTGTGCAGGCCGTAGTTTGGGGACCATATCCCACTACTATCAGTCAGCTGATAGGAGAAACAGTTGGTGTGGTTAGAGATGATGAATTTGCCGTGGGCGTACAGGCATTAAAGATCAATACCACAGAAGGTATTCCAGACGACGGAGATAATGCAGGTGGTGGTTCTTTTATAGATCCGTTACCCGGACAAACAATACCCGAAGCGCTGAAAAATAAGATCGGCCAGCCGGTGGGAGCAGATGTGAACACGGATGGAGATATGCCGGAATTTGTGCGCCTGTACAGGGGAAGCCTTGCGGTTAAAAAACCTTATGGCAGTGATCTGCGGCTCTTCTCCCGTGATAGGCGGATACCGCGTACCATTGGCAGCGGTGCTACTTTGCAGGAAGTTCAACCGGTGAATGCAGATCTGGTTGGAAGTGCTATTGCTTTGTTTGGTTGCCCTGCCGCTACCGTGCTGGATGTAATTGAGCAGGTAGAAACAGGCGAAGGATTACCACATCCCATGCTGGATGGTGTATGGATCAAACGTTCCCCTCGGATGTCTGAAGCCTACCTCATGTATGAAGGCAAAAGTATAGACAACGCTTTGCAGTATGCGAAGGAAGGGAACTTCCGGCTGGTGCACATCGGGGATATCTTCAAGAGCTGGGGGCATTTCAGATTGGAAACAGGCCGTTTCCCCAATGGCGCGGAAGATGTGAGGAAGTACACAACCAAAGCAAAAGAAGCAGGTATTTCTGTAGGCGTGCATACACTCACCACTTTTACCGGTACCGGTGATCCTTATGTATCCCCTGTTCCCGGAGATAGTATGCTGAAATCTGGCAGCTCCGTACTGGCCAGGGACCTGGGAGAGAATGATGATGTAGTCTATGTAAAAGATACTTCTTGGTTCCGTAATATGGGATTAACACGCACGATCAAAATAGGAAAGGAACTGATCGGTTATAAAGGTATCTCAAATGGTGCTTTAACAGGTTGCATAAGAGGACAATTCAAAACAACGAAGAGCCCTCACAAAGCAGGCACAGTAGTGGATAAACTGGTGAACAGTGGCTATAGTGGCTTCCTTCCCGATATTAATTTACAGGATGTATACGCACGCAGGCTGGCAGAAGTTTGTAATGAAACCGGCGTAGACCTCATGGACTTCGATGGTTTTGAAGCTTTGGGATACACCGGTCATGGCACCTATGCTGAGAATAAATTTGTAGACCTCTGGTACCGGAACCTGGATCGTTACCGCATGACCTGTGGTGCCAGTACTTCTCATTATTACTGGCATATCTATTCTTTCATGAACTGGGGAGAACCGTGGTACAGCGCATTACGGAAAAGCCAGGTGAATTACCGCATAGAGAATCAGCGTTATTTTGAACGTAACCTCATGCCCGGCATGCTGGGCTGGTTTAAGATGGAACCTACTTACCGCCCGGAAGAAATAGAATGGATCCAGGCAAGGAGTGCTGCTTTCAACGCAGGATATCTTTTAAGGGTAGATGAGAACATAGAGAAGAATGGCTATAAAGAAGCATTGTTTGAAGCCGTACGCGAATGGCAGAAAGCCCGCAATGCAAAAACTTTCACCGCTGCACAGATAGCGAAGTTCAAAGATCCCACCACTGAATTTCACCTCGTGAAAAAAGGAGAGGGGAGCTGGGAGCTTTATCCTGTGAAGCTCATCACGGATCTCACGCACAAATACAAAATGATGCAAACAGGGGAACCTGTTACAACCCGCTTCAAAGCGAATAACCCTTACGGTGCACAACCGCTGAAATTCTATATCACAGCAGAAGCAGTAGAAGGGAATAAAACAGAAACGGTAACGGGCATACGTATCATCATCAACGACTTGCCACCCATTGAAATAGAAGGCCCGGTAAAAGCCGGCGATAAATTTGTCTGCGACGGGGTATCTATTTATCAGTGTGACGCATGGTGGAATAACAGGAAAGAGATCAAAGTAAGCGGTTTGCCTCAATGGCAGACTGGCGAGAATAATATAACGTTGAAAAGTGAATACTCCGGAGAGCAGGGACCAGTATTGAAGCTGGATGTTAAGTTTTCAGGACTTGCTGAAAAGGTAGGAAAGTAAGCAAGAAAAAGGGCCGTATCGGTTTGATGCGGCCCTATGTTTTTGAATAATTTATTGCAGCTCCCGCGGAGCGGAGGTACTTCGTACCCGGTTTCTTTATTTCTTACAGCTCTTGTTGAGCAGGTACTTCGTACGGGTTTTTTATTTCTTGCAGCTTTTGCTGAGCAGGTACTTCGTACCGGATTTTTATTTCTTATAGCTTTTGCTGAGCAGGTATTTCGTACCGGTTCTTTATTTCTTACAGCTCTTGCCGAGCAAGTACTTCGTACCGGTCTTTTTATTTCTTACAGCTTTTGCTGAGCAGGTACTTCGTATCCCGCTTTTTAGTTTTTATGCTTTCACATAAACCGCTTCCCTGATCTTCACCAGTTCTTCCAGCAATGATTCCAGATGATCCAAATGCAGCATGTTAGCGCCGTCAGATTTAGCTTTAGATGGGTTCGGATGTGTTTCAATGAACAACCCGTTTGCGCCGGTAGCAATAGCCGCTTTTGCAATAGTGCCGATCATTTTAGGATTACCACCTGTAACGCCGGAAGTTTGATTCGGCTGTTGCAGAGAGTGTGTGCAATCCATGATCACCGGAACACCCAGTTCTTTCATGATGGGAATATTACGATAATCCACCACGAGGTCCTGGTACCCGAAAGTATTACCTCTTTCCGTGAGCATCACGTGTTTATTACCTGCCTGTTCAATCTTTTCCACCGCAAATTTCATGGCTTCACCACTGGCGAACTGCCCTTTCTTCACATTCACAAACTTACCTGTATCTGCAGCGGCCAGCAGGATATCCGTTTGGCGGCAAAGGAAGGCCGGGATCTGTAAAACATCCACATAAGCGGCCGCCATAGCAGCTTCCGCAGCGGAGTGAATATCTGAGGTAACAGGGAGATTAAAGGTTTGCCCTACTTTCTGTAAAAGGTCCAGCCCTTCCACATCACCGATGCCTGTAAAGGAATTGATACTTGTTCTGTTGGCTTTGCGGTAAGATGCTTTGAACACATAAGGGATGTTCAGTTTTTTGCAGATAGCAGATACTTTTTCAGCGATGCCCATCACCAGATCTTCTTCTTCGATCACACACGGGCCGGCAATGAGAAAGAAGTTTTCAGGATTGTATTGTTCTTTAAACAGTGCTTTTAACGTTTTCATGGCGCAAAATTAACGTTATTTTCCCTGATGCTGATTCCTATGATAAATCTAAACATAGAATAGGCCGGATTGTTATTGTATTGTCATTGTTTACATGCCCATTTCATCTAATATTGCGTCTGGAACATAAATTTGGGCACAAAATTTACAACCTCTTAGTATGAAGAAAGATAAGATCCTGGTTATTGGTGCATGCGGTCAGATTGGCGTAGAGTTAACGCTGGCCCTGCGCAAAATGTATGGCGATAATAACGTGGTAGCATCCGATCTCCGTGAAGAGCACGACCTGCTGAAAGGCAGCGGCCCTTACGTGTCCCTGGATGTGATGAACAAAGAAATGCTGCATGTGCTGGTTATCCGTCACAACATTACCCAGGTCTATCTGCTGGCTGCCATCCTTTCCGCTACCGGGGAAAAGAACCCCCTGCTGGCTTGGCACATCAACATGCAAAGCCTGCTGAACGTGCTGGACATTGCCAAGGAAGAAGGCTTGGATAAGATCTACTGGCCCAGTTCCATTGCCGTTTTTGGGCCTAATTCCCCCAAAGAGGACACACCGCAGCATACCATCATCGAACCTACCACCATTTACGGGATCAGTAAGTTTGCCGGCGAACGCTGGTGCGAATATTACAACCACCGCTATGGTATAGATGTACGCAGCCTCCGTTATCCCGGCCTGATCAGCTATAAATCTGCCCCGGGCGGCGGTACCACGGATTACGCGGTAGAGATCTACCACGAAGCCCTGGAAGAAGGTACCTATAAATGTTTCCTGTCTGAAGACACCTATCTGCCCATGATGTATATGCCGGATGCCATCCGTGCCACTATTGAGCTCATGGAGGCGGATAGTGCAAAGATCAAGGTACGTTCTGCCTACAACCTCTCCGGCATGAGTTTCTCCCCTAAAGAGATCTCCGAAGCCATCCAGAAACATATTCCTGCCTTCACCATCAGCTACGAACCAGATTACCGCCAGCAGATTGCCAACGGCTGGCCCCAAAGCATCGAAGACGGACTGGCCGCCCAGGATTGGGGCTGGAAACCGGAATTCAACCTGGAAAAGATGACGGAGGACATGCTCCGGAACCTTAAACTGGAGAAAGGAATTAAATAAACGATTGATTACTATATGTTTAACTGGCCGGAAGCATTGCTTCCGGCCTTTTTTGTGCGCAAAAGGCTGATAACCAGTCTATTCCAGGTACTATCTCGGCTCTCTCCTATATCTCTCCTATAGCACTGCTATATCATTCCTATAGCATAGGTATATCGTTTCGATATACCTATGCTATAGGAGTGTTATAGGAATGGGCTTTCAGTGATATAGGGATATACAACTATAGTGCTTCGATCAAACTTCTATCAGGCCACTATTACCGGCATATATATTATATAATATTTGTATATTACATCGTATTATCCTATGAAAAAATGAGAAGAGCCTTATACCTGTGCCTTTTGGCAACATTTCCCCTTGCCCTGCATGCCCAGATCAGTACAATTGCGGAGAGTCCTTCCTTTGAGGAACCATCCGGCGGACTTGCCCGGATCCTTCAATTGAAGAACGGGAACACCCTGTATGTACATTTTCCGGCAAAGGGGGTGAACATCCAGCTATACGATTCCAGTCACCAGCGGGTGGATACCATGGCGAATTTTGCCCATATCCGGAATGGTAACCTGGATGCTGTTTTTGAATCGCAGGGCAATGCTACGGTGTTATATAGTGTGAAGGAAAGCAGGCACCCTTTATTGGTGCGGCTCACCATTGATGCTGGTACCGGACAATTATTGCGGGAGGATACGGTGGCCAACCTGGATAAAGTGAACCGCCGCAAAAAGAAAACCAGCAGTTCAGACTTCCTGGTGATCAAAGACCCTTACAGCGAAAACTATGCGATATCGATGTATGCCAACCTTGAAGAAGCTGATGCCGGTTATGAGATCGTGCATTTTGCAGCAGATCATCATGAGATCAGTCGCGCCCGTTTCACCGGCCCGGATAATGACACCAGGTTCCAGTATTGGGATATGGTGGTCATTGGCGATAAGAAGCTCTGTATCCTGGGTATGGCACAAAATGCAACCTATCAGGTAACCAGCAGCGAAATGATGCTGGCAACGCTGGAAAAGGGGCATATCTTCTTTCGTTTCTCATCTCTTTCTTTACCAAAAGGAGTAGAAGTGCTGGGTGGTTTCGTGAAATACAATCCTTACACGGATCAGCTGATCCTCCTGCAGGCCAATCAGAAAGAAGAAAAGAAAATAGCTACCTGGCTCACCACGGTACAACTGAGTACGATGGTGGCAGCAGAAGCCAGAGAGATCGTCCCGGATAAAGCCAACCTGAAAAGCCTGGAAGTATTTGGTCCCAAAGCACCTTATGAAGGCGTGCCGCAAAATGTATTCATCAAAAAGGACGGCGGTTATTCCATTGTGTTTGAAGAGCTGGACAATTTTGTGCGCCTGGTGAACAGTGTGCCGGTAGTGATCAGTACCATCCTTTCCACTGTAGCGGTGATCGATATGGATGCGGAAGGAAAGGAGATCAATACCTGGATGATCCCTAAAAGGCAATTAAATCCCGGCCTGATCATGAAAGCATTTTATCAGAAGAACAGGGAGAACGCTACGGACAAAATAGATTTTTCAGAGCAGTATAAATTCTTCTCTTTCGTTCCTGGCGCCAAACATGATTACATCCTGATGAATGACCTGGAAGAGAATAAAGAGAAACTGGAGAAAGGTAAATTAACGATGATGCGCGATGCCCGTGAAGGACATGGGTTCTATTATACGCTGGCCGGAAAGAACATTATTCCCGCCAGGAATTTTGTTTTCCCGGTAGATGTGGAAAAGAAACAAAGGCACATCGCTTTATTTTCCATGGCGGATTACGATATGGAAAAAAGTACCCTGGTCACCTTGCGGCGTATGTCGCAAAACAAAAAGGAAGTACAATTGGTATGGCTTAACCTGAATTAAAGCACAATAAGCAAGTTTTATTATATTGCTCTTCATGAAGAAGATACTATTCCTGTACCTCCTGATAAATATACACCAGGGATCAAGTGCACAGTTTGTTTCCATAGCAGACGGCCCGGAATTTAATGAACCGGAGAAAGGCGCTGCAAAGATCATTCAATTAAAGAATGGAAATACGGTTTACCTGCATTTCAGGGAGGGCATCAACCTGCAATTATACAACGCTGCCCACCAGCGCATCCAGGATAAAAACATCCCCACTGCACATACAGAAAACATCAACGCTGTTTTTGAAACACAGGGAGATGTAGTGGTGTTTGCCAGCGAAAGGGAAAACAAACATCCTGTATTATACAGACTCATCCTGGATGGCAAAGATGGTACCTTGAAAAAAGAAGAAGTAGTGTTGCGCCTGGATCAGTTGATACTCACCAATCCGGCACGGGATTTCAATATCGAAAAGGACCCTTACTCAGAATATTATGCCATCAGAACATGGTTGAATGAAGAACTCGGTTCGGAGATCATTCATTATGGCCCGGATCATGCCGTACTGAGCCGTGGTGTTTTTGATAAGGAGACGGTGGGAGTGTTTTATCATGGGTTCACGGATATGGTGGTATTGGGGGATAAAGCGGTATGTATATTGGCCAGCAACTTTAATGTAGAGAACCGCGTGGAACTGCTCACACTGGAAAAAGGTAGCAGTGCTTTTAAAGCTACTCCGGTGGGAGAGGCGCTTAAAGGTGCCGCCCTGAAATACAATCCCTATACCAGCCAGCTCATTGTGTTGCAGCCTGGAAAAATTTCCCTGTTGAATGCAACAACGAAAGTGCTGGAACAGGCGAAGAAAATTTCCGGGGAAGGCATACCTCAGAATATATTGATCATGGAAGATGGTTCTTTCCGGATAGTGATGGAGGAAAAAGAGAACTATGAACAACAACCAATACCTTACGCTGTTAAACCACCAAAGCATACAATATTAGGTGATCTTACCATTCTTCAGTTTGATAAAAAAGGAACACAAACAGGTAACTGGCTACTGCGAAAGAAACATGGGTTCAGGGAAAAATCATTTGATCCATTTTATCAGAAACATACTGAAAACGCTGCGACACTATTACGGGAAGGAGAACAGTATTTATATGTGGATATGGTGGGAGACCAGGTATTGATCAATGAAGCCACAGACCATCACCGTAAAACGGTATGGCTGGTCACTAATTGCAGCGGGTTCTATTATACGTTAGAGAGTGGGAATAAATTGTCGAAGCAACGGTCTGTTTTTAGCGGGGAAGATGCCAGTAACCTCGGGCTGTTTATAGCAGCTGACTACGATCCGGTGAATAAGGTATATGCCACGCTGCATGTAAAGACCAAAAAGAAGAATGCAAAGATCACCTGGTTACGGGTAGAATAAAAAGTAAAAGCCGGAAGTAATCACCTCCGGCTTTTTTATTTTAGTTGACAGATGGCTTAATCCACGAAACCCACTGCAACTGTAGCGTTGCTGAATTCATCCACCAGGATGAAAGTGCCGTTTGCAGGATTTGCCTGGTAGGCATCTGCAAATACAGGCTGGGCAGTTTTTAAAGTGATCTTACCGATATCGTTCAATCCCATTTCCGTTTTCTCCTCTATCCGGTTAGTGGTTACTTCTACCACGTGATGCAGTTGCTGCACTTTTGCTTTGATACGGTTGGCACCATGCACCAGTAAATACGTTTTACCTGCGCTGAGTTTCTGCTGGTCCATCCAGCAGATCTGTGCCACCAGCTCTTTGCGGCCTTCCGGAATGTTATCCGGCGTAACCAGCAAATTACCGCGACTGATATCTATTTCATCTTCCAGTGTGATCACTACACTTTCTGTGGCATGTGCCGCATCCAGTTGCTGCTCAAACTTTTCGATGGATTTGATCTTGCTGCGTTGCCCGTTAGGCAGGGAAACAATTTCCGCGCCTACGTGAAAACTACCGCTGGCCACCTTACCGGCAAAACCACGGAAATCATGGTGCTGCTCAGTTTTAGGGCGGATCACATACTGAACGGGGAAACGTGCAGGATGCTGGCGGTCTGTTGTGTCCAGTTCTATTTCTTCCAGGAATTCCAGGAGCGGCTGACTTTTATACCAGCTGATCTTCTCCGTTTTAGTTACCACGTTTTCTCCGTAGAGGGAAGAGATAGGAATGAACTTTACTTCTTTATCCTCGTAGAAAGAACCTTTCAGCAATTGCTGAAAGTCTTCATGGATCTGGTTAAAGCGGGCTTCGTCATATTCCACGAGGTCCATTTTATTGATACACACTACGAGGTGCGGAATGCGCAGCATACAGGCGATGAAGAAGTGGCGGTAAGTTTGTTCAACAATACCTTTTCTTGCATCGATGAGGATGAGCGATACCTGTGCAGTAGAAGCGCCGGTCACCATATTACGGGTGTACTCAAAGTGGCCGGGCGTATCTGCAATAATATATTTGCGGTTAGGCGTAGAGAAATAAATGTGTGCCACATCAATGGTGATGCCCTGTTCGCGTTCGGCAATGAGGCCGTCCGTGAGGAGGGAGAGGTCTGTGAAATCCAGGCCCTTGCGTTTGCTTGCAGCAGTGAGGGCTTCCATTTTATCCTGGGTGATAGATTTCGTGTCAAACAGCAAACGGCCGATGAGCGTACTCTTTCCATCATCCACACTACCTGAAGTGGTTATACGTAAAACATCCATTGTTAGTCAATTCGTAGTTTAAAAATACCCTGCGTTCTTGCGCTTTTCCATCGCAGCTTCCGAGCGTTTATCATCTATACGGGCGCCTCTTTCGGAGATCTTGGCAGCCAGGATCTCTGTAATGATGTCTTCCAGTTTATCTGCTTCGGACATCACAGCGGCGGTACAGGTCATATCACCTACCGTGCGGAAACGTACTTTAGCGGGGAAGGGTTTTTCATCTTCCGTAGTGTTGAGGAAATCAGAATAAGGCCAATACATGCCGTCCCTTTCAATGATCTTTCTTTCATGAGAGAAATAGATAGAAGGGATAGCGAGACCTTCTTCGCGGATATAATTCCAAACGTCCAGTTCCGTCCAGTTGGAAATGGGGAATACGCGAACGTTCTCACCGATGTTCACTTTACCGTTGAGGTGATCAAACAGTTCAGGGCGTTGGATCTTGGAGTTCCATTGGCCGAATTCATCGCGTACAGAGAAGATCCTTTCCTTGGCGCGTGCTTTCTCTTCATCTCTGCGTGCGCCGCCGATGCAGGCATCGAATTTCAGTTCTTCAATGGCATCCAGGAGGGTGACTGTTTGCAAGGCATTCCTGCTGGCGTATTTGCCGGTTTCTTCTTTTGCTTTGCCCTGGTTGATGCTGTCCTGTACATTACGGACGATCAGTTCAAGACCAAGGGTTTCCACCAGCCAGTCGCGGAACTCGATGGTTTCCGGGAAGTTGTGGCCAGTGTCCACATGTAATAAAGGGAAGGGGATCTTACCGGGGTAGAAAGCTTTTTGTGCGAGGCGTACGAGGGTAATAGAATCCTTTCCACCTGAAAAGAGGATGGCAGGCCGTTCAAACTGCGCAGCGGTTTCCCGCAGGATGTAAATTGCTTCATCCTCCAGTGCCCGCGGAAATTGCCATTGAATACTACTCATATATCGATGTTAAACTTGATCTAACTAGTGTGTAAACCGCATTCTTTTTTGGATTCTTCCCACCACCAGCGTCCGGCGCGGGGATGTTCTCCTGGTTCAATAGCGCGGGTGCAGGGAGCGCAGCCGATACTGATAAATCCTTTGTCGTGCAGTTTGTTGTAAGGCACGTTGTGTTTATCAATGTAGGCCATCATTTCTTCAAACGTCCAATGGATGAGGGGGTTGTATTTGTATAGCTGGCGGCCTTCGTCCCATTCCAATACCGGCATGTCGTGCCGGTTTTCACTTTGTTCTGCACGGAGGCCGGTGATCCATACTTTTACACCTTTCAAAGCCCGGTTGAGGGGAACTACTTTACGGATATAACAGCATTCTTTGCGGTTCTCTACAGAGTCGTAAAAGCTGTTCATGCCTTTTTCCTTTACGAGTGCTTCTACTGCTGCGGTTTCCGGGAAATAAATCTCGAAAGGCTGCTTGTAGCGGGCCCTTGTAAGGTCCATTAGATCGTAAGTTTCCTGGAAAAGCCGGCCGGTATCTAATGTAAATACCCGTACCGGCAATTGATTTTTCCAGATGATGTCTGCCAACACCTGGTCTTCCTGGCCGAACGACGTGGAAAAGGCAACAGTGCCGGGAAATTCCTCCGTTAAAATGCGTATTCCTGCTGCAATATCTGTTTGCTGGGCTAGTAGCCCTGGTAAATCTTTCATGTGTAGCTTCCTCTACCTGTAGAGCAAAAATACATAAAACCTATAAAAAAGATAGACTAAATATGGGTATTGTGGAAAAAAGGCGGGGGAGGCTGGGAGTTTGCCGTGCAGCAAAGGGCGGATTGTTTTTTATTTGGAGGGGGATTTTTTTAGGGGGTAGGTAAAAGATGCCTCATTTAAAGAGGCTGTAATAAAAACCTTCCCAACAAAGCCCTGACTGGGTTAGAGAGGGCTTTTTTAGAGGTGGCCAAAGAAGCTTAAAAAAGGGGCTAGCCCCTTTTTTAAGCCCCCTTCAGGGGACTTGGAGATTTGCCTTTAAAGGGAACTTAATAAAAAAAGAACCCCCTTCCATTTAGGATGCTGGAGAGCCGAGGCCTCAAAGAAGCCTCCTTAAAAGCTTAGGGCTAACTAACAGTGAACCACACTCTTAGCCAGCCCTCTAACCTTCCTGGGGAACGTCAATGCTTCTTATGATCGGTTGATTATTTATCCGAAATAGCCCGTTGCTTAATATTACTAGTTATTTAAAGGTATTTCCTGAAATCGCAAACCCGTTCACAGGGGTGGTTTGGCTTTAGACCTCCATTTCCGCTGGAACAGGTATACGTTGTTCGTTTTTGACGATTCTTCTGCTGTATAGGGATAAGGATATTTAACGAGTTGCTAGTCAGCCTTTTAATAACTAAAGGTAGCTTGGTGGGGAATTAACAGCAATACCTATAAATAGGTATTTTTAGAAGCAGCACAGAGAACAAACCGTACAAGTGAGTGACCTTTAGATTTGTATGGATAAAATAATGGATTAAATTGAAGGAAAGAGATGGGGTGAACTAAGTGAGTGACTGGGCAGGAGGCCCATGTTGTGTATTAGTCCCCATCTCATTTCCCTTCAGTTGACGCGCTCTGTTTAGAATATCAGGCGGGCAAGCCTGTTAAAGGTCTTAGAGGCAGTCAACCATTTTTAAAGATCAAATCT
>NZ_WJFD01000002.1 GCF_009647655.1 Chitinophaga sp. SYP-B3965 | reverse complement strand
AGCAATGCAAAAGCGCTTACTTTAGCGCCACGAGACGGAAGTGCTGCCGTCGATGGTAATAACTCTATTGCTAAAAGCAAATCAGTTAGAATGCGATCATACGTTTCCTTAACTGATGATCGTTTTGATTTTTCTGTTACATCTATTCCCTCTTTTAATACAATACCAAGGTCAGAAGCCGCACTCGCAGCTTTATATGGTTGCCCAAATATTTGAACAAGGTCATAGTAGTTTTTGGATCGATGAAATAATGCATTTCCCTTTATTCTATTATACACTTCTACATCCTTGGGGGTTAATGGGGTAATCTTCTTTAGACCGTCCAAAACAAGATTACATCGAAATATCCTTTCATAACTCTTATTCCAATCATTCACAATTAGTGTCTGAAGCTTGTTCGTCCATGCATAAGTATTACGTTCAACAGGATACATTGAACTCGCCCAATATGTTTCAGGCATGTAATGCCCATCCGATCCTACTTCAGCTAGACTAGGTGAGTTCGTATTCATAACAGAAAAATTATCTAGCAAATATTCAAAATCTTGTAACGTCCCAGGAACAGTCAATGAATTATCTGATTTTATATCAAACCAGTCCGATCTCCTACAAGAGATTGGAAAGAGAGAACTCAAAACTAAAAATGGCACAACTAACTTTATATAGTTTTTCATTATAAAAAATTTAAAGTATACACGAAACTAAAACTAGAGGTTATAGAGTATTTTGTAGGTAAAAATATCTTATGTTTCAGCATAGAAAATATCTAAATCAAAATGAATAACCATAAACACTCAAAAACTCATGTTCATTCCTATCGCCAATGACTTCTGCCTCGGAACTGATCGCACATCGTCTCTCGTATCAGGATTATAATGACTGGCTTTCCACAAAAAACCAATATTAGTAATATATAAATACAATGAAACTTTTGAAAAAGGCATTCTTTTAATCGTATTTTTAACCAATTCATAATCAATTCGAATATCCTCCAATCGTATATGGTCTCCCTTCTCTATTAGAATATCAGATTCTTTATATATATTATACCTGCTATCCATATAAGAATCTAAAAATCCGGGAACATTAGTAGTTTTTTCATCACCAGGTACTTTCCAAGCATTCATATAATCTTTATGCTGCCATAATTCTATTCCTGATGTGCTACCCAAAAAACCTTCAAAAGACGCTCTTCTGAAATAATATCCTAATTGATACGTGATATTAAATGATAAGGAAAAGCTTTTATAACTTAGGTCGTTACGCAAAGCCCCAAAAAGAGGCGGGGTAGTTTGTCCATTATAAACCATGTCCCCCTGTTTTACCTTATTAATATTAACTGAACTGACGACCTGATTATCCAAATAGAATTGAGCATCGCCATCTTTCGGATTGAGGCCTGCCCAACGATAGCTATAAATATTACTTAAAGGCTTTCCTATTATTATGGATGTTGTTTGTCCCAAGTCCGGGGGCTTAACCGAATACGCAATAACCTTGTCACTTTGGTACGCAAAAATTATGGTTGAGTACCATTTAAATTTTTTATCAAAATTTCTACTTGTTAAACTTAGGTCAAATCCCTGAGTTTGAATACTTGAATTATTTCCAGTATAACTTGTAAATCCACTCGTAGGATCAACATTAATACTGCTAATAAGATCAATACCTTTTTTCTTGAAAAATTCGATATTACCTGAAATACGTTGATATATAGAGCCAAAATCAAGTCCTAAATTAACATTCTGCACCCTCTCCCAGCGCAATTGCGGATTTGGAGAAGTGAGTAGTTGGGCATATGGCACAAACAAAGGGGTAACAGGGTTAAGGTAGCCTGCAGTAGCAAAGGGCGATGTCCCTGCATTTACATTACCACTATAACCTAAAGTGGCCCTCAGTTTTAGATCTGGCAACCATTCAATATTATAAAATTCTTCCTTCGAAACCGACCAAGCTACTCCTGCTGACCAAAGTGGAACCTTTCGATCATTTGCTTTAACTCCAAAGAAATTACTTTGATCAATTCTTGCACTACCACTAACTGCATATTTACTATCGTACGTATAGGCTATATTTCCAAAGGAAGAACCGAATCTATTTATTGTTCCCCTGGTAGAAGCCACTCCAGCTGATAATATTTGTGTAAATTGTCCTGGCCGTGATATCCATTCACCTAATCTAAGAGCCCCGAAAGTTCCTGTTTGTGATATGTATCCGAACTGCGCTGGCATTACCCATGATTCAGTCTTAACTTCCCTAGTTTCCAAACCTATCATTAAAGAAATATCATGTTGTTTATAGCTTTTATCGAAATTTAAAAGGCCCCGGAGGTTCCAGGCAGTTTGGTCGCTGTTCGACTTATTATAAACTCCACCCAGGGGATACGGATAAACAACTAAGCCATTAGGCCCTACGGTTGCAAAACTATTTATTAAATCACGGGTACTGAAAGTAGCTATACCATTTATTGTTTTGTTATCTGATAATACTTTCTGCCATTGATAATTAACATCCAGTCTCAAGCCTGGCATTACAGAATAATTAATCCCGGTGTTAATTCGTGTATTATAGCTACGACTACTGAAATCTCCATTATTTGCCTCATCAAGTGGATAATAATGCCAATCAAGTTGTCCCGGAAATCTTACCGTATCTACATAATTCATTCTATATTTTGTTGGCAACGCTGTCGCATTACCATTGATATCAGCTAGCCTATTATAGGGTGCTGTTAATAAATTATTATAACTTCCAGATCCTAAGGAGTTATGGCTTCGCCCATTGGATTGCCCCCAATTTATCTCTGCCTTAACCTGTATTCTTTTAATAGGTTGCCAAGTATTGTTAAATCGAATGGTCAGTCGTTCATTATTAATATTAATATTATTCGGGCGATTACGGTCATATCCAATTGATCCATAATATTGATAATTCTCACCACCACCAGAAACATTTAAAGCATATTGTTGAGCAATAGCAGTCTGCAATAAATACTTATCAATATCATCTCTAACATCGTGATTCTCCAGTAGAGAAATTTGTGCTGCTGCCTCACTTTCTGAAATAGCTCCAGATCTTCTTTTGGCTAAGATTTCAACTACTTGAGATAAAACCGGAAAACTAAATGCATTATTAAGAGTGCCATCAAAGTATCCAGCAGCAAAACGTTTCTTCTCTAATTCAATTATACTCTTTGAAGGTATTGAGGGAAGAGCAGAGAGCTCCGGCTTCTTCACGAAGCTAAAATTAGTATTAAAAGAAACCAATGGCTTGTTTGTGAAGCGCCCCTTTTTCATTGTTACGACTATAACGCCATTCCCAGCACGAACGCCCCATATTGAAGCCGCAGCAGCATCCCTGAGAATTGTTATGCTTTCTACATCATTGGGGTTAAGGGAATTAGGATCACCATCATAAATAAAATTATCAACAACCAACAATGGTTGCTTATTCGCGTTAATTGTGCTTACCCCTCTGATAGTAAAATTATCTAACGGATCGGCTGCTCCAACTTTGCTATAAACTCCTGGTACTAAATTCCTAATTCGATCTAGAACAGTCGCGCCAACGCTCCTATTAAAAACCTTATTCTCAACTAGAAAAAAAGAACCTGTAACCCGCTCCTTTGCTATCACTTGATAGCCCGTGGACACTACTTCAATCTTCTGAATATCAGTAATAGCAGAATCAAGAAAAATCTTAAATTCTGTTTCTCCGCCAAGTCGTACTTGTTTTGGCTTATATCCAACAGAAGAAACAACTAATGTAGAATTATCCGGTACATTAGCGAATCTAAACCGTCCCAAATTATCAGTAGCCTGCCCCATACCCTGCCCGCGCAACGAAACGGTAGCTCCAACTACAGGTATTCCTGATTTATCAACAATACTCCCCGAAATGTTAACCTTAGGGACAGTATCTAGATTACTATTCCCATTCTCACCCACAACAGCCCTCTTAGTAAGAATAATAGACTTATCCTTCAAAGCCCAAGCGATATTCCTACCCTTCATAAGTGTATTCATAATGCTAGAAAGGCTCCCACGCGTTTGAAGCGTTACCATCTCATCTCCATTCAAGGTTGGCCTTCCATAAAACACCGTATACCCCGTTTGATTCTCAATTTGCTTAAACACAACCTCAATAGGTTTATTCACAGCATTGATAGAAACCTGAATACTATCCTGTGTGAGCGCTTTACTTTGTAGGGAAAATAGAAACATCAACAAAAACAGCCATCGGCTCCATGGCTTTACCAGATTGTAGTACTTGATCATAGTCAAAGTTGTTTGCGGTTAGTTCAGATTTTACATTGAAAATGCCATTTTAAGGCAGTAAGCTTCAGCCTCACTCAAATTGGAGTGAATAAAATTTCTATCTTCAATAAAAAATGTTGTAATGCTACGCTACGAACAGCAGCCTTGCATCAGATAGTTTTTGGTGTATAATGTTAAAAGAACTAGAACAGTTTGATAAATATGAGCATTCCTGCTATCAATATGACCCGGTGTTCTTTATTGTTGCTTGTGATAGTCGCAGGTAAGTTTTGGTTGATTCCTCACTGATTCCAGGAATGGCCACAGCCTGCATGTAAGATGTATGCTACAGATAAACCAGTTCTGTTACTTTTTTCCTATAAGGGGTAAAGAAAGAAAAGAACCATTCAATAGTAAATTTACTTTCCTCTCTGTCAAGCGCTGCGTGTATATCCGGGGTGTGTGTTTCTTTATTTACGGTACACTGATAATAAAGAAAATATGCTCGTTTAGTGTTTGGTTTTCTCATTAAAGCATTGAAACATTCCTGCGCCACATCTCTAATATCCTTCAAAAATTTTATGGCAAAAAGGAGCAGGTCCTTACATTCTTTTTTGTGCACTTCCTTAATTATGAAATGATGTCTTTCAGTAATTTTTTTATCCATCGGTGTCATCATGGTTGTAGATGACCGTAATTCAGTATCCAAAGATTACTTACTCAATACATAGGTAGGGAAGCATGGAGAAGCTAAAGAGGAGAGCTAGAAAATACGGTTCATTTAATTTTGGTTCCTTTAGAGTTTTAATTCGTTTTGTTAAGTGTGAAACTCCATAAAGTAAATGAATTATAAAAGTAGAATCTGGTTATCTATTTGTTAAGACACACAAAGTTAAAACAGGATAAACTAGCCATAGCAAAGCATTACGTCGCTTCAAAATAAATATTAAAATGGCTTCACCCTTTTTTAAGCTTTTGATCTCGCTGCCCAATATAACCTTATACACTGAACTTTTACCGCAGTCGAAAAAGCAGTTTTGAAAGCTAAAAAATGCTTTTTTAACCTTTGTAAGATTTCAGAAATGCCCTAACTTTCTTCAATTGTCCCAATGTTAAACACAGCCAGGAAGCCAAATAAACATCCGGGATCCTCTCAATCCCAAAATTCACAGCACGCTGCATCTTCTCATATCTTTCTTTCGGCGGCATGATGAATATATCATCCAATTCAAGAAACAACTTAAAATTCTGTTTCACATAAACATCCGTCCTTCTCTTAAATACTGCACAATGCTCTTCAAGCCATTTCATATCACTATGCGTAACCCTAATCGCAATCGTTTCTTCCACCGCAACAATGATCTCACCTTCGATCTGATACTGTTCATTAAAAGCAATCCGAAATCTATCAGTACTGCACACATAATCATTCGCACTTCCCACCCAATGAACAGACTTCTCTTTGTTATGCTCCCTATAACTCACCACCAATCCTTTAATAATAAAGTAACTGTGCGTGGATAAACAGTTAGGCATAGCAAAAAAATCAAACTGTCCAAGCTGAACAATCTCAGATCTGTCAATGAACGCTTCCCACTCGGGGTAAGGCATATTTTCTATTTCGCAAAATGCTTTGTACAATTGAGCGTAGGCTGCTGTTTGATTATTTTTCATCATGAATATTGGATTTTAATATGGTTTGTCTATTGGGGCTTAGTGGTTCTTTTAGCTGAAGAATCGAATTTAGGAGTGTTTTAATATCTGGCAAAGAACTTTCATTGAAAACCGAGAAAGTATCTGTATCACCGATATTTTCTCCAATTCTAATAATGAATCAAAAATGAATAGAAATCAATTCCCCCGAAAAAAAGAAATATACCTCTTGCAATAAAACCCATTTCAAAAAACCAAAAACATCCATTTATGATCAACAAAGACCTATTCTATTGTTTATCCGGCCTATCCCGAGACATCTCCATGAAACCTGTCCCCAGGCTCATAGCCCATCCTAAAGCAACATCCAATATTTTTATTTCACAAGGTTATGCAAAGGAATTCTATTCTATGGATGGCAAATCCCGGATATATTCCTGGTTCTGGGGAGAAGGTGAATACCTTATCCCGACTTCAGGGTATAGTAACATTATCCTCTCTGATGAAGCAACCATTGTTGAGATGAACTATGGTAACGCAATCAATTTATTAAGGACCCACGAAGAGACAAGAGAGCTCTACAAAGCTATCAGGGAGGCCCATCGTATCCAAATTGCAGAAAGAATAAAAGAAATAAGAACATTCACCCCTATAGAGCGTTATATCAGCCTTATCACCCAAAAGCCCTGGGTCTTTGATAAAATACCTAAAAGCGATATTGCCTCCTATCTTAACATAAGTATAGGTGCCCTGGAAAGATTCAGTAGCATGAAAGCTTAATCTTTAGTTACTCATCTATGAAAGGCTCTATCGCAGGGTCTTTCATAGATAATCCCATAACTCTCCCCTATACTATTTTAACATAAACGATCCTATACCACCCCTGTAAGATCACCGTATCATTACCGTACCTATCCTCTAAGCTCCTCCTTCTGTTAATTTAGCATGCACTTTTCAATCAACTCATTACCAATAAATTACGAACTAAAAACGTCAATTGCGTACAATCGCGCCAAACGCTTTTGTGAACGATTGCCCAGCAGGTAATTTTGCTCTATCGATATCGAAGTACCAAATACTGAGAAGACGTTCTCAGCATCCAGTACGAAAAGGTTAAATGAGCAAACCTTGATCTGCTCAATTATTTCACATCAAAAATTCAATACAATGTCTAAAGGAAATGATAACGTACTTACGATGAGGAATACCGGAACATTTGGTAGCCAGATCGTTTTCCGGCAACGCCATGGTGAAACCATCATGAGCAAGCCGCCAAAACCAACCAATATTCCGCTGACCGCTGACCAGATCGCCGTCCATCAAAAATTCAAGGCGGCTACAAACTACGCCAAAGCGGTAAACGCCAATGAAGCACTGAAAGCAGCTTACCAGGCTGTTTCTAAACCCGGCCGTACTGCTTACAATACGGCACTGGCAGATTTCTTCAAGGCGCCTGAGATCATAGAGATAGATCGCAGCGCATATACAGGCCTACCAAACAGTATCATCCGCATCAATGCGATTGATAACTTCAGGGTAGAGTCCGTATCTGTGATCCTTCTCGATCAAGCCGGCAATCCAATTGAACAAGGCCAGGCAGTAACAGATCCCAATAGCCATTATTGGATCTATACTGCTATCAATGCCAATCAGGATGTGCCAGGCAGCACAGTAAGAGTGCAGGCAGCAGACCTGCCGGGTAACGTAACAGTAAAAGATTTCCTGTTATAGAACCTATCAGCCGGAGGAAATATCTCCTCCGGCTTCTATTCATTCTAAGACATCCTATCCCACCAATCCTCTTCAGAAATATTCCAGTACAAGCAAAACTCTCTCACGGTGACTAAAGCACATTTATGCTTTCCAAAAGCCACCCTGATATCCGCAAGGATCCGTTGTGAGACCCGCAGGCTTTTACCGGTATATGTAGCCACATCCTTTGAATAGACAACTGTTCTCCGGTATGGCTTCTTTTGAAAACTGGACATAGAACGGAAAAAGTGTTTTAGTGAATAAATTATTACCTACATCTTTCACCACAAAAAAGTTAAACCATGGCCAGACAAGCAGGACCCATAAAAATTACAGGTACTATTGGCAACATGATCTTCTATAAAAGAGGAGACAACTATTTCATAAGACCCAAACCCGAGCCGGCTCCTAAATCTCTGGTTAAAGGCAAAGGATACGCACATCAAAGAGCCGGCATGCTTGAGTTTGGCCACGCCGGGAAAGCAGGTAACCTTTTATACCGGGCATTCGCCGGCGTAAGCAGCCTCGCAAAAGATTCGAACCTCAGTGCCCACCTTCTCAGGGAAGCCCTGAAAGCAATAAGGGCAGACAAGCTAAACGAACCAGGGAAGCGAAATATCACCGATGGTGGCACAACACTCCTGGAAGGTTTTGAGTTCAATGAGAGGATACCTCTTTGCAAAATGCTCCTCGCTCCTTATACGGCCATTATCGACAGAAAAACAGGAAGAATGACCGTAACCATTCATGAACGGAACCAGGAAAGGATTGCAAGAGGACCATCCCATGCTACCCATCTTCTGCTGACGATTGCCGGCGCCGAAGTAGATTTCGTGAACAACAAATACATTCCTGCAGTAACAAGCGGTATCGAATTACCAATGCATGGAACCCTGTCAGACGACATCAGCTTAACGGTACAGCTCCCTCTCAAAAGCAAACACCCGCTATTTCTTGCATTAAGGATTTCTTTCCTCCAGGAATTCAATGGAACGCGCCAGCCATTGAGAACAACTGCGCACAATGCCATGGCCTTTGTAAAAGTTTCCCGTGTTTGATATTTGCCATTACCTACCCTGTTTTTACGGGGTGGGTTTATCTTCTTTTATCCCTGGATTCCGGGTGAAAAGCGACTAGGTTAAACATCTGCCGCATCCTGCTCCGGATCCTGTTCCCATAAATTTCTTCCAACTCTTCCGTGTTCAGGTTGGTTGTAACATGGGTTATCATTCCATCTGAGACAAATAGGTTATATCGGGAAAGCAATATCTCAGCCATCACCTGACAATGGCTTCCCCAATAGTTGACCTGCGTTTCCAACCCCAGATCATCAAAACAGAATGTCTGTGGCGGAAAGGGCAAACCAACATACCGGTAAAAGGCCTGTTTGCTGTACTTACCGATCACCTCAAATCCCTTTTGGCTGAATTCATGGCTCAAGTTCCTGCAATCAACCAAGTAAGGTTTCCCTAAGCCTTCACACAAAGAGCACATGATATGCATGATCGCCGTTTTTCCGCATCCAATAGGCCCGGTGACAAGGAGCCCTTTCCCCAGATCGATCCCCTCGTGAGCAGCAACACCTTCATCTCTCAGGAAATAGCAAAGCAGTTTCAATATTGTAGGGCGATCGATATCTTCAATTGCATATCGCTCTCCGTATAATTTCTGCCCTCGCTCTTCTACTATTTTCAAGAGTGCGCAATAATCATAATGGGTTTGAATAGCCTTTGTTTTGGTTGGTGTGGAGGTTTCCCGGTTTTGCTCGTTTGTCATTTTTAAGCTTTGGGGTTGGGTGAATGTTTAGGATCCATTTCCGCGCGGCGGCTGGCCAGTTTGTGATGGGCACCTTTCCGGCCTGGCGCCAATCATTGGCTTCATAGTGGTGGAAGAATTTGGCGGCCTCTGTTTCCGGCTGGCCAAGCAAGTGGAAAAAAGCCACAACATCATCCAGGTTCTCAGGTCTTGCAATTGGCCCTTGTTCTTTACTATTTTTTTTATTGGGAGGGGGAGCATTGCCTCTCTCTCTGTTTACACTGTTTGTATTGTTTATATCAGGAAGCATATTTGCGTCTCCAGCTGGAGCAGTTCTGCTATCATCAGTAGGCATATTTGCTACTGTTGCTGGAGCATTTCTGTACATGTCAATCTCCCATATCGGAATCAAAGTGACAGAACTGGCAACTCCTCTCGTTATTGATTGATGGTATCTGAGATATCCAAATATTTCCAGATCTGCCATACAGTTCCTGTAAGTATGACAGGAACCTATATGGGAAATGCTTAGCAGTTTAGTTCTATTGAGTTTAAATGATTTGGAAAAGAAGCTATCATTCCAGGCGCTGAATAGTGCCAGGTAGAGGCTGATATGATTTCCTTTTAAGCGTTTATCTTTCTGTGAGGTTTTAATAAACGCATTTAAGTGCTGAATATAGTTTGTGTTTTTTGAAGCCATTGTAGGTTTTTGATTGGTTCAGTAATGAGAATGGATTTCCTACATCCCTTGAGGAGGAATGCAAGTAGTGAAATGGACAGCGTATTCTAAAATGAAAACTCCCCTCTTTATAGAATAGAGGGGATTGGGTGGGCTAGTTTAGAAGCATAAATACTTTACCCTGTTGAAAAGTAACAAAAGAAATGATTTTCCCGTCTTCTAGTAAAAAATACCTCTTAAACAGTTTATCCTTTGAGTAAGCTATAACAGATTTCCTCTTTGTTTCTTCATCTAAAAACATCTTTTGCAATGAGGAATCTGCTTTTAAATAAGGTCTAATAATTAGTTCATCGAATTTCACAGTATTCAATTCCATTGATAAATATGTCAGCGCAAATGAAATAATTACCTTCCTTTCAGTTTTTGAAAATTGAGGGGACTCATCACTCCTGAAAAGAATATATCTATTGGATAGTGTATCAAAGTTCCAATTAGGGGTTTGAATACTCTTTAAAAATCCTCGAACAAGTTTTTCATTCCTATTTTCTTCTACCTGAGAATAGGCTGTATTAATAGAAAATATCGGTAACGCTATTATCAAAATAAAGTGAATCGTTTTCATAAAATATCGTTTAAATATTATTTAATCACAAGTCCCTCCATTAGCAGGAGCATTCCCTTTTTCTGAAATTGTTCCTGAAATCTTTTTTAAATCTTGCCCAAAACTACCAGGATTTAAACCACTACCAACCCCCCATGTTGCAATTGTTCTATTAATATGCAATCCTGCAGCATCGGATATATCCAAAACAAAGTTTGTACAATTATACTTTTCCAAATCATATACAGGGCTATAATTCCTGATTATTTCAAGAATACTCGCAAATTGCAACCCAGAAACGTCAACAGCAAGCTTAACATCATAACTTTCATTAGAATTATCTCCCAATTGGCTAACACTACTTTTACTAAAAAAAGGATCAACACTACTTCGTGCGTAAAAACCAAGGGACCTCGTAATTAGACTGCCATTAATTGTCTGCTCTATTGTTATAAAGGCATGACCTGCTTTTTCTTTCATACTAAACTCAAGCGCTATCCCACCCATTGGCTGGTCGGCATAAAAAGTGATTTTCGCCCGTTTGGAAGCTGTAAAACAATCCACATATCGGTTTATATTTTCAATCGGTTTTTCAGGCGGTAAAACCACAAACGCCTCCATCCCCTCATCCTCCTCAACCCCATATCCCCCACAAGGCTCATTACTATACCCACCCCCACTATCACCATTCCCTCCAGGATTATATTCCTCCTGCGCCCCAGAACCCCAATAATCCACATAATAATCCGGCGTCCAGAAAGCATTCGTAATACAATCACTATGATGCGTAACATTACTCACACAATTCCCTTCCCCATCCCCAATACAAGTCACCCAGGAATAACAAGTAGTCACTTCAATCGTTCGCACATTCAACTGAATTTTCTTCCCAGGATTCGAACTCCTGGCTTGAGAGAAGATCTCCGCCTCCCTCCGGCTCATCGCACAAGGATCATCAATCCGCGCCAATGAAGCTCCAAATACCTTGAAATTCAATGCATTCACAACATTGGTAACAGTCCGGATATTCACACGGCTCAATCCAAGCTCCGGCCGCGATGCATCATATAATTTAAACCTCACCCCCTCATCCATTTCAAAAGCGATAAACCCTGAGATCCGCGAAGCACCCAGCAAAGAAAGTGGGATAATGGCCACCAGGGTCTTCCCCCGGTAGCCGATCAAACCATTATCCCAATTAACCAATCCGTATTTTGAAATGATCGATTTGATGATCGGCCTATGACGCTCATAATGCCAGATACTATCGATCAAAGGTTGGAGGCGCTTATCCGATGATGAAGATAATTGCAGATAGGAAGGCAATTCATCAAGCGGAGCCTTCTCAACTTTACTACAGGAAAATAAAAGAAGCAAAGTGGTTACAAACCTAACCGTGGGGTTAGCGTACAGTTTTTTCATAGTCAATGCAGATTTAATTCAGTTGCAAAAATAAATGGCATTCACTATTCAAAAAGTTTCAAAATCACAATAATTTGAGTGCAGTCTTAATTGTACTCAAATAGGAGGGGCTCATACCTAACAGAGAGGCAAGGTATTTCCCATGGATCCTGTCAACCAATCCAGGATAATCCTTCACGAACTTATTATATCTTTCTTCCCTGGAATCTACCATGGTGCACAACCGCATGTTAAACAACTTATGATATTTTTCAGTGAGCTTTCGGCCTATTACATTAAACTCAACGTAGTTCTCATAGATCCATTGCAGGTGATCATAACTCAAGCTGACAACAACCGTATCCTCCAATGCTTCAATATATTCCTCACTGGGCGCTTGATCATAAAAGCTGGTAACGCCTATGGCAACATCACCAGTGGTCATAACCCACAGCGTTACCTCTTTATTCCCTTTTAAAGAATAAGCCCTTAGCAACCCACTTACCACGAAATAACAAGAATCGCATACTTGTCCCTTTTTCAGGAGAATAGTCTTCTTTGGGATCTTTTCCGACCCCGCCCTTTCTCTTATAGCCGTCATCACTCCAGAGCACATTTTGCCAATCTTCTTAAGGTCATTAAATAGGAAATTAAAGATCTGTTCTAAAGGGAGATCCAGTTTGGTGTACTTCTTCCGCATGGTAGATAATATTTGGTTTTAAGATTAAAATAAGAATATACCGGGCGTTAACTTGGAGCGTAGGGTTACGATAAAATAGTGCTAAAAGTAGGGTCTTGAATTATTGTTGTATACTTTCCCGAACTTCTTTCAATTCCCTCAATGTAATATTCAAAAAAGACGCAAGATAAATATCCGGCACCCTGCTGAGATCATAAGATACCCGCTGCTGTATCTCTTTATATCTCTCTACAGGTGCCAGTGAATGAATCCTCGGCATTTGCTGGTCCAATCCGGTATGGAAAGTCATAAGCGTATTTACGATGATCCCCATTTCTATGCTATTATCCTGTAGCCAGAAGATATCTTCATGTTTGATCCCGATTACTACCGTATCCTCCATGGCAACCAAGATATTACCAATAAGCCTGGGATCGTAGCCAAACTTAATCCTGAACATGTCCATGCTATAGGCATAGTCATCTTCACTTCTTATCCATCTGACCACGTTAGTGCCATCGTTCGGCGTATAACACATGATCAATCCGCGAATGATGAAATAGCTATACTCCGATAACTGAACACCATCAGTGATCATGTCACTCTTTTTGAATTCAATCATGACAGATCGCTGCGTAAAGTCCCGGACAAGAACAAGGGGTATGGGAAAGATCCTTCGGAAATTTTCAAATAATAGAGGATAGGCCTCTTCTGGGTCAAAGTTTTTCATTCGATATGTTTTGGTTGATTTAAAAAAAAGAACTTGGGGCTTAGGGGTTCAAACTAGAAGTTGCGAATGTAGGAAAAAATGAATATTCAACAAAAAATTCCGAGCTCCCGTTTATTTGCAAAGTTTTGTCAATTTTTCTTTACAAAAATTAGTTAATGGATAAACAATTTGTATCAGCATCATTAATACATAATTGATTGATTAAAAATCATTAAACATGATCGTACTCCGTTAAAAGAATACAACACTTTGTCTGAGTAATGTCAAAAGATTGCTGGCCATTCCCCCTTTTTAGTACCCATGTCCCTCTTTTAAATAGAGGTCATAGCTTTTGATCAACCTCATTTATTCATTTAAAATGGAATCATGAAGTTTTCATTGCTTGCTTTTATTACAGTTATACTCACGATAGTAAATGGAATAGCCGGCAAAAAGGACTTCGGAGAAGAGAAAGGTAAAAAGATCGCACTCGTAATAGGGGTAGGAAACTATCAATTTATAGATCCATTGGGGAATTCGCTACATGATGCGAAGAACATGGATTCCGTTCTTACCGCTTTGGGATTTGAAGTGGTAAGGCTACTGGATCCCTCTGCCAAAGAGTTTTCCAGGAAAATAGAAGCGTTTGGAGAAAACATGCGGAATGCCAGCACCTGCCTGTTTTACTTCGCTGGCCATGCAGCCGAAATAAAAGGAGAGAATTTTCTGTTTACCAGGTCCTTCAACCCAAACAAACCGTCTAATCCACTGGTAGACGCCTATCCTTTACAAAAACTGTTTGCCAAATGCAATACAGCCCGGATCAAAACAAGTATTATTATATTAGATGCCGCAGGCTGTAGGTCCAACAACAAAAATTATAATAAAGGCCTAACCGGCGTTACCATACCCAATAGCACATTTCTTGTGTATGCCACCGCACCGGGTACCTCCGGCTGCGAAAATGGAAGGAATGGTTTGTTAACCAATGCTTTACTTAATAACATCAACCAGCCAGATGTATCAATCGACCAATTATTTAATAAAGTTTCAAAAGAAGTAAGAAATCAGACAGGAGACAAACAAATACCTTATCGTACTAGTAATTTAGATAACGAGTATTTTTTCTTAAAGAATAATATAGGCACGGTGAACAGTGACACCGTAGAAGTATCATCACCAATATTACGCCGTTCGTTAACATTACACCAGGATCTCCCTATGCAGCAGCGTAAGAACACCTTCACTTTCCTACACAACCCTCACAAAAGAATTTAATCCAAATCTAAAAAAGAAGTAACAATGATAGCAAAGACAAAAATTTAACACTACAAAAATGCAGAGTTTATTACACGAGAGTCAGCACAGTAACCATTACTAATTTATTCCTCTCCTAATATTCCGCAAGATCCTCGTTCTACTTCCTAAGGGAAAAGAATAGTTAATCTATTTATACAATACCAAAACTAATCCTGTATATGAAGCGTTTTTTTATCATATTGATTGCTTTCATGGTGATGGTAGTAAGTGTGAATGAAGCAGCAGCAATAAATATCAGTGACACTAATACAAGAAGAGCTAATATTATTAAGTTCATCGCACAATCCGCACATCTCCAACATGCGGATCAAAAGAAAATAGCGCTGGTAGTAGGCAATTCAAAATATAAATACCTTGATTCCTTACCCTGTGCCCTAAATGATGCAAGAGACATGGACTCCGTATTAAAAACTGCCGGCTATCAGACAATCATCGTATTAGACAAAAGCCTGAAAATATTCCAGGACTCCTTAAATGAGTTTAGGAAAAGAATGACAAAAGAAAGTATCTGCATCTTTTATTATGCAGGTCATGCCGCAGAGTACCTGGATAACAACTACCTCTATTTTGAAAATTCAAATCCGCAGTCCCTGGAAGATATGCAGGCACAAACCTTCGATTTTGCAACCCTATTAAATACCATGGATAGCAAAAAGGTAAAAACCCGTATTATCATCCTAGACTGCTGCCGGCGCAATCCCAACAAAGGAGATCAGGTAATGATCTTTAGTAATGGGCTCGCAAAGATCAAAGCGGCGCTGAATGCTTCCTATTATATCGCATATGGCACAACGCCAGGTTCTAGTACCCTTGAAAGTACAGGCAGAAATGGATACTTCACAGAAGGCATACTCAAATTCATATCTAATAAGAATGACACGTTTGATCAAGTGATCACGAAGGCCACTAAGTTTGTAAAAGAGAAAAGCAAAAATAAGCAGGCCCCCTTTAGGATCACTACATTGGATGAAGAGTTTAGGTTGTATGATACAGGTGGCAGCAGCGATGAAACCTCCTCTACCTTGAAAGGAATGTAAAAAGTTATAAAAATTGCCACTTATGGAATCAGCTATAGACCTGATAAAAGAAAATATCGCTAATCGTAACCCTGTACTTAAACTCTTAAATTCAGATCTTTTTCTTAACTATGACCGGGAGAAAGAAGAAAAAATAAATCAATTAATAGGGGAATGTTCTCACCTGGAAGTGCTGAGGATATATTTCCCTGCTGACAAATCAAGTAGACAACATGGTAATGGTTACATAAAACTGCCTACATTCCTATCACAACCTGCATTGAAAAATTTAAAGACATTATGTTTGGAAAGCTGCACTTTCTTAAATCATGAAGACATAACTATACTCAATTCATTTATCAAGTTAGAAGAGCTGGAACTCCCAAACTGCTTCTTTAATGACCTCACCTTCTTAATACAATTACCAAAACTAAAAAAACTGGATATATCGTTTACTTCAAAACTACAATTGCACTTCATTTCTGCGCTATCTAACCTGGAGGAATTAGATATTAGCTACTGTGGGATAACAAATCTCTCGCAAATGATCAATCATCCAAAACTAAAAGAACTAAATGCCGCAAACAATAAGATCACTTCCATTTCGCCATTGACCGATCTTCCGGATCTGGAAATTCTAAACCTTAGTTTCAATGAGTTACTGGATATAAAACTAATAGAAAATTTAAAAAATATAAAGCGGCTATTGCTTAATAATACACGCATTTCCTCAATGGATGAAATAGCAACGCTTCCCTTAATAGAAGAACTATCTATAGCATACAACGGGATTGAAGTATTGATATTCCCAGCATCTGGTCTTAAAGTTTTATCAGCATCTGGAAATTGGATCACTGAGATAAAAAATGCCGACAACCAAAACAAACTAGAAACCCTCTTGCTTAGTTCATGTCGCCTGAAGAACGAAGAAGAATTTGGAAAACTAGTGCACCTGCGTTACCTCGACTTGGGACATAACGATCTAACGTCTATAAATGGCCTTACCAACCTCCTTAACCTGGAAACGTTGCATATCAACAATAATAATATTATAGATATCAATCGCCTTCAGAAGCTTCCTAAGCTGAGAAAATTAAACATGCAAGGTAACGCTATTAAAATGATGTCCGAAGTTATCTTTGAAAATCTCTTTTCACATCACTACAAACTGTCCTTTGACACGATCCTTTTCCTAAAAAATGCCGTGCTGCAAAGCAAACATCATGAGAAAGCATCCATGCTACAGGACATCGAAAGGAAGATGTTGTTTGGAGGACCAATTCAAGAGGCAGAACAGAAAGAGATCAGTTCCCTGATAGGCGAAATGCTTATCCTACCTAATCCATTGGTGTCACCAGGAGTAGATGTAATAGCCCAGGGTAATGAAGCAATACAAGCCTTCTACACAAATCTAAAGGTGAGTGAGCTGATACCTTTCCGCGAGGCAAAAGTGATCCTACTGGGAGAACCGGATGCAGGTAAATCCAACCTCCTCAATTACTTTCTGGGCATACCCTTTTCTGAGGAAAAATCGGTTACCCAGGGCGTTCGTATCTCAAGGTATAATTTCTGGGATGGAACTGATGAATATAGGATCAATTTCTGGGATTTTGGAGGGCAGGAAGTGCAGCAGTCTTTGCACCAGTATTTTCTAACAGATAATACACTGTATTTAATTATACTAAACGCTGTCACGGACGAACAACCGGATAAATACCTGAAATTCCTCGATAATCACGCCCCCAACTCACCATTTTTCATTATAACGAATAAAGACGATCTCAACGCACGCTCTAATCTCAAGGCCAACCTGATCTCCACAAAATACGAAACCAGGTGGCAGCAATCGGAATACCGCATTTCGCTCAAACAGGCCGATTCACTCCAAAATTGCAATGATAACAAAGTATTGTTTGAAGAGAGGAATATAGAATTACAGAAGCTTTTCACTGCAGTCAGGAAAACATTCCTTCAACTACCACATATTGAACAAGGTTTTCTCTCCAACTACAAAAATGTAAAACATGTAGTGGAAGAGATGTACGAAAAGAAAAAGAAACCATATATAACGATGCAGGAGTTTATAGACTGCTGCAAAGAGCACGGCATTGCCAACGGAACAGAGAAAGGGTTATTAAGCCAACTAAATTTTATTGGTACAGTACGTTATTTAGATGAGAATAACTTAAGAGGCATACATATCCTTAATCCGGAATGGCTTTCTGATGGGATGTATAAGATCATTACAAATGGATGGATAAAATCAAAGATGAGAGGAAAAGTAAAAAAGAAAGACATTGTACATATCCTTCAACCATCCTGTTCAACAGACTATACCTATCACGCTCACGAAATCGATTACCTCATCACCCTAATGAGCCATTTCAGGGTAGCCTATTTTGATGAACGGGACAGAAATATCTATCTGCCAGATGCATTCCCTGATGATCTACCCAGTGAGTTAAAAAAAACCAACTTTATTAGCGATGCAAAGCATTATTACTTTAGTTATGAAACGGAGATACCTTCTTATATTATAATCAGGTTCATTGTAAAAATGTTCAAATACGTGAAGGGTAGCCAATACTGGAACAGAGGAATTGTACTGGAGTATAAAGAGCATCGATCCAACTACTGTGATGCACTGATTGAAGAAAACGACCGCACAATAGACATATGGATAAGGGGAAAAGATATACAAGGGTTTTTCTTCCTGATCCGTGATGCATTACGCAACGCCCATGAAGAAAGATTTAAGGCCTGGACAGAAATGATTGACCTGGGCGATTACCAGGTAGATTATAATGATGTACTCACCTATCGCTATGGCGGCGAAACAGAAATAAAAACACCGGAAATAGACCCATTCACGGGGAAACTGAGAGTGTATAATATCAATGAAGTGCTCGGCCGGTTTGAAGTAATTAAAGAGCAGGAACAAACCCTTACTATAAATACAGAGGGAGGAGATTTCTATGTTAATGGGCTACTACAGGGAAGAATAAATCGTCAGAAAATACGGCTAAACAGCCAAGCTCAAAAAACCAACCCTGCAGTTGAAGCATATAAAAGGAAGATGTTAAGAAAATGGCAAAGGAATGCCTGGATACTTTTTATACTAAGCTTAGCCCTCACCATTGCAGGATTCATCATGTTACAACAAGAATACGTTCCCTGGCTGAAAAAAGAAGCCTGGGATAACTTCCGAAAAAGTAATGTACTCAAACTTTCTCTGTATATAGTGGGAGTCATCTGGAACCTTTTCATTGCCAAACTATGGTATGAGCGGATCTTTGACAGGTCCAAAATAAAAGCTTTTCTGGAAATGCTGAAAATACCGAAGGGGCTATCATAAAACAATAGTAGTAATTTACGGATCATTAAAATATCCAGTGATAAAATAAATAAATTATGATTGCGCTACATTCATAAATGTTAATCACTAGCTATTAAGCTGAAATTATTAGTCAAAATTTTGTCCCCTCTTCCCCCTTAGATACTCATTTAACCTCTTATTTTATGAAACACCATCAAAATTCGTCGTCTTATCCCAAAATGGAAAATATTTTACATACATGAAAATTACACTTCTCGCCTTTATACTATTAACTATACATACTGGACGTGCGAGTGTTCACAATCAGGAAGCTGGACCCACAGGCGGAAAAAAAGTAGCCTTAGTGGTGGGTGTTGCAAACTATCAATATATAGCACCACTCGAAAATTCCTTAAAAGATGCCAACGATATCGACTCCGTTTTAAAAACACTGGGTTTTGACGTTATTAAACTCCTAGACCCTAATAAGGAACAGTTGGCAAATGCTACTGCTACATTTGGAAAAATGATAAAAGGTAACAACAGTTGTTTATTCTATTTCAGTGGCCATGCCGTAGAGCACAATGGACAAAATTATATACTCCCAAGAACAGCCAACCCTTATAATGCCAGGAAATTAACTGATGATGCATATGCACTCAATAATATTATTCAGTTATGTGAAGAAGGGTCTGTACGTACCTCTATTATATTGTTAGATGCCTGCAGGAATTTAGTATCTGATAATCCGCGGAGCGAGAAAGTACTGAAAAAAGGCCTGGCTCATGTCAATTTGCGCACCCGTACATTTATAGCATTCGCAGCTTCTCCAGGTCAGCAAGCATTCGATGGGGAAAAAAATGGGGCATTTACCAGTGCATTACTCAAATATATTGGTGAACCTCAAATAACAATAGATGAATTATTCAACAAAGTAAATAAACAGGTACGTTTGGATACAAAAAATATGCAGGCGCCCTTCAAAACATCCAATTTAGACACCCCCTATTTTTTCAATAAAATATCACAACAACAACCTATTTGTCCTTTCAAACCCGGAACTAAGTTTCCATTAGTATATAATCCCAGCTAAATTTTTAATTTTATTTTAGCTTCTAGAACCCGCTACCAGTAATGGTTACACTTCAGCGTGTAAAAATTAATTTTACGCCATTCACCCCTTTTTATTCTTCAAGACTCTTATTGTTAGGATTCCGAAAAAAGATGCTGGGAATATCAACATTTCTAAGTATCCATTTTTGATAAAAACGGAAAGAGAATATCAATGCATTAAAAATAATTAATATAAACTATAAAAAATGTAAGAAAACCAACCAGTAAGAAGCGATTATCGCTTGAATATTTTTTTCTTCCATTAAAAAAAACGGACAACAAACTAATATATCCCTGTCGATATAAGAGAAAAGCCTGTGTATAACATTTTCATATGTTATAGCGTTACATTAGACTTTCGTCAATTCCAAGCCATTTCCTATTTATTGATAGACTAGGCATAAACATGCCCATGCTAGATCAATGGAACTACCGCCAATTAAAGGCATTAGTTGCGATACTAATATATGCAGCTAATACCGCCAAAAACTAAAGAAAGCGTGAACCTGCCACTATCGCAAGTTCACAATAATTATAATATTAAAATATAAACTAAATATGAAAATTATTCTAACCTTTTTCATACTATCCGTTATCATACTGAAAATCGCTAATAACATTGTTGCCCAAAACAAAAAAGCTCGTCAAAAACCTAACGTAGAAAATATTGCAGTATTAATAGGCGTTGCGAATTACCTATATGATTCAAGCCTGGATAATACAATTAATGATGCAAGATCTATGGCGGAGTATTTCCACAGTATAGGATACAATACAGTACTGCTATTGGACCCCACCAAAAAGCAAGTAGAAAAATCTACAGATTCCGTGTTACAGGTAATGAGTCCGGAAGCCACCTTCGTATTTTTCGCAGCAGCACATGGTTCGGAGTATAAAGCAAAGAACTACATAGCATTGGTTGATTCAAAACCTATGTCCAATAAAGATCTGCCCCGAGAAACGTTTTGTATACAAAAACTCTTCAAAAAAATATCCACAGCCAAGATCCGAACTACCATTTCATTCCTCGACATTTGCCGAACGCCACTCAGAGAAAAATTCCGTGAACCCGGATCAAATAGGTTCATCTATACAGGATTTACCAGGGTAAATTCTCCTGCAGGATCTTTCACCGGATTCTCCACCTCATCAGGCAAATCCGCGAAAGACGCTACAATAAATACCGGCAACCATAGCCCATTCACCTTTGCTATGCTAGAATATATACGCGTTCCTTATCTCTCCATAGAAGAATTCTACGACTCCGTAATAATTCGTACAAAATATCTAACACAAAATGTACAAACGCCTATCAAGGAAAGTAACCTGGAAGGCAGCTTTTATTTCAATCTCAGGTATAAAACTAAAAACGATTCAACGATAGCACTTAGATAACAATAAATATAAACAATGACTGATAAAAATAACATCAAAAAAATACCCGTACAACCCACTTGCGGTATAATAATGCCTATGAGCGCCATTGACGGTTGTGGAACAGAACATTGGGCAAATGTTTTAGAGATCTTGAAGGATATTTGTACGGATGCCGGGTTTGTTCCTAATTTGGTCAGTGAAGCAGATGATGTGGGGGTGATTCACAAACGCATTATTGAGAATATTTATTCAAGTGATATTGTGGTTTGTGACGTAAGCTGCAAAAACGCCAACGTAATGTTTGAATTAGGTATGCGGTTAGCGTTTGATAAACCAACAGTTATTATAAAAGATGACCTGACCGGCTACTCATTTGACACTTCTTTAATAGAGCATATTGACTATCCGAGGGATTTAAGATTCAACCTTATCTTAAATTTCAAGGAAACATTGAAAAAACGATTGATCGCAACACACGAAAAAGCGACTAATGATCCCGATTACACAACATTCCTGAAGAATTTTGGACAGTATAAGATCGCGCATCTGGAGAATAAAGTAGTTACTTCTGATGCATTCATCCTAAAAGCACTGGAAGAACTGAAGTATGAAATGAGAATCATAAGATATAATAGTGCCCAGCGAATTGAGCCAAAATCAAATTCAGTTCTAAATATATATTCCCCAACGATGGGATTTTCCGAAGGGGAAACCCAAGTACTCATGAGATTCATTTCCGACTATCTTGCAAAACATAATGTGCTTAAGCCTGATGAATCAACCATTCAAAATATCATAAATGAATTCGAAAACATACCTGAAGTGGTAAGAATAGTAGGAAGCAAGCAAAAACTAAGAAGATTCGTTGAGTATACAATGTATGTTAAATTTGGTGCCGCTTAACTAACATCAAGCAATCAGAAAATCAACACATTAACAAACTATTCGGCATTTTTTCTTATATTAGATTTCTCTTATTCTTAACCCAATTATAGTAATGTAGTTATTTATATTCCCTGTTCATGAATGAGAATGTTGTCCCATTTAATTTTCTGGCAGAGGTGCAGAAAAGCACGAATATTAATGCCTTGTTCCCGGATAGAGAAATATTCAGGGCAATTCTATGGCTATACGCCAAAATTAACGACAGCACCTATGCCAAAGGGCAATTCAGAGAACAGGATATCCTTACCGCATTTACAGAAACGGCACCGCAAGAATCTCCCAAAATGCAACAGGACCGCTTAAATAGCGTGATTGGCACTTTACAGGAGTATTATCTCCGGTACGACGACGATGAGCAGGTCTACACACTGAAAGTTTTTGCAAAAAATCTCTGCCAGGAAGTAGAGAGGGCTTTAGAAGGAAATTTCAACCCTACCCAAATTGAAATTATCTGTACTGAATTGAAAGCAAAACTGCTCGCCTGTGAAGATGAAAAAACACTAACCAATTGGCTGGAGCTAAATTTTAACGCATTTGAACCTAGAATGAATGGTCAGGTGGACAACCTGGACCGAAAAATAGATACCGCCGTAGCTGAAATACGGGAATCCGCCCAACTCCAGGAAGGAAACGTTTTAGAGACCTTAAAAAAGATCGATACGCTATTAGAGGGCATCAGGAAGTATAATAATGAACTCCGCGTGGCCTTTACCGCCATGAAAGAGATCAATACAGAATTAGACAACCGGCTAATGGAAGTTGACAGCTCTAATCTACTGCTAGTGGATCTTCTCACACAAGCAAGAGAATTTTTCCCCGGAGTAAAGTACAGGCTGGACTTGATAGACAAACGGCTGGATAGGCTCCACCCTCGCTTAAGGCAATTCTTTGGGGCATTAAACAAACCGCGCTTTAATACAGATGTGGAGCGCTTCCTACGTTTTATCCTCAAAAACTCCACCGTAGAATCAGGTACAAAAAAACGTATTTGCCTTCCGGACAATATTCCCTCATTTAGGGTTACGCCTAAAAAATCGCACTTCATTGTGGTAGAAAGAAGGGAAGAGCTTTTTCCCGCTATGGCAAGAAAAGTAAAGACCGATGAACAAACACCCGAAGAAAAAAGGGAAAGTTATGAGGTCTTAGGCAGAAAAGTAGCACAGCAGGACAAGATAACACAATGGGTAGATAAAATATGCCTGGATTGTCGGAATGCTGGCAGCATAGACTTCGCCGACTATTTCTTCCAAATGGTACAAGAGGAAAAAGAAGATATAGAACTGGCCTCAAAAGTGGCAAACAGATTATTAAAGATAGCTGCTCTGGACGACCATTACACCATCTATATTAACAATGAAATTACTGTCACGCTAAATAACATCAGCATATGGGAGATGAAAATACATTACCGCTGAAATATGATTTCCTCCATCACCGGGATGCCCCGGAGCTTTTTGGCACCCTGGACTTTCAACTGAAAGACGGGATGCATTTTCAGCAAATAACAAAACAGCAGGCCTACTATAACTTTATCCAGGAAAACCAGGAGAGCCTCGCTACATATTATCTCGATTTCTTCGAGCTGGAGTTAACTAGCGGTGGGGAAGGCCTGGATAGTTACTATCATCTTGATTTCAATGGAAGTAACCGTGGATCCGTTGATGCAGAGCACCGCGAATTTATGAAGAACGAATTTGTCATCGTCGGTTTTCTGCTGTATAAGATCATATATATTGACAAGAACCTCGAATTATCCTCCGTAAAAGCGCTACAGAATATGATCAGGAAGGATTATGAAGAACTAAAGTCAGACCTGTACCGCTTATTTGCCAGGGCTAAGAAGGAAAACGCCTCCCAAATGAATGACGAAAAAGTGGACGAAACTATACGGTACGCGCTCATTCAATTTTCGAAGATCGGCTGGATAACCTTGGAGGAGGATACTTTTGATCTACACCCCTCATTCCACCGATTGAATAAAATATATGCAGACTATATCAACGACATCGATAACATCATCAGGCAAATTTCAGCGTAATGAAGCAATATCCATGTATTTACAGGTTATCTACTCTAGGTTTACGGCAACACCAGGAGTTTGACTATAATTTCCACAATTTCAGAACTGATTTTGTAGGAGAAAGTGGTTCTGGAAAAAGTATGATAGCCGATCTATTACAATTAATCCTAGTGGGTTCTGAAGCATTTGTTTCCGCTACAGAAGCCTTGGGTGGAAAAAGAACCCCGGATGGAATGGTATTGAGAACACCGGATGGAAGGGGTACGGAAATAGGTTATGCCTTTCTCAATATACTAATAGCCCCAAACCAATACGTAGTAATAGGCGCATATATTGAATCAAATAGCTCCAAAACGGTTGCGTTTGCAATACAGAAAGGATATGATGAAAATGACTTGATACCTTTAAATGAACCACTATCATTTAAGGATTTCCTTTCAGACGGAAAAGTACCTCCACTACATGAATTAATTAACAACCTGGAAATGCAGGAACTGGCCTGCAGAGTATGGCCTCAAAAAAAGGGTTACCACAAATTCCTTTATCGAAATAACCTCCTCGCATTAGACCTCTCCCTAAGCGATAGAGTATTAAAAGATTATGCCAAGATCATACAGTCCTTCTCTCGTGGAAAATCACTCGAGACACAGAAAGGAAGTGCCCTTAAAGACTTCTTATATGGCGATGAAGCAGCTAAACACATTTATGCGAAGTATCAGCAGACAGTTGCGGAAATGGAAAACTCCTTTTCTGAACACATCCGTAATAAAAAAGAAATAGATCTCGTTTCCCACAAACAAAAGAAGCTATCCCACTTATTAACAAAGGAAAGAGAAGCCGCCAGTTTGAAATATGAATGGCTGGTCAACAGGGCACAATATACCTATGAGCGGGAAATACAGTTATTGCGAGACGCCAAATCACAACATCGAGAGGCTTATATGCATAAGCAATCGTTGGACGTTATTCAACAATTGATCAAGGCAAAATTGGCGGGAATGGAAACTGAGTTTAAAACAAAACAGGCCAGGGTTACTAGTGCTCAGAACCTTCTCAAGAGTATTCTTGGAAACTATGAGAAACTGCAAAGAGGACAAACCTTGCTAGAAAAGTACGGAGAATTAAGCCAGCTATCGAATAGATACCATAAAGACAAGAAGCTTCATGAAATGAAGAAAAGCATGATGCACTTAGACGCCATGCTAATAAGATCAAACACTTCAGATTACTTCATGAGTATTCCCGATAAGGGGAGTAAAACAGCCCTTGTTGACTTCCTAGATACTGAAAGAGCTAGGTATCTTGAAAAAATACAAGAAAAAGAAGGCCTATTGAAATTTTGGGACCTGAATGAACCAGGATCACTAAGCAGTTGGGCATTGGCACAAAAACGCCCTTTCACGATGGAAGAAGAAAGCCTTATTATGCACTTCAAAGAGCTGACGACGAAGAAACCTTCCATTTTAAAGAAAAGCATAACCCGGTACATTCCCATGCCAGAAGCCCTTTTAAAAGACCCTAGCTTCGTTGAGCCAGATGATGATAATAACGGTGTCTGGTTACATATCAAGGGCCTGCGGGAGTATATCCCCTTTGTGAAAAACCAGATATTTACAACGGAGAATTTAGACCAACTTCAAAATTTCGCCAATACTGAAACCTCCCAACTCAAACAGGACATCGCTAAACTCAAGGAAAAGATCGAAATCATCAATAATTTAAAAAACATCATTATAAGTGAAAGAGATTTTGATATATATCTACAGGCCCTGGAACACAAAGAAGACGTAATGAACTTCGTTGAAAACGACCTGATCAGATTGAGTGAAGATGATCTTACTTCCATTGTCAATATTTGTGAAAAGAAAGAGGAAATAACAGATGCTTATGAGGCAGCAGAAGAAGCATATGAAGCCGCCAATGACGCATTCCATGATATAAAAATACTCAATAATGATCTAGAGGAGGAAGAAAGAAAAATAAACGGCATCATTGGAGGAAATAAATGGACAGAAAAACTACTTGAAATACACGAAGTAATTAAGCGGTCACTTGAAATAATAGAAGATACATCCCCGGAACTAAAATACCAGAATGAGCAATACGATCGGGCAGATCATAAGGGCCGTTTTATCAGAGAACAAGTTGACTATTACAGACAAAACCTTAACACATTCCAGCTACAAAGGACCTGGGAAGATTACCAGCTATCCAAAGAACAAAAAGAAGTCGCTTGGAAGATGTACGAAGAAGCCTATCACAAACAACCAGACACGAAGGATTTTGAAAACAGCCAGGCAGATGGAAGAAATGACAAAATGATAAAGTACGAATCAGAGCGAAAAATATTTGAAGAATCATACGATGAAATTGCAGACGAATTTGTGCCGAATGATGCCTACAAGTTAAAAGGTTATTTTGATACCACTGAATTAGGGGCTGCTTTACTACCAGGAGCCTTCCGGGAAGTGAATGCCACATCGGATAATATGATAACGTTAATTAGTACTTATCTGGAAAAGATCAATGATAAAAATAAAGAATTGAACAAGCGAAAGCTGCAAAAAATAAAAGACCTACTGGATAATGTAAACGATGAAGTCAGTACCCGTATCACCATTGCAAAGCAAATTGATCAATTCCTGAATCAAGAAGACAAAGTAATCACAGGAGGGCATAGAGTTCGTTTAACCCTGGAATTCTCCAGAGAATATCCCAAAAACTGGATAGAGATATTTCAGCGCCGGTTGGACAGTGACCCAAACTACGGTATTAATGACGAGGTAGCCGAAGGCGTAAGTCTGGAAGAAAAAATCCTCTCCGCCTTTCAGTCTTGCACAACAGGCAATATTGCTCGCCCTAAAATAGAAAAGCTACTGGATCCCAATACCTACCTGGAATTAACTTTCTCCATGAAGTCCAGTACCGGCCAGTCAAACAAAGGTAGTAACGGACAGAGTTACGCAGGTATAGCGTTATTATGCATCGCCCGGTTAGCGGTGATTGGATCCGCGGACGCTAGGAAAACACGACGCGGAATACGTTTTATGCCAATAGATGAAGCAGAAGGATTGGGAAGTAATTATGATATGTTATATAATATCGCCAAAGTCCACGATTACCAGATTATTTCTCTATCCATTAATCCATTGGGCAAGTTCAAAGATGGCGAGCAATACATGTATATGTTACATAAGAACACAAAATCCGATGAAGAGATTAATAATACGCCCGTGGGTATATTCTGCGAAGTCGATAAAGAAAATCTTTTCGCAATAAATAGTGAAGCTTAGTCATGAAACATAGGAATCTGAAATGGCCACATTTAAAGGCATTACATGAGTTATACGAGAACGAGTCAACAAATGCCCGTATACTGGAACACCCATTTGTAAAAAACCTTAAGGAGGATAAAAGATTAATAGCCCTTAAGCCAGGCATTACCAGAACGCTGGTGGCAAAGCCAGGATACCGTGCTTATTATGAACAGCATCTCCACAACAGCTATTTGAGATACTATCAGTTCTTAACACAACATCACCTCGATCTCAGCGCCAGGCAACAGTTTGATGAATTTGATCTGGATGCCTTTATATTTATTGCAGACAACAAGGAAGAATTAAGAGAAAGACTAAGCACCATTCGCCACTTCTCCAGCCTGGTTTTCAGAGAAAAAGGATCCAAATTCCTTGAAAAACATCCCGGCATCTGTAAAATCATATATCAATTATTGGAAGTACAGGGTTTCCCAGACCAAGACCCTAAAAACAACCAGTGGCGTTTTGTAGTGGATCACCCCAATCCCCGGATCATCGTACTTTGTGAAAACCTGGCAAACCTCAAACGCCCCTGGATTGCCCGTGAGCATCAACTGGAATTATGGTATGTTGGCGGAAACAACACCACCATCCTGGAACAGATCGGTGCAGATAAACTGACTTTATCTATTGTCTATTGTTGTGACTGGGATTTGGCAGGGCTGCGGATTTATTGTAGAATAAAACAGATATTCTCCAGTAAGGGAAAATCAATTTCCATACTGTTACCCCCTGATGTAGGAGATGCGATACCCATTAGTTCACAAGACCACAATAGCCTTTGGCTCCCGGAATTGCCCTTATCAGGCCTTGATGCAGATGTATTTACTGCATCTGAGCTGTCATTGATTACACAATTGATTGCCAGGAATAAATGGATTGAAGAGGAAAGCCAGGATTTGCTATCGTTATTGCAGAAAAATGGACTTATTACAATATAAATATTTAACCTCACGAAAAAACCAAATGGGACTTTCGTGAGAGATATTCATCATTTTTGAACTAAACTTAAGATTGATTGCCCCTCTCAATCTTTCCCTTTTATTCATTGGCCAGAAATCATCAAGAGTTAAACATTCACATTATCAATATCCTCCAGGATTTTAAAGATCGGATCAAAAAATTTAAAGTCCTCCGCATCACCATATTGGTCTAGCCATTTAGCAACATTTGTTTTCTCATTTTTATTTATTGATTTCTTCTCTGGAATTACCTCAGTTACTCCTCTTACTTTAAGGGTAGTTTCTCCCTTAAAATCAATAAAAGCTGGATTTGCACTCTCAAGTTTTGTAATAGTCCTAGTATCGAAAAGATTCTCTACACCTTTTTCAATAGGGTTCTGAGCAATAAATGGAACTCTTCGTCTGAACAATTTATTCCTTTGAGCATCGTTAACCCTTATTACATCACAATCATATAGCAAAACGATCTTTTGGTTAGTACCTAAGCTGTTAACATGGTTATCAAATATATTCCAGATCTTGTCCAGGTTAGATTCCCCACCAACTTGTTCTATAGAAAAACGATCTAATATATTTTGCTTATTCAAAAGGGTAGCTGCTTTATTCAAATATATTAGATCATGCTCTCCTTCCACAAATAGTGTAGGTTTATTTATTCTTGCAAGCCTATTATTAAGGTCCTCTTGAAACTTCTCTGTTTCAAAAAATGCTTTATATGCCTCCCCAAATTCAGAAAATTTCTCCGAAGAGATAGCAGCACCATCGGGGCAGGAAATAATTTCAAAATTATCTTTGCTCAATATTTTCTCCAACCCCAAAATAAATAATGGTGAATGCGTGGTGATAATAAATTGGACCTTAGGAAACAAACTGATCAACTTTGGCAGAACCTCATATTGATGATGTGTGTGAAGATGTAAGTCAATCTCATCGATTACAACAATTCCAGTTATTTCCGATGTCGAATTAAATTCAGCACCAGTTAGATCGAAATCTCTAAGTATAGATACAAATAAGTTCAATACTGTCGTTTCTCCCGATGACAACTGTGATGCATTAGGAATAAGTACTTTATCCCCTTTCATTACTGAAAGATTTCGATTGACCCTATGCCCGATCCCAAATCTCACTTCGTCGGAAAAAGAGGTCTTTAGGATCAAATTTGCCATCTCTAATAATGTAGTTGCACGACCTGCATAACCTCCAAATATAGGCACAGGAAAAGTAATTTTTTCCCCATTCTTTGGAGATGTCATCTCTGTAATTATTTGTCTTTCATAAATTTCCATATCCAATGCAATATCTAAAAGCCAGCTCTTATTTATTCTCAGTGGTGAATGGCAGATCATTCTACGATCTGATTTCCCATTAATATTTGTTCGTTCAGTAAATGTGGTGGTATGTGATACTATATCGCCAATATTCAGCCATGCTGGTTCTTCGAATCTATTTGCAGGAAAGTATAATAGAGCATTTTTTGATAAAAATTGCTCTGTCATGGCTCGATTGTCCACAAAACTTCCTTGCAAATGGGTATTTTCATTTTCATCAATATTTCTCCAGCTATCATCAAGAGCCTCTTCGATAAGCACATTTTCAATTTCAGGCCTCTTGTTAAGAAGGACCCATTCCGTCATTTGCAAATTATTAGAAAGTGTAACTTTAGAATAGGAAAAGGACTTCCCTGTTGAAACATACTGAGGGCTACGAAATTTATATACTTTTCCTGCATTTACTTCTTCCCCCTCATAAATTCCATTTTTAGACCCAAGCATTGTATTTACGATATGAGAAATAAAGATGCTTTTCCCAGAACCATTCTTTCCAACAATTATTACAGGTTTCGGGGCTCCTTGTTCGTTGAAAGAGAAATCATAATTTATCTTTCCTATTGGGCCTATGTTTTGTATTACAATATTTTTTATGTACATGGAATTTGTTTTTTATGTATATACCACATGCTAACTTCCTAGTAAAATTTAACGACAGACCATCCAACCAAAAGCATTATAAAACACCCTCTGCAATCCCATTTAACCATTTAACAACCGTCACCACATCCTCTCCGCTTTCACCCACCATATTTCTAACAAACGCACTCTTTTCCGCCTGCTCAACATGCCCCGCTACTATAGCCAGAATCCTGTTGTAAAGCGTCTCATTGCCTACGATGATAGTCTTGATCTCCCTCCCAATAACAATGGCAGCAATTTCCTCCAATGGTATATCATCAATGCGTGTAAACAGATCAGCATGCCTGTCATATATCAGCTCAGATTGCAGCTCAAAGTAATGCCTGATGATATTCGCAATATCCCTGGGATCCTTTGAACGCCTTTCCGGCCGGTCATCGAAAGCAATTAATTTCAACAACACGATAGATGCGAGGGTAGCTACTTTAAAGTGATGACCAGTGGAAAGTGCTACCTCTTCCGTCCCTGCCTGATGAACCTCCCAAAAACCATCAATGCCAATATGCGTTAATCCCATTCCTTCTATTCGCACCCCATCATCCATCGCAATTTCTCCGAAAGGCAAAATATCCACTTCCACTTTACCCGGTGATATTACAACGAAAGCATTTTCTTTGCTATCACTAAAGCCTTCCTCATTGATCAGGTATTGTTTTACCTGCTGGTACTGTTCGTTACTTCCCACCAGTATCGCAAAATCAATATCTTTTGTTGTTCTCAGCTGTACATCGCTGGCTGAATACCATATATCCCGGGCAATTGCGCCGATTAAATAATAGTCAATGTCAAGCGCTTTAAATGCCCGTTCTAATACACCAAGAACATCCTTTACTCCTCCTTCCCTTATATTATTCAAATTCATTTTTCAAAAATTGGTTATAAATGATACCAGCTGCTTCTATACACCTGGGATCATTTGTCTCTAACAGATCGGCGTAGATCAGCAAAGGAGGAGCCAGTTGTTTAGCATCCCATTCCGGAGCAGTCCAGAATTTCTGATACACTTTAAGGTCTCCTTCATTTTTTGGAATAAGTTTCCAGCTCTTCATTAGTCCCAGCTTATCCTTTAGCGTATATACAGTATAAATTTGGGGGAATAGATGATTAATGAGCATTTCAGCTGCGGGTTCTCCTCCCCATACATTTTCTTTTTCACCTGGTTCAGATAAGTCCCTTCCTTTAAAAAGAAAACTACCCATAAACAGACTGGGTTTAAGTGTTTCATGATACGCTGTGATCCAACGTTCAAGCAATAGCTTCTTTTGTTGTAATTTTTTTGTTTGATTGTCAACGGGAAGAATGAACCCCGCCTGGTCTAAGCCCTCCATGATATAATTAATGCTACCAAGGGATACACCGGTTGTTTGGGCAAGTGTACGGTAAGGCATATTAAGGAATTGCTCATCCAATAAAAAATGGAATGCCGTTTTTAGTCCCCCTTTAGTAAAGGCCCTGTTGGTAACAGGCTTTATTTCATCCACAGGTTTGTTCCCTTCCACAAAGAGATAGATCTGATCATGACTGAGAAAGATATTGCCTGCTGTATCGAGATAGTTAATTCCATTTTCCTTTAAGGCTTGCTTTTGTGCAGGATAGATCCGTTCCGCAACAAGCATAAAGGGAGTATTTTGCCTGGCCATTTCCATCATCCTTGGAAGATGGTAGGGTTTAAATTCTGTTCTTGTTTCAACAGAAAGTTCAAGATGCCAGTGGTTTTTCCTTTCTAATTTAATTTTAAAATCTATGCTCCCATTGGGAACATTTCTAATGTCTGTTACTTGTATACCAGTTAACTCACCCAAACGAGCGAGGGCTTTTTCCAGGATATATGTCTCGTTATTGTTCATATTTAACCATTGTTCACTGACAGTGAACACTCAAAAATAGTGAACAATTAGCAAATGAACAAGTTAATGTTCATTAAAACATCCCGTTCACTGTCAGTGAACAATTAACAATAATGAACACAATGAAGTGAATTAACAGAAATACTAAATGATTATCAATTGTTTATGCATTTTTTCTGCAACGAAGGAAATTACTTTATGTTTGCAAGAACTGAAACATTATTTCCAAAATGGCATATGATATCATATCAAAGCTTTCAGATCCAACCATTGCATCCAAAGTTGAATTGATTACATATCTAATCAAACGGGCAGAAGAACAAAGATCAAACGAAGAATTCAAAGGTTCAATTTCCACTTATCTCTCTGAAAGAGAAAAATTCCCATACTTAGGCAGCTACTGCCTGATAGGGCCCAAATATGCATTGGGCTGTTTAGTCGGTCATTTCTTGTATCACTATGTTTCAGAGAAAGATCTCAGAAAACAAATAAATGTATTAGTCAGCCTCTTAAATTACGTTAAAGGATTTCAGCCCTCCGAAAATCCATTATTAAAAAAGATAGCAGTAATAAAACTGATTAACATACTCGAACAATTTGGGATACCGGAATATTTTTTAAAGACCCCCAATAACAGACCTCTCCGGATTTATCATATCCCTTATCAACATGCAGATGCAAATGCAGGCTATTATCCTCATCTTAATAGTATCGTCTCATACAGGCCAAGGGAGGCCGACTTAGATCCTGAATATATTTTCCTTCATGAGGTAGGGCATTTATTTACGTTTGCTCTCACAGGTGATCCAGGCGGCGTCCCCGATTCTTTTATAGAATTCAACACCAGGTTTAATCCTAAATGGAAAGGAGACTTAATAGAAGTGTTCGTTGATCTGTTTTCCATGGCAGTAATGATGGATACAGCCTATGCTTCAAAAAATCCATTTATAAAAACATTCCCGGTAGGAAAGCAAAATATTGTCAGAGACTACTTTATTAAATTGGTTAAAGGATTAGGGCTTTGATCGCAAACTGTGTTTAAGCCTATAAGCTTAAATGAAAGATAAAATTACAACCCTATAAGCTTAAAATTATTACCATTATTTAATCCTAAAAGCTTAAATTTGAGCAGTAATTTTTAAGCATACATGATGAAAGCACAAAACAGCCTACTGATTATCAGGCAATTAGATGACAAAATAGGCACAGAAGGGGCCTTACAGCAATTCGTACTACCTCAAGATGGCTGGATCAACCTGATTCGAAAAACGCTAAATATGTCCCTTCGGCAATTAGGCGCCCGCATGTCTATCACTCCGCAAAGCCTTCGTAAAATTGAAATCCGTGAAAAAGAAGGCGCCATAACACTTAAAACATTGCGGGATGCCGCGAAAGCTTTGGATATGGAACTTGTTTACACCTTCATTCCAAAAGATGGATCTTTAGAAAACATGCTTGAGCGCAAAGCCCGTGAAATGGCCGTGAAGATTGTCACTCGCACTTCCACAACCATGAAACTGGAAGATCAGGAAAATTCACAAAAGCGGATCGGCCAGGCTATTGAAGATATGACAGCAGAACTCAAACGCGAAATGCCAAAAACCTTATGGGATTAAATATTGAGTACAACGAGGGGCAAACACCGCTTGATGAAGAAGAGAAAGAAGGTTTACTGATTCCCACCATCACAACAAGAGGAGAATTGGATGAAGTAGAACAACGCAATATAGAGAATGCGATCCGTTGGACGATTGAGCGTCGGAAGAAATTCAATGTCAATGAAATTCTATCTGAACAATTCGTGCGACTGCTTCATGTAAAAATGCTAGGTGGTGTTTGGAAATGGGCTGGATCATTTAGAAACTCAAATAAAAATATCGGAGTAGATAAACTTCAGATCAGTATCGCGCTTCGTGTTCTGCTGGACGACTGCAGATACTGGGTTGATAACAAGGTTTATAGTCCTGATGAGATCGCCATTCGTTTTAAGCATCGTATTGTCAGCATCCATTGTTTTGCGAATGGGAATGGGCGGCATTCCCGGCTCATCGCTGATGTAATAATAGAGAAGTTATTTGGTCGCGAAGTATTCACATGGGGTGGGCGCGACCTCATCCAACGTGATGGGTTTCGCAACTTATATCTCGGCGCTTTGCGAAAAGCAGATCGCGGAATTTACGAACCCCTTATCACTTTTTCCCGCTCGTAAGATCATTCTATCAACTCACCCTCACCCCCAACGAGCCCTCAACCCTAAAAGTATCTGCTAAAATAACCTCCACCTCTCCATCTCCCAACTGCTTAAATTCAGCCCCAACAATCTTCCCATCCAACGTCACAGCCACTCTCTTAGGAGCAAACCCAGCCGTCAACCGGATCCGCTGAAGGTCCACATGCCCATAAACAACAACGATCTCCGCAGTCAACAGAGAAGCAGAACGTTGCTGCGAATAACTCCCCCAACCCTCAGCAGCCGTAAACGGTGCTTTAAAATCCGCAGCCCCAATGCGCGGCGCAAAAGAGATAAACCCAGCCGGCCCATTATACACAAAACCACAAGTCGTAATGAAAGTCCCGTAACTCGCCATAGCCCTGGCATAGTGATCACTGCATTCAATCTCGTTGAAAGGATTCCGCTTAGCTGCATGGTATCTGTCATGCACAGCACGCGTTAAAATCATCGCTTCCTGAGTAAGCCCTTCAGCCATCATATGCGCCGCCACCTGGTGTTCGAAGCCACTCATGCATTCATGAAAATACCCTAACTGCCAGGTAGTACTTTCTCCATATGGCTTGGCCTCATTGCGGGGATTCGTATTCATGATCATGCCTGCTTCACCTGCGAGCGCATAAGGCCGACCACCTTTATGTGTTTTGATATAAGGTCCTACATCCGGTGTGAAATTATATTTCCAGAGGGCCTTCAATGCGGATATTGTTTTGGTTTTATCGAACACCCGTCCAAGCCCAACCTGATGAGCCCAGGCTTGTCCATATACCTGATCGATGTGAGAAGTATTATAAGATCCTAATTTCTTTCTGCCGAGTACTGCATCCGGCCGGTGAACAAAATACTCTCCGTTAAAGAGATATTTCTCCATGTTTTTACGCCCGGAGGTTACGTATGTTTTACAAAGCGCTGCAAAAGCATCATCTCCTACTTCTTCCGCCATTACTTGTCCTGCACGCACAGCAGCGATACACAATCCAACGATCCACGCGATCTCTCCATCCCATACAGCATCCAGCGTATTCTCCAGCGGAGTATCTTCCATGCCGTCACCATTTTTATCCTGTTTAAGGATGAACGTGATCGCCAGCCGTATTTTCTCCCAGTTACGGCGAAGAAAACTATCATTGGCAGACATGGTATGTTCCCGATAGATACGCAACACCGTCCCTGCCTGTCCGTCAATAGCAGGATGTTTCGCATTCTCGCCACGGAACCAGATCATCCCGCTTTCCGGCACGAACCCAACATAAAGGTCTACTCTCTCCCGCAGATCTCTTTCAATGGAGGGGAAGATCCTTGCCATGGCCTGCGCATATTGCCAAACATGTGTACACGTCCCTTCACAAGCTCCTACACCTTCCCATGCCCAAAACCGTCCGGAAGAAAAACGATGCGCAGTGGTAGTGGCCAGACAGGAAATATTCACGAAAGTCCTTTCCATGAACCACCAGGGCAATGTACTATCATACCATGTACGATGCCAGGCCAGCGTAGTAGCGGAGAGGTGATTAAAATGTTTAGCGATGTATTCCGTAACAGCCTGCGCGCTTTGGAATTTGGCAGCATAGTAATTACCTGAATTTGCGTCCGACACCAGTTTTTTTAATGTACCGGTGGTAGGGAAATGCCAGGAAATAACAAAGGAAACATCTGCAGAAGCCCCACCGGCTATATGTCGATCAACAGACAGTGCGCCCGTAAGATGATTACCAGTAGCAGGTTCAGAAGAAGTATTGTTTTTATAATCAGTGAATGCTACAGCGGCAGCGTCCAGTACAGCAAAACACATGGTACCCGCATCTCTTTCAGGGAAAACGGGCACAGCAGCAGTAGAAGAAAGAAGGATAGCAGTAAGATCAGTATCCCACAATGTTTTATCATCACTCAAATAATCAGGCCCAAGACCTGTGCGCCGCAAAAAAAGAGCGCCAGGCCCACGATCCACTAAATCCCCCTTCTGCACTACTTCATTCCTCCGCAGATCTTCAGTTCCTGTAAACTTTCGCACCCCATTCTCCAACCACCCCAATATCTTCACTTCTACACTAACACTCCCCAAATTCTGAAAAGAAAAAGAAAAGATAGTAGCCGGCAACCCTGAATTATCCGCATCCAGCGGAATAAAAGGAGAATAAGCTTTCATGGTAACCGCCACCGGAAAAGAAGGATCAGTATAAGTAACCGTAGCCACAGGATAAGTAGCTTCAAATGAAACTTCCTTCCAATCCTCCGCCCGTAATTCTTTCACAAGGGTTTGACCGTTCACCAATACTTCTACAGAAAAACCCTGGTCCAGCACACGTTTATCAGCAGCAACGGTAGGCGCAATATAATTCGCCCCATCCCGGGAACGTACTTTCGCTCCTTCATGCAAAGCATCAGGCCATGGTATTTCCCGCGGATCAATCCCTTCCTGGTTCTCATTGAAGATGTCCCATAACCAAAGCCTTCCATCTCCCCCAAGATATAAAGTACCGCAAGCAATCCCACCCACCGGCATCCCAATGTATTTCAACTCCTCTCTACTTTTAAGATAAGTGGTAGCCTTCCCCCGTTCAAATAAACCCTTCACCCAACGGGGATCGAGCCGTTTATCAACAGGGATATTATGCGGCGCAGATTGAAACCCGCCACCGGAAGCCGGCAACTTACTGAGCAGAAAGCCGGACGCCATGAGTCCCATGTTCCGGAGAAAATACCTGCGTGGAATAGCCATAGAAGAAAGTTACATTATCATACAAACAAAACCCAAAAATACAAGTTCCCCAATCACACAAACAATAACCAAAATAAGGAAACATCATCATACAAACTATCCAAAACATACCTTCCACCTCAAACATTTAAAAAACACCCCCATCCCCTTAAAATAAAAAAACACCGCCCTTTGCTGCGCGGCAAACTCCCAAAAACACTATCATACAAACAAAAGCCAAAATACTATCGGCTTATCACCCATCTTTTAACGTAATTGTAATCACAATTCCACATTATGAAAGATATCTCCCGCCGCAAATGGCTGGGCGTATTCACTACCGCTGCCATCGGCACAGGTATATTGAATACTTCCCCAGCCTCAGCTGCTGCCGGCAAAGCAGCATCAGACACCTTCAACATCAAAGACTATGGCGCCATTGGTGACGGTAAAACCCTGAACACCAAAGCCATCCAGAAAGCCATCGACACCTGCCACCAGCAAAACGGCGGCACAGTCATCATCCCTGCAGGTATTTTCCTCTGCTCCACGCTGGAATTAAAATCCAACGTCACCCTGCACGTAACAGCCGGCGGAAAACTGCTGGGAAGCCCTAAACGCGAAGACTACACCGCAGGCAAGGGCATCCCGGAAAGCAATGGCAACATTGTGTTCCTCTATGCCGTAAACGCAGAGAACGTCTCTATTGAAGGGAAAGGCAGCATTGACGGGAACGGCCTGGCTTTCTACAACGGCAAAGGAGACAACACCGGCCCTGGCCAGAAAGGCATCGGCGGAAATTTCGACCGCCCCCACCTCGCCGTATTTTATCAATGTACAGATCTCACGCTCAGAGACACAAAACTACTCGCCAGCGCTTATCATTGCGTCCGCCTCCTCCAATGCAAACACGTTCACATCGACGGCATCTACATTTACAACCGCGTAAATAAGAACAACGACGGTTTCCATTTTAACAGCTGCGAGTACGTACACATGATCAACTGTGATGTACTATGCCAGGATGATGCCTGTGCGTTATTCGGCAGCAATAAATTCGTGACCATCACCAATTGCAGTTTCAGCACCCGCTGGGCTATTTTCCGTTTCGGCGGTGGCCAGAGCCAGAATATTACCATCACCAACTGCCTGATCTATGAAACCTACGGCTGTGCCATTAAGATAAGCGCCGGAAAAGCAGGGATCGAAAACCTCAGCTTCTCCAATATCACCATGCGCAATGTAACCGGCCCCATAGGAATAGGATTCAGCGGAGGGGAAGGCGCTTTCATTAGAAACGTGACTTTCAACAACATACGCGCCACCGTAGTAGCCCAACCCGTTCCCCATCCAGATATCCATTTCGAGCTGAACTTCAAGGAAGGGGAGAAGAATTCCTGTATCACCTTGAATGCCATGGGCAATCACTACCTGGAAAACATCTCTTTCACAGACGTACATGTAAAATATGCCGGCGGCGGCACCGCGGAACAGGCAAAGAAGGTAGTCCCGGAAATAGCCGCAGAATACTTCGGCGTTTGGGACCAGTTACCAGGAGGCCCACCCGCTTATGGTTTGTATGCCCGCAACGTAAAAGGCCTCACCCTGCAGAATGTACGTTTTGAATATGAGCAACCAGAAGCCCGGCCGGCGATAATACTTGATAATGTGGAAGATGCGGCAATCAATGGTTTAAGTGTGCAGGGCACCACAGCAGATGCAGTAGTAAGATGTATTAATTCGAAAGACATCCTCTTCACTGCGGCCAGGTTGCTGACGCCTGCAAAGAAGTTCCTTGAAATGACTGGAGATCAATGTAGAAATATAAAAGTAGAAGGGGGAGATCTATCAAAAGAAAAGGGCGCTTAGAAAAGCGCCCTCAAGTATTTTTAACCATATCCTATGAAAAACCTAATGCAAAGATATACCCGCATACTACACCTCCCTAATCGTTTTTGCCAACGATGCGATTTATCCCGTGAACGTATAAGTATTGATGTTGTTAACTAGAAATTTACAAGCAGAGAAGGAAAGTAGAAGGCATAAAAAAAGAGCGCTTAGAAAAGCGCCCTCAAGTATTTTTAACCATATCCTATGAAAAACCTAATGCAAAGATATACCCGCATACTACACCTCCCTAATCGTTTTTGCCAACGATGCGATTTATCCCGTGAACGTATAAGTATTGATGTTGTTAACTAGAAATTTACAAGCAGAGAAGGAAACTGGAAGGCATAAAAAAAGAGCGCTTAGAAAAGCGCCCTCAAGTATTTTTAACCATATCCTATGAAAAACCTATTGCAAAGATAGGCACGCAAACCACTTCTGCTAAAACGTTTTTGCCAACGATGCATTTTATCCCGTGAACGTATAAGTATTGATGTTGTTAACTAGAAATTTACAAGCCAGAGAAGGAAAGTAGAAGACATAAAAAAAGAGCGCTTAGAAAAGCGCCCTCAAGTATTTTTAACCATATCCTATGAAAAACCTAATGCAAAGATAGGCACACAAACCACTTCTGCTAAAACGTTTTTGCGAACGATGCATTTTATCCCGTGAACGTATAGGTATTGATGTTGTTAACTAGAAATTTACAAGTAGAGAAGGAAAGTAGAAGGCATAAAAAAAAGAGCGCTTAGAAAAGCGCCCTCAAGTATTTTTAACCATATCCTATGAAAAACCTGATACAAAGATAGGCACGCAAACCACACTGGCACCATCGAATTTGTAAACGGCTGTTTTTAGCTGGTAAACGCGTGAATATTGCTACTGTTAACTAGAAATTTACAAGGAAATAATACGCTTATAACACGTACGTGGGAAGGAAGAAATCAGTGAAGTAAGGGCATAAAAAAGAGCGCTTAGAAAAGCGCCCTCAAGTATTTTTAACCATATCCTATGAAAAACCGATGCAAAGATAGGCACCCGTTCCACATACCCACACACTACTTTGCGAACGGCGGTTTTTAGCTGGTAAACGCATGAAAAACGAACCTGTTAACCAAAAAATAACAACCCACGCTTTAAAAGTTTCTTAACAGATCATCTCTTATCTTTATCCCATAAATAATAATCCCCCATTTAACCATGCAAAAGATCCCCTTACTCCTTGCCGCCATTATGCTTTTTAGCGCCTGTGCTACAATAGAAGGTACCAACTTCACCGTACCACCCATCAACAGAAAGAAGAAGCGCCATAAAGTCCAGCCCAGCATAGAGTTCTCAAATGCCATCAAACGCTACCGGAAAGAAAAAGGTTTCTTCCCCCAGGACATGCAATCATTTGAACGCCACAGCGATTACACCCAAAAAGCCATGCAAGGCATGCGCGAACTCGGCTTTACGGAACTAACCGTCTCCTACCTCTACCTGGATTCCCTGGTGGTAGACTTCGCCCATAAACCCATTTACGTGGCCCAGGTGAACCGCTCAGACTATAGCATAGACCTCGCCGGCCAGCTCATTTATACCAAAAGGGGAGATAGCTACGTGGAATACAGGGTGTTCGATAAGAAAAAGGGTAAGATCAATTACGCCTACCGCCAGGACACTACCACCTATTACCGTCGCTAAAATTGTTTTAATTTAGCCCCGGCCAAATCCTGGAAAATATGATCAAGTTCACCGCCGTACTGAAAAAATTAGGAGAAATGGGTGAAAAAACCGGCTGGACCATCATCGAAGTCCCATATGCTATCGCCAACAAGATCAAACCCGATACAAAGAAATCTTACCGCGTAAAAGGTTTCCTTGACAGCTATCCCATTGAACAGGTGGCACTTGTGCCCATGGGCGAAGGAGATTTTATCATGGCCATAAACGCCACCATGCGCAAAGGCATTGGCAAACGCCAGGGCGCCTCAGTAAAAGTGCAGCTCGAAGAAGACGCCGCCGGTTATATCATGAACACAGACTTCATGGCCTGTATAGAAGACGAGCCCAAAGCCATGGCTTTCTTCAAAACCCTTGCCCCCAGTCACCAGCGTTATTTCTCAAAATGGATAGACAGCGCAAAAACAGAAGAGACCCGCGCCAAACGAATTGCCCAAACCATCAATGCCATGCTCAAAAACATGGGTTATTCTGAAATGATCCGTGCCCTCAAAGCAGAGAAGGATAAATATTAACTTTCCTTTAGAACTAGACTAAATATCTTGTACACACACCCTATGTACAAGATCAGCCTGATAATATTATTCCTATACGGATGCCGGCTTTCCGCCGACGCACAAACAGTGCAGGGAAACATCATGGGCAAAGACTCTTTGCCGCTACCAGGCGTTTTCATCCAGAACATTCACACAAAAGTATATTCCGTATCTAACGGAGACGGCTACTTTTCCATTTCCGCCAATCCCATGGATACCCTGCTCTTCAAAGCAGCAGGCCATCTCCCCATTTCCTTCCGTGCCATTTCTTTGCCAGGCATACTATACATGCGCGGAGAGATCATTCAATTGGCAGGAGTAGAGATAATAAGAAAAACGTACAGAGAAGATTCAATAGCCCTAAGGGAAGATTTCAAAAAGAATTTCAATTTCCGCAGGCCCAAAATACAAGAAGTAATAGTGATCATGCCCACCGGCATCGGCATCAATATCTTTCAATTATACAAAGCACTATCTTTTAAGAACAACAAACGCCAACTCACCTTCAAACGGCGCTTACAGGAATTCGAACAACAAAAATACGTCACCCAATTCTTCACTCCGGAACTGGTCACAAAATATTCCGGCCTCCAGGGAGATAGCCTCCAAAAGTTCATGCTCCTCCATCCTCCCAACTACCAGTTCATGAAAGACGCCTCCACCTATGATCTGCTCATCTACATAAAACAAGCCGCAGAACGCTTTAGAAAAGAATGATCCCAAAAAAGAAAATCCGCCCCTAAACCAGGCGGAAAACCAGAGAACTACAAAAAAAAGAAGAAAAATCCACCCTTTGCTACGCGGTAAACTCCCAGCCCTCCTTCAAAAAAACCTCTCTCAACAAAAACAAAGGCTCCCTATAAAAAATACTTTCTTCCAAAAAATAAAAAAAACCGCCCTTTGCTGCGCGGCAAACTTCCAGCCCCATTCAAAAACCATCCTCTCAAAAAACACGTCCATCCAAAAAAAAAAGAAAATCCGCCCTTTGCTGCGCGGCAAACTTCCAGCCCGCATTCCAAAAACGGTCTCTCAACAAAAACAAAAACTCCCTATAAAAAATGCTCCCCTCAAAAAAAGAAGAAAAAAACCGCCCTTTCCTGCGCGGCAAACTCTCTATCTTTCCTTAATAAACTCCACCATCTTCGGAAACGCCAAATGAAACCAATGCGTAAAACTATCCGGCTCCTCCACCAACAATCGACGAATAACATCAAGAGACAAATACCGCACAGCCTCCACCTCATCAGCATCCGGCACCACGGGACCATCATACTCCCCAAAAAACACATGATCAAACTCATGCTCCGTCAACCCATTATCAAACTCCGCCCGGTAAGTAAAACTAAACACCTCCTTCAAAGGACAATCAAACCCCATCTCCTCCATCAACCGACGGTGCGCCGCAGAAAGCACATCCTCCCCAGGCAAAGGATGACTGCAACAGGTATTCGTCCAAAGCCCGCCGGAATGATATTTATCCAACGCCCTTTGCTGCAATAACATCTCCCCCTGTGGATTCACCACAAAAACAGAAAACGCACGATGTAATAAACCTTTTTGATGTGCCTCAAGCTTTTCCATGGTGCCAACAGGTTCATCCTGTTCGTTCACCAAAATAACGGGTGGTAACATTTTGGAAGGAATGGTTAGGCCCTAAATTTAAAGCCGTTTTTTTAATTCCGCTCAAAAATTTACACAGTTCTCCCTTTTGCCGAAATTTCGGAAAAAGCAGCATTGTTGGTCAGGGATGGTAGAAATGGAGAGTATGGGTTAAAAATGCGAGATGGGTTACATGCTCTAAAACATTCTTGACTTAATAACGGGATACTTGGGCTTTCAACATCTTACGGGCAAAATGGATACGGCTTTTAATAGTGCCTAATGGTTCTTCCAGGATGTCTGCTATCTCGAAATACTTAAATCCGTCCAGGTACAACACAAACGGTTTCTTGAAGATCACCGGTAAATGGTGCACAGAGGTCTGAATGTCCTTTACCCGTAAACCACTTTCAGCCTGGTTCCCAATTATTACCTGCTGGGTGTTCAACAGAAAATCATTGGAGGAATTGTCAAAACAGAGGTGTTGTTTTGATTTTCGCCGGTAATTGTTAATAAAGATGTTCCGCATGATCGTGTACAGCCAGGCCCGGATATTGGTGCCGGCAAGGTACTTTTCCTGATTGGACAAGGCTCTGAACATAGTTTCCTGGTAAAGGTCCTTCGCGGATTCGGGATCTTTCGTTAAAGTAATGGCAAACGGTTTCAGAAAGTCAGCATTGCTGAGCAATAGGGTGTTAAATTCAGCGGATGACATATTGTTTAAGTTTTGTTATTCTAATTTAAACAAAAAAAGACGTTACTCCAAACAATTTGAACGATTATTTTTCGTTGCACAGCTAAATTGACCATGATTAACAATTTCATAATCAGGGTATAGCAGTTGAAAAGGAGTGTTTTTAAGCAGTTTGCATGACCGGTTAACTGGGGCGTATAACGTTTAACTATTAATGTATATTAATTTAAACAAATGTTAGTTCAAGGATATGTTTGCTGTAGACTCAGGGGTATTTACGAATTAAATACCCATCCGGATTGCCGGACCCAAAAAAAAGTTTCGGGAGTTAAAACACCTTTATAATAGGTCTGATTTTCAATCGGCTAACATTTATATGTTATTTTTAATAAATTTGCCGATCATTTGACGCAAACCCCGTGCGTGGCAGGGAGTTTGTGATGGTGGCCTAAACATTCCGAGAAAAGCTAACTACTTGCATGAAGAAAATATTATTGGTTCAAATATTCCTGTTGATTGGCATGTGTTCATTCGCCCAGGTCCCTTCTTTACAAAAGGCCCAGCAAATGAAGGTGGACGATCTTTCTGACGAACAGGTCCGTCAGATCGTGGCAGAAATGAAGCGGAATAAACTTTCCTTTGACCAAATTGACTCCTATGCCCAGCAAAAAGGAATCCCGGCAGACCAGGTATTAAAACTGAAAGACCGGATCCGTACCCTCAACCTCGAAAAAGAATTTACCGGCGGTACACCCGGCGCTACCAAACTGGATGATGCAGAACGTACCGTAGATAATGAAAATACCATCTCCGCCCGCGATATCCAACCCATGAGCGCAGCGGACAAACGCAGAATGAAGATCTTCGGGGCAGAACTGTTCAGTAATAAGAACCTCACTTTTGAACCAAACCTCCGGATGGCCACGCCACCCAATTATCGTTTAGCCGCCGGCGATGAATTAGTGATAGACGTTTACGGATACTCAGAAGTACAACATAAATTAAAAGTAAGCCCGGAAGGATACGTCCGCATTCCTTACCTGGGGCCTGTTTACGTAAACGGCCTCACCATGGACGAAGCCACCACCCGCATTACCAAACAACTCGCTACTATATATGGCGGTATAAAATCCGGCAACACTTTCGTACAGATCTCCCTCGGCACCATCAGAAGCATCAAAGTATTACTGATAGGGGAAATTGATCGCCCGGGATCTTACACCCTGCCGTCTTTAGCCACCGTTGCCAATGCACTCTATGTATCCGGCGGCCCTAACGAAAATGGTTCTTTCCGCGATATCCAGGTGATCCGTAATGGAAACCCGCTCGCTCGTTTCGATCTATACGATTTCCTCACCAACGGAGATCTTACTAATAATATCGTTTTGCAGGATCAGGACATCGTGAAAGTGAATCCCTACAAAACCCGTGTGGAACTGGTGGGAGAAGTGAAACGCCCCGCTATTTTTGAAGTAAAGGACAGCGAATCCCTTCAGGATATCCTCTCTTTCGCAGGCGGCTACACGGACAAATCTTTCAGAGAAATGATCCGCGCCACCCGTATCAATAATAAGGAACGCGAAGTAGTGAATATCCCCGCGAGCCAGGTAGCTTCTTTCAAACTGCAATCTGGCGACAGGATCTTCATAGACTCTGTGCTCAATCGCTACACAAACCGCGTAACCATTGCCGGTGCCGTATTTCACCCCGGTGAATATGCCCTGGAAGGAAATATGACAGTGGCTGACCTGATCAAAAAAGCAGACGGCGTAAAAGAAGAGGCTTCTTTGCCCCGCGCCATGATCTTCCGCCTCAATGATGATTTCACACCCGCAGGTACCAGCTTTAATGTGCAGGACGTACTCTCCGGAAAACAAAACATCACCCTTCAACGGGAAGACAGCGTAGTGATCTACTCAAAACTAGGCCTGAGAGAACACTACCAGGTGAAGATCAGCGGCCAGGTGAACGCTCCCGGTTATTTTAATTATGCGGACAGTCTTTATCTGGAAGACCTTATCCTCATGGCAGGCGGTTTAAAAGATGCCGCTTCCCTGCAAAGAGTAGAAGTATCCCGCCGTGTCCGGGGTAAAATGTATAATGCACAGGATAGCACCACTTCCATCGTTGCACAGTTCGATCTCTCTTCAGACCTCAGCACCATGGCCGGTTACGCATTACAACCCTTCGATGAAGTAGTAGTGCGGAAATCACCCACCTACCTGGAACAAGCCTCTGTATCAATTGACGGGGAAGTAGTATATCCCGGTGCTTATACCATTAATTCCAAACGGGAAAAGATCTCCGATCTCATGAAAAGAGCAGGAGGTTTAAGACCGGAGGCATATCCGGAAGGGGCAGTATTACTGCGCAAAACATTTGTGAACGCCTCCGATAGCGCCCTGCTGGATAGCAAATTACAGGTGTTCTATAATAAGCTGGAAGATAGTACGGACATCAGCAAAATGCAAAGTGTGGTTTCCCGGAAAGAACAATTACTGGGCATCAACCTGCAAAAGATCCTGGATCAGCCAGGTTCTAAGTTCGATCTGTTCCTCGAAGAAGGAGATATCATCAAGATCCCCAAGAAATTACAGACCGTACAATTGTTTGGTGAGATCTATTTCCCTAAGAAGGTAAGATTTGACAAGCATACAGGATTCAGGGATTACATACGGGGTGCAGGTGGCTTTACCAACAGCGCATTAAAGAGAAGAAGTTATATCGTTTACGCGAATGGAGAAGTAAAAAGCACCAGCAAAGTATTGTTCTTTAACCGGTATCCTAAAGTACGTCCCGGTGCCGAAATATATGTTCCTGCTAAAAAAGAAGGAAGAGCCCTCACCGGTCAGGAAGCAGTTGGGATCACTACCGGTTTTGCTTCGCTGGCACTGATCATTATCACCATTTTAGATAGAATTAAATAATAAAAATATTAGACCGTACAGGTCTTTTAATTATCGTTACATGGAGCATACCACACTAACTCCAATTTCTCAGGAAAACGAAGTTTCCCTTAAAAACCTCATTATCAAAATGCAGGACTGGGGGAAATATTTACTTTTTAAATGGAAATTGATCTTACTCTTCGGAATCCTGGGAGCTGGAATTGGCCTTGCGTATGCCTGGTTTAAAAAACCAAAATTCGTTGCAGAACTTACCTTTGTAATGGAGGACAGTAAGTCCAACCCCCTGGCCGGTTACTCCGGAATAGCCAGTCAGTTTGGTATCGACATCGGCGGCGGCTCCGGTGGCGGCGTATTTACAGGTGATAATATACTCGAGTTCTTACGCTCCCGTTTAATGGTGGAAAAAACACTCTTATCCCCCCTGAACGTAAACGGGAAAAAGATCAGCCTCGCAGACTTCTACCTGGATATCACAGAGATCAGGAAGAACTGGGCATCCACATCACCCATAAAAAACCTGTCCTTTCCGCCAGATGCAGATCATAGAAACTTTTCCCGTCAACAGGATAGCGTATTAAATACCATCTGGCTGAGTATCATCAAGGAAAACCTCCAGGTAATAAAGCCAGATAAAAAACTCAGCTTTATAGCAGTAAGATGTATCTCCCCCGATGAAATATTTTCAAAGGTCTTTACAGAACGCCTCGTGAAAGAAGCCACGGACTTTTATGTGCAAACCAAAACAAAACGCTCCAAAATAAACGTAGATAAATTGCAGGAGAAGGCAGATTCAATTGAAGAACTATTGAACCGTAAAACCTATTCCGTAGCAGCATCGCAGGATCTGAACAGGAACCCCGGCCGCAGTGTGGCCAGCGTAAATACTGAATTGGCATCCAGGGATAAAGCAGTACTGCAAACCATGTACATTGAGGTAATGAAGAACCTTGAAGTGAGCAGAATGTCCATGGCACAGGAAATGCCCATCATCCAGGTAGTAGATTCCCCCATCCTTCCCTTAAGGAAAGAAAAACTGGGTAAACTAAAAAGTTTGATCATAGGAGGCTTTATAAGCGGTTTTCTGATCGTGTTGTTTTTGATGGTTCGGAAACTTTATAAAGAAATAATGGCATAAATAACATTCATGGCATCCTCTTATAAAATAGTTATTATTGGCCTGGGTTATGTTGGACTACCACTTGCTATCGAGTTCGGAAAGCAATATGACGTGCTGGGATTCGACATCGATCCCAAACGCGTGACTGAATTGCTGAACGGCAAAGATAGTACCAATGAAGCAGACCTGGCCGGTATGAAGGATGCAATGAAAAAGGGCCTGAAGATCTCCAATAATGTAAACGACCTGAAGGGCTATAATATATATATCATAACAGTACCCACTCCCATCAATAAATTTAAAGCCCCCGACCTGCGCCCCCTTTTAAAGGCCTCAGAAATGATCGGACAGTTTTTAAAGAAAGGAGATATTGTTATTTACGAATCCACCGTATATCCCGGCTGTACAGAAGAAGATTGCGTTCCCGTCCTGGAACAATCTTCCGGTCTGCAGTTCAATATAGATTTTTATTGCGGTTACTCCCCGGAACGGATCAATCCCGGAGATCGCATCAATACACTCACCACCATCAAAAAAGTAACGTCCGGGTCCACACCCGAAATTGCTGATGAAGTGGATGCATTGTATAAAAAGATCATCACCGCCGGCACACACAAAGCCCCCTCCATAAAAGTGGCAGAAGCATCCAAAGCCATTGAAAATGCACAAAGAGATGTGAACATCAGCTTTGTAAATGAACTGGCCCTCATCTTCGACAGGATGGGAATTGATACAAACGACGTGATAGAAGCCGCTGCCACCAAATGGAACTTCCTCAAATATAAACCAGGCCTCGTTGGAGGACATTGTATTGGCGTAGATCCCTATTATCTGGCATATAAAGCAGAAGCCCTTGGCTATCATCCCCAGGTGATCCTTTCCGGACGCAGGGTGAACGATAACATGGGCATGTTTGTTGCCAATAAGGTAATTAAGCTGATGATCAGGAAGGGATATAAGATAGACGGGGCCAGGGCACTGATCCTGGGCTTCACCTTCAAAGAAAACTGCCCGGATATAAGGAATTCCCGGGTAATAGACATTTACAACGAACTGATGCAATTCGGCCTGATGGTGGATGTATTTGACCCATACGTGGAACCGGCAGACATGAAAACACAGTACGGAATTGAACTGCTGGAAGCCCTGGACCGGAAATATGACGTAATTATCCTGGCCGTTGCCCATGATAAATTCAAAGATCTGGACTATGCCCGGCTCAAAAATGGCCCGAAAGCGATTATTTACGATACAAAAGCCTTTCTTGACAGAGAGCTGGTGGACGGACGATTATAAACACAATAAAATATTTTTCAATATAAGTATCCTTAACAAAGTGTGAATTTGTGATAAATAAAAAGACATTTAAAAATATACTGTGGCTATTTGGAGATAGGATATTTAAAATGCTGCTCGGTGTTATCGTAGGAGCGTGGATGGCAAGATATCTGGGACCGGTTTCACTGGGAAAGCTGAATTATGTAATGGCTTACATTGCAATTATTATGTCTATCTCCACTTTGGGGATGGATAACTTCCTGGTCAAGGAACTGGTGATGCAACCGGAGTCAAAGAACGAAGTATTGGGTACCAGCCTCGTTATGAGAATAGCCATCATTCTGATAAGTATCGCCGTGCCCCTGGGCATCTTTAAATATATGGGCCTGGCCTCAGAATATTACCTGATCTACGCCCTCCTCATCCTTACAGTTGTTTTCACCCCCCTGGACCTGATAGACATCTACTATCAGTCCATCCTCAAATCCCGGATCACCGTTGTATCAAAGAACGTGGCCTATATCCTGGGCGCCGCCGTTAAAATAATACTCATCCTGAATAAGATGCCCCTGGCATATTTCGCCGCCGTACTGGGTATGGAAACGGTTTTTGCCATGTTATTCCTGTTCATCACCTACCAGCGCAAAGAAAACAACAACTTCCGGAACTGGAAATTCAATAAAACCCTGGTCCCCTACCTGTTTAAAAAAGCCTGGCCATTCATGCTGGCAAGCTTAGTAGTTATTTTATATATGAAGGTGGACCAGATCATGCTCGGGAATATGGACGGGGAATTGGAACTGGGGCAGTTCAGCGCCGCCGTTAAAATATCCGAAATGTTCTTTTTTATCCCCATGGCCATTTCCAGCAGCTTTTTACCGGAACTGATAGAATCCCATAAGAGTAATACCCGCGGAGAATACCTTCAAAAAATGCAATTTTTCTTTGATATTGTTTTTTTAACGGCATTATTGATCATTATTGTAATTTCGTTTTCCTCCGGATTCATCGTTCATTTGCTCTATGGATCGGAGTTTCCTAAAACCAGTACAATCCTGATCATCCATGTATGGTCATTGATCGCGGTTTTTATGGGGGTTGCATCCAGTCAGTATCTGATCATTGAAGGATTGGAACAATTCGCCTTTTATCGCACAGCCATAGGATTGTGTGTAAATATTGGCCTGAATTATTATTTCATACCCCGGTTTGGGAGTATCGGAGCCGCATATGCCACATTAATATCATATTATGTCGCAACTTTCTTTGCCGTTCTTGCATTCAAACGAACCCGGCCCTTGTTTTATTATCAGGTAAGGAGCCTGCTGGCCCCTTATTCACTGGCAAAGAAGTTTAAAATTATTTAATAAGTAAAGGAAAATCAGTTTTAAAAGGTATCATATGATAAGATCAATCCTGAGGAAAGGTAAACAGTATTTCGTCAAGCCATTTACAATGTTCCTTGTCAATCAATGCAGGGTTTTACCTATTTATACAGTCTTTGAAAACACCTATGGATATGATAAGTCTATCACCGAAAAGAAAAGTGTGAATCATCAGGGAGCTATCCCCTGGTTTACCTATCCCACTATTGATTATTTATCTCAGCTGGACCTTACCAATAAAACAGTGTTTGAATGGGGCTCCGGGAACTCATCTACCTGGTTTGCCGGTTTGTGCAAATCCATTGTTAGTATTGAAGACAATGTAGAATGGTTCAATATCGTCAACAAAACAAAAAAACCGAATCATACCCTCAGTCTTGCCAAAGACGAAACGGAATATGTACAGATCATCCATACATTTAATACAAAATTCGATATCATCATAATTGATGGAAAATACCGTGTTGAATGTGCACGGGAAGCAATTAAATACCTCAACGAAGGCGGAATGATCATCCTCGATAATGCTGACTGGTTTAAAAACACAGCAAAATATCTGCGTGGTGAAAACCTCATTGAGATAGATTTCCATGGCCTGGGTCCGATCAATGCGTATACCTGGACCACCTCCATTTTCCTGGATCGTAATTTTAACTTTAAACCATTGCGGGAAGAACAACCTAAATCACTTCCTTATTCATTGTTGAACGTAGAGGACTAGTTTATTATGATCAATTTAATTTACAAAGCCCTGAAGTATATATCGTGGGACTTCAAGTTTTCAGAGATCTGCTATTCACAGGAAGGAGAGGATATGGTATTGCAGCGTTTCCTGGGAGATAAGGCAAACGGGTTCTATATAGATATCGGTGCCCATCATCCCATCAGGTTTTCCAATACCTATAAGTTCTTTAAAAGAGGCTGGCGCGGTATTAATATCGATGCCATGCCCGGAAGTATGGAAAGGTTCCGGAAACTCCGCAAGGAAGATATCAACCTGGAATTACCCCTTTCTGATAAAAAGGAAGTGCTCAATTATTACATCTTTAATGAAAAAGCACTCAACACCTTCGACGAAACCGAAGCCAGGAAAAAAGATGGCGTGAACGGCTTTAAGATCACAGATGTAAGGAGCCTGGAAACATCCACATTAACAGATGTAGTGAATAAATACGTGCCTGCCGGGCAGTCTATAGATTTCTTATCCATAGATATAGAAGGTTACGACATGAAAGTATTAAAGTCGAACGACTGGAACAAGATCAGGCCGGAGATCGTACTGATTGAAGATCTGAATAGCAGCATCGAAGATTCCCTCCAGGGAGAACAGTTCCGGTTCATGAAATCCGTGGACTATAAACTGATCGCGAGAACATTTAATACCGCATTTTATAAAAACGAAAGGAAGAACTAAATAAAGAGATTTGGAATTAGCACCCGTCATATTATTTGTTTACAACAGGCCTTCGCACACAGAGCAAACCATCACTGCCCTGAAAGCGAACAAACTGGCCGCCGATAGTGAATTGTTCATCTATTCAGATGCCATGCGGAATCCGGCTGCCCGGGAAAATGTAAACAAAGTACGGGCACTCATTGCCAATATCCAGGGTTTTAAAAACGTCACCGTCATTCACCGGGAAGTGAATTTTGGTCTCGCAAAGTCAGTAATAGCAGGTGTAAGCGAAGTGATCGGGAAATATGGCAAAGCCATCGTCATGGAAGACGACCTTATTACCAGTACCTACTTTCTCACTTTCATGAACCAGGCCCTCCACGCACGCCAGGATGCAGAAAATATCGGGTCTGTTTCCGGTTTCTCCTTCTTAAGCAAAGAAGAGATCCCCGCAGGCTATCCCCATGATATCTATTACTGCTTCCGCCACAGCAGCTGGGGCTGGGGTACCTGGAAAAGAGTCTGGGAAAAGATAGACTGGGAAGTGAAAGATTACCAGCAATTCTGCAACAGCAGGGAACAGCAGCGTGTTTTTAACCAGGGAGGTAATGACCTTACCAGGATGCTGCACCAGCAGATAAAAGGAGAGATCAACTCATGGTCCATCCGCTTCGATTATCATTGCGCCCGTAACCGGCAATTCAGTGTATTGCCCGTTCAGTCGCTCATAGATAATATAGGCTTTGATGGCAGCGGTACCCACTGCGAAACAACAGATGCCTTTAAAGTAGCCCTGGATCAATCCTTCGGCGAAAACCTGGCTTTTGATGTTACCGCATCCAACAAAAAAATAAATTACTTAATAAGGAAAAAATTTAGCCTAACCATCTTAAAAAGAATTAGAAGAAAATTAAAGCACCTTTTTAACACCTCTCTATGATAAACAATAAGATAAAACTGATGAAGAACTCCTTTTATCAGGAGTCAGTTATTAAAGAACAGCTCATCGAGTTCCTTAAGCACGCAGACAGGCTTAGCATGCACGAAGAATGCTACAATTTTGAAAACGTATTCTCAAAATACCAGAACAGGAAATATACTACACTGGTGAATAGCGGGTCCTCAGCAAACCTCGCTTTGCTGCAGGCCATGCTCAATCTCGGCTATCTTGTAAAAGGAGATACCGTGGCGTTCACCGCATTAACCTGGGCCACCAACGTAATGCCTATCCTGCAACTTGGACTGGTACCGTATCCCGTTGATATTGAACTGGACACGCTCAATTCCAGCAGCACCCTGTTCCAGGAAGCCATCAGTAACGCCCCCAACAAGATCAAGGCGTTCTTTATCACAAACGTACTCGGTTTCTGTGATGATATCGATAAGATCGAAGAGATCTGCAAAGCACAGAACATACTGCTGATCGAAGACAACTGCGAATCCCTGGGAACGGTTTACAAAGGCCGCAAACTCGGTAATTACAGCCTGGCTTCCACCTTCTCCTTCTTCGTAGGACACCATCTTTCTGCTATTGAAGGCGGCGCAATCTGCACCGATGATGAAGAACTGGGCCAAATGCTGATCATGACCCGCGCCCATGGTTGGGACCGTAACCTCACATCTGAAAAACAAAAAAGCCTCCGGGAAAAACATAATATTGATCCGTTCTACGATCAGTATACCTTCTACGAACTAGGCTACAACATTCGCCCAACAGAGATCACAGGTTTCCTCGCCACCAAACAGCTGCAGTTTGCAGATGAGATCATCTCTAAAAGGGCATCTAACTTTAAGCGCCTGCACGATGCATCTCTTGAGAACGCGGATATCGTTCCCCTCAATGTAGAGCATATAGAAAAAGTATCCAACTTCGCTTTCCCCGTTATATTCAGGGAAAAGGCCCTGTTTGAGATCTACAAGAAGAAATTCCTGGAAGCAGGTGTGGAGATCAGGCCGGTAGTAGGTGGCAGCATGTTAAGCCAGCCCTTCTATAAAAAATACTGTGAATCAGATGCCAAATCTCCTAACGCGGAACTGGTACACCAGAACGGTTTCTATCTTCCAAATAATCCGGACCTGGATGAAAAAGAAGTAGCCACCCTCGGGGAATTATTAAAAGCAAAAGTAGCATTACCCGTTAATCAATAAAGGCGTATGAGAACTAAAACGGAATTTGATCAATGGTTCAAAGAAAATAATGGTGACCCCTGGGGATATCACACACCCTTCGTGATAAAACGCCTGGACGACTCTATAAAATTCATTGGCCAAACCGTTGAAGCTTCATTTAAGGGGGTATTTGTGGAGTTCGGAAGCTTTGATGGTTCTTTTACTTCAAGGGTCCTCACCAACTTCCCGTCCGCACACGTGCTGGCCATTGATATCTCAGAAGTGGCCACGGAAACCAATATCCGTAATAACGGCCAGCTTACCGGTGTTGATTTCATCTGTGCAGATATGCTGGGCTTTGATTATACCAAAGTTCCGCCGCAAAAAGAACCCATCGTTCTCATACTGGAAAGTTTGTACTACCTGGATGTTCCCGAGAGAAAAGTGATGATCCAGAATATAAACAAATTCCTGCCGGCAAATAAGGTCATCTTCTTATCCACCCCCGTTTCCGGGAATAAGTATTTCGAAGAAGACCATCTGCTGGCCATGATGAAAGAATGCGGTTACAGCTGTTCTTCATTGTCCGTATTAAATTCAAAAAGAAGCTTTGGCTTCAAAGCCTTATTTGATGTGCTGTTGCAGCACATCAAATTCCTTAGACGCAAATATGCCAATCAGGTAATTTTTAAATTCGAAAAATTATAATAAAATGATCCCACAGATTCAACCATGGATAGATGATGCAGAGCTGCAGGAACTTACTCGTGTTATAGCATCTACTTTTATCACAGAAGCTGCTTTAACAAAAGAATTTGAGCAAATGACCCAGCAATTGACTGGTGCAAAATATGTGATCGCTGTAGCCAATGGCACAGTTGGTTTGTATTGCGCGCTCAAAGCATTGAACATTGGCGCAGGAGACGAAGTGATAGTTCCGGACCTCACATTTATTGCCACTGCCAACGCAGTGATCATGGCTGGTGCAACCCCTGTTTTTTGTGACGTGGAAAGCAAAACATTCTGCATAGACATTGCGTCCGCAAAATCAAAGATCACCGCAAAAACCAAAGCGATCATGCCCGTACATTTATACGGCCAGAGCGCAGATATGCCCGCAGTAATGAAACTCGCAGGTGAACATGGCCTTAAAGTAATTGAAGATGCAGCACAAGGGGTAGGCGTATTACTCGATGGAAAACATGCCGGCACTTTTGGCGACATCGGTATATTATCCTACTATGGAAATAAAACCATCACCACTGCTGAAGGTGGCATCATCCTCACCAATGATGAAGAGCTGGCTAAAAAATGCTACCGCTTAAAGAACCATGGCAGGGATACAAAAGGTACTTTCATACATGAACACATCGGTTTCAACTTCTCCTTTACTGAACTGCAGGCCGCAATTGGCGTAGCCCAGATGAAGAAACTGGACAAGATCATTGCCAGGAAAAAAGAGATCCATGATAAATACGAACAGGAACTCGCAGGTATCCCCGGTTTTGAAAGCCTTTATGTGAATCCCGCAGTAAGGCCCGTATTCTGGTTCACCTCTTACTGGGTGGAAAAATTAGAAGAGCTGGCAGAATTCCTGAAGAACAACGGCGTGCAAACCCGCAGGTTCTTCTATCCGTTACACCTGCAACCCTGCTACCAGGATCCTTCCCTTGGCATTGCTGCAGATCCGGAAGATTTTAAAGCCACTACCAACGCTTATAATCACGGCCTTTCCCTTCCCTCTTCCTACCTCTTAACAACAGAAGAACAGGATACAGTTATTAAAAAGATCAAAGAATTTTATGCGGATAGGAATTGATTGCCTTTACACAAGCCCTAACTACGCAGGTGGTGTAAATACATACACATTTGGACTGCTCAACGGTTTCGCGGAACAAAAATTTGATCACCAGTTTGTGATCTTTACCAATTCCGGAAATAAAGAGCTGTTCGCCAAATATGAAAAGTATCCGAATTTCAAAGTGATCTATTTGCATCACCAGCCTTCCGTATTCACCAGGGGCATTTTGGCCGCCGCACAATATGTCGGCTCCATCAGCCTGTGGGAAAAACTCACCAATATAACATTAAGTAAATTCACCGCTGAGGTAAACCAGCACTGTGATGTATTGTATTGCCCCAACACTGTTTTGTCCACATACAACATCAAAGTGCCCACCATCCTGTCCATGCACGACATTCAGCAATTCCACTATCCTGAATTTTTCACGAAAAGGGAGTTGATGTGGCGGCATGTGAATTTTGGTGCCAGCAGCCGGCATGTTAGCTATCTGCAAGCCAGCACACAATTTATCAAAGACGATCTCCTGGCCCATTTCAGCAACCTGGAAGCTAAGAACATTGTGGTGATCAATGAAGGGGTTGAAATAGAAACCTTCACCAAAAACGGAACCGATACCAGCATTAAAAGCAAATATGCGCTTCCTGAAAAATTCATCTTCTTCCCGGCGCAGTTATGGAAACATAAGAACCACATCACCGTATTGAAAGCACTCCATATCCTGGCAAACCAGGGTATAGAAATTCCGTTGGTGATGACCGGGGCCAAATTCTCTGCGCACGAAGAGATCATGAAATATATAGAGGACAATAAGATGAGCTATGTACACTACCTGGGTAAAGTCTCTTTCCCCGAGTTAATACAGCTGTATCACAATGCCTGGTTTTTCATTACAGCCGTATTGTATGAGTCCAGCAGTCTGCCGGCCCTGGAATCTGCCGCAGCCGGTTTGCCCGTTATTGCTTCCAGAACACCGCCTAATGTGGAAATGAACCAGAAGTTGGCCATGAACCTGTTTGAACCACAGAACGCACAGGAACTGGCAGACCTGCTGAAGAACATTTGGTTCAACGATGCACTGAGAGAAGAACAGATCAGCAGTAACCTGAAAGATGTGCGTTACTATAGCTGGAACAACGTTGCTTCCCAGTACATTAATTTCATAGAAAAAACGATCCGCTGAGCCGGCATAAATATGCAGTCACCCTTAATTACGATAATAACCGTTGTGTATAATGGCGCGGCTACACTGGAAGAAACCATCAAAAGTGTAGTTGATCAAACATATCCCAATATACAGTACATTATTATCGATGGGCAGTCCAGGGATAATACCGTTGATATCATTAAGCAATACCAGTCAGGGATCAGTTATTGGGTAAGTGAGGCAGACAAAGGTATTTATGATGCCATGAACAAAGCCCTGGATAAGATCACTGGAGATTATGTATATTTTATTGGTGCGGACGATGTGTTCATGAACAACAATGTTCTGGAAGAAGTGAGCAGGGCAATAACAGCCGCCTATGAAAAGGATACCATTTTTTATGGGAACGTGCTTTTCAAAAAAACCAACCGGGTGTACGATGGCGAATTCAACGACTGGAAATTTTGTTTGAGGAACATATCCCATCAGGCTATCTTCTACCCGGCAGCCATCTTTAAGCAGTTTAAGTATGACCTGAAATACAAATACCTGGCAGATTATGTATTGAACCTGGAACTGAAAGCAAACAAACAATACCGGTTTCAATATATCCCCGTTACAGTCTGCCTGTATAATGATGAAGGAAGTTCTGCCATAAGCCCGGATAAGGCCTATCTTCAGGATAGGATGTCCTTCTTAAAAAGGAGCTTCCCCTGGTATGTGGTTTTGTATGCCAGGCTGAGAACATTCATTAAAAAGATCATAAGTAAATGAATAATTATGACTTTCTTGATCTGCTAATAGATAATATAAGTGCATACTTTGCCATTTTCATCTTCCTTGGTATCTTCTATTACTTCCTCTTCAGGAAAGTAGTACATACCGTTATTGACCCCTTATTCTGGTCCATCCTCTTTTCTTTGTTCGGGTTTGCAGATGTAGTGCTCATGTTCTTTACAGGCGCTATCAAACCTTATTATTTCCTGAGTTACCTGCTCACCCAGGGAGCATTCACGGTGGGCATGCTGTCCCTCAGCAAATTTGAGAATACCCGGATCAAAATGCCTCCCGCAACTGTGAGCCTGCCACCCATTAATAATGCCAACCTGATTGCCATCACATTATTATATGCCGGCATCCAGCTCTATGTTTATTATGCCAAAGGTATTCCCCTCTTGTATGATTCCCGGCTGGAATACTATACAGGCGGCAGTGGTTTCGGTATATTTTCCCGCATCCTGGATGTATTGCCCGTTTTCCTGTTCTATTCACTTTTTGAAAAAGTAGCGGAAAAAAAGATCACGAAGAACTTTCGGAGTTATCTCTTTTACACCTTTGGCTTCTGCTTTTATTTTGCTACCCTCGTTTTATCAGGCAGTAAATCATCCATACTGATCGTTGCATACACGATCTTTTGCTATTACTATATCAACAGGCAAATTCCCCTGGTCACCAGCATATGGAAAAGGTTCAGGTTCGTGATAATTCCCGGGGCCCTGTTCTTCGTACTCCTCATCATTACCGTCCAGTCCCTGTCGCAAACAGATGCAGGTTCTCCCGTAATATCCCTCATCTACCGTTTTGTTGCATCTGGAGATGTATACTGGTACACTTACCCCAATGACGTTATCTATACATACAAACCCATTCAAAATGGCTGGCTGATGATGTCTAACGACTTCCTCGGCTTTTTCAGGATCATGGACTGGGCCAGTTTCCAGGAATATCCCGGTGTTTATTTCTACAAGTATCATCATGATTCAGACCTGATCCAGGGCGCCAACATGCGGCATAACGTTTTTGGCCTGCTGTACTTTGGCTTTGCCGGCAGCATCATTTATTCCTTTTTCCTCGGCCTGCTCGTTTCCTTCATCCGGTTTTTCATGCCCCGGATGACAATTAATAATAGTTATTTTAAATTTGCCTGCGTTTACCTGCTGCTGAAATGCAATGCAATAGAAGCAGACATGACCTTATTCATAACATATATTAATAATCTGGTTATCGTTCTAATAATGATCATCGTTTTTAACTTATTCATTACATCACTATTTTACTATCCTTCTAAAAAATGGGCTTATCGGTTATAATCCCTTTTTTCAGAGGGGAGTCACATATCAATGAGCTGATCAGTTCCATTACTGACAGCGCCACTTTACATCAGCCCGGGTATCCCATCCAGGTGATCATCCTCATCGATTCCATGGAATCCGGTATCACACAGATACAAGAGATCATTCATGCATATCAGCACCCCGATATAACTTTTCAGGTAGAAAAGAACAGTGAAAATAAAGGGGTGGCCGCTACAAGGAACGAAGGCATCCGCCTGAGCAATCAGGAACACCTCTTATTTATTGACCAGGACGATCTACTGGACATTAACTTCTTTAAATATATAACGGCCGGATTTTTGCAAACATTCGATTTCCTGCTGTATAACGGGAAATTTAAATTCGATAGCGGCGTAGAACATACTATCTATTACATCCCGCCCCCATTATCCCTCCGGTCTTTAATACTGGATGATTTCATTCGTTCCCCCGGTCAGGTGATCGTTAAAAAAGAACGTATAGAAAAAACAGGGTTCCCCGTTCCGCTGAAATATCACGGGGCAGACGATAAGTTCTGCTGGGTTTGGTTGTTCTATAAAAATCCTTCCATGAAGGTAAAATATCTTCACAGATCACTTTATATTGCCTCCATACATGCAGGCAACTACAGCCATGATCAACTGAACCTGGTGAAAAGCACCATGGACCTCTGGCAGGTTACACTGGAGAAATACCCGGAACTCAGCAGCAATAAATTAGTGCAAAGGAATATCCGGTTGTTAAACTACCGCCTCGGGAAACTAACCGGGATGGAAAAACTTCAGGGAAGTTTCGAATTCATTAATTATAAAATGAAAGCCAATAAGGTCATTCGAAAACTAATAAAGAAATTTCTGTTCACCATACAAAAATAGTAATGCGTTATATTGTTATAGGAGGATCCGGATTTATTGGGAAGCATTTATCTGAAAAGCTTTTGTCCCTGGGAGAGGAAGTAATAGCTATTGGCAGAAGAGCGCAGGATGATTTTATCCGGCATAAGCATTACTCTTATATGCAGGGCGATTCCAATGATACCACATTCCTGGAAAATATTATACAGGCTAACGATACAGTGATTTACCTCGCCTATAATTCAATCCCTAAAACCTCTTTTGAAAATCCTATCAAAGACATTCAGGAGAATCTGCCCCTGGCCATCTCCATTTTTTCTGTTTTGATCAGGAAGAACATCAGGAAGCTTATTTACATTTCTTCCGGTGGTACCATTTATGGAAAGGTTAAACACACTACCCCTATAAAAGAATCCGAAGAAACACATCCCATTTCTCCCTATGGTATCACTAAACTGGCCATAGAGAAGTATGCTAATTTCTATTCGGAAATGTATAAACTCCCTACCAGCATCGTAAGGCCCTCCAACCCATTCGGAGAATTACAGGAGCCTTTCAGGGGCCAGGGATTTATAGCAACGGCCATCGGGGCTATTATGAACGAAGTACCCCTGGATATCTATGGATTGAATGGAACTGTTAGGGATTATATTTATATTGACGACCTCGTAAGCGGTATCCTCTGTGTAATAGAAAAAGACAGGAACGTAAATCATATCTATAACATCGGGTCCGGCATAGGGAAATCTAATTTTGATGTCATTGACACCATCAGAAAGATCTCCGGGAATGAACATGAAACCGTGGAGAAAATGAAAATAAACATACTCCCCGCACGCGACTTTGACGTGCCTTATAATGTGCTGGACTGCTCAAAAATAGAAGCCCTCGGCTGGAAGCCGGCCATCTCTTTTGAAACAGGCGTAGAGCGGATCTGGGAATGGCATAAAACTCATTATAAAAAGAAACCTTAATGACACACATCGTATATATCATATCTACCTTGCAACGATCAGGACCCGTAAATATCCTGTTCAACCTGGTAAAATACCTCGATAAAAATACACACCGGGTAACTATCCTTACTTTATCAGCAGAAGGAGCCGGTTCCCGTAAGCAGGATTTCCTGGACCTGGATCTGAAAGTGATCACACTCGATGCCCGGCACCAGATCCTCTCCGGAAAAATGATCTCCACCTTGAAGAAAACAGTGCAGGAGCTCTCCCCGGACATCATACATACCAACGGTTTCAGAGCAGATATCCTGGCAGGGTTCTTTCTCAAAGGATATAAAAAAGTAACCTCCCTGCAAAACTATCCCTACTTTGATTACGCCATGACGTACGGGAAGCTGAAAGGAGGGGCTATGGCAGCTTTAACTACCCTGTCTTTAAAACGGTTCGATCAGCCCGTTACCTGCTCCAATGCAGTAGCCGTTAAAATGAAGGAAAAAGGATTGAAGCATATCTCCGTTATCAATAATGGAATAGACCTCCAGTACTTTATTCCCCCCACTCAGCAGGAGATCACACAAGCCAAGATCAGCCTGGGCGTACAGGATTATAAGACCGTGTTTTGTTTCATAGGTACACTCACCGATCGCAAACTGCCACAGGTAACCATAGAAGCCTTCTTGAAATTACAGAACAAAGACGTCTGCCTGATCATGGTAGGAAATGGTGACCTCAAAGAAGAATGTGAAAGGATAGCAGGGAATGCTGCCAATATCCGCTTTGTGGGAAAAGTGTCCGATACCAAACCTTATCTCAACGCCAGCGAATTTTATATCGCCACCTCAAAAGCAGAAGGATTACCCACCTCTGTGCTGGAATCCCTGGCACTCGGCGTACCCGTGATCCTCTCTGATATTGAACCGCACAAAGAGATCCTTGCGTTTAACCAAACAGCCGGTTTATTAGCCCCGGTGTATAACATAAACGAAACATACAATTGCCTGCGCAACATCCTTACCAAAGAAAAAGAGGAGATGAGGCAGGCAGGTGTTAATATCGTGAAGGATCATTTAAGTGCTTCAAAAATGGCATCATCATACGCTGCAGTATATGCCAGCCTGCAAACACATTAATCAGAAATAGGCATATATTTGCAAAATGCTTTGAAAGCAGCAACTTTCATTAACAATACAAGAAAAAATAAACTAATGAAAAAGGCCCTCATTACTGGAATAACTGGACAAGATGGAGCTTATTTGTCTGACTTATTGTTGTCGAAAAACTATGAGGTCCACGGGATAAAAAGAAGAAGTTCCTTATTCAATACCAGCCGTATTGATCACATATATCAGGATCCCCATGAAAAGAATGTAAGGTTTAAGCTCCATTATGGGGACTTAACAGATTCCACCAATCTGATCCGGATCATTCAGGAAGTACAGCCGGACGAAATATACAACCTCGGGGCCATGAGCCACGTGCAGGTAAGCTTTGAAGCACCTGAATATACCGCAGACGCTGATGGCATCGGTACCCTCCGGATCCTGGAAGCGGTTCGCTTATTGGGCTTAACCAAAAAAACAAAGATCTATCAGGCATCCACTTCGGAATTATACGGTCTCGTACAGGAAGTGCCACAGTCAGAAAGAACACCTTTTTATCCAAGGTCGCCATATGCAGTTGCAAAAATGTATGCGTTCTGGATCACCGTTAACTACAGGGAAGCTTATGATATGTTTGCCTGCAATGGTATCCTCTTTAACCACGAAAGTCCCCTCCGCGGCGAAACCTTTGTGACCCGCAAGATCACCCGCGCCACTGCAAAGATCGCACTGGGCTTGCAGGATAAACTCTACATGGGTAATCTCGATGCAAAAAGGGACTGGGGCCATGCCAAAGATTATGTAGAGGCCATGTGGCGTATCCTGCAGCAGGAAAAACCAGAAGATTTTGTGATCGCAACCGGCATTACCACTACCGTAAGGGATTTCATCCTGATGGCCTTCAGGGAATTAGGCATTGAACTGGAATTTAAAGGTGCAGGGATAGAAGAAAAAGGATACGTGAAAAGCTGCAGCAATCCTGATTATCAACTGGAAACAGGCAAAGAAATAGTATCCATCGATCCCCGTTATTTCAGACCAACAGAAGTTGAACTGCTGATAGGAGATCCTACCAAAGCTAAGACCAAACTGGGATGGGAACCTCAATATGATCTGCCCGCACTCGTAAAAGAAATGGTTGCAGCAGACGTAGACCACTTCCAAAGAGAAAAATTATTGAAGGACGCAGGATACAAAGTATTAAACCAGTTTGAATAGATCATCATGCAAATTCAGGATAAAATCTACATAGCCGGCCATCGCGGCATGGTAGGGTCAGCTATCAAACGCAGACTGGAAAAAGCTGGCTTTAATAATTTCGTCACCCGTACTTCCGAAGAACTGGACCTCCGTAATCAGGACGCTACAAAAGATTTCTTCGAAAAGGAAAAACCCGATTATGTTTTCCTGGCAGCGGCCAAAGTGGGCGGTATTATGGCCAATAATACCTTCCGCGGAGAATTTATTTATGAGAACCTCATGATCCAGAACAACGTTATTCATCATTCCTACCTGAATGGTGTTAAAAAACTCATGTTTCTCGGATCTTCCTGCATATACCCAAAGTTCGCTCCTCAGCCCATGAAAGAAGAATACCTTCTCACCGGTCTGCTGGAATCTACCAATGAACCTTATGCGATAGCAAAAATCGCCGGCATTAAACTTTGTGATGCCTACCGCGCACAATATGGCTGTAACTTCATTTCTGTAATGCCTACCAACTTATATGGCCCGAACGATAATTATGATCTGAATAATTCACATGTGCTCCCTGCTTTACTAAGGAAGATCCATGAAGCAAAGGTCAATAATCATCCGGAAGTAGTAGTATGGGGAACAGGCACCCCTAAACGTGAATTCCTGCATGCAGATGATATGGCAGACGCCTGTTTCTCACTTATGCAGAATTATAACGAAAGCGGATTGATCAATATAGGAGTAGGCCATGATCTCAGTATCAGCGACCTCGCTCATATGATACAAGACATTGTAGGTTATACCGGAAAACTTTCCTTCGACACCACAAAATCCGATGGTACGCCACGTAAATTAATGGATATTTCCAAGCTGCATTCCTTTGGCTGGAAAGCATCCATAGAATTGAAAGAAGGCATCACACAAGTATACCAGGATATACAAAAACATAACTGGGCCAGGTAAGATTGATTACTTTATTAGAAGTAAAAAAACAGAGAAAATTATGATGGAAGATTTTAGGTTTTCCGTATTAATTCCAGTTTACATCAAAGAGGATATCGTTTTTTTTAAAGAAGCAATTGAAAGCATCCTTCATCAGACATTACTTCCGGATGAAATAGTGATTGTTGAAGACGGCCCCCTCTCTGATGAAATGTATACCTTATTGTCAAAGTATAAAAACGATCACCCATTATTATTTCAACGGGTAGTGTTACCCGTTAATATGGGAATGGGTAAAGCAATGAATGAAGGTTTAAATCATTGCAGATACAAGTGGGTGGCAAGAATGGACTCCGATGATATTGCCCGGCCTTACAGGTTTGAAAAACAGATCAATTATTTAAAAAACCATCCTGAAGTTGATGCCTTAGGAGCTTTGATCGAAGAATTTAAAGCCGTTCCCGGGGATCTTGGCCTTATCAGGCAGTTACCCGAAAAACATGACGAGATAACCGTTTATTGCAGGAACAGAAGCCCGGTTAACCACATGACCATCGTTTATAAAAAAGAGTGTGCGCAGCTCGCCGGAGGATACTGGGATAAAAAAATACTGGAAGATTATAACCTCTGGTATCAAATGATAAAACGGGGCTATAAATTCGCCAATCTCCAGGAGGTACTCATGGATGCAAGAGTGGGGAACAATATGATCGGGAGAAGACACGGGATAGGTTATTTAAAAGCCGAATATGGATTCTTCCGGCAAATGAAAGCAGACAACTTTATTACCAGCGCTGTATTCATCAGGAATATAATGTACAGGATCTTTTTAAGAACGATGCCGAAAAGGGTTTTACAGCTCATCTATTTTCGCTTTTTACGGGAAAGAAAAAGTGTGTAGGTGATCAGCAATTTACAGCTATGCCGGTTTCACCGGCCAGGTTAGTCCCTCTAAGGCACAATTTTTGCCATTCCATCACCAAACTATCTTGAATGAAGCAATTCATCCTAATATCCACTGCCCTGCTGCTTTCCATTTCCTCATTAGCCCAGGAAAAATTACCAGTGATTGCCCCTTATCACGCTCAGAACATAAGGGAACTATATCTCGACTCTGTTAATCATCATACAGCACTAAAAACTATCCTGCATGAGGACACCAGCAGCATGTACACACAGCAGGATACCACCAAACGCAGCTGGTTCTACCGCAAGCTCTTCAAGGAACACCTGTTTGAATTCCGTCAGCCGGAATACAATGTGTTCATCGATTTCCTGCCGGATTTCCAGATAGGAAAAAGCAACAGGGATAAAACTCCCTGGCTCAATACACGGGGCGCAAGGATACAGGCCAATATCGGCAGGAACTTCTATTTCGAAACTTCATTCTACGAAAACCAGGGCGTATTCCCGGTTTACCTGGATAGCTTTGTTGCAAAAAGAAGAGTAATTCCCGGACAGGGAGAAATAAAGTACAACGATCAGATCGGGAAAAGTTATGATTTCTCTTATGTAAACGCACTCTTATCTTATACGCCTAACAAATATCTTAACCTTACACTGGGTTACGGTAACAACTCCATCGGAGATGGCTACCGGTCATTGATCTTGTCAGACATTGGTTTCAGTTATCCTTACCTGAAACTAACCGGCACATTAGGGCAATTTCAATACACTTCCATGTGGGCACAGTTCATGGACCTTTCAGATAAATCATTTGGACAAGCTTACGAAGATCTGGGATATAATAAGAAATGGGGCGTATTCCATTATCTCGACTGGAACGCCTCCAAAAAACTGACCATCGGTTTATTCGACGCAGTGATCTGGCCCGATACGGATTCATCCGGTAAGAAAAGAGGGTTCGACTGGTCATACATGAACCCCATTATCTTCCTCCGTCCCGCAGAATATTCCGCAGGCTCTTCAGATAATGCATTAGTGGGGATGACGGTGAAATACAAACTCTTTCCCAAAACCACCATTTACGGACAGTTGATGCTGGATGAATTCAAACTGAAAGAAATGACCAGCGGGAAAGGATGGTGGGGAAATAAATGGTCCACACAAGTAGGATTCCGTTCTTTCGATCTGTTTAAAGTTCCCAAACTGGATCTTCAGGGTGAATTGAATATCGTGCGGCCTTATACTTACTCCTTCCGTAATGGCCAGGGAAATTATGCACACTATAATCAATCCCTCGCACATCCAATGGGCGCCAATTTCAAAGAAGTGCTGGGCATTGCGTCCTATACTTACAAACGCTGGTATGTGAGAGGGCAGTTAACATATGCGCAATACGGCCTTGATCCGGTTGCAGCAGAAAGTTATGGGCAGGATATTTTTAAAAGTTACGAGAACCGCTTGCAGGATTATGATAATAAGACAGGGCAGGGCATTAAAACAGATTTCCTTTATGGACAGGGCACCGTGGCCTTTGTGCTCAATCCAAAATATAACCTCCGGCTGGAACTTTCAGCAGCAGGCAGGCAGGAAACAAATGAGCTGAAAACGAAGCGAGAATTCATCTTCTCATTCGGACTCCGAAGTTCTTTCCGCCAGCTATATTATGATTTTTAATCACTTCTCATACGAATAGTCCATAGTGGGTAAGTAACAACAGTAGTTCTTCCGCCAAAAATCACACGAATGTATGGTGTAACACTTACATCAAAATAGCGTAAATTAGTAGTATCGAGGGATTTTTAAACTTATACACTATGGCGGGGCTAATTCCACATTTCGCATCAATGATCATTCTGATCATAACCTGTCTCACTATTTCGAAGGTTATGAGAAAAGTTGAAAACGTGAACTGATCAAATTATTTAGCGTCAATGCACGCTATCCTTTTTTAAGCGCAAATGCGCTGTACTTAATCCGGCATGAGATATACACTATGCCTTCTTTGCGCCAGAGCGCTGTACCTGACAAATAAAAACGCCTTCCATCACTGGTAGGCGTTTTTATTTTTGTATACCGGCTTGCTCGCTCATCTTAAAAAACAAACCCCTCCCGATGGAAGAAGCAAATACCTTAAAAAAATACCCCCCTCTCTGCCCCGCTTCCTCCCAGCCTTAAAAAAACAAACGCCCCCCGATGTCATGGAAGGCGTTTTATCTTTCGGAAATAAGGGGATACCATACATGGATAAAGGCCGTGCCTTAAAGGGGGCAAATTCATGGAATGAAGTGCATCCTCCTTGCTTTCGCGGCCTATCAATATCACAGGAAGCATACACGCAATCTGCATTACGTTTCAGCTTATATATATAGTATGAAAATTGTGGATATTCAAAATAAGGTTCACCTTTGCAGCTCAATCATCAAGTATTCATAGCGTACGGTCTGTCCTGATATTTTCCTTTATGAATATACGAAAAAATAATTGAAAAAACCCATTTTTCACAAAACGGGTTAACTTCGCACCATGCATTATGTAACGGTGGAAGGGTTGACCAAATCTTACGGTATCACCCCCCTTTTCGAGAATATCTCTTTTCATATAGAAGAAGGTGATAAAATAGCCCTGGTGGCCCTAAATGGCACAGGCAAGTCTACTCTCCTCAGGATCCTTTCAGGTAAAGAAACGTATGACGATGGTAAAGTATGGATCCATAAAGGTGTTACAGTTGTTATGCTGGAACAAACCCATAATTTCAATCTGGACAAATCCATCCTCGAAAATATCTTCGATCACTCACATCCCATCCTCAACGCCATCAAGGAATACGAACTCCTCACAGACGATGACGCAGAACCAGATATGGATGCCCTCACAGATGCCATCACCAAAATGGACGATCTCAACGCCTGGCATTTCGACGCCAAAGTGAAACAGATCCTCGGCAGACTCAATATCCATCACTTAGATCAACCCGTAGGCAAACTCTCCGGAGGTCAGCAAAAAAGGGTATCTCTTGCCAAAGTGCTGATAGACATAGGTTTTGAACACCAGCACACCCTCCTGGTGATGGATGAGCCCACCAACCATCTGGACGTTAGCATGATCGAATGGCTGGAAAACTACCTGGACCAGGAAAAAGTGACCCTCCTCCTCGTAACCCACGACCGGTATTTCCTCGACAACGTATGTAACGAGATCCTGGAACTGGATAACAGTATCCTCTATACTTATAAAGGAGACTACGCCAATTATCTGGAAAAGAAAGCCGCCCGCGAGGAAATGGACAAAGCCAGTACAGAAAAAGCAAGAAATACTTACCGCAAGGAACTGGAATGGATGCGCAAGCAACCAAAAGCCCGTACCACCAAATCCAAATCCCGCCAGGACGCATTTTACGAAGTACAGGAAAGAGCCGCCAAACGCATCGAACAGCAACAGCTGGAACTCAATGTAAAAATGACCCGCCTGGGCGGCAAGATCCTCGAACTCAAAAAAGTGAACAAAGCCTTCGGCGATCTCCACATCCTCAAAGGTTTCGATTATACTTTTAAGAAAGGAGAACGCATTGGCGTGGTAGGAAAGAACGGTGTAGGCAAATCCACTTTCCTCAATATGTTATTAGGCACAGAACAAGCCGATTCCGGAAAGATCAATATCGGAGAAACTGTAGTATTTGGAAATTACAACCAGTCCGGCCTTGCTATTAAAGAAGATATGCGCATCATAGAGTTCGTAAAGAACATCGCAGAAAACTTCCCGCTGGCAGATGGCACAAAAGTAAGCGCTTCCAAGTTCCTCGAATTATTCCTCTTCCCTCCGGAAAAACAATACACTTATATTTCCAAGTTAAGCGGTGGTGAAAAACGCCGCTTGCACTTGCTGTCCATACTTTTCCGCAATCCCAACTTCCTGGTGCTCGATGAACCCACGAACGATCTGGATCTGCCCACGCTGACCATCCTGGAAGATTTCCTGCAAAACTACCAGGGCTGTATCATCATCGTGAGCCACGACCGGTATTTCATGGACAAACTCGTAGATCACCTCTTCGTTTTTGAAGGAGAGGGCGTGGTGCGTGATTTCCCCGGCAACTATTCCCAATACCGCGAATGGGAAAGAGACCAGGAAAAGATCAAATCCATCGAACCACCTAAACCAGCTGCAGTGGCTGTTCCGGCATCAGTAGCACCAACTACGGCAGCAGCACCATCAACCCCGGCCCGCAAACTTTCTTTCAAAGAAAAGCACGAGCTGGAAACCCTGGATAAAGAAATTGCCGCTTTAGAAAAGGAAAAAGCCGCCCTGGACACAAAACTCGCAGACGGTAGCATCCCTTATGCTGAAATAGAAAAAGCCTCCCTCCGCATCGGCGAAGTCATTCGCTTATTAGATGAAAAAGGCATGCGCTGGCTGGAACTAAGTGAGTAATAAATAAAGTATAGTTGCCCCATTCAAACCACAAGTGGTTTGAATGGGGTGATGTTTTTTTAAGAATAGCTAAACCATACGCCAGCTTAAACACCACCAGCCCTTCAAAAAGAAGAAGCCTCCCTCAAAAAGCAGCCCATTCACTCAAAAAACCACCCCTCACAAAAGAAGAAACCTCTCCCTAAAAAAACGCCCTTTCCGTCAAAAAGAATTCCCCTTCCAAAAGAAGAAGCCTCCTTCCTGGAAAAGCCCGCCTCTTCAAAAAACACCTCTCCCAAAAAAACACCCCTCTCCCAAAAAAGAAAAAAACCACCGCCCTTTGCTGCGCGGCAAACTCCCAGCCCCCAACTAATCCAAATTTTATTAGCTTTAAGAGATAAACCCGACCTTACTATATGAACCAAAATCAACGTTTCCTCTCCCTGGACGTTTTCCGGGGCCTCACCGTAGCCGGCATGATCCTGGTAAACAATCCCGGCAGCTGGAGTTACGTACTACCACCTTTAGAACACGCCAAATGGCACGGCTGCACCCCAACAGACTTAGTCTTCCCTTTCTTCCTCTTCGCCGTAGGCAACGCCATGAGCTTTGCCATGAAGAAGTTTGAAACCATGAGCAACGCAGCCGTACTGGGAAAAATATTCAAACGCACCGCCTTAATTTTCATCATAGGCGTTTTACTAAGCTGGTTCCCTTTCATCAGATATGATGCAGACGGAAACGTAGTATTCAAAACAATAGAAAAACTCCGCATTTTCGGCGTACTTCAAAGAATAGCATTATGCTATGGCATCGCCGCATTATTAATACACTACCTAAAACCAAAAGGCGCCCTGATAGCCACGATCATTATATTATTCGCCTATTGGTGGATCATGTGGTTCTACGGAGGAGCAGACCCATACAGTATGAATGACCACATAGGTCTCGCCATAGATAAACTGATCATAGGAGAAGACCACATGTATAAAGGAGAAGGCGTCCCCTTTGAACCAGAAGGACTTTTAAGCACCCTCCCGGCCATAGGAAACGTAGTATTCGGTTATTTAATAGGAAGGTTCATCCAGCAAAAAGGAAAGAACTACGAAATGCTCTACAAGTTATTAGCAACGGGCGTAATTCTAATGGTACTCGGTTTATTATGGGGTACCGTATTCCCTATCAACAAAAAGATCTGGACCAGCTCTTATACATTATACACCGTAGGCATCGCCACAATAATACTAGCCGGATTGATCCATTTAATAGAACTAAAAGGATGGAAGAAAGGCACTTATTTCTTCGAAGTCTTCGGCAAAAACCCGCTGTTCATTTATGTAATGTCTGGCGTATTAGTAAGAGTATACGGCCTCATCATCATAGGAGACCAAAACTTCTACGGCTGGCTTTACACCACCATCTTCCAAAGCACCTTAGGAAATTACGGCGGCTCTGTAGCCTTCGCTATATTCCATGTATTACTATTCTGGCTCTTAGGATTATGGATGGATCGCAAAAAGATCTACATCAGGGTATAAAAAACGAAAAGGGCCTCAGCACTAACTGAGGCCCTTTTTAATAGATTCCTTATCTTGACATAGGCTCAAGGTAGGCTTGACATAGGCTCAAACTTTAATCCTCCCTCGGCCCGGAACCATCAGCCATTCTCACAATCTTAGGATAAAACGACCCCACCACATCCACAAGCGAAGTCTGCGCCGCCATCACCGCAAAAATATCCTTATAAGCCCCTGGCGCCTCATCCAATCCTCCACCGATCAATTTAACCTTCTGCTCCCCCAAAAGCTTACTCAATCCGGAAGCAGTAAAAGACTGTGTAGCTTTAGACCGGCTCATTTGCCTCCCGGCACCATGAGCCGCAGAATCCAAAGAAGCAGCAGCCCCACGCCCCCGGACAATAAACCCCGGCGCCGTCATAGACCCCGGAATTACTCCAAGTACACCAGCCCCTGCAGGCGTAGCTCCTTTCCGATGCACGATCAATTCTTCACCGTTATGCGTTTCTTTCCATGCAAAGTTGTGATGATTCTCCACCCGGCCAAGTAACTCAGCCCCAACCGCTTTGATCAACCGTTGATGGATATGATGATGACAAGCAGCAGCATAATCACCTGCCAGGTTCATCGCCATCCAATATTCCGCTCCTTCAGAAGAAGACAGTTCCAACCACGCAAGATGCTGCACTTCCCGCGGTAAAACACAAACTTCCCGGGCTACTTTAGTATAATGCCCCGCAATTTGTGCCCCCAATCCTCTGGAACCAGAGTGAGACAATAACCCCAAATAAAGTCCCGGCATCACCCCGGGAAGATCATTCACTTCAACGATCCCCCATTCCACAAAGTGGTTCCCGGAACCAGAGGTGCTCAATTGTGCCGCCGCTTTCGCATGCAAATGCTTCAACAGCCCGATCTCAGAGAACGCAGGGTGGGAAAGCACTTCATCCTCTAAAGAAGACTTCCACGTAGCCCCCGCACCAAACACCGTCCCTGCAATCAACTCCCGTTTAAAAACAGAAGCATTCTTTTCCAGTTGTGCAGCAGGAATATCCAGTATGCTCAAACACATCCGGCAACCAATATCCACGCCCACACCATAAGGTATCACAGCTCCTCTAACAGCCAATACGCCGCCAATAGGTAATCCATACCCCTGATGCGCATCCGGCATCAAAGCCCCTGCGGCAGTAACCGGCAATCGCATCGCATAATCCATCTGGCGGATAGCTCCGTCCTCTATGAATTCCTTTCCATACACCGCATAATCCATCGGTGAAGCCAACAATGCAATCTCTGAAGACTCCACCACGATCAGCTTCTCTGCAATCCGCGAGAGTTGTTCATCTCCGCTGAATGCCTCCGGGTCCTGCAGGACTTTTTCCAGCAATGCCAGTGCATCAGCAGAAGAATGATGTTTATAATATTGTTCCATCACGGTGATCGCTACAGAGATCACCGGCCCTTCCGGGTATCCTATCTTACGAAGTTCTTTACCGCTTAATTTTAATTTAGCCATTGTTGTATACTTACAATAGAGCAGGCTGTTGCTTAACAACCTGCTCTTATAATGAGTGCCCGGTGCTCATTTAAGAGCAGCCTCCCCTCATCAAAAATTCCTATAATTGAACAGCCGCCCTAAAAGCGATCTGTTCGTTTTTCTTTTCAAATGCCTGGCCACGCCGGCACGCAATTTTATCTCACGGCTCCTGCGTTTCAGTTTGAATTGCAGCATGAATAAAGTGAGTGCTTCCACCAGTTCCATGTTGTCAGGGCCATGCAGGATCTCTGCATTAGCGCTGCCCAGTTCAACCAGTACAGTTTCCTTCATCACAACGATAATAAGGGAACGGTGGATATAGATCTCGTCTATCTTATCAGCAAAAGCCGTTTTGATTTCGGTAGCCGCTTTCTGGTGATCAACGGGAGAGATAGCGCTAACATTGGCCAGGGTACCAAAGCAATCGTAATAGAATGTTTTGCTATCAAAGTAGCAGGTATCTGTTAGATTCGCGTTGATAAGTATGTTGTATAAGTTCTTGTTTTCCATTTTGTGGAATGCGTTTATTCGTTAAAACGCAGGGTCCGTTTTTCCGGCTAAAGGGATCTGCATCTTTATAAATGCAGATTCCTTGCCAAAGTTTCTCCTACGTCTGATCTTTTTTTCTTTTCCTGATCTTTCCTTTACCAGTAGGCCTTGTATGTGCCAATAGTGCCAGCAATAATTTGCTGCCCTGATCATCATACTGACCATCAAACCTGATATTATAGTTCAGGGATAATGCCGCTAAGCGGCTCAATCTTTCGTCTTTATGTTTAGACCTCATTGTATTAGTTTTAAAATTGAATAAAAACAAAAAGCCCTCGCTAAAAGCGAGGGCCAAGGGTTGACTCTTACCTTTTTGCGTAATTACATGTCAGATCATCACAGCGCTTTCTTCGTATTGTTCGCGCAACTCCTGCATTTGTGCCTGATGTCTTTCAATATGTTTTGTAAGGAAATAGATATATTGATAGATATCCAGTTTGCCCAGATTATTGACTGTCATCATCGTATTCACCAATCTGCCTTCACCGTTCTTGAGTAAGCTCAGGTTGTACATGCCTTGTGCAAACTGTTGCTTCAGTACCGCTCTCACTTCATCCATGTCTTTGGTGCCTGTAGGCTCCAGGTGAGCAGGATTTACCCAACCAAAGGATTTGCTGCTCACAATCTCGATCTGACGGAATTTTTCCTCATAATCATGCGGCGGCATTATGATCAGCCCATCCAGCTTGCGGTCCAGCGCTCTCCGGGTACTTTTATTGATAGTGAGTAACAGGAAATAGTTGGTAAGACTAATGTGTTCCAATACTTCACGGATACTCCATGAATCTTGCGAGGGTTTATACTGCAATAGCGCTTCATCCTCTTTGAACCAACGGTCCAGTTCCCGGAAGTTGTTTATCAGGGCCTCTCTTACGAATTGTACAACGTTTCTCATACCTCTTGTTTTTGGGGCACTCGCCTTTTCAGACGCTTACCATGTTTATATATAGATGTTCATTTTAGTCAATTTCCATACCACATTAAAAAAGCCCGGTGCGCTTTGCAGCGGACCGGGCCATTATATAACGTTAAACTTTTCGTTTACATCATAACATACCTATTCCGCCGGGATTGTATCGCATACAATTCCCTTCTGATGCACTACTCTTCTTGCATCGCTCTACAGACAGCTTATTGATAATCAAATCTTTCTCCATCAGCACAAAAAAAAGGGTCCAGCTTTTTCTGCAGGACCCTTGTTATATCTTTTTGATAACTTTTTTACTTGTTAACTTCTAGTTATAAACCAGTCCGCAATCTCCCGTCGCCTGCTTCCACATGCGCTTTGAGACCTTAATATTGTATGTACAATTGCGTGACATTCTGTTTTGTGATTTGTTTATGCAACAAAGATAAAAATAATTTTTTTCCTTGTGCAATTTTTTTTCGTTAAATAATTGTTTCCGGCAAAAAAACGTATTTATACTTTCTTTAACAGCACCTTCTGCTGCTGAAATTCTTCAGCCGAATCGATCATTTGCAGCAGCAGCGGCCATTTGGCTGCCGGCACGATCGCATTTTTATAGACTTTCCTCACCTGTATGATCAGTTTGCCATCCTTACTATCTGTGGTCACAATGAAACTACCCCATTCATTATCAACGTTCCGCACCAGCTTGTCAGCCCCTTCCACCACATATCCCGCCGGGATATTAAGTTCCATATTATACTCAAACATCCGGGCAAAAGGCATGTGCACATCCGCTTTCCGGTCACGCTGGGAAGTCTTGACACTCATTTGAGAACCAATCAGTTTACCCGCATCCAGGATATAATTATTACCCGCCTTCTTCATAAACCCGTTCATTTTAAAGCTGGTCGTATAAGTTACAGCAGGGTCCGTATCACGCAACCCCATTTTGAGGATCTTATAATTATCAAGTGACTCCGGCGCTTTATCAAACTGCTCCTTTATTTCAGAAACGAAGGCATCCTTCACCTCTTTCCGCGCTTTATCAAAAGCATTACGATATTCCTCTGCCAGCGGGCGGTTCTTTTTACTGTCCGCAAACTCCTCCATGAAAGATTGTTTGATCCCCAGCGCCTTGCGCTCCTCTTCATAATAATCTTCAAACAGGAGCAGGCTTTTTTGGATGTCCGTTTTAAAGTGACCGGTTACCACACTGTTCCGTTCTATTTCCAGTTGCTGGAGATCGCTTTTATTAAAACTGATCTTATAATGCTCCAATTGTTTATTCTGGGAAGCAGGGCTGAGGGGAATCTCTTCCTCCTTAAAAGCGCCCTTGTCACTTTCCCCATGTACAACAGGTGCTACCTGCCCTTCATACTGACTGGGAATATAGTGGGTATTGGAAAAGATCCCTTCCGCACTCATGAATATGGGCTTCTTACCGTTTGTTTTCAATACCAGGCTATAGTCTTCCGTATCAAAAACCTGGTCCTGGGAAGGACCGTAACGGGGTGTTACCATCACAAAGTCTGCAGAGATCTTGTTCTTCACCAGCAGGTAGTTCACATAAGTGAGGAAGTTCTGCTCATTTAAGCGGGAATAGTTACGGCGCTGATCCACAAAGATCTCATCTCCCGGTTTCACTCTGTACAATCCCATATAGCGCACCAGGTAATAGATATAGGCCGCCAGTTCTTCCTCTTTGGCATTTTCATGTTCTTTTCTGTATTCTTTGATCTGCCGGTTCATGTCACTCTCGAAAGGCAAAATAGCCCTGCCCATCATGTCCCTCGTGCGTTCCAGGTTGGTTTTACTTTCTCCCCGCACCTTCCGGGCATTAGGGTTTCTGTAAATAGTCCCTTCTTTCCGTCTGCCTTCCATTTCTTTACGGATGCCAATGCAAAGATGCAGCCGCACCATAGGGATCTGGCGGAAAGGGTTCATCCATAATTTAACCGGTTGCGGTGGAATGTTCCTTACCAGGAGGTCCAGCTCCAGCATCCTGCCATCCGTTTTCTCCTTAAAATCAGGTGCTCCGTTCATAGACAGGTATTCCAGGGCAAATACTTTTTTCCATGCTTCCACATGCACAGAATATTCCATCACCGGTTCCTCATCTCCCAATACAAACAATTCTTCCGTATAAGCATTTGTGTGGATCACATATCTTTCCGTACGGACAAAATATTCCACCAGGTCACCTACCTGTAAGTCAGGTATAGCCAGCTTCCGCTCCTTTTTACTATAGCGGTTTACTTCTGTTACCACTGCCTCATCAGAATAGATCTCCCGCATCGCCCCATCTGGTTTGAAGATCCGTACGCCGATGTAGTTCATCGTCGTGAATTTATCGAAGGGGTCCAGCACCGTACCCATTTTCTCCAGTTCATACTGATTGAAAGTGAACTCAGAATATTCTTCCAGCGCAGCTTTATCATTGATCTTTACCAGTACACGCACCGTACGATGGATCTCATGGTCATCGTCAAATGTCCGGAGGTCCACATGTTTTGCCAGCACCACCGCAGATTCATTTTTATATTCATCCGGTACTGTACGTTTTTTAAAAGCAGGCATTTGCCAGCCCCATACTTCATCCTTTATTTCAAGGATGCGTTTCTTATATCGCTTTTCACCTTTCACATCCCATCCGGCCGGACCTTTATCCTGTGCCATTAAACCTGTTGCCAGTAACAGCATACACAGGGTCATTATGCTTTTCATGTGGAATTATTTTTTGGTAAGGGTTATTTGTTCCAGGTAAGCCTGTTTCAATTGTTTGATATCATCATTCCATTTCCCGAATTCACTGCGGCGGATATGCGTATCCTTGATCGTGATCTCCTTCCGGTAAACGATCTGGTCTGCCTTCTGCAGATAACCTGCTTTAAAAGAGTATTTGTCATTGTCGATGGAAAGCGCTGCCGGCAAAAATTTTACTTTAAACCCGGCAGGAATGGCCAGTGTGGTTTCCTGCACCAGCTGCCGTTTATAGTTCAGCCAGAAATCGTTCTTACGTTTGCTGGTATCAATATCAGAATCATCGAACTCCTTCCTGAAATCCAGTTCCACGTACAGTTCATCACCAAAATTATTCACCGCATCTTTATGAAGTACATCATAGTTCATGGTAAGGTCCACGCTCCAGTCATGCAGGTCAGAGGTTTTGAGATTAGTGATATTATACAGCCTGTTTTCAGCCGTGAGGTATTCCTGCAATGCTTCCTTAAGGTTTTCTTTCTTGGTGCTGTGGGCAGCAGTAAGAATGCTTTCCGTACTTTCTCCAGTCATCTGATGACCAACCACACCAACCAGGTTATTACCTTCAATACGTAAAGTCCTTTTCTCGATCTGTTTGTTCTGATCATATGTGCGCTGCGGAATATTAGCCAGCGAAAACTGTTCGCCGTTCTCTATCAGTACCTGCCTGCCCTGTATGCGTTCTGCATATTGGTCAAAGCCGATATAAGTTTCCGTGGCATCCAGGAAATACTGTTTGCCTTCCAGCATCACCGCACAGATCATATGATTGTCTACAGACAAGGTAGGGGTAGAATAATCGTAAGCAATATGCCGTGTGCCTATCCAGCATAACCGGGCATCTATCCCTAAGGCTACCAGCATCTCTTTCGTAAGGTTAGCCATGCCTTTGCAATCTCCGTATTTCTTCTCTAAAACTTCCTGTGCCTTTGCAGGGCGAAATCCTGCCATGCCGTCTTCAAAAGCAATGTAGCGGATGTTTTCCTGCATCCAGGTATAAACCGCTTTGATCTTGCCGAGGTTATCTTTTGCATCTTTCGTAATAGCCAGCGCCTTCGTTTTCACCAGTTCCTTCTCATTCCCGATCTCTTTAACCAGGCTGCTATACCAGGCGTACAGGTCTTTCACACTGCCAAAGTAAGTGATCTTGCCATCTTTCCCGTCTGCATAATGACTGCAAACCAACAGATGCGGATACACATAACTGGGCCCCGGCGAATACGCTTCAGATGTACTGGCCGGCAAATTCTTCATCGTATAAGTATATACATCTGCGTTATTCTTTTCATCAAAACTCACCTTCTTGCTGATGCCCGTTTCGCCAAAGTTCAGCTCTTTAATTTCGAGATGCATCCAGCGGGGAACAACCAGTGTTACTTCCTTGTCCTCCAGGAAAAAGTTCTCATTAAAATAGATGCTGGTGAAATAACGGGGATCGAGGATCGTCTTTGCCAGTTCAACTTTGCTTTCTGTACCCTTCTTTTCCAGGGGCAGCATGAAACCGCAGACCCTGGCGTCAGAGAAAAAGTAACCGTCTATAGAATGATAGCGATGTTCCGGTTTGATGGATTTCACACGGTCTCCGTTCACATATACCTTTACCTCATCCACCGTGCTGTTCACATTATAGAACTCCATGTAGGGAATGCTGCCGCGAAATTCGTCGCAACGGTAAGAAGTAGAGAAGTTTTGCTTTACCAGTACGGGGTTCTTGCTGTCACCTTTTTCGAATGCATACCGTTCCTTCCGTTCCCGGATCACGATGTTTTTATCCTCCTGTGCATGCGTAACAAACTGCCCTGTGCAAATTAATGCGCTGATATACAGGCACTTAAGTGTGATTTGCATATTTAGTAGGTATAAGGGTTATAAAGATACAAAATATATCATATCTTATTAATTCATACCCAACAATTACAACAAATGCTCCTGTGATGCAAACTAATTGAAGTACAGTTTATTACTTTCGTGATAAATTGTTCCCAGCGCATGCCAATTAATAGAAGAGCAGTCCTAACTACTTTTATCCTTAGCCTCCTTTCCAGCCTTGCATTTGCGCAGGATGGCAGGATCTTTCTATCCAAAGATTCAGGAACAACCTGGAAGAGGATGGATGAAGGTTTACCGCAAAAGGCAGTGGTGAACGATCTTCTTTCCGTAAAAGGTATTGTACTGGCAGGCACGCAGGCACATGGTTTATTCATCAGCGAAGACCAGCTGAATACCTGGCATGCATCTAACCGCGGACTGCCTAAAGATATAAAGATCGATGCCCTTGAAGTGTTTGAGAACAGGATCCTGCTGGGCAGCCACAAACACGGCCTCTTTATCTCTAATGATAATGGAAAGAACTGGTTTCCTTCCAATACGGGTCTCACAGATTCTACCGTTCGTTGTTTCTATATTTATGAAACAAGAATCCTGGCAGGAACAAATAACGGCATCTATATTTCAACAGATAAAGGCAGGAGCTGGAGGAACATCTTTCCCAACCGGCAAATAAATGGCATCACATCTTTAAAAGACAAATTGTATGTAGCCGGCGGCGATGGTGTGATCCTTTCTTCCAATAAAGGAGAGACATGGAAATTCATTTATCGCAAAGCAACCGTACACAATATCTCCAGCAACGGAGCTTATGTTTTTGCTATGTCCTACGAGGCTAAAGTATTTAAAACAAATGATGATGGCATCAGCTGGCTGAAAGCAGATAGCGGTTTACCCAATCAATATACATTCCAGATAAAAAATATCGGCCAGCGGCTGATTGCCTGCCAGTGGGATGGTGTTTACAGATCAGACAACAATGGTAATAACTGGACGAAAAGCAGCCAGGGTTTACCTCCTTTCAAACCATTCAAAGAGTTATTGATCACTGATATGGGGGTCATAGCCAGCCGTCCTTAAACTAATTCACCGCTCAAAATTAGTTGTTCCCTTTAAAAATTCACTGCGCAAATCTACAGCGCAGCGAGGTAGTTCCTTTGTATCCGACGCCGTTGTTAACCACCCCAGTAATAACCCCAGGCGTTGCATTCATTAACTATTTTAAAAGAACAATTATGATTATTTCAACGAACAAGAGTTATTTCGTTAACCCCACTACAGCCAGCGCTGGCAATTTACGTACTTATGGAACCTCCATTACAGGTGCTAACGAAGTATTTATGGCATTCAAACCTTCTACATTTTGCAAGAAGAGCGGATTCTTAAGTATCAAAGGTTGTGGTTATCTCGTTAGCCAGCTGCCAAACACCGTTATTACCATAGACATTGATTTTGCAAGGCCAGGCATACGTACTATCAATATGCCAATCCTATATGCCCCCACAGGTCCTAACCAGGCGGACGGTGCATTTACTTTCCAGGTAGATATTCCCGTTGGCACATCCGTTCCTCCTGTAGTCAACCATGCTTTTGTGACTGGGATATGCCGCATGCAAGTGAATATGTATGAAGCAGGTCCTGTTTATATGAACGCGGACGCGGACGATATATGGACCGCCACATTCAGATATATTCATACGAATGGCCCGCTTCCCATTAGCGTAGGGGAGATCCAGATCCTCTCCGTCATTGCAGAATATAAAGAGAATTAAAACATCCCTATCCCATGTTAACCCCGGGAGTTTAAATTTACCGCCAGTTGATTGCACTGGCGGTAAATACTTCTTATATTTATGTTTATGGGAACATGGGGAACAGGTATTACAGACAATGATAATTCCGCAGATATCTATGATGAATTCTTTGAAGAATTCGACAAAGGAGTGCATCCTGCCAGGATATCAAAAAACGTCATTGCCAATAACCAGGATTCGATCGACAGTAACGACTTCTGGCTGGCGCTCGCTTTAGCGCAATGGGAAACAGGATCTCTGGATCCTGCAATTTTCACACGGGTAAAAGATATCGTCGAAAGCAAGCAGGACATCGAACTCTGGCGGGAGTGTGATGCAAGCGATGAGGATTTAGTAAAGCGGCAAAAAGACCTGGAAGAATTCATCGCGAAGATCAGCGTTGAAAATGCTAATCCCAAAGTCAATATAAAACCAAAGAAACCCTTCTGGAAGTTTTGGTAGTCACGCCTATTTAAACTCCTGACGCTCCTCTTCCATAATAGTCATAAAGAAATTGATCCCCCTTTGCAGATCCCGCAAAGGCAATCTTTCATTCACCCCATGAAAGCCCTTGCTATCAGTTAGCGGCAGGAAACCCACCACACCATCCGAGATCTTCCGGTAGTATCTGGAGTCAGTAGCCCCCACACTGAGGTAAGGAGTAATAAGCACATTCGGCACCGTTTTATGAATAGCACTTTCCACTCTTTTAAAAGCAGCGGATGTAATACTCGTAACCGTAGAAGGATCAGAACCCGCCTTGCTGACATTCTTAATAACCACCCGCTCATCATGTATAACATGTCGCATATAATCTTCCACCGTCTGCGCAGTTTCACCAGGAAGTATCCTGCTGTTAATAATAGCTTTTGCATTGGCAGGAATAATATTCTCCTTCAATCCACTTTCAAGAATAACCGGAACGATCGTAGTATGTATCATAGCGTAACCTTCCGGCCGGGCAGACATGATCTTTTTCGCCACACCCTCAAACAACCACATATTAGCACCCGCAGCTCTGAGCAGGAAATCATCAGAAGAAACACTCACCCTGCTTAAAAACTCCCTCACAGGCGGCGTTATTTTTGCCGGAGGGATATTACTTCTTAACCGGTGTAATCCAGCAGCCAATATATCAATCGCAGTTTCCTTATCCGGTATCGAAGAATGACTTCCCTCTTTATGTACTGACAATTCAAAAGAAGCATATCCCTTCTCCGCCACACCGATCACTGCCACAGGCCTGTTCACCTCTTTTATTTTTTCCACATTGATCTGCCCTCCCTCATCCAGCACCATCTCAGCCCTTACCTTTTTCTGTTCCAGGTATTGCACCACTGCCGCTGCACTGCGGCCTCTTAGTTCTTCATCATGCCCAAAACACAGATAGATAGTCCGCTGCGGTGTAAATCCTTTTCGCAACAAAGCTTCTGCTGCCTCAAGGATACAGATCACACCATACTTATCATCCAGCGAACCACGCCCCCAGATACAACTATCCATCACTGCCCCGCTGAAAGGAGGCGCCTTCCATTCTTCCAGGGAAGATGTTTCCACCGGCACCACATCATAATGCCCCATGATGATAAAAGGAGCCATGGCAGCCTGTTTCCCTTTCCACTCAAAAACAAAAGAGAATTCATTAATAAGGGTTTTGGAAAGATGCTGATGCACCAGCGGATAAGACTGTTCAATAAAAACACCAAAAGCCTTAAACGCAGCCGTATCAATAGCGCCATATTCACTAATGGAAATGGTAGGGATCTGCACAGCCCCGCTCATATGAGCAATAGCCGAATCCGGAAACGGCCGGTTTTCGATCTTCTCTGATACAACCGGAAAAGGTTTTTTTCGAAAAGTGTTGACAAGGATAACTGTGATCAGGAGCAGGAGACCAAGGCCCAGTACGGTTAGTATTTTTTTGATCATCTATAGGGTTTGTGCTTTAAATATAGCCCATATTTCAGAAAGTATCTACCTTTAGGCAACCCGGCCAGGCATTCCAGCGTAAGAGACCAGTTAACGGAACCAGCATAAGAATTTACAGCCCCATAAACCCCTCCCATTGACATGAAAAGATTATTGCTCATAGTTTTCATCCTCAGCGGATGCGTTGGCAAAAACAAAACCCCGACACGAGAAACCATCAATGCCATCGATCTGAAAAGAGGCAAAGTAGTGCTCTGCGGCCCATCGGAAAAGCAATTCGGCAAAGTCCTGTTTGAAACATCCTGTTCTCCGAAAGTGCAAAAAGACGTAGATCTTGCCATCGCATTACTTCATTCATTTGAATATGACGAAGCAGAAAAAGTATTCGCAAAGGTGATCGATGAAGAACCTCGTTGTGCCATGGCTTACTGGGGTGTAGCCATGTGTAACTACCATCCGCTTTGGGCACCACCCTTACCGGCAGAACTCGAAAAAGGTGCCAAAGCTATAGCCATTGCACAATCCATCAAATCAAAAACAGCAAGGGAAACCGCTTATATTGAAGCTATCGCAAAGTTCTATCATCACTGGGATAAAACAGATCATCCTACGCGCTTCCGCAACTTTGAAGAAGCCATGGAGAAAAACTACCTCAATTATCCCAACGATAAAGAAGCCGCCATATTTTATGCCTTAGCACTAACCGGCGCAGCAGATCCGGCAGACAGGTCTTTCATCAAACAAAAAAAGGCCAGTGCTATTCTCACCGCCTTGCAATCAAAAGCTCCGGACCATCCCGGCATCATTCATTATATCATCCACGCCAATGATTATCCCGCACTCGCAGCAATCGCTTTACCCGCTGCAAGAAAATACGCCACCATTGCTCCCGCTTCTGCACATGCACAGCATATGCCTTCTCATATCTTTACGCGGCTGGGGCTTTGGGATGAATGCATTTATTCAAATCGCGTTTCCACCGCTGCGGCAAAATGTTATGCAGAGAATACTGGCATCAAAGGGCATTGGGATGAAGAGTTACATGGAATGGATTACCTCGTTTACGCCTACCTCCAAAAAGGGGACAATAAACAGGCTCATGAACAATGTGAATACCTGAAAACGATCGATGAAGTATGGCCCGCCAACTTTAAAGTAGCATATGCCTTTGCAGCCATCCCCGCGCGGTATTTCCTTGAAAACAAAATGTGGGAAGAAGCCGCCGCTCTTCCAATACACCCCCTCAACTTCCCATGGGAAAAATTCCCCTGGCAAAAAGCCATTATTCATTTCACCAGGGTACTCGGCGCAGCCAACACAGGCCAGATAGATCTAGCCCGTGCAGAACTAAAAAACCTCACCGTGATCCATGACACGCTAGTAGAACAAAGAGATCCCTACAAAGCCAACCAGGTACAGATCCAGATAAAAACAGCAGAAGCCTGGATCTTCTTTAAAGAAGGAAAGAACAACGAAGCCCTGGAAGCTATGAACACCGCTGCCAATATGGAAGATTACACCCAAAAACACCCCGTCACACCAGGAGAGGTAATACCTGCAAGAGAACTCTTAGGTGATATGTTATTACAAATGAACAAACCAGCTATAGCATTGATAGCTTACGAAGCAACCCTAAAAGAACACCCCAACCGCTTTAATTCTCTATATGGCGCAGGCATAGCAGCCAAAAAGCTTGGAGACAAAGAGAAAGCAAACACCTACCACCAGCAACTAATAACTATCGCAACAAACACAGACCGCCCAGAACTGGAAATAGCAAAGTTGTCTTTAAAAAAGTAAGCGTCACTCTTAAAAGGAAAAACACACCAGCTCCTGCCGGAGCTGGTGGTAATTTTTTATTTTCAATTAACAATAACAAAGAAGCTCATTGAAAAGAAAAACTCCGGCTCCCGCCGGAGCGGGTAGCAATATTATCTTAATCACAAAACAACAAAGTCATCATTGAAAAAAAGACCAAGAAACAAGCCCCCTCTTAAAAAGAAAAGAACCTCTCCCCAAACAAAAATCTCCCAAACAAAAAAGAAAAACCCCACCGGCTCCCGCCGGAGCCGACAACAACATTACCTAAACCGCCCACTCCTTCTTCATCTTCCTAAAAAGCAACTTATTCGCCCCCTCATTACCAACAAAAACCTCCTTTTCCGGATCCCACTTCAACGGCACCTTCAAATCATAGGCAATATTCGCCAAATTCCCAACAGACGCACTCCTATGCCCGGATTCAATATCCGAAACCGGCTTACTCCTATCCCTGATCGCCTTCAGAAAATCCTTATAATGATTATCACTATGATACACTTTCGGAGCAACCACTTTATCCCGCAAAGATGCATCAGGAGTCGTTACCAACTTCCCCCGCTGGATCTCAATCACCCCGGAAGTCCCATTAAACTGAATAGCATGCTGCTTCCCAAAATCCTCATGTGTCATGATAACCCCATTCGCATATTTCATCGTAAGGTGCTGCACATCACTCCCCGGCGGAATAAACTCAACAGGCCCGCTATGATCCATATCCAACGCCCACTGCACAATATCAAACATATGCGCTCCCCAGTCAGTGATATCTCCGCCACCCAATCCTTTAAAATCCCTCCATCTACCCCACAACGGATCACCGATCACAGGATTCAACTCATGGTTATAATGCACAAATTCATTCGGTCCCAACCAAAGGTTCCAGTCAAGATCCGCCGGAACAGTTTCCGCAGGTAAATTATAAGGTACGGGAGGCCCACCAATACTCACTTTCACATTTTTGATCTCCCCGATGTACCCGTTACGGATCAACTCCACCGCCTGCCTGAATTCCGGCCGGGACCGCTGCATACTCCCCGTTTGAAAAACACGTTTATACTTTAAAGTAGCATCCACCATTTTACGCCCTTCCACGACAGTAAGAGAAAGCGGCTTCTCACAATAAATATCTTTCCCTGCAGCTGCAGCTTTCACAGCCATCGCAGCATGCCAATGATCAGGCGTAGCAATCACCACCGCATCAATATCCTTTTGCGCCAACAACTCTGTAAAGTTATGATAGGCCTTGCAGTCCATCCCCGCGCAAAAACTATCCACTTTGGATTTATATACATCACAAGCAGCAGCGATCCGCACTTCTTCAATAGGTTTGAAAGAATCCTTCAGGTTAAGTGCTCGTCTGCCTGCACCAATAAATCCCAGATTGATCTTATCACTCGGCGCTGTAAACCCCTTACCCCCCAACACATGCCTTGGCAGAATTAAAAAGGTAGACAAGGCTGCAGCATTGCCAATAAATTTCCTGCGACTAATCATGATTTAATTATTTGCTGACAATAAGATATACATTTCTCCAGTTCCGTCACAGTATCTGCACCATTATATTCATATTCTATGTTAGCCGGAATAGGCCAGTTGTTGTCCCTCACCAAACGTAAAACATCCGCAATAGGTGTATCCCCGGAGCCAAAAGGTAAATTAGCCCCCTGATCCCTCTTACGGTCTTTCAAATGCAAACACACAATATTCTGATGATGCTCCCGAATAAATGCCACCGCATCAAAGTTCGCCGCCGTAAAGTGACCAATATCCAGGTTGATCTTTATATACTCAGAAAGCCCTGCAGCCCCGCGTACAAAACTATCCGGCGTTGCAAATTCATTCGGTTTATCTACATGCGCGTGATTATGCATGCCCACTTTTATCTTATACTGACGTGCATATACATCTACCCGTTTCATCACACTCACCGTAGCAGAAGAGGTAAGTGTATCAGTCCCCAATGCCTGTGCAATTTTAAAAGCCAGCTCAAGGTCATGTTCGGATATGTTGTCCTTAAAAGTAGCGCTGTAAGCCTGGATCTTTATCCCTGCGCGAGAAAGCTTCTCTCTGATAGCGGAAATCGAGGACATCTGCAACTCATTACGCCAGGCAGTAAGCAACTCCTTATTACGAGACGTTTCAGCAGACGTGCTATTTCTTTTCCATTGTAACTCCAAAGGTTCAACATGCCCTTCCCAAAGTTCACAGCTAGTAATACCCAACTGCACCATGGCTTTGATGGCTTCCTCCAAAGAACGATCCCTCAGGCTATAAGTCTGCAGACCTATTACAACCGGCGCCTGCGTAGAAAGAGCAAAGCTTCTCCTAAAAGGCATCCCCAACCCCACAACACTCGTTAACATCAGTTTGCTCCATTCTCTTCTTGTTAGTCCCATAACTACTTTGAAAAGTATTTTGATTTGGAAGATTTTGCACCTTGCAGGTCTTTCAATGCTGTACCAGCTTCAATACCCAGGTCAGCTTCTATCACATCGGCACCATGATTGATCAGGTTTAAATAACCGGTTTTCAATTCATCTGCGTTGATCTTACCGGTAGTAAACTGCTTGTCGATATTTCGGGAACTGCCGAGGATACACATTGCACCACGCTTATGCACTTCTGAGAAAATTGTTTTATCAGCAGGCATATCATGACTTACAAACCCGATCACATTTGCCCAAGGCACGCCGCTGTTGTCAAGTGCCGTAATGTTCTCCGGTTTGCCCATCATAATTTCCATCACGACATCCTTGCTGTGGTCATAACATTTCTTGATGTCTTCTATAGAGTAAGCGATCACGATGGCATTACCCAATGCATTATTCTCCACGATCTTTTGCGCACGTACTTCAATGGGTACATCCTTAGCATCGATCACCAGGATCGTTTTGCCTTTAGCCCACTGCAATGCTTCATCTAGGGTTGGCATATGATAATCCGTAAGATTACCTTCTGTATCTTTAAGACGCAGTTTCTTCAGTTCTTCCAGTGTGAAGTCAGCAATTTTTCCATGCCCGTTAGAAGTACGATCCAGGGTAGGATCATGCATCAGCACGATCTTACCATCCTTGGTGTAATGCGGATCAATTTCCAGCATAGCCGGCGTTTGGGCCAAAGTATTTTCAAATGTTTCGATACAGTTTTCCGGAAAACCTTTCCTTGGCCCACCACGGTGAGCACAAATAAAAGGAAGACGATCCGGCGTATAACGCATGAAATCTTTCACCGCCGCAGCATTGTTTGTTTTAATGTTATGCAGCTTAACCGGGTTGGCGCTATAGATCCCTGTCAGCATCAATACCGATAATACAGGAATAAGAATTTTAGTTTGCATGATGTAATTTTTTTAGTGCTTATATGGAAAGTAGGGTGCATCCGCTTTGGTAGCTTTCAGTAGGATCTCTTTCACCCGCGAAACAACTTCCGGATGCGTTGTGGCAACATCCGTCGTCTCCGCCGCATCTTTAGCCAGGTCGTATAATTCAATCTTACCAACCTGATCCGTAGGCGTAGTTTTCACCACCGCTTTCCAGTTCCCCAAACGTACTGCTCTGCTATCCAGCCAGTTCCTCGGCTGTGTAGCATCCGGCTTATTCCAGTTGTAATTGTAGGTGTAATACTCCCAGTAGAGATAAGGATGCGTAGCCTGTTTCCCCTCAGCAAACAAACCAGGATAGAAAGAAACCCCATCAATGCCTCCAGGTATTTTAATCCCCGCAACCTGGCAAATAGTAGGAAGCATATCCCAACCTGCAGCAACATGCCCGGATACCTGACCTGCTTTAATTTTACCAGGCCAGTAAGCGATCAGCGGTTCACGGATACCACCTTCATAAAGGTTAGTCTTGTTCCCTCTGAAATCCCCATTACTGCGAAAGAATTTCGCAAAGCCAGGATTAGCGCCATTATCACTCGTGAATAAGATCAAGGTGTTTTTATCCAGCCCTTTATCTTTCAGCAGCTGCATGAGCCGCCCGATATCACTATCCAGCTGAGTGATCATGGCAGCATAGTTCTTAAACTGCGTAGGCCAGTCCTTTCCTGCATAAGCAGAATTATCAGGGATCACATGATCACCATGCGGAATAGTATAAGGGAGATACAGGAAGAAGGGTTCTTTAGAGGTCTGCAGGTACTCAACCGTTTTACCCACAAAAAGATGATGACTGTAAGCCCCCTTTTTGTTATCCGCATTTTGTTCCAGCATTATTTTCTTCCCGTTCTCATAGAGGAAAGGAGGATAATAATCATGCGCCTGTATCTGATCCAGGTACCCATAGGAATAATCGAAACCCTGGGTTTCAGGACCATGGCCTTCGCCACCCAATCCCCATTTTCCAATTAACGCCGTCCGGTAACCCGCACCTTTCAACAGTTCCGCGATCGTTACCTTTTCACCAGGCATCGCCGGATCTTCCTTTTCATCCGTCAGGAAATTACCCCGGATAGAAGTATGCCCCGTATGTTTGCCCGTTAATAATGCTTCCCTGGATGGCGCGCAAACAGTATTACCCGCATAATAGCTGGTAAAACGCAGCCCGCCTTTTGCCAGTGCATCAATATTCGGTGTCCGTATCATTTTTTGTCCGTAACAGCCGAGATCTCCATACCCCATGTCATCTGCCATGATGAGTATGATGTTTGGTTTGTTCTCCGCGGCCGGTTGCTTCACCGGGAGTTGTAAAAATCCCAGTGAAGCGGCCACAGCAAGAATAGTTTTATACATCAGCTATTCTAATATTTAGGGTTCTGCAATATCTTCGGATTCTGTGCTATCACCGTTTGCGGAATAGGCATCAGGTAGTTTTTAGAAGCATCGAAGGCGATCTTTCCACCACCTGCATTCACTTTTTCATATACCGGTTTGCCACCAACAACCGTGATCTTCATGGCACGTAAATTTTTGCCAAAGATCTGTTCCGCTGTTCTCCATCTCCAGAGATCAAAGAGTCTCTTTCCTTCAAATGCCATTTCTATCCTGCGTTCTCTTCTGATCCTGATCCGCATCTCTGCCTGCGTTAAATTGGCTGGCAGTTCTGGCAGGCCAGCTCTTACCCTTACTTTCTTCATGGCATCGTATACACTTTGGTCCGGACCCACTGCTTCGTTCTGCGCTTCTGCATAGTTCAGCAATACTTCCGCATACCGCCATATGATGGAGTTAGCGCCAGCGCTATTACCAGGAATAATAGAAGGGTCTACCATCTTCTTCAGGAAATAACCGGTACGTCCTTTACCACCTGCCCCTGATGCATCCAGTTCATTACTGTTATTAGGAACGCCTAAACGGGTATAGATGATACCATTCTTCCAGGTAGCGCCATCATAAATGATCGTAGCTTCAAAACGTTTATCCCTGTTCTTGTAAGGATTTTCAGGATCAAAAAGCGTAGATCCTTCTGCTTCCGTTTTACCATCCAGGAATTCATATTCATCCACGAGGTCCTGTGTAGGATTTACAGCACCCCATCCACCGCCATCGGAAACTTTTACCGGGTTCCAGTATTTTTCTTTGATCTCACCTTTTACGTTGGCAGCATATTGAATATCAAAGATCACTTCCTTGTTATTCTCGTTAGCCAGTAAGAACAATTGGCCATAATCACCAAACAGATCGTATCCTGCGCCAGACTGCATGATCTTCAGATTCGTCGCTGCAGCCTCCGGCCATTTGCCGGCATATAATTCCTGCTCACCTTTCAATGCCCATGCAGCACCTTTTGTAGCCCTGCCTGCATCTTTAGCGGCAACGGTTAAAGGAAGGTCCACCGCAGCTTCATCACACTCTTTCTGAATGAATGCCACACACTCTTCGTAAGTGTTCCTTGCATTGAAGATGGCTTCACCTTGTTCTTCGCGGTTGAGCGGAATGGTAATGATAGGTACGCCACCATAAATGTCCATCAGGGATTTATAGTAATAAGCCCTTAAGAACTTCGCTTGTGCCAGCATGCCTTTTTTAGTGGCATCATCAAAACTGGAAGCCGTTACATTCGCAATAAACACATTGCACTTCCGGATGTTGGTGTACATATTTTTCCAGTGTGGTGTGAAGATAGGTGTAGACGGTCCATAGGATCCCTGTGCAAAATTCACATAAGAAGGAATACCTGCAATAGGGCCGCTCAGACTGTTATCGGAAAAGTTATCCAGCGGATCATTGCTGACTTCTGAAGGCACGTTCGTAAACACCGTGGACTGTGGCCCCGGGTTCAGACTGTTATAAATATCGTTGAGGAATAAACCTGCATTCGTAGGTGTTTTCCATACAGAAGCATCTGTGAGCTGATCTGTTGGTTCAATGTCCAGAGATTCATCACAAGCCGTGAACAACAGTGAACAAGCCACTATATAAAGAAGATGTAAATTTTTCATCTTGTACAATTGATCAGTTTAGAAATTAACGCTTATCCCAAAAGAGAACACCTTTTGCTGGAAATAGTAACGGGCCCTTTTACTGGCGCTGCTCACACCAATTTCCGGATCGAGATATTTTTCAGCAGAGAAAGTGAGCAGGTTCTGGCCTGCAGTATATACCCTTACGGAAGTCATCCGCAACCTGTTGGTAAGGCGGGCAGGAATAGTATATCCCAGCTCTGCACTTTTCAATCTCAGGTAAGCACCATCCCTTTGCCAGAATGTAGAAACCTGCTGGCTGTTGGTATTAGGAGAAGGCATGATCACCGGATATTTGGCATCCCTGTTATCAGGCGTCCAGTAATCCAGTTGTTCTTTAAATATTTTGGCACCGTTGAAGTAAGGGAGAGAAGCTTCATTCGTAAGCTGGAAGCTGCTCATCGCTGCACCCTGCCACATCATGCTCAGATCAAATCCTTTCCAGGCAAGATCATACGTTACACCAAAGATCAATTGCGGGAAAGCAGGATCGCCAATAACAACCTGGTCGTTATCATCTATCTTTTTATCACCGTTGATATCTGCATAGCGGATATCACCTGGTACCAGTTTACCAAATTGTGGTGGTGCTGCATCGATCTCTTCCTGTGATTGGAACAGGCCGATCGCCTTCAAACCAAACTGCGTATCCAAAGGTCTGCCAGTACGTCTTCTGTTAGGATCATTTAAAGTAGAAGCATTCTCAAACGTTTGTACCAGTTTATTTTTGGCATAAGAGAAATTAACGCCTGCATTCAACGTCAATCCATTTTTGAAAGTATTGGAAGTGTTGATGGAGAAATCAAAACCCTTGTTGTCCATGATCCCTGCATTCACTTGTGAAATGCCGATACCATATTCTACCGGAACTACCGCACTTGGTGTTACCAGCATATCTGAACGTCTTTCTTTAAAGAAGTCTAATTCAAATCCCAGTTTACCACCGAACAGCAAAGCTTCCAGACCGATGTCTGATTTCTTCGCAGTTTCCCAGGTAATGTTAGGATTCGGTTCACTTCTTTCAAAAACACCCTGTACCTGTGAGAACTGAGTTCCACCAAAACCATAACTGCTATTCAAACCATAGCTGCTGAGGTATTGGAAAGGAGAACCTGCCAGGTTACCGGACACACCGTAAGAACCACGGAGTTTCAGGTTATCGATCCATTTGTAATTATCCTTGATGAATTTCTCTTCAGACAATCTCCATCCCAGAGAAACCGCCGGGAAGAAAGCAAATCTTTTACCAGGAGCAAAGAAGTAATGCCCATCATACCGGCCGGAAAACTCAACGAGATACTTTTGTTGAAAATCATATCCCAGTCTGTACACAAAACCCAGCTGTTTATTGGATCCGGAAGAACCAGCATTGTCCAGGTCATTTTTAGAAGAACTACCTAAAGAAAGTTCATCCAGTGCCACCTGGTAATTTAAACGGGAAGCATCAAAAGAGTTAGTGTTTCCCTGGCGAAGTTCTGCCACCACCAATGCATTCAGGCTATGTTTGCCAAAAGTACGTTTGTAAGTGATATACCCCTGTAAAGTAGTATTGATGTTTTCATCAAAACCCTGGTTCAAACTAGGCGCCACTACACCAGCTTTTGTAGGAATAAATTCATCCTGCGCATTTAAAGAATAAGTGGTGTAAGGGATCTGCCACTGTTTAGAGGTCGAGTAGCTCTTATCGTAAGCCGCTACTGCTTTGAATGAAAGGCCGGGTACTTCTGGAACAAATTGCTCAATGGATAACTGGGAGAAGAAGAGATTCTCCTTCTTCCTGTTATAACCGCTTTCATAGATGGAAGGCAGCAGGCCGTTACCTGGCAAACCATTAGAGAACTTAAGCGGCGTATTCAGTAAAGGGGAATTTTTAGTAACAGAAGTATAGATCCCTGTTCCACTTTGAGAACCTGGGTTTTTAGTTACTTCAAAAGTACCCTTAATGTCTAATGATATCACCGTAGACTTCGTAGCATTCACATCCAGGTTAGTGGCCAGGTTATACCTTGTATAATTGATGGCGTCTACAGAACCTTGCTGATAGAGACGGGCCAGTGAACTGTAAAAACGCATTTTCTCTGATCCGCCGGAAAAAGTAAGGTTCTGCGTATTCATCGGCGCTTCAAAATCTATCACTTCCTTCATCCAGTCAACATCAGGATAATGGTTAGGATCTGAATGGTCTTTGTATTTCTGTAATTGTGCATCCGTATAAGCTGCCGGAAGCCCAGCATTTTTATTCGCCACATTCAAAGTGGAGGCAAAACCATAAGCATCAAGGTAATGAGGGTATTGGGTAGGACTTTGTAACCCATACCAGGTACCAAAGCTCAGCTGGCTTTTACCTTGTTTACCTCTTTTAGAAGTGATCAGGATCACACCATTCGCACCCGCCAAACCATAAGGAGCAATAGCCGCAGCATCTTTCAATACAGTGATGGTTTCAATTTCATTCGGCGTTATCTGGGAAAAACTACGGGGAATACCATCTACAACCGTAAGCGGACCATTCCTGCTACCCGTTGTTCCAACACCTCTCACTCTGATAGTAGATGCATCTTCTCCTGGTTCACCGCTGGATTGGAAAGCAAGCACACCAGAAACCCGGCCGGCAATACTGTTATTCATATTGGCCACAGGGTTCCGGGCAATGTCATCACTTTTTACAGTAGATATAGCCGCTGTAGTAAAAGCCTTTTTCTGTGTACCATAACCCACCACGATGATCTCATTCAGTCCCTTCAATTCATCCTGCAAAACGATATCCAGCATAGCTCTTCCATTCACCGCCTGTTCCTGATTTTGAAAACCCACATAAGTAAAAACCAGTACTGCATTGTCCGGCACTTCCATCTCAAAACGTCCGTCTGCAGTGGTGGCAGTACCTTTATTAGAACCCTTTACCATGATCGTAACACCTGGCAAAGCAACCCCTTTACTATCCTTTACGGTTCCTTTTACCGTAGCAAAACGGGTATCCGGGGAAATAGTGATCGCAATCACACTATCCGATAATAACCGGTAGTTCAGGTTCATGGGCGCCAGCAAACCGGATAATACCTCCGTTAATTTCTGGCTGCCATTGGTACTGATAGATACCAGTTTATTGAGGGAAACCTCCCTTGAATTGTAGAAAAAGCGGCAGCCGGTTGCAGTCTCAATTTTATCCAGGGCCTTTGAAAGCTTGATGTCTTTTGCTTCCAGTGAGAGTTTAACGTCCTTTTGTGAGTATACTTTGGCGGACAACTGCATGCAAAATAGAAAAACAGCAATTAGCGTAAGTCGCATGGTCTTTTCAATTTGCTTAACATTAATCAGATGGCACAACCATCCGATAAGTAGATTTTTTTTCATACTTTTATTTTTTACAGTTTTTTGGAAGATGCCTTCGAAACGTATGCTTCCAATAAAATTCAGAATTAAGGAAGGAGGGATGTTAGCGCATCTCTCTTTCTTGTTTAATAGAAGTTGACATTATCCTGAATCACTTCTACTTATAAATAACAACCTGTTCATTATTTATTTTAAATTTAAACGGTGCAATAACCTGCAGGAGCTTCAGCGCTTGTGTGAGATTCTCGTTCTTGAATATGCCGGTGAGCTGATATTCTTTAATGGTCTTATCCTCGATAACAATTGAAACATTATATCTTCTTTCCATCATAGTGGCCAGGTGTTCAAAACGTTCATTCCGGAAAATGAGCTTATTCTCCACCCAGGCCGTTTCCACGATATCATTTGTTTTCGCAAAAGGCACAATGGTAGACACTTCAAAGACCTGTACCGGTTGCTCCTGCTCCTTTTGCGCTGCAGGTTGCTTATTCTGCAACACCAGTTTTTCCCTGGGAGACATTAACATTTTCTTTGCCGGGTCCTTCTTGAGCGATACTTCAAGAGAACCCTCTATTAATGTGGTTTCTGTTTTCGAACTTCCTTCATAGGCCTTTACATTAAAGGTGGTGCCCAGGTCTTTGATATCCGCTTCTGCGGTATGAACGATGAAGTTGTATTGGTCGTGATGGATCACTTTAAAATAAGCCTCTCCGCTTAGATATACCTCCCGGTTGGCCAGATTGAAATTAGAAGGATAACTCAGTTTACTACCCGCGTTCAGCCATACCGTTGTGCCATCCGCCAGCGTAATATGTTTCCTGGAGCCTTTTGCTGCAATGATCTCATTCATGGCCACCACATCCGGTTTATTGATCACAGCCGGTTTGAATAACAGCCATCCGGTCATTGCCAGCACAGCAATGCCTGCAAAAACAGCCGCAAAACGATAAAGGGATTTGTATTTTGAAGGAGGGGTAGATGGTGCCTGCCGGTCTGTATCTTCCAGCTTTGTTAATAATATCATGTTCAGCCTTTCCGGCTCTATCCTGTTATCCAGTAATGATTTGATCTCCTGCACGTACTCTTGTGTAACATCATCCATATGGTAAACTGCCTGTAGCAGTTCATAGGAATACCATAATTCAGGCTCCGAAGCCAGCAGCGTTCTAAGTTCTTCCTCCTCAGCTAATGTTATGGAATGGGATAATTCCTTACCCATCAAGAACCAGATCCTGTTGGTATCTTTCATTTGATTAAGGTTGCTTTTCTAATAAGACAAGCGAAAGCAACCATTCTACTAAGTGGAGATCAATATTTTTTTGAAAGCCCCTGCATATTGAAAGTACTCACTGCCAGAACGAGTCTTTTCAGGGCAATAGCCAGTTGTACATCAATGGTATTGGTAGAAAGCTGGAGTTGTTCCGCCACATCTTTATTACGCAATCCTTCAATGCGTACCATTTCATAGATCTGCCGGCATCTGGGGGGAAGGGATTGAATGGCATGCCGGATGCAATCACTGAGTTCTGTAGAGATAACAATGCTTTCAGGATCAATGGCAGTAAGGTCCTGGAAGGGGATGGCGGACAAAAAGGATTGTTCCTCCTTTAATTTTACCATGAGATTTAAGCAGGCATTCCTTACAGCGGTAAAGAGGAAAGCCCGGAGATTGCTGATGGTAGCAATGTTCTCTTTTTTCTGCCAGACCTTATAAAGGACATCATTCACGATCTCCTCCGCAGGCTCCTTCGCCTTCAGATAAGCTGTGGCAAACTGTAAAAGAGTAGGATGATATTGCTTGTACAAAAATTTGTATGCATCTCCATCCTTCTTCTCAGCAATCAAATCAATAAAGATTTGTGTAACAGATTCCATCATATTGACCCCGTGGTATGGTCCGCAATATCCGGAACCAATATCGCTTATTAATTAAAACGATATTTTCTTTGTGTTAAGAATCCGGTTTAGCTAAAATACGCTTTTTTTAGCCTCCCTGATATAGAAAAAAGCATTAACATATTAGTTAAAGGATTGCCTGAACATCACAGGAGATACTTTGGTTTTTTGCCTGAACAACTTATTAAAAGATTGCGGATGTTCAAAGCCCAGTTGATAAGCGATCTCTGCGATAGTAAGGTTCGTAGTGCTTAGCATATCCTTTGCCTTTTCAATGAGTTTATTATGAATATGCTGCTGCGTGGTTTGCCCTGTAAGTGAACGTAACATATCACTCAGGTAACGGGGAGAAACCTTCAGGTGATCTGCTACCTGTTGCACCGTAGGTAATGTATCCCCATTGAAAAGGTCCGAAAGAAAATTTTCCATCTGCACCAGCAGATCATGATGTACAACCTTTCTGGTAATGAACTGCCGGTTATAATACCGGTTGCTGTAATTCAACAGCAGTTCAATATGGGAAACCATTACATCCTGGCTGAAATGATCAATATTCGTATCTAGCTCTATAGCGATGGCATCAAAGAGAGAGAAGATCACCTTCTTCTCTTTATCAGATAAGTACAAAGCTTCCGCCACCGCATAAGAAAAGAAACCGTATTTACTGATGCTGGCGCCGAGCGGATAATTCCGGATAAAGTCCGGATGAAAAAGCAGGGTGTAACCGCTGTAATCTGTTTCTTCAGCTGCAGCAGAAATGATTTGATGAGGAGATGTAAAAGATAATCCGCCTTCCTCAAAATCATAATGCCCCTGCCCGTATTTGATCTGCCCGTTAAAATGTTTTTTGAAGGATATTTTATAGAAGTTGAGGATGTAACCTTTCCCTATATCTTCCGTATTAACGGTGATGTCCTTATAATCTACCAATGCCACCAGCGGATGCAGGGGCCTGGGTAATCCCAGGTCCCGCAATAGTTCAGAAATAGTGTTGTAGCGTTTTGGTGTCATGCCATCATTTCTTTTATCTGGCGGTAATGTGCTTCCGCCCCTATGGAAATCCTGTTCTCATATAAAGATACGGCATCTGGCCCGGCAAGATATCTTAATTGGTCCTTACCATCTGTAACAGCAGCATAGATCACATCTGCAATGCTTTCAGGCGTTGAAAACAAACTTTGCTTTTCTTCGCTATACCCTTCACTCACTTTATTCACCAATTCCTGGTAAGCTGCATGAAAAGCACCATCCATAGAACGCCCTGCAAAATCCGTTTGAATACCACCCGGCGCAATCGTTTTTACCTGGATGTCAAATGCGGCCAGATCGTAAGCCATACTTTCACAAAACCCTTCCAGCGCCCACTTTGTTGCGGAATAAAGTGAACAGGTAGGATAACCGATCAACCCGAACATAGAAGTGATGGTTATAAATGATCCCGCTTTCCTTTCCCGGAAATAAGGCGTAAAAGCTTTCATCACACGAATTACCCCCAGTAGATTAGTATCTATCTGCCTGGTGATCTGCTCATCGCTGAGGGCTTCCAGCGGGCCAAGCAATCCGTAACCGGCATTATTAAGCACAACATCTACAGGACGCAGCGTTATGGCCTCACGCACTGCGTGTTCTATTTGTGCGGGATCAGTTACATCCAGTTTCAGCAAAGTGATGTTTTCAAGTTTGTTGAGTTCCGTTTCTTTCTCAGGGTTTCGCATGGTGGCAATAACATGCCAGCCTTTTGAGACGAATAATTTTGCAGTGGTTTTACCTAATCCCGAAGAAGCGCCGGTAATGAAGATCGTTTTCATGTTACATTGAATTTTGTAACACAAAGGTGCTGCAGTAAACCTGGCCGGATGTAGCCAGATTGGTATTTGTTGTAGCCAAAAATACGGTGAGATGTTTTATATTTAACCCATGCCCAAACGTAAAAAATTAAACGGCCTTCCCCACAATCTGACAAGGAGTTTGTTCGGAACAGAACGTTATTATGTATGTGGATATATGGGAGACTGGCTGTTCAATATGGCCAGGCAGTTGAATATATCAGAAGTGACGATAGACATTCTCTCTGCAAACATCGATCCTGCTCAACTTAATATTCCGCCTTTGATCATGCACATCAAAGACCTTCAACCAATTATTCAAAAGGAATTAAACGCCCATGGTTTTCCGGCTGATTTCATAGTAGAAGCTAAGATCAGGATACAGTTCTTAGATCCTACAATTTACAGGAAAACATTTCATTGCTTTCCCACGCTGACAGACAAGGACGGAAGGAAATATGCACCTGGCCGGATAGTGGAAAGCGCATATGAGGAGATGTTTGACCCATTCGATAAGATCTCTTTCTGGGACAAGTTCAAATCAACATTCAACTAATAGTGGAAACATCAGAAGCAATATCCCATTCTTACCCCCATAGGTATATGCGGATACGTCCCGGCTTTATCAAATTCAGGGATGACCTTTATCACTTTATCCATCGGCTCTTTGGCGTCAATGGGTTTGCCAAAATAATCCTTGGATTTTAAACCCAGCCCGGCATACATTTCCACCATGAAACGGTTTGCTTTTCCAAAACGAGCCTGAAACCCAATATTGGCAGACCCTCCAAATACCTCTTTCTTTGATTCATAATATACGCTCTCATAAACGGAACGGGAAGGGTTTGTGCTGCTGGGTACCTCTTTAAAAGTGCTGTCCGGAAAAGTTGTCTGTTTATACATCCCCTGCAGGCTAAAAAATCCCCTGAAGGTCCTGTGTTTGCCAGAGAAATAATACCTTAATTCAGGTTGAATACGAAAGCCCTTACTCTCAGCAGCATCACGAGGTACAGTAGTATATAAAATGGCGGTACCTTCCACCATCACAGCCCAATGCAGGGAGGCGCGGTATTCTAAACCTAAACTGGGGCCACCGTCCGGCTCATGTAAGGAAAAAAGATTGCTGCTGATGACCAGGCCAGGTTTGGGTGGTATTACAACAGGCGGCGGCCGTTTCTGAGGACGTTTGGGCCAGTGGGATCTTTTATTCTGCGCAGCGGCCGAAGAAGCAGCAAGGTAAAATAGGCAAAGGAAGCAAAGGGTACGAAACATAATATCAAAACGATCATAAATGGCAATAAGTTACAGCAGGAAAACAGTAAATTTGAAATGAAAACCTACTATCCTGACTATGAAATGGCCATTATTTATCCTCCTTTGCCTGCTTTCCGGCACCGCTTATTCCCAACAAAACGTTGAAAAAGAGACACCTATATACAAGGACCCGGCAAGTCTCCCTTACAAAAATGTAAGCCCTTCCATGCGTAATGGCAAGATGGGCCTGGCCAATACCAGAACCCTGGAAACCCTGATCCCCTTTGAATACGATAACATCGAAAAGATCGGCGATGCCTTCCCTTACTTTATTGCCCAGCAAAATGGGAACTATGGTGTGTTGGATGGGCAGGGGAAAACAGTAATAGCGTTTGATTACCAGCAGTTGCTGTTCCATAATATCTCCTCTAATGATCCTTACGAAGACGTGCTTTCAGATAAGGATTTCATCTTCCAGGTAAAGAAAAATGGGTTGTCCGGTTTTATCGATATACATCACAAAACCATACTGCCATTAGTATACGAACATATATACTTTGATAAAAGCAGTTCCTTCCCGGCTTCAAAAGCAGGAAAATGGGGAATGATCAATTTGAAGGGAGAGATAAAGATCCCCTTTCAATATGAGGAAATGGGATCAATTGGTAATGTGTACAAGGTAGCCTCCAAAGGGCTAAAAGGATTTATATCAAAAGAAGGAAAAGTCCTCTTACCTATTCAGTATACTTCCATTGAGCGTTTCATGAACAACGCTTTAAAAAACACCCCATATTACATCATTACAAACAATTCAAAAAAAGGCGTTTGGGATTCAAAAACACAAACATACACAGCCGCTCTCTATGATAAAATAACAGATGCCTGCGAAGGGAATTTCATTGTAGTAAATAACAATAAATATGGCATTATCAATACTAAAAACGAATTGATAATCCCCATCCAATACGATCATCTGAAATTCTTTTCACTGAAAGACCCCAAACAACCATTGCTCGCAATGGCAAAAGGGAAATATGGATTGATAGACCTGTCAAAAAAGCAAGTGGTTGCTTTTCAGTATGACGATATCCAAAGTATCTCAGGAGGATTTTATAAAGCCTGCACCAATGGCAAGTGTAAAGTAATAGATGCACAAGGCCGCATCATTACAAAGGAAGTCTATGATAATATCGGTATTTACATAGACGGAGAAGCCAGTGTTTTTAAAGGAGATCAAATGAGCATCATCAATGCGTATGGAGACCAAGGCAAATTCAGCTCATCAGACGCACGCGGTTACACCGACTTAAAAACGCTACTCGAAGCATTCGCCACAGCCATGAACTCAAAAAACGATTCTATCATCCGTGCATTCTGTAATAACGTAACACCAGACAAACACACCGTATCCTTTTTAGAGCGCAGCGGCTTCAAAGACCCATCGCTTCTCTATGATCTCAGAAAGAAAGCATATGCCCTGGAAGATGTTCCCACCATGTGGTTTGATAGACTGAAGCGTTTCACCGGAAAGCTAGAGAATTTGCAATACGTAGATAACGGCATCACCTATTTACAAAGTGAACAATTCTGCGTAGAAAGCGTGGTTGGCTCTACAACATTTAAAGCAGGAGATAAGGAAGTGAAGATCAAACTTGGTGGATTGATGAGGGTAGATGGGTTCTGGAAAGCGTTTAACCTTCCTTCTATGGCGGATTAATCAAATAATATAGGGCAGTTTGGAAAGCATGGCCCCTTTTGGCGCCTTTATGGCCCCATTGGCCCCTTTAATGGCCCCTTTCTCCTTTTTTCAGTAAATTCATGCATGAAACAGGAAAGCCCACATAATACAGCCGTTCGCTCATGGCAATCCAGGTTGCATGAAGTCATCTACGAATCCCACACCACCGCCGGAAAAATATTCGACACTACTTTGCTGGCATTTATTATTATCAGCATCGTAATAGTCATGCTGGACAGTGTGGAAGAACTAAACGAAAGTTATGGCAGGTTCTTCTTCTTCATGGAATGGTTTTTCACTGTGGTGTTTACAATAGAGTACATCCTAAGGCTCATCTGCATCCGCAGGCCATTCAAATATATGTTCAGCATATTAGGCATTATAGATCTGCTCGCTATCATTCCCAGCTACCTGAGCTTTATATATATCGGAGCACAATCTTTACTGGTACTAAGGGCACTGCGGTTATTAAGAGTATTCCGGATTTTCAGGCTGGTTCATTTCCTCTCAGAGATGCGTTTTTTACATGTAGCAGTGATCAGTAGCCTCCGGAAGATCAGCATCTTCATTTTGTTTGTGATCAGTGCCGTTGTTATCCTGGGTTCTGTAATATACCTGGTAGAAGGCCGCACCAATGGATTCACCAGTATTCCGCAATCCGTTTACTGGGCCATTGTTACGATAACAACAGTAGGTTACGGAGATATAGCCCCTGTTACACCACTTGGCAAACTAATTGCCAGTTTCATCATGTTATTGGGTTATGGCATCATAGCAGTACCCACCGGCATCGTTACCACAGAAATGGCCCTGGCAGCCAAAAGCCAAAAACAAGAAAGCCAGGCCTGCCCATCCTGCGGCAGAGAAGGCCATGATCACGACGCCCGCTTTTGCAAATACTGTTCAGCGAAACTTTAAAACAAAACAATCATGAAGATCAAAGCGTACGCAGTTAAAGAGAAAGGCGGAAGCCCCGAACCCTTCTACTACGAGAAAGAGCTTGGTAAAAATGATACATTGGTTAAAATAACGCATTGCAGTATCGCCAGGGGCGATATTCAATTCCTGAATGATGATTGGGGCGATGCAAATTTCCCACTGGTTGTGGGTCATGAAATTGTTGGAATAGTAGAAAATATCGGATCAGATGTTACTGATCTGAAAACCGGTGATCGCGTTGGTATCGGTTACCAGCAGGAAGCGTGTTTTGAATGTGAGTTTTGCAGGCAGGGCAACGAACAATTTTGCCAGGATCAGAAAGTGATAGCCGTGAACTGTTACGGCGGTTTAGCAGATCATATTATCACGGACAGCAGATTCGTATTTAAACTCCCCACAAACCTGGACTCCGCAAAGTCAGCCCCATTAATGTCCTCCGGCATAACAGTATATTCAGCCATCAGCAGAGCAGATCTGCAACCCAATGCTGTTACTGGTGTCCTGGGCGCAGGGGGACTTGGTTTACTGGCTGTCCAGTTCCTTCAGAAAATGGGACATAAGGTTTCCGTATTCTCTCATTCTCCGGGCAAAAAGGAAATGATTGAAGATGCCGGCGCTGAATATGTAGATAGCAAGAATGATCTATCACAACTACACAGAAAATTTGATTTCATCCTCTCCACGTTAAACGTAGACTTCAACATAGACGCTTATTTAAAAGTATTAAAACCAACGGGAAAACTGTGCCTGGTTGCGTCTCCTTTGGAGAAGCAGCCCATCAGCCTCGGCTTATTGTATGATTACGCCCAGCGTACCATCTATGGAAATTATGTTGGCAGCCGCAAAAACATGATCGATATGTTAGCATTTTCGGCAAAGCATAATATAGAAGGTCTCGTAGATGTGATGCCCTTCTCTGAAATGAATAAAGCGATAGAAATCCTCAGAAAGCAGAATATGCCGGCGAGATTGGTATTAGAAAAATAAAGCGATGAAAATGCAACCACAAGAGAAAAAGATCATCCAAACCTACAACCAGGTAGCAGAAAGTTATGCCGCCCAACGCCACGATGAATTGTCCAAAAAAACATTCGACCCATTGTTACTGAAAGCGTTTGCCACAGCTAACAAACATAAAGGCCCCTTTGCCGATTTTGGTTGCGGCCCCGGACAAACCACAAGATTCCTATACGATAATGATATAAAAGATATCACAGGCATTGACATCTCTCAAGCCATGATCGAAGAAGCCCGAAAACTCCATCCGAAAATAAAATTTGAAACCGGCGATCTGCTGAATATTTCCTACGACTCAAACCACTTCGGCAGTGCCGTCGCATTCTATGCAATTGTGCATTTTACTTATGAAGAGATAGGAAAGGCTTTCAGTGAAGTAAACCGGGTGCTGAAAACCGGAGCCCACTTTTTATGCTCCTTTCACGTGGGAGACGAAACAGTACATTATGATACAGCGCACGATATACCAGTGGATATAGACTTATACTATTTCCAAACAGAACGGATCATAACATTACTTCAACAGACCGGCTTTGAAATAATCGAAGCCCTGGAACGATACCCCAACAAAGAGGAATATCAAAGCAAGCGTGGATATATCTGGGCGGAGAAGAAGTAACAACTGAACTCTTCTGTCTTTAAAAAGCCCCAAACAGCTCGTTTTCTTTCTTCATTTGTTCATCTTTTTGTAGCAAAATCAATACAATGATTATCAATTCATTATAACAGTTCTTACAATTTCGGAATTCGATTCCGAAATTGTAAGAAAGTATAGATATATCCAATGGTTTCAAATTTTGTATATCCTTTTCAATGATTTCCTGCAAACCTCTTGACGCGGTCAGCTTAAGATCTTTCGTCCATACTAAAGATTATTTGCATCCCATTATTACCATCGATATTCAAAATTAGCACACTTTATTACCAATTAATTATCAGCATGTTAAATGTAAAAAAGGTGTATTGAGTAGTTTTCATAGACAACTGCTTATATTTGCAGATAAGTGGGAAAAGCATTAAATTTGTAGTAATATGAAAAAGATAGTTGCCAAAAAAATTTCTAATACTCAGGGTTCTTTCCATGCCAAAGTTAGGCAGTTCGGAGAAGAAAGGGAGAAGCGTATGCATGATACTGAACAAGCGGTCATTCATTCAGGTCTCGTAGAGCAATTAAAAAAAGTTAAAAGCAGGAATTCCACCACTGTTGTAAAATCTGAAAATTTATAGTTCCATTCTATGCCCATTTATCCTTATGCTCCTGGGCCAATCAATGAACCTTCTGAAAATTTTGTTTTCCCCACAGATTTAGGATGCCTTTACATTATTGAATTTTACAACGGATCAAGTCGGTTTGATCAAGATGATTTAATTCTGTTGAACTCTGGATTAACTTATGAAATAAGTATAAAGAAAAGTTATTTAGAAGCCCCGCCAGAAAATGGTCAGCAAAAGTATGATTCACTAGTAAAACCAACTATTCAACATATTATTGATAACTTCATTACTACCAAAGGCATTCTTCCTATATATTTCTTTATATGTGATAGTGAAGATGAAAAAGAAGCTGCAAGGCATAAGTTATTCACTGAGAAATGGTATAATGAATCTCAATTAGAAAATTGGGTTATGTTTAGTTACGAAATAACTGGAGAAGACATCGGTATTCAACCTTACTATCTAGGACTGCTAATTCATACCGATAATCCTAATTTTGAAGTTTATCCTACCGCTTTTGAAAATTTTATGGAGAATCAAGCCGTACAAGGAAAGCTTATGAATGTTGTACGTAGCCAAAATTCATAAAATTCCTATCTAAAAAACAATCTCAACTGACTACTAGGCCTTAAAAAAAAGAAGTATTTAAATTCAAGAGTAGTATATATGGATTAAATACCATTTTCCGTAATCATCATTATACTCACTTCTCTAACAGGTGGGCAACAAATTGAATTTTCTCTGATTGCTTTATCTAAATTGATCTCAAGAAGATTTTTAATCTGGATTATATCTAACCAAACCTCATAAATGTTAATTTCTATTGGAGATAATACTGATCCTTGTTGTTGATAGGAACTAAAGAATAATAACTTGATACTGAAGTCTTCTTTTAATACTTTATCATATCCACCGCTTGCTGTATACCCGCCATTTCCAAATTTTAATGTCCAGGCAGGATACATTCCTTTATACTGAATTTCAGCAAATGAATTAATTGTACCATAATGATCCTGCAATCTTTCTTCAAAATGCTGAGCTGTATTTCGGACACTGTGAATAACTGCATTCTGCAGGGTGGAATTTGGAGTATATGATAAGTAGGATAGGATAGTATGCCGGCTTTTTGCTCTACCGACATTATCGCCAAGTGATAGTTTTATGCTTTTCACTAGCCTTGAATAATTATCTATAAACTGATCGATTCTTTGGAAAAACCCTGGAGGATAATCTAGCAATTCGATTGTACTTAAATTTTCAGTGATTTCTTCAGCCATGCCTGATATTATTCCATATTGTAGGTCCAAATTTTTCAGTAAAGAAATAAGATACTCTGCTGTCAAATCTAGTAAATCTCCCTTTCGGAAAGGGAGCCAGTTAAAGGGTTTTTGGTCAAGATTAAGCATGGTAATAAGTCACTATCTCTTTTTGCAAAAAATAATAAAACAGAAACCGGTGGAAACTTTACCTTCAAGGCGGTTAATTTTTTTCAACGAACCCGCCTGATACAAAAGTTAATTGGATAAATGTCCAGTGCTGGGTGATATCAAAATAATCTCCAATAACTTAGCTTTTATACCACGAACTAATAGATTCTCTTCATCTAATTCGTTGAAACTATCGTTGATAATGGTACCCAGCTTTAAATCTTCACCCGAGCCAACCAAAAACATCAAATTATTCGATCGTTTCAAGGGAGCAGATTCTATAAATTGATCAGTTATGAACGATACAATAAATACCAAGTAATTTTCATATCCTTTAATCACCGTCTCAGGAACAGCATTTTCAATTGTTCCAGAAAATTTAATGCTATTAAAATTATCCGAAACGGAAAAAGAATAAGTTTTTTGTAAATGCTCCATAACAAGAATTATTTTACCTTCTTTTCATCTGCCTTATACCTCTCAATAATAACATCCTTTAGATCATCAAGAAATGAATTCCTAATAGGATCAAAGCGCTGGTTAACAATGTTGCCTGTAAACCAAATGTTATCCACTTCCCGAATATATACCGGGTTAAGGTCTGTGAATATTTCCGGAAGATCGCTACCCTGTACTCTAAATTTCACTTTGAACATATCCTGAACTGCGTCTTTATTAATCCAATCAGCATCAGGTTCAGAAAAGTAACTGCCGTAGATAATATAAATAGTATTATTAATTTGATAGTTAAAAGAAAAATCTTTAGATAATTTCTTCATTATAATCTCTTTTATAAATATTCATGCGAAAGTATAAGCAATAATACCTATTTCCTGTTATTCTAAAGTTAATAGAGATGAAGCTTGATAGCAGCAGTTATATTTATATAATAAGAGTAAGTGAATACCAAATAAAAAGATATGCATTTCGAAAATCAAGATGCATATCAAAAAACAAAATCGCATTTCGCCCTACCTAAAACAACCTCAACTGACTCGTAGGCCGTAAAAACAAAGAAGTATTAAACTCAAACCTTTCCTGGTTCATCCCCTGCTTCTTCACATGCAGCTTAAACTGCTGTTTGATCAACTCTGCAATATTCCCTTCGCCCCGCATGCGTCTCCCAAAATCACTATCATTCACTTTCCCGCCATGCATGCTCTCAATCAAATGCCACACTTTATCCGCCCTGTCCGGAAAATTCTTATACAGCCAATCGTTGAAAATGATCTTCACCGCATCATTCAATCGCACCACAGTATACCCTGCATACTTTGCACCATTGTTAGCAGCCTGTTCCAGCAAACGCGGTATCTCATGATCTGTTAACCCAGGAATAATAGGCGCCGTCATCACACCAACCGGAACCCCCAGATCAGACAATTCCTTGATCACCCGCAAACGCTGTGTGGCAGTAGCTGTCCGCGGTTCCATTTTCTGCCGGAGATCTTCCTGCAAAGAAGTGAGGGATACATATACGCAAATGAGTTTCTGTTCCGCCATTTGCTGCAGGATATATTTATCTCTTAAAACGAGGGAGTTTTTAGTAATGATACCGATGGGCTGTTTGTATTCCCAGGCTACTTCCAGCAATTGCCGGGTGAGGAACATCTTACGTTCCAGCGGCTGGTAGCAATCTGTATTGCCGGCCAGCGAAAGTGGTTTGGGCACCCAGCTCTTATTGTTCAGGAATTTACGGAGCAGCTCAGGTGCATTGGTTTTGGCTACGATCTTTCTTTCAAAATCCAAGCCTGCACTGAAACCCCAATACTGATGAGAATTGCGGGCATAACAATAGATACAGCCATGTTCACATCCCTGGTAGGGATTCATGGAATACCACATGCCTACATCCGGACTATCCACTTTATTGACAAGGGTTTTGGAATGTTCCTCGAAGATCTGGGTAGGCACATCTGCCTGCCACCATTCGTCGATACCTTCCGGATGTTCCTTGGCATATTCCTCCGCCAGGAATTTGTTTTTAGGGTTCAGTTGGGCGCCTCTCCCTTTGTAGTACGGATTTTCTAATGGTGTGTCGGTAAATGGGAGCGTCATAGACACTAATAATTTTAGTAAATGTACTAATTTTATTAGCAATCACAAATTATATAATTCCCATCTGTTTCATGAGGAAAGTAGCATTCTTATTTCGCGCAATACCAGGCCGCATACGGTAATCGAAGTGCAGCTGCCCATTCTCCAGGGAACTCTCGAAACAATAATTCCTGATGTTATCCGGATTTTCTGCTTCCAGGGCACCCAGTTCCAGGTCGTGCGTGGCAATCATGCCCAAACAGCTGTAACGCAGGAAATGCCGGATCAGCTGTTGCGAGCCGGATAATTTATCTTCTGAATTCGTGCCTTTGAGGATCTCATCCAGAATAATAAAAACCGGCTGTCCTGTTTGCAGCACCTTTATAATATGTTGCAGGCGTAACAATTCCGCCTGGAAATAAGAAGTATGCCGCGCAATGGAATCCTTGATCCGCATGGAAGTCATAATCCGCAGGGGACTGCAGGAAAAATCAGCAGCACAAACCGGCGCGCCTGTCATGGCCAATAACCAGTTCACGCCCACACTCCGCAGGAAAGTACTTTTGCCGGACATGTTAGAACCCGTAATAATTAAGAACTGTTCCCCATGCCCGATGCTGCAGTCATTCATTACACTTTCACCAGCCGGAATCAACGGATGCCCAATGGCAGTACCTTTCACACCCTGCTTGGCAGTGATCTGCGGATAAGCATAACCCGGATGGTTATAAGCAAAAGAAGCAATGCTGTTAGCCGTTTCCAGTTGTGCGATAACACCGATCCAGGTACCTAATTTATTTTTATATCTTTCTTTCCAGCGCTCTAAACGGAAGGCGCAATGCAGATCATACAGCATGATAGAATTAAGTACCACACCTACCAGTAAGTTAAGGCGTTGGTCCAGCTGGTTGCTGATCTTCGCTAAATGATGTAATGCTTTACCTGCTTCTGCTGCTGTTTGCTGTTGTTCCTGTAACAGGGAAGATCCTTTCCAGTCCGCCTGTTTGATCATCTGTAACAGCATCGCGAATTTCTTCAGTACCTTTTCTTTATTGGAGAGCAGGTTGTGCATGGCCATTACTTTCTTCACATGCAGCAGCAGGATGCACCAGTTCACCATCAGGGACAAAAGGAAGTACACATAATTACCCGTTACCGCATAATACACAATGCCCGCCAGTACCAGCAAAGGCATCACCCAACTGGTTATGTACAGCGCTTTCTTATGAATGAATTCCATGGGCGCATCCAGCCATTGCTGAATCCCTTTTACGTCGTCCTTCCCTTCATCCGCTAATTGTGCGTGCACTGTAAAATGCTGACGAAAATCTATTTCCGCAGATAAAACTTTCACGGCATCCTGCACTGCCAGGATCTTTGAAGGCTCCATCAATGGATCTTGCAAAGTGCTCGCCAGACGTTGTTTGCCCGTATAAGTACCCGTTCTGTTTAAGTATTGAAAAAGGGAAGAAGGCCCAAATACATCCAGGTCGCCGGAAAAATCATGCTGATCGTTAATGAATTCTTCCCCATCTTCAAAGTCCGCGATCTGTTCCGTAACCACGCGCAACTCTTTCTCATTCAGCCGCAGAAGCCCCTGCAGTAATGCCTGCCGGTCTTTCGCCTTTTGGTAGAACACAAGAGATGCTACAAAAGCGATCACGAGGGCAGATACAAAGAGTATCCAGATCAGTTCAAAACTAGTGGCAATGTATTGCCAGCCGGTGAATGATATACCTACGAAACATACAAGGCGCGCCACACTTAGGTTCTTCAGATGCCCTTCTGTCTGTGCCAGTTGTTTCTTAAATAGTTCGATGCGTTGTTGATAAGTTGCTGCCGGTTGCATAACGGAAAGATACAAAAATATAAAAGCCCGGGTATTGGGTACCCAGGCTTTTGTATTTTAATTATGTAGCAGGCATTAGTTATCTATTGAGCCGCCGTTGTGTCACTCACTTGTACGGTTGGTTCTTTTCTCTACAAACTAAAAAAGAAAAAACCTCCGCCCTTTGCTGCGCGGCATGCTTCCTGCCAAAAACATCCTCAAAAAGAAAGAAACCGCCCTATAAAAAGACATCCCCACAAAAAAATATAAAATACCGCCCTTTGCTGCGCGGCATGCTTCCTGCCAAAACATCCTCACAAAAAGGAACCCTCTCTACAAAAAACATCTTCCACAAAAAAGAAAAAACCTCCGCCCTTTGCTGCGCGGCAAACTCCCAGCCTACATATTCCTCCGATACTGCCCTCCAACCTCATACAACGCATTCGTAATCTGCCCCAGGGAACAATACTTCACCGTCTCCATCAACTCATCAAAAAGATTCCCATTCTGCACCGCTACTTCCTGCAACCGCTTCAGCTTAGCATCCGCATGCGCCGCATGCCTTTCTTTGAAGGACAAAAGCGTATTGATCTGAAACTCCTTCTCTTCCTCCGTAGAACGGATCACCTCCATCGGTATCACCGTAGGCGACCCATTTTTATTCAGAAAAGTATTCACCCCAATGATCGGAAACTCCCCCGTATGTTTCAGTGATTCATAATACAAACTTTCTTCCTGGATCTTATTCCGCTGATACATCCTTTCCATTGCTCCTAATACACCCCCACGTTCTGTGATCCGCTCAAACTCAGCCAGCACAGCCTCTTCCACCAACTCCGTTAATTCTTCAATAAAGAAACTCCCCTGGTTAGGGTTCTCATTATTCGCCGTACCCAACTCCCTATTGATGATCAACTGAATCGCCATCGCACGACGAACACTTTCTTCCGTAGGTGTAGTGATCGCTTCATCATAAGCATTTGTATGCAGCGAATTACAGTTATCATAGATCGCATACAACGCCTGCAAAGTAGTACGGATATCATTGAAATCTATCTCCTGCGCATGCAAACTGCGACCAGAAGTTTGAATATGATATTTCAGTTTCTGCGAACGATCATTCCCTTTGTATTTATACTTGATCGCCTTCGCCCAGATCCTCCTGGCAACACGACCAATCACCGCATACTCAGGATCCATACCATTGCTGAAGAAGAAAGAAAGGTTTGGCGCAAAATCATCAATGTTCATACCACGGCTCAGGTAATACTCTACATAAGTAAAACCATTCGCTAAAGTAAACGCAAGCTGCGTAATAGGATTAGCGCCCGCCTCCGCAATATGATATCCGGAGATACTCACAGAATAGAAGTTACGCACTTTACGCGTGATGAAATATTCCTGCACATCACCCATCAGCTTCAAAGCAAATTCCGTAGAGAAGATACAGGTATTCTGTGCCTGGTCTTCTTTCAGGATATCCGCCTGCACAGTTCCTCGCACTGTACTCAATGCATGCGCTTTCAGCTTTTCATATACTTCCGGCTCCAATACATCACTCCCTGAGATCCCCAGCAGTTGAAGTCCCAGGCCATTATTACCATTCGGCAATGCACCGGCATATTGTGGATGATCTGCAAATTTTTTATGAATGATCGCATTCACCTTCTCCGTCAGCCCATTCTCAGCAATGTATTTCTCACACTGCTGATCAATAGCCGCATTCATAAAGAAAGCCAGCAGAATAGGCGCGGGGCCATTGATGGTCATGGATACAGAAGTTTTGGGATCACACAGATCAAACCCGCTGTATAATTTCTTCGCATCATCCACTGTAGCAATACTCACCCCAGAGTTCCCCACCTTCCCATAAATATCCGGACGGTAAGCAGGATCTTCTCCATATAAAGTCACACTGTCAAAAGCCGTGGAAAGTCGCTTTGCCGGCTGGTCTACAGACACATAGTGAAACCGTTTGTTCGTACGTTCCGGACCACCCTCTCCCGCAAACATCCTCGTAGGATCTTCCCCTTCACGTTTAAGCGGAAATACACCTGCCGCATAAGGAAATTCTCCCGGCAGGTTTTCTGTTAACTGCCAGCGAAGGATATCTCCCCAGTCTTTGTATTGTGGTAATGAAATTTTAGGAATACGGGAATGAGAAAGACTTTCTGTATACAACGGCAATTTGATCACTTTATCCCTCACCTGGAAAGCATAATGATCAGCCGTATATTTTTCCTGCAAAGCAGGCCAGCCCGTGATCAATGCTTTACAATCCGCATGCAGCTGTGATTGCAGATGTTGGCTGATCTCTTCCAGTTCTTCCACTTGTGAAAGCCCCGGCACCTGCAACACCCCTTCCACCTGGTACCATTGCGTAGCAATAGCACATTGCTCATTCACCCAACTACCATATGCGGTTATACTTTCACCGATCTCCGCAAGATAACGCACACGGGATGGAGGAATGATCAACGATTTGGTAGACGTTTCGAAAACAGGTTTATCCGGCTGATCTTCTCCAAAATGCACATTTGTTTTTTCTACGATCTTATGCATCAGCCTGCCGAATAACTGATTCACACCAGGATCATTGAACTGAGAAGCAATCGTACCAACCACCGGCAGGTCCTCATCCTTTGCTTCCCACAGAAGATTATTGCGTTTATATTGTTTGCGCACATCATGCAAAGCATCCAGTGCACCCGCTTTATCAAATTTATTAATGGCTATCAGGTCTGCATAATCCAGCATGTTGATCTTCTCCAGTTGAGAGGCAGCACCATATTCCGGCGTCATAATATACAAGGACACATCACAGTAATCCACAATCGCCGTGTCACTCTGCCCGATACCAGAAGTTTCCAGGATGATAAAATCAAAGTGCGCCGCTTTACAAATGTCTATTGCTTCCTGGATGTGCAGGCTGATAGCCTTATCACTTTCGCGGGTAGCAAGGGAACGCATGTAAGCACGGGGATGATGAATACTGTTCATGCGGATCCGGTCTCCCAATAAAGCACCGCCCGTTTTTTTCTTGGAGGGATCTACAGAAATAACCGCGATCGTTTTATTATCATATTCATGCAGGAAGCGGCGAACCAGTTCATCCGTCACGCTGCTTTTTCCGGCGCCGCCGGTACCTGTTATACCAAGTACAGGAGTTTTTTCCGCCACCGCCAGGGCTTTCAAACCAGCCAGCTGACCATTCATGGCATAGTTCTCTGCATAGGTGATCGCTTTCGCAATTTCAGGCGAAGCATCCTGTGCCAGTTTCACTTTGGCCAGGTCCCACTCACCTTGTTTCACCGTTTCAAAATCACACTGGCGGATCACGTCTTCTATCATGCCACCCAAACCAAACTTCCGTCCATCGTCCGGAGAATAAATACGGGTGATGCCATAGGCATGTAACTCTTCAATTTCCACCGGAAGTATGGTACCACCGCCACCACCAAAAATGCGGATGTGGCTGCAGTTCTTTTCCTTCAACAGGTCATACATGTATTTGAAGAACTCAATATGCCCTCCCTGGTAGGAAGTTACGGCAATACCCTGCGCATCTTCCTGGATAGCGCAATCAACGATCTCTGCGGCAGAACGGTTATGACCAAGATGGATCACCTCTGCTCCTGTACTTTGCATGATCCGGCGCATGATATTGATGGCAGCATCGTGTCCATCAAAAAGAGCGGCCGCTGTAACTATGCGAACCTTGTGTTGTGGTGTATATGACATAAGGAATGCAAGTTACGAAAATAGCGGCTGTGGCACGTTGCAGCGGGGAATTAGTATCAATTGAACAAGAAGTAATAATCCTTGGAAATTGTTTAACAGCGATCGGTTATAAGTGGATAAAAACGAAAGAGGCTGCATAGAAAGGAACGAACCTTCGTAAACAGCCTCTTCAGCAGGAGAAATGAAATTAGACATCAATCCTGCTAATTCATAACGTGGAATCGATAAAACGCGATATATAAAAATATTTTTGAAACCACCTTTAGTGGCTACTGTGACGAGTGACTGGGTTTTCTAAATAGTTTGTGAAAAATTACTCTGCTAGTCTTTTTAAGATTTTTGGTTGTCTGGCTACGGAATCAATAGAAAAAAGATACACTGTGTATATCCTACACAATCTTACTTAAAATTTTGTTAAAAAACAAATTTCATGGGGTGATTCCCTTAAAATATACAGGAATAGGGAATCTGCCATGGCATTGGCATACCACCTTCCAAAATCCATATAGAAAAGCATTTCCCCTGGAAATTATAATTTGAAGGACGGTTAAAATCCTATCAAAACCCGAGACTTTTCTTGTGTTGCTGATTGTATTTATCCTGGTTGAACCGATACAACTTGGCCGGACGATGCCTTACTTCCTGTTCTTCTTCATTCAGATCTATCAGGTAATCCATGGCAAAGAACTTTTTGCGGAAGTTCCGCCTGTCCAGTTTCACATCCAGGATGGCTTCATACAGGTTCTGTAATTCCCGGAGGGAGAATTTCTTGGGCAGCAGGTTGAAGCCCACCGGCTGCTCAATCACTTTATGTTGCAGGCGCTGGTAACAAGTGGCCAGGATATCCTTGTGGTCAAAGGCCATCTGTTTGATATCCTTCACCGCATGCCAGTGCAGTTCATTGCTATGCGTTTTCAATTCCACATGCTGGATATTCACGAGGGAATAATAAGCAATGGTGATCACTCTGCCCACAGGATGCCGGTTCAAACCACCAAAGGCCTGCACCTGTTCCATATATACGTCCTCCAATCCTGTACGCTCACGCAATACACGGTAGGCGGCCGTTTCCAGATCTTCATCCGGATGCACAATATCTCCCAGCAACGACCATTTTCCTTTGAATTCTTTGAGATCAGATTCAATGAGCAGTACTTTCAATTCATCCTCGTCAAACCCGAATATTACACAATCGATGGAGATAGCTGCCTTAAAATAATCTATGATCTCGGTTAGATGGGTGTTAATGTTTTTGGTGTACATACTACTATTCGTGGAACGTATTAAATATAGCAAATTTATAACTGATGCAACGCTTTGCCGGAAATATATGTGGCTATCACCTTCGTGGCCATGATCTTTTCTTCCGGTACCTTCATCAGGTCCTGATCCGTTATCACAAAATCCGCCACCTTACCGGGTTCCAGGCTTCCCTTCGTATGTTCTTCAAAAGAAGCCCTCGCGGCCCAGATCGTCATCCCTCTCAAAGCTTCCTCCCGGGTCAGTGCATTCTCCGGCTGAAATCCGCCGGCCGGAAACCCTTTCCCATCCTTCCGCACAACGGCGGCAAAGAATGTGCGCAGCGGACTGATATCTTCCACCGGAAAGTCCGTGCCCAATGGTATCCAGCCATTCTGTTTCAGTAAGTCCTTAAATGCATAAGCATAACGAACCCGCTGAGGCCCTAAACGATCTTTCGCCCAATACATATCTGAAGTGGCATGTGTGGGTTGCACAGAGGGAATAATGTTATCATCCCCGAACCAGTGAAAATCCGCAGAGTCCAGTACCTGCGCATGTTCTATCCGCCAGCGTTTGTTGTTTTTGCCTTTTAATACGGCTGCATAGATCTTTAATATCTCCCGGTTGGCCGAATCCCCGATGGCATGTGTACACATCTGGATATCTGTATTTGCCAGCTGGGAAACTTTGTTCATAAAATAGGAAGCGTCTTTCAGCAGGAATCCTTTCCATCCCGGTTTATCTGTATAGTCATGTAACAGGCAAGCTCCCCGGGAACCCAATGCTCCGTCTCCATAGAATTTGATGCTCCTTACCTGGTAACGCTCTTTAATGAAAGGTCCCTTTTTCAGCAGCCAGTTGATGTTATCTTCCTGGTCACTCAACATGATGTTTAAACGCAGATGCAGTTTATTCTCTTCGTAGAGTTTGCCGATCATTTCAACATCCGCCACGGAAAGTCCGCAATCTGTAATGCTGGTCAATCCTGCTGCGATGCATTTTTCTTCTGCTGCCATCAGTCGCAGGGAGAATTCTTCTTTGGAGGCAGCGGGGATCTTTGATCCCACCAGGCTGATAGCGTTATCTACTAATATACCCGTTAGTTTACCTTGTATCACTTCTACCGTTCCGCCTGTTAAAGTATGTCCTGCTTTTACGCCGGCCAGATCTAAAGCAGCCTGGTTGGCAATAGCAGCATGGCCATCTATCCGTTCCAGTAATACCGGCGTGGTGGGAAATAAACTATCCAGCCGGGATTTGTTGGGGAAGGTTTTATTGGGCCAGTCGTTCTGGTCCCAACCACGTCCTTCTATCCAGGCTGTTTTATTAACATTTGCAAATGCCTTCACACGTTCAACCACTTCATCCCAGCTCTCTGTCCCAACAAGGTCCACTTGCCGGAGTGATTGCCCATAGCCCACAAAATGGGCATGCGCATCATTGAAGCCAGGATACACCGCTGCCCCTTTTGCATCTACACTGGAATCTGCATCGTATTGTTTCAGGATGAATTCATTGGTGCCCCTGGCGAGGATCTTTCCTCCTTTAATGGCCATGGCTTCCACTACGGTAAAAAGGGAATCTGCTGTGTAAATAACGGCGTGATGGATAATGAGGTCAGCTTTTTCTTTCGGCTGGCCGCAAGCCGTTATCAGCAGAAAGAGGGTTGCGGTATAGATTATTTGCTTCATACCAGATTTTTAAAGATGGGCCGTGCGCACATTGGAACTAAAGTTTAAATTTACGGCAGACTTTTGACTTATCATGTATAACAAGGAAACAGAAATCAAATTGGCCCGCCTTGGCAAATCGCTCCTGAGCCAGGCACCGAATGCTGATATCACAGAAACCATCACCGCATTGCGGGAGGTGCTCCGCCATAGCGACTGGCGTTATTACATTCAGGACGATCCCATCCTCAGCGATCAGGAGTATGACCAGCTGTTCTCCCAATTGAAGAAACTGGAAGCAGCACACCCGGAACTGGTAACACCAGATTCCCCCACACAGCGTGTAGCCCAGGGCCTCACAAAAGTGTTCCCTACGGTGCAGCACCTGGTACCCATGCTGAGCCTGGAAAACTCATATGATGCAGATGATCTGATCGACTGGGATCGTAAAGCCCGTGAAGCCAGCGGACTCGAAGAACTGGAATATTGCATCGAACCAAAGTTTGACGGCGCCAGTATTTCCCTCATTTATGAAAATGATCTGCTCTCACGTGGTGCTACCCGTGGAGATGGATTACAGGGAGATGAGATCACCGTCAATATCCGCCAGATCCGCTCTATTCCTTTATCCGCGGAGTTTTCCAAATACGGTATCCAACAGATAGAATTAAGAGGAGAGGTCTTAATAAACAAAACCACCTTCAAGAAATTAAACGATCAACGCATAGCAGATAACCTGCCGCCGCTTGCCAATCCACGCAACGCAGCATCCGGTTCTTTACGTATCGTAGATCCGAAAGAAGTATCCAAACGCGGCCTGGAAGCCTTTTTATACAACATGAGTTACCACACCATGATAAATGATCAGGCAGAACCCGAAGCCATACAAACACACAGCAATACGCTGGATATGTTGTGGCAACTGGGTTTCCGCAGTCCTGCCAAAGAGAAGAAAATAGTGCGCGGCATACAGGCCGTGATTGATCATTGCCTCAAATTTGAAACCGAGCGTGACGATCTTCCATATGAAATAGATGGCATGGTGATCAAAGTAAATGATTATGCCATACAGGATAAAATGGGCATGACCACCCATCATCCCCGTTGGGCCATTGCCTATAAATTCAAAGCAAGGCAGGCCACCAGCAAACTCCGCAGTGTAGAGTTCCAGGTAGGCCGCACCGGTTCTGTTTCTCCCGTAGGGAAAATAGATCCTGTTCCTATTGGTGGTGTGATGGTTGGTTCCATGAGTTTATTCAATGAAGATGTGATCAGGGAAAAAGACCTGAAGATAGGAGATACCGTATTAGTAGAAAGAGCCGGTGATGTGATCCCTTACATCGTAAAGTCGATGGCAGATCTGAGAGATGGCAGTGAAAAAGATATCGTATTCCCCACTAACTGCCCTGTATGTAATGATGCATTGTTTAAACCGGAAGAAGAAAGTGTTTGGCGTTGTGTGAACATCAACTGCGAAGCACAGGTAGTAGAACGTATGATCCACTTTGTAAGCAAAGATGCTATGGATATCCGCAGCCTTGGAGAAAGCCAGGTGCGCAAGTTTTATGGATTGGGTCTGATGAAAGCTGTACCGGGCATTTACACTTTGAACTTTGAAGAGATCGCCAAACTGGAAGGTTTTGGGCCGAAGTCCATCACCAACCTGCAAACCGCAATAGAGGCCTCCCGCGCCCAACCGCTGCATCGTTTGATCTTTGGATTAGGCATCCGTTATGTAGGAGAAACCACGGCCAAAACTTTAGCGAAAGCCGTAGATCATCTCATGGACCTCGTGAATTTTTCCGAAGAACAACTTCTCGCACTGGAAGACATCGGCCCCAAAGTAGCGGGTTCCGTTCGTCAGTTCTTTGCCAATGAAGATAACCTGCACATCTTAAAAGAGCTGGAAGCCTTAGGCTTAAATCTACACAGCACAAAAGGTTCCCTCTCCGCAGAAGGCACCCTAAGCGGACAAACATTCCTCTTCACCGGAACGCTCAGCAAACTCAAACGCAGTGATGCAGAAGCCATGGTAGAAGAACACGGCGGAAAATTATTAAGTGGTGTAAGCAGCAAGCTGAATTATTTGATAGTAGGAGAAGATGCCGGCAGCAAATTAGAAAAAGCCAAGAAGATCAACACGATCAAGATCTTAACGGAAGATGAATTTATAAACATGGTTTCATGAGTGATGAATATTTCATGCAGCAGGCTTTGAAAGAGGCGCTGAAAGCAAAAGAGAAAGGAGAAGTACCCATTGGCGCAGTGGTAGTAATGAATGAACAAATAATCGGCCGCGGGTACAATCAGGTAGAGATGTTAAACGATTGCACAGCCCACGCAGAAATGATCGCACTCACTGCAGCCTTTAGTTATTTAGGCAGCAAATACCTCATGGATGCCACCTTGTACGTAACACTGGAACCCTGCTTCATGTGCGCCGGCGCCCTTTACTGGAGCAAGATAGGCCGTATTGTATATGGTGCAGAAGATGAAAAAAATGGATACAGAAGAGTAGCCGGAGACCGTTCTCCTTTTCATCCCAAAACAAAATTAGAAAGCGGATTATATGGCGAGGAGAGTTTGAAAATGGTAAAAGAGTTTTTTGCTGTTAGGAGAAAGTAAATGACTGACGATAAAAGAAAATTATTAGCTAAAGAACCAATTGTCTGGCTGGGAGACCTTTCAGATGATTGTACTGCCGAATGGGCTGGATTAATGCTAAGGGCTGAATGGATGGATGAAGATTTCTGGTGGTGGGCTGTTTATGACATGCAAAATAATCAAGAAGTAATTGATGCCTCCTATAATTATGAAATATCATTTATAGGTGGAGCGGCGGCAAGAGCAAAGGCTGAAAGTATTGCCAAAGCATATCTGGGAATTGATGCATAACACAGATACTCCCATGGGAATACTACTAATAAAAAAAGGACCGCTCTTCTCAGAACGGTCCTTTCTATTTCTATAAAAATTTATTTCTTAGCCGGAGCTGTTTCATTCTTAGTCTCCATCAACTGATTCAAACTCATCAGCTGCTTCATCGTTTTATCCATGCCTTCAGAAGACCCATCCAGGAAGATCACATTACCTCTGGAATTCTCCGAGAAATGTTTAATCCCTTCCACCCACATAGAGAACAAGATCACAGAAGTATCCAGGTTAGCCTGCTGCATTTCTTTCGCAGCCATACTCATACCCTTGGCCACCTCCTCCCGGAAAAGCGCCACCCCACGACCACGCAATTGCGCAGCCTGCCTTTCAGCCTCTGCAGCAATCTTGATGGCATTACCATCTGCTTCCGCTGCTTTGGTCTTAGTGATCAGCAAAGCCTGCCCTTCATTCTCAGCAGCCGCTTTCAGGTTATTCGATGCAACCACCTGGGCCATAGACCGCATAATGGCATCATCAAAAGTAATGTCGTTCAGTTGAAGATCCTGCAGATGAAAACCCCATGTTTCCAGGGTTACATCTATCTGTTCCTTCACGTGTTCTGTAATGTCTTTCCGCAAAGCGAGCACTTCTGCTTGTTTTTTGGTAGCCACAAAACCACGGATAGAACCTTCGATCGTACGGATCAATGCCTGCATGAAACTGCGTTCATCCATAAATTTAAAAGCCACATTCTTAATGTGCTCCTCTTCGTTGTTTAAAACAGAATAGAGCAACATGGCCTTGAAATAAACATTCGCCTGATCAATGGTGATAGCCTGGAATTCCAGTTCCACAGAACGGTTCTGAATAGAGATGCGTTTAAATACCCTTTCAATGAGCGGTATTTTGAAGTTTAAACCGGGCATTAGTATCCGGTTGTACTTCCCGAAAATGGTGGTTACGCCAATGGTTCCCTGCTGCACCGTCACAAAAGACGAGAGCAGGACAAGAACAATCAACCCAATTATAACATACAAAAAAATGTTATCCATAGTGTAAAGGATTTGAACATAAATGTAAAGAAAATCCTCCACTATGGGTAATAGTTATTCAACTGAAAGCAGGGTTTCCAAACACGCGGATTTAAAAGGCCGGTTTGCGTGGATTTTTGGAAGGTAACAAACAACGAATGATCCGTGTGGGTTAAACACGAGACAATGCATGAAATACTAAGTAAGTCATTGTATTTTTTGACAATTCCGGAAGTAGATGAATACATCGTCCAACTCAATTTGCTTCAATTGATAGGCTAATTGGGTTTTCAGATCCTCGGCTTCTTCTTTTATTTTTTTGTACTGGTCCTTTAATGTCTGATACCTGGTAACAATTTCTTCGGGTGTGGCAGTTTGATCTAACGCCAGGATATCATACGCATTTTCTTCGGTTATCATAGTGATAAGTATTACCTCAAAAACTATCCAAATGAACTCCGTGATAATTCAGGCTACTAAATTAGTGGAGTTTAACACGAATGAAAATACCCAAGCTTGGGTATTTTTTGAACCCGTGTATGAATCACACTTCTGTTGTAGAAATGAATTACAGATTAGATTTGGAAATATGTAAACTGATTATCAATGTTAAAAAACTATAATTTATTACGGGTTATTGCAAACCTATCTGTTTTGCAAGGGCAACAAGTTCAGGGGTATTTTTAACCTTTAATTTTAATCGGATGTTCTTCCGATGGGTTTCAACGGTATATCTGCTCAAATTGAGCTTTTCGGCTATCTCTTTATTGTTGTGTCCCCGGCCAGCTAAGATAAAAATGTCCTTTTCCCTGGCGGTAAGTTTGTTGAGTACGTCCTCATTATTACGCCGTAAAACAGTGCGCAGTGCTTCACTGATCTGGTTCCCCGTATCAATAGCATTGGTAAAGTCCAGGAAAACGCAGATCACGTCTTCCACATTCCCCTGCTTGTCGAACGTAAAAGGAATGCCCAAACCTACTACCCAAAACCATTCTCCTTTCCCTCGTTTGCGCACCCGCATAACTCCTCCGAACATTCCTTTCTTTTCCTGGAAGGATTGTTGGGACACCGTGAGGATGCTCGCATCGTCCGGGTGAGTGATCTCCTTAAAGAACTGGGTACCAAGGGTGAGGATCTCGTCCAGGGAATAACCTAGTGTTTCCGATAAATTACGATTGCACCAGTTGACGGCCTTTTTAGCGTTGTTGGACGTATATAGCATAGCCGGCACGTTGTCTATGATCTTCTCAAAATGTTGTAGCCGGCTCCGCAATTGCGCATTCTCCGATATCAGCGCATCTTGAGAATCGCGTGGTTCTGTGCCCATGTCCTGCATATTTATGTTTTAAACAAACAATAGTGAAAACTAACGATGAATACTATACGAATATAATTAAATGCTAAACAACCGTTATAACACCTTTATGTAAATATAAAAGAAAAAGGCATATATCCAACCGGCGTTAACAAGCTGTAACCCTTAATTACACTGGTTAATAGAAAGGGTTTGACAATTACCGTATTAGGCGTTAAATTTGGTTCTTCTAACAAGAAAAAACTATTCTTAACCCATAAAAAATTGGATTATGGCTTTTACACTTCCTGCATTACCGTATGCTTCCGATGCGCTGGAACCGCACTTCGACAAGCAAACGATGGAAATACATCACGGTAAGCACCACCAGGCTTATGTTGACAACCTCAACAAAGCGGTTGCCGGCACTGAGAATGAGAATAAATCCCTGGAAGAACTGGTTGCCAAAGCTGGCGCTATCAGCCCTGCTGTACGTAACAACGGTGGTGGTCACTGGAATCACAGCTTTTTCTGGGAAAGCCTGGCACCTAACAAAGGTGGTACACCCAGCGGTAAACTGGCAGATGCCATCAACAGTACCTTCGGTTCTTTTGATGCATTTAAAGAGAAATTCAACGCTGCAGGTGTTTCCCGTTTTGGATCCGGCTGGGCCTGGCTGCTCGTGAAAGATGGCAAACTGGAGATCTCCTCCACGCCTAATCAGGACAATCCCCTCATGGATGTTGCCGAAGTTAAAGGCACGCCTATCCTGGGTGTTGACGTTTGGGAACACGCTTACTACCTGAAATACCAGAACCGCCGCGCAGAATATCTCGCTGCTTTCTGGAATGTAGTGAACTGGGATGCCGTTAGCGCACGTTTTTAGTCTTTAGAATTAATTTAGAATCGGCCGCCTTTTAAAGGCTTCCTAACTAAAACAAAAAAGGCAGCAGGATTTAAACCCTGCTGCCTTTTCTTATTTTGAAGAAAGAAAAGCCCACCGGCTTTTCTTATTATAGAAAAGAATCCCCCCTCTTCTCTATGCCGAAGGGCCTGCTCTCCATATTAATATGTAAAACAGGCCCTTCTATTTATATCTTTCAGCAAAAAACTACAATTCCTTCACCTTCACATTTTTAAACCAGATCTCACTACCATGGTCCTGCACACAGATATGGCCTTTCTTAGCAACACCATATCCTTTGTAGTCCTTCCATTTACCGGTAGTTTTATTCTTCTGCCACTCCGGCGTCCACATTTCAGTATCCACTACTTTCTCTCCATTCAGCCAATGTTCCAGATGCCCCTTGTTCAATACAATACGGGTATGGTTCCATTCACCAACCGGTTTAGCTGCCAGTTTAGAAGGAGGATTCATAGCGTAGTTAGCTCCTGATTTCTGCCAGTCTTCCAGTTTCTCAGGGAAGTTCTCATCATCGATCAACTGGTATTCAGGACCACTCATATAAGGTGCTTCAAACTCTTCCGTTACCAGGTAGAGGATACCGCTGTTCCCTTGTGGCGCTATTTTCCAGTCCGCCTCCAACTCAAAGTTCTCAAACTCATCATTGCTCAGCAGATCTGCACGCATATCACTTTTATCCGTGGTACTGCCTGTACAATGGATCGTACCATCCTGTGCAGACCAGGTTTTGTTTTCCTTGTTCTTGTACATTCTCCAGCCATCCAGGTTAGTACCGTTGAACAGTAGTTTCCAGCCTTCCGCTTTTTCAGCTTCGGTTAAAACATTCGCAGGTGCTTCTGTAGCTGTTCTGTTTTCACTGCCAATAGCCAGTGAATCCTTTTTCTCTTCTGTTTTTCCGGCATTTCCGCAGGAGGCAAAGGTCATCAAAGCCAGGCAGAATGCGGGGAGCACTAGTCTTTTCATAAATTATTTATTTACAGTTTTCAAAGTTTCCGGATTCCAGTGCATGATCTTATTCTGGAAATAACTATCGTTACACAACAGGGCAGGTGCTGCAGCGCGGAAGCCAAAAAGCGCATCCTCACTCACTTTACCCTTGGTACGCATAGCATTGAACAGGTTGTAGAAGTGATCAAAGTGTGCACCTTTGTATCCTTCCTCTGCCACATATTCCATTTTCTCCGGCGCCAGCATATCCTTACGTTCGTAAACATATTGCCTGCCCGTATCTTTCTGTGTTTTAGTTTGCAGCAACGGATCGTCAGTAGCTGCGTAAGCTTTGTTCCTGTAGAGGGTTACTTTATCCCACTCAACCGTCATAGAACCTTCGCTGCCCACCATGCGGAGATAGTTGGTACCACCGGTTCCGTCTACAAAGTTCACACGCAAGCTCAGGTTAAATGCAGGATGAATTTTGGTTTCAGGATAATCAAACATACCCAGCATTACATCCGGCACTTCACGGCCATCTTTCCAGTAACGCAAACCACCCGTAGCCATGATCTTTTCCGGCCCTATAGAACCCGTCACCAAATGGAGACTGGAAAACAAATGCACGAAAAGGTCTCCGGAAACACCGGTACCGTAATCCTTATAATTCCTCCAGCGGAAGAAACGCAAAGGATCAAACGCACGTTTAGTATTGTTAGCGAGATAAGCATCCCAGCCAACTGTTGATGGAGATGCATCTGCAGGAATAGGATATTGCCATGCCCCGAACGGAGACATACGCGCCCAGAATCCTTCTGCATAGTTCAGTTGTCCGATAGCCCCGTCCTTCAGCAACTGGCGGGCTTTTTCATTACCCAGTGAGCTAACGCCCTGACTACCTACCTGATAGATCACTTTATTCTTGTTCTGCGCTTCCACTACAGCGCTGCCTTCTGAAATATCATGTACCATGGGCTTTTCGCAATAAACGCTTTTGCCTTTATTCATGGCAGCAACAGAAATATCTTTATGCCAGCTGTCTGGCGTAGCAATGATCACTGCATCAATATCCTTACGCTCCAGGATCTCTTTGTAATCACGGGTGGTGTAAATATCGTTACCCCATTTCTTTTTAGCATCCGCCAGGCGGCCATCATACAGATCACATGCTGCGATCAGTTTCACACCCGGTACTTGTATGGCCGTGTTTGCATCTGCCGTTCCCATTCCCCCTGCTCCGATCAGCGCTATCTGGATCTGGTCGTTAGCACTGTAATTTTCTTTCTGACGGGAGAGTTGCTCCAGGCTTCTCTTCCTGTCTGCCGCAGTAATGATGTTTGGCAGTAAAGAGGCCCCCACTACGGTCTTCGCCAGTTTGGTGATAAAACCGCGCCGTGAGTTACCTTTAGAATTTTCAGTCATGCTAAGTATATTTTATATTTTAAAGATAATCGATTGCTACTTGAAACGTAATACAGCGTTCACCGGTAAGTGGTCAGACGCGTATTTCTCCTGGATCACCACATGTTTCTCTACGGCAAATTTCCCTGGTGTAAAGGAAATGAAATCAATGCACCGGTGTGGGTTTTCCACCGGGATCGTAAATCCGCAATCCTTACAGCTGCGGGTAAAATACTGATCTAATATATTAATAACAGCGCTGCCCTCAGGAGCGTTCAAATCCCCTGCCAGAATAACCGGATACGGCTGATCTTTTAATATAGCTGTTACCTCTTTGATCTGTACCAGCCGGTTGGTATCTCCCCTTTGTGCATCCAGATGGGTACAGGCTATCAGCAAACGCTTGTTACCAGGGAGTTTCAGTAAAGCCGTGGCCAATACGCGCGGTTCTCCATTTGTACCGGCTATGGTTGTTAAAGGATATCTTTTTGTTTCGATAATGGGATAATGCGTGAGGATGGCAACGCCATATTCCCCGCCATCATGGTCAATTCCCTTCGCAAAGAAATAAGCCATATTGGTACTTTTGGCCAGTTCTTCCGCCTGGTGTACATCTTTACCGGAGCGGTTCGTATGCACATCCACTTCCTGCAGCATCACAATATCCGGTTTTGTATCCGTGATCACTTTTGCAATAGCAGGGATATCTTTTTTATTTTTTACAGAAGGAGGGTTGGCTACGTGAATATTGTAACACAGAACATTGACTGAGCTTGTTTTAGCATTCGTCAGCTTTTTTCCGGTTGAGCAGGCACCAAGGGTTATCACCAGCATTAAAGCAAGGTGGAAGCGGCTTATTTCATACATACCCTAAAAAAACGAAAAACAATTTAGCTATGCAATGTTATTTTTCTGCAATGGGTTGCAATAGGGGTGGATGGCTAACATTATTTGTCTTTCCCCTTTGGGCTTATTTTATAAAAATCTAATAAGTATTCCATTTTTTTCCATAAAAATTCAAATGCTTCATGATCATTATCGAAGATCCTATAATCATTCCTTCCTCCCCTCTCATCCAAATAGAAAAACTCCCACTTAGCGTAGTTTTTGTATAAAATGCAAGCATCCGGCTTTAAACCTTCATCTAATGAGTACTATTGCTCTGGAACATTATTCCAATAAAGTTTATCTTTTAATTCAATTAAATTCATAATTAATCCTTCTTCTGCAGCAAAGCCTGGTACTTAGCCGGCGCCCTCAATAAAGCAACCGCTTCATCCACATCTTTATCCCAGCTCAATCCCTTTTCTATTCTGCCCAACTGAGGATAATAACGGTTCATGATCTCTTCTTCCAGTAACTGGCGGATCTCCGTTTTATTCTTTAGCATATCCTGCTTTTTATCGTGCTTCATTTTCAGCTGCAAAGCTTCAAACTCTTTAGCAAGACCATCATAATATTTCTCTTTCTCAGCCGTACCGCGGAAACTCTCCAATGCTTCCTCAGAGCGGGTTTTATAACTATAATCTTTGCCATCCAGGAACTTTTCAAACTCAGCAAACTCAGCATCAGTAAGAGAGAACTGCGTAGCCGGTTTCACCTGAGGATGCGCATAATAATAACGGGTAGCATAATCGAAAATGAATTGTTTGCGCAGCAGTGTAATGGCCACCTGGCTCAACACCATGCTTTCCACTTTAGCATCCGGCTCAATACCACCACCATCTTTAACCGGCCTGCCACCAGCCGTTACAAAAGAACGACGCAACGAATCTGCCACATACACCGCTTCTCCATCTTCCGTTCTGTGCGCATAATCAATGGCCTGAATACAACGGCCGGAAGGCGTATAATACCTTGCAGTGGTCACTTTCAGCTTTGCATTATAAGGTAGGGGACGGGTAGTTTGCACCAGCCCTTTACCATAAGAACGTTGCCCAACCACTACACCACGATCCAAATCCTGTACAGCACCCGCAACAATTTCCGCAGCAGATGCAGAAGTACGGCTGGTCAGCACGATCAGCGGAATGTGAATATCCACTGCTGTTTGGGTGGTTTTATATTCCCTGTCCCAGCTTTTCACTTTCCCTTTGGTACTAACGATCAGTTGGTTTTTGTCGATGAAGATATTGGATAAGCTCACTGCTTCTTCCAGCAATCCGCCGGGGTTTCCACGAAGATCCAGCACCAGTCCTTTCAGTTGCGGTTGTGTTTGTTTGAGTTTTTCAAAAGCCTGTTGCACCTGCAAGCCACTGTTCTCGGTGAACTGGCTCATTTTAATATAGCCAATGTCGTCACGGATCACGCCGGAATAACTCACTGGTTTTACATTAATATCATCGCGAACGATCTTATAAGCTTTCTCCACACCGGTTAAAGGATGACGGAGTACAATATCCAAAGTAGTACCAGGATTGCCTTTCAGCATCAGGCTGATATCATCCTGTTCCATGTTCTGCGCACTTTTGCCATTGAGGGAAACAATGATATCTCCCGCTTTCACACCAGCCTTTGCCATGGGGCTCCCTTCATACACATCTGTGATCGCCGTCCATTCTCCATCTGTATAAATGGAAGTACCCACACCGCCATATTTACCTGTAGCCATGAAACGCAGTTCATCCAGTTCTTCTTCCGGCACAAAATCCGTGAAGGGGTCTGTTTCTTCCAGCATGGCTTCAATGCCTTTGTGCATGAGTTTTTCAGGCGGAAGGTCTTCCACATAATACGTATTCAGCTCACGGTAGAACGCGGCAAAAATGTCCAGGTTCTTGGCGATGAGGAAGTATTTATCACTGGTACGGAAAGCTGCAAATACAAGGCAGAGGCCCAGCAAGGAGAACAGCACTAATTTTTTGGATATCCGCCGCATAGAAAGATTTTGAAAGGTTTTTAATAGCATCAGCCCCTTGGGACTTTCAGCCGGAATTATGGTACCGGATCGTAACCATGGCCACCCCAGGGATGGCAACTCAGTATCCGTTTAACAGTCAGCCAGCCACCTTTGAAGATCCCATGTTTTTTAAAGGCCTCCAGGCCATAATGGGAGCAACTGGGCGTATACCGGCAACGGGCGCCTAAGAACGGACTTATGCACCACTGGTATATTTTGATCAGTAATATAAATGGGAAACTTAATATAATTAGTAATTTCTTCATCAGTCTGCACCTCAGATCGATTTCTTCAATCTCTCTAAAATTACCGAAAATTTATCGCGAAGGGTAGGTAAATCAGCGATTTTTTTGTCCGTATAAATAAAAAATACGGCTAATTGGGAGGATTTGCCCTGGAGGGCATCGTAAAGTTCCTGCTTTTGCAGCCGGTAACATTCACGGCCGAGACGTTTGATGCGGTTACGGTCTACGGCATGGGGAAACTTGCGGGACGATACACTGAAACCGGCCTGAACAGGATATTTGTCCGAAGTGAGTTTAGCCGGCATGTATATGACCCGGTAGGGGAAAATAGAAAACGCTTTTCCTTTGCGAAAAAGCGTTTCAATCATTTTCCTGCTTTTTAACTTCTCCTCCTTGTTAAAAGAATAAGTTTTTATGGCAATATGAGTTTATGTCGAATTATTTCAGCTTGCGCTCGTCAGAAACGGTCAGCTTCTTTCTGCCCTTCGCTCTGCGGGATGCCAATACTTTACGGCCGTTGGCAGTTTCCATTCTCTTTCTGAAACCGTGTACGCTCTTTCTGCGTCTGTTGTGCGGTTGAAAAGTACGTTTCATCTTGTTTTTTAATTTTCCTTTATACTTAAAACTTGTTACCCATCCCGTCTTTCAGGCGGGCAGACTGTGATCAGCCCCGTTTAAAACGGAAGGCAAAGGTAGGATAAAATATTTAAAATGAAAAGCCTATTCCAAGATTTATAAAAATAGGCCCCTGATACTATTTTAACCACCCCCAAAGAGGTCAATCCTTAACCACGTGTTCGATACGTGTTTGATTGAGGTTCTCCTGCGCCATAGGTGAAAATAGTATGCCCTTTCGCGCCCTGGCGGCAAAGAGGGGTGTTTTTTATTTAAGCAAGCACTTCTTTGCAAAGAGGGATACTTTCTATTTAAGAAGCCTCTTCTTTGCAAAGGGGGTTCTTTTATTTAAAGAGACCCTTCTATATAAAAAGAGAAAACACCACTTCTTCATAAAAAAAAACTTCCGCCCTTTGCTGTGCGGCAAACCCTCAGCCAAAAAAGAAAGGCCAACCCAAAGGTCAGCCTCTCATTAATAACTTAAATAAGCCTTATTTAGCCGCTGGTGCCGCTGGAGTATTAGCAATACCCAGTTTAGTCTTAACAGTAGCCAGGATATCATCTCCTGCAGGAGAAACAAGCAAAGAACCGCTAGAGCTATCAATTACATAAGCGTAACCTTTCTCTTTAGCAACATCTTCGATCGCTTTACGGGCTTTGTCATAAACTGGTTTCAGCAATTCATTTTGCTTAGCACCGATCTTCTCACGAGCAAGGGTTTCGTACTCCTGAATGCGTTTTTGAGCATCCTGGATCTCTTTCACCTTCACTTGTTTCATTGTTTCACTATCGGTAGCGGATGATTTGTCAAAATCAGCCATTTTTTTATTGTATTCAGCCACCAAAGTTCCGCTCTCTTTCTCCAGTCCGGCTGCAAATGTTTCAATGTCAGCTTGTGCTTTTTTAGTTTCAGGCATTGTCTCTATCAATGCCTGGGCGTTGATATGCGCGATCTTGGCTTGTGCGCTGGCCTTCACACTGAATAATCCGGTGAATGCAACAAAGGCAATAATTACATACTTCTTCATGATGTGTTGTCTTGTGTTTAAAAGAAATTTAAAAAGTTATAGGTAAAGATGGTAAAAGGATTACTTCTTAACCCCCAGGGACCTGAGGATCTCTTCGCTTTTGTCTAGTTTAGGATCGGAGAATATTACTGTAATACCACCGGATTTGTCAAGTACAAAATCATACATCCTGCTGGCAGCCAGCTTTTGTACGGCACTGTAGATCTTATCCTGAATTGGTTTTACAAGTCCTTCTCTTTTCTTAAACAGATCGCCTTCGTAGCCAAAACGTTTCTTTTGCAGGTCTTTTGCATCTTTCTCCCGGGCAATGATCTCATCTTCCCGCTTGCGCTTCAGTTCATCTGTCAGCATCACCTGTTCTGCCTGGTACGACTTATACATCTTATCCACTTCCTGGAATTTGGCATCAATTTCTTTCTGCCATTGTTCCGATAAAGCATCCAGCTGTTTCTGCGCATCCTTGTAGTCAGGAATGCTCTCCAGTATATACTTCGTATCTATCACACAATATTTCTGTGCCAGGGCGCCAAATACTGTACCTAATACTAAAGCCGTAGTGATGAATAATCTTTTCATGAGAAAAAGGTTTATTAGTCTTATTGCTATCTAACGTGCGGACCCCGCACAAGTTTTGCAATATATAATAAATATTTTATTCCGGTTCAAAGCCTAACATGAAGGTGAATTTAGCAGCATCCTTCATACCACCCCCTGGCCTTAATCTATCCAAACCTATGCCATAGTCAAATCCAAGCAATCCAAACATGGGCAGGTAGAACCTCGCACCCACGCCCACAGAGCGTCTCAGGCGGAATGGATCATATTCTTTGAAGTCGCGGTAACCATTCGCCGCTTCCATGAAGATCAGACCAAAAATGGTTGAACTTGGATTGAGACTGAAGGGATAACGCAGTTCCACGACATATTTATTGAACATCGTAAAGCCTGAGTAACCAGCTGGCGGCGCAGTGCTTTCCGGATTTAATTTAGGATTGGAAGTATAATAAACCGGGTAACCGCGTTGGGAGATGATATCCCTGTCGTATACCGCAAAATTGCTCAAACCATCTCCACCCAGCTCAAACCGGCCGAATGGTGATAAAGTAGTACGGTTATTATATTTACCCAGGTAACCAAATTTAGCGGCCACCTTCAGTACCAGTGATTTATTATCAGCACCACGCGGACGGCTCAATGGAACATACCACTCAGCGTTCATACGATACTTCTGATATTCAATGAATTTGAACTGGTCCTTGATAGGTTCTTTGGTATAATCCTTATCAGGATTGAACAAAGAATAAGGCGGTGTGAACTGACCAAAGATCATGAAGCTGGAACCACTGCGCGGGAAGATCTGCTGATCTACAGAAGAACGCGCTAAAGTGAGACGGAAGCTTAAGTTATTGGAAACCCCGTTATCAAATCCTTCCAGACCAAAATAGTTAAAGTCTTTCAGTTTATAACGTTGATAGTTCACAGAGTACATCAGGGAGAACCAGTCATCCGGCCATTTCAATTGTTTACCCAATGAAACGGATCCACCCACAACCCTGAAGTAAGCACCAGGATTGCTCACTGGTTGATTGTAATATTCTGCGAAGGCATTCGGGTTTTGAAAAGTGCTGTAGAAGCTCACGGAGAAAGGATTCCGTTTCTTACCACCCAGCCATGGTTCAGTAAATGAGAAGTTATAAGAACGATAGGCTTTACCGTTAGAAGAGATACGTACACTCAACTTCTGACCATCACCACTTGGTAACGGATCCCATGTTTCTTTCTTAAAGATATTACGGAGGGAGAAGTTGTTGAACGTTACACCCAGTGTACCTGTCAACCCGATATAACCACCCCAGCCTGCAGAAAGCTCCAATTGGTCATTCGCTCTTTCTTCCACTTTATAATCGATGTCCACCGTACCTTCCTGCATGTTAGGAACAGGGTTGATACCAATTGTTTCCGGGTTGAAGAAGCCGAGCTGTGAAATCTCCCGTTGGGAACGGATCAAATTCTGGCGGCTGAACTTATCGCCTGGCAAGGTACGCAACTCACGACGCACTACGTGTTCGTTTGTTTTTTCGTTCCCTGCAATGCGGATGTCTTTAATAGTAGCCTGCGGACCTTCCTGGATACGGATCTCATAATCGATGGTATCTCCACGGATACCAATTTCCACCGGATCTACCTGGAAGAACAGGTAACCATCATCCATATACAAACTTCCGATATCGCCACCTTCAGGGCCTGGAGGATTTCCAAGACGTTTGCCTAAGAGTTCCAGGTTGTAGATATCTCCTTTGCGAATACCAAGACCACGGGAGAGCACCGTATCGGAATAAACCGTGTTACCTCTCCAGGTAATGTTACCGAAATAATATTTTCTTCCTTCTTCCAGTTCAATCTCAACGTTGAGGTTGCCTTTCATGGAAGGATAAGTAGTATCTCTTAAGATCTGCGCGTCACGATGACCTTTTGCGTTATAGTGAGCGATCAGTTTTTCCTTGTCTTCCGCATACTTTGTTTCATTGAACTTGGCAGAAGTGAAAAGGTGAAAGCGGAAGTACGGATCCAGTTGTGCAAGGGAGCGGGTAGCAGAAAGATAACCCATTTCCTTCCAGTAGTTGGATGACTTTACCATACTGTCTGACCACTGATTGGCCATATCAGGATACAAAGTAAAACGGCTTGTTTCCTTTGTGCCTTTCATTTTCTTTTTCAGTGTAGCGTCGGACATGCTGTAGTTACCTACAAAGTTGATGTCGTTCACTTTTACTTTCTTACCCTTGTCGATGTGGAAGTATACAGTAGCAGAATTCACTGCCGGTGCCGGATCTTTTCTTTCTTCCATGCGGGTGGTTACGTTGCGGAAACCTTTGTCTGCATAGAATTTATGAACCACATTGATGGTGTTCTGCTGCATGGCTTCTGTGATCACAGAACCTTTACGCAGGCCAGCTTTGGTGGTCAGTTCATCACCATCTCCTTTCTTCACGCCTTTCCAGAAGAAGTTAGACATACGGGCTTTTTCCACCAGGGCTATTTCCAGCCAGAGTTTAGTGCCTTCGATCTTGGTGATGTAAATAGCGATGTTAGAGAACAAGCGTTGCCCCCAGAGGCTCTGGATGGCTTTGGCAAAATGGTCGCCCGGCAGCACAACTTTATCCCCTACGGCAAGGCCGGAGAGAGAAAGCAGCAGGGTCTTATCGAGGAATTCAGTACCGGTTACGGCAATGTCGGCAATGTCGAATTGCTGTGGATTAGCCAGCGTAAAGGGATTTACACCTTCCGTAGGTTTTTGTGCCGGTACGGGGATGGTATCCTTTTGCTGGGCACGCACAGTGTATCCCGCGCTGCAACATAAAACTACGGCCAGTAGGCTTTTAGGAAACAATTTCTTCATTCTGCTGTATTTGTTCGCTTGTTTTGCCGAATCGACGTTCTCTGGTTTGATAATTTAAAATGGCTTCGTACAGATTCTCTTTGCGGAAATCGGGCCAGCGCGTATTCGTGAAATACAGTTCTGCGTAGGCCAGTTGATACAATAAGAAATTGCTTATACGGTGTTCGCCGCTGGTTCGGATCATCAGTTCCGGATCCGGTAAACCTGCAGTGCATAGGTATTTTTCCCAAACTTCAGGTGTAAGCTCATCTGGATTGAGCTTACCACTTTGCGCATCTTTTGCAATAGCACGTGCCGCCTGCAGGATCTCCCACCTTGCGCTATAGCTTAACGCCATTACCAGGTTCAATCCCCCGTTAGGAGCAGTGATATCCATTGCTTCCTGCAACTCCCGCTGGCAGTGTGCAGGCAGCATTGACATATCCCCGATCACATGCAGGCGTATGTTATTTTTATTAAGTGTTTCCACCTCCTTGCGGATAGTGGTAACCAGCAGCTCCATGATGCCGTTCACTTCATACACCGGCCGATCCCAGTTTTCAGTAGAAAAAGCGTATAAAGTAAGGTATTCTATGCCAAGTTCAGCACAACCCTCCACAATATCCCGCACACTTTCCACTCCCTGATGATGCCCGTAAAGTCGATCCTGCCCTCGTTCTTTGGCCCACCTCCCATTGCCATCCATAATGATGGCGATGTGACGCGGCAATCGTTGCAGGTCTAATTGATCCTTCAAGCTCATGACTATTCAGGCGTGTTAAAACAGTTTTACTAAAAGTGTGCAAAGATACAAAAATAACTTTATGCCCTTTCCGGCAAAGGGCAGGAGGCGGTTTTAACGTAGTTTTAACGGGAATGTTTGCTGGTAGGGGGTTTTAGAACTTACACTGGTACCTCGTAAAGAGGATCCCTAATGTTAATTCAAGGGTGGCGAACTGATCCCTGTCCCGGCTGTTACCCCGCTGGCGGCCCCTTTCTCCAATTGGAGTGGCCCCCGTGGCAGTAGACCTGTCCTGCAAAATAGCGGCAATCGTAGCCGATCCGTCTGATTTGGTGGGAAAATTGTCTATTCCGGCATAAGTAGTGCTCACATCATCCAGATAATCTGTTTGTGCAAAGCGGAAAAGCACCTCTAAACCCAGGTTCAGCCTGCGGTTCAGGTTATATTTCACCCCGCCGCCTATCAGGTAAGCATAAGAAAATAACTGATAAGGCTTCCTGTCCGGAAAGCGGGCACTGCCCTGACCCTCTGTTTTCATGGGTTGCAGGAAATATTTCTGGCTATTATAGTAAGCGTAAGGATTGAAATGAAAAGCAGAAGCCCCCAGCGTGAGGTAAGGCGAAAAACGATATTCATCACTGCCCGGCTCAAAACGGAAGAAGTTAAAATCCCCCTGAACCGCCAGCTCATACACATCCGTATTAAAACTCAGGTTCCGGCGACGCTCAAACTCATTCTTATTATATACATCCGAAAAACCCAGCTGCATCGCCCGGAAATGCGCACGCACACCCACATAATCATTGAAATACTTGCGGTAATATATACCCACAGCAGGTTTGGTGGCTTTGATCGCAGCGGAGGTATTAAGGTCCCCGAAATAATGCGCCCCGCCGACCGTAAAGCCCAGCTCGCCAACATAACTTTCTTCCTGCTGGGCCATGGCCCCATTTATAAACGAAGCAGCCATCATAAAGATCGCTACCAGTAAAACCCGATAATGAATACGCGTGTGCAGCATAAATATCTGTAAGAACGTAAAATAAACGTTTTTCGTATGGTGAAAAAGGGTAATAGGGACCTATTTTCTTCCCGCATTACGGGTATCAATCCCCCATAACAGCTTGTTCCTTAAGGTATGCAGGAAATTCCCCTCGTTCAATCTTAACAGGCTAATGGAGAAATCTTCTTTCTTTACCGCTAATTGCACCCGGTTATCTATTACTTCCATCCTCGAGTCCAGCGTACACAGGAATTGATCACTGCGGCCTTCTACTTCAAATGAAATGATATTGTTATCCGGAACAATAATGGGGCGTACATTCAAATTGTGAGGGGCCACAGGGGTGATCACAAAACTCGCTGCCTCCGGGAATACAATGGGGCCGCCGCAACTCAGAGAATAACCTGTAGAACCGGTTGGCGTGGCCACGATCAGCCCATCCGCCCAGTAAGTATTTAAAAATTCCCCGTTCAGGTAAGTATGGATCTTCACCATCGCAGAGGTATCTTTCTTATGTATCGTAAACTCATTCAGCGCATACGGCACATTTCCAAATAAAGGAATGCTCGTATCCAGGTGAATGAGGGTTCTTTTATCTACCACATAATTACGACTAATAAGGGAATCCACCACTTCATGGATCTCGTTCCTGCCAATGCTGGCCAGGAAACCCAGCCGGCCGAAATTCACCCCCATCACCGGGATGTTCTTATCCCGTATATAACTTACTGTGTCCAGCAAAGTACCGTCGCCGCCAAGGCTCACCAAAAATTCGATCCGCTGGTTCAGATCTTCCGCATTGGAAAAAACCTCCGTTTCAGGGTAGAACTGTACATGCGGCCGCAATTCTCTGTAAAATGGTTCAAATATAACAGGCGTGATCTCCTGACGATTCAATTCCTCGAGGAGAAAACGAATATCTTCCAGGTCTTCTTTTACGAAGCCACGACTATAAAGGGCTACATGCATTATTAGTATCGATTAGAATGGTTACATATCCAGCTTAGCGTGTAAAAATAGTCCTTTTTCCCCCAACTGGTTAATGCTGTATTCAAAGCGGATGCAAGTGTCATAAAATGACACAAGGTCCAAACCCACCCCGGCCGTATATAACATCTTGTTATTCAAGATCCCGTTCTTCGTCATCTTCGCATAAGCATAACCCATATCCCCATACGTTTTTACCAGCAGGCGGATGGGCAGGTTACTGAATTTTTTGGGTACGATGGGAAGTTTTACTTTCCAGTTCAATACTTCCCGGCGCAAAGTAGATTTGAAGATAAAATAACTCGTGCCGTCTATTACATAATATTCTAACCCACGAAGGTAATCATCACTATACCCCATGGCCCTCATCCCGATATAAGGCTGATCGGAAGAGAATTTTGCCTGTCCCAGTATACCCAGCGCGCCATAGGTCTTAGGAGCCAGCTCCCAGTATTTGGTAGCTTTCAGCCGGAATTTCAAATAATCCAGCCCGCTCAATGGACCGATCCCCACTTTAGATACTTCCCCGCTGATCAGCAATCCCTTCAAAGGATACTGCCAACTGTCCGCCTGGATGTAATGCAGGCGGTAAGCCAGTTCCAGGTAATTCATATCCTTCCTCCCATTCCCCAGGTAATCAGGATTCCTCAGCACTACAGAATCATTCACAGATTCATTATAATAATTTAACACCAGCTGATGACGGGTGCTGATGGCTTTTCTATAAGTATACGTAAGCCCCAGCAGGAATTGCCTGCGCAGAAAATCATCCTGTTTGTAAAATTGCTGCTTGTTGCCATCTGAAATATAATTCACCTCCCGGTTGCGGCTATAAGACACCACAAACCCAATACCATGGCGAAATTTGCTGTCAATGTAAGGAAGATTGTATCCCACTAAGAATTTCTGTGTATACCCCACCGTTACATCTGCATACACATCATCATTCCTGCCCGTAAGATTGTCCTGAAAAGCTTTCAAACCTAAATTCACCCTGCTCAGACTATGATTTTGTTCCACCCACCACTGGTTAAAGTTCCGGTCAGCCAGTTTAAAAATGGGGAAGGCAAACAGGTACCAGCGTTCCATTACTTCAAAAGCAAGGTCAGCATTTTTACCCTCCCAGTTCTTTACATTGGCCGTGGCATTGAGGAAGAGCGAAGTATTCAGTAATTGTTTACGACTAGCCTCCAGCGATTCCGCCAGTGTACTGAGATAGATCGTATCGCCGGGTTTCATGCTCAGCTCCCGCAATACAATAGAGGTCCGTGTTTTTTTATTACCGGAAACGAGTACGTGGCGAACGATGATGTAATTGGTATCCTGTGTGAGTGGCTGGAGTATACCTGTGGCAGGTTTCAGCGCATTTGAATCTGGTTCTGTGATCAGCCGTTTAACAATACTTGAATCCCGCTGCTGCCCTATCGCGGGCAACGCAAAAAACAGGCATAGCCATGTGGCGGAAATGTTTAGAACAGTGCGCATGCAGGCTTGTAGGTTCTCCTTTAAATGAATTGATCACATGCTGATGTAATTCATGAGCAGGTCGTAATTCTTTTTGAGCAGGTCTTCCTCCAGCTCTTCGCTGAACATATACTTGATCGTATAGTTAAAGCGCTCAAAAGTAGCTAAGATTCCCTGTAACTCCTGGCGGTTGGTTTTCAGCAACACTTCCAGTTTACCGGTATTGGAATTGGTGATGGTGTTCACACTCAGCAATGTTACTTCATTGCTTTCCGCAATACGGGCAATCTCGCTCAGACTGTAATTCCGGGGTTCAACTTCCAGTACCAGCAGGCCGCCGGGTTCCTTTACGCCATTATATTGGGCAAGGATGGCCAGCAGGTTGTCTTTCGTAATGATGCCCAGGTACTCCTGTTCTTTGGAGATCACCGGCAGCACAGACAATTTATGATCGTAAAATAACTTGAGCGCTTCGTAAAAATGGGTGCCTTCCGGAACGGCAGGTTTGAAAGGGTTGGCCTCCATGGTTTCCAGTAACTGGTCCGGATCTTCCCAATCCATAATATCTTCTTCCTCCACCAGCTGCAGGTATTTGCCATCCACCACCATAGGCAATTGCGTAAGATGATACTCGTTCATCAAACGTAACGCTTTAGCTCCGGTGTCCAGTGGATGCAAAACCGGCACTACAGTGGATATAAGTTCCTGTGCCAACATAATAGATCGTGTTTCAGCTACAATAATAGCAAAGAATATTCCAATACCGCGAAACTTACCTGTTAAAAATTAAGTAATCCCGGAGCAATGGTATGGCAGTAAGGATGAACGGTTAGCTGGCGCTGACCTTCACAGCGCCACTGGCAAGCCTTTTAAGGTAATCGTGCATGATCTTATTGAACTCTTCCGGCACTTCCATCATAGGCGCATGACCACATTTATCTATAAAATGCAGTTCTGAATTGGGGATGAGCTTGTGAAACTCTTCTCCCACCATAGGCGGTGTAACGGTATCATTATTCCCCCAGATCAGGAGAGTAGGTGTGGTAATGGTTTTCAGCTCATCTCCCAGGTTATGCCGGATAGCAGATTTAGCTAACGTGATGATCTTGATCACTTTCAGACGATTACTCGTGATCTCGAACACCTCGTCCACCAGTTCTTTTGTAGCAATGGCCGGATCATAAAAGGTGAGTTCTGTTTTTCTGCGGATATATTCATAATCCCCGCGTTTAGGATAAGTTTCTCCCATTCCATTCTCAAAAAGACCAGAACTGCCGGTAAGACAGAGTGATTTTACTCTTTCAGGATGTTTCAGGATATAAACAAGTGCTACGTGCCCACCAAGGGAGTTACCCATCAGGTGATAATCACTGTAATTACGTGTTTCTATGAATTTGTGAACATATTTAGCCAGCCCGCTTACGGAGGTTTCCAGGATATTCAGGTCAAACAGCGGCAATAAAGGGATCACCACCTTGTTATACTGCTTGAAGTAGTCCAGAAGGCCGCTGAAATTACTGAGGGCGCCGAACAATCCATGCAACAATATCAATGGTTCTCCTTCTCCTTCTTCGATGAATTTAAACTTGCCCTGTGTTTTGATTTCGTAATTCATTACCTATGCTTGAAGTCAATATTTGCGCTAAAATAATCCTTTTTCTTAATTCATATAATTCCTAATGCCTATCTATTTGCAGGTATTTCTTTGGCAGCGTTTTCAAAAAACCCTTCCAGTTCCGCAAACACATCTCTGAAAACAGGAATGATCTTGCCCATTTGATCCATCATCTTTGGTCCAATAGGCTCAATGTACGGATATACTACTGATTGTAGCTTCATTTCGGGACTTAACCAGTATAATTGATTAGCCAGCCACAATAATACACTGTAAATGATCACATACACAATGGCGTATAAAATGATCCCGCCCAGCCTGTTTATCCAGCCCAGCATGGACCATTGCACCACTTTTTCCAGTGCCGCCGCTCCGATCCTCACTAAGATCACTACCGCCAGAAAGATACCAATAAAACACAATACCGGCCACCAGCGGCCGTGCATGCCATGCCCCGCAAGGTATTCTGCCAGTACAGCAGATAACTTCAGGGCGGCAGCCATGCCTAAAATAAAGGCCACAAGGGAAAACACCGCAACGATCAGGCCACGGGTAAAACCTTTGTAGACGGCAAAAGCCATGATTACAGCAAAAAGGATGTCTATCGCCAAAAGCGGGTTATTTGGTCAGGAGTTCTTTTACGAGGGCAGAGATCATCTTGCCATCTGCTTTGCCAGCCAGCTGTTTTGTAGCGGCGCCCATCACTTTCCCCATATCTGCAGGGGAGCTTGCACCTACCGCAGCGATGATTTCACCCAGCGCAGTACGCAGGGCAGCTTCATCCAGTTGTTGCGGAAGATAACGCGCAATCACCACCAGCTCTTCTTCTTCTTTTTTCGCCAGGTCTTCACGGTTCTGTTGGCGGAATATTTCGAGGGAATCTTTACGTTGTTTGGATAGCTTTTGGAGTAACTTCTGCTCATCTTCTTCCGTAAGCTCGCCTGCACCTTCAGCCGTTTTTGCTACCAGGATAGCGGCTTTAATGGCACGCAATGCACGCAATTCAGCTTCTGCTTTAGCCAGCATGGCGGTTTTGATGGCGCCGTTGATATCTAGTTCTAAGGACATGATGTTCTGTTATTTAAGATTACTGGTTCTGATTTTTCAGCTTTTCCTCAAATTTCTTGTAGAAATCTGTGGCAAAAGCGCGGAGGTCATTTGCCTGGTCTGCCCAGGGAGTGGCACGTTGATAAGTATCTGCCATCGTCATCATGGTCTGATAGAAGAAGTCAGCCATTTCATCCACCATCATTTCCTTTGTCCACAGGTCTATACGGAGGGCGGTTTTGTCTGCACCATCCCAGAAAGCCACCATCATGGCTTTGGCTTTATTCATGCGGTCGGCTGTACTGTCAGACGCCGTCCATTCAATTTTTTCCGGCACTTTGTTTTCGTCCAATGCCACCTTGATCTGTATCGTAGATTCCTTTGTCATGTTTTTTCTTGATTAGAGACTGCAAAAGTACACTTTCTACCCAGTTATCACCCTCCCCAACTGCAAAGCTCCCTCATCCCAACTCTCCGTCCTCGTAATATGCGCCAGCAGCTTACTCCGCAACATCTCATCTTTATAAAGTGCCCCCAATTTCTCAGAAAGGTCCGTAATATCATCCGGCACCGCATTCAAAGATGCATCCCCCCCAGCCTCAGGAGAAGCCCCCGCATACAAAGTAACCGCCGGCACCTGACACCGCAAAGCCATGTAAATTGGCACTGCCAGCCCATCCGCACCAACCGTATGCACCAATCCATAAGCCCCCGCAATCAACTTCGCCAGTTCCGTTTCCTCCGGATCCTCCACCCAGATCACATCATCCCTGAATTTATAAGTTTGCAAAGACTCCGCAATTTCCTCCCCCTCATGCGTCAACCGCCCTGCCAGCACAAGTTTCATACTGGTCCGCAATCTTTTCTTCAGCATAGAGAATGCCTTCAGCAAAGGTCTGATATTGTTATCCGGATGTATACTGGCAACAGAAATATAATATTCCATGCCATCCGCATACTCCCTTTTCACTTCTTCCCTTTCCTCCCAGTTTAAGGGGATATAAGTTTCAGATACCCCCGGCGGCAAAGTATGGATCTTACCATCCAGGTCTGCAAAACGTTTAATCACCTCCTCCCGCATAAAAGTAGAAAACAGCAAAATACCACTGTACTGGCGGATGTATTTAGCCGTGGAAGCACGGTTCAGCACTTCCGTTTGCCGCGTGAGCATTAAATAAGCAGGAATATTCGCAGGCACCGCAAGTACTTCGTCAATACACAATACCCTGTCTGCTTTATATTTTTTGATCGCTTTCTGCCATTGCCACCGGCGCCAGGCATACTTCCCCAAACGCCCACCAGTCCATGGTTTCAGCACCAGGTCTTGTGCATTGGCCGGTAAGATCACCGGCGGTTCCCAGGAACGGTCTGTTATCAGCAGGAATTCAACATCCGGGTGCAAACGGCACAACCGGTACAACATTTCAGTAGTCACATTCCCGGAATCTGCAGGAGTATCCTGGAGTAACGGGACAGCATTAACGGCTATACGCATGGCAATTTCTGTTCGAACGTTGCACAAACCTAGTGGAATTATGCGGAAAAGAAAAGAGGCCTGTTCTATGCTTTTCAGCATACAACAAGCCCCTCACAATATGCATATAAATAACTTAAGGCGTTTTATTCATCACCCCAAACTTATACGTTTTCGTATTTGTTGGTTTCGCTTTGGAAGTAACCGTGATGGTCACATCCGCCACTTTCAAACTCGGCAACCCATTGATGGTGATCGTGATCGTATCTCCTGTAATAGTAACCGTACCTGTTTGCGGAATAGGCACCCCTGCAGGATCTAAAACAGTTACCACCACATTCACCCCATCCGTTGGGATCGGCTGAGAAGTAATTTTCATCGTTATCGTTAATGTGGGCCCTTGCGCAGCATTCACATCACTGTTCAGATTAATATTGGGAACGGAAACTACGAGCTCAGCTTCAGGAGCAGGTGGCGGAGTAACAGGGCCACCGGGACCATTCTTCTTTTTGCAACTGCCTGACATTAAAGCCAACGCACAGCAAAGGATCAATAAATATGGTTTGTAGGGCATAGTAGTATGGTTAAAACGAATTAAAATTAAAATAAATAATATTGCTATTCAAATATATCCTTAAAATTAACACTATATCTTCCCCTTTATATCCATCGCATCCCGCAATCCATTCCCTAACAGGTTGAACGCCAGTACCAGCAACATAATAGCAATACCCGGCGCCAGGGCTAATAAAGGATTATGCGTAATGATAAAATTATAGTTCTCCTTGATCATCAAACCCCAGGACGGCTGCGGAGGCTGTACCCCCACACCCAGGAAACTAAGCCCTGCCTCTATCACAATCGCCGTAGCAAAATTACTCGCTGCCACTACCATTACCGGCCCCATGATATTAGGCAGGATATGTTTCACAATCGTCCGCACATGCCCGTAACCCAATGCCCGCGTGGCTTCCACGAATTGCAATTCCCGCAATCCCAATACCTGCCCACGAATGATCCTGGCCACACTCACCCACATCGTTAAACCCACCGCAATAAACACTTGCCAGAATCCTTTACCCAATGCCAGGGAAATAGCAAAAACCAGCAGCAAAGTGGGCACACTCCAGATCACATTGATCAGCCACATCACCGCTTCATCCACTGCTCCCCTGAAATATCCGGCTATCGCTCCTAAAAAAATACCAATGGTCAGAGAGATCAACACCGCAATACAACCCACGCTCAAACTCACACGCGTCCCCACCAGCAAGCGACTGAGGATATCCCTGCCGAATTTATCCGTTCCCAGCCAATAATGATGGGTACGCAAATGTTCATGTTCCACGAGGAACTGAGCATCCTTCGCTGAAGCTGAAGCTGAAACCACTTCACTCAATGCATAAGTTTCCGCAAGCGTCGTTTCCTCATCCACATATTTCTCCACCCGGATAGAATCTCCCTTAAACTGCCAGCGCTTCACAGGAACCAAAGTTACATTAGATTCCTGCCCATAGATCAGATAATGGAACCAGCCCCGCCTGGCAACAGGCTGCCTTTTCTCCAGACTAAGCATCTGAATACTGAACCCTGGCTTCTGCCCACTGATCTCCAACACCATCCCATTCGCATAGGGCGTATGGTCCGGCGAAAGGAAATAAGCAAAAATGCCCGCAAACAAGGTCAAACCGATCACGATCATTCCGGCCATAGCACCCTTATTACGCTTTAAGCGTTTCCAGGCTTGTTGGGAAAATGAAGTAGATCTGGCCATGATGAATTCTACAAGTTACTCAAACCCCGGATATTTCGCGCACCCATCCCAAACACTTTATATATGTGCCATATTTTTTATTTATACCAGCACCCCATGTATAACACGTTCGTTACCATATATCGTTGAAAACCATGCATTCATATCACACGAAATTCAACTACTGCGGTCATTATGCATGGCGCTAAACCCATAAAATAGCTTAAATTTTAGTTAGACACAGACATCACCCACAGATAAATAAGGCATTGATTGTAACCATTTTATATTAACCATTAAACATTTAAGTATGTCAACGCTCCAATTTCCGCAGATCTTCTGCCCGTTCCCCTCTATGCTTAATCCATTCGCCAATGAAGCTGAAAAACACACGGCTGAATGGGTTAGTCGCTTTGAATTGGTTAAATCTGAAAAAGCCCGGGAAAAATTCCGCAGGGCAAGGTTCGCCATGTTGTCTTCCAGGGCTTTTCCCACTGCAGGACGTTATGAACTCTGCATCGCCTCTGAATTCAACACCTGGCTTTTCCTGCTGGACGACAAGAACGATGAGTCCATGTTCGGTAAAATGGATTACCTCCAGATGGTACATTCATTCGTAACCCAGATCCTCCAAAACAGTCATGTGGTTGCCCCTGAAGAAGGTATGCCGCTTGCCAACAGTTTTGCAGACTTGTGGAAACGGATGAAAAGGACCAGCAACGCCGCCTGGCAAAAACGTTTTGTAAAAAGTATGATCGATTACCTGGATGCCTGCTTATGGGAAGTAGAAAATCGCATCCAGCACCGCGCCCCCTCCGTAGCGGATTACATTGAAAAAAGACCCTATACCGGAGCACTGTTTGCAGACATTGAACTGATAGAAGTACTGGAGAATATCTATCTCCCGGATGAAGTTCGTTTACACGACACCGTACAACAACTATCCCTCGCCTGTAACAATGTTGTCTGTTGGGCAAATGACCTCTTCTCTTTTGAAAAAGAACGCCGCCAGGGTGATGTGCACAACCTGGTTGTAGTATTAAAAGAAGAAAGGGAATTAGATCTGGAAGATGCAGTAGCCGAAACTGCCCGCATGCATGATGATGAAGTACGCCGCTTTATTGCATTAAGCGAAACGGTACCCTCTTTCGGAGAAGAAGTGGATGATGAACTGAAACGCTACATTGGCGTGCTCAAAGCATGGATGAGAGCAAATCTGGACTGGAGCTTTCAAGATACTGCCCGTTATAAGATGAATATAACAGAAACGGCTAGTGGTAACTGGGTGATCTCGAGATCATGATTTTACGAAGGGGCGCTATTTCACCTGGCGCCCCTTCCATTCATACGTTCCAAACTTACCTAACCAACCCGCCACAACAACGTAGATAATATGGAAAGGCTGCCCCGGAAAGAACCAGGGGAGCAGGGAAAGCTTTTGAAAGAACCCGGCCACCGGTGCCAGGAAAATAAACTCGATCACCACTTTATACACCAGCAATCCTGCAAACCAATACAGCAGTTCCTGGTTGAAAATAGTTACAAAGCCCATCAGCACCAGCATCACATTCCAGATGTACACCAATACCAGCGTACGTGTGATACGCTTATCCTCATATTTATCTGCTTTGGAAGACCAGCGGATCCGCTGATTCATAAAACCGTTCACGGTATCAACAGGCAAAGTTCGCACAATAGCATCCCGACTTTTCAGGTACCGCACACCATCCGGATAAGCATGATAGATCTTATACATCAGCAGCATATCATCTCCCGAAGCGATCATATCTATCCCCAGGAAACCACCCACTTCCTCAAAAGCACTTTTCTCATACGCCAGATTAGCCCCATTACACATGGTACCCGTTTGCAGATAAGCCACTGCACCCGTAATTCCCTGCATGGTCATAAAGTCCAGCGACTGTAACTTCTTAAAGAAATTATCATCCTGGTGATAAGCCACCGGCGCCGCTATAAACCGCGGACGATATGTTTCATAGAACTTCACGATAGTTTCCAGCCATTTTGGCCCCATCACACAATCCGCATCTGTTGTTACAATAAGGTGGCCGGTAGATTCTTTGATAGCGAGTTCTATGGCTTTCTTCTTATAAGAATTAAGGCGTTGTGTTTTATCCAGGTGATCACTCATCTGCACCAGCTTCACATTCTCCGCAGGAAAATACCGCACCACATCAGCAGTACCATCTTCTGAAAAATCATCCACAACAATTATTTCAAACAGGTTATCCGGATAGCTCTGCTGCTGCAATGCTTCCAGCAACGGCGGCAAATTGTTTTCCTCATCGCGCGCCGGAATGATCACGGTTACTTTCGTATTAAAAGTATAAGCATGCCTGGAAGGGTGAAATACCTGCAGGCGCGCCCAGCCGTAACAATAGGACAGCATTAGGATTCCATATAAAAAAGCGAGACCAAGGGTGACGATCAATAAAGCATTCATGCTTACTTACTCCTGATATTTTGACTGATAATAAATCCCAGTTCTTCTGATAGCAACTGGTGGCCTTTTTCAAGTACTACCAGTTTACACGGAAAAGAACCGTCTGCAAAACGTGCTCCGAAAACCGGAGGTATCACACGGTCGAACCTTCCGAAGAACATCACCGTGTCTATGTTGTATTGTGCTAATAGACGTTTGCACTTTTGTTTGGACGGCATCATTCTCCGCATATTCGTCCAAACATTATATACGAGCTGGCGTTTATCCAGCTTATCCATACTGTGAAAAGCAAACTTGTACACACTTTCATTCAGCAGGCCCCAACGCCGCCATAGAGTAAGCAGTCTGAAGAAGAGTTCCGGGTGCCGGGTATTGTATGAAAAAACACGGTTGCCTATCCTTGTTTGTGTGGCTATCATATGCCACGGATTATTTTTCAAACCATCCGGTGCCACCAGGATCAGGTGACTGATCCGGGAAGCCATTCTTTCTACAAGACACAGAGCCAATCTGCCACCCATACTATAACCCAGAAGGGAGAATCTTTGTTTGCCAAATCTTTCCAATATTTTTCCGGCCAGCGCTTCCAGGTCATCCTTACTGAAATCCCTGTTTTCCTGCCACACCGTATTTCCATGGAAGGGCATATCTAACGCAACAATAGTGAAAATATTGCCTAGTGCAGGTTCTATACAACTAAAATGCAACGCACTTTCCCCAAATCCGTGAAAACAGATCAGCAGTTCTTCCCCCGAACCAACAACGATTCCGGAAAACGTACTTTGCAGATATGGTAGCGAAAGGTTCACTTTATGGAAATTAACAAATCTACGATTCGAAATTCGTAATTGTTAATTGCTAATGGAATTTGCCAATTGGTATAATCTCGGTAAATTACGAATAGACTAAAAATACGCATGATGAATACCGCGGTTAATAGTAAAGCAGCCCTGAAAGGTGCAGAGTTTCTCGTTAAGGAGTCAGTGGCCTCCGAGGTTTTTATTCCGGAAGATTTTTCTGAAGAGCAGTTGATGATCAAAGAAATGGCCGAACAATTCGTAGCCAAAGAAGTGACACCTGTGCTGGAACGGCTGGACAAGCTGGAAGAAGGTCTCATGCCTTCCCTGCTCAATAAAGCTGGTGAACAGGGTCTCCTCGGAGCAGCATTTCCTGAATCCTATGGCGGGCTGGGCAAAGATTTCATCACCGCTACCCTCATTAATGAAGCACTGGGTGCCGGTCACTCTTTTTCCGTGGCCATGGCTGCACATACAGGTATCGGTTCCTTACCCATCCTGTATTTTGGTACAGATGCCCAGAAGGATAAATATATTCCCAAACTCGGCTCCGGTGAAATGAAAGGCGCTTACGCCCTCACAGAACCTAATGCCGGCTCTGATGCACTGAGCGCGAAAACAACAGCAAAACTGAGTGCAGATGGGAAGTTCTACCTCATCAACGGACAAAAATGCTGGATCACCAACTCCGGTTTTGCAGACGTGTTTACCGTATTCGCTAAAATAGATGGCGATAAGTTCACCGCTTTCATTGTAGAGAAAGGTACTCCCGGTTTCACGCTAGGCCCGGAAGAACACAAAATGGGCATCAAAGGTTCCTCTACCCGCCAGATCTATTTCCAGGACGCTCAGGTGCCCGTGGAAAATGTACTCGGCGAAATCGGTAAAGGACACCTGATCGCTTTCAATATCCTGAACATTGGCCGTCTTAAACTTTGCGCAGCTGCACTGGGCGGCGCAAAAGGCAGTATGAACATTGCCATTCAATACGCCAATACCCGCGAACAGTTTAAACAACCCATCTCCAACTTCGGCGCTATCAAACATAAACTGGCCGAAATGGCCATCCGCATGTGGGTCTGCGAATCCGCACTGTACCGCACATCGCAGTTGATAGATCAGAAAGAACAGGAACTGCTGGCAGAAGGAAAAGCCTTCAACGAAGCACTGCTTGGCGCCGCAGAAGAATATGCCGTAGAATGCGCCATGCTCAAAGTAAATGGTTCAGAAGTACTGGACTATGTAGTGGACGAAGGTGTGCAGATCCATGGTGGTAACGGTTTCAGCGATGAATATGTCATCTCCAAAGCATACAGGGATTCCCGCATCAACCGCATCTTTGAAGGAACCAATGAGATCAATCGCCTCCTTACTTTGGACATGACCCTGAAACGTGCCATGAAAGGCAAACTGGACCTCATGACCCCGGCCATGAATGTGATGAAGGAACTCATGAGCATTCCGGACTTTGGAAATGATGACGAAGGCGCCTTCGCAAAAGAAAAAAAGATCATCCTCAACATGAAGAAAGCCATCCTCATGGCTGCCGGCGGTGCCGTTCAAAAACTCATGATGAAAATTGATACCGAACAGGAAATACTGATGAACATTGCCGATATGGCCATTGAAACCTTCATCAGCGAAAGTGCCCTGCTCCGTGTGATCAAACTCACAGAACTTCGCGGAGAAGAAGCCGTGGCCCTGCAAATAGATATGGTACGCACTTATCTTACAGATGCTGCAGACCGTGTAAATAAATCCGGTAAAGATGCCATCAATGGTTTTGCCGAAGGAGATGAACAACGCATGATGCTGCTGGGCCTGAAACGCTTTACCAAAACAGAACCCTTCAACACGAAGGAAGCCCGCAGAAGGATTGCCGCCAAACTCATCGCCGATAACAAGTACAGTTTCTAACATGTTCAATAACGCATAATTTTCCACAGGGAACAGGGCATTGTCCTTGTTCCCTGTTTGTTTTTGGATGGAAAGAATTAATTTTAGAGGGTATGAAGAAACGGATAGGAGGAGTCCTGTTATTAGCAACGATGCTGATGCAACAGGCATGGGCACAGGACAGAAGCTTTATAAGGCTTACCCAGCCCGGCAAACAAAACAATGCAGTAACCGCCACCCGCCAGTTCCTGGTAGGCAGCACCTGCAAAACATGTAAGGTGTATGTGAATGACGAAGTGCAAAAGGTGTACCCCACCGGCGCTTTTGCCATTGAGGTGGAACTCGAGGAAGGGAGCAATGAATTTGAAATAAAATCCGTTGGTCCCAATGGAGATTCCATCCTGAGAAAAGTATTTTTCTCTTACAATATCCCGCAAGCCCCGCAGCCTGTTACTTCCGCCAGCATCGCTTATATCCAGACCTTCCCGGAAGGTAACCTCACCTTGGCCCCCGGCGATCTCATCAAAATAAAAGTAAAAGCACAACCCGGCGGTACCGTAACAGTCGGCAGCCATTTCAATTTAACGGAACTCACCGGCAATGACATGCCCGGCATTTATCAGGGCACCTACACTGTACAGTGTAATGATCCGCTGATCAATGGCCGCAGTATACCAGTTACACTCAAAACAACAGAAACAGAAGTACGCCGCAACACCAGCAACGTATTTAATTTAATAGATCCACAAGCACAGCCCCTCGTCGGCAAAACCATCGGGGACGCACCTTTCCTGAAATACGGATTAGGAGAAGATCGCCTCGGTGGTGCCAAAGTCGGATACCTGGATACAGCCGTATACCTCAATATCACCGGCAAGGTAGATGGTGATTACAGAGTAAAATTATCGAAAACCTTCTCTGCATATATTCCGCAGGAAATGGTAAGAATGCAGCCCGCAGGCACTTTCCCACCTGCTTCCTTAACACATTCCTGGCGGGTTTGGGGAGACGACAAGTTCGATTATGTAACCGTAGGCCTCACACAAAAATTAGCTTACCGCAGTAATCAACAGGTAGATCCCGCACGCATCATCTTAGATATCTATGGCGCCACCGTCAACACCAACTGGATCTCACAGCTGGAAAGCACCAAAGAAATAAAGAACGTTTTTTACGAACAGCTGGAAGATGATATCCTCCGCGTGACCATTGAACTAAAACATAAACAATCCTGGGGTTACCAGGTTTACTATAACGGCACTTCCCTAACAGTAAAGGTTAAACGCCCACCATCCCAACCCGGCTTAGGGAATCTCACCATAGCTGTTGATGCTGGTCACGGTGGAAGTAATCTTGGCGCACAAGGGCCAACAGGTGTTTACGAAAAAGAAATAGCGCTGGCCGTAGCCAATGCTTTACAGCAATCACTGAGAGCAGAAGGCGCACAGGTATTAATGACCCGGCTGAACGATTCCTACGTAGAAAATAATTACCGCATCCTTTCTTACCGCGATAAAGATCCGGACCTGCTCGTAAGCATTCACCTGAATTCATCCGCAGATCCTATCCGCATCAAGGGCACCAGCACTTATTATAAACACATCGGGTTCCGGCCCCTCAGCCAGTTCATTTATAAACACATGCTGGAACTGGGCCTGAAGGAATTCGGGAACATCGGGAGTTTCAACTTTGCGCTGAACAGCTCCACAGAATATCCCAATGTACTCGTGGAAACCGTTTTCCTCAGCAATCCGGAAGATGAAATGATGATCCTGGACCCCGCTTTCCGCCAAAGGATGGCAGATAAGATCGTGCTGGGGATCAAGGACTTTGTGGCCACAGCCGGAGAAGAGAATACCCTGTAAGCACAGTATCCTACCATCCTAGTAGATTAATACCTATCTTTGCAGCCATTTATTTAGTACCTTTAACGCTACCCTTTGATAAATATGCCTTTATGAGCGAGCTAGTGAAGGAATTTGATGAATACAGAGCCAAAATGAATGAAGTGATCCTGGGAAAACAGAACCTGGTGATCAACCGGCTCTTTAACCTGGACACCAACACCTACGCAGAAGGTGCGCTGAGCACCAAAACAAAAGAAATGCTGGGTTTAGTAGCCTCTATGGTGCTCCGTTGTGACGATTGCATTAAATATCACCTCGGAAAATGTCATGAACAAGGCATTTCTACCACAGAAATATATGAGATCTTTGCTGTAGCCAATATCGTAGGCGGCACCATCGTTATTCCACATACACGCCGTGCAGCAGAATATTGGGAAGAGCTGGTGAATTCGTAACTTTGAATTATAAAATATCTATAATAAGATGTCAACAACAACTATCCCTCCGCAACCACTAACGGCCAAGGATTTTGCAACGGACCAGGAAGTACGCTGGTGCCCGGGTTGCGGGGATTACTCCATATTGAAACAGGTACAGACGATTATGCCGGGTTTAGGCATACCCCGTGAGAATATTGTGATCGTTTCCGGTATCGGGTGTTCCTCCCGTTTTCCGTATTATATGAATACATACGGAATGCACTCTATCCATGGCCGCGCAACAGCTATCGCTTCCGGTTTAAAGGCTACCCGCCCTGAACTGAGCGTTTGGATCGTTACCGGAGATGGAGATGGCCTGTCAATTGGTGGTAATCACACCATTCACCTGCTGCGCCGTAATTTTGATGTGAACATTATGTTGTTCAACAACCAGATCTACGGTCTTACAAAAGGACAATACTCACCTACTTCTGAAACCAATAAGGTAACCAAAAGTACGCCCTTCGGCAGTATCGACCATCCGTTCAACCCAATGGCCCTGGCCCTGGGAGCAGATGCTACCTTCCTGGCACGCAGTATGGACCGTGATCCTAAACACCTGCAGGAAATGCTGAAACGCAGTGCTGCACATAAAGGATCTTCCTTCCTGGAGATCTATCAGAACTGTAACATCTTCAACGATGGCGCTTTTGAAGTATTCACGGAAAAATCCAGCAAACAGGATGAAGCCATCTTCGTAGAACATGGCCAGCCATTGATCTTCGGCGCACAGAAAAATAAAGGTATCCGTCTCAATGGCCACCGCCCTGAAGTGGTAAGCCTGGAAGAAGGAAGTGGTTTCAGCGCTTCAGACCTCTGGATCCACGACGAAAATGATTTCGGCAAAGCACAGATCCTCACACGCATGTTTGATGATTCCCGCATCGAAGGACATTTACCTCGTCCCTTCGGCGTATTCTACCAGATCTTCAGACCGACGTATGATGATATCATGGCGCAGCAATTACAGGAAGCCATCGCACAACGCGGCCCCGGTAATTTGGATAAGCTGATTGCAGGCAGAGAAACCTGGACTATCGTATAAAAGAAAAAGCCGGCTTTATAAAGCCGGCTTTTTTTATGCAAATAAAAAAGAGAAGGCATTACACCTTCTCTTCAGCATTAAATATACGGTTCTGGTTAATTGCAATTTTTAATGCACCAACGGCGTAGTGCTCAACAACACTTTATACAACAACACCAATCCAAAAACGATCATACACACCCCCGCTAAACGGTTCAGCCAGATCACATTCGTTAAGGTAAGTTTATGCCGGATCTTGTCAGACACAAACACTTTAAGAACATCTGCCGCCAGCACAAAAACCAGGCAAACGCTATACATGGTAACACGATGGCTCACAGTAGTTGGCGCATTTGCCACACATACCCCCAGCCAGAAAATGATCACACCAGGATTAAGCGTATTCATCAGGAAACCACCCAGCCAGATCTTCGCATAATCACGCGTACTGAACATTTCAGGCCTTTCATCTCCCGTAGTGATCTTCACTTTTTTAAATAATAACCCATAGATACCCATCAGGATCAATAGTATTCCGCCACTCACGCCGATGGTTTTAGTATAGGAACCCAGGTTACTGATGAAAGAAGTAGCGAGATTACCCAGCAGCACAAACATGATATCACTTCCGGACACACCCAATGCAAAACTGATACCGGCCCTGAATCCATTACTGATGCTATACTTGATGATAGCAAAAATAACAGGCCCTACCGATACAGACAAAAACATTCCCAAACCTAATCCGGCAATGATGGCGGCAATCATGTATACTTTCTTGGTTATGCTTTTACAGCAACTTTAGTTGTCAGGAATTGCTCCCAGTCCTTCAGCTTCTCACCTTTCAATACTCTTGGGAATTTATTCATGGCTCCCTCTTTTCCTTTGCAACGCAGGTAATCAAGGAATACCTGGGTAGGTAGTATTTCTACGAATATTTCTTTCAGTGCGGACGTTCTTTCTACTGCATAATCGTCATTCACTTCACTGATCGTTTGATCAATGATCTCTCTCACCTTATTCGCATCCACATCCACCGCATCCGTTCCAATATACCAGCGGTGTGCGAAAAGATTCTCATAAGGAAGACCGGCCACCGTGAACTCCCGGATATTAATACCCAGTTTCTTCTGCACAATATCGATCGCCTTGTTCATGTTGTCGATACTCATATGTTCTCCGGCCAGGCTGAGGAACTGTTTGGTACGGCCCACGATAGTGATCTCATGTTCCTTCACGGAAGTGAATTTCACCACATCGCCGATCAGGTAACGCCATGCACCAGCACAGGTAGACAACATCACAGCATATTCCACATCTTCCACCACCTCATGGATCATATAAGATTTCGGATCAGGTCTTACTTCCCCATCCGCATCAAAATTCTCTTCGTTAAAAGGAATGAATTCGTAGAAGATACCGGCATTGAGCACCAGTTTGATCCCCTTCACACCAGGACGGGCCTGGAAACCGAAAGAACCTTCAGAGGCCATATAGGTCTCGATGAAGTTAATAGGTTTACCCAGGAGTTTCTGGAAACTGTCCCGGTAAGGTTCAAAGCTCACTCCACCATGAATATAGATAGCCAGGTTAGGCCATATTTCGTGTATGTTCTTAACACCATGGTACCGGATGATCTCTTCCAGTACGATCTGTACCCAGGCGGGTACGCCGCAAACCGTACCAACATCCCACTGCGGGGCTTTGCGTACGATCAGTTTGATCCGTTGCTCCCAGTTGGGTTTGCGGGAAATGTTCCCTCCCGGTTTATAGAACCGGCGGAACCATTTGGGAATATTTTTGGCCTGGATGCCGCTCATATCCCCTTCATAATAATCCCCTTTCTCAAACAGGGAAGTAGTACCACCCAGCATGAGGATCCCCTTTTCAAAAGATTTGGGGGGTATATTGAAGTTCACCATGGAGTACAGCTGTTTCACACCCACCTTTTTCACAGTTCTCAGCATATCCTTTGTAACCGGGATGTGCTTGCTGGCGGATTCAGAAGTACCTGAACTCAGGGCAAAATATTTGATCTTTTCCGGCCAGCTCACATTGGCCACACCTTCCTGGCATTTGTACCACCATTCAGTATGCATTTTATTATAATTATGCACAGGTACCTTCTGCCGGAACTGGCTCACCCAGTTAGGGCTATTGAGGATCTGCTCATAACCATAATGTTCACCGAACTGTGTATGTTTGGCTTTCTCCACTAACCGCCGTAATACCTGTAACTGATATTGACGTGGCGTCCCTAATTTGAATGTGAACTGCTTTCTTATACGTAGGGATCTGGAAATTAGATTACCAATAATGGCCATTAATCGCGATTCAAGTTTTAAAATGCAAAAATAGTTAATTCGTGTGTAAAACTGGGGAAGTTGGCAGAGCTTCGTACCTTTGCGCCATGTTAAAATCAACGTTACTCAAAGCTACGCAAGCAGGTGCTAAAGTTTTAAAAGAATATTTTAACGGTACTTTCACAATTTCCTACAAAGATACGATCAATAATCTCGTAACGGAAGCGGATAAAAAGGCAGAAGCGGCAATCATTGCCGCCATACACGAAGATTACCCTGATCATCATATCCTCAGTGAGGAAATCGGAGAGCTCAAAAAGGGTTCAACCATCAAATGGATCATAGACCCGATCGACGGTACAGTGAATTTTGCCCATGGCATTCCCCTTTGCTGCGTAAGCATTGGCGTGGAACAGGATGGCGAAATGATCCTTGGGGCTGTATATAACCCCATCATGAATGAATTGTTCTTTGCCCAGAAAGGGTTTGGGGCTACGCTGAACGATAAACTCATTCACGTTTCCCAAAAAACGACCATGGCCAATGCCTGCCTGGTCACCGGTTTTCCCTACGAATGGGAAAATACCACCAATAACCCCATGAACGTGCTGGAACGCTTTGTGAAACTGGGTTTACCCATCCGCCGCCTCGGCTCTGCTGCCATTGACCTTTGTTGGGTAGCCGCCGGCCGTTTTGACGGTTTCTGGGAACATTCGCTCAATGCCTGGGATTCCGCAGCCGGTTATCTCATTGTTCAGGAAGCCGGTGGAAAAGTGACGGATTTTAAAGGCAATCCTTATTCCCCTTATCAAAAACAAATCCTGGCCACTAACGGCCACATACATACAGATCTGTTGAAAGAAATTAACAGCATTCAATAACACATGGAAGAGAGAACTGAAATAGAAGACCTCGGGGAATTCGGCCTGATCGATTACCTGACCCGGAATATTGAATTATATAATGCCAGTACCATTCTCGGCGTAGGGGATGATGCTGCCGTAATTGACCTGTTCGGCAAACAAACCGTTATTACAACGGATATGCTGGTGGAAGGCATTCACTTTGATCTCATGTACACCCCGCTTAAACACCTGGGTTACAAAGCAGTGATCGTGAACCTGTCAGACATCTATGCCATGAATGCCACGCCCACACACATTACCATGAGCCTGGCATTCTCCAACCGCTTCTCCCTGGAAGCCCTCAACGAATTTTACGAAGGGGTGTATGCCGCTTGCGAAAAATACCGTGTAGATCTGATAGGAGGGGATACCACTTCTTCCCAGAAAGGTTTTGTGATCAGCGTTACCGCCATCGGCGAAGTATCCCCTGATAAATTCGTGAAACGCTCTACCGCCCAAAAAGGTGATCTGCTCTGCGTTTCCGGAGATCTCGGTGCCGCCTACCTTGGCCTCACACTATTAGAAAGAGAAAAGAAGATCTTCCTGGAAAATCCGAAGATTCAGCCAGATCTGGAAGACCAGACCTACGTAATTGGCCGCCAGCTGAAACCTGAAGCCCGTCATGATATCATTACTTTCCTCGCAGGAAAAGATATTATGCCTACTGCTATGATGGATGTAAGCGATGGCCTCAGCTCTGAGATCCTGCACATCTGCAAACAAAGTCAGCTGAGTTGCGTGATCTATGAAGAAAAAATACCCGTACACGATCAAACCCGCGAACTGGCCATGAAGTTAGGTTTAGACCCAACGGCCTGTGCCCTCAGCGGAGGAGAAGATTACGAATTACTCTTCACCATGAAACAGGAAGATTACGATAAGATCACCCTAAACGAAGAGATCGCCGTGATCGGTTACATGACGGAACTAAATACAGAAGATCCGCATATTATTACAAGGAGTGGTAATAAACATAAGATCACTGCGCAAGGGTGGAATGCTTTTAAGTAGAAGAAGAATTCTCTTTAAAAAGGAACGCTCTTCTTAAAAAGAAAAAACGCTCCTTGCCACAAAGAAACTCCCTCATAAAAATAAAAAACCCCTTCCCAGCCGGAAGGGGTTTCCTTTTTAATATTTTACAAACCCGCCAATCACTCCACCGTCACTTTCACCCCCGGACTATTATGCGTCGGATCCATCCCTCTCACAGAAGGCACCGCAATCTTCAAAGTATACTTCCCCTTCACATCCGGCGCCACCACCAACACTTCTACACTATCCCGCTGCAAAGCATCAGACAACAACAAACTCCCCTCCACCGTCTTCCGCCAATCCTCATCCGCTTTTGAAGAAAAAGCATACCCCACAAAAGGATCTTTATCAAAAAGAACTTTGCTATCATACCCATTCTTCACCCCCAACTTCAAAGTAAATTCCTCCCCCGGCTTCACCGTAAACGCCGTCACCGCAGGAACAAACTGTATCAGCGAATAAGAATAATAAGCCGAATCCACTCTGCACCACAACTTCCGCTGCCCCACAAAAACACTATCCTGATCAGGAATATAAGGCCGGTGATTAGAAACCAGCAACACATCCTTCCCCCACAGTTCCTCTTCCATATGCCAGTAATTATACTGACTCCTCCGCGCATGCACACTATTAAGACTATACGAAACACCACCTGTATAGAACATATATTTAGAAGGCTCCTGGTAACTGTTCAGGAACACCACCGGCCGCCCTTGCGCTTTAGCAGCCACAGCAGAAGTCCATTCCCTGTTATGATGTATCTCCGGCCTGATCTCAATCCCCGGCACAAAATCCCACACCATATATATCCTCGCTACGAAAACCACCAGCAAAGAAATCACCCAGGTACTTTTAAGTATCCGGAAAGACAAAGAAAGCCCCTGCCGCACAATAGCCTGATGCGCCAATATCACCAGGGGGGCAAAGATCATCACCGTCCAGTTCGCTTCCACCCGTCCTTTCAAAGTACTCAGCAGAAAAAACGCCAACACCCCCACCAGGCAGAATTTCAAAGCACGTTCAAAACCAGTACGCACCTGTGCGCGGAACCCATTGTATAACAGCAACCACCCTACGAGCGGCCCGAATAGCAATACCTGCCCTAAGATATAATCCAGCGTGTAGCTGATATCGTAGGAAGAAGCATTCCTTTCTACAAGATGATATTGCAGAGAGGGAAAGTCGTGTGTGTATTGCCAGTAAATATGCGGGAAGAAAAGCAGCGTGGTGATGATCACCGCTATGTAGTAACGATATACTTTTAACAGGGAGAGATTGGAAAGCAGCGTGAAGAACACGAGTAATACCCCATGGTATTTGCTATAGAACATCAGCGCCATGCTAAGTCCCAGCAGAAAAGTGTTCTTCCAGCTCTGGGATTCCAGGAAGTTGCGGTAGATATAAAAATACAGCGTAGCAAAGAAGATGAGTGGAATATCCGGCACAGCGAGGATCCCTCCGATCTGCATAGCCCCCATCCCGGCAAGGATGAGATAGAAAACGATGTTGTTCTTATGAGGGATGAGTTTGTCTATGAGGATGAGGGTGAAGAGGTTGAGGACTATCATGCCCAGTCTTACTCCCAGTTCATTATGAAATAAAGCGTAACCCGCTTTAATGAGCAGGGCTACCATAGGCGGATGGTCAAAATAGCCCCAGGCCAGGTGGTTGGAGTACACCCAGTAATACGCCTCATCGTCCATCAACTCTGTAAAGCAGGCTTGTAAAATAGCCAGAAGGGCCCAGAGGGCCAGTACAGTATTTTTGTACTGATTCTTGGTGAAAAAGCGGATCATAGCCCGCAAAGTTACGGGATAATAAACCTATCCGCATCCTTCATAAAAGGAAACTTTGCACGCAGTTCGTTCAGGTGATTTTTGGAAAGTGTGTAGGTAAATACGTCCTCATCATGCGCTTTGTGGTAGATGACCTCGCCGATGGGATCTATAATGCTGGAATCGCCGCTGTGGTAGATGTCGTTACCATCATTACCCACCCGGTTTACGCCAATCATATAACATTGGTTTTCGATAGCGCGTGCCTGTAATAATGCGCGCCATGGCGTGTTACGTCTTTCCGGCCAGTTGGCCACGTTCACTAATACATCATAAGCCGGCTCACCATTTTCGAGAAGGGAATTGCGGGACCATACCGGGAAACGAAGATCGTAACATATAGAAAGATTGATCTTCCAGCCTTTCACCTGGGCGATCAGTCGTTTGTCACCAGCTTTGTAATGATCTTCTTCTCCGGCAAAGCCAAACAGGTGGCGTTTGTTGTAGATGCCGAATGTGCCGTTGGGCAACATCCAGATCAGCCGGTTATAATATTCACCGCCTTCTTCAATAATGAGGCTGCCGGTGATGATCACGTTCTTCTCTTTTGATTTTTGCTTCATCCACTGTACTGCACTACCGTCCATTGTTTGTGCCAGTCTTTCAGATTGCATACTGAATCCTGTGCTGAACATTTCAGGAAGTATGATCACTTCCGTCCTTTCCTGGATGGAATTGATCTTTTCGTCAAACATCGCCAGGTTGGCAGCAACATCTTCCCAGTGTAAATTAGCTTGTATCAGAGAGACCGTTAAATCAGACATAAAGTATTAATTACTACAAAACGACCCCAAAATTACGGCGATAAGGGTTAGAAAGATGAAAAATTATCCCCCCTTTATTCGCCCTTTTTTGCGATTTGTTCAATAGCGGCCCTTGCCAGGTCCTGTTCAAAACCTCTTTGCAGGAGGAATTGCAACGTTTTGTATTGTCGTTTTAAATATTGTTCAGACTTTAAAGAGGCGTATTTCCGGGAGGCGAGTTGTTCCAAAGTTTGCATGTAATCATCTGCATTGATCTCTGCCAAACCTTTCCGGATGCAGTATTCAGAAACTTGTTTCTGCTTCAGCATCATGCTGATCTTCTTGCGCCCCCATTGCTGCATCCTGAACTTCCCGCCAGCATATGCTTTCGCAAAGCGCTCTTCATTGAGAAAACCATTTTCCACGAGGTGAGCGATGGCGTTTTCAATATCCTCGCCACGCAGACCCAGTTCCCAGCATTTCTCTCTCACTTCCATATGGCAACGCTCCTGGTAAGCGCAGTAGTAGCGGAGTTTCAGGATATCAGCTTCCATTCCTTATCTAACTATGATCTAACAATCATCAGCTTGGCGTAGTTCAGCATGATCTTTTTCTCACCACCACCTTTAGGGAACATCACCGTAGCGATACGGTTATTGATAGCACCTTCCAGGGCAAGTATCTTACCGAAACCAAATTTCTGATGTTCTACATCCATCCCCGCTTCCATGGTAGCAGGATCATCTGCAGTAAAATTAGAACTGGGTACATGGTAACCAGCCGGCGCTTTAGGCGTTGGCCTTGGTCCGGAGGTTGAAGAAGCAGCAGTTGCAGTATTCGAAGCAGGTGCTTTCTTTTTATCGAACATATTACCCCAGGAAGCACCACTACCACCAATCGGGCCAGTATTGCGCATCCCGCCGCCAGCATAACTGCGGTCAATGAAATCCTCTGGCATCTCTTCCAGGAAACGGCTCGGCTCATTCTGCTGCAGCTGTCCAAAACGATAACGGCTATTAGCGTAGGTGAGGAACAAACGTGTTTTTGCACGCGTCACCGCCACATAGAACAACCGGCGTTCCTCTTCCAGCTCTTCGCGGGAATTGATGGACATACCACTGGGGAAAAGACTTTCCTCCAATCCCACCGTGAATACCACCGGGAATTCCAGTCCTTTCGCCGCGTGGATCGTCATCAGTTTCACCACGTTACTGTCTTCATCCTTGCCATTATCTGCATCCGTTAAGAGCGTGATCTGCTGCAGGTAAATGCCCAGTGTTTTATCGTCCAGCAATTCACCATCTTCTGTAGGCGTTTCCGTGAATTCCTTGATAGAGTTCAATAACTCCTGCACGTTCTCGTAACGGGCAAGTCCTTCTGTTGTTTTATCGTTGAAGAGTTCTTTTACGATACTGGTGGATTTACCAACCTGTACCGCTACTTCGTAAGCATTATGTTTTTCCAGTGCCACACGGAAGCTCTGGATCATCGTCACAAACCCTTCTATCGCTTCCAGCGTACCTGCTTTGAAACCAAATTCCCTCGCACGTTCCAGCACATCCCAGAAAGTGATGTTCTGATCATTCGCAATAACCGTTACTTTCTCTATGGTAGTTTTACCAATGCCACGCACCGGGTAATTGATGATCCGTTTGATCGCTTCTTCATCTCTGCTGTTCATGATCACCCGCAGGTAAGCGATGAAATCCTTGATCTCTTTTCTTTGATAGAAAGAGAGCCCACCATAGATCCTGTAAGGGATGGCACTGCGACGGAGGTTTTCCTCGAAGGAACGGCTCTGTGCATTAGTACGGTAAAGGATGCAGAAATCTTTGTTGTCGTAATGATTGCGGAGTTTCTGTTCAGAGATAGTATCTGCTACAACTTTCCCTTCATCATTATCTGTATTCGTGCGGATCAGTTTGATCTTTTCTCCTTCCAGGTTATCCGTCCAGAGGTTCTTTTCGATCTGTCCTTTATTCCTGGAGATAACTTCGTTCGCTACGTTGAGGATAGATTTTGTACTGCGGTAATTCTGTTCCAGTTTCACCACTTTCACATCATCATAATCCTTTTCAAATTGCAGGATATTCTGAATGGTAGCACCACGGAAGGAATAGATACTTTGCGCATCATCACCTACTACGCAAATATTCTCATGCACTGCACCCAGTAACTTCACGATCTCATACTGCGCCGGGTTCGTATCCTGGTACTCATCGATCATGATGTATTTGAACTTGTGCTGGTATTTGGCGAGTACTTCCGGGAAGCCCTTCAGCAACACGTACATTTTATACAATAGATCATCAAAGTCCATCGCGCCGTTCTTGAAACAACGCTTGGCATACATCTCATAGATCTTGCCGATCATAGGACGACTGGAACGTTGATCTTCCTGCTGTACCGCATAATCATGCTGGTATTCTTCCGGGCTCATCAAACTGTTCTTGGCAGCAGAGATCCGGTTGTACACCATATTCGGTTTATAATGTTTGTCGTCCAGGTTCAGTTCATTCACGATGGTTTTCACCACGCTCTTTGCATCATCAGAATCGTAAATGGTAAAGTCACTGGGGTATCCCAGTTTAGGCGCATCGCTGCGCAACAGGCGGGCGAAAACAGAGTGGAAAGTACCGATGTAAAGATTACGGGCTTCACTGCCGCCCAGGATCCTTTCCACGCGTTCCTTCATTTCCTTCGCCGCCTTGTTTGTAAAGGTGAGCGCCAATATATTAAAAGAATCCACCCCATTGTTCATCAGGTGTGCGATCCTCGTTGTCAGTACTTTTGTTTTGCCTGAACCTGCGCCCGCGATGATCATTAAAGGTCCTTTAATGGTGGTTACCGCTTCCCGCTGGGGTACATTCAAATCGTCTAAATAGTTTGCCTTCATCAAAATCAAAAATTAATTTGCCGGCCGTAAAAATACGATTTGAGGGGCGGATCGCGAAACTTATAAATACTGTGCCCGGTAGAACTTATTTTCCGGGGTTATTTCCAGCGGATTTTGCTGGAACCAGCGGATAAAATCCTCCCATTTGGTTTTATTGGCCCCTTTCCAGATCTCAAACTCCTCTGCATTCCCCTGGCTTAACAGCCAATAATTATACGCTTCCAGGTAGCCGTTCTGTTTCACCTTTTGCTGATACTCAAACAACAGGTTCGGATATTTCTCCGCATGGCCTTTCTGGTAATATCCCTGTAAAAAACTTTCCCGGATCCGGCTCAGCGAAGCCAGGTCTATATGATTTTCCGGTGTGATGGCTTCCAGGATCAGGAATTCATACACAAAGGTGCCATAGGATTTCATTAATTCGGCAGCGCCTTTCAGGTCCTTGAGGTCGGTCACCACAATGTTCAGCTTATTGAAGGCCACTGTTTTCACCGTATCCTTGAACTGGATGCTGTTTTTATAAGTGAGGTACAGCAGTTTGCTCATTTCCGCCGTGCGTTTGCTGCCCCGCTCTATGTTCATGAATATTTCCCCGTACAGCATGCCCCAAACCTGGGTATCGGAATTGCAGAACAGTTTGCCCAGCCAGTAATAATTGGAAGAATGTTTAGGCGCAGCCTTCACCCCGCCTTCAAAATACCCGATCGCTTTGGCATAATCCTTTTTCGCCATCTGCATCACCCCCATTTCCAGGTAAAGATTACCGGCATCCGGGAATTCCTTCAATCCCTTTTCATAAGTATCAATGGCCTTATCTGCATCACCCGTCATATCATAACAATTCCCCAACAGCTGATACACCCCGGGAAATGCATATTTCTTTTTAACCAGTTTCTTCATGATCTCAATAGTAGCCGCATAGTCTTTGGCGAGGTACTTTGCATACCCGATCTCGTAAGGATACGTGAGGTCATCCGGATCCAGCTTAATGGCCTCTTCCAGTAAAGCGATGGAGGGTTCTATCTTCCCCTCGTCCATCAATTGGATGGCCTTGTCTTTTTTGGCCTGGGCCTGTTCGCGGCCTGTGGTTTGTGCCGTGGTAACTAACGTGGTGGTTACCATAATGCATAGGGAGAGGATTTTTTTAAGCATATATATTGATTTCCTGCAAAGGATTCAATTTACGGCTGTTTTCCATAAACAGCATAAAAAAAGGCGCCGCTTCATCAGCGGCGCCCTAAGATTATTTTTCGTTCCTGTCTACCTTGATCCTGTCAGCACGATTCGCTACTTCCCAGGCAGTATAGAATACCAGCTGTGCCCGTTTGGCCAGCATGGGGTAATGTATCTTATCTGGTGTATCTCCTGCGCCATGATAATCCGGATGCACACCATTGAAGTAGAAAATGATCGGGATCTTTTTCTGTGCAAACATGTAATGGTCTGAACGGTAATAGAAACGGTTCGGATCATTTGGATCATTGTATTTGTAATCCAGTTTAAGTCCTGTTTGCATATTGGCCGCTTCATTGATAGGGCGGAGGTCTGAACTTAGCTTATCATCTCCGATAATGTACACGTAATTGGTATCCTTTGCATGCTCCGGATCTATCCGGCCGATCATATCAATGTTCAGATCAGCCACCGTATTTCCCAAAGGATAAATAGGATGTTCCGTATAATAACGGGAGCCCAGCAATCCTTTTTCTTCCCCTGCTACCGTCATGAACACAATCGTGCGGCGTGGCCCTTTACCGGCTTTTTTAGCCTTCATAAAAGCTTCTGCCATGGCAATTACAGACACTGTTCCGGAACCATCATCATCTGCGCCATTATGGATCTTTCCATTGATCACACCAATGTGGTCATAGTGTGCCGTGATGAACAGGTACTCATCTTTTTTATCCGTACCAGGCAGCATACCCAGTACATTGCTGGATTTTGTTTCCAGTAATCCTTTCTCATATACCAGTTCCGTGATCTGGCCACTGGCCTTAGTGGGCGTTGGTTTCTTTAAACTTTCCTGCAGCTCCTTAAAAGGTGTGCTGAGGATGGTAGTGGCCATATCAGGAGAGATATAGTAGGAGTTGGGGATGTATTCCATCGTCGTTATTTCATCATTGAAATAAAGACCTGTTTTACGGAGCCGGGAACCTGCGCGGCTGATCTGTGAAACATTGGAAGAAACAAGGAATACCGCTTTTGCACCTTTCCCGCCAGCTGCGCGGAGTTTATCTTTCAGCGTGGAAGCTGTTTTGGGGAACAGCGGTTTGCCTTCTGCATCCATGGGTTCACCTTCTGCCAGCAGCACGATCTTATCCGTCACATCAAGACCATCATAACTATTCATCTTTTCATTGCTGATACCATAACCTGCAAATACAACACCTGTTGCACCCAGCGTCTGGTTCTTATTTTCCCGCAGCCCATTATAAAAATCCTGCCCGAATTCAAGCGTTCTGCCATTGGTTACGATCTTCCCTGTAATAAGCGTATCCGTGAAAAGACTGAAAGGCTGTTCCCATGAACCATCAATACCGGCTGGCTGTAATCCAACACGTTTGAATTGTTCGCTGATATATTTCGCAGCTTTATGCTGACCCGGTTTACCCGTTTCGCGGCCTTCCATATCATTGCCTGCAACAATATAGAGGTGTTTTTTAAGATCAGCTGCTGTGATCCCTTTTGCAAAAGGAGTAGCAGCAACAGGCTTCACAGGAGGTTTGGCCATTTGTGCGCAGGCTACTGTTCCGGAAGCAACTAAGCAGGCTATGAATGTAAACTTCTTCATCGGTTGATATTTAATTTCGAAAAAAGGGGTTTGCCCCTTAAAATTAAGGTTTGCGGTTGGTCTGGCCCTTACCACTCATCTAAAAAAAAGGGTAATAGTGGTGACTATTACCCTTTATACCTAAAAAATTTATGTTTTACGCGCAGGCGATCTTGTTCACCCTGTTTTCGTGACGGCCGCCTTCAAAAGCAGTCTCTGCGAAAATGTCCACCATTTCTTCTGCGGTAGCTTTATCTACAAACTTTGCGGGAATGCAGAGGATATTTGCGTTATTATGACTGCGGGCCAGGCGCGCCAGTTCATCTCCCCAGCAAATAGCTGCACGGATGCCCTGATGTTTGTTCGCAGTAATGGCCACACCGTTGGCACTGCCGCAGATGAGGATACCATAAGCAAACGCACCACTTTCCACCGCACTCGCAACCGGATGGGCAAAATCAGGATAATCCACGGAATCAGGAGAACTGGTGCCGAAATCTTTTACCTGCACACCTTTCCCTTCCAGATAGGAGATCACCTCTTCCTTATATGCATAGCCTGCATGATCTCCGCCAATGGCCACCGGTAATGCAAGATTGAAATTTGGTTCCATAACAATCAGTTTATGATAAATGAATTAAGACCACTCTTCTTTTTCTTTCTTCTCTTTCGCTTTGTATGCTCTCGCTGAAATCAAAATACTGATCTCATACAGCAGATACAAAGGTATGAAAACCAGCAATTGGTCTAATACATCCGGCGGCGTAATAATAGCTGCCAGGATGAGGATCACCACAATCGCATGACGACGGTAAGTACGCATGAAATCAGGTGTGAGCAATCCAAGTTTAGTGAGGAAGAATACCAGGATAGGCATTTCAAATAAACAACCCATCCCTAATATGATCTGGCTCATCAGTCCAAAGTAATCATCAATGAAGAAGTCATTCTTGATCACAGAAGAAACAGTATAGCTGGCCAGGAAGTTGATCATGAAAGGAGCGATCAGGAAATAACTGAAGAGAACTCCTAAGAGGAACTGCAGCGTGATCCAGAAGATAATACCCTTGGAACCTTTTGCTTCCTGGTCTTTCAGCGCAGGACGTATGAAACGCCAGAACTCATAAACGATGTAAGGGAAGGCACCTATCAGCCCCAGCATAAATGCCAGTTTGAATTGAAGGGTGATCTGCCCGGCCATCTTGGTGTTCTGGAATTTTATTTCCGGCGGTATAAGACACAGCTTATCTCCCATGCCTAAAGCATGACTCAACTTGCACATCCAGCTGTAAGTGGGAAAATCAGGTTGTGTAGGACCAAAGATCACATGTGTGAGGATCCAGTCTGTAAAAACAAATCCCAGGATACTAACGAACACGATGGCGAATGCAGAACGTACAAGGTGCCAGCGCAATTCTTCCAGGTGATCAAAAAACGACATCTCTGCCTTGTCCTCATTACTCGAGAATAACTTCTTTAACATACACTATTATGAATCAGGAGCACAAATATAACATGTGCCAAGTGAATAGTACTTAGTAAAAACGCTGTAAGGTAAAAGAAAATAATGAGGGAAGGAAAGAAGGAGAAGGTTCGGAGAAAAAAAAGAGCCAGCCCGAGAAGAATCAAGAGCCGGCCTTTCATCCATTGTTTGTTAACCCCAAAAAAGTTGAATTCGAGAATGTCTTTTTTCGCTACTGCTTAAGTAATAACTTCATCCATAATGGCAAGCTATTAGATATAAGTTATAACCGATACAGAGCTTTTAAATTTCTAAAACAAAAATAGAAAGAAATATCGTATTATCAATGTTACAACAAAGTTTTTTACAACCTTTTAACAAAAATCAAATTATTGTGTTACGTATCAGGTAGTAAAAGAATTCAATTCGTGTCAAATTAGTACTACCTCATATAAAAAACGATTTAGCACCGATATATTAACGCAAAAAGTAATTCTTACCGGGGTCCATTTTTAAAGAGTTGTTTACCAGCCGTTAAAGGAAGAAACCCGTTTTTTCACGTTCCTGGCTGCTTTTTCACCCCTTTGGGGGATACAGCAGCTCACGTATCAATAATACAGCAATTTTCGCGCCGGAATAACCTAGTTCAGTATTTTCATCTTCACCATTTCAATCCGCGTATCCGTCACATTCAGAATGTCAAACTCATAATCATCAATGATGATGCGCTCTTTCAGCCTTGGAATAGTTTCGTAGTGAGAGATGATGTAACCAGATAACGTTTCACTTTCATCCTCCGGAAACTCAAAGCCATACTGCTCATTCAAGTAGTCCAGTTCCAGCCTTCCGGAGAAAATGTATTCCTTTTCAGCAATCTGTTTCTCTACAAATTCTTCCACATCATGTTCATCCTTGATGTCCCCAAAGATCTCTTCCAGCACATCTTCTATCGTAACAATACCTGCAGTTCCGCCAAATTCATCTACCACCCAGGCAATACTCCGCCGTTCCTTGTTAAACTTGCCTAGCAGGTCAATTGCACTCATCGTTTCAGGCACCGCCAGGATCGGATGGATCACTGAGCGGATGTCTGATGGACTTTTAAACATATCCAACTGGTGCACATATCCGAGAATATTGTCAATATTATTTTCGTAGATGATCACTTTGGAAAGTTTCGTATCCATAAACTTGCGCCTGGCTTGCTCAATGGTACTGGTAATGTCCAACGCTTCTATCTCTTTCCGGGGGATCAGGCAACCACGGATCTTAATGTGCACAAGTCCCAGCGCGTTTTCAAAAAGTTCCGTATTCAACTCCTGGTTATCGCCACCGGCATGTTGCTGGCTCTGGCGAAGGAAATATTCCACATCTACCCGGGCAAAAGAGCTCTTACCTTCCGTAATGCGCACATTGAAAAGGTATTTCAGTATCCATTCTGAAATGGACTCCAGCATGTTCCCGATGATATACAGCGGTTTGGAAAATACAGAAATAGGATGGGCGAAAAAGCCCAGTAAAGCTTCCGGCCTGGAGCGGAAAATACTGCGGGGAATGAAAAAGCCGAAAAAGAGCACCAGCAGTGTAGCCACCACAATCTCCGTAAACAGCATAAAGGGCACAAAACTGGCCATTTGCATTTGAGTCAAAGTCATTGCCCACAAAGAATCCAGCCAACCGGCCACCAGCATGCTATAAATAACAATAGCAATAGTGAGCCCAATGAGGCTGGAAGCCAGAATCCGGGCAGGATGCTCATTAAACCCGGAAAGGATCTTCCCGGTAGAACGGCCCTGTTTTCTTTTGAGTTCTATACTCAGCCTGTTTACATTGGCAAAAGCAGTTTCCATACCGGCAAAAAACCCGGCTACAAGGATCACTAAAACCAGTAAAGCAATCGTATAAATATCCATCTTATCAAAGATATGAAATTCGGTGAGCCGCGCAACACCATTTGAATATAACGGGCTAATCGGCTAAAAAGTTCTCTACCAGGGTCTTTACCTCACTGTAGGCCTTATCCAGCTGCTCATTTACCACAATATGGTCAAATTCATGCGCAAAGGACAATTCGTACCGGGCTTTCCCCAGCCGTTCTTCTAAAGACGCCTGAGTTTCCGTTCCTCTTTCACTGAGACGAACGCGCAGTGCATCCAGGGAAGGAGGTTGAATGAATATGGTAAGGGCCGTGCCCTGGTATTTTTCCTGGATAGAAAGCGCCCCCTTTACATCAATATCCACCAGCGGATATTTTCCATTGCCCCAGATCCTTTCCAGCTCACTTTTCAGCGTACCGTAATACTTACCGGCGTACACCATTTCGTACTCCGCAAAAGCATGATCGGCAATTCGCTGATGAAAATCTTCCTGCGTTAAAAAGTAATAATCCTTTCCATGGGTTTCATCACCACGCGGAACGCGGGTAGCAGCAGAAATAGAAAAAGCCAGCTCAGGCATTTCGCTGAGTAGCTTTTTCACAATAGTTGTTTTACCAGCTCCTGACGGTGCTGTAACTATGATAATTTTGTGTGATCCCATTATTTACACGCGCTTGATATCTGCTCCCAAATTGCGCAGACGTTCATCAATGTACTGGTATCCGCGATCTATCTGATCAATATTATGGATGGTACTTTTTCCTTCTGCACTCAGCGCGGCAATCAGCAATGCAACACCAGCACGGATATCAGGACTACTCATCGTGATGCCCCTCAATTTATGCTGCCTGCCCAAACCGATCACTGCTGCACGATGCGGATCACAGAGAATGATCTGCGCACCCATGTCAATGAGTTTGTCTACAAAGAACAAACGGCTCTCAAACATCTTCTGGTGGATCATCACACTGCCCTTTGCCTGTGTGGCCACAACCAGCACAATGCTCAGCAGGTCCGGCGTAAAACCAGGCCATGGATGATCAGAGATCGTTAAAATAGAACCGTCTATAAAAGTTTGAATTTCGTAGCTGTCTTGTTGGGGAATGTAAATATCATCTCCTTTGATCTCCATCTGGATGCCCAGTGAGCGGAACTTTTCAGGGATGATACCCAAATGCTGCACACCTGCATTTTTGATCGTGATCTCACTTTGCGTCATCGCAGCCAGTCCAATGAAAGAGCCGATCTCGATCATATCCGGCAGCATCGCATGCGTGCATCCTTTCAAAATGGTCACACCTTCTATCACCAGCATATTAGAACCAACACCGCTGATCTTTGCACCCATGCTGTTCAGCATTTTGCAAAGTTGCTGTAAGTAAGGTTCACATGCCGCATTGTAAATAGTAGTAGTGCCATGTGCTAATACCGCTGCCATCACAATGTTGGCCGTTCCTGTAACAGACGGCTCATCCAGCAGCATATAAGTACCTTTCAATCCACCGGAAGTTTCCAGGCGGAAGTAATTGTCGTCCGTATCGTAATGGAAATTGGCGCCCAGTTTTTCGAAACCTATCACGTGAGTGTCCAGGCGGCGGCGGCCGATCTTATCACCTCCCGGTTTGGGAATGTAAGCTTTGCCAAATCTTGCCAGCAGCGGGCCGGCCATCATCACGGAACCGCGCAAGCGGCCGGATTTCTTTTTGAATTCTGCACTTTCCAGGAAATCAAAATCAATATCATCTGCCTGGAATTCGCAGCTGGCGCGGGTAATGCGATTTACCTTCACACCAATATCTCCTAAAAGTTCTATCAGTAAATTTACATCCAGGATGTCCGGAATGTTATTGATGGTTACTTTTTCGGCTGTTAACAACACCGCGCTAATGATCTGTAATGCCTCGTTCTTTGCTCCCTGCGGTATAATATCTCCTTTCAGGCGGTTGCCGCCTCGTACTTCGAACACGCTACTCACTTGTTCCTGTTTTTGTTGTATTTGTTGTTATGCTTATTGCTTTTTCCTCCACCACCACCAGAAGAACCGCCACCATCATTCCGCTTGAATTTATTCTGCTGGAACTGTTTGCGTTTACCGCTGTTGCTCGGTCCGCTTGCACGATATTCTCCTGCCTGCGTGTTGTAATTGGCGCCACCACCTGCAAGATTGCTTCCACTGCCACTTTGTGCGCCACCGGGATGATATTGCAAAGCGCCGCCGGAGATATTGTTGAGTTCTGTTTTGATAGCATCATCATGTACACTCTCTTTATGCCAGTTGCTATAAGCGAGTTTCATGTAATTGCCGATCACCTGCGTAAATCCTTCTTTCAGTTCAGGATCTGTTTCTTTCAACGCTTTATCCATCACCAGCTCCAGGTTTTTGCCGAAGTGGCGGTTACGGGGATACTTTTTAGGATAAGGCAGTCTGTCCGGTTTACGGTGCAGGGTTTCCCTTGTTGGGATCGGATAGGGGGAGTCAACATCCAGCTTAAAGTCGGAAACGAGGAAAAGGTGATCCCAGAGCTTATGCCTGAAATCTTCCACGTTACGTAAGTGGGGTTGCAGCGTTCCCATCAGTTCTATCACAGCAGACACTTGCTGCTGGCGAACATCACGATCCGGGATCGTAAGGATATATTCGATCATCCGCTGGATATTCCTTCCATACTCGCGCATGATCAGATGGTTACGTGCGGTATTATATTCCATTGCTGTAGTTTGAATAAAAATCAGTAAAGTGTTTGATTACCAGCCATTTATACGCGAAGAATACATGTCAATGCCTTAGTGCGAATGGCCCGCGTGTGCTTCAAGCTTCTTGCAAACCTAATGAAAAATATTTACAAAACCTTTCCCCCTTCTCCCTGTCAGCAGGTGATTCCTTACCTTTATCCCATGAAACTTTCATTAGCCGGAAAAATTGCAGTGGTCAGTGGTGGGTCCCAGGGTCTGGGACTTGCGTCAGCAAAGGAATTAGCTTTACTTGGGGCTTCCTGCATCCTCCTGGCAAGGAATGAAACTTCTCTGGAAGCAGCCGTGGCTTCATTGGATGTAAGCCAGGGCCAGCAACACAACTATTATGTGGTGGACTTCACCAAACCGGAAAACGTACAGGCTACCATCCAGGCCATCACAGATGCCCAGATCGTCAATATCCTCGTCAACAACAGTGGCGGCCCTTCCGGAGGACCCATCCTGGCAGCAGAAGGTGGCGCTTTTATGAAAGCCTTCGAAATGCATGTGGTCTGCAACCAGATCCTGGCCCAGGCTGTAGTGCCCGGAATGAAAGCCAGCGGTTACGGACGCATTATCCAGATCATCTCTACTTCAGTTAAAGCACCCATCAAAAACCTGGGTGTTTCCAATACCATCCGCGCGGCGGTAGCCAATTGGGCCAAATCCCTCGCAAACGAACTGGCCCCTTCCGGTATCACTGTCAACAATGTGTTACCCGGCGCCATGACCACAGACCGGTTGAAAAGTCTTTTTAAAGCAACCGCAGATTCCAGAGGAGTACCCGTGGAAACCATTTCCCAGGAATGGAAATCGGAGATCCCCATGCAGCGATTTGGTGATCCTGCAGAATTTGGTGCAGCCGTTGCTTTCCTCGCTTCTCCCGCAGCTGCTTATATCACAGGCATTAATTTACCCGTAGATGGCGGTAGAATTCCCAGCTTATAAAATACCCTGCTCAATGAATATCTGGAAGAATATCATCAAAAGTCCAACCTGATCCGCACCGTTTTTTACAGACGCAAACCAACTTATTTTTCACCCAACTTATTTTCACATGTCAACAACGGATGTGCATTACGGCGATTATTTGCAATTAGAAAAAATATTGAATGCCCAGGAACTGGAAAGCGATAAGAACCAGCTCCACGCGCACGATGAGATGTTGTTCATCATCATCCATCAGGCTTACGAACTATGGTTTAAACAGTTGCTTTTTGAAGTAGATTCTGTAGCTGCTATCATGCAAAAACCAGTGAACGATAACTCACCGGAACTGCAAACTGTCGTACACAGAACTTCAAGGATGGTCACCATCCTCAAACTGCTCGTACATCAGATCGATATCATGGAAACGATGACGCCCATGGACTTCCTGGATTTCCGGGACATGCTGCGCCCTGCTTCCGGTTTTCAAAGCTGGCAGTTCAAAGCCCTGGAAGCCAGGCTGGGCCTGAAATACCAGCATCGCTTTGGCCAGGAATATTACATCTCGCAATTAAAACAGGCACAGATAGACCTGATCAAACAGGCAGAAAATCAACAGTCCATTATAGATCTGCTGAACCAATGGCTGGAAAGAATGCCCTTCTTTGAAGAAGAAAGCAACTGGACCAACTACAAGCCTGTAAGCGATATCACCGATCCAACAGAACACATTTTCTGGGAAGATTATCAGCACATCTATATCAACAGTCTCGCAGCCGCAGAACAAAGCAACCGCGATTATTTTAACACCGTCTTCACAAAAGATACGCCGGAAGCCATCCGCCAGCTTTCCCCGAAAGCCTGCAGGGCTGCCTTGTTCATCATGTTATACAGAGGATATCCCATCCTGCAGTTACCGTTTCAGCTGCTGAACAATTTGCTGGAAATAGATGAACAACTCAGCACCTGGAGATACCGGCACATGAGTATGGTACACCGCATGATCGGTTCGCGGATTGGTACGGGTGGCAGCACTGGCAGAGATTACCTGAAAGGTGCGCTGGATAAACATTACATCTTTGCAGATATCGCGCGGCTCACCAGCTTTTTAATTGAAAGAAGGAAGTTGCCCGTGTTGAGCACTGAGATGGAAAAGAGACTGGGGTTCAAATAAAAAACAAGCGTGATGGCGGCATACCGCCATCACGCTTATCTTATGCGAAAACCGTAAATTGTTTACTCCACCACATTGATGGTCCGTGTAAAACTCTCTTCTAATGAGATAAATGTTTCGGTGCGTTCAATCCCTTTGATCTTTTGGAGTTCGTCATGCAATACACGGCGAAGCTGGGTAATGTCTTTACAAATGATCTCAGCAAACATGCTGTAACTGCCGGTAGTGTAATTGAGGCGAACAATTTCCGGCATCTTCCGGAGTTCCTTGGCAACCGTGTCATAAAGCGAACTCTTTTCCAGGAAGATCCCGATGAAAGCGATCACATCATACCCGATCATTTTTAGATCTACATGTAATCTTGTACCTTTAACTATACCCAGCTCTTGTAATTTCTTCATCCTAACGTGGATAGTACCCCCTGAAACGAAGAGTTTCTTCCCCAGGTCCGCGTAGGAGATTTCAGCATTGGACATCATCTCGCTGATGATCTGGAGATCCAGTTTGTCAATATTCAAATTGTGGCTCATTTTGACAAATTGTTTTTGAATGTTTTTAACTTACATGCAAATATTTAAAAAATCTCGAAATTTCCAAAATTTTATTTAAAATATTTGCAAAAAATACCCCTTCTCTTTAGATTTGCATCATAATTAGTAACAAACCTCCGTTCCTTATAAGCTGAAAGCGCTTAAAAAAGGATCCAACTTTGTGGGGTGATGGAACTGGCAGACATGCCCTCTCGTCTCGAGGGTGGGGATAACGGGATAAACGTAGCGTAATGGGTTGACCACTAATCTTATTTGTGCTATGGCTAACCGCCTCGTGTAGGTTCAACTCCTACCCCTACAGCCATTAAAAGCTCATAAGTTAAGCACTTATGAGCTTTTTTTATGCAAAAACTTTAAAAAAAGGCCTTTTTTTTAGAATCACGCGAAAAAATGAGCGAATTTTGCCCCTTCTATGGGACAAAAGAAACTTCAACGATTCGCAGAGATAGAAACTTTTCCGAACGTACTCATCTATCCGGAAGGAATGCCCGGCAAATGGAGCCAGCATTACGGGAACAGCCAGCCCCTTACTTTAGAACTGGCTTGTGGCAAAGGAGATTACACACTGGGCCTGGCCCGTTTATTCCCCGAAAGGAATTTCATAGGGGTAGATCTCAAAGGGAACCGCATCTGGCGAGGCGCCAAAACCGCGCTGGAAGAGAAATTGACCAATGTAGCCTTCCTCCGCACGCAAATAGATAAAATAGAGAGTTACTTCCTCCCCGGAGAAGTAGAAGAGATCTGGATCACTTTCCCGGACCCCTTCCTCCGTAAATCCCGGGCCCGCCACCGCTTAACGCATCCAAGGTTCCTGGGCCATTTCCAGAAGATCCTCAAACCCGGCGGTACCATCAACTTAAAAACAGATTCACCGCAGTTATATCATTTTACGCAAATGGTGATCAAAGCCACCGGCTGCACCCTGCTGGAAGATATTCCAAATGTATATGCACAGGAAGAAGTACAGCCACTGTTGCGTATCCAGACTTTCTACGAAGGAATGCACCTGGCCGATGGTAGAATTATCCGGTTCCTTAAATTTGTACTGCCCGCAGCCCCCATCGACTGGAAAGCGGTAAAACTGGAGGACGAAGATGAAGCAGCTGGAGGAGAACATTGATTTTTACTATAACGAGCAGGGATACATGGTGCTAACGGAAAAATATCACCGGGAGCGTGGTTACTGTTGCGGAAATGGCTGCCTGCATTGCCCTTTTGATTATGAAAAAGTCCCCGACGATAAAAAAGAGCGTCTCCTTGCCGCCCGCCGTCAAAAAAACGGCGAAGCCTAAAAAGGCAAAAGAAGCGCCCAATTTCATGGATAACGTTTACGCCATCGTGCGTAAGATCCCCCGCGGCCGCGCCACCAGTTACGGCGCCATAGCAGAATCAGCGGGAATAAGGCTTTCCGCCAGAATGGTCGGCTGGGCCATGAATGCAGCAGACAGAGCCGATCCTCCCATTCCCGCACATCGTGTGGTGAATAGTAAAGGACTCCTAACCGGTGCACACCATTTTGCCACCCCCACCCTCATGCAGGAATTACTCGAAAATGAAGGTATAAAGGTGGTAAACAACCAGATACAGGACTTTAAGACGATTTTTTGGGACCCGGCGGGTGAACCGAAAAGGAAAAAGAAAAAACCCTGATACAGGGTAAACTTAAATATCTTTACAAGAATGTCTGTATTAAAACTCAAACTAGACCAGGAACAGTTGGTGGAGGACTTTTTTGAGGACACCTGGCTAGCCGGAATCATGTCTCCCGCAAGGGACTATCAGCTTTGCTGGCAGATCAATCAGCAGCTCGGGTACGATTTTCGTGTTAACAATTCTCTGGAGATCAAACTCAACAAACAACAACGTTCTTATTACTTTACCGTGCTGGAGTACGAAGAACCCACCAAATCAGCAGCGCATTATTTTTATAATAATCACTGCAAAGCGGAATTCCTGTTGCCGGAACTGAAACACGTGGATTATATCTGGCTCATCAAAGGAAACTATTACCAGGCAGCTGACGTAAAGAACCTTATTGAAGAATGCAGAAAAGTGGAACTCGTGCAGATGGTAACGCTCCTGGAGATGAAGGACATAAAAAATAAGATCAACCTGATCTTTTAGATATTTTTAATCATGTGGACGTAACCCTGAACACACGCAAGCCCTGTTATGATCCATTTAAATGAAAACTATGATGTGGCAGGAAAAAGAAAACCGGCTCAATCGCTCATTTCAGTTCCCTGATTTCAAAGAGGCCTTCGCCTTCATGACCAAAGTAGCGCTTGTTGCAGAGAAATTAGATCATCATCCACATTGGATAAATGATTACAATAAAGTAGACATATTTCTGTCTACTCACAGTGCAGGAGATGTTGTAACGGATAAAGACCGTGAACTGGCCCGGATCATTGACACCTTATATAAACCCTAACCAACAGTTTTGTGAATCGGATCCTATTAACATTCCTGTTGTTTTGTTGCTCCCTGCACCTTAATCAGCCCGCGGCCGCACAAGATACACTCGCCATTGATTTTAACGTTCCTGTCAACGGACAGGATATTCGTTCGCATGTCTTCGTCTTTAATGATCCCGCCGGAAAGTTTAAAGTAAAAGACCTGCAGAACGTGGCGTTCAAAAAAGATACTTCCCTCTTTCATCCCTATAAAAAAGTACTGCATAAAGTAAATAACGTCTGGCTAAGGCTCACTGTCAGGAATACCAGCGAAATTGATTCCCTCATTTACTTCTTCACCGGTTTTCATGACGACATAGAATGGTTCGCACCCGATAACGAAGGCCACCTTCAATCTGCCATGCATACCGGTATGATGATCGACCGCGCGAATGTAGACAGATGGGGACACTATTCCTTCCCGCTCAAAGTAGGCGCCGGCGAAACCAAAACATATTACTTCCATATCATCAATCGCTTTTACCGGGAAAATGCTTTCATGCCCGTGATATATGACCCCATTCATTATGCAGGTTTCCGGCATGTGGAAGCAGATCATTACAAAGGAGAAGTATTGGTGATCCAGGTTTTACTGGGTATGCTCCTGGTTTTCCTCTGCATCACCGTGATCAATTACACACAACTGCCAGACCGCTCTTCCCTGTACTTTGCAGGTTATATACTCGGCCTCATCGTTTTCTTTGCATTACGCCTGGAATCGAAACCTTACCAGCTGTCCTTCTTCTATTTCTGCCCTATGTTCAAGTATTACTGGGACATTCCGGCCATGCTGTTCTGTTTCTATTTCATGTACATGCTCTTCGGCAATATATTCCTCAGCCTGCGGGAACGTTTCCCGCTGATGGAAAAGTTCTATCGTTACGGTGCCATCGCCACAGGCGTCCTGATCCTTGTTTGCATCACACTGATTGCGATGGGAGATTACCAGACCTCTGCTACCATTTATACATGGATGTATTTCATCACCATCATCCCCATTACCATTTCTTTTGTAGCACTGGCACGCAGAACACGTCATCATCCCCTCATCCGTTTTTTCCTCTTCGGTTCCATCAGCCTGCTGGTGTTATCGATCTGGGCATATGCCAATAACACACAGCCAGTAGGTTTTACACCCATCCCTGAATTAGTATCGCCTTACAACATCATGGTGCTGGGCGTATTATTGCAAGCACTCTTCTTTGCCGCCGGCCTTAGCTACCGCAACAAATTAGTGCACCAGGAAAAAACGAAAACACAGGAAATGCTCATCAAGCAGCTCAACAAGAATAAAGAGCTGCAACGCAAACTGAATGAGCAACTGGAAGAACTCGTAAAAGAACAGACCACAGAAATATTAAGGAAGAAACTGGAACTGGAAGAACAACGCAAACTGCAACTGGAAGTAGAATACAGCAAGAAACTGGCAGAGATAGAACTGAAAGCCATCCGCGCACAGATCAATCCTCACTTCATTTTCAACTGCCTCAACTCCATCCAGCTTTTTGTGATGCAGCGGGATTATGAACACGCCCAGAAATACCTCTCAGATTTCTCTTACCTGATCCGCAAAACACTGGACTTCTCCCGGCGTAATTTTATCACACTGGCAGACGAAATAACTTATTTAAATACCTATCTTGGTCTCGAGAAGATGCGATTTGAAAATAAGATGAGCTATGAAATAGTGGTAGACCCCGTAATTGCTACAGCAGAATTGGAAGTACCCGCCATGCTGTTACAACCTTATGTGGAAAATGCCGTGAAACACGGTATGACCAATGAAGATCATGCCTCCGGTTTACTCGCCATTCATTTCAACCAGGTAGCATCAGACATGCTGGAATGTGTAATAGAAGATAATGGCATAGGAATAGAACGCTCCAGAGCTTTACGTTCACTACCTTCTCATCATCAATCCTCCGGTATGGAGATCAGTCTCAACAGGGCCGAGTTACTCAATAAAATGTACAACACCGGCATCCAGATAGAGATCATCGATAAATCACTTAAACAGGCCAACGACAGCGGAACCATCATCAGGATATTGATTCCTCAATTATAGTTCTCCGCGCCAACTTAGTAGTATATGATCCGCGCTGTAATAATAGACGACGAAAGGAATAGCAGGGATATTATTTCTCTGATGCTGGGTAAATATTGCCCGCAGATAGAAGCGGTGGGCACAGCCGCCAATTGCCGAGAAGGTATAGAACAGATCAAACTCTACAAACCACAACTGGTTTTCCTTGACCTGGAAATGCCCGACGGCACAGGGTTCGACGTACTCGCCGGAGCATACGACGCTTCCTTCGAAGCCATCTTCGTAACCGCATTTGAAAAACGTTTCCTCCATACCATCCGTTTAAGTGAAGTAGAACTCATCTTAAAACCCATCGATAAAGAAAGTTTATTGCAGGCAGTAGGCACCGTTATCAAACGGATCGAAAACCAGCAGTTACATCCCCGTTACGAAGTGTTACTATCCAACTTCCATAAATCCGCCGGTGAAATTCGCCAGATGGTGATACCCTCCACGGAAGGAAAAGAAGTAACATTGTCTGTAGATGAGGTAAGTTACTTTGAAGGCATCTCCGAGAAAACTATCTTTTACCTGGAAGATGGCCGCGTACTTCACTCCCCCCGTTCTTTCCGGTATTACACAGAGCTCTTCACCAATATGCGCTTTTACCAGATCAACAATCACCAGATGGTACAGGTATCCCATGTACAAAAGATTGAGCCGGACGAAAGTAAAATAGTATTAAGGAACAAAGTAGTGCTGGACGTAACAGACCGCCGCAAGAAAGAATTGATCACCATCTGGAAGGCCCGCTAAGAAAAAAGCCATCCCATCAATATACACACCAGTACAATGATAGGCGCCGGGAACCTTGTAAGATAAAGCAGGCTCAGCGTGCCCAGCATGATCAGGATATTATACCAGGTAAAGTTCACCGCAAAGAAAAGTATAAAAGTAGCCGCCCACATAATTCCTACCACCACAGCATTGATCCCTTCCAGCGCACGGTAGATCATCACATGTTTCTTCAGGTTATTCCAGATAGGAAAAAAGAAAAGCACCAGCAGCATACTCGGCAAAAAGATCGCAATAGGTGCTAATGTAGCGCCCAGGAATTGCGCAAACGGCCCCTGGCTCCTCATCACCATTCCACCCACATAAGCAGACACAGAAAAAGTAGGCCCCGGCATGGCACGCATAATTCCAGCCCCCGTCAGCAATTCCTCTGCAGACATGAATTGGGACTTCGCACGTGTTACATATTGTTCCAGCATCATCGCAATGAGGATGTCCCCACCACCAAACACCAGGCTGCCGAAACGGTAAAAGTTCTCAAAAACGTTGAAAGGTCTTCTTGTGATCCAGTTCTCCGTACGCGCCAGTTCTGAAAAGAACCCCGCCAGCAGGAAGATCAGCGCAAAAAGCCAGAGGTTCATCCACTGGATCTTTTTGGGTTTCTCCGGTATATCCGGGATCCGTTTATTACTAAAGTTGGAAATGATCCCGCCCAAAATGATCAGGGCAGGGAAGGTCCAGGGAGATTTAATGAAATAACTCACCAGCATAGCCACCACCATGATCACAATCGTAGCCGTACTGCGGATACTGATCTGGTAAGCTTTAAGCCCCCCGTACGCCAGAAATCCAACCGCCATGGGTTGTACGTATTTAAAGATATCAACGTTCAGCGCCCGCTTATCCATGTACTGGATCAGGAAACTGAGGGACCCCATGATCAAACAGGCCGGTGTGATCCAGATCAGCAAAGTGAGCACCGCCAATGGCACACCCCCTCTTTTATAACCAATGAGCGTAAGCGTTTGGGAAGAAGATGCCCCCGGCAGCAGCTGGCAGAAAGCATTATATTCCATCAGTTCCTTTTCCGTTACATCCTTCCGCTGCTGCACAAAGGTTTTCATCATCATAGCCAGGTGGCCCTGTGGTCCCCCAAAAGCAGTGATGCTGTGCAACAGGACAGCCTTCAAAAACGAAATGTGGCGTAAAAACACTATAGGAAAATGATTGGACTAATGAATATAAAGTAAAATAAAGGAATTTTCTGCTGTTATCGATAACTCAATTGATTTACAGGGCATTTGTACAATTATTGGGGCACAGAACTTGCATATGTACAAGAGGGAACCAGAAAAACGAAGAACAAAGCCCTTCGTTTAGGCGTTAATGATAATAGATAATCTGAGCTTATGAAACGGTTTTTCACAGCCATCCTGCTGCTCTTTACTACCGCAACCACCCAGGCGCAGTTAGCCAATTACAATACGAATGAATACTGGTCGCAGTTTGTTTTTGAACGCACTGCCATGAAGCCACAGGTAACAGGAGACTCCTGCCTGGTCTTCGTCAGCAACCGGTTCATTCATCCGGACAGCCTCCGGTTTGCAGATGAATACATAGATACCACCTCCCTCAAATATTTCTTCCTGGAAAAACTGGACGGTAAATGGAAGGTCTACCAGGCCCCCTCCCTTACAGAAGCCATGGAACTGTTACCTCATAAAAAGGACATTGTAGTATATGCGGAAGGCATGGGGAAGATCTTTACCAGCAACGTGTACAGGGCACAGTTAATGAGCCGGCAGTATGATGTGAATGTGGTGATGTTCGATTATTCCAGTATCAATACTACTTACAAGCCCTCCAAGAACTTCAGGGTAGCCCGCATGAATGCCCGTTTATCAGCTGGCCAGTACTTGCTGATGCTGCAGGAATTCCAAAAGGCCCGGCAGGAAGATCAACCCTGGATAAGCGGCGTTAAGCTGACTACCTTCTACCACAGTATGGGAAATATTATCCTCGAACAAATGGTACAGCATCATGACATCAGCAGTATTAACGCCATGCCCTTTATAGATAATTTAGTGATCAACGCTGCATGTGTACCGCAGCGGCAACATGCAAAATGGGTAGAGCAGATCCATTTCGCCAAACAGGTATATGTACATTACAATAAGTTCGATCTGCAGCTCAAAGGCGCACACCTGCTCACCTTCAAAAAACAATTAGGAGAAAAAGTAAGCCGCAACCGCCGCGCTGATAATGCCGTGTACGTTAATTTCCACGACATGGTAGGCTGGCAGCACAGCTACTTCATGAACTTTCCCTATAATGTTAAGTTTAAGCTCACACCTGCTATGTCCGATTACTTCTCCCGCCTGTTTAATGGCCAGGGTATTTCATCACATGAGGCAGTGAGTTTATTTACTTCTTCAAACCAATCTCCCGCAAACGCTCGTCAAGATACGCCCCGGCAGTGATCGGTTCATATTCCAGCGGATGCTGAGCATCCACACAACTGCTCAGGCAGCTGAGGTCCATATTGGATTTTGGATGCAGGAAGAAGGGGATAGAAAAGCGTGAGGTATTCCACATTTCACGTGGTGGGTTCACCACACGATGCGTAGTAGATTTAAGACGATTGTTCGTTAATCTTTGCAGCATATCTCCCACATTCACCACGATCTGTTCTGGTAAAGAAGTCACCGGTACCCAGTTCCCTTGTTTATCGAGGATCTGCAAACCATCTGCAGAAGCCCCTACCAGCAAGGTGATCAGGTTAATGTCTTCGTGTTGTTCTGCACGGATCGCAGATTTAGGTTCCTGTGTGATAGGAGGGTAATGTATAGCGCGCAGGATAGAATTCCCGTTATGGATCTTGTTATCAAAGTAATGTTCATCCAGTCCAAGATACAGTGCAATGGCCTGTAACAACGCTTTACCCGAACCCTCAAACCCACGGTAAGCTTCAAAAAAAGTAGGCGTAAAAGCCGGCACTTCTTTCACCTGCACATTATCAGGATACTCCTTAGCAATGGGATCATTATCTTCCACCGATTGTCCAAACTGAAAGAACTCTTTCAGATCAGGCGCATCAAACCCTTTCGCATGTTCCTTCCCGAAAGACGTGTATCCACGCTGGCCGGCCAGTTGAGGGATCTCATAACTGTGTTTCGTGTCAGAAGGAAGTTTAAAGAACTCCTGTACATACTTATACAGGTCTGCGATGAGTGCATCAGGAATGCCATGGTTTTTTACCGCCACAAAGCCTACCTCTTCATATGCTTTTCCCAGTTTCTCTACAAATGCAGCTTTGCGTACAGGATCGCCTGAAGTGAAATCAGACAGATCAACAGAAGGAATGGAATTAACAGTAGCCATATCTTATTGTTTTGGAACAATAAAGATAAGGGAAATCAGGGATGCTTTTCACCCAGCATATTAACTTCCTGCGGGGTTATATCTACCATGGCATAACGGGCCACCCTGTTGATCTTCATTTCATCCAAAGCATCCACCATATTGCGGTAGCTGGATTCTTTGGTGGCTTTGATCAGGATCACCAGGTCATCCGCATCCCCAAAAGCAGCCGCCACCTTTTTCTGCTTGGCGCGGATCACATCCCCGATCCCATTAGCCGGAGAAAAGCTACTATGATGGATCACAGGCGGATGTTCCGGATCATCTCCCTGCCCATCATACCAGGAAATAACATTGTTGTTCTGGATCAGCAAAGTAAGCGCCTTACTTTCTCCCACAGGGATCCCTTCTCCATCTGCCGGCATAATAAGGTTCAAAACTTTAGGCTTAGACATGGTGGTAGTCAGCATAAAAAAGGTGATCAACAAAAACCCGAGATCAACCATAGGCGTCATATCCACCCTCGTAGATCGTTTACCAGTAGTAATTTCAGCCATAAAATAAATTTAAAGGTGATAGGATAAAACAGCAACGGGAACGAAACCCGCCGCCCAGGTTCGGTAAAAAACACACACTTGTGTTTTGCTCAAACTAGAGATGCGGGAGGAAGGGCTTTCCATAAAGGGAATTATTTCTGTGCGTTTATCAATACTTAGATGATTTTAGTATAAAGAATCGATTATCTGCATTTCATTGACCTTGCCGTTGTGACAACGTATGAATTTGACTTTACCCTTGGATTGAAAAAAAAATTTATTTGCGATGAAAGTTTATCTATGATTAGGTCAGAAAGTTCTGAATCTGAGGTACGCTGACCGGCTAGTCTTTTTCCTTGAGTTCTATCAGTAGTTGGTCGATTATCGTCGTATTGTATATGTTAAACTTTCGGAACTTCACATAGTCTACAACCTCACCTGAATTAATTAAAAAGCTTACTTTTCAATTAATTAGATTATTTAACCGCTTCTCTGTTTAGAGGCATGCCTTCTAAACAGAGGAACATTTTACCACATTAATAGTGTTTTTAAATTATATTTTTCCAACTCATATTTAATTAATTAAACCAATTGTATATATAAATATTCTCGAATCGCGAATCGCGAATCGAATTTTATGGGCTGATTTCTTTATCTTTACAGCATGAAAGAACATCATGGCATGCGCCCGCAAGATGTCATTATCTTACTGAAGGTTATTAGTCTAAATGACCAACCTTGGCATATCAAGGATTTGGCCTTTTCACTCTCAATATCTGCATCAGAGGTATCTGTATCACTGAGTAGAAGCCATGCTGCAGGATTACTTGATGCAAGCAAAAAAAAGGTATCCCGGCAAGCTTTCTTGTTGTTTATTCAGTATGGCCTTCGGTATGTCTTTCCGCAAATACCTGGCAGTATGGTAATAGGAGTTCCAACCGCACATTCTCATCCTTTTTACAAGTCACAAATATTATCCGAAATTGATTATGTCTGGCCAGATAATGCGGGCCCGATCAGAGGATTTGCTATTCAACCCTTGCATTCGGGAGTCACAAAAGCCGTCGCCCAAGACCCAATACTTTACAAACTGTTAGCTAGTATTGATATACTCAGGGTTGGACGTAACCGTGAAGTTGGCTTAGCCATTGAAGAACTAAAAAAACACATTTTACTTTAATGGGCCATCAACAAAACATCACAAGGATTAAAGCGGTCTATAATGCTTTAGAAGAAATCGCAAAAGAAGTAGTATTCGTCGGCGGCGCTACTGTATCGCTGTATGCAGACCGACCAGCCGTAGAAACAAGACCTACTGACGACATCGACATCATGGTCGAGGTGGTCGGATATAGCGAGTATGCGCAAATAGAAGAAAAACTCCGCAGCAAGGGGTTTACTAATGATCAAACTTCTCGGGTGATCTGCCGCTACCAGGTAAGAGGCATCACTGTCGATGTCATGCCAACCGACCAAACCATCCTAGGCTTCTCGAATAGATGGTACAAAGCAGCGTTTGCCACTTCAATCGACATTTTAATAGATGGCGACTATAGCTTTCGGATCTTACGCCCAGACTACTTTATCGCTACAAAGCTAGAGGCTTTTAAAGGAAGAGGGAAAAATGATGGACGTACCAGTAGCGATTTTGAGGATATTATCCACGTACTTAACAACCGGACAACAATCTGGGATGAGATTCAGCAGGCGGAAGAAGAATTGCGGCATTATTTTACTAAAAGCTTTGCCGGTTTACTACAAAACCCCTATCTAGAAGAATGGATCATGGCCAACCTTGAATACCATGAACGTAATCGTGTAGAGTATATAGTTCGTGGTCTAAAAGGGATTACTGCAACTGCTTAAAGAAGTCAGCGAAAACACTCCCCTATCTACCTTTCCTTTAAAATTCACCTTTGCATAATGCGAATTTTCGATTTTCACCTCTTTCTGCTGATACATCCAGAAAATAATTTCAACCGAAAAATCGATGTTTACAGCGGTAAGAAACGGAAATCTTAAAGGAAGCGCTAAAGCTTAAATATAAGTTCAGTCAAACATAATTGCCTTTTAAGTTTTCAAGTAAAAGTATGAGCCATTGTTTTGCACCTACTTCATTAATCAAATTTACATTTGCAGCTATCCACTCATCTTCTGTAATCAATGGTTCATGCTCCTGTACAAATATTTCATCAATTTGTGGCAAACAATAAAAAGGGTTGGAAGTCACTTTCTTAAGCTGTTCTGCATCAAGATTATTAAGCATTTTTTTTATTCAAGGTACAAATTTTCCAGTAATCACTAGAATCATCCTTTCATTGAATCACTTCATCCAACATTTTGCCGCTTCTTCCTGCTTTGCCGCTCGAAATTCCCCTCTTTCACCCACCGACGAAGCGTAACAGGAAGAATTCTCGGTTTTTATTTTCGTAACAAACGAGTGGCAAGGAAAAGTTGAATAAAGGCAAAAGAACCCATACTATGAACAAATGAAACCCACTACCATATTACTAAAGACAACAAAACAATAACCAAAGAAAACGTAACTATTTCCCCAATGCAGAAATTATGTAGCTAGATTCTTCCCCCCGTTGTCACTCCCTTGCACGGTTGGTTCTTTATTGAACTATTTGGGGGTTCTTTTCAAAACTAAACAACCCGATCCCCGCCAGAGAAAAAACGTCCATCTAAAAATACATCCTTCCAAAAAGAAGAAACCTCCGCCCTTTGCTGCGCGGCAAACCCTCAGCCCCATCCCACAAAAAAAAGAGGCCGCCTTAAAAAGACAGCCTCTTCAAAATATAAAATCAATAAACTAAAACTCCGCATTCTTCGGCGTACGTGGAAAAGGAATCACATCCCTGATATTCGTCATCCCGCTCACAAACAACACCAACCGCTCAAACCCAAGCCCAAACCCAGCATGCGGTGCAGTACCAAAACGACGCGTATCCAAATACCAACTCAATTCTTCTACAGGAATATGCAACTCCTCCATCCGTTTCACCAACTTCTCATAATTCTCTTCCCGCTGAGAACCACCCACTATCTCACCAATCCCAGGGAACAGAATATCCATCGCCCGCACAGTCTTCCCATCCTCATTCTGCTTCATGTAGAAAGATTTAATAGCCGCAGGATAATCAGTAAGGATAACAGGTTTCTTAAAATGTTTCTCAACAAGGAAACGTTCATGTTCACTCTGCAGATCAGTTCCCCATTCTTCCACGAGGTAGTTAAACTTCTTGTTCTTATTGGGTTTGCTGTTCTTCAGAATATCAATAGCCTCCGTATAAGTGATCCGCATGAACTCATTATTCAGCACAAATTCCAGCTTCTCAACAAGCCCCATTTCACTACGCTCCGCCTGTGGTTTAGATTTCTCTTCTTCAATCAAACGCGTAGCCAGGAAATCAAGGTCCTCCCTGTTATTATCCAAAGCATAACGGATCACGTATTTGATGAACTCTTCCGCGAGGTCCATGTTATCTTTAAGATCATAGAAAGCCATCTCCGGCTCAATCATCCAGAACTCCGCAAGATGCCGCGCAGTATTAGAATTCTCCGCACGGAAAGTAGGTCCGAAAGTATAAATATCACCAAAAGCCATAGCCCCCAGTTCACCTTCTAATTGTCCCGATACCGTGAGGTTAGTAGATTTACCAAAGAAGTCTTCTTTATAATCAATGTCACCATCGACAGTAAGAGGAGGCTTTTTCATATCCAGAGTAGTCACCCGGAACATCTCACCAGCCCCTTCAGCATCAGACGCAGTGATGATAGGCGTATGCAGATAAACAAACCCTTTTTCATTAAAGAATTTATGCACCGCAAAAGCCAGGGAATGGCGCAAACGGAAAATAGCCCCAAAAGTATTCGTCCGGAAACGAAGGTGTGCAATCTCCCGTAAGTACTCCAAACTAGGTTTGTTCTTCAATTGTAAAGGATACTTTTCACCATCACAATCCCCCAGGATCTCCAGTTCACGGGCTTTCAGTTCCACTTTCTGACCTTTACCCAGCGATTCCACGATTTCACCCGTCACGCTGATAGCCGCACCGGTAGTGAGTCTTCTCTGTAAAGCAGGATCCGTATCCAGGCTGATAACGATTTGGAGATTATTATTAGTAGAGCCATCATTCAACGCTATAAATTGGTTATTACGGAAGGTACGTACCCATCCTTTAACCGTTACTTCATAGTTTGTTTTGTCGCTAAGCAGGATCTGCTTGATCTTTTCGCGTTGGCTCATATAAATAATAAATTTTAAAATGAGTTGCAAAAATAGTGTTTTATTCTGATCGCAAGAGGGGCAAATCCGGGCGTTTTGGGGTAAAAATGCCCCCGATACGTGGCCGGAGTTTTGCAGTATAATCGGAGTAAACAGTTATTGGTACAGCGATACAAGTATTTTGAAAATTGATATACATTAACACACGGTCATCAATATTTATTTGGATAATAGTAAAACTTGTTTTAATCTTGTACTTACAATCTGTCTGATTAAGTTCTGTTTTTGCCATCTTCATCAGCAGTCCTTAACTCAAGTGATCCCTATCAATTTAATGATCAAGACTTTATTATTGACTCAAAACAATTATTTGTTAATTGGTGTATGTTGGTATGCAGTGGTACCCGCCTTTCGACACTTCTAAAATTTGACAAACGCAGATGATGTACGACATCTTACAACTGAACGACATGCTCGTTCCTGAGCTGCTTGATATTGCAGAAAAACTGGACATTCCGAACTCGAAGAAACTGGACAAGCAGTCATTAATTTATAAAATTCTTGATAAGCAAGCGGTGATAGCATCAGAGGATAAGGAAAACGGAGACGAAAAGAAATCACGAAAGCGAAAAGTGGTGTCATCGAAAAAGGAAGAATCCGCACCAACCCCAGCTCCCGCAGAACCAGCAGCCTCAGAAGAAAAACCCGCAGCAAAAAGAGGACGCAAAACCGCAGAACCAGCACCAGCAGCAGCCGCCCCCAAGAAAGTTTCCAAACAAGAAGAACAGCCCACAACTCCACCAAAGCGTAAGCTCGACCTTGATTTGGATATACCTTCACTCACATTTGATGATGATGACGATATCGTATTGCCAGCATTATCCGATGAAGTAGAAGAGGACGACATCGTGCTGCCGGAAGAAGATAATGATGATGATTTTGTAACGGTGCAGGAAACAACAATGCCCGCGCCAAAACAACAACCAGCAAGAGACGGCGGTCACAAATACCCGAAGAAACAAGAAGTATTCAATATTGAATTCGACGGTATCATCATCAGTGAAGGTGTTCTGGAAATGATGCCCGATGGTTATGGTTTCCTTCGCTCTTCAGATTACAACTATCTCAGCTCACCCGATGATATTTATGTTTCTCCTTCACAGATCAAATTATTTGGTCTCAAAACCGGCGACACCGTTCGTGGAGCAGTTCGCCCGCCAAAAGAAGGAGAGAAGTATTTCGCACTGCTGAAAGTGGAAAGCATCAATGGTAAATCTCCGGAAGAAGTGCGCGACCGCGTTCCTTTCGATTACCTCACACCGCTGTTCCCTTTCGAAAAGCTGACGCTGACCACTACTTCCAACAACTATTCTACCCGTATCATGGATATGTTTACGCCCATCGGTAAAGGCCAGCGTGGTCTTATCGTAGCGCAACCCAAGGTAGGTAAAACCATGTTGCTGAAAGAAGTAGCCAACGCAATTGCCACTAACCATCCTGATATTTACCTGATGGTAGTGCTCATCGATGAGCGCCCGGAAGAGGTAACAGATATGGAACGGAGCGTGAAAGCAGAAGTGATCGCTTCTACTTTCGATGAACCTGCAGAAAAACACGTTAAAGTATCCGCCATCGCTTTGCAAAAAGCAAAACGACTGGTAGAATGCGGCCACGATGTTGTAATTCTGCTGGATTCTATCACCCGTCTGGCACGTGCGCACAATACCGTAGCACCTGCTTCCGGTAAAGTGTTGAGTGGTGGTGTGGAAGCAAACGCTATGCAGAAACCAAAACAATTTTTTGGTGCTGCCCGTAAAATTGAGAACGGTGGTTCCCTTACCATCCTGGCAACTGCATTGATCGATACCGGATCCAAAATGGATGAGGTGATCTTTGAAGAGTTTAAAGGTACTGGTAACATGGAATTGGCGCTGGACCGCAGATTGGCTAACCGCCGTATCTTCCCGGCCATCGACGTTACCGCATCTTCTACCCGCCGTGATGATCTGTTGCTGGAAAAAGAAATGCTGTCACGCATTTACATCCTCCGCAATCACCTGGCAGATATGAATACGGAAGAAACAATGAACTTTATGCTGCAACACATGAGAGGCACCAGGAACAACGAAGAGTTCCTGATCTCCATGAGTAGGTAATTATACCACGACTTGAATACAAAAGGGCAGTTGTACTATGGTACAATTGCCCTTTTCTTTTTATTAAACATGCCCCCCTTTTGTATGCCGTATGGCATACAAAAGGGCAGTTACGCGATGGTGTAACTGCCCTTTTTCATTTTCACTTTATCTATGCTATGGTCAGGATGCTATTTTTGAGGATAAGCTATACTCAGATCAGTAATATCCTGCTGCTGCATTGCCGCAGGCCCATGCGGAGGCCTCGGAGGCTTTGGTGGTCTTGGAGGATGCGGCGGCATACGAGGTGCCACGCAACTGGCAGCCACAATTAATATGGCTCCAACAACACCACTCATTTTCCATGCTTGTTTCATAAAACACAATTTTATTCACCCTAAGTATGCTAAAACTTTGCCAAAAAGCCAACAGCATTAGATAGTATTAGTAATAGCATGGCCGTTTTTAAACAAAAAAAAGGGGCCAACCTTTACGGTCAGCCCCCTATTGAAGAAGTTATTTGTTGCTTTGAATTAGAACAACCAGTTAACACCTAAGTTAAATTGCTGCGTGAACTGCAGACCAAATTCAGTCTCAGTAGTTTCAGCACCGGTTGGTTGTGGTTTAACTTTTCTGCTGTTGAAGTTGATACCACCAAATACACCTTCTACATTGAAACGTTTAGTCACGAAGTAAGCGATACCTGGCAATATGTTTGCATCAATTTCTGTTGTTTTTTGTGTTTTAACATCAGCAGTTTCTGAAGAACCGAAACCGTAAGAAACATTCGCTTCACCGAAGAAAGCAAATTTAGATTCACCGATGTTATGGTAGTTACGTACAAAGATACCAGGAGCGATGGTATTAGTATTACCCTTCACACCAGCTAAATCTTTATTGCTATTAAATGAGGTATTGGCAAAAACACCCACTACCCATTTGTCGCTCACTGCATAGCCAATTTTAGGGCTGATGCCAAAACTTGTAAAAGTCCTCTTACCATCAACACCGTCTGTCTTATCAGACTCGGTGTGAACACCTACAGTACCACCTAAAAGAATGTTACCTTTTTTAACCTGTGCATTCGCAAACTGAGTTCCGATTAGGCCCAATACAGCCACAACGATCATTTTTTTCATCTGTCGTACAATTTTTAGTTTTTAATAAAATATGTCAATAATTGATAAAAGCTAATTCATGTTTCTACATACATGCGTTAAGCAATTGGGGGAAGAAGATTTAAGCGATATATGGGTTACTTTAAACCGTTAAAGAAGATGGTCAGCACCATACCTTCACGGCTCATAAACTCTTTTATATTATCAGTACTTTGTAGTTCGAATCCTGCGGCCTGCCACTTGCACCAAACAACCCACAAACCAAACAACACATGCACTAACAGGTCAGCCGTTCTTTCCGGATCATGTTTTTCTGCTATCTCCCCATCCGCTATCCCCTTTCGGATCCAGGCCGATAAAAACCGCATCTCCGATTGATGAACCAATTCCCCCACCTGCCTCATCAGGCTACTGGGTTTATCGCTCACCCACTCATGAATGCCAAACAGAAAATGGTAATCCAGTAATATTCTTTCCTTCACCGAAAGATATCGTTCCATCACCTCCTGCACCGAAACAGCTGTTAATAAAAAACTGCTTACGTCTGTAAAACATTGTGAAACAATTCTTTCCACCACTCCCACATAGATCCTATCTTTGTCAGGAAAATAATAATATAAAGAACCTTTGGAAATCTCCAGGTCTTTTGCAATTTCTTCCATGGTGGTCTTAGCCAGTCCAAAGCGTTTAAATCGCTTCAGTGCAGCTTCCAGTATCACTTCCCTTTTCTGATCCTGTTCGCCCATTTCTGAATTTCAAAAGAAGCCTTTGACTTTTTGACTTCGCGGGTCAAATGTACATCGTTTTTTGATATGGCCAAAAGAATTTAAGCCCGGATTTGAAAGAACTGTATTAATTGTTATGCATAAGTTAATGGTAATGCAAATATAAAGAAATAATTAATAATTATATATGTAATGGTATAAAGAATTATTAAAACGTCCATAGCAGCCGTTTTTCAAAGAATTAACGTTGATTTAATGTTTCCAAGGCAGAAAAAAAGGGCATTTTTCTTGCAGAATGTACCTAAAAGAAGGTAGTTCGATGAGGATATCGCCATAAGATGCAAATGCTCCACATAGGATACGGAAAGGCTTGACATAGGCTCAAGATAGGGTCAGATATATACTACCAAAGCTCCATGATATATACGTTCATAAGTCCTTAAAACAATAAGATTAAATAGCGATCTTCAATCTTTTCGTTACAAATTTCTCCTCGTTATCAATGATGTCGCTATTCTGAGATAATTCATAAGCCCTGTCTTTTTCCAGTAGCTTGAACCATAATAAGGCAGGGAAACTTCTATTTGAATGAATATCTAACCTGTAAATAAGTTTCTCCGTTGGTTTCCTATGTTTATTGATTACCTGGCTTAATTCTGTTGGATCTACATTTATCTCCTCTGCAAATTCTTTCTTTTTCTTTTCCTGACGTTCTATATATTCCTTCAGAAAATACCCAAAATTATATTCCCTGTTAAAAGACACGGATGCCAGATAATCTTCCAACTGATACTTCAATTGTAACAATTGAGAGATCAGCTTTTCAATTTCAGTTTGCTCCTCAGTAATCTTCTTCCTGAACTTACGAAAGGCTTTGAGCACTTCATCTCGTTCTGCTTGATTCTCACTTCCAGAGAAAACGATAGATGCCGCAATCTCTTTAGGGGTATATTTTTTTTGTATTTCTTTCTGCGATCTCATGTTATACGATTTAATTCTTATTACAAGTACTTCTGGATAAGATTTTGAGCCGTTTCATCATAGAGTACCATAAAACCCTCAGGCCTGCTCGGGGATTTAACAGGAACATGCGTAAATCCATATTTTTCGGGATAATGGTCAACCAAATAAGTCTTGGGAACAAGAAAAACACAACCATCATGCCCTCGTTTGAAGGATTCTCTGCAAGCAAATGCAATCAGACAACCACCAATCCCATCAATCTTTTTTGATTCCCCGATATTATCGTCACTTACTTCCAATAATTCTATCTCTATTGCATTCGTGTCAACATCCGCATGATCTGTTAAACACATTAACCCCAGGATGGTCTCGTCATCCTTGCGTCTCAATTTATATACCTCCCGGCCCTTATATTGGTTCCAATCAAATTTATCGAACCGTTCTTTGTCCTTCTTAATAATTTTAAAATCTTTAGGCTTGAGCCGCTCTATTACCACTTCGAGCTTCTCTCCGGTTGCTTTATCTATTACCCCCATTCATGCCAGTATTTACAATAAAAATACGAAATAAAGATGACAAATTTGTAAACAAATTACATATTTGTCATCTTTACAGCACACCTCCACCCCACAAAAAAGCCGCCCCGGAAAACCCGGAGCGGCCAATGATATATCATCCCGTAAAAGCTTACCAGCCCAGGATATATGCAAAGATCAGCGGCGCCACGATAGTCGCATCTGATTCCACGATGAATTTAGGTGTATTGATATCCAGTTTACCCCAGGTGATCTTCTCATTAGGCACCGCTCCTGAATAAGAACCATAAGAGGTAGTAGAGTCAGAGATCTGGCAGAAATAACCCCAGAAAGGTACATCATGCCACTCCAGATCCTGGTACATCATAGGCACCACACAGATTGGGAAATCGCCCGCAATACCACCACCTATCTGGAAGAAACCAACACCCTTACCGGAAGAATTCTTACGGTACCAGTCGCTCAATTCCACCATGTATTCAATACCACTTTTCATGGTAGAAGCCTTCAGTTCCCCTTTAATGCAATAGGAAGCAAAGATGTTACCCATGGTGCTGTCTTCCCAACCCGGAACAACAATAGGAATATTCATTTCAGCAGCTGCGATCATCCAGCTGTGTTTGGTATCTATCTCGTAATGCTCTTTCATTACCCCGCTCAGCAACAGCTTGTACATGTATTCATGCGGGAAATAACGTTCGCCTTTCTCTTCAGCATCTTTCCAGAGCTTCACAATGTGTTTCTGGATACGGCGGAAAGCCTCTTCTTCAGGAATGCAGGTATCCGTAACACGGTTAAACCCGCCTTCCAGCAGTTCCCATTCATCCTGTGGACTGAGGTCACGATAATTGGGCACACGTTTGTAGTGAGAATGTGCTACCAGATTCATGATATCTTCTTCCAGGTTAGCGCCTGTGCAGGAGATAATATCAACCTTGCCGGCACGGATCATTTCTGCGAAAGAAATGCCCAATTCAGCAGTACTCATAGCACCTGCGAGGGTAACCATCATCTTGCCGCCTTCCAGCAAATGCGTTTCGTATCCCTTAGCCGCATCTACCAAAGCTGCCGCATTAAAGTGGCGGTAATGATGCTGGATAAATTGAGAAATCGGTCCTTTATTCATAACTATATCTTGTTTTTGCTTTGTTCAAGCCGCAAATGTAAGATAAAGACCCGGGATTTGCTCTGCCTGCGGTTCTACACATAAAAAAACCGTTCCGTGGGAAACGGAACGGTTCATACTGATTAACACTAAAACTAAAACTAGATGGGCTGCGATTTATCGCTATGCTTTGATGAGTTTCTTAAGTGTTGTGAGACTACCTGATTGTTCAGCTTTCAACACAGTCCAATGTGTTTCGCTTTCCAGCGTGATCACATAAGTAGTGCTTCCGTCTGCATCATACTCCACAATGTTCTGGATCTTTTGATCAGGGAACTTCTTCATCAGGCGGCTGATTACTTTAAGTGGCAATTCAGTGTCTGTAATGTAACGGGAAGTAGCCAAAAGGTTTCCTTCTCTGTCAAAATGCGCGGTAACTTTTGATGCCTTCATGGTAAACTTAGCTACATACTTGTCAGCTGTGCTATACCAGGATACATCTGCAGCTCCTGCAAATTGGTTGTTAAAAGACTCCATCACTTTTTTGTTGTCGATGGTTCTGCCATCTCTGGCAAAGGTGGCGCTGGTAACTACTACCAGGGCTAAGGTTAGAATGGCGATAATTTTTTTCATGGCGGAAAAATTTTTATCTGGGTTTGATTAATTGTGATTGTAATAATTGATTACGATGTAAAAGTAGTACGCATTGGATAGGCGGTCAAGGGGATTGGTAAGAGTGGCAGCACTAGATTAACCCAATGTTATGCATGTTATAACGCATACGCAAAATGCATATTTTCATTCGTCTGGAATTCAATCCCAGATTGCTGTTGAGCGGAAAAGGCAAATGTTGCACGAAGAGCCGTTAAGAGTATGTTAAAACGGAATACTGGTGACAACCGGTAGTACCAAAAAACACTTTTTCAAAAGCGGACACCTTATCCCAATAGTGAACACCATGGCAATTTATCCTATCTTCGATGAGCCACAAGCGCCTGTTTATCTGGTTCTTGCCATTCATTCGTTTTCAATACCGTTCAACAGCCCATGAATTATCTCGCCCACGCATATTTATCTTTTCATGACCCGGCAATAACTGTTGGTCAGATGATTGCGGACTTCGTAAAGGGCAAACAGCTCCTCACTTTCTCCGCCACCATCCAAAATGGCATCCGTGCCCACCGGGAACTGGACGAGTTTACAGATAAACATGAAGCCACCCGCCGGGCCAAAGCCATTTTTCAACCCAGCTGTGGTCCCTACGGTGCAGTTTTCATGGATGTGGTCTATGATCACTACCTGGCCAATGATCCTCAGCACTTTCTGACAGTGAGCCTCAGCGACTTCGCGGAATCCACTTACCAGATCCTCCAGGCCCATCATCACCTGCTGCCCCCTTATTTCCAACAGGTATTTACGCATATGCGCCAGCACAACTGGTTATATAATTATCATAATAAGGACGGGATCTATCAAAGCTTTTCAGGGATCATCCGCAGGGCCAAATATTTTGAGCCCCCGGTAGAAGTGCCTTTTGGGGTTTTTGAGGATAATTATGATCTACTGGAAGAATGTTACCAGGCCTTTTTCCCCGATGCCCTGGTCTTTATGAAGGAACGCCTTGGAATTCAATAGCCCATAGGGGACAATTCCCTGTCAAACGTCCCCTTTGTAAGCAAGCCCGCTTTTGAGGATTTTCCCAAAATCGCGTAGGTTTGCGGGTAGATTCAGATCAATCACAGTAACTATTAAAGAACCGCAGTTTATGAATAAGTTAAAAGCAGTTGTTGTAGTGGCATGCCTGGCTGTCAGCCAATTAGGCTTTGCGCAGGAGAAAAAAATGCCCCCGGTAGACCCCAGCCCCATGGATATGGCTTACTACCCCGTTATGTTTCCTTATGTATGTAAAGTAAAAGGAGAGCCCGGCACCCTGGTAGCCCGCACCGTATTCAGCCGCCCGCAGAAAAAAGGCCGTCCTATTTTCGGCAACCTGGTAGAATATGGTAAAGTATGGCGCCTCGGAGCAAACGAAGCCACAGAGATTGAATTCTACCGCCCTGTTACCATTGGTGGTAAATCCATCCCTAAAGGCCGTTACACCCTTTACGCCATTCCCACAGAAACAAAGTGGACCGTTATATTAAATAAGCAAACAGACATCTGGGGCTCTTATAAATATGAATCCAGTATGGATATTGTTCGTACAGACGTACCTGTTGCCCCTGCAGAAGAAGAACTGGAAGCATTCAGCATGGTGTTTGAAAAAGCACCTTATGGCGCTAACCTTTTAATGGGTTGGGATAAAACACAGGTAAGCGTTCCTATCCGCTGGACGGAAACCGCATCAGTACCAGTAAAGAAACCGGTAGCTAAGAAATAAGCTGACTTATATAAAAGCAAAAGGGCAACGAGTGATCGTTGCCCTTTTGCTTTTACAAATAAAAAAAGCGGTAAGAATACCGCCTTCAGTAATTTTTAACCATATCCTATGAAAAACCTACGGTAAAATTAGGGGAATTAACCATAAGGTAATATGCGTTTCTGGTGAACGCATCGAATTTCCTCGTGAATGAACAGATATCAGCTGTATCGGCCGAAACCCGCGTAGAATTTGGGTTACAGCCCTCGTAGTAATACTACGTAAGTGTTATAGTATAACTACGTATTTACATAAAATGCCCCCATTTCCAAATTCATTATCTTTGATACGCTCATAAAATATAGCAAACCATGAAGTTAGGCACCAAACTTATACATGCAGGAGTTGAACCCGATCCCTCCACCGGGGCCATTATGACACCCATCTATCAAACCTCCACTTACGTGCAGGCCGCACCGGGTGATCATAAAGGATACGAATATGCCCGTACACAAAATCCAACCCGCAATGCATTACAGAACGCATTGGCTGCCATAGAGAATGGTAAACACGGACTCTCTTTCGGCAGCGGCCTCGCAGCCACAGATGCCGTTTTGAAGCTACTAACCCCGGGGGATGAAGTAATTGCTTCCAACGACCTGTATGGAGGTACCTACCGCATTTTTACAAAAGTTTTTGCACGCTATGGAATTAAGTTCCATTTCATTGATATGCAGGACGCTGCGAACATCCTCCCTATCGTGAACAGCCAAACGAAGATGATCTGGATTGAAACACCTACCAATCCTTTATTAAATATTATAGATATTGCAGCCTGTGCGGTCATTGCCAAAGAAAGAAAGATCCTTTTAGCGGTAGATAACACCTTCGCCTCTCCTTATTTACAGAACCCGTTAGACCTTGGTGCGGATATTGTAGTACACTCTGCAACTAAATACCTGGGCGGCCATAGTGATGTGGTACATGGGGCCGTGATCGTGAAAGACGATACACTGGCAGCACAACTCGCTTTCTTCCAGAACAGCTGCGGAGCCGTACCCGGGCCACAGGATTGCTTCCTGGTGCTGCGGGGACTAAAAACATTGCATATCCGTATGCAAAGGCATTGTGAAAATGGGGAAGTGGTGGCGAAATATTTACGCCAGCACCCTAAAGTCGGGAAAGTGTACTGGTGCGGGTTTGAAGATCATCCCAACCATGCAGTGGCTAAAAAGCAAATGCGTGGTTTCGGAGGAATGATCTCCTTCACCCTGAAAGACGACAGTATGGATGCTGCCCTGAAAGTACTCAGTGGCACCAAACTGTTCTCCCTGGCGGAATCCCTGGGAGGTGTGGAATCGCTGATAGGCCATCCTGCCAGCATGACGCACGCATCTATTCCAAGAGAAGAAAGAGTGAAAAATGGGTTGGTAGACTCCCTGATCCGCCTCAGCGTAGGCATTGAAGATGTGGAGGATCTGATAGAAGATCTGAAACAAGCCATCGGCTGATTATCGCCGATATTTTAAAAGTTGGGATAAACTACTTATTTTTAGCACATTACACCTACGCCTCTCGCCATTTGGGTAAGAGAGGGTCCATATACCATAACCATAGCCATGAAGTCCCAACAACTGAAAGATTATTTAGACGCCAAGGCGGCTTATTACAATCAGCCGGCATTTATAGGAGAGGATCCTATCAGTATCCCTCACCGATACAGCCAGCTGCAGGACATAGAGATCGCCGGATTATTTGCCGCCATACTAGCATGGGGGAACCGTACCACTATTATTAATAAGTGCACGGAACTCATGGAGCTCTTTGATAATTCACCTTATGATTACATCCGCAACCACCAGGCGCGGGATCGTATGGCGCTGATGAACTTCAAACACCGGACCTTCAATGGATTAGACCTCCTGTATTTTGTAGAGTTCCTGCAGCATTATTACAACAACGTAACCTCCCTGGAATTCGCTTTCAGCGGTCATCTGGACAAAGAGGACACGGACGTTGAAAAAGCCATCACGGGTTTTCATAAGATCTTTTTTGCACTGGAACATCCTGAACGCACCCGCAAACATGTTTCCACCCCCTCCCGCAATTCCGCCTGCAAAAGGCTGAATATGTATTTACGCTGGATGGTAAGGAAAGATACAAGCGGTGTTGATTTTGGGATGTGGCACCATATATCACCTTCTCAACTGGTATGCCCTATGGATGTACATGTGAGCAGAGTGGCCACCCGACTGGGGTTGATCAGAAATGCAGATCCTACCTGGAGCACTGCTATCGAGCTAACGGAAAGGCTTAGAGAGCTGGACCCGGAAGATCCTGTTAAGTATGATTTTGCACTGTTCGGCTTAGGGGTGATTGAAAAATATGTTTGATCAATTTAACTGGAAATGAAGAAACTTACCGGACTGGTAGCACTGCTATGCTACGCATTTTCACTCTCCGCGCAGGATTATGTGGAACTGAATTACAAATTTAAGAAAGGAGATGCTTTTGCGTTTGAGCAACAAAGCCGCAGCGAAACCTATATCACGGTAAATGAGGTCATGGGGCGTACTACCCGTGATTACAATAACAAGATGGAGTTTGTAGTCAAAGATGCTACCCCCGGGCTGTACACCCTCACCTTCACTTACACAGATATCAAGTTCAACTTCAACGCCAAGAACCAGAATATTTTTGTGGATGCTAAAGTAGCCAATGACGCAGAGCCCCTCCAGGGCGCCCTGAAACTCATGCTCAACCAGCCATTCACCGTAGAAATGCAATCCACTGGCATTATCAATAAAGTAGAAGACCTGGACGCCGCCCTGGATAAAGCCTCTGCCGCTTTCTCCAAACTCAAGGAAGATGAACAGGCCGCCTATAAAAAACTGCTGAAAGATCAATTCGGCACAGACGCTTTCCGCTCCTGGCTGGAACAATTGTTCGTAGTATATCCGGTTCATGGTATCAAGAATGGTACTCAATGGGAAGAAAGCGTGCCCTTACGCACAGGCCTCAAAGGCCGTATAGACCTCTACTGGAACCTCCAGCACTTTGATAGCCAAACCGCCAAGATCAATGGCACCGGCAACATCAAAACCGATAAACTGGAAAGTTTTATGGTGGAAGAAGGGATTCAGGCCACTGCTGCCATCGAAGGCACTCAAACCAGCAACTACCTCATCAACCGTGAAAGCGGCCTCCCAAGTATCTGTGTACAGAACACAGAAATGAAAGGAGAATACATCTACATGGCCAACCGCAAGAAGCAATTGAAGAAAGACCTGAAGGTACCCGTAAGGATCATCACTAACGCATCATACAAGATCAAGCAGGTAAAATAATGGAAGACCGTTATTTACAGGAAACCGGCATATGGATCCGTGAAAACACCGGTATCCGTGTACCGGATTCCGTTAGTATGGAAGAACTGGAACAATTACTTTCAGAAAGACTGGAAGTACTGGTAGAAAGAGACTTCCAGCAATTCGTACTCCTCCTCTACCAGGTAGATGTATCAGAAAATAAGATCAAAGCCATCCTCGCCTCCGAAGGCTACCCTGATGTATATCACTCAGTAGCCCGCCTCATCATAGACCGCCAGATGGAAAAGATCAAAAGCAGAGAGATCTACAAACAGCCCCCAGAGAGCCTCACGGACGAAGAGGAGAAGTGGTGATTTTTTTAATTTAGAAAAGGTAAAGAGATGCTTTTTTTTAAAGCCATCAAATAAAGAAGACCTCCCCGTAAAATAAAAAATCCCGAAGGGATTCCTATTAGAGCCTAATAAGCCAGGCAATCCCCAAAGAGCCTTAGAACCTAAGAGGTGAGGTGAGGTTTTTTTATTCTAAAAAGACATCAAGGCCCCGAAGAGTCTAATAAACGAAGAGGGAGATGTTTTTTTTATCTTAGAAAAGGCAGCAATCCCCGAAGAAGTGATGATCTTTTTTATTTTAAAAAAGACATCAAACAAAAAGACCTCCCTCCTTAAAATAAAAAAATCCCGAAGGGATTCCTATTAGAGCACAATAAACCCGGCAATCCCCAGAGAGTCCGGCGGATGAAAAGGTGAGTTTTTTATTTTAGAAAGGACACCAAACAAAAAGAGGCCGCCCTGAAAATCAGAAACAGCCTCTTTTCTATATAATGAATGGATCTACTTATCAAACATCAACGCCTTCGCTTTCTCTTTATCTTCCTTCTCATCCATATCAAAGAAAGTCCCAAACACCCTGTCCCAGAAAGAAGAACTCACTCCAAACCCTTTATCATCACTCTTATAATGATGCAGATGATGGTTACGCCATAAAGGCTTCAGAAACTTAAACGGCGGATGCCACGCATGAATGGCATAATGCATGCTACCATAAATCAGGTATCCTATCAAAAACCCCGGGAAGAACATAAACGCCGTTTGCCCCATCGTCATATAAAAAACAGAAAACAGAATAGAAGCGATAATAAGGCTCGGCACCGGTGGCATAAACAACCGCTGCTTATCCCTGGGGTACTCATGGTGATTACCATGCAATACATACACGATCCTTTTCCACCTGGGGTCCTCCGTAATAAAATGAAAGAGATAACGGTGGATGGCATACTCAAATAAAGACCAGGTAAACACAGCGCCTAAAAATATCAATGCTACTTTTCCGATCCCATAACCTAATGTGTTGTTGCTATAATACAACATGTAGCCGATAACAGGCAAGTACATGCCCCAGATAAAAAGAGGATGTGTTTTGGTGAGTATCTCCAGATATTGGCTCTCAAATAATCTTGCCTGTCCTTTGTTTTTAATCTTGTCAAATTTCATGACTCCCAATTTTTAAATTAAACCATTGCATCTAATTAGTAACAGGAGTAGGGAACAAAATGTTGGTATTTTTTTATTGGCCCGAGAGTAACCGGGGTAAGGTAACTATCTCGTACTCATTTCCCTGCAAATATCGTATCAATTTGGTCAATTGAAAATAAAATTTATCTATACGGCGTGGGTCTGTACCAGTATGGAGTAATAAAATAAACCCGTTAAGCCCTGCAGGGCGCTGATCCGCATAATCTAACACAGATTGAAGGATGGTCTTGCTATCCCGGTAACTTTTCCCCATTTCTGGATAAGTATAATCTGCGGTACTACGTGTACCGGGGGTAAAATTCACCAATTGAAGGCCTAAATTACCCGTCCACTGCACAATGGAATCATTGTACCACTCATATGGCGGCAGAAAATAATGGGGTGCCGGAAGGCCATATTTCTCCATGGCCCGGTAGTTCAGTGCCAGGTCATCCTCAAACTGGCGGCGGGTTACAAGCAAACTGTCCCGTTTGGTCCAGTCGCAATATAAAAGATGGTGCCCTGAATGAGGCCCTAAATAATGCCCCTCCTTCTTTAACCGGAAAATGAGTGGACTGAAAGCAGGGGTCTCATAGAACGTGCCGGTCAGGAAGAAAGACGCCTTCACATTGTGTTGTTTTAACACATCCGCGATGTGTTTACCACCGTCTGCAAATTCATGTCCTGTGAAAACCAATGCAATACGCCGTTTGGTAGTATCCCCCCTTGTAATGGCCACTGCTGGCTTCCCGACACCCGCCGTGGCATCCTCAAACAATTGAAGATCAGGGGCGTAGGCACGTTTGCGTTGCAGTTCATAATTGTAAATAATATCCCCCACTTCTTTGAAGAAGGGGTATCCCATTTCTTTGTATTCGTACTTATCATCGTTCAGTGTACCGTCTCTGTTTACATAAATGTTCCCGCTGAGCATAAATTCCGTCTTATGCTTAAAGTCCGCGAAATAAGCGATATCCGTTAAAAAACCATAAGACCAGCCCGTTTTATTGAACACCCGGATATAAGGGGGAATCTTGCCCTGACCGGCTTTGAAGCGGAAGAACTTCGTATAGCTGTCAAAGAATTCCGTTGTATCGTAGTTGGGGAATTTCGACTCAAAAGGCAGGGTAGCCATGTACTGGTAAAGGAAACGATAGTCATCTGCAGAGAGGTCAAATCTTTTGGAAGGAGGCACCGATGTTGGGAATAACACCGATTGCATGATCTGTTGCAGGTCTTCCAGCGGAGCATTATTATGCCGGGTAAAATCCATCGGGCTTTTAATCAGTTCTTCATCCTTATTATAATGTGCATTCCCCACCAGTAAAGGTTTGGAGAAGTCGAACTGTATCGTGCTTACCGCTGCCGGCTGGTCATAAATGTGCACCCCGTCCCTGATAAAATGCACAGGATTCGTATGCCTGTTCTCTTCTTCCGTCATCGGCACAAACCTTCTTGTGATACGCATGCGGGGATACCCTTTCGCCCACAACCCTTCATTGATGGCCTGTTGGCCAATGAATTCATACAAGCGATTGTAAGCATCATTATCACTCACCAGGAACACTTTCTTTATATAGTGTGCAATAGAAGGCAAGCCATTCGCAGCAGAAGTATCACTTGCTACAGCCGATTGTCCCCCATAAGCACTATCCGTAAACATAGGCGTATTACGGTCAATCCCCAGCCGGCGCAGCTTTTCCAGTGCTAAAAAAGCCAGTGGCATTTTAACCGTAGAAGCCGGGTTGAAATAGGTGTTGCCATCCACATGGTAATAGTAATGCTTAAACGTGGGGCGGTTTTGTGCATCCCGGTTGATCTGTGTATAGATCAGCTGCACCTGGAAAGAATCCGGATACTGCAGGATATGCTGCAAAGCAGGGGATGCATTCTTTAACAAGAGTTCTTCCAGGAACTTATCTGTGCGGGATGTGCGGGATTGAGCAACTGCAAGGCCGCCGCATAAAAACAGGATAACCGTGAATAGTAAACGAGGCATACCTTAAAGTTATATATTTGAACCCTAAAACACCAAAACCAACGCATGAAACTCGTTACCTATTTACGGGAAGAAGTAGACCAGCTGGCTATGCTGGTGAACGGTCAGTTATACAATGTGCAGGAGCTGCATCCCGATCTGCCCACCACCATGCACATGTTCCTGCAGATGTGGGAAGAAGTGATAGACCTTGCCATTCAGCTGGATGCACAACTGAAAGCAGGTAAAATGCCCAGAGCTACCAGCTGGGGCGTTCCTTACGAAACCGCGCAATTGCTGGCCCCCGTGCCTTTTCCATCCTCCTGCAGAGATGGTTATGCTTTCCGTCAACACGTAGCTGCGGCACGCCGTAACCGTAAAGTGGATATGATCCCCGAGTTCGATCAATACCCGATCTTCTATTTCACCAATCATAATGCCATCCAGGGCCCCGGCGATATCCTCTGCATGCCGGACCATTTTCGCAACCTGGATTTCGAACTGGAAGCGGCCATCGTGATCTGCAAACGCGGTCGTAATATCACAGCTGCTGAAGCTGATGAATACATCGGCGGATACATGATCATGAACGACATGAGCGCTCGCCTCCTCCAAATGGAAGAAATGAAACTGAACCTCGGCCCTGCCAAAGGCAAAGATTTCTCCACCGTCATAGGCCCCATGCTGGTTACACCAGATGAATTAGAACCTTTCCTGATCCCTGCCAAAGAAGGCCACACCGGCAATGCTTATAATTTAAAAATGAAATGCTGGGTAAACGGCATACAGGTAAGTGAAGGGAATATGGGAGATATGGACTGGACCTTCGCAGAGATCGTGGAACGTTGTGCCTATGGCGCAGACATCCTCCCGGGAGATATCATCGGCAGTGGTACCGTTGGCACCGGTTGTTTCTTAGAACTCAACGGCACCGGCAAACTGAATGATCCCAATTACAAAGAACAATGGCTCCAGGCCGGCGATGTAGTGGAAATGGAAATTGAAGGATTAGGCCGTCTTATAAATACGATCGTAGCAGAAGATACCGACTTCTCTATCCTCTCTCAGAAAAAGAATGTATGAAAATAATACCCGGCGAAATAAAAACAAGTGAGCTGCATGCTCACTTGTCCAGCGCTATAGCTCCGCGGCCAATTTGTTTTGCGAGTACTGTTGATGAAGAGGGACAACCGAATCTTTCCCCCTTTAGTTTCTTCAATGTATTCGGTTCCAATCCCCCTACGCTGGTATTTTCCCCTTCCCGCCGTGTGCGTGATAACACCATCAAACACACGCTGGAAAACATCTATGCTACAAAAGAAGTAGTGATCAACGTAGTGAACTATGCCATGGTGCAACAAGTCTCACTATCCAGTTGTGAATTTCCCAAAGGCACCAGCGAATTTGAAAAAGCAGGACTCACCCCGCTCGCATCAGACATCGTGAGACCTTTCCGTGTAAAAGAAAGTCCTGTACAATTAGAGTGCGTTGTAAAACAGGTGATCGAAACCGGTACCCATGGCGGGGCCGCTAACCTCGTCATCTGCGAACCGGTAATGATACATATCAATGACGACGTACTCGATGCCAACGGAAAAATAGATCCACAACTAATAGACCTCGTTGCAAGAATGGGCGCAGACTATTATTGCCGCGCCTCAGGCAACGCAGTGTTTGAAGTAGTCAAGCCGAATTTGAAATTGGGCATTGGCGTGGATGCTTTGCCCTGGGGTATCAGGAACAGTGTTATCCTTACAGGAAATAACCTTGGGCAGTTAGGGAACGTGCATGAATACCCTATAATAGATGCAACTTTTCACGATGATCATTTGAAGAACATCATTCAATATTATAGCATCAGCCCTGATGAAATGGAAAAGGAATTGCACACTTATGCGAAGCAATTACTGGCGGAAGGGAAGGTCAATGAAGCCTGGCAAGTATTGTTGGCTGGGGCCTGAGGAGTGTTGTTTTTTTTCTGATAAAAATAAAAAAAACGGGCGTTCCAGCAAAAACTGAAACGCCCGTCCTTTATAAAAAAAAATTCCTTAGATCTTACTTCCAAAAACCTTCTTCAACAACTCCGTAGACCTCGCTGCAGGATTCTGACGGATCGCCAATTCCTCCTTCGCAATCTGATCAAACAAAGCCTTCACAGCCTTCTCCGTCACATACCCCTTCAGATCAGGATTGATCTTGTTGAAAGTAGTAGGTAACCCATTGTACTTCGTTACAAGCGTACTGTAATATTTAGTAGCACTGGTATTATTCAGCGCACTGTCAATAACAGGAGAGAACGCAGACTTCAAAGACTCCGTAGTCTTATTCTGGAAGAAATCAGTAGCAGAACGCTGACCACCTTTCAGCAGGTTCAACGCATCCGTGATGGTCATGGATTTAATAGCATTCACAAAGATAGGAGAAGCAAAACCAACAGCCTGTTCAGCCGCCCGGTTGATCTGCAGGATAGCTTTATCCACTTCACCACCAAGACCAATACCACGCAATGTTTTCTCCGCTTTCAATGCATCCGGCGGAAGCAAAACTTTATACACGTCATTTCCAAAGAAACCATTTTGTTTATTCAGTGCAGCAATCCCAGCTTGCACACCTTTCTCCAAAGCTTCTTTAATACCCATTCCCGCTTCATTCTCTGTAACAGAGCCTGTACCTGTAGCGGCGGTACCTGATTTCAATAGGCCGGAAGCTTTCTTCAGTAACTGCGCCTGTGTTCCCGTGTGCAGGACTAATACGCCTGCCAGTAATAAGAGTGTTTTTCTTAGCATAGATTTTAAATTATTCATGTATGGATAGTAAAGGGACATGCGTGTGAAATGCAATACGGGAAGTATGACTGCGTTTAAAGATACTGTCAAACAGCCCATGTTTTTTAGGAATGATGAGTAACAGATCAGCCCCTTGTTTATCAGCAAACTCCGTGATCCCTTCTGCAACATTCGGATGATCTACAAAATGATATTGCGGATGATAGTTATGCAGCATGTTATCTAATTCCTGGTTCTCTTCCGGATGCATATTTTCTTTGCCTTCCTTCTGGATATTCAACACCAGCAGTTCCGGCGTAAAGGCATCCAGTAATTTATGCAAAGGTTCTTTGCGGGTGGTTTTCACCACTTTCCGCAGATCACAGGCAAATACGATCTTTTTAATTGGTGAAAAGGAGGCCGAGGTAGGTACTACAATAACAGGATAGCTGGAATTCTTCACTACATCCACCGTATTGGACCCCACCAGTATTTCTTCCAGCTGACTGCCGCCGGTGATCCCCATAATAATAAGGTCCGCCGCTTCTTCTTTACAAACCTGGTCGATATTAGCTGCCAGTAAATGATTGTCAGCCCGTATAAGCAGAGAAATGGAAGCCGGCAATTCCGCCGACAGTTCTTTTTTCATCTTTTCAAGCCCCTGTACACTGGCATCCCTGAGATCTTCCATATTAACCATGGGAACCGCTGTGGGCAGGTCTGGAATAGGAACGATCAGTTCATATGCGTGATAGAGGATGATCTTAGAAACCCCAAGCTGCTGGGCAACTCCAATCGCATAACGCGCAGCGTTGTAAGCTGTTTCGGAAAAATCCGTCGGTACAATAATCGTTTTCATGCCGGGTGGTTTTACATAAAGTTAGCAATAACCGCACCAATCAACATAGTTATATATGAAAGAAAATTGTTAAAATATGGAAGACCGAAGGGGAGACTATAAGCTTATACGTACAAAACCACTGAAATCAATTATTTTTGCTCTCCGTTTCGGAGCGGGGTGTTGTCAACATCCCGTTAAAACCAGTATTACACACGAAAATGAGCGTAATTACACAACAACAGCTTTCAGAACAGGAGATTATTCGTCGCGAAAAGCTGAACGAACTTGTAAACCTGGGCATCGACCCATATCCGGCCCCGGAATATCCCGTGAATGCATATTCCGTGGATATCAAAGCCGGTTATTCAGAAGAAACAAAAGAGCAATACCAGGATGTATGCCTCGCAGGCCGCATCATGAGTACCCGGGACATGGGAAAGGCTAATTTTGCCGTATTGCAGGATAGCAAAGGCCGTATTCAATTATATATAAAGCGGGACGATATCTGCCCCGGTGAAGATAAATCCCTCTACGATCAGGTTTGGAAGAAACTCACAGACCTGGGAGATTTCATTGGCGTAAAAGGATATGCCTTTATCACCAAAACCGGCGAAACCTCTGTTCACGTAAGAGAACTTACTATCCTGGCAAAAGCACTGCGCCCACTGCCGGTAGTAAAAGAGAAAGAAGGAGAATCTTTCGACAGCGTAACAGATCCTGAATTCAAATACCGCCAACGGTATGCAGACCTGGTGATCAATCCCCAGATCAAGGAAGCCTTCATTAAACGTACCCGCCTGGTACAAACCATGCGCGACTTTTACAATGAAATGGGCTACCTGGAAGTGGAAACACCTATCCTGCAAGCGATCCCTGGTGGTGCTACTGCCCGTCCATTTATTACACATCATAACGCACTCGATATTCCATTATATCTCCGCGTAGCAAACGAGCTGTATCTGAAAAGACTGATCGTAGGAGGATTTGAAGGCGTATACGAGTTTGCGAAAGACTTCCGTAATGAAGGAATGGACCGTACCCACAATCCGGAATTCACCGTGATGGAAATGTACGCCGCCTATAAAGATTACGAATGGATGATGCGCACCACAGAAACCCTGCTTGAAAAAGTAGCCGTGAATGTGAATGGCAGCTCCAAAGTAACAGTAGGAGATAAGGAGATAGATTTCAAAGCTCCCTACCGCCGTGTAACCATGTTCGATGCTATTAAAGAACATACCGGCATAGATATTACCGGCATGGACGAAGCGCAACTCAGAGATGTCTGCAAGCAACTGCACATCCCTGTAGAAGCCAGTTCAGGCAAAGGAAAACTCATTGATGAGATCTTCGGCGAAAAGTGCGAGCATCATTATGTGCAACCCACTTTCATCATAGACTACCCGGTAGAAATGAGCCCGCTCACCAAGAAACACCGCAGCAAAGCTGGCGTAGTAGAGCGTTTTGAACTGATCTGCAACGGAAAAGAGATCGCAAACGCATACTCAGAGTTGAATGATCCCATCGATCAGCGCCAGCGTTTTGAAGAGCAGGTACAACTAATGGAAAGAGGAGACGACGAAGCGATGTACATCGACTACGATTTCCTTCGCGCCCTGGAATACGGCATGCCACCAACTTCCGGTATAGGCATCGGAATAGACCGGCTCACCATGCTGATGACCAATCAGCCCTCCATCCAGGATGTACTCTTCTTCCCACAAATGCGCCCTGAGAATAACGGTTAATTTTAAATCTACTTCATACAAAGAAGGGCTGTCTCCATAAAAAGAGACGGCCTTTTTTTATTGCTTAATCCTTGCTTCATCCTAGCTTCAAAGTAGCTTAAACCCGCTCTGGCGTGCAACACGAAGCAAGGATTAAGCAAGGATGAAGCTACCATAGCCCATTTCAGCCAAAAACCCAATTCCCCCTCACGGGCGTATTGCGACAATGAAAAAGGGGTCTTTTTTAAATAAAAAAAGGCCTTCCGCAGGAAAGCCTTCACTCCATCTCAGCGAAAAGCCTCCCCACGTAGTGGCCATATCTTACATAAAAAAGCTCCCTTCACTCAAAACTCAAATCTCCTTCATCTCCAAAAAACACCACACTCAAAAAACCTTCGCCCAAAACCAAATTTAAAAACACACCTTCCACCCCAAAAACAAAAAAACACCGCCCTTTGCTGCGCGGCAAACTCCTTCGCCACACTGAAAGCCCTGCAGCAAAGCTTCTGGTAGATTTTCTTTTTTTACTAAAGCCGCCCTCCCAACCCAAATGCTTATATTAGTATATCGAGTTTCTAACCAAAACAACCTCCAGTATGAAAATTCACATTCGTACCCGCGCGGCTACTGTCCTCTACGCACTAATCTGGGCCTATTTCGGCGTCAACCACATGGTCCACGCAAAAGACATAGCCCCCATGGTACCAATACCAGGCGGCGCTTTCTGGGTTTTTATCACCGGTGTTGGAATGTTACTGGCCTGCATCGCCATCATTCTGAATAAGAAAGCAAAACTCGCCTGTTACCTGCTGGCCCTCATGCTCCTGATCTTCATCTTCGCCATCCATGTACCCGGCCTGATGAAGAACAGCCCCATGGCCCCCGCCAACCTGTTAAAGGATATCGGGCTTATGGCAGCAGCCATCGTAATTGGAAACGTCATCAATCATATTAAACAAATAGGGCAGTAGATAAAATCACTGCCCTATTTATTTTCGGACCATATCCTATGAAAAACCAAATCGAATGTACTTTGATTTGCGGGGCCTTGTTTGCCACATTTTGTAGTTGCCTTCTTTGGGTGCATAGTTGGAGGTTTTACCGCCATAGCCGGCAGTTTCAGCAGAGAAAACCCTACCGCTGGTACATTTCATTGTTCAATTTGATATTTGATCTTTATTTTCGTCACCCCGGGGCGAAATCCCCCGTACCTCAACCTGTTTAAATTATGAGAAGCATGTACAAATCGCTGCCGGTATGGCTTACCGGCCTTTCTTTACTGGCAGTTACCGCACAACCCGCGCTGGCACAGGAAAAAAAAGAACTCACTTTCGACCAGATCTTTACCCGTCCGGTGAGCATTACAGAAAACCTGCCCGTTGTTCGTGGCTGGGCAGACAAAGAGCATTACATTGAATCCCGCGCAGGGCAAATGCTTTCCGTAGATGCCAAAACCGGCAAAACGGCTCCTTATGTGCAACCACCCGCAACCGGCAACACTGTGAGCATAAAGAACAATGATATCTATATACAAAGACCCAACGGCGGAGAAGAGATCAGGCTCACCAGCAATGATGACATTGAAAAGAACCCAACCCTTTCCCCCGATGAAAAATATGTGGCCTTCACCCGCAAGAACAATCTCTTTGCCATAGAAGTAGCCACCAAAAAAGAGATCCAATACACAACAGATGGCTCCGATGTGATCTACAACGGTTGGGCATCCTGGGTTTATTATGAAGAGATCTTAGGCCGCGCCTCCCGTTATCGTGCATTCTGGTGGAGCCCGGACAGCCGCAGACTAGCCTTCATGCGTTTTGATGATTCCAAAGTACCCGTATTCCCTATCTATAGTGAAGTAGGTCAGCATGGCTTCCTGGAAAACACCCGTTATCCAAAAGCCGGAGATACTAATCCGGAAGTGAAACTGGCCATCGTTCCTGTAACCGGCGGCAACATCACCTGGGCTGACTTCAACTCAAAGGACGATCAGTATTTCGGCACCCCATTCTGGTCTCCTGATGGCAGCGCACTTTGGGCACAATGGATGCCAAGAGAGCAAAACGACCTGATCGTTTATGCCATCAACACAGAAAACGGCAGTAAGAAAATAGTCTACGAAGAAAAACAAAAGACCTGGGTGGACTGGTTCACGGATATCTATTTCCTGGCCAACAACAAAGGTTTCATTGTGAAAAGTGATAAATCCGGCTGGGATCATCTCTATCTCCATAATATGGACGGCAGCTTTAAAAAGCAGCTCACCAATGGCAACTGGCGGGTAAAAGACGTTTTGCAGGTAGACGAAAAGAAACAAACCGTTTACTTCACTGCCCGCAAAGAAGCCACCACCCGTTTTGATCTCTATAAAGTAGGTATCAACGGAGGAGAACCACAACGCCTCACTTTTGGTGAATTCTCCCACGATGTAAGGCTGTCACCAGATGGCGGAGACTATTTCATTACCACTTACAGCAACCTCACCACCCCACCTAAAATGACTTTATTAAACGATAAAGGCAAAGTGGTACGTGAACTGGGAAATGCACATGGCGCTGCTTACGATACTTACAAACTGGCTAAAACTGAACTAAAAACCTACAAAACCCGTGATGGCCTTGAATTACCATTAACCATCATGTGGCCGCTGAACATGGAACCCGGTAAAAAATACCCCGTTCTGATCAGTATCTATGGTGGTCCGGATGCCGGAACCGTATATGATACCTGGAAAGCAGGGCTCGCAGCACAATGGTATGCAAAAGAAGGACTCATCCAGGTGGCCATAGATAACCGCGCAGCAGGGCATTTGGGCAAAGTTGGGATGAACTACATCCACCGCCAGCTGGGTAAATATGAAACCGAAGATTATATGGATGCCACCAAATGGCTCATCAGCCAGCCTGGGGTAGATGCTTCCAAAGTTTGCATCACGGGAGGAAGTTATGGTGGTTATATGACCTGCATGGCACTCACTTATGGCGCTGAAGTCTTCACCCATGGCATGGCCAACTTCTCTGTAACCGACTGGGCACTGTACGACAGTCATTATACAGAACGTTTCATGGATACCCCGGCAGACAATCCCGAGGGTTACAAGATCACCAATGTGATGACCCATGCCGCCAAATACAAAGGGCTGCTGCGGATCGTGCATGGCACCATGGATGATAACGTACACCTCCAAAACACCATCCAGCTGGTAAATAAACTGGAAGACCTCGGAAAACACTTCGAAATGATGGTTTATCCCGGTGAACGTCATGGATGGGGAGGAGCAAAAGGCACCCATTCCCGGAATGAATCTTACCGTTTCGTGTATGAGAACCTGTTAGGCAAACCATTACCTGCCCTTTTCAAAGGAACGAACTGATCAAAAGCTTATAAAACGACAAAGGCCACCGAATGATCGGTGGCCTTTGTCGTTTATTCAATGATATAGGGGCAAAAAAACAGGGCTGCAAGAATACAGCCCCGAAAAATTTTAACCATATCTTTATTGAAAAACCTGTTACGAATTTCCATAATTTAGAGATAACACTAATCTGCAAACTAGCGAACGCTATATTATTTCTGGTAAACGTTTAGAAAACCCCCTTAAACGATTCGGTAAGAAGTGATTATTTGCCCTAAATCAGGCCGCAAGATAAGTTTATATAGAGGGATCAGAGACTTGTAGAAATGAATAACGGCGGTAAGAGTACCGCCGTTGTAATAATTTTAACCATATCCTATGAAAAACCTGAACCAAAGATAGGGTGGTTTTAATGCCTTGCAACCCTGTTTCCGTGAACGTAGCATAATTGTTCGTGAAGCATAGAAAAAGGGCTTTTTGCAGATACATTATTATTATTTTTAAATTAAATTATTCTTCCCTACGCAATCCTATGGCCGTTTTTAACCGGTCTATCTGGTTGCAGGAGCACAATTTCCTTCTCATCCCCTACCACGCCCAATACCAGGCACTCTGAGAAAAAATTAGCGATCTGTTTCACCGGAAAATTAACCACCGCCACCACCTGCCGGCCAATCAGTTCTTCCGGCTGATATAACTTTGTAATTTGTGCCGAAGAACGCTTAACCCCAATCCCAGGGCCGAAATCCACCTCCAATTGGTAAGCAGGATTACGCGCTTTTTCAAAAACCTGTGCTGTGAGTACTGTGCCCACATGCATATGCACCTTCTCAAAATCATTCCATGTAATTGTTTCCATGCAATAAATATTTAATAGAGGGAAAATAACACTTTAGGGGGAGAAATCCGGGGCTTAGGGGCAAAAAAATAGGGCAGTTAGAAAACCGCCCTCAATATTTTTAACCATATCCTATGAAAAACCTTAACAAAGATAGGCAGCGGTTCCATATCCGGTTCCGGCTTTCCGTAAAAGACAGGTTTTATCTCGTAAACGTCTTAAAAAAAGTGCTGTTAACATCGATTTAACCAACCGATTTCACCCTTTAAATCCTAGTGAGTTGGTGCATTAGGTGCGGTACCCATAATAGCATCGATCTCCTTCATCAACTCTGGCGTCAATTGCGGATAGATCTCCAGCGCTTTCAGGTTCTCCGTCAGCTGTGTCTCTTTGGTAGCTCCCAAAATAGCGGAAGTCACATGCGGGTTTTTGATCACCCAGGCTATTGAAAGCGTAGCCAGACTGGTACCCAGTTTATCTGATACCGTCTGCAATTTCGCCACCCTCGCCAGGTTAGCATCCAGTAAGTTCCTGTTTTTCAACCACTCATACCCTTGCAACCCTAAACGGGAACCTTCAGGGATACCATTATTATACTTGCCGGTTAAGATACCGGAAGCCAGTGGACTGAAGATCGTATTGCCTAATCCCACCGTTTCATAAATACGGGCGTATTCCAGCTCTACTTTCTCCCTTCTGAACAAATTGTACTCAGGTTGTTCCACAACCGGCCCAATGAGGTTATTTTGCTTCGCAATCATGTGTGCCTCCATGATCTCTGATGCCGCCCACTCCGAAGTACCCCAATAAAGGATCTTTCCCTGCTGGATCAGGATGTTCATCGTCCACACCACTTCTTCTACCGGAACATTCCTGTCCGGACGGTGGCAATAGAAAATATCCAGGTAACTCAGCTGTAAACGCTCCAGCGCTTCATGGCATGCCTCTGTTAAGTGCTTGCGGCTCAGGCCTGTCTGATTCGGTTTATTGTTTTCCCCTCTCCAGCCAAAATAAGCTTTGCTGGAAACGGTATAAGAACTACGGTCCCAGTTCTTTTTCTGCAACACCCTGCCCATCATCTTCTCAGACTCTCCCAGGGCATAGATCTCTGCATTGTCAAAAAAGTTGATCCCATTGTCATAAGCAACTCCCATCAGCCGGTCAGACAATGAATCGTCTACCTGTCCGTGAAAGGTTACCCAGCTGCCAAAGGACAGTACGCTGAGTTGTAATCCGGATTTACCAAGTCTTCTATATTCCATGATGTGTTTTTGTAGGTATCAAAAATAAATATTCATTAGCCTATTTGGAAGCCCTGAAAAATAATACTTTGGCATGGTTGTTGAAAGTTTAGGGCAGGAAATTTTAGGTTAAAAAATAGGTTAAAGCAAAAGAACCCGGTCAAATGACCGGGTTCTTTTGTTATAGTAAGTTCTGTTAGCCAATTATTCAAGGTTCATCATGCTATCCTGGGGAGAAACCACGCCATCCACATCAAAGAAGTTGACCGCGGAAAAGTCCTGGTTCGCATTCATCCCAATGCTATAGATAGTATCCCCCGGTCTGGCCACCCGGCAAAACCTATCCGTCACAAAAAGGGCTTTCTTGGGATCCCATCTCAGGTCTTTGCAATCCAGGCGCTGCAACGTTTTCAGGTCAAGGAACACCACACTGTCCCGGAGATACATTTCATTTTCCCCGTCTATCAGTTTGCCGTATTTGGCAGTAAGCACACTCGTAATCGTAAGCGAATCACTGTAGAAAACAACTTTCAGGCCCTGCGGAAACTCTGTGTAAGGCGGCGTGGCCATGTGCCTTTCCATGTAAGCGGAAGTAAGTACTCCTTTCACATGGGCCGTTTGGCTCATAATGGTTTCAATATCATAAGCCTGCTCCACACCCACTTTGCTCTTGTCAAATGCCCTCACTGCATTCATGTCGTTTTCACAACTACAGAATACCAGTACAATGGCCAGGATGGAAAGGAGCAGCTTCATGTGGCTTAGTCGTATTTCGTCTTAATAAACCAACGATCGCTCAATGTGAAGCCCAGCGTAAGTTTATAGTATGTTTCTTTCAATGCTACGTTCGCATCTCCGCGGGTGCCCACTTCAAAAGCAGCATTGATCATGGAGAACTGGTTAAAGGCCGGCATGATCCTTCTGATCGGGAAACCTGCACCAATAGAGAAGCCCATTTGGTTCATGCTCTTATTAGCCAGTTTGATATAATCCTTGCCATAAAATCCACCGAGGCGGTAAGTTACCTTATTCCAATAGCCGGTAAAAGATTGGGCATTAGGAACAAACTGACCACCTACATTCACTTTCCAGCTATTCTGTGTGGAATCCGGCGCATCGTAGTTACGATACTTGCTCCATTGGGAAGTATTAAAGTCAACACCAAAGGCGAATTTGTCAACCTTTGTGATCATGATACCACCACCCAGTTGCTGCGGGTAAACGATCTGACCATTCACGCCTCGTTTATATTCAACGGTATCCTGTGTATCATATTCATCAGAGGCTGCATCGTAGAACAAGGTTTCGCGCATGGTTTCCCTGCGGGCCGTGAGCTTTTGCTCAAAGCTTCCGCTTGCCCCGATAGACAATTCCACATCTTTGCTCAGATCAATGGTCTGTTGCAGACCCAGGCTGTAAAAGAAGCTGCCATAACTGGTACGGCGATTGTGCCTGGAAGGAAGGATCGTAGAAGTAACCGGATATAATTCTTTGGTGCTGTTATTCACGTTCCCAAAAAGATAACCCACGTTCACCCCTACGCTGAAACCACCAAAACCAATACCGGTACCAACATAAACCTGGTACACACCGCCACTTCCTTCATATTGATGGATCACGTTCACTGTATCCGGGTTGGCATCCGGGAAAAAGATCTTCTGTTCTCCTTCTGCAATATTGTAATTCACCCGGCTCATAGGACGCAAACCGATGTTCATGCCCCATTTTTTACCTAAGGGTAAACCCAGCTGCAGGTAACTCAGCGTACCAAAACCAGCGCGGGAGTTATTATCCTTATTAGCGAGGCGGCGCACACCACCATTCAGTCCGATATCGAACGTAACGAGCTGAAGATGAGCATAACTGGCCGGATTGAGAAAGTTTACTGACTGGGCATCGGCATAAGCCTGCGCAACACCTCCCATACCAAGATTGACGGCATTTTCCGAACGGGAAAGCTCGCCTAAACCGAAGCGCGAGTAAGGTGAATTATCCTGAGCGGCAGCATTCCTTGCGGAAAGTACACAAACGCCAAACAGGCAAAAGAAGCTAGCTTTTGTCCAATACATTGAGTTCTACGATTGAATTTAAACCTTTATACATTAAATACGGGCTTGCAAATATCTTCTTTTTAAGGCGGGAAGCAAAAAAATCCAAATTACCCCCTGTTAAAAGCACGTTAAAGTTCCGGTACCTTGTCCCGTAAGATGCAATCATACCGGCCATTTCCGCCAATGCACCCTCCTGAACACCACTTAAAATACTTTGCCGGGTATTAAAACCCACAAAAGCATATTGCGTACTGGCTTTGATAAGGGGCAATTTGTCCGTAAACGTATGCAGGGCGCGGAACCGCATGTCTATTCCAGGGCTTATTCCACCACCCAGGAACTCCCCGGACCTGTTCAGGAAATTATAGGTAATGGCGGACCCTGCACCAATAATAAGGTTGTGTTTGCCGGGGAAAATGGCCCATGCACCACAGGCCAGCGCAATCCTGTCCACTCCCAGCGTTTCCGGCTTTTCATAGACCAGTTTGATGGGCAATGGGGTGGAATGATCCAGTTTAAGGAAGGAAGTTTGTTCCGAAAGCAGCGTTTCCAGCTCCTCCGGATGATCTACCACGGAAGAAAGTATGGCCGCTTGGGGATGATATTGATCCAGTGCATCACGAACATCCTGCACAAGGTTGGATTCAGAAAAAAACAGTTCCTGCTGTAATTCCCCATTTAGCATCACACCACATTTCAGGCGGGAATTACCCAGGTCCAGACAAAAAACACATCCGTTCATGGCGCCAAGTTAGAAATTATCTACGGATAAATCCCGGAAGTGGCCGTTCAGTTTCACCCGGTCCTTCAGTCTTTCCATCTCCGTCATCAGCGGGATCACCTTCAGAAGATGACGTTTGAGGTATTCCAGCCGTTGCAGTTCCTTGAAAAGATGCAGCACTTCATATTCCTCCTGCAAAGAAAGTCCCGCATGATGTGCCAGGTCATAAGCCCGCAGGGTTTCGTCTGAACGGGCAAAAGATTTATTTACCTGTAAGAGCTGATGTAATTCCCTTACCGCCAGCAATACCTGCTTGCGCAGCAATACATTACTACGTTCCTCATTATCAGGGTAATTCACAATAGCCCCGGCATATAACTTATTCGGTAATTCCCTGACCACTTCCAGTATCCGGAAAACACGGATCCCCCGGGTCTGAATATCTAATTCGCCATTATCATATTTCTTCTCCACATTGATCACTTCCACCAGGGTCCCAAATTCACTCACTTTCTTATCTATCACCGCCGGAATACCAAAGGGTTTTTTCTCCGCTATACATTCCGAGATCAGTTGCTTATAGCGGGGTTCAAATATGTGCAGGTTCAGCTGTTCTTCCGGGTACACCACAATGCCTAATGGAAATATGGGAATAAAGTTGGTCATACTGCTAAAATACATTTTTTGGTTAAAATCCTTTACGGCTGTTATCTTTGTCCGCAATGCCAAACATCCTCTTCGATTGCGAAAGAATGAAATACCCGCACACGGGCCTATACGCTTTTTGCCATGAACTGGGAGCAGCCCTATTACAACAGGCACAGGCCGATGAACGGTTCGTTTATTACATGCCACCAAAACTGGGTAAACATTTCGGCGCAAATGCAGGATATATCTGGCAAAGATCTTTACATAAATTTTACTTCCGTCAGAAAGAAAAGATAGACGTATGGCATACTACTTACCAGTCTTCTCCCTACAAACCTGGTAAAAAAGGTACCCCTCGTATATTAACGATCCACGATCTCAATTTCTTACATGAACAGAAGTCCAAAGAGAAAGAAAAGAAATACCTCGCGGCCGTACAACGCAGTGTGGATGAAGCAGATCAGTTAGTGGCCATCTCTCAGTTTGCCATGGCAGAAACACTGCGATATGTGAATACAAAAAACAAACCTTTCCATGTGATCTATAATGGCGCCACCGTACAGGAATTTCCTGGTTTTGACGCACCCCGGGAAAGACCTTCCAGGCCATTCCTTTTTGCTATGGGCACCGTGTTACCGAAAAAGAACTTTCATGTATTGCCCTGTCTTGTAAAAGACCAGAACATGGAATTGATCATTGCCGGTAATATCAACGAAGCCTATCGTGATAAGATCTTAGCAGAAGCCAGGCAACATCGTGTATTGGATCAGGTAAAGATCATTGGCCCCATCACAGAAGAAGAAAAATACTGGTACCTGAAAAATTGCACCGCTTTCGTTTTCCCTTCACTGGCAGAAGGTTTTGGCCTGCCCGTGATAGAAGCCATGCATTTCGGCAAACCCGTTTTCCTGTCGGACAGAACGAGCCTGCCTGAAATAGGCGGCGATGCAGCTTATTACTTTTATGATTTTGATCCGGGGTATATGCAGGAAGTATTGAAAGAAGGTTTAGCGCATTTCAGGGATACGCAAAAAGCACAGGCCGTAAGGGAACATGCTGCACAATTTTCCTGGGATAAAGCAGCCGCTGCTTATATGCAGCGCTACCGGGAATTATATTGACTTGTAATTCTTGTAATCAAATAACCGCACCCCAAAAGTTTTCTCTACCCAATACAACACCCTGCCTTTCAGATTCTTGAAATTCTTCTGGCTGATGTCGTGATCAAATTGCCAGTTCCGCATCTTAATACGTTCCTGCATCAATGCAGGATGTTGGCCGGTAAAGCGTTCCAGGGAATCTACCAGTTCTGAGTAATCAAATACTTCTGTTACTTTTTCCACTTTGTTCAGCACCTCCTGTTCATTGCCTTTATACATTTTGGCGGAGTTCCTGATCTTTGCCCGCTGCTCTTCCGGGTTCTTCACCCAGCCATAGTGATGCATCCATGCCTTCACCGGTTTCACCTGCAGCTTACGGTCTCCCAACCGGAAACCCTGTGCATCTTTATAAGAGCGGATACGTTTATCGTTACGGATGATGCGGATCTCTTTTTGATACCAGGTGCGGGAATCTCCTACGTAATCATAGCTGCCGTAAAAATGGCGATAGTTGAACAGCAGGCCTTCCACTCTCTGATCATCCTTATACTGCTCCATCGCAGCACGGATAGCCGGATAATCATCTTCATGCACTACTTCATCTGCCTGGATATAAAAAGCCCAGGTGGTGTCTTCACTTACATGGTCAAGGGCTTTATTCGTTTCTACAGATAAGATCAGCCCACCTTCTTTCAGGCTATCATCCCAAACAGAATGAAAGATGCGGATCTTGGGAGAGCCAATAGACTCGATCAGCTCCAGTGTACCATCATCCGAATTCCCCACACTCACCACTACTTCATCGCATAGTGGCAGAATAGAGCGGATCGCTTCTGTTACCGGATAATCGTACTTGATGGCATTCCTCACGAAGGTGAATCCTGTTACTTTCATAGTTGCAAAGATGTGGAAAATCATCGATACATTTGTTTCATGTACGCGCAATTACTCCCCCGCCTGTTATCAGGTGATATTAAAACATTGGCGCGCTGCATCTCACTAGTAGAGAATGAAGCGCCGGGATATGCCCGTTTGCTGGAAGAACTTCCCGCAGAAGGGCATACACGCGTAGTGGGTATAACAGGACCGCCTGGTGCAGGAAAAAGTACCCTGGTGAATGCACTCATATCTGCCCTCCTGGAACAGCAAAAACGTATAGCCATTATTGCGGTAGATCCTTCTTCCCCTTTTAATTTCGGCGCTTTGCTGGGAGACCGTATCCGCATGAGTGAACACTTCTCCAATCCGGATGTATTTATCCGCTCCATGGCAAGCCGTGGTGCCCTTGGAGGTCTCAGTCCAAAGATCCTGGAAGTAAGTGATCTTGTGAAGGCCGCCGGTTTTGATTACCTGTTTATTGAAACAGTAGGCGTAGGCCAAAGCGAAGTGGAAATTGCCGGTATTGCAGATACCACCGTAGTAGTAATTGTACCGGAAGCAGGAGATGAGATCCAGACCATGAAAGCCGGCTTAATGGAGATAGCGAATATCTTCGCAGTGAATAAAGCAGACCGTCCCAAAGCAGATGAATTCGTAAAGAACCTCCGCCTCCTGGCACATACCAAAAGAACAGATGAATGGGAAACACCCGTCATCAAAACAGTGGCTATACAGCAACAGGGAATTCCTGAACTCATTAAAGCACTGGATGATCACACAGATCAGATCCATGGAAACAAACAACGCAAAGCCCTCTTACTGGCAGAAAAAGCGTATCAGCTCATTCAGCATCGCCGCATGCAGGATGTAGATAAACAAGCGCTGTATAAAGAAGTGCAACAGCTGATGGAAAGCCCGGGGTTCAATTTATATAAGATCGTGCAGCAGTATGCTTAAATCAAAGGAGCTTCTTTTTTCATCATCCAACCAGAGATCATCCAGGAGATGGTGCAGGCAAATAGCAGTGGCAATATGCCTTCTCCCTGCCACGTACATTCAAGCGCAAAAACAATCGCCGTAAGCCATCCGCGTGTAACACCTGCAAACAATGCAGCCATCCCCACCATCGCTGCCAGTGGAGGATTCAAAGGAGTACCGGGAAACACAAGTTGTATTAATAATGCGATCAGGATGCCCAACGCAGCACCAATAGAAATGATCGGTAATACAATTCCCCCATTGGTACGTGTACCCAACACAAACAGGATCAGTATAAATTTGATCATACTAAAAGAGATCAGCAAAGAGAGCGTTACTTTACCCTGCAACATCATCGCAGTTTGCTCTATACCATTGCCTAAGATCTCCGGAGCATACATTCCTGCAACCCCTACAGCCAGAGCACTTGCAACAGGCCATGCCCAACCTTTTGCAAATGATCGCAGCTGTTGCACAACAAATACAAGCAGTGCCGCACTCAATCCTGTAATCACACCGATCAATGCATATAAGCCAATAGCAGCAGGAGATGGAAAACTACCGGCAGGAAGAACAAAGAAAGGCCCCATCCCAAAATACAACATGTGTATCGCTGCACCAGTAAGGGCCGCAAGACCAATGAAACCGATCCTGTGAAGAATGAATTTCTTATACAGCAGTTCACTTACTAATATGATAGCAGCGAAAGGTGTTCCAAACATACCTGCAAAGCCAGCTGCAACACCTGCTGTGATCAGCAGTTCATGATGCTTACCTATCAACACACCGAAGTTCATGGCAACTCCTTCAGGCCCTAAAGGAATACCACTGCCAATATTCAACACACTGCTTAAAGGCGAAAGGAATTTCCATTTACGCAACAACAGTACACCAGCTAACACACCTGCCACCGGCAATATGATAGCAGTTATATCCAGGTTATGATAAATTGGAGAGACGGGTGCAACAGACCACTCGTTGAAATACAATACATTACTCATCAAACGAACAAGCAACAAGGCCCCAACTGCCACAATACCGCAGCTTACAGACAAAATAAATACACGCATCACCATATACAACACTCGTTCTATGGGCACTTGCATGTACTGCGATGATGACACGCAATCCGCTACTGGCAAGCCTTTACGATTGAATAAAGAAGTGAAGTATTTCAACTTACAGTGTTTTACCGGTTCGCAAACTTTGCTTTCAAACATTGTAAATATAATACATGATAATGGGTAATCAGTCTGAGATCAGATTGTTAGCCTTGTTTTAATGTATGAAAAATCCCCGCAATCGCAGTGTCACAAACAATTTTGTGTGTTTTATTTTCGTTAAGAAAACAGCATGAATGTGCTATAAGCGGCGGTATAAATGTTTCGTAATTTCGACGCCTTCCATCGAAAGCCCACCAATTATTTCACACAGAAACCATAAAACAGATACGGAGAATAAACATGACAAAGGAATCTACCTTTAATCCTGAACATCAGGCAGACAATACTGCGAGCAAGGTAGTAGCAGCACTGGAAAGACTATCAGAAGCTTTTCGTGTGTTGCTCTGGCATGAAGCTAAACAACACGGCCTCAGCCCCATACAGGTTCAGATCTTAACTTTCCTCCTGCATTATCCAGACAAGCTAAAGACAGTTACGCATCTTGCATCGCATTTCAACATGACGAAAGCAACGATCAGTGATGCTATTAAGACATTGGAATCTAAGGAACTATTGAAACGGAAAGCGGACGCTTATGATAACCGCAGTCATACCTTGCTGCTTACAAAAGCAGGCAAGGGTATTGCTAAGAAAGTCGAGAAGTTTGCACATCGGATGCAAGAATCTGTGAATGCCATAACGCCTGAAAAACAGGCCAGCCTGCTGGAGCAACTACTGGGTCTCATATACGACCTGAACCGCACACTTGTTATCACGCCACAACGCATGTGCTTCAATTGCCAGTTCTACGAAAAGAAAGGGAAAACGCAGCATCATTGCCATCTTATCAGCTTGCCGTTGAAAGCCGGAGAGCTTCGGGTAGATTGTCCGGAGTTTGAAAGTAAAGAAGACGACGAGTAAGATCAGTCTGCTCTTTGGCTACGCCACCAGCGATAGCCCAGGAAGGCCATCAACGCCAAAGGTGTGAACGCGAGCATAAGAATGCCGTTGTTCAACCCCTTTGCAGGGCCTTCTCCTAATTGCTGTGCCGTTTTGGTGCAGAGGGAACACTGTGCCAGCAAGTCACTGCAAGGCAGCAACAGCGCAACGATCATTATAAGGAATAACAGCTTTTTCACTATACTAAATTAAGGTAATTCCTTACTAAAGAAACTGATATAGATCAGGAATAATAAGGAGAGATCATAATGTACACGATCACACCTGTAACCGCCACATAGAACCAGATAGGCCAGGTGATCCGCGCAATCCTGCGATGGCGTACATTATCATCCTGGAAAGCACGGAGCAGTGTAAAAAGCACCAAAGGCACAATGATCACGGCCAGCACAATATGCGTTAACAGCAGGAAATAATAGATATAGCGCACATTCGCCACCATCGCAATTTCAGCACTATCCACAATGCCATTATGGTCAACGTCCCCAAACTTGGTACTGTCTGTGAGGAAGTGATAAGTAACGTAAGACAGCAGGAAGATCACAGAAAGCCCCACCGCAGAAAGGTTCGCCCACTTGTGTGCAGTCCGCTGCCCGTTTTTGATAAACACCAGGCTCGCCACCAGTAATACAGCCGTAGCAGAATTCAGCACCGCATGAAAGAAAGGCATGATCTTCACATCAAAACCCGCTTCAATATCAGGCTTCGGTATGATAAACAGCACAGCTACCAGCACAGGGATCACAATAGAAACGATCGCTATCGGTATATTCAGGTTCTTATTCTTCAAACTCATAATTCTTATTTAATCTAATCGCCAGAGGAAAAGAGCCGTTTCAGCAGACCCGGTTTCTTTTTGTCTTTAGCAATATGTAAAACAGCAATGTCATTCACCATCCTTCGTATATCATTTGTATCCAGCCCGTTGTAGTATCCACGGATATAACGGTCCTTATCTATCACTACAAATTTCTCTGTATGGATAAAATCATCCGGCCCACCATTCCCTTGTACGGCGTTCACAAAAAACTCATTCCGTGCCAGGTCATAGATCTCTTTTTTATCCCCGGTGAGTAACCACCAGTTCTTGGGATCTATTGTATACTTGTCTGCATACTTTTTCAGTGATTGCACCGTATCCCTTTCAGGATCTACACTCAAAGAAAGTATCTGCACCAGGTCCTCATTCTTTTTAAAAGCGGCCTGCACCATTTTCAGATGTGTGGTAAGGGTAGGGCAGATCTGCGGGCAACTCGTAAAAAAGAAACTCACGATCCTGATCTTACCTTCACTGTCTTTCATATGCACCGGCTCCCCCAGTTGGTTAGTGAGGGTAAAATCCTTCACCTGGTGATACACCGTATCATAAGTGGTTTTCCCATCTTTCACAATAGTATCCACTCTTTCCGCAATAAGGAAAGGAGGAACATGCACAATGTTCTTACCATAATGATCCACGATCAGGTATCCTGCCAGTGGTACTAAGATGGCCAACGCAACGCCGAGTAATGCTTTCCTGGAAATGATAGTAGATTTTAAAATGTTATAAAAGCAAAAATGTAAAAGTGAGCTCTATCAACGGGGATGGAATCACTTTTACATTTCGCAATATTTGAGCTAAGTCTTATTAATGATGTGCTGGCGCGTGTGCCGGAGCCTCTACTTTCGCAGGTGTACCAGGAGCGAGGTTCTTCCTCATATTCTTCCAGGAATCACCATCCATCAGGAAGGCAATAATGAACCATACGAACAGCAACAGCGGAAATAATACCGTCATGATCAGGTTCTTTACCTCACTGCCCAGGTGCATAAATTCCGCAACGATATAAAATGCTTTCAGCAGCGTGAGGAGAATAAATATCGAATTCAGGAAAAGCTTGCTGGGGAAGCCGGTTTCCAGATGCAGGAAAGCCAGGGCTACTTCCACAGAAGTAATAACTAACAGGATCCAGAACACTCTCCAGATTTTCTTTACGGCTGGGTCTTTCCCGTTTTCGGTTGCAGAATGTGTATGCGCCATGATCTGTAAATTCTTTCTTTATATTAATACGTTCAATTCAAGTTAATCGTCCTGTTCTTACAGCAGGTAGAAGCAGGTGAATACAAATACCCAAACCAGGTCAACAAAGTGCCAGTAGAGCCCTACTTTCTCCACCATTTCATAGTGGCCACGATGTTGGTAAGTACCTTTCAATACATTGATCAGTACAATGATATTCAGCACCACACCAGATGTTACGTGTAAACCGTGGAAACCGGTGATGGTAAAGAAAAAGTCTGTGAAGTTAGTAGACAGTGGTGCAGAACCATCATGATTAGGGAACGGATTCCTTCCCCACCAGGCGCCTACTTCATGTAAGTGCGTCCACTCCCAGGCCTGGCAGCTCAGGAACATGATACCACCAATGATAGTGAGGATCAGCCATCTTGCTGTTGCTTTCTGGTCCATATGATGACCGGCATGTACTGCCAGTACCATGGTAACGGAACTCATGATCAGGATGAAGGTCATCAAGCTCACAAATACCAGCGGCAGGTTTGCATGCCCCATTAAAGGGAATGAATGGAACACTACGTTAGGATCAGGCCAGGCTTGTGCCATGAATCTTTGGGTGCCGTAAGATATCAGCAATGCGCCGAATGTAAAGGCATCCGAGATCAGGAAATACCACATCATCAACTTGCCATAGCTCACACTGAAGGGCGAATGCCCACCGCTCCACCATTTTTTCTTCGCTGTTACTGCGTTATCCATTTGTACGAATTATGAATTTTATTTTTCTAAACAGTATCTTAATTATCTGGCAAGGCTGAAAAAGATCAGCAGGTAAATCCAAAGCCCGTCTACAAAATGCCAGTATGTAGCGGCTACTTCTATCGGCACAGGACTGTAAGTTCTGATCCTTGTTCTGTAAGCCCTCGCAAACATGATCACCAAAACTACCACACCACCCAGTACGTGCAGAATGTGCGCGCCCACGATCACATAAATGAAAGAGGCTGAAACCGTAGTATCGAGTGCAAGGCCATGGTTCTTCATGTCTGTAAAACCAATGATCTGGCAAACGGCAAACGCTATTCCCAGTAAGGCCGTTAACGTGATCAGCTGTTTATAACTGCTCATGTTACGTGCTTTGAACTGGCGCAACGCTAAGTGAATGGTCAAACTGCTGGTGAGGATCACTGCGGTAGACACCCAGAAGATGCCCGGCAGATTAAAGCTCAGCCAGTTAGCCTGTGCCCGTTTCACAACGTATGCGCTGGTGAATCCTATGAACATCATCGTGATGCTGGCCATAGCTATCCACATGGAATACTTGTGCGGATGTATCTTATTTTTTGATGCGCTCATTGTAATCATTTCCCTCACAAATTTACTTTATCAAACAATAACCCCAGCAATATCACCGCCAGGTAAATGTATGATCCAAACATCAGCTTGCGGGCAGACGGTACATCACATTTCCTGTACAGCTCAATGGCACGATACAAATAAAATCCGCCGATCAGGATGGCAATCGCCGCAGAAATAGGACCAGTTATCTTCAACAGGTAAGGTGCTACTCCCGCAGGGATCAGTAAAGTGGCATACATCGCGGATTGCAATGCGATCATTTTACCCGGCCCCCTGTCTGTTGGCATCAGTTTGAAACCAGCCCTTGTATAGTCCGTATGCGCTACCCAGGCTATTGCCCAGAAGTGCGGAAACTGCCATAGGAACTGTATCGCAAACAAAGCCCATCCACCTTCGGAAAAACTGTTTGCTCCGGCCACCCAGCCGATCAATGGAGGTAAAGCACCAGGAATGGCACCTACCAGCACTGCGAGTGAATTCCATTTCTTCCAGGGTGTGTATACAAAACCATATAACACCAGGGAAGCCAAACTCACACCGGCTGCCAGCCAGTTAAAACCAAAACCCAGGATCGCAATACCAGCCACACCTGTTACCAGGGCCACAACACTGGCTTCTGATACAGACAACCTACCAGCCGGTATAGGCCTCGTGGCCGTACGGGCCATCAGTTTGTCTGTTTCTTTTTCCAGTATCTGGTTGATGGTATTGGCAGAACCGGATACCAGTATGCCACCAGCAAATAATAAAAGAACTTTTATCAGATCAAATCCCACACCAGGCACCAGTAAATACGCAACCACACAGGAGAATACAACCATGAATGTGAGTGTGAATTTCATCATCATGAAGTAATCCCTTACTCTACTCGCAATGGCGTATGATACCGACAACTTTATGGAATTTTCTTGCAACATTTTATTTCATCACAGTTCTACTTCTCAAATTCCTTCATTAGTGCTTAGACTCGTCAGGCGATACAGGAACGGTTTGCGGAATGAAATCCTTACCATCTTTACTGTAATCGTAAGCCCAACGGTGAACTTCCGGAATTTCGCCAGGCCAGTTACCGTGACCGGGGTTGATCGGAGTCGTCCACTCAAGGGTAGTAGCTTCCCACGGATTTGGTGTGGTCAGTTTACGGCCTTTGAAGATGCTATAGAAGAAGTTGAATACAAATAATAATTGGGTAGCAAATACAATGATCACCACAAAGCTGATGAATTCATTCAGTCCACCGAACATGTTGAATGATTGCCAGTTAGAGTAATCAAAGTAACGGCGTGGCATACCAGCCATACCCATGTAGTGCATTGGCCAGAAGATCAGGTAAGCACCCACCAGCGTGATCCAGAAGTGGATGAAGCCCAGTGTTTGGTTCATATATCTGCCATACAGTTTAGGGAACCAATGATAGATACCAGCGAACATACCGAAGAATGCAGATACACCCATTACAATGTGGAAGTGTGCAATTACAAACATCGTATCGTGCAGGTGAATATCGATCGCAGAGTTACCTAACCAGATACCTGTCAAACCACCAGAGATGAACGTGCTCACAAAACCGATAGAGAACAGGGAAGCAGGTGTGAACCTGATATTTCCCCTCCAGATCGTAGTGATCCAGTTAAACACCTTGATAGCAGAAGGTACCGCGATCAGTAATGTTAAGAGTACAAAGAAGGCCCCCAAGAAAGGATTCAATCCCGTTACGAACATATGGTGCGCCCATACCAGGAAGGCCAGCAAAGTGATCGCAAAGATAGAACCCACCATCGCCAGGTAACCGAAGATCGGCTTCCGGGAACTAACAGCAAGGATCTCAGATACGATACCCATCGCCGGGAGGATAATGATATATACCTCAGGGTGACCAAGGAACCAGAATAAGTGTTGATAGAGGATAGCAGAACCACCTTCGTTAGGCAATACTTTACCCGCTACAAAAATTTCACTCAGGTAGAAGCTGGTACCACCATGACGGTCGAACAGCAACAGTACGAAACCACTCAGCAACACTGGGAAAGACAATACACCAAGCACAGCCGTGAAGAAGAACGCCCAGATAGTAAGCGGCATCTTGGTCATGCTCATGCCTTTCGTACGCATGTTCAGGATAGTGGAAATATAGTTAAGGGAACCTAACAGGGATGATACAACGAAGATCGCCATACTCATCAGCCAGAGGTCCATACCAATTTTAGAACCAATAGAAGCATCGCCCAATGCACTCAATGGAGGATAAGACGTCCATCCACCGGAAGCAGGACCTGTTTGCACAAACAGTGAACTCATCATCAGACAGCTGGCCAGGAAGAAGAACCAGTAGCTGAGCATGTTCATAAAAGGAGAAGCCATGTCACGCGCACCTACCTGCAGAGGAATAAGCAAGTTCGAGAACGTACCGCTAAGGCCCGCTGTTAATACAAAGAATACCAGGATGGTACCGTGCATCGTCACCAGCGCATAATATGCTTCTGCGGTGATCCTGCCGCCTTCGGCCCAATGACCCAGGATGCTTTCCAACCAGGGGAAAGTAGCATCAGGGTAACCCAGTTGCAAACGGAACAATACAGAGAAAAATGCACCAATGATGGCCCAGATGATACCGGTAATGAGGAATTGCTTTGCAATCATCTTATGGTCCATGCTGAAAACATACTTCGAGATGAATGTTTCCTCATGATGATGGTCGTGGCCATCATGGCCATTACCATGCCCATGCTCCACACCGTGATGCATTAAATCCTGATTGTGCAATGTTGCTTCGTTACTCATAATAAGTTCTGTTTATGATCAGCCGGCAAACGGGGCAGGTCCCCGGCTATTTCTTTAATTTTTTACTCCTTCTAAAAATCTAAGATCCTTCACAAATTAATGCGCCAGCGCTACTGTTTTCGTTGAATCCACAGCCGGAGCAACAGGTGCAACAGGTTTCGCAGCCGGAGCCGGATGTGCCTGTGCAAACTGTGTAGGCTGTTGCGCCAGCCACGCATCATATTCCGCCTGTGTTTCTACAACAATCACCGCTCTCATGGAATAGTGACCGCTGCCACACATCTGATCGCAGGACAGTTCATATACGAAATCAGGATTCCCTGATTGCTTCTTCATTTCAGCAGTTGTGATCGTTGGTGTGAACCAGAGTGTAGTAGGAATACCTGGCACCGCGTCCATTTTCAGGCGGAAGTGAGACAAACCTACATCATGCACCACGTCGCGGGATCCAATGATCAGCTTCACGTTCTTATTTACTACCACATGCAGTTCACCCGCAATCGCATCATCCGTGTTCAGACTGTCTGCCCAATCCTGACCAACAGGATTCATAGCTTTATCGATCAGCTTAAAGTTCTTACGGCCAAGCTGCCCGTCTTTACCCGGATAACGTACGATCCATTCAAACTGAGAACCGGTTACTTCCACGATCATCGCATCCTTTGGTGCTTCTGAAGTGATACGCAACCAGTGACGGATACCAAAAGCCACCAGCACGGTGAGCACAATGGCAGGGATCACTGTCCAGATCAACTCCAGTTTATTATTATGCGGGAAGTAGAAAGCCTTGCGGCCATCTTTTTCCTGGTATTTAAATGCGAACCAGAACAGCAATATTTGTGTGATCACAAACACGATAATGGTAATGATGAAAGTTACCCTGATCAGATCGTCAATACCTTCTCCCTGTTTGGACGCGGATTTACCCAACATCCTGCCTTCGAAAAGATCATGACACCACCACACCCCAATCAATCCTAATACCAGGAATACGACCATCAGGAAACCGTTAATGCGGTTGGATTGCTCGCGCGATTTCTTTTCACCTTTCAGAATGGACACATATTCGCTAGCCTTCGCAATCTGGAAGATCACGACGAATATGAGAACAACTACTAAAACTGCTAAAAATCCTGACATTGCTATGAATAATAATTAAGTTATCTAATGCTATACGTTCATTCTTCTTGTGCCACGCCACGCATCAGGTGTGGTGTACGATACTTTCCTTCAGGTACGGGTGGTTCTTTGGAGCCAGTGGCGCTTTTGCCAGTTGATTACCGGTGATCCAGATGATCAAACCCACAAAACCAAGACCAAGACCCAATTCATACCATGGGAAATTCAATTCGTGTACAGTGCCTGGCATTACCATCTGGAAGAAATCCAGCCAGTGACCAAAGATGATCACACCTGCCATAAAAGCAACCATAGTATTGTTACGCTTCGGATCACGTTTCATTAATATTAACAGCGGCGCAACGAAGTTGATGATCAGGTTCAGGAAGAAAATAGGCCTGAACGGACCCCAAACACGCGGCTGGAAGTAGATCGTTTCTTCGGGCATGTTCGCATACCAGATCAGCATGTACTGAGAGAACCAGAGGTAAGCCCAGAAAATGCTGAACGCAAACATGAATTTACCCAGGTCATGTAAATGCTCTTCACTTACATAAGTAAGATGACCTTTTGATTTCAGATATATTACGAACAATGCGATCAGGGACATACCGGATACAAACGTACTGGCAAATGTATACCAGCTGTACATAGTAGAGAACCAATGCGCATCAATGCTCATTAACCAGATCCATGGTGTAGTAGAACCAACAGACAATGCAAATACAACAATGAAACCAGCACACCATACTGTGTTCCTCCAGAGAAGGCGTTTGCCTGCATCTCCATCCATCGTCCAGGTATCTTCTTCCAGAGACATCTTACGCAGCTTGATCGTTAACGCAGACCATAAACCGATCGTGATAACGGAAGCAATAGAAACGAAAGAAGCATTCAGGAAAGGAGATTTATTCTCCAGGATCACATCGCCATGCGGAGTGAGCCAATGGTAGATGTGACCTTTGTGACCGAAGATCAGAAAACCTAACACCACCAGCAGGATAGCACCCAGAACAGGAACAGCCATAGAGATCGCTTCAGGAACTCTCCTGAAACCAAGCTGCCAGCCACCATGTGCCAGTGTGGTTACACCAATGAAGAAAGTACTGGCCAGTGCTATCAGCAAAAAGTAAGTGCTGTTTTGCAATATGCCAGCCCAGAAGCGGGTAGCTCCATGCTCATCATTGAAAACAAATAATCCGATCAATAAAGTCAGCAAGCCAATGCCCAAAAGCACGAAGCTGGTCGTTTTTAATCTTGCTGGTACTACAAATTGGTCCTTCATTACTGTTGTATATTAAAATACTAAGTTGAAATGCGTTTAAAACAAATTATTTCGCTGCCACTACTGCTGCAGTTGCTGTTGCCGCAGGTGCTGCTGCTGAATCTGCAGGAGCTGCTGCTGGTGCCGCTGCCGGAGCTTTTCCACCATTCTGCATCTGCTTGATATAACCTACCACTTTCCAGCGTTGTTCCATATCCAGCTGGCTGGCGTAACTACCCATCACGTTATAACCGAAAGTGATCACATGGAAGATACGGCCTTCTGTGTATTCCAGTACTTTACCGGTTAACAGCGCAGCAGGGGCTGCAGGATATGGACCCGTTCCGTCTTTATATAACGGACCGTTACCATCCAGCTTCTGACCATGGCAAACACCACAGTAAATATCAAAAAGGCGTTTACCTTCTTTGATGCCGGCTTCATCCAACACCAACGGGTTCTTTACCAGGTTTGCCTGTGCCGTATCCTCTGCTTTCAGGTGATAAGGAAGCAGGGTCCCTCTCTTCACAGTACCATCCACGGGTTTCAAACTGGTCAGGCGACCATTGTAAAACTCGTATGCACGGGATTCGTACATATCTGGTACATAAATTGTCCCGGGCTTTCTATTATGTGCTCCCTTGTTACAGGCGGCCAGTAAGGCTCCACCAGCTAAGGCAGCTACAATCAGTATGTTGGAAGTCCTTTTCATCAAAATATTTATTTCTAACTGATCTTTCTTTTTTGATTAAGCGTTCACCGGCGTTGTGCGCTGGCTGAATAACTTGTCTTCTCTGTCAAAACGACCCAGCCACCAGCCGGCTTCTACTTCCTGTTCGTTGATCTCTTTGGCGCCAACACTATCCAGGTAAGCTTTCACTTCCTCTGCACGTGTTTTCTCCGTGAGTTCAATCACCATTACAAACAGGTCATCACTCTGACGGGGATGGAACACATGTTTCTTTACAAAAGGAGCTAACTGGCAGAGATACATGAAGGTCATCACCATACCTACCGCTGCAAATAATACCGTCAACTCAAAAGTGATGGGTATGAATGCAGGTAATGGAAAGTGAGGTTTACCACCGATGTTCATCGGCCAATCTGTTGTGAATACCCAGCTCATAAATGATAAAGCGGTAGTTGTACCGGTAATACCATAAATGAAACCAGCAGTGTGCAGGCTTGTTTCTCTCAGGCCCATGGCATGGTCCAGACCATGCACGGGGAACGGCGTATACACATCATGAATCTTGTACCCGGCAGAGCGAACTTTCTTTACCGCCGGAAACAATACCGCCTCATCATCAAAACTGCCTACAACAAATTTTTTAACAGCCATATGGATAATATTCTATAATCCGTTAATCTAATTCAGTTCATTAGTGATGCGCCTGATCGTGCGCAAACTTATCATTGTCTTCCGTTTCGTATTTCACCATCTTCTCTTTGTAATTATGACCGGAAGTTTTAAGGATATGCTTGATCTCAGCAACCGCAATAACCGGGAAGTATTTAGCAAAGAGGAAGTAACAGGTGAAGAACAGCCCAAACGTTCCAAGGTAGAAACCAACCTCAGGCCAGGACGGACGATAGTAACCCCAGCTGGACGGAATGTAGTCACGGTACAGTGAAGTACAGATGATCACAAAACGTTCAAACCACATACCGATGTTCACAATGATAGACATGATAAAGGTAACCATGATGTTCCTTCTCATTTTCTTGAACCAGAACACCTGCGGAGACAATACGTTACAGGTCATCATGATCCAGTAGCTCCAGCCCAGGGGACCAGCGGCGCGGAATTTGTAGAAAGTATCAAACTCATACCGGCTGCCTGAATACCAGGCCATGAATAACTCAGTGAGGTAAGCCACACCCACGATAGAACCAGTCAGTACAATTACTTTGTTCATCGCCTCAACGTGACCAATTGTAATGTATTCTTCCAGGCCTAAGATCTTACGGGTGATGATCAGCAGTGTTTGTACCATCGCAAATCCGGAGAAGATCGCACCCGCAACGAAGTAGGGTGGGAAGATGGTAGTGTGCCATCCCGGAATTACAGAGGTAGCAAAGTCAAAGGATACAATGGTGTGTACGGAAAGTACCAGTGGCGTACTCAAACCGGCTAACACCAGTGATAATGACTCGTGGCGTTGCCAGTGTTTGGTGGAACCCGTCCAGCCAAAAGAAGCAATACCATATAAATACTTACGAAGTTTTGTTTTAGCTCTGTCCCGTACAGTTGCAAAATCCGGCAGCAAACCAGAGTACCAGAACAACAGGGAAACAGTGAAGTACGTGGAGATCGCAAACACGTCCCACAACAGTGGTGAGTTAAAGTTCACCCATAAAGGACCACGGGTGTTAGGATAAGGGAGTACAAAGAACGCCATCCAAACACGACCCATGTGCCAGATCGGGAATTGTCCCGCACACATTACCGCAAAGATGGTCATTGCTTCTGCTGCGCGGTTAACCCCTGTACGCCATCCCTGACGGAACAACAAGAGGATCGCGGAGATCAGCGTACCGGCGTGACCGATACCAACCCACCAAACGAAGTTGGTAATGTCCCAACCCCATCCAATAGTTTTGTTCAGGTTCCAAACCCCTGTTCCCCAATATACTTCCCAGGTTACAGAGAAAATCCCAAAACACAACAAGCTAATGGAGATAAATAAACCGATGTACCACAGCTTGCCAGGCTTGGCTTCAATAGGCCCGATAATATCCTCCGTTACCTGGTGATAATCCTTAACCCCATCTACTAAAGGTTCTCTCAGTGTGGATTCGTACTTCAAATGCATAGTATTTTGAGCTTTGCTCACTCCACCTTTCCAGATAGAGCTACGTTATTTCAAAACTTAAAACTGATTCTTTTACCAATTCAATCTTTCGCTTCTGTTCCTTTACCGGAACTTCCGCATTCTAGTGATGAGCTTTTTCATCTTTGTGTGCCTCATGTTCTCCAGCAGCTACCGGCGCAGCATCCTTGTTACGGACCTTAGCGAGATAGTTGATGGAAGGCAGTACGTGTGTTTCTTCCAAAACATAGTACAGACGATCTGCTTGCTCTTCATTACGAACCTTATAAATACGGCTTTCTTTGTCGTTAATGTTACCGAATACGATAGCATCAGCAGCACAAGCTTGTTGACAAGCTGTACGCGCTTCTCCATCTTTCATCGGACGGCCGGCTTTCTTTGCAGTCAGCTTCGCGTCTTGTAAACGTTGAACGCAGAAAGAACATTTTTCCATTGTACCACGGCTACGAACAACTACATCCGGATTCAATACCATACGGGTGAGTGCGTCATTCATATCGCCGGTATCGTGCAGGTTGCCTTCAATGCTGTCCGCACCGTTCCAGTCTCTCCAGTTGAAGCGACGAACTTTATATGGACAGTTGTTAGCGCAGTAACGGGTGCCGATGCAACGATTGTAAGCCATTTGGTTAAGACCTTCAGAACTGTGGTTGGTAGCAGCTACCGGACAAACGTTCTCACATGGAGCGTTATCACAGTGTTGGCAAAGCATCGGTTGAAACACTACTTCCGGGTTGTTTTCATCACCAGCGAAGTAACGGTCGATACGCAGCCAGTGCATTTCGTGTGCCAGTACCACTTGTTCTTTACCTACCACACCCACATTATTCTCAGCAGTACAAGCTACCACACAGGCGCCACAACCAAAACAAGTGTTCAGGTCGATAGACATACCCCATTTGATACCAGGATAAGCGTGCGAAGAATACAGCGTGCCATCCTTTGCGAAATCAGCACCGTATTTATCCAGCTCATGGCGGTCTTCATTTACCTTCTTAGGATTCCTGATGAATTCTTCGAGGGTAGTTTCTTTTACGATCGGGCGGCCTTCATAGCTGTTATGCGTTTGAGTAAGACCGATCGGATATGTTCTGCCAGCAGCAACCGCCGTTGCTTCTGTGGAATAATAATCAAAAGTTTGTCCGTTGGAAGAAACAAAAGGATAAGCATTCTGGCCTACTTCGCCGGCAGCTTTACCAATGTATTCTTTCTTACCACGTCCGTAACCAACTGCAATCGCAATAACATCCGGGTGAATACCTGGAACGATCAGCAAAGGCAATTCTACTTCTTTACCATTTGCTTTGATCTTCAATACTTGTTTATCAGCGGTGATCTCGTAATCATCGCCCAGTTCAGTAGAGAAAGTTTTAGCGAGGCTATTGGAAACACAAGCGTAGTTATCCCAGGTAGAACGGGTAATTGGATCGGGCATTTCCTGCAACCATGGGTTGTTGGCTTCCCTGCCGTTACCGATCGCTACTTTTTCATACAATACTAATTCCAGCTTACCGCCTTTCTTAGCACTGCTGATCTTAGCTGCAGCACCAGCAATATCACCAGCAAATGCAGCACCTGCCAAAGCAGCGCCGGCTTGTGGTTCAATCACACCATCCTGCAGGGTTTTATCCCATGCTTCCTGTGATCCCAGTTTACTGATCCATTCTGTTTTCAGATAATCTTCCCATGCAGTAGTGTTGCCACTCCAGTTCAGGAGAGAAGACTGGAAAGCGCGGGTTTTGAACAGCGGAGCAATGGTTGGCTGAATAAAGCCATAGTAACCAGTGCGGCCTTCTGCATCTCCCCAGCTTTCGAGGAAGTGATGATCAGGGATAATATATTTACAGAGTTCTGTTGTTTCGTCGTAACGTTCGTTGAAGGAAACAGATACCGGTACCTTGCTCAGTCCATCTGCAAATTTCTTTGCATCAAAATAGTTGTAAACAGGGTTAGCACCGTAGATCAGCAATGCGCCTACGCTACCAGCGTTCATATCATTCACCAATTGCGTGAACTCACTGTCAATACCCTGGCGGTAGTTGCTGGTCACTGCCCAGTCGATGGTAGCGCCGTTAGATCCTGCGAGGTTATTGATAGCATTTACAATGATCTGTACATTCACATCATTGGAACCTGATACCACGAGGGTTTTACCAGGATTCGCCTGAATAGCTTTAGCCGCTTTAGCGATACCTTCTTTCAGTTTAGCATCAGCCAGAGCCGGAGCAGTCACCGATCTGTCCAGAGCAGCCAGCAGGTTTAATGCTACGGCGCCTGTTTCAGAAGGACGGTGAGTGAATCTTTCGTCTGCGTTGGCACCGGTAAGGCTCATCATGCTTTCGAAATGGAAATGTTTGCTCATTTCCGGATTCTTTGCATTGATCTTACGGGTAGTACCGTACTGACGGGAGTATTCAGAAGGATTCAGCCAGGTACCGAGGAAATCGGCATTCAGGCTTACGATCACTTTTGCGTTTTCAAAATGATAAGATGGCAGTGTTCTCTTTCCGTAAGAAGCTTCATTCGCTTGCAAAACACCGGAGTAAGAAACTGCATCGTATGTAACGTGACGGGAGCCGGGGTATTTAGCCAGGAACTCACCGATCAGTTTTTTAGTAGTAGGGCTGATGATAGTGGTAGACAACAAAACAACAGGTTTACCGGCAATCGCTGCGCTGATCTGTTTGTCCAGCTCAGCATGCGGGGTTTCTGCTATCCTCTTTGCCAGATCTTCAACCTTAGGTCCTTTATTGATACCGGGATAACGGAGACGGGCAACATCATACAGTGCCAGTACAGCTCCCTGCACTCTGGCAGTGGAAGCTCCCCCTGTTACTGACGACATTTCGTTTCCTTCTATTTTGATCGGACGGCCTTCGCGGGTCTTAACCACCAGGGGAACATATTCTCCATCAGTAGTATAGGCAGAAGCATAATAGTTGGGTACACCGGGCGTAATATCCTGCGGTTTATTCACGTAAGGGATGGCCTTCTTCACAGGGATATCACAACTGGCTGCAATAGTTGCAGCCGCAGTGGTAAACCCGAGGTATTTCAAGAAATCCCGGCGGGGGGTAGTAGCGTTCAGCATGCTCTCACTCTCTTCAAACGGCAGGTCTTCCCTGAATTCGTTCTTCACAGTTTCCTGATGCCCAGCTGTATTGTGCAACTCCTCCAAGCCTTTCCAATACTTTTTTTGCTCCATGTGATTATATCGAGTTACGATTTAAAAAAGTTGAGTTATGTCGTCTAATGTATCAGACATAGTCCGTTTGCTTCCTTATTATATTATTAGTAGTGGCATTTTTGACATTCAGTACCACCCACCATATCTACTGTTACACCGTCAATCTTCTTGTCTTTGATATCCTGGTGTAATTTTTCGAAGATGCTGTAGTAGTTGTTTTCCACGAACTGCACTTTAGTAGTACGGTGACAGTTTACGCACCATCCCATAGAGAGGTCGGCAAACTGATGTACTTCATCCATGTTCTGAATTTCGCCGTGGCAGGTCTGGCATTGTACCTGACCGGCTTTTACGTGTTGAGAGTGGTTGAAGTATACGTGGTCAGGCAGGTTGTGGATCTTGGTCCATTCAATCGGCTGGCCTGGTTTAGTGTATTTGCTTGCTTTAGGATCCCAGCCAACGTGATCGTATAATTTCTGGATCTCTGCAGTACCGTTTACTTTTTTGCCTTCAGCAGTGAACAGGTCCGGACCAGTATACTCATTGATGGCCTTGTGACAGTTCATACAAACATTCTCTGAAGGGATCATTGCATGTTTGCTCTTTTCTGCGGAAGAGTGGCAATACAAACAGTTGATCTGGTTGATGCCTGCGTGTACTTTGTGGGAGTAGAAGATGGGTTGCTCAGGCATGTAATCCTGCTGGCGTCCCAGGCCGATAGCGCCCTGGATAGTGAAATAACCGCCAACCACGAACAGCAGTACAATGCAAAGTGCGATGTATGCTTTGTTCTTATAGAAAGGAACCGGCTCAGCGTTCTCATGTCCTTCTTTCTCGGAAGCCAGTTTGTTCAAGTTACTGTTGATCTGCATCAGGATCACCGCTACGATCGCAAGGATCAGGGTGATGATACCAAAGAGGAGACTGTTACCGCCTTCTTCTTTAGAAGTTTCTCCACCGGCAGCAGGTGCTGAAGCTTTAGCAGCAGCGGGATCAGGGGCCGAATTGATATAGGCCAGGATGTTATCAATATCCTCATCCTTCAATGCAGGGAAAGCCCTCATGGCTACCTTGTTGTACTCATTGAAGAGTTTATTGGCATAAGGATCTCCTGAAGCCAGAACAGCCGCAGAGTTGCGGATCCAGCTATGAAGCAGTTTCTTATCAGCCCACCTGTCTTCAACACCAGCCAATGCAGGTCCTGTAATCTTCTTGTGAACGTTGTGACAAGAAGCACAGTTCTGCTGAAATAGCGTCTTACCTGCACCAGGATCTGCTGCCCCAGCTGCGGAAAATGAACTAACAAGTCCCGCGCATAGGATAAGAACACTCACAAATTGCTTACGCAAACGAATGGAAACACGATACACAGCCTATTTATTTAGATTTGACCTAAGGTTTCTTTAAAAGTGCTCGCAAAAATAAGACAGAATGTTGACAATTTACCAACAATTAAAAAAAAGTTGTCCTTGTTTTGAAAACACTTTTTATATATTATTCGCGAGGCCTTCGCCCGCGAAAATGCTTTGCAGTAGCTGATTGTAGTACTATGTTACCAACCTCCCCCTCCAATCACGTTATAAATTCCTGATAAAAATCATATTTCCAAAATGAAGAGGTCCGTGCGATAACTATGATACTATTTTTGCATTGGGGAAAATGCCGGTTGAAAATGAAACAGTGATAATGTAACTATTAACCCTTAAACAAGTTAGAATAATAAATGTTGTGATTACCTGATTTTAGTCATTCTCAGCAAATGATAATCATCAACTTGCAACCATTTGGAGCCCACACTTCCTAAATTTAATAAAAAAGACCTGATTCATAAAGTCTTATCTGCCTATTTTTGCAGCTTATTAAACAACCGGGCTTGAAAAATATCGTCCTATTCGCATCAGGAGCAGGCAGTAATGCACAAAAGATCATTGACCATTTCAGGGGTTCCAGCCTGGCTAAAGTCACGCTCATACTATCTAACAAGGCAGAAGCCGGTATCTTTAAGATAGCGGAAAAGGAACAGATCCCTGCTGTATTAATAGATAAAGAGCAATTCTTCCGGGGAGACACTTACATTAAGTTACTTCAAGAGGCCGAGACAGACCTCGTGGTATTGGCCGGTTTTTTATGGAAGGTACCCGCTAACTTAGTAGCTGCTTATCCAAATCGTATCATTAATATACACCCCGCCCTTTTACCCAAATTTGGAGGAAAAGGGATGTACGGGCATTTTGTGCATGAAGCAGTATTGGCCGCCGGAGAAAAAGAAAGTGGTATCACCATCCACTATGTGAATGAAAAATATGATGATGGTGGTGTGATCCTCCAGGAAAGATGTACAGTCACGGTGGAGGATACCCCGGAAAGCCTGGCGCGCAAAGTGCAGGCATTGGAACACCAGTGGTTCCCCCTAATTGTGGAACGATTATTGACACAATAATTACCGTAGATAACGGCTAAATCTATCCATCTGTTTCTACTTCAACTTATAGTTGTTATGAAAAGAATATTACCCTTTGTTCTGCTGTTCTCCTTTATCAGTTTATCCAGCAACGCCCAGGAACCCGAAAAGAAATTCCGTAAACGTACGTACCTGAAAGTAAATCCATCAACGATCATCAGTTCATTGGACATCTACCTGGAACAGGACCTTACAGAAAAGATCAGCCTGGAATTGGGTGTATCCGGTATCTACACAGATTATCCTGATTATGTTTTTACGAAACGGGTAGATGTGGGCCAAAGAAAACCCGGCATCAGTACGGAACAATTTGTGGAAGGCCGTGGATTAGGATTCCGTGCCGGCATGAAATGGTACCTCTTCCGCCAGACATCTGAGAATACAGCCCGGGGTACTTATTTTGAACCAGTGTTATTCTACAAAAAAGTTTTCTACCCTAATGAAGACCAGACGTTAAATGGTACGATCTATAAGAATGAAGGTGATAAAAATGTGTATGGCATCCAGTTACTCCTGGGCCGCCAGGTAAAGCGGGATAAATTCATCCTCGATCCTTACCTGGGGGTGGGCATCCGCAGCAAAGTATATAACTACACCAACTATACACAGTCCGGCCCTTCAGTTAATGCAGACCAGACCGAACTGATCAATGTATTACCCAGCATTCATCTTGGTATCAAAGTAGGATTCAGTTTATAGTTTCGTAAACCGCACACCTAAGAATCCGCGGATCCCCTGGTTGGGTGCAAACACATAACTGGGGTCAAAAGTAAGCCTGTCCGGATTCTCCGCTGTAGGCATCACAGAACCATCCGGATTATATACCACCTTCTTATCAAACGGGTCATGCGACCGTGCAATGGAATTCTTAGGTGGCGTATAGTTCAGCAGGTTCTTCACCCCGCCATAAACCTCCCAGCCTTTCTTAAATTTCTTGGTCATCTGAATATTCTGAATGCTCCAGTAAGGAGAGGAAGAAGCACGCGGATCATATACACTTTGTAAAGGCAAGAGCATCGGCCCGTAAATGTTACCCGTGTAATCTATACTGATACCGGAATGCCGGAATGTATAGGAAGCAGACCAGGTGCCGGAGAATTTCTCCGTCAGTTTAGGCCGCACCTTTTGGCTGCCGTTCTTCTCATATACATCTACAAACGTAACACCGGCAATCAGTTTCAAAGGAAAGTTAAACATCAGGTCTGCATTCAGACTGAATCCTTTGGAGATGGCATGCCCTTTCAGGTTATCATAAAGGATGGTATCCGGTTTGCTGTAATCCGGCAATATCTTATTGGAAAAGTAAGTATAGAATGCGGTAGCATCCAAACTCAGGAAAGCATTATTCAACGGGATCTTCTTAGTATAGTTCAGGTTAACGTTCAAACTCTTTTCCGGTTTCAGTGCAGATGCAATCACTACTTCCCTGGCCCCTGTTAATGCCGCATGATCTTCTGTGAAAATAGACACTACCCTGTAACCCGTTCCTGCATTCAATCTCAATACATTGCGATAGTTGGGCGTCCATTTATAAGCGAGGCGTGGTGTGAAAATGTTACCGTGAATAGAGTTGTGATCATAACGCATGCCCATCAGTAAAGTGTGGCTGCTGTTAAATCTCAACTCATCCTGTAAGAATAGACCTGGCAGAAAAGTACGCTCCGGTTTGTTCTTTATAACAGCCCCTTCTTTTATGGTAGTCACTACCGTATTATCATCATAAAAAGTATAGCGCACCGGTAAACCCGCTAAGAGACTATGTTTCCCCACTTCCTTATCCCAGGTAAGCTGTGCAAAAGAAATAGTTTGCTGCGCGAGGAACACCGTTTTACCGTATACCGAATTCTGATTGTGGTAATTAAAAGATGTCTGGAACATCACATGCTCTTTCGTTGGCAACTGGTATTGGCCTATCACTTCAGCGCGACTCGTAAAAATACTTTCGCCATACACACTGTCCGTTCCTCTCCAATGTTTATTCCAGCGGGTTTCTCCTCCCCACCTGTCTTCATAAAAATAACGCGCTGCAATAGTAGCTACCCTGTTATGCTTACGCGAGAAGTTCCATTTATTAAACAGAGAGATGCGGTGTTGTAAAGTAACATCCGTGAAACCATCATCGTTTTTATCAATAGGATGTTGATAGTTATAATAATTCACGCCTAACAAGGCTTGTGCATTTTTACCGGCATTGATGCGCAAACCAAGGTCCACACTATATTCCTGCCAGCCGGTAGCCATTACATCTGCTGTAAATTTAGGTGCAGTAACAGGAGATTTGGTGATGATATTAATAAGCCCCGCTACTGCTTCAGAACCATATAAAGTAGAAGCCGGTCCTTTCACGATCTCCACTCTTTCCACCAGGCTGTTTGGAATGCCCGATAAACCATATACTGTAGAAAGTGCACTCACAATAGGCATCCCGTCTATCATCACCATTGTATAAGGTCCTTCCAGACCATTGATGTGAATGTCTCCTGTATTGCACACATTACAATTCAATTGTGGGCGCACGCCATTTACATTTTGCAATGCATCAAAAATACTGGGGGTGGGGTTTCTTTTGAAGAATACGGGGGAATAAACTTCTACCGGCACAGGGCTTTCCATTTTGGAAACCGCTCTTAAGGTACCACTGACCACTACTTCATTGAGGTTGGAAGAAGTAGGCATTAACCGGATTGTAGTCTCCGTGATGCCGGAAGTTTTGATCTGAACCGGCTGCACATAAGTAACATATCCCACAGCACTTACCTGTAAAATATGCCTTCCGGGTGTAAGCCCGCTCAGATCAAATTCTCCGGCTTCGTTGGTAACGCCTCCTTTCTTTAAGTCCTTAAAACCGATGCTGGCAAATGGTACCGGTTTGTCTTCTGATGTAATAGTTCCCTTTAAACGACCCTGTGCGAATAATTCAGTTGCTTGAAACAGTAATATAGTTAGGATAAATTTGTAGGTCATATGGCAAATTTAAAATTTAAAACCATATTCGTCTAAACTTATTTTTAGTCTAGTCTAAATATAAGAGTCATTTACACCGCTTACATCCCCTCAGATTCAGCAAATGCGCCCAGACGATCAGTCCTGCTCCTAACGTGATCACAAAGGGTTCCCAGCTTTCCGCCGTCAGGAAATGCCCTGCCAGCAAAGCCACATAACCCAAAGAAAAAAGTACCAGCGGCCTGGCATGACGGTGATGTTTCCGGTAGCCCCTGAACAAAGCAGCATACCCAACAAGGAAAGAAAAGCCCAGCAGCGCATACTCCAGCTTTTCATTTTCCAGCATTTCCAATCCCAGCAAAGGCAAACCTGTGATCACCAGGGGTAACAAAACACAGTGTACTGCGCAAACAAGAGAAGCGCCAATACCCAGTGCATCCAGGTTCCATTTGGAAAAAAGAGACATACGCATGGTGGATGATTTTTTAATGGAGAACAAAACTAAGATACTTTTGCAACTTTGTTGCACTTAATTGTAACTTTCTAATAAAATATCAGATGGGATGGGTATCTTCGCCACTCGTAAGTGGCTGAATGCAACTGTGTTGCTTTTAAAGAAAAGAACTATGCTATACACCAGAAATCTTGTCTATGCCCATCCAAACGGTCATGCGTTGTTGTTTCCAGACATGGAATGTGCAGCAGGCGATGTGTTATTGATCACAGGAGGCTCAGGGGTAGGGAAAACCACCCTGCTGCACCTCCTGGCGGGTTTGCTGAAACCCGCCATTGGAGAAATTCATGTGGCAGGTACAGCCATTCAGTCAATGAAGCCCGCAGCCATGGATGCTTTTCGGGGGAAACACATTGGCATCATTTATCAGCAGTCTCACTTCATTGCGTCATTGTCTGTAAGAGAGAATCTTTTGCTGGTATCTAAGAATACAAGGCTACAGGAGATTTCCGAAAAACTGGGTATCCAACAGCTGCTGCATAAAAAACCAGCCCAACTGAGCCAGGGAGAACAGCAACGTGCTTCCATCACACGCGCGCTTTTGCAATCCCCGCAATTATTACTCGCAGATGAACCCACCGCCAGTCTGGACGATGAGAATTGCATAGCCGTCGCCAAGTTACTGGCAGCACAGGCTGCGGAACAAAGAGCAGCACTGCTCATTGTTACACATGATAACCGGTTGAAACAACTTTTCGCTCATCATATTACGCTGTCATGATCCTGCGCATTGCTTTTAAAAATCTTTTACATAAACCGCTGTACGCAGTGCTTTGCTGGTTATTACTGGCTTGCAGCACTGCGGTATTGTTGCTGCTCATCACATTGAGCCGCCAGGCGCAGGAACAATTAGAGAAACAGATCGACGGAGTGGATATGGTGCTGGGTGCAAAAGGCAGCCCCTTGCAACTGATCTTATCCAGCGTATATAACATTGACGCCCCTACGGGAAATATTTCCCTGGAAGAAGCACAACGTTTTATGCAGCATCCGCTTGTTGAATCCGCCATTCCTATTTCACTGGGAGATGCTTACATGGGTTACCGCATCATCGGAACAACGGATGCTTATCTTAAAAAATACAATCTGCAACCAGCTACCGGCAAAGTATTCTCACAAGATATGGAAGTAGTGATAGGTGCCACAGTGGCCAAACGCAGCCAGTTGAAAGTGGGCAGTAAATTTGCCGGAACACATGGCCTGGGAGAAAAGGGGCATGTACATGAAGAACATAATTATGTGGTTACGGGCGTCCTTCCGCCAACCGGACTTTCGGTTGATCAACTGATCCTTACTTCATTACAAAGCGTATGGACGATCCACGAAACAAATGAACGCCAGATCACTTCCGTACTCATCAAATTCAAAAGCCCTCTGGCCCAGTTGCAAATGCCCCGCATGGTGAACGAAAACACCAACATGCAAGCCGCTGTTCCCGCTATAGAAATTAACCGGTTGCAATCCCTGATGGGCTCAGGCACCGCAGTGCTGCGGATCCTCGGATGGTTATTGGCAGGCCTTGCAACCTGTAGTATCTTTGTAATGCTGGTGCAGGGGACCCATGAAAGAAGATATGAACTCGCGCTGCTGAGAAGTATGGGTTGGGGAAGAGGAAAACTATTAAGCTTAGTATTGGCCGAAGCTGGTATTTTAGGCATAGCTGGTATCCTCGGCGGCTTTTTACTCAGCAGGTTAAGCGGATGGTTCCTGCAACAGGAGGTCTTTTCACATTATCATTTAAATTTCTCAGGTGCATGGAAGATCACGCCGGCAGATCTGATCACGGCTGCAGCGATTCTCGCAGCCTGTTTACTGGCCGCACTTTTTCCTGCTATCCGGGCTTTCCGGCTGAACATTTCTAAAACATTGGCAAATGCTTAAAATAGAACGATTATTAGTGGCAGCGATGGCTTTCCTGATGGTGTCCTGCTCCAACGTCTCGCGGTACTGCAAACATGGAAATTTCATTTTAAACTTCTCGCAAGGATCAAGCCTCCCCATGTCCACAGTGTACTATCCGGACGATACCGCAGTGCAGAAGATCACCTGGAAACAACTTTCAGACGTGATCTTCGACCGTAAATGGGATGAAAAGATGCAAATGCCCATGTTGTACCCTTCTTTTTCCCGCACCATTAAAGCCCTGCACGGAAAAACCATCAGCATCAGCGGTTACGTGGTACCCGTAGATGCCAAAGGTGGAATGTTCGTGTTATCCGCCAATCCCAACAGCTCCTGCTTCTTTTGCGGAGGCGCAGGCCCGGAAACGATCATGACCCTCAAGTTCAAATCCGGCAAACCAGCTTTTGAAACAGATGACTACGTTCGCTTCCAGGGCAGACTAAGGCTCAACGAGAAAAACATTTACGAATTATATTATAACCTGGACGACGCCGTACTCGTAACCAAGTAAATGGTGATCTGCTCAAACTGTGCTACCTTTGTATATTAGATTTAAGACGGAATTGATATGTCTAAGAAAGCGATCTTTTATATCTCCTTTTTTGTGTTGCTGAGCGTTGGTTTCATGGGTTTTGCCGGACTGATGATCAAAGAAGGCACCGGTGAATTTTTCGGAAAGGAAAAGTTGCCGGTATTGGGAACACCTGGCCACACCGTACAGGGTTTCAAACTGACCAACCAGGATGGAAAGACCATCACGCAGGACAACGTAAAAGGAAAGATCTACGTGGCAGAATATTTCTTCACTACCTGTACGAATATCTGCCCGGTGATGAATAAGAACATGGAGAAAGTGTATGCAAAGTATAAGGAGAATCCAAATTTCCTCATCCTCTCCCATACCTCAGATCCTGAATACGATTCCATTCCCGTGTTAAAAGCATACGCTGCTAAACATGGTGCAGATGTAAAGAACTGGCTCTTTTTAACAGGGGATAAAAGGCACCTGTACAAACTGGCCCGCGAAAGTTACCTCGTTGACGATGGTCATTACACCGGTGAAGATGATTTCATTCACACCCAGTGGTTTGCACTGGTAGATGGTGATGGCCAGATCAGGGGTTTATATGAAGGAACAAAAGATAAAGATATTGACAAGCTGATCAAGGAAATAGATCAGCTGATGCATGAATAAATTGATATCACATGTCTGCTAAAAATAAAGAACTCATCGTGCAGTTGTTGCGCTCCAGTAACCTGAGTATTACGGATACGCGTGTAAAGATCCTGGAGCTCTTTTTGAAAAGTAATGGTGCACTCGAACATGCGGATTTTGAAAAATTGAGCGGCAAGTCGTTCGACAGGGTAACCATTTACCGTACACTGCAAACCTTCCTGGACAAAGGGATCGTACACAAGATCCCCACCACAGATACCTCCGTACGATATGCCATCTGCAGATCGGAATGTAAAGAACATGAACACCATGATCACCACGTACATTTCCGTTGCGAAGAATGCGGCAGTACACAATGCCTCGAAGAAACAGATGTGCCTGTTATCTCACTGCCGAAGGGTTATGCATTGCATAATGTGGAAGTAGTAGTTAGCGGCGTATGTAAGGAGTGTAAATAGGCTTTTTCACTTTCGCCTGTTTCTCCAGGTCAGATAATTGATACACCTTATAATCAATCGACATTTGGGTGGCACTTTGTTCCACGGTACTGGTGAATCCGGCTTTTCCCCTGCGCTCATTCACACCTTCCGGATCTTTAACAGGCCAGATGATAGTTCCTCCTCCTCCTTTCTTAAATTTCACCCAGCCAAACTGAGTGCCATAAACCTGTTCCTCTCCTTTGTGCATCAGGTAATAGTCCAGGGCCACCGCATAAGATCTGAATGCAAGTTCACCGCTTTCGGCAGCTGCCTTTAACAACGGCAGGTATGCTTTCACCTTGTTTGAATGCAGCATAACACTTACCGCTACTGTGCTCGCTCTTTCACCTACCAGGCTCTTCCCCGGATAACCCTGCTTTTTGATCACTGATCTGATAAATCGCATATTGCGGGAATCGATGGTGGCTATCTCTGCATCTAATGCGGGATATACCATGCCTTTGGGAACATCATTTGCACTGGCAAAGGAATCCATAGCAGGCTGCCTGCCATAAATTTTCCGTAGGCTTTGATCACTGATATAAATACTATCCAGTGCCCTGGCAAGAGCAGTGTCTTTCTGCGCAAAGGAAGAAAGACTGATCAGGAAGGTTAATAGGGAAAGGGATATAGCTTTCATAAAAAAACGGAGATGCAATTAGTGCATCTCCGCATAAAGTAAATTTAAACGATCTTATCAATCTCCTGCTGCACAAAACCCGCCAGCTCTTTCACGTAAGCCGGAGAGAAATCAAACCTGATCCCCGCAGCTGTATATAATTCTCTCAACGTTTTTGTATAACCAAGGCTCAGTGCTTTCTCATAATTGTCCAGCGCCTGCTTTGGATTTTCCTTATACTGTTTCCACATAGCAATCGCTCCTAATTGTGCAATGCCATATTCAATATAATAGAAAGGCACTTCAAACAAATGCAGCTGACGCTGCCAGTTATTGGAACGATATGCCTCATGGCCGCTCCAGTCGATATTGCCGGGAGAGAATTCATCCATGATCTTCACCCATTCCGCGGTACGTTCTGCCACTGTATGTTGCGGATGTTCATAGATCCAGTGCTGGAATTTATCAATGATCGCTATCCATGGGAAAATGGTGATAGAACGTTCCAGCTGCTGCAATTTAGCACGGCGTAATTCTTCCGGGTTATCAAAGAAAATATCCCAATGGTCCATGCTGAATAATTCCATGCTCATGCTGGCTACTTCCGCAATCTCCATTGGATACTCCTTGAAGGCACTGAGAGAAAGATGATGGCTCAGGAAAGAATGAATAGCGTGACCACCTTCATGTACCATCGTAGTGAGGTCTTTCATTTGTCCTGCAGCATTCATGAAAATAAAGGGAACACCGGTTTCTGCCAGCGGACAGTTATACCCGCCGGGGGCTTTATTCTTCCGGCTATCCAGGTCAAGGCGGCCCATCTCTTTCATCACCTGCAAACATTCTCCAAAGAAAGGGCGCAGCTGTGTAAAACATTCGATGGACTTGTTCACCATTTCCTCTCCGCTTTTAAACGGCTCCAAAGGTTTGGTGCCATGTGGCTCTGCATCGCTATCCCATGGTTTCAATACATCCAGGCCCAGTTTGGCTTTTTGTCTTTCCAGGGATTGTTTCACCAGCGGAAGGATATGTTCTTTCACTGCCGCATGGAACTGGAAGCAATCTTCCTTGGTATATTCAAAACGGCCCAGCTCTTCGAACTTGTAATCCCGGTAATTGGCGAAACCGGCATTCAGGGCTATTTCGTGGCGTTTGCCTACCAGCGTGGAATACAATTGATCCAGCTGATCTTTATCTTTCAAACGGCGGGCGGCCGTTTTGGTAAATACTTCTTCTCTTAAAGCACGGTCAGGATTCTCCAGGAATTTTGCGGCCTGTTGTAAAGTGTATTCCTGTCCATTTACTTCTACCGTCATGGAACCGGAGATCACACCATATTGTTGGGCCATCACACTAAGTTCTGCCTGTATGGGCACATTCTTTTCCTGGAACAGTTTCACCTGTTTCTGCACATTGCGGAGATAAGTGAAATACAACTGTTGATCCAGCTGGTCTTTGAACTCACAGGCCAGGAGTTTGCGGTTCAGCGCATCTGCATAAGGTTGCAGTTTAGGCTGTATTTCCATGCAGAAGTAAGTGAATGCTTCTTCGTATTCTTTGTTGGCCGTGTCGCGGGTCATCCGGATCTGGCGCCAGCAAGCGTCTTCGCTGATCACCGCTTCTACTTCACTGATATCTGCCAGCCATTGTTCCAGTTCGGAAACGTTTAGCAGTGGCCTGTTTTGCAGTGCTTCAAAATAAGGTTGTAATGCGTCCCATGTGGTAACCGTAAAATCGGCTGGTAAAAAATGCCTGGGCGGTGCGGAAATATGAGCAGTTTGCATGATTCTTTCTGTTATTCATTAAAAATAGCTAAAAACACATCCCCACAAAAAAAATTCCAAATCCTATAGGGGATTTGGAATTTTTTTATTTTGACGGGAATCAATTCTCCTTTATAAAAGGAATTGCCTCGCGGCAGCTCCCTTATAACAAAAAGAAAGAACTACTCTTCCGTTTTCTTCTTCTTAGCCGGAGCCTTTGGCTTTTTCTCTTCTCCTTCAGCATCAGCAGCTGCTTTTTTAGCAGGCGCTTTCTTCTTAGGAGCCGCTTTCTCTTCTTCTGAAGCCGGAGCCTCTTCAGCTGCTTCCTTCTTAGCTTTAGCCTTTGGCTTAGTCTCTTCTACAGAAGCTGGAGCCTCTTCTTCCGCACCTTCTTCAGTTTCCTCTTCAAACTTCAGCAGATCATTCGTTTTGAGGATGGCATACCATTTCACCATCTTCTTCATATCACTTACATAAACACGTTCCTCATCAAACTCGGGGAATACGTTTTTAAAATAAGCCTTTACGGTCTGGTTATCAGCTTTGGCATCTGCAAGCGGGAATTGAGCTTCCTTATCAAGCATAGCCTGGAAAACAGCCGCCAGGTTTACGTTATCGCCAGTAGTGAATACTTCAATGCTCTCCAATGGGGTAAAATTATGTACCCGGGAAGAAACGAAGCGGGTGCTCTTGTCTTCCAGCGATCTAACAATAGCGCCATCCTGTTTGCTGGCCAGCAATTGAAATAAACCGCCTAAACCGGTTACTGCAACAATTTCTCTGTACTGCATGAATTCATTTTTAAGAACGGCAAATATAAAAAATTAGCAATAGATATCTCTTAATCTCCTGAAAATACCCCAAATTATGAGGTTCCGGCCAATACCAGCGGGAGTTTCAGGGTATTTATCCTTCCTTGCATGTTAAAAATCCGTATAAAGATAACATAGATTCCCGGCCTTACCGCCTGTCCGGCATCCGAAAGTCCGTCCCAATTAATATTTCCTTTACTCCCCAACAGCTGATTATTAGCCAGATGGCGAACTGGACGCCCTTCCGCATCAAACACCGTGATCTGTGCAATGTAACCAGGAACAATAAGATTCCACTGCAATTGCGCCACATCCTGCTGCCCGTCATTATTTGGACTGAACACTTCCGATGTCAGGCGAAACCCTTCAAGCCCGCTACCCGTAAGCATTTGCTGGGAATTTGCATACCCCGGTGTAGCAAAACCAGCTGTGGCTGCAGCGGAATGCCAGTTTCCCGGATCCTGCGTATGCCCATCCGCCTGCACCCTTTCCAGTGAAATACCCATCGTAGCAGGTAAAATGCTCAAATGCCAGGCACGTTTATAATATAAGGCATCAATTATCCGGCCATCCGCTCCAACTAACAAAAGATTACCCTCTTCATCCGGCAACGTCGGCAAGCTACCTATCTCCTGTAAAACCCCTTTGCAGGAATAAGAACGGCACAAAGCCGGCAGATCAGTTGAAAAAGCCAGCCAGGCACCCGGCAACAATAAGAATGGCCCTTTCACAAGCGGAACGGACTGTTTAATAGAACCATCATTATTAAGAGAAGCGAAATAAATATCCTGCAGGTCAATGGCCTTATGACTCCGGTTATAGATCTCCGCAAAATCAGCTGCTCCGGCAGGTGGATCAAATAATACCTCATTAATAACTAAGTCGAAACTATCTGCCTTTTCCGGAAGCGCATACGAAACCGGCGCCGGTTGAGAGATCTGGCGGTTGCTGCAATCTGTAATGCGATCAGTTTGCAGGGAATAGATCTTCCCTTTTTCCAAGGGAGTAGCTAATTGAACAGCTACCATATTAAAATGAACCGTCACAGTCCCCATATAAGCCAAAGCCCCCACCGCAGAAATACTATCTACAATCCCGGAAAAATGTAACTGCAGATGAAAGCTGTCCGTAACAGACACCCGTAATAATTCCGGCAACGGCGGTTCCGGAATATTCCCTGCCACAGAATTACTAACTCCTGGCGTACCACCATTAGAAGCAACAGATGCTTTCCAATTCTCAGACCCCGCACAAGGCCATTGCGTATCTATCATTTCAAGGCTCCATCCTCCATTTCCTTTAATACTTCCGTTATACCAGTCTTTACTATATTCCACGGAATGGATCAACCGCCCGCTTTTATCATACAGCGATAACCGTTCCCCTTCATTGCCAAGGGATAAAGCACTGCTGGTAGCAAGAGCTTTAGGAAAAGAAGAAAGCGCAGAACGGGAACAGATCACCACCAAACTATCCGGCTGCAAAATAAACGCAGGCAGGGTAACAGATGTACTGCTATCCTTTAATACCCAACCGCTTAAGTTCACAGGAAAAGCAGAAACATTCTTCAGCTCAATGAATTCAAATTCCGGCAAACCAGCCGTGGGAGAAGGATCCGCAAGTATTTCATGGATTAGCACATCATAACGTGCGGGAATGGGATCATACGTAGAAAGCACTGCCAGCAGCAGTACACAAACAATGGGTTGCATAATAGAAGAATTTAATGAGTCAACAAACTAACCGAATATAAACTTTTCTGTAGTAGTTTTGTGCTCTCTTAAAAAATTAAAATTACAATGAAAGTAGCCGTAGTAGGTGCTACCGGACTGGTAGGCACTAAAATGTTGCAAGTATTAGCGGAAAGGAATTTCCCCTTAACGGAATTGATACCCGTAGCTTCTGAGAAATCTGTAGGTAAGGAAGTGATGTATAAGGGTAAGCCGTATAAGGTAGTGAACGCAGATACGGCTATTGCCATGAAACCGAACGTAGCCATTTTCTCCGCAGGTGGTAGCACCTCCCTGGAGTGGGCACCTAAATTTGCAGCAGCAGGTATCACCGTAATAGATAACTCCTCTGCCTGGCGGATGGACCCAACCAAGAAACTGGTAGTCCCAGAAGTAAATGCACATGCCTTAACACAGGAAGATAAGATCATTGCCAATCCAAATTGCTCTACCATTCAAATGGTGTTAGTATTGGATCCTTTACATAAGAAGTATGGTATTCAACGCGTAGTGGTATCTACTTACCAATCAGTTACAGGCACCGGCGTAAAAGCAGTAGATCAGTTAATGAATGAACGCAAAGGTATTGAAGGCCCGATGGCCTATCCTTACCAGATAGATCTGAACGTAATACCACAGATAGATGTGTTCCTGGAGAATGGTTACACCAAAGAAGAAATGAAAATGGTGAAGGAAACCACCAAGATCATGGGTGATGAACGTGTGAAGGTAACGGCTACAACTGTTCGAATCCCGGTGATGGGTGGCCACAGCGAAAGCGTGAACATTCAGTTTGAAAAAGATTTTGATCTCACAGAAGTACGTAACTTATTGGCTGCCACACCTGGTGTGATAGTAGTAGATGATCCTGCAAAGAGTTTATACCCCATGCCTAAAGATGCGCATGATAAGGATGAAGTATTTGTAGGACGTATCCGCAGAGACGAATCACAGGATAACACGTTAAATCTTTGGATCGTTGCAGACAATTTAAGGAAGGGCGCAGCTACCAACGCAGTACAAATTGCAGAGTTCTTAGAAAAAAAGAACTGGTTATAAAGAGTTTATAAAAAATTGTTTTGAAGGGGTGATCTATGTTGCAACATTGGTTACCCCTTCTTCATTAAATTGTTATACAGCTGTTCTTCAATCACTTATCCCTATTGATTTTCCTCCGATTATTATTTATAATTATCCGAACATCTTCATAACGTTGTCATCCTTCTCTTATTCTCAACGATTTATACAGTTGCATATTTGGAATTTGATTTTTTTGGTGTAAATTCACTTCCCCATCAAATCACGACGTGGGGTATACGAACAATCTGTTTTAATTAGAGCAACTGAGAGAGTGCCTACTGGCCAGCGTTTTATCATATCATGAAAAACTGTTAAAAAGAAAGGGTAAAAACTACACAGAAGTAGTATTGATTTGTGGAGGATATGCAGCAACTTTGATAATACAATCCTATGCTAATAAATTCTTTATCGTTTTTTTCGATGACAACTAAACTATCAAACTAAACACCCTTAATCCTATGAAAACCAACACGAACCGTGAACTTTTGTTAATGCACAAGTTTACAGAAGAGTGGAGCACTAATTTTTCCTCACAGGTGTCCCGTATTATGAACATCGTTGATCAGAAAGATACACTCGACGGCATTATGCCCATCATTGAAGTTGCAAACGTTTATAACCAAAGATTTGCACAAACAAGAGTTGACAAAGAAAACCTTTTGAAAAACCGTAAATCTCGCCCTTTTGAATTCTTGATACACAAAAATTGATTTACTGTTATCATGCTGCACCATGCAACCTTTGCACAACGATTATCACGTTAGGCCGGGTAGCATCATGCAACAATGAAAAACACTAGTTGCCGGAAAAACTCCGGTAACTAGTAAGTGAAGGGTAGTAGTTTTTTTTATTCGACTTGAGCGCTGTTGAGGAAATTAATGAATGGTTGCATCACAGCAAAGGTCCGCAGGATCTCCCGCACTAAAGTGGGCTGCGTAGCTGATTCATCCGTTACATGATTGCTTACAATAAAGCTCTTCAATTTGATATAGGCAATAGCCGGATTATCTTCATGATACCCCTGTGGAGCTGTTTTAAGTGAATCCCCATTTACCTTACCAAATACCCGGATGAATTCTTTCTGCCCCACTATTTGCTGAAATTCAGCAAAATTGTAATCAATCTCTTGTCGTATCTTTTTAATTACAGGTCCCTCTGGCATCCAGAGGCCGCCAGCCGCAAAACTGTTTCCACCGGGTTCCAGGTGAAAATAATATCCCGCATACGGACTTTTCTTGCCTCCCCTGGCAAAGGAAGCACCCATGTTAGCTTTATAAGGCGTTTTGTCTTTAGAGAACCTTACATCTTTATAGATACGGAAAACGCAATCTTTTACCTGAAGGCCTTCTATCCCTGGGTCTACACGGGCAAGGCCATCTATGATCTGCTGTACGAGGCTCTCAAAATCTTCTTTTGCCTGCTGATAATTTGCCTTATTATCATCAAACCAGGCCTTATTGTTATTCAGCCTGAGGTCTTTCAGAAATTTCAATGTGGAACGTTGTAGCATATACTTATTTACCCTGTTTCTGGGCCGATAAGATACAAAAACTCCTGTTTGCCAGGGAGATTTTTTCCCAGGCAAGCAGGAGCCTTAAAAATAGGGCCGGCTAAGATAACCGGCCCCATAAGCATAATGGTCTGGTTAAACCTTCTTAATATGAGCCAGTGTTTAGATTTAGAACTTGTAAACAGCAGCCAGTGCTACACTTGCAGATGATTTTTTAGGCGCACCATCCTTATCATGGAAGATGCCATCCTTGTTGCTTTGATCCAGGCGGATCTCAGGGATCAGGGTAAAACCACCCACTCTGTAATTACCGGATAAAGTGAAAGACATTACGCTGCCACCATCAGGGAATTCTGTAGGGTCAGTATATACTTTCAAACCATCTTTATCACTGAAGTACTCACCACGCAGGGTAAGACCAAAGCTTTCAGTAGGATCGAAGTTCAGGTACAAAGCAGATCCAAACCAGTTGGTAGCATCCGTTTTGGCCGGTTTGTTTTTATAGGTGCTGTAAGTACCATTGTAACCGAGGCCGAATTTAGGCGCAACCTGGTAAGAAAGTACTAAGTCCAACTGATCATTACGGGTTTGGAAAGTATCCACACCACCAATGTAGTTCAGGTATGCTTTGAAAGGTACGCTGGCAGAAGCAAAACCATATTGCGCGCCAATGTACTTGATACCTTCATGACCATCCCAGGCATTTTTAAAATCGGTTGGATTAAATACGCCGAACATTAAGTTGTGCTCGCCAAAAGTCAGATCAGCTTTAGCACCGGTGTGAAAAAAGGGTCCATAGGAAAACATGTAGGACATGCTGTAATTCCTGTTAGCATATGCATCCACCAGTTCGTAACCTACGTGAGTAGCAAAACTACCCATGGTGAATTTCAACCAGGAAGTTGGTGCATATGAAATGTATAATTGCTTAACCGCAAAGCGGGTCCTGTCATCATTGTAAGAGAAATCCTCTGCTCTTTTTCCAAAGCCGATATCCGCAACCAATCCTACATTCTTGAAACTGCTTTCCAGTTTCAGAGAAACCATCCCTAACTCAAAAGAGTTATGGGAATTGGTGAAGCTCGTCTTATTATCACTTTTGTTTTCGTTAAAACCATACTTGTAATAAACATCAGCAGATCCGGATAATTTAAATCCTACTGGCAATAAGCGTAAAGAATCCTGGGCAGAAGCGGACATAGCAATAAACATAGCCAGCAAGGCAAATAAACTTTTTCTCATTAGGCGAGAGTTTTTGGTTAATAAAATGATAAGGGTTTTGTGTGGCGCTTTTATTGTTATGGTGCTGATGACAAATTTGCGTATATAGAAACTATTTGCGTATGGAAGGGGCAAAGGAAGCCCGGATAGTCAATCACCACGGCGGTTTCCCCGCTTTAAATTACGGCGCTGCGCCGTGGTGATAAACAATTAATTACTAACTCTCCGGATCAAACAAATTAACCAGGCAATATTTTATATCAACCGTGTTGTGCGGTTTCTTCAGCCAATGAACCTTGACCGTTGATGCTCAGATTTTGTGGGTGATAAATTTCGTTGTGTTGTGTAACGTCCAGACCCAGTTCTTCTTCTTGTTCAGTTACACGCAGTGGGTGAATGAAGTTGATGAATTTGAAGATCAGCCAGGATACAACGAAGCTGTAAGTTACTACCAGCAACAGACCCAGTACTTGTTTGTAGAACAGGTCGAAGTTACCGTAAGCCCAACCATCGTTACCCAATGGATTGATAGCTTTTGATGCGAACACACCAGTCAGCAACATACCAACCATACCACCTACACCATGACAAGGGAATACATCCAATGTATCGTCGATAGCAGATTTGTTCTTATAATGTACAACAATGTTAGAAACGATCGCAGCAACAAAACCAATGAAAAGACTTTGTGGTACGCCAACATAACCAGCAGCAGGAGTTACAGCAACGAGACCAACAACGGCACCGATACAGAATCCAAGTACAGATGGTTTTCTACCGCGGATCACATCAAAGAAGATCCAGGAAAGACCAGCAGCTGCTGCAGCAGTATTGGTAGCAGCAAAAGCAGTTACAGCCAAACCGTTAGCAGCGAGAGAAGAACCGGCATTGAAACCAAACCAGCCGAACCACAGCAAACCAGTACCGATCAGTACGAAAGGAATGTTTGCAGGTTGCAGTTCTTTTTTAGCGATGTGGTCTTTACGGCGTCTTAAAACAAGTGCACCGGCAAGAGCAGCACAACCAGCAGAAATATGTACAACAGTACCACCGGCAAAGTCAAGTACTCCTAATTTAAAGAGGATACCATCAGCATGCCAGGTCCAGTGTGCAATTGGTGCATATACCAAAAGACTGAACAGTACCATGAATAATACATAAGAAGTGAAGCGGATCCGCTCAGCTACTGCTCCAACAACCAGGGCAGGAGTGATCACGGCAAACTTCAGTTGGAACAGCGCGAACAATAAAATGGGAATAGTACCCCATGGACCACCTGAACCTACATTATTAAAGAAGAAATAAGTGGTGGGGTCACCGATCAGTCCTCCTTTTGAATTTCCGAATGCAAGGCTGAAGCCAACAACCACCCAGATAATACTGATGAGGCCGGTTGCAATAAAGCTCTGCATCATGGTGGAGATCACATTCTTCTTATTTACCATTCCTCCGTAAAAGAATGACAAACCGGGGGTCATCAAAAAGACCAAAGTAGTGGCCACTAAAACCCAGGCAACATCCGCAGCATTATATTTGCTTGCGTCAGCAAATGTTGGAGCCGTTGGTAAAAAAATGCCAATTAGTGCAAGCGCAGCTAAAAATATGAATGGCAGATAATCCTGAATCGCAATTTTCTTCATAGCGTATCATTTTAAATTTCGAAATAAAAGTAGTTATACGCTTTAAAAGATCAAATAGAAGGCCCTAAAAATGGAAATATTCGAAAAAATGGGGAGATATGCGGCTCCTAAACCAATCACATTATAATTAATAAACATATTATAACGGTTTTTAGGAATATGAAGGTGGCTAACGGGGTAGGATATATGGGTTTAACAATTTGATAACGTGGCAGTTATGAAAGCTTTAACAAAGAATTACGAAATTCTAATTTTTCAGGGTGCATGTTACACTGTAAAACTTACACTAAGCCTTGAAACGATTGACTGTAAAGGTTTTAAATATTAAAAAGGATAACAGTGTTTGTTGAAAAACCCATTATCCTTCCATTCATATTATAAATAATTCTATGCAGTGTTTGTTGTTTGAGCAACTATTTCTGGTTGGAATTTCGGGGGAAGAGGGCCTTTTTGAAAACAATTCCGGTTATATGGTGTTTCCTTCTGAAAATTATCACCGGTTTATGCTCTTTCCCCCTAAAAACTACTTCCGCTTCATGCCCTCCAGATCATTCTGCATCGTAAACATCTGATCCCTCAACCGCGCAGCTTCCATGAAATCCAGATCTTTAGCCGCCTTTTCCATATTCTTCCGCACCTTAGCGATCGCTTTCTCCATCTGCGGAATACTTTTGATCGTATCCTGGTTATATACCGCCGGATCTTCCGTCACCAATCCCATCGCATCCATCACAGCATAAGGGGAATTCTCATCAAAGTTCTTGATTTCCAGTACGGAAGTTGAACCCATGATCTGCTCAACCGTTTTACGTACAGTCATCGGCGTGATACCGTGTTTAATATTATACTCACGCTGGCGCTGACGCCTCCGGTCTGTTTCATCTATCGTACGGCGCATACTGTCCGTCATCTTATCTGCGTAGAAGATCACCAACCCATCCACATTCCGGGCCGCACGCCCCGCCGTTTGGGTCAATGAACGTTCATCCCTTAAAAATCCTTCTTTATCTGCATCCAGTATAGCCACCAGCGATACTTCCGGCAGATCAAGCCCTTCCCGCAATAAGTTCACCCCCACTACCACATCTATATTACCTAAACGCAGGTCCCTTAAGATCTCCACCCGCTCCAGGGTATCTACCTCTGAGTGAATATATCGGCTCTTAATATTAATACGATGCAGGTACTTGTCCATCTCCTCCGCCATTTTCTTGGTCAGCGTGGTCACCAGCACCCGGTCTCCTTTTAATATACGTTTGTCTATTTCATCCAAAAGATCATCCACCTGGTTTTTGCTGGGCCTGATCTCAATAGGAGGATCTAATAACCCCGTCGGCCGGACGATCTGTTCCACCACCACGCCTTCCGTTTGCTTCAGTTCATATTCTCCCGGTGTGGCGCTTACAAAGATCACCTGGTTCAGCAGGTTCTCAAACTCATTGAAATTAAGCGGCCGGTTATCCAATGCGGAAGGCAACCGGAATCCATAATCCACCAAAGTGAGCTTGCGGGAACGGTCACCACCATACATGCCACTTACCTGTGGAATGGTAGCATGACTTTCATCTATCACCAGCAGGAAGTCTTTCGGGAAATAATCCAGCAGGCAGAAGGGCCTCATACCAGGTCTCCGCCTGTCCAGGAAACGGGAGTAGTTCTCAATACCACTGCAATAGCCCAGCTCCCTGATCATTTCCACATCATAATTAACGCGCTCGGATAAACGCTGCGCCTCAATCAGTTTGCCATTCCTTTTAAAATATTCCACCTGCGCCTGCATCTCATCCTGGATCTCATGCAGGATCTGCACCATCATATCTTTAGGGGCTATATAAAGATTGGCAGGAAAGATCGCTGCGGTATCCAATACCGTGATCCGCTTGCCATTATTCACATCAAAACTCTCAATCTCTTCTATCTCATCTCCAAAGAAAGTGATCCGGTAGCCATAATCCACATAAGGCAGATTAATATCCACCGTATCCCCCTGTACCCGGAAATTACTCCGGTTAAAATCCCCGGTAGTCCTGGAATAAAGCGCATTCACCAGTCCGTGCAGTAAAGTATTCCGCCCAATGGTCATGCCTTTATGGATCCGGATGATCCCGTTTTCAAAATCCGTAGGGTTACCCATACCATATATACAGGACACACTGGCTACCACAATAATGTCTCTTCTGCCGGACAGCAGATTGGATGTGGCACGAAGCCTTAGTTTGTCCAGTTCCTCATTGATGGCCAGGTCCTTTTCTATATAAGTATCACTCACCGGCATATACGCTTCCGGCTGATAATAATCGTAGTAACTTACAAAGTACTCTACCGCATTGTCCGGAAAGAACTGACGGAACTCTCCATATAATTGCGCCACGAGTGTTTTATTATGGGTAAGCACCAGGGTAGGCCTCTGTACATTTTGAATAACATTAGCCATGGTGAAGGTTTTCCCGGAACCGGTAACCCCCAGTAAAGTCTGGGAACGTTCACCGTCCTGCAATCCTTCTGTGAGTAATCGAATGGCTTCCGGTTGATCGCCTGCAGGTTTATATGGTGCTTGGAGCTTAAAAGGCATAATTAATACAGATTGGTGATCGGGTTCACGAATTTCGGTTTTTAGCAGGGAAAGACTTTGTTAAAATTTTATAATAAAGTCATTTTACAATGCGAAATTCGAGTTTCAAAATTCGACAAATAGTTTAACATGAAAAAGCTCCTTTTAAGCGCTCTGTTAACAGGGCTATTGCTTACCGGCATTCATCCTGTTCAAGCCTGGGGCCCTGTTGGCCACCGCGTAACAGGAGAGATCGCCTCCTACTATCTGACCCCAAAAGCACAACAGGCCATCCGGAACATCATCGGTAACGAAACCCTTGCCATGATCGCCAACTGGCCGGACTTCATTAAGGCAGATACCACTAATCAATATAAACATACTTCCTCCTGGCATTACCTCGATTTTCCAGGTCATTGCACCCGGCAGGAATTTGACAAAATGATTAGTGAGGCTAAAGGAGAAAACCTCTATACAGAGATCCTGGCCATGACCAAAGAGCTGAAAGATCCGGCTACCTCCAAAGCCAGGAAAAGATATGCCCTCAGCTTCCTCGTTCACATGATCGGAGACCTTCATCAGCCTCTTCACGTAGGAAGAGATGAAGATCAGGGGGGAAATAAGATCAATGTCACCTGGTTTGACCGCCCCACCAACCTTCACCGGGTATGGGATGAACATTTGATTGATTTTCAACAATATAGCTACACAGAATATGCCCAGATATTAAATCGTGTAGTTACAACACAAAATAAAAAGGCCTACCAAACGGGCGGAATTACGGACTGGATGTGGGATTCTCACCTGCTTTCAGACAAGGTATATGACCGTACCCCGGATGGTGAAAAACTGAGCTACCGGTACAACTATATCTTCGTGGATGACCTCAACGGACAGCTCACAAAAGGGGGTATCCGCCTGGCAAAAGTGCTCAATGACATCTTTAAATGATTGTCATGCAGCATGACGAAAGTTTAGCATATGTAAACGGGTGAAGCGGTGCTTTAGCTCTCTTGACATAGGCTTAACATAGGGTACGGAAAGGCTTGACATAGGCTCAACATAGGGTCAGGGTTATACCATCCTTGTGTTGACATAGGCTCAAGGTTATACCATCCTTATACTAACCTTATATTAAAAAAGGACCGTCCTTATACAGAACGGTCCTTTTTTAATATAATATAAATAACCCTATACCAGGTCAATATCAAAGTTCACCAGTTCCACGAACTGCTCCAGCCTGGAAGTGATATCCTCTTTAGTGATCTCCCGCAGACGGGCAGCACCAAATTTCTCCACACAGAAAGAAGCCATCGCTGAACCAACGATGATCGCTGTTTTCATGTTCTCGAAAGAGATATCCTTCGTTTTAGCCAGGTGGCCAATAAATCCACCAGCAAAAGTATCACCAGCACCGGTTGGGTCAAATACATCTTCCAGGGGAAGCGCAGGAGCAAAGAACACATGATTTTCATGGAAAAGCAAGGCGCCATGTTCTCCTTTTTTGATCACCAGGTAACGGGGCCCCATGGTCAGGATCTTCTTCGCCGCTTTCACGAGAGAAAATTCACCTGTCAGCTGACGGGCTTCGCTATCATTCACGACCAGTACATCTACCATCTTAATGGTCTTCAGCAGATCATCCAGGGCAATATCCATCCAGAAGTTCATAGTATCCATCACGATCAGTTTCGGACGGGGATTCATCTGGTTGATCACGCTCATCTGAACCTGAGGGCTCAGGTTACCGAGGATCAGGAACTCACTGCCTTGATAGCTCGCAGGGATAACCGGTTCAAAATCAGCCAGTACATTCAATTCCGTCACGAGGGTATCGCGGGAATTCATGTCCAGATGATATTTACCAGCCCAGTAAAACGACTTTTCGTCTTTTTTAACCTGTACACCTTCCAGTGCCACACCTCTTTTAGTGAGAGCATCCAGTTCAGCCTGCGGGAAATCTCCCCCGATCACAGAAACCTGGTTTACTGGCGTTACAAAGTTTGATGCAGCCCAGGCAATATAAGAAGCCGATCCGCCTACGATTTTATCCGATTTACCAAAGGGCGTTTCGATATCATCGAAGGCCATGGTTCCAACTACGGTAAGAGACATGTAATGAATTGATTAAAGGTTGAAAAACGCAGCAAATGTAATGAATTCGCTACTAAACCTTTATTTTCTTCCAGTTACCTTTTCTGAATACGATCACTGCCGTGAGGGCAATCACTGATTCCGCAATGAAAATGGCCCAGAAAACCCCTGTTGGGCCCCATTTGAGGGTGATCGCCAGGAAATAGGCCAATGGTATCTGTATCACCCAGAACCCGATCAGGTTAATGATAGTGGGTGTTTTCGTATCCCCCGCTCCATTAAATGATTGCGCCATCACCATCCCGAAAGCATAAAATATATACCCTAGGCTGATCAGCCGCAACCCTTCTATGCCATAAGCCAGTACCGCCGGGTCTTGAGAAAAGAAACGGAGGATCCAGGGCGCGAAGATGATGAACACCACAGAAACAAATCCCAGGATGATCATATTAAGATAGGCTGCCTTCCAGACACTCTTTTCTGCCCGTTCAGGTTCTCCGGCTCCCAGATTTTGGCCCACCAAAGTAGCTGCAGCATTCGCAACACCCCATGCCGGCAGGATCGCAAATATGATGATGCGGATCGCGAAAGTGTATCCCGCCAGGGCGTCTTCGCCAAATTGAGAAATAATACGGATCAGGAAGATCCAGCTCGCAGACCCGATCAGGAACTGCAAAGTACCGCCAGACGCCAGTTTGATCATTTTCAAGATCGTACTCCATTCAGGATTGATGTGCCGCCAGGTAACATGTATCATCCGCTTGCCGCCAAACAAATGGAATAACTGGTAAGCCACTCCCGTACCACGACCAATCGTAGTGGCAATAGCAGCCCCTTCCAGTCCAAATGCAGGAACAGGTCCGAAACCATATATAAATAAAGGACAAAGGATAATGTTGAGGATATTGGCCAGCCATAAACTCCGCATGGCAATACTCGCCTCACCCGCTCCACGGAAAATCCCGTTGATCAGGAAAAGCAGCACGATCACCAGGTTAGACCCCATCGCTATCTGTGTGTATCTATGGCCACTCCGGATCATTTCTGCATCCGCGCCCATCAGTCCTAATATCTCTTTAGCAAAGATGATCCCACAAATACTCACGATCACAGAGAATCCCAGTGATAAATAAAGTGCCTGCACCGCTGCTTTGGAAGCTCCTTCAGGGTCTTTTTCCCCAATACGTCTGGCCACGATGGCAGTAGCCGCCATACTGATCCCAACGGCGATGGCATAAATAAGACTTAACACAGATTCTGTTAAACCCACGGTGGAAATGGCAGCTTTGCCGAGTCTCCCAACAAAGAACGCATCCACCAATGCGAAGAGGGATTCCATGGTCATTTCCAGCATCATGGGAATGGCCAGTAATATTAAAGCCCGGTTGATGCTGCCGGTAGTGTATACTTTTTCGTCTCCTTTAAGCGCTTCTTTGATGAGTTGCAAAAGCCTTAACGTGCGCGACGTAACGTGCGTAATAGTTCGCATTGTAGTGTTGATATTAAATAAATAGAATAAAGTGTGATGATGCGCCACGTGGTAGCGCCAGTTCGGGGAGAGGGTCGTCAGCACGCAAACGGGCCGACGGTATTACATTTTCATATGCGTTTGTATTGAAGGATACAAAGGTAATTGTTTCACTCATTCAGCCATCTGAAAAATTACAACGCCGTTTTATCCATTTCCAACAGCGGACGAATTGCTTTCATCCTTAACAATAATTCTTCGAACTAATCGTTGCCGATGATTGTTATTCAAGAATATACAGGGTAAATAAAAAAATATTTTATACTGAATACCGCTGCCATAGCGGGTCACGGTCATGTTGCCGGAGGCATTTGCAAAGAAATCGTTAAAATGTTTGTAACATTTTAAAACGATGCCCGTTTTACAAGCGTACCACAAACGGGAATACACTTTAACCTAATTTTGAAAACAAGCTAATTTAAAACGGAAACCATGCTTATTCACAAAAACAAAGCTCTTCAACTGGGGCTTATCGCTACTGCTATCTTTGGAATGTCCCTCGCTTCATGCTCTGATGACGATGATGCAAAAGTATTGCGCAGAAAAGAAATCACATTGAGAACTGCTACTGAAGTAGAAGGTGGCCAGGTGATCATTCAGGAAAGAACAGACAGCTCTTTTGATCTGACTGTTAAGATCAACAAAAGCACAAAAGACATCAATTACAAATTCACTGTGATCAAAGGTGATACTGGCTTGCTGCGCACTACTAATCCTACATTGGAAGTTGGTTTAGATCTGGGTAATGAAACCAGCACAACCACAGGTGCTGCTGTAACCAAAACTATCAGGGTTTGGAAGATTAAACCAGCAACAGGTGATTCTGTTAGGTTCAATTATGATTCTCTGCTGAAATACAATTATTTCGCAAGGGTTAACTATGTAACAGCTGCGCCAGTAGTGGATAGCACTGTAGCAAGAGCTAACATCGGAAAATAAGCGTACTAATTTTTAGTTGATAGATGGAGAGGGCTGTTCTGCAATGCAGAGCAGCCTTTTTTGAGAAGAGGAAAAATTGATGCGCTATTTTTTTTACTTAAAAAAAGCAACTCCCTTTTTTGGGCCGAGGGGAAACCTGATTGTTTCTTTTCTACTAAAAAAAATCTCTTTTTTCTGAGATAAAGAAAACTGATGGGCTCTTTTATATCTACTTAAAAAAGCCTCACTCTTTTCCAGGCCGAGGGGAAACCTCCTTGTTTCCTTTTCTACTAAAAAAATCTCTTTTTCTGAGATAAAGAAAATTGATGGGCTCTTTTATATCTACTTAAAAAAAGCCTCACTCTTTTCCAGGCCGAGGGGAAACCTGATTGTTTCTTTTTCTACTTAAAAAACAAACCTTCTTTTTTTCACAGATCGATCCAAAATAGTAGTAGCCGGCGAATGCCGGCTACTACTTGTATATGATAGGATATGGTTCATATTGGGAAAGAATTCCCGTTCAGAACATTTTTACTGCGTTATCTGAATTTAATTCCGCAACACCTTAAACTCCGTTCGGCGATTCAACTGCCTGCCATCCGGATTATCCTTCCCATTAGGAAGTGTATTAGGTGCTACCGGTCTCGCTTCCCCATAACCCTTACTCACCACACGCGTAGTTGGAATACCTTTACTGATCAGGTAATCCACACAAGATTTAGCACGTGCATTGGATAATTTAAGGTTATAAGCATCCGTTCCTTTACTGTCCGTATGCGCCCCCAATTCTATTTCCATCTTCGGATTATCCAGCAGGAGATAGTAAAGCGAATCCAGGATCAATTTTGATTCCTGTCGTAAAGTAGCTTTATTGTAATCATAGAAGATATCATTGATCACAATCGGTTTGTTCATCTCAAATCGTTTCAGACAAACAGTAGGATTCATCATGGAGTCAACCATGGAAAGCTGTTCTGTAGAGAAATTGAAATTCTTTGAGAAATAATTATCTTTTTCGATCAGCACTTTATACTTCTTATTCATCTCCAGCTCAAACATATAATTCCCCCCATAGCTGGTAGTCTGTGTTTCCAATATATTCCTTTGCGTACTATCCAGCAAAGTGATCTTAGCTCCCTCAAGTGGTTTCCCCGTTTCACAATCCATCACTAAACCACCCGCCATTTTCACTTTACGTTTCACCGCAAATATCTCCAGGCAGCAGATAGATTCCCTGTCCGAACTGATATATCCTTTCTGCAATGCATTCTTCGCTTGTAAAGCCGCATAATACTGATCATCCTTTGCAGAGTTCAGGGGATACCCCATATTCTCCGGTACAGACCATCCACCAAAATTCCCTTTGCTGCTGAAAAAATCCTGCCCGCCAAAACCGACACGCCCATTAGAACTGAACACCAGTGTTTGTTTCATAGGATCAAAGAACGGCGCACTTTCTTCCTCTTTTGTGTTGATGGTATTCCCCATATTATTGGCGGCACTTAATGTTCCCCCACTGCTGATGGTACAATACCACACATCAAATTTCCCCATCCCGCCAGGCCGGTCAGATACAAAAAGGAAATATTTCCCGTCGGAGGTAACGAACGGTTCCTTTGCACTATACCCAGCAGCATTGATGGTAGCATCCAGCGCCTGAGGCTCCGTCCAGCCATTACCGGATTTTGTACTGCGGTAAATGGAAGAATGTTTATTACCATCTTTCGATGTCCATCTTGTTACATACAGCGTATTGCCATCAGGAGCAATAGCAGCAACACCTTGTTCTGTGCCCTTTTCCATGGGTATGGACAACTTCTCATTACTATCAAAACTGCTATTGTCTCCCCTGGCGATGTATAGTGTATTGATGAAAGGATTTGATTTCTTCACAAGTAAAGTAGAATCCGGCCGGGAGGAAGTAAAGTAGAACATATTATTACTCACCGGCACCGGTGCATAGTTGGCACCACCCTGGTTAATGTTCCCTGCTACTTTTACCACTTCATACCGGGGAGGATGTTTCATCTCTTCAATCGCAAATTCACAACTCTGAATTTCAATTTTAGTCCTGTTGGAATAATCATCCGTTCCTTTATAGGATTGTTGAAACTGCTGGAATTGTGCCAGCGCCTTTTCATAATCTTCCCCGGTTTTAGCATTGGCCCGGAGGCACACGCCATACCAGTATTTCACCAATGGAAACTGTACCGGATCAAAGTTGATAGCTTCTGCATACCATTTCGCCGCGTTACCGAAATCATTATACATCCGGTAAGATTCTGCGAGGCGGTATACTACCTGTTCGTAATCTTTCAGTTTCTTCTGTTTGGTTTTGCCATCTTTCTCCAGCAGGTAAGGTTTGTACTCTCCTGGTTTCACCGTGAAAGTACCCAGTGCTTTGCTGTAGTATTGTGCGGCGGAATAATAATCCTTCTGTGCAAAATAATTATCCGCCGTACGTTTAAAATCAGTTACATATGTCTGCGCCTGCAAAGAGTTAACAAAGCCTGTTAAAACCAACAGCAGGATGAGTGTAGATCTTTTCATAAAGTTCATCATTTGATGTTACGATTATAACCTCGGACAGATAAAATATTCCGGCTGCATGATTCTGCGTTTGCGGCCGATAAAGGATAAAGAAAGTTCAAATGCATTGCTGCCGGTGGTTAACCTCCGGAGGTTGGAAGTATTCGCATCATAACTTAATCCCAGTGTGAAGCTCTTATAGCTGAACCCTGCAAACGGAGACACTGCATCATTAAACCGGTAGTTAGCCCCCAGCAGAAGATCAAACTCGGGATTCACCCTGATCTGGGAATATACCCCCGCTACAATTTCTTCCGCATTCCCCTGGCGCATGTACAATCCATGCGGTGTAAGGTTCACCATGTCTGTTATCTTGATCCGGGAACCACCATGTGCCGTGTAACGGATAGGTAATGATTTGGATTCTTTATTCTCTGCAATAAATGGATCTTCCGGTTGTGTGAGATGCGCACCTGCAAAACCAATAAAAGGATTGAAGCGATGATTGGGGTTACCATCAAATAACATAAGCCCCGCGTTTGCATCAAACACCGTAGAAGAAGTAGCACGTAAAGTTTCACCGGATGGAATATTGGGATCAAACCCCATCACCGGATTATACTGGCTGCCCAGCTGGAATTTAGACTGGTCTACTCTTCTGTTGATCACCCCTGCCTGGATACCTGCTACCAGCCGGGTGGTACCATTCTTACCCATCTTCACACCACTATACGAAACAGTGGCCATTGCATTGAAATAATTGTATCCCGCTTCTCCTGCAGACATATTCAACGCAGTAATACCAAGCCCCACGTTCTTTTCTGTCGCTGCATCAAATGATACACCTGCAGTAGAATAAGGTGTGCCGAAATTAGCCCACTGATTACGATAGTTGCCCGTGAGCCTGTAATCACCATCAATCACTCCTGCCAGTGCAGGATTCAGCCAGAGCGGGTAGGCATAATATTGTGCGAAGTGTGGATCAACCTGTGCCATTACCGGTTTTACATATAACGTGCACAATGAAAGCACAGCTATTAAAATTTTACTCTTCATAGGAAGAAAATTTTTCGAGTTTTGGAATAGGCCGGAATGAAGGGTTACTTCATTCCGGCATTTATTGCTTGCCTGGTTTATTTGGGTTATTTGATAACCGCAATCTCTGACGATCGCTTTATCAGACGATCATACTTACCGCACGATCGTAATAGTTCCTCGTTTACTCACTGTTGTACCATCTTGCAGCGAAGCTCTCAGGATGTAGTTGTACACGCCAACCGGTTGTTTTTTACCGCTCATCGTACCATCCCATCCACGGCCCTTGTCTTTGGATTCAAATACCAGCTGACCCCACTGGTTGAAGATCCTGATCTCCATCGTTGCAATGGTAGTACCATATACAAGGAGCACATCATTCAATCCATCAGCATTCGGCGTGAAGGCATTTGGTACAAAGATGGCGTTACCCGCAGGGTTATCTGTTCCACCACCTCCCTGGAACCATGCGCTGTTAGCACATTCTGTGGCGCCAATGGACATTACCTGTAAAGTGATCGTTTGGTTTGGCAGCAGATTTACCACTGTATGCGTTGTACCGGTGAGACCGGAACTTGGTTGTGTAAATGTGATACCACCATCAGCAGATACCCTGTAACCCAATGCACCTGGAATAGCATTCCACTGGAAGGTGACGGATGTAGGTGTTTTAGTAGCTACTGATACTGTTGGTGCAGGTAATACGGAATAGATATTAATAGTGATCGGCGTACGGGTAGTACTCATGCAACCACCATTAAATCCGGCTGCCGCATAATAAGTGGTAGCAGTTTTAAGTCCTGGTGTTCTGAACACCGGTCCTGTGAATACCGCTGTACCACCTGTTGCTGTAGTGTACCAGCTAAAGATGAGACCTGCCTGTGCAGAAGATGCTCTCAGTGTTGCACTGCTGTCAGGACAAACTGTATTAGCATCTGCCGTTACCAGCGGAGCACCCGGAACAGGAGCTATTGTAGCTGTACCTTTCGCTCTGCCCGCACTTGCGCAACCTCCTCCAATCAATGCTTCCACATACACATCCATATTTGCGGTGAGGTTACCTGTAGTATAACTGGTACCATTTGCCAGGAGTACATTACCTCCCGTAGCTGCATCATACCAGCGGTAAGTAACATTCGCCGTTGGATTCTGTACGTTGAAGGTGGCAGTAGTTCCGGTACAAACCGTTACCGCGCCACTGTTTACAAGTACCGGATTACCTGGCGCATCTGCAGGAATTAATATTACCTGTGCACGTCCATTGCTGACACAAGTACCACCAGGTAAGCTCGCTTCCAGGTATACGGTATCTCTTGTATTCAATGGATCTGCTGTTGAATAAGCAGTACCGGTAAAGAGTAAAGTACCACCGATCGGCGCATCGTACCAACGATATTGCAGATTAGCATTCACATTCTGCACACTCACCGTTGGACGGTTACCGCGGCACACTGTTACTTCTGCTGGTGCAGCAGGAACTGCCGGACCATTTGTTACTGTAACGCTCACCCTTGTGCGGGTAACGCTGGCGCAATTGCTACCATTGATGGCTGCAACATAGTAATCCTTATTGGCAGAAAGTGCCGGTGTTATAAAGTCTGGTGAAGAAGAAACAATTGTACCACCTGTTGCTGCATCATACCAGCGGTAAGTAAGGCCCGGTTGCGGATTCACCACATGCAGCTCTGCCGTGTTGCCGATACAAACCGTTTTAGTGGTTGCATCTACCGTTACTGCCGGAGGCGCAGGATTCACAACTATCGTTACTGGCGTTCTGCCTGCACTGCTGCAAATGCCGCTGGAAGCTTCCACATAATAAGTAATAGTAGAAGTAACACCTGTTGGAGCAAAGCTTACACCTTGTGCCAATCTGTTACCACCAGCTGCTGCATCATACCAGCTATAAGTAAGACCAGCTCCCGGACTTTGTATGGAAAGGCTCACAGCATCTCCCTGGCAGATTGTTGTACTACCTAATACAACCGGTAAAGTTGGTGCATCTGTTACCGCAACATCCACACGTGTCATCGTAGCACTGGCACATCCGCCAGCACTTACTGCTTCCACAAAGTAACTGCTCGCAGCCACTTGTACTCCTGTTAAGAATACAGCACCGGTGAACAGTTTATTACCACCAGGTGCATCATACCAGTTGTACGTTACACCACCCAGTGGATCCGTTACTCTCAATGTAGCCTGTGCACCGCGACAGACAGTAACATTTGCAGATTCCACTGTTGGTGGATTCAGCGTAGTTACCACACTCACCCTTGCAATCGCACGGCTGGTACTTGGACAATTACCTGTGCCCACAGCTTCTACAAAGAAGGTAGCGCTATCCAGCAATGCAGCTGTAACATAAGTAGCCCCTGTATGTAATAAAGTACCGCCTGTTGCTGCACTATACCAATTATAAGTAATACCTGCTACAGGATTTTGTATGGAAAGGGTAGCCTGCTGATTGCGGCAGGTTATCTTAAGACTATCTGCCAATACAGGAACAGCCGGTGTTGAATTCACATTCACAACTGCCTGTATCCTTCCACCACCATTCGGACAACCACCTGCTGTGCTGGTAGCTTCCACATAATAAATAGTAGTAGTACTTAATGATGGTGTGATGAATTGCGCACCTGTACCTGCTGGCGTACCACCTGACTGAACAGTGTACCAGTTGATGGTAATACCTGTAGTAGCAGACGTTACACGTAAAGTGGCGCTGGTACCGGAACAGATGGTAAGGTTACCTGATTCCAGAACAGGATCAGATGGCGCCGTACTCACAGTAACAACAACCGGTATACGAACTGCTGATCCGCAACTTCCATTATATGCTTCTGCATAGTAAGTAGTATTGGTCGTCAGCGCACCTGTTATAAACAAGCTATCCAGCGAAACGGCTGTGCCACCTGTTGCACTGAGGAACCAACGGATCGTATGTGTTGGATCAACCGCACGGGCACGCAAGATTGCACTGTTACCAGCACAGATTGCCGTATCACCACTCAGAATTTGTGGAGACTGTGGAACCGTGAGTACCTGTATCGTAGCTGATGTACGGATCGGGTTAGCGCAATTCGTAGATGCACGGAAACTTTCTGCATAGTAAGTGGTAGTAACATTCAGTACTGGTGTAGTAAATACTTTACCAGTGAATACTGGTGTACCACCTGTTGGTACAGTGTACCATCTTACCGTAGTACTATCAGATGCAGTAGCTGTTAAAGTAGCCTGCGCACCTGCGCATACAGTTGAATTATCAACCGTTACCGTTGGCGAAGCCAGGATACGGTTGGCATATTGAATGTTCACACTGGTGAGCAAAGTAGCAAGACCCGTAACTCTTATTTCAATACGGTCGTATGCAGCGCCTGGTGCAAACAATGCGGCACGTTGATCAGAACCGCCCAGCAGTACCAGTTTCAGGCCAGCTGCATCCAGCGATTTGGTGTCTCCGTTTGAAGTACCACCGTTATAAGAAGTGATCGTGATATTAGAAAGGAGGCTCAGATCTATCAGTCCGGTTGGGAAGGACAATCTTACTTTAACGGTATCACCTGCAGATGCAAGACTGCCGAAATTCATAAAGTAAGAAATACCACCACCTACTATACCCAATGGTATACTCAGGTTCGCAGCGTTTGTGGTGTCATTATCCACGGAATTATCCGGATTATTTACAGCACACAATACGCAAAGGCCGAAAGTACTGTTGGTTTGTGCATTCGCGAAATCGCAACCCGGGTTAAAGTTCCTGTTCACTAACACTGTAGCGCCTGTACGTGCACTGGCACAACCAGCTGCTGCTACCGCTTCTACAAAGTAGCGGGTGTTATTGGTCAGTACCGGCGTAGTGAATACAGCACCTGTAAAGATAGGCGTAGTGCTCAGCGAATCCAGGAACCAACGGTAAGTTGCACCTGGCGAAGCAGAGGTAGCTGTTAAGGTGGCAGTTTGTCCATATTCCACCAAACCACTTGCAGGATTAATGCTGATACCTGGTTTGATCGGAACTTCATTCACGGTTACCGTTACCATTTTTGCAGCAGCGCTCACACACTGTCCATTTACTGCCACAACGAAATAAGAAGTGGTAGTTGTTAAGGCTGGTGTGGTAAAGGATGCGCCGGTAAACAGTAAATTATCCATGGCTGCACTGGAGTACCAGTTAAAGGTAACACCCGGTGTAGCAGAAGTTGCAGTAAGCGTTGTCATGTTACCAGCACAAATTGTAGCACTTGGTGGTGTTACATCTGGTGTAGCTGGTCTTGCTGTAATATTTACCTGTACTGCTGTACGGGTAGTGCTTGCACAACCACCACTGGATACAGTTTCTGCATAATAGATCGCAGAGCTGTCCAGCGCAGCAGTGATAAATGTATCTCCTGTGAATATTGGTGTACCACCTGTTTGTTGTGCATACCAGCGGAAGGTAGCACCAGCAGGAGCCGTGGCTTTAATAGTTGCCGTAGTACCTGCACAGGTATTCACAGTAACATTATCTAATGTTGGAGCAGCAGGTGCACCCGTGATCTTAACAACTGCTTTTGTCCTGATCGGATTCGGGCAATTGATAGATGCTTTCACCGCTTCCACATAGAAGGCTGTATCTGTAGATACTGGTCCTGATTGGAAAGTGGTACCAGTGAACAATGGTGTACCACCAGTTGCCTGGCTATACCAGCGGAAGATAGTATTGGTCCTTGGCGCTACAGCAATCGTTGCTGTACTGCCCACACAAGTATTCACCGTATCCGGTGTTACATCCGGAACTGGTATGAAGCGTTGTGCAAAATGAATATTGGCCGCGCTGATGGCAGTAGCCAAACCAGCATTCATACGGATCTCTACCCTGTCGAATATAGCAGACGGTGCAAATGTTACAATCGCCTGTTGATTACCTGGCAACAGTTGCAGGTTAAGCAAACCGCCACCGGTAAGGGTAGCCCTGTCATTATTATATTGCGCACCATTGTATGTAGCAATATCCACACTACCCAGTAATGCAGCATCTGCAAGAGAAGCAGGGAAAGACATTACCAGTCTTACACTGTCTCCCTGGTCACTTGGATTCGGGAAGATGAGTGTTTGCTGTGCATAACCACCTAACAGTCCTGCTACTATATGAATAGTAGAGAAAGTAGTAGTGCTGGCATCAATGGCAGATGCCTGGTTATCTACATAACATCCTAAACAGATACCATTCACATTGCTCGTTTGTGCCGTTGCAATATCACAAGGCGCATCCGGATTCGTGATCTGCACAGTGGCAATCACCGGTATCCTTTGTGCACTGGCACAACCAGTAGAAGTAGTAGCTTCCACATAATAAGTGGTGGTAGCATTTAATGGAGGTGTAGTGAAGCTTGTGCCGGTAAACAATGCTGTTCCGCCACTTGGTACACTATACCATTTGTAGGTGTATGCAGCGTTTGGCGTATTTACATTAAAGGTAGCCGTGCCACCTTGTGGAATAGTAATGTTGTTGGAAGTAACCGAAACGCTCGCCAACCCAACTTTCACAAATACAGGCTTGCGGGTTTCGCTGGCACATCCTGTACCGGAAACTGCTGATACATAATATACTCCATCTGCTGTAATAGCAGGTGTTGTATAACTGGCACCAGTGAATAATAAATTCCCGCCGGAAGGAGCATCATACCAGGTAAACGTAGCGCCGGCCGGGAAGTTGGCATTCAGCGTGGCCGTTTGCCCACTACATACATTCACGGTATCTGAAACCACTTTCGCCATTGGCGTGATCTGCTGCACATAGAACAGGTTAACCTCAGTAAGAGCCGTAGCAACACCAGTGATCCTGAACTCTACTTCATCAAATACCTGCGAAGGCACAAATGAAATTACCTGCCGTGCACCACCATCCAGTAATTGCAGGCTAAGCAGCCCACTATTAACAGGCCTTACATCTGCAGCATTTTCAACACCATTATTACGTGGCCGGATGGAAACATTCCCCAGCAAAGCAAGATTCAGTAAGCCGGTAGTAGATCCTACCACAATACGCAAACTATCACCTACAGAACTTTCATGGCCAAAAGTGAGTGTTTGTTGCACACCACCTAACAAGCCAACTGGTACATGTAACCTGGAAGATGTTTGCGGATTATCATCCACAGACAGTTCTGGTGTATTCACGGCACACAGTAAACAAAGCAATCCAACAGTACCGTTTGTTTGTGTAATACCTCTGCCACAAGAGAGATCAGGACTACCCGGACCAACTCTTACTGTAACAGGAACGGCAGTACGGATATAACTCTTCAGACCATCCGGTGTAGACGCTTCCACATAGAATGTTCTGTCACCTATCAGGACAGGTGTATTGAAAGTAGCACCTGTAAACAGTGGCGTGCCTCCTGTTGGAGTATCATACCAGCTGAAAGTAGCACCTGGAATACGAATAGAAGCAGTGAGTGTTGTATCACTACCAAATGGAACAACGATAGGAGCAGGCGGAGTAACCGTTACAGGAATAAAGGCCGCTGCTTCATAAATATTGAGGTTAGTTAATCCTGAAACAAGACCGGTAAGATCTACCTGTGCAGCATCAAATCCGCTGTTAACAGGAATGGTTACACGGAATTTACCTACACTGCCCGTTGGATCAAGACCCAGGGCCTGTAGATTGATCAGGTTATTATCTAAAGTGATTGCGTCATTATTAGGAACACCACCATTAAAGGTTTGTACCCTGATGCCGGAAAGCAGTTGCCCACTGAGCAATTGGCTCGGTACTCCTAATGTAAAGGAGATACTATCCAATGCCTGGTAAGTACCAGGGAACTTCAGCAACTGACCAACAGAGCCAGCCACACCAACAGTGATCACTTCTGTGGAAGCTGTAGTAGTATCACCATCTACAGCGCGGTTTGGATTTTGCACACTGCAACCCAGGCAAATACCACCAATGATGGGACTTGTCTGCTGATCCGCATACGTCCATAATGGGCCAGGGCCACCACTTACAGTAACCGGAGCAGCTGTACGTACAAAGCTGGTTTTACCATCTGGTGTAGCAGCTTCTGCATAATAAGTTTTACCGCGGGTTAATGGAGGTGTGGTAAAGCTGGCGGTTGTGCCTAAAGCAGTTCCACCGGTTGGCGTATCATACCAGGTATAAGTTGCACCGGGTGCTCTGACACTGGCCGTCATGGTAGCAGTTGTACCAGATGGGATCACAGGAGCAGGTGGTGTAATAACTATTGGCATGAAGGCAACGGCTTCGTATATACGTAATGCCCCTAATCCTGCAAGTGCTGCAGTGGTACCAATTTTCACACCATCAAATGCACTGTTCACAGGAATAGTGATACGGAATTTACCTGTTGTGCCCACACCAAATCCTAACGCCTGCAAACGCACCGCATTATTATCCAGCGTAATGGCATCCGGGTTAGGCGTACTGCCATTATACGTTTGCACAGTAATACCGGCCAGCAATTGTCCATTGAACAATTGGTTCGGTACTTCAAGGTCCAGTGCTATACTGTCCAGTGCCTGGTAGGTACCAGGGAAGTGAATGATCTGGGATATGCCACCCAGCGCACCAATTGTCATGTTGAGCAAAGAAGAAGTGTTTGGATTACCATCCACTGCATTGGCAGCATCTTGTACATTACAGCCAAGACAAATACCTGTGATCTGTGGACTTTCTTCTCTGTCGCCATACGTCCATAACGGTCCTGCGCCACCACCAACATTAACGGTGGCCAGTGTACGAACGTAACTTGTTTTACCATCAGGTGTGGCAGCTTCCACATAATACTTCGTCTGACGAGTGAGGTTGGGGGTAACGAACGATGGACCGCTGAAAACAGCAGAACCGCCCGTTGGGGTTGTGTACCAGTTTAAAGTTGCACTGGATAAACGGTTGGCGCCATTGATGGTGGCCGTAGTACCGTAAGGAATTGTTTGTGTAGCCGGGTTAACTGTTACTGGCACCATGGCGGTTGCCTCATAGATCTGCAAACTGCTCAGGCCACCCAGAACAGGTGCAAGAGAAACCTGCACCGCATCAAAAGCTGCAGTGGCAGGAAGTGTGATCCTGAATTTCCCGGTATTGCCTACAGCGATACCCAGTAATTGTGCATTGCCTAAGGCAGTGTTGAATGCAGTCGCATCATTATTAGAAGTAGCACCGTTAAATGTTTCTATGCGAATGCTGGAAAGTAATTGCCCGGATAAAAGTTGTCCTGCCGGAATAGCGAGGTCCAGTATAATACTATCCAGCGCCTGGTAATTTCCAGGGAAGCGGATCAATTGTCCCGCTGAACTTAATGCGCCTAAAGGAATACTAACCGTTGAAGCAGTTGTAGTATCTCCATCTATTGCCAGCAAAGGGTTCTGTACACTACAGGCTATACAAACACCAGTGAGTTTAGGGCTTTCCTGCGTATCACCATAACTCCATAACGGACCATCACTGCCTCCTAATCTAACAGGAACTACTGTGCGTTTAAAACTTTTTAAACCATCCGGCGTAGCAGCTTCTACATAATAAGTAGTGCTGCGTGTAAGTGCCGGGGTGGCAAAAGAAGCACCTGTAGCAACAGGAGCACCTCCCGTTGGTTGTGTATACCAGCTGAAAGTGGCCCCCGCAGAACGGATAGCAGCACTCAGGTTAGCAGATGTATTATAAGGAATAAGCGCCGGTGAAGGAGTAACAGCTACAGGTATCATAGCAGCTGCTTCATAAACACGCAGGAAACCCAGCTCTGCAAACAATGCATTCAGGTTTACCTGTACACCATCAAAAGTAACAGTGGAAGGAACCACCACACGGAACTTTGAAGTTCCGCCAACACCAAGACCTAATACCTGTAAACGAACAAGCGCATTATCAAGTACAATGGCAGGACCAGCAGCTGCTGCCCCATTGTAAGGTTGTATACTGATACCGGATAATAATTGTTTGGTGTATAACTGGCCGGGCAGTTCAAGGTCCAGCACAATGCTGTCACCGGATTGGTAAATGCCGGGGAATTTGATGAGTTGGCCAACAGAGCTGAGAAGCCCTACCGGCATAGATAACATAGAAGAAGTAGTGGTATCGCCGTCAATGGCATTCTGTGGATCCGTCACCAGGCACAATGCACAAACACCGGAGTTCCGGGGGCTTTGTTGTTCATCACCAAACGTCCACAATAAACCAGGGCCGCCTCCTACATCTACATTGGCTGCAGTTCTGATGAAACTGCTTTTGCTATCCGCAGTAGTGGTAGCTTCTACATAATAATGTTGCACGCCGCGGAAAAGTACGGGTGTGGTGAAAGTACTGCCGGTATATAATAAATTACCGAATTGAGGAGCATCATACCAACGGAAGGTAGCAGCTCCCAGTCTGTGTGATGCATTTAATACAGCAGATTGCCCTGCTGGTGAAACAATAGGATTGGCAGAAGGAGAAACAGTAACCGGCACAACGGCAGTTACTTCATATATATATAATTCGTTCAGGAGACTCGCCAATGAACCGATGGTCACTTCCACTCTGTCGAATGTACCACCGATAGCCATGATAGCTCTCTTCTTTCCGGAAGTGCCGATGCCTGTACCTAAGACTTGCAAAGTACCCAGATCACTGATGTTAACAGTGGTCACTAAGGATGCACCATTAAAAGCCTGTACCCTGATGGAACTTAAAACAGAAGCACTTAATGTACCAGGCACTTCAAAGTCCAGCACCACACTGTCGCCATTTTCATATGTACCCGGGAAGATGATACGCTGGCCCACTCTTGCAGCAAGGCCAATACCAATAGTAATATGGGATGCGGTAGTAAGACTGCCATCATGAGATTGTCCCTGCTGTGTGATATTACAGCCTAAGCAGATCAGCGGCCGGATATCCTCATCACTGATGCCCGGACTCGAAATAGGACCGGCAGCAAAGAAACTGCGTATATCCGAAGGCGTTAAGAAAGCATTTCCCTGTTGATGTAATAATGGAGATCTGCCATACCAGTTTGCTACTGCAGGTGCAGTAGTAATTTCAGTAGTGGGATACCAATATTGCATATGAGAAACAGGAGCGGCGTTTGAAACGTGCGCACGTGTAACTGACCCGGTAAGGAGCCAAATAGCGGTAAGGACAATAAGATTGCGCATAACGCTTCCAGGAGTAACATTTAACCTCATATACAAGGGTTTGGGTTATTATAAAGAATTTAATCGCAGTTTTGAATTACATGTAAAGAAGCACTGACCTGCGTTCTAGCAGGATATGGTTCCATTGAGGCCTATCATTTAGATTGAAAGCATTCACTTGTTCAGGGGCTGTTCATTTCATTTTTGATAGGATACAGTTTTAATAGTTTTGGTTATTCGGTAAGGATAACATTCACGTTATGACACAAAACTAATAGGTGTTATTGTGTAAACGATGTACCATTCTTATTCATTAAAACTGCGAAATGCCACTCTGTTCAAAGTGAATGAATTCTGTTCATTTTGTTCATTTTGAAAGAAATCAAAACAAAGTGTGTTCAATGTGTGTATTGAACACGAACAAGTCTATATATTAGGTAAACAGGCGTCTACTGTCATTAATGGGTCATAACCTTGTGAAAAATCGATAACGATTCACTCTGAATAACACAGTTAGGTATCCTACATGAAATGAATGACGTCTTATACCTGGATTCATTAAGAAGAAAAAAATATCAAAAAAATTATGCTACCATTTATTGCCGTAAGTACCTGATTTTTAGATGTAAATACATCTACGTTCATTGAAATGCAGTCCATTCAGTTTATTCATTTTAAAAAACCGAAATCCGCATGTTCATTTTTCTACGTATCTACACGATTGTACCCGATCCAAATTCATCTTTTTTGTTCCATTAATTGTTCCCTTATGATCGACCTGTCCTACGACTTTATCATTACGTTACAGAATGAGGTGTTACGTCAATTTGGGGTGGACAATCTACAGCCAAACCAATGTAAACACCTTGCACAGGCTATCTTAAATCACACTGGCAAACTTGTTAGTGAGACTACCCTGAAGAGGGTATTTGGCTTTGCGGTTACGCAACATAGCTTCTCACGCTATACCCTCAACACACTCGCACAATACTGCAGGTTCAAAGACTGGGAAGAATTTCAGACGCATTATTATAAGAAAACACTCCGCCCTTCTGCACAAACCACCGATCATTCCAGATGGGCCGATGTAAAAAAACGCGCCGCCGCCGTTTCCCATTATACTTTGCTTACACTAAAGAACCGTTGCGGCGTTCCCTTTGATCATACTGTTCCCCGCCAGTATTGCCTCTCACATATTGAACGTTTCCTGGAAAGCGACTATGCCGCCACGGTGTTCATTGCACCTGCCGGCTGGGGAAAATCAATGGCCCTCGTTCATGCAGCGGAACATTTCTGGTTTGGAAGGGATCCCGTATATCAACAGGATATCTGCTGGTTCATCAATGCCCATGCGGCTGGCAGCCTGTTAGTAAAAGGTTTTTCTTTATCCGCCTGGCTGGATAATCAGCTCAACCTTGGCAACGGAGAAAACTTCCGGGAATACTTCAGCGCCAACGCCCATGAAAAAGGCGGCAGGCTCATCCTTATTATAGATGGCTTTGATGAATTAGCCATGGGCGCTGATAAATTGAAGATGTTGTATAATAAACTGGAGGACTTTGTGTACTCTAACGACCAGCACACCTGGGTAAAAGTGATCCTTTCCATTCGTTCCAGCACATGGGGAGAGGTTTTCCAGCAATCCACACAATACCCGGCATTCCGCAAATACTGGTACCTGGGCCCTGAAATGGATGAGGAAACTAATACGAATATCCCCCTGCTCACAGAACAGGAAGTGAAATCCGTACTCTATAATTGCGAATACGAACCTGCCACCGTAAGATTGTTTTCCGAAAATTTCCTGCAAAAACTGCGGCATCCGTATTACCTGCAATTGTTTTGTCAGCTTAGCAGCACACCGGATCAATCTTTCGTAGATGAAAACCTGAGCCTTTACGAGATCATCTCCCGGTTCATCCAGAACCGCGTTTTCAATTCCCCCAACAATGCCTTTAAAATAAAGATCATTGAAAAACTACTGGTGTTGCTGGACATGGGCAGGGATGGTCTTTATACAGATAAAAGCAAACTGCTCAATCAAAATGCAGATCTCTTCCCCGCTTATAAAGAACTGATAGCGGATAATATACTGGTAGAAGAAAACCTCAGCCAGGAGATCATGTTCAACGTGAAGATCCGCTTTGCACATAATTTCCTGCTGGAATATTTTACCGCCATGCATTTCATTCAGCAACACGGTTCTGAAGTATCTGAAGAAATGGTGCAGACAGTGATGGATTATTTCCCCCAATCACCCTTCCGTATTTCCGTGTTCAAATGGTTAATGCGGTATGCTATCAACAACGATCAGGTGGCGGGTATTCAATACATATTCCAGCAGCCGCTAAGCACAATGGGTAAAGCACATCTGCTGGAATATGTTGTATTACACTACCAGCAGGAAGGCAATCATCAACCACAATTATCAAGGATCTTCCCACCTGGTTATTTTCGCAAGAACCCCATCAGCAATTTCATCAGCGACGATTTCATCCATTTCAAAAAACGGAAGATGCTGAATACCCTGCTGGGTATGGCAGAATCGCCGGAAGACAAACTGAAGATCCGCTGCAACCTTTTTGTAATGGCCTTAATGCAGCTGGATGCAGAACAATGTGAAATAGAACTCGCCAATATCAAAAAGCTCTGTATGGCAGATGATACCGTCATGGCCATGTGGATCAATCCTTACGAAGCGTTCCTCTTTATCTATGAATACCTGAAGTTCGGGATCATGAATGAAGCCGCCCGGGATAAGATCTATCATTATGCTCAATGCTGGAGTTTCCCGGAGAGGCAGCCATTCACCGTAAGCGAAGAAGCTGTTTACCGCGCTATCTGTTTCACCTTCCTGTTACTCGGAGATCCCCAACAGTTACTGAACTTCACACAGCGCTTATTCAAAGAACACCCTTCCATCCTCTATAACAGAACGGATCCTTTCCGCCTCATGATGTTATGCTGGAAAGCACAGGCCCACCTGGATACAGGAGATATTGCCTCTGCCAAAAGGATCAATATCCACGTGGAACGTATCCTGAAATATTACGCGACGGACTTTTTCAATGGGCGCCACCTGGAAACATTGCAAAAGATCATCGCAGCCGGTATCTATTATAAAGAGAATGATTTCAACAAAGCCATCCGTGCAGCAGAGTCTGCCATGGATACCGCCCAAAAACTCGACTTCAAGATTTTCGCCCTCCTTAACTACGGGGTACTTAACCGAATATACCAACACCTTCAAATGGACAAGCAGAAGAAGGACGCATTGCAGAAAATTGAATCCATCCGGGAAAGCACTTCTTTCAAACAGGCTTTACCCCATTTTCTCTGATGCGCATGTGTAAGCCGTACGGAACCTTTAATAAATGTTTAAGGTTTCGTACGGCATAATTGGCATAATTTTGCGGTACTAATCTCCGCAATGCCCATTGACCAAAGCAAATACACAACCTTCCAGCACTTCTTGCTGAACCTGCTGAGCCTGTTGACTTTGCTGCCACTGGCACCCTATATCAACCGGTTCATGCCTGTTATCCAGCTGGGCCAATGGCACATTGACCTCTTCGTTTCTATCCTCATTGCGTTTTTATTTACCCGCATCCTCTTATGGGTCTTCAAACCCCTGATCATTCCCGCTTTTGTACTGGTAGCCGGCGTGATGGTGTTCAATACCCTCACAGGCCGCTATTCTTTTACCAATGTGATCAATGATTACCAGGGTATGGTACAGGGTAACTGGGGTACAAGAGATAGCAAACAGCTGGACATCCTCAGTTTCTATCCCCGTAAAGTGGAAACATATGTAGATAAAACGGTACGGGGCATCCGGGAAAAGATCAATTACCAGGACTCTACCGTACGTAATTTTTCTGTTGAATATTCTGTCGCTAATTTTGATGAATACTGGCCGAAGTACGGGAAGATCGTCCGGTACCTTTCCCTCTGGTCTCATATTAGAAAGAATTTTAAATATGTGAACGACAGCCAGCGGGATGAATACTTTGCCACTCCCATGGAAACGATCCGGAATGGTCTGGGGGGAGATTGTGATGATCACTCTATCCTGGTCGCTTCCTGTTTGCAGTCTATAGGAGCCAGAACACGGATTGTACTGATCAGGGGGCATGCCTATCCGGAACTTTATTGTGGCAATGCACAGGATTTTGAGGTATTAAAGCAGGCAATTGTGCTTTTATTCAACAATCCCCCTGTAAAAGAGTTATATTATCATGAGATGAAAGGAGAGTACTGGATCAACCTGGATTACTCTGCTATGCACCCGGGCGGGCGGTATTTGAATGATAAAGTTTATGCCCTGATCGAATTATAACGCGTCTAAATTTTTTACCCAAAAAACATTATAACCATGAAAGTAAACATTGGAGTAGCCGAGAAGCATTTACAGGAAGTAGCAGAAAAATTGCAGGTATTACTGGCGGATGAACACATCCTTTACACCAAAACCCGCAACTACCACTGGAATGTAGTAGGAGACAATTTTTCTGAGATGCATCTTTTCTTTGAAAAACAGTATGGCGACCTGGCAGAGATCATTGATGAAGTAGCGGAAAGGATCCGTATGATAGGCCATTACAGTACAGGCCGGCTGGTAGATTTCCTGAAACTCACCAACCTGCTGGAACCTGAGTACACCAACAAACAATCCGAGCAGATCAAGAACCTGCTGGATGATCATGAAACCATCATTCGCAATCTTCGGGAATTGATCACTGAATTCAGTGACAAGCAAAAAGACCTTGGCTCCAGTGACTTCGTTACGGGCCTCCTGCGCCAGCATGAGAAAATGGCCTGGATGCTGCGCTCTTATTTATCTAAGTGATTTTTCTATTTGAACTGTTTAAAACCCCGCTCACCGTAAACGGTGAGCGGGGTTTTTTTATTGATTGAATTAAAACCTGCCTTTTTTAATGCCGCAAAAAACACCCCATTTTTTTTATTGCCCTTAAAAAACGCTCCTCTCCGGGCTTTCTTTATTATCTAAATAAAAAACTCCCCCTCTGGGTCAACAATGCATAAGGCCAGCCAACACGCACTAACCAATCAAAAAACTCCTCCTCTGGGCCAACAATGCATAAAACCAGCCAACACGCACTAACCAAATCAAAAAAATCACCTCTTAGCACCAAATACATAAGGCCAGCCAACTTAACGTTGACTGGCCTTTTCTTATAATTGCCTGCCTCGGTAATTTCTCCTGAACTAATCTGCCCCTTTATAAATAATGATCTCCACCCGCCGGTTCTTCTTCCTCCCTTCCGGTGTATCATTTTCTGTAACAGGGTAAGCTTCCCCCATCCCCGCCACATGCCTGATAACCTCACCCAGCCCCTTCTTCTTCAGATAAGCCGCCACAGACATTGCCCGCTTGCGGGAAAGATCAATGTTGTATTCATCCGTCCCCACATTATCCGTATGCCCCAGTAATTGCAGCTGTATAGCTTCTTCCTGTGGTATCTTGAAAATTAAACTATCCAGTGAGTTATACAATTTTGCATTCAGCTCGCTGCTATTGAATTTGAATAATACATCCGGAATTACGAGCGTATCCGGTTTGGGAGGCGGAACCTCTTTCACCGCTACCCGCTCCTGTTGAGGGATGCAAAATTCAAGCGTTACATAAGTATTACCTTCTCTGCCTTCGTCTGTACCCGCATCAAAACGTGGCATAGTATTACCTCTCCCGTCAATAGCCACATCATCATAACTAAATCCGTTCCTGTGCACAAGGATATCCGCAATCTTCCGCGCCGTTTCCAAAGACACCACCTTATTGAAATTATAGGAATCTGACTTCGCAGAATGCCCCGTGATATTTACCTTCATCCCTAAAGCAGGATCATACAACCGGATAACGGAATCCAGCCTGGCAGCAGCCTCTGGCTCCATTCCCCGACCTCTGGCAGTAAAAACCTTTTCGTCCTTTGCTAGGATGGTCACACATTTTACCGGCAATTCAGGCTTTCTCAATGCCTGCTGCATCCGCCAATAGAAAGCAGTAGGAATGGCATGCCGGCGATGTTGCGCATATAATTTCGCTTTGATCGTTTCCGCATTTTCACAAAGCGGCTCCTGTTTTCCTACAGGTGTTATGCTGATGCTGTCTATATAATAATATTCTTTTTTCACACTGAAAGCTCCTTGTTGCAAGCTGCCGATCAATACATACCCATAGTCCTCCGTAGCCGTAAACTCCTGCTGAAGCGTATAAAAATTGATCTCCCCTTTTGTTTCTTTGATCACATCTTTTGCAGTCGTTCTCAAATGATCCAGATCCATCAAAGGCCCTGCGAATTCCTGGAAAATGTAAGTAGTATCAAAATGAATATCCAGTTCAGGAACACCGGGTCCATCTTTCCCGGCTACCAGCGTAATGCGGTACTTGCGGCCCTTTTCTAAAGCACAGAGTAATTGTGTTTGCGCATAGTTGCGTGCCTGATTAGGAGAAGCATATACCAGCCTGATAAAATTATTCCCCGCTACCGTAACCGCATTATACATGTATTCCAGTTTCATACTTTCCGGCGCAACACTTTCCCAGGCCGATGGAGCACAGGGAGCATTATATTCCGTACAAATATTCACATCTTCAAAACTGGGATTAGGGACGAGGTTCTGGCCTTTGCCGTAAGAGAGCAATAGCAATTGAGCGGATATGAATAATATATGCTTCTTCGTTAGGAACATAGGAAAGTGGGACCGGGATTTTGATTTGTATTATAACTGAAAATCAGGCAAAATATTATGTATCAATGGTTTCCTTATAATAGAAAAACCGCCTCAGCACACAGGCGAGGCGGTACAATTTACTGATTATCAATTATTTCTTAAGGAATTCGTCCACTTGAGCAAAGAACCACACCGGTTCATCAAACATAATGAAATGTTTCGCGGTATCCGTGATCACGATCTTCACACTTTTAGCCGGTTTGAATTGCCCTTCCAATCTTTCCTGTGTTACCTGGCGGGTAGCACCATAGTTCCTGTAACCATACCAATCGCCCACCACCAGTATGCGGGAAGTGATGTTTTTCACCAACGGGCGAAGGTCTATAGAGAACAGTTCATACATTACCTGTGCCTGTGTGGGAATATCTGAACGAACCGCCATTTCCGTTACCTGCGCAACTTTCACGCTATCATTCATCATAGTGGGCAACATATATTGCTGGGAACCTTTCACCTGGGCAGGGGTCATATTCTTCATCCCGTTACGGATCTGTGTGGCAATGGCTTTCGCACTATCTTCTGTAATGGTAGGGCTGATACTTAATGCAGGAAGGAAAGGAGCTGAACTTACTATCACCAGGTCTCCCGTAAGAGCCGGATAGTAAATAGCGAGGTTAAGTGCGAGATATCCTCCAAGGCTATGCCCTACAATAACCGGCTTTTTCAGCTGATGTTGTTTGATATAGGCCGCCAGCTGATGGGTGACTTCCTGTAATATACTATCTGCAACAATAGGAGGCTGCCCCGCAAAACCGGGAAGGGTGATGGCATGGCATTCATAATGAGATGCGTAATGGGCAACGGTTTCATCCCAAACGCCACCACCACTGTAAAGGCCGGGGATTAATATCATGGGTTTGCCCTTCCCTGTTACCTTTACACCAAAGGAGGGTTGCTGTGCAAATGTGGTAACAGAAATGAATAGCAGGAAGAAGAGTGTTTTCATATGTTAGATTTATTGAGCAAAGGAACACCTGCCCCCCGGAATGGGAAAACAGGATTGACCATTGAGAGCAGCAACAGGATGAAAAGCCCCCATTCAAGGATATCATGAATGAAGAGGGCTTAACCCCAAAAGCATTTCCCAACCCAGCAAGTTCATCCTTCCATCCCCCCATTTCATCAATTAAGATTGCTACATTACAGGAACCGCACTAGTTTGGCAGTTATGAAGTATATCTACAAATACAAGATCCTCCATATCCTTTTCTGGATCGGTTATGCCCTCTTCTGGGTGCCACTTTCCATGAAGCTCAATCACATCACGTTTGGGGATGCCGTCCTGTCTATTTTCTTCTGGATGATAGGGCAGGGTACCTGTATATACTTCGGCGTGTATTGGATAGTGCCCCGTTACTTCCACCCACGGCGATACTGGACATTTGCCATAGCCATTGTATTATCTATCCTGGTCTGTACATTATTTATTGCAGGCGCTAATTTTATTTTCTTTCCGGGAAACCACGGCTTCAGCGCTTTCTTCAATTATGTGCTGATGGCGAATGGTTATTCATCTGTGTTCCTGATAGCCGCCAAGATCATAAAGGACAAAGTAGTGGCAGACAGGCGGAACAACCAGGCCGAGAAACAGCAGATGCAACAGGAGTTACGTTTCCTGCGTACACAGATGAACCCACATTTTCTATTCAATGCCATCAACAGCATTTACGTACTGATCCGCAAAGATCCTGAAACAGCCGCCCAAACACTCGCCAAATTCTCAGACATGATGCGTTACCAGTTATATGAGTGTAATTCAGAAACCATCCCCATTGAGAAAGAGATTGCTTATATGAATGATTACATTGCACTGGAGAAATTACGCAAAGGCAATACCGTACAGCTCAATTATGAAGTGAAGGAAAGTGTAAAGGATTTTTCCATTGCCCCTCTGCTGCTCATTGCCTTTGTGGAAAATGCCTTCAAACATTTATCGTCCGAAGAAGAGAATTACATTCACATCCTGATGGACAGGCAAAACAATACCTTTACCTTACGGATAGAGAACAGCAAAGACGAAATGCCCACGCAGCAGGAGGCAGGAGGGATTGGGCAGATAAATGTAAAACGAAGACTGGAACTGCTTTATCCCCACCAGCACAAACTCAAGATCTACGACAGCCCGAAAAAATATTTAGTTTTACTTAGCATCCAACTCTCATGAATATCCGTTGCATCATAGTAGACGATGAGCCCCTTGCCCGGGAAGGCATGGAACTGCTGGTAAAAGACACCGGCTTTCTCCAGCTGGTGGCCCAATGCAGCAATGCCATGGAAGCCAATGAAGTACTGGCCGCAGAGAAAATAGACCTCATGTTCCTGGACATCCAGATGCCACGGATCAGGGGTATTGAATTCCTGAAAAGTCTTACTGTAAAGCCCCTGGTGATCATCACCACGGCCTATCCCAATTTTGCGCTGGAAGGTTTTGAGCTCAATGTGCTGGATTACCTCGTAAAACCCATTACACCGGAACGTTTCCTGCAATCTGTTAACCGCGCCAGGGCATTAATGCAACCCACTACAGATGCCCCCGTAACAGCAGACCATCTATTTATCAAAACCGGCCATGGCTTTGAAAAGATCGCTTACGCACAGATCCTTTTCATTGAAGGAGCCCAAAATTATATCACCATCCATACGGCCCAGGGCAAATACATGACCCTGGCTACCATCAAATCTGCGGAAAGCCAGCTCCCGCCCGGAAAATTCCTCCGGGTACATAAATCCTACATTGTGGCAGCGGATAAGATCCAATCCTTCTCCGGAAATGAGATCACCTGCGGCACCCACAAGATCCCCGTCAGCAAAAATCACCGGGACGAACTGATGAAACTGATCGACCAGCGGCTGATCCGAAAATGATACTCAATTCCCCCAAACCAACAGAAAATGTTCTCTTGTTAAAAAAACTCCTGCTGTTGTACAGGATTTATAGTGGTTTGACGTCATATAGTTACTAGAACCAGACGACTCATAATCATTAGACAACCCCTTTCGGGGAGAAAGAGATACAGCCTACCATTTATCCCGATTATCCCGCTTATGTGTAATTGTTACTATTTACTGGATGCGGGGTAGTATTTTTCGGACATCAACCTATATATATTTTAGATGAATATTAAGCCAAATGGCAGCATTGCAACCATTTTCGGAAGCGTTTGTTTGCTCGGATGTATGTTAGCTAACGAAGTAAAAGCACAACAACCCCCTTCTAATAAGGATACCGAAACCGGTACTGTTAAAGGAAAAGTTTTGCAGGCCTCCAATAAGGAACCCATTCCATTTGCTACCATCGCCCTGCTCAACGAGGACGATTCTACTGTAGTCACCGGCGCCGCTGCCGATGAGCGGGGGGCTTTTATTATAAAACCAGTTGTTTACGGCAATTATATTGTAAGGATCGGTACCATGGGCTTTGCCCCTTATTTCCTGAACGTGAAAGTGAATGCAGAACGTTCTCTGTGGGAACTGGGTACCATCCTGATGGAAACAGGCTCCCGTACCCTGAAAGAAGTGACCGTTGTTAGCCAGAAGAAGATGTTCACCATGAATAAGGACAGCATCATTTTCACCCCGGACGAAAACTTCCTGCCAGGTGGTACAGGTATGGAATTACTGGAATATGTTCCCGGTATCACCATAGACGCTAATAATAATATCACCATGGAAGGTAAGGACCGGGTGAAGTTTTATGTGGATGACAGGCCCATAGCCCTCACCGGCATGGACTACAACAGCTACCTTAACAACCTGCCCTCTTTTATGATAGAAAGGATCGAAGTACTGAAAGTACCCCCTGATCCGGTAGAAGCTGAACAGGCACTGGTAGAAGGCCGTACCAATATCCGTTACATTAACATCATTACCCGCAAGATCCAGTTCAGAGGTTACTCTGCAGCATTCACTGCCGGCATGGACAGCAGAAAGAACCTGAATGCAAAAATGCGTTACAACCTCAACCTGGCACCTTTCCAGGTCACCTATTTTAATAACGGAGTATATAATTCAGACAGTACTTATCTCTCCCGCAGTTATTTCCCGAAAGTTCCCGGAGGTGATACTTCTTTCCTCGAACAGAAAAATTTCCGGACCTCTTATAATTACAACCACAACCTCAACGGCCGGTATGAATTAAAGATCACGGAGAAAGAAAAACTCCAGGGCTCTGTAACCCTCGGCTGGACGGGTGATGGCAGCAACAGTTCCAACAACAGTACCAATAGTGACTTCGCCCATAAGCCCACTATGCAAAAGAACCAGAACAACGTGAACCGGTCAAACGGCTATCGTGCTGTAACAGACTGGAACTATATAAAAGAGTATGAACTGCGGGATAAGAAACTGGAAGCAGGTTTCAACTTTACGAAGAATAATGGCAATGGATATGGCAATAATGACTATTTCTACCTGTTATCTTCAGACACTTCCCTGCAAAGGAACAAACGGCGCAACGGTAGTTTCAGCATGCGTGGAAACTTCCATTTCCGCCAACCCCTCTCTGATGGCAAGTATTATGATCTGAGTGCCAGCATCGACATGAGTGGAGGAGGTAATCGCAATCTCGCTACCCGCAAGAATGTGAATGATATTGAATTGCTGCCTGCACCGCAGCTATCCACAGACTATACAAAATTCGATCAGAATTATGCTGTAAGTGCCGCAGTAGGAAAGCGCAGCAGGAAATTGGGTTACAACATCACCACCAGGTTAGGCTACAGTGGTTCCAATTCTGAAGAAGAATATGCCGGTAACCGTTTCAACAATGAAACCTATGAAGTGCGTAGTTCCCTGGGGGTTAATTACAGCCCCTGGAAAGATCACATGGCCAACCTCCGCTTCAATCCCGGGATCCAGCTCTTTGACCAGATGGCCCTGCTGGATTCTCTGAGAAGCCGCGTACCGTTCAAGTACACCAACTTCTCTCCGGGTATCAACTTCCAGTATGATTACAAACAGCAACAGCTCACTTTCAACTTCAACCGGAACATGGATCGCCCGACACCAGATCAGCTGAATCCATTTGTAAATACTTCTGACAGTTTCAATATCCGTACGGGTAATCCTAACCTCCGCCCTTCCTTCACAAAGGACTACCGGATGGAATATACCGTGCAGATCAAGAGCCACCAGATCAAAGCAGGACTGGAACAACAGGATGCAGGTGATATCATTTCCCGCTATACCAAAGTGGAACATATCAATGATACCACCATCATCAACACCAGTACCTTCGTGAACCTTGCCAGCAGGAAGGATCGTAGCTTCTATCTTACTTTGAATTCACACTTCTTCAGAGCCATACAGAATAATAAAGGTGCCATCAATATGAACGTCAGCGGAGGTATCCGTTACTATAATACGCTCACAGATGGCGGAGAAGAAGGAAAAGATGCAGTGAGCGATAAGTTTGCGCACGTGGAAGGATGGACCTCCAATCTTACCGTATGGGCAGCCTACCGTATCCGTGTATTCTCTATCTCTGTGAACGGAAGATATAACGGCCCGCGCTACTATGCACAAGGTAAACAGGAAGCACGTTTCAACAGTGGCTTGCGCGGACAGGTGAACTTATTCAAACGTAAAATGAATGTGGCCTTCACCGTAGAAAACCTCTTTGGTTCTACCGTGAAGAACTTCTATGAATTAACGAAAGACTATGAGCAATTCTCCAACAACCGGAAGAATGTGCGCTACCTCAGTCTGAATATTACGTATAACATCCGCAAATTCACGAAGCTCGGTAACAAGGGGCCGAAGGATTTTGAGAAGGAAGAACCGTTGTAGCCGCTTTAGTTAAGCCAGCATGCGGGATTTTAGCTCAAGGTACTTATTCACTACATCTACGGTTAAATGTTCCGGTGTAGTGAGTAAGGACATAATACCATATTGCGCCAGCTCCCTTACGATCTGTTTTTTCTCATGTGCAAACTTCTGTGCGATCACCTGGATATAGATATCTTCCACAGCAACCGCTTTTTGCTCATTGAGTTTTTTGATCTCTGTATTCTCAAAGAACACTACCAGTAGCAAATGATATTTCGCCAGTTGCCTTAAGTAAGGCAATTGGCGTTGCAGTCCTGATGCAGATTCAAAATTGGTGAAGAGGATCAGTAAGGAACGTTGGGAAAGGGACGCGCGTAAATTAACACCCAGCCTTTCATAATCGCTTTCCATCCACTGCGTGGTTTGTCCATACAGTTGGTCCAGGATCTTATTAAGTTGTACTTTTTTATTACTCGATGCCAGGATCTCTGTTTGCGAACCGGCAAAAGTGATGAGTCCTGCTTTATCTCCTTTCTGTAAGGCCACATTGCTGAATACGAGTGTAGAGTTGATCGCATAATCCAGCAGTGATAACCCGTCGAAAGGCATTTTCATATTCCGCCCTTTGTCGATCACACAATACACTTGTTGTGATCTTTCTTCCGTAAAATTATTCACCATCAGGTTTCCGCGGCGGGCTGTAGCTTTCCAGTTCAGGGTGCGCACATCATCACCCATCGTGTATTCCTTGATATGGTCGAACTCAATGCTGTGGCCAATAGCACGCTTGCGATGCACGCCTATTTCATTGAGCTTATGTTTGAAAGAGAACAATTCATAATTCCGTAATTGCATGTAAGAAGGATATACCTTCACGTGCTCCGGATGATCAAAAGTAAAACGCCGCCTGATCAGGCTGAAAGGACTTTTCACAAAAACATGTGTGGCTCCGAAGTTATATTCCCCTCTTTCCACCGGGCGCAGGTTATAATTAAACACCTGTTCCTCTTTACTCTTCAATGAACCATACCGCACAAAATTACGCTCCTGGAACTGGAACGGCAATTCGTCCAATATCTCCACCCAGATAGGGAAGTTATATTTGTTACGGATAAAGATGTTCACCTCATTATGATCCCCATTGCTGAAACGTTCCGCCATTTTACGGTTCACCTGTAATGCACGCCCTCCGGCATAAAGCAACAGGAAATCCAGCAGCACCAATGCCGTAAGCACCAGCAGCGCCAAAATTGCAAACGGATATACAACCGGCGCAAAGAACCCCACCACAAAAAATACCACAACCGCACCCAGCGACAAATACAGCCGGGTGTGAAAGAAAAGCGAATAATAAAATCTTGCAGGCGCTTCCATATTAACGCGGTACCGCTACGGCTTTAAGGATTTCAGCAATGATATCATCCGGTGTAATACCTTCCATTTCTCTTTCCGGCGTGAGCATAATACGATGACGTAAAATATGCGGCAACACAAACACAATATCGTCTGGTGTTACAAAATCACGTCCGTTCATTACGGCGATGGCTTTTGCACAATTCATCACAGCAATGGAAGCACGCGGAGAAGCACCCAGGTAAATGCTGGGGTTGTGACGCGTTTCATTCACCAGCGTGGCAATGTATTGCAGCAGTTTTTCATCCAGCAATACGCCTCTCACTTTTGCCTGCAGGTCTTGCACCTGCGTAGCCGTGAGCACTTTTTCTACTTTATCCAGTATATGTGCACTCAGTTGTAAGTTCGCCGCTTTCAGGATCTCTATCTCTTCTTCCACCTGCGGATATTTCACTTCTATCTTAAACAGGAAGCGGTCCAGCTGAGCTTCCGGCAAACGGTAAGTACCTTCCTGCTCAATGGGGTTCTGCGTAGCGATCACCATAAAAGGCTGGTTGAGGAAATGAGAGATACCATCATTCGTGATCTGGCGTTCTTCCATTACCTCAAACAAAGCCGCCTGTGTTTTGGCAGGCGCCCGGTTGATCTCATCTATCAGGATGATGTTGCCGAAGATGGGACCTTTTTTGTATTCGAATTCTTTGCTTTGCGGGTTGAAGATAGAAGTACCCAACACATCCGCCGGCATGAGATCGGGCGTAAACTGGATGCGGGAAAATTTAGCATCGATGGTGCTGGCGAGGAGTTTGGCCGCCAGGGTTTTTGCCACACCCGGCACTCCTTCTATCAGGATATGCCCGTTGGCCAGTAATCCCGCCGTGAGCAGGTCTATCATCTGATGCTGCCCTACGATCACTTTTGCAATCTCCGCTTTTACTGCTGCTATGGCTGCATGTACAGCTGACAGGTCCGTGCGGGGTTCAAAGGTATTTACTGCTTCTTCTTCCATTAGTTCGCTTTTAAATAGAATTGATAGATACTATTATAGAAATTTTGTAGCTCGGTATCTGAAACATTGTCCACCATCCGCAAAGCATGGATCTGTGTGATCATCGCTGCCACTGCTTCCTGCGGATGTCCTGATTTACGGGATAACAGCACAACGAATTCATCGTTCAGCTGACCGGTATTCAGGTAATAATGGTTCCGGATGTATTCCAGTAAATGCTGGATCATTTTCTGGGACAGGTTCCTGTTATTGTGATGAAGGTAATATAAGCGCCCCAGTGTTTCTGCAAATTCCAGTGAAGTATTAGCCAGCACCGGTTTTGGAGGGATCAGCCTTTGGCGGCGTTTGCCTTCAAACAACACATACAGCAACAATAATAACACCGCCAGCCACAATGCCCATCTCAATGCAGGATGCCGCATTAATACCTGCCAGTTGGAGAAATCCCCACGCTGGCGGTACTTCAGATGTTTGTAAAATTCATCCCAGTAAACATTCTGCGGATACCGCGGCAGATAAGCCATCTGGTTTTCCAATGCTTTGATGTTCTGCTTTTCCAGCAGGAAATTATTCGTCCAGGTCATGGGATTCAGCAGCACAAATAATTGCCCGTTGCCCACATTCATACGGAAAAAATTAGGCTCATGCCATGCATTTGTACCCAGTATGGTAGTGGTAGCAGTATCTGTTTTATCCAGCCCGGTTACCATGGCAATACCTTTTGCAGAGAAGAAAGTATCCGGTGCAAAAGCCGGATTAGCAAAAGACTGTGCAGCGAATAAAGGCAAATCATGAATATACTTTACTATCGTATCCCCAGGTTGCTCTAAAATGGAATCTATATTACGTTTCCACCGGAGAGTAGTACTGAAATTAAATGCCGCTTCCAGCAATGAATCCGGCTCCTCTATTACCATGAACAACTTATTACCTGCACTTACATACTGGTGCATGGCATCAACATCTTCCTGCGTAGCATAGAGTTTACCAGCCACAATAATATATACATCATTGGAAGAGGTCTGAAAGTTCTCATCCTTGCGATAGGTTTGTGCAAATGGTTTGGTGATGGTCTTCGCTTTATTATTATCGAAGAAATTTTCCAGCAGCTTATAAGGTACATAACTGCCATAGGGTGCTTTATCCCGACTGCTATAAGTGATATGCTCCCGTGAAAACCTGGTATCTCCACCACGCGGACCCGTGCTCATCCCTGCCAGCATCAGCAGGAAAAAAACACCGAGTGTAAGTATAGAAATAATTATGATGATCGTTTGTCTCACGGAATTACCTTAATGATGTTTTAAACGCTGAAAATTGTTCCTCCAGTTGTGAAAACTGTCCGTTATTCAGCGGTTGCTGCCCATACCATATATATTCATAATGCAGGGTGAGGGTAGCAAAGGGTTTATACCAGGCCGTGCTGGCAAGTTCCCGGAGATAATCCATATTCGTTTTATCCTTGCCGGGTGCAATCAATTGTTTTGCTTCCAGTAATTGCAGGGAATGCAGATAGCGCATCCGCACAGCTTCCCGCCAATTTCCGGCAGCAATCGCTGCACGCGCCAGTGCATCATAGTTTTGCGGCCCCTCTGCCGTGAGGATCTCTCCTTCTTCTGTTCGCTGATGGGAACGCCGGAATAACGGGATATCATTTTTACGAATGAACAGAACGATCCCCATTAATAAAAGCAGGCCCAGTAAAATATAAAAAAGTAAACGGAAGAATTTAAGATGTTGCCCTACCCATGCGCCGATGGCATTCAAGGTACTTTTTTCGTCACGTGGTTTCTCCTCATATTGCAGCGCTTTCATACTGCGGAGTTCTTCCATTTTCTCTGCCGGAATTTCTTCCCGGGCAAGCCTTCCCTGCGCTGCATCATTCCATTCTCCTGATCTTTGATCGTCCCACAAAGAATGGGGTAATTGTTTTTCCCGCAGTTTATCTTCAAGGGTTAATTCCTTATCGGACTCTGTGGCAACGGTTGTGTCTACCACCGCTGTATATTCCTCTTCATCTGTCGTTGTCGTGGAATCCTGCGCCCGCACACCTGTACAAAGAAGCAGGAGCAACGCTATATATATTACCCTCCTCATAATTGCACAGGTTTGATCAGTTTTCCTTCCATATCCAGGCGATACCCTTTCCTTTGCACTTTAATAGGGTAAATAACAAAGTACCATACAATGAAAGTCAGCGAAAGCGCCAGGATACTGATGCTGATGGCTATAGGCATGGAAGTATGTCGTGTGATGAAACTTTCCAGGAATGCTGCCACCATGAATATGGGGATCAGTGCCACAATGATCTTCAATCCTTCTTTGGCCCCTCTTTTCAGCGAATCCTTCCGGGTATGCGTTCCGGGAAACAGGATGCTGTTGCCCAATATCATACCTGCCGTTCCGGCGATGATGATAGAAGATATTTCCAGTGTGCCATGCACCCATATTACCAATACGGAAGCCCAGCCCAATCCTTTTGAAAAGAAGAAATATTGAAAAGAGCCCAGCATGATGCCGTTTTGCAGTAATACCCATAAGGTTCCCGCAGAAAGGGCAATGCCGAATACAAAGCAGAACATACTTACTTTAATATTATTAAAAGCAATACGGAGCCACATGTATCCGGGGTTCTGGTCTTTATATACACCAAAGGGATCCCCATTGGCAATATTCTGTTCCGTCATATTTACATATTCATCTCCCAGCACCCCTCTCACAAAAGTTTCATCATGGGCCGCAGAAAAAGCGCCGATGATACATATCAGCAGGAAATAACAGAAAGTAAACAGAAAAAGCCGGTGATGTTTGCGGATCAGCAGCGGCAACTGGTAGTAAAAGAAGTTGGAAAACCGGTTCTTTTCCCCCTGGTGGCTGCTGTAAATACGTTGAAATATGCCGCCGGCCATGCCATTAATGTAATGGGTAACCTTGCTATGGCTGTAAAATGTTTTGGCATAAGCCAGGTCGTCCAGCAATGCAGTAAAGCGTTCAGCCATCTCATCGGGGTCTTCCGTGGGTTCCTCCTGGATCTTTTTCCAGCGGTGCAGGTTCCTTTTAATAAATGAAGATTCTCTCATTCGGTAGCGGCGATAAAAATACTTTAAGCGGAAATATAATAAATTTTAAATTTGTTTATGCCTATTATCAAAATACCTACCGCATTTAATATTGACCTCGAGTTTGAGGGCGCCGATCTTGGGCGGCGTTTGGTAGCCTATTTTATCGATCTTTTGATCCGGATAGCCTATATGATCCTGGTAGGAATGCTAATCAGCAAGAATATAAGTGATTCAAATACAGAGGATGTACTGATATTCCTATTCCTGGTGATCCCTGTTTCCCTCTATTACCTGATCTCCGAAATCCTCATGAAAGGGCAAAGTTTAGGCAAAAGGGCCATGGACATCAAGGTAGTGAGCCTCATAGGAAATACCCCCTCCCTCAGCCAGATCCTGTTACGCTGGATGTTCCGGATGGTGGAATCACCCATATTTACCCTCGCTATCATCCTCAGCATGGCGGAAGAATCCTCCGCGCTCACCATCCTGATATCCCTGGCAATAGCCATCATACCCGTTATTATTGTTTTTCGTTCTGAATATAATCAGCGGCTGGGAGACATTGCCGCAGGAACCATCATGGTCCGCACCCGTCAGCGTCATGGCATACAGGATACCATTTTCCGGGAAATTGACCAGGTGGATTATGTACCACAGTTTTCCCAGATCCTCCGCCTGTCAGACAAAGACCTCAGCAAGATCAAAAGCGTACTGGATAGTTCCATGCGCACAAACGACTGGGCCATGGCTGCCCGCATGTCTGAAAAGATCAAACAGGTACTGCATATTGAAACGGACATGGAACCTTCCACCTTCCTCGAAACCCTGCTGAACGACTATAATTATCTTGTAACCCGGAAATAATTTTTTTTGCACTTACCCAACCTTTCCTTCCAGGGCAGGTGTCTATATGTGTTAAGACATTTGGATCAGAGAACAAGAAATACATTTCATCCGGCTGATCAGGCTGATCAACCCATCTCTCTTGCCGCGCTTATTGAAGGCTGCAAAAGGGAAGACCGCCTGTGCCAGGAGAAATTGTATATGCATTTCTTTGATCAGATGCTCGCCGTTATCCGTCGCTCTTTTAGTGATCAGGATGCGGCTATGAGTATTTTAAATAATGGTTTCCTGCGGGCCTTTAAAAAAATTGACCAGTATAAAGGCAGCGGAAGTTTTGAAGGATGGTTGCGCAGGATCATTACACATGCTGTTGCAGACTATTACCGGGAGCACGAAGCAGAATTGAACATTCAGAAAACCGAAATAAAAGAGAATCTGCCTGAACTATATGCAAACGATCCGATGGCCTACAAAGATCTCCTGCAGGTATTACAGCATTTACCACCTGCCACCAGGCTGGTGATCAACCTGTTTATTATTGAAGGCTATTCACATAAAGAAATTGCGAAAATGCTGGGCATTAGCACCGGCACTTCCAAGTGGCATGTTTCGGAGGGGAAAAGAATATTGAAAAACCTTTTAAACATTCAATTTTCGGCATGAGCAAACGCAATCAACATATTGAAGAATGGTTGCGGCAGGCAGCTGCGCAAGATCCTGATGTTTCGCCTGATCAGCTGAAACAGCAGGCTTGGGGGCAATTGGATCAGATGCTGGATAAAAACGCTGTTGTATCACGTACACCTGGTTCATCCGGTTCCGGCTGGTGGATGATCATCCTGGAAGCCCTCGTGCTGGTGGGGTCTGTTACTTATTTACAAGTGGGCGCAGGGTCTGTGAAAACTACAGGAAATAGTATTGCACTTCATACAGACACGGTAGCAGCCTTGCAGGATGTAGAGAAAAGATCTCCAGCGCAACAAAAGGAACAAGCCGTAGATGTAGATGTAAAAACCAGTAATAGCAGCGATAGTAATGGCAGCAGCGTTAATAGTGATAGTGATAATAATAGTGTTAGTAATGAGAGTAGCATTAGTAGTGGTAATAAGTTTAGTAGCAGTAATGGAGATAATAACAGTAGAAACATTATTAGTAGTGATAGTAGCGCCAACAGCATTAGCAGTGATAATAAGATTAGTGGTAGTAGTGATAGTAATAGTAACAAGGTTAATAAAATCAATAAAAAACCAACCACTAAAGCAACACTCACCATCACTACTAAACCAACCCCCGAATCAATACTCACCATCACTACCAAACAGTTATTCGTCCCGGTAAAAGATTCCGGTATAAAAAACAGCCCCCAGCCCACATCACTACGCACACAAAAGGAAAAAGTGGATGACCGTTCTCCTTACAGTTTGAGGATAGCCGCTATTCTTCCAATAGCAGACGCTTACGGTGTTGCAGCTAATATAGAATACACCTTCCGCTGGAAAAAGCAATGGAGCATACGGCCTTACGTTGGTGCTGAATATCTCACAGGATTTAACAGAGTGTATGATCACCGTTACTATAGAGCTACGTCCAGCAACGGAAGCCCGTGGAATCAAGGAGGGCCTGCCAGCACAGACAGCGTGCTTACACACTTCACTTTAAATGGTATACTATACGGCAAAGCAGGCATACAGGCCGCTTATACCTTCTCCAAATGGGAGATTTCAGCAGGTATGGAATACCTGTATTCATTAAAAGTATTTGGCAAGGATACTTCTTTAAAAATAAGGAGAGAGCCTGTTTATAACCTCAACCGCGACGACCTTCAAACCGTTAGCTTTAATCCCAAACAAATAACAGGCCGTGGAAATCTAAGAGCACAAGTAGGTTTGGACTATATGATAAACCGCCGCCTGCAGATAGGCGCTGTTTATTACATGCAGTTAAACAAGCAGAAATTAGATTCATCCTACAGAAGACCGCATCCCAAAATGCCGGACAGAACTTCCTTTCAGATACACGCCCGTTACTTCTTAAGGAAAAAGTAAGTTATGCATACACCACACCGTCAATGTAAACGTGCTGTGGTTCAAATGCCTCATCGAATATGGTCAGATCAGCCTTTTGCCCGATGGTGATCTCTCCTCTCTCCGGCACGCCCAAAAGCCTGGCAGGATAAGTGGAAGCCATCCGCACCGCTTCATCCAGTGGAATGTTTGCGTATTGTACACAATTATGAATGCCTTGCAATAAAGTGATCGCAGAGCCGGACAAAGTACCATCCGGCAACGTGTACCGGTCTTTCTGCCGTACGTGAGGATATGCGCCCGTACTGGATTCCACCGCATCAGTGATCAGGAATAAACGATCTCCCATTACTTTTTTACTGATCGCCAATGCAGCAAAATCAACATGGATACCATCAGGAATAATACTGGCATAAGCCATATCCGCCTGGTAGGCTGCTCCCGGCAAACCAGTATCCCTGTGATGGAAAGGGCTCATAGCATTGAAGAGATGTGTAGTAGTTTGAATGCCATTCCGGTAACCGGCTTCGGCTTCTTTATAAGTAGCATTACTGTGCCCGGCAGAAACGATCACCCCGTTATCCAATAACAAACGGATGATCTCCGGATCACACATTTCCGGCGCAAGCGTGATCATCTTCACAACACCCTCTGCTCTTTTCAATAAAGCTGCTACTTCTTTACGCTCCGGTCTTTTGATGTATTGTTCAATATGTGCACCCTTCTTTATTGGATTGATATAAGGCCCTTCCAGGTGAAGTCCTAATACTGCCGGATGCGGATTATCCCTTACCACATCTATCGCTTTCTCAAACAGTTCAATGCTGTTAGTGGCCAATGTAATGAGGAAACCCGTTGTGCCACTTCTCACCAAACCTGTTGCCATAGCTGTTAAAGCAGCAAAGGAGGGATCATCTGAAAACAGATGACCACCTCCTCCGTATATCTGCAGATCTAGCAGGCCAGGTACAATGTAGTGACCTTCATGGTTGATGACGCGGGCTTCCGTTGATATGTTGACTGGATCTACCCAGGCTTTAATTATTCCGTTCTCCAGTAATAATGCTTTGTCTTTTATTATTCCCTTTCCGGTAAAAAAAGTTCCATTGGTCAACACTGTCAGCATACGTAATAATTTTACGGGAAGTTACTGCACCCAGCCCGTATTTTGGAGCAGATCCACTCCTTTATCTTTATACAATTTTATCTGGTCCAGTGGCAATGGGTCGAGGTACCATTTGTTGTCCGCGCCTTCTACGAATACACGGTCTGTAAGCGCATTGGGAGCAGGAATAATATATCCTTCCTGTCCACCGCCTTCCAATGTAACGTTGGATAACCAGCTGCCTGTGGGAACTTTAGCCCATTCTGCGCGGTTGATCCAGCAACCCCTGTTAAGTTCCGGATTAGCTTTGGTATCTACGTAGGCCAGCTTCTTCCATCTCCTGAGATCATCCAGGCGTAATCCTTCCATAGTTAATTCCACACGGCGTTCCCTGCGGATCTCCCAAAGCATTTCAGATACCGTAGGATCTCTTTTAGGATCTGTATATACAACGCCGGCAATGGCAGGCTGGCCGCCAATTACTTCCAGCGCTGGCAATTTAGTGGCCGTGCCGGAAGGACGCAGACGCAGTTTATTAATGGATTTATCAAGATCTATTTTTGATATGCCGCCTAATTCCGCAGCCGCTTCCGCATAGTTAACCATCACTTCTCCCAAACGGATCACCGGAGCATGTGTAGGATTCACACTGGATGAACCTTCGGGCAGATCACGGATAGCATCGTTCAGGAATTTCCAGGTGCAATAACCGGAAGTAGATGTGCCCAGTTTATTGTAACGGTTGTTGGAACCTGGCGGACGTAATTCCGGATTGAAAGTATCCAGCAAACGCGGGTCCCTGTTAGTTCTTACCTTCTCATTGGTTTTATCTCCCTGGTAAACAGCAGAAGTGCCTACAGGCCTTCCATCTGTGCACAGATAAGCTTCCATGAGGTTTTTGTTAGGTCCTGTTTGCCCTTCACCATTCACATAACTGTTCAGTGAATGCGTCAGCAAACCGGTTGCATAACGGCGGTACATGATGATCTCTGTATTCTTGGAAAGGTCCAGGTTATTGAAAGATTCCCGGTAAGTGAGGTTGAAAGAATATCCTCCGTTAGTGATCACATCATCAGCAGCGGTTTTTGCTGCTGTTAAATATTCCTGTGCTTTTGTTGCGTTGTTGAGATGATACTTTTGCCAGGTCCCTTCAAACAGGAATACTCTGGACATGTATGCTTCCACTATCCATTTCGTTACATTCAATCCTTTCTCTCCATCTGCTGCGCGTACATTTGCAGCAGCATACTGGAAATCAAGCAGCACGCTATCCATTACCAATGTACGGGAGTCACGTGGTTTGTATAATGCGGCATCGTCTCCAACATCCATGATGGGTTTACTATACCATGGAACATCTCCGAAAGCTTTCACCAGCCGGTAATATGCCATGCCGCGAAAGAAACGGGCAATACCTATCCAATGTTTTTGCGTTGCGGGATCCAGGCTGGTCATGCCCTGCACACGTTCCAGCATAATATTGGCCTTGCGCACATTGGCGAAAGACCATCCTCCACCACTCGCCGGTATGATCTTAGTGAATTGCGGGGGACTGGTTGGCGCAAAGTCATCGTTTAATGATTGGCCCTGGTAGAAATAATCACCGAAAGCAAAACCAGTACCGTAACCGCCAAAATAGATAGTATAAAAGCCATACGCATAAGTGCGCAGGTTCTTTTCATTCGTCCAGAAGATGTCGTCACTCTCCAGGTCAAGTGGTGGACGGTTAAGGAATTCCTTGCTGCAACCTGTGCCGAGCCATGCCAACAATACCAGGATATATATTTTCGATTTCATAAAGATCCAGATTTGTGTTTTAGAAAGTAAGTTGAAGCCCAAACGAAATTTCCTTGCGGAAAGGATAAGTACGCCCAAACGCAGTAGCATCTGTTTGTTCCGGCGTGTAATCAATTTCCGGGTCCAGCGGGATCGATAGATTATCCCATGTGAACAGGTTTTCTCCACTTACATAAATACGCGCTTGTTTGATATGAGCCCTGTTACTAAGATTTACGGGGAGTGTATAACCCAGTGAAATATTTTTCAGGCGGGTGTAAGACATGTCCAGCAAATAACGGCTCTGCTTTTGGAAGTTGCGGGTAGCGTTGTTTCCTGCAGTAAAAGTGGGTTGCGGATAATAAGCACCCGTATTGGCAGGCGTCCAGTAATCCAGGTGATGATCATACCAGGAATCAGTTCCAAAACCAGGAATGAACAAAGGACCGGAAGGCCATAACTCTCTTTTCCCTACGCCCTGTATGAATATACTGAAATCAATTCCTTTCCAGTCTGCGCCCAGGCGGAGGCCATATTGATAACGGGGTGTTGAGTTACCTATCACCATCATATCTCCAAAGTCATCCAGTGAAGAGGCGCCGGGTGTTATTTTTTTATCGCCGTTACGATCTACATATTTTACATCTCCCGGCTGGAAATAGAACCAGGGCTGGGTTCCACCAAGCAATACCTGATCTGCGATACCCGCTTTAGGTACCCATACTCCTCCCTGTTTGTCAAAGTCACTTTCCTGAAAGAGTCTGTCTGTCTGATAACCCCAGATCTCACCAAGTGTTTTGCCCTCGTAATTAAGCGATAGCGTTTTAGAACCGGCATAATGAGTGATCTTTTCCTGGAAGTCAGACAATGTGGCCAAAACATTAAAACGTAAACCATTATCAAACGAATGACTATAATCGATAGCCAGTTCCCATCCTTTGGTTTGCATTTCACCAAAATTCCGCCTGGGTGCAGCTCCGCCAAAAGAACTTGGTAAAGCAACCCCTGAGCTGAGCATATTGCTTGTGGTTCTGTTATACCAGTCAAAGGTGATACCCAATGCATTATCAAAGAACCTGGCATCCACACCAAAGTCCGTAGTGGTAACAGTTTCCCAGGTTAAACTCCTGGAAACCAGTTCCGGTGTACTCACCGTCACCTGGTTAGTATTTCCTATCAACCAGCCTGAATTAGGCGTACTCATAGTAGGTATAAACCTGTAATCGCCCACATTTTGATTTCCTAAAGATCCGTATGAGCCCCTAAATTTCAGAAAGGATAAAACTGGTTTAGAAAAATCCATGAACTTTTCTTCAGTGATCACATATCCCACAGATGCGGAAGGGAAAAATCCGTACAGATCATTCCTTGGGAACCTGGAAGATCCGTCATAACGACCATTGATCTCCAACAGGAATTTATTTTTATAATCGTAGTTGATCCGTGCAAAATAACCGTTGGTAGCCCAATGGCCGGCGCCACCATCCGCAAACTGATCACCTGTGGCCAATGTTATCTGACCAAGGTTTGGATCGATCAGTGTTCTTCTTTCTGAAGTTTGCGACCAGTTCCTGTAAAGGTCCACATCCATACCCGCAATCAATTTAAAATGATGATCCCCAAAATCCTTCTTATAAGTAGCAAAAGCACGGCCTGTATTCCATTCATTCCAGTTAGACACAGTCCTTACGCGATCCCAGGAAGCATCCTGGTAATTGGTAAAGTAATTCAACTGAGTAGGGTTGGCCCAGAAGTTAATACCAGCTGTTGGTCCGCCCGCAGTATGGAAATGGGTATTAGTAGCAGAATAGGTATAATCAATATCAATCGTAAGGTCTTTCAGAGGTTTGAGCGTACCACCTACCTGTACCCTGTTGAAGGTGGATTTTGATTTATCCATATTTGCCTGCTGTACTTCTGTTAAAGCACTGCGGAAAGGTTTACCCTGATAAGTACCATACGGATAGATCACCGGCCAGCGATAGAGATAATACCAGGGGCCCAGTTGTGTACCGGAATAAGACATGGGTGTTTCGAATTCAGACTGGCTCGTCATGATCTTTCCTCTTACATCCAGCCAGTCTTTTACAGTTGAATTCACAGATAAAGTGGCATTATATCTTTGAAATTTATCTGTTTTAAATTTCAACACCCCGCTTTGATTGAGATATCCCAGGCTCAGGTTGTAGTTCGTTTTTTCTCCACCACCACTGAAGGACAGGTCATGCTTTTGCATCATCGTCCAGTCTTTCATATATTTCTTACCCACATCCCATGGGCGGTAAAAATAGAGCAGGCCATTTTTGATCTCAAAATCACGGCCTAACACCATAGAATCACCCAGCTCTTTGCCACCATAATCCTTCTCCCACTGTTTCATTTTTTCAATGCCTTCCCTATCAAAGCCCATACCCAGTGTGCCAAAGAAAGCCTTATTAGGTTCCTGCCTTAAATAAGCAGCAAACATCGCTTCCGCACCGGCAGCAGCTCCTGCAATTTTAGGCATTGTAGTAGGCTGGCTCCAGGAAAAGTTGTTGGAATAATTAACCATAGCAGGTGCGCCTTTTTTACCTGATTTAGTGGTAATGAGGATCACTCCCCATGCAGCACGCGCTCCATAAATAGAAGTAGAAGCCGCATCTTTCAATACTGAGATGGATTCCACATCCTGCGGGTTGATCATTTGCAGGTTGGGCATCTCTACGTTGTCCACCAGGATCAATGGCGAGGCACCGCTACTTGAATTAAGAGAACCCGTCAGGCCACGTAAACGAATAGCCGGATTCCTTCCCAGATCTCCGCTCGCAGATGTTATTGTTAAACCTGGCACAGTGCCCTGCAATCCACGGCCAATATCTGAAATGGGCCGTGAGTTTAATGTTTTGCCAACATCAACAGTAGTCACAGCACCGGTTAAATTTGCTTTCCGCTGAGTACCATACCCCACGATCACCACATCATCCAGTTTGCGGTTATCACTTTTCAGCGTTACGTTCATCACCCCGGTTTTTCCTATTATCACTTCCTGCTGGATGGCACCAATGGAACTGAAGATCACTACCTGCCCACGATTAGCCGTCAGTGTATAAGCTCCATCCGCATCCGTGAATACCCCTTTTGTGGTACTCTGTATCCTCACGGAAACACCCGGCATGGGTACCCCGGATTCATCCGTCACCTTACCTTTTATGGTAATGCTGGAATCAGCCGCCGTTGCAGGGATCACCTCAGCCGGTTGTTCATTCCGGGGAACGATCATGATGGTATTGTCCGTTAATTTATAACCCAGACCGGCCTGTTTCAGTAAAGCACTAAGCGTGGCACCCACGCTGCGGGTGGCATAATGGAGAGAAACGCGCCCGGACTTTTCTACCAGTTCCGAGGCAAAAGCAATGCGAAAGCCGGAAAGCTTTTCGACCTGCGTTAACGCTTTTTCCAGAGTGGCATCAGCCACTTCCATGGTGATCTTCTTCTCGTCCAGCGCCTGGCCTTTGCCAGAAACTGCCAAGAGAAGCTGAAAGCTAACCAGCATGCAAATGATGGTGGAGAGGCTCAATTTCATAAAAAAACGCATTTGCGAGGAATAAACTGCTATAGACAACGCAGACGTAAGTCGCCCTGTAGCAAAAACCGCTGATTTTTGCATATTTTGCAATTGTTTAGAATGATGAAGAATAGCCTGATGGCTGTTTAATGTTTTAAGCAAATCCCCTCCCAACCTTCCACAGCGCGGAGGGGAATTTTTTTGTCCGATAATTTAGTTAGGATGGCGGACGCGTGTTCCAGTTCATGGAAAAAAAGATTTTGGTAAAATTAACGTTAGCGAATTTTCTCTTTACTTATCAGTACATCCTTTCCCGTCTATGATCACTTCATTTCCTTCCACAGAATAAGAAGCGTTTCCAACGGTACATAGAATATATAAAACTTTATCAAGCGATTCTGTTCCTTCAAAAGTGGCGCGGATCCTGCAATGGCGGAGGGCAGGGTTGGCAAAACTAATGGGTACCTGGTATTGTTCGCCGATCTGTCTGGCGATATCCTCGAATGGTATAGAATTAAAGTCCATGCCCTTTTTCAGCCACGCCACAGTTTCTTCCGCTTTCACCGGTTTGGTGGCGGCCACTTCATTTTCATACACAATTTGCTGATCAGGTAAAAGTATGCCGAGTAATTTACGGCTCTGCTCATCTTCTATTTTCACCTTGCCACGTGTAACAGTTACTGTTACGGAGGTCTGGTCGGGATAGGCTTTAATATTAAAAGCTGTTCCCAATACAGTGGTGAGCAATCTTCCGGAATGGATCACAAATGGCTTACCCGGCTGCTGCCGGATATCAAAGTAACCCTCCCCTTTAAGGGTCACCTCCCTGGTGTTCCCGTTAAATGAAGCAGGATATATGAGGCTGCTGCCTTCACGCAATACCACGGTACTGCTATCCGGCAGCAGGATGAAACGTTTACTCTCCGGTGTGTTCGGAGAAACAGCCAACAGCGGACTGGCCACACCAGCATCTTTTGCCGATGGGCGGGTGAACCACAATAAAGCCCCGATCCCGATAATAGGGATCAGCACAGCAGCCACCTTCAGCCAGATATGGCGGGATCCGCTACGGAAAAGGGTTTCTTTTCTGCGACGGTAATCTGTAAAATCCTGTAGTAATTCCTGTGCCAGTTCCTCGTCCGGCCGCCACTGGAGCATTTCTGCCTCCGGATGCTGCCAGGTTTCGTACCAGCTTTCCAACGCCCGCAATTCCTCCGGCGTACAGGTACCGGATTTATACTTTTCTAATAATTCTTTAACATCTAACAAGCTCATAAGTGGGAATTGATACGTCGGTCGTATATAAGGACAAACAATAAAAAACAAACCGTTACTCCCCTGAAAAAAATATTATTCTTTGGTGAAATCCTGTTTTCCTTGGAAAATTAGCGCTTAAATTTCCTTACATTTAACTTACATAAAATTACAAGGGTCTATTCCACTTTACACACACCATACGGACGTTGAGTTGCTCTCCTCATGGAAAAAGGGCGATCAGGCTGCATTTGACGCCTTGTACCAGCGTTATGCCGTGATGTTATTAAAGAAAGCATATGAAAAGACGGGCAACAAAGAAACCGCCCGTGAATTTGTACAGGAAGTTTTCCTGGAGGTGCTGGAAAGGAAAGACCGGTTGGATATTCACACTTCTTTTAAAGCATATATTTTCACCGCACTGCGCAATCGCGTGCTGAATTATCTGCATCGCCAATCCATCCATCATAGATATGAAGTGTACCAGGAAACCCGTCCTCCTGCCATGAGCAACGATGTGGAATCCTATCTTTCCCATAAAGAACTCACACACCAGGTATCCGATGCCATCCAGCGGTTACCGGAGAAATGCCGCCAGGTATTTATATTAAGCCGCGCAGAAGAACTAAGCAATAAAGAGATTGCTGAACGCTCCGGGATTTCCGTGAACACCGTAGAACAGCATATGCGTAAAGCATTACGCCTCCTCCGCAACGGATTACAAAGAACGCCGCTGCTAATTATTCCTTTCATTTTCTTTTAATGCCAGCAGGTAGATCAATGATGCCGTACCATCCATGGTAGGTTCATTTGTACTGTAATCCCCGTAATCATCGTGGTACACTACAAGGCTGCTTTGAAATGCAGCGTATTCATCCGGGTCCGCTAAACGGATACCGAGAAGGCTGTTATAAATAGTACCATACACTGGTCCATCCACCAACCCTCCGTCAATCGGGTAATTCTTCAGATGTGTAAAAGCAGAATGCGGATCAACTGGTGTATCTCCGTTAGCCGGCAAACCATATACCATACTGGTACCCCAGGGATTGCAACCAAACAGCCAGTCTACATTTGCCTGTGCCAGTGCGGCAAAGGAATCGTCTCCGCTCAGTTGCTGATACCAGTAACACTGGATAGCAAAGGAAGTGGTCAGGTTATTACTGCACCAGATGAAAGGCACTCCGCGATAAAAAGCATTCTCCTTCGCCTTCTCCCAAACCCTTTCCACACCGGTTTTATAATATTGAATGAGTTGTTGTTTGGCAACTCCTTTGGAACGTTTCGCTAATTCGTAATGCCCGATATTAATGAAGGGATACCACTGATAATGACTGGCGGTATCTTTACCCAGCCATGGAGTAACCGGTTCTTTTGCTGCATATGCCTGCCCTGCGTTTAAGAAGTTAAGATGTGCTGCTGCCAGTTCCATATCATCCGTCCAGTTATCTTCTGCGTAAATGTAAGGGGACAATACAGAAGCCGTTTGTTGTACACCGGGCTTTTTCACACCTAAGTTGTAAGCAGTATGAGCCCGTTTTAATAACAGGCTCGCATAAGTTGGATCACTTTTTTGGAAGAGAGAATAAGCTAACGCGAAAGCACTGGAGAATTTGCCCGCTGTAGAAGCCACGCCGGTGCTTTTATTCATCTTATTATATTTTACGCCCTGCACCTGTGGTTCTCCTGAACAAAAATAGACCGGCCGCTCAAAACCCTTTCCGTAAAAAGGATCTTCTCCTGGAATGCGCATGCCTTTATGGTCCCTGTCATCTGCTATCTGGTTAAAAAGCCAATTCTCCTGTGGGTGCATTTTCAATAGCCAGTCCAATCCCCAGCGTGCTTCATCCAGCACATCTGCTGTTTTGTTCTTTCCCGGCAGGCCATTGGCATCATGCAGATCACCAAATACTTTCGGAAAATCCCGGTACGCAGCGAGTAAATGATAAGCCGTATTCGCAGAGGTGGTGGAGTATTGCAGGTAATCACTCGCATCGTGCCAGCCCCCTATAGCATTGATATGTGTACTGTCCGGCATGGGACCATAGAGTGTGTAACCATCAAAAGTATGACAGGAATCTTTGAGGAAGGGATTGAATCCGCAACGCTGCTGACGCAAATAACGCAGGCAGAAATCAGCGGAGCCATCATATACATTTTGGGCGATACGGAAGTGAGGAGAAGAAGTATTGCCTGTTCTTAACAGGTAAGTGCCCGGCGTTTTAAAAGAAGAAAAATCCAGGCGGTAAGATTGTTTAAAAGGACCATAACTGCCAAACGCTTTTCCCGCAGCAGCTTTGAATACTACTTTGCCGGAAGCAGAGTCCAGCAATTCAAATGATTGCAGCATTCCATCTGTGAGACTTCCCCACACAGCCACTTTAATACCCGCAGGAAGATACCCGAGTTGATTGATCCGGATATAATCTGCTTTTGCAGTAGTGGCGAATAAAAGAAATAGGAAAATACAGCGTTTCATCGTGGCCAGTTTGTCTATGTAAGATAGACAAACTGTTTATAATGAACCGTTATGCAGCGTGTTGCAACATCCTGGAGGCAGCGATATATTTCTGGTCAGGACTGTACATAAAGAGGCAGGTACCATTCTGGATCTTGCTGATGATCTTTTTATGCAGTTTCACCGGAACCGCGGGGCATCCAAGACTGCGGCCGATATAACCTTGCAGGCGGGCCAGCTTTTCATCTACATAACTGGCAGCATGCATCACGATCCCTCTTTCCATGGCATTGGAATTAATACCATCTTCTTCCCCTTCCAGTTTTAAGGAATAACCATGTTTCCCTTTGTAAGTACCGCCGGTAACATAGAATCCGAGACTGCTCTGAAAGCTTTCCTGGGAGTTGGAGAAGTTAGTCGCCATGTCCTTACCGGAATTACGTCCGTGAGAAACAAGCGAATTGAACAACAACTTACCCGAGGCAAGATCTATCACGAAGAGGCGCTTTTTAGAGGAGGGGAGGCTAAAGTCTACGATAGATAAGATCTCATCGTTCTTCAGTTTTCCTTCTTCCAGCAAACGCTCATATCCTTCCAGTGCATATTGATATGCCTGCTGGGAAAGGCCCAATGAACCTAACGCCAACTGATCATACAACATGGCCTTAGCAGATACAGCTGCTTTTGCAACAGTATGCTTTACAACACCGGTCGTTTTTTTACCTATGGAAGAAACCTTCAGGCTTAATAAAGAGGTAAGCGCCAGGAAGGGTAGTATGTATCTTTTTTTACTAAATCTAATTTTCATTTTCATCCGCTACATTGCTTTTACTAATTAATAAAACGGTTTTTCTGATATGTTATTGCAGTCTACAAAGATACAGATTATTTATTATTTGATACTGTTGTTAAATCGTTAAGTGTCAGGAAGATGTCAAAATTGAGGTGAAATGGGCCTTTTTTGGTGAAAAACCTACCATTACGGTTGTCCTTTAGTTGAATTAGCGCAAAAAACATCCATTCTATGGATTGAAATAAACGCAAATGATCAACTCACTTCGTCACGCAGCTAAGTACTATTATGGATGAATGCATGCCGCACAAATTTTCTTTACAGTCTGCTGCATGCAAAGTTTTTGTTTTATAAAATTTAGTTTCATCTTTGCATCGTTCAAATAATTAAACACATGCAACGCTTTATCAAACATACAAATCAGATACAAACAGATAGTCCTGTACGGGGCTATGAAGTTTGCGGCGCATGTTATGTAACAGAATAAGTTTTATTCGATATAACTAAGGCCCCGCAAGCAATTGCGGGGTTTTTTATTTTCAGGATGATGCGGTTACGATTTAGATACATACCAGGAAAACATATGATTGATCAAAGATCAATATGGCCTTTTTATGTCCTTACATAAATAATTTTATGTTTGGAAAATAAAACCCGGCCGTTCATGCGACCGGGTTTTTTGTTTTGAATAATGCTGGTTATTGGTTCGTAACTCAAGTGGTTAGAGTACCGGTCTTTTAAACCGGGTGTTATGAGTTCAAGTCTCATCGGGCCAACAAAGGACAAGTAGCTCCAATGGTAGAGCAGTGGTTTGAAGCACCACCTGTACAGGTTCGATTCCTGTCTTGTCCACCAAACATTGATGTACAACATCAATGAAAGAAGGTTGCAAACATTATTAACAAACCAGGTGAGGGTTTCTGTATAGCCCCATAGTACAGTGGTAGTTTACCGGCTGTATGCTGTTGTGATAATTGTTGCATTCCATTAATCTGTGGGTCGAAGGTTCGAATCCTTCCGGAGCAAAAGCTCCGTAACTCAGTTGGATAGAGTAACAGCAAACGCGGGGTAAAATCCCGCACTCACAAAGGGTGATTTGAAGGAGTTAGACCACTCCTTAATAAATGGTCTGCCACAAAAAAGTCAGTGACGCTTGCCGTATAGTTCGGTGAACGCTCTGCAAGCGGATGTAGAGGTGATGCGCATTCCTGTTACTTGTTATGATGAGTTGCACAACTACCAGGTTTAACATCATTGAAATCCGCTTCCGTGTGAATTGAATGGAAAGCATAGCTGACTTTTTAAAATTAAAAATTGTAGAAATGAAAAGGGTTACCATTAACGCGTACCAGGTTGGTCTGGTCTTCAAACGCGGCGTGTACAAAAGGATGTTGACGGAAGGAAAGCACTGGCTTACCTTTTCTGAGGATGTCGTGTACCACGATAAGTTCCAGATCTTTAATCCTGCACAGGAATTAAATATCTATTTGCAGGATGCTGCATTAGCAGAAGCCTTGCAGGTGATTGAAGTAAAAGACAATGAAATTGCGTTGCAATACGAGAACGGTCTGTTAAAGAAAGTATTAGCACCAGGGCGTTATGCTTACTGGAAAAGCCTGATCGAATATAAGTTCGTTCATGCGGACATCAGCAAGATCGAGATCACAGAAGACCTGAATAAGGCCACTTTGCAAAGCAAATTGATGGCGCCATATGTGTTTTCCTATACAGTAGAAAGTTACGAGCAGGCATTACTGTTCGTGGATGGTAAGTATGTACAAACCTTACATGGCGGAACATACCTCTGGTGGAAGACCAACATGATGATAAGCGTCAGGAAAGCAGATACTCGTCAGGTACAACTGGAGATCAACGGGCAGGAGATCTTAACGAAGGATAAAGCCGGATTAAGAATCAATGCCTGGGTGCAGTACAGGGTTACAGACATTATAAAAGCCCTGTTGGAGAACAAGGACTGTGAACGTCAGTTGTACATCATGGTTCAGTTAGCTTTAAGGGAATACATCTCTGCTTTGAGCTTTGATGAATTGCTGGAAAAGAAGGACAGCATCAGTCTGCATGTGGATGTAGCTGCATTAGGGGTGGAAGTATCTGCCATTGGTGTAAGGGATATTATCCTGCCAGGGGAGATGAAAGACATCATGAACCAGGTATTGGTAGCGGAAAAGAAAGCGCAGGCCAATATCATCATGAGAAGGGAGGAAACTGCCAGCACCCGTAGTTTGCTGAACACTGCTAAACTGATGGAAGATAATCCCATGTTGTTCAAATTGAAGGAGATGGAATATGTGGAGAAGATTGCTGAAAAGATCGATAGTATCAGTGTAAGCGGAAATGGTGTGTTGATCGATCAGTTAAGACAGATCTTTGTTACCCAAAAATAAAAAGGAGTTGGCTGGTGTATCGGCCGGCTCCTTATCTTTATAGGCATGAAGCATTTTGCAGATAAAGTGATCTGGATAACAGGCGCCTCCTCCGGACTGGGAGCAGAGCTCGCAGTGCAACTGGCAAAAGAAAAAGCCCGCCTGATCCTGAGTGCCAGGAACGAAACCGCTCTACAGGCTGTTCAACAACAGTGCCTGACCTACACCACGGATTGTATTGTACTTCCCACAGACCTGGTCAATGATCCATTAGCATCTCTCACAGTTAAAGCCCTGCGGGCCTATGGTCATATTGATATCCTCATCAACAATGCCGGTGTTACACAACGTTCCCTGGCTGTAGACACAGCTGAGGAAGTAGATAGAACCCTCATGGAGATAAATTTCTTTGCCCCCGTATCCCTGACCAAACATTTATTACCACATTTCCGGCAAAGGCAATCTGGCCACGTGATAGTGATCAGCAGCATGGCCGGGCTAATGGGATTCCCTTTACGCACGGCCTATTCCGCAGCCAAACATGCATTGCATGGTTACTTCGAAACATTGCAGGTAGAACACACCATTCCCGGATTACATATTACCATCATCAGCCCGGGCAGGGTCAACACGCCCATCTCTCTGCATGCCCTTACAGGCACCGGTAGTTTGCATGGTCAGATGGATAAAGGACAGCAGAATGGTATTCCTGTAGCTGTATGTGCTTCCAGGATACTGACAGCAATAGAAAGAAAGAAAAGGCATCTGATCATTGCACGCTCTGAAAAACTGCTTTGGTATTTGCGAAAGTTTATTCCTCCTTTATATTATTCTATTGCAAGGAAAGCCGGGCTGAAACATTAACCAAGCCCCGGCCTGTTTCTCGACAGTATCTCTATCTGCAGAATAGAATGCTGAACAAGCTGGCAAAGCAGCTTATTAATGGCATCCATTTTTGATACCAGCTCCGGCAGGAATTCCTCCAGTAAGGAATTCGGTGTTTTACCTTTCATAAGAGCAATGAGGTCTTTTTCATCAAAGGCAAATAAGTTCTCCAATGTAAGGCCATATATTGCCACTATCCTTTCCAGCCGTTTAATGGGAATACTGGAAGCGTCCTTTTCGAGGCCTCCATATATAGTAGTGGAAACGCCTATTTCGTCTGCTACTCCCTTTTGTGTGAGTTGGTGCAGTGCTCTTAACAGGAAGAGTTTTTTACTGAGGTCTTTCATATTTGTGGATTTACATAATAAATGAGGTTCAAAGTTAAACCTCATTTATTACCTAAATCTTGATCTATATCAATATTTTCCGGCTCTTATCCGGCTGAGTGTTTCAGCTGAAATATCCAGGTAACTAGCTACCCGATTAGCCGGCACACGAGTAAAAATGTCCGGAATTGTTTCCAGTAACCGATTATATCTTTCTGTGGCGTCTTCCATAATAGAAGAATATACCCTTACATTATCCTTCACATGATAGGGTATAATGGTTTGTAGTCCAATAACATTAAACTCCACAAAATTAGCATAGTGCCACTGTAGCATTTCGTGAGACATTGAAATGCAGATCGCCTCTTCATGCACGTATATACCTTCATAACTTTTTATTTGGTTATGAAAACTTACTACAGAAATAGCCATATCACCTTCAATCAAAAACCATGAAATTCGTTCTCCTTTTTCACCAACATAATAAGCCCATAAAGTACCGGAAAAAATAAAATGTATATCACGGTTTATTTTTCCGATCTCCAGCATATGCTGTTTTTTCTTAAATACCTTTACCTGCGAATGCCTGATGATGGAGTTCCATAAATCTTCACTAACAGGGTAGATCATATTGAATCTCTCAAACAATACTTTGTAAATAGCTTCAATGATCTCAATGCTTAATTTAGATGCACTTTTGTGAATGTTGTACTGAGGCTGTTTTTCTGACATACGATACCGTTTTTAATTTTGAGTAATTAAATGGGTCTCGGTTCGATGATCAGTCAGATACGAATAATAGGGTGGGGCAAATATAGTAAAATCCATAAAAAAGGCCGCACCTCAAAGAGGACGGCCTATAGTATAAAAACTATCTTTATTTATTATTCAGGATCGGCAACTACTGCAACCGGCTCTAACACTGAAGCATTCAGGATCAGTTCAAATCCTTTGCTCATGTTCATCTTCACATTTTTATCGATCAACCAACGTTGCACATCACCATTCTCATTCAACAACTGCATTAAATCTATCGCAACAGCGGAATCCCTGATATCATTTTGTACTTTACCTTTTTCGATCTCCATCGTAAACTGGTAATTGTACTTGATCTTATTGGCAGCAACTTCAAATTCTCTCTTAGACAGCGCTAAACGTTGCTCCTCAGCCAAAGATTTTTTCAGTAAAATCTTGATAACAGGTACGTATTTTTTCCACAACTGCTGATATCTCCCAATTTCGTTGTTCATATATGTTTGATTGTTTTTTAAACAAAATAATGCGCTAAATGATTCCTTTTCTCTTCTGGTGAATTACAAACGAGGACGGTTGATCGTAGGCGAAGGGAATTAATATCTGGCGAAATAAAACATTCACATAGCTGTAATCGGAGGTAAAGATACGGATTTTGATGGCTTTCAGGGTATTTTAAGGCACAAAAGCCCTTTCCCAAACAGCAGTGGAATATGTAAATAACTGTTAATCAACCAATAGTGGAGATTTATTCATTTCTGCAAAGCCTAACATAGTGCAGATAGTGTATATATGTCCTACATCATGTAAGCTCATCCAGATCAATAGCTTCCGCAGAAAAGTTCTTATAGATCCTTTCCGGTGCAAATCTTAGGGATTCCGTTCAGGCGGGTATGAGAAAGAAACTTTTTCCCCATATAAATAGCCCGTTTCAGCAAAAAGTTCTCCTGTAACAAAGCAGAATCGATGCGATAAAAATGCTGTCCTTCATCAGAAATAAGGTGATCATTTCCCTGGTAGACCAACGTAAACGATTCACCGCCATCATCTTTACGAAACCGCAGTTCCTTATCCCCAGGCACATAGGTCCCTGCATACCGTTCTTTAAGATCGTGATCTGCATGGACGTAAAATCTCTCAAACACCAGATCATCCCGTAAATAGATGATCTCTGTGGAGTCTTCTGAGATAAAAAGGTCCTTTGCCTTTTTTGTGGAGAAGTCATCTGCGATACCCATACTGTCCTCGTGTTTGATAATATACCTAGCAAAATCGGGGCCAGTGTAAATGGTTCATATTCAAATCTCATTCCCCATTGAACAGGTTAACGGTCAAGCCTAGTGTAAAACTATCTCCCAGGTAATTTTTCAACCCGGCTGTCTGAGAAGTATAGATCAACTGTAAGCCGAATCTTGTACGATAGTTGAATCCTGCGCCCACTGTAAAGTTCTGCGAAGTATGATACATCCCGAACACATTCACCCAGTTGTTCAGCAAAACAAAATTGGCACCCAGGTCAAATACATTATCAAAACCCCGCACGCCACGGAAGCAAACCTTCGGCTCAATAGATGTTGTATGATCTCCCAGGCCGATCTTGTAACCTGCTGCAGCAAACCAGGTATCACTGTTTGCAACATCTTTATTCTCTGATTTAAAGTACCCGATTACATTGGGTAATGCAGCCTGTAAGGTCAGATGCCCATCCGTGTAGGCCATGCCGTAATCTATATCGAAATAATTATCGCGGCGGTTAAATGCACCGAGCGAAGGATCTCCTGCGTTGCCATTTACTTTGGAAAGATCTAACCTGTCATTCCGCAAACCAGCGGACAATCCAAAATGCAATTGCTGCCGCCCGCTGTTATTAAGGGGGAGATGATAGGCGTAAGTGAGCGAAACCCTGGTGCGCGTAATTAAACCCGCTTCATCACGGAATATATTCAGCCCTGTACCTACTCTTTTGCCCACCAGGTAATCTGCGGTAAATGCCATGGCAATAGGAGCGCCTGGCACATCATTCCACTGCCGCCTGTAAGCGCCATTCAGATGAAGTCCTGTGTCAACCCCTGCAAATGAAGGGTTTCCCAGGTATTGGTTGTGGAAATATTGTGTGCCCATCGGTGCTACCTGTGAACTGGTATTACCAAAACTCTGTGCTATGGACTGCTGCGCCAGCAGGCAAAAAACTACACTCCAGATATATCTTTTCATAACCAGTATTTTTTATTTGTCACGAATAATAGTGATGAAACCTTTTACTTTTGGCTGGCCCGGGCCAAAGTCCAGCAGGAAATAATAAGTACCTTCTTCCAGTACCCTGCCGTTCATTTTACCATCCCATTCATTCTGGTATCCACGTTTGTTATAAATGAGCCTGCCGGAGCGATCGAAGATCTTCAGTTCATTATTGGGATAACTATCGATGTTCTGAATAACAAAACGTTCATTAATGCCATCACCATTAGGTGACATCATATTGGCGCTGTTCACATTATGATCATCTACCACTTCAATGGCAATCTGCGCACTTGCAGAACAACCGGCAGCGTTCGATGCCGTTACACGGTAGGTGGCATTTTGCAGCGGACGAATATTGAGTACATTACTATTTTGCCCACTGATGATCCCCGGACTATTATCCCATACATAACTCACCCCGCCTGTTGCCGTTAAGGCAGCAACAATACCTTTGGACATGGTGGTTCCTTTATTACTGGTGATCACAGGCGCAGTCATAGTTGTTACGCTAACATTGAAACTACGCACTACCTGGTCTATCCCATTATTGGCAGTTCCGCCATTATCTTTCACCGTTACAGTGATCGTGGCATTACCATTGGCGGCGGCGGCAATCCTTAACCGGATGGCCGTATTATCCGCTGTCAGTTGTGTGAATAATGCAGGATTATTAGAACTGACTGTTACCGTTGTGTTTTGTGTTGTTTCAGGGCCAGGTGTAATACCTGCCAGCGGAATAATAACCTCTGCCGTTGTTGCACAATAAGGGCGGTCTGTAATAACATCCAATGTTGGAGGTTCATTTACATTGGTTACGGTTATCACAAAAGCTTTTTCGAAGAACTCTCCATTCTGCGCAGTAGACCTGATGCGGATATTATACGTTGATTTTGCTTCTGCATTAAAGGCCGCCGCAGCTCTCAGGCTATTGCCTGAAATAGTGAATGCACTATTGTCCGCACCACCCGCAGCTAATGTATAAGTAAACGTAGCGCCTGTTTCAGAAGAAGTAGACGACAACAATCCTACCTGTGCAGCCGGCTGATTATTCTCCAGGATCGTGTTATTACTTAAAGCAATATCAGTTGGAGCTTCCGATACATTGGTAAGATTGATCCGTACAGTTTCTGCTGTACTGGTATTCAAACCATCACTCACAGTAACCGATATGGCCAGCGAGGCGGTTGCTTCAAAATTCAGGTCTCCTGCATCATTCACTGTGATAGCGCCTGTGTTAGCATTGATCGCAAATGCAGGATTTCCGTCACCATCAGGATTTACATTGCTGGTGATGGTCCACTGCTGCAAAGTACCTGTTGATCCGGGATCTGTTCCCAGCACAGTACCCACAGCAGTTCCCGCTGCACTGTTTTCAGCAATGCTGAATACCTGGCCGGCTGTAACCACCGGCGGCACTGCATCCACCCACACATTCACCAGGCTGCCGGCATTATTAATACCGGTCTTTGCATCATTCCCTGCAGCATCTTTCAACGTTGCGCCGTTTAATCTGATGGAAGGCCCGATCTCAATACCGTTCCTGTCCAGGTCCCCGGCTTTCACAGTATATCTAAACAGGTAGGCATTCGTACCAGATCCACTCACATAAATCAATTGCACCTGCGTTTCTCCTATCGTGAGCAATATATATGGATCAGTAGCACCATCTTTTATAACGGCTTCATTAAAATTGACCGTGAAACTAAGTACCTCTCCTTCTTTCCATATTTTGTCAGCTGGTACCATTACACTTGTAACAACCGGTGCTGCTGCATCTATCCGTACGCCTGTGGTAACTGGTACATTATTTAGGGTGAGCACGGCATTGTTGCCTGCAGCATCCTGCAATGTGGCACCATTTAATGTAAGGTTACCAAGTGTGATGCCATCTGTATCCAGGTTATCCGTTACCACTACATAACGATACAGCAATACATTACTACCGGAGCCGGAAACATAAGTAGCCTGTACCGGACCGCTTTCCAGTTGAATCGTTATACTTGAAGCATTGCCTGTAACTGTAATGACCTTTGAGAAGCTAAGGGCGAAACTCAACACCTGGCCGGCAACATAGGTAGCATTCGCAGGAACCGTTACAGATGTAATGACTGGCGCACTACCATCTATTACCAGGTTCTTGCTGCCCGCTATGGAATTAGCAGATCCTGTTGCAGGCAAGTTTAATACTGCATCCAGCAGACTTCCATTGCGGATAGTACCGCCATTCAGCATCAACGCATTGGTTGCCGTATAATCCAGGTCACTGGACTCGTCTCCGCTTTCTACTGTATAATTGAAAAATAGCGTGCTGGTACCTGAACCACTGGTATAAGCAGCTGCACGGTCAGTTGTTCCGGTTTCCAACATGATCACGGGAGTACCGGTCACATTTACAGGCTGGTCAAATGTGACGGTCACCTCTATTGCATCTCCCAATTTGTAAGTGCCGTTCGCCGTACTGGAAGACACGTGCAGGATATCTGGTGTGGTAGGTAATACATGTAACACCAGGGTTTGGATCTCAGAAAAAGGAATGCCAGGCGTGTTACCCAGGTCATCTATTCTTAGGGTAATATTAATATCACCCACAAAACTAGCAGGTGGTACAAAATTCAATGCATGTAATGCTGCATTGATATTAGTGAGTGTACCGGTAAATTCCATTATCGCATCTGCGGTTCCATCTCCCGCAATAAATGTCAATCCGGTTGTGCCCGGCAAATTCAACAAACCGGCATAAGCCTCCAACCGCATATTGAGTATGCCATTACCTGCATCCACATCGCTGACAGAGAAGGGGTCCAGCACTTTGGTAATATTCATTAAAGTAGACTGATCAAATACACCGCTAATAGTAGGGGCATCGTTTACTCCTTCTACCACCAGATCGATGACCGCTGTAGATTCTTCATTGGTGGGTGTACCCGAAGTGCCCGGATCTTCCCCTGTAGATCCGCCATCATTGATCGTTACCGTTAAGGCCACAGTGGCCGTATTGCTCAATGCAGTAGTGAAGTGCACATTATTTGTGCTGATATAACTGTTGAGGGCAGTAAGGATCCCCGTTAGCTTCACTTCATTCGCTGAAACAGTATTGATCGTGATTCCCGCCATGGACTGCGTGCTGATCGTTCCGTTACTGGCTGGTACACTTAAAGTAACATCCACTATTCCTGCATCAATATCCGAAAAAGAAAAACCGCTGAGCGGACTCCGCAGGTCTTCTATTACATTGATGGATGCCGGCGCAGTAATGGTTGGCCTGTCATTCACCTCAGCTCCCAGGAGTTGAATATTCTTATCAGCTGTTTGTGCGCCTCCGCCTGTATTTCCAAGATCACTCACCAGTACATTGATCACCAGGAAGGAAGATTGATTTGCAGGGAATGCAAAAGCAACATTAGAGGCCCCGGACAAATAACTATTCAAAGCAGCATAAGTACCATCCAATATCAGTGTGCTTGAATTGTTCCCGGTGATAGTGATCCCTGCAACCGGATTCGCGATAAACGTACCACTGGCAGTTAGAAAACTAACCCTTGCTGCACCATTAGCTCCATCCGGATCTGTAAATGATATACCCGTCAGCAATTTACTTTCATCTTCTTTTACCGTTATGTTGTCAGGCGCTGTTAATATCGGAGGATTATTTACAAGCGTTATAGAAGCAGTCACATTAGCAGTGGCGGTAAGTACTTCTGTATCTGTCAAAGCAATTGAAATACTGCGGACATTAGTATTTGCATTATTACTATTGTTTGAATAAGTCAATGCCCTCAGTAAAGCAGTAACCGCTGCATGGGAAGCAGCGCTGTTCATTATTATTACCAAAGGCGCAGGTGATATACCTCCTGTGAAGGTGGCAAATATTGTACCTCCGATTGTTACATTCCCACCGGAAATACCAATTTGGCCAGGGCCGGTGCCCTGGTTTTCTATACCCAGGATATCCTGCCCGTTTACATGATTGGCTGTAAAATTAGCTACTAAGATTGCACCGTTAAAATCAGGTGAGTTATCTGAAGCAGTAGCATTGCCACCTGCATCTAATTTAGCAGCAGCTCCCCCTTCCGTGAAAATCGCCACATCTCCATTAAGGGTTGTAATGACCGGTGGAACATGGCCGGGAACAAAAAAGTTAAAGGTGGTAGTATCTGTAATGGCTGCCGTGCCCCTATTCTCCGAGTCTCTAAACAGATTAGCATCCAGCCGGATAGCATAGTAACCGTTTGAGGTGAAATCATCCGGAAAGTCGATCGTCCAGCTGAGGTTATTAGTTGTAGTAACAGATGGACTACCAATCGCCAGCGAGGTGACGAGACTATTGGTAGTTGTATTATACAGGTATATATTACCGGTGTTCTTTGTCACCGCTTCACTAAATGTTAAAACGATGTTTGCCGTTGAGGAAACATTAGTAGCATTATCTAAAGGGCTGGTGGAAATAAGCAATGGCGGAGGGCCGACCTGCCGCCAGACACCTGTCTGGCCCCCGACTCCAAAATTGTCTCTGTCAATAATATCCGCGTCCCCATCATTATCATAGTCAAATACAAATAGATTTGACAACTGCTCATTGATAAAATCGAAGCCGTTGAATGGCCCAGCTGCTGTAGTGGCATTCGGAGAAATGGTAAAAATCCCGCTGCCATTATTACTGGCGTATCCGAAACCCGTTGACATAACAGCTTCTTTCTGGAACAAAACATCCTGATCGCCATCGGCATCAAAATCTCCAAACAAGATACGGTTATGGGTGGTGCCAACATCCAACGTAGTGAAAGGTCCCGGGTCAAATAAAAAAATGCCGCCATTATTCTTCCAAACTCCTAATCCCCCATCTCTGTCAATAATATCCACATCTCCATCATTATCATAATCCACCACTGTGAGCGCAATCATTTGCTGGGTTAAAAATAGGAATGCTGTAAATGGGGTAGCCGGACTATTTGCATTATCAAAAGTGGTAAATGACCCGCCACCGTTATTTCTAATATACCCAAACCCAATGCCCATAGTATTCCCCGCCTGAAAGAGGATATCCTTGTCACCATCATTATCAAAATCCCCTGCGATCATCCTGGGGAAAAAAGTAGTCCAGGTGGCTGCGGTAAAAGGAGTCGCTAATTCTGAAAAACTAGTTCCGTTTTCATTTCGCCAGATACCCATTGTTGTGGCCGGGTCTGCGCCATTATCCCTGTCCAGGATATCCACATCACCATCATTATCATAATCGAAAACAAACAATGCGGTAGGTGAAATATTTTCACCTGCAAATGAAAATCCTGCAAAAGGGCTTCCCGCTGCGGTGGCATCTGGAAAGTCCTGATAAATCCCGCCGCCATTATTTTTCATAAATCCAATACCTGTTCCCGCCGTGGTGCCATTCTGATAAAGGATATCTGTATCTCCGTCTTTATCGAAATCACCTATAACCATACGGCCAGGATTGGCGATCGTCATTGTGAACGGGTCCGTTGTACGTTGGATCTGATTTTGTGCGAGTGCAATATAATTAGGTAATAACAACGCCAGGATCCCCAGCGCTTTCAGGTAAAAATGTTTCATATCAATTGATTGATACCGGTTCTTACTACCGGGGTTAAACACATAAATATGGATTTTGCCAGCCGGAAGCCTCCATGCCGGAACCTCTTATTAAAGCTTCGTCAGACCAGGAAATACCTGGCTCCTTGCTTATTTGTTCGTGTATGATCTGTCCGTTTCTTTTTACTGTCTTTCTTATATATACAGGGAGGAGTGCAGACAATGGTTCTGTTGAAAAATTAACGTCACCCCTGGGGCCTTTTACTTGTTTTACCTGCATTTCTTCCGCTACCATCAAGCCGGATTCGTATCCCAGCATAGAGAACACGGTAGGGGTCTCCTGGTATCCATCGCGGTAGTTATCTACAAACTTTTTATTCTCATCAGCAGGCAGATCCACACTCCAGGTAGTAGCATGATGTGTATTTTCCAGCAACGACATATCCGGCATTAAAGTAGCATCTGCCATAAAAGGGCTTACGCTCAGGTTTGCCGAACAGCCCGCTGCATGGTATTGTTCCAGGAAATGATGTGCCTCCTTTCCGGAGAGTAACACATGAGCATGTGCAGGCTTTTGTGCGAGTAGGTAGTCGACCAATGGAGTAGCATCTACATTACCTGGCGTGTATTTCAATATATTTAAATGAACCTGTTCCGCCCCCGATGCTGCAGTACCTAGTTTGAAACATTCATGCAGACTATACCCGCTTTCATATAAAGCCATGTTGATAGAAGGCGTCCCTCCAAACTGCTGCTGCGCCCAATGGCCCATAGACCATTGGCTTTTCCATAAATGCAGGCTGTTGTAAAAAAGAAAGGGATTACTGAAATGCTGGTCCGGTATCCTGGCACCGAGATTATTGATCAGCACCGGTATCTTACGGGGAACATAAATATCCGTGCATTGTGCGATCACATTATTACTCACAATGCCCACCACCACATTCACCCGATCAAACATGATCAGCTTCTGCAACGCGTCCTGCACTTTTTTAAGGTCTCCCATTTGAATGAATTCATACAAAAAGGACAGGCGTTCTTCCCATCCTCGCGGGAAGGCAAGTAAAAACCCCTGAAGGAAATCTTCCTTCAGGGAGGGAAATACACCCGAGTATGGGATCAGAAACCCAATCTTCATCTTTTTCATAAGCACAACATCCTTAGCTACGGGAAGGGAATATTCCTTCCATAGCAATGATGAAATTGATCGCCAGGTAAGGCTGCATAATAGAAAAAGGCTGGTTATTGCCCGCAGGTTGAATAGTACCGTTTACAACGCCGCCCACATTCAATGGAATGTTAGGCGTTGCATTGTTATACCCCGCAACAGGATTACCGGTGGATGGATCTGCCAATGCACCAGGCGTACTTGCTCCTGCGGCAGCAACGTTTGATGTAGAGGCTGCGTTGGAAGCAGACACCGTAACAGTCATGGCAGCAGCATGCGTGTGTGAGGGCATTTGATTAATAGTGAGTATAACGTTTTCAGATCCGCTAAACTGACCTAATTCATAATTAGAAAGGTTCGGGCCCTGACCTACGCCAACTGGTACGCGCCCCCGAAAATCAGGTAAGCCAAAATTTGTCTGGCCATTTCCGCCATAGGTAGTACCTAAAAGAGAAAACAAAGCAGTGTTCTGGGCGATAGAAAGTAGTTGGCCGGCACAAAAAGCCCAGCCTCTGGGCGCGAAATTAGGAGCCCAAAGTAAAATTGCGCTGATGAATGTCTCCATTGGAACAAACGTTTTTTGATAATAAAATTTAAAGCTTGCTTAGGGCTCGGCGCAAATAGGAGATGTTTGCGAAATTGTTTTGGGTGGTTAACCGCTATAAAAAATTCAATAGATCGTGAAGGTAGGAAAATAATTGGAATAAAAAAGTTATGGCCAATTGGTTTTTCAGAGGGTTGTTTGTTAACGTTTTTAATGATACTAAAACAAAATCCCCAAACGCCCACCTCACCGTCCAATCTGTCCACTTCACCATAAACTACTACCACCCCTGCTGGTTTTAAAACAACTTCGCTTCACTAAACAAATAAAACCAGCAGCCATGAATTTAAAAACAACAAAAGCAATTTACTGGACAGGGGCCGTCTTAACCTCATTATGGTTTGGAGCCAGCGGCTTTTTCGAATTAACAAAAAACCCGATCGTATGGGATATAACAGTACAACTAGGCTACCCGCCGCATTTCATTTATATTCTCGGAATAGCTAAGCTTTCAGGCATTATCGTTCTCTTAACGCCTGACAGATTCCTGAGATTAAAAGAGTGGGTATTTGCAGGGATCTTTTTCGACATCACCTTCGCCTTCCTTTCAAAATTAAGTGTACTGGAGCCCTCATCCGCAGTAGATGCTGTTGTAGCATTTGTAATGGTAACTGTGACTTATATTATGTTCAGAAAATTATACCCTGCTACCTATTCCAGGGTTACCAACTAAAAATAACAAAGGAGGTTTGCATTGCTGCAAGCCTCCTCCTATTAAGTCCGTTAGTTTACAACAACTGAAATGACAGGATCCGCATAAGCAGATAATTCCTCCAGGGAGTTATTGATATCCACCACCCACCAATCATGCCCGCCTTCCTTCTGACGGTGGGTTTTATCATATTGCTTATGGGCCTTTTCTACTGCTGTCCAGTTCTTCCTGCGAAGGCGTTCTATTTGTTTTTTATACGTTTTCTTATCAAACTCCATTGTTAACAGCTCCTTCCTCAGCCGGCGTGCGAAAACCTCGAGGATATTAAAATGCATGCTCTCATGGGCAAGCGTTCCGCTGGTTTGATATCCTTTTCTAACATAGGACAGGCCGGGGATCATTAAAGCATAGATCTTTACTTCTACCTTGTGCAGATCATTCACGCTATCTGCCACCTCCACCAGCATCTTCATATATGTCGCCGCTATGCCTTTTCCTTCTCCCGTATATGATTTTTTATGAAAGTGCTCCCAGCTCAGCACATCTTTGGCCCAGACAAGCCCATCCATCTTTTGCTGACCAAAAAGGAAAACCGGTGCCAAAAGCAACAACAGGGTAAAACTGATTCTTAGGGTATACATTTACTTAAATATACTAAAGAAAAGCCGGAAGACGATGCTGTTTATCAATAACAATTATTATCTTATCATGCTAAATAACGAATGGAAACAGGAACAGAAATATTCTTAAAATCAGTTAGGGCGATCTGTCCTGAACTGACTGATATTGAACTCTCTCAGTTTGCCTCAAAACTCACTTCTAAAGAATTAAAAAAGAAAGATCTTTTCCTTCAATCAGGTAAAATACAAAAGGCCATAGGCTTTATAGAAAAGGGATTAGTCCGTTCCTTTTTTATTGACGGGAATGGAAATGAAATAACCGTTGGTTTCTATGCAGAAGGCGACTATGTCACACATTACGCTGCGTTTATTACGCAGAAACCCAGTCGCTATTCTATCCAATGTTTAGAACCCACCACCATGGTTTATCTTTCGTTTGAAGACATGCAATTGACATACCAGCAGCTACCCGTCTTTCAAAAATATGGACGGTTAATTGCATAAGGAATTCTGATGACGCAACAAGCCCGCATCGAGAGTTTCATATTTCAGACAGCAGAAGAACGTTACCTCGATTTTATCGAACAGCACCCAACCTTATTCAACAGGATCTCCCTATCTCACCTTTGCAGCTATCTTGGCATAGAACGGCAAACACTTACCCGGATCCGCCAGAAATTAGCCCACTAACCATTTTTTGACGCATTTGCGTCAGGTACGCCTTCCCTTTATTCAGCAGCTTTGCAGTATCAAACTAATACGATCTGCAATGGCAAAGAATATCTTACTCATACTCGGACACCCTTCGGAAAACTCCTTTTGTAATGCGTTGCTGGATGCCTACAAAAAAGGCGCGGAAGGCGCAGGCGCTATCTGCAAAACCATCTATATCTCCAAACTGAATTTTGATGTAAACCTTTCAGACGGATATAAAAACGGAGAAGCGATGCAGCTGGAGGAAGACCTGATCGCATCACAGCAACTTATCCAATGGGCCGACCACGTAGTAATGGTTTATCCCAACTGGTGGGGCTTTATGCCTGCCATAGCTAAAGGTTTTATTGACAGAGTATTCCTGCCCGGCTTTGCGTTCAAACATCATTCAGGAAAAATATTCCCGGAGAAACTTTTAAAGGGAAAAAGTATGCGGCTGATGGTAACAATGGATACGCCCAAATGGTGGTTCCACCTTATTTATCGTGCATCGCAGTACCAGATATTGAAAGATATCGTATTCGGATACGTTGGATTCAACCCCATCAGGTTCTCCACTTTTGGATCCATGAGAAAATCAACCGACAAGCAGCGGAGTAATTGGTTAAGAAAAGTTGAACAATTAGGTAAACAGTTTAAATAAAAAACTACATAAAATGAAACAATTAAAAAACAAGATCGCAATTGTAACAGGCGCAAACCAGGGAATCGGATTTGCCATAGCAAAACAGTTCGCAGAAGAGGGTGCTACCGTGTATGCCTTTGATATCAAAGAAGATCAGGACTACGGTCAGGATATCTCTTTTATCAAAATGGATGTTTCCAATGAGGAAAACTGGAAAGCAGGTGTAAAACAGGTCCTTAAAGAGCAAGGCCGTGTTGACATACTGGTAAACAATGCAGGAATCATTGCTTATACACCCATTCATGAAATAGAGCTGGAAGAATGGCATAAATTAATTGCTGTGGATCAAACAGGCGTTCTTTTGGGCATGAAACACGTCATCCCTCAAATGCTTAAACAAAAGTCCGGCTCCATTATAAACGTTTCCTCCATTTGGGGGAAAGTAGGCGCTGCCAATGTGGTAGCCTATAACGCAGCAAAAGGCGCAGTAGGGCTTATGACTAAAAATGCGGCAATTACATACGCCAAAGCCGGAATTCGCGTAAATTCGGTAAACCCAGGCTTTATAAAAACGCCGCTTACAGACAATCAAGCCCAAGAACTCAACAAAATAGTTATTGACAATACGCCAATGGGAAGAGGTGGTGAACCAGAAGAAATTGCTAATGGGGTAACATTTCTGGCAAGTGATCAGGCGAGTTATATAACAGGTTCCGAATTAATAATTGATGGCGGTTATACTGCCCAATAACGTAAAAAAAGAAAACTATGAAAGCACTGATCATCGGAGCCACGGGGGCCACAGGGAAAGACCTGGTGAATGTCCTCCTTCAGGATCCGGCATACACAGCCGTTGTAATATTTGTACGTCGCCCCAGCGGAATGACTCACCCCAAATTGCTGGAGATCCTCACAGACTTTGACAAACTGGACGAGGTGGGCGCGCAGATTACAGGAGACGTATGTTTCCTATGCCTGGGCACCACCCTGAAAGCAGCCGGTTCCAAAGAGAAACAATGGCATATCGATTATGATATTCCCTTGAAATTTGCCGGGATTGCTTCGGAGAAAGGAATTCCCAGAATGGTTTTGCTCTCTGCACATGGCGCATCCTCAAATAGCGGGGTATTTTATTCCAGGATGAAGGGAAAGCTGGAGGAGGACATCGCAAGCCTTGCATTTGATCAGTACATTGTTTTCAAACCCGGAATGTTGTTACGGAAGAACACAGACAGATCAGGCGAGCGTATAATGGCCGGTGTATTAAATTTCCTGAATAGTTTGGGAGTGATCAGGAAATTCCGGCCATTACCTACTGCTGTACTTGCTGAAAAAATGGCTAAGGCTCCCAAAGTTCTTACAGCAGGGAAGCATGTTATAGCGTTGGATAAGATCTTTGGGTTTTAGAATAGTATCCTATAAACAAGCAATATTGCCCATGCCGAAATAAAAATCCAGGGCATTATCCGCCATGGACGAAAGTACCGGATGAAAGTCATCTTTTTGGAAAGTTGCAGCGCCTTCAGCGGAGGCCCGTCATAGTCTGCCAGATGCAGGTCCCACCATTGGCTAAGATTCTCATACGCAGCACGGGTCAATCTGATGGATGACAGAAAGGAGAGAGAAACAATAATACCCATTACGCTGATGATGATCATCACAAACAGGAGATTATCCTTCCATACAAAACCAAGGCTTGCAAAAAGTAGTCCTTGCAGTGTCGTAAACCAGGAAAAGCGCATATTGAGCAGTTCATTTTCATGTTCATTCAGTCTGCGAATAGTATCCGCATGTTTTTCTTTTGTTTCATTGCTCCAGTTATGGAGCCCTTCGGGTGGTATTGGAGTATCTACTACGTGTAGCATAACGTTATTTTGGGAGGTAAGGGAATAATGCGAACTCAGCTAAATATACAGAATTCTTTAATTCGCTTCCCCTACCGGGAAAATGATTGATCCTAAAAAGCGCTATTTTGCCAACGTAACGTGTAAATGATAAATTACAAACAATATTTATTCCGAACGGAGATATATCATACCAGGCCTGGTATTTAAAAGCGCCGACGTATTTAAGATAGAATTTGAGAAACTTTTCCCATAATGTTAGTTAACAAGAAGACAATTACAATAAAAGGTGGCCGCTTTTCAAGCCTTGAGGGCTTCTATGATGAAGTTGACAAAGTCTTGACGAAAAATATAGAATGGGCGACCGGACACAATTTAGATGCATTTAATGATCTGTTGCGTGGTGGATTTGGTGTTCATGAATATGAAGAACCGATAAGGTTGATTTGGGAGAGTAGCGAGAAAAGCAAAACAGAGTTGAGTATGGTAAGTGCCGGGCAAACAGCCTATCAGGCACTAGTAGAGATAATAAAGAGCCATGAACATATTGAATTTATCGAAAGCTGATACCTCATGCAAATTAAATATGTTGACAAGCTTATATGTTGACAAGCTTAAGCAACACTACGAAGGCCATTTCGGGAAAGCTGGCAAATTACTAAAGCTTGGCTGCGGGCCAACGGATAAACTTCATTTCGACTTTAAATTTAGTAATAATGGGGTATAAATAAATGATCATGATCCTTACTAAATCAATCGAACAACTTGAAAATGACTACTGGAAAGATATAGCGTTCCCCACAGGGCTTGTTGAGCGCTGTTATCGTTATAGAAGAATACCCATTGGTAGCCTAACAGCTGGGCAGATCAGAACACTCATTAGTCAGCAAATTGGCATGAAGTTCTTAATACCGTTAGCGTTAGAAATGCTAAAGAAAAATGTGTTGCTGGAAGCTGAGCTTTACGAGGGAGACTTGTTAGAGGCGGTTGCAAAGGCAAAAATATCATTCTGGGAACAAAACCCTGCCATTAAATCGGAAGTATTTCACCTCATTGAGGCTAATAAGCAATTACTCGATCAATCCGATGATGCAGAACTCTTTAATCAGTTCTTGAAAACCTGCACTTCCTTTGGATATTAGAAATGATCTATTACGATCCTAAAAATAAAATTCTGTAAAAAAGAAAGGCCAGCACTAATGCAAGCCTTCTTCTTTCGCTCCCTAACAGGAGAATTATCTAACTAATTATTGGAATATCCAGATGTATTTGTCGATTCCCAAGTGAATCAAATCATTGTAAAATTTGCCAGATGTCAATCCCAAACTCCTCCCTTATTGCTCTCAAATAAGACACCTGGCATGCATCATCATTTATCAAGATAGTAAAAAAAGTAGTGGGATTTTGGTTATAAATTGCCATTTCTTCCTTCTTCCTTTTTATATATTTTTTTCTTTTGTCTGTTAATCTCTGATCATCTAATTTCAACAACCTAATTAAGTTGCTGGCTTCCACATCTGTATCCAATTTGGCAAAATAGTCTCCATCTAAATAAATAATTCTTTCTTCCAAATCATTTGCGGTTGGATGCAATACCGGCTGTAATTTCTCCCATTTAGTGCTTTTTTCTTTGTTCCATTGGCTTTTTACTAAAAACCAGTTTTTATAATTATCCTCAGGCGTACCTTTTAAGGTAGGATTGAAATGTTCGATATCTCTTGCATCTGTTCTACTTATGTATTCATCAGTATAAGCACAAAAGCTTTTCTGTTCTTTCAATAATATTTCTTCGATCTTTTTGTTGTTCGTAGAGTTTCTGGGAATATACTTCAGCTCGTCTACTATAATTTTTGATTCCGTGTCTTTAAGCACTTTTCTCATTAAAAATTATATTTATCACCTAACTGTGTTAATTCAATAAGAAGATCTTTCTTTTTTTCTGGTTCTGTTTCTTGAGCCATTCTTCTTTTTAAATCTAAATAGTGCTGGTATGCCTCTTTCCCAAAATCATTATAATAGTCAACCTTAAAATCATTCGATAATATATCATTAGGGTCATCTCCTATTGGTGATTCTCCTCTACGAACAGCTACCTTACCAATTTTGTCAAAGTATAAAATAAATCTTTCTTCAGGCTCAAAGGCTGCTGCAATAAATGGCGAATGCGTAGCAACCAAAAATTGGGCGGTAGGAGCAAAGGTCCGATAATATGATATCAAATCAATTTGCAAATCAGGGAAAAGCGATCTTTCTGGCTCGTCTAATAAAATGATCGAATCCGTAGTGTCCAACTGAAACAAAGGAAATAGGGAAAGTAATAACCCTTGAGTACCTGTGCTTAAGCCAGAAATAGGGATTACTTCATCATTAATTTTTGATTTAACAGGGATTGAATATTCGGTATTAACTAAATCGATTTCCAAGTTTAATTTGCTCAAAATTGGGTTAAAATATTCTGCAAAAGGAACAAGAGGATTTTCATTAGCTACTGACCATTTAGCAAATTCTTTATTTAATCTATTTATATCCCCAATAGCCCCCTTATTTATTAATTCAGAAGCCATTTGAGTAAATCTCTTTCTATAATCCAGTATTTTACTTAAAAGTGAAACCCAAATTTGCTCATCTATATCCTGCAAAAATTCATAGATATAATTTGAATGGTTATAATATCTATTAAGATTGGTGCGTTCTGGATCGGGTAAAACATTAAGGATATCGAGAGGATTTTTATTAAAAATACTAATTGTCTTTTTTGAGATGATTTCAGAACTAAAATATAACAATCTTAATCCATCGTTTATAAGATTGGTTATCGTCCCGCCACCAGAACCCATTATTCTGAACTCTTTTCCGTCCTTAATGACTCTACCCTTTGCGGTTATTAAAGATTCATTTTTATATAAGTATTCTATATCCCCATCAAAATTTAAGTTGTCATATTGAAACAATTCTGTTCCATTTGCAATCTCAATTTCTGTTAGCTTTGAAATATTATGTCTTAATAACTCCAAAATACTCGTCTTTCCTGTCGCACTTTGCCCTATAATACATACTTTATCTAATGGCTTTCCCGCCTTTTGATGTCCTTCTGGATAGGTAAAATCAAGATTTATATTTTCCAGATGCCTATATGACTTTATGTTAAGCTTTTTAATCTTCATAATTTGCAATTAAACAAATATACTAAGGCATATTAATTTAGAAAGTCTTGATGAAAATTGAGCACCCATTGAGGAGTAATTTTGAAGCCTACCCAAACCATCTTAATAGTTGATTACGTTGTTATTGAAGATACATAAAAGGAAAAAGCCTGCAAACATTAAGTTTACAGGCTTTTTCCTTTTCGCTCCCCCTGTAGGACTTGAACCTACGACCCTCTGATTAACAGTCAGATGCTCTAACCAACTGAGCTAAGGAGGAATATTCCCGTTTCAAATTGGGATTGCAAAAATAGACAAATTTTTATTTCTGCAAAATCTAATTCAACTTTTTTTCTAAACACCCTTAATTCTGATATCTTTATAGCAGCCAGATTTAATATGAAGTGGATTCTGCTTAGTCTTTTCTTAATACTCGCATCCGCCGGGGTGAAAGCCAATTCCGGTACGGATAGCTTACTCCGTAAGCTCAACCAAACCCTTGCCCAAACAAAATCATTCGACGATGCCAAACTAACCCAACTCAAAAAACTTAAAAATAACCTGACATGGGCAAAACAACTGCCGGAACAGTTCGACGCGTGCCTTCAACTCTACGATGCCTACAAAGCCTTCCACTACGATTCGGCTTTTTCTTATGCCCTCCTCCTCCAGCACATCGCAGATAAAATGCATGACGCTCATCGCAGCCAGTACGCTAAGATCAAGCTGGGCTTCATTTTACTCTCCTCCGGCATGTTCCGCGAAACCGCGGAGATCATGGATACCCTCAAAACCAATCACCTCCCGGATAGCATGCGCGCGGAGTTTTTCGTCCTCATGCGCAGATATTACTACGACCTCGCAGATTATGTGAATGATCAGCATTATTCCCCCATTTACTTAAAAGAAGCTGCCCGATACACAGATTCAGCCGTTGCCCTCTACCCGGAAAATCATTTTCAGCGGCTGGACTGCCTGGGATACAAATATTATAAACAGGGAAATCTCGACTCCTCCCTCTATTACTTCAACCGTATCATCGCAAAAAACGACCTCACTTTTCACGAGCAGGCCAGGGTAAATGCCAACCTGGGCTTCATATATGTGATCAAAAACGAATACGAAAAGGCCATTGAACTATTGGCCAAATCTGCCATAGCGGATACCAAAGGCTCTGTAAAAGAAACCACGGCCACTTTTAACCTCGCCTCCATTCTTTTCAAAACAAAGGATGTAAAAAATGCCTCCCGGTATATTGAAAAAGCCGTGGAAGACGCTACTTTTTATGGTGCCCGGCAACGAAAAGTACAGGTGAGCGCCATTCTTCCTATTATAGAAGGAGAGAAGATCAACACGGTGGAAAGTCAGAAGGACCGTCTTTTCGTTTATTCTGCAGTAGCCACTTTCCTGCTGCTGGCCTCTATTGTAATGTCTTTTATCATCTTCAAACAGGTGCAAAAGCTGAAAACGGCGCAGAACACCATCACCAAAGCTAACCTGATCCAGCAGGAGATCAACGACAAACTCCTGGAAGCCAACAAGATAAAGGAAGAATACATCGGCTACTGCTTCCAGATCGCATCAGCTTATATCGATAAAATTGAAAAACTCAAGAACCAGGTAGACCATAAATTAGTGGATCATAAATATTCTGAGATCCGCTTCCTGGTGAACAACATCAATATCAAACAGGAAAGGGACGAACTGTTCCGCAACTTTGACCGCATCTTCCTCAAGATCTTCCCCAATTTCGTAGCCCAGTTCAATTCCTTCTTCAAAGAAGAAGACCAGATCAAACTAAAAGACAACGAACTGCTGAATACTGACCTCCGCATTTATGCCCTCATCCGGATCGGTATCAGCGAAAATGAAAAAATAGCCCAGATCCTCGAATATTCCGTGAACACCATTTACGCCTATAAAACCAAGATCAGGAACAAATCCCTCGTCGCAAACGACGAATTTGAAGACAAAATCATGGGAATTAAGATCTAAATAGTCAATATTACATTAATTTATATTTGTCATTAACCCATTAATAATCAAATATCTAAATCGCTCAACCCGTCTTGATCGGCCTTTAATTTCTATACTTTGACCATACTAATTGGCCACTGTGAGCATACCCGTTAATTTGATCCTGATTTCAACCAAAAATTCATTCCACGTACAGAAAGCATAATTCCACCGGGTTTCCTGTACACATCCTAGTAACTCTCTTAAACACTACGTTATGATCAAAATGCGACTACTCAAAGCGCTTCTGTTCTTCCCACTCCTATTGCTTACCGCAGGAGCTTTAGCCCAGACAAAAGCCGTGTCCGGAAAAATCCAGGACGTTCAAGGTGTAGCCATTCCAGGTGTCAATGTGCAAATAAAAGGCACCAATTCAGGCACCGTAACGGATGGCAATGGCCTCTTTAAAATGAATGTTCCCAATTCAGCCACAACCCTTATTGTTTCATATATCGGTTACCTGAAGCAGGAAGTGGCCATAGACAAAACTAATTTCAATATTACGCTTGAGCTGGATAATACTACCCTCGCAGACGTTGTGGTAGTAGGTTATGGTGTAGCAAGAAGAAAAGACCTCACGGGCGCCGTAGCCTCCCTTAAAGCGAAAGACTTTAACAGGGGTATCACCAATGCCCCGGATCAACTGATCCAGGGTAAAGTTGCCGGCCTCATGGTTGTCAACAACAGTGGAGCCCCCGGAGCTGCAACCACTGTAAGAATCCGTGGCGTCTCTTCTGTAAGGTCTGGTAACCAACCCCTCTACGTAATCGACGGCGTTCCTTTAGATGGACGGATTGCCCGCCCAGGCGTAAATACGGCTATAGGTACAACCCCTGATGCCAACCCGCTCAACTTCGTCAATGCGTTCGACATTGCTTCCATGGAAGTACTGAAAGATGCATCAGCTACTGCTATTTATGGTTCCCGCGGTTCCAATGGTGTGATCATGATCACCACCAAAAAAGGACAAACGGGAGCGGCTAAACTGGATTTCGGTTATTCTGTTGGTGTCAGCAGCATCATGAAAAAACTGAAAGTGCTGGACGCCAATCAATATAAATCTGCACTCGCCCAATACAACCTTACCTCAGGTGATGAAGGTGGAAGCGCAGATGCCATGGATGCTATCCTTCGTAAAGGGCTTACCCAAAACTTCAATGTTGGTGTTAGCGGCGGAGGCGAAAATGGCAGATACCGTGCTTCTTTTGGCCTTATGAACCAGGAAGGCATCATCCGCAAAACAGGGATGAAAAAATATACCGGTAACATCAATGGTCAATATAAATTCCTGGAGTCTAAAAAACTGGGGCTTGATTTCAACATCATGGCTTCCAATACTACGGAAACGCTGGCACCTATTTCCAATAATGCCGGTTTCCTGGGAAGTCTGATAGGCCAGGCTTTACAGTGGAACCCTACCCGTAATCTCCATAATGCAGATGGCTCTCTGTACATTCCGGAAGGAGATAACTCTCCCATCAACCCCCTGGCGATGTCAGAAGCCTGGGATGATAAAGCAGATATCTCTTACATCCTTGGCAGCATCTCTCCTTACTATAAGATCACAGACGATCTGGAATATCGTTTCCTCTTCTCTGTGAATCGCCAAACTGGTATCCGCCGTGCACAGATCGCTTCTTTCATCAACATCCAGGGGATCAAGGATCAGGGGATTGCCTATTATGGTAATGCAGAGCTTACCACGAAATTATTCTCTCACACCCTGAGCTATAATAAAAAGATCTCTTCTGCCCTCAACCTGAATGCAGTGGTAGGTTATGAATACCAGGATTTCAATTTCAAAGGAGCAGACCTTGGCGCCACGGGCTTTTCAACGAATGCGGTACCTTATACCAGCATCCTGCAAAATGCCGCGCAGTCTAATACTTTCATGTCTTCTTATGAAAACCCGAGTTCTGAACTGCAATCTATTTTCGGCAGGGTAACATTCAATCTGAAAGAAAAATATCTCCTCACCGCTACTTTAAGAGCGGATGGTTCCAATAAATTCGGTAAGAATAACCGGTATGGTTATTTCCCTTCCTTCGCCGCAAAATGGAATGTGAGTGAAGAAAATTTCCTGAAAGGCAGCAACTTTATACAAAATCTTGCTGTACGTGCTGGCTGGGGCCAGACAGGTAACCAGGAATTTCCGGCAGGTGCCGCACAGGAACAATATGATCTCCGTGCCGGTGGTGCCGCTGGTTTAATGAACGTAGCCAATCCGGATCTCCAATGGGAAAGTTCCAAACAGTTGAACATTGGCGTGGACTTCTCTATCCTGCGGGACAGGATCACCGGTAGCGTAGATTATTTCAACAAGAATACTTCCAAACTGCTCTTCAACTTCCCGGCTATCGCTCCTGCACCTGCTTCCAATACCTGGGTGAACCTTCCTGGTGAAGTGATCAACAAGGGTGTGGAATTACAACTGAGAGGAGATATCATCCGCGGAAAGGACTTCTCCTGGATGCTGGGTGTGAATGCTACTTTCATCAAAAACGAATTGCAGAATTACACAGGACCAAATGTACTCACTGGTTCGATCAGTGGTCAGGGTGTAAGTGGAGCAACCGTTCAGCGTTTTGCCAATGGCCAGCCACTGAACGTATTCTATGTAAGGAAATTCAATGGCCTGGATAAAGACGGCTTAAGTATTTTTGAAGACAACGGAAACTCCTTCTACTATTCCGGCGATCCCAATCCAAAACAAATGCTGGGCCTCACCACAGAATTTGGTTACAAGAAATTGTTCCTGTCTGTTAATATGAATGGCGCCTTCGGTCACAAAGTATACAACAACACAGCCAACACTGTATTGCCGATCAATAACCTCGGCTCCAGGAACGTTGCCCTGGAACTATTGACATTAAAAGAGAACAGATCTAACCCGATCACTACTTCTACCCGTTATCTGGAAAATGGCAACTTTATGAAACTCACCAATGCTACCCTGAGTTATGCTATCGGAGACATTGGTAAGACCTTCAAAAATGTATCGCTTTACCTCACCGGTCAAAACCTTTTTGTGATCACTAAGTACAGTGGCTTTGATCCTGAAGTGAATACAGATAAGAATGTAAACGGCGTTACCTCCTTTGGTATTGAGTATTCACCTTACCCAACTGCCAGGAACGTAATCTTCGGTATCAATCTTTCCCTTTAATCACTTTAAAAACTACGATCATGCATCTATATAAAAAAATAGCTTGTTTATTACTGGTAGGATATGGCTTTGCTTCCTGCTCCAAGCTGGATGAAAAATTAGGTTCCACTATCACCAAAGACCAGGCTGATTCTGTAATAAAAGTATCCTCTCTGTTGAAAAGTGCTTACGATGCTTTACAACTTCCTTACCAGGACCAGGGCAACGTTTGGGCATTACAGGAAATGACTTCTGATGAGGCAGTTGCGCCAACCCGTGGTGGAGACTGGGATGATAACGGAGCATGGCGTGCGCTGAAAACGCATAGCTGGAATGGAGAACAAACTAACATCGCCGGCACTTTCAGCAACTTGTTATTATTGCAGTTCAGTGCTACCAATGTATTGAACTTTAATCCTACAGCACGCCAGGCAGCGGAAGCCCGTTTCCTCCGTGCATTATCCATGTATTCTGTTCTGGAAGGATGGGGACAGGTTCCTTTCCGCGAACCTGGTGCGAATCTGCTGGAAGCACCAGAGGTTAAGAAAGGTGCCGCTGCCGCAGATTTTATTATTGCTGAACTCACGGCCATTATTCCTGATCTCCCTGAACGTTCTGCTACAATACCTGCTTTTGTGGCCTCCAAAGATGCCGCGAAAACTTTGCTGATGAAATGTTTCCTGCAAAGAGGGGCCTTCGCAACTCCCGCTGCACCTACGTTTGCAGCCACTGATCTGCAACAGGTAGTGACACTCGCAGACCAGATCATTACCAGCAACAGATATTCTATTGCTACAAATTACTTCGACAACTTTACGCAGAACAACAACGTACTGTCCACCGAAAATATCTTCACACAGGAAAACGGCCCCGGCCTTAGTACTGTGAGACCAGGTAATGCTGCATTCTGCCATTGGGCACCCACGCTGCATTACTTCCAAACTCCCGGAGGCTGGAATGGTTTTGCAACGGTGTCTGATTTCTACGACAAATTTGAAGCTGTGGACTCCCGCCGGGGTGGCCCCTACACAGGTGTAACAAATCTTACCGGCACCAATGTTGGTTTCCTCGTTGGCCAGCAGTATAACAAAGACGGGGTTGCGCTGAAAGACCGTAACGGCAACAACCTCATCTTCACACGTGAACTGAACCTGCAGGAATCCGGCAACGATCTGGAAGTGAAAGGCATCCGCGTAGTAAAATATCCACCGGATATGATCACACCCGGCGGCTCCAACAGCAACAACGGAAACAATGATTACGTGATCCTGAGATATGCAGATGTATTGTTGATGAAAGCAGAAGCCCTGCTTCGCAGCAATGCAGCCGGCGCATTACCCATTGTGAATGATCTGCGTGTGAAGCGCAAAGCTACACCGTTGGCCACATTAACACTGGATATAATGCTCGATGAACGCGGCCGTGAATTCTATTGGGAAGGATGGCGCAGGCATGATCTCATCCGTTTCAACAAGTATCTCGCCATATGGCAGTTGAAACCGGCTGATGATCCAAAGAACCTGCTGTTCCCGATACCCGTAAACGATCTGGCTGTTAATCCCAATCTTTCACAGAATCCCGGTTATTAAGGATTGCTTTTCAAAGCAAGAAAAACCATTAGGGGGCATGTAATATGCCCCCTGGTGGATCCTTATTTAAAAAAGATGATCATGGTATGTAGAGTCGTTTTTTTTCTCTGTTTATTTTTCTCAGTATCCTCAAAAGCACAACCGGTAAAGAACCCCGGCAAAGTCACTGCGGTAAGTTTGCAGCCACAGGAAATTAAGATCACCACGCAGAACGGATTTGCAGTCATCACTGCTTACAGCCCTTCTGTTATCCGTGTGCGGTTAAACAAACAACCGCTGGCCAAAGATTTCTCTTATGCAGTGATCGGCAGTCCGCTTGTTTTTAAACCCCGCATCTCGCAGAACGCAGATGAAATAAAACTCGAAACGGATTCCCTCATCGTAACGATCAGCAAAAATCCCTTCGCCGTTAAATTCAGCACACCGGATGGTAAAGTAATTAATACGGACGAACCCGGCCTGGGTACTTCATGGATCGGCGAGGAGGTTACTACGTATAAAACCATGCAGGAGGGAGAACGATTTATTGGGCTGGGTGAAAAAACCGGCAACCTGGATCGTAAAGGAAACTCCTACACCAACTGGAATACAGACGCATTCGGTTACACCGTAAACCAGGACCCGATCTATGCTACCATTCCTTTTTATATCGGCGTGCATCATGGATTGAATTACGGTATCTTTTTCGATAACAGCTATCGCAGCAATTTCAACTTCGGCGCCAGCAATAACCGTTTTTCTTCTTTTAATGCCAATGGCGGCGAAATGAATTACTACTTCATTTTCCATCAGCGGGTGGCAGATATTATTACTTCTTATACACAACTAACAGGTCGCATCACGCTGCCACCCCTATGGAGCCTTGGTTATCAGCAGAACCGTTACAGTTATTACCCGGAAGCAGAAGTGCTCCGCATTGCGCAAACCCTTCGGGAGAAACAGATCCCCACAGATGGCATCACGCTGGACATTCATCACATGGATGCCTACAAACTTTTTACCTGGAACAAAGAACGTTTCCCCGATCCTGCCGGTATGAATGCCAAACTGAATAAGATGGGCTTCAAAACCACAGTGATCGTGGATCCAGGTATTAAAGTAGAAAAAGGATATGCTTCCTATGAAAGTGGTTTGCAGTCGGACATCTTTATTAAATACAGCGATGGCCAGAATTACACAGGCCAGGTATGGCCCGGCTGGTGCCACTTTCCGGACTTCACCAGCACAAAAGGCAGAGCCTGGTGGAAGAACGAAGTAACCCATTATGCCAAAAGCGGCGTCTCCGGTTTGTGGAACGACATGAATGAAATTGCCACCTGGGGCCAGAACATGCCGGACAATGTGATCTTTGATTTTGAAGGAAATCCCGTTACACATCAGCAGGCCCATAATGTATATGCATTGGAAATGATCCGCGCCAGTTATGAAGGTTACAGAGCAGCCTTGCCCAACAAACGGCCTTTCATCCTTACCCGCGCAGGTTATGCTGGCCTGCAACGTTATTCCGCTATCTGGACGGGAGACAATCGTGCAGAAGAAGATCACATGTTACTCGGCATCCGTTTAATGAATAGCCTCGGCCTTAGTGGCGTTCCCTTTTCCGGTATGGACATTGGAGGATTCACCGGAAATGGCTCCCCCAGCTTGTATGCACGCTGGATCCAGATCGGAGCCTTCATTCCTTACTATAGAAGCCATACAGGCATCAACACCAAATCCGCAGAGCCATGGGCTTTTGGAGAAGAGGTGTTAGAGATCTCGCGCAATTACATCAACCTGCGTTATAAATTACTGCCTTATTTATATTCGAACTTCTACGAAGCATCTGTATCCGGCCTCCCCATTATGCGCACGCTGGCATTGGAAAACACACACGATGCAAATGTCTACGATGTGCGTTTTCAGAATGAATATAACTTCGGGCCTTCTTTCCTGATCGCGCCATATGAAAGCAAACAGGTGTATGCGCCGATGTATTTCCCTAAAGGAAAATGGTATAATTTTTATAACGATAGCCTGGAATTGGGTGCCAGAGAAAAAATGCTTACCTTATCTATGCAACAGTTGCCGGTATTTGTAAAGGAAAGCAGTATCATTCCGATGCAATCACTGATCCAGACAACTGCTGATCAACCAACAGATACTTTATTCCTGCATGTATATAAAGGAGATGTAAAGAATGAATTTGTTTATTACGAAGATGATGGAGAGAGTTATGCTTATGAAAAAGGTGCATTCTACAAACGCGCCATGACGTATGATCCCGCTGCCGGCACATTGGTGCTGGCAGCGCCAACAGGGCAAAGCAGTTCAAAGTTTAAGTGGCTGCAGTTGATCTTACATGGGTTTGAAAAACTGGAAGATATGCAATTGGATGAAATTGCATTCCTGCAACCGATCTCCCGTTTTGATCCACAGGGAGATGCTACCCCTCCCATACAATGCCGTGTACAAAAAATAACTTTCCCAAATGAAAAGGAAGAGATAACGATTAAACTGAAATAAGAAAGCCGGGAGATTAACTTCTCCCGGCTTTTATCTTTAAAAAGAAAATAATTTTCAAGCCAACCTAACTTTTCAATGAAGCCCTCTTTCAGCAGCATCATTCATAACACCTCACATTCATACCGGCTTTCAAACCCATATCACAAAGCCCTCACCATCCCAACCAACTCTTCTCCAATCCCACATAAACCCCATCCTCTCTCAATTCCACCGGGTACGTCTTCAAATAAAACCCCTCCCCACTACTATTATACCCATTACGGATACTAAACTTATACCGGTGCAAAGGGCACACCACATTCCCATTCCCATCCATTCGCCCATCTGCCATGATCCCTCCCGCATGCGGACACTTATACGCAAAAGCATACAACTGCCCCTGGTACCGGGAGAAACAAATCTTCTTGCCATTTACTTCCTGCACCGCAATAGTCTGTTCATCCGCTATCACATCATCCGTTAGCCGGTACCAGTTATACTGTTTACTCATTAAAAGAAATGTTCTGATCTGTAAGGGAAGCGCTGGTGATACATCTCCATCACTTTATCGAGGATCGTTTTCCGCAGTTCTTCAATATTCCTTTTCTCCGTAGCCGCAATGAAAACACAATTGCCATTCGCCTTCTGCATCCACATTTCTTTCAACTGATGCAGGATATCATCCTTCACATCATCCGCCAGCCACTCATCGAAAGTATTCTTTTCGTAGAGGTCCATTTTATTGAAGATCATGATAGTCGGTTTGTCCAGCACTTTCAGCTCAGCGAGCGTTCTGTTCACCACTTCTATCTGGTCTTCATATTTAGGATGGGAAATATCCACCACATGCAGCAGGATATCACTTTCACGCACCTCATCCAAAGTAGATTTGAAACTTTCCACCAGGTGATGGGGCAGTTTGCGGATGAACCCAACCGTATCGCTCAGCAGGAAAGGAGTTTGTTCGAACACTACTTTCCGCGTGGTGGTATCCAGCGTGGCAAACAGTTTATTCTCTGCAAACACTTCACTTTTGCTGAGCATGTTCATGATGGTGCTCTTGCCTACGTTGGTATATCCTACCAATGCTACACGGATATATTCACCCCGTTCCTTACGTTGGGTGAGGGCTTGTTTGTCAATTTCCCCCAGCCGTTTGCGCAAGAGTGCAATCTTGTCCTTCACGATCCGCCTGTCCGTTTCAATTTCCGTTTCACCCGGTCCGCGCATCCCGATACCCCCTTTCTGACGTTCAAGGTGGGTCCACATACCACGTAATCTTGGAAGGATATATTGATATTGGGCTAATTCCACCTGCGTTCTGGCCTGAGCCGTTCTGGCGCGGCGGGCAAAGATGTCCAGGATCAGATCACTCCGGTCAATCACTTTTACCTTCAGTTCCTTCTGGATATTGGAGATCTGGGAGCCGGAAAGCTCATCATCAAATATTACGATACTTACATCTTTATTTAATACATATTGCCGTACTTCCTCCAGTTTGCCTTTCCCAATGAAAGTAGCCCTGTCAGGATGTGGCAGCCTTTGTGTAAACCGTTTTACCGCTATAGCACCTGCAGTTTCAGCCAGGAAGGCCAATTCATCCAGGTACTCGTTTACCTCGGTGTCTGTTTGCTCTCTATCCTTGTGAATAAGACCTATCAGTACCGCACGTTCATCGTTTTGTATTTCTTGTTGCTTTTCTATCAAAGTATTATAAGAATTTGTGCAAAGTTAATGAATTACTAGCCGCTTACAGCAACCGCTGCCTTCAGCTATTTTTTCCTACATTTATGCCTCATCACAACAAAATCTACACCAATGCATAAGAGTCTCCTGCTAGCAGGTATTTTATTCATTCAAAACAGCATGGCACAACAGAAAATGAGCCCTGAGCTGCTCTGGCAGCTGGGAAGAGTGAGCGGCGAAACCGTTACCGCAGATGGTACCGTACTTTACGGCGTTTCCCGCTACAACCTTGCAGACAACAAAAGCGAAAGGAACCTGTACGCCATCCCCCTCAGCGGAGGAACGGCAAAACAACTCACTACCAGTCCTGGTGCGGAATCTGGCACACAGGTTCTTCCCAATGGCCGTATCCTTTACAGCTATAAAGGGCAGTTGTGGGAAATGGATAAAGACGGTGGAAATCCCGTACAAAAAACCAATGTGGAAGGTGGTATGCAGAATATCCGCCTCTCTCCCAAAGGTACCCACCTGCTGTTTTCCAATGAAGTAAAGCTGGAAAAAGTAAGCGGGGAAGATTTTCACAAAGACCTCCCCAAATCCAACGTACAGATCTATACAAGTCTCAACTACCGCCACTGGGATACCTGGGAGGACGGGAAATATAACCATGTGTTCTACGCCACTTACGATGCCCAGTCCGGCAAAGTAGGAGAGTCCATAGATATCATGAAAGGAGAATTATTCGATTGCCCCCAAATGCCTTTTGGTGGTGGCGAAGATTTTATCTGGGACCCCACCGGCACACAGATCATTTACGTGTCCAAAAAGAAACACGGCAAGGATTATGCGGTCAGCACCAACACAGACATCTATCGTTATACTATCGCCAGCGGCCAAACGGAGAATTTATCCGAAGGAATGAATGGTTACGATGTGCAACCTGTTTTCAGTCCTGATGGCAGCAAATTACTCTGGCTGAGCATGGCCCGCGATGGTTTTGAAGCAGACAAAAACGATATCATCCGTTACGACTTAGCCACCAAAACCCGCATCAACTTAACAAAGGATTGGGATGGTACTGTTTCTGCCGCCCGCTTTAGCAACGACGGTAAAAAGATCCAGTTCATCGCCGTGATAAAAGGAACAGAACAACTGTTCGAAACCAGCGAACAGAAAGCAGATATCCACCAAATCACCAAAGGTCAGTTTGATGTAAATGGATTCGTAGGTCAATCCGGCAATACGCTCGTGGTTACACGCACAGACATGAACCATGCGGCAGAACTTTACACAATAGACCTGAAAAGCGGCGCCCTGAAACAACTCAGCACCGTCAACAACGATGTCTACAACACGCTCCCACAAAGCAAAGTAACCGAGCGCTGGACGAAAACCACTGATGGGAAAGACCTCCTCTCCTGGATCATCTACCCACCAGATTTTGATCCCGCTAAAAAATATCCCACCCTGCTTTATTGCCAGGGCGGCCCGCAAGCTGCTGTTTCACAATTCTATTCCTACCGCTGGAACTTCCAGCTGATAGCCTCACAGGGATATATTGTCGTAGCTCCCAACCGCAGAGGCATGCCAGGCCATGGTGTGAAGTGGAATGAAGACATCAGCAAAGACTGGGGCGGACAAGCCATCCGTGATTATCTCTCCGCCATAGACGACATGAGCAAAGAACCTTATGTAGACAAAAGCCGTCTTGGAGCCGTGGGCGCCAGTTACGGCGGATATTCTGTTTACATGCTGGCCGGCGTACACAAGGACCGTTTTAAAACATTCATTGCGCATGATGGTCTTTTTGATCTTCGCAGCTGGTATGGCACCACAGAAGAATTATGGTTTGCCAACTGGGACATTGGCGCTTACTGGGATCCCGCCAATGCAAAAAGTTACAGTGAATTCAATCCAAGTAATCTTGTCAATAACTGGAACAGGCCTATTATGATCGTGCAGGGAGGAATTGATTTCCGTGTAGGAATAGAGCAGGGCCTGCAAGCTTACCAGGCTGCACAGCTCAAAGGTCTCAAAAGCAAACTGGTGTATTTCCCCGAAGAAAATCACTGGGTACTGAGTGCACAGAATGCCATCGTTTGGCAACGCGAGTTCTTCAATTGGTTGAAAGAAACATTGTAAAAAGAAATACACCCAAACATGACATCACTCACACTCGACATACAAAACGGTATTGCCACCATCACCCTCAACCGGCCTGATGTCTACAATGCCTTCAATGATCCGCTCAGCTATGAGCTACAGGATGCTCTAAAGAAAGTAGAGAAAGACACCACAGTCAGGGCAATAGTCCTAACCGGTGCCGGCAAGGCTTTTTCCAGTGGCCAGGATCTGAAAGCCGCCATGGATGAAAATGGCGCTCCCCGAAATCTCGGAGATTCCCTCCACAAACGCTATAATCCTATCATCCGCGCCATTCGCAACATGCCCAAACCGGTTATTTGCAAACTAAACGGGGTCGCAGCCGGCGCCGGATGCTCTCTTGCATTAGCCTGCGATATAATCATCGCATCAGAGAATGCCTCCATGATTGAGATCTTCATCAACATAGCGCTGGTATTAGATTCCGGTTCCTCTTATTTCTTACCACGCACCGTAGGATACCACCGTGCATTTGAACTGGCCACAAAAGCCACCAAACTCACTGCCACAGAAGCCTTCCAAATGGGCCTCATCAATAAAGTAGTAAAACCAGAAGACTTAGACGCCGCCGTACAGTCCGAAGCAGAATTCTACGCCAACGCCCCCACGAAAGCGATCGCCCTCATGAAAAAGATGCTCACCAAAGGCATGACCGAAGACTTAGACTCCGTATTAGACTACGAAGCCTACTGCCAGGAAATAGCCGGAAAAACAGCAGATAACAAGGAGGGTGTACAAGCTTTCCTGGAAAAAAGAAAACCAGCATTTAAAGGAGAGTAAACCCAGTAAAAGAACCCTTTTCAGCTCCGTCGGAGCCGAAAAGGGCTTTTTATTTAATGTTATAATCAGCAATAAACTCCATACAAAACAGTAGCCCTAACAAATCAAAATGGAAACCCAACAGGACCAAAACACCCATAAAAAAGGGCTCCAACCTAAAAATTAGAAATCCCTCCCCGGCTCCGCCAGAGCCGAAAAACCCCCAAACCCATACTATTTTACCACCCCAAGAGAAAACCCATCCTATATCACAGGTTCGCCACGCCTTTGACCACCCTTCGATCAACCAAAACCGGTAAAATAGTATCAAAAAGAAGGGCCAACCAGAAAATATCCGGTCAGCCCTTATTATAAATTTAAGCCTTTCCCCTTACAAACCACTCAAAGCAATACCCACAGAAAAAGGACGAACATCCAGATTCGTATTATCCTTAAACAAAGGATTCAGGTTCATCGTACCAAACACCGCAAAATTACCATACCCTACACGAGCAGTAGCCGCAAACCTCCATGGATTAAAAAACCGCCTGTTCTGCTCTTTAATAATGTTCTTCTCACCACCCAGGGTATTCTTGCCCTTGGTATGCGCATTCACCAGCATCCCAGCCTTCAAACCAATAGAAGCCTTAAACCCCGTATTCGCATTATCCGCCACCTGACGATAACGCAGTTCTAACGGAATCTCCAGGTAAGTAGTAGCTACTTTATATTTTTTATACTTATCAGCATTGGTAATGAATTTTACCGCTGTAGAGCTCCCGTTAGACATATCAATGTACTGATCATCCAGGTACATACTGCTGGTACTGATCCCCAAACCCGGTGCCACACTGAACTTAGAATTCTTAAACGGAACATCGTACATGAAAGCCACGTTAAACCCGCGGGATAATCCTTTCGTCTTAACACTATCTGGTTTCTGCGCCCAGCCATCAATAGAAAACTGGATAACAAAGAAGTCCCTGGAGTAGGTAGCCCTTTCGCGAGCCTTACCCATGGCCGCGCCAGCCATATTATCCTGCGCAAAAACACCTGTAGAGGCCGCGATACAACCCAGTGTAAAAAGTAATTTTTTCATAATATGTTTAAATGCTTGGCAAAAAGAATATCAGGCAAATTTAATGGAATGCAAATAAACCAAAGGGTTAAAATATTGCAAAAATAATTCATGGTAATTACCCAACGCCTGATTCACCTATTTTAAGTAAATTGTAAAGCTAGTAGTTATCACACCAAAATCAATCATGTTGTTCGAAACACGCAAGTTGTTTTAAGCCCCCGATAGCCTGAAAAGCCTTACGTGTAGCGCGATTGAAAATAATTGTTTGCATGAAAAAATTCAGCAGCCCCGTCATTATCATTTTTGTCGCTGCCATCATATCCATTGCCTGGTTTGTTTACCACTCCTGGTCCGCCGACGCTTTGGCCATGACCAACAACCAACGCGTCCGTCAGGTAAATGACAAGATCCGCCAGCTGGAACAGATAGCCTACACCGTAAAAACAATGGAATCCGCCGTCCGGGCCTATGTGATTACTGGTGACTCCGGTTTTCTCTACCAGGAGGACTATATGGAAACCCATCTCCGTACCCCCCTCGCAAACCTGGCTGTGTTATACAAGGATAACACAGAAGACACAAAACAGTTGGAATCCCTCCAGGCAGAAATAGAAAAAAAGATCACTTTCTTCAATTATCTGATACAGGCCAACCAGGAATCTCCTGTAATGGCAGGGGCTATGCTCCAAACCAGGAAGCCCGCTACGAATACAGACGCCGCCACTTCGCTGCTCACCAACATGCTCCAAAAAGAACATGCCCGGCTAAACGACCGCCTGAGCAATCAACTGCTGAACCGTACGCCCTACCTGTTTTCAATCCTCATCAGTATCCTCTTTGTAGGTTTCCTCGCATGGGGCTTATACCAACTGGTGAAAATGATCAACAAAGCCGGCGAAACAGAAAACGAACTGCGCCGCAGTGAGAAAAAATACCGCCAGTTAATTGAAGGTGCCGGCGCTACCATGTTCACCACCAACCGTGGAGGGTTCTTCACCTACGTGAACAACAAAGCCCTGGACCTTACCGGTTACAGCGCAGAAGAACTGATGGGCAAACAGTATACCATGCTGCTGGACCCCCCACAGCAAAAAGAACTCCGCACTTTCTACGAAACCCAGGCCTTTGAAGGTCCGGATGATTCTACAATAGAATTCCCCATCCGCCAGAAGAATGGCGAGAAGAAATGGGTAGAACAACAGGTTGTACTGCTCCGGCATCATGGTGTCGTGAAGCAATATCAATGCATCGTAAAGGATATCCATGCCCGGAAAATGATGCAGATGAAACTGGAGAGCGCACAGAAAGAAATAGACATCATCAATTTCAGGTTTCAATCCGTACTCCGCAATTCCCCCTCCGTTATTTTCATCAAAGATGTCTACGGCAAATACCTGCTGGTGAATGAACGTTTCGAAGAAGTGTTCGGCATCAACAGAGAACATATCCTGGGCCGGACAGACAAGGAATTCCCGTCCAAACTGAAACCGGAGAAATATGCGCCGTCAGACAGGGAAGTGGTCCTCCACGAAAGACCTGTTGAAATGGAAGACATGCTCGAGATCAATAACGAAACTCGTTATTTCTTCATCACAAAATTCCCTTTAAGAGATCACACCAAACGGGTATATGGCCTCTGCGGTATTGCCACCGATATTACAGACAGGATAGAACATGAACATGCACTGATCTCCGCGAGGAAAAAAGCAGAACACGCGAGGAAAACACAGGAAAGGTTTATGGCGAATATGAGCCATGAGATCAGAACACCGCTGAATGGAATTATCGGCATCTCCAATCTTTTAAAACAAACAGAAGTAAAGCCTGAACAAAAAGAATACATCACAGATATCAAGGAATCCGCCAACAACCTGCTGGTACTGGTAGAAAAGATCCTGGATTTCTCTCATCTCAATGCCGGCAAACTAACGCTCTCCCGCATAGATTTCAATCCCGCCCATGTGATCAGGAAAGCTCTGAACAGCAAACGCGAAGAAGCAGAAAACAAAGGGTTACAACTAGCATTAGACATAGATCCAGAAATGCCAGAAACCGTAATAGGCGACCCCTCCCGTCTTCATGATGTGATCGTTAGCCTGATGGATAACTCTGTAAGATTTACAGAACAGGGTAGCATCCATCTGGCCGCACAGATCAGCGCAAAAGATGAAGAGAAAATAACTTTCTCCTTCGAATTGAGGGACACCGGCATGGGCATCCCCGATCATTTACACGAAGAAGTATTCGAAAGTTTCTCCCAGATCCATGGCAGCGATGATCGAAAATATGGCGGTGCCGGCCTCGGATTGGCGCTAACGAGATCATTACTCAAACTACAGCAGGGCCAGATCAGTGTACATAATAATGAAGGCGGGGGAACGCTTGTCCGCTTCTCTGTTCCTTACCATTTGTTTGCCGTACCACAGGAAATACCCTCCGAAACAGGAAACCATCATCTGCCCCCATTGTATGGCAAATCCATCCTGGTGGCGGAAGACAATATATTAAATCAGAAAGTAGCCCAGCGCACATTAGCAGGGGCTGGCGCCACAGTAGAAATTGCAGAGAACGGAGTAGAAGTATTGAATAAGCTTGAAGGAAATAAATACGATTGCATCCTGATGGATATCCAGATGCCCACGATGGATGGATTACGCGCCACACGGCAGATAAGAGATCAGGGCTTAGGCATCCCCATCATTGCGATGACAGCCTCTGCATTAAAAGGAGATAAAGAAAGATGTCTGCTGGCCGGCATGAATGATTACATCGCCAAACCCTTCATCCCTAATGTGCTCTTCCAGAAGATCCTGGAAGTACTCGGAGAAAGAGATCCCGAATTCGCCAACTTCAATGGCCTGGATTACGAAGAACAATCACACCGTCCATTCATTGATCTTCATTACCTCCGTGGCATTGTAGACGATGACCCCGATGCAATGCTTGACCTCTTAAATACTTTCCTGGAAAGAACTTCCGGCATGTTCGACAATCTGCAGAACAGCGCACAGCTGGAAAACTGGGACGACGCTCTTCAGCATGCAAGCCTCTTACGCAGCAGCTTTATGATCGTGCGCATAGATCCTTTATCAAAGATCATCCTCGAAATTGAACATAATGTAAGGAACAAAACTTACCTGCATACCGTTTTGCCGGATATCAACCTGGCCATTAAGATCTACCTGGATGCGCAGCTGATCTTAAAAAAGGAAATGGAGCAAATAAAGAAGAACTAATATAACGGCAGGGAAAACCAAAAACGACTCCCTTTGCCCAGTTCACTTTCCACCCCGATGGTACCGCCCTGCGCTTCAATAAATTCTTTGGCGATGGCAAGCCCAAGCCCACTGCCTTTGGTATCTTCAGAAGAAGATCCCGGCACCTGGAAGAAACGTTCAAAGATCCTGCTCCTGAAAGCAGGGTCAATTCCCTTTCCATGATCACGCACGCTGAAATGCAGTGTACCCGTTTCCGTTTGTAACACATCCAGTTCCACATCTGTACCCACAGCAGAATACCGGATGGCATTCGTCAACAGGTTCACCAACACCCAGGCACTTTTTTCTGCATCCGCCGCAATCATCGGAGAGCCGGGAGGTAAAGTAGTACGGATATTCACCTGTTTACCAAAAGCCTGTTTCTGCACTGTATCCAATGCATACTGCACAATATTCTCCGGTGGCACCGGTTGAATTTGCAATTGAATATTTCCGCTTTCTACACGCGAGAAATCCAGCAGATCACTCACCATGCGGATCATTCTCCGGTTATCCTGCCGGATGCTCTCCATTAATTCTTTTTGTTCGGTGGAAAGGGGACCGGTACGTTCATCTTCCAGTAACTTAAGACTGAGGTCCGTAGCCGCCAGTGGCGTTTTTAACTCATGAGAAATAGTAGCAATGAAATGTGTCTTCGCCAGGTCCTGTTCTTTAAAAGTAGTGATGTTCTTAAGGATCATAATGTACCCGATCTTCGCCCCTTCATGATGAATATCCGCCATCTCCCTGGTAAAAAAACTTTCCTTGCCGTTCACCACGATCTTCACCGGACCACCTTCCTGCTGATTCAATAAGTATTTCAGCAGATCATTCCGTTTAGATATTTCAGAAGCCGCCCAACCGATCACATCCTTCTCCGGCATATTGAGTAATTGCAATGCCTCCGCATTCGCAAAAAGAATAGTGCCTTTATTATCTACGCCAATGGTGGCATCTTTCAAACTACTGATCACCGCTTCTGCCCGTTTCTTTTCAAACATGATGCGGGCCAGGTTACTATGTTCATATTCATCCAGTTTCTCTGCCATGGTATTAAACGCATTCGCCAACTCTCCAAACTCATCCAGGGATTTGAAATGCAACCGCTGCTCATATCTTTTCTGTGCAATGCCTTTGATCCCTTCCGTTAGTTCATGAATAGGATTGGCAATATAACCGGGGAAGTTATACACGAATGTGATCCCCAGTACAAAACAGGCCCCGCTGATGAGGGCAATATAAAGGATGGCTTTGTCTGCCGCATCTTTTGTGCTTTCATTTTTCCGGATGATGGCCTTCATATTTAATTCCATGATGGCATACAGGTCATTCCGGCACTGCGGCACGGAATCCTTAAAATGTTTCGCCGCATTCATAGTAGCAATCGCTTCACCCGGCTCTGTTACATTCACCTGCTGTTTTTTAAGGTTAGCCAGAAAAGCAGCCTCATTCACAGGTGTAGCATCCAGTGCCTGCAACATATTCTTGGCATATTCCACAGATTCATAGTTATCCTGGAGAATAGTGCGGGCATCCCTGTTCACGCGGTTGAGGTAATAATAGCCGAGTACGCTCACCAGCATCAGCATGGCGAAGAGGAATAATACCCCGATAGTGATCTTTGATTTAAGTCCTAACCGCTTCATGATAATATAACTAAGTCAATTTCATTTGAGGATAACGTTTTCAACAACTGGGAGAAAACATTTGTTCGCAAAATAATGCCAAACAAGCTGATATGCGGTTTTCCGATACACACCGTGGTGATTTCTTTTTCCTGCGCCGTTTTTATAATAGCACTGGCGATATTCGAATCTTGCACCCGCAATACTTCTGCACCCAGCTCTGTAGCCAGTTTCATATTGTTGATCAGATGCCGCTGGTCTGATAATTTAATGCGGCCCACACTTTCCCGGGGCGTTTGTACATACAGCACATACCATTCTCCATGATAATAAGCCGCCAGTCTTGCCGCCTTCCTAAGCACTTTTTTCGTCACCGCATCATTGCTGGAAATACAAACCAGGAACCGCTCATGCCGCATCTGCTGCCCCCGCGGGATCTCAATCTCCACCTTCCTTTCTACCTGCGAAGCTACTTCTTTCAAGGCCAGCTCCCGCAGCTGCAATATTTTTTCAGATTGAAAGAAATTCTTCAGCGCAGATTCCACTTTGGTAGGATCATAGATCTTTCCTTCCTTCAACCTTGTGATCAGCTCATCCGCCGTAAGATCAATGTTCACTACTTCATCCGCAATCTGCAACATACTGTCCGGCACTCTTTCCTGTACTTCCACACCCGTGATCGTTTTCACCTGGTGGTTGATACTTTCCATGTGCTGGATGTTCACAGCCGAGATCACATTGATCCCTGCATTGAGCAGGTCCATCACATCCTGCCAGCGTTTCTCATTCTTTGAGCCTGGAATGTTCGTATGCGCCAACTCATCCACGATCACCCATTCCGGCGCCAGTAAGAGGATCGCATTGAGGTCCATCTCTTCCAGCATTTTGCCTTTATAGAACACCTGCCGCCGGGGGATCACCGGCAAGCCATCCACTAAAGCCTGAGTTTCTTTCCGGTTGTGGGTTTCAATAAAACCCACCTGTACATTTACGCCTTTCCGCAAAAGAGAATGCGCTTCCTGTAACATCCGGTAACTCTTGCCCACACCAGCACTCATGCCAATGTAGATCTTGAATTGACCCCGGCCTGCTTTATTGGCCAGGTGTAAAAAACGTTGCATCATTTGCAAACGGGTTTAAACCACCTAAGCGCTCCCTTTCCCCCTTAGCGGAGAGGATTGGAAACGCTGTAGAGATGGTTTTGCTTATGGTTTAAAATGACACCGCCAATGAGGCAGTCAACGCTACGTTGCTATTCTTAACTTCCGTATTCTTCGTAAAAATATCATCCTTACTGTTATACAGCTTTCCTTCCAAACGGAACAACACATTACTAACAGGCGCCACGTCAAAGTTCAGGGAATATCCACTGGTCTTAAATCCATTAGGTGTACCCGTGGCAATGATCACTCCATTCTCATCATTGTAATATTCATACCGTGCAGCCAGTGCTACCTTGTCTGTAAAAGCATACTTCGCAATCAGCACAGGGGTATACCAGTTATTCAGATCACTTTCGCCTTTCTTTTTCTGCTCCAGGCCATAATCAAATCCGGCTGTCAGGCTGAATTTATCCGTGATACTAAAGATACCGTAAACATCATTGAAATAACGCATCTGGCGAACGGAATCCGGTTTATCGTTTCCTACAAAAGTGCTCCAGTTCAGCGTTACTTTACTGCCTGGCTTAAACGTGATCTGTGTACCAAAACCTGGTGTTTGGTTACCATCCACCCGTTTGATCCTCTGCCAGCCATTGAGGTACATCGCTGCAAACGTCCATTTATCATTCGGCGTCCAGGTGATCTTTGCACCTGCTTCATAATAAGGAGAATTTTCTGCACCAATGCTGCGGGAGAGCGTCATGTTATCTTTGGTGATAGCACTTTCCCAACCAATGTGAGAAGGCATGATACCTGCATCCACCCAAAGATTCTTACCAATACGCACACCCACATTTGCTTCATAAACATGGCGCATCAGTTCTGATTCCGCTGCCATATTATATTGCGCATAAGTACCCGCCATAATAGAAAGGTTAGCACGCACACGGTCACTGGAATAACTACCCTTCAGGTAAGCCAGGTTTACATTCACCTCATTATGCCGATTGTGATTATACAGGAAACCGGGGCGTAAATGGTTATCCGGTTCGTTAAGATCAAAAGAGTAATAAGCCTCCGCATACCCGGAGAAAGTGAGTTTCGCTTCTTCTTTAACAGGCTGTTGCTCCTGCGCCATTACATGCATTCCCAGGATCGTACCTGCGGCCAGTAAAATTGTCTTCTTCATTTTCTTTTTTAACTTTTAAGGATTTAAAGCGTGCGCTGAACAGACGTTCAGCGCCGCAAGGTTTCTCATAGGCATAGGCGGCTGTGGCTTTTACTTTATATCGTCCAGCGCAATATTCAATTGTAATACGTTCACGGTAGCCGGACCAAACATCCCCAGCAACGGGCCTTTCGTTTGTTCCTTTACCAGTTCTTTCAGCTTCTCTACAGAAATGCCACGCAATGTTGCAATACGTTGTACCTGTACTAAAGCTCCTGCAGGAGAAAGATGTGGGTCCAGACCACTACCGGAAGCTGTAACCAGTTCCACTGGTATCTCAGATTTCTTAACCCCGGGATTGTGTACCAGGAAAGTGTCTATCCTTTCCTGTACTACTTTCAGGTAATCCTCATTGGAAGGTCCTTTATTGGAACCGCCGGAACCTGCGGCATTATAATCTACCGCAGATGGGCGACCCTGGAAGTATTTATCGTCAGTAAATTGCTGACCAATGTTTGCGTAACCTACCACTAATCCCTTGTGAGAAACGGTTACCCCATCTCCTTTACCGGGTGCCAGTTTAGACACGCCTGCAATCAGCAGGGGATAAATTCCGGCCGTAAGTATTACCAGTACGGCTGTCAGTTTTAAAGCAGGCAAAAAATATTTTTTCATGATTGCTAATATTAATAGAATAAGGAAACCACCATGTCGATCAGCTTGATACCAATGAAGGGGATGATCACACCACCTACACCATAGATCAACAGGTTGCGGCGTAATAATGCACTCGCACCTATTGGTTTATATGCCACACCTCTCAGTGCCAGCGGTATCAATAATGGAATGATGATGGCATTAAAGATCACCGCACTCAGGATAGCCGTTTCCGGACTATGCAGATGCATGATGTTGATGCTTTGTAAAGCAGGTATGGAAAGAACGAATAAAGCAGGTACGATAGCGAAGTATTTTGCCACGTCGTTTGCAATAGAGAAGGTAGTAAGCGTACCTCTCGTCATCAGCAACTGTTTACCAATTTCAACGATCTCAATCAGTTTAGTAGGATCATTATCAAGGTCTACCATGTTACCTGCTTCTTTTGCAGCTTGTGTACCACTGTTCATAGCCACTCCCACATCTGCCTGTGCCAGTGCTGGTGCATCATTGGTACCATCACCCATCATCGCCACCAGTCTGCCTTCCTGTTGTTCCTTACGGATATAGTTCATCTTATCCTCCGGTTTGGCTTCTGCGATGAAATCATCCACACCAGCTTTCTGTGCAATGTATTTTGCCGTCAGTGGGTTATCACCCGTTACCATCACCGTTTTCACACCCATCTTACGAAGACGTTCAAAACGTTCCTGGATACCAGGTTTGATAATGTCCTGCAACTCGATCACACCGGTTACTTTATTATTCACAGACACTACCAGTGGCGTACCACCATTATTGGAGATCTGTTTTACCTGTTGTAAGGTTTCCGCAGGGAACTCATTACCGGCCTTTACAGACAGGTCACGAATAGCATCATAAGCGCCTTTGCGAATTCGGGTACCGTCTGGCAGATCAATACCACTGCTGCGTGTTTCCGCTGTGAACTTCACCAGCGACGCACCATTTACAGATAATTTATTCACCACTTCCTTGCCCGCCAGTTCTACGATGGATTTACCTTCCGGTGTTTCATCTGCTAAAGAGCTCAGTGCACTGGCACGGATAAATTCCTCACTGGTAAAACCATTCGCCGCATAGAAATTCGTGGCCTTACGGTTACCGATCGTAATGGTACCGGTTTTATCCAGCAACAGTACATCCAGGTCACCTGCAGTTTCCACTGCTTTACCGGATTTAGTGATCACATTCGCTCTTAAAGCACGGTCCATACCAGCAATACCTATCGCGGATAATAAACCGCCGATGGTAGTGGGGATCAAACAAACAAACAATGAAATGAAGGCTGCGATGGTAATGGGTGTATTCGCGTAATCCGCAAATGGTTTCAGCGTTACACACACGATGATGAACACCAGTGTGAAGCTGGCCAGTAATATCGTCAATGCAATTTCATTCGGTGTTTTCTGACGGGTAGCACCTTCTACCAGTGAGATCATTTTATCAAGGAATGACTCACCCGGTTCAGTACTTACTCTTACCACAATGCGGTCACTTAATACTTTCGTACCACCTACCACACTGCTTTTATCGCCACCCGCTTCTCTGATCACAGGAGCACTTTCTCCTGTGATGGCAGATTCGTCTATACTGGCAAGACCTTTCACGATCTCACCATCAGAAGGAATGATATCTCCTGCTTCGCATACGAACAGGTCGCCTTTACGTAAAAGGGAAGAGGATACTACCTTAATTTCATCGGTGAACATATCACCAACAGCCAGGATCTTTTTGGCGGGTGTTTCCTCTCTTGTTTTACGAAGACTCTCAGCCTGTGCCTTACCGCGTGCTTCTGCAATGGCTTCCGCAAAGTTGCCGAAGAGCACCGTGAGCAATAACACGATGAAGATGGTGAGGTTGTAGCCGAAGCTACCTTGTGACACATCTCCGGTGAAAAAGGTGTTGAGCGTAACCACCAGCATAACGATGGTACCCAGCTCTACCGTAAACATCACCGGATTTTTGATGAGGAGCCGTGGATTCAGTTTCACGAAAGATTGCTTTAAGCTTTCTTTCACGAGGTCCGCGGGGAACAGTTTATTATCGTTTGTTCTCATTTTAATTCAGCTTTATCATTAATACAGGGAGAAGTGCTCAGCTATAGGACCCAGCACCAGTGCAGGGAAGAAAGCCAATGCCGCAAGAATTACGATCACCGCAAAGGTCATGATCCCGAAAGTGGCTGTATCCGTTTTCAGGGTACCAGCTGATTCAGGGATGTATTTCTTCTGCGCCAGGATACCTGCAATGGCCACAGGGCCAAGGATCGGCAGGAAGCGGGAAAAGATGAGCACGAAACCTGTACTTACGTTCCAGAAAATATTGTTATCACCCAGCCCTTCAAAACCGGAACCGTTGTTGGCCGCAGAAGATGTGTATTCATACAGCATCTCTGAGAAACCATGATAGCCGGGGTTGTTTAACCAGTTGGCCGGTTGCGTGGCCCAGTCGATAGTAGGATGATGTGCGATCATGTAAGAAGAAAGCGCTGTACCCGCAAGGATCAGGAAAGGATGCAGCAATGCAACAAGCGCTGCAATCTTCACCTCTTTCGCTTCTACTTTATGCCCCATGAATTCAGGTGTACGCCCTACCATCAATCCGGATATGAATACCGCAATGATCACGAAGACGAAATAGTTAAGGAACCCTACACCACATCCTCCGTAGAAAGCATTGGTCATCATACCCACCATTTGCATCATACCCGTCAGTGGCATGGTACTATCATGGAAACCATTCACGGAACCCGTAGAAATAACAGTGGTAATGGTACTCCAATATCCGGTGGCTGCAGGCCCAAAACGGACTTCCTTCCCTTCCATGGCCCCCGTTAATTGCGCCACGCCCATTTTTGCAATGGCCGGGTTACCATTTATTTCATACATCATGGATGGTATGAGCAGTATCAGGAACCCTGCCGTCATCACCCCAAATACTACATAGGCAAACTTCTTACGTTGAATGAAGAACCCTAAGGCAAAGATCATCGCAATAGGTATGATCATTTGCGCAACGGCTTCTGTCATATTCGTGAGGTAGGATGGATTCTCCAATGGATGGATAGAGTTAGCACCAAACCAGCCGCCACCATTTGTACCCAGATGTTTGATAGCGATCATGCCGGCAGCAGGACCACGCGAAACACCTATTGTATCATTTTGCATGGTTACAATGGTATCCTTTCCGGCATAACTGGCAGGTGTTCCATTAAATGCAAGGATCAGGGCAATTACTACGCAGATAGGTAACAACAGGCGGGTATTGGTTTTCACCAGGAATTCCCAGAAGTTGCCCAGTTTGGTAGTGGTCTTGTCTTTAAATGCTTTGAGTAATACGATCAACGCAGCAATACCGGTAGCAGCACTCACAAATTGGAGGAAGGTGATCACGAACAATTGTGTAAAATACGTGAGCCCCGATTCGCCGGAGTAGTGTTGCAGGTCACAGTTCACAAGGAAACTGATGGCTGTGTTGAAAGCGAGGTCCGGCGTCTGGCCTGGATTGCCATCCGGATTGAGGGGAAGTTTATCCTGGAAAATAAGCAGGAAGAAAGCATACACAAACCAAAGCATGTTGATGGTAACTAATGCCTTGAGGTGCTGCTTCCAGTTCATTTCCTCTTTGGGATTGATCCCGCAGATCCTGAAGATGAACCGTTCTACCGGATTCAGGAAATCCAGCCAGGTCTTTTCCCCTTTGAAAACTTTGGAGATATACTTCCCCAAAGGTATGGCTATGAGCAGCGTCAGCGCGTAAGTGGCTATGACGCCTAATAATTCTGTATTCATTTTATTGCTTTAGAATTTTTCAGGTTTCAGCAATACATAGATCATGTATAGGAAAACGAGGATGGACAATACAAATAATGCATTCATCATGTTGGTACAGTTTAAATCTTTTCGAAAAAGTCAACCGATTTGTAGATCAGCCAAAAGCAGATAAGCCCGGCTAAAAAGAGCAGTAACATTAACATAGCGTATTTTTTAATTGTTGATTTCTCAGGTGTTTTAAGGACTGCGGCAGGGACTCCTTCACATATTGCTGTGCATCCAGGAAAGGGGAAATACTATAGAGGAATACATCCTCGATCGCATTCTTTAATAACGTGCTTCCGTTCCTGTACAACACGCCAGCCATCGAAAAGCATTTCTTCACTTCCTGTAGCTGTCCTTTGTTGATCAATTGTTTTGTGTAGGCGGTAAAAGTTCTGATCGTTTGCGTAACAGGCCCTGCTTGCTCCAAACCAGGAGATAATTCGGGGATCTGTTGAGCGATTAGTAGTGGGATCTTAGCATCCGGTAACATGGTGTTTAATTTTCCCGGTATATGCCATTGGGGTGCCAAATGCGACAATCCACACTTAACTCATTGGTAATTAACAAACGGCATTAAAAAAGGTTGCAGCTAAAAAAGCGGCAACCATGCAGAAATTGAAGGGTATATGCAAAAATGGGAGTGTGGTCTTATATATTGTACTCCTTAATTTTATTGTATAAAGTAGTTAATCCTATTTGCATCATCTCTGCCGCCTTCGTTTTATTTCCCTTCGCAAATTGCAATACCCGTATAATATGTTGTTTTTCAACATCTGCCAGCGTAAGAGAAGAATGATTCACAGACGCCGGCCCTGCAAACTGAAATTCAAAGGGTAAAGAAGAAGTATCCAACTCTGGCGCATCAGATAAGATCACCGCCCGCTCTATCACATTCCGCAATTCGCGGATATTGCCTTTCCAGTTATGCTGCTGCAACGCTTTCGAAAAAGCCTCACTCATTCCTGTTATTTTTTTACCATTCTTAGGTGCAAATTGTTGGAGGAAGAACAACGCCAGCATAGGGATATCCTTGCTTCGTTCATTCAGTGAAGGTAATGTGATCTGGAAAGCAGACAATCTGTAATAAAGGTCTGCCCTGAAATGCCCTGCTTCTATTTCTTTCTCCAGCTCCCGGTTGGTAGCTGCAATGATGCGGATATTCACCTTAATGGGTTTTGAATCCCCCACTTTATAAAACTCTTGTGTTTCCAGTACGCGCAATAACTTCGCCTGTAACTCTATCGCCATCTCACCGATCTCATCCAGGAAGATAGTCCCGTTATGCGCTTCCTCTAAAAACCCTTTTTTGTCTTTGATGGCACTGGTAAAAGCGCCTGCTTTATGCCCAAAGAGTTCACTTTCCAGGATCTCCCTCCCAAACGCACTGCAATTCACTGCCACAAAAGGTTGCGATCTGCGGGAACTCGCACGATGAATGGCCTGCGCAAAAACCTCTTTGCCAGACCCTGTTTCTCCCAGCAGCAGCACCGTTACATCTGTTGCCGCCACTTTCTCTGCCACCGCAATAGCATCCTTTATTTCCTTAGATTGACCAATGATATTCCCGAAATCATATTTACTCCCGATCTTATTCTCCAGCGAACGGATGCGGAATTGCAGCTGCGCTTTGTCCATGGCCTTACTCACCAACGGAAGGATGCGGTTATTATCATCCCCTTTGGTCAGATAATCGAATGCCCCATTTTTAATGGCCTGCACGCCATCCGCAATATTCCCATAAGCCGTGAGCACGATCACCTCCGTTTCCGGATATAACCGTTTCAGCTCACTGGTGAATTGCACCCCATTGCCATCGGGAAGTTTAACATCAGACAATATCACCTGCACCTCTTCCTTCTCCAGCAGCTTAGCTGCCGCCTTAATATTTCCCGCTTCCAGGATAGTATATCCCTCGAGCGACAATAATCTCCCCAGCAGTTTACGCAACTGCTCCTCGTCATCAATAATAAGAATTTGACCTTTGGACATGCATGCAAAGGTAGGGGGAAAGTACTATTTGGCCGCAGTAGTTTTCTGATCCCGCTTTACCGTCATGGCGCCAATGCCAGCTGCAAGGAATCCCAGCACCAGGTTCATAAAGAGGACATTCGTAACAAGGTAGATCCAGAAACCCTCTCTTTTTGTAACGCTGTATTCACTCAAATGGCCGCCATCAGAGGGGATATCCACGGAATTGCTTACGTTTGGCTCAGTGGCCAGGTGGAAAAAAATAGTGGCAGTAGAGATCATCACAATAGCGATCGCTGCGGTAAGGATGCCCATTGTTAATAAACTTCCGAGGGAAGCCCTGCCTCCCAATGCTTTGTTTGCGTGGATAACGGAGAAGAGTACCCCGAGGAAAAGGATGCCGCTTACAAGATAACCCGTCCAGAGATCGGCGGACCAATGCGTCATGTAAAAGATCATGGTAAAGGCGATGCAAACCAGTGCGATCAGGATACCGTATACCCATGTTAGTTTTAAGGGGGATGAGGAAATGGTTCTTTCTGGCATACGCTTTATTTTTGGTGAGTAATAGCCTTCCGGGCGAAACGTTTCAGCTTGCATTCCAGTTGCTTCAGCCATAACTCCCTTTTAGGCGATGTGAGTATAAATCCAATAAACGTGCCTGTCAACAGGCCTTTGATGAAATACTTGTTCATTTTACCTGCTTTTTAAGAACTGCTTTCAGATCGTTTTTGTCTTTATAGATATTGGCCCAGAGATCTCCTTTCTTTTTAAGCCTGCTTACGGTATTGCCTATATGAAAATCTTTTATGTTTAGTTTTTCATTCACTTCTTTCCAATCTAAAGGAGTAGACACCGTAGCCCCGGGCTTTGGCCTCACGGAATAAGGCGCCGCAATAGTTTGCCCGTGACTGTTCTGCAGAAAATCCACATACACCTTTTTCTTTCGCTGAGATTTTGTACGAACCACACTGGTGATACCGGGTAATTGTGCATTGGTTTCCCTTGCAATGAACTCTGCGAAAAGCCTGCAGGTATCATATTCATATTTTGCGCCGGTAGGAATGAAAATATGCAGACCCCTTGAGCCGGATGTTTTGCAGTAGGAGTTAATGCCGAATTTCTTCAGGATCTCATGTACACACTGTGCTGTTTCCACCACAGCGGAAAAAGGAATGCCTTCCGGGTCCAGGTCTATTACAATATTATCAGGATGTTCTGGTTTGCTGATGCGGGAAAGCCAGGGATTCACTTCAATGCAGCCCAGGTTGATCATATATGCCAGTGTGGCTTTATCATTACACAACAGATAATCTACTTCCTTACCGGTAGATTCAGCGAGGAAGGAAACAGTCTTCAACCAGGAGGGGATGGTTTTTACATCCATATCTTTTTGATAGAAGCTCATGCCGGTAATGCCGTTGGGGAAACGATGCAAGGATAAAGGCCGGTCTTTCAGATGAGGAAGCAGGTGATCTGCTACCTCCATATAATAATCCACGAGTTGCCCCTTCGTGATCTTCTCCTGCGGCCAATAGATCTTCTGCTGATTGGTGAGCACAACGGATTGTTTGTTCAGGAGCAACGTGCGGTCGTTTTCTTTTTTTGATGATTTATCAGCTGCAACTTTTGCTGTCTTTGCCTTTCCCCCCTTAAAAGAAGAAATATCAGACCTCTTTGCCGCCATTGCTTTTCCCCCCTTCAAAGAAATATCAGACCTCTCTGCCGCCGATGCTTTCACGGATCCCTTTGTTTTCTTCGCCGCCACTTTCGCAGCAGCTTTCGTAACAGTTTTAGTAGCCATGGTTTTCCCTTTTATAGGTTTCTCCTGCTTAACACTCTTAGCCGCCTTATCCTCCCGCAATGCCACAAAAATGGGCTGCCGCAGTATCCCATCCTCCGTCCAGCCAGCAAACTTCACCTCACATACCAGCTCTGGTTTCAACCACGTAACAGCCGTATTCGTTTTAACCTTCTCCGCAAAAGGAGAATCCTCCTGTTTATACTTCTGCAAAAGTGCATGCATATCATTCAACCCCTGATCATTAAAACCTCCTCCGCAATGCCCGACATACCGCAGTTTGCTCTTCTCATATACTCCTAATATCAAAGCCCCGATCTTCTTCCTGCTACCCCGCGGCTCCGTGTATCCGCAAATGATCACCTCCTGCCGGTTCAGTATTTTCATCTTCAGCCAGTTGAGCGTCCGCGTCCCTTCCACATAATCACTCGCTCCATTCTTCGCGATGATCCCTTCCCAACCATCCTTCTGTGCTTTCTCAAAGAGCTTATTCCCTTTATCCGCTACATGCGCAGAATATCTAACCAAGGGGTCATCCAGCTGCTTCACCAGTTCCTGTAATAACGTTTTTCTTTCTATGAGTGTTAATTCCTTCAGATCGTGCCCATCCAGGTGCAGCAGATCAAATACTTCGTAAGTGAGTTTCCCTTTTCCGGTAGATTTATAATTCTGTAAAGCCTGAAAATCAGTGTAATTATTGGCTCCCAATATCACTACTTCGCCGTCCAGCACCACATTGTGAGGAATTTTCTCCACGGCAGCCTTAATAGGAGCGTATACTTTATTGAAAGAGAGCTGGTTCCGTGAATACAGTTCAGCTGCTCCATCCTGTACCTGGGCAATAGCGCGATAACCATCCCATTTCGTTTCAAATATCCATCCTTCTCTGTCAAAAGGCTCATCCACTAATGTGGCGAGCATAGGATGATACCATTCTTTTATTTTACTTTTTCGCGTTTGGGCTTTTTTTTTACACCAGTGGCTGCAGCTTTCTTTTTAGGTGCTGCTTTTTTCGAAGCTGCCTTCTTTGGAGCTGAAGCGCCAGCTTTTTTCGAAGCAGAACCCACAGCTCCCTTCTCCGCCTCTCCTTTCCCCTTCGCAATCACCCGCTTCGGCGTATAATCCTCACTGTTATACTCCCTATCCACCGCATACTTATCTTTATGTTTGATCATCAACCACGCATTCTCATCCCTCCCGCCTTTCATCTTCACTAACGCAAATTCACCCTTTAGCTTCTTCCCATGCAACACAACTTTTATACTGCCAGACTTCCATTCTTTCAACGCATTCCCTTTTGGATCGAGCATTTCAAACGTCCCTTTATCCCAGATATACACATACCCTGCACCATAATTCCCCGCTGGTATCTGTCCTTCAAAATCCTTATAATCATAAGGATGATCTTCCACTTCCATCGCCAGCCGTTTATCTGCAGGATTTAAAGAAGGCCCTTTAGGCACAGCCCAGCTTTTAAGCGCACCATTGATCTCCAGCCGGAAATCATAATGCAGCCGTGTGGCATGATGCCGCTGTACAACAAAGATGTGTTTGCCTTCTGCTTTACCGGCAACAGGCTCTGCAGTCTGTTTGAAATCCCTTTTCTGTTTATACTTGGAAAGGCTCATGATACTCGTTTTTTACCACCAAGGCTCGCTTTCAGCTGTTCAAAGATATCCGTACCACGAGTATGCGCTACTTTCAGTTTCTTCACTGTAGTACGTTTACCTGACGCTTTAGCTTTGATGATCTTCATCAGTTCCTTTTTATACTCATCCTTGTATTGGGAAATATCAAATGTCTCTGTGTATTCAGCCACTAGTTTCGCAGCCATGTCCAGTTCTTTCTTGGAGATCTTCACATTAGTGGGGAGGTTTATCTCCGGTTTGCGTATCTCTTCCTCAAAACGAAGACGATGCAGCATGAGATAGTTCTCTTTCGGCCGCACGATCGCCAGGTTCTCATGGTTACGCAGCACAAATAAACTCACGCCTGCTTTACCTGTTTTCTCTAACGTACGTAGTAATAACTCATACGCTTTACCACCACTTTTATCCGGTTCAATAAAGTACGGCGATTCAAAATAGACATCATCGATCTCGACAGCTTCTACAAAAGAAGTGATCTCTATGATCTTACTTTTCCTGGGGCTGGCATCTTCAAAGTCCTTATCATCGAGTACAACATATTCATCGTTGAGATTGTATCCTTTCACAATGTTCGCCCACTGCACTTCCTTTCCCGTCTTTTCATTGATCCGTTGAAAGCGGATGCGGGAATGATCTTTTTTATCCAGCATATCCAGATCAAGATTACTCTCCTGAACGGCGCTGTATAATTTAACCGGAATGTTTACCAGGCCGAAGCCTATACTACCTGACCATACTGCTCTCATAGTATAATGATTTTATACTAATAGGATATCAATCATTATACCAGCAATAAAAAAACCGTCCTGGGACCAGGACGGAATTAGCTTAATAAATATGCATAACTATGGGGGGAATAGATGTTAAATATTTTATAAAACCTATCCAATAATTGCGCCACATTGATGTGGCATGTGTTTTGGATTTATATCATCGAACTAAACAACCTACATTTATGAAAACACCAACTTCAGATAAACCAGGCGAAATGACAACTCTCTCCCAGGTAATGAACAAGCTTCATTCAAAGGGATACGATAATGAATTTAAAATGAGCGACCACGGAAGAATGCAACCTGTAGAAGGGGAACAGATCTATGATCCGGAAGATCTGAAGATCATCAAAACATATCGTTTTGAAGGAGAATCAGATCCTTCTGATAGTGCTGTACTGTACCTGCTGGAAGATAAGGAAGGCCATAAAGGCTATGTGGTAGATGCATACGGCATGTACAGCTCGCATGATGAAGCGGGATTTGATGACTTCTTAAAGAAGATCCCCGTAGAGGATCGTGATGAACAGGCAATCTTTGGTGGTTTGTGAAGATAGATCTGTGTAAAAAAACCGTCTCGGAACAAGTTCTGAGGCGGTTTTTTAATTTAATACGGGTGAACAACCAACAAATAATCACACTGGTTTTTCAATAGAAGGAGCTTTAAAAAAGTTGCCCATTGCAGAACAACCTTACACATGATCTTATCCGTTTACTATCTCTCCTCCGTTAGGATGTAGTATTTGCCCGGTCATATAACTGGCATCCTCAGAAGCGAGGAACACATAACAGGGTGCAACTTCCACAGGTTGTCCCGCTCTTTTCAACGGCACATCTGAACCAAATTCCGCCACATCACCTGCCCTGAAAGTAGCAGGAATTAATGGCGTCCAGATGGGCCCGGGAGCCACCCCGTTCACCCTGATCCCTTTATCCGCCAGCATGGAAGATAAGGAACGCGTAAAACCAACAATAGCACCTTTGGTAGAAGAATAATCTACTAAATGACCGCTACCGCGGTAGGCCGTAACAGAAGTAGTATTGATGATACTGCTGCCACGTGCCATATGTGGTAAAACTGCTTTAGCTAAATAGAATTGTGCAAAGATGTTCACCGTAAAGGTTTTCAGCAACTGCTCTGCTGTAATATCCGTGATGGATTTCTGCGGATACTGCACAGCAGCATTGTTCACGAGGATATCGATCTTCCCGAATTGCTGCACAGTTTGCCGAACAATTTTCTCACAATGTTTTTCACGACCGATATCTCCCGCGATCAATAACGCCTTACGGCCATATGCTTCAATTTGCTCAGCAGTGCGTTTCGCATCTTCGTGTTCATCCAGGTAAGCGATCGCAACATCTGCGCCTTCTGCAGCAAATGCCAATGCAACCGCTTTTCCTATCCCACTGTCTCCGCCAGTGATCACAGCTACTTTCCCCAGTAGCCGGCCACTGGCGGATACGATCTCTCTCTCGGCAACCGGCAGCGGTTTCATCTTAGATTCTATTCCTGGCTGTCTGTTCTGATGCTGCGGTGGCCTTACATCCTTTTTACGATTTGCTTTCTGCATGTTTCCGGAAAAATGATTTATTCAGATAACGCTTCTTCATTCACCGTTGATTCAGCAATCTGCGTCAATAAACTGTCTGCCTCTTTTTCTTCTGCCAGCGTTTGTTCCAGTAAATGAGCTACATCTGTATGCCCCATAATATTAGCCAGCGTACGCAGACTACCATAAGTGGCAATTTCATAATGTTCCACTTTCTGCGCCGCAATGATCAAACCGGCATCCAGCACTGCGGACTCTTCTTCTTCCTCCATCAGTTCCTGCGCTTCCATCACCAGGCCTTCCATGGCTTCACATTTTTTGGCAGTAGCCTTGGCGCCAAGCATTCCAAAGATCTCCTCAATGCGGGTTACATGTCCTTTTGTAGTGGCCAGGTGATCACCTATGGCACTGGCAAGTTCTTCTGATGTAGCCGCTTTCTGCATTTTAGGCAGTGCTTTTACCAGGTGTTTTTCAGCCCAGTATATGTCTTTCAGCTCATCCATGAATAACTTGTGGAATTTGGAATTCTCCATCTTCTCGCCGCCATTCTTTTTTGCAGCGGAAGTCTTGCCGGGGGATGTTTTCTTAGTTGCCATTGTTTATTGTTTTTTATATGGTGTTTCTTTGTTAGGAAATGGGAATCGGTCCCTGCTGTCTACCACGCTATCCTGGTCTTTGTTCCCTGAATCACGGTCATCTTCCACTAACAGGTCCGGGTCTTGTTCTTCTACGTCATTGTTCTCTTCGCTCTCTCCTTTGTCCGGGATCTGCTCTTTGGGCCCTTGTTCGGGAACAGCTTTCGGGTCACCGGGTTTACGGTCTATTTCACGTTTTGGAACTTCCTCCGGTATGTCCGGGATCTCAGGTTTAGGTTGCCCACCACCTTCCCCATGTCTTCCTTTTTCTTCTTCCTTTCCTGGTGGCTGCGGCTGTGGTTGGCCGGGTTTTACAGGAGTGTCCTGATTGGTTAGGCTGTTCATAACTCACAATTTTAAGATGTAAAAAATAGATATGCACTTGCTGCATCACAGGAATAAATATTTCAAACAGCATTCCAATAACGGTATCACATTTGCGTTGAGATAAGAGAAATAGAATGAGAATTATAACCACAAGTGGTTCCAATTGCTGTTAACAACCTTAATAATCATACGGCAACCACTATAGCGAAGTATTCCATGCTATCACCCTGATCTGTTATGTAGAAATACCTTTTCAAACTGTAGAAATTGTTGCACGAGGGGGGAATGTAAATAAGTACTTGTTTTTAAGTAACTTAGTTAGCCCCATTTTAATGAAACCAATGCATATCAGCGTACAGAAAAAGATCAGGATCGGCTTTTTTATCGCGTTTACTATCATAGTAGGGGCTACCGTGTTATCATATCTGATAGCCAAGAACCTCATGCACAACGCTAATCAGCTGAACCACACCATTGAGGTCTCCAAAAAGCTGGAGGTGATCACCAAACAGTTGAAAGATGCGGAAGCCGCCATCCGGGGGTATAACCTTACTAAGCAAGCTGCCTTCCTGCATCCCAGTATGGAAGAGCGCAGCGCTAAAATTGAAAAGGAATACCGGAACCTCCGCAAGATCATCAATGATCCTGCTCAGCAAAAGAACCTGGATACATTAAAGAACCTCCTGGATATAAAATACAAACAGCTCACCGCCGGAGAACAAACGAACACTGCTGTAGGCGGCCGCATTTCCGTAGAGGAAGGAGAAGTGTCCATGGACCTGATAGATAAAAAGGTGCAGGATATGACGGATATCGAAGAAGCCCAGTTAACAGAAAGGTCCCGCCTCTTCCAGTTTTTCTCCACCCTCTGGATCCCCGTTGTTTTTATCATTTCCATTTTCGCCATTTTGATCGGTGTTTATTCCTACATCATCCTTAACAGGGAATTCAGGCTGCAGCTGCATGTAGAAACACGGCTCAAGAACTATCAGCGGGAATTGCAGGAAAACATCACCCTGCTCAATAAAAGCAATTTGGACCTGGAACAGTTTGCCTATGTGGCTTCGCATGACCTTCAGGAACCTTTACGTAAAATATCCACCTTCTCAGACCGCCTCCAGGTAAAATATAAACCGGAACTTCCCGCGGATGCATCTCAGTTAATAGATCGCATGGTAGTGGCCGTACACAGGATGCGTGTACTCATCAATGATCTGCTCAGTTTTTCCCGCGCAGGCAGGATCACACCTGAAAGCGTAAAACCGGTAGATATGAACCAGCTTCTCCAGAATGTGATCGGAGACCTGGAATTAGCCCTGCAGGATCGTAAAGGGATTGTCTATCATGATCAGCTGCCCGAAATTGAGGGTAGTGATACCGCCTTTCACCAGTTATTCCTCAACCTGCTTTCCAATTCCGTAAAATTTGCCGATCCTGAACGCCCCCTGGTGATCAGGATCAAAAAAGAGTTGCTGTCTGGCAGGGAAACAGGCACCATAAAAGAAGACAAACGGGAAGAAACTTTCTGCCGCATTACCATAGAAGATAACGGAATTGGGTTCGATCAGGCCAATGCGGAGCGGATCTTCCTCATTTTTCAACGTTTGCACGGCGTAAGCGAATATAAAGGAACCGGCATCGGGCTGGCCATCTGCAAAAAGATCGTGGATGCGCACCATGGTACCATCACAGCCTATGGCTACCCGGAAAAGGGAGCCGCATTCGTGATCGTACTGCCCATAAAACAATAAAATAAAAGGAGCACGTTTATTGCTGATACAGGGCAGGCCATTATAATCTAAAGAATGAAAAACACACGTAAACGTATTTTAATGATAGATGATGATGAGGATGATTTTTTCCTCGTCAATAGTTTATTGCAGGATGTTGCCCCGGAACAATACCATCTGGAATGGGCGCCCACTTATCAGAAAGGCATTGCCGCCATTGAGAAAAAGGAACACGAATTATACCTGGTGGATTACCGCCTTGGCCAATATACCGGTATAGACACCCTCCGCCATTTTCAGGAAATCGGTTATGAAGCCCCCGTGATCATGCTCACCGGTAAAGGGGATTATGCCATAGATAATGAAGCGATGATGGCAGGCGCCACGGACTACCTCGTTAAAGGGGAAATAACCGGGCAGGAACTGGAGAGGGCCATCCGTTACGGCATTACAGAGTTCAAACACCTGCGCCTCATTGCAGAAAATGAAAGGAAATATTTCGGCATCTTTGAAAAGAGCCACGACCTGATCATCCTCGCAGATTGCCATAAGAACGTTATCGAGGTCAACCCAACCGCCATGCGGAAGTTGCAATACAGCAAGGAAGAATTGCTGACGATGAACCTGAAGGAACTTTTCATGCAGGAAGCAGAAGCCCTGCAATTCCTGCTGGACATCTGTGAAGACAGTGCCATCGTGCACAAGGAATTCACCTTCAAAAGCAAATCCGGGCAAAAGCTGGATATGCTCATCAATGCTAATAAACTGGATGAACAGCTGGGTACCTTTTTATGCGTAGCTGAAGATATTTCTGATAAGAAACGGGAAGAACAGGAAAAACGGAATCAGGAAAAGTTTGTGATCACCGGCCGCATTGCCCGTGTAATAGCCCATGAAGTAAGAAATCCGCTCACCAATATATTGCTGGCTGTTGGCCAGTACCGGCAGGATGAAGTGCCCACCGTGGAAGACAGCAACCTTTACCTGGATATCATTGAGCGGAATTGTACCCGCATCAATGTACTGGTAACAGAACTCCTGCAATCTACCCGCATGCTGGAACTCAACATGCAGGAATACCCCGCCAACGAAGTGGTAAAAAAAGCGCTGGTCCTTTCCCAGGACCGTCTGCAATTAAACGGTATCCGCTTGCTGGAACACTACATGGAAGAAGAAGCAGTGTTGGTAGTAGATGAAGAGAAAATGAATATTGCCCTCTTAAATCTTCTGATCAATGCTATTGAAGCCATGACGCCCGGTAATGGTATCCTCACCGTAAGCACGCAAATGAGCCAGGGCAAGTTACTGATCCGCATCGGTGATAACGGCACCGGCATTCCGGAAGAAAACAAAGGCAAACTCTTCGATCCCTTTTACACTTCAAAAGCCAAAGGCACCGGACTGGGCTTAACTTCCACACAGAACATCATCCTCAATCACAAAGGCACCATCCAGGTAGAAAGTGTACTGGGTGAAGGAACTTTGTTCACCATCACATTACCCCCGGCTTAAAAAAATAAAAGAGGAAAAGGGTTTCATCCTTTTCCTCTTTTTATTATATAGGCGCTCTTTCGCTAAACGGCCCTTCCACGAATAATGTTGATGAGTATGGCAATAATAGCCAGTACCAATAATGCATGAATGAGGCCAGTAGCAGAGTAAACAAAGAATCCAAGTAACCAGCCTATAATAAGGATTACCGCTATCAGATAAAGTAAATTACTCATGGCTTTATAGTTTAAGTTCATTCATTGTAATGGAAAAATTGTGCCAATGCCAAAGAACGGCAGTATCCTTATCTGTGGCAGCGTTCGTGGGATACATTGTGGAAGTGCTTCCCCCATAGGGGGTGAATGATCGTCACAAATAACGTAACAACCGGTGTTTTCAGGTGGCAGTGTTTTTGGAGTTATTACATTATTGATCATCCAAAAAAAATTACCATTATGCAACATTCTGAAAAAACAGCAGAAGTATTGGAAGACCTGGTGAAAATTAATAACGACCGGATCGAAGGGTATCAGAAAGCCATTAAACAAACGGATGATGGCGACCTGAAGATCCTCTTCGATAATATGGTTGCAGATAGTAAAAATTTCACCATTGAATTGAACAAGGAACTCCGGACCATGGGAGAAGAAAGAGAAAGGGACACTACCATTGCAGGTAAGATCTATCGTACCTGGATGGATGTGAAAGTATCCTTTGGTGGAAACGACCGGCACGCTATCCTCGCTTCCTGCGAATATGGAGAAGACGCCGCACAGAAATCCTACCGCGAAGCTTTAGCCCAGGATTACTTACCGGAAAATATCCGTTCTATTATCACAGATCAGCAAAGAACACTCAAAGCATCACATGACCAGATCCGCCATATGCGGGATGTTGAAGCTGTGAATAAATAATCAATTCCTCCATTTAGTGAAAAACTCCATCGCCTTTGGTATTAAGTTACCAAAGGCTTTTTTTTGCCCCGCCCGCATGGGGCATAGGAATAAAAAAAAGCTGTCCTGCATGAATATGCAGGACAGCAAGGCAAGCTATCTGGTTTTATATTGTTTCGCTTTTCACATAAAACACCTTATCATTTTATTGATAAATGTTATAATGCTGCTCGCATTATAAAACCTTTACAGCAGCCAATAACTAAAACAACAGCTATGATAAAAGTATAGCCTACGCATCGGCTATAGATCGCTAATTAATTTTTGTACTTCTTCTTTGGACTTACCCAGTTTCTTTTGCAGTTTACCGTACAGCTCATCTTCTTTGCCCTCGGTATACAACAGATCATCATCAGTAAGGTCCGCATATTGCTGTTTTAATTTACCTTTAACCTCGTTCCATGTTCCTTTCAATTGCAGTGAGTTCATATGATAATGTTTTATTGTTCTGATAAAAAGGCAATTACTATACCACCGGGCCAGCGGGGTTAACAGCAGGAAAACAACAAGAGAAATGACCTATTATTATCGCAGATTGGGAAACAGCAGTTGGGGAAAGTGTGGAATTTTATCCCCAGATTAGCAGGCAAGACAGGCATTTTTTTCCGGCAGAGAGTTTGCACCTCTTATATTTGAACAGAAGGTTGTTACCATGGGCTACAGAAGACACACATATTGGAACAAGATATTCGGAAATGTTTTTGATCTGTCGATCATCAACCCAACCCGCGAAAGCCGGGTACCTATACATACCGCCACAAAACCTGTTCAATATGCCAATAACCACCACCCAAAACAGGATACTCAACACCAAACGATCATGGGAAATTCAATTCTGATCATAGATGATGAACCGGACATCTGCCGCTTACTGCAATTGAATCTCAGCAAGTATGGGTATAAAGTAAAATATGTTCATGCCCTGGCAGAAGGCTGGCAATTCCTGAAAAGTCATCCAACGGACGTCCTATTCCTGGATATACACCTCCCGGATGGTTCCGGACTGGAGGCATTGCCTCAGATAAAAAAGCTTTACCCTGCCCTGCAAGTGATCACTATCAGTGCCTATGACAACGGATTGGAAAAAGAAAAGGCCCTAACAGCAGGAGCGGCCCACTTTTTGCCTAAACCTTTTAATGTAGGGAAATTGCAGGAGATCATTACTGACGTAAAAAGTTAGATGTTAGCTTAAGTAAAGCATGTGCATAATTAGTCGTAAATTTAATACCCGTCCAATACCAAATTAAGTATGAAACGTATCCTCATTATTGATGATGAAATAAACATTTGTACCCTTCTTAGTAAATTTTTAAGCAAACACGGGTTCAAGGTAGATAGTACCATGACCGGTAGCCAGGCTTTAAAAATGATTAAGGAGGAGCCTTATGACCTGGTATTATGTGACTATCGGTTGAAAGATACCGATGGCGCCAAGTTATTGAGCGATATCCGCCAGATCAGCCCGCAAACCGTAGTGATCATCATTACAGGTTATACGGATGTAAGGATCGCTGTGGAAATGGTGAAGAATGGCGCTTACGACTATATCTCCAAACCTTTGTATCCTGACGAGATCCTCAGCCTGGTAAATAAAGCCCTGTCGCAAAAACCAGTTGTGCTCTCTGAAGTGGCCGTGGCCCCCCATGCCCACGAAGAAAATAACTTACCCGCTACCCAGCAACATAAAACCGGTTCTTACGTATATGGTGAAAGCGAACCATCCAAAGCATTGTACCGCGAGCTAACCCTCGTAGCACCAACTGATTACAGCGTGATCATTTTTGGTGAAACAGGTACCGGCAAGGAATCCGTAGCCCATCTCATCCATGAACACAGCAGCCGCAAAGGACAACCCTTTGTAGCCCTGGATTGTGGCAGTCTTTCCCGGGAATTGGCAGCCAGTGAACTTTTTGGGCATGAAAAGGGTTCTTTTACAGGGGCCATCAACACCAAAATAGGCGCTTTTGAACAAGCACACGGCGGTACTTTATTCCTCGATGAGATCTCCAATCTCACATACGACATCCAGGTAGCACTGCTCCGGGTGATCCAGGAAAAACAGATCCGCCGCGTGGGAAGCATGAAGGAAATATCCATAGATGTACGCCTGATCGTAGCTTCCAATGAAAACCTCTTTGAATCCGTTCAAAAAGGCAAGTTCAGAGAAGACCTTTTCCACCGTTTCAATGAGTTCACTATTCATATTCCCCCATTACGTACCCGCAATGCAGACCTTCCATTCTTTGTGGACTCCTTCATGGTGCAGGTAAGTAAAGAACTGAATAAACCACCTGTGGTGCTCAGCGAAGAAGTATGGGAATGCTTCAGGCAGTACGACTGGCCGGGAAATATCCGTGAATTGAAGAACGTGATCCGCCGCGCCAGTTTATTAACGCCCGCCAATAAGGAGATCAGCATGGCTGCGCTTCCGTTGGAAATGAAAGGAGGTGGCACCTTCCGTACTACCATGGCCCCGCCACAGGAGAGTTTGGGTCAGGATGGTGAAGAAGAAATTGAAATGCCAGAGTCTAACGACTTGAAATCCGTGGCGTTGAAAGCAGAGTACAATAAGATCATTAATGTACTCAAGGAAGTGAAGTATAACAAAACCAAAGCAGCCCAGCTGTTGAATATTGACAGGAAAACCCTGTACAATAAACTCCGCCTGCTCAATATCAATTACTAAAGTATATGGCCCAGAAGGTACACGCTTTTGAAAAGTTCTCAGAAAAAGTAGTCGCAGCAACCGGAAGCCCATGGGCATTTATACTGGCCCTTCTGACTATTATCGTATGGGGTGTAACCGGCCCCATCTTTAAATATTCTGATACCTGGCAACTGGTCATCAATACCGGCACCACCATCATTACTTTCCTGATGGTGTTCATCATCCAGAAATCACAGAATAAAGATTCCAAATCCATCCAGCTGAAACTGAATGAACTGATAGCGGCCACTAAAACCGCCAGCAATCGTTTAATTGATGTGGAATCTTTATCAGAAGAAGAATTAAATACACTCCGCCAGTTCTATACAAAGCTGGCACTGGAAACCAAAAAACACCTGGACCTCAAACACTCTCATTCCATTGAGGAGGCCATTGATAATATCGAAGATAAAGTAGAGGCTTTTAAGAAAAGTTAGCTTTCCAGCTCCTTTAACAGATCCGCCAGGTTCAGGCGATGTGTGTACATCGTCAGTGATCCGTTCTCATCCTTTGGCCACTGCTCCCTGGGTTTATCCCAATATAACTCCACACCATTCTGATCCGGATCATTGAGGTATAATGCTTCGGAAACACCATGATCTGCAAAACCCGTAAAAGGTACATTTGCATCCGTTAATCTTTTATAGATCGCCGCCAGGTCTTTCCGCGTAGGATACAATATAGCCGTATGATACAGTCCGGGTGCATTTTCCGGAGCAGGGGGCATTCCCTTGCTGTGCCAGGTATTCAGCCCTATATGATGATGATAACCGCCCGCAGAAATAAAAGCAGCCTGGTCACCATATTTTGTCATCAACTCAAACCCCAGTAACCCACAATAAAAATCAAGGGAACGCTGCAGATCTGAAACTTTTAAATGCACATGGCCAATACGCGTTTGTGCAGGAACTGTGTAACTCATGGAACAAAGATAAGGGGGTTTATAATATCACCAGCGGACTGATCACTCCCACAGAAACCCTGTAATTATCTGTATTCACCTGCCCAAGGTTCCTTTTGGCCTCATCTGTATATTTGTACACCCTCCCTATAAATGCACCAAACACTTTCAGGTTGAAATTCTTAATAGGATACACTTCCAGCCCCGGAATATATCCCCATGCCTGCCGCAGTTTCGTATGGCTGCTTTCCTGTGGTTTTTTCCAGTAAGCATCATCCAGCATCCCCACAAAGAACAGGTTCACCTTGTCGGACAACTTCACATCCACTTTCGCCCAATGACTGATGTACCGTACATTCTGCGCTGTTTTAATATCAATGTTCTCCGTGAATCCGGATACGATCCCTTTCCTGTCCAATTGCTCCTGGCTGAATTTGAAATCATATTCCAGCGTAAATTTATCCAGGCTCAGCTGGTTACCCAGCGCGAAGTAATTCATGTATTCATGTTCTGCTTCCCGGAATAAGGAATAAGACCAGATGGTATTAAACTTCCCGTTAAAGAAACGGCCCCGCCAGTTAGCCACGGCAGCAAAAGGAAAACGCGCCTCCCGGATCCCGGAAATGGTATCATACAATTCATAAAAACTGGCTGTGCGCGTATTCAGTACCTGTAAGGTGAATTCGTTTTTATTATCCGGCAGCATATAACCAACACCTGCACCCGCCAGGAAATTATCCGAGTAATTGATGATATCCGAGTACTCGTAAATATCAATGGGATTCGCATCAAACTCATACCCGCCCCAGTCTGCACACAGCTTTCCTGCATAGATCTTCCAGTTAGGCGCAGGATCAAAACGGATGAAAGCCAGGTCCGTAGAACGGCTCATATTATCTATCGACTGCGGCACCACATTACGGGTATACCTATCCCGGAAACGGAAATAAACCTTCTCATGTACCTTACCCTTGATCTCCAGTCTGAACTGCTCCATCGTAAACCGGGAACGCTGGTAAGTTCCCTCACTGAATTCATTCCGGAAAGCCATTTGCATGTTTGCAATCACGTCTATATTAGACAACAGTGATTGTTTGCTTACCGGAATAACAGGCAACTTATTGGCTGCCGTATCTTCCTGCCGCTGTGCCATCACAGCCATGGGTACAAATAACAGAACAATGATCAGGGTACGCATATGAAAGGTTTTTTAAAGGATCTGGCTACCAGAATATACTGGCTAACAAAAATCCAGCGGCCACCGAAACAGCAACACTCACTAATCCGGGGATCATAAAACTATGGTTGATCAAATACTTTCCAATGTGAGTACTGCCTGTACGGTCAAAGTTGATCGCTGCCAGCAGGGTAGGATAACCTGGTAACACAAAATCACCGTTCGTAGCAGGGAACATGGCCACCATACTGCTGGGGGCCAGGCCCAATATTACACCAAGCGGCATTAAAGCCTTGGTGGTGGCCGCCTGACTGAACAATAACATACTGAGTATAAATAAAGCAATAGAGAATGTCCATGGAGCGGCTCTAACCATATCTCCTAACGCACCTTCAATAGCCACATCATTTGCCTGCATAAAAGTTGCGCTCATCCATACCACACCAAAAATAGATACCACTGCCTGTGCACCGGCTGTAAATAAACTTGCTTTTGCTATAGCAGCGGTAGTGGTTTTAGTAAGCAGCAACATCAGCGCAGCCCCGGCCAGCATCACGAGCTCTATTACTGCCGCCATTTTGATCGTACCGTTTGCATTCACAGAAAGGTTTGCCGGCCCGGGTTCAAAAGTGGGTAACATGTTTTTGAACGCTCCCACCAACACAATTAATAACACCGCAATGCCAAAAATGACCACAGAAGTTTTGGCGCCCTTTGGCAACGGTTTATTATTATCCGTACTCTCTGCATCCAGTTCTTTTGCAAACTCCGGGTCTTTCATTTTTTCTAAGAACACGGGATCATTCTCCAGCTCTTTTCCTTTCTTCCACACAACCGCCACACCGGCTAAAATACCAATGAGGCAGGCGGGGATACATATTTTTAGGATGTGTATGATTTCAATCTGTCCTGCCAGGATAGTGATCATAGCCGCCGTAGCTGCTGAAATAGGGCTGGCCGTAATACCCAGATGTGCTGCGATAACAGAAATACTGAGCGGGCGTTCCGGCCTTATTCTTTTTTTGGTAGCCACCTCTGCAATGATAGGCAGCAGCGAATAAGTGATATGAGAAGTACCGGCAAAAACAGTAAAGAAGAACGTAACAAGCGGCCCCATTAAAGTGATCATGGAGGGTTTGCTGCGCAGGATCTTTTCTGCCACACGTACGAGGTAATCCATTCCACCTGCAGCCTGCATGGTTGCAGCTGTAGTTACCACGGCCAGGATGATGAGCATTACATCAATAGGCGGCTCGGCTGGCCGCATACGGAATAAAAAGAGGTAGAGGGCAAGCGCTATCATTCCCATTACGCCAAGGCCGATGCCTTTCATTCGGGCGCCGATCAGAATAGCACCTAACAGGATTGCAAATTGAAGCCAGATCATGTGTTTTATTTATACGATAATTGAAAGCAGCGCTATTAATACGTAAAGAACATCTCCTGTATCTTTTTCGTATCCTTTGTTTTTAACAATGCCAGTTGTAAGAGGATGCGTGCTTTCTGCGGATTCAGATCATCAGCTACAATTGTCCCAAGCGCAGCGTCATCAGTTTCGGAGTTGAGGGTAACCCTGCCACTGCCGGTACGCGAAGAACGTACCACCACCACACCCTTGCGGGTAATCTCTTTTACACGTTTTTCCACAGTTGGATATAGGTTACCATTGCCCACTCCGGCAATTACAACTCCCTGCGCTTTATCATTCACTACAGCTTCTAACAGCACAGGGTTCATATTGGCATAGCCGTACAAGATATCTACTTTCGGCAAAGAATTCACCTGGCTGATATCAAATTCTGTCTGAATAGTGTGTTTACGGAGAATGCTGTGGTAATATTCCACCTTCCCGTCGAACACCGTACCCAGTGGGCCGGTGTTCGGACTTTGAAAAGTGGCCACATTGGTGGTGTTGGTTTTAGTAACCTCCCGGGCGGAAAATAACTGGTCATTCATACATACCAGTACGCCCCTGTTCTCAGATCTTTTGCTCGCTGCTGCTGCAATCCCATTGTATAAATTCATAGGGCCATCTGCGGAAATTGCGGTGGCAGAACGCATGGCGCCTACCAGTACCACAGGTTTTGCCGTTTTAACTGTGAGCTGTAAAAAGAATCCCGTTTCCCCTTCCGTATCTGTACCATGGGTAACCACAATACCATCTACTTCCGGTTTTGCCGCCAGCTCATTGATCCGTTTGGCCAGTTTCAGCCATATACTGTCGTGCATAGCCTGGCTGCCTACGGAAGCCACCTGCTCTCCGGTGAGGTTAGCAATTTTGCGGGCTTCCGGTAATGCATTCAGTAATGCATCGATGGGTAATTTGCCCGCGGTGTAAGCTGTGCCCACACTGGATTCCCCGGCACCGGCAATAGTACCGCCAGTAGCCAGGATCACAACATTGGGGAGTTTATGCTGCGCAGACGCCTGTAATGCGAAAAGCAAAACAAAGAAGGATATGGTGTATGGTTTCATAGCTAACTATTGATAAACTTAGGGCGGATGAGATTCTCGAACGTAAAGATCTCATCCCATTTTTCCTGTGTTACCAGTTTCTTTTCTTTCACCGCAATATCATGTACAGATTTACCGGTTTCCAGGGCTTCCTTGGCGATGGCTGCTGATTTTTCATATCCAAGGATGGGGTTCAGTTGTGTTACAATGCCAATGCTTTGCATCACCATATCTTTTGTCCGTTCTGCATTTGCAGTGATTCCTACTACACATTTTTCCCGCAGTGTATTGCAGGCATTGGTCATATACGTGATGGAAGTGAAAAGCGAAAACCCGATCACCGGCTCCATTACATTCAATTGCAATTGCCCCGCCTCTGCGGCCAGCGTTAAAGTAAGGTCCGCACCGATCACATAGAATGCTGTTTGGTTCACTACTTCCGGGATCACGGGATTTACTTTGCCCGGCATAATGGAAGAGCCGGGTTGCATCTTGGGGAGATTGATTTCGTTTAGTCCGCAACGTGGCCCGGAAGATAAAAGGCGAAGGTCATTACAGATCTTGGAAACCTTTACGGCAGTACGTTTCAGCACGCCGGACAATTGAACGTAAGCACCTGTATCATACGTAGCTTCTATCAGATCGGTGGACAGCGAAAGGTCAAGCCCCGTTGCTTTGTTGAGGTATTTAACCACCAGGTCCGCATATCCTTGCGGAGCATTCACACCAGTACCAATAGCCGTAGCTCCCATATTCACTTCAGAGATTAGTCGTTTGCTGTCTTCTATCCGGGATAACTCTTCCCGCAGGTTGGTGGCAAAAGCAATGAACTCATCACCCATGCTCATGGGCACCGCATCCTGTAATTGTGTGCGGCCCATCTTCAGCACCTGCCTGAATTCCACACCTTTTGCATGAAAGGAATCAGCCAATGCCCGGAGGCTCTCGCTATAAGCCGTGAGCTTATTCATTAGCGCAATGCGGAATGCAGTAGGATACGCATCGTTGGTAGATTGCGAACAATTCACATGATTATTGGGATGGCAGAAGTCGTAGTTTCCTCTCTCTTTTCCCATCATCTCCAATGCCACGTTAGCGATCACTTCATTCGCATTCATATTCACGGAAGTACCTGCACCACCTTGTATAAGATCTGTGGGAAACTGGTCCAGGAATTCTCCGTTGATCAAACGGTCACTCGCTTTTACAATAGCTTCTGCAATGCCTTTATCCAATGCGCCAAGGTCTGCATTGGCCTGCGCAGCTGCTTTCTTCACATACCCCAGCGCCTGTATAAAGATGGGCTCACTTTTTAACTGGATACCTGTAATGTGAAAATTCTCAATTGCACGAAGGGTTTGAATGCCATAATAGACATCCTTAGGGATTTCTTTTTCACCCAGAAAATCATGTTCAACACGTTGTGCCATAGCTTAATATTGAAGATTTAGTAATGTTACTATCCTCAATAAACAGCACAAAAGAAATTTTGTTTAAGCGGGTACGAAGAGATACGATAATGCTATTTTGGAGATAATTGCTGCTGCTCCAGCCTGATCTTCTCCCTTTCTTGCCGGCGATCCTCTACCTGGCGGTATTTGAAGTAGAAATAAATAGCGAGGAATAAACAAAATTTGAAAAGGAGGAAAGCAATCACAAAGATCCATTTCCATACTTTATGGACGGTGATGTAATGGCTTGGATTATGCTGGATATTAATGAAGGTATAGTTCGGTTTTTTAGGTGTGCCGGAATCTGTGTCTGCCCAGCTGATCGGTTGCAGGGAACGCTCACGTAACTCCATGGGGGGAGGTACGGCATCTTCCAGCCATAAATTGTGAATGGTGTGTTCCACGTTATTGAACTCTTCGCGCAATGCCGGGTACTCTTTCATCAAACGTTCCAGTTCCCTGGCTTCCTCAGGAGTTGCCAGGCCCAGCACGTAGCTTTCAACCATCCCATTGTCTATGTATTCTTGCAGATTCAATTACTATTGGAAAATTTTCTGAATGCCTTCATTGCTTGCTGTAATAAGACAAACACCTGTTGCTCACGTTTGCCCAGGCGGGCTGCCGCAACTGATCTGGAGAGTCCCATGCAATAACACAAGTGAAATACCTCACGGCATTCAACGCTCAACGTGTCACTAAATTGCATTAAACCACTTTTTGCTAGGATGCTTATGTCATTACCAGTTAATCCGGCAAAAGGAACCTCTGCTTCCGCAGTTTCCCTCGCCTGTTTCATTAACCACGAAAATAAGGATATTCCGCCGGAATGATAATAATCTCTGATGTTTTTGAAAACATGCACGAAAGTTCTGACCAACGCGTTATCCGCATCCTGCTCTCTGGGGAACAACTGTAATAACAGTCCATAGACAGGTGCTGCATATTGGTCATATAACCAATGCTTTGCGTGGGGATCTCCGGCTATTATCTTTTCAATTAAAATGCGCTCATCAGGATATACTGCTGCTGGTTGCAAATATCGGCTGGTTTTGGTGTAGTCTAAAGTAAGGAAAATTACCCGGACAAAAAAAGGCCGGCCTCTCAGCCGACCCATTGCTCAATTAACCAAAAAAGCAACTATTTCAATGCGTTATGTATTTCTTTCAACAAACTCTTATCATCATTACTGTCAAAATCCGCCCCCCAGAGGTAAGCTCCCTTGAAACCGGCTAACTTGATCTGATCTGCCTTTTTCTTCGCCAGCGGCTGGCCATTATAGTAAATGCCGAAGTTCTTTTCCACTTTCTCTTTTCCCGCTGCCGCAGGGTCCATACCCAGGATGGTCCTGTAAGGCACATAATCATAAGAAGCCCATCCTTCATTATTGCCATTCCCATCTATTGCATTATACCGCAACCCAAAAGCCGGAATACCGATCACCAGTTTATTGGCGGGCAAATGGAAATCTACCCAGATCTTAGCGGCCGCCAGCATGTAATCATAACTGGATGCCTGACCTCTTGGTGCGGCAGGCCCTACATGTAAACCATCTTCAAAAGCCCTTACATTTACCCAGGTGGCTGCAGCAAGACTTGGATAATCCCAATGCTGCCAGCCGGCGCCAACTGTTGCAGTAACGATAGCATTAGCCGGAAGGGCTGCTTTCAGTTCAGTAATAAAAGGAGCCATGGCGGCAAGGTTTCCTGCATAAGCTCCTGAATTCACATCACTCATCATCACATCCACACCATCCAGCTTTTTGGCGGTTACGTAATTCTTCACTGTGTTCACCAATGCTGCCCGTTTAGCCGGATCTTTGATAGCATCCCCAAAATCATTGGCTTCATAAATAGCCCATCCGTCTATAGGAGAAAGTCTTCCGGCAAGTCCCAGCAATACTGCTTTACCTGCAATATGCCCACGGGCCACCACTTCATCCATCCGTTGATTGGTTTCACCGGCAGAAAGATCTACCGTACCATCTGAAGAAACACGGCCGGATTGAAAAGTCACGTGCGTTAATTGCTCATAGTTCAAACTCTTGGCAGTACCTGCATCAGACAGATATGCATTGATGACGTTCGTGTATGGTTTCAATGTATAAGTAGGCGGAGGCACTAAGATATTCGTGGTGCGGGTGCTTTTCAATCCGCCATATTCCACATCCAGCAACACCGTATATTCTCCCGGAGCCGGTGGTGTGAAAGAAAATGCGGTGTCCGTAGACTTCTGTTCTCCATTCACTTTCCAGGATATTTTCACTTTACCACCTGGTGAATACAACAAGCCGGTATAGTTTGCAGCCTGCCCGGGAGCAAGGATCACTACAGGTGAAACAAAAACATTCCTGATATCAAAGATGCGCGGATAATCCCCTGCGCCAAATTCCGGATCTTTGATCCGCTCTTTGTCGCAAGCCATCATTGCAAGAAGGGACACCAGCAGTATGTATATTTTCTTATGCATGTTCGTGGTTGTTAAATGATAGAATGCTTATTACTTGTCCCACCATACGCGGGCTGTCCAATCATCTGCTCCACCCATATCCTGCAGGGCTTTATCATAGTTTACCTTGTTCTGTTCTTTCTCAGATAATGGATATTCAAAACGGCGCGGTATAGTATTGATGTTGGAATAGCCGGGTTTATACCCTGGTGTTAACTGCGGAAATCCTGACCTGCGCCAGTTGGCATAAGCCTCTGGCCCGTTCATGAACAATACCACCCACAGCTGGTGATTGATCATCTGCAATTCCCTGCCGGGCGCTAATACGTTATCCGCTTTATACTGTGTGATCTTTCCCGTTTCTATAGAAGGGCCACCGGGATAAACATTCAGTTGGCGAATGCCTGCTTCTATACCATTGTTATAGTGTGTGGTGTAATCACCATTCAGGTTAAGCCCCCAGCGGAAACAAGCTTCAGCCAGTAACAATTCTGTTTCTGCATAAGTAAGATGCAGGAAAGGAGCGTTGTTGGCAATGAGGAAATTAGCCAGCTGTATCTTTTGCCCGTTGTTACCAATATCAAAATCCCCGCGGCCGGGAACCGTGATCGTAAAGTTGCTCTTCCAGTCGTCCCACACAAAATCACCGTTATTGCAACCGGTATAACCCACCACCGCTCTTACCTGTTCTGTAACATCCAGGCGCTCCATAAATTTATACGGCAGATCAATGTAATACCGCGCCATGTATTCCAGGCGGGGATCATTGGTATTGCGAAGTGCATTGATGAATACCTGGTTATAACGGTAAGGCACCAACTCTCCCTGGTTAATAGAAGCAGAGAGGCCATTCCCCCGTATATCTGCATAATTGTTCTGCACATTCTCATGCGTCATTTTACAAATATCCCCGTTGCCGGTAAACACACCACGGGCAAATGCTTTCTGCACTTCTGCCTTTGCTTTTGCCTCATCACGTTTTACGAGCCGCATAGCCAAACGCAGGTGAAGAGAATTGGCGAATTTCTTCCAGGCAGCAATATCACCTTTATAGAACTGGTCCTGTGCTACCTGGTCTTTAGTTGGGTCCAATGCAGTGGAAGCTTCTGTGAGTTCCTTAAAGAAATCATCATAGATATCCGCCTGCCTGTCATATTTAGGATGTGTGATGCTTTTGCTATACCCGGATGATGCTTCTGTATAAGGAATATCACCATACAGGTCTGTCAACCGCGCAAAAACATACACCTTCATAATACGGCTGATGTTATGCAGGTTCTGCTTTTTAGGATCATCTTTTGTACGGGTCACTGCATCAGAGATATTCAGGATATCATTGGGATAACTCAGTTCCCAGAGGATGCTCATGTATTGTTGCTGTTTCACATAAAAGCCTCCATACTGACAGGCCCATGCACCTCCCAGCTGTTGCACCATGGGCATACAGTTAAAAGTGATTACGCGTTCATTCGATTCCAGGTCTCCGGAAAACCGGGCCTGGATCAGCGCAAGCTGAAGTGCAGGATCCATGTTACTGCTCTTCGTGGGGTTCACGTTCATGTCCCCAAAATCATCGCAGCTCATCAATCCTGTCACCAAAGCCAGGCATAAGTACAACAGGGAATTATAATAACGTTTCATACTTTTCATTTTTGGTTGAGCAATCGGCATAATTTATCAGAACCTTGCATTCAGATTCAGCCCCCAGCTTCTGCGGGAAGGCAGGGAACCATATTCCAGGCCCTGACCGTTACCATTGTTATAGTTGGAATCAGGATCCACATTCGGCACCTTCTTATGCAGGATGAAAGGATTACGGCTTACGATAGCCAGCGTTAAAGCATTGATACCAATTCGTTTTAAAAAGTTGGAAGGAACACTGTACATCAAAGACATTTCCCGCATCTTAATGTAAGAAGCATCATACAGGAAAGGTGTGGTGATGCCTTTGTTATCACTGTAGAACAGTGACCAGTATTGACCGGGATCCACAGCTGCCGTGTTCTTCACATATTGTTGTTTACCATCAGGCCCCATACCATTCGGCACAACGCCCTGCGGAACATAACCTCTTACATTCCCCATCTCTTTCCATTCTATCACTGTTTTATTAGCAGCCAGTCTTTCTTCTTCTGAATGGATCCATTCCTGGCGGCCTTCCAAAGTAGTATTGTGACTACCACGTATTACAGCAAAAAGATTCGTCATGGAAAAAAGATCAGCGCCCTGTTTAATATCCAGGATGGCATTAAACGTAAAGTTCTTATAGGAGAGCGAAGTAGTCATACCACCCGTCCAGTCCCAGGTACCTTTTCCTAACACCTGCCGGTTATCTGTAGTGAGCGGTGTAAGCGTTATAGAATCCAGGATCACATTGCCTGCCGCATCATGTTGATAATCATAACCCAGGATAGCACCATAAGGTGTGTTAGGTTGTGCTACCACTGAAACGCCCAGCCAGCGTGCATCAGAAAGCGTAAGGAATGGAACATCCTTGGCCAGTGATTTAACAACGTTCTTATTACGTGCAGCATTCACACTGATATCCCAGCGGAAATCTCCTTTATTAATGGGCGTTGCAGAAAGTGCAATTTCCCATCCGCTGTTAGAGATCACACCGGCATTGATCAGCCGCTGTGTAAAACCGGAGGAAGTAGGAGCCGGTAAGTAATTGATCTGATCTCTTGAATCCTGTGAATAGTAGGTTACTTCCAGGTTGATATTATTCAGGAACTTCATTTCCGTACCCACTTCAAAAGAACGCGTGCGCGTAGGTTTCAGGTCTTTAATGGGCATTGTTTTACCATCAACACCTCCCGTGGCCTGTCCGTTAATAGGGTAGGGCGACAAACTGTAATACAATCCATTCATGAACGGATCAGTATCATTGCCCACCTCTGCAACAGAAGCCCGCAGTTTACCATACGTGAGTGTTTTGCCTTTCAGGTTCAATGCATCTGAGAATATAAAACTACCCGATACAGAACCGTATATATAAGAATTAGATTCTTCTGGTAAAGTGGATGAAGCATCCCTCCGTACAGTAGCATCTATGTAAGCCCAGTTCTTATACGCCACACTGAATAATCCATAAACAGAGTTGGTGCGTTTGCGGGATTCCAGGTCTGTGACCACTTTATCATTGAAGCTGTTAAAGCTGATCACATCCTTTACCTGCATATCTGTAGCCAGTAAGCTGGTTCCGGGTTTAGAATATTGAGAGATACTGGTCCCCAACCTTGCCGCTGCATACCATTTCGGTGTGAATTGTTTTTGCAGCGTAAGCAGAAGGTCTGTTTCTGTGGTCTGGTATTTCTGATCAATCCCTTCATACCGGCCGGTAATAGATCCAGGCGTACTCGGAGGACTGAACTTGCGATAATTGAAATAAGTAAAGTCTGTAGAAAAACGTCCCTGCAAACCGATCCAGTCTGAAAACTGGTAGTTGGCCACCAGGTTTCCGATCACACGATCCTTCTTGGTGATGTTCTGCATTTCATGGATCACCCAGTAAGGATTAAGCCGATATTCTCCACCACCCCAGTCAACATAATCACCATTGATATTTTTATATCCCGTAGAGAAAATAGCCTGATCCACATTATTCGCTAAACCTACAAAGGAGTTACCGATGTTTCCTGCATCATCGCCCAATGCCGGGCGGTTGTTCACTTTCTCCCGCATGTACATTACTTTGGCATCCACTGTTAGTTTCTTGCCAAACTTTGAATTGCTGGAAAAGTTAACCGTGTTGCGGTTCATAAAACTGTTGGGAACAATGTCGTTGTTACGCAGGTCAGACATAGACAGACGAAAGGCCGTATTATCAGTTGAACTCGTGAGTGAGATCGTATTCGTAAAAGTAGAGCCGGTGCGGAAGAAGTTTTCGATGTTATTGCGCACCAGTCCATAAGGCCGCAACTGGCCATCAAAGCCTGTTACCGGCAGATTAGGATCTAACCTTGCACCGAAGTTGCTGAACAAGGTAGTCCTTGCCTGGTCTTTGTCACGAGGCACTGTGCCACCGGTACCCTGCCCGTATTCATATTGATAATCATCAAAACGGGTGAGTTGTTTTTCCATCGTGGCCGTGCTGTTCAGCTCTATGCCGAGGGATTTTTTAAGTGTTCCTTTTTTTGTGGTGATCAGGATAACGCCATGTCCTGCGCGGCTACCATATAACGCAGAAGCAGAAGGACCTTTCAATACACTGATCGTTTCAATATCATCCGGATTGATGGCAGAGATCGCATCACCAAAATCAAACCCGCTGGAATATTTTTCACTGCCTACCTGGCCGTAATTGGAGTTGTCAATGGGTACACCATCCACTACATAAAGCGGTTGGTTATTACCCGTGATCGTAGTGTTACCACGAATGATCACACGCGAAGAACCAGCGGGGCCGCCAGCAGTACTGTTGATCACAAGGCCGGGTACTTTACCTGCCAGGGAATTGATCACATTTGTTTCGCGTGCTCTTTTCATATCATCACCTGAAACCTCTGCATGCGCATAACCTAAGGCGCGGGCCTCTCTGCGGATACCAAGTGCCGTTACCACTACAGCGCCCAGTTCCGTTACTTTTTCTTTCAGGGTGATGTTCAACACGCTGCCTTCAGAACCCGCTATACGTGTAAGCGATTCAAAACCGATCATCGTAAATTCGATGCGGTCTCCCTGGCTGGCTTCAATGGTGTACATCCCATCGTCTTTTGTATGCACTGCTTTCCGGAGACGAAGATTGTGTACCGTTACACCAGGCAGCGGTTCTCCCTTTTCATTGATCACCTTGCCATAGAGTGCATGTACAGTTACTTCTGCCGGAGCAGTGGTGGGGCGGATCATCACAATGTTATCTGTGATCCTGTAATTGGAATTAATGGCCTGGCAAAGCCTGGCAACAACTGCATCCAGTTGCTGACTGTCTATCCGTAAATGAATAGGCATGTTTTCTTTAATGCCGGAGGGATTGTAGGAAAACCGGACATTCGCAGCCTGTTCAATTTGTTTGAACACACTGGAAAGGGCAACATTTTCCCAATTGAAAGAGTAAACTTTCTGCTGCGCATAGGCAAATGTAGTGATGGCCTGCCATAGTAATAGCATAGCAAACATCATACATGAACGTGGTAGCGTTTTAGTCATGTATATAGGTTTTAGGTAACCAAAAATTGCGTCCTGTCTTAAAAGCGGATCACCACCTCATTGCTGTCCAGGCGGTAAGTAAACTCATTGGTGAAGCTGATGGCGTCCAATACTACCTTTAGTTGTTGGTTGTTAAATACACCGGTGAACCTTACGGCTTTGCCAGTGGGGCGTTTCTCCAGTTTCACATTTACGCCATAATATTCCTCAAGGGTCTTTGAAATCTGATCCAGGTCTGCGTTTACAAACTCTACTTTACGCTGGATCCATCGTTGCATATTGTCAGGCTGATAGTTTGCTTTTTTAATTCCTGCGCCATCTTCACAGATCGCTTCCTCACCAGGGGTCAATTCAATGCTCTTTGATTGCGCTTCTACTTTCACTTTACCGGAAGCCAGCATGACTTGTGCATTATGATCTGTTGGATAACTGCGCACTTTAAATGCCGTACCTAATACAGTGGTAGCGGTTTTGCTGGTGATAACAGTAAAAGGAAGGCTGGCATTTGATCTTACGTCGAAGTACGCTTCCCCGTCAAGGTAAACAGAGCGGTCCCCTTTGTTGAAATCATCACTCAGCTGTAAGCTACTGGCTGTGTTGAGGATAACAGTGGAACCATCGGGAAGCGTAAGACTGCTGCGATCTTGCAGTCCGGTTTGCGCGAGGGGAGTATAGTGGATGCTTTTATCTTTCTTATTATTAAACACCAGGAAAGAAGTTACGGCAACGGCCACAATGCTGGCGGCGGCGATCCATTTATAGGAGAGCCTGCGTACCGGTGTGGTCACTTCCTGGGCATCCAGGCTGTCCTTCAATCTTTGAAGGGCAGCGGTTTTGAGGGAAATGGGAGGATATCCTTGCATGGTGAGGTATAATTCGCGTGCTCTGGCTACTTCCCGCTGCAATTCCGGATGTTCCCGGAGTTGTAACTCCCAGTATAGTACATCGGCTTCCGGGGTACCATCACAGTAGTGGAGGAATGAGTCGATCAGCAGTAATTCTTCTGCGGTAGAATGCGAATGCAGCATATACTATATTGGTTGATACTATACAAGTGTGAGAAAGGTTCCCTTTTTACCAATGAATTCAAAAAAATATTTTACTTTACTCCATATCAACCAAAAATTAAGTTTTCATCGCCTGATGAACCAGCTTCGTACGTCAAAAATTGAAAAGAATTGGCACCTGCTTGCCGGAGGGGCCCGTGAGGGCCTGTACGAGTGCTTTGACCTTTTCTATGACGACCTCTTCAAACTGGGTATTTCCCTTTACCATGATGTAGATCTGGTGCAAGGATGCATCAATGAACTCTTCCTGGAATTATGGAAGATCAGGGAACGCCTGAAAGAAGTGCAGAACATCCAGCAATATGTGATCACCATCTTCAAACGCATCTTATATAAAGCAACCAACGGTACCAAAGTGGTGTTATTTGATGAAGCCACCCACATGGAGCTAACGCAATCTTCTTATGAAGAGATCCTGATTGCCCTCCAAACCGATGAAAGTGTAAAAGCCAAACTCCTTGTAGCTATGAAACAATTATCCGGCCGCCAGATGCAATTGGTGCAGATGCGTTATTATGAAGGAAGGGGTTTCAAAGAAATGGCAGAAGCCACCGGCCTCACTGAGCGGACTATTTATAATACACTGCATAATGCTTTGCTGGTGTTGAGGAAGGAGATGCCTCCATTATAAAAGAAAAAACCTCCGCCCTTTCCTGCGCGTGGGTTGGGGGGTATTTTTTTGATGAAAATGCTTTCTATTTAAAAGAATCTTCTTACTGAAAAAGAAAAACCTCCGCCCTTTGCTAGGCATGGGTTGGGGGGTATTTTTTTGATGAAAATGCTTTCTATTTAAAAGAATCTTCTTACTGAAAAATAAAAAAACCCCCGCTCTTTGCTGCGCGACGGATTAGGGGGATTTTCTTTTTTGATGAAAATGCTTTCTATTTAAAAGAATCTTCTTATTGAAAAATAAAAAAACCTCCGCCCTTTGCTGCGCGGCAAAATCCCTGCACTTTCCTTAATTTTATTACATGAAACCATTGTACTTACTCCTGATAATATTCAGCACCACAGCCTCCGCACAAACAAAAGCCCTGGTCCTCCAAACAGATTTCGGCCTCAAAGACGGCGCCGTATCTGCCATGAAAGGTGTAGCTTTCGGTGTATCCAATGAATTAAAGATCTTCGATCTCACCCATGAAATCCCCGCATACAACATCTGGGAAGCCGCCTACCGCTTAGAACAAACAGCCCCCTACTGGCCCTCCGGCACCGTATTCGTTTCCGTAGTAGACCCCGGCGTAGGCTCAGAAAGAAAATCAATCGTATTACAAACCAACAGCGGCCATTTCTTCGTAACACCAGATAACGGAACACTAACGCTAATCGCCCAACACCTGGGTATCAAAGCCATCCGGGAAATAGACGAAAAACGCAACAGGTTACCAGGCTCCAATGCATCTTATACTTTCCACGGCCGTGACGTATACGCCTATACGGGAGCAAGACTCGCAGCCGGAGTGATCCCTTTCGATTCAGTAGGCCCGGTTTTGCCCAACACAGTAGTCAGCATCCCCTATCAGAAAGCAGAATTCAAACAAGGCATCATCTACGGCAACATCCCCATCCTCGACATCCAATACGGCAACGTATGGACGAACATTGACCCGACTATACTCGCCAAACTGAACCTGAAATACGGCGATCAGCTCAACATAAGGATCTTGCATAATAAAAAGCAGGTGTTTGAAGGGGTTATGCCATATGTAACTACCTTTGCTGCTGTAAAAGAAGGCCTCCCGCTGGCCTACCAGAATAGCTTAATGAATCTCTCATTTGCTATCAACTACGGAAACTTTGCAGAGCAACACAAAGTAGCCAGCGGCCCTGAATGGACAGTAGAAGTAAAATCAATCAGATGAGTAACGAACAGAAGATCCTTTCATCGGAAACACGCATTTTCAAAGCCGTATTCCCAAACACCACCAACCACTACGACACCCTCTTCGGCGGAACCGCCATGCAGCTGATGGACGAAGTGGCCTTTATCACCGCCACCCGTTATTCCCGCAAACGCATGGTCACCGTATCTTCAGACAAGATCGATTTTAAGAAACCCATCCCCGCCGGCACCATTGTGGAACTGATCGGCAAAGTGATCGAGACCGGGAACACCAGTCTGAAAGTATTGGTAGAGATATTTGTGGAGGAAATGTATTCAACAGAAAGATATAAAGCGATCACCGGCACATTCACCTTTGTGGCTATTGATGAATACAAACGCCCGGTACCCATTGATGCCTGATCTTACATGATCACCCGGAACCGCAGGTAAACAAAGAAAACAAACAGGCCCGCAGCCAGTAATCCGATGAGTCCCACGCGGATCGTTTTCCGGTATATGATCAACAGGAAAGCAAAAACGCTCACGGTAATAACATTCATGAGGTTGATGGCCAATGTTATCCGGGAGATCTTATTGATGATGGCAGGCCATCTTTCAGACAGATATCTGCCCGTTTCCATCTGCGTGCTAAAATAAAATCCTAAGATCTGGAACAGCATTAGCATAGAAGCTGCTAATACATAAATGATCATGAACCGGTCGATCCTTCGTGCTAATTTTTCTTCGTCCATACTTTGATAAGCTATCGTTCAACAAGCTACTTAAATATTCTCAAAAACTATACGAGGCCGGCTTCACTCTTTGGGTAGTCGAAGAAAAGGAAACGTTTCTTAGCCCGGTCAAAATCTTCCCAGTGGTCTGTTTCGGCTTCTATACCAAAGATGCCGGTGGTGGGAACATTATCGATGCGGATCTCTTCTGTGAGGTAATTGGCAAAGTCCGTAATGCCGGGGTTATGGGCAAAAATCGCTACTGCTTTAAAATCATCATCAATTTTAGTGATCACTTTGAGGAAGGTGGAGGCATAACATAGATAAAGCTCCTCCTCCAGCAAAATGGCTTCTTTAGGATAATTCCACTCCTTGGCCATGATGCGGGCAGTAGTGCGGGCACGTTTGGCCGGACTGGAAATGATCAATTCCGGAACTGTTCCCCTGGTGAGTAGTCTTGAAGCCATTTCAGGAGCGTTCAGTTTGCCCCGCTTGTTAAGCGGCCGGTCAAAATCGTCCATGTCCGGATCGTTCCAGCTTGATTTTGCGTGACGAATAAGCAACAATGTTTTCATACACATTGTAAACCATTGAGTACAAACACTTACCGAAAATACGGGTTTTTACTGTAAGTTAATGTGTAATGATTGGGAGGGGAACTTTGGGAGGGGAATTAAGATAAAATTAACATAGTGGGTTAGGGAATACAAATAGAAAAAATAGGTGCTCTATTCATATCCCCCATAACCGCTTAGTAACCTCTTTCGTTTTTGCCTTCCATGTAGTTCATAAAGGATTTATTCACTACCCGGTTACCGCCGGGAGTGGGGTAATTTCCGGTGAAATACCAATCCCCAAGATTGTTGGGACAGCTGGCGTGCAAACTTTCAATATTCTGATAGATCACTTCCACCCTGGCCTTAATGCCAGCTGGTGTAATGATCTCTGCAATTTTTGCTGAGATCTCTTCTGGTGTGAATGCTTTGTATATATTCTTCACCACATTCTGTGCATGGAGTGTATTGGTGCGTTCCAGTTCTTTACAGAGGCCGTACGCTTCCTGTAAGATGTAATCCTTGCCCTGTTCCCTGATCAGCGCAATCGCTGCCTGGAAGGCCACAAACTCACCCATCTTACTCATGTCTATACCATAACAGTCGGGATACCTGATCTGTGGTGCGGAGCTCATGATGATGATACGTTTCGGGCCAAGACGGTCCAGCATTTTGATGATGCTTTCCCGCAGGGTCGTTCCTCTTACAATAGAGTCATCTATCACAACCAGTGTATCCGTGCCGGGTTTAACAGTACCATACGTGATATCGTACACGTGTTGCACCATTTCATTCCTGCTGGCATCTTCTGTAATGAAGGTGCGCATCTTCACATCCTTGATCGCGATCTTGTCTATCCGCACCCGGCGGTTCACCATTTCCTGCAGCTTCTCTTCATCGAAATCCTTGCCCCAGGACATGATCCTTTCTACCTTGATCTTGTTCAGATAATCCTCCAGTCCTTTGATAAGGCCATAGAAGGCCACCTCGGCAGTATTGGGGATGAAAGAAAAGATGGTATTGCGCAAGTCGTTATCGATAGCTTTTAACACGGTTTCAGATAAATGATAACCGAGTAAAGAGCGTTCTTTATAGATCTTTTCGTCATTTCCGCGGGAGAAGTAGATGCGCTCAAAGCTACAGGCGCGGCGTTCTTTCGCTGGAATGATCTGTTCAATGGAATAATCCCCGTTCTCTTTCACGATGAGTGCAGTACCGGGCATCAGCTCCATTACTTCATTTTCTCCTACGTTGAAAGCAGTACGGATAGCGGCTCTTTCAGAAGCCGCTACGATCACTTCATCATTAATATAGTAGTAAGAAGGACGGATACCATGCGGATCGCGGATCACAAAAGCATCTCCGGAACCGATAAGGCCGCAGACGTGATAACCGCCATCAAACATGGAAAATGCCTGCTGGAGGATCGATTTAACATCCAGACCATTCTGGCGGACTTCATCTTCCTTAGCCAGGAAGTGATGTACAACTTCCAGCATAGCGGCCAGGTCACTGTTTTTGTGGGTTTCGCCGGGCGATACTTTCACAAAGTTGAACAGTTCTTCCACATTCACCAGGTTGAAGTTGCCTGCCATGGTGAGGTTGCGGGCGGGAATAGTATTATAGCGTACAAAAGGATGGCAGAGTTCTACGTTGTTTTTGCCCTGAGTGGCGTAGCGGAGATGTCCTAGTAATAATTCTCCCAGGAAACGCATGTGGCCTTTAAGAAGACCGGGATATTTGGTGATCTCAGGCTGGTATTTTTCAATTTCTGCAATTTCTTCTCTGATCTTGGAGAAAACGTCAGCGATGGGTTGGTGTTCACTACTCCGGATCCTGTGCATGAAAGGCACACCTGGTTCCGTGTGCAATTTTACTGCGGCAACTCCTGCGCCGTCCTGACCACGGTTGTGCTGTTTTTCCATGAGGAGGTACAGCTTATTCAATCCGTAGAAAACCGTTCCGTGCTGTTGCTGGTAGTAACTGAATGGTTTTCTTAATCTTATGAATGCTAAACCGCATTCATGCTTAATCGCGTCACTCATGCTGTAAAATTGAAGTCGCAAAGTTACGCTTAAATTATCAAACCTCCTTGGCTTTAGCAAAGCCCTAACACTTCTCCCTAAGAACATCCGCGGGCTTGAGTTAAGGGGTTTTTTATTTTAGCAGTATACACTTACGTCTAAAAACAACCGGATTTTTTGGATTTCTCTTTAGTAATAGGCGGATAATTTTCAAAAGAACAAATAGGGAGTTTGTTTTTAATGAACCCCGATTTCGCGAAAGCTAAACCATCCGACAAACCCGGGATTACCTTTAATGAAACACATCCCTTCTTCTAAAAAGCAAACCCGGTTTTGGCTAAAGCCAAAACCATCTGGGGAAGTTTTTTTATCTGGGGAGATCTTTATTGAAACAATTACTTTCTAAAAACAAACGGAGGATCCCTCTCAAAAAACAACAAATACCCGGTTTGGCTTTAGCCCAAACCACCTCGCAAGCATGAGATGAATCTCCTAACAAAACGCCCTCTCCCAAAAATAAAAAAACAACGCTGGCTTTAGCCCAAACCACCCAGAAAACCCAAGACCCTCTCCAATAAAAACACCTCCTCCTAAAAAATAAAAAAACCACCGCTGGCTTTAGCCCAGCCCGTACCAAACAAAAATCCCGGACCTGTAAACCAGATCCGGGATGTAATATTTTAAACAAAGAAAAAGCTACTTCTGTGCAACCACTCCTGCCGTCCATTTCGAAACATTGGCGCACTGAGTATATTCAGGCTCCACGTGAACATAGAAAGTAGGGATCTTATCCATCAACCACTTGTTCAGAACAACCACTTGTTTTTCTTGTAAAACACGTTGCTGAATCCGGGAGTAATCATCTTTCAGATTCTCTCTATGCGGCTGTGTACGTGTTTTCAGATACACCAGGCGGATACCTTTCCTGCCCTGCTCATCATCAAACAACATCGGTTTGCTTACACCACCTGGTTTCAGAGAATCCAGCATCATCACGATATCTTTTGTAGAAGGATCATTCAGCTGATCAACTGTAATGTAGCTGCTACCGGTTTGCGGGTTCTGCAACATACCACCGTTAAACTTAGCCATTGGTTCATCACTGTATTTTACAACAGCTTCCCCAAAGGTCATTTTGCCGGACATGATATTAGCCCTTACAGTATCCAGTTTATTCATAGCAGCAGTAATATCCGCCGTTACAATATTAGGTTTGATAAGGATGTGCTGCACAACCACGTTATCACCCGCACGTTTATTCATCTTGATCAAATGGTAACCGAACTGAGATTTAACAGGAGAAGACATTTCACCTTCCTTCAAACGGAAAGAAGCAGCCAGAAAGTCTGGATCCCAGTTCTTATCGTTCCTGTTCAGGGTATAAGTACCACCGTTCTCTTTAACCCCGGGGTCCTCAGAGTACAGGCTGGCGTAAGTACCAAATTCACCTTCTTTCTTTTCTACTTTGCTTTTGAATTCCAGCAAACGGTCCACTGCATATTTATCCATTTCACGGCTGGCTTTCGGCAGAATGATCAGCTGCCCGATCTCCAGTTCTGATTCATAGAAAGGAAGACTGTCCGCAGGGATCTTTTCAAAGCTGCTCTTTACTTCTGTGGGCGTCACTTTCACCGCATTCACCACCTTATCCCGCATTGCTTTTGCAAGCATACTTTCCTTGATGGCATCACGGAAACGCTCCCGCAGCTGGTAAATAGTGTACCCCGTTACTTCCGTCATTTTCTCACGACTTCCGTAACGTTGTTCAGCCCAACGGATCTGGCTTTCGATACGGCCATCTACGTCAGCTTCACTGATCGGCAAACTATCCCGTTCAGCTTGTAAAACAAGTATTTTTTGTGCGATGATCTGTTCAATAGCGGAGCAGGTAGCGTTTGGAGGCAACGGTTGCCCTTCCAGCGCCTGCTGTTGCATATCTACGAGTGCAGATTCGATGTCCGATTTAAGGACGATCTTTTCCCCCACTTTGGCAACGATCTTGTCAGCTACCATTTTCTGTCCCTGTGCTACCGCTACCTGGAAGAGTAACATAGCGCCTAAGGAGGATACGAGAATTTTTTTCATGTAGTAACGTTACTGTAACACCAAAATAACCAATAAAAAATTAGCCGTACAAAGACGGCTAACCTATTTAACAAAAATTTCGGTTTTGGAGCGGGTTTGAGGCCCGCCCTTCAACGATTTTAGAGTGTTCTTTTTACTTCTACTTCTTCGAAACCTTCCACGATGTCTCCCACCTTCAGATCCGCATAATTCTTGATGCTCAAGCCGCACTCCATACCGGATACCACTTCTTTCACATCATCTTTATAACGTTTGAGGGACTGGAGTTCACCCGTGTGTACCACAATACCATCGCGAACGATGTTGATGCGGGTGTTCCTGTTCAGCTTACCATCCAGCACATAACAACCAGCGATGGTCACCTTGTCGAACTTGTAAGTTTCGCGGATCTCCACGTTGCACACCACTTTCTTCTCGATCTTCGGCTCAAGCATACCTTCCATGGCGCTCTTCAGCTCGTCGATCGCATCGTAGATGATGGAGTAAGTGCGGATCTCGATATTTTCTTTCTCTGCCAGTTTCGCCGCATTCATAGATGGACGAACCTGGAAACCGATGATCAGTGCATCTGATGCAGTAGCGAGCAATACGTCTGATTCTGTGATCTGACCTACGCCCTTCAGCACTACGCTCACCACGATCTCTTCGGTAGAAAGTTTCTGTAAGGAATCGCTCAATGCTTCCACGGAACCATCCACGTCACCTTTCAGGATCAGGTTCAGTTGTTTAAAGTTACCCAGTGCAAGACGGCGTCCGATTTCATCCAGGGTAATGTGTTTCTTAGTCCGGATACCTTGTTCCCGCACGAGTTGTGCTCTGCGGTTGGCAACTTCCTTGGCTTCAGATTCATCTTCATATACCTTGAACTTCTCACCGGCCTGTGATGCTCCGTTCAAACCAAGCAACTGTACAGGAGCGGAAGGACCGGCTTTTTCAACCCGCTGTCCGCGTTCATTATACATGGCTTTGATCTTACCGGAGTGTGCACCGGAAACGATGGTGTCTCCCAGTTTAAGGGTTCCGCTGGAAACCAGTACGGTTGTTACATAACCGCGACCTTTATCCAGGGTTGCCTCGATCACCGTACCTGTACCTTCACGGTCAGGGTTGGCTTTCAATTCCAGCAATTCTGCTTCAAGCAGTATCTTTTCTAATAAAACGTCGATGTTCAAACCACTTTTCGCAGAGATCTCCTGACTTTGGTATTTACCACCCCAGTCTTCTACGAGGAGGTTCATGCCGGCCAGTTGTTCTTTGATCTTCTCCGGATTGGCGCCATCTTTATCGATCTTGTTGATCGCAAAAACCATCGGAAGACCAGCTGCCTGTGAGTGGGAGATGGCTTCTTTTGTCTGAGGCATGATGGCATCGTCCGCAGCTACTACAATTACTGCAATATCCGCTACTTTGGCACCACGTGCACGCATCGCGGTAAACGCTTCGTGACCGGGGGTATCGAGGAAAGTTACTTTTTTGCCGCTGGCAGTAGTTACCTGGTAAGCACCGATGTGTTGGGTGATACCACCTGCTTCACCTGCTACCACATTCGCACTGCGGATGTAATCCAAGAGGGATGTTTTACCATGGTCAACGTGACCCATGATGGTAACAATTGGTGCGCGGGGAACCAGATCAGCCGGATCATCTTCTACTTCTTCATCATCGTCGTCCGTTGCATCTTCAATTCCAATAAATTCTACTTCATATCCGAACTCACCGGCTACCAGTTCTATAACTTCCGCATCAAGGCGTTGGTTAATAGATACCATGATACCGAGGCCCATACATTTAGAGATCACTTCCGCAAAGCTCACATCCATTAGGTTGGCCAGCTCACTTACAGACACGAATTCCGTTACCTGTAATTTAGCGCCTTCTCCGTTGGCAGTGCTTTCACGGCGACTGGCCATTTCCTGGCGTTTGTCGTGACGGCGTTTAGATTTGGTAGAACGACCACGGGAGTTACCACCCAGTTTGGCCATTGTTTCCTTGATCTTATTCTGGATCTCGTTTTTGTCGATTTCTTTATCCTTGTCTTCCGGTCTGCGTGATGCGCCTTGTCCGTAACCGCCTCCTTGTCCAGGACGGGGTTGACGAGCTTGTAATGGACGGCTGTTACCAGTACCTGGAGCACTTGGTGGACGATTGGCACCTGGAGCGCCGCCACCTGGACCACGGTTTCCACCATGACCTCCATGTTGTCCACCTCCGCCACCTGGGCCACGGTTACCACCTTGATGGCCACCACCTGGTCCGCGATTTCCACCTGGACCGCCTGGGCCACGATGTCCGCCACCTGGATGTCCACCAGGACCTCCGGGGCCGCGATTTTCGCGATTACCACCTGGATGTCCGCCACCTGGTGCTCCGCCTTCTTTAGCGAATTCACCTGGTTTGATGGGTTCAGGTTTCTTTTCTATAACAATGCGCTTGCGCTTGCGTTTTTCGTCTTTAGAGTTGTTAAACCCTTTGTTATTATCCCGGCGATCTTGTTGCACTGGCAAGTCAATCTTTCCGATTACCTTGGGGCCAGTGAGCTTGTTGGCCTGGATGTTTTCGATCACTGCTTTGCTGTTGTCTTCTCCTGATTCGTCTGTTGGTTCATTAGGAACGGGTGCTTGTGGAGTTTCCACTTTGGCAGCCGGCCTTTCCGTTCTTTCTTCCTTCTTTATCACTTTCACAGGTGGAGGAGGTGGCGGTGTAGCTTCAGTGGTTTTCTCTTCTACTTTCGCAGCAGGTTTTTCCACTTTCACTTCCGGTTGTTCCTCTTTCACTTCTTCTTTTACCTCTTTTTTCACGGGAGGTACTTCTTTCACTTCAGGAGCAGGCGTTTCTTTCACTTCCGCTACTGGTGCAGTTTCCTGCGGAGCGGGAGTGGGTTTATCGTCAGCAGTTTCAGCGTCGTCTTTCTTTTTGGCAGCAGGTTTTTTGGCAGTGCGGTTATCCTTGTTAAGCGCGTCCAGATCAATAGAACCCATTATTTTGGGGCCATTGATCTTAGGGGCTTCAGATTTCACTACTTCTTCTGCTTTAGCAACAGGTGCTTCCTCAACTTTAGCTTTCGGTTCAGGAATTGGTTCCGGTTTAGGTTCCGGTTTTACTTCCTGTACGGGCTGTGGTTTTGGTTCAGGTTGCGGTTCGGGTTTTGGTTCCGGTTTCGCTTCCTGTTTTTCCACCTTTGCTTCCGGTTGCGGTACCACTTTTGGAGGTGCTACGGGTTCCGGTTGGGGCTCAGGTTTGGCAGGGGCTTCTTCTTTCTTTTTTGCAGCGGTATCCGCGTCCTCTTTTTCCTTCTTCTTCGCAGCCAGTTCTGCCTCTTCCTTCTCCTTCTTTTTGGCTGCATCCAGCACGGTTCCTTTGGGTAAGGCTATCTGATCACTTTTCTTCTTGTTTGCCTTATCCTGTTGGAACTCATTCTGCAAGGAGTTATACATCTGGGCTGTGAGACGGGCGTTAGGAGATCCGAATCCGTCCATATCATAGCCCTTATTGGCCAGGAAATCGATAAGCGTTTCCTTTCCAATATTGAATTCCTTGGCCGCAGCCAGCAATCGCGGTGTGTTGTTTGTTACTTCAGGCATATCGTATTCGCGTCCTTCCCGTTTAATCCCCACCAGCCGGCGGAGTAATTCTTTTAACATTTTAACAAATAACTCAATTATCTCTGCAATCAAAAAAGCCTACCACCTGGGAAGGGGTAGCGGCCGGCTTATTCTTTTTCAAATTCTTCCTGCAAAATTCTCCTCACTTCATGTACGGTTTCCTCTTCGAGGTCGGAACGGCGTACAAGTTCTTCCGGAGTCAGATCCAGTACACTGCGGGCAGTGTCGCAACCTATGCGTTTCAATTCATCAATCACCCAAGCTTCGATCTCATCCGCGAATTCACCCAAGTCGATGTCGAACTCAGTTACCTCTTGTTCTTCGTCGCGGAAAACATCTATCTCAAATCCTGTCAATTCACAGGCCAATTTTATATTCACGCCTTTCTTACCGATGGCCAGTGATACCTGGTCTGGTTTAAGATAAACGGATGCATACTTGCTTTCATTGTCTACGTCCATACGACTGATCCTTGCAGGCGTAAGCGCACGTTGGATTAGCAATTGTATGTTCGCGGTATAGTTGATAATGTCGATGTTCTCATTACGCAGTTCACGAACGATACCGTGGATACGGCTACCTTTCATACCTACGCATGCACCAACGGGGTCAATACGGTCGTCATAAGACTCCACAGCCACTTTGGCTCTTTCGCCTGGTTCTCTTACGATCTTTTTGATCACAATGAGACCGTCGAAAATTTCTGGTACTTCAATTTCGAGAAGTTTCGCCAGGAAGGAAGGATGTGTTCTGGAGAGGATGATCAGTGGAGAGTTGTTCTTCATTTCCACTTTTTTCACTACCGCCCGCACATTTTCGCCTTTTTTGAAATAATCTGTTGGAATCTGCTCGGATTTAGGCAATATTAGTTCATTCCCTTCATCATCCAATAATAAAACTTCCTTTTTCCATACCTGGTATACCTCGCCTGTCACGATCTCACCTACCCGGTCAGCGTATTTTTTAACAAGGATATTCTTTTTCAGGTCACCAATCCGCGCAGTGAGCGTTTGTTTGGCAGCCAGGATAGCACGACGGCCGAAATCCATGATCTCTACCTCTTCGTACAGATCTTCTCCTACCTGGTAATCCGGCTCTACTTTAATAGCCTGGGAGTACTCGATATGCATATTGTCATCTTCTACCATCCCATCTTCTACAATGGTACGGCGGCGAAGGATCTCGAGGTCACCCTTTTCGGTATTTACAATCACGTCAAAGTTCTCATCTGAGCCATATTTCTTACGCAACAGCGTCTTAAACACATCCTCTAACACCTTCATTAGGGTGGGGCGGTCTATATTTTCCGCCTCCTTAAACTCGGTGAATGACTCAATCAGGTTAATACTAGCCATGTTCTTATTATTTTTTAAAACACGATGCACACCTTTGTGTGCTTTATTTCGGATAAATTGATATTTGTTTGTTTGATTTCCTTCTTCTTACCAACCGTTTCTTCCAGCAAGAGTTCTGTATCATTAAAACTCAGCAGTTTGCCTTCCAGCACAGTGCCGTCCAGCAGCATTACTTCCACTTTGCGGCCAATGTTCTTTTGGAACTGGCGCGGGGACTTTAATGGTTCGTCCAAACCGGGAGAAGAAACTTCCAGGGAAAAATCATCAGCCGGGAATAGGCCGGCGGCTTCCAAAAGAGGATATAATTGCCGGTTCAGCGATACCAGCTTATCAATGGAAGCACCATTGTCTGCATCTACAAAGACCTTTATATTGTTGGTAGGTTTAATCTTAATATCCACCAAAAAATACTCTGGTTTGTCCGCCAGTAGCGACTCCAGCATTTCCCGGATGGGTACTATCACTTGTTCGTTTGCCATACAAAAAAGAAGAAGGGGACTTTTTCGTCCCCTTCAATTGAATCATTTTTCCACTACAAAATTAGCATTTTATTTCATTACAAAAAGTATTTCTTCTAAATATAATACAGTGTGGGCCGCAGGAAAGCCGCAACCACACACATGTTGTTTAATCTTAATAGAAATTGTAAATGCCACAGGATTACGCTATCTTGTAAGGAGATGTTGCGTTATTTTCCCAAAATAAACATGGAACTGGTGGTGTGGGTGGCAGGCCTGATCTATCTGGCCATCATCCATCCCGGAGAGCATTTACCCAATTTTTGCCTGGCTAAATTAGTGGGCCTGAGCGGTTGCCCGGGTTGTGGACTGGGTGCTTCCATCAGTCATATTTTTCATGGAGAGTGGCAGGAAAGCTGGGAAAGTCACAAACTGGGAGGCCTTGTGTTGTTTGCCTTAGTCTTGCGGATCATTCAACTGATAAAACTTTATCATATACCACTTAAGCCTGTAAAATAAACGCTATATGAACAACTTCCATTTTGCCATGTTACCCGGCATAGACCATGAAGAAATTATCTGGCTGGAGGAACTGACCAAAAAATACGACGAGGAAACACGTCAGAAATTCCTCGTTATTTACCAGGGAAGACGCAAAGATCCCCAGACGATATTGATCACCTGCCTGCTGGGTTTTGTTGCCGTAGCCGGCATTCACCGTTTCCTGATGGACCAGATCCTGATGGGGGTGCTGTACCTTTTCACCGGTGGATTTTGCTTTGTAGGTACCATTATTGATGCCATGAACTATCGCAAACTTACCTGGGAGTATAACAAACAGGCTTCCATGGATGTTGCTGCCATGATCGGGCTTCGTTAAAGAATCCCTAAAATGGGGCAAGGAATAGGAGATACTGTTATCTTTGTGTGACTATGTTAGTAAAGTACCTTATCTATATATTCGTAGGCTGGATACTTTATAAACTGGTTTTTGATTTCATCATCCCGGTTTATAATTCCACCAAGCATGTCCGCCGTCAGGTGAAGGATATGCAACAGCATATGCGTGAGCAATTCGAACAGCAGCAGCAACAAGCTCCGCCACCTCCGCCTCCCCGTCCTTCAGAAACTGTGTCCTCCAAACCAAGGGATAAAGGGGATTACATCGATTTTGAAGAGATCAAATAATCACCTCCTGAAGATATCCAGAATGGTTTTGGGCGCCTGCAGGTGAATGGCCTGTATACCCAGTTCTTTCGCCGCTTCCACATTAGGGAGTGTATCGTCAATGAACAAAGTATGTTCTGGCCTGAGATCATTTTCATCCAGGATCAGCTGGAAAATTTCCTTCCCCGGCTTGCGAAGCCCTACCAGGTGAGAATAATACGTTCTGTCGAAAAAGGTGGCGAGAGATGAAATGCCCCGGCTTTTTTCCAGGATGGCATTAAATGCAGCCAGGTGGATGGCATTGGTGTTGCTCAGGAGGAATAAATTGTAATGCTGCCTTAATTGCTGGAGCAATTGCAGGCGGGCTACGGGATAATCCAGCAGCATGGCGTTCCAGGCGGTGATGATGTCTTCGCTCTTTGTGCCGGCTGGTAAATGCTCCTTTATCTTCTCCAGGAATTCTTCTTCGTTCACTTTGCCTGTTTCCAGGTCTTCAAACAGGGAATTGGCATGGAGTTGGGAGAAATGTTGATCGAAATCGGTGATGCCTAAAGCAGTGAATGCTTTACTGGTCAGCTGATAGTCAATATTGAGGAGTACACCTCCAAGGTCGAAAATGATGTGTTGGATTCCTTGCATGGTGTGGCAAAGGTAAGGGCTGAAAGAAAAAAGAAATAATTCTTGGGGGATTGACTAAAAAATATTTAGTTTTGCCGTCCCTGAAAAGGGCCCAATTAAAGTTTATATATATTTTTGTCCGAAAGGACTGGTCCTATAGCTCAGTTGGTTAGAGCATCTGACTCATAATCAGAGGGTCCTTGGTTCAAGCCCGAGTGGGACCACCCAAACAAAAAGGTTTCAGTATCCCTGAAACCTTTTTTAATTCCTTAAACCGGCGTAACAACCTCTTTCTTCTTTTTCTGCGGTGAACGTTTTGCCACATACAGGCTTTCGCACAACAGAGAAATGATTCCGGCAAAAAGCATCACCACCATACAGTACCCTAAGATCAGGTTCAGCAGGTTTTGCTGAATGGAATCTTCGGTCCACGCTTTTGATTTATGCTCGGGGCCGCCAAATCCTTCACGGATTAAATCATCGTCCGACGTAATTACCGGGTGTTTTTTCTTAAACTCCAATGCAGAGGCAGAATATGCATCTTTACTGCCTTTCACGTAATACGATACCGTATTGCTGTCGAAGCCTTTAAATTTGAACGTGCTTTTGATGAACAGTTGTGTGTAAAAGCCAACCGCCACCAGCAGGCATACAAACATTACGCCTGCGGCAATTTTTATGTTCCGCGCCAGTGTTTTTGTTTTTCGTCCTTTGATAAATAATGAAATGAGCAGGCTGATCACGAGCGCCAGCAGTGGAGCGAGTGATTCGTAATAAGCAGCCATTTCATCTATTTTCAGCAATTTGGTGAGTGCCTGCCCGAAGATGGTGAACAGTAGCGTGACTACAAGTACCCGCGCCCGCAGTACATATAGGATGGGATCTAATTGAAGTATAGCCATAAAAATGTTTGATCAATGCTATTATTCGTTCACAAATATTTGTATTTCATAAATAGCTGTACCCGGCTTATGCACAATCACACTTGCATCAACAAACACGGAACCAATGATGATGCATTCTTTGTTCGTACGCACATCCAGCACTTTTGTTCCGTAGGTAACGGCAGATAAATTAATGCTGCTGTAAGTTGCCAGCGCGTCACACTGAAGGTGCGAAGCTGTATACGCTTCAAGGGCTGGTGCGAAAAAACTCACTTTATAACGGCCTGTAACTTCGGGGCCGTCGGAAATTATTTTATTCCCTTTGCGTAATTGCACGCTTACCCGGAAAGATCGCAGCTTATTACCATTGGAAAATACAGGGTGATGAAACGGAATTGCATCGAAATTATTGACCATGGGGCCGCGCAGCGCATAGTGCTCTAAATTACCGGCATCCTGCGGTACAATAACCACTTCATTCGATAACGTATACTGCCGCCCAGGATATTTGAATTTTCTAAAAAAGTCACGCAAGGCATTGGAGGGTAATAAAAACGAAAGATCATAACAAATATCCATGAGACCGAATCGGTCAGCATCCGTTAATCTGGCGTTATTAATGCTGCGTGACATTATATTACTACAGCCGCTCAGCAGGTTAATGAGTTGGGTACATTGCACCCTGTTAATCCCAGTGAGGTCTAATTCCCGCAATGCAGCATACAACTGATTCATTGCCAAAGCCAGTGTATCCCCCGGCGCCCAATTACTAATATGATGAAGGCCGGAAAATAATATTATACAACTCCTGCCGGAAGAGTCCAATGCCCGCTGACGTTCCGGATCGTACTCTGAATCGTACTCAAAAGCCCGGAGCATGGAATTTTTCAGCGAATCCGTAACAGACGGCCTTTGAGGCAGGATGAGCTTATAGTTTTCCGGAATTGTTGGCATCTGCGCCAATTGGGGATTAAGCAGGTAAATCAATTCAATGGCAGATGCTGTGGGAAGGATGTCGTGATTTTTAAGTAAGTCGCTATAAATATACTTTTTTGCCGTTGCCATCCGCGCCTTCCTTTGCATGTCTTGCACGTAATCGCCATAACTAAGGCCGATATTTTCCGTGCTTTGCCGATTTACAGTGCAATGCATCAACATCAAAAAAGATAGTAATCCGCAAACGGACCTGATTAGATTCATAGTATCGCGGGACTTTACATGTGGGGTAATATGAATAAATATACCAAAAAAAACATCTCGTATGGGTTTCCGGTTTTTTCCTTTATAGATTATTAAAAAGCCACCCCCTGGCTTTTACACCAGAGGATGACCTTTCATGTCAAAAAGCAAATCAAACGTCTATCACACTGAGATATCCAGGCTTCCTTCATTCCCCGGAAGATCGGTTGCTTTGGCTCTGATCACAGCCGCAGTCAGTTCAGTATCCGCCTGCGTAACCGTGTACACCCATTGCCCTCGTTTAACAGGGTTGATCAATGCCTCGCCTTCTTCCAGCAAATTTCCCTGGTTATTGAAAATACTCACCTTCACAGAAGCTACCCTGAAATCATCTTTTGCATGAACAACGATCGTTGAACCGGGTGTGCGATTGTATTTGGAAGCATCGATCTTCTTTACGACCGGTGCTTTCAGATAATCCCTGAACGCCATGTTATAGGCAGTTTTTCCGGGAGGTGCCGTTTTCTGGTATTCCTTCTTTAGTTCTGCCGAAGAAATGGCGCCCTGTGCATACAATACCGCATCTGCGAATCTGTCGCGGGCTTCTAACTGTTCCGTTGTTGCTACCGCGCCTTTTTTGATGGACGGCATCTTTACGATATGCGTGTTATTTCCGCGTCTGCGGTAAACGAATTGTTTACCTACATTACCACTTGCACCGCGGACGAGCAAGTTTTCGTTTATTAAGGCCATTTTATAGCTTTTTAAAATTTGAATAATTAAGTTTTTACCTGTAATCCCCGCGCCAGGAGAAAGTTTCCCGGGGTGCTCCTCCCGTTTCACTTAAGCACTGCCCCTATTGCGGCGATCAATAAATCAAAAGTAGATTCATTTCTGTGGCCTCCAAAAACGAATGACGCGTTTTGACGCTTTTGACGTTTTTTGTTGATACTAAACTGATTCTCATTTCTTTATCTCTTATTCTTTTGCTTTCCTTGCTTCATCCTTGCTTTAAACTAGCTTAAACCCACTCCCAGCTGCAATATGAAGCATGGATTAAGCAAGGATGAAGCTACCATGGCGGATTCACCCAAAAATCTATACTTTTATACCATGGTAAAAACCAAAAACTTCAAAGCAAACGGAAGGATCTGGATCGATGGAAAAGAAGGCGCTTTCCTCGGTTACGGAAGAGTAGAGCTGCTTGAAAAGATACATGAACTGGGTTCCATCCGCCAGGCTGCGCAGGCCATGAAAATGTCCTACCGGCAGGCCTGGGAGTTCGTTAAACAAATGAACGAACAAACAGAAGATCCGCTTGTGTTGATGAATGTTGGTGGTAAAGGTGGTGGGCAAACGCAATTGACTGAAGCAGGATTAAGGGCAATTGAAGCGTTCAAATCGTTTAATACCGCTTTCCAGAAATTCCTCGATTCTTACAGCGAACAACTTCATTTTTGACCTTTCCAGCTCAAAAAATATGATTTAAATAATACAATTCGCCAAAAAGCACCTCCAAACTCCAAAAATTTCGATATTATTTATTTTACAAACGTCTATATTTATGCCGTTATTCAAAAAAAAGCATAATGAAAACACGCGCCCCGCTTCTGTTTATCTTTTCCCTTATTTCCTCCTTTAGCTATGCACAGGTCAATTTAGGAGAAGTTGTGATCACTTCCCAACGACAGGATTCTTCTTCTGTTATCGGCCAGAAAACGATGACCCAACTGCAACGCCTCAACGTTGCCAGCGCACTCAACTTATTACCTGGTATTACATTGGGAAATATAGGCCCGAGGAATGAATCGGTGGTTTACCTGCGCGGCTTTGATCTGCGGCAGGTGCCAGTTTTCATTGATGGCATTCCTGTTTACGTTCCTTACGATGGATATGTAGATCTCGCCCGCTTCACTACTTATGATCTTTCCAAGATCACTGTCAGCAAAGGCAATGCCTCTGTTCTTTATGGACCCAATACAATGGGCGGCGCTATTAACCTCGTTTCCAAACAGCCCACGCGCAAACTGGAAGTACAGGGAAATCTCGGATGGCTTTCCGGAGGTTATGATGGTGCATTAAATATTGGCAGCAGATGGAAGAAGTTTTATGTACAGGCCGGAGTGTCTAAGTTTCAGCGGGATTATTTCAAGTTGCCAAACGACAGCAAGCGGGAGAATTCCTATAATTCAGATGCCAAAGTGAATGTCAAACTAGCCTATACACCCAATGCCAACAGCGAATATGCCATTGGATATGTGAATCAGCATGGCGAAAAAGGAACGCCTGTTTACGCAGGAAAAGATACCCTCAATTCCCAATTCAAAAGCCCCCGTTTCTGGAAATGGCCTTACTGGGACAAGCAAAGCCTTTACTTCTTATCGAATACAAAACTGGATAGCAGCAGCTATCTCAAAGTGCGGGCTTTCTATGATCAGTTCCGCAACCGCCTGGAGAGTTATGATGATGCGAAATATACAACACAAACCAAGCCGTATGCATTCACCAGTTTTTATGATGATTATAGCGTCGGTGCCAATGCAGAATATGGCCGGGCGCTAAGTTCAGCCAACAGTATAAAAGCAGCATTACATTATAAGAAAGACATCCATCGGGAAAATAATGCAGGAGAACCTGTCAGGAAAACGTCGGACAATACTTACTCCGCCGGCCTCACAGATGAACACCAGTTTTCAGAAAAATGGCGTGCAACTGCCGGCGTTAGTTTTAATGCAAGGGAAAGTGATGGTGCAGAAGAGTATAACAGCACAACTAAAGTAATCAGCCAGTTTCCTGCTAATAAAAACAATGCGGTGAATGTACAGGCTTCCTTATCATACCAGCCAACAAGCTCCCGTTTCCTTGAAGCCTCTTTTGGACGAATGACCCGGTTTGCAACGATCAAGGACAGGTATTCCTATCGTTTGGGAACCGCTATTCCAAATCCAGACCTCAAAGCTGAGCAGGCCACTCACTATGAGTTAAAGTACAACGATGTTTCTATTGCACGTTTACGGATCCAGGCAGCTGTATTTTATAGCCGCATCAACGACGTGATTCAAATGGTAAATAATGTGAAGTTCGATACGGCTGCTTCCCGCTGGCAGTCTCAGATGCAGAATAAAGGACGTGCAGAATTTTATGGCGGGGAAGCTTCCTTCAATTACCAGATAACAACGGGATTAAATGCCGGGGTTAACTATTCCTATATCACCCGCAAAAACCTGGATAATAAAGCCCTGCACTTTACGGATGTACCGGAACATAAACTCACCGGTATTATTGGATATGCTATCAAACGCCTGGAGCTGAATGTAGATGGATCTTATAATTCATTCCGCTACAGCACCAGTTATGGTACTAAAGCGCCAGGCTTCTTTTTACTGAATGGCGGTGGCAGCTTTATCATTAATAAATACCTTAAATTCAGTGCCGGTGTGAACAACATCTTCGATAAAGAATACATGCTGGTAGAAGGATATCCGGAACAAGGAAGGAACTTCTTTACAAAATTACTTTTCAATCTTTAAATACTTTTTATGCTTACAATACTCGCCCTCTTAACCACCATGGCCGTAACTGATACTACGACCAACAAAGTAGCAGTTAAAGGATTGGTTGAACATTCTTTCGTGATAAACCTTTCCAACATTAGTCATCTAAAGCCCGAGACCCGCAAAGACCTCAATATTACCGGCTCCACAGGAGACATAAAGAAAACCTTCCGTACCTATAAAGGCGTAAGCCTGAAGCATATCCTGGATAGTGCAAAGATCAAAATGCCCATGCATAAAGAGAGAGGGAAATACTACATCTCCGTGAAGGCCAGCGATGGTTATACAACGATGTATTCATGGAATGAGATCTACAATAATCCCACCGGAGACAATGTATTCCTCGTCTTTGAAGTGAATGGTGCGCCGATTAAAGAAGATGGGCAATTTGTGATGATCTGTAGTAATGATAAACCCACAGGGCCGCGGCATGTGAAATGGGTAGAAGAAATTGAAGTCGGGAAACTTCCTTAAACAGCCTTATACATGGGGTTATTTCTGTCCCGAAATAACCCCTTATTTGTCACGTTTCACCCCGCTCCCTCACGCAAAAAGGCCCCATCTTTGTTATATAAATTAAACCCTCAAGATCATGATAAAGAAAACCTTCTCCGTTACAATCGATGCTCCACGTGAAATAGTATGGGAGCAACTCTGGGGCAAAGAAAGTTACCCTGTATGGACAGCCCCTTTCGCCCCTGGCTCCAACGTTGAAACAGACTGGAAAAAAGGCAGCAAAGCGAAGTTCATAGACGATAAAAACCAGGGAATGGTATCGGTGATCAATGATAATATTCCAAATGAATACATGTCCATCAAACACCTGGGGTACATTAAAGATGGGGTAGAGGATCTGGACAGTCCGGAAGTGAAAAAATGGTCTGGCTCAGAAGAGAACTATACCCTCAAAACAGTGAATGGCCAAACAGCCTTAACAGTAGAGCTGGATCTTCCGGAGGATTTTGGAAATCATTTTGATGAACCCTTTCCAGCCGCATTAAACGAATTAAAAAAATTGTCTGAAGAGAAATAGCGGGGGAAATTTTATACTTTCACCCCACTATGATCATCCTCATCCAATCCAAAGACCAGATAGGTCTGGTGGCTGTTATCTCCGGCATACTGGCTAAAGCTGGTCTTAATATTGTTTCTCTCCGTGAACACGTAGACAAAGTGGAGAACCGTTTCTTCATGCGTATCGAAGCAGAAAATGAAACGGACCCCATACAACTGGAAACCGCTATCCGGCAGGTACTCCCTGAAAATGCACTCATCACCATCAACCCGAAACAGGAAAAAAAAATAATCCTGCTGGTCACGAAGGAATATCATTGCCTGGGGGATATCCTCATCCGCAATTATTTTAAAACCCTCGGAGCAGAAGTTCTCACTGTTATCGGCAACCACACCACCCTGGAAGATGTCTGCAACAGGTTCGGTATCCCCTTTGTGTACATCTCCCATGAAGAAGAGCAGTTTGAATCAAAGATCCTGCAGCATGTAGAAGCCCTTGATCCGGATTACATTGTACTGGCCAAGTTCATGCGGATACTTACACCTGCTTTTGTAGCGAAATTCCCTGCCCGCATCATCAATATCCATCATTCTTTCCTGCCTGCTTTTGCAGGTGCGCAACCTTACAAACAAGCATTTCAAAGAGGGGTAAAACTCATTGGCGCTACTTCTCATTTTGTAACAGATCAACTGGATGAAGGGCCCATCATTGCACAACAGGTGATCCCGGTTAATCATTCTTTTACAGCAGCGGATATGGTGAAGGCGGGTAAGGACATCGAGGTGTCTGTGTTGGCTAAAGCATTAAGGCTGGTGCTGAACGATCGGGTATTTGTTTATAGGAATAAGACAGTAGTATTCGAATAAACCCTTGAATAAGAGAATCCTATTTACAAAAAGAAACCCACTCCCGCTCGTAGCATAAAAAAAGCCCCATGCAACAACACGAGGCTTTAAGAACTTAAGATTTTTTCTTGGGTACCGGAGGAGCTGGTGGCGGCGGTGGCGGTAATTTCACTTCATCCACTTTCTGCTCTTCAACTTTCACAACCTTAGGCGGTGTAAACTTCACCATTTTCGACTTTGGCCCCGCAGAAGAAGCAACATCCTTCTTCACAACTGGTGGCGTAAACTTAACTTGCCTGGCGGCAGGAGAGACATCATCTTTAACAACAACAGGCGGCTTAGCAGTCACTTCTTTCTGATGAACAGGAGGCGGAGGCGGAAGCTTCTTTTCCTGAGCCAGCAATGGGCTGCCGGCAACTAAACATGCGGCAACCAGGAGGGTGGTGTTTTTTAGCATAAGGAACGGTTTTGTACTAAGACGCAGCCTTCCTAAATTTCCATAAATGATTTTTCTCCCATCCCCGGCGCAATCTCAAAAGCAATATTCACCTTTGTCCCTTCGGCCTTTCCTTCCTCATCATACAGATCAAAGACATGGATATTGAATGTAGTATTAAACAATGCTTTATACAGTTCCACCCGCTCCATGCAAAGGCTCATTCCTTTGGAAGCATGTGATTCTCCCCGCAAACCATTTCCCTGCCGGCGGGATGATTGTTCCCGCCCTATCCCGTTATCCAGGATCTCACACATCAGCACTTCCTCTTTCAGCCTCCGCCAGTGAATTTGTAACTTCCGCTGCCCTTCTTTGTTCATCAATCCATGCCAGATCGCGTTTTCGAGGAAAGGCTGGATCAGCATACCCGGCACGAAGTACTCATCCGGATTGATCCCTTCATCTATCAGGATATTGAACTCGAAAGGTTTACTGGTGCGCAGGGCTTCTATCCTGAGATAATGTTGCAGCAGGTCTACTTCCTCCCGCAGGGAAATAAAGTTCTTTTCTGAATGCATCAATACCATGCGGAGCAGTTTCGCGAAGTTGCTCAGGTAATCAGATGCTTTATCTATTTCTTCTGAAAGGATGCAATTATAAATGCCGTTCAGGCAGTTGAAGAGGAAATGCGGGTTCATCTGGCTTTTGAGGGTCACCAGTCTGAATTCTGCCAGTTGTTTATGCAGCAGCTGTACTTCCAGTTCCTGCCGGCGGGCTTTTTCTTCTATTAAGGACCGGCCTATTTTGGAGGAACAGATGGCCGCGATCTTTTCCATCATGCCCAGGTGCTCTGCTGTATAGAAGTATTTGTGAGAATTCTCCGTATCGATCACCCCGATCACTTTCTTTTCATAGTAAATGGGCACTGCCAGTTCTGAAAGCCGTCTTTCATCATCCACGATATATCGTGTGTCGAGAGTGGTATCCGGCACCATTTCAGATCTGCCGGACAAAGCCACATGCCCCACAATCCCTCTTCCCAGTGGAATTTCTATCGGATCGCGGATCTCAAAACGATCCGGGTTCTTGGGTCCGTAAGCCGCTTTCTGGATCAGTACATTGCGGTCTTCGTCCACCAGGTAGATCACACAATCTTCCAGGTTCAGCCGGGAGATGCAGTTCTTGGCAATATCCCAAAGGATATCGTCTACGGTGTTCTTGCCAAAAAGGGAGGTGGTAAAATAATTGAGAGTGGCTTCTGTTTTAAATTGGCGCTTATAGCGCAGCATTTGCCGGTATACCCCAACAATCACCAGCGACAGAATAACTACGGTAATAATATAGACGACGATAGACATGGCTACAAAAACTCCCAAAAAGTACTCATTTTTATCCACAGCCACGTTATATTTGTGGCCATGGAGCAGATAGTGCAGCAAATAGAAGCATATAAGCAGGAGATTGCCGCTTTCAAGGCCAAAACGGCAGAGGAACTGGAACAATTCCGTATTAAATTCCTGGGTACAAAAGGTATCGTAAAAGCCATTTTTGGGGAAATGAAGTCCGTAGCCAACGAAAAAAAGAAGGAATTCGGCCAGGTGCTGAACGCCTTCAAACAGTTGGCAGAGGCTAAATACGAGGAATTTCAAGCTTTGAAGGAAGCAGAGAACGGCGCCGCTGGCGATCTGGACCTTACCCTTCCCGGCGAACCCCACAGGCTGGGTACCCGCCATCCTATCAGCCTGGTAAGGAACAAAGCTATCCGCATCTTCGAAAGACTCGGTTTCACCATTGCGGAAGGCCCGGAAATTGAAGACGACTGGCATAATTTCACCGCATTGAACCTGGCAGAGAACCACCCGGCCAGGGATATGCAGGATACTTTTTACGTACAGAACAATCCGGACTGGCTGTTGCGTACCCATACTTCCTCCGCCCAGGTAAGGACCATGGAATTGGGTAAGCTGCCGATCAGGATCATCTGCCCGGGCAGGGTGTATCGTAATGAAACCATCAGCGCCCGTGCGCATTGTTTCTTCCACCAGATAGAAGGACTCTATATAGCAGAGAACGTATCCTTTGCAGACCTCAAACAAACCTTGTATTACTTTGTACAGGAGATGTTCGGGGAGAACTTTAAAGTACGTTTCCGCCCTTCCTATTTCCCTTTCACCGAGCCCAGTGCAGAAATGGACATTTCCTGCCTGATCTGTGGCGGCGAAGGCTGTAATGTGTGTAAACACACCGGCTGGGTAGAAATATTAGGTTGTGGCATGGTCCATCCGCAGGTACTGGAAAATTGCGGTATCGATTCTACCAAATACACCGGCTTTGCATTCGGAATGGGTATTGAAAGATTAACCATGCTGAAGTACCAGATCAAAGACCTCCGGTTATTCTCTGAAAACGATCTTCGCTTCCTGAAACAATTCCAGGGAGTCATATAACTGAAGTGACAGGTTAAACGCCTGTCACTTTTTTTTAATCCCCCAACTAATGCTGAACACCATAGCAATTTGCGGAGCAGGGACCATGGGAGCAGGTATTGCCCAGGTTGCAGCTGCCGGAGGTTTTAAAACCATCCTGTTTGATACAAGGGAAGAAGCCCTTCCTAAAGCCATCGCACAGATCAGCCGGAACTTACACACAGCCGTAGAAAAAGGAAAACTGGATGCTGCACAACCTGCTGTTATCCTTTCCCGTATCCAAACGGTGCATGATGCACAGTTATGTATTGCCGATGTGATCATAGAAGCCATTGTAGAAAACATCCCGGCTAAAGTAGCCCTGTTCAATCAACTGGCAACTGTCAACCGGCCGGATACAATTTTTGCCACCAACACTTCTTCTTTATCTGTTTCTGATATTGCGAAAGAGATCATTCATCCGGAGCGTGTAGCCGGCATGCACTTTTTCAATCCTGCGCATCTCATGCAGCTGGTAGAAATAGTGAGTGGCAAAGCAACCGATCCTGCTGTTGCAGACGTATTGTATGCGCTCACAAAACAACTGGGCAAAACACCGGTACGTGTAAAAGATGCGCCGGGTTTTATTGTAAACCGCGTAGCAAGACATTATTACCTGGAAGCGATGCAGGTAGCATCAGACGGAACAGCAGACCTGAAAACGATCGATAAGTTGCTGGAAGCAGCAGGTTTCAGGATGGGGCCTTTTGCTTTGATGGACCTTATTGGAAATGATATCAACTTTGCCGTTACCACTTCTTTATACGAAGCGTTTAACCACGCTCCCCGTTTTAAACCTGGCCAGTTGCAGGCAGATAAAGTGGCCAAAGGAGAATTGGGTCGTAAAACCGGAAAAGGTTTTTACAACTATTAAATTACATTTGTGCCTTCATTAACACACACGCGATCATGATCCTGGTAACCGGCGGTACTGGTTTTTTAGGCAGTTACTTATTGCGGGCCCTTGTTAAGGCCGGCAAACCGGTACGTGCATTATACCGCCAGCAGATCCCTGAACAGATCAATGATATTAAAGACAAGGTAGAATGGGTGAAAGGTGATGTACTGGATACCGGCGCACTCGAAGATGCCATGCAGGGTATTGAACAGGTTTATCACTGTGCTGCCATCGTATCTTTCCAACCGGATAAGCGGGATCATATGTTAAAGGTGAACATAGAAGGCACCGCTAATGTTGTGAACCTTGCCCTCGATGCCGGCGTAAAAAAACTGGTACATGTAAGTTCCGTTGCTGCCATCGGCAGATCACTGAAGTTACCCGAGATCACGGAAGATATCCCCTGGGAAGAAAGTAAGAACAATTCCAATTATGCTATCAGCAAACATAGCAGCGAAATAGAAGTATGGAGAGGTATCGCGGAAGGACTGGATGCGGTGATCGTAAACCCTTCCATTATTTTAGGCAGCGGTTTCTGGCATGATGGCTCCGGTATGTTACTGAAGAATGCCTGGAAAGAGTTTCCTTATTATACAGAAGGCATCAACGGTTTTGTGGATGTACAGGATGTGGTAGATATAATGATCCAGTTGATGGACAGTAAGATCACCGGCCAGCGTTTTATCTTATCTGCAGAGAACTGGCCTTACCGGCAGTTATTTAATACGATGGCGAATGCCCTCGGCAAAAAGCCGCCACATATTGCCACCAAACCCTGGATGGCAGAATTAGTATGGAGACTGGAAAAAGTAAAAGGCCTGTTCACGGGTAAACGGCCTTTATTAACAAAAGAAACTGCCCGTACGGCACAGCTGAAAGTATTTTACAACAGCGATAAGATAAAAGGAGCCTTACCTTCCTTCTGTTATAAACCCCTGGAACAAACGATCACCGAGATCTCTAAAGCTTTCCTGGCCGGTAAGCAATAATCTAAAAGAATGCTGGTTTGCAACATAACCGCCAAGACCTTCCAGGCAGCTAAGCATTCTTCTCAAACTTAAAAGCCGGCCGCTTATGCTGCAAAGCAGCATAAGCTTAAACAACCTTCTACTTAAACAACAATGCTGCTATCGCCCCTGCTAAAGTTTGCTGAAGATCAGCATCTGCTCTTGCATTGATCCAGGCCTTCGGAGTTTCTCCCACAATAACTGCAGCAACCGGAATTCCTTTCAGCTGAAATTCATAACAGGTTTTCTCGTAACTGTTCCTGATACCGAAACGGTTATGTACCGTTACCCTGATCTCCTCAGCAGCTGAACGAAGTACACCCACTGGTTTGTTTTCGTTCAGCTCAAGGAAGGAAAGATTACGTTTTAGAATTAGTTCCCAGGTCTTTAAAGGCGATAACGCTGTTGCACCCACATGAATATACCATAGTGGTGCATCACCCGGTAAACCGTTCATATATTGCGGTAATGTACGGTTGGAAAATGTAATGGCATTTGTACTGAGCAGCTGAACAGGTATCTGTACATCCTTGCCTTTCAGGGTAAAGTAAAAGGCATCGCTCACCTGTTTGATCTGTTTGGCAGGAGAATGATCTGCTACCCCGTTTGAACGGGAAGAAGTATTGTATCCACCCAGCGAAACTGTTTTGGCGCTTAACCAGCCGTCTTTGATCTTAACGGCTAACTCATTTTCCGTGGTATAGAGATCGGGTGCTTTAGCAACCCGTTTTACTGTTGAGCAGGCAAGGAATAATAATGGAAGGCAGCCCATGATGAGCAGTCGGTACATCTTAAGCATAGTATTAACTGTTGATCTTTGCCCAGATCTCTGGAATGCGTTTTACCCAGGCGAGTTCTTTCTTCTTCTCACGGGCATCTTCTGTTGGCGAACCAAAATAGGTTTTACCTGCTTCCAGATCTTTCCCTACACCACTCTGTCCAAGAACAACCGCTCCCTTTCCAATGGTAAGGTCTTTCTGAACACCTACTTGTCCCCATAGGATCACGTTATCTTCAATGTGTACCTTTCCACCGATACCAACCTGAGCGGCAACCAGGCAATTCTTCCCGATCACTACACCATGCCCTACATGGATCATGTTATCAAACTTGGTACCTCTTCCTATGATAGTATCACCACTTACCCCTTTATCGATGGTACAGCTTGCGCCGATCTCCACATCGCTTTCAATGATCACCCTTCCGCAACTTTCCAGTTTGTCGTACATCACTTCCCGGTCTGCCCGTTTCTTGAAGTAGAAGGCATCAGCTCCTATAACAGTACCTGCATGAATGATCACGTTGTCCCCGATGATGGTATGATCGTAGATGGTAACGTTAGGGTGAATGATACAGTTCTCACCGATGCGTACATGATGGCCAATGAATACGTTAGGTTGAAGGATGGTTCCTTTTCCAACTACAGCCGTATCACTGATGGGAGTGCTTGCCGGAACAAAAGGACGATAACGTTTTACCAGGCTCACGAAAGCACTGAACGGATCATTGATCACCAGCAGTGCCTTACCTTCCGGTACAGGTACCTTCTTGTTGATGATGATAATAGTGGCGGCAGAGTTAAGGCAGGCATTGTAGTACTTCTCAAAGTCAACAAAGGAGATGTCTCCTTCCTCCACTTTATGGATCTCATTAATGCCGGTAGCCATCAACTGATCGTTACCTGTTAACTCCGCTCCTATGAGCGTTGCTATTTCTTTTACCGATATTGGTTTCTCAAACTTCATATAAACTTCGTTAAAGTGATGGCAAAGTTAGGGGGCGTTATCCACAATTTATTTTTGCGTGTGAATAAAATTTATTGCCTTTTTTTTCTTTTGTGATGAAATTCTTTTTAATATTGTGTAGGGAATTTTATTTCCCTGTACTTACTAACCCATTCACATAACAAGAAAGTCTGATTGTTCCAACGGTCAGACTTTTTTTATTGCCTCTACAACCCGCAGCAGCAAAGCGTTTCAGAAGATCATACTTTATCATAACGAAAGATGTGTGTTGTTGCGCTCATCTGTTTTGAAGGGATTTTTGCCGGAAGCAGGGTCAGCCGGTTTTTCAGATTTCTCCTCTTTTTCACCCTTCACCCTCCCTTTTTAACATAAATCTTTTCAAAGAAGGCTTCTTCCGGGCAAAAATTTTAACGAATTAACATCAATCCTGAAGATTAGCCATTTTAATGAGTTGCTGAAGGCGTAAGATGCGGATCTTTTTACCGGTAAGATCAATCACCTTCTCCTTCTTAAACTCAGAGAGGAGGCGGATTGCAGACTCTGTTGCAGTACCTACGAGGTTGGCGATCTCTTCCCGGGAAAGGGTAACGTTAATGGTTTGATCGTCCTCCTCCAGGCCATATGTTTCTTTGAGCGTAAGTAAAGTTTCAGCCAGCCGTTCCCTTACCGGTTTCTGTGAAAGGTGCGTGATCTTTGTTTCCGCTCTTCTCAACTCGCTGGTAAGTATCTGCATCATCTTCAATGATAACGCATTATCCTTTTGCAGGAGATGCAGGAACAGATCGCGCGGTATGAAACATACGGCACTATCTTCCAGCACGGTGGCAGTAGCCGTGTATGGTTCATTGCTAATGAGTGCTTTATAGCCGATGAGATCACCTGGTTTTGCCAGGCGTATGATCTGCTCTCTCCCTTCATCTCCTGAATGGGATAGTTTAACCTTCCCGGTGTTGATACAATAAATGCCATAAGGGTGTGCTCCTTCCTGGAAGATCTCCTGACCTTTCTTATAAGTTGCGCATTGTTTGGCATTGGCGATCTCTTCCATGTGCTCTGGTGTGGCAGAGGAAAATATATCGCTTAGATATTTGTTGCAGAACCGGCATTTTGTTTGATCGCTTAACATGTCATTCCCATAAAACCTCCAAGGATGGGCCAAAATTACTAATTTACAGGCCCTTAACCAATACAAGTATTGTGAGCCTTCACTATTTTATCGTGTACAAGCCTTATGAGGTATTGACCCGCTTCGGGAAAGAAGGTGATAAAGCCGTATTATCTGATTTTTTTAAGGTCCCCAGAGACGTTTATCCGGTTGGCCGGCTGGACTATGACAGCGAAGGCCTCCTGATCCTCACCAATGATAAATCTCTCAACCACCGCATTTTAGATCCCCAATTTGCCCACGAAAGGGAATATTGGGTACAAGTGGACGGCGCAGTTACCAATGCCGCCATTCAGCAGCTAAAGGAAGGCGTTACCATCAACGTAGATGGTAACGCTTACCGCACCCGGGGTTGTGATGCTTCCATCTTTACGGAGGACCCTTTTGTTCCGGACAGGAATCCTCCCATTCGTTTCCGCAAACTCATCCCGGCTCCCTGGATCCGTTTGATATTAAGAGAAGGAAAGAACAGGCAGGTACGTAAGATGACCGCTGCTGTTGGGTTTCCCACGTTGAGGCTTATCCGTTACCGGATTGAACAGCTGAGCATAGATGGTATGCAACCCGGCGATCTTATCGAACTATCCCGGCCGGCATTACACAGCGCACTCTTCAAATAAGCCAAATGATCCGGCATCAATCAGAAATATGGCTTAATTTAACTAGGTTTGTCACAATAAACAGATAATATGCTCAAATCCATGACCGGCTTTGGCCGAGCGGAGATCACCAGGGGAGAAACTACCATTGTAGCGGAAATCAAATCGCTCAATGGGAAACAATTTGAGGTGAACCTTAAGATGTCTCCGTTGTTAAAACCCTACGAGTTCGATATCCGTAACCTCTTGCAGCAGGAATTGCAACGTGGTACCCTTGATGCCACTATCAACATCAAACAAAACGGCGCCACCCGCCCCGTAGTGATCAATACAGAACTGGCCAGGTACTATCACCAGGCACTTTCTGCTATGGCCACTGATCTTAACCTTCCCCAGGAAGATATGCTCAATGTGCTGATGAAACTCCCGGAAGTAGTAACACCTGCCTCTGAACAACTGGCCAAAGAAGAATGGCGGGAAGTAGAAGGTATCATCCGCGCAGCTGTTGCTGAAATGGATGCACACCGCATAGATGAAGGCAATATGCTGGAAAAGGACCTCCTCCTCCGCATAGATAACATCATCCTCTATACTGATAAAGTACGTGAACTGGACCCTTTAAGGAAAGACCGCGTGCGTACCCGACTGGAAAGTTTACTGGCGGAATATGTAGGAAAGGATAATGTAGATGGCAACCGCCTGGAGCAGGAACTGATCTTTTATTTAGAAAAACTGGATATTACAGAAGAGCTGACGCGCCTCGCCAATCACTGCCGCTACTTTAAAGACATCCTTGCAGAAGCAGATGCCGCTAAAGGTAAAAAGCTGGGATTTGTGCTGCAGGAAATAGGCCGTGAGATCAATACAACTGGTTCCAAAGCCAACGACTCCGCTATGCAGCAATGGGTAGTGATGATGAAGGATGAACTGGAAAAAGCAAAGGAACAGGTACTGAACGTGCTGTAATTCCTATAAAAAGATTCCCTGAAGATGAAACTGCGATTCAATTGCCTCCTGTTATGTTTGCTGGCCGCTGCCTGCAAACCACCCAGGATGGAAACCTTTGAAAAGAACCGGGATATTCCCCGCTCTCAATGGACAGTAGATAATAAACAGTCCTTTGAACTGGACCTTGCGCCAGAGGATACCGCATTTTATTACAACATGTACATCAATGCAAGGCATACGGATGCTTATCCTTATAGCAACCTCTGGTTGCTGGTGAGTACACAGTTGCCGGGAGACAGTACATCCACTGTACGCAGGATAGAACTTCCCCTGGCTGATACGTATGGTAAATGGCTGGGCAGTGGTGTGGATGATATCTACGAACACCGCATCCCCATTCAGCAAAATGCTATCTTCCCCAAACCAGGATTATATCGTTTTACTTTTGAGCAGAACATGCGTCAAAACCCATTGCCGGAAATGCTGAGTGTGGGCCTGCGCATAGAAAAAGCTGCTCCGCGGAAATAATAAAGCATGAAGAAATCTTCCCCCGGCCTGCAAAGCAGGAAGGTGATCACCGGCATCTATGTTTTTGTGCTGGCATATACAGTACTTCAACTGGTATGGTGGGGAGTGCTGCTGCATCAGCAAAGCAAACAGATCGCAAAGTATGAACAGCTGGAGTTAACGCATCGTGTGCAGGAACTCACACAACCCGCACAGTTCATGTCTGAAATGCAGCGCCTTCATAAAGAACAGCAGATGCGCACCTTCAAATTTGTAGGAGAAGGGATCATTTTCCTGGTACTCATCCTTGCCGGCGCAGCACTTGTTTACCGTGCCGTATGGAAACAAATGAAGCTCTCTCAGCAGCAGCAGAACTTTATGATGGCGGTAACACATGAACTGAAAAGCCCCATCGCAGTAGCTAAACTTAACCTGGAAACATTACGGAAGCATAAACTGGATGAAGAAAAAAGACTGAAGCTGCTGGATACTACCATCCGGGAAACTAACCGGCTGGACCAGTTATGCAATAACATCCTGCTGGCTTCCCAGTTTGAACATCAGAAGTACCAGCCCTTCCTGGAACAGCTGGATTTCTCCGGCCTCCTGCAAAGCGGACTGGAAGAATTACAAAGCCGCATTGTGAGCCATCACATAAATACCGATATTGCACCTTATATATGGCTCAATGCGGATAAGTTCATGATGCAGCTGATGCTGAACAATCTTGTAGAGAATGCCGTAAAATATGCCCCAAAAGGTTCTGACATTAACGTCCGGCTCTTTATTGAAGAAGAAACGTTAAAGCTTACGGTGGCTGATGAAGGAGAGGGTATACCCATGGTGGAAAGGAATAAGATCTTCCTGAAATTCTACCGCATTGGTAACGAAAACACCCGTAAATCCAAAGGTTCCGGCCTCGGGTTATACCTGACCAAAAAGATCGTAGAACAGCATGGAGGCACTATTACAGTGAGGGATCATACCCCAAAAGGCACTTGCTTCGAGATCACCTGGAATGATTATTCCTTACAATCTGTATAAAATTAACCAGTTGTGCGTAATTTTATAGGCAATTACCGTTCACCATTCACCAATGCATCAATATGAAGGAAGCGACTAAAGCATCAATATTGCTGGTAGAAGATGAAGAAAATCTCCAGGAAGCACTCAAGCTGAACCTGGAGCTGGAAGGATATGAGGTAACGGCTGTGGACAATGGCACCAGTGCATTGAAGGCCGTTAAGAACGAATACTTTGACCTGATCATTCTCGATATCATGCTGCCCGAGATGGACGGCATTGCTGTGTGCGAAAACATCCGCATCCAGAATAATGAAGTACCCATCCTGTTCCTCAGCGCCAAGAATAGCAGTGCAGACAGAGTGCTGGGACTGAAAAAAGGCGGGGACGACTACATGACCAAACCCTTCAACCTGGAAGAGTTACTCCTCCGTGTAGAGAAGCTGATCGTGAAGAACAAAAAGATCCAGGATAAGGACAGTGTACCTAATATCTACCGCTTCGGCAATAATATGATAGACTTTGCCGCACAGGAATGTGTAGGCAAAGACGGCAAACACCATGAGCTCTCCAAAAAAGAGACCATGCTGCTGAAACTGCTCATAGAAAACAAAGGCGAGGTAGTGACCCGCGAAAAGATCCTCCAGGTGGTTTGGGGTTATAATGTATACCCTACAACGCGTACCATAGACAACTTCATCCTCAATTTCCGCAAGTATTTTGAGCAGGACAGCCGCAATTCCCAGTACTTCCATTCCGTTCGCGGAGTAGGGTACAAGTTCACAGATGGCTGATCACCAACTATCCCCCCTCCTCCGCCATCCGTAAGCTTGCTGCTGCCAGCTATTCAATCCCCCTTTTCCAGGGCGGGAAACAGCGCTATCTTTGGCAGGCTTAGGAATTAAAGTATGTGTAACCCCCTTAACGGATCAACAATATTATATACACCATGCATTGTTCAACCCCTAACGGGAAAAACGGTCTACTGGATCATTTTTTTTGTAGTCATCGGAATATTGGGAGCATTATTCTTGTGGCGGGACAGGAAACTTCGCAGAAACATGCAGGCCAGGATCGCAGCACAAAGAAGCCGCGCGTCCTTAGAACTGCATGCTTTTCAATCGCAGATGGATCCTCATTTCATTTTCAATAGCCTGAACGCTATTCACAGTTATATTCTCTCTGCCAGTACAGAACAAGCCTCTGCATATCTTACCCGCTTTTCCCGCCTCATGCGCTTTACGCTGGAAAACAGCAGCAAGGAATGGATACCGCTGGAAGAAGAACTGGAAACACTGGAACTCTATCTTCAACTGGAACAACTCCGGTTTGAAGGGCAGTTTGAGTATGAAATACACATCGCCCCTTCCTTAGATCTGCAAATGCTGGTACCCCCTTTCATTGTGCAACCTTATATCCAGAACGCTATCTGGTACCGGCTTTTACAAAAAACACCAGATCATAAAGGCCGGATCAGGATAGAGATCGGGCAGAATGAGGAAGAACTTTACATCCGGCTGGAAGATAATGGCGTGGCAAAACAAAGTATGTTCCACAGCCACCAGCAAAAGACTGCCGGTACCCGTGTAGCAGCAGAAAGGCTTCACTGGATGAATGCCCGCTATCATACACATGCCGCTATCAGCACTGGTCACCTCTTCGACCCCCATCATAATAAGACCGGTACTTACACCCTTTTCCATTTACCCAACGTCACTACTTCATCCTTACCTCAAGAAGAGCAAATTTTTAAGTAAATTAGGAGTACGAACAGTGAACAATAATCAACCAAAAGTATCTACCCTCTATGCACGCCGTTATTATAGATGATGAGAAACATTGCTGCGAAGTGCTGCGAATGCTCCTGACACGCCATTGTCCGGAAGTAACGATCGATGCGCTTTGTAACGGCCCTGAAGAAGGATTAAAAGCGATTGAAAAACTACAACCGCAGCTTGTTTTCCTGGATGTGGAAATGCCGGGCATGAATGGGTTTGAACTCCTGGAATCCTGTACCCGCCGCGGTTTCTCTGTGATCTTCACCACTGCTTACGATCAATACGCCATCAAAGCCATCCGGCATAGTGCCCTGGATTTTTTATTAAAACCGATCGATAAGGAAGAACTGGTGCAAAGTGTACAAAAGGCACTTACACAAACTTCCAATTCCGCGCCTAAAGTAGATGCACTCCTGCAATTCCTGCATCAGCATGTGCAGCCAAATGAAAGACTGGCCCTTCCTACAGAAGATGGTTTGCGGATGATGCCCATAAAAGATATCACGCATTGTGAATCTGCAGGCGGTTACACGAAAGTGTTCCTGGCACAACAGGTATTGCCTACGCTTATCTGCAGATCGCTGAAAGAAGTGGAAGAAGCATTGAAAGAAAAAGGTTTCTTCCGCGTACATAACAGTTATCTCATCAACCTCTCTTATATGCACAAGTACATTAAAGGGGATGGTGGCGAGATCATTATGACGGATGGAAAGAATATCCCTGTTTCGCGGAACCGGAAACAGGATTTTTTAATGCGGATAGAACGGTTATAAATTCCTGATGGCCTGGTTTAATGCAGATTGCCCGGTTATAAATTCCTGATAGCCGGCACAGCTATCCAGCCTGTTTTACCATCAGATAACTGGATCTTGCTGAAATCTTTTGTACTGTCCAGCACCTTAATTTTAATTCCTTCCTTTATATCGAAGAGGTCTTTACTTCCTTCATCCGGCGCGGCTTTCACTTTCACAGTTTTCATCACGATGGCGCTTCCGCTGTTATAGGCTTTGTTCTGCATCCAGATGGCCATGCTGAAATAAGCGATGAACAGTATCCCCGCAACCATCATCCCCCAACGAAAAACAGGACGCCTCATCCCAGGCATGAAAAAATAAGCGATGGCCAGTGCTGCCAGTATCCAGCAAAGAACGATGCTGCCGGTAGCCCATCCTGCGGAAGTATGTATCACCTGCAATTGCAACCACCACTTTTCAAAGAACAGGAGTGGCAATGATTCTATATTATTTCCTACCTGCTGATTGGCGAGTGCCAGGTTTAGTTCTATCTGTTCATCACCCGGTTTAAGGTTCAGGGCTTTTTCAAAACTATATACCGCCATGCCGGTCTGGCTGCTTTTGTAATAAGCGTTGCCGGCATTGTAGTAAAGATCAGCCACCTGGTAACCGGAGTCTATGAGCTGCTGGTATTTATCAGCGGCTTCTGCATATTTTTTCTGTTCGTATAGTTTGTTGGCTTCTGTAAAAAGAACAGGGTCCTGTGCCTGCGCTTGTAACGCAGTACCCAGGATCAAACATACTAAGAGGTAATGTAGGCGATGTACGATTGAACGCATCATATTCTATTATTTTCCGGCCTTTCCTTTTAATTCTTCTTCAACGGAACTGATCACCTGCACAGCCTGCTGGTAAGCATCCTGGCGATGTTCGTTACTGCTAACGGGGGCATATAAAGCCGTTTCGCATCTGTCTATCAGTTCTATCAATTGTTGGCTCGTGGTATCTTTCAGCCGGTTGCCCAGTTTGTTCTGCACCACCTGTTTGCTCAGTTCTGCCATGGGGATCTTTAACTTATGGCTCAGATAACCCCAGGTAGCGCGGGACGTTTCTTCATAGAACGCTTTGTCCTTTCCTTCTTTCAGATAACGCGCTGCCAGCTCCAGTCTTTTCAATGCCACCTTGTTAGCATGTTTATGTTTTAACATGGCCACATTGCTATTGCGGAAGTTTTCCCGTTTGCGGTACCAGGCCATTCCGGCCACACCCAGTAAAGGTAATAATAACAGGATCCAGAAAAGAGGTTTGCCAAAGAAGAAGGGGCTGTGTTTACTCCAGCGCAAACCGGCAGTACGGATGCTACCCAGTTCTGTTTTATTGCCGAAGTCTTCTTTTTCTCTCTTCGCCAGCTTGCCTGCAATAATATGCAAAGGGAAAGCGGAAGATAATAATGTTTTATAGGTATTGGCCCTGGGATCAAAGTAAGAGAACTCTACAGGTGGTAAAGTATGCTCTCCTTTTTCCTGCGGCATTAATACATACTGGAAGATCCGTGAACCACTCAGCGGGTTGCTGTTCTTATCGATATTGTCAGACAGCGTAGGATCATATTTCTCGAAAGCGGTGGGGATATTTAACGGCGGCGGATTCAGCAGGTTTACGTTTCCCTGGCCGGCGATGGTCACTTTCAGGGTGAGGGCATCATCTGTGCTCAGGTCTTTTTTATCTGCTGTGGCCGTCATGGAAAAATGCCCTACAGCGCCATTAAAGCTGGCAGGGCGTCCTTCTGTTGGTAACGGTTTCACGTTGATCTTTACAACAGGGCTTTGAATTTTATACGGTACTACTTCATACTGCGGATTGCCGAAAGGATCATCAAAGAACGGATCGTCAAAAGGACTTCCGCCGAATGCATCCTTAAAAGGATCATCTCTTTTTCTTTTCGCGCTTTCCACTGTTACGAGATGTACCTGGTTATCTACCTCAGCAGGGTCCAGTTCCAGCTGGCCGGATTGCAGGGGGAATAATAATGTTTTGCGGATGGTGAATACTTTATAACGTTCCCCATTCACGATCTCCTCTGTTGCCTGCGGAGGATTGGGCAGTTCAATATCTCTTGCAGAGAACCCTTTGAATGCCGGCACCTTGGTAACACTGGAATTAGTCGGGAGGCGGGTGTATAATTTGTAAGTAGCAGTTAATTGTTCTCCTTCGTAAACGGTCGTCTTATCTACATCTACGCGTACAAAAAGATTCTTGCGCAGCTTTTCTTTTACATCTTCTCCTTTCCTTAAAATGCCGGGTTGATTATCCAGCCTGTTATCGGGGAAAGCTCTTCGCTGATATTGTTGCGGTTGCTGCGCCTGCGGGGGAAGTTGTGCACCCTGTCCTCCTTTCACTACTTCAATGTTCACCGGATTACTTTTCACCAGTTTCCCATCTACTCTTGCTGTTGCGCCGGGGATGGTGAAGGTACCTGTTCTTTGAGGCTGCAGGATATAACTGAAGGCAAAATATTCTGTACTCCTTCCATTCACATAAGAACTCCCCTGCATTTGCTGAGGGCCTTGCACTACAAGGAATCCATTAAACTGTGGTGGTGTGAACTGGCTGAGATTAACGGGATTCTCCAGCATGAACTGAACGTGTACCGTTTCGTCCATACCAATGGTGTTGGTATTCACAGCCGTTGTGAAACGGAATGATTGTGCGACAGTTGTAAGTACCGCTGCACATATCACGAGCAGCGTTAAAAAATACTTCCTCAAATTGATATTGAACTTCATCCTGAAAACAAATTTAACCAATGCTTACGGGGCCTTTTCCGATGACGCGTTAAAAGTTAGTTAAAAAATCTTGTAAGACAAGCCACTAGCAAGGATTTCACTCAATATCCCCGAGCATGGGGCGCATGAGAATATCCTCTACAACTGCCTGCTGGCTAAGGTTATACGCAGCCCAGATCATGGAAGCAACGTCCTCCGGTTCCATCAAACGGCCGGCTGGTCCGTCGAAACCTTGCCAGGATGCTGTTAAAGTTGGGCCCGGACTGATAGAAGTGACCTTCACGTTATGGGGTTTCATTTCTTCCCGGAGGTTCTGAGAGAAACCCAGGAGCGCAAACTTCGTGATGCTGTATGATCCGCCATTGGGATAAGCTTTATGGCTGGCAGTAGAGCAAAGATTAAAGATGTGGCCTTTCCTGGCCTGTTTCATTCCGGGCAGAACGTCCCGGGTAAGATGATAGGCGCTGTACAGGTTTACGGCCATCATCTTTTCAAGGTGGCCGTCTTCTTCTTCATGTACGGCGCCGGGAACAAAAATACCGGCGTTGTTCACCAATATGGCCGGGGCTTCTCCGAAAAATGCACGTACTTTTTGGCCGAAAGCCAGTACCTGTGCTTTATCCCCCAAATCTACCTTTTCTGCCAGTACCTTTACATTTCCCCTTTGTGCTGTGACTGCTGTTTGTGCTTCCTTCAATGCTTCTGCATTACGTGCACAAATAGCGATATCAAATCCTTCTGCGGCCAGTTTGATGGCTACTGCCCTGCCAATTCCTTTACTGGCCCCGGTAATTATTGCATACATACCTCTAAAATAAGCTAATGAAAGGTTACACCAAACAGGTGTGCAGGGGAAATCGTAAATTTGTGGCAGAAGAACATTGCCAACGCACCCATTTTTATGAAATATAAACATATCTTCTTCGATCTGGACCACACTTTGTGGGATTTCGAAGCCAATTGTATAGCTACGTTACAGGAACTTTATATTGAACATGCACTGGAACAAAGGGGCATCCCTTCTTTTGAAACATTTTATGCTTCTTATTCCGTGATCAACGATAGATTGTGGGACCGTTTCCGGAAAGGGATCATCACCCGGCAGGAGTTGCGGACCAAACGTTTCTCTTTAACTTTTCTTGATTTCAAGATAGGGGATGATAAGTTGAGTGCTGCCATGGGCGTTCGATTCCTTGAAGTTTTACCCACCAAAACTGCGTTATTTCCGCATGCTATAGAGGTGTTGGATTATCTGCAGGAAAAAAAATACCCCATTCATATGATCACGAATGGGTTTGAAGAAACCCAGCGGTTGAAGATGCATCATTCCGGTATACAGCATTACTTTACGCATATCATTACTTCCGAAACCTGTGGGAGTTTGAAGCCACATCGGGAGATCTATGATTTTGCAGTGAACCTCGCAGCGACTACGCATTCCGATAGTATTATGATTGGGGATACTTTAGATGTAGACATTCTTGGCGCACAGCAAGTGGGAATGGACCAGGTGTATTTTGCGCCGAATGAAGTAGTGGATGGAGTCAAGCCGACTTATACGATTAAGAGTTTGAGGGAGTTGAAGGAGATCTTGTAGAGTGTTTGCCGCGCAGCAAAGGGCGGAGGGTTTTTTCTTTTTATTTATATTTTATATTAAAAAAACAGCCCTTTTGCATTCTTATTAAAATAAAAAAACACCCCTTACACATTCGTGCAAGGGGTGTTTATATTTTTACTGAGTTACAATCTTATTATCCCTTCACAGCGGGCTTTGCTTTCTTAGCAACGCTGGCTGTTTTCATGGCTGCTGCTTTAGAGGGCATGCAGCAGGATTTACCTTTTGCTGTTTGTTCGCAAGCCGCTGCTTTCTTCTTTACTGTTTGCTTTTCCTGTGCAACCACGGGTGCGGTTAATAAGGTTACGGCTGCGAGTGCGAAAAATAATTTCTTCATGGCTCAGGTCTTTTAATGTATGGGAAGATAGTAAAATTAACCCAGTCGTGCTATCACGGTTTGGCCGCCTTTTACGTTTTGTTGTAATGCTACATCTACCTTGGTGCCTATTGGGAGGTAAATATCAACACGGGAACCGAATTTGATGAATCCCATTTCCTCGTTTTGTTTTACCTGCATGCCTGCTTTCAGATAGTTTACAATCCTCCGGGCAAGGGCTCCTGCAATCTGGCGGACCAATATTTCATTACGGCCGTTGCCGATAACAACGGTATGCCTTTCATTTTCTGTGGAAGATTTCGGATGCCAGGCCACCAGGTATTTACCAGCATGGTATTGACTCAGCTTCACTTCTCCGCTGATAGGATTCCTGTTCACATGCACATTAGCCGGGCTCATGAAAATGGAAACCTGTAATCTTTTGTCTTTAAAGTATTCTGTTTCAACGGTTTCTTCTATCACTACTACTCTTCCATCCGCTGGTGCAATCACCAGTTGTTCATCCTGATTCAATACCCTGTTGGGGATACGGAAGAAGGAGATGATGAAAAGGAATAAGACCAGGGAGATACCAGAAACCGTCCAGCAAAGAACGGGAGAGGCAGGGAACCAGTAAAATAAAGCGCCGTTAAGCAGTGCCAGTAACACAAAGGTTAGGGTAATGGTAGCAGTTCCCTCGCGGTGAATAGTCATTGTTCTTGTTTTCGAGTTTAAATCTTTGCCGGTTTTTCAGCGGTACGAAGGTATGAAGAAAATACATTCTATCTAAAGAACAAACACCTGCACATAGATCCATGCAAAAGGAGCAGCCACCAGCAAGGAATCGAAGCGATCCAGGAAGCCTCCGTGGCCAGGCATTATCTTTCCGGAATCTTTTACCCCGGCCATCCTTTTAAGACGTGATTCCAGGAGGTCTCCAGCAGAGCCAAAGATAGCGGCGATAGTCGCTAAACCTATCCAGTGGGGCCAGTGCAGCCATTTATCTCCCCAGAAATATCCATAGATCCCTGCGGCTACGATAGCCAGGATCATTCCACCCACGGAACCTTCAATGGTTTTCTTTGGTGAAATGGAAGGGAAAAAAGGCGTGCGGCCAATGAGGGAGCCTACAATATAGGCCATGGTATCATTGATCCAGATAAAAATGATCAGTAATAAGGGGATGAGATAACCATAAGGATTGCCTTCGCCCGTATAAAATTCTGGCACATGGCTTAAGCGCAGATCCACCAGCAGACCTAATGGCACGGTTACATACATCAGGCCCAGCAAGGAATAGCCGATAAATTTCAGGGTGAAGTTCTTGCTCATCAGGATCTCTCCCAATGGAAGCACCAGTATAAAAATGAAAGCCGTTACCCAGCCAATTTCCCCTATGGACAGATCCCCATAAGCAAAATGTTTGCTGGTAAAGGCCATCATCATTGCAGAGCCGGCCACCAGCACACCGTATTTGTGCCAGGGCGAAACTTCATTGTATTCCGGATCAATCAGCCTTACCAGTTTAAAATATTCTTTTAAGGCAAAGAAGTTGATCAGGAAAAATAACAGGAAAAACGTGTACTCGTTCTGCAATATGCCTCCCAGCATGATTGCCACAAAAAACAAAGCAGTAATGGTACGCGTGATAAAGGTCTTCATGCTTTTCTACAAAGTTGGATCGGGCGTAAATCTACAGATTGTTTTCCATCTTCCCTTCCTGGCTTGTGGCAATCAGTTCTTTTGCTTTTGCTTCGTTGGAATTGTGCACGTACACTTCATCCATGCCCGGTAACATTTGTACAAAAGATGAATCCTGGCGGTTCACCACTACGGCTTCTATCTCATTTTCGAGCAGCATTCCTTTTACGATCTCTGATTCAAAGGAAATGTTACTGCTAAATACTTTTACCCAATCTTTTTCCATATTTCAATCTTTAAATATTGACTCGTTATCTTCTTTTTCTTCTTCGTCATCCGGTTCTGGCGGTAGCTCGAATGTTTGTCCGGCTAATTTTGCGCGCTGGCGCAGTTGCCATAACAGGATGCCTGTTACCCCCAAACTGACGAAAACAAAATACAGGGGTACATGTTCATCTTTGGTGGCATCGTAACTGATCAGCTTTATCTGGTACAGATACACTAACACAACTTGCAGCCCGTTGTTCAAAAAGTGCCCGGCGATGGATAACCAGAGATTGCCTGTTACAAAGTAAATGGCCCCCATGAGGAAACCCAGCAAAAATCGTGGCATAAATCCAAGGAACTGGAAATGGATGGCGCTGAAGAGCACTCCTGTGATGATAGCAGCCAGCCAGCCATTCTTTACCATTGGCGTGAGGATCCTTTGTACCACCCCTCTAAACAGGACTTCTTCTGCTACAGCGGGTAACAGGGCCAGCATGAACAAGTTTAATAACATTGAGCCGATATCCGGCATGTACAGCAGACGTTTTGTTTGTTCTGCGAGGCTTTCTTCCAGGTCCCGCAGGCTCTGGGATATGGGCCAGGTACCATTCCATTCACTCATGGCTCCTACCAGGGGCAGGGAGCAAAACATTATCAGCAGGGCCAGCAGTAGCTGGAAAAAGCGGGGCTTTTGCTTTAAACCCAGATAGGTGGCTGGTTCCGGATGTGTGAGGTAAGCAAAGAGCAAACCTGGCACCAGGAAGGCAACAACGGAATAGATCACCTGGAAGAGCTTCATGGCATACAGGAAACCCGGGTTGTTCCAAACTGCCGGGTCTTTGTATTGATCCATCGTGTAGCCGCCACTGATAGCAGGGAAGAAAGCGACCATGCCAAATTGGGTGATCAGCACAAAACCAATCCAGATGCCAAAAATAGTGGCCAGTTGCATGAAGGGGGAATATTGCCTTAGGTAGCCCATAAATTATCGCTGTAGTATTTTTGCGTAAATTTACAGTCTGTTTGCCACTCACGCGTTAAAATAAAAAGTGGCAACATATGAATCCGAATTATATGGTGAAAATAGGAGATATTGAATTGGGTGAATTCCCGTTATTACTGGCGCCCATGGAAGATGTGAGCGATCCCCCATTTCGTGCGGTGTGTAAAATTAATGGGGCAGACCTCATGTATTCGGAGTTCATTTCTTCGGAGGGGCTTATCCGTGACGCTATTAAAAGCCGGCAGAAATTAGACATCTTTGATTACGAACGCCCGGTAGGCATTCAGATCTTTGGTGGTGATGAAGAGCCCATGGCCATGGCCGCCCAGATCGTAGAGGTGGCTAATCCGGACCTGCTGGACATTAACTTTGGCTGCCCTGTAAAGAAAGTAACCTGTAAAGGAGCCGGTGCCGGTATCCTGAAAGATATTCCCAAGATGATAAGGCTTACAGAAGCCGTGGTAAAGGCCACCCGGTTACCCGTTACTGTTAAAACTCGCCTGGGCTGGGATGATGATTCCCGGAACATTGAAGAGGTGGCGGAACGCCTTCAGGACGTTGGTATTAAAGCCCTTACCATTCATGGCCGCACCCGTACACAAATGTATAAGGGTAGTGCAGACTGGACCCTCATTGGTAAAGTAAAGAACAACCCGAGGATTAAAATACCCATTTTCGGGAACGGTGATATCTGTACACCGGAACAGGCAAAGGCCGCCAGGGAACGGTTTGGCGTGGATGGGGTAATGATAGGCCGTGCGGCCATTGGTTATCCCTGGATCTTTAATGAGATCAAACATTACCTGCAAACGGGTACTCATCTGCCGCCGCCTACTGTGGCGGAAAGGGTAAAGGTCTGCAAGCAACACCTCCGTCATTCCATCAGCTGGAAGGGAGATGTGGTGGGTGTACTGGAAATGCGCCGGCATTATACCAATTACTTAAAAGGCTTACCCCATATCAAAGAATTCCGTGCACAATTAGTAACTTGCAATACAGCGTCAACCATAGAAGAAGTATTGGATGCTGTAGCATTACAGTATAAAGATCATATATTTGAGAGGACAATGCCCCCAGTGAACGAACCAATGGACGTACCAATTCATCCAAATATGGAATTAGCGTGTGGTTTCCCTGATTAAATCAATCCCAAATTGAATCACAAAAAACCTCTTCACAATGGCCACGATCAAAAATCTAAAAAACGAAGTCTGGAAGGACTTGCAGATTAAAAACAAATCTGCCCTGCGCAAAAGATACGCAGTGTCCAACATGGGTAGAGTGATCAGTTACCGGGAAAGCATGGATGATGGAAAGTTGCTGAATGGCTCTACCGTTGAAGGATACACCGTACTCAACATTAAACCGGCAGACACTTATCAGTCACTCTATCTGCACCGCGAAGTTGCCCGTCTGTTTGCAAAGAAAGAAAGTCCCAAAAAGAAGTTTGTCATCCACCTCGATTTCGACAAAAAGAACAACAAGATCTCCAACCTCCGCTGGGCCACTAAAGAAGAAATGGAAGCCCACCAACAAAAAAGTCCCGCCAAGATAGCTTACAAAGAAATGCAGCGTAACCGTCAAAAGGGACTGAAGCTGAATGTGACCAAAGTGAAAAGTATTAAACGCCTGCTGGTGAAGCCCGGCAAAAAGACCATGAAGCAGATCGCTGAACAGTTTGATATCAGCGAAATGCAGCTGTATCGTATTAAGAGTGGCGAGAACTGGAGCCATGTTACTTTGCCCTGATAACTATACAAGTTCCCACGTTAATTGAAGAAAAATATTTCCAATGGCCGCGCTAATCAGCGCGGCCATTGACTTTCAGGGCTTGCCTTGCACTGTTGGCCCTTTTGTCATAACTTACCCTTCCAAATTGATAGACTATGTCCGGTAAAAAGATAGCCATTATTGGCGGAGGCAACTTAGGGTCCGCAATAGCCAAGGGCCTCCTGAAGAGCGGTTTTTCCAAAGCTGCAGATATTACAGTTACCAAGCGTAACACTTCTACCCTCAAGGACCTGAAAGAGCAGGGGGTACATATAGAATCAGATAACGCCAAAGCCATCAGCGAGGCGGATGTGGTAGTAGTGGCCCTTAAACCGTACAACGTAAAAGAAGTGCTGAGTGAACTACGCGCTTCCTTCGACGCTAAAAAACAGATCCTCATCAGTGTGGTAACGGGTGTGTTCCTGGACGATCTTGAAAAGATCACACTTCCCGGCCTGCCTATTTTCCGCGCTATGCCCAATACTGCTATCGCCATTCAGGAATCCATCACCTGCATTTGTGGTCGTAATGCCACAGAAGAACAGAACCAATATGTGAAAGAGATGTTTGACCAGTTAGGGGTTTCTGTGAATATCGACGAGAAACTGATGGACGCCGCCACTGTATTAGGTGCCTGTGGTATTGCTTATGCACTGCGTTTTATCAGGGCCAGCATACAGGGAGGGATTGAAATTGGATTTGATGCCCGTACAGCTAACCTGATCGTTGCCCAAACGGTGAAGGGTGCGGCGGAATTGCTGATCAAGGAAAAACGCCATCCGGAAGAAGAGATCGATAAAGTAACTACTCCTAAAGGCTGCACGATTGCAGGTTTGAATGAGATGGAGCACCAGGGCTTCAGCTCTTCCCTCATCAAAGGGATCACAGCTTCTATGGATAAGATCATTAAAGGTTAAAAAATAAACGGCCGGGATAAGATTATCCCGGCCCTTATTTAGTTAAACCTACAACTGTTACACTGTTTGTAACAAAAATCTTATCGTCAATTCATCATAGAAGCAGTTTCCACTTCTTCCAATTGCAATTCTTTTCTTGTTGGCGCTACCATCCTCTGACGGATGTAACGTTTTTTGGAGATCCGGTTCATACCAAACTTCGCCATGATCTTATCTACCACCATGTAGATCACCGGTACCACGATCAATGTCAGGAACATCGAACTGATCAATCCTCCCACAATTACCCATGCCAGACCATTCTTTGTAGAAGCCACACCACCTGTTGCCAATGCAATCGGCAACATACCTATTACCATCGCAATCGTGGTCATCAGGATGGGGCGGAGACGCGCATGGTTTGCATGGATCAATGCATCATAAGTACTTTGTCCTTCTTCTTTCATCTGGTTGGTAAAGTCCACCAGGATGATGGCGTTCTTGGCCACCAATCCAATGAGCATGATCAAACCCAGGATGGTAAAGATGTTGAGGGTGTTGTTCGTTAAAGCCAGTGCCAGCAAGGCGCCGATGATAGACAACGGAATGGAGAACATCACCACCAGCGGATAAATATAGTTATCATACAAGGCCACCATGATGAGGTAAACCATGATGATGGAGATGAGCAATGCAATACCCATGGTAGAGAATGAGTCTCCCTGGTTTTCTGCATCACCGCCGAATATATAAGATACGCCGGCAGGCTTTTGCAGTTTGGCCAGTTTAGTGGTGAACTCTTGCGTCACTGTACCAGAAGGGCGACCCATTACCTGGGATTGCACAGATACAGATGTGTTCTTATCTCTGCGTTCCAAACGGCTGGGGCCGGAACCTTCTGTGATGGTGGCAAATTGTGAGAGTTTCACCAACTCTCCTTTGTTGTTCACAAAGTCTATCGTAGCTACATCCTGTAAATTCTTACGGTTAAAATCATCGAACCGGATATTGATATCGTATTCATATTCTCCCTGGCGGAACTTCACTTTGGAATCATCTGCAGTACCACTGAAAGCTGTTTGCATGGTTCCGCCCACTGTTTCCAGCGATAAACCAAGAGCAGACATTTTATCACGATCCACCTGCACATTGATCTCAGGGTTTCCTTCTTCTACAGAGAGTTTCACTTCACTGGAACCTTCTATGCCTTTCAGTTCTGCCATGGCTATTTTGGCAAAGCTCATCACACTGTCCAGATCAGTACCCATCACGATCAGATCTATGGGCGCACGTTGTGCAGTTCCTAAGATACTCACAGGGGTGGTTTTCACTTTCACACCGGGCAATTGTTCTTTCAGTTCTTTCTTTACTTTGGAACCAAAGATGTCTGATGCTTCGCGCAGGTCCTGTGCAACGAGCATTACGGTTACCTCTGCTTTGTAAGCCGTGGCTTGTGATGCACCGAAGCCATCTTCAGAAGTCTGGCCTACTGTGGTGATCAGGGAGGTAACTTCTTTTTTCCTATCCAGGATCTGTTCTACTTTACGGGTAGCCCGGTTGGTTTGTTCCAGTGATGCATCTTTCGGCATTTCCAGCATCACGATGAACTGGCCACGGTCTCCGTTTGGAATGAACTCTCCACCAATGTATCCTCTTCCTACTAACTGGAAAGATGCGATCAATAAAGCGAGAGAAGCAACGATGGTGATTGTTTTATGTGCAAGGGCCCATTTCAGCAAACCGGTCATCCAGGCAGTGAATTTCTCCAGTTGTCTTTCAAACCACAGGATGAATTTCTCAAAAGGATTTTTACCGGTGAGGTGTACTAACTTACCGAAACGGGAAGCCAGCAAAGGCACGATGGTAAAGGATGCGAGCAAACTCAACATAGTAGAGATCATCACCACCACACAGAATTCCCGCACGATCTTACTTACCAGTTCATTCGTCAGGGAGATGGGTAAGAACACTACCACAATTACCAGTGTGATGGAAGTAACGGTGAAACCGATCTCCTTCACACCATCAAACGCTGCACGTACTTTGTTCTTGCCCATTTCCATGTGACGATATATATTCTCGAGCACCACAATTGCATCATCCACAAGGATACCCACCACGAGTGAAAGTCCTAAGAGGCTCATCAGGTTGAGTGAAAAGCCCATCAGCTTCATACCAATGAAAGTGGCGATCAGTGAAGCCGGGATAGAGATCATCACGAAGATGGCGTTCCGCAAACTGTGCAGGAACAACATCATCACGGCTGCTACCAGCAGGATGGCAATGATGAGGTCATGGATCACGGAGTCCGCAGATTCCAGTGTGAACACGGAAGCATCGTTGGCGATCTTTACTTTTAATTCATTGGCTCCGTACTCCTTTTCAATGGCTTTGATCGCTTTCTGTACCGCCTCACTTACTGTTACCGCATTCGCATCTGTTTGCTTCTGTACCTGCATGGCAATCGCACTTTGCCCATCTACCCTTGCAATACGCTCTGCATCTTTTTGTGTATCCTGTACATCCGCTACATCTCCTAATCTCACTTGTGTACCAGTGGCGGTGGTAGTTAATACCAGGTTGCGCAGTTGGTTCACATCTTTATATTTACCGGCGAGACGTACGAGGATCTGTTGTTCTACTGTTTTTACCTTACCGGTTGGGAAGTCCAAGTTGGCGTTGGTTACAGCCTGGCGAACCTGTAAAATAGAGAGCTTGTAAGCTTCCAGTTTTGCAGGATCGATGTTGATCTTGATCTCTCTTTCCTGACCACCAATGATAGTGATCTGTGCAACTCCCGGCAGGCGGGATAATTGCGGCTGGATCTTTTTATCGATCAGGTCAAAGAACAAACGGTCGTCCATTTTAGCGGTGGCCGATAAGGTCATGATCGGTAAGTCGTCCAGGGAAAATTTATTGAGGGATGGTGGTTTTGCATCGCCGGGGAGGTCCGCCAGGATGGCATTTACCTTCCGTTGGGCATCCTGTAAGGCGATGTCCACATTTGCATCGTTATTCAATTCTACTGTAACAACCGATAAGCTTTCGGAGGATTTGGAGGTCAGTTTCTTGATCTTCTCCATAGACGCTACTGCGTCTTCAATCTTCTTCGTGATGGTACTTTCCACCTCTTGCGGTGAAGCACCCGGATATATTGTAGCGATAGTTACAATCGGTGAGGAGAACTTGGGCAACAGCTCATAGTTCAGTGACTTGTAGCTGAGGAACCCCAGCAGAGTGAGAATGGTGAATAGCACCACTACCACCGTAGGCCTCTTTATCGAAATTTCTGTGATCTTCATGTTGAATTAGTTTGTAAAATCCTACTTAGCCTGTACCGTCACTTTGGATCCTTCTGTCAGATTGATCTGACCACCGGTGATCACAGTTTCTCCTTCGTTCAGTCCTTCCCGTATTTCTACTTTATCACCATAGATGCGGCCGGCTATTACTTTGCGGATCTTCGCCGTGTTGCCATCCATTACATATACCTGGTTGCTGTTAACCCCACCCACAAAGGATGTGCGGGCAACGAGGATAGCAGGGTCCTGCTTAGGCATGGCAAAATTGGCGGTACCGTACATGCCTGCTCTGAGGGTTTTACCACTTACATTAGATACTTCCATTTCTACCGGATAACTTAAGGTATTGTCTCCTTTTGCTGCGATGAAAGTGATCTTGCCGCTGTATTTCACTTCGGGGAATACATTGCTGGTTACTTCTACTTTATCACCGAGTTGGAGATGGATCACCTGTAATTCCGGAACCGTTACTTTCAGTTTGAGGCGGGACACATCTACAATGTCGAACATTTTAGTGCCGAGGGCCAGGTAGGCTCCCTGTTCAACGTATTTCGCATTGATGGTTCCGTTGATCGGTGCTTTCACATAGGTGTCGCGGATCTTGCGGGATGCGGCATCATATTTACTTTGCGCCAGTTCATATTGCAGGCGGGTGTCGTCCATTTGCTTTTGGGTAACGCCGCCTGTTTTGTAGGCGCTTTCGTATCTTTCTTTATCTACTTTCAATTGCTCCAGGTTCACTTTCGCAGATTGCAGATCAGTTCCTAACAATTCATTGTCGATGCGGGCTATTATCTGGCCTTGCTGCACATAACTTCCTTCGTCTACCATCAATTGGGTGATCCGGCCAGCTACATCACTCATAAAAGTGAGTTCGCGTACAGGCTCAAAGTTGCCGTTCGCTAAAAAATTCTGATCAAACTCCACACGGGCCACCTTTTCTGTGATCACAGGTACATCACCGGTATTACTTTGTTTTACAAATTCTGTTTTGGCAGCGTTTGCTTTCTTATTAGCAGTGAGCTTCCACATGATGGCCGCGATGGCCGCTATCGTTAGAACGCCGTAGATTAAAACTTTCTTCATGGCTTGCATTAGTTTAAAAGTGATGGCAGGTTACCGTTGGATTTGATCAGATCAAGCTCTGCGAGTTTATATTGGAGCAGTGCTTCGTTGTAGCTGTTTTGTGCTTCAGCCAGAGACGTTTCTGCATTGAGCAGATCTGTTAAACTGGCGAGGCCCTGGTTGTAATTATTTTGTGTGGAACTGTATACCTCATCGGCGAGGGAAACGTTTTCCTTCTGCGTTTTAATCGTACTCAGGTTATTGAGCAATAACAGACGGGCGTTTTCGAATGCGGTGTTGAGGTTCAGTTTATTTTCTTCCAGCTGCTGACCGATCTTTTGCAGTGTAACATTTGCCTGGCTCACTCTGGAGCGGCGGGCAAAACCATCAAAGATGGGGATCTTCAACGTAAGACCGATAGAGGCCATACCATACCAGTTTGCAGTTGAATTGCCTCCTTTGTAGATGTCGAATTTGTTACTTAAACCGTTATAAGAATAGTTTCCTTTGAAAGCCAGGCTGGGATAGTATTCTGCCAGGTAAGCCTTTTTCTGGAACTGTTGCAGTTGTTCTGTTTTCTTCAGGATCTTTGTTTCAGTTCTGTTGCTAAAATCAAAAGTGCCAAAATCTGCGGTGGCTGCTGCTTTGCGTTCAATGTCGCTGAGGGCAAGGGAGGGCAGGGAAACACTGGTTTCTACGGGCATGCCCATTTTTTGTTTCAGCCTGTTCTCATCTACTTTCAATTGATTTTCCAGCTGGCTCTTTTGTGTCTGGTAATTCACCAGGTTCACTTTGATACGATCCAGGTCTATCTTTTTTGCGAGGCCGTTATCGAATTGGCTCTTGGTAGTTTCTACCAGTTTAGTGAGCTTATCGATATTGGTTTGCAGCACACCCATTTTTTCTTTCTTCACCAATAGCTGGTAATAAAGCTGGGTTACATCGAAGATCACGTTCTCGGTGGTTTGAGCAGTTTGGAGGCGATAATATTCTTCGCCTGACTTTGCTGCTTTGAGACCGGTGAATACGCTCTGGTTGTAGATCTGCTGGGTGAGGTCTCCGGAAATGGAGGTGTTCCAGGTGGTTCCTACTTCCAGGACTTTCACTGTTCCGGGAGCGCCGCCGGCTAGTTCTCCGGGCAGTACCATTACCTGTTTCTTGATGTTATCTGTGAGGTTACCGGTGGCATTTACCTGTGGTAAAGCCTGGGCGCGGATCTCGTCCGTTTTCAATTTTCCGATATTCTCTTCCAGCCTGCTGATAGCGAGTTTCTGGTTATTGGCCAGAGCGTACTTCAGGCATTCCTGCAGTGACAGCTGCTTCGTTTCTGATTGTGCGTTAGCGTTAAAAGCCCCTGCTGTTGATAAGAACAGTAAGGATACGATCCATTTTTTCATGAGTTGTTATGCTATCTATTGTGGCGAAAGTTCTTTTATAGTCAGGTATTGATCTAAGCGCCGGTTCCCCTCAGGGGTGGCAATGCCTCTTATATAATGTTCGGTCACCTGGTACATCACTTCGTGCAGATCAAATTCGGTAGCGGGATAATCAACCGGGTTGAAAGCAGCATTCAGTTGCATGAGGCGCATATGGCTCATGATGTGAATATTGATATTGCTGCGATACAATCCTTCTCTGATACCACGATCCAGGTTATCGCTGATGATTTTAGTTACTTGTTCATTTCTGAAATCCGCGATGGTTTTCCAGGCGGAGGGATGGTATTTTTCCAGTTCAAACAGGAGTACAGGGTTGATGCTTTTGGCAAATGTTTCTGTGAACCGGAGGGAGGATACGAGTTCATCAATAGCGTCTTTGCCATTGGCGCTGCATACTTCCAGGTTGTGGCCATGGGCGGAGATCATGAAGGTGGTCACTTCATCCACTAATTCCTGTTTATCGGCAAAGTATTCATACACCGTTTTTTTGGAGATGCCGCAGTCGCGGGCAATGTCCTGCATGGTGATGCTTTTGATGCCGAAGGTCCGGAACAGGCGAAGTGCAGTATCTAAGATCCTTTCCCGCATGTTTATTTTTTAAGTCCTTTAATGAAAATATCGGCCAGCATGGTCTGCCATCCGCGCACAGTTTCAAACTCTTCATCGGAAATATCGTCGCTCATGCCGTTGTGCGACATGGAGAAGCGGAGGCCGATCATGGATTGTATGTAGAGGGTGGCCACTTTCTCAGGTTCCGCTGTTATCAATTCTCCGTTCTCTACTCCTTTTCTGATAATGTTGGCCACAATTTGAGTTTCTCTTTCACGGGCATATTTGAAGATGTCCGCTGAATTGAGGATCTGTTTATCCCTTAATACTTTGAAAAGTTCCAGGCGGCAGAAGCGTTTTCCGAAGGCATGGCGGATGGAGATCATTTCCATGAGGGCTTCGTAAGCGGAGCTTTTTCCGGCGGCGGCTGTTTCCAGTTCCACGAAATAGGCTTCTCCTGCTTTTTCGAGTACGCTGAGGTGCAGGGCGTTCTTGTCCGGGAAGTAATAATATAAAGATGCCTTGGAGCAATGCAGGTCATCGGCTATTTCATTCATGGTGGTTTTGGACGCACTGTAATGAGTGAACCTTTTCAGAGCCGCTTCTATGATCCGCTCGCGCATTTCGTCTCTGGTTTCTGTTTGCATTAACTTTCTGACTTTTTTAGTTATAAAGTCAAAGTTACTGTAGATTCTTAGATTTAGTAAGTTCGGTTGTCCATTTAACGGATTTTTAACTTTTTGAGAAGCAGTTTTTTGTAATGTGTTGATAATGAGTATAGTTAATACTATTTGTGTACAAACGATCAAAAAACCAACATTATATGCAGGTTTAAAAATAATATGTGTAAAAACGTCACTAATATCGATTTGAGGGTATTCTAAGTGTTTTCTCCCTATTATCTCGGTTATCTCCTATATCGCTCCTATAGCATTCCTATATCGTTCTTATAGCATAGGTATATCGAAACGATATAGGAATGCTATAGGAGTGTTATAGGAATGGGCTTTCAGTGATATAGGGATATAGGAAGATGGGGCTTGGAGAGACCTCCTTAAATAAAAAACACCCCTCACTGCCGGCAGGGCGCAAAAGAGGGGCTGGGAGTTTGCCGCGCAGGAAAGGGCGGAGTTTTTTCTCTTTTGGGGGATGCGCCTTTTTTTAATAGGTAGGCGCTTTTTTTAAAAGAACTCCCTCATTAAATAAAAACACCCCTCTCTATGCCGCCAGGGCGCAAAAGAAAAAGGCGCCCCGGAATACCGGCACGCCTTTCTTATTATATATAAGCTCTCTTATTTCAATTTCTCCAATGCAGCTTTCAGCGCAGCCAGCATAGCCGGGATCTCTTCTTTCACGCAGGTACCTACGCTGAGGCGGTACCAAGGGGAATCTTTCGCAGAACCGAAAGCGTAAAAAGGAACTACCGCCAGTTTAGCTTCGTCGAGGAAGTAAGTGGTTACGGCAGCCTGGTCAGCCAGAACTTTACCGTCTGCAGTTGTTTTTCCTACGAGGTCCAGTTTGATGGTTAGGTAGATCGCTGCTTGCGGAGCGATGGCATCTACTTTATGACCTGCTTTTTTCAGGGCGTCGAAACCTTCGTAGATTTTAACCAGCCTTTCTTCTACTTCTCCTTTGAAATGGGCGAGGTAGGTATTTACAGCATCTTTTTGCACGAGGTATTTGGCGGCGGCTTTCTGTTCAGCCATAGGGCTCCATGCACCAACGTGAGAAAGGATGGCTTTCATTTTGGTCATTACATGTTTTGGTCCTAATGCCCAACCTACTCTAACACCTGTTCCGGCGAAAGCTTTACTCATACCATCTATGAAGACGGTATAGTTCTTCATTTCAGGACGGAGGGTTACGGGGTTGAAATGTTCTGTATCTCCAAAAGTGAGTACCCAGTACATTTGATCGAACAGCACGTAGAGGGGTTTTGCTCCCTCAGCGCGGCTCTTATTTTCTTCCAGCACCATGTCGCAGATATCTTCCAGTTGCTTTTTTCCGAAGGTGGTACCGGTTGGGTTCTGCGGAGAGCAGAGTGCCAGGAGGGTAGCGCCTTTCAGCAAAGGTTTCAGTTCTGCAGCAGTGGGCATGAAATCATTTTCAGCTTTAGCTTCCAGCACTACGTGTTCCCCTTCCAGGAAGTGGGTGTAGTGATTATTGTTCCAGGATGGAGTAGCATAGATCACTTTCTCACCACGGTCTACGATAGTACGGTAAGTAGCATAGATGATGGGACGGCCACCACAGGAGATCACGATCTCGCTGTTAGGATCATAGCTGAGGCCTTCGCGCTCTGCGATGAAATCACCAACAGCTTTGCGCAATTCTGCGATACCATCTGCCGGAGGATAGTTTGTGTATTTATCTCTGTACGCCTGGGCGATCTCATTCTCAAATTCAATGGGAATAGGAAACACCTTGGGGTCGAAGTCACCGATGGTGAAGTTGTAGATCTTTTCGCCCTTAGCCTGCTTTTCCTTGATCTCCCCTGCTAGTTTGATAATTTCGGAACCTATCAGCGTTTCGGCTAAATGAGACAGTTTCATAACCCCAGTTTTTAATTTAAAAATGAATGATGATTTTTGCGCCCGCAAAACTAACCGATTTATAGATAATTTTAAAGGATGGGCGAAGTGTTTTCTATATTTTCAATACAGCGGCTCCATTCTTGCGATTCGTTCAATAAACGACGCAAATCCGTCGTTTTTTACAAACATTACACTTCCGCATAATGCATGTAAATGGGGGAAAAGCGGGCGAGGAGGATTGGCAAAACTTTCTATCTTTGTTTGCCTTACATTTGCAACAATTATTAAGTAACCTTATGAAGTTTATCGTTTCTTCTTCTACCTTATTGAAACAATTGCAACAGATCAGCGGTGTGATCAACTCCAACACGGTTTTGCCTATCCTGGAAGATTTCCTTTTCCTGATAGACAAGAACGAGCTCACCGTAGTGGCTACCGACCTGGAAACCGTTATGAAGGTAAAGCTGGAGGTAGAAGCCAAAGAAACCGGCCGTATCTGCATTCCTGCAAAGATCCTGCTGGATTCTTTGAAGAACCTGCCTGATCAGCCGTTGACCTTCAACATTGATCTTAATTCATTTGCTGTTGAGATCACATCAGACAATGGTAAGTATAAAGTGATGGGTGAAAATCCGGAGAATTTCCCGAAAGAACCTGCTGCTGAAGATGCTACCAATTTCACGATGACTGCCTCTGCGCTGATCACTGCTATTAATAAAACACTGTTCGCAGTAAGCAATGATGATCTGCGTCCGCAAATGACGGGTGTGTTCTTTGAACTGCATCCTGATAACATCACTTTCGTAGCTACAGACGCACACCGTCTTGTAAAATACATCCGCTCAGACGTAAAATGCCCTCAGGCAGATACTTTCATCGTTCCAAAGAAACCTTTGAACCTCCTGAAAGCAGCTATTCCTGATAATGATACAGAGATCAAGGTGTCTTACAGCAGCAATCACTTCTTCGTTTCCCATGAGAACGCACAAATGATCTGCCGCCTGATCGATGCACGTTTCCCTGATTATAAAGTGGTGATACCAAAGGAAAATCCTTACCGCCTTACTTTGGTGAAAAGCGATTTCCAGAATGGTCTGAAACGTGTGAGCGTTTTCGCCAACAAGAGCACTAACCAGGTGGCCCTCAACATCTCCGGCAGTGAATTACAGCTGTCTGCCCAGGATGTGGATTTCTCCTTTGAAGGTAATGAGCGCATGAGTTGCCAGTACAGCGGTGAGGATATGCAGATCGCTTTCAACGCCAAGTTCCTCATTGAAATGCTGAATGCAGCAGAAGGTGAAGAGATCACGATCGATCTGAGCGCTCCTACTAAAGCAGGTATCCTTCGCCCGGTAGAAAAGGGTGCAGAAGAGGATCTGCTGATGCTGGTGATGCCTTTATTATTGAATAACTAATTCTCTCAAATAAGTTAAAAAGCCCGGTAGTATTCCTGCCGGGCTTTTTTGTACCCATTAAGCAAACTTATATATTATTTCTTTTTTACAGGCATGTGCAAATTGCCCAAAACCCCTCAATAGTTAACAATTTCTTGTTATATAAACGAATCTATCAATGAATAGCTTGTTTTTATAATAAGAAAATTTCCCGCGAAACCCGCTACAATTGGGCAAAATGTCGTAATTTTTCTTCAGAAACGTAACTGATACCTAACCCTCTCCTCTGAAATAACCCACGTAATTTCTTATTTAATGATCGACTTTTTCGAACATATACCCTCGTACTATCGTACGGCTATTTTGGTAGCTGGTCTGGTAATATTATGGTTGATCGAAGGGGTTATCCCAAGGTTGCGATTTAGTAGTAATAAATATAAACATGCAGGTACGAATCTCTTTTTTACACTTACTACGGCAGTAGTAAATCTGGGGTTTGCTTTCCTGATCGTGAAAGCGTCTGAATGGACAAGTGCGGAGAAGTTTGGTGTTTTATATCTGTTACATTTACCGGTTTGGCTGCATGCTGTATTGGCTTTGCTGCTGCTGGACTTTATCGGGGCTTACCTGGTACATTTAATACAACATAAGATCGCATGGATGTGGCACTTCCATAAGATCCATCATACAGATACGGCGATTGATGCTACTACTGCATTGCGGCATCATCCCATAGAGAGTATATTCAGGGTAGTGGCTTTATTTGTGGCCATTGTGGTAGCGGGGGTTCCCATCTGGATGGTGATGTTATATCAAACGATATCGGCTTTTATGAGCCAGTTCAATCATGCCAACATTTATTTGCCGCATTGGCTGGATAAGGGTTTGAGCTGGATCATCGTTTCGCCGGATATGCATAAAGTGCACCATAGCCGCCTTCAGCCTGAAACTGATTCGAACTATGCTAACATCTTTTCCATCTGGGATCGCCTGTTTGGCACTTTTGTAACGGTGAAAGATACCACCAGTATACGGTATGGACTGGATGAATATCAGGATGCCCGTTATCAGCAGATCGGGCCTTTATTAAAAACACCGTGGGAAGAAGTGCCGGAAGTGAAGCAGCAGACGAGTTTACAACAGTAGTTTTTTATTTGTTCACTATACATAATCTGAATTACAATGCACCAACATCACCCTACGAGTCTGCCTAAGGTGGCAGGTTTTGCCTCTATCTTTATTGGCGTATTAGCCGCTGGTTTTGCATTCATCAGCAAATCATCTGAAGTATCTATTTACCTTGGCGCTGCTGCCGTTGTTGCCAGCTTAGTGACCATCGTAATAGCCCGTAAGAACATTGACGATCTGCAAATGGCAGTGGCTGGATTGTTCTTATCAATCGTGGCAACCGCTATTGGCGTATGGCAAACATATAACTTATAGTATATAGCGTTATCACGCTGAACAAGTTCCTCTTTCTGGGTCGGTCATTAAACCGTACCCGATAGAAAGAAAAACTCCTGTATCCGGACGGAGGAACTTGATTGTCCTAATTATTTCCCTTTACGCGGGCGTTTGAATGTTTCCAGATAACCAGTAGCTGCAGTTATCGGCCAGGCCACCAACACGGTATCATTCAGCGTTCTTATCAGCAGGGTATCTATTGTTGCCGTTCTGTTTGCAACTCCCTCTGAATGACTCCACAGCAGCAGCGTATCCTTTAAAAGCTTCCATTTATCGTATTTCAGTGTTTCCATATTAATGGAGCTGGCCGTGCCATTCTTCTTTAGCTGGAATCCCTGGAAAATACTGTCTATTCCCTGAACAGGTTGCGTCCATTTGCCGAAGATGGCAGTGGAGTCTATGATCATACTATCTATTACCGCTACTTTCGGCGTGTCTGTTGCTATTACCTGCAATTCTGTAATGGTATCGGGAACGGTTACACTATCTGCTGTTCCTGTTTTAGAAACGGGAGACTGGCAGGCCGATATCAACAATAAAGAAAAAGGTATTATAGCACGGTAATTCATACTTGCAATTTAACTGAATTATTTGTTCTCCTTGTTTTATAAATTTAACTAGATTTGTGTTCACTTTAGGGGTGTTTCGGTCAAAAAACCGAAACTGAGATGATACCCTCAGTACCTGATGCAGTTCACACTGACGTAGGAAAAAGTATACTGAACCTTTCTCATCCACACATCCTTAAAGTTTATTGTTTCACCTAAACTCTTTCAACATGGAAGTGCTTGTAAACAATAAACTTTATGCGGTGCAGCCGGACACTTCCGTTACTGCGCTCTTACAGTTTATTCAACTCTCATCGCTCAAAGGCATTGCAGTTGCCATCAACCAGGAAGTCGTCCCAAAGCCGGACTGGCCCTCCAAATTATTAAGTCCGTCTGATAACGTAACCATCATCCAGGCCACACAGGGCGGGTAATTTTTTTATGTAATCAGCATTTTACTGCTATTCAGCATCGTTGCGTCGCACACTTGAGCGGTAGTGCTTCTGTGCGCGTATGCGTCATTCTTTTACATTTTTAATCTGTTTACCATGAAAACTATTAGCCGCGGCTCGTTTGCCGGATCAAAGAAAATATACGTACCGGGTACTTTGCATGATATTTCCGTGAGTATGCGGGAGATAACGTTATCGGATACACGGTTGCATGGTTCCCGGAATGCGGAACAAAATGCACCGGTTACGGTGTATGATACCAGTGGGCCTTATACTGACGATGCCATTGACATTGATGTTCGTCTCGGTCTCTCAAAGCTGCGCCGTGATTGGATCACCGGCCGGGGAGATGTTTCTCTGTTAGACGATTTCACTTCTGAATATGGTCGCGAGCGGTTGCGTTCTCCTTTACTGGAACATCTTCGGTTTGAACATTTGCAATTGCCTTTGCGTGCTAAACCAGGGCAGAATGTTTCGCAGCTGCATTATGCGCGCAAGGGGATCATTACTCCGGAGATGGAATACATTGCTATCCGGGAGAATCAGCGTTCTCAGGAATTGTTTGGACATCAGCATAAAGGAAACAATTTTGGGGCCGGCATGGCACCTATTACACCGGAATTTGTACGGAAGGAAATTGCGGAAGGGCGTGCTATTATTCCTTCCAACATCAATCATCCGGAAAGTGAGCCGATGATCATTGGCAGGAATTTCCTGGTGAAGATCAATGCCAACATCGGGAATTCCGCGGTTACTTCCAGCATTGAGGAAGAAGTGGAAAAGGCCGTGTGGGCCTGCAGATGGGGAGCAGATACGATCATGGACCTTAGTACCGGTAAGAATATTCATGAAACACGGGAATGGATCATTCGCAATTGCCCGGTGCCGGTTGGTACGGTGCCTATTTACCAGGCTTTGGAAAAAGTGAACGGCAAAGCGGAAGCGCTTACCTGGGAACTTTTCCGCGATACCTTAATTGAGCAGGCAGAACAGGGAGTGGATTACTTTACTATTCACGCCGGTGTATTGCTGCGTTATATTCCTTTAACCGCCAAACGTATTACGGGTATTGTATCCCGTGGTGGTTCCATCATGGCTAAATGGTGCCTTGCACATCATAAAGAGAATTTCCTCTACACTCATTTTGAAGAGATCTGCGAGATCATGAAAGCTTATGATGTTTCCTTCTCTCTCGGAGATGGTTTACGGCCTGGTTCTATTGCAGATGCCAATGATGCTGCGCAGTTCGCAGAACTGGAAACACTTGGTGAGCTCACTAAAATAGCCTGGCGCCATGATGTACAGGTAATGATAGAAGGGCCGGGACATGTGCCCATGCATCTCATCAAAGAGAACATGGACAAACAATTGAAAGAATGCCATGAAGCCCCTTTCTATACCCTCGGGCCTTTAACTACAGACATTGCTCCCGGTTATGATCATATCACTTCTGCTATCGGCGCTGCCATGATCGGATGGTTTGGTACGGCCATGCTTTGTTATGTAACGCCTAAAGAACATCTTGGCCTCCCTAACCGCGAAGATGTAAAAACAGGGGTGATCACTTATAAACTCGCAGCGCATGCGGCAGACCTTGCCAAAGGGCATCCTGGCGCGCAACACAGAGATAATGCATTAAGCAAAGCGCGGTTTGAATTCCGTTGGGAAGATCAGTTCAATCTCTCTTTAGATCCTGATACAGCGCGCAGTTATCATGATGAAACTTTACCGGCAGACGGCGCTAAAGTGGCGCATTTCTGTTCTATGTGCGGACCACATTTCTGCTCAATGAAGATCACACAGGAGGTAAGAGAATTTGCTGCCGCACAGGGTTTGCAAGAAGAAGCTGCGCTTGCTGCCGGTATGGAAGCACAAGCGGAAACATTTGTTAAACAAGGCGGAGAGATCTATTCATGATATGGGTGGCCACATCTCCCGAAGCCATAGCAGGAGAAATTTCGCACATCAATTCCCTGCTGTACGCTGGGCTGAATGTACTGTTGCTTCGTAAGCCGGGGTTTTCTGCTTTGCAATATGAACGGTTGCTGGAAGGAATTGATCCGTTGTTCTATTCCCGGATCATGATAGCAGGGCAGCGGGAATTAGTTGAAAAATACAGATTGAGAGGATTGCACATGAGTGAGGCCTTGCGTTCTTCTGCTGTGCCGGGTGATTTTAAGATGAGTACCTCTATTCATACAGGGCAGACTTTGACTTTCAAACCCGCAGCACAACATGCTGTTTTTGTAGAGGTGCGGAATGTAGATCATGTATTGCCTCCGGGTGATATGTGGGACCATCTGATCCTTGGGCCTGTATTCAATAGCATCTCCAAACCCGGTCACCTGGGGCGTTTGCAGGAAATGAAGAACATCCCGCCCAACACATTGGCCATTGGTGGCATCCAACAAAAAAACGTTGGTGGTTTAAAAGCCATGGGATTTTGCGGCGCTGTGTTATTAGGCGCTATCTGGAAAGATCCATTTAATGCAGTACCTACTTATCAATCAATATACGCTGCATGGAACCGTACGTGATGAGTCTTGCCGGTCTTGATCCCACAGGAGGAGCCGGTTTGCTCGCAGACATTAAAACTTTTGAAGCGCACCGGCTTAATGGGCTGGGGGTTTGTACTGCTTTAACTGCACAGACTGATGATGAATTCCTCGGAGTGGAATGGATACCAGCAGAAAAGATCCTTGCGCAGGCTTTGCCACTGCTGGAGAAATTTCCGGTTTCATTCTGCAAGGTGGGAGTGGTTTCGCATCCCAGCGTTTTGCTGGAAGTATTACCTGCATTGAGGAATGCGCGGCCGGGTATCCAGTTCATTTTAGATCCTGTGCTGAAGGCTTCTGCGGGGTATGTGTTTCATACGGCCATTTTTTCGCAATGGGAAATGGTGCTGGATCACATTCTTTTGCTCACACCTAATTATGAAGAGGCGATTGCGATGAGTGGTTTGCCTTGCGGGGAAAGTGCTGCGCGGAAGATGTCTTCCAAATGTGCGATACTTCTGAAAGGTGGGCACAGAGCGGATAAGCCGGGGTGGGATACTTTGTATGCTGCAGGTGCTCATGTTGATTTTGCGCCGGTTACTGATTCGGTTCCTCCCAAACATGGGTCTGGTTGTGTTTTGTCTGCTGCTATTACTTCATCGCTGGCAAAGGGATTAAGTTTAACGGAAGCCTGCCAGGCAGGAAAGGATTACACGTTGCGTTACTTACAGAGTAGCGAAGGATTACTTGGTCATCATACACTTTAATCCCTACGGGGCTAAAGTGGGTTTTTGTTTTTTTTAAATATTATAACATGGAACGTCTTTTATATATTTCTCAAGCGCCTCATCTGGAAAATATCCGTGCCGCCTGCGAGGCTGGTTGCAAGTGGATACAGTTGCGGGTGAAGGATGTGAATGGCAATGCTGGCAAACAAACTGCTGATGATGCATTGCATAATGTTCATTTACAACTGGCGATTGATGCAAAAGCTATCTGCGATGAATTCGGTGCAAAACTTTCTATTAATGACAACCCCTCTATCGCAGCACTGGTGAATGCTTACGGTGTTCATGTGGGCAAACTCGATGTGCCGGTGAAAGAAGCGCGCAATATTGTGGGTGATCAAAGTTGGGTGGGTGGTACTGCTAATACATTGGATGATGTGCTCGCGCATATTAATGATGGTGTGGATTATGTGGGTGTGGGGCCTTTCCGGTTCACCACGACCAAAGAAAACCTCAGTCCCATACTGGGTTTGGAAGGGTATCAGCAGCTGATGGCCTCCGTTGGGAGTAAGGTTCCTGTGATGGCCATCGGGGGGATTTTATTAGAAGATATTCCTGCCCTTAAGGAAGCAGGAGTTTACGGTGTAGCTGTATCTGGTCTTATTACAAATGCCATCGATAAAAAAGAGATGGTGCAAAAAATCAATGCAATATGGAACCACTGATCATAGCAGGCAGAACTTTTGACAGCCGTCTTTTTACGGGCACGGGCAAATTCGGTTCTGGTGTGCAAATGGAGAAAGCGCTGCTGGCTTCCGGTTCGCAACTGGTGACCGTTGCACTGAAACGGATTGACACGGCCAATGCTTTGCAGGATGATATGCTGGGACACTTGCGGTATCCGCATATTCATTTACTGCCTAACACTTCCGGTGTTCGTAATGCTAAAGAAGCAGTGTATGCAGCACAACTGGCACGCGAGGCTTTGGAAACGAACTGGATCAAACTGGAGATACATCCAGACCCTAAATATCTTTTGCCTGATCCTGTTGAAACCCTGGAAGCTACAGCAGCACTCGTAAGGCTGGGGTTTGTAGTCTTGCCTTATATACATGCAGACCCTGTTATCTGTAAGCGGCTGGAAGAAGTAGGCGCTGCTGCAGTGATGCCTTTGGGGTCCCCCATTGGCAGTAACAAAGGATTACGTACAATAGATTTCCTGGAAATAATTATTGCACAGAGCAATGTGCCCGTGATCGTGGATGCAGGAATTGGTGCGCCTTCCCATGCAGCGCAGGCCATGGAATTGGGGGCAGCGGCTGTGTTGGTGAATACGGCGATTGCAGTGTCCAGGAATCCGGTGAAAATGGCAGATGCATTCAGGATGGCGGTGATTGCAGGAAGGGAAGCTTATGAAGCTGGATTGGGGAGTGTTAACCATAGCGGGCATGCAAATGCAAGTAGTCCGTTGTTGTCGTTTTTGGATGAATAAAAACTAATCTTATGTCCTTCGAAAATATTTTCAGGCAGTATCAATGGGATGATGTGAAGCAGCGCATCTATGCTAAAACCGCATTGGATGTGGAAGCGGCGCTGCGTAACAAACACCGCAGCCTGGATGATTTTATGGCGCTCATCTCCCCTGCTGCCATTCCTTATCTTGAACAAATGGCTGCTATCAGCCAGCAGCTTACACAGCAGCGATTTGGTAAAACCATTCAGCTGTATGTGCCGCTGTATCTTTCCAATGAATGTCAGAACATCTGTACTTACTGCGGGTTCAGCTATGATAATCCTATCCGGCGAAAAACCCTCAGCGGCACAGAGATCCTGGAAGAGATCTTAGCCATCCGGCGGATGGGTTATGAACATGTATTACTCGTAACCGGCGAAGCTAATCAGACCGTGGGCATGGATTACTTCAAAAAAGTATTCCCCCTGATCCGCCAACACTTTGCACAGATCTCCATGGAAGTACAGCCCATGGAAACGGAAGATTATGCTGCATTAATTCCTTTAGGCTTACATACGGTACTCGTTTACCAGGAAACTTATCATGAAGAGGATTACCGTAAACATCATCCCAAAGGAAAGAAATCAAAATTCTCTTACCGGCTGGAAACACCTGACAGGCTTGGGGCTGCGGGGATACATAAAATTGGGCTCGGGGTATTGATCGGGCTGGAAGACTGGCGAACGGATAGTTTCTTCACTGCCTTACACCTCGATTATTTGCAACGTACTTACTGGCAAACGAAATACAGTATTTCCTTTCCGCGGCTGCGGCCATTCTCTGGTGGCCTCACACCCAAAGTAGAAATGAAGGACCGGGAGCTGGTGCAGCTGATCTGTGCTTACAGGCTTTTTAATGAGGATATTGATCTGAGCCTTTCTACCCGTGAGTCTGAAAAGTTCCGGGATCATCTGGTGCAGTTGGGGATCACTACTATGAGTGCGGGTTCTAAAACAAATCCCGGCGGTTATGCAGTGGATGCGCAGTCACTAGAACAGTTTGAGATCAGTGATGAGAGAGCGCCGGATGAAATTGCAGCCATGATCCGCAGGCAAGGATATGAGCCGGTCTGGAAGGATTGGAGTGTGTTTCAGGGGAGTTAATTTCTAATGATGTCTGTTAGATTCTAACATTTTGCTGAAAATAATCCGTTTTGCGCCGGATTATTTTGTGGCAGCATCCTACCTTTGCAGCATGGATCAGTCGTCCGGGAAGATTTATACTGTGCAGTTTTGGTTGCTTTGCATGAGCAACCTGTTGTTTTCGGCCAGCTTCAACATGATGATCCCGGAATTACCCGCTTACCTCACCAGTCTCGGTGGCGCAGATTACAAAGGATATATTATTGGTCTTTTTACCCTCATGGCCGGTTTGAGCCGTCCGTTTTCGGGTAAACTAACAGATACCATCGGGCGTATTCCTGTAATGGTGTTTGGTTCTGTGGTCTGTGTGGTCTGCAGTCTTTTGTATCCGCTGGTGAGTTCTGTTGCGGCATTCCTGCTGCTACGTTTCTTCCATGGTTTCTCTACAGGATTCAAACCCACCGGCACTTCTGCTTATGTGGCGGACATGGTTCCTTTTACCAGGAGAGGGGAAGCGATGGGGGTGGTTGGTTTGTTCAGTACCATCGGACTTTCTCTCGGCCCTTCCATTGGAGGCTCTGTTGCCAATGCCTGGGGCATTATGACCATGTTCCAGCTCTCTGCAGTGTTTGCCTTACTTTCTGTAGTGATCCTTATCGGCATGAAGGAAACGCTGCATAACAGGCAAAGCTTCCGCCCGGCTTTATTGAAAGTATCCAAAGGGGAGATCATTGAACCGCTGGTATTGGCGCCGATGGTGATCACCTTCTTAACTTATTTCAGCTACGGCGCTTTGCTCACCATCATTCCTGATTTCAGTTCTCATCTTGGATTACAGAACAAGGGGATGTTCTTTACTTTCTTCACGGCTAGTTCTATTGGTATCCGCTTACTGGCGGGTAAAGCTTCTGATAAGTTTGGCCGCGTTCCCATGCTGAAAATATCTGCTACTTTAATGGCCATCTCCATGTTGATGATCGGTTTTGCTACTTCTCCTGTTGGTTTGCTGGCAGGGGCTTTGGTGTATGGGGTGGCATTAGGGATCAACTCTCCGGCTGTTACGGCCTGGACCATTGATCTTGGATTGCCGGAACACAGGGGCAGAGCGTTGGGAAGTATGTATATAGCTTTGGAGGCCGGTATTGGGCTGGGGGCTTTCTTCTCGGCAAAATGGTATAATAACCAGTCGGAGAATTTCGCGATGGTGTTTTATATTATGGCCGTTGTTACTATCCTGGCCACTGTTTATTTGATGTTTGTGTACCGGAATAAGTACATGCGATTTATGCGCAGGTCTTTAAAGATCAAATCCCGTAGACATTGATGCCCCTCTTTCAAACAAGATCTTACTCAGGAATATTTTGCCGATAGCTTCTGCTTTTACTTTTGCCGTAGCAGCCAGTGCACCATAGAACAATTCATCGATGGTTTCAGAGAACAGCTTTACCCATTGTGTAAAGTGTGCTCCGTCTATGGGTAAGTTACGATGTTTGGAGAAGGGATTCCCCTGGTATTCCTTTTCGCCTAATAACTGTGTGTTCCAAAAGCGGTACATGGTCTGCAGGTGTGGCGTCCATGCATCGGCGGGTATTTTCTCTGCAAAAACAGGCCCCAGCAAAGGGTCCTGCTGGATCTTTCCGTAGAAAGTATTCACCATCGTCTCTATGTCTCTGCTGTCTTTAATGTCTTCCATAAAAAACTATTTGTGCCGCACAAAACCGATCTCGTCTCTTGCATCATTCTCCCACTGGATCATTTCTCCCAGGAATTTATGCATGAAACGATTCACGGATTCTTCGGTTAATTCTTCTGGTTCAATCGTTTCTAATATTTCGTTCTTTGCTTTCTCTTCCGTCATCCCATCAATGAAAGGAAAACTGATCCACGCAATTACTTGTCCGTTACGGGTTTGAGAGAAAGAGAGAAACCCTCCTATCTTGATCTTCTGCGCTACGCTGAATTGGGATTGCTCCACAATACCGCTGGGCTCATGATCAAATACAATGAAAACGGATTCCAGGTTCTGCATGGTTTCATTGGACCCGGCTTTCCAGTTGAGCTTGGTTTTTTCCGTGATCTCTTTGAGATGTTTATGCAGGAAGGGCTTGGATTGCAGTTGCCAATGTTTCCTCCGCTCCTGCACTTTGATCAGTGATGCGGCGTAATCTTCTGCGAGTTTGTTGATTGTTTCCATAATACAAAAGTAAAAGGGCTGACGTATTACGCCAGCCCGGTTTATTTCTTATTAAAGCAATTCATATAATTTACGTAACCTGTCCCGGGTCATTTGCTGTTGCCAGTCTTTGCCCAGTGCGTTTTCCCACAATGGCGCCAGGCCCATGGACACATCTATCATCTTTTCAAAATCACTGTCGGACAATCCTTTGGTGATGTGTTGCGGAATAGCCACCTGGTGTTTATCCACCATCAGCTTGAATTCCTTTACACCGGCAGGATAGAACTCTTCCAGTTTATCAAACACGATGCAGTTGCCCACGCCATGTTTGGTGCCCAGTAAATAACTCAATCCATAACTTACGGCATGTGCTACCCCCACTTGTGAATAAGCAATACTCATACCACCGGCGTAAGATGCCATCATCAGTTTCTCGTCTGCATCATCATCCCACTTGTCTTTTTTCAGGTAGATCTCCTGGCAAAGTTCCAGTGCCTTTTCTCCGTAAGATTTGCTGAAAGCGTTGAGGTATGTGCCTTCCAGGGATTCTATACAATGGATATAACAATCCATGGCGGTATAGAAACGCTGGTTTACGGGTGCGTTCTTTATTAATTCAGGGTCCAGCAGGATCTGATCAAAGGGTGTAAAGTCTGAGTTCATGCCCAGCTTCTTGGTTGGGCCGGTGAGAACAGTTGTTCTGCTCACTTCTGCGCCTGTACCGGAAAGTGTGGGTACACCTACTTTGTATACGCCTGGTTTTTGCAGGAGATCCCAGCCTTGATAATCTGCGGAAGAACCGGGATTGGTCATCATCAGGGATACGGCTTTTGCCATGTCCATGGTGGAACCGCCACCGATACCAATGATGCCGCTTACTTGTCCAAATTCAGCAGTGAGTTCATCGCGGAGGCGATCTACATAAACTGTTTTCGGTTCGTGTGTTACATCTATAAATACCACTTTATCTTTCCCGCGTAAAGGAATGCGGGAGAGCCAGGGTTGATTGCCTTCAAAGAAATGATCCACGAAAAAGATCATTGGCGCATCGCCTTTGCGGTGTGGGGCAATGATCTCATCCAGTTGGTTAAATGCGCCACGTCCAAAGATGACGTATCCTACCAGTTTAAAGTTTCTGAATTTCATAATTCGTTATTTTTCTTCTAATAATCTGGAAGCTCTTTCGAGGTCTTCCGGCGTATCTATTTCAACTCCCATATAATCTGTTACCACCATCTTTAATGGAATGCCCATTTCCAGGTAGCGAAGGCATTCTACCTTCTCTGCTGCTTCCAGCGGGGTCATGGGTGTTTTGGTGAATAACAGCAAGGCTTCCCTGCGGAATGCATATATGCCGATGTGTTCGTAATATGTGGTGTTGATCGACTTATCTCTTGGATAAGGGATCACGGAACGGGAAAAGAAGAGCGAGTTGAAGTTCCTGTCCACCGCTACTTTCACGAAGTTTGGATCTTCAATATCTTTCCAGTCTTTCAGCTCCTGCATCAAAGAGGCTACCTGCACTTTCTTTCCTTCTTCTCCTTCAAATACCTTTAGCAGTTTTTCGAGTGGTTCCTTTTGTGTGAAAGGAGTGTCTCCCTGCACATTTACAACAATCTCAACATCCAACATGTTTTCCACGGCTTCTGCAATACGATCTGAGCCGCTTTCATGTTCGCGTTTGCTCATGATGGCTTTGCCGCCGTGGCTAACGATCTCGTCGTAAATGATGTCACTGTCAGTAACTACCATCACTTCATCAAACACGCCTGTTTGCAGGGCGGATTCGTAGGTGCGCCAAATCACGGTTTTACCTGCCAGCACGGCCATCATTTTACCGGGGAACCGGCTGGCAGCATAACGGGCAGGGATCAATGCGATTGTTTTCATTATAAAGCACTTTTTACAGCGGCCGTTAATTTCGCTGCTCTTTCGCGTGCTTCTTCATCTGTCCATACAAGACTGATGGGGAAGGAAATGCAGCGGCTGATGATGGCATCAGATGCCGGGAATTCTTTTGTTTTATATACTTCCATGGCTTTGGCCAATGGTGCTGCAAAGGGGTTTAATGTTGCGCCCTCTTTGAAGTGATTCCATTTGCGGAAGTAATGCCAGTTATTATCGAACCAGTAGAAGGCAGGTAAACCAGCTGCTTTAATAGCTGCTGTGGCTGCTTTTGCGGCTTCGGCAGTGGGCAGGAAGAAAGAGAGGAACGTGGCACTGTCTCCCTCAGGATCTGGCAAACGGCGGAAAGTTACCTGTGGTACTGCGCCCAGGGCTTCTTTCAGGATCTGCTTGTTGTTACGCTGGATAGCCAGGAACTTGTCCAGCTTGCGGATCTGCGCCAGGCCTACTGCTGCGTGCAGTTCTGAAATGCGGAAGTTATAACCAAAATGCGGATGGCCGTCTGCTCCACGATCTGTTCCACCTAAGTGATCATGACCATGGTCGGAGAAAGCATCTGCTTTTGTATAAACGGCTTCATCGTTGGTGATGACAGCGCCGCCTTCAGCACAGGTAATGGTTTTCACAAAGTCGAAAGAGAAAGTACCGGCATTACCGATAGACCCAAGTGCTTTGCCTTTATAAGTTGCGCCGGTAGACTGACAAGCATCTTCCAGCAACAGGAGGTTGTGTTCTTTACAGATACTCACAAGTGCATCCATGTCTGCCATGGAGCCACACATGTGAACGGGCATCACTGCTTTTGTTTTTGGCGTGATGGCTGCTCTTACTGCATCGGGTGCAAGGGTAAGCGTATCATCCACATCCACCAGGATGGGGGTAGCGCCAACAGACAATACTGCTTCGAAGCTGGCCACAAATGTGAAAGTAGGCATGATCACTTCATCTCCTGCGCCAATTCCCAAAGCTGCCATGGCAGTAGTGAGGGCAGTGGTACCGCTGGAGGTGAGTTGTGCATACTTTACATTAAATCTCTCGGTGAGCGCCTGTTCCAGTTCTTTTGCTTTCCAGATCCCTTTACGGGGACCATCAAAACCATAACGCATGTAAATGCCTGTTTCCAGTACGTCATTTACTTCTTTTTTCTCTTCAGCGCCAAATAGTTCAAATCCTGGCATATTGATTATTTTTTTTGTGGTTGTGCAAAGGTAGTATAATCAAAGAATGCATAAATCATAAAAACTGTTTATCTTTTGCTAAATATTTACCATGCGTTCGCTCGTCATTATCATAGCCCTGCTGGCATTTTGCGGCCAAAATCCCCTACTGGCGCAGTCTACAGATGAAGCCCGGATCCGTAGTCTCATGAATGCCCAGATCAAAGCCTGGAACAAGGGAAACCTGAATGATTTCATGGCCACTTACTGGGCATCTGATTCCCTCATCTTTATCGGCAAAAACGGCCCCACTTATGGCTGGAGGGCTACTTTAGAGAACTATAAAAAGAGTTATCCGGATAAAGCGGCCATGGGCACACTTTCCTTTAACCTGCTGGAATTTAAAAAACTGGCGGACGATGTGTATTTTGTTATAGGAAAGTGGATGCTGGTGAGAACGGATGGTGATGTTTCCGGGCACTTTTCTCTTGTGCTCCGTAAGATCAACGGGGATTGGAAAATTATAGCAGATCATAGTAGTTAAACTTCTTCTCAATGGCAAAGTGGCTTTTTCTCCTTCCGGTTTTCTTTGCCGGTTCTTTAGCCTGCAAGGCGCAAACTGATTGTGACATCCTGATCCGGCATGCGAAGATCATTGATGGTACAGGGAATTCCTGGTACTATGGAGATCTGGCCATTAAAAATGGCAAGGTGTTGCGTACAGGCACCATCCCCGCTACTTTTTCTGCGGGTAAAACCATCGATGCCAAAGGGCTGGTAGTAGCACCGGGATTTATAGATGTGCATACACATATTGAGGGGGATGAATTCAAGATCCCCACAGCAGAAAGTTTTATTTATGATGGCGTAACAACGGTGATCACGGGTAACTGTGGTTCTTCCAATGTTGATCTGGGCAACTATTTCAGGCAGCTGGATAGTATGAAAACTTCCATCAACGTGGGTTCTCTCATTGGCCACAATGATATCCGCAGAGCTGTGATGGGCAGTACGGACCGTGCTCCTTCTGCTGCTGAACAGCAACAAATGGAAGGGCTGGTAGAAAAAGCTATGCAGGATGGAGCTGTTGGACTTTCCACTGGTCTTATTTACCTGCCCGGTCTTTATGCCCGCACACCGGAAGTGGTGGGCATGGCAAAAGTGTCTGCCCGTTATGGTGGTTTATATGCCACACATATGCGTAATGAAGGAGATGCAGTGGAGGCGGCGATTGAAGAAGCACTTACCATTGGCCGGCAGGCTAACATTCCTGTAGAGATCTCTCATTTTAAAATAGGTGGCAAGCAGAACTGGGGCCGTTCTAAAATAACATTGGCCATGGTGGAAAAAGCGAGGAACGAAGGACTGGAAGTGACCATCGATCAATATCCTTATACAGCCAGCAGTACCAGTTTGCGGACGATGTTGCCGGACTGGGCCCTGTCCGGTGGCGCGGACTCTATCCGTTACCGTTTGCAGCAGCCGGCTATCAGGAAAAACATTGCAGCAGAAATGACGGCTACTTATAAACGCCGGAAGCTCAAACACCTGGATTATGCTGTGGTGGCTTATTTTAAGCAGGACACTACGTACAACGGGAAGAACATCATGGAGATCAATAAAATGAAAGGCCGTAAATCTACCCTGGCGCTGGAGGTACAAACTATATTGGACCTTTCTGAACAGGGAAATGCGGGTATGGTGTTCCATGGTATGAGTGAGGAGGATGTGAAATACATCATGAAGTATCCTTTCAATATGTTTGCTTCTGATGCCAGCATCCGTGAATTTGGGGTGGGCGTTCCACATCCGCGGGGTTATGGAACCAATTCCCGCGTGCTGGGAAAATATGTGCGGGAAGAAAAAGTGATCGGGCTGGAAGAAGCCATCAGGCGGATGACTTCCCTGCCGGCACAAAAATTCAAGCTGAAGGAAAGAGGATTATTGGTGCCGGGTTATGCAGCAGATATTGTGATCTTCGATCCTAATACGGTGAAAGATCTATCTACTTACACGCAGCCGCATCAGTATGCCACCGGCTTTCAATATGTGTTGGTGAATGGGCAGGTGACCCTGGAAAATGGCCACCATACCGGTACACGCGGTGGGGTTGTATTAAGGCATAAAGAATAAAAAAAGAATGCCGGATGGGGCTGCGAGCCCCATCCGGCATTATATATATTCCGCTGCTGAAGCGCTTTACTCTTTATCCGCAGGTCCCAGCGATAACATAATACTGCTGATCACAGACAATACCACACTAAAGATCAATGCCCACCAGAAATTTTCTACTTTAAATCCTTTCACCAGGCTGCTGGCCCACAATACGATCAGTGCATTGATCACTAACAGGAAAAGGCCGAGCGTTACAATGGTAACAGGTAAGGTAAGGATCACCAACACCGGCTTCACCAGTAAGTTGAGCAACCCTAATACGATGGCAAGCAGCAGCGCTGATGTGAAACTGGCGAGCTTCACGCCAGGTAGCAAATAAGCAGTTAATAAAGCTGCCAATGCTGTAACGAGGATGCGGATAAGTATTCCCATGGTAGAACGTGATTAAAAGCTATCATCAAATTACGCAAAAAGCATGCTGAATGTTCACTGCCGATTAAATCACTATCAGTTCGTAGAAGTCCTCTTTGTTATAATACTGCTGTGCAAGTTGTTGTAATTCAGCAGCGGTAATGGTTTTTATAATGCGGATGTTATTGTAGAAATAATTTTCATCCAGGTCGTTCAGGATGAGGTTTTTCCAACGCTGGATCACATGGAAGGCGCCATCGAGGTCTCCCAGGATAGATCCTATCATGAAATTGCGTACCAGGCTTAGTTCCTCTTCCGGAATTTCTTCCTTTTGCATACGTTCCATTTCCTTGTATACTTCTGCTACGGTGGCTTCACAAACATCGCGGCCGGCTTCGGTTTGAATGTTTATGCCGCTCATCTGGCGGAAGTTGTAGATCTGGGAATGGATGCCGTAGGTGTATCCTTTTTCTTCCCGGATATTGTTCATCAGCCTTGATCCGAAGTAACCGCCGAAGATGGTGTTGAGCACCAGCATCTTTCCAAAATCAGGATGGTAGCGGTTGGGGAAAGGTCTGGCAATACGCACGGCTCCCTGTACACCATTTTCATCATTGAAGATGCGGAACTTCTTTTCCTCTGCAGGCAGCAATGGCAATTCCGGACGGATGATATGTTCTTCCCCGTTCCATTTTGTACTGCCAAAATATTGGTTCAACAGCGGAATGATATTGGCGGGCAGATTGCCGGCAATGAAGATCTTGCAGTTGTTGTATGTGTAATGCTTTTTATAGAATGCTTTCAAAGACTCCGTCTGCAAAGCATCATAGGCTAGCATATTACTCACACGGCCGTATGGATGAAATTCTCCGAAGAGGAATTTATCGATGTGACGGTTGGCTACAAACTCGCACTTGGTGAGGTTCACCGCCAGTTTTTGTTTCATGTTCTGCACAAAGGTGCTCAGCTCTTCTTCCGGAAAAACGGGATCGAGGATCACTTCCTGCAATATGGGCAATAAATCCGGGGTATGTTTCGTGAGGCAGTGAAGGGTATAAGTGGCATTCTCGTGAAAGCAGGCTCTGTTGAGATAGGCGCCGTAATATTCGGCCATCTCGTTGATCTCCAAAGCGGAATGTTTGCTGGTACCATTCTTCATGAGGAAGTTGGTAGCAGAAGCGATCAGGTTCTCTGATTCAAACCAGCTGCCAGCGGGGAATACGAGTTCCAGCTGTACGGTTTCCTGTTCTTCTGAACGCACTACGTACACGGGGATACCATTATCCAGTTTAAACAGTTCATACGGCTTCAGTAACACTTCAAAATCTACTGCATCTTTTATAGCGGGCGCCTGACTTCTGTTGATCATAATTTGTACTTAGTTTCCTGCGTAATAGTGAATGGTGTTGGAGTTCTTTTCGTTAAAGATGATCTGCGCTTCCCGATGGATATCTTCTTTTGTTACGCGTTCATAATTTTCGAATTCTTTGTTCATGAAAGCGGCATCGCCCAGCAGTTCATAGAAAGCCAGGTTGTTAGCGCGGCTTAATAGTCCCATGTCCTCAAAGGCGAGCATGCTTTCTACCCGGTTCTTTACTTTTTGCAATTCTCTTTCCGGGATAATGTTCTGTTGCAGCTTTTCCAGTTCTTCCTGGATACCTTTTTCTGCATCTTTCATCTTTACGCCCTTTACCAGTTTGCCTTCTATGCAAAGTAAACCGGCATCTATGCTGCCAAAATGAGCACAGTCGATATGGCTGAACAGTTTCTTTTCTTTCACCAGTACCTGGTGCAAACGGGAAGAGCCGCCACCGCTGAGGATATCAGAAATAAGATCTGCTGCATAATACCGCTGATCGTTCCGCGGGTAAATATGATAGGCTTTATACAACGCGTCTAAAGGCACTTTTGCTCTTATTTCCAGGAATTTCGCGGCATTTTGTGCTGGTTCCACCGGCAGGTTCCTCACATACTTTTCTCCGGCCGGGATATCACCGAACCACTTTTCTGCCAGGGCTTTTACCTGTTCTGTGGTTACTTTACCTGCCACTGCCAGGATAGCATTTATCGGGCGGTAGTGACGGAAAAAGAAGTTCTTTACATCGTCCAGCTGAGCGTTCTCCACATGGGACAATTCTTTTCCGATGGTCTGCCAGCGGTAGGGGTGGTTGGTGTAGGAAAGTTCCCGGAGTTTGTGCATTACATCGCCATAAGGTTTGTTGATGTAGTGTTCCTTGAATTCCTCAATTACCACTTTGCGCTGTACCTCCAGGCTCTTTTCTGAAAAGGCGAGGGATAACATCCGGTCGCTTTCCAGCCAGAAGGCTGTTTCCAGGTTTTCTGCGGGTAGTTCTATGTAGTAATTGGTAAGGTCGTTGGTGGTGAAGGCATTGTTTTCCCCGCCTGCCATTTGCAGGGGTTCATCATAGTCCGGAATGTTCACGGAACCGCCAAACATGAGGTGTTCAAATAAATGCGCAAAGCCGGTCTGTGCAGGGTTTTCATCACGGGCGCCTACATCATACAATACATTTACCACTGCCATGGGCGTGGTTGTATCTTCATGAACAATCACCCGCAGCCCGTTCTCTAAAGTGAATCTATTAAAATGGATCATATCTGTCTTTGATAAAAAATAAGAATAATGGCCTGGTGATCAAACCAAAACGTGCAAATTTACGACAAAAGGAATTAGCTACAATATGCTGCGGATGGGGAGCTTTTTCAGCATTAATTCCCCCTCCCGCATGATCAGCAGGGTGGGACGGGTACCGATATTCTTCAGGAGGTCCCTGTAGATCTGGAGATTGGTGGTGAAATTGTTGTTCACGGCCAGCACGAAATCCCCTTTTCTGAAGCCGGCCTTTTCTGCCGGGGAGTTCCTGATCACATCTGTTACCTCGATCCGATTGTCTATCAGGTAAATGATGAGGCCGGTGTAGGAATAGTCGAACTGGTCCCTGAAATGCGTATTGGGCATCAGGTGGATCTCCTTGCGGGCATAATTGAGGGTGAGATTAAACCGCCTGAGCAGATCGTTTCCGATCATCCCTGCCAGGGAGGGATAGGAAGTAATATTGGTAATATCGTCGAACAGGTAAGTGGGCACATTCCGGAAGTTGTAGGTGCCTATCCTGAATTCGTTCATGGTGGTAATGTACATCTGCATTTTGCCTCCCAGGCCCTGGGCCTCTGTGGGGATCACTTTGGCCCTGCGTTTTACGAGCAAAGCACTGTCCTTCACAAACTGGGTGCTGAGCAATAAACACATCCCGGCACCGGTATCAAAATAATAACGGTGGTTTACGTTGCGTTTTCCACTGCGGAGCGGAGAATTTACGACAGGGATAAAAGTAAGGTTGGGTTTCATCAGGTAACCGCCACGGGGATATTTAAACTTCCCCTGGGTATAGATCACAATCTCTTCTTTGTCGTAATCTATCTGCATCACATACCTGCTCAGCAAACTGTAGCCGATGATGCCATCTATCTGAATACCATATACCTGGCTGATCAGTTCATAGTCATTGACGTGAAAATTAAGGCTATCCACATCCAAACCGGGTAAATGAAGGGTATTATTTTCGGCAAAAGAGATGTTTTTACTGGCACCCAGCCCACGTACGATCTTATCAGAGGGGGTGAGTTTTATGCCAAGATGGACACAGGTAGCGGTATCCAGGGAAATTCCGGCGCTGCCGGTATCCAGGAGGAACTGCAAGGTGTCCGGATAATTGTTCAACCGCGCGGAAATTACCACTACACCACCATAGTACTGTTTAAAAGGGAATCGGGTGATCAGCCTGGCTTCAGGCTCAGCAGACGGTGCATTTTCTTTTTCCTGGGCACGGGCTCCAACATTACAGATCGACAGGCAGAGTACAAAAACGTGAAACAGGTTTTGGATTCGCATAAGCAATGATGCCGGGCATCCTCGTTTACCTAAATTTAACATTTAAGTTCATTTGTTGTATGGCTATTTGGTATAAACGGCAAAATAGTTCCCCGGATAACATTTCCACTTTCCTTACCTTTGTTTTAAGATGCAATTACAGGATTTATACAAAAAGGCGCAACAGTTTGAGTTTTTGACGGCAGAGGAAGGTGTGTATATGTTCGAACACGCTCCCCTTGCGGAACTGATGCAGATTGCCAATGAATTAAGGAAGCAGCAGGTGCCCCATGGCAAGGTGACCTGGCAGATAGACCGGAATGTAAATACCACCAACGTTTGCACGGCCAACTGCAAGTTTTGCAATTTCTACCGCATACCGGGCCATAAGGATGCCTACATCACAGAAATAGACGAATACAAACGTAAGATCGAGGAGACCGTTAAGTATGGCGGAGACCAACTGCTTTTGCAGGGTGGCCACCATCCGGAACTGGGCCTTAGCTTCTATGTAGATCTGTTCCGTGAGTTAAAAAGGTTATATCCGGATGTGCGTTTGCATACCCTCGGCCCCCCCGAAGTTGCACATATCACCAAACTGGAAAAAAGCACGCATATAGAAGTACTACGGGCTTTGCAGGAAGCGGGAATGGACAGTCTTCCCGGAGCTGGTGCAGAGATCTTAAATGACCGTGTGCGCCGCCTTATTTCCAAAGGAAAATGTGGTGCGCAGGAATGGCTGGATGTGATGCGTGCTGCACATAAACTCAATATTGCTTCCTCTGGTACTATGATGTTCGGGCATGTGGAAACTGTGCTGGAACGTTTTGAACACCTTGCGGCCATCCGCCAGGTGCAAAGTGAAAAACCGGAAGGGAATTATGGTTTCACCGCCTTTATCCCCTGGACGTTCCAGGATGTGGATACCCTGCTGGCCAGGATCCGCGGCGTGCATAACATGACCACTTCAGAAGAGTATATCCGCATGATCGCTATGAGCCGTATCATGCTGCCGAATATTAAAAACATCCAGGCTTCCTGGCTCACGGTAGGTAAATCTGTAGCGCAGTTATGTTTGCATGCAGGCGCCAATGATTTTGGTTCCATCATGATCGAAGAGAATGTGGTTTCTGCTGCCGGCGCGCCTCACCGCTTTACTTATAAAAGCATCCAGGATGCTATACGGGAAGCAGGTTTTGAACCGCAACTCCGCACACAACTTTATCAGTTCAGGGAGATCCCGCAACAGATAGAAGAACAGGTGATCAATTACTAATCCACTATATAAAAGGAGCCGCCTGGCTCCTTTTTTCTTTCCTTTAACAGTTCCCCCAAATAAATGTTAATTCCCTCTACCCCATGTATCTTTTGCCTCTCTTTCCACGTCTAATCAATATAAAAACTCCAGACGATGATGAAACAGATGAAAATATTAACCGTGGTGGTGCTGTCAGGACTGGCGTTATTCGTTTCAGCCTGTTCAAGCACCAAAGTGACTTCTTCCTGGAAAGATCCGGAAACTACTTTAAGTCCCGATAAGAAGATCATGGTGGTTGGATTGGTACAAGACCGCCAGGGAGCTTTGCAGGCCAGGATGGAAGCAGAAATGGTAGCCGCATTGAAACAAAAGGGATATAATGCTGTATCCGCTTATGAAACATACGGCCCTAAAACTTTTAAAGGATTGAAGGAGGAGAAAGCCATGAACATGATCCGTAAAAAGGATGTGGATCAGGTTTTGACGATCGTGATGCTGGATAAATCCAAAGAAAAGAATTACGTACCGGGCAGGACAATGTATTATCGTCCTTACTATGGTGGCTGGTGGTCTTATTACGGTAATATGTACAACCGTATTTATGATCCCGGATATTACACCACTAACACCAAGTATTTCCTGGAAAGTAATTTATACAGCATGAAGAACAAACAATTGCTTTATTCCGTTCGTACAGAAACGTTTGATCCTTCTTCCGCAGCCAGAATGGCCGTGGTGTATACGCAGCAGGTAGTGAAGGATATGACGAAGCAGCAATTGATCACACAACGATAGTTTTTAGTAGTAGTACAGTACCGTCATAATCGAAACAGCAGGTGATTTGTCCTCAGGGCAGGTTGCCTGTTGTTGTTTTAGGCCTGTTGGTGCTTTCAGGGCGCAGGGTAATTTAAACTGCTTGGGTTTTATTTAAAATCTCCCTATGTTTGAGCTACCTGATTTATGCTTGAACTACCTGTAAACGATACCATCCTTTTAAAACAATTGCAGCCGGAACATGCGCCAGCGCTGTTTATGCTGATCAATTCATCCCGTAAGTTATTGCGTAAATATCTGCCCTGGGTGGATTATAATACGACGGAGGAACACTCTCTCCGATTCATTGAGCTGATGCAGCGCAAAGCAGATGAGCAGGATGCCATTGCTTTTGGAATATGGCAGGATGGCCAGCTTTGCGGTGTTATCGATCTGCACGACTGGGATCATCCACTGCAAAAAGCGGAGATCGGTTACTGGATCGTGGAAGCGAAGCAGGGAAAAGGGATTGTTACCCAAAGCTGCAAAGCCCTTATCGGGTATGCATTTGCCGCCCTCCGGCTCAACAAGGTAGAGATCCGTTTTGTATTACAGAATGAGAAAAGCGGCCAGATCCCCATCAAACTGGGCTTTTCAAAAGAAGGTATCCTCCGGCAAAGTGCCAAACTCCACGGGCATTACGTGGATATGGTAGTGATGGGGATGCTCCGCCAGGATTGGAAATATTAAACTTAAACGTCGCAGATCAGTACACCCTGTTTCAGAGACGCCAGTTTATCTGCGCGTTTAGGAATAAATTCCTGTGCTACAAATCCTTTAAATCCTGTGTCTATCACGGCTTGCATGATAGCAGGGTAAAAAAGTTCCTGCGTTTCGTCTATTTCATTCCGGCCGGGAACCCCGCCAGTGTGGTAATGTGCAATGTATGGGTGAAAATCACGGATGGTATGGATTACGTCTCCTTCCATGATCTGCATGTGGTAGATATCGTAAAGGAGTTTGAAATTATTGGAACCTACGGCTTTGCAAAGTTCCACGCCCCATGCGGTGCGATCGCATTGGTAATCTTTGTGGTTCACTTTGCTGTTGAGCAGTTCCATTACCAGCGTTACCTTTTTCTTCTCTGCATATCCTATGATCTTTTTCAGGCCGGTGGCACAGTTTTCCAGACCTTGCTGATCACTCATGCCTTTGCGGTTACCGGAAAAGCAGATAAGGTTGGTGAAGCCGGCTTCGGCGGTTTGGTCTATGAGGCGTTCAAAGTAAGTAACCAGCGGATCATGATGTTCCAGGCGGTTCCAGCCTTTCTCGATACCCCATTCTTTACCGTTAGAGGCCACCATGGCGCAGGTAAGGTCGTATTTCTTTAAGGTGGTAAAATCTTCCGGGCTCGCCAGGTCAATAGATGCAATACCTATTTCTTTGGAAGCCTTGCAGAGTTCATCCAATGGGATGCCATTGTAGCACCATTTACACACGGAGTGGTTCACTTTTCCTTTGAGTTTTGTATCCATCGCCTGCTCATGTGCGGACACACGATTGGTCAGGGAAGATAGCGCTGTGCCTGCTAAAGCCATAGTTGCTACTTTTTTTATCGCATCTCTGCGGGAATGATTTTCTGCCATAAGTGGAACGGGTTTACTGAGTGTGAATTTAGGAGAAATTTTGTCCGTTTGCAAGCACCGGGGAAATACGTTTTTTTAAAAATAAGGACAAACCGCATTTGAACGCAAATGCTTTGCGGACAAGGGTTTACAAAGCCGGACGAAGATTTTTCAAAATCCTGACACTGCGGGGAGAAACATTTTGGTCGGTTATTTGATTATATATAAATAAACCGTGTGTGTATGGACAGAAGAGCTACTCCCAGTTTAACACTTTGCCTGCTGATGGACCTGCTGGGTTGCGCCAGTTATGCAGTTCCGTTGTTTGGGGAAGTAAGTGATGTGGTTTGGGCGCCGATATCGGCTCTCATCTTTTACAGAATGTTTGGTGGCCCGATCGGTGGATTCGGCGGCGTTTTCAACTTCATTGAAGAGCTGTTTCCGGGACTCGATTTCATCCCCACCTTTACGATCAGCCGGATGGTGGTGTATTTCACCAACCAGTGGCAGGAGAACCGTAAGAAGAACATCTTAAACGATTTCAGAGCGGAAAAGCGAGCTTAGGCTTGTTTTGTTTGCAACGTGCCTCTTTTACATCTGGCCTTTTTAAGGCTGGGGAGGTTGTTGTTTTTTTTATTAAAAACGCATTTTATTCCTCGGGCCCTCTCCCGCTACTTTAAGTGCCTTTCCTCCAAAACGGTTCAGGAAATAGGAGAAACTTACCATAAAATAACGCTGTAACACTTTTGTTTCGGAATCCTCTGTGTAGTTATCCATCACGGTGCGGTTCACGCTTACATTCTGGTTAAAGAGGTCAAACACCTGGAATTTGATCAGGCCCTGTTTTGCTTTGAACAATGTTTTGGAAACAAATGCATTGGCGAGTGTGTATTGCAAATTGTATCCTTCAGTCCTGCCGGTGTTGGCCGTATAATCTATATCCCCGCCAATGATAACGCCGCCTGGCAGGTTCAGATTAAAATCAAGCGAAAGGCCGTAGTTGAAATAATTCGTGTTGTTGTCTTTGTTATTACTGAAACGTGCCCTGTTATAATTCACATTGGCACCGGCTGCCAGGTCAAATACTTCTTTATAAACGTAATTGAAACTCGCGCCCTGCGTGATGTTCAGGGTTTGTGTAAAGTTCTTCTGGTTATTGAGGAAACTCACGTCGCGGGTCAAACCTGCATAGGTGTTGGAGTTGATGGATGTTTTCTGTTGCTTGTTGAGCGGAAAACCATTTACCATATAGGCATTCACATTGTAGTTGCCGCTTACATTCACAGGTTTGCTGGTTTGTATGCCCTGATCGTTGATCGCGGTGTTGTTCACAATCTTATTCAGGGTAAAAGTTCCGGTAAGGGAAGCAAAGAAACTGCGCATGCTCACGGGGTCAAAATTATTATAGTTCACGCTCAGGTTGTTGTTGAAAGAGGGCTTCAGATCTGGGTTGCCCAATCTCACAAACAGGGGATTGGAATTATCGGGTACGGGTTGCAGCTGTTCCAGTGTGGGTTGTTGTGTTTGCCCGCGATAGGATAAACGCATCCGGCGGTTTTTGGAAAAGTTGTAGTTCATCTGGGCAAGTGGGGAGATGTTCACCGTATGCTGCTGCAGCGTGCTATCTTTTGTGATGTTCCGGCTGTCCAGATTATTGAACTGAAGGTTTACGCCCAGGGTATAATTATACCGAAGTTTCTGCGTCATAAGGCTGAGGCCGGCCTGGTGGTTACTGTACACATTATTGAACGCATTCGTGAGGCTGTCGTTCAGCAGATCGTAATCCTCTTTCCCTTTGTCGTACGTGCTACGGTTGGATGAATTGAAATTATAGGAATATCCGTAATTCAATTCCAGGAACCGGTCCGTGAACACAGGCTCTGTATAACTCATCCGTACGCCCAATGTTTTGCTGCTGTTCTCCTGGATCACTTTCTGATCTAATGTATCGTTCCTGAAGGATCCATTCCTTTGCAGGTAAGAGGTTTGCGATTGGTTGATAGATTCCCGGTCGTTGCTATTGGCGCCAAAGTTTACATTGGTACTGAAGGTGCGGCCTTTCTTATCGAACTTTTTACGGAATAAGGCGGTACCGTTGATATTGGGAGAACTGGCGGTGGTTTTGTTCAGAGAACGTCCGTTGTTCACGGTATCCCGGTTATTATTGAGGGTGGTGGTCCTGCTTTCTGAAAAGTTATCCCCTGAGCTGTAACTGATGTTTGGGTTAATGATCAGGGAATGGAAAGAATCGATATCGTATTCTATGCGTGCATTGATGCGGTGATTCCTGTTATTGCTGAGGGAGGCACTGTTGGAATTCACGTAGGAAAAGGAATCTGGTTTGTGGCGGTTCTCGCGTTCACTTCTTCTTTCATTTTCCCTTTGCATATCGCTCATGAAATAACTGCCGGTAATGCGCAATCCTTTGGCCAGGTTATCACTGTAATTGATACCGCCATTCCAGTTACGGGAAAGACCTGTGCTTCCTGCTCCTGTTCCTCCTTTTCCACCGCCGCCACCATTAAAACCGAAACCATCTGAAAAAGAGAAGCCGGTATTATTGGTATTATTTCCTCCTCCCAGGATGGATAACTGCTGTGTTTGCCGGAAGCGGTTCATGCTGGCATTTACGGCGAAACGTTCATCGTTTCCATATCCTACAGATGCCCGGCCAAAAACACCTTTTTTACGATCCGGCTTGATGGTGAAGTTGAGTGTTTTTTCAATTTCTCCATCGGCTATGCCGGTGAATTGTGCCTGATCGCTTTTCCGGTCTATGAGCTGGATCTTGTCTACAATATCTGCGGGCAGGTTGCGGGTGGCCATTTTGGGATCATCGCCAAAGAAAGGTTTTCCATCTACCAGTACTTTTTTCACGGTTTCTCCATTGGCCTTGATGGTACCATCTTTTTCTACCTGGATGCCGGGGAGCTTTTTGAGCAGTTCTTCCAGCAGGGCATTTTCTCTTGTTTTAAAAGAGCCCGCATTATATTCTACCGTATCTTCTTTAATGGTGATGGGCGGTTTGATATCTACGATCTCCACTTCGTTCAGTGTAAGTCCTTTTCTTTTCAATGTTAATGTTCCCAATGCAATGAGGCGCGAAGTATCCTGTACCTGGATGTTGCGGTTTAGTTGCTGGTATCCCATGTAGGAAACAACGAGGATGTAGTGGCCGGGTTTGGTGCCGGTGATACTAAAAACCCCTTTGGCATCCGCAACTACGGTAGCGGCTATCACAGAGTCCTTTACTTCCAGCAAAGCTACGGCAGCATTGGGCAATGGCTCTTTATTGGAGTAATCAATAAGGCGGCCGGTGATCTGGAGCTGTTTGGTCTGTGCCCTGGCAATGGTTAAGATGGCAATAACCGACACCACGGTCAATAAAACGCGTCGTTTCATAATTGGGTTTCTAACTGAACTGTCTAATGATGCTGGGGGTGGCTTAGTTATTACTATTGAGTTGCTGGAGTTTTTCCAATCTTTCGTTGTGGAACTTTTCCAGGATCTGGCGTCTTTTAGCTTTCAATTCCTCTTCGGTAATTTTCTGCGCATTAGCAGGAAGGCTCACCTCCGTATCTTCTATGGGTTTAAACTCTATCTTCTTAGCAACGTAGGAACGCTTACTGCTTTCAATGGATAACACAACTCCTTCTGCGGGCAACACACCATTTACAGGAGAGAATAAAAGCGGGATCTCGGTGGTATACCAAAAAACGAAGTTTTCTTCACCGAGTTTTACAGTAGCCTTATGGCACTTAAACCCTGCAATGGTTTTTGTTTTCTCACTGTTCTTAATCTCAGCGGACTGTTTGTAATCCTCTTCTGCATACCAGCTGTTGCTGGTAACACTGTCCTTTTTTTCCGTGGTAACGGTTAAATACTTTTTGTTTGCCAGATCAATATACGTTGCGTTACTGAGAGGAGGGCGCAGTGCTCCTCCGGGGCCACCAGCACCGAAAGGGGCTCCACTAAAAGATGCATTTCCGCTGCTACTGCCAGCCACATCCATTCTCATTGTTGCCCCCCCGGCAGGCACGGCGCCTCTCATGCTCATTATTTGTGGTCCGCCGCCGCCTTCTATTTCCAGTTTGCCTTTGGTGCTGGAAAAAGTGAGGGTTTGTTTGTTGGTGATGAGGTCCGGAAGGTCAGGCATGTCTGCTCCGCTTCCCTGGGTTACCTGGCCGCCAGGGCCCATCATTACAATACGGGCGTTAGAGAGATCCATCCGGGAGGTTACTTCATACTCTATCACCCCCGAATTCTTTTGCTGGGCCTGTGCATTTGCTGTGAGGAGCAACATTGCCGTGATGATCGTTTTCATATATACGCTGTTTTTTGTTGTGTAAAATTGCAGGATACGCAGCAGCGGGAGGGTTAAGCAGTCTTATTTAATGTTAATTAGTGTTAAGCCCTTCTTGCAGATGATAAGGATTGGATAGATTTACATTTCATGCGAAACAGAATCCGCAACATATTGATCCTGATGAGTACCTGTATCCTGGGCATTTTTGCTTTCCAGGCTTACTGGTTGTATAACTCTTATCGTTTACGGCTGGAAGAGTTTAACAAGGATATCAATGACGCACTGCGTGTGGCAGTGTACAATAAGCAGTTCATAGATGCCGGGAGATTTATCGGGCGCCGGATGCCGGGGCAGGGTGGCCATGCTGGTTTTTCTATGAGGGGCAAACCGGCCGTTTTTATAAAGGATACGGCTATTAGGAACATCATGCCTGCCGGGGCCTCTACGGTTATCATGGAAACTCATTCCATTGATGATACTGTTGTTCCCAGAAATTTTCAGCGGGTGGTGCATGCTACTAACAGAACACTGAACATCCAATTCTCAAACAGGGATACTGCATACCGGCTCTATGCAGATTCCCTTTCCCGGCAGATCTCTGATATGCTGATCCTGAACAAATTCTACAATGAAAGGTTCTCTTTTAAAAAGATCGATTCCGTTTACCGGCAGGAATTGCTGAGCCGGGGAATTTCGGTAGATTATAAACTGGATACCTTCCGTATAAAAGAAGATACCTTCCGGAAGGATACGATCCTTCTTCTAACTGAGCCGATCGATCTGCTGCAAACGGCCAAGGTATCCTTCAATCCTTTCAGCGACATCCTTGTGCAGGCTTCTTTTGATAACCCGGTGCAAAGGATCCTGGGGCAAATGATGGGCCCGCTTTTGAGTACAGTGCTCCTTTTGCTGTTAACGGTGCTTTGTTTTCTTTACATGCTTCGCACCATCCTCAAACAGAAAAAATTATCTGAAGTAAAGAACGACTTCATCAACAATATGACGCATGAGCTGAAAACACCTATCGCTACAGTATCCGCAGCGGTGGAGGCTATGCAGAACTTCAATGCACTGAATGATCAGCAAAAAACACAAACGTACTTAAGCATTTCCCGGCAGGAGCTGCAACGCCTGAGCGATCTCGTAGAGAAAGTACTGCATATTGCCACAGAAGAAAAAGACGATTTTGAATTATACAGGGAGGATACGGACCTCAATGAACTGATCAGTCACATCATCACGAATCATCGCCTGAAAGCCAATAAGAAAGTGGATTTCACGTATACCATCCTTTCGGATGCTATGGTGAAAGTGGATAAAACACATCTTTCCAATGCCCTTAATAACCTGGTGGATAATGCCATCAAGTATTCCGGCGAACCGGCAGAGATCACGATACAGGTAAGCCGCCAGCAGGATAAGCTGAAGATCGTTGTAAAGGATAATGGCATTGGTATTCCGCATGCTTACCAGGATAATATTTTTGAGAAATTCTTCCGGGTACCTACGGGCAACCTGCATAATGTAAAGGGCTTTGGGCTTGGCCTTAGCTATGTAAAAAAGATCGTGGAAAAACACGGCGGTTTTATCCGCGTGAAAAGTGAACCGGATAAAGGAAGCGAGTTCCAGCTGGAAATTCCCGAAATTTAAGATACCATGAACGCAAGCGTATTGTTGATAGAAGATGAATGGCAGCTGGCACAGATCGTGAAAGACAGCCTGGAGATACGGGGATTCCGTATGTTCATTGCCAATGATGGTAACGAGGGCCTGCGTTTGTACCGGCAGCACAAACCGGATGTTATTGTGCTGGATATTATGATGCCGAATATGGACGGCTTTTCGCTCACTGCGGAGATCCGGAAATCAGATAAACAAACGCCGATCATTTTCCTTTCTGCCAAATCGCAGACGATTGATGTAGTAAAAGGGTTTGAGCTGGGCGGCAATGATTACCTGAAAAAACCTTTCAGCATGGATGAGCTGATCGTACGGATCAAGTCTCTCCTCAATCGTTTTCAGCCTACGCCAGCGCAGCAGGAGCAAGGAGAGGATACCGTGATCATTGGCCAGTATGCTTTCAATTATACCAAACAAACGCTTTCGCGGAATAATAATACGGAGTTCCTTTCTCACCGGGAGGCAGAAGTATTATGGCGATTATGCAAACACCGCAACCAGGTGATGGAGCGAAAGTCTATCCTGCTGGATATATGGGGGGATGATAACTTTTTCAATGCGCGCAGCATGGATGTGTTCATTACCAAACTGCGGCGCTACCTGAAAGAAGATCCACGGATACAGATCGTGAATATCCGGGGCATCGGGTATAAACTTATTTCTTAATAAACTCTATTGCTTTTTCCATCAGTTCATCCCTGCCTGCGGTTAAACCTGCTGTGGTAGGGTATTGTATGATGTCTATCTTTACACCGCTGCGCTGGGATTCTGTGCCATCCGGGTAAGAGACACGGCGGCCGGTCAAGGTCCCCTGGTAATCACCGGGTAGTTGAAAATGGAATATATCCCCATCTGCGCCAGCTGTTTGTGAACCCATTACGGTCACTTTCATGGCTGCCTGCAGGATCATGGTCACCCATTCCGACTGACTTTGGCTCTTTTCATTTACCAGTAATACGATCTTTCCTTTGTATGGCTCTTTGTTAGTGGGGTCTGCCAATCTGGAAAATGTGGCCATCCTGTTCTTTACATGTGTATTGATCAGCGTTCCAGGGTATTTGATATTGGGGGAATAATAATCTGCAAACCATTTAGGTTTGTAACCCAGGGCTGGCAGCACCTTATTGAAGATCACGTTTTGCAGGCAATATTGCCGCAGGTCTATGATCAGGCCTTGTTCATGTTCGCGCACCATTTTCAAAACGGAATCTACTTTCGTTTCGGTGTTATCCGCCTCATATAATTTTGAAATGCTCATGGCTGCGATCATGCCTATTCCTTTTGCGGCACTCTTAAATACATAATCGCTGGGAGCGCTGCCCGTTTCTTTATAATATTGTTCCAGCGCCGGCTTTACTTTCTCTCTGAATGACTGGTTTATTTTTATCAGGGCTATCCGTTTCTTTAACACCGTTCCCTTCCTCCATATTTTTATTTCGCAGATGGAGTCTTTTCCCCGGAAAGGAAGGCTATATAATGGATTACTATACAACAGTTTCTTCCTGGCCATATTGGATGCGGGCATGAAGCCTTCCTTTTGTTTGCAGGCTGCTGCAACAGACATGTTATTTATCTGTACGATCACATCTCCTTTGCGAATATCATTTACCGAATCTGCAAATACGGAAGTAACAACGATGCTGTCTTTTATAAACCGGTAAGCAAATCCCGGAAAGTATTCACCAAATACAGGGATCCCTCTTTTAATCTGAAAGTTGCTGGCATGGGAATCATCTACGGCAGCTATGAGCTGGATCAGTTCCTTCTCGTAATCCACCTGTGTGGCAGCGTCCCGGATACCGGGAATCCTTTTCCGCAATACATCATCCCAGTTTTGGGAGATCAGGTATTTATAAGGGAATACATATTGAATAATGTTCCAGAAACGTGCAAGCGCCAATAACTGGTAGTTCGGCATGGGATATGAAATATTTGAGAAAATGGGTTCGTCCGTATCCCCGCCGTAATCACTGAATATGTATCTGTGTTGGGAACCCTGAAAACGGTTCTCCTCAATGTATCTGAGCGATTGCTGTAATTCTTTGTCCAGCGGTGCTTTTTGCAGCCAGCCGTTATCCAGGTTACGGGTAAACGGTTTAAACAGCATGTCCTGTTTTATGTTTCCGGGAGGTACGGTTCCTAAGGAAGTGATCATCTCCTTCATCTCTTTATTAAATGCGGCGTTATCCTTTGTGGCTGCCGCTCCCGGCAGGCGTTTCACAAAAAAGGAATCTACGTCGAAACCTCCACGGGCTATGGAAGGATGATAGTATTTGAGAAACCCCCAGATCTTGATGTAATAGTATAGGTTATCCGATTGGGCTTTCAACTGCATATTGGCGAGCACCAGCAGTAATACGAACAGGATCTTTTTCATGTTTTATGCTAACTAAACAGGTACAGTACATCTTCTTTAGACAGCTTTTTGATAAAGCCGTTATCATCTGCGATGATATCTTTCACGAGGGACTTTTTACGCTCCTGCAATTCCAGTATTTTTTCTTCCACAGTGTCTTTACAGATCATGCGGTAAGCGAAGATGTTCTTCGTCTGGCCGATCCGGTGCGTCCGGTCAATGGCTTGTTGTTCTACGGCGGGGTTCCACCATGGGTCAACAATGTACACGTAATCCGCAGCGGTAAGGTTAAGACCCACACCACCTGCTTTCAGAGAGATGAGGAATACCCTGCAGTCATCATTATTCTGGAAATTCTGAATGGCCTTTTCCCTATCCATGGTAGAGGTGCTGCCATCAAAATACTCATATGGTATTTTCATGTGTGTCATCCTTTCCCGGATCAGGCCCAGCATACCCAGGAACTGGCTAAACACCAATACTTTGTGGTGCCCGCTGTTTTCCGCGATCTCACGGGTCAGCTCATGCAGCTTCACGGAGTGGTTGGGATACTTTTCTGTTTCGTTGAGGATGGCGGGTGAGTCACAGATCTGGCGCAGTTTCATCAAACCTTGCAGGATGGTGAGCTGGCTACGTTCCATGCCCTGATCTTCTATCACACCCAGGATCTTGGAGCGGTAGGTGTTCCGGTAAGCATCGTAAATATGCCTTTGCTCGGGATCCATTTCACAGAAGATCACGGTTTCTATCTTATCCGGTAAGTCTTTGGCCACCTGCTCTTTCGTGCGGCGGAGGATAAACGGATAGATGAGTTTTTTCAGGTGGGCTTTCCTTTCTTCGTCCTGGAACTTATCGATGGGGGTGGCAAATTCATTTCTGAAGAAGTCCACACTGCCCAGCATGCCCGGGTTCAGGAAGTTCATCTGTGCGTATATATCAAAGGTATTATTCTGCATGGGTGTACCACTCAGGGCAATACGGTTGCGGGTGTTGAGCAACTGTGCTGCTTTGGTAACTTTGGATTGCGGATTCTTGATGGCTTGTGATTCATCCAGTACTACATAATCGAACTGGATCTTCATCAGCAATTGAATATCGCTCCTTAATGTTCCGTAAGTGGTAATGATCACATCAAAGGCCTGTAACTCTTCTGCAGCACGGATCCGGGCGGGGCCATGATGAATGTGGTAAGTGATACCGGGGGTGAATTTCTTGATCTCATTCTCCCAGTTATAGATCAGCGTGGTAGGACAAACAACCAGCATCATGGCTGCCCCATTCTCATTCTTGTAGTGTTGAATGAACGTGAGTGCCTGTACGGTTTTACCAAGACCCATGTCATCTGCCAGGATACCTCCCCATTTCACTTCATCCAGGTAATTGAGCCACTGGAAGCCGCTTTCCTGGTAAGGACGCAGATTAGCATTTACATTCTTGGGTAATGGTACTGTACGGATCTCATCGAACTGCAAGAGTTTGCGGCGTTTTTCATCGAGTTCTGCGAGGATGGCATCGTCATCAATGAACTCATACAATTCATCGATCACGGAGAAGTTGTATTTACTCAACTTCAGGCCGGCGCCTTTATCTTTTTCTTCCCCTATCTTAAAGAGCAGGGAATATTTTTTCAACCATTCTTCCGGCAATAAACCCAGGGTGCCATCAGCCAGCTGCACATAATTCTGCTTGTTGGCCAATGCTCTTTTGATATCGCGGATGCCTACTTTCTGATCTCCATATAATACTTCCACCTGTGCATCAAACCAATCGATGCCAGAGCTGATCTGCAGGTTGGTAACGGGTTTCTGCGGATTGAAACGGAAGTTGCGCAGTTGTTCGAAACCGAATACGCGCACATCCATTTCTTTCAGGGCATCAAAGAAGAGGAAGAACCAGTTGTTCTTCAGCGCTTCTTTGGAGCGCAGGAAAAAGTAGTTATAGTTATTGAGATGAGTAAAGTTGGTATGCAGGGTACGGAGCTTGGCTACAAAAGCATTCTCCACTTCCTTGTTACGGTGAATGACGAGTACTTTGTTGGCTTCCTGTACGGTGATGCGGGTTTCCTCATTCCATTCCACTTCATGACCAGCATAGGCAAAACCTGGCTGGATCACGAATGTTTCTCCCATTTCTTTGAGGTATACACGTGTTTCCGGAACAATGTCGTCCACTTCTGCGAGCAAGGCGGAATCAAATTGTACGGCGTAATTTTTGCCGAGCGGCAGCATCACATCTTTCAGGAAATCCTGCCATTCTGCAGATGGAACACGTAATGCATTCATCTGCTGATAACGCATGATGCTGATACTATCCTGCGGGCGTTTGAAATGAAAGATGGTGCCGTTATACAGGAACAGCATAGGGCTGGCCCACTGATTGGCAGACACGTTCACAGGTTCTCCTTCAATATCCACCCAGGCAGTTACTTCCACATGGCCATCTACGGGGTCTGCTTTGAAGTAAGGTTCCAGTGGTTCCTCTGCTACCATCAGGGCCTGCAGGTTCTTGCTCTTAAAGGGCTGCCCTTCTCTTAACAAGAATACCAGGCGGTGTTCTATAAGCAGCGGGAACAATTTTACCAGTTTGGGATGCAGGTATTCCACGATCAGTTCCATGGTTTCCATGGGTAGGCCATCTTCATTTTCATGCATGATGTTTTCCCAGATCCCCGCGAAAGGTGAGTTCTTGTTGAGGAATTTGCTGATCTCAGCATGTTGTACTTTACGTACAGGCGTGATCAGTTCCCGGTCCCGTTCTTTATATTGATAGAAGTCTACGTATTTGCTGAGGTCCAACCGGGTAACGAGGGACACGAATTCTGTTTCTTCTTCATTGGCATCTCCGTTGATGAGTTCTGCCTGGAAGTAAGGGAACAGTTTATCGTTGGCGTTGAGCATAACGCCCAGCCTGCGTGTTACCGTGATGGTTTCTTCTTCTACGGGTTCTGCTTTTGCTGCTGCTACCGGGGCTTCTACTTTTTTGATACTGGGGTCCAGTACGCGCAAAAATGGTTTGCCGTTGAGGTAAGAGAACGCAAATTTTCCTTTCAGATCATCTGTTAAGCTATACCCGTAAGAGGAAAGGAGTTTATTCTTTTCTTTATCCCAGTTGCGGAGGGTGTCAAAATAAAATGGTCCGTGTGCATGCAGCAATTGCAGGAACAGGGATAATTTATGTACGCAGATGGGATGTTCATGTTCATCGCAGGTGCAATGGGTATCGAAGTTCCGTTCTTCGTTACGTTGCAGGATGAGCGGATATTTTTTGCCTTCAAACTTCAGCTCTGCCTCTACTTTTTCATCTTTGGCAGATTTGATCACGGAATGCGTTTTGCGGAGAATAGTTTCCGCATCCTGCATCATGGAGCTGGAGGTAAGCAGTTTGAGGGTTTTGAGATCGATGGATTTCATCTTGATCAGCGTGTGTTGCTGATCGTATTGTGTTTCGTATGATTCAAAGTGATTCCTGTCCAGCATTTCCTGTAACTGGAAAAGGGCGGCCGCTTCGTGGCGGCAGATATCTCCTAAATTATAAGGGCACTGGCACCGCACACTCATGGTGGCGGGCTCATGGTATTTGCTGATGGAAACTTTATAGTAATTGGCGTGGGTATCGCTTTTTACACGAAAGGTGGCGGATTTGAGAACAGGATCTCCTTCCAGCAATTCAACGCCGCCTGTGGCAAAGATGCGTTTCCCCCGGCGGATCACCTCATCGGTTCCGTTATTGTAAACATATTTTAATAAGTGGGGTAGCGACATGCTTTTCTTTGCTATTGCCTTCTTTAAAATAAACCCGGGTTATAAAACAAAAAGACCTTGCTGCTTCGTATCAATTTCGTCTGTCTGATAACTAAATTTTCCTCTAAATGGCTCATAAAAAGGCAATCCACAAAAGTAAGCATAAAATTTCACATAGCGCGTGCTGAAGGGGGCTGTTTGCGGGTATCGGTTATTCATAGATCTTAAGATACCGTTGCACGGACCGTTTCATCACGGCAGTGGCATCCTGCCGGATACTGAGGCCAAAGGCCCCATGCATCACATTGTATTCCAGGAATTTAACCGCAGATGCAATGGCCAGGATATCTTTTTTGGGCAGGGGTATGTTGTTAGGATAACTGTACATGAAAGAAACGGTTGTTAAATTGGGGGATACCTGGATGGTATCTCCCACCAAAAGTGTTCCTTCACCTACCGGCCAGTGTAAAATGCAGGCTCCGGGAAAATGTCCTCCGCAGCGAACGATCTTGATCTGATCCCATAAAGGTTCCATATCGCCCTCCCATAAACGCAGTTTATTATTTTTGCGGCCCAGCCAGGAGGCATCTTCTGCATGAATATAAATATCTGCCTGGAAAGTTTCGCTCCATTCCACGATAGTGCTGAAATAATGGGGGTGGGAAAGTACGATGGCTTTAATTCCTCCCAGTTTTTCAATGATATCGATGGTGCTCGGGTCCAGTAAAGTAACGCAGTCCCATAATATATTCCCGCCGGGACTTATTACCAGGAAGGCTCTCTGCCCGATGGCGAATTTTGGCGCGGTATAAATGGCGTAGAGATCTTCCGAGACCTTTTCTATGATATTACGGTGCTGTTTGGAAACCTCTTTGAGGGTTGTCCAGCTTTGGCCACCGGGGTTTACATATTGCCGGTCGTCCTCACAAATAGGGCAGTTGAGCGGTGGCGCTGTGTTTGCTTCATATTGCACGCCGCAGGTGGTGCAGATATAATTTGTCATACTGCTGTGGGTTTATTTGATATTACTAAAATAGTGCAACTCAAACGAAAAAATATCCATTGAGTACAGGGTACCTCTGCTATTACCTTTGTATAAATTAAATCTATGGCATATTCAAACTCTATTGGAAGCTCAAAAACCCAGGAACTGGGATTATTAATACTTCGTGTTGGTGTCGGGGTGTTGTTCTTTATTTTCGGATGGCAAAAGCTGGCAGCCGGAGAACAAATGTGGGCTGGTGTGGGCAGTGCCATGAAATTTGTAGGCATTAGCGCATGGCCTGTTTTCTGGGGATTACTGGCTTCCATATCTGAATTTTTAGGCGGATTGTTACTGATCTTCGGGTTATTTACCCGTTTTGCATCCATTCCTTTAGTTGTTACCATGATCGTGGCCACTATACTTAAGTTTGGCCTTGGTGGCACACTGTCAGATGCTTCTCCTGCTATCTTTGCTTTACTCGTTACCATTTTCTTTTCATTGAACGGTGCGGGCAGTTATTCAGCAGATAATTTCCTACGACTTAAAAAGATTTAAACATAAAAAAGGCGCGGTTAATAACCGCGCCTTTTTTATTTCTCTTTGATCAGTTCGCCATTCCTCAGGATGGGCAGAATATTAGCACCATCTTCGGTCAGGCAGTATTTGATATCTTCTTCCAGGCCGTAACGGGCCAGGCGTTGAAAATGCGATGCTTTTTTCATGAAACCAAAAAGGTCTCCTTTGGCGCTGTGGTACAATGTTTCAGCAGCAACGGCAGAATCGCAGTTCACGTCGAAATGTTCTTTGATCCGGCTTACTACGGCTCCTGCAAACAAAGTGTCTTCCATATTTACGCGGTCTTTCCAGGCAGCGCAACCGAGGATCACATTTTGCCCCTGAGAGATGAGGTATTCGCAAACGGCAGAGATGTTAGGGAAAGATCCGGTGATGATCTGTACGGCATCTTTGGCCATGTGCAAAAGTTTGGTACCGTTGGTGGTGGTGAGCACGAGTACTTTGCCGCCGATGAATTCATTCGGATATTCAAAAGGTGAATTACCATGCAATAAACCTTCGGCAATTTTACCATCCCGTTCTCCGGCTGTGATGGCATCCAGCTGGCGGCCGATGCTTACACATTCTTCCACAGTGGCCACGGGGATCACTTTTGCGGCACCATTATATAGTGCGGTGCAAATGGTGGATGTTGCGCGTAAAACGTCTATAATTACAACGATACTGTTCTTAACATCGAACAAATGAAGAAGGGCAGGAGAAAGACATACTTCCAGCCTTGGTTTTGTTATCTCGGTCATTCTTTATTTTTTAATCAAGGATCACACGCCACTTCTCACTCTCTGCATATTCCTTGATGATATTGTTACGCAGCGTTAACAGCCGCTTCATGTATTTTCTGAGATAGAGTTTTTCAAACCAGCGGCCAATGCGGCCGTAAGGTGTTCCGAACTCCATGATATCTATTACTACTGTTCCATTAGCAATCTCGCGGAAAAAGTGTTCGTGTTTCATGAAAGTGAAATCGCCGTCTACCATTTCATCGCAAAAATAATGGTTCTTCTGCATGGCCGTGATCTTCATGGTGAGCTGGCGCATCTTATTCAGGTGTTTTGCCCTCCATGTAACCGTTTCGTCATATTCGATCAATCCACTGGTCCTTCCTTTGATGGCCTCTTCTTTTAAGTGTTCCATACTGCGTTTGTGCAGTGTGATACTCCTGCTCAGGTCAAATACCCTGTGCAACGGAGCGTGAATTACCGTGGTAAGATGAATAAGCGGCATAGCATTTAAAGATATGGTACTAAAGATGATAGGTTTCAATAACGCTGCCCTTTCCTGCTAAATTGTACGGCTTTTTCCTGTTTAAGACAGGAATGGCACCTTGGAAACTTTCGCTTTCAGGAGCTTGTCTCGCACTGCAATATAAACTTCTGAATCCAGTGTTGCAAAGTCTGTTCTCACATATCCCAATCCTACTGCTTTCTGGAGGGTGGGGGATTGCGTGCCGGAAGTAACCCTGCCGATCACATTGCCTTCTGCATCTTTGATCTCATAATCATGACGGGGAATACCTTTATCTATCATCTCGAGGCCTACCAGCTTTTGTTTCACACCTTCTGCCTTGATCTTTTCAATGATGGGGCGGGCGGTAAAATCTTTTGTGAACTTGGTGATCCAGCCCAAACCTGCTTCCAGGGGATTGGTGCGGTCGTCAATATCATTTCCGTAAAGGCAGAAACCCATTTCCAGGCGGAGGGTATCCCGGGCACCAAGACCAATTGGTTTGATCCCCTGAGCTGCGCCTGCTGCAAAAATAGCGTCCCAGATCTTATCTGCTGCGCCATCCTTGTCTTCAAAATATATTTCAAGACCTCCGGCACCAGTATATCCGGTGGCGCTGATCAGTACATTTTCCACTCCGGCAAAAGTACCTTTTACGAAGGTGTAGTATTTAAGATTGATAACGTCTTTATCTGTTAAGGTTTGCAGGATGCTGGTGGCTTTAGGGCCCTGGATGGCCAACAGGCAGGTATGTTCTGAAATGTTGTGCATTTCTACCCCTTTGGTGTTGAACTGGCTGATCCAGTTCCAGTCCTTTTCTATATTACTGGCATTCACTACCAGCATGTATACTTTATTCTCTTCTATACAATATACCAGCAGATCGTCTACAATTCCGCCTTCTGCATTGGGGAGGCAGCTGTACTGCGCTTTTCCTGGTGTGAGTTTGGAAGCGTCGTTACTGGTAACGCGTTGAATGAGGTCCAGGGCGTTTTCTCCTTTGAGAATGAATTCACCCATGTGGCTTACGTCAAACACACCTGCACTATTACGCACTGCTGCGTGTTCATCATTAATACCGGTATAGGAAATTGGCATGTTATACCCTGCAAACGGAGCCATCTTTGCGCCCAGTGCGATGTGTTTGTGTGTAAACGGCGTGTTCTTCATTTTTTGGTGTTTTGTTGTAACTCATTTCAGAGCCCGGCAAATTTAGTATTTAATTTCACTATAAAACAAAGGGGGGTGCTTAGCCAGACATTCCTATGATAAATACCACTTTAGGTCATAGATTACCATTATTTTTGCTTCAAATTACCATGCAGTGAAAAAGTGCTACCTGTTACTCCCGCTCGTTTGTATTACGCTGGTTGCGTTCCCGCAAAAGAAAGCAGATCGAAAAACCGTCAGTAACCTGCAATTACATGTGGCTTACCTGGCCAGTGATAAGCTGGAAGGGCGTCGTACGGGTTCTCCGGGAGAAAAACTGGCCTCCGCTTATATTGCGGAACAGATGAAACTGGCGGGCCTGAGCCCTAAAGGGGAGGAGGGGTACCTGCAGACTTTCATCGTGCGGGAGGGTAAAGAACCTGGCGCCAATACAAAATTTAACATTAACCACCAGGCTGTTAACCCGGAACATTACAGGCCGCTGCCCTTCAGTGCGGCAAAAGCTGCCAAGGGAGAAGTGCTGCCCGGGGTAAATGAAATGGATAATGTATGGCTGGATAATGTGAAGACCTGGGATGAAAAGGTGAGTCCGCATGCTTCTCCGATGGAGTTATATATTAAAAAGACCAAAGAGGCTAAAAAGAACGGGGCCACAGGGATTGTATTCTATAATGGCCCGGAAGAATTCAGTACGGTTACCCGTTGGCTGGATGAAAAGTGGGAACCCTTGCCCATTCCGGCAGTATGGGTAGGACCGGAAGCCAGCAAAACCCTTTCTGCAGATGATGCCAATGGATTCCAGATAGAGATGCAGGTGGATTTTAAACCCAGCAAACGTACAGGCACGAATGTGGCAGGTTATATTGATAATGGTGCTGCCACTACAGTTGTTATTGGTGCGCATTATGATCATTTAGGGTTGGGAGAAGATCACAATTCTCTTGCGCCCAATGAAAAAGCCATTCATAACGGAGCAGATGATAATGCCAGCGGAACCGCTGCCCTTCTGGAATTGGGACGATTACTGAAGGCTTCCAAACTGAAAAACAACAATTACCTGCTGATTGCTTTTTCCGGGGAGGAACTGGGGCTTTTTGGCAGTAAATATTATACAGAGAACAGTACGATCGATATCAGGTCTGTGAATTACATGGTGAACATGGATATGGTGGGGCGGCTTAGTAATGATAAAGGTTTGCAAATTGGCGGTATTGGCACTTCTCCTTCCTGGACAGGTATCCTTAAAAGCAGCCTGCCTTCCATGTTAAAAGTAAGTTATGATTCTTCCGGAACCGGGCCTTCAGATCATACTTCTTTCTACCGGAAAGATATTCCTGTGCTGTTCTTTTTTACGGGTACACATGCAGATTATCACAAGCCCAGTGACGATGCGGATAAGATCAATTATGACGGAGAGCTTACGGTGATCAAAGCGGTGTATGAGATCATTGAAAAAACAAATGCACAACCCCGCCTGGCCTTTACCAAAACCCGTGAGATGCAGATGGGCCGCAGTACCCGTTTTACGGTAACATTGGGGATCATGCCGGACTATACTTATAACAAAGGAGGTGTGCGGGTAGATGGTGTTTCTGATGGCAAACCTGCCAGTAAAGCAGGTTTAGCAACGGGAGATGTGATCATTCAGCTGGGCAGTATGCCGGTGCAGGATGTGGAAAGTTATATGGGCGCTTTATCCACTTTTAAGGCAGGCGATCAGACCACGGTAAAAGTTAAACGTGGGAAAGAAGAGAAAGTATTTGACATCCGTTTTTAATTTTTTATAACTTGCATCATGCGTTACTTTATCCTTACACTGGCGGTGCTTGCTGCGTGTAACCCTACACGTGAGAAAACGGACACCACCAATTATGATGTGATCAGTGAAAAATGTTTTGTGATGCGGGAACATCCTACTGTAACGGATAGTCTCGTAAATGCCAGCAGAGAGCTACTGGTGCAGTATTTGAAAGAACAGCAGTTTCCGGTGCGGTATATCAAAAAGGACAGTTTGATGTTCCGCCGGACGAATGGATTACAGGTAGACCTGGTGCTGCCAACACCACAAGATGCCTGGGAATCCAATACCATCATTGTTTTCGACCCTGCTAAAAATCCTTTGTTTGTGAACCTTCATAAAGGCACAGCACAGGTGGAACAGTACATCAAAGAAAAGTAACTCAGTAAAAATTAGTATCCCTTGCCAGTTCATCAACACATCAGGGTGACGGCGGATGCCGTTGTGCTCCGTTTTAACTCTAAGGAAGGCATGATGGTGCTGCTTAGCAAACGCAGTATCCCTCCTCACATTTTTAAATGGGGGCTCCCCGGTGGTTTTGTTCAGAATGACGAACCCCTGGAAAACGCAGTACATCGTGAAATCCGCGATGAGACCGGGCTTAAGGTTAATTACCTGGAACAATTCCAGACTTTTGGTGCTCCTAACCGAGATCCGCGTGGCCGAATTTTATGTGTGGCACATGTAGGACTGATCAAACCTTCCGGCGCAAAACTCACGCTGGGTGCGGGAAACAAAGAAGCACGCTGGTATCCTGTAAGGGAATTACCGCAAATGGCTTTTGATCATGCAGAAGTGATTGCTGCCGCGCTGGACCATCTGCGTTTGCGCTTCCGGCATGAACCCCTCGCTTTTGAACTGCTGGATCCAAAATTCCCGGTTTCCGAACTGGAGAAACTCTACGAATGGTTATATGACCGGATGGTAGATCGCCGGAATTTCCAGAAAAAGATCCACGGATTGGGTTTACTGACCACGCAGCAGGAGAAATTAAAGCATCCTTTACAAGGCCGTCCGGCTCAATTATTTAGCTTCAACAGGGAGAAATTTTCAGAATTACAGGAAAAGGGTACTTTTATCGAGATCTTCTCTTAAGTTATTGATGATCAGGTTTTACAGGCGATTTACACAAATAACATATGAAATTTTGACGAAATATCAATCTTTTGTGTCCGTTTAACAACAAACGAGCTGAAAGCCTTATCTGCATTGAATTCCTTATTTTAGCGTATGGAGAACCTCATTTTACTCGCGGACGCCTATAAATACTCCCATCATAAGTTATATGTTCCCGGCACCAGTCGTATTTACTCCTATCTGGAGAGCCGGGGAGGGATGTTTTCTGAAACGGTATTTTATGGTTTACAATATTTCCTGAAAGCTTATTTAGAAGGTCCGGTGATCACTGCGGAAAAGATCAGGGAGGCATCTGAGATGTTGCCGGAGGTATTTGGCAGAACGGATGTTTTTGATCCTTCGCGGTTTTTACATATCCTGCAAAAACATGATGGCCATTTGCCGGTGCAGATTCGTGCTGTGCCTGAAGGAACGGTTGTTCCGGTGAAAAATGTGCTGATGACGATTGAAAATACGGACCCGGCCTGTTACTGGCTGCCGAATTTTTTGGAGACATTATTAATGCAGGTTTGGTATCCTAATACAGTGGCTACGCTTTCGCGGGAAATTAAAAAAGTAGTTCGAAAGTACTTTGAAGCCACGGCCAGCGGGGCTTCGCTGGCAGGTATTGATTTTGTGCTAAATGATTTTGGATTTCGTGGTGCTACCTCCGTAGAGGCGGCAGGGTTAGGAGGGAGTGCACATCTTGTAAATTTTTCTGGTAGTGATACACTGGTGGCATCTACGTTTGCGAAAAGATATTATCATGCTGCTACAGCCCCCGGGCTTTCTATTCCGGCTACAGAACATTCCATTGTTACTTTATTGGGAGAAGAAGGAGAAGCGAAGATCTTTAAACATGTGCTGGATACTTTTCCGGAAGGGACGATTGCGTGTGTGTCTGATTCTTATAATATATTTCGCGCTTGTGAGGAATACTGGGGCACTTTGCTGAAAGACCAGATACTGGCCAGGAAAGGGACTTTAGTGATCAGGCCGGATTCAGGTGATCCGGTGAAAACTTTGCTGAAGGTGTTTGGCATTCTGATGGATAAGTTTGGATTTACGCTGAATGAAAAGGGTTATAAAGTACTGCCACCGCAGGTTAGGGTGATACAAGGAGACGGGATCAATTTCCAATCCATTGGGGAGATCTATGCTGCTTTGCAACAGGCGGGGATCAGTGCGGAAAATCTTGTGCTGGGCATGGGTGGGGCTTTGCTTCAGAAGGTGAACAGAGATACGCAGGAGTTTGCGTTTAAGTGTTCTTATGCGGAAATCAATGGTGAAGGGGTGGATGTTTGGAAATCTCCGGTGGAGCTGGATGCTGCCGGGGAATTGCGGACTTCGTTTAAAAAGTCTAAGGCCGGGAGGATGAAGTTGGTTCGTGAAGCTGGTGGGTATAAAACGGTGGGTTTGTATGATTTTCCGGGGTTGCCGGATGTGCTGGAGACGGTTTTTGAGGATGGGAAGGTGTTGCGGGATCAGGGGTTTGAGGAGGTGAGGAAGAATGCCGCGATCTGATGAACGGTTGTTATTTAGAAAGTTTAGAATTGAATTAACAGCTTGTAAGAAAGTGTTAAATCATGTCCATTAAGGCTTTGCAGGGGTAGCGGACTGTTCGTACCTCGGGAATTTTTTGCATATTGCGGTGATGCGTAAAACCATTTCGGCACTATCTCTTTGTTTTTTGGCTGGTTCGGGACTGAAGGCACAGGATTCTCCTCTACCGGATTCTATTCCGGCGCGCAGGAATAGTCTGTTTCCAATACCAGTGATTGGTTTTTCTCCTGAAAAAGGTTTTGAATTCGGCGTAGCGGCACTCTATTCTTATTATGCAGATAAAAAGAACCCGTCTCACTTAACGCGGAACTCCACTGCCAGCATACTTAGCACCTTCACCACCAATAGTCAGTTCAAGTTTGATGTTCGTTTTGAAAACTGGACGAAGGACAATAACCTCCATATAAAAACAAACTTCCGGTACCATAATTTTCCTTTTTACTTCTATGGTATGGGAGATACTACCCAATATAACAACCGCTCCCTTGTGGGGAATAAACGGTATAAGCTTTCCCTGGAAGCAGAGAAACGGGTGACCAGTCATTTTTACGCGGGGCTTTCTGTGATGTATCAGCATGACCGTTTCACTGTCGATGAACAGAAAGGGGTTTACCCTCTGGCAGACCTGCAGGATAAGGAAGGCGGGTATGCTACTTTCCTGGGCGTTACAGGGGTGTACGACAACCGGAATAATCAGAATTACTGCACCGCGGGGACTTTTGTGAGGGCTAATGCTTCTTACGCTCCTTCGTTTTTAAGCACACATCCGATGTGGCGCTTTGAACTAAAAGCCAGTCATTTTATACCTATTTCTGCTAAAAGCACCTTGGGGTTAAATGCTTACGGGCATTCCCTGCAGGGCAAAACATTGCCTTTTTACCTGATGCCGGAAATGGGGAACGATAATATTATGCGGGGTTATTATACCGGCCGGTACCGTGATCAGAATTACCTGGCTGCACAGGCGGAATACCGTTACCTCGTAGACCCTAAGAAACACATTAAATTCTGGTTCATTGATATGAAGCCCACCTTTGCCCTGGCTGGTTTTGCCGGGACAGGGACGGTGTTCAAGAATCAGGGATTTAGTACTGCTGGGTTAAAACCCAATTATGGGTTGGGGTTGCGTTATTTCTATGATAAAGCAGCGCGGATCACTTTGCGGGTGGATTATGGATGGGGAGAAAAGAGGCCGGGGGAGAAACGGCAGAGCGGGTTTTACATTTCTTTGGCTGAAGCGTTCTAAACTCATATAAAAAAGGCTATTCGTTCTCACGAATAGCCTTTTTCAAATATTTTGACCTTGTCTAATTAGCGTTTTACGTACTTCACCATTGCATACAAAAACATCAGGCTAAACAGGATGATGAAAAACCAGGCACCATAGTGGCCTATTTTATTGCCGAGCTCATAACCGGAGCTGAGTAAAACGTTCAACAACATGATATACAGTTTTAAGATATTTCAGAGGGCAAGTTAGCGCTTTATGCTTAAAAAGCCAATGAGTTTCCTCATATACTTCTTTTTTCTACTGACATAAGGCTGTCATTACCCGGCAGGACATTTGTGTTATCATTAAAAATGAGTGTTATGAAAAACAGACTTTGTTATCTCTTTGTATTTGATGGATATTCTGATTGGGAACCGGCTTTAGCGGTTGCTGGTTTACAGCAGTTCACTGATTTTGAAGTACGGACTTTTTCTCTTGATGGGAAAGCGGTTACTTCCGCGGCGAATCTTACAATTACGCCTTCCCTTTCCCTGGCGGAATTAGATACGGCAGACCTTATTGTTATTCCTGGCGGGGCAGCATGGTCTGAAGGGAGGAATCGGGAAATCACACCTTTTGTCAAAAAAGCACTGGCGGAAGGGAAAACGGTGGCGGCTATTTGTGATGCTACTTTATACCTGGCGTCCGAGGGGTTTCTGGATGGGATCAAACATACCAGTAATGACCTGGGGTTATTGAAAGAAGCGGTGCCTGGTTACAAAGGGGAGGCTCTTTATGAGCCTAAACCGGCGGTTGCGGATGGGCAGGTAATTACGGCTAATGGGACGGCTGGGGTGAGTTTTGCGCATGAGATCTTTAACCACTTTGGGGTGTTGGAGCAAAATGAGCAGTTTGCTTTCTGGTTTGGGTTCTTTCATAAGCCAGAGTTTTTGGCTTTGCGGGAGGTATAGGTTGGCTATAGGATCCTTATAGGATGGTCCTATCTTGAGCCTATGTCAAGGATTGGAATGTATGGAGCATGCCGCGCAGCAAAGGGCGGTGTTTTTTCTTTTTTTGGGGGAAGGGGGGCTTTTTCGGGGCGTTTCTGGAGCGCTTTGTTTTTTTTTTCAGGAAAAGTGTTTCAGGAGTATTCTTTAGGGGGGCTTTATTTCCCTTTTCTGGGGAGGGTTTCAGGAGTATTCTTATTTTTCTTCTTCTGGGGAGGGCTTCCTTATTTCCCTTTTCTGGGGCGTTGCTGGAGTACCCTTATTTTACCTTCTTTTTAGAAAGTACTTCTGCCAGCTTGTACTCCCAGGCACCTACATCCTGGATAAGGGGATCGCGGGGGATGCGGTTTACTTTTAGCTTGTAGAGGTTTCCTTTCTCAAAGGTAAAGCTGTCTATGGGGGCTGAAAGGTTGTCCCATTTAGCGTCCGGGAGTAATTTATCACCGTATACTACTTCGTAACATTTCGTTTTGCCGAATCCGGGGCCGCGATCGCATTCTGCTTCGCTTTTTACCCAGATGATCAGTTCTTTTGTGGTGGCGGCGGGTTTTTCCTTTTTTACGAGGCTTAATCCGTCTGAACCGTAATCGGCTCCAATATAGAGGAGGCGATCACCATCCTGTTTAAAGGTAAGGGAATCTTTTTCAGGATTGCCGCTGCCTACGGTTACTAAAGTGATGAGGTATTTATTACTGTCCTGGGCGATCCAGTTGCCCATTTGTATGATTTCCGGAGTGCTGTTCAGGTAATCTGTGATCATTTCCGCATCGTTCGTGGATTTCAGCGTGAGCCCTATTAATCTTCCGGGGGAAGAGGCTGCTGCCAGGCTGGCTTCGTAATAACCTTCCGGAGATGAGGTTACTTCCACGCTATCTGCGGAGGCTGCGGATTTAGGTGCATTCTGGCAAGCGGCAAAACCTAGTGTGCCAATGCATGCTATCAGGAACAGTCTTTTCATATCGTTTATAACACTTGAAAAAGGATAGTGTTTATTGGGAAACTACGGTTTTCAGTAGCGGGCTTTCAAAAATATCCCCCGGGGAAACCATCTTTTCTTCTAAGGGAATTTTATTTCCGTAACGTTCTTTCAATGTGGCTTTCACCAGCGGATGGCTAAGATCGTATGTGCGCAGCGGATTCAGTTTACCTACTTCCATATCCAGTGTTTCTTTATAGATCTTCCACACAAGTTCAGAGCAATAGATCCTATCGTCTGACCATTCAAAATAACTATCATAGTTTTTACCCATGTACTTATTGCCGGCTTCCTGCATTCTGATTATTACACCGGGTGTGATCAGTGAATCTTGTATGAGTCGTTTTACTACAAAATGTTTATCGCCACGCAGCACCCATTCCTGTAGCCTGGTTTGTGTTACAGGTTGTACGGCTTCCCATACATACCATTCATTTCCTCTTTTAAATAACATACCGCAGTGGCTGTATTTGGAATGCGTGGCTAGTTCTATGGCTTTGCATTGCGGGGAAATATTGGATTGGAAAATGATATCCCCTTCTGCCAAAACATTGGTTTGGGTTGGCAGGAAAAGTAACAGAAATAAACGAATGGCTAACATGGGCGGAATTATTTATAATACCATGAAATCGATCACCAGGCTGCAAACTTGTCCATCTTCCGTCAATCCCCAATAAGCGGGATAAATGCCATCTCCATAACCGGTATGGAACATGATCACATTCTGTTGCGGGCGTGCCGGAAGATAGAAATTAAAGCTATGATTTTCTTCGATACCGTTTCGTGCGAATGCGGAAGCGAAGAGTGAATCATAAATATTACCGTTCGGATGATCTTTAAAGAAACGCTCCAGGTAACTATTATAGTGTTTCTGTGTGTGGGCATCGCAAATACATCCTATGCCGGCATCCACGGTAAAACCATAATATACATCTGCAATATAAGAGTGGCCGGAAGACTGGCCGGGCACCATGGCTAATTCCCAGCGTACCGCCCGTTTATCAGAGAGTGCGAGTTTGATGAGTGTGTTCTTCTGATGATTGCCGCTGCCGGATAATACCATGTACACGGGATATTCGCCGGTAGGGATCCTTCTTGTGAAAGGTAAAGCATCATGAAGACCTAATAACGGATCACATGCTACAACAAAACCGCTTGAAAGGGTCAGCTTTCCCAAATAGCGGCGCTCCAACGGCAAGCCGTTGACGGCAGGCAGCTCAAAAAACAGGTTATAGTCCTGTGCTGCATACCGAATTTTTTTTGTGCTGTACTTAAATATTAAGCTTTTGAAGAAATCAAGCAATGTGTAACAGTTAATATAAATCTTATAGCTGATATAAGAGTGTTTAAAAATACGATCTACCTATCAAATAATTCAATTTCCGGGCCATCTATTCAATTTGCCAGCTGACATTTATATTTTTACATTTTATTATTATTTTATATATTTGGCAAGTCATCAACTGTAGATAAACCGAATTGGCGGAATGTTACTTTTTTTGCTTCGTTTTCCTTTGATGGTATTTTAACATGAACCTATACATTATTATCTATGAAACTATTTACAAGCGCTTAACAATCAATACGTTAACAGTTTTTTTACAAGCAGGAAAGCCCTAAAAGATGATTCCGGCATTAGCTTTGCAAACTCGTAGTCGTTGAAATTGTCCGATGGTCCATTTGTTTTGCCCTTTTAACCGGACGCACCATATTTTTTCTCATATCCTCACGACTAAAGCCAAACATATTTTTACCGTAGCCTTCCTGTAAACCATCTCGGTTCTTATTGTTCATTTTTTTAAATCATGCTACCATGATGAAGGGAATCTTACGTCCTGCAATGATCGCAGGCGCATCGCTATGGGTATTATTTACTGTTGCTTGCAGCAAAACACCATTAACTGAAATGGTACCCCCACCGCCACCACCAGTAAAGGATACAACGTTTGTGATGGACAACCCGGTGAATCAGCAATTATTAATATCACTTGTAAATGAGATCCGCACAAAGGGATGTAACTGCGGAGATACTTTTATGGCAGCGGCGGCGCCCATTACATGGAGCAAGCCACTGGAAAGGGCTGCATGGTTACATAGCAAGGATATGTTCGACAATAATTATTTTAGTCATAATGACCTGGATGGAGGAAATGGAGGAAAAAGAATTGCCAGCATGGGGTACATCTGGCAGTCCTGGGGAGAAAATATTGCCCTCGGTGTGCTGAATGAGCGTACCGTTGTGGAAGGTTGGTTTAAAAGTGTTACGCACTGTAAAGTGTTGATGACCAGCAGTTATCGTGAAATGGGGGTTGCCAAAGTTGGCAACTTCTGGAGCCAGGAAATGGCCGTCCCTAAAGCGTTCTAGCCGATTAGATACAGATTAAAGGTCATACCACATTGATCTTTAATCTGTTAATTTCGTTAACATATTTTTTGCAAGCCCCCAGTGCTTTATTCAGCCCGGCCCATTACCTTTGGTCCGGAATAAAGATTTATTCTTTTCCTTTTTAACCCTTCCTCTGAAAGAACCATCGTTTTGCTTTAACCTTTTTCCTATCAAAAGCCCAGTACCTATTTTTCATTTTAACTGGGATTTTACATGTTACCAAATTATAACCGTTTATTACCTTTTGTTCTTTCAGTTTTGTTGTTCGCCACTGCGTGTACAAAGGAAGCGCCGTTAACACCGGAATTACAAGAACCTCCTACCACCCAAGAGCCGGGAACTGTTCCTGTGTTTCAAAATAATGTCAATAAAGATGTGCTGCTTTCTCTTATTAATACTGTACGTGCCAAAGGATGTAATTGCGGTAATACGGTGATGCCTCCGGTAGCACCACTTACCTGGAACATTTACCTGGAGCTGGCTGCAGCCCAACACAGTAAGGATATGCTGGACCGTAAATACTTTGCACACAATACGCCTAATGGCGTTACGCCGCAAAAGCGCATTGCAGATGCTGGTTATAAAGCTTCCTGGTCTGGTGAGAATATTGCTTCAGGACCTGCTACGGAACAGGCTGTGGTGGATGGCTGGTTTAAAAGTGAAAAGCACTGCCAAAATATGATGAGTGCGAATTACAAGGAAATGGCCGTGGCTCGTGCAGGAAATATCTGGACACAAACATTAGGCGCCACTTCTTCCAAATAATCAGATCAGGGGGCTGGCATTTTCTTACGCCATACACGCCAGAGGAAATAAATGTAAGCCCCCATACTCAGCCCGAACCAAATATAGAAAAGCGTTAGCCTTGTGGGGGTAGATTCCTCCGGAATCCCAAAGCCAAGATACATCCCCGTAAAAATATCGATCATCATCAGGAACAGCCCAATGAATATGGTGCGGATGATCTTCACAAAGAATTGCAGCAGCTTCCAGTCGAAATTATCTTTGGGTTCTTCTTCCATGTTATAAAGTTACGGAATACACAGCTTTAAGAGGTCTGTACTGTCTCCCCTGAAAACATTAAAATCTACGGTTGTTCTGATGCCATTCACGTGGCCGATATCGCTGTGTTGCCAGAAAACCCAGTTCCGGGCACTGCGGGGTTTGTCCTTCTGATAATAATGGGCCACCCAGAGTGGATAATCGTCAAATTCCTTTCCCAGGTACGTTTCGTAAAAATGAATATTGGTATAGATGATGGGTTTTACGCCGTAGGCTTTTTCCATGTCTTCCAGCCAGATACGTGCTGTGCTGCGGATCACGGCGGGAGGTTGATTATTATGTACTTCTATGTCTAATACGGGGGGGAGATCTCCGGATTCCAGCTGTACCACATTCCGGAAATTGATGGCTTGTTTGATGGGGTCCCGCGTGGAGTAGAAAAAGTGATAGGCCCCGCGGATCACGCCGGCTTCTTTGGCTTTTTCCCAATTCCTTTGAAAAGTGCCGTCCTGGCGGCTGATGCCTTCGGTGGCTTTAATAAAGGCAAAGGATATACGAATTTCATCTACCTGCATTTGCCTGACAGCCATCCAGTTCACATTGCCCTGGAATTTAGAAATATCGATGCCGTGGATGGAATAATTCACGGGCATATCTATGCCAAATTCCTCATACCGTACAAATGTCATGGGCTCTTTTCCCCTCAGCAACCACCATGCAGCAGCGGCTCCGGCCAGGCCGATGACTATAAAAATGTAGATAAGGGGGCGGCGACGCACGCGTTTACTTCTTGCCATTCTTAACTGGTGTGCTATGAAATTCAGCAGCAAGTATAGGGCAATTTTTTGTGCTATGCATGAAAGCCCATATAGTTGTAGTAAATTTAGCCTCTTAAAGAGGCCCGAATTATGCCCAAACTGAACATAAACGACTCGTTGAATTTTCTGTCAAAATTCACTTTACGCCGTGGCTGGAACGCGGGGAAAGTATTAGGCAGTTTTTACTGGAGCAAGTGGAGAAAGAAACCTATTCAATGGGGCTTTCCTATTTCCATTTCCTTTGAGCCGACCACATCCTGTAATCTCCGCTGTCCGGAATGCCCCAGTGGGCTGAGGGCTTTTACCAGGCCTACCGGCATGCTGGATAATGAATTCTTCCGGAAAACGATCGATGAATTGCATAAAGATCTGCTGTACCTGATCTTTTATTTCCAGGGGGAACCTTATCTGAATACGGCCTTCCTGGATATGGTAAAATATGCTTCGGGGAAAGGGATCTATACGGCTACTTCTACCAATGCGCACTATCTCACGGATGCCAATGCCAAAAAAACGGTAGAAAGCGGGCTGGACAGGCTGATCATTTCTATTGACGGAACTACACAAGATGTTTATACGCAATACCGCGTTGGCGGACATCTGAATAAAGTGATTGAGGGCGCTAAGAATATTGTGAAGTGGAAAAAGGAGTTGAAATCCAAGACACCATTTGTGTTCTTTCAGTTCCTGGTAGTAAAACCTAACGAACACCAGATAGAAGATATTAAAAAACTGGCGTTAGAAGTAGGGGTGGATGAGGTGCGTTTTAAAACTGCGCAGGTATATGATTATGAAGAAGGGAACCGTTTGATCCCTACCATCGATAAATACTCCCGCTATCGTAAAAATGAAGATGGTACTTATGCCATTAAAAATACGATGGAAGATCATTGCTGGCGTCTCTGGCATTCTCCGGTAATTACCTGGGATGGTTTAGTGGTGCCCTGTTGTTTTGATAAAGATGCCACGCATAAACTCGGAGACCTGAAGACTTCCAGTTTCAAAACGTTATGGCACAATGAAAGCTACCTGAATTTCAGGAGCCAGATCATTAAAGGGCGTAAACACATTGATATCTGTGCTAATTGCAGTGAGGGAACAAAGGTCTGGAGCGACTAATTTAGTCAGGCTTCTTTCCCTGTGGCAGCAGCTTTTTTGCGGCTTTTCCTTTGTTTGATATTATTGAACAGTTTGATGCCGAAACGTACAGCAATAAATTCCGCTGCAGTCATCAAGGCACTCGTGAGCATGGATTTTACGGAACCGCTCTTTAATGCAGAGCCCGCTATTTTACCCACAAAACCTAATACGCCGCTATTGGCAACACCTGGTATCACGGTGTTCATGGCCATTGACTTATAATTGGATTTCAGGTGGTCCATCCTTTCACCCAGCTGGTTTTCCAGCCCACGGCTTTTATGCCGCAGGCGGATGATCTCCTCCTCCAGCATCGCCAGGTTTGTTACTTTTTTCTTCGCCATTTTTTGGAAAGTATTATTGGGCCATTTGATCTTTTTCTTCTTTTTGTTCGTCTATCTCTTCTACCAGTTCTGCTGCTAATAAATTAGCCAACGGGCGTTGAATGAGGTTCTTACGGAAGACCAGGATAAGGACGAACAGGAATATAAAAAATCCGGCAGCCCAGGCAAAGCCGATGGTGTTGCTGTTATATTTTTCACCTATCCAGAATCCTAACAACATTCCGAGGAAAACTACCACGAAAAAGAACAACAGGAAAGCCATCAGCAGCGAGAAGAATAAACCTAACGCTTTTGACAGCTTGCCTGCTGCCTGTAGTTTAATGAGATCGAGCCGGGTTTCCACGTATTCCCTGGCTACCTTGCCCGTCTCAGTAAAATAGTTGGAAAAATTATCTTCCATGCATTTGATTTTTTAGATGCTAAAAAGGAACCATTAAGTTAATTCATTTTCCATCGCATCTTCAAACTGCTGCTTTTTAGCGCGGAATTTATCTTTCAATTTATCCGCCTGGAATTTTAATTTTCCTACCAGTTCATCTTTTTTGTCTGAATTGAGGAAATATCCTACGGCTACGCCAACGGCTGCTCCTACAATAAAAGACACCACCGCTTTTGAACTTCTGCTCATAGTTTAGAATTTTTAAAGTGAAAGATTCGGGTTCAGGGAGTGTTGGGTTTCCATCTACTCCGCTTTAAAGGTTACAAACTTTGTTCCACAATTGTTCAGATCCCTGATTTATATGTTAAATTCCATGTTCCGGGGGCACTGGCACGCTTTGTGAACTACTGAAAATCACGTAGGTTTGATATAACCACCCACATTACCCACTATGAGCTACCTCGACAACGAACGCCTTAAACAGGTCACCTTTTTACTGATCATTGCTTTTCTGGGCATTATCCTATTTAAAGAGCTGTACGCCTTTTTTCCTGGCTTTCTGGGGGCGGTTACTTTTTATATTCTTTCCCGCAGATACATGTTCCGCCTGGTGGAACAACGTAAAATGGGCAAGGGTTGGGCAGCTACGCTCATTATGGTATTGTCTTTCCTGATCATCCTTCTGCCCATTGGCTTATTAGTAAATATGCTTACTTCCAAAGTAACGTATGCCATTACGCATTCCACTGAACTGATCAAGGGTCTGGAAGCCTTCAATAAACAACTGCAGCAATCTGTGGGGATTAACATGATGACGGAGGCTCGTTTGCAGAAACTACAGGAATATATTACGAATGTGTTGCCGAGCTTTGTGGGCGCCACTTTCAACACGCTGACGGCTATTGCCATCATGTACTTTATCCTGTATTTTATGCTGGTGAATGCGCGGGAAATGGAAGAAGCGTTATGGGAATATATTCCGTTGAAAGATGAGAACGTAGAGTTGCTGGCGAAAGAAACGAAGAACATGGTGGTGAGCAATGCTATTGGTATTCCCTTGATAGCACTGATACAAGGGGTGTTATCCCTGGTAGGATATCTTATTTTCGGTGTGCCGCAGCCTGTATTCTGGTTTGTGGTAACCTGCTTTACAGCCATGCTACCTATTATCGGAGCTGCTGCTGTTTACGTACCCATGGGCATTTTCCTGCTTTCTGCCGGACAAACATGGCAGGGTATTGCTGTATTAGTTTATGGGTTTGGTGTGGTAGGTACTTCTGATAATCTATTCAGGATGATGGTGGCTAAGAAGATCGGGGATGTGCATCCGCTGATCACCATCTTTGGTGTGATCATTGGCGTGAGCCTTTTTGGTTTTATCGGGTTGATCTTCGGGCCCTTGCTGATCTCCCTGTTCATTGTGCTTTTAAAGATCTACTCCAATGAATATCTCGTGAAGAAAAGAGAAGTTAAAATTGTGAAAACGGCGCACGGAAAGGAAAAGCAGATGAAAAATTCGGGGGATTAATTCCACAGTTTGTTGATCATCCCTTATAATAGTTATTATCAGACATATATTTCCAGATGGAGTCCGGCACCATATATCTTACGGATTTACCTTCCTGGATCCATTTGCGGATGTTACTGGAAGAGATGTCCAGCATGGGCGCATTCACGATCTGCACTTTTGCGCCATGCGTTTCCGTGATCTCAAAACCCGGGCGATTATATACGTAAATGGCGTAGTTGGCTATTAACTGTTCATAATTCTTCCAGCGGGTGATGTTCTGAAAACTGTCGCTACCCATGATCACCACAAATTCCTGCGTGGGAAATTTCTCCGTCATATAGGTTAATGTATCTATGGTGAAGGAGGGGCGTGGCAGGGAGAATTCAATATTACTCACCCGTAAGCGGGGCTCATCCTGTACGGCCATTTCGGCCATGTGAAAACGATGATGTTCGTTGAGCAGGCTGGAAGAGGCTTTCAACGGGTTGTGCGGAGACACTACCAACCAAACTTTATCCAGGTCTGTATGATACGCCATAAAATTGGCGATGATCATATGGCCCGTGTGTATAGGGTTGAAAGAACCGAAGTATAAACCGATTTTCATGATGGCAATATACTACATTAATCCAGCGGTTTGAAATGCTCAAACACCTGGCCGCAATCTTTGCAAAAATGGATGGCACGGCAGAGGGTGGAGCCAAATGGTGAGCGCAGGTAAGTGTCTTTACTGCTGCAATGAGGACAGGTGGTGCCGAGGAAGTATTCCGAGTAGTCCTCTCCGTTATAGACCTTCGGAGGGGCAATACCAAAGTCCTTTAGTTTTTGCTTTGCCGTTTCGGTCATCCGGTTGCTGTTCCAGGACTCGGTCTTATCTATTTCTACTATTATCTCTGTGTGTAAATAATCCTGCAATACGGAATGGATATTCCGCCGGATCAATTCTACGGCGGGGCATGCGGCGAAAGTGGGGATCATTTTAACATGCACCCCTTTATCAGAAAACGTAACGGAGGTGATCATGCCCAGGTCCAGTACATTGAGTACGGGAATCTCCGGGTCCATGACCAGTTCCAGCGCTTTGTAGATATTTTGTTCGTTCACTTCCATGATTACCAGATTGCTGCGGGGTCTGTACGGAATACGGCACCCATTTCTTCCAGCAGTGGTTGCAGGTATATGCTATGATATCCTTTGCGGCCACCATATACTGGTTCTGCATCTTTTTCTGCCGGGAGATTTAATCCCGCTACGGAAAGGATGTTATAGATCTTGTCCAGCCATATTTCTTTGATCGCTTTTTCTCCGGGATATACTTTTTCTGCTATTAATATTTCTTCTGCTTCGCCGCCTGGTTCAAAGAGGCCCAGTGCTAAAGGGAAGCAGGTATTGAGAGCGGATTGCATCCTCGCATGACTTTCTTCTCCTGCCCGGCATAGTTGTGATACCCATGCATTGGCGTGCAGGGTGTGGTATTTTATTTCTCCTTTGAGCTTTTTTGCAAGGGGTTGCAAGGGTTGGAAACTGCTTTGCTGCAATAGTTCATACCGGATGGCTTCTGCATGGTCGAATAAAAAATGACGCATGAGGCTGAAGTCGTATTCACCATTTGGATGTTCTACGAAGTGGCAGCATTTGTAATCCTTTTCATTACGCAGAAAAGCGAATTGATCGGGATCGCCGCCTTGCAGTTCTTCCTGCATGATCTTATACAAGGCCCATGCATGGCCGATCTTGTCCTGCGCCATAGAGGAGAAAGCAATGTCTTCTTCCATAATGGGGCCAAGACCTGTCCACTCTGAATTCCTGTGGCCCTGGATCAGTGCGTCATCCGCCATAGCGGTGAGCAGTGCGTTTATTGCCGTTGTATTGATCATGATTCTTTAGCCGCTTTTTTAAATTTGTTGATCTTTTCCATCACTTTAAATCCGCTTGCATCACGGTAAGTTTTCTCACCGTTGTTGGCAAACATGTCTTCATCTTCTGCATCAAATGCGAGGATGTCCGCACTGCGTACTACCCAGAGGTTTACACATTTTTTGCGGCGGCCAAATTGCTCTTTGGCGAAGATGAGTGCCAGCTGGGCATTGGGAGCATGCACACAGCCTACGTGTTCATGATGTGCACCGCGTTTTTCCTGGTGAAATACTTCGAATACATTCCAGTTCTCTCCTTCCTGTACGGTAACCGCTTCGCCGGAGGCGTTGAGTTTAAGACGGTTTACGCGGGGATCTAATGATTGGTTGTTCATGTTATTATTATGCTACGGGAGCGGATATTTTATCTTTCGGATTCATTAATGCTTTTCTTACCCAACGGCCATGTTCTTCTGCCCATTTGCGTACATCCAGTCTTTCTTTATTGCAGGGGCCGCCGCCATTGATCACGATCTTAAAGAGGTCCCAGTCCGGATCTGAATAATCCCATTTGCCGGTGGCTTCATCCTTTTTCAATTTTTCATCTGGCAGGGTGAGGCCCATATCCCAGATCTTGGGTACATAAGTGTCCAGGAACTGGTTCCGCATATCGTCGTTACTGGCCATCTTCACTTTCCACTGCATCAGTTTTTCACTGTGGGTGGAATTTTTATCTGGAGGGCCGAAGAAATGCATGATGGGTTGCCACCAGCGGTTCAGTGCGTCCTGCACCATTTCCCTTTGAGCGGGGGTACCGGCAGCGAGTTCCACAAAAGCATCGTGCCCTTGTTTCAGGTGGAAGCTTTCTTCGTAACAGATCCTTTCCAGCGCCCGGCAATAAGGTCCGTAAGAACCTTTGGAATTGGCTATCTGGTTCACGATAGCAGCCGCATCGATCAAAAAGCCGATCACGGTTACATCTGCCCAGGTTTCTGCGGGGTAATTAAATACGTTGGAATATTTTGATTTGCCGCTGAGCAGATCATTGATCATAGCCTCACGACTTTTGCCCAGGGTTTCTGCTGCATTATATAATAGCTGCCCATGCCCTATTTCATCCTGCACTTTTGCGATCAACGCGAGTTTGCGTTTAAATCCCGGAGCGCGGGTGATCCAGGTACCTTCCGGCAAAGCGCCGATGATCTCTGAATGGGCATGTTGTTCTATGAGACGGATTAATTGCCTTCTGTATTCTGAAGGCATCCAGTCCCCGGGTTCGATCTTCTCTCCCCGGGATATGCGATCCTCAAATTCCGTCAGTTTTTCCGGATCATCGTGTATTTGCTCTTCCTTTAACTGCCGGTTATTGGGCTCGTCGAAAATGTATCCACCGCCGTACATGGAATGATTGTTTTGGTAATCTTGTAAATTACTGAATTTTGTGCGATCACCGAAATCAGCCGTAGTGGATACTTTTAAAATTACCGGCGCAAACGAATTAGATTTCCGAACTTTATAGTACACCATGTTTAACCCGTTCGTTTTCATCGGAACATTCTGCTGCATTTTATTGCAGGATACTGCTATACCCTCTTCCAACAAGGATTCCGGCACAGTGGTAAAGGTGATCTTTTTAACAGATCCCAGGCCGGAAGACGTTGCGTCCGACACCCTTTTTTACCATCAGCGCGCAGTTAAGCCGGAAGATTTCAAAGCCGGTCCGCGGGGTTCGGGGCCAGGAAAAAATGAAGCGATCAGTTTTACCAGTTTCGCTTTTGATGGCAGCAGCCGGCAATTCCGGGATACCCTGGAGATCACGCTTGTTTTACAGGTATTTTGGGTGAAAAGCTCTTCCTGGCTACGTACCAGGCCCCCTTCTTCCCATACGCTTGAACATGAACAACTGCATTTTGACATCACCCGGCTGGTGGCTGAGCGCTTCCGGAAAAAAGTATTGCAGATGCCGCTGACCACCGATGACCATGAAAGCAGGATACAGTATGAATACCTGGAATCTTTCCGGGAGATGAACAGATTACAGGAGGAGTTTGATGATAAGGTGCATAGTGGGATGAATGGTTTTATGCAGCTGGAATGGAAGCGGAAGATCCGGGGGGAGCTGATGGCTGAGGGGGTCAGGCCGGCGGTGGAATAGGTTTTCTCTTGCTGGTGGCGGGTTCCGCATTGCTGGCATGGATTATGCATAATTATAATTTATGAACCGCTTTTTGCCTTTTCTCCTTCTTTTTTCCCTGACCGGCTTTGCCCAGCAAAAATCTGTTTATATCATTAATGGCAGGGAAGTGGATTCTGCAGACCTGGCAGGTGTTAAGGTTAAAAAGATAGATGTGGTGACGGGTCCCCGGAATACGGGCATGCATGAAAGAGCAGGGAGAAGAGTGCTGATCGTTCATTTGGAAGATGAACAATATAACCTCTTCGGCATCGTTACCAATGAGCGGGGGAAACCAGTGCAAAATGCAAAAGTGAATGATGTGTTGACAGACGCCTGCGGGCATTTTTATCTGAAAGGGGTAAAGGCAGGTAGCAGGATCACCATCAGCCGTAAAGGTTATGCAGATCAATTCATCGATGTTTACAAGCGGCCGGACGATCTGCTCACGGTGCAGCTAAAGAAAAAGAGCTAATTTAATATCTCATATACGTTTTTATGAAAAAGCGCTCCGCGATGTTCCGATGCCTTCTATGCTTCTTCGCCGCAGGCATATTAATGACTGCCTGTAAAAAGAAAGACAGCCCTTCTGTTCCCAATACCGACAATGGTTATGTGGATGACTGGATCTATAAAACCATGAAACAGGAATATTACTGGAACACCTCCATCACAGGCTCCCCGGATTATACCAAAGAACCTTATGGCTTTTTTGAAAGTTTGCTACATGCAGACGACCGGTATTCCTGGGCGGTGCCTAATTATAAAGACCTTCAGAATTCTTTAAGCGGGAATACAAAAGAAGCAGGATATAGTGTTGGTTTGTTCCTTCATGGAAATGGTACCAAGCTGGGAGGGATCATCCAATACGTGAAGAAGAATTCTCCGGCTTCTGCTGCAGGCATGAAAAGAGGACAGATCTTCTTTCAGATCAACAATACTGATTTTAAATATTCTTCCGCTACCAACAATGCGGATGTAAATGCATTCCTGGATGCCATGGGCAAAGATCATACATTAACGGTATTCGATCACACCATGACAAAAGACGGGTTGAGTGATAGTACCATGAACCCCTCCGTTAAAAATCTAACGGTAGTTGAATATTCCGAAAACCCGGTGTACATGGATTCTGTATATACCATCGATGGTAAGAAGATCGGTTACTTTGTATATAATTTCTTTGCGCCGGACAGGGGACAGGCGGGTTATGAAAATGAATATGATAACCAGGTGGATGCCGTTTTTGCGAAGTTCAAAGCAGCGGGAGTTAAACATCTTATCCTGGACCTTCGTTATAATGGTGGCGGGGATTCCCGTTCTACCATCAATCTCGGCAGTAACATCGTAAAGGGTTTAAGTACTACGAAAGTATTCTTCCGGAGAGAATACAATACACTCAATATGAAGAAATACACGGATGCTTATGGCGTCAATTTCTTCAATTCCTATTTTACAGACGAAGCTAATAATATCGGCGCGGGGCTGGAAAGTTTCATTATTCTAACCAGTAATAACTCTGCATCTGCCAGTGAACTGATCATCAATGGCCTGAAGCCTTATATGGATGTGTGGCTGATAGGGGAGAGAACGTATGGTAAGAATGTGGGGTCCCAAACTTTTTATAAGATCAATGATGCTAAAAATACCTGGGGGCTTCAGCCTATTACTTCCAAAGCATTTAACTCTGCGGGAACTTCAGATTATACGAATGGGTTTGCGCCGAATGAGGAAGTGCTGGAAAGTTTGGCACTGGGGGATTGGGGTAGTGTGAAAGAACCTTTGCTAAATAAGGCGATGACGAAGATACTGGGGCATGCACCATTAAGGGTGGCGTCTCCGGAAAGTGTTTCGAGAACAAGGGTGCAGTATGTTGGTTCTTCTCAAATGAATAAGGCTTATTATCATATCCTGGTTGAGCCGCGGCCGGGGGAATAAGTTTTTTTCGTTTAGAAAATGCCTGCGGCATTTTCTAAACGGGTGGGATTTTTTTGAGGGGTAAAGGCAAGAGAGTGCGTTTTTCCCGGGGCTGTTTTGAAAAACAAGACATTTTTCTGGGGAATGTTTTTTACAGCAAAAGAGGTAGAAGATTGCTTTGAAAATGAACAAATTTTCCGGGTGGCGTTTCTTACTATAAATGGGAGGTGATTATTTTGAAAATAAACGAATTTTCCGAAGGTAGTTTTTACAATAAATGGAAGGATGATTGTTTTGAAAACAAACGAATTTTGCAGGTAATTTATCTTGCTGTAAACGAGGGCGGTGGTTGTTTTTAAAAACGAAATAAATGAATTTTCCTGGCTGCCATTTGCAGACGGCCGTCTGCAAATGAAATGGTTTTCAAAATATCTTTATAAAAAAGGCCGCATCGTATGATGCGGCCTTTTCTTTATTGCTTGTCTATTATCTGTACAATATTCAACACCGCCTTTGTTGCCTGGTAATAAAAAGAAGGATTGATCCGGCTGAATTCATCTGATGCTTTGTGGTAATCCGGATGATCTTCTACGCCGAAATAGAGGAAGGGGATCTTCTTTTTATGGAACTCGTAGTGATCACTCTGGTTGGTCCAGTTTTGGTCTTTATCTTCCGGGCGGTCGTGGCCCATGGGGAGTTTGACTGTGCTGGTAGCGGCGGCAGCTGTTACGAATGGTTTTAATTGCGGGTAAAGTGCGGTGCCGCATACGTACAATTCATTCTTATCATTACGACTGATCATATCCATATTGATATTCATCAGGATACGTGTAGCAGGTACTGGTAGTTTGGCAACAAAAGCTTTCGCGCCCTGCAATCCCATTTCTTCTGCATCGAATGCCGCAAAGATCAGGGTGTGTTTGGGTGGGTTTTTAGAAAAATATTGTGCCATGGCCAGCATCCCGCCAATGCCGGAAGCATTATCGTCTGCTCCATTATAAATACTGTCTGTGCCGGTTTGTGGTTTCTTAGTACCGATATGATCGTAATGGGCGCTGATCACAATAAAACTATCGGTGCTCCCTTTGATGTAACCATAGAGGTTCGTTCCCATGATCCGCTTATCGCCTTGCGTGAAATAGAAGGGTTGCTCATATGTGTTGCTGAATTGTTGCAGCCCGGTTTGCTTTAAGCGGTCCAGCAGATAGAACTGGGCCAGGCGGTTACCTTTTGTGCCGGTTTTCCGGCCTTCCATTTTATCCGCAGATAAGGTCTGCACATCTTTCATCAGCTGAGAAGAATCGATCTGGGCGTAAGTGGACAGACTGATCAGGCAACCAACAATTGGGAGGAATATTTTCATCAGGAGCGTATTTCTCCAAATGTAATGGTTTCCCTCTTATTTGAAAATTACATAAATGAGCCTGCTGCAGGCATAGGCCAGTGCTGTCATGTAAACGAACTGGATGATGGGATATTTCCAGGAGCGGGTTTCCCGTTTTACAATAGCGAGGGTGCTCATACACTGCATGGCGAATGCATAGAAGATCATTAGGGAAAGCCCTGTTGCGAGTGTATATACCGGCGTTCCGTCTATCCTTGTGGCAGAAGCCATTTTCTCCCTGAGGGTAGCATCACTGTCTTCCGTATCTCCCACACTGTACAACGTTGCCATGGTTCCCACAAAAACTTCCCGGGCAGCAAAAGAGGTGATCAATGCAATGCCGATCTTCCAGTCGAATCCCAGGGGTTTTACTACTGGTTCAATGGCATGGCCTAATATACCGGCATAAGAATGGGCCAGTTTTTCTGATTGAAATTGTTTGTCGAGGTCTGCGAGTTGCAGGGAGTCCGTTGTTTGTGTTTTCAGTTGTTCATATTTCACATGTACCTCTTCCATGGGTTTGCCTGGTCCGTAAGAGGCCAGGAACCAGAGGATAATGGAAATAACCATGATCACTTTACCGGCATCCATTACGAAGATCTTTGCTTTTTCTACCATGGTGGTACCCACATTTTTCCAGCGTGGTGCGCGGTATACGGGTAATTCCATGATGAAGTAACTCTTCTCGCGGATGCGGATGAACCATTTCATCACACCAGCTATGGCAATGGCCATAAAGAAACCCAGTAAATATAAGCCCATCATCACGAGGCCCTGCAGATTGAGGAAACCGAGAATGCTTTTATTAGGGATCACCAGTCCGATCATGATGGTGTAGATGGGCAATCTTGCAGAACAGGCCATCAACGGGGTGATCATGATGGTGATCAGCCGTTCTTTTTTGTTTTCGATATTACGGGCAGCCATGATAGCGGGTACGGCACATGCCACTCCGCTGATCAGGGGCATTACGGATTTTCCGTTGAGACCCACCTGGCGCATTAACCTGTCTGTTAAAAAACTGATCCGGGCCATGTATCCCGTGTCTTCCAATACGGTGATCAATCCAAAGAGGATCATGATCTGCGGAATGAAAACGGCGATACCGCCTAAACCGGCAATGATACCATTAATGAAAATATCGCTCAGTTTATTTTCCGGTAAGATCTGGGCGAACCATCCACTGATGCCGCTAAATCCGGCTTCGATGAGATCCATGGGATAGGAGGCCAGCCAGAAAATGCTCTGGAAAAGCAGGAAAAGTACGGCGAGGAGAATGAGGTATCCCCAGAAACGATGCAGCAGCAGGTTGTCGATCCTTTCTGTTTGCAGTTGTTGCTGCAGGGGATCTGTTTCTACTACGGTCACGTTCATGATATGTTTGATGCGGCTGTACCGCTGCATGATCTCTTCTGCCTGGATTTTTGTTTTATTGAATCCGTGGTTATGGAGACTTTCTTTTATTTGCTGCTGCTGAGATTTATTCAGGAATTCCAGCTCATCATAATTAACGGCTACGTGTAAAGCGCCGTAGTCGCTGGTTACGGGGAAGATCTTTTTTACGTCTGCGATCACTTCCGGGGCCAGCTGCTGATTTTCGATAAAATCCCTGGCGGGTGCGCCAAATTTCTCCTGAACGATCAGTTCTATGTTCTTTTTCAGTTGAGGGATCCCTTTGTTTTTCCGGGGATTGATGGCTACTACCGGCACGCCCAATTCTCTTTCCAGGCCGGCCAGGTCTATTTCCACCCCTTTTTTCTTAGCCAGGTCCATCATGGTTAAACCAATGATCACCGGTAATTTCAGGTCTATGATCTGGGAGCAGAAGAGGAGGTTACGTTTGAGGTTGGAGGCATCGGCGATGATGAGGATCATGGTGGGCCTGTCTTCCCCTTTGGGGTTGAGGAGCACATCATAGGTCACAAATTCATCCGCGCTTTTAGGATAAAGGCTATAGGTACCGGGCAGGTCAATAATGGTTGCATCCAGCTGAGGGGTAATGCGGGAAATACCGGTTTTTTTATCAACCGTTACCCCCGGAAAATTACTCACTTTCTGGTTCAATCCCGTAAGTGCATTAAAGAGCGAGCTTTTCCCACTGTTCGGATTACCTACCAGTGCAATGTTAATTGGTGCCTTCATCCTTATCTGATCCTCCTGAATTTTGAATATGCAAAACTAGCAATAATCGGGGGATGGGCGTGATCGGATCGGGAAAAATAGTGTTATGCCGCCTAAATACACAAAAACCGCGGTTGACACCGCGGTTTTATACATTTGTGAAACTAAACTTATTGTGACGATTATTATCTGAATGTTAGGTTAAAAGGTGCTCCTGAAGAGGAAATTCACGAAACTCACGGCCACATTTTTCTTGTCTTTTGCCGCTGAGTCTTTTTCTTTACTATCCTCTACAGGCGTGGTGTTTTGCTGATCAGGCCCTTTATATTGGTAATTGTTCTGAAGGGAATCCTTTACAGATCTTTCTTTGCGCTCTTCTTCTTTTACCTTCTTTTCCCAACCGTCTGTATTCATTTTTATGTTGATCTGATCATTATTATCCCAGTCGTCTCCATCCCGGTTATCCCACCATTCGTTGCGCCAGTTGCGATCCCAGCGGTAGTAATTCCATACTTCTCTATCAACTACAAGGCTCTTTCCTACAGGCACCATAATGGTTAGCTTGATGGTCTGGTTGCGGAAGATGGAATTACGTGGGATGGAAAACCCTGAAGGAATAAGTAATACAGAGTCCTGCTGTTTCATCTGGAACTGGATCTCACGGGCCAGCATCTTAGCCTGCGCTACGGTGCGGCCTATTGAGCTTTTTTCCACTTCTACGGCAAAACTATCTGTATTACTTTTCTTTACATTGATGCGGATGTGTCCGATAATGGCGGTATCATCCACCACCCGCAGTTTACCATCAAATATATTCGTATCGTCCAGATCCAGCATATCCTGATCCTTTTCAAGGATCAATCTGCCACCAGACGGTTGTGTCAAAGCAAAACTTTCAGACTCTCTGATCGTGGGCCCGTTGAAGTCCCTTGATACGGAAATGGCCAGCCAGATGGATAATACCACTCCTAAGATCCAGAAGAAGCCTAAGGTATAACCAGCATATTTGTTGGTTTGCCTGATGCCAGCCATCTTCCTTACGAGGAACATGATGATCGCAAGCACGGGAATACCAATGAGCAATGAGATAGCAGGCCAGAAGAGCAGGCTTTGCGTTCCGGCATCAAAAACCAGGTCTTTAATTGGGAAAAGGACCGCGGAAAATGCAGCTGCTCCGATCAGACCAACTACTATTGTAAAGAGTATTACGACTGCGATGAAAAGGAAAAACCCTTTTGCAACAAATGCGATAACATTTGCCAGTCCCCGGAAAAACCCTTCAATTGCAGTACCGGCATCTCTACCGAACTGTTTCCCGCGGCCCTCTGAAAAATTTTTGACATCGTCTCCCATTCTTTCCATGCGGGAGCGGAAGGTGTTCATTTCTTCCTGCACTGTTGCCTTAATATTATTCAGATCCACCCGCTCCCCGCGCATTTCCAGCTTTTCAGCGGCAGTTACGGCTTCGGGTGTTGCAAACCAGAGGATAAAATAAAGGAGGATACCGCCACCCCAGAGGCCAACGGCCATGAGGGCAAACACGATACGGAAAACGATCGGGTCTACATTAAAGTAAGCACCTAAACCACTACATACGCCACCGAGTACTTTACTGTCCGGATCCCGGTAAAAGCGTTTCCGCGGACGGGCATAAGAAGCATAGCTTTCGTTGCTGGCGTGGGATTTAGATTCCTTTGTATTATTAAGCGGTTCGTCTGCGAATTGTTCCGGCGTACCCATAGAGGTTTTGATGGCCTGCACATCTTCATCTGTGATGCAATGTGCGCCTTTGCGGATCTTATCCTGAAAAATTTCCGCTATCCGGCTTTCAATATCTCCAACGATCTCCTCGGCACCTTCCTCTTGCGAGAAATAGCGTTTGAGGCTATCCAGGTACTGCCGCAAGATCTCATAAGCACTGTCCTCTATGGGGATCAGGCGGCTGGACAAGTTTATGTTGATAATCTTTTTCATCTCTAATTTCTGATTTTAGGTTTTAGGTCTTGGATGTATATTATTGGATGGGATTGGAATGAGGTAATGTTAGTGCGTGTACAGCGTTAGCCAGTTCGTTCCATGTATTTTCCAGGTCCAGATAAAAAGCTTCTCCTTTTTCTGTCATGGAAAAATATTTACGTGGTGGCCCGGAGCTGCTTTCTACCCAGCGATAAGTGAGTAGTTCCGCATTTTTGAGGCGAGTCAAAAGCGGATATAATGTCCCTTCCAGGATGTCCAGCTTTGCTTCTTTCATTTTTTCGATAATGTCTGAAGGATAAGCCTCGCCTTGCTTGATGATGGAGAGGATGCAAAACTCGAGCACCCCTTTTCTCATCTGTGATTGCGTGTTATCTATATTCATGGCAAGTGAGCTTTTAAATATCTTTTTGTAATGGCGTTTTGATGGTTTATCATCAACTTCACGATACAAAGATAGAAAGAATTTACTACTATGCAATGCCGAATACTCTTTAATGCAAAATAACTTGCTTAGAACATTACCGGTTTTTACTTAAGCAATTGATTATTAACCTCTTTCTATTTTTAAGGCATTTTGGCTTTGTGATGAGCGGTAATAGGAAAGGATGAAGTATTTACGGCCGTTTATCAACTGTAAGTGCCGGGTTTATAATTAATTAAGATGTATTTAACAATTCTTTGACCCAGGATAATATGAATTGTGGATTTCCATGAGTATTTTTGCTTCAACGTAAATTTTACACGAAGTCATTTGAAGAAATTAATCAGTATATTTTTTATCAGCTTGATGTGTGTCCAGCTGCTACCCATTGCACAAGTGGGGAAATTGCTGTTTAATAATCAGATCGTGGAAGAGCACGTGGATGGTGGCTGTATGTCTAAAACATTAAAGCTTTCCCCCAACGACTTAAATTTACACAAGTATGCAGACCAGGAAACTGAACTCAACCCTGAGTTATTCCTGCGTACTTTATCTTATAGTTATCACGAGGATATTCCTGCCAGTCCCATACAGGAAATCCAAACCCCTCCTCCGAATTACATCGGATAATTATCACTCATCTGTGTGCTATGCCGTAGCGCACAAGTTTCAATTCCTTTTTTTACTGTACTACTACCAGATCACGCACTGATCCTGTATCACTGCCTGACGCTTTGGGGTTCCGTTATGATTGCCGCAACTGTTTTTGCCATTTTGGGCAAAGCAATTTTGTGGTGCGGAATGCCGGGCTTTAGCAATGAACCACCTTGCCAGCAAATGCCTTTGAAGCATGCACTGTGAGACCGGGGATTATGCGTAGAATCTGATCAAATCACGATTTCTATGAGCAAGAAGACTGCTGTTTTTTCAAACATTAAAGGTGATCTATCGGCCGGGCTGGTCGTATTCCTGATCGCTGTTCCATTGTGCTTAGGCATTGCCCTGGCTTCCGGCGCCCCTCTCTTTTCAGGTATGATTGCGGGTATTGTTGGTGGTCTGGTGGTTGGCTTCTTTAGTGGTTCTCATTTGAGTGTAAGTGGCCCTGCAGCCGGTTTAACAGCTATTGTGCTGAGCGCCATCGCTACACTTGGTAATTTTGAATCTTTCCTGCTGGCGGTTGTTATAGCTGGTATGTTCCAGTTGATCCTGGGCTTTTTGAGAGCAGGAGCGGTGGCCAATTATTTCCCATCCAACGTTATTACGGGAATGCTTACTGCGATCGGTATTATCATCATCCTCAAACAAATACCGCATGCTTTTGGATATGATGCTGATACCATCAGTGACATGGCTTTTATCCAGACGGACGGGGAGAATTCTTTCACCGCTTTATTAAGCACGCTGAATCATATTCACTTTGGAGCGGTCATTATCACTATTATTTCCATCGCTATACTTCTATACTGGAATAAGATCCCTAAAGTGGGAGTAGTGCCCGCACCATTAGTTGCAGTGCTGGCTGGCGTTGGTATTAACCAGTTGTTCTTATCTTCTGGTTCTGTATTGGGCCTTGAGCAAAGTCACCTGGTAACACTGCCTGTTGCAGCAACCTTCAATGACTTCGTTGGGCAATTCACCGTTCCCAACTTTGGCGAACTGGCAAACAGTAAAGTATGGGTAGTAGCAGCAACCATCGCGGTGGTGGCTTCTATTGAAACCCTGTTGAACCTGGAAGCAACGGATAAATTAGATCCGTTGAAACGTTACTCTTCTCCTAACCGCGAATTAAAAGCGCAGGGTATTGCTAACATGGTGAGCGGTTTGATCGGTGGTATTCCTATCACTTCGGTGATCGTTCGTTCTTCTGCCAATATCAATTCCGGCGGACGAACTAAATTGGCCACCATGGCTCATGGTGCGTTGCTGCTGATCTGTGCGGCACTGATACCGACGCTCCTGAACAAAATTCCATATGCCACGCTCGCTGCAGTACTGCTGGTAACTGGTTATAAACTTTGCAAACCATCTGTATTTAAGAAGATGTTTGAGAAAGGGAAGTATCAGTGGATACCATTTGGTGTTACGGTTGTGGTGATCGTATTCACGGACCTGCTGATCGGTGTTGGCGTAGGATTGGGCGTGAGTGTTCTTTTCCTTTTATGGGGAAATATGAAGAGTCCTTATTTCTTCCATAAAGAAAAATACCGCACGGGAGATCTGATCCGCCTGGAACTGGCGCAGGAAGTGAGTTTCCTCAACAAAGCAAGCATTCTTTTAACGCTGGATAAGTTACCGGAAAACTCCACAGTGGTGATCGACGCGAGCAAAACTGCTTATATAGATCAGGATGTTTTGGAGATCATCCGCGAGTTTACGCAGATCAAAGCCCCGCAGCAAAAAATAAAAGTGGTGCTCAAAGGATTCAAAGAAGCTTATAAGATCAACAACACGGAACATGTTTTTATGGAAAGTCCTGAAAAAGAAAAGCCGGTAAGTGTTATTACCAATGGCACGCACAAAGACCTTCTGAAAGAATTATCCGCTAATTAAAAAATCAATGATTAAAAATATTGTAGCAATGAAAGCACACACATCACTTACTCAAAGCAGCCTCACGGCTGAAACAGCTTTACAGCTGCTCCGCGAAGGCAACGAAAGATTTGTTAGCAACCTTCGTATCAACCGGAACCTTTTACAACAAGTGAACCAGACCGCAGAAGGGCAATGGCCCTTCGCTGCTATCGTGAGTTGCATGGACTCCCGCACTTCTGCTGAACTGATCTTTGATCAGGGATTGGGAGATATTTTCAGTATTCGTTTGGCCGGCGCCGTTATTACGGAAAACGTTCTGGGCAGCCTGGAATATGCGTGCAAAGTGGCGGGCTCCAAGATGATTGTGGTGATGGGGCATACGAATTGCGGAGCAATCAAAGGCGCTTGCGATCATGTGGAAATGGGCAACCTTACCGGCCTGCTGGGCAAGATCCGGCCTGCTATTTTCCAGGAAAAAACGATCAAAGAAAACCGGACTTCTAAAAATCACGCTTTTGTGGAGGCCGTTACGAATATTCATACAGAACGTTCTGTACAAGCGATCCTTGAACAAAGTGTGATCATTGCAGAAATGATAGACAGTGGGGAGTTGGGTATTATAGGTGCTATGTACGATGTGGAAACAGGTGTAGTTACTTTCCATGAACATACCTGCCATGTGGGGCAATCAATAGGCGCTTCAGGAGCTAAAGCTTCTTAAGATCTTTTCATAAAAAAAGCCGGAAGTTTATCGCTTCCGGCTTTTTTATTTATAAATATTTCTCGCCTTTGTGCCGCTTCACTTCTGCAACATATTCCTTGATCTGCTGTTCATTCTCTTTCTTGCAGATCATCAGGACATCCGGCGTATCGATAACGATAAAGTCGTCCAAGCCCTGTAATAATACCAGTTTATCGTTGGGCGCTTTCACCATACATTTGGTGGCATCTATCACCATTACGTTCTTTCCCTGTACCGCATTGCCCAGATAATCTTTTTCCAGGTTCTCATAAGCGGAAGCCCATGTACCCAGATCGCTCCAGCCAAAGTTGGAAGGAATAACATACACGTTACTGGCCTTTTCCATTACACCATAATCGATAGAGATATTGGTGCACTGGGAGTAGATCTTTTCAATCACTTCTTTCTCTGCGGGGGTATTCAGTGATGCCGTTTCCTGTACAAACAGCTCATCCATTTCCGGCTGGTAAGTGGCAAATGCCTGAAGGATGCTTTTGGCATTCCAGACAAAAATGCCTGCGTTCCAGAGGAAGTCCCCGCTTTTCAGGAAGGTTTTAGCCAGTTCCAGATTTGGTTTTTCCGTGAAGGTCTTTACCTGGTACACATTGTCTGCCACCTGCTGGGTTTCATATTGAATGTACCCGTAGCCGGTATCCGGACGGGTTGGTTTGATCCCCAGGGTGAGCAATGCATTGTTCTTTTGTGCAAACAACAGGGCATTGAGGCAGGTGCTGGTAAACTGGGTAGGATCCATGATCAGGTGATCCGCAGGCGCACAGATGATGCTGGCCTTGGGGTCCTTTTTATGGATCTTGTGAGAGATATATGCCACACAAGGTGCCGTATTTTTCCTGGAGGGTTCGCTCACGATGTTGTCCTGGGGCAATGAGGGCAGTTGTTTGGCTACCGTGGAAGCATAGTTATGGTGTGTAACCACAAAAATGTTTTCGGCTGGTATAAACTGGGTGAACCGTTCATAGGTCCATTGCAACAGGGTCTTACCTGTGTTCAGGATGTCCAGAAATTGTTTGGGGTAATCCGTACGGCTGTAAGGCCAAAAGCGGCTACCAATCCCTCCGGCCATGATGGCCACGTAAAAATGATTGTTTAAAGATGTCATCGCTCAAATAATTCCTTCTCGGATTAAATCGTGTAAATGTATAATTCCGTGATACTGATCACCTTTCATGGCCAGTAGTTGCGTTATATCGTACTCTCTCATTAATTCCAGGGCATTTACCGCCAGTTCATCCTGCTGGATGGTTTTTGGATTCCTGCTCATAATGTCTGCTGCTTTTACGCCGGCGGCATCCATGTTTTTCTCCAGCATCCTTCTCAGGTCCCCGTCTGTAATAATGCCCTGCAGGCGGCCTTCCTCATCCACTACACCTGTAACACCCAGCATTTTGGAAGAGATCTCCACGATCACTTCCCTTAACGAGCTGTCAAGTTTCACGGTGGGCACCTTGTGCAATTTGCTCAGGTCTCCCACTTTCAGGTACAATTTCTTGCCCAGGGTACCACCGGGGTGGAATTTGGCAAAATCCTCTGCTGTGAACCCTTTCAGTTCTATCAGGCAAACCGCCAGGGCATCTCCCATCACCAATTGTGCTGTAGTGCTGGTAGTAGGGGCCAGGTTATTGGGGCAGGCTTCCTGGGTCACGGTAGTGTTCAGCACAAAATGTGCCGACTGTGCCAGATAGGAGTCCATTTTGCCTACAATAGCCACCAGCGTATTTCCCAGGTTCTGTACCAGTGGAACCAACACCTTAATTTCCGGGGATTCCCCGCTTTTAGAGATGCAAATGACCACATCGTCCGGGGTTACCATCCCCAGATCGCCATGAATGGCGTCAGCAGCATGCATAAATAAAGCGGGTGTACCGGTAGAATTGAAGGTTGCGACTATTTTTTGGGCTATAATGGCACTTTTCCCGATGCCAGTAACCACCACACGACCCTTAATTCGGGCAATCAACTCCACAGTTTGCTCAAAATCCTCGTTGACATATTGCTCCAGACTCCCAATGGCGGCAGACTCCAGCCTGATAGTCCGTTTTGCTGTATCCTGAATATTTACGATAGTCTTCTGTTTCATCTGACGGCTACAAATTTATCATTTTTTAAATAAGGGCAGCGATCATATAAATTATATTGACACAAACTAGTTTTTTAAGTAATTTCGTGTCCCCCAAAAATACATGCTGAAATTTTTTCATCTATCAGCGCTATTCAAATATCTCTAGATATAACTTGTTTTAAACTTTATATGTGATGGCTGTTGCAAAGGTAAGTTTGTTGGATGCATTACACGAACATTTCGGATTTGATTCCTTTAAGGGTAACCAGGAGAAGATCATAAAAAATATACTTTCCGGAAAAGATACATTCGTGATAATGCCAACAGGTGGCGGTAAGTCTTTATGCTACCAGCTTCCTGCATTGATGACTCCAGGTGTGGCGATCATTGTGAGTCCGTTGATTGCTTTGATGAAAAATCAGGTGGACCTGATCCGTTCATACAGCAGTAAAGACAACGTGGCGCATTTTCTTAACTCTACGCTCACAAAAGCGCAGATTAAAAAAGTACGTTCAGACCTCACCACTGGTAAGACCAAAATGCTTTATGTGGCGCCGGAAACGCTCACAAAACAGGAAAACATTGATTTCTTCAAGGAACTGGAGATCTCTTTCATTGCTGTGGATGAGGCCCACTGTATTTCTGAATGGGGGCATGACTTCCGTCCGGAGTACCGCCGTTTAAGGGAAATGATAGAAATGATCAACCCGGAACTTCCTATCATTGCATTAACAGCTACTGCCACTCCCAAAGTGCAGAGCGATATTGTAAAGAACCTGGAATTGCGGACACCCGAGATCTATATTTCCTCCTTCAACCGCCCCAATCTTTATTATGAGATCCGCGCCAAGCGGAAAAAAGACCTTGTGATCAAGGATATCGTGAAGTTTATCCACCAGCACAAAGGCAAAAGCGGGATCATTTATACCCTCAACCGTAAAACCACGGAGGAACTGGCAGACATGCTGGTGGCCAATGGCATTAAAGCGGTTGCCTACCATGCCGGTTTGGATTCCACCACCCGCGCAGGGCGGCAGGATATGTTCCTGCATGAGGATGTAGAGGTGATCGTTGCCACTATTGCATTTGGAATGGGGATCGATAAACCGGATGTGCGTTTTGTGATCCACTACAATATACCCAAGAGCCTGGAGAACTATTACCAGGAAACCGGCCGCGGTGGCCGTGATGGCCTCGAAGGGATCTGTCTTTGCTTCTATTCCTACAAGGATGTACAGAAACTGGAACACCTGATGCGGGATAAACCTCTTTCTGAAAGGGAAATGGGGGCACAGCTCATTAACGAAACGGTGGCCTATGCAGAAAGTTCCGTTTGCCGTCGTAAAGTGATCCTTCATTATTTCGGGGAGAAATACGAAGGCGAGAATTGTGGTAAATGTGACAACTGCCTGCATCCGAAAGAAAAGATAGAGGTGAAGAACCGTGCTTTTATCGTTTTAAAGGCTATTCAGCAGCTTGAGGAGCGTTTCGGTACGGATTACACAGTAAATATCATCACAGGGCAAAGCAACCCTCAAATAACCACCTTCTCGCACGATAAGCTGGGGGTGTTCGGAGAAGGGAAGGAATTCGATGCCCATTTCTGGAATTCCCTCATCCGCCAGATGATGCTGGAAGGATTGATCGAAAAAGATATTGAAGAATATGGCCTCCTGAAGATCACTTCCAAAGGACATAAATTCATTAAAAAACCATTCTCCATCTGGTTCTCCCTGAACCATCAGTTTGATGAAAGCGACGGCGGGGGAGAAGATGAAGATGGTAATACCGGAGAAGCGCAGGCATCTGCAGACCCTGTACTGGTGGAAATGTTAAAGGACCTCCGCAAGAAAGTGGCCAAGGAAAAGAACCTGCCCCCGTTTGTGATCTTCCTGGAAACTTCCCTGGAAGATATGGCTACACAATACCCTACTACTGTTCAGGAACTGGAAAAGATCTCCGGCGTTAGTAAAGGTAAAGCCCTGCGTTACGGTAAAAAGTTCGTGGATGTGATCGCCAAATTTGTAGAAGAGAACGACATCGTGAAACCGGATGATTTTGTGATGAAGAGTGTGGTGAACAAGAGTGGCCTGAAGGTGTTCATCATTCAGAACATCGACAAGAAAATGCCGCTGGAAACTATTGCTAAGAACAAAGAACTGAGCATCCCTCAGCTGCTGGATGAAATGGAGACGATCGTAGCCAGTGGGACTAAACTGAACCTGGATTATTGTATTGATGAAGAACTGGATGAATACGCGCTGGATGAGATCATTGAATACTTTAAGGGTTGTGAAACATCGAGTTTGCAGATTGCAAAAGAGGAACTTAGCGAAGGGAATTATACCCTGGAACAATTGAAACTAGTGAGGATTAAATTCCTTGTGGAATATGGGAACTAAACAGATAGAACAGCAGATAGCGGAGGTGCGCAACCGTATTGTGGAACATCCGTTATACGGTCAGTTAAAAACGATGGAGGACGTGCGGTTGTTTATGGAACACCACGTTTTTGCAGTGTGGGATTTTATGAGCCTGTTGAAAGGTTTACAGCAGGAACTCACTTGCGTAACGACGCCCTGGGTGCCGAAGGGCTCTCCCGAGACGCGATTTTTAATCAATGAGATCGTAGTAGGGGAGGAAAGTGATGTGGATGCTTCGGGCAAACGGTTTAGTCATTTCGAATTGTACCTCAAGGCCATGGAACAGGCTGGTGCTGATACTACAGCTATTCTGCAATTGGTTTCCGGTGTGCAGCAAGGCAAACCTATCGGGGCTTTAACAGCAAAACTACCGCCTTCGGTTAAAGGGTTCCTGGACTTCACTTTTGGGGTGATCGCTACAGGCAAAGCTCACTTAATGGCCGCTGTATTCACTTACGGGCGGGAAGACCTGATCCCGGATATGTTCTATTCGCTGGTAAAAGACCTGAATGAGCAGTTCCCCGGCAAGCTGGATATCTTTGTTTATTACCTGGAAAGACATATTGAAGTGGATGGAGATCATCATAGTATTTTAGCGCAGCAAATGGTACTGGAATTGTGCGGTGATGATGAAACGAAATGGGAGGAAAGTGCTATTTTTGCAATGAAGGCTTTGGAGTGGCGAAATGAATTGTGGAATGGAATTGTTGCGAGGCAGGAAATTCTTCAATAAAATTTTTTGTTTTTTCAAAGAATATCATACTTTTGCATTCCCCATAACAAACGGGGTACATGGTGCGGTAGCTCAGTTGGTAGAGCAAAGGACTGAAAATCCTTGTGTCGCCGGTTCGATCCCGGCTCACACCACGGAAAAGAGATCATCGAAAGATGGTCTCTTTTTTTTAGAAAAAACTCCACATTTAAGCAGTAAGGCAAATCAATCATCCTTATTTATTGAGATCACTTAACTGCTGTGATGAAACACGTCAAAAAGCTATACCCCACCTATTACAGATCATTATTCGTTTTCTATAATTCTAAAGAAAAGCGAAGTGTTATTTTGACATTCTTTGTAATGTTTGGCAACGTTCATCTATTATTCTGGGGGCTTCCGCAGAATCCGGCAAGCACCTCTTTATGGGGAATCCTGATCATGCTGAATATCGCCATTTTATCAAAAGTTGTAATAAATAACAGCCGCATCTATAATAAACGCGTGATGAAAGAATCGTATGGTGTAGAGATCGATGAATATTCGAAAGCTTTCAATTTAAAATTCCGAAGGATCTTATTCTTCAAAAATCTGGCAGATACATATCCAAAGTATGAAGATCTGCTTGCCGATTATGATGATGACTATAGCCCCGGTAAGCCTAATGTTAAAGCAACTTTTGTAAAGTTTTTGCTCTTCCTTTTTGGAGCAGTAGTGTCTATTGGCACTCTTTTATTTGAAGGACAGCCTTTGAAGATGAAGATCTCCTATTTAGCGATGATCGTTGTTTTCTTTATCATGATCCTGATAATCTATTTTCAATTCTACCCTATTGTTAAAGACATCCTTCATGACCGGTACAAAAAAGACCGGTTAATTCTCAATAATATAGAAGAAATAAAAAAGACCATTAGTCAATTTCCCGCTAAGTATGTTGCTACGAATCCTTTAAAGACATTACTCCTAAACTCTGACCTGATCGATGAACCATTCCGCCCTTTCTTTTCAACATCTCCGATAAACGGTGGAATTTCGACGATGAAAAATTTTTTATAAGAGCATAAACAATCGAAGCAAAAAGGCCCTCGAAAAATCGAAGGCCCTTTCAATCGATAGCTTTTCTCTGCTATCGCGTCGTCTTCCCCAAACGTCTCTACGAGACTTATTTCTTTAGCGGGAGGGTTACGGTGAAGGTGCTTCCTTCTCCTACCTCGCTTTTTACTTCTATATTTCCGCCCATGACCTCCGTTAAGTTCTTTGCAATGGATAAACCCAGGCCCATTCCCCCAAATTTTGTTTTATAGCCGGATACGATCTGGTGATATTCTTTGAATATATGGGGTAGTTCTGAAGTGGGGATGCCGATCCCCTGGTCTGTTATTTCTATACAGGCCGTGTTTTTATCGCGGACGAAACAAACGATGGTGACACCACTGGATTTAGGGCTGTATTTCAATGCGTTGGATAAGATGTTATAGATGATCTGGGTCAGATAGGTTTTATCTGAATAGATGGTGGCGGGGAAATCTTCTGAAACGCGTTTCACGATAGAGATCTCTTTTTCCATAAACATGGCGGCCATGGAATGCAGGAGGTTGTCCACCCACTTTCTGAAATCAAAGATGATCTCGTCCATCTGGAATTTTTGCATGTTCTCCTGCTGGGCGGCCAGCCTTACCCGTTCGAATATTTCATGCAGGTAATTGGAGGAAGAGAAGATCATCTGGATAAGCTCGTGTGCGAATTCGGTGTTTCCATTGTCCAGTTCCAGTTTTAATAAACGGGAGGCTGATACAACTGCATTGATCGGGGTACCGATCTCATGCAACGTGGTGCGAAAAATGGATTTCATTATTTCGTTTGATGATTGTTCGTCCAGGATATCGTTAGCTGCCATCATCTATTGGTTTTGGGTTTAAGTTTGAGGTATTGGGTTTATACACATCAAATTTCAGCCAGTGGCAGGGGAAAAACAATAAGGATACCGCCTTATTTTTATGCGTATAAAGTAGTAGTGGGGCCTGCCATAGCGGGTTTTAGGCTATGATTCCAGTTTATTGATGAGCTGTACCTTGTTGGTGATGGAGACTTTTTCAAAGATGTTCTGGACGTGTTTTTTAACGGTCCTTTCTGCGATGAAGAGGGTATCGCCGATCTGCTTATAGGAATAACCTTCGCTGATCAGTTTGGAGATATCTATTTCCCGGGGGGTTAACTGATAGGTTTTGCAGTTTTGCTCAAACTTATTTGCGACTTCGGCATCTTTATCCTTTTGTTTGAAGTCGAGATGTCCGCCGGTTTTTAGGGCTTTCAAGGCATTGTCGTATAACAGGCGCTTCTGTTTGGCGGCATTTTCCAGTACGGAGCTAATCTTGAGGAGGAGTTCATCAGAGCTGAAGGGCTTGTGAATAAAGTCCAGCGCGCCAAGTCTCAGACCCTGTGCTCTGTCCTGGCTGCTGGGTTTTGCGGATAGGAATATGAACGGAATGTGTTTATAATCAGGAGCTTCTGAGATTATTTTGGCAAATTTCATTCCATCCATCTTATCCATCATCACATCTGAAATGATCAGGTCCGGCAGCGCGGGGTATTGCCTCATCTTGACCAGCGCTTCGGTTCCATTGTAAGCAACCGTGACATTATATTTGGCACTTAGTTTCTTGAAGAGATAGCTGACCATGGTCGTATTGTCTTCTACAACCAGGATGGTCAGTTTTTTTTCATCGTAGGGAGAATCTGAAATGCTGAGTTTGCTTATTTCCAGGCCGGCATAATTATTCACATTATAATTGGGGGCCGCCACCTCTTCACTTTCTTGTTTTTCATGTTTTTGCAGGGTTACTTTGATCTTTGTGCCAGGGTCTTTTTTGGGGTTGCTTTCAATGTTGATGATCCCTAGCAGATCAGTAACTGTTTTTTTAACAATCGGCAAACCCAGTCCCATTCCCTGGAACCCACCTTTTTCTGAATTGATCTGGTAATAGGGTTCAAAGATCCTTTCATGCAATTCACGGGTGATGCCAATGCCATTATCGCTTACACTAAAAAAAATCCTGTTTCCTTCTGTTGTTAATTCGATATTTATTTCACCTCCCTCATTGGTATATTTTATAGCGTTCTCTGTAAGGTTGATGACGATCCCATTGATGGCGCCCGGGTCTGCTTTGATCAATACGTCTTCAGCAATATTCTCCCGCAGTGTAATGTTTTTATTGCGGCAATAGTTCTTAAGTAATGCCAGATTATCTTTCAGGATCTTACTGAAGTCCGCTATCTGGTTGTGGTTATAGATCTCAAAACCCTTATTATATCTTTCCAGGTCAAAGAGGTTACTGATGTCCTTATTCAGTTTATCGATATTATTCTTTACAATGCCTAGTTCTTCTTTGTAGCCATACTTATTAATGTACTCTTCCAGGTAATTCTTTATTAAGGTAAGAGGGGTTTTTGTTTCGTGCACAAGATTTACCAGGGCATTGGTCCTTTGCTCGTTAGCTTTTTCAAGCTGAATAGTTCTTTCTTTTACTTTCTGTTTTAAGTTTACTGTTAATTCCTCTAGCTGATCCCGCTCATTCATGAACTTCCTGACGGACTGGATGATAAAAAAAGAGTTGAGTGCTATAAAATTCACGTTATTGAACATTGTGCCTAATACCCATTTATCAATCGTTAAGAACTCATCAAGAGCAGGAGAAATACACCATACCGTAACAACATAAAAGATCCATAACCGTTGACGGTAGTTCTCCCTGTCTCCGTCTTCTTTATACTTTGAGCGAATGGCAACGTAAGCCGATATCAATGCCCAGAGGGCATAAGCGGCAGGAGGATAGTATGCGTATGTGAGTACAAAAGCCAGATTATTGGTAAGGGGATAATAGATCAGGAATAAAAATCCGATGGGTATTAAGAGGAATAAGAACCCATAACGGCCATGAAAGCGCAGTACTTTTAATTCTAGTGTTTTGTAACAGTAAAAGGGAATGTACATGGTTACAAAATACCCGGTGCTTTCACTGAGGATATTCTGCCACATGATAGGAATCGGGACCAATGGATCCGGCAGCACAAACAGGTTTTCACAGATGTTATAAATGATCAGCAAGGCTGTGAGGATCATATGATACTTCCTGTTCTTCTCATGTTTACGCGCAAGAAAGAACAACAATTGATTGAAGAAAACGGCAATCTCAAGCACAATGATCACAAGGATCACATAGTTCACGTGAATGGGTGGAAGGAGCATAATTGGCTTTTAAACCAATACCAAGAAACTATATATATCCTATCGCGAATGTTAATTGTTTGTTAACGAAGGCGTTTTTGGTTGATAACGGTTTGATTAATAAGGGGAAACGAGGATTTTTTTGAGGACTTCCGGAAGATCCGTATATTTAATAAGCATACAAACCCCAAAGTAAACCCCGAACTCTAACTAAATAATTGAATTATGAAAACGAGTGCACATGCTGCCCGTTCGCGTTCTTCCAAACAATTTATGAATAGTACGGCCAGCGCTACTTCTTCGCATAGCACCCAACCCTTTTTTGCATCCGGTAAAACTTCTCAACGTGGTGGTGACAGCAGTGGTTTAAATCCCAGCGCCCAGGAGGGAGAAGATGTGGGAGGCCGCACATTAGGAGAATTTATTGGTGATGTTGGCCGGCCGATTGGTACTTTTTTTGGCAATGTGGTTGGCGGTATTGCTGGCGCGGTTGCGGGAAATGATATTTCGTCGGCTACTACACTTCCTGCTGTGTGGAATAATCATGGCCATTTTCAATGGAATATCTCTTTTAATACATCAGGCCGCAATGGCTGGATCGTTCAAGAGATAGATAGCACACGACGTGCACAGGATGCAGCAGGCAATGCATTACCGGATGGGCTTACTCCTCTTTACTGGGAGGCCTGGGCTGTGGACGGAACCGGGAATATTTCTCCTGCTTCCGGCGGCACACATGACTTCTGGCAACGCAGAAGTTTTGGTAATAATACGCAAGGCCACTGGTCTATTTCTTCTGCCTGTTACTTCACCACTACCGATCCTGCCACACAGGGATTTGCTGTTGGCAATGCTCCGGAGGCCGGAGGATTATTATCCTCTCTCTCCCAACCGGCAGGATTGGGCGTAGCGAGATTGCATCGTTTTGCGCAAGGTACCTGGGATTCTACTTCCGCGGTTCCAACGCATGATGGTTCCGCAGGGCCACAATAATAACCAGGCATGGATATCAAAGTACAGGCATTATTGCTGGCAGATCACATTTACCGCGACCATGGTACGGGGAAGTTTGTGATAGCCGGAACTTTTCATCAATTGAATGTGGCTGCATTTCCTGCTACCTTTGGCCGGTCTGTGGGTGTTTTTGTTTCTCTTTCCAATGTGATAGGGAAGAAATCTATCACGCTTCATTTTGTGGATGCCACTACCCATGAGGTATTATTGGATACACGAGCGCTGGAGATCTTTGGCAATGATCCTCATCTGCCTATTGAGTTTGCAGTGGAGGTTCCGCCGCTTCCTTTACCACATGCCGGTATGTATTGGTTTCAACTGAAAACGAATGGCATAATGATTGGGTCCATACAAGTGTTTGTATATGGCCCTCCGGAAAACAGAAAATAAATTAACTGTTATGAATGAGTTGTTGAATAAAGTGTTGCATACACCTGTTGAGGCTTACGATCCGGCAGATGTGATGGCTGTTGTGAATATGCTGATCCCGCTGGGAAAAGAAAAAGCCTTAGAAAAAATTACGGCTGCACTTCCCGTTAACACACTGGATGGCGTGGGCGCCTTCTGGATCTTACGGGTGCTTTTTGAACTTCCCCCGGAAGAATTTTATCCTACGGTTAAAATTGGCCGGCCAGATATTCCACCTCCGGAAGCGACATATCCCATGCCGCGATTCCCGATCGTGATGATCCAGGATATTCCTTTCCTCCTGGTTAAAGGTTATGATCTGAGCGGTGTTCCGGAACGTGTGGAAGGACATATCAATTATTTCCGGGAGTATGGCATCATCCGGCACCAGGAGTTATCACCACCCAAACAATCTAATGGTCTTGAAGCGGAGTTCCTCTCTTTGTGGGAGTCTGCATATGGAGATATGTATCTCCTGGAAGGCACCAGTATCTTTAAAGAACAACTGAACAAAGTGTTTTAATAAAAAGGGCCAGATGCAGATCTGGCCCTTTTTTTATTTTACTTGGCTAATGGATTGTTTTGTAATTCAACATCCGGTAAAGCAAATATAAATTTAGTGGGCACTGGTTTCCTTGCCGGTGTTGGAATAACCGCTCTTGCTGCTGCAATGACAGTGGCTGCTCTTCCGGTACGAATGAGATCGAACCAACGTTTGAATTCCCCGAGGAATTCATATCCTCTTTCACGGAAAACCATGTCGTCAAACGTTGTTTGTGTAAGGCCGGCTGGTAAGTCTGCTACTGCGCTGGGAACAGTCATACTTACACCAAAAGCTCTTCTTCTTAAAGTATTAACGGCGGCGTAAGCATTAGCAGGGCCATTGAGTTTGTTCTCTGCTTCTGCAAAGATCAGCAGTACGTCTGCATAACGCCAGAAATACAGGTCGTTTCCATTTCCGGTATCGATGGGGGCGTTGGGGTCTCTGAACTTACCCATCCGCCGGTCATAAATCCCCGGTTCTACTTCCGCAGCTGTTACTACTCCATTGATCAGGTAACTGCTATACACACTTAGTTGTTTCCGGAGATCATTATTATCCCAGTCCCTGATCAAAGGTGCCTGGGATATAATACCGCCGAACTTGTTGCCGCTTACAGAAAAGCCTGCTGCTTTTGCTCTTGAGTCTGCCCAATAGGAGGCCATAAAATTACCTCTTTCCTGTACTTGCGAAAACTTCAGCGAGAAAACATCTTCTTTATTGGTGGCGAGGGTGGGAGAGAAAACGGTTGTTAGCAATGGTTCTATATCATAACCGTAAGTGGCTTTGTTATCCATTACTTCTTTTGCTTTGTCCCGCGCATTCTGGTAATCTCCTTTTGTAAGATATACATCTGCCAGTGCTACTTTTGCGGCGCCGGCTGTTGCCCTGCCTGCTTTGGATTCTGCTACGGTAGCAGGAAGTGCGGTTTCCGCAAATTTCAGGTCTGTGATGATCTGATCGTAAATAGCGGTTGTTTCTGATAAAGCCAATGCCACATCATTTGAATTGAGGATGGGCTTTAAGCGCAAAGGAACTTTTCCCCATACGCGTACGGCAAAGTAGTAACACACTGCCCGTACAAAATAGGCTTCACCATAAGCTGACTTTTTAAGGTTCTCTGGCAGCGTGCTGTTGGCATCCAGGTTTACGATCAGCAGGTTGGCTCTTCCAATGGCTTCGTATAAAGTGGTCCAGGGCTGCGCCATGCTGTTGGGGCCATTCATCACGTTATTATAATTACTCCAGTTCAGCTGAGCAGAACCGCCATCCGCATATTCTGCCATGAGTTCAAAACCCAATCCCACAGTAGATTCCCACAGTCGACCGCGGCTTCTTGTCATGGGCTCGTATACACCAATGATGGTTTGTTCCAGGAGGATGGGATCCAGGTCTCCCAATGCGATGGTGGCTTTTGGTTTTTCTTCCAGCAGCTTGTCGCAGGCAGAATTGCTCAGCATGATGAATGCCAGTGTAGCAATGATGGTATAAATATTAGATCGTTTCATAACAGTAAGAATTAAAAAGTAATGCTAAAGCCTAAGGTCACGGTTTTTGCTGCGGGATAAGATCCCAGATCAACACCTTGCCTGCGGTCGTTTCCATTAAATGTGTTCACTTCAGGGTCAAAGCCGGAATAGTCTGTAAAGGTGATCAGGTTTTGCCCGCTCGCATATACATTCAGACTTTTAACGGTTTTGCTGTTGCCCAGATTGAAGCTATAATCCAGTCTTATATTTCTCATGCGGAAGAAAGATCCGTCTTCCATATAACGGGAGGAACGGAAGTGCTGATTGCTGGCGGCAAGACTTGGTTTCGGATAAAACTCGCTGGCAGCTTTCATCCTGTTATATTGTTGTACGATGTTGGGACCGGCTAATTCAAACAATGCGAAGTTGTTGATCTTTGATCCGCTTACGCCAGCCCATACAGAAGTGAGCGTGAGTTTTTTATAGCGGATGCTGGGGTTGATACCATAATACAGATCAGGGTAGGGGCTCCCGATGATCTGGTTATCCAACGCATTAATGATATCCACACCGTTTGCATCTTTATCTCCATTCAGATTTTCGTGGATGGGTACGCCGTTCTTATCCATGCCCAGGTATTTAGGACCAAGGAAAGCAGAGAGTGGTTCTCCGACACGAATGATGCTGTTGGCACCGGATGCATCATTACCGCCGGCAATTGTCGGGATGTCTTTATTATCCTTTGTCTTTGTTACTTTATTCTTATTCTGCGAAAGGTTTACATCTACGGAGAATCCCCAATCGGCCGTATTCACAATGTTTGCGCCGAGTGTTAATTCCCATCCTTTGTTTTGTACTTCTCCTACGTTATCCAGGATCTGACCGGGGCCGGAACCAATACCAGCGCCTACTCCGGCGGAAGGTGGTAATTGTACGAGTGCTAACAGGTCTGTGGTTGTTTTAACATAGTAATCGAAAGTAAGGCGGAATTTTTCATTTAAGAATCCTGCATCTACGCCGATGTTTGTTTGAGAAGTGGTTTCCCATTTCAGGTTAGGATTGGGGAAAGTTGGTGCAAGCCCAACTGCCAAACCTGTTCCCGCTCCCTGACCTGTGTTCACGGTTCGCCCTAATAATAACGACTGGTAAGGTTTGATAGCAGGATTACCTGCCTGACCCCAGCTGGCCCTTAGTTTTAAATTAGACAGCCATTTGCTTTCTTTCAGGAAGGCCTCCTCTGAAACACGCCATGCTGCTGAAACAGAGGGGAACACACCATATTTATTATTCTCTGCAAATACTGAAGCGCCGTCTCTTCTGATGCTCGCGGCGAGCAGGTATTTATTTTTCAGGTTCAGCCGTACTCTTGCAAAGCCGGAAATAATGGTGCTTTCCGTTACATCTGTTAAGGGTTTGCTGACGGTGTTGGCGGAACTGAAATTGTAATTCTTCAAAGCATCACTGCCAAAGCCGGATGCGGCAAGGTCTACTGAATTAAAACGATCGCGCTGGAAAGAAACCCCTGCGATAGCTTCAATATAAGTGTCGTGCGAGAAATCATATTTGTATTCCAGGAAGTCTTCAGCGAGTACAGATGTTTTATCATAAAGGCCCATCTCAGCAGAGCCGATGGCATTTCCTAAACGGGGAAGTAATCTTGGGAAATATAGATCCCGGCGGATATGATAAAAGTCTGCGGAAACGCGGGTGGTATTGGAAAGACCTTTCAGGATCTGGGCTTTGAAATCGAGACCGCCCTGGATGCGGGTGGTGGTGTTTTTATCCAGCACTTCTTTCGCTACAGCTACCGGGTTTTCTACATCGATGCCGTTGAAGCTGAAGGGAGAAGTGTCTGTATAAGTTCCATCTGCATTGTACACACCCACCGTCGTAATAGATCTGAGGATAGATCCCACACCGGATTTACCAAAGTTGCGGATGTTATCTCCAGCGGCAGGAGAGAATCCGTCCTGGATAGCGCGGGAGGCCATGATGCGGGATTGTACGCTAAAGCGGTCACTTATTTTACTGTCTACATTCACTCTTACAGAGGCTCGTTTGTATCCGCTGTTCATTACAATTCCCTGCTGGTTGGTATAACCGGCAGATATAAAATAGCGGTTCCTTTCTGTGCCGCCGCCGATGCTTAAACTGTTGTTGGATAAAATGGCGGTGCGGAATACTTCATCCTGCCAGTCTGTGTTGATGGCAGCAGAAGCATTTGCGAGATCGGTGGGAATAGGCAGGCCTGTATTGGTGTAAAAGGCTTTTGAATAATCAATGTATTCCTGGCTGTTCATCATTTCTAGCTTCTTGCGGATCTTCTGAAAGCCGAGTGAACTTTCAAAGGTGATCCTGGGCTGACCCACTTTACCGGATTTGGTGGTGACCATGACGACGCCGTTGGCACCTCTTGATCCATAAATAGCTGTTGCCGCAGCATCTTTCAAAACTTCTATGGATTCAATGTCTGAAGGATTGATGGTGGACAATCCGTTGGCGCCGCGTACATCATCATTGAATTGTGGAAGCCCGTCAATTACATACAGTGGCTCATTTCCGCCGGCGATGGAGGAAACACCCCTGATGCGGATACTGATACCGGCTCCAGGCTGACCGGATGTTTGTTGAACCTGCACTCCCGCCATGCGGCCCTGGATGGCCTGTTCAATACTTACTGCGGGAATTTCTTTTAGCTTGTCTGCTTTGAGGGAAGTGACGGAACCAGTAAGGTCCGTTTTCTTTACAGAGCCGTAACCTACTACGACTACGTCGCTGAGGTTCCTGGTGTCGTCTTTTAATTCTACAGTTAAGGGAACGCCGGCGGTGGCGGTTACTTCTTTTTGCTCAAAGCCGATGGAGGAAAAAATGAGGGTGACCCTGTCGTCTCCTGCAGCCTGGAGTACAAAGGAACCGTCTTCCGTTGTGGCTGTGGCAATTTTTGTGTTTTTGATCTGGACGGTCACCCCGGGGACGGGACCTTTTTCTGATGATGTTACTTTTCCGGAAAATCGCTTGTTTTGTGAAAAGGCAGCTAGGCTTGATAGTAAAGCTAATGCCACAAACAATACCTTGTTTCTGTGCATAAATTTTCATTTAAGTGGAATCAATAATCGAAATAACGTGAATCGGAGTCTGTTGGTTAAATGTCCTTTCTTTTGGCTGTTGAAACAATCGATTGCAATAGTTAGGTATTTCTATATTTAAGCTACTATTTTTATTTCAAATAAGTGCTGTTTATTTCGTCTAAACTTGTCTAATAGTAAGTGTCTGGACTACACATTGGTTGCTTAGACCTTCAGGCTGCTGGCCCTTATATCGAGAGTTGTTCCTAACTGGATGGTTTTATGTTCTACGGTTGCGGATGGATTTTCTATTTGTTCTATCAGTAGTTCGGCGGATATCTGTCCTATTTCAAAAGTAGGTTGCCGGATGGAAGTAAGGGCAGGGGCCAGGTAGGGGCTCACGGGATTATCTGAGAACCCGGCCAGGGCCACATCCTCCGGAATGCGCAAATTCAATTCCCGTAATACTTTCAGGCAGCTGATGGCGAGCCTTTCCACGGAAAAGAATAATGCATTTGGTTTTTTTGGTTGAGAGAAAAGATGGCGAATGGCGGCATCCATATCGGCGGTGTTAAAATCACAGTGTATCATCCATTCTTCCCGCAGGGGGATGTTGTGTTTCTTTAATGCTTCTTTATATCCGCTTAACCTGTTTTGTGTGATGGATAACCAGGGGGCCATGGAGATAATGGCCACGTCCCTGAAACCTTGCTGGATCAAATGTTCCACACCCTGGAAAGCTCCGGCATGATCATCTACCACCACTTTGTGCGCAGGGATACTTTCATGGATACGATCGAACATCACAATAGGCGCATTCATTTCTTCGAGGTGATCAAACTGGCGGGTTTCTCCGGATACGGAAATAATGAGTCCGTCCATCCGGCGGGATTCCAGTAAGTGAACGCTGGCCACTTCGCGTTCATAAGCCTCGTGGCTTTGGAAGATCATTACATGATAACCTCTTTTGTAAGCGATGTCTTCTATTCCTGCAATGGTGGCGGAACAGAAGGTGTTGGCAATTTCCGGAACGATCACACCGATGATCTTGCTGCGTTTTTCTTTTAAAGAGAGTGCGATGGGATTGGGGCTATAGTGTAGTTCTTCCGCCACCTGCCGGATCAGTAACCGCGTTTCCAGTTTGATGTCCTTGCTATCCCGCAGGGCCCTCGAAACGGTGGAAGGTGATAACTTCAGCTGTTGCGCAATATCCTTGATGGTTACGGAATGCTGTTTGTTCATACGCTTTGCCAATTCTCTAATAAAGGCCCTCTTTTAGGGGGCGCTTATAAGATTATCATAAATTTTCCCTGAATTAAATGTAATATATTTAATGCAAACGATACCGGTATCGTTTGAGGGCCTATGTAAGTAACGGAAATTTATGGTGATCTTGTATTACAGCCTGTATATCCCTACTTTTAGTGGGTGAGCATACTGATACGGACAAACCATATGCACATTTTATATTCCACATTTATTTTTTAATTTTTCCCTTATGATGAGCTATCGCTTTTCCAGGCTGCTGGTGTATGTGTTTCTATTCTCTTGCCTGGCTTGTAAAACTACCGGCAAAATGGAAAGCTCCCAGGTGAACTGGAAAAAAATCCAGGTGCTTTTGTACACGAAGAACGGAAAGGGTTATGTACATGATAACATTCCTAACGCGGTAGCGGCATTTCAAAAGATGGGAAAGGAGCATGGGTTTACGGTAGATGTATCTGATACGCCCACTGTTTTCACGGATGAGAATCTGCATAAATATGCTGCGCTTGTTTTTATCAGTACGAACAATGAAGTATTTGATACCGATCAGCAGAAGGTTGCTTTCATGCGATATATACAATCTGGTGGCGGGTTTATGGGTGTTCATTCTGCCATTGGTACGGAACGCAGCTGGACATGGTTCAAACAATTACTGGGTGGTACGTTCTCCTGGCATGCACGTTCCCAGTCTTTCAAAGTGAATGTGATAGATGCGGCGCATCCTTCGGTGAAGGATGTTCCTAAAGTATGGACGCGGTTTGACGAGTGCTATTTTTCCAAAGAATTATATCCGGGGATTAAAGTAGTAATGGCACATGATGTATCCAGCCTGAATCCCAACCAGGATTCCCTGATCAAAAAGAACATGGGGTCTTATGGTAATCTTTACCCGGCAGTGTGGTACCAGGATTTTGACGGGGGGCATGTTTGGTTTTCAGCTTTAGGGCATCATAAAGAAGATTATGAAAAAGCGGATCTTGTGAACCATCTTTACCAGGGACTTCATTGGCTGGTTGCACAGACAACGGTAAGAGATCTTTCCAAAGCTTATGCTACCAGTCCGCAGACTCCGGTTCGTTATTAATAAATTTATAGATTGATGAAATATTCCTACATCCTGGCTTTAGGCTTGTTTACAGTAGCCTGCAATCAGCCAACGGCAAAAGAGCAAACCGATATGGTACAATTGATCACTTTGGATCCCGGGCACTTCCATGCCGCCCTTGTACAAAAATCCATGTATCCGGGTATTGACAGCGTGGTAAATGTTTATGCACCAGACGGCGCTGAACTAAATGCACATCTTAGTCTTATTGATTCTTACAATGCCCGTCCGGAAAATCCAACGCATTGGAAAGAAGTGGTGTACAAAGGGCCGGACTTCCTGGAGAAAATGCTCGCAGAGAAAAAAGGAAATGTGGTGATACTGGCAGGAAACAACAAACTGAAAACTGCTTATATCAACAAATCCATCGCTGCGGGATTGAATGTGCTGGGAGATAAACCCATGGCTATTTCAGAAGCGGACTTCCAATTACTGGAACAAACTTTTGCAGATGCGGAATCTAAAAAAGTATTGTTGTATGATATCATGACAGAACGTTCTGAGATCACCAACCTGCTGCAGAAAGAATTATTACACCAGCCGGCTGTTATTGGAGAACTGGAAAAAGGTACGGTGGACAAACCGGGCATCGAAATTGAAAGTATCCATCATTTTTATAAATACGTTTCCGGCAAGATCTTAAGAAGACCCTCCTGGTTCTTTGATCCTGCACAACAAGGTGATGCCATTGTAGATGTGAACACACACCTGGTGGATATTGTACAGTGGATGGTTTTTGATACTACGATCATCGATTACAAAAAAGACATTGAAGTACAGCAGGCGGAGAAATGGCCAACGGCCTTGAAACAATCTGAGTTCACTGCCATCACTGGTGCAGAAACTATTCCGGATAACCTGAAACCTTTTGTTGTAAAGGATTCTATTATCAATGTACCGGCTAATGGAACGATCCATTATGCGATCAATGGCGTGAATGCAAAGGTTACTGCGCTTTGGAATTATCAGGCGCCGGAAGGTGGTGGCGACAGCCATTATGCGATGGTGCGTGGTACAAAAGCAAATCTTGTGATCCGCCAGGGAAAAGACGAAAACTGGAAACCGGAGTTGTATGTAGAGCCGGCGGTGAATGATGAACAGTTTGCACAAGACCTTCAGGCTACGATACAATTACTGGCGAAAAAATATCCGGGTATTGGCGTAGAGAAAAAAGAAAATAACTGGAAGATCACTATTCCCGATAATCTCAAGACTGGCCATGAAGCACATTTTGCGGATGTGATGCAGCGTTATCTGCAATTCCTGAAAGATGGTAAAGTACCTGAATGGGAAGTGCGTAACATGATCGCCAAATATTACGTGACCACAAAAGGATTGGCAATTGCCAAACAACAATAAGGGTTTATGAGCACAAGCAGTGATTTTGATCTGTCCGGGAAACTGGCGCTGGTAACAGGCGGAGGCTCCGGGTTAGGGTTTTCTATCGCACAAAAATTCATTACATACGGTGCCCGTGTAATTATTGCGGGCCGCCGGGAAGATGCTTTGCAGGCTGCTGTGGCCAAACTGGGTGCCAATGCTGCTTATAAAGTATGTGATCTTGCACAGTTACCGGCAGCCGTTACTTTGGTGGAAAGTGTGGAAAAAGATTTCGGTGCGATTGATATACTGGTCAACAATGCAGGCATCAACCTGAAAAAAAATGTGCTGGAAGTAACTGATGAAGAATTTGCGGAAGTGGTGCGTACGAATCAACTGGCTGTTTTCTCGCTAACGCGGGAAGTGGCTAAGAAAATGACGGAACGGAAAAAGGGTAATATCATTATGATCAGTTCTATGGCTGCGCAATATGGTATTCCCAAAGTGATTGCGTACACGGCGGCAAAATCTGCTGTGGAAGGAATGACCAAAGCGCTGGCGGTTGAGTTGAGTCCACTGGGGCTCCGCATCAATTGTATTGCGCCCGGTTTTATAGAAACGGATATGTCTGCCAAGGCACTGAACAATGACCCGGAAAGAAAAAACCGTGTGCTGAGCAGAACACCTATGCAACATTTAGGTAAACCGGACGATATCGGCCTCGCGGCTGTTTTTCTCGCTTCGGATGCCGCCAAATATATTACCGGTGTGATCCTGCCAGTCGACGGCGGAAATTCCATCGGATTCTAAATCGATAAAAAATTCCACATGAACAAAAAGAACCCGGAAAAGGAATCCTCCAGGAGGAAGTTCCTTAAAAATTCTCTCAAGGGCGCTGTTGGTACTTTAGCGTTAACCAACTTCCCTACCATTGTTCCCGCACATGTAGTGAGTGGCCCTCTGGCTCCCAGCAACCGCATTAATGTTGGATGTATCGGCAACGGACGTATTTCCCGGGAACATGATATGCCCGGTGTTTGGAAACATGACGCGGCCCGCATTATTGCGGTTTGTGATCTGGATAAGAACAGGCTTGCGTCTGCAAAGAAATTAGTGGACGATTATTATACAAAGAAAACGGGTCAGGCTTCTGATGCGGTTAAAATGTATGACGACTACCGTGATCTTTTAAATAATAAAGACATTGATGCGGTGACCATCAGTACACCTGACCACTGGCATGTGTTACCAGCTATTCATGCAGTGCGTGCGGGTAAGGATGTATATATGCAAAAGCCTGCTTCACTCACTATTTCGGAAGGAAGATTATTGAGCAATGAAGTACATAAGTCTGGCCGCATCCTGCAAATAGGCAGCCAGCAACGTTCTATGCCACAATTCAAAAAAGCCTGTGAGTTAGTACGTAACGGGCGCATTGGTAAACTGCATACTATCTATGTTGGTTTGCCGATCGATGATCCTAAGGAAAGTACGGTTGAAACAGACATGCCTATTCCGGATGGATTGAATTATGAAAAGTGGCTGGGCGAAACGCCTTACGTTCCTTATACATTGAAACGTGTACATCCTACTTCTGGTTTTTCCAGGCCGGGATGGTTGCGTTGTGAACAATTTGGTGCGGGCATGATCACAGGATGGGGTGCGCATCATTTTGATATTGTGAACTGGGGAATGGGTACTGAATATACCGGACCTATTGAAATTATGGCCAGCGCTGAATTTCCGCCGGCCGGAAATTTATGGAATGTACACGGGCCTTTCAAATCTGAGAACCTGTATGCCAATGGTGTGAAAGTGTTGGCCAGCGATAGTTATCCTAACGGAGTGAAATTCATGGGATCTGAAGGATGGATCTTTGTTTCCCGCGGCAATTATTCTGCTACGGCCAATGATCCTGCTTCTGCTGCCAAGAACAGTAAAGCATTGGATGCCAGTGATCCGAAGATCTTGTCTTCTGTAATTGGACCGAATGAAATTCATTTGATAGACAGTAAGGACCATCATGGTAACTGGCTGGAATCTGTTATCAGCAGGAATCCGCCACTGGCTCCAATTGAAGTAGGGCATCGTGCGTGTACGGTTTGCCTGTTGAATCATGCGGGTATGAAATTGAAACGTAAATTATACTGGGATCCGATCAAGGAAGTATTTAAAAATGATGATGAAGCAAATGCGATGCTCACTAGGCCGCAGCGTTTCCCTTATGCATTAGATTAGTTTTATTTGGCGGACAGATATAAGTGGGTTGTTCTGAAGATTTTCGGGACAGCCCATTTTCTTTATATTTGGGTTCATGACAGCCCGGGACCTTATTCATCTCCGCTTACACCATCAGCTGCTTTCTCAAACAACGGCAACTTCTGTTGTTGATGTGGTTTCGCATCTCTGTGCTATGCAGGCACAGGATTATGCAGGAGCGAAATGGTCTATTGGCCTGCGTTTACCGGGAACTACAGATGCGGATATTGAACAGGCTATCCTCTCTCGTTTAATTGTGCGTACTACCACCATCCGCGGAACTTTACATTTTGTTTCGCCGGCTGATGTTCGATGGATCGCTGCGTTTGTGAGACCACGCATTGTTTCTAAATATGCCGGGCGTTATAAACAATTGGAATTGGACGATGCGGTGGTGGCGAAAAGCAATACCATTTTTGAGAAGGCTTTAGCTTCTTCTTCCTTGACCCGTAAGGAACTGGAAGTTTTGCTGGTGAAAAATGGTGTTGCTGTTACCAATGAAAGGATGAATCATTTTCTTAGCCGCGCTGCGCTGGATCAGGTGATCTGCTGCGGGGCCAGGCGGGGTAAGGAATTTACCTATGAGTTGCTGGATAGTTGGGCGCCATCTTCTTCTGGTATTTCTGCAGAAGAAGCGCGGGCGAAATTAGCGCTTCGATATTTTACAGGGCATGGTCCGGCTACGGTGCAGGATTTTGCTTCATGGGCCGGGTTGACGTTGGGGGATGCAAGAGCGGGGTTATTGTCTGTAACTTCTTCGCTTTCTAAGATCACTTTTAATGATATGGAATATTGGATGCCGGATGTTCCTGGTTCATTTAAAAATACTTCAGGTGTGTTTTTGCTGCCGGGGTTTGATGAATATTTTATTGGTTATGCAGACAGGACACTGATCGTGGATGAAGAGCGGTTGAAAAAATTACTGCCTTTGAATGGGATATTTAGTCCTACCATTGTTGTGAACGGAAGGATAGAAGGGACCTGGAAACGTACGGTGAAAAAGAATGTGCTGCAAATGGAAAGTGTTCCTTTCCAGCCATTTAGCGATGCCCGTCAGCAGGCCATGGTTAAGGCATCCAAGCCATTTTCAAAGTTTATGGGATTGCCGGTGGAGTGGGAGTTTTGATAAGGCTATCAGTTCGTTGTAGTCTACGGGGATCTTCCAAAGTTTTTCCATTTTGTCCATCAGCTCCTGCAATTTTTCTGCTTTTTCGAGAAGCGGTTTTTGTTGCTCGGTTACGCGCTCTTCCATTTTTTTTAATTCTTTGCGGAATAAGCTGATACAGGTTTTTAGTTTCCTTGTTTTCATCCCTCTAAAATAATTATTTTTGAACTATGTCCAAAAACCCGCTTCCCCGGAATGCTTCTACCGCCTGGCGATTGAAGGCAATTTTTACTGGTTCTATTGGCAACCTGGTTGAGTGGTACGATTGGTATGCCTATGCCGCCTTTGCTATTTATTTTGCGCCGGTGTTTTTTCCGGCGGGGAATCCTACCGTACAGTTGCTGAATACGGCAGCTATTTTTGCAGTGGGTTTTCTTATGCGGCCAATTGGTGGCTGGCTGTTTGGCAGCATTGCTGATAAACAGGGGAGGAAAGCATCGATGACCTTATCGGTTTTGCTGATGTCTTTTGGTTCTATGATGATTGCACTCACGCCATCTTATCAATCCATTGGTTTGGCGGCACCGGTACTTCTTTTGCTGGCAAGGCTTTTACAGGGGTTGAGTGTAGGTGGTGAATATGGAACTTCCGCTACTTATCTGAGTGAAGTGGCTTCGTCTGACAGGCGAGGATTCTTTTCCAGCTTTCAATATGTTACTTTAATTGGTGGTCAGTTATTTGCGCTGGGTATTCAGTTGTTGCTGCAGAAAGTTTTTCTTACTCCCGCACAGCTGAGTGAATGGGGCTGGCGAATTCCTTTTGTGATCGGTGCCCTTCTGGCATTGGTGGCTTTGTACCTACGCCGTAATATGCATGAATCTGTAGATCTGCATGATAAAAAGAAAGAGCGCGGTTCTGTTATGGTGTTGCTGAAAAAACATCCGCAGGCGGTGTTGACGGTTGTGGGACTTACTCTAGGAGGAACGATCGCTTTTTATACTTATACTACTTACATGCAAAAGTTCCTGGTGAATACGGTGAAGTTATCCAAGGAACATTCTACCATGATCTCTTTTTCTTTGATGTTAATATATGCCTGTCTGCAACCGGCATTTGGCTGGCTATCAGATAAGATCGGCCGGAAACCTTTGCTGATAGGGTTTGGCGTACTTGGTTCATTATTGACGGTACCCATTCTTACGGCGGTGAGTGAAACGACTTCGGCATGGTCTGCTTTCTTTCTCATCCTGATGGCGTTGTTAATTGTGAGTGGTTACACATCTATTAATGCAGTGGTGAAAGCGGAATTATTTCCGGCGGAGGTTCGGGCGTTGGGTGTTGGTTTGCCATATGCGTTAACGGTAGCTATCTTTGGTGGAACGGCAGAATATCTTGCACTTTATTTTAAGAACATCGGCCATGAGTCCTGGTATTACTGGTATGTAACGGGTTGTATCTTTGTGTCGCTGCTTGTGTATATCACGGCAAAGGACAGCCGAAAGAATTCATACATGGATAAAGAACAATTATAAACAGTATCACTATGCTTCCTTTTCGCGGAATGCCCTATGGTTATCCCCCAGGTTTTTGCTATCCTCTTACGGAAATCTGCATGTACATTTTGTTCGTGTTATGTTGCTGGCATGCGTGGAAAAAAGGTCCGGGCAGTATGGCGTATCTCTTGGGTGGCCTGGGTTTCGGGCTGTTACTGGAGTTTGTGAATGTATCCAGCAGCGGGGCTTATGTGTATGGAAAATTTATGGTGATGTTTGGTACTGCGCCCAATGATATTCCTTTATGCATTGGTATGGGTTGGGCCGTGATCATGTACACTGCACGGTTGATCACGGATGCTTTGGGAGTTCCGCTTTGGGCCGCGGCAGCGATAGATACTTTACTTGCTATCAATATTGACCTGAGTATGGATGTGGTGGCTTATCGTTTGCACATGTGGCATTGGGATTGGGAAGGCCGTACCACTGTGGCTGATTCTTTAACAGGGCAATGGTTCGGAATTCCTTATGGTAATTTTTATGGCTGGCTGCTGGTAGTGTTTTATTATTCTGTGTTTGCGCGGTTGCTGGAAAAAAGTCGCTGGACGAAATTCACGGCCTGGCGTATTTCTATTCCGTTGCTTTCTATTCTTATTTCTCAAGTTGCGTTGTATATTTCTTTATTCCCATTGTCCGACTGGTTGAAAACTTTTGGTGTTACGAGCATGCATCGGTTTGTTGCTTTGCTGATCATTTTTTCTTCTTTGGCTATTGTTGGGTTTAGGAAGCGGGTTAAGGTTGCTGTTGGGCGCTTACCTTTGGTAACCTGGTTAGTGCCAGGTTGGTTCCACGTTTATTTTACCTGCTGGTTCTTTGGGGCGAATTTTTACCTGGAGAATAGTTGGATGACGTTCTGGTGTGTGGCGAATTTGTGTGTGGGCGTGGTGATGCATCTTTTATTACATCGGTATGTTTCCCGCAATCTTCCTTAATTTTACAGGATATGTATTTATACATCAAAGCGCTTCATATCATTTTTGTAGTCACCTGGTTTGCCGGGCTTTTTTACATTGTGCGATTGTTTGTTTATCATACGGAAGCACAATCTGCTGAAGAACCGCGCCGCAGTATTTTGCAGGAACAATATAAGATCATGATGAAGCGGTTGTGGTTTGGGATCACCTGGCCCTCTGCTGTGCTCACACTTATCTTCGGGCCATGGATGGTTATTATGCTGGGAGGGATCCCCGGCTGGTTGTGGGTAAAACTTGCTTTTGTATTAGGACTCTATATTTATCATTTTATATTACACGGCATTTTTAAGGGGTTGATGAAAGATCAATTCCGTTACACTTCCACACAGCTAAGAATATGGAACGAAGTGGCTACCATTTTTTTAGTGGCCATCGTTTTTCTTGTTGTGCTGAAAAGCTTGCTGAGTTTGGCCTGGGCCTTAGTTGGCCTTACCGCTTTCACACTGGTGCTGCTTATTGCGATACGTGTTTATAAAAAGATCCGTACCCGCTCGGAAAAATAAATCTTTTAATCTTTTTTGCCTAAGATCAGCTGGAGTGATACGCCGGCTGAATTCAGTTTTACTTTTCCTTCACCTACTCCGTTCAGGGGAACTTTCACGTAGGGTTGTAATGCCCATTTCAATCTGCCCGCTGTTTTTCTTTCGTAGGTTACTCCGAGATTGAGCACTGAAAAATAATGTTGATTTTGATTGCTGAATTCTCTCGTGCGTTTATTATTGTTGGCCCAATAATAATCATACTTTTCTTTCAGCATTAAATAAGTAGATGCCCCCGCCATTGCACTCCAGGAACCTTTCGGTTGATCCAGGAAAGTATAATGCACATTGAGCGGAACATCGAGTACATCACAGTTCGCATCAATTTTTACATAATTGGTGGGGTAGGGGAATGTATAATCTTTGGCTGCAGCACCATATACTTTTTTGGTGTAAATAGCGCCCACGCTGATATTCAACCGGTTATTAACATGGTAGCGCAATAATAATCCAGCACCGTAACCGATTTTCCCTCTTTCGAAAGAAGAAGCGATGTTATAATCCGGGCCGAGGGTGATGCCACCTTCGAAACCTCTCTTTTTCTTTTTAGGAACTGTGGAATCTTTAGGTTTATCCACATTCGTATAGGTGTTGGCGGTAGTGTCTGGTATTTGTTGCGCTGGTTTATCTGTTTTTTCTATTACCGGTGAGTTATTCACATTTACCGGTTCAGTAGTTTTTTGTAGTTGGTTAAATGGTATTGAGGTGGTGGCCTTTGATGGCTCGTTATTAGATATTGGTGTTTCTGTTATTATTGTTTGTTGTTGTGTTGTTGTTTGTTGTGTTATGTGATTTTGGGTGGTGTGATTTTGTATGGTGTGATTTTGCGTGGTTGAATTTGGCGTGGCGGAATTTTTTGTTGCCTGATTTTGCACGGTAGCATTTTGCCTTGCGGAGCTTTTTGTTACCTGATTTTGTACTGTAGAATTTTGCCTTGCGGAGTTTTTCGGTGTGATGGAATTATCAACGCCAGTATTTCCGGGTGTGCTTACTTTTTCTTCTGGTGCTGATATTACATTGCCTGGATTGGTATTGGGCGTGTTTATATTTTCAGCGACAGTTTTTTCAACCGGTACATTTTGCAGTGCGGTAGTTTTATCCGATTGGGCATACCACCACCAGCCGCCTCCACCAAGAAGGAGGAGTAGGAGGAACCCACTGGTCCACCACCAAAAAACGGGACGGCGCCGATCCGAATCATCCAGCCGCTTTTTCATATCATCCCATGCGGCGGGATCGAAGGGAACATCAGCTTCCTCCAGTTTTTTACGAATGCTATTTTCAAATTGTTCACTCATTTTTGCATTGTTGCACCGATCTTGCCGGTGTCATTATTTTGAGACGTTAATTCTTCAATTTTCGTTTTCAATATTCTTTTTGCCTTGAATAAATTAGACTTGGAGGTACCTTCAGAAATTCCTAACATATCTGCAATTTCCTGGTGTTGGAAACCTTCCATAACGTACAGGTTAAAAACAGTTTTATAAGCTGGAGGTAATTCTTGTACCAGTCGGAGTAATTCTTCATAGGCTAGTTTATCCAGTGCTTTATCATCAGACACCCCGAGATCATAGGCTTGCGTAATATCTTCTGAGAATGATATTCTCTTTCTGCTGCGCAAATGATCGATTGCCGTATTGGCCATGATCTTACTTAGCCAGCTTTTGAAAGGTCGGGATGTATCGTAAGTATGAATGTGATTAAATATTTTCAAGAACCCATCATTTAAAATTTCAATCGCCTCGTCCTTGTTGGTAGCATAACGCAAACAGATAGCCATGGCATATCCGAAGAATTGCCGGTAAAGTGCCTCCTGGCTGCTACGTTTCCATTGGCGGCAACCTTCGATGATATCTACTATGTCCTGCACTGTTTTGTTACTATCTTAACTTACTCAGAGATTTTCCAAAATTGGAAATCTTCTGCTTCCCATAAGTTACCGAATCTTTTTAATAAGGTTTAGACGTTGTTATTACTTCCTCATCTTTTACGTGTTTCAATTCACAGTAGTTGCCTTGGATGTGGAAAAATTATGTTTTTTTCACCTTCGTAAAAGCTGTTTTTACCTGATTCTTCAGAAAACACATTTTTAAGGCTTTTATTGGATTTTGGGCGATTTTGATACTACTACTTTACCCATGCTGAGATCGTTGAAATTTGAGGATGTTTTTATTTTATTGATTTTCAACTAGTTATGCGTTTTTGAGGTGAAAATGAAAAAGCACCCGGGTTGGGTGCTTTTCTATCTATTTTTAGTTTCCTTTTTTTATCTGCCCATGTACACCATGAGAATTTGTACATCGCTTGGATTCACTCCGCTGATCCGACTAGCTTGTCCTAAAGTGCGTGGTTTTATTTTATTGAATTTCTGACGTGCTTCGTTGGAAAGAGAAACGAGTTTTGTGTAATCGAAAGTATCGGGGATGATCAGATCTTCCAGTTCACTCATTCTTTTTACCAGCTCATTTTCTTTTTCGATGTAAGTATCGTACTTCACCTGAATCTCTACCTGCTCCAAAACTTCCCTGCTGAATCCGGCGAGGGCGTTTCCTACCTTTGCGATGTTGTTTTTCATGGACATAATATCCAATCCAGGGCGTAATAAAATCTGATGTGCTCTTTGTTTTTCCTTCAATGGAGCAGATCCATTCTCTTCCAACCAGCTGTTTGCCTCTTCCATATCCAGTGGTAATTCCTTCAAAATCGCTTTCACCTGGTCAACACCGGAGCGTTTTTCTCTTGTTTTCTGCATCCTTTCTTCTGTGGCGAGGCCCAGTTTATAGCTTCTTTCTGTGAGGCGAAGGTCTGCATTGTCCTGGCGGAGGAGTGTTCTGAACTCTGCGCGGGAGGTAAACATGCGGTATGGTTCGTCTGTTCCTTTATTAATAAGGTCGTCAATTAACACGCCGATGTATGCTTCACTACGTTTTAATACCAATGGTTCCAGCTCTTTTACTTTCTGGTGGGCATTGATACCAGCCATCAAACCCTGACATGCTGCTTCTTCATAACCGGTTGTTCCATTGATCTGACCAGCAAAAAAGAGGTTAGAAACCTGCTTTGTTTCCAGTGAAAACTTCAATTGGGTAGGTGGGAAGAAGTCGTATTCGATAGCATACCCTGGGCGGAACATTCTTACATTCTCAAAACCGGCTACCTGTTGCAGTGCTTTTTGCTGTACATCTTCGGGTAAGGAAGTGGAAAAACCGTTCACATAGATCTCTACGGTATTGAAACCTTCGGGTTCTACGAACAGTTGATGGCGTTCTCTTTCTGCAAAACGGTTGATCTTATCTTCAATACTTGGGCAATATCTTGGTCCGATCCCCTGAATTCTACCCTGGAACATAGGTGATCTGTCGAATCCTGTGCGGAGAATATCGTGTACTTTATCACTTGTGTAGGTGATCCAGCAGCTTTTTTGTTGGGAAGGTTTGATCTTTTCTACGTCCATGTAGGAGAATCCTACGATTTCATCGTCTCCTTTTTGTTCTTCCATTTTGGAATAATCCAGACTTCGTCCATCTACGCGGGGAGGGGTTCCTGTTTTCAGGCGATCGCTTTCAAAGCCCAGGGAAACTAATTGTTCTGTGATACCCGTGGCTGCTTTTTCAGCAACTCTTCCTCCCCCGAACTGTTTATCGCCGATATGGATAACGCCATTCAGGAAAGTACCGTTGGTTAAGACTACAGCTTTTGCCTGGATTTCATGGCCGAGGCCGGTTACTACACCGTGGCAAACACCGTTTTTAATCAATAAACCCTTTACCATATCCTGGTAGAAGTCTACGTTAGGGGTATTTTCTAATGCTTCGCGCCATTTTGCGGCGAAGAGCATGCGGTCGTTTTGTGTTCTTGGGCTCCACATAGCGGGGCCTTTACTCCGGTTCAGCATTCTGAACTGGATCATAGATTGATCGGTGACGATACCTGAGTACCCGCCGAGGGCATCTATTTCGCGTACAATTTGTCCTTTTGCTATACCACCCATTGCAGGGTTGCAGCTCATTTGGGCAATTGTTTGCATATTCATGGTTACGAGCAACACCCGGGAGCCCATGTTTGCTGCAGCAGCTGCAGCTTCACATCCGGCATGACCAGCACCGACAACAATAACATCGTAAGAAGGGAACATACTTGAATTTTGAGATTGCAAAGTTAAGTATAAAGATTGGATGCGAGGGGGTTAAAACGGCCCTCTTTATCTGGGGTGTCCTTTGCTTTTAGAAGGAAGATCATCTGTTTTCCAGCATTCTTTTAGAAGGGGGTGAGTGTTTTTAGGTAGAAGCGCTTTCCATGGAAATAAATGCTGGGGGTAGGTCGTATTGTTTGGAGGAAATATCAAAAGAGAAATGAGCCTTTCTATGTTCGGGGGAGGAGAATTATATCCTTTAAGTAGGAGCGGAGGTTATTTTCTAAAAAGTAATATTGCTTTAGCGGGTAGAAATAAGCTTTTATGTATTCAAGGAGGGTGAAAGAAGGGAGGGTTTATACATTTCAAAGGGAAATCTATCCTGGAAAGAGGAAGCAAAACTTCCTGAAGAAAGGAAATCATCGGCCTTATGGAATAACCCAAGGGGATTAAAAAGAGAACCTTACCTGTTTAATCGAGGGATTTTCATTGTTTGAAGGAGGGATTTCTCCCTGAATGACGGGTAAATTAAGTTCATGAAGAAGACTTATATGAGGATAGGAACATTACACAGGGGGTATAGTGAAGTATTTTGTGGGGGGAAACAAGAGCTCTTGAAGAATATTTACTTCTTTAAAGGTGCTATATAGAAAGAAAATAGGGGAAAGGTAAATGCGCTTGGCTTTTCTTATCAGTTTAGTATTGAAGAATATCAGAATAAGGGACGATCTCGTGGTAAGAGAAAGAATAAATAGCCTTTCACTTTCTTATAAAGAACACTTTATTGGAGCTTACTATCTCCTTTTACCTCATGGACTACATGGGCCTTCTTTCAAAAGAAATACTATTCTTTGATCAAACCGCTTTAAAGAGGGATAATATCTAAAAGAACAAGCTCATACAAAGGATAAGAATGTAAGCAGAAGGGCTAGAAATTGAAGGTCTGATTCAGAAAAGGGAAGAGATGTAGCGCATTTCATGAGCATTTCTTAATAATAAGGGTCACTCCAAAGGGAAAATGTTCCACGTGGAACATTATACAACAACATGGTTAACATCTAATGAGTTACCTCACAGTGGTCAAATCTGTTTAAGAGGATACCATATCCTTCCATTTCAGATCTAAAAAGACAATGTTCCACGTGGAACATCTCTTATAATGGGCAACAACTATTAAACTTGGACTCAAATGAACCCTATTGTTTCAATAAAATAGGAATGGAGTTAAGAACATTTCAGTCCCATCCTTTTACTTACTAACCTCGCTTATTGAAAAAATAGGTTACTTAACTGCTCTTTTGATGGTTGTTTTAGTGGGTTATTGAATGTTCCACGTGGAACATTCCCCTTTCGTGCAAGCATTCAAAGCACCTCGCTTTATAAAGGGAAATGATTCTATAGCCCTTAAGCATATAAATCCTTGGTTCGAATCCCATTCCGGGTACTATATAGTATCTGGGATCCATATGGTTTACCCTATTTAAGAAAGAAAAGAAGAAGCCTGGTCGACAATTACTCACTATGCACCCTTATACAAACCAAGGAGTTTAATAATTTCAGCTAGTTCCTTAGAGAGTTTGTCTATTGAAATACGTATCGAACTATCGTCCTGAAGGGTTAAAACGATGGAATTATACTTTCTGGACTGATGACTATTCATCTCTTCTGAATAATACTGCTCCATTTCAGCCTCTATTCGATATGATCTGATATCCTCCCAATTATAAAATCTTCTCTCATTCTTATAGCGAGACACTAAACCATCCTTAGACAGTACAAAAAATGCGTGTTTTTTAAAGATTGCCACAAAACCATATGCCGCGATACCAAGTATTAAAAGGTTAAAAAGAGCGGCAAATATAAACGTAACACTGGTGGGACCGTTTAGATACATCATATATACTCCTGGAAAGAGGAAAATGATAACAATAAGTATCATCATGGGCAGGTCCCTGGTTGTTCTTTTTATGGTTAAGATTTCCATTTACTATCGAATTGATTTCATTATACCCGAAATTAAACAAAAGGGATGTTCCACGTGGAACATCCCTTTTACTTTTGAAAGTATAAACTAAGATACTCATCTTCTTTTTCCCGCATGAGGGCTTCTTCTTTCTTCGTCTTATCCTTGTATCCACACAAGTGCAAAGCCCCATGAAAAATAACCCTGTGTAATTCGTAGTTCTCTGTCACTTCAAAATGCTCCGCATTCTCTTTCACCCTATCAATACTTATATAGATCTCTCCTTCGGTTACTTCAGGATCCTCCGATAATTCAAAGGTGACGATATCTGTATAGGTATCATGCTTCAAAAACTCTTCGTTCAATTGTAAGAGGTATTCATCTGTACAAAAAATGTACTGTAGATGTTTCAATCCCTGTTCTTCCTTTCTAAACAAATCCTGGATAAAAGCTTTGAGTCGGGTTCTATCCTTCATACCTACCTTTACCTCATGTGCTGAAAACTGTACTGCCATCATGTAAAATTAAAATGAAAAGTTGGTTCCGCCATGGGTAGTTTTTTGCATATTCCTCTTTGTGCTATACCTTTACATCGTAATTAGCTGGGGCTTTGGTCACAGATTGGTTTTAACTCGATCAACAAATCATCATGATTAAACTTTCTTCCCTTACGCTTGGCAAAAGTGCAGTGATCCGGGATTTCGAGAAAAGTGATATCCATATAAAATTAATGGAAATGGGATGTGTACCAGGAGAAACAGTTAAAGTAGAAAAGATTGCACCGATGGGTGATCCGATCTGTATCATTGTTGCGGGGTACAATTTATCACTTCGCAAAACAGAAGCAGATCATATTTGGGTAGAAGAGATTGCTATCTAAAATAAGAAAAAAAGATTTTAAAAAGGATGTACTGATCAGTACATCCTTTTTTTATTGATCCCAATTGAAGTGCCCGGTTACATTAATTGCCTCTTTAATTCCTCATACTTTATGTTGAAGGAAATAGGATCTGCGATCCCCTCAAAAAAAACATTACACCACAATTCTTCCTTCGTCTCCTTATGAAGTTGCGCCTGAACAAGCCGAACACTACTTGGGTTAATCAACACTTCTCCATCCTTGGCATCCAGTATTACAATGAGCTTAGACATACAAATAAGTTTCTCACAATCTACAATATATCCCTGCAGAGTAGGGAAGTATATTTTCCGACAAGCCGATTTAGTACCTCTTTCAATTCCTGTTATGAAAAGCTTCTTTAAACAAATGATAGTATAAAACATATCCTATCTTGAGCCTATGTCAACCCTATCTATGACCTTTCCGTCTCCTCTGAGAACTCTATAAAAAAAGGCCGCCTCAGGGAATTATCCCTGAGGCGGCCAGCCATTTAATATCTGAAAGTATTACAACCCTGCTTTCGCACTTATATCCAGCATCCGATCGATAGGCTTTTTGGCTGCAATGCGCAAACCTTCTTCCATCGTAATCTCTGGTTCTTCGTACTCCATACAGAGGTAGAGTTTTTCCAGGGTGTTCAATTTCATATGCGGACAATCATTACAAGCACAGGCATTATTTGGCGGCGCCGGAATGAAAGTCTTGGTTGGATTTTCTTTTTGCATCTGGTGAAGGATCCCGGTTTCTGTTACCACGATATATTCCTTCGCATCGTCCCGCTGGGTGAATTTCAGCAAACCAGTGGTGGAACCCACAAAATCTGCGATGGCCAGTACGGGTGCTTCACATTCCGGATGCGCGATGATCTTGGCTTCAGGATGACGCACCTTCAGTTTGGTGATCTTTTCCAGGCTGAAAATCTCATGCACCATACAGGCTCCATTCCAAAGTACCATGTCCCGACCCGTTTTCTTGATCAAATAAGACCCCAGGTTGCGATCGGGTGCAAAGATGATCGGCTGGTCCTTAGGAACGCTTTCGATGATCTTTTCGGCATTAGAGCTCGTGCAAATGATATCGCTGAGCGCCTTGATACCTGCAGAACAGTTTATGTAGGAGATAACGATATGATCCGGATACTTGTCCCTGAACTTTTTGAAGAGCTCGGGAGGCGCGCTATCTGCCAGTGAACAGCCGGCTTTGAGGTCCGGCAGGAGTACCTTTTTCTGAGGGCTGAGGATCTTTGCGGTTTCGGCCATGAAGTGTACGCCCGCAAATACGATAATGTCCGCATCGGTTTTAGCGGCCTGCTGGCTCAGTCCCAGGCTGTCTCCAATATAGTCCGCCACGTCCTGGATATCCGGTTCCTGGTAATAGTGCGCCAGGATGATCGCGTTTTTTTCCTTCTTCAGCCGGTCTATTTCCGCAAAAAGATCCAGCTTAACGTCCACATCCACGTCAAGGAACCCTTTTTTCTGTAAATTTTTTTTTGCTTCCGCTAAGTCTATAATCATAGCTATAGATTAATTTTTCTTTTTAAAAAGAAGAGAAAAGCCCACTACTATTAGGGGTGTGAATATGGGGGAAACTCATCTTCTCACCCTGATACAAATGTACTTGTTATTATTATTTTAGTGGCTATCCACATCAAATTAACATCGATTTTTCCCGTTACTGCTGAGTTTGGCATGCTTTATCCACAGTGTTAACAAGGAACTGAGTGAACAACTTTTCGGGGTTGTGAGTATTAAGAAATTGTTAAAAGAGGGAGGTTATCCACCGCCGGAGGATTGAAAATACATTGGCGATGAAAAACAAATTTAGTTATACGCTCTTCTCAAGGGGTGTTTACCCACATAAAACAACGTTAACCCCATGGTTATTCACAACAACTGTGAACAAAACAACCCTCTTTTCTGAAATTCCGTGGCTCTGAAAATTTTCCTGTTTTCTTCTGATCAATCCACATTTTGTTGTGGATTATATCCGGCATATTCTTATTTTGTGGATAACCACGAGTATATTCAGCCGGGCGCCAAACCCGGAAATAGCCAGATGGCGGGACTTTAACAAGATTTTTAACAACCAATACCTATCTCTTAATTACGGGTAAAATGTGGATAAAGTGTGTATGAAGATAGAAAACCACCCCCTTTGTGTACCGCTCAAACCCTTTGCTGTATTGACTTTGGAGGTTGAAAAACCTATTTTGCAGTTACAACTATTTTATTCTATTTTTGCTACCTCTAAAATTTAGACTATATAATATATGTCAGTTATTCAGAAAATCAGGGACAAATATGCCGTTGCTATCATTGTAGTGATCTGCGTGGCTATTGTGAGCTTTTTGCTACAAGATGTATTTTTCGGAAAAAGTTCCATGTTTTCACAAACTACCACTGCAGGTAAAGTGAACGGCGAAGAGCTGGATTATCGTGAATACATGCGCAGGATAGATGTTGCTCAGAACCAGGCACGTCAGCAACTGCAAGGTGCTAACCTGGGTGATGAAGATCAACAAAGGATTCGTGAACAAGTTTGGAACGAATTCATTCGTGAGCAGATCATGACCGCACAGTATAATGAACTGGGCATTGAAGTGACCACCGCGGAAATTGCTGATCAGATCAACGGTAAAAATCCTAACCCCCTTGTACTCCAAAATTTCACAGATCCTCAAACTGGTCAATTCGACCATTCTATCCTGGACCGTGTAAGAGAAAATGCAAGACAGGATCCAAGCGGAGAAGTGAGCAAACAATTGGTACAGTTTGACCAGATGATTGCTGAATACCAAAAGAACCTTAAATATATTACGTTGGTTCACCAGGGTATTTATTATCCTAAGTGGCTCGCTCAAATGCAGGCTGCGGAAAATGCACAAAATGCTAATATTAGTTATGTGCAGGTTCCTTACGCTACCATTTCAGACAGCACTATTAAAGTGACCGACGGAGAATTAAATAATTATATACAGGAGAACAAAGCCCGCTTTGAAGTTCCTGAAAGCCGCAAAGTAGAATACGTTTCTTTTGATGCGTTACCTTCTGCTGCAGACAGTACTACTGCTTTGGGCGAACTGGTAAAACTGAGAGCAGAACTGGATACTACTCCGGACATCGCTGGTTTTATCAAACTGAATTCTGAAGTAGCTTATTTTGATGGCTTCGCTCCGAAAAGCCAGATCCGCGTACCTAATAAAGATTCTATCGTGGATATTCCGGTAGGCGCTGTATACGGACCTTACCAGGACGGCAACCTGATCATTTATGCAAAAATGATCGAACGCAAAATTATGCCGGACACGGCTAAGATCCGTCAGATCTTTATTGCTGTGCAACCAAGTCTTAATGACTCTGCTGCAAAACAACGTGCAGATAGTTTAGAGATGGCCATCCGCGGAGGTGCTAATATTGATTCCCTCGCTGTTAAATTCTCTGATGATCCAAACAGTAAACAAACCGGCGGTGAGTACACACTTACTCCTGCAGGATATTTTGCGCCTGAACTGCAACTGGTGAAAGACTTCGCTTTCGAAGGAACCACCGGTCAAATGAAAACGATCAAACTGCCTATCGGTTATGTAGTAGTAAAGATCACAGAACAAAAGAACTTAGGACCTGCGCTGAAAATAGCTTACCTCGGTAAACGTGTGGATGCCAGCAGCACTACCAGCAGCGAGGCTTTGAGCCGTGCGAATGATTTTGCTACTGCTAACCAGGATCAAAAATCTTTTGAGAAAACTGTACAGGAAAAAGGATTGAACAAACGCATTGCGGACAATATTAATCCTATGGATTTTGTATTGCCTGGTTTGGGTAGTTCCCGTGAAATTGTGGCCTGGGCTTATAAAGCGAAGAAAGGTGATGTGAGCCCTGTGTTTACATTGGAAGATAAATTTGTGGTAGGTGTTTTGACCGGTGCCCGTGAAAAAGGTACTGCGCCACTTTCTGAAGTTCGCCCGATGGTGGAAGCAGAAGTGAAAAAAACGAAAAAAGCAGAACAGATCATTGCTAAGCTGAAAGAGCCTGCAACACTGGAAGCTGCTGCCAGCACAACTAATCAGCCTGTGTTAACTGCAGAGGGTGTTAGCTTTGGACAACCTTTTATTGCTTCGATTGGTTATGAGCCGCGTGTAGCTGGTGCCGCATTTAATAAAGCATGGGGTACTGCTAAAGTTTCTGCTCCTATTCAAGGTAATACTGGAGTGTTTGTTATTAAAGTGGGTGCTTTTGTACCAGCTCCTCAGCCTGCTACTGATTATGCACAACAACGGATGGCTTATGAACAAAGCCTGAAGCAATTTGCTGATCAGCAATTGTTTGAAGCGTTGAAGAAGAAAAGTGAGATCAAGGATAACAGAGCTGCTTTCTTCCCAGGAAACTAATTTTAGAAGATATAGTCTATAGAGGGCCGGATGAGAATCCGGCCCTTTTTTTATTGGATAAGGAGGCAAAGATTTATCGGCTCCGTCGGAGCCGGTGGGAAGGTTTTTTTCTTTAAGGAGCGTAACCGGAGCAGGAGTTTTTCTGGAAACAGAAGGAGAATAAGTTTTGTAATTGTTCCGGCAGGCTTTCTTGCAAAAGACCTGTTTATCCCCGGTACCCCGGAATTTCGTAAATTTGTATAATAATTACAGGAAGAGCCATGGACGAGATTGTAAACAAAGTTGCGCAGAGCGCACTCACCACTATAGATCTGGAACAATATTACCCTCAGGGAGAAACAGCGGTGTTTGATCTGAAGGACCATCTTTTTATGGAGCTGATCCTGAAGGAGAAAGATTTCCGGGCAGGGTTGCTTACCACGGACTGGGAACAGTTCCGGGATAAAAATGTAGCTATCATTTGCAGTGCTGATGCCATCGTGCCTATTTGGGCTTATATGTTGGTAGCCAGTTACTTAGAGCCAGTTGCACGTTTTTACGGATTTGGGGATGCAGATTTTATACAGAAAACCCTGTTCCTGAAAAACCTCGGAAGCATTGATCCTCAACAATTTCAGGATCTGCGGGTAGTTGTGAAAGGTTGCGGGGATAAGGAAATTACGGAAGCGGCTTATGTGGAAATCACAAGGCTGCTGCGTCCGGTTGTGAAAAGTATCATGTATGGGGAGCCGTGTTCAACGGTACCTGTGTATAAGAAAAAGTAACCGTCGGGCCGCGAGGGGGTTATTTTTTTTGAAAAACTCAGAACCAACCCCGTTTCCGGAAGATCAGCAACATGGAAACGAAAATGAATAACATCACCCCCAGCACAATGAAGTAACCATAAGGACTTCTCAACTCCGGCATCACATCGAAATTCATCCCGTAAATTCCTGTGATCACAGTGAGCGGGGCGAGTAATGTTGTTACCACCGCCAACACTTTCATCACTTCATTCAGTTTCTGGTTCATCTGCGCATGGTACAACTCCTGCAAGTTCATCACCAACTCACGATAACTTTCTGCGAGGTCCACTGCCTGGATGATATGATCGTATACATCTTTGTAATACTTGACCGTACTTTCTTCCAGCAGCCTGTTCTCTGATTTCATCAAACCGTTCATTACCTCGCGAACAGGTGTGATCCCTCTTTTGAACAACAGCATTTCTTTGCGCAAAAAATTAAGCCGGGCCTGGGTACGGTTGTTGGGCTGACGGGGAATGATCTCCTCCAGGACTTCTATCCGGTCACCGAGACCGTCCATTACAATAAAGTAGTTGTCTACGATGATATCCAGCAGGGAATATAAAAGATAGTCGGCACTTGAGTTCCGGATCTTTGTGCCGGGCGTGCGTAATCTTTCCCGGACGGGATTGAACACATCACGGTCCGGATCATCCTGGAAAGAAATGACCACATTTTTTCCTAAAACAAGGCTTACCTGCTCCTGGTCTACAGTGGAACTTCCCTGCATGAAGTACATCATGGGTAATAAACAGAAAACATTATCCCCGATCTCATCCATTTTGGCGCGCTGGCCTTCGCTCATAATATCCTCCATGAGCAGGTAGTGGATGTGGAAATGTTCACAGATCTTTTCCACTTCTTCCCGCCGGACCCCGTCCACATTGATCCACTTGATGGTTTTGGTTTCCCTGAACCGGAAACAATCGGATACGTTGTCCATCACTTCTTCCCGAATGTTATCCTCATCGAATTCAAAAACGGTGATCTTCACTTTCTCCACAACCTTGCGGGAAGTACTGGCGGTTACGGGGTTGAAATTCATGAGGCGCTGTTTCCTTACTTTGAAAGGATTGATCGCATCAGGAATTGGAATTAATCCATGCTTGCCCATTCTTGGAGATTTTATGCTAAAATAGCATAAATCTCACTGCAAGGGGAATGCCATTGTTCCTGTTAAAAAAAAGAGATCGTAACACTGGGGTAACATAGAAGTGTTAGTTTCAGGTAATCCAATTTCTTTCTTAACCCTGAAGAAGTACGAGGACCCTTCCCGAAAGGAGGGGTCCTTTCTATCCCAACATCCCTTTTAATAAAAATATATGCGTCCAGGTATCTTTATTGTCGTAGCGTTCTTCGCCGGAATTTTTTCCATTATCAACGGACAGCGGCCGAAAAAACTTTCTTCGGAAGCAGCGCATGCTATTGACTGGTATGGTATACAATTTCGCGTTTTGCAAAAGGAATCTCATCAATTCCTGCAAGCGGTAACGGGGCATAAAAAAGCAACAGAAATACAAAAACAATTCAGGGATACGCGGGACGCTTACAAGAAACTGGAATTATTTGCAGGGTACTTTGATCCCGCTACGGCAGAGGCTTTGAGCGGATGGGACAGTATCACATTGAATGATACTGCGGCGATGAGAAGAGAAACGCTCCAGGTGATCAGTCATATTGATCACTTAGGAAGATCGACGGATACATTGTTATCTACAGACGCACAATTGTTTGATGCGATGGAGATGGAAATGGGAAAGATGAAAGCATTTGAGACGAGTGAAAATGGCGTGGCGGATACGAAGGGAGCTTTAGCCGGCGTGAAGGCGGTGTGGTTATTTTACCAGGATAAACTGGATCATCATTTTTCAGATCAAACCCGGGAACTCTTTATGGAAGCGGAACGGATGCTGGATACGACGAAAGTGTTCAACGAAAATATGCGGGCAAAATTTTTGGTGCAATACGTGAATCCGCTGGCGATGAATATTGTGCAGACGAGAGAGGAGTTGAAAATTGGGGAGAGGAAATGAATTGTTTTTGCTGAGCACCTTGAGCACAAGTCAGCTCACGCGCAGGAGGCTTGCGGCACAAGACTTGCGCCAGCGTTGCGATTCATAGCCCCCTAAGCAAAGTATAAAAAAGAACCAACCGCCGAAGTGAGTGACACAACGGCGGCTGAATAATGATCAGCTGCCGGCTACCTAATCTCCTTCTTCCAACTCAAAAACTTGTTCCAGCGGCTTTTCGAATACCCTCGAAATTTTCAGGGCCAGAATGGTGGAAGGCACATATTTATTAGACTCGATGGTATTGATGGTTTGCCTGGAAACGCCTACCAGCCTGGCCAGCTCATCCTGTGTGAGATTCTTCCTGGCGCGTTCCACTTTGATGCTGTTTTTCATAAGGCGTTACTTGTTGCGGTAAATTATGAAATTAAACCGGATGATGAAAAGAAGCAGGATGGTGAACATGTTGTAAGCCATCACCGCCAGAAAATCCATGTTATACACAACAAGTATGCAAATGATCAGCAAGAGATAATTTATCAGCACGGAGATCTGGAGAGATTCCAACCGGATCTTGTTAATGTATTCGTCTTCGATCTTTTCCCGGCTGAAGGCAACCAGCAACATGCCAATGATCAAACCGGCAGAAATCACTTCATCAGAATATTCACCGGGGAAAGAGTCAAACCAGCTGGGTGCTCTGAAGATCTCTAATGTGTCATTGAGGGGGAAGAAGATAAGCCCTATAAAAAATAAAGGAATGGTGATAAACCAGCCGATCTTTTTGTAAATGTGCGGTAAGAGATAATTAGATTTCATAGCGGATGTATTTTTACCAAAGATAGGGATGTTTTACATAATGTCAAATATATTTTACATAATGATTGCTTAGCTTGACAAAATAGGCATAAAAAAGCCCGGTGTTAGCCGGGCCCGTTATTAGAATTTAGGTAAGTCGATCTCGGGGTGTTTTCCCAATGCCGGTCGTTCGAAAATGTCTCCCAGTTTGGCGTTTGCGGGAATGAAGCCTGCAGTCCAGAGGTAGAACATGCCATTTTCTGATCCGCCGCCAAAATCCAGGCGGTCTTTTGCTTTGGCGGTAGCGTCATTGGTGAATCGGGCTTTGGTGAGTTCAATCCATTCGCCGGTATCCGTTTTTACCCAATGATTGCCGAAATATCCTTTGCGGTGGAGGTATCCGTTTTCAAAGCTGAAGTTTTCCAGGAAAGAATAGAGGTGGCCCATGTACTTGCCGTCTTTCGGAGCGCGGAAGCTGGCGATCATTTTCCATTCTTTGTGTTCCGGCACATAGAAGTACGCGGTGTATTGTGTGTTGGTTCCGGTTGGTACTGCGTGCATGAGGAAACGATAAGTTTCGCCGGCTTTCCAGTTGTAGAGCCAATGGCTGTGGCCACCGGTTCCTTCTCCGCCAAAACCAGATGCTACCACACTATCTCCTTTCCCGATCAGTGTTACCTGGTCTTCATACTTTACCTTATCCCGGCTATCCGGTTCTTTGCCGGAATCCCACACGGAGAAAATAATCCTTCTTTCTTTGGGGCCATTCACCTGCATGCCAAAGTAGCCGCGGTGAAATCCGCAGGACATAAAATACGTGCCCAGTTTATCCTGGCCAACGGGAACATTGATCTCACCGTAGAACCATTCTACGTTTTTATCATCCGGTACGGTGTAACCTAAATGTACGGATGCAGAACGGCGCCAGGGTTTTGGATTGAACTGGATATCCTTTGTGGCGGGGCCTTCCAGGGTGATCCCTTTTACATCTGCATATACTGTTCCTTGTTTTTCAAGGCCCTTCAGGCTGATGGTGTAAAAGCCGGTGTCCTTCAGTTTTGTTTGCAGTACCGGGATGGTCGTGTAGTCTGTGCCGTTAGTCACCGAAATTATTTTTTCGATGCCGTTGAAGCTCACTTTGATTTTTGATGGGGCGTCGCTTTTGGCCTGGATGGCCATTTTCAGGGCGCCGGGGTGAGATGTGTGGAAATAAAAATTTACGGTGTTCGTGCTGTCCGTCCACTTTACGACGCCTTGCCTTCCGGAAATATCTACACCATTTTCTTCAGGAACGGCGTATGCGGTGAAACCGGGGAGGGTGGTTTGCGCGTTTTGCGCAGTTTGTGCGAGAGACAGGTTTGCGATTGCCAGGAATCCCAGCATTAACAGAGAGTAGCTTTGCTTTATCATATATACAAATTAAGCAGAGGACTACTGCAGATGCAAGTGCTTTTTGGAAAAGTGACAATTGGGTTACTTCAGGGCGTTTGAATATTACAGCTGTACCAGTTAACGAAGATGAGGGAGAAGGATTTGATGATGCGGGCAATTTCCCGTTCGGCGGGAGGGAGGCTGTGGTGCATGCACAAATACTTTACCACGCCATTTTCTTCCAGGCCGTAATAACAGCTGGCGGAGGTGGTTAGTGCAAATCCATTTTTCACGAAGCCCGGATGCTGATCAAAAGCTATACTGCCAAGGGAATCACTACGTAGCAATGCTTTGAGTTCAAAGAGAGGGATAAACAATTCAGCAGGGCCGATCAGCTTACGGATATGCAGTTCATGAAACAAACGTATTCCTTCTGCGGATTCCTTACTGTGATTGATCCAGATGTCTTTGATCTCATCCACTTCTTCGCCAACGGTGCAAAGTTTGTGGATGTTGATAAACTCTGCCTGCCTCCAATCTTCACGGGATAATGTTACGGTGAAATCGGGATACGCGGGCAGGTTATTCATCTGAGGGCGTTCATTGGAAACGGTAGGTAGGGTAAACCAGGTATCCATATGTCAACACATCAATTACCCGAATATATGACGAAAAACCGATAATAGAAAGACGTAAGCTAAATTTAATGCTATCGTTTCTTCTTGTATTTCAGCTTCACTGTGGCCACTCCGGTTTGCAACATACCTAATTTGCGGGCTGCTTTTTTGGAGAGGTCGATGATGCGTCCGGCAACAAAGGGGCCTCTGTCGTTTACCCTGACTTTTACGCTGCGGCCGTTATTGAGATTGGTGACTTTTACTTTGGTGCCGAAGGGTAAAGTGGGATGCGCGGCAGTCATCTTTTGCTGTTTGAAAGTTTCGCCATTGGCGGTTTTGCGGCCCTGGAACTTATCTGCATAGTAAGAGGCTTTTCCGCTTTCGGTAATTTTGCGGGCACAGGATGTGGTGGCGAAACACAGGATGGCGATGAGCCAAATGTAATTGCGTTGTATCATAATGTCATCTGCATAATAGCGTCGTTCATAAAATAGCCGTTCCCGATATCGATGTCTTCTTCACCGGTCTTTTCAAAACCGTAGCGTTGATAGAACCCCACTGCATTATTTCCGCGGTTCACGTTGAGGGTAAGATATTGCATCCCGGCTTCCCTTGCAATACCCGCCACTTCCGTCATGAGTACTTTGCCTACATTTTTGCCCTGCATATCCGGACGGATATAGATCTTATGCAATTTTGCGACCAGACTATTTTTATATTTCAATTCATAAGAAGCAAAACCGCCGAAGACCCCGTCTACATTAGCTAAAAGAAAAACATGACCGCGTTCTGTGATCTGGCTGCGTAGCGATGCATCGTCGTACATCATGCCCAGCATGTAAGTGATCTGTTCTGCGGAAAGGATCTTTCCAAAAGTTTCCGGCCAGGTGATGTAAGCAATCTCCTGAATGATATGAATCTGATCCGGCGTTGCTTTGGTGATAGTTAACATGTGCGTATAGTTAGTATTGCAAATTACAGGATATCAACTTTGCTGCCTCCTTTTTGTTATGTTTATAAAAAATAAAAAAACATGCGTGGTTTAATTTTCGGATTACTGGCCTGCATTTATTTTCCCCTGCACGGCCAACAACTGAAACCTGGTTTTGACCCTAAAGAATACCATGATGTGCTGAGCCTCTCTGAGCGGGGAGATAGTATAAAGGACCCTGACAATTTTAAACTCCTCTACATTTCCCCGGAAGTGGGTTTTTATAATCGCTGGTTTTTATGGAAACGGAGCGATGGGGTGGTGGTGATCAAGATCAGGGGCACGATAGAAAAAACAGAAAGCTGGCTGGCCAATTTCTATGCGGCGATGATCCCGGCGAAAGGGTCTTTGCAATTAACGGATAGTACTCGATTTGATTATAAACTGGCGCCGGATAGTGCTGCGGCTTATGTGCATGTGGGATGGACGGTGTCTTTGGGGTTTATGGCGCCGGATATTGTTGCGCATATTAAAGCGCAGTATAAAGAGGGCGCGCGCGAATTTATTATCATGGGGCATAGCCAGGGAGGTGCGATTGCTTTTTTAACGCGCTCTTATCTTGAATATTTACCGGACATGCCGAAGGATATAAAGTATAAAACGTATTGCAGTGCAGGACCCAAACCGGGGAATCTTTTTTATGCGTATGATTTTGATTACATCACCCGTGATGGCTGGGGGTTCAGGATTGTGAACAGTGCAGACTGGGTGCCGGAAACACCTTTATCTCTCCAAAGGGTAACAGACTTTAATCCAGTGAACCCATTTATGGAAATTCCTGGAACGTTAAAAAAGCAGAAATTCTTTGTGCGGCTCTATGGTAACATGGTGTACAATAAGCTCACCCGCGCAACCAATCGTTCTGTTCGCCGTTACAGGAAATACCTGGGGGGCTTTGTGTATAAGATGTCCAGGAAAAAACTGCCGGGGTTTCAGCAACCGGCGTATGTGTATAGTAATAATTACATGACGGCGGGATCTCCCATTGTGCTGATGGCAGATGAGGAATATTACAGGCAGTTTCCGTTTGATGGAAAGAATGTATTCATCAATCACATGCCTCCCCAATATCTTTACCTGTTGAAAAAGCAATATCGGTTTTAAGACTGGATGCGGGAGAAGAGTTCTGGATAGTCTACAACAAGACCTTCATCATCCACTTTTATTTCTGCTTTGAAATCTTTCACCACGCCCTCGAAAAGGTATAACTCATCGTTGAGTTTTGTGTACCATTGTTTCAGTGGTTTGATCTCGTCTTTGAAAATGTTGATGTAGAGGACGTCGATTTCTGTACGTTGATGTGGCTCTAACTGGAGCCGTTTGATGGGAAGTGTATTGGTGAGCGGCGTTAAAGAAATATCGATGTCTATGCAATGGGCCCACTCTTCACGGATGTGACCGCTTTGTGTCCATTTGCCATCAGGGTCTCGCTGCAGGGAGATCCAGGAACATTCCCCGGATTTTTCTACAGCCATTTCCAGAGAGCTTACCTGCCAGAGGCGGTCTGTGATAATATCATACGAAACAGAAAAAGGCGTGTCCTCTCCGTAACCGACGATAGTCCCGTCTATTCGTATATCGGTTTCCGTTGTTTCCACATTGCAGTACTCCATCATTTGCTGGAACAGTCCTTTCCAGACTATTTGTTTTTTCATGATATCTATTGATTACTGTTAAATGTATCACCCTGGCGAACGTCGCCTGTTTCGAAACCTTTTTTGAACCAGTACATCCTTTGGGCGGAAGTGCCATGTGTGAAAGCATCCGGTACTACTACTCCGCGGGATTGTTTTTGGAGGCGATCGTCTCCGATGGCGTTGGCGGCATTGAGGGCTTCTTCAATGTCACCCGGTTCCAGGATGTTTTGCATTTTCTGGGCATGGTTGGCCCAAACGCCGGCAAAGAAATCCGCTTGTAATTCCAGTTTTACGGAGAGTTTATTGTATTCTGTTTCGCTGAGCTGGGAGCGGGCCCTTTGCACTTTTTCGGAAATGCCGAGGAGGTTTTGTACGTGGTGGCCAACTTCATGGGCAATCACATAAGCCATGGCAAAGTCTCCGGGGGCGTTTAATTTATCTTTCAGTTCGTTGTAGAAAGAAAGATCGATGTATACTTTCCGGTCCGCAGGGCAATAAAATGGGCCGGATGCACTGCTGGCATTGCCACAGGCAGATTCCACTACGCCTGTGAACATAACCAGTTTTGGCTCCTGGTACTGCTGATTTGTTTCCGAAAAGAGTTTGTTCCAGACGTCTTCTGTGTCTTTGAGGACCACTTGTACGAATTCGGCGGCATCTTTTTCAGCGGCTTCCTGTTCCGGGGAGAGCTGTCCCTGGCTGGGGGCTTGCTGCTGTTGCATATTGACTACCTGGGACGGGTCCCCGCCAAGGAAGTAGACGATCAAAGCAATCACAATAGTGCCGATGCCGCCTCCGGCTATGAGCCCGCCTCTGGATGAACCGCGGCGATCTTCTACATTTTCGCTTTTTTGACGTCCTTGCCAACGCATATGGGATCAGTTTTAGTTAGATAAATTTAAGAAATAAAAGCACGAGGCGCGTGTGTCTTTTGGACTGGTGGTTAAGTTACTGTTAAGTTGGGTGTTAACACCCTCGTGCGGAATGAATAAATTGAACGGAGGTTTGTTTTTATTTCAGGGGTATATTCGTTGCTGTTATCTCGCGCTGTTTTACTTCCCTTTTTGTTGTCGGATTTTTCGTCTTTGCTATGGAGGTTGTCCTATAGCAGGGTTAGATCATGTATTTCGGGTTGCAGGTTTTTACCTGTACTGATCCTTTATTTAGAATTAGGTTAATTAGATAGCAATGTGTTTTGCGGGGTATGTTTATGCACTCGCTGGATTTTTGCCTGTGACGCGCAAAAAAAGGCCGGATGAAAATCCGGCCCGGCTGAAGGTTACAACAAAATCTAAACCTGCTTATGAGAAAACTTAAAAAATTCTTTTTTACAAGGACAGGAACATCAAAGAATGATCTTTGCTTTCCAGCTGTGAGGTACCCATCAAAAACTCGTCCACTTTCCTGGCACATTCACGTCCTTCGCTGATAGCCCATACTACCAAAGATTGACCGCGGCGCATATCACCGGCAACGAATACTTTGGCAACAGAGGTTTCGTATGCTTTTTCAGATGCCTTCACATTTCCACGATCATCTGTTTCCACACCCAGGTCATCTATCATGCCTTTATGTTGTGGCTGGATAAAGCCCATGGCCAGTAATGCCAGTTCACAAGGAACTTCTCTTTCTGAACCAGGTACTTCTGTGAACCTTGCAGGTCTGCCATCTTCGCCGAGAGACCATTGCAGATCTACCAGCAGCAAGCCTTTCAGGTTACCTTTATCATCACCAACAAATGCTTTTGTAGCAATGGCCCATTGGCGGGCAGCACCTTCATCATGAGAAGAAGAGGTCTTCAATACCATGGGATAAGTTGGCCATGGCATATAAGACGTCCGCTCTCCGGGAGGTTTTGGTAATAATTCTAATTGTGTAATGCCAATTGCACCATGACGGTTGGAAGTTCCTACACAATCCGAACCGGTATCACCACCACCTATCACTACTACATTCTTTCCTGTGGCAAAAATATCTTCTCCTTCTACGGGTAAGTTGCTTACGCGTTTGTTCTGCTGCTTCAGGAAGTCCATCGCATAATGCACACCTTTCAATTCACGGCCCGGGATGGTAAGATCACGGGGGATGGTGGAACCACCTGCCAGCACGATGGCATTGTATTCACGTTGCAGATCATTCACACTAACGTTCACGCCTACGTTTGCATTGCATTGAAACACAATTCCTTCTTCTTCCATTAAAGCAACCCTGCGTTCTATCACCCATTTTTCCAGTTTGAAATCAGGGATACCGTAACGGAGCAACCCGCCTGGTTTATCATCTCTTTCAAACACGGTTACGTTGTGACCGGCATAGTTCAGTTGTGCTGCTGCAGCCAGGCCTGCAGGACCGGAACCGATCACTGCTATTTTTTTACCTGTACGTACGCGTGGCACTTTGGCTTTCATCAAACCTTTATCGAATGCTATTTCAATGATGTGCTTTTCAATTTCCTCGATGGCTACCGGTGGTTGGTTAATACCCAGTACACAGGCGCTTTCACAAGGAGCCGGACAAATACGGCCGGTGAATTCAGGGAAGTTATTGGTAGAAGACAAAATATCCAGCGCTTCCTGCCAGTCTTTTCTATATACTGCATCATTAAACTCCGGGATCACGTTACCCAGCGGACATCCGCTATGGCAAAAGGGAACACCACAGTTCATGCAACGTGCAGCCTGCTCATTCAACTTTGGCTCCGGGAATCTCTCCACAAATTCATTGTAGTGTTTTACCCGACCTTTCGGATCAGCCTTTCCGGGAAGTTCCCGCGTAAATTCCAGAAATCCTGTTGGTTTACCCATATCTCTGCTTAATCTCTTTTTAAAATTTGGTTCCTACTTTTTTGCATTGCTTTTCACACCTTTTTGTTCGGCATGTTTCAACGCTGCCTTGTATTCTTTCGGGAATACTTTCACGAAGTGACGCAGTTGGTTCTCCCAGTCTTTCAGGATGAACTTGGCTACGGTACTGTTTGTGTAGGCATGGTGTTTGGTGATCAGATCATGCAGTTGTGCTGCATCTTCTTCTCCCAATGGATCCAGATCGATCATATCCAGGTTGCAACGGCTGGCGAATACATTCTTTACATCATAAATAAATGCAAGACCTCCGCTCATACCTGCTCCAAAGTTGCGGCCGGTTTCTCCCAGGATCACAGCACGGCCACCAGTCATGTATTCACAACCATGATCTCCTGTTCCTTCTACCACAACTGTTGCGCCGGAATTCCTTACACAGAACCTTTCGCCGGCTTTACCACGGATGTAAGCTTCTCCGGAAGTGGAACCATATAATGCCACGTTACCGGCAATGATATTTTCTTCTGCTTTGAAATCCGCTTCCGTAGGAGGATACACAATCAACTTGGCGCCGGAAAGACCTTTACCAAAATAATCGTTCGCTTCTCCTTCCAGTTCCAGTGTTACACCTTTTGTATTGAATGCACCAAAGCTTTGGCCTGCTGAACCGGAGAATTTGAAGTGGATCGTATCTTCCGGCAAACCTGCACTTTTGTAAATTTTCGATATTTCGTTGGACAGGATGGTACCAATGGTACGATCTGTATTCCTTACAGCATATTTTCCAAACACGCGGGTCTTATTGTCCAGCGCGGGTTTAGCTGCTTTCAGCAACTGCCAGTCCAGCACTTCTGCCAAACCATGATCCTGTTCTTCTGTTTTGAAAAGAGGGGTTTCATCAGAAGCAGGTTCGCGATATAAGATCGGCGTAAGATCCAGGTTCTTGTATTTCCAGTGGGATACATTTTCACGCACCTTCAATACTTCTACCTGGCCCACCATATCTTCAATTTTACGGAACCCAAGTTCTGCCATGATCTCCCGCAATTCTGCTACCAGAAAGTGGAAGAAGTTCACCACGTGTTGTGCATTTCCTTCGAAGCGTTTCCGCAGTTCAGGATCCTGTGTGGCTACTCCAACAGGGCAGGTGTTCAGATGACATTTACGCATCATGATACAACCTTCTACTACCAGTGCTGCTGTGGCAACGCCCCATTCTTCAGCACCCAGTAAAGTAGCGATAGCGATATCCCTTCCGGTTTTCAGCTGGCCATCCGTTTGAACGGTTACGCGGCTGCGGAGTTTATTACGAACAAGTGTTTGATGTGTTTCAGCCAGACCGAGTTCCCAGGGTAAACCGGCATGTTTGATAGAACTGATCGGAGAAGCGCCCGTTCCGCCATCATGCCCGGAAACGAGGATCACATCCGCATGTGCTTTTGCCACACCCGCTGCGATGGTTCCCACACCCGCTTTGGAAACCAGCTTCACGCTGATCCTTGCTGCACGGTTGGCATTTTTCAGATCAAAGATCAGTTGCGCCAGATCTTCAATAGAATAGATATCATGGTGCGGCGGTGGAGAGATCAAACCTACACCAGGCGTAGCGTGACGAACCTTTGCGATCCATTCATCTACTTTATGACCTGGCAACTGGCCACCCTCTCCGGGTTTAGCACCTTGCGCCATTTTGATCTGCAGTTCATCTGCATTCGTCAGATAGTAACTGGTTACACCAAAACGGGCAGACGCTACCTGCTTAATAGCAGAACGCATGTTATCCCCGTTCTCAGCAATCTCGTAACGCAGTTCATCTTCACCACCTTCACCGGTATTGCTTTTAGCACCAATGCGGTTCATGGCAATAGCAAGTGTAGAGTGTGCCTCGTGACTGATAGAGCCAAAGCTCATCGCCCCTGTGGCAAAGCGTTTCAGGATAACGTCAGCTGGTTCTACTTCTTCCAGTGGTACAGGATTACGGTTACGTTTGAACGTAAACATACTCCGGAGCGTTGCCGCTTTTTCCATCTGATCGTTTATCGACTTAGAATATTTTTTAAAGACGTTGTAGTCGTTCAGTCTTGTTGAATACTGTAACAGGTGAATGGTAGTAGGATTGAAGAGGTGGAACTCACCTTTCCTTTTCCACTGATACACGCCGCCTGAATTAAGGCGTTGTACAGGTGTATCTTTACGGCCATAGCTGGTCCAGTGTTTTGCCAGTGTTTCTTTGGCAATTTCATCCAGGCCCATTCCCTGGATACGGGAAACGGCGCCGGTGAAATATTTATCTACCACAGATTTGTTGATACCGAGTATTTCGAAGATCTGTGCGCCCTGATAAGATTGCAGGGTAGAGATGCCCATTTTGGAGAACACCTTTAGCAAACCTTCACAAACCGCCTTGATATAGTTCTTCTTCAGTTTATCTACATCCAGATCCGTCTGCATTTTACCAGCCAGGCGCATATCCCGGATGGTGCTCAATGCGAGGTATGGATTGACAGCAGTAGCGCCAAATCCAAGCAGGCAGGCGAAGTGGTGTACTTCCCAAACATCGCCGGCTTCTACAACCAGCCCCACCTGACCACGATATCCTTTACGGATAAGATGATGGTGAACAGCTGAAAGTGCGAGCAGCGAAGGAATGGCCGCATGTTCAGAATCAATGGCCCGGTCTGAAAGAATGATCACTTCAAAACCATCATCCACCGCATCTACTGCATAACGGCATAAACGGGCAAGCCCTTTTTCCAGGGAACCTGGTTTGCCATCTGCTTTAAAGTAAGTATGTAATGTTTTAGCCTGGAAGATACCGGTATCAATACTGCGGATCTTTTCCAGATCATAATTATTCAGGATTGGGTGCGGCAACGCAACACTATGGCAATGCAAAGGATCTTCGTCCAGCAGGTTTCCGTTGTTGCCAAGGAAAGTTGCGAGGGACATTACCAGTCTTTCCCGGATAGGATCGATCGGGGGATTGGTTACCTGAGCAAAGAGTTGTTTTAAATAACTGGTGAGGTGTTGCGGCTGATCACTCAGTACAGCTAAAGGCACATCCGTTCCCATGGAGCCGATAGGTTCTTTACCATCAATGGCCATGGGCGCAATGATAGATTCCAGGTCTTCTGTAGAATATCCGAATGCTCTCTGGTATTTGAAGATCTGCTCTTTTTCCAGGTGCGTGAATGTTACACGTGGTTCAGGCAGTTCGTCAATACGGATCTTGTATTTATTCAGCCATTCTGCATAAGGTTGCTGAGAGCAGATGGATTGTTTCAGTTCCTCATCACCAATGATGCGGCCCTGTTCCATATCCACCACAAACATTTTACCAGGTTGCAGGCGGCCTTTTTCTTTTACATTTTTAGGATCGATAGGAAGAACACCAGCTTCAGAAGCCATGATCACACGGTCATCTTTCGTTACCACAAAACGGGAAGGGCGAAGACCGTTACGGTCTAAGGTTGCGCCAATGATCTTTCCATCTGTGAAAGAAATAGAAGCCGGGCCGTCCCATGGTTCCATCAGTGAAGCATGATATTCATAAAATGCTTTCTTCACCGGGTCCATATCATTATTACCATCCCATGCTTCGGGGATGAGCATCATCATCACGTGTGGTAAAGAGCGGCCGGTAAGGTTCAGCAGTTCTATCACGTTATCCAGGCAGGCAGAGTCAGACTGGCCTTCATCCACGATCGGGGAGAGCATTTCCATCTCTTCCGGCGTGAAGTATTTGGTAGCGAAACTATTTTCACCGGAGCGCAACCAGTTGAGGTTACCTTTCAGGGTATTGATCTCACCATTGTGTGCAATGAAACGGAAAGGGTGTGCCAGTTTCCAGCTGGGGAAAGTATTGGTAGCAAAACGGCTGTGGATCAGGCTAAATGCAGAAACCATCCGCTCATCGCGGAGGTCTGTATAATAATGACCTACCTGGTAGGTGGTGAGCTGACCTTTATATACAATGGTCCGGGAAGAGAAAGAAGCGAAATAGATCTCTGCTTTATCTTTCGGAATAGAGTTACGAACCGTTTTGGTAATATAATTACGAAGAACGAAGAGCTTACGTTCAAATGCATCCTGATCTGCTACGTCAGTACCACAGGTAATGAACAGTTGTTCTATTTGTGGTTCTACAGAAAGCGCGGTTTCTCCGATGCCATCGGGGCGAACGGGAACAAGACGATAACCGAGAAGATTCAATCCTAATTTATCAGCGCAGCGTTGTATAATTTCGCGGCACTCATCACGCCAGCGTTGTTCTTTTGGAAAGAAAACCATCCCCACACCGTATTTACCGGTTTCAGGAAGGCGGATGCCCAGTTTCAGACATTCGTCATATAAAAACTCATGCGGCATCTGGATAAGAATGCCGGCACCGTCGCCAGTTGTACGTTCGCAGCCACTGGCGCCACGATGTTCCATACACTCCAGCATGGTTAATGCATCACGGATGATCGAATGAGACTTTCTTCCTTTAATATGGGCGGTAAAGCCCGTACCGCATGCGTCATGTTCAAATTCCGACCGATACAAACCCAGCTCTTGGCTCACATTACTCATTAGCGTTAGATTTTTTCCTTTTTATATCAGATACCAGATACACTCCTCCCGGAAGGGGTTAACCTTCGGGCCTTGGTACCGTAATTGCTTTGGGAACGGTTTAAAGATACTAAAGGAACGCGGTATTTTTTATAGAAAGTTCTATTAACGGCCCAAAATTTAGAAAAGATTAAAAAAGGACGTTGGTTCATTTGATAATATTAAAAAATGAACAGCCTCCGGAACCCATTCCGGACAAAAAAAGCCGGGAGATTGTCCCGGCCTGGTAATAAGTTGTGTAAAACAATGTAGATCAGGGCTCGAATTCAAATTTTGCCTTTCCGTTCACCATTTCTACTCTTAACGGATCGCTGATCATACTTTCATTTTGCATACGATCCAGAGCGGTAACTATATAAATATATTTCCGTCCTTTAATATAATTACGGTCGATGAAAACGGGATCCGGCATTTGCATCACGATGCTGAGGATCTTCGTAGGGTCGTTTACGTTGATCACATCCTTGTCTTCAAAGCGGTATACCACGAACTGTTTTGTTTGGTTGGAAGTATCGTCATCCGCCCAGCGGATCTCAAGCCCCTCGGGCTTTTCGAAGGCATCCGTGAAATAAGGAGGTTCCGGTGGTTTGTTATCCAGCCAGGGCATGGTGGGCCGCAGGGCAGGGTAACGGTAGAAGTGGTTCCGGAGGGAATCCACAAAACCTAAAGCATTGTCCGCGAAACATTTAGCGCTGTAATAAATGCTGCCTTGTATAGTGCTGAGGGCACGGGTAGCTTGTATCTGCCGGGGAATTTCCCCAGGATCTTTCCAGCTGGCATTACTGCCAATGCGATAAGGAGCATGTCCTATATATATATGTCTGCCATATGCATGATTACCCCACCAGTTTACCAGCAGGCCAAATGGAACAAGGCGGTGACCAAATTCCCAATACAGCTGTGGCGCCAGGTAATCTATCCAACCCAGCCGCTGCCATTTTATAACATCTGCATAGAGATCGTCATAGTTGGTGAGGCTTCCACGGGTGGGGGTTCCATCCGGATCTTTATCATTGCTGCGCCAAACACCAAACGGACTGATCCCGAATTTTACCCAGGGCTTTTCTGCTTTGATGGCAGTATTGAGCATTTGTATAATAGTATCCACATTGGAGCGGCGCCAATCGTCCAGGCCAAGGTTCTTACCATACATGCGGTAGGAGCTTCTATCCGGAAAATCCCTGTTGGCAATGCGGTAAGGGTAAAAGTAATCGTCGAAATGCACAGCATCAATGTCATAGCGTTTCACTACATCGCGGATCACTTCAGTTACATAACTGCGTACTTCAGGGATCCCGGGATCAAAATATTTCTTGTCGCCATAAGTTACAAACCACTGTGGTTTGAGGCGGGTAATGTGATTGGGGGCAATACTGCTGCTGCGGATATTGGCTACAGCGCGGTAGGGGTTGAACCATGCGTGGAATTCCATCCCCCGTTTGTGCGTTTCCGTTACCATGAATTCCAGCGGATCATAATAAGGATAGGGAGGTTTGCCCTGCACGCCGGTAAGATATTCACTCCAGGGTTCAAAAGGGGAAGCATAAAAGGCATCACTTACCGGGCGCACCTGGAAAACGATGGTGTTCATGCCATTCCTTTGGTGCTGATCCAGCAGGCGAATGAATTCCTGTTGCTGCTCTTCGGAAGAAAGACCTTTACGTGATGGCCAGTCGATATTTTCTATCGTGGCTATCCATACGGCCCGCATCTCCCGTTTGGGGGGCAATTGTGCTTTGCTTAGTTGTACCATGCAGCCACACAGTAGTAATCCTGCCAAAAAGTGCTTCACCATTCCTTGATACTTTTATCCTGAAAAATCCTGAAAACTGCGAAAATAACCCTCCCATCGTCAAATCCCAAATGCAGAAGTGCTTCATTTCCAGCAAAAGCAACGCCAAACCTTAATTCCCGATAATGATAAAAGATTTGTATTTTGTTTATCACACATTCCATCGTCATGAAAAAGCGGGTACTTCTCTTTCTCTCAGTCCTATTTAGCATTGCAACACTTGGGCAATCCCCCATAGAAAAAGCGGCAAAAGAATTCATCGTTTCGCTGGACGCCCCGCTTCGGCAACAGGCTTGCATGAGCTGGGAAGATGCAGAACGCTTCAACTGGCATTTTGTTCCACGTGAAAGAAAGGGGCTTCCTTTAAGAGCCATGAGTGTTGCACAACGGGGGAAGGCATATGACCTCCTGAAATTATGCATGAGTGCGGACGGGTATAAAAAGGCATCTTCTATTGTGGAAATGGAACTGGTACTGCGTGCACTGGAAGGCCGCGGGGATGATGATGATTACAGGAATCCCGGGAAATATTACTTTACCGTCTTTGGAGATCCGGGAGCAGGAAAGCCCTGGGGCTGGAGGATGGAAGGCCATCACCTCTCCCTGAATTTTTCTGCGGCAGATAAAACCTTGATTTCCGGAACTCCGGGATTTATGGGTGCCAATCCGGCCATCGTTCCGGACGGTCCTAAAAAGGGATTGCAGATCTTAAAAGAGGAATCTGTGCTGGGTTTTCAATTATTGAACGGTTTAGATGCCGAACAGCTGAAAGTTGCCCTGGTAGCAGAAACCGCTCCGGCAGATATTATTACCGGGAATAAAAGAACGGCCTGGTTGCAGGACCCTCCGGGATTGTCTTATAGTAAACTGAAACCCGCCCAGCAGCAATTATTAAAGAAATTACTGGCGGTGTATATTGACCGCTATACCAAGCTGATGGCGGATATCCTGTGGAAAGAGATAGAAACGGCAGGTTGGGATCAATTACATTTTGCCTGGGCAGGCGGGAAGGAATGGGGGATAGGGCATTACTACCGGATCCAGGGACCTACTTTTATCATTGAATATGATAATACCCAGAACAAAGCAAACCATGTGCATACTTCGTTCCGGGATCTGAAGAATGATTTTGGAGAGGATATGCTGAAACAGCATTATGATAAAGCACATTAGGGAAATGGAATGCCCATGTTCCGAAAAGCCAAGAACTTTTTTTGTGGAACCAACGTAAAAAAGGGCGCCCTTACATTTTGCGTCCCAGGTACAAACTGTAGTCCGGCAGACTGGCAGTATATTCCTGGTGCATCAGGGGGGAGGTCATCAGGAAATCCGCAGAGGCCCTGTTACTGGCCATCGGGATATTCCAAACCACGCCCAGCCGCAGCAAAGCTTTGATATCCGGGTCATGGGGCAAAGCCTCCATGGGGTCCCAGAAGAAAATGATCACATCGATCCTGCCTTCCGCTACAGCAGCGCCAATTTGCTGATCCCCACCCAGGGGGCCGCTCAGCAGTTTACGAACAGATACATCCAGCGATTCTTCCAGCAACTTGCCGGTGGTGCCAGTTGCATAAAGCTCATGGCGGGCCAGAACCGTTTTGTTGTAAACTGCCCATTCTAATAATTCCGCCTTTTTGTGGTCATGCGCAATCAGAGCGATCCTTTTGCGGGCATGAAGCGTTTTGCTGTGTGACATCATATATGCAAAAGTAATCAAATAGATTACAGTTGTTAGAACAAGCTTTAGTGAAGAAGAAGCGATTTCGTCGCCCAACTCTCGCTAAATTTTGCTAATTTTGCAGAAGAAAATAGTTATATAATGATCAAAACAGGAAATCCAATCATCAGTATCTATACGGAAATGACGCCGAACCCGGAAACGATGAAGTTTGTCGTAAACAAACTCCTGTATCCGAATAAATCGATCGATTTCCCTGATGCGGCCAGCACAACACCTTCACCCCTGGCAGCTGAGCTGTTCACTTTCCCTTTCATCAAGGGTGTGTTCATCTGCAGCAACTTTGTAACGCTTACTAAAACCAATGATACAGACTGGACGGATGTTATTCCTGCCATCAAGCAATTCCTGAAGGAATACCTGGAAGACAACCGTGCTGTGATCAATGAGGACGATATCGTGGCGGCTCCCGTTTTCAGCGGAGACGAAAGCGACGTTGTTCAACGTATTAAAGAATTACTCGAGAATTATGTGAAACCTGCAGTTGAAATGGATGGCGGTGCTATCCAGTTCAAAGATTACGATGACGGTGTTGTAACCGTTATGCTGCAAGGTTCCTGTTCAGGCTGCCCATCTTCCATGATCACGCTTAAGGCGGGTATTGAAGGGATGATGAAGAGAATGATCCCTGAGGTGAAGGAAGTAGTGGCGGAAGCAGAATAAGCCATAGTTGAGTGAATGATAGTGTTATAAGCGCAGCCTCAGGCTGCGCTTTTTTCATTTATGATCCTTAGCTTTACACCATGAGAGGGATTTTAATTGCATGTGCACTGGTATTGGCCAGTGCGCCTTTGTTTGCACAAACAGAGGCCGTTGTTACCTATGGGTTCCGCAATAACGGGAAAGAATCCCGCGGAGAACAAAAGCTCTTCATTAAAGGTAACCGGGTTCGCCTGGTTACCCAGGGCCGGCAGACAGAGCAGCAATTCCTCCAGCTGGGAGAAAAAGCCAGCTACCAGGTGTTGAATAGCAACGGCACTTTCTACACACTGAAAAAACCATTTTCAGAATACGTGAAAGCAGAACTGCTGCCTGGCATAGATACTATCATCGGCATCCCTTGTAAAAAAGCAAAACTCTTTATCCGTTCCAATACCATAGAAGTATGGTACACAAACGATCTGAAAATTAAAGGCACACCCAGCATTTCTATTGCACCGGGTATGGGACTCGTTTTAAAAACTATCCGTAACGGGAATTCAGAAACGATTGCGAAGAACATAGAATACAGGACTATTACTTCTGAAGAATTAGCCTGGCCAACTAACACGGGTGTTATTGTAGATGAACCCACTTATCAACGGCAGGTGATTGAAAGCCGTTACACTACGTTGACCATTTTCGATAGAGAGCAGATCAGTTTTGGCAATCCTATCAACAATCCATCTGGCGAACAATTAGATGCCGTGTATCATTTCTCCGGCGGCACCGTGATCCTTAAAAAAGTAAAACTCCCGGCGGCAAAGCCCGGCCAGCGGCTTTTTGCAGAGCTGGTACAATATTCCAATGGCGATGCGTATGACCGTACGGGTTCTGTATTTATGATCCCGGCTAACCAGCCACTGTCTTTCCTGAATGGATTACAGCAAGGCGTGCAGGCGTTGCCGGTATATACTGGCCGCAACGGGAAAAAATACCAGGGTGTAGTGGCCACAGGTAATTACTTACCCCCACTGGAACTCATGCGTTTTTTCACGCCGTTTGGCGTAAGGCATTTTAATGCACAGGCAAAGATCAAAGGATACGACTGGGCAGATTCCGCCGTATATAAACAGGATATTTCTGTGTTGCTGCCAAGCCTGCAGGGAGAAGTTTGGATAGGCGTTTTCATTGGCAACTATGATAAAGGCGGGCATAAAGCCAGTTTGCAATTCAAATACTATCCGGGGTATGATGGAGAAGGTGCTTTGGAGAATAAAACATGGATTATGCCGGTGTTCAATAGCACCAACCTCATGGAAATGGGCGGACAAGAATACGGTACGATGTTCGATAAAGATTCCCTCACTGTAACTATAGAAGTACCGCAAGGTGTAAAGAACCTGAAATTACGTTACCTCACAACCGGCCATGGTGGCTGGGGTGGAGGAGATGAATTTGTCCCCAAGCTGAATGAGATCTTTGCGGATGGTAAAAGAGTGTATCACTTTATTCCCTGGAGAGAAGATTGCGCTACTTACCGTTTATTAAATCCTGCATCCGGCAACTTTGGAAACGGGCTTTCCTCTTCAGATCTGAGTCGTTCCAACTGGTGCCCCGGTACTATTACTTTACCTGTAGAAATTCCTTTACCAGACATGGCACCAGGTAAACATACCATACAAGTAGCCATTCCATTGGGTAAACCGGAAGGCGGAAGTTTCAGCGCCTGGAATGTTTCAGGAGTATTGATTGGCGATAAAGAATAAAAGAACATGCAGGAAATAATAACCGATTTTCAGCACATGAGCTTACTGGAAGCCATTGCGGTTTTGTTTGGGGTGATCAGTGTTTTGTGTTCCCGCCAGAACAGCGTGTGGGTATATCCTACAGGGCTTATCAGCACCGCTATTTATGCCTGGATGCTGGCACAGCAACATGCTAAATTGTATGCGGAAGCCACGCTGAATGTTTATTATTTTATCATGAGTGTATACGGGTGGTATTACTGGGTAAAAGGAACACAAAAGGAAGAGGTACGCATTACCCGTGTGAATAATAAGGAACTCATCACGGCTATTGCCATTGCGGTTATTGGCTGGGGACTCTTCTATACGCTGTTGCGGATCTTTTCTAATTCAGATGTGCCAGCCATTGATGCATTTGTTTCCGCTACAGCCTGCAGTGGCATGTGGCTATTGGCGAAACGGAAAGTGGAGAACTGGATCTTCCTGAATATTTCAAACTTTGTAGCCGTGCCGTTGTTCTTCCATAAACATTATCCTGCCACCGCCACACTCACTATCTTTTTATTTATTGTAGCCGTAACAGGGTATTTCCATTGGTTAAAACTTTATCGTGAAGAAAATAGTAGTCATAGGGCCTGAGTCCACCGGTAAAAGCACGCTCAGTTCACAACTGGCAGCACATTACAAAACACTGTGGGTGCCTGAGTTTGCGCGGGATTACCTGATGCAGCTGAACCGGCCTTATGAACAGGAAGATCTTTTACGCATGGCGGAAGGCCAGTTGATCACAGAAGATGCAGCCGCGGTAAAAGCGAATGAATTACTGATCTGTGATACAGACCTGCAGGTGATCAAAGTATGGAGCGAAGCAAAATATGGTGATTGTGATCCGAGGATCTTAGAAATGATCGCCTCCCGGAAATATGATCTTTACTTACTCACCTATATTGATATTGCCTGGGAAGATGATCCGCTACGCGAACATCCCAAACCGGAAGAAAGACAATACTTCTACCAGATCTACAGGGATATCGTGATGAACTCCGGACTGCCATGGGCGGACATCCGCGGGGGATATGAAGAACGTTTGCAAACAGCTATTGAGGCAGTTACTTCCCTTTAAACCCTGTTACCAAAGCTGAAATATCCGGGTCTGGTCCTAAAAAGCGCATCTGTGTTAAGATCCTGCGTTGCCGCCAGGAAGTAATACGTGCCGGAGGAACCACGGTGTATTTAACAGGATTGGGTAAACAAGCAGCAATCATGGCAGCCTGTTCTCTGTTAAGCGATGCCGCCGGTTTATGATAATAAGCCTGTGCCGCCGCTTCAATTCCAAAGATACCTTCTCCCATTTCCGCTACGTTGAGATACACGGCCAGGATCCTTTTTTTACCCCAAAGCTTTTCTATCATGAAAGTAAAATACACTTCCAGTCCTTTACGAAACCAGCCACCGCCTTGCCAGAGGAACACATTTTTTGCCACCTGCTGACTGATGGTACTGGCACCACGGATCTTTTTGCTTTTCTGATTGTGCTTCATGGCCTTCTCAATGGATTTGAAATCAAAACCATTATGATCAGGAAATAGTTGATCTTCACTGGCCAGCACCGCCAGCTTGGCATAAGGAGAAATTTCATCCATGCTCACATAATCCCTTTTGAATGATTTATCGGTACCCCAAAGGCTGAACCAACTGGCTATCATTGTTGTGGTAACAGGAGGATTCACCCAGCGAAGCAGGATGATGTACAACAGTTGCGCGATAAAGAGGATGATAAATACTTTCTTCAGCACTCGCCAGGCTCTGGGGACTATACCTTTTAATTTCATTCAATAGTTTTTCAATACCGGCCGGAAAGTTAGCAAGATTATTGCGTATTTTTCACATACAACATTGTAAGAACGACGATTGTTATATATACAGATAAAAACAGGATCATGCTTTTAGAATTGCACCCGCAAAATCCGAATCCGCGAAATTTGAGTAAGGTGATAGAATGCCTGAAAGACGGAGGCGTGGTTATTTATCCAACAGATACCGTGTACGGGATGGGTTGTGATATTTCCAAAAGTGAAGCGGTGGAACGCATTTGCCGGATAAAAGGAATTGATCCAAAAAAAGCACATTTCTCCTTTATCTGTTCAGATCTCAGCCACCTCACGGACTACACCAAAAGTGTGGACACGCCGCTGTTCCGGCTGCTCAAGAAAACTTTGCCAGGGCCATATACTTTCATTCTCCCTGCCAGCAGACAGGTGCCCAAATTACTGAAAACGAAAAGAGATACGGTAGGTATCCGGGTGCCGGATAATCTTATCTGCCGCACTATCGTGAAAGAACTCGGCAATCCCATCATGAGTACTTCGCTGCCTATTGATACTTATGTGGAAGAATATACGGACCCCGAGATCATCCATGAAAAATTCGGGAAGCTGGTGGATATTGTGATTGACGGAGGACCAGGGGGATTGATCACTTCTACCGTGATAGATTGTACAGGGCCGGAAATTGAACTGATCCGGGAAGGCGCCGGCAGCTGGGAAGAATTATTTGCATAAAAAAAGGCTGACCAGATGGCCAGCCTTTCAAAATATTATAAACCCATTTTCTTTGCCAGATCCGCAGGGATCGCTTTTTTATTCACCATGAAACAGGTGGTTTTATAGGCGAAGTAAGGTACAGAGGCATAAAAATATCCGCCACAGGCATTCGCCGTTCCCCAGGAATTTTTCACGATAAAGAACTTATTACCATCCTGGTCTTTAGCCAGACCGGTAATGTGCATACCATGATCGTCCTGTGTTTCGTAATTATCGAAAGCCAGCTGACGGTTTTCCTGTGTGATCACTTTTTCCTTTGCAGGGATCGTGAACAGGTCCTGGCGTTCTTTCTCAGAATAATCTGCCCAGTCTTTTTCCGGAACAATAGCCAGGCCATTGTTAAAAGAGAATCCTTTTTCGCTTACATCAGCAGCCCATGCAAGGGTGTAGCCATTCAGCACAGCTTGTTCCGCGATGGTCGTGAATTCATTTAAAGGCACATTGTATACCTTTTCCCAATTCCAGTTGTCCGGCACTTCCAGTACAAATTGCTGATAGAAGGGATGGTGATTAAAAGAAGAGATGATCACATAATCATCTGCATTCAGGCCCAGTTCTTTTGCAAAGGATTGGGGAGTATAAGATTTGCCGTTGTATTGGAATTTCTCAGGCGTAGCTCCGAGATATGCATCCAGCACACCATCCGTAGCTTTTTGCCAGGCGGGGTTTACGGTGTTGGCGTTGCCGAGGGGTTTTAACATACTCTCCAGTAATCCCACCATCTCAGCATGGTTGTATGTTTTCTGGCGGTTGCCATCATACACATCCTGCGGTACGAGGCCGAAGTTTTTCAGGCAGAGCAGATCGTCAGGGAATCCGCCACCTTCGCCGAAATTGGCTTTGCCATGCATGCGTACATAATTGGTTGCCTTCAGCGGGTACATTTTGCGCACCACAAACATTTCGCTCAGGTTAAGGTTTTTGCCTTTGCCATTGCGTAAAAGTTCTGATTCAAAAAAGGAAAGACCGGAGAAAGACCAGCAGGTACCTGTCTGGCCCTGGTTCTGTACGCCAAAGGCATCTTGGCTTTTCAGTACGGTGAATTGATATTTACTACCCTCTTTGTTGGTAAGGGGAACGTTTTGTGCAACCGCGGCCATGCTCCATAACAGCGCTGCGCCCATGATCAGTTTCTTCATGCTCAGGTTTAGATTAAAATAAAAGAATGAAGCAAATGTAAAGGATCTGGGTATTACGGCATTCAGGTTGATTGATGAGCGGTATTTGCAGCCTCAAATTGTTCACGGGTGATCTCCCAACGCCATAATTCTCCCGCATCGGTACCATTCACGGCGCCGGCGAAATGAAATCCGTTCTTCTGGAGAACGATCACTGCTGCGTTATATTCTTCGAGCGTATGGGCAATTACCTTATTAACATAGGAATGATTAAATGCAAAACGGACAAGGGTTCCGGCCATTTCTGTGGCATAACCCTGTTCCCTGTATTCTAAGGACACTTCATAACCAATTTCAACTACTCCTTCCGGTGTAGGGCGACCTTTAAAGCCACCGGTACCTATCAGGCGTTTATCAGTTTTATGAATAGCCAGATAGAAGAACCACCCCAGCAGGGATGGGTCATTGCGCAATTTATCATAAGCAACCAACACCATTTCAGGATATTCTGTCCACTGTTCTGGTACGTCTACCCCCAAAGTTTGGGCTAATGCTTCATTCCCATGCAAAAGCGCTTCAAAGTGTTTCAACGTGCAGGGCAACAACTGTAACCTCAAGGTTTGGATCATAAGCGAAAACTAGTAAAGGATTTTGGGAAAAGCAAGGGGCGTGCCAAGAAGAATTGACAGATTTTTAGATGACAAAAGGCCGGAAGAAATTTCCTCCGGCCTTAAAAGAAAAAGTTGTTAATGGGCTTCGAGCCAGTTTTTACCGGTCCCGATCTCCGCTTCCACCGGAACGGACAACGGCATGGCACTGCGCATGCCTTCAATGATCAGCGGTTTAATGATCTCTACTTCGTCCAGATGGGCATCAAATACCAACTCATCATGCACCTGCAGGATCATTTTGGATTTGAAGTTGTGCTCCCTGAACGTTTTGTGCAGGGAGATCATGGCTAATTTGATCATGTCAGCCGCAGTTCCCTGGATGGGCATGTTAATGGCATTTCGCTCTGCGAAACCACGCACCACTGCATTGGAGGAATTGATATCTTTTAACCAGCGTTTGCGCCCCAGCAATGTTTGTACATAACCGGTTCTTTGGGCAAACTTCACCTGGTCTTCCATGTATTTTTTAATAGAAGGATATTGTGTAAAATAGTTGTCGATAAGTATCTTGGCTTCGCCGCGCGGAATGCCCAGGTTTTCACTGAGGCCAAATGCGCTCACGCCGTAAATGATACCGAAGTTCACACTCTTGGCGTTCCGGCGCATTTCAGAAGAAACATCTCCGATCTCTACGCCATATACTTTTGCTGCTGTGGCGGTGTGGATATCCAGTCCTGTGCGGAAGGCTTCCATCATGTTCGCATCTTCACTGATAGCGGCAATGATGCGTAATTCTATCTGGGAATAATCCGCGGAGAGCAACGTAAATTCTTCACTCCTTGGCACGAAAGCTTTCCTCACCTCGCGGCCTCTTTCCGTACGGATAGGGATATTCTGAAGGTTAGGATTATTGGAACTTAACCGGCCGGTTACTGCCACTGCCTGGTTAAAGGATGTGTGTACCCGGTTTGTGCGCGGATTCAGCATTAATGGCAGGGCATCCACATAAGTGGATTTCAGTTTGCTCAGTTCCCGGAAGGCCAGGATATTATCTACGATAGGATGTTTGCTGGCCAGTTTGGAAAGCACATCTTCTCCTGTAGCATATTGCCCGGTGCGGGTTTTCTTGGCTTTGGGATCCAGTTGCAGTTTATCAAACAGCACTTCACCAAGTTGTTTGGGAGAAGCCAGGTTGAATCTTACACCCGCTTGCTGGTAAACACTTTCTTCTGCTTTGCGGATATCCGTTTCCAGGTCTTTGGAATAGTCTGCCAGCGCTTTCATATCAATAGAAATACCTTCGTATTCTATGTCTGTCAACACTTTCACCAACGGATTCTCCACGTTGTAAAACACATTTTCCACATCCTTTTCTTTCACCATTGGCAGGAACTTGTGTTTCAGTTGCAGGGTAATGTCCGCATCTTCCGCAGCATATTCTTTGATCTTTTCGATCTCCACATCCCGCATCGTGCCCTGGCCTTTTCCTTTTTTACCAATGAGCGTTTCAATGGATACAGGCGCGTATTGCAGATATTGTGCACTCAGCAGATCCATACTGCGCCGGCCTTCCGGCTCAATGAGGTAATGCGCCAGCATGGTGTCGAACAGTTGGCCTTTCACTTCAATACCATACCATTTCAGTACGATCATATCATACTTGGTGTTCTGGCCAATGAAAAGCGCATCTTCCCTTTCAAATACCGGGCGGAACTTTTCCAGGATCTCTTTTACCACAAATTGATCTACGGGTAATGGAATATACCATGCTTCGCCGGGTTTCACGGCAAAGCTCATTCCCACGATCTCTACTGCGTTGGCATCTGTACCCGTTGTTTCCGTATCAAAACTGATCTCCGCTTCTTTCATCAGCATGGCAATCAGTTCCGCATGTTTTTCAGGGGTATCTGCCAGATGATAAGTATGTGGTGTATTGTCGATATTTTTATCAGCAACGAGGCCTACGCTTTCGATAGCTTCTGCTCCCTGGGCGAGGTTTTCTGCTGAAGAGGTTTCTACATTGTTGCCGAAGAGGTCTTGCTGTACTGGTTTGCCGGAGGCCTCCCCGCTGATCGCGTTAAAGCTGTCACCCAGTATACGTTTGCCCAGCGTTTTAAATTCCAGTTCTGCGAAGATCTCCGTGAGGGCTTCTTTATTCACTTCTGTGCAGCAGAAATTTTCTTCATGAAAATCTACCGGAACATTTGTGATGATGGTGGCGAGCTTCTTGGAGAGGATGGCACTTTCTGTTCCTGCCTTGATCTTTTCTCCCATTTTACCGGGGATCTTATCTGCATTGGCCAGGATATTTTCAAGAGAACCCCATTCTGCCAGTAATTTCATCGCCGTTTTTTCACCAACGCCGGGAATACCGGGAATGTTATCCACAGCATCACCCATCAGGCCGAGTATATCTATTACCTGGCTTACATCTTTGATCTGCCAGCGTTCGCAAACTTCTTTGGACCCCATGATCTCTTCCTTATTGCCCAATGCCGGCGGCTTCCAGATGAAAATATTATCTTTTACCAACTGGCCGTAATCTTTATCAGGGGTTACCATATAAACCGTGTAGCCTTGTGCGGCAGCCTGCCAGGCAACGGTACCAATAATATCATCCGCTTCAAATCCATCCAGTTCCAGCACGGGGATATTAAATCCTTCAATGATCCTCTTGATATCAGGGATAGCTGCGATGATATCTTCCGGTGCTTCTTCCCGGTTAGCTTTATAATCAGCAAAGTCCGTATGACGTTCAGTGGGGGCATGCGTGTCAAAAGCCACAGCAATGTGGGTGGGTTTTTCTTTGTTAAGGAGGTCCAGCAGGGTAGAGGTAAATCCAAACTGGGCGTTGGTATTACGCCCTTTACTGGTGAGCCTTGGGCTTCTGATCAATGCATAATAGGCACGATAAATAAGTGCCATGGCGTCTAATAGAAAGAGTTTCTTGCTCATTCGGTAAAAGTAAACAATTACCTAATTTTGCGGCCATGAAAAGGATTTATTATTTGTCGAGCTGCAGTACCTGCAAGCGTATATTAGATGAAACGGATGCTGTAGGAAAGGGCTATGCGTTGCAGGACATTAAGAAGGATAAGATCACACCAGAGCAATTGGATGAGATGCGTAAACTGGCCGGGAGTTATGAGGCTTTGTTCAGCCGCCGTTCTCAGAAATATGGACCCATGGGCCTGGCGCAAAAAGAATTAACAGAAGAAGATTACCGGGCGCTCATCCTGGAAGAATATACATTCCTGAAGAGGCCGGTAACAATTATAGGGAAGAAAATATTCGTGGGTAGTGAGAAAAAAGCCGTGGAATCGCTGAAGGAAAACATCTGAGTTTTCGTTAATCAATTCCAAATGGGGCAAAATCCTAAAGTGTTTTTACGAAAGATTGCACCACTTTTTTATAGGCTTCCATGTCCTGCCCGTGCTGAAAAGTGGTGAATGGGAATGTTTTTACTGCCTCCAGGGCTTTTTGCAGGTTGAACTGGTGTTGGGGGAGGCTGTAGAAATATCCTTTCTGCATTAAATATTTGCCCAGGTATTCCTGTTCGGATTGTCCGGGTGTGGGGATGAGAATGGCTTTCTTATTGAGTTTGGCCAGATCCATCAGGGTAGTGTAGCCAGAGCGGCTCAATACCATGTCGGATGCCAGCATGGCTTCATTTAATTCTTTTGCGCCAAGGTGGCTTACCTGGAAAACCCCCGGGGCAATCTCCCTCTTTTCCACCTGATCCGGCCGGCCGCTGACAATCAGGGCTTTCATTCCTGGTATCTGCTTAACCTGCGCCAGCAGCAGTTCTTCGAGGTTTGTGCGTTGTGGTTCCGGTCCGGAGATCAATGCCAGCAGATCATATTTCTTTTCTACATTTTCCATGGGCTCAAAGCGGGAAAGGCAGCCCAGGTAAGTAGTGTGTTCCGGAAGGGTGGTAGGATGTGCCAAAACCCCGCTCAGATTGGGTTCTCCGGCAAAATCGGGGATCCAGCAGGCGGAATAGCGGTTAATATATTTATAGTTGATCCTTTGCAGCGCGCGCTCGGTAAAACCGCCAAAGGGGGTTTTGATGAGCAGCTGGTGGGAAATAAACACACAGGGAATATCGGGATGATAGAGGCCAAAACGATTGTCGGATATCACGGCATTGATGCCAAGATCCGCCACCATCTTGCGTAACCAGGCCTGTTCGTAACGAATGGCCTTCCAGATCTTGGGGATCTGCTGTACTATTTTGAGGCCAAAAAAGAGGCCTTTCTGGGAATATTGGATTTGATAGCCGGGAAGGGGTAAAATAGTGATCTGTGGGAACTCCCGGGAAAGCAGGGCGGCATGTTTTCCTTCCGCCGCAATAAGGACCTCACAACCAGCGTTTAATAGTTCGTGGATCAGCGGGATGTCGCGCGTGGCGTGGCCTAGACCCCAATCCAATGGTACTACGAGAACTTTTTTCTGCACAAGGGAGTGTGTGGACAAATAATTAGAAATTTTATGCGAAAATAGCTTAATTTAGAAATGACCATTGTTAAGAAACGGTAAACTCTTTTAGGCTAGTAAATGCAATATTGAATAAGTTTTTTTATAATGCACTATGAAAAAGTTTAAATGGGTTTTTCTCTTCTTATTTATGGTTAGCTTAATGGGGCAAGGTTGCAGCGTGTTGAAGAAAAATGACTGTGGATGCCCGCCAATGCAGAAAGGGCGGATGAAGCATTAGAAGACATAGAAACTGAGACAAACTATACCAAAACCATGCTGGAGAAACCGATTAATGGGGGAAAACACGTTATCGAAAAATATGTCAACAACAAATAAAAACAATCAATTAGCATGAAGCCTGTAGAGAGGGATTTACTCATCTTGCTACATGAAGACCGTTACAACGAGCAGGAGATCCAGCACGAAGTAAAGCAGATCAGCGATATGCTGTCTCTGGTTGAAACCATGGATTACCTTGCCCGCGCAACAGAAGTAGCCGACTGCAACAAACATCGTGTTAGTAGCAAACGCCGCATCCTTGAACGTGCCTTCTTTCGCAAAGAGCCAAAAGCATTTGAGTTCATCGTCCACAAAAACTGATTTAAGAATTTTCATCCCTATCCGGTAGTATTTTCCTGCCTGGTCCCTACTGCACACTAACCGCACACTCAATTATTCAAGAAGCCGGAAAACATTCGCAATGTTCATTTTATGAACATTAACTTCCTATGCTATGAATTAAATTTCTTCTTGTAGATTTGCGAGCAAACAATATCCGTTGTGATGATAGACTTTACGCACCTGCAGGATTTTCTCACGCCTGTTTCCAAAACACAATTACACGATGACGAAGAATACGACGACCTGCAGATCGGCCGTATGATAGACCTGTATGAAGAAGACAATATTCCTGACCTGGATACGGCAGACATTATTTTATTAGGTGCAGGTGAAGAAAGAGGCAATGGCACCATCAGCGGAGGCAATAGTACACCCGATGCCATCCGCAGAGAATTCTATCGTCTGTATCACTGGCATAAAGATGTACGCCTCGCTGATGCCGGTAATCTCATTGCCGGCCGCAGCCTGACTGATTCTTACGCAGCCATGAAAAGCGTGCTCACAGAATTCATAGATGCCGGAAAAACAGTGATCATCCTCGGCGGCTCTCATGATCTTACCTATGCACAATACCAGGCTTACGCCACAAAAAAATACATCATTGAAGTAACCGTAGCAGATGCGCTGATAGACCTGCAGGAAAATTCTCCTGTACGCTCCCAACGTTTCCTGCTGGATATGTTCATGGAACAGCCTAACTACATCCGCCACTATAACCACATCGGCTTCCAGAGTTATTTTGTGCAGCCCCGCATGCTGGAAACGCTGGATAAACTGCGCTTCGATTGTTTCCGCCTGGGTAATGTGCGCGAGAATATGGAAGACATAGAACCCGTTCTCCGCAACACGGATCTTTTCAGTGTAGACGTGAATATGATCAAACATACGGACGCTCCGGCCAATTCCCTTTCTCCCAACGGATTCAGCGGAGAAGAAGCCTGCGCGCTTTCCCGTTATGCCGGCATGAGTTCACAACTCAGCACCTATGGTATTTACGGGTATGATTCAGCAAAGGATAAAGACAACCTCACGGCCAAACAGATCTCACAGATGCTGTGGTACTTTATGGACGGGCGCTCCGTAAAGAACAAAGAAGCACAATTAACAGAACGCGAATCTTTCCTTGAATTTCATATCGCGTTTACAGACATAGACACCGTTTTCCTGAAAAGTAAAAAAACAGGCCGCTGGTGGATGCAATTGCCGGATAAAACATTTGCGCCCTGCGCCTACAGTGATTACCTGCTGGCCAGCAACAACGAAATTCCGGAACGCTGGATGCGAAGCCAGGAAAGACTTTAAAACAATAAGATGGTTAATTCCCGCAAAGCAAGGGCGGTACGGTTAAGCCTCATCCAGAATTCGCAGGACATTGCATTGATCGCTATCGGTGTACTCCTGGCCAGTATTGGACTGAGGGGTTTCCTGCTGCCCAACGGATTTCTGGATGGTGGCGTAACGGGGATATCGCTGTTGGTGAACAGGCTCACCGGATGGTCTTTTTCCGTGTTGCTGATCCTCATCAATGCGCCCTTTATTTTGCTGGCCTATAAACAGCTCTCCAGGGGATTCACCATTAAAACCATCGCGGCTATTATTGGCCTGGCCACCTGCCTGGTACTCATTAAAGTACCCACTTTCACACAGGATAAATTATTGATCGCCATCTTCGGCGGATTCTTCCTGGGAGCGGGTATTGGCATGTCTATCCGCGGCGGCGCTGTATTGGACGGAACGGAAGTACTGGCCCTTTATATCAACCGCAAGACGATCCTGTCTGTGGGAGAGGTGATCATGTATTTTAATGTGGTGCTCTTTGGTATAGCCGCGGTATTGATCAATGTGGAAACGGCCATGTATGCCATGCTTACTTATTTCGCCGCCTCCAAAACGGTGGATTTTGTGATCCAGGGTTTTGAAGAATATATCGCCCTCACCATCATCTCAGAAAAAAGCGAACTGATCCGCAAAACCCTTACACTCAAGTTGAAAAAGGGCGTCACCGTATTCAAAGGCAAAAGCGGATTTGGCAAACGGGGGCAGAAAGATGAAGAAATAGACATCGTTTATACAGTTGTTACCCGCTTAGAGGTACATAATATTATAGATGAGATTGAAAGAATCGATGAAAAAGCGTTTATTGTGCAACACAATATTAACGACACGCGTGGGGGCATGATCAAACGACGCGCCACGCATCATTAATCCACTCTTCAATCGTACCACATGAAAAACGGTTTTGCCACCGCACTGCTCATGATCACAACAATGACCGCATTAGCACAGGAAAGGATAGACCTCTATCCTGGCCAGCCTGAACTGAAAATAGCAGGCGCCCGAAAAATAGACGATGTACCACACATTGATCATTACCCGGCCGCTCCGGATAAAAAGACCGGCGAAGCCATTTTGATCTGTCCTGGTGGCGGATACGCTGGTCTGGCCACAGGGCATGAAGGAAAAGACATTGCAGATTTCTTCACCGCGCAGGGTTATGAGGCGATTGTTTTGCATTACCGCTTAAACGATGCAGAACAGAAAGGCTCCCGTTTTCCTGCACAGTATAATGATGTGACCAACGCCATGCGTTTGGTGAAATCCAAAGCCGCCGCCTGGAAACTGGATCCGGAAAAAATAGGGGTAATAGGTTTTTCAGCGGGAGGGCATCTTGCTTCCACGCTGGCCACCATGATCATTCCTGCTAATCCCAATTCAAAGAACGAACTGGAAAAATGGAGTTCCCGCCCGGCCTTTGCTATGTTGATATACCCTGTGATCAGCATGAGCGAAAGCTTCCGGCATAATGGCAGCACCGTGAATTTATTAGGCAAGGACGCATCGCAGGCTATGATGGATTCATTGTCTACCGATAAAAGAGTAAGCGCGCAAACGCCGCCTACTTTCCTGGTGCATTCAACAGATGATAAAGTTGTACCGGTAGAAAACAGCTGGGCATTTTATTCCGCTTTGAAGAAAAATAATATTTCCGCCTCTTTGCATATATATGATCACGGTGGTCACGGATATGGCATGGGACCAAAAGATCCTGTACTGAACAGCTGGCCCGGCCTGAGTATCCAATGGTTACAGGGCGTAGTGTTTAAACCGAAAAGTTAAGAGAGGATGAGGGTTGTTTTAATTTTTAGCTTTTGCATATTGGGTACTGTGGCCGTAAAAGCCCAATCGAAACAATTTTCCAGCTGGCTGGCATCTTTCAATTCTTTTGCCATTCCGAAAACGAAATTCAGTATTCACCTGGATGCGCAAGTGCGTAGCACAAATGAATGGCGGGAATTCCAAACCTTCATTGTGCGGCAGGGACTGAATTATCATGTAAGGAAGAACATGGTTGCCACAGTGGGTTATGCCTGGGTGCATAATCTTCGTTCCTTGCAGGATGTATCTGCTTATCTGGCTGAACACCGTATCTGGGAACAGTTCATCGTGAATCATAAACTCAGCTTTATTCCCATACAACACCGCTTCCGTGTGGAACAACGTTTTATAGGAACGCCGGTGGTAAATGATAATAAGCTGGAAAAGGATGGTCATGAACTGGCACATCGCTTCCGTTATTTTCTGCGGGGTGTTATTCCTTTCAGCGGGGAACAGACTTTTACGAAAGGCCCTTTTGCGGCAGCGCAGAATGAAGTGTTCCTGAACTTTGCCAATACAGATGCAGTGAATGGAAAAGTGTTTGATCAGAATCGGGCGTATCTGGCGGTGGGGTATCGTTTCAGCAAACAGTTCGATCTGGAAGCAGGTTATCTGAATCAATATATTTCCGGCAGAGGCACTGCATTTAGCAGTGTGCATGTTATACAGCTGGCGGGGTATTTAAGATTATAAAAGGACGATAAGAATAAAATAAGAAGGCGGTCTGTTATCAGGCCGCCTTCTTATTTTTATAAATACCGGGATCTTTTATCCCAGAAAATTATCCGCTTCCCTGTAAGCCTTAATCAAAGCCAACTCCCCATCTTTCCCCGGCAACGCATTGCCATGCTCCATTCCCATCACACCTTTATAACCTTTCTTATGCAGGTGTTTGAAGATGTTCTTATAATTGATCTCACCGGTACCAGGCTCTTTACGCCCAGGATTATCTCCGATCTGTACGTAAGCAATTTCTTCCCAGCAGAGATCGATATTCGTGATCAGCTGGCCTTCATTTTTCTGCATGTGATAGATGTCGAATAATATCTTGCAGGAAGGACTGTTCACCGCGCGGCAGATCATATACGTCTGATCAGAATTGCGGAGGAACAGGTCTGGTGTATCGCTCAATGGCTCAAGCACCATGGTGAGGCCACCCTTTTCAAGGATCTCAGATCCTCTGCGCAAAGCATCGATCACATTCCCGGTTTGAACACCCATAGGTAATTTGCGTTCAAAGAAACCAGGAACCACCGTAGCCCATTTTGCATTCACGCGTTTGGCTAGTTCTACAGAACGTTCGCAGGTTTTCAGGAAGGTGTCCAGGAATTCTTTTTTACCCGTGGTAAGAGAGATCTTCCAATTGTCTCCGCCCTCTATCACAAAAACACCCATCCGCATATTCAGTTTCGCCAGCAGGTCGCCGATCTTATTTTGAAGCGCAGTATCACGGCCCAGCATGCCATTGTCCTCAATAGAGCGAAATCCCTGATCATGCATGAAGCGGATCTGATCCAGGAAATCCTCGCCGGCACTGTTTTTGAACATTCCCGCATGTGGCGCATAGTCCAGGTTAAAAGTTTTCCCTGCCAGGGCAGGCTTTGTATCTGCTGCGTTGGCAGATGTGGCGGAACCACCAAGGGCCAGGGCTGAAATGCCAGCCAATGTGCTTTGTTGAAGGAATGTTCTTCTTTCCATAGCGTGATAGATTTAAATGCTGAATCCGAAATTTAATAGCTTTTCTATGTAAAAACGAGGAATTCCAGAAATTAACCGAAAGTCCCTCAATTTTCACCGTTTTTGAAACATAAGCAATATTTTTTGACGTTTATAAAATAATTATTGTATTAACCATCAAAATTGATAAATTCACACGCTCAATAATTTAGCACGTCTAGCAATGAGAAAGAACACAGTGGCCTTGTTACTCGCAGGATTAGTGACCAGCGGGACTTACGCTCAGAACAACGAACCTTTTACAGCCTACGAACAGAAAGTACCAGGATCTGAGATTCCCATCAAAATGGTGCCTGTTAAAGGTGGTGAGTTCCTTTTGGGCAGTCCTGCTAAAGAAAAAGGAAGAAGTGCAGACGAGGGGCCGCAAAAGAAAGTGAAGATAGATCCTTTCTGGATGGGAGCTTACGAGCTTACATTCGACCAATATGATGTGTATGCAGACGCAGAAAAGGATAAAACCCCGCTGCCGGATGGTATGACGAGGCCCAGCCCTCCTTATATTGACCTTACCCTGGGAATGGGAAAAAGCGGCGGATTTCCGGCCAACAGCATGAGCCAGTACGCTGCATTAATGTATTGCCGCTGGCTGTATGGTAAAACCGGCATCTTTTACCGTCTTCCTACAGAAGCAGAATGGGAATATGCCTGCCGTGCAGGATCAGCTACAGCATGGCCTTTCGGGGACGATGCTTCCAAACTGGGAGAATACGCCTGGACGCAGGAAAACAGCGAAGAGGTTTATCATAAAGTAGGAGAGAAGAAACCCAATGCCTGGGGTTTATATGATATGATGGGTAATGTGGGAGAATGGACATTGGATCAGTATGATGAAAAAGGGTATGAGAAAGCAGGAGCAGAAAATCCCTGGAATCAACCCACGGTTAAAACACCCCGGACCATCAAAGGAGGCACTTACCTGGAACCGGCAACAGCCGCCAGGAGCGCAGCCCGCCTGAAATCAGATGAATCCTGGAACAACCGTGATCCCCAGATCCCCCGCAGTAAATGGTGGAATGCGGATGCGCCGTTCATCGGATTCCGGATCGTACGCCCGGTAAAACAACCGTCTAAGGCAGAGGCAGACAAATTCTTTGCAGACGTGATCGATAAATTCGTGGGCGCCCGCTAGGATTTAACAAAGGGAATACGTAATTTCTGTAAGCTAATCGTCTATTTATAAATCACCAAGGACTTAAACGCTCCCTGTAAAATACCCATCAATGGAAAACGAAAAATCACAATCATTCCACGGACAAAGTCGCAGAGACTTTGTAAAGCAATCTTCCCTACTGGCAGGTGGATTAATAGCAGCGCCTATTATCGCTGAAGCCAGCCAGGCTAATTATTTTTCCGGTGCACCCGGCGTTATCAAAATAGCGCTGATCGGTTGTGGTGGCCGTGGTACAGGGGCTGCCGTACAAGCCCTGAGCACCAAACAAAATGTACAACTTGTTGCGATGGCAGATGCTTTCAAAGACAGGCTGGACGGTAGCTACAATGAGATCCTTGATTCCATGAAAGCTACACCTGAGCGCTTGAAAGTTGCCGAAGCAGATAAATATGTAGGCTTTGATGGCTACAAAGAAGCGATCGCGAAAGCAGATGTGGTGATCCTCACCACCCCTCCGGGTTTCCGCCCTATTCACTTTGAAGAAGCTATCCGCCAGGGCAAACATGTATTCATGGAAAAACCCGTGGCTACAGACCCAGCAGGTATTGCCAAAGTTTTGGAGGTAGCAGAAAAAGCAATAGCAAAGAAACTGAACGTGGTAGTTGGTCTGCAACGCCGTTACCAAACATCTTACCTGGAACTGTACAAACGCGTACAGGATGGTATCATCGGTGATATCACTTCTATGCAGGTATATTGGAACCAGGGCGCACTGTGGGTAAAGGAACGTAAACCTGAATACACAGAGATGGAATACCAAATGCGCAACTGGTATTATTTCAACTGGCTCTGTGGTGATCATATCGTAGAACAACACATTCACAATATCGATGTAGGTAACTGGTTCAAGAACGCAGTACCTGTAACTGCCATGGGTATGGGTGGCCGCGCTGTCCGCACCGGTAAAGAATATGGTGAGATCTACGATCACCACTATGTTGAATACCGTTATGCAGATGGTGTGGTAATGAATGCACAATGCCGTCACTGGAAAGATGCCGTGAGCCGTGTGGATGAAGAGATTGTAGGAACGAAAGGTAAGGTGCTCTGCGACAGAGGCAGGATCCTTGACAGTAAAGGAAAAACGATCTACCAGTTTGATAAAAAACAGGAGAACCGTCCTTACCAGGCAGAACATGATGAACTGTTTGCTGCAATAGCGAGCGGTCAGTACAAATTCGCAGATGCGAAGAGAGGTGCAGAAACCACACTCTCCGCTATCATCGGCCGTCTGGCAACTTATTCCGGTCAAACCATTGCATTTGATAAAGCACTGGCATCCGGTCTCAACCTGCAACCAGCGAAGTATGCATTTGACGCACCACCGCCAATATTGCCTGATGCAAATGGTAACTACGCTTACGCAAAACCAGGTATCACTAAATATTTCAGCTAATTGAAATAGTTTAATAAAATACCGAAAACCTCCTGATCATTCAGGAGGTTTTCTTTTTCTGTTAAAACGAAGTAACTTAATGGGTATGAGACTATACTTATCCTTAGTGGCTATCATGATAGCAGGCGCCGCAACCGCCCAGCCTAAGAATATCCGTCAGTGGGCCAACCAGGATGTTTTAAATGCAAAAGCCCTGACTGGCGCGCACGTAGGGATCAGCATCATGGATCCCGCCACCGGAAAATACTGGATCCAGTACCAGGATGATAAGTTCTTCATGCCAGCCTCCAACACCAAGATCTTCACACTTTTTACCGGGTTACAACTACTGGGAGATTCCCTGCCGGGCATGCGTTACACAGAAAATGATACGGCTATTTATATACAGGGCATGGCAGATCCTTCTTTCCTGCATCCTGATTTCACTTATCAGCCTGTCAAAGAATTATTAACGCAAACGCACAAACGGATCTGGTACCAGCCGGCGATTATTAAAAACAAAAGGTTCGGTCCCGGATGGGCCTGGAGTGATTATGCAGATTATTATCAGCCTGAGTTAAATGAATGGCCGATGTATGGAAACGTGGCGCGCATAAAAATGCAGGGCAGTGAATATACCATGGTGCCGGAATATCCCACCCGCTCAGGAGAACGTTTACCCAACGAGGTACTGGCAGACAGGGAAGAACGGGAGAATGAATTTGTATTACACTTCCGCCCGGAAGATAGAACAGCACATGATTTTGAAGTGCCTTTTATCACCGGCGGTAATGAGCAACTACTGCAAAGATTACAAGACACCCTGCATAAAGAGATCGGCCTGTTACCCACCGCAGCAGCAAGCACCGGCAAAATATTTAAAAGCATTCCGGTTGATACCCTCTTTCAACCCATGATGCACCGCAGCGATAATTTCTTTGCAGAACAGGTCCTGATGATGTGCGCTGCGCTTAAATGGGATACCATCAATACGCGAAAAACAATCGGTTATATGCTGGACAGTACGTTGAAAGATCTGCCACACCCACCAAGCTGGGTAGATGGTTCCGGTCTTTCCCGTTATAATCTTTTTACCCCGCGGGACTTTGTGGCCGTATTAGATAAAATGTACAAGATCTATCCGAAGGAAAGGTTATATCAGCTTTTCCCTACCGGCGGCAAAGGCACTTTACGTAATTACTACCAGGCCCTCCCGGGAAGATTACATGCCAAAACCGGCACGCTCAGCGGATGCGTGGCCCTGAGCGGATATCTGGTTACCAAGAATGGAAAGACGTTGATCTTTAGTGTGCTGGTGAATAATCATAATAGCACTGCTACGGCAGTGCGCAGAGCGGTAGAGGATTTTTTAGTTAAAGTCGCCAATAACTAACCCAAATAAAAAAGCCCCCCGTTGCCGGGAGGCTTTTTAAGTTTAAAATGGTTACTTAACGATCTTTAACTCGTCAATGATATTCTTAGCACCACCCAGCTTGTCAATGCACCATAATACATAGCGCACATCCACACAAATGGTACGGTTGTAGTTTTTGTCGAATTGGATCTTGTGGCTCAATGCTTCATAGTTACCATCAAAAGCAAGTCCGATCAACTCACCGTTGCCATTGATAACAGGAGAACCAGAGTTCCCGCCCGTGATATCATTGGTAGTGATAAAACCAACAACGAGATCGTTACGTTTGAGGTCTTTATATTGGCCGAAGTCTTTTTTCTTCACCAGGTCTACATAACCGGCAGGCAGATCAAATTCATAATCCTTTGGAACATATTTTTCCAGCACACCGGTAGCAGTAGTCACATAATCATACGCCACAGCATCCTTTGGAGAATACGGTTTCACCTGACCATAAGAAAGACGCATGGTGAAATTCGCATCCGGATAACGGGATCTGTTAGGGTTCATTTGCATTTCCCCTTTCAGGTAAAGACGTCCGAGTTCAGTATTCTGTGCAGTGAATTGAGCAAACAGCGGCGCGTATTTGCCGACATAGTTTTTCAGGAATGCAGAGGAATAAGCATATGCCGGATCATCCTGCAGCGTTACCGCATCAGGATTTTTAACGAACGCGCTCCATTTGGCATCGTTGAAGATCATGGTGTTGGCGAATACAGCAGCAGCCCATGTTTTATAAGTTTTCTCATCCTGCAGGTCACCGTAGGATTTGAGGCTTTCATAAAAACCGATCGGCTGTTGATCTTTAACGATATCCGTATAGAACATCTGAACCGTAGCTGCAAGGATCTTCTGATCGCTTACTTTATTTTCATCTTTCAGGAAGTTGGTGCGTGCAGCGTCTGCAGCAGCCACTGCGGCGTTTACATTACCTTTCTTCAGGATGGCATCTTCAACAGCGGCCAGGGAAGAAGCAAAAGCAGCAAGAGGAGAGCCGAAAGTAGCTTCACGCAGATAGATGCGGTGTTTAGCATAAGGTTCCCATGCTTTGTAAGCCTTTTCATATTGCGCAAAGATGCTTTCAAATTCAGGTTTGCCTTTCGCCCATTGCTGGTAAGCAGCTTCCTGTTTTTGTTTTTCTTCGTACACATGGTACTTCAGCAATTGTTTGCTTTCACCGTCAAAGAATTTCCAGTAGTTGGCAATACCTGCGTAAGAAGAAGCCAGTTGCAGTTTCACAGCCGGGTCTTTCTTCATTTCTTCAAACATATATTTCAGGCGGATGTCGCGCAGATTTACTGTAGAAGGATTTTCGATATCCGTTTTTAGTTTTACGCCGAAAGAAGTTTCATAACGCGTAGTACCACCGGGATAACCGAAGATCATGGCGTAATCATTTTCTTTCACTCCTTTGATAGATACCGGCAGGAAAGACTTTGCTTTCATGGGGATGTTCTCTGGGTTATGCGCAGCAGGTTTACCATCTTTGCCGGTATACACACGGAATACAGAGAAGTCACCAGTATGGCGTGGCCATTCCCAGTTGTCCGTATCGCCGCCGAATTTGCCAATGCTTTCAGGAGGTGTACCCACTAAACGGATATCCGTAAAACGCTCGTAAATAAAGAGGATGTATTGGTTGCCATTGTACATAGGAACAACGCGACCTTCATAACCCGTACCGCTGGTAGCATTTTTAATGATGGTACCATAAGCCGCTTGTAATTTCGCGTTACGTTCGTTGGCAGCAGCACCGATCAGCGCACTGTCTACTTTAGTTGTTACATCTTCTACGCGAACGAGGAATTGAACAAACATGTTGCTGGAAGGAATTTCCTCCTGTTTGTTCCTGGCATAGAAACCGTCTCTGAGAAAATTTTTCTCAACACTGCTCGCGGCTGCGATAGCGCCATAACCACAGTGGTGATTGGTGAAGATGAGGCCTTCACTGCTCACTATTTCCCCGGTACAGCCACCATTGAAGATAATGATAGCGTCCTTCATGGAAGATTTGTTGATGCTGTACAACTGTTCTTTGGTGAGCTTGAGCCCTTTTTTTACCATGTCAGCGTATACTTGGGGACCGAGAAGATAAGGTAACCACATACCTTCATCAGCTTTCGCCAGCTTTACTGAAAGGATCAGTAACAGCAGGATTAGATTTTTCTTCATAGTTCAGATTTTGTAAAGAGGCCCAAACCTAGCGAAATTTTTGATATTAGCGCTGCCGCTGATGGATTTACCCCTTTTCACCAACATGAGAGATAAGTTTAATTTGTTGTTAATTGCAGAACAATTATCCGGGTGGGATGTTAAAATGGCTTGAAGATTGATCATACATTTTCATGCACCATAAAATCAAACTATGAAACAGGTACTATTTGGCGGATTAGCCGCTATATCCATGTTGGTTTTTGCCTGCCAGGGCACCAGCAAAAACACGACGGGCGGAGATACTTCCGCAGTAGTGACAACAGCATCTCCTTCCTGGAAACTGGAAGGCACCCGCTGGAAGCTGAAGGAATTTCCCGCCAATCCCATTACGATCCCGCAGAGTGAAAAGGACATCTACATTTCTTTTGTAGACACCTCTTCCCAAATTCAGGGATTCCTGGGTTGCAACGGTTTCGGTGGTAAATACCTGGCAACAGCCAATGGCGATCTGCAGATCACCGATGTGATCTCTACACAAATGGCTTGTCCTTCTTTAGATGTGGAAAATACATTGGGGAAAGCGATGGCAGCCACCAATAAGTATACGATCGATAAAGATCTCCTGCGTTTGCAAAGTGGAGATTCTATCCTGGCAACGTTCACCGTTATGCAGCAATAATTTCATCACCCAAATAATATCTAGTTTATGCAAAAGTATTTTCTAATAGCGGCAGCCGCTTTTACATTCATGGCCTGCCAGAGTAATACCAATAGTTCACAAACCACCACAGATTCCGCAGCAGATAAAATGAAAGAGGGAGTAGAAGAAATAAAAGAAGGCGCAGCGATGAAAGCAGATACAGTGGGCGCTTACCTGAAAGAACAAAAAGAAATAGCACAAGCAAAGTTGAAGGAAAGAAGAGATGAGCTGGATGCGAAAATAGAAGAGTTGAAAAAAGACGGCAGCAAAAAGAGTGAGCGTGCGCGTAAGAAATTAGAAGAAGCAAGAGATGATCTGAGCAAAACGATGGAAGATGTGAAGAACAGTACTGCAGAGGCCTGGGAGGATACAAAGAAAGGAATTGATAAATCGATGAAGAAAGCGGATGATGAGTGGCAGGAATTTAAGCATGATTTTAAAGAGTTGTTTAAATAGGAAAAAGGGTGTTCGTTGAGAACACCCTTTTTATGTATAACCGCTGCCAGATTAGTTTTCGCTCATTTTCCCGATATCGGGAAAATGAGCGGATTGACTAAAGTAATGAAGTGTTTTTATGACCGATTTATTTTTTCAGTACATTTATACAACTGCGCTCCTTTTTATCTTGACTATTCTATAATCATTAATTTTTTGCGATGAAAAAAGAGCAAATACACCAACTTTTTGAACAATTTGAGCAAGCCTGTTATGAATATAAAGGGATTGAGTGCTGGAGTGCCAGAGAGTTACAAGAAATACTCGGATATGCCACGTGGAGGAACTTTATAAAAGTTATTGACAAAGCCAAAATAGCATGCGAAACCGCTGGGGGAAAGGTTTCTGATCATTTTGCCGATATCAGCAAAATGATCGAGTTAGCCAAAGGCGCACAACGCGAAATCGAAGACATCGCACTTTCAAGATATGCCTGTTACCTGGTTGCCCAAAACGGAGATGCCGGTAAAAGCGAAATCGCTTTCGCACAAACATATTTCGCCGTACAAACAAGGAAACAGGAAATAATAGAACAACGCTTAATGGATATAGCCCGTGTAGCAGCGAGGGAGAAACTATCCAAATCAGAGAAAAAATTATCAGGCATTATTTATGAGCGCGGTGTAGATGAACGAGGTTTTGCTGTTATAAGAAGCAAAGGAGATCAGGCTTTATTTGGAGGCTTCAGTACGAATGATATGAAGAGGAAGCTAAATATAGCAGAGAACAGGCCCTTAGCAGATTTTCTCCCAACACTTACCATTAAAGCTAAAGATTTCGCTACAGAATTAACCAGCCATAATGTAATTGAAAAAGACATTAACGGCGAAAAAGAGATCTCACAGGAACATGTAGATAATAACCTTGCTGTCAGGAAAATGCTGGAAGAAAGAGGAGTTAAGCCGGAGCAGCTATCTCCGGCAGAAGACGTCAAAAAGATCCAGAGAAAACTAGAGGGAGAAACAAAACAGGTAATGAAAGATGCGAAGAAACCCCGCAAAAAACCAGCGAAAAAATAACCCCATACTAAAACCTCCCATTAAAACAAATACCTATAACTAATTATTTCTAATACCTACCAGTAAGATATATACCGTATTATAGGTATAGCATAGAGAAAAAACTCCCCGTTACTTTGTGGGTGGAATTCTTTTTTCCACTACATTATGACCAGATACCTATGGAAGCTCGCGCTCCTGCTACTTGCCACACAAGCAAATGCACAGGAAACGTTCATCTTACCCAACTTTTCCAGGAACGCAACACTTGCAAATTCTGCCATGCAAGGCATGGACTCCTCCACGAACTTCACCGCCTCAGGCAGAAAGCAATGGACGGGCATTAATGATGCGCCACAAGCCTTCAGCTTCACCGGCTGTACTTTTATAAAAGGATTTTCTGCCGGCATAAACGTAGAACACAGATCCGTAGCTGTCAACAAGTACAGCTCCATAGGGCTCTCGCTCTCTAAAACAGTAAAGCTCAGCCAAACAGAATACCTCACTTTAGGCTTCTACGGCGGCGCAGATAATTTCTCTGCCAACTATGCCGGCTTAGGAGGAGGCGATCCCGCATTAGCACAAAAGCAACGCATCAATGAATGGCGCGGCATTGCAGGAGCAGGACTCTTACTGCACGGAGAGAATTTCTACTTCGGCGCCTCCATGCCACGCATTCCACTAAAAGGAGAAAACAAAGAGATAAACGGTTACCTCTCGGCAGGGATATTACTACAACTAAATGAAACCTTCTCTATAAGCCCAACCATACTCTGGAACATCGTCAATGAAAACAGGGCACTGGATGCAGGCGCTATGTTATTCATACAGGAAACAGCTGGTATAGGGGCCACTTACCGGACCACAGGAGAAGTAAATGCAGTCCTGCAATACACTTTCCAAAAGAAACTCCAGTTGGGCTATGCGTACATTTTCTCCGTAGGTAACAGCCAAAACATCAGCCGCTTTAGTGGAGGTTCTCACGAAGTATTTGTGAGCTATAGGATCAGCAACATTTTCAAATGGTGGTAAGCCAAAAGATAAAAATATGAATCGATTTATTTTATTCCTGATCTGTATAAGTACTACCAGCCTTAAGGCACAACAATTTACAGAGGTGGATCAGCTCTCGGCTCCTTTACCAGGTATCTGGGAGTCTTCTGCTGTTTGGGGCGATTATGATAATGACGGTGATCTGGATATCTTATTAACGGGTAATCCTAGTGGTACCAGCTATAGTTATGCCACCCAGATCTGGCGTAACAAAGGAGATGGAACATTTGAAAATAGCGGGATCATCCTGAATAACTTGAGTGACGTCAGCGCAGCCTGGGGTGATTACGATAATGATGGCGACCTGGATATTTTATTGATGGGCGGTTCAAACCTGGGGGCTGTCAGTAAGGTTTATCGCAACAAAGGAAATGGTACATTTGAAGATAGCGGCATATCCTTACCAGCAATGTTGCAGGGTTCCGTTGCCTGGGGCGATTATGATAATGATGGCGATCTGGATATCTTATTGACGGGCTTTTACTACCCGGGTACTGGCTATGGCTATGACAGTAAACTCTATCGTAATAAAGGAAATGGCACATTTGAAAATAGCGGGGTTACACTGCCCTTCATTAGTAATTTTACCGGCGGTAATTCTTCCGTTGGCTGGGCAGATTATGATAATGATGGCGATCTTGATTTCTTATTATCGGATTTTTCAAACGGAGGCAAGCTATATCGTAATAAAGGAGATGGTACGTTTGAAGATGGGGGAGTCTCTCTTCCCGCTCTTTATGCTTCCTCCCTCGGCTGGGCAGATTATGATAATGATGGGAACCTTGATTTCATAATAGCAGGTACTGGAAACGGTGCCTATTTCAATAAGCTCTATCATAATAAGGGAGATGGCACATTTGAAGATAGTAATACCCCATTACCTGGACTTTATGAGCTTTCCATCGCGTGGGGAGATTATGACAATGATGGCGATCCTGACATTTTAATATCGGGCGCTTATGGTTCTGCCGGAACATGTAAGATCTATCGTAACAAAGGAGATGGCACATTTGAAGATAGTGGTATATCCCTCAACGGACTTCATCAAGGTTCCGTTGCCTGGGGCGATTATGATAATGACGGAGATCTGGACATCCTGCAAACGGGGATGTATTATGATGGTGGAGGAGCTATAAATCCTCTCACCAGGATCTACAGAAATAATGCTATCACTCCCAATACAAAACCAACTTCCCCAACAGGGTTACAGGTTGTGCTGTCTCCTAATGGTAAAAGCGCAACGCTCTCCTGGCAAAAAGCCACCGATGCACAAACACCACAAAACGGGCTCAGTTATAATGTATATGTAAGTGAAACGCCAGCCGGGGGAAACCGCCAATCATCAATGTCCAATACCACCAATGGATTCAGAAAGATAGCTGCCGTCGGTAATACAGGCAGCCTTGGGAGAGATACCATTAAAGGATTAACACCCGGCAAAAAATATTACTGGAGTGTACAGGCTGTTGATGCTGCTTTTGCCGGCTCTGCTTTTGCTGCAGAACAGGAATTTACAACACCATTATTCGAAAAATTACCGTTCGCGTCAGTGCCATTAGGCCCAGGCACCTACCATTGGGGTGATCTTGATAACGATGGGGACCTGGATGCATTCGTGGTGCATGATACATTCGGCAATAAGGTCTATCTTAATAAAGGAGATGGTACATTTGATAGCAGGACCATGGTTTACGCTCCATTGCAGGATGGTGTCGCTGCCCTGGGTGATTATGATAATGACGGATACCTTGATATTTTACTGACAGGAGGGATAAGTTTTGTTTATCATAATAAAGGAGACGGAACTTTTGAAGATGCCGGCATTCCGCTTCCCACCCTTTACCTTGGTACGGTGGCCTGGTGTGATTATGATAATGATGGCGATCAGGACATTACATTAACCGGCAGCCTCAGTCCTGGAGGAGGAGCGGCTATCTGCAAGATCTATCGTAATAAAGGAGACGGAACGTTTGAGGACAGTGGGATTCCGCTGACAGGTGCATACGATGCCACCCTCATCTGGGAAGACTTTGACAATGATGGTGATCAGGACCTCATTAGCACAGGGACTAATAGTAGCGGACAAATGGCCCACAGGATGTATTGGAATAATGGAAACGGAACATTTCAATCCACCTCCGGCATTTCGATGATTCCCTCCAGCCCCTCCGCGGCCTCCGGGGATTATGATAATGATGGAGACCAGGATCTTTTAATTACCGGTGTCGGGACGAACCCAAAGATACTTCGTAACGCGGGAGATGGTAATCTTTATGAGACTACCCTGCCCTTCGCACCATTAAGGAATAACGGCAAAAATGGTTCTGCATCCTTCGGCGATTATGACAATGACGGATACCTGGATATATTGATGGCGGGATTTGCCAATTCATCGTCTACGTCCTTCACAACGAAGATCTATCACAATAAAGGAGATGGTACATTTGAAGAGGCAGCCGCTATCACGCCCACAGAAGCAGGAACAAGGACTTTCTGGGTTGATTATGATAACGACAACGATCTGGACCTGGTGATAACAGGTACCGCTTCCTCCAATGCCTACGCGGTCTATAAAAATAATACTGGCACACCCAATACAAAACCCACAGCACCCGCTGGTTTGCAGGTAACATTATCTGCAGACAGTAAAAGCGCAGTGCTCACCTGGCAGAAAGCAACAGATGGGCAGACAGCTCAGAACGGTCTTAACTATAATGTTTATATCAGTCAAACTCCCGGAGCAGTAACCCGCCAATCCCCCCTGTCTAATACCAGCAATGGTTTCAGAAGGGTAGTAGCTACAGGAAACACCGGGTCTCTCAACAGGGATACGATCAAAGGTCTTGAGTTAAGTACAACCTATTACTGGAGTGTACAAGCCATTGACGCTGCCCATGCGGGATCACCATTTGCAACAGAACGGTCCTTCACCACAAAAGCGCCGCAAACAATTTCCTTTATAAACATTACCGCCACTTACGGAGATGCAGATATTACACCCGCTGCAACGGCCAGTTCATCATTGCCGGTAACATTCAGCAGTGACAATGCGAGTGTGGCCACCATCGTGGGAGGAAAAATTCATATTACCGGAACCGGAACGGCAAATATCAAAGCATCCCAGGTTGGCAGTAGTGCGTATATTGCGGCACCGGATATAACGGTAACCCTCACCGTAAGCAAAAAACAACTCACCGTAACCGCAGCAAACAAAACCATTACTTACGGCGATGCTTTACCAGTGCTGACTTACACCATATCGGGTTTAGTAACACCAGAAACACAAAGCGTATTTACCACACCGGTAAATATTACCACAGATGCCACCAGCGATGCGGGCACTTACAATATCACCGCAACCGGAGCCGTAGCTGCTAATTACGATTTCACCTATCTCCCCGGAACACTGACCATTCAAAAAGCACCCACACAGATCAGCTTCAGCAGCCTGCCGGTAAAGACTTACGGAGATGCAGACTTTGCCCTTGCGGCCACAATAACCAATGGCCAGCAAACAAACTATACCACTTCAGATGCAAATGTAGCTGCTATCACCGGCAGCAATATTCGCATTACGGGAGCAGGTACCGCAACGATCACAGCAAAATACCCCGGAGATCAAAACCACCTTCCGGCAACAGATGTGCCTGTTACACTAACCGTAAGTAAAAAACAACTCACCGTCACTGCTCAGAATAAAACAATCACTTACGGAGATGCTTTGCCCCCACTCACTTACACCATCGCCGGCCTCATTCCGACAGAAACAGAAAGTGTGTTCACCACAGGCATCAGCATTTCCACAACCGCTACCGCCAGCAGTAACGTTGGTGTATATGACATCGATGCTGCCAGTGCCGCCGCTGCTAATTATGATTTCATCTACCAACGGGGCACTCTCACCATTCAGAAAGCAACAGCAAACATCTCCTTCACTACATTGCCAGTGAAAACATACGGAGATGCAGACTTTGCCGCCGGCGCCACTATTCCCAATGGATTGCCCATTACTTATACGAGCACAGGGGTAGCCACCATCGTAAACGGCAACATTCATATTACCGGAGCAGGGACAGCTACCATCACAGCACACCAGGTAGGAAATGGCAACTATGATCCAGCCGCAGATGTACCCGTAATGCTTACCGTAAGTAAAAAACAACTCACCGTAACCGCAGCAAACAAAACCATCACCTACGGCGATCCATTGCCTGTACTCACGTATGATGTAACAGGTTTCATAACCGGGGAAACGGAAAGCGTATTCTCCCAACCGGTAAACATCACAACAGATGCCACGGGCGATGCAGGTATTTTTAGTATCACAGCTTCCAATGCCGCTGCCGCCAATTACGATTTCACTTACCAGGGAGCAACGCTTACTATTCAAAAAGCTTCGGTGAATATCATTTTCAACGCACAACAAGCCACATATGGTGATGCAGATTTTGATCCAGGTGCTACGATCAGCAACGGATTACCCATCACGTATACAAGCAGCGACAATACTGTAGCCACTATTATAAACAACAACATCCACATCACCGGAGCCGGCACAACAACGATCACCGCAAAACAACCCGGTAACAGTAATTACAATGCAGCCACAGATGTTCCCGTAACGCTCACCGTAAACAAAAAACAGCTCACCGTTACCGCCGAAGATAAAAGCATCACCTATGGCGATGCTTTACCAACATTCACTTATACGATAGCCGGGTTAACAAATGGAGATACAGAAGCAGCATTCACTACACCGGTAAACATCACCGGAACAGGAACAAATGCCGGCACATACCCGATCACTGCCACCAACGCTTCCGCCGATAATTATAATTTCGTATATCAGGCAGGAACGCTCACCATCCAAAAGGCAACGGCGAGTATCATTTTCAATGCACAACAAGCCACATATGGCGATGCAGATTTAAACCCCGGCGCCACCATCGCCAATGGATTGCCCATTACCTATACAAGCGCCAACAGTAATGTAGCCACCATCGTAAACGGTAACATCCACATCACCGGAGCCGGTACAGCTACCATCACAGCACACCAGGCAGGAAATGGTAATTACAACGCAGCCACAGATGTAAGCGTAACGCTCACGGTAAATAAAAAACAACTCACCGTAACTGCTGCAGATAAAACCAAAGCATACGGAAAACCAAACCCGGTGCTCACTTACACCATAACAGGGTTTGAAAATGGAGAAACGGAATCCGTATTCAACACGCCGGTAATTATCACTACACCTGCTAATGACGCCAGCAATACAGGAACGTATCCGATCACACCGGCAAATGCAACAGCCAATAACTATTTGTTCATTTACACGGATGGTGTGCTCTCAATCAATAAAGCACCATCCACCATCTCCTTCGTGACGCTGCCAACGAAAACGTATGGGGATGGCGACTTTAACCCCGGCGCCTCTATTAGCAACGGGTTATCTATTACCTACACCAGTACCGGCGTAGCCACGATCATCAATAACAACATCCACATTACAGGAGCAGGTACAGCAATGATCACTGCAAAACAGGCAGGGGATAATAATTACGAAGCAGCAGCAGATGTGAGCGTAATCCTCACGGTGAGTAAGAAAACCCTCACCATAAAAGCAAATGATCAAACAAAGGTCTACGGAGAACCAAACCCTGCATTTACCTACACCATCACAGGGTTAGTGAATCCAGACACAGAAGCCGCATTCACTTTCCCGCTTTATATCACCAGCACAGGCATTAACGCAGGAACTTATCCGATCACAGCTTCAAATGCAGCAGCGGAGAATTATGATTTCATCTACCAATCCGGCACACTCATTATTCAGAAGGCAGCGCAAACAATTACCTTCAACGCGCTGCCAAATAAAACCTATGGCGATGCCGACTTCAATCCCAATGCTACTTCCAGCAGCGGATTACCCATCACTTATACCAGCAGCAACAACAACGTAGCCAACGGCAACATTCACATCACCGGAGCAGGAACGGCAACCATCACGGCAACGCAGCCCGGTAATAATAATTACAATGCCGCCACACCCGCAACGCAACAACTGATAGTAAACAAGGCCACCCAAACCATCACGTTCAGCTCAATGGCAACACGCACAACAGGAGGACCGGCTTTCGATCCTGGTGCCACAGCAAGTTCCGGTCTGCCCATTACTTATCAGATAGAAAACGTCAGCATTGCATCCTTAGCCGCCAACCGGATCACAGCTACAAGACCCGGTTTCACAAAGGTCACTGCCACGCAGCCAGGTAATAATAATTATGAACCGGCTGCAGCCATAACACAGGAACTGGAGATCGTAACCGGCAACACGATAAAAATTCAAGACGCCGTAACACCAAACGGAGACGGGATTAATGATTATCTCCTGATAGAAGGCATCCGCCAGTTCCCGGATAACGAGCTCTATATTTCCAACGCATCAGGCAAAATAGTGTTCCAGGCCAAAGGGTATAATAACACGAATAATACCTTCAGAGGTTTCGCCGGAAGCGGTACCACCTTACTAACCAGGGGAGTATATTATTACGTCCTCTTATATCAGGGCAAAAAGCTAAGCGGCTTCTTCGTCCTCGAATACTAGCTAAAAGGCGGATAATCAAACGATTATCCGCCTTTTTTGATATGAGATAATTTTGACACATAATGGGTATTGTAGAATCGCGCAGATAGTGTTTACTTTGTGCTGGTTTTTCGTGTCCGCAAAAGGGCAAGGCAGCATAAAATACGGGGCCATCAATTCCACCTGTAACATCACAGAGATAAAACAACTAGTAATGACAAGATACCTATGGCAGTGTGCACTCCTGCTTTTGCTTGGCACTCAGGCAAATGCGCAGGAAACATTCGTCTTCCCCAACTTCAACCGGAACGCTGCGTTAGCGAATCCCGCGATGCAAAGCATGGATTCCTCCACCAGTTTCACCGCCGCCGGAAGAAAACAATGGACAGGTATCAACGATGCCCCATCTACCTTTAGCTTTTCCGGCAGCACTTTCATTAACGATCCCGGGATGTCCATCGGTGTGGTAGCAGAACATAAATCGGTAGCAGTTAATAAGTATACCTCCTTAGGCCTGATGCTTTCCAAAACCGTGAAGCTCAGCAAAACAGAATATTTAAGTTTAGGTTTCTATGGTGGCGCAGATAACTTCTCAGCCAACTATACCGGCCTGGGAGGAGGAGATCCCGCATTGGCGCAAAAGCAACAGATCAATCAATGGAGAGGCATTGTGGGAGCAGGACTCGTGTTACATGGAGAACGTTTTTACTTTGGTGCATCCATGCCAAGGATCCCCCTCAAAGATTATAAAGATGTACCCGTAGAAAGCAACGGTTATTTATCAGCCGGCGTGTTATTACCCATCAATGAGCAGCTTTCTGTTGCACCCGCTTTGATCTGGAACGTGCTCAACAAAAGCCGCGCACTGGATGCAGGCGCCACTTTATTCATCCAGGAAACATTGGGTGTAGGCGCCACCTATCGCAGTACCGGAGAAATGAACGCATCATTACAATATAGTTTCCAGAAAACATTGCAGGTGGGATATGGTTACATCTTCTCAGTAGGCAACAGTCAGAATATCAGTCGCTTTAGTGGTGGTTCCCATGAAGTGTTCATCAACTACCGCATCAATAATATCGCCCTTCCATTTAAATGGTGGTAAGTAAAAAGACAATAACTATGACTCGAAATATACTATTCTTCTTATGCTTATGTTTCACCACAGGGATAAAGGCGCAGACGTTTACGGATGTAACAGGAAGCGTGGCTCCTGCTATCCCCGGACTGCAATTCAGTACCGTAACCTGGGCTGACTATGATAATGATGGTGATCTGGATTTTTTAATAGCAGGAGGATCAAACACAGGCAATACTACTAAACAGAGTCTGATCTACAGGTATGGGGGCGCTTCATTTACAAATAGTATAACCCTTCCGGGCAGTGTTACAAATGCTGCTTCTGCCTGGGGTGATTATGATAACGATGGAGATCTGGATCTGTTATTAACAGGTTCAGGCTTTACCTATATGTACCGTAATGATGGTGGGACCGGATTTACAGACGTCAGTGTTGGTGTTGTACTCCCTGGTGTGGAAAGTGGTTCCGTAGCCTGGGCAGATTATGATAACGATGGAGACCTGGATTTTTTATTGACAGGATTAAACGGCTCAACAAAGATCAGTCGGATCTATACTAATACAGGGAGTGGTCAATTTGTAAATAGCGGCATATCATTAGATGGCGTATCTAACTCTTCGGTAGCCTGGGGCGATTATGATAATGATGGTGATCAGGATATCTTATTAGCAGGTTTCAATAATGCAAACCAACGGGTCAGTTATATCTACAGTAATGGAGGGAACGGAACATTTGCAGCAGCAAACGTTGGTGTAACAATACTCGGTGTTGAAAACGGTTCCGTAGCCTGGGGCGATTATGATAATGATGGTTTCCTGGATGTTATATTAACAGGCCGGGATAATACTTTTTTCTATATTACTAAACTGTATCACAATAAAGGAGATGGAACGTTTGAAGATATCGTCAATTCCTTACCTGCTATTATAAACGGTTCCGTAGCCTGGGGTGATTGCGACAACGATGGAGATCTGGATCTTTTATTCACAGGTGAGTTACTCTCCAGCACCCGCATCAGCCAGGTATACCGCAATGACGGAGCCGCAGTTTTTGTAAACAGCCATACTTTAACCGGCGTATCTAATTCTACCGCCGCATGGGCAGATTACGATAATGACAACGACCTCGATATCATAACTTCAGGATACAACGGCACAGCACTCATCACCAATATTTACAGGAACGATGCTCCGCCGGCAGCAAACACCATCCCAACTGCACCAACCAATTTAAATTCAATCCCCCATGTGGATGGCGTAAGCATGATCCTCTCCTGGGACAAAACCACAGATACACAAACTCCGCAGAACGGACTCAACTATAATGTATACATCAGTGATGTTGCCGGCCAGGGAAACCTAAAGCCGGCCATGTCTGATATCCTCACCGGTTTCAGAAAAGTAGTGAAGATCGGTAACACCGGATCATTGAACACCACTACTATTAAAGGACTTCAGTCCAATAAAACATATTACTGGAGTGTACAGGCTGTGGATGGTGCATTTGCCGGATCTCCTTTTGCTCCTGAGCAAAATTTCCAGATTATAGTAAGAACCGCACAAACCATTACGATCTCAAACTTTACCGCAACATACGGAGATGCGGACTTCACGCCAGCAGGTTCCGCCTCTTCATCTTTACCGCTTTCTTTCAGCAGTGACAATGCCAGTGTGGCTGACGTCGTTGCCGGAAAGATTCATGTTGTTGGAGCAGGAACGGCTAACATCACCGTTTCACAAGTAGGAAATGCTTCTTACTTCCCCGCACCAGATGTGATCGTCACCATCACCGTCAGCAAAAAAACACTCACCGTAACAGCAGATGATATCACCATTACTTACGGAGACGCTGCACCACTGCCAGGAGCACTCTCTTACAGCATAACAGGATTCGTAAACCCGGAAACAGAAGCCGTATTCACCACGCCCGTAAGCATCACAAGAGATGTTGCCACAGACGCTGGTCAATATAATATCAACGTTTCAGGAGCAGCAGCCGCTAATTATGATTTCAGCTATGTGCCAGGTTCCTTCACGATCCTGCCTGCAGCTGCAAGCATCACCTTTAATGCGATACCCGCAAAAATATATGGTGATAACGCGTTCAGTCCCGGTGCCACTGTGAGCAATGGTTTACCTGTAACATATACAAGTTCTGATCCACTGATAGCCTATATCGACAATGGCCTTGTTTACATTGTAGGAATAGGCTCAGTTACCATCACCGCCTCACAGGACGGAACTAACAATAACTACGAAATCGCCACCGATGTAGACCAAACACTGACCATTGGTAAAAGAACGCTCACGTTCACCGCAGAGAATAAAACGGTCGACTATGGCCAGCCATTGCCAACGCTCACGTATACGTCAACAGGTTTCGCTCCCGGCGAAAATGAAAACGCATTGCTCACCCCTGTGATCGCCACAACAGACGCCACCACTGCTATAGGTGTTTATACCATTACGCTTAGCGGAGCCACTGCGGATAATTACGATATCCTCTTTGTGCCGGCAACGCTCACCATTCAAAAAGCCACCATTAATATTTCCTTTGCATCGCTGCCGGCAAAAACATACGGCGATGCAGATTTCGCTCCCGGTGCTACGATCAGCAACGGATTACCTATCACTTATACAAGTGATAACAGCAGCGTAGCCACGATCGTTGGCGGAAACATCCACATCGTGGGAGCCGGTACCGCAACGATCACTGCACATCAGGTGGGAGATGCTAATTACAACCCATCCCCCGATGCGCCACTAACATTAACTGTCAACAAAAAACAACTGACTGTAATAGCGGAAGATAAGAGCATCAATTTCGGAGACCCGCTGCCAACATTCACGCATACAATAACTGGTTTCATCCCCGGTGAAACAGAAGCAGTACTCACAACACCGGTAAGCGTTTCCGCTACCGGCACAAACGTGGGCACATATCCGATAACAGCATCAGGTGCAGCAGCAGCTAACTACGATTTCGTTTATCAACCGGGCATACTCACCATTGGAAAAGCCACAGCGCAGATCAGCTTCAGCGGCCTGCCCGTAAAAACATACGGCGATGCAGACTTTGCTCCCGGAGCTACGATCCCTAATGGCTTACCGATCACCTATATAAGCAGCAACACGAATGTCGCTACTATTGTAGGCGGTAATATTCATATCGTTGGAGCTGGCTCAACAACGATCACTGCACAGCAGGCAGGGAACGGTAATTACAACCCAGCCACAGATGTACCCGTAACGCTCACGGTGAATAAAAAACAACTGACCGTAACGGCCAGTAACCAAACCATCAGCTTCGGTGATGCATTACCAACCCTCACTTACATCATAACAGGGTTCATAAATCCGGATACAGAAGCCACGTTCACGACACCGGTAAGCGTTAGCGCATCCGGCACCAATGTGGGCACTTATCCGATCACGGTATCTGGCGGGGTAGCAGCCAACTACACATTTAATTATGTAGCTGGCATACTCACTATTGTGAAAGCCACAGCAAACATCACCTTCACTGCATTGCCCGTAAAAACATACGGCGACGCAGATTTCGCTCCCGGTGCTACAATCAGCAGCGGCTTGCCCATTACTTATACAAGCGATAACAGCAGCGTAGCCACCATCGTAAATGGTAATATCCATATTACGGGAGCAGGAAGTGCAACGATCACCGCACACCAGGCCGGAAATGGTAATTACAATGCTGCCACAGATGTACCCGTAACATTAACGGTGAATAAAAAACAACTCACCGTAACAGCGGAGAATAAAACCATCAATTATGGAGAAGCGCTGCCAACGTTAACTTACATCATAACAGGATTCGCGGGGACAGAAACGCAAGCCGTATTCACTACGCCAGTAAGCATCACAGCAACCGGCACCAACGTAGGCACATACCCGATCACCGCATCAGGCGCAGTAGCAGCCAACTATCTATTCAATTATATACCCGGCATACTCACGATCGGAAAAGCCACCGTGCAGATCAGCTTCACTACATTACCAGTAAAAACATACGGTGATGCAGACTTTTCTCCCGGCGCTACGATCGCCAGCGGATTGCCTATTACATATATAAGCAGCAACACCAATGTCGCTACTATTGCAGGCGGTAATATTCATATAGTAGGAGCTGGTACAACAACGATCACCGCACAGCAGGCAGGGAATACAAATTACAACGTAGCCACAGATGTACCCGTAACGCTCACGGTGAATAAAAAACAGTTAACCGTTACCGCTGCGGATAAAACTCAAACCTACGGAGATCCCACCCCGGTACTCACTTATACGATAACAGGATTCGTAAACCCGGATACAGAAGCGACATTCACAGCACCGGTAAGCATCAGCGCAACCGGCACAAATGTGGGCACTTATCCCATCATACCATCAGGTGCAGCAGCAGCTAACTACACATTCAATTATGTAAATGGCACGCTTACCATTGGAAAAGCCACCGCGCAGATCACCTTCACTACATTACCAACAAAAACATATGGTGATGCAGATTTCGCTCCCGGCGCTACAATAAGCAGCAGTTTGCCGATAACTTATACCAGCACAGGTGTAGCCACCATCGTAAACGGCAACATCCATATTACCGGAGCCGGCACAGCTACCATCACCGCACACCAGGTGGGAAATGGTAATTACAATCCTGCCACAGATGTAAGTGTAACGCTCACGGTGAATAAAAAACAACTCACCGTAACGGCAAATGATAAAACCATCAACTACGGAGAGGCGTTACCAACGCTTACGTACACGATAACAGGATTGGTAAGTCCGGATACAGAAGCTGCATTCACCACCCCGGTAACTATTACAACAAATGCCGGCACGGCAGTAGGTGTTTATAATATTACAGCAACAGGCGCTGCCGCTGCTAATTATAGTTTCGTCTACCAGCCAGGTACACTCACCATTCAGAAAGCCACGGCGGCCATCATCTTCAACGCCCTGCAAAAAACTTACGGCGATGCAGACTTCGCCCCCGGCGCAACTATCAGCAGCGGCTTGCCTATTACTTATACCAGCACAGGTGTAGCCACGATCGTCGGCAACAACATCCACATCACAGGAGCAGGCACAGCAACGATCACAGCACACCAGGCAGGCAATGCTAATTACAACGCAGCAGCAGATGTAAGCGTAACGCTCACGGTAAACAAGAAAACGCTCACCGTTACCGCGGACGATAAAACAAAAGTATACGGCCAACCAAACCCAGTATTCACGTACACAATAACAGGATTCGTGTTTGGAGAAACAGAAGCTGTATTCACAACACCAATAAGCATAAATGCTACAGGAACAACCGGCGGCACACATCCGATCACCGCATCAGGTGCAGCTGCGGCCAATTACACATTCACTTATGTAAACGGTATCCTCACCATTCAGAAAGCAGCACAAACAATCACCTTCGCGACCTTACCCGCAAAAACATACGGCGATGCAGATTTCGCTGCCGGTGCAACGGTAACATCCGGCCTGGGTATCATCTACACCAGTTCTGATCCAAATGTAGCCACCATCGTAAACGGCAACATCCACATCGTTGGAGCAGGCACTGTAACGATCACGGCAACCCAGCCAGGAGATGGAAATTACAACGCTGCCACAGCAATACCGCAGCAACTCGTAATAGCCAAAGCCGCACAAACCATCAGCTTCGGTACAATGATCCAACGCACGGCAGGAGAGCCACCTTTTGATCCTGGTGCCACAGCAAGTTCCGGCCTGCCTATCACTTATGTGATAGAAAATACCACCATTGCAACAATAAACGGCAACCTGATCTCAGCCCTGAAAGCCGGCATCACAAAAGTTACCGCCACGCAGCCAGGTAATAATAATTACTTAGCAGCTATCGCAGTAGAGCAGAGCCTGGAAGTAACCGGCATCATCGGTTACATAAAAGTGAATGATGCCGTAACGCCAAACGGAGATGGCATCAACGACTTCCTGATGATAGAAGGCATCCGCCAATACCCGGATAACCAGCTCTACATCTCCAACGCTAACGGTAAGATCGTGTTCGAAGCGAGAGGTTACAACAACACCGGCAATGTTTTCAGAGGTCTCGATAATAAGGGCAACAAACTAACGAAAGGAGTACACTACTATGTCCTCATCTATCAGGGCATAAAACAAAGTGGATTCTTTGTATTAGAATATTAAAACAGAAAAGGAGATAGTCACCATCGGCTATCTCCTTTTTATTTAAACGGGTAGTTTTTAGGTACCCGGCATTTGTTTTTCAATCAATCCCCCGTTGCGTCGCACTCTTCAGCAATTGCTTCACTATTGGTCAATTACCATCATTTGTTTTAAACCAATTCTATCCTTCAATAGATATTCCGATGATCATCAAATTATTCAAACACCACAGGCTCAAAGTATTCCCTCCCCAATGAATACGGCACTAACTGCTTATGTTGCAATCTGCCAATTATGATTGCCGGATGCGTATTGAACTGCGCAGCAAAGCTTCTTACCTTCTGTTCATCAAGTGGCACAGCCGCCAGTATAGTCGCTTCTTCCTCCTCCGTTAATGTCCATTTCACCGCAAATTCATCCGCCTCTTTTTCCTTCTTGAGATCTTTATCAGAATATTCCACTTTCTCAAGAAAAATATCCTTTTTACCATGCAACAGGATATGCCCCGCTTCATGAAAAAAAGTAAACCAGAAACTATCATTCCGATTATATCTCCCCGTTAATTGAATAAGTGGGGTATCATTCAACCACCGGGTACTGCCACATATCGGAGCCTTAGGGAGGGTAGGAGTATGCACCACTTTTACACCGGCTTCCAGACAAATATCCTGTAACTGATGAAAGAAATCCGCCGGGTGCTCAGCCATGATGCGCTTTAAAGCGGGCAATGCCTCTTTGAACTTCTTCTCTTTATACTCCTTAGCCTGTAACACGGCTGCTTGAAGTTCTCCTTTACGCAACCAGGCAGAAATAGCAAACGGTTCCCTGGTATTGGCTAGTGAGATACGAAAGGCTACTTTTAGCTGTTGATTAAAGTAATAATCTTCCCAGGCAGAATGATGAGAGAACCCAAAAAAGCCCAGCATGGCTATTGTTTTCTCCTGAGCATTATTACCCGGAGGCAGCCACCCCTTTTTGATCATCTCATTCAAGGGGAACGATTTCGCCCATTCAACAGACTGCGCTATAGCATTCTGACGCTTTTTCCTGGCTATGAATTCATCATACCCCCTTTGGTAGTTCATCCAGAAGTTCGCCGGAATCTTGGTCACACTTTCAAACTGAACAGCCATATCCGCAGTAATCGAACTATCTCCCTTCAGTACGGCAGTGATCGTTTTTTCCGGTTTGCCCGTTCGCAGTGCAAACTCCTTGGGTCCCATTCCCATTTCCTCCAGCTTCTCTGCCAATGTTTCTCCCGGATGTAATATAGACTGAGGATGATATTGATTTTCCTTTAACATGTTCACTTTTTTTTGTGGTAGTTGATAACTTCAATTATTTCTACGCCGGTAATTTTCTGCCAGATATACTGTCCATATTCATTGGAAGGAATAGGCTTTTCATGAGGAGTGAAAACCAACCGGTCCGGTTGTATGAGGTCGCAGGCCCATTGCCCTTTCCTTTTATTAGTAAGTTCATGATAGTTTCCCGACACATACCGCACTTCCTCAAGAGTAGCAGCAAACTTTAACTGTTGCAAGCGTTTCTTGATCGTCCTCGCCTGAGGTTTGCCATACTCCAGTAGCAGCTTTTTATCATCATTGATCAGCTTCTCTAGCTTCTTATCCGCAAAAGTAATAACCATTACAAAGATATTAATTTTTAATTAACATCAAATGTAAATTAAAAAATGAAAGTGATTCAGTCAATATGATTCTTTCGGAATCACACTCTTGAAACACGCCCGGTTCCCTCCCTATACAATCTAATACCCTATATTCGTTCCACATAGGCTCAAGATTCGAAGTGAAAATCAAGAAATAAGTCTTACCTTAGTACCTATGGCAGTATCTGAACATAACGTCATCACAAAAGGAGCCACAGGCACCTTCGCAAAGCAGATCGTCTTCCGTCAGCGGAACGGCAAAACCGTGATGTGCAACCGCCCCTGCAAATACCCACCCAAAACCCCTACCCAGATCGCGAACCAGGAACGTTTCAAAAGAGCCAACGACTTCGCCAAAGCCGCCGTTAAAGACCCGGCTAAAAAGGCCTTCTATAAATCCATCGCCAAGCCAAACCAAACGGCTTTCAACGCAGCCTTCCAGGATGCCTACCACAAACCGGAAGTAATAGCGAGCGTAAAAGAGCAAACGATCGAAGTAGAAGCAAAAGGAAAACACCGCATAACAAGCGTAAAAGTGGCAATCGAAAACGCCGCAGGAACAGAAAAAAGAACGGGCTTCGCCATAAAGAAAGTAGACCTCTGGGAATTCGATCTCGGAAATATAGAAAAAGGAGAGAGCATACGGTTATGGGTACACGATATTGCAGGAAACATCGTTCAGAAAAAGTACCGATACACCTAAAAAACATATTTACGTCCAATCAACGCAAATAAAAAAAACAAAACGCGCACACAAAAAACATTTGTGTACAAAGATCATAAAAAAAGGGCATCCCGCACTGGGACGCCCTTTCAACCATCGTATATAAAATTCTTACACGCCCAGTTTCCAACCTTCACGATAAGTCCTCTTCACAAACTGATTCGCTTCATCAAAGTTAGTGATCTTCATGTTCGGGCTATCCCAGAGCAATTTGATGTAACGGCCAGGGAAATCAAAACCATTACCATTTGCTTTCGGACGACGAACATCATAGCTACGGATAGCCAGGTTACCCATCAGCAAAGTTTCTGTTAAAGGACCAGCGATCTCAAATGGAGAACTCAGTTCTTTCTTACCGTAACCAGCAATCGCAGCATTCACCCATTGTACATAGTGCCCTTCCGGTACACGTGCAATGGTTTGTGCCACACTCACCTCTTTATTACGGGAAGTAGGTAACAGGGTAGGAGACACACCATAAGTACCGCACATCATCTTACCTTTTGTACCAATGAAGATAACACCGTTACCGCCGTCGCCCATTTTTTCATTAGGACCCAGCTCTTCAGGACGCGCAGGTTGAATACCACCATCCATCCAATGTAACTTCACATCCGGTTTGCCATTTTTGCCGGCAAAGTTCATGATGCAATGAGAAGAAGGAGGACAGCTATCAGGGAAATAACCTTGTTTGAACTCATCTACATAAACACTACCCACACTGGTTTCAGCAGAAGTAGGATAACCGAGGTCCAGTACGCGGAACGCAGGTTCAACGATATGGCAACCCATGTCTCCAAGAGCACCTGTACCGTAATCCCACCAGCCACGCCAGTTAAAAGGAACCAGTTTATTTACATAATCCTTCTGCGGAGCAGTACCTAACCAGAGGTTCCAGTCCAGATCTGATGGAACAGGAGAAGGTTGTGAAGGCCAGGGAATACCTTGTGGCCAAACCGGACGGTTAGTCCAGCAGTATACTTCTTTCACATCACCAATGATGCCGGCATTATACCATTCCATCAGTTGGCGAACGCCATCTCCGGAAGCACCCTGGTTACCCATTTGCGTCACTACTTTATATTTCTTCGCAGCCTGGGTGAGCATGCGCGCCTCATAAATATCATGGGTTAATGGCTTTTGCACATACACGTGCTTGCCCAGCTGCATAGCAGCCATTGCCTGAATAGCGTGGTTGTGATCCGGTGTGGATACAGACACGGCATCAATGTTCTTGTGTTCTTTGTCCAGCATCTCACGGAAGTCCTTATAGAACTTCGCTTTCGGGAAACGTTTAACAGAATTTGCCGCGCGGCTGTCGTGTACGTCACACAATACAGTGATATCTGCCGGTCCTTTTGCGAACTCAGCGAGATCACTTTCTCCTTTACCGCCAACACCGATGCCCGCTACTCTTAACCTGTCGCTTGGTGCTGTGTATCCTTTACCTCCTAATACGTGACGTGGAACGATCATGAATCCTGCGGCAGCTGTTGCTGTGCCCGTTAGAAATGATCTACGTGAAATCTGGTTTCCTTTGTTATTCTTTTCCGTAACCATGATTTGATAAATTTTCGTTCAATATAATAGAAAATTCTTTAGAATATCCAATAAAATCTATGGGTGGTTCCTTTGCTAAATCGTTTTTACAGAGGGCTTCAGGAAAACGCCCATCCCGCGGGACATACAAGTTAATAAATCGCCCCGTTAAGGCATCATTAAATTTGGCCCCTATGGGGAATTGTTGTTATTTTTAGCCACATCAAAACAACCTGCTAAAATGAGTTCTAACCGCAAGCATCCGGCCGCACTGCCGTTCTTATTCTTTTCCGAAATGTGGGAAAGGTTCGGCTTCTACCTCCTCCTGGCCATTTTACAGATGTACCTCACAGATGCTGAAACCGGCGGTTGGGCCATGGATCGCAAAACAGCCGTAGATATCTTCGGAACTTTCATCGCCTTCGTTTACCTCACCCCCTTTGTGGGTGGCCTGCTGGCAGACCGGAAAATAGGATATATCCAATCTATTATATGGGGAGGGATCCTGATGGGCATCGGTTACATTGGCCTTTCTGTACACAATCTCACCGTTTTTTATGCCTCCCTTGCCCTCATCTGTATAGGTAACGGTTTTTTCAAACCCAATATTTCAACCCTGCTGGGGAATGTATATAATGATGACCGATACAAAGAACTGAAAGACACCGGGTATAATATCTTCTACATGGGTATCAACCTCGGCGCTTTTATCTGTACGTTCATTGCCGCTTACCTAAGAAATACCATTGGCTGGGGCGCTGCATTTATTGCTGCCGGTATAGGCATGTTCCTGGGCGTGATCATTTTTGTGATCGGCCTTAAACATTATCGCCATGCAGATGTCCGCAAACCGGAACAGCCGGGAGACATGAGCCTGAACAGCATTTTTGCACAGGTATTCATTCCTGTTCTGGTAGTTGGGGCTATCGGATGGTTCATTCCTAATAATATCTTCGGCACAGATTCTACAGACGCCTTCATTTTCGCTTGTTTGCCTATTGTATATTTCTTTGCCAATCTGCTTCGTAAAGCAGGTGCTACAGATAAACAACCCGTAAAAGCATTGCTGGCTATCTTCGCCGTCTCCATTTTATTCTGGGCCGTATTCAAACAAAATGGCACCGCCCTCACCACTTGGGCACAATATTATACAGATAGGGAAATGCCTGCGCCCTTGGTAGCACCCGCTAAAACATTGCTCCTCTCGCAAACCGTTACCAATAAACTGGATACCGTTGTTTCCTACGATCAGGAATTCCGTGTGATCAAAGATGCGGCTGGCCAACCGGTGAAGGAATTAGGAAGACCAGTATACCTGAAAAATGTAGCACCGGAAAAAATGCCGCCGGAAGGTGGCAGCCTGAGCCTGATCAATACAGAACTCTTTCAGTCCGTGAATCCATTTTTTGTGATCATACTCACACCATTGGTAGTAGCTTTCTTTGCTTTCCTGAGAAGACGAAAGAAAGAACCTTCCACACCAACTAAGATTGCATGGGGGCTGGTGATCTCTTCCTTATCTACTTTTATGATGGTAGCTGCTGTGATAGCCTGTGGCAATGGAACAGAAAAAGCTTCTTTCTGGTGGCTCTTTGGATGTTATGGTGTGATCACCGCAGGAGAATTATTATTAAGTCCGATGGGACTTTCATTGGTGTCCAAACTCAGTCCGCCGAGATTGACTTCTCTGATGATGGGTGGCTGGTTCCTGGCTACTTCCATGGGGAATAAATTATCCGGGGTATTAGCGGCTACATGGGATCTGTATGAGAATAAGGCGAATTACTTCCTTGTAAACTTTGTGCTGCTGATCTTTTCAGCGGGGATCATATTTATTATGTTACGCTGGTTGAACAGGGTTTTCAAAGCGAATACATAAAATGAAAAGAGGGTGTTTCGACTAAATGAAACACCCTCTTTTATATGTGTTAATTAAACAGATTCCATTTTTCACCTGCGCACCCTGCCGGGGGGGGATTTTTCTTTTTAATTTTTGTGTCGCTGATTTTCACCTGCGCCCCGTGCTGGGGTATTTTTCTTTTTAGCTTTTGTGTCGCTAATTTTCACCGGCACCCCATGCTTGGAGGTATTTTTCTTTTTAGCTTTTGTGTCGCTAATTTTCACCGGCACCCCATGCTTGGAGGTATTTTTCTTTTTAGCTTTTGTGTCGCTAATTTTCACCGGCACCCCATGCTTGGAGGTATTTTTCTCTTTAATTTTTGTGTCGCTAACACGGCTTTTTTCTCTGCCATTCTTCTTCGATTCCCCCTAACTCTCCCAGGTCATCACCTTCCCCCGATCTTCCTTCTTCAAACAAACCGCCAGCATCTTCTCATCATACGCCAACCCATACTGCTGCAACACATCCGCCGGAACACCATCCCACTCATTCGGTTGATTTCCCTTATACCCCAGATCCTCCAATCCCATTTTACTCGTAAAGAACCCCGTAGCCGTCAAATTCCGTATCGTACTAAAAAAAGCCACCCCCTGACTTAACTCAGGTGCCGCTTTCTCAGGAAACGCAATCTGATCCACCACACCAATTTGCTCAGCAGGCGCCAGTTCCGTAAAAGACTTATTATGCTTCTTCAAAGAATGCACATCCAGCCAACGTAAACCACCACGCATAGGCGTTTGATATCTCGGCTGATCTTTTACAATGAATTCTATAAAGTCCGGCACCTTGGCATCCGTTGCACTACCGGAATGTTCATCTTTCGGAATGATGATATCCACGAGCACAACAATGCTCTTCATCTCCGCATCCGTAAAGAATTTCTCAGCGAGCAAATCATTATCCCGTAACACCTCATCTGGCGTCCGGCCATAATCTTTCAACACACCCGCACCCACTTTGGCTTCCTCTTTCGGTTTAGGCGAACAGGCACTCAGGATCACACCGGAGGATAAAGTGCCGATCATCAAGGCTTTTAACGATTCTCTTCTATCCATGATAATTAGAGATTTTGTTTTTTCAATTCATCTACAATGTATTCAGATGCACGCATAGACAATGCAAGGATCGTCCAGGTAGGATTTTTATCCGCCTGCGAAACGAATGCACCACCATCTACTACAAACAGGTTCTTCACATCATGCGCTTGATTAAACTTATTGAGCACAGAAGTTTTAGGATCATTCCCCATCCGCACAGTACCCACTTCGTGAATAATGCGACCAGGATTCTCCAGCCCGTACATGGTATCAGCCCCAGCTTTCACACCATTTGGAATAGCCCCCATTTCATGGAACAGCTGCTCAAAAGTATCCTGCATATGTTTGGCCTGTTTGATCTCATGTTCGCTCCAGGTATAATTAAAACGCAACACCGGAATACCAAATTTATCCACCACGGTAGGATCAATTTCGCAATAGTTATCTATCCGCGGAATGGCTTCGCCTCTTCCTGCAAACCCAATGTTAGCGCCATAAAAACGACGGTAATCTTCTTTCAGCGAAGCCCCGTACCCGCCAGCAGTCTTAGCTACCCGGGAAGGATCTTTAGCCTGCACACTCTCCACCCCAAAACCAAATCCATAACCCGGCATGCTCATGCCTCCACCCATTTCAATATGATAACCACGCGCGAAATCAAGCTTTTTATTATCCAGCCACCAGGGAACATACATATGCATACCACCCACACCATCTTCATTATACCGCTTGCGGTTCATCAATGCAGGAAGGAATGCTGATCTGGATGCACCGGTAGAATCATGCAGATATTTACCTACTACACCACTTGAATTGGCCAGGCCATTAGGATGCGCTGGAGATTTTGAATTGAGCAGCAAACGCGCAGACTCACAAGCACTGGCAGCTAACACCACCACACGCGCACTGATCTGATGTTCTTCTAAAGTAATTCTGTCAACATAAGAAACCCCTGTTGCTTTACCACTGGTATCAGTAAGGATCTCACGCGCCATGGCTTCTGTGTAAAGGTCCATCGTGCCGATCTTCATAGCCGGTTTAACCAAACAGGTAGAAGAAGAGAAATCCGCATACACACTGCATCCGCGGCTGCACTGACTACAGAAGAAACAGCTGCCGCGTTCTTTATTAACCGGCCTTGTTAAAATAGACAGCCGGGAATGGATCACCGGGATATTCAATTTATCGCCCGCCTTTTTCACCATCAGCTCATGCAAACGGGGTTTGGGAGGAGGAAGGAAAAATCCATCTGGTTCATTATGGATCCCTTCTTTGGAGCCAAACACACCGATCAGTTTATCCACCCTGTCGTAAAAAGGTTTCACATCATCATAACCAATTGGCCAATCGTCACCATGTCCGTCAATACTTGCGTGTTTAAAATCGTTCGGTCCAAAACGCAGGGAGATGCGCCCCCAGTGGTTAGTCCGGCCTCCCAGCATACGGGAGCGGAACCAATCGAATTTGCTACCATTCTTTTGCGTGTAAGGTTCACCGTTAATTTCCCATCCGCCATATGCCGCATCAAAATCTCCGAAAGGCCGTGTTGTATTAGCACCACGACGGGGAGATTCATATGGCCATTTCAATTGGGTTTGCTGAGCAGGATCTGCAGGATCGTATTTGGGTCCCGCTTCCAGAAGCGCTACCTTTAAACCTGCTTCGGACAGTATTTTTGCTGCCATGCCGCCACCGGCTCCGGAGCCAATGATGCAAACATCATACACCTTCGCTTGTTTTTTTATCTCAAAAGCCATTTGCACGTGGATTTTATGAAAGATTTGACCTGTAAGGCTTTAAATCTATAAATTAAATGCGGAAATGAAAAGTGTTTTTTACTTTCGGCTTCTATTCTATGACTACTAACATACCTTATATCCTGGGAGTTGACATTGGCACAGGAAGCGCCAAAGCAGTTGCCGTACATCCCAACGGCCAGATATCTGCTGCACACAGGCAGGCATATCCAACACTGCATCCACAACCTGGCTTTAGCGAGCAAGACCCGCAAGCGGTACTGGCAGCTATTATCAGCACTATTCAGCACACTGTGGCACAAATGGGTTCCGCCCCTGCCGCCATTACCCTGAGTTGTGCTATGCACAGCCTCATGGCAGTAGACGGGAACGGACAACCCCTCACGCCACTGATGACCTGGGCAGATAACCGCAGCGAAAAGTACGCCGCCGCACTGAAAAATACAGCAGCGGGCAAAAGGATCTACGCGGCAACAGGTACCCCCATTCATCCCATGTCTCCTTTATGCAAAATTCAATGGATCAGGGAAAACCAGCCCGAGGTATTTGAAAAGGCCGCCTGTTTTATTGGCATCAAGGAATTATTCCTGCATCGCTGTTTCCATGAATTCATCACAGATTATTCCATTGCCTCGGCAACAGGATTATTTGATATCCGCACACTCGACTGGTGCCCCGAAGCTTTACAGGCAGCAGGCATTACTGACGAACGTTTGCCCATCCCGGTAGAAACCACCCGTTTGCTGATTGGCATGGATGCCGCCATGGCAGGAGCTTTGGGAGTTTCGCCAGATACACTGATCATGGCCGGCAGCAGTGACGGCTGCCTGGCACAATTAGGAAGCGGAGCAGTACAACCTGGCCATGCTGCCCTCACAATCGGTACCAGCAGCGCCATCAGGATGATGACGGCCAAACCTGCAGAAGATGAAAAAGGAAGATTGTTCTCTTATGTGCTCACCCCTGAACATTACGTTTGTGGCGGCGCCACCAACAATGGCGGCGGCGCATTGCAATGGTTCTCTAAATCCTTCCTGCCCTGGTCTGATTACAACGACTTCCTGAAAACCGCCTTCACAGCACCTCCCGGGTCTGATGGATTGTTGTGTTTACCTTATTTGCTGGGAGAACGGGCACCTGTATGGGATAGTCATGCCCGCGGAGCTTTTGTTGGAATGCAGCAACAACACAGCGCGCCACATTTTCAACGTGCATTGATAGAAGGAATTTGTTTTGGATTGTACAGCGTGGGAGAAGCATTGGAAAATGTGGTAACACCCATCAGGGAAATCACTGTAAGCGGAGGTTTCACCGCCTCACCATTATGGATACAATTGCTGGCAGACATTTTCCAGAAACCCATGATCCTGCACCAGGATGAAGATGCTTCCGCACTGGGCGCAGCTTTGCTGGGATGGCATGCTTTGGAAAAAATAGATGCCTGGCAGTTTGATCCAGCCGCTGCTGCAAGGGTTTTTGAACCAGGCGCAGAACACCTGGCCGTTTACCAAAGAAATTACAGCGCATTTGCTATGCTCTATCAGCAGCTGAAAGAAGTAACAGAAATTTTAGGCACCCCTGTCAAACATCCGCTCTAGGTCGTTTAGCTTGAAGGAAATAAAAGTATACCTGCCGCCCGGAGAAACATTGGGTGTGGTACAGGCAAATAATTCATCAATGATATTCTGCATTTCCCTTGTGCCCAGCGGTTTTCCAACCGGAATAGCATTGTTGCGCGCCATGGAACGAACAAGATGTTCGCGGCGGTTGAGTTTTAATTCATGACTGAAATGTTTGAACTGCTCCAGCAAACCCTCTATGCTGGCCTGTTCATTACCCGTCTGAATATCCGCAGGCGTACCACGCACCACAAAAGTGTGCAGCCCGAAAGGTTCCAGGTCATAACCCAAAGCCTGCAGGTCCGGCAGCATCTCTGCAATCACAATAGCATCTGCCGGTAACAGTTCCAGCGTTTGCGGGAAAAGACTTTGCTGCGTAGCAATTGGTTTTTCAGAAAGTGCCCGCTGATAACGTTCGTAAAGGATCCGTTCATGCGCAGCCCGCTGATCTATTAAGATGTAACCTGATTTTATCTGAGACAAGATATATTGCTGATGCACCTGCACCGGTACTTTCTGATCCGTAGCCGCTTCCTGCCAGCGTTCATCTATCAGGGAAGCTGTAGCCGCAGGGGCTTCCAGCGGTTTATCCTCAGGGCCGTACAGGTCTTTCCAGTTACGGAGATTGCTGTTACTGCTACCGCTGTGATCGATCATATGCGCCTGGTTGGCTTGTGTGAAAGAGCGGTAGATAGATGTATTGGCAGATTGTACTTTCTTCTGATCAGTAAAAGGTTGCGTTAATGCATCCAGCGATTGAATGCCCGGGTCCAGTTCAAAATCCAATGCAGGCGTTACGTTGAATTGCGCCAGTGCATGTTTTACCGCAGATTGCACAAAAGCGTAAAGGATCCTTTCATCATCAAACTTGATCTCCTGTTTGGTAGGATGCACATTGATATCCACATGCGCAGGGTCCAGATCAATGAACAGCACATACAGCGGGAAGTTTTCAGAAGGGATCATTTCAGAAAAAGCCGTCATCACCGCATGGTTGAGATAACCACTTTTGATGAACCGGTTGTTCACAAAAAAGAACTGATCACCCCGTGTTTTCTTCGCCGTATCCGGCTTACCCACAAATCCCGACACATTCATGTAGTCGGTACTCTCTTTCACAGTAACTAATTTGGAATTATAGTTTTGCCCCAGGATATTTACGATTCTTTGCTTGAGAGACCCCTTTTCCAGGTGGAACATTTCCTGTCCGTTCGTGTTGAGAGAAAACTGTAAATGGGGAAAAGCGAGCGCCACCCGGATGAATTCGTCTACAATATGGCGCATTTCCGCCGCATTGCTTTTGAGGAAGTTCCTTCTGGCAGGCACGTTGAAAAAAAGATTTTTCATGGCGATGCTGGTGCCGGGAGCAGTTTGGCAGGGTTCCTGCCTTTTCACCATACTGTTATCTATCTCTATGAGAGTACCAAGTTCATCAGCATGTTTGCGGGATTTAAGCTCTACCTGGGCCACAGCGGCAATAGAAGCAAGTGCCTCACCCCGGAAGCCCATGGTGCGGATATGAAACAGATCGTCGATGGTTTGGATCTTGGAAGTAGCATGCCGCTCAAAACACATACGGGCATCGGTATCACTCATGCCGCTCCCGTTGTCTATGACCTGCACCAGCTCTTTGCCGGCGTCTTTGATAAAGAGTTGAATTTCCGTTGCACCGGCGTCTACAGCGTTTTCCAGCAATTCTTTCACTGCCGATGCCGGCCGCTGAATAACTTCCCCTGCTGCGATCTGGTTTGCTATATTATCCGGTAACAAATTGATGATATCCGCCACTTGCCTGCCTTTTCACATAAAGGTAGGATTAAAAAAAATATTGTTAAATACATTCACATGGCAAACCAATCCTCCCGGCATTTCGTAACTTTAATATTGACCTGCTGACCAGTAACCATGCCGCTGGTATTATTCTTGGTGTTAAAACGTAGTTAACACATAATCAATAGTTAACATGAAGACAAGTAATCTGCTATTTTTATGCCTGACTTTATTCATCAGCCACTGTACTTACTCTCAAAACGGGGCTAAAACGAAACCAATGGAAGAAAAAAAGAATCCGGCGTACTCCCGCACGGATACTGGTAAAGTAAACCTAACCGACGAAGAGTGGAAAAAAACCTTACCCAAAGACGTTTATGAAATCGCGAGACAAAAAGGAACAGAGTGGGCGTTCACAGGTAAATACTGGAACAGCAAAGAAAAAGGTACTTACTATTGTGCCGCTTGCGGAAACCCGCTTTTTGTATCAGACACCAAGTTTGAAAGCGGTTGCGGCTGGCCGAGTTTTTACCAGCCTATCAGTAAAACCAGTGTGATCTACACGCCGGATAACACACACGGTATGACACGTACCGAAGTGCAATGCGGCAGATGTAAAGCTCACCTTGGCCACGTTTTTGACGACGGACCTCCACCAACCGGTTTGCGTTATTGTATCAACTCCGTGATCCTGGACTTCGACAAAGCACAGGACGCAGAAAAGAAGTTTAAAGAGAAAGAGTAGAGAGCCGTTTATTGGAAAACCGAACCCTAACTGTGAAACTCCCGGCCTGAATTCTTCTGCCGGAAGAACTTTTCAATTACATAGATAAGCGATTGTCTTACATATAATGTGAGGTGGGATCTTTTTTATAAAAGAACGGCGGCTTGTAAAGCCGCCGTTCTGGATTTTTTCTTCTAAAAAACACGCTCCTAGTAATTAGGATTCTGCTTCAACGTCACCTGCCCATCCTTCGTGCTATTCAAGATCTCCTGCGCCGGTATCGGATAATACTCATGTTTCCCCTTCACAAACGCTACATCATTAAAATAAGTCCGTTTCAATTTCTCCTTTTCATAATAAGCATTCAACACAACATCCGCAATCCCCCAACGTACCAGATCAAAGAACCGATGCCCTTCCATCGCAAACTCCAGCCGCTCTTCAAACTGCACCGCTTTCCTCGCTACCACAGGATCCGCCCATGGCGTGGTATACAGTCCTACTTTATAATTCGCTGCATTACTACCATCCGTTTTCTTCACAAAGCCCACAGGATTCAATGCCCGCGTACGGATCATATTCACCAGCTCACGCGCTCTTTCCAAACTACCCAACTCTACTTCACATTCTGCCAGCCAAAGGATAACATGTGAATAACGCAGCATCCGGTAATTGTTAGCATTCTGCCGCGGATTGCTGTTGAAGGTAGCACTGCCAATATCCGCTTTATAGAAAAGATGTTTTTTAGGAGAATAAGGCCCTGCATAAGCCTGATCCCGTATATACGCTTTCCCCGGATGATCCCCATGATCCAGGAAAGGAATGCCTCTCCGCCCAACCGTCCAATCCAGCCGTGAATCCAGTGTCCCTGCATAAGGCGTAAAAGGAGAAGTAGACTCAATCCCCTGATCATTCGTCACATCCATATCATTGAAACTATCTAACAAAGGCAACCCATTTGCGTCTGTCTTAAAAGCATTCACCACATTCTGCGAAGGCTGAAAGAATCCGCAACAGGTAGTCGGCCCGCCATATGGATAATTCAACGTAGCCCCATTATTCCCATTCTCACCAGCGCCAGCGCCATCATTCACAGAATGCTCCACTTCAAAAATGGATTCGGAATTATTATTCGTAGCCGCGCGGAAATTATCTGCATACCGCTCCGTAAGGATATATCCACCCGCCGTTATGATCTCATCCAGTAAGGGTTTCGCCTCAGCATATTTCCGTTGGAAGAGGTAAGCCTTTGCCAGCATAGCAGAAGCAGCCCATTTGGTAGCACGCCCTTTTTGCGTTTGCCGGGGAGGCAGTTGCTGATAAGCAAAGAGCAGGTCTTCCGCAATCTTCGGCCAGATGTCTTCCGTATTAGGCAACTTTGTACTGTTCGGATCTTCCGGGTTGTAGGATTTCTCATCTACATACGGCACATTATTAAACATCTTTTTTGCTTCAAAATGAAAGTGCCCCCGCAGGAAACGAGCTTCCGCAGCAATCAGTGGTTTCTCCGTATCAGGAATGTCCGTAGCTTTTGAAAGCGCCGCCAGTACATCATTACACCTGGCTACGCCATCATACACCGCACGCCATTTCCCCCGAAAATGACCGTTATCCGGCAGGATCTTCCGCGTTTCAATAAAAGAAATTTCCGGCTGGTCACCAGAGGTAGATCCTTTGTAAGCATCATCAGAAGCCACGCTGCCATAGATCCAGTTATCAGCAGAACCATGCCAGGAAGTACCCCCGGATCCAACACCATCCACCAATGAATAAGCCGCAATGAGCAAGGCATTCACACCTTTCCGGTTATTGAGCTGTTCCGGAAGTAACACCCCTTTCGGTTTTACATCCAGGAAGCCATCCCCGCAGGAAACAGCTATCAGCAACAGCATCATCGCCACAACTATTTTACGTATGTGCATAACAGTAAGTTTGAAGATTAGAAAGTAAGATTTGCACCGATCAGGTATACTTTGGAAGTAGGATAAGCTCCTTCATCCACCCCCATGTGCCGGTCGTTATTGGCACCATAAGCACGCAGGTTGATCTCAGGATCAAGCCCCGTGTATTTCGTGATCGTGAAAAGGTTCTGCGCCTGCAAATAAACCTGCAGCTGCTCAATGCCCACCCTTTTAAGCAGGCTGGCAGGGAGTTTATAAGAAAGCTGCACATTCTTCATCCGCAGGTAAGAACCATTTTCCAGGTAATAGGTAGAAGGGTTGCTGCTGATCACATCGTTGGAACGCAACTGGGGAAGCAACGCATCTGTTTTACCCGGCCTCCAGGAATCTTCCAGCATACGGCGGCTGCGGTTTCCGGCAAACGTTGGAAAGTCCGTCCAGTAGCGCACGTAGTTGAAGATCTTATTACCCTTCACGCCTTGTGCAAAAAGCGTTAGTCCGAAATTCTTATAACCCAGCTGTACATTAATACCATAGCTGAAATCAGGATGCGGACTCCCAATGATCGTACGGTCATCCGCATTGATCACATTATTGGAATCCAGGTCCCGGAAAATAAACTGGCCGGCTTTATTATTGGCGCCGCCGCCAAACTGGGCAGCATGTTTAGCGCCATCGGCATCTGTTTGAAAGATGCCATCGATCACGTAACCAAAAAAAGAAGAAATGGGGTAGCCGGCCTGGGTAACTGTCATGGATGGAAGGCGGGTCGTGAAGCCAAAGTAACGCGTCTTGGGATTGCCGTCTGTTACTTCAACATTATTACGGTAGCTCGAGAAATTCACGCCAATATCATACGTGAAATCTCCTCCTGCGGTTGCATTGATATAATTGATGCCGAGTTCAATGCCCTGGTTCACCATGGTGCCAATGTTCCGGAACGGATTAGTGGCAATACCTTGTGTGAACTGTAATTCAACAGGGAATAACATATCAGATGTTTTACGGCGGAACCAGTCGAAATTAAAGCCCAGTCTGCCTTTCATCATACTGGCATCTAAGCCGAAGTCCAGTGAGCTGGTGGTTTCCCACTTCGCGCGAAGGTTCCCGAATTGGGTAAGATCATATCCCTGCAAAGCAGAAGTACGGGAACCGTTCAGGTCATAAAAAGAAGTGGTAGGATTAGTGCCGAAGAACGTATACGCGTTATAGTTACCGATCTCCTGGTTACCTGTTTGCCCATATGCTGCTCTTAATTTCAGATCGTTCACAAAGGAAACGCCCTTCATGAAACCTTCTTCTGATAACCTCCATCCGATACTGGCAGCAGGAAAATAAGCCACCCTGAACTGCTCCGAAAAACGGGAAGAACGGTCACGGCGCAGGGTAAGGTCCAGCAGGTATTTATCATCAAATACATAGTTCAGCTTGCCGAATTCGGAAGCCAGCCGCCAGTTGGAAGCGTTGCCGCTATTGGTGGAAGTTCCTCCGTTCCCGGCATCCAGGTAACGGTTATCCAGGTCGTCCACAAAGAATCCTGCGCGGCCGGCCGCAAATGCTTCCGCATAATTACCAATGGATTCAGTTCCCACGATCAGGTTGAAACGATGCAGAGAACCCAGCTGGAGTTTATACGTAAGTGTATTGTACCAGGTCCAGGTAGCTTCATAATTGTTATTGGTACTGAGGTTACTGTTGGAGGCAGACTCAGAAGATTCAATATCCCGGATGGTATATGTGCGGATATTGAAATTGCTGTAGTCTATTCCAATACTCGTACGTGCGGTAAGGTTAGGTAAGATATCCGCTTCCAGGTAAGCATTACCAAACAGCCGGACCTCTTTCCCAACATTGTCTTTATTCCTGTACAATGCGGCCACAGGGTTTTTGGCATTATCCAGGTCACCTCCTTTTGTGCCTGCAAAATTGCCCATGATATCATACACAGGAATAATAGGCTGCATGCGGTAAGCAAAGGAAATAGGATTCCCTTCATTCTGATTACCCGCCGGCTGCCCAATCCTTTCACTGTAAGAAACCTGTAAGTTTTCTCCCGCACGGATCCGCTTATTGACATTGAATTCCGTATTGGCACGCAAAGAATAACGTTTAAAGCCCGTGTAGATCATGATCCCTTTCTGGTTGTAATAACCCAGGCTCATGGCATAACGGCCATTTTCGTTTCCCCCGGAAACGCCCACCTGGTGAGATTGAATGGGTGCCGGATCAAAGATCTCATCCATCCAATCCGTGCCTGCTTTATTAGCTGGTGTGATGAGCCACCTGGTTTTTTTGAAATCAGCGCCATCTATATCCGTACTATAATTGGCAGGATTTACACGTGGATCGCTGGCAGAAGCCCCATCCGGGAAAATATAATCCGGTGTAACAGGATTGGTGCCGCTGCCAAATTGTGCGTGTTTAGGAAATCCCGTAACAGGATCTACATTCCCTGCATTGATGCGGGCTTCCCAAAGCAGGTTGGCATATTCCGTAGTGTTCAGCAGATCGAGGAACTTACCCGGCCTTTGAGTGCCGTAATACATATCGTAAGTCAGCTTAGGCCTTCCGATCTTTCCTTTTTTGGTAGTGATGATCACCACCCCATTTCCTGCGCGCGAGCCATAGATCGAAGATGAGGAGGCATCTTTCAATACCTGCATGGTTTCAATGTCATTCAGGTTGAGCGTGTTCAGATTGCCTTTGGTGGGAACACCATCTATTACATAAAGCGGCGAATTATCATTGATAGTTCCGAATCCGCGGATCCGCACCATTACATTCCCTCCCGGTGCATTTTCATTGCCAACCGTAACACCTGCCACCCTTCCCTGCAAAGCCTGGCCCACATTGGTGGCAGGAGCAGAGAGCAGTTGTTTTACATTAACAGTGGCCACGGCGCCGGTGATATCTTTTTTAGATTGACTGCCATAACCGGTGACCACTACTTCATTGAGTGTTCCGGCATTTTCATCCAGTTCTACATTGAGTTGCAAAACACTGCCTACTTTAACTTCCCTGGGAGTGAAACCCACAAAAGTAAAAAGCAGGGTGCTGCCGGTGGGAGCGGTGATCTTATAAACTCCGGTAGGGTCAGTGACCGTGCCCTGGTTGGTTCCCTTGATAACAACCGTAACGCCCGGGAGTGGCGTTTTATCAAGACTACCGCTCACTTTGCCGGTAACAGTTACAGATTGGGCCCAGGCGGTTGAGCTGAGGAATAGGAGTAGCCATACGGCTATGTGCCTTCGGGCACAGCTGTTTACGTGGAAGTACATACATGTTTTAGTTTAGGATGGAAAATCGGGTTCCTCCTGGTTAACAAAATCGATTTAGCATGGCGAAACGCGCAGTTTTACACCGCAGCTTGTACGGACTTTTTCTTCATTCGGGTTTGAATTTAAATTGTGAAAGAACGGGTTACGCCCTGGTCAACATGTCTCTGACTTCGATTTAGATGCGGTAATTAGAAATGGCTACTTTTCATCAACGTGTGTTAGGTTTTCTTTGTAAACGTGCTCGGGTTTAAATGGTTAATAAAACAGGGTATTGGTCTTTATTACGGATAGGCGGTAATTGAAAGTACAAACTTTATTCCTAAATAGGAAGCTTTTTCAAGATAAGTTTACAATTAAATTTTACTCCGGCAATGTAAATTGCGGTCAGGCAGAAGGGGAGCGGAAAAGAACGCAGGAAAGGGGGTGAATGCTCAGGAATTCAGATTGGCTAATTCAGCATAGGTATTAGGCTCAAACTCTATGATATCGTAAACAGCCAGTTGAAACTTGTCAAATGGATCTTCTGCCAGGATAGCCTCCACCTCACGGCGACTGCTGGCCTTACAGAGAATAATACCTCCCGTACGAGGTTTCCGCCCGCCCGAAAGGATGAACCTGCCTTCTCTGTACTGTTTTTCCAGGAAAGCATTATGCGCCTCAATATAGTGGTCTATGGCCGCTAAAGGGCGGATGTATTGAACCAGGATCAGATACATAGTTTGTCGGTCTTTCAGTAAATGGTTAATAATCAGAATATTTACAAAGGTAGACAAATTGTTGATTCCTGCTACCAGTCCCAATTTCGTAATAATTTTAAACGTATTAGCAAAAAACGTTGTATTTTTAACGGTAATTTTCAAATCCATTTAACATCTTTCTCTTTATGAAAAGAACGACTACAAGGGCACTCCTCATGATTTCAGGTGCAGCGGTGTTGTTGTTAACCGCCTGTTCCAAAGCTCCCGAAGGAGGTAAACACATACCTAAAACGGCAGCACTGGTTTTTACCATCAATTCTAAACAGATCCAGGAAAAGCTGATCACAGAAGGTCTTTCCGTTGATAAAATATTCGAAGCCGTACAAGGCCAGGATAGCACCAACGAAATGACAAAAGCTTTGAAAGAAGCACAAAACTCCGGCGTTGATCTGAAAGGCGATGTATCTATCGCACTGATCCCAGGTGAAAAAGGCAAAAGCTATGCTACTGCTGTTGCTAAACTGGACGATGCCGGCAAGTTTGAAACTTTCATGAAAGAGAAATCTAAGAAAGAAATTAAATCCGGTACGGACTTTAAATACATCATTGATGGAGAAGGCATGATCGGTTTCAACAAAGAAACCGTTATCGGCATCTTCAGCATCAACCAGGGTAATAAATACGACTTCACCGGAGACGTGGGAACACAAACTCCTTCAGGCCCTTCAGCAGATGAAAAAGGCTGGGTAGAAGTATTGAATGGCCTCTTCCATCTGAAAGCAGATGAGTCTGTAGGTACCATCGAATCTTTCAAAGCAGTACAGAAAGAAAAAGGTGATGTATCCTTCTGGATGAGCAGCGAGCAGATCTATGCTTTCAATCCGGGTACTCCTGCTGGCGTAGCTGCACTGGTTACTACCAACATCAAGAAACTCACAACGGGTTCTTACCAGACTGCCGCTGTACATTTCGAGAACGGTAAGATCACGGTGAACAGCCTTTCTTATGCAGGTAAAGAGATGCAGGATATCATGAAAAAATATCCCATGGAGAAAGTGAACATCGCATCACTGGAAAATTATCCTTCTGAAAATGTATTCGGTTTTGCCCTGATGAACTTTGACCTGCGCATGCTGGGAGATATCATCAAACTGATGGGTATGGACGGTTTTGCAAATATGGGCCTGGCTGAAACCGGTCTTACTTTAGATGATCTCCTGAAAGCCTTCACAGGTGAAATTGCCGTGATAGGTTCTGATTTCAGCGTAGTAAGCAAAGCTTCTGAATGGGATAGCTCTTATAAAGTAACCAAACCGGAAGTTAAATGGGTGTTCAATATGAAAGTAGGCGATAAAGCAGCTTTCGAAAAAGTAATGAACACACCAATGGTTGGCCAGATGTTCACCAAACAAGGTAATGAATATGTACCTAACCAGCCCCTCGGCGAATTAGCAGTATCTATCAACGATAAACGCATCCTGGCGGCTTCTGATAATGGCCTGCTCACTTCTTATGCAGATGGCAAATCCAAAGTGAAACTGGACGAAGGCATACTCAGCAAAGCAAAAGGCAATGTAATGAGCATGTACCTGAGCGTAGAGAAACTGGTAAATAACATTCCTGCTGAAGAAATGAAATTACCGGATAGCGTACTGAACGACGTGAAAGGTCTGCTGAAAGACTTTACCGTAGCTACTGAACCTAACAACGGCAGCTCTCAGCGCTCTACACTGGAACTGAATTTCAAAAATGAAAATCAGAACACCCTTGTACAGATCGTTAACTTCTCTAAGAAAATGTTCGCTTACTATAGCGCACATAAGAAAGAGCAGGCAGCGGCATGGGGTAACGATACCATGGTAACTGATTCAACGGTGATGGCAGTTGATACAACTGCAGCTCCGGTTGCAGCACCAACAAACTAATTAACGGATAACATTATCCTTCCTTAAAAAGCTGCTCCATAACGGGGCAGCTTTTTATTTATCGTTATATTTATATCTTTCAAACAGAAAGGACATGCAGATCCAGTTATCTGCGGTTGTGCCCGTTCCGCTGCGCGATAAAGTATTGCAGCAGCAGTCGGACATCTGGAACCGCGACATTACTTTTTCGCCCGCACAATTCATCAAGATCAAGGCGCCCTCCGGTACCGGCAAAACCACGCTGGTACATTATCTCTATAATATCCGGTATGACTATACCGGCACCATCCGCATCAACGACAAACCCTGGCCCTCTTATGCCAAAGACCAGCTGGCCGTGATGCGCCAGCAACAGATCAGCGTCATCTTCCAGGACCTTCGCCTGTTCGACCAGCTGACCGCACTGGAAAATATAGAACTGAAAAGAGTGATGCTGCCGGAACCCTATTACCCGGCTGAGAAAATAAAGGAAATGGCAGACCGCCTCGGGGTAAGCCATGTGCTGAACCAGAGTGGTGCAACATTGTCCTATGGAGAAAGACAGCGGATCGCTATTATAAGGGCGCTGATGCAACCTTTCGAATGGCTGATGATGGACGAACCCTTCAGCCACCTGGATGAAGCCAATGCAAGCAAAGCAGCCAAACTGATCGCAGAAGAATGCACCGCACGCAAAGCCGGCTTCGTTCTCACAGACCTGGATCATGACCAACATTTCGACTATCACGTGACCTATCATTTATAACATGCAGTTTTATCAGATACTCAAAAAGATCATCCGTACCGGCGTAGGAAAAGGACGTTTCTGGATGGCCGCTATTGGCCTCGGAATAGCCATGCTGCTGATACTCGTGGCCCTGCAGGTACACCAGAACTTTAACGAACTATTACACAGCGATAAGAACGAGAACGAAACGGCGGACTTTCTCGTGATCAACAAAAGGATCACGAATGATATGATGGGCAAACCGGAAATGAGCACCTTCACGCCCACAGAAATTAAAGACCTCCAGGCACAACCTTTCGTGAACGGCTTCGGCATGATCACCGCTGCGGATTTTAACGTAAAGCTGGAAATGGATAAACTCGGTATCACTTCAGAACTCTTCTTTGAAGCCGTACCAGATAGTTTCATCGATGTAAAAACCGCAGACTGGAAATGGACAGAAGGCCAGCAGGAGATCCCCCTGATCGTACCCAGCAGTTTTTTAGACATGTTCAACTTTGGATTTGCCATGGGGAACGGCATGCCACAGTTCTCGGAGGAAACCATCAAAACATTATCTCCCGAGATCGTGATCAGCCAGGGCTTACGCTCAGGGCGTTTTGCCGCAAGGATCGTTGGTTTTTCAGATCGTATTTCCACCGTACTCGTACCTATGTCTTTAATGGAATGGGGCAACAGTACTTTCGGAACCGGTGTCACCAAAGCGCCTTCGCGGGTGATCATCAAATCCAAAGACCCCAGTGATCCCATCCTCACCAAATACCTCGATGATCATAATTATGCTACGAATAAAGAAAAGACCCGCTTTAGTACAGTCCGCGTGATCGTACAGACCATTGTGAGTGTAGTGGGTTTCTTCGGACTGGTATTATTGATCTTTGCCCTGCTGGTGTTCAGCATGTTCATCCAGTTAGTAATAGAATCCTGCCGGAAAGAGATCAGGTTACTGATCACATTGGGTACGGCACCCGGCCAGCTGCAACGATACCTGCTGAAACAATTTGTGCCTTTGTATATTGTGATAGGATTGCTGGCCCTGGCCATTGTAGCCGGCTTGCAATGGTGGGCTTCCGGTTTCCTTGCCCAAAAGAAGATGTTTGTGTCCGCGGTGCCTGGCACCACAGCTGTAGTGGCCACCGCCATTATTTTATTGCTGGTATATATCGTGAATCTGAGAGCAGTGAAAAAGCATATTGCAGGAATGTAAATTCTTTATTTCATCATACCTCATCATTTATGAAAAAGACCCTGTTCCTACTTGTTTCCCTTGCATGCATGAGCACTGCCTTTGCGCAGAAAACCATCCTGCATTGCGGCACCCTCATAGACGGTGTGTCTGACAAACCCCGTCAGCAAATGTCTGTGATCATTGAAGGAAAGAAGATCCTTGAGATAAAACCGGGGTATATAACGCCGGCGGCAGGAGATAAAGTGATAGATCTGAAAACACAAACCGTAATGCCCGGTTGGATGGATATGCATGTGCATTTGGAAGGTGAAACCAGCAAGAGCGCGTATTTGGATAGATTTACACAAAACCCCGCGGACCACGCTTTCGAGAGTGTACGGTACGCAGAACGGACTTTACTCACCGGTTTTACAACCGTAAGGGACCTGGGTGGTTCTGGTGTGAACATTTCTCTCCGCAATGCAATCAACAAAGGCCTGATCATTGGCCCCCGTGTTTTCACCGCTGGTAAATCCATTGCTACCACCGGCGGCCATGCAGATCCAACAAATGGATTTCGTGCAGACCTGATGGGTGACCCTGGTCCGGAAGCAGGAGTGGCCAATGGCCCGGACGAATGTCGCAAAGCAGTAAGGCAGGCTTACAAAAATGGCGCAGACCTTATTAAGATCACCGCTACCGGTGGTGTATTAAGTGTGGCAAAAGATGGCAGCAGCCCTCAGTTCACGGATGAGGAACTACAAGCTATTGTAAGTACCGCAAAGGATTACAACATGAAAGTAGCCGCACATGCGCATGGTACGGAAGGTATCAAAAGAGCTATCCGTGCCGGTGTAACTTCTATAGAACACGGCTCCAAAATGGATGATGAAGGAATGGCCCTGGCCATTAAACATGGTACCTGGTATGTGCCCACTATGACCGCAGGCCGCTCTGTAGCAGATTCTGCAAAGATCCCCGGTTACTATCCCGCTATCGTAAAACCCAAAGCAGAAGCCATTGGCCCCATGATCCGGCAAACTTTTGCGAAAGCCTGGAAGAAGGGAGTGAAGATTGCTTTTGGTACAGATGCCGGTGTTTATATGCATGGCAAAAACTGGCTGGAGTTCACTTATATGGTAGAAGCCGGCATGCCAGCCATGGATGCTATCAAATCCGCCACCATTAAAGCTGCCGAACTACTGGGCATGGAAGATCAGCTGGGAAGTATTGAAGCCGGAAAGATCGCAGACTTTACAGCTGTTAATGGAGATCCGCTGAAAGACATCCAGGTAATGGGCCAGGTGAGCTTTGTGATGAAAGACGGCTTGATTTTTAAGCAGGGAACGAGTAACTTGTCCACTGTTTCAAAATAATAGGATCATGCCACATACAAGAAAATTTGTGCACGTTGTAAACTTCTATCTTAAACCAGGATTATCTGCTGCAGATGTAAGGGCTTTTGAAGAAGGTGTAAGCACACTGGGAAAAATAGAAAGCCTGCTAGTGTTTAATGTAGGCAAACCGGCGAATACAGACCGTCCGGTAATAGACAGAAGTTACAGCTATTGCCTGCTCACCGTTTTTAACGATGAGTCCGGCCACGATATTTACCAGGAACACCCTGTGCACCTGGAATTCATTAAGAACTGTGAGTACCTCTGGGAGAAAGTGGTGATCTTTGATTCGGAAACGATCCAGTTATAAAAGAAACGGGGCCTTATTTTAAAGCCCCGTTTTTTATTACTCTTCTTCGTAAGGAACTACGAAAGTATGTTTAACCCGATGGGAGACCAGTAAATAAGGTATCCATATCCCCGCAAAGATCATAGGCCTGATAATCTCCTTTAAATTCTCCGCCAGCATATGTGCGTTGAACACCACTTCCGCCATGATAGAATCTATTAGCACAAGCAGGATATTGAAGGCCAGCATAAAGATCATGGTACGTGGGAAAAGATCTCTCTTCCGGAAGAATAGTAAAGTTGTAAAACAGATCAGTATAAGCAGGAACACATTCCCAACTACTTCCAGTAATAAGAACAACTGCATCAGCGAGAGGTTCTTATCAGGATATGCAGCACCTAAACCTGTCCATAGCGAATTATGGAATGTTTCCATGCCAAATAAACCGATCATTATGATAACGGGGGAAATTACCAGGCTAATACCCACCAGCACTAACCAGCCACCAAGATCCCATGCCTCATAAGTTGGATGCTCCTGCGTTACAGATCGTTTATAATATTTCAGCGCTACGTAAATAAAGAAGGCCCCGCTGGCCACCGCCACAAATAATACCAGCCAGTTGATCCCTGAAGGGCTGGTGTTTTCCTTTCCTACCTTAGATGGATCATAACTAAAAAGGTAACCGGTGGAACTCACCAGCTTATCCATGTCTTTAATGTATTGTTCTATTCCCTCAGCAGGAATATGGTCCGTCTTGGCACGGAAATCATATTTCAGGGTAACGGTCTTGTCATCGAGCGTTGACTTGAACGAAAAGTCATAAAATGGACTTTCCAGCCGATAATTTTTTGCATCCAGCGCCCAAGGTTCCGGGAGTTTTATCGTGATGGTGTAGTCCAGTTGATTGGGGAAAAACAGGGTGAGTGGTGTTTTCCGGCTGGTATCATTTATGATCACCAGCTTATCCTTCAGCACATGTGCCGTGCTGTTAAATGTAAGTTGGTTATTGTTGGCACTGTCTACCTGCCAGGGATCCCTGATCGTATATTTTTCTTTCACACGGATCATGTTCTCTTTATCAAAATCAGCGATGTGCAAAGAATCCAGGAGGTTCACTTTTCCATAGATCTTCTTATAGAAATCCACGTAGTCGGTTTCTAAATTCTTCATGCTGGTATTCGCTATCATGGCACGCAGGTTATCTGCATATAAGCCTGTATATTCTGTTACAACAGTAAGAGAAGCAGAATCATCCTTAAAATTGGGGAGCGTAATTTCTTCGTTCACATACAGCTGGCCAAAGTCCTTTAACGGAATATCCGTTAAGGTGGTAGAACTATCTCCTAATACCAAAGCCTTCCCGAAATCAGGATTGTAACGTTTTTTCAACGGTCCCCGCTGATAGGAAAAAGTGGCATCTACCCAATAGTTGTGATCATCTAAGAATATTTTGGCGATCACATGATTGAACCGTGTGGGGCTGGGTTGCTCATCTGCTACTTTTCCTTTAAGGCCCGTGTTCACATAAGCCATCCAGGCCGTAATACCATTGGCGCGGAGAAGAGCACAGAGCAGCAGGGATTTATCTTTACAGTCACCAAATCTTTGCTGGCAAACCTTTTCAGGAGTATTGGGCCTGTGAGAATATTCTCCCAGTTCTATGCCCATGTACCGGATATCATCCTGCACAAAACGAATGGCTTCCAGCAGATACTTCTCCTTATCATCCCCCGCCATTTTTTTGATCTGTGCTATGCGGGATTGTAATTCAGGGCCGGTCATCGGAATATCATTTACTTTCGCCGCCCAGTCTATCACTTCCTTCCAGCTATTGTACTCACTCACCTCATAATAAGGAAAGCCTGCATACCAGGAAGGTGCGTAATCCTCCGGATCAAGTATATACACCTTGTTACCTAAATTCCATTCATACAGATCAAGTCCGTTGATGGTTTTCTTCAGGGGTTTTGGCGCATCATTAAATGACTTAAAATATAATTTCCGTGTTGGACTTACGATCAGTGCCTTGTAAAAATTGGTGACGGGTTCGTAAGAAGCGAGATAAAGTGTTTCGGAAAACTTATCTGCGAAGATGGGATTCTCCCCAATGATGGAATAAGCATATTCTATCTGATCACCTTTCCTTACATCTTCCACAAGATAGAATGCATTGTAAGTACCACTGTAAATATGCAGGGACAACTCTTCTTCCTTCTGGATGATCTTGAATTTGCCTGGGGTAAGCCGGTTGATGATTGTTCCGTTCCGGCGGATCAGCACTTCGTGGAACACGAGTTTTTCATATTCCGGATTGTAAGAGGCATTGATCTGTGAACCATTCTGGATTCCGGCTTCAGAAACGATCTGGCGGATAATATGGCGGTAGATGGTTTTTTGTTCCAGGTGATATTGCTCCTCAAACAGCAACTGGTAATACCCTTCGCTCACCTCTTTGGTATTAGTGGTTAAAGCGGCATCGGGCTTGTAAGGTACCAGCCAGCCGGGCTTGGCTGCCGTAGAAAAATTCTTTCCCTGCGCCCATCCCAGCGCGGGCAAGAGTAGCAGTAATAACAGGAAAGAATAGCGGTACATGGGAATAAATATTTTTAGATCTCTGCGGGCTAGTATTCTACCGTCATCGCATACACGGCAAAGGTAGCCAGCCAATGTTCTCCTGCATAATCACCACTGGCAATATGCGGCAGGGCGGCCTGTAAATGTTTATTGGCAAGCTCCCGGATAGCAGTGCTATTTTGACCGGCATGTTTGGCAATACCATAAAGACACCAGGCGCGGCTCAGGTTCAAACCATCCAGGTGTACCAGTTTTCCGTCCGTTCTGTCGTTCACCGTAGCGATATGAAAGAGTTGTATGTCTGAGAAAAACAAACCGGGGAGGAATGCCTTCACCCAATGTTGATAATCCGCTGCTGGTAATATCCGCCACATCAGGTCAGCTTCTTCCAGGCAGGGAGAGAGGAAATCATATCCACCGGGTTCCCAGCTGGCAGGGCAATCACGATCGTTTCCATAGAAACGCATCGCTGCTTCTTTGATAGAAGCCTGAAGGCTGGGGGCATTGGTCACTATCGCATAATCCCAGGCCAGTCTTAATCCGAAAGCCAGGTTGGTATGTTCGCCCACCCGGATAGGATAAGCGATCTTTTTCAGGAAATCACGCCAAGCATTATTGAATAAAGTTGCTAAGGGTGCAATGTTCCGGCTCAATTTACGGGCCAGCGGATCATCCCAGGTGAGCAGTTCTGTTTGCAGCTGCATCAGCCAGCTCCAGCCATAGATGCGCTCAAAACCTTTATTCTCCTTACCGCGGAAAACCAGCAGTTCCGTATTTATATGTTCCTGTGATAAATTCTCTGCCAGTTTTTTCCTGATCAATGCCGCATTGGGCAGATCAGGGAACATCTTCAGTAAACGTACCAGCATCCAGTGACCATGTACACTGCTATGCCAGTCATAGCAACCATAAAAAGCAGGATGGTAATCTTTTGGTGCTGTGATGAGGGAAGAGTCTGAAAATACAATACCTGTTTTGTAGGGAAACTCATGCTGCATGCATTTCAGGGGCAATTGCGCAAAATGCATGGCGCCCTCCGTAGTTAATCTCATCTGGCCATCCTTTACATCGTATAAGGGAGACTGTGCGTAACTACTCGTGGCCGCCAACAGGCATAGAAACAGTGCAAGTACTTTCATAGTGTATACTACCGGTTCAGTAACAATTTAAAATAAAAAGATGGTCTGGCGAGTTTTTTTCTGAGATCCACTTCATAGAACATACTGGAGATCACATCCCTCAATTGTTTGTTCTTCATTCCCATTTTAAACACCCAGTTAAATAACTTCGGATATTTCACCAGCCGTTGTAATTTATAACTAAGGTTAAGTTCCGGCCCTAAAACACGATAAACGCGTTCATCATAAGCAGCCAGCGTTTCAGCACTGTAATTGTCTGCTTCCAGACTGGCGGCAGCTTGTTTGGCAGCAATGATCCCTGTGCACACAGCATTGCCGATCCCTTCTCCTGTAAAAGGATCTATGAGAAAAGCGGCATCACCCACGAGCATATAACGGTTGCCGGAGATCACGCGTTTTTTGGAACCTAAAGGAAGGCCGTATCCATCCAGGGTGCTGATCATTTCTGCATCGCGGAAACGTTCTGCAAATATCGGGTCCTGCTTCAGGGTATCTGTGAGCAGCGACTTGAGGTTTACTTTTCTATCCCGCACGGCATCACTTAACATATCCATGCCTACATTGGCTTCTCCGTTGGGTAAGGGGAAGATCCAGAGATAACCGGGCAGCAGGTCCTTCAGGAAATGCAGTTCGATAAAGCTATCTGCATGCATGCCTTTCACGCCTTTATAATAAGCGCGGATACCAGCTGCATAATACTTCGGCTCCATTTTGATCTTTGCCACGTCCCGGGTAAAAGAAGAATGGGCGCCGTTAGCTATGATCAGGAGTTTTGCTTTCACCGCGAATTGACCGGAAGCATCGGAGATCAGATAACCGTCTTCTTCCAGCGTATATTTATCTACGGTTACGCCTTCAAACAACTGAACATTCGGGCTGCGTTTCAATTCATCCACCATGAAATTATCGAAGTGGATGCGTTTGCAAACGAAGCCGATAGGCGCTTCTGTTGCTTTATTAAAATTGGGCTTGTAAGGAACGTCCATACTTTGGCGGCCGGGGGAAACAAACGTAACGCCCCAGCTGTTCTCTTTTTCCACAATCTGCTGCAATCTTTCGGCAATCCCTTTGTCGATCTTTTCGAGCCCGGATAGAACCTTTCCGCTGAGCCCGTCGCCACAAACTTTATCGCGCGGGAAAACGGCCTTATCAACAACAACACAGGAAATGCCTAACCTGTCTAATTGCAGTGCAGCAGTGGCCCCACCGGGACCTGCACCTATTATACATACTGAAGTGGTGATCATAAGCTATTATTCCGAATAGAGCGCCAAGATACGTATTCTGGCTCCGCGGAGGAAATATATATCTTTGCCCTAAAACGGGAAAATATGTTCGGAGATCTGTTCGGAAAGCTGCAGGAAGCGCAGCAAAAAATGAGTGATAGTAAAGAGCGCCTCAAACACATTTCTGTGGAAGGCGAAGCTGGTAATGGACTAGTAAAAGTAGTAGTGTCCGGCAACAGGGAAGTGCAAACCCTGGAAGTAGATCCATCTCTTTTAAGCGCAGAGCGGAAAGAGGAATTGGAAGATCTGCTTATCACAGCACTGAACCGTGCGTTGAAGAATGCAGAGAATGCATGGGAAACTGAAATGAAAGGTGTGGCTGGTGGAATGCTGGGTGGAATGGGATTGCCGGGGATGTAGGAGAGGGGCTTGTAGCATAAATAACAAAAAAAGCCGGGCAGATCCTGCCCGGCTTATATATCCTTTTAGTCTGTATCTTCTTATCCTACCTCTTCTGTCTTCAGCATCTTTTGGTATTTTTTCCGCTCTTCTTCGTCGAGGATCGTTTTACGCATACGGATATGATTGGGCGTAACTTCAATACACTCATCCTGTTGAATGTATTCCATACATTCTTCCAGGGTCATCAATATCTTCGGAGCAATGTTAGCAGCACCATCAGTACCACTTGCACGCATATTCGTCAGTTTCTTTCCTTCATTAGGGTTTACCACCAGGTCACCAGGTTTGTTAGTTTCACCGATGATCATACCACGGTAAACTTCTTCTCCCGGATCAACGAAGAATGAACCCCTGTCCTGTAGTTTATCCAGAGAATAACCGGTAGTAGTACCAGCTTCTTTAGCTACCAGTACACCATTACCACGACCAGGAATTGGTCCTTTCCATGGTTTGTATTCATTGAAACGGTGAGCCATTACAGCTTCACCTGCAGTGTTGGTAAGCATTTGCGTACGCAAACCGATCAAACCGCGGGAAGGAATTTCAAATTCCAAATGCTGCATATCACCTTTGGTTTCCATGATCAGCATTTCACCTTTACGGCGGGTAACGAGGTCAATTACTTTAGAAGCAAATTCCTGCGGAACATCCACCACCAGTGTTTCAAATGGTTCAGAACGTTTACCATCGATGATCTTCACAATTACCTGTGGTTGACCTACAGTTAACTCATAACCTTCACGACGCATGGTTTCAACCAGTACACCTAAGTGCAGGATACCACGGCCATAAACGAGGAAGCTATCAGCAGCATCAGTATCCATTACACGCAGCGCCAGGTTCTTCTCAGTTTCTTTCATCAAACGGTCACGCAGGTGACGGGAGGTCACGAACTTACCATCTTTACCAAAGAAAGGAGAGTTGTTGATGCTGAACGTCATGTTCATCGTTGGCTCATCCACGTAAGTGATAGGCAGTGCTTCCGGATTTTCGAAATCAGCTACAGTATCACCAATACCAAAATCTTCCAGGCCAACCAGTGCACAGATATCACCAGGGTGAACTTCTGTTACTTTCTTTTTACCAAGAGATTCGAAAATATATAATTCGCGAACGCGTGATTTCTTAATAGTACCATCTGCCTGAACCAGCGAGATAGGTTGGTTTTCCACCAGTTTACCACGGGTTACTTTTCCGATAGCGATACGGCCAAGGAAAGTAGAGTAATCCAGGGAAGTGATCTGCATTTGCAGAGAACCTTCAGCGATCTTAGGTTGTGGAACGTGTTCCAGGATACCATCCAGCAGGGGAAGGATATCTTCACGCTGAGTCAATGAATCATTGAACCAGCCGTTTTTACCTGAACCGTAGTAAGTAGGGAAGTTCAATTGCTCTTCCGTAGCGTCCAGGTTAAAGAACAGTTCAAAGATTGCGTCATGAACTTCATCAGGACGGCAGTTAGGTTTATCTACCTTATTGATAACAACGATAGGTTTCAAATTCAGATTGAGGGCTTTTTGCAGCACAAAACGTGTTTGTGGCATAGGGCCTTCAAATGCATCCACCAGCAGGATCACACCATCTGCCATTTTCAGTACACGTTCAACCTCACCACCAAAGTCGGCGTGGCCTGGTGTATCGATCACGTTGATCTTCGTGTCCTTGTACATTACGGATACGTTCTTAGCTAAGATCGTGATACCACGTTCCTTTTCCAGGTCGTTATTATCCATGATCAGATCTCCCGTTTCCTGGTTGGAACGGAATACGTTCGTAGAGTGGAGGATTTTATCCACCAGGGTAGTCTTACCGTGGTCTACGTGCGCGATAATGGCGATGTTTCTTATTTGCATGAGAATGAATGATTTAGCTGCCTTTGAAGTCTTTTAAAACTTCATTTTTTCACAGACAACTCCTAAATGAAGGCGCAAAGGTACGAATAATACGTGGAACTTAGAAGGGGGCTGTCTTAAATATGTGTGAAATAACAGAATGAAGACATTCTGCCCGGGCACCATATTTGTATTACACGCTTTACACTCATAATCAACAATTTATGCGGGCAATTATTTGTTTGTCAGGGCTGATTTTCATAGCTGTTCCTATAAAAGCACAGGAAGTGAAAGCGTATGATGCAGAACTTAGTACTTATATCTATCCTTATCCGGTAAAGTTCTTTTCTGTCTCAAATCAGGGCCAGCAGCTGAAAATGGCCTACATGGATGTGAAACCTACCCATGCAAATGGCAGAACGGTCATGTTGCTGCATGGCAAGAATTTCTGTGGTGCTTATTGGGATAGTACCGCTGCAGCCCTTGCCCAAAAAGGTTTTCGGGTGATCATGCCGGATCAGATAGGTTTTGGGAAGTCCTCTAAACCGGCACATTTGCAATACTCTTTTCAATTGCTCGCGCAAAACACCAAAGCCCTGCTGGATTCCCTGCAGATCACAAAAGTGGCTGTGCTGGGGCATTCCATGGGAGGTATGCTGGCGGTCAGGTTTGCACTCATGTACTCTGATATCACAGAAAAACTGATCCTGGAAAATCCCATCGGGCTGGAAGATTGGAAAACAGCGGTACCTTATCAATCCATCGATCAGTGGTACAAAGGAGAGCTGGCGCAGGATTATGAGAAGATCAAAAAGTACCAGCTGGATAATTATTACGCAGGGCAATGGAAGCCCGCTTATGATAAATGGGCCCGCTTACTAGCCGGCTGGACGATACATCCGGATTATCCTAAAGTGGCCTGGAATGCAGCGCTCACTTACGATATGATCTTTACCCAGCCGGTATATTATGAGTTTGAACGGATCAAAGTACCCACATTACTGATCATCGGACAAAGAGATAGAACGGCGCTGGGTAAAGCAAATGCCCCTGCTGCTACACGAGATACATTGGGGAATTACCCCGTTCTGGGGAGAAATGCCGCAAAGCGGATCCCTTCAGCTAAGTTGGTGGAATTGGAGGGTATTGGGCATTTGCCGCATATTGAAGGTTTTGCGAAGTTCCGGGATGCGGTGGTTGAGTTTTTGCATTGATGTTGGTGGAGATTATGCCGCGCTGCAAAGGGCGGTATTTTTTTATTTTTTAAGAAAATGTGTGCTTCTTTTTAAGAAGAAACCATGTTTTAAGAAAAAAGGACTCCCTACATTAAAAGAAAAAAACCTCTCGTAGCACTGGATGCTCTCCTTACTTAAATTCCGCTAAAGCCTCTTGTAATAACAAAAACGCCTGCATATTTCCCGGATTCTCTAAACCCCTTGCAATGTCCTGCTTCTCACGAGGGGTGAGGTGTAAACTAAGCGCAGCCGCTTTTTCAGCCTGTTGTGGAACATATTGAAAAATGAGCCGTTTAAATTTCCCCGGGAAATATCCTTCCATATAATTGATCAGGTGATCCTGGTGAAAATCCTGCATGCTCATCCAATGCGCCTGCATGGAAAAAAGCGGTTCAAAGATCAGATCACCCAGATCCTTCTTTTGCTTAATAGGACTCACATCATTTTTACGCGTATCCCTGATCTGCATAAATATCACCCCACTTGTATTTTCATTGATCCATTCCCGGAAAGTATAGAGAAAACGAAGACTGGTTTCCTGCCCGAAATTATCCCTGATCCCCGCATCCATCACATCCACAATAGGATTGCTGGGAAGGAATACATTCGGCAATACATAAGGAAAAGTAGCACTCATACGAATAGCACTGGTTACACGAAGATCCTGTGCATGTTGCAGATTGAAGAACTGCCCAAAATCAACCCCATCAATATCACGAATACTCCGTGTAGGATATTGATAATCCGCAGCACAGAGATAACTCACCGGCTGAGGAGAAACAAAGAGGCGTCGCCCGTCTGCATTAATGGTAGCACACCAGATCATCATAGGGATCTTTGCCGTAAACTCAGCCTCCCGGTAATCCGAGACCGTTTTGTTCAACATGTTATCCGTATTGATGTTCAGCTGCATTTCAAATGCATATCCGCGATCTTTTGCGTAGCGGTTATTGCCAATATAGAAATGCCGGAAAGGCGTGATGAAATCATTCACTGCAAAAGAACTGAATACAGAATTCAGCAGGTCGCGGGAGATCCTTTCGCAATAAACACTATCATATAGATCAGGGCCGTTCAGTCTGCCCGTTTGTTCCCGGAGATATAATTCCCTGAAATAAGTAGCCCCCATCATACCGCCGGAGGCTCCCGTCATCAGCATAGTATGTTTCAGTAATTTCCCCTGCGTGAGACTGTCGTACCGCTGCAGTACATTCATCGTCCAAGCCGCAGAACGGCTACCACCACCGCTTGTATTGATAACGATGAATGGAGGTTTACTGCCGGCAGGGAATTTCGCTTTCCAGTTCTCTAGGATCTGTAAAGTTTGTTTTTTATCTGCATCACTGCGGGAAGCCGTGAAAAAATCCTGGAGGCTTTGCACACTATACAATGGCCGGGTATCTTTTTCGCGGTAATCCAGTCCGTATGCTTTGTTCCGGTTATCGATCCACTGATTTTTCACCATCCAGTTCAAACTCAGGATAAGCCCTATCAATACAGGAATGGCCCATGATTCCAGGAGATATGCATAAGCTCCCGCCACGCCGATCAGGAAGGCAAAAAATATCATCACGCTGGCACCTGCGGGGATCCGGAAAGCATTGTAGTCCATCAGGTAAGCCATGATCACGAGGAACACCAATGCCAGGCCAACCGTTATCATGGCGGCAAAATGATGTTGCTTGAAAATATTATCGAGGTAGTGTTTATTGTAGTGATCAACATTCCTGGCTCTGCGGATACGCCAGGGGCTGGAGAAGTAATTGATAACAGGCAGAGCGTTCTCATCCTTTTCCTGAGTAGGTTTTAGCACCGTTTTCAGGAAGTTGCGCGGGTTGCCGAATTTCTTGTATAAGCGCCTGCCGATGTTTTTATCCGCATTGAAAAAGTAGAAGAAAGAGAAAAATATGACTGCGAGGAATCCACAGATAAAACCTTCTGCCAGCAGCAGTACCTGTGGAATGGTGTTCAGCTCCTGCCAGCGCTGGTATTGCCATCCCCGCCAAAGCAGGCATAACAGGAAAGCACCGGGAATAATGGCGTTGTTAAGGCAGTAACGGAAAAAGGGCTGGGAGGTGGTAGCCAGGAATTTGAACCGGCCGCTATGTAAAATGAAAGTGGTGATGTTCCAGCTCATGGTAAAAATGGCAGCGGCAACACCCATGACGGTGGTACTGTAGAAATTCACCTTTCCCATGTATTCCGGTGCCAGGTACAGTGCGTCCCCGCCAAAAACTTTGGCGAAGCCCCCGTTAATGGTGCTGAATAAGATGGCCCAGAAGATCAGCAAGACCTGGTACTTTCGGAAATGAAGCAACAGTAGCTGAATAGGAAAGGAATAGAAGAATCTTAACCAAAGTCTTTTCACAGGTATAAATTACGAAGAAATAAAAAGCAAATTTAAAATTTACAAATTATTTAAATATGAAAAGCTATAAATAATAAATGAATGGGCGTACCGTTGCGAAAAAAGGGGGGTTTATTTTTTTGTTACGAATCTGGCCCAAACCAATACCATGAGCAAAGCCATGCCGGTAAACTGATGTGCCAGCGCAAAACTGAGCGGGATCTTCACCTGGCTGTTCAAAACAGTGAGTACTCCCAGCAGAACCTGCAACAGTACTACAAACAGGGCTACTGCACGAACGGCATCCAGTTGGGAAAATGCCCTGGCGCGGAAATACCAGACAGCAATTAAAATGGTCAGGAGATAAGCCAGTGCGCGGTGAATGAATTGAATGGTGATGGGGTTGTGAGTGATATCTTCCAGGAAACCACCTTGTGTGAACATGCCCATGGGCCACCACATGCCATTTATGCTTGGCCAGGTGCTGGCAGATAAAGCAGCATGCAGTCCTGCCATAAAGGCGCCATAGATCAGCTGAAGGGTGAGCAACCCTAATATCCAGCCGGATAATTTACGAAGGGAGGGAGCGGAGATAATATTTTTTTGTGGAATGCTGAGTTTAAGTGCAAACCAGAGGGTGTACCATAATAAACTCAACGCAGCAATAAAGTGAATGGCTAAACGAATATGACTAACATACAGATCCTCATCATTTAATCCGCTTTGCACCATGATCCAGCCGATGGCTCCCTGCAGGCCTCCCAACAGGAATAAAATGATCATGGGGCCGATCATGCTTTTATCGATCTTCTTCTTTATAATGAAATAAATAAAAGGAACAGCAAAAACGACTCCTATCAAACGGCCCCAGTTACGGTGCAACCATTCCCAGAAATAGATGCCTTTAAAGTCAGACAAGGTAAAATGACTATTAATATATTTCGATTGTCCTATTTCCTGGTATTTGGCAAAAGCAGCCTGCCAGTCTGCTTCATTCATAGGTGGAAGTGCGCCCAGTATGGGTTTCCATTCTGTAATGGAAAGTCCTGAACCGGTAAGGCGTGTGATGCCACCCAGGAGTACCTGCACGATGATCATGAAAACTCCGGTGAAAAGCCAGATTATTATCGCTTTATTCTGCTTATTTTGCTGCATATCCATAAACGTTGCAAAATTAGGGGTTAATCCGCCGCGCATAGTATGATTTTTATCAATTTTGGAATGATTTTGCAGTAGCGCGCCTGATTTTGTAATTTTATCGCCCATAAAATAAGTTAACTTGTTATTGCCGTATTACCAGGAAACGCTTACAGAAGCCGGATGTGATGAAGCCGGAAGGGGTTGCCTCGCAGGTCCCGTATTTGCGGCGGCAGTAATATTGCCACGGGATTTTCGTCACCCATTACTCAATGATTCCAAACAACTCAAAGAGAGCCACCGGGATGAGTTGAGATTAGTGATCGAAGAGAAAGCGATAGCATATGCGGTAGCGAGTATCGACAATGAGGAAATTGACAGGATAAATATCCTGAAAGCCTCTTTCAAGGCGATGCACGAAGCGTTGGCACGATTATTGATTCAGCCCCAGATGTTACTCATTGATGGTAACCGTTTCAATCCCTATGGCAATATCCCGCATACCTGCGTAATTCAGGGAGACGGAATTTATGCTTCGATAGCGGCGGCATCCATCCTGGCAAAAACCTACCGGGATGAATATATGCAACAGCTGCATGAACAGTTCCCGCATTATGGCTGGAAGGACAACAAAGGTTATCCAACCAAACATCACCGGGATGCCATCCGTACACATGGCGACACGTCCTATCACCGCAAGACGTTTCGTTTGTTACCGGATCAACTAAGTTTGGATGGGGAGGAAAAGTGGTAAAATAGGATAGAGCCATGTTAAAGCAATCGCAACAACAGAAGTTATTACAGAAGTTATCACCACAACAGATTCAACTCATGAAACTGTTGCAGGTGCCTACGGCCGTACTCGAAGAACGTATCAAAGAAGAACTGGAAGAAAATCCTGCTTTAGAATATGGCGAAGATGGTCAGGAAGAAGAATTCAAGGAAACGACAGAAGACTTTGAAGCCAAGGAAGGAGAAGAAGAGTTTGAACCCGATGGCAGTGAGAACGAATACGACAATATAGATATCTCAGAATATGTGTCCGAAGGCGATGATGATATTGCCGACTACAGGTTGCGGGATGATAATTACCCCGATCCCGATGAATCACGCACCATTCCGGTGAGGGTAGAAACCACTTTTCATGATCACCTGCTGGACCAGCTGGGCATGCTGAGTCTGGATGAACGCCGTTCCCGCATTGCACAACAGATCATTGGCAGTATTGATGATGATGGTTATCTCCGCAGGGAAGTGGGTGCTATTGTAGATGACCTTTCTTTCTCACAGAATGTACAAACAGAAGAAGAAGAGATCAGGGACCTCATTAAGCTGATCCAGCAATTTGACCCTCCGGGTGTTTGCTGCGTTGACCTGAAAGAGTGCCTGGTATTGCAACTGAAACGCAAGAATCCGGAAGATCCCGGTGTGGTTACTGCTACACAGATCCTCGATAATTACTTCGACGAATTCACCAAGAAACACTACGAAAAGATCCAGCGTTCGCTTAACCTCACAGATGATGATCTGCGGGAAGCGATCGGCCAGATCATCCGCCTCAATCCAAAACCAGGTGGTAACTATAGTGTGATGAACAAAGCGGAGAGTTATGTGATCCCGGACTTTTTCATCCTGAATAATGTAGGCAAACTGGAGTTATCCCTGAACAGTAAAAATGCACCAGACCTCCGTATCTCTGAAGGATACCGGGATATGCTCAAGGAATACGACCGTGGTGATAAGAAAGATAAACGTCAGAAAGAGGCCGTATTATTTATCAAGCAAAAGATAGATGCCGCCAAGTGGTTCATAGATGCTATCAAACAACGCCAGCATACATTGCTGAGCACAATGGAAGCCATCATGAACTATCAATATGATTTCTTCCTTACCGGCGACGAAACTACCATGCGCCCTATGATCCTGAAGGATATAGCGGATATCACTCAACTGGATATCTCTACCGTTAGCCGGGTAGCCAATAGTAAATATGTACAAACAGAGTTCGGTACGTTTAAACTGAAATTCTTTTTCTCTGAGTCTTTATCAACAGATAGCGGCGAAGAAGTATCTACGAGAGAGGTGAAGAAGATCCTTTCTGATATGATCGAGGGAGAGAACAAACGTAAACCGCTGAGCGATGAGAACCTGACTAAGATGTTGCAGGACAAAGGGTATAATATTGCCCGCCGTACAGTAGCCAAATACCGGGAGCAGCTGAATATACCCGTAGCACGATTGCGCAAGGAATTATAATTACATTTTCGTTTTCATGGAAGAGCAGAAAGCACCCATTACATTTTCGCCCGGATTGCGGGCCATAGCACAAGTATTTTCATATTTGCTGCATCCTTTATTCATACCCCTGCTCATTACCCTGGTAGCCATTACTGCGCTTCCGGAGTATTTTGCCACCTTTAAATCAGACAGCCGCGTTTTCCCTTTTGACACCTTATATATAAGAGTGGCTGTTTCCACCCTCTTGTTTCCTTTGCTGGTAGTGGTACTGTCAAGACTGCTTGGTTTTGTAGGCAGCATCCGGCTGGAGGCGCAAAGGGACAGGATCATTCCTTATGTGTCTATCATCATTTTCTACTTCTGGACCTTCTATACATTTCTCCGTCAGGGCTGGAGCCCTGAGTTCTTCAACGCCTTTTTCCTGGGGATTTTCATTGCTGTGATCGCCTCTTTTGTATTGAACAACTTTGCCAAGATCAGCATGCATACTACGGGTTGGGGCGGGGTACTGGGTTTCATGCTTTGTATGATGTGGGGCATGCAAATGAATGTGGCGCTGCCATTGGCGCTGGCTTTTGTGCTGGCAGGTATTGCGGCTACTTCCAGGCTGGTATTACGTGCGCATACCACTTCAGAAATATATGTGGGATTCATTGTGGGCATCCTTTCTCAGGTGATAGCCTATTCAATTGTTGGATAAAAAATAATCTTTTTTTACTACGCACATTCTCTGCGCAAGCGGGCAGCACTTTTGTACTGTCCATTGCGTGTTACCCCAATTTAAAAGAAGAAACGCCGGATACTATTAAACTTAGCAATTAGCAAAAAATGCTAATTTTTTTAGGACAATTCGAAAATTAAATTATAACTTGCACTACCATTAAATTTGTAACAAATACTTACTAATTATGTCAAACACCAATACTGACAAACTGAAAGCGCTCCGCCTTACAATGGACAAGATCGACAAGGATTTTGGGAAGGGAGCAGTAATGATGATGGGGGAGAAAGCAGAAGTTCCTATGGAGGTCATCTCTACCGGTTCTCTGGGCCTGGATATTGCCCTGGGTATTGGAGGTTTGCCTAAAGGCCGTGTGGTAGAGATCTACGGGCCAGAATCTTCCGGTAAAACTACTATAGCTATACATACTATTGCAGAAGCGCAAAAGAAAGGTGGTATCTGTGCCATCATCGATGCGGAACATGCTTTTGACAGCAGTTATGCACGCAGACTGGGTGTGGACGTGGATGCGCTCCTGATCTCCCAGCCTGACCATGGTGAACAAGCCCTGGAAATTGCGGATCGCCTGATCCTTTCCGGCGCCGTGGATGTGGTGGTAATTGACTCCGTGGCTGCGTTGGTTCCCAAAGCAGAGCTGGAAGGAGAAATGGGTGAAAGCAAAATGGGTCTGCAAGCCCGTTTGATGTCCCAGGCACTCCGGAAACTGACGGCTACCATTTCCAAGACTAACTGCTGCTGTATCTTCATCAACCAGTTACGTGAAAAGATCGGTGTGATGTTCGGTAACCCTGAAACAACCACTGGTGGTAACGCCCTGAAATTCTACGCTTCCATCAGGTTGGATATCCGCCGGATGAGCCAGATCAAAGATGGCGACGAAGCTGTGGGTAACCGTGTAAAAGTGAAAGTGGTGAAGAATAAAGTAGCACCTCCTTTCCGTATGGCTGAATTTGATATTATCTACGGCCAGGGGATTTCCAAAGTTGGAGAGTTGATCGATATGGGTGTGGAATATGGTATTGTTCAGAAAAGCGGTAGCTGGTTCAGCTATGAAAGCAACAAACTGGGTCAGGGCCGTGATGCTGTGAAACAATTGCTGCTGGATAATCCTGAAGTGGCCATTGAAATAGAAACGAAGATCAAAGCCAAGTTGGCTGAGCAGGCTGCATTAGCTTAAGCTTTAGGCTTAGGTTTAAGCAAACTGCGCGATATGCCGCTGGCATCAGCATAAAGATTTTATTAAACGTTTTAAAGTTTAAAACGTTTGTTTGGGTTAGTAAAGTAAAAGGTCCGTTGTCTAGCGGACCTTTTGTGTTTTTAAGGATTTAAGGAAAGAGCGCGCGCTTATTATGAAAGGAATCGCTGCCGGGGCCTTTTGTGTTTTTAAGGATCTAAGGAAAGAGAGCGCGCTTATTATAAAAGGAATCACTGCCCCGGAACCTTTTGTGTTTTTATATTTGAGATAAAATGTACGCTTCCAGTAACCGCGCATTCTCTATAGCATCCCCGTGAAAAGTATTATTAAAGAACACCCATACGGAACGTCCTTCCCGGAGCCAGGCAGCCGACATTTGAGCATAAGATAACATCGCCGCATCGTCATACCGGGAAGCATATAATTTTCCGGGGCCATGGAACCGCAGGTAAACATCCCGTGCCGTTATGATCTCATGATAAGGAAAAGGCATCGCTGATTGTGCTATCACCAGTGAGATATCATACTGTTGCAGCAATTCTACACTTTGTGGTTCCAGCCAGGTTTCATGTCGCACTTCCAAAGCAAACACATACTCCCCGTAAACGGATTTGAGCAACGCAAAAAACGCTTCAGCCACTTCCCGGTTAAAAGGTACCTGGGCCGGCAGCTGGATCAGGATTGGGCCTAGTTTATCTTTTATGGGATCGAAGATGGTGAAGAATAAGCGCAGGCTGTCTGTAGCATCATGGAGTTTCTGGTAGTGACTGATATAACGGCTCAGCTTGGGGCAAAATTTAAAATCCTCCGGAACTGCCAACGCCCAGTTCAATACAGTTTGGGCTCTGGGCAAATGATAAAAGCTGGTGTTGACCTCTACGCATTTGAACTCCTGGCTATAGAAATTCAGGTACTGAATGGGTTTCAGCTTTTCCGGGTAGTAGAGTCCCTTCCATTCTTTATAGCTCCATCCCGATGTGCCAATATGTAAACGCTCCAACCTTTTTACCTGTAAGGAACCAATATTGATACCATTTTTGCCCAAAAGTACCACTACATTACCTCTCATGCCCCAAATTTGTACCCTGAGCCATAGGAATTTACTGCTATCGTTTGTAGTTTTCGATCTCAATTCCACTATTATGAGACAAAGCGGTAAGGCATTTTTAGTGCTATCCCTGTTGATGATCTTTAACGCAGATCTATGTGCCCAGTTCAAACCGGGACGTTCCTTTTATACGCAAAAGCCAGAAGACCCACAGGCCGTTTATTTTACCCCCAACGGAACGGATATCTCTGACCAACTGCAAACAGCCATCAATCAATTAAAGAAGGATAAGAACTTCGGTATCATTTTCATCCCGGAGGGAACCTATTTTATTTCGAAAACCATCTATATACCCACAGCCATCCGTTTGATCGGTTACGGAAAGAACCGTCCGGTGATTGCACTGAAAAAGAATGCTCCCGGATTCCAGGAAGAGAACCAGAAGGATAAAGGCAAGGCCACCTACATGTTCTGGTTCACCAGCAGTTTGGTAGAACCGGGTGGAAATATCAATGATGCCGGTGCCAGTACTTTCTACAGTGCCTTATCTAACATCGACCTGAAGATTGAAGCCGGAAACCCTGCTGCCGTAGCCCTCAGAACCCATTTCGCACAGCACAGCTTTATTGCACATTGCAATATTGAAATAGGAAAAGGAAAGGCTGGTCTGTTTGATATTGGGAACATGATGGAAGATGTAAAATTCTTCGGCGGAGAATATGGGATCTATACCACAAAGGCTTCGCCGGGATGGCAGTTCATGATGATGGACACTTATTTTGAAGGACAACGGAAAACGGCCATCAAAACCCAGCAGGCAGGATTTACTATTGTGCGTATGGAGATAAAGAATGTACCGGCAGCCATACAGGTGGATAGTAATTATTGGGAAAAGATCTTCATAGAAGATGCTCGTTTTGAAAATATAAGCGGACCCGCTATTGTGCTGAGCAATGAGGACAATGCCAATATGCAACTGAACATCCGCAACCTCGTTTGTAATAAAGTACCTATACTGCTTCGCTCTCCTAAATATGATACGGCCATGAAAGCGCCGGCCAGTATGTATGCTGTAAAGCGTTTAGTATATGGTCTGCAAATGGACGATCTGCATAAAGAACCGGAATATAAATCCATATGCGAAGCGGAACCATTAAAAAGTATGCCGGCAGCATTTGTAAGTGATATCCCGCAACTTCCGGCCATGACGGAATGGGTAAACCTGAAAACCCTGGGGGCAGCAGGTGACGGTATCACAGATGACACCAAAGCCATTCAGAAAGCGATCGATGAACACCGGGTCATTTATGTGCCGCAGGGCTCTTATCGCATTTCTCAAACCCTGCAATTGAAACCTAATACTGTCATGATAGGTTTGCATCCGATCGCGACAAATTTTGCACTAACAGAAAATGCCCCGGCGTTTGGAAGTTTTGGTGCTCCCAAAGCGATGGTGGAAGCACCTGCAGGAGGCACGAATATCTTAACCGGTATTGGCTTGTATACGGGAGAAAGTAATTACCGCGCTGTGGGTTGTAAATGGATGGCAGGAGCACAATCCATGGTGGATGATGTGAAACTGATCGGCGGTCATGGTTCCATCCGTCCGGGGCCAATGGTTTCCTGGAAATGGCAGGAGCGGCAAACAGAACGCAGACCAGGAATGGATCAGCTCTGGGATACACAATACTGGAGTTTATGGGTCACCAATAATGGCGGCGGCATCTTTAAAAATATCTGGTCTGCCAGTACGTATGCTACGTCGGGATTTTATGCGAACAATACTTCCACACGGGGAAGGATCTACGCGATGTCTGTAGAACATCATGTGCGAAATGAAGTAAGGTTTAAAGATGTTTCCAACTGGAATGTATATGCTTTGCAGCTGGAAGAAGAAAGCCAGGAAAGCTCCGAATGCCAGCCATTGGAAATAGATGGCTGCAAGGATATGACCTTTGCGAACCTCTACATGTTCCGAGTGATCAGGGTAAAAGTGCCGCATCCTTATTCCGTACGTACCTGGAATTGCAGCAACCTGGAAATGCTGAATATCCATAACTACAGCCAGATCAAATACACAACGGACAACCCGTTATATGATATGAATACCGGTATAGAAGTTCGGCCTACTGAGCTGGCGCGTTTATACATCAGCGGTAGTTCACCCAAAAACTTATCCGGCAATGTACAATTGCTGGCGAAAGGATTTGAGTTTGCCATAGGACTTTGTGCGGATTCAAAGGGCAATATTTACTTTGGGGAGCAACGCATGAAACGGGTCTACAAATGGTCGCCGGCAATGGAATCTCTTCAGCTGGTAGCGGATTTCCCCTGGGAGCCGCTTTCCCTGGCTTGTGATGCAAACGATAATTTGCTGGTGGTGTTCCGCTATAATCCGCAACCAGGTTTTATGATCAATGGGCAGCCGGAAAAATATCAGAATCCTCCTGATGCCAGTGGTACATCTTTCAGTGGTTGGGGAAATTCAGGATTTGGTTCCCTGGTATATTCAGTTGATCCGGAACGCCCGGAAGAAACGTTGAAAATACTGGATAAAGTAGCGATGGGATCAGTAAATAATATCCATAAGGCTTTATATCCTTCCAACCGCTGGCGGGATTATCACGATTTCAATCGTGTAACGCTCAACAGGAATGAGGAATGCTGGGTAGCACCAGATGGTAAAACCATCATCCCGGTATGTTATGACCTGGCCAGGTCCTGCGCATTGGTAGAAGCATTTCCCGGCAAACCTTTATTTGCAGTGGATGAATATGATAAACGTACGGTAAAATACCAGGTGGATACACAAGGGTATCTTTCAGACCTGCGCTACTTTGCAGAGAAAGGAGAATTCAGTTCTGTGCCGGATGCACAGGGCAATGTGTGGGTAGCGGATGGAGATATCTATTCTTTTGATGCCGCCGGAAAACAACAGCAATCCCTGCGTGTTCCTGAGCGGCCATCGTCACTGGCTATTGTAGGCAAAACATTATACTTTACAGGGCGTACAGCTTTATACAGAACAACCATTAAATAAGGAACGATGCGCTTTTTCTTTTACCTGTGTTTTGTATTCATTTCTTTAAAGACTACCGCCCAGAAAGTATTGGTAGTGGCATCAGATGATCCTGATCACGATAAAATGATAAATGCTTCCCAGCCCTTCTTTAAAAAACTGGCGGAGCAAAATAATTTCAAGATCGATTTTACCAGGGATGCAACAGTACTCACGGAAGACAACCTGGCGAAATACCAGGTGTTCATTCAACTGCATCTGGCTCCTTTTGATATGACGCCCGCACAGCAATTTGCCGTGCAACAATTTATCTCGAAAGGAAAAGGGTGGATAGGATTACATGCTGCAGGTTTAACAGGCAAACAATTCCTGAACCCCGGCATGCCCTATTGGAAATGGTTTGAACAGTTGATGGGTAATGTGATCTATTCTCCTCATCCTGCTATACAACAAGGTGCTGTGGTAGTGGAAGATCGTAGTCATCCTGTTACTAAAAACCTGCCGGCTTCTTTTTCTATCCGCGATGAATGGTATGAGTTTGATAAAAGCCCCCGGCCGGATGTGCATGTGCTCGCCACTGCGAATGAAAAAACATACAAACCCAACAAACCAATGGGAGATCATCCCATCATCTGGACGAATCCTGCATATGATAAAGCACTATACATTGGTGTGGGCCATGATGCCAGCGTTTGTGCAGATAGCAATTTTGCTGTGCTACTACGAGATGCTATCCATTGGGCAGCTGCTCCTATAAAAGACAAAGAGCAACATAACCTGGATGCGTCGTTAAGTCAGCCAGTAACGGTGTTGGCTAACCAGGTGGCGTATGATCTGCATGCACCAAAGAGTGCCATGATCAGAAGTAAGGAAGTTTTGCCTGAGGGATTGAATTTCCAACTACTGAATGCTTTAACGCTGCAACCTGTGTTTTCCGGCAAGCTGGGGGAAGCACAACAGGTAACAGATTGGCAGCAGGACATCTGGTTCAGCCGTGCGGATTTCTCAGCTTTTGATCAGCCAGGGCATTATAAGATCCAGGTAGAAGTGAAAGGGAAAACATTTGAATCATATCCCTTTACGCTGGAGAAAAAAGCATTAGCTACAGTAGCGTTACCGGCTATTGTGAATTTCTTTTATCACCAGCGTGCCAGTTCGCCGGAAGAGCAGGAAGGGGATAAGGCCATCATTCTTTTCGGCAGTGATAAAACGGTAGATCTGAGAGGTGGATGGTGTGATGCATCTGGAGATGTGAGCAAGTATTTTTCTCATCTTGCGTACACGAATTTTATGTCGCCACAGCAGATACCAATGGTGGATTGGTCTATGATCAATACCGTGGAGCAAATCCCGGAATTGCTGGAACAAACAGGTTCTAAAGAAACATTGATGGCAGAGGCTTTGTATGGTGCCGATTACATCATGCGGTCTTTATCTCCGGATGATTATTTCTACATGACGGTTTTCACATATTTTAATAAAGATCCGAAAGCCAGAAGGGTAGTGGGTTTGCTGGCAGACAGCAAAACGACTTCTGATTATCAGTGTGCTTACCGGGAAGGGGGTGGAATGGCAGTGGCTTCGCTGGCGCGTATTGCTATGTGGAAAAGAGATGGGGCATTTTCTTCTGCACAATATCTTGCTGCTGCGGAACGTGCATTTGCCCATCTGCAAAAGTTCAGTACGCGTTATGCGGATGATGGAAAGGATAACGTGATCGATGATTATTGTGCGCTGATGGGGGCTACGGAATTATGGATAGCAACAGGGAAAAACATCTACCAAACCGAAGCGCGGCAACGAGCAAATAATCTCCGGAAAAGGCTTTCACCGGAAGGGTATTTTATCGCTAATGATACGGATCGTCCTTTCTGGCATGCTGCGGATGCGGGTTTACCCATTATGGCATTGGCGCGTTACCTGCAAATAGAAACAGATAAAACACAACGCACACATGCTTTAGAAACAATCAAAAAAGCGATCGATTATAATCTGAAGGTGACACATGCGGTAATAAATCCTTTCGGTTATCCACGGCAGAGCTTTTTATATAAAGGGAAAGTACAGCACGGCTTTTTTATCCCGCATGAAAATGAAAGCGGCTGGTGGTGGCAGGGAGAAGATGCGCGTTTAGGTTCTTTGGCAGCTGCTATGCTGGTGGGCGGACGATTGGTGTATCCGGCAAAAGGGCCACTGGGTGTGAAACCGGAAATTGCCAGTTACGCAACAGACCTCGTTTCCTGGGTGCTTGGTAGCAATCCGTATAATATCTGCATGATGTATGGATATGGGAAAAACAATGTGCCATATATGGCCGCATTGTATGGCCATGGCTCGGGAAGAGGAGGTATTTCAAATGGTATTACCGGGAAGAATGGCAAAGGTGATGGTTCGGGAATTGATTTCAAAATGGAAGATAATGGTAATGAATGGCGATGGAGTGAACAATGGATACCACATAGTGGTTGGTTCCTTCAGGCAGTTACCGCTATTTCTTCAGAGAAATAAATATGGATGGAGGCACCATCATTTCTCAAGAGAAAAAAATTATAAGCCGCGGCAGCGGCTTATACCCAGAATAAACTGAATAATATGAAAAAACAACTGATCGCTTTTTTCCTGATGCTGTTCTTTATTTCCGGCAGCAGTTTTACACAAACGCCGAAATTCAAAGCGCTTGTACTTACTGAACGTGGTGGCGGGCATGAAGGTTTTGTAGCAGCAGCATTGGAATGGCTGAATACCTATGCGAAAGAACAAAACTTTGAGATCACGGTGATCAACCGCGCGGATTCTATCAATGAAGCCTATTTATCACAATTCAAAGTATTCATCCAACTGAATTTTCCTCCTTATACCTGGAGTAAAGAAGCGGAGGGCGCTTTCATTAAATATATCGAAGAAGGCAGAGGCGGATGGGTTGGTTTCCATCATGCTACTTTGCTGGGAGAATTTGATGGCTATAAAATGTGGGATTGGTTTTCACAATTCATGGGCGGTATCCGTTTCAAGAACTACATCGCCAAACGGGCAACGGCCACAGTGCATGTGGAAGATAAAAGCCATCCCGTAATGCAGGGCCTGCCGGATTCTTTTTCTATCCCGGATGATGAATGGTACACGTTTGATAAGAATCCAAGACCCAATGTGAAGGTATTGGCCAATGTAGATGAAAACAGCTACCAGCCGGCCTCAGACATTAAAATGGGAGATCATCCTGTTATCTGGATGAATGAAAAGATGAAGGCCCGGAATGTATATTTTTTAATGGGGCATCATGCCAACCTGTTAGGCTCAGCAGAGTTTAAAAAGATGTTTGCCAATGCCATTTTATGGGCGGCAGGTACTACTAAATAAATGATAACATGAAGACTGTATTTATCCTGCTGTTAGTAATAAGTACTTCAGCAAGCGCACAATTTCCACGGTTCAAAGTATTGGCTTTTTACAATAAACATGTAGAATCTGCGCATGTGGAATTTGCCAACGATGCTATCAAATTCTTCAAAGACCTTACGGTTGGCCGTGGTTTTGTATTTGATACCACGAGCAACATGGCAGATCTGAATGACGATAAAATTAAGGACTATCAGTTACTGATGATGATCAACGACTTTCCGCATAGCCCTCCGCAACGGGAAGCGTTTGAAAAATACATGAAGAATGGTGGCGGCTGGTTTGGCTTTCACGTAGCGGCTTATAATGACCGCACTACAAAATGGCCCTGGTTTGTAGACTTCCTGGGTGGCGCCGTTTTTAATCGCAACAACTGGCCACCGATGCCGGCCAAGCTGGTGATAGATGATACCACACATCCTGTTACAAAAGGATTACCCACTACTTTCATTGCACCTATCAATGAATGGTATCAATGGAAACCCAGTCCCAGGGAAAGAAAGAACATCAAGGTACTGGCTACTTTATCTTATGATAACTATCCCTTTGGCCTGAAAGATATTATCCCCGGTGGTGATACACCTGTTATGTGGACGAATCTTGATTATCGCATGATCTATCTGAACATGGGCCATGGGCCGCATATTTTTACAGATGCCACGCAGAACAGGCTGATCATTTCAGCGCTGCGATGGGTGATTGCAACGGATAAAAAAGGAAATGTTTTCGAGCACTAATTACCAGAATCAGTTAAAAGGGATAGGCGATAGTCTATCCCTTTTTTAATAAAGATTATACATCAGCCGCACATTAAACCCAAGCATTCCGGGCATGAAGGCGGCATAGTTCTTTTCCTTTATGATCATAAAACCAGGGCGGATACCAAACGTTACACCTAATGGCCGGCGTTGATTTCCGGGACGCATTTCCAGTCCAATCGGAAAAAGCACCGCAATATCCCGGCGGCCCAATGTAGCGTGGCGGTATTTTTCAACAGCCGATTCCTCGGAATCGACCCTGTGGGTTTTTGTTTCCAGTACATTTCCGGAGATGGCATATGCGAGGTAACCACCTAAACCTCCATAGAAGGAAATGCGGTTACGGGCAACACTTTTTTTAAGGATGAAATCTGTGTACAAGCCAAGCATATGATTATTGCGCCGGAAGAAAACTTCATTGACCGCATATTTAGAGGGATCAGTAGCGTCTACGGCACTCCAGCGCTCTTCGTTATTTCCTACATAGCTGTATTCAATTCCTATCCGCCATTCTTTTTGCAGACCCCATTTACTTTTTTTATCACTATTGAGTTCCCAGGTGGTAAGCAGAGAAACTTGTACATGGCTGGTTGATCCATAGAAGAGCCCCCGGCCAAATTCTCTCTCAAGCGTATCCAGGCTGTTTTTTGGAAAACGCAGCGGATCTTTTACAAGTTTGCGGATATCCGCCAGGGTTGTATCGGGACGGTCTACCTGAACGGCAAGCGTGGGGCCGAATTGGAGATTTTTTAGCCGGAGTTTTTGTGCATTAGCCAGATTGGGTATTAAGATGAACAGTAGTAGAAATAAGCGCATAGAGATGGTTTAATGGAGGTTATAGATAAGGCGGATGGTAACTCCCATTGTAGGAGAAATAAAGGCAGGCAGGTTCGTTTCTTTGATAAACATTAATCCCGGCCGCATTCCAACGTTCATGCCCACGCGGGAAATGTTTTTTGATCCCCACAGCTCAAAACCAACAGGTAAAAAGAGCGAAATATCCCGGCGGGAAAGCGTGGGGTGTTCATACTTTTCAGTGGATACGACCTTGTAATTTACCATGTCACCTTTCGTTTCTGTTATCCTTCCACTGATAGTATAAGCCAGGGATCCTCCGGCTCCGAAATAAAAATACATCTTTTTGTTAAGTGCTTTTTTGAATACAAAGTCTGTGTAAAGGCCCAGGTGTGCACTGGTGCGTCGAAAATTTACGTCGTCCCATGTTGTGTCCCGCCAGCTTTTGGGCTTACCCGACATAGAAAATCTGTTATTTTCCACATAGGTATACTCGATACCTATTTTCAATTCTTTACGGTCATCATATCCTTTTTTACGTGGATTGTAAAACTCCCAGGTAGTGAGTAAGCTGACATTCGTAACGATTGCTCTGGCCAGTCCCATTTGGATGAGCGGCTTAACTGTATGCATTGTATCAATGTTCCAGTTTGGAAAAGCCTGCGGATCTTTTGTTAAGGGTGCGAGATGGGCAACGGTAGTATCCTGCCCTTTTGCCTGTAAAGCGAATGATGGACCCAGCTGCAGGTTTTTGAGCCGCATAAAACTTTGGGCATAGGAACTGCCGGTTAAACATAAACATGCAAACAGTAGTAGGGAGAGGCGCATATACAGGGAATTAAAGGGATTGCCTGTAAAACGGGGAACCAGGGAGGAATGTTACAGACAGGCATACCTATGCTTAGTAAAAGAAGTAGCCTATGTTGAGCCTATGTGAAGAGAAGGGATCTCCTACAAAGGAGAAGCCGTTTACCGGTTTTGGCAACCAGAAAACGGCTTCTTGTGAGAGCCACCCATCGGGATCGAACCGACGACCTGTTATTTACGAAACAACCGCTCTAGCCAGCTGAGCCAGGAGGCGGGTTTATTGTTCTGCTTCTTCGTCTTCTATCTCTTCTTCCTGGGAAGCAGGGATCCGGTTAGATTCTGAGATCAGGGCTTCCCACAGTATATCTTTCAATTCCTGCAGGCCAGTTTGCGTAACGGCAGAAATGAACACATGCGGTACATCCTTTGGCAATTCAGCGGATATAGCGGTTTTCAGTTCATCGTCCAGCATATCACTTTTGCTGATGGCTATAAGAAATTGCTTGTCCAGCAGTTCCGGGTTGAATTGTTCCAGTTCGTTCTTGAGCACTTTGAATTCCTTCAGATGATCTTCGCTATCTGCGGGGATCACGAACAACAGCACAGCATTCCGTTCAATGTGACGGAGGAAACGGTGTCCCAGTCCTTTGCCTTCGTGAGCTCCTTCAATGATACCTGGAAGATCGGCCATACAGAATGACTTGTCGTCGCGGTACTCCACCATGCCCAGTTGGGGGGTGAGGGTGGTAAAAGCGTAGTTGGCAATTTTTGGTCTTGCTGCAGTGATGGAAGAGAGCAGGGTGGATTTACCGGCATTCGGGAAACCAACGAGTCCTACATCCGCCAGTACTTTCAGTTCCAGCAGTTTCCAGCCTTCCTGGCCAGGTTCTCCGGGTTGTGCATGTTCCGGGGCCTGGTTGGTGGCGGTTTTGAAATAAGCATTTCCTCTGCCACCTTGTCCGCCGGGCATGAAGACAACTTCTTCTCCGTCGCGGAGGATCTCTGCGTCTACAACACCGGTTTCTTCGTCCCGTACGATGGTACCCAGGGGTACTTCAATCACAATATCTTTACCCATGGCGCCGGTACAGTTGTCTCCACTGCCGTTTTCGCCATTTTCGGCTTTTACATTTTTATACCAGCGTAAATGCAGCAGTGTCCACAGCTGGGCGTTACCTCTTAAAATGAGGTGTCCGCCACGGCCGCCGTCGCCACCATCGGGACCAGCCATGGCTTTGAACTTGGTGCGCATGAAGTGTTTGCTTCCTGCGCCACCGTGGCCGGATTTACAAAATACCCGTATAAAATCAACAAAATTCTCCATATCAAAAATCTCCCATTATCCCATTTAATGCGGGGATAGGCTATAAAAACAAACGCAAAGATCGTAAAGTTTAGCCTTACATGATCTTTGCGTTCTAAATATGTCTGAAAGCGAGGTTATGCCCTCACACTCACTAATTCGTCTATTTCTTTGCTCAGCAGGTCGAAAGTAGCATCAACAGTGCCATCACCTTTCACCTTTTTGAACTTGCCAAATTTGGCGTAGTGGTCAGCCACCGGAGCAGTTTTGTTATGATACTCCACGATGCGGTTCTTCACGATGGTTTCATTGGCATCATCCGGGCGGCCGGAGGTAAGACCACGATCCAGCAGGCGGCGGATGAGTTCATCTTCCGGTACTTCCAGGCTCAATACTACGTGAATAGCGGTTTTCTTAAGTGACAGCAATTTGTCCAGCGCCTCAGCCTGTGCCGTGGTGCGGGGAAAACCGTCAAAAATAAAACCACGCGCTTCCGGGTTAGCTTCCAGTTTAGAACCGATCATGCCGATCACTACTTCGTCCGGAACCAGTAAACCCTGATCCATGAACTTCTGAGCTTCCAGGCCCAAAGGCGTTTTTCCTCCAATCTCATGACGGAGCAGGTCGCCTGTGGACAGGTGGATAAGACCGTATTTTTCGATGATGTTGGCACTCTGGGTCCCTTTTCCACTTCCGGGAGGGCCAAATAAAATCAGATTGACCATGTTGTTGTTAATATTCATTTCGTAAGTACAACACTTACTTTTTTAAAACTTGTTACGGTTTTCAGTAATCATTAACCTAAGCTAAGCTAAAAAGTTCAGCGAGATTTACCGAAAGGCATAGTGTGCAAATATAGCAAACAATTGAATGTATCGGTAATTAAAATTAAGATTGATGCGATACTGTAAAAGAATAATCCAAATTAATAAATATAATTCAAGGAATAAAGCTAAATGATAGACAAATGATAAAAACAGCCCCATGGCTATAATAGCTAGCAGCATTTATATGCTATTTCGCCGTAATGTGTTGAGTTTCGCGACTTTAGATGCAGTGGTGCCGCAGAAGAGCGGGCTAAATTTTGTATGTTTATAAAATGATGAAGCATTTTTTGGTATTGGGACTCACCGGATTATTGCTGGCCGCTAACGGGCAACCGGGAATACGTTCTCAGGAAAAGCAGCAACACAAGACAAAGAAAACGGCACAAGTTAAACAGGGCCCCACGCCTGCAGATCGTTGGGTGGATAGTGTGTTCAATTCGCTTTCCCACGAAGAACGGATTGCCCAACTCATCATGATCCGGATGCATTCCAACCTGGGGGCGGATCATATTGCTGCTGTTACGGCGGATATCAGGAATAATAAAATAGGCGGTCTTGTTACTTTCCAGGGTGGCCCGGTAAGACAGGCGGAACTGGTAAACAGGTATCAGGCCATCAGTAAAACTCCTTTGCTGGTAGCAGTGGATGGTGAATGGGGACTGGGAATGCGGTTTGTGGACAGTGTGATCTCCTTTCCGCGCAACCTGATGTTAGGGGCTGTGCAGGATACCAACCTGATCTATGAAGTAGGGAAAGCCATTGGCGAACAATGCAAACGGATGGGTATTCAATACAACTTTGCACCTGTACTGGATGTAAATAACAATCCCAATAACCCGGTGATCAATGACCGGTCTTTTGGAGAAGATAAATATCGTGTGGCAGGGCATGGTGTTGCAATCATCAGAGGTATGCAGGATGCAGGTATCATGGCCTGCGCCAAACATTTCCCCGGTCATGGTGATACAGATGTGGATTCTCATTACGATCTTCCTTCTATTAATAAAACCATCGCCCAACTGGATTCCCTGGAATTATATCCTTTCCGCAAAGCCATAGAAGCCGGTGTTGGTTCTATCATGATCGCGCATTTATATATCCCTTCCATTGATAACAAACCGAACACACCTACTTCCATTTCATATAAAGCGGTGACCAACCTCTTGCAGAAAGACCTGGGCTTTGATGGCCTCATCGTAACAGATGCTTTGGAAATGAAAGGCATCTCAAAATATTATACCGGCGGACAGGAGTCTTTACAGTCTTTACTGGCAGGTAATGATCTGATGGAATTGCCTTCTACTTCAAAAGGCAGTATCACGGCCATTGCGCAATCCATCAAAAAAGGGAAAGTATCTAAAGAAGAAGTGTACCGCCGTGTAAAGAAAGTATTACGCGCGAAATATGACCTGGGGCTTGCACACGTGCAAACCATAGATGCGAACAACATTACGAACGACCTTAATGCAGCGGTGCTTCCTTTGAAGAAAAGAGTTTCTGAAGAAGCGATCACTTTGTTGCGTAACGATAATCACCTGTTACCATTCTCTGATACGGCTGCTTCTCAGAAACTGGCTGTAGTGGCGGTTGGCGTAGATGGTGGGAATAATACTTTTGTTGAAGCGGTAAAACAATACCGGCCGAATACAGATGCGTATGTGTTTTCTGCCAGTCAGTCTGAAGAACAGATCTCTGCCATGGTGCAACGTTTGAAAGCAAATTATAAAGCAGTGATCATCGCGGTGCAGAATTACAGCCGCCGTCCTGCGAATGATTTCGGGATCACACGTTCTGAGAAAGCGCTCATCAATCAACTGTCTGAAGAAATGCCGGCGGTGACCATTGCATTTGGGAATCCTTATGCTATCCGGTTTTTCTGCGATGGGCCTACCATCATAGCTGCGTATGAAGATGATAGTCTTACCCATAAAGCTGCAGCGCAGGTATTGTTTGGTAAAATGGAGCCGAAAGGAAAACTGCCGGTAACGGTTTGTAATAACTTCCAGTATGGAACGGGGATCACTTCTATTATTCCGCCACCACCTCCTCCGCCATTGCTGGAAACCGTAACGCCTGAAACAGTTGGCATGAACAGTTTGGTCCTTGGAAGGATCGATTCGCTGGCGAAAGATATGATCAGTAAAGGTGCTGCGCCCGGTTGTCAGATATTGGCATTGAAGGATGGTAAGATAGTATACAACAGGAACTTCGGCTATTTTGATTATAGCCAGCGGGAAGCGGTTACTTCTGAATCAGTGTACGACCTTGCTTCTGTTACAAAAATATGTGCTACCACTTTATCTGTGATGCGGCTGTATGATGAAGGAAAGTTAAATATAGACAGTACACTGGGTACTTATCTTACCTGGGTGAGGGGCAGTAATAAAGAGCATCTGCGCCTGCGGGATATTTTACTGCACCAGGCGGGGCTTGTGTCTTACATTCCTTTTTATAAAGAAACGATCTATGAGAATGGATGGCCTGATACGCTGATCTACAAAGCTTACCAGGATTCCCTGCATACTTTGCGGGTCGCTGAAAAACTTTATATGACACCGCACTATGTGGATACGATGTATCGCCGGATCCTGGACAGTAAACTGATCCCGGCTGGGCGGCAATATATCTACAGTGATAATGATTTTATTTTCCTGGGTAAAATAGTGGAAGCGATCACGGGTAAACGGTTGGATAATTATGTGCGGGAAACTTTCTATGAGCCGTTAGGGTTGATCACTACAGGGTTTGAGCCACGCAGCAGGCTTCCTTTGTCTCAGCTGGTGCCTACGGAGTTTGAGAATTTATTTCGGGTGCAGTGGATTAGGGGGGATGTGCATGATCCGGGAGCTGCTATGTTTGGTGGTGTGGCTGGGCATGCGGGGCTTTTTTCCAATGCTACTGACCTGGGGGTTTTGTTGCAGATGGTGTTGAATGGTGGGAGCTTTAATGGCAAAACTTATATTAAGCCGGAAACGATACAGTATTTTTCTGCTTATCATTCAGAGATCAGCCGGCGTGGGTTGGGGTTTGATAAACCGGAGAAAGATAATGCTACGCGGCAGGAGGCTTATCCTTGTAAGAGTGCGTCCCCGGCTACTTTTGGGCATACGGGGTTTACGGGTACCTGTATTTGGGTTGATCCGCAGTCTAAGCTGGTGTTTGTTTATCTGAGTAACAGGGTTTGTCCGAATGGAGGGGCTAATAATAAGATCTCTACTTTGAGTGTGCGGGCTAATATTATGGAGACTTTGTACCAGGCTATGATGTAATGAAGGCCCATAGAGTTTTTTTCTTTTAAGGGGAAACGGGTTTTTGTAAAGAGCATAGATATAGCGAAGGCCCATAGAGTTTTTTTCTTTTAAGGGGAAACGGGTTTTTGTAAAGAGCATAGATATAGCGAAGGCCCATAGAGTTTTTTTCTTTTAAGGGGAAACGGGTTTTTGTAAAGAGCATAGATATAGCGAAGCCCCAGAGGAGGTTTTTTATTTTAAGGGGAATGTGTTTTTGTAAAAAGCATAGATGTAATGAAGGCCCAGAGAGTTTTTTTTATTTAAAGAGGGGCGTTTTTTTATAAAAAAAAGACCCCGCCGCCGGTTTTTGATTGAAGAGATTTTTTATAGAATAAAAACATAAAAGGGCTGTATCTCATCAGATACAGCCCTTTCCTTGTTCATAAGAATTTATAGACTACTCAACAGATACAACACGATTTACCATCAGTTGTGTCTTAATATCAACAGCTTTTTCAAGCTTGTTTTTGCCGTTACGGATCTCAAAAGTATATGCTCCGTCCTCCAGCTTTTCCAAATTATAACGGGCAACAAACTTTGGTGAAGTCACGTCAAGTACTTCCTTGTGCAGGGTATTATTATTAACGTCTTTAATGAACAAGGTTAACTTCTCGCCTGTTGGATTATCGATCTGTACGAGAAAACGAAGTTGTTCTGCGCCTTCCTGCTGAATATCGATCTTGCAACCTTTTCTGGCCATTTCATTTTTTTCAGGGGCAACTCTTACTGATTTGTTACCTGAACCGGGGTTATTGGCATAAGCGAATGTTTCGCTTTGGGCGGATGCCTGTAAACTGAAACCTAATACAATGGCTAACAGGGTAAAAATGTGCTTTGGTGTAAAAACAATACTGTGTTTCATGATGGTTAAGTGTTTAAAAAGTTAACTCGTACGTTTTGTTTTATGTACTTGATACCTTTCTTTTCACCACAAATTTCAGCTACTGGCGTTATCGGAACATTAAGGGGGCATTAAGTAAATGTGAGCAGATAGTTGCCTTAATGTTATGAACCTGTCTTTTAATTCATTTCGTGGACTAGCTTAAGCTTTCTTCTTTTGGTGGTTAATTAGTTGTTAATCGGGAGACGAATGTACGACTTATGCACATACAATACACAAAACCCATTAGATTTTTTTTAAAAAGAGATGTGTATTTAATACGCAAAGATTGCCTGTAGCCGAATTCCGGCTACAGGCAATGTTGGTAAAGGGTCTTAGTAATTTGGGTTTTGCACCAATTTGCTGTTTCTGCGGATCTCTTCTGCCATAATTGGGAGGAAATAATGCTTTTGAGTGAACTTCCGGCTCTCCACTCCGTTTGTTAACACATTGTAAGTATAAAAGAGGGTGTCCGGGTTCAATTTGCCGTAAATATCAATGGCTTTGGCAGGACCGCTGAAAACTGTTTCAGCAATTAACCACCTGCGCGCATCAAAATAACGGTGTTCTTCAAACGCGAGTTCGTACCTTCTTTCATAACGATACATTTTTATTAACGCATCTCCTGTTACACTTGTTTCCAAAGCAGGCATGCCTCCGCGTGTGCGAACTTCATTGATCGCATCGCGTGCTAATACTTCTTCATTCAATGCCAGGCTAGCTTCTGCAAAATTCAGTTTGATCTCTGCATAACGGAAGAATGGCCAGGCCTGGTCTCCACGGAAGAATTGCGCATCCAGATTAATGTCCATGAACTTGCGGATGTAATAACCGGTGTAGGTACCATTCCAGTTTTCCAGCGGACTCTGGCGGGTATCCAATCCATTTATTAACTCAATGGTGCCATCAGCTCTTTTCCTTTCATAACGTGCTGTTTGAATAACACCAAGGGGATCATTGGCTACCGCATCTGTGGGTCTCTTTTTCCAGGGTGCGCCGTTATAAAGGATGGTGGCGTAGAAACGGGGATCACGGCCAACATAAGGTTTTGCAGCCATGGTGGGATTACTCCAGGAAAAATCTGTACCGTCTGCCATCTGGTATCCTTCCACAAAATTTTCAAGCGGCACATTACCTCCCCAGTTGTGATAACCATTGGGGCCATTGTACAGATCATGAGAGGTGCCCAGTTGTTGTTTGTTGAAATATTTGCAGAAGATGATCTCCGGATTATCCTTATCCATGAACACACGGGTGTAGTTGTCAAAGGCAACGCTGGTGGGCTTGTAGATGGAAAACTTGTTCGTGAGGATGAGTGCGTTGGCGGCATCTTTGGCCAGCTGCCAGCGTGCAGTTCTGTCTCCTCCTACATATCCTAATTCCGGTCTTGTATTGCCGGGTTTATTAAAGAGATCACTGGCGGCATACAGCAACATCCTTGATTTGAGCGCCATGGCGGCGAATTTGGTAGCCCTGCCTTTATTGTCCCTGTCATGCACTTCCGGTAATACAGCAATGGCACTGTCGCATTCCGCTACTACATATTTTACACATTCATCAAAACTATTGCGGGTGAGCAGCATAGCTTCTCCATCAGTGAGTTTAAAGATCTGTGTCACTAAAGGCACGCCACCCCAGTATTTGATGAGCATGTGATAAAAATAAGCCCGCATGAAATGAACTTCTCCGTTGAGCCGTGTGCGTTGTGCTTCATTCTTGAAAGGAGTTTTGCCTACCATTTCAAAGAAGATGTTACAGGTGCGGATGGCTTTGTAATGTTTATCCCATTCCCCGAAGAGGTTGAGTGCGCCCAGGTCTTCAGGGGACATGGCTTCTGTTACAGAAGTGGTGGCGCCGTAGTTATGAATGAAGCGGCTTTCATCTGTCATGGAAGAAAGCATTACTTCATTGAAGCCATGGCGCATTTTAGGATAGAGGTCATTCACGTAAGCCTGCACCAGGTTTGGATCTTTCCAAACGGCATCTTCCATGTATTCCGTTAAGGGTCTCTTTTCGAGGAAGTCTTTATTACAGGCGGTAGCTACTGCTATCAACAGTACAAATAAGATAATATTTTTCATAACGCATGATTTTAGAAGGTTACATTAAGGCCAACGTTGAAGATCCTGGTTTGCGGATAGAACTGTCCGCTGCCGGTGGGTGATTCCGGATCAAAGATCTTCACCTTATCGATGGTGAGAAGGTTTTGCCCGCTTACATAAATACGGAGGTCATCTAAACCGATGCGCTTCTGCAAAGTTTCAGATAAGGTGTAACCGATCTCCATGGTTTTTAAACGCAGATAGTCTGTGTTCCATAACCAGAAAGTGTTCTGGCGGCTTACCCAGTATTCTTTGTCCCTGTCGTATGGCCTTGGGTACACAGCATCTATATTATCAGGTGTCCAGCGGTTCTCCACTATTTTCATCGGGAAGTTTCCGATAAGGCCTGATTCTGTGCGGATATATTGACTGGCACCTGTGGCAGCCTGCCAGAGCATGGTGATATCAAAACCCCTGTAATCTGCTCCCAGCGTGAGGCCATAATTCCATACAGGATATTCAGAACGGTTCACGCGTACACGGTCGAGGTCATTGATCTGACCATCTTCATTTACATCACGGAAAATAATATCTCCGGGAATGGCGCCACCCACATGTGGATAATCATCCACTGCACGCTGGTCTCTGAAGATGCCCATGGCTTCATAGTATAACGTAGCGCCGATCTGTTTGCCGGTGGACATTTGCCATTCCGGTACATTGGGCACTTCATCCCAGAACACAATTTTGTTGCGGGCATGTGAGATGTTGGCGATCACTTCGTATGTTAGTTTGCCTACTTTTCGTTTATGCGTGAGGTGCAGATCGATACCATGGTTCTGTACTTTACCAATGTTCTCATCGGGTAATGTTAAACCGGTGTAGATGGGAACGGAAGCAGATCTTTTGGTGAGGATGCTGTAGCGGTTTGTGTTAAAGTATTCCGCTTCGATACCTATTAAACCATCGAAGAACTTGGCTTCTATGGCCACATCCAGGTTATTGGACACTTCCCATGTGATGTTCTCATTTGGTACCCGTAACGTATAGATACCCTGGTTCAGTTTATCTCCGAAAACGGTACCACCCTCTGCAATACCAAACGTGTTCATGTACTGGAATGGATTCACCAGATCGTTCCCCATCTGGCCATAAGAAGCCCGCACTTTGAAGTAATCTACTGTAGTGCCGATGGCGCGTTTCCAGAAGTTTTCACGGGAAAGTACCCAACCGGCAGATACACCGGGGAAGAAACCGAAACGTTTATTGGAAGGGAAGTTCTGTGATCCATCATACCGCCAGTTGAAATCAAAGAGGTACTTTTCATCGTAGTTATAAGAGATGCGGCCGAAGTAATTCATGCGCGCATAATTAAAGCCAGTACCGGTATTATCCTTTTCATCATTACTACCTGCAAAGAGCTGATCTATTGCATCAGAAACAAAATAGCGCCGCCGTGCCCACAGATTATCACCTTTTGTTTCATTGTGTTCAATGGCCCAGATGGTGCTGAGGTTATGTTTGCCGAAACTCTTTACATAGTTGATCTTGGCGTTGAGGGTAATGCTCTGGTTCTGATAGAACCATTCTTCCATTTCCGGTGCACTCACACCACGGCTGGCTGCTTCCAGCTGTGGCTGGTTGTTGGCATCAAAACCCTGCAAGGTGTAAAGCGTCCATGGTTTGATGAAACGTTTCTGGAAATTGAAATTCTGGTCCAGCGCAAAGTTGCCATCTACGGATAAACCTTCTACCCCTGGAATAAATAATACCAGGCCCAGGTTAGAATTGATCACATAGGTTTTATCCCGCTGATAACCGATTTCGTTGGTACTTGTTACAACAGGATTATCTCCATATTCAATATCCGGACCGGGTAATCCGTTTGGCCAGCGGGCTGCTTCAGTGGGCCTTCCTCGTAATAATGCACGGAAAATGGAACCGGCACTGCGGGGTGGAAAATTCCTGTCTTCCAGTCTCCCTGCAATATCTACTCTTACGGTGAGATACTTGTTTACGTTGGCGTCCAGGTTTGCGCGCAGATTATGCTGACGATATTTTGTGGCGCTATTCTTGAAAATACCATCCTGGTAAAGTGTTCCCAGGGATACATAATAAATGAACTTGTCTGAACCTCCGCGAAGGGAAAGATCGTGGCGGTTTTGGCTGGACAAGGGTTTCACGACTTCATCTATCCAATCTGTGTTGGGATAACGCCATGGATCGGAGCCGTCTGCAAATTTCCCGATCTGTTCTTCTGTGAATTTGGGCTGGTCTCCTGCGTTTTTGCTGATCTCATTTACGATGCGTGCATAAGTAGGTGCATCGGCCATTTCGGGGAGACGGGTAGCTTGTGTGAGGCCCTGGTTAAAGCTGTAACTCAGTAATGGTTTACCGGTTTTCCCGCGTTTTGTAGTGATGAGAATTACACCATTTGCTGCGCGGGAACCAAAGATGGCTGCAGAGGCATCTTTCAATACAGAGATGTTTTCAATGTCGTTAGGATTGAGGCGTTGAAAACCATCTCTTGGAATGCCATCAATTACTACCAGCGGGTCTGAATTGTTGAAGGTACTGCGGCCACGGATCAGGATCCGGGATCCGTCGTAACCGGGTTCCCCACTGTTGTTGATGGCCATGAGGCCGGAAACCCGTCCTACTAATGCATTTGAAATGTTCACGGTGGGCGCCTGTTTAATTTCGGAGCCTTTTACGGTACTAACAGATCCGGTTTTGGTTACTTTTTTGGTAGTACCATAGCCGGTAACAACGTACTCGTCCAACTGTTTTTCTGTTTCTTTCAGCAGGATGCTAACGGAAGCGGAACCATTCAAAGGATACTCCTGCTGTTCGTACCCGATGAATTGAAGGACCAGTATGGCCTGAGGGTCTAGATCTGAAATGGAGAAATTCCCCTTTTCATCAGACACGGTTCCTTTACTGGTTCCTTTCACCACAATGGTAACGCCGGGAAGAGAAATGTTCTGTACATCTCTGATCCTGCCTTTCACCGTGATGTTCTTTGATGTTTGTGTGGTTGTTGTTTGCGCATGGGAGACGGGCAAGCCTCCGGCAAATAAGGCGAATACGGCCATAAGAATGGCGCCGCCATAACGTGGAACGGGTTTCATACTGTAAACGATTTAGATGCTGGGTTAAGAAATTAAGGTTTTCCTTTAGTTTTTCTTTGTACTCTAAAGTTATCTTGTTTCCCTTTAAATATTTTCGAAAATTAAGTGTCAAATTGACCTATATATTTAGAAAAATATCGGGTAACTTAGAGATAGAATTGATAACACCATGAAACTGAGCCCCTTTCTATGTTTAGTTTTCGCAATAATGGTATTGGCAGCATGTAAGAAAGAGAAGAGTGATGAAGGCCCGCTTCAAAGTCATGTCTGTAATTATGCGCCTTACACAACAGGCTCCAGCTTTAATTATGCATTTGAAAATGTGAACCCACCAGGGGGTGAGGACTTCGTGTTGCTGGTGAAAGGAGATTCTGTGATCGGGAATGAAACCTATCGTGTTTTAGAAGATGATATGACGGGTGAATTCTCTCTCTTTGATTGTGGCAGCGGGGATTATGTGCAACTGCTGGCTGTAACGGGGATTCCCAATGCACCAACGCAACCGATCAAAACTACTTACCTGAAAGAAAATGTTCCGCTGGGGCAGGGCTGGTCTGAAGATATTCCTATTACGATCACGGGGCTCGGAGATTTTATGTTGAACATCCGGTATACCATTGTTCAGAAAGGAAGTAATAAAACCGTGCTTGGTAAAGCTTATACGAATGTGATAGGCGTAGAGATGGAAGTGTCTGTTCCGCCATTCATACCACCACAGATCTTAAGTACTAATTATTATGCGAAAGGTGTTGGGCTGATAGAGCTGGACCGGTTTGAGGATACCACGCGGCTGCAATCTTATAATATCAGGCCTTAGTGTCTTTCCAGGTCCATAAGTAGCGACAGGCATGGGTTCTGTACGGCGACCATTTTTGAGAAAGCTCCAGTAATTTTGCACGGTAAACTTTCTTATCCGTTGGATCCAGTTTGTATAATTTAATCATGGCCTGTTGAATACCCAGGTCATCCACTGCAAAAACATCTTCTCTTCCCAAATAGAACATCAGCAACATTTCTACTGTCCATCTGCCAACACCTTTGATGGTGGTGAGATAGCTGATCACTTCTTCGTTGCTGAGCTTGTGCAGTTTGGCATCTGTTAGTTTTTCATCGATCACGAAGCGGGCTACGTTGAGTACGTAAGAAACCTTTGCGTTGGACAATCCAATGTTGCGGAGTGTAACCGGATCTGTATCCAGGATCTGCTGTGGGCGGGGTTCTTTGCCTCCGTATAAATTAAGGAAACGACCGTAGATCACTTCTGCCACTCTTACGGATAACTGCTGGCTCATGATAGAGCCGATGAGTTTGAGTGCAACATTCTTTCCGAGGGACATCACTTCCAGCGGCTCTGTAACAATGCGTTTCAGCTTTTTGTCCTTGTGCAGATGGGGGATATAAATATCGTGATGGGTGTTCATGTGTTTAATAATTGAATGGGTCACCATAGATCACATGCAGGATGGTTTGGCCCACGCCCTGCAGTGTTTTACGGTCTATCACAGACATATTATCGTTTGAAGTATGATGGTGCGGCATGAAATCTCCCTTCGGCTGTGTGGCAATGATATCGAAGGCCGGGATCTTTGCGAGTGTGTTCACATAGTAGTGATCATCTGTAATGTAAGCAGGGCCTTCCGGTGATTCTTCGTAACGGAAGAGATCTGAATAGCCGATGGAATTGGCTACGTCCCAGAACATCTTCATCTGCGTGTAGGCATATTGTTTAGAATTGCCTTCCATGTAGAAGCTGGAATTGCGGCCGCCTACCATATCCAGCAGGATGCCGTATTGGGCAGTGTAACCTTTGATGTGGGGATTTTTAGCCCAGTATTGTGTGCCGAGGCAATAACTGTCCGCCACATCAGATTCGCCGTAATCTTCTACATCTGTTAGCAGGATATCCACACCTATGGCAGGTTTCCTTGCATGAAACTGACGGGCTGCTTCCATTAGCACACCTACTCCGCTGGCGCCATCATCAGCACCATCCAGTTGTTTCTTTTTATCAAAGGCATCTTTATCTGCAAAGGGGCGGGTATCCCAGTGGGAGAATAATAACACCCTGTTCTTTGCAGCTGGATTGAAGGAGGCGATGATATTAATACAAGGCAGTTCTTTTTTCCGTGGTGCGATCACATTTGTGCGTTGCACATATACAGTATCTGCCAGGTTTTTAAAATAGCTGATCAGCCAGGCTGCACAAGCTTCCTGTGCAGGAGTTCCTGGAATCCGGGGGCCGAAGGCTACCTGTTTTTCTATGGCTGCGTAAGCAGTATCCACAGAAAATGCGGGGGCATTGACGGCTTGTTTTTCTTCTCCGGCGTTTTGATTGCTGTTATTAGTATTACAGGCGGCAAATGTAATTGCAGCCAGCAGGATCAGCCTCCTCATGGTTTATTTATTTATTCTATGGCGTAAGATACGGTACCATCTTTCTCATCTTTCAGTTGAATACCGATGGTGAGCAGCTGGTTGCGGATCTTATCTGAAGTAGCATAATCTTTTTTGCTTTTGGCTTCCTTGCGGATGTCTATCAGCAATTGTAAAACACCATCCAGTTTTTCAGTTTCTGCCGGTTTTTCCGGTACCAGGCCCAGAACATCGATCAGATAGGTTTTCCAGGTTTGTTGCAGGAGTGTGAAAGTAGTTTCACTGATCTCATGCATTTTTACCTGTCCGCCTTTTAATGAATTAATAACAGGAGACAGTTCGAAAAGATTGGCCAGTACCTTGGCGGTGCTGATATCATCATTCATGGAAACGGCGCAATCATTACACCAGGCTTGCACCTGATCGTCCAGTTCTTTATTGATGTCTGTGCCGTTGGCGGTGTATACGAGTTTCTGTAATACTTCGTAAGCATACCATAAACGTTGCAAACCTTTTTCAGCGGCCTGCAGGGCTTCGTTGGAGAAGTCCAGCGTGCTGCGGTAATGCGTCTGCAAAATAAAGAAGCGGATGGTCATAGGGCTGTAACCCTGTTCCAGCAATGGGTGTGTGCCGGCAAACAGATCCGTGAGGCGGATCACGTTGCCATAACTTTTACCCATCTTCTTACCGTTGATGGTGATCATGTTATTGTGTACCCAGTAGCGGGCCATCATTTCTCCATGAGCCACTTCACTTTGTGCTATTTCACATTCGTGATGGGGGAACTGAAGGTCCATACCACCACCATGGATATCAAATTGGTTGCCGAGGTATTTACCGCTCATGGCAGAACATTCAATATGCCATCCGGGGAAACCGTCTCCCCATGGACTTGGCCAGCGCATCAGATGTTCCGGTGGTGCTTTTTTCCAGAGGGCAAAATCTACTTTGTTCTTTTTCTCTTCCTGGTTATCCAGTTCGCGGGTAGTTTCCAGTTGATCTTCCAGTACGCGGCCGCTGAGGATACCGTAATGGTGACCTTCTGAATATTTCATCACGTCGAAATAAACGGAGCCGTTTGCTTCGTAGGCAAATCCTTTGTCCATGATCTCTTTGATCATTTCTATCTGTTCTACGATATGGCCGGTGGCGGTGGGTTCTATACTTGGTTTTAAAGTATTGAACTGTTCCATGGCCCAATGGAAGAGGTTGGTGTATTTCTGCACCAGTTCCATGGGTTCCAGTTTTTCCAGCTGTGCAAATTTGGCGATCTTATCTTCTGCAGCGCGGCCTTCTTCTTCAAAATGGCCAGCGTCTGTGATGTTCCTTACATAACGTACTTTGTAACCAAGGTGCAGGAGGTATCTGTACAATACATCGAATGTAATGAAGGGGCGTGCATGGCCCAGGTGCGACTCACCGGAAACTGTTGGTCCGCAAACGTACATACCAACGTGACCGGGATATAACGGAGTGAATAGTTCTTTTTGTCGGCTTAGGGTATTGTGTAGTTTAAGCTGTTCTGACATTAGTCTAATATTGTGGATCGGCGAATTTCGGATTTTTCAACCCGAATGTCGAATTTTTTAGGCAAAAGTGGAAGACAAATATACGTGGTTCAGGGGATGGTTACATTGGTAATAACGGGGTAATGATCACTGAGATCAGAATGTATGGTACGGAAACCGTTAATAGTAAAGGTTCTGTCTACAAAAATGTAATCTATCCGCAGTGTGGGAGAGAGGCCGGTAAAAGTTCTGCCGATGCCACTGCCTTTTTTAAGGAATGCATCCTGCAGATTCCCTTTGATGGTGAAATAGGTGTAGGATGCGGGCGTATCATTGAAGTCTCCGCAAACGATCACAGGATGGGGGCTTGTTCTGATAAAATCCGCAACAATATTGGCCTGGCGGCTGCGGCGCACATATGCATCACGCATTTTTACCACAATACCTTTTGCTGCTACGAGGCCGGTATCTTCCTGTTTCTTTATTTTTTCTATGGATTGATAATCTTTGGCGTTGAAGCGGTAAGATTCCAGGTGCATGTTCACGATGCGGATGGTATCCTTGTTGCGGAGAATATCTGCATAGATGAGACTTTCGCCCATGGGGCCGGGAGATAGTTTCACCTTGTCTGATAAGATAACGGGGTATTTTGAATAGATGATACTGCCCCAGTGTTGTGTGCCATTCCGGTTAAAGTCACTGGAGAAAAAACGGTAGGGGAGTTTGAGTACCCGGGAAAGATCTTCCCGGTTATTAAAATCGTCTAATTTTTCAGAGGTGTAAAAATCCTGGAGGCAAAGCACATCCGGCTTATGCTCGCTTATCAGCTGAAACATGGCTTCCCGCGTGGGTTTGCTATCCTTCTTGGCATACAGGCCAAACAACGCCACGTTATAGCTCATCACATTGATGGTGCCTTCCGGTTTGTCGTACGTTTCCCAATTGGTGGGCCAGCGGAGTGAGATGAAAGCAGAAACAGATTTCCAGCCGATCACAAGAGCAACCAGTGGGATCAGCGCATATTTAGGATGGAAGATGATCCAGAAGATGAGGAACAAAAGGAGCAACATTAACAGGAACGGGAAACCCAGCGTGATGAAACTGATCGGCCAGAACCTGACCGGCGAAATAAATGGCGCCAGGCAGGCCAGCAGGAAAAATAGAACAGTTACCGCATTCACGATAAGGAAAAACCCTTTTGTAAAAAGTCGTAAAAATTTCAACAAGCAGATAGTTTGGCCGCTATAAATTTAACGCATTAAAAGACAAGGTGTTAATCTTTTCTATTTATAGATAACCTGGCCATGATGGGGAAGTGCTCGAACCCGCGTCTGCGATAGATGGCGAAATCTTCCACGTGGAACATTTTATCCGGTAAAATGTAATCTATCCGCAGTGTGGGGGAGATGGCGGAAAATGTTCTGCCAAATCCGGAACCTTCTTTCAGGAACGCATCCTGGAGATCTCCGCGGATGGCCCGGTAAGTGTAAGAAACGGGTACATCGTTGAAATCTCCTACCATGATCAGGGGGTGGCGGCTGCGATCTATTTCATTTCTTACCCTGTTTGCCTGATCGGATCTGAGTTTGAAAGTGCGGCGCATCTTATATAACAGGCCATGGGCCTTATGTACTTCAGCAGAAGCAACGGTTTTGTAGTCGTCTTCTTTGAGTTTGTAGGAAGCGAGGTGGGCAGACATGATCCTGATGGTATCTCCTTTGATCAGCAGGCTGGCGGCGATCAGATCTTCAGAGCCTGGACCACCGGGGCCATCGAACATTTTTACCCGCATGGTATCTATGATGGGAAAGCGGGAAAAGATAACGGTGCCGTAATGCCAGGTATCCCAATGGATAAGACTCCTAACAAAATAATGATAGGGGTAATTCAGCATTTTGCGGATGCTGTCGAAATTATTGGGCTTATCCGGATTGGTATTGGAGTAGAATTCCTGGAGGCACAGTACATCCGGACTGGCTTTTTGCAGTTCTTCGTACATGCGGTTGCGCACTTCAGGTACTTCTTTATATCCTTTGATGCCCATGCTGCTGCAGTTGTAGGTCATCAGGGTGAAAGAATTGTCTGAGGCTGTTTTGTTACCGCCAAAGAGATGGAATCCCCAGGTACTGCATACACCGGTAACTGTTACAGCCACCGCCAGTAAAGAGATCAGCCAGTATTTACGACGATACACTATCCAGAGGGGAATGAAGCATACGCAAGCGATCCAGAAGAATGGGAACGGGAGACCCGCAAAACCGCCAAGCCAGAAAGTGGCTGGATTGGTAAAGGGAATAAAGAACGAAAGCAGCAGTCCGATAGCGAGGAGTACATTGCTCCAAAGCATCAGCCGCCGAACGACGGTGGCAACAATTTTCAAGGCCGGGGTAAATTTATGAACCGCAAAAATAGCGTGTAGGCGTGATAAAAGAAAGGGGAAAACAAAGAATTCACACAAGTATGTGATGGCCGGAAATCCTACTGCGGCGCGGGTTCACACATGTAAGAGATATCAAATATTATCTTTAATGAAATTAAAAATTATACTTCTCCTTCCTTCTCTTTACTGGCGCGCAAAAGTGTTTCTTTTTCTTCTGCGGTGAGTGTATCAATTCCATGTGCATTGATCTTATCCAGGATCTCATTTATTTTATGTTCCGGTACATGTCCTACTTTGGTGAAGGGAACAGGGGTAGCGCGGAAACCAGATCTGGAAGTGGTGATCTCAGCTTTGAGGGCTTCTTTCTTTTCTTTGGGATGGAAGATATGGCCAACGTTGAAGAAAATATCATTGATCCATGTTCCCCAGTTGTGGCCTTTTTTAAATTGGGCCATGAACATATAGCCCATGAAACCGCCGCCCAGTAAGTAAAGCAATACGGTTAAACTTCCTCCGCCGGCAAAAACGGCTGTGCCATGCAGTGCGAAGAAGATGAGGGTGATCACCCAAACGGGTACGCCTCCCTGCATCAGCAAAGGAAATACGCGGCCTTTGGGGGTAAGTACAGTGGCGCCAACAGCGAGGGCCATTACCCCTGCGCCTGCTCCCATCAATGAACTGGTGGGAACGAGGGGGCGGAAAGCGGGAATGAGGTTCATGCCGGTAACATAAAATGCCATACCGCAGAAACTGCCGAAAATATACAAAGGGATCACCAGCCGGTGGTGACTGGACACATTTTGAAGAATGGTGCCAAAGACGAACAACCATACCATGTTACTGAAAATGTCCCAGAACTGAAGGTGGGCAAACATGGCGGTGATGATGGTCCATGGCTTTGTTAGTAAGGTCATGGGGTCTGCGGGCAACATGGTATTAGCCAGGATGTCCCGATTAAACGCGGGTATGCCGTAATCCTCCATTCTATAGATCACCTGTATAAACAACAGTAGGATGTAAACGGTGATATTCAGGAGCAGCAGTTGCGTTACCATGTTCTTCTCTTCCCCGAGTGATAAACGGGGCATTCGCTCTTTTTCCGCTACTTGCATGGCGCTGGTATTTGTATACAAATTTAGGCTTTTTTGAAATCAATAAAGTGTCCGCCGGTTCCGTTTGTTCCAGAACTTGAGTAACAGATATCCAAATAATGCGCCACCCAGATGTGCCCAGTGTGCAACATTGTCATCTCCGGCACTTTTGATACCCAGGTAGAGTTCCAGGAGGATGTATCCGCCGATGAAATATTTGGCCTTGATGGGGAAAGGAATGGGGAGGATGAACAAATAGTTGTTAGGGAAAAGATATCCGAATGCGAACAATATTCCGAACACGGCTCCGGAGGCTCCAACGGTGGGCACATTTGCAAAATCCTGGATAAACTTGCTTACGTAAAGCTTGGCGCGGAAAATCATGTCATATGATTCTGGAGGCAGGTTGCGCCATCCATCCACAAAACTTTGCATTGGCAGTTCAGTATTTCCTTCCTTGAGCGTATAATTTTTTAATGATGGGTATTCCTGGAAGAAAGTATTGTAAGTATCAAAAGAGGGGTGTGCATAAAAATGTTGTGCATCTTTAACTACCTGCATATTTTCATAAGTGAGCACGCCCATGTGGCAAAGTGCAGCACCAAGGCCACAGATCATGTAAAAAACGAGGAAACGTTTGGGCCCCCATATATTTTCCAGAGCACTGCCAAACATCCACAGTGCAAACATGTTGGCGAAGATGTGACCGATTCCGCCGTGCATGAACAGGTGAGTGATAAACTGGTGTGGTTTAAAAAGTTCGGAGCCCCAGTAATGCAGCCCAAACAGGTCTTCCATATGGTAGCCGTACAAATTTTCCAGGGTAACCTGTGCCAGAAATACCAATCCATTTATGATCAGAAGGTTTTTGATTACCAGGGGCAACATCTGGAATCTGCCGGGTCTGAACTCACTCATTGCGTTGATGCTTATTCGTTAAGTTAAATTAATACCTGCGTTGCAGTAAAACTACATTTTCAATGTGGTGTGTATGCGGGAACATATCTACGGCCTGCACTTTTTCCACTGTATATTTTTCGTTGAGCAGCGCAAGATCTCTGGCCTGCGTTGCGGGGTTGCAGCTTACATAAACAATCCGCGGGGCTGCTACTTCCAGCAGTTTCGCGGTTAGTTTTTCGTGCATCCCTGCCCGTGGAGGATCTGTAATGATCACATCCGGGGCGCCATGTGCTGCAAAAAATGCGTCATCACAAATGTCTATCACATCACCTGCAAAAAACGTGGCGTTTTTTACATTATTAGCGGCTGCATTTTCCTTTGCATCGTCGATGGCTTCTTTTATTAACTCAATCCCTATCACTTTTCCGGCGCTGCGGGATACAAATATGCCGATGCTGCCGGTACCGCAATAAAGATCGTACACTACTTCATTTCCGGTTAACCCTGCAAAATCACGTGTAACTTTATATAACGCTTCTCCCTGATAAGTGTTTGTTTGGAAGAAAGATTTAGGGCCGATCTTAAAAGTAAAATCCTCCAGTTTTTCCTCTACATAACCTTTACCGAAGAATACTTTAGGCTCCAGGTCAAAGATACTATCATTCTTTTTGGGATTGAGGGTATATAACAAAGTGGTAATACCGGGGACTGTTGCCAGCAGGTGATTCAGCAGGGCTTCCCGCTGTTCTTTTGCTTCATGGTGGATCACGAGATTTACCATTACTTCTCCTGTTGTGCAGATACGTAAAACGAGGTTACGCAGCCATCCTTCCTGGCGGCGGATGTCATAAAAAGACAATTCGTGTTTTTCTGCCCAGTCCCGGATAGTGTTCTTGATAAGGTTGGCAGGTTCTTCCTGCAGATAGCAGGTCTGAATATCCAGCACTTTATCAAACAGTTTGGGGATGTGAAACCCCAAAGCGTTGCGGCGGGGCCAATCTTCCCCGGCTTCGCGGATCTCCTCATCTGTGAGGTAGGCTTTATTAGAAAAGGTGAATTCCAGTTTATTCCTGTAGTGCCTTGTTTTTTCTGCTCCCAGGATGGGGGGCAGGGCAGGAAATTCCAGGTGGCCGATCCGTTTCAGGTGATCTTCTACCTGCTGCTGTTTGTAAGCCAGCTGACTTTCGTAAGGGAGCATTTGCCATTTGCAACCACCACAAAGACCAAAATGGTCACAAAAAGGCGTTACCCGATCCGGTGAATAGGTGTGTATCTGTGTGGCTTTTCCTTCTGCCCAGTCTTTTTTATTTTTACTGAGCCGTACATCTACAATATCTCCGGGCACCACGCCACCTTCAATAAAGATCACTTTACCGTCTACCCGCGCGAGCGCTTTACCTTCTGCGGCATAAGCTGTTACGGACACATTTTCCAGAATTACATTTTTTTTCCTCACGGGTGCAAAGGTAGGATGGATTTCGCATCAGGCTATAAGAAATTTCTTTACTTTTATTCTACCTATGCAAAAACTGCTATACTTCTTATGCTGCCTTTGCAGCTCTTTTTCCCTCCATGCTCAGGGATACAATATCACGGTTCAGTTGAAAGGATATCAGTCCGGTACACTGTACCTGGGCCACTACATGGGCAAAACCACCTATGTAATGGATTCCGCGCAGATCAATAATGAAGGCATTGCCGTATTAAAAGGAGCTGAAAAGCAGCCTGGTGGCATTTACCTGATCGTATTACCGGGCAAAACCCGCTATTTTGAAATGCTGCTGGATAAGGTGCAAACTTTCTCCATTATGGCGGATTCCAGTGATCTTTCCGGTAAAACGGTCTATAAGAACTCTCCGGACAACGATATGTTTTCCGCGTATAATAAATTCCTGGCTTCCCAGTCTGATATCATGAATGATATCCAACGTAAGCTGGCAGCAGCCCGTACAGCGGAGGACACTGCAAAAGTGCGTCCTATTACAGAAGAGCTGGGTAAAAGGTTACTGGCTTACCGGGATGATATCATCCAGAAACAACCGAAAACTTTATTGGCCAGCATCTTTAAAGCCATGCGGGAACCGCAGGTTCCACCCATGCCCCGTAAAAAGGATGGCAGCCTGGACTCTTCTTACCCTTTCCTGGCCTACAAAAGTCACTATTGGGATGATGTAGATCTTAGTGATGGAAGACTGGTCCGCACCCCTATTCTTGAAACACGCCTTACCAGATATTTTAATCAGCTGGTGACCCCGGTACCGGATTCTGTGATTGCGGAAGGAGACCGGCTGATTGCGAAAACGAAGAAGGATAAAGAGAGTTTCAAGTTTGTGGTATGGTGGCTGACCCGTACTTATGAGGAGTCTCCCATCATGGGAATGGATGCGGTGTTTGTACACCTGGTGGAAAAGTACTACGTCACTAAACAGGCTTACTGGGTAAGTGAAGAGCAGAATGAAAAGATCATTTCCAGGGCTTTTACCATTGCACCAAATCTTATTGGTCAGAAGGCCGCAGCCCTGGCTTTGGTGGATACAGCAGGAAGACCGAAATCTCTTTACGACGTCAAATCAAAATACACAGTATTGGTTTTCTGGGACCCCACTTGTGGACATTGCATCACAGAAGTACCCAGGTTGGATTCTGCTTACAAGGCAAGTTGGAAGAAGAAAGGGGTAACGATGTATGGTGTGAAAACAGAAGGCACACAGGCAGAGTGGACGAAGTTCATTCAAGACAAGCATCTTACAGGCTGGGCGCATGTTTGGGACCCTGGTTACAAGAGCAATTACCGCAAGTTCTATGACGTTTATAGCACACCGCTTGTTTACCTGCTGGATGAAAATAAAAAGATCCTCGCAAAACGTTTAGGCGTGGAACAGTTAGAGGAATTCCTGGAGCGGGACTTAAAAGATGCAGCAAAAAAGTAGATATAAGCTATTGATATATAATCATATATAACAACAGGAGGCCCCTTTGGCACAGTCTTTGAAATTCAGGGTCATAATCAAACTACTAGGTTATGACGAAAAAGATTGTTCTCTCATGTATGGCTATCGGGTTGTCGGTAACTGCCATGGCACAAGCAAGGGTAGGTGTAAAAGGCGGGTATAATCTCGCCAATATCACTACCGGTAGCGGCGGGAATGTAGAAGAAAACAAATTCAAAAGCTCCTTCCATGTTGGTGTTATTGCGGATTTTCCGCTTTCCCCCGTTCTATCACTTCAACCCGGTGTTTACTATACCGGTAAAGGTTCCAAATTAGAAAGAGGAGAGCCCGGAAGCGCTACTTACTTCAAAACTTCCACTAACCCTCAATACATTGAAATTCCTGTAAACCTTGTAGGTAAGATACCTGTGGGTGAGGATACCCGTATCTTCTTTGGTGCCGGTCCTTATGCAGCTTTTGGTGTAGGCGGTAAGAACAAATACGCACTCGGGCCTGTAAGTGGTGAAAGTAATATCAAGTGGGACGATGATACCCCTTTTGATAACACAGATCCTAACCAGGGTTATGACAAGTACAAACGTTTTGACTACGGTGGTAATTTACTGGCCGGTGTTGAGTTTGGCAACTTCCTGTTATCTGCACAGTATGGTCTTGGTTTCGCTAAGATCCTTTCCGGAGCAGATGATTCCCGTGATGATAAGAGCAAGAACCGTGTATGGAGCTTCTCCGTTGGTTACCTTTTTGGAGGCAGCCGCAGTGGCAAAAACGTAACAGAATAAACATTTTCAGGACTAAAGCATTATTTAGTCAGGAATACACCATTTCATCCTAACAGATAAATATAAAAACAATGAAAAAAGTATTGTTATCCTTTGCGGTTATGCTAATGGCCGGTGCTTCATTTGCACAGGTTAAATTTGGAATAACAGCAGGACCGAGCTTTTCGAGTACCACTTACAAGAATCCGTTGGTGAACAACGGGAACAAGAAGACCAGCGATATGATGACAGGACTCCGTGCAGGGGTGACTGTAGATCTTCCACTGGCAGATGAGTTCTTTATTCAGCCCAGCCTCTTGTATGTAGGCAAAGGCGGTAAATCAGAGAATGCTTTAGGAGCAGACGTTAAAACCAGGTTGCATTACCTGGAACTTCCCATCAACTTTATGTACAAACCAGAAGTAGGAACAGGTAACCTGTTTATTGGCCTTGGGCCCTACTTTTCTTATGCATTAGGCGGTAAGGCAGGAGACAACGACATCGAATTTGGAAGTGACAATGCCTTGCAGACCAAGAGAATGGATGCGGGCGCTAACTTCCAGGTAGGATATGAATTGCCGATGGGCCTGAACTTTGGTCTTCATACAGACCTTGGTTTAGTGAATATCAATGGCGCAGGAGATGATGAGAACAGGGTAAAGAACACATCCTTTGGTGTTTCCGTAGGATATAAGTTCGGTGGCATGCGTTAATCACGCGTACATTTCTTGTTAATAAACAGGCAGGTTAAGCATTTCAAAATATTGCAATGCTTAGCCTGCCATTTTTTTGGTCTTTTTTTTAAACAATCCCGAGGCCGGTTGTGTTATCCGTTCACTATTATTTAACCATCAAACGCTCCTGTCCATTATAAAATTGAAGAAGAATGTATTAAGTTTGATCCCAATAATAGACAGAGCACATTTAGCAATTCTACTCGCATTTTTTCGTCGAGCACTTTACTATCTCTATTTAGCAGCACGAGACCCCTATTTAAAAATCATATTTTATGAAAAGAACAGGTCTGCTGATCGTTTTTTTGACCTCATTATTATTCAATGTACAGGCACAGGTAAGCCTTGGCATCAGAACCGGCTATACAGCTGCGAACATGGAAATTTCAGGAGACGTGCGCAGCGAACTGGGAGATGTGAGCGGTGCCATGAAAACGTTCCATGGCTGGCATCTGGACCTGGTGATCAATATGCCCCTTGGTTATGACGGGTTTTACCTGCAACCGGTAATACGTTATATCACCAAAGGCACCAGCTTCCAGGGATCCCGGATACCTAAGGCAGAATTGACAGGCGTGTACATTCCTACCGGCAGCCAGATGAAACTGAACTACCTGGAGTTGCCGTTTAATATCATATATAAGTGTCCGTTAGGCGTTGGAAGTATTACAGGAGGCTTTGGTCCTTATGTGGGGTATGGTTTGCAGGGCCGTTATGATTTTGATATTATGCAAAACGGGCGCAGCGTTACACAGAATTCAAAGCAGGTACAATTTTCCCGCAGGGAAGATAATAACCTGGCTGTAGTGAGGATGTATCCCTGGGATGCCGGCGCCAACTTTACACTGGGTTATGAATTTGATAACGGTTTAATGTTAAGCGCCAACTATAGCATGGGGCTTACAGATATTGACCGGATAGCCAGGATGAGTACCAAGAACAAGTACCTGGGTGTAAGCGTGGGCTTTTTATTCAACCGGGAAGATTACTGATCTGATCTGTAAAACGATATTCATAAAAGAAGCCGTCCATATGGGCGGCTTCTTTTTTTATTCTTTACCGTGGGGGTAAAACTATTTGCCCACGTCTTACTATCAGCAATACATCACCAATAAGTTTTTTAACAAAAACAAAAGGTGTGACAGTTATAGGGAAAAAAGGCCATCGCGTATCTACGTAGTGGCTATTTTTTTTACCTACATGATCGTTTCTACTACTTTACGCACCACATGCGGTTTGCCGAGGGTGTAGTAATGTAATACAGGAGAACCGGCAGCTTTCAATTCCTTTGACTGTTGGATCAACCATTCTGTACCTACCAGTTCCACATCTTTATCTGTTTTGCACTTATTCACTTCTGTGTACAGGTCTTCCGGCATATCCACATGGAAAGTACGAGGCAATATGGTCATTTGTTTCTTTGTGGTCAAAGGTTTCAGACCTGGAATGATGGGGATAGTGATCCCTGCTTCCCGGCATTTTGCCACAAAGTCGAAATACTTTTTATTATCGAAGAACATCTGGGTAACGATGTAATCTGCGCCGGCTTCTACTTTGCGCTGGAGGTACATCATATCTGTTTGCATGTTCGGTGCTTCGAAATGTTTTTCCGGATAGGCAGCAACGCCGATGCAGAATTTGGTTTTGAGGCCTCCCATGAGGTCTTCTTCCAGGTAAATACCATTATTCATCTGTACTACCTGATGGAGGAGATCGATTGCGTAACGGTGACCATTTGGATGTGCTTCAAAGAAGGTTTCGTTCTTTGGGGCATCTCCGCGGAGCACCAGTACATTGTCTATTCCCAGGAAATTCAGGTCTATGAGGGCATTTTCTGTTTCTTCTTTGCTGAAACCGCCGCAGATAAGGTGCGGAACTGCATCTACCTGGTAGTGGTTCATGATAGCGGCACAAATACCAACTGTGCCGGGGCGTTTGCGGATCTCTACTTTATCAAAAGAGCCATCAGCACGCTTTTTGAACATATGTTCACTGCGGTGATAAGTAACGTTGATGAAAGATGGTTTGAATTCCATCAGGGGGTCGAGGTGGTCGTATATGGATTCAATACTTTTCCCTTTCAGGGGCGGCAATATCTCAAATGAGATCAATGTATCTTTTGCCTGGGAAATATGTTCAGTAACTTTCATATTTTGAAGCGGTAATTATAAAACCACGCAAAGATATTATTTAGGATACTAATTAACTAATAGCCAATAAATGGTTAAAAATTTGTATCTATCGGGCGAATCCGTGGTTCATGCCCCTATTTTACTATTTTTGCTCAGATTCAGTTTATGGCGCTAAGAATACATACACAACAATTAGTTAAGAGATACCGGGCAAGGACCGTGGTAAATCACGTATCTGTGGAAGTTACGCAGGGAGAGATCGTTGGGCTGCTGGGGCCTAACGGAGCGGGAAAGACCACTACCTTTTATATGGTAGTAGGGCTTATCAAACCGGATGAGGGAGAGGTTTTTCTGAATGATCAGAACATCACCAAACTGCCGATGTACAAAAGGGCGCAGATGGGAATTGGCTACCTGCCGCAGGAAGCCAGTATTTTCCGTAAGCTGAGTGTAGAGGATAATATTGCTGCCGTACTGGAAATGACGAAGCTGAACAAAGCGGAACAAAAAGAGAAACTGGAACAACTGCTGGAGGAATTCCGTTTACAACACGTGCGGAAAAGTCCGGGAGATGTACTCAGCGGGGGCGAACGCCGCAGGACGGAAATTGCCCGTGCCCTGGCTGTGGACCCTAAGTTCATCCTGCTGGATGAGCCTTTTGCAGGGATCGATCCTATTGCCGTGGAAGATATACAGGCCATTGTAGCTAAATTGAAATACAGGAACATTGGCATCCTGATCACGGACCACAACGTACAGGAAACCCTTTCCATTACAGACAGAGCCTATTTATTGTTTGAAGGCAAGATCCTCAAAGCCGGTACGGCGGAAGAACTGGCAGCAGATGAACAGGTAAGAAAAGTGTATCTTGGCCAAAATTTCGTACTTCGCAGGAAGGATTACCTGGACGAAGCTGCTAAACAATAACCACTATCACAACCCTAGTTAAAACCTGGTATGAAGATTTTAAGTCCAGCTTTATCACAATTGGCCAGAATACGTATGGGCCGTATTGAGCACTTTATGCAATATCCGCTGCAGGTACAGCAGCAGGTATTTCAGAATCTGCTTAGCGCTGCCCAGTACACGGAATTCGGCAAACAGTATGGCTTCTCCAATATTTTTAAGATAGACGAATTCAAACAACGCGTTCCTGTTCATAATTATGAATCCATTAAACCGTATATCCAGCGGGTGATGGAAGGGCAGCAGAATGTGATCTGGAACACTCCTATCAAGTGGTTCGCCAAATCGAGCGGCACCACAGCAGATAAAAGCAAATTCATTCCTGTTTCCATAGAAAGCCTGGACGATTGTCATTACCGCGCCGGGCGGGATGTACTTTCCCTTTATTATAATAACCTGCCGGAATCTGATGTGCTCACGGGCAAATCACTGGTGATCGGCGGAAGCCACCAGGTGAATAAACTGGCACCGGATAGTGACAGCTACTCCGGAGACCTTAGTGCCGTGATGTTGCAGAACATGCCTTTTTACGGGAACATGATCCGCACGCCGGACCTTTCCATTGCTTTAATGGATGAGTGGGAAGAAAAAATAGAACGCATGGCCAATGCGGTGATCCACGAAAATGTGACTTCCATTGCGGGAGTACCTACCTGGACGATCGTATTGATCAAACGGATATTTGAACTCACGGGTACAGACAACCTTGCGGATGTATGGCCTAATCTTGAGTTGTATATGCATGGTGGTGTGAGCTTCACGCCTTACCGGGAACAGTTTAAAAAACTGATCCGCAAACCGAACATGAATTACCTGGAATCCTATAATGCATCTGAAGGTTTCTTCGCTGCACAGGATATCATTGGAGAAGAAGGCCTGCTGCTGTTCCTGAACCATGGCATCTTCTATGAATTCATGCCGATGGAAGAATATGGCAAGGAATTCCCCAGAACACTGCAATTACATGAAGTGGAAATGGGAAAGAACTATGCTATTGTGATCAGTACAAATGGTGGCCTCTGGCGTTATCTCGTTGGCGATACGGTTCAGTTTGTGTCCCTGGCCCCTTACCGCATCCGTGTAAGCGGACGTACTAAATCTTTCATCAATGCGTTTGGGGAAGAACTGATCGTAGACAATACGGATAAAGCCATCGGGAGGGCCTGTGAAGTGACCGGGGCCATCGTGAATGACTATACGGCCGCGCCCATTTATTTCAGCGATAAAGGAAATGGCGGGCATGAGTGGCTGATTGAATTTGAAACACAGCCGGCAAACCTGGAAGAGTTTATCAACGTATTAGACAATACGCTTAAGACGATCAATTCCGATTACGAGGCTAAACGCCATAAGGATATGGCATTACAACGCCCGACAGTGCGGGTAATGGCCCAGGGCTGTTTTACGGAATGGCTGAAAAGCAAAGGAAAACTGGGTGGGCAGCATAAAGTTCCACGTCTCAATAACGAGCGGCATTTATTGGAGGAGATCCTCCGGTTCGTAGAAAAACACTAATTCAAACTAAAGCTAAAACCTATCTGTTAAAATGAAATTACTCAACAACAAAGTAGCCATCGTAACTGGAGCAAGCCGTGGGATCGGAGAAGCGATCGCACTTAAATTTGCGGATGAAGGAGCAAATGTTGCGTTTACGTATGTGAGCTCTGATGAGAAAGCCAAAGCCCTGGAAGCTAAACTGATCGCAAAAGGTGTAAAAGCCAAAGCCTATAAAAGTAATGCCGGTGTATTCGAAGAATGCGAAGCACTGGTTACTGATGTGTTGAAGGAATTTGGTACGGTGGATATTTGTGTAAATAATGCCGGAATATCTAAAGACAACCTGCTGTTGCGCATGAGCGCTGAACAATGGGATGAAGTGATGGACATTAACCTGAAGAGCGTATTCAACATGACCAAGCTGGTGATGCGCCCGATGATGAAAGCGAAAAGCGGCAGCATCATTAATATGAGCTCTATCATTGGTATGAAAGGTAATGCCGGCCAGAGCAGTTATGCTGCCTCCAAAGCAGGCATCATCGGATTTTCAAAATCCATCGCCCAGGAGATAGGCAGCCGCAATATTCGTGTGAACGCAGTAGCGCCAGGTTTTGTGGAAACAGATATGACGCATTACCTGAAAGATGGAGAAGGTGCTAAAACTTATATGGATAAAATTCCTTTGGGTAAATTCGGTTCACCGGAAGACATCGCAAATGTTTGCCTCTTCCTGGCATCTGATCTGAGCGGTTATGTGACCGGGCAGGTGATCAGTGTTTGTGGTGGATTGAACACATAAGATCTTTTTATATAATTGGGAAAGGCTGACCACATGGTCAGCCTTTTTTATTGATATTATATTCACCTATAGCGGTAGCGAAGGAATGTAAAACACGTATCGAACCCGTGGTAAACAAATGATGTTTCTTCGCCTTGCTAAAATAGTATCAGAACTTCTTACCGGGGATCTCTACGCGGAAGGTTTCCATGCATTTTCTGTCCTGCAGGGTAACGAAAACGGTTTTGCCGTCTTTGCCGCCGAACACGAGGTTGCTGGTGGATTTTCCTTTCATCTGGATTTCGCGGATGAGTTCGCCGGCAGGGCTGAGCACGGCTATGGATCCTTTGCCGTAGCGGGTTACATACAGATTGCCGGCTTTATCGCATTTCATGCCATCAAAGCCATGGTCCGGAAATTCCGCGAAGAGGGTTTTATTGGAGATGTTGCCTTTGGTGTCCACATCGAACTTCCATATTTTCCGCTGCACGCTTTCATTCACATACAGTATTTTTTCGTTCGGGCTTAATTCAATGCCATTGGTGGTTCCCATATCGCCAGCTGCCAACACCATTTTTCCTCCCGGATCTATTCGCCAGATCTGACCGGTCTGGTTTTGCCAGTTAGGGTCTGAGGCAAATAGCTGGTCCTTTTTATTGATGCAGAGATCATTGGGCTGATTGAACTTTGAAGAGTGTACATACACACTTACTTTCTTGGAAGGCATGGCTACTTCGAGTACATTGTGGCCTTTGAAATCTGCCAGGTACATATTGCCTTTGCTGTTGAACTGAATGCTGTTGGCGATACTGGTATCCGGCAGCACTACAAAGATCTCTCCTTTTCCGCTGGTGGAATTGATCTTGCCGATCACGCCGTCTTTGATAAAATTCACGACGTACAGGTTACCGGCTTTGTCGAAATTGGGGCCTTCAATGTTGGAGGAGAACATATTTTCAGGGGTCAGGTCTTTAGCGGTGTAAAGTGGTTCCTGTGCGAAACAGGCCATGCTAAAGAGTAGGCAGAGGGGGGAGAGTATGCGTTTCATACCTTTAAATTAAATTTTTTAGCGTAAAAGTACAAATGCGCCTAATTTGCAGCCCGTATGATTCATGTATCTGATATAAAAGACCTGGAAAGACTCACCATTCATAAGGTGGGCAATGCAACGAATGAAGATCCGCTGATCCTCTCCAAACAGCCACTGGAGCTGACGGACGAAACTATCGGCACGCTGCTGCTGAGTTATTTCATTCAGCCGTTCACCAATAATGCGGAGTATTTCAGGTTCACCCATGAAGCAGACCTGCATCTGAATGAGGTTTTCAAGTATTGCAGCCTGATCTTTGAAAACAAGGATAACTTCCAGGAGCAGTCTGAAAACATCGCGAAACATCTTTATAAACATTCCACGCATCCTAAGATCAAAGGGGGAGAATTGTACATCGTTCATTTTTCCAAATGCCAGGTGGATGGGGAAGAAGTGGAAGCGATCGGCATCTTCAAATCGGAGAACAGGGATACTTACCTGAAAGTATATCTCAGTAATGAGAACTACGAAGTGAATTATGACGACGGGATCAATATCAATAAACTGGATAAAGGTTGTCTTGTTTTTAATGTTGAACAGGAAGAAGGATATAAAGTAAGTATTGTAGACAGTATCAGTAAACAGAATGAAGCGGTTTACTGGAAAGATGCTTTCCTGCAGGTGCAACGGAGGGAAGATAGTTATCATCAGACGGAAACGATGGTGAGTATTTGCCAGCAGTTCATCCAGAAAAAACTACCGGAAGAATTTGAGATGAACCGGGTAGATCAGATTGAATTGTTGAATAAATCTGCGGCCTATTTTAAAGATAAGGAGCAATTCCAGCTGAATGAATTTGCGGAAGAAGTGCTGGGACATCCTGATGCGGTGGATGCATTTAAGAATTACCGGGAGCATTTCAGGGAAGAATTTAAACTGGATGTGCCGGATGAATTTGACATTTCCGGTGCGGCTGTAAAGAAGCAGCAGCGGGTGTTTAAGAGTATTTTAAAACTGGACAGGAATTTTCATGTGTATATTCATGGTAACCGGGAGATGATTGAAAGGGGATATGATGAGGAAAGGACGATGCATTTTTATAAGCTGTATTTTGAGGAGGAGAAGTAGAGGGTTTTTGTTTAGAGAGAGGCGGGTTGTTTTTTGTGAGTGATTTTTTGAATACAGCCGGCGGCTGTATTTGATTGTTTTTTAAAATAACGGTCAGGGTTGTTTTGAAGAATGTTTTTGAATGCAGCCGTAGGCTGCATTCAATGTTTTTTAGGAATAAAGTCCAGGGTTGTTTTTGCGAATGCTTTTTAAAATAAAGGCTTAGATTGTTTTTGAATACAGCCTACAGCTGCATTGAATGTTCTTTAGGAATAAAGTCCAGGGTTGTTTTTGCGAATGCTTTTTAAAATAAAGGCTTAGATTGTTTTTGAATACAGCCTACAGCTGCATTGAATGTTCTTTAGGAATAAAGTCCAGGGTTGTTTTTGCGAATGCTTTTTAAAATAAAGGCTTAGATTGTTTTTGAATACAGCCTACAGCTGCATTGAATGTTCTTTAGGAATAAAGTCCAGGATTGTTTTTGCGAATGCTTTTTAAAATAAAGGCTTAGATTGTTTTTGAATACAGCCTACGGCGGCATTGAATGGGTTTTTAGAATAAAGCCTGCAGTTGCTTTTGTGAATGCTTTTTTGAAGAACACTTTTTAAAAAAAAGCCCCCCTTAATCTCCCAGCTGCTTTTGCATCCTGCTCAGTTCATGAATAGCTTCGAGGATCTCTTTATCATACCTGTTCTTCCCTTCTTCCAAAGTTTTATAACTGTAATTATACATGCTCTTTTGTGTAGTGATCAGCCTGCGCAATAACTTATTATGATTGCGGGAATCCGCGCTGAGAGACAACTGATCGATCTCATCCATGATGCGCAGATTTTCATTCATGTAATAAATACCATAATCCTTCAGCAGTTTTTTGCGCTCCTCTCCGGAATGCTGATTGTTGTATACTACGGCTGCGAGCACAAAGTTCTCATCCATCTTTTCCAACTTTTCGATATAGATATTTACATCTCTGGGCAGCATGAACCAGATGCCAATGAATAAGGAAGTCATCAAACCAGCTACCCAAACCGTGCGGGTTTGCATGTTGGGGTAAATTCCCAGGGCCAGGACAGCACCAGTTAGTAACCCCCCAATATGCCAGGCATGATCAAAATTGTCCGCAAAGAAAACGGCAGAAAAACTAAAAACAAGATAGATACCGATGCTTATCAGCAGGGCTTTCCGTTCGCCCGGTTGCAGAAAACGATGCAACAGGAGTGTGAGGATAAATCCAAACAATCCGAAAACGGCTCCGGAGGCTCCTACGGAAACAAGTCTGTCGTGCCACCATAAACTGGCGATACCTCCTCCGATACCACAAAGCAAATAGATGAGCAGGAAGCGCCATCTGCCCAGAAGCGATTCCAGGTAAATGCCACAGACCATGAGGCCATACATGTTAAAGAACAGGTGTAATACATCTGCATGTAGAAAGTTAGCCGTGAGCAGGCGCCATGGTTGTCCGAAAAGCGTGAGGGGTTTATAATTTGCGCCTACATCCAACAATGCCTGTGGTGAAATCGTCCACCAGGTGCTTTCCGGGAAAAGCCATTTATTGGTGAGGAGCAGGAATATTAATACTTGCAGGGTGATCAGGATGGGAGTGATGAAGTATCCCTTTACAGGGCGGAATACATTCATGAAGCCACTTACGATCCGGGTATTATGGGTAAGGTGAACGAAATCTTCTTTCCGGTCCAATTGCACTTTTCTTTCTTCGTATTGTGCTGCCAGTTGTTCTGTGGAGGTATTAGCATTGATAAGGTCCATTTCTTTCAGCAGGCGCCGGATGTTCTGGCGGTTCCTGAAAAAATCCAATACCTGTACACCGGTGGATACGCTGAAAAGTTCGAGACCTTCTTCCGTGATCCGGATACTTACCTGTTCATTCCAGGAGCGGAGGCTGAAATTTGTAAAGGCGGTGAGGCTGTCTGGCGTAACGGTGCTGATCTCCCAATTCATTTTTTCAACAGCCATCCAGGCAATCATCAGCTGTTCAGCGGATGTGCGGTTTTCTAGGTCGTAGGTGGTTCCATATCTGGGAGGAAATCCGATCATTATGGCTAATATACGTAGAGACGCAATATTGCGTCTCTACTATATAATACGTGCAGTAAATACTATTTATTGTTTGTCGTCCGGTTTACGAGGGGGACGATTTCTGTGCCGGTTGTTACCACCTTGACCGCCAGGGTTTTGTGGTTTTTGACCTTCCCGATTTTCCCGGTTGGGATCTTTGGGTTTTCCGGGTTCATTTCCGCCGCGGTTTTCAGGGCGGGGTTTCTGATCCGGTCTTGGCGGACGGTTTTCATTGCTGCGCGGCTGACCTTGCGGGTTGCGTGGCTGGCCCTGATTTCCTCCCTGCTGGCCTTGTGGTTGACGGCTTTCGCCACCACGCTGCTGTTGTGGCTGACCCTGACCGCGGTTTTCACCTCCACCCTGGCCTTGCTGTTGACGACTTTCGCCACCACGTTGCTGTTGGCCCTGGCCACGGTTTTCACCTCCCCGGTTTTCACCGCGGGGCCTTTGATCAGGACGCGGGCCTCTTGGCTGATCGGGTTTTTGTTCTCCCTTAGGGCGTTGATCTCTTTGCGGACGGGCTTGTTGTGGCTGACCCTGTCCTTGCGGAGCACCTTTAGGTTTGATATCCTTCCCTTCTTTTTGTTTACTATCCCGGCTCTTTTGTTTGCGTTTCTGAGATGCTTTTTCCAGGGAGCGCAAGCTGATCTGGCCTACCACATCTGCAAACCCAAGGTCCGCTTCGACATCTGGTTTGGTGCTAACCACTTCCACGGGTTTCAGTTCTTCTGCCTTGATGCCCTGTTTGTTCATCTGGCGGATCTCTTTCACGCGGGTAATGGTGAGCGGGTATTGTTTGGCGCTGGCGCTGTCAAAAGAATACCACATGAGGCTTTTGAAGATATCCCGCTTTTGCAGGGTCGCATTGCCGTTGGTGGTTTCTATCACATCGCAGTCATCCGGGAAATCTTTCAGGGCATCGAGGTAAGTATCCAGCTCATAGTTGAGGCAGCATTTGAGGCGGCCGCATTGACCGGATAATTTGGCCTGATTGATGGAAAGGTTCTGGTAACGTGCAGCGGTAGTGTTAACTGATTTAAAGTCTGTGAGCCAGGTAGAGCAGCAAAGCTCCCGGCCGCAACTACCGATACCACCTACTTTTCCAGCTTCCTGGCGGGCACCGATCTGGCGCATTTCCACCTTCACCCGGAATTCGGAGGCATACATTTTAATCAATTCACGGAAATCCACACGGTCGTCTGCCGTATAGAAGAAGGTGGCTTTTCGGCCATCGGCCTGAATTTCCACTTCGGCCAGTTTCATTTCCAGGCCAATACTACGGGCAATTACCCGGGCTTTGATCAAAGCTTCCGGTTCGCGTCCTTTGTTTTCGGACATGCGATGTAAGTCGTCTGTAGATGCACGGCGCAGCAGTTTTTTCACTTCGGGGGTATCTTCCACCCGTCGTTTTTTCATCTGCAACCTTACCAGTTCCCCGGTGAGGCTTACCGTACCAACGTCGAACCCGCTGATCCCTTCTACTGACACCATGTCTCCTTTATCGAAGATCTGTTTGGTGGAATTGCGGAAGAAATCCTTGCGACTGCCGTTATTAAAACTAACTTCTATGATGTCAAATGGTGCTAAACTATCACTCAAGGGTATATTGGACAGCCAGTCAAAAACGTTTAATCTGTTACATCCTCCTGTACTGCATCCTCCATTACTCTTGCATCCCGACGGCTTCCCATCCACACCCGTACCACATCCGGCACAAGCCATATATTACGGTTTATAATATTAAGAAATAATTATCCCTGCATTCTCAGGTCACTAAAAGTACATATTTACTTCCAGAATCTAAAGACGTATAGGGAATTAAGGCCAAAGGTAAGGTAAATTGTTGACAGCTATACCGGAAGGGGCCTTCCCTTAAATACATATTGAAGGCGGATAGACAGTGCATGGAAGAGGATCTTGCCGTTAGCATTCCTTTCTATATGATAATAAGCATTGTCCAGTTCATCCATCAGCTGCTGCATTTGCCCCAGGTTGGCGAGCTTTTTCAGCTTTTCCGCAAAGTCTACTTCCTCATCGGAGAAGGCCAGCTGGCTTTTATCCATGTATTGCACGCGGAGGCTATGTTCCAGCACATTGATGAAATACCGGATGAATTGCTTCTGGTTTTCCCGGCCCATTTTAGGGCTGGAAATATGATCCACCCATTCCTGCAACCCGGCCCTGTTTTGCATGAAAATGCAGTTGAGCCAGTTGCGCAACAATTCGTGGTAATCATTATCGTTGTGTTGCAGTAGTTGCAGGGCTTCCCTATAATTACCGGAAGCAATGGTAGCAATCTGGCGGGCACGGGGTTCCGGGGCCTGGTTCCTTTCCACCAAAGCTTTTACTACTTCTGCTTTTGATAATGGATTGATCTTGATCAGCTGTGTGCGGGAAAGAATAGTGGCCAGGATCTGTTCCTGGTTTTCCGCCACGAGGATAAAAACGGTATTCTGAGGAGGTTCCTCTATGAGTTTCAACAGCCGGTTCCCTTCATTGCCGAGATATTCCGGCATCCACATGAAGAGGATCTTATAAGGACTTTCAAAACTTTTGAGGTTGAGCTTCCGGATAATGTCACTGCATTCATGCGCTGTGATATTACCCTGTTTGTTTTCTGCGCCAATAAATTGCAGCCAGTCGTACGCATTACCATAAGGCTGTTGGGCAATAAATTCCCTCCACTCCGCGGCATAGTCTGTACTGATGGGTTTATCCCCTGGTTTGCGGGGGATCACGGGATAAGAGAAATGGATATCCGGATGAATATATTGAGCGGCTTTTTTACAGGCCTGGCATTGGCCGCAGGCATCTTGTTCCTGGCGGTCTTCACAAACGAGGTATTGTGCAAAGGCTAACCCCACAGGTAATCCTCCCGCGCCTTCCGGCGCCAGCATAATCATAGCATGACTGAGGCGGTTATTTTGAACAGCATGCAATAACTGATGCCGTGCAGCATCCTGCCCGATGATCTGAGAAAAGTACATGGGCGTAAAAATACTTCATATTATTTGATGGAAAGAAAACACACTTTGGTAAATGCGCCACTTATTTTTAAAACGGGGCTGGTGGTTTGAATATAGTAGTTCCCTGTAAGGTTCTTGTTGTCCGGATCTATTTCTGTGATGGTGAAGGCGGCTGAATCTGTTTTTAAGAATTTGTAGTCCTGGCCAATTTTAACACCTACCAGTACTAACCCTGTGGTATCCTGCCCGGTTTTGCGGGAGTAGGAATAGGTTTTTACTTTTAAACTGTCAGAAAGCAGCTGGATCTCGTTGTTGTAAGCGCCATCCTTTATGTTCATCACTACTTTCATGGTATCCACGAAAGCCTCCAGGCTCAATACCTTAAAGCTTCCGGTGCGGAGCAATGTGGAACTGAGGATTTTCATGGGGACTATTTGGTTATCAACCCTGAGGTCGATCGCCGCTTTTTCACAATTGAGCAGTTCTGCGGCGTTATAATCTTTACAGGCAGGCATAAAAAAGAATCCGCAGCAAATTACTGCGAGGCTGTTCATTAGGTGTTTGGTCATTGACGTTTATTTTTCGATCGCTGCGATCACTTCGGGCGATGTGGGGGAAGTACGCGGTTTGAATACAGCTACTAATTCGCCTTTTTCATCCAGCAGGTACTTTTGAAAATTCCATTGTACTTCTTCCGGTTCGAATTGTTTCTTTTTGCTTTCAGCCAGCAGATATTGATAAAGAGGGTGGATATCGGATCCCTTTACAGAAATTTTTGCTGCCATTGGAAAAGTTACTGCATACTCTTTTGTACAAAAAGCTTTGATCTCTGCATTGGAGCCTGGTTCCTGACCACCGAAATTATTTGCGGGGAAGCCAATGATCACCAGTTTGTTCTTATATTTTTTAGCGAGTTTTTCCAGTTCAGCATACTGAGGAGTGTTGCCGCACATAGAAGCGGTGTTTACCACCATGATCTTTTTTCCTTTGTATTTGGAAAAATCTATTTTTCCGCCATCCAGGGCGTCTACTTTAAAGTCGTAGATATTGCCGAATGCTAAAGAAAAGAAAGCGGAGAGGAGCATTAATTTGAACATGTGTATAATGTTTTCAGGATCAGCTATATGATAACCTGTATAAAGTTAGTTAACCTCCGGGAAAAATCCATGTTAATCTAAGGTGAAGGCTATTTTCCCTGTTGGAGGTAGTTTTCGAGTGGTAAGCGGTTGGTAAGAGAACGGGCCAGCGTCATTTCATCTGCATATTCCAACTCTCCCCCAAAAGAGATACCACGGGCAATAGTGGTGATCTTTACGGGGCTTTCCTTCAGTTTTTTAGAGAGGTAATATATAGTGGTGTCTCCTTCAATAGTAGGGCTCAGGGCCATGATCACCTCTTCTATGTTCTGTGCTTTCACTCTTTCAACAAGTGTATGGATGTTCAGCTGGTCCGGCCCGATACCGTCTATGGGAGAAATGATCCCGCCGAGCACATGGTAAACTCCGTTGAACTGCTGTGTGTTTTCTATGGCTATCACGTCCCGGATGCTTTCCACCACACATACTGTATGATTATGGCGGGCAGGGCTGGCGCAGATGCTACAGGTATCGTCGTCAGAAACATTATGGCATTGTTTGCAGAACTTGATCTGCCGCCGCATGCGGGCGATGGTTTCGGAAAACAGTTCTACCTGTGCAGTATCTTGTTTAAGCAGATGGAGTACCAGCCGGAGGGCTGTTTTCTTACCCACACCGGGTAACCGGGCAAATTCATTAACAGCATTTTCAATTAATGCGGAAGAGAAGATCATACTGCAAAAATACGGATTATACCTGTGGTTAGAGTTTCACCGTGGGGGACAAGGTCCAGTTCTTTTTGACGACCAGGTTTTCTTTGTACGGGAACACCTTCTCCGGTTGTTTCTTCGGTTTGCCATAATAAACACCCGTATCCCAGATCCCGTTCCGGTTTTCATCTACCAGCACCCTGATCTCATATTCTCCGGGTTGCACTAATCCTCTTTCCCATTTGCCGTTCTTAATAACGCCCTGGTATTTGATCTCTTTATTGGAAACCAGCTGTACCACAAACTGGTAGGCGGTATCCGCTGGCAGTACCAGGTGGGCACTGTCTCCTACAGTGAGGGATAATTTAATGATGCCGTAATCGTCAATACTTTTAGCCTCGAAAGCAATGGTATCTGCTTTCAACGTGGTAATGCCGGCAGTATCTGTTGCAAATCCTTCCGGGAGGATCAGCTGATAGGGCTTTCCGGGTTTCCAGTTATAGGCCATTTTGTATTTTTTGGAAGTGGTATCTGCTACGTGCAGGGTAAAGGGTACCTGTTTGTGTGTGGTATCTTCCAGCAACAGTATTTTGGCGGTATCCAGTGTTTTAAGGGGGTAATTAAAAACGAGGGAGAGGGAATCTCCGAGTTCCTGTTTGCCTCCATTGAGTTCCGCAGCAGCCAGCAACTTAGGTTTCTTCGGCTGTTTCGGCGGTGGCGGTGGTTCTCCCTGTGGTTGTTCTTCTTCTGCTTTTACAGTATCAATTTCACTAAAGAGGGCCATGTTCACGTTCGCCAGATTTTCTTTCAGTTCAATCGGCTCATCCGCAAAAGCGATCATTTCCTTTTTGGAAGTATATTGAAAATCCCGGTCTTCTTCTTTAATAGCAAAGATGCGATAGGTGCCGGGTTTGATATTCTTAAAACGATAGGTGCCATCTCCTTTGGTTTTGGCGAGGTAGAGTGGTTTCTCTTTTGATACGGCGGAATCCTCCATGTTGGAATACAGCATAACGGCTACGTTACTATCCACCCTGCCGGTTTCTGCGATCAGCAGTTTTCCGGTGACCTGCAAAGAATCGAGGTAAGTGCCGGTAGACACTACATACTGAAAATCTTCGATGGGGTTGCGCTCATTCACATCTTTTACGGCATCGCCGAAATTGAATGTGTAAGTGGTATTGGGCTGCAGGGAGTCTTTGATCAGCAAGGTGATGGTCCGCAACTTGGCAGTTACCGTGGGCGTACGTTTCAGGGTAGGGGAAACGATCATTTTTTCGATCACATTATCCAGCTCCACGAATTCATTAAAATGGAAAACCACACTCTGACTTTTAAAGTTCAGTGTAGAATCCTCCGGATTAACGGATATGAGCCTGGGTGCCAGGGTATCCCTGGAACCGCCGCCCGGAGGCACAATGTTAGCGCATTGGGTAAAAAAGCTGCACAAAGCCAATACGATCAGTGAGCCAAACAAGCCCCGGAAGTTCTGATTCATGTTTTCTAACCTGAAAATTAAATTATTTGCAAACTTACTGTTTGTTGTCCATTATTCTTGTTCTTCCTCCCCGGGCAATGTATGTAAGGCCACCTGGAGGTGGTTGTCCTTTACAAAATTGCACCATTCGCAATACGGTTTCCCGCATCCGGTATAGAAATCCCTTTGTTGGATCCGTTCCCAGCTTTCCTTGATCTGCTGGGTGACGGTGGTAATATCTGCCGGCGTGATATTGATCTTTTCCTTAAAATATTCCCCGTTACGGCCGGGCTCTATGAAATCAAATTCTGTGCTAACTACCTGCCAATTCTTCTGTTTATAATTATCTAACAAAACTTTATAGAATACACCCTGCCGCCAGTAGTCGCCACCCTCCGGTAAGTTTTCTTCCGGGGGCGCAAACTTCTTCCAGTCCCGCTTCGTTTTTTCATAATCTCCCGTTTTGTAATCCACGATGTTTACCCGGTTGCCGTCAAATTCCAGCTTATCTATTTTTCCTTTCACCGGCACCCCGTTGATGAAGACGTTCCGGATAGTGCGCTCCACACTTACAATGGGGTTCCATTCATGAATATACCGGTCGTAATAACTGCTTAAGATCCGGTGGCCATATTCCATCCTTCTTTCAAAAGCTTCTGTGGTAAAGGAAATACGGTTACTCTTCATATAGGCATTGAAATCTTCCAGGAATATTTCTTTGGAAGGAAACGCATCCGCCAGCTGCATTTTCTGGAAGAGTTTTTCCAACGCAAAGTGAGCGGCAGAGCCGAACGCGAGGTTTTCCTTTCTGCCCATCGGGGCTTTGATGAGTTGCTGATAAAAGAAAGCCAGGGGGCAGCGGAGATAATTATTGAGGATCGTGGCGCTCATCGCGAAGTCCTTCAGCAAAGGGTCTATGAAGAGCGGATCCATCTTTTCAATTTCGGGGGCCTGGTTGAGTGGCTTTTGTTTTGAGAGAAAGAATACGTGGGTGGTTTTTATTTTTCCTATGTTGGGGAGCTTTTTGATGAGGTCTACACTTTCCATTAATGCCGGCAGCGTGAGACCCGGATTGTGACGAATTTCTTCTTTTAAAACCTCCGGTGTTCCGGGGATTGTTTCTAATAATTCCGGCAGCGGCAGCAACATCCATTTTTCCAGCAGGGAGCTTAACTGAAGGGCGTTTTCATCCGGCCCGGTTGAGAACAAAGAAGGAATGCGGGGTTGTTGCAGAAACGCACGGATAGATGTTTTCTGATCTGCCGCCTGCCTGCAGATCTTTGCTGCTTCAACAGGAGGGATCTTGAAATGATCATCATGCATGATCTCAAAAAGGAGGTCTTCCCCGCTGGTGGGAATTTCTTGTTCCGCAGCAATGTACCGCAAAATGTTAAGTGCCTGGCGAGGTTGCGGGGGACGATCCTGGCTGATGATTGTTATCTCTTCATTTTTGGCGCCCAGCTGTTCTATTTTCTCTTCAATGGCGTGCATCTCCATCTGCGGGGTTTCCATCCTGGCTTCCAGTAATTGTGTCAGCCGGTTTGGTGTGCCTGTGGCGTATAACAGCCGTTCTCTATATTGAAAAAGGAGTTCCGGGTTTTGCTCAAAAGCCGTGATCACCCAGCTGACCATATCATCTGTATCATATTTGCCGGCATTCTGCATCATTTGCTGAAAAGTGCTGAACTGCGCGGCTCCGGGGGCATCCACTTCTTCTTTATTCCTTTTCATGAAAGAGAAAAGGCGGGCCAGCGGATGCAATTCTGCGTATACATCCCCGCGGTACCTTTTGAGTGGATTGTCGCTGGAAAACCCATCTATCAGGGCTTTGAGCAAACGGATCTTTTCCAGTGGTGAAATAAGCGTGTCGCTATTGTTATTAAAAAAAGCGGGATGATCCTGTATCACTTCTTCGCAAAAGGAATGGAGGGTATGAATAGTTATACCTGTAAATACGAGGATGGGTTCATCTTCAAGGAAGGTAAGCTTCATTAACAACTGTTTTCACATCCTCAAAGGGGATGAATAAAGTGATCTGACCTACGGCGTATGCCGCAATTTCATAAGGAGTATAATTAAACACCACCCCTTTATTTGTCAGGAAAAAATTATCGTTGGGCACAATGGTTTTGGAAAAGAGGAATTGTTTATCCAGCGGCTCATTGGCGGGGAGTTTGTACTTTTTGCGGAAGGACTTTGCCAGCGCAGAACTTAGCGCGGTTTTGTAGCCCGGTTTAAATACATCGTTCAGTGTAAGTTCCTTCTTTTTTGAAAGGTCTATTACATGGAATCCGCTGCCCCAGTTGCCATGCGCGCCGCCAGTATAGGAATAATCTGAATTCTCCAATACGAGTAAAGGATACTGGTTCCAAACAACACGTGTATCCGTTTGCGTATTCCAGTCCCAGATAGCGCCCAATGCATTGGAATCCGCATCGTCCCGGCTGTTTTTATAGAATTGCAGGAAAGTATCTACGGGTGCTTTCACCAGTAATTCCGGATCTTTTTCGCCTTTTGCATTATTGGAAGAAGCGGAAATCACTTGTTTGATGACGTTCAGTACAGTATCGTCTGCTCCACCCACTGGCCAGACAATACTGGCTGAGGCGATGCCCATGGGGGATTTCGGATTATTATAGAAGAGAGTAACAGAGTCGGAAAAAGTGAAAATATTGAATTGAACGGCCTGTGTATAATCTTCTTTCAGATCAAAATCATATTGCGCATCTGCACCTTTCCAGGTACCGGTAAAATGACCGTCTGCAGAGAGCTGGCCATTGAAAACATTGGGATTGTCCTCGCTGGAATATTCCAGGAGTGTGATCTTATTCCCGGAATCCGGTTGGTTGATCAGTTGAATGGGGATGCCCACTTTATCATAAAAATACCAGCCTTCGTATGCATGTTCCCGGGAACTGATCAGGTGCATGGTTACAGGTTGCCCTGCCAGCGTGCCTTTCAGTTGTTTATAGAAAGTGGTGACTGCCGTGGTAACGGTGGAATCTTTTTGTTCTACGGGCTTTTTGGGGGCTTGCTGACAAGCCACGAGCAAAACCACGGAAGCCAGTAAACAAAGGTGTTTTTTCATGGATGCTGATTTAAAGCTGATGTAAATTAGGGGATATATGCCTTAATTTTGTCAAAAAGTAACCAGATGATCAATCAAAAGATAGCAGATCTGCGGCTGGATTATAAGCTGGCCACGCTTAATGAGGAAGAGATGGCAGCAGGGCCGGTACAACAATTTGACCGCTGGTGGGTGGAAGTGATCCAGAGTGAACTGGATGAGCCCAATGCCATGACGCTGGCTACGAGTACGCCGGATGGCAAACCATCAGCCCGGATAGTGTTATTGAAAAGTTTTGACGAGGACGGTTTCCTGTTCTTTACAAATTATGAGAGCCGGAAGGGACATGAGTTGGCTGCTAATCCGCAGGTGACGTTGTTATTTTTCTGGAAAGAGCTGCAACGGCAGGTTCGTATAGAAGGTACCGTTAGCAAAGCTGCGGCAGCTATCAGTGATGAATATTTCAGTTCCAGGCCCGTTGGGAGCCAGATGGGAGCAATTGCTTCTCCGCAGAGCGAAGTGATTCCCGGCCGGTCATTCCTGGAAGAAAAGGTGAAAGCATTGGAAGGAAAAACATTAGAACGGCCGGAACATTGGGGCGGATATCTCGTAAAACCTTTGCAGATGGAGTTCTGGCAGGGAAGGAGCAGCCGGTTGCACGACCGGTTATTGTATACTTTAGGAGAAGATGGCAACTGGAAGATCAGCCGCCTGGCCCCTTAAACAATAAAGGGATTCCGGGTATTTGCAGGCAAATACCCGGAATCCCCTATATCTGGCAAAGATAAACTAGGCCTTAGGCTCCGCTTTAGGAGCAACGTTTTTCTTGGTTTTAGCCGGACGAACTTTACCAAAAGATCCTTTAGTGATCTTACCTTTCTTGGTTTTGATATCTCCTCTACCCATGATTTTAAATGTTTAATTGATGAATGATCTTTCACAAAAGTGCGCTTTTTCGGGCGTTTCTGCACTGCAAAAATAAAAAAAGCAAGAAACAAATAATGTTCCTTGCTTAAATAAGTTGGGTCGCCAACTCTTAGAGTTTGTCAGACAACGCTTTACCGGCTTTGAATTTAGCCACTTTTTTAGCTTTGATCTTGATGATCTGGCCGGTTTGGGGGTTTCTACCGTTACGTGCAGCACGTTTGGAAACAGAGAAAGTACCGAAACCAACTAAAGTTACTTTACCACCTTTTTTCAGGGTGTCAGCAACAGCTTTAGTGAAGGAATCCAAAGCATCGTTAGCTTGTGTTTTAGTAACGCCAGCATCTTTGGCGAGTTTGTCGATCAATTCGGCTTTGTTCATAGTTAGTTAAGATTTAACTAGTGAGAAAATGTTTGATGTGAGCAAATATAGCGCGTTTTATAAGATTACCAAATTTTTAAAACTTTTTTTTAGAGGCTGAAAAACCCTACAGGTAACGTTTACAGCTGATTGCAGGTAACAACGTATCAAATGAGCATATAGTATGCTCAGAACGAAACGCGCTACTGCATTGAGTTTTAATGCATCTGGCACTAAATCACGACCTTACTTCAACTATTGTACCAAAGCCTGAAGTGCCTGAAAATAGTGGATTTCCTGTGGATAAGTTTGATTATCTATACTACCTGCATCACCGTTCTGAAGGCTACAAACTGGTCTCCGAAAGCATCGAAAGCTTTTTGCCGAAGGGCCGGAGCCTGCTCCTGCAGATAAGTGTAGTAGTTTTCCAGGGTATCAGTGAAATACTGGACGGTATAAGTGGGGCCGTCGGAATCATCCTGTTCCAGCAAACGGGCCATCCGGTAATCGTGGAAAAGCCCTGTGGCCATGATCTCCGGGATATGTTCCTGCTTCATCCATTCCAGCCATCTGTCCTTGATCAGGGGGGAAACCTTAGAAGTTACATTATATATGATCATACTTATTTCAATTGAAGGTATACGGGACAGTGGTCTGAATGTTTTACCTGTTGCCAGATGGCGGCATCTGCAAGGCGGTCCTGTAATGGAGCGGTTACATTAATATAATCGATACGCCATCCTTTATTATTGTTACGTGCATTAGCGCGGAAGCTCCACCAGCTATATTGATCAGGTTCCGGATGGAACTTCCGGAAAGTATCCACAAAACCGTTATCGAACAATTTACTCATCCAGGCCCGTTCTTCCGGGAGGTAACCAGAGGAGTCTTTATTGGCCACCGGGTTATGTATATCGATGGGCATGTGTGCAATATTATAATCACCCACAACGACCAGGTTCGGCCTTTCCTTTCTTAATAACTGGAGGTACTCATAGAATTCATCCAGCCATTGGTACTTATAAGCTTGTCTTTCGTCGCCGGTGGTTCCGGAGGGGATGTATGTGTTAATAATGGTGATGTCGCCAAAATCGGCTCTTATCACTCTTCCTTCTGCATCACTTTGCATATAGCCATTCCCGTATTGCAGGAAGTCCGGTTTTGTTTTGGTGAGAATAGCCACGCCGCTGTACCCTTTTTTTTGCGCAGGGAACCAGTAATCCTGGTAGCCGAGTTGCTCAAATTGCTGGAAGTCTACATTATCCCGGTGTGCCTTTACTTCCTGGAGGCAGATGACATCCGCAGGGTTGGTTTTGAGCCATTCGGTAAATCCTTTAGTCATGGCAGAGCGGAGGCCATTAACATTATAGGTGACGATTCTCATGGTTAATAGTTTACGCAAAAGTAAGGATTCAGTATACACAAATAAAAAAGGCTGTCTTTGCAGACAACCTTTAAAAAACCGTTGAGATAATTCCGGATTATAATGGTAAGGCAATACCGCCCAATCCACCGAGCAAACTGTTCAGGAGATTGGTAACGGGAGAAAGCAGATTGCCGAGGCCACCTGTTCCGCCGCCACCAGGAAGGCTGGTGAGTCCGTTAGGGTCTACTGTAATACCTACGTTGATCTTACCATTTGTATTGGTAAAATCAAGTTTCAGGAAACCGAGATCAATTAAACCGCCGTTTACGTCACGGGCAGTTTGCAGATCCAGTTCCTGACATCCGTAATTGTTTGCTTGTAAGTTTTGCATATAACAGGGTTTGAGTGAAAAGTAAAAAAAGAGTGACGCCCGGGAAGAGGGCGTCACTGAAATTTTGTGATTACATTCCGAGTAATCCACCACCGAGGCTGCCTAACAAACTGTTGAGGAGGCTGGTAACCGGGGTGAGCAAACTGCCTAAACCACCAAGGCCTGGCAATCCACCGCCACCACCTGGTAAAGGCAGTCCGGAAGTGAGGGCGTTAGTATCCAGTTGCGCACCAGCTGTGATCTTACCACCTGTGTTGGTAAGGCTGAACAAAAAGAATCCGCCGTTAACATCTTTTACATCGGCTGCGTTCATTTCCTGGCAGCCATAGTTGTGTGCTTGTAAATTTTCCATATGATAGGATTTTTGGTTAAAAACATTTTAGCAGGCCGCCGTTTTTTCCTGGCCATAACAGGATTATGGCCACCATTCATTAACACCAGTAGTTTACAGGAAAAGGAGCCCAACGTTTGGCGAACGTTGCGACGGGGACTTCCATGATCATTCTTCTATGATAACCTCTAAATTAATACAGTGCAATCGATCAGCAACTGTTCATTTTGTTCATTATCAGATAGATAGGTAGGATTCCGTTCATTTATTGAACAGAACTTGAACAGGTTGGATTAGCAAACGGTTAACAAAATAATTGGAAATTAGCCTTGATATTGAGAAGAGCCATTGTACTGGCCTGATACACGTTTGAAGCATGACAAAATCACCCCTTTCCTTTCTGCTGCGCACATACCTGTGCTCCGTTTCCTTATGCATGTTCCTGCTGATCTCTATTCCCCGGCAGGCATATACACAAACAAAATTGATCAATACAGTAAAAGCAAAACTTCCCCAGCTCGGTAAAGACAGTATGCGTTATGCAGATGCACTGAACCGCCTTAGCTCATTATATATTGCTGTGCAGCTGGACAGTAGTGGCAAATATGCAAAAGAAGCACAGCTGTTATCAGACCGGATCCATTATCCTAAAGGATTAGCGGAGGCTTATATGAATCTCGGCACCTGTTTTACTTTCCTGAATAACGGCCGGCTGGCCCATCGTTTTTACATGGAAGCGCTGCAACGTTTCAAAAGCATGCGCGACTCCGCGGGAATTTGCCAGGCTACTTATAACATCGGCGCTTATTATCATTATGAAGGGCGTCCGGAGATAGCTGCTCCTTTAATAACAGAAGCCCTGGCTATTGGCAGCCGTCTTTTAAGCGATTCCTCCTGGTCCTCCATGCTGGCCAATTATTACAGGATGTTTGCGGAAGACAGTACGCGGCAGGATTCTGCGCGCTGGGCATTACACAAAGCGAGGGACATTGCCATCAGGTATCATGATGATCGTATGATCACTTATACCGGTCTGTTCATTGCGCATGAAAGATCGCGGAATAAGGAAGTGCCGCAGGCTATGGAAGATCTGAAAATATTATCTGCACACGCCCTGGAAGAAGGGATGGTATACCTGGCAGTATATGCCAATGCACAACTGGACCTTTATGCAACAGAAGCCGGCATGGCGGATAGCATCCTCTATAAACAGAAAATGCTGGATGCTGCCGTGATGGGAGGATATAAAAAATTAATGACCCGTCCGGTCACAGCCCTTTACCGGTATTATAAAGCCATTAATGCAGCTGCGGCTATTCCATATGCGGATATCATGAGTGAGATCGCAACACATCAGGAAGAGCTTCGTACGCAGGGAGAACTGGATTACCTGGAATCCTTCCTGCATGAACAGGAATTGAAAACGCTCCGGTTAAATAATGCGCTGCAGGAACAAACCATTGCTACAGACAGGCTGGAAAAGAATAAAAGGATCATGCTGATCATCTTTCTCACCGTGTGCAGTGTTTTGCTGGCGGGATTGCTGGCTACTTATTACCGCTCTTTCAGAAATTCCAAACAGAACACCAAACACTTCAGGAATGCAGCAAAGATGATTGCTATGAAGAATAAAGAACTGCAGCATCATGATGATTTCAAGAATAAATTATTAAGTATCCTGGCACATGATTTCCGCATGCCGCTGGCGCATATTATTAAAGTAACGGAATTGTTTACGCAGAAAGATATACAGGCAGAGCAATTTCGGGAGATAGCGGTGAACATTGCCTCGAGGGCAACAGAAACATTGGTGTTGTTTGAAACAGTGCTCCGCTGGATAAAATCACAGCTGGCAGGTTTTGAATATTCCCCGCAGGTATACTCTTTGCGTGATCTCTGGAATGAAGCGAAGGAGCCGCTGCTCCAGGAGATCAATGATAAAGGACTGATCGTGGAAATGCATATACCGCAGGACCTGAAGATACAGGCAGATCATGAAATGCTGCAATTTGTAAATCGTAACCTCTTGCATAATGCCGTTAAATTTTCACTGAGAGGGAGCCGTATCACTATTTTTTCTGCAAGAGAAGCAGCACATGCATTTGTTTCTATCACGAATGAAGGCAGTGGTATTTCTGCAAATGACCAGCCGTATATATTTGATTATAAAACACCCGGCACGTTAACCCGTGAAACAGGCCGTGGTGCAGGCCTCGCATTGATCATCTGCAAGGATTTCATTGAGAAGATGGGTGGCGCTATTGCTGTGAAAAGTGATGGCACACATTATACGACGTTTGAGTACACGATATAAATCTCCCGATATTTTCTCTGTCTACTGATAGATTTTGTTGCAAACAGGTCTTAACACCCCAGTGATAATGAATAAACTGAACGATCGGTTTTTCGTTTTTGCATCCTAAATTGCATGCATAAATATTTCAAATTTTGTTACCCAACAACCACACAAAAACCACCAATCATGAAGAAACCAGGAAAGACCTTTATCACAGGTAGACTATCGGAATCTTTCTATCTGGGCGATATTCCTGCCGAAAGTTTGCCGGAAAGAGGTTTGAGTAAATTGCTACTAATGGTGGCTGCGCATTTCAAGGGAAATGACTGGCCGCTTCCTTCCCGTCAATTCAAAAAAGGCAAATAAATTATTCACGTAATACGCATGAGCAAAGCATATTCCACTGTATGCAGATAAACGTATGCACTTTATGACCGGGTTATTCTGGATCTCTGCAATAACACCTCCCCCCAATACGGATTTGGGGTTCAAAATGATATACTTTCCACCGGCCTGTATTACTGGATGAATATGGGGTTGTATCCGGAGGAAATGTTTGGGGGGAGGCCACCCGGTCTGCATTGTCCGATCTGCATTTCAGCGCACAGCAAGTTATGCGTATCCTCAAAAAAACGATATGGAACTTTTTACTGCCAGCTGTAGTAATAACAGGCTGTTATTAAGAAAGGATGAACATAAAGAGATTGTGATGAACAGTCTCGCGTTCATGGTAATGGAGAAACGGATATGGCTATACGGATATGTGATCATGGAAGATGAATTTCATCTGCTCTGGAAAAAACAACCGGAGTGGGAAGGTAAGAACATCCGGCAGATGCTGCTGAAATTCACTGCCCAGCGGATCAAGCGGAAACTTTGGGCAGAGGATAGGAAGGAACTGCAACTTTATAGAAGCGATCTGCACGACCGGCAGTTCCAGTTCTGGGAGAAAGCGTCCTTTTCAACGAGCATTCCTGATCCCGGTGCGGCGGAAGAAAAGCTGGGGCAGTTACATGAAGCTCCTGTTTCCGCGGGGCTTTGCAGCTGTGCAACAGACTATGCTTTTTCTTCTGCATCCTTTTATCTCAGGGGGCATGATCCGGAGTGTATGATGACGGATTATCGGGATTGTTTTGATGAACAGCCGGAAAAATATTTAGTAAAACGGATATAACGAGATAACAGTGATCCGGGGATTCTTCTCTGGATATCTCTTTCCTGGCTTTTGAAGGGGCATAAAATTATTAAGATCACAAGTACGATTTCATAACCTTAACGGGGATCCGGGGATTCTTCTCCGGATATTTTTCCTCCCGTGGTTATAAGATCATTAAAATATTTTCATAGATGGAGAAAAAATGTGATCCGGGGAGTCTTCCCCGGTGTTTTTTCTGACTCGTTTTCTTCCTCCTTTTCTCCTTTAGCATACAGGCAGCAAGCTTTCTTTTGGGTTATAATGTAATGAATATGACTAACAGTGCTTCGGGGATTCCTCCCTGGATATTATGGTGATTTTAGTTCAAAAAACTGGCCGGAAACCCTTTTGGGAATCCGGCCAGCTACTTTATATGCGGAATAAGTTTTATTATCCTTTAACGAGCGTTCCTACATTTCTGCCCATGATCACCTGCAACAGGTTACCGGTCCTGTTCATGTCGAATACGATGATCGGCAGTTTGTTCTCCTGGCAGAGGGTGAAAGCAGTCATATCCATCACATTCAGTGATTTCTGGTACACTTCGGAGAAAGTGATGGTTTCATATTTAGTGGCGGTTGGGTCCTTTTCGGGATCTGCCGTATAAATACCATCCACGCGGGTTCCTTTCAGGATCACATCCGCCTGGATCTCGATAGCACGTAAAGAGGCGGCTGTATCTGTGGTGAAATAAGGATTCCCGGTACCAGCCCCAAAGATCACCACGCGGCCTTTTTCGAGGTGGCGGATGGCGCGGCGGCGAATATAAGGTTCTGCGATCTGTTCCATTTTGATGGCTGATTGCAGGCGGGTGTACATTCCCGCTTTTTCCAGGCCGCTTTGCAGTGCCATTCCATTGATCACCGTTGCCAGCATGCCCATGTAATCTCCCTGGGCCCGTTCAATACCGGTTTCTGCTTCATTCATTCCGCGGTAGATATTACCTCCGCCAATTACTACAGCCACTTGCACTCCCAGGTCTGTAACGGTTTTGATGTCGTGCGCATACTGAGTGATCACCTTTGAATCAATTCCATAATTACTATCTCCCATCAGGGACTCCCCACTCAGTTTGAGCAAAATTCTTTTGTACTTTGGCAACATGTCAGCTATGATTATTGTAAGATTCTACTAATAAATATACAATTCCATCTTCAAAAATATTCCCTGGAATGTGATATGCAAAAAAAAGGAGAGAATTTTTACATTCTCTCCTTTTGTATTATCTGGTTAGATTATCCTAAAGCAACGCGCTTAAAGGAAGCCACCTTGAGCTCTGCATCTACAGATTTCAGGTAGTCTGCTACAGATTTCTTGTCGTCTTTTACGAATCCTTGCTGTAACAGGGTGCTTTCTTTAAAGAATTTGCTGATTTTGCCGGCAGCGATCTTTTCGGCCATTTCAGCGGGTTTGCCTTCTGCTTTGATCTGCTCGATAGCGATCTCTTTCTCTCTGGCGATCACTTCAGCAGGAATACCATCCGCATCAAGTGCAATTGGGTTCATCGCTGCAATCTGCATGGCGATGTCCTTACCGACCTCTTCAGATACAGGTTTGCTGAAACCAACGAGTACGCCCATACGGTAGTTACCGTGGATGTAAGCGATAACGGCAGCTGCTTCAATTCTTTCGAATTTGCTCAGGGTGATCTTCTCGCCGATCTTGGCAACCTGGTCATTTACTTTATCAGCTACAGTAGCGCCATCCAGTTGAGTAGCGTTCAGTTCCTCAGCGGATTGGCTGTTATTAGCCAGTGCCAGGTCAGCAATTGATTGGGCAAATTTGATAAAATCTTCGTTCTTGGCTACGAAGTCAGTTTCACAACTCAGCAAAATTACCACGCCGGCTTTACCGTCTGCAGTAGTTTTAGCGATCACAACACCTTCTTTGGTTTCACGGTCAGAACGCAGCGCGGCTACTTTTTGACCTTTTTTGCGGAGGTAATCAACTGCTCCTTCAAAGTCACCGTCAGTTTCTACCAGTGCCTTTCTGCAATCCATCATGCCAGCTCCTGTTTGCTGACGCAGTTTATTTACATCAGCTGCTGTAATTGTTGCCATGGTATATAATCAGTTTATACGTTAAAAATTTGAATTGACTCATTTGCGGGATGCAAATGGCTCAGGGAATCTTTATAAAGTGAATCGTGAACGATTAAATACCATTCACGATTCACTATTTATTATTTCAGCATTAAATTATCTGGAAGGACCAGGTCTGCCTGCACCGGAAGGACGGAATCCGCCGCCACCGCCACCTGGGCGATTGCCACCACCGCCACCAGGACGGTTGCCGCCACCACCACCACCGGGACGATTACCGCCACCGCTTCTGCCAGGACCGCCACCACGGTTACCGCCGCCGCCACCAGGGCCGCCAGGACCACGTCCGGGACCACCAGGGCCTCTACCGCCGGGGCCTCCAGGACCACGTCCGGGACCACCAGGTTTGCGACCTCTTTCACCTTTTTCGTCACCACCTTCCAGCTCAAATTTGCGGATGCGGTTGTCTGCTTCTTCTTCTTCAGAAACTTCGTCAGTTTTTTCAACTGCTCTTTCAGCAAGACCTTCAGCGATTGCAGCAGCAATGTAGCTTACGATAATAGCGATAGATTTAGTTGCGTCATCGTTCGCAGGGATAGCGAAGTCAACTTTAGTAGGATCGGAGTTAGTATCCACCATACCGAAAGTAGAAACACCAAGGCGTTTTGCCTCTGCCAGTGCAATGTGCTCATGGCTGATGTCTACGATGAACAGGGCAGCAGGAACACGCGCCAGTTGGGAGATACCACCCAGCACTTTTTCCATTTTATCCTTATCACGGGAGAGCGTGAGACGCTCTTTCTTGGTAATGTTATCAAAGGTACCATCAGCCAGCATCTTTTCGATGCTCTGCATTTTCTTAACGCTCTTACGGATGGTAGCAAAGTTGGTCAACATACCACCTAACCACCTTTCGGTAACGTAAGGCATGTTTACGCGTTTTGCAGCGTCGGCAACGATCTCTTTCGCTTGCTTCTTAGTAGCTACGAACATGATCTTTTTACCGCTTTTTGCGATGGATTTCAGCGCTGCGGCTGTTTCCTGTAAACCTTCAACGGTTTTGTTGAGGTCAATGATATGAATACCTTTCTTTTCTGCGAAAATATAAGGCAGCATCTTCGGGTTCCATTTTTTCTTCAGGTGACCGAAGTGTACACCGGCTTCCAGTAACTGCTGCTGTAATGAAGTATTATTTTCCATGTTGTTTTAATCAAATTGATGGTCAAGAATTGAATGATACAATCATTAACGTTTAGAGAACTGGAAGCTTCTTCTTGCTTTAGCTTTACCTGGTTTCTTACGTTCAACTTGTCTCGGATCACGTTTCAGCAAGCCGGCAGCTTTCAGTGCAGGGCGGAATTCAGGATTAACCTCGCACAGTGCGCGGGCAATACCCAGCTTTACAGCTTCTGCCTGACCTTTGATACCGCCACCTTGCGCATTCACCTTTACATCGAATTTATCCAGCGCGTCAATGGTTTTGAAAGGCGCTTCTACCTGATTTTGCAGATAGATCAGCGCAAAATATGTTTTATAATCCTTGTCGTTCACCAGAATGGTGCCGGTGCCTTTGCTCATGTAAACACGGGCAACTGCTTCCTTACGACGACCGATAGTATTTTTTTGTTTTTCCATTATTCAGGTGTGATTAGAAAGTTAAAGGTTGTGGTTTCTGTGCACCATGAGGATGTTCTGCACCAGCGTATACAAAAAGTTTTTTGTACATCGCACGGCCCAGGCGGTTCTTAGGTAACATACCTTTTATGGCCCTTTCGATCACAACTTCCGGACGACGGTTCAGCAGGTTCTTTGCAGTTTCTGCTTTCTGACCACCGGGATAACCTGAGTAAGTCAGGTATTCCTTATCGTTCAGTTTATTACCTGTGAAAACAACTTTATCAGCGTTTATCACAATAATGTTGTCACCACAGTCAGTGTGAGGAGTGTAGTAAGGTTTATTCTTACCTCTCAGTATGGCTGCAATTTTCGCGCACATTCTACCTACCGTCTGGTTAGTAGCATCCACGATATGCCAGTCGCGCTTTACGTAAGCGTCATTGGCAGATTTTGTTCTGTAGCTTAAAGTATTCATTGCTTAATAAAATAAGTTTTTTTTCTCGCCCTATTTGGGAGTGCAAAGCTAAGTTGTAAAAATAAAATAACCATCAGTTTGAGGCTCTTTTTTTCAGAGCATGCCTGTAACGAATTGATATTCAATAAAGAATTTGACAAAGAGTTATCAACAGGTTATTAAATGCCCGGTTTTACAGGCGCTTTTACAGCAGAAAGGACCGGAAATCCGATCCTTTCTGCTTTTTATATGGAGTTATTATAGCTGTTATTAGTTATTCCGGTCCCTGGCGCCCATGTACATCAAAACGTACTGGAATAAGATAACCAGGGAGGATACAGCCGCCACTACATAAGTCATTGCAGCCCACCAAAGTGCATCTTTGGCCATGGCATGCTCTTTTTGATAAGTGATGCCTGCACTGTCCAGCCAGTTCAGGGCCCTTTTGGAAGCATCAAACTCCACCGGCAGGGTGATCACGGAAAAAAGGGTGGTAATGGCAAACAGGATGATCCCGCCCAACAGGAGGCCGGGGAAGATATTGATCATCAATACACCCCCTAAAAGGATCCAGGGCATGATAGTGGAGCTAAATTGTACTGCAGGTACCAGTTTAGACCGTAAGGTCAGCCACTGGTAAGCAGTATTATGCTGAACTGCGTGCCCGCATTCATGGGCTGCTACCGCTGCAGCGGCCACACTATTGTTATTATATACATCAGGGCTGAGGTTCACTGTTTTAGTAGCCGGGTTATAGTGATCGCTCAAATGGCCTTCCACAGATACCACTTTTACGTCATAAATACCGTTATCCTTCAACATTTTCTCAGCTATCTCACGACCAGTAAGGCCTGAGGAGGTTGGCACCGCGCTGTATTGCTTGAATTTATTTTTTAATCTGTAGCTAACCAGCATACTGATGCCAAAGAAGATCAATGAAATGATAGTCACTCCGGGTGTTAGCATCGTAATTCTTTTTAATGTGTTGTCTTAATTATTACCCTTAACTACTATCAAAACTCCTACCATTTGAATAAATACAAAAAAACAGAGTTATTTGGCAGCAGCAAAAAATTAACACTGCCACTTTGTCCGAAAGAGGGGTTTTGAGGCTAGCTTAAGGGGCATTTTATATAGTTAAACTTAATCTTAATATGTTCGAATATTAATATATGAAAGCTTGTATTACCTCCCTTCTTTATCAATATTTTACGAGTAGTTGCTGAAAATTACTTGCGGGCGAAATAGGCTACAATAGAGGCTTACAGCCGACAGGCTGCCACCTGAATTAACACTTTAAAAGTTATTAACATCCTTTAAATAAACTTTTTTATTCTCGAGCCATTTAGTAATTTAGTCCTGAATTTAATGGGTTAGTAAGTAGAAAGAGTCAGCGGAATCCTCCGTTGGCTCTTTTCTCATTTAAGCCATTCTTGTCCCCGATTTTCTCTTTTTTTAGATTCAATTTTCAATTTTTCGCATCAAAACGCGATGATAAGATCGTTGATTTATTCTTCTCCTTTTTTTCATCTTACTTTGCTGCATGAGTAAAATCAAAACGGCATTTTTTTGTCAGAATTGCGGTTATGAAACAGCAAAGTGGACAGGTAAATGTCCTTCTTGTAATCAATGGAACACTTTCGTAGAAGAAAAAGTTCAGAAGGATATACCGCTACGTCAGCAGGAATGGAAATCAGATCATCCCAAGGCACCAAAAGTAGTGAACCTGGATGCAGTGGAAGGCCTTGAAGAAAGAAGATGGCTAACACCTGATGCAGAATTGAACAGAGTGCTGGGAGGTGGCATAGTGGCGGGTTCGCTGGTATTGGTAGGTGGAGAACCAGGAATTGGAAAGTCTACTTTATTCCTGCAGAATGCACTGTTACTGAAGGGCATTAAAACGTTGTATATCAGCGGAGAAGAAAGTGAGCAACAGATCAAAATGAGGGCAGACCGATTGAAGATCAATAACGATCAATTCTACCTGCTTACAGAAACATCTACACAGGTTATTTTCCAGGAGATTAAAAAACTGGAGCCACAACTGGTGATCATAGATTCCATTCAAACTTTACAATCTCCCTTAATAGAATCTGCTCCCGGAAGTGTATCGCAGATCAGAGAAACCGCTGCTGAAATGCAACGCTTTGCTAAGGAGACCAACACACCTGTTTTTCTCATCGGTCACATCACAAAAGATGGCGCCATAGCAGGGCCAAAGATCCTGGAACATATGGTGGACACGGTTTTACAGTTTGAAGGCGACCAGCATTATGCCTACAGGATACTTCGTACTATCAAGAATAGATTTGGTTCAACTGCAGAATTGGGCATCTATGAGATGACAGGAGAAGGACTCCGGCAGGTGAGTAATCCTTCCGAGATACTGATATCTCAACGGGATGATCTTTTAAGTGGTGTAGCCATCGCATCTACGATTGAAGGGTTGCGTCCTATGTTAGTGGAAGTACAGGCATTGGTAACACAATCTGTTTATGGAACACCGCAACGCACAGCTACCGGTTTTGATCTTCGCCGTTTGCAAATGTTACTGGCAGTATTGGAGAAAAGAGGCGGCTTTCATTTTGGTGTAAAGGATGTGTTCTTAAATATAGCCGGAGGGATCCGGGTAGAAGATCCTTCTATTGATCTTGCTGTGTTGTGTGCTTTGTTGTCTTCCTACGAAGATACCGGTGTATCCCATAAATATTGCTTTGCAGGGGAAGTTGGTTTAAGTGGTGAGATCCGCGCTGTGAACAGGATTGAGCAACGTATCGCGGAAGCAGAGAAGTTAGGGTTTGATAAAATATTTATCTCAAAATATCATAAGAAAGGACTTGATTTCAGTAAATTGAATATCGAAGTGGTTCCGCTTGGCAGGGTAGAAGAAGTATATCGTTTCTTATTCTGATCTGAGGGAGCCTTATTGTTTTGTTAACCTTAAATGGAGCACTGTGATCCAATCATTGCTGCACTTGTTATACCCACATGTCTGCGAAAATTGCGGACATGATCTTACCGCTACGGAAGAAGTGTTATGTATCAGCTGCATGCGGAAAATGCCTGTTACCTCTTTTCAATCAGTAGCAGACAATCCTGTTGAACAGATCTTTTATGGGCGTGTGCAACTGCAACATGCTATGGCTGGTTATTACTTTGCCAGGGATACTTGTTTGCAGCATCTCATTCATCAGTTTAAATATGGCGGAAGAAGAGATATTGCTGTTTACTTAGGGCGCCAGCTGGGCTTGCAGTTAAAGCAAAGTAGCTGGTGGCAAAAGATCTCCCTGATAGTGCCGGTGCCCTTAAACAAAGTAAAACAACGGCACAGGGGATATAACCAGGCGGCTTTGCTGGCAAATGGCATGGCTGAAGTATTGGGCTGCGATGTATCAGCCAACGCGCTGACCCGTAAAGCAAATGCTGTTACCCAAACCCATAAGGACCGGCTGGAAAGATGGGAAAATGTGGCGGAGGTCTTTTCGCTGAGTTGCCCGGAGAAAGTAAAAGACCGGCATGTGTTGCTGGTGGATGATGTACTGACCACCGGCGCTACGCTGGAGGCCTGTGCACATGCATTGCAGACAGTAAAGGAGGTAGAACTGAGTATTTGCAGCCTGGCTTATGCCAACAGGTAGGGTAGGGGCAAAAAAATACAGGTGTTCGAAAACACCTGTCTCTGGTAACTATTCCACGTTATGAATACGCAATTGTTGCATTATGTCAACTACAGCTTATGAGGAAGATTTTTTATTTTTTCCTTTTCCTGGAGTGCTTTGTTCAGATCCCTGTTTACGCACATTCTTGTTGATGTATACTACTCTGAAGGAATCATCCGCCAGGGAGTTTTCAACAATCACCTGTTGCAATCCCAGTTTTTCCAGGTTGCGGCTCAATTGTCCGATATCGTCTTTGATCGTCATCTCGAATGTTTTTTCCGGGTTATTAATATGTTTTTACTGATCGGGTTAAATGATATCAGCAACACATATAACAACATCCGGCGGCAGCGCGGTGGTGGTAAGGTACAGCTGCCTGCAGGTGATCTGGATCTTTAAGCGTCTCCTTTAAAAGCATAGTTTTAAAAAATTGAACGGTTGGTTTCTGTTTTGTTTGCTATTACTCTACAAATCTAGTGGACTTTTCATTCCCACAAAAATTATTTTTTATGATTTCTATCATATTTATTGTAACTGGTTAATTATTAATTAGTTAGAAAGATTAAATTCTCATAAGGCTGTACAATGGGCTCATAGGCAATACATATGCTGTTATTAATCAGGAGTTGTCTATCTTTGCAAATGCCCGAGGGTAGATTTGTTTATTGTTCGACCTCCGGGTTTCATTGTAAACCGTAACTAATAAACGTTATTGCCATGAAATCATTACAACAATGCGCCAAAGAGCGTATCCTCATCATTGACGGTGCCATGGGCACCATGATCCAGCGCTATAAACTCGAAGAATCCGATTACAGGGGAGAAAGATTTAAGAACTATCACAGTGACGTGAAAGGTAACAGTGATCTGTTGTCTATTACCCAACCCGGTATCATTGAAGCTATCCACAGGGAATACCTGGAAGCAGGCGCGGATATTATTGAAACTAACACATTCAGCAGTACGGTGATTGCACAGGCTGATTATGATATGCAGGACCTGGCATACGAAATGAACATTGCTGCTGTACAGGTAGCTAAACGTGCAGCTGAAGATTATACCCGCCGCACGCCAGACAAACCTCGTTTTGTTGCCGGCGCCATTGGTCCTTTAAATAAGACACTGTCTATTTCTCCGGATGTGAACAATCCGGGATTCCGTTCAGTGACCTTTGATGAAGTGGTGGATGCTTATTATCAGCAGGTGAAAGCTTTATCAGAAGCAGGCGCAGATATCCTCCTGATAGAAACCATCTTTGATACACTGAACTGCAAGGGCGCCATCTTCGCTATTAAAAAATACTACAGGGATTCAGGCAAACCTGAACTGCCGATTATGATCTCTGGTACTATCACAGATGCTTCCGGCAGAACGCTGAGTGGTCAAACGCTGGAGGCTTTCTATATTTCCGTGATGCATGCCAAACCATTCTCTATTGGTTTGAACTGTGCATTGGGCGGAGAGCAGATGAGGCCTTATATAGAAGAGCTTTCCCAGATCGCCAACTGTTATGTTAGCTGTTATCCTAACGCCGGTTTACCGAATACATTTGGTGAATATGATGAAGAGCCGCATGAAACAGCGCACATCATTGAAGATTTTGCGAAAGAAGGATTTGTAAATATTGTAGGAGGCTGCTGCGGTACTACCCCGGATCACATCCGCCATATGGCTGAAAGTGTAAGACCCATCACCCCACGCCCTTTACCAGTGTTGGAAACAACATTGTAATATAGTATCTGAATAAGAGGAACAACAAGCATGAATACTCCACATATTATTAAACCGTATATGCGGTTAAGTGGTCTCGAACCACTGGTTGTAAGGCCGGAAACTAACTTTCTTAACGTAGGTGAACGTACCAACGTAACAGGCTCCAAGAAATTTGCAAGGCTCGTTCGGGAAGGCTTATATGAAGAAGCATTATCTGTTGCCCGCCAACAGGTAGAAAGCGGTGCCCAGGTATTGGATGTGAACATGGACGATGCGCTGCTGGACGGCGAAAAAGCCATGACGACTTTCCTTAACCTGCTGGCTTCTGAACCGGATATTTCCCGGATCCCCGTAATGATCGACTCCAGTAAGTTCAGTGTGATAGAAGCAGGATTGAAATGCCTGCAGGGTAAATGTATTGTGAACTCCATCAGTTTAAAGGAAGGAGAAGAGAAGTTCATTGAGCATGCTATTATCTGCCAGAGCTATGGAGCCTCTGTTGTTGTAATGGCCTTTGATGAAAACGGCCAGGCAGACACATTGCAGAAGCGGGTGGATTTTTGCCATCGTGCTTATAAGATCCTTACAGAAAAAGTAGGATACGATCCCCAGGACATCATTTTCGATCCCAATATTTTTGCGATCGCTACAGGTATTGAAGAACATAACAACTATGCAGTTGAGTTCATCGAAGCCTGCCGCCAGATCAAAAAACTCATGCCGCTCACCAAGATCAGTGGTGGTGTGAGTAACGTTTCTTTCTCTTTCCGGGGAAATGATGCAGTACGTGAAGCCATGCACTCCGTATTCCTGCTCCATGCCATCAAAGCCGGGCTGGATATGGGTATCGTGAATGCCGGTATGATCCAGATCTATGATGAGATCGAACCACAGCTCCGCGAACTGTGTGAGGATGCTATCCTCAACCGCAGAGATGATGCAACGGAACGCCTGATCAATTTTGCAGAAACAGTAAAAGCAAAAGGAAAGGTTGAAGAGAAAAGCCAGGCCTGGAGAGAAGGTACAGTGGAAGCAAGACTTAGCCATGCATTGGTGAATGGTATTACAGATTATATTGAAGCAGATACGGAAGAAGCCCGTTTAAAATATGATCGTCCGTTACAGGTGATCGAAGGTCCGTTGATGGATGGGATGAATGTTGTGGGTGATCTTTTTGGTAGTGGTAAGATGTTCTTGCCACAAGTGGTGAAGAGCGCACGGGTGATGAAGAAATCTGTTGCAGTGCTGACGCCGTTCATTGAAGAAGAGAAAGCGGAATACGTTAGGATAAATGGAGGACAGATCAAATCTGCCGGTAAAATATTACTCGCCACGGTGAAAGGTGATGTACACGACATTGGTAAAAACATTGTTGGTGTGGTATTAGGTTGTAATGGTTATGATATCATAGACCTTGGTGTGATGGTGCCTGCTGATAAAATATTACAGGCCGCTAAAGAACACCAGGTAGATATTATTGGCCTGAGTGGTTTGATCACGCCCAGCCTGGATGAAATGGTACACATTGCCCGTGAACTGAAACGGCAGAAATTTGATATTCCTTTGCTGATAGGTGGTGCTACCACATCCCGTACACATACTGCGGTGAAGATCGCACCTGAGTATGAGAATGGAGTAGTGCACGTATTGGATGCTTCCAGAAGTGTAACCGTTACTGGTAACCTGCTGAACAAAGCATTGAATAAGAATTTCCTGGAAGATGTGAAGGCGGAGTACGTTAAACTGAACGATGCCTTCCGTAATAAACGTCCGGTTAAACAATATTTGACTGTTGGACAGGCCAGGGAAAATAAGGCGCCTGTTGACTGGAATAACTTCCAGCCTGTGAAGCCTGCCTTGCTGGGTACTAAAACATTTACGGATTACGATCTTGCAGAGATCGCTAAGTATATAGACTGGCAGCCATTCTTCATTGCATGGGAACTGCATGGTAAATTCCCGCAGATCCTGACGGATAAAGTGGTGGGAGTAGAAGCTACCCGTTTATATAATGATGCGAAGGAAATGCTGCAACGGATCATTGATGAGAAATGGTTACGTGCAAGAGCGGTAATAGGAATGTTCCCTGCTAATACTTCTGCAGCAGATACTATTATGGTAACGGCTCCTGATGGTGCGGAATTCCCATTGGAGTTCCTGCGGCAGCAGATCAAGAAAGCGCCAGGCCAACCTAACTTCAGCCTGGCAGATTACATTGCTCCGAAATCTACCGGCAAGCAGGATTATATTGGTGGCTTTGCGGTTACAACGGGAGAAGGTATTGAAGAGTGGCTGGAACATTTCAAGAAAGAACATGACGATTATAGCAGTATCATGCTGAAAGCATTGGCAGACCGCCTTGCAGAAGCATTTACTGAACTGTTGCATGAAAGGGTGCGGAAGGAATTCTGGGGTTATGCTACAGAAGAACATCTCAGCAACGAAGAGCTGATCAAGGAGGAATACCTTGGTATCCGTCCGGCACCGGGATATCCTGCCTGTCCGGAACATACAGAGAAATATAAACTCTTTGATCTGTTGAATGCAACGGAAGAAACAGGGATCATCCTTACAGAGTCTCTGGCCATGTATCCGGCATCGAGTGTGAGTGGATGGTATTTTGCCAATCCTCAATCGAAGTACTTTGGATTGGGTAAGATCGAGAAGGACCAGGTGGAAGATTATGCGGAGAGAAAAGGCTGGCCTCTGGAGGAAGCAGAGAAATGGCTGCGTCCGAGCCTTGAATATGATATGTAACCTTTGTGGATAAACGAAGAGCCCTTCACGCTGTGAGGGGCTTTTTTTATTTTAACAAAGGAATCGTTGCAATCAGCAGATCCCCATTATAAAACTTAATCTCCTTCAGCCCTGGTATAGCATCCACCGTACCCAGCCAGGCAGCTGTAGAACTATAACTTTCCTTCTTTCCCCCGTTTACAGATAACTGCACATGTAATACAGACTGATCCAGTTTATAGTTAGTAAGCCCCAGCGTTCTTCTCTCAAAAGAAGCAGGAAGTGTTGCCGCCAGCAGTACTTCCCGATCGAAATTGATCGTATCTACCGTATTGTTCATCGTTTTGGCCGCACCGAAAATATTATCAAAGATAGGCTGGGACTGGATCACCCAACAGGCTATACTGTCTTTTTGATTCAGCGTGTTCTTTACAAAGTATCCATTGATCTGTCTGAAATGGATCGGAGCGTTGGTGGTGGGAGTAACTACATGAGGGCTATCTGTCTTGAGGGAATCTGTAGTGTTGGGTTTATTACCGCCACCACAGGCCATTAGCAAGAGGCATCCCACAACGAAGATATTTTTCATAACAAGATGGTTTAATTTAAAGATAATGATAATAACAACTGATGTTCAGGGAAACCACGTTAAAATTTGCGTAAAACTACGCTTGATCTACCCTCTTGAGGGTAGTACCTTTACGACATGCTTAAGAATCGCATTTAACCCCAAAAAAGTTCAGAATTTGAAATCAAGTTAAGGTACACTGCTTTTGTTAACCCCAGTTACAGTTTTAGAGAGGCGTATGGCAAAATGCGCCTCTCTTATTTTTTCTCATTACTTCACATCTACCCACATCCCATTATCCCGGATAAGGCCGATCAGTTCATCAACCGCTACATCGCTGCTCAGGCCACGTTTCACCACATCTTTACCACGATACAATGTGATCTTGCCTACGCCGCTGCCTACATAGCCAAAGTCCGCATCTGCCATTTCACCGGGGCCATTTACGATACAGCCCATGATGGCTATTTTCACTCCCTTTAAATGATTGGTGACTGCGCGAATGCGGGCGGTGGTTTCCTGCAGATCAAACAGGGTGCGGCCGCAGGAAGGACAGGAGATATATTCTGTTTTAGAGATCCTCGAACGCGTTGCCTGTAAAATACCAAAGGCTACATTGTTGATGAGGCCTAAGGGTTCTGTTACGGCAGAAGGTTGCCGGCTTACAGACAGGTCTGGCAATGCTTTCAGCCAAAGGCCGTCTCCAAAACCATCCAGCAAAAGGGCGCCGGTTTCTGTGGCATAATGGATCAGGTCTTCTTCCGGATTGTTATGTTCGCTGTTGCAAAGGAGGATAACGGGTTGTGTGATCTTCCTTTCCATCAGATCTACCATCGTTCTTCTGATAGATGCCATGGCATGCGCAGAGGAAGAATGCAATACCGGCACCACGCTGCTTTCCAGGTTTTCCAGGAAAGTTGTAAAGTCCGCAGTGCCCAGTTCATCTGTATTTGCATGAACGAAATTGATCTGGGCCAAACGGTTATCCTGGCGTGCCGCGAGGTATCCTTGTATATCAAAATAAGGGAAGTACTTTTCTTTATCTGCTACGTGCAGCCAGGTATGGTATTGCACGATCACTTTGAGTGTACCGGGCAATGCAAAATTTAACTCCTGGTTGCCGGTGAAGATATAATCTGCTGCGGCATCGCCGATGTTCCATTTATCCGTGTCCGCATCATATGTATAACCAATGCTTTGCAGTTCCTTCGGGGAAATGTTATGCAGGTGGCTGAAATCAGCTACCACTACCGGTACCTGTTTGTTGCCGATATTATCTACAGCCACTGTATCTCTGCGTTTGAAAGCAAAGGGGGAGTAGGGGAGTTTTTCCGGATCTTTTAATGGAAGGATCGGAGTATGAGAAATGCGATGTGTGTAACGTTTTACGAGGTCGCGGCAAACGGGGAGTTCAAATTCAGGATCTTCTGTGAGGGATACCCGGATGGTATCTCCTACACCATCTTCCAGCAAAGTACCGATACCTGCTGCAGATTTGATCCGTCCGTCTTCTCCGTCGCCAGCTTCTGTTACGCCGAGATGAAGAGGGTAACAATGGCCCAGTTCCTGCTGCATGGTTTGCACGAGTAAGCGATAGGCCTGTACCATTACCTGCGGGTTACTGGATTTCATGCTGAGCACAATATTCTGATAGTGGAGGTCCTCTGCGATGCGGAGGAATTCCATAGCACTTTCCACCATTCCCATGGGTGTATCTCCATAGCGGCTCATGATCCGGTCGCTGAGGGAACCGTGATTGGTACCGATGCGCATAGCGGTTCCATATTCTTTACAGATGTTCACCAGTGGAGTGAAGCGATCGCGGATGCGGTCAATTTCTTCCAGGTATTCTGCATCCGTATATTCCAGCAGTTCAAATTTCTTTTTATCTACATAGTTACCCGGATTCACCCGTACTTTTTCTACGATGCGGGCGGCTGCTTCTGCAGCGTTGGGTGTAAAGTGGATATCTGCAACCAGCGGAGTGGTATAACCCCGGCGGCGTAATTCATTTTTGATGGGAAGCAGGTTTTCTGCTTCGTTTTTGCTGGGTGCGGTAATACGTACCAGTTCTGCTCCGGCTTCAATACAACGGATGGCCTGGGCTACGGTCCCTTGGGTATCCATGGTATCCGTAGTGGTCATGGTTTGAATGCGGATAGGGTTAAAGTTTCCGATAGTAAGATCGCCCACCTTTACTTCCAGAGTGGCTAAACGTTTATACTGAGTCAGCGAATGGCAATACAATTGCATGAAAATAATATATAGATGTAACGCAAAATTAGGAAAGATTCAGCGGCGGAAAGAAGAAAGATTCACGGAATCTTTTCCGACATAACCCCTTCCCGTTTAACATGTTTTATATGAACGGTAAAGAACATGCCGTTATTATGCCTAGTTTTAACCTCATAGTATGTTTGTAACCGGCTTTTTTAATCAGCATATTGATGCACCATGAATAAAACCGTGGATACCATACCCTATCAGAAATTACCGCTAAAAGGCCAGTTCAGTATCTTTGAAGTGGAACACTTCCATAGTGACCTGGCGGGCCTGCCACACCGGCATCACGACTTTCAGATCATCTGGCTTACAAAAGCAAAAGGTGAGCATGTGGTAGATTTCGTTACATACGATATGGCGGATCAAATGATCTTCCTGCTCCGGCCTGGCCAGATCCATCAATTGCCGGACAGTGGCATTTATGGGTTTAGCATCACCTTCACAGAGAAATTTTACTTTTCCAATAAGCACGACCGGGAATCCTTGTACGATTTTACCACTTTGTTTGATGATTCCCAGGAGTATGCGCCCATACGCATCAGTAATGCCACGGCGAGTAATTTTTCTATGCTCATCACACTGATGCAGCAGGAATTATCTATTCAGTTTGAGGGCAGCAGCAGTAGTGTGATCAAACACTTATTGAATGCCTTTCTCTTACTGGCAGAGCGGGAGAAAAAACACAACGTGGCAAATTCCCCCGCGCTGTTACATCATGATGCCCGCATCATAGAGTTGCGGAGGGTAGTAGAAAAGCATTTCCGCAAAGAGCACCAGGCAGCCTTTTATGCCCAGCATTTTGCCCTCACGGCCAAGCGTTTAAATGAAATTACAAGGGAGGCAATAGGTAAAACCATCACAGATATGATCCGTGCGAGGCTGATCCTGGAGGCCAAACGGCAACTGGCATTCAGCCACAGGAGCGTAAAAGAGATCTGTTATGAGTTAGGGTTTGAGGACCCGGCCTACTTTAGCCGCTTCTTCCGGCAGCATACTTCCACCTCCCCCCATGAATTCAGGGAGACAATGTTCAAATAGTACCAGCCAATTGGCCGTTTGTCCAAACATAGCGGCTAAATGGTGACTACTTTTACAACTCGTTAAAAGGAAACCATGCTTTTAGGGCGCGTTTTTACCAAACGCGTTTTTTAATTTAAAAGGTAAAAAGGAAAGGAAAGTAAGAGAAAAGCCGCCCTGTTTATACACGGGCGGCTTTTTTATGGTGATGGTTACCAGTCTTTTTCTACTGTGCCAGGGCTGGCTTTTACTTTCTTCATCTTGTCTTCCTGCAATTTCTTTTCCTGTTGTGCCAGTGCCTGTAATAAACGTTTTGCTTCTTCCGGAGATAGTTTGCTGGGTTTAGGCTGTTGCTGCTGCTGTTCTTTTTCCTCTTGTTTTTTCTTCTCCTGATCCTTCTTCTCCTGGTCTTTTTTATCCTGCTCTTTCTTCTCGTCCTGTTTATTCTCTTTGTTATCCTTTTGCTTGTCTTTCTGTTTGTCCTTGTTATCTTTTTTATCGTCTCCGCCACCTTCCTGCTGTTGCTTTTTCAGCATGGCCTGTGCGTAGGCCAGGTTATAACGGGCCTGCTCATCTGTGGGATTTGCTTTCAGTGCGGATTTATAGCTCTTGATGCTTTCCTCCCATTTCTTATCTTCCATGAAAGTGTTGCCAATGTTGTAATTAGCATCTGCCTTCACTTCTTTCTTTCCATCTACTTTTAAGGTATTGGCATATTGTGCGCGGGCGGCATCAAACCTTTTCTGTTCGTATAAGGAGTTGCCGAGATTGTAATTCCCTGCAACTGACTTGTTGTTTCGTTCCAACGCCTTTTTATAGCTGGCTTCCGCATCTGCGTATTGCTGCTTTTTATATTGGTCGTTTCCTTTACGGATCAGTTTATTGGTGCCTTCCTGAGCAAATGTTGCCCCTGCGCTGCATAACAGCAGGCCGGTAACGGCAACAGCTATATGAAAAAAGTTCTGTTTCATTTGGCTTGCGCAGTTTTAAGTCCGGGCAGTTCTTCTGCTTTTTTCTTTTTGCCTTCCGGTATAAAGAATTCCAGCAGGATCAGCAGGAGGCTGATGCCCAGGAAATATTGAAAATAGCTATTGTAATCAGTGAACACATTTTCTCCGAATTCTTTCTGTTCCATCCTGTCTATTTTGGTAGCCAGGGCTTCCACCACTTCGTCCGTATTGTTCATCAGGTGCAGGTACATTCCTTTTCCTTCAGCAGCAAGGGATTTCAGGGCATCTTCATTTAATTTGGAGATCACGGTATTGCCTTCGCGATCCTTTTTTACACCACCGTTTTCAGGATCAGGCAGGGGAGAACCGGTAGGAGAACCAATACCCACTGTATTGATCACTACACCATTTTCCAATGCTTTCCTGGCTTCAGCGATGGCGCCTTCATTATGATCTTCCCCATCGGAAATGATGATGAGGGCTTTGTGTTTGCGTTCTTTTTTATTGAAAGCTTCATCGCTTACGCGGATGGCTTCATTGATCTCCGTGCCTTGTTTGGGAATGAGGTCCGGGGAAATGCTGCCCAGGTACATCCGCGCAGCGGAATAATCTACGGTGAGGGGCATTTGCAGATATGCATTGCCAGCAAATACCACAATACCTACCCGGTCATTATCCAGTTTCTCCATGAGTTTGATCACCAATTGTTTAGCCCGGGTGAGGCGGTCTGGTTTGGCATCTGTGGCCAGCATACTTTTGCTCACATCCAGTGCGATGATCACATCTACCCCTTTGCGGGTGATCTTTTCAACACGGCTACCTTTCTGGAGATTGGCCAGCCCTATCACCCCAAAGAAGAAGGCAATAAAAAGCAAGAGGAATTTGACGGTAAAGAGGCGGCGGGAATAGCCACTGAAGAGCTTTTCCACCATAACGGGATCACCTAAACGGCGAACCGACCTGCGTTTCCACCAGGTAACCCAGGCGAAAGCCAGTACCAGTACGATCAGGAGCACAAAAGCCCAGAGGTATTCTGTATGTTGAAATCTTAACATGGTTAAAATGACTTACCCCGGTCATTGCCGGGGCAAGTAGTTCAAAAATAATTTTTTTATAACGTATTACAAGGATGTTATAAAAGGATTTAGGAGTTTTTTAACAGGGAACCCTATTTTTCGCCTTTAAAGAAGCCTTCTTCCGTGAGGATGTTGCGCAGGATCTCCATTCTTACTTTGCGGACATCCAGGTTCTTATCTTCTGTTTCAAAGTTCAGGACGAAGAAACAGGGGTGTTTATTTTCCTCGATCCAGCCGGCGATCCAGATAATATTTTTAGGGCCCACTATGCCCCAGCCGGTTTTATAGGCCAGTTTATATTTAGGTGTGGTTTCCTGCACCATCACAGCGCTTACTAATTCCTGTACCCTTTGCTGGAAAGGAAGTTGATTGAAATATAGTTGCTTTACAAAGCCCAGTTCTTCATCAGGGGAAATTTGCAGGGAATTATCCAGCCAGAAGGAATCTACTTTGCTGATCCTGTGATTGCCGTACTGTACGGAATCCAGCCAGCGCTGCATGGTATCCTTACCAACGCGGCGGGCTACTTCCTGGTAGTAACCAACAGAAGATAACCTGAAAGCCTGTGCCATAGTGAGGTCTTTATTCCAGTCGTCATTCCAGCGTTTAACGCTATCCCATTTTATGACCATATTGGTATCGCTGATCACGCCGGTTTGCAAACCTACCAGGGAATTGAAGATCTTAAAGGTGGAAGCAGGGATAAACCGCTCTTTGGCACGATCTATATTATACACTTTGAAAGTACCCTGCCCATTGTCGAACAGCATAAAACAGCCTTCCAGCTTGTGTTGTGTAAAATATTTCTCCCAGTTCTTTGCATCTTCTACATTGTTGGGGGAGCACGCACTCAGCCATAAAGTGGCGGACAGCATAAGCAGGCCGAACGTTTTCATCTGGTATCTGTTTTTAACGGTAATGCTGCAAAAGTAAGGGATGCGGAATGGATTTTACGGAAAGGAATAAAAAAAGGCCCCGATCTGGATCGGAGCCTTTCTTAATCAATAAATTATTATATGGTTACAGGTTCTTTGATTACGCCAAGTTCCCGTCCGATCTTGGTGAAGGCGGTGATAGCCTTATCCAGCTGTTCCTGGCTATGTGCTGCACTGAGCTGCACACGGATCCTCGCCTGGCCTTTCGGCACAACAGGGAAGAAGAACCCGATCACGTAAATACCTTCCTGTAAAAGTTTGTCGGCAAATTCTTTGCTGAGTTTGGCATCATACAGCATCACCGGAACGATGGGGTGATCGCCTGGTTTGATGTCAAATCCCGCTGCCGTCATTTTTTCACGGAAGTATTTAGTGTTGAATTCGAGTTTATCCCTCAGTTCAGTGGTTTCGCTGAGCATATCCAATACTGCAATGGAAGCGCCAACGATGCTGGGGGCTACTGAATTGGAGAAGAGATAGGGCCGGCTGCGCTGGCGCAGTATGTCTATCATTTCTTTGCTGCCGCTGGTAAAACCGCCGGATGCTCCGCCCAGGGCTTTACCCAGGGTGCCGGTAATAATATCTACCCGGCCCATTACACCACGATATTCATGTGTGCCACGGCCTGTTTTGCCTAAAAAGCCGGAAGAATGGCTTTCGTCGGACATCACGATGGCATTGTATTTATCAGCGAGGTCGCAGATCTTGTCTAATTGTGCAATGGTGCCGTCCATGCTGAAAGAGCCATCCGTAACGATCACGCGGCTGCGGGCACCCTGAGATTCCTTGAGTTTTGCTTCCAGGTCTTCCATGTTATTGTGTTCATAACGGAAGCGCTGTGCTTTACAGAGGCGTACGCCATCTATAATGGAGGCATGGTTTAATGCATCGGAAATGATGGCATCCTGTTCTGAGAACAGGGGTTCAAACACGCCGCCGTTAGCATCAAAGGCTGCCACATACAGAATGGTATCCTCCGTGCCCAGGAATTTGGAGATCTTTTCTTCCAGTTCCCGGTGAATATCCTGGGTGCCGCAAATGAAACGTACGCTGCTCATGCCATAGCCATGGGTATCAATTGCTTTTTTAGCAGCAGACACTACTTTGGGATGAGAAGAGAGGCCGAGGTAATTGTTGGCGCAAAGGTTAATAACCGTTTTGCCACCCACTTTAATTTCGGCGCCCTGTTCGGACGTAATGATCCGCTCGTTCTTGTATAAGCCGGCGGTTTGTATTTCATCCAGCTCCTGTTGTAAACGTTTGATGAAATGTTGGTTCATGTTATCGCGTGTTTTATCCTGTATCTGACAAAGTTAGGGGTTTAAATGTATCTAGTAATTCAGCGGGAAAGGAGTGGAATCTCCCCAATGATAAAAAGTTTGACCGATGTGTAACATTTAAGAGTCGCCCAGCGTCATACAATTATCATAGACGGTAATAAATGACGAAAGGTACTGTACGCTCACTGATCCGTTGGGAAACTGGCAAAGGCCGGGATGTCCCTGAAGTCATCAGAAGGCGGCACGTTGTGGAAATATAGTCATGGAGCTGGTAAAAAGTGGCTTTTTTGCTTTCCGATGCATCGGAAAGGAGCACTTGTAAACAAAATGTCGGAAATTTGCACTCAAAAGCCATAGCGCCGGATGACGGAAAAGGAGTACAACAAATGCGTAGATCTGTATAGCGATAATCTCTTCCGGTTCATTGTGAAGAATCTCGAACACACTGAAGATGCCAGGGATGTGGTACAGAACGCGTTTGAAATATTATGGAAACATTGTACTGATGTGCCTTTTGAGAAGGCCAAGAGTTATTTGTTTACCGTAGCGTACCATAATATGATAGATCATGTGCGGAAAGTGAAGCGGATCACGCTGGTGGAGGAGTTTAAGGAGGAGGCGAAGGTGGCTGAACAAAAAATACACAACGCCCGCCATATTATAGAAAAGGCGCTGGACCGGTTAAGTGATGTACAGCGATCCCTGGTGTTATTGAAAGATTACGAAGGGTACAGCTATGAGGAGATTGGAGAAATAATGCATTTAAACCCCTCACAGGTAAAGGTTTATCTGCACCGGGCAAGGGCCCATCTGAAGGAATACCTGGTTAAGATGGAAAATGTGATCTAGGTAAAAGGTATTCAAAATCAGCATTTTATGTCAACAGACATCAACATATCAAATTACGAAGATTACCTCTACAGTTATGTAGACGGTGAACTGCAGGCCGAAGAGATAGCGGCCCTGGAAAGCTTTTTGGAAATGCATCCGCAATTCCAGGCAGAGCTGGACGTTTTGATGTCCACCCGCCTGCAGCCGGAAATCATGGTGTTCAGCAACAAGGCTTCCCTTTACCGTGGTAGTGAAATAAGCCTCCAGACTTACGAAAGCCATCTTTTAAGTTATATAGACGGGGAGCTGAACCAGCAGGAGAAAGCGGCTTTTGAACAATTTGTTTCTCAGCATGCGCATGTACAGCAGGAGTTAAAGATCTGGCAGGCCACTAAGGTAGCCGCAGATACTTCAGTTCGTTTTGAAGATAGATCGGTGCTGTATCGTAAAACCAGCCGCCGGATAGCGATCCGTCCTGCTTATTGGTGGGGAGCCGCAGCTGTAGTGGCCGGGGCATTATTCTTCCTCACATTATCAGATACAACGGAAACAAAAAATATAGTGGCTGTGAAGCAACCGGCAGTAACAGTTCCGGAAACAGCAGTTCCTGAATCTGGAACAACGGGAGCCGCAACCGCAACAACTACAAATCCAGCAGTAACAACTCCGGAAACAGCGGCAACAACAGGAAACGTAGCAACAGCCCCTGCAGTAGCGGCTATTGCTCCTAAAAGTGCACCCAAAGCTGTTCGCCAGGATGCAGCTCCTGTAAAAGAAGAAACCCTTTTAGCCGCAGCTAATACAGCAGACCTAACAAATATTCCAACGGAAAAACCGGCAGAACAGCTTAATAATAAAGCCATTGCACAGGATATCTCGCAACAGCTGAAACAGATCCCGGGTAGTGAAGTAGCGGCCAACCGCCCTTCTATAGAAGTAGGTACCCCCACTTCCCTGGCAACTCCTGCACCGGCAGCAGAACCCGGAGAACTGATCATGTCTGTTACAGGTAACGGGTTGGAAAGCAAAGTGCTGGATAAGGTAACTAATGTGGCAAGGTTCTTTGCCAGAAAGAAAAATAAATAACGAACCGGTAAAACGGCACAGTCATATGAAGCGAAAATTTTTACTCACCATTCTTACAATGATCCTTGCAATGGGCGGCGCTTTTGCTCAGCAGGAGTCTTTGGACACCATCCAGATCAAGGGTTTGGTTATTGTAAAGGGGAAGAACGACAGAGGGAAAAGTGTATTCAAAGCATACCAGGATACGGCATATGCCCGCCAGAAACTGAAAAAGAACCTCCATACCAAATGGCTGGTTTTTGACGTAGGCTTTAATAATTACCGGGACCGGAGCAATTATCCGGGCGCAATGGTTATGTCCCTTTACCCGCAGAACCAGCAGAATTACAATTACCCCAATCTTACTGCAGCAGGGGAAGCCAGCTTTGATTACTCCGGCGCCGCGCTCAATAAATTCGCCCCACGGAGGGCCAGTGAGCCATTAACACCGTCTGAATTTAAACTTATGACGGGAAAATCAGTCAATTTTAATATATGGGTGGTGATGCAGCGCCTAAATATTCATCAGCATAAATTGAACCTTATCTACGCTTTAGGTGTAGAAATGAATAACTATCGGTTTGCACGGAATATCACCTATGTGGCTGGTTATCCTACCACTATCATTCGTGATACAGTAGGGTTTTCCAAAAACAAGCTGTTTGCACAATATCTGACGATCCCTGTAATGCTGAATTTTAACTCAAATCCAGCCCGTCCGGGACGCTCTTTTGAAATGAGTTTGGGCTTTTCCGGCGGATATTTGCTGAAATCACGCACCAAACAAATAAGTGAAGAAAGAGGTAAAGTGAGGCACACAGACGATTTCAGCCTAAATAAATGGCGTTTAGGCCTTACCGGAGAGATTGCGTATGGTCCTATTAAACTATATAGTAACTTTGCGCTCACTCCTTTACATGATTATGGACTGGAACAATACCCTTTTTCAGTGGGTTTCCGGTTCAACGGATTCTAAATGAGCAAAGAGTAAGAGCACATATTCTATTTATAACCGGATGAATTTTGAAAGGAAGGGGTAACAATCCCCTCATTTCCTTTATCCTATTAAAACTGTACAACCACAAATCCAAAAAAGTATGCGATCTATCCTGATGTTTGTAGCTGTAGTGACTTTCATTGTGTTCATGCATGCCACCAATTTAAGGTTACCTGAAACCCCCACATCCTTAGAAGGCTTTGCAGCATCTGCATCCATACCTGGCAGTACGGCACAATTGCCTGTTCCTGAGGCTACGGAGTCCCTGGTATATTTGCCAGATAGCCTGTTCCAGTCTTACCGCGGGGATCATAACTTATATGTAACAAACCACTATCACGTATTATATGTTAAAACAGATACCCTGTTCCTGACCACTCCCGGCCCTGTAACCGGTAGCCGTGTATATGCAGGCAATATGATCTACAGATAAAATCCCCATCCCCAAAATCTTCCGCTCATCCTTTCTGGCGTAGAAAAATCCTGATCTGGCCGTTGAATGTCCTCCGGCATTTTTTATATTTGAAAAGATCAATTTTTTTAAACCAACTGTATGAGAATAACCTCCCTTGTTTTATGGCTGCTGCTGGCCGGGACTGTACAATTATCAGCCCAGGAAAAGCACCAGTGGAAAGACGCCACTTCTGGCGGCTATACCTACCGGTATATAACCGGAGACCCAATGCAGGCACGCTTTTACACATTAAAGAATGGCCTCACCGTTATCCTTAGTGTGAATAAAAAAGACCCACGTATCCAAACCCTCATAGGGGTTCGCGCAGGTAGCAATAGTGATCCTAAAGACCATACCGGCCTTGCACACTACCTGGAACACCTGTTATTTAAAGGCACCACAAAGTTTGGCTCCCTGGACTGGGCCAAAGAAAAACCTTTGCTGGATAAGGTAGAGGGCCTGTACGACACTTATAACAAAACCACCGATGCCGAAAAACGCAAGGCTATCTACAAACAGATAGACAGCATGTCCGGCGCTGCCGCTAAATTCGCCATAGCCAATGAGTATGATAAGATGATGACGAACATGGGCGCTCAGGGAACCAATGCCCATACCTGGGTAGAGGAAACTGTTTATGAGGAAGACATTCCTTCCACGGCAGTAGATAAATTCCTGGCAGTGCAGGCAGAACGTTTCCGTGATCCCATTTTCCGGATCTTCCATACAGAGCTGGAAGCCGTATACGAAGAGAAGAACCGTGGGCTGGATAACGATGGCCGCAAAATGTACGAAGCCATGCTGTTCAATTTATTCCCTACGCATAATTACGGGCAGCAGTCTACCATAGGAACAGTAGAACATCTGAAGAACCCTTCCCTGAAGGCTATCCGCCAGTTCTATAATGAGTATTATGTACCTAATAATATGGCCATCATATTTGCGGGTGACTTTGATCCTGACTATGTGATCAAACGTATCGATCAGCAGTTTGGTTATATGAAAGCCAAGCCGGTGAAGGAATATAAAGCTCCTGCCGAAGCGCCAATTACAAAACCCATTGTGAAGGATGTATTTGGACCTGATGCAGAGAATGTGAACCTGGCTTATCGCATGCCGGGCGCCCTGGATACTAAATCTTCCGTTATCCTCACGGTGCTTTCCCAGATCCTTTCCAACGGAAAGGCTGGTCTGCTGGACCTTAACCTGAACAAACAACAAAAAGTACTGGGTGCCAGCGTAAGCACACTGCCCTGGAAAGACTATACCGTATTTGCTTTAAGCGGCCGCGCCAAAGAAGGCCAAACGCTGGATGAAGTGAAAGACCTGCTGCTGGGCCAGCTGGATATTCTGAAGAAAGGTGAATTTGATGAATCCCTCATCACTGCGATCGTTAACAACTTCAAACTGTACGAGATCCAGGGACTGGAAAGCAACGAAAATCGCGCTACCAGCCTGATGGATGGCTTCATCAAACATTCCGGCAAGAACTGGTTGTATGATGTTTCCTATGTAGAGGACATGCGCAAAGTAACCAAACAACAGATCGTTGATTTTGCGAACAAATACATGAGCGATAGTTATGTGCTGTTGTACAAACGTAAGGGAGAAGATAAGAATATTGAGAAAGTGGAAAAACCACCGATCACCCCGGTAGAAGTAAACCGCGATGCGCAATCTGAATTCCTGAAGAGTGTAGCCGCCCTGCCGGAAACGCCTGTAAAACCACTCTGGCTGGATTACGACAAAGACATCCAGAAAGGAAAAGTGGGCAATACGGACCTGTTGTATGTGCAGAACAAGGATAATTCCCTTTTCCGCCTTTACTACCGTTTTAACATGGGCAGCTGGAGCAATAACAAACTCCCGATAGCAGCCCAATACCTGCAATTCCTGGGTACGGACAAATATTCTTCAGAAGAGATCAGCAAGCAATTCTACAATATTGCCTGTTCCTTTAACCTCGCTGCCGGAGCAGAAGAAACAACCATTACCATCACCGGCTTACAGGAGAATTTCGACAAAGCGGTGCAATTGTTTGATCATGTGATCGCTAATTGCAAACCGGATGAAAAAGCGCTGGTTGGTTTCAAGAACCGGATCGCGAAATCCCGTTCAGATAGTAAACTGAATAAAGCCCAGATCTTAAGTGGTTTGAGGTCTTACGCAACATACGGGGCTAAAAATCCGTTCAATAACCAGCTGAGCAAAGAAGAACTGGATGCGCTAACGGCAAAGGAACTAACAGACATCCTGCACGAACTGCCGAACTATAAACACACGGTTATTTATTACGGTCCTAATGATCTGGCAGCAACATCTGCAGCCGTTTTCAAACTGCATCAGCAACCAGCTGCTTTCAAAGCAGACATGCCTGCAAAACAGTTTGAGAAAACTGTGCAGAGCAGTAATAAAGTTTTGTTTGCAGACTACGACATGGTGCAGGCAGAAGTGAACTGGGTACGTAACGGGGATGTGTTTAATCCATCCAACACCGCAGTAATAAACCTCTTCAACTCTTATTTTGGAGGAGGTATGGGTTCTATTGTGTTCCAGACCATCCGCGAATCCAAAGCGCTGGCTTATTCTACGTATGCTTTTTACGCAGCGCCCAATAAGAAAACAGACCGTTATGCGGTGCTGGCTTATGTAGGCAGCCAGGCAGATAAAGTGAACGAAGCGATTGCAGGCATGAATGAATTGTTAACGACTATTCCTAAAGCAGAGAAGTCTTTTGAAACTGCGCGCAGCAGCATGAAGAAAGATATTGAAACGGAACGCATCACACAAGACGGTATTATTTTCAGCTACCTGGGCGCACAGAAACTGGGCCTGAATACTGATATACGTAAAACAGTATATGAAAGTGTAGACAAGCTGAACTTTGACGATGTGAAGCAACTGCACGATCAAAACATAGCCGGAAAGCCTTATTCATACTGCATCCTGGCGTCTGAGAAACGCATTAAACTGGATGACCTGAAAAAGTATGGCGATGTACAGAAAGTAACGCTGGAAGAGATATTCGGATATTAAGTTTAAAAGCTTTTTTATAAATGGAGCCGCAATTATTGCGGCTCCATTTTTTTTAACACAATATTCGCATTCTGCTCACCGTTAATCTATTCTGAAATCCTGTAACTACAATGTGGCGTATTTGCTTTTTATTTTCCTTATTGCCGCTATTTGCCTTTGAGCACAATAACAATGATCTGTATAGCGTTAGGCTGAACGCCGCGCGGATAGATATTGACAAAGTATTTCTGCTGGTAGACAAGAGTGATTACCGCATGTATCTCTATGAAGATGCCACTTTAATTAAGATCTATAAAGTGGTGTTTGGCAATGAAGATGCAAGAGATAAATACGTGCAGGGAGATCGCCGTACACCAGATGGAACATTCCGTATTCTTGCCAAACGTTACGACAATCGCTGGAGCCGTTTCTTACTGCTGGATTATCCCAACATAGAATCACGCGAGAAGTTTCAGCAACGCCAGGCGAGAGGGCTCATTCAAAAAGGTGCGGATATTGGTGGTGGTATTGGCATTCATGGTGTGGAGTACGCATCCGGCATCCGTGATAATTATGTAGAGCAACGTATTAACTGGACGTTGGGTTGTGTAAGCCTGAAGAATGGAGATGTGAATGAATTATATGACGTAGTGAAAGTAGGCACCCCTGTAGTAATAAGACCTTAAAGCCCCTCAATACTTCTCCGCGCTCTTTCAGGCCGCGTATTAAAAGCTTTCCCGAATTTATAAGTGAAACCAATACGCAGGATCGGGCGCCGAAAGTTCCGGGTGAATTTCTCTGTATAACCATCACCATAGAATTCTCCTTTACCCAAAAAATAATTCGTGATGATGCTTTGTAAACGCATGCTGACAGCAGCTCTTTCGCCCCAGAGTTTTTTATTTGCACCCAGGAATTGATTCCTCCAGCCGGTAACATATCCATACACCAACGGATACCTCGATTCCCAATTCATACCTCCTTCTAATCCAAAACCTTTCGGTAACTGGTACGTGACGTTACAGGTTATTTGCGCATACGGTTGCTGATTGGCAATCGTATCACTGCTGCGGAACTTCACGTAGTACATATTGGCATTTGTATTCACTTTAAAACGTTTGCCGATATTGAATGAACCGTTTAAAGACATACCCGTTCTGCTATTACCCGCAATGTTTGCATAACTATTATAGATCACACCATTCCCTTTCATCACCCGCATACTCTGAATACTATTATTGGCATAAGAATGATAAACAGATACACTGACTGGTCCAATAGTGTATCCCAGTTCAATGCGGTGGCTTCTCTCCGGAGTAAGTGAAGGATTGCCGGTTGTGATATTCAGTGAGTCACTGTAATCCAGAGAAGGGGAAAGCTGATACACTTCCGGCCGCTGGATCCTCCTGGAATAACTGAGATTGAAGGTGTGTTTATTGAAGCGCCGGGAAATAATGATGTTGGGAATAAAGGTGCCATAAGCAGGAAGCGTCTGCCCTTGTGCACTTAACCATGTATATTCATATCTTGTACCTAAACGTACCTTCCATTCTTTTATGCTAAGATCATAACTCAGGTAAGCCGCCATCACACTTTGCACGAAGTGGTACCGCAAAGAACGCAGCGGATCTTTTTCATAGCCAGCCAGTGAATCAAAGTTGAAGAGCGCATAATCCGTATTGATCTCTTTCATGGAATATTTCAACCCGGTTTCAATTTTATGTGTTGAAGAAAAGGGATGCACATAATCTGATTGTAACATCACATCGTAGTTGCGGCCCCTGTTTTCGTTCCTCTCTTTATAACCATCTGATTGCCGCATGAGATATCCGCTTTCATTGTTACGTGCGGAATAACCACCTAATACATAGAGTTCTCTGTCATTACCGAGGTGTTTGTTATAAGAAAAAGTGATGGCCCTGTTGCGATACAGGTTATCTCTGCTGGTATAACGGGAATATTCTCTTGCAGTTTGAACAGCATGCAACTCGCTTTCCCGCATATCCGGGAAAATGCCCAACCGCATGCTTACATCAAAAGCCTGCGTACTATCCGGTTCCCAGCCTGCATTGAAGGTGAAAAAATTCCCGGAGCCCTTTGGCCTGTTTTCAGATGATTGCCGCAAGACGAAACCATTCTGCCCGATACGTTCCGTTTTTTCATTATTGTAACTGCTATTGCGGTACTGGTACGCTTCAAAAGTGCCATATACTTTCGCCAGCCGGTAATTGAGTTTCACATTATAATTCTGATCGATGTCATTCGCATTGGCAGTGATGGCGCCTGTGATACCACGTAAACGATTTTTCTTTAACCAGATGTGCAGCACACCTGCGGAGCCTTCTGCATCATAACGTACAGATGGATGCGTGATCACTTCCACCCTCGCAATATCATCTGCAGATAACGTTTTCAGGAGGTCTGCCACATTGTTGGCGTAGAATTCAGCTGGTTTGTTATTGATGAATACCCGCACGCTGTTATTGCCGCGGATACTGATAGCGCCTTCCTGGCTAATGGTTACAAAAGGTACCCGTTGCAAAAGGTCCTGCGCATTACTCCCTGCGGCCACCAGGTCCCCTTGCGGGTTATAGACAACGCCGTCTATTCTTTGTTCAATAGCTGGTGGCCGCTGTGCCTGCACGTTTACACTTTGTAACTGTTGTGCAAGCGGGAGAAGAGTGATCTGTATAGTTTGGGCGGAAGGAGATACGATGTAAGTATAGTACGGTTGATAGCCCAGAAAGCGGGCGCTTAGAAGATAACGGCCATTCTGCACGGAGTCTATTACAAACTGGCCGGTTTTTCCTGTACGCACAGTTTTTACGACACTACTGTCTATACGCATCAATATTACGGTAGCGGAAATCAGGGGTTCACGGTTGTTCTTCACCACTCCCCGAAACTGAGCAGTAGCGGGCACTGCAAAAAACAGTAAGCATAACAGGAATCTTATTGCCATAGAGTACAAAGGAAGCACGGCAATAAGGGAGGTGGAAATTATTTACATCATGTGTAAACAATGCGGGACGAAATGCAAAAAGAAAGGGCGGTATCACTGATACCGCCCTGCTTTACTATAACTTTCCTTTTTTGATCTCTTCAACAACTGCAGGATCGAGCAGCGTGGAAGTATCACCAAGGTTGTCTAATTCTCCTTCAGCGATCTTACGCAGGATCCTGCGCATGATCTTACCGGAACGTGTTTTCGGCAACCCTGTTACAAACTGGATCTTATCCGGTTTTGCAATAGGCCCGATGATCCGGGAAACAGTTTGCATGATATCTTTCTTGGTGAGTTCAGGTTCTTTTACCTGCTTATCTGTGATCACATAAGCATAGATACCCTGTCCTTTAATATCGTGCGGATAGCCCACTACAGCACTTTCCACAACACCAGCATGCATATTGATGGCATTCTCTACTTCTGCGGTACCAATCCTGTGGCCGCTTACATTGAGTACATCATCCACACGGCCTGTTATACGGTAATAACCATCTTCATCACGGAGGCAACCGTCTCCTGTGAAATAGAGATTATCATAAGTAGCAAAGTAAGTGGTGCGGCAACGTTCATGATCACCATAGGTGGTACGGATGATACCAGGCCATGGGAACTTGATACAGAGGTTACCATTCACGCCGTTCCCTTCAATTTCCTTTCCGTTCTCATCTACGAGGATGGGTTGGATACCGGGGAGGGGAAGTGTGGCGTAACCTGGTTTTTCCGGTGTGATGCCAGCCAGTGGCGCAATCATGATACCACCGGTTTCTGTTTGCCACCAGGTATCTGTGATCGGCGCTTTGCCTTTACCAATATGGTCTTTATACCAATGCCATGCTTCTTCATTGATAGGTTCACCTACTGTACCCAGTGTGGTGAGGGAGCTAAGGTCCTTGTGATTAACAGGGCCTAAACCAAAACCCATCAGGCTGCGGATAGCGGTAGGGGCAGTGTAGAGTACATTCACACGGAATTTATCTACAATATCCCAGAAGCGGCCGGCATCAGGATAAGTAGGGATACCTTCAAACAACAGGGTAGTAGCGCCTGCGCTTAAAGGACCATACAGGATATAACTGTGACCAGTGATCCAGCCTATATCTGCCGTACAGAAAAATACCTGGCCGGGTTTATATTGGAAAGCGTTGATAAAAGTATAATTCGCATACACCATGTAACCTGCGCAGGTATGCACTACTCCTTTCGGTTTGCCGGTAGAACCGGACGTGTAAAGGATAAAGAGCATATCTTCTGCATCCATTTCTTCAGCAGCTACAGGCGGGTTGCCCATTGTTTCCACTTGTTTGATCTCATCTTCCCACCACACATCTCTGCCTTTGAGCATACTAACGGGTGTGCGGGTACGTGTGCAAACAATTACTTTCTTCACAGAAGGGCAGGCCATCAAAGCATCGTCTATCACTGCTTTCAGAGGAATGTCCTTTCCACCGCGGAAAGCCCCGTCGCAAGTGATCACCAGGTTACACTGTGCATCCTGGATACGATCAGCAATAGATTGTGCACTGAAACCACCAAACACCACAGAATGGATAGCGCCGATACGGGCACATGCCAATACAGCAATGGCCAGTTCCGGGATCATACCCATGTAGATACAAACACGGTCGCCTTTCTTTACGCCGTTATTTTTGAGCACATTGGCAAACTGGCAAACCTTGTTGAACAGTTCGCGATACGTGAGCACGCGGTGTTTTTCTTCCGGATCGTTGGGTTCCCAGATAATGGCAGGCTGGTTCCCGAGGGTGCCCAAATGCCTGTCCAGACAGTTTTCCGTAATGTTGAGCTTTGCCCCGGAAAACCATTTTATGTCTGGTTGTTTAAAGTTCCACTCCAGTACATTGTCCCACTTGCGGCGCCAGTAAAAATGATCTGCAACGTTAGCCCAAAATCCTTCCGGGTCTGTTACACTGTGCTGCCAGGCTTGCTGATACTCTTCGAAATTTTTGACTTGGTATGGGTACGACATGATTCCCAATCAGATTTATAAGTTTAAAACAGTTTTTTAACGGGCCTTAAATTTAGTGATTTATGATTGAAGATTGTCAAATTAAGATGCAATAACCTTGAAATTAATTCAATAAAACAGATAACCCGGCTGTTAAAGCCGGGTTATCTGGGGAGGAATTCTTCTTTTTTCTTATGGGTTTTTGATGCGTTTTTTCGTGTGAGTGGGGAATGGATTACTTTTCTTTCTTATAGTTTTATGATGTATGCGGGGATGGATTCCCTTTTCTTTCTTCTGTTTTTTTTCACGTAAGTGTAGATCTATACCCTATAGATTCTTAATACGTTCCTTCACATAAGTATGAATACTTTCCTCCTCTTTATTCTCCGGTTTGGCATCCTTCACATATTGCCTATAATGCTTTTTAGCATTCAGCGGATCCTGCAAATGCTGTTCGTAAATACGGCCGATACCGTATTGCCGCATGGGATCTTTAAACAGGTAATAGGAAGTATCATAATAAGAAATAGCTCTCCTGAATTGTTTCATCTGCTCGTAATTATCTGCCAGCGTAGCATAATAGCTATCGAGCGATTTGGATTTTGCAAGGTCAATGCAACGCTGGATCAGCTCATTACTTTTATCAAACTGTTTCATTCTGGCATAAGAGATGCCCGCATAATAGATGATCGTTTCAGGCGCATTACCTCTTGTCATAGCTGCCGTTTTATCATACACTATGATACAACTGTCGTATTTTTTAAGGGCATAGTAGGAAACGGAGAGATAGGAAAAGGCCGTCAATTCTAATGCGTTCATGGCCATGAGGCGTTCTCCATAGAGGGTGGCGGAGGAGAAGTCTTTTTGCAGATAGGATGTTTTCACCAGCTGTGAAATAACCATCACCTGGCTGCTGTCGATCAGCATGTATTGTTTCAGCAGACTGTCTGCACGGGCATATTCCTTTTCATCTATGAGATCAGCGCTGAGGGCTGTTACCACAGAAACATCTTTTGGATTGAGCTGATAGGCCATCCACATATAATTAAAAGCGGAATCCTGCAGGCCAACAACATTACCGCAGGCAATACTGAGCTGTTTATAGTAAAGAGGATTAGTGGGACGCAATGCCACCAGCTTTTCAAAATGGGCAATTGCGAGAAGCGGTTGTTTCTGCTGCCGTGCAATATTGCCCAATGCCTGATGGGCTTGTATATGATTGGAATCCTGCGCCAGCACCAGGGTATAATATTTCTCCGCGGGCATCATCTGGCCGCTCTGATAATAAGCACTGGCCAGCAATGCCAGTCCGTTTGCTTGTTGAGGTTTCACACCTTCCAGGTATTGGATGGCTTTGTCGAATTGCTGCTCCTGGAAATAATCCATCAGCAAAGCCTTGTCGATATTATCCTGGGCCATAGCAGGAACAGCAAAAAGCAGCATGAAAATAATAGTACGTATCATAGCAAACATTTCCATAAAACTAATAATTTAGTTTTATAAAGAAAAATTTAGTTTGACGGTGGGTTCTTGATATGGATATCGCTTTGGGGGAAGGGGATTTCAATGCCCTGTTCAGAAAAAGCGGTATAGATAGCTAAGAGCAATGAGCTCTTGAGGATCACCCAGGTACCAATGTCTGCCCAGAAAAGAATACGGAAATCAATGGAGCTGTCATTCAGTTCATGTACCAATACAAGGGGAACGGGCACACTTTGCACACCTTCCTCTTTAAGCAGTAATTCCTTCAGGAGTTCCGAAGCTTTTTTAAGATCAGAGCCGTATGCTACGCCAATGATCAATTCTACTCTGCGGGACCGGTTGGTGAGTGTCCAGTTAGTGATATGCTGGGAGAGGAGATCACCATTGGGAACAATGATCTCAGAACCATCTACAGTGGCTATTTTGCTGGCCCTGATCCCTATTTCTTTCACCGTGCCGTGTTGTGTACCGATATCAATTACATCGCCGATCTCTACCGGTTTTTCAAAAGCGAGGATCACACCGGAGACGAGGTTGTTTACAATATTTTGTAAACCAAAACCGATACCAACAGATAATGCGCCGATGATGATGGTTAATTTATCGATAGGGATGCCGGAAGCAGCAAAGGCCAAAAGCAAACCAGCGGCCAGTACGGCCAATCTTATCAGTAAAACGGCACTGCTCCAGCGATATTTTTTTACAACACCGCCAGCTTCCTGGTGGCCAAATATAAATACCATCACTTTACTGATAAGGAAGGCAACCCAGATCACCACCAGGAAAATAAAGACGCTCGAAAAGGTGAAAGAGGTATTACCGATGGTCCTTTCCGCTCTCAGGAAAGAGAATACCGTATCCCTGATGATGTTGTGAATGTTCAGGTTCCTGATGAGGATGGCCAGCCAGCCAATACCCACCAGGAGGAACAAAGTAGAACGTAATCCTTTTTTGATGCGGTTAAAATCAAGGTATGCAGCAAAGCGGCTATTGGCTTTGTTGGCTTCGATATGCAGGTAAAAAGTTTCCAGCAATAACTCCATCAGTATAAGCAGGGCCTGTGCAGAAATAAGGCTGAACACAGCACTCATGCCCAGGAATTTTGAGAGCATCACACGGCCTGTAAGGTTGCAGACAAATGCGGTGACAGTCATCAGCAAGGTAAGCCACACGATGATCCTTGTATAAGGCGGAAAGGCAAAAGTTGATTTCCGTTGTTTCCGCAGGAACCACCCCACAGTGGCCAGTGTGCCCAGTTGCAGAAAGAATTGCGCCCATCTTTCTTCAAAGGAAGATTGCATCATGAGATTGAAGAGCGCATAGGCCGTATATAAAAATAACAGCAGGAACCATTGCCAGCGCAGCCATACAGGGGATTCGTCTTTTAATACCCAGGTTACGCAAGCCGTTTGTACCAGCCAGAATAATTCCATATGTACGATGGGAGGGTTTGTATAAAAAAAAGGCCCGAGAGTGAAAATAAAGATCAGCGAAGTGAGTAAAGGTTTATGACTGGCGTACTTTGTATTGGCAAATATCCCCGTTGCATCAGGATGATTTTTCCGGATGCGGGAGATGCTGTTCAGTAACCAGAAGAGGAATACAAAGAACAGTATAAGGTTGAGCAGATGTATATCCCGGTTATACCGGAAATAATAATCCCATACCCGATGTGCCGCTACAAAGGAAATATAGAAGGTATCATGGAATGGGAACCTGTAATCCGCCAGGCGTACATCCCAGAGGTTTTTTTCTTCCCGCGTCCAGATCCTTTTCTCTGCATTCTTTAACCGGAATTCTACCTCATCCAGCATATCTGTAATGGTGATATAATTCATGGCCACCCTGTTCTGCAGCACGCCGATCCGCTGGAGGCTATTGCGGTTGGCGGTATCTGCCTGTTGCCATTTTTGATCTAACCGGGAAAGCTGGTAAGTGTATAATCCCTGTAAAGAAGGGTCTTTCGGTAGTTGACGGAGAAGGGTGTCGCGCAGGATGTTGTCGATCTTCCCGCTCATATCTGTGATGGTGCGGCTGTAGGTTGATAAAGATCTTTGCCACCCGGCATGTTGCTCTTCCATTTCCCGCAATATTACCTGCAGGGCATAGAGGCTGCGGATATTCATCAGCCGGCGATCATTCAAAACGCTGTTCCGGAGATCGTTCACCAGCTTTTCAGAACCCGGTAATTTCTCTGCGATCTCCGTGGTGTCAAAGCCCCTGCGTAGGGTATTGTTCACCCTGTTCAGCATCTTGGTGATATGCTCCACCCGTTCCACCACATCCGTTATGGCTGTATCCTCTTTCACCTGTTGGGCGGAAAGAGACAGCGAGAACAATAAGCATATCAGCCAGCTAAGGAATTTCATATTCCATGAATTTAAACGATTTGCATCAATGATAATCAACAAAAAAAGCAAAAAGACGGTTGCGCCTTTTTGCTTTTTTTATAAGATAACTGGATGGTTCTTATTGTTGCCGCGGCTTTTTTTCCGTGGCAATAATGGTGATCATATTGGTGATGGGGGCTTCCAGTTCCATATCCTGGTAGGAGAGCTCTGCAACCCCATCCATTTTGGTAACGGAAAAGTGGCTGATGCGCCTGTCTGGAACAAAATGTTGCAGTTCTCCGTGTACCGTAACCGTAACGTGAGAAATTGCATTGCCGCTGGTTTCATGTAAGCGGTGAATAAATTGAGAAATAATGGAGCGTATTTGTTGATGTTTGGTTTCCTGCATAGTTTTGGTTTTAATGGGATTAAGTAAGTTAACATCAATGAAAATGTTTCGTTTCGTGGGGATAATGTTCGTTTTTGTGCATTAACGTTGCCTGTAACTGACATTTTGCTCCAGGCGTTCCTTTAAAAGATTATCTGCTACTGCCAGGATCTTTTCTTTTTCCGCGTTACTAAAGGTGTTTTTCCCCCTGGCTTTCCTGTAAAAAGTGGCCTCACTCCACCCGCACTCATGGCAAACGCTCTCGCGAAAGGATTTTGGCAGCTGCGTTAGCTCTGTATGCGTGTGCAACAGCAGGTTGGAGGATGAAATTTTCTTTGATTCCATGTGACACTGGTTTTATTGTTTTAAGGTTATTTCTCTCATTTTGTCAATTAAAATGTTATATTGATAGTATGAATGTCATCAAAACCGTTGACAATGAGTACAATAATAACAAAATTTAATTACAGTGGAAACGGTATCGAAAAATATTATTCATGAAGGAGCACGGTTAAAACAGATCGTTCGGGATAAACGAATGAAGATCCTTGACTTTGCGGAGTTAGCAGGATTCTCCAACCAGATCGCTCATTATTATTTTCGGAAGGAAGCTATCAAACGCGCTACGCTGCTGGAATTCTGTGGTATGTTAGGTATCAGTCTGGATGAATTTTATAACTGGACGCATCCACGCAGAACACAACCGCAACCCGCTGTAGACTTTCATCAGGGCCAACGGCTGGATGAACTGATAGAAGAAAAGGGCCTCAATAAAACAAAACTGGCGGACAGGATGGGCCTGAGCCGCCGTGCACTATATAATCTGCTGGACAAATCTGTGTTCACGCCAGACCAACTGAAAAAGATCTGCCAGGTGCTGGAGATCAGCTCCAAGGAATTCCTGGGTGGTAATCATGTAGAAGAAAACGGGGCCGATGGAATGGAAATAGAAACCTGGAAAGACAAATACTATAAACTGCTGGAAGATTATAATAAAGCGCTCGTAGAGATCTCCCGCCTTAAAGAGATGCAGTAGGCCTCAAAAAAAAGATGCCATTGCAATCAAGCAACAGCATCTTCCGGGTTCACATAGGTCAGGAATTTTAGGGGTTTTGTTGTTAACATAGAAAGGATGCATGTGTATATGAACTCCAATAATAATCTTATTGCAAATTAGTTGACCTGCGGGAGAAAGCGCAATCGAATCCGGAATTATTTCCTTTTTTATAGCTAGGTTCCAAAAGATTGATCCTTCAATCTTTATGATAAAAATACAGTTTTTTTAATTATAATTACATATATTAGCATTTCTATATCTGTATCACTATCCCTTGTACTATGAAAAGCAGTCTATTATCCCTGGCTATGTGCCTTCTCCTGCTGGTTGGTAAAGCCCAGCGTACTTCAGAACCGGAACTGAAAGAGTTTGAGGCTTTCTGGAAGAAATTCTATACTGCCCTTGTGAAAAAGGACTATCAAAGTGTGAGCGGTTTCATCGATTTCCCCCTGGTGGTAAAGAAAAGCCTCACCGATACAGCTGTTCAAACCATCGGTAAGGATGAATTCGCCAATTTCTTTAATGATTACCTGGAATTACCGGCAAAAGAGGAATTCGCCAATAAATATAATTTACTGCGCGCCCGCAAACTGCTGAACGATGATGATAAGTCCATGGTATCAGACGATGCGGCCACCATAGAGGATTTTGAATTCCAGAAAGTGGATGGAAAATGGAAATTGGTATATGTGTATATGTTAGCACAATAGTATATAAAATTAAAATATAGGGCACCTCAGCTATTCATTTCAAATAATATCTCCGTAAAAACCAATTATTCCCGTAATTTTGCACGATTTTTTTGTTCGCTCGCGGGCTAAAAGAATCGCATGGTTTTTCATTATCAATAGCTAATAAAAAAAGATGCCCAAAGACACCTCCATTAAATCTGTTCTGATTATCGGCTCCGGTCCAATTATTATTGGTCAGGCATGTGAATTCGATTATTCCGGCTCCCAGGCAGCCCGTTCTATCCGGGAAGAAGGAATTGAAGTGATCCTGATCAACTCTAATCCGGCTACTATTATGACGGATCCGATGATGGCAGACAGGGTTTACCTGTTGCCGCTCACGGTGGAAAGTATTGAACAGATCCTGGAAGAGAACCAGATCGATGCCGTTCTCCCTACAATGGGTGGACAAACTGCACTGAACCTCTGTAAAGAAGTAGATGAGCTGGGTATCTGGGAAAAATTCAACGTGCGCCTGATCGGTGTGGATATTAAAGCCATCGATAAAGCGGAAGATCGTGAACAGTTCCGCCAGTGGATGATCCAACTCGGAATTCCTGTAGCTCCTGCCCGTACCGCTAACTCCCTGCTGGAAGGAAAGGAATTTGCACAGGAAATAGGCTTCCCGCTTGTAATTCGCCCCTCTTTTACCTTAGGTGGTACCGGTGGCGGATTCGTTCATGGTAAAGACGACCTGGATGAAGCGCTGGACCGTGGTTTGAAAGCATCTCCCATGCACGAGGTACTGGTAGAAAAAGCAGTACTCGGCTGGAAAGAATATGAACTGGAATTGCTGCGGGACAAAAATGATAACGTTGTGATCATTTGTACCGTAGAAAACCTGGACCCGATGGGTATCCACACCGGAGACTCCATCACTGTGGCCCCCGCCATGACCTTAAGCGATACCGCTTACCAGGATATGCGTAACAAGGCCATCATGATGATGCGCCAGCTCGGTAACTTCGCCGGAGGATGTAATGTGCAGTTTGCCATGAACCCCGAAAACGAAGAACTGATCGCCATCGAGATCAACCCTCGCGTAAGCCGCTCTTCTGCACTGGCTTCCAAAGCAACAGGTTACCCCATCGCCAAAATTGCCGCTAAACTGGCCATTGGATATACATTGGATGAACTGGAAAACCAGATCACCAAAACCACCTCCGCCTTCTTTGAACCAGCACTGGATTACGTGATCGTAAAAATGCCCCGCTGGAACTTTGATAAGTTCAAAGGAGCAGATGATACGTTAGGACTGCAAATGAAATCTGTAGGGGAAGTAATGGCCATCGGCCGCACTTTCACCGAAGCATTACAGAAAGCCTGCCAGAGTCTTGAAAACGACGCTGTGGGCCTGGGTTACTATGGTAAATCACTTCTGAAGAGCGAGCAGCTCATCGAGAAACTGAAAAGGCCAACCTGGGACCGCATCTTCCGTATCAAAGATGCCCTGATGGAAGGAATGTCTGTAAAGACCATTCACCAGCATACCCTGATAGACCGCTGGTTCCTGCACCAGATCAATGATATCGTAACGGTAGAAAAACAACTGCTGGAACACGATCTGGAATCAGTTCCCTTCGATCTGCTGAAAGAAGCCAAACAAATGGGCTTCTCAGACAAACAATTGTCTATCCTCTTTACAAACTGTGAAGAAGATGAAGTATATGAAAAACGTAAAGCCCTGGGCATTACACGTACCTACAAAATGGTAGATACCTGCGCCGCAGAGTTTGAAGCTAAAACACCTTACTTCTATTCTACTTTCGATACAGAGAACGAAAGCATCCCTTCCGACAAGAAGAAAGTGATCGTACTCGGTTCAGGCCCTAACCGTATCGGCCAGGGTATTGAATTCGATTATTGCTGTGTACACGGTCTGCAAGCCATCCAGGAATGCGGTTACGAAGCCATCATGGTGAACTGTAACCCTGAAACGGTATCCACGGACTTTGACATGGCCAACAAGCTCTACTTCGAACCTGTATATTGGGAACACCTCTGGGAGATCGTTGAACTGGAAAAACCAGAAGGTGTGATCGTTCAGCTGGGTGGTCAAACTGCTCTCAAACTGGCCAAGAGGCTTACCGAGAAAGGTATCAAGATCATCGGTACTTCCTTTGACAGTATGGACATCGCAGAAGACCGCGGTCGTTTCTCTGACAGGTTGAAAGAACTCGGTATTCCTTTCCCTAAATATGGTACTGCCTTTAATACGGATGATGCTATTGAAGTGGCAAAAGAAGTAGGTTATCCTGTGCTGGTTCGTCCTTCTTATGTATTGGGCGGACAAAGGATGCGGATCGTTATCAATGAGGAAGAGCTGGAGAAATCCGTGCTCAGCCTCCTGAAACACTTACCCGGCAACAAGATCCTGATCGACCACTTCCTGGATCGTTGCCAGGAGGCAGAGATCGATGCCATCTTTGACGGAGAGAATTTCCATGTAATGGGTGTGATGGAGCATATTGAACCAGCCGGTATCCATAGCGGGGACAGTAACGCGGTATTACCTGCGTTCAACCTCAGCCAGCTGATCGTGACCACCATGGAGTACTATTCTGAGAAGATTGCCCGCGCACTGAATATCAAGGGGCTCATCAATATCCAGTTCGCCATTAAAGACGGGCAGGTGTTTGTGATCGAAGCGAATCCAAGAGCTTCCCGTACTACGCCTTTCATTGCAAAAGCGTACCAGGTGCCTTACCTCAACATTGCTACCAAAGTGATGCTGGGTGCTAACAAACTCACAGATTTCAAGATAGAGAAGAACCTGAAGGGCTTTGCCATCAAAGAACCGGTGTTCTCTTTCAACAAGTTCCCGGGTGTGAACAAGGAGCTGGGGCCTGAAATGAAATCTACAGGTGAAGCGATCCGCTTTATCAAAGATCTGCGTGATCCTTACTTCAGAACACTTTACAAAGAAAGAAGCATGCACTTGAGTAAGTAATTGCTTTTGGAATATATTATCGGTAGAGGCCGGGTCATTTTTTGATCCGGCCTCTTTTTTTGCGCCCTGGCGGCAGGGAAAGGTTTTTTTATTTAGGGAGGGGATTCTTTGGCGGCAGAGAGGGATGTTTTTTTTATTAAGGAGGGTGTTCTTTTTCGGCAGAGAGGGTGTGTTTTTTATTTAAGGAAGAGCTTCTTTTTGCGCCCTGGCGGCAGAGAGAGGTTTTTTATTCAGGAGGAACTTCTTTAGTGGCAGAGAGGTTGCTTTTTAAAAGGAGCTTCTTTAAGAAAACATCTATTTATCTAAAAAAGAGAAAAAACTCCGCCCTTTCCTGCGCGGCAAACTCCCTACTCCCTTTTTGCGAAGGGTCACCCAGGCTCTATAGTTGTATATCCCTATATCACTGAAAGCCCATTCCTATAACACTCCTATAGCATTCCTATATCGTTTCGATATACCTATGCTATAAGAATGATATAGCAGTGCTATAGGAGCGATATAGCTGAGTATATAGATCACTATAGGAATGACCTGATTATCAGCCACTTATTGTTTTGTGTAAAAAATGCCTTAATTTCAATTCAACCATTGTTTGGAGTATGTTTGTTAACCTTTGGAGGAAAACGCCCTTCCTGCGTCTCCTAATCCCCCTTACGGCCGGAATTATCATAGGCATGTACCTGACGGTTCCAGTCGGAGTGCTTTTTTTGCTTTTCAGCATTTGCATAACCGGTTGGGTAATCCCCCCTTTCCTGAAACTTTCAACCCATTTCGCGTTAAGACATGTGCAGGGTGTCTGTATCCATGCCGCCATCTGCTTATTTGGAATAGGGCTTTTCTACCAATCGGACATCCGCCACAAGACAAATTGGATGGGGCATCATTTGAAGGACTGCAGTCAGCTGATCGTATCGCTAACGGAGCAACCCATCAAAAAAGCTAAATCCTGGAAAGCGGAGGCAAGGGTATTGGCGATAATGAATAGCGGGCAGGCACAACCCGTTACCGGGAAAATCCTGCTCTATTTCAGAAAGGAATCGAACCTGCGATACGGTAACCGGCTCATCATAGAAGGGGAAATTCAAAAGATCAGGGGTGATTACGGAAAATATTGCGGCAGAAAGAACCTCTTCCACCAGGTATTCCTGAAAAACTGGCAAACCTTGCCAGGCGGTAAAAGTCAAAACTGGCTGATCACCACCCGTGAGTATTGTTTGAAAACATTGCGGAGATACATCCCCCGGCAACAGGAATACGGCATTGCCCAGGCTTTACTGATCGGCTACCGGGAGGAACTGGATAAAGATATCGTACAGGCATACACGAATACCGGGGTAGTACATATCATTGCTATTTCCGGCCTGCATCTTGGACTGATCTATATTACACTCCTGCAAATGTTGAAGTGGCTGCCTAAAAAGAGATGGGCAGAAATAAGCAAAGCATTGCTGGTGATCTTTGTATTGTGGGCTTTTTCATTACTGACAGGGGCATCCGCTTCGGTACTACGTTCAGCGGTGATGTTTACCACTATTGCGATTGGGCAATTTATGCTGGCACGGTATTCCAATATCTACAACACCCTCGCCGCCGCTGCTTTTATGTTATTGAGTTATCACCCCTATTTCCTGCTGGATGTTGGTTTTCAATTATCCTTCCTGGCAGTGGGTGGCATTCTGCTCTGTTATCAGCCCATATACGACTGGTGGTTGATAAAACACAAATGGCTGGATAAACTCTGGCAGATGATAGCCGTTTCGTTAGCGGCACAGATCTTCACCTGGCCCGTTTGCCTGTATTATTTCCACCAGTTCCCTAATTTCTTCTTACTCGCAAACCTTGTAGCCGTCCCGCTTTCCACAATACTTTTATATGGAGAGATCATATTGGTAGCCATACCCAATTTATGGCTGGGCAAATTACTGACATGGGGCATCATGGGCATGAACACCTGGATCCAATGGCTGGACAAGATCCCCGGCGCCGTTACAAATAACATCCAGATCAGCCTGCAGCAAACGATATGCCTATACGGAATCACGATAGCACTTTTACTAAAGAGAGGGATGGGAGCTTTAACCATAGGGGTTTTGTTTGCGGGTTTACATGCCTATGATAACATGCAAAAGAAGATCATTATTTACAACGGAACCGTAGCATGCATCTACGGCCGCCAGAAGAAAGAACACAAAACAGAAACCCTCATCCAGTTTGAAGGAAAAAGGATATTAAGATTAACCGGCAGGCTTCCTAACAAGCCACCTGCCAAAAGGATTAAAATAGATTATATTTTGTTGTCACATAATCCGCGTGTCGATATCAGCCGTTTGCACGATTATTTTATATACGAGCTAATAATATTTGATGATTCTAACGCACCTTTCCTGATCAGGAAGTGGAAAAGTGCGTGTAAGAAACTACCTTTGCGCTTCTTTTCGGTTCCGGATGAAGGAGCCTTTGTTGTAAATCTCTAATTATTCTCTTGCATGCAAAAGCAAATCAAATCAGCTTTGATCTCCGTTTTCTATAAAGATAACCTGGAGAATATCGTTAAAACATTGGGCCAGCAGGGTGTTACCATTTACTCTACCGGCGGTACGCAAAAATTCATTGAAGAACTGGGTGTGAAATGTGTAGCAGTAGAAGACCTCACTGCTTATCCTTCTATCCTGGGCGGTCGTGTTAAAACCCTCCATCCCAAAGTATTTGGCGGTATCCTGGCTCGCCGGGAAAACCCGCAGGACCTGGAACAGCTGAAGCAATACGAGATCCCGGAAATTGACCTGGTGATCGTAGACCTTTATCCGTTTGAAGAAACCGTGAAAAGCACTACAGAAGAACAGGCTATCATTGAGAAGATCGATATTGGAGGTGTTTCCCTGATCCGCGCTGCAGGTAAGAACTTCAAGGATGTAGTGATCGTTGCTTCCAAAGATCAGTATGCTGATCTGGAAAAAGCACTCGTAGATGGTGAAGGCAATACTTCTTTAGAACAACGCAGACACTTTGCTGCAAAGGCTTTTGAAGTATGTGCACATTATGATGTGGCCATTGCCGGTTACTTCCTTCAGAATACAGAAAAAGAATACTTCCAGCTGTCTGTTCCACAAGGCCAGGTATGCCGTTACGGTGAAAACCCTCACCAGAAAGGTGTTTTCTATGGCGATCTTACCGAGATCTTCGACAAACTGCATGGCAAGGAATTGTCTTATAATAACCTCGTGGATGTGGATGCAGCTGTTCAGCTGATCGCTGAATTCACTGAAACAACTTTTGCCGTGATCAAACATACCAATGTTTGCGGTATTGCCAGCAGGCCTACTTTGGCCGCTGCATGGGAAGCTGCACTGGCAGGAGATAAGGAAAGTGCTTTTGGTGGTGTGTTAGCTTGTAACAAAGTAGTGGACGCTGCAACAGCTCAATCCATCAGCGAAATATTCTTTGAGATCCTGATTGCGCCTGGTTTTGAGCCTGCTGCATTAGAGATCCTCCAGGCTAAGAAGAATCGCATCCTGTTGCTGCAAAAGAAATCAGCGAAGTCTGCACAGATGTTTAAGAATGTGTTGAATGGCGTACTGGTGCAGGATAACGACGAAGGCAGCTTCCTCACATGGAATGATACCGGCGCGCAACCCGCCACAGCAGCACAACGTACAGATCTGGAATTTGCGAACATCGTTTGCAAACACCTGAAATCTAACGCCATTGCTTTGGTGAAAGATCAGCAGCTGGTAGGTAAAGGCTGCGGACAAACTTCCCGCATCGATGCCTTACGTCATGCTATTGAAAAAGCGCATCAGTTTGAATTCAGCCTGCAAGGTGCAGTGATGGCTTCAGATGCTTTCTTCCCGTTTGATGATTGTGTACGTATTGCCAAAGAAGAAGGTATTACTGCTGTTATTCAACCCGGTGGTTCCATCCGTGATAATGATTCCATCAACTACGCCAAAGAAAATGGCATGGTGATGGTGATCTCCGGTATGCGTCACTTCCGTCACTAATCAGATTTTCAATTTATTATAGAGAAGGCTGTTCGTAAGAACAGCCTTTTTTTGTACTATTGCCAACGTAGATGCCATTCTTGCAGCAAAATATGATGAAGGACGCAGACGATGCGTGGTTGATCGGGGAATATAAAAAGTCCGGTCAGCTGGAGTATTTGGCGGCATTGTATGAGCGTTACATGAACCTGGTATATGGTGTGTGCCTCAAGTATTTAGATGAAGAAGCCAGCAAGGATGCCGTGATGCAGATCTTTGAGGAGCTGATCGAAAAACTGAAACAGCATGAGGTGCAGAATTTCAGAGGCTGGCTGCATGTATTAAGCAGGAATCATTGCCTGATGAAGATAAGGGCCAATAAAGGCAGGGTGGTGTCCATTGACGACAATGGAATTATGGAATCGGGCGAAAATTATCATCCTGATAACGGATTCAGTATGGAGTCCAACCTCCAGGCCATGGAAAAGTGCCTGGAAACCTTACCCGAAGAGCAAAAGCGGAGTGTGGACCTGTTCTATTTACAGGAAAAGAGCTATCGCGAAGTGGCAGATATCACGGGTTACGAGATGAATAAAGTAAAGAGCTATATTCAGAACGGGAAAAGGAACCTAAAACTTTGTATGGATAAAAATTAATGGCTGATAATCAACAATATATCACCCCCACGGCGGAACTGATCCGCCAGTACCTGGAAGGCAAACTGGATGGGAAAACCATGCATGCCCTCGAAAAACAGGCGCTGGATGATCCGTTCCTGGCAGAAGCGCTGGAAGGATATGCAAAATATCCGGCAGATCAGCAGTCCGCCATGAGTGAACTGCAAAGGCGTTTACAGGAAAGGGTAAGCCCTGCCTCCAAAAAGGTGCGGGTGATGGATTATCGTTGGCTGGCAGCAGCTTCTGTGTTGGTGTTATTGTGTATTACAGGGGTGCTGTTCCTGAACAGGTCTGAAAAGCAGCCAGAGATTGCACAGGTTGCGCCGCCTGTTGTTGTGGATAGTGTTAAAGTGGATACAGCCATAGCTGAGGAGGAAAAAACGCAACCTGCATTGAGTTTGAACAGATCAGCTCCAGCCTCCAAACCAGCAAAAGAAATAGCAGCCCCCGAAGCAGAAGAAGCAAAAAGCGCTCCTCAGATAAGGATCCGTGGTAATTCAACAGTAAAAGATTCCGCTGCATTGGTCTTATTGGATGGCGTACCTGTTAATGTAGATTCCATCAATCCGACAGAAATTGCAGATATGAAGGTATTGAAAGATGCGTCTGCTACTGCATTATATGGTGCAAGAGCTGCAAACGGGGCAGTAGTGATCACTTCTATAAAAGCAAAACAGGCAGCAGAGAGAAGATACGGAGGTGTTCCAGCACCCAGGTCACTTGATTCAGGCTATTCCTTCTTTTCAAAAAATATCGATACCGTTTACATTGGCAGTAATAAACCAAAACCAGGTGAACTGGATTCAAAAGTAGAAGGCCTCGTAACCGGTGCAAAATCAAACTTCTCTAATTATTATACTGACGATAATGTACGCAAGATCAGTGGTGTGGTGGTAGATGAAAAAACAGGCAAACGGATGCCTGGTGTGACCATACTTTTAAAGGGCACCAGCAAGGGAGCAGTTACTGATACTGCCGGTAGTTTTGCGCTGTTTGCTGCTAAGGATAAAGCAGAATTGGCGTTCTCTTTCCTGGGGTATGATAAGAAGGAAGTAACCGTTCCGTTAAGTACCAGCAACCTGAATGTAGCCCTGCCTGCAAACAATGAACGATTGACGGAAACAGTCATAGCAGGTTATAGCAATAAAGCAAAGAAAACCCTTCAGCAGTCACCTTATCCGTTAATTGGTGATGAAGCATACAGCATTTACCTGATCACCATAAAAACAATAGAAATACCAGATCTGAAAACTCCCGTAACCGGCTCAGTACAGATCTCCTTCAGCGTAATGCCGGATAGTACTTTACAGGATTTTAAGGTATTACAGGGCTTAGGAAAAACAGCAGACAGTATTGCTATCCAGCATATAAAAGAAGGGCCTAAATGGCTACCTGCATCCAATAATAAAAAGGCGACGGTGAAGGTGTTGGTGCCGGTTGGGTTGATTAAAAAATCAGAGTAAAGAACCCTGGCGGCAGAGAGTATGTTTTATTATTTAAGGAAGAACTTCTTTAAAGATGTTGAAACCTACCCCAAAAGAAGAGAAACCTCCGCCCTTTGCTGCGCGGCAAACTCCCGACATTATTTAAGGAAGAATTTCTTTTAAAGATGTTGAAACCTACCCCAAAAGAAGAGAAACCTCCGCCCTTTGCTGCGCGGCAAATTCCCGACATTATTTAAGGAAGAACTTCTTTTTAAAGATGTTGAAACCTACCCCAAAAAAAGAAACCTCCGCCCTTTGCTGCGCGGCAAAGTCCCTGTAAAAAAATTATTTCTTCCTCTCCTTCCACAACTGGTTAAATGACTTCGGCGCAAACACAGGCATCTCTCGTTCATCACTACCCCATGCATTCCCGAATAATTTCCCCACAACAAGGTTCTTCGTTTTACCCCCCACGAGATTCATCATCCTGCGGCTCAGACAAGCCTGTTTCCAGCCAAACCAACCCAGCTTCTCAGCCCCGGTAGTATGATTCTGTTCCACAGCCTGATGCCGGTTATGCAGCAAAAGCTCATGAAGATTAATGCGCACAGGACAAACCTCGGTACAATTCCCGCAAAGGGAAGACGCAAAGCTGAGGTGCATATATTTTTCCATCCCTTGCAGATGAGGTGTGATCACCGCACCGATAGGACCGCTATAAGTAGTATTGTAAGTATGGCCGCCGATATTCTTGTAAACCGGACAAGCGTTCAAACAGGAACCGCAACGAATGCAGTAAAGACTTTCACGCGCTACTTCATCTTTGAGGATGTTCGTACGGCCGTTGTCTAAAAAGATCACATACATCTCATCAGGCCCATCAATTTCCCCTTCCTGGCGTGGGCCCGTGAAGATGGTATTGTAAGAAGTGATCTGTTGCCCGGTACCGTAAGTGGCCAGCAGTGGCCAGAAGAGCGCGAGGTCATTCATGGAAGGCAGTACCTTCTCAATACCAACCAGTGCGATATGTGTTTTAGGAAAAGAAGTACTTAACCGTGCGTTGCCTTCATTTTCTGTAACGGCAATGCCGCCAATGTCAGCAATGATGAAGTTGGCGCCGGTGATGCCTACTTCTGCATCCAGGTATTTCTGACGAAGTTTATGGCGGGCTACAAGCGTGAGCTGTTCAGGATTAAGCCCCGGATCAGTGCCCAGTTTTTCATGGAACAGTTGCGCGATCTGTTCCTTGCTTTTATGCATGGCCGGCGTAACAATGTGGTACGGCGGTTCATTATCCAGTTGCTGAATGTATTCTCCCAGGTCCGTTTCTACACTTTCGATATTGTTCTCCTGGAGGAAATCGTTCAGATGGATCTCTTCCGTGGCCATCGATTTACTCTTCACAACGGTTTTACAGTTCTTTGCCTTGCAGATCTCGAGGATCGCTTCCCTTGCCTGTTCTGCCGTTTCTGCCCAGATCACCTTTCCACCGCGTTTCAAAAAGTTCATTTCAAAATCTTCCAGGTATTTGTCCAGGTTCTCAATGGCTTTCCATTTCACGTTCTTCGCCCGTTCACGCGCAGTAGGAAGATCAGCGAACTGATGCTTGCCATTTTTAACGGCCGCATTGTACTTGCTGATATTGAAGTTGATCGTTTTGCGGTGACTCAGATCAGCCGCTTTTATTTCGCTTTCGGAAAGAAAGGTGCTTGCCGTCTTATTCATATGCCTGTAAAGATAGTGATATCAATCATTTAAATGCTGCTTAGTAGCTATCTTATCCAGCACAGCATAAAATTCAGCGCCATATTTTCGGGTGATGGCTTCTTTGAGGAATTTGTAAACAGGCACTTTCAGCTCATTGCCCAGTTTGCAGGCAGGTTTGCAGATGCTCCATTTATCGTAGTTCACCGCTTCAAAAGATTCGTATTTGGTAATGCGAATGGGGTAGAGGTGACAGGAGATGGGCTTTTTATAATTCACCACGCCATCGTTATATGCTTTTTCAATACCGCATCCTACGTGGCCGGATTCATTGATGGTGGCGTATGCGCAGATTGCGCCGTTCACGATGGGCGTAACATGACCATGTTCATCATCCCAGGTATGCAGTCCTGTTTTTTCTATTTCTTTAATGCCTTCTTCGCGGAGGTAAGGTTTGATCTTAGGGTAGATCTTTTTGAGGATCTTGAGTTCAGCTTCCTCAAGGGGCGCGCCACAATCTCCTGCTACACAGCAGGCGCCTTTGCATGCATTCAGGTTGCACACGAAGTTTTTTTCTATCACATCATCGCTGATGTGTTTATCATCGATCACTATCATCTTTCACTCAATTAGCTTTCCATTTCAGCGTATTCACCAGATGCCACATGTCCTCCTGTAGGAATTTCTGCATGGGGGCCAGTGAATCTGCATTAGGTGGAGCATAAAAGTACAACGCTCCGCGCAAATAATGATGTATTGAATCCGTGGCGTAAAATTGTTTTGCCGAGGCCGCATTGCCGCCTACCTGGTAAAACAGGCCATGAACGTTGTTGGGTGTATTAATTTCCACTTCGTCAATACCATCTGCTTTGAGGGTATGTTTATAAGTGAGTTTGAAGGCGTCGTTAATGAGTTTATCCAGCGAATTCTGCTGCCCTACTACTTTGTAGCTCATATACACCTTACTGTTGAATTCCGGGAATTCCACATTGATCCACCAGGGATTTTCTGCTTTGGCATCAAAAAAGAGGGTATCCTTTACGATGTTGGCGTATACGGGATATTCAAAAGAGTAGGGGTACCCCGGCTCATTGAAAAGGCGGTATTCTTTTTTTGGAAAGTCTACCCGGAAAAAACCTCTGGGTTTAGGCGTAAAGCCTTGTGGCTGGCAGGCCGCAGTGCAGAGTATAACTGCCAGGAGAAAATAAATTACCGGTCTCATTCGCTTTCAATACCTGTTTTATTGCTGATCTGCACTTTCTGGATGCGCATTTTGGTGACTTCGAGTACGGTGAAATCAAAGTGCTCAAAGCTGATCACGCTGTTCTCTTCCGGGAATTTGCCGGATAGTTCAAGGATCAGCCCGCCGATGGAATCACTTTCCCCTTTTACGGATTCAAAGGTATCCGGGGCAATGTCCATGATGCGGCAAACGTCGTTCAGCATGGTTTTGCCTTCGAAAACGTAGGTATGATCGTTTACTTTATTGTAGTTGAACTCGTCTTCGTCAAATTCATCCTTTATGTCCCCGATCACTTCTTCCATGATATCTTCCAGGGTAACGATGCCGGATGTACCGCCAAATTCATCCACTACCACGGCAAAATGCATATGGCGGGTCTGGAATTCATTGAGGAGGTCTTCTATCAGTTTGTGTTCGTGCACAAAGAAGGGCTGGCGTAATACTTCGTGCCAGTCGAAGTTATTTCCTTTATCCAGGTGTTGCAGGAGATCTTTTGTGTGGATCACGCCTACGATGGTATCCAGGTTGTTTTTATATACGGGGAGGCGGGAATAGTGGAGTTCGGCTACTTTTTTCACCACATCGCCAAAGGGCATATCATATTCCAGTCCATTTACATCCAGGCGGGTGCGCATGATCTGTTTAACAGCAATATTGCCAAATTTGAGGATGCCGCGCACGATGTTCTTTTCTTCCTGGGAGGCGCCGGGTTCCACACTCATTTCGATCACTTCATCGATCTCATGGTAGTTAATGGGCCGGGTACTTCTGTGAAAGAGGCGGGCTTCAATGCCTTCGCTCATGTTCACAAAGAAATTGCTGATGGGTTCCAGGGTGGCATGGATAATATGGATGAACCAGGCAAAATAAGTAGCAAAACGCATATTATTCTGGGTGGCCCATACCCTTGGAAGGATCTGGCCAAAGAACAACAGTACAAGAGTGATGATGGCGATCCGCACGATGAAGGAGAGGAATTCCAGCTCCCGCAGGCTTTCTACCTGTGCAATGAGGTAGTTGGTAATGAAAATGAAGGCAATATTAAACAGAATGTTGGCGATCTGGAGGGAAGCTAGTAATGGTTTCGGGTTCTCCAGTAACCGTGTGATCATTTTTCCGGCATTGTTTTGCCGGGTTTTGAGCACATTCAGGTCTTTGTAGGTAAGCGAAAAAAAAGCTACTTCGGCGCCGGATACAATGAAGGTGAGCAGGAGTAAGATGAAAATAACCAGCAAAAACACCACTACATTGGGCGACGGTGACGCCAGATCTTGTAACAAAACACTCGAAAACGGTAAAATGCTAGCCGATGGGTAAGCCAAGATAATAAGCTTTGGTCAAAAATAAGGGGAAAGTAATTCTTGTCTGACGTGAGTTGAATCGCTTTCCCGCATGCAAATATAAAGAATTACCGTTACGGGCGGATAGTCTATTATAACTTAACTTAGAAAGGAAGATCGTCGGCAGGTTCGCTCAGGGGAGGAAGTTCGTAACCCTCTCCGTGAGGGGCTCCGGGTCCGCCGGGGGTAGATGATCCTGCGGCATGGTGGGGAATATGGTGGTCGCCATTGTTAACATCCATCCTTTTATCCAGCATAACCAGGTTATCGCCTACTACTTCGGTGGCAAATTTCTTGTTTCCTTCTTTGTCTTCCCAGCTCCGGGTGCGCAGGCGCCCTTCGATGTACACTAAACTGCCTTTGTGGAGGTATTTCTGGGCCAGTTCGGCCAGGCCTCTCCAAAGAACTACAGTATGCCATTCTGTTTGGGAAATGAGTTTGCCGGCACGGTCTTTAAATGTTTCGGTGGTGGCAAGGGAGAATTTAGCCACGGCGATATTACCTTCCAGAAATTGAACATCGGGGTCTCTGCCAAGATTGCCAATCAGGATTACTTTATTAACACCTCTCATAATTGTAGGTTTTAATCTGTCCTATAAAAAATTCATCTCACGGTCAACCTTTCTAAAGTTAATATTTTTTTCCAATCAACGAATAGAATTTTTACCATTCCTTAAACGTTGTAATGCTTTGTCTGTAGGTAGTTTTAGGGAAGAATAGACAGGTAATAGTACTAATTGGGTTCTACTGCGTCATCGTTGCAGGTAATCCACTATGATCTTGGGAAAGGCCAGTTTTTGCAGTTGTTTTTCAGTAACCAGCTGATATCCATCCGGCATTTTAAAAGAGGAGGGCACTTCTAAGCGGATAAATCTTGCATGGATGGTCTGATGCGTGAGCTGCTGCTTTATTTCTGCAGTGGAATCCACGATCTTGTAGTCGAGATCGCCCAGCAGACTTTGAAAACCAGTGGATTGTTGCAGGGCGGAATCGGTGGCGGGAGCAGATGTTTCAAACAGAACAAACTCGTGGAGGTTCTGCCAGATGTCTTTCCCGGTGCGTTTGCGAATGAAAACCCGGCCTTCCTGTTCCAGCAGGAGGTAATGAAAGTACCTCTTTTTGATCTTGAGCTTCTTGGATTTAACCGGAACAAGATCCGTCAGTCCTTTCTGATAAGCCTCACATTTTGAGGCCAGTAAGCAGGATTGGCACAAGGGTTGCTGCGGTTTACATACCACCGCGCCAAAATCCATAATTGCCTGATTATAAGCGCCTGCCTGGTCTTTAGGGAGCACCTCATTAGCCAGGGTGGTAAAGAGTTTTTTGCCAACTGTAGTATCGATCGGAGTATCTATGCCAAAATACCTTGCCAGCACACGGTACACATTTCCATCCAGTACGGCGTAAGGAAGATTGAAAGCAAAAGAAGCAATGGCGGCGGCTGTATAGGCGCCAACACCTTTGAGTGCGGCAATTTCTTCGTAGGTCTGCGGGAACTGGTTCTTATGTGTGGAGGCAATGGTGCGGGCGGCTGCCAGCATATTTTTACAGCGGGCATAATAGCCGAGGCCTTGCCAGAGGCGGAAGACTTCTTCCTCCGGGGCTTTGGCCAGTTTATCAACCGTAGGATAGTTGCCAATGAACCTTTCGTAATACGGCCAGCCTTGCTCAACGCGGGTTTGCTGCAAAATGATCTCTGAAAGCCAGATGCGATAAGGATTTTTTTCACCTTTCCAGGGCATGGTCCGGCGGTTATGGAGGCGGTTCCATGTAAGGATACAGTCCGTAAAAAATCGTTTAGTATCGTTCATTTGCACAAAATAATTTATATATGTCGATGTTTTTTTATATATTCGTGTTCCTTAAGTATTCATTAGTATTGGATTCTAGGGATTTAGGTGGTATCTGAGGCACAAATAAAGGCATTTTTTGTTGTCGGTATCTATAACAAAAAAAATTAAATTTTATTTCCTTGATACTACCGCCTTTAATTTTTTTTAATTAACTTTGAAAACAAGTAATCCTCCGCTTCATTATGAGAAAAGCTGATTTGATTAACAACATTGCTGAAAAAACCGGCATCCCCAAAGTAGATGTGTTAGTAACACTCGAGGCCATGTTCAAGGAAGTTAAGGAGGCGTTAGCAAATGGCGAACATATCTACATTCGCGGATTCGGTAGCTTCATTACGAAAAAGCGTGCAGCCAAGATTGGCCGTAACATTAAGAAAAATGTTGCTGTTGAAATCCCCGAGCACTACATTCCAGCATTTAAGCCATCCAAAGAGTTCGTTGCCGAAGTAAAGAAGCTTAAAAGTTCTTAGATTTGCATCCTAATATTTTTTAGGTGCAAAAAAATCAACTACTTCTTATTGGTCTTGCTGTTGCCGTAGTGTCGGTTCTATTCGCATTTGGTCGTATAACGCCGAAGGAGCACGGGCATGAACATGCCTCTGCTCCGGGGAACACTATGCCAGAAGGCCAGGCCGCCACTGTAGCGGACTTTACCGATTTGCTTAAAAAAGCAAAAGAGAAAGTTCCTGCAGATAAGCTGGCTGAAATCACTCAACTGGAGAACACCGTTGTACGCGGTGACGTTAGCACACAACAGGCTACTGCCTACAGGCAGCTTTATACTATTTGGGACCATCTCAATGAGCTCCCTATAGCGGCATATTATGCAGCCGAAGCCGCTAAGTTGGAAAATTCCGGAAAAAACCTCACCTTTGCAGCCAATTTATTTTTAGACCATCTCTCGCATACACAAGACGCGGGCGTAAGGATGTGGGAAGCCAATATGGCTTTAGAGTTGCTGGACAGGGCTATCGCGCTTGAACCTAACAATGACACGCTGAAGATAAAGAAGGGATCGTTGCTGGTAAGTAATACCGGCGAGCCGATGAAGGGTATTGGTATTTTACGGGAAGTAGCGGAAAGGAATCCTGATTTCCTGGACGCACAACTTACTTTAGCCAATTTCAGCATCACTTCCGGGCAGTTTGACAAAGCGATCGACAGAATGGAAAGCGTTTTGAAACGCCATCCTGAGGAGCCGAAAGCCATTTTCCTGCTGGCAGTAGCACATCAGAGCAAAGGAGAGAAAGATAAAGCCATCGAATTGCTAAGGCAGTGCAGGAAGCTCATCAAGGATCCGGCGCTGGCTGCAGAGATAGATGAGTATATTAAAAGCATTAAGTAACACATTACATTATAAATCATTTAAAAAAATAAAAGCGTATGCCCTGCGGAAAGAAAAGAAAAAGACATAAGATCGCAACCCATAAAAGGAAAAAAAGGCTGAGAAAGAACCGTCATAAGAAAGGCAAGAAATAATTCTCCTATTCCCCGCCATTTATACTCACAGGTATAAATAGAGGGCCGGAAGGGCGCGGACTCGATAAATTTTTAACATTCCTGCATGATTTTAGCTTTTATCGTTAAATTGCTGAAGTCATGCAGGTTGTTTACGTAGGTCGGCCTTATAAATTCCGGACTCCACCTGTATATATCACTAAACCCTTTGCAATCCTCAACACGTAGTGAAATGTTGGTTCCATGCCAACTGATCATTTGGGCATGCTGTTGCCAGTGTTAATCACCGGCCTGCATAAAAGTGAAGTATTTATGGATAAAATTTTGACGCTTGAATAAGGAACTGATAATAAATGCAGCACCATCCGGTGTAGAAATTGCATTGCTGGAAGATAAAAAATTAGTGGAACTGCATCATGAAAGCGGGAACCCTAATTTTGCAGTGGGAGACCTTTATTTAGGCAAAGTGAAGAAACTCATCCCCGGTTTAAATGCGGCTTTTGTTGATGTGGGATTCGAAAAGGATGCTTTTTTACATTATACTGATCTGAGTCCGTATATCCGTTCCATCCTCAAATTCACATCACAGGCCATTACCGAAAGGAGCGACTTCGATTTTGCTAAATTCAAGAATGAGGCGGAGATCATCAAAACCGGTAAAATCACCGAAGTACTGGGAGGTAAACCCAACATCCTCGTACAGATCCTCAAAGAGCCCATTTCTTCCAAAGGCCCACGCCTGAGTTGCGAAATTTCCCTTCCCGGCCGCTTTATTGTGATCACACCCTTCAATAACATTGTAGCGGTGTCTAAAAAGATCCACTCTTCCGAAGAAAGAAAGAGATTGCAAAAGATCGTAGAAGCCATCAAGCCAAATAACTTTGGCGTGATAGTACGGACCGCTGCAGAAGGGAAAAAAACAGCGGAATTACATGAAGATCTTACAACGCTGGTAAGCACCTGGAAAACTATCCAGGAAAATCTGCGCAGTGGCACCCCCCCGCAAAAGATATTAAGTGAGCAGACCAAAACGGCCAGCATCCTCCGCGATCTGCTGAACGAGAGCTTTAACCGTATTGTCATTAACGACAAGAACATCTACTCAGATACCAAAACATATATTCAAAAGATTGCCCCGGAGAAACAGGACATCGTTTCCTATTATCACAACGGCGCACCCATTTTCGATCATTTTGGTGTAACCCGCCAGGTTAAAGCTTCCTTCGGGAAAACAGTAAACCTGGATAGCGGCGTATATCTCATCATAGAAGCAACAGAAGCCCTGCACGTAATTGACGTGAACAGCGGTTACAAAAGCTCCAGCAATAACCAGGAACAGAATGCCCTCGCTTCCAACCTGGAGGCTGCTGCGGAAATTGCACGCCAGTTAAGACTGCGCGATCTGGGCGGTATCATCATCATCGATTTCATCGATATGAAACTGCCGGAAAACAAGAAGAGCGTATACGAAGCCATGGAGAAATTCATGACGCTGGACAGAGCCAAACATACCATCCTGCCCATCTCTAAATTTGGCCTCATGCAGATCACCCGCCAAAGGGTGAAACCTGAGATCACTATTTCTGTGGCAGAAGATTGCCCAGCCTGTAAAGGAACCGGCAAGATCGGCGCTTCCATGCTGATCTTTGAAGATATTGAAAAGAATTTGCTGTATCTGCTTAACCATCAGCACAAGGGGTTAACCATTCGCATACATCCTATCCTTCATTCTTATCTCACCAAAGGCTGGCTGAAATCCAAACAATGGAAATGGTTCTTTGAATATAAAAAGTGGATCAAACTGAAAGCTGATAACAATTATCATCTCACGGAATACCGCTTCTTTGACGCGAACGACGAAGAAATTAAATTCTAAGCACCACACCGAAAATATTGAAAGCGACTGTACGAAAGTGCAGTCGCTTTTTTTCTTGCATAATTGTTGTTAGTTTATACAGAACTTACTACTGGTTAAATTGTTATAGTCTTATGCAGAAGATCGTCTACCTCTCCCTCATTGCCATCGTACTACTGGCCGCCTGCCGGCAAAAAGGCGGCAGATCCGAAAAAGATGGTATGAACCGGGATACCAGCCACTACACCAAACAGGAATATATTGCCCAGGTGCTGGATAGTAATTATGTGGGTACTTTCCTGGACAGGAATCCACAGTTTGCTCCTTATGGAGAAGCTATCCGCGACTTTTATCGCAAACGCGGATATCACTACGCCTGGATAAATGAAGAAGGTATTACGGAACAGGCCGGCGGATTTATGAATATGATGCGCCAGGATGAAGAGAGCGGTATTAAAGACAGTACGCTGGACAAAAGCCGCGTAATGGCATTATATGATTCACTGGCCCTGATGGGCGATTCCCTCAACAGGACTGATTCCATTGTACCCATTACAGAATTAGCCCTCACCGGCCAGTTCTTCGTATATGGCAACCTGGTATGGGGCGGCATCACCAGTGATAATGCAAAGAACCTGGAATGGTTCATCCCCCGTAAGAAAATAGACATCAGCAGTTTGCTGGATTCCGTGATCGCTAATCCCAAAGAAAGGATCAGCAAAGAAGAACCCGTGAACCGCCAGTATAAATTGCTGCGGGATGAATTGCAGAAACTGGCCGTCATCGTCAAAAAGAACCCAACATGGGATTCCCTGAAAGTGGCAGATAAAAAGAAAACATTCAAACCCGGAGATTCATCCGTTCTGTTTCCCGTTATAAAACAACGATTAAGCCTGCTCGGTGATCTGAAAGAAAAGGATACTTCCTCACTGTTCACACCCATGCTGGACTCCGCAGTAAAGATCTACCAGGCAAGGATGGGCCATAAAGCGGATGGCATTATCCGCCAGCAAACACTGGATGCATTGAACAGGCCACTGGAACATTACATGCACCAGCTGATGCTGAACATGGAACGGCTCCGTTGGGTACCGGTAGAAGTGAATACGGATTACATCCTCGTAAATATTCCCGAGTTCAAAATGCATGCATATGAGAATGGCAAATTGGCCTGGGATTGTAACGTAGTAGTTGGAACACCGGGAGCAAGTACCGTTATCTTCAGCCGTGAAATGAAATTCGTGGTGTTCAGTCCTTACTGGAATGTGCCGCCGGGTATTTTGGGTAAAGAAGTATTACCGGGCATCAAACGCAGCGGCAATGGTTATCTTAATCGCCTCAATATGGAAATTGTTGGCAGCAGCGGAAAGGTGCTTCCATTAAGTTCCATCAATGTGTCTAAATATTCAGGCAGTAATTTCCCTTACATCGTTCGCCAGAAACCTGGCGGCGCCAACTCATTGGGTAAAGTGAAATTCCTGTTCCCCAACGAATACAACATCTACCTGCACGATACGCCATCCAAAGGATTGTTCAACGAAACAAAACGTTCCTTCAGCCATGGCTGCATCCGCGTATCAGAACCTAAACGCCTCGCGCAATGGTTGCTGCGTAAAGACTCCAGCTGGACGGAAGCAAAAATAGATGCAGCCATGAATGCCGGTAAAGAAAAATATGTAACGCTGAAAGATAAAGTGCCGGTGTACATCGGTTATTTCACCGCCTGGGTGAATTATAAAGGAGAACTGAATTTCAGAGATGATGTGTATGGTCACGATGCCAAACTGGCTAAGTTACTGTTCGGAAAATAGAACTGATTTGGCCCGGATATTTTCTTTGCTCAGATAGGAATGTGGTTTTACATGAAAGGTGAAACGTTTGAGCAGGAAATATCCGGCCACTAATACCAGCACGCAGCAACCCACAATCGTATAATAAGTAGCAGGGTCCGTGATCGCAAACTGAAGAGATCCCCCCGTTATTAATATAGCAGTGGCCGCGTTATTGGTAAGATGAATGAGAAAGCAACTGCAGAGGTCACGCAAGCGCAGATAGAAGAACCCGCAAAGCAAACCCAGCAAAAATGCGCCGGGCATCTGGGATGGGTCCGGATGGGCCAGCATATACAACAGCGAACTTTGCAGTAAAGCAATCCCCCCGGAGTAACGATGTAACAATGCTTCCATAATAATACCCCTGAAAAGCATTTCTTCCATAATAGCCCCTAACAGCACCGTAACAATAATGGTATAGAAAGAGCTGGTATTCACAGAAGTAAAAGATAATTCCTGCCACTGGGGTAAGGGGAGTATAAAATCCACCGCATCTTTTACCACTACCAGTGCAAGCGCCATAGAAAAGGCCAGGAGGAATGTTTCGAGGGAGATATTTATTTTAGGGATCAGCCTGAAATTATCTTTTTGCCGGCTCAGGGCATATAATACCACAGCTATCACACTCACCAGGTGAACGGTAAGGAGGAGAGAAGGATATGCCAGTAAACTATTTCCCGTAAAAAGAAAGGCCGTTGCCGACCCTATTATCCAGCTAACATAAAGCCTGAGCTGCATCTGCCAGGCCCCATTTAGAGAAAGACCATTCAGGGTTTTGACATACATAATCCGTGAGATAATGTTTGTTAGATATGGTATTTCGACTTTGTATTACTTATGCTAATATAATCATTTTGCATATCCGATGCAATAGACTACCCATCTAAAACCTTATTTTTGTAACCTATGGAAAAACAGGTCATTAACACAAATGGTGCCCCGGCGCCAATAGGCCCTTACAACCAGGCTATTAAAGCCGGCAGTACTTTATTTATCTCCGGTCAGATTGCCCTGAATCCTGAAACGGGCCAGATCGAAAAGGATGACATTACTTCGGAAACACACCGGGTGATGCAAAACCTGCGTGCCATCCTTACGGAAGCCGGAATGGATTTTTCTGATGTAGTGAAAACCACCATCTTCATTATGGACATGAATGATTTTTCGCAGATCAATGAAGTATATGGAAAATACTTTTCCGGTTACTTCCCTGCCCGCGAAACTGTTCAGGTAGCAGGATTGCCTAAAGGAGTGAATGTAGAGATTTCCATGATCGCTATTAAATAGCCGGATGAAGATACTTATTACAGGAGATCCCCAACGTTGGGAAGAGCTGCAGAACAGTAAGGATTTTAAAGGGCATGATGTACGTACATCACCAGAACCCACAGACATGCTTGTGGATCTTGTGATTGACCTCTCCCTGGATGAACATCCCAGGAGAGTAGCATTGTATGCATCGTTCCCTTCCGTACCTGTTTTAGCATGCCTTGTGAAACTTAGCACTGCGGAATTGCAGCAGTTTGCAGCAGGATTATCCATTGATCATATTTATGGCTGCAATTTCCTGCCCGGATTTATCAGCATGCCCATATTAGAAATTGCAGGTAAACCGGACGCGCTGATGCAGCAACTGGGTTGGATATACGAAAGTATTGCACCCACCATAGGAATGGTCACACCAAGAGTGATCTCCATGATCATCAACGAAGCCTACTTCACTGCAGAAGAAGGAACCGCATCGCGGGAAGATATAGACACTTCCATGAAGCTGGGCACCAATTATCCGATGGGCCCTTTTGAATGGAGTAAAAAGATAGGTATCCGCCACGTATACGAAGTATTGCAGGCAGTATATCAGCATACCGGGAATGAACGGTATAAGATATGTTCCCTCTTGCAGCAGGAATACGAGGCATTACGATAAAACAGATTTTAGTTTGGCACTGATCCTTCATATAGATACAGCTACGGCTATTGGTTCCGTTTCTCTTTCAGAGAACGGTGTGGCACTGGAAACAATGGAAAACATTGAACAGCGGGACCATGCCGCCACCGTGGGCATCTTTGTAAAAACATTACTGGAGCGGCATCACCGCAGTCCTAAAGAGCTGGATGCCATTGCGGTAAGTGCAGGGCCGGGGTCTTACACCGGACTTCGTGTAGGCGCCGCCACAGCAAAAGGACTTTGCTATACATGGAATAAACCATTGATTGCCATCTCTACTTTACAAATGATGGCCAGTGGTATGCAAACTGCTTACGCAGGAGAAGATGTTTATTTTGCTCCCATGATCGATGCGCGGCGTATGGAGGTATTTACCGCGGTATATAATAAAGATCTTGAACCCGTTTTAGACCCCCAGGCAATGGTCCTGGAATCGCAATCCTTTGATCCTTATATTCTTGTCAAAAAAACCGTTTTTTTTGGTGACGGAGCACCGAAATGGGCTGTTTTATTAGGAGTCCAGCCAAATACCTCATTTCCGGCCTATCATATTTCCGCTGCCCACATGATCCCCTTAGCAGAGAAAGCCTTTTCCAGTAAGGATTTCGAGGACGTTGCCTACTTCACTCCCAACTACTTAAAAGCCTTTTACCACCCCGGAAAAAAGTAACATCCCTTAATTTTTTAGCAGATTTTTAGCATTTGGCCGCATCAGATTACGCATTTTAAAGCGTTATAATCTGAGACAGGCGATTTGGACGGGAAAACATGCCCAAAAGCGTCATAGAAATGTCAAATTGCGATAAAATGTGGCATATTCTAATGATATATTAAAAAAGAAGGTATAGAAATTTTTTTTATTGTGACAGATATTATAATTTTGTATAATCAATATCCGCGATCATTGTCTAATAGTCGCGTTTTACTGTCCGTTGATCCCTGTCATTTCATTATTTTTTAAAACTATTTTGCGATGGAAAAACAATTATTAACTACCTCATCAAATACCCTTATTATTTCGAGAGGTAACAATGAAAAAGATCAGATCAAATTGGATTACATTGCCGTTAAGAAGGCCGCCATGGTGTTGAGAGCCATCAACCACAAGCTGCGCCAGCAAATGATTAAGCTGCTGGAAGACCATAAGCGCATGACCGTAACGGAGATCTATGTGAAGTTGAGATTAGAGCAGTCGGTAGCATCCCAGCACCTCGCTATTTTAAGGCGTGCAGGTATCGTGATTACCGAGAGAGACGGTAAGTTTATTCACTATACTATCAACAAGCAGCGTATTGCTGAAGTTGCTAAGTTTGTCGAAGAGCTGGTGGGATAATCTCATCAAGAGAATCTTTTTCAATGTCAACCGCAGAAAGCGGTTCCAATCCATACTGAAAGACTGTCTTCCACGGAAGATGGTCTTTTTTTATGGATTTTTTGGTTTTACGGCTATCTGACGCTGCACTTGTAACTTCTTCGTATTTTTGCCAAAATCAAAGACGACCATATGTTCATTAAGCAGTTGTACACAGGGTGCTTATCGGAAGCCGCCTATTTTATAGAGTCTGAGGGAGTGGCTGCAGTGATTGATCCGTTACGGGACATTGATACTTACCTGGAATTGGCCCGCGAACGGAATGCCACCATTAAATATATTTTCGAAACCCATTTTCATGCGGACTTTGTGTCCGGCCATCTGGACCTTGCCGCCGCAACAAAAGCGCCCATCATTTACGGGCCAAACACTACCACAAATTTCCCGGTTCATATTGCAGCAGACGGAGAAGAATTTCCGATCGGTAAATTAAAGATCCGTGCGTTGCATACGCCTGGTCATACCATGGAGTCTACCTGTTATTTGCTTTTTGATGAAAAGAACGAACCAAACGCCATCTTCACCGGCGATACTTTATTTGTAGGTGATGTAGGCCGTCCGGACCTTTTCAGCGGTTCGCTCAGTAAAGAAGAACTGGCAGGGCATTTATTTGAATCATTGAACGATAAAATAAAACCCATTCCTGATCATGTGATCGTATATCCGGCTCACGGACCAGGAAGTTCCTGCGGTAAAAATATAGGACCCAATACTTACAGCACCATCGGTGAAGAAAAAGCAACGAACTATGCTTTGCTGGCAACAGATAAAGCTACTTTCATTGCACAGGTAACAGATGGTTTAAGTGCGCCGCCGCAATATTTCCCCATCAATGCAAAGATCAACAAAGAAGGATATGATGCGATGCAGGTGTTGATGGAAAGAGGCCTGAAACCTTTATCAGTAGAAGCGTTCAAAGAGAAGATAAAAGCAGATGCGGTGATCCTCGATACCCGCAATGCCAATATTTTTGTAGACGGATTTGTACCCGGCTCTATCAGCATAGGACTGGAAGGCCGTTTTGCAGAATGGGCAGGCAGCCTCTTACCTTTTAACCAACCCATGATCCTGGTAACAGATGCAGGGCAGGAAGAAGAAACAATTGTACGCCTCGCCCGTGTTGGATTTGATAAAGTAGAAGGATACCTGGAAGGTGGTTACGAAGCCTGGAAAGCAGCCGGTGAAACATTCGACCTGATCATCTCCGTAGATCCTGATGAACTGGCGATGGACATCCCGCATGATCCAAACCTGCTCATCGTAGATGTGCGCAAACCTGCAGAATATGCAGATGGCCATGTACAGGGTGCATTGAATATAACACTCAGTGAATTAACCGATCCCGGTAACCTGGCGGACTTTGAGGATAACCATAACCTCTACGTACATTGCGCCGGTGGATACCGTAGCGTAATAGCCTGCTCTATCATGAAACGGGAAGGTATTCACAACCTGCGTAACGTAAATGGTGGTTTTGCCAAACTAAAAGACCAGGAAGGTATTGAAGTGGTGCAGGAGAAAAATGTACTGAACTAGACTTTAACAAGTTTTTTTAATAAGGCAGCAGGTTTTCCTGCTGCCTTATTTTTTTACAGCCATGTAAGTGCATCTTACAATAGCATATATGATTTAGGCATAAAACACATACAAATAAATGCACTTATAGTAGATAAAAGTAATTACATATCTCATTGCGTAACAATTATTTAAAGTTGTTCTTTCAGCGGGGATTCGTTAAATTCCTATAAAATTTTAATCTTATGAAACAGCGCAAATCCTTTTTACTCGCCTGTCTTGCAATGATGGGTGTTCTCTTGTACGCTTGTGCTCCAAGCGATGCGAAGCTTCAGAAAGAAGTGAATGATAAGTTAGCCACCGCAGCACCGGGCGTAATTGCAGAAGTGAAGAGCGGAGTAGCCACATTGAGTGGAGAGGTGATTGATGATGCTGCAAAAACTACAGCCGGCGACGCTGCCAAAGGCGTTAAAGGCATTAAATCCGTTACCAACAATATCATGGTAACACCTCCACCACCACCTCCGCCACCAGTAGTGATCAACCCTGACGATCTGATCAGGAACAGTGTTGACTCTGCATTGAGTGCTCACGGAATTACAGGTGTAGTTTCCACCGTTGCAAACGGAGAAGTAACATTAACCGGTACCATTGCAAAAGCAGATCTGAAGAAAGTAATGCAGGCTGCTAATGAAGCTAAGCCGAAGAAAGTGCTCAATAAACTGACACTGAAATAAAGCCGGCTTTTCATTCCACCATTAACCTTAAAAAAAGTAATATCATGGCACTACAAGATAAATATGCAACACTCATTCAACAGGCTACCAGCGGCGGTGTTACCGGTTTGCAGGTAGTTGAGCAAAATAATGTGCTGTATGTAACAGGTACTGCTCCCTCCACTGCAGTAAAAGATCAGATCTGGGCCACCTATGAAAAACTAGACCCAGAAATGAGGTCTGGTGACATGGTGCTGAATATTTCTGTAGCAGAAGGTGCAGAGCAGGAATATGAAGTGAAGGCAGGAGATAACCTCAGCAAGATCGCTAAGAACTATCCCGGGCTTACCTGGCAGAAGATCTACGAAGCGAATAAAGATCAGATCAAGAATCCGGATGTGATACAGCCGGGTTGGAAGCTAAAGATACCTTCAGCGTAAGGAAATAAAAAAAGGGTGTTCTTTTCAGAAGGACACCCTTTTTACTAAGAAGCCGTTTAGAGAAGAGTAAGTTTTTTTGTAAGAAACCGTTCCTGAGAAGAACACCCCTTTTTAGTAAGAAGCCGCCCCTACGGGGTGGCTTCTTACTTTTATTCTTTTAAGGAAGGGGGTGGCCTTTTACTTTTATTCTTTTGAGAAAGGGGGCTTCTAGCTTTTAATCTTCAGAGTAAGAGGTAGCCTTTTACTTTTAATCTTTTAAATAAAAAAACCACCACCCCAACGGGGTGTTTATTATTTTTTATTCTGCTCTTATTCCTCCGAAGAAGAAACATTCTCATATTCCGGCTTATAAGCGTGTTTCCAGCGCCTGTGGCTCCAAACCCATACTTCCGGCTGCTCATGTATATTCTGCTCTAAATACCGCACAAAAGCCTCCGTGATCTTTCCTTCCGGTTCCTGTATCGGATGCTCAAAAGCGAGTTTCAATTGTGCCTTATAATATCCTCTCTTCACTTTACGGATATCCGCAAACACCACCGGAATATCATATCTCCTCGCACTCATTTCAGGGCCTTTATAAAAAGGCGTCATCTTATTGAGGAAAGGATACCAATAGCAACGCCGAGGATTACCGGGATTCTGATCTGCTACCAACGCAAGTAAATATTGCTTCCCGATCCAGGGCGCCATGCCTGTTTTCATATCATTCGCCGGCACCAACACCGTACCGAACTTTTCCCGAAAGTGGGTGAACATCCGGTTCATGCCTTTATTAGTAAGCGGCATGAACACTACCAGGAACGGGAATCGAACACCCTGCATGCAAAAAAGATTAGCCCATTCCCAGTTAAAATTATGCCCAAGATGAAGCTGGCAACTTTTACCCTGATCAAATAATCGCTGCAACACGGTAAGGTCACAGTCGAAACGTTTTTGAAGAGAGCTTTTGCTCATGGTGAGCAGCTTGATGGTTTCCACCATCATATCCGTGAGGTTGCGGTAATACTTTTTAGCAATGCATTTTATCTCGGCATCTGTTTTATCAGGGAAAGCCTGTTTCAGGTTATCAAACACCACCTGTTTACGATAGCCGATCACGTTATAAACAAGAAAACACAACCCGTCACTGATGATGTACAACAGCCACAGCGGAAGAATAGAAATGCCATAACAAAAGGCTAATAGAATATAATACATGACCCTACAATGTAATGTTCTGCACCAATTCGCATTTATATGGATAATCAGTATTGTAATGTAAACCCCTGCTTTCTTTACGGAAGGCAGCACTTTTCACGATCAGGTAACCCGCCGTAATAAGGTTCCGCAATTCGCACAGCTGAGGAGAAACAGCCGTTTCACGATAGAGCGCTTCCGTTTCCAGGTGAAGGATATCCAGCCTGCGCATCGCTCTTTCTATCCGCACATTGGTCCGCACAATACCCACATAGTCACTCATGATCTGCTTTAGTTCCTTGAGGCTTTGTGTGATCAGGATCATTTCCTTTGGAGCAGTAGTACCCAGTGTATTCCAGTCCGGTACAGTTTCCTGGAAAGAAGTATTTTCAATAACCTTCACCGCATCCAGGTAACAACGATGTGCAAACACCATGGCTTCCAGCAAAGAGTTGGAAGCAAGCCGGTTGGCCCCATGCAAACCAGTACTGGCACATTCTCCGCAAGCATAGAGATTGCGGATGGAAGTATGGCCCCATTCATCTGTTTTAATACCACCACAGCTATAATGTGCTGCAGGGGCAACAGGGATCATATCTTTCGCCACATCAATTCCCAGCGACTTACACTTTTCGTAAATGTTGGGGAAGTGGTGAATGAATTTTTCCATATCCATATGGCGGCAATCCAGGTACACATGTTCTGTACCCGTGATCTTCATTTCACTGTCAATGGCCCTGGCCACAATATCGCGGGGGGCAAGAGAAAGACGCGGATCATATTTATGCATAAAGTCCTCTCCGTTTTTGTTGCGCAGGATACCACCATCACCGCGAACGGCTTCAGTGATCAGGAAAGAAGGACTTTCATTGGGCTGGTATAATGCAGTGGGATGGAACTGGATAAATTCCATGTTCTCGATCCGCCCCTTTGCGCGGTACACCATGGCTACTCCATCTCCTGTTGCAATCACAGGGTTGGTAGTAGTACGGTACACCTGTCCGTTACCGCCGGTAGCCAGCATGGTAACACGGGAAAGGATCTTTTCTATTTTATTGGTTTTGAGGTTCAGCACATAGATGCCGAAGCACTCAATATCAAGGGTAGATTTAGTAACGAGGTATCCCAGGTGGTGCTGGGTGATGATCTCCACTACAAAGCAATGCGTAATGAGTTCTATATTGCTTTTCCGGCGGATGGCTTCCAGCAGCGCTCTTTCAATTTCCTTGCCGGTAACATCCTTATGATGGATCACCCGGAATTCAGAGTGGCCGCCTTCTTTGCCCAATGCATAATCTCCGTCCGGCGCTTTATCAAAATTGGCGCCCCAGGCGATCAGCTCATTCACACGGTCCGGCCCTTCTTTTACTACGATCTCCACGATCTTTTCATTGCACAGCCCGTCACCTGCAATAAGCGTATCCTCGATGTGTTTTTCAAAGCTGTCATTCTCGAGGTCGTTCACTACGGCAACGCCGCCCTGAGCGTACTTTGTATTCGTCTCGTCCTCTCGGGTTTTGGTAATAATGGTTACCTTCTTATCCGGACATTGCTCCGCCACTTTCAATGCATAAGTGAGCCCTGCAATCCCGGATCCTACTACCAGGAAATCTGTTTGATGCATAGGCCTCAAAATTAGGCAATTATAGCCTTATTTCACCTTTATGAAGGATACATTCCGGGCACGGGATTGAGATACTTTAAATCCGGTTATCTTATTCTGTGCATCCCGCACAAAATATAGAGGCCCGTAGGGAGATCTGAACCCATCTTTATATTGGGCGGTAAGGGTCATTTTGGTGGCCGGCTTTTGCACCAGTTTCAGCGTGATGCCTTCTGCCTCAATAAAGAAGCGGGATTCCGTTTCTTCCGAATAATATTCTCCTGCATACCTGGCGGCATCGCTGTCCTTGTTGATGTTCGAAAATTCAACAGCAGTAAAAACAATTGTGTCTTTATCCGGGGTGGTCTGGCGGAAACCGCCGGGGAGGAATTCAATCCTTCGGCCACCTGCTCTGAAGAGGTCTTTACTAATGGGCGTCATGGATACATCGCCTGCGAAACTCAATTTACCATCTGCTATCGCCACTTTTATACCTGCACCATTTCTCGGGTTCCTATACCAGCCTTCATAACTCCTTAATTTTTCTTCTGTTACGGCATATGGGGGCAAAGGTTTATTTCTTGCAGGGGATGGTTCCGGAATAAAGATGTTCCTCACCATGTTGGCTGCATTGGTGGGAGCATCATCAAATGCAGAGGTGTTACTGAGAAAAGCAAAGATAAGCCCCTGCTTAGGGAAGTATTCAAGGTTTGCGCGGTAGCTGGCAGTAGCGCCGTTATGTACGATCGCATCCTGTCCGTTAAACTTTGTTACCACTAAACCTGCCGTATAATCATGCGCGTTACCATTATTCAACGGCGTTTTCTTTACCTGCTCCGGGAAAAGGGAAGGGCTGCCGAATTTGCCACCGGTGTAGAATAGCACCCACTTCACTAATTCTTCTGTAGTGGTGAGCAAGCCACCGGCACCATACACATCCTCATTCGGCATATCGTTTATATATTTCGCCCCGTTCTGTGAATAAGCCATTGCGCGGCCCGGCACTACTTCTTTATAAAAACGCCATAAAGATTGTTGCATGCCTGCAGGATCAAAAATATGCTTGCGGGTGAATGCTGTGAGTTCTCTGCCGGTTATTCTTTTTGCGACGATGGCCAGTAGAACATAGTTTGAATTGCTATAGATATATTCTGCGCCGGGAATGTTATTCAATTCTTTTTGCTGACACACCATCCATAATGCATCTGCATTACTATAGGTTTTGGTACCACGGGGTGAACTGGTCAATTCCGCTATGCTTCCCCAATCCCGCAGGCCGCTGGTATGATTCATCATGTGCCTTAACGTAATGGGCGTACCATAATCCGGTAACTCCGGAATGTATTTATGCACGTCGTCATTCAAAGAAAGTTTTCCCTGCTGCTCCAATAATAAAATGGCGGCAGCGGTAAATTGTTTGCTCACAGAGCCGGCTTCTATTAATGATTTGGTAGTAAGAGGAACGTTATGTTCGAGGTCCGCCATGCCCCATGCTTTCGAAAAAATGATCTGTCCATTCCTGCTGATGGTGAATTGTGCACCAGGCATTTCAGGTGTATACCTGGAAAAGGCAGATTCTATTTTAGCCAGTGTATCCTGCCAGGTTTGGGCAAATGAGCTAACAGAGATAATGCAGGAAAGAATGAATAGGGAAAGCGTTTTCATAACATTAAAATACAATTTATTTCACCGTCTTCAAATATTTGACACTGCCCTCTACGATCATCCATTGTGCCAATCCATACGTTAACATCACCAGCAAAGAACTACCGGGAAAGGACATATAAAATTTCTCCGTGGCCAGGATAGAATCAGATATTACAAAGAGGGTAGCGCCTCCTACACATAACCTGCCCCATTGTGCACCATGCACACTAAATGCAAAAACAGCAGAGAGTAACATGATAGTGATCACCGCGGTATAGGCTATTACCGCAGGCATTAATGCTCCCAGGTGAGGATAGAGGAAACGCACAAAAAAACCTGCATAAGCCAGTATCAGTAGCGCTGCTATCCATTCTCTATAACCCACTTTGGGTTTTGGTTTCACCCATATAAAGTAACTGGTGTACAGGATATGTGCCAACAGAAAACTAATCAGGCCGGGAATGAAAAAATCCCCGAAGAGCAGGAACACATCTCCCCACCAGGAAAAGATGATAGCCATGAAAATAAAGTTGCGTACGGGATGATAAAGACCGCCTGCCTGCCACCAGCAATAGCAGCCCAGGAGTATCATCAGCAAAGGTTTGGTAACATATCTGGCATAAGGGATATCACATAGTATGATCAGCAGATCAGCTAATAGTATCAGGAAGTAAATTGCGCCCCAGGTTTTTGGTTGCATAGGCTCGTGGAAATATCCGGCAACTTACTTGAATTTTAAGTATTAAGCAATATATAAAAAGTTGTACCCTTTGAAGGGGGGCTTACTACCTTCAACTGACCGCCATGCATTTGAATGATCTGCTGGGAAAGGCTCAATCCAATGCCGGAGCCTTTCTTCTTAGTAGTAAAGAAAGGAATGAAGATCCTTTCCATGGCTTCCGGTTCTATGCCCGGGCCATTATCTGCTATTTCAAGCACGATCTGTTGCGCATTCCCTAAGGTGCCTTTTACCGTGATCCAGGGTTTGTTGGTTTGCTCCAGCGCATCCATGGCGTTCTTGATCAGGTTGATCAGTACCATTTGCAGTTGGGTTTCATCTGCATGGATCTCAATATTATCCGGTGAAACATGTGCGCGGTAAATGATACCTGCTGCTTTCATTTCAGGCAGTAGCAGATTACTCACTGCATTCACGAGTTGTTTTAAGTTAACGTTGGTGAATTGTGGTTTAGGTAAAGTGGTGTAATCACGGTACGCGTTCACAAAGTTCATGATCCCTTTGCTGCGGCTCTCAATAGTTTCCAGCGCTTCTTTCAGATCTTCCACCGCTTCCGTATGATCTCCATCCGGTGTGGCCATATCATACTTTACAATCTCCTGCATGGTACCAATGAGGCTCACAATAGGCGTAACGGAATTCATGATCTCATGGCGCAGGATCTTGGTGAGGTTCTGCCATGCTTCCAGTTCTTTTTGCTGGAGTTCCGCATGAATGTTTTGCAGAGAGATCAGTTTTACCAGCCTGCCCTGCAATCTTACGGTTGCGGCATGAATAGAAAGCTGCTGGCCATTCTGCGTGGCATACAGGGATTTTTGTCCTGCCGGTAATTGCATTAATAATTCGGAAAGGTCCGGGTGTGCGTTCTTTAATTCATCCAGGTACCGGAGGCGATAAATGCCCATGAGCCGGAAAGCCGCAGGATTGATCAGCTCTATCTTGCCATCCGTATCAAAAGATAATACACCTATACTGATGTGCTGAATGATGGTATCAATGTATTTGAGATTAGCTTCCCGCTCAGCACGCGTCTGACGGAATGCTTCCAGTACTTCGTTGAACTGGTGGTTCAGCCCACTGAAGCTTTTGCCCAGTTTATTATCTCCGCTGAAACGGATAGAAAAATCTTCATAACGGATAGCCTCCAGGAACAAGGTGAGCTTGCGGTTCACCCTGTTCAGATAATAGTACAGCCCAAAGATCTGCACCAGCAGCAATGGCGCAACAAGGATTACTACCAGTTGGTAGCTGTTCCACCAAAGCCAGCATCCCACCATGATCGTAACGATCATGAGTATGATGCGTAAAAGAATATAGAGGCTGAACCTGTTCATGCTAGAGATTATATTTTTCCATCCTTCTGTACAAGGCAGCGCGGCTTAGCCCTAATTCTTTGGCGGCATCTGTGATATTACCATTGCATTTTTTCAATGCCTGTGAGATCATGTTCCGTTCCATGTCCTCCAGGTTAAAACCAGTGTCCAGCTGCTCTGTGGCCGTATTTGTTTTCACAAATACATCTTTGGGCATCAGTGTTTTACCCTGGCAAAGGATCACCGCTCTTTCAATAGCATGTTGCAGTTCCCGGATATTTCCCGGCCAGTCGTACTGCTCCAGTTGCGTAATGAGGGATTCATGCAGAAAGGCTACCGGCCTGTTATATTTCTTCCGGTAAAGGCCCAGGAAATATTCAGCCAGTGGAACGATATCTTCTTTCCTTTCGCGGAGCGGCGGGAGATGAATTTCTATGGTATTAACACGGTATAACAGATCCTGGCGGAACTGGTTCTGTGCAGCCATTTGCTGGATATTCCGGTTGGTAGCGCAAATGAGACGTACATCTACATTCACGGCTTTATTGGAACCCACGCGGGTAACCGCCCTGTTTTGCAATACCGTGAGCAGTTTGGCCTGGAAGGGGAGAGAGATGTTCCCGATCTCATCCAGGAAAATGGATCCGCTGTTCGCTTCTTCAAATCTTCCGCTGCGATCGTCCCGGGCATCTGTAAAAGCACCTTTTACATGGCCGAACAGTTCACTTTCAAAAAGCGATTCACTCAGCGCACCAAGGTCCACGCTCACAAAATTCTTGTCCTTCCGCTGGCTGAGCGCATGGATATGTTTGGCCAGCAGATCTTTTCCCGTTCCATTCTCTCCGAGGATCAGGATATTGGCATCTGTACCGGCTACCCGGGAAACAGTTTCCAGTACTTCCTGCATGGAAGGGCTGTCACCTATGAGTACATTATCTGTATGTAAGGTGGCGCCGCCGGTCTTTTTCTCCTGTTTGGACTGGTGGGTTTCCACGGCAGTCTGGATAGTGGCCAGCAGTTTGTCGTTTTCCCAGGGCTTGAGCACAAAATCCACTGCGCCCGCTTTGATAGCCCTTACGGCCATTTCCACATCCCCATAAGCGGTGAAAAGTACCACTGTGGCTTTGGGGTTGATGTCCAGGATCTTGTCCAGCCATTCAAAGCCTTCCTTGCCACTACTCAGGTCGCGGGTGAAATTCATGTCCAGCAGGATCACGTCATATTCAAAATTGCTGACCAGGTAGGGGATCTTTTGGGGATTCTTTTCAAAATCCACCTGTGCAAAATGGCGCTTTAACAACAGGCGTGCTGCCCGTAGAACATCCACATCATCATCAACGATTAAAATTTTTCCTTGCTGGGTACTCATTGGTATGAAAATTAATTCCTTGTGTAAACCATCTACTGCAAATGACATTCCGTTAATCGTGCCAAACGGACATTTGAGAGGGGCCGTTACAAGGAAAACGGCCCCTGAGCAATATTAAACAAAGATTTATTTGTTTGAAAGGTTATTTTCAGGACTGGCCGGATGTTCAGGGGAATGTCCGATAACGGACACGGGCTGTCCGCTTTGGAACATACCGTATATTTGCCATGATATGGATACCCGCCATGGCAGCGGTTCTAAGCATTTGGCATTGCTTGGCACATGGATTGAATATTCTACGGCAGCAATTACGATCATGGATAGACAACTTAAAAAGAAATTCTGGAACAAACGGCGCATCTTCCTCATCGGTGGTGGAGGAGCGGTAGTGCTGCTAATTTTGTGGAGCTTTATTTTCGCAGACAGAAGAAGTAAACTGAACGTTGAAAAAGATAAGATCACTATTTCCGCCGTTACCAAAGGCACCTATGATGAATACATAGTAGTTACGGCAGTAGTGCATCCCCTCAAAACCATCCGCCTGGATGCCATTGAAGGAGGATATGTAGCATACAAATTCCTGGAAGGAGGTAGCATGGTGAAACGCGGAGATTCTATCCTTCGCCTGGAAAACCAGCGGCTGATGATGGACTTTGTGAACCGGGAAACAGAAATGTACCGGCTCATCAATGAACTGCAAAATACCCGCCTCCGTTTAAGGCAGGACCGTTTTGCCCTGGAAAAAACACTGAGCGATCTGGATTACCAGGTAGATCAGGCCAAGGATCTCTTTGACAGGAACAACAAATTGTTCAAAGACAAGGTAGTGGCTGAACAGGAATACCTGAAAACCAAACGTGATTATGAAAGGCTGGTGCGTCAGCGGGAAATTGAAGTAAAATCACAGGACTACCAGATAGATAACTCAAAAACCCAGATCATTCAACTGGAAGGTACCATTGCCAGAACACAGCGCAACCTTCAGTTAATGAAGGAAAACCTGAGCAACCTGGTGGTAAGGGCCCCGGTGGACGGACAACTTTCTTCCATTAACGTGGAAGTAGGTACCAGTATCCTGGCCGGCCAGAACATTGGCCAGATAGATGACCTGGATGGGTTTAAAATGAGAGCTGAAATTGATGAACATTATATCTCCAGGGTATTTGGAGGCCTCAAAGCAGGTTTCGAATTTAATGGAAAGAATCATGATATGACCATCACCAAAGTATATCCGGAAGTAAAGAACGGTCGTTTTGAAGTAGACATGAATTTTTCAAATGGCGCGCCGGAAGGCATCCGCCGTGGGCAATCCTCTCCTATCCGCCTCGAATTAGGAAAATCATCTGAAGCACTTTTATTGCCTGTGGGCGGTTTCTTTTCGGACACCGGAGGAAACTGGGTATATGTTGTAGATCAGGGTGGCAAACGCGCCGTGAAACGCAACATCACTCTCGGCAGAAAAAATCCTGTCTACTTTGAAGTACTGGAAGGTTTGAAACCCGGAGAACAGGTGATCACTTCATCTTATGAAAACTTCGGTAACAAGGAAGTACTGGAATTTTAATTTGTTAAGCCAAATACAATCAAATCACTAACAAACAACAACAATGATCAGAACAGTCAACTTGCAAAAACTCTTTACCACTGAGGAAGTAGAAACTACTGCATTGAACGGCATTTATATGGATGTACAGGATGGTGAATTTGTTGCGATCATGGGGCCTTCCGGTTGTGGAAAATCAACACTGCTGAACATCCTTGGTTTGCTGGATAATCCTTCAGACGGAGAATATCATTTCTGGGATAAAGAAGTAGCCCGCATGAGTGAACGCCAGAGAGCGCAACTGCGTAAAGGCCACATCGGTTTCGTATTCCAGAGCTTCAACCTCATAGATGAACTGACCGTTTTTGAAAATGTGGAACTGCCGCTGCTGTACCTCAAGGTGCCTTCCAGCGAAAGGAAGAAAAGAGTAGAAGAAGTGCTGGAACGGATGAATATCATGCATCGCCGCAATCACTTTCCGCAACAACTCTCCGGTGGTCAGCAACAACGTGTGGCTATTGCCCGCGCTGTAGTAGCCAAACCAAAACTCATCCTTGCGGATGAACCTACCGGTAACCTGGATTCTACCAATGGAGAAGAAGTAATGAAGTTATTGCAGGAATTGAACGATGCCGGTACTACACTGATCATGGTAACCCACTCCCCATATGATGCAGGATTCGCACATCGTATTGTGAACCTCTTCGATGGTAAGGTGGTAACTGAAAATATTAAAGAACAATTTCACGTATAAAGATCATGGAAAAGTCATTCTCTTGTCTCGTAAATCGTTTGCTGGATGTACAACTGTTTGCCGGCAATCCGCCACAGGGAAAAAGTATACAACAGTCAGGTTCTGCGATGATGGAATTACTTCCTTACATGGCCGTTCCTTTGTTAGTGGTAATGATAGGCGGCCTGTATTTTATTAGCTTATATAGAAAGAGATCATTGAAGCAAAGTGGAACCGTTTAACTTAATCTGTTTGTTAGTTAGTTAAGACGCCGCCTCCGGGCGGTTGTCTTTTTTAAATCCTTCTAAACCTCGCCAATTTATGATCAGGAATTACATTAAGGTAGCCATTCGCCACCTGTTGCGCAATAAAGGTATTACTGTTATTAATGTGGCTGGCCTTGCTATAGGCATGGCCTGTTGTATCCTGATCGTACTTTTTATCCGGGAGGAACTGAGTTATAATAGTTTTCATAAGAATGCAGGAAATATCTATCGCCTGAACAGTGCTGCGAAGCATAAGGGTGGGGGAATGGGATATTTCTACAGAACGCAGTTTGGCGCTGCGCCTGCCCTTGTAAAAGAATCTTCCAGGATCACAGATGCCGTTCGTTTCTACTATATCTACCAGGTTATTGTTGCAAAAGGAGTGGACAAGTTTAAGCAGGATGAAGTGGCCTATGCAGATGCCGGTTTTCTGACCATGTTCTCGTTTCCTATGATTGCAGGCAATCCTGCAACTGCATTGAAAGAACCCTATACTGCGGTATTAACTGCATCCACCGCAAAAAAATATTTTGGAACAGAAGATGCCATCGGGAAAACGATCCGTGTAATGGATGATTTTGATTGCCTGATCACCGGTGTCGTAAAAGATGTTCCTTCCAATTCAGATATAAAGTTCAACCTGCTGTTATCTTTTGAAACATGGAAACAGGACAGGATAAAAAATGGCCGTAATCCGGAAGGCAGCTGGTATGGGTTCAATAACAATTCCACTTTTGTTACCCTGGCTCCAGGTGTTACACCTGCTATGATGACGGGTGAATTGAACGCTTTTGCAGAAAAATATGTAGGCCCTGTTGCGAAAGGACTGGGAGAAATATTTCACTATGAATTACAGCCGCTTGCTAACATACACATGTTTCCTGACGGGGATAACGGCGAAGGCAGAGGAATGCCTAAACTGTACCTGTATGGCGCTATCGGATTATTTATCATCCTGATAGCCTGTATCAATTTCATGAACCTTGTTACTGCAAGGGCACATGAGCGCGCTATGGAAGTAGGATTGCGTAAAGTGATGGGTGCAGAAAGGAAAGCATTGATCATGCAATTCCTGGTAGAGTCCATACTCGTTTGCCTCTTATCTTTTTTACTGGCCATCTTACTGGCGCAGATGATGTTACCCGGATTTAATTATGTGACAGATAAAACCCTGTCTTTGTTCTCCCTGCAAAACATTTCATTATTCGGCTCCCTGTTACTACTCTCTGTAGTAGTAGGATTGCTGGCAGGCAGTTATCCTGCCTTATACCTGTCCGGATTTTTACCGGTACTTATTCTGAAAGGCGGCCTCAAAGGTGCCGGTACCAAATCCCTGTTCAGAAAGGGTTTGGTGGTATCGCAATTTACCATTGCCATTACATTGATCATTTCCACCGTAGTGATCTATTCTCAACTAAGATATCTGCAGCAAAAGGACCTTGGATATGATAAAAGAGGATTAGTGAACTTCTACCTGGATAACAAGAAGCAGGCAAATATCCGCGAGCTTTTTAAAGCAGAGTTATCAAAAATGCCATTTGTAAAAAATGCGGCATATACCAGCGACGCCATGGGAGATGGCTCAAGCAGTGTAAACCCGATTGGCGTGGAAGGTACTTCTGTAGAAGATAGCAAGTTAGCTTACGTCATAGATGCAGACTTTTCCTACTTTACCAATCTGGGTATTAAGATGGCAGAAGGCCGTGATTTTGATGCACGCTTCCCTTCAGATTCCATGGATGCATTCGTGATCAACAAAGCAGCCGCAAAAAAATTAGGGCTCAGCAAACCCATTGGCAGCCGCTTGGAATGGCGGGGTGGCCCTATTCCAAGGAAAGGAATTGTGATCGGTTTAACAGAAGATTTTAATTATGAATCGTTGAGATTACCTGTAGAACCTATATTGGCTATGATCAGACCTGGTAATGCGAGCATCCTTACTGTACGCATGCAACCCGGGAACAGGCAAGCTCAGCTGGCAGCAGTGGAAGCTTTATGGAATAAAATGATGCCGGCATTTCCATTCAATTATTCGTTTGTGGAAAACAGCGTGGCAGATGAATATAACCAGGAACAAAGAGATGGAAGCCTGTTTGGTGCGTATGCTGCACTGGCAATTGTAATAGCATGTTTGGGTTTATTCGGGCTCGCTATGCTCGTGGCACGCCAGCGTACAAAAGAGATCGGCATCCGTAAAGTGCTGGGGGCATCCGTGGCCAGCATCACCACTTTGCTTTCTAAAGATTTTATCCAACTCGTATTTATCGCTATACTCATTGCTTCCCCTATTGCATGGTATGGCATGGATAAATGGTTGCAGGAATTTGCATACCAGATACCCATGCCATGGTGGGCATTTGTGGCAGCAGGAGCCGGGGCACTGATCATTGCCCTGGTTACCATCAGTTTTCAATCTGTTAAAGCAGCGTTACTAAACCCTGTTAAATCATTAAAATCTGAATGATGATACGTAACTATCTGAAAATAGCTTTCCGTAACCTGGTGAAGCATAAGACAAATACCATCATCAATTTATTAGGATTGACGGTGGCATTTACGATATGCCTGTTGTTGGTGATCAGCGTGTATTATGAGTTTTCTTATAATAAATATCACGTGAACGGGAAGGACATCTACCGTCCTTATTTCTCTCAGCAAACACCAGAGGGTAAACAGTTGCAGCCTACCATGCCGGAACCGATGCTAAAGGCATTGAAAGATCAGTATTCTGCTGTTAAATACGGCAGCCGCTATAAAAGGATGGGCTGTGAACTGGAATATAATGGCAAACATTATATGAAACAGATCACCTATGTGGATGCTGATTTTTTCAGGATGTTCACATTTCCATTGATCAAAGGCAATGCTGTTAACGCACTGGAAAGTCAGAATAGTATTGTACTGAATGAAGAGGTGGCTACAGCCATGTTTGGAGAAGAAGACCCCATTGGAAAACAGGTGCGGATGCAGGCTGGCGGGGAATGGAAGGTATTCATGGTGAGCGGGGTAGGAGAAAAAATACCGGAAAATTCCAGCTTTGGCTATCAGGCAGCTATCCGGTTTGAGAATGACGATAATTATCCCAACGTCATGAATGAATGGGAATCCACCAATCATGACCTGTTTATACAATTGGCGCCGGGAACGGATCCCCGGAAATTTGAAGCAGGTTTACAGGCTTTCATTAATAAACAGTATGAATCCAATATCAATGATCTGAAGCGGGATGGCGCGCGGCCAACTGCTACCGGCCAGTACCTGGAACTGCTCATGCAGCCCTTCCTGAAAATGCATACGGATACCAGCATGCGGGGAGTGGGTACTGTGATCAGCCGTACTTATCTCAATATGTTACTGGCCGTGGCTTGTTTCGTGATGTTGATCGCCTGTTTCAACTTCATCAATCTTTCCGTTGGCAGATCTTTCACCCGTTCCCGCGAAGTGGGTTTGAGAAAAACCCTCGGAGCCATGCCTCGCCAGGTTGCCATTCAGTTCTGGGGCGAAGCTGCTCTCATCTGTCTGCTGTCCCTGGCCATCAGCGTTCCGTTGTTCTATTTCCTGCTGCCTCATTACAGGGAACTTTTCGGCAGCAGCGTAACCACCCACATACTCTTCCAGCCTTCAACGATCGCATGTATATTCGGTTGTTTCCTGCTCATTACGATCATTGCCGGCGGCTACCCTGCATGGATCATGACCCGCATGGATGCCGTGAAGATATTGAAAGGTAAACTGCGTTTGAAAACATCCGGCTCCTTACGCAATGGCCTGATCATTTCTCAGTTTGCCATTGCCATACTACTGATCTCCTGCACACTGGTTACCTGGAAGCAACTGAATTATCTGCGCAACCAACCGCTGGGTTATAACAGCAGCCAGATAGTGAGCATCCCGGTTGGTACAGAAGTGGATGGGAGGGACGCATTACAATTGCTCCGGCAGAAATTAACACAGGAACCTGCAGTGTTGGGTGTTACAGGACTTTCCACCAATCTGGGCGTAGGTCTTGATGGGGGCTCTTATAGCTGGGGTACCGGATTTGATTATAAAGAGAGGGCCGTTAATATGGCATGGATGAATGTGGGATATGATTTTGTGAAAACAATGGACCTCAAATTGATCAGCGGCCGTGATTTCTCTCCTGCATTTTCTACAGATAGTAATTCCATTGTGATCAATGAACAAATGGCGCGGCAGTTGGGAGAAAAAGATCCCATTGGTGTAAAGCTGGTGCATGATACAGCCCTGGCACCCATGACGGTAATAGGTGTTGTAAAGGATTTCAATTTCCAATCCCTGCACACGAAAGTGGAACCGCTGGGTCTTGTGATGTACAAACCGATGCCTGTTAATGTATTGCTGGTAAAGGTGAGTCCGCAAAAACTGCCGGTTATCATGGACAAGCTCAAGGCGGTATGGAAAGAGATCTCACCCCGTACAGATTTTAAAGGCAGTTTCCTGGATGAGAACATCAACCGTCAATATGACCGGGAAGAACGTTTCACCCGCATTTTTGTTTATGCTGCTATCGTAGCTATTGTGTTATCCTGCCTTGGATTATTTGCACTTGCTATCCTGGCTATTATGCAACGGACAAAAGAGATCGGCATCCGCAAAGCGCTGGGTGCTTCCGCAGGAAACATCGTACAACTTATCACCCGCGACTTTGTAAAACTCATATTTATTGCCATGGTGATTGCCACACCAACTGCATATTACTTCATGAACAAATGGCTGGAAGGTTTTGCCTTTAGCATTGAGATAAAGTGGTGGTGGCTATTGAGTGCAGGCCTGCTGGCATTAGCCGTGGCACTATGTACCATAGGGTATCAATCGCTCAAGGCAGCATTGACCAACCCGGTAAAATCTCTTAAATCCGAATAATGATTTTATGCTGAGAAACTACATCAAGATCGCATGGAGGAACCTTTGGAATAATAAGGTATTTGGGATTATTAATATTGCAGGATTAACCTTTGGTTTAACCTGCTGCATGTTCATACTGTTGTGGGTAGCGAATGAATCAAGCTATAACCGCTATCATGAAAAGCTGCCCAATATCTACCAGGTATATCAGCACCAGTATTATTCTAATAATGAAATACTCACAGTAACCGCTACCCCTGGTCCCCTGGCCGATCAGCTGAAAGCGGAGATCCCTGATATTCAGAAAGCAGCTGCACTCTCCTGGGTGTCAGAGAAATTGCTGGCGGTAGGAGAGCATGGATATAAAAGCAAAGGACAGTATGCTAATGTAGATGTTTTTAGTGTCTTCACTTTCCCCTTTGTGGACGGAGATCCAACCAAAGCGCTGCGTGGCCCTAATGATATCGTCCTCACAGAAAAACTCGCCCGTAATTTATTTGGAGACAGTAAAGCAGTAGGCAAGTCCGTAAGGCTGGACAATAAGGAAGATTACATGGTAGTGGGTGTGATGAAAGACCTGCCGGAGAATTCGTCTTTAAAATTCGAATGGCTGCTGCCGATGGAACGCTGTGTACAGGAAAATCCATTTCTAAAGAACTGGGGTGGAAATGCTCCCCGCACCTATGTGCTGGTAGATCCTAAATCAAATATCGACAAAGTAAATGCAAAAGTAAAAGGGATCATACAACGGAACCAGAAGGAATCCCAGGCCGTTGTATTCCTCTATCCTTATAAAGATGTATACCTGGAAGGCCGCTTTGATAAAGGAGTCCTGGATGGCGGCAGGATTGAATACGTACGGCTCTTTATTATCATTGCCATTTTTGTATTGCTGATTGCCTGTATCAACTTCATGAACCTTTCTACCGCAAGGGCCATTCAGCGAAGTAAGGAAGTCGGTGTGCGCAAAAGTATCGGCGCCGGTAAAGGAGCGCTGATCTCACAGTTCCTGGGTGAATCTTTTGCCCTGGTATTCATTGCCACTGCGCTTTCCCTGTTACTGGTATGGACGTTATTACCTTCTTTTGAAAAGCTGGTGAACATCACCTTGTCCGTTCCCTTATTCACCTGGTACAATATGCTCGCATTATTGGCCCTGGCTTTATTTACCGGTTTTATAGCCGGTAGTTATCCCGCTTTTTATCTTTCTTCCCTGAATGCAGTGACCACTTTAAAAGGTGGCATCTTAAGACTAAGATCAAGCGCCATCTGGCTGAGAAAAGGATTGGTGGTGTTCCAGTTTGTAGTATCCACGGTATTGATCGTGGCTGCATTCCTTATTTATCAGCAGATCAATTTTATAAAGAATAGAAATCTTGGATTGAATAAAGACCAGGTGGTTTGGTTCTTTAACGAAGGCTCCATGGTGGACGACCTGCGGTCTTTCAGAACTGCCCTGTTAAACATGCCCGGAGTGGAAGCTGTTTCAGATGCAGACCAGCTGCCTATCCAGGTGGGCAGTAATTTTTCTGGCGTTGGCTGGAAGGGGAAAAGCCCCAATGAAGACATCCTCTTCGATAACCTGCTGGCAGGATACGACTTCCAGAAAACCATGCAGCTGGAAATGGTGGAGGGCAGAACTTTTTCGCCGGAATTTGCCACAGATACAAATGGTATTGTGATCAATGAAACAGCCGCTAAAGTAATGTCGTTGAAACCTCCGTATGTAGGCCAGGCATTGACAGTGGATGATACGCAATTGCCCATCATTGGTGTAACGAAGGATTTTTCCAGCAACCATTTGCAAAAGAAAGTAGCGCCTATGGTGATCCGCTACCGCAGTAAGAGCAATAAGTTCATCCTTGTCCGTATTAAACCGGAACAGATGGAAACAGCGCTCAGCAGCATTGATAAAGTGTACAAACAGTTTAACCCGCAATATCCTTTCGAAATAAAATACCTGGATGCATCATTTGCAGACATGTATAAAAGCGAACAGGTGATAGGAAGATTATCCGCGGCATTCACCGCATTGGCTATATTCATTGCCTGCCTCGGTTTGTTTGGCCTGGCCACTTTCACGGCGCAGCAACGTACAAAAGAGATCGGGATCAGGAAAGTACTGGGTGCCAGTATTATGCAGATCCTGACATTGTTAAGCAAAGAATTCCTGCGCCTGGTATTGATAGCCGTAGGTATTGCACTACCATTGGCTGCTTATTTCATGGACGGTTGGTTAAACAAATTCGCTTACCATGTGAACATCTCATGGTGGGTATATGTAGTAACAGGATTGCTGGCCATTGTGCTGGCCATGCTAACGGTGAGTTATCAATCCATCAGAACGGCGAGGATGAACCCGGTTAAATCTTTAAGATCAGAATAAACATTGTAACAACATAAAATATTTAACACCATCATGATTCAACTGCGCAACATTACAAAGCATTACCCGGTAGGGTTTGGCAAACATGAAATTTTAAAGGATGTGAACCTGGTTATTCACGAGGGAGAGTTTGTGTCTATCATGGGCCCATCCGGATCAGGGAAATCTACACTGTTGCACATCCTGGGCTTGCTGGAGGAACCTTCAGACGGGCAATACCTTTTCCAGGGAGAGCTGGTGCATAAGATGAACGATAAAAAACGCACACAGCTTCACCGGGGCACCATCGGTTTTGTGTTCCAGGCCTACCACCTGATAGATGAACTCACCGTATACGAAAACATAGAAACGCCATTATTGTATAAGGACATGCCTTCCTCCGAACGCAAAAGCCGTGTGGCGGATATCCTGGACCGGTTCAATATGGTGGCTAAGAAAGACCTGTTCCCCAACCAGCTTTCCGGTGGCCAGCAACAACTGGTGGGAATTGCCAGGGCCATAGTGGCCGAACCTGCCGTGATCTTTGCGGACGAACCAACCGGAAACCTGCACTCAGACCAGGCTAAGGTGATCATGGAGTTGTTTGCTGAACTGAATAAAAAGGATGGTATCACCATCGTACAGGTTACCCATTCAGATATAAACGCCGAATTCGGGAATAGGATCATCCGGATCAGGGATGGTAAGGTGGAATAAACCTCTTTTACATTTTCCGCTATCTAAAAACTCATCATATGATGTTTTGCCTTAAATTCGTGTGGCCCTGTGCCACACCTACTAAGAAATTGCCATTTATCAAGAACTGGGGAATGGTGTCATCTCAATTAATATATTTTTGTCAGGCTATGAATAAAAAGTCCCTCGCAATCGCATCAATACTGGCTTTGCTGCTGTTTGGCAACCCACAGCCTGTGGCTGCTCAGGATAACTGGTCTTATCAGCGGGCGCTGGACTATGCGTTAACCCATAACCTTACCCTTCAGCAGAGCGTCTTCCAGAAGAGGCTGGCTGAACTAACCTTAAAGCAAAACCAGATGGCCAGGCTCCCTACGCTCAATGCAGGGGCAGGTGGCGAATACCGCTTTGGCCGGAACATCTCGTTTGAATCCAATACTTATGTAACCGCAGCTAACTTCAGCAGCGGGGTAAACCTGAATACATCAGCAGACCTTTTTGGATGGTTCTCCAAACAGAATACCGTAGCTGCCAGCAGGTATCAGGTATATGCCTATAACTCTTTACTGGAGAAAGCAAGGAATGATATGGGGGTGAATGTGGCCAATGCTTTTTTACAGATCCTCCTGGCCAATGAGCAGGTAAAGATCAGCAAATCCCAGGTGGACCTTAGTATGGCTCAGTTGGATAATACCAAAAAACTGGTAGCCGCAGGTTCCGTACCAGAAAGCAACCAGGCAGACCTGGAAGCCCAGCTGGCAAGAGATAGCTCTACACTGGTGACTGCACAGAACCAGAGCGTTATCAACGTGCTGCAAATGAAAGCATTGCTGAACCTGGACTTTGCCGTTCCTTTTATAGTAGAGTTACCCGAAAATATTGAACGTATACCCGTTTTGAATTTGTGGGAAACTGCCCCGGAAATGGTGTTCAGTGCTGCTTTGGCTGCCTATCCGCAATACCGTGCAGATTCTATGTTCGTGAAAGCGGCCAATAAATCATTGGCTTCTGCAAAAGGAGCCTTGTACCCAAGTCTGAGTCTTTCCGCCGGTATCAATACCAGTTATGCCAATACCATTAAAGAAGGATTTGGCCCCATCACTGCAGGAACACCGCAGGCTATCGGATACCTGAAAAATGATCCTACCTCCATCGTAGAGCAGCCCACCTTCTCTCAGGACAGAAGGATCGTTCCTTTCGGAGACCAGCTCAGCAATAACTTTGGCCAGAATATAGGCCTCAACCTGAACATCCCCCTCTTTAACGGATGGAGATCAAGGGGTGCAGTGGAACGCGCTAAGATCGATGTACAGGACAAACAGCTTGCATTGGACATTAACCGCCAGAAGCTCCGCCAGGATGTGTATACCGCGCATGCCAATGCAATAGGTGCTTTCCAGAAATACCAGGCAGCCATTACCACAGAACGTGCATCGCAAAAAGCCTACGATTTTGCGACCAAACGTTTCAATGTTGGTTTAATGAATACCGTAGAGTATATTACTACACAAACGAACCTGTTTAAAGCGCAGATCGATAAGGTATCTGCCCTATACGACTATATATTTAAAATCAAATTACTCGAATTCTATCGCGATCAGCGCATTACGCTATAGCGCGGATCGGACACAGAAATAAATGCGCATATGAAGAAGAAACTACTTTACTGGATAATCGGTGGCCTTGTAGCCCTCATTGTGGTCATTGCAGTGGTCAAAGGAACCGGCAAAGATGATGGTATTAAGGTGGCAACTGATAAAGCCGCCAAAAAAGATATCATTGAAGTGGTTTCTGCCAGTGGAAAAGTGTATCCTGAAATTGAAGTGAAAGTGAGTTCAGACGTGTCCGGTGAGATCACAGACCTCCTCGTGCTGGAAGGTGATTCCGTACAAAAAGGACAGGTACTGGCACGTATTTATGCAGATGTATATGGTTCCATGAGAGATCGTGCAGCAGCAGCCGTTAGCCAGTCTGAAGCAGATCTGGCCAATAGCACCGCAGGATTGAATGCGTTCAAAGCAAGGCTGGATCAGGCAAAATTTGCTTTCGATCGTAACTCTGAACTGCTGAAGCAAAAGGTTATTTCCAATTCAGAATTTGAAACCGCAGAAGCTACTTATAAAGCAGCCCTGGCAGATTACAATGCTGCTTCCCAAAGGATCAACAGCAGCAAGTTTGCCATCGCCAGCGCACAGGCCAATCTTACAGAAGCCAATAAGAACCTGGGCAGGACCACCATCCTGTCTCCCATGACAGGTTCAGTTTCTCTCTTATCCGTAAAGAAAGGAGAACGTGTGGTAGGTACTGCACAAATGACCGGTACAGAAATGTTGCGCATCGCAGATATGAGCACCATGGAAGTACAGGTGGATGTTGGAGAGAATGATATTCCTAAAGTAAAATTCGGCGACTCTGCTATCATTGAAGTAGACGCTTATAATAACCGTAAGTTCAAAGGGGTGGTAACACAGATTGCCAGTTCCAGCAAAGGCGCTGCAACTTCAGCTACTACTTCAGCAGAACAGGTGACCAATTACATCGTACACATCCGGATAGCTCCATCTTCCTATGCAGATCTGATAGGTAACGGAAAGAACCGCAGGTTCCCGTTCCGCCCCGGTATGAGTGCCAGTGTGGATATTCAGACGCGTACAGAAAAACTGGTATTGTCTATTCCTATTAATGCAGTAACCACCCGCAATCCGGAAGATACTGTCAAAAATAAAACAGCAGATAAGAACGCACCCGCTCCTCCGTCTGAGAATACAGGAGAAGAGAAGAAAGACTTTAAAGAAGTAGTGTTCGTACTGCAAAAAGATGGTACCGTTAAACTGGTGGAAGTAACCACGGGCATCCAGGACGATACCAATATTGAGATCAAAACCGGCCTGAAAGATGGAGAAGAAGTGATCAGCGGACCTTATACAGCGATTTCAAAAACGCTGGAGAATGGCAAGAAAGTGAAGGTGGTTCCCAAAGCACAACTCTTCGAAGGCGCCAAGAAATAAGTAAGATATACAGGAAGCAGGCATACCGGAAATGGTGTGCCTGCTTTTTTTATTACATTGCATGAAATTTGGAACGTTGAGCATGGGTAATCATATCGCTATTATTGGAAGCGGCAGTTGGGCCACCGCATTGGCTAAAATACTGACAGACAACAACCAGTACATTCATTGGTGGATCCGCAATGAGGAAACCATCCGCCACATGCAATTGCGGCATCATAACAAACATTATCTCACATCCGTATACTTCGACACCAGCCTGTTGCAATTAAACAGCAACATTGCAGAAGTGGTGAAAGCCAGCGATGTTATCATTCTGGCCGTTCCTTCCGCTTTCCTGCGTACTGTACTGGAATCTTTACCCAAAGATGCATTTGCAGGTAAGAAGGTGGTTTGTGCCATCAAAGGACTCGTGCCTGGCACCAATCAGCTGATCAATGATTACCTGGCAGATAATTTTGAACTCCCCCTGGAACAATATTTCACCATCACCGGTCCCTGCCATGCAGAAGAAGTAGCCAGTGAAAAGCTGTCCTACCTTACGTTCTCAGGCATTAATGTGGCAGAGACAGAAGCAATGGCCGCCAGGTTCAATACAGAATACCTGCAGACCATTGTCAATAAAGATGTGATGGGCGTACAGTTTGCCTCTGTACTCAAGAATATCTACGCCATGGGAGCAGGTGTTGCCCATGGACTGGAATATGGGGACAACTTCCTGAGCGTATTCATCACCAACTGTTTCCGCGAGATGCAGGAATTCCTGGAGAAATACGAACAATACCAGGCCGGCGTTGGAAAAGAAGCTACCGTACATAACTATAACGCCAGCGCCTATTTAGGAGATCTGCTGGTAACCTGTTATTCCCTGCACAGCCGTAACCGCACATTCGGTAATATGATCGGGAAAGGTTACACGGTAAAGGCAGCACAGCTGGAACTTAATATGATCGCGGAAGGATATTATGCCAGCCGTTGCATCTTTGAGATCAATGCAGAGATAGGAGCTTATATGCCCATTGCGCAGAAAGTATATGCTATTCTCTGGGAACAGATGCGTACGGAAGAAGCTTTCCTGGAACTGGAAAAGGGGTTGATCTAAAAGGGAAAAGGATTGATCTAAAAATTAAGGCCATCCCTTCCAGAGATCGTATTAACGTCATCCTCTTAAAATAAAAAAAATACCGCCCTTTGCAGCGCGGCAAGCTCCAGACCTAAAAGAACATAGCAGCAGCAATCCCATCTGCAAAAAATTTCCCCTCCCGGGTTAATTTCAACAGAGAACCTTCCTGCTTCATCCATCCTTTATCAATGAATTCTTTCCCTGCAATCAGGAGTTGCTTCTGTTTGTCCCGCCCATACTGGTCTGCTACCTTATCCAGGTTGCAGCCCCCTTCCGTACGGAGCGAGATCATAATATATTCATTCAGCGCCATTTTGGGACTGAGCATTTCTTTCTCAAACGGTAAGGCTTCCTTCCGGATACCTTGCATATATAAAGAGTTATTAGCCACATTCCACTGGCGGGAATAACCATTAAAAGAATGCGCAGAGGGGCCAAGTCCTAAATAAGGCTTGCCTTGCCAGTAACTGCTGTTATGTTTGGAACGGCTGCCCGGCAACGCAAAATTGGAGATCTCATAATGTTCATAACCCGCTTCCTCCATCCATTGCATGAGCATTTCAAAATGCTGTGCTGCCTTGTCAGGATCAATAGCCGGGATCTTCTTCCGTTGTATAAAATGATCCAGCGCAGTGCCCGGTTCAACCGTCAGCGCATAACAGGATAAATGCGGAATGCCCAGCGCTACAGCTTTAGCCACATTTTGCTCCCAGTGTTCATTCGTTAAAGTAGGACCGCCATAGATGAGGTCAATACTGATATTATCAAAACCGGTTTCCCTGGCAAGTTCCAGGCAGGCAGTGGCCTGTTCTGCATTGTGGGCACGGTTCATCCAGCGGAGGTCTTCTTCAAAAAAAGACTGAACACCAATACTCAAACGGTTAATGCCTGCAGAATAAAGACTTTCAAGCGTTCTGGCAGTGAGGTCATCCGGATTGGCCTCCAGCGTTATCTCAGCATCTGGGCTGATATCGTAATGGGAATGAAGGGATTCGAGCAAAGCGGAAATATCTCCGGGAGATAAAAGGCTGGGAGTGCCACCGCCGAAATAAATAGTTTGTACATTCTGGCCAACAAGGTATTCTTTCTGCATGCCCGCTTCCAGGATCAGGCATTGAACCATCTCATCACGGTGTTGCAGGGAGGTGGAAAAATGAAAATTGCAATAGTGGCATGCTTTTTTACAAAAAGGAATATGAAGATAGATACCTGCCATGAGTCGTTTTAAGAAAGAATTGCTGAGATTATTTGCAAACCTCGAAAATACATGTGAGTTTTGTTGATATTTTTGGAACAAGAATAGTTAATTGCATTGGCGTTCACTAAACAAAACAAATCGTTGCGTACCTGGTTGTTGTTTTTCCTGATCATGCATTGTTCATTACTTGTGCTCGCACAGGCTGATAGTACCGTTCCTGCCGTTGCACCCGTTACTGCACCTAAAAAGCCGGTAAAACCAGTTGTTCCCAAAGTTAAGGCAGATTCCCTGCTGAAGGCGAAGGCCCCGTCAATTGTGACGGACTCCGTACCAGCCCTTCCGGTAGCAAAGATACATGCTTACGACACCGTTATGGAGGGACTCGCAAAAAGGATCCCATATCTTAACACAGCCGGAAAGCCCGTACAGTATGACATCAATCCCGTTCGTAACAGTAAAGGACAGGACTGGCTGATCTACCTGGTGGGAGGAGTATTGCTGCTGTTAGGGGTTATCCGCACCTCCTATCTTAAATATTTTACAGATCTCTTCAGGGCTTTCCTGAACCCAACCCTGAGCCAACGGCAGTTGAAAGATCAGCTGTCACAGTCGCCCTTCCCCAACTTTCTGCTCAATGCCTTTTTTGTGATCAGCCTTGGTTTATACCTCTATCTGCTGATGTACAGGCTGAATTATACCACCGGTGCCATCGCCTGGATGTTGATCCCCGGGCTTGTAATATTGGTAGGCGCGATCTATGTAGTGAAATATATTGTACTGCGTTTTTGTGGCTGGCTCTTCGGAAATGAGGAATTAATAGACGCTTACGTGTTTATTTTATACCTGATCAATAAAGTATTAGGAATAATGCTGGCGCCGTTTTTAGTGATACTTGCGTTTTGTGACCCCGGCATCGCCACTGCCAGCCTGTATATATCAATATTCTTTATAGTATTACTGGTGGTTTACAGGTATGTGAGGTCCTATTCCTTAGTGAGACAGTATCTGTCTTTTAGCAAATTGCATTTTTTTCTTTACCTTTGCGCATTCGAAGTAGTGCCGGTTTTAATAATCACAAAGGTACTATTGATTTGGTTAACTGGTAATCCGTAAGATTACTGCGATTGTTAACACAAGAGCAAATTACGTATGATAAAAGGCGGGCCAAAAAAAGATTTGCAGGTAAAACAACTAACGATCCTAATTTCCCAACCTAAGCCAGAGACAGAGAAATCACCTTATTTCGACTTAGCGAAGAAATTCAATGTTCGGTTGGATTTTCATCCTTTTATTAGAGTAGAAGGCGTGCCAGGTAAGGACTTCCGGAAGCAAAAAGTAGACATTATCACCTACACGGCGGTAATATTTACGAGCCGAAACTCTGTTGATCACTTCTTTCGCGTATGCGAAGAATTGAAAGTAAAGGTGTCTCAGGATTGCAAGTACTTCTGTATTACAGAAGCAGTTGCGTTGTATCTGCAAAAATTCATCCTCTACCGCAAAAGAAAGGTTTTTTATGGCGCTGATGGCACCACAAAGAGCTTGCTGGAAGTGATGAACAAACACCGGGAGAATGAGAAATTCCTTTTCCCGAGTTCAGACAGTCAGAAGAAAGACATTGAAGAATGGCTGAAAGCCAGTAAGTGCGAGTATGCTACAGCCTCTTTGTACAAGACCGTTTCCAACGATGTCTCAGAAGTGCTGGCGAAAACGGAATACGATATGATCGTGTTCTTTAGTCCTTCAGGTGTAAAATCGCTGTTCGAAAACATGCCGAAGTTCAAACAGAACGGCACACACATAGGTGCGTTTGGTCCCAGTACTTCCGCAGCCGTGGAAGAAGCTGGCCTCCGGCTGGATGTGAAAGCCCCGGCCCCGCAAGCGCCATCCATGGTGGCTGCGCTGGAACAATTCCTAACAGGATTGAACAAGAAATAATTAAATCTCTATAAAAAGTCAGGGAGCATCCGCAAGAATGCTCCCTTTTTCATTATTTTCGCCGCAGACCTGAATTAATCATAGCTATGAACCGCTTAGGAAAGGAAACCAGTCCTTACTTGCTCCAGCATGCACATAATCCTGTAAACTGGTATCCCTGGGGAGAAGAAGCTTTGCAACTTGCAGAGAAAGAGGATAAACCGATCCTTATAAGCATAGGTTATGCAGCCTGCCACTGGTGTCATGTAATGGAACGGGAAAGCTTCGAAGATGAAGCCACCGCCGCCATCATGAACGAACACTTCATCAATATAAAAATAGACCGGGAAGAACGTCCGGACATCGATCATATTTACATGGATGCCCTGCAGGCCATGAGCAGTTCAGGCGGATGGCCATTGAATATGTTCCTCCTGCCCAACCGCCAGCCTTTTTATGGCGGCACCTATTTTCCTCCGCAGAAAGCATATAACCGGCCATCCTGGAAAGATGTGCTGCTGGCTGTGTCAGATGCTTTTAAAACCAAACGGAAAGACCTGGAAGATCAGGCTTCCAACCTCACCCAACATCTTCGGCAGAGCAACCAGTTTGGCATGGAAGCCGTGAACAAACTGTTGCCAAAAGAAGAACAGTTCACCCAGGAACAATGTGATGCTATGGTATTGGCCATCATGGGCCAGGCAGATAAAGAATGGGGTGGATTTGGCCGTGCGCCTAAGTTTCCGGCCTCTTTCACCATCCAGTACCTGCTGCGCTATAACCGCAGGAAGAAAGATGAAAGCTCCCTTCAGCAGGCATTGTTATCCCTGGATAAAATGATCGCCGGTGGCATCTATGATCAGCTGGGTGGCGGGTTTTCAAGATATTCTACAGACGAGCAATGGCTGGCCCCGCACTTTGAAAAAATGCTGTATGATAATGCCCTGCTCACAGATACGCTCTGCGAAGCTTATCAGCTCACCGGCAATAACGCTTACGCAGAAACAATAGAACATACCCTGGCATTCATCCTGCGGGAAATGACTTCTCCGGAAGGAGGTTTCTATGCAGCCCTGGATGCGGATTCCGAAGGAGTGGAGGGGAAGTTTTATGTATGGAGCCTGGAAGAAATAGAAACAGCGCTGGGAGAAGATGCTCCCGCATTCTGCGCTTACTATGATGTAAAACGCGGCGGCAACTGGGAAGATCATAATATTTTATGGATACCCGAAGCACCGGATCTGAATATGGAGCCCGAAGCGCTCAAAGCCCTGCTGGCAAAGTGCCGCGCTAAATTAATGACTATCCGGGATCAGCGGATCCGCCCCGGTTTGGATGATAAGATCTTGCTGGGCTGGAATGCATTGATGATACATGCTCTTTGCAAAGCCTATGCAGCTTTGGGAAACAAGGTGTATCTGGAGATGGCGGAGAACGCCATGCGCTGCATCTGGGAAAAAATGAAGAAGTCCGGGGCATCCCTGGCCTTCTGGCATACGTATAAACAAGGGGATGCGCGCTACCCTGCCTTTTTAGATGATTATGCCTATCTTATTCGCGCACTCATTGCATTACAGGAAGTTAGCGGAGAACTGGACTGGCTCCGGAAAGCAAAAGAGATAACACATTTTGTGATTGAACAATTTGGAGACGAAACTTCGCGTTATTTCTATTACACCGCATCCGGCCAACCAGATGTTATCGTACGTAAGAAGGAAGTATATGACGGAGCAGTGCCTAGCGGAAATGCGATCATGGCACACAATCTTTGGCACCTTTCTATCGTTTTTGATATCCGGGACTGGGGAGACAGGGCATTAGGCATGACAGCCAGCCTTGCCCAATCTGTGGTGAGGTACCCCACTTCCTTCGGGATCTGGGCTGCGATGATCCTCCGGATCGTGCAGGGAACAAAAGAGTTGGCAGTAGCCGGGAGAGGGTATAAAGAACAAATGAGCGCATTAAATAAACTGTATATTCCCGGGAAAGTGTTATTGGGCACAGATATTGACCAGAAGGATATGCCGCTGCTGCAGCAAAGAGTGCAGGCCGGCAAAACATTGATCTACCTTTGTGAAGATTATCGTTGTATGAAACCTACTGAAGATATATTAGAAATATATAATTTAATATGATATTTGTTGTAAATTGCTATCCCTTTGATTAATTTAGTGTTAACGAGAAAATAGGACGTTGGATATTCACAAATAAGTATTATATTTATATTGTATGTGTCTATAGCCTTGAGGGGCAAGAGTTTACGATATCCCCAAAAAGATATCTCGCCATGGTTAATTATTGAAAGGTGTGGACAATTACATAATAAAATGTTAAAAGCAACGTTTTAATGTGTTACCAAGAGCAGTGAAGTTGAATTGAAAAAGTTGGCTGAAAACTAACTACGGATTAAAATTAATTATTACATTTGCTATCTTTCTGATAAACAACCAGGTGAAAAGTGTGACTAAAAAGATATCAGGCGTGTTGGCCATAACATCTGGCAGGTTCAAGAAAAATCGTATTCTAATGAAAGTCACCCTTATGAAGCTTAATTATTGTAGTGCGATGCTGGTTGTACTGCTGCCGGTCCTGCTGGCCAGCTGCGGTGGTGGTAAGACCCCAAAGAACGCACAGGGACAGCTGATAGGTGTTAGTCCTAGACCAAAGTACTCCCCCCCTGTACCTTACGGAATGGTGTATGTACCTTCCGGAACTTTTCACATGGGTCCGAGTGATGAGGACGTAAACTATGCCTATACAGCAAGGAACAAAGCCATCTCTATCTCCGGTTTCTACATGGATGCCACCGAGATCACGAACAACGAATATCGTCAGTTCGTAAACTGGGTAACGGATTCCATCGCACATATCCTGTTAGGACATGTGAAGAATGTAGACGGCCAGGATTTTATCGACTGGAAACAGAAGATCAACTGGAAAGATAAAGCCACCTACGAAAAAGTAGACGCTATGATCTATGCAGCAGATGATCGCCTGTACGGTCGTAAAGATGTGGATGTACGCAAATTGCTGTACCACCAGGAAACATTTAACTGGGAGAAAGCAAAACAGCGTGAGCTGAAGGATAAGCCCCGTTCTACTTTCATTGAAAGAAAAGACGTTGCCATCTATCCGGATACTTTATGCTGGATCCGCGACTTCTCTTATGCTTATAATGAGCCGATGACCCGGATGTATTTCTGGCACCCGGCTTTTGATAACTATCCCGTAGTAGGCGTTACCTGGCACCAGGCAAATACCTTCTGCGAATGGCGGAGTAAATTCTGGGATGACTATCGTATCTCCAAGAAGCAATTCACGGAAGATAAATTCCAGCTGCCTTCTGAAGCACAATGGGAATATGCAGCCCGTGGCGGACGTGAACAGTCGCCATATCCATGGGGTGGTTACTACCTGCGTAACAAGAAAGGTTGTCTCCTCGCCAACTTCAAACCCGGCCGTGGTAACTATCCTGAAGACGGCGGTTTCTATACCGTACGCGCAGATGCTTACTGGCCTAACGATTACGGCCTATATAACATGGCCGGTAACGTAGCGGAGTGGACACAGGATATCTTCTATCAGAATGCTTATTCTTTCACTTCCGATATGAACCCTTATCTGAAAATGGACATTCCGGATAATGCTGCACCAAAGATGAAACGTAAAACCGTTAGAGGTGGCAGCTGGAAAGATATAGGATACTTCCTGCAAAATGGTACCCGTTCTTACGAGTACCAGGACAGCGCCAAATCTTACATCGGCTTCCGCTGTACGATCGCCTTCCTCAGCAGGTCAAAGAACGACTTTAATAAAAAATAGGAATGAATAGCTAATCCTCTGAAAAATCACAGACATGGCACATTTGAAAAGAGCTTTTTACCTTTTAATCACCATAAATTAAATTTTAACCTATGGCTATGAATCCTAACACAGCGAAATGGCTAAACTTCTTTGTATGTATCGGCGCATCTGTCGTGATCATTGGAGCATTATTTAAAATCCAACACTGGCCAGGCGCTGACGTAGCGTTGATCCTCGGATTGAGTGTGGAAGCAGCGATCTTCTTTGCATATGCATTCGTTCCGGATGACCACGCACCAGCTCCTAAAGCCGCAGTAGCAGCAGGAAGCCCAGCATTGGCCGGTATGGACAAAATGTTGCAGGAAGCAGACATCACGCCTACCAACCTGGCACGTCTGAGCGAGAATTTTTCCAAGCTTGGTACTACCGTAGATAAAATGCGGGACATCAGTGATGTAGTAGCTGCAACCGGCGATTACACACAAAAGACCCGCGAAGCGTCTATTGCTATCGGCTCCGTAACACAAGCTTACACGAGCGCAGCACAAGCCGTTTCCAGCTTTAACAATGCATCCGAATCTACCCGCCACTTCCACGATCAGGTACAATCAATGACCAAAAATCTGGCTTCATTGAACGCTATCTATGAACTGGAATTGCAGGATACCAATAACCATCTCAAAGCCATGAACAGCTTCTACAGTAATCTGTTGAATGCTTCCCAGGCTATGAGCGGCAGTGTTGAAGATGCTAAGAAAACGCAAGAGCAAATTGGTTTGCTTGCACGTAATCTTGGTAACCTGAACACCGTTTATGGTAATATGCTGACTGCAATGCAGGGCAGATAAGGTAACGCAATAGTGACTATTAACAAGATCATTAATTTAAAACTTGTAATCACCTATGGCTTTACCTAAAGATCCCAGGCAGAAGATGATCAACTTCATGTACCTGGTGCTAACAGCTATGTTGGCTATGAACGTATCCGCCGAAATTTTGAATGCTTTTGATATCGTTAACAATTCGATAAAAACTTCCAATAACTCTATTGATAGTAAGAATACTGTTACGTACAAGCAGTTTGCCAAACTGATGGCATCAGACGCTGCCAAAGTTGGTCCCTTAAATGAAAAAGCAAACAAGGTAAAAACCTTGTCCGCCGATGCCTATACCTATATCGAAAATCTTAAAAATGAGATCATTAAGGAAAGCGGTGGCCTTAATGAACATAAAGAAATAAAAGGAAAGGATAACCTGGATGCTGCTACCCGTGTAATGGAGAACCAGAAGAAAGGCCCTGCCCTGGAAAAGGCACTGGCAGATCTGCGCAAGTCTATGTTGGATCAAATCAATCCTAAAGACCGCGCCTCTTTTGAAGCCAACCTTCCTTTACAGATCATAGCACCTCCTCAAAAAGGACCAGCTAAGAAAACCTGGACTACCTACCATTTTAACATGGTACCGAGTATTGCAGCGATCACCATCCTGGGTAAATTCCAGAATGATATCAAGAACTCAGAAGCAATGATCATCGATAAACTGCTGAAAGAAGTATCTGAAGACGACTTCGTTTTCGACAAATTGGAAGCATTCGTATCATTGAACTCTAAGAACTTTACTACAGGTCAAACCCTGGAAGCTAAAGTGGTAATGGGCGCTTACAGCAGTACTGTAAATCCTACTATCATCATCAACGGTCAACCCGTTTCAGCTTCAGAAGGTAAAGGAACTTATACTACTACTGTTGGTGGTATTGGCGAACATACCATTTCCGGTGTGGTGGAGCTAACCAAACCTAACGGTCAGAAAGTAACCAGTCCTTTCACCGAAACGTATAAAGTAGGTGCATCTGCAACTTCTATCTCTGCTGATAAAATGAACGTACTGTATGTTGCCCTGCAAAACCCCATCACCATTACGGCGGCTGGTGTTCCTGCAGAAAAGATACAAGCTTCTATCAGCGGTGGCGGCGGTTCCATCACCAAAAAAGGCCCCGGCGAGTTTATCGTAACAGTTAGCTCAACCGGTAAAGCAACGATCAATGTTTCTGCAGAAGTAGACGGAAAAGTGAAATCACTGGATTCAAAAGAATTCCGCGTGAAGAACATTCCTGACCCTGTTATGAAAATTGGTTTCAACAAAGGATCTACTATGAAAGCGGCAGACTTTAAAGCACAAGGCGGTCTGCGTGCTGACCTGGAAGACTTCCTGTTTGAAGGCGTAAAATATGCTGTGGTAGGTTATCGTATGGGTATCGATTCAAGAGGTCGTGAGTATGCAGAAGGTGAATCCACCTCTGAATACTGGCCTAACAAATCTGATATCGCAGGTGCTATCCGCGCGGCTAAACCAGGTGACCTCATCTACTTTGAGAACATTAAAGTAAAAGGTCCCGATGGCAGAGTACGTGCTATGCAGAACTTTAATATCAAGATCAATTAACAACCCAAATTAATTACTGGGCTATGCGAGCAGTAATATTGAAAAGAATCAGTTGGAGTGCATTTTTGTTGATAGTTCTGGCTTCATCTGCCGACGCACAATCGCGTCGCAGAAGGACCGAAACGCCCCCTGCAGGTAATGCACCTGCTACACAACAGAATAATGCACCGGTAACTAACCCGGCAACCGGCAACCCTGTGAATGTGCCTGCGGCACCTGCCACACCTCCCCCTTCTTTAAGACAGGATGGAGTAGGAACCCCGGTTGATACACCACGTAAGTCATTGCGTATAGACGGTGTTTCCGAGAAAAGTCCTATCCGTGACCGTATGCCAATTACATACGATCACATCCGGGAGGATGATAAGTTCTGGGAAAAACAGATCTGGCAAGTGATTGACGTGCGGGAAAAGATGAACATTCCCTTCCAGTACAACGTGGAAGATGAGAATGGTACCAACCAACTGCTCATCAATATCCTGCTGGCATCCATTAAGAACAAAGAAGTAGAAGCCTTCAGTCCTATCGATGACCGTTTCAGCACGGTGATGCCTTATGATGAGATCATGACCCGCCTGACAGGTGAAGTAAGGACTGTAAGAAGTATCGACCCTGTAAGCGGGGAAGAGAAAATGGTGGAAACAAGGGATGAATTCAACCCTGAAACCATCAAGCAATACAAGATCAAGGAAGTTTGGGTTTTCGACCGTGAAGCATCCGCGCTGAAAGTACGTATCCTGGGTATCGCACCTATGGTATCCCGTATCAACGATGATGGTTCCATTCGTGCATCCATTCCGCTGTTCTGGGTATATTACCCTGATCTGCGCCCTGTTCTGGCCAAGTATGATGTATACAATCAAAACAACGATGCATCTACTATGACCTGGGAAGATCTGTTTGAAATGCGCTTCTTCTCCAGCTTTGTAGTGAAAGAAAAGAATGCTTACAACCGCGAGATCCAGCACTACATAAAAGATGGTGTGATGCGTCTCCTGGAAGGGCAGGCTATCAAAGACAAGATCTTCAACAAAGAACAGGACTTGTGGCAGTATTGATCTGTAACAACGTTCAAATCCTTCGAACAATAATGAAAAACTGCCTTCCTTTATGGGAGGCAGTTTTTTTTATGATATATTGTGTGCATGCAAGTGCTGCGTAATGCTATAAATGCTGTTATTCCGCTTCCCGATGAAGAATGGGAAGCTTTGATAACCTGCTGGCAACCCATCACAGCCAAACGCAAAACAGTGCTCACAGCAGCGGGAGATACAGAACGATATCTGTATTATGTACTGGAAGGTGTGCAGCGCGCTTTCTGCCTCACAGCCGAACAAAAAGATGCTACGCTGATCTTTTCCTACACCGGCTCCTTTTCTGGCATCATTGATTCCTTCTTTTTACAGTTACCTTCCCGGTATTACCTGGAAACATTGACAAAAAGCGCCTTTTTAAGGCTATCCTTTGCAGATCTCTCCCGGCTGATGCAACAGTATCCCCTGATCGCACAATGGGTACATATCAGTACCGTACATGCCATGGCCGGACTCATGGAACGGCATATTGAAACCCTTACCCTGGGTGCGGAACAAAAGTTCCGCCGGTTACTGTCACGCAGTCCGCATGTATTACAGTTGATCCCGCATAAATACCTGGCTTCCTATCTTGGAATAGATCCCGCTACTTTTAGCAAACTCTTAGGCGGCGTTCGTTTATAAAATCTTTGCCTGCGCCAAGATTTCCAATAATCACAAGGCGTAATTTTGTACCAGAATTTAAACAATACAAATATGCCCACATTTAACGCTACTACTTTATTAGAAGACCTCAGCAATGATGTGAACAATCTGCTGCAGGTAATGCGCACGCGTATTCAGCAACAACCACATGCCGTGTTATTGCAACAGCCTGCTCCCGGCAGCTGGAGTGTGATCCAGTGTCTCGATCATCTCAACAGCTATGGGCATCATTACTTACCGCAACTGCATAAAGTAATTAGCAAAGGAGAGCAGCAGGGCATTCCTGCAAAACCATTATTCCGTAGCGGATGGTTAGGAAACTACTTTACTAATCTCATGCAACCCAAGCCGGATGGCGCTTTGCGGGCACGCATGCAGGCACCCCAGGGATATCGCCCGGAACCTCAACCCGATGCAGCATTGGTGATCAGTGAATTTATTTCGCAGCAGGAACAGATGCTGGAACTTTTGCGTCGCGCAGGATTCACTGATATCGGGCATTTCCGCGTACCTACTACATTAACACGTTTGATCAAAATGTCCGCCGGAGATACTTTCCGTTTCCTCATCGCACATGAACAAAGACACATGTTACAAGCACTTCGGGCCATGCTTGCATATGGCGGCGGAGGCTTCACTGCGATATCTATGCAGTACCTGCAGGAGAATGTTGGTTAATAACTACTGCTGTTGAAAAAACAGCCGTAAACCCTTATTGGGAGAGGGTTTAATGCATGCCACTATTTTTGACCGATAACAAATTCTTAACAAATGTTATACGATGCGAATCCTACTTTAGTAAGCGGAAGGAAGGGGAGAAAGTGTGCGGAAAATGACATCGCCGAATCTTCCGGTCATCACCGGAATTCAAAAATAAATCTGTGTCTTTTAATGGTTAACTTGGGGAAAGGAGCCTGGTTCTCAAACCGGGCTCTCTCAATTAACGTAAGTCCCGCCTTCTTATTTTTCCTTTTCATGAAAATGTTGCCAGATCAGCTGCGCCTTTTTTTGCCCCACTTCCTTCACTAATTCCTCCATAGAAGATTGCCTTACTTTATTAACAGAACGGAACGTTTGCAACAACTGTGTAGCCGTACTTTCACCAATCCCCCTGATCTCCTCCAGCTCATTCTTGAAAGTGCCTTTACTTCTCTTTAACCGATGGAACGTGATACCAAAGCGATGCACTTCATCCCGGATACGCCGGATCAGTTTCAGGCTTTCACTGTCGTAAGGAAGTTTAACACTCTCCTTATCCCCCGGAAAAAAGATCTCCTCTTCATTTTTGGCAAGGCCAACCACCGTCATGCTGCCGATCAGTCCCAGTTTGTTAATACTCTCCATCGCTGCACCTAACTGACCTTTACCACCATCTATGATCACCAGTTGTGGTAACGGCTGCTGTTCTGCCAATAAACGATGATAACGGCGGTAAACTACTTCCGTCATGGAAGCAAAGTCATTAATGCCTTCCACCGTTTTAATATTGAAGTGGCGGTAATCCTTTTTGGAAGCCACGCCCTCTTTAAATACCACACAGGCCGAAACAGGATAACTGCCCTGGAAGTTAGAGTTATCAAAACACTCAATATGCAGGGGAAGGTCCTGCAGTTCAAGATCGGCCTGCAACTGGTAAAGCACCTTCTTCTTTTCCATATCACTTTTCCCTTCCAGCTGCAACATCTTTTTCTTCATGAGTTCTTCACGGAAATAATTAACGTTTTTGGCGGAAAGGTCCAGCAGTTTCTTTTTATCACCCCCCTTCGGAATAGTAACAGCAACACCTTCTTCCGGAAATTCCACCGCAAAAGGTAAAATGATCTCCCGCGCAAGGCTCTGGAAAGCTTCCCGCAGATAAGCAATGGCATAGGCCATCACTTCTTCATCAGATTCTTCCAGTTTCTTTTCCAGCGTTACCGTTTTAGTATCTACGATAGTGCCATTCAATACACGCAGGTAATTCACATAAGCAAAATTACCTTCGCTCAGGATGGTGAACACATCTACATTCCCCACTGTAGCACTCACAATGGCAGACCGCGCTTTATAAGCCTGCAGGCTTTCTATCTTCTTTCGTTCTATTTCAGCCTTCTCAAATTCCATATTACCGGCATGTTCCTGCATGCGGTTGCGGAAAATATTGAGCACCGGTGTGAGGTTGCCCCGCAGGATCTCCTTTACCTGCTGCAAACCTTCGCGGTAATCTTCTTCCGTCTGCAATCCTTCACAGGGCCCTTTACAGTTGCCCAGGTGATATTCCAGGCAAACCTTCATTTTACCTTTGTTGATGTTCTGCTGGCTGAGATTGAGGCTGCAGGTACGCAAAGGAATACTGTATCTGATCAGTTCCAGTACTTCGCGCACACGGCCCACAGAAGTAAAAGGACCAAGGTATTCAGAACCATCCCGGATAATGCGGCGGGTTAAGAAGATGCGGGGATAGGGTTCATGTTTGATAACAATGAAGGGATACGTTTTATCATCCTTCAGGTTGATGTTGTACTTGGGCTGGAACTGTTTAATCAGGGAGTTTTCCAGCAAAAAAGCATCCTGTTCGGAATCAACGATCGTAAATTCTATATGGTGGATCGTTTCCACCAGTTTGCGCGTTTTATAGTTATCGTGGTTTTTAACAAAATAAGAACTCACCCTCTTCCGGAGGCTCTTGGCCTTCCCGATATAGAGTAGTTCCCCGTCTGCTCCAAAATACTTGTAGATCCCGGCATCCGTGGGTAATGTATGTACTACCTGTTGAAATTCCGCTGCTGTCATATCTTATGCGTTGAAGGATGGAAGAGTGTAATTACTTCCATATTCTCCGGTTTCATGAAAACGATCTTTTGATAAGTCGTTACCCTTAACTGTTTGTTACGTTCGTAAAATACTTCCTGCCGGTATTCATATATGAGGTTGGAGGTAAAGGCGGTAACGTGAGCTGTTTTGATTTGGCCCTGTTTGTCCACATCCAGGATCAGCTGGTGTGGGCGTGTTTGTTTTCCTTTTGAAAGAAAGATGAAAGTAGTGTCTGTCCCTAACTGATTAGCAATGGTATCCCGGGAATAAGCATCTGAAAGCGAGGGTTTGCTCACATCTGCATCCATCAGTGGCCGGAACAGTTGTTCCAGTGTGGCACTGTTCTTCGTTCTTACAGAATCCGTAATGCCGTTGAGCCGCACAATTTTGGTCAGCTGCACCTGCTCTGCTTTTAAACGGGCAATCTCTTCCAGGCAATAATTGCCAAGTGCGCGGTAACTGGTGTCTTTTGCTGCGATAGTCGGTTTCTCCTGCTGAAGATTGCAACCCGCCATGCCAATTAACATACACAATAACAATGGTCTCATATCTGGCAAATTTAATGGTGAATCCACAATCCCCCATAAAAAAATAATGCGCCGTGAAAACGGCGCATCTGATGCATGAGCAAATCTGTCGAGAGCACTAAAATTATTGGCCATGGCGACCAATTCGTTGGATAAGTTATGTGTAGCCTTGTTAAGGGCGGTTTTTTACGTTGATCTTACTCAGCAATACCGGGTTGTTCATGGCGGTGTAATCATATTGATACACCCCATCCGCCGCACTTACCAGCAAATGCTGGTTATTGTCATATGGTATTACATCGTAAGTATTGATCCCTTCAATCAGTTTGGTGGTGCTGATTTTGGTGACATCAGTACCCTGCATGAACCGTAATCCAAAAGTGCCTTCACAGATGAACAACCGTCCGTTACTCACACCCAGGCCAAACGGATTCTTCATTTGGTAGCTGGCCAGTTTCACCGGCTGGTCTACATTGGAAATATCAAACACCATCAGCTCATTAATATTGCCACCACAGTTGCTGCCACTTCTCACGGTTACATAAGCTTTTGTTCCTTCTACCACAACAGGATCGCAGGCCTTGAAATGCGTAACGGAAGAACGTCTCTGCGGAGCAGCAGGATTGATGATATCATAGATATACATCGCGGTGGTGCTGCCTATAAAAAGATATTCGCCATATGGGAAGATCGTTTCAATACCGCCTATGCCAACATTTTGTTCCCCTTTATGCACCGGATTAGCCGCATCGCTCACATCAAAAGCTTTCAGCGCGTTCCAGTTTACCGTATATAAATAATCTTTAGCAATCGTAAAACGAGCCATGGATCCACCTTTTCCGGTACCTCCGCCTGCCTGGGCAGTAGCAGAATAACTGGCAGAATTAAGTTTATACCCCATGTTATCGTACATAATAAGACCTTCCTTATCCTCACAATCACAGGGGTAAGTAGTATCCCTGGTGTTATAGCCAACCACCATCGAATCATTGTTCCTCACAGACTGGCCCATCATTAATCCTGCTGCATTCACCGGGTAATTGACCACACCGTCCAGTTTTTTGCTGAACGCGATATGAAGCGGATCGCTGATATTAAATACCGCGAGGTCAGCATAACTGTCCGCATATAAAGTATTCCCCTTGATAGCGATATCCACGTTTCCCCTGATATTCAGGAACGCCACATTTTTTGGCGACCGGGGATTGCTGTTGTCTATGATATGGACGCCTTTGTAGGGCTCATTTACATAAATAAACTGGTCCTTAACATAGATCTTTCCCGGTTGACCGATTTCCTGGGGCGCTTCCGTTTTTACACTTGCCCAGTAATCTGCTTCTGCCATAAGTATGGGCGTATAGATCGTTTTAGTGGTGATCCTGCTGCACTTTTCCTTTACACACCCACCAAAAGCCAGCAAACCGGCAATGATAACAGGGAATTTAAACAGCATGGTACGCATAGGGGGATGGATTTGAAAGTAAAACGGGGGCGGGGAGAAAAAAGTTACAGGGGGGCTAAAATATAAAGAGTTGAGTTGCAACAGTCAGCAACTCAACTCCCTTAGATAAAAAGATGATTTTAAACCAACAGGTTGCCGGTCATTTCAGGCGGAATGGGAAGACCCATAAAATGGAGGATAGTAGGAGCGATATCGCCCAGTTTACCATCTTTCACATCTCCTTTGAAATCCTGGCTGATTATAAAGAAAGGCACCGGGTTCAGAGAATGCGCCGTATTGGGAGTGCCATCCTCATTGATCATGAAATCCGCATTCCCGTGGTCTGCCGTGAGGAAGATCACATAATCATTCAGCAGGGCAGTGGTCACCACTTTTGCCACACAGGCATCCACCGTTTCTACCGCTTTGATCACAGCAGGCCATACCCCTGTATGCCCCACCATGTCTGCATTGGCGAAATTGAGTACAATGAAATCAGTGGTCCTTTGTTCCAGCTCAGGAACGATCAGGTCCGCCAGTTCATTTGCACTCATTTCCGGTTTCAGGTCATAAGTGGCCACTTTAGGAGAGGGGGCCAGTAAGCGCCTTTCACCAATAAATGGATTTTCACGGCCACCTGAGAAGAAGAAAGAAACGTGCGGATATTTTTCCGTTTCCGCAATGCGGATCTGGGTTTTACCATGTTTTTCGAGTACTTCTCCCAAGGTCATCACCAGGTTGTCAGTATCAAAAATGATATGTACACCCCGGTAAGATTTATCATACTCCGTCATGGTAGTATAGTTCAATGCCAGCGGGAACATGCCAAAGTCAGGGAAAGCTTCCTGCGTGAGCACTTCCGTGATCTCGCGGCAGCGGTCTGTTCTGAAATTGAAGCACAGTACCGCATCGCCTTCTTTGATAGTGGCAATAGGCTGTTGCTGGTCATTTACCGTAATGATCGGTTTAATGAATTCATCCGTTACGCCCTCTGCGTAAGAAGCTTTCACCGCCAGCGGAGCATTTTGTGTTGGAGTACCTGTACCATGCACCATGGCATCGTAAGCCAGTTTTACACGCTCCCAGCGTTTATCACGGTCCATGGCATAATAGCGTCCTGTAACAGAAGCAATTTGTCCCGTGGTTTGTTGCAGATGTTGTTGCAGGTCCTCCAGGTAAGCAAAGCCACCTTTAGGATCCGTATCGCGGCCATCTGTAAATGCATGGATGAATACCTTTTTCAATCCGCGCTGATGCGCAATACTGGTGAGGGCTTTCAGATGAGAGATATGAGAATGCACGCCGCCGTCGCTCACAAGACCTATCAGGTGAAGGGCCTTATCGTTGTTCAGCGCATAATCCATAGAAGCCTGCAATGTTTTGCTGGCTGCCAGTTCTCCGCTGCGTACGGCAACATTGATGCGTTGCAGCTCCTGATATACAATGCGGCCTGCGCCAATATTGAGATGCCCTACTTCAGAATTGCCCATCTGGCCATCCGGAAGGCCTACCTGCTCACCACAGGTGATCAGCTTGCCATGCGGATATTGCTCATATAAACTATCTACAAAGGGAGTATTTGCGTGTGCTATAGCGTCTGCGGCAGGAATTTGTCCCTGTCCCCAGCCGTCCATGATGACCAGGATCGCTCTTTTGTTTTCCATACAATTTTTGTCCGTTGTGTGTTATGAATGAATCGGGTCGTGAAATTAATAATAACATCCCTTTTAAGGGTTAAATTTTTCAGAAATGGCCAACTACACATATATCAATTATTTAGAATAAAATGCCTTGGGTGGTCATAGCACAATGATGGGATATTATTGAACATCAGCAATTTGGCATAATTTTGGCACCTGCTACAGTTGATAAAAGTATAGTTCGATTTAAAAAACGGATAATGAAAAAGTTAATCTTTGCGCTGGGTGTTTTGATAGCGTGTGGAATGTTTACGGCTTTCACGATGATGGCCGGGCCATTTGAAGATGTGATCAGCGCCATCAAGCAAGGGGATGCCGCCAGCTTAGGAAAAAATCTGGATAACACGGTGGAGATCAACATGATGGGAAAGTCAAATTCCTACAGTAAGGCACAAGCCGAGATCATTTTGAAGGATTTTTTCAGCAAGAACAATGTTAAGTCTTTCGAGATCATCCACAAAGGTGGTCAGGAAGGCAGTGGATTCTTTGGCGTAGGTACCCTGGTTACTTCTACCGGAAGTTTCCGCATCTCATTTTTTCTTCAAAAGAAAGGAACAACGTTTGTACTGAATGAATTACGCTTCGAAAATAAATAACGGAAATTTAGCTTAAGAAAAGAGAGACTGAAAGGCTGCCGCAAGGCGGCCTTTTTTGTGCAGCGGTTTATCTCAAAAGGGATTTCGTAACTTGCGGCAATATTTCAAACCAGCAGTTTACATGTTACAAAAAGAAGCATTGATCAACTTTATCAGCAGCGCGCTGGCAGAAGATATCGGCAACGGAGACCATAGTACCATGGCTTCTATTCCCCCTACCGCAAAGGGGACCGCTCAGCTGAAGATCAAGGAAGCCGGCATCCTTGCAGGGATGGAAGTAGCAGAAGCCGTTTTCCGCTACCTGGATATGTTCACGGAATTCCGCCTCTTTAAAAAGGATGGAGATGCCATGCAGCCCGGCGAACTGGCTTTTGAAGTAGATGCTGCCGTACATACTTTACTCATGGCGGAACGCCTTGTGCTGAATTGCATGCAACGCATGAGTGGTATTGCCACCCTCACCCGCCAATATACAGATCGCCTGAAAGGATATCATACCAAAGTGCTGGACACCCGCAAAACCACGCCCAATTTCCGCATGCTGGAAAAAGAAGCCGTACGCATCGGTGGTGGTGTGAATCATCGGATGGGCCTTTACGATATGGTGATGCTGAAAGATAACCACATTGATTTCTGCGGAGGTATTACCCCCGCCGTAAATAACGTGGTGGATTACCTGAACAAAAACGGCCTGAACCTGCAAATAGAAGTAGAAGCGCGAAGCCTGGAAGATGTAAAAGAAATACTCACTGTTGGACAAGTACACCGCATCATGCTGGATAATTTCACACCAGCACAAATTCCCGCAGCGCTGGAACTCATCAACGGTAAATATGAAACAGAAGCTTCCGGCGGCATCACTTTAGCCAATGTGGAAGCCTATGCAAAAACAGGTGTGGATTTCGTGTCCGTGGGTGCTATTATTCATCATGCCGTAAGTCTCGACCTGAGCCTGAAAGCAGTTATCCACCCCAATAAATAATTCTTTTGAGGAAGATCCTGATCATCATCAACCGCAAAGCCGGTACCGATCGTGAAAAGCGATTAGGCGCTGCGATCCGGCAACAGCTCCCTGCGGACCTGTTTACTGTAGAAACCACTTACCTGCAATACCTGGGTCATGGAACAGATCTTGCCCGTGAAGCTGTTCAACGGGGCGTGGATACTGTTGTGGCTGTAGGCGGCGATGGTTCCATTAATGAAATTGCACAAGGTCTTTTAGGTTCCAGAACAGCACTGGCCATTATCCCTTTGGGCAGTGGCAATGGCCTGGCCCGCGCACTCCGCATTCCGCTGGATGCCACAGCTGCTTTGCAGATAGTGGCCAATGGTGTAAGAAAACCCATGGATGCAGGTTTTGCCAATGAACACCTTTTTCTAAGCAATGCAGGAGTTGGTTTCGATGCTCTTATTGCAGACCGTTTCAGACACAGCAAAAAGCGCGGCCTTGTTAATTACGCACGGCTGGTAATTGGAGGTTTCACCAGTTATAAACCTGCAGCCTATTCTATTAAAATAGACGGGGAGGAGAAGTCACAAAAAGCTTTTCTGATGACGGTAGCCAACGGGAACCAGTTTGGCTATGAATTCAAACTGGCCCCCAAAGCCAATGTTTTTGATGGTTTGCTGGATATCTGCCTCATACCTCCTTTGCGCTTCTGGGATCTGCTGCCATTAAGCCTTCATTCACTCCGCGGCAGTCTTGACGAAAGCCGGTACAAGGAACACTTAACCGGCAAGGAAATTGAAGTAAGTAGTGATGATCTGAATTGTTTACAGGTAGATGGGGATGCAGTGCCTTTGACCAATGGAAAAACAGTGTATTTTCGCATAGCAGCAGGTGCATTACAGGTAATAGTCCCTGCTGAATAATAAACGTTGATATGACTAAGAAGAAATCCGGCTCCTCCAGCGGCATCGTATATTCTACAGATCCCAATTTTTCCTATCCGCAGGAAGAACATGAGGAACAAGCCACTTTGCCGCCAGCGCAACAGCAACTGAAAGTAACGCTGGATAAAAAGCAGCGTGCAGGTAAAACAGTAACGGTGATAGCAGGTTATATCGGAATGGACAGTGATCTCGAAAAACTGGGAAAAGACCTGAAAACCAAATGTGGCACCGGCGGTAGTGTAAAAGACGGCATTATCCTTATCCAGGGAGATTATAAAGATAAAATAGTGAAGTGGTTACTGGATTGGGGGTATAAAGCGAAATGAGACAGGTAGGTTACGGGAAGGGTTGACATAGGCTCAACATAGGGTCAGATATGTGTCATCATTGCTCTCTCGTTGCTCCATGATATAATGAAAGAAAGCATTGCAACAGCAGGCAGTTTCATAGAATTTGCAACAAGTGTTGCACTTTTATATTTGGATAGTTTGAAAAGAAACTCCATCTTGTATGCCTCCATTTATTGACCAAAATCAGCGGGCCTTGCCCAATGACTGGCGTTTTTGGAGAAGCCGACTAATTTGTCTTTACAAATTCCACTTCTCCAAAAGCCAGTTGATCAACTGGCTTTTTTCATTCTGCAAACTCAACCACACCCATTACTTCACCACCACAAACTCCACCTCCCCAAATCCCAGTTCCAGCATAGTTTTCCCTTTCTCAAGGCACAACCGCCCATCCGGCAATACATCCATAATGATCCCCTGAAAAATATCCCCGTTTATTTTATACAAAGCAGGTTCTTTAAAGCGGTACATGTAAGATTTATATTCTTCCAGCCATTCATCAAACACTGCAGGATGCAAACGACTGTAACGTTCTTCCAGGCAATGGCAAAGTTCATGCGCAAGTGCTAAACTATCCCAGGTCTTCCCCGTGATCTGCCTCAAAGAAACAGGATTAATAAGGCTGTCCGGGAAATGCGGTGTATTGATATTAATGCCGATCCCTGTGATGGCATATTGCCATACACTTCCACGTAAAACATTCTCTATCAGGATGCCCCCTGCCTTTCTGTCACGCCAGTAAATATCATTACTCCACTTGATCCGCGTATCATCTCCTGCATATTTTGCGAAGAAATCATAGGCCCCCAAAGCCACTGCAACACTGAGCATAAATTGTTGGGGCAATGCCAGCGCGGGCTGTAGTACTGTAGTGAGCATAATGTTCTCACCAGGTTCTGAAAGCCATTGTTTACCACGCTGCCCTTTTCCTGCCGTTTGCTCCATTGCGAAAAAGGTGCTTCCGTCTGCCACTGGCCCGGCATTCACCTGTGCCATGGCATAGTTATTGGTGCTATCTATAGTTGACAGCACATGAAATGGGTTACCGATCACATTCTGTTTTTTATTAAAAAACAAAGTAACATCATTTTAACAATTTTTTACCGGCTCAATCGTCTACAGATATGAAGCAGTTGTGATATTTTGTGGCTGGTTTAGTAATTTTGAAGATTAAAGTTTATTTTTAACAAAAACAGCATTTATTGGCACCCTTAACCATTCTAAATACCCGGAAAAAGGCGGTAACACGCGTAAACAGAAACAGCAAGATATTTACTACCATCATAAAGGCCATACAGGACAAAAAAGGGGAGAATATCGTTTCCCTTGATCTGCGCAAGATTCCTGAAGCTGTTGCTGATTTTTTTATCTTATGTGAGGCCAATTCAAACACCCAGGTTAAAGCGATTGCGGACTTTGTGGAAGAGGAAGTGAGGCGCGCAACAGAAGAAACACCATACAAACACGAGGGGTTTACTGCCCAACAGTGGATCCTGGTGGATTATGTGAATATAGTCGTGCATGTTTTCATACCTGAAACACGCAAATTCTATAAACTGGAAGAAATGTGGAGTGATGCGGAAAGCATGGAACACCTTGAAAACTGAACAAAACCGCCGGTTTTGTATTAATTATTTGTATAAATAGACAACACTCATTCGTAAAGGAGCGAACGATCATGGAAAAAGGAGGCAACAACAATAACAAGGGATCCGATAAATCTCCAAAAAAAGGTCCAAAGTTCAATATATACTGGGTTTATGCCTTTATAGGGATAGCCCTGCTGGCTTTGAACTTTTTTGACTGGGGAACTAAGCCTAAAGAACTGACCGGCTTTAAACAATTCCAGCAGGATTTCCTGAAAACTGGGGATGTAGACAAGTTGGTAGTCGTGAATAAAAAGGTGGTGGAGATTTACATCAAGAAAGATCGTTTACACGATCCCAAATATGATGCGGTAAGTAAGAACCGTTTTAGTCAGCCTAATCCCGGGCCGCATTTTCAGTTTAGTATTGGTAGCGTAGAAGGCTTCCAGAAGGAACTGGACAAAGCACAAGAAGGAGTTCCCTTAGTGGATCAGATGAACGTATCCTTCCAGGATCGCGCAAACTGGTTTGATCCATTGATGCAGATATTATTGCCCATCCTGCTGCTGATAGGTATGTGGGTATTGCTGATGCGTAAAATGGGAGGCCCTTCCGGTGGAAGCGGCGGACCAGGCGGCATCTTCAACATAGGCAAATCCAAAGCCACTTTATTCGATAAAGGCACCAGGGTGAACATCACATTTAACGATGTAGCTGGTCTGGACGAAGCAAAAGTGGAAGTAATGGAAATCGTGGATTTCCTGAAAAATCCGAAGAAATACACCGCATTAGGTGGTAAAATACCAAAAGGTGCATTACTGGTAGGCCCTCCGGGTACAGGTAAAACCCTGCTCGCAAAAGCCATGGCCGGTGAAGCACAAGTTCCTTTCTTCTCTATGAGCGGTTCCGATTTCGTGGAATTATTCGTAGGGGTAGGTGCAAGCCGTGTACGTGACCTGTTCAAACAAGCCCGCGAAAAAGCGCCTTGTATCATCTTCATCGATGAAATTGATGCAATCGGCCGTGCACGTGGTAAGAACGTAATGATGAGCAATGACGAACGCGAAAACACCCTCAACCAGTTATTGGTAGAAATGGATGGTTTCGGTACAGACAGCGGTATCATTATCCTCGCAGCCACCAACCGTCCGGATGTACTGGATAGCGCATTATTGCGCCCGGGTCGTTTCGACCGTCAGATCTCTATAGATAAACCAGATCTGGCCGGCCGTGAACACATCTTCGACGTGCATCTGAAACCTATCAAAACTTCTCCTATCCTCGATATCAAGAAGCTCGCTTCTATGACCCCCGGTTTTGCCGGTGCGGATATTGCCAACGTATGTAACGAAGCAGCTTTGATCGCTGCCCGTAAAGGCAAAACGCAAGTGGAAATGGACGACTTCAACGATGCAATTGATCGTGTGATCGGAGGTCTGGAGAAAAAGAACAAGATCATTTCTCCTGAAGAGAAAGAAGTGATCGCTTACCACGAAGCTGGCCATGCTATCTGCGGATGGTACCTGGAACATGCTAACCCGCTGGTAAAAGTGACCATCGTTCCACGTGGCGTAGCCGCATTGGGATATGCACAGTATCTGCCGAAAGAACAATACCTCTATAATACCGAACAACTCATGGACGATATCTGCATGACCCTTGGTGGCCGAGCAGTTGAAGACCTGGTATTCGGTAAAGTATCCACCGGTGCACAAAACGACCTGCAGGTAATTACCCGCATGGCTTACGCAATGGTCACCGTATACGGTATGAACGATAAGATCGGTAACGTTTCTTTCTACGATCCTAACAGCGATCAGGCTTTCACCAAGCCTTACTCTGAAGAAACATCCAAGATGATCGACCACGAAGTACGTTTGCTGATTGATAAAGCATACCAACGTACCAAACAATTGCTGGCCGATAAAATGGATAACGTAAGATTGCTCGCAGGTGAACTCCTGAAAAAAGAAGTACTCTATAAAGACGATCTGGAACGCCTCATCGGGAAACGCCCTTATGAGACGCACAAAGAACACATCGTTCCTAATAAAGAAGGTACCAGCTTTGATGGCGTACATCCTACAGATATCATTAATCCTTCACCGGCAAATGTAATTTCTGAATAGGTGAAAGTATCTCCTGCAAAAGAAAATATCCTGAAGAAGGTGAGGAATGCGCTCAGCCAGCCAGTGCAGTTGCCATTTCCGCATGCGGAAGGAAACAACTCAGTGTTTGAAACAGCACATGATGGATTGGAAATGAAGTTTGCAGAAGAGTTTTCCCGGCTGCAGGGCAAGTTTATCTTCTGTTCCTCCCGCGATGAACTGGCAGATAATCTGCAAGCCCTGGTGGTGAATAAAGAATGGACGCATGTTCATTGTAAAACACCTTCGCTGGAAACGATCCTGCAACCATATAAACCAGCTTACTTAAACGTAGGCGATGAACATACACTGGATGCAGCTATTACAGATTGTGAATGGCTGGTAGCCCGCACCGGAAGTATTATCATGAGCTCAGCGCAACCTTCAGGAAGAGCATTACCTGTTTTCGCACCTGTTCATATTGTGATTGCCTACACGCATCAGCTCGTGTTTGATGTAAAGGACGGCATCAGCAAAATGAAAGAGAAATACCCCGGCCAGCTTCCATCCATGATCTCTTTCGCCACCGGCCCAAGCCGTACGGCCGATATCGAGAAAACACTGGTGGTAGGTGTACACGGCCCTAAAGAGGTATATGTGTTCTTACTGGATGAATAAATCTTTTTAATCAATACAAACAATGTAAAATGCAAAAGGAAATTTTCACTTTTGCATTTTACATTTAAGCTAGATCATGGAACTGTTATTACCGGCGGACAAGCGTATTTACTTTGCTTCGGATTTCCACCTCGGCGCTCCCACCATGGAGAAAAGCCGTGAACGGGAAAGGCTGGTAGTGCAGTGGCTGGATGAAGCAGCGAAAGACGCGCAACATATCTTCCTGGTAGGCGACCTCTTTGATTTCTGGTTTGAATATAAAGATGTGATCCCGAAAGGCTATACCCGCCTCTTAGGTAAACTGGCAGAACTGCGGGATAAAGGCATCGGTATTTCCGTTTTCATCGGCAACCATGATATGTGGATGAACGGATATTTTGAAGATGAACTACAGATCCCCGTTTACTATGAACCACAGACCTACACCATTGCCGGTAAGAAATTCTATATCGGTCACGGAGATGGTTTAGGCCCCGGTGATCATGGTTATAAATTCCTCAAGAAAGTATTTCGTAATCCCGTTTGCCGCTGGCTGTTTTCGTGTTTGCATCCCCGTTGGGGCATCTCTATGGCCAATTACTGGAGCCGCAAAAGCAGGGCTGCTACCGGTTCTCAGCTGGAAGAGTTCCTCGGTGAAAAGGATGAATGGCTCGCCATTTACAGCAAGGAGATCTTAGAGAAAGAACATTTCGATTATTTTATTTTCGGCCACCGTCATCTGCCGCTGGACCTGAAAGTAGGAGAGAACAGCCGTTATGTAAACCTGGGAGATTGGTTGAATTATAACTCCTATGGTGTTTTTGATGGCAGCAACTTAGAACTGAAATACTACCAACGTTAACCCAGTATTTCATGTAATATAGGAGGAGAGTGCAATTCCTTAAAATCCGGAAGATGCACTTTATAAAAATCCAGGTAAGCATACAGCATATTCCTTCTCCGTTCCTTATTCAATTCAATCTTCCCAAGGTCAGCAGCATACACAACCTGTTGCAAACGATCCGTTATCTCGCTGGAAATTTCATCCAGGTAATTACTGTGATGTGGTGGAAGATCTGTGAAAACACCTTTTTGCAGATCAAGGTAAGGTGTGAATTCAGAATAGTGGCCGCCGAAGTGAAACCCTAAGTGTATAGCCAGTTTCAGCGTGAAATACAAAGGAAGGTTAGCCGCTACCGGAGTCGATTCAGTATCCAATGCTTTAAACACGCTTTCTGCAAATTGATATAATTCAGGATCATGTTCCGGTTGCCGGAGCACCTTCTGCAATAACTCAATGAGATATAACGCCACCGTATTCTTTACAATGTTCACATGCATCGAAGTATATACATGCCCCAGTTTGAATTCGGAAATGCGGTGCAGATTTTTCTGATCGTTATGATATACTACAAGATCAAGGATGTTCCCCGGTTGCAGGATGTTTCCCTTAGCTGCTTTGGGTTTGGAGGAACGCACTCCATTTACGATATAGGATTGTATCCCGAATAACTCCGTGAAAATGCTCAGGATCACACTGGCATCACCATATTTTACCGTACGAAGAACTATTCCGGGTGTTTTATGCAGCATATCAGCAAAAGTCGTACATCAATGGATAAATACCAGCTTCGTGACCAACTTTTCCTGGCCATCTTCATTGGAAGCAAAAACAAGGTAAACCCCACTTTGCGGCCGATGGCCTGTGTAGTCGGTTCCATTCCATACAGCCTGCCCTCCATGGGCGCGGGTTTGGAATACCAGTTTACCCGTAATATCTGTGATCTTCACAATAGCATTGAGCACCAGCCCCCTGATGGCAATAGTTCCCTCATAACCGCGAGGCACCGGATTGGGAAATACCAGTACATCGCTGCCTTGTGTTTCACTTCCTTCCGTAGCAGTTCCTCTCCAGGAAATTAGCCCTGTGGCAGTAGCAAAGAAAACTTCGCCCGTTACCGGATGCACAATGATCCGGTGAATAATATTACTGGATAAGGGACTATTGCTGGTATTGAAATGTTGGATAAGTTGTTCGCCGCTGGGGCTGATCAGCCATACGCCATTTTGTGTGCCCACCCATTTGCGGTTGGCGCCATCGACCGCAATCGTATTCACCTGTTCATTCTGAAAGAGAAAACCCGCAAAATTATCCTGCCGCACAATGGGTAGTACCGCTTCACAACCTGTTGGTGCAAATGCTTCCGTGGCACATTGTACAACCCCGATCCCTCTGGTGGTCCCTATCCATATCCAACCCTGCAGATCTTTAGCAATACACTTCACTTCATCCGATGGCAAATTTCCACGGCCGGCGCCGGTTTGATAAAGTTTCCATTTATCATCCTGCGTATTGTCCAGGCTGCTGCCATGATTGAAAACAAATACTCCGTTTCCCCGCGGAGAAACGATCCATTTCTGATCCGCATCGTCAACAAGTATCTGACTAACTGCACGGGCTATATGAAAAACAGGGATGGAAAATTGTAACCAGCTGTTATCCGGTTTTTTAACCAATAGATTATTCAGCGCACCAAAATCACTCACCCAGAGATTTCCTGTTTTATCTGTTGCCAGTCCGCTTACCTGTGTGGGTGGAAGTTGAGGAGCACCGCCACCAACCATCCAAAGCCCACCACCAAAAGAGCCTGCATATATTGCATCACCGGCAGCAGCCAGTGTAACAATATCAGCAAGAGAATCCGCTGCCTGGTAACTTTGCCATTCTTCTCCTTCAAACTTAAACACCCCGCTTTTATTACCACTACCAGCTGCCGCCCAGAGGGCATTTTTATGAATGATCATTTCTCCCGTTACAATATCCGGAGGAGCATTGGGTGTGAGATTTTGATAAACACCATTATTGTATTGTATCAACCCATTACGGGCATCAGCTATCCAGGTATTATTTCCCATATTTACAGCCCCTGAAGGAGATGCACTTTGAAAAGTACCTGTAACGGCAGCAGTTGCAGAAAGCTGTATCACACGTGCAGGCTCACTTACAAACAATGCGTTGCCGGAAGAAGTAAGCCCTTTAATCACCTGCCCGTCTGTATACCAGCGTTGCCACTGTGTTTGATTCCAGGTAAATAAAGTATCCTTCACCTGCGCAATCACCTGTTGCCCGATATTAGCAAGTGTCGTCACAATGCCCGGTTGCGGAATATCCATCCAGTTCTTCGGATCGGCAAGATTACTCCCCTGCAGTAAGCCCCGTTTTATACCGTTAGCCGTAGCCGCATAGAAATACCGGTCATCTGTTGCCACAGCCGTCACTTTCATATTCAGGTAAGTATCCGTGATCTCATACCTGTCCAGGTTTACCGCAATGATCCCTATGCCCGTAGAGAGATAAGCATGATTGCCCCAAAAGGCAATATGATAGATCCGTTTATCCCCGGAAGTTTGCCTGAGCAGTATTTCCGGTATATTAATAATGTTCTCTTTCCGGAGGATGTCCAGGTTGCTGTTGTTATAAGCTATTACCAATGCCTGGCTGCTTTCATGATACCCGATGCTGGTAATGCCCGCATCATGGAGTCCGTTCACCTTACTATACCGGGTAATTTCATTGTCCGGCTGGGAAACCGAGAAAAGGCTGAAAGGGGTGGCGCAATAAACAACAGCCGGCCCCGCGGCGATGGCAATTGCCTGCCGGTAAGGAAAATGTTCCCGCCATTGCCCTATGGGAACGGATTGTGCTCTTACAAGAGAACAAAACAACAGGAGGGAAAGAAAAAAGGGGCCTACGCGCATACCTCAAAAATAACAATTACGAATAATCCTTTATACATAATTCCTTCAATTCATCATTGATAATTCAAAATTCATAAATTCATTATTACCTTTGTGACCTTTACCAAAACATATAATACATATGTGGCAGCGGCTGGCAGGATTTGTATTAAAATACCGTTTATGGCTACTGGCTTTGCTATTCGCAAGCACAGGCATCATGGCATATTACGCCAGCAAGGTAGAATTGTCCTACGAATTTACAGGCGCAATTCCCAGGGACAATCTTAAATTCCTTGAATACCAGGATTTTAAATCCAAATTTGGGGAGGATGGGAACATGATGGTGGTAGGTATTGAAACCGATAGCCTCTTTAAACTGGAGTTCTTTAAGGAATACGTTAAGCTGAATGAGGACATGCGGAAAATACCCGCAGTGGAAAATACCCTCAGCATTCCCGTAGCCATTAACCTCGTAAAAGACGACAGTACCCGGAAGCTCAAAGCCGTAACCCTCTTCCAGCCCGTACCACAGGATCAGGCCACACTGGATAGCCTGGCTACCGTTTTTAATTCGCTCCCTTTTTACAAAGGATTGTTATACAGCAGCAACAGCCATTCTTACCTGATGGCCGTGCATATCAATAAAGGTATCCTCAATTCCATCAAAAGGATAGAGGTGGTGGAAGCCATTACCAAAACCGCTGAGGCATTCGGTAAAAAACATAACCTGGACGTTAAGCTGAGCGGCCTTCCCATGATCCGTACCATCATGGCAACCAAGGTAGCAGATGAATTAAAGATGTTCCTGAAGATCTCCTTCGTGCTCACCGCTTTGATCCTGCTATTGTTCTTCCGTTCAGTAAGTGCTGTTTTAATGAGTATGGTGGTAGTGGCCATTGGAGTGATCTGGTCTGTAGCCACCATTGTGTTGTGCGGATATAAGATCACATTGCTGACAGGGCTTATTCCTCCCCTGATCGTGGTGATTGGGATTCCTAACTGTGTTTACTTCCTCAATAAATACCATACAGAATACGCCTTGCATGGCAACAAATCGAAAGCCCTGGTGCGTATGGTGCAAAAGATGGGAATTGTTACCCTCTTCACCAATCTCACGGCAGCCATAGGTTTCGGCGTATTTTACTTCACCAATAGCGCCATCCTGAAACAATTTGGGGTAGTAGCAGGTGTGAATATCATGCTGATATTCCTGATCTCCTTTATCTTCCTGCCGTCCGTACTGAGCTATTTACCACCGCCCAAAACAAAACATACCAGCTACCTGGAAAATAAAATGTTCTGTTCCGTGCTGGACCTGCTCAATACCCTCGTATTCAAATACCGGCCAATGGTATACCTGGTAACCGTATTAATGGTAGGGGCTGCTATTTTAGGTATGATGCGCCTCAGGCCTGTCGGTTTTATTGTAGACGATATCCCGAAATCAGATAAGCTTTATACAGACCTGAAGTTCTTTGAAAAGAATTTCAAAGGTGTAATGCCACTGGAAATAGTGGTGGACACGAAAAAGAAGAATGGCGTAGTGAACCTGCAAACACTCACCAAGCTGGATGAAGTGAGTAAGATCATTGCAGAACAGCCGGTATGTGCCCGCCCGCTTTCAGTAGCAGAAGGGATCAAGTTTGCCAAACAGGCTTATTACGGAGGAGACAGTCTGAACTATGCCGTGCCCAATCAGTTCGATATCGGTTTCCTGGCTCCTTATCTGCGGATGAAAGGAGCCTCCGGAGAAGCTTCCACCTTCACAAAACTGGTTTCTTCCTTTATGGACAGTACCCGCCAGGTGGCCAGAATAAGTGTTAACATGGCTGATGTGGGTTCCGTTGAACTACCACGGCTGATAGATTCATTACGGCCCCAGGTCAATGCTATTTTTGATACCGCACAATACAAAGTAACCTTCACCGGTACCAGTATCATCTTCCTGGAAGGAAGCCGTTTTATCATCAATGGTTTGATGGAAAGTATCCTGCTGGCATTTGTGCTGATCATCTTCTGTATGTTATACCTCTTCCGTTCCTGGAGGATGTTATTGATCTCATTGATCCCAAACATAATACCACTGGTGGTTACAGCCGGAGTAATGGGTTGGATGAATATTGCTATCAAGCCTTCTACCGTATTGGTTTTCAGTATTGCTTTAGGGATAGCCATAGACGTTACTATCCGTTTCCTGGTCAATTTTAAACAGGAATTACCACAGAATAATCTGGATATATCCGCCACCGTGAGGCAGACAATTAATGAAACCGGGCTCAGTATCATCTACACCTCGCTGATCCTTTTTGCAGGGTTCATGATCTTTGCCTTTTCAGAATTCCAGGGAACAAAAGCGCTGGGGTGGCTCACCTCGCTCACACTTGTAATGGCCATGATCACCAATCTTACCATCCTTCCGGCCATGTTGTTATGGATGGAAAAGGCCCTTCAGAAGAAAGCAAAGAAGAAAGAATTATGGAATCCGCTGGACGAAGAAGCGGATCTTGAGATGGATCAGATTGGGCTGGATGATAAAAACGACTAAAACGTTTATCCGGCATATTTACCGTCCATACAAATTAATATAAAAGGGGCATGATAATTATTTTCGATGTGTGCCCGCCAAAACCTTAGTCCGTGGCTGAATGCCACGGATTTTTTTTGCCGGGCCTCTTAAAATAATCTAGTGGGGTACGTTCATCATCTGCTAATCGCCGCTTATAATAAAGCATTATATATACAGAAGAAAAAGTGAGAGGTTTATAATGCCATTCTAACCTCTTAGTCCAATGAAAAATAAGTTCCTAAAAGGCGCTCACTTGTCCGAGCGCAAGTTTAAGGAGATACTTAAGTTATTCTCCGAAGACTTAACCGCCACGCAGATAGCAAATATCAGCGGGGTTAGCAGAGTAACTATCAATAGTTACCTGAAGAAGATCAGATTGCAGATCGTAAAATATTGCGAGTCTCTGCAGCCTGAATCTACGCCCAATGCAGCTACATGGCTGCAAAGGAGTCACTCTCACACAGACGCCCATGATACGGCTGTTGCTGTTAAAACAGACGTAGACCGTATTATCAAGCCCGTCATCTTTGGTATTTACAAGCAGGAAAACAAAGTCTTTACAGAGATCCTCCCGGATGTAAGCCGCTCTATGATCCAGGCAATTGCCCGTGGACGTAGTGTATTGGAAACCGTTGGCAGCACAGAACGCATCCGCCGGTTCCAGGGAGTGGTTGATCTTGGCCAGTACCGCTTGTATCACTTAGGGAACGGGCATCATGACGCGGATGCCGGAAAGGCTTTGCTGGATGATGTAGATGGTTTCTGGGGGCTCACCAAACACCGGTTGGCCAAATTCAAGGGCCTGAACCGCAACACAGCTTATCTGCACCTCAAAGAATGCGAGTTCCGATACAACTATCGGAACGATGACCTGTACAATGTTCTGATGAATCTCTTGAAAACATTCCCTTTAAACTTATCGTGACCGGGTAATGCTAAAATAAGTGTCAATACTTTTCAATCTTAAAAAAAACTAGATTGAGATGACCAAGATCTGACGCTTATGAAAAAGACATTATCAATTCACATGATATGTGCATTTAATGCTATATCACCCTGCGGCCGTGTAACCCAAATGGACATGCCCGTAAACCCTTTGCTGTTAAGCAATACAGCCAAAAAAAGTCATACAGCCGTTCCCTGGATCGGCAATAAAAATATCATAAAGAATCTCGATTTAGATTTTGGTTGATGATAAGCGGGTGATAATCTTGTCGCCTGCTTTTTCTTTTTTAGAAAACCCCCAAAGCCTCCCCGGCTCTGGAAGCAGGCGCAATTCCTATATAAAGAACTTATCTAGTTATCTATTCATTACTTAAAAAAAAATCTATGGCTCCTCCAAAAAAATTACAAACTCATTGCGTTAAAAAACCGTTAAGTAATTTATATTTGAGTGTTAAAATTTCGTTAAACAACTAAATTATGCTTATGAGGAAAGGTCTAACCGCACTTTTCCTGATCCTGATATCCCTATCAGGTCAGGTCTTGGCGCAGAGTCGAACCGTTAAAGGAAAGGTTACGGCTGCCGAAGACGGTACGCCCATTATTGGCGCTACCATTTTAGCTAAAGGAACAAATGTTGGAACTGTAACTAATGCGGAGGGTGTTTATTCCCTTAACGTACCAGACGGGGTAACTACACTCGTCGTTAAGTTCATCGGTATGAAAGATACCGAAGCAAAGATCAACGGCACGCAAGTGGACGTTGTGTTAAGTCAGGATGTAAGAACACTGACAGAAACTGTTGTAACTGCAAACGCTATCCGCAGGGATAAACGTTCCCTCGGTTATTCAGCCCCTACCGTTAAAGGCGACGAAATTACAAAAGGCCAAAGTACAAGTGCCCTGAATGGTCTCTCCGGTAAAGTAGCTGGTGTGAACATTACCAGCACTGCCTCTGCCCCGGGTTCTTCTTCCCGCATCGTATTACGTGGTGGTTCTTCCATCGCAGGTAATAACCAGGCACTCCTCGTTGTAGATGGTGTACCTATCGATAACTCCAGTGTGATCGGAGGCGGCGACAGCCGCTCTGCTATTGACTACGGTAACCGTGGTAATGATATCAACCCTGATGATATTGAATCTATCTCTGTACTGAAAGGACCTGCTGCCGCTGCGCTTTATGGATCACGCGCATCAAACGGAGCTTTGATCATTACAACCAAAACCGGTAAAAAAGGTGGTGCCGCAAGAAAACAGGAAGTTACTTACACTTCTGCTTTAACGTTATCCAACGTATTAAAACTCCCTGATTTCCAAAATGAATTCGGACAAGGGTATCCTGATCCTTCTGACCCTAGCGGCTACTACATCGATCCGCAGGAGAACTTCAGCTGGGGACCAAAGTTTGATGGCTCCCTGAAAGAATGGGGTCAGGAAATTGACGGAAAAAGATTGTCCAAACCATGGGTAGCACAACCAGACAACGTTAAGAAATTCTTTGAGCTTGGAAAAGCCTGGAACAATAACGTATCGCTTTCCGGTGGTAACGACAAGTCTACTTATTATCTTTCCCTCGGTGCACTCAATTCAAATGGTGTAATGCCCAGCAACCTGGACAGGTACAATAAGTACAGTGTTCGTTTTAATGGTAGCACAGAATTGAGCAACAAGTTCTCTACTTCCATCGGTATCAACTACACCAAGATCAATAGTAACATGGTACAGGGTGGTCAGGGTAACGGATCTGTATACGATAACGTATTGCAGACACCCCGCGACATTCCTTTACAGGATATGGATGATCTTAAAAATCCCTACTACAGTTATGGTGATGTACTGCAGGATGCAGATGGTAACCCTGTTTACGGATATTACGGTGCTTATACAGATCAGCCTTATTGGGTAATGAAAAACTATAAGAACATTAATAACGTAGATCGCGTTACCGGTAACTTCACCGTTAGTTATAAACCTAATACCTGGTTATCAGTTGTAGAAAGACTGGGTGCGGATGTATATGCGGACAGGCGCCGTTCATCACAACCTAAGTTTACTTTTAAACCAGCAGATCTAAGTATTTATCCTGATAAGAATGCGGTTGGTCAATATGCAGAGAACACCATTAACGTGAGTGATATCACTCATGACCTGATGATAACTGCAGAAAAGAAATTCAGCAATGATTTCACCGCCAGCCTCCTGGTGGGTAACAACATCCGTCAGCGTGTAGTTACAACGCTTGATGCAACTACCAATACAGCTGGTCTGATCATCCCGGGATGGTACAACCTCGCAAACAGTAGTGGTCCTCCGTTATCTGAAAACACATATGCGATGCGTCGCTTAATTGGTTTATATGGAGAACTCAATCTTTCTTACAAGAGCATGTTGTTCCTCGGTGCAACTGCACGTAACGACTGGTCTTCTACTTTGCCTGCATCCAGCAGATCTTTCTTCTATCCAAGTGTGAACGCTTCATTCGTTTTCACGGAATTAACGAAAGATACCAGGATCAGCGAAGTGTTGAACTATGGTAAACTCCGCGCCAGCTGGGCTTCTGTAGGTAATGATGCCGATCCGTACCTGTTGCTTAACTACTATGTTAAAACAGCTATCGTAGGTAATTTTGCCAATACCCAATTCCCCTTTGGTAGTATCCCCGGCCTTACCGTAGGTAATACCATTGGTAATCCAAATCTGCAACCTGAAAGAACGGATGCGTTTGAAGTAGGTACAGAACTCGGTTTCTTCGATAACAGGATCTATATAGACTTCTCTTATTATCAGAATAAATCCAAAAATCAGATCCTCGCTGCTCCTATCTCTCCTGCCACTGGTTTCACGAATGAAGTAATGAATACAGGTGTTGTAGAGAACAAGGGTGTTGAGCTGTCAGTTCGTGCTACACCAGTGCGCACATCATCTGGATTTACCTGGGAAGTATTTGGTACTTACACAAAGAACAAGAATGAAGTGGTATCCCTGTTACCAGGTGTAGACCAGGTAATTATTGGTGGTCTCGGCGGCATGAGCATTGTTGCTGCAGTGGGCAAGCCATATGGTACTTTCTACACACGGGATATCCTGCGTGATCCACAAGGAAGAATGGTAGTAAACGCAGATTCAGGTATTCCGGAACAAACTGAGAATGCCGTGTACCTGGGTTCTTACCTTCCAAGGTTCCAGGCTTCATGGGGTACCAGCCTCAGTTACAAAGGCCTCAGCTTAAGCGTACTGTTTGATACAAAACAAGGTGGTCAGTTCTACTCCCGTACAAGTGATATCATGAGTTTTGTGGGTACGTCTCCGCTTACAGCAAAGAACGGACGTAATTATATAGTAGAACCTAATACTGTATATACGGATCCGGTTAGTGGTCAATACGTAGAAAATAAAACCCTGGTTACTAACTGGTATGATTTCTATTCCAGCCAGGCAAGTGTTCCGGATGCTGTACACCTGTACGATGCTTCTTACATTAAATTGCGCGAAGCCAGTATCTCTTACAAATTCCCAAGAGAGTTGCTGAACAGAACACCATTTGGTGATCTTTCTGTAGGTTTCTTTGGTAATAACCTTTGGATCCGTACACCTAAGGAAAACACTTATGCTGATCCGGAAATGAACTCTGGTGGAGCAGGTAATGAACAAGGTTTGGATTTCACTGCACAGCCTTCCCTCCGGAACTTTGGTGTGAATCTGAAAGTGACTTTTTAATCCTTAAGCTGAAAAAGAGAAATTTATGAAACTAACAAAAACTAAAATATTTCTGACTGCAGTAGCCTTAACGGCAGTGGCATTCGCAGGATGTAAAAAGTTCCTGGATGTGAACCAGAATCCCAATGCTACAACCTTTGCTAATCCTGCACAGATCCTGCCTTCAGTACAAGGGGCAGTGGCGCACGCCGTAAGTTATCCATATCAGAATTTTGGAAACTTTTACAGCCAGTACTGGACGCAGAATTTAAATAACAGCCAGTTCCGTGGTCTTGACCAATACACAACAGGACCAAGTGATTTTGACAGATCATGGTCTGTTTTGTATTCAAATGCAATTGCAGATACAGACTCCCTGATCGTAAATCAGCACCTGCCTAAATTCCAGCAGTATGCAGCAATCGCATGGTTAATGCGCGCATATTCCTTCCAGATGCTCACAGATGCTTTTGGTGATATTCCATTAAAAGAAGCGCTGAAAGGAAGAGACAACCGCAGTCCTCATTATGATGCGCAGGCAGAAGTGTACGATAGTATCCTGGTATTTATAGACAGGGCCAAAGGTTTGATTGACGTTACACCAGCTAACCCTTACAAACCTGGTGTTGACGATCTGCTGGCTGGTGGCGATATGACTACATGGCTGCAATTTGCCAACACACTCAAATTGCGCGTTTTATTACGTTTGACTACAGTAAACTCCGCAAAAGCACAAGCTGGTATCCAGGCATTGTATGCTGAAACACCGGCGCCTGCATTCCTGGCTAAGGATGTTGAAATGAAGTGGACTACAACAGGTGGTAACCAAAACCCCTTGTACGCTGAGCGTGTATTTTTAAATACACCTAACCAGGTAGCCAGCTCTACTATCATGGATAGAATGAAAGCGAATAATGACCCCCGCATCAGCAGTTTCTTTGCATTGATAGGTGGCCAATTCGTTGGAACTCCACAGGGTTCTTTTATTGATAGCCCAAGTACCAAGTCGGTATCTCGTCCTTCTACGAAGGTGCTGAGCGCTACTGCTCCCGGCAGGCTGATCTCTGCTGCTGAAAGTTTTTACCTTCAGTCAGAAGCAGCTGCAAGAGGCTGGGGAACAGGAAATGCTAAAACATTGTTTGAATCAGGTATCAAAGCAAACTTTGCTACACTTGTTCTCACACCTGCACAGGCACAGGCTTATATCGATGATCCAGCTGCCACGGCTTCAAAATACCCCGTTGGTGATGTGAATACGCAGGTTACTGCTATCATCACACAGAAATGGTTTTCATTGTGCGGTTCCCAGGGCTTCGAAGCATGGTGTGAACAACGCCGTACGGGAGTTCCTGCCTTAATTAAGTCTCAGGCTTCTAAATTAGGTAACGATAACTTCCCTGCACGTTTCATTTATCCTCAGGCTGAAGTAACCAGGAATGGTAATTTCCCTGGCGTGGTAAAGATCGACACGAAAGTTTGGTGGGCTAAATAAACACTGAATTCTTTCTAAAATAACAGCGGCCGTCTCTTCATAAGAGGCGGCCGCTTTTTTTGTTTACATGATTAGTTGCCGTAACACGAATAGTCTGTACCAACCGTCTCAAAACCGCAGCGAAACTCTTTTTCTTTTCATGAAATTTTAAGCGCACAAATTTCCATATTCCTCACTATCTGCATGGACGTAGTTAGTTACAAATTAAGTATATCAACAATTTGATAATCAAAGTATTCTAGGTTTAATTATAGCACTTTCGTGTTACCATTAACGAAATGTTAAATTGTATTTTGCTTATGCTATTTCGAGATCAGTAAACTAAACCTAAAATCTAAATCGACGACTTATGAACAGTACCCAACTCTTCAGAGTCTGTCTGCTTACAGCTTTTCCTACAGTGCTCTTCCGCCAACGCACCATTCAACGGAAAACAACAGACAGATCAGGAAGAAATAACCATCGACAACACTGACGCATTTCTAAATCGCTAAACCAACAAACAAAAGCTAAAATTTAAATCGACGACTTATGAAGAAAGCACTGTACCTGCTTTTTTCTACCACCCCGCTATCTATACATTAGACGATACAGAGCGCATAACCACTATAATGGGAAGTTATTCGTGTGCGTTGTAATAACGCACCCCTTTACCTTATGTAAGATAGCCCTAACCTTTTCTTCATCATCAAAATCTAAGAACTCAATGAGAAAATTATTACTCATGTTAGCCGCAGTTCTGTTTTTTACAGGACATCTGTTGGCCCAGACAAAAACTGTCACCGGTAAAGTGACGGATGACAGCGGGGAAGCCATTCCTGGCGCTACCATACAAATAAAAGGAACTACAACAGGTACCGTTACTGATGGAACAGGAAATTTTTCTATCGCTGTTTCCCCTAATGCAAAATTCCTGGTATTTTCTCTGATCGGTATGACCAGTAAAGAGATCGCCATCGGTTCCGCCAGTACTTATTCCGTAACACTTTCACCTTCCAGCTCTGCTATAGATGAAGTCGTGATCGTAGGGTATGGTTCAGGAAGAAGAGCCGGTACTGTAGTAGGTTCTGTTACACAGGTTTCTGGTGTAAGAGTGCAGGACAGGCCCACAGCAAATGCATTTGATGCATTGCAGGGTAAAGTAGCCGGTTTGCAGATCTTTACTTCTTCCGGTGAACCTTCTCAGACATCTTCTCTCCGTATACGCGGTGTAGGTTCTTTAGGAGCCAGTTCTACACCATTGATCATATTAGATGGGTCACCTATCGATCCTAATACCGTGCTCACATTAAACCCTGAGGATTTTGAAACAGTTTCCGTTTTAAAAGATGCATCTGCCACTTCCATCTACGGTGCGCGTGCAGCGAATGGTGTGATCCAGATCACTACCAAAAAAGGAAAGATCGGTCAGGATGCAACAGTATCCCTGAAAACGCAGTACGGTGTTTCCAACCTGATGAGTACAGACTACTTTGAGAATTTCATGAGCTCAAAAGAACTGACTGATTTCTGGGTAGCAACCGGCCAAAGAACGCGCGGATCTGCGGATACTTTACTCAAGAACTTCCCGAATGATACCAAGTGGTATAACGAGTATTATAAAACGGACGTGCCTACTTACCAGGGAGACCTTTCTGTTTCCGGTGGTGGTGGTAAAACTTCTTACTATGTTTCCGGTGGATATTTCCACCAGGATGGTTTGGCTTACAGATCTGCATACGACAGGTATACCATGCGTTCTAATGTGCATACAGTTGCCAACAACTGGTTGAAAATGGGCGTTAATCTCTCTGGCGGATATGACAAGCGGCAGTTAAACCCTTATGGTACCAACAATACCAACAGAGGTCTGGCATTGCTGGCACCGCCGTTCTATTCTCCAAGAGATGCAAACGGTGTAGAGTATCCTGACCTGATCCCTGGTTGGGGCAGATACAGTCCAAAATACCTGGCTGATAAGATCCGTGCTACCAACAATAACGTGCAGTTAAACCTTTCCGGTTATGTAGAGGTTACACCTATCCAGAACCTGTCCATAAGATCACAGGCTGGCCTGGAATTTTCTGAATACAGAACTACAGGTACACAAATGCCTTCTTACGTTGTTTCACCAAACAATGGTAACGCCAGTGAATTCTTTTCACGCGCAGCAACAAGGACCATCACCAACACCGCTGAATATAAATTCAGCGTTAATGATCTCCACCGTATCACAGCAATGATTGGTCAGGAGTACATTGATTACGTTTACTCAGATTTCTCCGGTTCTTCTACAGGCCAAACAGATGACAGGCTGATCCTGATCTCAAATGGTCCTGCAGGCAGAGCTGTTACCTCTACACAAACGGAGTATGCATATCTCTCTTATTTCGGACGCCTGGAATATGGTTACAATGATAAATATTTTGTAGATCTGTCACTCCGCTCGGATGAATCTTCCCGTTTTGGTAGAAATAACCGCACAGCAACATTCTGGTCAGTAGGTGCTATGTGGAAAGCCAGCAGGGAAGATTTCTTAAGGGATGTTAGCTGGTTAAAAGACCTGACCGTAAGAGCAAGTTATGGTACCAGTGGTAACTCTGCTATCGGTAACTATCTCAGCCTTGCACTGGTGGGTACTAATACTTACGAAAATGCTACAGGATGGGGAGTTAGCACAGCCGGTAATCCAAACCTCTCATGGGAAAGCCAGAAGATGACAACTGTAGGTCTTAGCTTCCGCCTGTTCGACAAAGTGGATATTGAAACAGAATTCTACAATAAGAAAACAGGGAACATGCTGGTTTCTGTACCCTATCCTTATACTTCCGGTTTCCCGAACATAACGGATAACGTTGGTTCCCTGAAAAATACGGGTATTGAGTTAACAGTAGGTGCGGATCTTTACAGAACTAAAACTGCCTATATAACACCACGCTTCAACTTCTTCTATAACAAGAACGAAGTAACAGAATTATTCCAGGGCAATAAATACTGGATCACCCCTAATACCGGTGTAAGCTGGGCTATTGGCCAGCCAGTATCTTTCGTTTATCCAATATTTGCACAGGTAAATAAAGATACCGGGCTTCCTGAATGGTACCTGCCAGATCCGGCTAACATTACCAATACGCAAAAGGATCCTAAAAAAGTAACCAGCGCTTTTACACCAGATCTTCAGCAAAGCACCGGCATCAGACGTGAACCGCCGTTTAATGGTGGCTTTGGTTTGGCTGCAGGATACAAAGGTCTTTATTTAGATGTTGACTTCAGTTTCTCCAAAGGAAAATACCTGATCAACAACGACAGGTACTTCTTCGAGAACCCTAACCAGTTTGCTGGTTTTAACCAATCGAAAGTGATCCTTGACTATTGGAAACAAGCAGGTGATGTGGCACGCTTCCCCAGGTATGGTGTTCAATTCACACAGTTTGATTCCCGTTTGATCGAAGATGCTTCTTTCCTGCGGATGAAGAATATCACACTCGGTTATAACTTCCAGTCACCACTGTTGAGAAGAACTAAATTCTTCAAAGCAGCTACACTGTATGTGACCGGTCGTAACCTGCTTACATTCACCAAATACACAGGGCCTGATCCGGAAGTTGATGCCAACCTGACCTTAGGTGTGAACCCGAATACCAAACAAACCGCTGTCGGGTTGAATTTGCAATTTTAATGTTGGTTCTTAATTCAGTATTTAAATTAAACAGGCATGAAAAAAATTAATATAAAAGCAATAACTGGTTTACTGCTAGCAGGTGTTTTTACTTCCTGCAGTGATAAACTGGAACGTTTACCTTACACTTCCATTGAGCTGTCACAGTCATTTAAAACAGTAACGGATGCAAAGACATGGAATAATGGTCTTTACTCCCAGTTAAGAGGGAGAGTGTATGGTATCTATCAGTTCTCAACAGATATACAGGGAGATCAGCTCAACGCTTCCCTGGATTACGGTAACAGAAATGGTAACCCCCATCGCTGGGATGGGTTTTTGTCTGACGACTATACCATCCGTGATGTATGGAGTGGTTATTATAGCGGCATCAATAATGCTAACATAGCTATAGAAGGATTCAAAACCATTACACCTAAAGCAGGAACAGAAACAACGGACCTGAATAAGTATAAAGGTGATGCTTACCTGGCAAGGGCTTATTACTACCATCGTTTGATAGTGCGTTGGGCAAAATCTTACGAGCCTGCAACAGCCGCAACAGATCTTGGTGTACCATTAGTACTGGTATATGATGTAGCTGCCAAACCGGCCAGGGCAACCGTTAAACAGGTGTACGATCAGATATTGCTCGATATCACAGAAGCAAAAACACTGCTGACTGCAGTTCCCGGTAAACAAGGCTCTACACGTTTCACTAAACATGTAGTAGCAGCCCTTGAAGCAAGAGTTAAACTGGACATGCAGGATTGGGCAGGTGCAAAAGCCGCTGCGGAAGAAGTGATCACCGCAGGAACGTATCCACTGATCAATAACCAGGCTGAACTGCTGGCTTACTGGAAAGATGATGCGCCAAAAGAAACCATCTATCAAAGCCTCACAGCTAAACCAAGTGAACTGGCTAATACAAATATCATTTACTTAGGCCTCGTTGCACAAACCGGGAAATTCACACCGGATTTCATTCCGTCCAAATGGGTAGTGGATTTCTTTGATAATACAGACTTCAGAAAAGCAGCATATTTTTCTGCTAAGACCCTGACCATTCAGGGTACTGATTATCCTGGCATTGTTCTGGTGAATAAATACCAGGGTAATCCTGCACTGTTTACTGCCGCTAGTACTAACTATCAGCATGCTCCTAAACTTTTTCGTATAGCAGAAATGTATCTCATCTCTGCGGAAGCAGGAGCAAGGGCAGGTGCTGCTACAGAAGCAGCAGCTTTAACCAGGCTGAATGAATTGCGCGTTGCAAGAGGTTTAACCGCTCTCGTTGGTTTAACCGGTGTTCCGCTGTTCCAGGCAGTTAAAGATGAACGCTTCCGCGAATTAGCTTTCGAAGGATTCCGTCTGGACGATCTGAAACGCTGGCATCAGGGCTTCACCAGAAGAGAACCACAGAACATCAATACGATCACACAAGGCCCTGCATACCAGGGGCTGACTATTGCGGCAGATGCAGACAAATTTGTATGGGGCCTCCCTACAAACGATGTAACCATCAATCCCAACATGAAACCACAGAATCAGGGCTGGTAACAGATTAATTTTTAGTGAAAAAATACAGGAAAACGTCCCGCTAGCGGGACGTTTTTTTTATGCCTCAAAAACATAACATCTTCATGTAGTACTCTATCTACTGAAAATCAGTATCTTGTACGCTTGGGGGTTAGATATATCATTATTATTACTGGAAACGAGGCATAAAGCAAATCACATGAAACAAGCGCTACTCTTATGGCTGGCAGTAGCTATGAGCATTCCCGGCGTTTCACAACAGACCGACACAACATTAAAAAAGATCCTGGAAGAAGTGGTGATCACCGGGTACAACACCGCCACAAGAAAAGAATACACAGGAGCTGTATCTACTATCCAGGGAAGCAAGCTCAATAAAATTCCCATGGCTTCTTTTGACCAGATGCTGCAAGGCCGGGCACCTGGTCTGTATGTTGCATCAGGCAGCGGCCAGCCCGGAGCACCTGCAAAAGTTGTGATCAGGGGGCAGGCCACCATTTCTGGTTCCATTGCTCCCTTATATGTTATTGATGGAATTGCCGTGGAAAGCGGCGTTTTCATGACCATGAACCCCGGCGATTTTGAATCCGTTAGTATCCTGAAAGATGCCAATGCTACTGCATTGTATGGCTCCCGGGGTGCAAATGGTGTAATACTGATCACTACTAAAAGAGGGAAGGCAGGCGCTTTGTCCCTTAGTTTTAATACCCAGCATGGCATCTCCCAACCCACACGCTCCAGTTTTAATGTAATGAATACTGAAGAGCGGCTGCAATTTGAAGAAGAAGTGGGGCTGGAAACAGGAAGGCCCATTGGCCCGGGCTGGATATTTTCTGCATTGAATCCTGCCAACGCAGCTTTACCACCAGCAGAAAAACAACGTTACGCCGGGATCCTGGACAGCCTTGGCAATATCCACACCAACTGGAAAGATTATTTTCTGCGCGAGTCAGCTCCTTTTCATGAATATGAATTGAGTGCATCCGGCGGAACAGAAAACATCCGCTTTTATTCAGCTGCAAATTATTACAAACAGGAAGGGATTGCTCTTCGCTCCGGTATAGAGCGTTACAGTTTCCGCACCAACCTGGATGTTACTTCCAAACGTTTTTCAGCAGCCATCAATACTGCTATCGGTTATACAAATAATAAACTCATAGAAAGCGAGAATGGTCCTGCTGTCATCAATCCTATGGCCTCAGTATATTATGGGCTGCCCTATGAGCAGCCTTACGTAAATGGCCAGCTGGTACATTCAGGTAATAAAGCTCGTTTCGGCGGCACTTATGATACAAGGGAAGGATCGGATGCTTTGGAAAGATCACAGAATTCCACTTATAATGTCAATCAGTTAAAAGGAACACTGAATACTGCGCTGAAATATAATTTTACAGATTACCTCTATGCCAGCACCAATCTTGGTTTTGATTACAGGGAAAATGTAGAGGTACGTACCATCAAACCAGGTACATACAGCGGCGGACAATCCAGTATTCCCGGAAGGCAGGGAATGCATGCAGAAGGAATGGCCCGTTATTTCCAGTTCACTGCCGTGAGCGGATTAACTTATTCCAGAACGTTGCACGATGTACACCAACTCACGGTAGCCGGATTTTATGAATTTAACAGAACGAAATATTCCAGCATGCAGCTCACGGGTTATGGTATCACACCGGGCCTGGCAGGAACTATTTCCAGTATAACACCCGGTTCTGCATTGAATGGTTTTATTCCTAAAGTAGAAGGTGGAAGAACGGGCACCGCATTAGCTTCCTGGATCGCATTGGCCAGGTATCTCTTTAAAGACAAGTACTCATTGAACGTTACATTCCGCAGAGATGGATCTTCCACCGTACCGGAAAATAACCGCTGGCACAATTTCTATTCCATCGGAGCGGGGTATGATCTGAAAAAGGAATCATTCCTCGCATCACACGAATGGATCAACACTCTGCGGCTTCGCAGCAGTTATGGTACATCCGCCTCTCCTTTCGCCAATAATTTTGCTTATACTGCTGGTTATGGCGGCAGCCGTTATGATGGCTCGCCCGCAATTATACCCAGCGCAGTAGGAAATGAAGATTATAACTGGGAGTACTCAAAAACCTTTAATGCTGGGGTAGACATTGCGTTGCTGGATAACAGGATCCGCCTGATAGCAGACTGGTACAACAAACGCACAGAAGGCGTTTTTGTTGATAAACAACTTTCCCAAACCAGTGGGTTCAATAGCCAAAAGATCAATGCAGGTGTGATACGCAACCGGGGTATAGAAGTAGACCTGAGCGGAGATATCATCAGGAATGAAAACCTCACCTGGTCAGCAGGATTTAATGTGGCTTACAATCAGAACAGGGTAATAAGTCTTGGCGGCGTAAATGAATTTACACAGGGTGCCAGCATCATTCGTGTAGGCCTGCCAGTTAATACACACTATATCGTGAAGTGGGGAGGCGTAGATCCGCAAACAGGAAAAGCACGATATTATAACAGGGATGGATCACTCACCACCAGTTATAATGTGGTATCGCAAAGCGTGGCAACATTCGGAACAATAGATCCGCTTTACACAGGAGGTATCACCAGTAGGCTCACCTGGAAAAATTTCTCGGCGGAAGTATTTTTCTCTTTTGCGCAGGACCTTTGGCGGTATAATTCAGAAGAATATTATACGCTCAATCCCCAGTTTATATTTAGCAATCAATCCAGTAAATGGTTGAGCCGCTGGCGTAAAGCTGGTGATATTACAGATCAGCCGCAGGTTTCAGAAGTCCGTAATTTCACTTCCCGGGATATACAGGATGCTTCCTACGTGCGGTTAAGGAATGTGCAGCTCGCTTACCGTTTACCGGCAGATCTGTTGAAACACACACAACTGCTGCGCAGTGCCATGATCTATGTACAGGGCCAGAACTTATATACGTTCACCAGCTGGGGAGGTTTTGATCCGGAAGATAATAACAGTACCGCCTATTTTGAATATCCTGCTGCACGTACTATTACAGCAGGTGTGAGTATACAATTTTAAGAGATGAAAACATTAAGCAAACAGTGGCCGATCCTCTTCCTGGTATTTGCATCATCCTGCCTTGCAGACCTCGATGTAAAACCCACAGAGATCATTGATCAAACACTCGCCTTCCAGTCCGTGGACGATGTGAATGCCGGCGTGCTGGGGGTTTATGCAGGCTTGTCCACTTATACCATCAGCACCAATACATTGCTCTCCGATGAAGCTATGTGGCCAACGGAGAACAATACAAACCGTGGCACATTGATGTACAGCTGGCGGCAGGACCCAGTGAATCCTGAAGCCATTGCACCCTGGCAGAGTTTTTACCAGGTACTGGATCGTGCAAACCGCATCCTGGATGTAATTGATAACGTGTTTGCCACACCACAGGAAGAACAAATAAAAAAACAATACAAAGGAGAACTGTTAGCCTTACGTGCTTATTGTCACTTTGAACTGTTACGGTTATACGCAGTAGATTATGAACCAGCCTCTCCCGGTGTACCATTGATGAAAACAGCGGAGATAGGAAAACCTTCGCGGGAAACAGTAGGTAAAGTATTTGATCAGATAAACACAGACCTGTTGCAGGCAAAAGATCTGATCCCTGCTACCTTTACAAACCACAGCCGCATCACCAAACAGGCAGTGTCCGCTATCCAGGCGAGAGCGGCTTTATGGCAAAAAGATTGGGATGCAGCTATCACTTATGCGGGTGAAGTGATCAATGCCATGCCGCTTGCAACCATAGCACAGTTCCCGGACATCTGGCAGGATAAAAATAATGCAGAAGTAGTGTGGGAATTAAAACGCGAAGCACAGGATGCTAAGTTCGGAGACTTTTACCGCGATGGTTCAGATAAAATATTATTTGCACCTTCCGCAAAGCTGAGGAATACAATGAACCCTACACAAGATGTACGTTTCAATGCATACATGAAAGAGCTTTCACCGGGAAGATGGGCAGTAGTGAAATACCTGGGAGGGCAGCCCGCATTAGCCAACCTCGCAGATATTAAACTTTTCCGGGTAGCTGAAATGTACCTGATCCGTGCAGAGGCATATGCCGCTAAAGGCGCAGCAGGATTGAATCCCGGATCTGCGGATTTGAATGCGCTACGCGCACAACGCATCAATGGTTATACACCAGAAGTCTTTGCAGATGTCACTGCCCTGATGAACGCCATCCTGCCGGAGAGATTTAAAGAACTTGCTTTTGAAGGTCATCGTTATTTAGACCTTCGCAGAAAGAACCTGGATATTACCCGCCTGCCGGAAGATGTAATTCAGGCACCCACTGCCATAAAACTAACGGCGGCAGATAAAGCATATTACCTGCCTATTCCGCTGAGAGAAACGCAGGCAAATGAAAATATCTCCCAGCATCCCGAATACAATTAATCTTATCTAGGTTAAAATATATAGAAAAAGCTGATCTTCAAGAGATCAGCTTTTTCTGTTAATGACAAAATGAGCAAACATGATAAAAATATAGATTCACAGATAGATAAATAACGCGATATATCAAATATTATTTATTTAACTCATGTTGTTTTCACTGATCAAGATAGCTTTTTGATAAATGTTTCGTAAATTACTATTATAGAACCTAACGACCCACTAAGCAAGGAAAAAGAATTTACCCCAGCTATTTATCCCTTCAAGCGAGGCATTAACTAAAATAACCCCCGTTCAACGACGATTGGCTATTACTATCAGCAAGATAAGTTAGCACACCAAAATCTAATCGATATGAAAAGAATGATACTCCTCATTTTCTTTTCGGTTATGCTTTTTGGCCAGGTCCTGGCCCAGTCCCGTATTATTACCGGGAGAGTAACCGATTCAAAAGATGGTTCCCCGCTGCCGGGTGTAACCGTTTCCATCAAAGGCACTTCCAAAGGAACCATTACCAATCCAAATGGTGAATACCGGATAGAAATATCCCAACCCACCGATGTACTGGTATACTCGTTCATTGGTTATGGCAATGTAGAATTACAGGCGCCGGCCGGCGCCAGCAGGAACGTTCAGTTAACTACGGACGATAAAACCCTGCAGGAAGTAATTGTAACAGGTTATGTAGACATCAAACGAAAAGATGCCACAGCTTCTTCCGTTAATATCGGCGGAGACAAGATCAATGACAAACCTGTTCAAAGTTTTGACCAGGCACTGGATGGTCTGGCTGCGGGAGTGAACGTGAACGTTACTTCCGGTGTTGTAGGTGATGCTGTTTCCATCCGCATCCGTGGTGTGAACTCCATCAGTAATGCAACTTCTCCGTTGATCGTGCTGGATGGCATTCCTTTAATTACCGGTACCAATCTGAACGTGTTTAACAGTGGTAACGGAACACGCTTTAATCCGCTGGCAGATATCAACCCGAATGATATCGAATCCATCACGGTATTGAAAGATGCTGCCTCTGCAGCATTGTACGGTTCACGCGCAGCTAATGGCGTGATCGTTATCACTACCAAACGGGGAAAGAAAGGTACGGTGGCAGTTTCCTACAACGGAGACTTTAACTGGGCTAAAGCCGCACGGCTGCCTAAACTCCTGAATGGAGAAGATTTCACTACCATTCAAAATGAGAAAGCGGCGAATTTAAATACAACACCCATTGCTGTGGACATCGATCTTAACAATGATGGAAAACCAGATCGTACAGATTGGTTGAAAGAAGTTTTTCAAACCGGATTTTCTCAGAACCACGGTGTATCCGTATCCGGTGGTAATGATAAAGCGCAGTATTATGGCGCCTTTGATTATGCGGATATGAAAGGTATTGTGATCACAAACAGGCTGCGCCGCGGTTCTGTTCGTATCAACCTGGATGTTACACCTAAAACATGGTTGAAAGTAGGAGTAAGCCTCTATGCTTCCAAAGGTGTTAATAATGGGGTGCTGTCAGACGGTTTGCTGGCAGGGGCCACTTTTGCAGGTTATAATGCACCGCCCAATGTTCCCATCTATAATACAACCGGTCAATACGGCGGATATTATTTATCAGCAGCCAACAGAGATCTGGCAGATGGTAATAATGTGGCCGTAGCCACCAATCGCCTGAACCGTTTCTTCCATCCGCTTACAACAGTGTACATGGGCCGGAATGACAACATTACCAATCGCACCATGGGAAGCATTTATGGAGAACTTTCTCCCGTTAAAGGTTTGAAGATCACCTCCCGTTTTGGTGCAGATTTTATTCAGAACTTTGAAGATCAGTATAGCGGTCCCGATCAGGCTGGTAATGGATTTGGACTTAACGGACTTGTACAGGAAAACCTGTTGCGCATCAACCAGTGGAACTGGTCCAACTTTGCTACCTACACACATACCATCAATCAGGCGCATACATTTATGCTAACTGCCGGGTTAGAATATCAGTACTCGAAACGTACAGAATTATACACCGGGCAGGGTAACCTTGCAGATGGTTATTTTACCAGTATCTATGATGGCCTGTATGCAGGTACTACCAATACTTTCTCCGGAGGTACAGCTAATGCGAAGGCATTTGATTCTTACTTTGCAAGGCTGGCGTATAACTATTTGAACAAATATTATATAGAAGGCGTTTTCCGCGCAGATGCTTTCTCCGGATTCGGTCTCAATAACAGGCGTGGATATTTCCCCGGCGTATCTGCAGGATGGCGCATCTCAGAGGAACCCTTCTTTAAGGAAAATATTGCAGTCATCAGTGATTTCAAGATCAGGGGTAGCTATGGCCGTGTTGGTAATGCAGAGCTGGGTGAATATGCATGGAGAACACTCTATGGTGGTGGCAACTATGCAGATGTAAATGGTTTGTCCGTAACCCAGATCGGAGACCCCAATCTTCAATGGGAAACATCCAAGAAACTGGATATCGGTTTTGACATGTCGCTGTTGAAAGATAAATTAAATATCACTTTCGATTACTTTAACAATGACGTGGATAACCTGATCCTCAACGCACCTGTATTACGTACAACAGGTGTTCCCGGAGCTGCGGTAACTACAAACATTGGCTCCATGTATAACAGGGGATTGGAGTTAACCATCAACGCTAACCCCATATCAAAGAAAGATTTTAACTGGACTACTTCCACCAACTTTACCATCCTGAAGAACAGGGTTACAAAACTCGCAGATCCCAACGACATCATCAGTGGAGCCAGCCGCGCAAGCATAGGCAAACCACTGGGTGTATTCTATATGATCCGCTGGGCGGGTGTAAATCCAACTACAGGTTATGGCCAGTTCCTGTCTGCAGATGGAACCGTAAAAATGTATAACCCTTCTCCCGGTGTGGCTACAGCAGATCGTTGGACCACTCCGGACGGATCTGCAAAAGTAACCGCTATCACCGGTGCCGATGCAGTTTACCTGGATAACAAAACAGGTTATCCAACCTGGTACGGCGGATGGTCAAATACTTTCAGCTACAAAGGCATAGAACTTGGTTTTACACTGCAATACAGTGGTGGCAACTATGTGATCAATGCAACCAGGCAGGGTTTGATGACTAACTTCTTCCAGAATAATATTGAAGAGATCAAAACCCGCTGGACACCAACGAATACAAATACCATCACACCAAAATTATTCCTGCGGGATAACATCACCACTCAAACATCTACACGCTGGTTAGAATCAGCAGATTACCTGCGCATGCAGGAGATCATGCTGGCCTACCTTTTCCCGGATGTAAAAACGAAACTTAACATGACGGCTTTACGGGTATTTGCATCCGTGAACAACGCTTTCATCATTACCGGTTATTCCGGTGCGGATCCGGAGATCAATACCAACCGCCAGGCAAATATTGCTTTCGGTGTGGACAGTCGCGGTGTACCATTACCACGTACTTTTTCACTTGGTCTTAGAGCAGGATTTTAATCATCAAAAATTACAATTATGAAAACGGTTAATAAATATATACTCGCACTGGGCCTTTTGATGGGGAGCGCCTGTTCTAAAGTGGATGATCAAACACCCTATGTGGCCATTGATCCTGAGCAGATCTTCAGTGATCCTGCCCGGATAGAAAAAGCGGCATTGGGCATGTACAACGCATTGCAGAATGCAGAATTCTTTGGTGGCCGTGTATTGATCTATGCTGATCAGCGCGGCAACGATGTGAATGTATCCGCATTCTTTGGTAATACAGGTTCCTTCAACATATTATCCGGAGATGTAACCGTTGTGCTCAACTGCTGGACCGGTGGTTACCGCACTATTTATGAAGCCAATCTCTTCATGAAAAAATTGCTGAAGAATGAAGCAGTAGTAGGTACACCAAAAGCAACACAGTATTATGCGGAAGCAAAATTTATCCGCGCCCTGTGTTATTTCTACCTCGTGAACCTGTATGCACAGCCTTACAACTTTTCAGCAGATGCAAGTCATGTTGGTGTTCCATTGATCATTGATGCAGCAGAAGATGGTGCACAGGCATTAAGCGCTGCAAACAAAGTAAAAAGGAATACGGTGAAAGAAGTGTATGATCAGATGATCAAAGACCTCACAGAAGCTTCTGCTGCACTTACACCAAACTGGAACGATGCTTACTTTAACCGCGCACGTGCTACCAAAGCAGCGGCAGATGGTTTGCTGGCAAGAGTATATCTCTATAAAGGAGATTGGATAAATGCCAACACAAGTGCAGATGCAGTGATTGCATCACCGCTCGCATTTAAACTGGCAACAGAACCCATTGATAACTGGACCTTCGCCAACATGAACGCTACTGTAGAAAGGATCTTCTCCGTAGCCATGAACAGTGCAGATAATCCTAACACCAATAATGCCATTGGCCAGCACTATAGCCCATTAGGCCGTGGTGATATTTCCATTAATACAGCCGGTTATTTTGCACTCCCTAATTTCAGTGTTACTGATAAACGAAGGGTATCACCAATGATCCGCACTTCAGGTACATTGAGTTATACCGGTAAATATTATAACAACCCAAGAGAACAATGGGTACCGGTACTTCGGCTGGCAGAGATCAAACTGATCAAAGCAGAAGCCATGGCCAGGTTAGATCCGCTTGTAAGTGCAGGCGCACTCACACAGTTACAGGATATTCGCACTATACGTGGTGCATCCGTAATTGTTCCGCCGGTTACACAAGCGCAACTAATTACACTGATCCTCGATGAAAGAAGAATGGAGCTGGCGTTTGAAGGTTTTGGTGTGATGGATTTTCTCCGCACCGGCAGGCCAATTCCGGCACGTCCGCAACACCTGATACAGAACCCGGGAACTGACTATGTAGTGCTTCCTATACCATTGCAGGAAACACAACGTAATGATCAGCTGGCCCAGAACAAAGGATATTAAACATAAAAAAGGAGCATCGTAAGATGCTCCTTTTTATTTATTGTAATACTTCACTTAGTTTTTGTTCGAGCGCTTTACCTCTCAGGTTAGCCGCAACGATCTTGCCCTGCGGGTCCACGAGTATATTAGTAGGGATACCCGTAATACCATACAAAGGAACTACAGAAGATTCCCAGTACTTCAGGTCACTTACATGGTTCCACATCAAACCATCGTCAGCAATAGCTTTCAGCCAGGGGGCTTTTGCTTTGTCCAGGGAAACGCCCAGTATAGTAAAGTTCTTATCCTTGTATTTCATAAAAGCATTCACCACATTTGGATTTTCCTGGCGGCAGGGTCCGCACCAGCTGGCCCAGAAATCAACCAGCACAAATTTGCCTTTAAAAGAACTCAGGCTTACCTGTTTGCCATTAGGATCAGGTAATACAAAGTCCGGCGCCTGCTGGCCAACTTTAGATTCAGGTCCGCTGCTGGCACCTTGTTTGGATTCTTTCTCCGCATCTGCCACAGACTTCATCATTTCCTTCACCATAGCATTATCAGGGAAACGTTTCGCGATACTTTCAAAGGCACCTTTATTTTCCAGGAATTCAGTGATATCATCAAAGCGTACCAGTTGCATAGCAAACACAGCAGCTACCGGTTGTTTTGTTTTTTGTGCAGCATCCATAAAGAACTGGCGGAAATTTTTCGCCTCCTGTTCAAATGCATTACGTCGTGCAGTGAGCAGGCTGTCGGGCGTTTTGGCCATACGGAGACTATCCATCGCCTGTATCTCTTTACTCATCACCTGTGCTTTCTCACTGTAGTGACTCAGTAATTGCTGGATCTCAGAAGTTGCTTCAGAACCTTTCACCGCAATCTTTTCCAATTCGTTGTAATCCCCATGGATACTCATGTCTCCGGCATCAAGCCCCAGCACAATATATTTTCCATTTTCAAAACGGATCCGGTATAAGCCTTGCTCGGCCACCATGCCATCCAGCTCAAATTTGCCACTGGCATCCTTTACAGCGCTGGTGTCAACTATTTTAGGGCCTTGCAGGGCCATTTCTTCCAGGTAAACTTTTTCTAAAGGAGCATTGGCTAATTGAACGTCTATCTTGAACGCGCCTTTTTCCGGATGACTATTGCAACCGGCAAACAGGGCTGCACTGGCGCACCATATGGCTAATTTTTTCATGGGCTTTTCTTTTTTCGATAATGATGGAATCAAAATTAGGGTTAATTAATTGGATGCTCCACAGTGTTTTGTTAAATTATGTAGCCGGTTTGGGCATGTACAACGGGAATGAATACATTTCCGGGTTAATGCTTTGTAACTTATAGCAATAGACAGCAATGCCATTGCAGTAGCCTGATTCCCATTCACGACAATTTGGATGAACGGCTTATTTAGCTGTTCAACCGTTTCATTAAGAGTTCGTTAGTGAGTTTCGGGTCTGCCTTTCCTGCGCTCAGTTTCATCACTTCTCCCACAAAAAGCCCTATCAGGCCTTTCTTGCCGGCCTTAAATTCAGCTACCTTACCCGGATATTTTGCCAGTACTTCTTCAATCACCGGCAGAATGTTCCCTGCATCATTGTCCTGCAACAGGTTCAGTTCAGTGGCAATAGCCAGCGGATCTTTACCTGGCGCTGCTATCATAGCAGGCAGGATACGGGAGGAAGCGATCGAGAAATTCACTTTCCCATCTGCTATCAGGCCAATAAGAGCAGCCAGGGATGCAGGTGTGAGTGGGAAAACCTCCATGCCCGCATTCTGTTCATTCAGCCATGATTTAACAGGTCCCAGCATCCAGTTGGCCGCAGCCTTGTGATGAGGGGTAGCATTGATCAATGCTTCAAAATAAACAGCCGTGGCTTTATCATCACAGATCACACGGGCATCATAGTCCGGCAATCCCAATTGTTGCGTATAGCGCGCCAGCATTTCTTCCGGTAATTCCGGTAAAGCTGAGCGGATCTCATCCAGGTAAACATCCGTGATGCGGAAGGGCGCCAGGTCCGGTTCAGGAAAATAACGGTAATCGTTGGCTTCTTCTTTAGAGCGGAGCGGAAAGGAACTGCCGTTGGAAGCATCAAAACTGCGTGTTTCCTGTATAATGCGCTCGCCGCCTTCCACCAGTTCTATCTGGCGTTTGATCTCATTATCGATAGCACGTTTAACGTTGCGGATAGAGTTCATGTTCTTCACTTCCACCTTGGTGCCCAGGCTGGTATCACCTTTCAGCCGGATGGAAACGTTAGCGTCACAGCGCATGCTGCCTTCTTCCATATTCCCATCACATACATCCAGCCAGCGTACCAGGCGACGCATTTCAGTCAGGTAAGCATAAGCTTCATCACTGTTATGCAGGTCTGGTTCCGTTACAATCTCCACCAGGGGTACCCCTGCGCGGTTGTAATCCACCATGGTGTTATGAGGGTCCTGGTCGTGCATAGATTTTCCGGCATCCTCTTCCAGGTGGATACGGTTCAGTTGAATATTACGACTGCCCCCCTCTGTAAGAATAGGAACATAACCTCCAATGCAGATAGGTGCTGTATGCTGGCTGATCTGGTAACCTTTCGGAAGATCAGGATAGAAATAATTCTTACGGGCAAAGAAGTTTTCCCGCTCAATCTCGCAATGGCAGGCAAATCCAAGACGCACAGCCAGTTCCACCGCTTTCTTGTTCAGAAAGGGCAAAGTACCCGGGTGGCCAAGTGTCACCGGGCTGATATGCGTGTTGGGCAAACCGCCAAATGCCGCGCTGTCACTGCTAAACAGCTTACTTTGCGTCAATAGCTGGGCATGTACCTCCAGGCCTATCACTGCTTCATATTTGTTATAATCGATGCTCGCGCTCATACTATTAATCCGGACTGATTCGCACAAAGATATTCAAACTGCAAAAAAGCAGGGAATTTTCGCGAAATTGTAATAGATCATTCCTATAATTCTCTCGTTATGGCCTCTATTTCTGATGTTTTTACAGCCCAGCGCAGTTTTTTCGATTCCGGCGCCACCCGCTCATATGCTTTTCGCAAAGCGCAGCTGAAGAAATTGAAAACAACCCTAAAAAAGCACGAACCCGCCATCCTGGATGCCTTACACGCAGATCTGGGCAAACATCCGCTCGAGGCATTTTCCAGTGAAGTAGGGCTGTTATTTGATGAAATAGACAATGCCCTCACCAATTTGCGGGAATGGATGCGCCCACAGGGAGTAAGTTCCCCCCTGATGCTTTATCCGTCTGCCAGCAAAATATACCGCGAGCCCAAAGGATTAATCCTCCTGATCGGCCCCTGGAATTACCCTTTTAATTTAATCATCGATCCGCTGATAGGGGCCATAGCAGCAGGAAATTGCGCCATCCTGAAGCCCTCTGAACTGGCTCCCCAAACGGAAGCTGTCATCCAAAAGGTCATCAAAGATGCCTTCGATCCCGCATTTGTGGCTGTTATCACAGGAGAAGGCCATACCGTGATCCCCGAGGTCATGCAACATCGTTTTGACCATGTGTTCTTCACCGGCAGTATTCCCGTAGGGAAAAAGATCCTCGAAATGGCCGCCCCGCATCTTACACCGGTAACATTGGAATTGGGTGGAAAAAGTCCCTGCGTAGTAGATAAAGGAGCAGATCTGAAAACCGCAGCCAAAAGGATCATTTGGGGAAAATGTTGGAATGCAGGCCAAACCTGTGTTGCGCCGGATTACATCTTAGTGCATCAAAGTGTGATGAATACCCTCATCGAAGAAATGAAAGATGCCATCACCCGTTTCTTTGGAGAAGATGTTTCAGTTAGCAAAGATTATCCCCGCATCATTAATGAAAAAAGATTTGACCAGCTCTCCACATATCTGCAACAAGGAACAATTGTAGCAGGGGGGCAAACAGATAGAACAAATAAATACATCGCGCCCACTATCCTCACAGATGTTTCATTTGATGCACCGGTAATGAAGGAAGAGATCTTCGGCCCCATTCTGCCCGTGATCCCATACAATACAACGGAAGAAGCGATAAAGATGATCGCAAAAAATCCCTACCCATTATCGCTCTATGTTTTCTCAAAGAGCCGCCGCACAGAAAAAACGTTTATAGACAAAGTGGCCTTTGGCGGTGGATGCATCAACAACACCTTAGTTCATTTTGCCAACGCAGACCTACCTTTCGGCGGTATCGGCTACAGTGGCATGGGCCGTTATCACGGACGATCCAGCTTTGATGAATTCACACATCATAAAGGAGTGATGAAAACAGGCACCTGGCTGGATGTACCAATGAAGTATGCGCCGTTTAAGAATAAGTTGAAGTTTGTAAAAATGCTGATGAAATAAAATGATGATGGCACAGGCGGTAGATTTATTATTAAGCCGCCGTTGTGTATTCTAAGATAGTTCCAAATTTATATCAGGCAGCTGCCTGTAAATTTTCAGAGTAGGGTGTTTGTCGTTTAATGACGGCAAACATCCTGTCTACGAGTTTATTCCTGATAATATTGAGTACGCTCATTTTGTTCTTTCCCTCTGCTACGCGCTTTTCATAGTAT
>NZ_WJFD01000015.1 GCF_009647655.1 Chitinophaga sp. SYP-B3965 | reverse complement strand
AATTGGTAGATGGTGGAGATTCGATCCCCTCGGCCTTACGCCTACATCTCATTATATTTTGAAGAACTTTTTCTTGTTTCGCTTTCCCCGTTTCCTACACCCTGTTTCGATGGGAGTGCAAAGGTAGCGTTTTTTTCTTTCGTTCCAAATTTTTTCTCAAGTTTTTAAAGATATATTTTCTTGAGTGTCAATTACTTATATGTAGTATATAAGTATGCTTTTTAGGCATTGGTTCAGACTTTCACACAAAGAACTTACCGCCTTTTTGCGAGCGGAGGGCAAAGATATCATCTTTAATGTAGACAACAAAATTTTTACCTGGGAACTTTGGGAGCAGAGGATAAAAAAGTCCTCCGTAATACAACGGAGGACTTTTCCTAATAAATATGGCAGCTACCTACTCTCCCGCATGATAGTGCAGTACCATTGGCCATGAGGGGCTTAACTTCTCTGTTCGGAATGGGAAGAGGTGAACACCCTCGGCAAAACCACCATAAGATCTTTA
>NZ_WJFD01000014.1 GCF_009647655.1 Chitinophaga sp. SYP-B3965 | reverse complement strand
TCGTATCACACGTCTTTCAGTGTTTTACAACTTTATTTCCCAATATGTCAAAGAACTTGTTAACCACCAACCCCATAATTACTATGGTATTGTAACCTCTCAGTTAATGTGGTCAATTCTGTAAGTGCAGGAGTGTCGAACCCTTATGATCTATCATCCATTTGATGATAATCGTGCACTTGTTTGTAAAAGAACTTCTTGGTAGACCCGAGCAGATTTGAACTGCTGACCCCTACATTATCAGTGTAGTGCTCTAACCAGGCTGAGCTACGGATCTGAAACGGGTACTTTTTGTGTGAAGGAAATCTTCACTTTCTGTGGAGGATATCGGAGTCGAACCGATGACCCTCTGCGTGCAAGGCAGATGCTCTAGCCAACTGAGCTAACCCCCCAGATAAACTACGTCTTGGGCGATAAAAGTCAACCCTTTTGGTAGAATTTAGTTTAGTAGACCCGAGCAGATTTGAACTGCTGACCCCTACATTATCAGTGTAGTGCTCTAACCAGGCTGAGCTACGGATCTGGAACGGGTACTATCTAAATAGTAGTTTGAAAGAACTTTATAAGTGTCTTTAAAAATTAAAAGATGGAAACAACAGCGCAGGTATAATGCGCTCTAAAAAGGAGGTATTCCAGCCGCACCTTCCGATACGGCTACCTTGTTACGACTTAGCCCCAATTACCGATTTTACCCTAGGCGGCT
>NZ_WJFD01000013.1 GCF_009647655.1 Chitinophaga sp. SYP-B3965 | reverse complement strand
TTCACTATAAACCCTCAGCTACCTTATTCTGAGCACAAAAAAATAGCTTTGTATAATGACTCATTAGTATTTATTTTTCCCAACCAGGAGGCTGTTGCATGCCAGAAAAGGCGATTATATCATCAGGTAAAGGAAGTGTGTATTTGTAGCTGTCTGGCTCTAAAGTATAAGCCTCACCTCCAATCGTACGCTTAAGCGTAATTTTAAAGCGATTATCTAGATTCAATCGGCGTAAATCCATCCATCTTAAATTGCGAAACAATAATTCCTTCCTCCGTTCTGTTAATATTTTTTTTAGAGCATCTTCTGGGTCAATTGCTGTTATTACAGGATACGGAACTTTATTATTCCATCTTGTTTTGAGTAATGTATTTAGAACTTCCATTGCAGCAGCAGTACTGCTACTCCGAGCTAAACTTTCCGCTTTAATCAAATACTGCTCATCAGTTGCTAACCCATCAAAACCAATAAGAGAATTATTGTAGTTTCCTTTAAATGCAATGTTCCCATTCCTAATCGTAAAAAATCGAGTTTTTCTTAAATCGTCGTTCTCATACAATTCGAACAAGGCCTGATCAACAAACACTCTATCTGTCTGCCAAGTCGAAAGATAATCGCTGCTCCTTTGCATATAGAAAATGGTTTCAACATTGAACCGCCCCATGTTTGTGGCAGTGCTACTAATAGCGTTAAAATCTATCAGTTTGTTATATAATCTTAGTGATGAATCAGCATAAATACCAGCTTTATCATATTGCTCCATTGCAATAGACGTTCTTGCCAGCAATGCAAAAGCGCTTACTTTAGCGCCACGAGACGGAAGTGCTGCCGTCGATGGTAATAACTCTATTGCTAAAAGCAAATCAGTTAGAATGCGATCATACGTTTCCTTAACTGATGATCGTTTTG
>NZ_WJFD01000012.1:1976-5200 GCF_009647655.1 Chitinophaga sp. SYP-B3965 | reverse complement strand
TAATAAATATGGCAGCTACCTACTCTCCCGCATGATAGTGCAGTACCATTGGCCATGAGGGGCTTAACTTCTCTGTTCGGAATGGGAAGAGGTGAACACCCTCGGCAAAACCACCATAAGATCTTTAATATCTCTAGTCTTGACGACAATAATTTACATATTGGGAAGTTGTAAAACAATCTTCTTTCGAAGAGAAAACGTATAATAAAATTAAAGCTTACGGGCAATTAGTACTACTCGGCTTCGATATTACTATCCTTACACCTGTAGCCTATCAACGTCGTAGTCTCCGACGGCCCTTAAAAGTAAACTCATCTCGAGGTAAGTTTCACGCTTAGATGCTTTCAGCGTTTATCTTGCCCGTACATAGCTACTCTGCACTGCACCTGGCGGCACAACAGATACACCAGCGGTACGTACGACCCGGTCCTCTCGTACTAAGGTCATGTCCTCTCAATTTACTAACGATCACAACAGATAGGGACCGAACTGTCTTGCGACGTTCTGAACCCAGTTCACGTGCCACTTTAATCGGCGAACAGCCGAACCCTTGGGACCTTCTCCAGCCCCAGGATGTGACGAACCGACATCGAGGTGCCAAACCTCACCGTCGATATGAGCTCTTGGGTGAGATCAGCCTGTTATCCCCGGAGTACCTTTTATCCTTTGAGCGATGGCCCTTCCATTCAGAACCACCGGATCACTTTAGCCAGCTTTCGCTCCTGCTCGGCTTGTTTGCCTCACAGTCAAGCACCCTTATACTAATGCGCTCTGCGTACGATTACCAACCGTACTGAGGGTACCTTTGCAAGCCTCCGTTACTTTTTAGGAGGCGACCACCCCAGTCAAACTACCCACCAAACAATGTCCTCCCTTACAGGAGTTAGACTCTAAATAACAGAAGGTTGGTATTTCAACGACGACTCCACAACTCCTGGCGAAGCTGCTTCAAAGTCTCCCAACTATCCTACACATCTGGCATTCAAAATCAATGTTAAGTTGTAGTGAAGGTTCACGGGGTCTTTCCGTCCCGTTGCGATTAACCGGCATCTTCACCGATACTACAATTTCACCGAGCTCGTGGTAGAGACAGTGTCCAACTCATTAGACCATTCGTGCAGGTCGGAACTTACCCGACAAGGAATTTCGCTACCTTAGGACCGTTATAGTTACGGCCGCCGTTTACTGGGGCTTCAGTCAGGAGCTTTGACTTGCGTCGAACACCCTTCCTTAACCTTCCAGCACCGGGCAGGTATCAGGCTCTATACGTCATCTTTCGATTTTGCAGGGCCCTGTGTTTTTGTTAAACAGTTGGTTGGACCATTTTACTGAGGCCGCATCACTGCGGCACGCCTTATCCCGAAGTTACAGCGTCAATTTGCCTAGTTCCTTTACCACGGATCACTCGAGCGCCTTAGGATATTCTCCTCGACTACCTGTGTCGGTTTACGGTACGGGCTGCTATAACCTAACCTTAGAGGTTTTTCTTGGAAGTCTGATTAGGGACATTATCAACGCTGCCGAAGCTTTGTTGTACTATCAGGTTCAGCATCTCGAGCGGATTTTCCTACTCAAAATATACCTACTCCCTTTAACGCATACATCCGTGGATGCGCAGTCCTTTCACTACTCCGTTACCCCATCGAAATTATAGCAGGTACTGGAATATTCACCAGTTTGCCATCAGCTACGCCTTTCGGCTTTGCCTAAGGACCCGACTAACCCTGATCCGATTAGCGTTGATCAGGAACCCTTAGTCTTACGGCGAGAAGATTTTTCATCTTCTTTATCGTTACTTATGCCTACATTTTCTTTTCTGTACGCTCCAGCATACCTCGCAGTACACCTTCAATGCAGTACAGAATGCTCCCCTACCGATCACCCACCTAGTGGGGATCCTAAAGCTTCGGTGGTATGTTTGATGCCCGATTATTTTCCGTGCCCAAACCCTCGACCAGTGAGCTGTTACGCACTCTTTAAATGAATGGCTGCTTCCAAGCCAACATCCTGGCTGTTTTAGGGTTTGAACTTCGTTTGATCAACTTAACATACGCTTAGGGACCTTAGCTGTTAATCTGGGTTATTTCCCTCTCGGCCATGGACCTTAGCGCCCACAGCCTCACTCCCGCAGATATGTCATAGCATTCGGAGTTTATTAGGGTTTGGTAGGCGGTGAAGCCCCCTAGCCCAATTAGTAGCTCTACCTCTATGACACGTCTATATACGAGGCTGTTCCTAAAAACATTTCGGGGAGAACGAGCTATCTCTCAGTTTGATTGGCCTTTCACCCCTATCCACAGGTCATCCCATAGCTTTTCAACGCTAATGAGTTCGGTCCTCCAGTTTGTGTTACCAAACCTTCAACCTGCCCATGGATAGATCACAAAGTTTCGCGTCTACCCCCACTGACTAATTCGCCCTGTTAGGACTCGCTTTCGCTGCGGCTCCGCTACTGAAGAGCTTAACCTCGCCAGTGAGGAGTAACTCGTAGGCTCATTATGCAAAAGGCACGCCGTCACCAATTACTTGGCTCCGACCGCTTGTAGGCGCACGGTTTCAGGTACTATTTCACTCTCCTGTTCGGAGTACTTTTCACCTTTCCCTTACGGTACTGGTTCACTATCGGTCTCTAGGGAGTATTTAGCCTTACCAGATGGTGCTGGCAGATTCACACAGGATTTCTCCGGTCCCGCGCTACTCAGGATACCTCTCGTCCATTGCAATGTACGTCTACAGGACTTTCACCTGCTATGGTGTATCTTTCCAGATACTTCAACTTAATGCAACTTTCTAAATGAGGTCCTACAACCCCACAGCAGCACGCCGCTGTGGTTTGGGCTATTCCCCGTTCGCTCGCCACTACTTAGGGAATCATTAAATTATTTTCTTTTCCTACAGGTACTTAGATGTTTCAGTTCCCTGCGTTGGCCCCCTTACGGGTAATACACCTTCAGTGTACTGGGTTGTCCCATTCGGAAATTTACGGATATAACGCTCGTTTGCAGCTCTCCGTAACTTATCGCAGCTTACCACGTCCTTCTTCGCCTCCTAGAGCCTAGGCATCCACCATGCGCCCTTATTCGCTTTAAAAATCTTCGTATCACACGTCTTTCAGTGTTTTACAACTTTATTTCCCAATATGTCAAAGAACTTGTTAACCACCAACCCCATAATTACTATGGTATTGTAACCTCTCAGTTAATGTGGTCAATTCTGTAAGTGTG
>NZ_WJFD01000011.1 GCF_009647655.1 Chitinophaga sp. SYP-B3965 | reverse complement strand
AATTGGTAGATGGTGGAGATTCGATCCCCTCGGCCTTACGCCTACATCTCATTATATTTTGAAGAACTTTTTCTTGTTTCGCTTTCCCCGTTTCCTACACCCTGTTTCGATGGGAGTGCAAAGGTAGGAGAGTTTTTATTCTCTTCCAAATTTTTCTGAAGAAATATTTTAATCTTTTTTCTGATTAAGTAACCTCGGAAAACCAACACTGTTAAGGCTTTGAAACCCAATAGAGAGGAAGAAAACTGTGCAAAGAACTAGACGTTTTCCGTTGTTAGCGGGATGCAAAGGTAGAGACTTTTTCCCGTTACTTCCAAATGTTTTGAAAAGAATTTTTATCTATTTTTTGAACATGCCTGCAAACCATTACCCAGCAAGCATTCCAGCATTAAACGTTCCCTCAGGATACATCACCTGCATCAAACATAATCCCTCCGGCGGCACCGCAAAATCGGCATTCGTACAATCCTTACTAAGGATCGCCGCCCTGAATTCATCCAACGTCAGCTTACCTCTTCCCACCCGCAACATCGTGCCCACCAAGCCTCTCACCATACCACGCAGGAATCTGTTCGCACTCACGTTATAGACTATACGCCCTTCTTCCTGCGTCCATTGTGAAGTATATATATTACAATTGAATGTTTTCACCTGTGTATTACGCTTGGAGAAAGTACTGAAGTCAATGTACTCTTTAATGATCTCTGCCGCTTCCTGCAATAACCCCATGTCCATCCGGTAAGGATAAAAATAGCCGCGGTCACGCAAAAAAGGATCCTTATAGGTATATAGTGTATACTCATACGCACGCCCCGTTGCCGCAAACCGGCTATGCAGTTCATCCGGCACCAGGTACACTCCCTTCAATACAATGTCCGGCGGCAGGATCGCATTCACTTTATAAGTAAACTGCGGATGCAATGCAGTATCCGTATCAAAATGAAGGAAGTTCTGCCGCGCATGCACCCCCGCATCCGTTCTGCTGGATCCCGTTGTAATGATCTTCTCCCGCATCAGCAAGCCCACCGCACGATCTACTTCTGATTGTACGGTAATTGCATTTTCCTGCACCTGGAAGCCGCTGTAACGAGCCCCCATATAAGCTACTTCTAAAAAATACCTGGCCATGTTGCGCGAAAATAAAGAAATTTAAAACGACAAATGGCGAACAACGTTCCAAACCGTCATTCGCCATTTGTATATATAATGTACATGGAATTATTTCTTGATCATCGCCTTAAAACGTCCTTTGTAATAATCTTCCTTCAGCAGGTCCGCCAGAGTAGAGAAGTTTTGCGTATCATAGGTCCTTGCATATGCCGCATCCAATAACTGGTAACGGCTCTCTTCTGTAGATATTAATTGCGTCAGTGCACGGATCTGTTCGGTACTGATACATACGGACCGCGTACCCTTCCTGAATGCATCCACCATATCATCATCACTCTTCTTGCTATTCATCGTACGCAGCAGCTTGCGGAACGCATCTACTTCCAGGATCTTCTCACAATCAGAATTCACCATTTTGATGGAAGACTTCTTTTCTTCAACAGGAGCCTCAGCAACTGGCGTACTAGTATTAAATTCCGCATTCGCAATACTATCCTTCACAAATGCCGCACGTTCTGCCGCTTCTCTTTCTGCCTTACGTTTCTCACGTTTAGCCTCCCGTGCATCTTTCGCACTTATCTCTGGTTGTACAGCCGTCTCTTCCTCTGGTACTACTTTCTCCACAACAGGCGCTGCAGCAGCAGGTTTTGCTGTAGAATTAAAATCTATGAATTCAGGCTCAGCCTGTTCTTTTTTCTTTTTAGGTTTACGTTCTTTCTTCGCTACAGGCACTTCTTCCCCACCGCTCACGGTATCGGACATAGTCGCAGAAACAGAATCTACCATAGCAGGAACCGCTGTCGCCACCGCTTCATCCGCAGCCGCTTTCTTCTCATCCTCCATCACACTGCTTAATAAGTTTTGCTCCTCTTCAGACAAAGCCTCCCGCTCTTTACGGTTCTTTTTGCCTCTTGGTTTCTTCACCGGAGGTGCTTCAGCAGCAGGTACAACATCTGCTTCAATAGGAGCAGCCACCACAACCGGCTTAGGTTTCGGCGCTTCTAAAGGCATATCTTCCGGACGGTCGTCTGTTACCACCCTGTCCAAAGCCTCAGCAAAGGAGCCCTTTTTCTTTGGCGCGAGCGTATCCGGCTTTTTAGCCGCCAACGCCGTTTCCACATCTGCCTGCACATTATTCATCAATTCCTTCTGTTCTGCCGTTGAACCCTCACTGGAGATCCGGGTAACCGTCACATTCTCCTGCAAAGGCGCAGCCGCCGCACCACCACCGGATTTCAGCGTAGCAAAAGTTTGCAGATCATACAATGCATACTCCTTTTCGCCCGTATTCTTCAGCAAAAAACCATAATCCCGCTGCCCTGTAAGCCGGATCACATAAGACTGCTCAGGTGCCTCACTCTTCGGGAAACCAATGGTAACAGGTACTTTGCCCTGCGGTAATTTAGGCAGGATCACATACCCCTTCACGGAAGAACTCAGCATTTTCCCCTCCAGCTTTACATAAAAGGGCTGCTGCTTCTCGTGCTGAATGTACACGAAATAAGACGCGTCCTGCGCTGCAAGGCCAGAACATACCAGCAGGCAACAGAACAGATATAATAATTTTAATTTGAATCGATACATAATGCTTCTTCTATGCAAATATTATTCCAGCACAATTAATACTTCCCCTTTTTCAACGGCAGTGCGCTCCGTTACCTTCACTTCTTTCACAACGGCATCCACCGTTGCTTTAAAAACATTTTCCATTTTCATGGCTTCCAGGATCAACACCGGATCCCCTTTCTGAATAGCCTGACCCGGACTCACCAACACTTTCAGCACCATGCCCGGCATTGGCGCCTTGATGTCGTTCACCTTCCGGGAAGAAGCTTCGCTGATCCCCATGGAAGCCAATAAACGGTCCATCGGCTCTTCCAGGGCCACTTCATATAAAGCCTGCGCAATCTGAATGGTGAGCGTTTTCGCATCCCGGTCGGTTTTCACCACCTGTGCTACAAAACTTTTCCCGTCCATTAAGATGCTGAATCCACCGGAAGGCAGTGCTACTGCGCTCCAGTCTGTTTGCTTCCCGTTACATTCTACACCACCGGAACCCGGGGTTATCTCAAACGGCTGGGTGCCGTTAACTGTTGCTTTGATCATAAATAACCTGTCCTACTATTACAAAAATAACAATTTTAACCGCTTGCGTTGTATTTGGCCCATTTGTTTAAATTTGACCCCTGCCCTCGTGAGGAGGGCCTATTTTTGTCTTAAATAACAATACATGCATCAGCAACTCAAGAAATCATTCAGCATTTTGCTGGTTGGATTCGCTGTCATGGGGCTTTACGCCCCCGTGGCCGCGCAGTCCGGCGAGCAAGCAAAGGAAGACCCGGCGCTACAGATCTATCGATCCTCCTCCACTAAGATCAACAACCTCGTTCACACAAAGCTGGATGTACGTTTTGATTATGCCAAACGTTACCTGAACGGAAAGGCCTGGATAACCCTCCAGCCACACTTTTACCCAACGGATAGCCTCACCCTCGATGCAAAAGGTATGGACATCAAACAGATCTCCCTGGTACAAACCAGTGGCTCTTCTGTTGTGAAATTTCCCAGTGAAGCCATGCTGAAGACCGCCAAAAGCAGTCCCCTCAAATATGAATACGATGGCAAAGTAATTCGCCTGAAACTCAATAAAACGTACAATAGCAACGAATCTTATACAGTTTTTGTTGAATATACCGCAAAACCGGACGAAACAGATGTAAAAGGCAGTGCCGCCATCACAGATGCAAAAGGCCTGTATTTCATCAACCCGGATGGCAAAGATCCTAAAAAGCCCATCCAGATCTGGACGCAGGGCGAAACAGAATCTTCCTCTGTATGGTTCCCTACCATCGATAAAACCAATCAGAAAACAACTTCTGAGATCAGCATGACGGTAGATAAAAAGTACGTTTCCCTCTCCAATGGTAAACTGGTAAGCCAGAAACCCAATGCAGACGGCACGCGTACAGATACCTGGCGCATGGATCTCCCCCACGCCCCTTATCTCTTCATGATGGCCGTAGGAGATTTTGCCGTGGTTAAAGACCAATGGCGCGGCAAAGAAGTGAACTATTACGTAGAAAAGGAATATGCACAACACGCCAAAGCCATTTTCGGCAACACGCCTGAAATGATGACCTTCTACTCAAAGGTCCTCGGATACGATTACCCCTGGGTGAAATATTCCCAGATCATCGTACGGGACTATGTGTCCGGCGCTATGGAAAACACCACTGCTACTATTCACGGTGATTTCCTCCAGAAAACAGACCGTGAACTGCTGGATGATGATGACCGTCAGGGAGAAGCCGTGATCGCTCACGAACTGTTCCACCATTGGTTTGGAGACCTTGCCACCTGTGAATCCTGGAGCAATCTCACCATGAATGAATCTTTCGCGGATTACAGTGAATACCTCTGGTTTGAACATAAATTCGGTAAAGATGCTGCCGATGAACATGCTTACAGCGCCATGAACAATTACATGGAGTCCGCTGAATACCAGGGAGATCACCATCTCGTACGTTTTCATTATCACGATAAAGAGAACATGTTTGATGCCATCACCTACCAGAAAGGCGGCCGCATCTTAAACATGCTGCGTAATTATGTAGGTGATGACGCCTTCTTCAAATCCCTCAACCTGTACCTGAAACAGAATGCATTCAAAGCCACAGAAGCCCACCAGCTTCGTCTGGCAGTAGAAGAAGTTACAGGGCAGGATATGAACTGGTTCTTCAATCAATGGTATTTTGGCGAAGGTTATCCCACCCTCGATATCAATTATGATTACAGCCAGGCAGGTACCGCAAAAGTGTTCATCAGCCAGAAAGGTGATAAAGTATGGGACCTTCCCATGGCTATTGATGTTTACGCTGGTGGCAAAAAAGAACGCCACAACATACGCCTGACGGAGAAAGCAGACACCTTCTCATTTGCCGTTAGCACCAAACCAGACTTCATCAACGTAGATGCGGATAAAGCACTGATCGTCAAAAAAACAGATCGCCGCGATCTGAACACGTATGTATTCCAATACAAAAATGCACCTAACTACCTGGATCGCAGAGAAGCCATAGAAGCCTGTCTGAAACAGCAAACCAGCAATCCCGCAGCCCGCGCTACGGTAATTGCCGCGCTGAAAGACAAATATGAAGGCCTCCGCTCCCTCACGGTTAGTGGCCTGAAACTGGACAACAACGACATAAAAACCGCTGCCCTGCCCATTCTTACAGACCTCGCCAAATCCGATCCCCAATCCCAGGTACGTGCAGCTGCCATCAAGCAACTGGGCCGCCTGAAGGATGCACAATACACTTCCCTTTACGAAGGCGCATTGAAAGATCGCTCTTATCTCGTGGAAGGTACTGCCCTGAACGCTTTGGCAGAACTGGATATCAAAAAGGCCTACCAACTGGCCAAGTCCATGGAAAAAGATGCGAAAGGTTTGCTGGGTAGTGGTATCGCCAGTGTATACGCCAAAAACGGAGATGTAAGTGATGTGCCTTTCTTTGCACAGAAACTTCAGGAAACCTCCGGCCAGGAGAAGATCGGCGCTGCTATCATGTACCTCAACATCCTCGGCAGTGTAGATGACACACAGGTAGTAACCAAAGGCATCGACGAAGTGGTGACCGTTGTAGAGAATTTCAACAACAGCTGGGTAAACAATTACATCGTTAACCTGCTCACGCCAATGGCCAAAAAGAAACTGGACAAAGCAGCTACCGCAACGGGAGATACCAAAGCCGCGCTGAATAAGCAGGCCGAATATATCCAGCAGGTAGCAAAAAAGATCAAAGAGAATACCAAAAATGAAGAATAAAATGATGTAACCGGCTGTAGTAGTGCTATCAGCCGCCGTTGTGTATTCTAAGATAGTTCCAAATTTATATCAGGCAGCTGCCTGTAAATTTTCAGAGTAGGGTGTTTGTCGTTTAATGACGGCAAACATCCTGTCTACGAGTTTATTCCTGATAATA
>NZ_WJFD01000010.1 GCF_009647655.1 Chitinophaga sp. SYP-B3965 | reverse complement strand
GAGATGGGGACTAATACACAACATGGGCCTCCAGCCCAGTCACTCACTTAGTTCACCCCATCTCTTTCCTTCAATTTAATCCATTATTTTATCCATACAAATCTAAAGGTCACTCACTTCGGCGGCTGAATAATTATGGGCAGGGGCTGTGTTAGTTTTTTTCTTTTTTAAAACACTAACAAAAAAAGCGAACACCCCCGGTATCGGAGATGTTCGCCTAAGTATGTGCTGAAAAATACTAAACCTTGGTCCATAAAAAAGCGAACACCCCCATATCGGAGATGTTCGCTTAAAGTATATCTGAAAGATACTAAACCTTGAAGTGGGAGAAAGCTTTGTTAGCTTCAGCCATACGGTGTGTATCTTCTTTCTTCTTGTATGCAGCACCTTCACCTTTTGCAGCAGCCATGATCTCGTTAGCCAGTTTCTCAGCCATGCTCTTACCGTTTCTTTCACCGGCAAAGCGTACGAGCCATTTGATGCTCAAAGATACCTTTCTGTCAGCACGTACTTCTGCAGGGATCTGGAAGGTAGCACCACCGATACGGCGGCTACGAACTTCAACAGCAGGAGTTACGTTTGTCAGTGCTTTTCTCCAGATTTCGTAACCATTTTCGTTAGTAGCAGCACTAACGCGGTCAACGGCATCGTAGAATATTTTATAGGCAATGCTCTTTTTTCCTTGTTCCATGATGTTATTCACAAAACGAGTTACCAGTTTATCCTGGAACCTGGGATCCGGAGCCAGGGGTAATTTTTTCGCAGCTTGCTTTCTCATTTATTTGAAAAATTTCAACTTTTACAATTAATTATTTCTTAGCCTTTTCCTTTTTGGTACCATACTTGGAACGGCTTTGTTTCCTGTCCTTCACACCTGCAGTATCCAAAGAACCACGTACGATATGATAACGTACACCTGGTAAATCTTTTACCCTGCCACCACGGATCAGAACGATGGAGTGCTCTTGCAAGTTGTGGCCTTCACCCGGAATATAGGCGATCACCTCTACTTTATTGGTCAAGCGCACCTTAGCTACTTTACGCAAAGCAGAGTTCGGTTTCTTCGGAGTGGTAGTGTACACACGGGTACAAACGCCACGGCGCTGAGGGCAGGCATCCAATGCTCTGGACTTGGACTTTGCCCTGATAATTTCTCTTCCTTTTCTTACTAATTGCTGTATTGTAGGCATTCTTACCTAATTTATTTTTCTTGCTGGTTTACAATTTCGGCCAAATAACTCAGTATGAGAATTTGGGACGGCAAAGGTATCACTTACTAATTAGAATACAAAATTGTGCGGGAAGAAATTTCCAAAAATTCCCGATTAGCGGCCACTTTCTTCCAATAATGCCCCCGCAATCAGCTCCCATTCAGCGTCTAACGCTCCACCCGGCATAGATCTCCCAGCCCTCGCGTACCAATAGGCTGCATTTCCATTGTCTCCCTCCTTCCTGTGCAGATAGCCATGTACCCAGGAGCCATCCTTTGTACCAATATCCTGGGCAATGGTGTGGGACTTCTCCCAATCACCCTTGCCATCCCACCATAGTGCCTCCACCAGGAGCGGTAATCCTGCCGGCGGGGTAGATCTGGCCAAAGATGTTTTGAATTCGGTAATGGTCATGGCTGTGCCTGATTTGGAAGGCAAAGGTCAGGAATTCCTGCCGAAGAGCAAAATATGTCCCAGCGGATGTTTCCTGATTGGCTAAGTTGGGATGGATGTATAATAATTAGTTCTTTAGTTATCTATAAGCCATAGATAAGCCGTATCTGTAAGGGACGGCTTATCTACGGCTTATATACGGGTTATATACGACTTATATACGGCTTATCTTCCTGAAACGGACGCTTAGGGACACAAAAAAGGCCGCCCGAAGGCAGCCTTTTCTACTGTATATGTAATATTATAATGACCCTAGATCTTATAATTCCACCCTTTGTCGTCTTCCGTTTTACCGGTACGGATGGCATCCAGGCGGTTGATCACCTCGGCCCCAACGGTGTACTTTGTAGTGTCCAGGGAGATCTTATGTTCCTTATAATCAAGCTGTTCTACATAAGCAACGCTGGCGGCGGTGCCGGTACCGAATACTTCCCGGAGGGTACCTTCCTTCCAGGCGGTTACCACTTCCTCTATGGAAATGGGGCGTTCTTCTACCTCAAAACCCATATCCACCAGCACATCCATCACACTGGCGCGGGTTACGCCGGCCAAAATGGTACCATTGGTAAGGTCTGGGGTGATAGCCCGGTTCCCGATGATCACAAATACGTTCATCGTACCGCACTCCTGCAGGAATTTATAGTCAAAGCCATCTACCCAGAGGATCTGGTCGTATCCCTGCTTTTTGGCCTGCATGGTGGGGTACATAGCCCCGCCGTAATTACCGGCCGCTTTCGCGTAACCCACCCCACCGGGGAAGGCACGTACATATTTATCCTGCACCAGCAGGTGAATAGGTTTATTAAAGTAAGGTCCGGAAGGGGAATTGATGATGGCGAACTTGTAAGTATCAGACGGGCGCACCCCGATGAACTCATCCGCAGCGATCATAAAAGGACGCAGGTAGAGGGAACAACCTTCGTTGGAAGGCACCCATCCCCTGTCCAGATCTATCAGCATGGCCATCCCGCCTACAAAAAGCCATTCCGGTACATCGGGCATGCCCATACGTTCCGCACTCTTGTTAAAACGGGCATAGTTATCATACGGACGGAAGATCATGGGATTTCCTTCCTGATCGTTATATGCTTTGATCCCTTCAAAGATGGCCTGGCCATAATGCCATGCGGCGTTGGAGGGGCTTACACTCAGGTTTTGAAAAGGCAGGATCTCTGCGTTTTTCCATTCTGTTCCGTCAAAATCGGCCACTAACATGTGATCCGCATACTTCTTGCCAAAAGCCAGGTTAGAAAAATCCACTTCATCCAAGCGGCTCTTTGTTGTTTTGGTTACCTTTATCTTCCGTTTCGCCTCTTCCATTACTGTAGATTTAGCGGTGGGATAGTCTGCTACCATCATGGTTTATCAGTTTTATCTCAATATTTTTGCAATTCAAGCAGGTAATCGTTCCACCGAACGATCCGCAAATAAACGTTTTTTCCCTTACATGGGATCGTCATATTAAACCATAACAATATATTTATGAGCCTAGAGCAATTGCAACTTGATCCATACCTGCTAGCGCAAATGTACGACCAGCCTATCATTCCAGAGATGCGCAGCGCACAACCTGCAGTGGAGAAAGCATTGCCCAAAGTGAAATATTTAGGTGAAAATCAAAAAAACGTATTACTGCTTATACAAAATGAAAGCGAAGCGTATTTGAACGATGAATTGTTCAATCTGCTCACGAATATATTGAGTGCATGCAAGCTGGGAATGCAGGAAGTTGCATTGATAAATGTTGCACAATACCCCGGTTTAACACTGGCGGACTATAAGAACATATTGCCGGTGCAGCAATGCATTATCTTTGCTATTCCCCTGGAAATACTGGGGCTTCCGCCCATGCAGGCCTATCAGTTGGAAACACATTTGCAGATCCCGGTATTGTACTCTGATCACCTGCAACTTATTGCAACTGACAAAACTTCAAAGGGAAAACTTTGGATGGCGCTTAAACAACTTTTTGGAATATAATTTACCCGAACGGCTATGACCTTAGTGTTTGCTACCAATAATGAGAACAAAGTAAAAGAGATCCGCTCCATGCTTGGAGACGCTTTTGCGATCATCACCCTGCAGGAAGCAGGCATTGATATCGATATCCCGGAACCACATGATACGCTGGAAGCGAATGCCCGGGAAAAATCGGAGACCATTTATAAACTCACCGGCAAGAATTCCTTTTCTGAGGATACAGGCATGGAAGTGGATGCCCTGAACGGAGAACCGGGTGTACTATCCGCCCGTTATGCGGGGGAACAAAAGAGCGCCACGGATAATATGGCCAAAGTGCTGCATTTACTGGAAGGCCAGGCCAACCGGCAGGCCCGTTTCAGAACAGTCATCTCCCTGATCATCGATGGAACAGAGCACCAGTTTGAAGGGATGGCGGAAGGTAACATCCTCCCTGCCCCCCGTGGCGGCAAGGGGTTTGGGTATGATCCCATCTTTCAGCCAACCGGCAGCGAGAAGGCTTTTGCCGAAATGGAACTCAGCGAAAAGAATCAATACAGTCACCGCGCAAAAGCTTTTAAGAAGCTGATCGCGTTCCTTCAAACAGAACAGCATGGCAAGAGTTAAGATAGATATGCCGGATTCTTTTGGGTTTAGCACCCAGATCCCGGTACGGATAGGCGATGTAAATTATGGAGGCCACGTGGGCAATGACGCTATCGTGTCTATCCTCCACGAATCCCGGATGCAATACCTCAAAGCTATCGGCTGTACGGAACTGGATGCCTACGGCACAGGGATGATCATGTCCGACCTCGCGGTAGTATATAAAGGAGAGTCTTTTTATGGAGATCAGCTGGCTGTTGCTGTAACTGCAGCTGAGATCAGCGCGGTAGGGTTTGACCTCTTCTATCAGATAAGCATGGAAAAAGAAGGTAAGACCGTGTTGGTGGCGGAAGCCAAAACCGCCATGGTTTGCTACGATTACGATAACCATAAAGTGAGCAGGTTACCTGACGCTTTAAAACAACAATTAATTTAAGAGCATGGCATATAAGGACATTGAGCATGTAATCACGCATCGCCGGACGGTGAAGCCGGCTAATATGAATGGGAAAAAGATAGATGATGCCATTGTGCAGGAATTACTGCAGCTGGCAGACTGGGCGCCTACCCATGGCCACACGGAACCATGGTACTTCATGGTGTATGCCGGCGAAAAAGCACAGGAATTTGCGGCAGACCATGCAGCACTCTATAAATCATTCACACCTGCTGCTCAATACATCCAGGGGAATTTTGAGAAGTTGAAAACGCAGGCGGACCTGGCTTCGCATGTGATTGCCATTTGTATGAAGAGAGGCACGAACCCCAAGATCCCGGAAATAGAAGAAATTGCTGCAGTGTCCTGCGCGGTGGAAAATATCTGGCTGGGGGCTACGGCACAAAATATTGCGATGTACTGGGGTTCTGGAGGAATGACCTATCATCCTGCCATGCAGGATTACCTTGGCCTGCGGGATGAAGATAAAGTACTGGGATTCCTTTATCTCGGGTATTCCGAAGAGGCTCCACGCACCGGACGACGCGTGAAGCCTCTTGAGGAGAAAATTAAGTGGATGTAGGGAGCTTGCCGCGCTGCAAAGGGCGGTGTTTTTTTTCTTTTCAGGGAGTTATCCATAAAAAGAATCCCCGGTGTTTTTTTGGGGGAGTTATCCTTAAAAGAGCATCCCCGGTGTTTTTCTATAAAAACACCCCTTAGGGGTGTTTTATACTCTCAAAAATCACCCATCGGGGTGCGATTTTACTATAAATAAAAATCCCCCATCGGACTTATTGCAGTTGGTACGTCTTAGCCAAATCCTGGAAAGAACGTACCTGCTGTTCCTCCCAAACATTATCCTTCCCCATTTCAGCAGCCATAATAGCCGCTACCCTGGGTGCAACACGTACCGCTTCTTCCGCATCGAGGAAAAGTGCGCGGGTACGGCGGGCCAGTACATCTTCTACCGTGTGCGCCATTTCAGTACGCACCGCCCACAATACCTGGGCTTTAATAATGCCCAGGGATTCACTCAGCGTTTCGTTTCCGTTTGATAAATTTCTGACTGCAGCTGCATCTGAGCCATAATAATATAAAGGGTCCTTTTCGTCTATTTTCTCCGCAGAACCATGAATAGGTAGGTTCCGGGTTACGGAACTGGTCTCCGGCCATTGTTTTACTTTCTCCAGTTTATCCACCACATCTTCTCCCATACGCCGGTAGGTAGTCCATTTACCACCCAGGATGGTTACGAGACCTGAAGCAGATACCATGATCTTGTGGTTACGGGAGATCTCCTTCGTCTTTTCACTTTTCTCCGGTTTGGCCAATGGCCTCAATCCCGCCCACACACTTTTCACATCTGCCCGCGTAGGCGCATGCAAGAGATACTGCCCTGCGGTGGTGAGGATAAAATTGATCTCTTTTTCCATGGCCACAGGATCCAGGCTGATCTCGTTCACTGGGTTATCTGTAGTGCCTACTACGATCTTGTTGTGCCAGGGCACGGCAAAAAGCACACGGCCGTCGCTGGTTTTAGGGATCATGAGGGCATTTTCACCGGGCAGGAAAGAACGGTCCAGCACCAGGTGAACACCCTGACTGGCTACGATCTTACGTTTTACGGTGGGGTCATCCATTTCAAGTATATCGTCTACAAAAACGCCGGTGGCGTTAATGATGCCTTTCGTTTTCACGGTATATTCCCGGCCTGTTTCTGAGTCCTCCATGGTTACTACAGACAGCTGACCGTTTCCGTTCTTGCCCAATCCTTTCACCCGCATATAGTTCAGCGCAATGCCGCCCTGTTCATAAATGGTTTGCATGAGGTTCACCGCCAGGCGGGCATCGTCAAACTGACCATCATGGTAAAGGATACCGGCGGAAAGATTGGTTTCTTTCAGGCCCGGGAGTTTCTCCAGGGTCTTTTTCCGGGAGATATGAATAGAGCGGCCAAGGCTGAGGCGCCCCGCCATCCAGTCATACATCTTCAGACCGATCGTATAAAAAACGCCTTCCCACCAACTATAGGCCGGGATGATAAAGGAGAGGTTTTTAGCCAGGTGCCTGGCGTTTTTCAGTAGCAAGCCTCTTTCTACGCTGGCTTCGCGTACAAGGGCAATGTCCCCCTGGGCGAGGTATCTTACACCTCCGTGAAGTAGTTTTGTGGCTTTGCTGGACGTGGATTTAGCGAAATCAGACTGTTCAAGCAGTAGTGTTTTGTATCCTCTTGTTGTAGATTCCACCGCGGCTCCCAGCCCTGTAGCTCCACCCCCGATAATGATCACGTCCCACTCCTGCGCGGTCTCCATCGCTTTCAGTTGTTCTATACGATTCATTTTCTCTTTTATTCAAGCATTATTATACAATATACATCGTAATCCGATACGTGCAAAATTAATGCATTTCCACAGGCTTTTTTGTCTTTTTGATGAGACGGTCCATACTGTTGAATTTTAGGGCGTTATGAAAATAGCTTGTATCCTAGAAATCCCAGTTCTTCACCCGTGCAATGGCTTTTTGCCATTTTTCCCGCAGTACCGTTAACCCTTCTCCGGGGGGATTGGGCGAAAAGGTCCTGGCCACCGTATACTGTTCACGGATCTGCTGTAAGGTCCAGAAGTTGGTAGCAAGGCCTGCCAGGTATGCAACGCCGGTAGCACCGGAGGGCATTACCTGCGGGCGCATCACAGGATATTGCAGGATATCCGTTTGCATTTGCATGAAGAAATCGTAAGTAGCGGAGGTGCCATCCACCCGCAATTCTGTAATGGCACGGCCACTGTCCTTTTCCATGGCTTCCAGTGCATCCGCAATACCAAGGGCTACCCCTTCCAGTGCAGCGCGGGCAATGTGGCCGGAGGAAGTACCCCGGGTAATGCCGATGATCATGCCACGGGCATAAGGGTCCCAGTAAGGAGTACCCAATCCGGAGAGGGCTGGTACAAAAAGTACTCCGCCATTATCCGGTTCGGTTTGTGCCAGTGCTTCAATTTCTGCGGTAGATTCTATGAGGCCCAGGCCATCCCTGATCCAGCGGAATACAGAGCTGCCGCCAAATACGCTGCCTTCCAGCGCATAGGTAACTTCTCCTCCTATCCGCCAGGCAATGGTGGTGAGCAGGTGATTGTCTGAAATAATAGGTTTGGAGCCGATGTTCATCAATGCAAAACATCCGCTGCCGTAGGTGTTTTTAACCATGCCCGGTTCCAGGCACATCTGCCCGAAAAGAGCCGCCTGCTGATCTCCTGCCATCGCTGCAATAGGAATGGCGGCATTCAGGATAGACGTTTCTGTGTAAGCGATCACCTCACTGTTGGAACAGGTGTCCGGTAAAAGTTTATGTGGAATATTAAAGAGACGGAGTAATTCTTCATCCCATTGCAGGGTATGAATATTGAAAAGCATGGTGCGGGAAGCATTGGTAACATCTGTTACATGCTTTTTGCCGGCGGTGAGTTTCCATACCAGCCATGCATCTATGGTACCAAAAGCCAGCTGGCCTTGTTCCGCCCTGATGCGGGCATCTTTGATATGATCAAGTATCCAGGTGATCTTGCTGGCGGAGAAATAAGCATCCAGGATCAGGCCTGTTTTCTGACGGATGAGGCCGGAGAAGCCCTGGTAGCGGAATTCATCGCACAGTTTGGAAGTCCGCCTGTCCTGCCAGGCAATGGCATTGTACACGGGTTCTCCTGTAATGCGGTCCCAGATCACAGTGGTTTCCCGCTGGCTGGCAATGCCTATGCCGGCAATCTCTTCTGCCTGGATACCGGCGATGGCAATCAGTTCTTCAATGGCAGACAACATGGTGAACCAGATCTCGTTGGGATCTACCTCTATCCAGCCGGGCTGCGGATAATACTTTTCGTATTCCTTGTGCACCTGCCTGATCACCTTTCCTTCCCGGGAAAACAGTACAGCACCGGCGGCGCTGGATCCTAAATCAAGGGAAAGGATATATTTCTTTTGACCGTTCATATCGTTTAAAGCTTTTTCAGGTCTCCAATAGCCTGCATGAGTTCACCGAGGTACAAATACATCGTTTCCAGGTATTCATTTCCGAGATCTGTTAACTGATAATACTTGCGGGGTACGCCTTCATCCATTTCCACCCAGCGGGATTCTACCAGCTTTTCTTTCTTCAACCTGCTGAGCAGCGGATAGATGGTACCTTCAGCAATGTCCATATCAGCCAGTTTCTTGATCTCGCTGATCAATTCATACCCGTAACGCTCCTTCTTTTGGAGGAGGAGCATGATGATATATTCAAACAGTCCTTTTTTTATCTGGGATTGCCACCGGGTGATGAAATAGGCATTTTGCTTATTCTCCATAAGGGAATTGGTACATTATAATACGTTAGACGGCTAAAAATAAACAAAAAGGCTGACCTGTGTGGTCAGCCTTCTGCTATTTTAGTAAATGTGGTCTTTCTTTGTACACCTTCCAGACGAATTCCCCGAAGATGGTGTTGGCCCAGGCAAACCAGGACCGGCTGAATTTAGCAGGATCATCCTTATGGAAGGACTCATGCATAAAGCCCTTACCGGCGTGGCATTGCTGCAGTGTTTGCAGGCATTGTCTGATCTCTGCTTCGTTATTACTGGTGAGCCCCTGGATCACTAAGCTGATAGGCCAGATCCTGTCCATACCAGTATGTGGACTCCCTATTCCTTTTCCGGCCTTGCCGGAGAAATGGAAAGGGTTTTCTGAGGAGAGGACCAGTTTGCGCGTATTGATATAAACCGGATCGTTTGGTTTTACAGCGCCCAGGTAAGGAAGTGCCAGCAGGCTGGGTACATTGGCATCGTCCATGATATTGAAGCTGCCAAATCCGTTCACTTCAAAAGCATATACCTTCCCAAACTGTGGATGTGTTACGATGGCGTATTTCTGAATGGCATTCTCCACTTCTGTAGCCAGCGTGCGGAGCGCATTGGCCAGGTTGGCATCTTTATGGAAAGCCAGTACCATTTCTGCGGCCTGCCTTAAACTTACTACAGCAAAGAAGTTAGAAGGAATGAGGAAAGGCCAGATAGTGGCATCATCACTAGGGCGGAAAACAGAACAGATCAGGCCTACCGGTTTAACGGGATAACCGTAACCGCCAATAGGCACACCATCTGTAGCCCAGGAAGTGGTCCGCTGGAAATGATAAGGGCCGGGGCCTTCTTTCCTTTGCTGTTCCTTAAATGTTTTCAGCGTGAGTTCGATGGACTTTTTCCAGGTAGCGTCAAAAGGTGCCGTGTCCCCGGTTTGTTTCCAGTACAGGTAACCCAGGCGGATGGGGTAACATAAGGAGTCTATCTCCCATTTACGCTCATGGATGCCTGGTTTCATATCTGTCAGGTCGCTTTTCCATTCGCCCCGTTTATTTTCATCTTTATAGAAAGCATTGGCGTAAGGGTCTTTCAGTATACACTTCACCTGGTGATTGATCACACCGGCAATGAGGTGTTGCAGCTGCACATCTTCCTTTACAAGGGGAAGGTAGGGAGACACCTGTGCGGTACTGTCCCGCAGCCACATGGCATCAATGTCGCCTGTGATCACGTAAGTGTCCGGGCGGCCATCTTTCATTTCATGTTCTACTGTGGTATCCAGCGTATTGGGGAAGCAGTTCTCGAAAAGCCAGGCTAATTCTGTATTGGTGGCTTTGCTTTTTACGGCGGCAATAGCTTTCTCTACTGCTTCGCTGCGGAACTTGCGTTGTGCTTCAGGAATGCGTACAACGGGGAAATCTTTCTGGCCGGCCCAGGAAAGAGCAGGGCGTAAAATAACGGCGGACGATAATAACGCGGATTGACGTAGGAACTTTCTTCTGCTCATATTTTATGTTTGATCCTGAAAAATAGGAACTTCTTTTCCATTTAAGGCTGCTAAAATATTGCTAACGGACAAAAAAAACCGGTCTATGGAAATAGACCGGCCTTCTTCTTACAGTGAACTTGAACAATTTTGTTCAGCTATTTTATATGGTATCATCTTTAGATGATACCGGGATATTTTATATTTTTTGTAAAATGCCATGCGCACCTTTTTTCTGGTGGGACAGGTTTTTCAGTACCACTGTATAAATGCCATGCGCACCTTTTTCTGGTGGGACCGGTTTTTCAGTACCACTGTACGTTAGCAGGCGGCATTGCCTGTTATTACTTTTGTACAGCTATCAGGATCTTCCTGCTACGCACTGCCGGCCGGGCTTCGCCACCGGGTAATACCACTGCATTATTCCATATCACCAGTGGTGTGGTAACAGGTGCATATACATTCTCCGCTTTCACATAACCGGCTACTGACCATGTATCTTTGATGGTGTTATAACGAAGTATCTCCCGGTTAAAACCAGGATGCGCATCCTTCAATTCCGTTACGCGTGCTGCATTGGCGCCATCATCTCCCCCAAACAATAACAGATCCGCATGCCCATTATTATAAGCAGGCGTAGGCGCTGCCGCTAATACAGCAGGAAGGTCTGCTATCTGTTTCCATCCGATGCCGGGTTGGTATACCCAGCTATCTTTTAAATATTTTCGTTGCAAAGCACTATCAAGATATACGCCACCAAAAACATAAAACTTACCTTTTTCTGTACCTGCCATTGCTAACATGCGTGGCAGTCCTGGTAAAGGTTCCAGCACTTTCCATTGCGGGGATGACGCATTGAGATCAAGGCTCCAGCAATGCTGTGCTGCCCTGCCGGTGGGGGATGTTATACCACCAGTTATATAGATAGTTTCGTTGATGAGCACACCACATGCATTGATCACAGGAGCAGGCATGGCGGGTAAAGGAGTGAGGATCGTTTTCCCTTTTTTATAACTGAGGATAAAAGCATCCGGGTAGTTTTGTTTAGCGTCTCCCCCACCCAGGCATACGAGACCTTTTTTACTGGTGAGTGATACGCCATAACCCAACGGGCGGGGTAGTTTGCCGGCCTGTTTCCATGTACCGTTTTCTTTTTCCAATACCCAAATGGTATCATACCAGGTTTTCACACCACCATCCCAGGGTCTTTTATTTCCGGGGAAGTTGGTGCCGCCTGCCATGATCAGCGCGCCATTGCTTACACCGGCATAAGCGCCGGCTAATCCATCAGCCACAGGTAATGGCGTAGCCTGTTTCCAGCTATATTGTGCTTCCGTTCTTATAGATAGCAAGCATAAGATAAGTGCCAGCAGTCCTTTCATTTTAATTCTTTAAGTTTCCTCACAGGCGCTTTATCAAAGAAAGACAACGCAGATAATTCTTCCTGGAACTTTTCATATGCTGCCGCATGTAATGTAGTGAGTGGAAGCCGGCATGGGCCAAGGTTCCATCCTAACATATCCATGATGGCTTTTTGCCCGGGTATGGGCGGATATTTTACTAATATACGGATCACTTCTACCATATAACTATGTGAAACCTGTGCTTTTTCTATATCTCCTTTGCGGAATGCTGCTATTGTTTGCAGATACAGCGGCGCTGCAAAAGTGTACGTACTGCCAATGGCGCCCTGTGCTCCTACTGCCAGCGCAGGCAATAACATTTCATCCAGGCCGTATAAAATATCAAACTTACCATTCTCAAAATTCAGGCAGGCCTGGTATTCGTGTAATGTTGTGGCGGTGTATTTGATCCCTGCCAGGTTGGGAATAGCAGGGCCTGCTACTTTCAGGAATTCGATCATATCCATGCCCACACCGGTGAGGTGTGGAATGTGATAATAGTAGAAAGGTAATTGCGGTGCTGCGGAAGCAATTTCGGCCATGCAGTCCGCAAGGTTTTGCACATTCACCGGTTTAAAGTAAAAGGCGGCTACTGCGGAAATAGCATCTGCACCAATTTCCTGCGCATGCGCTGCTAATACCCTGGCTTCTGCAATACTGCTATGCCCTACGTGAATGAAGATGAGCAATCTTTTCTGTGCTGCTTTCACAAATGATGCTGCTACGGCCATTCGTTCCGCAGTGGTCATGTTGGGCCCTTCTCCATTGCTGCCGCAGACAAAGATCCCTGTTAGCCCGTCTGCCACCAGTTTATCTACGAGTGGCTGGATCAGGGCGTGGTTTACGGAACCGTCTTCCAGCATAGGCGTAAATGCCGCAGCGATTAATCCTTTTACCTTTTCCATGTTCCTAATTATTGATAACCGTCTGTTTGATCAAGCAGATTGTTGTTAGCCAGTACTGTTGTGTTCAATGGCCAGAACAACGGTGTTGTTTTGCCAACGAGGTTAGGTACTACTGTGTAAATATTGATAGTACCGCCTTTGTGAAACCTTACAAGGTCGTACCAGCGTTTTTGTTCAAAGTATAATTCCCGGCCTCTTTCGTTTAATACTTCTTTTTCTACGGTGGCTTTATCTGTTGCTCCGGTATAATCTCCATTGCCGGTACGTAATCTTACTTTATTCAGATAACCAATGGCCAGGCCTGTTTGATCCAGTGCTGCATAGGCTTCTGCTTTCAGGAGGAATATATCTGCCAAACGGTACATGATCACATCGTTATCTGCCACACGATCATCCGGGTATTTAGTACCGGGGAATTTAGTGATCCAGGAAATCCTCGTAACGGTTCCCTGACGTTCAGTTACCCAGGTGAACGGGATCCGTTTATCTGCGGGGTATTGACTGAACAGCGCTCTCGACTGAAGGCTGATCTGGTAAGCGCCCAGGCCGTTGGCAGTGGTGTTGCAATAAGGTAAGCTATCCAGGTTAAGGGCGCCCTGCACACCGGTAAGGTAAGGTAATGCATTTATCACATAATGACCGGCATTGGGAACCAGGCTATTACCGGTAACCGGCTCATCCCGCTGATAATAAGCAGCCAGCAATACTTCCGGATTAGTGGCAGCGCGTAAACCGACTACGCTTTTGAAGTCTGCATTTAATGTTGTACCTGTTTTTTCCACTTCATTAATGGCGGTGATCGCATCATTCAGATCTGCAGTACCACCACCCAGCACTTTAGCACTCCATAATTTCACATCTGCTTTCATGGCCTGTGCAGAACCATAGGCAAAACGGTATTTAGAAGGAAACGTTGTTGGCTGGAACTGGCTCATGGACTTGTAAATACTGATAGCAGTATCGAGGTCTGCATTGATCTGTTTCATCACCTCTGTTGCAGGAGAACGTGCCAGAAGCGGTATATTATCATTCACCACAGCGGTTAACATCAAAGGAGCATCCCCGATAACGCGGGTAAGATGGAAATAGAAATATGCGCGCAGGCAGTAGGTTTCCGCGATGATCCTTTTCCGGGTGTCCGGATTGGATGCAAATTCAAAAGGCTGGATCTTATCTAATAGCAAGTTGCAATGCCCGATGCCTTTGTACCAGTCGTTGTAATTAACAGCGCCGGAAGAAGGAGTGATGATCTGCGTCCAGGCTACGCCGAACCGGGAATTCAGGGCGGAGATGAGTTCATCCCCACGCTCAGTACCATAGGTTATGTTATTGGCGAAGAACCGCATATAACCATATATACCGGTTACATAAGGCTCGAAATCACCTTCGCTTTGAAAATATGTCTGATCCGTAATACTGGATTGCGGTGTTACTTCCAGGAGTTGCTTACATCCGGCCAAACCCACTATAACTATCAAACTAAACAGGAATATCTTTTTCATGACTGAATTTTTTATTGCTTAAAACTTAACCGTTGCGCCCAGGGAAAATTGTCTGGGACGGGGATATCCGATCGCATCAAAACCTGTATAGGTTTCCGGATTGATACCTTCATATTTGGTGAGATATCCCAGGTTGTAAACACTGGCAAAGATGTTCATACCCGTAGAACGAATCTTTTTCATGATATGGCGGGGCACGTCATAGGAAAGTGTGATCTCGCGGAAAGCCAGGAAATCTCCTTTTTCATACATCACGGACACATCGGAGGAATAGCTGTTATTCACGCCCAGTGTGGCTCCACGCAGATAGTTACGTTGGCCAAAGTCGAAATCTGCGAAAGAGAAACGTGCATATTTTTTACCCACATCACCTGATTTCTGCCAGATATCCGGCCCTAAAGCCTGTTCAGGTGCACCTTCATTAAAGGCTCTGCCCGTACCCAAAGAGCGGGCTAAGGCACCATTGCTGATCATATGTCCCATGGCGTAGTCCATTGCTACCCTTAATGAAATACCTTTCCAGGAAAAGGTATTCTGCCATCCACCTGTTTTATCCGGAGTGCGATATCCCATAAACACCTGGTCTTTAGGATCTATCACGCCATCATTATTGATATCGGCAAAAATGAAATCTCCTGCACGTTTTCCAACGGCAAGCCCTGAAGCAGATGCCAGGTTATCTCTCTTTGTGGCATTCCATGCTGCAGCTTCTGCATCTGTGGAAAAAACACCTAACACCTGATAGGCATATAAAGCAAAAGGTCTTTCTCCTTCCGCTAAACCACCAGCTTCCACCAGGGATTTAGAAGCGGGGTCCCACACCACATCTCCACCCTGGCGGTTCTTGAGCCTGTCATTCTTAGGCAGTGCTTTGATCATTTGCTTATTGTAGGCAAAAGAGAAACCAGTGTTCCATCTGAAATCTTTCACCTGCAATACCGTGCCGCCTATTTCTACTTCTATACCTGTATTCTGCAGGGTTCCGTTATTATACATGATGGACGCAAAAGGCGCTTCAGAAGGCAAAGGTTTCGGCGTCAGCCTGTTTTTTGTAAGTTTATTATACCAGTCTACGGTGAGGGTGATACGATCATTCAGGAATCCTGCATCAATGGCGAGGTCCAAGGATTCTGTGCCTTCCCATTTCAGGGTGGAATTGCCCAGGTTGGATCTCAATATGCCAGAACCCTGTGCATAGGAATAGGCGTTGTACCCACCATAGGTATCTGATATACTCAGGTCACTGGCACCTACCCATCCATAGCTGCCGCGAAGTTTGAAAGTGCTCACCGGTTTTACATGCCAGAAGTTTTCTCTATGGATATTCCATCCGGCAGAGAATGAAGGGAAATAGGCAAATTTATTTTCCGGTGCAAAATTGGAGAATCCATCATAACGTAATGAAGCACTGAAGAGATATTTTGCATCATAATCATAATTCATCTGCCCGAATAAACTGGCGGACCTGGTTTCTCCCAGTAAAGTACCGAAATCTATTACGTTGGTTACAGGAGCGCCATTAATATTAGTTGTAGGCGGCTCTAAGATCGTATAGATGTAATCGCTGGTGGCCCTTTGAGAACCAATATTGATATTACTGTTTGTTTCCCTTGTATAGTTAAACCCTCCCAGTACAGTGAAATGATGTTTTTTATTCAGGTCAAAATCATATTGCAGTACCTGGTCTATCATCAACTGGCGGCTGTTATTGGTTGCTTCATTCTTCTGCCGTTGGTAGGTAGGTTGAATTTCATCAGCCGGCGTGGCTTTCCGCATGAACATGTAGCGGTAATCTGAAATGAGGTAAGAAATAGAAGGCCTGAAATGCAGACCTGGTATTATCGTCCAGTCACCAGCCAGCCTTGTTACTACCCGTTCTGTGGAAGTGCGGGTATCATCATATTTCACGGTATGCAACCTGTTGCGGGCAGACCACAATTCACCCAGCGCTGGATTACCATCATCCTTATAAATACGGATCAATGGTGTGATACGCGTACCTCTTGTGAGATCGTTCGTAAAGTTATCCACGTAATTGGGCAGTACATTCTGATAGTTCAGCATCGCATCTATCTTGAAATTATCTGCGGCCTGGAAACTGAAATTACCCAATGCATCATACCGTTTATAACTGGTACCAACAAAGGTACCCTGCTGATCTGTATAGCCCAGTGCGACATTATAATTAGCTTTTTCAGAGCCACCATCTACAGATACATTTGTATTACTGGACAGACCGGTTCCCCAAATAAGATTTTCGTAATTGTTATCAGCGTATAATAGTTTGGTACCCGGATTAATAGGGTCATCCATGGTCATATAACCATGCGCGAGGAGATTATCTACATAAGCCTGCCCTTCAATGGCCACAATGTTATCATACAATGCAGTGAGGTTCACGTTCTTGCCATACTGGCCTTTTGCTGTATAAACGCGTGTACCGGCAGAGAAACCACCGTTGTTCAGCAGGTTATTTTTGTCCAGGTTATCTGGCGTATTCTTTATTGTTGTGCGTGCCAGTTTCAGATAGTCTGTAGCATTAAGGTATTTATAATCGCGTGGTTGTGTTTCCCAGGTACTGCGGTGGTTAATGGAAAGGTTCATTTTACTGTTGGCCTTTCCGCCCTTTGTTTTGATCACAATAACACCGTTGGCACCACGTGCACCGTAAATAGCGGTAGATGCCGCATCCTTCATTACCTGCAGGGATTCAATATTATCCGGGTTCACGTCACTCATAGAACGGAATACACCATCTATTACTACAAGCGGACTAACGTTACGATCTGTGCTTACCACATTTCCTCCACTGGTACCAATACCGGTACCATATGCATTGAGTTTGGTGCTTCCGCGAATGATGATATTATTCGCGCCCTCACCAGGCTGACCGGATGAAATAGGAATGGATACCCCCGCGATCTTTCCCTGCAAAGCCTGTATAGGGTTAGGGTTGGGAGAACCCTTCAGTTCCGCCACATTCAGTTTGGAAATAGCTGCTGTAGCCTTGGTCCTTGACTGTGTCATGTAACCTACTACCACCACATCTTCCAGCGTTGTGTTGGCTGAGCTGAGGGAAACATTCAGACTGGTACGGCCACCTACGCTCAATTCCTTATTGGTGTAACCAAGAAAAGAGAACAGCAGGATACCATCCGCAGGAACGGAGATAGAATAACTACCATCAGCTCCTGTGAAAGTTCCGCGTGTGGTTCCTTTCACCTGTACACTGGCCCTTTCAATGGGCGCACCGAGAGAGTCAGTAACCTTCCCGCTAACAGTAGACTGTGCCAGCGCTGCAAAGCCTGGTAATAGCAACAATAAAATGAGAATAAGCCTCGGGCTTGAGAGAATTAAGTTCATAACGGATCACTGTTTAGACAGTAATGGAATTTAGGTTGAATTATAACGTAGCTATGTAGATATGTCCTACATATCAAATGTAAAATAAAAAGACACAATCAACCAAATTAATTTTTTGGGGATGGGGGTCTATAAAATAAAAAACCCCCATTATTTTTTGGAAGGGAGTGGCATAAAAAAGGAACTACCGTGCGGCAGTTCCTTTTCTTTATGCTAAAATCAATTTATTTTAACCGGTCGAAGTGTGGTTTGAGGTGTTCCATCATGCCTGCCCTGAATTCTTCTTTAGAGCCATCCTTCAGGATATTCACCAGGTCTATGTGTGATACAGTACCGATCTTGGGCACTTTTTCCAGGCTGATCACATAACCGAAAATAGGGAGCAGCATATTCTGAAAACGGGTGAGGGTATCGTTGCCCGTCATTTGATAGATCTTTCCGTGAAAAGCTACTTCACTGCTGATGCGGAATGCCTGGCCTTTCCCTTTGGGTTCCTGGCTTTTGGCAATGGCTTCCAGTTCCTTCAGGTCTTTTTTTGTTTTGCGTAGATAGAGGATGTCCGCCAGTCCCATTTCCAGGGTGAGCCTGAGTTCAAAAATATCCTGGAGTGTGCTTGCGTCTATGATCAATGGGTCTAATACTCTCTCGAAAGATCCAAGGATATCCGGGCGGGAAAGTATCATGCCTCTTCTTTTCCTGGTTTCCACCATGCCTAACATCCGGAGGCGGCTGAGGGCCTCTCTCACTACATTACGGCTCACGCCAAGCGCTTCTGCCAGTTCAAGCTCTGAAGGAAGGGCATCCCCGGGTTTAAAGGATTTCTTTTTTAGATAGTCTCGCAGTTCTTTCTCAACAATGTCTGCCATAGTGTTCTGAGCAATGGGGACGAGATCTTTGATCAGATCAATTTTAGCCATACTGGTAGGTTAATTTTGTATAAATGTAGTACAATAAAAACAATCTTACCTTGTTAGCAGACCTATCAACCCTGCGTGCTGCGGAAACAGCTTTGACAGTGTGGTTTTTTCTGCCAGTTCAAAATCAGCAAAATCAAAACCTGGAGCAACGGTGCAACCCACGAGGGCAAAGCCGCCGGTTTCTTCTACGGAGGAGGCGAACCAGCTGCCGGCGGGGATCACTAACTGCAGTTGTTCTCCCTGCGCCAGATCTTTGCCTAACCGGTGTACAGTAAGTGTTCCTTCCGGTTTGATCTCATATATATGCAAAGTTACACCATCGTAGAAATGCCACATTTCATCAGATGCAATTCTGTGAAAGGCAGAGAATTCTCCGTCTTCCAGTAAGAAATAAATGCCTGTTGAAGCAGCCCTTGGTCCGGCTGGTTGTTGCAGTACTAAAGGGGCTCTGTATGTTTCCCTGAAAGAGCCGCCTTCCACATGTTGAGTCAATTGAAGCGTTTCACGCCAGTAGGCTGCCGTAGTTTTCATACATTAAACTTACTGCGTTTTTTCACAAATTATAGCGCTGCCCGCTGGTATATTCTTTTTTTCAGGGATGGTTTGCTCTTTTTCCGTCTTCCCCACCAGATGTAAATACCGGTGACAGGTAAGCTGGCACAGATAAGGCTGGCGCAGAACATCAGGATCTTACCCGGTAATCCCAATACAGCACCCGTATGAATATCGTAATTCATGCGGCGGAATTTATCGGCAATACCTGCGTCCTTGTAGAATCCGGCATAGGGGCCTTCTGCTGTTAGCGGCTTGAGGGTATATTGATCAAACTGGTAATTATCTGTTTTATAGTAAGTGCCGGGGCGGTGGTTGATGGTTACACTTAAGGGAGCATCTTTGGATCCGGCAAAATACACACTGATCCCTGCTTCTTCCGGTTTGAGCTGGCGTACGCGGTTCCAGGCAATGTCTGTAGCTTTTTCAGCAGCATATTCCGGGGTGTAGCCGGTTGTATCTGAAACGGGATATTTATAGTCGTTCAAAGATTTTCCGCCGGAGGTAGCATAATAGAGGGAATTGCTCCACCATTCAAAACCCCATACCAGGCCGGTTATTACGAGCACCAATGCAATGAACATCGCATAGAAACCCAATACGTTATGCAGGTCGTAATTCTTCCTGCGCCATTTTGCATCCCATTTGATGGAGAAGCGTTGTTTACGGGCACTCTTGTTCTTAGGCCACCAGAGGATCAGGCCGGTTACCAGCATCACAAAAAAGATCAGTGTGGCATAAGCAACAATGGGCTGGCCAATTTCATTGGGCAGCCAGAGGTAGAAGTGGCCATCTAAAATAAAGCGGAAGAAATCATTCTCAGCGTTCCAGACCTTTAGTACTTTACCAGTGTAAGGGTCCAGGTAAACCTGGTAATAGTAATCAGGATCACCACCATAGAATTGTACAACGGTACTATACTCAGCTCCCTCGTAACTGATGCCGTTAGCCAGTTTGCCGGGTAATTGTTTTTCTGCAATAGGGCGCAGCACAGAAGGAGGTAAAGGCTGTACGTTCTCTTTTGGTGTGGTGTAGATATAAGAACTATTGAACAGACCGCGCAGTTCTAACTCAAAAGCGAGCAAACAACCGGTAATACTTATAATAAAAACGACCAGCCCGGATGTAAATCCGAGCCAGAGATGTACTTTCCCTACTATTTTTTTCATCTTACCTGACAGGCTTGTATTGAATATTCAATGCAAATATGCACCGGCAATTTCCCGGGAACAAGACGGATCGGGAAAATCTATTTACGCAATCAGGAAAATACTTCATCCCTGCACCACACTTGGATTAAAATCCTTATATTTACTATGTGCGACCTTTCCTCGCCATATGTCTCTTTGGGGTGATCAGCCTGCAATTCGCCACCCGGCTAACCGGGTACGTGCAATGTATTGTTAAAGTATACGTGCATGATAAAAATGTTCCGGCAGATTGCGGTTGCGTTCACTTCCTTGTACAGGCATTTGATGGCAAGGCCCCTGATGCTCAAATGCAGCAGCTGTCTTCCACACTTAAAATGCAGGATTACATTCCATCCGGTAACGGTCCTGTACTGGAAACACAGCTACTGCCCTCCCCTGCTGTGTATGGTGTTGTTTCATCACATTACCATTACAAAGGGTTGAAAAGCATCTTCCATCCTCCCTGCACTATTTCCTTTCTGATCTGATCATTTATTTATTTTCTAACACGCGATCTGTTTTACGTGTAGCCTGCCAGTTTCCAAACCTTTAGGCAACGTATAAATTCGTGTGCGTATACTATCACCTTTATACTTTTTTTATGAAACCAATATGGCTATATATCTGCTGCATAGCCGGGCTCGTCGCGCTTTGCCGATGCAGCCAGCGAACTATTGTGCAGCAATCATCATTACCTCCTCCTTCTTCTCCTGCCACTCCTTCCGCCAAGGTGTTGTTAGGTGAACAACCCAGATCTGCATTTGACCAGTTGCCTTTTAAACACTGGTTTGATTCCATTTATCATGGCTATGCTGCCAACCCCGCCCTGCTTAAAAATGCCTGGACGGATGAGCAGGTAGATGTGTTCATGGGTACCTGGTGTGGAGACAGCAGAAGGGAAGTACCGCAGTTCCTCAAGATCATGGACAGCCTGGGAATACCTCCTCAAAAAGTCCGGATCATTTGCACCAAAAGTGGTAATCCGGGTCATAAGACCAGTCCTGGCAGAGAAGAACAGGGGTTGTACATTTTCCGCGTGCCTACTTTTATTGTCAGAAAGAATGGCAAAGAGATAGGGCGGATCGTGGAATTTCCGGTGCAGTCGCTGGAAAAAGACCTGCTGGCTATTATCAGCGGACAACCTTATGAACCCAATTATGCTGCTGGTGACCGGTTACGGCGGATGCTTGAAGTGAAAAGCCCCGGGATGCTGGATGAACAACTGTCTGCAGTGGCCGAAAAAGTGAGGTCTGCCAGCAAACATGACGGAGAGCTGAATGGGTTTGGTGCGGTGTTGCTGTCTGCCGGGGATATGGAACATGCTATCACGGCATTCCGGGTAAATACAGCCCTTTATCCTGCCAATCCTGATGTTTGGGGCTGGCTTGCTGAGGGCTACCGGCGGAACCATGATAACGAAAAAGCCGTGGCTGCCTACCGGAAACTGCTGGAATTATCTCCCGGTATGGAGATGGCGCAGCTGAGGCTGGATAGTCTCAAAGCATTGTAATTTAAATAGTTACAGGGAGGATGGTCGTACAACTCCTGAAGGGCGCTCTGTGATAGAGCGCCCTTTTTTTATCAAGTCCTAAAATATATTTCGTAAGTAAACGATCGCTCACTTATCTTTGTGGCCTGATGAGACCAAGGGACGAAAATAAAATATGCGAACTCCACCGAAAGACGGTTGAAATGATCGTGAAGGATGGGCTGGATGGTTTTGGGGTGAACAAACTGGCTAAAGCGGCCGGTGTTTCTCCTGCCACCATTTACATCTATTACAAGGACCGTGAGGACCTGATCGTTCAAACGGCTATCCGGGTAACGGACACCATGCTGAAGGAGAGCCTGGCGGATTTTGATCCGGATAACATGTCTTTCGAGGAAGGTTTGCGGCAGCAATGGAAGAACCGGTCCAGCCATTTTTTAAATAACCCGCTGGATGTACAGTTCATGGAAAAAATGCGGTACTCTCATTTGTACGACAAGGTAGCAGATAAAGTGTACAACACTTTCAAGGAAGTAATGGGCAGGTTTTACCATAATGCCGTAAAAAGAGGGGAACTGCTCCAGCTCCCCACGGAAGTTTACTGGTCATTAGCATTTGCACCATTATACCAGCTGATCAAGTTCCATTCGCAGGCTAAATCTTTCGGACCGCAGAAATACCATTTTACGGAGGAAAGCATGGAGCAAACATTACAACTGGTTTTGAAAGCATTGAAGCCCTGATCTCTCAGACCATTTTTTCACACTAAAATGAGCCTTATGAACAATGATTATACTGTTGGACCCACCCCGGAGGTACTGGTTTTCCGCACCAATATCAGGTTCAAGAAAGACCTCAGGCAGGTAGGCCCTGTTTTAGACAAAGAACCGGGTATTCACCGGTGGAATATAGACAGGGAAGACACTGATAAAGTACTCCGCATAGAAGCGCAGCGCTTACTGCCGCAAGATATTATCCACCTTATTACCCGGGCAGGTTACTTCTGCGAAGAACTGCCCGAATAACCTAACAATTTCGACACACACAATGGAAACAATGCAACCACCTAAAGAGAGGACCTTTTCCCGATACCAGGTTTTCGTCATTGCCGTACTTTCTTTACTTCAATTCACCGTGATATTAGACTTCATGGTACTTAACCCCCTTGGTGAGATCCTGATCACCAGGATGAACATCACCACGCAACAATTCGGACTTGTTGTATCTGCCTATGCTTTCAGCGCCGGTATATCCGGGATCCTCGCAGCGGGGTTTGCTGATAAGTTTGACCGGAAGAAAATGCTGATGGTATTTTATACCGGCTTCACGATCGGTACTTTCCTTTGTGCCCTGGCGCCCAATTATCAATTCCTGCTGGCTGCCCGCATCTTTACGGGTTTGTTTGGAGGTGTGATCAGCGCTATCGGTATGGCTATCGTAGTAGATCTTTTTCTGCCGCAAGTGAGAGGACGTGTAGTGGGATTTATGCAAATGGCGTTTGCGCTGAGCCAGATACTTGGGATGCCTGTGGGATGGGAACTGGCGAACAGGCTTAGCTGGCATGCGCCTTTCTGGATCATTGGGATATTGGCTGCTATCCTGGGTCTGGCCATCTTCATTTACATGAAACCGATCACTGCTCACCTTACTGCTAAAACGGAGAAGAATGCATTTGAGCATCTTGTGCATACCGTGAGTAACCGGAAGTATACACTTGCTTTTGGGACGACTGTTCTGCTGGCAACGGGAGGGTATATGCTGATGCCTTTCGGTAGTACTTTTTCCCGTCATAATATGGGGTTGTCTGCGCAGGATATTACCTGGTTATACATAGCTACCGGGGCTGTTTCACTGGTTGCGAGCCCTATTATCGGGAAGCTGAGTGATAAGCTGGGAAGGGCGAATGTGTTCTATGTTGCTTCTGTATTGACCTGTATCATGGTATTGATATTTACGCGGCTGCACATTACACCTTTGTACCTTGCTATCATTATCAATGGGTTGATGTTTGCGGGTGTTTTGGGCAGGATCATTCCTGTGCAGGCTTCGATGGCGTCGTTGCCTTCTCTGCAGGACAGGGGGGCTTTTATGAGTATCAATACTTCTATTCAACAGATCTCCGGCGGGATTGCGTCTGTTATTGCAGGGCTGATCGTTTATAAAACGAGTAGTGGATTTTTGTTGAATTATGATATCCTCGGGGTTGTGATCGTGGGGGCATTTATGATCACGCTTTTCATGATGAGCAGGTTGAATAAGCAGATTACGAATGCGGCGGCGGCAGAGGATGCTGCGGTTGTTGCGGCCTGAGGGTTTGCCGCGCAGCAAAGGGCGGATTTTTTTTATTCTTCTTTTGAAGGGAGTTCTTTTTTGGAGGAAGGCACTTTATGCAGAAAGATTTTGCCGCGCAGCAAAGGGTGGTTTCTTTTATTCTTTTGAAGGGAGTTCTTTTTTGGAGGAAGGCGCTTTTGGAGAAAGATTTTGGCGCCTAGCAAAGGGCGGATTTTTTTATTTTTTTGAAGGGGGTTCTTTTTTGGAGGAAGGCACTTTATGCAGAAAGATTTTGCCGCGCAGCAAAGGGTGGTTTCTTTTATTCTTTTGAAGGGGGTTCTTTTTTGGAGGAAGGCACTTTTGGAGAAAGATTTTGGCGCCTAGCAAAGGGCGGATTTTTTTATTTTTTTGAAGGGGGTTCTTTTTTGGAGGAAGGCACTTTATGGAGAAAGATTTTGGCGCGCAGCAAAGGGTGGTTTCTTTTATTCTTTTGAAGGGGGTTCTTTTTTGGAGGAAGGCACTTTATGCAGAAAGATTTTGGCGCGTAGCAAAGGGCGGTTTTCTTTCTTCTTAAAATAATAAACGAAAAAGGCGCTGGGTTATCCAGCGCCTTTTCTTATTTAAACAACGGATTGTAGATCAGTCCAAGAATATTCCCCCAGGGGTCTTTTACCAGCGCTACCTGGATAGGTTCCCCTACCGTGCGTGGTTCACTGTGAGAGGTGGCACCCAGTGACAGCAGGTGTTCGTAGGCGGTTTGGATGTCTTCTACACCCCAGTATGACTCCACGCCGCCGGCTCCGGGATGTTCTGTTCCCTCTGGTAAGGGTTGCAGGCCCAGCTCGTATCCTCCTATTTCAAATCCTACATAATACGGTTCATTATAATAGGGGATCACACCGAAGGCTTTTGTGTACCAGGCGGTTGCTTTTGGCAGATCGTTTACTCTGTAGATGGTGGTTCTTAGACCCAGAAAATGTTTACTGATATTTGTCATAAAATGGCATTTGGCGAATATTTAACAAAACTCTTGCCCTATTGCCCAGCAAGGCTTTCCTCTAATATAAACCCTAACGCCTTAAATATTTATTTTTATTTCGTTCGTGGTAATTCACCGCACCGTAAATTTGTGGTATCCCCTCCCCTGGAATCATCTAAAACAGTTTTCAATATGGAAAAGAATACCATTCGCGAAGCGTACAAACGCTACTGGCTCGAAAACGGTAAAAGACCCGTATCTGTTTTTGCCCTCTGCAAGATCATAGACATACCTGAATCTGCATTTTATGAAAGCTACAGCGCCCTGGACGGTGTTGAAGCTGATATCTGGCTGAGCTTCTTTGAGCGTACGCTGGAGCAATTACAGGCAGACGAAACCTACCTGCAATATTCCGCACAGGAAAAGTTGCTGGCCTTCTACTTTTTGTGGGTACAAAAACTGAAGGAAGACCGCAGTTATATCCTCCTGCAAAAAGAGCGTTACCAGTTTCCTACTTCGGCACAGTTTAAACAACTGGCCACTTTCAAACAGGCGTTCTTTGAATATGCTACGGGTTTGATCAAAGAAGGTTATCTCAGCACAGAGATCAAGGAAAGAAAATTCATTTCTGATAAATATGTACACGGTTTCTGGGTACAGGCGCTGTTTGTTTTACAGTATTGGATAGATGATAAGAGCATCAACTTTGAAATGACGGATGCTGCGATTGAAAAAGCAGTGAACCTCAGTTTCCAGCTGATCCATTCCAACACTTTAGACAGTCTGCTTGATTTCGGGAAATTCATTTTCACCAGGAAATAATCATTATGAAGGAGCAAACGAATATTCCTACAGGCAAAGTGGAAAGGGCAGGACGTTTTGTAACAACCGGATTAAAAGTAGGAACGAACTATATCAAACATTACACCCGCAAACTGATGGACCCTTCGACCACGAAGGATGCCCTCCACCAGGAAAATGCGGAAGATATTTACGAAACACTCAGTAACCTCAAAGGCAGCGCCCTTAAAGTTGCACAGATGTTAAGTATGGATAAAGGCATGCTGCCAAAGGCTTATACGGAACGTTTTGCGATGAGCCAATACAGTGCACCTCCTTTATCAGGTCCGTTAGTAGTGAACACTTTCATGAAAACGCTGGGCAAAACGCCTGCGCAGTTATATGATAAGTTCGATATGAAAGCTACGAACGCAGCGTCTATCGGGCAGGTGCATAAAGCATGGAAAGATGATAAACCACTGGCGGTAAAGATCCAATATCCGGGTGTAGCTAACAGTGTTAAATCTGATCTGCGCCTGGTGAAACCTTTTGCCATCAGGATCGTGGGGATGAATGAAGTGGATATGGATAAGTACTTTGATGAGATTGAATCAAAGTTACTGGAGGAAACGGATTATGCTTTGGAGCTGAGGCGTTCACAGGAATTATCTGCACAATGCGCGCATATACCTAATCTTGTTTTCCCTGGATACTACCCGGAAATGTCTTCAGACCGGATCATTACAATGGACTGGCTGAACGGGCAGCATCTGAAAGAATTCCTGTTGACCAACCCTTCCCAGGAAGTACGTAATAAGATAGGACAAGCGATGTGGGACTTCTACCAGTTCCAGGTACATCACCTGAAGAAAGTACATGCAGATCCGCATCCGGGTAACTTCCTGCTGCGGCCGGATGGTACAGTGGCGATATTTGATTTTGGCTGTGTGAAAGAAGTACCGGAAGATTTTTATGTGAACTACTTCCTGCTCACGGATAAAGAGGTGTTGAAAGATGAAGTACGGCGCAGAGAGATCTACACGAACCTTGAAATGATCCATCCTTCGGATACGGAAAAAGAGATCACTTTCTTCTCCGGTCTTTTCCAGGAAATGATCCGTTTGCTCACCCATCCTTTTACGGTAGAACGTTTCGACTTTGGAAATGAGAATTATTTTAATGAGATCTATGCGTATATGGATCATCTGTATAACCTGAAGGAAGTACGGGAATCTAAAGTGGCGAGAGGGAGCAGGCATTCCCTTTATATCAACAGAACTTATTTTGGATTGTACTCTATGCTGAGTGATCTGAAAGCAGATGTGATAACAGGGCAGGCCAGGATCCAGGAGATGATCAATACGTCAAATTCTCCCGCATGAACCGGATTGATTTGGAGATCAGGTTCACCACTGCCTGATAGCTGATCTCCATGACATCGCTGATCTCGTCATAACTCATGTGGTTGTAGTACCGGAGATAGATAACTTCCTGTTGCCTTGGTGTGAGTTGTTTAATAACACGCAACAGTTTTTCCTTCAGGGCCATTTCCGCCTGTTCCGCAATGAGCGTTGTTTCATAGCTGAATTCCAATATTTCATGACCATCTTCAGATAAAGCAGTTTCCCGGAACTGCTTTTTTACTGCCCGTACCAGTTTGAATTTCAATGCCCTGAATAAATACGCTTTTATAGACAATACCACAGACAAGCGTCCACGGCTCTGCCATAGCTCCAGGAATAACTCCTGTATGCAATCCTCCAGCATTTGCTGATCCCGGACCATTTTGCTTCCATACTGGAAGAGGTCCTGGTGATAATGCAAAAAGATGGCTTCAAAGGCTTTTTTATCTCCTGATTGAAAGTCGCGCCAAAGCGTTGCATCTGCTAACATGGAATGGCATTTTTTGGCATTCGCTAAAAATAATTAAAAAAAATATTGAAAAGCGTGATTATAAATTGCCCTACCCCTACACTTGGTATATGAAAGCACATTCCAATGAATCCTAACAATATACAACCAGAAGATCTAATAAGCGATGAAACCTTTGTGGCCTGGTTCAGGCAAACAGATCCTGTACATATTACTTACTGGGATAACTGGATAGCGGAGCACCCGGAAAGCAAAGGGGATGTGGAAGCGGCGGTGCAGTTATTAAAACTCCTGGACCTGCAGGAAGTACGTCCTGCTCATGCGGAGACCTTAAAGGCCAGTGGACGGCTGATGGCGGCTATAACGGAAGAAAAGGTGATCCCTCTTTACCGGCGCAAAACATTTATCTGGACAAGCGCTGCCGCGGCGGCAGTGGTGATCTTCTTTGTTTCCTTCTTATTCCGGGGAACTTCCACTACGCAGTATATAACGCTGGCAGGCGAAACAAAAACGGTTGACCTGCCGGATGGTTCCCGGGTGATCCTGAATGCTAATTCCAGCCTGCGTGTGGCTGCAGGCAGGGAAGTATGGCTGGAAGGGGAAGGTTTCTTTTCCATCAAGCCTAATACGCACCCTATGGGTTTTATCGTGCATGCCAATAAAGTGGATGTGGAAGTATTAGGTACTGAGTTCAATGTAAAACAACGGAGTGAACAAACCACGGTAGTATTAAAATCCGGGAAAGTGCGGCTGACAATGGATGAAAAGAAGATCAACATGGCGCCGGGAGACCTGGTGGCCTATAGTGATCATACCGGGAAAATAGACAGGAAAGTAGTGAATGCCAATATCTATGCAGCCTGGAAAGAAGGCCAGATGATCTTTGAAAATGCCAGCATCCGGGAAATAGCCGGGATACTGGAAGAAAACTACGGTGTTAAAGTAGAGATAACAGACAGTGCGCTCTATGGTAAAGAGTTTAATGGCGTGTTTCCTACCAATAATTCAAACATTTTATTTAAAGCATTATCCAAAGCCTATAACCTTGATATAGACAGTACCGGGGCAACGATCAGGATCAAGAGCAGATGAGCCAGCAAGTAGTTATCCAAAGCCTATAAAGAAATACAGAAATAAAATAATCAACCACGTAGTCAGTCAACCTTAACATAAATTCCACCCGATGAGAAGTTTTACTTTCCTATCGCGATGCATCATCGCGATGTTTATCCTCATGCTTACTATTTATCCCGCCAGGGCACAGACCATGGCCAATGCTGCCAATCAGCAACCACGGTCAGTAAAAACGCTCAAAAGCATGCTGAAGGACCTTGAGCGGCGGTACAATGTGTCCTTTTCGTATGACCGCAACACGGTAGAAGACAAACGTGTGAAGCCGGATAGTGCAAAGTTCAATTCCTTACCGGAAGAACTGAACCACATCCTGCAGCCACTGGACCTCTATTATGAAAAGATGGAAGGAAAGATCTACCTCATCCTTCCGGCACAAAGTAAAACCCGCACGCAATCCCCGCTTTTCACTTCTGGCATGGCGTCCATGCCGGTGCAAAAAGAGGACGTTGCTTTAAACAATGAGAAAACATTGTATGCAGCCATGACCATCCAGGGCAGGGTCACTTCTACCGGCAATGAAGCGTTGCCTGGCGTAAGCGTACAATTAAAGGGTACCGGTAATGGCACTGTTACGAAGAGCGATGGCCGGTATTCCCTTTCTGTTCCTGATGGGCAGGGCACACTGCTCTTTTCTTACATGGGTTATCTTACGCAGGAAGTAAGCATCAGTAACCGCACTACCATCGACATCTCTTTAGCATCCGATCCAAAGGTGATTGGCGAAGTGGTGGTAATAGGATATGGTACACAGCAGAAAAAAGATGTTACGGGTGCGGTGGCTTCTATTTCCGGTAAAGAACTGACGCGCACTTCGGGTACCAGTGTAGACCAGGCGCTGCAGGGTAAAATATCCGGTGTGTATGTAACCACCAATTCCGGAGAGCCCGGTGGTGGTTTGTCTGTACGTGTCAGAGGAATGGGTGGTTTTGGTGGCAGTGAACCGCTTTACGTGGTAGATGGCGTGATCATCACTTATGGTGATAACTCCACTTCCAATAATCCACTGGCTACCTTAAACATGGCGGACATTGAATCTATCAATGTATTGAAAGATGCCTCTGCTTCTGCCATCTATGGCGCCCGCGCAGGTAATGGTGTTGTGATCATTACTACCAAACGCGGTAAAGCAGGTAAACCCAGGCTGAGCCTGGATGCTTATTATGGTTTTCAGAAAGTGGTGCGGCAACTGGACATGATGAATGCCAGCGAGTATGCCAGCTTTAGTAATGAATCCCGCATTGCAGCAGCACAACCTGTACATCCAAGATTTGCCAATCCCTCCTCATTAGGTGAAGGCACCAACTGGCAGGATGCTATTTTTCAAAACGCCATTACACAGAATTATGTGTTATCTGTTTCCGGTGGAAGTGATAAAAGCCAGTACTTTATTTCCGGTGGTTATTTATCGCAGGACGGGATCATCACGGGTTCTAAATTTAACCGCTATTCTCTTCGCATCAACCTGGACAACCAGATCACAGACAGGTTAAAGTTTGGTAACAGCCTTACTTTGAGCCGCACACTGAATAGCTCACTGACCAATGGAAATGGCGATAAATTTGGAGGTATTGTGGCACAGGCTATTCGCCGATCTCCTACTTTACCTGTTTATAATCCTGATGGATCATGGGGTGGCCCGGATGCTATTGACCGTCCGATCGTGGGAGATATCCTCAATCCTGTAAGACTGGCGGCTGACAATAATAATCCCAATGAGCGGTTACGGGCTTTAGGGAATATTTATGCAGAGCTGGAACTCTTACCAGGCTTATCTTTCCGTACCAATCTTGGTATCGATTATGTACTGACCAACTTCAACAGGTTTCGTAGTACTTACCAGGAAGGGGTGTTACAAAATAATATCCCGGAAGCATTTTCTTCCAAAGCTACTTTAGCGAATATCCTGGGAGAACATACGCTTAATTATAAAAGAGGTTTCGGCAAACATAATGTGGAAGCGCTGGCTGGTTATACTGCGCAATTATCCACTTATGAATACGTAAGTGCATTATCGCTCAATCACCTCACGGATAATCTTACTACGGTTGATGCGGGTGCTACTACAGGGAGATTAGCATCCGGCAGTAAAAGCCAGACCAGTTATGTATCTTATCTCGCCCGGATCAATTACTCTTTTGCAGATAAATACCTGTTCACTGCCAATATCCGCAGGGATGGATCTTCTGTTTTCAGCACAACGAACAAGTATGCGGTGTTCCCTTCTTTCTCTGCGGGTTGGAGGATCTCCGAAGAGCCGTTTATGAAGAGCGCGCCTTTTATCAATAACCTGAAATTACGTGGCAGCTGGGGCCAGGTGGGTATTGACGGCAGCCTGGGTGTAGGTGCGGAATATGCTACTATTGCATCCGGTTATCTTTACAACTTTGGCGGTACGCCGGTATCTGGTATGGCGCCCAACCGTATATCCAATAGTAATTTAAAATGGGAAACAGTTACCCAAACGGATGTAGGTATAGACTTTGACCTGTTCAACAGGGTGAGCGTAACGGCAGATTACTTTGTAAAGCGGTATACAGACATGATCACGCAGAAGCTGATCCCGCTCTACGGAGGTATCATCAGTGATGAGTATTATACCATTCCTATCAGTCAGCCTATCAATAGCGCTACAGTAACTAACAAGGGATTTGAGTTTGCCCTGAACTATCAGCATAAAACGGGTGATTTCGGTTATAACATTGGGGCTAATCTTACAACTTTCACCAATAAAGTGGTGATGCTGGAAGATGATATCGTTGGTGGCAGCACCGGTAATACTTCACAGGGGTACTTAACCCGCACCCGTGAAGGAGGCTCTGTTGGTGAGTTCTATGGATTTATTACGGATGGCATTTTCCAGGACCAGCATGAAGTAGATGCAGCGAATGCTTTAGGTGATCCTAACATTCCTTTCATCAACAAAGGCACCGGGCCTGGTGACTTCCGCTTTAAGGATATCAATGGAGACAATGTGATAGATGATAATGATAAAACTTATATTGGCAGCCCTATCCCTAAATTCACTTATGGCTTCAATGCTAATCTCACCTATCAACAATTCGATCTGAATATTTTCCTGCAAGGCGTACAAGGCAACCAGATCGTGAATGTGAACAGGTTTATGATGGAGTCCAGCACGGGCACTGAAAATAAAAGCAAAGACATGTTACAGCGGTGGACGCCTGCTAACCATAGTAATACTTATCCCCGTGCTATCAATACAGATCCTAACTACAACGATCGTTTCTCGGACCGGTTCGTGGAAAACGGTTCTTACCTGCGCCTGCGCAACCTGCAATTGGGTTACAAATTGCCATCCACTTTACTGAAAAGATTATCACTGGCATCTGTGAGAGTTTACCTCACCGCCGAAAACCTGTTCACTACTACAAAATATAAAGGTTTTAATCCGGACATCGGCGCACAGAACCAGCAGAACATCAATAACGGGCTGGACAATACCATCTATCCGCAAAGCATTACTTTCTTAGGCGGTATCAGCGTTGGATTCTGATTATTCCTTTATTGCTAAATGACCACAATATGAAAAAGATATTCTTCTTACTTACGATATTACTTACGGGATGCGGCAAAGATTTCCTGGTAAGGCCGCCGCTGAACCAGATCTCCCAGGAAAGTTACTGGAAAACAGAAAGAGATGCCGTATTTGCCACCAATGCCATTTATGATGCTTTACAAATGGATCTCGGCTACCGCCTTGGTACCATGATGTTTGGTGATGTAGCAGGTGATGATATGAACTGTTTTGACCCTAACTGGTTCGTGAAGGTGGATAACTTCACTATTAACACATTGGATGACCAGGTATTTTCCTCCTGGCGTGCATGGTGGGCTGGTGTTGCCCGTGCCAATTCTGTGATCATGCGGGTGCCAGCCATAGAGATGAATGCAGAACTGAGGACCCGCCTTGTGAATGAAGCGAAATTCCTGCGTGCCGTATGTTACTTTAACATCGTAAATATCTGGGGCGATGCGCCTTTGATGACCACGGAATTGAATCAAAAAGAACTGCTGTCTGTAAAAAGAGATCCAAAAGCTTCCATCTGGCTGCAGATTGAAAAGGATTTTGCGGATGCAGAGGCCTTGCCTTTGCAATATGGCAGCACGGATGCAGGAAGAGCCACCAAAGGTGCGGCCAAAGCATTTCTTGCCAGGTCTTATCTTTACCAGGGTAAGTTTGAACTGGCGGCTGCGAAAGCAAAAGAAGTAATAGACCTCCATGTATACAAACTGCATGATCAATACATCAAAAATTTCCAGACGGCTTATGAGAATGGTGTTGAATCTGTTTTTGAAATACAATTCGTAGCCGGTACCGGCGGCTGGGGGCCGAATGAAGGTAACTGGGCACCTTCCTATACAGGCCCTTCAGGTCCGTATGTGCCATCAGGCGCATGGAGCATTATTGTTCCGGAAATGAACCATGTGCAGATCTATGAGGTAGGTGATAAACGCAGAGCAGTGAATATTTTCGAAGCCGGTTCGGTATATAATGGCGTTCCGTACAATACTACCTGGTCTCCCACCGGCACCAGTCTCGCGAAATATATTGTTGGCGATCCGCCGGTAATGACGGAAGGCATGGTAGATGGGGCACGCAACATGCCCGTGATCCGATATTCGGATGTATTATTAATGTATGCGGAAGGATTGAATGAAAGTAATAAAACAGCAGATGCTGTTCCTTATGTGGATAGTATCCGTTTACGTGCTAACCTCTCCCCCTTACCTGCCATGACCAAAGAAACATTGCGGACTGCCATAATGCAGGAACGCCGGATAGAATTCTTTGGCGAAGGACAACGGTTCTTTGATCTCAGAAGAATGGGGAAGGCGGATGAATTTATCCGGGTGAAAGCGGGTAAGACGAATTATTCCGAACCCAAGAACCTCTATTTCCCTATACCGAAAAAGGAGATTGATCTAAATAATCTACTGATCCAAAACCCTGAGTATTAAAAGATCAAAAAAGGCTGTATCGCAATGATGCAGCCTTTTTTGTGTACCCTCCTCCCCAATCTGCCCCATTATTCCGCCTTCATTTCCTGTTGTTTTCCTGCTGTTTTCCTGCTGTTTTCCTGCTGTTAGTCGTGGACTGGATTTTGCCCCTTTATCTGTAGCAAACATCATTTTATCATATTTTCAAAAAGGATAACCATGAAAAAGAGAATCACGCCTATTGGTATTGTCAGCATTTTTGTTGTGATGATCCTGGCACAGACGAGTATCAGTTATTCCGCTCAGCCGGTAATGACAATGCAACAGGAAAAGCAGGATACTATTCCTAAACATAAGAAGGATACTTCTATGAAGAAACATAAAGACTGGCCAAAGAAAGATACGACCAACAAACCGCGCAGGGACACTTTCCCGGCTGCGAACAGGAAATAATTTTGTGAATGCTCAAGGATAATGGCTGGTCTGTGTCTCTTTAAACAGGCAGGGCCGGCCATTTTTTTTAACTAAAACGATTGACATGAGTATTGGATTTTGGGTATTTGTAGGATTAATAGCACTCCTGGTGATCTATATTATTTTACAAACCAGCAGTAACACAAGAGACAGAGGAGCGGATAAACTTATCAACAGGAATAAACCTCCTTATGATATTGACAATAAAACCGCAGGCAGCGGGGATTGAGCAATAGCACTATCCGTATTATTGAAATAACCTATGTAAAATAGGTTATTTCTTATCATGTTGCCCCGCTTTGGTAAATCGGGAAAAGTTTCAGATATTGTTTGTGGCTGTCGTACACTGAATCGCAAGCACAACCAAACACTTCCAGAAACGAGACTGCCTTTTGCAGTGCAATTTGATGAGCAAAGAAGAGTTCAATACGGAGATAATTAACAACCGCAACAGGGACGCAGATGCTTTTAATGTGATGTACAGGCAATATTATGAGAGTTTGTGCCTCGTATCATTAAAGTATGTGAAAGACCTTCATATTGCGCGGGAGATAGTGCAGGAACTCTTCATGAAGATCTGGGAAAACCCCATTCCTCATACTGACCCCGGCGCTATCAGGGGATACCTTTACCGTTCCGTGATCAACCTTTCTCTCAACCACCTTTCCCGGGAAAAGAACATTCAGCGCCACCATCAGCAGATTGCTGCCATGCAAACGGAGGAAGATGTGAATGCCCTCCATGAGGAGCAGGATTTCAAGATCCATTTGTATAATGCGATAGAACGTTTACCGGATCAGTGCCGGAAGGTTTTTCGCATGAGTCGTTTTGAAGGTATGAAGTACCGGGAAATTGCCGCCGCCCTCAATATTGCGGAGAAAACGGTGGAAAATCATATTGTTAATGCCCTGCGGCTCTTGCGGGAGCGGATGTTTCAGAAGAATTAAGGCTGTATGCCTGCCCAAATTTGCCTGGGCAGCGAGGGTGGTTTTTATTTTTTTGAGATTTTTTTTTCTCTTCCACTAGTGGGGTATCCCACCCTTAATTGTTCTATGGGTATTAAACCCACGTACCCATGAGCATCAACCAAGATCTAATCGATAAGATTGTCCGGTTAATGGAGCATCCCGAGGATGAAACGTTACGCCAGGAAATAGACGTTTGGCGCGCCGCAGCGCCGGAAAATGAAGTAACCTATCGTGAGTATATGCGATTATGGGATACTTCTGCAACCCTGCAACCATTGGCAGCGTTGCGACAGGATCCTTTACAGCCATTTATAGCACAGGCACCCAAAGTCCGGTTCCGATGGATACGTTACGCCGCAGCTGCCGTTGTATTGGGCATTGCAGCCTGGTTTGCCTTCTTCCGCCAGCAACCGGTGGAAATGATCACATTGGCCACCAAAGCCGGCCAAACGGATTCTATCCGGCTGGCAGATGGTTCCCGCGTGATCCTGGCAGAGAATACCACACTGCGTTATCCCGCTACTTTCAGTCATCATGTTACGCTGGAAAATGGAAAGGCCTTTTTTGACATTGCACCTGATCCGGAACATAAGTTCATGGTGAACATGCCTTCTTCCAGCATTACTGTATTAGGCACCTCCTTTAATATTGAAGCGGGCAAAGAAAAGATTGCCGTGAATGTAAGCAGTGGCAAGATCCGTTTTGAAGGAGCCGGTGACAACTCGCATACTATACTGGAAGCGGGTAAAGCACTGGTATATGATCCCCAGCTGCAAAAAGTACTGGAAGTAGAAAAAGCCAACCCGAATGAAAATGCATGGGCCACGGGTGAGTTGATCTTTGAAGATGCTTCGCTGGCCGCAGTTTGCCAGCAACTGGAAAAAACCTATGAAGTGAAAATAGTTATCAGCAATAATATATCCACTTCTGGCAAACTCAATGTGAAATTCTCTAACAGTTCACTGCAAGAAGTGCTGGATGTACTGGAGGCTACTTATCCCATAAAGATCAGTAAGCAAGCCAACCAGCAGATCCTTATTACCAGGAAGTAAGTAACCTACACATTTTTCAACCAAAAATCTCTCAGCTTATGAGTACTTGCATAACAAAGCGAAAAGGAAGGACCTTGCTATTCCTTCTTTTATGGCCGCTAACAGGCAGTGTGAGCCTGGCGGCCCTCCCCCCGGAAGTAGTTTCCCAGCTCGTTGCAAATGGTAATGCGGATATGAAACTACCGGCATTGCTGAAAAAATTAGAGTTGCTCTACAAGATCACTTTTGTGTACGATGCAGATGTGATCAGCAAGGAAACGAGTGTTCCCCTGCATTCAGATAATCCTTCGCTGGATGAAGTGATGAATTCTTTAAAGCAGATAGGGATCAGTTACAAAAAGATCGGTGATAAAGTGATCCTTCAAAAGGCAGCTGTTCCCGTTACGCATGTGCAGCGGGAAATGGTGGTGAAAGGCACTGTTGTGCAAAAGAACCGTGAGGGAGCTGAAGAACCGCTGCCCGGAATCACTATCGTGGAAAAAGGTACAAATAATGGTACACAATCAGACGGAGCAGGTAATTTCTCCATTAAAGTAAATGATGGTGCTACGCTTTTATTCACGATGATCGGGTATAAACCTAAAGAGATAAAGATCACACAGGGCCACCTGGATATGAAAGTGCTGATGGAAGAAAGCATCAGCAGTTTGGGGGAAGTGGTGGTTACCGGTTACCAGAATATTGATAAAAAACTCTTTACGGGTTCTGCTACTAAACTGAAAGCGGAAGATGTGAAAATGGAAGGTACCATTGATATCAGCAGGATGCTGGAAGGCCGTGCTGCAGGGGTTTCTGTACAGAATGTATCGGGTACTTTCGGAGCTGCTCCCAAAGTAAGGGTGCGTGGCGCTACTTCCATCAGGGGCGAAAACAAACCGTTGTGGGTAATAGATGGTGTGATCCTGGAAGATGTGGTGAATGTATCTAACGATCAGCTTTCCAGTGGAGACCCGCTGACACTCATCGGTTCTTCTGTTGCAGGGATCAATGCGGATGATATTTCTACATTTGAGATCCTGAAAGATGCTGCTGCTACTGCGATGTATGGTGCAAGAGCGATGAACGGGGTGATCGTGATCACTACAAAGAAAGGACGTATTGGTAAACCGCTGGTTTCTTATACGGGGAACTTCTCTACTTTCCTGAAGCCTACCTACAGCACTTTTAACCTGATGAACTCTGCAGACCAGATGTCTGTATACGCAGAGATGAACCGCAAAGGCTGGCTGAACCTGGGTCCTACGCTTACAGCTCCTAATGGTGGTGTTTTCACTAAAATGTACCAGCTCATTAATACGGATGATCCTGTTACGGGCGATTTTGCATTAGAAAATACACCGGAAGCACAGGCTGCATTCCTGGAAAGATATGCACGTACCAATACAGACTGGTTTGATATCCTCTTCAAGAATTCATTTGTACAGGAACATGCCATTAGTATTTCTTCCGGTACGGACAAATCCCAGCATTACTTCTCTGCAAGCATGTATAATGATAACGGATGGACAGTGGGCGATAACGTGAAGCGTTATACGATGAACCTGAATAATAACTACCAGTTATCCAATAAGCTCACTGCGAGGGTGATTGCTACAGGATCTGTGCGGGAACAAACAGCACCTGGCTCTCTCACCAGAGGAAGTAATGTGGTGGAAGGACAATACACCCGTGATTTCGATATTAATCCTTTCAGCTATTCTCTTAATACCAGCCGCGTGCTCACTGCTTATGATGAGGACGGGGACCAAGAATACTTCACCCGTAATTATGCTCCTTTTAACATCCTGAATGAATTAAAGCAGAACACGATCAAGCTGAACATGCTGGACCTGAAGTTACAGGGTGATCTGAACTATAAGATCAATAAGAACTGGGACTACACGGTACTGGGTTCTGTACGGTATGTAAAAACTTCCCGTGAACACCGCATCACAGAATATTCCAACATGGCTGGCGCATTCAAGGCAGCGGCTTCTTCCACTATCCGTGAGCGGAACCGTTTCCTCTACAGTGATCCGGACCATCCGGAAGCAGACCCACAAGTGGTATTGCCACAGGGTGGTTTCTACAACAGGAACGAAGATTACCTGGTGAGTTATTATGCGCGCCACGTATTGAACTATAAAACACTCATCGGCAACCATAACATCAGCTGGATGGGTGGCCAGGGGATTAAATATGCCAACCGCCAGAATGCCTGGAACAATGGTTACGGATACCAGTATGATAAAGGTGGTACGCCTTTTACGGATTACCGCATCATCAAACAAATGCTGGAAGGTAACTACAACTATTACGGCATGGAGCAATACTATGACCGTCACCTGGAATACTTCACCACTGCCCGTTACGCATGGAAGGACAAATATGTGGCGGAAGCCAGTTTGCGGTATGATGGTTCCAATCAGATGGGTGCTTCCCGCACTGCGCGCTGGTTACCTACCTGGACATTCTCCGGTGCCTGGAACGTTGATATGGAGCCCTTCTTCCAGCAACAGCATATGCTGGACTTCCTGAAAGTACGTGCATCTTATGGATTGAACGCCAGTTTTGGACCTGCTACGAATTCCTCTGTGGTGTTCAACAACGGGTCATCCCTTCGTCCTTATTTATCAGAAACAGAATCCCGCATAGATATCAGGAGCCTGGAAAATTCAGAGCTGACCTGGGAGAAAAACTATGTGGCCAATATTGGTGTTGACCTTGGATTGCTGAAAAACAAACTGACCCTTACGGCGGATGTTTATCAACGTAATGGTTTTGATCTGATAGATAACTTCCGCACTTCCGGCATTGGTGGGCAGGAAACGAAATCTGCGAACTATGCGGATATGAAATCCAAGGGTATTGAATTTACCATTGGTGCGAAGATACTGGACAGCAGGTCATTCAGCTGGCGTACCAACCTCACATTTGGTTATAATACCGGCAAGATCACCAATTTGAAAAGTCTTCCCCGCATTTATGATCTCGTGATTCCGGAAGGTGGGCCGAAAGAAGGAAATGCCGTACGCGGCCTTTACTCGATTGACTTTAAAGGTCTTGATCCTGAAACAGGCACTCCCCTCTTTATCGACGAAGGTGGTAAGGAAACCAATAATGTATACCTGCAAAGCACCAATACTTCTTACCTCCATTATGAAGGTTCTGTAGACCCGCTCTATACAGGTGGTCTGTCTAACGTGATCCGTTATAAAGATCTTACGCTGAATATTTTCTTCACGTACCAGGCGGGTAATAAAATAAGGCTGAATCCTGCTTACAAGAATACCTATAACGACCTGGATGCCATGCCAAAGGAATTCCTGGACCGCTGGACATTACCGGGAGATGAAAAGATCACCAATGTGCCTTCTATCATGGATCCCCTCCGTTATCAGTTAACGAATGGGGTGTATCCTTATAATACTTACAACTATTCCAGTGTAAGGGTGGCTGATGGTTCTTTTGTGAGATTGAAGACCGTTTCCCTGCAATACAACCTGCCACATAACATGCTGAGCAGGATCGGTATTGGTACTGCTTCTGTGAACCTGGTAGGCACTAACCTCTGGTTGGTATATGCGGATAAAAAGCTGAAGGGGCAGGATCCGGAATTCTTTACATCTGGTGGTGTGGCTTTACCGGTACCGCGTCAATTCACTTTTTCACTTAAAGTGGGTCTTTAACGCTTAAAACTTGAATCATGAAGAAAATTGCTTTATATACTATACTGCTCAGTAGCCTGACTGTAAGCAGCTGCAAAAAATACCTGGAGCAGGCCCCTGATCAAAGGGCTGATCTCAATACCCCGGAAAAGGTATCTGAGTTGCTGGTATCCGCTTACCCTCGTGCTAATTACTTTACATTTTGCGAGGCCATGTCTGATAATGTTACGGACAACTTTGGTGCTGCCAATCAGTATCCGATCAATTCCCTTCCATATATATATGATGATGTGATAGAAACCAACCAGGATTCTCCCATCTTTTACTGGAACAATTGTTATGATGCCATCGCATCTGCTAACCAGGCATTGGATGCTATCAAAAAAGCAGCCGATCCTGAGAAGTACACGGCACAAAAAGGAGAAGCATTGGTAGCACGTGCTTATGCCCATTTCATGCTGGTTTCCCTCTTCTCTAAATTCTATGATCCTGCTACTGCTGCAACTGATCCGGGCATTCCTTATGTGCTGGAGCCGGAAACAGTGGTTTCAAAGAAATATGAGCGTAAAACGGTAGCATACGTATATGAGATGATTGAGAAAGACCTTACAGAAGGTATTCCTTTGATCAATAACAATGCTTATAAAATACCGGCTTATCACTTTACGAAAAAAGCAGCGCATGCTTTTGCTACCCGTTTCTATCTCTACAAACAGGCCCCGGATAAAGTAATTGAGCATGCGGGACTGGCCTTTCCGGGCAACAGCATTTTACAGAACATGCGTAACTGGATCAACGGTTACTATCAAATGAGTTCGGACGCTGTGGCGCTTGCTTATACTAAAGCAACTGAACCAGCCAACCTCCTGATCGGTGAAACTAGTTCCTGGTATGGCCGCCGGTTCAGGTCTTACCGTTTCTCTTCCGGTGTAAAAGCAACAGACGCCATCTTTGGCGGTGGTGGTAAAGCGAATCTTACAGGCGGAACGATGGTATACAGGTTATTCACCCAGAATTCCCTGAACTACTATGTACGGAAATTCCAGGAGCATTTTGTACGCACCAGCATCAATGCCAGCACAGGTGTTGGTTATAATATGGTGCCTTTGTTCACCACGGAAGAAGTGTTGATGAACCGCGCAGAGGCTTACGTTCAGAAGAAAGATTATGAAAATGCCCTCAAGGATATTAACCTCTTCATCAGTCAGCGTGTAGTGAGTTACGTGGCGGCTACCCATAACCTCACTGAAGCTAAAGCGCTTACTTTTTATAAAACAACGGATGTACAGGTAGCATTGACCAATGCTGTTCTTGATCTGAAACGTATGGAAACTATTCATGAAGGTTTACGCTGGTTTGATATTCTCCGTCACAAAATGACGGTAGTGCATACACTCTGGGATGGCGACACCATTACATCCAAACCTGGTGACCTGAACAGAGTATTGCAATTACCAGAGCAGGCGAACCTGGCAGGCATTGAATTAAATCCCCGTTAACCGGTAAAACAAGGCAACATGAAAAAACATATTATATATCTCCTGCTCTGCTCTTTCTTATTTGCTGCATGCAAAAAGAAAGAGGACGTCAGCAAACCGATACTTGGCCTGGAAGGTGATACCTGGCCAAAGGGTCCTATTGATGAGTGGCTGTACAATACCTTCACCAAACCTTACAACATCCAGGTAAAATATCGTTGGGATGCTTCTGAGCTGGCACTGGATAAAAGACTGGTTCCTCCTTATGAAGACAAGATCCAGCCGCTGATGGAAGTAGTGCGCAAAGCCTGGATAGATGTTTATTCCAAAGAAGCGGGAGAACCTTTCATCCGGAAATTCTGCCCTAAACAATATGTACTGGTGGGCAGTCCGGAATACAACACGAATGGTACCATTACACTCGGCCAGGCTGAAGGTGGTATTAAGGTGACGCTCTTCCGGGTGAATGAGTTTTCTAATACAGACAGGGACATTACCAAGCGGGTATTAAAAACGATCCACCATGAATTTGCGCATATCCTGCATCAGAATATCATGTATCCTCCGGAGTTCAAACTGATCACGCCATCTGTGTATACTTCTTCCTGGAACCAGTTGAGTGACGACGCGGCACGTTTGCTGGGTTGCATCACACCTTATGCTTCTTCTGCTGTGGATGAGGATTTTGTGGAAATGGTAGCGGTCATGCTCACAGAAGGCAAAGCGAATTATGAAGCGATCGTGAACACGATTCCTAATCCTGCTGCTATTGCATCTATCCGCGCGAAAGAAAATATTGTGGTGACCTATTTCAAACAGGTGTACAATATTAATTTCGACAGTTTGCAGAATTCAACACAGGTGGCTTTGAATAGTTTTGCACCTTTCAAATTCCGGCACATCATAGGCCCCGGTAAGATCTACAGTTCCATCAATATCAACCCTGCCAGGCTTACTGGCCTGTCCGCAGATTTCAACACCCGCTGGGCAGCCGCTAAAACCGGGCTGGCTGCGGTAGGTGCTGCCAACAGGGTATTGGATTCCATGAAACTGGTGGTAACGGGAGAGCAAACCATTGTGGCAACTTTCATGTACAGGAATCAGGCGGGCGTCAACTTTACGGCATCTTTTACTTATACCATGAACCCGGATGCCAATGGAGTGACTATGCTAACACTCACTACCAAGGATGGTAATGCAAGCGTGGTAGAGCCCGGCCTGGTATCTATCACTACCAATTACCTGGCTGCTTTCCCTTTCAAACTGGATTATTATACGGGATATCCTAAAACGGGTACGCCGGAGCAATACGCAGGTTTATTAAACCAAACCACGCCCGCAGCTTACATGATAGGCTTGTTAGGTAAATAACCCTTTAAAAAAGCAACATGAAAAAAACACTCACATACCTGATAATATTAGCCGGCCTGATCTCCGGTTGTAAAAAAGAAGATGATCCGATATTAGGTGATCCGGATAAAAGGCTCGCTGAAGTACTGGGTAATATTCAAAAAGATCTGCTGAGTTCACCCGGTGGATGGAAAGCAAATGTTTTCACCGGTGCTAACAATGGCTATTCCTTCTACATGCAGTTTACAGATAAAGGCCGGGTAACGATGACCAGTGATATTGATACGGTGAGTGCTATCACTCCCAAAGAAAGCAGTTATCGTCTGAAGGCATTACAACGCCCTACCCTGATCTTTGATACTTATAATTACCTCCACCTGCTGGCTGATCCTGATCCCAGTAAGCTGGGCGGTACTGTAGGTATTGGACTGATCAGTGAATATGAATTTGCCTGGGTGGAAACCAAGGGAGATTCTATGAAGGTGAAAGGCACTTTCTATGACATGCCGGTTACATTCGTAAAAGCAACAGCGGCAGAGCAGCAATTGTATGCTGCCGGCAGGATCAAAACGATCATGAAGCTGACTTCGAAATATGCAACGGACAGTAAATTCCTGTTCGTGCAACTGGCGGATAACCGTAAGATCACCATCGGCGTTGATTCAAAAACTAAACGTTTGACCTTCAGTTATGTGGATGATCAGCAGATAGTGGTTACACAATCGGTGGGCTTCAGTTTTACTTTGAAAGGCATCCAGTTGGCTCAGCCCTACGGCAATGCCACAGAAAGTTTCTCTGAATTATTATGGGATGATGTGAAAGGCATCTACTATGTAATGGTGGGCACCAAACGTTATGAATTCCAGGCGTCCACCACTCCTATTATTCCGCTGGAACTTACATTGGGTAGTGGGAAAGCCAATACCATCCTCATCTACAATCCTTTAACAGTACCGGTGAACCTGAATGCAGATTTCAACACCAGGTACAATGCTGCTAAAACAGGATTGGCGGCAGTGGGTAATGCCGGCCGTGTGCTGGATTATGTGCAGGTGATGTTCAACCCTGCTAATGAAACGGTGATCCGTTTCTACTACAGAAATACAGCGGGCACTGCTTTCCAGGCTAACTTCCTGTATACGATGGCAAAGGCAGCGAATGGAGACATTACGTTTACGTTTGTTTCCAGGGATAACAACGCGAATGTTGTAGGGGCTGGGTTTGTATCCATAACGGATTATTTCACTAACAATACCTTTAAAATGGACTGGGTTTCCAACCCTTCCAGTGATCTACTGCTCGGCGGTTTGTACAACAAAGCTAATCCTGCATCTTATTACTACGGAACCCTGTCAAAATGATCATCTGATCATCGCTAGTACCAGAGAGAAAGGAGGGCAACCAGTGAATGGTTGCCCTTTCCTATTATAAACGGCTATATGACCGAAATAGCATACATTACATCGTATTGGAAAGCAATACAGGCCATATCTTTCGCATATGACTTTTAATAAGCACAAATTGGATGAGTATATACCCGCTCCTATGGCTTAATCTTTACATTTATGCTTTTCTCTCAATTAAACATCCAAAGCATCCTCCTTGCGGACGATGATAATGATGACTGCCTTCTTTTTAAAGACGCTCTGGAAGAATTGCCCCTATCCGCCGCCCTTACTACCGTATTTGATGGTGACCAGCTCATGCAATTGCTGACAAAAGAAGACGCCCAGCTTCCCGATGTTCTTTTCCTCGACCTTAATATGCCCCGTAAAAATGGGTTCCAATGTTTAGTAGAAATAAAAAACGATGCGAAACTAAACAAGCTTCCCATCATTATATTCTCTACTTCTTACGAACCAGACATTGCCAGCCAGCTTTACCAGAACGGGGCTATGCACTATATTCAAAAGCCCAATGAGTTTACCAAACTCAAAAATGTGATCTATGATGCAATAAACGTTGCAGCACAGAGAAATTCAACACAGCCTTCCATTGAAGGATTTGTGTTACTTACTGACTCTTACAACAATGACTACAAACAAAACACTGATTAAGTCATCCAACCTATTTCCCGTAGTAGGTATTGGCGCTTCTGCCGGCGGGCTGGATGCATTTAAACGGTTGTTAAAAGCTATTCCTGAAAAGTCAGGCATAGCCTACGTGTTAGTACAACACCTGGATCCCAGCCATGAAAGTATGCTCTCTGCCCTCCTGCAAAAAGTGACCAATATTCCTGTATTAGAAATTAAGGATGATGTGATCGTGGAACCAGATCATATTTACATTATTCCCAGCAATAAAATGTTGCTGGCTAATGATGGCGTCCTTGAACTCAGTCCCCGCCCACCAAAATCCAACAATGAGCGATACCTGCCTATAGATATTTTCTTTGCTTCACTGGCGGAAGTGCATCAATCCCATGCTATTGGTGTGGTATTATCCGGTACTGCTTCAGATGGCACGCTGGGACTAAAAGCCATTAAAGATCATGGGGGCATTACCTTTGCGCAGGACGAAACTTCCGCAGCGTATGACGGCATGCCTTCCAGTGCCATACAGGCAGGGGCAGTTGACTTTATCCTTACCCCTGAAAACATCCCGCAAAAATTACTGGAGATCACACAGCATATTAATAAGAGTGGAACGGAGGAACAGTCAGACGAAGAAGTGTTCAAACAGATCCTTTTACTGCTACGCATCCGTAAGGGAACTGATTTTACTTACTACAAACAAACCACGATACGAAGAAGGATACTTCGCAGAATGGTGCTTAATAAAAACGAAGTACCGTCTGCTTATCTTAAACATATACGGGAACATGCCAATGAACTGGATGTTTTATTCCAGGACCTGTTAATTCCTGTTACCAGTTTTTTCCGCGATCCTAAAACCTTTGATAATTTATATGATTCGGTGTTCCCCGTTATTCTAAAGAACAAAATATCAGGAGAACCCATACGCATATGGGTAGCAGGCTGCAGTACCGGTGAAGAGGCTTATTCCTTTGCTATCTGCATCAAAGAGTTTTTGGGAGACAACCTGGAAAAAGTGCAAATATTTGCTACAGACCTGAGTGAACGGGCCATTACCAAAGCCAGGGCAGGTATCTATACAAAAAACGAAGTAGAGGGATTAACGCCACATCATTTAGAGCGCTACTTTACTAAAACCCTGGGGGGCTACCTGATCAATAAAGAAGAACGGGATATGTGCGTATTTGCGGTACATAATTTCCTGAAAGATCCTCCTTTTGGCAAAATAGATCTTATCAGTTGCCGCAATGTGCTTATCTATATGGAGCCTTACCTGCAAAAGAAGGCACTCACCACTTTTCACTATGCTTTAAATGCCAAAGGATATATGTTGCTGGGCAAATCAGAAACCAGCAGTAGTGTACCTGATCTTTTTACATTTGTGGGCAAGAACGATAAATTATTCATCCGGAAGGGTGTAACAGGGCAGTTTGTGCAAGTGGCCACCCAGCCACGTGAACCAGCTGCCGGCCATACAGGAAATACACCCATGATCGTGAATACGAGGACGGACTTTCAAAAAACCGCGGATGATATTTTGCTCAGCAAATACACACCTGCCAGTGTGGTGATCAATGAAGCGATGGACATTCTCCATTTCCGGGGCAGTACCAGTAATTACCTGGAGCAATCACCAGGGAAACCCAGCCATAACCTGCTTAAAATGGCGAAAAGCGGGTTGGGATTTGAACTGCGTAATATCCTGCATAAAGTTAAAAAGGAAAAAGCCGCTGTTATCAAGGAAAATATCCCGGTACAGGGAGTGGACGGCCTTCGCATCATCAATATTGAAGCTATTCTTTTACCTAATTTAGTAGAGCCACATTACCTCATCCTCTTTCATGAAAATTCTTTAAAGGCAAACTCGCCCTTCAATTCAAAAATAAAGAAAGAAGATAAAGACCTGCTGATACAACAATTAGAAAAAGAACTGGGGCAAACCCGGGATGATATGCGCACCATTTCTGAAGACCAGGAAGCAGTAAATGAAGCACTGCAAAGCGCTAATGAAGAGTTATTGAGCAGCAGTGAAGAATTACAGAGCCTGAATGAAGAACTGGAAACCAGCAAAGAGGAACTGCAAAGTACCATTGAAGAATTAACGGTGGTGAATCAGGCCATGGTGGGCCTGAACGATATGCTTACCATAGAGAAAAATTATGCGGAAGCTATTGTAGCCACTATCAGGGAACCACTGGTAGTATTAGACCAAAACCTGCGGGTAAGTACCGCCAACAGGAGTTTTTATAAAAAATTCCTGTTAAATGACCTGAACACAAAAGGTGTTTCCATTTATGAACTGGGTAACGGGCAATGGGATATTCCGGCACTGAGGACCTTGCTGGAAGCCATTCTTCCGGAGAAAGAAAGCTTCTTTGATTTTGAAGTGGCCTATGATTTTTCATCCACGGAGCAGCGAACGCTGTTATTAAATGCACATGAAATTTTAAAAGAAAACGGAACAGAGAAATTAATACTGCTGGCCATTGAGGATATTACTGAGCGGAAAAAAACGGAGGATGACCTGGAAGCAGCCATCGCCAACAGTACAAAAGAATTACGGCATGCGAATGAAGAACTCCAGCAAAAGAACCAGGAAAGTATTCTGAGTAAATACAACAAACTTTTCCTCACGGCCTTTTCCGAGAAGTTCTCCCCCTATAAGATCCATCTTGAGTTCTTCAATTCTGTAGCATTATATATTGCGGACCTCACCCACCTGGACTATGTTTTTGTGGGTAAATATGAGCAAAATGATCAGGAAGAGTTATACATGCATACTATTGCGCTGGCTTCTTTTGGGAAATTAGCGGGAAATATTCATTATCCTTTGCCCAGTGGTTCTTTTGAACAGGAAATACGCGGCAGCCACGCATTTCCGCTCAAATTTGCTATAGAAGGTTATATCGGATACCCTTTATTTGATACGCAAGGGAATGAACACGGGGTGATTGCTGTGATGCATGGAAAGAAGATAGAAGATACGGAAACGGTATCTTCTATCCTGAAAGTGGTGGCGAGGCGTGCAGAAATAGAACTGGAACGCATAAAGAATGAAAACAGGCTGGCACAACACAACACCATACTTCTCAAAAAGAATGAGGAGCTGCAGAATATGAACAAGGAACTGGAATCCTTCACCTATGTTTCCAGCCATGATCTGCAAGAGCCGCTTCGTAAGATACAGACCTTCACCACCCGCCTGATGGAAAAGGAGGATGCTAATTTATCCGAAAACGGGAAGGACTATTTCCAGCGGATCAGGAATGCCGCCAACAGGATGCAAACGCTGATCCAGGACTTGCTGGCTTATTCGCGCACAAATGTCACGGAGCAAAAATTTGAAAGAGCAGACCTTAATATTGTTCTCAAAATTGTATTGGAACAGCTGAAAGATGTTATACTGGAAAAGAATGCCATTATCATCGCAGATGAACTATGCGAGGCCGATATCATTCCTTACCAGTTCCAGCAACTCCTGCACAACCTCATTGGCAATGCCCTCAAATTCGCCCAACCTGATATTCCACCCCGTATAACGATCACCAGTGAAATTGGCCATGGCAGCAAATTTCAACACGAAACATTACTACCTAAGAAAAAATATTGTTGTATCACCATTACAGACAATGGCATTGGCTTTGATCCCACGTACAGCACCAAGATCTTTGAACTTTTCCAACGCCTGCATGGTAAAGGGGATTATCCCGGTACCGGCATCGGCCTTGCCATCGTAAAAAAGATCGTGGAAAATCATAATGGTATAATTACGGCTTCCGGCACTTTAAATGTGGGCGCTGTGTTTACCATCTATATTCCTGATCAGGACATCCAGGCATTACAGGAAGGTGTGTCAGTCGTTCACTTTCACCCCGAATAACCTCTCCTGCAAAGCCTGGAACACTACAAACAAAACAGGAATAATAAACAAGCCCAGCACAACTCCAAACAGCATCCCTCCAATAGCGCCAGACCCAATAGCGCGATTGCCCTGTTCTGTTGCGCCTTTTGCAAACAATAAAGGTAACAGGCCGGCAATGAAGGCAAAGGAAGTCATGAGAATAGGCCGAAGCCTTAATTTCGCAGCTTCCAAAGCAGCATCCAGCAATGCTTTGCCTGCTCTCCTTCTTTGTATCGCAAACTCCACGATGAGGATAGCATTCTTTGCTAACAAACCTATCAGCATGATCAAAGTGATCTGCACATAAATATTATTGGTTACATCCATCATACGGATGAAAGCAAATACACCTAAGATCCCTGTTGGCAATGATAACATCACGGCCATCGGCAAAATGTAACTCTCGTATTGTGCGGCCAGCAGGAAATACACAAATACTACGCACAGTCCGAATATGAATATTGTCTGTGAACCGGAGGATTGTTCTTCTCTTGCCATGCCTATATATTCATGGGAGAAACCAAGAGGCAATGCTGCGGCTACTTCGTTCACGGCTTTCATGGCATCGCCGGAAGAGAAGCCTTGTTTGGCCTGTACGCTTACGGTGATGGCATTTGCCTGGTTCAGGTGATTGATCACTTCGGGACCGAATACACGTTTCAGTTGGGCTATTGATCTAACGGGCACCATTTCTCCATATACATTTTTCACATGGATATAGTCCAGGCTGCTTTCATCTGCACGATAAGGTACATCTGCCTGTACCACTACACGGTAATATTTTCCGAAGCGGTTGAAATCAGAAGCATATACACTGCCATAATAGGCCTGCATGGTATTCAACACATCACTAACTTCTACGCCTAATTGTTTTGCTTTCACATCATCTACTTCCAGTTGGAATTGCGGGAAGTTGGCGTTGAAGGAAGTATAGGCGGTTCCTATTTCCGGACGGTTCTGCAGATCTGCGATGAAGCGGTCCGCTTCTCCTGCCAGTTTGCTGATAGGGCCGCCGGTGTTATCTTTCAGTACTACATCTACACCATCTATAGAACCAAATCCCTGTACGGTGGGCATGATGAAGGTGAAGGAATTACCTTCCGGGAAACTGTAGAAAAGGGTATTGATGGAATCGACGATGCTGTTGATGTCTGAAAATTCGCCGCGTTCTTTTTTGGGTCTTAGTGTGGCATATATAGAACCGTAAGAAGGGGAGACACTTGCTGCCATGAGGTTCTCTCCTACTACCATAGAACTGAATTCTACGGCTTCCATCTGGCTGATCTTTTTGTGTACACTGTCCAGCACTTTTTTTGTGCGGGAATACCCTGCGCCGGGTTGCATGTTTAAGGTGGAAATAACAATGCTCTGATCTTCTGTGGGGATGAAGGCTTTGGGTGTGGTGCTGGCTAAGGCAAAAGTGGCGATGCCTACAATCACTAAACCTCCCAGTGCCAGCCATTTACGGCGGATCAGGAAATGCGCGGCATTTATGTATTTTGCTGATGTAACTTCAAATGCGGTATTGAAATACTGGAAGAAACGATGTTTCTTTTTATGATCACTTTTTAGCAGCAGGGCACATAATGCAGGACTCAGCGTTAATGCGTTCACGGCAGAAAGTACAATGGCTATGGCCAGCGTGAAAGCAAACTGCCGGTAGAAAACACCTACCGGTCCTTCTGTGAGACCAATTGGTAAGAACACGGCAGCCATGACCAGTGTGATGGAAAAGATAGCACCGGTGATCTCGCTCATGGCGGTAACGGTGGCAGTTTTCGGATCAGCTCCCTGGCTCAGTTTACTATGCACTGCTTCCACTACCACTACTGCATCATCTACTACAATACCAATGGCCAGTACCAATGCAAAGAGGGTAAGAAAATTGATGGTGAGGCCAAATACCTGCATGAAGAAAAAGGTACCGATGATAGAAACCGGCACTGCTATTGCAGGAATAAGGGTGGAACGGAAATCCTGGAGGAAGATGAACACAACGATGAATACGAGGATAAAGGCTTCTATCAAAGTGCCCTTTACCTGTGCGATGGCTTCGTCCAGGAAACCTTTCGTGCTGAAACTAACGAGATAATCTAATCCGGTTGGGAATGACTTCTTTGCTTTCTCCATCACTTTCAGGATCTCCGTTTGGATATCATTGGCGTTGGAACCAGGGGTCTGGTAGATGAACATGCCGGCGTCCGGCCTGCCGTTGGAGGTAACGGCTGATGCATAAGCATGATCCAGAGATCCCAGTTCCACGCGGGCTACATCTTTCAGGCGCATCACTTTTCCGCCCGGCTCTGCGCGGATCACGATGTTCTCATAATCCGGTTCTTTATTCATTTTTCCTTTGTACCGGATGGCATATTCAAAAGCCACTTCACTGCCTTCTCCCAAACGGCCGGGCGCTGCTTCCAGGTTCTGATTGTTGATAGCTGTGATCACTTCCTGGGGGCTCATGTTGTAAGCGGCCAGCTGTGCGGGGTTCAGCCAGATGCGCATGGCGTAATCTTTACTTCCGTACATGGCTACTTTACCCACCCCCTGCACCCTTTGAATTTGAGGAATCAGGTTGATGAGCATATAATTGTTGACGAACTCTCCATCGTAACGGCCGTCTGTTGACAGCAGGTCGATGAACATGATCATACTGTTCTGTTGTTTCGAAGTGATCACACCGGCTTCCACCACTTCTTTCGGTAATTGATTGGTGGCCTGTGCAATACGGTTCTGTACATTTACAGAAGCCTGGTCCGGATCGGTACCGGGTTTGAAAAAGACGGAGATCACCAATGTGCCATCATTGGAGGAAGAGGAGGACATGTACGTCATGTTATCTACCCCATTGATCACTTGTTCCAAAGGGGTGGCTACTGCGCGGGCTACGGTTTCTGCATTGGCGCCGGGGTATCTGGCAGATACTGCCACGGAGGGTGGTGCAATATCAGGGAAGATCTCCATGGGTAAGCTTTTCAAGGACAGTAGACCGAGAATAACAAGGATGACAGATACTACGGAGGCCAGCACGGGCCGGTTGATTATTTTTCTGAGCATAATGTAAAACTGCTCAGAATCCGGGGGCCAAACAATCAGGGAAAAAAGATTCCCTACAGGATAAATTTATCCCTATAGGCCTGTGGCCCGCTTTGCAGAATTTTTCCCTATCGCGTAAATTTATTTCCGCATCCGATCATCCTCCTGACTCATCATACCTCAATTTTGCGGCGGATAAACCAACGGCAGTTCTTTACTGCCATCAGCCAATAAATATATCATGATGAAGAAATTTACATTATTTGTCCTGGCGCTGTTTTTCACTGCGATAGGCGCGCAGGCACAAAATCCAACCGGGCATATTAAAGGGACGATCAAAACCAACGACGGTCAATTTGCTCCTTTTGTAACGGTGCAGATCAAAAACAAGAACAGAGGTGTAGTAACAGACGAGAAGGGCGTATTCAACTTCCGTAAGATCGCTCCGGGCCAATATACTTTGCTGGTATCCCTCCTGGGTTACGAAACAACAGAGCAAACTGTAACGGTAACCGCTAATGAAACAACTTCCGTTGCATTTGAAGTAAAGGTATCCAATACGCAATTGCAGGAGGTGATCATCAAAGACCGCCAGCTGAAATTCGCGAAAAAGGAAAGTGATTACATTGCCCGCTTACCGATCAAAAATATTGAGAACCCACAGGTGTATAACGTGATCGGGAAAGAGCTGATGAAAGAACAGGTGATCACTACCTTTGATGATGCCATCAAAAATGCGCCGGGTGTGAGTCGTTTATGGTCTTCTACCGGCAGGCCGGGTGATGGCGCAGGATATTTTTCCATTCGTGGTTTTGCAGTGCAGCCTACCATGATCAATGGTATTGCGGGATTAACCAATGGTTCCATTGACCCTGCCAATATTGAAAGGATTGAAACGATCAAAGGCCCTTCCAGTACTTTGTTTGGCAGCAGCCTCATTTCTTTTGGGGGATTAATGAACATTGTCACTAAACGCCCTTATGAAAATTTTGGCGGAGAGATCAGTTATACCGGTGGTGGTTATGGCCTTAGCAGGATCACTGCTGATGTAAATACTCCCCTGAATGCAGATAAATCTGCTTTACTGCGTGTGAATGGCGCCTACCATTATGAAGGCAGTTTCCAGGATGCCGGTTTCAAAAAATCTTTCTTCCTGGCGCCCAGCTTATCTTATAAGGTAAATGAGAAAGTCTCTTTCCTTGTAAATGCAGAGTTCTACAATGGAGAAAATACCAACCCGCTGATGGTATTCCTGCATCGTACACGTCCTCTGAAAGCTACTACGCCAGCCGAACTGCACATGGACTTCAATCGTTCCTATACTGCTAACGACCTCACGAATAAAACACCTACGGTGAATTTATACGGGCAGGTCAACTATAAGTTATCTGATAAATGGACATCTCAAACTAATCTTTCCAGAAGTGTGCGTAAAAGTGATGGGTATTATTCTTATGTGATGTTCACAGACCAGGGTGGCAGACAGAATGATACACTCATCAGCCGCTACATCTATACCCAGAACTCTATTTCTACCACTACGGGTATCCAACAGAATTTTATTGGCGACTTTAAGATCGGCAATATGAGGAACAGGGTGGTGTTTGGATTGGATTATCTTAGCCAGCAACAGACCAATAACAACTCAGCCAGTGCATTGTATGATTCTGTAGATGTGACTAACGCCAAGGATGTAAATTATGGCAAAGTAAACAGGCAGGCGGTGGATGCAAAGCTTGCACAACTTGTAGCTGGTGGTCAAAAAAACACTTCCAACAACGCTACTTACAGTGCTTATGTTTCCGATGTGCTGAACATCACTCCTCAGTTCATAGCAATGCTGAGTGTGCGGGTAGATCATTTCGACAATAAAGGATCTGTTAATAACCTTACAGGTGTAAAAACCGGTAACTATAGCCAAACGGCGGTATCTCCCAAGTTTGGATTGGTATACCAGGTGGTGAAGGACAAGATCGGGATCTTTGCGAACTACATGAATGGGTTCAAAAATGCTGTCGCTCCTGCTTTCCCATTGCCTGAACTGGTCACTACATTTAAACCGCAGCAGGCTAACCAGTTTGAAGGTGGTATTAAAATGGATGCATTAAATCATAAATTGAACTTCACTGCGAGTTATTATGATCTGGAAGTGTCCAACATGTCCATGCCTGCTTCTATTATAAAAGAAGGGGTTACCTATAACTATAGTGTTCAGGATGGAACACAGCGTAGTAAAGGTGTTGAATTCGACCTTACTGCCAGTCCTGTTAACGGGCTGAACATTGTTGCGGGTTATTCCTTCAACGATAGCAAGATGGTAAAGTCGGATGTGAATGTGCTGGGTAGAAGGCCGGTGAGTGCAGGGCCTGAGCAACTGGCTAATCTTTGGATCAGTTATACGATCACTGGTGGTAAAGCGCAGGGATTAGGTGCTGGTGTTGGTGGAAATTATGCGAGTGAGAATATTATCACCAATGATAAGAGAACGGGAACTTTCACTTTACCTTCTTATACTATCTTCAATGCTACGGTATTCTATAATGTGAAAGCGTTCCGCCTGGCGGTGAAGCTGGATAATATTGCTAACAAGGAATATTTTGGTGGATGGACAACTGTTGAGAAGCAAATGCCAAGGCGTTTGGCTGCGAGTGCGGCGTTTAAGTTTTAATTGCTTTTTTAATTATTTAGAAGAGGGTGCCTGAGAGGGTGCCCTTTTTTTTGGCTGGGGGTTTTTTATTGTATTCTTATTAAAAAAAATCGCTCATTAGAGAATAAACCGTACAAGTGAGTGACCTTTAGATTTGTATGGATAAAATAATGGATTAAATTGAAGGAAAGAGATGGGGTGAACTAAGTGAGTGACTGGGCAGGAGGCCCATGTTGTGTATTAGTCCCCATCT
>NZ_WJFD01000001.1:3338487-3526636 GCF_009647655.1 Chitinophaga sp. SYP-B3965 | reverse complement strand
CTGGCAAAATCCCATCAAAAGACCCCTAATAACCCGGCAGGTTTTAAGCAGTGGTTGAAATGGGCATTATCCCTTTCAACAGCAGCAGAACTCTGGGTAGTCATGGAACATACCGGGTATTATTCCTTTCAGTTTGAGTTATTTCTGCAGCAACAGGGCATTACTTACAGTAAAGTACCGGCCATAGAGATCAAACGTTCTGCAGGTCTGGTGCGGGGGAAGTCAGATAAAGCGGATGCTCAGATGATCAGTGAATATGGGCGTTTGCGCCAGGAGCAGTTAAAGGCGGTAGTTGCTCCCATCAGAGAAGTAAGCGAACTAAAAGACCTGTTGAGCCTGCGGGATAAGCTGGTGGCAGACAGGAGTGGTTATAAGGCAAGGTTAAAAGAAATGAAGATTACCCGTGGGTATACCAATACTTCTGTACATGTGCAGATCCAGCAAGAGCAGATAAAAGCCCTCGATACCGCCATCAGGACCATCGAAAAAGCGATCAAAGAACAGATCAGCCAGGATCAGGGTTTATCAGACAACTATAAGTTATTGCTGACGATCAAAGGAATAGGGCCCGTTACAGCAGCTTACATGCTAGCCTGCACAGAGAACTTCAGCCGTTTTGCCAATAGCCGTAAGTTTAGCTGTTATGCAGGATTGGCCCCTTTTGCGCATAGCAGTGGAAGTTCGATAAGAGGAAAACAGCGGGTCAGCCATTATGCCAATAAGAAAGCCAAATGCTTACTGAACCTGTCCGCCCTGGTAGCTGTAAGGTTCAATCCTGAATTAAAAGCATACTATGAAAAGCGCGTAGCAGAGGGAAAGAACAAAATGAGCGTACTCAATATTATCAGGAATAAACTCGTAGACAGGATGTTTGCCGTCATTAAACGACAAACACCCTACTCTGAAAATTTACAGACAGCTGCCTGATATAAATTTGGAACTATCTTAGAATACACAACGGCGGCTGAATGATAGAAAACAGCTGATCAACTAATTAATAATTTATTCCCCTCTCAAACTCTTCACCGGATTCGTCAAAGCGGCCTTTATAGAATGGAACCCCACCGCCACTAACGCTATCAGAACGGCAGAGAAGGTAGCCACCACAAACACCCACCAGCTAATATTGATCCGGTAAGCAAAATCCTGCAGCCACCTGTTCATTACCCACCAGGCCACAGGCAATGCCAGCACATTAGCAATCAGCACCAGCTTCAGGAAATCCCTCGAAAGCAAAGCAACAATACTCGTTACCGTAGCCCCGAGTACCTTTCGTACCCCAATTTCCTTCGTCCGCTGCTCTGCGGTGAAAGTAGCCAGCCCAAATAACCCCAGGCAGGCCACAAAAATGGTAAGCCCTGCAGAGATACCCAGTATCAGCGCTATCTTTTGTTCCGCTTCGTAAGTTGCCTTAAAACGTTCGTCCAGGAAGGAATAGTTAAGGGGCGCTGCTGCTTTAAAACTCGCCCATTCTTTATACATATCGGCCAATAAGCCACTGATATCTTTTGTTTTTGCTTTCACGATCATGGTGCCGGAATAATTGGCCAGCACCATCACCAGCGGAGAGATCTGCTCATGGAGGGACTTGAAATGGAAGTCCTTCACGATACCGATCACATGGTAAGTGACTTTGTCCTCTTTGTTGGATTTCGTGATCGTTTGCCCAAGGGCATTACTATTATCCCAGCCCAATGCTTTCACCGCTGTTTCGTTCAGGATCACGGCGCTGGAGTCTGTACCAAAGGTTTTAGAGAAATTGCGGCCGGCTATCACCTGCATGCTCATGGTAGGGATGTAATTGTAATCCACATCATACCGCAGGGTCTTTATCTGGGCAGCCTCTTCCTTTGCATATACAAAGAAGTTATTGTTATAGGTGGGGCCTGCGGGGAGATACCCGGAAGTGCTGATGTTCACAACCCGCGGGTCTTGCAGCAACCTTTCCCGGAAGGCATTTTCATTGGGGCCGAGCTGGGAAGTTTCCGGGAGTACGATCACCTGGTCCTTTTCATAACCCAGCTTTTTATTCTGGATGTACATGAGTTGCTTATATACCACCAGCGTTCCCATGATCAGGATAATAGAGATGCTGAACTGGAAAACCACCAGGCCGCTCCTCAAACCCATCGTAGCCCTGCCACCTGTAAACCGGCCTTTCAGCACTTTTACCGGGTTAAAAGAGGAAAGCATAAAGGCCGGATAGCTGCCGGCCAGCACCCCCACAAACAAGCCAAAAAGCATCAGGCCGGGTATGAGCCAGGGGTTAGTAGTTAACCCAAGGCTGAGGTCTTTACCGGTAAGGTGATTAAAAACGGGCAAAGCCAGGTATACCAGCACAAGGCCTAACAGCATGGCAAAACCAGTGAGCAGGATGGACTCGAGCAGAAACTGGCGGATCAGGTCTGTTTTGGCAGAACCCAACACCTTCCGGATCCCTACTTCCCTGGCGCGTTTGGAAGCGCCTGCCGTGGAAAGGTTCATGAAATTGATGCAGGCGATCAGGAGCATGAACAAGGCTACTGCGCCAAAGATGTATACATAACGAATATCGCCTGGAGGTTCCATTTCCGTCATGGGCATGAGGTTGGAGCGCAAATGGATATCCGTGAGCGGTTGCAGGTATAATCCGATGTCATTTCCTTTTTTGCGGAATTCAGCCAGCGTGAAACCCATGGATTGATGCAATTGCGGGCCCATGTATTTTTCCACTACCTGGGGCAGTTTAGCATCCAGCTGCTGCCAGGCGATGCCCGGTTTCAGGAGGAGGTAAGTGAAATAACCGGAGGTCATCCAGGAATCGGAACTTTGATCCGGCAGACTGACCATGGAAGTAAAGATGTCGAAATGAAAGTGTGAATTAACCGGTATGGCTTTCATGACACCGGTTACTTTAAGGATGGCATTCTGGCTTTTTACTTCCAGTAATTTACCCATGGGGTCTTCCTGCCCGAAATATTTTTGTGCAATAGCTTCTGAGATCACTATGGTATTAGGTTCCAGCAAGGCTGTGCTGGGATCTCCTTTTACAAAAGGCAGTGTGAATACGCTGAAGAAATTGGCATCTGCAAAAGCGAGGCCTTCTTCTTTAAAGCTTTTTTCTCCGTGGCTGAAAGTGGCGTTGCCGGTTGTTCTTAAACGGGTAGCCGCTTCCACTTCCGGGTAATCCTTCAATAATGTTTGTGCAGTGGGCGGCATCACATTGGCTTCTTTCATCGCCTGGCCCTGTACCGTACCTTTAAAAACAACACGCACGATCCTGCCTGCTTTTTCGTTGTACCGGTCGTAACTCCATTCATTCTTTATAAAAAGGATGATCACGAGGCAGATGGCAATACCCATGGCCAGGCCGGAAATATTAATGGCAGTGAAGACCTTATTCCTCCAGAGGTTACGAAAAGCAAGTTTGAAATAATTCCTGATCATGGGTGTGTTTTGATTGACTGGCAGCAAGGGCCCAAAGGTAATGCCAGATAATAACAGTGCTGGTAATCAATTATTTAAAGGGGATATTTTTTGCCATGCTGTCCGGTTTTGATACATGAATTGTTCACTATCGAAACTGTCGCAAATCAGCCCTTAGATTGACGTATTTGCACCCCGCTTTAATACTTTTGCGCGACTACATTTGTAGAAACGATAAGGACATGATAGAAGTATTTAAAACCAATGTAAGAGAGCCCATCTTTGCTTACATACTGGTAGACCAGATCCATCAGCGGTTCGCTGATCACAAAGCAAATTTCGACCTGGAAGACTGCGACAGGATACTGCGTGTGAAATGCACAACAGGCCCGGTTCAATCTTCCGGATTGATAGCGCTTTTACAGGAATCGGGATTTAAAGCTGAAATATTACCTGATGAAATTATTCCGATCGGAGGCTTTTCACGGGATTGGACATCGCAGCCGCAATGGACTGGATGCTTACAGCGATAAACGCCATGAGGATGGCCACTCCGCCTGCCAGCAGGAACAAACCTGCTCCCAGGTGAATGCGGTAGGCAAAGTCTTCCAGCCAGTTGTTCATCACCATCCACGCAAAAGGTGTGGCAATGATAAAAGCGATCATCACCAGCTTTAAAAAATCAGCGGTCAGCAATGTTACGATCTGTTGTACAGATGCACCCAGCACTTTGCGTATACCGATCTCTTTAAACCGTTGACGGGTGGAAAGATGTGCCAGTCCGAATAACCCCAGTGAACAAATAAAAACGGAAAGGAGCGTAGCTATCCGGATCACCTGTTGCCATTGTGCTTCCTGCGCATATTCCTTCGCATTACGTTCATACAGGAAATCATATTGAAAGGATGCCTGCGGCAGTATTTTCGTATACACTTTTTGCAAAGCCGTAAGGGCTGCAGTATGTTCTTCTTTTTTAAACTTCACCCAGATCCCGCCACCATACCAGCTACTTTTAAACATCACCAGCGGTTGAATAGATTCACGTAATGAACCGTAATGGTAATCCTTTACAACACCTACGATCGTTTTAGGGATCGTGTCAAAATATGCATCTGTTCTTATCTGCACGCCTATTGGGTCTGCAAGGCCTGCTGCTTTTACAAAAGCTTCGTTCACGAGCACGGTACCGGTTTTTTCCGTGGAAAGATTACGGCCTGTTTTGAGTGGTATTTCCAATGCTGCGAGGAAGTTTTCATCAATGATCCTGTGCACGGCGGGAACTGATCTCCCCTGTAGTTTTACTTCCACTGTTCCGCTCCGTTCTCCTCCAAAGGAAACTGTTTCGATAGCAGGTACCCGGCTTAGTTCCTGGCGGAATTGTTCACTCACCAGGTTTACATCCCTGTCTCCGCTGATGTGGGTTCGGATCACCTGCATGGGATTATAACCCAGGTCTTTTGTACGGATAAAATCCATCTGGCTGTAATACACTAAAGTGGCGATCAGTAAAAAAACGGCCAGGGAGAATTGCAGCACCACCAGGCTGCGGCCCAATAAATTGCGGCCGGAGAGTTTCGGGCTGTTATATAATACGGCAATGGGTTTGAAGTTGGATAATACTTTTGCGGGGTATAAACCGGTTAATAAGATAATGGCAGAAAGGATGCCTGCAAAAGAACAGATCAATACAGGATGAAAACTATCCTGCAACAGGATCTGTTTGCCGGTGAGCTGATTAAAGACCGGCAGCGAAAACCAGGTGATCATAACGGCCACCACGAAAGCCAGCAAACACAGTATGGCAGACTCTTCCAGGAATTGCCGGATGATATGGAACCGGCTTCCGCCAATTATTTTTCTGACGCCTACTTCCTTTGCTCTTTTCAGGGAACTGGCTAAACTGATATTGACAAAGTTGATGCCGGCCATGAGCAGAATAAAAATGGCAATGCCCAGGAACATATAGGAGTAAACAGGGCTGCTTACATCGGTAACACCGGATTCTTCGTTGCTGATGTTTTGGCCGAGCGGTGCCAGGTGTATATCCGTCATACGTTGCAGACCATAATGCACGGCGGCGGGATGTACACGGTCCATTTTTTGCATCACCGCCGTTAGGTTTGCATCCTGCCGGAGGGTTACGTAAGTGCCCAGGTAAAAGCTCTCCCAGCTGTTATCTTCAAAAGAAAGCTGCAGGAATGATATGGGAAATAAAGCATCGAAGCGGATAGAAGAATTCTTAGGCGGATCTTTTACAACACCTGTGATCACCATAGGTCTGCCTAAACGTTTTGCAGAAGGGTCTGCTTCCATATGAAGCAGTTTACCTATCACATCTAAACTGTTAAAATACTTCAGTGCTGTACTTTCCGTGATAACGGCAGCGCCTATATCAGTGAGCGAGGCATTTCCCCTTAAAAGCGTAAAGGAAAATGTCTTTAAAAAACTGTCATCTGCAAATAAGAACTGCAGGCGTATCGCTTTATCATTCGCCACTACATCTCCATAGATCTCTCCGCCCATGACCCTTGTATAACGTACTATTTCCGGGATGTTTTCTGCAAAAGCCGGTCCCTGTACTTGGCCGGTACCGCCGGTGGTAACTTCTTTTGTAGTAGTGGTGATACGGTAAAGGTCTGGTCCGTGAAAAGTATCATAACTTCTTTCATCCTGCCAGTAGAGAACGGCCAGGATCACGCAGCTGATGCCGATGGCCAGCCCGGTAATGTTGATGGCGGAATAGAGTTTGTTATTCCATAGGTGGCGGAAAGTGATACGCATAAAACAATATACGATAAAAAAAGGAGGCTGCTCCTCCCGGAACAGCCTCACCACATAATCCAGACATTAACCTTCACTCTTATTTTACATTTACCAATACCTTGATCTTACCATTGCCGGAAGCGAGTTCCTGTAATGCTTTACCGATCACCTGGCCAGGTTTTACTTTAGCCGGATCAGCTTTCATGGCATAACCCATTTTGCTGGAAGTAACGAGGAGATCGCCGCGTTTAATAGCGCCGCCTTCATCGCATACTTTGGTGGGGATCACGCCTACCATGCCTAAGGGCACTTTATCTGTGATATCATCCACTGCATTTCCTTCTGTGAGCATTAAACCTGGTTTGGTGGCAAATACGCCTGCTACGAGAGAAGAATAGGGCTCGGAAGATTTTTCCATTGTTCTGTCCTGAGAAGTGGAAATTATCAGTACATCTCCGGGTTCATAAGCTGTAAATGCACCGGTTACATCAAATGCTTCCGCAAGGTCAGCACCACCTACTTGTGTACCGCCATTAAAGAAACCACGGCCGGCCGCATTTATCCTGGCAACGTTAACCGTAGCGGGATCTCCGCTTTTGAAGATGGCAATATTGCCAGCACTGTGCGTTTCAACAGTTAGTACCGGGTTTACATTTGCATCGTTAAAATTAACAAGGCGGGCAGCTCTACCTGTGCTGAAATTGGGGGTCCATGCATACAATGCATTACCTGAGCCATCCGCAGTGGTTTCTACTCCATCTCCCCCATTGGAAGCGTTGGCGGTAATACCATTACCGTTACCATCAGCAATAGCCAGTAGAGCAGGCCCATTCCCGGCAGGGTTGGATGCGTGGAATAAACCAGCAAAACCTCCGGTGCCGGACGAAATAGCATAAACCCCTGCAGTACCAAAGTTGGAAAACTGGGAATTCACTTCTGCTTTAACGGCCGGGGAAGTGCCGCTTGTCCTATCCACCTTGAAATTACCGGCAATACCATTACCTATTGTTTTAACGGTGAGCACCTCAGTGGTATTTGCATCATTGAAATTTTCGAACCTTCCTGCTCTGCCCAATCCAAAAGTGGGAACCCAGCCATAAACAGCAGTACCAGCGCCATTAATATTGGCTTCTACTGCATTCCCATCTTTTTTGACGTTGGCCGTGATAGCATTGCCATTACCATCGGCAATGGCAACAAGTGCCCGGGCATTACCCGCGCCATTAGAGGCATGGAAAAGACCCGCAAAACCACCGGTGCCGGAAGCAATACCAAACAACCCTGCTGCACCGAAGTTGCCAAAGATGGTATTTACTTCAGCCCTTACTGCAGCAGATACGCTATTGGTATTATTAACCAGGAAAGAAGCGGCGTTACCTTGTGTATTATCCGGTATGTTACCATTACTGTTTGTTTGCACTTCAAACGTATTACCCAGCGTGTTGGTAGCATTGTTATTCTCAAAACGCCCGGCCCTTCCGGTACTTCCGTTTGATCCAACCTGGCCGAATACGCCTATACCTGTGCCTGTTGTATTCGTAGATATAAATCCTCGTACACCATATCCGCCACCATCATTACGGCCTACTACAGCACCCGCAATGTCGCTGGTGGTAAGCCCTACTACAGCTTCCCCGGCACCATTGTTATAACCGATAACACCGGCAGCTGTTTGAACGGCGGTACTTCCACGAACACCGTGACCACCGGCACTGCTTGCATCTACTGCATTACCGGATCCGGAAGTTGTTACGCTTGCGCCTGCACCATTCCCCAGTGTAGAAACGCTGAGCGCAATATTGTTGTTTGCATTGTTGAAAATGGCAATGTTTCCAGCCGGACCATTGTTACTGGTAGCAGTCAACCCCGGTCCTGTATTACTATTAGCATATACGCCGGTTCCGGCACCGGAAGAATTACCATATACACCAAGGCCATTAGGTGTTACACCATAAACGCCCCAGCCTGAACCAGCCTGGGAACCCCACATGCCAATACCCAATCCACCGGTGCCGTTGTTGATAGCACGAACGGCGGAAGAAAACCCACCCGGGGAAGTAGGGGTTACAATGCCCCGCACGGCAGCTATACTGCTGCTGGTAGAAGCATTAGTACCTTCAAGTGAAGTACCATCACCTGCATTATTAATTGAAAACAGCGTGGCTGCATTATTTTCATTGGCTACGTATGGCAGCACGAATGCACCTGCCACACTACCTGGTGCCCATTCTGCACCATTGAATTTCAATACCTGATTTGCTACCGGTACTGCATTATTGATAGCATTGCCTTGTATTTTGGCAACAGTAGGATTAGGATAGACACCAGTAAGATCGCCAGTGGCAGGAGCGCCAACAATAGAACCGGCAGGGCCTGCAACGCCAGCGGGACCAACAGGGCCAATAGGACCAGCTACACCTGCTATACCAGCCGGGCCGGCTGGACCAATTGGTCCTGCTACACCCATCGGGCCAACTGCGCCAGGTATACCCATTGGACCAGCAACACCAGCGGGGCCAACTGCACCAGCTGCGCCATTTGCACCATTTGTACCATTTGCTCCGGCAGGGCCAACAGGGCCAACGGGGCCGGCAACACCAGCTACACCGGCAGGACCAGCAGGACCAGCAGGGCCTGCAACACCATTCGCTGCAAATTGTGCAAACGGCACACTCATCAACTGACTAGTGCCTATAGTGGTGAAACCGCCACCGGGGTTCACTTCCACTTGTAAATACTGATTGGCCGCTATCCAGGGAACACCTGCAAAAGTGCCGCTGACAGGCGTACCACGGCCTATTTGTAAAGTAAAGAGACCAATATTGTTTGTGCTGGTTGTATGCGTTTCCTGGTATTGTACCGGGCCTGCTGCAGATCCGCCACGGATGGAGAATCTTACAGTTACATTCTGGTTAGCAGAAATAGTTCCGTTCGCATTACGCGCCACAGCCTGGTAGTTAATACCTGAAAGTCCATTCTGCGCAAAGCTTTCCTGCGCCACCAGTATCAGTAAAAATATAGCGAGGGTTAATAGTTTTTTCATGATGATCAGTTTTTAGGTTTAGGTTGAGGTTCCGTGCCTTGTTCCAGTTTGGGGGCTACTATTTTGGCTTGTGCAGCTGCCTGCTGCTCTTTCATTTCCTTCACTGCATCAGCGACGTTCTTAGAAGAACCCAGTTGCTGCGCCTCTTTGCCTGGAGCGGGAGCTGCTGTACGTGGTGCAGCAGATTCGCTATAGCTGCCTGGTTTGAAGATCATATCCATCAGGGCCTGTGAGCTCTTGATCTGCGCCTCAGGGCTTTTTGCCTGCAACTGATCCTTGCCTTTCAGTTTGATCTGATCCTTTGCATAATCAGGAAACATAATGTCCCGGGACCTTTTAGATTGTGCATGGGCAGCTGAAAGGCCCAGCACCAGGAAAACAGTTATCAGTAGTGTTATTGATTTCATGTTGAGAGGTTTAACGGTCTATGAAAGGAGTATATAACAAAGTGAATTTTAAACTTTTGCGTTGCAGCAGGCTTGTTCCTGTAGGCATCTGGTAAGACATATCTACCTGGAAGCCCTGGATGTTCACGCCAATGCCCGCCGCAAAATGCTGACGGTTGCCCTTGTTCGGATGTTCGTAGAAATAACCTGTGCGGATAAAGAATTTATGCTGATAGGCATACTCGATACCAGACGCTAACGTAAATTCCCGGATCTCTTCTCCGAATCCGCCAGGTGCATCTCCAAAGGAGGAAAAGATAGATTCCACAATGCCGCGGTTAGGGTCTTTCCCTTTTTCAATTTCGCCGGTGGGGTTCCCACCTGCATCCAGTTTGTAGATAGGAGGAGTAGGTACCAGGAGTTTGTTGATGTCCGCCGCTACCGTGAATTGATGATCCTTTGTGTGTACAAAAGAATAACCACCACCAATGCGGAGATTCATGGGCAGGAAGGATTTGCGGTTGTTGTCGTCCGTATACTTCAGTTTAGTGCCCAGGTTGGTAAAACTAATGCCCCAGCTATACCGGTTGCCATAATCGATATGGTCTGTAAAGCCCTGGTAGTACAGCCCGATATCACCTGCAAAGGAAGATGCAGGCCTCTGTTCCAGGCCATTATAAGTGCCGGAACCCAGTTCGCTGCGGATATAACGCAGCGACACGGCAACAGCCAGCTTTTTAGAGAGCTTTCTGGCGTAACTGCCGTCAACGGCATATTCCCTGGGGCGGTATTGTTGCAATTCCATACCGTTATCATCCCGGAAGGTTACCTCTCCATGGTTGAAGTATTTAACGGAAAAGCCGATGCCTTCCATGTCGTTAAAGGTCTTAAAGGCAGATACATAGCCCATATGGGTTTTGCTGTCGTTCAGATCATACATCCAGGGAGAATAGGAGGCGCTTACGCCCCAGCTTCCGGCGAATGGGATCTTGGCAGCATTACCGAAGAGGGCATTGGCATCCGGCTCAATGCCGGTTACCGCATCCCCCATGCCGCTGCTGCGGGCATCCGGGTTTACAAGTAAGAATGCTGCGCCTACATTCATAGGCTGTTGTTGCGATTTCTGGGCAGATAACGGATGAATGGCCCCTATGCAACAAAGCACTAACAGCAATAGCTTATGCTTCATGATGAATATTTTAAACATTTTCTAATTTGATCTTTACTGAACAATGAGTTTTTCAGTATACATCATACCACCAGCTTTAATGATCACCGTGTAGATCCCCGCTGCCAGTTTATCTACGGGCGTAGGAATGATCACTTTACCCGCGCCATAGACCTTCCTTTCTGAAAAGACCACCTGGCCTGCGGTGTTCACCAGCATGAGTGTGATCGTAGTTTCAACAAGGAGGTTGAATTGCATTTTCGCCGTAGTGGCGGCGGGATTGGGAAACAGGGTGAAGTCCAGAAGGGGGTTGACTCCCGGAGCTAAAGGAGGAAGGATCTCCGGTTGCTGAAATCCCTGGGATAACATCCAGCTGCCTGCGGCAATGGTGGTAACGGCGGGTTCGCCGATGGTGTAGTCAAAGGTGATACCTCCGGCTACGCCGGTGCCTCCGCTACTGGCCACTACTTCGCGTACCAGCACCAGTTGTGCCCGCGTGGGTAGCCATGCTATTGCCATAAGTACGGCAATAAGCAGATACTTTGTGAAAAGATGCTTCATGAGTGAGAGGTTAATGTGAAAAATGGAAATGCTGAATTAATAAGGGGCCTGCATGCAGATCTGCACGTCAACTAACAAACTCTAAGTCATTGATTATGAATGCTCTTGACTATTGGTTTAACATACGTATGTGCATGCCTTGCCCTGCACCGGGAAAATGCTTTTGGGGATCCCGGCGTAAGTGTTACTCGGTTTTAATTCGGTTATATGCTACTTAGAAAAAATTGGGGTTCAAATTCAGCCTAGAACATAATAAAGATAGGAAAAAAACGTTCCCGGCCAAGTATCCGGGGTCGTCATTTATCATTTGGCAGGTTTTGGGTGACGGGCGGCAGAATTTTGAAAGCAGCCGGAAGATCAGGGATTTAACAATTTGACATTAAATGTGGCTTTATTAATTGATTTAAAAAGACTACCTTTGCCCCCCAAATTGCATTACTTATAGTCATTTTACTTTTATGGCAGACTTAAGATTTCAAAGAAACTTTGGTATTGCGGCTCACATCGATGCCGGTAAAACCACTACCACAGAGCGTATCCTGTATTATACAGGGAAGACCCACAAAATCGGTGAGGTTCACGAAGGGGCAGCCACCATGGACTGGATGGCGCAAGAGCAGGAGAGAGGTATTACCATCACATCTGCTGCTACTACCTGTTTCTGGAACTTCCCCACTCAACAGGGTTTACCTATTGCAGATACAAAGAACTACAAATTCAATATCATTGATACTCCCGGCCACGTGGACTTTACCGTTGAGGTAGAACGTTCCCTGCGTGTTCTGGATGGTCTGGTAGCATTATTCTGCGCTGTATCCGGCGTTGAACCTCAGTCTGAGACTGTATGGCGCCAGGCTAACAAGTACAAGGTACCCCGTATCGGTTTCGTTAACAAAATGGACCGTTCCGGTGCAGACTTCCTGAATGTTGTAAAACAAGTTAGGGAAATGCTGGGTGCTAATCCTGTTCCCCTGACATTGCCGATCGGTGCTGAAGATACCTTTAAAGGTGTTGTAGACCTGATCACCATGAAAGGTATCATCTGGGATGAAGAAGGTAAAGGCGCTACTTACCAGGAAATTCCTATTCCGGCAGACATGCAGGAAGAAGCGGAAGAATGGAGAGCGAAACTCGTGGAAGCAGTTGCTGATTACGATCAGAACCTGCTGGAGAAATTCTTCGAAGATCCTAACTCCATTTCTGAAGATGAGATCCATGCTGCTATCCGTAAGGCTACCATTGACATGGCGATCATCCCGATGATGTGTGGTTCTTCTTTCAAGAACAAAGGTGTTCAGAAGATGCTGGATGGCGTTTGCCGTTACCTGCCTTCTCCAATGGATGTTGAATCAGTAGCTGGTATCAATCCTGACAATGGTGAAGAGATCTTACGTCACCCGGATGCAAAAGAACCTTTTGCAGCCCTGGCGTTCAAGATCGCTACCGATCCTTTCGTAGGTCGTCTGGCATTCTTCCGGGTTTACTCAGGCCGTCTGGACGGTGGTTCTTATGTACTGAATACCCGTACAGGTAAGAACGAGCGTATCAGCCGTATCATGCAAATGCACGCTAACAAGCAAAATCCTATCGACTTCATCGAAGCCGGTGATATCGGAGCTGCTGTTGGTTTTAAAGATATCAAAACAGGCGATACATTGTGCGCAGAAGATCATCCGATCATCCTGGAATCAATGTCATTCCCTGAGCCCGTTATCCACGTTGCTATTGAGCCTAAAACTCAGGCAGACGTTGATAAAATGGGTCTGGCCATCTCTAAACTGGTAGAAGAAGATCCTACCCTGAGAGCAAAAACAGATGAAGAAACCGGCCAAACCATCCTGAGTGGTATGGGTGAGCTTCACCTGGAGATCATCGTAGACCGTATGCGTCGCGAGTTCAAGGTAGAAGTGAATCAAGGTGCGCCGCAGGTGGCTTACAAAGAAGCGTTCACCAAAACACTTGAACACCGTGAGGTTTACAAGAAACAAACAGGTGGTCGTGGTAAGTTTGCGGACATCCAGATCGAGATCGGACCTGCTGATCCAGAATGGCTGAAAGAAAACGAAGGCAAGAGCTTCCAGTTTGAGAATGCTGTATTTGGTGGATCTATCCCCAAAGAATTCATTCCTGCTGTAGCGAAAGGTTTCGAAAACTCCATGGGTAATGGTGTACTCGCTAACTTCCCGCTTGTTAGTCTGAAAGTTAAATTGTTCGACGGTTCTTTCCACGCGGTTGACTCCGATGCAATGTCTTTCGAGCTTTGCGCCAAAACAGCCTTCCGTGAAGCTGGTAAGAAAGCGAAACCAGTATTGCTGGAGCCTATCATGAAAGTGGAAGTAACCACGCCTGACCAATACATGGGTGATGTTACGGGTGACCTTAACCGTCGCCGTGGTATGCTGGAAGGTATGGAATCACGCAATGGTGCACAGGTGATCAAAGCCAAAGTGCCATTGAGCGAAATGTTCGGATACGTAACGCAACTGCGTTCACTGTCTTCCGGACGTGCTTCTTCCATCATGGAATTCTCTCACTATAACCCTGCACCGAACAACATCGCTGAAGAAGTGGTGGCTAAGGTAAAAGGTAAAGTGAACGCCTAAGCACAAGTTGATAGATAGAAATAAAGAAGGCCTTCCGAACTCCGGAGGGTCTTTTTTTTGATGCCTGCCTGTAACCATTCCGCCCCTTGCCCCGTCTTATTGTTGACCTCAAACAATAAGAACCATGCGTAACCTCATTTATCTGTTCGCAGCCTGCGCGCTGCTGGCTACTGCCTGTAAAAAAAACTGTCATACAACACCAGCACCAAAACCTGTGCTGGAACACCGCTCTCTTCAGGATAAAGAAGTGAGTTACCTGCATCCCCAATTTATTAATATCGATGGGGATACTACACACGATGTATACTTCGTGGTAGCACTCGTGAATGATACCGAAGGTGTTCATGCCAAGTTCACCGTGCTTTCCGTTAAACACGCAAAATTACTTTCCCATCCGGATTCTGTTATTAAACTAACAAAAGGTGATGCTATTCCTGTGATCCCCGAGCACCCGAGGGAATGGAATGGCTTTGATACTTATCTGTGTGAGATCCTCCTGCCGGCGGGCAATCCGGCGGATACTACCTGGCGGGGTGCCTGGGTGGCGGCTAACCGGAAATATATTGGAGTACAGTTCATGAAAGGCACAGAGCCTTACCTGGGATGGATCTCTGCATCTGTGGATACTGCCAGGGATTGTATGATCCTGCATGAAGCTGCCTGGCGGAAAGCCAGCGCAGGCAACATTCATGCAGGAGATCTGGATTAGTTATTCAGGTTTGCTGATCTCAATGATCTTACCGGCATTATCATCCGTACAGATGTAAACCCTGCCGGCAGGGGATATGCAGATGTCCCTCAGGCGGCCATACTGGTTGGCAAAATAGTTCTTGGTACTGGCTACCGTTTTTCCGTCTGCACTCAGCTTCAGCTGGTACAGGGTCTGGTTCTTCAGGCTCAGTACCAGCAGGGAGCCTTTCCACTGTGGAATGCGATCATTATTGTAATAGTCCAGTCCACACAGCGCAAAGGTGCCGTTGCCGGTAGACCAGATTGGTTCCTTTACATTATTGGCGGTGCAGAAAGTGGCCTCGCCACCAGGATTGCAGGGGCCCTCTACATTCGGCCATCCGTAATTGCGCTGCTTTTCAATAATATTCACTTCATCTTCCACACCCGCACCATGCTCTGAAGTGTAGAGGATGCCATTTGCCATCACCATCCCTTGCGGGTTACGGTGACCGTAAGTCCATACGGGACTGTTCGGGAACGGATTATCCGCTGGAATAGTACCATCCAGGTTAATACGGAGCACTTTGCCGCTGAGGGAAGTAGTAAGCTGCGCGTTGGTGGAAACATTCGCATCACCTGCTGTAATGAATAATTTACGGTCAGGGCTGATGTACAGCCTTGAGCCATTATGGATACCCGATGCCGGAATATTATCCAGCAGGATAGCGGGGTTCTTTAAAGTATTGTCAGCATACTGGTATACCACCACTTTTTCCCGGTAGTTACCTGCATTCCGGTAGTTGTACACTATAAAAACCTGCTTTGTAGTGGCAAAGTCTGGGTGTAGCACCATGCCCAGCAAACCGCCTTCTCCATCGGAAACAGCATCCGGGATGGTCAGGAGGGGGCTGATCGTACCCGTTTTGGGGTCTACGCGGCTCACCTTGCCATTCCTTTCCGTCATCCAGATAAAGTTATCAGGGCCCCAGAGGATCTCCCAGGGGCGTGAAATACCGGTACCCTGTACAACGCGGATGTCGTCCGTTGGCCAATCCGGATCTTCCGGCGGGGGAGTGGGGGAGTTGTTCTTTTTACAGGCAAAGGCAAATATACAGGCCGATGCAGTGAGGAAAGCCAGAACGGCTACAGATATGGTAACAGGTTTCATGCAGGTTTTATTTTAAAACGGGTAATGAGGTATTTTATATATAATATGATCAAAATGTTTGCCACGTTTTCACCCCCTGTTAAAAAATAATGTGCTGACATTCAACCTTTTTCAGATCTCGTTGTTAAAAAAGATGTTTAACCCCTCCCGCCTCTTTATCCCGCTGCCAATGAATGTCATGAGCAAGCAATTCATCAAAAACACATATTATGAGAAAAATTGGTCACTTAACCCTTATTCTGGCTGCAGTATTATGTTCCACTGCCACGTTTGCACAAACTGAAAAAGGCAATATGCTGGTAGGCGCCAATTTAGGTAACATCGGAGGCACGTTTCAGGACGGCGGTAACAGGTTCAATTTGAATTTAACGCCCAAATTAGGATGGTTCATCAAAGATGACGTTGCCATTGGTGGTGAGGTTAAACTGGGGTTGTCAACAGGAGAAGGGGTTACTAACTTTACTTATGGTGTCGGGGCATTTGGCCGGTATTATATCAAAGACAAGAAGGTAGAGGTATCCAAAAGGGCACGCTGGTTCCTGGAGGCGAATGCTGGCATTAATGGCGTAAATACAAAAACGGATCTTGGCAGTTCAAACACCAATGGGCTGGGGATAGGTTTTGGTCCCGGACTGGCTTATTTTATTACACCGAATGTAGGTCTCGAAGCATTGCTGAAGTACGACCTGACAGTTGGTTTTGGTAGTGCAACCACAGCACATGCTGTTGGTGTTAATGTTGGTTTCCAGATCTACCTGCCTACTTCAAAGGCCAGGCAGCTCTATAAGGAAGAACGGGCCAACATGAAAAAATAGCCCCCTTAAAAAGTAGATTATACATCACAAACAGGCTGTGTTCCCTGCGTTAAGCGGGAGGCAGCCTGTTTCGCTTTATTATTTAGGCAGTTCAAAGCGGATGATCAACTGGTGTTTGCTGGAAACCTTCTTCCCATCCAGCTCCGCAGGGATCCATTTGGGCATTTTTTCCACGATACGGGTAGCTTCCTCTTCCAGGCCATAACCAATAGCATTTCCAATCGTGGCCGTCCTGTCTACCCGTCCGTTTGCCAGGATCAGGAATTCTACAGTTACCGCACCGCTGATCCCGGCGCTTTTAGCCTCTTTGGGGTACTTCATATTGCTTTTAATGAAATAGGCCAGCGCTTTACCTCCTCCATTGTATTGGGGGAGCCGGGAAACTTCAGGGGTAGGCATATTATAGGGCTTGCGCATGCTATTGCCCAGCTGCACATTCAGGGGGATGGTCAGGTTCAGGTCCACCGGCTTTCCGTTCAGAAAACCCGGTTTCCATTTGGGCATACGGGAAAACATAGCCAGTATTTCCTTGTCCAGCTGTTTGAACGAGGAAGGGTACCGGATCTTTGTGCCGGTAACATAGCCGGTATGTTCTACGGTAAAATCTACATATACGCTTACGATGGTATCTTCCCGGAGATCGAAGTAAGGAACGTTCAGGTTATTGAAAAGCCAGGCTTCCATATTCCGAGGGCCGCCGGGAAACTGGGGGAGTACGTCTGCCTTCAAAGCGATGAGTTCCTGCTCGAGGGCTTCTTTCATTTCCGCCGGGCTAAGCGGTATGGAATCCTGATTTTGGGCAAAAACAGGAAAATAAACAAACAGGCATAATACAATAGATAAAAATCGCATAGATGAATGTAATGCCTTGGTAATAAAAAGATTAACTTTGCGTGGCTTAGCCTTAACAGAGATAAAACTAAAGATTGTGGCTCAGAAAGTCAATATTCTACAGAAATATACCCAAAATTATTTGCCATAAATAAAATAAAGCATACCTTTGCCGTCCCAAATTGTAGGGGGTAATAAAGAAGAAGTTCATTGCATATGTCTCAGAGAATTAGAATCAAGCTGAAGTCCTACGATCACAATCTGGTGGATAAGTCTGCCGAGAAGATCGTTAAAACCGTGCGTAACACGGGTGCCGTGGTAACAGGTCCAATACCTTTACCTACAGAGAAGAAAATCTTTACGGTACTGCGTTCTCCGCACGTTAACAAAAAAGCACGTGAGCAATTCCAACTGTGCACGCACAAGCGTTTGTTAGACATTTACACCTCTTCTTCCAGGACTGTAGACGCGCTGAGTAAGCTGGATCTGCCTTCCGGAGTAGAAGTGGAAATCAAAGCATAGGTAACTAAGAGACCTCGGCAAGGTGGGCAAATCGACGCAGGAGATTCATCGAGACATATAAAAAGATGAATTTACTACGAGATACAAGGCCCGCCTGAGGTGTTTTGTGACAAAAGCAACAAATAGGCTACGCCTTCAGGGTAGCCGCCCAATAAACGTATTTAAACCGCTCATCCTGAGGATAGCTAGAACTCCCTCAGGCGCTGGGCTAAATTATATAACACAATGAAAGGTATTATTGGTAAAAAGATTGGTATGACCAGCATCTTCGAGGCCAATGGCAAGCAAACAGCTTGTACCATTATCGAAGCAGGTCCATGCGTGGTTACCCAGGTGAAATCTCAGTCATCTGATGGGTACGACGCTGTTCAGGTAGCTTATGGTGAGAAGAAAGTTAAGAACACTCCCAAAGCAGAACAAAATCACTTCGCGAAAGCACAAACCTCCCCTAAACGTTACGTAAAAGAATTCCGCAACCCGGACGCTGCCGTAGCTAAAGCACTTGGCGAAACTATCACCTGCGAGATCTTCGCTGAAGGTGAGAAAATTGACATTGTGGGCACTTCCAAAGGTAAAGGTTTCCAGGGTGTTGTAAAACGCCACGGATTCAGTGGTGTGGGTGAAGCTTCCCACGGTCAGCACGATCGTCAGAGAGCACCCGGTTCTGTAGGTGGTTCATCTTATCCTGCCCGCGTTTTCAAGGGTATGCGTATGGCTGGCCACATGGGTAATGAAAGAGTGAAAGTGAAAGGTCTGAAGATCCTGAAGATATTCCCTGAAAAGAATTATATCCTGGTAAGTGGTTCCGTTCCCGGCCACATTGGTTCAATCGTTTTAATCCAGAAGTAATATGCAACTAGATATTTTAAATATAGAAGGTAAGAAGACCGGAAGAACTATTGAGCTTCCTGAAGAGATCTTTGGTGTTGAGCCGAACAATCACGTGATCTACCTCGCTGTAAAGCAATACCTGGCTGCACAACGTCAGGGTACGCATAAGGTGAAGACCCGTGCTGAAGTACAAGGTGCTTCCCGTAAACTGCACAAACAAAAAGGTACCGGCGGTTCCCGTAAAGGTAACATCCGTAACCCATTGTATAAAGGTGGTGGTACCATCTTCGGACCAAAACCTCACCGTTACGATTTCAAACTGAACCGTAAAGTGAAAGATGTAGCTAAGATCTCCGCACTGTCTACCAAGGCTAAAGAGAACAGCATCATCATCATCGAGGATATCAACCTGGATGTACCTAAGACCAAACAGTTCCAAAGCATTCTCAAGAGTTTGAATATTAATGTAGGCGGTAAGAAAACCCTTTTGGTTCTTCCTGAGTACAATGATAACGTATACCTGTCCCTCCGCAATCTCCCTACCGTTGACGGTACTGTATTGAGCGATGTGAACACATACGAGATCATGAACAGCAACTACCTGATATTCACTGAAAGCGCAGCAAAGATCTTCACTGAAGAAACTGCTGACGTAGTAGAAGCATAATAATTTTAATAACAGCTCAAAGCTATAAGATATGAAACTGTCTGATGTTTTAATCAAACCGGTGATATCGGAGAAGGTAAACAAGGCTACCGAAAAGTTTAACCGCTTTTACTTCATTGTTGACAAGAAAGCCAACAAACTGGAGATCAAAAAAGCAGTAGAAGATTTCTACGGCGTAACCGTTGCAGAAGTTAATACAATGGTGGTTCCAGGCAAGAATAAAACCCGCTTCACAAAAGCAGGCTTTATCTCAGGCCGCAAACCTTCCCATAAGAAAGCAGTGGTAACACTGGCTAAAGGAGAATCCATAGATCTGTATGCTAACATATAATATACCAGTGCCGTTAGCGGCGTAAGCTGCTAACCTGGATGTATATACAGATCACATTATAAATAGTCTATTAATCATTTTGAATTAAGTAGAAAATGGCACTGAAAAAGTACAAACCGATTACAGCCGGTACCCGTTGGAAAATAGGTAATGCATATGCAGAGCTGACATCCGACACTCCTGAGAAAAGCCTTCTGGCCCCTGCTCAGAGAACTGGCGGTAGAAACGTGCAAGGTAGAAGGTCTATGCGCTACATTGGCGGTGGACACAAGAAACAATACCGTATCATCGATTTCAAACGTGATAAGGTAAGCATCCCGGCTACAGTTAAAACGATCGAGTACGATCCAAACCGTACCGCATTCATCGCGCTGCTGAGCTATGTAGATGGTGAAAAACGTTACATCATTGCTCCAAACGGATTGCAGGTAGGCGCTACTGTTATCAGCGGCCCTGAAGTTGCACCGGAACTGGGTAATGCGTTACCGTTGAAAAACATGCCTTTGGGTACTGTTGTTCATAACATCGAGCTGCAACCTGGAAAGGGAGCCGCTATCGCACGCAGTGCCGGTACTTATGCACAACTGAGCAATAAGGAAGAAAAATACGCTGTGTTGAAAATGCCTTCCGGCGAACTGCGCAAAGTGTTAAGCACTTGCATGGCTACCGTAGGTACAGTTTCTAACTCTGATCACGCGCTGCAATCTATCGGTAAGGCTGGTGCCAACCGTTGGAGAGGTATTAAGCCCCGTACGCGTGGTGTGGCCATGAACCCTGTAGATCACCCGATGGGTGGTGGTGAAGGTAGGGCTTCAGGTGGTCACCCAAGATCAAGGAATGGCAAATATGCTAAAGGTCTGAAAACCAGGAAAAGGCATAAGAGCTCAGATAAACTGATCATCACCCGTAAAAACGGTAAGAAAGTATAAATAACGCTTAACAAGTTTTAATTCTGTTAAACCGGAGTTGAAATCTTAAATAAACAAGAATATGGGTCGTTCCATTAAAAAAGGTCCTTACGTAGACTTCAAATTAGAGAAGAAGGTAGAAAAGCAGAACGATGGTGGTTCCAAACGTACGGTTATTAAAACCTGGAGTCGTCGTTCTACTATCACTCCTGATTTTGTAGGCCACACTTTTGCCGTGCACAACGGTAACAAGTTCATCCCGGTTTACGTAACCGAGTTCATGGTGGGTCACAAACTGGGTGAATTTGCACCTACCCGCAACTTCAAGGGACACGCAAACAAGAAAATGTAGTCATCCGTTTTTTAAACGCTGACTCGAAACTTATATAACACAGAAACAAATCACAATGGAAGCAGTAGCTAAGCTGAACAACAATCCTACATCCACCCGCAAAATGCGTTTGCTCGCAGATTTGATCCGTGGTCTGGATGCAGAGAAAGCTTTGAATATTTTGAAATTCCATCCTAAACACCCTAGCGTGCCGCTGGAAAAACTGTTGCTATCAGCTATAGCCAACTGGAAGATCAAAAACGAAGGCGCTAGGATTGAAGATGCTAACCTGTTCGTAAAGACTGTCATGGTAGATGGTGGTCGCGTTCTCAAAAGGATGCGCCCAGCTCCACAAGGTAGAGGTTACCGTGTGCGCAAAAGAAGTAATCACGTAACACTGGTTGTAGACGGTCGTGCTGCTAAGTAAGCAGATCAGCTGTAGGAAAAAAATATATTTAAAACTCATAGACAAATAAAACCAGAACATGGGTCAGAAAACAAATCCTATTGGTAACAGGTTAGGTATCATCAGAGGATGGGACTCTAATTGGTATGGAAGCAAAAAAGATTATGCTTCCAAGCTGATCGAGGATAACAAGATCAGGACTTACCTGAATGCACGTATCAACAAAGGCGGCATTTCACGCGTAGTGATCGAAAGAACACTCGGTAAGCTCATCATCACCATTCATACCTCTAAGCCTGGTATCATCATAGGTAAAGGTGGTAACGAAGTGGACCGCATCAAGGAAGAACTGAAGAAACTGACTGGAAAAGAAGATGTTCAGATCAACATTCTGGAGATCCGTCGTCCGGAGATAGATGCTACCATCGTTGCTGAAACGATCGCTAAACAGATCGAAAGCCGCATCAACTACAAACGTGCAATCAAAATGTCCATTGCTACCGCTCTCCGTATGGGTGCAGAAGGTATCAAGGTGAAAGTTGGTGGTCGTTTAGGTGGTGCTGAGATCGCCCGTTCAGAAGAAATGAAACAAGGCCGCGTGCCCCTGCATACTTTCCGTATGGATATCGACTACGCTTCTTTATTCGCCCTTACTGTTTACGGTAAGATCGGTATCAAAGTGTGGATCTGTAAAGGTGAAGTATTAGGCAAACGTGATCTGAACCCGAACGCTGTTTCAGGTAAAGATGGTGAAAGCCGCGTAGGTGGTGGTCATCAGGGCGGTGGAAACCGTGGTGGTGGAGATCATCGTGGTGGTGGTGGTGGAAGAGACAACCGCGGTGGCGGTGGTGGTGGAAACCGTGGTGGTGGAGATCGTGGTCCCCGCAAATAATCACACAGCTGTTGGAAACTAATTAACAAACTTTTTTAACAACATAAACGATGTTACAGCCCAAGAGAACGAAACACAGGAAGATGCACAAAGGCCGCATCAAAGGTAACGCAAAGAGGGGCGCAGCTCTTTCTTTCGGTTCATTCGGCCTTAAAGCATTGGAACCTAAGTGGATCACAGACCGTCAGATAGAAGCTGCACGGGTGGCGCTGACCAGGCATATGAAGCGTGAAGGTAACGTGTGGATCCGTATTTTCCCAGACAAACCTATCACTGCTAAGCCGTTGGAAGTGAGGATGGGTAAAGGTAAAGGTGCTCCAGACCATTGGGCATGTGTAGTAAAGCCCGGTCGCATCCTGTTTGAAGCAGACGGTGTTTCCATGCAAGTAGCTAAAGAAGCTATGGAACTGGCCGCACAGAAACTGCCGATCAAGGTGAAATTCGTAGTGCGCCGCGACTATGTTGCTTAATTGCACCAGCGTATTCAACCTGATCAAGTAAACAAACCTGATAACCAGACAAAATTTTAAAAAATGCCAAAAGCAATACTGGATCTTAAAAGCCTGACTGAACAAGACCTCAAAGACAAACTGTCTGAGGAAAAGTTGCGCTTGAAAAAGGTCACGTTCAGCCACGCGGTAACACCGATAGAAAATCCGATGAGCATCCGCTTCATCAGAAGAGACATCGCACGTATCCAAACTGAACTGCGCAGAAGAGCGTTGGGATTCTAGTTCAAACTAGTACCAACGGTGGGTTGGAATATAGTGATAGCTATTAACCAGCAAAAACAATAAACACTCTCCTTTACCATGTAAAAATGGCCCGGAGTAAAATAACTTTCAAAATGACCGACGAAAGAAAAGTAAGAAAAACCAGGATCGGACTGGTATCCAGCAACAAAATGGATAAGACCGTTACCGTGGAAGTTGAACGTAAAGTGAAACACCCGATCTATGGTAAGTTCATCAAGAAAACCACCAAGTTCATGGCACACGATGAAAAAAACGAGTGCAGCATTGGTGATACAGTACGTATCATGGAATCCCGTCCGCTGAGCAAAAACAAAAGCTGGCGCATGGTAGAAGTGATCGCTAAAGTAAAGTAATTATTCATTTGTTTCAAGCTGCCCGTCATCAACTGATACGCAGCCTCTGCTAAAACAATTAACAACGTATTACGATGATACAACAAGAATCAAGGCTGAACGTAGCTGATAACAGTGGTGCTAAAGAAGTACTCTGTATCCGCGTACTCGGCAACTCCGGTCAGGATTATGCAGGTGTGGGTGATAAGATTGTAGTGACTGTAAAAGATGCTATCCCCGGTGGTGGCGTAAAGAAAGGCACAGTAACCAAAGCTGTTATTGTAAGAACAAAGAAGAAACTCCGTCGTAAAGATGGTTCTTACATCCGCTTCGATGATAACGCCGTTGTATTGCTGAATAACTCAGACGAGCCACGCGGTACCCGTATTTTCGGTCCGGTTGCACGTGAGCTTCGCGATAAAGGATATATGAAGATCATCTCCCTGGCGCCAGAAGTGCTTTAAGGAGTAGAATATATGTTCGGATCTGGAATTAAAGATTTTGAGAATAAAGGTGGTATATATGAAAATTACCTTTATCTGAAGACTGTAATTCAAGATCCGAATTCTTTACATATCTTTGCAGCCCGTTTAAAAAACGACATAAATATTAATCAAGTAGAACAAGTGTTCCGCTTGGCGTTTATAAATAAACAAACAGATGAAAACTAGATTTAAGCCTAAGTTCAACATTAAGAAAGGCGACCTGGTGGTGGTAGTTACCGGCGACGATAAAGACCGGACCAAACCCCGCAAGGTGTTGGAAGTGATTCTTGACAAAGCCCGCGTATTAGTGGAAGGCGTTAACATCATCACTAAACACACTAAACCTTCTGCCCAAAATACCAAAGGTGGTATTGTTAAGGTAGAAGCTCCTATTGCTATCTCTAATGTAATGTTATGGGATGCAAAGGCTGGCGCGCCTACACGCGTAGCTCGTCAGGAAAAAGAAGGTAAAATAGTTCGTATCGCTAAAAAATCAGGGGAGGTAATCAAATAATGGCAAACACATCATATCAACCCAGGCTGCAAACTAAATACCGTACTGAAGTAGTATCTACTTTGCACAAGAAATTTAACTATAAAAGCGTAATGCAGGTTCCCCGCCTTACCAAGATATGCCTGAACCAGGGTATCAACGGTGCGGTTGGTGATAAGAAACTGGTAGATGTTGCAGTAGACGAAATGACCCGTATCGCTGGTCAGAAAGCTATTGCTACTATGTCTAAAAAGGACATCTCCAACTTTAAACTGCGTAAACACATGCCAATTGGTGCCCGTGTTACTTTACGTGGTGTAAATATGTACGAGTTCCTGGACAGGCTGATCTCCGTATCCCTGCCACGTGTTCGTGACTTTAAAGGTATCAGCGAAAAAGCTTTTGACGGCCGTGGTAACTATACCTTGGGTGTTACTGAGCAGATCATCTTCCCTGAGATCGACATCGATAAAGTTTCCCGTATGACCGGTATGGATATCACTTTCGTGACCACTGCCAAAACCAACGAAGAAGCTTACGAACTGTTGAAAGAAATGGGTATGCCTTTCAAGAACATCAGAAAAGAAAACTAACATTAATATTTCATAATCAATTATGGCAAAAGAATCCGTAAAAGCCAGACAAAGAAAGAGAGAAGTGATGGTGGCCAAGTTCGCAGAAAAACGCGCTGCTTTAAAAGCAGAAGGCAATTATGCTGAGCTTGACAAACTGCCTAAAAACGCATCTCCCGTTCGCCTGCACAACAGATGTCAACTGTCCGGTCGTCCAAAAGGATATATCCGTATGTTTGGCATGTGTCGTAACATGTTCCGCGACATGGCACTGGCAGGTAAGATCCCTGGTGTAAGAAAAGCAAGCTGGTAATTCAATTCGAATTATCAACCTGTAGATTAACTTGATTCCTATCTTTTTCGATTGGATATCGCATTGTACAAACTGTAAACTATTCAACAATGGTTACTGATCCAATAGCAGATTTTTTAACACGCATCCGCAACGCCCAGATGGCAAATCACAGGATCGTGGAAATTCCGGCTTCAAAACTGAAGAAGCGCATTACCGAAATCTTGTATGATAAAGGTTATATCCTGAAATACAAATTCGAAGAGGACAATAAACAAGGCCTCATTAAGATAGCATTGAAATACGATGCGAATACTAAAGTTCCCGCTATCACTGACCTGCAAAGGATCAGCCGTCCGGGTCTGCGCCAGTATTCCAAACCAGAAGGTTTCACACGCGTGAAGAACGGTTTGGGTATTGCTATCATCTCCACTTCCAAAGGTGTAATGACCGATAAGGAAGCGAAAGTACAGAACGTAGGTGGCGAAGTAGTTTGCTTCGTTTATTAATATAACTATCCCGCCTGAGTAAGGCGGGATTTATGGCATATCTGACAATTAAGCTCTTACTATACGGCGCTGAACACGGATTGCCTGATTTTACACAACACAATTAAACTGACTGATTATGTCACGTATAGGAAGAAGTCCTATTAAATTGGCCAGCGGAGTTACAGTAACTGTATCCCCTGCTAATGAGATCACGGTTAAAGGTCCAAAAGGTGAATTGAAGAGAGAAATGGACCGTGATATCAAACTGGAAGTGAAAGATGGTGAGATCCTGATCTCCCGTCCTACAGACCAGATCCGTCACCGTGCTTTGCATGGTTTGTACCGTTCCCTGGTAGCCAACATGGTTACAGGTGTAACAGAAGGATTCAAGAAACAACTCGAACTCGTGGGTGTTGGTTATAAAGCTGCGAACCAGGGTCAGTTGTTGGACTTATCTTTAGGTTATTCTCACAACATCGTCTTCGAAATACCTGCTGAACTGAAGGTTGCAACCCTCACTGAAAAAGGTCAGAACCCGAAGATCATGCTGGAAGGTATAGACAATCAACTGTTAGGCCAGGTTGCCGCTAAGATCCGCAGCCTCCGTAAACCAGAACCATACAAAGGTAAAGGTGTTCGTTACACAGGTGAAGAGGTACGTAAGAAAGCTGGTAAATCTGCCGGTAAGTAATAACCGCCACGCCGCGTAACCGGTAAGAGCAAACAGTATTAATAATTAATAAAGAGTAATAGTCCCGGCAGCATCGGGATTTAAATACACTTAGTAATGAGTACAAGAACAGACAGAAGACAGAATATCCGCTTCAGGATCCGTAAAAAGATCAGCGGAACTGCACAACTTCCTCGTTTAGCGGTTTACCGCAGCAACGCAGATATTTATGTGCAGCTGATTGACGATACCAATGGCACTACCCTGGCATCCGCTTCTTCCCGTGATAAGGATATCAAAGCCCAGCAAGGTACCAAATCCGAGAAATCAAAGCTGGTGGGCACTGTGCTGGCAAATAAAGCCACTGCATTGGGACTCACAACCTGCGTATTTGACAGGAGTGGCTACCTCTACCATGGTCGTGTAAAAGCAGTAGCTGACGGAGCACGCGAAGGCGGACTGCAATTCTAATTCCATAATGGAGTTAGAGTGTATAAACAATCTGATATCGTAATTCTTATTAAATAAAAATGGCAAAGAATTCATTCAATAAAGTAAAAGCTGGCGATCTTGAGCTGAAAGAAAAGGTTGTAGCTATCAACAGGGTTACCAAAACCACCAAGGGCGGCCGGACTTTCAGTTTCTCCGCACTGGTTGTTGTAGGTAACGAGAACGGTGTGGTAGGCCACGGTCTTGGTAAAGCCAAGGAAGTGCAGGAAGCCATCACCAAAGGGATCGACGACGCTAAAAAGAACCTGATCAAAGTTCCGGTATATCATGGCACTATTCCTCACGACCAATTGGCTAAGGAAGGTGCAGCGAAAGTATTTATCAAACCAGCTGCCCATGGTACTGGTGTGATCGCTGGAGGTTCTATGCGTGCGGTGCTGGAAAGCGCTGGTATTACAGACGTTCTGGCTAAATCCCTGGGTTCTGCTAATCCCCACAACGTGGTGAAAGCAACTTTCAAAGCTCTGGGCCTGCTGCGTGAACCTATGCAATTCGCAAAAACACGTGGCGTTTCCCTGAAGAAAGTATTCAACGGATAAGCATTATTTCTAATTAGAAATATATAAAGTAAAATGGCAAAGATTAAAGTCACTCAGGTAAAAAGTGGTATCGACCGTCCGGAAAGACAAAAGCTGACCCTCAAGGCGCTTGGTCTGAAAAAGATGCATGCCACTGTAGAAGTAGAAGCAACTCCCCAGGTGCTGGGCATGGTGCGTGCCGTTAACCATCTGGTAAAGGTGGAGAATGTAAACGCATAATGTAACAATTACATTGGCTTCTTACTTTTTTGAATTATTATTGTAAAAGCGAGCGGTTGATTTCCGCGTAAGTAAAACAATTAAAGCTATGAATTTACAGAATTTAAGGCCTGCACAAGGCGCAGTACATAAATCAAAACGTTTAGGACGTGGTGAAGCATCCGGTAAAGGTGGTACTGCTACGAAAGGTAACAAAGGTGCTCAATCCAATACTGGTTATGCCAGCAAAAGAGGTCACGAAGGTGGTCAGATGCCAATTCAACGTCGTTTACCTAAACGTGGTTTCGTTCCGATCAACCGTACTGAATACAAAGTGTTCAACTTAGGAGATCTGGATGTGATCATCGAAAAATACGGCCTGCAAGAGTTCTCCATCGAAAACTTATACATGAACGGCCTCATCAGCAAAACCGCTAAAGTAAAAGTACTCGCACAAGGGGAACTGAAAAGCAAAGTAACGCTGAAAGTGAACGCGATCAGTGAGAAAGCCAAAACAGCAGTGGAAGCAGCTGGTGGATCAATAGAACTGGTTTAAGAAATTACGATAGAGAAGGCGCCTACGGAGTAGTGCGTCTTTTCGAATTTTACACGCGTTATTAAACTCTTATCTTCCTGTGAAGAAATTTATCGAAACCATAAAGAACATCTGGAGCATCGAGGACTTGCGCAAGCGCATTGGTACCACGCTGCTTCTGGTACTGGTGTACCGCGTAGGTTCCTATATCACCCTTCCCGGTCTCGATCCAAATGAGCTGGCAAAATTCTCTGAGACGTCTCAAAAAGGCATCCTGGGCCTCTTCAATATGTTCGCCGGTGGATCATTCTCCCGCGCTTCCATCTTTGCCCTGGGTATCATGCCCTATATCTCGGCGTCTATCGCTATTCAACTGCTCACGATTGCAGTACCCTATTTCCAGAAATTACAAAAGGAAGGTGACAGCGGAAGGAAGAAGATCAATCAATATACCCGTATCCTGACCGTAATTGTTACGGCTTTCCAGGCCAGCGCGTATGTTGCTTACCTGAGAACACAGTCTGGTGGCGCACTGATCCCTGAATATGGATCCTTCATGTTCTGGTTGTCTACCACCGTAGTACTCACTGCAGGTACATTGTTCGTAATGTGGTTAGGAGAAAAGATCACAGATAAAGGTATTGGTAACGGTACTTCTATCATCATCATGACCGGGATCCTTGCCCGTTTGCCAGAAGCCCTGTTGCAAGAGCTGTCGCTCAGAACAACCGGTGCAGGTGGTGGACTGCTGATATTCCTGGTAGAGATCGCATTTTTCATCCTCATCACTGTGGGCCTTATCCTGCTGGTACAAGGTACCCGTAAGATCCCGGTGAACTATGCCAAACGCATTGTTGGTAATAAGCAATACGGAGGTGTACGCCAGTTCATTCCTTTGAAAGTGAATGCTGCCGGTGTAATGCCCATCATCTTTGCCCAGGCTATCATGTTCATCCCGGCTACCGCTATTGGTTTTGCAACTGATAATGCAGGTGCCTCTGCTTTTATCCGCATATTCAGCGATCATACGAATCCTTATTATAACCTGATCTACGCAGTACTGGTGATTGTGTTCACTTTCTTCTACACAGCACTGATCTTTAATCCAACCCAAATGGCGGATGAGATGAAGCGTAACAATGGTTTTGTTCCCGGTGTTAAACCTGGTAAAGCCACGGCAGATTATATAGGAGCAGTTATGGACCGTATCACCCTTCCCGGAGCGTTCTTCCTGGCATTGGTTGGTATCCTGCCCGGCATTGCCGCAGCAGTAAATATCAACGCTGCCTTTGCAACCTTCTTCGGTGGTACTTCTCTGCTGATCATGGTAGGGGTTATCCTGGATACCCTGCAACAGATCGAAAGCCAGTTGCTTATGCGCCACTACGATGGCCTGATGAGTTCCGGCAGGATCAAAGGCAGGACCAGCCCGGCTAACGCCTGATCAAAACAATCATAAGAATTAAAGATATAACGCACCAGGAGTCTCCGATTCCTGGTGTTTTTTTTGTCATACTTTCCAGCTGCCTGAACCACTGCGGCCATTCTGCTGTTCATAAGGAAACAATCAGAATTTTCCATAATTTTGCACGTTATGATCCATTACAAGACGAAAGAAGAAATAGAACTGATCCGTAAAAGCGCGCAACTCGTAAGCGCTACACTGGCTGAAGTTGCCAGCAGGCTCAAACCCGGTATGAGTACTTTGGATGTGGATGCCATTGCAGAACAATTCATCCGGGATCATGGAGCAGTGCCCTCCTTCAAGAATTATAAAGGTTTTCCCAATACATGCTGCATTTCCGTGAACGAAGCCGTTGTACATGGTATCCCCAACGGGTACACTATTAAGGACGGAGACATTGTTTCTGTGGATGTAGGTGTATTCAGTGAAGGATTTCATGGGGATAGCGCTTATACCTTTGCCATCGGAGAAATTCCCACCCATGTGCAGAAACTGATGGCCGCTACCAAAACAGCCCTTAACAAAGGGATAGAAAAAGCCATTGTGGGCAACAGGGTAGGGGACATTGCGTATGCCATCCAGGAGTATGTGGAAAAGGAACGTGGATACGGGGTGGTTAGAGAGCTGGTAGGGCATGGTTTGGGCCGCAACCTTCATGAGGACCCTCAGGTACCAAATTACGGCCGCAGAGGCAGTGGAGCGGTATTGAAAGAAGGCCTGGTGATTGCCATCGAGCCGATGGTGAACCTGGGTACCCGCGATGTGGAATACCTGGAAGACGGCTGGACCGTGGTGACCAGGGACCGTAAATCATCCGTTCACTACGAGCATACCGTGTCTGTTATGAAAGGCAAACCGGATGTTTTATCCAGCTTTGAAGGGATAGAGGCAGCAGAGAAAAAGAATCCTGCCATCAATTCGGCTTACCTGAATTAAATCAGCGATAGCAGCGCGTAGAACGTTGAAGTTCACTTTAAAAGTGTATCTTTGCCATCTAATTTTGAAAACTGAGAAGATTGGGATGAATCCCTATATCAGAATTCCAAAATAATACACTTTGTAATAACCTGATATTGAGTGAGTTTTAGCGGTCACAATAACGCCTGTTAAAAGTTTTCCACACAGTGACGCTTTTCCAAAGATTATTTGCGGTATTTTTTCAGTTTAAGAACTTTTTGTGGTATCTTTGCATTCCTAAAATTTTTTATGGCGAAACAGGCACTCATTAAACAGGATGGTATTATTCTAGAAGCCTTATCAAATGCTATGTTCCGGGTAAAACTGGAAAACGGGCACGAAATTCTAGCCACCATCTCTGGAAAAATGAGAATGCACTATATCCGCATCCTGCCCGGTGATAAAGTGGGCGTTGAGATGAGTCCTTACGATTTGAGCAGGGGCCGTATAATTTTCAGGTACAAATAGGTAATAACTTTAGACTATAACTTTTGACTCATGAAAGTAAGAGCTTCCATCAAAAAAAGAAGTGCAGACTGCAAGATCGTTCGCCGCAAAGGTGTTTTGCTGGTGATCAACAAAAAGAATCCTCGTTTTAAACAACGTCAGGGTTAATCAGTATCTGTATTCATTAATAAGAATTATAAATTAAACAATTGATATGGCACGTATAGCCGGTATTGATCTTCCTAAAAACAAAAGAGGCGAAATTGGTCTGACTTATATCTTCGGTATTGGTCACTCAACCTCAGTGTATATCCTGGAGAAAGCAGGCATTGATCTTAACAAAAAAGTGAGAGACTGGGATGATGATGAGCAAGGCGCCATCCGGAATATCATTAATAACGAACTGAAAGTAGAAGGTCAGTTGCGTTCTGAAGTTCAGATGAACATCAAACGTTTACTGGATATCGCCTGCTACCGTGGTCTCCGTCACAGGAAGGGTCTGCCGGTTAGAGGTCAACGTACCCGTACCAACAGCCGTACCCGTAAAGGTAAACGTAAAACCGTTGCCGGTAAAAAGAAGGCACCGAAGAAATAGTAAGATCTCTTTGCTGGTCTCCCTCTTTCCAGATCCGGGAACTGGCGGCATAAAGGGTTTTTATATAAAAAGGGATTTGGAATTTCATAGTTGGAATTTTAACGAATTATGGCAAAAGCAACTAATACAAAAGCTGCCGCTAAGAAGAGGGTAGTAAAGGTGGATAACTTCGGAGATGTACATATCTCCGCTAGTTTCAATAACATCATTGTTAGCATCACTAACAAGCAAGGTCAGGTTATCTCCTGGTCTTCTGCTGGTAAAATGGGCTTTAAGGGTTCTAAGAAGAACACTCCTTATGCTGCTCAGCTGGCTGCTTCAGATGCTGCAAAAACCGCTTTTGACGCAGGTTTGAAAAGAGCAGATGTATTTGTAAAAGGACCAGGTGCAGGTCGTGAGAGTGCTATCCGCGCTATCTCTAACTCAGGCATCGAGGTAACCCTCATCAAAGACGTGACGCCGCTTCCGCACAACGGTTGCCGTCCTCCGAAGAAGAGAAGGGTATAGTAAAGACATTTATTTTTACGAATTATCTGTTACAATGAACATTTGTATCAGGTAATTCGTATTCGTAATGTATAATTAGTATATTTATTTTTAACAGTGGGTGTGCGATCGAATTTTAAGATTTTTAAATGAGCGTACACCGTAACTAAAAATCTGAACCAAACAACATGGCAAGGTACACAGGACCCAAGACCAAGATCTCCAGGATTTTTGGCGAGCCCATTTTAGGAAATGGCAAGTATTTAGGTAAGAACAGCAATCCTCCCGGTCAGCACGGTGCACAACGCAAACGTAAACAACTGGGCGAATATGCTTTGCAGCTGAGAGAGAAACAAAAAGCTAAATACACTTATGGTGTATTAGAGCGCCAGTTCCGTAACCTGTTCGAAGAAGCTACCCGCAGAAAAGGCGTTACCGGTGAAATCCTGATCAAGTTACTGGAAGCTCGTTTAGATAACGCAGTTTTCCGTCTTGGTATCGCACCTTCCCGTCCTGCAGCCCGTCAGCTTGTTGCGCATAAGCACATCACAGTGAACGGAGCAGTAGTGAACGTTCCTTCTTTACAATTGAAACCAGGAGATGTGATCGGTCTGAAGAATAAAACAGCCGGTAACACTTCACTCACCAGCAACATCCGCGGAAAGAATCCAAAGTTCAGCTGGCTGGATTGGAATGAAAAAGACATGAAAGGTATTTTCATTGCATATCCTGAGAGAGAAAGCGTTCCTGAGAACATCAAGGAACAACTGATCGTAGAATTGTACTCTAAGTAATATGTTATAGCCACCTACCGGTGGCTATGGCCGTGTAACATAAGTTAAACTCATAAATCAAGCATATCAATGGCAATTCTTAATTTCCAAAAGCCTGACAAGATCGTTTTGCAGAAGTCCACGGACTTTGAAGCTCAATTCGAATTCCGTCCATTAGAACCAGGTTATGGTGTGACAGTTGGTAACGCGCTCCGCCGTGTACTGTTGTCTTCATTGGAGGGCTATGCCATTGTGGGAATAAAGATTGAAGGCGCCGATCACGAGTTTGCTACCCTGAAAGGGATCACTGAAGACGTTACCGAGATCATCCTCAACCTGAAACAAGTACGTTTCAAGAAGATCGTTGAGAATGAGGTAGGCAGCGAGAAAATTCAGATCTCCATTAAAGGTAAAACTGAGTTTCGTGCAGATATGATCGAGAAAGCAACCAACTCTTTCCAGATCATGAACCCTGAACTGCTGATTTGCACCCTGGATCCTTCCGCTAAGCTGGATATTGAACTGACGATCGGTAAAGGTCGCGGTTACGTTCCTGCTGAAGAGAACAGACCCAAAGATGCAATCTTCGGATACATCGCCATCGATTCCGTATTTACGCCCATCAAGAACGTAAAGTATAGCATCGAGAACACCCGGGTGGAACAAAAGACCGACTATGAGAAGTTGATCATGGAAGTTCACACGGACGGTACTATACATCCGGAAGAAGCTGTTAAACAAGCTTCCCGCATCCTGATCCAACACCTGATGATCATCACTGATGAAAATATCAGCTTTGATACAAAGGACACCGAGAAAGAAGATGTTGTAGACGAGCAAACACTGCAACTCCGCAAGATCCTGAAAACTCCGCTGGAAGATCTGGACCTGAGCGTTCGTGCATTCAACTGCCTGAAAGCTGCAAAGATCAACTCCCTGAGCGAACTCGTTCAATACGAGCAGGAGGAACTTATGAAATTCAGGAACTTCGGTCAAAAATCACTCAGCGAGATCGAGCAAGTACTCGGCGAAAGAGGTCTTCACTTCGGTATGGACCTGTCCAAACTGAAACTGGACGAAGAATAGAATATTAATAGCACAAATCACGGATCGCTGTAAAGCATCCGTGATTTGTATTTATAACAAGTACCTTGTAAATCCTGACACGGTGCAAGGGAACACAAAACAAACATGTCATGCGTCACGGAGTAAAATTAAATAAGCTGAGCCGCACTGCTGCTCACCGTAAGAGTCTGATGAGTAACCTCGCTTGCGAGCTGATCAGCCACAAACGTATTCAAACTACATTGGCAAAAGCAAAAGCGCTGCGCGTGTATATCGAACCATTGTTAACACGTGGTAAATCAGACGATACACACAACCGTCGTGTTGTATTTAGCTATTTGCAGGATAAAGAAGCTATCAAAGAATTGTTCGGAACCATCAGCGAAAAGATCGCTACCCGTCCAGGTGGTTATACCCGTATCATCAAGCTTGGCAAACGTCATGGTGACAATGCTGAAGTAGCAATGATCGAACTGGTTGACTTCAACGAGATCTACGGTAAAACTGCAGAAGCTGACAAAGCACCTGCTAAGAAAACCCGTCGTGCTGGTGGTGCCAAGAAGAAAGCAGATGATGCTGCTGCTCCTGCTGCTGAAGAAAAAGCCGCTGAATAGTTCTAAAGAACTGAATATATTAGAGGGACAAAGCTTTTGCTTTGTCCCTTTTTTTATTTGATATAGTCCCTAACCTAACTACCCCGTTATGAATGCAAAACATGCAATTACCTATGCTATTATCAGTACCAGCGCTTTCTGTACTTATGGCTGCCAGCCTGCAAAGAATGAATTTAACTCCTTTAGTGCGCCAGGAGGTTTGCTGGAAATTCAAACACCGGTCACATTGGTGAGCACAAACCTGCCGCTCCCTGCGGACGCAAAGGAAAAGATGGAATCACTCATCTTTTATTCGGGCTCAATGGATGATAATTTCGTGATCCTGTTAAATGAGGTAAAGTATAAGGACTACGTGAATATCCCACTGGAGGTGGCTGCAAGAAGCGGGATCCGCCACCTAAAGCAAAATGGGGACGTCTCAGACTTTAATTTCACACAAGATTCAACGATCGTTTCAGGCTACCCTGCCATCCTGCTGAAAGGCAGCTATAATTCCCAAAACACTATACAGCGGGGCTTTTTGGCGGAAGTAATAAAGAACGGAATAGCTACCTTCTCCGTAATGGTCATTTATGACAGGTCCAAAGAAGGCCAGGAAGAGTGTGCGGATAAAGTAATTCGTTCTATAAAGGTTAAAACAAATTAAATATTTACTATATTTGATATGTAGAAAACCTATATCCTATGTACTACCTGAAGTGCGGTTATTGCGCAGAGCATAGCGCATTAAAATCCGAATACATCACTTTCTGTGACCATTGCGGCAAAAAATTCTCTTCAAATTATGCAGACTGGAAGCTGCAACACCCTAATAGTACGTTTGCAGCATACGAAATAGAGGTAGGCGTGCCCGAAGCCAGGTACGAAGCGATCATGAAGAAGCGCAACCGCCAGGGATTTGACCTGCGGAAGAAGGCTGCGCTGATCACCACCGTTGTGGTATTGATCGCCTGTAGTACGGTGGGGGCCTATTACGGGCCAACATTGGTTAAACTGTTCCAGGAACCCGTTGTTCCGGTTGCCATGTTAAATACAGAGAATTGGCGCACGTTCAGAGGGAATATCCTTCAATTGCAGACACCTTTATCCTTATCGCCGGTATCTGTTAAGGATGAGCCCAATATACGCCTGAAAGCCTTTAAAGGGGGAAGTACCGGAGAAGGCCTGGTGATCAGGATGGACGAGGTGGTGTACCTGGCTAATAACTATATTGGTCTTGAACTGGCATCTAAAGAGGCTGCCAACCAGCTGAGCAGGGGAGAGGGCATCTCACAATTCACTTATGTGGAAAAAAACGTTGTGATAATGGGCCAGCAGGCCATACTGCAACATGGTAGTTACATTTACAAACAATCCTCACCAATAGAATTTAATAGCCTGATAGTAGTAAAAGGTGGTACCCGGGTACAGCTGCTGGTGGCTCATCGCGGAAATGATGAAACAGGAAAAAAGATAGCGGAAAAGGTGATGGGATCAGCAAGATTGAATTGATCTTAAATAACCTGTCCAAAATTCAAAATCATGCCCTAACTTTGCACAGTTTTAACCGTTCCTTCCAGGGAACATAAAAAAGAAAGGGTAAGAAGAAATGCCGCAGACTACCAGATCATCACAGCCGGCCATGCTGTTATTAGAAGATGGCACCGTTTTCCATGGTAAAGCTTTCGGAAAAGTTGGAACAGCTTCCGGAGAACTTTGTTTTAATACAGGGATGACGGGTTACCAGGAAGTGTTCACAGATCCTTCTTATAAAGGACAGGTGCTGATCATGAACAATTGTTACGTAGGTAACTATGGTACCAAGAATGAAGATGTAGAGAGCAGCAGTGTGAAGATCAGCGGGCTGATCTGTAAGAACATCGCCCATAATTTCTCCCGCAAAATGGCGGATACTTCGCTCGCTCAGTTCCTCGAAGAAAATAATCTTGTAGCTATTCATGAAGTGGATACACGCGCACTTGTTTCGCATATTCGCAGCAAAGGCGCTATGAACTGCATCATCTCTTCTGAAATATTGGACGAAGCGGAATTGAAAGCAAAACTTTCCAAAGTTCCATCTATGGAGGGTCTGGCGTTGTGTGCAGAAGTTTCTACCAAAGAACCTTATTTCATCGGCGATCCAAATGCAGAGATCCGTATAGCCGTAATTGATAACGGTGTAAAGCGTAACATGCTGAAATGCCTTTCTGAAAAGGGTGCATACCTGAAAGTACATCCTACCCAGGCTACTTTTGCAGAATGTGAAACTTTTAAACCACACGCTTACTTCATTTCCAACGGTCCCGGCGATCCGGCTCCGCTTACTTATGCAGTAGATACGATCAAACAGGTATTGGCTGCAGAACGTCCACTCTTTGGAATTTGCCTGGGTCACCAGTTACTGGCGATGGCTAATGGCATTCCTACTTATAAAATGCATCACGGTCACCGCGGACTGAACCATCCGGTGAAGAACCTGCTGACCGGTAAATGCGAGATCACCACCCAGAACCATGGTTTTGCTATAGACGCAAAGGCTGTGGCAGCTTCTGAAAATGTGGAAATTACCCACGTAAACCTGAACGATAATTCTGTGGAAGGGATCCGTATTAAGAACAAACCTGCGTTTTCAGTGCAATACCATCCGGAATCAACTCCTGGTCCGCACGATTCCCGCTATTTGTTTGATGACTTCTTTACAATGATCAAGTCGAATATGTAGAAATAAAATGGAATGGGGGAAACCCCATTTCATTGACTTTATTAAAAGGAAAGGTCCCGAGGAATCGGGACCTTTGCATTTTAAAATTCCACGTTATGAAAACTAGCGAAAGGTACTATGCGGTTAAGCACAATACCCACCTTGTCTTTTCATTACATGACAATAATATGAAAAAATTGGAATGAACACCCTGCTATTATGACGGAAATTTCCTTGAAATCGAGGATTTTAAATTGCAATCGGTTGGAAAAAGATAATTCTTGATATTAGGGGAAAAAAAATACGGCTCTGTGAACAGAGCCGTTTGCCTTTATAAATTCCACGTTATGAAAAACTGATACAAAAATATGTTGATTAGCTAAAACGTTTTAGTTTGTCGCCGTTTTTTTACATAGTGTTGATAATGCAAAGGTCGCGCCATTTTCCCATTTGTCAAAATTATACAAGTTAAATTTTTGCTAAGTAGGTTTAGAATTTTGTGTACCATACATTTAATTTTTAGCTATTCAACTTCTCATCCTTTGCGTCCTGATTACACAGTAAAAGTAGGCAATAAAATCATATTTCAAAACAACAATGTTGAAAAAATCGGTTGTTTTTACTGAAAAAGCATATATAGAATTTATTGTAATGTAAATATCCAGTATTTATAGGCATTCCAGCCTCCCTTTTTGGAAACATGATTTTTGTCATGTTTCAGAAGAATAATGTTTTTTTAACATGAACTTCTGGGTTTTTAACCGGTTGCTGGCAAGATTCAAATCCTCCCGGGATAAATTTCCAGTGCTTTTTCCAGCGTTTTCATCGCTTTTGTGATAGATTCCTGATTTATTACATAAGCTAAGCGTACTTCCTGCTTTCCAAGCCCCGGTGTAGCATAAAAACCGGTAGCCGGAGACAGCATAACTGTTTGCTCTTCATATGAAAAGGACTCCAGCAGCCACTGGCAGAACTTATCTGCATCATCAATAGGCAAACGCGCCATAGCATAGAATGCTCCGCCCGGATTAGGGCAGAATACGCCAGGGATCTTATTCAGCAAGGATACGAGCACATCGCGGCGGCTTTGATATTCAGCCTTGATCCCGTCGAAATAGTTGTCAGGAAGGTCTACTGCAGCTTCTGCGGCAATTTGAGCGAAACTGGGTGGGCTAAGGCGGGCTTGTGCAAACTTCATCACGGAATCCAGGATCGTTCTGTTATGGGTAACTACTGCCCCAATACGTGCACCACAGGCACTGTATCGTTTGGATATAGTATCAAACACCACTACATGATTATCCAACCCTGTAAGATTCAGTGCAGAGATGTTTTCCCCGTCGTAACAGAATTCCCTGTAAGCCTCATCGGAGAAAAGGAAGAGATTATGTTTAAGGCAGATCTGTTTTAATACTTCCATCTCTGCACGGCTATATAAATAACCGGTAGGGTTGTTTGGGTTACAGATAAGGATAGCCTTTGTTTTTGGCGTGATCTTTTTTTCGAAATCAGCGATCGGAGGCAAAGCAAAACCGGTATCAATAGAGGAGGTCACCGGAACGATGGCGATGTTCGCTTCTGTGGCAAACCCATTATAGTTGGCATAAAAAGGTTCCGGTACAATTACTTCGTCTCCCGGATCCAGGCAGGCCATAAAACCAAACAGGATAGCTTCTGAACCACCAGTGGTTACAATGATCTCCGTATGGTCTACGGTGATGTCAAATTTCTTATAATAACTGATCAGCTTGCGGCGGTAGCTTTCGTTACCCGCGCTATGGCTGTAGTCCAGTATCTTAAAAGTAGAATGTCTTACCGCATCCAGCACTGGCTGAGGCGTTTCAATATCCGGTTGGCCAATGTTGAGATGGTAAACGGTAACCCCTTTTTTCTTAGCGGCTTCTGCAAAGGGAACCAGCTTGCGAATGGGAGAGGGTGGCATGGTCTGGCCACGCTGACTGATATTAGGCATTTGGTGTATTATTTAGCGTTGCAAAGGTATTGTAATGGAGTATAACAAAAAAAGCCCCCGTGATGAACGGAGGCTTTATATGCGAAAGATTTGTATGATTAATTCTCTACCGTACCGGTAAGGATCAATTCTTTCTCCTGTTCAACTCCTTTCAGTTTGAGATAAATTGTTTTTTGTGGTTTACCTACCTGATTGGCGCTGTACGTTGCAGTGATCTTACCGGCTTTACCAGGAAGGATTGGTTCTACTGTCCAGTTAGGAACAGTACAACCGCAACTGGCAGTAGCCTTTTCGATCAATACAGGTTCTTTGGAGATATTTGTAAATTCGAAAGTGATCGTTACGGGTTTGTTGAATTTAGTTACACCAAAATCAACATTGTCTTTTTTGAATTTCACTTTAGCATCAACCGCATTGGTTGCGCCAGATCCATTCTGTGCCTGAGCCCACACTGCGGTGGTTAACAGCAAACTTGCAAATAGGGATAAGATAACTTTTTTCATCTTGTATAAATTTGGTTTTTATCGATCGGTTAAAACATAATAGTTCCTACCAGTTTCCTTAACAAATTTACGGCCAAAAATTGAACCGCAGATATCAAGATATTAAAAATTTCTTAAAAATTTAAATATTACAGGAATTCAACCGGGCATTTACCCATTCATCAATTTCCACTACATTTGTGCTTTAACCAGGTAAGCATGATCGAAAACAACGAATTAGCTATGAATATGCAGAGCCAGTTATCATTTGAACAGTTCCGTAAGGAGGTATTAAGTGATTTCAGGCTAGCCTGTATCAGTAGGGAAGTTAGCTTGCTGGGCCGCCGGGAAGTATTGACCGGCAAGGCCAAGTTTGGCATTTTTGGCGATGGTAAAGAAATTGCGCAGATCGCTATGGCTAAATACTTTAAGCCGGGTGATTTCCGTTCAGGGTACTACCGTGACCAGACCTTTGCGTTTGCCAGCGGAATTGCTACCGTGGAGCAGTTCTTCTCGCAGCTTTATGCTGATCCTGATATCAACCATGATCCTTTCTCTGCCGGCCGGCAGATGAACTCTCATTTTTCCACTTCTAATATAGATATGGAAGGTAACTGGCTGAACCTCACGGCTATGAAGAATAGTGCTGCTGATATGGCGCCCACTGCTTCACAGATGCCAAGGGCGCTGGGGCTTGCATATGCATCCAAACTGTTCCGGGAAGTACCGGAGTTACAGCAATATGAACACCTTTCCCACAACGGCAATGAGGTTTGTTTTGCCACTATCGGAGATGCTTCCACCAGCGAAGGGCATTTCTGGGAAACCATGAATGCAGCAGGTGTTTTACAGGTGCCTTTAGTTGTTTTTGTATGGGATGATGGTTATGGGATTTCTGTTCCAAGGAAATACCAAACTACCAAAGGCTCTATCAGTGCAGCACTGGAAGGATTCAGAAAAACAGAGAACTCAAACGGGTTTGAGATATATAATGTAAAGGGATGGGATTACGCCAGCCTGTGCGAGACCTTTGAAGAAGGGATCCGCAAAGCCCGCGAAACACACGTACCTGTTCTTTTCCACGTGGAAGAGATCACACAGCCGCAAGGGCACTCTACTTCCGGCTCTCATGAACGTTATAAGAGCAGAGAGCGCCTGGCCTGGGAAAAGGATTTTGACTGCAACAGGAAAATGCGCCAATGGCTCCTGGAAAATGCTTTGGCGGATGATGCCACACTGCAACAGATCGAGGCGGAAGCGAAGACCATTGCACAGGAAGGCCGTAAAAACGCATGGGATAAATATATTGCACCCATCAAAGACCAGGTACAACTGTTCCTGGAGCATTGCCAGGCTATCCTGGATGAAGGCCGCGGAGATGTAACATACGTTTCCCAGCTGATGCAGGAAATTGCCGCTAACCGGGAACCGCAACGCAGGGATATATTGAAAAGCGCTGCAGGTATTATCTTCAAACACCCGCGTAATTTCTCCGGTGCTTTGGATGAAATGCAGTTGTATTACGATAACCTTCTCCTGCAGGAAAAAGAGAACTATAATACTTTCCTTCATGCTACCGGTGCTAACTCTGCACTGCAAGTACCAGAAGTTCCAGCTGAATATGCTGAAGATGCACAGGTACTGAATGGGTATGAAGTATTGAATAAATATTTTGATCAGCTCTTCTCTCATCACCCGCTGGTATTTGCTTTCGGGGAAGATGTAGGTAAGATCGGCGATGTGAACCAGGGATTTGCAGGCTTGCAACAAAAGCATGGCAAACAGCGTATATCCGATACCGGTATCCGTGAACTTACCATCATGGGGCAGGGCATTGGTATGGCTTTGCGCGGGCTGCGCCCGATAGCAGAGATCCAGTACCTGGATTATATGTTATACGGCCTGCAACCACTGAGTGATGATGTGGCTTCCCTGCAGTACAGAACAAAGGGTACGCAGTTTTGTCCTATCATCGTACGTACACGTGGTCACCGCCTGGAAGGTATCTGGCACTCCGGTTCGCCAATGGGCATGATCATTAATTCCCTGCGTGGAATGCATATCTGTGTTCCAAGGAACATGGTGCAGGCTGCCGGTATGTATAATACACTGCTGAAAGCACATGAGCCTGCAATAGTGATCGAATCACTGAATGGCTACCGCCTGAAAGAGCGGCTGCCGGAGAATCTTGGGCAGTTTACAGTGCCATTGGGTATTCCGGAAGTGCTGCATAAGGGATCAGATATCACCATCGTTTCTTATGGTTCCACTTTGCGTATTATAGAGGAAGCTATGCTGATCCTTGACCAGCAGGGTATTTCCTGTGAGTTAATAGATGTGCAGACCTTACTGCCTTTCGATATTAATCATTCCATCCTGGATTCATTGAAGAAAACGAACAGGATCCTGTTTGTGGATGAAGATGTACCGGGTGGAGGAACTGCCTATATGTTCCAGCATGTGATGGAAAAGCAGGGTGGGTATCGTTACCTGGATGTGGCTCCGCGTACACTGGCGGCACAATCACATCGTCCTGCATATGGAACTGACGGGGATTATTTCTCCAAGCCCAATGTGGAAGATGTGGTGAAAGTAGTGCTGGACATGATCAGAGAGTAGCTGGATTTAATTTATTGTACAAATAAATAACGCGCCCCCTGTATCATTGCAGGGGGTGTGCTGTTTTAGATTATAAGAGATATGGAATACAAAGATTATTATAAGGTATTGGGCGTAGATAAAAAAGCGAGTGCGGCAGACATTAAAAAGGCTTACCGCAAGCTGGCTGTGAAATATCATCCGGATAAGAATCCTGATGATAAACTGGCGGAAGAAAAATTCAAAGAACTGAATGAAGCATACGAGGTTTTAGGGGATGAAGAAAAGCGTAAGAAGTATGATGAATTTGGAGAGAACTGGAAATATTATGAGCAGGCCGGAAGTAACGGAGGAGATTTTGACTGGAGCAAATGGCGCTCGGGGCAGGGAGCCGGCCGGCAACAGCAGTATGATGACAACATGTTTGGGGATGGGAACCAGTTCTCAGATTTCTTTGAGCATCTTTTCGGCGGCGGTTTTAGCAGCCGTGCGCAACAGGGGCGTGGCCGGAACCGGCGGGGCGGTGATCTGCAAGCCACTATGCAGGTGAATTTGCAGGACGTATATACAGGTGCTACCCGCCAGATAGAAGTAAACGGACAAAAACTCAATCTCAAAATAAAACCAGGTACTTATTCCGGCCAGGTGTTAAGATTAAAGGGAAAAGGCCAGCCAGGCAGGAGTGGGGGAGAAGCCGGAGACCTGTTGATAGAAGTGAGTATTGCTCCGGACGCTCAATTTGAATTAAAAGGAAAAGATGTGTACATGGAAGTGCCTGTTGATCTGTACACAGCTGTTTTGGGCGGGAAAGTGCAGGTGGCTGTACCTGGAAGTCCTTTGCAGCTAAGTATACCAGCCGGTACAGATAGTGGCCGGTTGTTCCGGTTGAAGGGGAAAGGATTGCCGGTGTTGGAAGGCAGCAAAGAAATGCCGGGAGACCTGTATGTGAAGGTGAAGATCACGGTGCCTGCTCAGTTGACAGAAGAAGAGCGGAAGCTGTTCTCTCAATTGGCAGAGCTGAGGAAGAAACCATAAAATCCAACAACCGGGCCAGGCAGCAGAAGCTTTGGCCCGGGCCATGAGGGCATGTGCGGCATTGCATATTCCCATAGCCCTGAATTTTAGAAGAACCTATTGTTGTCATGAAGGCCAGATGAATGAAGACTGGCAATTAACCCCTTTGGCCAGCTATTTTCTGGTCATAAATTGCGATCCCGCCATCCTGCAGTAGCTGGTGCCCAGCTGCACAACTTAAGACAGCGTCATTCATTGTAAATCGTATTCTTCTGTCTTACAATTGTTTACCTGTTCATTTCCGCTTTTTATTCATTCCCTGTTCATTATCCATACAACTAAAGTTGGATAATGGAAATATCTATATTTGAAGCGTATCACAGATACATCAGAACAGAAGAAAATTGCTTAGACGGTTCAAATAGGCTGAAACAGGGGCCGTTCTCTATGGGGCGGCCTCTTCAGTTTTGACCAAACTATGAGTTCTTTTTCCTTTGATATTCGTAACTTCATTAGTGCAGACTATTGAATAGTATTAACCATCATCCATGAATAATCAAGTCTATCGCAAAAGCTTTTGCTAACGCGATTGATTACTGACTAGTTCAGTAGGCCTGGCCAGGTTTTTAAATAAATAGTTTAACCATCATCCTTTGATTGCTGACAATGTCAGAAAAAACTGACCAGGTTCTTTTTAAAGTTTGAAACTTATCCTTGCCCTAATTTTTATATTCTATTTTAAAAAGTACAATTATTTTGTATTTTGGGGTGTAGCTAAATCAACCATTCATTGCACTCCTGCCTAAACCAGCAGAACTCCATTTAGCTTTTACTGTCATTACTGTTTGTTAGTTCAGGCTAAAGCCGCTTGATATATGTATCCATTAGACAATTGAGTACAATAGTGCATCAAAATTGTATTGTCTAATTTAAAAGCGTTCAAACCTACGTTTTATGGAAGCAAGATGTATCAGGTGTAGCAACATTGTGCAATCACACAAAAAAATCTCCGAAAGCAGATGTAAATGCGGCGGCCAACTGCAAAGAATGCGGTTTATCCGGCTGATTGAAGGCATGCACCCACTTGGCAAAGAGCACAATCTCCAACTTAATGGTAAACTATGTTACGGTACTTATCGTTCCGTCTATGGCAATTTTATTATCGATAAGGTCAATAATATTTTCACGAAGATCAATATGCCTTAAACGATTTTTCTCTGCAAATAGCATTGTTTTGTTGACCTACGGCGCTGCCAGCGTTATATGAAGGGCTTTTGCACTGGTTTTGGTTGAGCCTTTTACATATAGCAATGGCGGCGCCTGCCTGTTTGCTGATTATCCCGTACATTTATCACATGAATATTGTTGTATTGGACGGCTATGCACTTAATCCCGGAGACTTAAGCTGGGAACCACTTCAGGCCCTTGGTAATTTGAAGATCTATGACAGGTCGCTCCCGGAACAGGTAGCTGAACGGGCAAGCCAGGCGGACATTATCTTAACTAACAAAGCTATTGTAGACGGAGATACGATAAAGCGCTTAAGCGCTTTGCGGTATATTGGTGTAATGGCCACCGGGTATAATGTGGTGGATGTAAAAGCGGCCCATGCACAAGGTATCGTTGTAGCCAATGTACCGGCATATGGCTCTGCTTCTGTTGCCCAGCTCACTTTTTCCCTTATACTTGAACTCTGCCAGGGCGTAGGCGTTCACGCAGAAAGCGTACGGAAAGGGGAATGGGCGCAAAGTAAAGATTTCAGTTACTGGAAAATGCCCCTGACGGAACTGCAGGGTAAAACCATCGCTATTATTGGTTTTGGCCAGATAGGAAGGACGGTGGCAACAATAGCGCTGGCGTTCGGTATGGAAGTGATCGTTAGTCATAAACATCCGGAAAGGGATAAAATGGCAGGTGTTACTTTTAAAGACGAGGCCACCTGTTTCCGGGAAGCGGATATTGTATCGCTTCACTGCCCGTTGAACGCAGAAAACAAAGGTTTTGTAAATGCCGGTTTACTGGCCACAATGAAACCTTCCGCTTTGCTGATCAATACCAGCAGAGGACCACTTATCAATGAACCGGACCTGGCTACTGCGTTGAATAATGGCATAATTGCCGGGGCAGGGCTGGATGTACTTTCCATAGAGCCTCCGGCTGCAGATCATCCCTTGTTCCTTGCCCGGAATTGCATGATCACGCCGCATATTGCATGGGCAACATTCGAAGCCCGTAAACGCCTGATGGATAAAACGGTGGAGAATGTACAGGCCTTCTTGGAAGGCAAACCTCAGAATGTGATAAAGGCCTGATAAAAAAGAACCCGGGATCCTGCGCCTGCGCCTGATTCCGGGTGATATAATTATATAAAGAATTACTTGAGATTGTAGAACACCTGCTGCACATCTTCATCCTGCTCCAGCCTGTCAATCATTTCTAGCACTTCTTTCGTTTGTTCTTCATTTAGTTCTACCTGTGTGGTAGGGATCCTGTGCAATTCAGCGCTGATAATGGGCATTCCTTTTTCCTCCAGTGCCTTGGCCATGTTACCGAATTCGGTAAAGGCAGCGCGCAGGATGATATTACCCTCTGTATCTTCCCCAATATCCTCCAATCCAAAATCTATCAGTTCCAGTTCCAGTTCTTCCAGGTTCTGCCCTTCATTTTTGATCTTGAAAACGCCCATCCTGTTGAAGAGAAAACCTACGGAACCGCTATTCCCGAGACTTCCCCCTCCTTTATTAAAGTGCATCCTTACATTGGCAACAGTACGCGTAGCATTGTCTGTAGCTGTTTCTACTATTACGGCAACGCCATGCGGTGCGTATCCTTCATATACAACTTCATCATAGTTAGTTGTATCCTTACCCATGGCGCGCTTGATAGCAGCTTCCACACGGTCTTTGGGCATACCCACACCTCTCGCATTCGCATAGCAGCGGCGGAGTGCAGGGTTATTATCGGGGTCAGGGCCGGCTTGTTTAACTGCCATGGCTATTTCCTTGCCGATCCGGGTAAACTGTTTGGCCATGCGATCCCACCGGGCAAACATGGTATGTTTTCTTACTTCAAATATACGTCCCATAATGAATTACGAATTATAGATCACGCAATGCCGGGATTGCGTAACGTGGGTGCAAATTTATTAAATTCCTTTGTAGTGGCGTAAAATTTTGTCGATATATAGCTAAAAGTAAAAAGCTGCCTTTTATATAGAAGGCAGCTTTTTATCATATAATGCAATTTCTTACAATCAGTTATTGTTGTCTGCTTTTACGCACTTTACTGTTCTTAACACTATAGCCGAAATAAACGACCATACCGATCAGTAACCAAACACCTAAACGCTCCCAGTTCTCTCTGCCGAGGCTCACGATCATGGCCAGGCAAACGAGTGCTCCCAGGATAGGAACAAAAGGAACCCATGGTGTTTTGAAAGCACGCACTGCTTCAGGATTGCTTTTGCGCATTACGATCACACCGATGCATACCAGTACGAAGGCAAATAAGGTACCGATACTTGTCATATTTCCTACCACGTGGTCCGGAATAAAGCCAGCGAACAAGGATACAAATACAAAGAATAACATTTGTGATTTGTAGGGCGTGCGGAATTTAGGATGCAGATCAGAGAATATCTTAGGTACTAATCCGTCTTTAGACATGGAGTAGAATACACGTGTCTGACCCAGTAGCATCACCAGGATCACAGAACTGAAACCTGCGAGGATGGCTACTGTGATAAGGGTAGATAACCAGCTATATCCCGGCATGTAAGTATCAATTGCATATGCAACGGAAGCTTCGCTGCCTGATTTCAGGAAATCCTGGTAAGGAGCAACACCAGTCAGTACGTGAGAGAAGAGGATATACAGAACAGTACAAACCGCCAGGGAGATCAGGATACCAAAAGGCATGGTCTTCGAAGGGTTCTTGGTTTCCTGTGCTGCAGTGGAAACCGCATCAAAACCAATGAAGGCAAAGAATACGATACCAGCACCTGTCATTACTCCGGCAAAACCATTATTCCAGAAGTGAGAGTAATCTACCGAAGACCCATCACTGAGGTTTACAACACCTGCAGTTTCAGGGATCATATAAGGAGTGTGGTTAGCAGGGTTGATAAACTGCCAGCCGAGGATAATGAAAAGGATAACGATACAAACCTTTACTATTACAATGATCGTATTTACTACAGCGGATTGTTGCGTACCTCTAACCAGCAGGAGAGAGATCAGCAGCAGGATGAACATCGCCGGGATGTTCACGATACCGGTAACACCAGCTTCAGATACCTGGAAGGGAGAGTGGCTCCATTCATATGGTATAGCACTGCCGAATGTAATGAACAATAGTTTGTTGAGATACTGGCTCCAGCCGATAGCCACGGTAGCCGCCCCCAATGCGTATTCCAGTACAAGGTCCCAGCCAATGATCCAGGCTACGAATTCACCCATGGTGGCGTAGGAATATGTATAGGCACTTCCGGAGATAGGGATCATGGAAGCAAATTCAGCATAACACAGACCTGCGAGGGCACATCCGATAGCTGCAATGATAAAGGAGACAGTCACCGCAGAACCTGCATGCGCTCCGGCAGCAGCAGCTGTTCTTACAAAAAGCCCTGCACCGATGATAGCACCGATACCCAACGCTACAAGTGCCCAGGCACCCAATGTACGTTTAAGACCTTTTTCTGAATCGGAAGCTTCTGCGAGCAAAGTTGACAAAGGTTTTTTAGCAAAAAGCATGCTCATACTAAGTAGTTGTGGTGGTTGATATAAGCTTTGTTTAGTCTAGATTTTTTACAGATCGTCAAATATAGTATCTAAAATTCTAACACCGTATTTTTATTTTATGAATGCATGCAATTGCAATTTACTTGCAATCCATCTATTCCTGCCCCCTTCTGTCAACATTTATGCGGATTTTCCGTCCAGAACCTTATTTTTGAGCGATTTTTATTGCATTGGGTACCAGGGCTGGTATTCCGTGTGATTATTTCCTTGCGTTATTACACTAACTAAACCTAAATCACCTCTAATGAATAAGAAGCAGGCAGCCCTGATTGCATTGAGCCTTATTACCATTGTTGCTATCCTTCATACACTTGAGCATTATGGACTGATCAGTATTCCATTGGTAGGCCTGGCTATCACCCGCTGGCTGGCTATTGCTTCCATCATCTGGTTCGCAATTAAAAAGAAGTCATTAACCACCTGGATCCTCGTGAGTATGGTGGTAGGGGCAGAGGTGGGTCACGACTGGCCGACGGTTGCGGTTAACTTCCAGGTGCTGAGCAAGATCTTCCTTTCCATGATCAAAACCGTTATTGCTCCTTTATTATTTGGTACGCTGGTGGTGGGTATTGCCGGGCATTCGGATATCAAACAGGTGGGAAGAATGGGCTGGAAGTCCTTGTTATACTTTGAGATCGTTACCACTATTGCCTTATTTATAGGACTGGCGGCTATCAATATTAGCCAGGCTGGTGTGGGGATCAAGGTGCCACCTAATGCTTTACATGAAAACCTCCCGGAGCCTAAACCTCAGAACTGGCAGGATATTGTGCTGCATGTATTCCCTGAAAACATTGCGAAATCTATTTATCATGGGGATATCCTTCCTATAGTGGTATTCAGTGTGATCTTTGGTATATCCTTATTACTGGTGAAGGAAAAGTTCCGCGGGCCTATGCTGGGTTTCTGCGAAAGTTTGTCCGAAGTGATGTTCAAGTTCACCAATATTGTGATGTATTATGCCCCGATAGGGGTGGGGGCTGCGATTGCCTTTACGGTAGGGCACGGAGGTTTGGCTGTGCTGGGTAATCTTTTACAATTGCTGGCTACACTCTATGTTGCCCTGTTGATATTCATGCTGGTAGTATTCCTGCCGGTAGCCCTGATCATTAAGTTACCTATCGGCAGATTTATCCGGGAGATATCAGAACCGGTATCCATTGCTTTTGCTACCACCAGTTCAGAGTCTGCCCTGCCTAAAGCCATGGAAGCCATGGAAAGGATGGGGGTGCCACGTAAAGTGATTGCTTTTGTAATGCCCACCGGATATAGTTTTAACCTGGACGGCTCTACCTTATACCTGGCGCTTGCGGCTGTATTTGTTTCACAGGCTGCCGGGCATCCGCTTTCCTGGGGGCAGCAGATCCTGATGGTTTTCACCCTGATGCTGACGAGTAAAGGGGTAGCTGGTGTACCACGGGCTACATTGGTGATCATTTTGGGAACGGTGCATTCCTTTAACCTGCCTACCTGGCCTGTTTTCCTGATCCTTGGCATTGATGAGCTGATGGATATGGCCCGTACTTCTGTAAACGTGATAGGAAATTGCCTGGCTACTGCGGTAATTGGCAGGTGGGAAGGAGAAGTTGATTTCACTAAGCTTCCGCCTGAAACAAAGGCCTAGTGCGACTTTTCATTAAATATTAACTTAGTCTTGACAAATAATAAGCTATTTTTGGCCGTCTATTCAATTTTTTAAACATCAGCATGGATCAGATCATTGAGTTTTTTAAGCATTTAATTAGTCCGGAGTGGATCATTCAGCACGGGGGATTGTACCTGATCTTAGGAATCATCTTCGCTGAAACAGGTTTGTTTGTGGGTTTCTTCCTTCCGGGGGATTCATTGCTTTTTGTTGCAGGTATTTATGGAGAAGAGTTAAGCGCGAGCTTTTTTAATATGCCTTTTGTGGTGGTGATGACCCTGATTGCGATCATGGGTATACTTGGTAACATGGTTGGTTTCTGGTTTGGCAGAAAGTCAGGCCCCATTTTATTTAAAAGAAAAGACACCTTCCTGTTTAAGAAGAAACATCTCTGGCAGGCCAAGGAGGTTTTTGATAAATATGGTGCTGCTGCTGTTTTTATTGCCCGCTTTCTGCCCATTGTACGTACGTTCACGCCTATTGTTGCGGGGATCGTAAATATGGAACGTAAGAAATTTATGTTCTGGAATGTGGTGGGATCAGTCGCCTGGGTTTTTTCCATGATGCTGGCGGGTCACTACCTGAACAAAGCATTCCCCAACCTGAAGGATCACCTGGAATGGATCATCATCATTATTGTAGTGATCACCACACTGCCTGTGATCATTAAACTGGTGTTCGGTAAAGCAACGATCCACTCTCATTTTGATGAATATGGCAATCCAATTGAACCACCTGTAGAAAAAGAAGAAATAAAATCGTAATATTATTTCATATTTTAAAGAGACGCAATTATTTTGCGTCTCTTTCTTTTTTAGGGTATACCGTTAAAATATCAACCTTTATGAATTCCGCCAGCAAACCCGTTAAGCTAATTAACGCTGCAGTCATTGTAGCATCTCTGGGTTATTTTGTAGACATCTACGACCTTCTCTTATTTGGTATTATACGTATCAAAAGCCTTACCTCTCTTGGCCTTGTGGGAGATGATGTAGACCGGATAGGCATGTACCTCATCAATATTCAGATGATAGGTATGCTCATTGGTGGTATCATTTGGGGAGTATTAGGAGATAAACGCGGACGTTTATCCGTACTGTTTGGTTCTATCCTTTTGTATTCTATAGCCAATATTGCCAATGGTATGATCGGTGGAGACAATGCTATTGCCTGGTATATGATCTGGCGGTTTGTGGCCGGATTGGGGCTGGCTGGTGAATTGGGAGCAGGTATCACCCTGGTTTCTGAAATACTGCCAAAAGAGAAACGTGGTCTGGGTACTATGATCGTAGCCAGCGTGGGGATCTCCGGGGCTGTAGTAGCTTATTTCGTATCAGAGTATTTTCAGGATAACTGGCGTGTTTGTTATTATATCGGCGGAGCATTGGGCCTGGCGTTACTGATCCTTCGGGTGAGTGTGGTAGAGTCCGGCATGTATAATAATATCAAGCAAAGCGGGAACGTAAGCCGTGGTAATTATTTTAAATTCTTCACCAGTAAGGAGCGGTTCTTCCGTTACCTGAAATGTATTATGATAGGTTTGCCGACCTGGTTTGTAGTAGGGATCCTTATGACATTCTCTAATAAATTCGCAAAGGAAATGGGGGTAGTGGGAGACATTGATCCGGGGAAGGCCATTATGATCTGTTATGCTGCGCTTACTTTCGGAGATTTTGCCAGTGGTTTTATCAGCCAGATCATGCGCAGCCGGAAGAAGGTGTTATATATCTTTTACACCCTTACCCTGATCAGTGTTATTTTATATTTTAACGCATATGGGATGTCTGCCGCTGCATTCTATACGATCTGTGGCCTGATGGGCTTCAGCGTTGGGTTCTGGGCGATATTTGTAACAGTGGCAGCAGAGCAGTTTGGTACCAATCTGCGGGCTACGGCTGCTACTACGGTTCCTAACTATGCACGCGGCATGCTTCCGCTGATCTCCTTAGTTTTCGGTGTTTTGCAAACAGGCCTGGGTTTCAGTTACCTGCAAAGCGGGCTCATTACAGGTATCCTCTGTATAGCACTGGCTTTCATCTTCGCTTTTTCCATGAGCGAAACATTTGGCAAAGACCTTGATTATGTAGAGGAAACATAAACTGAATGAACAAACTCCTGCATTAGCCGGGAGTTTGTTTTCTATCCTGCACTTAATAGGCGTTCAGTAATTTATCCAGCAACTTATTCAATTGCACTACTTCCTTTTCGTTTAAGGACGCTCTCAGCGTTTCTTCCAGTGTGCCTATTTCCGCATCGATGGTTTTAAGCAACTGAAGGCCTTTGGGCGAAATAATAACGTCTACCGCTCTTCTGTCCAGCTCACAGCTTTTACGTTCTACCAGGCCTGCTTTGCGCAATCTTTCAACAAGGCGGGAAACATCGCTCATTTTGTCCAGCATCCTTTCTTTGAGCATATTAATGCTCGCGGCTTTAGGGTGCTGCCCACGCAGGATGCGCAGGATGTTGAACTGCTGCATGGTAATGTCATACTGCTTGAAAAAATGCTGGTGTTTTGAAATGATCCAGTTCCCCACGAATATCAGACCTACTAGTCCCTTGTGGTGTTCACTGGTAAAGGTTTTGATTGAAATCAGCTTTTCGATATTGGACATATGTGGCAAAAAATATAGCGCAATTTAAATGATATGGAGATACAAAGCGCAATTGCTAACGCCTTCATCCAGTTAGGTTTACGTGTAAATTCTACACAGTTATTGTTTGATAAACTCCAGTTTTAATTCTATGTCCACCATCTTGTCCACTACCATTCCCCCGGCTTCGGTCATCTTATCCCATTTAAGGTTATAATCAAACCGGTTGATGTAAGTATTTGCTTTGAATCCTGCTCTCTGTTTGTTTTCAGCATCTTTTACAGTACCACCGTAACTGACGTTGAACTTCACCCGTTTTGTTACGTCGCGGATCGTAAGATCTCCTTCCAGTAAGTATTTCCCTTCAGAAACCTTCGTGAATGAAACGCTTTTAAATGACATTGTTGGATACTGCTCTGCATTCAAAAAATCATTTGATCTGAGGTGTTTATCTCTTGGGTCATTGCCTGTGTTTACGCTCGATACATCTATTGTAAAGTTGATCCGGGCATCAGAAAAGTCCGGTTTAGCGGACTTTAATTCACCATCGAAACTTTTAAAACTACCGTCTACATCAGAGATCACCAGGTGTTCTACAGAAAAATTAACGGAAGAGTGGTCCCTGTCTACCTTCCATGTTGCTGCCTGTGCCAATAAGCTCAGCGGGCTGCATATCAGCACTACAAGGAGTAGCCTTTTCATGATATGGTCATTTTTGGGATGAGATGTAATATAGATTCTGGCCTTGCTGTTGGTGTACCTGACAAACTGTTAACCCTAAACGCCCTTAACGCGCCATAAAGTTACGAAGATCAGTTGTTATAACGCTCAAACTTGTAGTAGTACTTCTACAAAAAAAAGGAGAGCATCCCATTTGCAACGGGATGCTCTCTTTTAAAATATCTGGTAAACCCTGGTTTAAGCAGGAGTTTTCATATTGTCCAGTACGTCCATCACTTCTTTCACGTGAACGGCTGAAGTAGCAAGCAATGCTTTCTCTTCTTCATTCAGTTTCAGTTCGATGATCTTTTCGATACCGTTCTTGCCAAGTACAACGGGAACGCCGAGGTAGATGTCTTTCAGGCCATATTCGCCGGTAAGCCATGCGCAAACAGGGAAGATGCGTTTTTCATCTTTCAGGATGGCTTCCACCATTTGTGCAGCTGCAGCGCCGGGAGCATACCAGGCAGAGGTGCCCAGGAGGTTCACGATCTCACCGCCACCAACTTTGGTGCGTTGGATGATGGCTTCCAGTTTATCAGCCGCTACCAGTTCAGTTACCGGGATACCGGAAACAGTGGTGTAACGGGGCAGGGGAACCATGGTATCTCCGTGACCGCCCATCAGGATAGCCTGGATGTCCTTGGGAGAACAGCCGATCTCGGTTGCCAGGAAGGCGCGGTAACGGGCTGTATCCAGGATGCCGGCCATACCGAACACCTTGCTGCTGTCTTTTTTAGCAGTCAGGTAAGAGCAGTAGGTCATTACATCCAAAGGATTGGATACGATGATGATAATAGCGTTAGGAGAGTGTTTGGTAACATTCTCGGTTACAGATTTTACGATATTGGCATTGGTGGAGATCAAATCGTCCCGGCTCATACCTGGTTTGCGGGGGAGGCCGGAAGTGATCACTACCACATCGCTGTTGGCAGTTTTGGTATAGTCGTTGGTAACACCGGTCACCTTTGTGCTATAATAATCAATAGGCGCTTGCTGCCACGTGTCCAGTGCCTTTCCTTCTGCGGTGCCTTCCTTGATGTCAAGCAAAACAACTTCCTGCAAGAAATCTCTGTGGGCCAGTACATTGGCACAGGTTGCGCCTACATTTCCAGCTCCTACAACAGTAACTTTCATCGTATCTGAGTATTTTAAAAAAGGTGAAGAATTAATTTGGAAAACAAAAGTAGGACATCGGATCGTGAATTTCTGACTATTCCCCTAAAAATTCCCAATTCGATCAACAGTAATGCTAAATTTATAAGTGCTTTAACAAAGTGTCCAGTTTAACGGTACCTTCGTAGTCCGCTTCCAACCGGTGCTTCTTATTGTAAATATAAGTTCCGGGGAAGTTATGGAGGTCGTAATAAGATAGGATCTGGCGTGTAGGCTCAGCTGCCATGATTATATTGGGGTAGTTTTTGATCTTATATTCGTCGTACCAGGCTTTCATTCGCTCCAATTTAAAAGGAGTGATCATTAATAGCTGGGTTTTTCCGAACTTGCCGATGTTTTTGAGGATATCCTCTGTCATATGAGCACAGTGATCGCACTCCACACTAAAGAGAAAAACCAGCACAGGCTTGTTTTTCGGGAGGTCGTTCTTGGAAAAGGAGCTTCCGTCATATAAGGTCAGCGGCAGGGGAGAAATGATCGGATATTGCTTAAAAGGAGGAATATTGGTGGTGGTGTTAGTGTTGGTTTGTGCTTTCAGCAAGGTCGGAAGGCATAAAAGCAGGAACATCCATCTTCTCATTTTCATATTTTTATATTGCTAAAGTGATAATCAATCTGCTATAACAGCACCAAAACTATACCGCTTTTGTGGAAATTCCGAGAAGTTTTGTTTGTTCATATGCGAAAATTTTTACTTTTGCAATCCTAATGTAAATTTTTAACTTTAAATCAGTGACCTTTTATGGCTACCACCGCAGATATCAGAACAGGATTAATCATTAAGCTGGACAACAGCTTATATTCTGTTGTAGAGTTTGGTCAGAACAAAACCGCCCGTGCAGCTGCAAAAGTGTGGGCTAAATTGAAAGGAGTTGATAACAGCCGTTCAATTGAGCATACCTGGAACTCCGGGGATAACATCTTCCCGGTTCGTGTGGAGAAGAAAGCTTATCAGTACTTATACAAAGACGAGAGCGGTTACAACTTCATGGATAAAGAAAACTTTGAGCAGATAGTTGTAAATGAAGTAATGATAGACGCTCCCCAGTTCCTGAAAGACGGAGATGAGGTGTCCATTGCTATCAACACAGAGACTGAATTGCCTATGGGCGTAGAGTTGCCGGACAAGATAGTGCTGAAAGTAACTTATTCTGAGCCTGGTATGAAAGGTGATACCGCCACCCGTACCTTGAAACCAGCCACCGTTGAAGGCGGAGCTACCGTAATGGTACCATTATTTGTGAATGAGGGAGAACTGATCCGTGTGAATACCAAGACAGGTGACTATATTGAGAGAGTAAAAGAATAGCCATATACTTATCTATTTCTATCACAGAGAACCAGCAAATTACTAAAACCAAAAACTGTCTACATGGACTTTAAACAGATTCAGGAGCTGATTAAAATGATCAACAAATCAAACATCAGCGAACTGAGCATTGAACAGGACCAGTTTAAAATAACTATAAAACAGAAGGATAACGAAGTACAGCAGATCGTAACAGTACCGGCCATGCAAGCGGTTCAGCCAGTAGCAGTAGCTCAGCAAGCTGTTGCAGCGCCTCCTGCAGGAAACACTCCGGCTGCTGCACCTCCTGTGAACAGCAACCTGATCACTATCAAATCACCTATGATCGGTACTTTCTACCGTAGTGCAGGCCCTGATAAAGCGGCTTTTGTGAATGTCGGAGATGAAGTAGTTACCGGTAAAGTAGTCTGCATCATCGAAGCCATGAAGCTGTTCAATGAAATTGAAAGCGAAGTGAGCGGAAAGATCGTGAAGGTATTGGTGGATGACGCTTCTCCCGTAGAATATGACCAGCCTTTGTTCCTGGTAGAACCATAACTCTTTGATAGTGGTTGTAAGGTTGTAAGGTTGCTTGCAACCTTTTTCCTTTTAGTTTTTTATAACCTATAAGAAAAACATGTTCAAAAAGATACTGATCGCCAACCGTGGCGAGATTGCCCTGCGGATCATCCGTACCTGTAAGGAAATGGGTATCAAAACGGTGGCAGTATATTCAACGGCGGATAAAGACAGCCTGCACGTTAGATTTGCAGACGAAGCCGTATGTATTGGAAAACCACAGAGCAGCGATTCTTACCTTAATATACCCCATCTGATGGCGGCTGCAGAGATCACCAATGCAGATGCGATCCATCCGGGTTACGGCTTTTTGGCGGAAAATGCCCGCTTTGCAGAGATCTGCGGAGAACACGGCATTAAGTTCATTGGCCCCACACCAGAGATGATCCGTAAAATGGGAGACAAGATAACAGCGAAAGAAACAATGATCAAAGCCGGTGTTCCGGTTATTCCAGGATCTGATGGTCTTTTGCAGAGTGTGGAAGAAGCCAGGGCCATTGCCAAATCAATGGGCCTGCCTGTGATCATGAAAGCTACTGCCGGTGGCGGTGGTAAAGGGATGCGGGTAGTATGGGATGAAAGCGAGATCGAAAATGCCTATACCATGGCTAAAACGGAAGCTAAGGCTTCTTTTAGCAATGATGGTATTTACATGGAGAAGTTTGTGGAAGATCCCCGTCACATTGAGATCCAGATTGCCGGTGACCAATACGGCAAGGTGTGCCATCTCAGTGAGCGTGATTGTTCTATCCAACGCCGTCACCAGAAACTGGTGGAGGAATCTCCTTCTCCTTTCATGACGCCTGAACTGCGTGAGAAAATGGGTGAGGCTGCTATCAAAGCTGCCAGCGCCATCAATTACGAAAGTGTAGGTACGATTGAATTCTTGGTGGACAAACACCGCAATTTCTACTTCATGGAAATGAACACGCGTATCCAGGTGGAACACGGTGTTACGGAAGAAGTGATCAATTTTGACCTGATCAAAGAACAGATCAAGATTGCCGCTGGTATTCCTATTTCCGGTAAGAACTATACCCCGCAGATGCACGCGATCGAATGCCGTATCAATGCAGAAGATCCGTATAATGATTTTCGTCCTTCTCCGGGCCGTATCACGGTGTTACACACACCGGGCGGTCATGGTGTACGGGTAGACTCACATATCTATGCAGGGTATGTAATTCCTCCTTACTACGATTCCATGGTATCTAAAGTGATTGCTATTGCGCAAACGCGTGAAGAGGCGATCAATACAATGGAAAGAGCATTGAGCGAGTTTGTGATAGAAGGAGTTAAAACAACCATTCCATTCCATCAGCAACTGATGCAGGATGAGAACTTCCGGAAAGGGAACTTCACTACCAAGTTCACAGAAACTTTCAAATTAGTTTAAGGATAAACAGAAAGGCCTCGCATCACAGCGGGGCCTTTTTTTTATAATAAATACGTTGCACTAAAGCGTATAGTTTTAACTAACGCCTGAGACCAATAAAAAACGGGCCATCTGGAAAGATGACCCGCCTGAACCTCAAAACCTTAAAAAAATATATACACTAGTGAAAATTATTTCGCTGCTTTTTTCTTCTTGCCTTTTTCGCCCTTAGCGTCTTTCCTCAATGCTTCATACTTCTCGTACTGCGCATCGCCCAGGGATGTTTTTAACTTCGCGGACCGCTCTGCTTTCAGGGCTTTAGCCTGTTCTTTCTTTTGTTCTTTTGTGAGATCTGTTTTACCCTTCAGTTCCATTGCTTTTGCAGCAAATTCTTTGTTGATGGATTTCAGGTCTTCTCCTTGTTTCTCAGTCAGCCCCAGTTCTTTGATGGTTTCATCACTGTTATCTTTCATGCGGCCACCTTTCTTCCCTTCTTTGCCTTTCCTTTTTTCCATCAGGTTGGCCATTTTTTCTTTACTGGCGGATTGATTCTTTTGCCATTGCTCAAACTGACTGGCATCCAGTACTGTTTTGATCTGTCCGGTGCGGTCTGCCTGCAGGTTTTCTACCTTGGCTTTCTTTTCTTCCTTGCTCAGGGCATCGTTCTTACGGATTTCCGAAGTGCTGGCCATATAAGACCTATTGATGTCCTGTAGTTTTTTACTTTGTTGCTCACTCAGCTTCAGATCACTTGCCGGTTTGGTTTGTGCATATCCCAGGCTCACCGAACCTGCCAGAAATGCTAATAAAAGGATTCTCTTCATAATAATGACGTTTTAGAATAGACCATGGGAATGTGCCGGGGTTTAATCCGGCGGAACACTTTAACAAAACGAAAAACCCCCGGTAAATACCGGGGGCCATCATACACCAAAACAATCTTACGGTTTTTTATCGCAAGAAAAGCAGCTCTCTGTACTTGGGGAGTCCCCAGATCTTGTCATCTACCAAAAACTCCAGCTTATCTGAGTGGTAGCGGATCACATCAAAGTATTTTTCTTTGATTTTCTCACAGTAGTCAATAGCTTTCTGACGTTGGTCAGTCAGGTTATTGGCTACTTTACGTGCTTCGATCATCGCTTGTACACTCTCACTGATGACATTTATGTGTTCAGATATTTTCGTTGCAATCTGAAGTTGTGCTTTGTAAGCATCTTCCTTCAGGCCAATTTCCTTCAGGCCCTTGATGTTGGCAAGGAGCGTATTCAGGTAATTGATAGCCGCAGGCAGGATCTGGTTAGTAGCCAGGTCTCCGATCACGCGGGCTTCGATCTGCACTTTCTTCACGTAATCTTCCAGGAGGATCTCGTGACGGGCATGCAGTTCTCTTTCATTGTAAACGCCGGTTTCTACATACAGCTTGGTAGCTTTAGGAGTAACCATAGCATCCAATGCTTTAGGTGTAGTTTTAACGTTGGCTAAGCCACGTTTTTCAGCTTCTTTCTCCCACTCATCGCTATAACCGTCGCCTTCGAAGAGGATCCTCTCAGAATCAACGATGTATTTGCGCAGTGTTTGCATGATAGCGATCTCTTTCTTCTCACCTTTTTCGATCAGGCCATCCACTTCTATTTTGAAGTTAGTGAGTGTTTTAGCCATGATAGTGTTCAGCACGGTCATTGCAGAAGCACAGTTAGCAGAAGAACCTACAGCGCGGAACTCAAACTTGTTGCCGGTGAAGGCGAACGGAGAAGTACGGTTACGGTCTGTGTTGTCCAGCAGCAGTTCTGGAATATGACGGTGAAGATCTAATTTCAGGATTGCTTCGTCCTGCTCATCAAATTTGTTGTTCACACGGCTCTTAACTTCCTGCAGAACTTCTGCGAGGTATTTACCAGTGAATACAGAGATGATAGCGGGAGGCGCTTCGTTAGCACCCAGACGGAAGTCGTTGCTTGGTGAAGCGATAGCAGCACGTAACAGATCATCATAATCATGTACGGCTTTAATAGTGTTCACAAAGAAAGTGAGGAACATCAGGTTGGTCTTCGGTGTTTTACCAGGAGCCAGGAGGTTCACACCAGTATCTGTAGCAAGGCTCCAGTTATTGTGTTTACCTGAACCGTTGATACCTGCAAATGGTTTCTCGTGCAGTAACACTCTCAGTTTGTGGCGTTTGGCAACTTTGCTCATCACATCCATCAACAGGGAGTTGTGGTCAACTGCAATGTTCACTTCTTCGAAGATAGGAGCACACTCAAACTGAGCAGGCGCTACTTCATTGTGACGGGTTCTTAAAGGAATACCCAGTTTATAGGATTCCAGTTCGAAATCGCGCATGAAGCCATATACACGCTCAGGGATAGCACCAAAATAGTGATCTTCCAGTTGCTGTCCTTTAGCAGGAGCATGGCCTACAACAGTGCGGCCAGTCAGCACCAGGTCAGGACGGGCATTAGCCAGACCTTCGTCGATCATGAAATATTCCTGTTCCCAACCGAGGGTAGCAGTTACTTTAGTTACGTTCTTGTCGAAGTAGTTGCACACGTCAACAGCAGCTTTATCCAAAGAAGACAATGCTTTCAGCAAAGGCGCTTTGTAATCCAGTGATTCACCGGTATAAGCTACGAAGATAGTAGGTATGCAAAGGGTTTTGCCTGCACCCTGATCAATAATGAAAGCAGGAGAGGAAGGATCCCATGCAGTATAACCGCGTGCTTCGAATGTAGCACGGATACCACCGTTAGGGAAGCTGGATGCATCAGGCTCTTGCTGAACCAGTGCGTCGCCGTCAAAAGTCTCAATGCTGGAACCGTCTCCTTTAATAGTAAAGAAGGAGTCATGTTTTTCAGCAGTAGTACCTGTAAGGGGTTGGAACCAATGGGTATAGTGGGTTACACCTTTCTTCATTGCCCAGGATTTGAGGCCAGAGGCGATCTGATCCGCCATCTTACGCTCGATCTTATTACCACCTTTAATAGAGTTCATCAGGCTCTTGTAAGCCTCGTCACTCAGGTGTTCCCGCATTACTTTGCCGGAGAAAACATTAATTCCGAACACGTCTGTGATCTTACCATTCGATTCGGGACTTACTTTGAAATCTACGCCGGTCAGATTTTCCAGCGCTTGAAAGCGTAACGATTGCATGATGTGAAATTATTTTACACAAAAGAACGGCAGAATCGTCGTAATTACAAGTTGTTTCTATCGTTTTAACCAAAAAATTGCATTTCTCCCTAAAAAACACTATATTTTTAAATTTTAGCCAAATATTTGGGGGTCCGATATCTCGAAACTGATACATTAAAAATAACATTATATGTATATAGGTATATCAATACTCCTTCTTGTCAATTGCAGGAAATCTATGTAGTTTTGCATCTTCTTTTTAAATCTTCATCAATTCATGCAAACCACAGTAGAAACCGCCGAACAGTTAGGACTCACCGCAGACGAATTTGAACGCATAAAATCCATCCTGGGCCGTACACCGAATTTTACAGAACTCAGCATGTACTCCGTAATGTGGAGTGAACACTGCAGCTATAAGAATTCTATTGTATGGCTGAAAAGTCTCCCCAGGGAAGGTAACCGCCTGCTGGTGAAAGCTGGTGAAGAAAACGCCGGCCTGGTGGATATAGGTGATGGCTGGGCTTGCGTATTTAAGATAGAATCTCATAACCACCCTTCTGCACTGGAACCATTCCAGGGAGCAGCTACAGGGGTAGGGGGTATTCACCGTGATATATTTACCATGGGCGCCCGCCCGATCGCAGCATTGAACTCACTGCGTTTTGGTAATATTAATGATAAGAAAACACAACACTTACTGAAAGGCGTGGTAGACGGCATTGGCCATTATGGCAACTGCTTTGGCGTACCCACGGTGGGAGGTGAAGTATATTTTGAAGACTGCTACGGTACCAACCCGCTCGTAAATGCTATGAGTGTGGGTGTACTGAAAGTAGGTACCATGGTATCTGCCACTTCTCATGGAGCTGGTAACCCGGTATTTATAGTAGGGTCTGCTACCGGTAAAGACGGTATTGGTGGTGCTTCTTTTGCTTCCGCAGATATTACGGAAGAAAGTGCCAAAGATCTTCCTGCCGTACAGGTAGGAGATCCATTCCAGGAAAAGAAACTGCTGGAAGCTTGCCTGGAAGTGGTGAAAACCAATGCACTGATAGGTATGCAGGATATGGGCGCAGCTGGTATCACCTGCTCTACTGCAGAAATGAGTGCAAAAGGAGAACACGGTATGATCATCCACCTGGATAAAGTACCTACCCGCCAGGAAAATATGAAAGGATGGGAAATGCTGCTGTCTGAAAGCCAGGAGCGTATGCTCATTGTAGTGAAGAAAGGCCGTGAAAAAGAAGTGCTGGATATCTTCGATAAATGGGATCTCCACTGTGTACAGATCGGTGAGGTAACGAAAGATCCTATGCTGCGTTTCTATATGAATGGCGTCCTCGAAGCCGAAGTGCCTGCAGAAAGTATGGTGCTGGGTGGCGGCGCTCCCCAATACCACCGCGCTTACGTAGAACCTAAGTATTTCGAAAAGATCAAAGCATTTGATATCCAGAACATTCCGGACATCACCAATGCAAAGATCGTAGCAGAAAAGATCAGTCAATTACCTAACATCGCTTCCAAGCGTTGGGTATACACTCAATACGACAGCATGGTAGGTACGGCGAATGCCAGCACCAATGCTCCCAGCGATGCATCCATCGTGCTCGTGAAAGGAACGCCTAAAGCGTTGGCTTTAACTACAGACTGTAACAGCCGGTACGTTTATGCAGATCCGCATAAAGGTGGCCAGATCGCTGTAGCAGAAGCTGCCCGCAACATTGTGTGCAGTGGTGGTGAGCCGGTAGCGATCACTAACTGCCTCAACTTTGGTAATCCATATGATCCTGAAGTGTACTATCAGTTTGTACACGCACTGAAAGGAATGGGAGAGGCCTGCCGCAAATTCAATACCCCTGTTACAGGCGGTAACGTGAGTTTCTATAACCAGTCTCCGGACGGCCCTGTTTACCCAACACCAACGATCGGTATGCTGGGTGTACTGGATACCATGGAACAACGGATGACGCTGGATTTCAAACAAGCCGGCGACCTGGTGTACCTGGTAGGACGCAGCTATAATGATATCAGCAGTTCAGAATACCTGCACAAGCTGATAGGTGTTGAACATAGTCCTGCTCCGCATTTCAACCTGGACGAAGAATTTAAACTGCAACAGGCTATCACCAAACTGATCAGTGCCAAACTGATCCAGTCTGCACACGATGTAAGCGAAGGTGGTCTCTTCACCACATTGCTGGAAAGCGGTATGGCAAGAGGTCTTGGTTTTGATGTAGCTACCAATAAAAAATACCGCAAGGATGCTTATCTGTTCGGTGAATCACAAAGCCGTGTAGTGGTGAGCGTGAGTCCTGCTGATAAAGATAAATTTGAAGCCCTGCTGCATGGTTTGGTAGATGCTTCTGATCACTCTGTTCGTTGTGAAAAGATAGGTGTAGTGAAAGGAGAAGGTATTGTAGTAGATGGAGAAGATTGGGGTAAGGTGGCTGATTGGAAAGTGAAGTATGACGTAGCGTTAGAGAATCATCTTTAAAAGATAAAGAATAGAAAGGCTGGTCATAACGACCAGCCTTTTTTTTGCGACAGTGTAAACAGTGACAGTAGTAGATTAAGTCCGCAAAGGTAACCTACACCAACGGTCTCGTATACGCGAAAGCGGAAAAATAGGAGAAAATAAGGCCCATTAACAATTGAAAAATGGGTCTGTTAACAAAAGAATGGCCAAGTTTAACAGTGCGTTAACAAAATACAACGTTAGTGTTATTGATATACCGTATAAGTACGTTATTTTTGGTTAAACGCTGGATAGCAGCTTGTTTTAGTTCGAGAAAAGCACACGGAGCCGTGCTAAGCAAAAATCCCCTTAAGACATTAAAGTACTGAATTATCATAAAATATATTTATGGGTTACTTCATAGTTATCCATATTCTATGATGACCTAAACTTTTTTTTATTACCATGTCCTCATGAACGATCGATTCTTATGATCATGTATTACACCTAGTGAAAGAACGATTTGTTTGCCAGGGCTGACTAACCATCAGCCCTATTTTTTTGCCCCTATGTTAACAAATAAAAAAAGAAAAGGGCATCCTTACGAATGCCCTTAACATATCTAAAAAGTACTTACTTATACCATTGGGATCTCTGCTACTGCATACACTTTCTGGTCCAGCTTTGCCTTTGTTTCAGTGAAAGCCTTCAGCGTCAGCTCAATATCCTCATCAGAGTGTGCTGCTGTTGGGATCAGGCGGTAAATGATCTGGCCTTTTGGTATCACCGGATACACTACGATAGAACAGAAGATATTATAGTTCTCACGCAGGTCCAGGCACATCGCTGTTGCTTCAGGAATATCTCCCTGCAGGTAGATAGGCGTTACCGGTGAATTAGTTCTTCCGATATCGAAACCTCTTTCACGGAGACCTTTTTGCAGCTTATTTACATTGCTCCACAGTTTGTCTTTCAGTTCCGGTTGCTGACGCATCATTTGAACACGTTTCAGATGTCCGATCACGATGGGCAAAGGAATAGATTTAGCAAAGATCTGAGAACGGCTATTGTAGCGGATGTAGTTGATGATGGCTTTATCACCGCTCATGAACGCGCCGATGGAAGCACCTGATTTAGCGAAAGTATTGAACAGCAGATCGATCTGATCCTGTACATTCTGCTCTTCACCTGTGCCGGCACCGGTTTTACCCATTGTACCAAAACCATGGGCATCGTCTACCATTAAACGGAATTCATAAACTTCCTTCAAAGCAACGATCTCTTTCAGTTTACCCTGATCACCAGCCATGCCAAATACACCTTCTGTGATCACGAGGATCCCGCCGCCGGTGGTTTTGCACATTTCTACCGCACGTTTCAGTTGTTTTTCGCAATCTTCAATATCGTTGTGTTTGAATACATAACGATGTCCCTGGTGCAAACGCAGGCCATCTACAATAGAGGCGTGGCATTCTGCATCGTACACGATCACATCACGACGGTTACAGATTGCATCAATGGCGCTCATGATACCCTGGTAGCCATAATTGAGCAGGGTAGTATCTTCTTTACCCATGTAGTCGCTCAATTCTTTTTCCAGTTGCTCATGATGATTAGTGTTTCCACTCATCATCCGCGCACCCATTGGCGCTGCCAATCCGAAATCAGCCGCAGCTTTCGCATCAGTGGCACGAACTTCCGGGTGGTTAGCCAGGCCCAGGTAGTTGTTCAGGCTCCATACAATCTTATCTTTTCCCCGGAATTTCATACGGGGACCAATTTCACCTTCCAGCTTTGGAAAAGCAAAATAACCGTGGGCTCTGTCAGAGTGCTCTCCGATGGGCCCCATGTTCTTCAGTTTCTCGAATATATCCATGACGATTATTAAAAAGAGTTTAAAATTTGGTTACAAAGGTATAAAAATTAAATTTTTTGTAAACTTAGGTTACTTTTGCTGATCAATTTTTCCACGTCTTAACGGAGAGTAAATTAGCAACAATCAATGATTTATATGAGCCGTATTAAATTTTTAACTGTCGCATTACTATTGACGGCAACCGTAACTTTTGGCCAAAAAGCCACTTCGCCTACCCACGGTTTCCCGCCAAATTATGGTAATAAGACAGCAAAAGGAATTGCCCGTCCCAAATTGGTGGTGGGCATGGTAGTAGACCAAATGCGCTGGGACTTCCTGTACCGTTATTATGACCGTTATAGCAATGACGGGTTTAAACGACTGTTGAATGAAGGTTTCTCCTGCGAGAACACCCTGATTCCTTACACACCTACTATCACTGCCTGTGGCCACACCTGTGCCTATACCGGGTCTGTACCTGCGCTGCATGGAATTATCGGTAATAACTGGTACGACAGGACCACCGGCCAAACCATGTATTGCACGGAAGATACGACAGTTACCGCAATTGGCGGCAGTGATGCAGCAGGAAGAATGAGTCCTAAGAACATGCTTACCAACACTATTACAGATGAACTTCGCCTCGCGCAGAATTTCCGTAATAAAACAATCGGCGTGGCTATCAAGGACCGCGGGGCTATTTTGCCTGCCGGACATAGCGCAAATGCTGCTTATTGGTATGATGGTGCAACCGGAAATTTCATGACCAGTTCTTACTATATGAACGCCCTTCCTGCATGGGTTGATGCATTCAATAACGAGAAACTGCCTGCTAAATATTTGTCTCAGCCATGGAACACGCTGTATCCTGTAAATACTTATACGCAGAGTACAGCTGATGAAAAACCTTATGAAGGAAAGTTCAAAGGGCAGAATAATACCTCTTTCCCGCATGAACTGGCTGGTACTATGGGTAATAGCTTTGGCATCCTTTCTTCTACTCCTTTTGGTAATTCCTTTACCCTGGAGTTTGCAAAGAAAGCACTGGATAATGAACAACTTGGTAAAGGCGCCTTCACGGATTTCCTGGCAGTGAGTTTATCTTCAACAGATTACGTAGGCCACCAGCATGGTCCTAACTCTGTGGAAACAGAAGATACCTACCTGCGCCTCGATAAAGACCTGGCTGCTTTTTTCAAATATCTTGATCAGAAAGTGGGGAAAGGCCAATGGTTGTTCTTCATCACAGCAGACCATGGCGTAGCACATGTGCCCGGCTTCCTGAAAGAAAATAAGCTGCCAACTGGTTTCTATAGCGATGCCGCCATGATGAAAGCCCTCAACATAGGCGTTGAAACGGAATTTGGCATTAAGAAAGCCATTATATCTGCGGATAATTACCAATTCACCCTGGATATACCAGGCCTGGAGAAATCAGGTAAGCTGGAACAGGTGAAGGACTGGATCATTAAAAATGCGATCAGGTACCCCGGTGTTTCCAATGCCGTAGACCTTCATCAACTGGCCACTGCGCCCTTGCCGGAACCGCTTAAAACTATGATGATCAATGGCTTTAATGTACAACGCAGCGGAGATATTATGATCACACTGCTGCCGGGCTGGCTGGCTGGTGGCAACACCGGAACCACCCACGGTCTCTGGAACCCATACGATGCCCACATTCCGTTAGTTTGGATGGGATGGGGTGTACGCCATGGTAAAACCAATAGGACAACTGCCATGACAGATATAGCCCCTACTGTTGCTGCCATGTTGCGCATCCAGATGCCTAATGGTAATGTAGGAAAAGTGATAGAAGAAGTAGCACACTAAAACAATGTAAAATAACGAAGAGAGAGCCTCTGTTGGAACGTAATTTCCCACAGAGGCTTTTAATTTACAATACGTTATACATACTGTTTAATCGTTAAAAATAATTGCCTTACATTTGGATCATGCGGGGAATTACCTACCATATTAGCAACAGGATTGCCACCATTACACTGGACCGGCTGGACAAGCGGAATGCGCTGAACGGGGAAGTAGTAAGGGAATTAAGAGCTGCTTTTGCCGAGGCAGAAGCAGATGAAAATGTGAAAGTGGTGATCCTTGCCGGAAATGGAAAAGCATTCTGTGCTGGTGCAGATCTGGAATATCTGCAACAGTTGCAGCGCAATAGCTTTGAGGAGAACTTAATTGACTCAAAAGAGCTGATGCAATTAATGCAGGATATCTATTCGCTGGAAAAGGTGGTGATTGCCCGGATAGAGGGAGATGCCATTGCCGGTGGATGCGGATTGGCTTCTGTAGCTGATCTGAGTTATTCCGTACCGGCTGCAAAATTTGGTTATACAGAAGTAAGGATAGGTTTTGTGCCTGCTTTGGTGAGTGTGTTCTTAGTGAGGAAAATAGGAGAGGGCCGTGCCCGGGAACTGCTGTTAACCGGGAAATTAATCCCTGCAGAAGAAGCTGTGAAGCTTGGACTCATTAATGGCCTGATGCCTGCGGAAACAATTAAAGAGGAAGTACAGGCGTTAGCAGAAAAGTTATGCAGTGAGGCATCCGCTAACTCCCTGAAAGTCACCAAGCAACTGGTCAATGCGGCTTTGGATAAACCCTTACCGGACGCCCTGGAAGCTGCGGCCCGCACAAATGCGGAAACCAGGCAACACCCGGATTGTCAAAAGGGCATTGGCGCGTTTTTGAATAAGTTAAAACCAGACTGGTAGCGGATCTACCACCTTTGGCATAGATTTTTCACTAGTACCTATGAATTAATTGAACCATTATGCGAAAATTGTTACAAATAGGGGGATTGTTGATAGGCTGCATTGCGGGCCTGGCAACGCCGCTGTTGGCACAACGTACCATATCGGATGCCCGGATCACTTATAAAGTAGAATTACCGCCGGAACAGCTCCAAATGGAGGCTATGTTTGCCGGCAGCTCTATGACACAGTATATCCGTGGTAACCAGAGCCGTATAGACATGAACTTCAATGTGGTGAATTACATTTACCTCATCAATACGCAGAGCGAAACAGTGGTGACACTGATGGATAATCACGGGGATAAATACCTCATCCGGACGGACAAGAAAGGCTACGAACAGGATGTGAAGAAGTACCAGGGTACCCAGTTCACAGATCAGAATGAAACGAGGGAAATAGCCGGGTACAAGTGCCGTAAAGCAATTGGTAAAAATGAGGACGGTACTACGTTTGATGTGTTCTACACGATGGACATCCTGCCGGAGAACAGATTTTACAACCGCCGTTTTATGAACCTGAAAGGGATTCCGCTGGAGTTTGAGATCATCATTAAGGCAGGTTCTAAAATGAGGGCAGTGGCCACGAAGGTGGACCTTAGCCCGGTGCCGGCTTCTACTTTTGATGAGCCGAAGGGGTATAAGGAAATTACCCAGGATGAGTTGAAGAAGATCAGGGGGTAAAGAGACCCGCAAGATATAAAGAAGGCTATCCGCAGGGATGGCCTTTTGCTTTTTAAACGTAACCCCAAGTGCAAAGAGAGGTTTCTTTCTTTTATGAGAAAACCCGCAAGAATGGCTTTTCTCTTTTATAAGTTCCCCAATGCAAAGAGAGGTTTCTTTCTTTATGAGAAAACCCAACACAAAAGGCTGTCCACAGCCTTTTCCTTTTGGGAAAACCCCCAACGTAAAAGGCCGTTCGCAAGAACGGCCTTTTACGCAATTTCAAATAAGCTTTGCTTTCCAACCCCCCCAAACAAAAAAGGCCGTTCTCACGAACAGCCTTCCTTTGTAAAATCTCTTTTCAAATTGTCCTTAATTCTTCCTGAAGGGCAGTTTAACCTGCACCTGCACTTGATGATAATGCTGGGGCGACACATTTTGCAATGGCGGCGCCTGCACGATGTAAGGAACTATATAGGTAACATTACCTCGCTTGTAAGTCACTACAGATCTTACATTCACAGTATTGTCAGAGCTCAGTTTAAAATCCGTCCTCAGGATACCACTCGCAGTGAATCCGGCATCGAGGCTCAGATTTGTCTTGGGCATGGCGGTGAGATTGTATTTAGTTTCGGTCTTTTTTACAACCTTGTCGTCGTTATTATCGAAGTTACCGCCTAAGTCATTGGCTTGTACGTTAAGTGCAACCATGAATAAAGCACTCACCATGAGGCAAGACAATGAGAACGTGCTAATTATGTTATTTATCTTCTTCATTGTACCACAAATATACGAATTTTCTATCTATCATAACGTTATCTTAAGGTAAAGATACCCTTTATCTTAATAAAATGTTAAAAAATATACACAAACGGTAGGCTGGGCGGGTTTGGTGGCAGATCGAATTTCACCTATATTTACGTTAATGAATCACGATTTCCCATCATTTAACGAGTTTAACGAGGATTTTGAAGATTTAAGGGACTTGCTTCAGCAATTTGAAAATCTAAAAGAAGGGCGTTCTCACTCCTTTCTGGACGAGGATTCTTTCGAACAGATCATCGACTATTATGACGAGCATGACGAACTCAACAATGCCATGCAAGCCGTCGAGATCGCTATAGAGCAGTTCCCCTTTTCTTCCGCACTGCTCCTCAAGAAATCCGCTTTATTAATTGAAACCAAAAAGTACCGTGAAGCCTTGCAGCTGCTGGAAAAAGCCGCCGTATTGGATAGTAACGATATCAATCTTTATATTCTCAAAACAGACGTATACCTGGCCATGAACCAGCACGAAAAGGCCGCGAAATTACTCGAAGAACAGATCAAAGTGTTCGACGGGGAAGACCGCACAGACCTGCTCCTGGAACTGGCAGATGTGTATGACGACTGGGAAGAGTTCGAAAAGGTGTTCGACTGCCTGAAGATGTTGTTGGAATTTGATCCCACCAACGAAGAAGCATTACACAAGATCTGCTTCTGGACGGAGTTCACCGGCCGCAATGAAGAAAGCATCCGCCTGCATACCAGCATTATCAATGAGCATCCCTATAACCAGCTGGCCTGGTTCAACCTGGGAACGGCCTACCAGGGCCTGAAGCTCTATGAAAAAGCAGTAGATGCCTACCAGTATGCCGTAGTGATAGACGAGCGTTTCGACTATGCCTACCGCAACATGGGCGATGCGTATATCCATCTGCGTAAGTTCAACGAAGCCATCGAAGTATTGCAGAAACACCTGGAAGTAGCCAAACCCGAGGACGTGATCTACGAAGCCATCGGCCACTGCTATGAAAAGATGCGCAAGTTCACACAGGCCCGCTATTACTACCGCAAAGCCTCCCATCTCAGTCCTAACGACGATAAGCTCTATCTCAAGATAGCCAAGGCGTACATGACCGAAGAGAACTGGGAGAACGCCATAAAATCCCTCCAGTCTGCTATTCGCCTGAATAAGCAGAACCTGGAATACAATATCACCCTCGGCCAGTGTTTACTCCAGATCGGGAGTGACAAAGAAGCCCTGGTATATTTCCTCAACGCCGTAAGGATCCGCCCCGGCAGTGCATCTGCCTGGAAAGAGCTGATCCGTGGCCTATACCTCGTGGGGCATGTGGAAGAAGCGTATGCCCAGCTGGAAATTGCAGAAGGCAAGATCGGCCGCAAGCCCGTATTCCTGTACTATAAAGCGGTGATACTCGTATCTATGGGCAGGACCAAAGAAGGCCTGATCCAGCTGGAAACCGCCCTGCAGCTGCACCCAAGGCAATTCAAAAAGATCGCTGAGCTGGACCCATCTATCCTGCAGCATACCAGCGTGGTAGAGTTGATTGCCAGGTATCGCCGGAAACGATAAGGCATTTTTTACCTCTCTTATTATATTACTTCTTATTTTTGCCGCGGTTTTATAATTTGATCATCATTTTGAAAGCCAACAAACCAATAGGCATAGCTACGCAATGAACGTTTGGTGAATGACCATTAAGAAGAATAAAATCGTGAAAAATGAATTTTAATCTGACGCAAATTCCTGAAAGGACCACCCGCCCCCGTACATATGGGTTAACCATGGTAATGGACAAAGGCTTGAGTGTAGAAGAAGCAAGGCATTTTATATCAGCAGCATCACCACATGTAGACGTTGTGAAGTTGGGATTTGGTACATCGTTCGTAACGCCTAACCTGCGTGCAAAGATTGAATTGTACCAGGCGGCTGACATTCCGGTATATTTTGGCGGCACGCTGTTTGAAGCCTTCCTGATCCGTAACCAGTTTGATGATTATGTAAAGCTGATAAAGGATTACGGTATCAACTGGATGGAAGTATCCGATGGTTCCATCACTATTCCCCACGCGGAAAAGTGCGGTTACATCGAGCAACTCACCAAACATGGCCTGGTACTCAGCGAAGTAGGTTCCAAAGATGCAGAGCACATCATTCCTCCTTATAAGTGGATTGAGCTGATGCGCGCAGAATTGGAAGCCGGCGCCACCTATGTGATAGCAGAAGCCCGCGAAGGCGGTAACGTAGGTATCTACCGCGGTTCGGGAGAAGTACGGGAAGGCCTGGTGCAGGAGATCCTCACCCAGATCCCCGCAGAAAAGATCATCTGGGAAGCGCCGCAGAAAGATCAGCAATTGTATTTCCTGGAACTCGTAGGTTGCAACGCCAACCTCGGTAACCTGGCCCCCAATGAGGTCATTCCCCTGGAAGCTATGCGCGTAGGTCTCCGTGGAGACACCTTCCATCTCTTTTTAGATAAAGAATAGCACAATAGGTACGGATTGCCTGCAAAGGCAATCCGTATTCGTATATACATCATTATGCGTTTATTCGGCCTTATTGGTTTCCCGCTCTCTCATTCCTTTTCCAAAGGTTTCTTCGCTGATAAGTTCTCGCAGGAAGGTATTTCCGATTGCACGTATGAAAACTTCCCTATCCCGGATATCACACAGTTTTCCGGTCTCTGGAAGCAACACCCGCAACTGGAAGGCCTCAACGTAACCATACCTTACAAACAGGAAGTGATCCCTTACCTGGATGATTTCAGTGAAGCCGCCAAAACCATTGGCGCGGTGAATTGCATCCGCAAACAGGGAAATAAGTTAACCGGACATAATACAGATGTAATAGGTTTCCAGCGTTCCCTGGAGCCATTGTTGCAGCCGCAGCATACCAAAGCGTTGATATTGGGTGCCGGTGGAGCCGCCAAGGCAGTGAAGTTCAGCCTGCAGCAGTTAGGAATAGCTTATACAGAAGTGAGCAGAAAATATTTTACAGACACGATCACTTACGAAGCACTGAATAAAGATATTATCCAGGAACATACGCTCATCATCAATACCACGCCCGTTGGCATGTATCCCAATGTAACGGAAGCGCCTCCTATTCCTTACCAGTTCATTACTCCGCAACATTTACTCTACGATCTGATCTACAATCCCGCAGAAACGCAATTCATGCAGAACGGCGCTGCGCAAGGGGCTGCTGTAAAGAATGGGCACGAAATGCTTATTCTGCAGGCAGAGGCTTCCTGGGAGATATGGAATGCTCGTTGAGCCGGCGGTTGATTATTAATTGAACATCCGTTGCGTCGCACACTTGTACGGTTTGTTCTTTATTCTGCTGGTTTTGAAGCGAATTGGCTAACAAAAAGAACCAGCCTTCCCGCAGCCAGTTTGAAAAGAATTAGCTAATAAAAAGAAAACTCGCACCGAATTAACCAATAAAAAACAGCCACCCTCACAGCACTATACGCTCTTAGCCAGTTTGAAAAGAATTAACTAATAAAAAGAAAACCAGCCTTCCCTCACCGAATTAACTAATAAAAAGCCCTCGCAGCACTATACGCTCTTAGGCTTAATCAGGTAATACATGCAAGTAGTAAAGAAATTCCTTACAAAAGGGATCCCCTTCATCCAGCCAAACTGCTCTCTTGGTTTGAGATTGAATTTGTATTTATAGATAGGATTGATCAGGTAATATTTTCTGCGTGTGATATCATAACCAGAAGCCGCAGATATCTTCTCAAACCGCTCAATAGAGATACCCGTATCCACCAGTTCCATTAACTCTTTGATCGTATTCTCATGTTCACCAAATGCTTTCAGCAAACCACGGTACAGCGGTCTTGGCAGCAAATGGATATAAGGCAGGAAACTCAGCACCTTACTGTGGCAGATCTGCTGATGCCCCCCATGCGGCATATACCAGGGAGGAAAACCAAAGTACACCTGCCCACGCGGATTGAGCAATGTTTTCAGGTATTCGATCAGTTTATCCTGTTGAGGAATATGTTCAATGGCATCTTTGAGGATGATCAGGTCAAAAGCATGCTGGAACTCGCCGAAGAAATCCACATCATAAATGTTCTTGGCAATCAGCTGCAACTGGCCGCTGGCCACATAATTTCCCAGGAACCCTTTCGCCAGTTCAATCCTTTCCGGGAAAAGATCAACACCTACGCACTGAGCACCCTGCTCCAGGAAAGGGGTAAGTACACCGCCTTCGCCGCAGCCGATCTCCATCACGCGCAGTCCTTTCATGTCCGGAAACTCCTGGGCAATAAAAGGCAAAACATAATTCCTGGAATTCTCTACCTGCTGCTGATAGCGCAAAGTGGCATCCGAATGTTGTGGTAATGACATGCTTTCTAAAATTGCGTGAAAATAGAATATTTTTTCAAGTGTCGTGCATTGCTTTTGCAATCCTTAAATTTGGAATGGTTTTAGCCCATGAAGTGTATGTTGAGAACGTTGATATTGATATTATGTACGGCGTCCGCCATGGCACAGCAAAAGGAAGTGGTCAGCATCCGTGCTGCATTTGATTCCGGCGCTGTGGCAGAGTTGTACAGCACCACCCCGATAGGGTTGGAGATCACCTATGCAGATAGCAGCAAACGCAGTACCACCGGACTGCTCAAAGGAGATTACCGCTGGAGCCAGATCAAGGTGGAATCTCCTGACGGTGAATGCAACAACGGCACCCTGCATTTTAACAGGAACAGGATCCGCCCGGATAACTACCGTATCAAACTGTTGGTAACCCTGCAGGAGAACCCTTCCAAACAACATGAGGTATTCCTGCAACTCCCATATCTGACGGGTATCCGCTTTCATCATTATGCAGACAGCCTGAAGCGTGGCCTGCATTTCTACCTGAATGTGGAAGGTATTTACAACACCGGAAAGATCTATCCGCTGGATACGGCAAAAGTGCGTTTATACACCAATACCGGCCAGATAATAGGGCAGGACCTGTTAATTCCTGCTACAGACAGTATCACAAAAACGATTGCTGTTAGAGCGGTGTACCGCGGTAATGCAGAGATCAATGCATCTTCAGCTATTCCGGTAAAGCAGGGCCCCGAGGACCAGACAGGGTTCATAGAGAATGAAAAGGATGTGTTTAAGAAGCCCGCTAAAAAGAAGAAGAATGAGTAAGGGAGATTTATAAAAGCAATTAAAAATAAACCCAACCTCAATTTAATTTGCATATTACCTCACCTTCAATTACCTTTGCAATGGCAAGTCTTATACGACCAGCTCCTGCTGAACTCCCCCAGGACAGGAATGTAGCAAGGGTAGGCGGTTGAAGCGGTGCGATATAAGTAACTTGCCATTTTTTTTTCCTCTTGGCAGATAGTTCTCTCCTCATATTTCCGAAATTAGTTTGATGGTTTGTTGAAATTGCCCGGAACACATTTCGGAACAGAGAACAAATGCATATATTGAAACCTAAACTATCAAATCATTAATATCACTTTATGAAATTCTTCATTGATACAGCAAACCTTGCACAGATCCAGGAAGCAAACGACTTAGGTATTTTGGACGGCGTAACAACCAATCCTACGCTCATGGCTAAGGAAGGGATCAAGGGCGAGGCTGCCATCATTAAGCACTATGAAGCCATTTGCGAGATCGTGGAAGGCGATGTAAGTGCAGAGGTATTATCTACAGACTTCGCCACAATCGTGGAAGAAGGTAAGAAACTGGCTGCCATTCACCCGAACATCGTGGTGAAAGTGCCTATGATCAAAGACGGTGTTAAAGCCATCAAATGGTTTACAGATAACGGTATCCGTACCAACTGTACCCTGGTGTTCTCCGCTGGTCAGGCTATCCTGGCAGCTAAAGCCGGTGCAGCCTACGTATCTCCTTTCATCGGTCGTATTGACGACAGCAGCTGGGATGGCGTAGAACTGATTGCTCAGATCGCACAGATCTACAGCATTCAGGGTTTTAAAACAGAGATCCTCGCAGCATCTATCCGTAACGCCCTCCACATTGTGAAATGTGCAGAAAACGGCGCTGATGTATGCACCTGTCCGCTGGATTCCATCCTCGGATTGCTGAAGCACCCCCTCACGGACATTGGCCTCGCCAAGTTCCTGGAAGATGCTAAGAAAATGTAGTATCCATTACGAACATACTTTTATGAAAGGGGAGCCAGAACGGCTTCCCTTTTTTTGTTTCCGTCGATTCCTGAAACCTCCCGGAAGTCTTACTCATTCCGAAAGCCTCCGGGGAACCTCTTCAATCTTTTCATTTCCCCCAAGTATCCTTCCCCCTCCCGGAAGTCTTACCCATTCCAAAAGCCTCCCGGAAACCTCTTCAATCTTTTCATTTCCCCCAAGTACCCTTCCCCCTCCCGGAAGTCTTACCCATTCCAAAAGCCTCCGGGGAACCTGACAAGTCTCTCCATTTTCACAAAAACATCCCCTCCCAAACCGCAGTCACAAATACCCCCTAAGCCACTCTTTTGTGTTCATTTCAGGAAGATAACCCGTATATAAGCCGTATATAACTCGTATATAAGTCGTAGATAAGCCGTCCCTTTAAGAGACGGCTTATCTACGACTTATTTTGAATTTAAGTATAACTCATCCTGCCTTCACCTAAACTTTGCCTGAGCGTTGGAGAAGTTTCGCTCCCAGGTGTTGAAAAGGTTTTGCTCACCTCCCGGTTGATGCAATCATCATCACTTCCTCCATCATAACTCTCCTTTCCTCACCCCGATAATTTTTTTTACTTTTAATTTATTCCTAGTATCTTACTACCTCGTAAACCAAGGTACCACGTTAAACTATACTCAATAACGCATGGAAGCACAATTCATTATGGCCCTGGATCAGGGAACTACCAGCTCTCGCGCTATCATCTTCAATCGTGCAGGGGATATCGTAGCCGTTTCGCAGAAAGAATTCACACAGATCTACCCGCAACCAGGATGGGTAGAACATGACCCGCATGAGATCTGGAGTACCCAGGCAGGCGTAGCTGCAGAGGTGATTGCAAAAGCAGGCACCACAGGAGATAAGATTGCGGCCATAGGGATCACCAACCAACGGGAAACCACTATCGTTTGGGATCGTAAAACAGGTAAGCCCCTGTACAATGCCATCGTTTGGCAGGACAGGCGCACCTCCGCTTACTGCGACGAGCTGCGTGCACAAGGCCTGGCAGAAGATATCCGCGCCAAAACCGGTCTTATCGTAGATGCTTATTTCTCCGGTACCAAAGTAAAATGGATCCTGGACAATGTAGAAGGCGCCCGCGCTAAAGCAAATGCAGGAGAACTCGCATTTGGTACAGTAGATACCTGGCTTATCTGGAATTTCACCAAGGGGAAACTGCATGTCACAGATGTGAGCAATGCTTCCCGCACCATGTTATATAATATCCACACACAGGCATGGGATGAAAGCCTGTTGAAACTGATGGATATCCCGGCCTCCATGCTCCCGGAAGTACGTGCTTCCAGCGAAGTATACGGAGAAACGGAAGCCACACTCACCCCCTTCAAAATACCCATTGCCGGTATTGCAGGAGATCAGCAGGCAGCCCTGTTCGGACAAATGTGTACAGAACCGGGTATGGTGAAAAACACCTACGGCACCGGATGTTTCATGATGCTGAACACCGGCGAAAAAGCCATCACTTCCGCCAACAACCTCCTCACCACCATTGCCTGGAAGATCGGTGATACCACCCATTATGCCCTGGAAGGCAGCATTTTCATCGGCGGCGCCGTTGTACAATGGCTGCGGGACGGTTTAGGTATCATCCGCCATTCTGCAGATGTGGAAGCATTGGCAGCCTCTGTAAAAGATACAGATGGCGTATACATGGTACCTGCTTTTGCAGGGCTGGGTGCGCCACACTGGAATCAATATGCCCGCGGCACCATCGTAGGTATGACGCGCGGCACAAAAGATGCACACATTGCCCGCGCAGCACTGGATAGCATTGCCTACCAGACCATGGATGTACTGAAAGCCATGGAATCTGATGCCGGCATGAAGATCCGGGAATTAAGGGTAGATGGAGGCGCTACCGCCAACAACCTGCTCATGCAGTTCCAGGCAGATATCATGGAAACCCAGGTGATCCGCCCGAAAGTAACAGAAACCACCGCACTCGGCGCAGCTTATCTCGCTGGCCTGGCTATTGGTTTCTGGGACAGCATTGAAACCATCCGCAAACAATGGAAGGAAGACGCAAAATTCACCCCCTCCATGGATGCAGAAAAAAGAACTGCGCTCACAAAGGACTGGCAACGCGCCATCCGCGCAGCAAAAGCATGGGCTGAAAAATAATACTAACCTTAATACAACCAACGATGTCAATTTTCCTGGCAGAAATCTTAGGTACCGCCCTGCTCATTCTTTTAGGGAACGGGGTAGTGGCCAACTGCGTATTGAATAAAAGTAAAGGCCAGAATGGTGGATGGATGGTGATCACGATGGGCTGGGCCATGGCTGTTTTTGTAGGTGTATTCACCGTAGGAGCATACAGCGGCGCTCACCTCAATTCAGCCGTAACGCTGGCATTGGCGGTAGCTGGTGGTATTCCCTGGGAACAAGTGCCCGTATACATAGCAGCACAGCTGATCGGGGCCTTTATTGGGTCCTGCCTGGTATGGGCTGCTTACAAACAACACTTTGATGCCACCACGGATGCAGACGGTATTTTGGCCTGTTTCTGCACAGCCCCGGCCATCCGGAGCACTATTCCAAACCTCGTTACAGAGATCATCGGCACCTTCGTCCTTATTTTCGGAGTGTTTTATATCACCAAATCTGAAGTAGGGCTGGGGGCAGTAAATGCCTTGCCGGTTGCACTCCTGGTATTGGCCATCGGCCTTTCCTTAGGCGGGCCCACCGGTTATGCCATCAACCCCGCAAGGGACCTTGGCCCAAGGATCGCGCATTTTATCCTGCCTATCCCAAATAAGCGGAACAGCGACTGGGGATATGCCTGGATACCTATCGTAGGACCGGTAATTGGCGCATTGCTTGCCGCAGGTTTGCACATGGCTTTAAAATAAAACTCTTCCAAAAAAAGGGCTGTCTCAATAAAGAGGCAGCCCTTTTTGCATGAAAATTGCACAGCTCTGTGCGTTTTATCATCCTGTTCTTCATATGCTATGTTAATACTTCAACTAATCTTTCATTTTTTACTGAAAGTTTTGTAATTTTGATATCGAAAATAAAAATGACATGATACAGCCGAACATTCCGGAATCAGACAGGCCCAGAGTTGTGATCGTTGGAGGTGGATTTGCAGGCATTAACCTGGCCAAGGCTTTGAAACACACACCCGTACAAGTGGTGCTGCTGGACAGAAATAATTATCATCTTTTTCAACCTTTACTTTACCAGGTAGCAACTGCCGGTTTGGAACCGGATAGCATTGCTTTCCCCCTGAGAGGTATTTTCAAGAACCAGAAGAACCTGCACTTCCGCATGGCAGAAGTGAAAGCAGTACGTTCTGAGGAAAATATCCTGGAAACCAATATCGGGGAGATCAGATACAACTACCTCGTAATTGCCACTGGTAGTAACACCAACTTCTTCGGAAACAGCCAGATCGCAGAAAATGCCATCGGTATGAAGTCCCTCATAGAAGCCGTGCAGATCCGTAACTACGTGTTAAAGCAATTTGAAGAATCCTTATTACTGAAGGATGAACAAATGATCCGCCGGAAATTGAATTTTGTAATGGTAGGTGGTGGCCCAACCGGTGTGGAATTAGCCGGTGCCTTTGCGGAATTGCGGAAGTATATCCTGCCAAAGGATTATCCTGAATTACCGCTTCACCTGATGAACATTTACCTCGTGGAAGCAGGCCCCAAAGTATTGGCCGCCATGTCTGAAGCATCCAGTCTTAATACATTGAAAGCCCTGGAACATGTAGGCGTTAAAGTATTGCTGAACGTTGCCGTGAAAGATTATAACGGCAGTACACTTACACTGAGTAACGGAGATACGATTGAAACACAATCCCTCTTATGGTCTGCCGGTGTGAAAGGATTTCCGTTGAAAGGTTTCCTGGATAGCATCCTTTTGCCTAACGGCCGGATGAAAGTGAACGATGTGAATTTGGTGGAAGGATATTCCAATATCTATGCTTTGGGAGATATGGCGCAAATGCTGAATGATGAACGTTTCCCGAAAGGTTATCCTATGGTGGCACAGGTTGCTATTCAGCAGGGAGCACAGTTAGGAGCGAATATCAAAAACAGTTTGCGTGGTAAGGCCATGAAACCTTTTAAATACACAGACCTTGGTACAATGGCTACCATCGGGCGTAACAGGGCAGTAGCAGAATTTTTCGGCGTACGCCTGAGCGGTTACATTGCCTGGATCGCATGGATGGCGGTGCATTTATTGAACCTCTTAGGTTTCCGGAATAAACTGGTGGTGTTCATCAACTGGTTCTACCGTTACTTCACCTATGATCGTGGAACACGGATCATTATTAAACGTGGTGCGGCAAACATTGTGAAGTTAGGGCAGACGATGGATCAGACGAATGCGACGAATATCTGACGGGATGGAGGTATGCAGAGAAGCATCATCTCCTGTTCTGCAAAGAATTCAGGTTAAGCTGCCCGATCAGTTCATCGTACCGGCCGCCTAGTCCCCTGTAATAAACGAGCACGGTGTAAACATTCTCTGTTTCCCAGGAATCGCCTTCGGTATATTCCGTACTGAACTGATTATTATTGGTCCTGTCTATAAGCCCGTACACGTAGTTGTAGAAACCCTGCTTAAGGAAGAGTGCTCCTTCGTAAGCCTGGCGGGCACCATTGTAGGTGAGCTTATTGGCGGTGTTACATTCATAATCCGTTAGCTCGCCGAAGATGTACATATCATATCCTGCATAAGGTTCCTTGGCAGGGAATACAAAGTTCACCCGCGCATAATCTCCTTCAAAGTTGGGATTGTAATCATCAATGGTGGCGGGGAAATAACGTCCGTTGATATCTTTGATATACTGGTACACCTGGTTGTCGCGGGGGAAATCAGGCATGGCAAATACGGTTGTGCCTGTACGCTGATAATCCGTTTTCTCTACTCTTTCCGTTTGCAGGCGGAAGCTGCGCAGATCTATCCAGCGCCATTCCTTCATGCCGGGGAAAATAATATTCTGTTCTGCATTATACTCCAGCACATCCCCTTTAATGAATTGTGGCTTGATGCCGGTAATGGCATTATCCCAGCGGAAGTTCTGCTGTATCACCACTTTTAACTGATCAAAAGGATTGGGAAGGTTCAGCCCTTTTGTATTGATGGACACATTTACCTTCTGCGCCGTTCTGAATACTTTAGGATTGATGGGTTGGGAAATGTAGCCGCCTACATTGGCTTTATTGTCCAGCACCATCATCCGGCGGGTAAAGGCCAGTTTGTTCGTATCACTGTCCAGGTACACTTTCAGCAAATAATTGCCGGACTTAACAGGCTTGCAATTATTGTTAGGGATCGTTACCTGGTAATGCACATACTTCTGTAATGCCACACTGGAAAAACGGTAATCCCGGATCTGGTTCTCTGAAAATCCACGCAGGTATTCGATGGAATTCATTCGTACTGGCGTCCAGTCCGCATTACATAATATCAAAGTATAGTAATAACTTTTAACTTCGTACTGAAGATCATCAAAGTTCAGGTCAAGTGTTTCACTACTGTTGAGTGTGATCAGGGGTAAACTAACCGGGTCGCCGCTACGGGTTAGCTTTACCGTTCTGATGTTCTGATGGTAAACATGATCCGGTGTGATCTTGTTTTCCTGCGCGCTCAGGTGGAGACCTGTCAGGATCGCAATAAGGGTGAAGCATGTGGATGCTGCTTTCTTCATAACTGTAATTTACAATATTCCATTAAATTAGCGCCATGCGCATATCCATGTTCATTGCCCGGAGGATCGCCTTTAACCGGTTTTCTTCCTTTTCAAAATTCATCATCAACATAGCCATGATCGCTACGGCGTTCAGTGTGGCCGTTATGATCCTGGCTACGGCAATGATCAATGGCTTCCAGGAGAAGATCTCTGAAAAGATCTTCAGTTTCTGGGGGCATATGCATATCACCCAATATCAGGCCAATGCTGGTCCTTTAACAGAACAAATTCCTTTTACTGCAGATCCTGTGCTGGAAGCCAATATCCGCGCGCTTCCGGATGTTACCGCCATCAATGATTTTGCCACCAAATCCGTGATCATTAAAAAAGACAGGGAAACAGAAGGCATGATCTTTAAAGGCATAGACCGGGATAATAAGCTGCCTTTCATCACAGAAGGCCGCAATATCAATTTCCCGGACAGCGGGTATGCGCCTGAGATCATTGTATCTGCCAACACTGCGGCCCTGTTACAGTTAAAACTCAACGATGCGGTAGTGGTGTACTTTGTAAGGGGAGACGGTTTGCCCCCCCGCGCCAGGAAACTCACCATCTGCGGCATTTACAAAACCGGCATAGAAGAATACGATAAAGCTTACCTCATCGGGGATATTGACCTGATCCGCAGGCTGAACGACTGGGAGGCAAAAGAAATAGGAGGATACGAAGTGTATCTGAAAGATTACCGGGAAATAGACAGTGCCCGCAGCGCTATCGGTGAAATGATGTCCGACGAATTAAATATTCGCAGCATGGAAGAAGTGTATCCTAATATCTTCGACTGGCTGGGGTTACAGAATAAGAACGAAGCCATTATCCTGGTGATAATGACCATTGTGGCTGTTATTAACATGGTCACGGCTATCCTCATCCTGATCCTGGAACGGACTAACATGGTAGGTATCCTCAAAGCCCTGGGCATGCGGAACTCCTCCATACAGAACGTGTTCATTTTCCAGGCAGGGTATATCGTACTGGCCGGGATCTTCATCGGGAATGTGTTGGGTATTGGCCTGGCCTTGCTGCAGCAGTATACAGGTTTCTTCAAATTACCGGAAGAATCTTATTACATGACCGTGGCGCCAATTGCCATTCAATGGTGGAAAGTACTGATGATCAATGGCCTTACCTTAGGTATTTGCTTAGCCATCCTCACCATTCCTTCTTTACTGATCCAGCGCATTATGCCGGTAAAAGCGATCCAGTTCAAATAAGTAAGCGGCCGCAGATAATACCTGTGGCTACTGCAGCATTCAAAGATTCTGCCTGCCCTATCCTTGGGATGGTGATCTGGTGGCTGCTCAGCTGCACGATCTCCTCACTCAGCCCGCGGGATTCATTGCCGATCAGGATAATACCTTCACTGAGCTTTTTGGTGTCAACAATATTGTGTCCATAGAGGGTGGCAGCATAGCTGGCTATCTGGCCGGGTGTTTTCAGTAATGCCGGGAGCTCCATCTCTATCACCGGTACGCGCATGATGCTGCCCATGGTGGCCTGGATGGTTTTGGCGTTGTAAGCATCCACACAATCCGGTGAGCAGATGATCTGGCGGATCCCAAACCAATCGGCTATACGAATAATGGTACCCATATTGCCGGGGTCACGGATGGCTTCCAGGGCCAATGTGATATTGCCTTTCAGAACGGGTGGGGGCAAAGTTGGAATGTCCACCAGCGCCACCGCCTGGTTGGGGGTGGAAAGAGAAGAGATCTGTTTGAGTCCGGCTTCATCCACCTCCAGCACTTCAATGCCAGTAACGTTTCCATGCGCTTCCAGCCATGCTTTGGTAGCATATACGGCTTTTACACCATAAGAGCCCTGCAACAGTTCCTGCACGATCTTATCTCCCTCTGCCACAAACTGGCCAAATTTTTGCCTGTATTTTTTGTGCTGTAATGATTGAATATATTTAATTTGCGCCTTTGAAAACATAGGATCAAACCTACAAGAATTCCGGCATTCAGCCAAGCAGCCCCGTAGTTTCGGGAAGTATCAATACCCGTTAATTTTCAATATTTTGAAGAGAAGTACATACCCGTCATACGTGAAGATGCCTCGCCTGGCTGTGTTGCTGATGGTATGCGGGTTATTGAGTGCTTGCTCCAACACCCGGTATTTACAAAAAGATCAGAACCTGCTCACCAGTACAGATGTGAATATCACCGGTACGCTGAGTGGGAATGAGAAAACGGACCTGAAGAACGATCTTTCCTCCAAATCCCTGATGCTGCAACAGCCCAACCAGAAATTACTGGGCACCCGCTTAAAAGTGTGGCTGTACAATCAAAAGAATTACGAGAAGAAAAGCAACTGGTTCTGGAACCTGATGCTGGCAGAACGGAATCTCCAGGAGCCTGTCATCTACGATTCCCTGAAAACAAAAGAAGCTGTTTCCCGCATGGTTTCCTATCTCAATAACCAGGGTTATTTCTATGCTACAGTAGGTTACAAAGAAAGTATCAAACGGCAGAAAGCAAGTGTTGATTATGAAGTGAACACCGGCAAGAACTTCGTTATCAAGAAAATTAATTACGACATACCAGATACGGCCATCGCCAAGATCGTAAAGGAGAACCTGAAGTTCTCCCTCTTAAAAACCAACGATGCCTATAAAGCAGGGAACCTGGATGGTGAACGGGAAAGGCTCATGCGGCTGATCCGCGATGCAGGGTATTATAAATTCAACCGGGAGCTGATCTCCTTTACAGTGGATACCCTGAATAAATCCCTCTTCGTAGATCCGCTGAATCCTTTTGAAAGCATGCCCACGGTATTAAGTTCAGATCAGAAGCCCTTGCTGGATATTGACGTGGAAATAAAACTGCCGGAGGATTCCGCCAGCGATCTTACCAAGATCTTTTACCTGGATAAGATCTATGTGTTCCCTGATTTCAAACTGCAGGGAAATGTGAATGATACCAATTATCACACTACGCAAAACCGCTTCCTCACCATCAAATATTATGAGAATATTATTCGTCCGCGGGTGCTCTCACGGGCTATTCAATTACGTTCCAACGAAAGATATTCTACCCAGAACTATAACAACACGGTGAACCGTTTGTACGATCTGAACCTCTGGCAGTTTGTGACCCTTACTTACAAGGAGAGTCCGGATACGGTACAGAAGCTGGATGCCTACATTCAACTGACGCCCAGGAAAAAGCAGGAGATCAGCACCAACTTCGATATCTCTACCAGTAGTGATTATTTTGTGGGTAGCGGCGTGTCCGTTGGTTATCGCCATTACAACCTGAACCGCGCTGCCAATGAATTACATATCAGTGTGAAAGGAGGTGTGGAAGTAGTGAAGAATAATAGCCAGTTCGATATGCAGGCACAGGAATACGGCATCACCGCAGATCTCATCCTGCCACGTTTTGTGACGCCTTTCCGTTTGCGGCAGAATAACCGCTCTACTGCTAAAACACGTATTTCCGCAGGTTTCAATAACCTCCGGCGTATTGATAAGTTCAATATCAGGAACGTAACCGGTTCTTTTGGATATGAATGGAATGAATCCCTTTACAAACGCTGGAATGTAAAACCATTAACCTTCACATATGTGGGAGTAGTGCTCACACCCACTTTCCTGGACAGTGTGGTGAGTACCAGTCCTTATCTCAGGCGGAGTTTTGAACCCGCCTTTGTGGGAGGAGAAGCTGTTTCCTATATTTTCAGTAATAACGATGTGTTCCATCAACGACAGAACTCTTATTTCCGCGCCAATTTTGAAGAATCAGGATTATGGCTGAAAGGCGTAAATGGAGCGCTGCATGCATTGACCAGCGGAAGAGAAAACCTGGAAACACTTTCCAAAGTAAATATTTCCCAGTTTGTAAGGCTGGAACTGGATTACCGGCACTACTGGAATTATGAACGTTCCTCCGTTGCCACGCGCGCTTATGCTGGTTTGGGCATCCCTTACGGGCAAAGTAGCGTACTGCCCTACATTCGCCAGTTTACATCCGGTGGCCCTAATAGTATCCGTGCATGGCGTTTGCGTACGCTGGGTCCTGGTTCTTACACAGATACTTCAAGAGTAGCGCAGATCTTCCCGGATCAAACAGGGGATATGAAACTGGAAGGGAATGTGGAATACCGTTTCAACCTGTTCCGTTTATTTGGCGGCAGCATGAACCTGAGAGGCGCTACCTTCCTGGATTTCGGTAATATCTGGATGTTGCGGAAAGATACCTCCCGCCCGGGTGCGGAATTCCAGGTGGCCAATCTTTATAAGGATATTGCCATTGGCACCGGCGCCGGTTTAAGAGTGGATTTTAGTTATTTCCTGATCCGTTTTGATTTTGGTATCCCGCTCAAAAAGCCATACCCCACCAAAAATGCCAGTGGCTGGTACATTGGTGAATGGACGTTGGGAGATAGCCGCTGGCGGCGTGAAAATGTGATCTGGAATGTGGCGATCGGTTACCCGTTCTGATGCGCCTGTTTATACTGCTCAATGAAATCTGCTACTTCCATTGCATCCTCCAGTTTAAATGCCCCGATCTTTGTACGGCATAAACTGCTCAGATAACCGCCGCAACCAATGGCTGCACCAAAATCATTGGCAAGGGAACGGATATAAGTACCCGTACTGCACTGCACCCTGAAATGTACTACAGGCAAAGCCACTTCCGTGATCTCAAAAGCATAGATAGTAATATTCCTGGGTTCCACTTTTACATCCACCCCTTTGCGGGCCAGGAGGTAAATAGGTGTACCATTCTGTTTGATGGCGGAATGAATGGGAGGGAGTTGTTGTATAGGGCCAACGAACTTGTCCGCAAAAGCCTGTAATCCGGCCTGGTCCAGCGCAGGAACAGGCAACTGATTTTCCGGTGCAGATTCAAGATCGAAAGTAGGCGTAGTGGCGCCCAGTGTGAAAGTACCGGTGTACTCTTTTTCCTGCGCCTGGTATTCATTGATCTTTTTGGTCATTTTACCTGTGCAGCAGATCAGCAAACCTGTTGCCAGGGGATCTAAAGTGCCGGCATGGCCTATCTTGGCTTTGGTGGTATTTCTAACTTTCCTTACTACATCAAAGGAGGTCCAGGTGAGCGGTTTGTTGAATAACAGTACGGCACCTTCCTGGTAATTAATTGTTTCGGACATTTTGCAAAGATAAGTTTCCTTTAAGATGAAAAGGCCAGCAGGCTTTGATCATATTCATGCATCAGGCGGGTTACGATCTCTTCCACGCTAATGATATCATCCACCATTTCCACGCTTTGCCCTGCGCTCCAGAGATGACTGTAGTTACCCGGTTTCACGGCCTTTTGAAGTTTCCGCATCCCATTGATCTGTATCATCAGCTTATAGTATTTTTTTGTGCGGGGATTACGGGAAAGCCATTTCTCCCAGGCACTTTGTTTATACCCCATCTTTTTGGCTTCCGGGGTATTGATGATGTTACAAGGAGTGCCGGACAGTCGTTCTGTGAGTACGATATCTTCCATACCATGATCCAGGATGGCCTGTTTATATTCTTCACTCACGGTAGCTTCTATGCTGGCAATAAAGCGGGTGCCAATAGAAACCATATCGGCTCCCAATACCATGGCACTGGCCATTTGCTGACCCGTGGCAATGCCGCCGGCAGCTATCACAGGAATATGCGGGAATGCTTTTTTAAGGGCAGGAATGAGCACATGCATAGGGTAGGGGCCGGCATGGCCGCCTGCGCCTGCGCATACAGCAATCAATCCATCTGCTCCATTCTGCACTGCTTTCTGTGCGTGTTCCATATTCGTTACATCACAGATCACTTTACCGCCATAAGTATGTGCGGCTTCAATTACTTCTTTGGGATTGCCAAGGGAAGTGATGTAAAAAGGAACTTTGGCTGCCACACAGGCGTCCAGGTGTTTTTTATAGAGCGGATTTGTTTTTTGTACGATCAGGTTCACGCCATAAGTGCCCTGCTGGTATTGTGCCCTGGTTTCATTGAGCCTTTCCAGCAAAGCCGGCAGTTCTCCTTCCTTGCGGTAATTGAGAGAAGGGAAGGTACCTGCAATGCCCGCGCGGATAGCCGCTTTCATCATGGGTTCGTTACTCACGAGGAACATGGGTGCCATGATCAGCGGGTATTTCATACCCAGTTCCCGGGAAAGAGGATGGTTCATCTGTTCGTTTGTAATTGCCGGGCCACGTATTTACCCAGGATGTCAAATTCCAGGTTTACGGCAGCGCCTGGCGTAAGGTGCTGAATATTAGTGTGCTCGTAAGTATAAGGAATGATGGCTACTGAAAAAGCATCCTGCGTGATATCAAATACAGTAAGGCTGATGCCATTCATGCAAATGGACCCCTTTTCCACGATCAGGGAGGCAAATTGCGGCGGGAAGCCAATGCGGTACAGCCAGCTGCCGTTTTGCTCTTCAATAGAGAGGCAGGTGCCCGTACTGTCCACATGCCCCTGTACAATATGCCCGTCTATCCGGCTGTTGAAGATCATGGCCCTTTCCAGGTTCACGGTCTGACCGGTTTGCAGGGTGCCCAGGTTCGTTTTTAATAAAGTTTCCGCTACTGCGGTAGTAGTATAATGATCCGCTGCAATAGCGGTAACAGTAAGGCAAACGCCGTTGTGAGAGATACTTTGATCCACCTTCAATTCAGGTGCCAGTGCCGAGCTGATGGTAAGTTCCAGGTTTCCTCCTTCCTTTACGGCCGAAGTGATCGTGCCCATGGTTTCAATAATGCCTGTAAACATAAAAGTCTTAATATTGGACTTGCAAAATTAGTCAATTACGCATTACCATCCTGAATTAGGAAATGGGAGTTGATTTAGTTTTGGAAATTAAAAACTAAAATGTATCTTTGCCGTCCGTAAAAATTATAAAGGAGAAATATGTTAATCATCGATTCTAAAGATTGCGAAAACATAGACAAAGCGCTTAAAAAGTATAAGAAGAAATTTGAGAAAGCGAAGATTTTGCTGCAACTCAGAGAGCGTCAGTCATTTACCAAGCCATCTATCCGTCGTCGGACCCAGGTGCTGAAAGCTGTTTACAAACTGCAGGTAGCTTCTGGTAAATTCGAGTAATTAAGATCAGAAATTAATTTCTAATACATAAGATTGATGATTGTAAGGTTTTCGATAACTTTACAGTCATCAATTTTTTTGTGTTTCCATGAAGGAAGACCATCTCATACCACTGGCAAAAGAATTCCTGGCCTACTATGCAGGCGTTAAGCGGAAGTCACCGAGAACAGTGGAACTGTACACGGTGAACCTTGCTCAATTCTTTGAATACCTGGCCCTTGAATATGGCGGTATAGACCTGAAGGACCTCCGTTCCCTGCACATCCAGTCCTGGTTAGTGGAAGGGTTGAAAGGCCGGCCAGATACCCCCGACATCGTTTCCCCCGGCACTATCCGTCATAAAATATCCACCTTACGATCATTCTTCAAATACGCTGTTCGCCAGAAAGTGATCGGGCAAAGCCCTATGGTGAAAGTGATCAGTCCCAAACTCCGGAAACGTTTACCCGTATTTGTGGAGCAGAAGGGTATGCAGCAGCTGGAGCAGAATTCTGTGGAAGGAGAGGAGATCTTTGGAGATGATTTCAAAGGGGCTACCGGGCAGCTGGTGATTGAATTGCTGTACCAGACCGGTATCCGGCAGGCAGAACTGCTGGGCCTCAAACTGCGGGATGTGGATGTGAGCAATGGTCAGCTCAAAGTATTGGGAAAAGGCGGTAAAGAACGCATCATACCTATCAGCAATGAATTGTTGCAGCATATTAAGGCCTACGATGCCCGTAAACGGCAGGAACTGGCTGATCCTGAACCTGAATACCTTTTGGTGAATGAAAAGGGAACAAGGGTCAGTAAGGGGTATGTTTATAGACTGGTGAAGGCAGCGCTGAGCCAGGTAACCACTATTTCTAAAAGAAGTCCGCACGTATTGCGGCACACATTTGCCACACATCTCGTGAATAACGGGGCGGACCTTAATGCTGTAAAAGATCTGCTGGGGCACTCAAGCCTCGCGTCTACACAGGTTTACACCCATAATACGATAGAAAGTCTCAAGAAAGCTTACAAGCAGGCGCACCCCAAAGCCTAGCACAGCTATCAATATTTCTGCATACACGATTAAGATCATTGCAACAGATGATGCTCCTCAGGTGTTAATAACAGCAGAGGGGTTAACCTTGCATTATTATGATTTTAACAAAATTTTTCACACAAATAATGGAAAGCGATGGAAAGTTCAGTAAATTAGTAATACCAATCCTCACATTAAAAATCGCCTATGAAAAGATGATTACTTGCTTGAAATTAGATTGTTAAATGTTAAATTTTAGTGCTATGAATGTTCAAATTCAAACTGTGCGTTTCGATGCTGACGCCAAACTTATTGATCATGTGAATAAACGAATCCAGAAACTTTCTACATTTTATGACCGCATTGTAAACGTTGAAGTATTCCTCAAACTTGATCAGTTAGCCCACCAGGTCAAGGACAAGATAGCCGAGATTAAAGTTCACATACCCCGCCACGATTTCTTCGTGAAACATGAGTCTAAATCCTTCGAAGAGTCCATAGATCTGGCCTTTGAATCGCTTGTAACCCAGATCAAGCGCCAGAAGGAGAAGAATTTACATTAATTTCCCAGAAATATTTTGAAGTTAATTTTCTCTTTACTACCTTTGCCATCCCGAATCAAAAAGGGATCCGCAAGGGTAGTAAAGTTCTTTACTGTAGGGCATTTTAGCCGACTTACATCAAGAGATTGATCGCATTCGGAAGCTGAAAAAAATATTTGTTTCTTAAAAAGTAAACCATTTATTTTGCGCTTCCTTTTAGCAGGAGTGTTAATCTTTTTCTTGATAAAACATGCCAGCATAGCTCAGTTGGCCAGAGCTACTGATTTGTAATCAGTGGGTCGGGGGTTCGAATCCCTCTGCTGGCTCAGAAGTTTCCGGATGGCTCCGGGCAAAGTTTGTAAGTTGGGCAGGTTCCAGAGCGGCCAAATGGGGCGGACTGTAAATCCGCTGTCTTTCGACTTCATAGGTTCGAATCCTATCCTGCCCACGCTTTATTTTGTTCCGCTTTTGTGCAATCAGGGGCGGAACAAAGTTGTGCAAGGAAATAGAGTGATTGATAAGTACCAAGTAAAATGCGGGAGTAGCTCAGTTGGTAGAGCGACAGCCTTCCAAGCTGTAGGTCGCGGGTTCGAACCTCGTCTCCCGCTCTGAGTCAATACGAATTATCAATTGCGGATTACGGGTTGATAATTTTTAAAAGAGATTCGTAATTCGTTTTGAATTCGCTGTTGTAGCTCAGGGGTAGAGCACTTCCTTGGTAAGGAAGAGGTCGTGAGTTCAATTCTCATCAACAGCTCAAAAAAGTTTGAATTTGAAAAGGGAGGTTCTCCTCAATCAATCAAATAATTTCGGATAGCAGATTGATGGATTGTCCTTCGGGAAGGTTCAGGAGATCAGTATCCGAAATTCGAAGTTTAACTAAGCCGATAAGCTCAATGGATGAGCGTTCTAAGGAAAAAGAAAGGAGCGGGTTCAATCCCCGTCATTGGCTCAAGTTTGTAAATACCGTTTTTTAAACACTATTAATACAACTTTACAAACCATCTTAAAAAAAAATACAATGGCAAAAGAAACCTTCAAGCGGGATAAACCCCACGTTAACATTGGTACCATCGGTCACGTTGACCACGGTAAAACTACCTTGACTGCTGCCATTACGTCGACACTGGCAAACAAAGGTCTGGCTGAGAAGAAAGGATATGATGAAATTGATGCAGCCCCAGAAGAAAAAGAAAGAGGTATTACAATCAATACAGCACACGTTGAGTATCAGACTTTAAGCCGTCACTATGCGCACGTTGACTGTCCAGGCCACGCTGACTATGTGAAGAACATGATCACCGGTGCTGCTCAAATGGACGGTGCTATCCTCGTAGTAGCTGCTACAGATGGTCCAATGCCACAAACGAAAGAACACATCCTCCTGGCTCGTCAGGTAGGTGTTCCACGTATCGTAGTATTCATGAACAAAGTTGACCTGGTTGATGATCCGGAATTACTGGAACTGGTTGAGATTGAGATCCGCGACCTGTTGTCTAAATACGGTTTCGATGGCGATAATGTTCCCATCATCCAAGGTTCTGCAACTGGTGCTCTGGCTGGCGATGCCAACTGGGTTTCCAAGATCGACGAACTGATGGACGCTGTTGATAGCTACATCCCACTGCCTCCACGTCCGGTTGACCAACCGTTCCTGATGTCAGTAGAGGACGTATTCTCTATCACCGGTCGTGGTACTGTTGCTACCGGTCGTATCGAACGCGGTCGTATCAAAGTTGGTGAGAACGTTGAGATCGTAGGTCTGATCCCTGAGTCTCTGAAATCTACCTGCACAGGTGTTGAGATGTTCAAAAAACTGTTGGATGAAGGTGAAGCTGGTGACAATGCCGGTCTGCTGCTCCGCGGTATTGAGAAAACTCAGATCCGTCGTGGTATGGTTATCTGCCAGCCAGGTTCTATCACTCCGCACACTGACTTCAAATGTGAAGTATACGTACTGAGCAAAGAAGAAGGTGGCCGTCACACTCCATTCTTCCAAAAATACCGTCCTCAGTTCTACTTCCGTACAACTGACGTAACTGGTGAGGTTGAATTACCAGCAGGTGTTGAAATGGTTATGCCCGGTGATAACATCGGTCTGGTTGTTAAACTGATCCAGCCTATCGCTATGGAAAAAGGTCTGAAATTCGCTATCCGCGAAGGTGGACGTACCGTAGGTGCTGGTCAGGTTACAGAAATCCTGAAATAATATTGGTAGCAATACTGATAACAATAAAAAGGCCATTAGTTGTAATTTGCTTTCATTAGCAGGTTATATATTTGCTGAGCAAAGAGAATTGCGGCTAATGGCTTTTTAACAAACGGGTATGGTGCAACGGTAGCATACGGGTCTCCAAAACCTTTGATCTGGGTTCGAATCCTAGTACCCGTGCTTAAGAATTAAATTGCCGGAAAGTTAAATTGATTGGTTTTTGAAAGAAAACAGGCAATTTTACTCCACGGCAATTTTTATCGTTCATATCAGGATAACTTATTACCATGAACAAAATCACAAATTACTTCAGAGAATCATACCACGAACTCGTTCATAAAGTATCCTGGCCAACCTGGCGGGAACTGCAATCCTCTACCATGATCGTTCTGATCGCCACTATCATCATCACCCTGATGGTTTGGGGAATGGATTCAGCCTCTCACCTCGTTTTATCGCAATACTATAAACTGTTTCAATAATGGATGATATCCAAATAGAAGATACCCCACTGGAAGAAACGCCACAAGAGGAAACCTCGCAAGAGCAAGAAGAAACTCCTCAAGAGGAAACTCCACAGGAAGAAACTCCCAAAGCGGAAGCACCAAAGGTTGAAACGCCCCAGCCACCCGCACAGGAAACCAAATGGTATGTACTGCGCGTAGTAAGTGGTAAAGAGCGGAAAGTAAAGGAATACCTGGATATTGAAGTACGCCGCAGCGACTGGGGTAATACGATCATCCAGATCTTCCTGCCGGTAGAAAAAGTATACAAAGTGCTGGCTGGTAAAAAAGTGATGCGTGAAAAGAACTTCTACCCTGGCTATATCATGATCGAAGCCCTCGAAGGAAGAATGACAGACGACGTGATCTCGGCTATCCGTAACGTTTCTGGTGTTATCCACTTCCTTGGAAAAGAAAAACCCATCGCACTCCGTAAATCAGAAGTGAACAAGATGCTGGGTAAAGTGGATGAGATCTCCGATCAGGGTATGACCATGAGCGAACCATACATCGTAGGAGAAACCATCAAGATCATCGATGGACCATTCAACGATTTCAATGGTACGATCGAAGAAGTACTGGATGATAAGAAGAAACTGAAAGTAACCGTGAAGATCTTCGGCCGTGCAACACCGGTAGAACTGAACTTCATGCAGGTAGAAAAGATCAGCTAGGCTGTTCATTATATTTAGAGAGCCTCCCGGTATTCCGGGAGGCTTTTTTGTTTGTTGACCAGTTCCGTAAATTTCAGTAAATTTAGAGGAGTAGCATTTCAATCCCAGACCCCAACCCCTGACCATGGCAAAGTTTTCACGCCGACGCCCCGTTGTTATTACCACCGTTATGCTGTTATTGCTGGGTGGCGCCTTCAGTATATATTACTTCTATTACGTACCCCGTAATAAACAGCAGGTGCAGCAATACGGCTTCAACACGCTCAGGTCTGTATCTGAAACACTGGAATCCCGGAATAATAACCAGCTGAAATTCTCCTATAACAATATTTCAAAAGCAACCCCTAAGGACACCCTGTACCTCCCTGCTTCCAGCAGCTGGGACCTTATTCCCAGAACAACAGAAATTACTGCTGCCGTGGAAAAAACATCGGGAAGTGCAGCACTGATGATCAAGAACGACAGCCTGTATTATTACACGAAGAAAATGGATGCCAAGCAGGAGAACTATAAAGCCATCTCCTTTTCTATCCACGATCTGATGCAGCCTATTGTAAAAGACAGGGCTGAATTCTTTACAGGATACCTGCTGATCAAACAACCGGGAGATACAGCAAGGAGGGAAACCGTGTTTGATAATAACAGGCTGGGAGAGGACCTCAGTAATATACTGGATACCTTACTGGCTAAACATAAAGGGCATCAGGTGTCTTCTGTTTATCCTGTCAATGTGCAGGGCAAGAGTTACATGGTTTTCACTTACCCCTGCAAATTTGGAAGTGAAAAACTGCTGCTTTGCGGATTACTGCCTTCGCGGGTATTCAACGCAAGAGTGAATTATATTCCCGATTCTTTCCTGTATGGAGTGGTGATCGTACTGATCGTTGTGCTCATCAGCCTTCCCTTCCTGAAATTATACCTGATGGGAAAAGAAGAACGGCTGGGCTTCTCAGATCTGCTGTTGACCGTTGCTGCATTATTTGTAGGTGTTACCATGATCACCCTGGTTATCATTCACTGGTTATTACTGGAAGGAAGTTATGCCAGAACAAGAGATGATCTCACATACCTGTCCAACAGCATAGATACCAGCTACCAGCGGGAAAAGGACAGTATCCGGAAACAACTGATAGCACTGGACACTGAAATGGATACCAGGCGGAAGAAGGTCAGGGATACCAGGCAACTGGATACAGCACGAATGGATAACCTTTATATCTACGAATCAGATAAAGAAGCCTTAACCGGCAGGCTCTTGTTTGATCACCATACCTATGATTATTTTGACAGGGTGGTATGGGCTGATTTTACCGGCCAGCAAAGGATCAGGGCGGAACGAAGGGGAGGTAAATCTATTTTTATCAATATCAGTGAAAGGCAATACTACCGCGTTTTTGATACGCTCACCAAATTGTATGGCAGCCCACTTAAAGGAACAGAAGATGCTATATACATAGAACCTATCAACAGCTGGACCACCGGAGAGTTTAAAGTAGATGTGTCCATGAAAAGCCGCATTCCTGCATTTAGTATTGTAGTGATGGTAACGGAAATGTATTCTTTCATTAATACCGTTATGCCGGAAGGATATGGTTTTTGCCTGCTGGATAAAAACGGGAATGTACAGGTGCATTCCAGCAAAGGCCGCAACCTAACCGGTAACCTGCTGGAAGAGATCAGCTCCGGCAGCATACAGGAGGCCATGAACGGAAGGCAGAACAAGTATGTGAAAACGCTGCTGTATAATGGTAAACCCTATTCCATGTACATCCGCCCGTTGGAAAACAGCGATCTGTTCCTGGTTACCTTTCATGACAGCAGTTATATGCTGCCGGTGAATCTGAGGATACTCATATTTGCATTGCTTTTTTCTTTCATCACCTGCATCCTGGTGCTGGGTGCTATTTTCTGCATCAAATACAGAGGCATCAGTGTATTCCAGAGTGCAGCCGATTATTTCAGCTGGATGGTGCCGCGCCTTCACATGAAAGGATTTTACATCCGGGGCATTGTGCTGTTCATTGGTTATATGGTACTTTTCCTTTTACTGCAATTCAATCTTCCTCCCGCATCCGCACAATATGCTATTTTGATATGGGGTATTTTGTCTCCGCTGAACCTGGTATTTATGTTGTTCTGGCTCTATGTAGCGCATTACAAAACAGAAAACATGACAAGGCAGTTAAAGCTGATGCGGATAGGAATAGTTTGGGGGGCATGGCTGCTGGCCAACTTACTGGCCTACCTGATCTTTGCCGTGAATGAATGTGACGCAAGCCTTATCTACTGGCTGTTACCAGTTATCATCATCATTGCTGCCGTGGCCATTATACTGATCCCTTTGAAAACGCGCGAGCCGAAAAACCAGCCCATACAGGCGATATTGAAGAGCTGTTTTATCCGGTATAAATTCTTTATCCTGTTCCTGTTACTCGCTTTTTCTGCATTACCTGTTTCTACATTCACCTGGTTTGCACACAATATTGAGATCCTGCAGGAAGTGAAGAAACAGCAACTGCATGAAGTAAATGCATTGGCGGAAAGACAGTTCAGGATAGCAGAGTTATGGAACATGGGAGGAAGTGACAGTGCATCTCCCCGGCAGTATGTTCGCATGCAGTATGAAAATGGACGATATGCTATTTATCCTGATACGGTGATGCTGTTACAGCAAGATACCACCAAAGCCAAACCACTTCCTGACCATGTAATACTGCATTTCTATTTTGGTTTAGCGGATAAGATCGGTGCAGCATATTATGCACCGGTAAACTACCCGGGCTTTGATCATGCTGCGGCAGACAGGAGCTGGGAATGGGAATTTCAGCGTAAGGATAGTTTCCTGCTGATGAAGGACCATCATCATAAAGACCTGAATCTTCAGCGGCTGGAATTGGGTAACGGGAGTATCTCCCTGTTATCAAGGTATCCTGACAGGTTTAAGTTTATAGATACGGTAAAGGGGCTCTTCTTCCTGTTTGTATTCATCGGGCTGGTGGGGCTTGTGCTCTACCAGCTGATCCGCCAGAGCTGCAATGCTTTGTTCCACTTAAAAGTGATCCAGCTTTTTGCAGTGAAGGAAACAGTGGATAAGGTGGCGGACAGGAAAGAACCGAAGGATATTGTAAAAGAGCTGATGAATAAAATGGTGGTGAAGGGCTTTGATGATAAGTTGTGGGAGGAAGGATCATTGACGGCTTTACACAGATTGCTGCTGCTGGATATGGCCGTGGATGGTTTGATCAATAGCCGGAACCTTCCGGAGATAGGGCAGCTGATTGAAATGAAGATCCTGTGCATCCGGGATGGACGGTTAAAGTTTACGGACGATACTTTCCGGGCCTATTTATTGTCGCAAAAGAATACGGAAAAAGAAGTGGCATTGCGGAAGGAGATCAAAACGGCCAGTACCTGGGAGTTATTACACCTGCCTGTGATCATCGCTATTACAGCCGTGGCAGTATTCATATTCTTTACACAGGAAGATGTTTTCAGGCAGATTGCGGCGGCGGTGGCTGCAGCTACCACATTGATCCCGGCACTGCCAAAGTTGTTCGGGGGAGGAGGGAATGCTTCTTCCGGCAAAGAACCGGAAAAGTAGTACGGCAGTAACCTGCCGTACTGTAATAGCTTATTTGCGTGTCATCTTCATCTCCATGGACTTGTATTCTGTACCATTTTCCATTTGATACATCTCCATCAGGTGTGTATTATCATCTATGATCTTATACACTTCCCTCACATTCATTTCCTTGCCGGAGGCAGGATTGGTGCATTTACCGGTAAAAACAACAGAGCGGGTGGCATCGTCCCATTTACCTTCCATGTACATGATCCCGGTACTCATATTGTCCACCCAGGAACTTTGAAATACCTTTTTCAGGTTGTCGTATCCCATGGTGCCAATGCCTTCAAAAGGCTGGCCTGCAAAGGAGCTGGTGTGTTTGGTTTCCTGGAACCGGCCGCCAAGGATCATTTTGTTGGTGCAGGAGCCGCTTCCTTTGGAAGGAGGGGCGCCGGGAGCCATCCAGAAGGTCATGTCCGTAGCCCATTGCCCGTCGGACATGGCGATCATTTTTTGCATGGAACCAGGGGTGGCGTATTCCATCCAGTTCTTTTGGGCAGCTTCATCCTGAGCATTCACAGAAAAGGTAAAGCAGGTGATGGTGAGAATTAACAATGTGCGTTTCATAAAGGGGTGGTTTTAAGGGCACTAAAGTTACTAAATACTTGTTTTGGCAACTTTATGCGTGGTGCCACACCTATTTTACCGGAACCAGTTGCAGGCAAACCGGGCGCTCCACATTGATCTGGTTACCTGTAGGGGTCAGTTTATCCGAAGCAGGGTCCCTTTTAAACACCACCACATTATTGGTACTCTGGTTAGCCACAAGTACATATTTGCCGGAAGGATCTATCATAAAGTTGCGCGGGTTTTCGCCTAAAGTGGGCTCATGCGCAATAAAACTCAGCTCCCCGTTGCTTTTGTTGATCTTAAAGGATGCCAGGTAGTTCTGCTTGATCCTGTCGCTCACATAAAGGAAATTACCATCCGGTGTAACATGTACATCGGCCAGGCCGAACTGGGGTTTTGCTCCCGGGGCTGTGGAAACTGTTTGTACAGGTAACAGCGTTTTATTCTTATAGTTATAGACAGTTACGTTCCCATTGAGTTCTCCCACCACATAAGCCCATTTGCCGTTTGGATGGAAGGTGAAGTGCCTGGGGCCCATTCCCGGTTGTGTGGTTATAAAAGGGATGGCAGCAGGGGTGAGGGGTGTTTTCTTATTCCCCGGATGATAATCATATACCATGATCTTATCTATGCCCAGGTCTGCTACAAAAACCTGTTTCTGATCCGGGGAGAAGTTAACGGAATGGGCATGGGGGCCTTTCTGCCGGGATTCCACAATACTGGATCCGGTATGCTGAATGGTTTGGATGGGAGCGCCAAGGCTGCCATCTGGCTGAATGGGCAAAACGCTGACACTGCCGTTTGCATAATTGGCCACGATCACATTACGGCCGGCTTTGTCTATATTGATATGGCAGGGCCCTTTGCCGCCGGAGGACTGGCTGTTCATCAGTTCCAGGCGGTTGCCATCAAACTTTAAAGCATACACACTGCCGCCGTTTGCGCCACTGGCCTCGCCTACAGCATAAACATACTGTCCGTTGGCAGATACCGTGAGGAAGGAAGGATTATTCAGTTCATCATTGGAACTTACTTTGGTGATGGCGCCGGTTTCCGGATCAAACCTGCATACATGTATGCTTTTAGTGTAAGTACCAATAAGGAGGGTCTGTGCCGCAGTGGAAAATGGCAATAGTATAATAAGAAGGGTGAAAAGACGCATAAAGAGGAATTTGGCGTTTAAAATACAACATAAATCCGTATCTTTGCATGCCTAATCAGAAACGCAATGTACTGATGAATAGGGTTTTAGCTATTAATTTTATTACCAATCTCCGGATAATAGCAAAAAAAATGCCGAACTCCAAACAATTTTTGTTATTTATTTAATTAATAGCTACCTTTGCATCCCCCTTGAAAGGTCTTTAGAGACTTTTGAGTTTTGGGAGTTTTCTTCCCGGTAAAACAGGAGGAGAACGCTTAACCAAATTAAAACAGACATCAATGGCAAAAGAGATCGCAACGTACGTGAAATTGCAGGTGAAAGGCGGCCAAGCCAATCCTGCACCTCCGATTGGTCCCGCTTTGGGTTCCAAAGGTGTGAACATCATGGAGTTCTGCAAACAGTTCAACGCCCGCACCCAGGATAAAATGGGTAAGGTATTGCCTGTTTTGCTGACAGTTTACACTGACAAATCATTTGACTTCGTAATTAAGACGCCTCCTGCACCTGTACAGTTGCTGGAAGCTGCCAAACTGCAAAGTGGTTCAAAAGAGCCTAACCGTAATAAGGTAGGTAAAGTATCCTGGACACAGGTTGAGGCTATTGCACAAGACAAAATGCCTGACCTGAATTGCTTCACCCTGGAAAGCGCTATGAAAATGGTGGCTGGTACAGCGCGTAGCATGGGTATTACTGTTGACGGTAAAGCCCCCTGGGAAAACTAATTTGTTCACTCCCGTTATCGGGATTAACTTTTAAATCATTCTGCAATGGCAACGAAGAAAAGAAAAGTGGCTGACGTTAAGGTGGACAAAACAAAAACATACAGCCTGAAAGAGGCATCCACCCTCGTTAAAGACATTAACTGTACTAAATTCGACTCTTCTGTCGATTTACATATCCGCTTAGGCGTTGATCCTAAGAAGGCTGACCAGGCTATCCGTGGCTCTGTAACGCTTCCACACGGTACTGGTAAGACTAAGAAAGTATTGGTTCTTTGCACACCGGACAAAGAAGCTTCTGCTAAAGAAGCGGGTGCTGATTTCGTAGGTCTGGATGAATTTATCCAAAAGATCGAAGCTGGCTGGACAGATGTAGACGTAATCATCGCTACACCTTCCGTGATGCCTAAGATCGGTAAACTGGGTAAGATCCTCGGACCACGTAACCTGATGCCTAACCCTAAGACTGGTACTGTTACTAATGATGTAGCAGGAGCAGTTAACGAGGTTAAAGGCGGTAAGATCACCTTTAAAGTAGATAAAGCTGGTATCATCCACGCTTCTATCGGCCGCGTTTCATTTACGGCAGATAAGATCGAGGAGAATTCCGTTGAGTTGATCAACGCGATCATCAAGCTGAAACCATCTACCGCAAAAGGTACTTACCTAAGAGGTTTATCTATGGCCAGCACCATGAGCCCTGGTATTGTAATTGACACCAAATCTGTTCAAAACTAATTATTGAGTAATGACGAAAGATCAAAAAACAGAGGCAATAGAGCTGCTGAAAGGTAAGTTCTCTCAATATAGCAACTTCTACATCACCAATACAGAGTCACTGAGCGTAAAGCAGGTGAACCACCTGAGGAAAGTGTGTTTCGATAAGAATGTAGAAATGAAGGTGGCTAAGAACACCCTCATTAAGAAGGCACTGGAAAGCCTGGACAGTGAGAAATATGCTGGTGTTTTCGAAGCACTGCATGGCGTAACTGCCCTCATGTTCTCAGACAGCCCGAAAGAGCCTGCGCTGATCATCTCCACTTTCCGCAAGGAAAACGCCAAACTGGAAAAACCAGTACTGAAAGCAGCTTTCATTGCTGACGAACTGTACCTGGGCGATAACCAACTGGCTAACCTGGTGAAGATCAAAACCAAGAACGAACTGATCGGCGAAGTGATCGGTTTGCTGCAATCACCTGCAAAACGCGTTATCGCTGCTTTGCTGGAGAAAGCAAGGAAAGAAGAAGAAGGCGTTGCCGTAGAAGCAGCACCTGCTCCTGAAGCGCCTGCAGCACCAGAAGCTTCCGCACCGGCCGCTCCAGAAGCTCCCGCAGCTGATGCAGCACCAGAAGCACCTGCAGCTGAATAAGCTATAAGGGCACATTACCATGGCTTCCAAGTCACAATATAAACAACATCAAATTTTCAAAACAATTTCAAAATTATCATACAATGGCAGACGTAAAAGCATTAGCTGAACAATTAGTAGGTCTTACTGTTAAGGAAGTACAAGAACTCGCAGACGTACTGAAAAGCGAATACGGTATCGAACCAGCTGCTGCTGCAGTTGTAGTATCCGCTGGTGGAGATGGTCCCGCTGCTGTAGAGGAAAAAACTGCCTTTAACGTAATCCTGAAAGCTGCTGGCGCAAGCAAGCTGAACGTAGTGAAGATCGTTAAGGATCTGACTGGTCTTGGTCTGAAAGAAGCAAAGGAACTGGTTGACGGTGCACCTAAAGCTATCAAGGAAGGCGTAAACAAGGCTGAAGCAGAAGATCTGAAAGCGAAGCTTACTGAAGCTGGCGCTGACGTAGAAATTCAGTAATTCTTTGTTTTAGATACATCTTTTTAAGGTCAAAAGTGATTTTTCACTTTTGACCTTACCCCTTTGGGAAAGTGTCTTTCAAAAGACAAGAATTTCGATGTATTTGACAAAGAATCATTAATTTCCCTTATTCATACAAGTTATATTAACTGCTAACTTCGAATATGTCTCTAAAAAAAGCCCAAACTAACGAAAGAATTAATTTTGGAAAGATCAAACAAGTTGCTGAGACACCGGATCTGTTGGCTATCCAAATTCAATCTTTCAAGGATTTCTTCCAATTAGAAACCACACCAGACAAGCGAAACAACGAAGGCCTTTTTAAAGTATTCAAGGAAAACTTCCCGATCACAGATACGAGAAATATCTTCAATCTGGAATTCCTGGATTACTTCGTAGACCCTCCGCGTTATACCATCGAAGAGTGTATTGAGCGGGGGCTTACGTACTCCGTGCCGCTCAAAGCAAAACTCCGTCTGAGCTGTAACGACGAGGAGCACGTAGATTTCCAGACAATTGTGCAGGATGTATTCCTCGGGAATATACCTTACATGACCCCAAGGGGCACTTTCGTGATCAACGGTGCTGAACGGGTAGTTGTATCTCAACTCCATCGTTCACCTGGTGTGTTCTTCGGTCAATCCGTGCATCCAAATGGTACCAAGATCTACTCTGCAAGGGTGATCCCTTTCAAAGGTGCCTGGATGGAGTTTGCGACGGACATCAATAATGTGATGTACGCGTACATCGACCGTAAGAAGAAATTCCCGGTAACCACCCTGTTGCGTGCCATCGGCTACGAAACGGATAAGGATATCCTGGAGCTGTTTGGTATGGCTGACGAAGTTAAAGCAGACCGCAAGAACCTGGAAAAATATACCGGCAAAAAGCTGGCTGCCCGCGTTTTACGCAGCTGGGTGGAAGATTTCGTGGATGAGGATACCGGTGAGGTGGTGAGCATCGAAAGGAATGAGATCGTGTTAGAACGCGATAGCTTCCTGGATGATAACAACATCGAACTGATCGTGGACATGGGCGTGAAATCTGTATTTGTGCAGAAAGAAGAGGTGAGCGGCGACTTTGCCATCATCTATAACACCCTCAACAAAGATACATCTAACTCTGAGCTGGAAGCCGTTCAGCACATCTACCGCCAATTGCGTGGTGCCGATGCGCCGGATGATGAAACAGCAAGGGGTATCATCGATAAATTATTCTTCTCAGATAAACGTTATGACCTCGGTGATGTAGGACGTTACAAGATCAACCGCAAGTTGGGCTTACCTACGCCGCTGGACATGAAAGTGCTCACGAAGCTGGATATCATTGCCATCATCAAGTACCTGGTTCAACTGACCAATGGTAAAGCTGATATCGATGATATTGATCACCTGAGCAATCGTCGTGTACGTACCGTGGGAGAACAGCTCTATGCACAATTCGGCGTAGGTCTGGCCCGTATGGCACGTACCATCCGTGAAAGAATGAACGTAAGGGATAACGAGGTGTTTACGCCAGTGGACCTGATCAATGCGAGAACTTTGTCCTCCGTGATCAACTCCTTCTTTGGTACTTCTCAATTGTCTCAATTCCTGGATCAGACCAACCCATTGTCTGAGATCACGCACAAGCGCAGGATCTCCGCACTCGGGCCCGGCGGTTTGAGCAGGGAAAGAGCAGGCTTTGAGGTACGTGACGTACACTATTCCCACTACGGCCGTCTCTGTACGATCGAAACCCCGGAAGGACCAAACATCGGTCTGATCTCCACCCTGTGCGTACACGCCATGGTGAATGAAATGGGATTCATTGAAACGCCTTACCGTAAAGTAAAAGACGGTAAAGTGGATATGACTAAGATCGAATACCTGAGCGCTGAAGAAGAAGATTCTGTAAAAATAGCCCAGGCTAACTCACCGTTGGACGATAAAGGTTCTTTCGCGAACGAAAAAGTGAAATCCCGCGAAACTGGTGATTTCCCCATCCTTGATCGTGAAGAAGTGGAATACATGGACGTTGCTCCGAACCAGATCGTTGGTTTGAGCGCTTCCCTGATCCCCTTCCTGGAACATGATGATGCCAACCGTGCGTTGATGGGATCAAACATGCAACGTCAGGCTGTTCCGCTGATCAATCCACAGGTGCCTATCGTAGGTACTGGTCTGGAAGGAAAAGCAGCACGCGACTCCCGCCTGCAGATCACCGCAGATGGTAAAGGTGTTGTAGAGTTCGTGGATGCAAATGAGATCCATGTTCGCTACGAGCGCGACGAAATGCAGAAACTGGTAAGCTTTGAAGATGATCTGATCATCTACCAACTGACCAAGTTCGTTAAGACCAACCAAAGTACCTGTATCAACCTTCGTCCTGCCGTAAGAAAAGGACAAAGAGTAGTAGACGGAGACTTCTTAACAGAAGGATACGCTACCCGTGCAGGTGAGCTGGCCCTCGGCCGTAACCTGAAAGTGGCGTTCATGCCATGGAAAGGGTACAACTTTGAGGATGCGATCGTGATCTCTGAGCGTGTTGCCAAAGAAGATTGGTTCACCTCTATTCACATCGACGAATACGAACTGGAAGTACGTGACACTAAACTGGGTGAAGAAGAACTGACACCAGATATTCCGAACGTGAGCGAAGAAGCCACCAAGGACCTGGATCAGAACGGTATCATCCGTGTAGGTGCGCATATTAAAGAAGGAGATATCCTGATCGGTAAGATCACCCCACGTGGTGAATCTGATCCTTCTCCTGAAGAAAAACTCTTAAGAGCTATCTTCGGTGATAAAGCTTCCGATGCGAAAGATGCTTCCCTGAAAGCGCCACCATCTACAGAAGGTGTGGTGATAGACAAGAAGCTGTTCTCCCGCGCTAAGAAAGACAAGAACTCTAAGACCCGTGAAAAAGCGGCATTGGAGAAATTGGAAAAAATACATCAGAAGAATGAAGAAGACCTGATGGAAGTGCTGATGAGTAAGTTACTGTTGCTGCTGAAAGACAAAACGTCTGCCGGTATCACCAACACTTACGGTGAAGTATTGATCTCCAAAGGCTCTAAATTCTCTAACAAGAACCTGGCGAATGTTGACTTCCAGTTTGTAAACCCATTGGGTTGGACAACGGATCAGGAAACAAACGACCAGATCAACTTCCTCCTCCACAACTTTAACATTAAGTACAACGAGGAGCTGGGCCGCTACAAACGTGAGAAGTTCAACATCTCTATCGGTGATGAACTGCCAGCGGGCGTACTGAAACTGGCTAAGGTTTACCTGGCCAGCAAACGTAAGCTGAAAGTAGGGGATAAGATGGCAGGCCGTCACGGTAACAAGGGTATTGTGGCTAAGATCGTACGTGATGAGGATATGCCATTCCTGGAAGATGGAACCCCGGTTGATATCGTGTTGAACCCGCTTGGGGTACCTTCACGGATGAACCTTGGTCAGATCTATGAAACTGTTCTTGGATGGGCCGGTCAAAAACTGGGTGTAAGATTCGCCACGCCTATCTTTGATGGTGCGAGTGTTGAAGAGATCGCCGGTTATATTGACGAGGCTAAACTGCCGAGTTTTGGCCACACTTATCTGAGTGATGGTGAAACCGGAGAGCGCTTCCACCAGAAAGCAACCGTAGGTATTATCTACATGCTTAAACTGAGCCACATGGTGGACGACAAGATGCACGCCCGTTCTATCGGACCATACAGTCTCATTACGCAACAGCCATTGGGTGGTAAAGCCCAGTTCGGTGGTCAGCGTTTTGGTGAGATGGAGGTATGGGCCCTGGAAGCATACGGTGCCGCCAACATCCTGCAAGAGTTGCTCACTATTAAGTCCGATGATATCGTAGGCCGTGCTAAAGCTTATGAAGCAATCGTGAAAGGAGACAACATACCGAAAGCCGGTGTACCTGAATCCTTCAATGTATTGATCCATGAGTTACGTGGTCTCGGTCTGGATCTGAAGTTCGATTAAGATTATTATATAACGGCAGTTCCCTACCCGGGAGCTGCCGTATAATCATGTGAAGACAAACAGGCCATGGCATCTCAGACCATGCATTTCCAATGAGTTTTCTTTAAATAACATATAATGGCCATCAAAAAAGAAAATCGTCCTAAATCAAATTTCAGTAGTATCACCATTAGTCTCGCTTCTCCGGATACCATCCTGGAGCGTTCTTATGGAGAGGTGCTGAAGCCTGAAACCATCAACTACCGTACTTACAAGCCGGAACGTGATGGTTTGTTCTGCGAAAGGATATTCGGACCTGTAAAGGATTACGAATGTTATTGCGGAAAATATAAGCGTATCCGTTATAAAGGCATTGTGTGCGACCGTTGTGGTGTTGAAGTGACAGAGAAGAAAGTACGTCGTGAAAGAATGGGCCACATTCGTTTGGTAGTGCCTGTTGTTCATATCTGGTATTTCAAATCATTACCTAATAAAATCGGTTACCTGCTTGGTATGAGCTCCAAGAAACTGGAAACGATCGTGTATTATGAAAGATACGTGATCATCCAGAGTGGTGTGAAACAAGAGAAGGGACTGAACTATAGCGATCTGCTGACTGAAGAAGAATACCTGGATATCCTGGATACCCTTCCGAAAGACAACCAGATGCTGCCGGATGAAGATCCGAATAAATTCATCGCCAAAATGGGTGCTGAAGCGGTAGAAATGATGCTGTCCCGTATTGATCTGGATGGACTTTCTTACCAGCTCCGTAACCAGGCTGCCACTGAAACTTCCCAGCAACGTAAAGCGGAAGCGCTGAAACGTTTGAGTGTGGTAGAAGCTTTCCGTGATGCCAATGGCCGTGTTGATAACCGCCCTGAGTGGATGGTGATGCAATACATTCCAGTAGTACCGCCGGAATTACGTCCGCTTGTACCATTGGATGGTGGCCGTTTTGCCTCTTCTGATCTGAACGATCTGTACCGCCGGGTGATCATCCGTAACAACCGTCTCAAACGCCTGATCGAGATCAAGGCGCCAGAGGTGATCTTGCGGAATGAAAAACGGATGTTGCAGGAAGCTGTGGATTCCCTGTTCGACAACTCCAGGAAATCCAACGCCGTTAAAGCAGAAGGTGGACGCGCACTGAAATCTCTCTCTGATGTACTGAAAGGTAAACAAGGTCGTTTCCGTCAGAACTTGCTCGGTAAACGGGTTGACTATTCCGGTCGTTCCGTTATCGTGGTAGGACCTGAACTGAAACTGCACGAATGTGGTTTACCGAAAGATATGGCGGCTGAATTATTCAAACCGTTTATTATCCGTAAACTCATCGAAAGAGGTATCGTAAAAACAGTTAAATCAGCTAAGAAGCTCGTTGATAGAAAAGAAGCAGTGGTTTGGGATATCCTGGAGAATGTACTGAAAGGTCATCCGGTGATGCTCAACCGGGCTCCAACCCTTCACCGTTTGTCTATCCAGGCATTCCAGCCCAAACTGGTGGAAGGTAAAGCCATCCAGCTTCACCCGCTGGTGTGTTCTGCGTTCAACGCTGACTTTGATGGTGACCAGATGGCAGTACACGTTCCTTTGAGCAACGCTGCAATCCTGGAAGCCCAACTGTTGATGCTCTCCAGCCATAATATCCTTAACCCTCAGAATGGTACGCCTATTACCCTGCCTTCACAGGACATGGTACTTGGACTGTACTACATTTCCAAGGGTAAGAAAACTACGCCGGAAGAGATCATCAGAGGAGAAGGTAAAGCTTTCTACTCTGCTGAAGAAGTGATCATTGCTTACAATGAAGGTCGTGTTGATCTGCATGCAAACATCCGTGTTAAAGCGGACCTGCGTAAAGATGATGGCACACTGGAAAGGAAGCTGATCGAAACTACAGTAGGCCGTGTGATCTTCAACCAGTTTGTTCCGCGTGAAGCAGGCTTCGTAAATGCCCTGCTCACCAAGAAATCACTGCGTGAGATCATTGGCGATATCATTAAAGCAACAGACATTCCAAAGACTGCTAAATTCCTGGACGATATCAAGACACTTGGTTTCCGTACAGCATTCCGCGGTGGATTGTCCTTTAATATTAATGACCTGATCATCCCTGAAGCTAAACAACTCATGATCGACGGCGCAGCCGGCGAGGTGGATGAAGTGTGGGATAACTACAACACAGGTCTGATCACCAATAACGAACGTTACAACCAGATCATTGACATCTGGAGCCGTGTGGATACGAAAGTAACCGAAACACTGATCCGTGAACTGGCTAATGATAAGCAAGGTTTCAACTCAGTTTACATGATGTTGGATTCCGGTGCGCGTGGTTCTAAACAACAGATCAAACAGCTGGCTGGTTTGAGAGGATTGATGGCAAAACCGCGTAAGAGTGGTTCTTCCGGTTCCGAGATCATCGAGAACCCGATCCTTTCCAACTTTAAAGATGGTCTGAACGTATTGGAGTACTTCATCTCTACCCACGGTGCCCGTAAGGGTCTTGCGGATACAGCGTTGAAAACGGCAGATGCGGGTTACCTCACACGCCGTCTCGTAGACGTTGCACAGGATGTTGTAATTACAGAAGAAGATTGCGGTACCCTCCGTGGTATTGCTACTTCAGCCCTGAAGGATAACGAAGAAGTGGTAGAACCACTGTACGATCGTATCCTTGGCCGTACTTCCCTGCACGATGTGTTCGATCCGATCACTGAAGAGCTGGTTGTAGCAACAGGACAACAGATCACAGAAGAAATTGCCAAACATATAGAAGAAAGCACCATCGAAACAGTAGAGATCCGTTCTGTACTGACCTGCGAAAGCCGCAGAGGTGTGTGTGTGAAATGTTATGGTAAGAACCTTGCCACCGGTTACACCACACAACGTGGGGATGCCGTTGGTATCATCGCAGCACAGTCCATCGGTGAACCGGGTACACAGTTGACACTTCGTACCTTCCACGTGGGTGGTGTGGCCGGCTCTGCATCAGTAGAGTCTACACTCACCGCTAAATTTGATGGTACTGTTCAGTTCGATGGTCTGCGTACTACCACATTCGAAAACAATGATGGTGATAAAGTACAGGTGGTTATCGGCCGTACCGGTGAATTGAGGATCATGGATGTGAAGAATGACCGTCTCCTGATCACTAACAACGTACCTTATGGATCTACCCTGGTAGTGAAAGATGGTCAGAAAGTAGTGAAAGGTGATGTGATCTGCTTCTGGGATCCGTTCAACGCCGTTATCGTTTCTGAGATCGCTGGTAAGATCCGCTTTGATAGTATCATTGATGGTATCACTTACCGTGAAGAAGCGGATGAGCAAACTGGTCACCGTGAGAAAGTGGTAATTGAAACCAAGGATAAGAATAAGATCCCTTCCCTCATCGTTGATGGTAACAAGGAAAGCAAATCTTACAACTTACCAGTTGGCTCACACGTGATCCTTGAAGAAGGTGCAGTTGTGAAAGCCGGTCAGGTAATCGTTAAGATCCCCCGCGTTATCGGTAAACTGAGAGATATCACGGGTGGTCTGCCACGTGTTACGGAGCTCTTTGAAGCACGTAACCCGAGCAATCCTGCCATCGTTTCTGAAATTGATGGTGTGGTAGCATTTGGTAACATCAAACGTGGTAACCGTGAGATCATCATCGAAAGCCGCGAGCAACATATCAAGAAGTACCTCGTTCCGTTAACACGCCACATCCTGGTTCAGGATGGTGACTTCGTGAAAGCTGGTACTGCGTTGTCCGATGGTTCTATTACACCTGCAGACATCCTGTCTATTAAAGGACCGTTTGCTGTTCAGGAATACCTGGTGAATGAAATTCAGGAGGTATACCGTTTACAGGGTGTGAAGATCAACGACAAACACATTGAAGTGATCGTGCGTCAGATGATGCGTAAGGTAACGATCGAAGATCCGGGAGATACACGCTTCCTGGAAGGCGATACTACCGATAAGTTTGAATTCTTTGAAGAGAACGATCAGATCTACGATAAGAAAGTTGTAACTGAAGCGGGAGATTCAACCGGTATGAAAGCTGGTCAGATCGTATCCCTGCGTCAGGTTCGTGAAGAGAATTCTGTATTGCGCCGTGCGGACAAGAAACTTGTAGAATACCGCGATGCGGAGTCTGCAACGTCCAGCCCGCTGTTGCTTGGTATCACCAAAGCATCTCTGGGTACGCATAGCTGGATCTCTGCTGCATCCTTCCAGGAAACAACCAAAGTACTGTCTTCTGCTGCCATCAACGGTAAAACAGATGATATGCTTGGCCTGAAAGAGAATGTGATCACGGGTCACCTGATCCCTGCAGGTACTGGTTTGAGAGAGTTTGAGAATATGATCGTAGGTTCTAAAGAAGAGTATGATATCCTGGCATCTTCTAAAGAGGTGTTCCAGTTTGACGAAGAGGAATAGTTATAACTTCGAACGTAGTAAATGTATAGAGAATAAAAGGGGGCACGAACAGTGCTCCCTTTTTTATTGGAGGAAGGGGGGAAGAACCTTCTCCCAATAAATCCCCCTACACCCCTTAAGGGGTGTTTTATTTTAAGAGAATACGGGCTACGCCCTTAAGGGGGTATTTTATTTTAAGAGAATGCCGGCTGTGGCATTATAAGGGATTCGTTTTATTTAAAGAGAGTACCTTCTTTCTCTTTAAGAGAAAGAAGGCGGTGGTATTTAGGGGGGTGTTTTTATTTAAGAGAATATGGGCTGCGCCCTTAAGGTGTTCGTTTTATTTAAAGGAGGTCGCTTCTTTCTCTTAAAGAGAAAGAAGGCGGTGGTATTTAGGGGGGCGTTTTATTTAAGAGAATATGGGCTGTGCCTTAAGGTGTTTGTTTTATTTAAAGAGAGTACCTTCTTTCTCTTTAAGAAAAAGCCGGTTGCGACTTTAAATATTTTCCTACTACTTCATAGAGTGGTCTGAACTGAACGGGCTTCAGTACGTAATCATTTGCACCGGCCTGCATCACTTCATCTACGGCTTCTTTGAAGGAGTCTGCAGAGATAGCTACAACCGGCACATTTTTCAGTATGGGATCTTTTTTAAGTTCTAGCAGGGTCTCATATCCATCCATTACAGGCATGTGCATATCCAGCAGGATCAGGTCCGGGGTCTGGAGCCTGGCTTTTTCCAGCGCCTGCTGGCCGTTATCTGCCATGATCAGTTTGCAGCGGGAACGGGAAAGGAAGTTGGAGAACACCATCTGGTTCATCATATTATCTTCTACTACCAGTATCACTTTATCACTGTAATCCACATCATCCGGCAGGAAGTTAGTTTCCAGCGGGGCAGGAGGCAGCACATGTTCTTCCATAGGGAAAGTAGCAGTGAAAGTACTGCCACCGTCTTCATTACGCTGCACTTTAATTTCGCCGTATAATAATTGCGTCAGGCGTTTCGCGATGGGCAGGCCAAGGCCGGTACCATCAATAAAAGCGCCCTGCTCTGTAACAAAAGGATCAAAGATGCTATGCATCATTTCTTCCGGAATACCGACGCCCTGATCACTTACGGCCAGGGACCACTGATCGTTTTCAGGGAAGAGCAGCACATCGATCACGCTGTTATCCTTCGTGAACTTGATGGCATTGATGAGCAGGTTATTGACGATCTGGGTGAGTTTCACTTTATCGCTGATCATCCTTTCCGGCATATCCAGGTTTATTTCCAGTTCGATCTTTACGCCTTTCAGATCGGCTACATACTGGTAGATATGAATGATGTTGCTGATCCATTCCTGTATGGAGAAGGAATCCTTCCTTACGTCATCCAGCACACCGGCTTCCAGTTTGGATAGTTCCAGTACGTTGTTGATGATCTGGGTAACGTTGTAACTGGCAGAGTGGAGGTGAATGATCAGTTTGGAGATGGGTTTTAACTGTTCTGTTTTATCCATTTCCATCATCAGCAACTGGCTGATCCCAAAAATAGCATTCAGGGGATTGCGGATCTCATGGCTGGTTTCCCGGAGGAAAATGCTTTTGGTGAGATTGGCTTTTGCCAATGCTTCATTGGTGCGTTCCAGTTCTATGGCATGTTCTTTCAGGTTGCGGGTGGTGCTTTTTAGTTTGAGTACGAGCTGGTCGTTTTGCCAAACGTATAATACAATGGTGAGGCAGCTGAGCAGTACGATCACGAGTATGGCCGTATAATGTACCAGCAGGGCGGTAGCCGGTTCAAATACGATCGGCGTGATCACCGGGTAATGTTTGTTGAGTTCCATTAAGCCAAGGGCCACAAAGGTGGCGGTAATGGAAATGATCCGGGAACTGGTGTCTTTCAGGATCAGGAAAGAGGTGCCTACAATAAAGATGGCCAGGAGGCTGGCTTCCATGTTCAGGCTCAGCAGGCAGCCAAAATACACCACTGCCAGCAGGTTAGTGAACTGAACGACGATAGTGGCGGCGGTATACAACCTAAATCGGTTACAGGCTATGCCCGCGAAGAAACAGCAAGCCTCTGTTAATACACCATACAGGATCATCTTTTCACCTGATATCGTATAATAATAGAGGCCAAATATTAAGGCCAGCAGGGCAGTGAAAAGCGCTACGGCATTGTTGCGGAATATCCGGGCACGCTGATCGTCGTCCGTAATGTTTGCGGTTCCCGAGAACAGAATTGACTGGAGCTGGTGCTTAAGCCACATGGACTAAAGTTTTAACAAGGATACAATGGGGCATGCTGATTGGTATATGGTTACTGTTTTGGCGGTTTTTTTATTCTTTAATGGTAATTTAATCAAAAGCACTCACGTTTACAAAAGATTCATATTACCTTGTTGCGAAATTAAGTTGTAAGTAAAAGGCAACAATATATAAGTATATTGTAAGTTGAAAAGTAACTATTTGAAAGATAAAAACACAATACCATGCGTCTACGTTATAGACTGAGGAAAAGTCTGATTATGATCCCTGCATTGATGGCAGCAGTTGCGGTTCATGGCCAGGGGCCTTCCCTGCTTTTGAACAATTACAAGATCCCCGTGGGCAAAAAGGGCGCCCTAGTGGGACAAATATTCAATAAACAAGGCGTTGCCCCGGCAGCAAAGCTGGTGGAAGACACCTCCGGCCTCTTCACCATCGGCAAAAAAGGCGAACTGCGCCTGAACAAGAAGAGCAGTGTAACGGCCAGTGCACCTTCCTTCCAGTATGCAGTTACTATTCAGAATGGTGATGCCCGGGAAACCTTTATCCTGGTAAGGGATGATTTTCACCGTAATAAAGTGGTGGCTCACCGTGGCGCCTGGAAAAATACCGGTTCCAGTCAGAATTCCCTGAGTTCCCTGAAGGATGCTATCCGGATCGGCGCAGAGGGTACTGAGTTTGATGTATGGCTGTCTAAGGACGGTGTACCTGTACTTTCCCATGATAACCACATCGGCGATAAAAAGATCGAGGAAACGCTTGTGGCAGACCTCATTTCGATACCATTAAATAAGGGGGATCATGTGCCTTTATTTGAGGATTACATCAAAGAGGCCATGACGCAGAATACCACGCACCTGGTGCTGGAACTGAAGCCTTCCGGTTTAGGTCAGGCAAGGGCAGAGGAGCTGGCTACGAAATGTGTGGAACTGATCCGCAAGCACAAATGTGAGGCCTGGATGCTGTATATCAGCTTCGATTACAATATTTGCAAGAAAATAGCAGAATTGAACCCTTTTGCCAAGGTGGCTTACCTCAACGGGGATAAAACGCCGGCAGAGCTGAAAGCAGATAAGATCTGGGGTTTTGACTACAACTTTAAGGTAATAGATAAGGACATCAATATTATCAAGGATGCCAAGAAGAATGGTATCAATGTGAACATCTGGACGGTGAACAAACCTGAGCAGATGGACGCTTACCTGAAGGCCGGTGTGGACTACCTGACCACGGATGAGCCGGAGATGTTACTGGAGAAAGTTAAATAAGACATCATATGCCAACTGAAGAGGCTGTTTCCTGTGAGAAGCGGCCTCTTCGGCTTTATAGCTACCTTGTTCTACAAGATTAATTAAAATTCCATTTTAACGTTTTTTTATATCCCAAAAACCTTATTTTAGCCGCCTCAAGATTTCTATTTCATATTATAAGGGTTAAAAATCTACCGATCAACATGTACACTCGTCAACTTTTTGTGAAAAATGGACTATTCCTGGCAGCGGTAGCCGGTGTATTCGCATCCTGCCAACAAGGTAACAAACAAGGCACCGCATCTGCTAATGATTCTTCGGTTCATCAACCCGCTTCAGGCGCTGTTCAAAGGCTGGCGTATGTAGATATCGATTCCCTGGAAGCTCACTACGATTACTTTAAGGAAAAGAAAGCAGCACTCGAAAAAGAAAAAGAGACTGCCCAGAATGAGATCAATGCCCGTGAAAGGCAGTTACAAAGTGAATTAAGTGTGTTGCAGCAAAGGGCGCCTACAATGACGCAGGCAGAAGGTGAAGCAGCGCAAATGGGTCTTCAGAAGAAAGCCCAGCAGCATGAGCAGAACCGCCAGAGCCTGTATGCGCAATTGCAGACAAAAGAGGCGCAGTTCAATGAAGACCTGCAAAAACGCCTGGATGAAAGTATCAAGAAATTCAATTCAGACAATCGTTTTGCTTTTATCTTCTCTTATCGTAGTGGCGCAAGCAATATCCTGTACAAGGATGAAGCTTACAATGTGACCAATGATGTGATCAAGGAGTTGAACGCAGTAGCTAAAAAATAAGTCGCGGGATGTAATCCTGAAATATATTAAATTTAATCCCGGTACATTACACCGGGATTTTTTTATAACCACTTATCAACCTCACATGTCAATCAACCAGGAAAACTCTTTTAAACCAAGTCTAAGTCTGGTGGATGCCACCATGATCGTTGCCGGTTCCATGATAGGATCCGGTATTTTTATTGTATCGGCTGAGGTAGCGCGTTCTATGGGCTCTTCCGGATGGATGATGGCCATGTGGGTATTAGCGGGTGTGGTAACGTTGATCGCTGCACTGAGTTATGGTGAATTATCCGGGATGTTCCCTAAAGCAGGCGGGCAATATGTTTATCTCCGTGAAGCTTACAATCCTTTTATTGCTTTCCTTTTCGGATGGACGCAGTTTGGTGTGATCCAGACGGGTACCATTGCGGCGGTGGCCATGGCTTTTGCCAAATATGTGGGATACCTGGCGCCGGGGCTGGGAGAAACGAATTACCTGCTGGAGGTAGGAGGGTTTCATCTTTCGGCAGCGCAATTGGTAGCGATGGCTTCTATTATTTTACTCACCTTTATTAATACGAAGGGGGTGAAAAATGGTAAGATCATTCAAACCGTTTTCACTTTCACGAAGTTGTTCTCTCTTTTTGGATTGATCATTTTCGGATTGATCATCGGCGCCAAAGCAGAGATCTGGAATGCTAACTGGGAGAACGCCTGGCAGCTCAGTAACCTCAGCATGGAAAACGGGCAACTGGTAACAACCGGTTTAACTACAATGGCCTTCTTCGGTGCGATGGCAGTTTCCATGAAGGGTACTTTGTTTTCCAGCGATGCCTGGAACAACGTTACTTTCATTGCAGGCGAGATCAAAAATCCACAGAAGAATATTGGCCGTGCCTTGTTATTGGGTACGCTGATCGTTACCATTATCTATGTAGCTACTAACGTAATGTACCTGGCAGTATTGCCTTTTAATGATATCGCTTTTGCGCCTTCAGACAGGGTAGGAGTGGCAGCAGCAGAAAGCATCTTTGGTGCAGGTGTTGGGGCTGTGACCATTGCGGTGATGATCATCATTTCTACTTTTGGTTGTAACAACGGATTGATCTTATCTGGTGCGCGTATTTATTATACCATGGCAAAAGATGGTTTGTTCTTCAAACAGGCAGGAGAGTTGAATAAAGATGATGTACCTGGTTTTGGTTTATGGATCCAATGTGCCTGGACTTGCCTCCTCTGCCTCAGCGGTAAATACAACGACCTGCTGGCGATGGTGATCTTTGGTGTACTGGTGTTCTATGTGATCACGATCCTTGGGATCTTCATCCTGCGCAAAACAAGGCCGGATGTACCACGCAGCTACAAAGCTTTCGGGTATCCTGTATTGCCTGCATTGTATATCCTGATCGCTTTTTCACTGGCGGTGTTATTGCTGATCTATGAACCTAATTACGCTATTCCCGGATTGGGCATCATCCTGTTAGGCATACCATTATACTTCATTGCACTACGCAGTAAAAAATAAAGAAAAGGCCCGGTGATACACCGGGCCTTTTCTTTATAGGTATTTTAACAACTCATGCACGGAATGACCAAAAAAGAAAAAGCCCCCCGTGCGAGCGCCAACCTGCACATGGGGGCCATGTTTAATGTTCCTAAAAACGATCAAATGTATGGATTTTTACCGGTTCTCCTGGCGTCGGACCATTTACCGCTGGGGGCTATTTTGCAGATGACAAAGAAATAAGGGAAACCATGCTCCTGTGCAGGCCCCAAAGTGTTTGATCACTTTGGGGCCTGTGCTTTTATGCATGCTTAACGTTCAGGTAACATGTAACGCCTACATTTATCCACGTTAATTTCAATTGTTCTGCCATGCCCGAAATTCCAGCAAAAGTACTTTTTGAGGAGTTGTTTGTCACAAACCGGGACAAGGTATACCGCTTTGCATACAAGTTAACCAGCGATGCAGAAAGGGCGGAAGAGATCACTCAGCAATGTTTTGTACGGTTATGGGAGAATATGGAAAAGGTGCAGCCCGGCCAGGATATTTTCCCTTTGTTGTTTGTTTACGTGAAGAACATCGTAATTGATGAAACCCGCAAATTATACAGGGAAAAGAAGAACCTGGGCGAGTTAACCCTGCATAAAAAAGAAGTGCGCGATGAGGATTCTGCAGAGAATACCTTATTGTATAAAGAGTTACGGAAGGAAATCCAACAACTGGTGGCCCGGTTGCCGGAACAGCGGCGGAACATTTACCTGATGAGCCGCGATGAAGGCCGTTCCCACAAAGAAATTGCTGACCAATTGTCCCTATCACCTATGACCGTCAGGAATCATCTGCAGCTGGCGATGCAATTTATCCGCCGGGAATTAACGGCCCGTTAGCCATCCTATGTTACCAAATTATGAACTCCATTTTTCCATTGGTACATCCTTCTTTTACAAACGTACTCTTATTACAACCGGGTTAATAACCACCGTTTGACTAACACATGAACCACCAATTGTTGGATAAATACTTTAAAGGCCTTTGTACAGAAGCAGAACAGGAACAGGTGGAAACCTGGATCGGTCAACAGGATAACAAGGAGCTGGACAAGTATCTGATGACAAAATGGGATGAGCCAACACCGGTTAGAAAGATAAGACGGATCCCATGGCTACGGATGGCCGCTGCGGCCGCCGTACTGGGGATCATTGGCACGGCAGGTTTCCTGTTGCAGCAGAATACCGTGCAGGAGATCCGCCATACCAGGCACATGGATACTTTATCGAATAACGGCCCCGGCGTTAAGCTGGTGCATATGCCGGATGGTACGTCTGTATGGTTGAATGGGTATTCTATGCTCATATACAACGAAGATTATAACATTAAAAAACGGGAGTTGTGGTTGAGGGGAGAAGCCTATTTTGAAGTGAAAACGAATGATGAAAAACCGTTTAGCGTGAATACAGGGGGGCTGATCACTACCGCATTGGGTACTTCATTTAATATTGCCTCCTCCTGTTATACAGACAGCAGCATCCATGTGAGCCTGATATCAGGGAAGGCGGCGGTAAGTACAGAAGATACCACGCTGGCCTTCACAAAAATATTACTGCCTGGGAAAAGGATCAGTTACAAGAACAGTAAAGAATATAAGGAATCGACCTTTGCTATAAGGGAAGCTATCGACTGGAAGAATGGCACATTGATCTTTGATAATACACCGCTGGATGAAGTGTTTGCGAAACTGCAACGCAGGTATGGGCAGACCTTTATCTTAATGGATAAAACCATCGCGGAAAAAAGGATGACAGCAACATTTCCCTTGCAGACATCACTTAATCTTATACTTAAAAAAATGTCTTTTGTGCAGCGTATTTCTTATAGCCAAAGAGGAGACAGCACTTTTGTTCATATCACGAAGAATTAGTTAACAGACCCGGCTTTTGACAACAGTTCATCTGACTGGCAGGAAATCCTGCTACCAGGTATCTCATGCACATGCTTCATCTCAACCAGATATAAAAAGCAACAAAAACGTATGCAGAATTTTACACGTAAATTTTTTAACAGGCGCACAGCCATCTATTTAACATTTGCTATTTTATTATGCGGGCAGCACCTGGTATTAGCTGCACAGTCATATAAAACTTTGCAACAAAAGATCTCTTTAAAAACCGGGAAGACTAATGTGGCAGAAGTGGTCAAAGCACTGCAATCACAAACTTCCTTTATTTATGCATATGATCCTTTATACCTTGGTAAATGTGCCGTATCAGAACTGGAATTTTCTTCCACTGATCTCGGAAAAGTATTGGAGTTCCTGGACAGGAACACACCCGTAGATATCGACTACAACAATAATACAATTGCCATCCGTGAAGGAAAGGCCGAAGCTTTGGCAAGAAGGATAGAAGATGGTACAATATCCGGAAAGGTGGTGGATAACCGTAATGAACCACTTCCTGGGGTAACTATTATGATAGAAGGAAGAGGAGGCGCTGTAACACAGGTAGATGGCAGTTACTCCATTAAATTACCTCCGGGTAAATATGTACTCACATTCCGTTACATCTCTTATAATACACAGAAGGTTACAGATATCGTCGTAAGAGAAAAACAGCTGACATCGTTGAATGTGTTGATGACCGCCTCTTCTTCTGCTTTGAAAGAGGTAGTGATCACCGGCAATTACCAGAAAGCTTCTGTGGAAGGACTGTATGCCCTGCAAAAAAATAACGCAGCAGTATCTGATGGTATCAGTGCTGAGCAGATCAGGGTAACACCGGATAATAATGCGGCGCAGGTATTGAAAAGAGTGAACGGCATCACGGTGCAGGACGATAAGTTTGTGACGGTACGGGGATTGAGCGAGCGATATAATAATGTGATCCTGAATGGCGCTAACCTTCCCAGCACGGAACCTAACAGAAGAAACTTTTCCTTTGACGTGATACCGAGTGCATTGATAGATAATATCATCGTCAATAAAACAGCCACACCGGATATGCCGGCAGAGTTTGCTGGCGGGCTTGTACAGGTGAATACACGGAGCATTCCTGAAAAGAACTTCCTGGCAATAACATTAGGAACAGGCATCAATACAAACAGTACCGGGAAGTCCATGTATGGTACAAAACGTGGCGGTAATGACTACCTGGGCTTTGATGATGGTACGCGTGGCTGGTGGAATAAAAAATGGAGCAATGAGGAATACCGTAAATACCTGGGTGCAGGAGACAAGGAGAACCGTAGCAGGATGGAACGGGAGATACCCAACAACTGGGGGCTGCGTGCATATGATTATTCACCGGTACAGAACTACCAGTTGATGCTGGGCAGAAAGATAGATCTGAAAGACAAGGTCACATCTTTTGGGGTTACGCTGGCAGCCACTTATCGCCATGAAGAAAGTGTAGTGGATGAAACACGCTATTTCCCTTCCTATTATCAATATGATAGTGCGCGTACTTATAATTTTAACACAGCGCTGGGTGCAGTAGCGAACATTGGTTTTCAGACCAAAGGGCACAAGATTGCTTTTAAGAACTTATATAACCGCCGTTTCAGTAACGAAGCCAACGTTTTTTATGGCATGAACTGGGACAGGGGAGACGGGCCGGTAAAATACTATATTGATGTAACCCTGATCAATTCCCTGTGGCAGAACAGGCTGGAAGGGGAACATCTTCTCGGTAAACACCTGAAGTTCGATTGGTCTGCTGATAACATAGTACTGGATAGAGACCAGCCGGACACAAGGGCATCCAACGGGCGTTCGGGTGGTGGACCAAAAGGACAGTACAGGAACTATAACCTGAATGACGGATCCAGTGGTGTTCTATCAGATGGATTGACCATCTTCAATTCAAGGCTGAAAGAAAAGCGTAACAATGTGGCAGGAAACTTTACGGTGCCGGTTAAGATCGGCGGTGTGATACAAAACTTTAAGGCTGGTTACGCAGGTACTTTCCGCGATGCAGATAACAAAAGCCTGGCACTTCGCACTTATTACGATCCATCCGCTAATACAGCAGATAAACTGGCAAAGATAGACAGTGCTGTGTTTGGTAAATCAGATTATGAATTACATGCACCTGCATTCTTTCAGCCGGGTATGCTGCAATACCAACCTTCCGGTATAGGCAGGCAGGGATTTGCAGGAGATGATTATACCGGTAAACAACAGATACATGCAGGTTATCTGATGACAGACCTGAAATTCCTGAAAAACTTCCGCTTTATCGGAGGGGTGAGGCTGGAACAGAATAACATGGAATTGCAGGGTATTTCTTATGACTACAGGACCGGTTTGCCAAGGGACACTGTGATGAAGTACAGCAAAACTGATTGGCTGCCATCTTTCAACCTGGTATATAGCCTGAACAGCCGTATGAATATCAGGGCAGCTTACTCACAAACTTTAGCAAGAGCAGACTTCAGGGAAAGAGCACCATATATCTATTATGAATTTAAAGAGAGGAGTTCTTACAAAGGAGCATTAGGGCTGAAAGATGCAAAGATCACTAATATGGACCTCCGATATGAGTTCTATCCAGCTCCGGGAGAAGTGATCTCTGTATCTGCTTTTTATAAAAAATTCGATAACCCGGTTGAACTGATAGGTGATTTCAGCAGTGGTAATGCCAGCGGCCTCTTCTATTATTTTAACCTGCAAAGTTCTACGAGCAAAGGTTTTGAACTGGACCTCCGTAAGTCTTTAGGTTTTATCAGGCCAGGCGCCAAATGGCTGAAACAGATATTTATAAGCGCCAATGCTTCATGGATGCAGGCAAATGTGCGGTATAACACCAGGGAGTTACTGAATGCTGCCAATGGTGTAAGCGGAAGGAATGATACAATCCTGGCGCCGGATTCCCGTAACCGCCCCCTGCAAGGCCTTTCTCCTTATGTGTTGAATGGCAGCATCGGTTACTTCGGAGAAGTGATAGGCGTGAATGTGGCTTACAACAAATATGGTCCGCGTATCCTGGTAGGTGGTTACCAGGCATGGGATGATCAGTACGAAAACCCGCGTGATGTAATTGATCTGCAGCTGAGTGCTAATCTTTTAAAGAAACGGATGCAGGTACGGTTAAACATCAGTGACCTTTTGCAGCAGGATAATATCGTGTACCAGAACCAGTCGTTGAAGCCATCCGGCAATACCGGAGGAGCAAGCGAAACAGACATGTATATGCTGACCAACAAAACAAACAATGATCCTAAAGGAAACCGATATAACAGTGAAACAGATTATGTGAGGAACCGCTGGTTCAAAGGCAGGAACCTGAGCTTCAACATCACTTATAACTTTTAAAGTCCGCAGGTATTAAGTAAGCTTCAGAAAAAAATAATGTCATGAAAACACATTTAATTGTTGTCAGCTTGCTGGCCATGGTAATCTTTGCTGCTTGTAAAAAAGACGTGAAACTGGAAGATCAGCATGTGAAGGCAGGTGTTTTGCTAAGCGGTGCTACATTACCGGGCATTATTGATACTGAAGTTGTATTGTACAATGGTACTTACTATCTCAATGGTAAAACTTTTATCAAGCCGGGAGGAAACCTGGTGATCCATGCGGGGGTTATTATAAAAGGTATTTCCAAACCTACTCCTGCACAGGCTTCTGCTCTGGTTGTTACCCGTGGTGGTTTGATCCATGCACTGGGTACTGTTGACCAGCCTGTTATATTTACCTCAGACAACACGATCCCTGCTCCGGGAGACTGGGGTGGGATAGTGATCCTGGGCTCCGCCCCTGTGAACCAGGCTGAACCTCTTATTGAAGGGATCGATATGCCAACACTTCCGCCCGCTGTAGATATGCACTATGGTGGTAGTTATGCGACTGACAGTTCCGGAGTTCTGAGATATGTGCGTATCGAATGGGCCGGAGCTATCCTTACAAACGATAACGAACTGAACAGCCTCACCCTGGGCGGTGTTGGCAGCCGTACCGTGTTGGATTATATACAGGCTTCTTACGGCCTCGATGATTCTTTTCAATTTTTTGGTGGTACAGTAAATGCTACCCATCTGGTATCACTGAATACGAAAGACGACATCCTGGACTTCAATCTTGGTTATACCGGCACTGTTCAATATGTGCTTGGTATCCGCAGACCGGGTTTCGTTTATTCTTCAGCAAACGGTATTGAATCTGACAATGGAGGTGGCCCTTTTAATATCCCGATAACACGGCCAGCTGTTTCTAATGTCACCATGACAGGAGGTGAAACTTCCGCTTTACCGGGTACGCAACGGGCTGTTTATATCAAAACTAATTCAGGGATAAATATTACTAACTCCATTTTTACAGGATATGGGACCGGCTTCCAGTCAACAACACCAAACGTGTTCACCGGTAATGTAGTGCATGCATTCAGTACACTTGGCATACCCGCGGGCAATATTGGTGTTGTGAATTCCAACAATTCTAATGGGGGTGTTGAGCTGGTTGATCCATTTAGTGTTGGCGTGAGCTTCGACCCGTCTACAACTTTGGCGGCTCATACAGATAAAGGCTGTAACCCGGCTTTCGATTATTGGTTCCTGACCTGGACCGCAGGTCTGTAATTACAAATTCAAATTCATTGCATCCATTAGATAACAAATTCATTCATTCATTAAAACCTAAAAAATTCAAACCATGAAAAAGCTCATGATTGCAGCCAGCGCGCTGACCCTGTTAACCTTCGCCGCTTGTAAAAAAGACGCACAAAAGCAAGGCGAGCAAAATGTAAGAGCAGGTGTTCTGCCAAACGGTTCTACAATACCCGGTATTATTAGCGGTAACGTAGAGCTGATTGAGAATGGCACTTATTACCTGGATGGTAAAAGTTATGTTACTCCCGGTGGAGAAATAGTTATCAACAAAGGTGCTACCATTAAAGGTATCTCCAAAAGTACTCCTGCAGAAGCTTCAGCGCTGATCGTTACCCGCGGCGGTTTGATCCATGCAGTTGGTACTGTTGAACAACCTATCGTATTCACTTCTAACAATGGTACTCCTGCTGTTGGAGACTGGGGTGGTGTTGTGATCCTGGGTTCTGCTCCCTGCAACAAAGTTGGAGCTTCTATTGAAGGTATCGATCTGCCTTCACTTCCTCCTGGCGTAGATGTACAATACGGTGGTTCTAATGCAACAGACAGCTCTGGTATCCTGAAATATGTACGTATTGAGTGGGCTGGTGCTAACGTTTCAGACAACAACGAACTGAACAGCCTCACCCTGGGTGGTGTAGGTAGCCACACAACACTGGATTACATTCAGGTTTCTTATGGCAGAGACGATGCTTTCGAATTCTTCGGTGGAACTGTTAATGCTTCTCACCTGGTATCTCTGAACACTAACGATGACATCCTGGATACAGACCATGGTTTTACCGGTACGCTTTCTTATGTACTTGCTATCCGCAGACCAGGTTTTATTTATGCTGATGCAAACGGTATCGAATCAGACAATGATGCAAACAGTTCTTCAGATACTCCAAGAACACGGCCTACCATTGAATACGCTACCTTCATCGCTGGCCAGAATTCTGCTTTCTTAGGTACACTGAATGCTGCGCGTTTTAGAAGAAACACTGGTTTCAATGTTACTAACTCTATCTTCATGGGTTATAATAATGGTACAACTGAAACAGAAGGTGCATCAGGTGTGTTTACCGGCAACGTAGTACATGTATTCCTCACACTGGGAGCCATTAACCCGCTGACCAACGAGACTTACATTCATGCTACTGATGCAAATGCAGACATCCAATTGGTAGATCCGTTTTCTTTGCTTCCTAATTTCGACCCAAGCACAACAACTGTAGGATCAGGTAAAGGCTGTAACCCGGCTTTCGATTATTGGTTCCTGACCTGGACTGCTGGTCTGTAATATCTTGTTAAACTAACTGCTTTTACAATTTGTAAAAATAGATGCAACGAATTTTAGCAGGTGATAGGAAACTATCACCTGCTTATTTCATAATTACCGATTAAATTTTACATTAATGAAAAGAAACATTTTACTACTACTTTCTATTTGCCTTGCTGCCTGTACAAAAGAAGGAACATTACAGGAAGAAAAACATATTTTGGAAATATCTGCCAGCAGTTATTGGGCAGACGAAACAGCGGTGTCTGCATTGACATGGAATGATGCCCTCGTAATGGATAGTATGAGTAAAGTCAAAAACGGCTTTAACAAGAGAATAGTAGAGAAAGTGGGCGGTCAGCAACACCTGAAACTGAAGGACCTCAGGGATGGACAAATATGGATGGACACTTTGCTGGATATCTCTGATAACTTTGTATCCATCACCATCCTGCAGTTCGAAAAGACCGGGAAGCCTCAGTTCCTGCTTAACAAAAGAGGGGAAGCAGCGGCGCCTGATAAGAGGAAGATAGGATTTACCTTTTCAGACCCTGAACTGCCTGAAAAGCTTACCCTGGAACTTTACCGTGTTAAGATGATCAATCCTATTACACCGGGAGAAGGAATGACTGAACCTATTGTTATTTTTGAAAACATCCAGCGGGGTAAGTTTACCGGCTTTACCACCATCAATTATTTCACGGGTTTTGAAACAGGTGTAAGGTTTGTTTACAAATTGAAAAATGCTGCCACCAATACATACCTGCTGAACGGAGATGTTATTGATCCTGCCAGGTACACGAAAGGAGGGCGTTTTAATTTAAACGCGAATTCGCTCAGAGATTTTGGCAGCTCTATCTATGATATTAAACGAAATGTGGCCGGTGGTGTTGTTACATCGTATGTTTCCAACTACCTTGCCGCGTTTTAATTCATCGTTATGCGTCTTCAACTGCTTTGCCTGATATTGCTATTCAGCGCCTGCCGTAAGCAGGATGCCCCTGTGCCTGCCGGACCGGCAACGCAGCAGGAGATCAATAACTGGATCCTTGCCAACATGCGGGAATACTATCTTTGGAACCAGTCCCTTCCAGCTATGGCAGATGGGCAGCAGGAACCTGTTGCCTTCTTTAACAGTCTGAAACAACCAGGAGACCGGTTCTCCGTTATATATAATGCAAGTAATTTTCCAAGGGGGATGCTGCGCACGTTCGGCATCGATTATTATGTGATCCCCTGGGCGCAGGCACCGGGTGGTGCAATCGGCATTCTCAATTTTGTGATCCCTGGCACCAAAGCTGCGCTCAATGGCCTCAAAAGGGGCGATTACTTCACCCGTATCAGTAATACGGTGATCACGCCTGCCAATGTTCAACAACTTGGAGCGGAACTGTTGCAAAAGAATAACAGCACCATTACCACTGCAAGGATAGGAGACAATGGACAGGTTACCGAAATAAACCAGATAGCTATAGAGGGCAGGAGCATTGTGGAGAACCCTCTTTATGAAAAGCAAATATGGCAGATCAGCGGAAAGAAGGTAGCTTATCTCTTCCTGAATAATTTTGATGACTATTATAATAAGGATGTACTGCAGGCCTTCCGGAAATTTAAAGAAGAAGGCGTTACAGAACTGATCATCGACCTTCGTTATAATCCCGGTGGCAGTGTAACCGGCTCCGCTTTACTCAGCGCTTTGGTGGCGCCGGGTATTGATGAGCTGAAACCTTTTGTACAATACGCCGGTAATGCAAAGCAACAGGTAAGGATGCGTTCCTTTAAGGATGTTTTAGCCGTGCCTTCAGGGGAAAACAAAGTGATCCCTTTCAGCGAACTGGCTCCCGGACGATTATCCCTTCCCAGGGTATTTGTGCTGGGAACAGGTATTACTGCATCTTCTTCAGAATTACTGATCAATAATCTCAAACCTTATATGCAGGTAGTACTGATTGGCCAAACCACTTTTGGTAAAGATGTGGGGGCTGTTAGTATTACTGACAAACGTATTCCCTGGTCCCTTTTCCCTATTACCTATAAATTATCAAACGCCAAAGGAGAAGGCGGATATGAAAACGGCATAACACCACAATATGTGAGTGACGAGAAAAGTATTTTGCCGTTATTTCCTATCGCAGATCAGCAGGACCCACTGATCGCAAAAGCGCTGTCCATCATTTCAGGAGGAGGGCGGCAGTTTGAAAGGATTCAGCCACCTGTAAAAGTTTTATACGACTCAAGGCAGCTTTTAAGCGAATCATCCATTGTTATACTCCCGGATTAATGATTGTGAGAAAATTTGGGCAGTAGTACAGCAGCGCAGTGATTTTCCTGCGCTGTTTTTTATTTGTTAACAACCCACTGCAGAAATCCGGCATTACCAACAGGAACGGATAAACTTTTTATAGGGTTTGGGGCCTTTACAATTCACTAACAGCGCAATTTTCAATGCGTTGCAAATTCCTTTTTTTCATTCGTTAAAAAATTAACCACTGCAATATTATAACAGCGGGGAGTTGTAATTTAGTATCGCACTCAAGCAAAGACAGATTACCGATTTAGCCTGACAAAAAAGTGAACAGTTAACTGATAACCCAAAATACCTGAATTAAAGATATAACCAGATAAAGACACAGGAGATCTCCACCATTTAGATCCTCCACACATTTTTTACCATGCTGTTATTAGCAGTGTTGCTGTCGTCACCAACTTGCTAATAACAAGCATGTGTATTCAACTAATTGCAATGGCGCGAGCTTTTTGAAAAGCCCTCTTTAGAGAACCATTAAGAGCCTACACAATTGCATTCTCGAACATTCACATGATTTATGCCCGGCACATTGTATCTACAGTGTGCTTTTTTTTTCGTTTATAGCTTGATGTTAGTGTTTTTCCGGGGGAGGGCCCGGGTTTTGCCATATATGGGATTTTCAAAATTCCAGATTACATTTGCTGCATGTTTACTGAACTTTGTATTAGCATTTTTGACCAGAGTATCCGGGATTACCATGTTCACAATGATATTTACCGGAAAGTGGAGAATCCATATGCAAAAACCACGGTGGAGCACCTGTTATACGGGAAAAACTGGATAGATACTGTTCAGTGGCACCTGGAAGATGTGGTGAGGGACCCTCATATTGACCCGGTTAAGGCATTGGACCTGAAGCGCTGGATAGACCGCTCCAACCAGGAACGGACGGATATGGTAGAATACACAGACAGTTACTTTCTTGATAAATATACAGATGTGATCCCTCAGCCCAAGGCTACCATTAACACGGAAAGTCCGGCTTGGGCTATAGACCGCCTCTCCATCCTGGGGCTCAAGATCTATCACATGCGGGAAGAAGCTACGCGCCCGGATGCTACAGAAGAACATCGCAAAACCTGCCAGCGTAAGCTGGAAATCCTGCTGGAACAGCAAAAGGACCTTTCCACTGCTATTGAGGACTTGCTGGAAGATATCAGCAAAGGCCGCAAATACATGAAAGTGTACAAGCAGATGAAGATGTACAACGATCCTTCCCTCAATCCTGTATTATATGGCCAAAAGCCGTAGTATCCTGGCTATACGGTTTTCTGCCATGGGAGATGTGGCTATGACCATTCCCGTGATGAAAGAGGTGTTGGATGCCAATTCGGAGCTTACTATCATATTTGTGACCAATAAGAACTGGGGGCCGCTCTGTGAGGGGATCCCCCGGCTGGTATTTGTGCCGGCTGATCTGAAAGGGATACATAAAGGGGTTCCTGGACTGTACCGGCTCTTTTCTTCTTTGCGCGTTTCTTATCCCGGGATCAGTGCTGTGGCGGATCTGCACCAGGTGCTGCGTTCCCGTATTGTGCGGATGTTCTTTCGTTTAAGGGGAATCCCGGTGGCAGTGATCGATAAAGGGCGGGAAGGGAAGAAGCTTTTAACCCGGAAAGAGGGGAAAGTGCTGCAGCCACAGACCACTACCATTGAGCGGTACCGGCAGGTTTTCCGGGAATTGGGGTTTTCAGCCTCCGAAGGTTCCGGTGTGTTGCCCCGGTCTTCTAATGATCTGATCCAGATAGGGATTGCTCCCTTTGCTACATATAAAGAAAAGACCTACCCCGTTGAAAAGATGGAAGCCGTGATCCGGCAGGTAGTGGCCAGGGAAGATGTGGAAGTGCTGTTGTTTGGAGGAGGAGCAGCGGAAATAGCGCAATTAAATGTGCTGGCTGCTAAGTTTAGCCGTGTGCGGGTGATGGCTTTGGGTCTGAAAGAGGAATTATCCATCATCAGTGGTTTAAAACTGATGGTAAGCATGGATTCCGCCAATATGCACCTGGCTTCTCTTTTTGGGGTGCCGGTGGTATCTGTATGGGGCGCTACGCATCCTTATGCAGGATTTATGGGATATGGGCAGAAAGAGGAGAATGCTGTGCAAATTGACCTGTATTGCAGGCCATGTTCTGTTTTCGGTAATAAGCCTTGTTACAGAGGAGATCATGCTTGTATGGAACAATTATCTCCAGAGCGGATAGTTGAAAAGATAGCAGCGTTGATTTGATGAAACGCCTGTATTGGTAAGGTTTTCAAGGTTTTTTCTAAAAAAGTGGGAAGTTTTTTTTGCAGAAATAAAAAAAAGTATACTTTTGCAATCCCAATCAACGATGTCCCATAGTATAATGGTAGTACGACAGATTTTGGTTCTGTTTGTCTTGGTTCGAATCCAGGTGGGACAACAAGGGTTAGAGAAGATCTTCACGGATCTTCTCTTTTTTTTTACCTCCCTCTCCTGTTTTTATAACAATTATTTCATGCCCGTTTTGTTGTTTGACGTTTGCTACAGATTAATTTTCCTGCTTAAATTATTCATTTTATGAAATATGCTTTATTGTTCGCAGGACTTTTCATGACGCTTGCGGTACATGCACAGAAAACCCCTTTAACGGAATACCCGGGTACTTACAAAGTGGGTACAGGTGAAACCGCGCAAGATATCAAAGTGGAACTGAAAGAAGACAAATTGATCATCAGCGGCAGCAGAGGCAGTGCAAGTATCAGCATGCAGAGATCTGATACCTTCGCTGTAGATGAATACGGTGGCGAAACGATCTTCCTCCGTAATGCGGCTAAACAGATCTCCGGTATCAAAGTAAACATCCCTTCCGCCAACATCGCTCTGGAAGGCATCCGTGTGGATGACCTGATGGAATATGTTGGTACCTACAAAGTACCCGCTGGCGATGATACGGATCTGGTGGAGGTAACTTTGAAAGATGGGATACTTACTGCTACCAGTCATGCTGGTAGTGCAGCGCTGAGTGGTAAGGCAGGAGATACTTTTAACGTAGAGAAATATGGCGGGCATATCATATTCAAACGTACGGAGAATAAGGTCTCTGGGATCAAGATTGATATTCCTTCTGCTAATATTGATGTTGAAGGGGTGAAGGCGGTACCTACAAATCAACCTTGAAATACCCTGTTGTTATATAATAACAGAAAAAATATACAATTCCCTATGGGAGAAGTATCTGTAAGGACTTCAAAAAACCACTTCAAACGAAAGTTTGAGTGGTTTTTGTGTTTTTACACCATTTCCTCATCCCTTTCCGATTTTTGCATGTCAATTTCTTTTTGATTGTCCTGTAACCCTTTCCCAACTTGCTGGTCCGAGTTGGGTAGGGTAACTCTTTCAATACGAACCTTTTTTGTTCTCAACTTGTTCGCTTTTTAGTTCTTTGGGAAACTAAGCAAGAGAATTGCTAAAAAATACGCTGCCGAATCAGTTCAAACTTTGTTTTAGACATGATCATTTCGTGTACAGTGGCATGGGAAACGTTTTTTTTCACATGTTCTACGATTTGCAGCTTGGTGTTATGAGGCATATTGCATCCACAGGTTATGTCTGCGATGGTTTTAGGACGCAAGCTTATAGTCTTGTTCACGAAGTGGGCTTTTATCAACCGATATTCATCTTCATGTTTCCAGATGTTGGATTTGGTACATATCAATTTTGTAAAAGCACTCGTGTGATCTTCAAATAACCCCAGCATTGGTAAATTGTCCTGATACTGCATATGCTGAAAACCGGCTTCTGTGTTTAAGTAAAGTTCCTTTTTATGAAAACCAATCGCAAAGCCCTTATGGGACTGGGCATAATAAGACCACAACAAAAATTTTTCCGGGCTTTTGCAAAGACAAACAATGCCAATTTCCCTTGCTAACTGGTCGGAAGTACGAAGCTGAAATTCCTCTTGGAACTTATCATTGCGGTAATTACCCTGTTGTTGTTGCTCATAACACATGTTGTGAATTTCTGTGTCTGGCAGATCGGGATGCATTTGCTTGGCAGATGTAAGATATTTTAAGAAAATATTAGCCTCGGTCAGTTCCTGGGGATCGTATTGGAATGGAATACCCCCATCAAAGGGATCATTGAACTTTCTGTACGAGCTAAAGTACAGTTCGTTTTCGAAGAGTAGTTTACGAGAGTTTGGATTATCCCAGTCCCGGAATTTGTAAAGGATGTCAGGTACATCAAATAGAAAATTTTTGTCCTTAAGATTAACGAAAGTGTAAGTTGTCATATTGTAAAGCTTAAGGTATGGGGAAGAGTGTGTTATGTCGTTTCAAGTACTAGTTCTGCATCTACTTCACCAAAGACTTTCTCGATCTTCCGTACCATCAGGTTCGCGTGGTTACTGAGGGAATAATACGAATGAAGAGAATCTCTGTTGGCAAGCTGGTTCATTAACCTATCAATCTCTATGTCAGTCTGGGCAATACCGCTTTTTAGCCTGTAACCATGTGCTATCAGAGTGTTCCTGATGCCTGTTAGGTTGGGGAAAGTATTATTAATATTATCAAGCAGGGGCTGACCGTACTTCTTGATGTCGATATATTGTTCTTTGTTAAAAAGGATTGCCGCCTTCGCAAATCCTTTAGACAGTTCATCGTTGAAGGAACTATAACAGACCATCATGTTACTGACTACGCAATACATGGTGATCCGCAGATTATTCAATTCTAATTCATCCCAGATGGGACGGTTATATTCCTGTAGCATTTTGTTTTCCAGGTATTGCAACGATTTTTCATTCATTTGCAGGTTGGCGTTAATTCGCTTTATGATTTTGATGGCCTGCTCAAGATCTTGTGATAGGGGGGCTGTTTTATCGTTAGACATGTTTGTTGATATTGATAAAAGATACGATTTTCCCTGAAAAAGAAAGAAAGTAAATATAGGTGGCAGGACGACTTGGCATGTAATTTTACTCAAAGCTCCCTCCCCCATTTTTTATATTTATTTTTATGCTATTATCCTTCTTTAATTGTAAAATATCTAAACTATGGGATTAGTAAAATCCTGGTACATGGACCGTGAATTAAGTGGAATTGGCGGCTCAGTAGATAAAACTGTATGTGCTTGCCATATTGATGATTATGCCATCCAATCATTTATTAATAAGACAGGAGAGAATGGTAGATGCGATTACTGTGAGGAAGACAACATAGTGGTGGAAGTTAATGAGTTAATGGTTTTCATTATGGCAGGAATTAATAGGCTTTTTACGGATGCGGGTGAATTTATGCCATATGATTCCAGCGAGGGCGGGTACTTGGGGGAAACCTTTGACGATAATGACCTAATTGAACTTATCGACTTAAATATTGATAATTATGAACTGCAAAAGGATATTTGTTACTGCATAGCTGACCGGGCCTGGGCTAAAGAATATGGGAATGATAAAGCGGAGATCCTCACGTACGGCTGGAAATATTTTAAGGAGGTAGTAAAGCATCACTCTCGATACTTGTTTTCTCAAACATCGAAATTCCACAATGAGGAGACAAGGCAGAATTCTTTTGAAATCCTTAATGATATTGGGATGATCGCCCGAAAGTATGGATTGTATACTACCATTTCGTCAAGCGTAGCGCTATATAGATGTCGGCAGCATGCCATAGCAGAAGTAATTAAGCCTCCCAAGGACCTTGCTTCCCCACCTCGTCAATATGCGATTTATCCTAATAGAATGAGTCCAGCGGGAATTTCAATGTTTTATGCCGGTTTTGATCGGGATACGGCGATAGAAGAAACAATAGATTACAACAATACCAAGAAAAAAAGGATTACCTCAGGTAGATTTTTGCCCAAGTGTACGATAAGGGTGCTGGATTTTTCGCGACTACCTCAATTGCCTAGCATATTTGACGAGGAAAAATTCCCGGATTATTTCCCAATTTCTTTCTTAAAGAGTTTCGTAACTGATCTATCGGGTAGTATTGTTCATGATGGGAAAGAGCATATTGAATATGTACCAACACAAATTGTAACCGAATTTTTCCGTTTTACCTTTGCTGAAACCAATACATTGCCTATCAATGGTATTGTATACCCTTCATCTAGATGTCGGGGCAAGAATGCTTGTGTGTTGTTCATGGATCACGAGCAGTCGTTAAAAGAGTTGGATTTTGACCCGGCTAGTCTTGAGACGATCAAAGTAGGAAAAATATCCAAACCTACTTCTCTGTAGGAAATTTCAATAAGGTTCAGATATAATAAGGCCTGTGGATACGGGTAATTATTAAGATTCTTGTTGCTTCAAAAATGCTGTTTTTGTGTTTTTAGGGGTACTCATTTCAAATATTAGTAAATCTTATAATTAATCGGTATATTAGACTACTAACCCAAAACCCTAAACCCAATTTAGCTATGAAAAAGAAATCTGTCCTTTTAATTCTTTGCGCACTATTCATGATCGTTGCCTGCAGAAAAAACATTTCAGATCGTACGGCCGAAACCCAGGTAAATAAAACAGTTAACGAGTATGTGGTAGACTACAGATCCTCATTTAAGGATAGTGTGCTGCATTTTGAACTGGAGATCTCAAAAACAGCGGAGATCATCAAAGAAGATCTTGACATCGATCTGAAAGGGAAACGATACCTGAAGACCATCTATCAAACCCTTCAGGAGCGATCTTTAGATAGTAAGTACAGCAACATCACAGTGGGACAAGCCAGGGAAATTTGCCTTTCGCTGAGAGCAGTAATTGCAGAGCACACCAGTACTTTAACACCGGAACAATTAAAAAGCCCCAACATACAGGGGATGTATATGAGCCTGGCCTTTGCCAGACGTATACTAAAGAACAAGATGAGCGTCTCTAACCTTGCCAGGACTGGTAAACTTAGTACGACTGATCCGTCAGCCGAACCTCCCTTACTTCTTGATCAACCCAGTTATGCACAGGATGTTTATGAGGGCTACGAGATTGGGTTAGCGCCCTTTGTTTTCAATGAAGATATCATTGTTAATAAGCAGGCATTTTTAGATATAGTGGACGAAGATGCAGGCGCGGCAGAGCAGGACGATCGGGGTTTATATGTTTTTCAGGATGTTCTAAATAGCATGCTGGCCAACAGTTTTAGCTTAAAGGACTTATTAACCGAAATAGATTACTATGTGGCTACACATCCTGAGAATTGGACGAGCGGATCAGGAGGATGTGCAGGAGGTTGGTGGCCCTCAGGCAGCAGTCATGGATGTTGCGGCAACTATAGCGGGTGCTGCTATTACTGGCATCCGATATGTTATGTACATGATAAAATATGTTCAAATTGTAAACCCAGATGGTTCTGTTTTAGCGGTTGTGTACCAGATCCCAGATCTGTATCACAGCCAGCAGTATTTACTTTTCTTGAAGATCCGGCAGTACTTGCAGAAGAACCAGGGGAAGACGGTATGTATATACCAGCAACTGTGGCCTTCGAAGGGATCTATTACAAAACAGAGCTGAGTGAACTGAGTTTATTCGTACCTCAACTCTATACAGACATCTATCTTAATCCGACTGATCTGAAGTATTACTCGGATCTGGCATATACTATTTTAGTGCCAGATGGATATTATGATTCACCAAACGAGATTGTTGGTAATAACCATAAGTATTATCACATTGTGGGGGGAGTAGTTGTAGCGCGGTATGGTATAGTTATTTTTCAGTAGCGGAAACAAAGAGATTGAAACCCGTTGGAAGTGTAAGTTTCCAACGGGTTTATTTATTTGATTATGGAGAATAGGGGTGTTTTGTGGAGAATTAGATGATAGTTGCAGGATTTGATTTTAAAGGCAAGAGAATGCATTTGTTGCTTAAAATCAATGATTTACACAGTTTTTTTGTTTATGTGCGTGGTGGCAGCTATTGCTCTTTTGGTAAAAGGGTGGATTTTATGGAGAATTAACCTTTGTTTTTATCATTGAACATCGACGTATTTTTTGTGCAGGATTTCCAACACATGTTTTGGTGAAGTAATATCAGTTGATGTGCCGGGAGATTGTACCAGAAGGTATTTTGTTCCTCGTCCGGTTCCCTCTGAGGTAACAATCCCATCTTCCACTAGTTTGGTGATTAAGTATTTAATCTGATTCCGGTTTAAGAAGGCAACTAGTTCTGTTTCCAATTCTCCCATCTTTAATTTTCTATTCTGAAGAATAGCTAATACCTGTTTTACTTCTTTAACAAAGTAACGTGTGCCAATCCGGTTTTCTTCACTGGTTAATTCATAATAGTTTATTGGTAATTCGTAGCGGGAAGAATTAGTAGTCCTGAAAATGAGATTTTCTTCTTCCAGTTTCCTGATCACACCTGAATTGATATTAGCATATTGCCCTTGTTTTAGTCTATGTAGCCCAATAATTTCCTGCACGCCCAGTTTTTCTTCCGGGGTTCTCACATTTTGTACTTTCCTGATAAATGTAGAAAAGGCAGGGTCTTCCATTTTCCCATCCAGTATCAGACTTACCTGATACATATTAGAATGCGTATAGTCTGGTTCCGCTTTTCCTTCCTGTAGGGTCAAAGAATATATTTTATCTACTCCCTGACCAGATCGTTCCACAAGTCCCGTTTTTTCCAATACTTCTGTCATCAGGCGGCTTCGTGGAGTGCTGGAAACAGTGACGAGATTTTCAAGACTAACACCTTTGGGGAATCCTCCCGGATTGTGGATCTCTATTTTATAAGGATATTGCCTGATCACTACTTCACTTTGCATGGTATAATCACGATGTGCTATAGCGTTTAGAATAGCTTCCCGGATCACTTCTTCATTGAATACGTGGGTTGGAAAAATATATGCCTGATCCCGCATAGGAATAGGTGAATTTTTATCATTGATAAGTTCCCAAATCCGATCAATAGCAATAAACAAAGGCTGTCTTATCACCTCTCTGAAATTATAAGGCGTTTGGGATATCGTATATCGGAACTCCCAGATGATACTGGCTTGTGGTAATTCTCTAGAGATAATATCTTCCTGTCCTAAAAGGATCAGTGCTGCATGGGTCAGCTTTCCTCCCGGATTAGCCAGTCTAAGGTCCGAAAGTAATTGGGGAAGAGGAAGATGCATGATATTGGGGTTTCCATTCTTCCTGCTGTATGCCTGGCGCATTTTTACTATAGCAGCTATGTCAAGGTCTATAGGCCTTACGCCTTCACAAATTTTTGCAGAGAAGTCTGGTTCTTGTTCAGATAGTATGTGCCAGATCATTGTCTGATCCATGTTGCGAAGGCTGTCACCTGTGCGCATTAACGGAACACCTTCAAAATCGAGGTATCTGCCTAAAGGCCTGCCAGGGATTTTAACGCATACAACTCTCAAATCATTTTCAAATAATTCCAGGATCTGTACTCTTATCTTTAAGCTGATATAGACATTGTCTTCCGCTTTTTTAATTCTACCCTTGAGGAATTCAGTTCCAACAACTGTATGAGGAATACGATCACTCATTCCTAATATCAGCATACCGCCTCCTTCATTGGCCAAAGCAACAATATATCCAAGCAGGCACTTCCGCCGTTTGATCTGATCTTTATGATCACTGCCATCAAAAGAAAATCCGTTTCTGGCTTCTTTAAACTCAACATTATCTTCAGATTCTTTTAATAGTTTTAATTCAGCTATGGTCATGATTGTGAATGTTCTAATTGATAAGAGTAAAAAAACATGCGGGGAGGGCTAATTTATTTATGATTTAATGTTTCCTTATTCAATACATATCAACCAAATCCCAAATATTAAACTAAATCCCCATAAAGCACTGATAATCCATATTTTAGATACCTTCGGGGCAAAATTATGCTCATGAAGAAAATGTTATTCCCAATTATTGCTGCCCTTATTGTTTTAACCTCTTGCGCTGCCTCTAAAAAACTAACCGCTGAACAGCGATACATGAAGCAGCAATACAATGAACTGAAAAGTGCTTTAAATGAAGCGGATGTAACGATCCTCAACGATAGTGTGAAAGTGATCTTCCCGGATCATGTATTGTTTGCCACTGCTTCTGATCAATTGAAAGATGACATTAAACCAACGTTTGAACGTTTTGCAGCGGTGCTTAATAAATATGATAAAACGAAGATCCTGATCACCGGGCATACGGATAATACAGGTGAGACTGCTTATAACAGGAACTTGTCTGAAATGCGTGCGGTGAATGCGCGGCAGTTACTGAATAATTACAAGGTAGATCTGGATCGTATGTTCACCTGGGGGCTTGGAGATCATGTGCCTGTTGCGGATAATGCTACGGACGCCGGGAAAGCAAGGAACCGCCGGGTGGAGTTTGTGATGTTATATAATCTGAAATAGTTTTTATCCTGATGGCCTTTTCGCCTTTGCAATAAGGGATGCGGCAACTGGTAACCGTGTTGCAGCTGCCATTCCATACAAAATCAACTTCTCCGGATACAAGGATGCCAATGATCTCATGGGTATTCATGTTGAACACGGGAGAGCCTGAATTACCCTGGAATGCATCCAGGGAAGTATAAAAATATTGCGGGTGATTGTTCTCTTTCACACCGGCATTCATGGCTACTTTTGCAGGCAGGCCGCAGGGATAGCCGATCATATATACATCCTGTTCTTTTGCCGGGGCGCTGGTGGAAAACGTTAAGGGTGGTCTGTCTGTTGGTTTATTCAATGCTGCTACTGCCACATCGAGTTGTTCGTCTTTATAGAGTATTTGCGTGAGGTAATAGATATCTGTAATGGGGATGAATGTTTCGTAGGCGCCACCTGTTTTATTCAATACTTCATATCCGAAAACAATGGCATAATGATCTACGGGTTCGGTGAAAACGTGATTGGCTGTCATTATTTGCGGGCCGTCGCCCTTGATGAGGAAAGCGGTACCTTCTCCGGCAACGGGTTGGGTTGCAAATGCCTGTCCGATGCATAACCCATATTTACTGCCTAACGTTAGACTTGTATTAATGCGGTAAAAACTATCGGTTACAGCTTGCAGGTTTTCTTTCAGGATGATCAGCCCTACGGAACGTGCGTTAGAAATTATCTGGTTTTCATTATTTATCAGTGGGTTGAGGTCCCGGAGTTCGATCCGGCTGTCAAATTGAGAGGGGCCGACGTACCTTTTCCTGGCAGGATACTTTGCCTGGTCCTGGAGATATTGCTCCATGTCATCTTCAACAAGGCCTTTTCCTTCCCTTTCCTCATCTTTTTGGAGTGCTTTCTGTGCCAGTATTGACTGATCAAGCTCCAGGGAGTTTTTTTGTTCCTGCTGGGTAGCTTGTGCTTTGATGATCATGAATGTATTGGCATCATACTCCGGAGCGGTACGCGTTACTTTGTCAAACACTACTTTCTTCTCATAAGATTTAATGCTGGCAGAGTCTCTCAGAGGCAGCCTTGGCGGTCTGATCTTTATACGGAACTGTGCCGTGCTTGTTTGCATGATCAGCAAACATACCAGTAACCCAATTAATTTCATTTCCTGAGTTTTGTATGCAGGTTGAGTAAAGGTATATCCAGCACAGCCCCAATTCCTATACGATAGGAATCAAATGATTTGTAGCTATTATCACTTTGCAGTACCCTGAGTTCCGGTCCATATTGGATCCCGAGATTAATGGAGAAAGGTGTTTTTGGAAAGCCTAAGCTAACATGCAGGCCGGGTGCCAGGATATTTTTAAAATTAAATTCCGGTAACGCGCGGGTGCTATCAGAACTATTCAACCTTAATCTTGTAACAGCACCAATATCAATTACAGACAGGAACCCTCCCAGTGAATATCCGCATCCGATACCCCACGACATGCTTATGCCGATCGGAGCTGTAAAACCAACACTCATAGCAGACTTATTCTCAGAAGGGGTTATTTCATAAGCTGCCATGATCCCGGGATAACTGTTAAGAGAGAAGTTTTTTGCGGCTTTACGTTTGATGGCATAACTGCCAGCTGGTAATGCGAATGCTTCTATAGCTTTTTCTACTCCTTCTGCATCCTGAGCAACCGCCATATCATTTACAAAATGAATGAGTGAGATCAGCCTGGGATTCAATTGCAGATCTAATTTCTCAGGTAATTTCAGCGCGTATACACGAAGGGCATCCGTCAGGGCCCTTCGTTTTTCCTGTAGTTCTTTTCCTTCTTCTTTGAGGCCCAGTATAAAATAGTTTGTGCAAATGGCTAAAGAATATGCCTTAATACTTTCAGTGATCTGCGTTGCTTCCTTAACAGTAAAGAGCGGTTCTGTGGTATCGCTGGCCCTTTTTATGCGGATACTAACTAGTTCACTTTTTATCGAATCAAGCTTTTCCTGTAATAAGTTTTGCGAATAATAGGAAACGACCACCTTAATAAAATCTGGGGTGTTTAGGAGTTCTTGTGTTTTTTGTAGGTTTGCGGCAGTCATACTCCCTGAGGTATATGCTTCCAGGCATAGTGTTTTAAATACGTCTATCGGGCCATTGAATATTTGAGGGTCTTTATAATTCCTGGTGTAGTAATTTTTGACCTTGTCAAGTTCAATATTGAAACGGGGGATGGCTTCTTTCATTGTTGTGTTCACATGTCCTTTTATTATTGCCGGAGCAACTAAGGCCCAATCATATACACTGAGGTTGAAACGGCTATTGTCCACACTTTTAACAAAATTGCTTACCAATGTAAGCTGGTTGTTTTGAAGCAAAGGGGCACTGATCTCCAGTGCTTTTATCAATGCTGTGGTATATTTTTTACGTTGTATATCGTAAATGACATCATTGGTAGTATTGGCAATGGTAAAGTAAGGTTTGGTGAGTTGTGATATCTCTATCCTTTCGGTTGCCTTGTCTGTATCATCCAGGTAATTGATCAGTTTATCTGCTGCACCGGTAGTTTCTTCGGAGAAGGAAATAATGCTTTTGATAAAAGCGTAAACAGTGTCTGCTCCTGGTTTGATGCCTGCCTTGTTTGCTTTGCGGATATCTGCGGCGAGCGTAAATACTTTTTCTGCATTCTTTGCGGACTGTGTGATCAGATCTGTGAAGAATATCCGGTTGGCCTCCATGTCATCAACATAATCCAGCACCTTTTGCTTAAACAAACTTTTTAATAGAACAGGATCTTTATCATTATTGATAAAGGCGATGTCATAATATTTGAGGTTCTGCTGGTGAAGGAATCCGCTGTATAAAATGAAGAAGATACTTTCCTGCGCATAGGTGGTGAGGAATTCTGTACTTGCGAATCTTTTTTCACCATTGTCTATCACCACCAGGCTTCTTGAAAGGAGGGCCGTGAGATAAACGCCATTTGCAATATTGTATCTGATCTTACTCTCCTTCTCTTTTTTCCATCTGCTGATATTCCGGCTGGTTTCGAGGAAAGTAAAGTAATCAACCGGGTTCTTTATTTTGGAGATATCCGGTATCAGTTCTAATGCTTCAAATGCAAAATCAAGGTCTGGATACCGGGAAAGGAGTTTACCTATCCTGGGTGTATTACGGAGGTTTGCAGCATTGTCCAGCAGGTGATTCAGATCATCTTCGATGTATTGTTTGATCTCATTTGGAAAATTGGTGATCTGGTCTGCATTAAAACCTATCAGGAAGCTGGTGGTTTTGGGAAGCAATACTTTAAATTCTGTCAGCGGGTCATTTTCATCCGGGTTTTGAAGCCAGATCTTTATCCGGTCCAGTACGTAAGTGGTCAGTTCCTCTTTTATCCTTTTGGCAAGAAACCGGCCAAGGCCATCTATCACTGTTTCAAATGTCAGGGCGCCTCCTATAAAGGGAATGCTTTTTTGAACGGAGGAAACGGTATTGGAGGTAGCAAACAGGTCAATCTCATTAGTGTTTAAGGAAGTGTATTTATCTGCAAACTGTTTGATAGCTTTCACCAGGAACGCGTTATCGCTGTACTGGTTTGAGATGGCATCCAGTTCTAACAGATCTACTTCAGTTTTCCTGGCATTATATCTCCTTTTGATTCCTTCCAGTTCCTGGGTAACGGATACAGCTTTGTTCAAGGTATTTAAGTCCTTTTCATGCTCGGCCATGTAAATATCCAGTTCCTTTTTTTTCATGTTAACACTGTCCAGGCAGGCTTTCAGTTCGTTTGCACTGGTATTAAAAAGTTTGGATTTCAGGCTTGCCTGCTGCGGGTCCGTGAGATAAGACTTAAAAATAGCAATCACCTGCGTCCTGTCACGGCTGATGTCTGTTTCCCGTTGTTCAGGGTCCGTAGCGCTATAATCCTTTTTTAAGAGATCGGTAAGGGTGGCAGCATGCCCTGCCACCGGGGCATCTTTCTGCGCGTACAGGAAAGAAGGGATCGAAAGGAGTACTAGGGTAACCAGGTAAAGGGAACGTTTCATATGTACAGGGGGTAAGTATGCGCGTAAAAATATCAATTATAATGGGTTTTCCAATAGCCAAACATAATTGCATAATATTTGTTAAATAACATTATCTATTTAAACCATGGTGCCAACATGTAGTCATTGATAACATTAATGGATATACAATGGTGTTCTTATTAAGGTCGGGAGTAGCAATAGTGCTTGTTTTTCTATTAAGTGGCAGGGTGCTGGCGCAGGACAGCCTCCCCGCCAAATGGGGTTTGCAGGATTGCCTGGATTATGCCATTCAGCACAACATCCAGCTGAATAGCCTACGGTTAAGCCGTTTGAGCAGCGGGCAGGATGTACTGCAATCCCAGGCGGCCAGGTTACCGGACCTGAATGGCTCCGCTTCTCAGAACCTCAGTGGGGGCAAGGTGGTGAGGTCTGCCAACAGCACGCCTTACATAGTAGGCAGCTCCGGTAATTATTCCCTCAATTCAAACCTGGTGATCTTCCAGGGTGGCATGCTCAACTATGACATCAAACAGAAGAACCTCGCGGTACAGGTGGCGGACCTGGACATTGCCCAGCAGGTAAATAATATCACCTTACAGATCACACAGGCTTTCCTGAATATTTTACTGGCTAAAGAGAACATCGTTTATGTAAAGGATGTGGTGGCTACTTCTGAAGCACAGGTGCAGCAAGGGCAGCAGCGTTATGATGCAGGCAGCATTGCATTGAAGGACCTGGCCCAGTTGCAATCTCAGCTGGCCAATGATCAATACACATTGGTGGCCGCAGAAAATCAACACCGGCAGAATAAACTGGTGCTAAAACAATTGCTGCAATTGCCTTACACGTACAGTATGGAAGTCAGTGAGCCGGATACGATCACCACAACGGAAACCCCTTATCCTTTGCGGGAAGCGCAGGATGTGGCGCTTACCAGCCGGCCGGAAATTAAAAGCAGTGAACTGGGCATTGAAATAGCAGGGCTGAACCTGGCAAAAGCAAAAGCGGCTTACCTCCCTACATTAAGTGCCGGCGGATCTATCGGCAGCTCTTATGCAAGAGACCCGGATTTTGCTTATCTCAAACAACTGGATAATAACTTTTACCAGCAGATAGGGCTTACATTATCCGTTCCCATTTTTACACGGCGGGTGAATAAAACCAATGTGGAGAAATCAAAGATAGAAGTGGATCAGTCCAAACTGGTATTGCAGGATACCAAAACCAATTTATCGCAGGCAGTGGAGCAGGAATACATCAATGTGCAGAATGCACAGGCGCAATATGATGCGGCGGTGGTGCAACTGAAATATGCACAGGAGAGTTATCGTATTGCCGCAGAACAACAGAAAGTGGGAGTGGCCAATATGGTGGAATTCCTGCAGCAGAAAAACTTATACATACAGGCCTTTCAGGCATATATACAAGCTAAATATACTGCAGCATTAACTATCCGGATATATGACTTTTACAGGGGCGTACCCGTAAAACTATGATCAGATGAAAAAATATAAAAAAGGCATTATTACAACTGTGCTGATCCTTGTGGCGGCGATAGCTATCTGGTATTTTTTTATCAGGAAGAAGGAAGTGCCGGTGAGTTTTGAAACGGCAGCACCGGAGTATGGACACATTGCCACTACAGTTACGGCTACGGGTACACTCCGGCCTGTGGATACTGTAGCAGTGGGTACACAGGTATCAGGTACTATCAAGAGCCTTTATGTGGATTTTAATACACAGGTGAAGAAAGGGCAATTACTCGCCGAGCTGGATAAATCTTTATTCCAGGCACAGGTAGATCAGTTCAGGGCTAATCTGCAGGTGGTGCAAAGTAACCTGCAATACCAGCAGAATAATTTCTCTCGACAGGACCTGCTCTATAAAACAGGCGCTATCAGCAAAGCGGATTATGATAATGCCTTTAACCAGATCAACCAGGCAAAGGCAAATGTAGCCAGCGTGAATGCGCAATTACAAACGGCCTTAAAGAACTTCTCTTTCACGGAGATCTATTCTCCGATAGATGGTGTGGTACTGAACAGGAATGTGAGCTTAGGGCAAACGGTGGCAGCCAGTTTTAATACGCCTACCTTATTTGTGATCGCAAAAGATATTTCGCATATGCAGGTGGAAACGAGTGTTGATGAAGCAGATATCGGTAACGTGGCAGATTCGCAACGGGTAACTTTCACGGTAGATGCTTATCTCGATGATGTGTTTGACGGGCAGGTACAGGAGATCAGGTTATCTCCCTATGTATCCTCCAACGTGGTTACCTATAATACGATCATCAATGCCGCGAATGCATCCATGAAACTGAAACCGGGGATGACGGCCAACGTGACCATCTTCACCGCAGAAAAAGATACAGCCTTATTGTTACCGGTAAAAGCATTGAAGTTCCGGCCGGATTCTGCGTCATTGGAAGATTATGTAATTGTAAGTGCGGTGCAGAGAAAACCGAAAGCAGATACAAATACAGACAAACCCCGGCAACGGATGGGTTCTTCCAATTACGTTTGGTTGCTGCGTGGGGACACGCTTGTGCAGAAACACATCCGCACGGGTTTAAATGATAATACACATATAGAAGTACTGTCCGGCTTGTCGCCAAAAGATGTGGTGGTGATGTCTATGAATGGGAGCAGCGGTCCTGCGGTGGCAGGTGGTGCCAGCAGTCCTTTTATGCCAAGAATGGGAGGGCGCAGACGATGAACAACAAAATACTTGAACTACAGGAGATCCGGCGGGAGTTCGTGATGGGCACGGAAGTAGTACGTGCGCTGAAAGGTGTTTCCTTTGATGTGCATGCCGGTGAATTTGTGACCATCATGGGCAGCAGTGGTTCCGGGAAAACAACCCTGCTCAATTTACTGGGGTGTTTGGATAAACCTACCTCTGGTAATTATTTGCTGGATAATGTGAACGTAAAAGAGCTGTCCCGCAATGAGCTGGCCAGGTTGCGTAATCATAAGATAGGATTTGTATTTCAATCTTATAACCTGCTACCACGTACTTCTGCATTGGAGAATGTGGAACTGCCGCTATTTTATAATCCTTCGCTGAGCACACATGAAAGAAAGGAACGTGCAGTAAAAGCATTGCAATCCGTGAAACTGGGAGACCGGCTGGATCATATGCCCAATCAGCTTTCCGGTGGACAGCAACAACGGGTGGCTATTGCCAGAGCATTGGTAAATCAGCCGGTGATGATCTTAGCGGATGAAGCTACGGGTAACCTGGATACACGTACTTCTTATGAGATCATGATGCTGATGCAGGAATTAAATCAGCAGGAAGGTAAAACGATCGTGTTTGTTACGCACGAACCGGATATTGCTGCATTCAGCAGCAGAACGGTGATGTTGCGGGATGGGAAAGTGGTGAAAGACAGTATCAATGAAAACATCCGTTCGGCAAAAGAAGCATTGGCTGCTTTGCCTGCGGCAGACGACTATTAAGCATGAATGCAATGAACCTCATACGGATAGCATTTAAAGCATTGCAGCGTAATAAACTGCGTGCTTTCCTTACGATGCTGGGTATCATCATCGGCGTGGCGGCTGTGATTGCCATGGTGGCTATTGGCGAAGGGTCCAAGCAAAGTATCCAGTCGCAGTTGAGCAGTATGGGTTCTAATATGATCACCATCCTGCCCAGCAGTAATGTAAGCGGTGGTGTGAGGATAGAAGGCGCCAGTTTTCAGAGCCTCACCATTGAAGATGTAAGGGCGATAGAGAACAATGCGGAGTATGTAAGTGAAGTATCGCCGGTGTCTTCTACAAAAGGACAGGCTATTTTTGGGGCGCTTAACTGGCCTACGAGTTTACAGGGAGTAGGGCCTGCGTATTTTGATATCCGTAAATTAGTGGTGCAGGATGGGGTGAGTTTTTCTGAAGCGGATGTTGCTACTTCGGCTAAAGTATGTGTGCTGGGACAAACAGTGATCAATAATTTATTTCCCAGCGGGGAAAGCCCTGTCGGCAAAGTGATCCGGTTAAATTCTATTCCCCTGCAGGTGATAGGTACGCTGGCGGCAAAGGGGCAAAGTTCCTTCGGGCAGGACCAGGACGATATCATCCTCACGCCATACACCACGGTGCAAAAAAGAATTCTCGCCACTAATTATTTTCAGAGCATTTATGCTTCTGCTATCAATGAAGGGGCTTCTGCGCAGGCTACGGAAGAGATCATCTCCATCCTTCGGGAAACACATCGGCTGCGGCCAACAGATGAGAATAATTTCCAGGTGAGAACGATGGAAGAGCTGATCAAAACACTCGGTTCTACGAGTAGTTTGCTGACGATATTGCTTACTGCTATTGCGGGTATTTCCCTGGTGATTGGAGGGATCGGGATCATGAATATCATGTACGTTTCCGTTACAGAGCGTACGAAAGAGATAGGGTTGCGGATGTCCATCGGGGCCAGGGGGATTGATATCCTTTTGCAGTTCCTGGTGGAAGCGATCATTATCAGTATCACCGGTGGGATCATTGGGGTGATACTGGGGATCACTTCTGCGAAAGTGATCACGCTTACATTGGGATGGCCAACGCTGGTATCTGAATCCTCTATTGTGTTGTCCTTTATGGTGTGTGCGTTTACCGGAGTGTTCTTTGGATATTACCCGGCACAGGCAGCTTCCCGTCTGGATCCTATTGAGGCTTTGCGGTATGAATAAATTTATTTGATCCGGTCAAAGCCTTTGTAATCTGAATAATAGCGTTCTGCGGACCTAATCTCATCCTTGTCCAGCATTTCTTTCAGATCTTTTTTCGCGATGGATATAATATCGTCTTTTACAAAGAAATCGCCTTTAGCGAATTTTGATACATAGCGATTGTACTCCAGGTTACTGTGATAGCCAAAAACGGAATCTCCTTTTACTTCTGTGAGCCTTATAAAATAATAAGTGTTTTCTTTTTTGATGGTGAAAACATCGCCTGCTGCGGGTGCTGCTACGTACTGTGCTTTTGCTTTGTTTCCTGCAATGACGGCGTAAACAATGAGCAGTGCCAGAGCGGCAATGATCATTAATCCTGCGTAATAATAGAAAGGAGGTTTGGCTGTTTTTTCAGCATGTTCCTGTAATGATTCGTCCTGAGCCAGGTTGCCGCAGCTCTTGCAGGTGATGGTGGCTGTTTTTCGTCCGTAAGGGAAGAAGGGGATATAAAAAACGTGGAAGTATTTTTTAAAGACTTCAACCTGCATATCGAAAGCTTTGCAGTTCTTGCAGCTTTCCTGGTTATAGGCGTATTTTTGGATGGTGGCGTTGCGTTTTCCGTAAATGATGAACATAGGATAAGGGATTTTTTTTGAAGATATAAAAAGGGAGCTTGCCGCGCAACAGAGGGCGGTATTTTTTTTCTTCTGGGGGAGAAGTTATTTCTTTTCAGGGAAGGGGTAGTTATTTCCCCTTTTAGAAGACCTTGGTAACTACTGCAATGGGTCAACTATAGGCAAACAGGCCACGATGGCTATATGAACCTTAGATGGTTGTTGGAGAGGATGTGGAGGGGCTTTGGAGCCGTTGTGGAAGCGATGTGGAATCGGAGTATCAGTAGATTTTGTGTGATTTGGGGGAATTGGGGAGGGTTCTTATAATGATTCGGGGTTTTTCTCTTTCGGGCGGATGCAGCTTGCGCTGAGAAAGCCGGGCTTTTCTTATTTTCTTGTCACCACTAAAACTATGGATCATTCCAGTTGAGGGATAGTGGTCTTCCCGTAGTGATGTTTGGTGGGAAGCAATGCGGGTATCTTCTTCAGGGATGGTTTGCTGTTTGATCTCATTTCTATTACTGGCATCGGTGGCAGTACGGCAATGATGTCTGCAGCACAATAGTTCTTGTCTTCAAATACACTCTTTGCTCCGTTCACTTCTTCCAACGCACGTACCTGTAAGATCACCAGTGCGGTTTCTTTACCCGGGCGGGGCATTGTGAGTTCCAATGGCTTCCAGGGTTGGTGAACATCAATCAGAATGGCTTCGGAAGTTGTTTGTTTGAATGTGCCTCCTGCAAAATCTGCACTGATCGCTATCGCTTTTATTTCTACATGCGTGGTGCGTTTGGTGCGTTTGATCTTGGAAACGATGGGGATATTCACGGTGATGAATGCAGTTTGCTCTATCTCTGCTTCTATGCCCAGCAGCACAGTATCCAGTTTTGTTTCTTTGTTAAAAGCGAAGCCCTTCAGCAACGATAAATGCTCAGGCAATACCAATCGGCTGCCAGCCAGGTGGGCTGTATCTTTGCGGATCACCTTCGCCAGTACTTTATTCAGGCGGTTAGTGAGGCGGTGTTCCTGCTTCAGGTCCATTGACTGATGCAGCGCTTGCCGGATCAGTTTACCGCAGGTGCTTGCTACGCCGAAATCTTCGGCGGCCAGCTTTGTGGCGGCTGTTTGTGTTATCTCGTCGGGTATGGCGCGGAAGAAATAATCATTTCCCACTTTATAACCGACCATTCCGTTGTAAGTCCCGGTGAAATAAAAGGGACCCATTTGCCTTGCCATAAAAACAGATCATTTTGGTGATCCTCAATTTACGGAAACAACCATAGAATAAATGTATTTAATTATTAATAATTAAATATTCAACATATATTATTGGTGTGTTATTTATATTGGTAGAAGAGATCAGTGTACTTGTGGATGACTGCGTCAAATAATAACCCGATGGGTATAAAAACAAAACTGGTGTAGGGGAAACTTTCTATTAACAGGTAAGAGTGTCCGAAGTCTTCCTTTGGCCCGAAAGTAAATGTAGCCCATGAGTAAATAAAGTAACCACAGGGATGTACCAAGAAACAAAGAATAACAAAAAAAAGACTGATCCATTCGCTTGCAAACCGACCTGTTCTAATGACCATTTTTTTAATCATCCTCAGAAAAAGAATAATTACGATCAAAAGCGTTGCAGTTAACAGAACAGTTGCCAGTTTGTCGTGATTAACATGAAAGAAGCCATTACCTGTTAGTAGTTGTGCAAGATTTTTAAAAGCAAATGCCGGAACAATAAAAAGGGCAGGTCCTATATAAGTAAGGATCGATAATAATGATAATACAGTGAAAACGATTCCCAGGTTACGCCCATCGTGCGGCTTTTTACTATTCATATATCGTTCAAATTAATAATAAATGCGGTAGGTAATAAATCTTTTGTACATTTCTCGGATGAAACGCGTCCTCCCGATACTATGTCTTATCCTGTTATGCCACATTGTATCAGCCGCTGATGTTCCATCATGGCTGCGTTATCCTGCCATTTCACCAGACGGAAAAACCATCGTTTTTTCCTGGCGGGGTGATCTGTATAAAGTCCCCACAGCAGGAGGTTCCGCTATCCAGCTCACTTCAGATACTACTTATGAATGCATGCCGGTATGGAGCAAGGATGGTAAGTCGATTGTATTTGCGGGGAATAGCTTCGGCAACTTTGATCTCTTCATTATTCCGGCTACCGGCGGTAAAGCCAAAAGGCTCACCTGGCATTCTGCAGATGAATATCCTTATGACCTGGTGAATGATAAAGTGATCTTCGGCGCGGTGAGATTAGATGATCCGGAGAACCGGCAGTTTCCTTCAGATGCTTTGCAGGAATTGTATGAAGTGCCAATGCAGGGAGGGCCTGTTACACAAATTCTTACTACTCCTGCGGAAGATGCGAAGGTAAGTTCCACTGGCCGTTATATCATCTATCACGATAGAAAAGGCCGTGAAAATATCTGGCGCAAACACCAGGTATCTTCCATTGCGCGGGACATCTGGCTGTATGATACCCAAACGGGTTCGCATAAAAAGATCACTTCTTTTGCAGGGGAAGACAGAAGTCCTGTATGGGCCGGGGAAGGAAATATCTATTATCTCAGTGAGCAAAGCGGAAGCTTTAATGTATTTACAACTGATCTGAAAAACAATGTGCAGCAGGTGACTTTCTTTAAAGAACATCCTCTGCGTTCTTTGAGTATTTCGCAGAATGGCACGCTCTGCTTCAGTTACAATGGGGATATCTATCAGCAGCAAAAGGATAAGAAACCAGTTAAAATAAACATTCGCATTGCTGCACCTGTAAAGAACAGGGATGAAATAAACGTACCGATCGCAGATATTTCAGAATTGGCTATTTCCCCTTTCGGTAAGGAACTGGCTTTTATTTCCAGGGGGCATATTTTCACGGGTAGTACTACTGGTAAGAGTTTCAGGTCATATGTAAGTGGGGGCACGAGTGTCAGCTTTTCTCCGGATGGGAAGGACCTCTTGTTTGCCAGTTTTGTGGAAGGCAAATGGAGGATCACTTCTTCTTCAACAACGATAGCAAATGAACACGATAATTACCAGCCGGTATATTCTCCGGATGGAAAAGAGATCGCTTTTATTGAGGACAGAACAACACTGAAAATATTCAACATAGCAAATCATACCTTCCGCACCATCCTTGGTCCTGATCAGCTAACCAGCCGCAGGGACCATGATCAGTATTTTGAATGGAGCCCGGATGGTAAGTGGCTCCTGGTAAAGTTTAATGAACAGGGTGCAGGCAATGATGAAGTAGGCATGATCAGTACATCGGGAGAAGGCAAACTCATCAACCTCACAAAAAGCGGATACAGTGACACCAACCCGCATTGGGCCCTGGAAGGGAAGATGATCGTATGGTTCACAGACCGGCATGGCCTGCATAGTTATGCGAATAGCAGTACACGGCAACAGGATGTATATGCTTTATATTTTGATAAAGACACTACTACAAAGAGAGAAAGGCTCACCAATTATCCTTCCCTGCTGGCCAGTGCATTGGTAAACCGCAACGGGGACATGTTATATTACCTCAGCAAACTGGGAAAGAATTACGACCTGTGGAGCTGCAATCTTCGTACAAAAGAAACGAAATTACTCCTGCCGCTGAACATAGAGGAAACCACGATGGAATGGGATAAGGAAAAGCAATTCATCTATATGCTGGCGGACGGGAAAATATTACGGGTAGACCCGGTTGCAGGGAAAAAAGAAAACATCGAATTCAAAGGCAGCTTCCCTGTAAATATAAAAGAAGAGCGAAAGGTGATGTTTGAATACGTCTGGAATAAAACAAAGCAAACTTTCTACACGGCCGGTATGCATGGTGTTAACTGGGAAGCACTCAAAGTAAACTATGAGAAATTCCTTCCTCATATCAATAACAATTATGATTTTGCCGAAATGCTCAATGAGCTTTTGGGGGAATTGAATGTAAGTCATACAGGTGCTACTTATGACAGAAGGGATGGGGATGTAACGGCTTCTTTGGGTGTGTTCTATAACCAGCAGTACAAAGGCCCTGGGGTGGAAATAAAAGAGATCATGAAAGGGAGTCCGCTGGAAGGTTTGGTGAAAGCCGGCGCAGTGATCGAAGCGATAGACGGGGAAAAGATTATGCCGGATAAGGATTTCGCGGCGTATCTTAACCGCAAGGCAGGTAAGAAGATAGCACTAACGATAGATAAGCAACAGATCACGATCCAACCCATTACACCAGCCGCGGAAACAGATCTGCTCATTGAACGATGGGCACAACGTAATGAAGCAGATGTAGATAAACAGAGTAATGGTACATTGGGATATGTACATCTGTACAGAATGAATGATAACGCTTACCGGCATACGTATGAAGAAGTGTTGGGAAAATACCCCGGCAGAAAAGGTATCATTGTAGATACGCGTTTCAACAGGGGCGGGGATCTCGCTTCAGAACTGATCATGTTCCTCAGCGGCAGAAGAGTAAGGGATAACACCACAGATCATTTCCTGCTGAATAGCGAGCCTTCTTTCAGATGGACGAAACCTTCCATCGTACTGGCTTGCGAAGCGAATTACAGCGACGGGCAATGTTTCGTGCATGATTACCAGGTATTGAAAATGGGTAAACTGGTAGGTATGCCAGTCCCGGGAAGCTGTACCTGGATGACAGGGCAAACTTTAGTAGATAACACCATGCACTTCAGTGTACCTACTGTAGGCGTAAAAGACCTGCAGGGAAAATATCTTGAAAATGTAAGCACCCAGCCGGATATTACGGTGATGAATGAATTCGACAAAGTAGCCCGGGGGCAGGATCAGCAGCTGGAAGCGGCTATCCGGGAATTAATAAAAGATATAAAATAAAGTGACAGGGGAAGAAAACAATAGCGCTTATTGGGAAGGCATCAGGAAAGGGAATAAACAATCCTTTTTTGATCTCTATAACAATACCTATTTCCACCTGGTGCGGTTCGGCTTGAAGGTAACAGCCAATGATGAATTGGTGAAAGATACGGTGACACAGCTTTTCCTGCAATTATGGGAAAAACGGCAACGGCTGAATGAAGTGACGCATGTGCGGGCTTATCTATTCACGGCGCTTCGCAGGATGCTGATAGATCAGCTGGAATACCATGCAAAGATTGATACGGCTATAGAAAGGATGTCTCAACAGGAGGTGGCTACAGAGTTGCCTTATGAAGAGATCATTGTACGAGTGCAGCAGGATGAAGAGCTGAAACGTAAGCTCTATCATGCTATGCAGCAGTTAACCCCCCGGCAGAAGGAACTGATAGGATTGATGTTCTTTGAGGGATATTCTTATCAGCAGATAGCAGAGCATACTTCCCAGAGTGTGAAAACGGTGTATAATACGATCTATAATGCGATTCATTTGCTACGGAAGCTGTTGAAATGAGATCCTCTTGGCTACGAGTAAGGGGGGGATTTTTTTTAAGTAAGAAGCAGGGGATTTTTTAGGTAAGTTAACTACGCAAGCTTTTGAATGAGGTACTTCCCTCAATGGCGCTATGCGCCATTACTATAAAAAAATACTCCCCCCTTGCTCGTAGCCCCTGAAACTCCCCATCACACCCCATCTTAAAAAATAATTAACATTTCTTTGGGTAAAACTCACCTTTCTGCTGTCTGTAGTATATAAAGGTGTATGTAGATGGACCAAAATTACCGTACCGCAGAGGATTTCCTCTGTGATGAATCCTTTCAGCGCTATTGCCTGGGCACAGACCCATCCGCTATAACGGAATGGGAAAAATGGATAGCAGAGCATCCGGAAGCGACTGCCGACATAGCAGAAGCAAAAAAGATCTTCACTATCCTGAATGCCAACCAGGGCAACCTGCAGGAGCAAACCGCCCAGCTCAGAGATGGCATGGGCCGTTCCGCACTATTAAAAGAAGTATTAGCACAAGAGCCTAAAAGCAGAAAACTCCGCAACCTCTCCATCGCCGCCACTATTGCAGTATTGCTCGGTATTACGGGCATCTGGACATACACCGGCACTAAAAAAGAAACACCACCCGCACTGGCCTCAACCATCCAGTCCGGCAATGAACCCAGGAAAACACTGGTACTCCAGGATGGCTCTGTACTGACCATGAGGAATAACAGTACCGTCTCTCTCTCAGAAGGATTTGGTAAAAGCAACAGGATCCTCACCCTCTCCGGCGAGGCCTTTTTTGACGTAACGCCAGATCCCGCGCATCCCTTCATCGTACACACAAAAGACGCTAGTATAGAAGTATTAGGCACCGTATTCAACGTAAGTGCCTATCCGGAAAATGTCTATACGGAAACAGCCCTGTTCAGGGGAAAGGTATCCGTTACCTCTAAAACAAAACCAGAGTACAAAACCATCCTTACACCAAATCAAAAACTCGTAGTCTATGCTGATAAAGCAAAAGACACTGCTGCATTAAAGGTACGTTCCCTGGCGGTTGATCCTCAGGACCATAAAGCAACCGAAATTGCCTGGGTAAGAAGCCGGCTGAAGATCCAGGATGAATCACTGGAGCAGATCGCTATCCGTTTACAGAAATGGTATGGCATAGAGATCGTTATCACTGACGAAGCGGTAAAGCAATACAGCTATTCCGGCACTTTTGAAAGTGAAACAGTGGTCAAAGCATTGGAAGCATTACAGTTATCTTATCCATTCAGTTTTCAGATGGAGCAGAACAAGATCGTTATCAGTAAATAAGTCAGTAAATAAAAAAAAGTGGGAAGTGTTGGCGCACTTCCCGGCGGTTAGTTAAAAGAATTAGGGTATTCATTCACTAAACCATAACAAAGTTATGAGAAAAAATGTGTTGGAGCCGGGTTTTATATGCCCGTTTCCATCTAAACGCGCGCTAATATTAGCTATGAAACTAATTACGCTACTGCTTCTTTTAGGCCTGCAGGTTTATGCCGTAAACGGCGCAGGACAAGACAAGATCAGTCTGGACCTGCGTAAAAGCAGCATCCGGCAGTTATTGAACGAAGTGGAAAAACAGACGGATTACCGTTTTGTTTACCACACGGGCACTTTGCCGGACAACCAGCGGGTGAGCATTTCTGTACAGAATGCCAACCTGGCGCAGGTACTTTCCCGCGCTTTTGCCGGACTGGGATTGGGTTATGTGGTGAAGGAAGATCACCTGGTGGTGATCATGGCCAACGACCAGAACGCCCCGGTAGACAAAGTGGTGAAAGGCCGCGTAACAGGAACTTCCAATGAAACCTTACCGGGTGTGACCATCCGGGTTACAGGTAACGCTACAGGAACTGTTACAGATGCCAATGGCCGTTTTGTGCTGGCGGTACCGGATGGCGCTAAAACACTGGATTTCACTTTGCTGGGATTCATTGCCCAGCAGGTAACGATAGGGGACCGGGAGGAAATCAATGTAGTGCTGCAACCTTCTGTTACTGGTTTGGGCGAAGTAGTAGTAACAGGTTACACCGGTTATAACAGGAGTAAATCAGTTTCTGCTGCTACTACTGTTGGCGGTGATAAGATAAACGATGTACCCGCTGCTACTTTTGAACAAGCTTTACAGGGCCGCGTTCCGGGTTTACAGGTGAATGCTGTGTCCGGCCAGCCGGGTACCAGTGCAAAAGTAACGTTGCGTGGTGTAGGTACCATTGCAGGAAATACTTCGGTGTTGTATGTAATGGATGGTGTGCCCATTGAAGCGGGTTCTTTTCAATCTATTAATCCGGGAGATATTGAATCCGTGACGGTGTTGAAAGATGCATCTGCGAAAGCATTGTATGGTTCAAGAGGTTCTAACGGGGTGATCGTGATCACTACCAAGAAAGGGAAGGCTGGTAAAGTTTCGGTGGATTACAGATCACAATATGGTGTGTCTACGCTTACTTCGCCACGTTTCGATATGATGAATTCTCCACAGCGGAAAGAATTTGAAGAAGGCATTGGTGTGGAAACTGGCGACCCATCTGGTCCGTTCTGGACGTATTCAAAACTGAACCCTGATTATGCGCTGATGTCTCCTGCTGAACAAGCAGAAGCAGATCATATCGTAGACAGTCTTCTCCAAATGGATACAGACTGGAGAGACCTGTTCATGCGCAACGGCAAATACATGGAACAACAAATCAGCGCCAGCGGCGGTAATGAAAATATTCGCTTTTACACTTCCCTCAATTATTTTGATCAGCAGGGATTGGTAAGGGTTTCAGATCTTAAACGATACACACTAAAAAACAATCTGGACTTTACGGCAGGTAAATTAACTGCCAATCTGAACGTGAACGTAGGGTATTCAAAAGGTAATCTCATTCAGCAGGAGGGTGCTTCGGCAGCGAATAATCCTTTATCTGCCGTGTATTATGCGTTACCGTATGAATACCCTTTTGCGCCTGATGGAAAACTGGTAACTACAGGAGATGGTGCTGCTTATCCTGTGCTGGATATCCGTGAAGGCAGTGATTCTTATGAGCGGATGCTGAACACCTCCAGGAAACAGAACCAGTTGAAACTGATCGTGAGCACATCCCTCAGTTATGAGATCGTAAAAGGACTGGTAGCAAAAACAAGATTGGGTATCGACTTCCGCGACCAGGTAAATGAAGACTGGATCAATCCGGATTCTTATGCAGGCCGCAGGGTTTCCAACGGCAGGTTAGGTAGTTATGGTGAAAGCGGTGTGAAAAATTCTTCGCTGATCTCTACTTCCGGTCTTACCTATAACACGGTTTTCAATTCGAAACATGAACTGGAAGTATCCGGGTATTTTGAATTCCTGCAAAACAATTATAACTCCTTTGGCTTTACCGGTTACGGTTTGGATCCAAGGATCGTACAAACACCAGCAGGTGTAGGTGATCCGGGAACTTTTACTCCATTGCTTTCCGGTGGTAAATCAAAGAATGCAACCGCTTCTTACATCGGGTTGCTGCGTTATACTTACAACAATAAATATACTTTCAACGGAAGTTACAGAAGGGATGGTTCTTCTATGGTGCCGGCTACTAACAGGTGGCATGGTTTCTATTCTGCGGGTGTAGCCTGGGAAGCAAAGAGAGAACAATTCCTGGAAGATGTGAGCTTCCTTTCCTCGTTGCGTTTCAGGGCCAGTTATGGTACTACGGCCAGTCAGTTTGGTAGCGATTTTGCTTACCTGGCTACTTTCGCCAGGGCTTCTTATGGTGGCAATGCGGCTATTGTGCCCAGTCAACCTGGTAACGCTGAATACGATTGGGAATATGCAAAAGAGCTGAACGTAGGGTTTGATCTCGGGCTGACTAAAAGCAACCGTATCCGCCTTACTATGGAATATTACAACAGGATCACGAGTAACCTGTTCATCGATCAGCGTTTGTCTTTCACAGCAGGTGTACCGGATGAAACATTACCGATCAGTTCCGGAAAGATGCGGAACAGGGGTGTGGAAATTGATCTGCAGGGAGATGTTGTACGCAAGAGTGACCTTACCTGGACGGTGGGTGTGAACATGGGCTATAACAAAAACAAAGTGTTAGACCTGGGTGGTGCAGATGAGTTTGAAAATGGTTATACCGGTATTATCCGTGTAGGACTTCCTTTCGGCGCACATTACGCTCCTAAATGGGCAGGTGTGAATCCGGCAAATGGAGATCCGCAATATTATACAGCGGATGGCGTGATCACTACAAACTATAATGCGGCTACGATGAGTGTGGCAGAATTTGGTACTTACATTCCTGAAATAACAGGCGGTATCAATACTTCCCTCACCTGGAAGAACTTTTATGCCAATGCCTTGCTGAGCTTTAATGCCAGGGTGATGCGGTATAATAATGAGGATTATTTTAATGAGAATCCCAGCTTCACGCAAAGTAACCAGTCTACCCGGTTCTTATATGACCGCTGGAAGAAACCAGGTGACATTGCTATCCTGCCACGTATCAGTGCAGCCCGTAATTACACTTCCAGGGATATACAGGATGCTTCTTTCCTGCGCTTAAGGAATGCGAACATCGGGTATAACCTCCCGAAGAGTGCATTGGGCAATATGAAATTTGCAAAAGGTGTACAGATCTATGTACAGGGGCAAAACCTTTTCACCTGGACCAAATGGAGAGGTTTCGATCCTGAGAACGGCAACGAGTATGCCCGTTTCAGTTATCCTGCTCCGAGGACTTACGTGGTTGGTTTAAATGTTAACTTTTAATCCTTCATTATGCGCATCAGAAAATATTCTCTATATATCATTTTCATAGCCTTTGCCGCTTCTGCCTGCAATAAGCAGATAGATCTGCGCCCATCCGATTTCATTGATCCGGATGGCGCATACCAGAAAGTGGACGATATCAACAAAGGATTGCTGGGGGCTTACTCCACACTCGATTTTCGTTCCAGCATGTATTATACTTCCATCATCACGGATGAGAACATGCTGCCTTCAGAAAACAGCACTGGTTCCGGTTTTGCCACACACCGCTGGCAGTACGACGGTAGTTTTCTGCACCCTGCTTTTAAAGATAACTATGTTGCCATAGATCGTTTGAACAGGGCTTTGAGTGCTTCCTGGAAAATTCCGGTGAAACCTTCAGAGGAAGAAGCTATCAAACAGTACAGGGGTGAATTACTGGCTATGCGTGCCTATTGCCACCTGGAACTGATCCGGAACTTTGCTGCCAAATATGAAGCGGATTCTTTAGGTGTGCCTTATATGGATAGTTCCATGAACGGCAAACCCGCGCGCCTCACCTTTGCACAAACCATGGCAAGGATCAATACAGATCTTACTGCTGCCAAGGCCCTCATACCGGCAGGGTTTGATGACAGGATCCGTATTACATTACCTGCTGTTTCTGCTTTGCAGGCACGTGTTGCCCTGTACGAAAAGAACTGGGATAATGCCATCACTTATGCCACGGAGGCCATTAATGCTATGCCATTAGCTTCTAAAACTGCTTTCCCGCAGATCTGGAAAGATGGTTCCAATGCAGAAGTGATCTGGAAACTGAAAAGGGTAGAAGGAGATGAGATCATTGGTAACTTATATACACAACAAGGATTCCTGGATGATCCTGCAGGATCAAGGATCTACTACGCTGCTTCTTACAAACTCACCAACCTGTTCGATAAAGTAAATGATGTTCGTTTCGGTTCTTATATCATGATCGAGCCGGGCCGCCAGGGAACTGGTAAAGTGCCGAACGTAGTGGTGAAATACATCAAAGGAGATGGCTCTAATCTTACGGACGTTAAATTACTCAGAACAGGAGAGATGTACCTGATCCGTGCAGAAGCGTATGCAGAAAAGAATAATCTTCCTAAAGCAGGAGATGATCTGAATGAATTACGTGCGGCCCGTATTACAGGTTATGTACCAGTAAACATCGTGGATAAGGATATCATGATCGATAACATCATGACGGAACGTTTTAAGGAACTCGCTTTTGAAGGGCATCGTCACTTTGACCTGCGCAGGCGCAACCTGTACATCTCCCGCAACCCGGAAGATGCGGTGAATGCATTAGGAGCGGTATTACTGAAACCTACAGATGCACAGTATGTGTACCCTATTCCTAACAGTGAGTTAAGGGCTAATCCAAATATGAAACCAAATCCGGGATACTAAGTATGAAAAGATATATGATCGGGTGCCTGTTATGCATATCAGTATATGCACAGGCACAAAGGGTGGCATCGTTAGGATTCACCGGAGATACAACAGACGTTAAAACAAAAACCAGTGGCGGCGTAGCCCTGGTAGGCGGTGGCGGAGATGTGCCCGGTGCTTTTCAATGGATGATCAAAAAGAGCGGTGGTGGCAATGTAGTAGTGATCCGCGCATCCAGTAATTATTTATATAACAGCACCATTGATAGTTTAGGTAAAGTAGCTTCTGTGGAAACATTATTGATCAACTCCCGCGAGGTGGCCAATAACCCTGAAGTGGAAAGAGTGCTCAGGAATGCAGAGATGCTTTTCATTGCAGGCGGAGATCAATCCAACTACATGAACTTCTGGCGCGGCACCAAAACGGCCGATGCCATCAATTACCTGCTGAATGTAAAGAAAGTACCGGTAGGCGGAACCAGCGCAGGCTGTGCTATCCTCACAGGACTTTATTACAGCGGAGAAACCGGCAGCGCTACCGCAGCTGCATTGATGAATCCATATGATACATTAGTAACATTATATAACAACGACCTGCTGCGTCCGCCTTTCTTAACGAACGTGATCAGCGATCAGCACTATGTAGCCAGGAAACGCCAGGGAAGGCATATGGCCTTTATGGCACGCATCATCACAGACTGGAAGATCTTCCCGAAAGGTATTGCACCGGACGAAAGAACAGCGGTTTGCATTGATGAGAACGGACAGGCACAGGTGTATGGAGAAGGTAAAGCGTATTTCCTCCTGACTAAAGAACCACCTGAATTATGTGCCCCCGGTAAACCAGTACAATGGAAAGCCAATGAAAAGGCAGTGAAAGTGTATGAGTTACAAGGTGCTCCACAAGGAAATGGTCACTTCTCTGTAGCGGATTTTTCTGCTAACAAAGCGAAAGGAGGAAAGTGGTACTTTTGGTGGGTAGAAAACGGACTGTTAAAAGAAAAGTTACAATAAAATCTATTCCTGTTTTATGAGAAAACTACTTCTCTTTTTGCTGCTTCCACTTCTGATGGGAGCCTGCAAAAATGCACAACAACGGAACATCGGGAACTATGTATTGGTGATCCATGGTGGCGCCGGTACCATTCTCAAAAAGAACATGACACCTGAAAAGGAAGCCCGCTACAAAGCTGGTCTGGAAGAAGCGCTGAAGAAAGGTTATTCCGTTCTGCAATCAGGCGGTACCAGTCTGGATGCGGTGGAAGCCACTATCCATATACTGGAAGATAATCCTTTGTTCAATGCGGGTAAAGGTGCGGTATTTACACATGACGGCCGCAATGAACTGGATGCCGCTATCATGGATGGTAAAACATTGTCAGCCGGTGCGGTAGCAGGAGTGCGTACCATCAAAAATCCTATCAGCCTTGCAAGGGCAGTGATGGAAAAGTCTGAACATGTGATGATGGTAGGCAGTGGAGCAGAACAGTTTGCTGCAGAAGTAGGTGTTGAAATAGTAGACACTTCTTATTTCAGAACAGAAGAACGCTGGCAGGGATTACAAAATGCATTGAAGGAAGATTCTATTAAAGCAAAGCTGGACCATAGTTTTCTGACGCCACAAAAAGCAGGTACGATCAACCGGGATAATAAGTTCGGTACAGTCGGCTGTGTGGCGTTGGATAAACATGGCAACCTGGCCGCAGGGACTTCTACCGGTGGCATGACCAATAAAAAATACGGCCGTGTGGGTGATGCACCTATCATTGGCGCAGGTACTTATGCTAACAATAAAACGGTAGCTATATCCTGCACAGGATGGGGTGAATTCTATATCCGCAGTGTAGTGGCACATGATCTTTCCGCACTCATGGAATACAAGGGATTGAGCGTACAGGTAGCTGGTAAAACAGTGATCAAAAAAGTAGGTGACCTGGGTGGTGATGGTGGATTGATTGCGCTGGATAAAGATGGCAACATGGCCATGCCTTTCAATACAGAAGGGATGTATCGGGGCGCTGTTACGAAAGATGGTAAGATTGAGATCTTGATCTACAAAGAATAGTTCTAAAAAGGCCGCTTCATCAAGCGGCCTTTTTTTATAGTAACACTAACGATAAGATATATACGATCACTAATGTTGTTAGACCCATCAATAAAGTAGCTACGGAATATACCTTCAGCATGGGTTTCATTTCCAGTCCGGAGAATTTGCTGATCACCCAGAAGTAAGCATCATTGGCATGAGAGATCATCATAGACCCGCCTCCCAAAGCCAGCATGCAGAGCAGTTTGCCCATATCACTATCCAGCCCCAGTGCAGGTAATAAAGGATGAATGATAGAAGCAGCTGTGATGATAGCCACCGTAGAAGAGCCCTGTGCTGTTTTTAATAAGAACGCCAGTAAGAAGGGGAAGATGATACCCAGGTTACCCAGTGACAAAGAGTTATTAAAATGATCGCCGAGTTTAGTGGTAGCGAGTACTGCGCCAAAAGCCCCGCCGGCACCAATTATCACTAATATACTGCCAGCTTTTTCGGCGGCTTCCTGCATGAGATTACTCACAGCATCCCGGTGCCAGCTGGTGCTGGTAAAGAAAGCCAGGATCACACCAATGAACAATGCTATTACCGGATCTCCAAGAACATGCAGGATGGTGGCGCCTTTTTGCAGATCACTGAATGCACCGATACCAATTAAAATAATAGGAATGATAATGGGGAGGAATGCTTTCCAAACAGGAATATTTGGGAGTGTCTGTGTTTCTTCTTCTTCTTCCACATCTGTTACGGGGATCTTTTTACCCATGTAAGAAGCCCACCAGCAACCCACAACAGCAGCAGGAATGGCCACCAGGATACCCATCAGGATGAGCTTTCCGATATCTGCTCCTATGATGCCCGCAGCAGCTGTAGCGCCGGGATGCGGAGGAATTAAACAATGCACCGCGTACAATCCGGATGCCAGTGAAACAGACATCACGAGAATGGAGATGCCACTTCTTCTCGCTACAGACTTATTCAATCCACTTAATACAATATATCCTGAATCACAAAAGATGGGAAGGCCAACAATGAAACCGGTGATGCCCATCGCGGCAGCTGCATTCTTTTCTCCTACTAACTTTAAGATGAATGCTGCCATTACGCGTGTACTGCCGGTATGCTCCAATACCACGCCCAGCATGGTACCCAGCATGATCACAAAACCAAGGTTCTTCAGGATGTGCCCGAAGCCTTCTTTCATGGCTGTTACAATTTCAGCAACAGATAACTGCACACCTAATCCCACCACAAAACAGGCGAGGAATAAGGCGAAGAAAGCATGTACACGGAACTTTACCGTTAATAGTACGATCAATCCGATACCTGCTGCGAGCGACAGCAGTACTTGTAAGAAGGAAGGCGTCATACCTTAAATATACAATATTCCCTCCATCACAATGATAGATGTACCACTGAGCCAGATGCCTTCAGGAGTTACGCGGAAACGCAGCACAGAGGGCTGATTCATTTTAACGCCTTGCAGGATGCTGTAGTCTGTGTTCTGATGGATGTATCCCTTATGAAAGAGGAATCCGCCAAGAGGCCCGGCAGCGCTGCCGGTAGCAGCATCTTCATCAATACCGATGCTGGGATTGAAGAAACGTGCCTGCGCGATCTGTGGGGTATCCTTGTCCGTTATAGTGAAGCAATAACAACCTTCAAAACCATAACCGGTGGCGAGGTTCTTCAGGCTGTTTTTTACAGATACAGCCCGGTTGAGGGCTTCCATATTTTTAATGGGTACCATCAGATGCCCCACTTCCGTTTTAACAACCGTAGGCTGCCAGTCGCGCACAGCGAGATCTTCCGGCTGGAGAGAAAGTGCTGCTGCCATATCTTCTATGGGAACCGTGTTGCCGGTGGTAGCTGGTTTTTGTAACATGCCTATATAGGGAAGATCGTTACCGTTGTTTTCAATTGAAATAGGGATGCGTTCCTTTTTCATGATCACAAAAGGCTTTTCCTGGTGGCGGAAAATGTTCATGTCCTTCAGCTCTGCGAGGCAGATAGCGCCGAGGAGATTATGCCCTGCACCATTTATCTCAATGCCGCTGGCGGTGAAGGAGCGGACCTTTAATGCTTTTTCTTCTTTGGAATAGTGAATGAATGAGGTCTCTGAATAATTAAATTCGCGGGAGATATCATGATAGAGTTTGAGATCAAGGTCTTTGTTGATCACCACTACGGCCAGCTGGTTGCCTTTAAACCTTTCATGGGTGAATACGTCCAGCACATAATACTGCATGGTCCTTTGTTCCGTTGTCATAGATAGCCAGTTAAATTGGGAATTAAATGTACACGCCCTGCTCTAACCGGCCAAATTATTTATGCCAGCGATAACAATTTATTTCTCACCAGCAGGCAGGCGCCAATGATCCCTGCTTTTTCGCCGAGGCGGGAAAGGATCAGGTGGGTATCATTATTCACCAGGCTGAGGGAGAATTTATTGATGGCGCTCTTGATCGGCAGGCGGATGTAATCTCCTGTGGTGGAGAGGCTGCCGCCGAGGATCACCAGTTCCGGGTTAAAGAGATTGATGAGCATGGCAATGCCTTTGCCTAACTTTTCGCCGATCTCCGCTACGAGTTCAATGGCCAGCATATCGTCGTTATTGGCGGCCTGGATGATGTCTGTTAAAGTGATCTGTTCCGGTTGTTTGTGTTTGCGCATCACCACGGTAGAAAAACCTTCCTTTAGTTTCTCCTGGAATTTGCGGACCAGTGCGGCTCCGGAGGCTTCTGTTTCCAGGCATCCTTTTTTACCGCAATGGCAGATGAGTTCATTATTAAAGAAAGGGATGTGCCCAAACTCCCCGGCAAAACCGGATTTACCATAATATAACTGCCCGTTGATGAGGATCCCCAAACCAATACCATGGTCCAGGTTCACGAACAGTACGTTCTTTTCGTTGTTCACAGTACCACTGCTGAATTCCCCATAGGCCATGGCGCGGGAATCATTCTCGAGGAAAGTCCTGATACCAATGCGGGCTTCTATCACCTTGCTCAGCGGTTCTTCGTCGAAATGAAAAAAGCTGTAGCTGTAACCGGTAGCATAATTAATACGGCCGGAGAGGTTCACGCCGGCGCCCAGGATCTTTTCCCGGCCAACGGGTAGTTCATCAATGAACTTTACTATGATCTTGCAAAGGTCGTCTAAGGAAGCGGCGGTGTTTTGCAGATCGTAAGGGATCTTCTCCACAAACTTCACGAGGTTCTTTTTGAAATCCAGCAGGCCCAGGTTAATATGATAACGTTTTACTTCCACGCCAATAAAGAAACCGGCGTCCGGCGCCATACCATATAAGTTAGGTCTTCTGCCACCTGTGCTATCCACTTTTCCGTAGTCGTGCACCAGGCCTTCCTGGAGCAGTTCGTTTAACAGGTTTGTTACTTTAGGTGTGCTGGCATTCAATTCCTTGGCCAGGTCTGCAATGGTCGCATTATTAATATTGGCAAAATAGGCGATCATCTTCTTCTTCAGGCTCAGGTTCTTATACGCAACACCGCCCAGGGTTTCATTATTTAATTCTTCAAAGAATGTTTGACTCATGTGAGTGTGTGGGGATAGGTTTATTTAAAAAGTTTTACAGCATTTGCCACATCTTATAAATGTACAATCTACGCAAAGATATTCTTTTTAAAAAAAATTAAAAACAAATCTTGATAATCTGGGCTTTTTAGGGATAATTCCTTCTTTTTCTCCTATGACCCTGGAATCGGTGATACTATTTTTCCTTTTAAGCCTTACTTTCCTCATTTTAGAGGTTAATAATACTATAGTTATAAAATAATATTAAAAAGTACTTGTCTTTTAATAAAATTTATTCTTATTTAGAGGAATCATTTTAAATATTTAGACACCAACCAGAACAGAGGGACTTTAACAACACAAATTGACTAGAAGGATGCGCAATTGTACTCAGTTATTAATACTGGTATTCGGTTTCGTTTGCACTACTGCGAACGCACAAACGAAAACTGATCTGCTTGTGATCGGCGGTGGTGCAAGTGGCACCATGGCAGGTATTCAGGCTGCACGTTTGGGTACAAATACACTGATCATAGAAGAAACTACCTGGCTGGGCGGCATGCTTACTTCCGCAGGGGTATCTGCTATTGATGGCAATCACAGGATGCCTTCTGGTTTATGGGGCGAGTTCCGTTCTCATCTGTATACATATTATGGTGGTCCAAAAGAAGTATTCACCGGTTGGGTGAGTAATTGTTTGTTTGAACCGCATGTGGGGAATGATATATTAAAGAAGATGGTAACTGCGGAGCCCAAATTAAAAGTTGTTTACCAAACAAAATGGCAATCCATCCGCAAGGTGAACGACCGTTGGGAAGTAACCATCTTACAGGGAAAAAAGACCAGCACCATTGAAGCAAAACTGGTGATAGATGCCACTGAACTGGGAGACGTGATGGCGGCTGCCGGTGCAAAGTATGATATCGGGATGGATAGCCGGGAGGAAACAGGAGAATTACAGGCGCCTGAAAAAGCCAACGATATTATCCAGGACCTTACGTATGTGGTAGTGCTGAAAGATTACGGAAAAGGCGCCAACAAAACCATCACCAAACCGGAAGGATATAATGCGGCGGAGTTTGCAAAGAGCTGCGATGTTTCTGATCCTGCTTCTTTTGATTCTCCTGATAATAACTGCAACCACATGATGCAGTACGGCCGTTTGCCGAATAATAAATACATGATCAACTGGCCGAAATCCGGCAACGATTTTTATCTCAATATTATTGAGAATACACCTACCGAAAGGGAACAAGCCCTGAAAGCCGCCAAGCTGCATAGTTTGCGCTTTATCTATTACCTGCAGACTGCGCTCGGTTACAAACACCTTGGTATTGCGGACGATGAATTTCCCACCACTGATAAATTACCGATGATCCCTTATCACCGCGAATCCCGCCGTGTAAAAGGAGAGGCTGTGTTAACAGTGAATGAAGTATCCCGGCCTTATGATAAAACGTTGTATCGTACGGGCGTGGCTGTAGGCGATTACACAATAGATCATCACCACGATAAAAACCAGGCGGCACCTAAGATCGATTTCGTAAAGATCCGTGTGCCTTCTTACAATGTTCCGTTAGGAAGCCTTATACCGAAAGGAGTAGATGGATTGATCGTAGCAGAAAAAAGCATCAGCGTTACCAATATCGTGAACGGCGCTACCCGTTTACAGCCTGTGGTATTGGGTATTGGCCAGGCAGCAGGAGCACTGGCGGCGCTTTCCCTGCAAAAGAACATCCAGCCACGTGAAGTAAATATCAGAGCAGTACAGCAGGCCTTGCTGGATGCAAAGGCTTACATCATGCCCTTTATTGATGTGCCTGCAGAAAGCGCACATTTTGCAGCTATCCAACGTATAGGCGCTACCGGTATCCTTAAAGGAACAGGTGTGCCTTTTCAATGGGCGAATCAAACATGGTTCTACCCGGAGAAGATCATTTCCCGTTATGAACTCGCAGAGGGCCTTCGCCCCTATTATCCTTCCCTGCTCAATTACTGGGGCGCATCCGGCGATCCTTTAACACTGCAGTTCCTGCTGGAATTATTGGAGAAAGCAGGTACGAAGGTAACACTGCAACAGGTGGAAGCAGATTGGAGCAAACTGGCTATCGCCGGCAAACCTGCAGCCACACTGGAACTAAACAGAAGCACTACAGCTGTATTAATAGACTATTATTTGAAGCCATTCCAAAAGGGCGTGGACTTTAGCGGACAACTAAATTAATTCCTACTCACCTAATCAATGATTTTTATGGAGGTTTTATCTACCAAAAGAAGAATGGTCAGATGGCTGCTATGCCTCGCTATCCTGATAGCGCCATCCATCCACACCTACGCGCAGACGGGCAATGTTAGCGGAACGGTGACGGATGAAAAAGGAGGCTTTTTACCGGGTGTTACTGTGCAGATCAAAGGTACTTCTCTCGGCACCAAAACAGATGTTACAGGTAAATTCTCTTTACCGTTGAAAACGGCATCTGCCACGTTAGTATTTAGCTTTATCGGCTATCAGACAAAAGAAATTTCCACTGCAGCTGCTGGTGATCTTAAGATTACACTCGCAGAATCTGCCAGTGGTTTGAATGAAGTGATCGTAGTAGGTTATGGCAGGCAAAAAAGACAAAATGTAATTGGTTCTGCTGTGCAGATCAGTGGCGATCAGTTGAAACAAGCGCCTACCATGAACCTTTCGAATGCATTGGCAGGTCGTTTACCTGGTCTTACTGCATTGCAGCAGTCCGGCCGCCCGGGTAATGATGAAGCTACTTTGCGCATCCGTGGTGTAGCTACTTATAACGGTAATCAAAGTCCATTGGTGATCATCGATGGAGTGCCACGTAGTTCTTTTAGCTCGCTGGACCCGAATGAAGTAGAGTCCATTACACTTTTGAAAGATGCGGTATCTACAGCGGTATATGGTTTGCAGGCTGCCAACGGTATTATCCTCGTTACTACTAAACGTGGTAAATCCGGAAAACCGCAGATCAGTTATGATGGTGGTATACAGGTAACTTCCAATACGCGTTTCCCTAAATTCCTGAATGGCCCGGACTACATGACCTGGTATAATAAGGGTATAGAGATGGATAGCGATTACCAGGAGAACATTGGTGCTGGTCCTGTTCCTTTTGTGTATTCACAGGAACAAATTGATGCAGTGCGTAATGGTACCAATACGAATCCTTTATTAGGTAATACGGACTGGGTAGGAAAACTGGTGGGCAATGAAGCTATTTCACATCAGCACAATATTACAGTAAGAGGTGGTACAGATAAGGTGAAATATTTCACCAGTGCAGGTTTCCTGGACCAGAACGGCGTGGTGGAAAACACCGGTTTCAAACGTTATAATGTTCGTTCCAATATTGATGCAGAATTGAGTGATATCTTCTCTGTGTCGATGGACCTGGGTGTTCGTCAGACAAATACACGCACACCTGGTCTCTCTCCGGATAATGATGCTTACCTGAATCCATTCTACCAGGCGGTGCGGATGCTTCCCAACATGCCGGAATATGCGCCAAATGGTTTACCGGTTGGTTATAACAGTAATGCAGGATGGGTGAATCCCATTGCATCTGTACAACAATCTGGTTATCAGAACGGGCAATCCAATATATTCCAGGGTAATATCACCTTCCGGGCTAAAATACCCTGGGTGAAAGGTCTGGAAGCAAAGGTGCTGGCAGCTTATGATAAAACCAGCACGGAAAATAAAAGCTGGCTCACCCCTTATACATTGATGGGGCGCAACAGGGATCAAACCACGGGTGACTTTACTCCGATAAACTCTTTGCCGGGGATCACAAGAACTACCTTGCGCCAGTCTTACGTGCAGAGTTTCAGAAAAACATTCCAGCCAAGCATCACGTATAACCAAACATTTGGCGACCATGAAGTAAGTGCGCTGGCCTTGTATGAATTTGGTCAGGGCAGGAACAACTTGTTCTCTGCAGGTGCCAGTAATTTTCCGTTAACGGATATTCATGAGATCAATTACGGCGGGCAGGGTGCATTGGATGTAATTGCACCAACCGGTAGCAGCAATCTGGATTCACGCGCGGGGTATGTTGCCAGGATCAATTATGCTTATAAAGGGAAATACCTGGTAGAACTTGCTACCCGTTATGATGCATCCATCAACTTCCATCCGGATTACCGCTGGGATTATTTTCCTGCGGCAGCCGTGGGCTGGATCGTGAGCAAGGAACCATTCTTTGAAAAGGCGAAAAGTGTGGTAGATTTCCTGAAACTGAAAGCCTCTGTCGGCCGTTTAGGAAATGAAAGGGCGGGGTCTTTTGAATATTTACAAACTTATCAGTTGACCACAGATCCGGTGATCGTATTAGGTGGAAAACCAACAGCTGCTATTTATACTAGTGCGCCTCCTAATCCTATACTCACCTGGGAAACAGCAAAAGTAACCAACGTAGGTTTTGAGTCTATTTTCCTGGATGGTAAACTTGGGTTTGATCTTGAATATTTCTATAAGTTAACCACAAATATCCTGGCATCGCAGGGTGGTTTATTTCCATCCACTATCGGTGGATATTATCCTGCCAACGTAAACTCCGGTATCATGGATAACCGTGGTGTTGACTTGCAGATCCGTTATAATAACAAAATAGGTAAACTGGAATATGGCCTTACCGGTAACTTTAACTGGGCAAGGAATAAGATCATCCGTAAGGATGAAGTGCCTAATACACCAGAGTGGATGCGCCAGGTTGGCAGACCACTGGGTACTAAATTTGGATTTGAAGCAGATGGTATGTATCAGACATGGGAAGAAGCAGCGAATGCTCCTTCGCCCAGTGCTGGTGTGGTGGCCCCTGGTTTCTTCAGATATAAAGATATCAATGGCGATGGCCGCATTACCCGTACAGATGATTTCGTGGTGATTGGCCGCAGCAATCTGCCGGAGATCATGTATGGTTTGAACATCTACCTGAAATACGGCGGTTTTGATCTTACTGCCTTGTTACAAGGCGCTGCACTCAGCAGTGTGAATCTGGCAGGTACCTACGAAGGTTCCAGCGGAACAAGTGGTGTTGATGATAATACACCTTTCACAAAAAGTTTCTATGGATATGGCAACTCTCCTTACTTCCTTGTGGAAGGTGCCTGGACGCCTGATAATCCAAATGCAGAATTCCCGCGTTTAACTTCATACAAAGCAGCGCTTACAGCACATAATGCACATATCAATTCAGGCTGGGTACGTGATGGTGGTTACCTGCGTGTGAAATCCATGCAGCTGGGATATACCATTCCGGCAAGCTGGATGAAACAAGCGAAGATCCAGCAGTTCCGGGTATATGTTTCCGGCTTTAACCTGTTCACATTCGACAAGTTGAAATACCTGGATCCGGAAATGCCGAACGTTAATAATGGTTTCTATCCGCAACAACGCATTTTATCAGCAGGTGTAAACCTTTCATTCTAAAAAGTACAGCGATGAGTATAATATTTTCAACAATAAAAAGATCGTTCTTACTGGCAGGTATTGTGGTACTGGCACATGGCTGTAAGATCGATATACCACCTACCACTAAATACACAGAAGAGGCCATCTACAAGAATCCGGCGAATATGGAGTTGTACATCAGCGGTATGTACTCCGAGTTTAATACATTCCAGTTCGGTCAGTTCCCTATTGGGTATAGTAATGCTACAGATGCGCTCACTGATGTGATGAAATATACTTCCACTACGTCCGGGAACGGAACGGTGAACATCCTGGCCATGGATGCCAGCCGTGTAGATGCTGCCGGTCCTCAGCTGAACTATTGGAATACTGGTTATGGCCGTATCCGCAGGCTCAATGAGTTCCTGTACGGTTTAGCCAAATATGCAAAAGTAAGTGAAGCAGAAAAAGAACAGTATGAAGCAGAAGCGCGTTTCATCCGTGGGTATGTATATTTCTGGCTTGTGAAGTTACATGGCAGTGTAGTATTGATGCCTGCACTGGAAGGATATTCCGATAAGAACAATGCACGTTCCAGTGAAGACGAATGCTGGAAATACATTGCAGCAGATTTTGCTTATGCCGCAGAAAAATTACCTGTTACACAACCTGCCGCCCGTTCCGGCCGCGCTACAAAGGGCGCTGCTTATGGCATGCTGGCACGTACATGGTTGTATGCAGCTTCTATTGCTGAATACGATAAGAAATTATATAACGATGATCCTTTAACCGGTGTGCCGGCTGCCAATGCTCCTGCTTATTACAAAAATGCAGCAGATGCAGCAACGGAAGTGATCAAACTGGCAGACCAGGGTGTTTATGCGCTGGAGCCCAACTTTGCTTCCCTGTTCCTGAGAAAGGATACCAAAGAAGCCATCTTCAAGCTGGATTATATCGCACCACAATTCACCCATCAGTTTGATCTTGGTTTTGCACCTGCCGGTGATATTCCTGGTCAGGGGCTGCTATACGGTGTACCTACAGCAGAACTGGTGAATGAATTCGAAATGAAAGATGGTTCCAAATTCTCGTGGAGCAATGCCACACAGGCGGCGAACCCTTACGTTGACCGTGAGCCAAGATTTTATACGACCATTTTATACAATGGCGCTCCCTGGAAGAGCAGGAACATCAATTCACAGGCAGGCAGCGGTGTAGATAATTTTATGGACTTTTCCCTTACACCTGACCCTAAAAGAACAATTACCGGCTATTATATCAAGAAGATGCTGGATTCCTCCAATCTCAATTTTGTGATGAACAAGAGTACGCAAAGCTCTATTGAAATGCGTTATGCAGAGGTATTGCTGATTGCGGCTGAAGCCAGAACAAAGCTGAATGATCTGGGTGGTGCTGCCGATGCACTGAATGCACTCAGGAACAAACGTTTATTACCTAACACCACTGCAGGGGATGCTGCGCAATTCATGACAGCTATTGAACATGAGCGTAAAGTGGAACTGGCTTTTGAAGGCCACCGTTATTGGGACCTCCGCCGCTGGCGCAAAGCGCACATCGTATTGAACGGTATGAAATTTACCGGTCATAAGATCACACCGCAGGGCGCAGGCTGGAAATATGAAGTGGTACCGGTAGATAATACCAATCGCCAGTTCACTACCAAGTTGTATTACATCCCTATTCCGGTAGATGAGATCCAACGTAATGGCGCCATGTCACAAATCAAGGGTTGGTAAGGTCTTTCACCTGTTCACACAAAAAAGCAAACTATGAAACGTATCAGTTCATTTATTATATTCACCATAGCCACCGGCAGTTTATTTACTGCCTGCCGTAAAGCGGATGAGATCCAACGTAATCCGGCAAATGTCCTCACCGATATTTATGCCTCCAAAGATGGCAACGGCCGGGATCGTTTATTCAATCCCCGCTACAGCAACGATACCATCTATTTTGATATTCCGTATTTTTTCCCGGAATATTCTGATGATGAAACGGATCTGACAAAGATCTTCCTCCGTGGATCTATTCCTTCTGATGCCTATATCACACCAGCATTTGGTGTATTTACCGATCTCTCTAAACCGTACACTTTTTCCGTTGTTTCCGGTACTGGCGAGGTGAAGAAATACGTGGTGATGTCAAAGAAGGTGGGCAATGTTTCCTTAGCTAATGTGAAAGTGAAATTTACAGATGGGGCCGGTGCAACGCAGGAGATAGATGGTGTGCTGCAACCGAGCGGTGAAGTGCTGTTCTATCTATTACCCGGCACAGCCATGAACAATGCAAAGATCACTTACGAGATCAATAAACATTCTACGGCTTCCATTGCAATTGATGGTGCAGTAGACCTGTCGCAACCACTTCCTTTTGTAATAACAGGAACAGATGGTGTTTCCAAAACCTATACCCTGAAAGTTGCAGAGCCTATTAAACTGGCTTATGGTATTGGCATCAATCGCCAGCTGTGGGTTAAATCAGGTTCCGATCTTGGTTTCACGGCCAATAATGAAGTAGGTATTGCTGTAAGTGGTGATCACCTGATCCTGGTAAGAAGGACAAACCCTTCCAAATTCAGTGTGTATAACCGTTTCACGGCTGCTTATGTACAGGAGATGTACAATCCCTTCGGTGCACAATTATCTTTCCAGATGGTGGAAGATACAGTAGGTAATCTGCTGGCTGCATCCTGGGCACCTAAGAATGCGAAGTTTATGTTGTACAAGTATAAGAACGCACTGGATGGCGCACCTGTAAAACTGATCGACTGGACCAACAATAATCCCGCTACTATTCCGCTGGATGGTGGTGTAGGCCGCAGGGTGAACATTTATGGTAACCTGGATGGTAATGCAGTGATCATGGCACCTGCCGGGCAATCTAATGTTATCTTCAGATGGAGGGTACAGAATGGAGTAGTAGTTAGTCAAACACCTGAAACGATCGTTTACCCCGGTCTTGCTAACGGTGCTGCCAACTTTGGTTTTTATGCAGAAGCACAGCCTGTTTCCGCAGGTGCCAATGCTGATTACTTCATCAACTACCAGCAGGATATAGCATTTGTGAACGGCGCTACAAATGCAAGATCAGTAGCATTTGCCAATGAGGTGGGTAACTTTGGTATCTTCCACATGCCTACTGCTTACACCCGTTTCAACAATGCCAACTATCTCGCTATTGTGAAATATGTGTCCACTTACGACCTGAACAGGATCCATACCTGCCTGTTTGATGTAACAAACACTTCCAGGTTAAATACTTCTTCCACAGATCCTAATTACTCCACTTTCAATGTATTCACTTCTGCTGAGCAGAACGGTACACTGAATGGTAACGGTACGGCAGATATCTGTGTGGCCTTCTCTCAGAATAAAGAAAGGATGCAGGTGTACACTTTGCTCACCAATGGGGGCATTGTGGCACATGAGTTCACTACTTACGCTAAGTAATAATCAAAATTATGAAAAGATCTATAAGTGCGCTGCTGGTGATCATCATGATATCCGCAGTAGCCTGTAAGAAAAATACGGAAACAGCACCACCTCCTCCGGGAGGTGGTGATACTGTTATCACACCAAAAGGAGATGTAATTGCCTGGGTAGACGCACGCTCCAATGTATTTGGAACGTACGGCCGCCTCAATGATACGGCAAACATCAAAACTGTTCTGGATACCCTGCAACAAGTAGGTGTGAACGGACTGGTGATAGATGTGAAAGGCAGCAGTGGTTACACCATGTATCCCAGCGCCTACACCAAACAAGTGACCACGCAGGATGGTAAATCCATTACTGCCGGTGTAGATTACGTGGGTTACATGATCCAGGAAGCGCGCAAGCGTAACTTTAAAGTGTATGCTTCCATCGTCACCTTTGTAGAAGGAGATGAATCCCGCAGCATCGGAACAGTGTATGACGATGCGAGCTTCAGAAGTAAATATGAAGCCATCGTATGTGATGTAACCGGTAAACGGGTACCTGTTACTTCAACAGGCAGAAACGCATTTGTGAATCCTGCTCAACCTGAAGTACAGACCCGCGCACTCAATATCATTAAAGAGATCGCTACCAAATACACTTTTGATGGCCTGATCCTGGATTATTGCCGCTACACGGACATTGATGCAGACTTCTCTGATTTCTCCAAAACAGAATTCATCAAATACCTGGAAACAAACTACCAGGATAATGATGCCAAGAACATGAAGTTCCCTACGGACATTGTGGCTACCTGGAGAAATAATGCCGGCCAAACATTACCAGCCACTACCGGTAAGTATTATAATAAATGGTTGATGTACCGTTGCCACACCATCCAGCAATTCTTTATCAAAGCAAGGCAGGCGGTAAAAACTGCGAAACCGGATATGAAGTTTGGTACTTATGTGGGTGCATGGTACACTACTTATTACCAGGTAGGTGTAAACTGGGCGAGTAAAGACTACGATCCCTTCAACGATCAGGAGCTGCGGTTCGACTGGGCTTATCCTAAATACGGAGAAACCGGTTATGCTGAACAGCTGGACATGTTGATGACAGGTAACTATTTCACACAGCTGAAGCTGGCAGATAACCCTGCAACCGCAAGTTTGAAATATCATTGGTGGAGTGTGGAAGGTTCTCTGATAGGAGGCATGTATATCACCCGTAATAAAATGCCTTTGTATGGCAGTATTGATATGGGGAATGTGGATTGGGCATCGCAGGCAGATATCTCTAAAACGATCAGATACATTTTAGGAAAAGCCAGTGGCGGTATAATGTTGTTTGACGTGGTACATATTTACGCACCGCAATACAACAGGTTGAAACAACCGTTGTGGGAAGCTGTCAGGAATGGATTGAAAAAATAGTTACGAATCACAGAATGGACAATGAAGCATAAGCTGCCGGTGAAAGCCGGCAGCTTACTATGAATCCAAATCACATGAAACGAAGCAATAGTCTTGATGCACTCCGCGGTTTTGCTATACTGGCCATGGTCCTGTCCAGCAGCATCGCATTCGGTATTTTGCCGGAGTGGATGTATCATGCGCAAACGCCGCCACCAGGGCATCAGTTCAATCCTGAATTGCCCGGTATCACCTGGGTGGACCTGGTGTTTCCTTTCTTCCTTTTCAGTATGGGTGCTGCTATTCCGTTAGCGCTGCATAGTAAAAAGGTGGTTTGGGGTAGTTTGGTACAACGTTTCATCTTACTGACCTTTTTTGCTGTATTTACATTACATACACGGCCGGATCCGATTATTGCTATCGGTGCATTTGTACTGCTTTGTTTCCTGTTCATCAGGATGGAGTCTAAAATACCTAAGATCATTGCGTTAACCGCAGCTGTTGCTTTTCTTATTTACAAAGGCGTGGATGTTTACAAAAGCGATATCATTATCCTGGTATTGGCGAATATGGCTTTCTTTGGTGGTATCATCTGGTGGCTCACGGCTAAACAGCCGCTGTTGCGCTTGGGTGTGCTGCCTTTCATCGCGGCCGTATTTTTAGCTGCCGATACGCCCGGCAGCTGGGCAGAGGCTGTTTACAACTGGTCTCCGCTCCCCTGGATGTATAAGTTCTATTATCTCAAATACCTGTTCATTATCCTCCCCGGCACTTTTGCCGGGGAATGGCTGATGCTGTCTGTTCCTGCTATCCCTGCATGGGATAAACGAAAATGGATGGCGATTGCCGGAGGAGCATTCCTGCTGGTGATCGTGAACGTGGTATGCCTTTTCAGCAGGCAGGTAGTATTGAATCTCGTTTTATCTGTATTGATAGGCACCTGTATGTTGTTAATAGCTGCAAAGGTGCAGGCCTGGAAGAACTATTTGCAGGCTGGCGTGTATTTACTATGGCTGGGTTTATGTTTTGATTGTACGCAGGGTGGCATTAAAAAAGATCCCTCTAATTATAGTTATTACTTTGTGACCGGGGGGCTTGCTTTCCTGGTTGTGTTAGGTTTTATGATACTGGAATATTATGGGTATGGGAAACGTGTGATCAGCTACCTGGCTGCTAACGGAAGGAATCCGATGGTAGCTTACGTAGCGGGGAACCTGTTATTATTACCCCTGTTAAGGCTCACCGGAGCTATTGAATGGTTTAGCGCGATGGAACATAATGTTTGGCTGGGTGTGTTACGGGGCCTTTTATTCACGGGTATCGTATCAGGCATTACCCTCTTTTTTGTTCAACGCAAATGGTATTGGAAAACATAAAAAATTATAGATGTCGTTAAGTGTATTGGATATTGGGATCATTATCGGTTATGTAATAGCCATCCTATTCCTGGGATTTTACATTGCAAGGAAAGCCTCGAAAGACCTGCAATCTTATTTCCTGGGAGGGAATAAGATGAAATGGTATATGCTGGGGCTGAGCAATGCTTCCGGCATGTTTGACATTTCAGGTACGATGTGGACGGTGAGCATCCTCTTCATCTATGGATTGAAGAGCGCTTTCATTCCCTGGTTATGGCCGGTATGGAACCAGGTGTTTGTGTTTGTATACCTCGCCATCTGGATGCGACGTTCTAATGTAATGACGGGTGCACAGTGGATCACCTTCCGTTTCGGAGATGGGAAAGGGGCACGTTTATCCCACATCATCATTGTGATCTTTGCCATTGTGAGTGTGATCGGCTTCATTGCTTATTTCTTTGAAGGGATCGGCAAGTTCTCTACTTCTATTCTTCCCTGGGACCTTTCCGTACAACTGGGCGCTTTCCATCTTTCCTCTGAAAGGAGTTACGCACTCATCCTTTGCATCATGACTACGCTTTATACCATTAAAGGTGGTATGTACAGTGTGGTAGCAACAGAAGTGATGCAGTTCTTCATCATGACGGTTTCCTGTTTTGTGATCGGGTACATTGCTTATACTTCCGTAACGGCAGAACAGATCAATGCGGCTATCCCCGCAGGCTGGAAGGACCTTTCCTTTGGATGGGACCTTGGTCTCAACTGGAGCGGGACACCTTTCCCGGGCGTGGATAGTAAAATAGCTTCCGATGGATTTGGCCTGTTTGGTATCCTGATGATGATGATGTTATTCAAAGGCATTTTTGCTTCCATCGCAGGTCCGGTACCCAGTTATGATATGCAGCGCGTATTATCTACCCGCACTCCTGGAGATGCCGCCAAAATGAGCTTTACCACCATCTGGGTGATGTACATCCCCCGGTACCTGATGGTAGCTGCTTTTGCGGTGCTGGCATTGGTGTATATGCAAACAGAACTGAACCAGCAGGGCGGTCATATTGATTTTGAAAAGATAGCGCCACTGGCCATTGCGAAATTTGTGCCGGCTGGTTTTAAAGGTTTATTATTAGCTGGTCTGCTGGCTTCCTTCATGGGTACTTTCTCTGCTTTTGTGAATGCTGCGCCTGCTTACATCGTAAATGACATCTACAAGAAATACATTAATACAAACGCCACCGATGCCAAATACATCCGCATGAGCGTGATCTCTTCACTGGTACTGGTGATGATCGGAATTGCATTTGGATTCATGGGTGCATCGTTGAATAAGCTCACCCTCTGGATCACTTCTGCATTGTATGGCGGATATGCCGCTTCTAACTTCCTGAAATGGCTCTGGTGGAGATTCACCGGATACGGTTATTTCTATGGCATGTTGTTCGGGTTGATCGGTTCTACGATCAAACTGTTCTTCTTCCCTGAGATCGTGGACATCTATGTATTCCCTATTATCCTGGTCTTCTCTTTCGCCGGTTGTATTGTAGGCACTTATCTTTCTCCGCTGGTGAACCGTGAAGTGGTGAAAGCGTTTTATAAACAGACCAATCCATGGGGTTTCTGGGGGCCTATCAAAAAAGAAGTGATGGCAGAAGATCCTTCTTTTAAACCTAACGGCGAATTCAAGCGGGATATGTTCAATATCATCGTGGGTATCATATGGCAAATGGCGCAGGTGGTAATTCCTATCTACTTTATGATCAGGGAGAACTGGCAGATGCTGGGCTGGGTGATCATCTTCATCGCTACTACCTGGATATTGAAAAAGAACTGGTGGAACCATCTCGGTAAAGCAGACGAAAAATATAAACAATGATAAAGCAACTGAAAGGTACGGTGCTGTTGATGGCTATCGGGTTTTCCGCCATGGCGCAAACGATAGACAGTACTTATGATAACGGGTATTATAAAGAGCGGCTGGCGTTATTCTCCAGCTTGCCGAAGCAAAAGAATGCGATCGTTTTCCTGGGCAACAGTATTACAGAAGCGGGTAAATGGAATGAAATACTACCAGGGCTGCCTGTGCAGAACAGGGGCATCAGCGGAGATAATTCATTTGGTGTACTGGCCCGCCTGCCGGTGATCGTAGCGGCTAAACCTGCGAAGATCTTTTTATTAATAGGCGTGAATGATCTCAAGCGGGAAGTACCTGCTGCCGTGATCATCCGCAACTGTGAAAGGATGCTTTCGATGATCAAAACAGGCTCTCCGCGTACAAAGGTATATGTACAGAGCATCCTGCCAGTGAATGATACCATCCTGATAGAAGCATTTAAGAAAGTGACGAATGCGAATGTGGCCATCGTAAATAAAGGATATGCAGACCTGGCGTTGCAATACGGATACACTTTCGTGAACCTGCATGAACCTTTTGCAGATGCAAAAGGCCAGCTGAAAAGGGCCGAAACACCGGACGGCCTGCATCTTAAGATCAGTTCTTATCCGGCATGGGTGAATTACCTGCGCAGTAAAAAATATTTATAATGAAGAAGCGATTACTATTAGCTGCCTGTTTACTGCCTGCATTCGGATTTGCGCAGAAGATAGACAGCAGTTATAATAACTGGTACTACGAAGGCCGCATGGACCTTTATAATCAACTGAATAACCAACCAGCGGATATCCTGTTCCTGGGTAACAGCATCACAGAAAGAGGGGAGTGGGCTGAACTGTTACCCGGCAGGAAGATCGCTAACAGGGGCATCGGAGGGGATAATACTTTTGGTGTGCTGGCGCGCCTGGATGGTGTGATCAAACAACAACCAGGGCGCATTTTTTTGCTGATAGGGATCAACGATATCGGCAGGAGCGCACCCACAGAAGTGATCCTGAGCAATTACCGCCAGATCGTTGCAAAACTTACTGCGGGTTTACCTCGCACAAAACTGATCATTCAAAGCGTATTGCCCATGAACGATGGCAAGCTGGCCTATGATTATCTCAAAGGGAAAGCTGCAAAGGTAAAAGCGCTGAATGAAGGCATTGTGCTCATTGCAAAAGAATTCAAGCTTACCTACCTGAACCTGCACGAATTGTTTGCAGATGAAAAGGGTGAGCTGAAAGCTGAGTATACGAAAGATGGTATTCACCTGGAACCAGCTGCTTATGTGGATTGGGTGAATTGGTTGAAAAAAAGAAAACAATTGTAGCATGAAGATAACAGGCACTTTCCTGGATGAGATCAGTCATGATATCCCGCATCAAAATTGGGGGCGTGAAGAATGGGACCGTGATTTCGGTCACATGAAAGCCATTGGTATTGATACGGTGATCCTGATCCGCAGCGGTTACCGCCGTTTTATCACCTATCCGTCTGTCTACCTGCAAAAGCAGCATGGATGTTATGAGCCGCCGGTGGACCTGGTTAAAATGTACCTGGAGCTGGCGGATAAACATGGCATGCAGTTTTACTTTGGCCTCTATGACAGTGGTCATTACTGGGATACCGGTAACATGCAATCAGAGATCGATGCGAACCGTTATGTGATAGATGAAGTATGGCAGCAATATGGTCATTACAAAAGTTTTAAAGGCTGGTATTTGAGTATGGAGATCAGTCGCCGTACCAAAGGGGCCGTAGAAGCTTTCTCCACTTTAGGTAAGCAATGCAAAGCAGTAAGCAATGGCCTGCCCACTTTCATCTCTCCCTGGATAGATGGAAAGAAAGCCGTGATGGCAGCTACTGCCGGGTTAACGAAAGAAGATGCCGTTTCCATACAGGAGCATGAAAAAGAATGGAGTGAAATTTTCGACGGCGTACGCGGAGCAGTGGATGCCATTGCTTTCCAGGACGGTCATATCGATTACCATGAACTGCCGGAATTCTTTGCTGTCAATAAAAAGATGGCAGATAAATACGGTATGCAATGCTGGACAAATGCAGAGTCTTTTGACCGTGATATGCCCATTAAGTTCCTTCCCATCAAATTCGAGAAACTACGCCTGAAGCTGGAAGCAGCCAGGCTGGCCGGCTATGACAAAGCCATCACTTTTGAGTTTTCCCATTTTATGAGCCCGCAGTCCGCCTACTTGCAGGCAGGACATTTATATAACCGTTACAAAGAATATTTAGCCAATTTTTAATGAAACATCTAGCCACATTATATAAGAAGGAATTATTAGAGAATGTGTTACCCTTCTGGACCAGCAACTCCAAAGATGAACAGCACGGCGGTTTTTTTACCTGTCTGGATCGTTACGGAAAAGTATTTGACACAGATAAATTCATGTGGCTGCAAGGCCGGGAAGTATGGATGTTCTCCATGCTGTACGATAAAGTAGCACAGAACCCATTATGGAAGGACATGGCCCTGCATGGCGCCGCTTTCATGGAAAAATACGGGAGGGATGAACAGGGTAACTGGTACTTTTCCACCACACAGGAAGGCCAGCCCCTCATCCAGCCCTACAATATTTTCTCCGATTGTTTTGCGGCCATGGCTTTTGGGGCATTGTACAAAATAGATCCTAAACCGGAGTATCACGCTATTGCAAAGGATACATTCGAAAACATCCTGCGCCGCAGAAAAAATCCTAAAGGCAATTATACCAAGAACGTTCCGGGCACACGTAACCTGAAGAACTTCGCATTGCCCATGATCCTCTGCAACCTGTCACTGGAACTGGAACACATCCTGGGTAGTGAGAAGGTGAATGAATTCATCCCGGAAGTACTGGAAGAGGTAATGAACGTTTTTTACCTGGAAGATAAAGGTCTCATCTTAGAGAACGTACTGGAAGACGGTAGTTTCTCTGACTCTTTCGAAGGCCGTTTATTAAATCCCGGTCATGCAATCGAAGCCATGTGGTTCATCATGGACCTTTCCGTGCGCCTGAACGATATGCCCTTAGCCAACAAAGCCATGGAAATTGGCCTGCGTATGCTGGAGCATGGATGGGATAAGCAATATGGCGGTATCTTCTATTTCATGGATGTGCATAATCACCCTCCGCAACAATTGGAGTGGGATCAGAAACTCTGGTGGGTACACATGGAAACCCTTGTGTTCCTGGCCAAAGGCTGGCAGCTTACAGGTAGTGAAACCTGTAAGACCTGGTTTGAAAAAGTACATGCCTACACCTGGAAACATTTCAAAGATGCAGAACATCCGGAGTGGTTTGGTTATCTGAACCGTCAGGGGGAACCTTTGCTGCAGTTGAAAGGTGGTAAATGGAAGGGTTGTTTCCATGTGCCGCGGGCTTTGTACCAGGTATGGCAAACGCTTGAAAAAGCACCGGCATTTAGTTATCTTGAAGTATAAAGCTGGATGATTTAAGAGGCCTGCTATGCATTGCATGGCAGGCTTTTTTATTTTGTTCCGGGTTAGTGCAGGATGCGCGTTTTGTTTAAATCCTGTATGTTGTTCTTCTTATGAAAGCATTTTTTCTTTCTTTATTATTAATGCCCGTTGCAGCATTTGCCCAAACACTGGCAGCTACAGACGGGTTGGGGCGTGTATTACCACAGCAGGAAGAAGTTGGTGTTCTTAAGGCCAATAAACATATTGCACTGTTCTACTTTCTATGGCAGGGAGATTCCCCTACATCCGAAAAATACTGGGACCTGACCGAAATGTGGCAGCGGGACTCTTCTGTATTTAATGATTTTGATCATCCTGGTTGGGGTGGTGGTGCCGGTGTAGCAGGAAAGTATTATTTCTGGGGGCAGCCCATTTATGGATATTATCATGGCGGGGATTATTGGGTGCATCTGAAAAACGTGCAGTTATTAACTGATGCCGGCGTTGATATTTTAATCCTTGATGCCACCAACAGGCTTACTTACCTGAAGCAAACGGATGTATTAATGCGCGCCCTGGAAGCTGTACATAAACAAGGAAGGAAAACACCTAAGGTAGTATTCTACACCAATACGAAATCCGGGGAAACCATGCAGGAGCTTTACGATAGTTGCTACAAAGAAGGTGCTCCCTATCGCTATCCTGATAACTGGTTTTACCTGGATGGTAAACCCCTGATCATTGGTATTTCCAAAGAAGCGGGGAACTCTTTTTTTACGATACGTGAATCCCAGTGGCCTAATGAGGCGCTTAAAGTGAATAGCTGGCCTTGGATAGAATTTCAACGCCCGCAACATGTATATCTCAATAACAAAGGGGAAAGAGAGATCGTGAATGTTTCCACTGCGCAACATCCTGTTGTGCCTATGGGGCATTCTGCTTTTTACGGGCAATCAGGTAATTGGGGCAGAAGTTACCGGAATGGGGTAGAAGGTAGTTCAAAAGACCTGCCCTGGGGTTATAATATACAGGAGCAATGGGAGTTTGCATTGAAGCAGGATGTGCCGTTCATATTTATAACAGGGTGGAATGAATGGATAGCAGGGAAATGGAGATACAAGAAGAGTAAAGACACCGCGGTCTTTGTAGATCAGGCTAGTGCGGAGTATAGCAGAGATATAGAACCTTCGCTGACTGCGGGATTGGAGGACCATTATTACATGCAGATGGTGAGTAACATTAGACGGTATAAAGGTGTGGATACTGTTTCCCTTGCATATAAAGATTATACAGGCGATGTACAGCACAGGCATTACCCCGGTGCGCAATCATCACCGAAAGTGATATATGAGAACAATACAGGCAGGAATGATTTTGATCTGATGAAAGTAACACGTGATAAGCAGTATGTGTTTTTTTATGCGAGTACTGTTGCTCCTATCACGCCTAATACCAGCAATAACTGGATGACCTTGTGGCTGGATATTGACCGTTCTGCTAAAAGTGGCTGGTGCGGGTATGATTATCGTGTGGTTGGAGGGAATGAGTTACAGCAGTATAAAAATGGTATGTGGAAGAAGGTGGCAAAGGTGACGTATAAACTGGAAGGAAAAGAACTGACCATTAGTGTGCCGGTTAAATTCATGGGGAATAGGGACTTTGAATTCAAATGGTCAGATAATATGCAGGAAGAGAACCCGCTGGATTGGTATGTGAATGGAGATGCGGCTCCGGGGGGTAGGTTTAATTTTGTTTTTAAAATAAAGAAAGAGATCTGATAGCCAGATCTCTTTCTTTATTAAGGGTGGCGCCTGCGGCGGCTTTTATCGTTGCCTCCCGCAGTTTTATATCAACCTTTCTTTATTTCAATCTTAGCACTCCCTTTCACCCCTGCATTCTTCCCCTTCAATAAAATCCTCTCTAACCCACCAGGCCATATACTCTCCAACCGAGGATCGTTGTTGTCAATATGCGTGATCTCTGCTGTGAATTGCTTTGTATCATAATGCATGATCAACACGAAATTTTCTCCCGTTAACTTCAATTGCCCCGGCGCTGTTTCTACTACTTTACAGAAGGTTAAAAAATTCAACTGCTGCGCGGTAACAAACTCACTCAACGCATAATCATCCGTGATCACGAAAGAACCGCCCCTGTTTAGTTTATACCCTCTCTTCCACGACTTCACTTTAGCAGCAGCAGGATACGCTGTTGCAATATCCGCCGTAAAAGAAACCTGTTTAGCCGTAGATGAAAAAGCCGCAGAAGCCGCTTTGAACTCTGCACCATTCTGTTGCTGCACACCGTTGATGATAGGCAGGTTATGGAAGGCAGACTGCATCGTCCATATTTTATAACGGTCAGGACTGAAGGTTTGCCTTACGTAAGTACCTACACCAGCATCTACCAAACAAGGCAGGCCATTGTAATAGAGGATGAAAGTACCTACGTCGTTGTGGTTATGAGATTCCGCATTATGCCCACCTTTACCCGCAAAATAGAAACCCTGCTTAGAGCCAGGGTATTCCCGCGCAATAGCAATCTGGTTATCAGGATACCAGTAAGAACCAATAAGCGGTTCCTTAGCCGGATACGCCATGATCTCATTCATCGTAGTAAGATCTGTGATCACTGCTTCAATCGTTCCACCCGCAGGTTTCTCATTCATTTTATTCTTCTGCGCATAGAAGGCACCAAAGCCGCTCATGGTGGAATCTTTGATCGCTTCTCCGAACCTGTATACCATTCCTGCATTAATGCCGCCTTTAGCACTCGCATCCGCGAAATTCACGAAGTAAGGACTGTTGATATACATGTTGCAAATGTAGTTGCCCATGTTTTTGATCAGGGGATGAGAGAAAACATCCAGTTTGCCATGCGTGGCGTGCTGCAACAATTCCAGGCATTCAAAATATTTACCGCCTGCGTGGCTCCAATAGGAGGGGCCTTCATCACAGCCGCCATCCGGTTTGTAAGAATTTGTGAATTTATCGATGGATTGCAGGGCTTTGTACACATTCTTCACTTTCACCGCCTGATCATCTTCCATCAATAACATGCATTGCAGCATATTGTAATTGATCCAGGGATTCCAGTTGTTCTGCGGGCGATCGTTAAAACCCATCCACCAGAAATCATTGCGGGTGTAATAAGGGATGAGCACATTATTGCGCACTGCATATTTGATCCTTTCTGCGATCAATGGATTCACTTTATCCAATGGTGCTTTCAGGAAATAATGCACCCAGGAAAGTAAGGCGGCTGCATCAGCAGAACCGAGATCGATAACAGGTTTGGTGATATCCGGTAAAAGTTCCACGCCTTTTGGAACAGGCAAATGTGCGGAGAGTACCCAGGAGCTTTGCTCACAGATGGCCCAGCTGCCATTGATGATCTGATCCATAAAACGCCCTTTCCCTTCTGCCAGTTCCGCGAGCACAAGATTTTGCAGCGCAGTTTTACGGGCGGAGTTAGGATTCTGCATGATGTTGCGGTTACCCGTACGGGTGAACTCCATGATATCCGTGGCTTTTACAACATCCCATTTGAAAGGCAGAGAAACCTCTCCCTGTTGGATGAGCGCTGTGCGGATACTTGCAGGCAGGCCATTCCAGAAATCACGTTGCGTGTAGGAGGGGAGTGTTACCCAATCCTGGTCTTTAGTAAGGATAGTGCCGAGCTGTGCTTCGCTGTAGCGCGTGGTGAGGAGGTCCTTGTGATCCTGTGCCGATACGGCTAAAGACAGGAACAGAGCCCCGATAAATAAGAAGATACTTTTCACAATGTGGAATTTTGATCGTGAAAATACTCCTTTCTTATCTTTCTTTCAGTTTGTTAAGGTTAATTTTGAAGGTTTGTCCGACAGGAAGACTTTCATCCAGGATCACCACGTGGCGCGGACCCCATTCATCCACTTTATCTGCAGCGATGATATAGGATTTGTGGATGCGCACGAAATTGCAAACGGGCAGCAACTTCTCCATTTCGGCGGTGGTGGCGTTCACGATGAGGCATTTATTTTCCAGGTACACTTTCACATAGTTGCCCATGCTTTGTACATAGTAAATATCTCCGGGGTCTACAGACGTTTGGGTACTGCCGGTTTTCAGCAGCAGGGGTTCTTCCGGCGGATTGCTGGCCGGCGCTTCCTGTTGCAGGATCTTGTTCACTGCTTTCAGGAAACGGGGGAAACTGATGGGTTTGAGGATATAATCCACTACATCATATTCATAACTTTCCAGCGCAAACTCGCTGTAGGCACTGCAAAGAATGATCTTGGGATGATTGTTGTTGAGCGTTTTCAGAAGGTCCAGCCCGCTAAGTTCCGGCATATTGATATCCAGGAATACCACATCCACTTTCTCGCGATGCAGGAAGTTGGCGGTTTCCATGGCATTGTAGCAATGCCCTACTATCTGTAAGGCCTGCACTTTTTCAATATGCGCTTCCAGCACATAATGTGCCCCGGGTTCGTCATCTACGATCAGGCAGCGGAGTACTTGCATGGCGTTCTAAAGTTAAAAGCAGTTCTGTGTAATAAATGTTGTTCTCTTCGTGGGTGACCAGGGTATGCCGTTTGGCATAGGCCAGGGCCAGCCGCTGTTTCACATTGTTCAATCCTACGCCCGTCGAAGATACGGATTGTTTATTTTCCGGCACGGTGTTGCGGATCTTGAGCAGTAAAGTTTCCCCTTTGATCTCCAGTTCCACTTTGATATAAGAGGCCTGGATACTGGAAGGGGCGTACTTGAAAGCGTTCTCTACAAAAGTGATCAGGATGAGCGGGGTGATCAGCAGGTCTTTTTCACTGCCTTTCTTTTTAAAGCTCACCTGGCATCTTTGCCTTACCCGCGCTCTTTCCAGGTGTACATAATTCCGTACGAACTGGAGTTCATCTTCTAATGGCACCAGCTGTTTGCGGGAACTTTGCAACTGGTACCGCAGCAGTTCTGAAATGCTGAGGATCAGTTCCGGTGTTTTATTGGGATAGCGTAAGCTAACGCCATACAGGTTATTGAGTGTGTTGAAGAAGAAATGGGGGTTCAGCTGGCTTTGCAGGTATTGGATCTCTTTATCCCGCATCAGCAGGGAATTCCTTAATTCCAGGGTATGCCAGGTAGCCTGCCGGTAAAGGAACCAGAGCCCGATGCCTATCAGCAGGCAGGCCAGGGAAAATACCAGGTCGCTCACCCAGATCATGTCCGTGTCCGTTTTGAAGACATTCATCCTCAGGAAATAGGACCCGTATGCTGTAACGGCCAGCCAGCAAACCAGCAGCCCTAAATACTGCCAGTACTGCCGTTTCATGATCAGCATCTTGAGCATGTACTTATTATGGACGGCACACATCACATAAATGAAAATAACAGACACCCCGTTGTTAAGGTACAACCGCACATTATTGATGGGCTCATACTGCATGTTCACCAGTACCATCACGGTCAGGAGCACGATCAGGAAGAGCGTATTCACCACCCAGCTATTATTCAATAGATTCTTCTGCGCCATACAGGAGGCAATTTAATACGATCGGTCTCAAAGTTCGGAGAATTTCTGATGTCCCGCATTCATCATTTGCAACGTTCAGTTGATCAATCATATTTTGGCGGCAACTTTCCTTGATGCTACTTTGCATCAGATTAAACTGTACGTCCGCCATTTTAACCTGATCAGATGTTTGTTTTCGCCATTTTTTCCTAAAGCCTGCCCCTATATTGACGGCAGGCTTTAGATTTTATCTAACAAAATGCTTCTTTCTTCAGAAATTGTCTATAAAAGCGAAATGTGATTTGATTATTCAGATTACTTCCTATTTTTGCACCAGATTTTTAAAACATGAACAACAACGTACACATACATCATCACCATACTTACCCAACCGGTAGGCAGGGAATGCTGTAATGTACACACAGATATTCACCATCAAAGGCTTACCGTTTTCCGGTAAGCCTTTTTTTGTTTCAATCAGAAAATTATGAAACTGCGTATTGCCATTCAGAAATCAGGTCGCCTGCACGAAGATTCTATCAAACTGCTGAAAGAATGCGGGATAGACATCAATAACGGCGTGAACAAACTCAAAACGGAAGCCTCTAATTTTCCGCTGGAAGTATTCTTCCTGCGGGACGATGATATTCCGCAATACGTGGAAGACGGTGTAGCGGACATTGGCATCGTAGGCGAAAACGTAGTACTGGAAAAGAGCCGCCCGCCTTTACGCACCGTAGAGAAACTGGGCTTTGGCAAATGCCGTTTAGCCATGGCTGTTCCTAAAGCCATGCAGTACAATTCCATCAAAGACCTGGATGGTCAGCGTATTGCTACCAGCTATCCCATGATCCTGGGCGATTTCCTGAGCAAACAGGGCATTACAGCAGAGATCCATGAGATCAGCGGTTCCGTGGAAATAGCGCCGGGCATAGGTTTGGCAGATGCTATCTGTGATCTCGTGAGCAGCGGCTCCACCCTGTTCATGAATGGCCTGAAAGAAGTGGAAACAGTATTGAAGTCGGAAGCCATCCTGGTGGCCAATGATAAACTCACTGCTGAACAGCAGCAGTTACTGGCTAAACTGATCTTCCGCATCCAGGCCGTGAAGAAAGCCAAGAACAATAAATACATCCTGCTCAATGCGCCGAATGATAAACTGGCGGAGATCATCAGCCTGCTGCCAGGGATGAAAAGTCCGACTGTACTGCCTTTGGCAGAAGAAGGCTGGAGCTCTGTGCATTCCGTACTGAATGAAAACGAATTCTGGGATATCATTGAAAGCCTGAAAGGCGCCGGTGCACAGGGTATCCTGGTGGTACCGATCGAGAAAATGATCATTTAAAGAACATTACTATGCAGATCATCCGCTTTCCGGAAAAGAATACATGGAACACACTGCTGCAACGCCCGGCGTTTGATACACGCCAGCTGGAAGCCACTGTGTCTGCTATCCTCGCTGATGTTAAAGCCACCGGTGATGCAGCTTTGCGCAAATACACACAGCAGTTCGATAAAGTAACGTTAACGGACATCCGTGTTACCGCAGCGGAATTTGAAGCAGCAGATGCCAGCCTGGATGAATCACTGAAAAGTGCTATCCGCCAGGCAGCGCTGAACATAGAAGCCTTTCACCGGGCACAGATAGAACCGGTGACCATGATAGAAACCATGCCAGGTGTGCAATGCTGGCGCAAGCCGGTAGGCATAGAAAAAGTAGGTTTATATATTCCCGGTGGTACCGCTCCTTTATTCTCCACTATCCTCATGCTGGCCATTCCGGCCAGGCTGGCGGGTTGCAGCGAAATTGTACTGTGCACGCCTCCGGGTAAAGATGGGATTGTGCATCCCGCCGTACTGTGGGCTGCTCATTTTACCGGCATTACGCAGGTGTTCAAAACCGGCGGGGTACAGGCTATTGGCGCCATGGCCTATGGTACGGAAAGCATACCTAAAGTGTATAAGATCTTTGGACCAGGCAATCAGTATGTGACCTGTGCCAAACAATTGGTGAACAGTGCAGGCATTGCGATTGATATGCCAGCCGGACCTTCTGAAGTAGCGGTGTTTGCAGATGAAACATGTGTGCCGGCATTTGTGGCGGCAGACTTATTATCACAGGCAGAACATGGTGCAGACAGCCAGGTATTACTGGTAACCACATCAGAAAAAGTGATCCTGGAAGTAGAGAAAGAAGTAGCGCTGCAACTGGCTTTACTGCCTCGCAAAGACCTCGCCGCCAAAGCACTGGACAATAGCAAACTCATCCTTGTAAAAGACAGGGACGAAGCGATGGACATGCTCAACGATTATGCACCAGAGCATTTGATCATGGCCTGTGAAAATGATGAAGCATTAGCTACCCGTGTGATAAATGCAGGTTCTGTATTCCTCGGTAATTACTCTCCGGAAAGCGCAGGAGATTATGCTTCAGGCACCAATCATACATTGCCCACCAATGGTTATGCCACAGCATATAGTGGTGTGAGTGTAGACAGCTTTGTAAAGAAGATCACTTTTCAGCGCCTCAGCCGCGAAGGCCTGACAGCATTAGCCCCGGCCATAGAAGCCATGGCAGCTGCAGAAGGACTGGACGCACACAAGAACGCGGTAAGCATTCGTTTAAAATCTAATTAAATACGCATGTTCGATCTTAATAGTCTCTTAAGAGATAATATCAAAAGACTGGTTCCTTATTCTTCCGCCCGGGATGAGTTCAAAGGAGAAGCATCTGTATTCCTGGATGCCAATGAGAATAGCTATGGCTCACCATTACCCACGGATTACAATCGTTATCCGGACCCTTTGCAATGGAAGGTTAAATACCGCCTGGCAGAGATCAAAGGTGTGCCGCCACAGAATATTTTCCTCGGCAACGGCAGTGATGAAGCGATAGATGTATTGTTCCGCGCATTCTGCCGCCCCGGTGGTTTGGATAACGTGGTATTGTGTCCGCCCACTTACGGCATGTATGAAGTGAGCGCCAACATCAATGATGTAACTATCCGCAAAGCTACACTTACAGAAGACTTCCAGCTGGACCTGCCTGCAATAGAAGCAGCTATAGATGACAACACGAAACTGATCTTCATCTGTTCTCCCAATAATCCTACTGCAAATGCTATCAACCGGGAAGACATTGAAGTAGTACTGAACAACTTCCACGGTATTGTAGTTGTAGATGAAGCATATATTAACTTCTCCAAACAAAAGACATTGATCCAGGAACTCACGGAGTATCCTAACCTGGTGATCCTGCAAACCCTCTCCAAAGCATGGGGGCTGGCGGCATTGCGGGTAGGGATGGCTTTTGCGAGTGAGGATATCATCAATGTATTCAACAAAGTAAAACCACCGTATAATATCAACCAGGCTTCGCAGGAACTGGCACTGGAAGCATTGAATAACATAGACCAGGTGAATGCCTGGATCCGGGAAACAGTGCTGGAGCGGGATAAGCTGGAATTTGCACTGAAGGCATTACCGATCGTTGAAAAGGTATATCCCAGCGATGCTAATTTCCTGCTGGCTAAAACAACAGATGCGAAAGGCATTTACAATCATCTCATAGAAAAGGGCATTGTAGTGCGGGACCGTTCCAAAGTGGAACTTTGTGTGGGATGCCTTCGTATTACAGTAGGTACACCAGCGGAAAACATTGAATTGATTAATACTTTACAAGCTATAGTATGATGAGACCGCAAGGTCCCATCAGGCAAA
>NZ_WJFD01000001.1:0-3338392 GCF_009647655.1 Chitinophaga sp. SYP-B3965 | reverse complement strand
GCAAATAAAAAAGACAAACAACTGCTGATGAATCCGCAAGGCTCCATCAGGCAAATAAAAAAGACAAACAACTGCTGATGAATCCGCAAGGCTCCATCAGGCAAATAAAAAAGACAAACAACTGCTGATGAGACCGCAAGGTCCCATCAGGCAAATAAAAAAGACAAACAACTGCTGATGAATCCGCAAGGCTCCATCAGGCAAATAAAAAAGACAAACAACTGCTGATGAATCCGCAAGGCTCCATCAGGCAAATAAAAAAGACAAACAACTGCTGATGAAACGAGTTTTATTCATAGACAGGGATGGCACCATGATCAAAGAACAGCCACCAACCTACCAGATAGACAGTTTGGAGAAAGTGGAATTCTACCCTAAAGTATTCACCTACCTGGGTAAGATAGCGGCAGAACTGGATTACGAACTGGTGCTGGTAACTAACCAGGACGGCCTGGGCACAGCTTCTTTCCCGGAAGAAACGTTTACCGCCCCGCATAAACACATCATGCAATCTTTCGCAAATGAAGGCATTCATTTTGCGGCAGAATATATAGACAGGAGCTTCCCTGCAGATAATGCCCCCACCCGGAAACCCGGTACCGGCATGCTCGCGAAGTATTTCTCCAAAGACTATGATCTCGCCAACTCCTTTGTGATCGGTGATCGCATCACGGATGTGAAACTGGCGCAGAACCTGGGTGCTAAAGCTATCTGGCTGAATGAAGGTACTGGCCTCGGTGGCGCTGAAGTGGATAGCACAGATTTAAAAGACGTGATCGCCCTGGAATCCACGGACTGGGCAAAGATCTATGAGTTCCTCAAGATCGGCCTCAGGAAGGTAAGTCATGTACGTGCCACGAAGGAAACAGACATCCGTATTGAACTGAACCTGGATGGAACCGGCAAAGCCAATATCCATACCGGTCTGGCTTTCTTTGACCACATGCTGGACCAGATAGCCCGCCACGGCAGCATAGACCTGGACATCACAGCCAAAGGAGACCTGCATATTGATGAACACCACACTATAGAAGATACCGGCATTGCACTGGGAGAAGCCTTTGCCATGGGGCTGGCGGATAAGAAAGGTATGGAAAGATATGGCTTCTGCCTGCCCATGGATGACTGCCTGGCACAGGTGGGTATTGATTTTGGCGGCCGCAACTGGATCGTTTGGGATGCGGAATTTAAAAGGGAGAAGGTAGGGGATATGCCCACGGAAATGTTCTTCCACTTCTTCAAATCCTTCTCAGACGCGGCTAAATGCAACCTGAACATCAAAGCGGAAGGGGAGAATGAGCACCATAAGATAGAGGCTATCTTTAAGGCTTTTGCAAAGGCGATCAAGATGGCTGTGAAGCGGAATCCGGATAATATGCAGTTGCCAAGCACAAAGGGGGTTTTATAAGATGAGCGAAATAAAATTTGCATATTTGGATAAATCCACCCATATTTGCTTTCACAATGCAAATGAATATCACATACAAACTTTGGTGGCACGCAGAAAATCTCTTCGCTGTGTAACGCTGCCATGTTCGTATTTTAAATACATTAAGAAGGCTCGCTGTACACACAGCGGGCCTTCTTCGTTTTTAGCCGATAACAAACAACTAAATGAAACCGCAAGGTTCCATCAGGCAAATAAAAAGGACAAACAATAACTGATGAAAAATATTCAGGTAAAAACACGATCCAAACAAATGCTGGCAGATGTATTCACACCTGTTAGCATCTACCTCCGCATCCGGGACAAATTCCCCGGCTCCATCCTCCTGGAGAGTACAGACTCTCACGCCAGCGAGAACAGCTTCTCCTTCATTGGTATCAAGCCCATTGCAGGTATTGAAGTGACCTCCACGGATATATTCGAATTCAAGTACCCCGGCCAGCCGGTAGAACGGAAACAGTTGAAGAGCAGCAAGGAAGTGGTGAAGGAGATGGATGCTTTCCTGAAAAGTTTTTCATTCAGTGAAAAATCCCCGGTGCCATATGCAGAAGGCCTCTTCGGCTACAGCACCTACGACTCGGTTCAGTTCTTCGAAAAGATCGTGTTCCAGAAGCGCGAGAAAGCCGGTAACACTATTCCTCTGATGCGTTACCGCTTCTACCAGTATGTAATCGCCATCAACCATTTCAAAGATGAACTGCACCTGATAGAGAACCAGGTAGATGGCCAGGAAAGCGAGTTTGAATACCTCGAATCCCTCATCCGGAACAAGGATTTCCCCAGTTATACTTTCGCAGGAAAGGGCGAAGAAAAAAGCAATCTCACCAATGAGCAATACATAGAGATGGTGGAGAAAGGCAAGCAACATTGCTTCCGCGGAGATGTTTTCCAGATCGTATTATCCCGCGCCTTCAGCCGTGAATTCTCAGGAGATGAATTCAATGTGTACCGCGCGCTGCGTTCTATCAATCCTTCTCCTTACCTCTTCTATTTCGATTACGGCGATTATAAATTAATGGGTTCTTCCCCGGAAGCACAGCTGATCATCAAAGACCGCAAAGCCGTGATCCACCCCATAGCAGGCACTTTCAAACGTACCGGCAATGATGAGCAGGACAAAGAACTGGCTGCACAACTACTGGAAGATCCAAAAGAAAATGCAGAACATGTAATGCTGGTAGACCTTGCACGGAACGACCTGAGCAGGAAAGCCACAGAGGTAGAAGTAGAAACCTACCGCCAGATCAAATACTACTCACACGTGATCCATTTGGTGAGTGAAGTAACCGGCCAGTTACCGGCGAACAGCAATCCCTTTGAGATCCTGGCCGCTACTTTCCCGGCAGGCACCTTGTCCGGCGCACCCAAGTATAAAGCCATGGAACTGATAGACAGTTACGAACCTACCGCAAGAGGTTTCTACGGCGGCTGTGTAGGATTTGTAGGATTCAATGGCAACTTCAACCATGCTATTATGATCCGCTCCATCCTGAGTAAGAACAATACATTGTACTACCAGGCAGGCGCAGGCATTGTGGCGAAGTCAGTAGCCAATTCTGAACTGGAGGAAGTGAACAATAAACTCAACGCATTAAAACAGGCCATTATCCTGGCGCAAAATATTTGATATGAAGATCCTGGTGTTCGATAATTACGACTCATTTACCTATAACCTGGTGCATCTGGTAGAAAAGATCATCAACGGTAAAGTAACGGTAGTAAGGAATGATGAGATCAAACTGGAAGAGATCGATCAGTACGACAAGATCATCCTCTCCCCCGGTCCCGGTATTCCTGTGGAAGCAGGTTTGCTGTTGCCGCTGATCAAACAGTATGCCCCCACCAAATCCATCTTTGGCGTATGCCTTGGCCAGCAGGCTATTGGTGAAGCATTCGGCGCAAAATTAACCAACCTGAAAGAAGTATATCACGGTGTAGCCACCCCGGTGAAAGTGATCTCCCGCAGTGGCAGGATCTTTAAGGACCTGCCGGATGAACTGGAAGTAGGGCGTTATCATTCCTGGGTGGTAGATGAATCTACTTTACCGGCAGAACTGGAAATCACCGCAAGGGATGAACACGGTTATATCATGGCTTTGCAGCATAAAAAGTTTGATGTAAGCGGTGTGCAGTTTCACCCTGAAAGTGTGCTCACCCCGAAAGGAGAACAAATTTTACGCAACTGGTTAGCCCTCTAAACAATAAAAGATGAAAAAGATACTCAACTATCTGTTCGAACATAAAACCTTCTCCCGTGAAGGCGCTAAAGAGATCCTCACCAATATCTCCAAAGGCGTGTATAACGAAAGTGAACTGGCTGCCTTCATGACGGTGTTCCTCATGCGCAGCATCACGATTGAAGAACTGCTGGGTTTCCGGGATGCTTTACTGGAGCTGTGTGTTCCCATCGACCTGAACGGCCATGCCGTGCTGGACATTGTGGGAACGGGCGGGGACGGGAAGAATACCTTCAACGTATCCACGCTGTCCTGCTTCATTGTAGCCGGTGCGGGTGGAAAGGTAGCGAAACACGGCAACTATGGCGTATCTTCGATCAGCGGCGCTTCCAATGTAATGGAGTCTGTTGGATACAAGTTCAAGGCAGATCAGGGCAAATTAAGGCAGGAGGTAGAAGAGGCAGGCATCTGTTTCTTACACGCTCCGCTCTTTCACCCGGCCCTGAAGAATGTTGCCCCTGTGCGTCGCCAGTTAGGTGTGCGAACTTTCTTTAACATGCTGGGCCCCCTGGTGAATCCCGCTTTTGCGGAACATCAGCTGATAGGAGTGTACAGCCTGGAAATGGCGCGCATTTACAATTACCTGTTCCAGCAGACGGACAAACGTTTTGCGATCGTTCACAGCCTGGATGGTTATGACGAGATCTCCCTCACCGGCGATACCCGCATCATCACCAACAAAGGAGAACAGGACTGGACGCCGGAAGCATTAGGCAAACGCAAAGTACACCCCGAAGATATTTACGGTGGTAACTCCACGGAGGAAGCCGCTAAGATCTTTATGAAAGTATTAAAAGGTGAAGGAAGCTGGGCACAGAATTCCGTAGTAATGGCCAATGCCGCTATGGGACTGTTCTGCCTGGAGAAATATCCCACCTACGATGCCTGTTTCCAGGCTGCGGTGGAATCACTGGAATCCGGCGCTGCCTACAAATCGTTCCAGAAACTGATCGCGTTACAATAATGTATTATGAAGGATATCTTAGCTGAAATAGTAGCCAGTAAAATTACAGAAGTGGCAGACCGCAAGAAAGTGAGAAGCGTGCAGGAGCTGGAAGGTACTTCCATGTTCAGCCGCGAACCCCTTTCTCTCCGGAGCTTCCTTCAGCAACCGGACCGTACAGGTATTATTGCCGAATTCAAAAGGCAGTCTCCCTCCAAAGGCGTGATCAATGCCACGGCCCTGGTACAGGATGTTACAGCGGCCTATGCCAGGAGCGGGGCATCCGGATTGAGCGTACTCACAGATCAGCATTATTTCGGCGGGTCTATGGACGACTTGCAGCAAGCCCGCGCAGTGAATAATATTCCTATCCTCCGGAAAGATTTTGTGATAGATGAATACCAGATCGTGGAAGCTAAAGCCATCGGCGCAGATGTGATCCTGCTGATTGCAGAATGCCTCAGCAAAGAAGAAGTGAAACACCTCGCCACTTTTGCTCATAACCTGGGACTGGAAGTACTGCTGGAAGTACACAGCGGAGATCAGCTAGAGAAGATCACGAAGCATACCCACCTGGTGGGCATCAATAACCGCGACCTGAAAACATTCAAAGTAGATATACACCGTTCCATGGAACTGCTGAAGCAGATCCCTGCCGGCCACAGCAAAGTAGCAGAAAGCGGCATGGACGATACAGATACCATCATCACCTTAAAGAAAGCCGGCTTCGACGGTTTCCTGATCGGGGAGCATTTCATGAGAGATGAAAATCCCGGCAGTGCTTTTGAATCCTTCGCACAGGTGCTGAAAGTAAAACTCGCAGCCTTATGAAAATAAAAGTATGTGGCATCACCAAACGGGATGACCTGGAAACCCTCGTGGAACTGGGTGCGGACTATGCGGGTTTTATATTTTACAATAAATCGCCGCGTTTTGCCGGTAATAAGTTAGATGGCCGTACGGTACGGGAAGCGGGTAAGAATATCGGCAAAGTAGGCGTGTTTGTAAATGCAGATAAACAACAGGTATTACAGACCGTGAAGGACTATGGTCTGGATGCCGTACAGTTACATGGTGATGAATCCATCGCTTTTTGCCAGGAGATGAGATTAACAGTGCCTGTTATCAAAGTGTTCCCCGTTGACACAAACGGCTTTCAGAACGCAGCGCCTTATCTGCCGCACAGCGATTACTTCCTGTTTGATACAGCCAGTAAAGAATACGGCGGTACCGGCAAACAATTCAACTGGGAACTGCTGAATAATTACAACCTGGATAAACCTTTCTTCCTGAGCGGAGGTATTGGTCCGGATGATGTGGAAGCCATACAGCGATGGCGCCACAAGTCCTTGTTCGCATTGGATGTGAACAGCCGGTTTGAAATCTCTCCCGGCATAAAAGACATGGAGAAGGTAGCTACCTTCCTGAAAGCAATTAAAAAAGAACTTGTAAAATAGAACGCATCATGGACATAGCCGTGAACACATCACACTCTAAGTATCACGTAAACGATAAAGGCTATTACGGACGGTTTGGCGGGGCATACATACCGGAAATGCTCTACCCTAATGTGGAAGAATTAAAAGAACAATACCTGCAGATCATTTCCGAACCTGCATTTCAGGCGGAGTTTGATCAGCTGTTAACAGATTACGTAGGCCGCCCTTCGCCTTTGTTCTTTGCCAAACGTTTGTCTGAAAAATATAAAGCGAAAATATACCTGAAGCGGGAAGACCTGAACCATACCGGCGCCCACAAGGTGAATAATACCATCGGTCAGATCCTGCTGGCACAACGCCTGGGCAAGAAAAAGATCATTGCAGAAACCGGCGCCGGACAGCATGGTGTAGCTACTGCTACTGTATGCGCGCTGATGGGCCTGGAATGTGTGGTATATATGGGAAGCATTGATATAGAGAGGCAGGCGCCGAATGTAGCCCGCATGAAAATGCTGGGTGCTACCGTAGTTCCAGCTACCAGCGGAAGTAAAACGCTGAAGGATGCAACCAATGAAGCCATCCGCCACTGGATCAATCACCCGGTAGATACACATTACATTATTGGTTCCGTAGTAGGTCCGCATCCTTATCCGGATATGGTAGCGCGTTTTCAATCCGTAGTGAGTGAAGAAATGCGTAAACAATTACTGGAGAAAACAGGCAATGCCAATCCTGATTATGTGATAGCCTGCGTAGGCGGTGGCAGTAATGCAGCCGGTGCTTTCTTCCATTACCTGGATGAAGAAGCCGTGAAACTGGTAGCCGTAGAAGCAGCCGGTAAAGGTGTGAACAGCGGTTTCTCCGCAGCCACTTCGCAGTTAGGGAAAATGGGTATCATCCATGCCAGTAAAACTTTACTGATGCAAACGGAAGATGGCCAGATCGTAGAGCCACATTCCATTTCCGCGGGTTTGGATTATCCCGGTGTAGGGCCTTTGCATGCACACCTGTATGAAACAGGCCGTGCACAATTCCTGAATGCTACGGACGATGAAGCACTGGCAGCCGCTTATGAACTAAGCCTGCTGGAAGGGATCATCCCCGCACTGGAATCCGCACATGCGCTGGCCAAACTTAAAGACCTGCCGCTGAAACCGGAAGACGTAGTGGTAGTATGCCTGAGCGGCCGTGGTGATAAAGACCTGGAAACCTATATCAAACATTTAAAGTAAAAGGTAATGAACCGCATAGATCAATTGTTTAGCAATAAACCGAAAGAGATCCTCAATATATATTGCACAGCCGGTTTTCCGGCCCTCAACGATACCCTCACTATTATGGAAACACTGCAGCAAAGCGGTGTGGATATGATAGAACTGGGGATGCCTTTTTCTGATCCCCTGGCAGATGGCCCGGTGATCCAGGAAAGCAGCACCCGCGCTATTGCCAATGGCATGCGTGTGAGCGTATTGTTTGAGCAATTGAAAGGATTCCGTGACCGTATTTCCTTACCCGTTATCCTGATGGGATATATGAATCCTGTATTGCAGTTTGGGGTAGAGAATTTCTGTCAGAAATGTGCAGAAACAGGGGTGGATGGCATCATCCTGCCAGATCTGCCCATGGATGAATTTGAAACAGAATACCGGCCTATTTTCGAAAAATACGATCTCCACCTGATCTTCCTGGTGACCCCGGAAACCAGCGAAGCCCGCATCCGTAAGATAGATGCAGTAAGTACAGGATTTGTGTATGCCGTATCCTCTTCCTCCACTACGGGGAAGGACAAGGATATGGGAGATCAGCAGGCCTATTTTGCAAGGCTGAAGGAAATGAAATTAAAGAATCCTGTATTGATAGGGTTTGGGATCAAGGATAAGCAAACATTTGCCGCTGCCTGCGCCAATAGCAATGGTGCCATAATTGGCAGCGCTTTTGTAAAAGCCATCGAAAACAGTACTAACTTGCAGTCTTCCATACAAAGTTTTGTGCAAGGCATAAAAGGTTGATGAAACATGAAAACAGCCATCATTAAATACAACGCCGGTAACATCCGTTCTGTGCTCTTTGCACTGGAACGCCTGGGCGTGGAAGCCACTGTTACCGATGATCCGGAAGAGCTGCGTGCCGCGGATAAAGTGATCTTTCCCGGTGTGGGAGAGGCCAGCACTGCCATGAATTACCTGAAAGAACGTAAGCTGGACCTGCTGATCAAAGACCTCAAACAACCCGTTTTAGGTATTTGCCTGGGCATGCAGTTATTGTGCAAACATTCAGAAGAGAACGATACGGAATGTTTGGGCATCTTTGACCTGCCGGTGAAGAAATTTGAATCGCCGGTAGAAAACCTGCTCAAGATCCCGCAGATAGGCTGGAATAATATTGCCGGATTACACAGTGTGATCTTTGAACATGTGCCGGAGAATTCCTACATGTATTTTGTGCACAGTTATTTCGTGGCCCTGGGCCCGGAAACAACAGCCATTGCTAATTATGTGATCAATTATAGCGCTGCACTGCAAAAGGATAATTTCTATGCAGTACAGTTTCACCCGGAGAAGTCTGCCGATCTGGGGCAAAACATCCTGGAGAGTTTTCTGAAATTATGAATGTGAATATTCAATACATAACGGCAGAAGAAACATTGAACATACGCCGGGATCTGCTGTATCCCGGTTGGGGCCTGGATGATGTAAGGATCAGTGATGATGCGGAAGGTCTGCATTTTGGCGTGTTTGAAGGGAAAGAGCTTGTTACTATCGTATCTCTTTTTTTTAACGGGAAAAGGGCACAGTTCCGCAAACTGGCTACGGTTGCCAGCAGACAACGGAAAGGATACGGGTCTTTGTTATTAAAACATGTGATGGAAGTGTGCCGGCAGAAACAGGTAGAAACATTATGGTGTAATGCACGCACCACCGCAGAGGAGTTCTATCAGTTGCTGGGTTTTAAACGTAACAGCGAATTATTTTACAAGGACAATATTGCTTATTACAAAATGGAGATCAGCCTGGAACCAGCTGCCAAGAAGAGTTTTACCATTATTCCAGCCATTGATATCATTGGCGGAAAATGTGTGCGCCTCACACAGGGAGATTACGAGCAGAAAAAAGTATACAACGAACATCCTTTGGAAGTAGCCAAAGAGTTTGAAGAAAGCGGCATCACCCGTTTGCACCTGGTAGACCTGGACGGCGCAAAAAAAGGCGCTGTAGTGAACTGGAAAGTGCTGGAAGCCATTGCCGGTAAAACCAGCATGGTAGTAGATTTTGGCGGAGGCATCAAAAGTGATGCGGATGTAAAGATCGTATTTGAAGCAGGCGCCGCCATGGCAACTATTGGCAGTGTAGCCGTGAAACAACCGGAACTTTTCTTTAGCTGGCTGCAGCAGTATGGCGCAGATAAAATGTTCCTGGGTGCAGATGTAAAGGAAGAGAAGATCGCTGTTGGCGGATGGCTGGAAACTACGGAGCTGAGTGTATATGACTTCCTCAAAAGCAATATGGAAAGAGGTGTGAAAGAAATATTCTGTACAGATATTGCAAAGGATGGCTTGTTGCAGGGGCCTTCTACTGAGTTGTATAAAAATATCATCAAAACATTGCCCGGCATTCAGCTCACGGCAAGTGGCGGTGTAAGTAAGATAGAGGATGTATACGAACTGGAAGAAGCGGGGCTGGCTGGTGTGATCATCGGTAAAGCCATTTACGAAGGTTTGATCTCGCTCACCCAATTAAAGAAATTTTTATAATGCTTACAAAACGCATCATACCCTGTCTGGATATCAAAGACGGCCGCACCGTAAAAGGGGTGAATTTTGAGAACATCCGCGATGCAGGTGATCCCATTGAACTGGGCGCACTGTATGCACAGCAGGGTGCAGATGAACTGGTGTTCCTGGACATTACAGCTACCAATGAAAAAAGGAAGACCCTTTCTGAACTGGTTACCCGTATTGCCCGTCACGTAAACATTCCCTTCACCGTAGGTGGGGGTATTTCTTCTATTGAAGATGTGAACGTGCTGCTGAATGCCGGTGCAGACAAAGTATCCGTGAACACCGCTGCTTTCCGCAACCCGGAATTGCTGAACGGCCTCTCCCGCGAATTCGGCAGCCAGTGTATTGTACTGGCCATCGATACCCGTTTTGAAGAAGGGGACTGGTACGTGTACCTCAATGGCGGCCGGGTAAAAACAGATATTAAAACAACAGACTGGGCCAAAGAAGCGGTAGAACGCGGCGCCGGAGAGATCCTGCTTACCTCCATGAATAATGATGGTACCAAGCAGGGTTTTGCACTGGATATCACCGCCCGTTTATCACAAAACCTGCATGTACCCGTGATCGCCTCCGGCGGCGCAGGCACCATGGAGCATTTTGCGGAAGTATTTGAAAAAGCACAGGCAGATGCAGCGCTCGCAGCCAGCATCTTCCACTATAAAGAAATGGAAATTCAGGATTTGAAAACATACCTCTACAAAAGGGGTGTTCAAATACGGTTTTAATTGATGAATATTTATTATATTTAATTCTGATACGGATGCAGGTAGATTTTTCAAAGTCACCGGACGGCCTGGTGCCAGCTATTATACAGGATGCCATCACCAACAAAGTGTTGATGCTGGGATACATGAACCAGGAAGCGCTGGATAAAACACTGGCCGAAGGGAAAGTGACCTTTTACAGTCGTTCTAAGAACAGGCTGTGGACCAAGGGAGAAGAAAGCGGTAACTTTTTACAGTTAAAGCATGCAGCAATAGATTGCGATGCGGATACGTTACTAATAAAAGTTCATCCTGCCGGGCCTACCTGCCACACAGGCGCAGATACCTGCTGGAATGAAGTGAATAAGGACGCAAACTCTTTCCTGAATAGCCTGGAACAGGTGATCAGGGACAGGAAGGAAAACCCTACAGATAAATCATACACAGCTTCCCTGTTTGCCAAAGGCATTAATAAGGTAGCGCAGAAAGTAGGAGAGGAAGCAGTAGAACTGGTCATTGAAGCGAAAGACAATAACGATCACCTTTTTATTAGTGAAGCAGCAGACCTGCTTTTTCATTATCTGATCTTGCTGCAGGCCAAAGGCTTTACGCTGGAAGATGTAGTGAACATATTAAAAGACCGTCATAAATGAAACGTATTTCATCCCTGATTATTTGTTTGGCAGTTATCACGGCCGCACATGCACAGTTTAAAGTAAACGGAAAAATTGCCGGCACTGAAGAAGGCGCCAAACTTTTCTTTTTTAGTGAAGATGGGCGTACGGCTGATTCTGCTATGCTGAAGAACGGGGAGTTTTCTTTTACCACACCTTATAAAACCACCGGTGATGATATGTTTGCACTGATCCTGAAAGGGCATCCATATCCTATGATCCTGGTGGCAGACAAACCTGAAATAGCGATCCAGACGGAACAAAGCATTTTTCCTGTAGCCACCACTTTTAAAGGCGGGCAACAGGCACAATGGATGCAGGAGTATCATCGTGCGTTCAATCCCATCATCAGCAAGGCCAATGCATTGAATACAGAAGCTGCTGCTATCAGCGGGGATGATGAGAACGGGAAAGCCGCCTTCCGGGAAAAAGCCAAAGTGTTTGAAGGAGAAGTACTGAAAACAGGAACAGATTTCATTAAAACCCATCTAAAGGCACAGGCCAGCCTGTTCCTGCTCATGGGGGAACTGAGGAGCCGCCTCAGTGAGGAGGAATTCGCACAACAGTTCAATTCACTGGACGCCAGCGTAAAGAACAGCAAATTCGGAAAAAAGATAGGAGAGCAGGTTGTTGCAAATACCAGTGCCAAAGGCGCACCGGGCATCAAAGCAAAAGACTTTGAGCAGGAAGACCCTAACGGCAAAATGGTAAAACTATCCTCCTTCCGTGGTAAATATGTACTGTTAGATTTCTGGGCCAGCTGGTGCGGCCCCTGCAGAGTAGAAAATCCGCATGTAGTAGCGGCCTACCATAAATTCAAAAACAAGAATTTCACGGTGTTAGGTGTTTCTCTTGATAAGAACAAAAGGGACTGGATAGACGCCATTGAAAAAGACAAACTCGTTTGGACCCAGGTATCTGATCTTCAGTTCTGGAGTAATGCAGCAGCTGCATTATACGGTATAAGAAGCATCCCCCAGAACTACCTCATAGACCCTTCTGGTAACATTATTGCCAAAGATCTCCGCGGCGGCGCCCTGGAGAGGAAACTGGCAGAAGTATTGCAGTAACCGCTTATCACTAAGGACTTGCTATTCCGTAGCGGAATCAGCAATTTTGTTCTTATAAGATCAAAAACTGCTAGTTACCATGAAGAAACTGATACTTGCAGCTGTGCTGTTTTGTTCGGCTGCAACACTGTTTGCGCAGGAAAAAAAGAAGAAAGAGAAAGTATATTCCTTCCAGGTGGAAGGGAATATAGCTAAGCAGGATAAACCCACTATCATATATCTCCGCAGAAAAACAGAAGGTAAAATGGTCACAGACAGTGTGATCACACCAGATGGCAGATTCCTGTTCCTCGGTAATATACCGGAACCACAAACCGCACAATTATTTACGCAGGTAACGCCTACGCCAGACAATCCTGTTGGCAGAAAGGAAGTAGTGATGTTATTCCTCGGGGAGGGCGCTACCAAAGTGGCCATACCGGATATTAATACCCATGGCACCGCAGCCGGTACACCGGAACAGGAAGCTTTCAATCAGCTGAACAGTCTTACCTGGCCCTTCACAAAAGAAGCGGACGAAGTATACGGGAAGTATATGAAAGCAGCCAGGGCCAAAGATGAAGGGCAGATGAGAAAACATGAATCACGCCTGGATGAATTAAATGCCAGCCGCCTGGCGGTGATGAGCAAATACCTGAAAGATAATCCGCAAACACCTATTGGCATGTATGTGATCAACCAGGTGGCCGGGTATGAATTGGATGCAGAAGAATTTTATCCTGTTTTTAATACGCTCTCTAAAACTGTGCGGAACTATCCTTCCGGCAAACAGTTTGAATACCGCCTGGACCTGGCAAAGAAGCTGGCTATAGGTAATCCCGCTATTGATTTCAGTCAGAATGATGCCGCAGGCAAACCTGTGAGCCTCAATTCCTTTAAAGGCAAATATGTACTGGTGGATTTCTGGGCCAGCTGGTGCGGTCCCTGCCGGGCAGAGAATCCCAATGTTGTAAAAGCCTATCATAAGTATAAAGAGAAAGGGTTCACCATCCTGGGTGTTTCTTTTGATGAAAGCAAAGAGAAATGGCTGCAGGCTGTGGAGCAGGATGAGCTGGCCTGGACGCAGGTGTCTGACCTGAAAGGCTGGGCAAATGCAATAGGCCAGTTATATGGTATCCGTGCCATCCCCCAGAATATCCTGCTGGACCCGCAAGGGAAGATCATTGCCAAAAACCTGCGGGCAGAAGCGCTGGAGGATAAACTGGATGAATTATTGAAGTAAAGGAATATATTATTATTGAGATGGCCTGAAGGTATAAAAGCTTTCAGGCCATTTTTTATAAGGCCGTTTTGGCCGAATTATACTGCTTTTTTGACAGGTACCCCACCTTAGTACGGGATGGATACGGGATTGATACGGGAATGATACGGGATTGCTACGGGATTACTCCGATAAAAAGTACCTTTTAAATAGAGATACCCCAGGTAGAATACTTTTCTCAAAATAAATTTGCTAGTATTACGAACACTTCGTAGATTTACGATAGACTCGTACTAATGAAGAGCGTATTTGGAATCATCGTGTTTTGCTTAGGGTGGATCAGTCACACAACAGCACAAACAACAGTTAAGATCACCGGGCAGGTGTTGGATGAAAAGGGAAAACCTTTGCCATTTGCCAGCGCCTTCCTGAGTCAGACAACTTTGGGAGACAGGACGACGGAAGCCGGTAATTTTACCATCAAAGGAGTACCGCCGGGTAAGTATGATCTGATCGTGTCTTATCTTGGATATGAGCCGTTGCTGATGCCGGTGAATGTAACTGGTGAACTCACAGGAGTTGTGGCCGTATTGAAGCCGAAAGCAGGCGTTTTGAAGGAAGTAGTGGTAAGGAGGAATGCAGAAAGGGACAGGTTGATGAGGATCTTTAAAGAGATCTGGGTAGGAAAAAGTGTAAATGCAGAACAATGCACGATCCTGAATGATGAAGTGATAGACCTGGCATATAACCAGCAGAAAGGATTACTCACTGCCACTTCCGATGATTTCATCCTGTTGGAGAACAGGGCATTGGGCTACCGGGTGAAGTTCTTATTAATGAATTTTGAATTCCATCAATATACCGGTTATTCTCTCTACTACGGGAATCCGTTGTTTGAACTGATGAAGCCGCGTAACGCAAGGCAGCAAAGGAACTGGGAGAAGAAAAGGATAGAAGCGTACAATGGCTCCACCATGCATTTTTACCGGAGCCTGATCAATAAGCAGCTGGTGGAAGATGGCTTTTCAGTGCAGAAGATGGTGAGGAAAGAACGGAAGCGGGACTTTGTAGCGCCTAACGGCATAGATTCCGCAAGTGGTGCAAAGGTGCGGTCCGATGGTGCTTTTTCAAAGTTTGTGAATTATCTCTATCCCGGTCAGGTACCATACGACAGCCTGATGATCACGAACAAAGAGAAAGATAATTACACCCTCATCTTCGGCAATTACCTGTTTATAACGTATAAGAACGAGAAGGAAGAAAGGAAATACATGGAGTACAATCACTATCCGCAGAAAGCAAAGCCAGGCCCGCAGATCTCTTACGTGCAACTGCTGGCCCCGAAAGTGGATGTAGACAGGAATGGAAATGTTGAAGCACCGATGGATGTGATCGTAGAACAATACTGGGGATGGGAAAAAATGGCGGAAATGTTGCCGCTCGATTTTAAAATTATCAATACAAACTCAAAAAAATAAAATGGAAAAACTTACCAAACAAGAGGAAGCCGCAATGCAGGCTATCTGGAAAATTGGAAAGGGCTTTGTAAAAGATTTCCTGGAAGCACATGCTGCGCCGGTACCCCCATATACCACGCTGGCTTCCACCATTAAGAACCTGGAGAAAAAAGGATATATAGATGCCCGTAAAATGGGTAATGTATATGAGTATACACCTACCATTGAAGAAGGTGAGTACAAGAAGAAATTCATGAACGGGTTTGTGAAAGATTATTTTGAAAACTCTTATAAAGAACTGGTCACCTTCTTTGCAAAAGACAAGAAGATCAGCCGGGAGGAATTACAGGAGATCATCAACATGATCGAAAAGAAATAACCTGCTTTTATACATTCCACATTTATCGGGATCGGCTGCTATTTTACTTAAGATCAAACACAAAAGCATGTCTGAACTGTTCATATACCTTATTAAAGCGAATATCGCATTATGCCTGTTCTACCTGGCATACAGACTGGGACTGCGGAGGCTTACCTTTTATACGCTCAACCGCTTTTTCCTGCTCACCGGCATTGTATTTTCATCCCTGTTCCCACTGGTGGATGTAAATGATTTCTTTAACAGGAACGAAAAACTGGCGCAGCAGGTGGAGACCTATGTACCTAACCTCGCGGCCTGGCAGCAACCGGTGCAGGCAGAAGCATTTACCGTCTGGACCTTACTGGCCTGGGTATTCTGGGTGGGTGTGTCCGTGATGTTCCTGCGTTTAGTGATGCAGCTGGTATCCCTTTTCTTCCTGCACAAGAACACCGACCCTGTTAATATCGAGGAGCGTCGTGTGCGGGTGATGGGCAGCTCTATGAATCCGTTTTCTTTCTTTCGTAATATTTACATCAATCCCAGCCTCCATTCACCGGAGGAGCTGCAAGCCATTTTGCAGCATGAATCCATCCACGTAAAGGAATGGCACTCCGCGGATGTATTAATGGGAGAGGTGAACAATATTTTCTATTGGTTTAATCCCGGCGCATGGCTCATGAAAACAGCCATCAAGGAAAACCTTGAATTCCTTACTGACCGTAAGATGCTGCGCACTGGTGTAGATAAGCGATCTTATCAATACAGCCTGGTGCAGGTAAATGCGGCGCAGTATTCTGCAGGGATTGCCAACAACTTCAATTTTTCTCACTTAAAAAACCGCATTAAAATGATGAATAAACAAAAGTCATCCCGCCTGCATATATACAGATATGCTGTATTGGGTTGTCTCACATGCGGGGTCCTATTATCCCTCAACTTTACGAAAGCAGGCACCGTGGTGGTGAGCAATGTGGTGAAAGAAGTAAAAGGTGTGCTGATCGAAATGCCTAAGGATACGGTACCCGTTAAGCCTAAATTAGCAGAGGTCGTAGTGGAAGGTAAACTCCTGGCCCAACCTGCCACAGTAAAGGTAATAAAGGGCCGTGCAGATTCTGTCAGAGTGCGTTACACGATGAAAGCAGATTCTCTTACAGTTATCTCAGCAGAACCAGTAAAGGTTGTTACCGGCTATGCTTTAAAAGGCTCTTTCTCCGGCGTTTCAGTAACAGAAGAACCAAAGAAACAGGAACCTGTACGTATACGCCTTAACGCAACAAATCAGATTTCAAATCCTCCTTTATTTATAGTGGATGGCGAAGCGAAGATACAGGGGCTGGGAGAGAATGCCCTGCAGCACATCGATCCCAATGATATTGAATCTATCTCTGTACTGAAGGATAAATCTGCTGCTGCTATCTACGGTACCGCAGGTAACAATGGTGTGATCATCATTACCACCAAGAAAACAAAGGCCGCTAAAGCAAAAAATTTGCAGGAAGTAACGGTAGTAGGTTATGGTACCCAGAGCCCTGATCCGGAAGGTGCTCATACACTTCAACGTGTAGTGGTAGTAGCGGATACAATTAGGGTAAGGGGCACGAGCACTCCTATGGAAGAAGTGGTGGTAACAGGCCGTCCTGCCACAGTACAGGGCATTGCGCTGAGTGCAGTAGCAAAGGATAAGAAATACGAGAATGATAACAACGGCGCTACTTTATCCGTATCTCCTAACCCGGGTAGTGGTATCTTTACGGTGTCCTATTATCTTAAGCAGGGAGGAAGAGGATACCTGGAAGTGAGGGATATGAGCGGCAAGCCCGTTTTCAGCAAGCAACTCATCAGGGATGCCGGTAGTTTTAATGAGCAGATCAACATCAGCCGTTTCCCTGCAGGAGTGTATTTCCTTACACTGTCTGCACCAGGCGTGAAAATAACACAGAAGCTCTCTAAAACCTTATAAAGTATAAGAATGAAAAATAGATGGATAGCCGCTTACCCGTGTGCTATCCATTTTTCATTTAATAACGGTAGGTTCTCGCACAACGAAAGCCAAGGTTAGATAAACCTGAGCTGGGCGTGGTTTTCATCCGGGCAGATACCCGGTAACCTCTGCAATATTCATCACTGCACATAAAAGATCCGCCGCGGATCACACGTTTCGGAGATTGCGGGTCCATAGCATCAAAAGGAACGTTGGGCCCCTGTGGGTTCACGGTGTTTGGTTTCTCTTTGGAATACCAGGAGTTATCATACCAGTCCGCCGTCCATTCCCATACATTCCCGGCCATGTCAAACAGCTGGTAACCATTGGGGGCAAAGGATTTAACAGGTGCTATATTATAGAAACCGTCTGTGAGTGAATTCTCATAAGGGAAATGCCCGTTCCAGATATTGGCTTTGGCTTTACCCGTTTGCGGTAATTCATCTCCCCAGGGGAAAGGTTTACCGGAAAGTTTACCCCTGGCCGCCAGTTCCCATTCTGCTTCTGTAGGCAGCCGTTTGCCGGCCCATCGGGCATATGCTTGCGCATCGTCCCAGGAAATATGCACTACGGGGAATTGATCTTTCCCGGTTATGTTACTGGCGGGTCCTTCCGGATGCTGCCAGTTGGCGCCTCGTTCAAAACTCCACCATTGTGAAACGTCATTCAGGTCTACCGCTGCTTTGGTAGGAACAAATACCAGGGATCCGGGAAGGAGCATGGCACTGTCCGGAGTGGCGGCGCCGGGTCCTGCAGCCTGCATGTATTCTTCTTTGGAAATAGGGATCTCTGCCGTGGTCACATACCCTGTGGACTGTACGAAAGCTTTAAACTCAGCATTGGTCACCTCATGTTCATCTATCCAGAAGCTGTCTACCTTTACGGGATGCAGGGGGTATTCGTCCGGCATGCCGGTATCATCGTCCGCTCCCATTTTATAAGATCCGCCGGGAATAAGCACCATGGGATTTAGTTTTTCCACTATTTCCGGCACTGTAGACTGTTCCTGTGTGGTGGGGGTTGCATTACAAGCCGAGAGTAAAACAGCTGTAGATATAATCGAATAGAAAGTGTTCCGCTTCATACAGTTGCAAATGTACAGCCCCTGATTGTGAAATTGTTAAATTGTTGCCAAAAGATGAAAATATCAGATACGAATTACATATTACAGCGAGCGTGCAATATTTATAAATCATAATTGGATCTACATGTCCTTTAGTCGTGATGATTTCGGGGATGATTTCAAATGGGGCGTTGTGATCTCCGCCTTTCAGAATGAAGGTGCGCACGATGCCGATGGCAAAGGGATTTCCATCTGGGATACTTTCTCCGCCCGCAAAGGGAAGATCAGGGATAAAACCAATGCCTGGCAGGCCTGCGATTTCTACAATCGTTACAAGGAAGATATCCTGCTGGCAAAACAAATGGGCTTTAACGTGTTCCGGTTTTCACTCTCCTGGCCGCGCATCATACCGCAGGGTACAGGCGCCGTAAACCAGGTGGGTATTGATTTCTATCACCGGGTAATAGATTATTGCCTGGAATTGGGCCTGGAGCCTTATGTAACCCTTTACCACTGGGATCTTCCGCATGCCCTGGAACAAAAGGGGGGATGGTGCCACCGCGGTACCGTGCATGCTTTTGAAAACTTTGCTACCATTTGCACACAGGCATTTGGCCATAAGGTAAAGAACTGGATCATCCTGAATGAGCCATTTGGTTTTACTTCCCTGGGTTATATGCTGGGCGTGCATGCCCCCGGAAAATTCGGACTTTCTTATTTCCTCCCTGCCGTACATCATGTAGCGCTTGCTCAGGCAGAAGGCGCCAGGGTAGTAAGAGCGGAAGTGCGGGATGCCAGGGTGGGCACTACTTATTCCTGCTCCCATATCATTCCTTATACACAAAGCGAAAGAGATGTACGCGCCGCCGCAAGAGCAGATGCATTGTTCAATCGCCTCTTTATAGAACCCGCTTTGGGCATGGGTTATCCTACAGATGCCTTCCCCTTGTTAAAAAGGATTGAACGCCGTTATGCCATGTGGCGCGACTGGGATAAACTGCCTTTTGATTTTGACTTTATCGGCATCCAGAACTATTTTCCGCTGGTGGTACGCTACAATGCTTTTATGCCGTATGTGCGGGTGTCTGAAGTGAAAGCCCGCTACCGCAGTGTGCCGCTCACTTCACTGGGATGGGAGATCAGCGGAGCCGGCATGTATAATATCCTGCAGCAGTTTGGTGCTTACGAAGGTGTGAAAGAGATCATGGTCACAGAAAGCGGAGCCGCTTTTGATGATAACCTGCTGAATGGCGCAGTGGCAGATGATAATCGCATCGCTTACTTTAAAGAATACCTGGAATCAGTATTAAAAGCGAAAAAGTCCGGCGTGCCGGTAACAGGGTATTTCGCCTGGACCTTAACCGATAATTTTGAATGGGCAGAAGGATATAAAGCCCGGTTTGGCCTCGTGCATGTGGATTTTGCCACGCAGCAAAGGACCATGAAAGCTTCCGGCCAGTGGTTCCGGCAATTGCTGTTGCAGCCTGAAAGTATTGGCAGGTAAGCACCGGCGGGCAAAAGAATCCTGGTTTTGGGGCGAGAATGTATAAAGGTTTCGTAGAACTACTCCAGGTGATTACTTTTACCCGCCGGGCCGCTACAATTCTTTGTGTTTGAAGAACCAGTTATCCCGTAGGGAAAGGTGCAGCACGAAATTGATGTAATTCTCTTTTACCAGGTTTTGTACAGCAGTGCCACGCTGCCCTGCTTCCACACCTAAATAATAGCGCAGATGCCCTGTTTTACTGGGAAGGGAGCCGCCCAGGCTAAACCCCAGATCATTGATCTGTTGTCCTTTAACCTGCATATAGCCAGTATGATAATTAAAGCCAGCCTGTAGCGAAAGCCCTTCTACCCGTGAATCGAAGTAATATTTATAGAAAGAATATTCCACACCGGCAGCATACCGCTGGGAGTTCACATATTTATAATCCTGCAGGTTGGGATTCGCACCCTTCCAGTTTTGCTGGCGGTAATCCGCTACCCAGGTGATGCGGCCATTCGTTAAAGAAAGTCCTGCTCCAATTTGTTCAGGCAGCACATAATCACTGGCGCTGCGTTCCTCTTCATACAATACCGTTTCATCTTTACTGTGAATAGAGAAATCATCATCTGTAGAAAGTGTGCTTTTAAAACGATAAGTGAGTCCCGCGCCCAGTTGCCACTTTCCGATGTTGCCACTGTATTGCAGGCCGGTCGTGAAATTGAAGCTGCGGTAAAAACGTTTTCGCTCAGAATAGATATCATCGTCCGTACCCGTGCTGCCCAGGCTATCCGTAGTGGTTACCGGGCCAAACAGGAGCGCAGAGGATACGCCAACAGAGAAGTTCTTGCTGATCTGGATAGCATTGGAAAGATACAGGCGGTTGATGCCTCCGCTTCCTTCAACAGCATTGCGGATGCCGGTATTGGTACCCTCAATGAACTTTGTGTTCAATAGTTTGTAATCCACACGGCTGTAGGGCATCAACCCAATGCCAATACCCCAGATCTTATGTGGTTTAAATCCCATCGCTATCCGTTTGAAATTGACATCCCCGGCAGGCTGGCTTTCTGTGGAGGTGTTGTATTGTAATGCTTTGGCTGCCAGTGATACTTCAAACAGGAAAGTTTCCATCGGTATACGGCCATAGGAGGCAGGGTTGAGTTCATTCAGGAAACTGCCCGATCCACGTGCAATACCGGCGCTGCCCATTCCAAAGTTGCGGCTGTAATCTTTTTCTTCCAGGTCGCCAATGCCAAAGGAAGAGTATAATGAATTAACGCCTTTCTGTGCCAGTACATGTTCTGCGGCCAGTAATAAAAAACATCCCAGTATAATTTTTCGCATCACGGTATTATTGGTATAACAGATAATAGACTTTCAATTGCGCACGGTAGTCCGCGTTTTTCCCATCGCCGATGATCAGGCGGTTGAGCTGTGTATGGTAATCCCCTGCTGTGGGTACCAGCAGTAAACCCCTGTAGGTATAGGCATTACTGGCCGCTACCGCTTTGCAGTAAGCCGTAACATCATAGCTGTAATTCGTGTTTTCAGGATTGAGTTTATCTACCACCAGATCGCCATATTGCAGGGATGAATTGGCATCAGGCACTGTATCTCCCGGTGCTACCTGGTTTTTATAATCGGCAAGACAGATGGTTAATTTGGGAGGAGGCGCATAGTTCTGGAAAGTACCGTTCACCGGTTTAAGCAATAGTTGTGCGCGCATGATGCGTCCGTAACGCCCCAGTTTTACCAGGTCCGGCAATGAGAAGAAATCCATGCGGATGGCTGTGCCGGTGAGGCTTTGTAAGAATGCCTGCTTACCTGTGGCACTGCTCAGCAGTCCGGAAGAACCACTTGGCAAAGCAGCAAGCGGTGTTCCCGTACGATCGTTCCGCACTTCGTTGAATTGCAGGTCCGGCCGGGTGAGTAAGAAGTCGAAATATTTTTCTTCAATTTCCGTAGTAGTAACATGGTAATGCAGGCGCACGAAAAGAGAACTGTCTTTTGCCTCAAAGCCAAATGCGGCAGCATTATTATTGCCCCTGATGGCCAGCCCTTTCATGTATTCCAGGAAGAGATCTTCTGTAGATACCTGCTGCGCTTTTGTTCTGAGCAGTTCAAACATTTCACGGCCTTTCACATCATCCAGCCGGAACCGTACCAGTTTACCGGAAGTGGGTAAAATGGTAACCTGCTGATCACCGAGGGAGGCTGCCTGCACCGGAAAAGAGTGATGCGCATAAAAGGCATTGTATTCTTCCGGTAACACAAGTTCCTGTGTGAGCTGGTGTACCGTAATGCGTTGCGGCAACAAGGTATCGCCATAATAATAACCCGTTGGCTTCATGATGATCTCAATAGAATCATACACTGCACGGTCCGGCACGGTTTTGTCATATGGTAATCCAACCCGGAAATAAGTACCGGTATTCATGTTCCCGAAGAAAGGATCATTGTATCCGCCTATCAGCGCAACGCCGGTGCCGGAAGTAATAACAGAATCGATCTGCACGGTACGCATGGTGATGCTGATGGTATCCAGTAAGGTTTGTTGCAGATCCCCATCTTTAGGTACGTCTTCATAACTGAAGCCGCTCTTTTCACAGGCAGAAAAGAACAGCACTGCTATTATTCCAATAAATCTCATCCTGATCATTAAGCAATGGTTTTGAACTAGCATAGATGCGCAATGATAATCAGGAAGCCTTGCCTGTATTTCCGGTATTATGCCAATGCCGCGTATTTGTCGATGAGTGATTACATCATGCCGTTAGTTGCCATTTTAAGGCCCTCTGGGCCTGTTTTTCGCGGATTGCAGGAAATGGGCCATTGGCAGATGAAAAGGCAATATTCATCCGCTAATGAGTGGAATCCGTCTATTTTATATTACCCATAACAGTTACCCGGATAATTTTGGCTTGATTAAAAAAATATCTGTATGCGGAATGCGAAACACTTTTGCTGGATACTGGCGGGCCTGCTGGCAGCATGTTCAAAGAATGATGACACTGAAGATGAGAATAACGGTAACTGGGTAAGGATGGGTGAAATGTCTGGTAAGCCACGTTCTGAAGCAGTGACCTTTACCATCGGGGATACTGTTTATGTAGGAACAGGGCTGGGGAATGAAACAGAAGGAGAGTATAAGTATGATTTCTGGAAGTACAGCCTGGGCCGTGGCTGGGAGAAGGCGGTAGATTTTCCTCCGCTGGCAGTAGGGCGAATAAGCGCCACAGCATTTGTGATCAATGGTGTTGCTTATGTAGGCACCGGTTTTGATGGAAAAAGGAACCTGGATGATTTCTGGTCATATACACCTGCCACCGGTCAGTGGAAAGAATGCGCACGCCTGAAAGGGCCCGATGCTGCAGTAAGTCTTGCCCGCAGAGATGCCGTGAGTTTTACGCTGAACGGAAAAGGATATGTTGTGTCCGGTTATGATGGCGGTGCATTGAATGATGTATGGGAATATGATCCTGTAGCCAACACCTGGACGGGCAAGCGCTCATTCAGGGGAGAAAAACGCAGGGATGCCGTATCATTTGTGATCGGTGATAAAGCGTATGTTCTAACAGGCACCAATAACAACGAACTTAAAACAGATCTCTACGTTTATGATGCTGCCACTGATGAATGGACTGCCAAACGTAAGATCGACAACTCCAACGAGGATGAAGATTATGATAATGACTATGCGATGATACGCAGCAATGCCGTTGCCTTTGTAATGAATAACAAAGGATACCTGGCTACAGGTACGAAGGGTGGCCTCTCACAGGAGTGCTGGGAGTATGATCCGATCACGGATCTCTGGGTTAAAAAACGTGATTTTGAAGGCACTTCCCGCGAAGGAGCTGTAGCATTTACACTGGGTGGCAAAGGATATGTATTATCCGGCCGTACAGCAGGTTTGCAATTGGATAATATGTTCCAGTTTGATCCAACCGCAACCTATAATAGTAACGATTAAATATTGAATATGGAAGTATTGTCCGCAGTACTTCCATATTCAACTTTAACACTTACTTAAGACTCGGGTTACCTGTTTTAACACTTGCTTAAGAGTAATGTGATGTATGTTTAACCCCGATTAGCGCCTATGTTCAATTTAAGAAATATATTCAGGAACCGGCTGGTAATAATAGGCTTGCATTTAGCAGCATGGACGTGCCTTTTCCTGTTTCCATTCTTTGTATATCGTATCAGGGTGCAGGATCATTCTTTTTACATAAAAGAAGCCATCAATACCTTATTTCTGATCGGATTATTTTACCTGAATGTATATGTGCTGATCCCGAAATTCTTTACGTTAAAAAAGATCGGGATCTACATCGGCTGCGTGATATTGGTGTTGGTTTTTATGGCAGGGCAGCAGGCATTTGTGGAATATAAGTTCATGGCGTACATGATGGAACGTCAGCCCATGGGCGTATTCAGTGTCGTAAACGGAGTGCCCGGATCACCTGCCCATACTTTCCGTACAGGCCCTGGTGCGGTAGCTATTGCCACAGGTTATGGCGGCAGCATGGCGATAACGCAGGCACCACAGAATGTAGCTTATGTAAATGCAGGTGCAGCAGATTCAATACCATTGCCTACTCCGGTACAAGGCAGAATGATCTTCAGAGACCAGTTCTTTGATGCAGCAGATCAGCCATCACTGGTGCCATGGCGGAAACGTTTGTACGCCAACTGGCACAGCCAGCGCCCGAGGATAGTGGAGTTCAGGGATTCTTTTCCGGCGGGAGGTGTAACCAGTTTAACCGCTGCCAGGCCTTTTGAAGACGGCATCTTCCTGCGGCATTTCTTTTTTCCGGAAGTGCTGCGCAAGTCCGCCACCTTTGCTTTGCTGATGTTATTCATGAGCGGGTTTATAAAGATTGCACTGGAATGGTTTAAAAGTGAGAAACAAAGGGAAGCCCTGAAAGTGGCTAACCTGAATGCAGAATTGAAATTCCTGAAGTCGCAGATCAATCCGCATTTTTTATTTAACAGTCTGAACACCATTTATTCACTGGCACACAGCCGCTCGCCGGAAACAGAACATGCACTGGTGAAACTATCCACCATATTGCGTTACATGATCTACCAGAGTAACGGAGATAAAGTGATGCTGGAAAATGAACTGCGGTATTTACAGGATTATATAGATATACAACGCCTCCGGATGGCACGTAATATTCCGGTTGAATTTAAAGTAGAAGGTGACCCTTCCGGGCTTGAAATTGCACCGATGTTACTGATCCCCTTTGTAGAAAATGCTTTCAAACATGGGATCAGTTATACAGAAAGCGCTTTTATCGATATCCGGCTGGACATCAGGACCAACGGCACATTACACTTGATTGTGCGCAATAGTTTATTTAAGCAGCGCGTTTCAGAAAAAGGCGGCGTAGGATTGAACAATGTACTCAAACGTTTGAGTTTGTTATATACAGATGCACATACCATAACTGTCAGAGAGCATGGAGATGAATTTATTGCTGACCTTAAAATTGCGCTGAAACATGATGAAGTGTTTAGCTCTTGATGATGAGCCGCTGGCTCTGGAGATCATCGAAGATTTTGCCGCTAAGGCGCCGTTTCCCATGCAAGTGAAAACATTTGAAAACGCCGCACTCGCTCTCCGTTACATGCAGGAGGAACATGTAGACCTGTTGTTCCTGGATATTAAAATGCCGGATATCACAGGCATACAATTCCTGAAAGCATTGAAGCATCCCCCTATGGTGATCTTCACCACTGCTTACCAGGAATATGCCATGGATGGCTTTAATATGGATGTGATAGACTACCTGCTGAAGCCGATACCTTTTGAACGGTTCATCAAAGCCGTTACCAAAGCGCAGGAATATCAGTCCGTAGCCAGCCCGGGTAAAAGTATGGACAATGATTACATCTTCGTGAAAACAGAATACAAGATCATTAAGATCAATCTCGAAGACATTCTTTACATTGAAGCACTGAAAGACTATATAAAGATCTATACGCCTAATCAGCCGGTACTTACTTTAAAAAGCCTGAAAGCTTTTGAAAGCCGCCTGCCCAAAGACAAATTCATCCGCGTGCACCGCTCTTACCTGGTAGCCATGAATAAGATCAATTCCGTAGAGCGGAACACCGTGATGATCGCGAATCAGCCTATCCCGATCAGTGAGGGGTACAGGGATAAGTTCTATGATGTGATCACGAAATATTCTTAATAAAAAGGGCTGTATCAAATATTTGATACAGCCCCTGTAATTTGATGATTTTTTCTATTGCAGCCGCAGTTTCTCTGCATCTTCTCTTTCGTATTCTGCCAGCAATTCTTTTGCCGGAACTTCCAGCACATTTCCGGCTCCGTCACCAACGATCATCGTCTGGTTCAATGCTGCATTCGTCTCAATCAGTTTACGCATGTAAACATTGATACCTGCCAAAACTTTAATAGAAAACTCACTCACAGGCTGATTGTAATGTTCCATAACATCCGTTTGTTTGTTAATAAGGTACCATATTTCCGGGATGGAAATGGTGGAAGGGACCATACTATCCCCTTCAGCCACAAGTGCCGGTTTCTTGTTTGTGTTATCATACACAGACCATTTATCTACCACAGGGATGTAGCGTTCAACAAGATTGTCCACACTCCGGTAATATCTCCGGATGATCACATCTTCGGGAATATGATGGCCACCTTTTGCCACCCGGCTTTTCACTCTTCTTAATGCTAATTGGGGAGATTCTAACCAGAAATAACATAACTGTACACTGTAACCCAGTGCCTGTGCTTTTTTTATCAGTGATACATAACTCCGGGTAGACAATGTTGTTTCAAATGCAAAGTCTTCTCCTGCCTGCATCAATTGATCAATTCTATTCAGCATAAATCTTCCTGCTTCAATCGCAACACTTTCCGGATTGAAGGGAGAGATGCCAACTGCAATATTGTCTGCATTTACAAACTCTTTGCAGTGAAGGATTTCAGGGAGAACAGCAAATGATGACGTGGTTTTTCCTGCGCCGTTGCAACCGGCCATGATATACATTTTCGGCATAGCTTCATTTATTTAAAGCTATAAAAAAACCGGCACATAAAATGTGCCGGTTAATAACTTGATTGAACCATTATCATATTAATTCCTTCAGTTTCTCCACCACTTTATCTACTTCTTCTTTTGTATTATCCCTGGAGAAAGAGAAACGTACGGCTACTTTATTCGGATCGTTGTTGATGGAACGGATCACGTGAGAACCTGCGTCCGCACCGGATGTACAGGCACTTCCGCCAGATGCGCAGATACCGTTGATATCTAAATTGAACAACAGCATTTCGCTCTTCTCTGATTTAGGGAAGGATGCATTCAGTACAGTGTACAAACTGCGTCCGCGAAGATCGCCGTTGAAACCTACGCCGGGAATATGTTGTTCCAGCTGGTCTGCCATGTACTGGCGGATGCCGTTGATATAGTTGCTGTGTTCTTCGTAATTGGCAGTAGCCAGTTCCAGCGCTTTGGCAAATCCTACGATGCCGTAAAGGTTTTCAGTTCCTGCACGCATGTTACGCTCTTGTGATCCACCCTGTACAAAAGGAGTGATCTTCACGTTCTCATTAATGTAGAGGATACCTACGCCTTTAGGGCCATGGAATTTGTGTGCTGCGCCGTTAATGAAATGCACCGGTGTGTTGCGAAGGTCAAAAGGATAGTGACCTACTGTTTGCACCGTGTCAGAATGGAAGATGGCATCAAACTCTTTGCAGAGGTTACCCACTGCATGCAGGTCTAATATGTTGCCGATCTCATTATTGGCGTGCATCAGGCTTACCAGGCTTCTTTCTTTTGATTCGGAAAGCAGCCTGCGGAGGTCTTCCATATCCACGTGGCCGTTTGGCAGCAGTTTTACCCAGGAGAGCCTGATGTTCTCCTTTGAATGTGCATGTTCTACCGTATGGAGGGTGGCATGGTGCTCAATGGGGGAGCTGATGATGTGTTTGCAACCCAGATCATGGATAGCGGCGTGAATGGCAGTATTGCTGCTTTCCGTACCGCCGGAGGTAAAGAAGATCTCTCCCGGATGTGCATTCAGGATCTTTGCTACGGTTTTACGTGCACTTTCAATGCCCAGTCTGGATTCCCGGCCATATGAATAAATAGAGGAAGGGTTGCCGAATTTATCGGTCATATAGGGCAGCATGGTATCCAATACTGCTTTGTCAAGCGGAGTGGTGGCCGCGTTGTCGAAATAAATTCTTTCCAAGGTGGTGGTGGTTTTTGATTAATGCGCCACAAATTTACGGAATTACCCTAAAGAAAAACGGATGGCAGATCAATTCTGCCATCCGTTCATCCTTATTTTTGGAAGGAATTAAATGAACTCCTTGATATCCTGCATGATCTTACGGGCTATATTGTCCGCCGTGGTTTCATTCTGGCTCTCTGCATAGATGCGGATAATAGGTTCTGTGTTGGAGGTACGCAAATGCACCCAATCCTTGTCGAACTCTATTTTCAGGCCATCTTCCGTGTTCAGGGGCTGGTTCTTGTACTTGCCCTTGATTTTCTCAAAGATCTCCTTTACGTCTATCCCTTTATCCAGTTCTATCTTGTTTTTGGAGATGAAATAGTCAGGGTAGGAGTTACGGAGCGCCTTAATGGTCTTTTTGCTCTGGGCCAGGTGGCTCAGGAACAACCCGATGCCGATGAGGGCATCCCGGCCATAATGGAGGTCCGGCACAATGATACCGCCATTTCCTTCACCTCCGATCACGGCATTCACCGCTTTCATCTTATTCACCACATTCACTTCGCCCACAGCAGAAGGATGGTATTCACCACCATTCTTCAGGGTAATATCTTTCAACGCCTGGGTGGAGCTCATATTGGATACTGTATTGCCTTTGCGGTGTTTCAGGATGTAATCCGCCACAGCCACCAGGGTATATTCTTCCCCGAACATGCTGCCGTCCTCGCAAACAAAGCAAAGCCTGTCCACATCAGGGTCTACCGCAATCCCCAGGTCCGCCTCGGATTTATTCACTTCATTGGACAGTGCCGTGAGGTTTTCCGGCAATGGCTCAGGATTATGGGCAAACTTACCGTTCACCTCTCCAAAGAGCACCGTTACTTCTTGTACACCCAGTGCTTTCAGCAAAGCGGGGATATAAGTGGCGCCTGTGGAGTTCACCGCATCTACCACTATTTTAAAGTTAGCCGCCCTGATAGCGGGAACATCCACCAGGGGATAGTTCACGATCAGGTCCACATGTTTTTGCAGGTAAGAATCGTCCCTATGGTAAGTACCCAGTTTGGATACGTCTGCAAACACAAAATCCTCTTTCGCCGCAATGTCCAATAATTCTGCACCATCAGCGCCGGAGATGAATTCACCTTTTGCATTGAGCAGTTTCAGCGCATTCCATTCCCGGGGGTTATGGCTGGCAGTAAGGATAATACCGCCTGCTGCATTTTCCATGGTAACAGCAAGTTCTACTGTTGGCGTAGTGCTCAGGTCCAGATCCACCACATCAATGCCCAAACCGTTCAATGTGGATACCACCAGGTTCCTGACCATTTCTCCGGATATGCGTGCATCTCTGCCGATAACTACTTTTTTGTTCTCAGCGTTTTGTCTTAACAGCCATGTACCGTATGCAGCGGTGAATTTCACAACATCCAGGGGAGAAAGTCCTTCCCCGGGCCTGCCGCCGATCGTTCCACGAATACCCGAAATTGATTTAATCAGTGCCACAATTGTTTGATTTTTTTTGGAGTGCAAAGATAATTGATTAGAATTTTAATCTACCTGTTAATTTGGCTTGTCCGGAAGGATCAGGAAGAGATTATGTCAATTAGACTATATTTGCAGCTACGTATAAATTTTTAAGAGAATATAATGATTCATATTTGGTCGCGCATTCCCAGATACATCCGGTATATTTTCATGCAAACCTTGTTCCTTTTTGGTTACCTGGTTGTATTTAGAGCGGTCTTCTACTTTTTTTTCTTTTCAACCACCATCAGGGATGCTGGCGTAATTGCCCAGGCCTGGCATCTGGGCCTGCGGTTTGATATGCGCCTTGCGCTGATCCTGATGATCCCGGTTGCCCTCGTAGCGGTGATTGCAAGGGACCGGCTCTTTGGTACCGGAGCGCTAAGAAGGTTCAATTTCGGCTATTTATTTCTTATCTATTTGTTATTGTGCATATTCTATGTGCTGGACCTGGGGCATTACAGTTACCTGGGTTTGCGCTTAGATCCTTCCGTTACCCGCTTCCTGGCATATGGAGAAAAAGCCACCAACGCCAGGATGATGTGGGAAAGTTACCCCGTTGTGTGGGGGCTGCTGGGGATGATCGTGGTTTTGATCTTTATCCGTTATGCTTACCGTAAGATCTTCCGCCGTTATGCCCAAAAGGAAGGTATACCTGTGCGCCCATGGGGATATGCAGGTTATGTGGTAACACTGGTGATCCTTTTTGGAGCAGGCATTTATGGCAATTTGGCATATTTCCCTTTGCGCTGGAGCCAGGCCATGTTCACAAGAGACAATGCAGTGACCAGTCTTGCGCTGAACCCCGTGTTATATTTCGTCTCCAATTTTACCGTACAGAACGATACTTTCGATGACCGGGAAACACATAAATATTTCCCTGTTATCGCGCAATATTTAGGGATAGAAAAACCGGTACCGAACCAGCTCAACTTTGTAAGGACAGAACCGGGAGATTCCACGAGACCAAGGCAGAATGTGATCATTGTGATGATGGAATCTGGCGGGGCGGCTATGATGAGCATGTTTAATAATCCCATGAAAGCAACCCCCAACCTGCAACAGCTGGCAGACAGCGGGGTACTGTTTGATAATTTTTACGTGCCGGCCATGAGCACCGCCCGTTCTGTATTTGCCATCACAACCGGCCTGCCGGATGTGGTGCGCTCTAAAACAGCTTCCCGGCATCCGGGTATTGTAGATCAGCGGGTAGTGATGGATCAGTTTGCAGGATATGAAAAATATTACCTCCTGGGAGGAAACACCAACTGGGCCAATATTCGCGCAGTGTTCACCAATAACGTGGAAGGGATAGAGATCTTTGAAGAAGGTTATTTCAAATCGCCAAAGGCAGATGTATGGGGCGTTTCAGACTTTGACCTGATCACGGAATCAGACGAGATCTTCAAAAAAGCGCAGGACAAAAAGCAGCCCTTCATTGCTTTCCTGCAAACCGCCGATAACCATGAGCCCTATACCACAACAGCCGGAGCCGGTGATTTTAAAAAACTCACGGCAAAGGATGTGGATATGAAGCAGTTTAAAACATCCGGTTTTGTGAACCTGGACCAGTTCAATGCCCTCCGCTACCTGGATTACAACATCGGCCACCTGATGAAACTGGCAAAAACTTCCGGTTACCTGGACAATACGATCTTCGTTTTCTTTGGGGACCACAGTGCCAAACTGGATCCGTTCCGCTTCATGCCTATTCCTGAATATGAAATGTCCACCTACGTGGATCACGTGCCCTGTATCATTTATAATCCCCGTTTACTGCAGCCGCAAAAGATCAGTCACGCGGGCAGCCTGCTGGATATTTATCCCACCGTGGCAAAACTCACCGGTATACCTTTTAAGAACTATACCCTGGGGATGGACCTGATGGACACTACCCGCAGTGCACAACGGTATGCTTTCATACAATATGCCAAGAACCTGAACTGGTGTATGGGCATGATCAACGGGGAGTTTCTTTATGAGATAGATACCAAAACGAATGCTACTGCTTTATATGATCTGAAGGCAGATGGGCTGAAGGATGTGAAGCAGCAAAACCCGCAGTTCACCAGCGATATGGATAAATTAACGCGTGCATTCTACGAAAGCACCCGATATTTGATGTTTAATAATAAGAAGTAGATTTGTTTTACATACGTTGAGAATGGAAGTAGCGAAACAATGGTTCAAAGACTGGTTTAATTCTCCTTATTATCACTTGCTGTACAGCAACCGGGATGAGAGGGAAGCCGCTGCGTTTATAGACAAATTGGTGGAATACCTGCATCCTGAGCCAAACGCATTGATGCTGGATGTGGCTTGTGGCAGAGGCCGGCATGCCAAATACCTGGCAGATAAGGGGTTTAATGTTACCGGCATTGATCTTTCAGGAGAAAGTATTGCCATTGCGCGCAAACTGGAGAACGAGCATCTCAGCTTCTTCCAGCATGATATGCGCCTGCCTTTCCGGATCAATTATTTCAACGTGGTGTTCAATTTCTTTACCAGCTTTGGTTACTTTGAAACCCGTCATGAAAACGATAACGCACTCCGCACACTGGCCAATTCCCTCAGGCCCGGCGGCCGCCTCGTGCTGGATTATCTCAACAGCACTTATGTGGAGAACCACCTGGTGCATGATGAAGTGATAGAAAAGGACCATGTGGTGTTTGACATCCAGCGGGAAATAAAGAACGGCAAGTTCCTCAAACAGATCAATATCCTGGATAAAAAACAATTCCAGCGGGCATCCTACACAGAAAGCGTGAGCGCTTTCCACAAAAAGGAGTTTGAAGACATGTTTGCCAGGCAACACCTTATTATAACAGACGTTTTCGGAGATTATCATTTCAATATTTTTGACGAACAGCAATCTCCGCGGCTGATCATCATCGCTCAAAAACCAATCAGTTAATGGAAAACCTGCTCACCTGGGACCTGCGGCTTTTCTTTAAGATCAATGGTCAGTGGATCAATGGATTTTTGGATGTAGTACTGCCATGGATGCGGGAGCCTTATTTCTGGGCGCCGCTCTACCTTTTCCTGGCCGTGTTTGTGATCTATAATTATAAATGGCGCGGATTTTTCTGGATGGCCTTTTTCATCATCACCTTTGCTTTAACAGATCAGTCCAGCATGTTCATCAAGGATGCGGTAGACCGGATCCGGCCATGCAGGGACCCGCTTATTGCACAATATGTACGTGTATTGGTGGTCTATTGCCCCTCAAGCGGCAGCTTTACTTCCTCCCATGCCGCCAACCATTTTGGCTTAGCGATGTTTTCTTTCTTAACTTTAAGGTCGCAGATCGGTAAATGGGCCTGGTTGTTCTTCTTATGGGCAATCATTATTGGCTACTCCCAGATCTATGTAGGCGTCCATTATCCCCTTGATATCATTGGGGGCGCTTTACTGGGAATGCTGGCGGGCACACTGAGTGGTGGATTTTTTCAAAGAAGGATAAGACTGGAACTGGAACAGACAACATGAACTTAACATACCTGATATTTATACTGGCTGCCACCATAGGCGGGGGCATGATTCCCATGTTATTTAAAAGGATTCATCCCAACCTGCCTATTTATTTGCTGGCATTCACCGGCGCTTTTCTTTTCGGCATCACTATTATGCACCTGCTGCCTGAAGTGTACCATGAATTGGGGCACTCCGCCGGTATATACATCGTTTTGGGATTTTTCCTGCAGGTATTCCTGCAACAGCTCAGCCATGGAATGGAACATGGGCATACCCATCTTCCCGGTACCGGGGCAGGCCATCACCATGTGGCCGTTTTGCCATTACTGATTGGTTTATCCATTCATGCTTTTATGGAAGGTATCCCGCTGGGGTTTCATTATGAGGACAAATCTGCACTGCCATCCCTTATGCTGGGTGTGATGGCGCATAAAGTGCCGGAAGCACTTACCCTGATCACGGTCATGATGCATGCACACCAGGGGAAAGTTAAATTATGGCGCATCCTGATCATTTTTTCCCTGATCACACCTTTGTCTGCTATCTTAGCCGCACAGCTGGGGCAGGAGTTCCAGGTGGTCACCAATTCACTGGTTTACTTAGTAGCGCTGGTTGTAGGCGCCTTTTTACATATTTCCACTACCATATTTTATGAAAGTGGAACAAAACATCATGAACTAAGCCGCCAGAAGGTGCTGGCCATTGCTGTTGGTATTGGTTTGGCATTTATTACACTGATATTTGAATAATTCTTTATTTTTAGGCTTATATTATGGAAGTCGTCATTATCCTCGTCCTTATTTTGCTCAACGGTGTGTTCTCCATGGCGGAGATCGCCTTGGTTTCAGCGCGCAAAGCGCGTCTTGAAAATTCAGCCAGGCAAGGGGACGAAAAAGCCAAAGTTGCACTCAAACTCGCCAATAACCCGGATACCTTCCTGTCTACCGTACAGATCGGTATCACACTGATCGGTATCTTAACGGGTTTATATTCTGGTAAGAACCTGGAAGATGATATCCGGGTGTATCTCAATACTATTCCTTTACTGGCGCCCTATAGCAACGCATTTGCTACCGCCATTATCGTAATAGGTGTTACCTATTTTACATTGGTACTGGGAGAGCTGTTACCCAAAAGGATCGGCCTCGCCAATCCGGAGGTGATCGCCAAGATCCTCGCCAAACCCATGTACTTCATTTCCCGCGTCACTTTTCCTTTCATCTGGCTGCTCAGCCGCTCTACCACTGCACTGGTAAAGCTGTTTGGCTTAAAACGCCGGTCGGACAATAACGTAACGGAAGAAGAGATCAAGGCTATTATCAGTGAAGGCACCAGCTCCGGGGCTATTGAGGAAACCGAGCAGGAGATCATAGAAAGGGTTTTCCACCTCGGAGACCGTAACATCACTTCTCTCATGACCCACCGTACGGACATCATATGGCTGGATATCTCAGAAGAAGGAGAAAGTTATAAACGCAAGATCAGGCAGTCCCCGCACTCCGTTTACCCGGTATGCGAAGGACAAATAGACCATATTAAAGGTATCATCACCATCAAAGACCTCTACGCAGCCGGTAACCTGGCCGTTTTGAGAGATGTGATGAAAAAACCACTGTTCATTCCGGATAACAACTCTGCTTACCAGGTATTGGAGAAATTCAAGGAAACCCAGGTGCATGCAGCCTTTATCGTGGATGAATATGGCACCTTCCTGGGTATGATCACCCTGAACGATATCCTGGAAGCCATTGTGGGCGATATGCCGGAAGTAGGGGCAGACGACTATGACATGGTGAAAAGGGATGACGGCTCTTACCTTGTAGATGCCCAGATCCCCTTTTATGACTTCCTCAGCGAATTTGAAATGGAAGATATGATGGCCGAATTTGAACAGGAATTTGATACCCTGGCCGGTTTTATACTTCATCACCTCGAACATATACCCGTAACTGGCGAAAAGCTCAGCTGGAAGGACTTCACTTTTGAGATTGTTGACATGGATGCCCACCGTATTGATAAAATATTGGTGACTCCCCCTGAAAATATTGAAGAAGATTAATACATTTACATCTTAAACCCGCATGTGGGCGCACTATGCGGTATACCTATGTGAAAGCTTAACTATTCGCACGCCAGAACGGAAACCTATAACAACAGAATGAAACTAGTTGAATGCCAAGTGAGTAGCTCGTAAACGTATGTTATAAAAATTTTATAAGGGATATTATATTTGATCCATCTTTATACTATTTTTGAGCACTTTTTTACATAAACAAATTATATAATTTAAAATAATGGTCGTACTAGGAAGTAAGGTGCTTTCTTTGGAAGAGGTGCATAGGGTATTGTTTGATGGGGAGGAGCTGGTTTTGGATAAAGCAGCCGTACAAAATGTGAATGACAACTTTGAATTTCTCAAAAAGTTCTCCGCCAAAAAACTCATTTACGGTATCAATACGGGATTCGGGCCTATGGCGCAATACCGCATCAGTGAAGAGGATACCCACCAACTGCAATACAACCTGATCCGCAGCCACAGCTCCGGAGCCGGCAAATGCCTGGCGCCTGTGCTCACCAAAAGCCTCATGATTGCCCGTTTGAGCAGTTTCATGCAGGGTTTTTCCGGCGTACATACAGATGCAGTTCACCTGCTGAAAGACCTGATCAACCATAACATCTACCCCTGCATTTACGAACATGGGGGAGTAGGCGCCTCCGGCGATCTCGTGCAACTGGCTCACCTGGCCCATGCACTGATCGGTGAAGGCCATGTATTATATGAAGAAGAGATCCGCCCGGCAGCGGAAGTGTATGCACAACTGGGACTGAAACCAATTGAAATACATGTACGGGAAGGCCTGGCCATTATCAATGGTACCTCTGCCATGACCGGTATTGGCCTCGTGAATATCATCGAGGCCCGCAAACTCCTGCTCTGGAGCTGCGCCCTGTCCAGCATGATCAATGAAGTAGTGGAAGCATTTGACGATCACCTGAGTTATGAACTCAACGTGGTGAAAAAACATGTTGGCCAGAACAAGATCGCGGAAATGATGCGCGGCATGCTCAAGGGCAGCAAAATGATCCGCCACAGACCTGATCACCTGTATAAAGAACTGGAAGAAGAGATCTTTAAAGATAAAGTGCAGGAGTATTATTCTTTAAGATGCGTACCCCAGATCCTGGGCCCCATCTATGATACCCTCACACATGCAGAAACCATCGTGGTAGGAGAACTGAATTCTGTGAGCGATAATCCCGTTGTGGATCACCGCCACCAGAATGTGTACCATGGCGGTAATTTCCACGGAGATTACATCTCCCTGGAAATGGACAAAGTGAAGATCGCCATGACCAAACTGTCTATGCTCAGCGAACGCCAGCTGAACTATCTCCTGAACGATAAGCTGAACCATAAGTTCCCGCCATTCATGAACCTGGGTAAACTGGGCTTCAACTTTGGTATGCAGGGTGTACAGTTCACCGCCACTTCTACCGTTGCGGAAAACCAAACCCTGAGCTTCCCGATGTACGTGCACAGCATTCCGAATAATAATGACAACCAGGATATTGTGAGCATGGGCTGCAACGCCGCACAGATGACCTACAAAGTGATCGAAAACACTTTTGAGGTACTCACCGTGCAGGTGATGACGCTTTTACAGGCAGTAGATTTCCTGAATTGCCAGGACAGGCTGGGTGCTTTCACTTCCCGGATCTATCAGGACATCAGGGCTATTTTCCCTAAATTTATTGAGGATGCTCCCCGTTATGCAGATGTACAACGGATCAAAGCATACCTCATGCGCAATGAACCCATGATAGCAGGAGAACCGGTAACAGAGAAAAGACAGAAAACTTCAGTTTAACAAGAATAACCAAAGATGAAATTTGCTTTAATAACAGGAGGTTCCAGGGGTATTGGCAGGGCAGTGTGTATTAAACTGGCGGAACAGGGATACAATATCCTGATCAATTATAAAGGGAATACCGTGGCTGCAGAGGAAACCCTCGCAGCTGTGAAAGCGAAAGGTGTGGAAGGTGAACTGCTGAAGTTTGATGTAGGGAACTTTGAAGAAGTGCAAACCGTGTTAGGCGGCTGGATAGAGAACAACAAAGAGAAACAGATAGAAGTACTGGTGAATAATGCCGGTATCCGGGAAGATATGATGATGTTCCAGATGAGCAATGCCCAATGGAAAGGAGTGCTGGACGCCAGTTTAGATGGATTTTTCTACGTAACCAAACAAGTGCTCACCGGCATGCTGATCAAACGTTACGGCAGGATCATTAATATGGTTTCCCTGTCCGGTTTGAAAGGAACACCCGGCCAGGTGAACTACAGTGCTGCAAAAGCAGGGCTGATAGGCGCCACCAAAGCCCTCGCGCAGGAAATCGCCAAACGGAATGTGACGGTGAACGCCATCGCACCCGGTTTCATCAAAACGGATATGACGGAAGGTTTACCAGAGAAAGAACTCTCCGCCATGGTGCCCATGCAACGTTTTGGCACACCGGAAGAAGTAGCGGAAGCAGTAGCATTTTTTGCATCCCGCGGCGCATCCTATGTAACGGGAGAAGTGATGAACATCAATGGTGGTCTGTATTCCTGATCATCTTATTAATATAGTAAATTACGTTGGCCCGCAACAATTTGGCGGCTTATAAGACTACATCGCATGAACAGAGTCGTGATTACAGGTACAGGTATTTACTCCTGCATTGGTAAAGACCTTGAGGAAGTTCGGGAATCCCTATTCCACGGACGTTCCGGCATTGTGCTGGACGCAGAGCGTAAGAGTTTCGGATACCGTTCCGGCCTCACAGGTAACATTTCCCGTCCTGAATTAAAAAGCCTGCTGGACCGCAGGGCACGTATGATGATGCCCGAGCAGGCAGAATATGCTTATATGTCCACCCGCGAAGCATTAGCCCAGGCGGGGATAGACCAGGATTACCTCGATAAGAACGATGTGGGTATCCTCTTTGGTAACGACAGTTCTGCCAAACCCATCATTGAAGCCACAGATATTATGCGGGCAAAAGGAGATACCATGCTGGTAGGCTCCGGTTCAGTGTTCCAGACCATGAACTCCACCGTGAATATGAACCTGGCTACCATTTTCAAATTAAAAGGGATCAACTTCAGTGTAAGCGCAGCCTGCGCCAGTGGCTCTCATGCTATTGGCCTGGGGGCTATGTTCATCCGCAACGGTTTACAGGATGCGGTGATCTGTGGCGGCGCGCAGGAAGTGAACTTATATGCCATGGGGAATTTTGATGCCATCGCCGCTTTCTCCGTAAGAGAAGATGTGCCGGCCAAAGCTTCCCGCCCGTTTGACCGTGACCGTGATGGGTTAGTACCCAGCGGGGGAGCAGCCACTGTGATCCTGGAAAGCCTGGAATCTGCCAAACGCCGTGGCGCTACCATTTTGGGTGAGATCCTGGGATATGGCTTTTCCAGCAATGGCGCCCATATTTCCAATCCCAGTGTGGACGGGCCTATGCGCTCCCTGGAAATGGCACTCCGGGAATCCGGACTGATGGCCTCTGATATTGGCTACATCAACGCCCATGCTACTTCTACACCAGCAGGGGATGCCAGTGAGGCCAAAGCCCTGGATGCCGTATTCGGCAGTGCCAAAACGCCCATCAGCTCCACAAAGAGCATGACCGGCCATGAGTGCTGGATGGCAGGTGCCAGTGAGATCGTTTACTCTATGTTAATGATGCAGAACGACTTCATCGCCCCTAACATCAATTTCGAGAATCCGGACGAGGATTCGGCCAAATTAAATATCGTCACTGATACAATTAATAAAAACTTTAATATATTTTTGTCTAATTCATTTGGTTTTGGAGGTACTAACTCCTCGCTGGTTGTCAGGAAATGGCAATAATTCGCAAAGGGAAGTACCTGTAAGGGAATTTATCTAATTTTGCAGGAAGCTTCGCCCGACTGAATAAACGGAACGCTTGCTGGTATTGCTTGAGTATTGCCTAATCAACCTATATCTGGAACACAACATTTATGGAAATTAACGAGATCATCACACAGACGAACGCTTTTCTGGTGGAGGAATTTGAAGTTGCTCCCGAAAGCATTACCCCCGAGGCTGATTTAAAAGCCACGTTGGAATTGGACAGCCTGGACTACATAGACCTGGTAGTGGCCATTGAAAGTAACTTTGGATTTAAAGTTAAACCCGAAGACTTCCAGGGCATTGTTACCTTCCAGGATTTCTATGATTACGTAATAGCCCGTGTTAAACAAAAAGAATTGGTATAATGCCTTCCTGGCAAGGTAAGTCCAAAGGAAATAAGCTGGGGTACAGGATTTTTATTGGTGTATTGCGTTATGGAGGAGTGCAGCTGGCTTATTTTCTCCTGAGATTTGTTGCGTTTTACTACTGCCTGTTCTCTTATCGCTCTTCCCGATCCATTTTTCAGTATTTTCACCGTAAAATTGGCTATAGCCGCTTTCGCGCTTTGATCAGTGTGTACCGGAATTATTATGTTTTCGGGCAAACGCTGTTAGACAAAGTGGTGGTGATGGCAGAACTTCCAAACCCTTTCACATTTGAATTTGACGGGGAACCCCACTTGCACGATATTGTATCTGGCGGGAAGGGAGGAATTTTGCTAAGCGCCCATCTGGGAAACTGGGAAGTAGCCGGTCATTTGTTCAGCCGGTTAAAGACCCGCATCAATATTGTGATGTTCGACGGGGAGCACCAGCGGATCAAAAAGTACCTGGAAGGTATCACAGGGGGAAGAAATGTGAATGTGATTGTTTTAAAAGACGATAATTCGCATATTTACGCCATCCATGATGCATTGAGCAGGCAGGAGCTGGTATGTATGCATGCAGATCGTTTCCTGGAAGGGAACAAAACCATGGAAATGAACTTCCTGGGGGAGCCGGCACGCTTTCCCATAGGTCCGTTCGTGTTAGCTTGCACATTCAGGGTACCCGTATCCCTGGTATTTGCATTTAAGGAAACCACTAACCACTACCACCTGTATGCTACGGAACCAACGGTTTACCAGGCCGTAAAGCAGGGAGGGTTGGAAAAGTCCATGCAGGATTTTGTACATGTGATGGAAGAGAAAGTGAAAAAGTACCCGTTGCAATGGTTTAATTATTACGATTTTTGGTCCAAAGATTAATATTCCTTTAACTCGATAACAACCCGAACATTGATCAATACAGGAGATATTACAGAATACATACCCCAACGTCCGCCGATCGTGATGATCAGTCGTTTGATGGAAGCTGGTGAAAAGAACATCCGCACGGAATTTGATATTGCGGCGGATAATGTATTTGTGCAGGATGGTTTGTTCATGGCGCCCGGGTTGGTAGAGAACATTGCGCAGACAGCTGCTGCGCGTATAGGGTATCTGGCCAAACAACATAATGTACCTGTGCCGTTAGGGTTTATAGGGGCTATCCAGAATTTACACGTTATAGAGTTACCCGCAGCTGGTACCACCGTGGAATCTGAAATAGTGATAGAACATGAAGTATTTAATGCCACCGTTATCAAAGGAACAGTGAAGCAGAATGGCAAGCTGATGGCGGAATGCGATATGAAGATTTTTGTGTCCCAAAATAAATAAAAAACAAAATGAATATGAAGCAATTAGTAATGCCCCTGCTGGCAATGGTTCTGAGCGTTTCAGCTGTGAAAGCGCAAACTGCTAAAGATGTATTCGACAGATCCGTAAAGATCACCTACCTGGGTGTTGATTTTACCAAAACAAAAGTGATAGGTGATGCCGGCCTGAAAACGGATGACGTGGTAGACCACAAGATCAGAAGCCTCAACCAGAAACTGGTGAATGAGCCTAAGAAGTTCCCCCTCGCTGAAGCATTCGGTAAAAGAGAAGAAGTAAGCACAGATATTGGCCCCGTAAACAAACGTAACGACAAAATTGATCCTGATAAACTCCTGTCTGATAATTCAGATGATTATCAGACAATGAAACCGGAAGATGTAACCTCCCTTGTATCCGGTTTTGATTTCGCAGGTAAAACCGGTATCGGTCTCCTGTTTGTAATGGAAGGCATTAATAAAACAAAAAGAGAAGTGTCTGTGTACGTAACACTGATAGACATGAAATCCAAAAAAGTACTGTTCACAGATCGCGTGGAAGGAGCTTTCAATAAATCCGCTTTTGGTTTCACCGGTTTCACTGTAGACAATGTGTGGCTCGGTGGTCTCGCCAATGTTATCAAAGAAATAAAAGATAAGAAGTATAAAGATTGGAAGTCCACTTACGGTGGATAATTCATCATTAGTATAAAACTTTACATGCAACCTGTATTGAGCGAAAGTGCTGAAGTGTTGATCCGGTTTAATGAAGCAGATCCTTTGGGAATAGTATGGCACGGCCATTATATCCGGTATTTCGAAGACGGCAGGGAAGCCTTTGGCAGTAAATACAGGTTGCGTTATCTGGATATTTTTGAACATGGGTACACCGTACCCATCGTGAATGTGGAATGTAATTACAAACGCTCACTGCGTTACGGGGATAGTGTGTTGATCGAAACCCGCTATATTCCCTGCGAAGCTGCCAAGATGCGTTTTGAATATACCCTCTACAATGTTGCCACTAAAGAAGTAGTATGCACCGGTTCTTCCGTACAGGTGTTCCTCGATAAACAGGAATCAGCTTTACAATTAACAGTACCTCCCTTCTTTACAGAATGGAAAAAACAGTGGGGACTGATATGATGAACGTATTTGTAGCGGCAGATAATATCATTTCACCACTCGGTTCAGATTCGAAATCGAATTTTGAACGTTTGCTGAAAGGCGAAAGCGGCATCAGCCGTCAGCCGGAAGGTTATTTTGCAGCTGCTATCCCCGGCAATCAGTTTAAACAGGAGGGATATACGAAATTTGAACAGCTGCTCATCAGCAGCATAGCAGAGGCCTTATCACAGACAAAGATCAGTCTGCAGGATAAACGCACTGCTTTTATTGTTTCCACCACCAAGGGAAATATCGCTTTGATGGAACAGGGGCAAACAGCACAGCTGCAGCCCATGCAATTATATGCCACAGCAGATAAGATAGGAACTTATTTTTCTGCAATAAACAAACCTGTAGTGATCAGCAATGCCTGCATCTCAGGTTTACTGGCCCTGCTGATAGCACAACGGATGATCCGTTCCGGCCAGTATGATCATGCAGTAGTATGCGGTGCGGATGAACTCACACAGTTTGTATTATCTGGTTTCCAGTCGTTCCAGGCAGTGAGCGATGCACCCTGCAAACCCTTTGATGCCAACCGTAAAGGGATCACTTTAGGAGAGGGTGCAGCCACCGTTATTTTAACTAAGGACACATCATTATTGCCGGCAGGCGAAGTGATTCGTTTAGGCGAAGGCGCTTCCAGCAATGATGCCAATCATATTTCAGGACCTTCCCGTACCGGCGAAGAGCTGTCTGGCGCCATTACAAAAGCCATTCAGCAAAGCGGCCTGTTACCGGAAGATATCGGTTTTGTATCTGCACATGGTACCGCCACTTTGTACAACGATGAGATGGAAGCGAAAGCATTCCATCTTTCCGGTTTACAGAATGTACCGGTGAACAGTCTCAAAGGTTATTACGGCCACACCCTGGGTGCGGCTGGTTTAATAGAAGCGATCATAGGCATGCACAGCATGCAGGCCGGCGTAGTGATCCCCACGGCAGGATATGAATCTCCCGGGGTGAGCGTGCCTTTGATACTGAGCAATCAGTTGACACAAAAGCCAATGCTGCATTACCTCAAAACCACTTCCGGTTTTGGCGGTTGCAATGCAGCCATGGTGTTTAGTAAAGTGAAATTGTAAATTTTTAAAAGCGAGATCAGCAATGGATTTTTTTAACAAGGAAACGAAAACTGCATTACAGGCAAAAGAACAGGCACTCTGGCTGGCATTTGCACCCATCGCCTTCCAGGCTTCAAAGGCGCTCCGTGATCTGGGCATCCTGGATGTGGTGGACAAAAGCGGCCAGGAAGGCATCACTATTGAAGGAATACTGGAGCATGTAAAACTCTCCCGTTATTCTGCCAGGGTATTACTGGAAGCTGGTCTTGGACTGGAAATGCTGATCGTGAATGATAAAAAATACACCCTCACCAAAACAGGGTACTTCATTTTGCATGACACGCTTACCCGCATCAATATGGACTTCTCTCATGATGTATGTTACAAAGCCATGTATCATTTGCAGGATAGTTTAACAGAAGGTAAACCGGTAGGTTTGAAAGAACTCGGCCCATGGAACACTATTTACGAAGGGCTTTCCATTATGCCGGAACCCGCTGGCACCAGCTGGTTCAACTTCGACCACTATTATTCTGATCTTGCTTTCCCTTCCGTATTACCCATCGTTTTTGAACAGCAGCCCAAATCCCTGCTGGATATTGGCGGCAACACCGGCAAATGGTCTATGGCCTGCGCTAAATACAACCCGGATGTACATGTAACCATCATGGACCTTCCCGGACAAGTGGGCTTAGCTAAAAAGAATATTTCGGAGGCCGGTTTAAGCGACCGCATCTCTTATTTTGAAACAAACATCCTGGATGAAAGTCTGCCCTTTGCGAAAGGTTTTGATGTGATCTGGATGAGCCAGTTCCTGGATTGTTTCTCAGAGGCAGAGATCATCAGCATCCTGCGCCGTTGCAGGGAAGCATTGAATGATGGCGGCAGCATTTTTATCCTGGAACCTTTCTGGAATAAACAGCAATTCAAATCCGCCGCATTTTGCCTGCAGCAAACTTCACTCTACTTCACGGCCATTGCAAATGGTAACAGCCAGATGTATCATACCGATGATTTCTTCAATTGCATCCGTGCCGCAGGCCTGGAAGTAGTAATGGAGAATAACAAAGTAGGGTTGAGTTATACCTTGTTAAGATGTGTTAAAGCATAAATTCAAAATCCCAATAGTATGCAAACTGAAAAAGTGGATGTACTTGTTATTGGCGCTGGTCCTTCAGGATCCGTTGCTGCATCCATTATTAAAAAGGCCGGCTATTCTGTAAAGGTTGTAGAAAAGCTGAAATTCCCGCGGTTTGTGATCGGGGAAAGCCTGTTGCCACGTTGTATGGATGCGCTCACGGAAGCCGGTTTCATTGATGCCATTTCCGAAAGAGGTTTCCAGAAAAAGTTCGGCGCCAAGTTCGTAAAGAATGGTGCGGTGTGCGACTTCACTTTTGAAGAGCAGCATACACCCGGCTGGACATGGACATGGCAGGTGCAAAGAGCTGATTTTGATAAAACACTCGCAGATACCGTAGAGAAAATGGGTGTTCCGGTAGAATATGAAACAACCGTAACAGACATTAAATTCAATGGTTCTGATTCCATCACAACCACAGAAGATATCCACGGCAATAAAAAACAGATCGAAGCACGTTTTATCGTAGACGGCAGTGGTTACGGCAGGGTGATCCCCAAACTTTTTGGTTTGGATAAACCTTCTGTACTGCAATCCCGGAAAGCGTTGTTTGCGCATACAGAAGACATCCGCCGTTCTATGGCAGATGAGCCCAATCGTATTACAGCTGTTGTACATAAAAAAGGCGTTTGGATCTGGATCATCCCGTTCTCTACAGGTGTAACATCTGTAGGATTCGTGGGAGAACATGGTTTCCACGATCAATATAAAGGCACGAACGAAGAACAGTTCCGCGCCATGCTGGATGCAGAACCTTACACCCGCGAACGTTTCAAGGATGTACCTTTTGTATTTGAACCAAGGGTACTGGAAGCATGGTCTGCCACTACAGATAAATTCTATGGTGATGGGTTTGTGCTCACCGGAAACGTAACAGAATTCCTGGACCCGATCTTCTCTTCCGGCGTAACTTTGGCTACAGTTTCCAGCCAGACGGCTGCCAAGCTGGTGATCAAAAAATTACAGGGAGAAGAAGTGGATTGGGAAAAAGATTATATGGAACCTACCATGCAGGGTGTGAACGTATTCCGTTCCTACGTAATGGCATGGTATGAAGGAACACTGGATACCATTTTCTTCAGCAAAAATCCGGACCCTGTGATCAAAGCCCAGATCTGTTCTGTACTGGCAGGTTATGTGTGGGATCAAAGCAATCCTTATGTGAAGAACCATGAGGAAGCGCTGAAAAGACTGGCCCGCCTGATCGAACTGACAGAGAAGTTAAATACACCGGGTGAGTAACGCAAATACATATATCACGTCCAGCTGCATCATCCGTAATAATACGGTAGTGAAGAATGGTGTGGAAGTATTAACGGAAGCAGATACTGCTTTGCCTGAATTCCTGCGTGGCCTGTACGACCGCTTCAGTGGTCAGTATCCGAAGTTCCACAAGATGGACCTGCTCAGTAAACTGGGCTGGATAGCCACGGAAGTTTTGTTGCAGGATATGCCGATGGAAACATATGCACCGGAAGAAACCGGTGTGGTGCTGGCAAATACCAGCAGTAGCCTGGATACAGACGAACGTTATTTTGAAACCGTACGGGAAATTGCGAGCCCTGCTTTATTCGTATACACGCTCCCTAACATTGTAATAGGAGAGATCAGTATCCGGCATAAGCTGAAAGGGGAGAACGCTTTTTTTGTAGCGGAAACATTTGATATTGAATTTATAACAGGATACGTGCAACAGTTACTGGATACCGGCGCCATAAACGCCTGCATCTGTGGTTGGGTAGAGCAATACCATATCACCTACGACGCTGCATTGTATCTCATTGAAAAGAATAACCGTGGTTTAGGTGTTTCCTTCACCGCGGAGAGCATTAGAAAATTGTACTTATAATTTTATATGGAAAAGTTGATGGCAGATCTGAAAGCCCAGATCATTCAGCAATTGAATTTGCAGGAAGTAAAACCGGAAGAGATCGGGAATGACCAGCCTTTGTTTAAAGAAGGACTGGGACTGGATTCGATTGATGCTTTGGAACTGATCGTGTTATTACAACAACACCATGGTATCCGTATTGCCAATCCGGAAGATGGTCCGAATATCTTTTATTCTGTACGCACTATGGCAGAATATATCACCGCAGAAAAAAGCAAAACTGCATGAGTAAAGGTGTGTGGATAGCAGGTGGTGGCGTGATCTGTGGTATCGGGGAAAACCTCGGTGCCTGCCTGGATGCATTTGAAAAAATGCAACCGGGAATGGCCACGATGGAACACCTGCATTCTGTGCATGCCCAAACTTTCCCCGTTGTGGAAGTGAAGGCAGATAATGAAACCCTGGCTGAACGTGCCGGTATGCCCGCACATTGGAGCAGAACCGCATTGCTCAGTATGATCGCTGCAAAGGAAGCTATTCAATCTTCCGGTATCGGTGAATTAAAACAGTATCGTACCGGATTGGTTTCTGCCAATACAGTAGGAGGGATGGATAAAACGGAACACTTCATGGAAGCATTTCTCGCAGACCCTAAAAAGGGCCGCCTGAAAGAAGTAGTGCATCATGAATGTGGCAGCGTAACGGAACTGGTAGCGGACGCTTTAGGTATCCGCCATCATGTATCCACTATCAGTACCGCCTGTTCTTCTGCCGCCAATGCATTGATGTATGGCGCACGTATGATCAGAAGTGGTATGCTGGATGTAGTGATAGCAGGAGGTACAGATGCATTGACGCGTTTTACGCTCAATGGTTTCAACACCCTGATGATCCTGGATCAGCAGAAATGCCGGCCTTTCGATGATACCCGTACCGGTCTGAACCTTGGTGAGGGCGCGGGTTATGTGGTATTGGTGTCTGATGCCGTAGCAGAGAAAGTAAAACCCTGGTGTAAGCTAAGTGGTTTCGCGAATGCAAATGATGCCTATCATCAAACGGCTTCATCGCCGGAAGGGATAGGGAATTATAAAGCCATGCAGGGAGCGCTCAGTATGGCAGCACTGGAACCCGCAGATATTGATTATATCAATCTGCATGGTACCGGTACACAGAACAATGACAGTTCGGAAGGATTAGCGATAGAAAGATTGTTCGCACCTGCTTTTCCTCCGTTGAGCTCTACCAAGAGTTTCACGGGGCATACATTAGGAGCGAGTGGTGGCATTGAAGCAGTGTTTGCTGCATTTGCTTTAAAAGAAGGCATCATTTATCCGAATGCGCAGTTCACTACACAGATGAAAGAGTTGCCGTTTAAACCGGTCACTACTTTCTCCCGTGGTAATGTACTAACGCATGTGATGTCTAATTCATTCGGATTTGGCGGGAATTGTTCCAGCCTTGTTTTTTCAAAGTAGCACTAAAGATGAAAGCATATATACAGGGCACCGGTTGTGTATCCGCTCAGGATAGCAGCATATTCCCGGAAACGATCCGGGAGTATGAAGGAGACCGTTTGCCTGTAGCGGACCCTGATTACAAGCAATGGATCGATATCAAACAGATCCGCCGCATGGGCCGTGTGATCAAGATGGGGGTGGCTGCTTCGCATATCAGTTTGCAGGATGCCGGTGTGAAAATGCCCGATGCCATTATCATGGGCACTGCTTATGGTTGCCTTGCTGATACAGGTGTATTCCTCAACAAGCTGGTCACACAGCAGGAAGATATGCTCACACCTACCGCATTTATTCAAAGTACGCATAATACCGTTGGAGGCCAGATAGCTTTGCTGCTGGGCTGCCACGCTTACAATAATACTTTTGTGCATGGCGCTTTTTCTTTAGAGAACGCGTTGCAGGATAGTTTGCTTTTCCTGGAAGAGGATACCTCCCGCAAAGTGCTGGCAGGTGCTGTGGAAGAGATCACGGATTACAGTCATACTATCCTTTCCCGTTTTGGTTTGTATAAGAATGGCGTAGCTGCAGGAGAAGGAGCATCGTTCTTTGTATTAGGTGCAGAAAAAGATGAACAATCGCAGGCGGAATTAACTGCCGTTGAGATGTTATACAAACCTGCTTCCAAAGAAGAAACAGGTTCTCACATAGAAAAGTTCCTGAACAGGAATGGTTTGCAGCCTTCAGATATTGATCTGCTGATCACCGGAAGGAATGGAGGGGATGATAGTTATTATGAAGCGATAGAAGCTGACCTGTTTGCTACGCAGCCGGTGGCAAAGTTTAAACACCTGTGTGGGGAGTTTCCTACTGCTGCTGCTTTTGCTTTGTGGATGGTTACAGGGATATTGAAAAAGCAACAAGTGCCGCCCGCCATTATGGTAAAAGGGAATGCACCTTCAAAAGTAAAGAGGATCCTGATCTGGAATCATCAGAATACTACGCATCACTCACTAATACTGGTAAGCGCATGCTAAAGTACCGTGTGATATGGTCCGTATGCTGGGTGGCTATCATTGTGCTGGTCTTCATGAAGAAGTTGTGGCTGCCTGCGACCCCTATATGGCCTGTATTCCTGATACTGGGTGTATCAATAGCATTCCTGATCTGGGGTTCCACACAGGTGAATTCGAATTTTTATTTCGAAGTAAAATGCAAAGCACAAACACAGGAGAAAATAGTCGCCTTGTCTTTTGATGATGGCCCTATGGAAAATTATACCCCGCAGATATTAGAGATCCTGCAGCAGCACAACGTGCCGGCTGCTTTTTTTTGCATCGGCCACCGCGTTGAAAAAGCGCCTGGATTGTTAAAACAGATCCATGAAGAAGGACACCTGATCGGTAATCATACTTATTCCCATCATGCCCTGTTTGACCTGTATCCGGCAAAGAAAATGGAAAACGATCTTGATATGGCGGATCAGGCTATAACAGACGCTACCGGGTTAAAACCCCGCTTATTCAGGCCACCATATGGAGTGACCAATCCCATGCTGGAAAGAGCACTTTCCCATGGTAAATATATCTCTGTAGGATGGAGCATCCGTTCTATGGACACTGTAATAAAAGACGAAGCGAAATTACTGGCCAAAGTAACTAAGGACGTACAGCCGGGAGATATCTTCCTCTTCCATGATACCTGTGCCATTACTGTAAAAATACTGCCGGCATTGATAAAGGAAATGAAGGAGAGAGGTTTCGCCTTTAAGCGAATTGATGAACTATTAAATGTACCCGCTTATGCGTAGTTGGATATTGTTATGCTGTTGCTTTGTTGCACTGAACACCAGTGCACAAACTGGTTTTAAGCCGGTTGCTAACCTGGAACAGTTTGAACAGCAGTTTATGAAAGCGGCACAAACCACCAATACCATCAAGAGTGATTTTGTGCAGGAAAAGAACTTAAGCATGCTCTCTGAAAAAATCGTGAGCAAAGGAAAATTCTGGTTCAAGAAAGAGAATAAAGTACGGATGGAATACTCCGCACCCAGCTATTACCTGATGGTGATCAATGGAAAGTCCTTCCGCATAAAAGATGCGAAAACGGACAGGAACATCTCCACCAGCGGCAGCAAACTCTTTGAACAGATCAGCAAAGTAACGGCGGACTGTGTACAGGGCAACGTGCTCAACAACAAAGATTTCGTAACCAAAGTATTGGAGAACACCCAATACTACCAGGTACAAATGACACCCGTAGCAAAAGGACTGAAGGATTTCTTTTCCTCCATAGACCTGCTGGTAGAAAAGAAAGACCTGGCGGTAGTGAAGATCACCATGCATGAACGTTCCGGAGACGATACCAATATTAGCTTTACTCAACGTGAATTGAACGTACCCATATCAGATGAGATCTTTGCACTTAAATAGCTTAATAGCACTGTTGTTATGCTGCGTAAGCTGCAACTCCGCCTACCGCTCCCTGCAAAGAACGGAAGGAGACGCTGCCTGCATAAAACGCTTCCAGCCAAAGATCAATAAAACGGTATTGTACAGCACACAGGTAGATATCCTGCAACATCATCTGAGCGGCCTGCTGTTATTCAAACCAATGGAAGACAGCAGCATGCGGGTAGTATTTGCCAGTGAAATGGGCCTGAAGTTCTTTGATTTCGAATTCGGAAAGGACGGTTCCTTCACCAAACATTACATGCTGCCGAAGATGGATAAAAAAGCAGTGGTGAAAACGTTACGCAAGGATTTCGAAATGGTATTAATGCGGCAGGACCCTGTAACAGCAGAGATATTCACGAATGGAACAGAGCGGTACACCGCCTTTAAATTGACGAAAGGAAAGATCTATTATATCACCAGCAAAGATTGTTCAGAGCTGGTACGCGTAGAAAACGGCTCCCGCCGCAAACCGGTGGTGGAAGTGTTTTTAACGCATTATACAAATGGGGTACCGGACTCGATCTTCGTACAACATAAAAAAGTAAAATTCAACATTTCATCACAACGCGTGGAAAAATAATGTTAGCAGGAAAATTCTATACTATCGTTACGCAACAGCAACCGGATGCACAATCCGTTCATACCACTATTGCGCTGAATGCGGCCCATCCTATTTTCGAAGGCCATTTTCCCAATCAGCCTATCGTACCTGGTGTGTGCATGATGCAGATCGTGCAGGAACTGGTGTCTGGCGTGGTAGGTAAAAACCTGCTCATCCAGAAAGCGGCGAGCATGAAATTCCTGAACATGATAGACCCGGTACAGCAGCCGCAGGTAAATGTAGAGATCACCTATTCCACCGTGGAAGAAGGGATCAAAGCTACTGCTGTGATAAAACATGAAGCAATGGTGTTCCTGAAATTCCAGGGGCTCTTTAAATAAAACATGGCACAGACTCCTACATACGACCAGCAATTCATCGCCAGAAAGATCTGTGTGCTGATCCCTACGTATAACAATGCCGGCACACTGGGCAAAGTTGTAACGGAGGTATTGACCTACACCAGCCACGTGATCGTGGTGAATGATGGTTCAACGGATCAGACCGCGCAGATCCTGGAACAGTTTCCACAGGTGGCTGTTGTGTCCTATACCCCTAATAAAGGGAAAGGTATTGCCTTGCGCACAGGTTTTAAATATGCCATAGCGCAGGGTTATGATTATGCCATTACGATTGATGCAGATGGGCAGCACTTTCCTGATGATCTTCCAGTGTTCTTAAAAAAGGTAGAGGAAGAACCCAACGCGATCATTATTGGTGCAAGGAACCTGCAACAGGAGAACATGCCCGGTAAAAATACCTTCGCCAATAAGTTCTCCAACTTCTGGTTCTATGTGGAAACAGGATTGAAATTACCGGATACACAATCCGGCTTCCGCCTGTATCCTTTGCATGCCATGAAGGGGATGAAGTTTTTCTGTAACAAGTATGAATTTGAAATAGAGGTGATGGTAAAATCCTCCTGGAGAGGGATCAAAGTTTTACCCGCACCGGTGAAAGTATATTATCCGCCGGCGGAAGAAAGGGTTTCTCATTTCAGGCCGTTCAAGGATTTCTCCCGCATTGGTGTATTGAACACGGTGCTGGTAACTATTGCATTAGCATATATCCACCCGCGCAATTTCGTGAAGTTCATTTTCACAAAAGGGAACTTTAAGAAAATGTTGCAGGAGCATTTATTCAATAAAGAAGAAAGCACCAGCCGCAAAGCATTGTCTATCGGATTTGGCGTATTCATGGGTATTATACCTATCTGGGGTTTCCAGATGCTGGCAGCGCTGGCATTGGCTACGCTGTTCCGTTTAAACAGGGCATTGGTGATCGTGGCGGCCAATATCAGCATCCCGCCCTGCATCCCCGTGATCGTTTACCTCAGTTTTTTAATGGGCCGCTTCTGGGTAAAAGAAGATGCTACCTGGGTGCTCTTTAAAAAAGACCTTAACCTGAACGACATTTACCTGAACCTCTACCAATACATTACTGGCAGCATCACGCTGGCCATAGTGGCGGGTATATTGGCCTGGGCGATCACATATGTTTTATTGGCCGCATTTCGTAAAAAAAGGCCTGCAGTAATTTAAAGCAGAGATGGGAAGTTTTTTTATATCGATCTACAATTTCTTTAACGGACGCAAATGGCTGTTATGGCTTTTCACGCTCTGCTCATTCCTCATTTCAGGGCTGCTGGCCTCCCGTATCAAACTGGAAGAAGATATCACCCGCATCCTTCCGCAGGATAAAAAGATAGATCAGCTGCAGCAGTTTTTACTGAACGCCAAGTTTGCAGATAAACTGGTGATCATGGTATCCCAGAAAGATACCACACTCCCCGGTGATCCAGATAGCCTGGTAGCTACAGCACAGGCATTCACCAATGGTCTGGAACCTCTGCGCAGTGACATCAAAACCATCCATGCGCAAACAGATGATGCCATGATGATGGATTTCCTGCATACTGTACAGGATCATCTGCCTGTTTTCTTAGAAGAGCAGGACTACAAACGCATCGATTCCCTGATAATGCCGGAGCGTTTGCAGCAAACCATGCAGTCCAATTATAATACCCTGATCTCCCCGGCAGGCCTTGTTTTTAAACAAATGATCCAGGCGGACCCTGTAGGGATCTCCTGGTTAGGTGTAAAGAAACTGGAACGTTTGCAGGTAGATGACCAGTTTGAATTGTATGAAGGATATGTGATGAGTAAAGACCATCGCAACCTGATCCTCTTTATCACACCGGCACATCCGCCTAACGAAACCGGGAAGAACAAAGTGTTCCTGGCGGGGCTGGATAAATTAATCGATACTGTTAATAGCTCGCACACAGAGATCAGTTACTTCGGCGCTACCGCAGTATCCGTAGGCAATGCAGAACAGCTGCGCCAGGATACTTATTTCACGCAGGGCATCACGGTGATCTTATTAATAATACTCATCGCTTTTTTCTTTAAGAAAAAACGTGCGCCTTTATTAGTGATGTTACCTGTAGTATTCGGTGCTTTGTTCTCTGTAGCGATGGTATACCTGCTCAAAGGTTCTATCTCTGTGATCGCACTGGGAGCAGGTTGTGTAGTGTTGGGCATTGCTGTGAATTATTCCCTGCATGTTTTCAATCACTACCGGCATCTGCCGGATATCAGGCTGGTGATCAAAGACCTGGCCATGCCCATGACCGTGGGCAGTTTCACTACAGTAGGTGGTTTCCTCTGCCTGCAATTTGTGAAATCTCCCATGTTGCAGGATGTGGGTTTCTTTGCCGCTTTCTGCCTTATCGGCGCTGCTTTATTTTCGTTAATTTTTTTACCACATTTTATAGTTTTAGGTAAACAAACCCCAACAGTAGCACATAACAACTGGATAGATAAATTATCCAACTACCGCCCGGAACGTAATAAGTACCTGGTGTGGGGCATCCTTGGATTAACGGTTATTTTCTTCTTCACTGCCCGCAACGTGACCTTTGAAAGCGACATGATGCGCATGAACTTCATGACGGAACGTTTGCAGAAGTCGGAAGCGAAGCTGAATAAGTTATACGCTTATGCTGCACAATCTGTGTACCTCGTATCAGAAGGAAAGACGTTAAATGAAGCACTAACCAATAGAGAAACAACAGCACCTGCGTTACAAACCCTCATCGATAGCGGTGCTGTAAAAAAAGTCCTCTCCCCCGCAAGTCTGCTATTCTCCCAGGCAGAACAGGCAAAACGTATCGCCCGCTGGGAAGCATACTGGACAGCAGAGAAGCAGCAACAATTATTCGCACTGCTCCAGAAAGAAGGAGAGCAGTACAAATTCAAACCGGCTGCATTTGAACCTTTTAAAAAGCTGATCAGTAATAAATACGCAATCATTTCACCAGAACAGTCAGAACTATTACAGGCAGATCTGGTCAGTGATTTTGTAACTATCAAAAAGAACACTGCCTCCGTGATCAGCCTGCTGAAAGTTGATCCGGCCAGGAAGAAAGAAGTATATGCAGCACTGGATGGTCGCGAGCACACTGTGATCTTCGATAAACAATATACTGCTAACCGCTTAGTAGAGATCATTAAAGAAGAGTTCAACACCATCGCATGGATGACTTCTTTATTAGTGTTCGCTGCTTTATTATTATCCTATGGTCGTATAGAACTGGCCCTGATCACCTTCATCCCCATGCTGATCAGTTGGGTATGGATTCTGGGGATTATGGGATTGTTTGGTATCCCTTTCAACATCGTGAACATCATCCTCTCTACTTTCATATTTGGATTAGGAGATGACTACAGCATATTTACCATGGACGGTTTACAGCAGGAATACAAAACCGGCAGTAAACATCTTCCATCGTTCAAATCTTCTATTATCTTTTCTGCGATAACAACCATACTGGGTCTGGGTGTACTGATCTTTGCGAAACACCCTTCGCTAAGGTCTATCGCGTTGATTGCCGTGATCGGTATCACCTGCGTGGTAGTCACATCACAGGTATTGATCCCCTTCCTCTTTAACTGGCTCATCACCAACCGTGTAAAGAAAGGCCAACGTCCGCCATGGACAATGAAGAGCTGGAGCCTTTCCATGTTTGCATTTGGTTATTATGCTACGGGGGCTTTATTGCTTACCGGAGCAGGGATAATCCTCACCCGGATCAATCCCTTCAATATTGAAAAGGGCAAGAAGATCTATCATAAGATATTATCCTTCTTTACCTGGAGCCTGCTGCACATCATGGGCAATATCCGGAAAAGGACGGTCAATGAACACGGAGAGGACTTTAAGAAACCAGCCGTGATCATCAGCAACCACCAGTCTTTCCTGGATATCCTGATGTCCACTTCCATGCATCCGAACGTAATTTTGCTAACCAATGAATGGGTATACAACTCTCCTTTATTTGGCTACGCCGTAAGGATGGCAGATTATTATCCCGTGGCAGAAGGAGCGGAAGCCAGTATTGAAAAGTTAAGGGACAGGGTAAATAATGGTTATTCTATTGTGGTGTATCCGGAAGGTACCCGTTCCACAGATGCCAGTATCAAAAGGTTCCACAAAGGTGCTTTCTATTTAGCACAGGAGTTAAACATAGATATCCTGCCTGCCGTGATCCACGGAACAGCATATACCATGTCCAAAGGAGATTTCCTCCTAAAGAACGGCATCATCACTATGAAATACCTGCCCCGCATCAAACCGGATGATAAACGCTGGGGAGATAATTACAGTACCCGTACCAAACTGGTGAGCAAGTATTTCAAACAGGAATATGAGGAGATGCGGAATAAAATTGAAGGGCCGGATTATTACAGGGAACAGCTGGTCTACCAGTATATTTATAAAGGCCCGGTATTGGAATGGTACATGCGTATCAAAACAAAACTGGAAAACAACTATGCCCTCTTCCATGAACTGTTACCAAAAGAAGGGAAGATCATGGACATTGGCTGCGGATATGGTTTTATGAGTTACATGCTGCATTTCCGCGCACCCAACCGCCAGATCCTGGGCGTAGATTATGACGAAGATAAAATTGCCACTGCGCAGCACTCTTACATCCGCAATGAAATGGTACAGTTTGAAGCAGCAGATATCACAAAATACAAACTGGAAAACCAGGATGCCTTTGTGATCCTGGACGTACTGCATTACCTGCAGCCGGATGCACAGGAACAGCTGTTACAGCAGTGTATCAGCAAGCTGAATCCCGGTGGGATTATCATTGTACGGGACGGAGATGCAGATCTGGGGAAACGCCATGAGGGCACAAAGATGACGGAACTGTTCAGCACCCGTTTGCTCGGATTCAATAAAACCGGTGATAAACCCTTATCTTTCTTTTCTTCTTCCACTATCCGAGGTATTGTACAACGGAATGGCGCAACGATTGAGCAAATTGACAACACAAAATATACATCAAACGTTATTTTTATCATCAAACATTCATTAAGCGAGCATTATGCATAATTATGATGTAGTGATCATTGGTAGTGGCCTGGGCGGCTTGGTCTGCGGTGCAATTCTAAGTAAGAACGGCTACAAAGTGTGCGTACTGGAAAAAAACAAACAGATAGGCGGCTGTCTGCAAACATTCAGCAGGGATAAAACAATTTTCGATTCCGGTGTTCACTATGTAGGTGGTCTTGAACCAGGTCAGAACCTTTACCAGATCTTTAAATATCTGGGCATCATGGATAAGCTTAGCCTGAAGAAACTGGATGCGGACTGTTTTGACCGGATCGCTTTTTCTGATGATCCCAAGGAGTATAAAATGGCGCAGGGTTATGAACCATTCATCCAGGGATTACTGAAAGACTTCCCCGATGAAGAAAAAGCACTGCGCGAATATTGCGATACGTTACAGCATATCTGTAGCAAGTTCCCTCTCTATAACCTGCGGACAGGCGGTTTTGATGAAAAGGAATCTGTACTGAGCATCAATGCAGCAGATTATATCAACAGCCTCAGCACTAACAAGAAACTTACACAGGTACTGGCTGGTAACAATCCATTATATGCAGGCGTGGAAAGCAAAACACCCATGTATGTGCATGCACTGGTATTGAACAGTTATATAGAAAGCTCCTGGAAATGTGTGAACGGCGGCTCCCAGATCGGGAAATGGCTGGCACGGGTGATCACAGATCACGATGGCGTACTGCTGAAATACCAGGATGTAAAAAGGATCGTGGCAGAAGGAAAAGAAGTGCAGTATGTGGAAACAGCAGAGGGAGTACGTTATACAGCAAAACATTACATCTCCAACGCGCATCCTTCCAATACACTGGATATGCTGGAAAGTGATGTGATCCGCCAGGCATACCGCAACCGTATCCAGAACCTGGAGAATGGTAATTCCACCCTCATGGTGAATGCGGTATTAAAACCCGGTATGTTCCCGCACATCAATTACAACTATTACTATTGCGGAATAGACAGCGTATGGGGCGGTCACGAATACACACATGAATCATGGCCCACCGGTTATGCCATGTTCGCTTCTCCCAATCCAAAGGATGATCGTTTTGCCAATGGCCTTTCCATCATGACGTACATGAACATCAAAGATGTAGAGCCATGGATAGGTACATTCAATACGGTAGCCAACGTAAATGACCGCGGGCAGGATTACGAAACCTATAAAGCAGACAGAGCGGAAAAGCTGCTGGATATGGTAGAAAAACGTTTCCCTGTACTGCGTCAATGTATACAATCTTATTACGTGGCCACACCGCTTTCTTTCCGTGACTATATCGGAACAGATGATGGTTCCATGTACGGTGTATTGAAGGACTGCAACGATCCGTTCCGCACCTTCATTTCTGCCCGTACGAAATTAGACAACCTGTTCCTCACCGGGCAGAATCTCAATATGCATGGTATCCTCGGCGTGAGTATGAGCTCTGTGGTAACCTGCTCGGAATTACTGGATATGGAGAAATTATTACACGATATCAGAGAGGCTTAATATGACCAGAGGAAAAAAGATATGGAGAAGGGTTTGGAAAGGCTTGCTATATATAGTAGGCTTTTTCGTGTTGCTGATACTAGCGCTCTTTATCTATTTATACAGCGTAGCAAGGATGTTCCCGCCGGAGATTGCAGATAAGAGCAGCCTGCAATGGCAACGCACGCAGTTGGATTCCACCACCTTCACGTTGAACAACAGCTGGTTCCGCAAGAGCCGCAGTGGTTTATATGAAATGTATGTGGAAGGCAAACCCTTTGAGCGGGGCGTTGTATATGGTAAACTGTCAGAAGAACTGGTACAGCGGCAGGAAGATCATTTTACGGAACAGATCAGTAAACTGGTGCCTTCCAAAATGTACCAGCACTTTCTCAAGTACCTGATCGGCTGGTTCAACCGGAACATGGATAAGAATGTACCGGAAGAATATAAAGAAGAGATCTACGGTGTGTCTTTCGCTGCTTCCAAAAAATATGAATTCATCGGCTCCAATTATCAGCGCATCATGAACTATCATGCGGCACATGATATCGGGCATGCCCTGCAAAACATGGCACTGGTGGGTTGTACCTCTTTCGGTACCTGGAATGATAAGTCGGAGGACAGTAGCCTCATCATTGGCAGGAACTTTGATTTCTATGTAGGCGATAAATTTGCGGAAGACAAGATCGTGGCATTTTACAGGCCGGATAAAGGATATGGTTTCATGATGGTGACCTGGGCAGGATTTACAGGCGTAGTATCCGGTATGAACGAACAGGGATTAACTGTTACCATCAATGCCGCAAAATCCAGCATGCCTTCCGGTTCCGCCACTCCCGTATCTTTAGTGGCAAGGGAAATATTGCAATACGCCAAGAACATAGAAGAAGCATACGCCATTGCACATAAAAGGAAGATGTTCGTATCGGAATCATTCCTGATCGGTTCTGCCAATGATAACCGCGCAGCGCTCATTGAGAAAACACCCGGAGAACTCGCGCTCTATGATCCCAAAGGCAACGAGATCTCCTGTGCTAATCACTTCCAGAGTAAAACACTGGGTGCTTCTGATCCTAATAAGCAACAACTGGCAGAAAGTGCCTCTCCATACAGGTACGAACGTTTGCAGGAATTACTGCAACGCAACGGAAAGAATAGCGTTGCCAAAACAATTGCTATCCTGAGAGATCAGAAAGGACTCAAAGATGCCGATATAGGCATGGGGAATGAAAAGGCAGTGAATCAGCTCATCGCACATCATTCCATCGTATTTGAGCCTAAACAGCTGAAAGTATGGGTATCTACAGCGCCCTGGCAGTTAGGGGAATTTGTGGCGTATGATCTGAAGAAGATCCTGGCCATGAAAGGGATTAAAGCCGGTCAGGAGATTTGTGATAGCGCATTGATCATTCCCGCCGATAGTTTCCTGCTCACAGCCGATTACAAAAGATTTGTAGATTTCAGGAAACTGAAAGCGGCTTTCATGGATAAGCAGCCGATAGATGTGAAACGCCTGATAACAGATAATCCAAATTATTATCATACATACGTGCTGGCCGGAGATTACCTGTTTAATAAGAAGGATTACAAAGCAGCCTTGCCTTACTACAAGGAAGCATTATTACGTGAAATAGCCACAAAAGCAGAGAAAGATCATATTTTGCAGCGTATTAAGTTATGCAAGGAATAGGAACAGATATCATAGAAGTAGACCGGATAGCTGCCAAAATGGAAAAGGGGCAGGGATTCCGGGAGCTGGTGTTTTCACCGCTGGAGATCGCCTATTGTGAAAAGCAAACGCATAAATATGAAAGTTACGCTGCCCGCTTCGCTGCCAAAGAAGCTTTCCTGAAAGCATTGGGCACCGGATGGGGTGGAAGCGGTATCCATTTTAATGAAATTGAGATCAGGAACAACGAAGCCGGAAAACCTGACCTCTACCTGATCGGCAATGCCGCTAACCAGTTAGCAGGCATGAACATTAAACAGGTTTTCGTATCCTTGTCGCATGTAAAATCAGTAGCTATGGCAACTGTGGTGATCCTGTAATAAAGCATTTATGTACATACCAGATATAGAATTGCAATCTGCCGCTTTGATCCAACAGTTCCAGGAAAAGGAACTGCAACACCTGTTGGGATACCTTCGGCAGTTCTCTCCTTTTTATAAGGAATGGTTTTCCAAACATAACGTGAATACAGACAAGATCCGCACCATTGCTGATCTGCGCAATATTCCCACTGTTGGCAAAGAAGACCTGCAACAACGTAACTGGGATTTCTTATGTGTAGATAAAGGGAAGATTGCAGAATACACCACTACCTCCGGTACACTCGGCAAACCCGTGATCATTCCCTTAACGGAGAAAGACCTGACCAGGCTTACTTATAATGAATACATTTCTTTCAGCTGCGCCGGTGGTACAGATGAAGATATCTACCAGTTAATGCTTACACTGGACAGGCAATTCATGGCCGGCATGGCCTATTATTCCGGCATCCGGAAATTAGGTGCCGGTGTGCTGAGAGTTGGTCCTGGCGTGCCTTCCCTGCAATGGGAAAACATCGAACGCATTCAACCAACTACTATTGTAGCCGTACCCTCTTTCATATTAAAACTGATGGCATTTGCGGAAGAACATGGCATTGATATCAATGCTTCTTCCATCAAAAAAGCAGTATGTATAGGAGAGAACATCCGCAATGTTGATTTCTCCTACAATGTACTGGGCAAAAAGATCACGGATAAATGGAACATCCAGCTCTTTTCTACCTACGCTTCCACCGAAATGCAAACTGCGTTTACAGAATGTAAAGCAGGGCAGGGGGGCCATCATCATCCGGAATTACTCATTGTTGAATTACTGGATGAACAGGATCAGCCCGTACCGCCCGGCACACCCGGTGAAGTAACCATCACTACATTAGGGGTGGAAGCCATGCCACTGCTGCGTTACAAAACAGGCGATATCTGCCAGTATTACGAAGAGCCTTGCAAATGTGGTCGTCAGACAGTCCGTTTATCTCCTGTGATCGGCCGCCGCAAGCAAATGATCAAATACAAAGGCACTACTTTATACCCACCTGCATTATATGACCTGTTAAGTGAAATGGAGGATGTGAAGGAATTCATTGTAGAAGTGTTTTCCAACGAAATAGGTACAGACGAGATCTTACTCCATCTCAGCCCGGTAGAGGAATCCGAGGAAACCGACAGGAAGATAAAATCCTACCTGCAAGCCAAACTCCGGGTGATCCCCCAGGTGAAATACGCCAGCATGCAGGATATCCTCAAAATGCAATTCCCCGAAGGCAGCCGGAAACCGGTGAAATTTGTAGATAACCGATAAAATTACGGTAACGTACACATTTTTCATATATTAGCATATATGAAAAAGATCCTTATTGCACTCATATTCCTCTCCGGCATCGCCAGAGCGCAGGTTCTGCAGAAAATGGAACTGGTAATGGGACCGTTACCGAAAAATAACCATACTGCGTTCAACGTAAAAATAACAGACAGCCTCGTAGAAGAAGACCACACCCGTTACACCATCAATTTCACCGTAGCGGAAAATGAGATCTTACCGGCTCTCCTGTACATCCCGCATAAAAAAGGAAAACTCCCCGGCATGCTGGTGTTGCATGGTACAGATCCCTTAGGCAAAATGGTCTTAAGCGGCATTAGCACTAAACCTAACAGGGCTTACGCCAAAGAACTGGCACAGCGCGGTTATGTAGTGATTGCACCAGACTATCCCACTTTCGGAGATATGAAGGACTACGACTTTGAAAAAGACAGGTATGTATCCGGGACCATGAAAGGCATCTTTGATCATATCCGCTGTATAGATCTGTTACAATCAAGACCAGAAGTAGATCCCAACCGCATCGGCGTGATCGGTCATTCCCTGGGAGGTCATAATGCGATCTTTGTGGCAGCATTTGATCCCCGCATCAAAGTAATTGTAGCCAGCTCCAGCTGGACGTTAATGGATTATTATAATATCGGGGAAGAAGCATCCAAAAAATTCGGTGGCAGATTAGGCCCATGGGCGCAGACACGTTATATGCCCCTGATCCGCGATAAGTATGAGTTGAAGGAGATTCCTTTTGATTTTGACGAACTCATCGCATACCTGGCACCACGGCCCTTCTTCAACAACTCTCCACTGAAGGATGCTAATTTTGATGTGAAAGGAGTAGAAAAGGGAATGGTGTATATCACGAAGGCCTACAAAGACCTCAAGGCATCAGATAAATTGCAGGTAAGATACCCGGATGCCGGGCATGATTTCCCGCCAAAAGAAAGACAGGAAGCCTACGAATTCATAGACAAAGTGCTGCATTATAAAGGTGTTAACAAGCCATTACTATTTTAATTATTATATATATTTGGGAAAAAGGAACCCTATGCCCGCAAAATTCCCGAAGTTATTATTCGCCGCCACCTTACTGTTGAATGTTACCACCTTAGCCCAGAATAAACTCGATTCTACGGGAAATGTAGGTATTGGTACATTAACCCCCTCTGAGAAACTGACAATCTATAACGGAAATCAGTTATTTAGAAGGCAATTCGGAACAGGCCCTGATTATGATTGGCTGACCATCGGATCACATGAACAAACAGAAAAAGAGATCACAGGTATATTCACGGGTATTTTTGGTACGAATATTAATCCAACACTTGATGGTAATGGAAAGCCAACGTCCAGGAATATTCAACCAACCAACGCATACCGCCAGTCATGGGCACTCACTTTTGGCAGCGGGGAAACGTATAATAATTTTTCTATCTGGACGGGTCATGAAGCAACAAGTAATGTGCCGCTGACCGCCGTTTTCAACATATCCTCGTATGGGAATATTGGTATGGGTTTATCAAATCCGCAAGCACGTTTGGATGTAAATGGTTCTGTCAGATACAGCGGAATGTTAGTAAACGAAACGGATGGTGAAAATACAACTGTCAGGCTAAAGCCCCTTGCATCTAACACAGCCAGCATCTCCGGTATATTTGAAGCATATGAAAAGGGAGACATTGGTAATTCAGGATCGGCTTTGTTTGGTATTGCAAATTCAACATGGGCCGCCCCGCTTCCTTCGGTTGCAATAATGTCTACCCAGCAGGGGACAGGTGTTACAAAGGATATCATGATCTGGGCACATGATAATCCCAGCGCTACCAACACGGCACTCTGCATAAAAGCCAATACAAACAATGTTGGGATAGGAACAACTGCACCGGGGCCTTATAAACTGGCAGTGGAAGGTACAATAGGAGCAAGAAAAGTAAAGGTTACAGGGGTACTGCCCTGGGCGGATTTTGTATTTGAGCCTGCATATGTTTTGCCGACACTGGCGGAGATCGAAGCACACATCAGGTCTAACAAACATCTTCCCGGAATACCATCTGCCGCGGAAATAAAAGAGAATGGCCTGGACCTTGGGGATATGCAGCAGAAGCAAATGCAGAAAATAGAAGAATTGACCTTATATCTGATAGAGATCAATAAAAAGCTGGCTGCTCAGGATGCAATTATTGCAGAACAACAAAAGGAAATAAAGGAACTGAAAAAGAAAAAGTAAGCGGAACGCATTTAGTCAATCGCTTTCCTGCTTCTCCATTTCCCCCAGGCAATAAAGAAGAGGCTCATGCCAATAAATAAAGCAGCAATGCCGATTGAATTGATCAGCGCCTTTGAAATACCGATCGCTGAAACATCCAGGAAAGGATAAGGATAGAATCCGGAAAAAGAGCCCCGGATGAATACATACACGATGTATACCAACGGATAGATCAGCCATGGCAGTAAGGAATTCCATTTCAGTGTATCCTTCGGAACAAACAGCAACCAGTAAACGAAAAAGAGCAGCGGGATCACTAAATGCAGCAGTTCATCTACTATGCGCTGCAATCCCTGCGGCTGCCATGTAAAGCGCAGGATGAGGTTATATATGATCCCTACAATAACGATGTAAACAGTAAGGGCTGTGAATGTAGCGGGCTTGGAAAAGAACGTCCCTGGCCGCAGCAGGGTCATGGTACAGCAAAGCGCTACCATGATATTGGTAAGTATCGTAAAATAGCTGAAGAACCGGATAGTGGCTTCCCCGGGAGGAGTAATTCCGAGGGAAATATGAAGGTAGTATTGGGCAATCAATGCAAACCAGCCCAGAATGGCCATTATAGATAGGTAAGTTTTCATCTGTACTAAGATAATATTAAAACCCAAAACTTGCATTCGCTTTAGGATTATCCAGCTTGGTACTCTGCCTTTTATCATGAACGATCACGTGGATCATGTGGCTCTGGGATTCATGTTGTTCATACAGTATATCATCCTTCAGATCCAGCTTCTTAACGGTGGCCACACCTGAAACTTCCAGGAAACACCAGGCCGCTTCTTCTTCTATTTTATAGCCCAGGTAACGAGGGGCCAAAACCTTCCCATCCACCGTGATCTGCAAATGCTTCGCTATATACCGGGAGATCAAAGAATCTACGGTAGCACGGTTTTGTGGTTTGATGATATCAAAAGTAGTGTGAGACTGCTTTTTGAGTGTATTCTCCAGGTCGTCCGCAAAGATCCGGCAGCTGATTTCCAGCGTTTTGTGATCCGCATTGTGCCTGATCTCCGTCACGCTCAGATAAAACGGATGCAGAAAAATTAACCATTTGCATAATAATAGCCCCATTTGACCCAAATATTTTATATTTTAATTTAGCATCCTTATCATTACGAAGTTACAAAAATCTAAGCCATGCAGGAGTTCAGCTTGTATTTTCAGGAAGGCTGGCAACATATCGTCGATTTAAAGGGGTACGATCATATTTTATTTGTGATGGCATTATGCGCCGTTTACCTGATGAAGGACTGGAAAAAAGTGCTGATACTGGTAACGGCATTTACAATAGGTCATTCCATTACACTCGCATTAAGTGTATTGCATGTGATCAAAGTAAATACCTCACTGATAGAATTCCTGATCCCTGTCACCATTGTGATCACCGCTTTAAGTAATGTGTTCAGAAGAACAGAAGAAGCAAATACCGTACAACTGAATTATTTCTTTGCCCTGTTCTTCGGCCTCATCCATGGCATGGGTTTCTCCAACTACCTGAGAAGCATGCTCGGCTCCCAGACCAATATTATCCAGCCTTTGCTGGCATTTAACCTGGGACTGGAATTCGGACAGCTGATCATTGTAGGTGTGATCCTGCTGCTGGCACAGATCATTGTGAATTTATCAGGCGTAAAAAGAAGGGAATGGACTGTGTTCATTTCCGCCGCTATTTTTGGAATAGCTTTTATGATGAGCCTGGAACGTTTAGGAACATTAATGAACCCGTAGATATAGATCAAATCTGAATCGATTATGATGAAGCAAAAATTATTCCTCTGTCTGCTCACAGTAGCTCCAATGCTGTTACGCGCACAGGACCATGGTTCTAATCATGGCAACCGTTTTGAGCAATTAGGCTATTTGCTCGCGGACCCGAACATGTATCGTTCCGCATCCGGCATTCCAGGTCCAAAATACTGGCAGCAACGCGCAGATTATGAGATCGCCGCGGAAATAGATGAACCGCAGCAACGCCTCAACGGTTCAGAAACCATTACTTATTACAACAACTCTCCTGACCCGCTCACTTACATCTGGCTGCAGTTAGATGAAAACGAACACGATCCTAAAAGCGATAACAACAGCTTTAACGGAAGTAAAATGACGGATAAGATGAGTTCCCGCGCTATCAATGGCATCATGGGAATGGAGCCGGGTTATGGTGTAAATATCCTCAAAGTAACAGACGCAACCGGTAACGCACTCACCTATACCATCAATCAGACCATGATGCGGATAGAGCTGCCAAAGACCATGATGCCCGGAGAAAAGATCCGCCTGAATGTAGACTGGTGGTATAAAATTTCCAACCGCATGACCATTGGCGGCCGTGGTGGTTATGAATATTTCGCCGAAGATCAGAACAGCCTCTATACCATGGCACAATGGTATCCGCGCCTTGCAGTGTATTCGGATTTCCAGGGCTGGCAGAACAAACAATTCACCGGCAGGGGAGAGTTCGCACTCACCTTCGGTAATTTCAAAGTGAAGATGACCGTGCCCGCAGACCACGTAGTAGGTGGAACCGGAGAATGCCGCAACTATAAAGAGATGCTCACACCAGCACAATTCCAACGCTGGCAACAGGCACAGTCTGCCAAAGAACCGGTAGAGATCGTTACACTCGCAGAAGCACAGCAGGCCATGAAAGGCAAATCCACCAATAAAAAAACCTGGGTATTTGAAGCAGAGAACGTGCGCGACTTTGCATGGACCTCTTCCCGTCGCCTTGTATGGGATGCGCTGGCTACCAATGTGGAAGGAAAGAAAGTAATGGCCATGAGTTATTATGGCCCGGAAGCTTATCCCTTATATCGCAAGTATTCAACTAAAGTAGTAGCGCATACGCTAAAAGTATATTCTAAACATACCATCAGTTATCCATACCCCGTAGCTATTTCAGTAGAAGCTGCTAACGGTATGGAATACCCGATGATCTGCTTTAACTATGGCCGCGCAGAGAAAGACGGTACTTATTCAGAGGCTACTAAATATGGCATGATCGGTGTGATCATTCATGAAGTGGGGCATAACTTCTTCCCCATGATCGTGAATTCAGATGAACGTCAATGGACATGGATGGACGAAGGACTGAATACCTTCTGCCAGTTCCTCGCAGAGCAGGAGTGGGACAACAATTACCCTTCCCAGCGTGGCCCTGCTGCCAAGATCGTAGATTACATGAAGCTGCCCAAAGATCAGCTGGAACCGATCATGAGCAATTCAGAGAACATCGTGATGTTTGGTCCTAACGCTTATGCAAAACCGGCCACAGCCTTAAATATTTTACGCGAAACAGTAATGGGTCGCGAATTATTTGATTATGCATTCAAAGAATATGCACGCCGCTGGGCATTCAAACATCCCACTCCTTCAGATCTGTTCCGCACCATGGAAGATGCTTCTGCAGTAGACCTGGATTGGTTCTGGCGCGGATGGTTCTTTGGTATTGAGCCGGTAGATATTTCTTTGGATAGCGTGAAATGGTACCGCATGGATTCAAAAAATCCCGCTATTGAAAACAAATTAGCAGAAGGCGAAGCACTGCAAAAACAAACACACATTTCCAAAACCCGTAACCGCGAGAAAGGCGTAAAATTCGCAGTAGAACAAGATACCAGCCTGCTGGACTTCTACAATAAATGGGAACGTTATGCTGTAACACCAGATCAAACAGAAGCGTACAGCAAAATGCAGGCATCGCTCACCCCGGATGAAAAACGTTTGTACGAAAGCAAAAAGAATTTCTACGAACTAACCTTTTCCAACCAGGGCGGCAACGTCATGCCATTGATCATTGAATGGACGTTTGCGGATGGCACCAAAGAAGTAGATCGCATCTCCGCATATATATGGCGGTTGAATGAAGATAAAGTAACCAAGGTTTTCGCAAAAGACAAGCAGGTAGTATCTGTGCGTTTAGACCCATACCGGGAAACCGCAGATATTGAAGAAACGAATAACTACTGGCCACGCCAGGCTATTCCTTCTAAGTTTGAATTATTCAAAGGTGATAGGCCGGTACGGGGAACCAATAATGATGGTAATCCGATGCAAAGGGCCAGGCAGTAAGAAAAAAACTCCGCCCATGCAAAAGGCCAGGCAGTAAGAAAATCCTTCTCGAAAAAGAAGGATCCTGCACTCATAAAACACCGACTTAAAAAATAAAAAAACCTCCGCCCATGCAAGGGGCGAGGTGATAAGAGGGACCTCTCCCAAAAATAAAAAAACACCGCCCTTTGCTGCGCGGCAAACTCTCTTCCAAAAAAGAGGACATCTCATAAGAGATGCCCTCTTTTTTTTGCCCTGTCGGTTTTGTTCTATTTTCCCGCTGCTACCCATCCTAATTTTGATAAAAAAATAACCAAACTATATGAACACAAAATCACAGATCCTCGTATTAGGCGGTACCGGCAAAACAGGCCGCAGGGTAGCAGAACAACTCACCGAATTAGGCTTACCCATAAGAGTAGGTTCCCGTTCCGGAACACCTTCCTTTGATTGGGAAGATCCCAAAACATGGAAACCAGCATTGAAGGATATTGAATCTGTATATATCAGTTACCATCCTGATCTGGCTATCCCCGGCGCTGTTAAAACCGTTGGCGCTTTCACCAAATTAGCAGTAGAAAACGGTGTAAAGAAACTGGTATTATTATCCGGCAGAGGAGAAAAAGAAGCGCAGGATTGTGAGGAGCTGATCATGAAAGCAGGCGTGGAATGGACCATCCTCAGATGCAGCTGGTTTAACCAGAACTTTAGCGAAGGATATCTCTTAGAACCGATACAACATGGTCACGTTGCACTGCTGGCAGGTGATGTAGGAGAACCATTCATCGATGTGGATGATATTGCAGATGTAGCAGTAGCCGCACTCACAGAAGAAGGGCATGCGGGCCAATTATATGAATTAACCGGCCCGCGCCTCATCACTTTTAAACAAGCCATGGCAGAGATCTCCAAAGCCACAGGCAAACCAATAGTATACGAACAGGTAACAGCCGCTGAATACAAAGCCATGCTCACCGAGTATGAGATCCCTGAAGAATTCATCTGGCTCGTTACCTATTTATTTACAGAAGTGCTGGATGGAAGAAATGAAAGTTTGACAGATGGTGTGCAACGCGCCTTAGGCAGAGCACCCCGGGACTTTTCTGAGTACGTTAAAAAGACAGCAGCCACCGGTGTCTGGGGATAATAAATAATAGGCTCGCAGTATGGGCACTGCGGGCCTATTTAATATTAATATACTTCGAGTAACATCCCTCTATACACATGGGCATAATAGGATTAAGGGTTAAAGAACCTTTTACAATCTCAAACTTGCAAATATAAATTGAGGCTGTCCTGGAGGAAGATATCGTTACCGTGTCTCCGTTAACAGCATACTGGTCATACCCGTTAACCCCGGCAGGAGTAATAATAAACTGGCCGTTTCCTCCAAAAAACATAGTAGTCGCGCTATCCGGATCCACTGGTCTCACTTCCATCGGCCCGCCTGAACTGAAGGCAACTTCCGTAAGTCTCCATTTACCAGAAATAGTAGTGTTGATGATATTATCCTTTTTGCAGGCGCAGAACAAAAGAAAAACAAATGCGTAGAGTGAATACTTCATGTGTGGGATATTTACCTTGAAACGGCATGGAAGAGAAAAAGGTTACACCGCAAAACGAAGCATCTATCCTAAAAAAATTAAGCACACTACCCAACCTTTTCACAAAGGAGCCTAAAAGGAAGCACCCTTCAAGCTAAAAATAAAATACACCTCTTAACCTCCGCACAAAAGAGCCAAAAAAAATAATTGTCCAAACCAAAAAAAACGCTTCCTCATAAGAGAACTTAAAAGCAAATCCCCCCAGCTCCACACAAAAAGCTCAAAAGCAAATACCCCTTCAAACTAAAAATAAAAACACCTCCCCCAAAAGAAAAAAAACATCCGCCCTCTGCTGCGCGGCAAACTCCAACCCAAAAATAAAAAAACACCCCCGGCTCGGCCAGCGCCGAAAACCAAAAAAATAAAAACACCTCCCCCAAAAGAAAAAAACTCCGCCCTTTGCTGCGCGGCAAACCCCAAACCAAAAAAATAAAAACACCCCCGGCTCCACCAGCACCGAAAACCAGGAAATTAGTCCAATTGAATTAATTTTCTTACTTTTTGCCCACTAGATAAGCTATGGGTTCAAACCTCACACAACACGTAGACAGTTGGTATGCACAGTTCCATGTTCACCTGATCCACGTCGCCACTCGCTGGGGATACGGAGAAGAGGAGAGCCGTGACCTCGTGCAGCAATTTTTCCTGGATCTGCTGCAGAAAAACCTGGACCCTGCAGGCATCCTGCATCCCAAAACTTATCTCACCCGCGCCTTCACCCATAAACTGATAGACGACCACCGCAAAAGCAAACAACAACAGTCAGCCACCCTCGCAGACACAACCGCCTACGAGCCCTCAGTGCTGGAAACCCTCGTCCGCATCCAATCCAACGAAGAACTCCTCGCTTCCGTAAAAGCCGCTTTTAAACGCCTCCCCGCCCGTTGCCAGAAAGTGATCCACCTCAAATACTACGAAGGCCTCACCACAGAACAGATCGCAGAACGCACAGGCCTCAACACACGCTCCGTATACAACAACCTCTACGAAGGCATTAAAACCCTCCGGGAAGAACTGAAACAATCCAACCCCAAAATGAAATTCGCCGCCATTTTCAGTCTCCTGCCCGCCCTTTAAGCAACCGGCTAAAATGTAAGTCCGCCTAAAATCCCCCCGTAAAAGAAATCTCAAAAAAAGTTGGTAAATCGGCAAGATGTATCCGTCTATACAGGAAAGAGGTATCGTATGCCCGAACGTTATGAAATCGAACAACTGGTAATAGACGACAGTTTCATCAACTATTGCTTCCGCAGGAACCCGGCGGATATTACACATTGGGAGAACTATCTAACCCAACATCCCGAAGAAACAGCCACCTTCGCTGAAGCCAGGGAACTGGTACTGGGCATTTCCCTCATGCTGCTGGAAGCGGATCAGGAGGAAGCAGAAGTGATCCCCCTGTATAACAAAAATAGAAATCCCCGCAAGCTGATAGCCGTGGCAGCCTCCATAGCAATAATCGCAGCCGCCACATTTTTCATCTTCCAAAAGAACACCAGCAAACCGCCAGTTTGGGCACAACAAACCAGCGTATTCACCACCGCCCTGGCAGAAAAGCGAACCGTGAAATTACCGGACAGCTCCACCGTGATCCTCAACGCAGGTTCAGAACTGTTATTGGATAAGGATTTCGGCGGGAAGAACCGCTATGTGAGCCTGAAAGGAGAAGCGTTGTTCCAGGTAGAACACAATGCGGAAACGCCTTTTATTGTAGCTGTGGAAGGATATGATGTAAAGGTATTGGGCACCGTATTCAATGTAAAAGCATACCCCGGAGAAAAGAAAAGCGAAACGTCGCTGATAAGCGGAAAAGTAGAGATCTATTTAAAGAACACCGCCGCTGTTTATAAAACCCTGCAGCCAAAGGAGAAGTTTGTGATCATAAAAGACCTGAAATCACTCCCGGCGCCCGCTGATGTAAAACCACCAGCCCCGTCCACCGCCATTATGCCACTTTCTTATAACCGCAACCAGGTGAACATTGAAACAGCCTGGTCAGACAACCGCCTTGTGTTTGAAAATGAAACCTTCCGCGACATAAGAGAAAAACTGGAACGCTGGTTTAACGTGAAGATCATCTTTGAAGATAAAACAGTTGAACAGTATACATTCACCGCCACATTTGAAAAAGAAAATATCAACCAGGTTATGAAAGCCCTACAGGCTTCTTATGGATTTAAATACAGCGTTAATGGAAAAGAAATAAAGATCAGTAACTAAATCGGGCAAACGACTTAACATATAAAAATTCCCATTTAAAAAAAGGAGGGGAGCGCAGCTGGTACCTGTTCTCCCCTGGCTAAAAACGTGGGCAGCATTGCTGCGCCATATTTCTAACATTTAAACCTCCTCTAAGGTATGAAAAACACCTGTATTAAACTGCCCTCCAAAAGGGCGTTTAAAAAGATTCTACTTATGAAACTGACAACGGCTTTGCTGCTGCTTACCACTTTGCAGGTAACAGCATATGAAGGAAACTCGCAGAATAAGGTCAGTGTGGATTTTCGCAACACACAACTTACCCGCGCGCTGAAAGAAGTGGAACGCAAAACAGATTACCGGTTTGTGTTCAGCAACCTCGTGTTGAATGAAGGTGTGAAAGTTACCCTGGACGCGAAAAATATGCCGGTCATGACCCTTCTGTCTCAGATGCTGAATGGTACTGGGCTCATTTTTGACAGGTTAGAAAACAATCTCGTGGTCATCAAAAAAGACGAAACCTGCCCGGGGCTCGGAGAGATCACCGTAAAAGGAAAGGTTACAGACCGTACCGGTTTACCCCTTCCCGGTGTCAGCATTGTATCTGGTCCAGGAAAAGGCACCATTACAAATGAACAGGGAGAATATACCATCCGCATAGATGAAAAAGGCACACTCACATTCAGCTTTATCGGATACGCCGCACAGGCCATTCCCGTAAACGGCCAGTCATCCATTAACGTTACCCTGCTGGAAAGTAAGGATACGGAGTTAAATGAAGTAGTGGTAGTAGGTTATGGTACCATGAACAAGCGCGACCTTACCGGAGCCGTTACAAAACTCGGCCAGGAAGATCTGATCGCTGGCTCCGTATCCCCTCTGCTGGCCATCCAGGGAAAAGTTCCCGGCCTTACCGTGATCTCCACCAATGGAACAGATCCCAATGCCGGCGTATCATTACAGCTCCGTGGTGTGAATTCTATCAACGCTGCCCAGGGCCCTTTAGTAGTAATAGATGGTATCCCCGGCGGCAACATCAATACAGTAGTAAAAGAAGATATTGAATCCATCAGCGTATTACGGGATGCATCTGCCGGCGCTATATATGGTACCAGGGCTTCCGGCGGCGTGATCCTGATCACCACTAAAAAAGCAAAGGCCGGTATGCTCCGCGCCAGTTTTACCAGTGAGCTGTTCCTGGAATCCATCCGAAAAAGACCGGAATCCCTTACCGCAGAAGAATTTGTAGCCAATAAAGTGGGTACAGACCTGGGGCATAAAACAGACTGGTACAAAGAAGTGACCAATAAATCTCCCTTCAGCCAGCGTTATGTATTGAACGTGAACGGTGGTACGGAAAATGCCCAGGTATATGCTTCCTTCATGACGCGTAATGCAACGGGCATGGCCATAGAATCCAAAAGAAAAGAATACAGCGGGCGCATCAATACCCATTTCACTTTTTTTAACGGCGTAGCAGAACTCAGTACCAATATCAGCTACATTCAGGCCAATGCTACTTTCAGTGATAATGGCATCTTCAACATGGCATTGACCATGAACCCTACGGAAACACCTTATAACGAAAACGATGTAACCGGTTATAACATCCCTGTAGGCGGATTCGATTATTTCAATCCCATCGCAGAAGTAAAACTGCGGAAAGACCTGGGCCAATACAAAAACCTGCTGGCCAGTTCCACACTTAAGATCAACATCACAAAAGACCTTTATGCCGCTGGTATGATAGCCATAAAGAACGATACAGAACATAAGAACTTCTATCGCTCTGCGCAACACCGTATTTCCCGTAATGATAATATCGATGGAAATGCCAGCCAGTCTTACTCCCGCTGGGACGATCGCACACTGGAACTCACGCTGAACTATAACAAGAACATCGGTCATCATTATATCAATGCAGTAGGTGGTTATACTTACCAGGATTTTAACGGCCAGGGTTTCAGTGCCAACAACTCTAACTTCCCCGTAGATGGTATCCAGGATAATGATATGGGTACCGGTACATGGCTGGCAGACGGACGTGCTGGTATAGGATCATGGAAGAGCAACACCGTAAAACTGATCGCATTTTTCGGAAGAGTGAATTACTCTTTCAAAGATCGTTATATCCTCACCGCTTCACTGCGGCATGAAGGATCTTCTAAATTCGCGAAAGGTAACCAATGGGGTAATTTTCCCGGTATATCAGCTGCATGGCGTATTTCAGAAGAAAACTTCCTGAAGAATTCCAACCTGGTGAGCAACCTGAAACTCCGTGGTGGATACGGTGCTACAGGTAATGAAGGATTTAACGCCAATGTTTCTACACGCGTATATGGCCCCGATACATGGTGGCTGGTAGATGGAGAGTGGCTGCGCACTTACGGTGTATTGCATAATCAGAATAAGAACATCCGTTGGGAAGTGAAAAAAGAGGTGAACGTTGGTCTCGATTTCGGTTTGTTTAATAACAGGCTAAATGGCCGTGTGGACTTCTACAAACGCCGCGTAGATGATATGATCTATGACGTAAGTGTTTCCCAGCCGCCTGCTATCCATGATAAAACAAGTGTGAACGTAGGCAACATGGAGAACAATGGATATGAAATTGAACTCAACTGGGTAGCCATAAAGAACGCCGACTGGAATTATACCACCGGCATCATAGCCTCCGCCAATCGCAGTACACTCACTACACTAAATGGTGGATCAACTTTTGCCGACCGTAAAAGTTTCCCTGCCCCCGGTAATCCCGGAAGTGCCGTAAGACTCTATCCCGGAGAAGATATTGGCCGTTTCTACATCTGGCGTTTTGCCGGATTTACAGATGCGGGCAACTGGATGTTGTATGATAAAACAGGTAAAGCATTTGATGTGAAAGCACAGGCCAAGAAGAATGAAGACAAAGTTTTCATCGGCAACGCCATTCCAAAAATAATGCTCTCCTGGAATCATACCCTTAGCTGGAAGAATTTTGACGCAGGCGTTTTTATGCGCAGCTGGATAGGGCATGATGTATTTAACATGATCAACATGTACTACAGCCTACCCAATGTAAAAGGACAAAACGTACTACGCGAAGCATTCGATAGACACAAGAACATCATCGGTGAAAAAGAACTGACTGACTATTGGCTGGAAAAAGGAACCTTCCTGAAAATGGACGCACTCAACTTTGGATATACCTTCCCTGCACAAACAGTGAAACCACTGAAAGGTCTGCGGTTATATATAACTGCACGCGATCTCTTCGTGCTCACCAATTACACCGGTCTGGATCCGGAAGTGAACATCAACGGCCTGGAGCCTGGTTTTGAAGAGCGGAACGTATATCCGAAAACACGCACGTTCATGTTCGGCTTGCAGGCAAGTTTCTAATTATTCATTCCACAAGTAATTCGTATGAAAAAAATATTTTTAGCAGTAACCGTACTCTTGCTCGGGTCCTGCACAAACCTGGATCAGGAATTTCACGATAGGGTAACACCGGAAACATTCTTCAAAAGCGAAAAGGATATCAAAGCCGCATTATACCGTCCTTTTACACATGCACGCTGGTACCTGGGAGAAGACAGATGGAACTTACAGGAATATACCGCAGATCAGTTTGCCATTACCACTAAAGGCAGGCATTGGTACAATGGAGGTGAAAATGAAAGATACCATTATCATCGCTGGACGCCAGATGATGGATGGGTTTGGGGAACATGGCGTGGTACACTCATGGGCGTAGCGCTGGCACTGGATGCAAAAAAAGATCTGGAAAAACTGGACTACACAAAATTCGCCTTAACACAGGCTGATAAAGATGATCATGTAAACCAGCTGAACACCCTCATCGCATTCTTCTACCTGAGAGGGCTGGACTATTTCGGTGGCCTCCCTGTTTTTGAATCGCTGGAAGGAGAGTCCCTTCCCCGTAAAACAGACGTGGAAACATTTGCGCATGTGGAGAAACTGCTGAAAGAAGCCATAGAGAAACTGCCGAAGAAAGTGATTACCGATAAAGAAGAAGGCGCGTTCCGGCAGGCTGCCGCAGCCACTTTGCTGGCCAGGCTCTATTTCAATGCGGAAGCTTATATCCGCAAACCCATGTTTGCAGAAGCAAAGAAACTCTGCCAGGATATCCTCGCCAAACAATATGGTGAATACAGTTTAGATCCCACCTGGTATGGTCCGCATGGTTTTAAGAACAATGAATCCAAAGAGATCATCTGGTCTATTCCTTCTGAATTCAACAAACTGCAATACGACTGGTTCTTCAGTGTTTTCTATCATTACAACACTGCCAAGTATTTTGATATTGACGGAGGGCTCAACAATGGAGCACATCTCCAACCTTCGCTCACACCAACCGGTGCACCGTATTCCGCTTTATACAAACTGGGATCACCATTTGAAAAGTTCAATGCGGCAGATCTCCGCAAAAAACAATACAAGTATAAAGGCGGTGGAAATTATGAAGGCATGTTTATTTACGGTCCTCACTTTACACCTGCCGGAGATGTGATCGTTGGTGGAGAAGAATATAAGGATAAGCCAATGGTATTTGTAGACCAGGTAGGCCGTTTCTCAGAAGTGGGTCCCGGTAAACGTTTCGCCACTATCGCAGACCTTCCCTCCAAAATGTCTGAAGGAGAAGAGAACACTGGTGTCCGCATTGTAAAAGTGCCGATCCCGAATAACACAGATAAAAACCTCCGCTGGGGAGCAGACAATCCTGCTATCCGCCTAACGGAAGTGCAATACATGCTGGCAGAATGCCTCATGCGCGAAGGAGATAAAGGTGGCGCCGCCACACTGATCAACGCAGTACGGAAAAGGAATTTTGATGGTGGCATCGACCCGGATCCCGTTACAGATGCCAACCTCGATGACTACCGTATGCTGAGTGAATGGGGTACTGAATTCCTGGCGGAAGGCCGCCGCAGAACAGACCTGATCCGCTGGAAAAAATTCACTTCAGATTCCTGGTGGGATCATACCCCATCTGATGTACATTATAACAGGTTCCCGGTACCTACACAGGCAATATCCGGAAACAACAACCTGAAGCAGAACGACGGGTACTAAATAAAATACAAAAAGGGCGGCTATGATTTAGCCGCCTTTTTGTATTTTAGCCAGATGGAAAAATACATAGAGCTCCTTATACCGTTTGCAATAGGCCTTTTTATGATTTTTATGAGTGATTCACTTATAAAAACCACCACGCCGGAGTATGAAAACAAAAAGAAAAAAATAAAAAGGCTGGGATACGGACTGCTGGGCGTTACATTGTTGTTAGCTGTTGCAAAGTATTATTCCCCCGGGTCATAGCAAAATGCCACTAGAAATGGTTTAAAAACGCCCAATCCAACCAGCCCGATACCTTATCTTAGTGGAAGTAAAAATTCCACAATGATCCAACGGGTAATATTCATGTTACTGCTTTGCAGCACGATAGCGAATGCGCAAAATAAGGCCAAACCAAACATCATCTTCATCCTGGCCGATGATCTTGGTTATGGAGATGTAAAAGCCTTAAACCCCGCCGGAAAAATCTCCACACCAAACATAGATCGTATCGCCGGCACCGGGGTAACGTTTACAAACGCCCACAGCAGTTCAGCAGTGTGTACCCCTTCCCGTTACAGCATCCTCACCGGCAGATACCCATGGCGCTCTACTTTACAAAGTGGTGTACTCAATGGTTACAGCAAGCCGTTGATAACACCTGATCATGCAACAGTAGCGGCCTTCCTGAAACAAAATGGCTACAGCACCAGCTGCGTAGGCAAATGGCATTTGGGAATGGACTGGGCACTAAAACCAGACACTTCCATAAAGGAAATTGAAAAGAGGATCGACTTTACCGGAAAGATAAAAAACGGTCCTACAACAAGAGGATTTGATTATTACTATGGCATCAGTGCATCGCTGGATATGCCACCGTACATCTACATCGAAAATGATCACACCGTTGGCCTTCCCACAGTAAGTAAAAAATGGGTGCGTGCCGGCATGGCTGAAAAAGATTTCGAAGCCGTAGATGTATTGCCAACTCTCACCAATAAAGCATGCGAAAGGATCGTTACGCAGTCTAAACAAAAAAATCCGTTCTTCCTTTATTTAGCATTGCCTTCACCACATACACCAATTGTTCCCGGCAAAAGATTTGAAGGTAAAAGCAACCTCACCCAGTATGGTGATTTTGTAATGGAAACAGACTGGGCAGTAGGAGAGGTGTTAAAAACACTGGATTCCCTGGGCCTGGCAGAAAACACCCTCGTTATATTCACCAGCGATAACGGCTTCGCACCTTACGTACTGAAAACCTTCAACGTAGAAGCGCTGGGCCACTATCCGAGTGTTAACTTCAGAGGATATAAAGCCGATGTATGGGAAGGTGGCCATCATGTTCCATTCGTGGCACGATGGCCGGCAAAATTCAAAGCGGGTTCCCAAAACACAAACGTAATATCTCTGACAGATTTCATGGCTACCTGCGCAGATATCCTACAGATACCTTTACCCAATAACATGGGAGAGGACAGTTACAGCATATTAAAGAATGCCCGCCCGGCTGTGATAAGCCATTCTATCAATGGGAATTTCACCATCCAGAATGATAAATGGAAATTAGCCCTGTGCCCCGGTTCCGGTGGTTGGGCCGCTCCATTGAATAAAGCAGCTTTCGAACAGGGATTACCCGAAGTGCAGTTATACAATATGGTATCAGATACCAGTGAAAAGAATAATGTGGCCGCAGCAAATCAGGATGTGGTAAAAGAACTCACCGCCTTGATGCAAAAATATGTGGCAGACGGAAGAAGTATGCCCGGCAAACCGCTGAAGAATGAAGCGAAGGTAGATATCAGAAAGCGGCAACAATACGCCAAATAATCAGGCACATTACAACTCCGGCAATTGAAAAAATTATCACGCTAATTTTTTCAATTGCCGCTTAGCTGCCTTATGCCCTCCTCGGTAACTTATACCACTTCATTGCCTTTTTATGATCCTTCATTAGTATCTTCCTCTTCATCTGCCTCCCCTTCCGCATATTCCCAATCTTCATTTACATCCTGCCGCCAGGCATTCCATCCATATTGCAAATGATAGATCTCATTTATAGAAGGATCCAGTTTTGTAATTGATTCAAGGCTTACAAGCATCGCATTATCGGGGCTGGGATCATCACTACCATAGAATTGCCAGTCACCATCAGCATCGTGATAAACATATAATATCGGTTTGCCTGCCAGCACTTCTTTCGTGGTGTACGCAACCACATTTTTTTCCTCGTAAAATTTGAAGTCTATATCCCTGTCCAGCAATGGTTGTTTGAATTTCCACTCCGGGTTGAAATTTTCATTCCAGGGGAGGTTATTACCCTTATCCGGCCAAATGAGTTGTAATACAGGAAAATCGAATGACTGATCATAGAACCATCCGCCGTAACCCAGGTAGTTTTGATAAAATGCTTTATCCACGGCCAGGAACTGCACATCATGCCCTTCAAGGAAACCCGTGTATGCTTTATCCGTCACTAATTTTTCCCCACTTTGCACCAATTCGCTGGCATAATTTAAGAGATCTCCCAGCACTTCTGTTTTCAGGCCAAAACAAATTACTTCCGGGTGCCCGAATTTTTGATAAAGCCCAATGGAATAGGCAAATGCCGGCAGGTAGTTATCAGCTTCGATAAGTACGAGATGACAGCCATACTGCTCAATATTGTTGAGGATGAGTTGTTTGTCTTGTTCAGGTGAGCTTTGAGTCATTTGAAAGGTTTGGAGATTTTATCGTAGTAGTATCTCACGGATGCTGGCAAGATGATGATCATCATGCTCTGCCACAAAATGGGCGAGATCAATAATACGCATAGGTGTTTTTAAACGGGGGTGTAAAGCAGTGTTAGCTAATTCTTCATCATTCAAATCAATTAGCTTATTGGCAAATTGTAACCTTTGTTCCCGGAACTGCTGTTGTAATAGTTGTAGGTCCGCTGCGTTATGATTAGCAGTATGCGTTCGCTGATTAGTGAGATCAGCTACCCTTAGTTCTGTCAGTCCGTTGATAAGATCATCAAGCCTGCCAAGCCATAGTGGCTCAACATCAGAGAGGTGCCCTATTTGTTCCTTGATCGTCCATTTATCATCCAACCTTGAGATCAGCGAAGAAGGATCAAGGTGCCTGGTTATTTCTTCTATCCGTGCAGGCGTACCAATCAATCGTTCAATAATGGAAGGCAGGATGCCATTATCTTCAATTAAAGGAAATTTCCTTTTAAACCATTCCGTTTTTTGCATGGTTATATAGATTTTGAATAACACCAAATGTAAAAAAAAGTAGGCGGATATGGTAATGCTGCCCGGGTAATATCTCTCCAAAACCACTATCTTTAAGAGGTGTTTTTATCCTTTCTACATAATATATTATTGCTGGGAACAATCCAGGGATTTATCATTGCTGCCTTACTTTTTTTCTCCGGGCCACGCCACAAGCATACCCGTATATTCGCATGGCTGATGCTCCTGGTTACCCTGATATGCCTTAATCAATACCTCTATGAAGATGAATGGGTACAGGGCAATTCTTTAGCGCGCTTATTGCCAGACCTTATTCCCCTTTCACTACCAATGGCTGTAGGCCCCCTTATTCTGTTCTATATCAAAGCAAATAGCATCAACAAAAAGGACCGATGGCATTTCGCGCCCGCTCTGATAGACCTGGTCCCTTACCTGACAGCCTGGCTCTTTATCATCGGCTTCTTTAGTAGGATTTGGAGCAACCCCGGCCCCTGGGGATACTTTATGGATGAATGGAACAAGTATGCGGATATCCCCCGCTGGATCTCCATCACCACTTACCTCTTTTTTGCCTGGCAATACCTGAAAAAAGACCTCCCCAAATGGCCGAAACATTTCCTCCTGGGATTTTCATTATTCCAGGCTATCTGGTTCGTGTACCTTGTCCCTTATATTTTTCCATCCCTTCGCCCAGGCTGGTGGGATAACCTCACCTGGTTCCCTGTATATGTTCCACTGGTGATACTAATTTATTGGATGGGCTTCAATGGCTTTCTGCAATCAAGAAAAGAAAAGCAGGCAGCAGCAAGACCAGTCACATTACCCGACCAGACAGTACGGGAAACAATCATCCAACTCACAAAAGCCATGGAAACCGACAAGCTCTATCTAAACCCCGAACTGAACTTGTCTATGTTGATACAACATACCGGCCTTCCGCAGAAAACCATTTCCGCCGTACTCAACCAACATCTTCACAAAAGCTTTAACGAGTATGTGAATACCTACCGGATCGAAGCATTTAAGAACAGGGTGAAGGAGCAGGATATTTCTCAGCTCACCATCGCCGGGATAGCCAAAGAATGCGGCTTCAGTTCACAGGCTACCTTTCAACGGATTTTCAAACAATACACCGGCATGGTACCCTCCGCTTACCTCAAAAGCTGACGCATGGCTGATCTTAATATGCCTCATCGCTAGGTTTGAGCATTGTTAGTCAGGAAAAAAACACCACTTTCCATGAACTTTGCTCAAAAAAACAATGAAGATTTTCTTATTCGTTTGGGCATTTTTTATCCCCCTGATGGGAGCTGTAGCACAGCAATTTTCAAAAGCAGACCTGGTAAAAGACCTGAATTATGCAGAGAAAGCATTACGGGAAACCCACCCCGGATTATTCAGGTATCAGTCAAAACAACAGTTTGATAGTAACCTGGCCGCTACCTACGCGCAGATCAAAGACAGCATGGACCTGCGGGATTATTATGAAGTGACGGCCAGGTTTATTTCCAGCATCCGGTGTGCCCATACGGTAATCATTCCCACTGCCAACTGGTCTGATACCCTTTATAAAGCCCGGTACTTTTTCCCTTTCCAGATTTACTTCCTGGAAGGAACAGCCCACTTGCTCATTAACAGGTCCCAAAACCAGGACGTAAAGCCGGGTTCTGTACTTTTAGCCATCAATGGCCGGCCTATAAATGATATTGTCCAAAATATCTTTCGCCACCTTTTTGCGGATGGTGCTAATGAAACATTGAAATACATGCAGATCCAAAACGTCCTGTTTTCCTATTATTATAATTTATTCATCGAACGGGCAGATTCTTTTCATATTGAATACATCAACCAGGAAGGAAAGCGAAGGAATGTGACCCTTCCGGGAGTAGGTATGGAAGAAGGAAATAAATATGCGCAGGCAAACCCCGTAAACAAGGAAATACTGGAGGGCATCCGCAAAGAAACGGCACAGAAAAGTGAACCACGGCAGTTTCGCATCAATAGTAATACAAGCACCGCAACAATTGTTTTACGTGAATTTTATGGAGGGCAAACCGGAGAGGAGGCCCGGCAGAAATTGAAGCACTTCATGGATGATGCTATGACGAAGATCCAGGAGCAGCATATCAAAAATCTGGTAATAGACCTCCGTAATAACAGTGGTGGATACGATTCCCAGGGGCAGGAACTGCTGACTTATTTTATACAGCAACCGTTACGGTATTATAAGAGTATGCATACTATAACCTACAATTCTCCATTCCTTGCACAGTCGAGCGTTTCGGAAGAAGAACGAAATGCAATTGCTACAGGAAAGCTGCTGATACCACAGCCAGATAGCACCTTTCTGCTTACAGAACAGGTGAACCCCACTCTGGGCATACTCCAACCAAAGCCCAATGGATTCAGGGGAAAGGTCTACTACCTTGTGAATGGTGCCACAGGATCCGCTACAGCAGAATTTACCGCAGTAGCACACAGTCTCAAAACAGGCGTATTTATTGGAGAGGAAACAGGGGGGAATTATACAGGTGGTAATGGTTCAGAATTTGTAGCACTTCGTTTACCCGTTACAAAAATGCCGCTGATGATCCCGCTTGTTTATTATTGCAATAATGTAGAAGAACCAGGAGAAAAGGGGAGAGGCACTATCCCTGATCACCAGGTACCTTACATCTTGCAAGACCTGTTAACAGGTGTGGATACCCAATTGGAGTTTACATACAGGCTGATCGAAAAGCAAAAATAAAAAGATGGCCCCGCCTGCATAAAGCAAACGGGGTCATTTAAAAAAATCACTTAATCAAAGGAAACACCGCACTCTCCACATGTGCAGCATTGATATAATCCCCCATCTGTTTCACCACCACAGGATTCGAGGCTGCAACATCACGCTGCTCCGCCGGGTCTTTACTAAGATCATACAACTCCAGCAGTGAATGACTATCTTTTGCAACATTCAATCGCACCGCTTTCCAGTTCCCCATTCGTAAAGCCTGCCGCCCACCACTTTCATGAAACTCCCAGTAGAGATAAGGATGCTGTGCTTGTTTACCTTTCCCCAATAGCGTAGGAAGGAAAGAGATCCCGTCTGTATATTTGGGAGAAGGCGCCCCGGTGATATCCACAAACGTAGGCATCAGATCCCAAAATGCACCAATGAAATCACTCTTGCTTCCTGCTTTCACTTTCCCCGGCCATTTTACGATGAAAGGAGTTTTGATACCACCTTCGTAGAGGTCACGTTTAAAACCACGCAGGCCACCTGCGCTGTTAAAGAATACAGGATCTGCACCACCTTCTCTGTGTGCACCATTATCACTGCTGAAAATAACGATCGTATTTTCCGTTAAGCCCAGGGCATCCAGTTTGTCCAGTATCTGTCCAACATATGCATCCAGACGGGTTACCATGGCAGCGAAAGTAGCACGCGGTTTGTCAACAGAAGCATAACCAGCTACCAATGCACCGGGTCCATAACCATCCCCTTTAAATGGATGCTCTTCAAAACTGTTTTCATATTGTTTGTAATAAACATCATCCGGCCCTTGTAATTCAGCATGTGGCAGAACGCTGGGAACAAAGAGGAAGAAAGGTTTATTTTTATGCGCTTCTATGAACGCCAATGTTTTTTCCTGGATCAATGCGGGTGCGTAGATGTTCTTTTGCGTAAGGTCATTTCCCGTCAGCGGTACTTTTTCATTATTACTCCAAAGGTGTGTAGGATAATAACGATGAGATTGGCGTTGGCAATTATATCCAAAGAAAACATCAAACCCTTTTTTATCCGGAGCACCGGAAGTACCAACCATACCCAATCCCCATTTGCCAAAAGCCCCGGTGGTATAACCTGCTTTTTGCAATAGCGAAGCATAACTTTGTACCGTATCTGCTAAAGGCTCTTGCCCTTCCGGTTGTATTTCCTTGTTACCACGAATATAAGTATGCCCGCTATGCTGCCCCGTAAGGATACAGGAACGGGAAGGCGCACATACAGAAGTACCTGCATAGAAACGCGAAAACAGCATCCCCTTTTTAGCGAGCCGGTCGATATTCGGCGTTTTGATCTTTGTTTGTCCGTATACACCCAGGTCACCATAACCCAGGTCATCCGCCAGGATAAAGACAATATTAGGTTTTTGCTGTGCCTTGAGGCCAACAGTAGATATCAATAGGATGCTTATCAATACAAAGAGTCTCATCATGGGTCTTATGTTTTATTTCCACATTGGTTAGGCAGAAGCAGATAAAAATAATAATAATCCGGGAGACACAGTTGCTGTATGATGAGATGGGAAAGATGGTGCATGCTCATAGGAATCTAATATCACAGATTCGTTTGACATAGGCTAAAGATTCGCTTTATTTTCTGGTATCTTATGCTTATCTTTATACTATGGCAGTATATAAACGTAATAGCATCATGCGCGGCGCAAGCGGCAATTTCGGAGGCGAATTAGTCTTCCGCCAGCGAAACGGCAAAACCGTAATATGTAAGCCCCCCTGCAAATACCCTCCCAAAACCGCTACCCAGATAGCGAACCAGGAACGCTTTTCAAGAGCCAACGACTTCGCCAAAGCCGCCGTCAAAGACCCGGTAAAGAAGGCCTACTATCAATCCATAAAGAAACCCAACCAAACCGCCTTCAACGCAGCTTTCCAGGATGCTTACCACAAACCGGAAGTAGAAGTAATTGTAGAAGAAAAGGTAGTCATCAAAGCAAAAGCCAAACACCCCATAGTAAAAGTGCAGGTAGGCACAGGACATGCCGTACTGAATAACAAACAATGGGAATTCCCCCTTATAGAAAAACCCTTCACCGTAAAAGTCTATGATATAGCCGGCAACATCTGCACACAGGAAATAAGAACATAGGGAACAAAATAATCCAGGGCAGCATAAAAAACACTACCCTGGATCATTTCAGATAATGAGCTGTTAACGTACTTTTCTGTACTTGATCTGATCATTTATCACCAGCACTGAATCCCCGTAGTTTTTATACTGAAGGATAGTGGTGTCTGTGCGCCCCCTGGCGACGAAATAGAGCGAATCATTTGTTTGTTGAATAAACCCTGCTGAATCAATACTGATCCCTGGGTTAACGCCTATGTAACGATATTCCCCTCTGATCGGATGCGCCGCCAGATCAATGGAATTGGAGAAGATGGAAAAAGTGCTCCCATTGGAGATCTCCACCCAGTTCGTTGTTCCCGTTCTACTTTCAATTTCTTTCCAGGTAGAAACATACCCATAAGTGGCGTAATCAATTACTTTTTTGCTGTCATCTTGCTGTTTGGTACAGGCATAAAGCGATAGCATAAGCACCGCTGCCGGCAGGATAAATTTACTTTGCATGGTTCCGTGGTATTTTGGACCAGTGAAAGTAATAAAAATATTTCCGGATTAAAATAGGGCCGCCTCAAAAAGAAGAGACGGCCCTTTATGCGTTTAGAAACACTTCGTTCCTTTCTGCCCGGAAATATATTGCGATTGAATGGCGTCTGCCTGTGGAATACTTATCTGATAATTCTGAAGAGCAAAATCACTATATGCCTGATTGTAGCCGGTTAGATTACCACTTTCGGAATATTTCTGTTGCAGCACATCATCCAGGCCCATTAATGCCAATGCAGTGGCATCCGTATAGTTTAAACCAAAACTGTTCATCATAACGTCCCGCATGGATATGATCATGTTTTTGAACATATCTTCATGGGTAGAAAAATTCGTTAATGGCCCAACGGCAAATGCATCCTGCCAAACATAAAGATAGCCATGTACGATTTCATGAAGAATGGTTATACCTGCTATTTCCTGCGTGGCATCGGGTTGTGTAGCCTGCTCCCAGAATCCGGGATTCAACTCTATCACCCAGGTATTACCATCCGGATGAGAGTCCCCGGGTTGATCTGCCGGAAGATTACGATTCTCCTGGAATTTAATATTCCAGTTGACCGTTTGATTGTTGTGAAAGATCAGCAGGCTGTTAGCAAAGATATTCAGGTTGAAATTCGGCAGTTTCTCCTTGGCAGCTACTATGCAGGGGTTTATAAATTGATTGATGATAGACTGAATGCCGAAAAAAGGAATAGCTGGTGCGTCCGATCCGCCACCACCACCTTCACCGGGAGGTGCAGGATTATCATTAGGGTCAACTCCTCCGCCACCGCCACCGCCGCCAGTACCACCATCACCAGAGATAGTGCAACCCAGGGATTGGGTGTAAGTATAACTGTATTCCCCGCCCACATATATATTCCATTCTATGTAACTACAGTTGATCGTATAGCTGGCCATAGTTGCGACAGACGACGGCGCTACTCTTGCTGTAGGGTCTGTTGATATTATACCGGGCTTTTTATCCAGGCGGATAGGTCTTGCAAGTCCTCCCTCATAGTGATAGGCTCTTTTGGTCTGCATGTTCCAGTCATTTACAATAACGATCCCGGAGAAAGGCCCGCTTTGGTTTTTGCGATAAACAGAATCCGGTATGGACATCACCACATCTGCCTGCATTTTTCCTTTGGCATCTGTGTAGATCATCAGTTTGGAAAGTTTATCTACATATGATCTTGCATGACCTCCAGAGCTGGCCATGCCTATCATCTGCTCTTTAAAGTCCAGCGGAATGGTCACTACTTTTCCCATTGCCAGGTTTTGAATGTGGGCTTTTTCCCAATCAGCAGCTTTAGTCAGGGTTTGCAAAGGGGTAGTAGTTGATGCGCCCGAAGTTGTTTTAACCTGTGCATCGAAAAATTGCCTGGCAGTTTCCAGTAACTGCTCGTCTGGCCCTTTTACAGCTTTCTCCTTTTGACAACTAATGTTTGATAAGAATAGGAGGGTAGTGAATAGGGCTAAGAAAACTTGTTTCATAGTAAATGTGATTTATGTTAGGTGAGGGTTATACGAAGGGCTCTCTACATCAATTTACTTATTTAAATCAAACCAGCATAACCAATTAATAGTATCGGATAATTACATATTAATTTAACTGATCCACTTATCTGAAATTCAGATGACTATAACTTTAACTCCTGTGAAAGAAAAAAGGCTACCTTTTTAAGATAGCCTTTTTTAAATAATATAAGCGCTTGTTGGTTTCATTTCTCACCACTTGCACCACCACTTTTTTTCTCCTTCACCTTTTTCTCTCTCCCCGCATCACGCAACGCCTTCGCAATGATCCACTCCATCTGCCCATTCACACTCCTGAACTCATCCGCCGCCCAACGTTCCAGTGCATCATAAGTTGCACCGTCAATACGTAACACAAAAGATTTCTTTTCCTTGCCCGCCATAATTTTATGAATATAAAGATCCGGTATTCAGAACTGGTTGAGCACCTCTCTCTCCACACAATACTACTAATAAATTACTCACCATTGCCGCTTTCCGTTCTTCATCCAGGGTAACGATCTGCTTCTGAGATAACATCTCCAACGCCATCTCCACCATCCCCACAGCACCTTCCACAATCTTAGACCTCGCTGCAACGATCGCCGTAGCCTGTTGCCGTTGTAACATAGCTCCTGCAATCTCTGGAGAATAAGCGAGGTGACTGATCCTTGCTTCCAGCACATGAATGCCAGCAGGAGAAAGTCTTTCATTCAATTCCAGCTCCAGCATATCATTCACCTTCTCACCACCATCACGTAAAGTAAGCTGATCCGGACCAGCTTCCATATGTTCATAAGGACAGCTCCCTGCCAGATGCCGTACCGCAGCCTCACTCTGTATCTGCACATATTGATGGAAACCTTCTACTTCGAAAGCCGCCTTATAAGTATCCTTCACCTGCCATACAATAACAGCAGCGATCTCAATAGGGTTACCCATTTTATCATTCACCTTCAGGGTTTGCCCGTTCAGGTTGTTGGCACGCAAAGAAATATTCTGAGAACGGAAGAGCGGGTTCACCCATAAAAGACCGTTCTGTTTAACACTACCCACGTATTCTCCAAAGAAGGTCAATACACGGGAGTGATTAGGGTTAACGATCATGATGCCTTTGGCTATAAAGATGAACGCAATGAAAAGGACAACGCTCAACCAGGACAAGCCCGGATTATTAGCCGCCAGCACAATGGAGTAAACACCCAAAAGAAAAACAAGGATACATAATACAAATGCAAGGTAGCCAGACATTGGCTTGGTGATCTTTTCCATAAGGGGATTATTTAAAATGATATCAATTTGATATCAAATATACTATTCCTTCCCTAATAAAAAAAATGCATCGTGTAATTCATACACCAATAAATATTTAAAAAATAGCCGGGCCAAAAAGTTTTAAATTAGAAGAGAATGACTATTTTGGGTCAGTAGTTAACCGGAAAAAGGCATTTAAGAAGAGATATTTAAAAGAGTTCAACCAGGATCAACAGCATTTTATCAACCGAAATTTTTTATGTACAATAGCTATTCAGACGAGCAATTGTTATCTCTTTTAAGAGATAGCGATATCGGAGCGTTCAATACAATTTATGATCGCTACAGCCGTCCTTTACATCTTTACATCCTCAGTAAAACAGACCGCGGAGAAACCAGCAAAGACGTGCTGCAAGACCTGTTTGCCACCCTATGGGAAAAACGTTTCACCTTAGATATTCAATTGTCTTTACGTTCTTATTTATACCAGTCCGTCCGCCACAAGATCATCGATCTTTACCGAAAGGACAGCACCTACCGCAAGTACCTTCAGCAACTGATAGAACATTTTGACGCACAACCCCACAACATCTCAGAAACCTACGACTACAAAGCGAAAGCCAGCGAAGTATTCGAAGCCATCAACCGCCTCCCGGCCCGCATGAAAGAAATATTTATGCTCAGCCGCTTCGAAAACCTGAGTATCGAACAAATCGCCTCCCGCCTGGACCTCTCCCAACAAACCGTAAAGAACCAGATCACCAAAGCCCTCAAGATCTTACGCACCCACTACACCCAAACGGATCTATTGGTAGTAGCGGCTATTCTTACTATTCTTTAGTAGAAGCTTTCTTTGTAACGTCTACTCCTCACTATTCTCAAAAAAACTCCTTCCTAAAAGAAAAAAGGCCCTCTCCAATAAAATTTCCTTCTTAAAAAAGAGAAGAAAACCGCCCTTTGCAGCGCGGCAAACTCCCGACCATTCTCACAAAGAACCTCCCCCAAAAGAAAACCCTTCTCCAAAAAAAAGAGAAGAAAACCGCCCTTTGCTGCGCGGCAAACTCCCCACCATTCTCAAAAAGAACCTCCCCCAAAAGAAAACCCTTCTCCAAAAAAAGAAAAAAACTCCGCCCTTTGCTGCGCGGCAAACTCCCAACCCATTCTCAAAAAGAACCTCCCCCAAAAGAAAACCCTTCTCCAAAAAAAGAAAAGAAAACCGCCCTTTGCTGCGCGGCAAACCCCCAACCCCCTCAAAACCAACCCCCTAAAACTTTTTTAAAAACAGATGGTACTTTCCCAACGTACACACGACTCCCTTTATATCACCAACTAAAAAATTACCGCAGTGGATATTGAACAGATCAAAAAAGTCCTGGAAAGGTATACACAAAACAAGTGTACAACCGAAGAGATAAGGATCATCGAGCAATGGTTTGCGAGCATCAACCAACACCGGTCCGCCATGATAGAAGACGATTTCCTCCAGGAACAACTGGAAGAAGTCCGAATGCGCATCCAGGACCAGATCAACACACCAGAAATACACAGGAGAAAACGCAACTGGCGCCCATGGATATACACTGCCACCGCAGCCATGATCACAGGACTGATAGCATTTACGCTATGGCCAACACCAGAAACGAATCTTGTGAACCCACTCCATCCCGCCGTACAATCTGCTGTGGTAAAAGCAAATAAAGTGATAAGGAATGGTTACGTAGAAGTCTCTACCACCAAGGGTTCCACAGAAAAGGTTGTACTGGCCGATGGCTCCACCATCATCGTCAATTCATCCTCCAAATTACGCTACCCTGAAAAATTCTCCGGAAAGAACAGAAGCATCTACCTCGATGAAGGAGAAGCCTTCTTCAAAGTAGCAGAAGACCCAACCCATCCTTTCGTGGTACACAGCGGAGATATCGCCACCACCGCATTAGGTACATCTTTCAATATCAGAGCGTATTCAAGAGAAAAGAAGATCACGGTAGCATTGCTCACTGGTAAAGTAAAAGTAGATCATGCCCAAAAAACTCCGGTGATACTGAACCCCAGTGAACGTTTAAGCTATGATAGAGTATCCCTCAGCATGGCCAAAACCACCTTTGAAAAAGAAGACGATATCGTAGGTTGGAAACACGGCTTCTTAGTGTTCAAAGATGCCAGCTATGAAGAATTAGTGAATGAAATTGAGAACAGGTATAACGTAACAGTGATCAACGAATGCGAAGCGAAAGAGTGGAACTACACCGGTTTCTTTAAAGATGAGAACTTACAGGAAATAATAGAAACCATTTGTCTAACCAAAAATATAAGCTACACGATCAAGAACGACACAATTTTCCTTAAATGCAAAAACTAGATGTATGAAAAAATGCCTACGCCTTTTATCACTAGTGACTCTTGCGTTGGCCATCACACTGGCGGCTCCTTACACCGCCAGTGCTAATGCCGAGTCGCAGGATACTAAAAACGTCAGTCTCACCATCCAGGTCAGGAATAAGAACATGGAAGAGGTGTTTACTGAAATTTCCTCCAAAACAGGTCTCAGTTTCCATTACGACAAATCCGATCTGAATCTCAAAAAGAAGATTAACCTGAACTGTGTGAAGCAACCCATAGATGAGGTACTTACACTGCTCGCGGAACAAACCGGACTGAAATTTACGAGAAAAAACAGTAAGATCATAGTAAATCAGGAACAACATAACGGATCTTTAACGTCCGTTACCCTGATGAACAGTGGTAATTTAGCTGAAAAAGAGATCCGCGGTACCGTAAAGGACGCAAAAGGAGCCGGCCTTCCCGGCGTAACCGTAGTTGTTAAGAACACCAACAGGGGAACCCAAACCCAGCCTAATGGCGCATTTGTCTTAACCGCCAATCCCGGCGACATCCTGGTATTCCGTTTTTTGGGGTTTACCAGTCAGGAAGTAGCCGTAGGTAGTGGTGATGTGTATGATGTAGTACTGGAAGAGAACAGCCGTTCCCTCAGTGAATTTGTTGTAACTGCTTTGGGCATTCAACGTAAATCCAAAGAACTCACTTACGCTACCCAACAATTGAGCAACGAAGATCTTTCCCGCGTGAAAGATGTGAACGTGATCAACAGCCTGGCTGGTAAAGCTGCCGGTGTAACCATTGGCCGCAGTGCCTCAGGCCTTGGTGGAACCGCCCGCGTGATCATGCGCGGAAATAAATCCACCCGCGAAAATCAGCCCCTCTATATCATAGATGGAGTACCATTAGCGAATTTTTCTCCTTCCCAACCCGCCAATTCATACGGCCAGTCATCTGATATTCAAAGTGGTGCAGGCCGCGATGGGGGAGATGGTATTTCCAACATCAACCCGGACGATATTGAAACCATCAATATCCTGAAAGGTGCTTCCGCAGCTGCTTTATATGGTAGCCAGGCTGCAAATGGTGTGATCATCATCACCACCAAAAAAGGCCGCGCAGGAAGAACAAAGATCGACTTTTCTTCAGACGCTACTTTCGAATCTCCCTTTTTATTACCTGATCTGCAATACAGGTACGGACAAACACCCGGAGGCTCAGGTCCTGGTGATAACCAGAGCTGGGGCCCTAAAGTTTCCAACGTAAAGGATCACGCAAAAGATTTTTACAACACAGGTTCTACCTATACAAATAGTATTGCGCTCAGCGGCGGTAACGAAATTGCACAGTCTTATTTCTCCTACTCCAATACCAGTAGCAAAGGCATTATTCCTACCGCAAAGCTCAATCGCCACACCTTCAATTTCCGGGAAACACTGAAGCTGCTGAACGATAAATTAACCGTAGACGCAAACATCACTTTCCTCGCACAGAATGCAAGGAACAGACCAGGTGTGGGCCTCTATTTTAACCCGCTCACCGGTTTGTATTTATTGCCCCGCGGAATTGATTTCGACAAATACAAAAAGTACGAATACTTCGATAAAGCGAGGAACATGAACCTCCAGGACTGGTGGAACATTAACAACGAAAAAACCTGGGCCGGAGATGCAGAACAGCAAAATCCATACTGGATCCTGAACAGGAATGAGAGAACAGAAATGCGTAACCGTGGCATGGCTTCCCTCTCTCTTAAATACCAGCTGCTGGATTGGTTAAGCGTACAGGCACGCGGTAGCTTTGATAAAAGTTATGACGAGTATGAACTGAAAGCATATGCCAGTACACAAGCCACACTCGCACCCACCAATGGTCGCTACACTTATGAAAGGGAATTCAACACGCAATTGTATGGAGATCTGCTGTTGTCTGCCAACAAAAAACTCAGCGAACACCTGAACATCAGTGGTAACCTGGGCGCCAGCGTAACTGATCTGAAAGCACACGACAGGATATTGTCAGATGTAAACTGGGCCTCCAATCCCGGATTAGTTTACGCCAACAAATTCCAGTTAACCAATATCGATCCTTTAGCTTTAACACAGATGCAAGGTATAGACCAGAAACAAACACAAGCTGTTTTTGGTAATGTGCAACTAGGTTTGAACGACTATCTCTTCCTGGACCTCACCGGCCGGAACGACTGGTCCAGCACGCTGGCATTTACGCCGAAAGAAAAAGGTGGTTATTTCTACTACTCAGCAGGCATTACCGCTGTGATCAGTGAAATGGTAAAACTGCCCGAAGCCATCAACTTTGCAAAAGTTAGATTCTCTTATGCAAGAGTAGGTAATGAAGTACAACCTTACTTCTCCCGCCCTGCAGATTTTAACATGCAGATCGTAGGTGGCCGTCAGGAATTGAACAGTAACCTCCGCGCACCATATCCGGGAACTTTCCTGGAACCGGAAGATAACCGCTCCATAGAAGCCGGTCTGGAAGTACGTTTCCTGAACGACAGACTCTCCCTGGACCTTACTTTCTACAAGAACAATAACTTCAAACAATACATGGAGATCGGCGCGCAACCCGCCAGTGGTTTCCAGATCTATTATGTGAACATGGGTAATATCCAGAATAAAGGGATCGAAGCCATGTTAACCGCAGTACCTGTAAAAGGCAGAGATTTTACCTGGACCTCCAATATCAACTTCTCCGCCAACAAGAACACCGTGATCAAACTGTCTGACGCAAACATCGCAGGAGCAGATCCTACCGCCCGTTTTCAGCTAACACAGTTTGGTTCCAATATGTACGGTTCCTTTATCCAGGAAGGTGGTGCATGGGGTGATATCTATGCCAACCGTACACTTCGCCGTAACGCACAAGGAGCTTTCATTCTGAATGCTGCCGGAGATGGAGTAGAAGATAGTGTTGCATCCAATGCTAACGGTAGTTTTTATGTAGTCGGTAATCCCAATCCTAAGTTCAACCTGGGCTGGAACAACACATTTGATTATAAGAACTTCTCCCTCAGCTTCCTGATCGATGGCCGTTTTGGTGGTAAGGTAATGAGTATGACGCAAGCCATCCTGGATGGTTATGGTGTAACCGAAGCTACCGCACAGGCAAGAGATAACGGAGGTGTAAGCCTGAATGCTGTAACGCAGGATGGTAAACCTTTCACCGGCAAACTGGACGCCAAGAAATTCTATCAATCCATCGGCGGCCGTGCAGGTGTAGGAGAATTCTACATGTACGATGCCACCAACATTCGCTTACGCGAATTGGCACTCAGCTATAAAATACCCGTTAAATCCAAACACATTCGTAACCTGCAAATTGGCATCATCGGCCGCAACCTGTTCTTCTTCAAGAACGATGCGCCATTTGATCCTGAAGTAAGTGCTGGTGGTAACAACAGCTTACAAGGTATAGATGTATTTGGCCAGCCTGCAACACGCAGTTTCGGTGCAAGCCTGAAAGTAGGACTATAAGAGAAGTATTGACAACAAAAAACTTACAATGATGAGAACGTTTAAATACAAACTTACCCGGAGTCTGGCCATCGCAGGACTGAGCACTATTCTGCTTGGCGCCTGTACAAAGGATTTCGAGCGTATCAATACAAATCCATATGGAATGAGCAAAGACGAACTGAAAGCAGATTTCAGGTTAGTCGGTGAGCCATTCCGCCAGATACAGTTTAATATATTCGCCGTACAACCAGGCTGGGTAATGCAGGTACAACAGAACCTGCAGGGAGATATCTACTCCGGTTACATGGGAGTACCCGGTCCATTCGGAAACTTTGGAAATAATAATTCTACCTATAACCTGATAGATGGCTGGAACCAGGTAATGTGGGGATGCGCTTACGGTTCTTATATCGATGCGCCAAACATTGCCGTAATGCCTATTGCCAGCCGTATCATGAAGGTAGCTGGTAATGAGTTTGCTGATTTCAAAGCATGGCTGCTGATCCTGAAAGTGCTCACCATGCACCGCATCAGCGATGTCTATGGTCCGATCATCTATACCAAATTTGGTATCATCAATCCGGATAAAAGCATTGATTACGATTCTCAGAAAGATGCCTATTATGCATTTTTTGCAGACCTCAATTCAGCTATCACAACTTTAACACCATTAGCCAACGATCCGCTGAAACCCTTCGCTCAATTTGATCTCACGTATGATGGATCATACAAACCATGGATCAAACTCGCTAACTCCCTGCGTTTGCGCCTCGCTATCCGCATAGCAAAAATAGATCCCGCAAAAGCGAAACAGGAAGGAGAAGCCGCACTGGCTAATCCTGTAGGATTGATGAGTGTTCCGTTAGACGATGCCCGTATCAACATAGCACCCGTAGAACATCCTTATAATGCATTCAGCGATAGCTGGAATGATATCAGGATGGGGGCGCCAATGGAGTCTATCCTCACTGGTTACAATGATCCCCGTATCAAATTATACTTTAAGACTGCCGCAGCAAAACCAGATGGTTACAAAGGTGTAAGAACAGGTATTGCCCTGCCTTCAAAAATGTACGAAGATTATTCCAGGCTCGCTACTTTCCCTTCTAAGGTACAAGTAATGACAGCTGCAGAAGCCTGGTTCCTGAAAGCAGAAGCTGCTCTGAATGGCTGGGCTGGTGCAGGTTCCGCAGCAACAAATTATGAGAACGGTGTAAAAACCTCCTTTGAACAAAATAGCATCGGTGGCCAGGCTGCAGCTTATCTTTTAGATAATACCAGCAAAGCCGCGCCATACACAGATCTCAAAAATGCCGCCAACAATGTAGCGGCAGGAGATCCTTATCTCAGCACCATCACTATTCGCTGGGAAGAAGGAGATGCCCCTGCAAGAAAGCTGGAACGCATCATCACCCAGAAATGGATCGCCATGTTCCCGGAAGGCCAGGAGGCATGGACAGAATTCCGCCGTACCGGTTATCCTAAATTGTTCCCGGTTGTAGTGAATAACAGCGGAGGAAAAATTCCCACCGCCACATTCGTTCGCCGCATCAATTTCGTGATCCCCGAGTACGCTACAAACGCGAAAGGTGTTGAAAGAGCCATTACTTTACTAGGTGGTCCAGACAACGGAGGAACCCGTCTCTGGTGGGACAAGCCATAATTATAAATAGACATAGCTCATCTAAAATGCACGGCCGGCCCTTTTGGGCCGGCTTTATTTTTTATTTAAATAAAGGGAAAGAAAAATTTATGCAGCCATCTTCAGTACTACTATCATCCGCCGTTGTGTCACTCCCTTCAACGGCTTGTTCTTTCTTCTTCTTCTTTTAAAAACCAATCCCCAAAAACAAAAATGCCGCCCTTTGCTGCAGCAAGCTCCCAGTTCCCCAAAAAATACCTTCCCCTAAAAAAAATAAAAAACCGCCCTTTGCTGCAGCAAGCTCCCAGTTCCCCAAAAAATACCTTCCCCTTAAAAAAAATAAAAAACCGCCCTTTGCTGCGCGGCAAGCTCCCTACCAAAACAAAAAAAAAGCGCAGCATGCAATGCTACGCCTTTCTATCTTTGGTTGATAAATGCTCAATTCTCCTTCAACCGCAATTCATTCTTATACTCCTTCGGCGTCTTCCCCACAATCTCTTTAAAGAACCGGTTAAAGTTAGAAAGGTTCTTAAACCCACATGAATACGCGATCTCCGCAATAGACCAATCCTCTTCCGTCAGCCGCTTACAGGCATGCCCAATCCTCACCTCATTCAGGAACTGCACAAAAGACTTCTTCGTCCTGTTCTTAAAGAACCGGCAAAAGGACTGCGGCGAAAGGTTCGTGATACTCGCAACGTCCTGTAAGGAAATCTCCTTAGAGAAGTTGTTCATCACATATTTAAACACCTCGTCTATCTTATGATTATCTTTTACATTATAAGCATGTGAATACCCCGTACTGGCCAGGTAATAACAATCCTTCGTCTCAGACAACGTTTTCAGGATCTGCAGCAAAGCAATGATCCGCTCCAATCCCTCCTTTTTAGGAAGAGAAAGGATCTCATTACGCAAAACATCCTGCGTGTTGCCAATGATCTTCATGCCACGTTGGGCACGATGAAAGAGGTCGGTAAGGGCCTTGGTTTCCGGTAAACCATAAAACTTGTCGCCAAAAATGTCCTTAGGGAAGTAGATCACCACAGATCGGGCCTTCAACGATTCGTCGTTTTTATGATATCCTTCGTCGTTATACCACACATGTGGAATATTCGGCCCCAGGAATACCATATCTCCTACGTCAAAGCTCTCAATGCTATCCCCCACGATCCGCTTACCGTGACTCTCGGTAACATACACCAGTTCACACTCTGGATGAAAATGAAAGGGAGTATTAAAGTGCGGATCACAACGTTCAATGATAGTGATCTGGTTGTCGGCAAAGGCTCCCACTTTTATCAGAATGGGTTTCATATTGCTTCCTTGATTGTTTTAGTCCTATGAAAAAGCTGACAGAGGAATTCTGCCATTTTAAATTCTATTTTGCCAAATTATTAAATTTAAGTTAAAAAAATACTAGTCCGGCCTATTATCTTCAGAATATTGTAAAGTTTTTTTCCAGCTGGCAGTCCTGACCCTCCCGGAAGCCCCTTTTCCCTCAATCCCCCCATTTCAGGGCATCTAGCCCCAAAATTCTTTTCTCTTTTATGTTTTTTTGCGTACCTTGTCTGTGCTAAATCGATTAAGCACGTACGACCAAAACTCACATGAAAGGTATATCAATCAAAGATATTGCGAAGCAGGCAGGGGTTTCACCTACTACAGTCTCCTTTGTTCTGAACGGCAAAGCCAAGGAAAAGAGGATCAGTGAGCAGGTGAGCAAAAAGATCCTGAAGCTGGCCGCTAAGCTAAAATATAAGCCAAATCAGCTGGCAAGAGGCTTGCGCACCGGCAAAACCAAAACCATAGGCCTTATCGTGGAGGACATTGCCAACCACTTCTTTGCTAATGTAGCCAAGATCGTGGAAGAAGAAGCCGATAAGTTTGGTTATAAAGTACTCTACGGCAGCACGGAAGACAATCTCGCCAAAGCCAAAGGACTCCTGGAAGTCCTGGAATATCGCCAGGTGGACGGGTATATTATTACCCCCACACCCAACCTGGATAAGGAAATAGAAATGCTCAAGAATGCGAAGAAGCCCATCGTGCTGATGGACCGTTACCTCCCCCAGATCCCTACCAACTATGTAATGGTAGACAACTTCCAGGGAGCCTACGATGCCGCAGAGTATCTCCTGAAGCTGGGTTATAGTAAAATAGCCTTCGTAACTACCACCTCAGAACAGATCCAGATGAAGGAGCGGTTGAATGGATTTACGGCGGCCATGAAAGCCCAACAGGCCAACTTCCCCCGTAAACTGCTCAAAAAGATCCCCTTTTCCGGTACCCGGGAACAGGCCGTAGATCAAATATCCGATTTCATCAAAGGCATCCCCGATCTGGACGCCATTTTCTTCGCCACCAACTATCTCGGCGTTTACGGAATTGAAAGCATAAAACAGTTAGGCTTATCAATAGGAGAGGACATTGCCCTCATCAGCTTTGATGATCACGATCTGTTCCGTCTTCATACCCCAGGTATCACCTGCGTGGCACAACCGATCCATGATATTGCCCGGAATGTGATCCAGGTGCTCATGAACGAACTCAATAATAATGATCACCAGCTAAACCAGGTAGTACTGCCCGCCACACTCATCAAACGGGAGAGTTGCAGCAAACGCGTGAAAGTAATAGCAGGTTAATAATAATATTAATACTGAAAAAAAGACTGGCAGAAATGCCGGTCTTTTTTTATGCATGAATAACGCCCAACGATACACGACTACCATAAGTTACACCTCATGTAATATTCTCCTCCGCTGATATTATTTTGCAAAATGTTATCGTCATCTTAACGCAACATCAAAAAAAAGTTAAATTTTCTTTTGCCCGTTTAACAAGATTTCCTAGTTTGCATGCGTTCGTTTTTCTGAACCAAATCTGTGCGTGTAAAATGAAAGTGTTGCGGTTGATGATCACAGGTTTTTTTTATTAGTAGAATGCTAAATCGTTTTATTAGTAGGTTCCATGAAATAACGGAGATGCGGAAAACAAAGAAAAAGATCAAGCCACTCCCATTTATCAACCTGTATTTGCACCGTACGTAATAACCTGCGTTACGGTAATGAAATTGTATTGTCTTGCAGCTGATGCATGCGTATCAGCTATCAACCGATAATGGATAACTATTTTCTATTGAGTACACATTCACGTCACAATTAAAATCTAAGGAAGCTATGCGCAGGATTATTCTTCTCGCCACGTTACTGTCTTTCTGCTTTGCCCCTCACGTTTGGGCACAGGAGAAAAAATCAGTTGCTGGTACGGTCAAGGATGTTAACGGCACCCTGTTACCAGGGGTAACAGTAAAAGAAAAAGGCACACAGAATGGTGTATTAACCACTGCAGACGGATCTTTCAGGATCAACGTTCCTGCGACTGCAACACTTGTATTTTCATTCATGGGATACGCAGCCCAGGAAGTACAGGCAGGAGAGGGCCCGATGGCTGTTATACTAAAAGAAGATTCTAAAAATCTGAATGAAGTAGTAGTAACAGCACTCGGTATTAAACGCGAAGCCCGCAAACTTGGTTACGCCATGACGGAACTGAAAGGCTCCGAACTCACCCGCACCAACTCCATCAATCCCGTTGCTGCCCTCCAGGGAAAAGTAGCAGGGGTGGACATTTCCGGAGCTGCAGGTGGTCCGCAGGCTGCTAACCGTATCATACTCCGTGGCGCAAAATCACTGAACGGTAAAGATCAGCCCATCTTTATTATTGATGGTGTGATCTTCGAAAATGAAGATGCGGACAATGCCGTGAACTTCGGTAACGTACTGAAGAATTTTAACCCGGACGATTTTGAATCTGTATCTGTACTGAAAGGTGCAGCTGCTACTGCATTATATGGTTCACGTGCCATCAACGGCGCCATCCTCATCACCACCAAAAAGGGATTAACCCGTAAAGGTATTGGTGTAGATGTCAGCCAGACGGTACAGTTCGAACATGTATACCGCGGCCCGATTGGATTGCAAAATGTATATGGTGGCGGAACAGATGGCAAATTTACAAAGGACGCACAGGGAAATGATGTGATCGTTCCCGGTGGTAACAGTTTCGGCCCTAAAATGCAGGGCCAGATGGCAAAACTCCCCAACGGTGATATAGTTCCATTCAACCCCATGCCGGACAATGCCACAGATGGCTACCAGCTGGGAAAATATTCCAATACGAATGTGGCGGTAGAAGGTGGAAACGAAAAAGCGAACTTCCGCGTTTCCTATTCCCACCTGGATAACAACAGTGTAATGCCGAACAACAAATTCTCGAGAGATGCCTTCTCCCTGAAATCCTCCGCTATCATTTCCAAATGGCTCAGCGCGGATGCCGGCTTCACTTACGCATTTTCCAAGACACTCAATCCAACCGCACAAGGTGGTGATTATACCAGCCAGAACATCGGCCGTAAATGGATCTATGTTTTCCCGCGTAACTACGATCCCGCTTACTGGAGCGCCCGCTACCTGGGTCCAAACCCAGGCAAGCAGGATCTGAACGATTACCTGGGATCTTATCCTGGCGCGGATTACTGGTTCGCACTGGAAAACGACAGGTGGACACACAAAGAGAACCTGATGACGGGTAACCTCTCCCTCAATGCAACCGCTAACGACTGGTTGAAATTCCTGGTACGCGGAACTTTCAGTAATGAACAGAATTCAGACGATCGTCGTGAATTAGGCTGGGGCGTTAACTATGGCGGCTCCCGTGGTTTATATGCATACTCTGGTATCGCCAAAACGCAATATACTTTCACTGGTATGGCCATGTTCACACCTAAGCTGAATGATGATTTCTCGCTGAATGTGAACGTAGGTGCTGAAACCTGGAACTCTGGTATCGGTAATCAATACAGTTCCAGAACTACTAACGGTTTATTGATCCCCGGAAAATTCACCGTAAGCAATAGCGCCGGCCCTGTAGATACCCGTAACAATAAAATACTGGCCCGTAAACAGATCAACTCTGTGTTTGCTGCTGCCAGTCTTTCTTATAAGAATGCCTTCTTCCTGGATGTAACAGGCCGGAACGACTGGTCTTCTGCACTCGCTTATCCAATGGGTGGCGGTAACTACTCTTACTTTTATCCTTCTGTGAGTGCCGCATGGGAATTCACCGAAACATATAAATCACAACTGCCTTCCTGGATCTCTTATGGTAAACTGAGAGCTTCATACGCAGTAGTAGGTGGAGACACTGATCCATACCAGCTGAACAGTGGTTACATCATGGAAGAACTCTGGACTGGTGCTTCAAGGGATGGATATCTTTATTATCCATACAACAAGGATACCTATCCTAATGCAGACCTGAAACCTTCCATGGCACACTCTTTTGAAGTAGGTGCAGATATCAGGTTCCTGAATAACAGGATCGGTTTGGATGTAGCATTATACAAAACAAACATCAAGGACCAGATCCTGAAACTGGATGTGCCAACAGAATCTGGCGTGAAGAATAAATTCATCAACGCCGGTAATTTCCAGAACCAGGGTATTGAGATCGCCATCAATGGCCGTCCCATTCAGAACAAGAATTTCCAGTGGGATGTAAATCTGAACGGTAGCCGCAATACCAACAAGATCATTGAACTCACACCCGGCGTGAACACTTACGAAATGGGGAATGACCAGGACGTACGTGTGATTGCACAGGTAGGTCGTCCATATGGTGTGCTGGTAACTAATTATGGTTACACACCTTTTGTGTCTACCGATCCTTCCAAGAATGGTAAACCCGTGATTGAATCATCCAGTTCCTTCCCGGTTCAATACAAACGCAGTTATGCAGAAGTAGGTAACATCACGCCTGATTTCAACCTCGGCCTGAGTAACAACTTCACTTATAAGAACTGGAACCTGAGCGTATTGCTGCAGGCGCGTGTAGGAGGAGATATCTTCTCTGCTTCTCATCAATATGGAACAGGCCGTGGTGTATTGGAAAGTACTTTACCTGGCCGTGATGCTGCTTCCGGTGGCCTCGCATGGACAGATGATCAGGGAACACAACGCAACGATGGTATGATCCCGGATGGTGTGTTCGGTGCAGGTATGAAAGGAACAACTGCAACCGGTAAAACACATGACATCAGTGGTATGAGCTATAAAGAAGCATATGATAAAGGTTACGTAAATCCTTTAACACCTTATCAGTATTACAGCATGATAGGAGAGTGGGGCATCGGGATCCGCGAAGCTTCTGTATTTGATGCATCTTATGTAGCACTGCGCGAAGTATCGCTCGGTTATACCTTCCCGGCTAAAATGATCGAACGCCTGAAACTGACAAAAGCACGTGTGATGCTGGTGGGCCGTAACCTTGGTTACCTGTTCAACAACCTGCCGGACAACATCAACCCGGAGAGCTTGCGTAACAACAGCACCTTCGCTTTCTCTGAATACGGCGGCGCTCCCTTTATCCGCAACATGGCAATAACGGTTCAACTTGGTTTCTAATTTTTCAAAAAGGATAACGATGAATATCAAACATAAATTAGGCATCGGCGTATTAGCTATCGCAACTTTCGCGAGTGCTTGTACAAAAGATTTTGCTGAATATAATACAGACCCGGAAGTATCTCCCACACTGCCACCGGAATACATGATCACCACTTCCCAGAAGGCAATGGTAGACAGGGATTTCGATTGGTACTATGATAACTACGGTTACCTGATGCGCTGGATGCAGTTCACAGTAGCCTTCCCTGCAGGAAATGTAACCGGTATGTTCGGCGCACAGAATGTGAACGATTACTACAATACTTTCTACACCAACATCGGTCGTAACCTGGTAGAGATCGAAAAGATCGTAGGCAAAATGCCGGAAGCGGAGCAGGGCCAATATCGGAACCTGATAGCCATTGCACGTATCCACAAAGCATTTGCTGCATTCCGTGTAACAGATGTGAATGGCTCTATCCCTTATACAGAGGCACTGAGAGCACGCGAAACAGCCAATTTCACACCGGTATATGATAACCAGGAAAAACTGTTTGCCACCTTCGATGAAGAATTGAAAGGTGCAGTAGATTCACTGATGAAACCTGCCGCAGGACAAATATCTTATGGCACATACGATATGTTCTACACAGATGCAAACACCGCCACTGCCAATTACGCAAAAACAGCCAACGTACTGCGCTTAAAGATCGCGATGCGTATGCTGAAACGTAACCCGGCAAAAGTGAAGCAGATAGTAGATGATGTATTGGCCAGTGCTGGTGGAGTATATACAAGTAATGCAGAAGAATGGAAATTTATCTCCGGTAAGAATTTTGCCCGTGGTGGTAACTGGGGTTCACAGGGAAATAATGCCAGCGCTGCCGGCCGCAATATGCTGGATTTCCTGCGTATGCATACAGATCCGCGCCTTCGCTTGTTCTACAAGCAGAATGGCATGACGAAAGAACGTTTCGATTACATCAAACTGGGTGGTGGTTTCCCTGAAACAGCTGTCTACAATCCGCAACGTTATATTGGCCTGCCAGTTAGCCCGGATGCAGTAACCCTTCCGGAAAACCTCAACCTGTTTGGTACTAAAACATACAGCCTTGTATTTGCAGGTGGAAGAAAAGAAGATGTAACAGTGGACACACTCTCCCAATATCAGAACAGGCTTTTTGATCTGTCTGGAGATGGTGGTGCAGATGGTTTCTACACACAACCTTTGCTTACTTATGCAGAGCTCTGCTTTATGATGTCTGAACTGTCTGTACGCAACATTATCAGCCAGGATGCAAAGGCATGGTATGATAAAGGTGTAGCAGCATCTATCCAGGCTTATGATGCTATGGGTAAGATTGCCGGCGTTGTAGAATACAGCGCTGTCACCACTCCTGAAATAGATACATACCTGCAAAATGCAGATATCGCTTTCGCAGGAACAGATGAACAGAAGATAGAAAAGATCGGTATCCAGAATTTCCTGAACCACTTCAAATCTCCATGGGAAGCCTGGGGCAGCTGGAAAAGGTTAGGCATTCCAAAGAAAGGCGGCATCCTGCCCATGGAACCAATAATGATAGGAGGCGTAGAAGGCACAATCCCTCGCCGCTGGCAGTTACCGATCCCCAACTCCTTAAACACAACGAACTACAATAACGCCCTCGCTGAAATGCAAACGAGCGGTGAGTACGGCAGCCCTAACCAGCTAACCGGACGTGTATGGTGGGATAAACAGTGATCTTGAAAAACGAAAGCCGTCTCGAAGGAGACGGCTTTTTTATTGAATTTATTTTTAAATAGAAAAGAGAAAAACTCCGCCCTTTGCAGCAGGGGGCTTTTTTTATTGTAAGAAAGCTACTTCTCTAAAAAGGGAAAATCCTACAATAAAGACCTTCCCTTAAAAAGAAAAAAAACTCCGCCCTTTGCAGCGCGGCAAAATCTCAGCAAAAACAAAAAGAGGGCTCCTTAATAAAAAACCTTCCCCAAAAGAAAAAAAAACTCCGCCCTTTGCAGCGCGGCAGAGTCTCTGCAAAAGCAAAAAGGAGGTGTCTTTTTTTACTATAATAACCAGCGCGGCAAGCCTACTGCAGCAAATCCTTAATCTCACTCAATTTCAACAAAGCCTCCACGGGTGTCAACCTATTAATATCAACAGACTCCAACTTCTCCCTGATATCCTTAAAAGTATCACTATGCGCATCAAAAATACTCAGCTGCACTTTATGCACCGGTGCCGCAATCTGCTCCATCGGCGCCGCAATATGCTGACTCTCCAATTGCGAAAGGATCTCATTCGCCCGGTCAATCAGCTGAGGCGGCATCCCCGCAATCTTCGCCACATGAATACCAAAACTATGCCTGCTACCCCCCGGCGCCAGTTTACGCAGGAAGATGATCTTATTCCCCACCTCTTTATTGGTAATATGAAAATTCTTCACCCGGCTATGTTTATTCTCCAGCTCATTCAATTCATGATAGTGCGTGGCAAATAATGTTTTAGGCCGGTGCGGCGTCATATCATGCAGGTAATCCACGATACTCCAGGCAATAGAGATGCCATCATATGTACTCGTACCACGGCCGATCTCATCTAAGATGATCAGGCTCCGCGGAGTAAGGTTATTGATGATACTGGCCGTTTCATTCATTTCCACCATGAAGGTACTCTCCCCACCACTGAGGTTATCAGAAGCCCCCACCCGCGTAAAGATCTTATCCGTCAACCCGATCTCAGCAGCAGCAGCCGGTACAAAACTCCCCATATGCGCCATGAGTGTGATCAACGCCGTTTGCCGCAACAAAGCAGATTTACCACTCATGTTGGGTCCCGTGAGGATGATCACCTGTTGTTCATTCTGGTGTAACAAGAGATCATTCGTCACATAACTCTCACCGGTAGGCAACCCCTGTTCAATCACAGGATGCCTGCCGTCTTTGATATCTATAAAGTACGCCTCCGTTACATTCGGCCGGCGGTATTTAAATTGTACAGCATTGTACGCAAAACAGAGAAGGCAATCCAACCGCCCAAGGGCTTGTGCATTACGCTGAATTGGATTGATGTATTCCTGCAAAGTGAGCAAAAGTGCATCATACAATTGTATCTCCAGCACATGGATCTTATCCTCAGCGCCGGTGATCTTCTCTTCGTATTCTTTCAGCTCCGGTGTGATATATCTTTCTGCGTTGGCCAGTGTTTGTTTCCGGATCCAGTTAGCAGGCACTTTATTTTTATGCGTGTTCGTTACTTCCAGGTAATAACCAAATACATTATTAAAGGCCACTTTGAGCGAAGGGATGCCCGTAGCTTCAGACTCTGTCTGCTGGATACGTAACAGGTATTCTTTCCCGGAAGTGGCTATTGCACGGAGGTCATCCAGTTCTGCATGTACGCCTTCGCGGATCACGCCACCTTTGTTAGCGAGCACCGGAGGATTATCCGATATTTCAGCCAGTATCTTTTCCAGGATCACCGGGCAGGGATCAAATTGCCCATGTAATTCCTGCAAAAGCACAGTGCCTGCATTGGATAATAATTCTTTAACGGCAATCACCTGTTGCAGGGAACGGGCGAGTTGCATCACTTCCCGCGGATTGATCTTCCGCAGCGGGATCTTGGATACCAGCCGTTCCAGGTCACCGACAGATTTAAGATGCTGTTGCAATGCCTTGGTACGGTCTGCTTCTTTGATCAGGTCTTCCACCGTATCCAGCCTTTCATGAATACGGGTGATATCCCGCAGGGGGAACACTATCCAGCGTTTTAATAAACGTGCGCCCATGGGCGTTAGCGTATTATCTAAAGTGCCGATGAGCGATTTCCCTTGTTCCACCGTGCTTTGCAGCAGTTCCAGGTTGCGGATGGTAAAGCGGTCCATCCAGAGGAAATCATCCTGATCGATCCGCTGAATGGCAGTGATATGCTGGAGGTTGGGATGTTCTGTATCTTTCAGATAGTGCATGGTGGCACCTGCAGCAATCACTGCATCTGAAAGGTCTTCCACACCAAATCCTTTGAGCGAATGCGTCTGGAAATGTTTATTGAGTATCTCGCGGGCATAATTATTCGTAAAGATCCACTCTTCCAGGGTGTAGGTATAGAAGCGGGAACCGAATGTTTGCCGGAAATGTTTCTGTTGCTGTTTGGCAAAGATCACTTCCGCAGGACGGAAGCTTTGCAATAATTTATCGATGTATTCAATACTGCCCTGGGCAGCAAAAAATTCCCCGGTAGAAATATCCAGGAAAGCCACGCCCGTGTTGTTCAGTCCAAAATGTACCGCTGCCAGGAAGTTGTTGTTGCTGTTATCCAGCAGTTTATCATTCACTGCCACACCGGGAGTGATCATTTCCGTTACCCCTCGTTTCACGATCCCTTTCACCGTTTTGGGGTCTTCCAGCTGATCGCAAATGGCTACGCGATGACCAGCCTTCACCAATTTGTGCAGGTAAGTGTCCAGCGAATGATACGGGAACCCCGCCAGGTCTATATAAGCCGCACTGCCATTGGCCCTTTTGGTGAGTACGATCCCTAATACCTTGGAAGCTATTACAGCATCTTCATTAAATGTTTCATAAAAATCTCCCACCCTGAAAAGCAGCACTGCATCAGGATATTTGGCCTTAATAGCCTTATGCTGCGTCATGAGAGGTGTTTCTTCCGATTTGCTTTTAGCCATGCGGCAAATATAGTAGAAAAGACAAGATCAACTAACTTCAACTATCTTTGCAGGATGCGTAAATTGAACATGCATGAACTGGGCCGGAAAACGGTGGCTGAGTTTAAGGCGGCAGATAAAACCCCGCTGGTGCTGGTGCTGGATAATGTACGGAGCATGCACAATGTAGGGTCTGTATTCAGAACGGCAGATGCCTTTTTAGTACAGGGTATTGTATTATGTGGCTATACCCCCGTACCACCGCACAGGGATATTCAGAAAACAGCACTGGGCGCTACGGAAACAGTGGAATGGCAGTATTTTCCCACAACCGTAGAGGCCGTGAACGCGTTAAAGCAAGAGGGATATACTATTATCGCCATTGAACAGGCCGCCCAAAGTGTGATGCTCGATGATTTTAAACCAACCGAAGTGCCGCTGGCACTGGTATTTGGGAATGAAGTATCCGGCGTGGATGCAGAAGTGATGAAACTGGCAGATGGTTGCATAGAGATACCACAGCTGGGCATGAAACATTCTCTAAACATTTCCGTGAGCACAGGTATTGTAATTTGGGACCTGTTCTGTAAATTAAAAACTGAAAACTAGCCATATGCGTTCACCTGTTATCCAGAATTACCTGTCGCTCGTAAAATTCAGCCATACTATTTTTGCCATGCCCTTTGCCATGATAGGATTTTTTCTGGCAGTAACCTGGGCAGGGTATTCCTTCGACTGGTCGAAACTTTTACTGGTAGTACTTTGCATGGTATTCGCAAGAAGCGCCGCCATGGCCTTCAATCGCTGGCTGGATGCGGATTTCGACAAAAAGAACCCGCGCACCGCACAAAGGGAGATCCCGGCCGGCATTATTTCCGCTTCCAATGCCTTGTATTTCGTGATCGGCAACGCGGCATTGTTCATGGTCACAACCTGGTTCATCAATCCGTTATGTTTCTTTTTATCTCCCATAGCCCTGCTCGTTGTGCTGGGATATAGCTATACCAAACGTTTTACGGCATTATGCCATCTCATCCTGGGTATTGGCCTCTCGCTTGCGCCCATTGGAGCTTTCCTGGCAGTAACAGGTCACTTTGCTGTGCTGCCCGTTTTGCTGAGTATCCTCGTATTGTGCTGGGTATCCGGTTTTGACATTATTTATGCCCTGCAGGATGAGGAATTCGATAAATCACAGCAATTGCATTCTATTCCTACCTGGTTAGGAAAAGCAGGCGGGTTGCGGTTTTCAGAAGCATTACACCTCGTGGCAGCCGGATTGGCCATCACCATTGGCCTGCTGGGAGGTTTTCACTGGTTGTACTGGATAGGTGCCGGTGTTTTTATGTTGATGTTATTGATGCAGCACAGGCTGGTAAAACCCAACGATCTTTCCCGGGTGAACCTGGCTTTCATGACAACGAACGGTATTGCAAGCGTGGTTTTTGCCCTGTTTGCCATTGCAGATATGTTTATATTAAATCAATAGGATCATGCCCCGGATAATGGCCATCGATTATGGAAAAAAGCGTACAGGGCTGGCGGTAACAGATCCGCTGAAGATCATTGCCAGTGGCCTGGGAACAGTTCCTTCACATGAGTTGATCCCCTTCCTCAAAAAATACTTTGCAGCAGAACCCGTAGAACTGATCCTGATCGGTCTTCCGCGTAACCTGGATGGCAGTGCCACAGATGCTACTGCATTGGTGGAAGAGTGCATCCGCATCCTGAAGAAACATTTTCCGGATATGCCCCTGAAAAAAGTAGATGAGCGTTTCACTTCAAAGATGGCTTTTCAGAGTATGCTGGATAGTGGAATGAAGAAAAAAGACAGGCAGAATAAGGGTTTGGTGGATGAGATCAGTGCAACGATCATACTTCAGGAATACCTTCAGCATACCACAAGCTGAAAAATCCTTACTTTTGCAGTTCAAATTTTGATCACTTACCAGATGATATTACCAATAGTCGCATATGGCAGTCAGGTTTTAAGAGAAGTAAGCCAGGATATCACACCAGATTATCCAGGTCTGCAAACGCTGATCGATAATATGTGGGAAACCATGTATGCCTCCAGCGGAGTAGGTCTCGCTGCACCACAGATCAACAAACCCATCCGCCTCTTCGTAATTGATAGTGAACAGATTATCAATAACCTGGAAGAAGATGAAGTGAACGCATACCCCGGAGATCTGGGGGTGAAACAAGTGTTCATTAATGCGGAGATCATTGATACAGAAGGAGATGAATGGGCTTATACAGAAGGTTGCCTGAGTATCCCCAAGATCCGGGAAGATGTATACCGCCCTGAAAAAGTGACCATCCGTTATATGGATGAGAACTTTAAACAGCATGAGCGTACATTCCATGGCATCACGGCCCGCGTGATCTTCCATGAATATGATCATATAGAAGGAAAACTGTTCATAGACTATCTTAAACCATTGAAAAAGCGGCTGTTGAAGAGCCGGTTGGATGATATTTCCAAAGGAAAGATCAAAGTGGATTATAAGATGACATTCTCTAAATAAATTCATTCTCAGGGGCCGGTAGATCACCGGCCCCTGTTCTTTTTATTAGGCATTCCTTAACAATTATTAAAAATTATTATGCCTAAGAATTTTATATTGTAATATTTTTCCCTATTTTAGTGCCACTATTTACGATAATTACATTTGGGAACTGCAAACACATACACTGAAGCCGAATTGGTCCAGGGTCTGAAAGACCGGGATCAGGTGATATTTGGTTACCTGTATGACAACTATTCTCCCGCACTCTACGGGGTAGTTCTTAAAGTCCTTAACGATGAATCCACATCAAGTGACGTATTGCAGGAAGTCTTTCTGAAAATTTGGCGGAGTATAGAAAAATATGACATGGAGAAGGGGCGTCTCTTTACCTGGATGCTCAATATTGCCCGCAATACTGCTATTGATTCACTGCGTTCCAAAGCCCATAAGCTGGATCAAAAAATCCAGGAGCTCAGTAACGACGTATATCATCATACAAGTCAGTTAACGGTTCATCCCTCCGTGGATCACCTGGGCCTCACCAAGGTGTTGGAAAAGCTCAACAAAGAACAACGGATCATTATTGACCTAGCTTATTACAAAGGTTGCACCCAGGAAGAAATTGCCAAGGTGCTTGATATTCCTTTGGGTACCGTGAAGACTAGAATGAGAAACGCTATTATTCAACTTAGAAATATTTTAAAAACAGTATAGCAAAAGTGGATGTACAACGTTACATATCATCCGGTATAATTGAAAGCTACGTGGCTGGCTTAGCTACGGACCAGGAGGTCCGGGAGCTGATGGCTGCGATAGCACAATACCCGGAAATAAAAGCTGCGGCAGATGCTGTTCGGCTTGATATGGAGCGCTATATCATCATGCAATCCGTTCCTCCGCCACCTACCGTGAAAGACAGGATCTTCCAGATAGTGAATAATGAAGGAGTGGATACTGTTGTTCCGGTAACCGGCAGCACCAGCGCCAGTTTAATGGACGAAGCCTATGCGCACGAAGAAGAACCTGCAAAGGTAATTTCCGCCGCACGCAAATGGCAATGGGTAGCAGCAGCTGCTGTTGCAGGTTTGATCACCAGCATCGCATTCAATGTTACTTATCTCAATACCAGCAAGGAATGGAAAGGCAAATACGAAGCCCTCCTTGTTGATCAGACTAAAGTACTCGCACAGAATGAAGTGTACCAGACCCAGCTGAAGGAATCAGATAATATGCTGGCCATGATGCGCAGTCCTGAAGTGAAAGCAGTACGCATGTTCACCGCTTCCAAAGACAGACCTAATTTACTGGCCACTGTATTCTGGAACCCGAAAACGAAAGACGTTATCCTTACTGTTAATAATCTCCCTGAACCAGCTGCCGATCAGCAATACCAACTCTGGGCCATTGTAAATGGCGTACCGGTAGATGCTGGCGTATTTGAAATGGGTGATACTGCTAAAGGCTTCCAGAAAATGAAAGCCATCGAAGGCGCGCAAATGTTTGCCGTTACCCTTGAGAAGAAGGGCGGCAGTCCCACACCAACACTCACCGCTATGTACTTAGCCGGTAAAGTATCCAGCTGATAATATTTCTCCTTCCTTCCATAATAATGAATTTCCTTAAATTTGCCAGATGCGCAAGTTTCTGCTACAACTGTTATTATTATTGCCCTGCACATACGTATTCTCTCAGGACACCGCTTTTAAGTACAAAGGCATGACCATTAACCTGGACGAAGTGGTGGTGAAAGCTAAACGTGTAGGCTTCGACGTGAATGGATTTATCAAAAGGGTAGAGGATGATACTACCTTCTACCGCGCATTCAAGAACCTCCGCCTCATTGGCTTTACTGCTGATAACGATATCCGCGTCACAGATAAAAAAGGTGGCAAAACCATCGCCTCCCTCAAAAGTCACACCCGCCAGATCATGACCGGTAACTGCCGTAAGATGGAAGTGATAGACGAAAAAACGACCGGCAACTTCTACACAAAAAAAGGAGACTATAATTATTATACCGCAGAACTCTACGCCAATCTCTTTTTCACACAGGGAACCGTTTGCGGAGATGATGGCGGATCAGGTAAAGGAAGCCTCGCACGGCATAAGAATCAGTTGAAACAACTGATCTTCAATCCCGGCAAACCCATCAACGGCGTGCCTATCGTAGGAAATAAAGTAGCCATTTTTGACCGGGACCTGATGAAGTTCTATGATTTTTCCATCACCTCAGAAGCACATGTGGATGGCACGGATTGTTATGTGTTCAGCGCCACCATGCGGAAGGATCTCAACAGCATAGACCGCGCAGAAATAGTAATAAATGAACTGATCACCTATTTCAATAAAGAAACCATGGAAATAGTAGGAAGGAAATATTCCCTGTCCTATAAAACAATGGTCTTCGATTTTAATGTAAGGATGAATGTGCAGATGACGAAGAAAGATGATCTCTTATTACCCGCCCTTATTACATATAGCGGTACCTGGAATGTGCCTTTCAAGAAGCGGGAAACCGCTGATTTTACTGCGAAGTTTACAGATTTCGGGAAATAAAAAAGGGGGAAGTTTTAAACTTCCCCCTTTTTTTATCTTATCAAAGTAACAGTGCCCTGTTTCTTATAGTATTTCTGCGTCAGCTCATCCACATACTCTACGATCCATACATAAGTGCCTACCGGCGCCATCTGCCCGTTATGCAGCCCATTCCAGGAAACGCCAGGATCAGAAGTAAAGAATACAAAATCTCCCCAGCGGTTATAAATACTCAAACGGTACTGGCCTAAGATACATCGGTACACCGGCCGGAATACATCATTCCGCCCATCCCCGTTAGGACTGAAACCCGTTGGTAAAAAGAGCGTGCAATTACATTCCTGGTAATAAATATTTACAGAATCTGTAGCCCTGTTACACACATTGTTGGCCACAATAGCATAAATGCCCGGTTGTGAAACAAGGAAGGTAGCAGTAGAAGTACTGTCCTGCCATTTATAATTTATACCTGCACCACGTGGCGTTAAAGTCAGTGTTTCTCCCATACATAACACGGAATCTTCTCCCAGCGTTACTCTCAGGCTATCCTGAAATTGAACGTGTATGGTATCTCTTTCAATACATCTGCCTATTTGCACCGTCACATTATAATATCCGGAACTGTCCACGTGATAAGTGGCCTGATCAGATCCATCCTGCCATAAATAATTACCCGTTCCAAAATCTGCACTCAGCACAACGAAATTAGGATAACACAAAGTGGTATCATTTCCCAGGCTGAAATCACGTAAGCGGCTGTATCGCACTTCAATGGTATCCACTACATCGCAGATGCCGTTAACCGTCATGAACACAGAATAATTGCCAGCCCTGTTTACATTGATCATAGGTTGCGTGGCACGGGTATTCCAGATATAAGCTGAACCCTCCGGCCTCGTAGCATCCAGTATCACAGACTCACCGGGGCAAAGCAAAGTATCAGGGCCAAGACTATATGGATAAGGCGTGCCGGTGAAGGTAATGGTCACCTGGTCCGTAAAGTCCCCGCAACCGGCAATGGTGGCTATAACAGAGTAAGTTCTGGTAACACCGCTGGCCACAATCGTAGGAGTAGTTTCTCCTGTACTCCAAACGTAGGTAGCATTTTGCGCGGTAGCATCCAGTGTCAGCAATTCATCCGTACACAATGTTCTGTTCGGCCCCAGATCAAAAGTGGGCAGCGGAGAATAGAACACATTCGCGGAATCTATTTCCATACATCCATTGATAGCTACATGGTATGTAGCCATTTGCGAAACAATGAAAGTATTGGTGCCGGGAACAGTATCTTCTAAATAATACCAGGTATAGGTAGCGCCGGGAATAGCAGGTGCCGTTAAAGTAGTGGTGCCATTCTCACAAAGCGTAAGGTCTGGTCCCAGGTCAATACCCAAACGGTTTACAATAGTAATGGTCTGCGTTGTGATATCTTCTACCCCTCCGCGGTACGCTTTCAGCGTAACCCTATAGATACCGGGAGTTTTATACACATAAGAAGCGCTGTCTATACTATTGGAGGAATCGATCGGAAGTGCAGGCGGAGTCACAAAATACCACTTCACAGAATCAATCGTTGTGATATCGTCTGTTATCCTGAATTTCACGGTATCGTTAATACAGGTAGTGCTATAGATAAAGTTTGTGAGCAGGGGACGGTTACCGGCTTTGACTATATGAATAGCAAAGGCACTCAGGAACAGAATAGTCAGGATACTGGTCAGGTTTTTCTTGGGACGCATTATGCTACTAAATTAGTAGAAAAAATGATATGTAGAATGTTTTTAATAAAATAATTAATATGAAATTAAGATGAAACGCAGGTGTATAGGCAGATCTTGGTTTGCATAGTAAAGGATTAATTTAAGCAGAATGCCTATTTAACGGAATAATCCCTTAAAAATTACACTCAATCCTCCTCCCGGCGCTTATATCTTCTCCATTTTTCCAGTACCCCGGTAAAATCTGCCGGTAATTCACTCTCAAATAGCATCGGCTGGCGGGTTTTGGGATGAATAAACCCTAATGTCTGGGCATGCAGGGCATGCCGTGGCATGATCTCGAAGCAGTTATCTACAAACTGTTTGTATTTTGTGTACACCGTTCCTTTTACAATACGGTCCCCGCCATAAGTTTCATCATTAAAGAGGGAATGCCCTATATGCTGCATGTGCACCCGGATCTGGTGTGTACGGCCAGTTTCGAGCTTACAGGCAACGAGTGTTACATAATTAAAACGTTCCAGTACTTCATAATGCGTGATGGCTTCCTTGCCCTGTTCCCCATCCGGGTAAACATCCATGATCTTCCGCAAACGCTGGTGGCGGCCAACATGGCCTTCTACCGTGCCTTTTTCTTCTTCAAAATCACCCCATACCAATGCCATATAGCGCCGGTTTACAGTATGATCAAAGAACTGTTTGGCCAGGTCCGTCATGGCCTTTTCTGATTTGGCTATTACGAGCAGGCCGCTGGTATTTTTATCTATCCGGTGCACCAGCCCAAAACGGGGGATGGTTTCCACCACATTCTCCTTATCCTCACTGAGATAATAGGCCAAAGCATTTACCAGTGTGCCGTTGGGGTTGCCGGAACCGGGATGTACCACCATACCGGGAGGTTTATTGATCACCATTACATCCTCATCTTCATATACAATGTTCAGGGGAATGTTTTCCGGTTTGATCTCTGTGCTCTCAGGGCTTCTGTTGGAATATACAATGAGGCGGTCCAGGGGCCGCACCTTATAATTCGCCTTAACAGGTTTATCATTAACCAGCACCATGCCGGCCTCAATAGCCTGCTGCACTTTACTGCGGGTGGCGCCCTCAATGCGGTTCTGGATGAACTTGTCTATCCGTAAAGGCTCCTGTCCTCTATCCACGATAAGGTTCACCCTTTCGTAGAGTTCCTCGCTACCTTCCCCGTTTTCCAGTTCATCTTCCAATACCGGCAATTGATCGCTCATCAGTAAAAATTTTTGCAAAGATAGCTTATAGTTATCTTTGCAGACGAATGAAACAGCAGATAAGAGTGAACGATTTGGGTGTAATTCCCTACCAGCGGGCCTGGGACTACCAGGAACAGTTATTACAGGAAAGTGTGCAACTCAAGGCCGCATTGCGTAATGGCACCGCTTTGGAATCTGCTGCCATTGCCCACCACCTGCTTTTTTGCGAACATCCACCGGTATATACCCTTGGCAAAAGTGGCCACCTGGAACATTTGCTCATCAACCGCCAGCAACTGGAAGAAAAAGGCATCGAATTCGTGCAAACCAACAGGGGAGGGGATATCACCTTTCATGGCCCCGGCCAGGTAGTAGGTTATCCCATCATAGATCTGGAGCTGTTCTTTACAGATATTGGCCGGTATTTGCGTTTCCTGGAAGAAGTGATCATCCGCACCATGGCAGATTACGGTTTGCAGGGCGCCCGCTCAAAAGGAGAAACCGGTGTTTGGCTTGATCCGGAAGATCCTGCAAAAGCCCGAAAGATCTGTGCGATGGGCGTACGTTGCAGCCGTTGGGTAACCATGCATGGTTTTGCCATCAACGTTAATACAGACATGGATTATTTTAACAACATCGTTGCCTGTGGCATCGTTGATAAGCAGGTAACTTCTTTAGAAAAGGAACTCGGCCATGCCATACCCCTGGAAGAAGTGAAAAGTAAGATCGCAATGTATTTTGCAGAAGTATTTGAAGCAGAGTTACTTGTAACTGAGGGGGATAAATAAGTTCCATTTCTCCAGCAACTTCCCTTCCTCAAAGATTTCAAAGTTGAACCAGCCCGCATGCATGAAAATGGCCTTTTCTATGATCAGGAAGGGCTCCTGCACATGATCCACTTCAAACAGGAAAACGCCGGTAGGCTCATAGAACTTAACGCCATATTTCTTCTTCATGGCTTCCGGCAGCCGGATATTCACATTCCCGTCAGCAGTAGTATAGATATAATTGGATGGTTTCCAGGGAATAGTCTCTTCTTTTTTGGTAGCGCCTGTTTGGCCCTGGCTCAGGTTGGCAATATCCGAGGCATTCAGTTTGGCATCCGCACTGATCGTTGAATCTTCAACGGCCAGCACCACTTTACTGTGCATGTAACGGTTATTGGAAAAGAGGATAAAGAGGCGGTAGTAGTTTTTGCCCGGTAAAGGTTTGTTATCCATGTAGGCATTACGGCTTTCACCGGGACTGCTGGCATAACCGATCGTGGTAAAGTTCAGCACACTGTCCAGCGAGCGCTGGATACCTATCTGCACTGCATTGGGGAAGCCGGATATCCAATCCAGCTGTATCTTCCCTGTTTTGATCAGGGCAGAAAAGTCCGGCAATACCGGCGGTACACGCTCTTGTGCTTTCGTAGCAGTGATGGCACTCAGTAAGATCACCACAACAATTATTCTTCTAACAGTCTGCTTCATACAGTTGATCCAAAACTCTTAAGATGGCTAAAGTACAAATATACGTTGTCACTTTTTAAAAGCATAGAACGTCAGGAAGTAATGAATCATTGCCCTGTAAACCACCGGAATGGATCAATAACAAACGGCTGTTTTCCGGGAAATAACCCTGCTCCACCAGCTTTTTTACGGCAAGTACCATTTTGCCGGTATATACCCTGTCCAGCGGAATGCCCGTTTGCCGGTAGAAATCATTCATAAAGTCAATCAGCGCAGGGCTCATTTTACCATATCCCCCTTCATGAAAATCGTGCAGTAATTCCCAGGGGCCCGGGCTGATCAGCAAACTCTCTATTTCAGACTGTAAAGAGAAAGCCCCTTTCAGCGCAGAAATGCCCACTACTTTTTGAACAACATGGTCCGGACTGCCAACAACCAGTTTAGCGAGATCATGCAACACCTCGTCCACAATGGTTTCATGCCCTTCCACGGTAGCATTGATAAGTCCTGCCATGGTGGTGCCTGTACCTACAGAACAGATAATATGGGTGAAGTCTTTCGTGTCTGCCAGTGCAAGGATCTCGCTGCATCCTTTTACCCCCAGGGCATTGTGCCCGCCTTCCGGGATCAAGTAAGCATCCGGGGGAATGATATCATCGTCGAGCTGATGGAGAGCGTACATATAATCATCCGCCCCCATGCTGCCATCAGATGTGAGCACCCGGTATTCTTCCCTGCTCACAAATACCAGCTGCATACCCATGCTGCTGGCCTGTTCCAGCGTACTGCTCAAAACAGGAGGTCTTTCGCCACGGATGATACCTGTACAGCGCAAGCCTTTCATCTTACAGGCAGCAGCAGCAGCCAGGATATGATTGGACCATGCCCCGCCGAAAGTAACAATGGGTTTGCCTTTCGCCGCTTCCAGGTTATATTTCAGCTTAAACCATTTGTTGCCGGAAACAAATGGATCAAGCTGGTCCAAACGCAACATGGCTGCCGGGGTATGCTCCGGCAGCCATGTGGTATGAATAGGTTGTAATATGTCTTTAGTGGAAAAGTGCATTCCGCAAATTAACACTTTGTTTGCCTTTTGGCCCAAAACTCACCTGCAGTTGTTTTCCTCCGCCGGCATCAAAGTATTTCACACTGATCTTGTGGAACCCTTTGCGCAGTGGGATCATACCAATTTTATCTGTGGGCGCATGTTCGCCATCATTATCCACGATCACTTCATCATCCACCGCTAATATGGAACCGTCGTCAGAATTCGTTTTGAATTCATACAAACCATCTGTTTCGATCTTCACATATCCTTCGTAACGTACACCAAAAGCAGGTTTAACCGTGAACGGACGGATATCAAAAGCAGGCAGCACACCTGTTGAATCTGCTTTTCCTTCGCCTACATTTTTAGCCTGTTTGAAAGTTTTAAAGTAAGCATCGAACTTAACACCTTTTGTGGTGGGATTTATATTCAATGCTGTCTTATAGTCCTTACGCATATAAGTAGCAGAATATACGCTGCTGGCCCTTCCTGAAGGTGTGATCACAATCAGTTTAAGTGTAGTGGTACCATTGGAAGGTGCTGTAACCACAATTGGTTTCGTGTATAAAGTACTGCTGGCAGCAGGTTCACTGCCATCCAGTGTATAACGGATGGTGCCATAAGCTACGGAAGGTTTTAAGGTAACTGTAGTGTTGGCGCCAGTCATTACTTCATCCGCCAGACCTTGTGGTTCAGGGATGCGGAAATTCAAACGTACATCATCCCACAAAGCAAGATGTCTTGGCAGGCTGTTCATAAAGCGGGTATAGTCCTTTTTGTTCTGTGGGCTCCAGGCAATCTCCGCCATGGCAATCGCACGCGGGAAAGCGAAGTAATCAACAGATTTTTCCGTAGGTATATACTCCGTCCAAAGATTACCCTGCACACCTGTGATGTATTTTTTCTGTTCCTCTGTAAGTTCAGCAGGATATGGTTCATAGCTGTACACCTTTTCCAGTGGCAGATATCCGCCAATGGCCAAAGGTTCCGTAGCAGGATTTCCCTGGTTATAATCAAGGTAGAGATAAGTATTTGGCGTCATGATCACATCATGCTTTTGCTTCGCTGCTTCAATACCACCTGCTTCACCACGCCAGCTCATTACAGTAGCATCCGGTGCCAGGCCACCTTCCAGGATCTCATCCCAGCCAATGATCTTTTTGCCTTTGCTGTTCAGGAATTTCTCCATCCGCTGAATGAAATAACTCTGCAATGCATGCTCATCTTTTAATCCCAGCGCTTTCATACGTGCCTGGCATTTAGGGCATGTTTTCCATCTGTCTTTCGGACATTCATCTCCGCCAATATGTATATACTGACCAGGGAAAAGAGGGATCACTTCCGTTAATACATCTTCCAGGAAAGTAAACACTTCATCATTTCCTGCACAAAACACTTCTTTATGAACACCCCATTTAGTAGCCACTTCATATGGCCCGCCCGTACAACCTAATTGCGGATAGGCTGCCAGTGCGGCGAGTGCGTGACCCGGCATTTCAATTTCCGGGATCACCGTGATATGGAATTTTGCAGCGTATGCCACTACCTGTTTAACCTCTTCCTGTGTATAATAACCACCATAAGGTTTTCCGTCATACTTACCATCCCTGTAAGGGCCTTCCATTGTTTCCTTTCTTTGGGAAGCAACAGATTGCAGCTTGGGATATTTTTTTATTTCAATGCGCCAGCCCTGATCTTCCGTCAAATGCCAGTGAAGACGGTTCAGTTTATAGAAAGCCATTACCTGGATCAACTTACGGATGTAATTAACATCAAAGAAATGACGGCCTACATCCAGCATAAAACCGCGATAGGCAAAACGTGGTTCATCTTTGATCGTTACACCGGGAACAATGATCTTGTTCTTTGCAGCTTTTACTTCCGGTTTTAATGGCATTATCTGCTGAAGCGTTTGCACCCCATAGAACATACCGGCAGCGCGCCCTTGCAGCACAATTTTATTTCTTGCCACTGTGAGCTGATAACCTTCAGCCGGCAAAGCATCGTCCTCTGAAAATACCAGCGTGCTATTTTGCATCGTGCCTTTTTCTAAAACGAAATTGTAGTTGGAAGCCACGAACTGCACAAATACTTCCGCCGCTTGTTGCGCCGCTTCACTATTTGCGAAGTATTTCATCTGTGGTGTGATCGTTACCTGACCGCCGATCATTTCTACTGACCTGGGTTCAGGGATAATTGATAATACGGGTTGCTTCTGCTGCGCCAAGCCTGTAAAACAAGCCAGCGCCATGAAAGCAAATAGGAGCGTTTTTTTCATATTGAGTTGATTGCTTAAAGTTCATTTATCCATTCAGTCCGCCTTTGCCGCGATATAGCTTCACGGGCTTATCCAGCTTTAATTCCAGTACGGTCATGTATTCATCCTGCACAGAGGACGGTACATCAATATAGATCAATCCGGGTACCGGGCTCCAGGAGATCTTACCCACGATCTTATGTGTGAGTTTAGTTCCATTGCCAACAACGGTAATATCCTGGATCTTATTATCCAGGCCTTTCACCATGATCTGCCCGCTCACTTTGCCCGGCAGGAAAAGATACAGCGTGGTAGAATCTTTAGACAAGGTAGTAGGGCCATAGAAGTGCCCCTGCGGAATACCGCCGATAGTAGAAAAGATGGCTTTATCGTGTTTTTTATTCCACTTGCCTAACTCCTTGAGCACGTTAATTTGCTCCGGAGGAATAGTGCCATCTGCTTTCGGCCCAATGTCCAGCAACATATTGCCGCCATTACTGATGGCATCTGCAAAGATGGTGATCACTTCATAAGGTGTTTTCCAGTTAGTGTCCTGTGGCTGATATCCCCAGTTGTTATTGATGGTCATGCATAATTCCCACCAGTGGAATTGTGGTCTTACTACAGGAAAGTTCTGTTCTGGTGTATCATAATCACCATATCCCTGTAAGCGGCCATTGATAATGGTATTAGGATTATGTGTGGTGAGCATCTTGCGTACTTTCACTGCTTCCCATTCTTCCGCACTACGTTCCCAGTCTCCATCAAACCACCAGAGGTCAGGATTGAATTGCGTCATCACCTCTGCCAGCTGGCCCTGGTAGAACTTTTGGAAGCGTTCCCATCTTTTAGGATCATCACTGATCTTATACCGGCTGCTGTCTTTCAGGAAACCGGGATAATCAGGGGAAGTCCAGTCCAGCAGGGAAAAGTAAGCGCCTGCTTTGATATTATTTTTACGAAGTGCAGCAAAGAAAGGTGTGAGTACATCCCTTTTGGCTGGCGTGCTCTTAGCCGTGCTGAGTTTATTGAATTTGGTATCCCATAAGGCAACACCATCATGGTGTTTGGTGGTGATCACGGCATAACGGGCGCCGGATTCCTTCACCAGGTCAGCCCAGGCTTGCGGATCGTATTTGTCTGCAGTAAAGCCTTTCAGCTGTGCCATATAATCAGCATGAGCGATCTTTTTGTTGTAAAAGCTCCAGCTTTCGTCAATTCCTTTCACGGAATAAATGCCCCAATGAATAAAAATGCCCAGTTTAGCGTCTGCAAACCATTGCATTTTGGGGCTTATCTCTTCGGGGTTGGTCTTTTGTTGTGCATATGTTGGCTGCATGAAATGCAATGCCATGGCTCCCGCCACTACTAATCTTTTCATCTGCGTATAATTTGTAATAAAATATAACTTCACTGTAGACGTTAACGTCGGATCGCAACAATAACAAAAAAATAAAGAGTTGGGGAAAAATTTAATGATTAAATTTAGCCCCCGATATTAATTCGTTCGAAATTTATAAACTAATATCAACAAATGCAACCGACATTATTGATTCTCGCGGCAGGCATGGCCAGCCGTTACGGAAGTTTAAAACAGATCCAACAGTTTGGCCCCAGTGGAGAAACTATCATTGATTACTCTATCTACGACGCTATCCGCGCGGGTTTTGGCAAGATCGTGTTTATTATTCGCGACAACTTTGCTGAAGAGTTTAAAGAGATCTTTGAACCCAAACTGAAAGGCAAAGTAGAAACTGCCTATGTATTCCAGGATATTAATGCTTTCGTGAACGGACATACTATTCCGGCAGATCGCACAAAACCATGGGGTACCGCACATGCCGTACTTTGCGCTAAAGACGCTATTAATGAGCCTTTTGCAGTGATCAACGCAGATGACTTCTATGGTCGGGATGCCTTCGAAAAGATGGCTGCTTTCCTGAAAGAAGAATGCACGGCAGACAGATACAGCGTAGTAGGTTACGAACTGGGTAAAACCATTAGTGAATACGGTTCTGTATCCCGCGGTGTTTGCGAAGTGAACGGCACTGGCAACCTCTCCGGTATCACCGAAAGGACCAAGATCTACATCGATAATGAAAAGATCGTATACGAAGACGGAGACAAGAAAGTGGAACTGGGTCCTAAAACCCCTGTATCCATGAACTTCTGGGGTTTTGCACCCTCCGTGTTCCCGATCAGCGAAAAACTGTTCGATCAGTTCCTGGACCAAAAGATCACAGATCCTAAATCTGAATTCTTTATTCCTATCGTGGTAGACCAGTTCATTGCCAGCGGTACAGGTTCTGTTAAAGTGATCCCTACCAGCTCACAATGGTTTGGTGTTACTTATAAAGAAGATGCTCCCGGTGTGCAGGCAAGCCTGTCCGCATTAGTAAATAAAGGGGAATACCCGGATAATCTCTGGAAATAATGGTGAATGCTGAAATTATCAGTGCTTTTGGATTGAATGCGGCCGACTTTGAAGTAAAGAAATTTGGAAGCGGCCATATTAACAACACCTTTCTATTAAGCGGACAGCAGGAACAGAAGTATATCCTGCAAAGGATCAATACCTACGTTTTTAAGGAACCGGGCGTTATTGCCCGCAATCTGAGACTGGCAGCCAGTTTTCTGGCTAAACACCATCCGGATTACCTGTTCATCACAGCTATTCCCACGGTAACGGGGGAGGAGATGTTCCATTTTAACGAGGAATACTGGCGGATGATCCCCTTCATTCCCAACTCAACCTCTGTAGATCAGGCAGATACACCTAAACAGGCGTATGAAGCTGCCCGTCAGTTTGGGAAAATGGCCCGGCTCCTGCATGGTATCGACCTGCATGAGTTCAAAGCCTCTATTCCCAACTTTCACAATCTCACCTTGCGTTATGCCGCCTTCCAGGAAGCTATCCGCACCGCAAAAGAGGAAAGGAAGAACTTTGCAGAAGAACTGATAGAACAATGTCTGCGTTATTCAGACATCGCCATCACTTTTGAGTCCCTTAAAACGGACCCCGAGTTTGGCGACCGCCTGATGCACCATGATACCAAGATCAACAACGTACTGCTCAACAAAGACACCTTTGAAGGCATCTGCGTGTGCGACCTGGATACCCTGATGCCCGGTAAGATCATCTCAGACCTGGGAGATATGGTGCGTACCTATGTATGCCCTGTTTCCGAAGAAGAGCGTGATTTCAGCCAGATCAGCGTAAGAGAGGATTATTACGAGGCATTAATGAAAGGATATCTCTCTGAAGTAGGCAGCACACTGTCTCAAACAGAGAAAGACCATCTTTTCTATGCAGGTAAGTTCATGATCTACATGCAGGGCGTGCGTTTCCTTACAGACTATCTGAATGGGGATGTGTATTATCCCATCAAGTATCCGGAACACAATTATAACCGGGCAAAGAACCAGTTAGTGCTGTTAGAGAAGCTGTTAGAGAAAGAAGAGAAACTACAGGCGGTGATCGATACCTGCCTTCAGGGTTAAAATTATACGGGCTGCCTCCAAAAAAGGCAGCCCATTTTGATAGGAACCACAGTAAGTTCGATATTCTTAGATTTTATTCAATCTGGAAAGCCATTATTTCGATATTTTTAAAAATAGCCCCTGAGTTTAATTTTTGACAAAATATTCACCCTTGTATTGTTTTTTACTTCAATCACCAATACATTTGTACTAGTCAACAAAATTGATCAGACCTCCATGTGGTTAAATAAAGACAATAACAAGATCAGTCACATAGTGCCCCAGCTCAACTGGGCAATCACACTAGTCGTGATCGTCATTGTCATTATTAGCCACCAAACCGGAGGATAGAAAAGCGTGTATTAAACTAACTAAATATAGAACGCCTTCCTCCACACCGGGGAAGGCTTTTTTTTATGTGCAAATTCCAATAATATGTATAGCTATTACAACGAAAACACGATTCTCTACTTTGATGGGGCTTATGCTAAAGCCGCAGAAACCAAAATCGACCTTTACGGTCAATCTCTTCATTATGGATACGCAGTGTTTGAAGGCATCCGTGCTTACAAAACCGCCAGTGGTGAGGTAAAGATCTTCAAAGCAAAAGAACACTTTGACAGGTTTAAGCGTTCCTGCGAACTGATACACATCCCTTACAAATACAACAACGACGAGCTGATCGCCGCTTGCTATAAAGTGCTGGAGATGAATAACATGCAAGAGGCGTACATTCGTCCGCTGGTATTCTGTCCTCCTAACATGACCCTCAAAGCTGCTACAGAAACACATCTGCTGATCTGTGCATGGGAATGGGGTGCATACCTTGGTGAGAAACTGTTGCGTGTAATGGTTTCCTCTTATCAGCGTCCTAACCCGAAAGCTTTTAAGATAGAATCCAAAGCGGCGGGCATGTATATAAACTCCATACTTGCGTCGCAGGAAGCTAAGGAAAAAGGATATGAAGAAGCGCTGCTGCTGGATATCGACGGATTCGTCGCTGAAGGCCCCGGCGCTAATCTTTTTTATGAAAAAGAAGGAACGATCTACACCCCGCAAAAGGGTAACATCCTCCCAGGTATTACCCGCGCTACTGTGATTGAGATCTGCGGAGAACTGGGTATTCCATTGGTGGAGAAACAAATTACCGTGGAAGAGCTCAAGCAGGCAGAAGCAGTCTTCTATTGCGGAACTGCAGCTGAAGTGATCGGATGGGATTCTCTGGACGGTCAGGGTTTCAGCAAATCATGGGCAGACTCTTTGGGCAAGGTCATTCAACAGGCCTACAAAGCAAGGGTCCTCGAAAAAGAATTCAAACGCGAAGCTATTCCAGCTTAGTGTACAGATAGCAGGGTGGTGGACCAGGCTATCAGCGGGTCCGCCACCCTCTTTTTTTACTTTGAATGGCGTAACCGCTAAAACCCCTAACCCACTGCCATAGCGAATTTTGGCCTTCGAGGCCGCCTTTTGAAGACCGGGAACCGGCAAATTATAGGTTTGAAGATGAAGCGCTCCGGGGATACTTTTACCAATATTTCGAAATTAGGCTAACTGACTAATCATATGGAGTTAAACAAATACAGCAAAACGATAACACAGGATCCAACGCAGCCCGCTGCACAAGCTATGCTGTACGGAATTGGATTAACAGAGGAAGATCTGAAAAAAGCGCAGGTAGGGGTGGTTAGTATGGGTTACGATGGTAACACCTGCAATATGCACCTGAACGATCTGGCGAAAGAAGTGAAAAAAGGCGTCTGGGCAAATGACCTGGTAGGCCTCATTTTCAACACCATCGGCGTAAGCGACGGTATCAGCAATGGTACAGATGGTATGCGTTATTCCCTTGTTAGCCGTGATCTGATTGCTGACTCTATTGAAACAGTTTGTGGCGCGCAGTATTATGATGCCCTGATCACTGTTCCGGGTTGTGATAAGAACATGCCTGGTTCCCTGATGGCAATGGGTAGATTGAATCGCCCCGCTATCATGGTATACGGCGGTACTATTGCCCCTGGTAAATATAAAGGACAAGACCTGAACATCATCTCTGCATTCGAAGCCCTTGGTCAGAAAATGGCCGGCAACCTGGATGAAGGAGATTTCAAACAGATCGTACAAAATTCCTGCCCTGGTGCAGGAGCATGTGGCGGTATGTATACTGCCAATACCATGAGCTCTGCTATTGAAGCGCTGGGAATGAGCTTACCTTACAGTTCCTCCAACCCCGCACTCAGCAAAGACAAACAGGATGAGTGTTTCGAAGCAGGTAAGTACATCCGCCTGCTCCTCGAAAGAGACATTAAGCCAAAAGACATCATGACCTATGAAGCATTTGAAAATGCCATCACAGTCATCATGGCACTTGGCGGCAGCACCAATGCTGTATTACATTTCATTGCTATCGCGAAATCTGTTGATATCAAGATCAACGCAGATGATTTTCAGCGTATCAGTGATAAAACACCGCTGCTGGCGGATCTGAAGCCCAGCGGTAAATACCTCATGGAAGATCTGCACAACATTGGCGGCGTTCCCCTGGTAATGAAATACCTCCTGAAAAAAGGTATGATCCACGGTAATTGCCTCACCGTAACCGGTAAAACAATTGCAGAAAACCTGGAGAACGTTCCTGACATCGACTTTACAACACAAAATATTATAGTTCCGCTGGAACAACCACTGAAACAAACCGGTCACATCCAGATCCTTTACGGCAACCTTGCAGAACAAGGTTCCGTAGCAAAGATCACCGGTAAGGAAGGAGAACGTTTTGTTGGCCCTGCACGTGTTTTTGATGGCGAATTTGAATTGATAGCAGGTATCACTTCCGGTAAAGTAAAACAGGGAGATGTAGTCGTCATCCGTTATGTAGGTCCTAAAGGCGGGCCTGGCATGCCGGAAATGCTGAAACCTACTTCCGCTATTATGGGAGTTGGTTTAGGCAAGAGCGTAGCCCTCATTACAGATGGCCGGTTCTCTGGTGGCACGCATGGTTTCGTCGTCGGCCACATTGTGCCGGAGGCTTACGAAGGCGGTACCATTGCCCTGGTGAAAGATGATGATGTAATAGAACTGGATGCAGTGAACAACATTATCAAAGTTAACCTTACTCCTGAAGAGTTGGCAACCCGCAAAGCCGCATGGAAACAGCCGGCATTGAAGGCAACGAAAGGAATATTATTCAAGTACGCTAAACATGTTAAAAATGCAACAGAAGGATGTGTTACCGATGAAGACTAACGAGTCTGACAAACGGGCCGCCGCTGCCAACATTATCACTGGTGCTGAAGCTGTGATCCAGTCATTGATCGCAGAAGGTGTTAAAACCATTTTCGGCTACCCGGGCGGTGCTATCATGCCCATTTACGATGCCCTGTATGATTTCCAGGATAAAGTCCATCATATTTTAGTTCGTCACGAACAAGGCGCTACGCATGCTGCGCAAGGTTTTGCACGTGCAAACGGACAGGTAGGTGTGGTGTTTGCCACTTCCGGCCCCGGCGCTACCAACCTGGTAACAGGTCTCGCTGATGCTTATATGGATTCAACGCCTATGGTATGTATCACAGGTCAGGTAGCTGCTGCTTTATTAGGTACAGATGCTTTCCAGGAAACAGATGTGATAGGTATCACAACTCCGATCACTAAATGGAACATCCAGGTGACCAAACCGGAAGATATTCCCGGCGCAATTGCTAAAGCATTTTATATCGCCAAAAGTGGCCGTCCCGGTCCCGTACTGGTAGATATCACCAAAAACGCACAATTCGGCAAGCTGGATTTTCAATACAAAGCTTGTGAATATATCCGCAGTTATCGTCCCGTTCCTGAATTGAAAATGGAAGACGTGACCGCTGCTGCAGAAATGATCAACAACGCTAAAAGGCCTTACATTTTATGTGGCCATGGTGTACTTATCTCCAGCGCAGAAAAAGAACTGATAGCATTGGCTGAGAAAGCGCAGATCCCTGTAGCTTCCACACTGCTGGGCCTTTCCGCTGTACCTGTTGATCATCCCTGTTATGTAGGTTTCTTAGGTATGCATGGTAACTATGCGCCTAACATCAACACCAATGAATGTGATGTACTGATCGCCATCGGTATGCGTTTCGATGATCGTATCACTGGAGACGTAGGTTCTTATGCTCGTCAGGCAAAAGTGATCCACATAGAAATTGATAAGGCAGAGATCCACAAGATCATTCATGCAGATATTGCAGTGCACGCAGATGCAAAGCAGGCGCTGGAAGCATTGCTGCCACTGATCAAACCTGCGGAACATAAAGAATGGATGCAATCATTCAAAGAGCTGGACAAACAGGAGTACGAGAAAGTGCAGCAAAAAGAATTACATCCCACAGAAGGTATGCTGAAGATGGCAGAAGTGATCCGCATCATCTCTGAGCAAACAGACGGTAAAGCCATCCTGGTAACAGACGTAGGCCAGCACCAGATGGTAGCTTCCCGCTACTACCGCTTTAAAGATCCCAACACCAATATCACCAGTGGTGGTATGGGTACCATGGGTTTCTCACTGCCGGCATCTATGGGTGCTAAAGTTGGCGCTCCTGAAAAAGAAGTGGTAGCGATCATCGGAGACGGTTGTTTCCAAATGACCTTACAGGAACTGGGTACTATTTATCAATCACAAATAGGTGTGAAGATCGTGATCCTGAACAATAATTTCCTGGGCATGGTACGCCAATGGCAGCAGTTGTTCTTCGATAGAAGATATTCCTCTACTGAAATGACGAACCCGGATTTCGTACAGATCGCCAAAGGATTTTTCATCCCGGGCCGCAAGGTCAGCGAACGTGCAGAGATTGAAGGCGCAGTAAAAGAAATGCTGGACACACCAGGTGCTTATCTCCTGGAAGTGGTGGTAGAGCAGGAAGACAATGTATTCCCAATGGTTCCTGCTGGTGCAGCCATCTCAGCCATCCGCCTCGAGTAATTCAATTCATTTTTAGAAAAGACACAACATGCAAAAAGAATATACCATAACGGTGTACACGGAAGACAGGATTGGGATCACCAATCGTATCTCCGTGATCTTCACCCGCCGGGGCATCAATATCACCAGTTTAACCACTGCGGAAACAGAGATCCAGGGCGTTTATAAGTTCATCATCACCGTACTTTCCAACAGGGAACTACTCGATAAAGTGGTGGGACAGATAGAAAGGCTCATCGAGATCCATCGTGCATTCGTACACGAGGAAGATGAAGTGGTGTACCAGGAACTGGCATTGTACAAGATCTCTACGAAAGCCCTGCACAACGGGGATATTGAAAAGATCATCCGTGATAACAATGCGCGTATCCTCACCATTACGCCGGATTATTTCGTATTAGAAAAAACAGGCCACCAGCAGGAACTCATTGCGATGCTCCAAAAGCTGGAACCATATGGCCTCATAGAATATTCCAAAAGCGGTCGCGTTGCGATCGTGAAATGGAGCCGTCGTTTCCACGAACATCTGAAAGACTTGTCCTTAATTGAAACTGACAATCTGAAGGACTAAATCGACGCAATTTTTTAACAACTCTTTAAAAAAACACTATCAAAACATGGCAACCATCAATTTTGGCGGAGTACTGGAAGACGTAGTAACCAGAGAAGAATTCCCCATGGAAAAAGCAAGAGAGGTTCTGAAAAATGAAACTATTGCTATCATTGGTTATGGCGTACAAGGTCCCGGCCAGGCTCTGAACCTGAAGGACAATGGCTTTAACGTGATCATCGGTCAGCGTAAGAATTCCAAGACCTGGGATAAAGCAGTAGCAGACGGATGGGTTCCGGGCGAAACTTTGTTCAGCATCGAAGAAGCGGCTGAAAAAGGTACGATCATTCAATACCTGCTCTCCGATGCAGGTCAGATCACCCTTTGGCCTACCCTGAAGCCTTTCCTGACTCCTGGTAAAGCGCTGTATTTCTCTCACGGTTTTGGTATCACTTATAAAGAACAAACCAGCATCATTCCTCCTGCTGATGTAGACGTGATCCTGGTAGCCCCTAAAGGCTCCGGTACTTCTCTCCGCAGACTGTTCCTCGCAGGTCAGGGTCTGAACTCCAGCTTTGCTATCTTCCAGGATGCAACCGGTAAAGCCCGCGACAGAGTCATTGCGCTTGGAATCGGTGTTGGTTCAGGATATCTCTTCGAAACAGATTTCAGAAAAGAAGTATTCTCTGACCTTACCGGTGAGCGTGGTACTTTGATGGGTTGTATCCAGGGTATCTTTGCTGCGCAGTACCAAACACTCCGCACAAACGGTCACTCTCCTTCAGAAGCTTTCAACGAAACCGTGGAAGAACTGACCCAATCCCTGATGCCTTTGGTAGCAGAGAACGGTATGGACTGGATGTATGCTAACTGCTCTACTACTGCTCAACGCGGTGCGCTGGACTGGTGGAAGAAATTCAAAGAAGCAACACAACCAGTATTTGATGAACTGTACGCAAGCGTAGCTGCCGGTAAAGAAGCAGCTCGTTCTATCGACCTCAACAGCCAGCCTGATTATCGCGCTAAGCTGGAAGTGGAACTGGCAGAACTGCGTAACAGTGAAATGTGGCAGGCAGGTGCAGCAGTTAGAAAACTGCGCCCTAATAAATAATCATACAAATGAAAATGGGAAAAGTGAAATATCTTTTCCCATTTCATTTTGAAATAGCGGTAAGAAATGGAGGAAGTCGTCAATACAGTCAATACGCTCCGGATAAAGGAAGCAGCCGAAAGGTTAAAGTCAGTGGTGATCCATACACCGCTTACTTATTGCGCCAGTTTATCCCGCCGGTATAACTGTGAAGTGTACCTGAAGAGAGAAGATATGCAGGTAGTACGCTCGTATAAATTACGCGGCGCCTACAATATGATGAGCAGCCTGGATGCAAAACAACTGGCAGATGGTGTTACCTGTGCAAGCGCCGGTAACCATGCACAGGGTTTTGCTTATTCCTGTAAAAAGCTGAACGTGAAAGGGGTAGTATTCATGCCCATTATCACACCTAAACAGAAAGTGAACCAGGTAAGGATGTTCGGTGGTGAAAATATTGAGATCAGGCTGGTAGGCGATACCTTCGATGATTGCTCTGTTGAAGCACAGGCATTCACCCTGCAAAATAATATGACGTTCATTCCTCCCTTTGATGATATCAAGATCATTGAAGGACAGGGAACTGTAGCGCTGGAGATCCTCGAGGAACAATCCGGCATCGATTATTTATTTGTACCGGTTGGCGGTGGCGGCCTGGCCGCTGGTGTTGGAACATACTTCCGCACTTACAGCCCCCAGACTAAGATCATTGGCCTTGAGCCTGTAGGTGCCCCTTCCATGGTACGTGCACTGGAGAATGGTGGTCCCGTTACTTTAGGAGATATAGACCGCTTTGTGGATGGTGCTGCCGTAAAACGTGTAGGCCAGCTCACTTATTCCATCTGTAAAGATGTGCTGGATAAAATGAGCCTCGTGCCGGAAGGCCGCGTCTGCTCTACCATCCTTCGTTTATACAATGAAGAAGGGATCGTGGTGGAACCTGCCGGTGCATTATCCATGGCATGCCTGGATGATTTTGCTGAAGAGATCAAAGGAAAGAAAGTAGTGTGCGTAGTGAGTGGCAGCAATAATGATATAGACCGGATGCAGGAGATCAAGGAACGTTCTTTGCTCTATGAAGGATTAAAACATTATTTCATTATCAGGTTTGCACAACGCCCCGGTGCATTGAAAGAGTTTGTGAATTACGTATTAGGACCCGGAGACGATATCACCCGTTTTGAATTTATTCAGAAACATAATAAGGAAACAGGGCCTGCATTAGTAGGGATCGAGTTGAGTGACCGGAAGGATTATGATGTACTCATAGCTAACATGCAGCAATACAATATCAATTACACCGAACTGAATAAAGACGACAATCTTTTTGGTTACCTGGTTTAGTATGGTTCAACCTATAGTAGTGTTCAAAGCCCCGGTCGTTGCGATCGGGGTTTCTTTTTTGGGGTTAACTGACAGATGAAGCCAGTTTCCTTCTTTTTTTCTTCTCTTCAGAAGGAATATATGGCTTCAACTTCAGTTTTTCAATTTTAGGCGTGGCGATATGAATGTTGTAAGACATCTGTACACGTTGCCAGATCTCTGCGGTGCCACCAAATACCTTGGCTATCCGCAGGCTCATTTCAACAGAAATATCTGCCTTGCCATTGCATACATTAGATAACGCCGTACGCGTTACCTTTAGTAAGGCAGCGGCCTCTGTGATAGTAAGGCCTTGCTCTTCTATCACTTCCGACCTTAAGCATAGGCCGGGATGTAAAAATCTCATTCTTCGTTCCATCATCATAGTTTTAATGGTAATCCAGGTAATCTACATTGTAGGCATTGCCGCCATCAAACAAGAAAACAATCCTGTAATTACCGGTTACTGTTAAACTCCAGAGATTCTTTACAGGCCCTTTTAAAGGATGGATGCGCCATCCTTTAATACCTGACAGATCATCCGGAACAATTTCCGCATCATTCAACTGATCCAGCATAAAGAGGATCTTTGTCAGTAATCGAGCAGGTAACCTGCTCGCATCATCGTACTCCCACAAAGCCCTCAAGGCTTTGCTCTTAAAATTTTTGATCATAATCCGCCCAGGATTAACAAAGTGAACAATATGGGGCATTATGATCTCTGCATAGTGTAAAGTTACGCTTTACACTATGATCTTCAAATCTTTTTCTTTAAATTACAGGCATGCTTAGCTTCTGGGAAAAACAAAGCCTCCTCCAATATGACTGCATCCTTTTAGGAAGTGGTATTGTTGGTCTCTCCGCAGCCATCAGCTATAAAGAGAAGTTCCCCCGCAAAAGGATCCTGGTGTTGGAAAGAGGGTTATTACCCACAGGCGCCAGTACCAAAAATGCCGGTTTCGCCTGCATTGGCAGCCTCACAGAGATCCTGGAAGATCTGCAGACCATGCCGGCAGAAGAAGTGGTTTCCCTCGTTCACATGCGCTTAAAAGGTTTGCAACTCCTGCGTTCCCGCATCGGAGATGATCGTATGAACTACCGGGAAAATGGCAGTTATGAACTGATCAGCGCAGCAGAGTCTTCTGCACTGGAACAAATGGAAAGTGTCAATTCCATGCTCTTCGGCATTCTACCCGGTCCGGCATTCAAGCTGGCAGATGAAAAACTGAAGCGATTTGGCTTTAATACACAACACGTTCAATCCCTCGTACAGAATAATTTTGAAGGAGAACTGAATACCGGCATGATGATGCGCACCCTGATAGACCTTGCCTTTGAAAGAGGCATAGAGATCAAAACAGGTTGCGAGGTCATTGGTTTTGAAGAGAATGCTCAACAGGTACTCGTTACCGTACAGCAGCCCGGTAGTAAAGAAACACTTACCTTTAGTGCAGCACAACTGGCTATATGCACCAATGCCTTCGCGAAAGGCCTGTTACCAGAACTGGATATCACACCAGGCCGCGGGCAGGTACTGATCACAACGCCTATAAAGGGATTACCCTTCAAAGGTGTTTATCATTTTGATAAAGGATATTATTACTTCAGAGAGATAGAAGGCCGTGTTCTCTTTGGCGGCGGGCGTAACATGGATTTTGCAGGAGAGGCCACTACCAGTTTTGAATTGACAGACAATATCCAGCAGGACCTGGAAGAAAAACTCCGCACTTTCATCCTACCCAATCATTCTTATACCGTAGAAGACCGCTGGACGGGCATCATGGGATTTGGTAAAACCAAACGTCCTATACTACAAGCATACTCTGATCGTATATTCCTGGCTGTGCGCATGGGAGGAATGGGTATTGCCATTGGTTCTGAAGTGGGCAGAACATTGGCTGGCATGATGCAAGGCTAAAGAATAATCGCAATTGTTAGTACTGAATTAACGGCGCCTTGCAATCAAGGGCTGCAATGATTATATTTAACCAAGATCGTTTACAGGTATGAAAAAGATCCTTATCCTTCTGTTACTGTTAAGTAACGCAGTTCATGCGCAACAACAATCCCTGCAACTTTGGTACAAACAACCTGCCCGCAGATGGGAGGAAGCATTGCCCGTAGGAAACGGCAGGCTGGGAGCCATGGTATATGGCCGCCCTGATAAAGAGATCCTCCAGATCAATGAAGAAAGCGTATGGGCCGGCAATAAGTTTAACGATGCCAATCCCAATGCCTTTCAGTACCTGGACACCATTCGTAAACTGATCTTTGCCGGAGAAAACGAAGAAGCCCTGAACCTTGCACAAAAGAACTTTGTAGCCGTAGATGGTGAGAACTCCAACCGCATTGCACGCAACTTCCGTTCCTATCAAACCCTGATGAATGTAAACATCGATTATGGCGCCAGGGAGGTAACAGATTATAAACGCCAGCTGAACTTAGTGAACGGGATCGCCGCCACCACTTATAAAGTGAATGGCATAGAATATAAACAGGAAGTACTGGCCTCTGCGCCGGACAATGTGATCGTGGTACGTATTACCACGGTGAAACCCGGAACCATCAATGCCATCCTTTCCCTGGACCGCCCGGATACAAAAGATACGGCCACACATATGAAAGATTGTGCCGTCACCACATTGGGAAATAACCAGCTCATATTGAATGGCCGCATCAATGATAAGAACACAAAAGACCTGCGTGGCCCGGAAGGATACCACATGCGTTTTGCCGGCATATTACAGGCCGTGCCACAGGGTGGTACCGTTGCAGCAAAACAGCAAACCCTGCAAATAAAGAATGCGGTGGCCGTTACCTTATATATACAGGGCGCCACAAATTATAACGCCGTAAAACAGGATATTGACGAAGGAGCGAACATCGCACTGAATAAATGCAAGCAACTGCTGCAAAAAGCTGTCATACGCAGTTATGCACAGATCGCCGCCAATCATGTGAAGGACTTTGAGCCTTACATGAAAAGAGTACACTTGCAGATCAATGGATCTGATGGTGAAGATGAGTTGCCAACCGATGAAAGATTACAGCTGACAAAAGCAGGCAAAGAAGATGCACACCTGATTGCCTTGTATTTTCAGTATGGCAGATACCTGTTGCTTTCCAGTTCCCGCAAACCGGGTTTGCTGCCCGCTAATCTGCAAGGGATCTGGAACCAGCATATAGATGCACCCTGGAATGCGGACTTCCATACCAATATCAATCTGCAAATGAACTACTGGCCGGCGGAAGTATGCAACCTTTCTGAAACAACAGCCCCGCTGTTTGATTTCATGGACAGGATCCGCCCGGAAGGACGCAAGACCGCAAAGAAAATGTACGATGCCCGCGGATGGGTAGTGCACCATTGCACAGATGCTTTTGGTAAAACAGGCGTACAGGCCAATGCTGCCTTTGGTACTTTCCCCATGGCTGCCAGCTGGATGTGCCTGCATTTCTGGGAACACTTTGCGTTCACACTGGATTATGAATTCCTGAAGACCAAAGCGTATCCCATCATGAAGGAACATGCTTTGTTCGTGGAAGACTTCCTGGTGAAAAGCCCTGAAGGTTACCTCGTTACCATTCCTGCCAGTTCTCCTGAAAACAGGTTTAAACATCCCGTAACAGGAAAACCTACTGGTATCACCTATGGCCCCACAATGGATAATCAGATCTTAAGGGAGTTCCTCAATAAATGTATTGCAGCAGCAAAAGTATTAAGAACAGATTCTGCAGAGGTCGTAAAATGGGAAGGCATGGTAAAACTATTACCACCTACTAAAATAGGAAAGGACGGCAGGATACTGGAGTGGATCAATGAGTACGAAGAAGCAGAACCTGGTCACCGGCATATCTCACATTTATTCGGATTACATCCCGGTACGCAGATCACAGAACAAACACCTTCTTTATATGAAGGCGCCATGCGTACACTCACTGGCCGCCTGAGCCAAGGTGGTGGGCATACCGGATGGAGCCGCGCCTGGATCATTAATTTCTATGCCCGTTTAAAACAGGAGGACAGTGTGCGTAATCATTTACAGGCATTGTTCGCCAAATCCACCCTGCCCAATCTCTTCGATAATCATCCGCCCTTCCAGATAGATGGCAACTTTGGGGGTACAGCAGGTATAGCAGAAGCCCTGTTGCAAAGTCATGGTGATTATGTTGAACTGTTACCTGCATTACCTGCTGCATGGGGAAATGGCTCAGTAACCGGTCTGCGCGCAAGAGGAGGTTTTGAACTGGACATCACCTGGAAAGACGCAGAACTTTCCGGTCTGAAACTTCGTTCTATAGGAGGTCGTAACCTCGTTCTTAAATATCGTCAACATCTTTTGCCACTTACAATTGAAAGAGGGAAGGAGATCATCGTTCCGGTTAACCAATTGTTATAAAACAACGTCTACGTATTATGAAGTATTTTTCGTTTTTCTTATGGCTGCTACTGCCATTTACGATCAAAGCCCAGCAGTACAAACCTACCTGGGAGTCGCTGGACAGCCGGCCTGTTCCTGCATGGTTCGAGAACGCTAAATTTGGCATCTTTATTCATTGGGGAGTTTATTCTGTTCCTGCCTGGTCTCCCAAAGGCACTTACTCAGAATGGTACCAGTACTGGCTGCAATCGAAACAGGTGTATGGTAACAACAACCCGAAACCCACCGCTGTATTTGACCATCACAACAAAGTATACGGAGAAGATTTTTCCTATTACAAGTTTGCTGAACTCTTCAAAGCAGAAGATTATGATCCGGATGCATGGGCTAAACTCTTTGAAAAGTCCGGTGCCAAATATATTGTACTCACTTCCAAACACCATGATGGATTTGCGCTCTGGCCCAGTAAGGAAGCCAGTAAAGCTTTCGGCAAACCATGGAATGCCATGGAGTCCGGTGCTAAGCGGGATGTGCTGGGAGACCTCACTGCTGCCGTTAAAAAAACAAGCGTGAAGATGGGCTTCTACTATTCGCTTTATGAATGGTACAACCCGCTTTACAAAAACAAACAATACAAACAGTATGTGAATGAACATATGATCCCGCAGCTGAAAGACCTCGTGAACCGTTACGAGCCGGATATCATCTGGCCGGATGGAGAATGGGAACAGTCTGATACCGTATGGCAATCCCGGGAATTCCTCACCTGGCTGTACAATGAATCACCGGTGAAAGACAAGATCGCAGTGAATGACCGCTGGGGGAAAGGTATCCGCAAGAAACATGGTGGTTATTACACGACGGAATATGAAGTAGGGGCTACTTTCAACCGCCCATGGGAAGAATGCCGTGGGATGGGATTTTCGTTCGGTTATAACCGTAATGAAGATATTGAAGACTATAACAGTGCCCAATCCCTCGTTTACCTGTTGCTGGATATCGTAAGCAGCGGTGGCAATCTCCTGCTGGACATCGGGCCGGATGCACATGGTAAGATCCCGCCCATTATGCAGGAGCGCCTTTTGCAGATCGGGAAATGGCTGGATGTTAATGGAGAGGCCATCTACAACAGCAGGAGCTGGAAAACCCCGGTACAATGGTCTGAAGGCCGCCGCGACTGGAAACCGGCAGAAGGGATGGTAAGCGGGGAAGCCATGCTGAAACAGACCGTTCATCCGGATCCGGGTTTTGCCGTGAAGGAGATCTTCTTTACCCGCAATGGTAATACTATATATGCCGTAACGCCACAATTGCCGGAAGGTAAGTTCCTGATCAAAGGGGTAAACCCTTCAGCAGCCACCACGGTGCAAATGCTGGGCCTGAAAAAGCCACTGGCTTTTAAAAAGGTAAAAGATGGTATAGAAGTGACTGTGCCTAAGCTTTCTGTAAAAGAAGTTCCCTGCGAATATGCCTGGACTTTTAAAGTATCCGGCGTTATGTAATTGATATTGAATGAATTAAAGCGTTCCGGGGAATTTTCCTCCGGAACGCTTTTTATATCTGTACTATTAAAATAGTACAAATAGTTTGTTATCTTGACACGCTATTTTCGTTCACCACGTTCACACGTTTTACTGAGATACAATGAAAAATGATTCTTTATTCTTCTGGGACAAAATGGTGTTCCTGCTTTATTTTCTGATTGTTGCAGGCTACGGTTATTATATCTATCGTAGAAAGAAGAAGGCAACAATGGAAACAAAGGATTTTTTCCTCGCAGAAGGATCCCTTACGTGGTGGGCTATTGGTGCATCGCTGATCGCATCCAATATCTCTGCTGAACAGTTTATTGGTATGTCCGGTTCCGGTTTTAAAATGGGACTGGCTATTTCCACATACGAATGGATGGCTGCAGCAACATTGATGGTAGTGGCTATTTTCTTCCTGCCCATCTACCTGAAGAACAAGATCTTTACCATGCCGCAATTCCTGCTGCAACGGTATGATAGCCGCGTAAGTACAGTGATGGCGGTATTCTGGCTTCTGTTATATGTGTTTGTGAACCTCACATCCATCTTATATCTCGGCGCACTGGCTATCCAGACGATCTCAGGTTATGAGTTTTCCACCTGTATCATTGGTCTCTCCGTTTTTGCCATCTTTATTACACTGGGCGGGATGAAAGTGATCGGTTATACAGATGTGTTGCAGGTATTCTTCCTGATCTTAGGTGGTTTGGCTACCACTTATCTTGCACTGAACCTCGTATCCGATCATTTTGGTGGTCAGGGTATGTGGGAAGGACTGGGTTTATTACGTCAGAAAGCACCGGAGCATTTCCATATGATCTTTGATAACTCAAGCGAACATTATAAGGAACTTCCTGGTATTGCCGTACTCATTGGCGGTATGTGGATCATCAACCTGAACTATTGGGGATGTAACCAGTATATCACACAAAGAGCGCTGGGTGCAGATCTGAAAACAGCGCGTAATGGTTTGCTGTTTGCAGGGTTCCTGAAATTGCTGATGCCGATCATTGTGGTATTACCTGGTATTGCTGCGTATGTATTGTATAAGAACGGTATGTTCCAGACGCAAATGCTGGATGCAGCTGGTGCCGTGAAGCCGGATCATGCTTATCCGGTGTTGTTGAACCTGTTGCCGGAAGGGCTGAAAGGTTTATCATTTGCAGCACTCACTGCTGCTATTGTGGCTTCTCTCGCCGGAAAGGCCAACAGTATCGCTACTATATTCACGCTGGATATCTACAAACATTTCATTAAGAAAGATGCTACGGAAAAGGATCAGGTGAATGTCGGCCGGATTGCGATCATCGTTGCCATTATAATAGGTGCTTTAGTGGCCCCGGCATTGAAGAGTCTCGACCAGGGTTTCCAATTCATCCAGGAATACACCGGTTTCATTTCTCCGGGCGTATTTGCGATCTTCATAATGGGCTTCTTCTGGAAACGTACTACAGCTAATGCAGCACTCGTAGGTGTTATCCTGGCTATTCCATTATCCGTTGCACTTAAATACTTTTACCCCGCGCTGCCATTCATCAATCGTATGGGTTGGGTATTCGTGATCATCGTGGCACTGATGGTACTCATCAGCCTGCTGGATCCGAAAAGTAAAAATAATGAAAAAGGTCTTGAGATTGATGCTTCCATGTTCAAACTCAGCACCGGCTTTGCAGTGGGGGCAGTACTGATCTGTGGTGTCCTCGCGGCACTGTACACTATCTTCTGGTAATATTCATTTGCGGAAAACTAATTATGTATTTACTCGGCTACGATATTGGATCTTCTTCCATCAAAGCGGCATTGCTGGATGCCGCTACAGGAAAGTGTTTAGCCACAGCCACCGGCTCTGCTGATGAACTGGTTATCCAGGTGCCCCGCGCCGGATGGGCAGAGCAGGACCCGGAAATGTGGTGGCAGGAAGTGATCAAAGCAACACACGCATTACAACAATTACATCCCTTTGATCCTGCAGCCGTAAATGCTATTGGTATTGCCTACCAGATGCATGGATTGGTTTGTGTGGATAAAGAACAGCAGGTATTACGCCCCGCTATCATCTGGTGCGACAGTCGCGCTGTGCAGATAGGAGATGAAGCAGCGATCGCATTAGGTGAAGCATACACTTTGCCGCATCTGCTCAATTCTCCCGGTAACTTCACTGCATCCAAATTACGCTGGGTACAGCAAAATGAACCGGCTTTATATGAGCGCATTCAGCACATCCTGCTGCCCGGCGATTTTATTGCCATGCGCCTCACAGGAGATGCCGTTACCACATTATCCGGTTTATCTGAAGGTATCTTTTACGACTTTGCAGAGCAGCAGGTATCCACTTCTCTGCTGGACTATTATAAGATAGATAAGCAATTACTGGCGCCGATCGTGCCTACCTTTGGAGAGCAAGGCCGTGTAACAGAAAAGGCAGCACAACTGCTGGGTCTGCGTGCAGGTATCCCCGTTACCTACAGGGCCGGAGATCAGCCCAACAATGCATTTTCCCTCAATGTGCTGCAACCCGGTGAAGCCGCTACCACAGCAGGTACATCAGGTGTAGTATATGCTGTGCATGACCAGGTGGCGTATGATGCGGAAAGCAGGGTGAACACGTTCATCCATGTGAACCAAACCGCCAAAGAGATCAGGAATGGTGTACTCATGTGCCTGAACGGAACCGGTATTTTAAATAGCTGGTTGCGTACTATCACAGGTGGCATGGATTATAACAAAATGAATGAACTGGCTGCCCGGGCACCCATCGGATCAGACGGTCTGCAAATATTCCCTTTCGGAAATGGTGCTGAACGTATCCTCGCAAACCGGCAACCGGGCGCAAGGGTAGAAGGCCTCGCATTTGGTGTGCACCATCAGCAACATCTGCTGCGGGCAGGCCAGGAAGGGATCGTGTTTGCTTTAACCTATGGCGTGGATATCATGCGCGAAATGGGTTTAAAGATCAATCGCGTACGTGCCGGCAAAGCCAATATGTTCCTCAGCCCTTTATTCCGGGAAGCATTTGCCAATACGGCCGGTGTGACCATTGAATTGTATAATACAGATGGTGCATTAGGCGCAGCACGGGGTGCGGGCGTAGGCTCCGGTTATTACAGCAATATGAAAGACGCTTTCATTGGCATGGAATGCCTGGCCACTATTGAACCGGAGAAAGCGCCGCAACAGGCATATGCAGCGGCCTATCACCAATGGAAAAAACGATTGGAACAGATCTTACTTGAATCCTAAAAAACATTGAACATGAATATCATTACAGGAAACAAAACCTATTTTCCTACAGTTGGAAAGATCCAGTTTGAAGGAGTAAAATCAGATAATCCATTTGCATACAAATGGTACGACAGCACAAGACTTATCAATGGAAAGTCTATGGAAGAATTGTTCCGCTTTGCCGTAAGTTACTGGCATACCTTCTGCGGAACAGGCGGAGATCCCTTCGGCCCAGGTACAAAAGCTTTCCCCTGGTTAACTGCCAAAGAACCTGTACAACAGGCAAAAGATAAAATGGATGCCGCGTTTGAGTTCATCACCAAACTGGGCGTGCCTTATTATTGCTTCCATGATATTGACCTGGTAGATGAAGGAGAGAACCTGGCGCAATATGAAAGTCATATACAGCAGATCGTGGAATACGCCAAAGAAAAGCAAAAAGCCAGTGGCGTTAAATTGCTTTGGGGTACCGCTAACGTATTCAGTAACCCACGTTACATGAATGGCGCTTCCACGAATCCTGATTTTGCAGTAGTGGCACATGCCGGTACGCAGGTGAAGAATGCACTGGATGCTACGATTGCATTGGGTGGTGAGAACTATGTTTTCTGGGGAGGCCGGGAAGGTTACATGACCTTGCTGAACACCAATATGAAACGTGAGCTGGATCACCTGGCGCGTTTCCTGACCATGGCAAAAGATTATGCACGCAAGCAGGGCTTTAAAGGTACTTTCTTCATAGAGCCTAAACCATGCGAGCCTACCAAACATCAATATGATTATGACAGTGCCACCGTGATCGGTTTCCTCCGTGAATATGGCCTGGATAAGGATTTCAAACTGAATATCGAAGTGAACCATGCTACCCTGGCAGGCCATACTTTCCAGCATGAATTGCAGGTAGCGGCAGATGCAGGTATGCTGGGCAGCATAGATGCGAACCGTGGTGATTACCAGAACGGATGGGATACAGATCAGTTCCCGATGAACCTGAATGAACTGGTGGAAACCATGCTGGTGATCCTGGAAGCTGGTGGATTTGCAGGTGGTGGTGTGAACTTTGATGCCAAAACACGCAGGAACTCTACAGACCTGGAAGATATCTTCCACGCACATATCGGCGGTATGGATGCATTTGCCCGCGCTGCTATCATCGGAGAAAAGATCCTGAAAGAATCACCTTATAAAAAATTCCGTACAGACCGTTATGCTTCTTTTGACAATGGTCAGGGTAAAGCGTTTGAGGAAGGTAAACTGCAACTGGAAGACCTGAGGAGTTTTGCACTGGCAAATGGTGAACCTAAGCAAACCAGCGGCAGACAGGAGTGGCTCGAAAACATCATCAATCAGTATATTTAACGCATGAGCTTTAGTACAGCACGCCTCCAGCAGAACGGTTTTTACATCATTGAATTAAAAAGCGATGCGGGTACCAGCGTACAGATCATTCCTTCCTATGGCGCTCTTTTACATGCGTTTGAATTAATGCATCAGGGCAAAAAGATCAATCTCATTGACAGTTACAAAAGCAGTGATGAATTGAGATCACAGGTGGCCGGTAGTTTCAAAAGTGTGAAACTGAGCCCGTTTGCCTGCCGTATTAAAGATGCAGAATACAGCTGGGAACAGAAAGATTACAAGATCAGCAAATCACCTATCCATGGTTTGCTCTATGACGAGGTTTTTGAAGTGATGGCAGAAGAAGCTACTACGGAGTATGCGAGTGTTACATTGCAGCACAAATACAAAGGCACCGATCCCGGTTATCCCTTTGCCTATAGTTGCGATGTACAATACCGCCTGCTCAGCGACAATGCCCTGGAAGTAACCACTACCATTACTAATGAACATACAGCCCCCATCCCCATGATGGACGGATGGCACCCGTACTTTTCTACAGGCACACCGGTAGATCAGCTGGAATTACAATTCCATTCCAAAGAGATCGTGGAATTTGACGAACAACTGATCCCCACCGGTAAAGTATTACCTTATACTGCCTTCAGGCAGTCAAAAAGCATGGAAGGCGTAAGCCTGGATAATTCTTTCGTGCTGGATTTCGATCAGCCATCACCGTTATGCACCCTGCATGATCCTGAAAAGGGCATCAGCATCGAATTCTATCCGGATAAAAGTTATCCCATCCTGCAGATCTATACGCCGCCGCACCGCAAAAGTATTGCGGTGGAAAATCTCACGGGTGCGCCGAATGCCTTTAATAATGGTATCGGACTCGTCACCATTCCAGCCGGGCAAACCGCTCATTTTACCACTACTATTAAGATAAAAGGATAATTGGAGCGGCAGGAGAAAACCTCCTGCCGCCACCATGGCCCATCTCTCTCATTTGGCACAAACTTTGGATTTCATTACCTGTCCCTTTATTATCTAACATTTAAATCATTGTGATATGGACATCTTAATGATCAAGGACAGGTGGAATGAGATCAAGGAAAAGTTGAAAAGCATGTTTGTTGATCTTTCCGATACAGACTTGTTCTACGAGCAGGGTAAAGATGACCGGCTCATTGGTCAGATCCAGATCAGGCTCGGTAAAACCCGGGATGAGGTGATCAATCTGATCCGTTCCTTGTAAAAAGAACCGGCAACAGGCCGACAACGGCATTTTAGGATACATTTAACAGCGCATTGCATAATTACGGGGTAATACTTAACTATTTTGGTGCATAATTGTTAATAGTTATATGAAATCCTGTAGACTGTTCTTAGTTCCGATAATAGCCTGCCTCATAGCAGGAGGCCTTCCCCGCAAAGTATTTGCGCAATCTGAAACGCCCGTTATGGTGCGTGGTCAGATCACCGATCCGATAAAAAAGCTGACATTATACCCGGCCACCGTTCGTAATCAAAACACCAATGCAAAGGTGTTTTCTGATAACGGGGGGTATTACCGCATTAGTGCCCGGAAGGGAGACGTCATTATTGTATCCTTCATCGGGTATGTTTCTGATAGTTTCACGGTGACCAATTATGCCGGATCAGAAACGCATGATGTGCGCCTGCGCGAGCAGGAGCGTTTCCTGCCCGGCGTGGATATATCCGGCAAATGGAATCCCTATCAGCTGGACTCTATCTCGCGTGCGGAGGAATTCAAACCTTTCCTGGAAACAGATAATCGCAGCCTGGTAGATAAATCCAAAAGAGGGCAGGGAGGTTTTGGCCTTGTTTTCAGCCCCTTCTCCAGGTATTCCCAAAAAGAGAAGGACCTCCGTAAGTTCAAGAAGCTCTATGAAGACTATAATGAGCAATCCTATATAGATTACCGTTATTCCAAAGCTTTTGTGAGTAAGGTGACGGGTTTAACAGGCGATTCCCTGTTGCAGTTCGTCTATAAATACACGCCTTCCCATAATACGTTACGCACCATGAGTAATGAAACACTGATCTACTGGATATCAGAACGGGTGAAACTCTGGCGGAAAGATCCAAAGGCCACCCTGAAGGAAGAGCAATAAAAGCACCGCAACTTATATAAAAAAGGAAGAGCCGGATCACTCCAGCTCTTCCTTTTATTTTTCATTTCTAATTCGCTTAGTTGTACACCTTCACCATATACACAAACTCTTCGAGTTTCTTCAGCTGTTCCACACGGTTCAGTCCATTCAGCTGATTTTGTTGTTTCAGGTCTTTACGGGAGAATTTATCCTTAGGTAATTCATCCAGTAAACGTTTCAGGTGGCCGGATTTAACGGCAAAGGCAATACCATCTGAAGAAGATTGTTTACCGGTAATGATACCGATCACTTCTCCATTATTATCTAACAGGGGGGCGCCGCTGTTACCTGGATCAACCTGTATGGATACCTGGTAGGCCAGGGTATCTCCGTTAAAGCCTGTTTTCGCGCTGATATATCCTTTTCCGTAAACGATCTCGTCGCGGGGGAAACCCATGGTGAATACTTCTTCACCGGGGAGGATAGGCAGTTGTTTGAGGGAGTAAGGTAAAGAAGCGGAACGGAAACCTGAATCAGCAATACGGAGAACAGCCAGATCGCTGGACACATCTTCGAACACACTGACAGCTTTAAATGCTTCGCCTTTGTTGTTTTGTATATAAATGGAGTCTGCCCCGGCAATTACATGATAATTGGTGACCATATAGCCGCTCCGGGAGATGGCAAAGCAGGTGCCGCCAAAAGTACCCGGGTTAATGGGAGCCTTCTTAATGATATTGATATCGCTTTTAAGGGCGTTCTGGGAACGCTGGATATTATTCAATACCCTTCTTACATCTTCGTATTGAGCGGTGGAAGAGTTTTTGGCTGCTTTTTGCATAACAGCAATGGTACCCAGTGAGGTAAGCAGTGCTATGCAGGCTGCAGCGGCCAGATTGAGCCAGGTGCGCTTGCTGCGCATCTTCACAACAGGTGTGGCTGGTTTGGCAATGGCAGGGATCTGGGCGTGAATGGCTTCCATTTTGCGCAGTAACTCTTTCCGCTGGCCATTGGCCCTGAACTGTTGTAACAGCAGTTGGTGTTCAGTCACCTGCCGGTCTATATTGGAATCACTACGACGGAGGACGTCGAATGCCTCCCTTTCGGGGGCACTCATTTCGCCATCCAGATAGCGCTCTATTTCTTGTATCAGATGTATATCGTTCATCACAGTAGCCCTGGGGGCCTATTTATTTATTTTTGTGCAAAGAATAATTTCTTCAGGCGCATAAGGCACTTATATTTCTGGTTCTTGGCGTTCTCTGCGTTGGTGTAACCAAAGCGATCCGCAATTTCCAGCATGCTCTTACGATGGATGTAATAATCTTCCAGGATGGTTTTGCAAGGTTCCCCGATCTTTCCCATAGATGCTTCCATCTTACTAAAAAGGAGGTCTTTTTCTTCCTGCGCTTCCAGGGTTTCCTCTACGGGGGGGGGTTCTTCCAGATCCTCGTAAATGGGCCCGTTTAAAGCGTTCCCCTGTAATTTTTTGAGCCATAACCGCCGGCAGACAGCATACAGGAAGGTTTTTAAGCGGGAGGACAGTATAAAATTCCCCTCCTGCACCTTTTCATATAGCACAATCATCGCTTCCTGGAAGATATCCTTGGCATCGTCCTCTGATCCGTTATTCTGCAATATCATCTTGGCTACCATGGGGAAATTATCTAAATAGATGGTTTCCAATGACTTGTCGTCATTCATGGCGAGCCCTTGCAGTAATTCCTGATCCCGTTCTATGTTCAAAAGATTATTCACTTATTAATACGATTAACGCCTTTTAGTAACCCAAAGTACCGAAAAAATATTTTTTTAAAGAACGGGTTACCTTTTATCTCTTTCCGGTATAAACTGTAAATCTCATTTCAAAAAACCTTAAAAAACACTAGTCATGAAAAAAATCGGTTTCTTAGCTCTCGCCCTGGGTCTGTTCGTAGCTGCTTGTAACAATGCTGGCACTGAAAACAAAGGTGATTCTGCATCTTTGGATAGCGCTATCAACGCAGTACCTGCTACTGTAGATTCTACTGCTTCTGCTACTATCGATTCAGCTAACGCTGTTATTGATTCAGCTTCTCAGAAGATTGATTCTGCTGTTAAACACTAATTATCGGCAAGCAATATAAAGGATATTAATCCGGCCTCCTGTGCAAACAGGGGGCTTTTTTATTTTTAACACATCTTATAAATACTTGCTATAGCAGGGAAAAAGGCCTTTTGCTATTCGGATAAGATGATTTTAGGAAGGTTTTTAGATAATTTCAATGGAAATAGATGATTTATTAGACAGTATGTATATTTTACGCTCCCTGTTTGAGAAATTGAAATCCTGAATTACTTTTGTACAATCAAACAAGCAAATAAACAGCAATGCAACAACGCACCTTTGGTTACTTTTACGGTTTTTACTTTTTCTGGTACCAGGAATAGGAGGTTCGTTTGCTAGTATGCTAAAAAATATAAACTAACAAAAGGGCCTCCTGGTAAAGGGGGCCTTTCTATTTACAATGAAACCTGATAAACGATCAATTATATGTCACAAAAGAGCTTTAGCCTGTATTTCTTTTACTTTTTCTTTTACGGAGAAGAAGCAGGGCCTCTTTTGTAACAACGGTTTATCATAAACTTACAAATAAAGGGGCCCTGCTCAGGGGGCCCCTTTTTTATTCAACTATACGAACTCAATTTTTATGCACATAGCTATTCAGGGATTTGAAGGAAGTTTTCACCAGGTTGCCGCAAGGAATTATTTCGGTAAACAGATATCTATTGAAGCATGCGGCTCTTTTTCCGAACTGGTACGGAAAGTGAAGCAGGGCAACGTGGTGGATGCAGGGCTCATGGCCATTGAAAATTCAATCGCCGGCAGCATCCTGCCTAACTACAGCCTGTTGAAAAATAACGGCCTCCATGTAATAGGAGAGGTATACCTGCAGATCAATCAACACCTGATGGTTTTGCCCGGCCAAACGATCGATGACATCAAAGAAGTACATTCGCATCCGATGGCTTTGCTGCAGTGTACGGCCTTCCTGGAAAAACATCCCCACATTAAACTGGTGGAAACAGAGGATACCGCCCTCAGCGCAAAACATGTGCGCCAGAAGAAATTGAAATCCACAGCAGCCATTGCAGGCAAGCTGGCAGCAGAGATCTTTGAACTGGATATCATTGCTCCAAACATCCACACGGCTAAGAATAACTATACCCGTTTCCTGGCTATTTCAAAAGATGCGGTGGAAGCACCTGCGGATGCAAATAAATCTTCCGTATATTTCCAAACTTCTCACGAGCGGGGAAGCCTGGCAAAAGTACTGACAAGAGTAGCAGCTGAAGGTATCAATTTGAGTAAGATCCAGAGTTTTCCTATACCGGCTAAAGAGTGGAATTATTATTTTCATGCGGACATGGAATTTGATTCGCTGGAACACTTTAACCTGGCGCTGAAAGAGATCACACCGCTCACAGAACACCTCACGGTGTTGGGCATTTATAAGAAAGGTAACACGCACGCCTAGACCAGATAAGATATAATTAAAAACCAATGCAACCATCCGTAGCTAAAAGATTGCAACACACCGAGGAATACTACTTTTCACGGAAGCTCCGCGAGATCGATGAGATGAATAAAGCGGGCGCCAACGTGATCAACCTGGGTATCGGAAGTCCGGACCTTCCTCCGCATCCCTCTGTGGTAGCGGCTCTGAATGAGCATGCTGCTAAACCTAATACCCATGCTTACCAGGGGTATAAAGGAATTCCCGCATTACGGCAGGCTATTGCTAACTGGTACGGCCGGTTCTACAACGTTCCCCTCAACCCGGATACGGAAGTACTACCGCTGATCGGTTCCAAAGAAGGTATCATGCACATCTGTATGACCTTCCTGCAGGAGGGAGACGAAGCCCTGATCCCTGATCCCGGTTATCCTACTTACCGTTCTGCCGTTCAACTGAGTGGCGCTACGCCGGTTACTTATGCTTTAGAAGATGCCAACAACTGGCAGCCGGACCTGGCTGCTTTGGAAGCGCGGGACCTGAGCAAAGTAAAACTGATGTGGGTGAACTACCCGCATATGCCCACCGGTGCAGAAGCAAAAGAAAATACTTTTAGCGCATTGGTAGCCTTTGCGAAAAAACATAACATCCTGCTTTGCCATGATAATCCATACAGCTTCATCCTGAATGACAAACCCGCCAGCCTCATGGCTACGCCGGGTGCCATGGATGTAGCGCTGGAGCTGAATTCCCTTAGCAAAAGCGGCAATATGGCCGGCTGGCGTGTAGGGATGCTGGTAGGCAAAGCAGAGATCCTGAATGAAGTGTTACGCTTCAAAAGCAATATGGATTCAGGTATGTTCCAGCCGGTACAAATGGCTGCCGTGGCAGCCCTGGAACTGGGGCCTGAATGGTACGCGGAATTAAATACCATCTACAGCGGACGCCGTAAGAAAGTATTTGAACTGCTCAACCTGCTGGGTGCCAGCTTTGATCCTGCACAGGTAGGCATGTTCGTGTGGGCAAAGATCCCTGCCGGTTACAAGGACGGTTTTGCCGTAAGTGATGAAGTATTACAGCAGGCACGTGTATTCATTACCCCCGGCGGTATCTTCGGTACTAACGGCAACGGGTATATAAGAGTAAGCCTTTGCAGGGATGAGCAGGTATTTGCTGAAGCCATTGAACGCGTAAAACAAACTATCCGGGAACCCCAAACTGCTAAAATATGATCGCAACTATAATAGGTGTTGGTTTAATTGGCGGGTCCCTGGCGCTGAGTTTAAAAGAGAAAGGAATAGCTAACTGGATCATTGGCGTGGATTTTAATGAAGCGAACCTGAAAAGGGCGCAGGAATTAAAGATCATAGATGAAGCTTCCAATATAGAAGATGCGATGAACCGCAGTCAGCTCATCATCCTCGCTATTCCGGTGGATGCCATGCTGAAAGCGCTGCCTTCCATCCTCGATAAAATAACGAAGTCCCATGTGATCATGGACGTGGGTTCTACCAAAGAACAAATATTGGAACTCGTTTCCGGTCATCCCCAGCGCGGTCGTTTTGTAGCGGCCCACCCGATGGCCGGAACGGAGTACTCCGGGCCGGAAGCAGCTATACCCAACCTTTTTGCACAAAAGACTATGGTGCTTTGCGATGTGAAGAACAGCGACGAGGATGCACTGGAACTGATAGAAACCGTAGTAGACCAGCTGAGCATGCGCATCGTGTACATGAATGGAACGGAGCATGATCTGCACACCGCCTACGTGTCTCACATCTCACACATCACATCTTTTGCACTGGCCTTAACAGTATTAAAGAAGGAGAAAGAGCAGGGCCGCATTTTTGAACTGGCAAGCGGTGGTTTTGAATCCACTGTGCGGCTGGCAAAAAGCTCCCCGGATATGTGGGTGCCCATCTTCAAACACAACCGCCACAATGTGCTGGATGTACTGGAAGAACATATCAAGCAACTGGAACAAATGAAACAGCTCTTGCAGGACGAGGATTACGATACGTTCTACAAGCTCATCCAGAAGAGTAATAAAATAAGGAAAATCTTAAAATAGCCATCAAATCTTTAACTTAACACATCACAAATAAAATGGAACAGATCTTAGCAAAAACGAAATTCGCCGATCCGGCTTCAGATAAGAAGCCGCTGATCATCTCAGGCCCCTGCTCAGCAGAAACGGAGGAGCAGGTATTAGCTACTGCACTGGCGCTTGCTAAAACCGGTAAAGTGGACGTACTCCGCGCTGGTATATGGAAACCACGTACCCGCCCCGGTTCTTTTGAAGGTATCGGACCTAAAGGTTTGCCCTGGTTGCAAAAAGCAAAAGAGCTCACCGGTATGCCTGTTGCTGTAGAAGTAGCTACTGCCAAACAAGTGGAAGATGCCTTGCATTTTGGAGTAGACATTCTGTGGATCGGTGCCCGTACTACCGTGAATCCTTTCTCCGTACAGGACGTAGCAGATGCACTGAGAGGTGTAAAGGTGCCTGTATTGGTGAAGAACCCTATCAACCCTGATCTGGAACTCTGGCTCGGTGCTGTAGAGCGTATCCAGAAAGCAGGTATTGAGCAGGTAGGTTTGATCCACCGCGGATTCTCCAGCTATGGTAATACGGACTACCGTAATGCGCCTATGTGGCACCTGGCTATTGAACTGAAACGCCGTCTTCCTGAATTGCCAATGATCTGCGATCCAAGCCATATCAGCGGCCGCCGCGATATCCTGCAAGCTGTTGCACAGGAAGCGATCGACCTGGATTATGATGGTCTGATGTTAGAAACGCACATCGATCCGGACAACGCATGGAGCGATGCCAAACAACAGATCACACCTGAGAAATTCGGTGAAATGCTGGATAATATTACCTGGAGACATGAACGTACTGATCATAAAGATTTCAACACTGCGCTGGAAAAACTGCGTAACCAGATCAACGGTATCGATGATGAGATCCTGTTGCTGTTAGGCCGCCGTATGAACATTGCTGAGAACATTGGCCAGTATAAGAAAGATAACAACATCACCATCCTGCAAACCAACCGCTGGAACGAGATCCTGGATCGCGCTATCAGAGCAGGAGAGAAGCTGGGCCTCACCAAAGATTTCGTATTGAAATACTTTGATGCAGTGCACCTGGAATCTATCAATCGCCAGAACAAAGTGATGAACGACTAAGCCCCATTTTTCTAGTACATATGACAACGCAATCGCACCAGTTCCAACATGCAACAACGAAGTATTACCTCGGCGAAAGCCTGGTGAACCTCGGCAATTATGTGAATAAAGACCGCACCATCCTTTTACTGGATGAGAATGTGGACGAACAATATGCAGACTTACTGCCCGGCTGGAAAAAGCTGGTGGTACCGGATGGAGAAGAGCACAAGAACATGGAAGTGCTGGAACAGATCATTGACGGGTTGATTGAACTGGAAGCAGACCGCAAAACAATGCTGGTAGGTATTGGCGGCGGTATGCTCACGGATATGACGGGCTTTGTGGCCAGCATATACATGCGCGGGCTCCCCTTTGGTTTTGTACCTTCTACATTACTGGCCCAGGTAGATGCGTCTATCGGCGGCAAGAACGGGGTAAGCCATGGCATGCATAAGAACATGCTGGGCACTATCCGCCAGCCGGAGTTCATCCTTTTTGATTATGCCTTACCCTTAACCATGCCGGCAACGGAATGGTGCAACGGGTTTGCAGAGATCATCAAGTATGCCTGTATCTATGATGCAGAGCTGTTCTCCTACCTGGAAGCAAACAAGGATAAAGCCCTTGCGCAGGATGTAAGTGTATTGCAATTCCTGGTGGAACGTTCCGTGGAGATCAAAACGAAGTTTGTACTGGAAGATGAGTTTGAAAGTGGTGTTCGCCGCTGGTTGAATTTTGGTCATACTCTCGGGCATGCCGTGGAGAAGATCGAAAACATAGCACACGGACAAGCGGTGGCCATCGGAATGGTAGCAGCTGCTAAGATCTCCGAAAAAATAAACAAGCTGCCATCCGAACAAACCAACCGGCTGATCCGTTTGATCAACGATTACCGTTTACCGGTAACGATGACCTCTGATAAAGAGGAAGTGTTTAACATCTTCAAACTGGATAAAAAAAGGGAGAAGGACCATATTCATTTTGTGCTGCTCAACGAGATCGGTAAAGCCACTACGCAACCGATCCTGTTAGATGAGCTGAAACAAATTTTACAAGAACTGTAGATCCATAAATAATGAAAGTCATTATATCACCTGCTGCTATCAATGGTGTGGTTACAGCCAATCCATCCAAGAGTGCCATGCAACGTGCAGTTGCGGCAGCACTCCTGGCAAAGGGCACCACCATGATCCACAATCCGGGTTTAAGCAATGACTGCCTGGCAGCATTGGAAGTAGCAGAGAACCTGGGAGCAATGGTAAAGCGGCTGGATGATGGCATTCAGATCACCAGTAAAGGCGTACAGCCTTTTTATGATGAGATCAACTGCGGAGAGTCCGGTTTAGGCATCCGTATGTTCACCCCCATCGCTGCATTATCTGAATTACCTATCACTATAGAAGGACATGGCAGCCTTGTTACAAGGCCCATGCATTTCTTTGAAGAAGTGTTGCCACAGCTGGGTGTGGAGATCAAAAGTCAGGACGGTAAGTTACCGCTGAAGATCAAAGGCCCGCTGAAAGCAAAGGATATCACCATAGATGGTTCTCTTTCTTCCCAATTCCTCACCGGTTTACTGATGGCCTTTGGCGCAGTGGCAGATAAGGCTGCCATCACGGTTACAGACCTGAAAAGCAAGCCCTACATTGCGCTCACCCTGCAGATCATGGAACACTTTGGTGTGAAGGTGCGCCAGGAGAATTTTGAAGTATTTCACTTTGATAAGAAACAGGAATACCGCGCAAAGGAATATACCGTGGAAGGTGACTGGAGTGGTGCTGCCTTTTTACTGGTGGCTGCGGCCGTAGCCGGTAAAGCAGAAGTGCATCATCTCAATACCCAGTCTGCCCAGTCAGATAAGGCTATCATGGAAGCGCTGGAAAAAGCCGGAGCGGAAATATTGCCGGGTGTGTTCACCATGATCGTGGTGAAGCAGGAACTGAAAGCTTTTGAAATGGATGCAACGGACTGCCCTGATCTGTTCCCGCCGCTGGTGGCCCTGGCTGCCAATTGCAAAGGGATCACAAAGATCAAAGGAGTGAGCCGCCTGGCCCATAAAGAAAGTGATCGCGGCCTTACACTGCAGCAGGAATTTGCCAAGATGGGTATTAAGATAGACCTGGAAGGAGATGTGATGCTCATTCACGGCGGTACCGGCATCAAAGGTAATGTGACTGTTTTCTCTCATAATGATCACCGTATTGCCATGGCCTGCGCAGTAGCTGCATTAACGGCAGACGGCGCTATCACCATCGAAAGCGCGGAAGCGATCAATAAATCCTATCCGGAATTCTATGAGCACCTGGAAACACTGGGTGGCATAGTGGAAAGAGAGGAATTGAAAGTATAAAATAAGCGTCATGAACAGTTTTGGTAGAATATTCAGGGTAAATGTTTTTGGCGAATCGCACGGGGAAAGTGTGGGCGTGAATATCGATGGTATCCCCGCCGGTATCCCTTTAAAGCAGGAAGATTTCCTGTATGACCTTGGCCGCCGTAAGGCAGGAGCAAAGGGCACTACCCCCCGGAAAGAAGATGATCTGCCATTCCTGAAATCAGGTGTGTTCAATGATCATACTACCGGCGCACCCATTACCATTTTATTCGAAAACAATAACACACGCAGTGCGGATTACGCCAAACTCCGGGAATTCCCGCGGCCCGGCCATGCGGACTTTGTGGCTACGCAGAAGTTTGGTGGTTTTGAGGATTACCGCGGTGGTGGTCACTTTAGCGGCCGCCTTACGCTCAACCTGGTAGCAGCCGGTGTGATCGCGAAAAAGATACTGGGAGATAAGATACAGGTGAACGCTACTTTGAAAGAAGTAGGCGGTTTTGCCGATGCGGAAGAAGGCCTGGCTGCTGCGATTGCAGCGAAAGACTCTGTAGGGGGTATTGTGGAATGTACAGTAGATGGATTGCCCATAGGATTAGGAGAACCATTCTTTGATTCTGTGGAGTCTAATATTGCACATGCTGCATTTGCTATTCCTGCTATTAAAGGCATTGAATTCGGAGCCGGTTTTGCAGCCGCTAAGATGAAAGGCCTGGAACACAACGATCCGATCATTGATGCCAGTGGTAAAACTGCTACCAATAATGCCGGAGGTATTGTAGGTGGTATCACGAATGGTAATCAGCTGGTGTTCCGTGTAGCAGTAAAACCTACTTCCAGCACGCCGAAAGATCAGCAAACACTCAACATCAGCAGTGGGGAAGTGGAAACATTTTCCGTGAAAGGCCGCCATGACCTCTGCATTGCACTTCGTGTACCGGTGGTACTGGAAGCTATCACAGCCATGGTGCTGGCGGATTTTATGATGCTGGAAATGAGGGTGCCGAGGATAGTGAAGTAAGAAATTAAAAAAAGGGAAGAAGCATTTGCTTCTTCCCTTTTTTATTATGGTGCAGGTGTAGCAGGTTCTATACCCATTAATTCCATATCAAATATCAATGTACTACCGGGCTTGATGTCCGCTCCCGCCTGGCGGTCACCATAAGCAAGGTCCGCGGGGATGAATACTTTCCACTTAGAGCCTACAGGCATCAGCTGAAGTACTTCCGTCCAACCCTTGATCACGCCGGTGAGGCCTATTACCAGTGGTTCTCCACGTTTAATAGAACTATCAAAAGGAGTGCCGTCGATCAGCGTACCGTTATAATGTACTTTCACTTTATCTGTGAGGGCAGGTTTAGGACCTGTGCCAGTAGTGATCACCTGGTATTGTAAACCGCTGGGCAGCGTTACCACCCCGGGTTTTGTTTTATTCTGTGCCAGGAATTTCTCTCCCACAGCCTTATTCTTAGCTGCTTTTTCTGCTTTTACCTTCATAATATGCTTACTTACGGTAGCCGTGCCTTCATCTGCAGAAAGCAACGGTTTTTTACCGGCATACTGATCCTGGATAGCAGCGAAGAGCACTTTCAGGTTGAGGCTGTCCAGCCCCTGGCCTTTCAGCATCTGCGCAAGATCGTTACCAATAGCATAGCTAACGGAGTCCAGCGATGTTTTTATAATGGAAACCGGTGCGGCAGGTTTCTTTTTCTGACTGTAGGCAGTTTGCAGGGCCAGTACGCTCATGGCGCTGATAAACAGGCATTTTCTTATTATCATATTACCAGTTATGTATATTTAGAACTGCAATATAATACATTATTCAATCCTGCTCCATATTTCGCTGATAGGATCTCCTTTAGAACTTTTACCGCTGTGGTGCCATTGTTTGCCCGTTACTTTACCGTCGAAGGACAGGCTTATGCCCACACGGCTGCTATCCCGGGAAAAGAAGGCGATGGTTTCTGTGTATTTGCCGTTCTCAAAGGTGTACGTGCCACCGCCGGTACCAAAGAACTCCTTGGTTTCTGTATTGATGGCTGCCCATTGGAAGCGGTTGCCGGAGAGGATCTTCAATGTTTTACGGGGACCGGGCCGCATGGGCTCTATGGTGCCATTATTCTCCCTGCCGGTAATACGCCAGGTGCCGCTCAGGGCAGCCTTGCCGGCATCCAGGCGTTTCCATTTAACCATTTTGCCATTGGTGGCAACAGTAAGCACATCCTTTTCCAGTGTATAAGAAGCCATGTTCTTAATACCTACATTGCTTTTATCTGCTGTATTAAATTCAATAGTTTCCTGCAGGGCTTTTCCATCTGCAGAGAACTGACCACCCAGTGTACTGATGAATTGTTTGCCGGCATGATCGTATGCTGTTTGCATAAAATAACCGTCTTCAATGATACGGATGGTTTGTGGTTCAGTACCGGCAGGTAATAACTGCCAGGCACCCGTTAGAGGATTTTGAGCAAAGGCCAGATGCGTTATCAGCAACAGTAATATGGCAGAGGATAGTCGTTTCATAATGCGTATTTTTTAACGTGGTGAAATAACAGGCAACATAATCTTAGACGCCCTTTTATTACTATGGTATACGTTGATATCGGATTTAATAAAATCCTTGTTTTCCGCCTTATAAATATTCATGAACTGCTGTGGATTCATATCCACTAAAGGGAACCAGGAACTTTGTATTTGTATCATTAAACGGTGCCCTTTCTGAAAAGTGTGCGCCACATCCGGTAAAGTGAATTTTACGGTAGTGGGTTCATTTGCTTTAAAAGGGACCGGGTTTTCAAGGCTGTTGCGGAATTTGCCGCGCATCACTTCTCCACGTACAAGCATCTGGTAACCGCCCATAGGGTAGGTTGAAGATACATATCTTGCGTGAGCTGTGGAAGCCTGCATTTCACCATAGCTGAAATTATCAGGGAAAACGTCAATCACCTTTACTACAAAGTCTGCATCCGTTGTGCTGCTGCTCACTACCAGGTCTGCTATAACGGGGCCACCTAATGTAAGGTCTTCTGTTAAAGTATCGGTTTGGAATACCAGTACATCCGGCCTTCTTGCAGCAAAACGCTGATCATCGTTCATATAGCTGATCGTTCTGTTGAAATGTACATCTTCAGTATAAGGCACTGGTTTAGCAGGATCACTTCTATAGGTGCTTGAACTTTCAGTTACAGCAGGCAGGCTAAAACTAAGGCCTCCTTTCGGTTGCAGATAAATAGGCGTCATTTGCATATCCGCCGGCGGCCAGGCAGGCAATTGCTTCCAGTTATTTTCACCGGTAAAGAATACAGTGGCTTCTTTGATATCAGGTGTTTTACCTTTCCCTTTCAGGTAAAAATCAAAGAAGGGGATCTCAATATTTTCCTGGTACCAGGCGGCGGTATTGCTCCCAAAGTGTACATTCCCCATATAACTGCCGTCATTGGATGCCCATTGCCCATGATACCAGGGGCCCATCACCAGCCGGTTATTGGCATTCTTACTTTGGCCCTCAATAGCTTTATAAGTGTTCCATGCTCCAAAGCAGTCTTCCGCATCAAAGGTGCCGCCAACAATGAGCATGGCAGGTTTTACATCCGTTAAAAAGTTCCGCACATTACGCGCTTTCCAGAATGCATCATAAGCAGGATGTGCATATAAGTCTTTCCAGAATTTAATACTATCTCCCATTAACCGGGCAATGTTCGTTAAGGAACCTGCTTCGAGATAAAATTTGTAATTATCCTGCGTAGGGTAGGGATACTCAGTAGGCCCCACCGTAGTAGGTTTGGGTCTTGGTTTCCCAAAACTGGAATAGAAAGCAAATGCATCATTAATGAAAAAAGCACCATTGTGATGGAAGTCGTCTCCTGCAAACCAGTCTGTAACAGGCGCCTGCGGACTCACTGCTTTCAAGGCAGGGTGCCCGCTGAGGGCAGCCATGGTAGAATAAAAGCCCGGGTAAGAAATGCCGAACACACCCACATTCCCGTTATTGTTTTCCAGGTTCTTCACCAGCCAGTCGATGGTGTCATACGTATCGCTGGCTTCGTCAATATCTTTATTCGTTTTTTTATTCGGATTAAAAGGGCGCACATCCACAAATTCTCCTTCACTCATCCAGCGGCCGCGTACATCCTGTAATACGATGTAATAACCTTCACGGAAATAATGATTGATATAACGCGTGTGATAGTTATTAAAATACTGCTCGCCATAAGGTGCGCAGGAATAGGGCGTACGCATCATCAGGATGGGATGTTTTTCCGTTTTGTTTTTGGGAACATACACCGTTGTAAATAATTTCACGCCATCCCGCATGGAGATGGTCATTTCTTTCTTTACGTAGTTGTTCCTGATCCAGAGGGAATCCTCATTTACACGCGCAGCACTGGTGAAATAAGCCAACAGGGTTATTAGCAGGATAGATCCTTGTTTCATAGCAGGTAAGTTTTTCGCACCTTAAATATAAGTGATATCTTCAATTAAAATTTAAACGCACCACTATATGCCCAGACCATTGTCCCAGGAATATGGGAAATACTATCACGGCTACATCAGCCTGGTTCCTGAAGATGAGCTCTCCTTAGCATTTGACAATCAAACTGCTGCCACATTGCAGTTCCTGGAAGGAATTCCGGAATCTAAACTGAACTATGCGTATGCCCCCGGAAAATGGACCGTTAAACAAGTATTACAGCACCTTACAGACGCTGAACGCATTTTTGTTTACAGGGCGCTTCGTTTTGCGCGTAAAGACAGTACGCCGCTTGCCAGCTTCGAAGAGAATGATTATGCGGAAGTTGCGCGGGTAGATCACCTTCACTGGAAAGATATGCTGGAAGAGTTCCGCCTGCTACGCAATTCCTCCGCACACTTTTTCCGTGTTTTGAATGAGGAAGAACTGAGCCGTTCCGGAAAGGCCAGTGGTGTTGATATTACCGTGCGGAGCTTAGGTTTTATCACTGTCGGCCATGCTATGCATCACCAGAATGTATTGAAGGAAAGATATTTTTAGTTCAGATAAACAGACCCTGGCGGCATTTCATCTGCATGAGAAAATGCCTGCTGGTATTTTTTACGGTAAGTTTTTGCCTTCTTATGTTGTGCCTCCAGGCTTTGGCACAACCCTAACAAAGACCATCCATTACCCGGGTTCCATATGAGATCCTCCCTGTATACTTTTTCTGCTAAAGCAGGTTTTCCCAGTTTTAAAAGATAAGCGCCTAAGAATTGGCGGGCAGGGATCATCCAGTCTTTAGGTTCTGTATAGATGAGACTGTCCTCTATCCTGATGGCATCTGTAAGGCTGCTGATGGCTGCATTGTTTTCCTGCCGGGAGAATAATATAACTGCGTGCAAAATACCTTCCGCTATGCCGGCTCCCTGCAAAGTGGAATTGAAGGGAACACGCCTGGTGGCTAATACAGGGTCTTTTGCTTTTTGCTGCAGTTGCAGTAATTGTTGCTGTGCGGAATCTGTCTGGCCTGTATAAACAAAGGCGAGGCCCTTTGCAAAATTGTGCAGGAGAGAAGCATAAGGCCACTGTTCATCCGGCTGCAGATCATCCTTTAATATTTCTTCCCATTTACCCAGGCGCACAAGATGAAGCACAGGCATCATGTACAGGTATTGTTCATAGGTGGATGCATGTGAAGGAGATACACTTTTTCTGCAATCCTGCGCAGTACGTTTGCCGGTTTCATACATGCCCCCGCTGAGTGCACAGTATGTTTGCACGCCATAATAATGAGATGAATATTTGTTGAGGGAAAGGTTCTTTGCAATGGAATCATAGTGTACAAGATCATCATCCGCTTTATCATTGGCTTCTACCCCCAGTGCGTATAAACCATTCCTTTCGTATTCATGGCTGGACATATGCACCATATGCGCCACACCCGGCAAAAGTTCCTTTAACGCAGCTGCATTTGGCAGTGCCACTTCCGGATGGCGGGAGGCTTCCGTGAGATGGATATAGTAATGTAAAGCGCCGGGATGTTTAGGAGATGCTTTCAACAGGGCTTCGCATAAACTTACTGCTTCTGGCGTCCATTCTTTTGGAGTGCCGTCATTGAACCAGAAATCCCAGGGATGGATCAGCATCACCGCATCTATGTAGAGCGCTTTTATATCCTGATCTTTCGGATATGAAGCCATGAGTTCCTTCATGCCATTCGCATAAGCAGGAGAAGAAACTGCATCAGCCGTATAACGGCGGTTCATCACGGCTATCAGTTGTTTTTCTTTATCTGTAGCCTGTTCAATATTTTGATTCATTAATTGTAATACGGCCGGTACACTCTTAGGCATGGTGTAAGTATGCGCAAAGTTATAACCAGGCCCCATGGATAATGCCTGCCCCCAGTAAGCCATAGCACACTGCGGATCCAAACGGGCAGCCTCTTTAAAGGAAGCAGTGGCTTCTTTCAGGTGATAGCTGTAATACATGTTGAGGCCCTGGTTGAAATAAAATTGCGCACTGTCGCTATGGGTAGAGATGCGGTAAGCATATTGCCCCCAGCCGGAAAGTGGCACAATGAATTTTCCATTCGCGGTAGTATCAAAGTTGTCCCGGAGAGGAGGGGCACAGCCTATTGTGATGTTATCTTTCAGTGGTGGATTATACTGAGAGATGCCCAGTAAAAGGAGGGGGAGCGCTATAAAGAACAAAGAATATTTCATCTTATTGTTAATTTACGCTTTTTTACGAACAGCACGAAATTTAGCCGGATGAATGAACATGCAGTCTTTATGCAGAGATGCAATGAACTTGCGTCAATAGCCAAACAACGGGGAGACAGCCCGGTAGGTTCCGTTCTTGTGTTGGATGGAGTGATCATTGCCGAAGGGATCGAAGGTGGTAAAACCCATCGTGATATCACTTATCACGCAGAGATCGAAGCTATCCGGCAGGCTACGGAAAAGCTGAACAGCCAGGACCTTTCTGCCTGTACGATGTATACTACACACGAGCCCTGCATCATGTGTTCCTATGTGATCCGGCATACGAGGGTCCGCACGATCGTAATGGCAGTAACAACAGGAGATATCGGCGGCAGCAGCTCTGCTTACCCTTTACTTGCAGATACAACGATAAAGAAATGGGGCCCTCCTCCTGAAGTGATCATCTATAAATAAAAAAGCCCCCGAGGGGGCTTTTAGTGTATTTAGAACATCATGAATCCACCATTATTATATCTCCGGTTAGGACCACCTTTTGGTTTTCCTCCAAACCTGCTGATATTATAAGATACCGTAACCATGAAATATTGTTCCACAATATTCGTCTGGATATCATCAATATAATAATCAGATTGCATCCGTCTTACACTCGTATTCTGCCTTAACAGGTCATACGCGCTTACTTTTACCTGTAAGCTTTTGTCCTTGAAGAAATCATAGGCAAGGCCCATGTTCCATAACACTACCCCTTTACGGAAACCAGGAGAAGTACGGCTGTTAAAAGTGTAGTTCACATCATTCTCCAGGGAGAAGTTGTAAGGCCAGTAAAGCGTGGCACCTATGTTTGCGCGGTGCATGTAATAGCTATTCTGGCTGTTCGGCGGTGTCACGGAATATTGCACTGCATTGAAACTGGGGCGGTACATCAGGGTTACATCCAGCAATTCTTTGTAAGAATAAGAGAAATTTACCATCGGAGATACAGACCAGTTCATGGTTGAATTGGCGCGGAGCACAGTATCTCCTTTTGCATTGCCGAGTGTAGAGAAGTTAACGTTCCTGGAACCGTTACCAAAGAATCCGCCATTGATGCGCCATTGGTAATCCTTCTTCTTTTTATTCATGCTCACATTAACATTTGCATTGAGGCTGTAAGTACCATCCACATTGATCGACTTTGTTTCCTGACCGCCACCGCTCAGTATGCGGGTAGCAGTAGAGATCCGGTTGAGCACAGGAGAGATACCAATACCGGAGAATATACCGAACCCTGTTGGCGAGAAGATGTTATATCCCAGGCGGATGTTCTGGGAAAAGGACGGCTTCAGATCAGGATTTCCCACCCTGATGTTCAGTGTATTCGTATTGTCCAATACTGGCTGCAATTGATCAAGACTGGGTTGCTGCATGTAACCATTATAATCTAAGTTCACCTGGGCGTTATTCTTAAAACGATAAGAGATCCGGGAATTTGGAGCAAGGTTGGTCTGGTATTGCCGCAATGTTGTATTGTCCGTAAGAGAATAGTTATCCAGCACGTTCAGGTATACCATACCACCCAGGTTAGCGGTCAGTTTTTTATCCTTACTGGTATAGTTGAATGATACCTGTGGTTGCTGGCTGGTGTTCAGCGTTCTGAACTGGTTGGTGTATAAACTGTCCAGATCCGTATAATCCTTTGCGCCTTCATTATAGTTGTATGTTCTGCGGTTGGATTTACTCAGGTTATAATTCCAGGCATAAGTTAAGGTCATTCTCCAGGTGGGAGACAATGGTTCGTTATAGGAGAGCTGGATCTTGTAATTCTCATTCTTATTATCTGAAATGGTGCGCTGATTAGTACTGGCAGTAGAATCCACCAGTTCATTCTCATAGAAATCGCGGTCAGATCTGACATACGAATTACCGTCCTGTGTATTGTAAGTGTTGGAAAAATTTAAGCCGATGCTTCTGCCTTTCTTTTTAAACTGGCGTGTAAGGTCAATATTGTTTTGAAAGTTATAACGGGTGCTTAAAGAGCGGTTATTTGTTTTGTTGGTATTCACCAGCGCATTGTTTTCATCCCAGGTGGTTTCATCTCCATTGTTATTCATGCTTTGCCTGGAGTAATCAAAACTGGGGCGGATGTTTAACTGCGTCATGGAATCCAGTTCAATATCAACCCCAAAGTTCATGCGGTGGTTAGCATTGCGGCCATAACCATCCTTTATACCAGCGATCCTGTAGTTGTCAATGAGCCGTTGGCGGTTGCTGATAGAGTAATTGCGGGAATTGGTGTTGTTGAAGAAGTAGCTGTTGTTGATGCCTGTCTTATCACCCCACTTGTCGTTATAGTTATAACCCAGCATGGAAGCGGTGCGGATGCCTTCACCACCACCGCCGAAGGAAATGCCGTTCACCTCAATGCCAGCACCTGATACCATTACGGTAGTGCCTCCTTTTCTTTCAGCAACAGACATCATTTCGCCCTGCGTAAATCCCATTTTATTCAGGTTATTGGAAGAACCCAGTACACTGATCTGTTTCGGGCCATTGAAATAATTCACCATGCCGCCGGCTTCAAAACGTTCGTCTGTACCATACCCTGCGGAGATACGGCCAAAGAGTCCGCGTTTTTTATCCGCTTTCAGCGTGAGGTTGATGGTCCTGTCTTCTCCGTCTTTCGTAATGCCCATTTTTGCTTCCTGTTTGGTTTTGGTGTCCATCACCTGCACCTTATCAATGATATTGGAGGGCAGGTTCTTGGTGGCCAGTTTGGGATCATTGGCAAAGAACTCCCGTCCATCTACTAAAATGCGGCTTACTTTTTTTCCATTCACCGTGATACCACCTTCTTCATCAATATCCACACCCGGCAGTTTCTTTAAGAGGTCCTCCACCACCGCATTAGGGCGTGTTTTAAAAGACGCCGCATTGAACTCAATAGTGTCCGCACGGATCGCTACAGGAGGGCGATCTCCTTCAATCACCACGGTGTTCAGATCCCTGGCGGCAAGGGGAAGGAAGATCTGGCCCAGGTCTGTTGGCCTGTTCGCATCCAAAATGCGGGTATAAGTGCGGTAACCGGTATAGGAGATCAGCAGGCGCACTGCTTTGTTCTCCGGCAGGCCGTTCAGCACAAAGGCTCCTTTCTTATCCGTAAGGGTATAGGTGATGAGGCTACTGTCCTTTGGGTCCTGGACGCTTACGGAAGCCATCTCGAGTAATTCCTTATTCGTAGAGTCTGCTACAGTGCCCCGTAGCGCTGATTTTTGCTGGGCAACGGAATAAAGGCTGCACATGAGTAAAATGGAGGCGAGTAAACTGCGTAACATCGGCGGTTTTGAATTAGGTAACTAAAGTACGAACATTTCGTAGAAAAACGAACGAGATAGTTAAAACATTGATGAACGGGTGAAAAGAGGGGGTAGAAGGGGGAAGTTGACAGGTTCAAAGCGATCCATAAAGCAACCCTTCTGCAGAAATACCCGTTCTTAAGTTATAGATAAGTCGTAGATAAGCCGTCTCTATAAGGGACGGCTTATCTACGACTTATATACGGGTTATATACGGCTTATATACGGGTTATCCTACCTTGGCATAAGGCACAAAAAAGGCTATCTCGTACTTGAGATAGCCTTTTTCTATTGATTTACAGTATCTTATGCTTCTGCGTAGGCGCTGGCCGGTTCGCAGGTACAGATCAGGTTACGATCGCCGAAAGTATTGTTGATCCGGCTAACAGAAGGCCAGAACTTATTCAGCTTCACATATTCCAGCGGGAAAGCTGCCTGCTGACGGGTGTAAGGCAAAGCCCACTCATCCGCCGTGATCACAGCCTGGGTATGTGGTGCGTTCTTCAGCACGTTATTGGCTTTATCTGTTTTACCTTCTTCCACGGCACGGATCTCTTCACGGATGGCCAGGAGCGCATCACAGAAACGATCCAGTTCCGCTTTATCCTCACTTTCCGTAGGCTCGATCATGATGGTACCCACAACCGGGAAACTCATGGTAGGAGCGTGGAAACCATAGTCCATTAAACGTTTGGCCACATCTTCTGCTTCCACACCAGCCGTTGCTTTAAACGGACGAAGGTCTACGATGAACTCATGGGCACAGGTACCGCTGATACCGGTGTACAATACATCGTATGCTTTTTCCAGCCGGGCCTTCATGTAGTTGGCGTTCAGGATAGCGTACTCAGTAGCTTTACGAACACCGGTACGGCCCAGCATCCGGATGTAAGCATAGGAGATCAGCAGGATGCTGGCAGAGCCATATGGCGCTGCAGATACCGCGTGCGCCTGTTTGCTGCCGTTACCGGTAGCCTGGAGGCTTACGTGACCAGGCAGGAAAGGAGCGAGGTGTTTAGCCACGCAGATAGGGCCCATGCCGGGACCGCCGCCACCATGTGGAATAGCAAATGTTTTGTGCAGGTTCAGGTGGCAAACATCCGCACCGATAAGGCCGGGAGCGGTAAGGCCAACCTGTGCATTCATGTTGGCACCGTCCATATAAACCTGGCCGCCGTTGTCATGAATGATCTGGCAGATGTCTTTCACGCTTTCTTCATATACACCGTAGGTGGAAGGATAGGTGATCATCACACCGGCCAGGTTATCTTTATGTTGTTCTGCTTTCGCTTTCAGATCGGCTACATCAATGTATCCGTTATCCAGTGCTTTTACGATCACTACTTTATAGCCTACCATCACTGCGCTGGCAGGGTTGGTTCCATGTGCAGAGATAGGGATCAGGATCACATTCCTGTGTGCATCCCCACGGCTCTCATGGTACAATTTGATGGTGAGCAGGCCGGCGTATTCGCCTTGTGCGCCGGAGTTCGGTTGCAGGCTGCAGGCATCAAAAGCGGTGATCTTGCAGAGATAATCGCTCAGTTCTTTCACGATCTGCTGGTAGCCGCCTACCTGTGCGATGGGTGCAAAGGGGTGCATTTTACTCCAGTGGCTCCAGCTCAGGGGGATCATTTCTGAAGCCGCATTCAGCTTCATAGTGCAGGATCCGAGGGAGATCATGGAGGTGTTCAGTGAAAGGTCTTTGTTCTCGAGAGATTTGATGTAACGCATCATTTCCGTTTCACTGTGGTGGGTGTTGAACACCGGGTGTAACAGGTAGCTGGAAGTACGTTGCTGGGAGGCCGGAACACCGGTAGTGGCTTTTTCCACTTCCGCTTCCGTTACTTTTCCTGCACCGAATACAGCGAGGATCGCATTCACTTCTGCTACATCAGTGGTTTCATCCAGGGAGATACCTACCTGGGTGGCGTTGATAGTGCGGAAATTGATGCCGGCTTCCTGTGCTTTGGCTAAGGTAGCGGTTGCATCTGCTACTTCTACAGTAATGGTATCGAAATGACTGCCGTTGCATAGTTTCAGCCCGGCTGCCTGCAGTTTCGCCGCCAGGGAGGCGGTGAGCAGGGTGGCTTTCAGGGCAATATTTTTCAGGCCTTTAGGTCCGTGATACACAGCATACATAGCAGCCATATTAGCCAGCAGTGCTTGTGCAGTACAGATATTAGAGGTAGCTTTTTCACGTTTGATATGCTGCTCGCGGGTTTGCAGCGCCATGCGCAAAGCGCGCTGGTTTTGTGCATCTATGCTCACACCAATGATACGGCCGGGAATGGCGCGTTTGAATTCATCTTTGGTAGCAAAGAAAGCAGCGTGCGGGCCGCCAAAACCTAAGGGAACGCCAAAACGTTGTGCGCTGCCTACTGCTGCATCTGCGCCCAGTTCACCGGGAGGGGTGAGGAGGGTAAGCGCCAGCAGGTCTGTAGCCATGGCCACATAAGCGCCTACGGCGTGTGCTTTCTCAATGAACTGGCGGTGATCCGCTACGGTACCTTCTGCATCCGGGTATTGTACCAGGGCGCCGAAGTAATCCGCATCGATCTCAGCAGTAGCAAAATCGCCTACCACCACTTCTATTTGTAATGGTGTGGCGCGGGTGATCACCACATCTATTGTTTGCGGGAATACACGTTTGTCTACAAAGAACTTACCACGTGTGATATGCTCATGATCTTTGTTCAGTGCGTTGAAGAACATGGTCATAGCCTCTGCTGCTGCAGTAGCTTCGTCCAGCAGGGAAGCATTGGCAATGGGCAGATCAGTCAGGTCGCTCACCATGGTCTGGAAATTGAGCAGGCTCTCCAGGCGGCCCTGGGAGATCTCTGCCTGGTAAGGCGTGTATTGCGTATACCATCCTGGATTTTCAAAAACGTTCCGCAGGATCACACTAGGGGTGATGGTATCATAATAACCTTGTCCGATATAATTTTTAAATACCTTATTCTTTAAGGAGATGTCTTTCAGCTGGCTCAGGTAAGCAAATTCGCTGATCGCTTCCGGGATATCCAGGTCGCTTTTCATGCGGATGGCCGCAGGCACAGTTTTGTCGATCAATTCGTCCAGTGTACTGATGCCGATCTTGCCGAGCATTTCACGTGTCTCTGCATCATTGGGTCCTATGTGACGGCCAATGAACTCATTCTTGAATGTATTCAAAAGATTCATGATGTAAGCAGGTATTTAAAGAAAAGAATGCGCAAAGCTATGATGTTTTTAAGCAACAGCCAAACAGCTGGCGATAGGGGGAAGCTGCGCTGATATAAGGCCTTAAATAGATGCTGCATTTGTCATGGAATTTTCATCTACTTTTGCAGAAAATAAGAGGATGTCTGAATTACTCTCCGAATGGGAGAAAAAATCGAAAGAGAATCAAAAGTCATACAAACAGCTTTTGCTGAAAATGCAGACCAAAAAGGGAAAGGAAACGTTGCGCGAGTTACCGGACCTGCATGACGAAGCTTTTTCGAAAATAGACTGCCTGCAATGCGCCGGTTGCTGCAAAACCATCAGCCCCCGGTTTAAAACACCGGATATCAAGCGGGTATCCAAACATCTCGGCTTACGGGAATCTGTTTTTATCGAATCTTACTTAAGATTGGATGAGGATGGGGATTACGTGGTGAAAAGAAGCCCCTGTGCTTTCCTCGGTGAAGATAATCATTGCTCTATCTACGATATAAGGCCCAATGACTGCCGGAACTATCCTTATACGGATAGTGATGAGTTATTTAAAAGGGACAAAAGCACGATGTTGAACTCCGTGATCTGCCCGGCTGTATATTATGTACTGGAAAGGTTGAAAACGATCGTGAAATAGGCCGTCAGGCTTTCAGTTCCAGCTTCCGCATGGCCGGAGAGATGATATAAGTGGTGATCACGATCCCCAGGGTCATGCATCCGCCAAATACCACAGAGGTAACGGTGCCCATTATTTTAGCAGCCACCCCGCTCTCAAAGGAACCCAGTTCATTAGAAGAGCCTACAAATATGGAACTTACAGAAGATACCCTGCCCCGCATATCATCCGGGGTTTTCAATTGCAGGATGGTTTGCCGGATGATCACGCTTACCCCGTCCAATAACCCGCTCCCGAACAGAGCTGCCAGGGATAGCACGAAATTCTTAGACAGCCCGAAAATAATGATGCACAGTCCAAACCCGAATACGGAAGCCAGGAGTTTGATGCCTGGTTTGGTAACAATCGGCTTGTAAGCCAGGGTGAAAAGGATCAGGAACGAACCCACGGCAGGTGCTGCCCGCATCATCCCAAAGCCCTGTGGCCCTACATGCAGGATATCGTTGGCGTAGATAGTGATCATGGCCACAGAACCGCCAAATAGTACGGCAAACATATCCAGGGCCATGGCATTCAGTAATACCTTGGTCTTCCACACGAACCGCAGGCCGGAAGTAAGCCGTTGTTTCACGGTTTCGCCAATTTCTTTATAATGGATGGGTTTGGGTGTTATTTGAAGAATGCAGAAGAAGGCCACCAGCACAAAGGCCAGTACCAGTAACATAGACCAGTGGATGCCCAGCCAGGCAATGCAAAGACCTCCCAGTGCAGGGCCTGCTATGGCGCCGATCTGCCAGGCGGAAGTGCTCCAGGTAGTGGCATTGGCATATAATTCCCTGGGAACCAGTACGGAAAGAAGGGTGAAATTGGAGGGGCTGGTAAAGGCCCGTACGATGCCCCCGCAGAATACCAGGAGATAGATCAGGCCCAGGACCATATTTTTAGGCACACCGGCCATCACATAGTCCCAGGTAAGGAAGAACAGGCCGGTTCCTATGAACAGGTAACCGAAAATGCACTTCAGCACCATGCCTCTTTTCTCCTTTTTATCCACAATATTGCCGGCAAAGAGTGCCAGGCAAAAGGCGGGTACGAATTCCGCCAGGCCTATGAGGCCCAGGTTCAGCGGGTCGTTGGTAAGGATGTACACTTTCCACTCAATAATGGCAAACTGCATGGCCAGCGCAAAGATCAGCGCAAAACGGATTACAAGGAAGAACTTGAATTCTCTGAATCGTAACGATGCGTACGGATCGTTTCTGTTAGTTGCGGCGTCGTCCAATCTGATAGTTTTTATGGCTGCTCAAAAGTAAAACATATCACCGATCCCCGCTAATCAACTTTTTATCATTTGTATGGGCGAGATGATTATTTTTAGCTTCTTAAAATTCCAAATCGTATGAAGCTAGTCAGGTTATTATTAATGGGTGCCTTGCTGCCCTTTTCGTCGGGCATTGCACAAACCCAGAAAGTTAAACTCCAGTTGATCACGGACAAAGTACAGTCCCCCGTAACAATGGCTGTTCCGGGAGATGGTACCAACCGCCAGTTCGTTGTTCAGAAAGAAGGTAAAGTATGGGTAATTCAGAATGGCCAGTTACTTCCCACCCCTTTTATTGATGTAAGTTCAGACATGGTGAAGGTAAACCCCGCTTATGACGAGCGCGGCCTGTTGGGCATGGCTTTTCACCCGCAGTATAAGTCTAATGGCAAATTCTACCTGTATTACAGCGCACCGGTGGCCAATGCCGGTAAAGGCCTGAACCACAAGACCGTTATTGCTGAATTCAAAGCAGCTAAATCATCTGATAACACTGCGAGCTTCGACACTAAAAAAGTAGTACTGGAATACAATCAGCCGGAATCCAACCACAATGGCGGAGATATCATGTTCGGCGCTGATGGATACCTTTATATTTCTTCCGGCGACGGTGGCGGCGGTGGAGATAAACATGGCACCATTGGTAATGGCCAGGACCTGGGTACATTGCTGGGGAAAATACTCCGCATTGATGTGAACGGCAGCCCTTACCGCATCCCTAAAGACAATCCTTTTGTGAATAAAGAAGGCGCCCGTGGCGAGATCTGGGCATATGGCCTCCGTAATGCATGGCGTTTTTCATTTGATAAACCTACTGGCAGGTTATTTGCCGGAGATGTAGGGCAGAACAAGTATGAAGAAGTGGATATCATTGTAAGAGGCGGCAACTACGGCTGGCGCATCATAGAAGGCTACCATGATTTCAATGTTCCTGCAGGCGCTGATAAGAAAGGGCTGATAGAACCCATTCATGAATACGACCATGACCTGGGTATCAGTATTGCCGGCGGTTACATCTACCGTGGTAAAGCTATTCCGGCTTTAAGTGGTAAATATGTTTTCGGCGATTACAATGGTAAAACCTGGATATTGTCCCAAAAAGGCAACAAATGGGAGCGTTCAGACCTCGAAATTGAAAATAAACCACAAGGTAACCTACAGTTGCTGAGCTGGGGCCAGGATCAGGCAGGTGAGCTTTACATGCTTGTCACTATTCCCGGAGCTGGTGGTGTAGTTACGCCGGGTGTTTATAAACTCGTAAAGTAAAATTGATCCACGAATTATCTATTACGAATTACGAGTGGTGAATTGAGGCATATTAGTGGTAATTTGTAATTGTTTTACGCATCATATTTGCAACTATTTGGATAGTAATATTTTGTTAAAACACCTTGCAACTCTTATGGGCTGCGTGAATAAGTTTATATTTGGTAGAGAAACACGAACCGAACAACCATTCGAAATTCGTAATTGGTAATTCGTAATTGAATCAGATGAAATTGAAAGTGATAGTACCGATCATGCTGATCAGCATCTCGGCAGGAATATTTGCCTTCGCAAAGATTGGTGGTACAGACGATCCGCCGGGAAGATATGAAGCTATTATGACCCTCGTAGGCCAGATCCTGAAAGAGGGGCATTACCAGCCGAAACCCATAGACGATGCTTTCTCCAAACAGGTATTTAAGAAATACATGCGGAGTTTGGATGGTGAGAAGAAATTCTTCATGAAGAGCGATATTGATGCGCTCAAACCATTGGAAACACATGTGGATGACGAACTGAACGGCGCCCCGCTGGATCTGTTTGCAAAAACGAACGTGATCATCCGCCAAAGGATAACCGAAGCAGCCGCTATCTATCCTGTTATCCTGGATAAACCTTTCGATTTTTCCAATAAGGAAACTATCGTGGTAGATCCGGAAACGATGGACTGGCCTGCAGATGCAGCAGCCCGCACAGAAGCCTGGCGTAAATCACTGAAGTTACGCACACTGGAAAAATATGCGGACCTGATCGAACAGCGCGAAAAAGAAAAGACCGGTAAAACGGATGCAGCGCTGGAAGCAGAAGCCCGCGCCAAAGTGAAAAAAGTATACGATCGTTATTTTGACCGGTTGAAGAACCGCATGAAAGAAGATGATCGTTTCTCCATGTATGTAAATGCCATCACCACTACGATGGACCCCCATACAGATTATATGCCTCCTGTAGAGAAACGTGCTTTCCAGGAGCAGATGGCTGGTAAGTTCTTCGGTATCGGCGCACAGCTGAGAGAAGATGAAGGGCGTATCAAGATCGTGAGCATCGTAACAGGCAGCCCCAGCTGGAAACAAGGGCAACTGAAAGCAGACGATGTGATCCTGAAAGTAGCACAGGGAGACCAGGAACCTGTAGACATCGGCGGTTTTGCCGTGGATGAAGCAGTAACCCTGATCCGTGGTAATAAAGGAACGGAAGTGCGTTTAACGGTGAAGAGTGTAGACGGTACCACCAAAGTGGTTAGCCTGCTGCGTGATGAGATCAAACTGGACGATACTTTTGCCAAGTCTGCCGTTATCACCGGTCAGCATAAGATCGGGTACATTTATCTGCCTGAGTTCTATGCGGACTTCAACGACCGTCAGGGTTCTTTCTCTTATGATGACGTAGCCGAAGAGATCAAAAAACTGAAAGCAGAAAAAGTGGATGGCATCATCCTGGACCTCCGTTTCAATGGTGGCGGTTCCCTGCCAGATGTGATCAAAATGGCCGGCCTGTTCGTTCCGGAAGGAACTATGGTACAGGTACGTTCCCGTGGTGGTGAAACACAACAACAAAAAGATCGCGATAAAAATGTACAGTACGATGGTCCGCTTGCCATTATGGTGAACGAATTCAGCGCTTCTGCTTCTGAGATCATGGCAGCTGCCATGCAGGATTACAAACGTGCGGTGATCATTGGCAGCCCTTCTACTTTTGGTAAGGGCACTGTACAGCGTTTGCTGGAGCTGGACAATTTTGTACGGACAGATATTGGTGGCAGCCTTGGCGCTATCAAACTGACGGTACAGAAGTTCTATCGTGCAGATGGTGGTTCCACACAGTTGAAAGGTGTTGAATCTGATGTTGTATTGCCTTCTCCATATTATGAAGTAGGTGAGCGCAAAGATGAAGATGCCCTGAAATGGGATGTGATCCCTAAGGCAGACTACACTGTATGGCAGGACCCTGTGGATGTGAAAACACTGAAAGCGAACAGCGCTAAACGTGTAGCCAATAACGAAGCATTCAAGATCATCAACGATAACATTGCTACGCTGAAGAAACTGGAAGAGCAGAAAACTTATCCGCTGGACCTGACTTCTTACAAAGCAGATCAGAAGAAGAATGCAGCAGCGCTGAAACGTTATGATGCGGTGAATGATAAAGTGCAGGCCCTGAACATTAACAGCCTGAAAGTAGACCTCACCAAGATGGGTACTGATACCGTGAAGTTAGCGCGTAATAAAGACTGGTTAAAGGCCCGTACGAAAGACGCTTATCTGAGCGAAGCGGTGAATGTGATGAACGACCTGATCCTGCAATCTTATCCGAAGTTGAAGAACAACTACACGGATGCGAAGAATAAGGAGAACTAAACTTATTGAATTATAAAAAAGGGGTAATTGGAATATGTTCCGGTTACCCCTTTTTTAATGCCTTGAATTATAGATCCAATCTGAGGTGATCAGGTAGTACAAGGCCTTTTATTTTCTCCCTCATTCTCGCATTTTGTTTGGCAAAGAGGTCTACGTCCGGGTTTTGTTTTCTCCTTTCCAGGAACAATGCAATCATTTCTTCGGCTGAAGTTGGTTCCATCACCTCCTGGGTTTGATTCTCTTCGACTTTCATACTATGTTGGTTTTTATTTTTCATGAGAATAATTGATTCCTGTTTGTGATCCGGCATATAATCGATCAGTGTTGGTTTGTTATCAGTGCTATCTAATCCACCGTAGAAAGTATAATCCATTTTTAATGTATCATAATGTTTGTTTACATATCCTCTATAGATATTTATTCTTCTATTCGCATTTTTGCAGATATCTGCACAGTTTTTTCTGCAATTAGCACGGCACTTATCAAGAAATTCGGGGCCACTGTCGCTTCCTTCAATCATTATAATAGCATTGCTATGTATTTCAAAGAAAAGCGGAACTGTACTCAGAACAGTATTAAATACCTTATATGTGTCTCCGTTATTTGACAGCTCAATATCTTCTATTATATCTGTTTCGAAATCATAATTCCCAAACCCAAAGTTGAAAAGCTTCTTTCCGTTCAACTCTTCCATAAAAGAATAATCAATCACTTTCAATATATTTCTTTCTCCCTTACTGATGAAAATGTATCTAACCACATCATCCTTTATATTTTGTGCTACATCATATTTTAATTGCTTTGGCTCATAAATACTATCGTAAGTATACATTGTACTTATTTAGGTTAACAAATCTTACCACAAAACTACTTTCTTTCTTTGGGAGCAGGGCCAAAAAACACTAACACTTTATCCGTTTTACAAACACTTTATTACCTGAAACTGATATTACTTTTTATCTATCACAATATCTATCACCTTCTTCGTTTTCTTCACCTTCATCTTCTCCGGTACATTTGCCAGGATCTCTTTCTTAAAGGCCTCTATTACGCCTTGTTTAATGAAATAGCGGTGTGTGACAAGACTGATCTCCCTAACGGGCTCAGGCGTCTTAAAAAAGCGCACCATGTTCATTTGTTTGGCGCTCAGGTCCTGCAAGGATAGTTCCGGCAGGATGGTGTAACCTTCATTGAGCTCTACCATGCGTTTGAGTGTTTCCACACTGCCGGTATTATATTCCAGGTTCCTGAATTCTCCCATGCTGAATTTATCCCGGCAGATATTGAGCACCTGGTTGCGCATGCAGTGGCCTTCATTAAGCAGCCAGATGTCTTTGGTATCCAGGTCTTCCGGCAGGATCACCTTTTTATCGGAGAGCTTGTTGCTTTTGGCGGTGAACACCACAAACGTTTCATAGAACAAAGGATGTTCTTCCAGGTGTGTATTATGCAGCGGGGTGGCCAGGAGGCCGCAATCCAGCTGTTCCTGTTTCAGTAAGGTGATGATCTGTTCTGTAGAGTATTCCCATACTTCCAGTTTCACCTTCGGGTATTTCTTCATGAAAGAAGTGAGCACACGGGGTAGCAGGTATGGCGCCAATGTAGGAATGATGCCTACTTTAAGCGTACCCTGGATCTCTTTCTTCTGATCTGCAATGATCTCCCGGATGCGGGCACTTTCTTTCAGGATCACCCGCCCCTGGGCTATAACGGCCATGCCTATTTCTGTGGGTACTACCGGAAGCTTGCTCCGGTCAAATATCTTCACACCCAGTTCATCTTCCAGTTTCTGGATCTGCATGCTGAGCGTAGGTTGTGTTACAAAACATTTGTCTGCGGCTGTCACAAAACTCCGGTAGGTGTCTACCGCCACTACATATTCGAGTTGTACTGTGGTCATAATGGGGCAAAATTAGGCATTAAAAGGGGATTGGGTGGGGCCGGGTGTGTAAAATGTGATTAAAAAAAGCGGACCGTTTCCGATCCGCTTTCCTTTATGTTGTGTAAGATTTAGAATATCCTGTAACGGTATTTCACTTTTTCTACGTTGATAGTGAGTTCCCGCATATTGATAGAAGACTGGATCTCCTGTACCGCTTCATTTTTCAGCTGGCGGAATTCATTTTGTTTGGCCTCTACGATCGCTCTGTCAGCCAGGGAATTATCCTGTGCCAGGCGGAGAGAATGGTTCACTTTGGTATAATAAGAGTCCAGCAGGCTGAAATACTCATTATAAAGGTTCTCGAAACGTTTAGTTTGCAGAATGAGGTCTTCCAGCTGGTTGTTGGCCTCTTTCAGGTTCATATTATCATTCAGCAAACTTTCATAGTCTATCTTTTTTCCCTTTGTATATTTCTCTTCCAGTTTGGCGAAGTAGTCTATTACTTTTTCTTTCTTGAAATCAATGAAGTAATCGTTCAAAGATTCTGCAATGGTTTTATTACCGCGGGCGGGCAATGGCATTTTGAGCACGTTGGCAGTGAAAGCCAGGTGATCATACATATTGTCCTGCAGCAGAGAAAGCTGGTCCTTATTGAAATTCAACCCAAATTCAAACTTCTGGTTGGCATCATTCAGGGCGGTGTAATAGATCACGTACTTGTTCAGTTCCTTCTCAAATTCCTGGAGCAGTTTATGATTGATAGCCTTATTGCTTTGGCTTACGCTGTGCAGGAAGCCCATCACGGAGCTGGCGATGGCCAGGGGAGGGGTGAGGGAAGTAAAACTTTTAAAGATAGGGCTATTGATAATGGACTTAGTGGATTCTACCAGTTTGGTATTCCGTTCATTCTTATCAGATTTGCCTTTGAGGATGATCTTTTCCACCAGTTCCACTACACGGTCGCTCAGGGAGAACCCTAATTCCTTACTCTCCGGGTTGTTGAGGGAGGTAATGAACACATCCAGGTTACTGGTAGTGGTCCTGGATTTCAGGTCAATGATCTTTTTGTTCAACAAATAGTAGGTTTCGGATGCCTGGATGAGGTTGTTCTTGACCAGGTTGTACTTAGTGATATTGTCGAATTCCCGGCCTCTTGATAATGATTCAATAGCCTGGGAATTCTGTTTATCACTGTCTGCCACCCTTTGAAGATCGTCCAGGATCTTCTTGAGTGTGGTATCCGCCGTTTTAACCTCGGCTTTCTTTTCCGGGTCTACCTGGGCAGATACCTTCAATGTCACTAGTCCTGTCATCAACAATGGCATCATCCATCTAATTAGCTTCAGCATGCTTGAATGTCCTTTTAAATTAAGAAAACCTTAAGAAAATATAATGCCAAAAAATCGCCAAGCCACAAAGATAAGAATTAATTCTACTGCATAAAAGTAAGAATTGTATATAGCTACTTATGCATTAGGAGTATTTTTATACCTTTGCAGCCTAAATCACCCTTGATTCATGCTCAATAATAAAAAGGTAGTGGTAGTGTTGCCAGCTTATAATGCTGCACTCACCCTTGAAAAGACCTATCTCGAAATACCAATGGATGTAGTGGATGAAGTGGTGCTGGTGGATGATGCCAGTAAGGATGACACGGTGGATGTAGGTCGTAAATTAGGCATCCGGCACATTGTACGCCATGATGCCAACAAGGGTTATGGCGGGAACCAAAAATCCTGTTATAATAAGGCATTGGAGCTGGGGGCAGATATCGTGATCATGGTACATCCTGATTATCAGTATACACCAAAGCTTATTCTTGCCATGAGCAGCATCATTGCCAATGATGTATACCCGGCCGTATTCGGTTCGCGTATCCTGGGCAAAGGAGCCCTCAAGGGTGGTATGCCTATGTATAAGTATATCTTTAACCGGATGCTCACCCTTACCCAGAATATCCTGCTGGGCCAGAAATTAAGTGAGTATCATACGGGATATAGGGCATTTTCTGCGGAAGTGCTCCGGAATATCAATTATATGGCGAATAACGATGATTTCGTTTTCGACAATGAAATGGTGTCCCAGGTGTTTATGAAAGGGTATGATATTGCAGAAGTAACTTGTCCTACCAAATATTTTGAAGGTGCTTCCAGCATCAATTTCAAGCGCAGCAGCATATATGGATTAGGTGTATTGCGGGTTTCCGTGCAACACCGCCTGCATAAATGGGGGCTGATCAAGGCAAAAATCTATTAATTTGAGTTTACAGCACCAGGTTGCATTAGCCAGGAAATATATCCGGTACCGCTTTACGGCAGGTAACCGGCATGGTTTGCATTCTCCGTTCGCTTATGCGTTACTGGATGAAGTGCTTTATGACCGCAAACCCCGTCCTGAATATGCGTCTATTGAAGCGCTGCGGCGGCAATTACTGCAAAGCCAGGATGTGATCGAGGTAACAGACCTGGGGGCCGGTTCCTTAATGGGCGCTACCAATACCCGCAAGATCAGGGATATTGTACGGCATGCTGCTAAACCGCCCAAATTCGGGCAATTGTTTCACAGGTTGGTTAAACGCTTTAATGCGGTTACCGTGCTGGAACTGGGTACCTCTATGGGCCTTTCTACCGCTTATATGGCCACTGCAGGGGCAAAGGTGCATACAATAGAAGGCTGCCCCAATATTGCAGCCCGCGCTGCTAAGAACTTCGAAACCTTAGGTTTAAAGAACATTCAGCAGCATATCGGGAATTTTGATACCGTATTGCCTCAGTTATTGAACGAAATCCCTCCGCCAGACTTAATATACATTGACGGCAATCACCGGGAAGACCCCACTGTACAATACTACCTGGAGTGTATCAAAAAAGTAAAACCTTCCGCCGTACTGATCTTTGATGATGTACATTGGACGGATGGGATGGAACGTGCCTGGGAAACTATCAAAGGGCATCCTGCTACTACCTTATCTATTGATCTCTTCTTTATTGGCCTTATTTTTCTGCGGGAAGGGTTTAAGGAAAAACAGCATTTTACGTTGAAGTTTTAAAAGGGATTCTTTATTTTAGGTCTCCTATTAACAGTTAACTCATTATACCATGAAAAAGATCCTATCCCTTTTCTTGTGTTGTTTCCTTTTTTGCAACACAAATGCCCAGACTCTTACACCGGTAACAACTCAGCAAATAACCGTGCAGGAAGGACCTACCGATTATATAGGAATGATTGGCAGGGGAAGTTATGTTACCGGCGGCTGGGTTTCCAGTTCTCTTCCTGACGCTTATACTTTAACCTATTTCAAGCGGGACTTTGCTATTGGTGGATGGAGGAAGGCCGATGGCGTATGGGGAGGGGCAGCGTTCTTCATCAATTCCGATAACGGAAATGTGCTGATCGGCAAAATCACACAAGCCAATGCCACCTATAAATTAGATGTTGCCGGAAAGATCAGGGCGGATAAAGTGGTAGTGAACACAACAGGAGCCGACTTTGTATTTGATTCCACATACAGCCTGATGTCTTTGCCTGCATTGGGAAAGTACGTAAAAGAACATCGTCACTTACCCGGTATTCAACCAGCCACAACAATGCAGCAGGAAGGACTGGATGTAGGAGATAACCAAACTAAACTGTTGCAGAAAATAGAAGAGCTCACGCTTTATATCATCGATCTGAATAAAAAAGTAGAGGAGCAGGAAAAGAAGATCAATGCACTGGAAAAAAAGAAATAAAAAAACTCCGGCCCTTACAGACCGGAGCTTTATACGCGATGCTTCTCAATTCCTTCGCTGGGATTATCCAGAGCAGGTACAAAAGGTGTAATCTCAGGCTTTGAGGCCACCCTCTAATAAGAAGCTGCGTAATTATTTCAATTTAGCCTGTTCCTTCTTCACCATTTCCAGGTGATTCCTCAATTCCGGAAGGGTTTTGGAAAACCATGCTTTTAATTCTTCGTCCTTTACATCTTTAGATGCATCTTCAAATAACCTGATGGCTTTTTCATGTTTGTCCGACAACTCTTCTACAAAAGCTTTGTCAAAATCATTACCACTTTTTTCCAGTAACCTGTTGATATCATCCACTTTACCCTGAGCAATCACAGTAGGTACTGTAATGCTTTTCTTAGCAGCTAATTCCATCAGTTGTTTATTGGCCTTTTCATGTGCCTGCTGCATATGAGCTGCCAGTTTTTTTACACCTGCATTAGCTGTTTTGGTCTGTGCATCAGCGCTTAACCTCACTTCGTACATGCCGTCTTCCGCTGCTTTTGTTACAAACCCCGCATCATCCCGGAGGGAATCATCGGAGAATTTATCCTTGTTCAGGTCCTGTGCCATACCCTTTGTCATACCGGTATCCACTGCTGTTATGTCTTCATTCCCTACTGTAGATGTATCATCCGTTGTTTTGGTGGTACCGCTGTTACATGCCATCACGCCGCCAATTGCCAGCGGTAATAAGTATTGCTTGATCTGTTTCATTTGTTTAGGTTTTTCTGTTCATGGATAGTATTGAAAAGATTGTGCCATTGCTATAAATGCCTATTAAACAGCTTTTTATGAAGCAGCGTTGTGGAATTGAGTGCCCGAACTGAGCGAATAGTATACACGAATTAATAAAATTCCATATATTTATTACAGAAAAACCTATATCCTATGAAATCCTGGTTACTGTTAGCCGTGTTGCTAATAGCGCAAACCGTTCAGGCCCAGAAGAATAATACAAGATCTTTTTCTGAAAAGCTGGAAACCGCACAATGGATGCGGGAGTACGACAGCATTGCCTGGCGCATGTCTGAACTGGTCACCGAAGCTACTTATGAGGAATTGGCCCGCATTGGAAGGGAATGGTTCTGCTATAAAGCAGAAGACAGCCTGTGGAACGGTGTGTATGGTAAATTCAAAGATGGTAAATATGACCAGGTACTGCATTACCGCTTAAATACAAATGATACGATAGATGTGGTGTCTGATCCCATAGATTCTGTGATGCTGGTAGCCGTTTCACGGGCTATTAGTGTAGCCTACCGGGAAGCGGGTGTGATCCTGGGCAAATCATATGTGAAGATGAATAAGTTCATCCGGTATCACCCTGATAAAACAATCACCATCTGGTTGCTGCCTGCACTCCAGCCCAGCGATGTGGCCATGTATGGCGGAGAGTTCTATTATCACTTTGATGAAAGTGGATTAAAGGTCCTGGAAAGAGAAGAATACTATAAAGGCAGCTTCAAAGGTTTCAAAATAGGGAAGACGAGGGAAGTGCGGTTGAATTATGAAGATACAGACGAACCCACACAGGGCGCCGTTTATTTTGCACTGCAATACCAGCGCAGTTTTTCTGAGATACACATTGATACGAGGGCCAGTACAAGCCTGATGGCCTTCAGCCAGGAGAAAGGATACTATTGGCTCCATGCAGGTAAATCAAAACCTAATCCGTAATTTAATAGCATGAAATACGCGCTTTTATTCCTTTTATGCACACTGCCTTTCCTGGGATACAGTCAGGCGGCTTTTGAAGCCCGTACGTTTGTACGTGGCAGTGATACTTTGCCTTATCGTATTTTGATGCCCGTGGATTATAAACCCGGTACGGAATATCCGCTGATCTTAGTGATGCATGGTGCCGGAGAAAGAGGGAATGATAATATTTCGCAGCTTAAACATGGCAGTAAATTATTCCTGAATGATTCATTGCGTAAAGAATATCCAGCCATTGTAGTGTTTCCGCAATGCGCAAAGAACAGCAGCTGGGCAGTGATGCAATTTAATAAAGATAGTGTGGGTTGGGGAGGTGTGAAATTCATTGCAGATACCATACCTACAGTGCCTGCCGGATTGCTGCACCAGTTAATGGATAGCCTGCTGCATTCCGGTAGTGTGGACTACAGGAGAATATATGTGGGCGGATTATCTATGGGGGGCATTGGTACATTTGATATGCTGGCCCGTTATCCGAACCGCTTTGCTGCAGCATTTCCTATCTGCGGCGCAGGTAATGAAGAATATGCCACCCGTTTTGCAGATGGTACTGCAGTGTGGATCTTTCATGGCGCAGAGGATAAAACAGTACCCACAAAATTCTCTCAGGATTATTATAAGAGATTAAAAATGGCAGGATGCAGGGTGCTGTATACAGAGTATCCCGGCGTAGGGCACAATAGCTGGGATAATGCCTTTGCAGAACCGGACCTGTTATCCTGGATGTTTTCTTTTAAACGGAAATAGTAAAAAGGCCCTTAGTTAAAGGGCCTTTAATCTTCTGTTAATTCCTCTCAACGTTTCCAGGTGAGAAGTTTCAATGGTTCCATCTCTGAATAAACATACATCCATCGTTACCACGCCACCTGCCAGGTTACATTTCCGGATGTAGTCTGCCATAAATCCCGGATTATAACGTAAACCCGGTGAACACCAGTCATTGCCCAGGTAAGATAAGATATGCCACTGTACACCATCCCGCCATCTGGATAAAGGAACTTCGCCGAATTTATTCTGTTCTCCTGTTGTGTAATCATCATCCGGTGTGGAAGAATTGGAAGACGTCATTTTAGGATTGTTCAATGCAATGATCCTTTTGCTGTTTCCCGCACGAAGAGCTTTGGCCATGATCGCCCATTTTTCTTTATTGTAGCCGATGTAATCATAACAACCATCTACCCACCAACCAGCTACTTTCCCTTTATATCTTTCGCCATATTCTGCTACCACATCCGCCCAATGTTGCACATATTGTGTGGATACTTTTTCTGTATAACCCATGGCCTTTGCAGCTTTCTCATCATCACGGGGGCCATCTCCCGTCCAATACAGCATCAGTTTAATGCCGCGTTTATGGAGGGATGTGTAAAGGTCTTCCACAAGGTCTCTTTTAGAACAGGCCTCTCCGGGTTTATAGCCGGTTATCTTATCATACGTTTTATTGGGTGCTATCAGATGGCGGGTGCGTTGCTGCATGGTGAATATAACATACGCAGCACCGGTGGACTTTATCTGTTCTGCAAATTTTTCTGTATCAAATTCATTCACACATTTATTCCAGTCTGTACTGTCTCCATCCATAGTCGTAATGCGCTGGCCTGCGCATTGCACTTTATGGAGGTAATGCACAAAAACACCCCAGCCTGCTTTTTGAAACCAATCTGTATTGCCTGCCCTTTCAGGAGGAATACGGCTCTGTGCGTATCCCTGTGTGCTGATGAGTAAGAATAATAATATCGTTCGTATCATGAAATTGAATTATTGCCCCAGCGCAAACCATTGCTGGCTGTTGGCAGGGATGGTTACTTTTAGATTGAGCTTTGTTCCTTTTAAGGATACCTTTTTTGTAATGCCATTCTCTCCCGTCATACTTGCCTGATCTTTCAAGCCGGTATAGTAAAGGTCTACTTCAATGTTCCGGGTGATAGGTTCCGTTAAAGGATTATAGAGCATAATAAGGCCCTTATCTTTTCCTTGCGGGTCTATGTGCAGGATACCATCATAATCTCTTCCATCCGGGCGGCGGAGGTGGATAATATCTCCATCCAGTACACGCCTGTACTTCTTGTAAAAGTCTACCCATTTCTTCACCAGCACTTTTGTTTCAGGTGCATCGTATAACCGTGGCCCGCGATAACAGGCTTGTACACCTGCACCGAAGAGGTTGGCCAGGCGTTGCTCATAATGGGGGAGATGTTCTTTCAGCGGTTCAATGGTAGCTGCGGGGCCGCCACCGTGGTATTGTACGAGCGGCACAAACATCCAGCCCATGGAAGGTGTTTTTTCCCAGGTGCCGTCATAGATATTCTGGCGTTCAATGATCTCCTGTTGTTCCCTTGGGAGGGACCAGTTGGTTTCTCTATATCCCATCGCTACTTTGGTGCCGCCACTTAAGAAATACCAGTCGGGAATGTTGAGGTAGATACCTTTTCCCCTGCACCATTGATAAAATTGCTGAATGGTCCTGTATTGCTTCCACCGGGAATCTTCAAGACCCCTGTGCCCCGGATGTGTAGTGGATGCACAAACATCGCCCGGATAAGAACCATCATGTTCCAGCAGGTCCTGCCCGGTAGCTTCATAAAAGTTGTAGAGCTTTTTAAAATAGTTTTGCCCCCATTCACTTTGCAGGCAGGGAGAATTACCGAATGCCGGTTTCATACCTTCCGGCATCACCACATCGTTTTCTTTATTGATAGAACGACTGGCCAGCAGCGAATATCCACCCAGCGCCACACCTTTGGATGCGGCATATTGCTTCAGCTGCTTCATGCGTTGCAGGTTCTGCTGTGTGGTGTCTTCAAGATTGAAACCACTGCCAAAGGTCATGATCACCATTTCAAATCCTACTGCCGCAGATTGATCGATAGCGCTTTTTACAGGTTCGTCTGCTGCACTGCTAACATGCATGATGATGGGGTTCTCTGTTATCCATGGTGCAATAGTGCGGTACAATTTCTTCTGGCTGAGGCCTCTTCTTTCCCGGTCGTAACTATCAAAGATCAACTCCCAGATGCGCGGGCTTTCAGTAGATGCACCTGCTGCCACTTCCTGCCCCATGCCTGTTTTAGGCATACATACCAATACGGTGGGTGTTTTTAAATTGTAGTTCACCTGTGTGATGTAAGAAGGATCCGTTTGCCAGTCGATGCAGGCATTTTGCGCAGCGTTGCTGGACATAGAGCCGAAAGCGAAATCACTCTCTGCCAGGATCGGCGGCATCTCCCAGCGTTGTTTATGTTCCACCGCACTTTCTGCTTCTATCACTGCCAGGTGTTCACTTTTAATATTATTAATGATGATCTGTTCTTTGCTGTTATTTTCCACACTCACCCATTTGCTGAGCAGGGGAATGCCGTCATATATTTCGTAATGCACTTTGACGGTTAAACCTGCAAGGAACTGAAGGTCCTGCTGTACGGCTTCCGGAGCACCTAATAACAACACCGCTTCAATTTTACTGCGACCTCTTGCACCAGCTTCTCCACGTTCTGATCTGCCACCCTGTGCATCCGTTTTGCCGATCCTTACATGTGTAGGCATGGCAGTAATGGGTAATTCCGTGAGGGTGGTATAGGTTTTCCCATCTTCAGAAATGCTGCAGGCCATCTTTCCTGAAAGGAATATTATGCGAAGGAAATAAGACTTCCCCGGATCATATCCTTCAAAGTTTGCGCTCTTGTTATCATGGAATACACGGAATCGTTTTGCACCGGGGGCCAGATGAAATTTGGATGATTGCCCATCCGGGAATTGCAATGCAATGCCTGCACCATAACCATTGCTTTCATCCGTTCCGCTATTCAGTTTACAAATGATCACCTGTGTTTCCGGAGATAAAGCCTGTTCCGCAAATATCACGGAGTTGGCGGGTGTGAGCATTTCGCCTGCTTTGCCTTCATTGTTGAAGGAGGCATTCTGTGAAGCAGCTCCTTTTATGATATCCCATTTAGGAGAAAGACCCAGGAAATTATCAGAGAACAATACTTTCCTGTTCACATCTGAAGCCAGCAGGTTTTGAGAATTCTTCACAATAGCTGCATCTGCCTTATAAGTAAAAGTTACTTCCAAACCTTTAGGTGGCCAGGGCAATTGCTGTGGCGCCCATGCCGTACGGCGGTTCCATTCAAATCTTGCTTTGATGGGAGCAGTGATATAGGAAGTGAGTTTCAGGCTTAAAGGATCTGCTTTCATTTCAGGGATCCACTTCGGTAATAAATAATTCCCGATAGGCTGGCCGGTTAAACCACCTGCTTTGATCTCATGCCCGTTGATCCATAACACTGCTTCCGGCGAAACTGCACGCACCAGTGCTTCATTGGTTACAAGATTATCCAGGCCTATGGTAGCGCCGTTAGGATCCAAAGCAAAGGTGCGTGTGATAAGCCCGTTACTGAGGGCCATATATCCTTCCGGTGTTTTGTAAATGGCAGATTTGCGGGCAGTGGTAGCCAGCAGCCAGTCTTCCTTGCTTTGCAAGGCGGCTTTGTCGTATAACGGAAGACCCGCTACGTTGATAGATTGTGCTTTTACTGTAGCTGCTGTTACCAGCAATAGGAACGTGGTTCTGATTTTCACATGTATAAATTTAAAAAGAGTAGCATCCCTGGGTTAAGAAACAATGCCGGCCTGGATTAGTTCAAAAGCCAGGCCGGCGGATTGCTTAATGTAATGTTGGATCAAAATCCCCGCCCCAATCTTTATTCTGTTTGAGGTTCGGGTTCTGATTAATGTTTGATAATTGAATAGGGAAGAAGTAATACTTATCCGGCATCACCATTTGTTTCGGACCGTTTGTGATCAGTTCCACCACTTCATAGGTGAAGTCCTGCGGCTGCAGTTCAAAACGATTGGCTTTGCCAACTTCCGTAGCCGTAACCTGGTCGTAGGTAAGACCATTTACTTTAGTGGCCATGATACCGTATTTGCGCGCACCATTCAGTACATTCAACATGCGGTGACGGCGAAGGTCCCAGAAACGTTGTCCTTCAAACATGAATTCAACACGTTTTTCATCCAGGATGGCCTGGCGCATTTCAACACGCGTCATGCCTGTTTTTAATCCATACATGCCATCACCTCCTATTTCAATACCGGCGCGTTTCCGGATGTCTTTCAGTACCTGTAATGCTTCAGCTGGTTTGCCTGTTTCGTTGGCGGCTTCTGCATAGTTGAATAAAACTTCTGCATACCTCATCTCCGGCCAGTCTACATCATTCAGTGTTACCTGTGTGGAAGGCAATTCTTCCATAATACCTTTCCGGGTATATAAACCGGTACGGTAATGGTTCTCGCCCTGCACACTGAGGCCAAAAGCATCCATTGATTTGGCGATGGCAGACATGGTATATTGACGGCGGCCTTTGATACCGCTTAATTCATATATACTGCCGTTCCATACCATGGTAGCATCAAAACGAGGGTCCCTGTTCTGCCAGAATGTTTGCACATTGTAAGCATAGGCAGAAGCCGGATCGCCTGGTTTCCTGCCATCCTTCATGGTGAAAGCTTCCGCCATTCCCCAGGTGGGCTGATCGTAGCCAGTTGCATTTTTAGATTCAGACAAAGGGCGCACACCATCTTCTCCGCGGCCATTTGTTTTTGCAGGATTCACATATATGACAGATAAGATATTTTCTTTGTGCCCTTTTGTTTCAAAGAGTTTGGAAAAATCATCCAGCAGGCCATAGCCATTCACATCCAGGAAATCCTTGGCTGCTTTGTTGGCAGTATAGGCAGTTGCCCAGTTGGCATTATCATATGGATTAGCAGGGTTGAATTGTGGCGATGCTTTATAGAGCAATACTTTTCCTTTTAGTGCTAATACGCAGGCCTGGTCAATCTTGCCACGGTCATTACCTGTGTATTTAGGAGGTACTAATGCAGCAGCTTCATCCAGATCTTTAAGAATAAAGTCAAAACATTCTGCGGTAGTATTCCGTGTCACCTTCAGGTCATCTGTTAATTCCTGTGGTACCTGGATGATAGGTACGCCACCGTAATAGTAAACCATTTTAAAATACAGGTAGGCCCGCAGAAATTTTGCCTGTCCTATCATTGGATCTTTTATTTCCGCAGCCAGTTTCCCGGCGGGGAGTTCCTTCAACAGGATGTTCGCTTTCCTGACAGCCACATAAGGCCAGAATTTCATAACATCATTATCCGTGGTGATCCATCCATCACCCAGGATGCCACCGCCTTCATCTGCAGTGCCGGCCAGGGAATAGGGCCATCCACTTGTGAAAGTGCTGGCATACACATTACTCAGGAATGCGGCGGATGTGAGAGGATCATCAAATGTTCCGGCAGCCGGATAATTCCCCAGGTCCTCTACTTTATCTATTACCTTACCGCAGGCGGAAAGCAGGATAAATAAAAACAGGTAACTGATATATTGTATCGTTTTCATTATCGTCATAGTTTAGAAGTTAATATACGCCCCTCCGGTAAAGGTTTTCATCAGTGGATAAGAGTCCAGTGTGAGCTGTTCCGGATCATGTTCTTTCAATCCTGATATGTAGAACAGGTTGGCAGCATTAGTGAATAACTGCACATTGGTAACACCGATCCTGCTCAGCCATTTTTTAGGAAGCGTATAGGTGAGGTCCAGGTTCTTTAAACGCAGGTAAGCGCCGTTCCTTAACCAGAAGGAAGAAGCTCCGCCACCTACATCTGCTACCTGGAACTCTCCGGAAACCCGGGGATATTTAGCGTCAGGGTTTTCAGGTGTCCAGTAATCCCTGGCCCATATTTCAAAGTAAGGTCTGTCGTTCTGGAATACGCCACCACCGTTACGGGTGCTGATCATCCTGTCATAAGCGCCTACACCCTGGAAGTGTGCGTTTAATCCAATGCCTTTCCACTCTAATCTGAAGCCAACACCATAGTTCATTCTTGGGGAGCCATTGGTGGAAAGGTAGGTCATGTCATTATCATCGATCTTACCATCCGGTCCTTCTGAAAAGTTAGCGCCACGGATATCTTCAAACAGCAAATAACCAGGTTTGGGAATACGGCCATATTGTGTAAAACCTGCGGGAAGTTTATCCAGGTCTGCCTGCGATCTGATGATGCCTTTTGAAATGAGGCCGTACACTCTGTCGTTAGGTTGCCCCAGTATACTTCTCCAGTTGTCTTTATAAGTACCATTATGGAGCGCCTCCGCTTCATCAAAGAGGTCCCATTTATCTTTGGCATAACCAACATTGCCATATATGGAGTAGGAGAGTTCCCCGATCCTGTCAGACCATCCGGCAGATATCTCAAATCCTTTCCAGGAACGTTGTGCGTAGTTTAATGAAGGAGGGGTGGCGCCCAATGTAGAGGGGGTTGAACCATCTCTGGTGCCGAGAATGTCCCATTGCTTTCTTGTGAAGAAATCGATCTCACCAGTCAGCCTGTTGCCAAGGAATCCGTAATCCAGCCCAATATCGAGCATGTTTGAAGTAGACCAGGTAACGATAGGATTGGGCATGGGGCCGGGTGCGATCCCATCATTCAGTGTTGTACCAAAAACATAACCAGTGTTCTTCGCATATGTCTGGCTCCAGTAGAAAGCGTTCACGTCATCATTTCCGGAAGTACCATAGGAACCTCTCAGCTTCAGGTTGCTCAGCCAGGGTGTATTGGCCTTTATGAAATTTTCTTCCGAGATGCGCCATGCTGCAGATACAGAAGGGAAGAAACCCCATCTGTGGCCTGGTGCAAATTTGTAGTTCCCATCATAGCGGAAGGAAAATTCAGCAATGTATTTTTCGTTATAGATATAATTGGCGCGGCCTATCCAGGAAGCCCTTGCTGTCATGGTTTCATTACCCGTGAACCATCTTCTGCTGGCATCCTGAGATGCATTATAGATCTGGTCAATAGCGGTGGTTAGTAACTGATCTGCACGGCCGGTGAGGTTGTTGCCATTGTCCTTGCCTTGTTCATATACCGCTAATGCAGAAACAGCATGTTTCCCGAATGTTCTTTCGTATTTCAGGTTCCAGTTGATCTGGTAAGAATTGTAGAAGTTAACATCATGCTGGATATTAGGATAATTAGCACTCAGGTTATGGAGATTGATCTTAGTAGGATCGATCGGCCCCGGAACAAATTTATTGGTACCGGCTGCAGGCTGGAAAATGTAGGCTTTGTTATGTACAACAAAGGATTTCATATTCTGATCATATCCGTTATAATGTGCCTGAAAGCTGGTACTTAATCCCTCTGTGATATCAGCCAGATCAAGGTCCAGGCGAATGATACCATCCAGTGTACGTTTCTTGATATCACGGTATCCGCCACTGTTGAGCATCAGTTCTACCGGATGCCATGCACCAGGTACTACGGGATTTTCATTGGTATTGGTGGTGGGGTTACCGGCATCATCTACATAAAAAGGATATAAGCGTGTCCAGTTAAAAGTGGCCCTGTAAAAGTCTCCCACATTAAAGTCTTCCGCACCATCATAAGGCCAGTACCAGCGATGATAATTACGTTGGTTGCCACTAAGGTTCACATTGATCTTAAACCGCTTGGAGATCCTGGCGGTTACATCAGAACGGAAGTTGTACCTGCCGAAGTTCAAATTCTTGTAAGAACCTTCTTCATCATGATAACCGAGTGATAAATAATAGGACAATGTTTCTGTACCACCTCTCACTGCCAGGTTATGTTGTTGTACAGTGGGGTTCTGCCAGATATAATCGTTAATAGAATAACTCTTGTCTTTAAAATAATCATAGATCTCCTGGCCATAACGCTTAGGATTTCCCAGTGTTACATCCACCTGGTTATTGAATTCGATCTCCTCTGTGGCGGTATAGCTCTGTATGGGTTTTGTGGGCCTTGAAGTAGAATAGGAGCCTTTGTATTCAAAGGTAGGTTTCTGTACGGTACCGGTTTTGGTAACCACCAGTACCACGCCATTGCCTGCTTTAGAGCCATAAACAGACGCTGTAGCAGCATCCTTCAGGAAGTTGATACTTTCTACCTCACTCGCATCCAGGGCATCAAAATCAGCCTTGCCTTTGATGATCCCGTTGATCACATACAAAGGGTCCGCAAAACTTCCACGCATGCGGATAGAAGAGGAGGCGCCTGCCAAACCGGTACTGCCCACTACGGTCACTCCCGCAGCACGGCCAGCCAGCAGATTGGACAGATTGGAAGCAGGGATATTGCCGATCTCTGATGGTTTAATGGTTCCAATAGCACCTGTAAGGTTCACCTTTTTCTGGGTACCATATCCTACCACCACCACTTCGTTTAACCCCGATGTAGATGCTTTTAACACAATATTGCCCAGTTCACTTTTCCCGTTCACCGGAATTTCCAGCGGCTCAAAGCCCATGAAACTGATCTCCAGGGTCACTTTTTCATCCACTGCAAGGGAGAAAGAACCATCCACTTTGGTCACTACCCCTATGCTCTGGCCTTTTACCTTTACGGTTACGCCAATGAGCGGGGCGCCAGCTTCGTCCAGGATCTTGCCATGCACCTCTATCTTATCTGCCAGTGCAGAGGCGTTGGGGGAGATCACTACAAGGTTCCTGTTGAGGATCTTGTAGGCAAGAACGTTGCCCAGCACCTGTTGCAGGATCTCCTGCACCGTAGCATCGGTAACGTTGATATCGATCTTTCCGAGTTTTTTAATGTCATCCTGCAAAAAGAAGAAGCGGTAGTCACTTTTCTGCTGGATATTGAGCAGCACCTTTGCCGCATCCACCTGCTCCAGCTTTAGAGAGAACTTATCCTGTCCATACCCCATGGCGGATACATGTAAAAAAGGTATGACGATGAATAGAAAAGCTATTTTCATAATCAAAAGCAACTTTAATACCGACTGCGTGGAAATTTTCTGCAGCTTAAACCTGCATTTTTTCATAGATTTGAGTTGAAAAGTTAATAACAGTGGCCTAAGCAGGGCTAATTGCCCTGCTCAAACCAGTTCCAGAAATTGTTAGCTATTCATGGGGAGGAGCTCCACCTCTTCCCCTTTCATAGAATTTACTGCACTAAGGACCGTGGTGTTCCATAAATGGCGATTTTGGTTTATTGTAGAATTACGTGGTTGGGCTTAAAACAAGAGATTACCTGATATATATATTGTTCCCTGTCATTTCGTATTTAAAGTGCACCATCATTTGCAGTATGTGCATTGTTTCTTCTATGCTTACGTTGTCAAAGTCGCCATTCAGGCGGAGGTCTTTTAGTTTTTCATTTGCGAAGTAGAACTTTACATTGTGCCATCTTTCCATTTTTAATGCAACGATGTCAAAAGATTCATTTGTAAAAGCCAGCTTTTCCTTTACCCACACTGCTTCTTCTGGTATGGTTTCATTGTTGGCTGCTTTTACTGTTTGCACTTCATATTTGATATTTGAAATTGGTTGATCTGATTTTGTGAATATGTTATTCTTGAGTGAGATCTTTTCATTTGGCAGGAGGATCACTTTCTTTTCCTTACTTTCCTTCAGGCTTACTTCTACTTTGCCTGATACAACCGTGGTTTCAATATCTTCCATGGTGTTATAAGACTTTACATTGAAAGCCGTTCCCAGCACTCTTACCGTCATGCGGTCAGTATATACATGGAAAGGATGTGCGGCATCTTTGGATACATCAAAGAAAGCTTCCCCGTTCAGCCAGATCTCCCGGTCCTTTACACCAAAACCTTTATGGAACCTTAACTGGCTGCCACTGTTCAGGTTTACCTGTGTTCCGTCCGGCAATACAAAACGTTTCCTTTCTCCGTTCTTTACTGTTATGATAGAGTCCTGTACTTCTGTAACAGCCACCAGGGGAGAAGGGGTGTTATAATTCCGGAAGCCGAACCATGCTGTAGCTACAGCGCCTGTTATGGCAGCTGCTACAGCCAGCCTGCGTATGATGAACCATTTCCGGGAGGGTGCAGCTGTTTCATGCACTATATGCAATCTCCTGGCAGCGCTATCCCAACGTTCCTCCATATGCAATTCATCTTCAGCAGCTTTTTTCAGCCAGATCTCCTGCAATAGCTCTAATGTATAAGGCTGAACAGATTCCCGCCTGATCAGTTCTTCCAGTTCAGAAAGTTCTTCCTCCGTGGCTTCTTTGCTCAGTTTTTTTCCCAGTAAAACAAAAAGTCTGGCATCATTCATTAGCGGATGTGCTTTATTATAGGACACAAGGAATTCGGGTATCCCCTAGTGGAGCGGAAAGTTTTTTTTAATTCTTTATACCCGGCAGGGTAAAGGATTTACGGGGGAGGGGGAAATCTGCATCCAGTAAAGAGGCTAATTTTTTAATGGCGGCGGCAATGTGGTTCTCAACGGTACGGGGTGAAATGTTCAGTATTTCTCCCACTTCTTTATAAGATAAGCCGTTTTCTTTTACCAGCTTATAAACGATACGGCATTTGGGGGGCAACTCATGAATGGATTTATTCACGCGCTGTAACAGTTCAGAAGCTACCAGGAGGTCTTCCGGATTAGGCACCAGTTCTGCGCACACCACATCCAGCTGATCCAGATCTATCTCAGCTGTAGTACCCCGCCTTGTTACATGATTTAAACAATGATTCTTTACAGAAACATACAGATATAAACGCAGGTTGGCAATTTCAGTTAGGCGCTTGCGCTGGTTCCAGACCTTTATAAAAACGTCTTCCACTATTTCTTCAGCAGTTTCCCGCACTTTTACGATGGAAACGGCGAACTGGAAAAGAGTCGTGTAATAGTGCTTAAATAAGATCTTGAATGCGTGCTGGTCATCAAAAAGAGCTACCTGTTCCTGTAAAGCCTGTATCTCTTTATCATTCATGTCCAAATATTAGCTGTAACCAAGGTATTGTTAATTTCCTATAAATACAAGTTCCTTTTCCGCTGAAATATTGCCAATATCGTGTATAATTCACGCGGATGTTTATGATAGCAATATCATTTTAACCTTTCTCAATGTTATTTTATATTACTATCTTGGTTATATACATACGCTTCAACTTAAATCTAAACCTTCAATGCAAAGATTTTATTCCCTGTTTCTGCTACTAGCGGTCTGCCTAACCGTTAATGCACAGCAGAAAAAAGACCTAACCCCTGCCGATTATGCAAAATGGCAGTTCTTCGCCGGCACTACCTTATCTGAAAATGGAGAATGGGCAGCTTACTCCGTAGGTGTTCAGGAGGACAATGATACCCTCTACCTTTTCAATCAGCTCACCAACAAACGGTATGCCCTTGAATTTAGCACGGCTCCTTCTTTCTCGAAAGATAACCAGTGGGTAGCTTACAATATTGGCGTTCCTTTCAAGGAAGCGGAAAAACTGAGAGATCAGAAAATGCCCATTCCTTTAAAGATGGGTTTGCTGAACCTGGTGACGGGTAAAAAAGAAGTGATCAAAGATATCAGCAGTTTCCGCTTTTCGAGGAATGGTAAATTCCTGGCTGTAACGCTCAACCCGCCAAAGGAAAATAAAGATAAAGGCACGGTTGTATTGCTCAGGAACCTGGCAGACAGCAGCACGCGTACCATAGGCAACGTAACGGCCTCCGAGTTTAACCGCAAGAGCGATCATTTTGCCTATATCCTGGAATCTGCTAACCAGGCTGGTAATACCGTAGAGTTATTTAATCTGCAAACCAATGTGGTAAAAGTACTGGCCAGCGATACCTGCAAGTTCTCCAAACTGGCCTGGTCCAAAGAAGGGGATGGCCTTGCTTTTTATAAGACGACCAAAAGTGAAGATTACGAAGAAGAAAATGCGCAGGTATATGTATATAAGAATTCAGTGCTTTCTGTATTTGATCCTGCCAAACAACCTGCTTTTCCAAAAGGCATGCGCATTAATCCAAATTCCAACCTGCGCCTGACGGATGATGTAACGGCTGTTTATTTCAGTATCAAAAACTGGACGGCTAAACCAGCAAAGAAAAGTCCTGTGAAGGATTCTGCCAGCGTGAAGAAGGATACGGTGAGTATAGCAAAGGCAGATACTACAAAGAAAACAATAGTACCACCTGCGCCGAAGAAAGAAGATAAACTGGCAGCAGTAGACATCTGGCATTGGAAAGACACAGAGATCCAGCCTCGCCAGAAGATCACTTACATGATGGATAAAGACTTCAGCCTGCAGTCTGTCTGGAACTTTTCAAGCAACAGCTTCTTTCAACTGGCCAGCGACAGTACGCCCCGCGCGAACCTTGCCAACTATCAGAAGTTTGCGGTGATCACTACAGATAAAAAATACAAGCCGGCCTTCAAGGAAGACTTCTCTGATTTCTATCTCGTGAATACCCGCACCGGCGAGAAAAAACTGATCGGTGAAAAGATCATCCTGTCATACGGATACGCGCCCAACCTGTCTCCGGATAGCAAGTATGCACTGTACTATAAAGATAAACAGTGGTTTACCTATAACACAACCACAGGAGAGAACGTGAACATCACTAAAGATATTCCTACCATTTTCGAGGACTTCCATGATGATCATCCTGCAGCCAAACCACCTTTCGGTTTAGGTGGCTGGACAAAAGGAGATAAAGAAATACTCCTCTATGATGAGTATGATGTGTATGCCGTAAAACCGGATGGTAAAGGATTCCGCAAATTAACGGATGGAACAAAAGAGGAGATCAGGCACCGGATCATCCGGACAGATTTTGAAGAGCCTTTCCTGGACGACAGCAAAGCCATCTATATTGATCTGTATGGTGATAAGAGCAAATACTTTGGTGTGGGCAAAGTGGAGAAGGGTAAATTCAGCCGCCTGATCTATGAGCCGAATGCGGTAGATCAGTTCAATAAAGCGAAAGAAGCAGATGTATTCACTTTTATCCGCGCAGACTATAACCGTTCTCCCGAATTATATATCACAAAGAATTTCCAGGGAGAACAAAAGATGGCCAGTACCAATCCACAGCAGAAGGATTACAAATGGGGCAAAAGTGAATTAATATCTTTTACGAATAAGAAGGGAAAGAAAATGCAGGGCGCATTGTTCTACCCGGCAGATTACCAGCCTGGTAAGCAGTACCCGATGGTAGTGTACATCTATGAGGAACTGGCTAATACCGTACATAGCTATGTGATCCCTTCTGAAAGAAGGGCTTACAATACCACTAACTATACATCCGGCGGTTATTTCATTTTCCGTCCGGATATTGTGTATGATATCAACGATCCCGGAATGAGTGCAGTTGATTGTGTGGTACCCGCAGTGGAAGAAGTATTGAAAACAGGCATGATAGATAAGAACAAAGTGGGTTTGATGGGGCATAGCTGGGGGGCTTACCAGACCTCTTTCATCATTACACAAACAGATCTTTTCAAAGCAGCCTGCGCAGGTGCGCCTTTAACTAACCTGATCAGTATGTCCCTGGCTATTTACTGGAACTCCGGTATGCCTGATCAGAAGATCTTTGAAACCAGCCAGGGCCGTTTTGATGGTCCGTGGTACGACAGGATGCAGGAGCATATGCGTAATTCTCCCATCTATGCTGCGCAAAATATCAAAGCACCGCTGCTGGTTGCCTTTGGTGATAAAGATGGCGCAGTGGACTGGCACCAGGGAATTGAAATGTATGGCACCATGCGCAGGATGGAGAAACCGCATGTGATGCTGGTGTATGCAGATGAAAATCACGGCCTTGCTAAAAAGGAAAATCAGATAGATTATCAGAAGCGCCAAAGGGAATGGTTTGATCATTACCTCTTAGGTAAAACAGCGCCGAAGTGGATCACAGAAGGGGTTTCTTATTTGGATAAGATGAAGGAACAGGAGAAAGAAAGTAAACAATAAATAAAAACGCCCCCGGTAAAATCGGGGGCGTTTTGTCATAAAAAAGCCCCGTATTATACGGGGCTCCCCAGTCATACAATAACCAGGTTGATCGTTAACTTCTTTATCTGATAGCTTGCATGGATGCTTTGGCAGCAGCCACGGTAAACTCGATGTCTTCTGTTGTAATAGCATTACTGATGAACCAGCTCTCAAATGCAGAGGGTGGCAGATAAACGCCTCTTTCCAGCATGGCATGGAAGAAACGTTTGAATAATTCATTGTTGGCGCTGGACGCTGCCGTAAAGTCAACAATGGGATATTCCGCAAAATGCACGCTCATCATGGAACCGATGTGATTGATCTGGTACACCACACCTGCTGCGCCAAATGCTTCCCGCAGACCAGCAATGAGTTGATTTGTTTTTTCCTGCAACTGGGTATAGATAGCAGGGCGTTCCTGTAATGTTTTCAGCAAAGTATAACCTGCTATCATGGCGATGGGATTGCCGCTGAGCGTTCCTGCCTGGTATACTTTGCCGGCCGGTGCAATGTGTTCCATGATCTCGCGTTTACCCGCAAAAGCACCCACAGGCATGCCGCCGCCGATGATCTTGCCAAAGCAAACGATGTCTGCTTTAATGCCGAATAATTCCTGCGCACCACCTCTTGCCAAACGGAAACCAGTCATCACTTCATCCATGATAAACACAATACCGTGGGTATCACATAAACTTCTCAGCCCTTCCAGGAAACCCGGCTGTGGCAGGATACAGCCCATGTTGCCGGCTACAGGTTCTATAATGATAGCCGCAATTTCATTTGGATATTCTGCAATGAGTTGTTCTACTGCAGGGAGATTATTATAAGGTACGCTAAGTGTATCATTCGCCACAGCACTGGTTACACCGGGAACAGATTGTATCCCTAATGTAGCCACACCACTGCCTGCACTCACGAGGAAAGAATCCGCATGGCCATGATAATTACCTTCGAATTTGATCACTTTATTACGGCCGGTATAACCACGTGCCAGCCGCAGGGCGGACATGCAGGCTTCTGTACCTGAGTTCACCATGCGCACCATGTCGATGTTAGGTACCATGCTTACGATCAGTTCTGCTACTTCTATTTCCAGTTTAGTAGGCGTACCAAAAGAAGTAGAATAGGTAGCATATTCCTGGATAGCTTTCACCACCGGCTCATATGCATGACCCATGATCATTGGACCCCAGGAATTGATATAATCTACATAACGGTTGCCATCTACATCATACAGGTAAGCACCTTTAGCATGCTGCATGAAAACAGGCGTGCCGCCAACGCTTTTGAATGCGCGTACAGGAGAGTTCACACCGCCGGGAATTACTTTATTGGCCTGTTCAAATAGGGCTTTACTTTTAGTATACATGCCATCAGTTTTTTAGTTGTTTAACAAACGCACCGCATCTTTCGCGAAATAAGTGGCAATCAGGTCTGCCCCTGCGCGTTTGATGCTGGTAAGGCTTTCAATCACCGCTTTCTCTTCATTGATCCATCCCATTTTAGCGGCTGCTTTGATCATGGCGTATTCACCACTTACATGGTAAGCGCTTACCGGAACGGTTACACTGTCTTTGATCAGGCGGATGATATCCAGGTAAGCCATGGCTGGTTTTACCATCACGATATCTGCTCCTTCATCTACATCCATCAGCGTTTCTTTCAATGCTTCACGTGCATTGGAGAAATCCATCTGGTAAGTTTTCTTATCACCGAAACCGGGTGCAGAATCCAATGCATCGCGGAAAGGACCGTAAAAGCAACTGGCATATTTGGCGCTGTAGGCCATAATGCCTGTTTTTGTAAAGTTATTATCTTCCAATGCTTCGCGGATAGCCAGGATGCGGCCATCCATCATATCACTGGGTGCCACAAAATCCGCACCAGCTTCTGCATGGCTTACGCTCATAGCGGCCAGTACATTCACAGTAGCATCATTTACGATCTCTTCGCCTTCCACAATACCATCGTGGCCATAAGAAGAGAAAGGATCCAGCGCCACATCCGTCATCACCAGCATACCAGGTACCGCTTCTTTCACAGCGCGGATAGCACGTTGCATTAATCCATTCGGGTTGAGGGCTTCCGTTCCTTTATTATCTTTCAGTTCATCCGCACATTTAATGAACAGCAGTACACTTTTTATGCCCATTCCCCACAGCTCTTTCACTTCCTGTACCGTAAGGTCCAGTGAATGACGAAAGTACCCTGGCATGGAAGAGATCTCTTCTTTAATGCCTTTTCCCTCTATAATGAAAAGCGGCGCAATGAAATCGCTGGGGCGTAAAATGGTTTCTGCTACCATCGCACGGATGGCAGGGGAGTTGCGTAAAATTCTGTTTCTTCTGATCATCATCTTCTATTTTAATTCACATTATTTAACCCATTCTCTCGGCTTCAGGTATTCCAGCAGCTCAGCTTCCGGACTCCCCGCGGCAGGATGAAAATCATACTCCCACCGCGCCCTGGCGGGCAAGCTCATGAGTATGGATTCTATGCGCCCGTTCGTTTTCAGTCCAAAAAGAGTTCCCCTGTCGTGTATCAGGTTGAACTCCACATAACGGCCACGCCTGTATTCCTGCCAGTGTATATTTTCTTCTGTATAAGGAAGGTCTTTCCTTTTTGCTACGATCGGGAGATAAGCGCCGATCATGGAATTACCGTTGGCAAACTGGAATTGCAGCAGCTGTTCTGCTGTGCGGGAAGGCTCGGGACGAAGGTAATCGTAAAAGATACCTCCTATGCCGCGCGCTTCATTATTCCGGTGTTTGTTCACGAAATATTCATCGCAATGTTTCTTGTATAACGGGTAGAGTTCTGCGCCAAAGGGATCGCAGGCTTCTTTGAATGTACGGTGAAAATGACTGCCGTCTTCCTCAAAGATATAATAAGGGGTGAGATCTGCGCCTCCGCCAAACCAGCAATCCGCTATGCTGCCATCTTCCTTGTAGAGTTCAAAGTAACGGAAATTAGCGTGTACAGTAGGTACAAAAGGATTGACCGGATGGATGACGAGGGAGATCCCTGCAGCCAGGAAGCTACTGTCTCCGGCCACATTGAACTGCTGCGCCATTACCGGCGGCAGTTTGCCATGTACCACGGAAGTGTTCACGCCGCCTTTCTGAAAAACATTCCCTTCAGCAATAACGCGGGTAATTCCGCCGCCACCGCCATCTCTTTCCCAGCGGTCTTCCCTGAACTTCGCTTTTCCGTCCATGGCTTCCACTGCGCTGCAGATCTCATTTTGCAGCTGGTGAATGAAGGGTATGAATTGTTCTTTGATCGTCATGCAGTATAACTTTTCACGGCTTCAATAAATGCTTTCGCATGATCTACCGGTATGTTGGGCAGGATGCCATGTCCAAGGTTCGCAATATAACGTTGCGGACCGAAAGCGCGGATCATCTCATGCACAGATTTCGTGATCTCCGGGATAGGACGCATCAGTTGCGCGGGATCAAAGTTCCCTTGCAAAGTAACGGCCGGTCCTGCAAACTGGCGGGCCAGTTCAGGTTTGATACACCAATCCAGTCCAAGTCCCTGCGCTCCTGTGGCAGCCATTTCTTCCAGGGCAAACCAGGCGCCTTTCGCAAATACGATCACAGGTGCGAGACCTTGCAATGCAGCTACGATGCGGCGGATATATTGTAAAGAGAATTCCTCAAAGTCTTTCGGGCTTAGTAAGCCACCCCATGAATCAAAGATCTGTACTACGTCTGCACCTGCTTCTATTTGTGCTTTCAGATAAAGGATCGTGGTTTCCGTGATCCTGTTCAGCAGTTCATGTGCAACAGCAGGTTGTTGATAACAGAAGGCTTTGGCTTCATCAAAAGTTTTAGATCCTTTGCCTTGTACCATGTAACATAACAGGGTCCAGGGGGCACCGGCAAAACCGATCAGGGGAACACGGCCAGCCAGGGTTTGTTTGGTAAGGCGCAATGCATCCATTACATAATGCAAACGATCGTTTACATCAGGGATCACGATCCTGTCCAGATCAGCCGCAGTTTTAATGGGCTGGGGGAGGAGGGGACCGAGTTTTTCTATCAGCTGCACTTCCATGCCCATGGCTTGTGGCACCACGAGGATATCAGAGAAGATAATGGCAGCATCTACACCTACCTGGTCTACCGGCATTACTGTGATCTCAGTAGCAAGTTCAGGTGTCTGGCAGCGTTCAAAGAAGGAATATTTATCACGCAGTTTGATATAATCAGGCAGAAAGCGTCCGGCCTGGCGCATCATCCATACCGGTGGGCGGGGTACCGGAGTGCCCTGCAATGCTTTTAACAACAAATCGTTCTTTAATCCGCTCATTCGTAGCAATTGATATTGTCAAAGTAAAAAATAGCTGTTTGTACTAACAGATCTACTGCGGGCTCAGGGCTCACAATGATCCGGTTATTGGTTATATCTTCCAGGGAAGCTGCGGTGGTAGTACCTATGGCAAAACATACCGTATGTTTTGGAAGGGTGTTCGCAGAGAAAAAACTTTTTACGCTGCTGGAACTGAGGAAGAGTACGCCATCGTATTCTTCTTCCAGTGTTGCGGGTGTTTCCACGGTATCATACACTACAATCTCTTCTACCGCTACATTGTGTTCCTGTAAAACATCCGGCAGCTCATTCCTGCGGATCCTGCCACAGAAGAAAACTACCGAAGGAATATTATGTTCTGCCACGATCAGTTCTGCCAGTTCCTTTGAATTCAGGGCAGTGCCTGCAATGGTAACATGATGCAGATGTTCTTCCACTGCTTTGCGGGTTGCACCCTGTAAGCAATATACTTTGCTGATCGTTTTTTTCTCAGGTGTATCATTGTAATGCAAAGCCCTGCTCACGATCTTCACTGCATTAGGACTCGTGAACACCAACGTGCTGCCCTTGATAAAGTGCTGCATACTTTGAGTCGTCAGCTCAGGCGTAAGCGTTGGCTGCACATCAATAAATGCCTGTGCAGATATAGCAATATCATGCGCCCCCGCAAGCTGCACCAGCGTTTGCGATAACGGCTTCGTACTCAGTATGCGGTATTTAGCGTTGGACATGTTTGATCTCTTCAATAATAGCATCACCTCCCTGCGCCAGTATTTCTTTGGCAGCAGATGTGCCCAGCCCGGCTGTTTTTGCTACCGGCAACTGATGAGAAACGGTAAGCGACAGTGTGCCATCGAGGTTACAGAGGTTGCCTTCAAAATATAATTCTCCTTCCTGAATATAAGCATAAGCGCTGATAGGGGTTGTGCAACCGCCTAAAAGGTAACGCAGGAATTCCCGCTCAATACCTGTGCAAAGTGCTGTGTCTGCATGGTTCAGGGGAGTTAAGGCTTCTCTGCAGAAAGTGTCATCTTCTCTGCAGGCCACTACAATGGCCCCTTGTGCTGGAGCAGGCAACATCCAGTCCAGTATCATAGATTCAGGGGGCCTTACGCCGATCCTTTCAAGTCCTGCAGCAGCAAAGATAGCGGCATCCCAGTTTTCGGAAGCCAGCTTTTGCAGGCGGGTATTTACATTCCCCCGAAGGTTGTGCAACTGATGTTGCGGATAACGCCGCAACCACTGTGCTTTTCGGCGGATGCTGGAAGTGGCGATGTTAGCAACATAAGTACTATCTTCTAAGAATTGTGTATCGTGTTTGTATACCAGCAGGTCTTTTACCGGCCCTCTTTCCAGGATGGCGGCATTGATGAGCCCTTTGGGTAATTGGGTGGGAACGTCTTTGTAGGAGTGTACCGCAATATCTATGCGGTCATTGAGCAGGGCAAGGTCCAGGCTCTTGGTGAAAATACCCTGTACACCAATCTCATAGAGTGGTGTTACGAGGTCAATATCACCGTCACTTTTGATGGGAACTAAAACCGTGGAGAACCCTTGTGCAGTTAGTAAATCTTTTACCAGGTTGGCCTGCCATAGTGCGAGCTGGCTTTCCCGGGTACCTATCCTGATGACTTTGTCCATTTGCTATTCCTGATTAACGCCGGCTTCAAAAATATCATTGATCATGGCGATGTAGAGATCGCCTTTCTCTGATTCTTTGCGCACTTTGCCGGCCATAAGATTGATCATTTTCTGAATGATACGGGAAGAAACTTCTTCCATATCGTCCATGTTATATTGTGCGCCGTTCTTTTGCTCTTTTATTTCCCGTGCATGGATCTCCGTGAGTTTCTCTTTCACCGCTTTCAGCACTACGGCATGTTTGCGCATCTTGAACCAGTAGAGGAATTCCTCCATGTGCTCTTCAATGATGCTCATGGCTTTGGGAACTTCGTTGAGGCGTTTTTGTAAGGTTTCATCCTGCACTTTACTCAGTTCATCCACATTCACTACTTCCACATGTGCTAATTCCCTTACATCTGCCGCTACGTTGAAAGGAATGGAAAGGTCAATCACCAGTTTGGGTTGTGTGCCTTCCAGATGTGCTTTCAGAATAGTGGGTTGGGAAGAGTTGGTAGCTACAAGGATCACATCTGCTGCCTTCAGCACATTGTCCATTTCCTCATAAGGCGCATATTGCAGACCGTGTGTTCCTGCAAACTCTTCTGCCACAGCGGTAGTACGATTAATGAGTGTGATGTTGCGCGCGCCCAGGTACTCCATGATATTTTTACAGGTATTGCGGCCAATTTTGCCAACGCCCAGTAAAACGATCTTCTTATCCTTAATGTCCGCCACTTTACTTTCCAGCATACGCACCGCGGCAAAAGCCACAGATACAGTGCCGGAGCTAAGGCCGGTTTCATTCTTAATGAGTTTGGATACCTGCAGCACACTGTTCACCAGCCTTTCCAGGAAAGTGCCGATGCATCCCGCGCCTTTCGCAAATTTGGCAGCGTTCTTGATCTGCCCTACAATTTCATAGTCGCCAAGGATCTGGGAATCAAGGCCGGTACCAACATGGTAAAGATGCCTTACGGCGCTTTCTCCGGATTTGTGATAAGCCAGTTCTTTGAATACCTGGGGATTGCCGTGGGCGGCATTGCATAACAGGTTCATTAATACTTCCACGTCCGGCGCAAAACCATATACCTCGGTCCTGTTGCAGGTGGAAAGCACGAACAGATCATTCAGACCGGCCAGTTGGGCGGTCTGTAAAAGTTGCTGATATTGATCCTGGTTTATAGCGAATAAACCGCGGATCGCAGCGTCGGTTTTCTTATAGTTGATGCCAACGATATGAAAATGTGATATGTCTTTGGGCTGATTGACCTGCATGTGTTTCTTAAAAGCTTCCGGTTGCAAAAATACTTGCATAGACTTCAAAACCACACGGGAGGCTGTCACTACTGTGTCATTTCTAAACATGCTAACGGGTGCCGGTAAAAAATGATATTCATCATGTTTGATAATAGCTGCCATGTGAAAGCGTTTAGAGAGATAAGCAACAAAATAATGACAGAAATTTCACTCCTCCAATGATCTGGATCAGTCTGAAACATAACATGCTATTCGTTTTTATTCTAACAATTTAATGACACTACTAGCAGGATAAAGGCTTAAAAGCCCTTACTTTTGCAACAATTTTTTAGGTCTATGGTCGCGAAATCTGATACAGCTATTATACTGATGAACCTCGGTTCGCCTGATTCTACGGCGGTACCGGATGTGAAAAAATACCTTCTGGAGTTCCTGATGGACAAGCGGGTGATCGATTATCCCTGGCTGCTGCGTAAAGTACTGGTGGGAGGGATCATTGTTCCAAACCGGGCAGCAAACAGTGCAGAAGCTTATAGTAAAGTGTGGCGGGAAGATGGTTCTCCGCTCATTGCGCTGACAAAGCAATTACAAACTGCCCTGCAGCACGATCTGGAGATACCCGTTGAGATCACCATGCGCTACGGCAATCCTTCTCCCCTGGCTACTTTTGAGAAGCTCATGAAAGAGCATCCGCACCTGAAAGAAGTGGTACTCATGCCTTTATATCCGCATTACGCCATGAGCAGTTATGAAACCGCCGTGGAATATGCGAAGGAGATCTATAAGAAAAAGAAATATCCATTTACGTTAAAAGTGGTGGAACCCTTCTATAACCGCCCTGAATATATTGACGCACTGGCTGAAAGCATGCGGCCTTATCTTGAGCAGGATTTTGATCACATCCTCTTCAGTTATCACGGGCTACCGGAAAGGCACATACGAAAGGGAGATGTAACTGGTAATCATTGCTATAAAGTAAATGATTGCTGCCATGTTGATTCTGCTGCACATAAACAGTGTTACCGCCACCAGGTGACCATCACCTCAGATCTGGTGACAGAAAAGCTGGGTATTCCCCGTCATAAATGGAGCATTTCCTTTCAATCCAGGCTGGGCCGGGAAGAATGGGTGAAACCTTATACGGCCGGCTTGTTTGAAACGTTGCCTAAACAGGGTGTAAAGAAATTACTGATCGTGTGTCCGGCTTTTGTGTCAGATTGCCTGGAAACACTGGAAGAGATTGCCATGGAAGGAAAACATTCCTTTATCAGCAACGGTGGGGATAGCTTTACCATGATCCCCTGCATGAACACGCATCCTGCATGGGTCAAAACCGTGGCACTGCTTTGTAAAGAAGAAATGTCGTAAATGAAAAGACCGTCCTGATAAATACCAGGGCGGTTTTTTTATTTATTTAAAAAATTTATAATCCTTTAGGGGCGTAGGATTCAGCCCTTTTTGCCCCGATACGCATAATCCTTAACCCCATTTTCTCCGCTTTTTTCTTTAAATTCCATCAGCAAAAACACCATCGCAGATGATCTTGGCCGTCCTAAAAGAAAAAGCAGAAGAAAGCAGGGTATCGCTGGTTCCGGAAGTGGTAAAACAATTAGTGCAGCAGCAGGTAACGGTGTGGGTAGAAGAAGGTGCCGGAGCAAAAGCATTTTACACAGATGATGCCTACCGGGAAGCAGGCGCAGTCATCAAACCCCGCGCGGAATTATTACAGCAGGCAGATCTGCTGCTCAGTATCCGCTCCCTGGTCCCCGAAGAATGGAACCAGTTAGCCCCCGGAAAGATCCTGATGGGTGTGTACCAACCCCTCTACAATCAGGAGCTCATGCAGCAATGGGCAGAAAAACAACTCACCACTTTTAGTCTGGACACCATCCCCCGTACCACACGTGCGCAAAGTATGGATGTACTGAGTTCCCAGGCTAACATTGCCGGATACAAAGCCGTGATAATGGCGGCATTTACCTATAGCCGTTATTTCCCCATGCTCATGACGGCTGCAGGAAGTATTCCTCCTGCAAAGGTCCTGATCCTTGGAGCAGGTGTGGCCGGATTACAGGCCATTGCCACCGCACGCAGACTGGGAGCGGTTGTAGAAGTGTTTGATACAAGGCCTGCCGTTAAAGAAGAAGTGATGAGCCTCGGTGCGAAATTCGTGGAAGTGGAAGGAGCAGCAGATGCTTCTAAAGCAGGCGGTTATGCAGTGGAGCAAACAGAAGAATACAAACAGAAACAGGTAGAAAAAATAGCGCAAAGCGCCGCGAAAGCAGATATCATTATTTCCACCGCACAGATTCCCGGTAAAGCCGCACCAATATTGATCACCAAAGAGATGGTGGAAAGTATGCACACGGGCTCTGTGATCATTGACCTGGCTGCTGCCACTGGTGGTAATACCGCCGTTACGAAAAACGGAGAAACCATTTTGCATAAAGGCGTAACCGTGATCGGCAATTCAGACCTTGCTGGTACTGCTCCGGCAGATGCCAGTAAACTATATGCCCGCAATGTGCTGAACTTCCTGAAACTCATGCTCACCAAAGAAGGCCAGCTGGACCTGAACTTCAAAGATGATCTGATCCAGGGAACCTGCATCACCCACCAGGGTGAGATTGTGAATGAACGCGTGAAAAACCTCCAACCCGCAACCGCATAAATGATTTGAATATATGGACGCAATACTGGATTTTATACAACTGCATATAGAGATGGTGTACATCGTGATACTCTCTATATTCCTGGGCATAGAAGTGATCTCCCGTGTTCCTGCTGTATTGCATACGCCGCTGATGAGTGGTGCAAATGCGATTCACGGTGTAGTGATCATCGGGGCCATTATTGTAATGGGCAAAGCGGAATCAGATAATTATCTCGCACTGGTACTTGGATTCCTGGCCGTGATATTAGGAACGCTCAATGTGGTAGGTGGTTTTGTGGTGACGGACAGAATGCTGGAAATGTTTTCAAAGAAGAAAAAGTAAATAGCCCTATATGCAAGCAAGTCTTTTGTCTATCGCTTATCTGATCGGCTCTGTTACATTCATTATTGGCCTGAAAATGCTCAGTCATCCTGCCTCCGCGCGCAAAGGCAACCTGGTGGCTGCTGGAGGAATGTTCCTGGCGATTGCCGGAACGATATTCCTGTATGAAGAAGGAGGAGAAAAACTGCATAATTACGGCTGGATCTTCAGCGGATTATTAATAGGAACAGTGGTAGGTGTGATTGCGGCAAGAAAAGTGAAAATGACGGCGATGCCGGAGATGGTGAGTATGTTCAATGGAATGGGGGGAGCCTGTGCGATGCTGATCTCTATTGTGGAGTTCAATCATTTAGCGCATACGCCTGTGTCATTGAGCATAAGCAACGGAAATTTAAATGCTGCATTAACGGATCTGATCAATATGGTTTCGGGAGGTGTAGATGTGCATGTAGGCGGAAAACTGCTGATCATACTCTTAGGACTTATCATCGGAACAGTTTCATTTGCAGGTAGTGTAATTGCATGGGGCAAATTAAATGGAAAAGTAAAAGACTTTGCTTTTAAAGGACAGCATATTGTGAACCTTACCATGCTGGGTATTATTGTGATCCTGGCAGGATACCTGGTGGCAGTGATCAATAACAGTTATGTAATGGAAGAAGGCAGCTATCATGTTTTGCCACAGATCTCTATTTCCTTTTACATCATTCTCGCATTATCCATCGCCTATGGCGTATTATTTGTAATGCCTATCGGCGGAGCAGATATGCCGGTAGTGATCTCCTTACTGAACTCCTTTACCGGCGTGGCAGCAGCTTGTGGCGGTTTCTTATATAACAATCCAGTCATGCTCACTGGAGGTATCCTGGTTGGTTCCGCAGGTACCATCCTCACCATCCTCATGTGTAAAGCCATGAACCGTTCATTGAAAAATGTACTCATCGGCTCTTTCGGAGGACCTAAAACAGGTGGTGCCGCGAAAGAACAAACGGGCAGTTACAAAGAGATCAGTATCTCAGATGCCGCAGTGGTATTGCGTTACGCCAATAAAGTAATGATCGTTCCCGGTTATGGTCTGGCTGTAGCACAAGCACAGCACGTTTGCCATGAACTTGAAAAATTACTGGAGGAAAAAGGAGTGCAAGTAAGTTATGCTATTCATCCCGTAGCAGGCCGTATGCCTGGTCATATGAACGTTTTGCTGGCAGAAGCAGATGTACCGTATGAGAAATTGGAGGAAATGGAACAGGCCAACGGAGAAATGAATACAACAGATGCCGTACTGGTATTGGGTGCCAACGATGTAGTGAACCCTGCCGCCAAAAATGATCCGGACAGTCCAATTTACGGTATGCCCATACTGGAAGTAGAAAATGCCAAGATGGTGATCGTGAATAAACGCAGTATGAAACCAGGATACGCCGGTATTGAGAACGACCTCTTTTTCCAACCTAAAACCTCCATGCTTTTCGGTGATGCAAAAGCTGTGCTCCAGCAGCTGGTGGCCGAAGTAAAGATCGTATAAAGTTAAATCCTTATCTCTTATTATTTTGCGGAAGCAGGCCTGCGTATTCCAATGTGGAAAACGTAAGAGGCCATATGTGGAGAAATAGGATCGGCAACGGTTGCGGGATAACAACAAAAGCCGCTTTTTGTCGTTTTCCAATAAACATTAATTCGTTTTTAACACATATATTCGTTCCCTTAAAGTATTAGATATTATGTTAAAGTCAGTTTTGATAGGTGTTTTCATGGTCAGTACGATAGGAGTAGCCGCACAGGATACGCTTGTTGCACAGGGCAGCGCACCCGATCTGTATTTGACACATACAGTGAAGAAAGGGGAAACCTGGTACAGTCTCGGTCGTGCGTACGGTTTAAGTCCAAAGGACATTGCGGCGAAGAATAAAATGCAAATGGACCAGGGGCTTAGTTTAGGGAAAGGTATCACGATCCCTTTGAGCAAAAGTAACTTCATTCAATCGAAGGAAGCCCACACCGGGGAAGGTTCCCGGCCGGTATATCACCAGGTTACAGACAAGGAAACTTTGTACAGGATCTCTTTGCGGTTTGATAAAGTGCCCCTGGACAACGTGCGCCAGTGGAATAATTTTACAGGAGACGGTGTGAAGAAAGATGCCTACCTGATCGTAGGTTTTGTGAAAGGAAGCGGGCATTCTATTGTTTTGCCGGTTGCTGCACCAGCGGCTCCCGTAGTAGCAAAACAAGAGGCTCCCAAACAAGATCCGCCACCAGTAGCAAAACAGGACCCACCGCCAGTTGTAAAGCAAGATCCGCCCGCAGTTGTGAAACAGGAAAAACAGGAAGTTGTGGATGAAAAGCCTGTCGCGGTAACAAAATCACAGGGAGCAGAACCTGAAACCAAACAAGAGCAGCCAGATACCAAACCTTCTACCAGCCTCGGCCGCACACCCAATGTGCCAGACGGAGGATTTGAGCAGCAATACCAGCAACAAACCAATAACGGCAGAAATGTAGTAGGCGAAAAAGGCCCCGGCACCTGGTTCAGAAGCAACGCAGTAGTAGGTTCAGGCAAATATTACGCCCTGCACAATACAGCCCCCCGCGGCACGATCGTAAAAGTTACCAACCCGCTCACCGGCAAATCCATCTACGCAAAAGTACTGGATGCCATCCCGCAACTAAAAGCAAATGCAAACCTGATCATCAAACTCAGCGATGCGGCCCAGGATGCACTAGGGATCAATGAAACGCGTTTCTATTGTGAACTCAGTTACGACGAAAAATAAAACACCACAGCACCTTATAAAAAAACGGTCAGGATGGAACATCCTGACCGTTTTTTTTATTTTAAAGAGAAAAAATCTGCCCTTTACAAGAATCCTTAATCATACCTAAAAGAAAGCCTTTCCAGAAAGAAAAAATACATCCCTCAAAAGAAAAGCCCCCGTCAAAAAAGAAGAAAGAAAACCGCCCTTTGCTGCGCGGCAAACCCTCTACTCTAAAACCTATACCCCCTCAAAAACTCCTCAACCCCCATCTTCTTCTTCCCCTCCAACTGCAATTCCACCAAATTAATATACCCCCCATCCGCAGCAAACTTGAGAAAAGTCTTCTGATCCGTATGCACAGACCCCAACACCTCCGAATGCGAAACAGATTCCTTCACCGCTTTAAAGATCTTCAACGTTTTATCCCCTAACAACGTAAATGCCGTAGGATAAGGACTCAGCCCACGAATAAGGTTATAAATATGATCAACACTATCTGACCAGTTGATCTTACAATCTTCCTTGAAGATCTTCGGCGCATGTTTTAACTCATCCGAAGGAATATTATTCTGCACCATCTCCGGCGCATTCCCATCTTTCAAAGCCGCCACTGTTTTCAACAAAACCCCAGCCCCCGCAGCCATCAAAGAAGCATACAATTCCCCCGCAGTTTCATCTTCCCGAATAGGCACTTCCACAGAAAAAAGGATATTCCCCGTATCAATAGCATGTTGTAATTTGAAAGTAGTAACACCCGAAACAGACTCCCCGTTAATAACAGCCCAGTTGATCGGCGCTGCCCCACGATATTGCGGCAGAAGAGAAGCATGTACATTGATAGTCCCCAACGGCGGCATATCCCACACAATTTCAGGCAGCATGCGAAAAGCCACCACCACCTGCAGATCTGCTTTATAGGAACGTAATTCTTCAATGAAATCAGGGTTCTTCAACTTCTCCGGCTGCAACACAGGAATGTTATGACGAAGCGCATATTGCTTCACTTCACTCTGCTGCAACTGCAAACCCCTGCCGGCAGGTTTATCAGGCGCTGTGATCACTGCCACCACATTGTAGCCATTCTGAACGAGCGCATCTAAAGAAGCTACAGCAAACTCGGGCGTACCCATGAAAATTATCCTCATGGATGCAAATGTATTAGAAAATCCCCCATTCTTATATATCAAAAACCAATATATCTACATTATTCACATAGCAACAGTAGCGACAAATTCCCCTCCGCCCGCCAGAAATCAAAAACAAAATCTGTACCTTCACAACCTATTGTCTCATTTTAAATCATTTATATGCAACAAGTAAAGACCGGTGATACCGTACGGGTGCACTATCACGGCCGTTTAAACAATGGTAACACCTTTGACTCATCCGAAGGAAGAGACCCCTTGGAATTCAAGGTTGGAACCGGTTCTGTGATCAAAGGTTTCGATAACGGAGTTTTGGATATGACGGTGGGGGAAAAAAGAACCCTGAACATCCCAGTAGAAGAAGCATATGGCCCTAAAAGCGATGAGTTGGTCATGGACTTTCCAAAGGCTAATATTCCTGCTGATTTGAATCCTGAAGTAGGCATGGAATTGCAAATGAGCAATCCACAAGGCCAGGTGTTCCCTGTGAAAGTGGCTGCTATTGGCGCTGAGTTCATCACCCTGGATGCTAACCATCCCCTGGCTGGTGAACCATTGATTTTCGATATTGAACTGGTAGAGATCGTTTAATATAGAAATTTTTGTGAAATATAGAGAAAGGCTGTCCGCAAGACAGCCTTTTTTAATAGGTTTGCCCCATGGATAAAAATTACGCTTATTCAGTAACAGAACGTTTCCTGCGTTATGCGCAAATAGATACGCAGTCAGATCCAGGCAGTACTACTTTTCCTTCCACTGCCAAACAGAAAGACCTGGCAATGCTGCTGGTAAAGGAATTGCAGGAGATAGGTATTACAGATGTGGTAACGGACGAATTCGGATATGTATATGCAACGATCCCTGCTACCTCTGCAAAAGAGGTACCCGTGATCTGTCTTTGCGCACATATGGATACCGCGCCCGATTGTAGTGGTACTAATGTGAAACCCATTGTGCATAAGGCTTACAATGGAGAAGATATTATCCTGCCGGATGATAAAACACAGGTGATCCGCACAAAAGATCATCCTTATCTCAAAGGAAAAATAGGAGACGATATTATCACGGCCAGCGGTAATACCTTGCTGGGCGCGGATAATAAAGCCGGTGTGGCAGAGATCATGGATGCTGCGTTGTATCTGATACAACACCCTGAAATAAAACATGGAAAGATCCGCATCCTCTTCACACCTGATGAAGAAGTGGGCCGTGGTGTGCAGCATGTGAACATGGAGCAGCTGGGTGCACAGTTTGGTTATACCATGGATGGGGGAGAACTGGGATCGCTGGAAGATGAAACTTTTGCAGCAGATGGTGTGAAGATCAGCATCCAGGGTGTGAGTGTACATCCCGGCACAGCAAAAGGCAAACTGGTGAGTGCCATCAAAGTGGCAGCAGAAATAGTGAACGCATTGCCAAAGGATATCCTTTCGCCTGAAACTACAGAAGACCGCCAGGGCTTTATTCACCCTGTAAGGATAGAAGGTATGGTGGAAAAAGCAGAGATAGAATTCATCATCCGCGATTTTACTGCAGCTGAGCTGGAAGGCCATGAATTTTACCTGCGTAAGATCATGGAAACCACCGTGGCCAGACATCCCGGTGCTACTGCCATCATGAAGGTCACAGAACAATACCGCAATATGAAAGAGGTACTGGATCAGCATCCGCAGGTAGTGGCCAATGCAGAGGAAGCGATCAGACGTGCCGGCATCAAACTGGAAAGAATGAGTATCCGTGGTGGTACGGACGGTTCCCGCTTATCATTTATGGGTCTGCCATGTCCTAATATTTTTACCGGAGAAATGGCACTGCACAGCAAGCAGGAGTATGTAAGCGTGCAGGATATGCAGAAAGCCGTGAACACTATCATTGAACTTGTACAGGTCTGGGAAGAGCGGAGTTGATAATAAATTCGGTCTAAATCCGTTTTTATTATTACTTTAACCCCTTATAGAACTCGAATGTTAAAATTAAATTCATGTTGCTAGGACTCGTTACGTTTATGCAGGATTCTCTTTTACTCCCTAAAGCGGATACCGTTTCCGCAGGTGTAAATGCAGTAACTGCCACAGCCCAGGAGATCAAGTTATGGGATATGATCGTGAAAGGTGGGCCCTTGATGATCCCTTTGGGTATCCTTTCCGTAATTGCGGTATATGTATTTGTTGAAAGATTTATCACCATTCAGAAAGCAGGGAAGTTAGAAGATAACTTTATGCCGATGATCCGTGATCACATCACCTCTGATAATATCAATGCCGCCCGTTCTTTATCCAAGAACACCAACAGCCCTATTGCCCGGATGATCGATAAAGGTATCCAGCGCATAGGCAAACCCATCGACAATATTGAGAAATCAATGGAGAATGTGGGTAAGCTGGAAATATATAAAATGGAAAAGAACCTGGTGATCCTGGCCATAGTGGCAGGTATTGCCCCGATGTTCGGTTTCCTTGGTACCATTGCGGGGATGATCCAGACCTTCTTCAACATCTCCCAGACTTCAGATATCACCCTCAGCACGATCGCCGGCGGTATCTATGTGAAAATGGTGACTTCTGCCGCAGGTCTTATCATCGGACTGGTGGCTTATATTGGTTACAGCTACCTGAATGCGCAGATCGATAAAGTGATCAATAAAATGGAAGCCACTACCGGCGAGTTCATTGATCTAATGCAAACACCGACGAAATAAATTACGATATATGAATTTGCGGAGGCGTAAAAAAGGAGCGGCAGAACTACACAGCGGAGCGTTGAACGATATCCTGTTCATCCTCCTGTTGTTCTTTCTGATCGTGTCATCACTGGCCAATCCCAACGTTATTAAACTGATGTTGCCGAAGGCTAAAAGTAATACCAAAGCAAAGCAGACTGTAGTGGTGAGCATCGATGCGCATCAGCAGTTTTTTGTGGGCACCAATAAAGTGAATTTTGAAGAACTACGCGAAAAACTGATCCCCAAGTTACCTGCCAACGAAGTAGATAATACGATTGTGATCAATGCGGAAGAAACAGTACCCATCGGGGTGGTAGTGAGTGTGATGCAGATTGCGAGGGAATTAGGGGCTAAAACTGTATTGGGAACAGCCAACCCGCAAAGTGCGGCAGCAAATAAGAAATAAACCGTTTAAGTATTCATAGGTAACTGCATTCTCAAAAGGAGTGCAGTTATTTTTTTAAGGGAATGCCCTGCTATTTCTTCACCGCCCGCACCATCCTGTCCTTCCCAAACATATCCTGCTTCAGTTTTGCCTCCTTAAAACCTTCTCCCTCCAACATTTCCACCACCTCTTTCCCTAACGCCTCATTGATCTCAAAATATAACTTCCCCCCCGGTTCCAGTTTCTCCTTTGCCAGCCCCGCTATCCTCCTGTAAAAAAGCAAAGGATCATTATCCGGCACAAATAAAGCAATAGAAGGCTCAAAAGCTTCCACCTGCTCCTGCATGCCGGAACGCTCAGATTCCCGGATATAAGGAGGATTACTGACGATTATATTTAAAGAAGGCAGGACTTTTGATGTATCAGGGGAAAGTACATCCTGCGGAATAAAACGGATAGGCGTATGTTGTAATCCTGCATTTTTAGTAGCAATCGCCAGTGCACTGGGGCTCACATCCATGGCCCAGATATCCGCTGCAGGCCATTGTTTTTTCAGGGCAATGGGGATGCAACCGCTGCCGGTACCAATATCCAGCAACCGCCAGGCAGGCTGTGCAGGATGGTCCAGCAGGATCCATTCCACTAATTCTTCCGTTTCCGGGCGGGGGATCAAAACCTGCTCGTTCACCACCAGTTCCATGCCATAGAACCAGCTTTTGCCGGTAATATGTTGCACAGGCCGGTGTTCCAGCAAAGCGGCCAGCGCCTGCTGATATTGAACTTCCTGGGGTTCAGAAAGGTCGCTGTCTTTATGGAAAACACGGTCCAGTTTTCCTAATCCGGTAAGGTGTTCCATCACGAGATGCGCTATGTTGGCGGCTTCCCGGTTATCGTACAATGGTGTAATCGCTGCCACTAATCCGGCAAATGCAGTTTGAATCGTCATGATCTTTAGATAACAGCGGAAAATAGCCGCTGAAACGATATTTTTGCAAACATATTATTTCAAATTCATTCATGGTAAGTATTTCGCACGAATTTTTTATACAACGTTGTATTAGCCTGTCACAAACAGGTATGGGAGCCGTGGCGCCCAATCCAATGGTGGGTGCTGTACTTGTGCATGAAGGAAAGATAATTGGCGAAGGATTTCACCGGGTATATGGCCAGGCCCATGCAGAAGTGAATTGCATAGATAGTGTACCGGATACATTGCAATCCCTGATCCCCGTATCTACTATGTATGTAAGCCTGGAACCCTGCGCGCATCATGGCAAAACCCCTCCCTGCGCAGATCTGATCATACAACACAAAATCCCGAAAGTGGTGGTCGGTTGTGTGGATACCTTTTCAGCAGTAGCCGGCAGAGGAATTCAAAAAATGAAAGATGCAGGGATCGAAGTGATGACCGGTGTACTGGAAGAAGCCTGCAGAGCAGTGAACCGCCGCTTTTTCACCTTCCACGAAAAGAAAAGGCCTTACATCATTTTGAAATGGGCGCAATCCGCCGATGGTTTTATCGCCCCTCCGGATGGCCAGCCAGTGAGGATCTCCAATAGTTATACAGATCGACTGGTACATCAATGGCGCACCAGGGAAATGGCCATTTTGGTAGGAACGAATACTGCATTAAAGGACAATCCAAAATTAACAGCACGCCTCTGGCCCGGAAAACAGCCATTACGGATCGTTGTAGACAGAACACTACAAATACCGGCACATTATCAGTTGCATAACGCAGAGGCGCCCACTATTTTTGTGTCAGAAGACAAATTTGATTTCAGCCAGGATATCATTCCGCAACTCCTTACCCGCCTGCACGCAGATAATATCCAAAGTGTGATCGTGGAAGGAGGAGCGCATTTATTACAACAATTCATAGCAGGAGGTGTATGGGACGAAGCGCGTGTGATCACCGGCCAGCACACGCTGGGCGGAGGTTTGCAGGCACCCGTTTTGCAAAATGCATCATTGCAGGAAGAACTGGAAGTACAGGGAGATCTGATCTCCGTATATACTTCATCAACTTAAAAAATGGAAGTTTATTATACAATAGAGAAAACAGCAGTAGCGGAATTCAAGGACAAAGGGAGTAAATTCCTGGCATATGCCTACCCCGTTAAAACCACAGACCAGGTAAAAGAGTGCCTGCAGGAAGTGAAAAAAGAACATCCCAAAGCCACCCATCATTGTTATGCCTATCGCTTAGGAACAGATGGCCTGCAATTCCGTGCAGTAGACGATGGTGAGCCATCAGGCTCTGCCGGGAAACCCATCCTGGGGCAGATAGACAGTAAACAACTGACGGATGCACTGGTAGTAGTAGTTCGTTATTTTGGCGGAACATTACTCGGCGTACCCGGCCTGATCAATGCTTACAAAATGTCCTGCGCCATGGTGCTGCAGCTTATTCCATCCGTACAAAAGAATGTGGAAGCAAAATACCGGCTGGTGTTTGATTACACCATTCTGAATGATGTGATGATGGTAGTAAAGCAGAATAACTGCACAGTATTGAAACAGGAGATCCAGCTCTTTTGCGAAATGGAGATCGGTATACCCAAGTCCAGCCGGGACCTTACCCTGCTGCGTTTAAAGGATATCTACAACCTCGAAATAAAAAGTTTATAGTGCTTTTTTGATCTCCGCTAAAGAAACCCCGAATACTTTTTTCACAATAGGATCAAGGTGTTTATCATCACCGCTGAGATGAATCGTGCGGTGATAATGTTCCATGCTGCCGCCGGGTTTTAAAGCAGCAGCAGGAGAGGAACTTTCCAGTTCATAGAAATTACCGAGCTGTGGCGCTCCTTCAGCAGGTGGTCCATCGTTATAAGCATTGATGGCATCCCCGTTGAAAGGAAACGACTGAATTCCCCAGGCTGCATTTACATATCTTTGCGTAGTAGTAGGTAGTGTGAATTGTACAATGGTCAGCAGCTTATGTTCCACATCATAACTCCCCAGGTAATTATAAGAAGCATGCTGCTGCAACCCAATTTTACTGCGGTATTTTCCATCTGCTTTAAAGTAAACGATCTTTTCGTTTGTCCGTAAACGTTCTTCCGGTACTTTCCCGAAATACTTATCATTCACAGCGCCACCATTGCGGGTAGGCACGATCACTGTATTTTTTTCAGCTGCTGTGAACATGCCCAGTATCCAGATGGATGGCATGCCATAAGCAGTATCCCATTTATGCTGCCCGGTGTTACTGATGCTATTGGCAGAATGAAAAGCCACGGCCTGCACGCTTTTATGAAGATCAACGCCAATATAATTCCTCACATCCCTGCGTGCGATCAGTGTAATAGTACGTGTAGCTTTTATATCGAAAACATGGCCTTTATAATTGGTGAGCTGCATATCCCGCTCAAATGTAACAGCACCTTTTGATTTAGCTACCACCTTAAATGGTTCTGTATCCAGTACAGCAGGTACCTGCCAGTGTGCTAAATCAAATGGATCCCCCGGTGCAAAATAAAAACTATTCTGACTACCTTCCGGCCCAAGCCAGAAGCGGTCTTCCCCGCCATATGCATTTATATGCGGTTGTGTTTTCTTCGCAGCAATGAGATCATGATTCACCCAACCAAGACTTCTCCCGTCATTCCCCGTAGCTGTACTCGTCATTACCCTTCCCTGCCAGGCAGGCACAATAGCAATAGCTGCTTTGCTGGTACTATCGGTTAATACCAACGTTTCCACATGTTCTTTCAGGAATGCCACATCTGCCCCGAAATTATCCGGACGGGTGATCGTCTCTTTCTTATCCGATTGTGATGTTTGTTGTGTTTGCGCCTGTTGTTGTGTGCGTTGACCGCAGGCCATCAAAAACAGGGCACCATAGACTATGCTTTTTCTCATGATATGGTAAATCGTGTCCGGCGGAATAATTCACAATGATACAATTCTTCTCTTACCCAAAGCTGAAAAAAGGGGAAAACTCAGCCCTAAAGCACCCCTTCCTAAAAAAGAAAAAAAACTCCGCCCTTTGCTGCGCGGCAAACTCCTTAATAGGCTATAATTTTATTTAAAAACATTTAAATTAGTTTTATTTTGCTTTTATATTGTTTAATTTGGTCATTTAAGGCCTATTAAAGCAAGATTAAACAAAGGCTGCGTTATGACCTTAGTTCCACGAAAAAGACGCTGGTTTATAATTTTTATTATATTCTTAGCTATCGTATTCAATTATTTCGATCGACAGATCGTGTCTATCCTTAAACCGATCATTAAGGACGAATACAATTTAGGCGATGACGGGTATGCCCTGATCCTGAATATATTTACAGTCTGTTATGCCATCATGTATCCCGTATCAGGCTGGCTGGTAGATAAATTTGGCGCAAAAAAAGTAATGTTCGCCGGCATCATAGGATGGTCAGTAGCCTGCATCGGCGGCGGCATTTCTAAAACATTCGGCCAGTTCACTTTTTTCCGCGGCTTATTAGGCATGGCAGAACCAACCAATTTCCCCGCACAATTAAAGGTCATCACCGTTTGGTTCCCTGGTAAACTAAGAGCCACTGCCAATAGTTTATGTGTAGCCGGAAGCTCCATAGGAGCCATCATCGCACCGCCCTTAGTAGCCTGGCTGGCCATTACCTATAACTGGCAGATGGTTTTTATCGTAGCAGGCATAACAGGTTTGATCATCGCATTATTGTGGATCACCATTTACAGAGCACCACCACCAAGCATTGTAGCAGAATCAGTAGAGATCACAGAAACAGCTTTCACCTGGCGGCAGTTATGGACCAGGAAAAGTTTATGGGGCATCTTATTGATCCGCCTGGTAAGTGATCCCGTTTGGTATTTCTGCCTTTTCTGGCTACCGGGATACTTACAGGAAGAGTCAGGTTTGTCTTTAGTACAGATGGGCATGTTTGGATGGATACCATTTTTAGTAGCAGACCTCGGCGCCATTGGCACTTCTGTATGGAGCGACTGGATGGTAAGAAAAGGGAAAGCACCATTAAAAGCACGAAGGATCATGTTAACGACCGTTGCAGCTGTAGCACCACTTTGCATCTTAACACCTTACCTCACACATCCCTTTGCCACATTAGCGATCTTCAGCATAGTAGCAGTAGCCTGCCTGAGCTGGTTATTTACGATCAGCGTTGTAATTGCAGAAGCGTTCCCTGTAAAGAATGTAGCCAGCGTATTAGGCATTGCAGGAGGGTTTGGTGCATTAGGCGCAGTACTGTTTAATTATTTCACCGGCCAGTTCATGGGAACAATAGGAACAGAAAAGATCTTCATCGCGATGGCTTTCTTACATCCCATAGCCGTACTCATTCTTTGGACAATGGTAAAACAAGAGAAACCTAAAATAGCATAGTATGGAAAATAAAACAATGATCACAGAACCGGCAAGAAGTTTGCCCGTACGTTTGAAGGTAGACGTATTAGTAGTAGGTGGAGGACCCTCCGGTATTATTGCTGCACAGGCAGCCGCAGAAGATGGATTGAGCGTAACGCTGATAGACAGCAGAAGTTTTGTTGGCGGAAACATGACCATCGGTTTACCTATACTTGGTTTTTTAGGACAGAAAGGAAACCAGATCATCAAAGGCATTCCGCAAAAGTTCATTGACAAATTGAAGGAAAAGAATGCCGCCAGCGAACACAGGCCCTGCCCGCTGCACATGAGCCTTACACTGGTAGAACCGGAAGCCGTGAAAACAGTAGGCCTGCAAATGCTCGCAGACGCTGGCGTAAATGTATTACTGTACGTGTTCTTCGCCGGTGTGATCATGGAAGGCAATCATCTGAAAGGTGTGATCATAGAAAGTAAATCAGGCAGGGAAGTGATCCTCGCCAAAACCATTATAGATTGCACAGGAGATGCAGACGTAGCTTTCAGATCAGGAGTAGTATGCGAACAGGGAAATGAACAGGGCGGCGTACAACCTCCCACATTAATGTTCTGTCTCGGTGGCGTAGACACAGAAAAATTACGCTTAAGCATTTCAGAAGAACCCAGAACATACCTCACTGATTTTATCCCCAATGAATATTTTGGACAAAACAACCAATTCATTGTAGTAGGCCTGCGGTCATTAATTCAGAAAGCACAGAACGATGGACTGTCCTTACCCACAGAGCGCACTATCGTAATAACAGGTCTCCGGGAAGGAGAAGTGTGGGTGAATATGACACGCGTAAATGGTGTAGACGGTACAGATCCTGCCAGTCTTTCTTTCGGAGAAATGGAAGGCAGAAGGCAGATCACTGATATTCAGAGATACCTGATAGAATACGTACCCGGGTTTGAAAATGCTTATTTCACCAAGATGGCACCTTTCATTGGTATCCGCGAAACACGCAGGATAGTAGGAAAGTATGTAATGACAGCACAGGATGTATTAGGCTGTGCACGTTTTGATGATGCCATCGCAGTAGCCAGTTATCCTTTGGACCTGCATCATCCGCAAGGCGGTGGCTGTACTTTAGAGTGGTGTGGTGATTGTTACGATATCCCTTATCGTTCACTGATCCCGGAAAAGATAGAAAACCTGATCGTAGCCGGAAGATGTATTTCCACCACACACGAGGCCATGTCTGCCATAAGAGTGATGGCACCATGTATGGCCATGGGAGAAGCTGCAGGCAGAGCTGCAAAGATGGCGATCAGGAAAAATATTTTACCCTCTCAGGTAAACGTGGCTGCGTTGCAGGCTGAATTACGGGAAAAAGGCGCTTACCTGAATGCAAAAAATTAAACATGTTATCAAGAAGGAATTTTATAAAAGGAATGGGAATAACTGCAGCAGCACCTTTACTACCAAATGTGGTAAAGGCAGCTGCTCCCTCATCTCATAAAATACTCACCTGTAATATCCGTGTAGACTTACCCGAAGATGAACAGGCAGGATTTGGATGGAAAGGCCGAAAGGATGTCTGTGTAGCAGTGATGCGAAAACAAAAGCCGGATATTATCTGCATGCAGGAAGTACTGAGAAGCCAGAATGAAGATCTCAAAAAAGCATTTCCCGATTATTTCTCTTTTGGATTTGAAGGCCCGGAAATGGATGCATTCAAAGAAGGTTATCACGGCATTGCCAAGAACCCGATCTTCTTCTCCACAAAAAGATATGAACTATTATCTGCCGGAGGATACTGGTTATCAGAAACCCCATTGATAGCTGGCAGCTTATCCTGGGATTCCGCAAGAGCAAGGAATGCAAACTGGGTAAGACTGAAAGATAAACGCACCGGAAAAGATTTCCGCGTAGTGAACCTCCACCTGGATCACAAAAGTCAGCCCGCAAAAGAAGGTCAGATCAAAATCGTAATAGAAGAAGGAAAACAGTACGCTGCAGATTATCCTCAGATCCTTTCAGGAGATCTGAATGCCAATGCGACGAACCCTGTATACGAACTCATTAAAACAGGTGATTGGAAAGATACCTATACCATGATCCATGGAGAAGCAGAACCGGGATATACTGTACACGAATTCCAGGGAGAGAGCTATACCAAAAAAGCTACAGGCAAAAAGATAGACTTTATATTTTTCCGGGGACCGGTGAAACCACTAACTGCAAATATCATCAGGGATAACATGAACAACCGTTATCCCAGCGATCATTATTTCGTTTCTGCAGAAGTGATTATCTGAGTCATCTTTTATTGGCTCGATTTTTTCTTTTATAAATTCGGAAAAATATTTGCTGATTTCAATCTGTTTCCTATTTTTGCAATCCCAAAACGGGAAAGCGCGGAAGTAGCTCATTTGGTAGAGCACGACCTTGCCAAGGTCGGGGTGGCCGGTTCGAGCCCGGTCTTCCGCTCAAAAACAAAAAGCCTGGTTGATTCATTCAACCGGGCTTTTCCTATCTAAGGGCATTCCTATACCTCAGATAGGCTTGACATAGGCTCAAGATAGGGTATGCAAAGCTCTACATATGCTCTTTCCTTCTCTTAAAGACATAAAAAAGCCGCACTCAAAGAGCGCGGCTTCCGGAAATATCGTTCTAAAAGATTATTTATACTTCGGTTCGTACAAGGAACTCTCATTCACCTGCACCTTAGGTTTCCCCTTGTAACGACGTTCCCACAGCTTATAAGAACCACCGATCAGAAAAGCCAGTAAACAGGCAATTTTTACATAAAACAGGAAACGGGAGGAAGACACCCAGTCACGGGTAAAATCATTCGTATTTTCAACTGTATGCTCCATATAGAATTTTTTCGTATCACAAACTTACAAAGTAAATCCACAATGTCCAAACATCCCCATAAAATCTATAATTGTTGATCGCTGAGAATCAGGCTGGATAAGGGGTATATAATCACTTACTGATAAAAATCACTTTTTTAAGCGGGTAAGCTCGTTGAATTTTTGCTGGTTGAGGAAGTAATAACGCCAGATCATGATACCATGAAAAACACCTTTCAGATCGTACAGCCTTTTACGGGGTAATGTATCCTGGTGTTTTTTCTCTTCTGTACGGCGCCAGCGGTAGTAATCCCGGTAAGCACGGAAAATGGCCACCATGTCCCTCGGTTTGCCGGAAACAAGACTTTTAAAGGCAGCCAGGAGGTCTAAAAAGTGCCTTTGGGAAAGAATGATCCATTGCTCCTTGAAATGAAGGTTCTTGCAGAGCATGATCAGATTATTGCGGAAGTTGAGGTATAATTTACGGGGATTGCCCTGTGGCAAACTGCCTCCTCCCACATGGTACACCACGGACTGCGGACAGTAAGTGATCCGGTAACCCGCCCGCTGTAATCGCCAGCAAAGGTCTACCTCTTCCATATGCGCAAAGAAATAAGGATCAAAACCACCTACCTCAAAGAAACTTTTGGAGCGGATGAAGAGCGCTGCTCCCGTTGCCCAGAAAATATCCTGCGGGTCATCATATTGACCGTTATCCGTTTCAATCGTGTAAAGGATCCTGCCACGGCAGAAAGTGTAGCCCAGGATGTCCATCCATCCACCAGCCGCGCCGGCATATTCGAAATCTTCCCGGTCCTGGTAACCCCTTAATTTGGGTTGGCAGGCAGCAATAAGAGGATCCTGCTGCATTTGTGCTATCACCGGGTTGATCCAGTCCGGCTCTACTTCCACATCCTGGTTCAGGAGTACAAAAATATCAGCCTGCACATGTTTCAGCGCCTCATTATATCCTCCTGCAAAACCGGCATTGCTGGCATTGCGAATGATCTTAACTTGCGGGAAACCAGATTGTACAAAAGCGAGGCTGTCATCAGTAGAAGCATTGTCCGCCACATAGATCTCAAGGTTGCCGTATTGGGATGCACAAACAGAAGGGAGGAAGCGTTCCAGGAAAGCTTTTCCATTCCAGTTTAATATAACCACAGCTACCGAGGGCAATACCTGCAAAAGAGATCCGTTTAATTCGTGACGAAATAATTTTTAGCAGTTGCAAATATGCAACATAACCTCCGAATATTATTAATTTAGTTGATAGTTAACAGTCAGATGATTGTGGCTTTACTTAAACAAACAGATGTTTAAACAGTATATAGGTTGGAAGTTTACGTTGATTTCGGTGGCTGTGGTCATTATTGTGACCACTATCTGGTTCGTCAATAACCTCACAGAAAAGATTCAGCAGGAAGAAACAAAGAAAGTAGCCACCTGGGTAGAAGCCTACCGGGAACTATTACAGGCTTCTCCGGATGCCAATCTGAACCTGGTAGGGGAGATCATCACCACCAATACCACCATCCCCATGATCCTTACAGATGATCATGGCAAGATCATCGATCACCGGAATTTTGATTCCTCCAAATTCGTAGGGCAGTCCGGTTACCTGGATGAACAGCTGGCCTCCTTCAAAAAACAGCATCCGCCTTTTATCATGGCCATAGATGTCCATTCCAACAGCTATATTTATTACGGGGATTCCCTGATCCTCAAACAGATACGTTACTATCCCTACATCCAGTTACTGGTAGTGGCTTTGTTCATCGGCATCGTATTATTTGCGTTATCCTCTACCAACCGGGCCACCCAAAACCTGGTATGGGTAGGTATGGCGAAAGAAACAGCCCATCAGTTAGGTACCCCGCTTTCCTCCATGGAGGCCTGGCTGGAGATCTTAAAGGAAAAAGAAGAGAACGCGCCCCTGGCCAACGAACTGGCCAAAGATGTAAACAGGCTAAAGCTGATATCTGACAGGTTCTCAAAAATAGGCAGTGTGCCTAACCTGGAAGAATGCAACATCGTAGCCCAGATAGACAATATGGTGGCCTATATCCGGAAAAGAGCACCGCAAAAAGTAACCCTCTCCCTGCAATCAGCAGAACAGGAGGTAAGCGCCATGATCTCCCCCCCCTTGTTCGACTGGGTAGTAGAGAACTTATTGAAGAATGCACTGGATGCCATGGAAGGAAAAGGAAGCATTACAGTAGTGATAGAAAATCATCCTGCACATATAACAGTAGATGTAACGGATACAGGAAAAGGTATTCCAAAAGCATTTCACGATAAAATTTTCCACCCCGGATTCAGCACAAAAAAGAGAGGCTGGGGTTTGGGCTTATCCCTTGCCAAGCGCATCATACAGGACTATCACAAAGGCCGTTTATCCGTGAAGTGGTCAGAGGTAAATAAGGGTACAACCTTCCGTATTTGGCTCCGAAAGTGAAAATATATTTGCTTATATTTAAAAAGGCTTTATTTTTGCACACCTTATAACGCTGCGGAGGTGGCGAAATTGGTAGACGCGCTACTTTGAGGTGGTAGTGCCTGAAAGGGCTTGGGAGTTCGAATCTCCTCTTCCGCACAAGAAATTCAAAACCCGCTAGCACAGCGGGTTTTGTTGTTTTCAGAACCTAGCGGGGGCCGTATAGGGGCCACGCATAAATTCCTGAATATGAAATATACGTTGGCCCAAATTTACCCTGAATCACATGATCTTACTGTTAAAAAAAGAATCCGGAGACATCACTTGTGTTAGCGATGCTGGATGACTACACTGAATTTAAATCTAAAAATGAGGATTATGAACCTGTGAAGGCAGAGATGCAGTGAAAAGCGCATTTAATCTTAGGAGCGTTAGACTCTTGGTTCCTAGAAAAGTAGTTTTGGCATGTTCTTTCTTTTTTCCTTTCTTGCGTTTCATACTCACATGATTTTGGTGGTAACGGGAATGTGAACGAACTTACTACAGTAGTACGCCCCGAAACTGCGTAGTGAACATTTTACCCACTGTGATAAATAAATAGCTATACACACATACATTGCAGAATTGAACCTTAATCCTGATAATAAACCTATCAATTTGAAGCTATGAGAAACACTTTATTATTTTCAATGTTCTTCCTTTCCGCGCACCTGTGTTATTCCCAGACTAATTATGCAACATTGAAAGAAGCCAAAGAGGCGACCAAGGATGGATATAAAACATCAAGTGGGTGGGTGATTAAAGAAGGCGATAAGATCAAAATAGGCACCGGATCTACAGGGAATAAAGTATTTGCTTATATATATAACGCACCAGGAATCACTTTAGATATAAGTAGGACTCCACTTCCAACAGGATTTGCCCACAAAAACGCTACAGTAAAGAACATTACTTTTAATGGGTTTAAAAAAACAGGCTACACTCCCATAATTGTAGTTGGAATGGGAGTACTAAATAACTTTCAAATAGAAATTGATAATGCAATTACATCGGGAGAAGTATTAGTACCAGCTGAGTTTGCCAAAAAGGAAGCAACTGTATCATCAGCACCAGCAGCCTCCATGGCCGACGAATTAAAAAAGCTAAAAGATCTACTGGACTCCGGCGCCATCACGAAAGAGGAATACGAGACGATGAAGAAGAAGGTGATAGGGCAATAATATTACTCCAATCCATAAGACGATATTCTAACCACCAAAACAAACCTCAAATGAGAAAATTATTATTGGCACTTGCCATAATTGCCACCAGCTTATTCGCAACCCAATCCGCAGCAGCTACTCCCACAATGGAATCACCAGAAAGTACCGCACTCTACCAGAAAAAGGCAAAAACGGTAAGGGTAAAGAGTTACAAAACAAAATCCGGCAAGACGGTGAAAAGCTACAAGCGTAGCAAACCATCGAAGAAGAGAAGTTAATTGGAATTGCATACGTCTTATAAGGGCGTATGCAATTTTATATTATTTCACCAGTAGGAGGCCGTTCGGAGGCCAACGTTGATAATATTATTCGAAAATAAGTGCATACCTATCATATTCAATGAACAAGGATTTTAACTAGCCAGAGATATCCTCTTCCGCACAATAGACATTGAGACCTGCACATCGTGCGGGTCTTTTCGTTTTTACACCCCAGGCATTTAAAAACAACCCCTAAAAACCTGATAATAAATCACCTGCAAGTGATACAAATATGTTTGTGTAACAAAATGCATATCAACATTATAAATATTATAGTGAATTGATAAATGTGTTATTGATTTGCCTTATATTTAATCGGATTTTATCCCGGTCTGAATGAATCACTAAGCAACCTATCTTTCATTCTTTAATTAAAAACATATCCCACATGAACACTGCTACAAACCAGCCCAAAAACAAATTTGGTATTGGTAAGATTATTCTGATCGTGATCGCTACAATTATCGTTTTAAGCGTTATTGCGAATATAGGTAAGGGAGACAAAGCATCTTCTTCCTCCAGCTCAGAATCCGCGCCGGCCGCAAATTCTGCCGCTTCCAGCGATAGTAAACCAACCATTCAGATCCTGCAACACAACGAGAAAATAGAAAACATGGCCAGCGAAACAATGCGGACCATACACGTTACCGTGCAGAATAACGGAAGCAGCCTGGAGGATTATGTAGAGGTCAAAGCAACCTGGTATGATAAAGATGGGAAAGTAGTGGGTACCGGTATGGGGAATACTACAAACCTCGCCAGCGGTGCTAAAAGGACCATCGATGTATTAGGCCTGAGCATTGAAAAAGCAGTGAAGTATGATATTGAGGCGCTCAACATGCCATTCTGATAAAGCCTTCTTTCGCCAATTATAATGACCTGACCACTGTTGGAATATTTCCGGCAGTGGTTTTTCTCTGGCGGGGGCCACATAGAAGTAGTTTAAATAATCTTCAACCGCTCTTCCTCCAAATCAATCTGATATAATTGCTGACGAATAATTTCCTCATCAATAGAAGGATCTTTATTGAGTTCTGTAAGATATTGCCGCTGACTTTCCAATACTTCAAAGAAAATAGCCTTCATCTTTTCATCCATCCAGCTATCATCTGCGGCCTTTGTTTTTTCTTCCCAGTTCTTCATGATCTTTTCCATGCCGGCATGACCGATCAGCTCGTTATCATGTTTATTTTTAAGGAACTGGTAAACATGCTGCTTCAGGCCTTGCTTCATTTTCTGTTTGGCTGATCCTTCCTCTTCTTCCTTAAATATGCCATCAAATATCCGGAAGCGTGTTATAAAAATAGGAAGTGTAAGTCCCTGTACTACCAGTGTAAGCAATATCACAACAAAAGTGATGAACAATATCAGGTCCCTGTGCGGAAAAGGAGGGCCGCCCTTATACAAAGTAACGGGTATGGCTAATGCGGCAGCCAATGATACCACACCACGCATGCCTGTCCAGCCGAGCAATAGTGGCATGAGCATTTGCCTTGTTCTGGAGGATGCGCGGGGCATCACGCCCGGGCGGAAAATAAATGTGGCTATCATAGCGGCAAAGGAACTGATGATCCGCGCTGCAATCAACACACCTGTTACCAACAGGCCATAGCCAATGGCTGTACTTAAAGGAATACCTTTTGAGCGTAACCCATCTACGATCTCCGGAAGTTCCAGGCCAATGATCAGGAAAACAATACCGTTCAGAATAAACACAAAACTTTCCCATACACTATAACCCCTGATGCGGCTGGTGCTGTTCAGAAAGATCAAACTCCTTGCAGACATATACAAACCACCACTTACAACCGCCATCACTCCGGAACTACCGACTTGTTCGGCTATCCAATACATAAAGTAAGGCTCAATGAGTGTAAGCGCTATGTCTGAGGGAGCATCTGTAGGCAAACGTTTATGTGCCTGTACAAATATCCAGCCTAACAGCAAACCAATAGCCACACCACCAATTACCATCCACAAAAAACTAAGCGTTGCATCCTGCCATACGAACTGACCGGTACCCACTGCCACCAATGCAAAACGGAAAATGATCAGCGAAGATGCGTCGTTCAGCAGGCTTTCTCCTTCCAGCACGGCCGACGTGGAGTTTGGGATCTTTACAAACTTGGTAATGGCCCCGGTACTTACTGCATCAGGTGGTGATACAATTCCCCCTAATAAAAACCCCAGGGCGATCGTGAATCCGGGAATGTAGTAATTGGTGACCAGCGCTACAGAGAGTGCTGTAAAAAACACTACCAGGAAAGCAAAGCTGCCAATAATACGCCACCATTTCTTCATCTCTTTAAAAGAGATGGCCCAGGCCGCGTTAAAGAGCAGGGGCGGAAGAAATAGAAAGAAGATAAGATCGGGGTTAATTTTAACCACTGGTAGTCCGGGGATAAAACTGATCAGTAATCCGCCTATAACCAGTAATATGGGATAAGCAATTTTGAGCTTCGCGGCCCACATATTCAGTAACACAATGGCGGCTACCATCGCCAGCAGAAAAGGTAAAAGAGTATGCATCAACCCTAATATACAGAATGTTATAGATATTTCCGGATTATGGGATCTCCCCTTCTTCAATAAAAACAATCGCCTACCTTTGCACGGGATGTAAATACACTGCGTAGTAAAACAGGATATTTATCTCGTTTAATCATGTGAATTATGGGTACTTCGATCACTTGTCCTAATTGTAAACACCAGTTTGTTATGGAAGATGCGTTTGCCGCTGATATTGAGCGGGAAATGCGTGGCAAGCTGGAAACGGAATGGCGTAAAAGGATGGAGGCGTTACAGGCGCAAAAGAATGAAGTGGAGCAGCAGCGCCAGCAGATCCAGCAGGAAAAGCAGCAGCAGGAGGAAGAATTGAATAAACGCCTGCAGACAGAAAGGGTCAAACTTCAGGAACAACTTTCTGAAAATATACGCAAAGATGTAAGTGCGGATTTCGAGAACCAGCTGCAGCTCATGAAAGAAACGCAGCAGGAGAACGAAGAAAAGCTGAAAGAAGCCCGCACCAAAGAACTGGAATTCCTGCGTAAAACCCAGGAGCTGAATAACCGTGAACAGGAAATGGAAATAAACCTCCAGAAACGGTTGCTACAGGAACGCAGCCAGTTGATGGACCAGGTACGGAAAGAAGAAGCGGAACGCAGCAGCCTGAAAGAAACAGAAACCCAGATGCGCACCAAAGAACTGGAAAAGCAACTGGAAGACCAACGCCGCCTGGTAGAAGAAATGCGCCGAAAAGCAGAACAGGGCTCTATGCAGTTGCAGGGAGAAGTACAGGAACTGGCCCTTGAAGAAATGCTGCGCTCTAATTTCCCTTTTGACGCTATCTCTGAAGTAGGCAAAGGAGTAAGAGGAGCAGACTGTATCCAGACCGTCAGGAACCAATATGGCCAGGAATGCGGAAAGATCATCTACGAAAGCAAACGCACCAAAGACTTTTCAAAAGAATGGCTGGAAAAGTTGAAGGCAGACATGCGCAGCCAGGGAGCAGATGTAGCCGTGCTGGTAACCCAAACCATGCCCAAAGACATGGACCGTTTCGGTGAAAAGGACGGCATCTGGGTATGCACCTTCCACGAAGTGAAAAGCCTCACCTTCGTACTGCGGGACGCCATTCTGAAAGTATACAGCGTTTCCAAGAACCACGAGAATAAAGGAGATAAAATGCACCTCCTCTACGATTACCTTACCAGTGGCGAGTTTGCAGAACAATGGAATGCCATCCGGGAAGGATTCAGGGCCATGAAGAACAGTATCCAGAAAGAAAGGGAAGCCATGGAAAAACTCTGGAAAGCCCGGGAAAAGCAACTGGAGAAAGTATTGCTGAACGCCGCGCACATCAAAGGTTCCATTGAAGGCATTGCCGGCAGCGACTCCATAGACTTACAGCTATTAGATGATGCAGCAGATGCACTGCTGGCAGCAGGAGATGATTGATCTATGAAAATAATTCTATATAAATCCTTGCAAGGTTAATTTTAGCGTTATACATTTACTCTATGAAGAACCATGCCTACCATTCTGTCATTTTTGATCTGGGAGCTGTACTTGTTGATTGGAATCCGCGTTATTTATATAGTAAGATCTTCGCCACACCGGAAGAAGTAGAACATTTCCTGGAACATGTCTGCACCTCAGACTGGAATGAAGCGCAGGATGAAGGCCGTACCCTTCAGGAAGGAACTGAACTGCTGGTTAGCCAGTTCCCGGAACATGAAGCGCAGATTCGTGCCTTTTACGGAAGATGGAAAGAAATGCTCGGCGGCCCCATCCCGGAAACCGTAAAGATCCTTCAGCAATTAAAAGAAAGTGGTCAGTATAAATTATACGCACTCACCAATTGGTCCAACGAAACATTTCCGATTGCTTTAATGGAGTACAAATTCCTGGAACTGTTTGATGGCATCGTTGTGTCCGGTAAAGAAAAACTCCGCAAGCCATCACATGATTTTTATCAGCTTTTGCTGGATCGCTATGAAGTGAACAAAGCAAATACTATTTTTATCGACGATAATTTACGCAACGTAAAAGCAGCAGAAGCCTACGGAATTGAGAGTATCCATTTCCAATCATCTGCACAATTACAAGAAGAACTTATAAAACGCGGAATACTGAACTGATATAGTTATCGTAACATACTACTGCAAAAAATAATATTCAAATTCGAGAATATATACTTTAAATCCCCCATGCAAACCGCCTACCCCGGCGGTTTTGCTTTAACATTTCTTTAAGGCTATTTTAACGTTTCTCCTGTAAACGAAAGTAACATTCTCCTGTCTATAGCGTTCAATAATTGATTGGTCGGTTGTGAAGATGATATGGTGAAGATGGAAACGTGTTGAATGTAATGAACGATGATGTGCGTCCGTTTGTCCGGATTAACTAGTAATGTATGATTATGTGTATAACGGACGTCATCACCGGCCATCTTACTAAACTGAGAAAAAATTAACACATATGAAAAGAACAGGAATGATCTTAAGTGCAATTGCCGTTAGCGCCCTGTTGATCAGCAGTTGCAGGAAAGAACCACTCAATGACATGACGGAGGAAGAATCCCGGATTTATGTTACAAACTACAACGACACAGCAGATTTTACATCTTACAAAACGTTTAGTATAGTAGACTCTGTGGCCGTGATCAGCAATAGGGAAGATGCGAAGAAAGAACTGACAGCGTATGATGTGAAATTGCTGAATAGTCTGAAAACTTCCCTGCAGGGCAGAGGTTACACATTGGTAGATAAAGGTGCAAAACCAGATCTCGCCGTGAATGTGAGCCGCATCGATAACACCACTACTTCCATCGGTTACGATCCAGGCTACTGGGCAGGTTACCCGGGATATTGGGATTCAGGATACTGGGGATATCCGGGCTTTGATTACTGGTTCCCTTCTTACTATTCCGTATTCCGCACAAGAGAAAAATCTGTTGTAGTGGATCTGCTGGATCTTAAAAATGCGCCGCATGCAGATAACAAACTGAATGCTATCTGGAATGCCATGTTACGTGGAACAGGTGTATGGAACAGTGATAACATTGAATCGATGGTGAAAGCAGTGATCGATCAGAGTGCGTATCTGAAAGCAAGCAACAACTAATTGATTGGACCAGCTAAAAAAGTAAGAAAATGAAAAGTATTAAAGTAATTATATTATTGATGATCGGCTCGCTGGGTGTGCATAGCGCCTTTGCGCAGAGCCGCCCACCACTTTCTGTTAACGTGAATTATTCTATTGCACAGCCACTTGGTTCGCTGAGTGATTACGCAAAGAACACAAGCTTCCGTGGATGGACAGCAGGCATCAATTACGCTATCAACGATCGTTTGAGCGTAGGTGGTAAAGTAGGGTATGCGGATTTTTATGAGAGATTTCCCCGTGCAGTGTATCCTGGTAAAGGAGAAGATGTTTCTGCCGTACAAACACATACACTGCAAACTATTCCTATCCTTGCAACGGTGCAATATTCCTTTGCAAAAGCAGATGCCCGCGTAATTCCATACGCTGGTGTAGGGATCGGTACAGCCAATATGAACTATGAAAAGTATTGGGGTGAATTCGTGGAAAAAGAAAACAAATGGGCCTTCCAGGTGAGTCCTGAGTTAGGTATCAATATACCCTTTGGGAAATATTCTCCAGTGATGCTGAACGCGAACGTGCAATATAACTATGCACCTTACAAGCTGAACGAGATTACGAACTATAGCTCGATACAAGCAAATATTGGACTGAAGTTCCATATCCAATAAACCAAGTTAACGGAACATGTGAGAATGATGGGCTGTCTTCGGACGGCCCTTTTTTATTCTGTTTCTTCGAAGAATCCGGGAGAATATTTTTCAGTGATCTTACCTGCTGCATCTTTACGGACTTTCTATTCTGCAAAGAAATCGGGAGAATATTTTTCGCTGATCTTACCCGCTGCATCTTTGTATACATAAAAAGCCTGCAACTTTAACTTCGGATGTTCGCTGATAAATTGCAACCCTGCATCCACGCCTAAAATGATAAGGGCATTATCAAATGCATCTGCTGTCATGGCATCTGGCGCTGTCACTGTAACGGAAATGATGTTGTTATGTAAAGCCTGGCCGGTGCGGGGATCAATAGTATGCGCAAAACGGGTGCCGCCTTCATCAAAGAACCGTTGGTAATTGCCACTTGTAGCCACAGCTTTGTTCTTCAACCGTAATAATGCCTGCACAGGTTTGCTGCTGCTGTCTGTACCAGGAGGCCTTTCTATTCCCACACTCCATGGCAGCCCTTGTGTATTCACACCGGAAGCCACGAGTTCACCGCCAACATCCACCAGGAAATTATGAATACCACGTGCATGAAGCAACCTGGCCACTACATCAGAAGTATAACCTTGTGCAATACCATTGCAATCTATCTCCATGCCTTCTCTTTTTTTGATCAGGTATTTTGCACGAACAGTGAGTAGCTTGTAATCCACCAGTCGTAATTTTCTGGTTATATCCTGGCGGGAGGGTTGTCCTTCATGTCTTACAACGCCAAATCCCCAAAGGTCTACCAATGGTTTGATGGTAATGTCGAACAGTCCGTCTGTGATCTTGCTTACTTCCTGGGCTTTCCGCACTACGGTAAGCATGTGATGGTCCATCACTACCTTGGGGCCTTTATTGAACCTGTTGATGAGGGAACTGGGCAGGTAGAGGGACAAAGACCTGTCAATGTCCTTGAAAAGATCTTCTACATCTTCGCGGAGGGAGATCGTATCGTCACTCACGTATTTAACAATGTAATAAGTGCCCTGTGCTTTTCCCTGGAAACTGACCAGTTTTTGTGCAGAGGTACTAACGGATATGCATATGCCAATAAAAAAGAATAGGCCCTTCATGTCTGTAAAATAAGCAATCCATCTGTCAGGAAAAAGCATTCAGCCCTGTAATATCCATGCCGGTGATCAATAAATGTACTTCATGTGTGCCTTCGTAGGTGATCACACTTTCCAGGTTCATCATATGCCGCATAATGGGGTATTCCCCGGAAATACCCATCGCACCAAGGATCTGGCGTGCTTCCCTTGCAATATGTACAGCTGTTTCGCAGGAATTCCTTTTAGCCATGGAGATCTGTTCCGCCGTTGCTTTCCCTTCATTGCGCAATACGCCGAGGCGCCAGTTCATCAGCTGTGCTTTGGTGATCTCCGTGATCATTTCTGCCAGTTTCTTTTGGATCAGTTGAAAACCACCAATTGGCCGGTTGAATTGTACACGTTCTTTTGCATAACGCAAGGCTGTATCATAACAATCCATGGCCGCGCCAATAGTTCCCCAGGCAATGCCATAACGGGCTGAAGATAAACAGGAGAGGGGCGCTTTTAATCCTTTTGCATCCGGAAGGATATTGGTTTTGGGAATACGCACATTATCCAATACCAGTTCTCCGGTAGCGCTGGCGCGCAGGCTCCATTTACCTTTTGTTTCCGGCGTGGAAAAACCTTCCATGCCACGCTCCACGATCACGCCCCTGATCTTTCCTTCCGGATCACGAGCCCATACCAATGCAATGTCTGCAAAGGGAGCATTGGAGATCCACATCTTGGCGCCATTCAATAATATATGATCTCCGTCGTCATCAAAATAAGTGAGCATGCCTGCGGGGTTGGAACCAAAGTCCGGCTCCGTCAATCCAAAGCAGCCCATCATTTCACCGGTAGCTAATTTGGGCAGGAAGCGCTTTTTTTGTTCCGCACTGCCGAATGTATAAATAGGATGCATTACCAAAGAACCCTGTACAGATGCAGTGGATCGTATCCCACTGTCTCCGCGTTCCAGCTCCTGCATCATTAATCCATACGAAATGTAATCCAGCCCTCCGCCGCCAGCTTCCGCCGGAATGGTAGGGCCAAAACAACCCAGGGCACCGAGGCTTTTGATGATCTGGGTAGGAAATTCCGCGCGCTGGCAATAGCCATCTATAACAGGGGAGATCTCATTCTTCACCCATTGTCTTACAGATGCGCGGATCATCTTATGCTCTTCCGTCAAAAGTTCATCTATCTGGAAATAATCAGGTGATTCAAACAGGTCTTGATGCATAGCTCTAATTTACGGAATTACAGATAAGTTATTATATTCGGGGCTGCAAATCTGAAGCATATGGCTAAACTGTTGCCTGTATTACTATTGGCGGTGTTCCTGACTTTTGTGATCGCCAGATTTACATCAAGACCATTAAAAATAGAGCCGGTACAAAAAGGAGAGAGCAAAAAATATTGGATGGTGATGCTGCGCACAAACGCTAAGAAACCACCGGATCCTTTACTAGAGAATGCACATCTCTACGCGGTACGAAATCTTGCAAGAGAAGGTAAGCTGATTGTAGCCAGTCCTTTTAGGGAAAACGAGGAACTACAGGATGTTTTGATCATGGAATGCAAGGACAGCCTGGAAGTGGTCAGCCTTATTCAGCAGGATTCCGCTGTGGCAGCCGGTTGGCTGGATGCAGAGATCAGGCCCTGCTGGACGGCGCGGGATATGTCTTTTAAATAAACAATCATTAGGACTCTGCCGGAGGGCTTGCAGGACTTTAGATAAAAACTACTCCAAGGGCTTGCAATGTTTTAGATAAAACTCTGCCCAAGGGCCTGCAACATTTTAAATGGAATAACAACCTCCTTGCCAGAGGGCTTGCAATGTTTTAAAAAAAGCCCTCTCTGCCAGAGGGCTCGCAATACTTTAGATAAAAAACAACCTCTCTGCCTTAGGGCTTGCAATGTTTTAAAAAAAGCCCTCTTTGCCAGAGGGCTCGCAATACTTTAGATAAAAAACAACCTCTCTGCCTTATGGCTTGCAATGTTTTAAAAAAAGCCCTCTTAGCCAGAGGGCTCGCAATGCTTTAAATAAAAAACAACCTCCCTGCCCAAGGGCTCGCAGCCTCAAAGAGTAATATACTGCGCCATTTCCGCCTGGTACTGCAAAGCTACAGCCCTGGCATCTTCCGCAAATTTTTCATCATTACCCGCATAGATCACAGCCCTGCTGGCATTCACCAGCAATCCCACTTCTTTATTCATGCCTTTTTCAGAAATCTCTTTCAAACTACCTCCCTGCGCACCAACACCAGGAACCAGGAAGAAATGATCCGGCAGTAAACGACGGATATCTGCTACCACATCAGCTTTGGTAGCACCCACCACAAACATCATATTATCCGGTGTACCCCAGGATGCCGTGGTTTTCATCACCTGCTCATACACAAATCCTCCTCCGTCCAGTTGCAACTGCTGCACATCGCGGGACCCTTCATTAGAAGTTAACCCCAGCACAATCGCCCACTTTTCAGAGAAAGCCAGGAATGGTTCCACACTGTCCCGCCCCATGTAAGGTGCAACTGTTACGGAATCAAAGCCATAGGTCTCGTAAAAGGTTTTGGCGTAATAAGTAGAGGTATTGCCGATATCACCCCGTTTGGCGTCTGCGATAGTGAAGATCTCTTTTGGAATATATTCAACAGTACGTTGGAGGCTTTCCCAGCCACGGATACCCTGGCACTCGTAAAAAGCCGTATTGATCTTATAGGCTACACAAATATCTTTCGTGGCATCAATAATTGCTTTATTGAAGGCAAAGATGGGGTCAGGGTGAGATAACAAATGTTTGGGGATCTTATGTATATCCGTATCCAGTCCGATACAAAGGTAAGATTTCCGCTCCCTGATAAGCTGCACCAATTCCTGTCTGTTCATAGTATAATTGCAATTATTGGCGAATTTCCGCCATTTTTATGAAAACCCGATTTTGATTTTCCGATTTAAGTTCTTAATTTTTGGCTTGCCCACGGTATCGAAAAACGAACTTTTCCATGAAAAAATATGCTTTTCTCCTATTATTTATCCTGTTACAAGGTCTTTATCTGCAATCGAATGCACAGAAAAGCGCCATTCCGCCATTAGGCGTCTGTACTTCATTTGAGAACGACAGCCTCCTGCATGCCGCAGGATTTGCTTATATAGAAGAGTCCGCCCGCAAGATCCTTTCCCCAGCAGTTCCCGATTCTACCTTTGAAAGGCAATTAGCCCGGATCAGGAAAATGAAGATGAAAGTGGAAACCTGCAACCTTTTCATGCCCGCCACTATCCGTCTCTTTGGCAAAGAAGCAGACGAAAAAGTGATCCTGGGATATGTGGATTCCCTCATGCAACGCGCAAAAATAGCCGGCATAAAGATCATTGTATTCGGCAGTGCCGGCTCCCGCAAATTGCTGGATGGACAAGACCCCGTGCAATCCAAAAAAGAACTGATCGCCATCTCCCGTAAAATGGCAGAAGTTGCAAAGAAATATGACCGCATTATTGCCATGGAGAGCCTGAACACATCGGAAGATAATTTCATGAACAGCCTGAAAATTGTAACGGATGTAGCACAACAGGTGAACCATCCTAACTTCAGACTGACTGTTGATCTCTATCACATGATGAAAGAAGGAGAGGACCCGAAAGATATCCTGAAAGCCGGCCCATACCTGGTACACTGCCATATTGCAGAGAAAGAAGGCCGCAGAGCACCAGGCACCAACAAAGAAGATTTCAAACCTTACTTCGCCGCTATGAGACAAGCTAATTATAAAGGTCGCATCATGATAGAAAGCGGCTGGAAGAATATGGCGGAAGAATGTAAACCTGCTTTCACTTTCCTCTCTGAACAACTGAACGAAGTATATAAATAAACCACTAAAAACACTGTACAAAATGACAGAAGCTAAAAAGAACCGCCGCGAATTCCTGAAGCTTTCCATGATGGGAGGCGCCGGAGTTGCCCTGAGTACAATGGGAATGCCTGCGAGCAGTTATGCACGTATTATGGGAGCCAACGACCGTGTGAATGTAGGAGTAGTAGGCTATTCTGACCGTTTTCGCCAGGCGCTTTTGCCTTGCTTCCTGAAGAATCATAAAGAACTGAACTTTGATATCGTAGCTGTTTCTGATATCTGGAACCGTCGCCGTGATGAAGGTAAAGCTGCACTGGAAAGTAAACTGGGGCACAGCATCCAAACCTGCGTTAACAACGACGAACTATATAAGATCAAAGACCTTGATGCAGTAATGATCGCTACAGCTGACTTCCAGCACGCATTTCACACCATCGAAGCTGTAAAGAACAAGAAAGATGTATACTGCGAAAAACCTTTCGCAGAAACAATGGAAGATGCCCGCAATGCCCTCAAAGCAGTAAAGGAATCCAAAAAAGTTTTCCAGGTAGGTACGCAACGCCGCAGTGGCCAAAGCTATCACAACGCAGCTAACTTCATCAAAGAAGGAAAGTTCGGTCCTATCACCATGGTGGAAATGACCTGGAACGTAAATCAGCCAGGCCGCTGGCGCAGACCAGATCTCACAAAATCAATTAAAGAATCTGATGTAGACTGGAATCGTTTCCTTTGCAGTCGCCCTAAAGACAGCTGGGATCCGCGTAAATACTTAGAGTTCCGTCTCTTCTGGCCTTATTCTTCCGGCATTTTCGGTCAATGGATGACGCACCAGATTGATACTGTACATTGGTTCACGGGTTTACAACATCCACGTAGCGCAGTAGCGAATGGTGGTATTTACCAATGGAAAGACGGCCGCAGCAATGCAGACACCCTTACCGCAGTATTCGATTACGGTCCGCAGAATGATCCGAAGAATGGTTTCCAGGTTGTATACAGTTCCCGTTTCCATAACTCAGCAGGTGGTACAAAAGAACTCTATTATTCCAACGGCGGTATGATAGACATGAGTACCAACAAGATCACACCAACCGGTGGCCTGAGAGAAAAAGAAGCGGCTGAAATGGGCATGAAACCAAATCTTCTCCCAAGCATGGACCTCTCTAATGTAGCGGCTGCTGTTGAAACTGGTGCTAATACAGGTGGTGATGATACAACGGATGCGCACGTACGTAACTGGATGGAATGTGTACGTAAGCAAGATGTTAAAACAAATGCTCCTATTGAAGCGGCGTATTCTCACTCTATAGCGCTGATCATGGGTACTGCTGCATATCGTACTGGTATGAAAGCTACCTTTGATGAGGCTAAGCAGGATGTGATGGTCGGCGGCAAAGTGTTCACGCTCTAACTATAAACAAAACCAGTGTATGTAATTTTTTTAAGGAAAAAACTGGGCCAATATTGCGCTTAGGCTGTGCATACAGTTTTCCTTAAAAAAATCACACACACTGGTTTCTTCTTTTGGCGGCAAAGGTGTTAGGCTATGTGATGTTAAGTTGCTCGCTGATATAACACATCACTGCATTTCACATGGTTCAATAATACACACAATATTCGCAATACTCCAGTATACTCAATATAACATAATCCAACCCACCGCACCCCATCACATCATAATCAACCCATCACAACATAACACAATCCAACCCACCACAATCCATCACAACATAAAACGAACACAACCACCACAACCCAACAATCTCCAACAACACAGCAGCCGAGGCTTAATTTTCTTTTGTGATACAAGAAAATGAGGGTGTATATTTTTAAATGAATACTGTATGTATTGCCTGAGCGCAATATTGGCCCAGTTTATTCATTTAAAAATATACACCCTCATTTTCGACGCTCCCGCCTCAGCTCCATCTCCGCAGCAATCCGGAGACTATGATCATCCCCAAGATCCTTAAGATGATCCACCACGCTAAAATAATCATGATCATTCCGGTTCTGAGAAAGCTTAAAACGCGTATCCACACGAGAGATACTGATCTCAAAACCAGTAATAGCCTTCAGATTATTACGAAACTCCTGGGAAGGAATATCATGCACATGCACAGGATGCGAAGAATTAGCTTCGTAGCGGTTCATCAGTTGCTGAAGAGATAAAACCAACTCAGCTTCATCCATTACCCGCAGCGTGCCATAGACATGCACAGCAATGTAATTCCAGGTAGGGATCTTTTCTTTTTTATACCAGGAAGAAGAAATGTAAGCATGCGGGTCCATGAACACCACCATGAAAGTCTGCCCGGTAACAAAGGTGGAAACCTGATCATTAGCATTAGCAATATGCCCATGCAACACAAATTCACCAGGATTTTTTTCCACCAGCTCAATAGGCAAATGCGTCCCGACCGGCAGACCGTCCGAAATACTGATCAGTAATCCGAAACCATGCTGCCGGATAAACGCCGCAACTGTTTCCCAGTCTTTTTCTTCATTGTATCTAGGGGTATACATACAGTGGTATTTTATCATATATTAGCAGACAAATTCCTATACCATGATCAATCACCTGGACGATGTTCCTGTAACCGAACCCACGTACCCCGTACTCGTAAAAAGAGTACAATCCACTTTTATCGATTTCCTGATCATCGTTTTGCTGATGCTTTTAGCGTCTATGTTACTGAATGCGATCGGCGACGAAGAAGATACACCAACATGGATCAATGTCGTTCTTTTTTTAACCATTTGGGGTTTATATGAACCATTGGCGATAGCTTATGGCTGCACTGTGGGTAATTACATTACGAGGATACGCGTGGTGGATATCAACAATTACCAGAAGAAGATCGCGCTGTGGAAAGCCTTTGTGAGATATGCACTGAAGGCATCACTGGGCTGGGTATCTTTTCTGTCTATTCATTCCAACCCCCAGCGCAGGGCCATACATGACCTGGGCGCCGGGAGTGTAATGATTCAAAAAGATTAAACTACTATCTCAACGATCTTCGTTGGTTCAATGTTGGCGTTGCGCATAGCAATGCTGCGGGCAGTGGCGCCGGCAAAATCAGCAAACGCATGTTTAGTGACGAGGTCGTTTCCTGCAACTGCGGGAACACCTTCATCACCACCTTCACGGATACTTTGTACTAAAGGTATCTGACCGAGGAAAGGTATTTCCAGTTCTTCTGCCAGTCTTTTTCCACCTTCTTTACCAAAGATGTAATATTTGTTGTTGGGTAATTCAGCAGGGGTGAAGTAAGCCATGTTTTCCACTAAACCGATGATCGGTACGCGGATCTGAGGACTGTTGAACATGCCGATCCCTTTTTTAGCATCAGCGAGGGCCACATCCTGGGGAGTGGTCACGATGATGGCGCCAGTTACAGGTACCGTTTGAACAAGCGTCAGGTGAATATCGCCAGTGCCGGGAGGCATGTCGATGATCAGGTAATCCAGTTCTTCCCAGTATACATCACTCACAAATTGTTTGAGTGCGCTGCTGGCCATGGGGCCACGCCATACGATCGCCTGGCTTTCGTCTACCAGCAAACCGATGGACATGAATTTGATACCATATTTCTCCATGGGAACGATCATGCCTTTGCCTTCCACATTCACCATCATAGGTCTTTCTCCGCGAACACCAAACATAATGGGAACGGAAGGACCGTAAATGTCCGCATCCATCAGTCCCACTTTAGCGCCATCCTGTGCCAGGGATAAGGCAAGATTGGCAGCTACGGTAGATTTACCCACCCCGCCTTTGCCGGATGCCACCATGATGATATTTTTCACATTCGGCAGCATGCCTTTCCCATCTTTCCTGTTGGAGCTTACGTTGGCCGTCATTTTTACTTCTACCTCAGCTTCCTTGCTTACCAGGTGAATGATGGCATTCACACAGGCATTTTTTATCATTTCTTTCAGCGGACAAGCCGGCGTGGTCAGTACTACGGTGAATTTAACTTTATTGCCGTTGATCTCGATGTCTTTCACCATGTTCAGTGTCACCAAATCCTTACCCAGATCGGGTTCTTCCACATTCGACAGCGCCTCGAGCACCATTTCTTTTGTGATCATAAATTGTTGTTAAAATTGTTTCCGATCAGCAAAGTTAACCTAAAATGAGGTTTAATTTGTTGGTTTTATATTCCTCTTTCCGGGAGTATATATTTATCTTAGTAGCTGCATGCATAAGAAACTGATCATACTTTTTTCCCTGCTGTTCGTACCGTTTTTGTTAAAAGCGCAGTTGAAAGCATTCAAAGACAGCATCATACAAATATCCGGTATCACCATGACGGCGGACAGTCTGAGGGCTATTCCCGCCGTGAGCATCATCGTGAAAGGGCAAAACCGCGGGACAATTTCCAATAGCCAGGGGGTATTTTCCATCGTGGCTTTTAAAGGAGATACCCTGAGTTTCACTGCAGTGGGCTTCCGCAAAAAAGAATACAAGATCCCTGCGGCCCTGCCCGGAAACAGCTATTCCGTGATCCAGCTTCTAACAGAAGACACTATTTACCTGTCAGAAACCATCATCAAACCTTATCCCAGCAAAAAGGAATTTGAAAAGGCTTTTGTAAGTATGGATATTCCCAATGATATGTACGAAGTGGCCCGTAAGAATAACGACCAGGCCAAAATACGTGCCCTGGCCCGTTCAATTCCTATCGACGCGGGTGGAGCTTATGGGGTTTTTATGCAGAAACAGCAACAATCCCTCTACTATGCAGGCCAGACGCCGCCGCAGAATATCTTCAATCCAATCGCCTGGGCGCAATTCATAGAAGCCTGGAAACGGGGTGACTTCAAGCGCAAAGATTAGCGCGTGTGAATGGTTTTTCTCCTTAAATTGCCGGATTATTGACCATTCACCAAAACAAAAGAACCTTTTATGCAGAAAATCGCTGTGATCGGAGCCGGAACTATGGGCAACGGTATTGCACATGTATTTGCCCAAAACGGATACGCCGTTCACCTGATAGATGTTTCCCCCACTGCACTGGAAAAAGCGCTGGCCACCATCGGTAAAAACCTGGACAGGCAGATCGCTAAAGAAACCATCACCGAAGCAGACAAAAAGAACACTCTGGACCGTCTGAAAACTTTCTCAGACCTGGCCGCAGGCGTGAAAGATATGGAACTGGTGGTAGAAGCTGCCACAGAAAACATAGACCTCAAACTGAAGATCTTCCGCGAACTGGACCAACATACCGGTGCAGACGTGATCCTCGCTACCAATACTTCCTCCATTTCCATTACAAAAATAGCTGCCGTTACGAAGAAACCGGGGAAAGTGATCGGCATGCATTTTATGAATCCTGTGCCGGTGATGAAACTGGTGGAGATCATTAATGGTTATGCCACAGAAAAGGCCGTTTCAGAACAAATTAAGCAGCTCACTGTAAAGTTGGGCAAAGTTCCCTGCGTGGTGAATGACTATCCCGGATTCATCGCTAATCGCATCCTGATGCCCATGATCAATGAAGCCATCTATTCTCTCTATGAAGGAGTAGCAGGTGTGGAAGAAATTGATACTGTGATGAAACTGGGCATGGCACATCCGATGGGGCCACTGCAACTGGCAGATTTTATTGGCCTGGATGTTTGTTTATCTATTTTGCAGGTACTCTATGATGGATTCGGCAACCAGAAATATGCACCTTGCCCCTTATTGGTAAATATGGTAACAGCCGGATACCTTGGTGTGAAAAGCGGAGAGGGCTTTTACAAACATACACCTGGCAGCAAAGATCTTATAGTCAGCGAACGATTCCGCTAAAGAGATAATAAAAGAACAGGCCACCTCGATGAAAAGGTGGCCTGTTTTTATGAATATCATTTTTAAAGAAACGCTTACGAACATTACCCCGCATATTTCTCTCTGTATTCCTTCGGTGATAATCCCACTATCTTCCTGAACACCTGACGGAAAGCCTTCGCATCTTCATAACCTGTATGCATCATCACCCCTGTAATATTTTCAGATCGTTGTTCCAGTAATTTCTTCGCAGCTTCTATCCGGATCCGTTGTAAATATTCAATAGGCGTAATGCCCGTTGCCATCTTAAACCGCCGGATAAAATTCCTTCTGCTCACCGGCAGGTCATGGATCACTTCTTCCACCGTTAGCCGGTCTTTAAAACGGTTTTCCATCCTGTTCTGCGCTTCTGTTACCAGTTCATCCTGATGCCGCCGGGAAGGAGCCCAGTTGGCGAAATAGGATTGCCGGTAACGATCCATGTCTATCGCAAATAATTTGGCAGTATTGATAGCCACCTGGCGGTTGCAGTATTTTTCAATGAGATGCAACAGCAGATGGAATGTGGAAGTAGCGCCACCACTTGTATAGATGCCATCATCATCTGTTACCACCGCTTCCGGTTGCACTTTCACCAAAGGAAATTTAATGGCCAGGTCCTGTATCGCCATTACATGCGAAGTAGCTTTTTTATTATCCAGCAGGCCGGATGCCGCCAGCAGGAAAGCCCCTGTGCAGAAACTCGCAATTTCTGCACCCAGCCGCTGCTGCTCCTGTAAGTAAGGAATGAAAGCCACATTTTCCATCACATTCACATGATCACTCTGAAAGGCTGGGATCAGTATAAGATCTGAAATGGGTGCATCTTTCAGCAACACAGGTGTGTAAATATCGTACACCGGTGTAGCCGGACAATCATCATCGAGGCATACTAATGTGATGTCAAAAAATGGTTCTCCGTGCGCTGCCTTGTAATGTGCATTCACTGTTTGAAATACATCCAGTATGGCAGCCATACTAAGATGTCTATACTTCTTGCTAAGTAATACGGTTAACTTTTTCATAATAAAACTGTAGTGTGAGGAACAATATAGTTCAAATTTCTGGCACAAATGACCAATAAGTTGACCGTTTTACCAGCTGTTATTTCGGTTGTTAATGATTAATTTGCAATATTAACAAAACCGTTTATGGATAAGCAACCTGGAACACTCATCGGTTTCGATCTCACCGTACCTAATGCCACTGAAGTAAGCAATTTTTATCACGAAGTAATAGGCTGGGAAATTGGCACACAACAGATGGGAGACTATGAAGATTACTTTATGAAGAACCCTGAAACGGGAGACATTATTGCTGGTGTTTGCCACAACAAAGGCAGTAACAAACACCTTCCCCCAATGTGGCTGGTATACATACAGGTGGCGGATCTTGACCTTAGTCTCGCCAAATGTGAAAAGCTCGGTGGTAAGATCATGAGTGAAAAAAGAAGCTGTGGTACCATGGGAGAATTTGTACTCATACAAGACCCCGCCGGAGCATATGTAATGTTGTGGGCTTAACGTAATTTTAAAACAGGTATTGATACCGGAACGGATACTTATTTGTTGTTTATTTGTATGTTGCAACATCATAACCTAATTGATATGTCCAATTCAGCCCAACAAACCGTAGACGAAATTTTTGCACTCTATCAGCAACATGGTGATCATGAATATGGCGAAAGTGTTACCATGATGATGCACATGATGCAGGCAGCACTGATAGCAGAACAGGAGGGATATGATGATGAAATGATCCTCGCCGCTTTCCTGCACGATATCGGTCATTTTTTTGAAACAGAAGAGCAGATGAATATTTACGGCACCATGAAACATGATGATCTTGGAGGCCGTTATCTCATGGAAAGAGGTTTCCCGGAGAAGATGGCAAAACTGGTGGCCAGCCATGTAGCTGCCAAACGTTATTTAACCTTTGCAGACCCTGCTTACTATGATACGCTCTCTGAAGCCAGTAAACAAACACTCGGCTATCAGGGTGGCCCCATGACCCCGGAAGAAGCAGCCGTGTTCAAAAATGATCCTTTATTTGATGCTTATATCCGTATCCGCATCTGGGATGATATGGGAAAAGATGCGAATCAGCCGGTACTGGAAGAAGATGTGGAAAGATTGCGTTATAAAGCGTACCAATATCTAAGCAAATCATCAACATAAAATTCTGTAAACCAAAATGTTAGAGGGCTGCTCCAAATTGAATTGAAGCAGCCCTCTGGTATTATTTTCTCTTTTCAGGTTTAATAAATTCGTACCCGCAATAAGCACAATGTGTAAGCCCTGGTTGCTTCGCCTCCTTAGCCCCACAGGCCGGGCAATCTCCTCCTCCTTCATGGTCGTATTGGGCTAGGTCCGGCGGAGGGTGTAACTTGAGCTTATCAATAATATCCCGCGGTTTATTGTTCTCGTCTGGCATTCCAAATAATTTTGCTAATGATTCATACTGATCGTCTAATGTCACTATAAATATAACAAAATAATTTAAAATGAAAAAGCCTTTTATATAGTCGCGGGAACACCCTGGAATACCTCCGGTTCATAGATCCCTGCCGCTATCCTTTCCACAAATATCTTCGGGAAAAATTTGGGCAGGAATCCATTCAGCTTATTGGTAAATCCCGGAATGATCTCCGCTTTTCCCGCAAAAAGTCCCTTCACAGCAACCTTAGCTACCTTTTCCGCCGTCATATTGAACCGGTCAGCAATACGGAGGGTATTTGATCCCATACCAGCTCTGTTCACGAAATCCGTATCCGTACTGCCAGGTATCAAACAACTCACAGATACAGGCGATTGCCGCAATTCAAAACGCAATCCCCTTGTAAAAGACACCACGAATGCTTTGGATGCTGCATAGATGTTCAGGAACGGCACTGTCTGAAAAGCAGTCGTACTGCCCACATTCAACAGGTAAGATTTCGGAAAACTGCGGAGGATAGGGATGAAGGTATGCGAAATAGACACCTGCGCCCTGATATTCACATCAATGATATTGAGCTGATCGGTAACAGACAATTCTTCAAACCGCCCGTTCAAACCATAACCTGCATTATTAACCACCACACTCAGTTCCCGGTGATGGTCCGCACTCCATACTTTCACCTGCTCTGCAGCGTCTGGTTTGGATAAGTCGAGATGTAATACCTGCACAGGTACTTTATAAGTGACGATCAGTTCTGCCGCAGTGGTATTAACACCATGGGCATCGATATCCACCAGCAGCAACCCATAATTCCTGGCAGCCAGTTCTGCTGCAATGGCTTTACCAATTCCTTTGGCTGCGCCGGTTACTAAAGCATAAGACATATTATAGTGAATTTAATTCCGGAATACTTTTCTCTTTTGAACGGAAAGCAGCAATGCTGCCGGGTTTAAACGCGGCAAGCTGTGCCAGTTTATGATAGAAAGGCGTTGGGCTTTCTGCATGTTTGGGTTGATAAGCACCCGTGATAATAGGAATGTACATCACGCGCCTGCGGCTTTTTTCTCCGTAAAACGGCGACTGTTGCACCCTGTGCCATAACCTGCCGTCATGGATGGTAAGATCACCCGCTTCTATATCAAACCCCACTTCTTTTTTATCAGGATCATTATCAATGAAATATTTTTTCCTGAATAACAAGCGGAACAATCCCTGGTGATGCGTGCCCGGCAATACTCTCAAGCCACCATTTTCCAATGGGCAATCATCTAAATGAAGCCCCACATTCAGCATAGGCATAATGCGGGAACCCAGGAAAAGATCACGCGGACTATCTGTATGCCAGCCCAGTTGTTTAAACTGACTGTCCTCCGTGTTCACATAATGATTCACCACCAGCCCGTCTTTTTCCTTTTCACCAATGCGCCCGTTATAAGGGGCCAGCAATTGTGTGAGTACCTGCAGGCGTTTGTCTTTGAGGAAATTACTAAGGGTATCACTGTATTGCGATGCAAAAGCAATACGCTGGATGAAAGGCGCTCCGGTTTCGTCCTGGCCAAACTTAAGAGGAATACCATTTACTTTTTTGATGTCGTATCGCAGTAACTGATCCTGTACATTTTCTGTTTCACGAATGAAACGTTGTACCGTGTTCCTGTCTATAAAATTTTTGAATTGAATAATACCGTGTTTACGGAAATATTGCAGTTGCGGGTTAGTGATCGTTCCTTCGAAACGAAACACAGGCTGGTCTGTTTTGTTCATGACAAAATTTTTGGGAAGTAATGATTGGTTACAATTGATCCATAAGGATCCTGTCCCGTTTTTATACCGGGAAATGGTTGGTGCAGCGGAAGATAAAATCTAAAACGGTGAGAATGTTGATGTTAGCATTTACAACAACAGCATGCACCGGAGCGCATGACGATAGCAGAAGTGGGTCTGTTACAAGAGGCTTGCTGATGGCTGGTTCTAAGTGTTTCAGTTTGTACGTTCATGGTTGGATTTTTAATAGTCTACCAAACTTGTAGACAAATATAAATGGTAATATTCAATTCATCAAAAAAAAGTTTTTAATTGTCTACATTTACATCCTGGCCCTTTAGGCTGCACTGAACTAACATGTTGAAATACAGTTTCCTTTACCTACTGATGCTTCTGGCAGTTACCCAACAGGCGCACGCACAGCGTGCCTGTTCAACGATTGGTCAGACGCCGGCTACTGCATTTCCCGTGTGTGGTTCAGAAACTTTTATACAGCAATCCGTACCCATTTGTGGGTATCAGACCATACCCGGCCCTTCCTGTAATACGCCGGGAGATTATAATCACCAGGATAAAAATCCCTACTGGTATAAATTCACTTGTTATACTGCCGGTACATTGGGATTAACGATCACTCCAAATGATCTCACAGAAGATTACGACTGGCAGATCTGGGATATTACCGGCCATGATCCTAACGAAGTATATACGAACAGAAGTTTATACCTCACCATGAACTGGTCTGGCGAAGGTGGCATTACCGGAGCATCTTCTGCAGGCACATCATTGAATGTATGTGGTGGTTACGGGCAACCGCTCTTCAGTTCAATGGCCACCTTGATAAAAGGTCATGAATATTTGCTGCTGATCAGTCACTTTTCAGATTCACAAAAAGGATATAAACTGAGCTTTGGCGGTGGTACCGCAGATATTACAGATCCAATTGTACCTGCATTGGTATCCTCTAAATATGATTGTGCAAATTTTGCAGTAGGTATAAAATTATCCCGCAAAGTATTGTGCAATACACTGGATGCAGATGGAAGTGATTTTATATTTGGTCCGGGCGGCCCAACTATAAAATCCGCGAAAGGAGTGACCTGTACAAATGGATTTGACCTGGATTCCGTTATCCTGTACCTGGATAACGCATTACCGCCCGGAGTTTATACAGTTTTGGCGCAGGATGGAAAAGATGCCAATACCGTATTGAATGCCTGCGGCAAACAATTACCTGCCGGTGAATCAACCTCTTTTACAGTCGTGCAGCCATTGCCGGTAGGCATGGCCAAAATGAAAGTGTTGCCCTGTGCACCGGATGAGCTGGTATTGGAATTTCCCGATGATATCAGGTGCAGTTCTATTGCTGCTGATGGAAGTGATTTTGTTTTGAGCGGCCCTTCTGCTGTAAGTATAATTGGAGCTACAACTATCTGTACTGCGAATGATCTGACACGTACTGTTACATTAAAACTGGATCAGCGGATACTGGCGGCAGGAAACTATACCGTAACATTGGTGGCTGGTACAGATGGTGGTACTATTCTCAGTTATTGCCAGGTAGAAACTTTTCCGGGGGGCCAGGCGCTTTTCAATATACCACCAACACCTCCTGTGTTATTACGTGGTGTTGCGATCCCGGGTTGTGCACCGGTTTCCATAAAAGTAGGTTTGAGCATTCCGGTAAGATGCGGTTCTATTGCAGCGGATGGAAGTGATTTTATTATTACAGGCCCCGGGCCAGTTACCATCACCAGTGCATCCGGCATTTGTAATACGAATGGTTTTGCGGATACAGTGATCCTTCAGTTTGCTGCACCCATCCTCACCATGGGCAGCTTCCAGGTACAAACTGCCACTGGTACGGATGGAAATACCTTACAGAGTGAATGCTGGCAATCAGCCGCAGCAGGACAAATTGCCAATTTTAATACAGCCGATACCGTGAATGCAGATTTTTCCTTCACCCTGCAATTCAATTGTAAACTAACTACGGCCAGCTTTGTACACGATGGGGATAACCATGTAAATAACTGGAAATGGACAATGCCCGATGGCGAGATCCGTCGTGAGCAACGCCCTGTTAAAGTGTTTGATAGCTTTGGTGACAAAGCAGTGCAACTGGAAGTATCCAACGGTGTGTGCAGTGCAAAAGTAGCTACGGCCATCCTGATCACCAGTGAACTGGATGCCATTTTCTCTGTAAATCCCGGGCCTTATTGCCCCATGGAGATAGCCATCCCTAAAAATGAAAGCACCGGTAATATAGTAGCCTGGGAATGGGATTACGGTAATGGTACTACCAGCATTGGGGAACAGCCTCTAAGCATGCGCTATTTCCCACAGGCAAAAGAACAGGATTTCCGCATCCGCCTGATCGTTCGCAATGATGTGAATTGCAGGGACACGATGGATCGTTACGTGAAAGCAGTGCGGAGCTGTTACATCGATGTACCTTCTGCTTTCTCTCCCAACCACGATGGGCAGAATGATTATTTCTATCCCCTCAATGCTTATAAGGCGCAGGACCTGAAGTTCCAGGTATATAACCGTTTGGGGCAACTGGTATTTGAATCCAAAGACTGGCGGAAACGCTGGGATGGTTGTGTGAATGGTGTCCCCGTTGATGTAGGTACTTATGCCTGGATGCTGGAGTACACGGAAGAAGGGGATATGGGGAAAAAAGTTTTCAGAAAAGGGACGGTGGTGCTCGTCAGATAAATTCCTACCTTGGCTGTATGAATTACCATACATTAGGCCAGTCTTCTTTAAAGATCAGTGAAGTATCATTCGGCTGTATGTCCCTCCATTCCGGTGGGGAAGAATTGATCCATCGTGCAATAGACCTTGGCATTAATTATTTTGATACAGCAGACCTATATGATAAAGGCACCAATGAAAGCCTGCTGGGCAAAGCATTACAGGGCAGAAGAGATAAAGTGATCATTGCCACCAAAGCAGGGAACCAATGGCGGGAAGATGGCAGCGGCTGGGACTGGAACCCACGAAAGGAATATATACTTTCAGCTGTGGAAGGCAGCCTGTTACGCCTGAAAACAGATTACATTGATCTGTATCAACTGCATGGGGGCACCATCGAGGACCCCATCGATGAAACCATTGAAGCATTTGAGTTATTGAAACAACAGGGAAAGATCCGCTATTACGGCATTTCTTCCATTCGCCCGAATGTGATCAGGGAGTACATAAAACGTTCTAATATTATCAGCGTAATGATGCAATACAGCTTGCTGGACCGCAGGCCGGAGATCAGCTGCCTGCCATTATTGGAGAAACACAACATTGGTGTGCTGGCAAGAGGCAGTGTGGCAAAAGGATTGCTCGTCGATAAACCAGCCGCTCCTTACCTCAGTTATACCAAAGAAGAAGTGCAGCGGGCAAAAGAAGCGATAGAAGCTGTCTCCGGCCCGCAGCGCCTTCCTGCGCAATCCGCTTTGAAATATGTGCTCATGCATTCTGCTGTTACATCTGCTGTAGTAGGGATCCGTACCCGGCAGCAACTGGAAGAAGCTGCCGCCAATGTACCCAGACTGAATGCTACAGAATATGAACAACTCACCGCAGCGGTGCCTGTAAGGGATTATACAGAACACCAATGATCCTTTAATTCTTTAACAATCCCTGCTTCTCTAATTCCTTTACCAGCGCAGCTGTATAACTCTTCGAGAAATCGTCAATGCTGTTGGGGTTCATGGTGGAAGACTGGATAGAGAATAACAGTTCTTCCGATGTGGCATCATACACATTACTTTCCATCACATACGTTTTGTCCGTGGTGTAATACCCCGGATCATACATCATGGGAGACCAATAGGAGTAATACCCCCAGAAATTACCATACCAGCCATAACGGGGGTAAGGAGCATATCTTCCGGAACCAGGCACATAGCGTGTTTCACTTTCCTTATCCAGCAACGCAACCGTAAAGATGGCATCACATCCCTGTTGTTGCACTTTGCTCAGCATGGCGCTTTTATCTGCCGGATTTTGTTTCGTGAAATTGGGTGGGAAAACATCAATACTTTTTACCACTTTGTATCCTTTTGCAGTAGCTGCATTCGCCAGGTTATCTTCAATCGCTCTTTTTGCATTCACATTATTCACCAGTGCTGCAATGAAAATACTCTTATACGTTTTGGCGGGTGCCGTATCACTTTTCCAGAAATTGGTCACGTAAGTGGGGGTAGCACAGGAAAAGAGGAGTGCCATTATTAACAATAAGCAGGAGGCTTTTTTCATAGCATATCAATTTTAACTAAAGAACAGACTTGTCTTGTAATTTGTTCATAATCGAACGGACACTGTACTAAAAGCGGACAATCTGAATATTGTAAACAGTTGGTTTTCAATATATTTGTACTATGGTATTTAATTTGAAGCCCTTGGTGTTATAACCTGAAATCTATGTTCCGTAATTACCTCCGCATTGCCTGGCGTAATCTCTTAAAGAACAAAACATTCTCCTTCATCAATATCACCGGCCTTGCCATTGGCATGGCTTCGTGTATTATGATCATGTTGTTTGTTACCTACGAAAAGGGGTTCGACAGTCAGCATACAAAGAACATTTACAGGTTGTGCGAAGTGCAGAAATGGGAAGGTATGGTAGCGCCGCAGAATGTTGCGCTGAGCATGTATCCTATGGCCACGGCGTTGAAGCGGGAGTTTCCTGAAGTGGTCAACTTTGTCAGGGTATCACCAAATGATGGCCTGGATATTAATTACGGAGAGAAAAGAATATTCCTGAAGAGATCACTTTTAGTAGATTCTACTTTTCTGCAGCTGTTTAATTTTAAACTTACTGCAGGAGACAAAGGAACTGCGTTGATGAAACCCGGCAGCATTATCCTGTCTGAAGAAACAGCGGTAAAGATGTTCGGAGAAGTTGATCCTATAGGCAAAACCATCGTAAAGAATATAGGAGATACCGTTGTTCTACATGTAACAGGTGTGATAAAAATACCCGCTGAATCACATTTTCAATTTGATGCGTTGATCCCTTTTAGTACGCGGTATAATCCGGAATGGGAAAAGAACTGGGGAGGCAATTGGGTGACCACGTACCTGGAACTGGCGCCCCATGCCAATATCGCCGGGATGACTAATAAATTCCCTGCTTTCCTGAAAGAACATATGGCAATGGATGACAGGTGGAAAGGGTATGAATTATTCCTGCAATCGCTGCCGGATGTACATGCCGGTTCTACTAATATTACACATGATTACATCAATTTCCAGAAGTTCGATAAACGGTATACTTATATCTTCTTTATCATAGGCGTGATGATCCTCATCATTGCCTGCATCAACTTCATGAACCTTTCTACTGCAAGGTCTGCGGAAAGGGCAAAGGAAGTAGGGATCCGGAAATCTATTGGCGCGCACCGTTCACAGCTGGCCTGGCAGTTCATCGGAGAATCTGTGATGTTATCCTTCATTGCATTGATCTTTGCTTTGCTGGTAGTATGGTTCACCTTGCCACTTGTATCGAATTTTAGTGAGCGGGCCTTACATTTTCCTTTATTCACCAACTGGAAAGTATTTGGAGTGGTAGTGGGCGGTACTGTGCTGTTAGGTATATTGGCAGGGCTTTACCCGGCAGGATATCTTTCTTCCTTTGAACCGGTGAAAGTATTGAAAGGCTCCATACAATCTGGCAGGAACAAGGGGAATTTAAGGAATGCATTAGTAGTAGTGCAATTCACCGCGGCCGTATTCCTCATTATTGCCACTGTATTTGCGCTGAAGCAATTGCATTTTATGCAAACAAAGGACCGTGGATTTAATGGTGATCAAATACTATTGCTGAAACTGGATAGCGAAACAAACGGCAGGTATGATGCGATGAAACAGGAGTTGCTGGGAAGTTCCCTGATCACTGCTGTATCTGCTTCCCAGCAAAGATTGGGCGCTAATATACACCAGGGCGGTGTGAACTTTCATGGAAATGGCCCTGTGCGTAATTTAGCCACATCCGGTGTAGTGGTAGATAAGGATTTCATCAAATTATATAAGATACCGATAATCGCAGGTGCAGACTTTTCAAAAGATGTGGCCAACAATGCCAAAGAATATATCATCAATGAAACGCTGGCCAAAGAGTTATTGAAAGAAGAAAAGAAAGGCGCCACGATGGAATCCCTCGTAGGGAAAATGTTTGGATATGGTGGTATGGATTCCTCCGGGAGGATAGTGGGTATTACAAAAGACTTCAATTTTAATACGCTTCATCATAAGATAGAAACCCTGATGATGTTTTCACAGAAGGATTGGGGTTACAGTGAAATGGCCATCAAACTCAACGGGAATAAGATCAAAGAATCCATGGCTTTGGTAGAAACGATTTGGAACAAACATGTGGTAGGCCATCCTTTTGATCCCTATTTCCTGGACCAGCATTTTGCAAAGATCTATCAGTCTGATAAACAGGTGAGTACTGTAGTGTTGATCCTGGCCATACTGGCTATTATCATTTCCTGCCTGGGTTTATTCGGACTGGCATCTCATGCCGCGGAAAGAAGGCTGAAAGAGATCGGCATCCGGAAAGTATTGGGTGCCACGGTGCAGAATATTGTGACCATGATGAGCAAAGACTTTGTAAAGCTGGTGATCATTGCCAACCTCATCGCCTGGCCCATTGCCTGGTTTGCTGTATATAACTGGTTGAATGACTTTGCTTACCGTATCAATATCAGCTGGTGGGTTTTTGGCATTGCGGGTATCATTGCTGTATTGATTGCTTTGTGTACTGTCAGTTACCAGGCCATCAGGGCAGGGTACAGTAACCCGGTGAACAGCCTGAAAATGGATTAGAGCGGTTTAGAGGAATCACGGATAATAAGGTGGCTGGATAATACTTCCTGCTCAAATACCGTAACGGGTTTCCTGCTTTCTATCATTTCTATCAGTAATTCCGTAGCCCTTTGCCCGATCTCAAATGCCGGTTGCCGGACCACACTTACAGGCGGCGTAAAAAGATCTGCCAGGTTGGTATTGGTGAACCCAATGAAACCCACCTGTTTATATTTATTCTGCACATTTTTCAGCGCACTCAGGCATACGGTTGTTAGCCGATCACCTGCTGTAAATAAAGCGTCAATCTTACCTTTATTGATAAATAAGCTCTCTACAGCTTCCTCTACTTCGTCATAGATCATGCCGCCGCGATTGCAATGTTTTACCAGTTCATCATCATAGGGAATGCCGTGTTTTTGCAGGGCATCTTTATACCCCTGTAACCTTTCCCGTGTGATATTCAGGTTGATGGTACTGGTGATATGCCCTATTTTCCTGAAGCCCTGGGAGATCAGATGTTCTGTAGCATGGAAGGCGCCCTGGTAGTTATCTGCTATTACCTTATGGGTATCAAGCTCTTCCATCACCCTGTCGAACTGCACGATGGGAAAACCTTTTTCATGCAATTGGTTGAGGTAAGAAATGTCTGTGGTTTCGCAGGAAAAAGACAGCAGAAGCCCGTCCACATTGCGGGACACGAGATGCTGCACATTCACCATTTCCCTGTCGCGGCTCTCGTGGCTTTGCGTAATAATAACGTGATAACCCCTGTTGTAAGCAATGGATTCAATACCGTTAATAGCTTGTGAAAAGAAGTTGTTGGCAATCTCTGAAACTACGATACCGATGGCTTTGCTGCGTTGTTCCTTCAGGCTCAGTGCAATAAGGTTGGGCCTGTAGTTCATGCGCTCTGCATATTCCAGTACCATCTTCTTTGTTTCCGCAGATATCTCGTACCGTCCGCGCAGGGCGCGGGATACCGTTGAAGTGGAAAGGTTTAGCGCCTTGGCGATATCCTTAATCGTTATTACATCATCGAATTTCATCTTGGTTGATAGGTCTGTCTGCTTTACGTGGATAACTAAAATAAGAAATTTAATGAGTTAAATGGGTTTTTTCCACCCTTTGCAATCGTTATCGGGAACGATTGCATAAATAAAGTTACGCATATATTGTGTAGTTGACACTTTATGGTGTAGCATTGTTAAACAGTAAGCAAGGTGTTTCCACGTAACCGATTTTATTTTATCAACCCTTCCACATATGAAACTGATATTACCCACGTTGTTGCTTTTTCTGATAATTGCAGTTCCCGCTATGGCGCAAACCCGTAAGATCACCGGCCAGGTTACGGCCACCGGTACCGGCGCTTTGGGAGGTGTAACGATTCAGATCAAGAACACTAAAACTGGTGTTTCCTCAGATGCAGCAGGCAATTATAGCCTGGATGTACCTGCCTCCGGAGACCCCGTTCTCGTTTTCCGATTTATGGGCTTTAAGACAGTAGAGACAAAAGTAAATGGCCGTAGTGTAATTAATATAGAACTGACTGAAGAAGCCTCTTCCCTGAATGATGTTGTGATCATTGGTTATGGCACTGCCAGGCGGGGGGACCTTACCGGTTCTGTTTCATCTGTCAATGCAAAACAGATCAAAGACATCCCTATTAACTCTGCTGCACAGGCACTTACAGGACGACTGGCCGGCGTGCAGGTAACCGGCTCTGAAGGATCACCCAATGCAGATGTAATGATCCGTGTAAGAGGTGGCGGTTCTATTACGCAGGATAATTCTCCGCTGTATGTAATAGATGGTGTGCAGGTAGAAAATGCACTTTCCTCTATTTCCCCGCAGGACATTGCTTCCATTGATGTATTAAAAGATGCATCCACTACTGCTATTTATGGTGCAAGAGGTGCCAATGGCGTAGTGATCATCACTACCAAAGGTGGAAGGAATGCCAAAACCACCCTCAACTACAGCGGTTTTATGGGCTTCCGTAAACTGGCTAACAAACTGGAAGTGATGAAGCCTTATGACTTTGTTACTTACTGGTATGAAAGAACACGCGGCGTTGTGGCAGACAGTACTGCTTTTGCCAGAGCTTATGGTACCACCTGGGATACACTGGCTAATTACAAAAATGTACCCTTCGCAGACTGGCAGGATGAAATGTTTGGCGGCAAGGCATTAATGCAAACACATAATGTAAGTGTGAATGGCGGCAACGCTTCCACACAATACAATCTCAGCCTTACATCCAATACAGAAGAAGGCATCATGCTGCAATCTGATTTCGACAGAAAACTGGCCAGCTTCAAGTTTGATCATACGCTGAACAAGATGATCAAAGTAGGTTTTAATACCCGTTACAATCATACGGTGGTGAATGGAGCCGGTACTACCAATGAAGGTTCTTCTGCCACCAACAGGTTGCGGCACAGTCTCAAATACCGTCCTTTGTTGATGAGAGGATTGGGGATAGATGATTTTGACCAGGAATACTGGCTGGAAACAAATGCGAACAGTCTCAGCCTGGGTAATCCCATCCTGCTCAATGAAGCAGAATACCGAAAGAACATCAGTGATATCCTTAACCTCAGCGGTTATGTCAATATTGAACTTACAAAGTTCCTGAGCTTCCGGAGTACTTTTGGTTATGACCTGAACACAGAAGAAAGAAGGTTCTTTGATGATACGCTTACCTCAAATGCGCGACAATATGGTAATACACCACTTGCCATGTTGCAGAACATTAAAAAGGTAACGTTGAATAATTCCAATGTGCTCACCTTCAGCAATGCACAACTGGGAGGCGACTTTTCTAAAAGGAATGAGATCACGGTGCTGGTAGGGCATGAGATCTATGAAAGCAGGATGAATACCAGTACTATTGAAACACGTTATTTCCCGGCAGGTATCACACCGGAATGGGCATTGGCGAATATGAACCTGGGCTCTGCGCCACAGGGTGTGCAACAGCCCAAACCAGTGACCACTGAACTCACCAGCCGGCTGGTATCTCTTTTTGGCAGGATAAATTATGCTTATGATAAAAAATATTTGCTGGCATTTTCGATGCGGGGAGATGGCTCCTCTAAATTCGCTGCAGCAAATAAATGGGGTTATTTCCCCTCTGGTTCCATTGCCTGGCGCATCTCCAACGAAGATTTTCTGAAGGACCAACTTGGTCCGGTGAGTGATCTGAAGGTGCGCGCGGCATATGGTAAGGCGGGAAATAACCGCATTAATGATTTCCTTTACCAGATGCAGTACAGTGCTATACAGTCATCTGTTTCGTTCCCGCAATACGGATTGAATGAGCAGGTGGTGGCAGCGCTGGCGCCTGTAGCATTAGCTAATCTGGACCTGCTGTGGGAAAGTACTATTTCCCGCAATATTGGTCTTGACCTTGCACTCTGGAACGGAAGGGTTGTATTCAATGCAGACTTCTACAAAAATACCACAGACAATCTGCTGGTAGCAGCACCCATTTCTCCTACACTGGGTTACGACAAGCAAATGCAGAACGTAGGGGCTACTACCAATAAGGGCATGGAATTCCAGGTGAATGCCATTCCTATTCAGCAAAAAGATTTTAACTGGAACCTCAATTTCAATATCTCCTTCAATAAGAATACAGTAGACCGGCTCGCTGCTAAACAAGTGAACGGATACCTGCAAAACTCCGGATGGTTCCACCCAACAAATGCCACGGCAGATTACATTGTACGGGTAGGTGATCCGGTAGGTGCTATCTGGGGATTGGAAACAGATGGTTTTTATAAAATAGACGATTTCGATTACGACGCTGCTACCAGGGTATACACATTGAAAAAGGGAGTACCCAGTAATAACAGCATCACTTCCACACCACCGCAACCCGGTACGCTCAAATTCAAAGACCTGAACGGAGATAGTGTGATCACAGAAAAAGACAGGAAGGTAATTGGTGTGGCGCAGCCTAAATTCTTCGGTGGCCTCAGCCAGCAATTCTCTTACAAACAATTTGACCTGAGTGTGTTTGTGAACTTCCAGGTAGGCAATGATGTGTTCAATGCCAACAGGCTGGAATTCACCAGTGGATATACCAATAACTCCAATATGCTGGCCATCATGAATGATCGCTGGAGAACGATCAATGACAGGGGAGAAGTGGTGACAGATCCGGTAGCACTGGCTGAACTGAATAAGAATGCGAAGATCTGGCGGCCCGGTACACAGGCAGCTTCTTTCATTGCACATTCCTGGGCAGTGGAAGATGGTTCCTTCTTACGGGTGAATAATATTTCGCTGGGTTATACATTACCACCTTCTTTACTGAAGAAGATGCGGATGCAAACCCTCCGTATCTATGGCACTGTAAACAACCTGGCCATCTGGACGAAATATTCCGGTTATGATCCTGAAGTGAGTACACGGCGTGCCAGTGGGGTAACGCCAGGGGTTGACTTTTCTGCCTATCCCCGCAGCCGTTCATTCCTTTTAGGGCTAAATCTTTCATTATAAAAGACAGCACCATGAAAATCAGATATATCATTATACTTATTACAATTTGCCTGGCTGCCTGTAAGAACTACCTGGAAGTGGCGCCGGTGTCTTCTTTTGATCCTGCCATCACCTTCTCCAACGTGGTGAATGCAAGGATGGCAGTGCTGGGTACATATGGCGCATTAACCGGAGACCAGGTGTATGGTATCCGCGTGAATATGTATTACGCTTATGACAGTGATGAAATGATGGGGCAGGGGGGTACACCTTATCCGGATAATGAGCGGAGGGATATTGCGCATTATAATGTAACACCTAACAACTCACAGCTGGCACAACCTTTCAGCCAGTTATATAACGGAATAGAAAGAGCGAACCTCTGCATCTACTATATTCCAAAGATGGAGCAGTACACAAATGGAACAGAAACAGAAAAGAAAGAGTTGCAGCGCCTGCATGGAGAATCATTGACCCTTCGTGCGCAGTTCTATTATGAGCTGATCCGCAACTGGGGAGATGTACCGGCACATTTTCAACCGGCTATTTTTGAAACAGATCTGTACCCTGCAAAAACAAACAGGGATACGATCTATGATCACATATTAAACGACCTGGCGGTTGCGGCTCCGCTGGTTCCCTGGAGAACAGCTGCCGGTACAAGGGATGAAAGGATCACACAAGGGGCTGTGAGAGCCATGCGTGCTAAGATCGCACTCACCCGCGGCGGATATTCCCTGCGCTTATCAAAGCAAATGGAACGCCCTGCCAACTATAAAACGTTTTATGAAATAGCACGCACAGAGTGTAATGAGATCATGCAGCATCGTACAGATCATAGTCTCAATACCAGCTTTCAGGCTTTATTTAAAGATAATCTCTGCGCGCACAGATTAGACCCTGCAGGAGAGATCATCTTTGAAGTGGCGATGGCTGGTGCCAACAGTGCAACAGGCGATAGTAAAATGGGTTATTACAATGGGCCAAGATTTGGTACTGTTGGGAATGGTGCATTAACCATCCTGCCCACTTATTTCTATGCCTTTGATTCGGTGGATAGCCGCAGGGATGTTACTTGCGCACCTTATGATCTTACTACCACACTGAATAAGGCAGGCCGCCCGTTACAAACGATGGTGGATGGAAAGTTCCGCCGGGACTGGATCACCAACCCCGTATCCGTAACTTCTGTGGCACAATACTTTGGATTGAACTGGCCGCTGATCCGTTTCTCAGATGTATTGCTGATGTATGCAGAAGCAGATAATGAATTGAATAATGGTCCATCCGCTACTGCAATAAGTGCATTTGAAGAAGTGAGGAAACGTGCTTATGGCACCAATCCTATAGGCACAACACCTACAGCTTATGCAGATTTCTTTAATGCCATCGTAAAAGAAAGGCTGCTGGAATTTGGCGGGGAAGGGATCAGGAAATATGATCTGATCCGCTGGAACCTGCTGGCCACAAAGATCGCGGATACCAAAACTGCATTAACTGCTATGTCTGCCAGAACTGCACCCTACAATACTTTGCCGCAAACCATGTATTTCAGGAACAACTCGGCTGACCTTGTTTGGGCAGGATCATTTTATAAAGCAACTGTAACACCTGCTCCCACAGGCTATACTGCCGTAGCCTGGTTCGGAACGGCTATCAATACTACTATCATCAGATATTATGCTATAGAGTTTAAAACAGGTAAAAGTGAACTGTTGCCGATCGCTCAATCGGTACTGGATGCTAACCCGAATTTGAAACAGGACTATGGATATTAAGGGCTTATTTTTTTCACTAATTCTGGTAATTATCATCCCTGGTTGTGCGTCTGCACAACCAGCTTTTCCTGGCGCTGAAGGTTTTGGCAGGAATACTACCGGAGGAAGAGGCGGCAAAGTACTGATCGTGCGTAATCTTAATGATAACGGGCCGGGTAGTTTGCGGGAGGCCATCAATGCCACGTTTCCCCGTATGATCGTGTTTGCAGTTTCCGGCACTATTGCACTGCAATCTCCCCTGAGGATCAATACCGGCAATTGTACCATCGCTGGTCAATCTGCCCCCGGAGACGGTATCTGCATCAGGGATTATACCGTTTCCATCCATGCGGATAATGTGATCATCCGTTATATGCGTTTCCGTTTAGGAGATGAAAAGAAACAGGCGGACGATGCATTTAACGGCATCGGCAATAAGCGCATTATGATAGATCATTGTTCCATGAGCTGGGCTGTGGATGAATGCGCTTCATTCTATGACAACAAGGAATTTACTTTACAATGGAGCATCATTTCAGAGAGCCTTCGCAGCTCCGTGCATCCAAAAGGAGAACATGGTTACGGAGGAATATGGGGTGGGCAGGGCGCCAGTTTTCATCATAACATACTTGCCAGCAATACCAGCAGGAATCCCCGTTTCTGCGGTTCCCGTTATACACACGAACCCGCAAAGGAAGTAGTGGATTTCAGGAATAACGTGATCTTCAACTGGGCGTATAATAGTTTGTATGGGGGAGAAGGCGGCAATCATAACATCGTAAATAACTACTATAAAGCAGGTCCCGCCACGAAGAAGAATGTGCGCGACAGGATTGTGAACCCATGGGATACGGCTGCATTTACAAAATTCTATGTACAGGGAAATTATGTGGATGGATCAGAGAAAGTAACGGCGGATAACTGGGCAGGTGGTGTGCAGTGTAATGATCCGGCTGGAGTAAGGTTAAAAGAACCGGTACTGGTAGTAGCGATTCCACCACAATCTGCTGTGATGGCTTATAAAGAAGTATTGCAAGGTGCAGGCGCCAGTTTACACAGGGATGCGGTAGATGAAAGGATCGTAAAGGAGATTAGCAGCGGTAAAACAACTTTTGGAGATGGCATTATTGATAAACCTGGTGGTTGGCCGGTTTTGAAATCACTGGCAGCACAAAAGGATACAGACGAAGATGGCATGCCAGATGAATGGGAGCAGAAACACGGACTGGATGTACAAAATGCAAAAGATGCTTCGGCATATACAATTGATAAACAGTACACGAATATTGAAATGTACCTGAATGGTTTATTATGAAGAACAGCTTATTTATTGCAGGGATAATGCTATTACAGCTATCGTTGCAGGCACAGCAGCAGGTACAGGTACCTGTTTTTAAAAAAGACACTTTTAACATTACCCGTTATGGTGCACAACCGGATGGGGTAACGTTAAACACGGGTTTTATACAGGCAGCTATTGATGCCTGTAATAAAAAAGGGGGAGGTGTAGTGTTCATTCCGAAAGGATTGTGGCTCACCGGCCCTATTACATTGAAAAGCAAAGTTAACCTGCACTTAGAGAGGAACGCCCTGCTGAGGTTTACAACAGATAAAACGGTCTATCCCCTGGTAAAAGGAAATTGGGAAGGATTAGAACAGATGCGTAATCAGTCTCCGCTGTCGGGCACTAACCTGGAAGATATTGCTATCACCGGCAAAGGAAGTGTAGACGGCGGAGGAGATGCCTGGCGCATGGTGAAGCGGGATAAGCTCACAGACAGCCAATGGAAAAAGCTCATAACTTCTGGTGGAATATTGAGTGAAGACAAAAAGACATGGTATCCTTCAGAAAGCATGCAGCGTGGTGCACAAATGACGAATCCGGGTGTGATCAGTTCTGATCATAGTGATGCGCATTTCCAGTCCATCAAAGATTTTCTGCGCCCTAACTTACTGGTGCTTACGAATTGTAAAAGGATCTTACTGGAAGGTGTCACTTTCCAGAACTCCCCGGCCTGGTGCCTGCACACCTTACTCAGCGAACATCTGACCATGCGGGATGTATATGTAAAGAATCCATGGTATGCCCAGAACGGAGATGGCATTGATGTGGAATCCTGCAAGAATGTGGTGATCGAAAACAGCACATTTGATGTGGGAGATGATGCCATCTGCATTAAGTCTGGACGTGATGAAGCGGGGAGGAAAAGAGGGGTGCCCACAGAAAACGTATGGGTGCGCAATTGCACGGTATATCATGCGCACGGTGGTTTTGTAATTGGCAGCGAAATGAGTGGTGGCGCAAGGAACATTTATGTGGAAGACTGCACTTTTATGGGAACGGATATTGGGTTGCGTTTCAAAACCACCCGCGGAAGAGGTGGTATTGTAGAGAACATCCACATAAAGAATATCAACATGCAGGACATTCCCGGAGAAGCCATCCTGTTTGATATGTATTACATGGCGAAAGATCCGATCCCATTGACAGGAGAAAAACAGGTTGCGCCTAAAGTAGAATTGCTCCCTGTAACAGAAGCCACCCCGCAGTTCCGTAATTTCTTTATCAGTAATGTAACGTGTTACGGGGCCGCAAGGGCCATCTTTATCCGTGGCCTGCCGGAAATGAAGATCAGGAATATACAGTTGAAGAATATGGTATTGCAGGCTGATAAGGGAGTGGAAGTATCAGATGCAAGTGAAGTATCCTTACAGAACGTCCGGGTTATTACCAGTGAAAAAACTGAAACGATCAATAAAGTGTATTAAGATGAGATATCTGTTAACCATTACATTTCTTTTCAGCAGTCTGTATAGCTATGCGCAATCGGCGAAAGATATGGCGGCCACGGTGATGGAAAAATGGAAGGATTCATTGTCGATGGCACCCGGAAGACCCGTGAGATGGACTTACGACCAGGGCGTTGTATTAAGAGGCATAGAAGGTTTATGGCAGCGAACAAAAGACCCTGTTTACCTGGCTTACATCAAAAAAAGCATGGACCATTTTGTGGAACCCGATGGCAATATCCGCACGTACAAACAGGAAGATTTTAATATTGATAACGTGATGCCGGGCCGCAACCTGCTTTTTCTTTACCGCCAAACGAGACAAGAAAAATACAGGCTGGCAGCTGCTAATCTGAGGAAACAGCTAAAAGAACATCCACGTACAAAGTCCGGCGGTTTCTGGCATAAGAAGATCTACCCCTGGCAGATCTGGCTGGATGGCTTTTATATGGCGCAGCCATTTTATCTTGATTATGCCCTCACTTTTAAAGAAGATACAGTCATCAATGATATTGTCCGCCAGTTTGTACAGATAGAGCAGGTTGCCCGGGATAAAAAAACGGGTTTACTTTATCATGGTTATGATGAATCCCGGCAGCAGAAATGGGCAGATAAAACAACGGGGCTTTCCCCGCACGTATGGGCCAGGGCGATGGGATGGTACGGTATGGCGTTAGTAGATGTATTGGAATTATATCCCCGTAGTGCGGCATTGAAAAACATATTGGGCCGCCTGGCAGTAGCCATAGAAAAATACCAGGACCCTAAAACAGGTTTGTGGTGGGATATCGTAGATCTACCGGGAAAGGAAAAGAATTATTTAGAAGCATCTGCTTCCAGCATGTTCACTTATACGCTGGCCAAAGGTGTACGCTTGGGTGTTTTACCTGCCAGATATAAAGCCGTAGCTAAACGTGCATATGCCGGTATCCTTAAAGAATTTATCAGGAGAGATGAACGCGGGTTTACGCATTTGCATGGTACGGTAAGTGTATCCGGTTTGGGTGGTAACCCATACAGGGATGGAAGTTTTGAATATTATATGAGTGAAAAAGTAGTGGTGGATGATCCTAAGGGAGTAGGGTCTTTTCTGCAGGCTGCTAATGAGATGGAAATGCCATAAATAGAATATTATGATTTTGTCGCGATTTACGTTGAAGCACATTGTGCCCGGTGCGGTGAAAGTTCCGGATGAGCATCTGTTTGAACTACCGGAGAAAGTGTTGCAGTTTGGAACAGGCGTATTGCTGAGAGGATTGGTAGATCATTATATTGACAAAGCCAACCGCAACGGTATCTTTTCCGGAAGGATCGTGGTAGTGAAATCTACAGGGCAGGGAGGCGCAGATGCATTTGATAAACAGGATGCTTTATATACGCTTTGCATCCGTGGGGTGATGAACAATCAAACGATCGCGGAGAATTATATCAATGCATCTATCAGCAGGGTATTACATGCGCAGAAAGACTGGGAGCAGATCTTATCCTGCGCACACGATCAGGGCATGCAGGTGATCATTTCCAATACCACGGAAGTAGGGATTCAACTGGTGAATGATGATATCCGCCGGCATCCGCCCATTTCTTTTCCCGGTAAATTACTGGCCTTTTTATATGAACGTTTTAAAGCATTCGGGGGAAGTATCCACAGCGGTATGGTGATCGTACCTACGGAACTGGTACCGGATAATGGCATAAAACTGGAAGCGATCGTATTGGAACTGGCACACCTGAACGGTTTGCCGGAAGAATTTATGGAATGGCTGGAGAAATATAACTACTTCTGTAATTCGCTGGTAGACCGTATTGTGCCCGGCTCTCCGGATCCGGCACTGCAATCATCACTGGAAAAGGAATTCGGTTATTCGGATGCATTGCTCAGTATTGCAGAAGCATATAGTCTCTGGGCCATTGAAGGAGATGAAAAGATCAGGAAGGTATTGAGCTTTGCAGAAGCCAATGAAGAGATCGTGATCAAACCGGATATTGATCTTTTCCGGGAATTAAAACTGCGTTTGCTGAACGGAGCACATACATTGAGTTGCGGGGTAGCTTTCCTTTCTGGTTTTGAAACGGTGAAAGAAGCGATGGATGAACCCGTTTTCTCTGCTTATATCAGCAACCTGATGTTAAATGAACTGGCCAATGGTATCCCTTACCCCGTAGATCCGCAGGTAGCAGTGCAATTCGGGCAAAGTGTGCTGGACAGGTTTCAGAATCCCTATATCCGCCATTACTGGAAAAGTATCACGATGCAGTACAGTACTAAAATGAAAATGCGCTGTTTGCCCATCCTGCTGGAATATTATGAAAGGCATGGCCGCCTGCCTGAGTTATTTGCGAGAGGGTTTGCCGCCTGGCTGTATTTTATGCGGGTGCAGGAAAAGGAGGGGCGTTATTATGGGGAACTGAACGGTCAATCTTATGAAGTGATAGATGACATGAGCCCTGTTTTCTGCAAACGATGGGAAGAATTAACACCCGGAGAGCTGGTATACACCACGTTATCAGACCGGTCTTTCTGGAAACACGACCTCAGTTTATTGCCCGGCTGGCAGAAGATGATATTGCAACAGCTGGAAGAGATCATGCACCAGGGAATGCCCGCTGCGCTTGTCAGCAGCAGCTGAAACCAGCAAAAAAGGGGTTAATCAACTAAACTGCCGTACTTTTGCGGCAATGCAATCAATTAACGACATACTTTCGAGATTAAAGATAGATCAGCTGAACGAGATGCAGCTGGCGTCTATTGAAGCGACTAAAAAAGAACAGGATGTGATCCTGTTATCAGATACCGGTTCCGGCAAAACGCTGGCTTTCCTCATTCCTGTACTGCATTTGCTGGACCCTGCTAATAAGAAAACGCAGGCCATGATCATCGTTCCTTCCCGGGAACTGGCATTACAGATTGAGCAGGTGTTCAGGTCTATGATCACCGGTTTTAAAGTTACCTGCTGTTATGGTGGTCACCTGCGGGAAACAGAAGAAAACAATCTTCTGGAAGCTCCAGCCCTGATCATTGGCACTTGCGGCCGCCTGGCGGATCATATCCGCAGAGGCAATATTCAAACAGACAGCATCGAAACACTGGTGCTGGACGAGTTTGATAAATCCATCGAATTAGGCTTCCAGGAGGAATTGTCCTTTATCATGGGTAACCTGAAAGGCCTGAAAAAACGCATCCTCACCTCTGCCACAGATTCTGTGGAGATCCCTGATTATATTGGCCTGCAAGCACATGAAACGCTCAATTTCGCCACCGGCGAAAAAGCGGAAGCCCTGGCAGTTAAATGGGTGAAAAGTGATGATGACGACAAAATAGCCACCCTTTTCCGCCTGATCTGTTACTTCGGTAACCGTTCCACCATCGTATTCTGCAATCACCGGGAATCCGTAGAGCGCACCAGTAATATGCTGGCGGACAGAGGTATAACTAATGTATTTTACCATGGCGCCATGGAACAACAGGAACGGGATGTGGCTTTGTGCAAGTTCCGTAACGGTACTTCCAATGTGCTGGTAACAACAGACCTGGCAGCACGTGGCCTGGATATTCCGAATATCCGTTATATTGTACATTATCACCTTCCGCATACAGAAGATATCTTCACACACCGTAATGGCAGAACTGCCCGTATGGATGCCAGCGGTACTGCTGTTGTGATCCTTTCTCCGGATGAAAAGATGCCAAATTACATCGCTTCAGATATAGAAGAGATCCAGTTGCCTGAAACGGCTGTTGTGCCGGAAAGTCCTAAATGGTCTACTTTGTTCATTGGCGGTGGAAAGAAGAACAAGATCAATAAAGTAGATATCGTGGGTTTCCTCACCAATAAAGGAGATCTGAAGAAAGAAGATATCGGCTTAATTGAAGTGAAGGATTTCTTCTCTTTTGTGGGCATCCGTAAAAGTCGCATGGGCAATACCTTGCAGCTGATCAAGAATGAAAAGATCAAAAACAAGAACGTAAAGATCGATATAGCCAAATAGCCGACTGTTATGGTTTTGGAGTTGTGTATCATATTTTTCTTCATAGCATTGGTGTATTCATCCGCCGGTTTTGGCGGAGGTTCCAGTTACCTTGCATTGATGGCATTATGGGGCGTTGGGTTTCAGTTGATGAAATCTACCGCCCTTCTTTGTAATGTGGTAGTAGTAATGGGTGGTGTATATCACTTCTGGAAAAATGGCCACCTGCCCATGAAAAAGGCATTGCAATTAAGCCTGGTGAGTGTGCCCCTGGCATTCATCGGAAGTTATCTTCCCATGAAACAGGCCACCTTTTTCCTTGTGCTGGGTATTGCGTTAACACTGGCAGCATTGCTCATGTGTTTCCGTTTAATCTTTCAGAAAACCTATACCATTCGTGAGCAGCCCCGTGGCCTTTATGGTATTATTGGTGGTGCCATAGGTTTCCTTTCCGGCATGACGGGAATTGGAGGTGGCATCTATCTTGCGCCGGTATTGCGCCTGGGGCAATATGATACGGCTAAGAACATTGCAGGATTAAGTAGCTTTTTTATACTCGTGAATTCTATTTCAGGGTTACTGGGACAGGCTGCCAAAGGAGCTATCCTGGTAGACTGGCCTTTTACACTTCCCTTAATAATAGCAGTAATAGCAGGCGGACAGATCGGTGCGCGTTTAAGTGCGGCGGCTCTGAAACCCCGTTGGGTAGAGGCGGCTACGGCTTTGCTGATCTTATATGCAGGGGGAAGGATGTTGTTTAGCCTCCAATAACAGACATGCTTTCCAGTTGGGCATGTGTATTTGATCTCGCTGCTTCAAAACCATCTACAGCTCTTTTCTGCAATGCAGCCTGCAAATGTTCCAGCAGTTCTGCATCAGAAGCACCTTCTTTTAGTAACGATTTTACATTTAATACATCATCTCCGTAAAGGCAGGTTTTGAGGCCGCCTGTGGGGGTAATGCGAATTCTGTTACAGCTGCCGCAGAAAGTACGGCTGTAAGCAGGGATCACACCAATGCTGCCTTTATGTTGTGGTATCTGATAATTCAGGGATGTACTGTGCGGGGCATCGGTTATTTTTTCTATGGGATACTGCGCGCGGATGGTATCCAGGATCCGGAGATAATTCCAGTTGATGCCGGAGAAATCATTCCCCTGTCCGTTAAAGGGCATTTCTTCTATAAACCTTACTGATACTGGCTGATCGCGGGTAAGGGCAACAAAATCGATCAGTTCGTCTGTATTGACCCCATCCATCACTACCATATTGAGCTTCACTTCCATGTCATGCGCGAGTAGGCTTTCCAGCGTTTGTTTTACGGCGCTGAACTGGTCCCGGCGGGTGATCTGGAAAAAACGGGGGGCTTGCAGGGTGTCCAGGCTGAGATTGATCTGGCGGATGCCTAATGTTTTGAGTGCTGGAATAAATGGAGCGGTGAGTACGCCATTGGTGGTAATGGAAATGCTGGCCATGGGGGCCAGTTGTTCCAGCAGCTGCATCAGGTCTTTTCGTAAAAAGGGTTCGCCGCCAGTGATCCGTATTTTGTTGATGCCGGCGTCTGTTAATGTTCGCATTAACCGTACGATCTCTTCATAGCTGAGCAGTGCTGCTCTTTCCAGGAACTGCATATTTTCCGGCATACAATAAGTACAGCGGAGGTTACACCGGTCCGTAACCGCTAATCTCACATAATTGATCGTTCGCTGGTGATTATCCTTCAACATCTGGCTAAAGTTAACGAATTATCGCCGCTATATTGTAGCTTTAAACCATGAGAGTTTTGTTATTCGGCATCATGAAGGATATTGTGGCTGCCAAAACACTGACAATTGAGGCGGAGCTTCCTACTGTAGGGGATCTGAAGCATTGGCTGAAACAGGAATATCCTGCCGTGCAAGACCTGAAAGCAGTGATGATCGCTGTCAATAAAGCATATGCTTCGGATGAAACAATGCTTTCTTCTGAAGATGAAATTGCTATCATTCCACCTTTAAGCGGAGGTTAATTTTATTTATGGAACAATTGATCAGGATCTCAGATAACATTGATGCGGCGGAAGCGGTTGCTTTTGTGCAATCCGAGGAAAGCGGGGGTGTTGTTACTTTCATTGGCTCCGTGCGGAACCAGACTAAGCAGAAGAAGGTGCTGAAGCTGGTGTTTGAATGTTATGAGCCGATGGCCATATTGGAGATGGAGAAAATTGCGGCGCAGATGTATGAGAAATGGCAGGTTAAAAGGGTGGCTATGTTGCATGTGACCGGGGAGAAATTGCCGGGAGAAGTAGTGGTGGCGATTGCTGTGGCGGCGCCGCATCGGGGGGCCGCTTTTGAGGCTTGTCAGTATGCTATTGATACTTTGAAAGAGACGGTGCCTATCTGGAAACAGGAGTTTTTTGAGGATGGTGCGGTTTGGGTAGCGGCGCATCCGTAGGTTTTCTTGTATAGCGTTTGCCGCGCAGCAAAGGGCGGTGTTTTTTCTTCTTTTTGGAGAAGTGTTTCTTGGTGATGTGTGCCTTTTTCTTTTTGAGGCGGTGTTTTTTCTTCTTTTTATGAGGTTGTTTCTTTGCTGATTGTGCGTCTTTTTCTTTTATGCGGTGTACCCCTAATTAATCTTACCCATCGCATCCTTCATTTCATCCGGTGTATTCGCATTAAATTGCTCTGTATCATTCGGATTCTTCAAAATCTCCACTTCCACTTTCAACAACGTTTTACGCGGGCAATTCTTTCCTTCCCTAAACTCTAACTCTAATGCATCCAGCCCTTTGGGCTCCCAGATGGTGATCAATGGCTCCGGGGAGAAATTGAAGGGGCTGACAAAAGCGGTTGCGGCTTTTTGGGGATTACGGTTACTGAGTAGATAACTTATACTCTGTTCACTGATCAGGGGCAGATCGCAGGCCAGTACCAGCCAGGAGGCATCGGGGTATGCAGCATGGGCACTGAGCAATCCGGAGGAGGGTCCTGCGCCGATCACGCTATCCGGGATCAGGTTGTCGCAACCAGGGAATTCTTGTTCCGGGCGGCAGGAGAGATATACTTCGGGGAGGAAGCTTTTTAACAGATCATGGAGGTATTGCCACTGGGGTTTGCCATGGTAAGCGATCTGACTTTTATCTTGTTGCATGCGGGTACTGAGGCCGCCGCATAATATGAGGCCTTTTAAGTTATTATCCGATGTCATGTTTACCTCCGCTTTTACTGATGAGCCTGGTTTCCCTGATCACCATTTCGTGAGAAAATGCTTTACACATATCATAGATCGTTAATGCAGCCACACTGGCACCGGTCAGCGCTTCCATTTCTACCCCCGTTTTACCGGTTGTTTTAACCGTACAGCGCACCACCGCATCAGATCCTTCCAGTTTGATACTGATATGACAATTATCCAACAGTAAGGTATGGCATAAAGGAATGAGCTCAGGCGTTTTTTTAGCCCCCATGATACCTGCAATGATGGCCGTTTGAAATACCGCACCTTTCTTTGTTACCAGCTCTTCCCCGGTGAATTGCTGCAGGATGATTTCTGGTAAAAATACCCTGCTTTCTGCCACGGCAATACGTTGGGTAAGGGCTTTTTCACCCACATCCACCATTTGCGGCTGGCCACTTTCATTCAGGTGTGTAAAATCATTGCCCATAAATGCATTAAATTTATCAAAGCAAAAATAGTTAAAATGATGATGCGCGTACCAGAAGCTTTTGCAGCCATTATGGCTACTGTCCGTGATTTCGGAACGGAATGGGTGCCTTTTGAAGCAGCCACAGGAAGAGTATTACGCGAAACTATTTATGCTGACAGGCCCTTTCCCCCCTTCGACCGGGTAACCATGGACGGTATTTCCATTCACTACGACAGCTATGTACGCGGTCAGCGGGTATTTGGACTGGAAGACGTACAAGCGGCAGGGATGCCTCAGATGCAGCTGCGAAACCTGGCGGATTGCATGGAAGTGATGACCGGCGCTGTTTTGCCGGACCTCACAGATACCGTGATCCCCTATGAGCACCTGGATATTTCAGAACATGAAGGTTTCCGCCGTTTTACTATTCTGAAGGAGGTAGCGAAAGGGCAGTTTATTCATAGAACAGGATCAGATGCCCAGGAGGGCAAACCATTACTGGAACCGGGTATCCGGCTGAGTGCTGCGGAAGCTGGTGTGTTAGCTACCGTGGGGAAAACGAAGGTGTTGGTGAGCAAACTGCCCAGGGTAGTACTCATCGCTACCGGAAATGAATTAGTACCTGTAGAAAATAAACCGGAAGCCCATCAGTTGCGCATGTCCAATGTTTACAGCCTCGCCGCCGCGTTACAGGGCATCTCTGCTGAAATAGTACATCTGCCGGATGATATGCAACATCTCACTGCTCATATCAATAAACTGATCCCTGCTGCGGATGTACTGATCTGCACAGGCGCTGTATCTGCCGGGAAATATGATCATCTGCCGGAAGTATTGAAGACAGCAGGCATGCAGGAAATATTTCATAAAGTACAGCAACGCCCCGGCAAACCTTTATTGTTTGGTGCGTTTAATAACGGACCGGTAGTATTTGGGCTGCCGGGTAATCCTGTTTCAGGATTCATGTGTTATTACCGGTATATACAACCCTGGCTGAAAGCCTGCCTGCAGGATGTAAGCAGTAAACCGGAGTTCGCTGTATTGGAAGAAGATGTAACGTTTGATAAACCCCTCGAGTATTATCTCCCCGTGAAATTAAAATCTTCGCCGGAAGGTGTTGTACTGGCAACGCCGGCAGCTTATCATGGTTCCGGCGATCTGGCCAGTCTGTTGCAGGCAGATGCTTTCATGGCGTTACCGGCTGACCAGGATGTTTTCAGAAAAGGCAGCAGTTTCCCTGTTTGGAAATTCAGGTAACAGAAGATACTTTTACACTTATGGTAGCAATGCAACATACAATGCGTTGGTTTGGACCCAACGATCCCGTTAGTTTAATGGATATCAGGCAGGCAGGTTGCAGTGGTGTGGTAACTGCACTGCATCAGATCCCTGTTGGAGAAATATGGTCAGTGGAAGAGATCAGGAAACGCATTGCGATGATCGAAGCGGCTGGTATGACATGGACTGTTGTGGAAAGCCTGCCGGTGCATGAACACATCAAACAACAAACAGGGCAATACCTGCTATACATCGATAACTACAAACAAAGTTTGCGCAACCTGGCGTTATGCGGGATCAAAGTGATCACGTATAACTTTATGCCGGTGCTGGACTGGATGCGCACAGATATTGACTACACGATGCCGGATGGCAGCAAGGCTTTGTATTTTGAACGTTTGCCTTTCATTGCATTTGATCTTTTCCTGCTGCAACGCCCTGATGCAGCAAAGGATTATACCCCTGAAGAGATCATGCAGGCGGAGCAGCATTTGAAAGCTATGAGCGTAGAAGCAAAAGAGAAGTTGTTCAATAATACACTGCTGGGTTTGCCGGGAAGTGATGACCGCTTCACCAAAGAAATGGTACTCGTAGCACTTAAACAATATGAACATATTGATGCAAAACGTTTACAGCAACACCTGTTCTATTTCCTGCAACAGGTAGTGCCGATAGCGGAAGAACTGGGCCTGAAGATGGCCATCCATCCAGACGATCCTCCCTATCCCTTATTAGGCCTTCCGCGTATTGTGAGTACGGAAGCAGACCTTATTGCATTGATGAATGCGGCACCGTCTCCTGCCAACGGATTATGTTATTGCACGGGTTCCCTAAGTGTGCGTAAGGATAATGATCTGCCGGGTATCGTTCAACGGCATGGAGATCAGATCCACTTCATTCATCTGCGCAATACGAAACAGGATGCGCAAGGGAATTTCTACGAAGCAGATCACCTGGATGGGGATGTGAACATGTTTGCAGTAGTAAAGGAACTGCTGACGGTGATGCAAAGAAATCGTGTATCCATTCCCATGAGGCCGGACCATGGCCACCAGATGCTGGATGATCTTTCCAAGAAAACCTATCCCGGATACAGTGCCATAGGGCGTTTGAAAGGCCTGGCGGAACTGAGGGGGCTGGAATATGGGCTGATCAATATTTTCTATCCTGAAAGTGAAATAATGTAGCCATCTTTGCGGAAATTCTTACAGCTTGACACGCGCTACCTACTTTTCGCTGATCCTGATCCTTGGCGCATTGACTGCACTGGGCCCATTTACGATAGACATGTATCTGCCGGGTTTTCCGGCCATTGCGAAAGATCTGAAAACAGACATTTCCAGTGTGGGGTTAAGTTTATCCAGTTATTTTGTAGGCATCTCTGCAGGGCAGTTGTTGTATGGGCCTCTGTTGGACAGGTTCGGCAGAAAACCTCCCCTTTACATAGGACTTGTATTATACATCGCAGCCACCATCGGTTGCATCTTTGTGAACAGTATTGATAATTTTGTGGCGCTTCGATTTATCCAGGCAGTAGGCAGTTGTGCAGCAGCCGTAGCGTCCGTTGCCATGGTGCGCGATCTGTTTCCGGTGAAAGACAGCGCCAAGGTGTTCTCACTACTCATGTTAGTAGTGGCTTTATCTCCCATGGTAGCACCCACAGTGGGTGGTTACGTGACGACTGAATTTGGATGGCACGCTGTATTCATCATCCTAACGGTAATGGGTATATTAGTATTGGCGGCCAGCATCCTGTGGTTGCCGGGTAGTTATAAACCAGATACTACTTTATCATTGATGCCATTGCCTATCATTAAGAACTTCCTGGCCGTTTTAAAAGTGCCGCAATTCTATACTTATACCTTTACTGCGGCTATCGCTTTCTCTGCTTTGTTCGCATACATTTCCGGTTCTCCCAAGATCTTTATGGGCATCTTCCAGGTAAGCAGTAAAGCTTATGGTTGGATATTTGCTTTGTTATCTGTGGGTTTCATCGGGTCCAGTCAGGTGAATACATTACTGCTGAAGAAGTACACCAGTGAGCAGATCATTCCTGTTGCGCTCTTTGCGCAATCTTTAACGGGGATCTTTTTTGTGATCGCTACTATGAATGGCTGGCTGGGGTTAGAAGGCACGATTGCTGTATTGTTTGTGTTCCTCTGCGGGCTTGGTTTCACTAACTCCAATGCTATTGCGCTGGCGTTAGCGCCTTTTGAGCGGAATGCAGGAACAGCTTCTTCTTTAATGGGTGCTTTGCAAATGGGTATCGGTACGCTGGCATCTGTACTTGTAAGTCTTTATAAATCAGCGAATGCATTGCCGATAGCGGTGATCATGGCCAGTGCGGCTGTATTGGCTTTGCTGATATTACTGGTAGGCAGGAGGCGTATTTAAAATAGCACAAAATACGCATTTTACCTTCCGGCAAATCCCTGTAGTTTTATGCTTTCCCCGTTTGTTGTCCCGTCAAGATAATTTTGATATCCTATGCCTAATTTCAACCTGCTTAGACACAAGTTTTTCTTCTTACTATTGTTTTTCTTTACGCATGCAGCGTGGGCACAAACACCTCCTCCTAAACCAATATTGCAGTGGCCACTTGACCAGGCAAAGGGTCATGATGATTTTAGTCTTGGACTCAAATTTAAATCCGCAGGAGGCAGCAATATTGTATATGATGTTTACTTAGGTCCGGATGCTGATCACCTGCGTGTATTTGCAGAAAACGCCGGTGCGGATTTTTATAATGATTCCTGCATTGTCTTCATGGCGGCAGATACCTTTTACGTAATGGCGTTCTATCCACCTGTCCAGTTATCAACCATCTACTGGAAAGTAGTGGCAAAGGATGGTAGCGGAGGAGCTACTGCCAGTGATGTATGGAGCTTTACAATGGGCAGGGCGAATCTCTTTGAGCCAGAGGCTCCTGTGTTATCAGCACCTGCAAATAATGGGGTGAATTTATCCCGTTCACCTTTATTGGAGTGGACAGCCAGTACTGATCAGGATGGAGACATGCTTGTATATGATATCTATTTATCAACAGGAACTATACCTGCCAATTACCCCCCGATCGCTACGGGGATCACCGGTACCAGCTTTCAGGTAACTACACCCATAACAGGAAACACGACCTATTATTGGAATGTAATAGCCAGGGACCCCGGAGGGCTTTTTACCAACAGTAGTATCTGGAAGTTCACTACACGTAATACACCACCACCTGTTGTTATACAATCACTTCCGGAGCACCAGGCTGTTGGCGTGGATTATAATGCAACGCTGTCCTGGGAAAAAGCGGTGGATGAAGATAGGGACAGTGTGCGTTATGAATTGTGGTATGGTATCGGTGCCGCCCTTGATAAAATGCAGGCCGTAAATGGGTTTTCCAAAACATTGAATTTATCTGGTAATACTACCTATAGCTGGAAAGTAGTGGCAGTGGATAGCAGAGGTGATCGTTCTGAAAGCAGTGTACGTACATTCATTACACAGAATAATCCGGGTAATGCAGCACCTGCTGCACCACAATTGCAAAGTCCGCTGAATAACAACACAGGGATCACTTTTCAACAGACCCTTCAATGGAATGCAGCGACAGACCCCGATAATGATGGCGTAAAGTATACGGTGTATATGGGAACAGCGGTAACAGCCCTCACGGCAGTAGCTACAGATCTGACCAATACCACCTTCCTGCCCACTGTGTTGTCCGGCAAAACATATTATTGGAAAGTGGCCGCTTACGACAGTAAAGGTGGTGTAACGGAAAGTAGTATCTGGCAGTTCGCTACGATCACTGATGATATGGGACTATCGAACCTCCGTTTTTATTACCGCTTCTCTGATCCACAGTTATACAGGTATGATCTGGCAACACTCTCTCCCGCTTTTGATGTGAGTACTTCAACCTATACCACAAAGGGAAAGACGACGGTGAAAGATGCGGTAGGCATTGTGCTGGATTATAGTGATCCTTCTACCGTAGTGACTTTTGATATACCTTCTTACCTTACGCTGACGGAAGGGATCACTTATAATTACGGGCTTCCTGTCGGGGCTACTAAATATTATATGATCTCTGGTACTTTGGCAGCGGATAATATCATTACGGTACATCTGCAAAAGGGCGCGGCAAAACGTTCTTATACCATTAATGCAAGGCTCAATCAGAAACCTGCGAAACCTGTTGCACTGGAGCCTGCCATTAATGCAGCGAATGTAAGTGTTACGCCGGAACTGAAATGGACAGGTGGGGATGATCCGGAAGGAGGCAACATGTTATACAGGGTAAGCTTAGGGACTTCTTCTGCTGCATTAAGCCCGCGTGGGATCATCAATAAAAAATCCATGCCTGTGACCGGCCTGATGGGTTTGCAACGTTATTACTGGAAAGTAACAGCAATAGATGATAGTGGAGAACAAACAGACAGTGATATCTTTACTTTTGTAACGGAAAAAGTTACAAAAGTTGCAAACCCTACCCTTGAGTATCCGCGCGAAATATCTGTTTATGTAGCGACGGATGTAACACTCGCATGGCGTTATATGGATGATCCGGGTATTACCTATGATGTATACCTGGATACGAAGGCACAGCCAGACCGCATAGCGCAGGGTATTACGGGTAAAACTTATACGGCATTGGGCCTGCTGCCGAATACTACTTATTACTGGAAAGTGGTGGCCATTGATCAGCAGGGTGTTGCAAAAAGCACTGTGGTGAGGAAGTTCCTGACAAAACCACTGAACAGTAACGAAACAGGCACGTTCACAGATATCCGGGATGGACAGATCTACCAATGGGTGCGTATCAACGGAGAAAAATGGATGACGCATAACCTGAGTTACCTGCCGGAACCCAGGGATGGATATTATGGATATGAACCCTGGAATGAGCTGGACAGAGATAAGAATTTTGCAGCCCTCGATAATAATGATCAGAACATCTCTAAATACGGTTACCTCTATACCTGGGCAGCTGCACTGAATTTCGATGCACTCCCGGATACTGCAAAAAAGATACAGGGTGTTTGCCCTGCCGGCTGGCATGTGGCTGATCTCGAAGATTGGAATAAACTCTATCCCATCTCGACTAACAAACCCGCACAGATGCACTATAGTACCTGGAGTTTCGTCGGGAAAGAAAATGAATGGTTAAATACTTCTGGTTTGAGTATGTTGCAATCCGGTTTCTTCAACGTGTTTGCCAATGGTTTTGATACGAAGGCCAATCAGATATGGTTGGCCCAGCGGGATAGGGAAACTTCAGACCAGCGGGGGATCACTTATGGAGAGCAACAGAATTATTACTTTGCTACCAACAATACGGTTTATGGCGGGGCATCTGTACGTTGTGTGAAAAATACACCGGATAACCATCCGCCTGCTGAACCAGTATTACAAAGCCCCCTGAATAATAGCCAGAACATACCGTTCAACGGTCTGTTGCAATGGACAGCAGCAACGGATCCTGATAACGGAGACATTGTAGTATATGATCTGTATATAGATACTATCAACGTGCCGGCGCAACTCATTCAATCCGGGATAAAAGAAACAACTTACCAGTTATCTGAACTGGAGCCTAATAAAAAATATTACTGGAAAGTAAGGGCACGGGATACTTCCGGAGAAGTAATGGAAAGTGCGGTATGGGCTTTCACCACGCAAAGCAACCCCGCTAACACGGTACCTCCTGTGCCTCAGTTGATAACACCGGCGTTTCAAAGTACATCGGTAACTATTACCCCTGCTGCCTTTCAGTGGACGGCGGTTACAGATGCTGATGGAGATGCGGTAAAGTATCATTTTTATATCGGCAATCAGTTGGCAAATCTGCAATTGGTGGCCAAAGATCTTAGTACTCCAGCTTACCAGGTAAGTGGTCTGCATGCAGGTGTTACCTATTATTGGAAAGTAGTAGTTACAGATGGGCGTGGCGGAAGATCAGAAAGTGCAGTAGGAGAGTTTGCAACATTGAACCGTGCGCCAGATACACCGTTATTATTAACACCTGTTAATAGTGCGCAGAGTACGGCGCTGGTATTTGACTTAACATGGAGTAGCGTAACTGACCCAGATGGAGATAAGGTGTATTACAAATTAATGTTTGGCACTTCCCCTTCAACGTTAGGAATCTGGAACTCGGACTTTAATGCAACACGTTATGCTATTCCATGGGCCTACCTCCAAACCGGCACAGTCTATTACTGGAAAGTAGTTGCTACAGATGAAAAAGGAGGTGAGTCAGCAAGTGAGATGCGCAGTTTCAGAACTTACGGAACGTTTAATACGAATGGAAGCCCCACGCTGGTGAGCCCGCTTAACTGGAGCATTGATGTAAATACAAATCCGCTGCTTACCTGGAGGAAGACGATGTTTAATCATAAATATGATCTTTATGTTGGGGGAGATCCTTTGGGCATGAGCCTCGTGGCTAATGATCTGACGGATTCATCTTTTACGATAACACAATTATATGGCGCCAGTAAACTGAAGCCACACAGCATTTATTTCTGGAAAGTAATGGCTAAAGATGGTCCCTGGTCTGTCTGGGAATCTCCGGCCTGGAGGTTCACCACTGCCAATACAGCTCCTTCCAAACCAATACTTACAAATCCGTCCGCTGCCAATTCAACACTCAGCTGGACGGCAGCTACAGATCCTGATAAAGATATCCTGACATATGATGTGTACTTCGGCACAGATCCTGACCCTGTTACGAAAATTGCAGTGGATCTCCAATTGCTGCAATACACTACTGCGTCGCTGGCGCCGGGTACTTATTATTGGAAGGTAATAGTAAAGGATGCATATGGTGGCGCGGTATCCAGTGATGTAGCGAGCTTCACGGTACAGCCGCCAACACAAAATACGCCTCCCTCAGCACCGCAATTATTAACGCCGGCAGATCAAAGTAAAGCGGCAGCTACATTACCTGTTGTATTTAGATGGGCAGCGGCAGCTGATCCTGAAAATGGGCCGGTTACTTATGAACTGTATCTATCCGATGTAAAAGTAGCAGAAGGGCTCACCACACTTAGCTATACGCATAATAATCTTACGGCCGGAACTTATAGCTGGAAGGTGATCGCAAAGGATGATCATGGCAATACAACGGCGAGTGCTGTTCGGAGTATTACTACCGTTAATGCATTTGTGATCTCCGGTAAAGTGGTTTATGCCACGGGGCGCGGATTACCCGATATCCTGCTCAGCGCATTAGTAAGAACAGACGGTAATGGAATATACAGTGTAAGCGTACCTCCCGGATGGAGCGGAATATTTAAACCGGTGTTCTGGAGTTATGAATTTGAGCCGAAGGAAATAGTGTATACTAATGTTCAATCAGATTTTTCCGCGCAGGATTATGTAGTGAAAGTGATCACGGCTGTAAATGATCCTGAACTGGATTCACTGGTTAAGGTTCATCCCAATCCAACATCCGGCCCGGTGGAGATCATATTGCCGGTATCGCTCCAGGCCTGGCAGCTGGAAATACATGATATAAAAGGCGTGTTGGTGCATGCGCAAAAGATAGCCGGCAATACAGGGAAATTGCGTGTGCAAATTCCCGGAAAAGGTGTCTTTTTATTAAGGCTCAGTAATCAGAAAAAAACGATCGTGAGAAAGATCATTGTGCTTTAACATCGATCCTTAACTGGTGTGTGTTGAATACATTGGAATAAGGATGTACACTTTTGGTGAGGAACACACTTCCGCCAATAATACTATTATGCCCGATCACCGTATTACCGCCTAATATGGTGGTTCGGGCATAAATGATCACATTATCTTCTACTGTGGGATGTCTTTTTACGGCAGAGAGGTCTTTACTTACCTGCGATGCGCCAAGGGTAACACCCTGGTAAATGCTTACATTCTTTCCTATAATACTTGTAGCACCAATTACGATGCCTGTGCCATGATCAATGAAGAAGGGTACATCAATACTGGCATTGGGATGAATGTCCACACCGGTTTTGCCGTGTGCGTGTTCACTCAATATCCGGGGGAGGATAGGCACTTCCAGTTGTGTTAACCTGTTGGCAATACGGTATACGGCAATAGCATAAAATCCCGGATAGGACACGATCACTTCCTGGATGCTGGTAGCAGCAGGATCACATTCATACGTTTTATTGGCATCCTGCCGCAGGCTCTGGTAAATGGATTCCAGGGAATCATAAAAAGCATCAACCGTATTTTCTATGTCAATGTCTTTCGGGTCCAGGTAACTGAGCAGCAGGTTTACGAGGTCTATCTGATTCTTTTTGAGTATCCCCAGGTATTTGGCTTGTTTGTTCAAATGGTTATTGGGGAAGAGGAACTCGTAAAGATCATTCAGCCAGGCAATAGCATCCGTGGTAGAGGGGCTGGCCTCCCATTCTGCTTTATGCGTATGATGCAACAGGGCAATGAACGTATGGATATGTTCGTTTTCCATTAGTTTCTGTGTCTGCTTTGAAGGCGGAGTAAAGTGGCAACTAAAGTATCTATGTCCGCACAGGTATTATAAAATGCCAGTGAAGGGCGAACGGTGCTTTCCACTCCAAACCTTCTCAGGATGGGCTGGGCACAGTGATGACCGGAACGTACGGCAATCCCTTCTTTGTTTAATGCGGCACCCACTTCTTCTGTTTTAAATCCTTCCAGTACAAATGAAAGCACACTGGCTTTTTCCGGTGCGGTTCCTATCAACCTTAATCCCGGTACTTCTTTCAGGAGTTTAGTGCCGTAAAGCAGTAATGCATGTTCATACTGATTGATGAGATCAATGCCTAACTTACTTACGTAATCCAAAGCAGCACCTAATCCTACAGCATCTGCAATATTGCCGGTACCTGCTTCAAATCTTCCGGGCGCAGGATGGAACTGGGTATGTTCAAACGTAACGTCTGAGATCATATTACCGCCGCCTTGCCAGGGTTGTGTTTGGTTCAGCAGTTCTTCTTTGCCGTATAATACGCCAATGCCTGTGGGCCCGAATATTTTATGACCGGAGAATACGAACCAGTCTGCATTCAGGTATTGTACATCTGAGCGGAGATGGGAAACGGATTGTGCGCCATCTACCAAAACTTTTGCACCAGCCTGATGTGCCAGTTCTACAATCTGTTTTGCAGGTGTGATAGTACCTAATGCATTAGATACCTGTGTGAAGGATACTAGTTTGGTTTTACTGTTCAGTAGTTTGGTATACTCTGCAAGTATCAGCTGTCCATCTTCATCTACCGGAATAACCCGCAGTTTTAGACCCTTGCGCAATGCTAATTGCTGCCAGGGTACAATGTTGGCATGATGTTCCAGGTGACTGAGGATGATCTCATCTCCGGCCTGCAAATGTTGTTCTCCCCAACTTTTGGCAACCAGATTGATCCCTTCTGTAGCACCTCTTACAAACACGATCTCATTCGGGGAGCGGGCATTCAGGAAATGCTGCACTTTGGAACGGGCAGCTTCGTAAGCATCTGTAGCTTTTGCTGCAAGGGCATGTGCTGCTCTGTGAATATTAGAGTTCTCATGCTGATAGAAATAACTGATGCGATCTATCACCTGCTTCGGTTTTTGTGTAGTGGCTGCATTATCCAGCCAGATCAATGGTCTGCCATTTACCCGTTCCTGCAGGATGGGGAAATCCTGTTTGATACGGTTCACATCAAAAGGCGGAGGCGTTTCTTTTCCGGGCAGGAAATAATAATCTGTACCGGAAAGCGGTAATTGCCCGGTAGGAATGAAAGTCTGAATGTTCCAATCAAAGGTTTGATCTCCATAAAAAGGGATATCCTCTTTCGGATGCGGTAACTGATAACTGGAAGGGGATACGCCGCTTCCTGCCACAGACTTAGGAATACCACCTGTGAGATTGGGATCCGGCAGGCTGGTTTGCGGATCGTTGATATCTACGTTATTTCCCGGATGGAGGATGGGATCATGTTTAGGCGGTACAGCTGCCGTACTTCCTTTGAAAAACTGATTCGCCAATTGTTCCAGGAGCGAAACGTCCGGTAAGTTAGTATTTGTACTCATGGTAATTTCCAATTTCTACATCATCCAATACTGCGATAGCATCATCTACCAGCACAGATAAAGAACAATATAATGACACCAGGTAAGAGGCAATGGCTTTATCATTAATACCCATAAAACGAACTGATAGTCCCGGAGACTGTTCTCCCGGAAGGCCCGGCTGGAAAAGACCTACCACACCCTGGCGAGCTTCACCTGTTCTGATAAGCAGGATCTTGGAAGTATTATTTTCAATGGGCACTTTATCTGAGGGGATCAATGGAATGCCTCTCCATGTAATGAACTGGGAGCCGAAAAGAGAAACGGTGGGAGGGGGAACACCTCTGCGGGTACATTCCCTTCCAAATGCTGCAATGGTGAGCGGATGTAATAAAAAGAAACCGGGTTCTTTCCAGACCTTCGTGATCAGTTCATCCAGGTCATCCGGGGTGGGAGGGCCTTTGCGTGTTTTGATCCTTTGAGATGGGGCAATGCTGTGCAGCAGGCCATATTCTACGTTGTTGATCAGTTCGCTTTCCTGTCTTTCTTTAATGGTCTCGATGGTCAGTCGTAATTGTTCGCTGATCTGGTTGTAAGGTTTGCTGTAGAGGTCAGATACACGGGTGTGTACATCCAGTACAGTGTTCACCGCACTTAATAAATACTCCCGCGGGTTCTCAATGTAATCTACATAAGTGGTGGGGAGGGTCCTTTCGTCCCGGGCAGAACAATCAACCTGTACACTGCTGGCATCCTTTACTTTGTTCACTCTATAGATACCTGATTCTACGGGTATCCAGCTTAAGAGGTGCGTAAGCCATCTGGGCGTGATGATGGAAAGCTGGGGGACGGTCCTGGTGGCAATGGCTAGCTGGCGTGCGGCTACATCACCTAAAGCGGTTTGCTTGGCTGGTTGTTGAGACATTGGGTTGTTTTTTGTGGTGGTTTAAATATACAGTTCTAAGATAGTCTATAAAATTGATAGACTAATACATAACCGGTAAAAAATATTAAAAATGTCGGGTTCTCTGCTTTCTACCCTAAATTTGGCAGATGAATGTAATTATCACAGGATCCACCGGTATGGTGGGAGAGGGCGTTCTGCATGAATGCCTGCAAAACCCGGACATATCTGCCGTACTGTTGATCAACCGGAAGCCCCTGGGTGTTAAACATCCCAAGCTGAAGGAGATCATTCATGGAGATTTCTTCGAACTATCTTCTATTGAGAGCGAGCTCAGGGGTTATGATGCCTGTTACTTTTGCCTGGGCGTATCTGCTATTGGCATGAATGAAGCAGACTATTATAAAATGACCTATACGCTTACGCTTTACATGGCGCAGATCCTGAGCAAAGCAAACCCGGAGATGATCTTCTGCTATGTTTCCGGTTCGGGAACAGACAGTTCAGAGAAGGGGCGTGTGATGTGGGCAAGGGTAAAGGGTAAAACAGAGAATGATCTGATGAACCTGCCCTTTAAGAAAGTATATGCTTTCCGCCCTGGTTATATGCAACCTACCAAAGGGTTAAAGAATGTAAAGAAGTACTATCATTATATGAGCTGGATGTATCCTTTTGCCCGGGCTGTATTCCCTTCTTTTGTGAGTACATTAAAAGAACTGGGGCAGGCTATGATCGAGGTCACTAAAAATGGTTATAGCAAAAAGGTATTGGAAGTAAAAGATATTGTTAAGCTGGCGAAATCTGCTACTTAAAATGTAATACCCCTTCCTTATCGAAATAATAATCAACCGCTGTTGTGCTTTTCAGATTCTCCAGGAAAGTACGGATGGGTTTGTTCCTGTTCACCAGTCCGCTGAAAAGATCTCCGCCAACATCTGGCTTGTCCATCACTACTGAAATACCAAACCATCTTGGCAATACTTCTGTGATCTGCCGAAGACTGGCATTGTTGAAGTAATAGATGCCTTTTTGCCAGGCCAGTACCTCTTCTGCATCAAAGCTATGAGATATCAGTGTGGTGGCATTTTGCAACACTGCTTCCTGACCGGGTGAAAGTTTTACTGCCTGGTTGCCTGCTTTCATCTGTACGGCTCCTTCCACCAATGATATTTTCACTGCTGCCGTATCATAAGTATTTACATTGAATGCAGTACCCAGTACCTGTATTGTAGATGCGCCGGCCTGTACAATGAATGGCCGGCTTGCATCTGGTGCTATCTTCAGATAAGCTTCTCCGGTTATTCTTATTTCCCGGGTATTACCGGAAAAACGGAAAGGGAAATTGAGGGTAGTGGCGCTGTTCATCCATACCTGTGATCCATCAGGGAGATCAATTTTATAATCCATGCCAATAGGTACGGTGAGGCTATTCCAGCCTCCGGGTGTTTGATCGCCTGTATTATAGGTCAAGGACTTGCCGGAATTGGAAAACTGTGTGCCTGCTACGGTGAGGGTATCAGGTGTGCCAGAAAGCCCGATGGTTTCTCCATTGGCTAATGTAAGTACAATGAGTCCGGCGGTCTGTTTCTTTTCTGCAGGTCCTTTGTAACTCATCCAGATGATAAGGCTGCCAATGATCAGGCCAACCAGTCCGGCCGCCACCCGCGTATTCCTTAAAGAGAACACGCCGGCTTTTTTAAAGAAGCTCTTTTTATCATACCGGGCAAACCGGTTATCAATGTCTTTGGGGTTATATGCGTTGAGCAGTTCATTCCATTGGAGCTGAACGTTGGTATCATTCTTTATCAGGTTATCCAGCCACACTTCCTCTTCCGCGTCTATCAGGCCGGACAGCTTAAGGGTCATTAATTTGAAAATATGTTCACGATCCGTCTGCATCATTATGAATACCGTTTTATGAAGTGTTAGGAGTAAGGGATTAATGGATGTTTTTCAGATAATTACGTAAAGCCTTTAATGCCAGCTGCATTTGTTTCTTTACAGTTTTTTCACTGATCTTCATTTCATCCGCAATCTCTTTCCTGCTTTTATCCATGAGGTAGGCGCTTTGAAATACCTGGTTTTGCCGGGGCGGTAGTTGCCCGATGGCATCATCCAGCTGATTTTTAAGTTCTGTATTTTCCAGTTTATTGTCGGGTAGCGTAACAGGCCCGGGCATGATCAGGAACCTGTTGAGCCGCTTCAGCCGTGTATCTTCTCTGGCTATCCGGTTAAGGCATCGGTTTTTGATACTCACGAAGAGATAATTCTGTGTGGCTTCTTTGCTGCCGACAGGGATATTTTTATAGGTCTGGTGTTGCCACAGGTCTATGAAGAATTCCTGTACGAGTTCTTCTGCTTCCTGTTCATTTTGCAGGATGCCTACAGCTATTACCATTAACCACCGCCTGTAGGTAGTATAGAGATGGTCAAAATCATTATATCCGTCTATCATGATTGAAGCAAATAGCTAGTTCGCAGCTAAAAAGAGTGCCTTGTCAGAAGCTTGGAGGCGGTTAAAAGTAGCATTTTTAAATTATTATTAAAAAATTACCCCGGCACTTACTCCCCCGTTTGTTAAAATTGGTCTTATAGTAAATCGTGTGAATTAATTCGGGCGTCCCTTACCGGCAATTGTTGTATCTGATGGAGATATCTCCATCTACCTGAGACTATTATTTTCTTCATCATTTAGCGCTTGACGGTGGGGGGACCACTATGAATATGAATACGTAAAGATCAACCAATATCAACGCTATTGTATGCAACTATTCCGCAATTGTTTACGCAGTTTCCTACTGTGCTTTCTGATGCTTTGTTATGGCATCACAGATGCAAGTGCCGCCTGGCAAAAAGATGCTGTTATTACACTACAGGCACAGCAGATCACATTGGGGAAGATCTTTAAGGCCATCCTGCAACAAACCGGTATTAAGATCATGTATGCCGGTAAAATGGTCAACGAAAAGGAAGTCTATGCCAGGGTACAGTTTAAAGCTACCAAACTGGAAGATGCACTGCAATTCCTCTTCAAAGGAAAAGGGCTGGAATGGATCTACCGGGATGAGGTGATCATTCTGCGTCCCAGGGCTACAGATACTGTTTCCGATAGTATTCCCACTTTAAATGTTTCCGGGCGTGTGCTGGATGAAGCGGGTGCGCCATTGCCCGGGGCTACGGTTTTAGTGAAAGGTACAGGGAAGGGGGCCGCTGCGGATGTATCAGGTAATTTCCGGGTGGCAGGAGTGCCTTCGAATGCTACGCTGGCTGTGAGTTTTACGGGGTTTGAGCAGCAGGAAGTTTCTTTAAGAGGCCGTTCTGAACTGGCGCTTTCCCTGAAGCGGCAGGCGAAGACGATAGATAAGGTGGAAGTGTTTTCCACGGGGTACCAGGATGTGCCGAAGGAGCGGGCCACGGGTTCTTTTGAGTTTGTGAATAATGAGGAGTTGAACAGGAGAGTGGGGAGTGATATTTTGAGCAGACTGGAAGGAGTGACAACGAGTATATTATTTGACAGGAGAAGAGCGCTGGCGAGCGATATGGGCATTGGCCTGAATAACCTGATCATCCGTGGCCTGAGTACTTTAGATACTGATCTGCAGTCGCCATTGATCGTAGTAGATAACTTTCCTTATGATGGGAACATCAATAATATCAATCCGAATGATGTAGAGAACATTACTATTCTAAAGGATGCCGCGGCTGCGTCTATCTGGGGTGCCAGGGCAGCTAACGGGGTGATCGTTATCAATACAAAAAAAGGACAGTTCAACCAGCCGGCGAAATTATCTTTCAATGCTAACATGACCATCACGGAAAAACCTGACCTGTTCCATTTCCCAAGGATGTCTTCTTCCGAATTTATTGACGTTGAAAGCTTCCTGTTTGGTAAGGGATATTATAACAATATCATTAGTAACAGTGAATATCCGGGATTATCAGATGCTACTGAGATATTGCTGAAACGCAGATCAGGACTTATTTCTGCTGCTGATTCCGCTGCCGGGATAGATGCATTAAGAAGCCGGGATATGCGGCATGATTTTGAACGGTACATTTACCGGACTGCCATCAGCCAGCAGTATGCCTTGAATTTAACAGGCGGTAGTGATAAAGTGAAGTATGCAGTATCAGGTGGGTTTGACCGTACGCCCAGTATCCTTAAAGGAGATAACTATAAAAGAATAACCCTCAATTCGGATAACAGTTTTACACCCATCAAAAAATTGATCCTGCAGTTAGGTGTGCGGTTCACTTCTGTTCAATCAACAGATAACAGCCTGGGAGATATTGGTGCAAACACCTATTCCATCAGGGAAAATTACAAGCTGCCGTCATATGCCAGGCTGGCAGATGATCAGGGGAATTATTTATCTATTCCTTTTATGTACAGGGAGGGATATACAGATACTGCGGGAGCAGGCAGGTTACTGGATTGGAAATACCGTCCGTTGCAGGAACTTGACAATGCGGATCTTCGTACAAAGGAGCGGGAGTTTGTTATAAATACAGGGGTGAATTATAAACTAACTGATTTTTTGAGCCTGCAGGCAAATTATCAGTTTCAGTTTGCCAGCATTGTAGCCAGCAGGCATTTTTCTAAAGAAACTTATTTTGTGCGGGACCTGGTGAACCTCTTCACTAACTTTAATACAACGGTGCCCAGTCTGCGATACCCTATGCCAATAGGGGGCGTATTAAGTGAAAATAGAATAGAAAGGAATGCCCATATGGGTAGAGGGCAATTGAATTTTAATCACTCCTGGAGAAATAAACACCAGGTAAATGGTGTAATAGGGAGTGAAATAAGAGAGAATATAAATACAGGAAGTGCCAAACGTACTTATGGATATGATGAGGACAAGCTTACATTTATTACAGTAGATAACCTTACTTCTTTCCCGCAATATGGAAACAGAGGGAATGCGCGTGTTCCTGCAGGTACGAATGGTTATACCAAAACGACAGATCACTTTGTTTCTTTTTATGGCAATGCAGCCTATACGTATGATAACAGGTACACTATTTCAGCGAGTGGCAGGAGAGATGCTGCCAACCAGTTTGGTGTAGATGTCAATGACCAATGGAAACCATTCTGGTCACTGGGTGCTTCCTGGAATATAGCCAATGAACCTTTTTTTAAAGTAAAGGCCATCTCCTATTTGCGATTTAGAACTAATTACGGGTACCAGGGTAATGTTAATAATAAACTCTCTCCCTATACGATCCTTTCCTATCAGAATGCCAGTGCACTCTCCAACAATATACCCTATGCCAATATCTCCACACCGGCAAATCCTGGTTTGAGCTGGGAAACGACTAAACAGTTTAATGCAGGGTTAGATTTTCGTATAGCTGGCAACAGGTTGTCCGGTAGCCTGGATGTGTACCAGAAAAATTCAAATGACCTGATACTTTCTGCTCCCATGGATTTTACTTCAGGTGTTACCAGTGTATTAAAGAATAGTGCCAGTATGAAGGGGAATGGCATCGATGTCTTATTAAACAGCCTGAACGTTAACGGGAGGGTGCAGTGGAGAACAGAACTGGGCTTTAGCTATGTAACCAATAAAGTAACGGATTTCCTTACTGACGGTAAGATACCAACGGTCGGCAATATTGTGCCTGAAAGAGGCATATTTATAGTTCCCCGGATTAACCGGACGCCTTATTCGATATTCAGCTATCCATTTGCGGGGCTTGATCCCCTTACGGGTGACCCCCAGGGGTATTCCGGACAGAAGGTGACAAAGAATTATGTTGAATTGTCTGGTCAGCGCCTGGATACCGGGAATATCATTTACCATGGTTCTGCGATACCTACCATATTTGGCAACATTAATAACAGTGTGCGTTACAGGGGTATTTCTCTCAGTATTAATATCAGCTACCGGTTTAATTATTATTTCAGAAAGAATACTATTTCTTATAGCACTTTATACTCGAACGGTATTGCACATGCAGATTTTTCCAAAAGATGGAAGCAGCCCGGAGATGAAAAATACACTACTGTTCCTTCTATGATCTATCCCACTTCCAATGCCAACAGGGACCTCTTTTATGCGTATTCTTCTGTAAATGTTTTGAAGGGAGATAACATCCGTTTGAATAATATCCGGCTGAGTTATGACCTGGGTAATACGGTCATAAAGCGGTTATCATTAAAGCAGGTACAGGTATATATGAATGTTGAAAACCTGGGCATTATCTGGAGGGCTAATAAAGAAGGCCTGGATCCTGATTATGATACGGGTAACACTGCCTATATGCCTCCTAAGCGAATTGCTTTTGGTTTGAGAATGGATCTTTAACATCAAAATGAGGAACAATGCGTACAAAATATCTTCTTATATTCTTATTGATCACCTGCAGCTCCTGTAAGAAATTCCTGGGAACTAAATCCAATCAAATATTATCTACTCCCGGTAACCTGGAAGATCTGCAGCTGCTGTTGGATAATCCTACTTTACAGAATGGATTAAATTCCATCAATACGGGCACGGATGAATATTACGTAACCTACCAGAATTGGTCCAACCTTACTGAGGTTAATAAAAATGGATACAATTGGGACCCGCAATTGAATAACCGGGGAGACTGGAGTACTACTTATCAGTGTGTTTTTTATGCCAATACGGTATTGTTTAACCTGGATCAGATCCCGGAGAAGGGAGATGCTGTAAAGCGGAACAATATCAAAGGAGCTGCATTGTTCATAAGGGCCCATTATTTTTACCTGATAGCCCAGGAGTTTGCACCGCAATATGATCCGGCTACAGCAACAACAGACCTGGGCATTGTGCTCCGGCTGGATGCCGATTTTAATGAAATCAGTTCCCGCTCAACAGTAGCCCAAACTTATCAGCAAATAACCAGCGATCTGGAAGCTGCTGCTGCGTTGCTTACAGAGGAAAGGCCTCTTTTCAAAACAAGGCCTGGAAAGGCAGCGTGCCTGGCCTTATTGGCGAGGGTATATCTTCAAATGGGGAACTATACAAAAGCAAAGGAGCATGCAGATGCCTGCTTAAAGATGGCGAATAGCCTGGTTGATTACAATAACCTGCCGCTGACGGCTCCTTATCCCATGGGGGATTTTAATAAGAACATAGAGATCCTCTATTTATTCAATGCCAGTTTTGCCACTCCGCTGAATGGAGATGAAACAAGGGGCAGGACAGATTCCGTTCTTTATAAGTTGTTTAAAGCAGATGATGTAAGGAAGAAAGCGCTGTTTAAGGATAACGGAAATGGTACCTATACCTTTAAAGGAAGTTATACCGGTACAAAAACATTGTTTAACGGGCTCGCTGTGGACGAGGTATATCTGATCCGGGCGGAATGTTATGCAAGAATGAATAATGCTGTTTCAGCGTTGGAGGACCTTAATGCATTACTGCAAAAAAGATGGGCTACTAATAAATATGTTAATTATCAAAATCTACCGGCAGACCAGGTATTGCAATTGGTGCTGGAAGAAAGGAGGAAAGAATTGCTCAACCGCGGTACCAGGTGGTCTGATCTAAGGCGATTGAATAAGGAGCCTAAATTCGCCATCACCCTTAAAAGAGAATTGAATGGCCAGATCTATGAGTTAGCCCCCAACGACCTGAGGTACACCGTCTTAATTCCTTTGGAGATCATGCGGTTGACTGATCTGCCGCAAAACCCGAGGTAAACAAAAACACAATAAAAAAATACAATTATGATGAGAAGAACTGTTTTGATCTGTTTATTGGTAGTGCTGGGGACTTATTGTTTTGCACAGCAGGGACCCGCTGGTGAAATGCAACAGAATAAAGTAAGGATAACAAACTGGAAGAGGACGGTGTACAGGTTTGCTCCGGATTACTGGGATAATAAACAGCAGGATGAAATAGTGGCAAAGATTGGGCAGGAGGAATTTGAAAAGATGAAAGCATTTGCTGATAAACCGGTGGTTCCTGCTGAAATGTCTATGATTTCTGGTAAAGCGAGAAAGGACAGTGTGGCACAATCCGAACGGTTAAACAGGCTGAACATATACAGGATAGCCACCTATACACACGTTAGCAAATCAGGTAAGGTATTTGAAATGGCGGTGCTCCATGTGCCTTACGAAGAGAACAGGGCGTGGGATGATCAGGTGAAATGGGGGCCTTTGTACTTTTTTATTGAAAACAGGTTCGTGGAAGAAATGCAAAAATGATATAAGATCAAAGGGTAGCTAAGCTGCCCTTTGATCTTATCAGGAGAACGTGTGTTTATTATTCCACGTCTTTGATATCCAGGCTGCCAGGGATGTCTATTTCGTCATTCAGGTTGTCTCCGTCAACTCCTACATTGTAGATGTCAAATTGATCTTCTACTTCGTCATTTTCAATAGCATCACTGAGATCTGCATCTTCTACTCTGATCCAGTTAAGTATCTGAGGACCGCTTTGTTCGCCAAGATGATCAGGCGCTTCGAATATGTCAGCGGATGAATAGCTGTCTCTCAGTCGTTGATCGGCAGTTCCGCCGTCATACACTAAATAATAGCTAACCAATGTTTTGCCTGTGAATGAGCTAAGTGTAAAAGCAGCAACAAGGGCTACTAATGCTAAAAGATTCCTTTTCATAAAATAGTTATTTGATAGTTAAGTGAATGCCTACTCTTTTTATCCAGGGCTTTCGGCTGCCAACCTGTTTACCTACTGTGTTGCAACACAGTAGGCTTACTGCGCAATAATATCTTTGGGTATATAGCTATCGATGTGAGCACGATCATCGTTATTTCAAAGGGCAGGTACCATCTTTTGCCCAGGTAATTAAGCACTCCTCCAAAGAGGTGGGGGGAATGCGGTGTACGTGCTACTATGATCGTTAAAGTCAACAGGAATAAAAGGGACAATATCAAACCGGCTAACCTTGTCCTGGGCAGAAATAATAGTATAGCAATGCCTGCTTCAATGATGATAATGGACGAGGCGACTGCTCCAACACTCCTTGTATAAAACCATAGCAGGTTTTTGAGACTGAGGAAGTTGAGGAAATTATCAATCGCACTATGCACAAAAAAAACGAGTAATAAAGCCGTAACGATCTCCACCGCCCATAGGCGCCATGGTTTGGGTTGTATGTCTTTCATGATGGAAGTAAGGGTCTTTTATTTTTTAATGGTCTTTATCGGTTCAGTGAAGTAAAATTGCTTTAATTCTTTCTCAATCACGTTCACTATTTCATTTTATTATGTGCATTATTTCCGGCGTGGCTACACTAATTGAGCCGGGAGCGCTGTGCTGTAGCGGTTTCCCATTTATGTTTATACTGTAAGGGAGATAAAGCATGGTGTTTTCTGAATACCCGGGAGAAGTAGGTCCTGCTGGTGAAACCTACCTGTGCCCCGATCTCTTCTACAGACATATCACTGTGCAGTAAGAGATGTTCCGCTTCCTCTATTCTTGTCCGTTGGATGTATTCTGCCGGCGTGGTGCCCATGATCTTTCTGAAGCGGGTGGTGAAAGCATTGATGTTCATGCCTGCCTTGCGGGCCAGTTTGGGAATGGAAATATCAAAGGAGTAATGTTCTCCTATGTAAACAGAGGCATCCCTGATGGCCGTTTCATAGGGGATATTAATATCCTTTAACGGCGCAGTGAGCAGGCTGAAATAAATGAGGAGCAACTCATTGATGCGTGATTGCAGGAAGATATGGATGGCAGGACCTTCCAGCCTGCATTCCTTTATCTCATTCACGATCTGCAACGCTTTGCTGTTGAACTCAAATACCTGGAACTGTTCCCCGTTCAATGCTTGCTGTAACAGACTTTCCTGTAACTGTGCAAATTGCAGGTGCTGGGAAACAAATTTGGATAAGTGTGCAGCGGAGAAAGAAAAATAGATGCTTTTATAATGACCTGGTTTGAATACGGCTTTGTTCAGCAGTTTGGGGGGAACATAATAGAAGCCGAACTTCCTGTGTTGCAGGCTGAACAAGCCAGGCCGGCCATATAATTTTGTGACGATGTTCCCTTGCAGGCTGCAATACAACATGGCCATGGGGATGTCCGCTACTGGTGTGAAAGTGACTTGTTTGTTAATGAAGAAATTCATCCAGCCAATGGTCCAGTCCGGCTCTGAGATCACCTGGGTGAAATAACAGCCAAAGGGGCCTTCCGTGAATTCTGTTTCCCCGAAGGATAATTCATATTGCTTATAGTGGTCTGGTATTTGAGAAGAGATATTAACCTGGTTACGCATTTTGGCAGATACGCCAAAGGATAGCCGGGCCGGGTTTGGATGATTGGTAAGCAGCATTGTTCGTATCTTTTTAATGGTTAAATAAGATGCAACAAGCTTGCGGATTCAATATGTAATGTGGAGGATATAAATGTGGTGGCTATGTGAATGTATACCGTTCGACTGCAATATAACAGCATTATTGTCATATTATACATTTAATCCAATTGAGGCGCCCTGTTTTATTAAACCCTATATTCGATCTTCGAATTATGAGAAGCAAGAGAGAACACTTAAAACGCTGGCAATTATTTCTACTGTCATTCAAAGACGCATTCAAAGAACTGAATGCTAATGATCCTTTGCGTATGGCGGGTGCTACTGCTTTCTTTACCACATTTGCACTTCCTGCCATCCTGGTGATCATCATCCAGATGTTGAGGCTCATCTTTGAACCCAGGACGATCAGTCGCCAACTTTTTGACGAGTTACGGGCTATTATCGGCGTTGAGACCACACAGGAAGTGATACATACGTTAAGGGCTTTTCGCGGGATTGCACAAAGCTGGCTGATTGCTATCTGTGGTTTTATCTTCCTGTTATTTGTAGCCACCACCTTATTGAAAGTGATGAAAGGATCTGTGAACCAGATATGGAGCCTGCGGCCTATTGCCAATGGAAATTTTAAGCAGATCATGCTGTCCCGCTTAAAGGGTTTGCTGGTGATCCTGTTCACGGCGGTGCTTTTTATGATAGGCATCCTGGCGGACACTGCACAGGCCTTCCTGGGTCATTATATTGAAAGGGGATTACCGGCGTTTATGATATTTTATGAGAGTGTATTACGGTATGTTATTTCTATCCTTACAGTTACGCTTTGGTTTGCGTTGGTGTTTTACCTGTTGCCAGATGGACGGCCGCGCTGGAAGATCTTACTCACCAGTGCCCTGGTAACGAGTGTATTGTTTAATGTGGGGAAACTGGTACTGCATTGGTTACTTACTTATAGCAATATCAATACTATTTACGGGGCTTCTGCTTCAACCGTGCTTTTACTGCTTTTTGTATTTTATACTTCCCTGATCTTTTATTACGGAGCTGCTTTTGCGAATGTATGGTCCAATGCGAATGGGCATCCTATTCAACCATTACCACATGCCATCCGGTATGAGTTAACGAATGTAGAAGAATAAGTTATTCCATTTCAAGATTGAAGTCTGCATTGAATGCCAGTTTCGCTTCTTTGGCGGTATCGCTGCCAGGTACTTTCAGGCCTTTTATCTTACCGGTCTTTCCTTTATTCAGCAGGTCTGCTATTTGTTTATCTGTTAGTTTTTTACCGAGCACTTCAAAGGGTAGCTTGAATCCGCAAACAGTGTAGTTGCCGCAGCCATAAGCAGTGTTACCTTTTTTTAATAAATGGGTTTTGCATTTGGGGCATTTGAGTTCTTCTATTGCAACAGGGGCTTTGGGCTCTGGAGGCGGCGGTGCATCAGGCGCTATGGTGATCACTTTATAAGAACTTGTTTTTACTTCCCGGGTGAGGTCTCTTACCATTTCTATCAGTTCCTGCTTGAAGGTCTCCATCGCATATTCCCCTTTTTCTATCAGGCGTAATTTGCGTTCCCATGTGCCCGTTAGTTCGGGGCTTTTCAATAATTCGGACTGGATGGTATCTATCAGGTCCATGCCGGTTTGGGTGGCGAAGATGTTCTTTTTCTTCTTCTCAATGTATTTCCTTCTGAAGAGTGTTTCAATGATATTGGCGCGTGTGGAAGGGCGGCCGATACCATTATCTTTCAGCAACTCCCGCATTTCTTCGTCCTCTACCTGTTTGCCGGCTGTTTCCATGGCCCGCAGTAAAGTAGCTTCCGTGAAGGGTTTGGGAGGCGTGGTTTTGCCTTTGTGTACTTTAGGCGTGTGTGGTCCGCTTTCTCCGACTATAAAAACAGGGAGGATCTTTTCTTCCTCTTCTTCTCCTTCTTTCTTTTCCGTTACATCATTGGCATATACTTCTTTCCAACCTGGTTCGAGGATCTGTTTACCGGTTGCTTTAAAGGGTACCTGGCCTACTTTTCCTAATACGGTGGTATTGGCGATCTTACATTCCGGGTAAAAGGCCGCAATAAAACGACGGGCAATAAGGTCATAGATCCTTTTTTCATCCAGGTGAATACCTTCCGGGTACTGGCCGGTGGGGATGATGGCATGGTGATCTGTTACTTTCTTATCGTCGAATACGGATTTTAGTTTTGGAATGGGATTGGCCAGGATGGGGGCTATCAGCGCTTTATAGGGCGTGAGGTCCTGCATGATGCCCTGGATCTTTGGATGCAGGTCTTCAGAAAGATAAGTGGTATCTACCCTGGGGTAGGTGACCAGTTTCTTTTCATAGAGGCTTTGCACGAATTTAAGGGTATCATCCGCAGAGTAGCCATACTTTTTGTTGGCTTCTACCTGTAGGGCCGTGAGATCGAATAAGCGGGGATTACCCTCTTTGCCTTCTTTTCTTTCAAAGGAAGTGATCTCGAAGGGATGTTCTTTCAGGTATTCAAGGCCCTTGTTGGCTTTGTCAACATTCTTGAGCCGGTCTATGGCAGCGGTGAATTCTGTTTCGCGGTAAATGGTTTTTAGTTCCCAGTATTCTTCGGATACAAATGCATTGATCTCTTTTTGCCTTTGTACGATCATGGCCAGGGTGGGTGTTTGCACCCTGCCGATTGATAACACTACTTTGCCCTGTGCGAATTTTTTGGTGAACAGGCGGGTGGCATTCATGCCCAATAGCCAATCCCCAATTGCGCGGGCGCTGCCTGCAGCGTATAGATTGTTGTATTGATCGCCTTCTTTTAATTTCTGAAAACCTTCGCGGATGGCTTCTTCTGTAAGAGAGGAGATCCAGAGTCTTTTAACGGGCACAGTGCATTTTGCTTTCAGCAATACCCAGCGCTGGATGAGTTCTCCTTCCTGGCCGGCATCCCCGCAATTGATCACTTCCTCACTTTCCTGTACCAGTTTTTCTATTATTGAAAATTGCCTTTGTACGCCGTTGTTCTCAATGAGTTTAATACCAAAGCTGGGTGGGATCATGGGCAGATCTTCCAGGCGCCAGAACCGCCATTGTTCATAGTAGTCGTGCGGCTCTTTGAGGGTGCAGAAATGCCCGAAAGTCCAGGTGACCTGGTATCCATTGCCTTCATAGAAGCCATCCCTGCGCTGTTTCGCTCCCAGCACTTCTGCTATGTCTTTTGCCACACTTGGCTTTTCGGCAATGCAAACTTTCATCAGGAGCGAAGGTAAATATTTCACACTAACTCTGCTAATCTGGCTCTTAGCTTCTCTACTTCTTCTGCTTTAGCGATGCCTGCAGCACTGAGGATATTGGTCAGGAATTCGAGGTGATTGATCACGATCATCTTTTTCCCTTTGGACTCCGCTTTTTTCCATACATCATTGTAATTCTTAAATACGGTGTCGTGCGAAGTGAATTGTTTATCCCTGCATGCATCCAGTATCCAGTTGCAGCAATGTACGTTGGCGTTGTTGATCATCTGCCAGTAATCGAATTTCCTGCCTGGTTTGCTGATGAGTTTATTCAGCTGTTCCTGGAGCAGGTCTATTGCCGGGAGGGTGTAATCTTCTTCATTATACCGTACGCTTGTACCCCATGGCCTTGCTGCGGCTACATTCACAACGGCTTCCAGTTCTATCCAGTTGGTATAGGCATAGGCCAGTGTGGTATTGCTTTCTATACCACATGCTTTCTGATAATAATAAGCGGCTGCCTGGCAGGCTTCTATTTTCTGAGCAGGGTCGTCCTGCAGCATGGCCTTTCGTTTATAATTACTGCCAATGAGGCTATAACGTTCTGCGGTTTGGCCGAGGCCCAGAAGTATGCCTAATTGTGAATGGATAAAATCGATATCCTTTAATAATACATCTGCGGTGAAGCCATCCTTGCGGCGTTCATAACACATTTTGGAACGCACGCTGAGGTATTTTTCCATCACGGAAAAAGAGAAAGAGGCATCTTCTACCTGCATCAGTTCCTGAAATTTTTCGCTGGCATCTTCATACCGGAAGAGGTCTGCATAAATGAGTGCTTCTTTTTCCGTGATCCTGGCTGTGCGGATACCTGCTTTGTCTACTGCTTCAGAAATGGTGGCCAGCTGTTGCAGGTAGTTCTCATCTTTTGCGGAACCCATATCCAGCTGGTTGCGGAGGTTGGAGAGATCTATTTCTGCTTCCTGAGATATCACGTAACTGCGTTGACCAGCCGACCATCCGGCGCGGCTGTTGTTCCTGAAACGATAGAAAGGATCTCCGTAACATTGGTAAGCGCCCCAGGTATTTGTATCGTTAAAATCTTCATACACTTTGGCGCGTGATTTCTTTACAGCTTCGCCAAAGGTTTCACCGGCAAACATCTGTTTATAGAATTCGTCTGTAAAGGCCAGTGCGGCAGCATCGCTTACTGCCCATCCTGCTGCAATAACTGCTTTCACACCATTCTGGATCAGTTGTGTGCCAATGTTGGCGGCAAACTTATATCGTTGCTGGTAGAACCTGTTATCTGTGCCCTGCATTTTGCCGAGGGAGCAGCAGTTTACAAATACAAATTCCGGCACAGAACTCATCTGGGCAATGGTGCCGGAGGTGAGGAAAATTCCCTGGCCGATCACCATCCCTGTTTCGCCAGGTTTTTCCGGATTGTAAGAGCCATGGCCTGCGAGGTGTATGATCTTGTACACATTGCCGAATAAGGCTTCCGTTATCACTGAATTGATGCCGTTGATGATGGTGGTGACTTCGAAATTATGGTCCTTCAGGGTCTGCTCTACTATTTTTCCTTCTTTGATAGCTCCCGGTAATTGCGGGAGGAATCCGAAGAGTTTGGGATCTCCTATCACGAGTGCATTATCTGCTGCCACGCTTTGTACGGTATTCCTGAAATTATTGGTGATCATCTGGCGGATCATACCGGAATTGATACAAAGGGGTTTTGCATTGCGGGAAGTGGTATCCTGCAATAATTCCCAGGGATAGGCAGCCGTATCTTCATCGAGGATCCAGTTGATATTTCCCTGGCGTTTTAACTGCTCTTTAAATGCATTCGGGATGAGTAGTTCAAAAACAGTTTGTGCCAGTGTGGGCGTCCATTTATTATTGGTGGAGATATCTTCTATCAATTGATCCAATACCTGTGTGCTGCTGAAAAGATTACTTTGTTCTTCCCGCGCAGAACCAGTGGAGGCATTGAACACAAGGGATTTGAAATGTGCATCCTGTTCTTTTGACTGGATGACGGTGATCCTGTTCCACCAGCCTTCTCCTGTTTTTTCTATGATCCTTTGCTTGCTGCCGGGCAACATGCTGATGCGTTTCTTTTCTATGCCGATATTGTATGAGTTGGTGACATCCTCTTCCAGTTTGCTGAGGGAATAAAGGCAACTTACGGCACGATCTTCGTATAGTTCAATGAATTCCAGCTGCTCTATTAATTGGGCCGTTCCATCGAATAATTTATGGATCTTTTCATTGGCATACTGGATGCCCAGTATAATACCACTGATGGCATTTTCTACTGTGAGCCCGCCATATCCGCAACCGATGATCAGGGATGAAATGCCAATAGGCCCGTCGAAATTATTGCCGGGGTTAAATAATTCGCGTTTCAGGTCTATGAGATATTTGGCAATCCCTCTTTCTACGGTATTGGCCAGTTGGAAGGCGGTGAGGGTTTCTGGTTTTCCCAATCCTACAATGATGGCGCCGGCAAAGGTGGTTTGCGGGCTGATAATGATCTCGGTAGTGCCAATTTCGCCGGGATAGATGCCCAGGTTATGTTTTTCCCGGAGTGCGCCTCTCAGGGCTTTATCTATTTCGTTTTCTGCATAGAGGATACCGTCTCCCTGGAAATGCCCTGCCAGTAAAGGGTAGCTGGCAAAACGCAGATCTCCCTGCATGATGCTGACCTGCAGTGTGTTCCTGGAAGTGGCTGCAGCAGCGGTTGTGGCCGTTTGGCGGTTTTTGAGGTTGAGCCCCCGGGAATCATCTGCTGTTTCCTGGTATATATTGATGAATTGAATGGGGCTCTCTATTTTGATGCCGTAGGGCTCCATTTTTGAAGGAATTTCAAATGGATCTGCAACTACCAGTGGAAATAACATATCCAGGTCGCTCTGCCCGCAGCGCCAGGCGGTTTTATCTGCCAGTACGAATTCCAGAATAAGATCTGAATTGATGGATAATTCCAACAATTCGGCTGAACTGTTTGTACTATAAGTGGAAACTGTTGTCTGCGCACCGGGCGTCCGCGGTTGCAGTTCCCCTCTGATGAGGACCTTATTAATTTTCATGATGTGGGCGATGGGGTTAAATATTACCCTAAATATAAGAATAATCTTAGTTTTGATACTCACGATAAAAAATATGGCTTATGGCTGGAACATTCTCCAAAATTAAGAACGCCTATAACTTGTTCAGATCAATTGATTTTGACAAGCTGGGTAAGCTGTCTCAGAAAGTAGATCTGCAAAAGGTGATGGATGGTTTTTCGAAGCTGGATGATAACCAGCTGAAAGGCCTGATGAAGATGATAGATGGTGGTGGTGGACAGAAGAAAGAACTGCCGGTGATCAATGGTGATTTTTACGAATTGCATTTGCGCCTGAATGAAGAAGATCGTGCTATACAACTCAAGGTGCGTGAATTCATGGAACGCGAAATAAAACCAATTGTCAATAATTTCTGGTTGCATGATGAGTTCCCTTATGAGGTGATCCCCAAGTTTGCAGAATTGGGCTTGTGTGGCGTAACGTATGAAGGATATGGCTGCCCGGGCAAATCTTTCCTGATGGAAGGGATCATAGCGATGGAAATGGCGCGGGTAGATTCTTCTATTGCTACTTTCTTCGGTGTGCAAAGCGGACTGGCCATGGGCTCTATTTATATCTGCGGATCAGAGGAACAAAAACAAGAATGGCTGCCGGTGATGCATCAGATGAAAGCTATCGGCGCATTTGGCCTCACGGAACCGGAAGTTGGTTCCGGTGCTGCAGGAGGGCTTACAACTACTGCAAAGAAAACAGCAGATGGCTGGGTGCTCAACGGGCAGAAGAAATGGATCGGTAATGCTACGTTTGCGGATGTAACAGTGATCTGGGCCAGGGACCTGGATGATAACCAGGTAAAAGGATTCCTGGTACGGAAAGGAACACCGGGTTTTACTGCAGAAAAGATCAAGGGGAAGATGGCATTGCGCATTGTGCAGAATGCCCTCATTACACTGAAAGATTGTGTAGTGGAAGAGAAAGACCGGCTGCAAAATGCTAATTCCTTTAAAGACACTGCGAAGGTATTGCAGATGACCCGTGCCGGAGTAGCCTGGATGGCTGTAGGTTGTGCCCGCGGTGCTTATGAAAATGCACTGGATTATACCCGCCAGCGCAAACAATTCGGTAAACCTATTGCTTCTTTTCAACTGATACAGAACCACCTGGTAGAAATGTTGTCTAATTTAACAGCGATGCAATCCCTTGTATTCCGCTTGTCTGAATTGCAGGACCAGGGCATGCTGAAAGATGAACATGCTTCCCTGGCCAAAGTGTTCTGTTCGTTGCGCACAAGGGACATAGTGAGTAAAGCAAGAGAAGTAATGGGAGGAAATGGCATCTTGCTTGACCATAATGTTGCCCGTTTTGTGGCAGATGCAGAAGCTATTTATTCTTATGAAGGCACCAAAGAGATCAATTCACTGATAGTGGGCCGCGCTATTACGGGATTCAGCGCTTTTGTGTAAACAACAATAGCATGGCATGTAATTTGGCATACTGAACAAGTACTAAAAATTATAACCATGAAAGGGAACCTCATATCAGAAACATCTGTAAGCATTAAAGCTTCTGCTGCCAAGGTATGGAAAGCCATCACAGATCCTAAAAAAATTAAGGAATACCTGTTTGGCACCAAAGTGACCTCTGACTTTAAAGAAGGCAGTGAGATCACTTATGAAGGAGAATTTGAAGGCAAACCTTATAAGGATAAAGGTGTGATCCAAAAAATGGAGCCAGGTAAAATATTTCAAAGCACTTTCTTAAGTGGGGCGAAAGAAGATAAACCGGAGAATTATAACCTGGTCACCTATAGATTGGCAGAGGAAGATGGTAAAACAGTGGTGACACTTTCGCAGGATAATATTACCACAGAAAAGGAAAAGGAACATTCGGATGGGAATTGGTCTGCAGTGTTAAAAAATTTGAAAGAAGTAGTGGAAGCGGAATGATAAAACTTTTTTCCTTCCATAAATTATTGCACATTGCGCCCTCATTTTAAGAGAACAGACAGGAGATGGCCATTAAAAAGATCGTTAAGTTCAATAAAACGTTTAGCATAGAACAACATCAAGTGCAATTCGAATTCCTTCCGATGAACGCCAAGGATCAGCAGTTATACCAGGTGTATTTTATGTACGGACCAAAAAGGGTTCGTTTCCATATGCAAATAAATAGTGAAGGGCAGTTTGTGATCACAGATAAGAACAGGTGCCCGGATAAATGCAATGCTTTAGAAAGCGAATTTTCCCAGGCTATCCTGGAATCTCTCGTTTAAATAAGCATTGCATTTATTTTTTAACCCCATTGCAACCTTTTCGGGAGCTGGTCGTCTTTATTTAAGTATATAGTTTTCCAGCTCAAATTCAATTTCCTAAGTTCAATACTTAGCCCGAACTTTAAAAAGCTTAAAGGTTGCTAATGAAAAAGCTCTTCCTGATAGCGATCCTGTTATTGTGTACAGTCGCTCCAATGTTCGCCCAAACCCACGCCGGGAGTATCAGCATAAAGATCGCTGATGCCGCCGGAAACCCGCTGCCATACGCTAGTGTGGTGATCCGTAAAGTTTCAGACAGCTCTCTTGTAAAAGGCCAGATGAGTGATAACGACGGGAAATGTGCCTTTGAAAAAGTAGCCAACGGTACCTATTATATGGAGGCTTCCCAATTGGGATTCACTACTAAAAAAAGTGCCTCATTTGCAATCGATGCCACTCATCAGCAAATAGACCTCAAAACACTCAGCCTTTCTACCGCTCCTAAGAATTTGCAGACGGTTAATGTTACCGGACAGAAACCTTTTATAGAAAGAAGCGAAGGCAAAACTATCCTGAATGTGGAAAGTAGTGCGGTAGCAGCAGGTAATACAGCCATGGACGTATTACGCAGGGCCCCCGGTGTAACGGTAGATAAGGATGATAACCTGCAACTCAAAGGTAAACAGGGGGTAACTATCATGCTGGATGGCAAACTTACTTATCTCACCAATGAAGCATTGGCCGATCTGTTAAAGAGCATGCCGGCGGAAAGTATTTCCCAGATAGAGATCATTACCAGTCCCAGTGCCAAATATGATGCAGCGGGATCTTCGGGGATCATTAACATTAAAACTAAAAAGGGACAGTTAACCGGGTTTAATGGTACTGTGAATGCGAGCTTCGGCGGTGGCAGGTATCTCTTCTATAATACCGGTGTTAACCTGAACTGGCGGACAAAGAAATTGAATGTTTTCGGGAATCTTAACTGGGGAGACCGGCAGTTCTTTAACACCCGTGAACTGCATCGTACAACAGGCGGTAGTATTCCCATGCAGTTCAGGCAGGATGTTTTCCAGAAAGGAGAATTCCTGAACCGTTCTTTAAAAGCGGGGATAGACTATTCCATTACAGAGAAACAAACGATAGGGGTGATGGTGAATGCGTACAACAATGCTTTCTGGAGAGATGCCCCCAGTGTTACGCAGATCGCCAACAAAGGAGGTAGTACGGATTCTGTGCTCTACACCGGCGTTTGGGGGAACAACCGTTTTAACAATACTGCTTACAACCTTAACTATAAACTGAAACTGGATACTACAGGGTCTGAATTTAGTGTAGATGCTGATTATGCCACTTTCGGCAATAACATGAAAACACTGCTAAGTGACAGCACCACGGTATCGCAAACTGGCGCTATCAGCCAGCGCAGTTCTTTGAACACCACACCTTATTCGGACATCATTATCAAAAGTATCAAGGCAGATTTCGTAAAAACACTGAATAAAACGAGCAAGTTAGAAGCCGGCGCAAAAGCCAGCTTTGTAGAGTCGGAGAACTTTATGCGGTATGATTCCTTGCAGGGAGGAGTGTTTGTACCTGTGCCTTCCCAGTACGATCAGTTCAATTATACGGAAAAGATCCTGGCCGGTTATCTCATCTACAAAAAACAATTTAAGAAAACGGACTTTGTATTGGGATTAAGACTGGAACAAACTACCGCAGATGGTAACTCCATTTCCCTGAAGACCAGAACAGAAAAAACATACCTGGATTTCTTTCCCAATGCTTCTGTGGATTATAAATTTGATGATAACAACAAGTTATCCCTGGCATATTCCAAACGGATCAACCGCCCGGGTTATGGTCAGCTGAACCCCTTCATGTTCTTCCTGGATAAATACACTTACTTCCGTGGTAACTCTTACCTGACGCCGGAGTACACGCATAATACAGAGCTGTCCTATATGTTTAAACAGAAGTACATTGCTACCCTGAGTTATAGCCGTACCAATGATCTATGGGATGAATGGTTAATTGTGGATGATGAAACAAGGATCACGATCAGCACCAACAGGAACATGGGTATACAGAATAATTATTCGTTAGATCTTACGCTGCCGTTTGATATTACGAAGTGGTGGAATTCCAGCAATAACATTTCTTTCTTCTATAATCAATACAAGATCAGTGATCCGGTAAAGAGTTTCACCACGGAAAAGTTGGCGTATAACTTTAATACCACCAATATTTTTACCCTGCCTAAAGACATCAAAATTGAACTGGGCGCCTGGTTCAATTCTCCTACGGTATATGGCATTTTCAAATCCCAGGCACAGGGCGCTGTGAATATGGGGATCCAGAAGAGCATCCTGCAAAAGAAAGGTAACATCAAGATCAATGTAAGTGATGTATTTGCCTCTAACCGTTTCAGAGGAACGGCTGAATACAACAATGTATACCTGAAAGTGGATAACCGCTGGCAGAACAGGACCCTGAATGTTGCTTTAAGTTATCGTTTTGGTAACACGAAAGTAGAAGCAGCCCGGGAAAGACAATCTGGTTCTGCGGATGAATTACAGCGTGCCGGCAACTAACTGAATTATGCACGATGATAGGAAAGGGCTGGTAAAAACTTTATCAGCCTTTTTCCGTTATTTTATATTATGCTGAACAATCATCAATCCCGGAAAGTAGCGATCGTTGGATATAATCGTATCCCCTTCGCCCGTCAGAATACCTTTTATGCGGATGCCAGTAATAAAGACATGATGACGGCGGCCCTGAATGGCCTCATCGCCCGTTATAAACTGGAAGGCCAGTTATTGGGAGAAGTAGCAGGAGGCGCTGTGATCAAACACAGCTGGGAAATTAACCTGATGCGGGAATGTGCGCTCAACACTTCCCTTCATCCCGGAACGCCGGCCTGTGATATTCAGCAGGCGTGTGATACGGGCATTGAAGCAGCTGTTTACATTGCCAATAAAATATCCCTGGGCCAGATAGAAGTGGGTATTGCAGGAGGGGTAGATTCTTCCAGTGATGTGCCCCTGGTGTTGGGAGAAAAATTAAGAAAGATCTTACTGGCTGCCCGGAGAGCTAAAACTACCGGCGACAGGTTGAAACAATTCCTTAAAATAAGGTTCAAAGACCTGAGCCCTGTGGCCCCCATGAACCGGGAAGCGCCAACAGGTTTATCTATGGGAGAACATACGGAGATCACGGCTAAATATTACCAGATCTCCCGGGAGGATCAGGATGCTTTTGCTTTGGAGAGTCACCAGAAAATGGCGAAGGCTTATGAAAGTGGTTTTTTTGAGGACATGATCACACCTTACAAGGGTTTGCAAAGGGATAATAACCTGAGAACGGATTCCAGCCTGGAAAAACTGGCTAAACTGAAACCGGCTTTTGATAAAGTGAATGGTTCCCTTACAGCAGGTAATTCCTCTCCGCTCACGGATGGGGCATCCTGTGTGTTGCTGGCCAGTGAGGAATGGGCTGTACAACATGGTTTGCCGGTGCTGGCCTATATTACTTTTGCGGAAGTGGCAGCCCTTGAATATCAACAGAATAGGCATAATCTCTTACTGGCGCCTATTTATGCTTCTACCCGCATGCTGCAAAAAGCGGGTATGCAATTGCAGGATTTCGATTTTTATGAGATCCATGAGGCTTTTACGGCCCAGGTATTGGCTACCCTGAAGATCTGGGAAAGCCCTGAACTGACGGCGCAATTTGGATTGGATAAGAACCTGGGGGCTATAGACCGGAGCAAACTCAATGTGAACGGGAGCAGCATCCCTGCTGGCCATCCTTTTGCGGCCACTGGAGGGCGTATTATTGCCACCATGGCTAAATTGCTGCATCAGAAAGGGAGTGGTAAAGGGTTTATTTCTATTTGTGCGGCAGGGGGATTGGGGATTACGGCGATCCTGGAGAAATAGATAGTATATTACCTATATAGCTAACCGAACGTGAACCCTTGGTGAACCCTTCCTGGAGCCTATGTGGACCCTATGTCAAGGCTTGTTAAAATAATATCAGTAGGAGGAGATTTGGAACGATCTGTTCCATGAATGTTCTTTCAAAGATAAGAATTTTCTACTTTAGTAGGGAAAATAGGAAGCATTAAATGGAAACAGGCAAGTTATTAGAAGCGATCTTACCCAAAGCCCGGATTAAAACACGATTAATAGACCTCGTTTCCTATGCCTCCGATGCCGGATTTTATTACCTGCGGCCCAAAGCAGTAGTACAACCCGTGAGTGAAAACGAGATCATCTCGCTATTTCACTTTTCCCATCAACATAAAATTCCCCTCACATTCCGCACAGGCGGTACCAGTTTATCCGGACAGGCCATTACGGATGGCATCCTGGTAGATCTGAGTCAATACTGGAATAGTTTATCCATAGAAGAAAATGGAGACCAGGTGAGGGTGCAACCAGGCATTACGGGTGGTATGGTAAATGCCCGTTTGAAAAAATTCAAACGGAAAATAGGGCCGGACCCTTCGAGTATAGATTCTGCCATGATCGGGGGCATACTGTCTAATAATTCCAGTGGTATGTGTTGCGGTGTGAAACTGAACTCCTATCATACTACGAAATATATCCGTTTTATCCTGCCGGATGGTAAGGTGTTTAACACGAGCCTACCGGAAGATTATGCGCGGTTTGAAAAGGAGTGTGCTTCTATTTTTAATTCCATCAAAACCTTAAGCGCACAGGTTACGGGCAATGCAGTTTTACAAAACAGGATCCGCCAGAAATATGAAACCAAAAACACGGTTGGTTATTCCCTGAATGCATTGATCGATTATACGCATCCCCTGGATATCCTGGCGCATTTATTAATTGGTGCGGAAGGAACACTGGGTTTTATTGCAGAAGCGGTGATGCAAACCGTGCCTGATTATCCTAATAAATCCACTGCATTTTTATATTTCCCGGATATCTATGCTGCCTGCCAGGCTATTCCATCACTTACTTTATCAGGTGCGGAAGCAGTGGAATTAATGGACAGGGCATCCCTGCGATCAATAGAACATGTTGCCGGTGTTCCTGAACAATTGAAAACATTACCTGAAACAGCGGCTGCGTTGCTGGTGGAATTTGGTGCAGACAGTATAGGTCTGCTGCGCGAGAAATTAAACCGCCTTTCGCTGGATGGTTTTTCTTTGTTAGAACCACCGCGCTTCACAGAGGACGCATATGAGCAGGCTTTTTTATGGAAACTCCGCAAAGGAATGTTCCCTGCAGTGGGTGCTGTGAGGGCCAGCGGCACAACGGTGGTGCTGGAAGATATTGCTTTCCCTGTAGATAAACTGGGCAGCGCTATCCTTGATCTGCAGGCGCTTTTTGTAAAACATGGTTATGATAATGCCATCATCTTTGGGCATGCCAAAGATGGAAATATACATTTCGTAGTAACGCAATCTTTCAATACTTCCGCAGAGATTGAACGGTATGATCGGTTTTTGAGAGATGTGGTGGTATTGGTTGTAGAGCAATATGATGGTACCCTGAAAGCAGAACACGGAACCGGCCGGAACATGGCGCCTTTCGTTGAAACGGAATGGGGTGGCGAAGCTTACCAGGTGATGAGATTGCTGAAGGAAGCCATTGATCCGCAGAATTTACTCAACCCCGGTGTGATCATCAGCGATGATAAAAATGCACACATCAAACATCTTAAACCATTACCTGTAGTAGAACAGGAAGTGGATAAATGCATTGAATGCGGTTATTGTGAACATAAATGTCCCAGCAGGGATATTACGCTTACGCCCCGCAGGCGTATTGTGGTGAGAAGGGAACTGGCGCTGCTGAAGGAAGCCGATAAGAAAAGTGAATATGCAACGTTGATAAAGGAGTACCAGTACGATGGGCTGGAAACCTGTGCTGTGGATGGTTTGTGTGCTACTGTTTGTCCGGTGGATATCAATACCGGCGACCTTGTGAAAAGATTACGAAGAGAAAATCATACTTCGTTTGCTAATAATGTAGCGCTAAAGATTGCAAAGAATTTTAAAGCTACTACGCAGGTAGTATCTTTTGCATTGAAAACAGGGAATGCCATCAATAGTGTGTTCGGTAAAAATGCGATGCATTCATTTACCGGGGGCATAAAGAAAATAATCCCCACTTTCCCTTTATGGAGCAACCAGTTACAGGCAGCTTCTTTTACGGCTAAGAGTACTAATAACAAGGGACACGCCACTGTGGTGTATTTCCCTACCTGTATTTCCCGTATAATGGGCGGTGCCATGGATGATAAGAAGAACCTTGTGGATACCTTCATGAGTGTATCTGCCAAGGCATCCATCAATGTGTTGATCCCGGATGATATTAAATCAACCTGCTGTGGTCAGTTGTTTTCTTCCAAGGGATTCAGCCAGGCTTATCAGCATACAGCGAATAACACCATCAGCAAATTGTGGGAGTGGACGAACCATGGCCTTTATCCTGTAGTGCTGGATGTTAGCTCCTGTTCGCAAACGATACAACATAGCCGTGGGGTATTAACGCCGGAAAACAGGGAACGTTTTGATAAGATGCAGATCATTGACAGTATTGATTATCTGCATGACCTGGTGCTGGCATCACCCGTTACTATTCATAAAAAGGATAATATTGTTTTACACCCTGTTTGTACTTTGCAGAAAATGAAGTTAACCGGCAAACTGGTGAGCATTGCGAAACATTATGCGAATAATGTAGATGTTCCTATTACTGCTGGATGTTGTGGTATGGCGGGAGACAGAGGATTCCTTTTCCCTGAGTTAACCGCTGCAGCCACTGCACCGGAGGCCCATGAAGTAAAGAAAAATAACTATGAAGGATATTATTCTACCGCTAAAACCTGTGAGATGGCCCTGTCTGATGCGGTAGGAAAGAACTATGAATCCATCCTGTACCTCGCGGATGAATGTACCAGCTGAAAATAGCTTAACATGACAAAGGTCAAAATTATAACCTGCTGTTTGTTCTTCTTCTTTACACTTCCTGCGCTTGCACAGGAAGATGGCATCCGCTTTTTTGAAGGCAGGTGGAAGGAAGTATTGGCAGAAGCTAAGAAAAGCGGGAAACTGATCTTTGTAGATGTTTATACGAACTGGAGTATACCCTCTCAAAAAATGGCAGCGGAGATCTTTCCGTTAAAGGCAGTAGGGGATACATACAACGCCAACTTTATCAATTACCAGGTGAATGCGGAAAAAGGTCCGGGGTTCTCGTTTGCTGAAAAATATTTCGTGAATCGTTATCCTACTTATCTCTATATAAATGGCGATGGGTTTTTAGTATATAAGATCACTGGCTTCACTAGTCCACAACGTCTCCTGGCTTCTGTGGATAGTGCTTTGCACAAACAGGAAGTGAAGGAAACATTGACCGCCTACCAGGAAGCTTTTGAAAGCAGGAAAACGGATAAGGCTTTCCTGCGGCAATATGTGAACTGGCTTTGCATGTACAAAATGCCCGAAGATACCATCAGCCATGTGCTGGACGAATATTTCAGCCAGCTAAAACCTGCAGAATTAAAAGATCCGGTGATTGCCACTTACCTGTTAAATATACTCACAACGATAAGGTCTCCTGTATTTGATCATATTATTTCCCATCAGCCTTTTTACAATACTTTTTTTAAACAGTTTCCCCAAACGTTGGGATATGTGATCGTCAATTCATTGGCGAAAGCTGTTGAAACAAAGAACGATCCGCTATTCTGGGAAGCACTTAGCGCCAGTAAAAAACTGGAGAACCCTGCCCTGCTATATCCTTATACTGTTTTCCTGCTTACTAATCAGTATTATGTAAGGAATCGCCAGGAAAAGCGGGTGTTTGAAAGATCGCCGGTGCTCCTGGACCGCGTTTATCTGATGAAGGAAGAAGAAATAGCCCATAATGACCGGCGGCAATTTGAAGAACTCATGTATCCTTATGTTTCCGGTGAAAAGGATAGTTTGCAGGTGTGGGATTTTCCCCGGCAAAAGGAGATCTGGCGCACCAGTTATTCCCGGTATCTTGCCCGCGTGCTGTCTATAACGGCAGATATGTATCTTCAGCATACCAGGAATAAGACAGATCTGAAAAAGGCCTGCCTTTGGGCGGAAAGAGCGGTGGAACTGGACGAGCATAACTATTTATATTATCCGGTATTATCCAGGCTGTATGCAAAAACAGGGATGAAGCGGGAAGCCATTATTGCCATGCAGTCCGCCATTACGCTGGCGCAGGAGCAGGGCGCGTCTCCGCTGAGGATCATGGTATATAAAAGGATTTTGCAGGACCTGTAACGTTAAATAATTTATACGGACTTAATATAAACTTAACCGGCTTGTGCCTAGTTTTGCGCCATGAAGAATTTGCCGGATGTTGATCTGATGGAACTTGTAAAAGAGGAGAATGACAATGCGTTTGAAATTCTCCTGAACAGGCATAGCAAAGCGCTGTATGACCTGGTTTATAAACGTACCCGTTCTGATGCAGATACAAAGGACATTATCCAGGATATATTTATCTCCGTCTGGAAGAACCGGCAGACCATTACTATTGAAACTTCATTATACCCCTATCTTTACCGGGCCGCTAAATATGCGGTGATCGATCTTACTATCCGCAACCGCAAAGTGCTGGCCTTTCAGGAAATATTGATGAGCGCCCCCATGGATATAGATCCCGGTGCTGAACAGATCACCATTGCACAGGAACTGAAACAGGAATTTGAGGCAGAAGTAGCCAATATGCCTTCCACCATGCGGGATATTTTCCGCCTGAGCCGGGATGAAAAACTCTCTTCCCGCGAAATTGCCCAACGCCTTCAATTGTCTGAACAAACCGTTAGAAATAATATCACCTTGGCCCTGAACCGGCTGCGGGTAAGGTTTAAAGCTAATCAACTCCTTGTACTCGTTCCTCCTGCTATTTATTTTACTTCCCTTTAGGCTCAACTCTTAACATTGCGTTAATATACATCTTCGGTACAAACCCGGTATTACGCAGATGTTATAGGTAATGGAGCATCAAAAAGACGCAATTGAATTGCTGGAAAGGTACCGTACCGGCATTTGCACACCCGAAGAAATTAAAAGGGTAGATGATTGGTTCGACCGGTTTGAACAGGAGCCGGTTCCCTTACATGCAAAACATAAGGAAGTGAACAGGGCGGTCATGCGGATGATCAGGGGCAGGAAGAACTATGTTTTCCTAAGGGTGGCAGCTGTACTGGCTGTGTTACTGGGTATCTCTGCGCTCTGGTTATTCCGGCAGCAGCCTGCTACCCGGGTTGCTTATCTTGATATACAGGCCATGGCAGGAGAGAAGAAAAAGATCATCCTGCCGGATGGCTCCCGCGTTTTACTGAACAGCGTATCCCATTTACGTTTTCCTGAAAAATTTGCAGCTAATAGAGAGTTGTTCCTGGACGGAGAAGCATTCTTTGAAGTGAATGTGGATGAAGAACATCCTTTCATTGTGCATACGGATAGCCTGGATGTGCAGGTTTTAGGAACGTCTTTTAATGTTTCCTCTTACAAAGAAGAACAACGCGCTACCGTTACTGTGGCCAGTGGTAAAGTGCAGGTAAATGATTCGCTGGTCGTGAATCCGGGGGAACAACTAACGTATAAGAACGGCCTCCTGATGAAAGCCCCTGTAGATACAACCGCCGCTCTGGCATGGCAAAAGGGTATCCTCATATTTAAAGATCAGTCATTGGAAAGTATCTGCCAGCGGCTGGAAAGATGGTATGGGGTAAGTATTGAGATCAGGGATCAGCCATTGAAAAGAACGCGCTTCAGCCTTACGCAAAACAATGAAACCATCAGTAACGTCATGGAATCGCTAAGCCTTTCCGGTAAAGGATTCCGTTATAAGATCACGAACAGGGAAATTATTATCTGGTAACATATTATTTAAACGAAATGAGCGAAAGTGGTGGAACACTTTCGCCCGAATAGTTTAAATGATCAATTGAATTTTCGCAACAACAACCATCAAACTACTATGCACAATTTTACGAAAAGAAGTGTAATTAAACCACTATTGTTTATGGGGAGACTCACTTTTATGGCTTTAGTGATCACTTTATCTGCTGTAGGTTTACTGCCGGCAAAGGAAGGGAGATCGCAGGACTTGGCTAAGATCCGGGTTACGCTTCACTATGAGCATGCCTTCCTCGAAGAGATCCTGAAAGGGCTGGAGAAGCAGTCGGGGTTTACTTTTACCTATCCGGCAAAGCTGGGCAAATTAGGCCCTATCAGCATTGATGTGGAGGATAAGTCTATGTTACATGCGTTAACCCAACTCTCCGCAGAAGGGAGATTGCGTTTCAGCCGTACCAATCGCATGCTGGCAGTAAGCGAAATTACCCCTCCGGTTCCGGTTCAGCAGGTGAAAGTTACAGTGAGAGGGCGTATTGTGGAATTTGAAACTTCGCAGCCACTGCCGGGCGCTACGGTGATGATCGTGGAACTGAACAGGGGCCTGGCCGCTGATGAAAAAGGGTATTACCGGTTTGAAGGAGTACCCGGAGGGAAGTACACCATCAAGGTATCTTTCATTGGTTATGAAACCACTACACAGCAAATAACAGCGGGTGAAAAAGATGTAGTGGCAGATATCAAACTGCAGGGCGCCAAACAACTGAACACGGTAGTGGTAAAGAGTGGAAAGAGATTATCCCGCGCACCGGTCACCTACACTACAGATAAAGAACTGCTGACTGAAATTAAAACATCCCGGGCTGTTGTTTCCGGTATTTCCAATGAACAGATCGTGAAATCGGCAGACCGGAATGCGGCGGAAATTGTAAAACGTATTCCCGGTGTTACCGTGGTGGACGATAAGTTTATTGTAGTGAGGGGCATGAATCAGCGGTATAACCTTACTTACCTGAATGATAACCTGGCACCTTCCACGGAAGTGTATAACCGGGCATTTGCTTATGATATGTTGCCTTCTCCAATCATTGATCGTATCCTCGTGTACAAGTCTCCGGCTGCTGAACTATTGGGCGATTATGCAGGTGGAGCTGTAAAGGTTTTCACCAAGAATGCAAAACCGGTGCGCCACCTGGATGTGGGTGTGCAACTAGGATACCGTGATGGCACTACGTTCAAAGATCTGAATGGTTATAAAGCCGGCAATACAGACTGGCTGGGCTTTGATGACGGTTCGCGCAAGCTGCCGGGCATTATCCCTTCTTACCGGGAATCTGGTGGCAAAAATAATCTCACGCAGGCGCAGTTGCTAAATGCTTTCAGTAATAACTGGGAGTATGGCCGTCTGCAGGCTTTACCGGATCTGCAGATCTTTGTAAATTATTTCGATAACTGGCGTATTGGCAAATGGCGTTTGTATGATCTTACTTCGGTCACTTATACAAAGGAAAGCCGCCATATTGTGCAGCAAAGACAAACTGGTAACACGTATGCCTATACGCTGGATAAATTTGGTTTGAATGTAGGCGCATCGAATAGAACAGGAAAGAATGACCTGAGCACACAAACGGCAAAGATCAGCCTGCTGCAGAATTTTACCTTAAAGATGAATGAACGGAACCGCCTGGAGTTTAAGAATTTTTTATTGAATGATGGGCGTAGTACAACGGGGGTAAATATAGCCCAGGCCAATGTAAATGAAAACAGAAATGCCGGCCTTTTCAATTATGCAGAATATAAGCAGAACACCCTTCAGTTTCAGCAGCGTTTCCTGTACAACGGCAATTTGAGCGGATATCACTCCCTGGTTGCAAAACGCCCACAGGAGCTTCACTGGAACCTTGGTTATTCCTATAGTTTGCAGGATATGCCTGATCAACGGATCTCACGCTTCCGGAGAAGCTTTTCACCTGGTAACCTAAACGGTGCAGAAGAAAAAGATCTGCGCTGGCAGGTGGATTATGGTACAAGTGAAAATCAAATGTTCTATGGGATGATGAATCGCTTTTTCGTCAGCAACCGGGAGAACATGTATAACGGATCTGCTGATTATGCGATTACGGTTTCTCCGCAATTACAATTCAAAGCAGGTACTTATCAGTTATACCGGATACGTTCTGTAGACCGCCGCTTTTTAAAGGTGAACCGGGGTGGATTGATCAATACGGAGGTAGCTTCAACTGATCCCGGAGCCTGGGATAACAATGGCAAAATAGATCCTGCGTTGCTGAATTTCCGGGAACAGGACCTGGGTAAAATATGGAGCCCGGAATTCTTTCATGAAGATGGAACCGGACTTCAATTGTATGATGTTTCAAGTCCGCTGGATCAATATGTGGCCAGTGAGCAGAATAACAGTGGTTATATACAGGGGGAATGGAGCAGCCTTAATAAAAAGCTGATACTGAATGCGGGGCTGCGTTTTGAACATAATGTACAACAGGTATCCGGCGCGGTGGAGGCATTTAATACCTTTTTACCCACACACGTGAACCTGGCAAAAAACAGCTGGCTGCCTTCTGTAAATATCAATTACAGGCCGGATTCCAGCCTTGTATTGCGAGCGAGTTACGGCCGTACTGTAAACAGGCCGGAGTTCCGTGAAATAGCACCATTCAAGGATTTTGACTTTGTAAACCAGGAATTCATCAGTGGCAATGTTTTATTGAAAGGTACAGATATCGATAACTATGATATCCGCCTGGAATTATATCCGGGCCGCCACCAAAATGAAACGGTAAGCCTCGGTGTGTTTTATAAAAACCTGGAAAGGCCGATTGAACGGTTGCGGATGGCTAACAGCACGGAAGGTTCTATACCACAAACGGTGATCACTTATTTCAATTCTGATCGCGCAAAGGTATATGGTGTGGAACTGGAATTGCGTAAAAGCCTCGGTTTTATGCCTGGCAGGGTGTTCAGAAATATGTCTGCCGTATTGAACGGTGCATGGATCAAAAGTGAAGCCTCCCGCTCTAAGATGCCGGTTTCTGATAATGATCAGATCGTTACTATACCTGGTGCCGCAGCAGGACTCTTTTCCGGCAGACCTTTGCAAGGGCAATCGCCTTATGTACTCAACGCCGGCCTGTATTATGAGAACCCTGCATGGGGAACCAAACTTGGTGTTATGTATAATGTGAACGGCCCCAGTATCTATGCACTGGCTGATGCCAATGCGGAAGAAATTCTGGCATTGCGGGCAAAAGAGGGAGGATATGAAATTGATGAACTGATTAAGCTGGGCGCTTCTCCTGACTTACTGGAACTCTCCCGGCATTTGCTGGACTTTTCATTTACGCAACGTTTATACCGGTCATTACAGGTACGGATCAATGTACAAAACCTGCTGGACGAACCGGTGCGTATTGCAGAAGATCAGAATTACAACCATAAATACAACAAAGAGGTGCGTACAGCTGCTGTTCCTTCCTATGAAAACAGTCGTGGTTTTTACTATTACGAAGGGGATAATATTTTCCTGCAATACAGGACGGGCCGCTATTACAATGTAACGTTCACCTATGCTTTCTAAAAAGAACAACATGAAAATTAAGATATTAACAGCTTTTGTGCTTTTGTTGTGGGCCTGCAACAAGGACCCGGAATTTACAACAGTAGAAAATGGAGGGCTGGCATTTTACAATGCTTCCCAGTTATTACGCGTGGAACTGGAACAGAAGAATCCCCTTAATGTGCAGCAACCTGCACTTATCCTGCTGAATACAACGGATAAAAATCACAAGCCAGACAGTGCTGCGGGCGCAGATGGGAAAACACTGCCTTTTTTTGCTATGAGCACAGGCGGACAGCAGATGTTTCCCATGTATGGATTTTCACAGGTAACGCCGCCGTGGTTGACCTATATGCGGGTACGGTCCGGCATACAACAGATCTCTTTTCTGAAAACGGATAGCACACTTGCGGTGAAAACGGATGTTGTGCTTGATGCCGGAGAAAACACCACGGTTTTCCTGATGGATAGTTTGGGTGAGTATGCTACGATGGTACTCCATGATGATTCAAAACCTGCTGCTAACCAGGTACAATTACGGATGGTGCATACCAGCCCGGATGCGGGGGAACTGATGGTGAAAGTGAATGGGCAATGGTTAGGGAAGGATACGCTGGGTTTCCGTGATGCTACCGGTTTCCTGTCATTTACCATGCCAGATAGTGTTACCAGTACTATTTACCGTGTACAGGTAAGCAGCAAATCTGATACATCCGGTTTTATTGCCAAAGGTGCATTGATCGGCGCAAAAGGGCATAGTTATACCATGGTGATGAATGGCTATGTGGAGAGTCATTTCGATCCCATTTATGTTGAAGCAGATTTTCGTTTATCCTTTCTCAGAAACAAATAATTTATTGATATGATCCGGTTTAATATAATAGCCATATTACTTTTTTGCAGTTTTATTTCCTGCAATAAAGTAGATAACGATCTTCGTGATCAATACGATCAGCCCAGTATTTCAACGCAATCTTTTTCGCTCCCGGATGGCACTTCAGTGGTTTATCCTACAGTAGTGATGGTAGGTGATACCATAACGCTGGCGGGTAGGTTGAATATAGACCAGGGTGGGGTGATCACTTTTGGGAATGCAAAAGCGATACTTGTACATCATTCGAAAGTAGATTACAGGTATTACCTGACAAAGGCGGATTATGTATTTGATATTGTCCGCTTTGTGGTAACGGCAGACATGGGGTCCGGGCCACAAGACCTCACGGTGAGTTGCAAAGGGCGGATGCAGAAAGGCCCCGCCATTACCATCCTTACGCAGCAGCCAACCAATTCACGGCAGGATACCACGTTGATCGTACAACAATTATTTGATGTGAGCATGCCAGGGTTTAAGGAACGGTATAGTTATCTAAGCCTTCCCTTTTTTGAACAATGCATGGAAGTAACAAAGGATGGCACAGTATTCATGGCCAGTACACATGACATTTTCCGGTTCAGGGCCGGTAGTTATGAAACGATCCTTAAAAAAGAAGACCTGTTAATGATCGGTGAAACACCGGTGAATGTATTGCAATTCCTGGGAGCAGCGCCGGACCCGGATAATACCCTTCTCTATATTTCCCTGGTTGCGGAGTTGCCGGCTGCCACGGATGATTTCAGAGGAGCTGCTTTCCTCTTAAAAATGGATCTTGCTACCAGGGCAATAACCGTTCTGAACCGAACAACATATACGGATTATCAGTTTAGCGCATATGAAAACCAGAAAAACCCTGCTGTACTTATTTACAGAGGCACCATTGAAAACGTACAGCTGTATGCAAAGAATTTAAAAGTAGATGCGAAGAACAGGCTGTTATTCGATAACGAACATGGTGATAATAAAACTTCTTATACCGCCAGGATGGCTGCTGACGGAACAGTGGCACCATTGCTGGAGAGCCCGTCTGGAAATGGCTCGGGGGGAATGAAATATGAGAAGTTTGCATGTTATACGCAGGACGGATTAAATGCCTTCATTTCGCATGAGCATACAAGCAGCTATCCTCCCAGTACCGGCCTCATGTTATATGACCTGGATAATAAGGAAGCTGTTGTGTACACAGATGCATCGGTAAATTATGCGTATTCATCTTCCGAGCCTATTCCTGCATTCAAATTTTCCCTGCAACGGGGTCTTCTTTATTTCGATTATCCCAGGAAAGGAGATTTCATGGCGCTATCTAACAGGGAATTACTGAAGGTTGGTGGCCCTACCATAGGTTCCATTAATCCTGAAACGGCTGTTGTTTACGCTTATGCAGGATTAGAAATTGGTTACAGCGGGAGAACTGATGACTATAAACCAGAACAAAATAAACTTACCGGGCAGGCCAGGTATGTGAGTTTCGGATACGTAGAAAACGTAACGGACAGATGCCGGTTCATAGGGTTGGATGCCGCAGGGCGTGTGTATTTGATGAGAAGTCGTGAATACAGCTGGTATGATCCTTCAAGCACTGCAGAAGGGAGTCCTGAGATAATAGTAATTAGAAAACCGTAACACAACCTTTATCCCGTATATCTGTGAGAAGAGGGCCATCCATAACGGGTGGCCTTTTTTTATGTGAGGAAATTCTATACCTTTATTTTACCCTTAGCGTTTAACATGACAAAATTCAAAATTGTAACAGGCTGTTTGTTATTCTTCTTTACACTTTCTGCACAAGCGCAGAAGGATGGCATCCGTTTTTTTAATGGTAACTGGAAGAAGGCACTGGCGGAAGCTAAGGAAAGTAAAAAACTGATCTTTGTAGATGTATATGCAGGCTGGAGCATACCCTGTAAAAAAATGGAACAGGAGATCTACCCGCTAAAGGTAGTGGGGGAGAAATATAACAACCATTTCATCAATTACCAATTGGATGCGGAAGGGAGAGAAGGTGTTTCCTTTGGAAGGAAATACCAGGTGAAGGGGTATCCTACCTATCTCTATATAGACGGCAATGGTGATGTGGTGTACAGAGGTGGCGGATACAATGACAACCCCGATTGGTTCCTTAAAATGGCAGATACTGCTTTATACTTATACAAAGCAAAAGAAACGATGCTGGTTTACCAGGCAACTTATGAAAGCCGGAAAAACGATAAGTTGTTCCTGATGGATTATATCAACAAACTTGCTCTTTTTGAAATGCCGGAGGATACCATCGACAAAGTGGTGGACCACTTTTTTAGCCAGCTAACGCCAGCGGAATTAAAAGATACGCTCATTGCCGGTTACCTCTTAAAAGCCATCGCAACAGTAAAGTCACCCGTATTCCATTATATCATTTCCAATCAATCCTTTTACAGCGGCTTTACACCACTCCTTTCTGCCACACTGGGTAATGTGGTGCTCAATTCTTATTCGAAAGCCATCGCGACAAAGGATGAGAGGTTATTCCAGCAAACACTGGCAGCCAGTAGTAGGGTTGAAGATCCGCCCCTGAAATATCCTTATGCTATTTTTCTTTTCGAGAACCAGTATTATCTGACCACAGGACAAATGGATCAGGTAATAACAAGAGCTTCGGCATTTATGGATAGCACCTGCCGCATAGGCGAAAAAGAAATGGCCCGCAGAGATCAGCAGCAGTATGAGAATGACATGGCCCTCTATACTTCCGGTATCATGGATAGTACAACGGTTCCTGATTTTCCCCAGGTGAAGCTTACCTGGCGTAACAGCTATTCGCGGTATGTGGCTGGTGGCATGAACAGAACGGCGGAGATCTTTCTGCAGCATGCCAAACAGAAAGAAGATCTGCAAAAGGCCTGCAAGTGGGCGGCGATATCAGTGAATATGGAACCGGACAACTATTCCTATTATGCGGTGCTCGCAGGGCTGTATTCAAAAGTGGGCTTGAAGAGGGAAGCTGTGAGCACGATGGAGTCTGCCATCCAGATTGCATATGACCAGGGCGCACCGGAAATGACCATCCAGGTATATGAGCTTGCGCTGAAAAAGCTATAGCTTATTGCCGCTCATCATTTCGTCCTTTCTCCATATTTATTAGTTTACTATCTTATACGTTATGTGGAAATTCTATACCCTTATTTGTACCCTCCTGCCCTACGCGGGTTTGCTCTGCGCCCAGGAAAGATCTTCCATGGGCTTCGAGGAATATGAGCCGAAATCTACGCTCGTAGTACCGGAACATAAACTTACCAAAGCTAAATTCCCTTTCATTGATGTGCATAATCATCAGAATGGACTGGGGTCCGGGAATCTCAGTGGAATTCTGAAAGATATGGATGCGCTGAACATGAAGGTGATGGTGAATTTAAGTGGTGGTAATGGCGCTGGTTTAAAACGCCAAACAGATAATGTGAAAGCGAATGCGCCTAAACGTTTCATCATATTTGCCAATATTAGTTTTGGTGGGATCGGAGAACCCGGTTGGTCTGAAAAGGCAGCTGCGCAATTGGCGGAAGATGTACGTAATGGGGCTAATGGATTGAAAGTCTTCAAAAGCCTGGGCCTCAGTGTGAAAGATAATGCAGGTAAACGGGTAGCTGTTGATGATCCTCGGCTGGATGCCATCTGGAAGAAAGCGGGAGAATTAAAAATACCTGTACTGATCCATGCAGCTGATCCTAAACCTTTCTGGGACCCTGTAGATAAAGACAATGAGCGCTGGCTGGAAATAGTAACACACCCGGGCCGTAGGAGAGGACCGGATAATCCTGTTCCCTGGGAGCAGATCATTGAAGAAGAGCATCGTATGTTTAAAAAACATCCGGGTACTAAGTTCATCAATGCGCACTTTGGCTGGTATGCGAATGACCTCGGTAAACTCAGTAAGTTAATGGATGAGATCCCGCATATGTATGTGGAATTTGGGGCGGTGATTGCAGAGTTGGGGAGGCAGCCTAAAATGGCGCGGCAGTTTTTTGAGAAGTACCAGGATAGGATCCTCTTTGGTAAAGATTCCTGGGAGCCGGAAGAGTATACTACTTATTTCCGGGTGTTGGAAACTGCGGATGAGTACTTTCCATATCATAAGAAGTATCATGCTTTCTGGAGAATGTACGGTATGAATTTGCCGGATGATATTTTGAAGAAGGTGTATTATAAGAATGCGTTGAAGCTGATTCCCGCGATTGATAAGAGTTTGTTTGAATAAAATGCTGTGGGTTTGCCGCGCAGCAGAGGGCGGAGGTTTTTTTTATTTTAGGAAGGAGATTCTTTTTGATAAATTAAAACCCGCCGCAGGCGAACTCTTTTAGGAGTTATATGCAGGAGGTTATGTACAGATAAAGCCCGCCGCAGGCGAAACCTCTTTAGGGGTTATGTGCAGATGGAGCAGCGAAGGGTGTTTTTTATTTATGCGCAGATGGTTATGCACAGATAAAGCCCGCCGCAGGCGAACTCTTTTAGGAATTAGTGCAGATGGTTATGTACGGATAAAGTCCGGCGCAGGCGAACTCTTTTAGGGGTTATGTGCAGGTGGTTATGTACAGATAAAGCCCACCGCAGGCGAAATCTTTTTAGGAGTTATGTGCAGATGAAGCAGCAGTTCTTTTTTATGCAGGGGCAGGCGTAGCCTGCGCCCATATTCTAATAATAAAAAAGGCCCGCCGCAGGCGAACCTTCGTAGCCCTTTTTAGCAATCATGCTGCGCCAGGGGATTCTCAAAAGCACTGCTGTCATCTTCCTCCCTTTCGGTGAGGCACTTGAAATCCTTTTCGATCAATATCTTTAAGACGCTGTTATCCGGGTTTTGTTGTTCAAACTGAATCCCTACCTGGTCTGTATCTATCCATTCCGCAGCTTTTTCTGCAAGGATGCTCATGTGCACAGCGCTGCCTTCCAGTTTAACTTTCTGTTTGTCGCTGATGCGGATGCAGAAGTGGAGGCTTGAGGGGCCAATGTGGGTTTCTTCTTCTACCTTGCCGTTTTCTTTTAATGCCTGGATATCCAGTTTATCCAGCCTGTAACGGATACTATTTCCCCTTATCCTGATCTTCATGTTAAGTAGTTTGAATTAATGTACTGAGTGGTACTTCTTTAAACTCGCTGATAGCTGTATCGCAGATATAACATTCTTCTCCCTGTCCTTCCTCATAAATGCTCAAACAGCAAGGACATTGCAATACTGTTTTTTCAGGAAGGTTGTTCACCGGAGCTGTTTGCTGCTCTGCCACGTATTGCTGTAATACATCCCATTCACTTCCCTTCTCGTAATAATGCTTACACAAAGATACGATATATGGGCCAAGATGTTCTTTGGTGACATTATCGCGGAAAAGAACCAGCGTGCTGGAATTGGGGTTGAAATCAGCGGTGTAAAGGATGTCGAACCGCTGCATGTACTTTAGTTTGCTGTTGTATTTATTTTCCTGTTTGCGGATCACGATGGCTCCGAAATGACTATTCCCGGGTTGCATGCGGATGCTGAAGCAGAGTCCGTAAGTACGTACGTCTGCTGTGTCGAAGTGGCGGATGATATGTCTTTTGAGGATGAGGCTGTCTTCACAGTTGTCTGCTATCTGCCAGTTTAGTTCATTGGCGGCATGGCGTACGTTGATGCCATGTTTTCCTAACACATAATCCCAGAGGCGGCGGTGTGTTGGATCGATGTCCCGGATGATGATGGATTTCCAGGAGGTGGCGTATAGCTGCCCTACGCCGGTTTCCAGGCAGATGGAGCAGATGTCTTTCAGGAAGGCTACGGAGAATTCTTCATCCCTGCGGTAGATGCCCAGCCAGTAACGGTCGTTGTATTTATTGAACCCTTCGTAATAGGGGAGATGGAATACGGGTAATTCCAGTTCTTTATCTTTTGGGCGGCCAATGTATTCGCAGAGCTTTTCAGGAATGCGATCCATGTGGTTTTCCAGGAATTTGCTGACTTGTGCGATACTGTTGGTGTAAATTAACTCCGGCCAGCAATAAGTAGTTTGTTGGCCTGGGAGGCGGATATATAAATACCAGTGATGTGCATGTGCGGAGGCGATCCAGTTGATGTGCCCGGTGAAAAAGGGAACGAAGGTTTGTCGGCTATCGCAGATATTGATCTTTGCTTTCGGTGGTGTCTCGAACATGTCGAAGATATCTTTGTAGATACCTTCTGTTAACCAGGAATCCGGGATGAAAATATCTGTGGCGGCGTAAGAACTGCTGATATTAGGGGTGACAGAGATTTCTTTGCAGGCAGCTTCAAACTGTTTGCAGTGTTTGTTCTGCACTTCTACATAGAGTTGTTGCCGGAGACCGAAACGGACTTGCGTAACCTGTGCGGCAGTGGCTATCTCCAGCACTTCCTGCAGGTAACCGGGGGAGATGATACCTCCGGTGAAATTGATACTGTAGATGTTTGATAGTCTGGCCATGGTTACACGAGTTCCTGGTAAAGGTTTTTTATTTTTTTGTAGGTATTTGTTACACGAGTTCCTGGTAAAGATTTTTTATTTTTTGGTTGCTACTTGTTACACGAGTTCTTCCTGTTGTAAAGGTCTTTTTACTTTATTCTTTTCCAGCAGTTGTTTCACTTCCGGTTTGCAACTCCCACAACCCAACCCTGCGCCACTGGCTTTGCAAAGTTCATCCAGCGAAGTAAACCCTTCTTTGATCTTCTCACAGATATTACCTTCACCCACATTTCCACAGGAGCATACCAGTTTCCCTAATACCGGCGCTGCCTTTTTACCGGAACGAAGCAGCTCCAGCCTTTTATCTGATAGTTCGATCTTCTGTTGTATAAGGTCTCTGAATTCCGGGAATTCAGATTTATCACCAATGAGGATTGCGCCTACCAAACGATCATTATGGATGATACATTTTTTATAGAACCTCCTGGATTTATCAATGAACACCACCTCTTCATAAGCCGGATCAGATGGTGTTTCCACCATACCCAGCGAACAAAGTTCCATGCCATGCATTTTAAGGATGTTCATGAAAAGGGAACCTTCGTAATAGCCGGTGATATCCCCATTCATATGACGGGCTACAATAGCGGCCTGTTGTTCTGCGGCTGCAGTAATGCCATAGAGTGTACCTTCATAAGCAGCAATTTCACCAATGGCATAAATGGAAGGATCGCTGGTGAGCAGGTATTCATTCACGATCACACCACGATTGCAGGAAAGCTGACAAGCCTGCGCCAGTTCAATATTAGGTACTGTGCCAATAGACATTACCACAGCCTGACAGGCAATATTACGGCCGCTCTTCAACCGGATTCCTTCCACCTTTTTTAAACCGGTGAACTGCTCTATCTCATCATTGAAGTAGATATCAATATCCCGGTCTTTTAATTCTTCAGATAAAAGCTGTGCACCCAGGGTATCCAGTTGCCTGTCCATCAGACGGGAGGTACGTTGTATGACACCCACATCAATATTCATCTCTCTTAGCGAGGCGGCAAGTTCAATGCCTAACAATCCACCACCTACAATGATGATCTTCCCTTTGGATGGATCAACATGTTGCACAAAGGCATCTGCATCCCTGCGGCTGCGCATCGTAAAGATTCCTTTCAGTTTGGGTACATCTTTCAAAGTAGCAGCCCGACTACCAGTGCCCATGATCAGTACATCATAGGTGTGTACATTTCCCAGGCTGTCTGTAATACATTTTTCTTCCCTGTTGATCTTTTCTATGCTCACACCTCTGTGCAGTGTGATATTAAAAAGCGCTTCTTCCGCATCAGTCATCTTTACCAGCTGTGCCCACTGCTGGGTGCCACTGATATAATCGGGGAGCATCACGCGGTTATAGAAGGGTTGGTCTTCTTTGCTGAATACTACTATTTCATCTTTGGTGTTCAGTGTGCGATAAGTTTTCACAAAGCCATAGGCACCGGCTCCGGCACCTATGACTATGATCTTCTGGAAGGGTTTTTCATAACGCAATACCTGTACAGCAGCGTATTTCAGATCAGGTTGTTTCGAGATCGGATCTACGAGATTATTAGTTAGGTTATTAGCACGATTAAGGTCACTGTTTAATATTTTTCCCCAATGCATGGGAAGGAAGACTACTCCTTTTTTGATGGTGGTACAGAGTTGTGCTTTTACACGCACAGTACCTCTTTCATTTTTTATCTCTACCAGATCATCCTGCCGGATGTTCCGCTGTCGGGCATCTTCGGGATGTATTTCTAAGAAAGAAGAAGCAATGTGTTGTTTCAGTTTGCTCACCTTTCCCGTTTTACTCATGGTATGCCACTGATCTCGTATACGTCCGGTGGTAAGGATCAGCGGATAGTCGTCACTTAATGGCTCAGAATTATTTTCATCATCAAAGGAATGGATGTTGGCTTTTTTATTAGGGGTATAAAAGGAATGATCTGTAAATAACCGGGATGTACCATGACTTTTAGCCCCCTCAGGGTAAGGCCATTGTACACTGCGTTTTTCCTGTAGCAGTTGATAGCTCAGGCCGCTGATATCAATATTGGTACCTGCTGTCAGCCGGCAATGTTCATTGTAGATCTCTCCCGCATTGGCATAATCAAAACCTTTAAACCCCATCTTTTGTGCAAAACGGCAGAGGATCTCTGCATCCGGTAATGCTTCGCCGGGAGCATCTGTTATTTTATTGAGGTAACTGATGCGGCGTTCTGCATTGGTCATGGTGCCTTCTTTTTCTGCCCAGGCTGCAGCAGGTAAGATCACATCTGCATAAGCCAGTGTTTCTGGTTTATTGGAGATCTCCTGTACTACTACAAACTTTGCTTTCTTTAATGCGGCTTCCATGAAACGTGCATCCGGCAGGCTTACCAAAGGGTTGGAGGACATGATCCAGATGGCTTTCAAGCGACCATCATGTAATGCTTCAAACATCTCCGTGGCTGTGAGGCCGGGTTTGTCTGATAGAGGAACACCACCCCAAAATTCCTGTACTGCCAGCCGGTGTGCAGGATTATCCAGTACACGGTGGGCGGGTAATAAATTAGATAAGCCACCTACTTCCCGTCCGCCCATGGCATTGGGCTGGCCGGTTAAAGAGAAAGGGCCGCTGCCCGGCTGGCCTATCTTTCCGGTGATCAGGTGAAGGTTGATGAGGCTGAGGTTTTTATGTACACCTACTACACTTTGGTTCAGGCCCATCGTCCACATGGTCATAAATCCCTTGGCTTCACCGATGTAATGTACGGCATCATAGATGGCAGTATCCGGTATGCCGCAGATGATAGCGGCTTCTGCAATGCTTCGCTGCATCACCATCTCCCGGTATTTCTCATAACCATTTGTATGTTGCTGCAGGAAATGGGCATCTGCTTTTCCCTGTTCTATCAATAGTCTTCCGATGGCATGATGTAATACAATATCTGTTCCGGGAAGCAGTTGCAAATGAAGGTCTGCCATGGCACAACTTTGTGTAACGCGGGGATCACTGACGATGATCTTCAACCGTGGATTGGCTGCCTTGGCGGCTTCTATCCTGCGCCATAAAATGGGATGGCACCATGCAGGATTAGCGCCGGCTACAAAGATGCAATCTGTTTGTTCAATATCATCATACGTGCCGGGCACTACATCTTCTCCTAAGGCCATCTTATAAGCGGCCACAGCACTGCTCATGCAAAGCCGGGAATTGGTATCGATATTGTTGCTGCCAATAAAACCTTTTATCAGCTTGTTGACTACATAATATTCTTCTGTCAGGCATTGGCCGGATGCATAAAAAGCTACAGCATCCGGCCCATGTTTTTCAATGATCGCTTTAAATACTGCTGCCGTGCGGTCCAGCGCCTGATCCCAGGAAACCCTTTGGCGTGGGCTGTTCCGACTGTAACGCATTTCAGGATGTGTTAAACGGTCTGAAGTATCTGTTACGGTATAATGCAGGTTCATTCCTTTGGAGCATAACATGCCCCTGTTCACAGGATGATCTTTATCTCCTTCTACTGTTAATCTTCCTTGTCTGTCCTTGTGAACCACTATGCCACAGCCTACTCCGCAATAGCAACAGGTGGTTTTGAATGATGCCTGCATATAAAGAATATTTAATCAGCCAGTACCGGTTTTGCATGTGCCGGTACACTGATATTAGCAGTTTGTTTACTGAACCTCGTCAGCAGTACGATAAAGCCGGTTGCAATCACCGCGTAACCGATATAAGTGAATGCCTGCTCGTAGGAAATATTTTCTGATTTGAACAGGAAGCCAAACAGCATACCGCCAAGGTTTCCACCTGCTCCCACAATGCCGCTTACCAATCCTACATTCTCCTGATTAATAAAAGGAACAATGCCATACGTAGCACCATTTGCCATTTTCAGGAACAATGCAAATCCCAGCATGGCTGCGATAGCCAGGCCAAGTGATGGTGCGCCTGCAAACAGCAACAGTCCGAATCCTTCAGCCACTAATACTAAGGCCAGCAGGATACCTTTCCCGCGCATACCTTGTTTGGCGCCCACTCTGTCAGATACAAAACCACCGAGCGCCCGGGCAAAAAGGTTCATCAATCCGAACACGCCAGCCCATAGCCCTGCGCTGCTTTGTGATAAATGATAAGTATCCACGAAATGAAGAGAAGCCACGTTATCAAAAGTGATCTCCATGCCAAAACACATGGCGTAGGCCATCATCAAAGCCCAGATGCGCCAGTCCTTCAGAATTTTCCAGTCTGTTTTACGTTTAGCACCGTTGTATCCTATTTCATCATAATTGCCATTGGGTGTGTCTTTTGTGTATTTGTGATAAAGTATCGCTACACCGATCATCATCAATCCGGGAACGATCATGGCTAAACGCCAGGAGATGCCTGCGCTGTAACCCATTCCTACTATCGCTGCAAAGATGAGCGGCATCACCATGTTGGTGATACCACCGCCCAGATTTCCCCAGCCACCAGTTACTGCATTTGCAGTGCCTTTGATGTTAGGGGCAAACATCATGGAAGTATGGAATTGTGTGATCACAAAAGAGGCACCGATAGTACCAATAGCCAAACGGAAGATGAGGAAGGTGGTGTAATCATGTGCCAGTCCTACCAGGAACACAGGGATTGAACCAAAGATCAGTAGTCGCACAGCAGTTTTGCGTGGCCCCCAGGTATCGCATAACCTGCCAATGATCAATCGTGCAATGATAGTGCTGGATACAGAAGCGATGATGATATTGCCTATTTGTGATTTGGATAATCCAAGGTCTGCACGGATAGTGGGCATCAGTGGCGCCAGTCCAAACCAGCCAAAGAAACAGACGAAGAACATGAGCCAGGTGATATGGAACGTTCGCATCTGAATGCCTTTCAGTGAAAAGATGCGTAATTTATCGAGAGGTTTGTTGTTTAGCATTAGTCAGGTTTTTATTTGATAAATATTTCCGGCCGGATATTGATCATCAGGTAAGCCCAGTGATTGTTGTACTGTGCATCCGGCACATTTTTAGCAGCGGCCAATTGCGCTGTACTGTTAAAGTAGCTGTAACCACCTTCGAAAGCGATGGCTTTTGTAAGGTTGTATTGCAGTGTGAGATCTGCTTCCGTTCCAAACTGGAGGCCACTTGAACTATAGAACTGGTGAAGGTCTGCGTTGATCGCCCATTTGGTATTTTGACGGAATTTTGCTTTCAGGTAATAGTCCTGCAGACCATTGTTACCAAATTTGCTGGCCACATAGAAGTAGTCCATCGTGCCCCAGAATTTATGCGGTGTGCCATAGAGGGGATCGAAAGTATCTGTGGTAAAATCCACACCGGCTTCTGTGCTGAAGCTGGTTGTAAAACTTCGCTGATAAGCTACAGAGAACAATGCACCATCTACTGCTTTTCCTTCTCCATTTTTTCCTTTCTGATAATATACGGCTGCTGTAATGTTGTTCTTTGAGAAGGGGATGTTGGCATACAAACCTGTGGTGATGCGGTTATAGCTGGCGGCTTCCCATTTCTTTACCAGCAAACTGTCTACACTGTATTTGGAAAACTGATCTGCCAGGAAGAGCAATGATATACTGCTTTTGCCGGTTTGTTTATTGATGTGCAGGAATTCCAGGCTTTTGTATTGTGGTGCGCCGTTTGTATTTGCGGGGTAATTTCCCGGAGGGGCAGGATTGTAAGTAGTGCCTGATGCATTTTCTTTATTTTGGGAAAATGCGCCGCCTGCGTTGAAATTCCAGCTGTTGTGTTTGTATTTAAGTACAGCCGCATCATGTCTTCTTCCTTGTTGCAGCCAATCCAGATTGCCCAGCAGGCGGCTGTCGTCATAGACTAATTCCTGCCGGCCTATTTTTAAAGAAAGGCTTTTGTTTTTGATGAGGGTGTCTGTTAGTAAAATTTCAGCCCATGTTTCGTGCAGGAGGAATCCATTATTGTCTGCGGTGGTGGTTCTGTTGATGGTGGATGCGTCCTGTCCCCAGACCCTTGTGTCCTGCAAAGTGAGGCCCAGTTTTAACCGGTAGGTGGTATAACCTGCGGATAGCCGGGTACGTTGAGAAGTGAAGAGGGCTGGTTTGGCACCTTTGGGAAGAGGGGCTCCCTGGCCGTCCCGCAGTTCTGTGCGGGTTCTTAGTTGCGCGCCCACAGTGAATTGAGCGGAACAATCGAGGGAGACGAAGGAGCCAAAGAAAATGCAGGATGCCCCGCTGAGGAACAATTTTTTCATGTAACTTTGGTAAATTTTAAGTGAGCCAATCATATTAAAATTCAGAAGCCCGGATAGCCTGCCAGCTACCGGGTTTCGCTTTAATACGCTTCTTCGTTTTCGCTAATGCCAATGTATACACGGTCGTCTTCCGTTCTTACCGGATAGGTAGTGAGGGAACATTCGTGCTCATCCGTTAAACATCTTCCATCTGCCAATGAAAATGTTTTCTTGTGAAAGGGGCAGGCTACTTTTGGCTCTCCCTGATGTGAACCGGTCATACCACGACTTAAAGCCATTTGCTTCCTGTGCGGACAAAGATTCTGTGTGGCATACCAGGCATCGCTGCGGGTGAAATAGAACAGGGCGATCTGTTCTTCTTTGTACTTAATGCAAACCCCACCGTTCGCAGGAACGTCTGTTGTTTTGCAGGCAAAGAACCAGGTGATGCCGGTTGTACTGAGCGTTGATGACATATGTGTAGCGATTTGATGTAAAAAATCTATTTCCATTCTGCAGCTTTCTTCTGACTGCGCATGGTTTCAAACTTAACTGTCGGATCTTTTTCTTCCGGTGCGTTGACGAAGTGATTAAAACGTTTCCGGAGTTGTGGATTATCCACTACTTCCTTCCACTCACATTTATAACTATCTACCAGCAATTGCATTTCTGCTTCCAGGCTTTCGGCTATGCCTAAACTGTCGTGCAGTACTACATTGCGGAGGTAATCAATGCCGCCTTCCAGTTTGTTGAGCCAGGTAGCGGTACGGGTGAGGGGATCTGCTGTTTTGATGTAGAACATCAGGAAGCGGTCTATATAACGGATGCAGGTTTCATCATCCAGGTCAGTGCCCAGCAATAATGCGTGTTGTGGTTTAGAGCCGCCGTTGCCGCATACATAAAGGTTCCAGCCTCTCTCTGTGGCAATAATGCCAAAGTCTTTGGATTGTGCTTCTGCGCATTCGCGGATGCAACCGGATACAGCAGATTTTATTTTGTGCGGAGCACGGAGGCCGCGATATCTTTCTTCTATGCGGATAGCAAAACTTACACTGTCGTGTAAACCAAAGCGGCACCAGGTAGATCCTACGCAACTTTTAACGGTGCGTAATGCTTTACCGTATGCATGGCCGCTTTCAAAACCTGCTATAATTAATTCTTCCCAGATAGCGGGAAGATCGCTGAGATGTGCGCCGAACATATCAATGCGCTGGCCGCCGGTGATCTTTGTATAGAGATGATATTTGTGTGCGATCTGCCCGATAACGATCAGTTTTTCTGGTGTGATCTCTCCTCCGGGAATGCGGGGTACTACAGAATAAGTACCACCTTTCTGAATGTTGGCGAGGTAACGGTCGTTGGAGTCCTGTGCGGTGTCATTGCCTTTATCGAGGATCATTTCATTCCACAAACTGGCGAGGATGGAGCTTACAACAGGTTTGCAGGTTTCGCAGCCTTCGCCATGGCCGTAGTGGTCCAGTACTTCGTCAAAAGATTTCAGGGCTTTTACTTTAACAAGGTCCAGTAGTTCCTGGCGGGAATATGCGAAGTGTTCGCATACTACGTTGCGGATGTATTTGCCTTGTGCTTTCATGGTGGCCGTGATGATATCTTTCACCATGGGAACACATCCTCCACAACAGGTGCCGGCTTTTGTACATTTCTTTACGGCATCCAGTGTTTCGTAACCTCCTTCCACAGCTTGTGCGATGGCCAGTTTGCTGATGCTTTCGCAACTGCAGATGATGGCATCATCAGGTAAGTTGATACCAGTGCTGGCAGTTCCATTCCTGGCGCCGAGTAAGATGTCGATGGGATTAGGCGGAAGTATCACTTTGTTCTTGCTCGTTTGCAGGAGCATATTATAAGCGTCTGCATCTCCAATGAGGATGCCACCTAAGAGATATTGACCACAGGTAGAAATATTGATGCGTTGATACACTCCTTTCATGGAATCTTCCAGTACAATGCTGTTGCCTTCTTCCGGTGTAATGAAAGGATTGCCGAAGCTGGCTACATCTACGCCAATGAGTTTCAGTTTTGTGCTCATGTCAAAACCCGTAAAGGATTTATGCTGACCGAGAATGTGAGAAGCAGCTGTTTCGGCCATTTCATATCCTGGCGCCACGAGGCCATAGATCATACCATTATATAAGGCGCATTCGCCGATAGCATAAATGGAAGGATCTGAAGTTTGCAACTGTTCATTGACAACAATACCACCACGGGGGCCGGTAGTGAGTCCGGCAGCTTTTGCGAGTTCATCTCTTGGTTTGATACCTGCAGAGATCACCAGCATATCTGTATCTAATATAGTGTCGTCTGTAAATTGAAGGCCGGTGATGGTATCCGCGCCCAGTATTTCGCGGGTGTTCTTATTGGTATGGATCTGTAAACCCAGCTTTTGCAGTTTGGACTGGAGGATAAAGGAACCTTTATCATCTATCTGGCGGGGCATGAGGCGAGGGGCGAATTCAATAATATGTGTTTCCGCCACGCCCAGATCTAATAATGCTTTGGCTGCTTCCAGGCCTAATAGCCCACCACCGATCACTGTTCCTTTTCTGGCTTTGGGAGCAAAATCCAACATCAGTTCCAGGTCTTCAATGGTGCGGTAGATGAAAACTCCTTTTTTGTCTACGCCCTGGATGGAAGGAACAAATGCGGAAGAGCCGGTAGCCATTATGAGGAAATCATAAGATTCACTGATGCCCTGGTGGGAGTGGACGATCTTATGAAGGGTGTCTATTTCTTTGATGGGATCTCCCAGATGGAGGGTAATATTGTGGGAAGTATACCAATCCAGCGGAGCCATTGTGAGGTCGTCTGCAGATCTGCCGGCAAAAAACTCACTTAAATGCACTCTATCGTAAGCTGGGCGGGGTTCTTCTCCAAAAACCACTAATTCTATGCCTGTATCTCCGGTTTTTTCGACTATTTTTTCACAAAATTTATAGCCTACCATGCCATTACCGATAACTACAATTTTCATTAGAGGGCGATTTTTAAGATCAGGAATAAGAGGATACTGATATATAGTTATATTATCAATATTATATCTTTTAGCTTAAAAACCGTAAAAAAGTAATGGTGTATCTGACTTATATCATAAAAATACACCAAAATGATTTAATTTTATGCATGATGAGTGTTAAATATAATATATAAATATTAATGTAATATATCAAAGCATGCCTAAACCATCCTTATCTTTAGTAGGTGCCGGACCCGGAGATCCGGAAATGATCACCTTAAAAGCTATCCGGACCATCCGGGAGGCAGATGTTATATTATATGATGCATTGGTGAATCCGGCATTATTGGAATATGCGGGGGCGAATGCCCGGGTGAGTTTTGTGGGCAAACGATATGGTTGCCATGCTTTATCCCAGCAGGAGATCAATGAATTGATCGTCAGCAGTGCTTTCGCTTTTGGGCATGTGGTAAGGCTGAAAGGAGGGGACCCCTTCATTTTTGGCAGGGCGGCAGAGGAAATTGAAGCAGCTACCCGCGCAGGGATACCCGTAAATATTGTACCCGGTATTTCCAGTGCACTGGCTGTTCCGGCTGGTCAGATGATTCCGCTTACCTTGAGAGGAACAGCGGAAAGTCTTTGGATCACAACAGGTACCACCCGCCATGGCAGTATTTCAGATGACCTGCGACTCGCTGCACAATCCACTGCCACGGTAGTGATCTTAATGGCCATGAGTAAGTTAGGAGAGATCATGGACCTGTTCAGCAGTTTCGGTAAAGCCACGATGCCGGTGGCCATTATACAAAATGGTACCACCCCGGAAGAAAAAATGGTGACGGGTACGGTGAGGGATATTATATTTAAAGCGGCACATGCAGGGCTGGAAAATCCAGCCATCATAATAATAGGAGAAGTGGTGAGATGGCGGGAGGCTTTGCCAGATATCCTCGTTCAATCGCAAAAGGTAGAAAGATATGAAGAAAGACAAGCAGGGATGTGACCTGCAAACCTGTCTCGTTTGCAAACTGTGTGTAAAAGAATGGAAGCCGGCTATCACGCATGAGCGGAAGAACTTTGCGCTGAAGAAAGGTGCAGAGTTATTTAAGGAAGGAGATCCGGTGAATGGTGTTTACTTTCTCCATACGGGAAAAGTGAAAGTGCATAAACATTGGGGGGAAGAAAAAGAACTGATCGTACGTTTTGCAAAAGCAGGAGATATTGTGGGGCACCGGGGCATCGGAACGGAATTGGTATATCCTGTTACGGCTACTGTTCTGGAAGCGGCCACTGTTTGTTTCTTTGAACTGGAATTTTTCCAGGCTTCCCTGAAAGTGAACCAGGACCTGATGTATGAGATGATGATGTTCTATGCGCGGGAATTGCAGGAGTCAGAAAAGAGGATGCGCAACCTGGCGCATATGCCGGTGAAGGGAAGGATAGCTTATGCCTTACTGGCGCTGCGCGATAAATTTGGCCGTAATGAAGGCGGTTTTATTGATTTTTCATTGAGCCGGCAGGACCTTGCTTCTTACATTGGCGCCACTTATGAAACCACATTCAGGATGTTAAATGAACTGATCCAGGAAAACCTGATCATCTTATCCGGCAAAGATATTGCCATTGCCAACGAAGAAAAACTACGGCAATTAACACTGGCGGGTTAGCAAAATTACCTGTTTGATCTTTAACAGGGGCGGTGCAATTCCGTCAATCTAAGGGGGTGTTTGCGACATCACTTTTACCTACCTTAGTTCCATGAAACACATCACCATCTTAGTTCCCAACGAGGCTGTGCTGGCCAGTGTAGATGACCCACGCTATATTTTCACCGAGGTAAATAAGTTGCTGGAAGCAACCGGTAAACAAGCTGCTTTCGACGTGAGCCTGGTAGGACTTACGAAGGAAGTTTTATTGCATGATAAGTCGTACACGGTGCATACGGATCTGCTGTTGAAAGATGTCAAAAAAACAGACCTGGTATTTATTCCTGCACTCACGGGTGATATTAAAAAAGCGATAGCGATGAACAGGGAATTCATTCCCTGGATCAATCAACAATATAAGAATGGCGCAGAGATTGCCAGTCTTTGTGTGGGTGCATTCCTGCTGGCTGCTACGGGTTTATTAAAAGGAAGGAAATGTTCTACGCATTGGGGCAGGGCTAATGAATTCAGGCATATGTTCCCGGATGTGAAACTCGTGGATGATAAGATCATGATGGAGGATCAGGGGCTCTATTCCAGCGGTGGCGCTAATTCTTACCTGAACCTGCTTTTGCATTTCATAGAGAAATATACGGACAGGGAAACGGCGATCCTCACTGCTAAGGTATTTGAGATAGAGATAGACCGTAAGAGCCAGGCCACTTTTTCTATGTTCATGGGGCAGCGGGATCATGATGATGAGTCTATCAAAAAAGCACAGGCATTCATTGAGAATAATTACCAGTACAAGATTACGGTGGATCAGCTGGCGGGGATGTTTTCTCTTGGCAGGAGAAGTCTGGAGCGAAGATTTAAAAAGGCCACCTCCATTACGGTGATAGAATATATGCAGCGGGTAAAAATAGAATCGGCGAAGAAGAGTTTTGAGAACAGCCGGAAGAATATCCTGGAAGTAATGAATGATGTGGGATATGCGGATACGAAAGCATTCAGGGTGATCTTTAAAAAGATCACAGGTTTATCTCCGATCGATTACAGGAACAAATATAATAAAGAGGCGATGGCTATGTAGCGCATGGCTTGCAGGAATAATACAGATTATGCAGACCATAACTTACAGGAATAATACCGGTTATGTAGCCCACAGTTTACTATGCTATCCAGCCAGGATACTGATATCTTTCCAGCCATACCCTCCATCAAACCCGCCTTTACTGTTGATGAGCTTTTTACCCCCTAAAGCCTCGTGGAAATAACAGGTAGGATTTTGCGGGACACCAAATAACACCATCGTAGAAATATTCCTTTCAAGGAGCCAGCGGGCTGAATATCCTGCCAGCTTGCGGCCCAGGCCAATACGTTGATAATCTTTTAAGAGGTAGATCTTATCTAACTGGCCATGGTAGTCTTTCAGGTCTGCATGCGCATAACGGGCCACTTTTGCAAAGCCAACCAGTTTTCCTTTGGGATCTGCTACAACATAACAGCACCAGCTATCGTCTTTTGCTGCAAACTGTTCCTGCCATTGACGTGTGCGGAGTCCCAATTTGGAGAAACGGGGAGTGCCATAAGTTTCATTCCATGTTTGCACATGCAGTACGGCCAGTGCGGGTACGTCTTCTGTTACCGCTTCCCGGATCAGGAAGGAGCCTGGTGTTTCTCCCCGTTCACGCAGCAGGCGCATATTGCGGGCTTTTGACGGCCTGCTGAGGGAATTGAGGAAACGAAGGATGGCATTGATCGTATTCTTCATGCTATTTAAAAGTAAGGATTATATAATTATCTTCATAGGAGCAAAAAACAACTATGGTATCCTACATCTTCTACTTAGTTATCTACCCCTTGCTGCTGATCCTTTGCGTTTTTATGGGCAACAGACTAGCCGCCCGGCAATTGAAGAAAGGTTATACCTGGAAACCGCTGGGTGTGGAGAATGGTATTGTAGGGTTTTACGCTTTGCTTACTTCTTTTACTTTGGTGCAATCCGGCACCCAGTCGCATGAAAGATCCAACATGGTGCAAACCATTACCACAGATATTTCTGAAATATTAAGGGTGTCCGCTGTTTACGATCATACGGTGTATGAACAGGTGCGGCTTTATTACACGGACCTTTACCAGTTCATTAAACTGCCGGTGGGCACTACCCGGGAAAAAGTGGTGGAAAGGGTCCGGAGCATAGACAGCCTGGACAGCAATTTTGACCAGCATATGCAGCAATACCTGGCGGCGCATCCGGCAGAATGGGACAGGATCAGTACCCTGATGGCTAAAACGGACCGGGTGGAATCCACTTATTACAGGCTGATGCATTCTTATCACCGCACGCTGCCAAAGATGATCCTTTGGGTGTTGTTCCTCTTCTCCATGTGCCTGAGTGTATTGATCGGTTATATCAGTAAGAACAATGGAAACCGCTACCGGATCACGTCTTTTATATTTGTTTTCATGAGTGTGATCATTGTGAGCATCATCCATGACCTGGATAATCCGGCCTTTGGCTTTATCCGGCCTTCTTTTGATGATATTGAGGAAGTGATGAATACTTATAATATCCCAACCTGATCATATTAAATTATGATGAACAGATAACAGGCTGCGGACAGGAAAGCTACTTTTGCGTTATGGTAACGATAAAACGACTGTTATTACCAGGCTTTTGTCTTTGTGTATTGATGAGCCTGACCACCTTCTCTGGTTCATCCATAGGATTAGAACCAACGGTGAAGTATTTCCGGTCGGGGGCGCAGGGTTTTGCAGTTGCTACGGAGGCTTTGCAGTCCGCTGTTCAGGCCATCAAAAAAGATGATTCCGCCAGTGTTATCATGGCCCGGCAGCAATTAAAAAATTGCCGGTTACAGTATAAAAAGATCGAATTCTTCCTTGAATATTTCTTAAAGAGCTCCAGCCTCATTTATAACAGTCCCGCTAAAACAGAGATAGAAGAACCTTATATGGAATACCAGGAACCTGTAGGCATGCAGGTGATGGAAGCCCTGTTGTATGAAGATGATGTGGCGGAGCATAAATCGGAATTACTGGAGCAGGTGAATGTGATCAATTCTTCTGCGGAAGATCTGTTATCCCTGCTGTACGGATTTACAGCAGATGATAAACAGATACTGGAAAGTTTGCGCATAGAGCTGATCCGCATTTATACATTGGGTATTTCAGGGTTTGATGCGCCATTATTGAAATCAGGTATTCCTGAATCTTATGAAGCGCTGAACGCCGTGAAAGTTGTACTGGCACCTTACCTGGATAAACGTGCGCGTTATGCAGACAGTGTGGCTTATTACCTGGATAAGAGCCTGCAATTCCTGCAGGCGGGTAAAGACTTTGATACCTTTGATCGTTTACGTTTCCTGCAGTTATATGCTTTGCCTTTGCAAAGGACTTTTGGTTACATGATCAAGGATATGCAGCTGGTGCATAATACAACGGGTGGTGTATTGAATTATAATGCGGAAGACCTGTTCAGTAAGGATGCTATCAATATAGATGCATTTCCTTCTAATGCTGCCACTGATACGATAGAAACTTTCCCCTTATCCGGTGTTGCAGCCACACCTGGATTGTATAAGTTTATTGCTGAGGATGCTTTTGCTTCTTACGGCACCACGGTGAATGCTGCATTGATCCGGTTAGGGAAAATGCTTTTTCATGAAACGGCATTGTCCGGCAATAATAAAATAAGCTGCGCTACCTGCCATCGCCCGGAGAAACATTTCACGGATGGCCTGGCCAACAGTGTTGCATTTGATGGGCATTCCCATGTAAAACGGAATGCACCTTCTCTGTTGTATTCGGGATTCCAGTATGGGCAGTTCTGGGAAGGACGTACAAAGAGTTTGGAAGAACAGGCGCTGGATGTGATACACAACCCGACTGAAATGAATGGGGATATTGCAAAGGTCTTAACACTACCAGCTTATGCGGTACTGTTTAAACAGGTATTTCCGGATAGCAGTATGAAGGCAGAAAAAGTAGCGGTTGCACTGGCTGCTTTTGTGCGTTCCCTGAATCCGCGTAATTCCCCTTTTGATCAGTATATGGGAGGTGATACGATGGTGATGAATGCCGCACAGAAAAGAGGTTTTAATTTATTCATGGGTAAGGCACAATGTGGCACTTGTCACTTTGCACCGCTCTTTAATGGACTGGTGCCGCCTTTGTACCAACTCACGGAGTTGGAAGTACTCGGTACCCCAAAGAACGAAGACCTGGCAAAACCGCTGGCAGATGATGATAAAGGCCGCTTTGATGTATTCCCTATTTCGTATTATGAGCAGGCATTTAAAACACCTACTGTGCGGAATGTATCAGCGACAGGGCCTTATATGCATAATGGGGCATTTACCACATTGGAGAATGTGGTGGAGTTCTATAACAAGGGTGGTGGAAGTGGTATCGGATTGGCTACACCCACACAAACATTATCATCCGTGCCTTTGCAGTTGACAAAGGAAGAGGTAGCTGATGTGACTGCTTTTATGCGGGCACTGGAAGACTCGCTGCCATAGGGTGTTCACAATTGCTTAAAGATTTGTTAACTGCCTTTGTTACAGCAAACGGCAGGAAGCGTCTAATTTGGCAGCGCAATTACGTAGGATTAAAACTTTTTAATAAACATGAGCATCAGATCTTTATTCGCGCTGTTATGCGTGTTTACCTGTATACAGGTGAATGCACAGGAAACAACAACCCCAAAGCCCAAACCACAGGAACGCAAGCCCAATGTATTACAGGCTGGTCTGATGAGAGGCCCTTATTTACAGGTGGCTACAGATAAAAGCATCATCATCCGCTGGAGAACGAACGCACTGACCAGAAGTGTGGTTACTTATGGTACTACTTTAGGGCAACTGGATAAGATGGCAGAAGATTCCATCCTTACTTTTGAGCATAAAGTACAGGTAAGTGGTCTGCAACCACGCACAAAGTATTATTATTCTATTGGTGGTGGTAACGGAGATACCTTGCAAATGGATGCTGATAACTATTTCGTGACCATGCCTGTACCGGGTACAGAAGGACCAGTACGTATTGGTGTGTTCGGGGATTGTGGTAACAACTCTATCAATCAGCGGACCGTAAGGGATCAGGCTGTTAAATATTTGGAAGATAAACCAATGGATGCATGGATACTGTTGGGTGATAACGCTTATTCCAGCGGTACTGATCCTGAATTCCAGGAGAAGTTCTTCAACATCTATAAAGATAACCTGCTGAAGAAATATCCTTTGTTCCCGGCTCCGGGTAACCATGATTACAACGATCTGTATCGTTTCAAGGCTACTTCCCAGGGCAGTAAAGCCATTGCTTACTATCAGAACTTCTCTATGCCTACTAATGGAGAAGCTGGTGGTGTTGCTTCTAATACACAGGCTTTCTATTCTTTCGATATCGGGAATGTGCATTTCCTTTCCCTGGATTCTTATGGTAAGGAAGATATGGCCAGCACCCGGATGTATGATACATTAGGCGCACAGGTACAATGGATCAAAAAAGACCTGGAAGCATTTAAGAATACGCGCAGAGGCTGGGTAGTTGCTTACTGGCATCATCCTCCTTATACCATGGGCTCTCATAATTCTGATAAAGAAGGAGAACTGGTTAGGATCCGTGAGAACTTTATCCGTATCCTGGAACGTTATGGCGTGGATCTGATCCTTTGCGGTCACAGTCACGTATATGAGCGTTCCCGTTTAATGCATGGGCATTATGGTATGGAAGAGACCTTTGATTCTGCCACGCATAACATGAGCGGTTCTTCTGCTTTATACGATGGATCAGACAATTCCTGCCCTTACATTAAAGACCCTGTGACCAATGCAGGTACTGTTTATGTGGTAACTGGTTCAGCTGGTGCACAAGGTGGCCGCCAGGCTACTTATCCGCATAATGCATTTTATTATTCTTATAACGAAGCAGGTGGTGCTTCCATGGTGGAAGTGGATGGTAATAAACTGGAGTTGAAATGGCTTTGCGCAGATGGCCAGATCAGGGACCATTTTGTGATGATGAAAGATGTGAATAAAACGACTACCATTAACCTGAAGAAAGGGCAGAGCGCTACACTGACTGCATCTTTTGCAGGTACTTATAAATGGAATAAAGGTAAAAGTGCGGAGAGAAGTATTACAGTGAAGCCATCTGCCGGTAAAACGGTGTATGAGGTGCAGGATAATTACACTTGTATTAAAGATACTTTCATCGTGAATGTTTCTAAATAAGTAATGATCATGCGTTTGCTAAATTGGGTAATACGTAGATATTTTCTGAGCAGATAATGAAAGATCGTTTTCTGAATAAACAAACCTGAACTGTTCTAATAGTATAGTTAATATTTGATTCACACGCATCCCGGTACACATTGTGTACCGGGATTTTTTATTATTGATCCCTTAACACCCCCGTAATAATTTGGTTAAACAGTACAGGTAGATTTACATCATATCCCAAACTAATACTAAAACCTGTATGAAACAATTCTACACTTCAACCCTGTTGATGTTATTCCTCATGCCCCTGCATCTCTTTTCACAAGGCCTCATTTCCGGCCGTGTGATCGACAAAGACAACCTCAGCCTTCCCGGTGCATCGATCGTTATCAAAGCGATCTCGAGGAATGCAGTGTCTGATGTAACAGGTAGTTTCAAACTACTGAACATCCCTGATGGCACACATGTTGTGACCATCTCTTACATCGGTTTTAAAACATTTGAGAAAACAGTTACCATTCAAAACGGTGCTGCTGTAAAACTGGATGCTGTGCTTACGGCAGGTGGCAGTAAAGACCTGCAGGCAGTAGAGATAAGTGGTTCATCTGTTTCAGCCCTGAAAGCATTGAACCAGCAAAAGAACTCCAACAGGATCATGAATGTGATCTCTGCAGATCAGATCGGCCGTTTTCCTGATCCTAACATTGGAGATGCTTTAAAACGTGTGCCGGGTATCTATGTACAGTTAGACCAGGGAGAAGCTTCCCTGGTGAGTGTACGGGGTACTGATCCTTCCAAAAGTACGATCAATATCAATGGTACAAATATGTCCGGTACGGGTAATGACCGTTCTGTGGGCATTAACGCAGTGCCTTCAGATATGGTGCAGTCTGTGGAAGTAACCAAAGCGATCACGCCTGATATGGATGGTGATGCTATTGGTGGTGTGATCAACCTGATCACCCGTAAAGCACCTTATAAAAGAATGTTATCGCTCACGGGTGGTAGCGGTTATTCTTTCATGATCAAAAAACCGATGGCAAATGCCAACCTGGTATTTGGTGATCGTTATGGAAAGAAAAAGCAATTTGGTGTGATGGTATCCGGTTCCTACTATAAACAATCCCTTGGTTCCAATATGCATGGCAGTGACTGGGGAGATACCAAATGGGTAGATGACAAAACGTATTTCATGCCTAAATACCTCAGCATGGAACAGATCCTGCTGGAACGTATCCGGCAGAGCTATACCCTTGGCCTGGATTATAAATTTAACGAGAAACATAGTATTGCACTGACAGGTATCTTCAATAACTATAAAGACTGGCGCCAGCGTTATACACTGAAGGTAGATGATATCGGTGCTGATTATCCTACCAACTGGAAACGTGCTGCAGGATATGAAAGAAATACTGCGCAAGGGAAAAAGGTGAAGGATTCGAACAAGGATATGATAGATGATGTGACGAAGGAATATTATGTAGACCGGACTAATGATCCCTTTCATCCGCAATATGATCCTGAACTGGAAAGGCATGTGAATGGTGGTGTGAATGACAAAAACGGTGCAGTGATAGCACAGAAGATCATCAACCTTGGCCTGGAAGGACAGCACATCCTGGGTAAAGTAAAAGTGGAATGGAAAGGGTCTTATATGAAGAACAGAGGTGATAACCCGGATGCACGCAACCTGGAACTGGAAAGTGAAATGGAAAAAACGGTACAGATGGATTATACCAATCCCCGTTTTATTAAAGCAACCGGTGGTACTGGTATTGATAATGTACTGGAAAGCCTGAAAGGCAGACCTACCAATAACAGTGATACCGTAGATACCTGGTATGCAGATAGCTACAATGGTTCTGACAAACGTTCTTTTACCCGTCAATATTTAGCACAACTGGATGTGACCATTCCATTATGGGAAGGTAAGTTTGCCAACACACTGAAGCTGGGTGGTAAATACCGCGGCATGACCAAAGAGAATACGATCCTGAACCAGGTGGTTTGGAAACCGGGTATTGATCCAACCAGGAAAGCAGAGTATGATCAGAAGGTGGCGAATGGTGAAAAAGTGAACATAGAAGATTACCGCGACTGGGGCCATTTCTGGAATGGTTACGGAAACAGCATGAAGAACGTGAGCCGTTCTCTTTTCCCTAACTCCCGTTACGAAGTGGGCAGCACAGTTACAACAGAATGGGTATCTCACCAGGATGTAAGTTATGCCGGTAACACGGAGCATTTTATTAAAGACGCTACTAAAGTGGATGCCCTGGCGGGTAACTACAACGGAGCGGAAGGGATCTCTGCCGGTTACCTGATGAGCACACAACAACTGGGCAGCAAACTTTCGCTGATCGGTGGTCTGCGGTTTGAATACAGCACTTTAAAATATGAAGGTTATAACTACAACAAAAAGATCGATAAGATCGAAGATGAAAAGATCGTTTCGAATACGAATTCCCTTGACCTGATGCCGGCCTTTCACATAAAGTATACCCCCACCAAACAATCTGTTTACCGTTTTGCTTATACCCGTACCATTTCCCGTCCGGCTTATGGAGACATTGCGCCTAAGATGAACGTGAGTATTAAAGACAAAACTGTTTCTGAAGGTAATCCATACCTGACCCCTACACTGTCTAACAACCTGGATCTGCTGGGAGAATATTACACAGGTGGTACGGGTCTCATCTCTGGTGGTGTTTATCTGAAGAACATCAGCAATTATACTGTTATCAAAAAGGATGCAGTGAAATTCTCCCAGGTGGATGCTTTTGTTCTTACACCGGAAGAGTTAGCAGCGAAAGAAGGTGTTACACCAGCTGTACTCACGGATTACAAAAAGTATTACGATCCTTTAAAGGCGAATGATGAACTGCTGCAAAGGACCAAACCCGGTAATGCAGGAACAGCTAACCTGCTGGGTGTGGAAATTGCTTTTCAGCGGAGTCTTTCCTTTTTGCCTAAACCGCTCAGCAATCTGAGTGTATATGCAAACTATACACACAACTGGATCTTTACGAAAAAGGGAGAACCTGAATTGCCCGGTACGGCAAAAGATATCCTGAACCTTTCTATTGCTTATGAAGTAAGCCGGTTCAGTGCAAGGGTGTCTTTCAATAATACTTCTGCTTTCAGTACGATCACGGGTAGTTTGCCGGATCATAAGGGAGATGTGTATTATGATAAGGTGTATTACCTGGATGCTAATATGAACTTCTTCCTGTCTAAGAAAGTAGTGATCTATGCCAACGCTAATAACCTGCTGAATCAATCACAACGCAGGTATATGTGGCAGCCGCAGTATACTTATTCTTCTTTGTATACAGGTGCAACTGCACAAATAGGGGTGAAACTGAACTTATTATAGTATTATACTCTCTGGTGAACAATGAACAGCCAAACCCTTGAGGTTTGGCTGTTTCTATTTAACTCCGGTTTTCTCCGCTTTAACCTCAAAAAAGGTTGCTTCCGCTATTTCTTCCTTGTCCGCCGTTGCGGGATGGGATTTCTTTACAGCATGAAAAAGATCATCATACTTACCACCGTGCTGTTATTTACAGCCTGTACCAGCCTGCTGGCGCAACAGCAGGAGGCGCTGGAGAAATACCAGGCCAATCGTGCAAAATTGAACCTGACGGAAGAGCAAGAGCAGAAGGTGAAGTCCATCGATTCTGTTTACCTGACCGGCCTGGAGGGCTTGCGAAAGGAAGGCGGGTCTAAGATCGCCAAACTGCGGAAATTTAAAGACATGACTGCTGCAAAGGACCAGCAGATGAAGACGGTACTGGATAAGGAACAGTATAAGACTTACCAGGCCCAGCAGAAGGAAATGAAGGAGGCGGTGAAGAATAAGCGGCGTCAGCGGTAAAGTGGTAGTGAAAACACTACGGGGTATTAAACGCTCAGCATTAAAACAATAAAAATACTGCGCTCCCATTAAACGTTCACCCTTAGAATTGATCAAATGAAAAACATATTCATGCAGCTGCCTTTTCTCCTTTCCCTTTTGCTATTAACCAACTGCGACCGGCAAAACGATCCGGATACGGGCAGGCAGTATCGCTTTTCCGGTACTATAACGGTGGATGGCAGAACACGGCATTTTCTGCTGAACCTTCCTCCTGATTACTATGAGGAAGGAGAAAGCTTTCCACTGGTAATAGGCTTACATGGTGCAGGAGGCAGTGGCAGCCAGTTTGAACTGGATTACCGGTTTATACAAAAAGCCAACAGTGCCAGGTTCATTGCCGTGTATCCGGATGGGGTTAGGAGTGATGGGATATTGGGGCTGCGGTTCTGGAATGCCGGCTACTGCTGTAATTATGCCAGTGATAATAACATTAATGATGTTAAGTTTATCAGTGAATTGATAGATAAGCTGGTGGCTGAACATAAGATAGACCGTAAAAAGGTGTATGTGGCAGGCATGTCTAACGGAGGAATGATGGCCTACAGGCTGGCTTGTGAAATACCGGAAAAGATAGCAGCTATTGCAACCGTTAGTTGCAGTATGGTGCAAACGCAATCCTGTACACCTTCCCGTGCAGTACCTATCCTTCACCTGCATTCTGAATTGGATGCGAAAATTCCTTACAAGGGCGGGATAGGATTAGCAGGGTATTATTATCCGCCGGTAGATTCTGTATTGAATATATGGTCTGCTAAAAACAATTGTACTACAGGGCCGCAGGTAATTACAGACAATGAAAAGTATAAATTAACGGAATGGCCTGCCTGTGGCAATGGTGCTGTGATGCAATGTTATCTCACAAAGGATGGCGGGCATGCATGGCCGGGTGGCAGCAAAAGCAGGGATCAGGCAGATACACCATCCACCGCGATCAATGCCAATGATGTGATCTGGGATTTCTTTGAACGTTTTTCCTTGTGATATGAAGTTTAAGTATAAGATACAGCTCATCCTGCTAAGCTCCCTGGCTATTACCATTCTCTTTTCCATACCCAGGCTGGCCCTGTTGCGGTTTCCGCAATATGAACTGCCAGACCTGATTGCCCGTGCGGTATATTCCTTTCTGTTCGCGCTTTTGTTTTTTGCGATCAACCTGGAAAGAAGAAAAATCCGGCTGGGGGTTTTATTCTTATTGAATGTGGTGCTGTTCTTTATAGCAGATTTTTTATTATTGCGCTTACATCTTTACCTGTTTGAACCGGCGTTGAAAGAACGGTTATTCCGTTTCCTGTTTAACGTCACCTTTATATTGGAATTCCTGCTGATCATACTGGTATCCTATATTTACCGGTTGGTTTTTTATAATCAACAGATCAGAATGGCCAACCAGGTACTGCTGAAAACAAATGCGGAAACAAAGTATGAAGTATTGAAGAACCAGGTGAATCCTCATTTCCTGTTTAATTCATTCAATACCATCAATTCCCTTATCCTGCGGGATAAAGAGGAGGCGATGAATTTTGTAAATAACATGTCTGATGTATTCCGTTATGTGCTGGAAAGCAGGGAAATGGTAACACTGGAACAGGAATTGTGTATGATGGTAGCTTATACCGCGATGCTCAAAGGCAGGCATGGGGAGAAGATCATGGTGGAAATAGATATCGATGACACAAAACTGCAACATAAATTGCCACCGATGGCTTTGCAGATACTGGTGGAAAATGCGGTAAAACATAATGTGGTGTCTGCCCGGCAGCCATTACGCATCCGGGTATCTGTAAGTGAACAGGAAACGTTGATCGTTGCAAACGACTTGCAGGAAAAGAAAGTACGGGAACGTTCTACAGGACTGGGACTGTCTAATTTAAACCAGCGGTCTAAATATTTGTCTAACCGGGATATTACGATCCGGCGTACGGACGATCAGTTCATTGTCGCGGTACCGTTAATACAGTAAACCATGAGGATACTCATTATTGAGGATGAAGAAAATGCAGCCCGGCAACTGGAAAGCCAGATCCGGGACCTTGTTGCATTCCCCGAATTTACAGGCGTTATTGATAATGTAGAAGATGCTGCAGCTCTGCTGGCTACCAAACCCCGCATTGATCTTATTTTCCTGGATATTAACCTCTCTGACGGACTTTCCTTTGAGATCTTTAAGGATGTGCAGGTGGATATTCCGGTGGTGTTCACCACGGCATATGATCAATATGCTATCCGGGCTTTTGAACTGAACAGTATTGATTATTTGTTGAAGCCTATCCGCAAGGAAAAGCTGCAACAGGCATTGGATAAATATTTCCGGCTGGAGAACCGGAGCCAGGTTTATACGTTGGAACAGGTGAGCAAACTTCTGGCCGTTCAACCTAACTATAAACGCAATTTCCTGGTCCCATATAAGGATAAACTGATCCCGGTGAACGTGGATGAATTTGCCTGGTTTGAATTACATGGCGGAACAGTGAAGGGCGTGCGGTTAGATAAGACCATCCTGATCATGGAAGAGAAAAGCCTGGAAGAGTTATCGGATGTGCTGGATCCGGGAAAGTTCTACCGGGCCAACCGGCAATACCTGATCAGCCGGCATGTTATAAAGGAAGTGGAACATTACTTTTCCGGAAGGCTGTATCTCAAAACAGATCCGGCTACAGGAGATAAGTTATTGGTGAGTAAAGCCAAAGCGGGAGATTTCCGGCAATGGATGAATGATTACAAATACTAAAAAAGCAAGGTATGCCCCATGGTATACCTTGCTTAATGGTGGCTTATACACTGACCCTATGTGAAGGGTTTACCAGTACTAAACTTTAGTTCTTTGTAAAGGTCAAAAACTCCGCACTGCTGGCATTATCATCTGTTAATTTAATTTCATTTGTGCCCACGGAAATGATCTTCCAATCGTCTGTTAATTCCCCCAGTGGTTTGTTGGCATCTGATTTAACACCAAGGTCCAGGTTGAATTTTTTGGAACTGATGCTCCAGGTGCCGTTTTGATTGGCACCATTCTTTGTTGCTACGGCTGTTCCATTACTTCCGAATGTGAAAGTATAACCGTTGAAGTCATTCGTCTCATTATCGCCGCGCTCAGAAAAGAGGGTTACCCGCCAGGTTCCACTTGTTGGAGCATTGGGATCGATAGCAGGAGAATTATCATCTCTGCTGCAGGATACAAAGAGCAACATTACCAGGGCAATTTTTCGCATAACAGTTCATTTTAAGTCTTATACGAAAACAACAGTGAGTTGGTTGCCAATCAGATCTTTATAACCTTTTTCACGATCACACCATTCTGGCCCTGTAGATGAAGAAGGTACATTCCCGGGCTGATCCCTTTCAGGCTGAAATCAAATTGCTGCCTGCCGCTAATATCCTCCTGGCGTAATAACTGGCCGGATACATTCCTTAATTCTGCTCTCCGGTAACCGCTGGCTTCTATACGGATAAATGCAGCTGCGGGATTGGGATATATTTTAACGCCGGTGGTTTCACTTTCTGTATCGGGCATTTTGGAGAAGAGTCCGGAGTCCGTGGAGCAAAGTAACACAGGACGTAGATTCGTGTCACCACTTTCACGGGAACTGAAAGAAGCATCTGATGTTTGACCGGTGACATTGGATATTACTTTCAGTGATAATACTCCGTCTGCACTTTGTTGTGACAATGCAATGGCGGAAACATCAAATTCCACATAATTACCGGCAGCTTTAGCGGTTATGGTATCCAGATTACTGTTGGTAACGGGCATATTGTTCCAGTTGATGCCGGTTTCTGTCCAACTATCGGTGCTAACGTATTGTGCGGTCCAGGTTACAGCAGCGATGCCGGTGTTGGCGTAATTAACATAAAGACGCAGCTTTACGCGGTCTGTGCTAACCGGGATATTGGCAACGTTGAATTTAAAGAACGTTTCCCGTGCATAGCCTACGCCATCTTTTTTTATGACCAGTGAATTAACTGTTCCGTAATTAACACCGGCATAAGAAGTACCGTTGCGTACATAAGCGTCTGCAATAGCAGGTATCGTTGGAGCAGGTGTATATACAGGTGTTGATGCACTCACATTATATCTTACAGAAGATCCTGCGGAGGAACCGGAAGGCAAGTTGCATATCAACTGACGTGTGTTGGCGATGCCTGGTGTATTGATGTATACGTTTATCGGATCAGCGGATTGAGCAGGGTCTGCAATAGACAGGGATACATTTGCAGTGCCTACATTTTTCAGCATAATTACGCAGGCCCTGTCTACTGTTACAGTAACAGAATCTTTACTGAAAGTACCTGCTTTATAAAATACCAGCTGCCATACATTTAAGCCTACATGTCTTACGGCTTGTACATCTCCGTTATTATTCAGAACACGCACCTGCGTTGTATCATACGCTGGCATACTCTGGCCGGGGATCACGTAATAAGCATAAGCGCCACCGGTAGGAGCTACGCCATGATTGAACCATAATTTGAAAACATTCATGGAAACAGAAGTGGTGCTGCCGCCATTATTGATACTTTTCCAGGTGCCTGTTTGCGCTTGTGTGGTTAATTGCATATTACCACCGGATGGGAAATAATAGCTGATACCATTGTGAGTTATCCACTTGAGATTATTGTTGTAAGTATAACTGCCAGCGGGTACAGTGGTGGTTGTTCCATTGGAATTAACGGTTACCGTGCCGTTCAGCAAAGATTGTTCAACGGTAGTATTGATAGCTTGTGCTGCAGTGGAATTAATATTGGCACCGAGGCATACTACTTCTTTATCAAAGAAGAACCATGCTTTGCGTGCCTGTGTGCTATAATCATTAAAAGCCAATGCAGTTGCCCCATACAGCGAATCAGACATACCGCCGGAAAAAGTAGCGGTGCCGTGATCTGCACCCCATGGAGTACGTAATGGAAAAGTAGTGATCACAGGAACGGTTGTGCCGGGGATCCTGGCCCAGTCCCATACAGGGAAAATATTGTGGTACTCAGTGCCGCTTACAGTAATATTGGTAGCGCCCTCTGAGAGATAATATCCTTTGAGGTTCTCTCCATTTCCATTCTCAGATTTGGAAGTACGTGTAGATGCATTCCGTAAACCAAAGAAATATCCCGGCCGGTGATGGATGGTATAATCAGAACGCCAGAATTGTGTGTGGGATGGATCTATCATATAAGAGGGTGGCTGTGTACCGGAGAGCCTGGCAATGATTTCATTATATTCTGCGATATGGGCTGTGTCCAGGTCCTTCAGTTTATTGAATGATCCTGTTCCACCCTGTGATAAATTGTTACTGCGGCTGATACTTCTTCCATTCACACTATAGTCTATATATTTTCCGCGCATTACTTTCAGGTATCCGTTGCGGACGAAATTACTGAAGAGCGCAAGTTTGGTACCAGATAAAGCATAAGAAGTACCCCGGAGGTAGTGAGCTACTTTTGCTTCGCCATTTACAAATACAGACCCGTATCCAAACATGTATAATTGTGGCCCGTGTTGCTGATAAGAGAGGTCATGCTGAATACCTTCCCCTGTGGTGAGCAGGATGGGATAAAAGGCTTCTGTTACACCTGTTTGCGTAACGGAGGCATTAGCCGTGAGGCAACCCCGGTAAATAAAGTGGGTGGCCACGTCCAGTTTATTAGCGCCAGTCTGGTTAGCCGGCACACCTCTGTTCATTTGTGAAAGGAGATTGTTGCGTAGCGTGGTTCCTATGAATTCCGGGGCTATTTCCAGCATGATCAGGATCTCGCCGAGATACTGAGGATTGGAGATCTGGTTGTGATACCAGTTCCAGCTTTGAGGATCTGCTGTATCCCAATAAGTTAAACTGCTGACGATGGCATTGAAGAGGGTGGTGTCGTGATAATAACTGCTGTTGGATTTGGAATAAGCGATCACAAAGTTCTTTACACGGATGATATGCTGGTCCGCCGTGTAGGTCGTAGAACTGTAAGCGTAACTGATGTCCGGCCAGGAACCATTACTTTGAAGGGTAGCCAGGGTGCTGGTGACCCCATTATCTAAAGTGGTGACATTGGACGCTGTGGAGAGCACCTCAGCTCTCACCCTGTCCATTATAATAGTGTATTCTGTTTGTGCCTGCAATTTGGTCCAGCAGGAAAGGCATAACGATAAAATGAGTAGTGCTTTTTTCATACGTCGTGGATTTTGGTGGATAGTAAACAAATATAACTTTCCACGAGGGAGGGGTAGGGGGACTAATCTAAATAAATAGGGGGAATTTTACTCTGTTTCCCGCTCTCCTGCGAATTCTGTGGGTGTTTTGCCGAATTGCTTCTTGAACTCTTTGCTGAAATATTTGCGGTCGGCATAGCCCACCATATAAGCCACTTCGTAGACGGTGTGTTGTTTTTTGAGGATGAGGGCGGCGGCTTTTTTGAGCCGGAGGGACTTTACGAAGTCGTTGACGGACATATCCGTGAGGGCTTTCAGCTTCTTATATAATACGGGTTGGCTCATGGCTACCTTCCGGGATAACATTTCCACGCCAAATTCCGGTTCGTCCATATGTTCTTCTACCAGCTGGATCACCTTTTGGAGGAAGGCATTGTCTACGGAATTGTCCAGCTGTTCCGGGGTTTCTGTTAATAGTTGGCGGCTGAATTTCATCCGCATCTTTTCCCTGAGTGCCAGTAAGTTGCGTACGTTAAGTTCCAGCACCCGGGTGCTGAATGGTTTGCTTAAGTATAAGTCTGCACCATTTTCCAAACCGCTTACATGATCTGCCTGGGAGCTTTTGGCGGTGAGCAGGATCACGGGGATATGGCTGGTGCGTTCGTCTGTTTTGAGGCGGGAGCAGAATTCCAGGCCATCCATTTCCGGCATCATCACATCGCTGATCACGAGATCGGGGATCTGTTCTGTGGCGATGGCGAGGCCCTGGGCGCCGTTTTCGCTTTCCAGTACCTGGTAAGTTTGCTCAAAGGTTTCGCGGATGAGCTTACGGAGTTCCTGATTGTCTTCGACAATCAGGAGGGTGAAGGCTGATGGGTTATTGCCCAGCATTTCCGGAGTTGTTTCCGGAGTGGCAGTAACGGGGAAAGTGATTTCTTCTGATGGTGAATAACCCAGCACTTCCGGAATGGCGGGTATTTCCTCTGCTGGTTTATAACCCAGCACATGCTGCGTACCTTCAAAATGTTTATTCCCCTGTAACAGGGTAACGGTGAAACAGGTCCTGTTAGCCGGTTCACTTTCTACAGTTAAAGAGCCTTTATGCAATTCCACAATATTTCGGGAAAGTGCCAGCCCGATCCCATACCCTGTATTTTGATGTCCATGATCTGCCACCTGGAAGAAGTTGGAGAACAATTTATCCAGGTACTCCGGGGCAATACCTCTGCCATTATCTATTACCTGGATGGTGATCGTATCCTTTTGCTGTTCCACACTCAGGCAAATAACGCCACCGTCCGGGGTGAATTTGAATGCATTACTCAGCAGGTTGAAACATACTTTTTCCAATTGTTCCCTGTCGAAATAAACAAAGACATGCTCCATATTATGCACGAAGGAAGTTTTGATATTCCTGCTCGGCGATAATTCGGAAAAGCTGTTATAGATCTCCTGGAGGAAAGGAATGAGGTCCTGTTTCTCTACATATAACTTTAAATGATTGGTTTCTGCTTTGCGGAAATCCATCAGTTCGCTCACCAGCTTTAATAAGCGGTTGGCATTATTCTTTACGTTAAACAGCTGTTGCTGAACGGGATCGTCTTTTTTAAAGGTATCTATCATTTTCTCCACCGGCGCCATGAGTAAAGTAAGGTGTGTGCGGATCTCATGGGAGATATTGGTGAAGAAGTTCAGTTTCACCTGGTGCAGTTCTTCTTCTTTCGTTAATAAAGCACGCATGAAGAAGAAGCGGGTTACTAAGAAAAATACAGATGCCACCAGCAGGGCATAGATACAATAAGCCCACCAGGTAAGCCAAAATGGAGGGAGGATCTTTATACGCATGCGGGCAGGTTCACTCCATACTCCATCATTATTAGCACCTTTTACGAGGAAGGTATAGTTGCCGGAAGGAAGGTTGGTATAAGTAACAGCCGTGCCGTTTGTTTCGATCCAATCTCTGTCTATTCCTTCCAGTTTATATGCATACCTGTTCTTATTACTCTTGATATAATTCAGCAGGGCATATTCTATAGTGAATACTTCCTGGTTGTATTTAAATGTCAGCGCTTTGGTGAATCCTATGTCTTGTACCGGTTGATTAAATAACCGGAGACCGGTGAACACCATGGGAGCTGAGTAGGTATTGGCTTCAATTTTTCCGGGGAAGAAACTGGTGATGCCGTTGTATCCGCCAAAGAAAAATTCGCCGTTACTGTCTTCCAGGAAAGAACCATAATTGAATTCATTCCCGGCAATACCATCGCTGGTAGTATAGGTCTGGAAAGCTTTTTTAGCCGGGTCAAATTTGACGAGGCCATTATCTGTGCTGATCCAGAAGTTTTGTTTGTCGTCTTCCAGGAGGCCTAATATATTACTGCTGGGCAATCCGTCTTTTTCTGTATACCGGGCTATGATCTTCATCTCCTGGTCCAGTTTTATCAGGCCGCCATAATAAAGGCAGAGCCAGATGTTCCCCTGCCGATCTTCCGTGATGGAATTATTATAACAATCCGTACACACTGTTTGCAGGATATTGCCTTTCAATACGTATTGTGCATAAGTACTGCCAATCCATAACCTTTGCTGAGAATCTTCATACAGATACCGGATGGAGGTTTTGGACAGTGTGCTTAATAAAGCGGTATCATTCACCTCTGTGAGTTGTGTACCTTCCCTTTTAAAAAGATGTAATCCGGTATTGGTCCCTACCCAGAACCTTCCGTCTGTAGTTTCCAGGATGGCGGTGGTTTCCAGCGTAAGGGTATAAGGGTCCTGTTTATCGTAGAAGAGATGTTTAAACTTACCACTGCCACGTTCCAGCAGATTGAGGCCTCCACCGTGTGTGCCTACCCAGGTATTATTGTCTTTATCATTGTATACGATCTTCACAAGATTAGAACCCAGGCTGGCAGGATCATTAGGATCATGTTTATAATAAGTATACACATCGGTTTTCCTGTTGAGGTAATTGAGGCCTCCGCCTTCTGTGCCTATCCATAAATTATGCTGACCGTCTTCCAGGATACTGCTCACTACATTATTACTGATCCCGGAATGGGAAACATTGTTTTGCAGGGTAGAGAAAGAGGTATTATAAGAATGGATCATATTGATCCCCCCGAAATAAGTGCCGATCCATACGGAACCATTCACATCTTCAAAAAGACTATGGATGGAATTCTGGCTCAGGCTCTTTTTGCCGCCGGGGTCATGCTGGTAGGAGTTGCTTGTATTATTAACAGGATCAATAATGGTCAATCCTTCCTGTGTACCTACCCAGAGTTTACCGGCCTTGTCTTTAATGATCTCCCTTACATTATCATTTATAATGTTTGTTACAGGAGAAAAAGTACGGGTAGTGGGCTGATAGACACATACCCCACCATTCAGCATGCCTATCCATAAACGTTCCTGACTGTCCGCCGTGATAGCAGATATATAATTAACAGGGAGGCTGTTGGGATTCCCTTCTTCATGGCGGAAGTTTTCAAACTGAATATCTGTTCCTGAAATGATGAGGCGGCTGAGACCATTGGTAGTGCCCACCCATATATATCCTTTTTTATCTTCGTAAATGCAGCGTACATGTGTTCCTGCAATGCTGTTGCCGGAAGCATTTGCCGTAAAATGCCGGAAGCCGGTTGCTGTTTTGAGGTATAAACCGGAGGGCGAACCTATCCAGAGCCGTCCTTTTTTATCTTCAAAGATGGCGTAAATGCTGATGGGATAAGGAGACATGGAGATCCTTTCAAACTTGTCGCCGGCCGGATCGTATTTATTCAGGCCCTGGGAGGTGCCTACCCATAAAGTGTTTTTGGAATCACTGAGCAGGGCCAGTACAAGATTGTCATTTAAAGAGGAGCTGTCTGTATTGTTCCTTTTGTAGATCCTGAAGCGCTGGCCATCGTAGCGGTTGAGTCCATAGCGGGTACCGTACCACATGAATCCCCGGCTGTCCTGTGTAATAGATAACACGGCATTATGTGATAATCCATTTTCAACGGTCAGGTAATTAAATGCGATATTTTGTCCCTTCGTTTTTGCGGAAAAAAGTAAAACGGCCAGTATTAATGTAGCCCCCCAGCGATACATCATACCTAAATATATGGTTTTTTTGAGAAATAGCGTACTTTTAGTTGCTTGATAATCAGTATGATGTAAAGCATTTAGGATATTCCCCCCATTCTTTTATGATTGTCCCCCCATGTTTGTTTGGGGGAACCACATATTTGTGATCATGTGATTCGCCAATTCTAATATTCCACCAAAATCATTGCTATGCGATTGCCAAAAATTGCGCAACTACATTCCCGTTATGCTGTAAGATCTCTTGCGGGTTCTATTGTTATGATGCTACTCTTTCCTGTTCTTTTATTTGCCCAGACCCCGGTTCAGAAGAAAACTGTTTCCGGAACGGTGAATGATAACAATGGATCTCCCTTACCTGGTGTTTCTGTAGGTGTTAAAAATGAGAAGACAGGTGTAAGTACCAATGCAGATGGTAAGTTTACCTTATCTGTTTCTCCGGGTGCTACGCTCGTACTTACTTTTATTGGATTTGAAAAGACCGAAGTGCCGATAGGCAATCAAACGGTTTATAATGTCCGGATGAAAGAGAAAGTGGGTACCCTCAGCGATGTGGTGGTGGTAGGTTATGCCACCCAAAGGAGGAAGGACCTCACGGGGGCTGTGGGTAGTGTGAACATGAGCGACTTTGAAAAGGCGCCTGTTAAATCTTTTGATGAAGCACTGGCAGGAAGGGTTGCCGGTGTGGCAGTGTCCAGTAACGACGGGCAGCCGGGTTCTATTGCCAACATCGTGATCCGGGGGGCAGGATCTATCTCGCAGGACAATGGTCCTTTGTATGTGATAGATGGTTTCCCTTCGGAAAATTCCAATGCCAACTCTATTAGTCCTTCAGACATTGAATCTATCGACGTGTTGAAAGATGCGTCCGCCACTGCCATTTATGGTGCAAGAGGTGGTAACGGTGTTATCCTGATCACTACCAAAAAAGGAAAGACCGGACCTCCGCAGGTTACCTACAACGCTTACTATGGCTGGCAGAAGGTCCCTGAGAAAGTGGAACTGATGAACGCTTATGAATTTGTTCGGTATGTGGGGGACATTAATCCCAGCATCAGGGATTCCGTTTACCTGAAGGGGGGCGTGAAACTGGATGATTACAGGAACAAGGAGAGCCTGGATATGCAGGATTATATCTATCAGACCGGTCAGAACCAGAACCATGATATTGCTGTACGTGGCGGTAATGATAAAACCAGGTATTCTCTCTCCGGCAACTTCAACAATCAGAAAGGTATTATTATTAATGGCGGGTTTAAACGTTACCAGGGAAGGTTTGTAATAGACCAGACGGTGAACGATAAACTGAAAGTTGGTATCAATGCCAACTACGCTTATAGTGAGTCCTATGGTATCCCTGTATCTGCTACCAACTTTTATGCATCGGCCACTACGTTGTATTCTGTATGGGGCTCCCGGCCTACTACCAGTATTGCGGGAAGAGATAGTGCGGTAGATCTGATCGAAGAATTCTATGATCCCACCAATGAACTGGCCAACAACCAGGATTACCGGGTGAATCCTTTGCAGAATATCCAGAACCAGATCACGATTGCGAAAACGAATAGTTTTATCGCCAATGCATATGCAGAATATGCTTTTACAAAAAACCTCACGCTGCGTATAGCAGGCGGTATCACCAACACCAGCCTGGAAACGAATATCTTTAATAATTCAAAAACACAGTCCGGCAGTAAATGGAGTTCCAATGGGGTGAATGGTGCTATCTGGAATCAACCCAATTCTACCTGGAGAAGTGAAAACTCACTCAACTACCGGAAGAAATTCGGGAAACATAACCTTACTGCACTGGGGGTATTTGAAGCACAGGGGAACAAAAGTTCCAACAGGAGATTTACTGCCACGCAGATCCCGAATGAAGAACTTGGGCTGGATGCAATAGATCTTGCACCTTCTGCGAATACCACATTAGTTTCCTCCAGTTCCCGGTGGACGATGGCTTCTGTACTGGCAAGGATCAACTACGATTATGATTCTAAATACCTGTTCACTGCTTCGATCCGCGCAGATGGTTCTTCCAAATTTGCAACGGGTCATAAATGGGGGTATTTCCCATCCGCATCTGCAGCCTGGCGTTTCAGCAGTGAAGAGTTCATGAAGCCGCTGCGTTTTGTAACAGATGCCAAGATCAGGATCGGTTATGGTGCTTCCGGTAATAACAGGGTAACGGATTTTGCTTACCTGTCTCAGTTGCAAATGACCAGCAACCAATACTGGTATTCTACCGGCGGCCTTTTCCCTTCCATTGGTTCTGTGATCGTATCTCCTGAAAATGAGGACCTGAAATGGGAAACCAATCAGCAGACCAATATCGGGCTTGATCTGGCTTTCCTGAAGAACCGCCTGAACGTTACGGTGGATGTATATAAAAGAACAACCAATGATCTGTTACTGCTTGCAGCATTGCCTTACATGCAGGGGATTGAAAGTGCCAGCGGTTTTAAGAACATTGGTAAACTCGAAAATAAAGGACTTGAATTTACAATTGGCGGTGTGATCGCTGATAATAAAAAGTTCTCCTGGAACAGTAGTTTCAACATCAGCTTCAACAAGAACAAGATCCTGTCTTTAACAGAAGGACAAACTTCTATTCTTTCCGGTTCCGGTACTTTCTTTAATACTACCTATTCCGGACTGTTCCCTTATATCTCTGTAATTGGCCGCCCGATGGGAGAGATGTATGGATTGATATCTGATGGCGTATACCAGTTTTCAGATTTTAACGCAATGCCCAACGGCACTTATCTGCTTAAACCGGATATCACTACCAATGGTTCTGCCAGAACTGCTATCCGCCCGGGAGATGTTAAATACAAGGACCTGAATGGTGATCTGCAGGTGAACAATTCAGATTACACGATCATCGGCAGCGGTTTACCAAAACATACCGGTGGTTTCAGTAATAATTTCACTTATAAAAACTTTGATCTGAACGTGCTGTTGCAATGGTCTTATGGTAATGATGTGATCAATGCCAACCGTTATGTGTTTGAAGGTGGTATTGTGAACAATCCCAACCTGAACCAGTTTGCTACTTACGCTAACCGCTGGACGCCGGAAAATCCCAGCAATACTTTGTTCCGCGCAGGCGGGATGGGTAATGCCGCTTATTCTTCCCGTGTGATAGAAGATGGTTCTTATCTGAAATTGAGAACAGTATCCCTGGGTTACAATGTACCTTCTCCCATCTTAAAAAGAGCGAAGATCAAAAATATACGGGCATATGCTTCCGCGCAAAACCTGTATACCTGGACCAATTATTCCGGTAAAGATCCGGAAGTGTCCGGCCGCCAGGGTAACCTCACACCAGGTTTTGACTATGCTGTGTACCCGCATTCACTCTCTTATGTACTGGGATTAAACGTAACCTTTTGATCAACGCAAAACTTTCCATTATGAAACGCATTTATCTTTTTGCATGGATCATGATAGCAGGACTTTCTTCCTGTAAAAAGTTCCTTGATACAAAACCAACTGACTTTTATACACCGGATAATTATTACAACACAGAAGCGCAATTGCAGCAGGCACTCACTGGGGTGTATGGAGATCTGATGCGTCCTGAACTGTATGCGCAGGTGATACCTTTTAATTTTACCACCACTACGGATGAAGTATTGTCCAACCGCACAGCGGATGGGGATACGCGCGGCCTTCGTTATAATTATGATGCATCGCAGGTATATGTGGGCAATCTCTGGCGTTTCTCTTACGTAGGTATTGCCAATCTGAACTCCCTGCTGCTGAACATCAACAAACCTGAAATGGATTCCACCAAAAGGAATATCATCAAGGGGCAGGCATTGTTCCTGCGCGGGTTCCTGTATTTCACACTAACGAGTAACTATGGCGATGTGCCATTGATCTTACGTCCATTAGCCATCAATGAAACCACCATTCCGGCAGCTGCGCAGAAAGATGTGTATGCGCAGATAGAAAAAGATATGAAGGAAGCGGAGGAGCTGCTGAAAAATTATACAACTGCTAAACTGGGTTATAATGATGTAGCCACCCTTTCTGCGGTGCAGGCTATGTTGGCAAGAGTATACCTGTATTGGGCAGGTTATCCGTTGAATGATGTATCCAAATACCAGGATGTAATTACTTATACCAGCAAAGTGGTGAACTCTGGCTTACATGCACTGAACCCTGATTACAGGCAGATCTTCATCAACCTGAGTAAAGATCAGTATGATGTGAAAGAAAATATCTGGGAAATAGGGTCTTATGGTGCGGCACCAGGTGTGGCCACGAAAAGCGGCAATGATATCGGGAATTTTGTGGGCATCTCCTCTGCTATTGTGGCTGCGGATACTGCCTCTTACAGTTCTGCATCGTGGGTATGGGTAACACGGAAATTATTTGATGCTTATGAAGTAGATCCGGCTAATACGGCTACGCCTTTAAAATCTTCGCTTGATGTAAGGAGGGATTGGAACTGTGCCAACTATATCTGGGGCGGTACGCCGCGTGTAAGACAACCCCGTCCGAATGTATGGCAGATGAGTGCAGGTAAGTTCAGAAGGGAATATTGCCCTGCGATGGTCCGTAACGTGAATGGTGCCGCAGGCGCTTATAATATTAACTGGCCGGTGATCCGTTATTCGGATGTGTTGCTGATGCGTGCAGAAGCAGAGAATTATGTGAATGGTCCTGCTAATGCTTATGCAGATATTAACCTGGTAAGAAGAAGAGGATATGGCATCATGAACGGGAATGTGGTGAAATCTGTTGTGGTGAACAATCAGGGATCTGGTTATACAGTGGCACCAACGGTTACTATTACAGGTGGCGGCGGAAGTGGTGCTACAGGCACAGCCGTGGTAACATCAGGTAAAGTAGTAGGTGTTTATCTGAGTTCTCCCGGTGCGCTGACTGCTGGTAGTTATTATTCTTCTGCACCATTCGTAATTATTGGTACAGCATGGACAGCAGGTACTGCTTATGCAGTGGGTACACAAATAACAAACGCAGGTAATCTTTATACCGTTACAACAACTGGTACTTCAACCATTACACCTCCTACACAACTTACCGGTGCATCCAGTGCAGCGGTAACAGGTGCGGTGTTCACTTATGCAGGTGTGGTAGCCACTGCTACTGCCACTATTACGAATGGTACAGAAGCTGATCTTACACCAGGCCTTGGCAGGGAAGATTTTCAACTGGCTATCCGTGATGAAAGGATGAGAGAACTTTGTTTTGAAGCGGTGAGAAAAGCAGACCTGATCCGTTGGGGGAATTTTTACCAGGATATGCAAACTTTTGCAGCATGGGCAGGAGCCAATGGTGCATCGGTTACTGCCACCGGGAATCCTAATGGATTGCAGGGCGCACAGAATGTGGGCACAAGGCACGTACTGTTGCCTAAGCCAACTTATGAGCTGAACCTGAATCGTGCACTCATCCAGAATACCGGCTGGTAATTGTTATATACTAAACATTATTTTATGCAAAGATCATTCATCATATTGGCAGGACTGGCTTTAATGGCCGTGGCCTGCAGCAAAACGCTCGAAACAACTGCACCTACTTTCCAGGTAAGGATAGACCCGGCACGGCTTGTAGCGGATACCTTCACTTACAAAGTAGGGGATACCACACAGTTCCTGTTTTCAGGCGATGCAGATAATATTGCCTTCTATTCCGGCGAACCGGGTAAAAGTTATGCCAACAGGAAAGCCTCCTTCAAACTGGGAAAAGTGACGTTATCATTTTCCACGAAAGCAGAATTTGGCACACAGACCAATACACTACAGGTATTGGCGACCAACAAACTAACAGCATTGGATTCCGCTACCGTGGTGAATGCCAACTGGACGAACATCACATCCAAAGCAGCGCTTTCTACCAGTGCTACTGTCGTGAATTCCGGTACCATTGATCTTACGGACCAGGTGTCCGGAGAAAAGGATTCTCTTTTCATTGCATTCAAATACAGCGGTGTAACGGGTAGTACACAACGTACCTGGACCATCACCAATTATGTAGTGAACAATGTTCTGGCGGATCAAACCTTTGCTGTAAGCAACCTGACCACAGATGTTAGTTTCTGGATACGGTATGGTAATGTCTGGAATCCGGCCTCTGCAAGATGGACGGCCACCGCTACTGATCTGAAACTCACTGGTGGTGCAGCAGCAGCCCCTACCAATACCAGCTGGATCATCAGCCGGCCATTGTATGTTGGGCAGATCTCCCCGGATGTAAGTGTGGCGGTGAAGAGCATTACAGATGCGGTAAAAACAGGATATCCTTACAAGTATACGGTGCCTGGTGTTTACAAAGCCACCTTTGTTGCATTTAACCGTACACTGGACGAAGAGAAGTCTGTGATAAAAGAAGTGATCATTAAAGTAATACCCTAAGTATGAAGCGTTTATTAATTTGTACAGCGTTCGTTAGCCTGCTCGCTTTTTCAACAGACAGCACGGAAGATGATTTTATCAAAAGCAATTATTCTTTTGCTACTAAGCAGTTAAAGAATATGCTGAAGGAAACAAAACCGCAAACACCGCCTTTGTTTCCCCGTACAACAGATGCCAGCGGTAAAATGGTGTCTACCAATATGTATGATTGGACGCCCGGTTTTTTCCCCGGGAGCCTTTGGTTCTCTTATGAGTTCACCAAAGACCAAAGTATCGCCACCGCAGCTTCTGCCTGGACGGAGAAACTGGAGCCGCTGAAGGATTTCACCAAACACCATGACCTGGGTTTTATGATGTACTGCAGTTATGGTAATGCTTACCGCGTTACAGGTAAAGCTGCATACAAAGATATCCTGGTGCAGTCTGCCCGCTCTTTGAGCACACGTTTTAACCCGGTAACAGGCAGTATTAAATCATGGAATGCGTTTAAGTCATGGCATGGGAATAAGACTTATTCTTTCCCGGTGATCATTGATAACATGATGAACCTGGAGTTGTTATTCTTTGCTTCTAAAGTAACGGGTGATACTTCTTTCCGGCATGTGGCAATTTCTCATGCATTGACTGCGATGAAGAACCAGATCCGTCCGGATTACAGTTCTTATCATGTTGTATGTTATGATACTACTACGGGTAAAGTGGCAGGCCGGGAAACGGGACAGGGTTATGCAGATAATTCTACCTGGGCAAGAGGCCAGGCGTGGGGGATCTATGGTTTTACCATGGTGTACCGGGAAACAAAAGATGCCCGTTTTTTAAAGACGGCCATGGGCATGGCAGACTGGTTCCTGGATAGCAAGAACCTGCCGGCGGATAAAATACCTTACTGGGATTTTAATGCGAATGAAGCGGGGTATACACCTGGTGTGAATTCTTATGCCAATAAAGTAACAGAGAAACCAAGAGATGCTTCTGCGGCTGCTATTACTGCTTCTGCTTTATTTGAGCTGAGCAGGTATGCGGGCGAAAAAGAAGAAAAATATAAACAGGCTGCGATTAAAATGCTGCACACACTGGCCAGCCCTGTTTACAGGGCGCCGGTGGGCAGTAACGGAAATTTCCTGCTGATGCATAGCGTGGGAAGTATCCCGCATCGTACGGAAATAGATGTGCCATTGGTATATGCAGACTATTATTTCATGGAAGCTTTGCAACGGTATGAAGATCTGTTGCAGCAATAAGAAGTAGTTCTAATCTTGACAATCGCGATGAAATGAGGGCTGCCATTTGGCAGCCCTTTTTGTTGCGCATTGGTAATGAACACATTGAATTAAACAAGATAAGAACAGTGGATACGCCCGGCGCTGTGCATATTAAGTTTGTGAGGTTTAAGTATTAACACGCTTGCTTGCGGCAGTGAAAACAGCTACTTTAGCATATGTCTTCCTCAGTTGCTAAAAGGACCCCAGCCGAAGCACTTCGGCCCTTCATTACGGAATATGTTTTCAGAACGGTGAAAGTACCGGTTGTGAAAGCAATGCCCCTGCGTTACCTCAGTTCTATTGATTTTTTCCTGGGTGCTGATTTTGAAACCACTGATCACCGAACGGGAGAACTGCTCCCTTTTTCCCGGTGTTCCATCCGCGGACCCCGTACTTTCAGGAAAAGTGCCATCAGGATAGAGAAGGACTTCGTCTCCTTTGTGATCCGTTTTAAACCTACTGGCCTGTATGGTTTGCTGGGAATTTCCGCACACCTGTTCCGGGACGAAGCGATTGATGGTGCCCTGGTATTACCGGCCCTTTTTCCGGAGATCACGGAACGTTTGATGGCCTGCAAAGATATTGATAGCTGCATAGCTGTTGTAGAGCCTTACCTGTTAGTTTTGGCGAAGAAGGCCAGCTATACTTCTGTTGGTGTGGATCAGATGGTGAAACTGGTGATGGCTTCCTCTGCCAAAACTTCTATTAATGCTTTACAGCAAAAGGTTTGTTTATCCCAACGGCAGCTGGAGCGGAATTTTGTGAAAGAGATCGGTACCACGCCTAAATTGTATAGCAGGATGGTGCGGTTCTCTAATATGCTGCAGCACAAAATGCATCATACGGATACAAAATGGTCCGGGCTGGCGTATGAATTTGATTATGCGGACCAGATGCATCTGATCAAAGATTTCCAGCATTTCCTGGGGGTTAGCCCCGGGGATTTTGTGGCGGAGGATTTTGCTTTTTAGCTTGTGTTTTAAGTGTTAGCCTATGAGATTCTACCTTTTATGCCTCAAATTTCAACCGTAATTTTTCTTCTTCCAGGTCTAACAGGCTTTGATGCCTGCGGATGATCTCTTCATCTGTGTCCGTGGATCTATCCAGTTCGTGAAGGAGTTTGCGTTGCTGTTCCAGGATTTCTAAGTATACGCGGCGGAAATCTTCATGTTCCGGTTCTATGAGATGTTCTGCGTTGTAGAGATTTTCCCTCTCGTACCGGCTTCTCAATTGTAGTAAGGTCTTATTGGTCTGAGAGATCTCGGGATGCTGCTCATTAAGGAATTGCAGGGTGTGACCCGCCAGTTTTTTCCTGATCATTAACTCCTGTTCTTCTGTGCTAAGCCTGATATCCGGGTCGGGCATCTTTACCCAGCGGATCATCAGGGGAAGTGTTAATCCCTGTAGCACCAATGTAACGAGGATCACCATAAAGGTGATAAAGAGGATGAGGTTACGTTGGGGGAAGGGCGTTATTTTATCCGTTAATAAAAGTGGAATGGATAATGCGGCCGCAAGGGAAACCACTCCCCGCATGCCTGCCCAGCCCAGCAGGAAAGGTCCTTTTAATCCTGGCCTGCTATCTGCAGTTTTGATGTAGCGACTGATGAAAACCGTAAAATAGGAAGCGCCAAACGTACTGAGCAGCCTGGTGACGATCAATACCAGGGAGATCAGTAAACCATATTTAATGGCTTCTCCTAAACTTACCGGTCCCAGTTGATTCACAATTACAGGCAGTTCCAGTCCTATCAGCATAAACACCAGCCCGTTCAGTACAAAACCAAGCGTAGACCATACATTACTTCCCTGGTAACGGCTTCGGTGATTGAGGAAGAGATGGCTCCTGGCGGAAAGGAAAAGGCCACCGCTTACTACAGCCAGCACACCGGAAAAATGAAATGCTTCTGCTGCGATGTACATCACATAAGGTGCGGTAAGGCTCAGCACAATATCCATATTGGTAGTGGTGGGCAACCATTTATGCACGGCAAAATAGATCATCCCTATCAGGATACCTGTGAGTATGCCCATCACGATCACCACTACAAAACTCAATGCCGCTTCATGAAAAACAAAACGTCCGGTATCAACAGCCACGAGGGCAAAACGGAATACGATCAAACTGGATGCATCATTCATCAGGCTTTCTCCTTCCAGGATGGCGGAAAGCCTTTTGGGCACTTTCACATTCTTCAGCACAGCGCTGGCAGATACTGCATCCGGAGGAGATACAATGCCGCCGAGCAAAAAGCCGAGGGCCATGGTGAAACCGGGTATGATGGAACTGGATACCAATGCTACTACAAAAGAGGTAAGGATAACGATCAGGAAAGCGAAACTGGTAATTACACGCCGCCATTTCCAGAAATCTTTCCAGGAAGTGTACCAGGCTGCTTCATACAAAAGAGGTGGCAGAAAGATGATGAAGATCAGCTCCGGGTTGATCTCTATGACCGGCAGGCCCGGGATCAGGCTGATGGCCAGTCCGCCTATCACTAATACAATGGGGTAAGCGATCTTCAGTTTCGAGGCCAGCATCACCAGTGTGATAATAACCATGATAAGGGAAAGATATTGAATAACGTGATGCTCCATCTTATAGATTCTGTGGTTTGAATTTTCTGACCTTTGAGATATTCTTTCCGGATATCATGAATATACCTTCTCCTCTGTAATGCACCGTTGTGGGATATTTTGGATAAACAGCAGCATGTGCTTTCACCACTTCCAGGATAAAGAAACTGTATTTATGCAGCAGGCTCTCGTCCACTACTTTGCATTCAAAATTAGCATAACATTCTTTTATCAGTGGTGCTTTTACTTTATCTGCTTCTTCCGGCGTGAGTTTAAACTTTTTGAATTTATCTGTTTTTTCGCCTGAACTGTTACCAATACCTATTACTTCATCCAGCAGGTTTACGGTGGGGATATTGATCACACATTCTTTGCTTTTGCGGATCATATCGTAGCTATGGTTGGCGCCGGTGATAAAACAGCCGATCCGGGAGGGAGAGAATTCCATGACAGTATGCCAGCCCATGCTCATGATATTGGTTTCCTCCTTCCAGCGGGAGCTTACTAATACAATGGGACCCGGCTCCAGGAATTTGCGGATCTTGTCCACCGGGAGGTCTTCCTTTTTGTAATTTCTTCTCATGATAGTCAATTTAATAATTTTTTCCGGATGCGATCATTGATCCAGCCGATCAAGCTGTAATTTCGCGCAAATTTATAAGCTTATGAGGCGCATTGGCTCCCTTTTATTCATACTGGCAGCGGCTTTTTCCGTTTCTGCCCAACAAAAGACAAAAAAAGATACTGTGTCACTGGGAGAAGTGATCGTATCTGCCAGCCGTAAACCGGAGGTGCTGGACAAAGTTCCTTCATCCGTAACAGTGGTCACCCGCAAAACCCTGGAAAGGGACCTGACCATTACGACTGATATCACAGAGATCCTGGCCAACGAAGTACCCGGCCTGGCGCCTTCTGCTCAAACTAACAGCAATGTGGGACAGTCTTTAAGAGGCCGTTCTGTATTGATCATGATAGACGGGATCCCGCAATCCACACCCTTGCGGAATGGAGAAGTAGACCTCCGCTCTATTGACCCGGCGGTACTGGAAAGGGTAGATGTCCTGAAAGGTGCTACGGCTATTTATGGTAACGGTGCTACCGGTGGTCTGATCAACTATATCACTCTCAAACCGACAAATGCAGGTCCCATCTCCGGTAAAACCACACTTAACCTTACGGGTTCTTTAACCAGTCCCAAGAACAGTCTTGGTGGCAGGGTAGGGCAATTGCTCTATGGTAAGTTAGGAAAGTTTGATTACACCGTTAGCGGAGTATATGAGCAGAACGGAGAATTTAAGGATGCAAAGGGGAATATCCTGGGCAACAATTACAGCCTGGGAGAAACAGAGAGTTACAATGCATTTGTGAAACTGGGATTTGAACCTACCAGCCGTCAGCGTATCCAGCTGATGTATAACTACTATAGCAGCCAGCAGAATTCCAATTACACTTTGGTGAATGGAGATTTTCTCACAGGAAAACCTGCTACCGGCGTATTAGGTAAACAGCCTGGTGAGCCAACCGGCGTAAAAGGAAACCACAATGTGCAATTGTCTTACAAGGCAGATAGCCTCATTGGCGGAACTTCCCTGTATGCAGATGCTTATTATGCTTCCCGGGATGATATCTTCTATGTTTCCATCGGCCGGTTTGAAGGCGGAGACGGACAATCCCACACGCTTGCAAAAAAGCAGGGTTTCCGTTTTATGTTCAATTCTCCGTTGATGAATCATGCTTCAGCAATGGGATCATTGTCTTACGGTGCGGACGTTTTACATGACGTTACTTCTCAACCGCTTGTTGATGGCCGTGTTTGGGTACCTGAAATGAAGATGTTCAACCTGGCGCCTTTTGCAGAAACAGAATGGACCTTCCTGGATAACATCATCCTGAAAGGTGGTGTGCGGATAGAAAAAGTAAACATCGGTGTGGAAGATTACACTACTTTAAGGATCACCAATGCTACCGGTGGTACGGTTACGCCGAGCTTTGCAGTAAAAGGTGGTGATCTGAAATACACCGCTACTTTGTTTAATGCCGGATTACGTTACAACCGTTTCCCGCTCTTTACGCCTTACGCCAGTTTCTCCCAGGGATTTTCTGTGTCTGATGTAGGTTTGGCACTGAGGGATGCGAAGGTGGATAATATCGATAAGATCAACACAGAAGCAGTGCTGGTGAATAACTACGAACTGGGTTTTGTGAGCAAATACAAACAACTCCGTTTTGAACTGACGGGTTTTGTGAGTACTTCCAAATTAGGTGCGGAAATGGTATATGATGCTGCTACTGACTTGTTCAATGTAGCACGTACGCCAGAGCGCATTTATGGTTTTGAAGCAGCTGTACAATACAGCCCGGTGCATAATCTTGATCTGGGTGCTTCTTACAGTTATGTGGAAGGAAAAGCAGATACAGGCCGCATCGATGATAAGTACGATGCTTATCTGAACGGCAGACGCATTGGTGCTCCGAAGATCGGTGCCAGCGTTCATTACAGACCTATCAGCGGTTTTGAGGTTGGTTTGCAATATACCGGCATCCAGGAAAGAGATCGTTTCGTTAAATTGCCCAGCGGGCTTTATAAAGGAAATGAAGGGATCGTGAAGGCGTATAACCTGGTTAACTTTAATGCCAGCTATCGTTTAACGAAGAATGCACTGGTAACGTTAGGTGTGGAGAACGTTTTCAATGAAGATTATTTCCCTGCACGGTCACAATGGTTTATGATCCCCGGCTTTTATTCGAAAGGTAAAGGAAGGGCGTTTAATATAGGTATTGCCGTAAATTATTAATAAAAAAAGGGGCTTCTGTTTGAAGCCCCTTTTTTTATTTTAGAAAAGCCGATTTAGAAGAATGTACCTTGAGTTCCTGTTTTTCCTTATTTAAAGAAACCATCAGGTAGTAATTTTTGCTGATCATTTCATTTACCCTATATGTAGCACTTACTGATCCGAGATCCCCTTTTAACTCAAAACCCAGCAGTTGAATTGTTTCGTTGCTCCCCTGCACCTTCTCTGTCACGGTCAGGTTGTATCCCTGTTCTTTGAACATCGCCCGGATCTTTTCAAAGCTGCCCGCTTCAAAGTTTTCAAATGCTGCCCAGGAAGCGTTAGCGCCCAGCAGTTCTTTGAGTGATATTTGTATGGTAAGTTCTGTGCTGTCTGATTTAATGAGCAAACCTTTGGGCGATTGGTTTGGCGTTATTAAAGCAAAGCTGCTAATGGCCAGTGCCAGGCAGGGGAGTACTAAGAGATAAAGGGCTTTTTTCATGTTGCTGGTTTTATCGGTGAAAAGGGAATGAATGCGTCGTTTTAAAGGATGAATGTTGTAAAGGTTTAGCAGGCTATGCTGCTTGCCGGCATTGAATTTTAAAAGCAACTGTGCATATGCTGCTTTATCTACCCGACCGGTTACCAGTTCATCTGCTTCCAGTTCATGTAAGTTTTTTAATGTTTTCCCGTAGATATACACTAAAGGATTGAACCAGCAGAAGATCTTTACCAATTCAAGCAGGAGGTTATCCAGGCTGTGCAATTTTTGCTGGTGGGCTCTTTCATGTAAATAGATGATCCTCTCTTCTTCCGGGTCCAGGTTTTGCTGGATGAAGATATAATGAAAGAAAGATGCATTGAGGTCTTTTGTGCGTATAACGGTAGGGCTATTCTTTATCTTTTTATATAACTTAATTGCATTGATAATAAAGAGTATTGCCATAATGAATACGCCCATCCAATAAATACCAGCCAGCCAGTTGAAGTTGGAGCTATGGGTTAGTATATCGGGTATTGCCGGCATATTGGCTGGTTGAGTAGTTAGCACGTCCTCTATTGTTGAACGGACAGCAGGAATGTAACCTGTTCCCGGAAAACGCAGGAAAGGAATGAATATAGAAATCAGAAGTGTAGCTATCAGATAAACCCTGTTCCACCGGTGAAAGCTGAGGCGTTGAAAGAAAATAGCATACAGGCTATAGAACAACAACAAACAGCCTATAGAAGACAGGATGAAAGTTTTCATGAGCGTTGGTTTTGTTTATCTATGAATTGTTGCAGCTCCTGCAATTCCTTCTTACTCAGCTTCTTTTCCTGCATCAGGAAAGACAGGAGGTTGGCCGTTTTATCATCGAAGTAGTTTTTTACCATGCGCTGAATACTTCCTTTCTTATATTGCTCTTTGGAGATCAGGGGGCTGTACTCATGTGTTTTTCCGTAGGCTTTGTGAGTTACAAATCCTTTGGTTTCCAGTATTCTCACTACGGAGGACACTGTGGTGTAGGGAGGTTTGGGTTCCTCCATTTCTTCTATGATATCCTTTACAAATGCAGTATCCAGCTTCCAGAGGATCTGCATCACGTGTTCTTCTGATTTAGTCAGTTCTTCCATTTGAGGGATAAAATTTATCTACCTCAAATGTATAACGTATTTTCCAGTTATACAACTTATTTTTCCGTTGATATGGTTATGGCAATGTTTTCCTTTGCTGCAGGACTGATGCTTTTCAGGTTGATCCGGTATATTTCTTCTCCCCATTTCTCTTTCACGCCTTTATCTTCCATTGTTTCCAGGGGGACTCTTTCAATGGTGGGCAGTAAGCGTTTGGCCGGGTAGTGGATAAAGAAATCCTGTTTGGCATGTACTACCAGTAAACCAGGTTTTACTACTTCAACGGGGAAGCAGGTCATGAGGTGTTCTGTGTAATCACCGGCTGTTTTCAGTTGCATGGCATCTTCTACCTGTACATTCTTTCCTTTATTCAGTTTAATACTGCGCTGCCATTTTACGATACCTGCAGCGGCAGGATAAGACGGGGCAATATCCATGCTGAGTTGGCTGGCAGAAGAGGATGTTTTATAAGCTACGTTAGCGGCTTTGAAATCAGGACCCGGTGGTTGTGTTTTACCATTCACGGTGGGTACGTTATGATAGTCAGAGCAATTGTACCAGATCTCGTAACGTTTGTTGCTGAAGGTTTTGGCAGTATAGCTGCCTCGGCCGATATCTATCAGTACAGGCAGGCCATCGTAATACACCACGTAATTGCCGATATCATTATGGTTATGGCTCTCATCATTATTACCACCTTTAGCGGCTACAAAAAAACCTTTCGTGCTGCCTGCATGGTCACGGGATATCATCACCTGTAAGTCCGGCCACCATACATCTCCGGGTAATGGCAATCCTTTGGCTGCTTTGTCGAATTCCTCCTGCATGAAGAGGGCGAAGAAGTTGCGGAAGTACTGGAACCTGCCCACGGAACTTTTATCCTTATCCGTCATGTAATAAGCGCCGAATTCCATCATGGCGGGATCGCTGATGTCTTTTCCGTAGCGGTAGATCATACTGGCTGCCATGCCGGGTTGTGGATCTGCGTCTGCAAAGTTGAGGAAGTATTTTTCACTGATCTGGGCTTTGTAAATGAACTGACCCATGTTGCGGAACTTCTCGTCCTTGTAAACATAGGTGAAGGCATTATTGCTGGCGAGGTTCAGCATAGCGATGTTATCATATAAGGAAGCTGCGGCAGCACCCCAGTAACCGGGGCCTTCATCACATCCGCCATCAGCAGGGTAGGGGTTCAGGAAATTATCCAGCACACCTAATATCTTAGTCACTGCAGCTAAACGTTTGGTATCATCTTTTTCCAGCAGCAACACAGCATTTAGCCAGTTGGAGCAGATCCAGGGATTCCAGTTATTCGGGCGGCGGCCGTTGGCATTGCTGCTCATGAAGCCATGATGTTTGGTCATCAATGGTTCAAAGATGCGGCGGTTGGTTTCGTTATAGATCCGCTTTCTGATCTGCGGGGAAATTGCATCCAGTTTCTCTCCGAGGAAGTAATCTGCCCAGGCTAAGAAAGTAGCTGTTTCTGCAGAGAATAGTTCCACGAATGGGGCTGATACATCATGCAGGCCCAGGTATTCCGGTCCTTTGGGCAAGTGAGCGGGAGAACCCCAGAAGGATTCTTCGCAGATAGACCAGATGCCGTTGACGATCGGGTCCATAAAGCGGCCTTTGTTCTCATATATTTCTGCCAGGATTAATGTGCCTAATACTTCACGTTTTTTAAAGCTGATCACTTCATAATCATTGCGATTACCATTGCGCACGATCTGTAATGATTTGATAGCGGGTACGCCAGGCCATTCATAATTAATGAAACCTTCTGCTTTTGCGATGAGGGCTTTACCGGATGCAGGATCTGCTTTTGCCCATCCGGCACGGTCGTTCAAACGGGGGAAAGGTGTCCATTTGGCTTGCGGGATCAATTCCAGCTTTTGGTATTTTCCGCTGAGCAGGTTTTGTGCTTTCGCTAAAAGGCTGCCTGTTAGCAGACAGATGATCAGGCAAAATGATCTCATTATTTCTTCCATTTTTGGAGCGGCTCGTTAAGGGCATCGCCCACAACGGTTCCTTCCGGATGAAAAACTATGGTGATGTTCGTTTCTTTAGTAGCAGGTAAATACACACTGAGTTTTTGGATGCCATTGTTTGGATTGTTCTCAGCGGGTTGTGGTGATGACTTCAATGGTTTTGCGGGCATCGCCGTAAAAGTTGCGCCGGTAGGAGCTATGATGGTAACTACTATCTTTTTGCCATTTTGCTGCAGTGTGGCAGATCGTTTATTTTCTGAAAGTCTGATGGTTGCTTTGGTATGTGCAAACCAGTAAACCGGTTCTGCTTCCTTGTTACTGATCTCATCTCTGATCACCACCATGTCCTTTTGCTTCAGGAGGGCAATACCGCGATGAACAGAAGTACCATACGCAGGAGAGAGATCCATCACAGCATTCGCTTCTGCAGCACCGCTGTTAAAACTTGTTATGACAGTGGCAGCTTTTGGGTCCTGATCTTCTGCTTTGGAAGGATGGATCACAAGGGTGTTATGTCCTTCAGCACGATTACGATAATACGTCCAGCGTTGGCCACCTTTGGCTGTACTGAAATAACCGGGGATGTTGTAATTGTCTGCACCAAGGTCTACGATCCATCTTTCACCTTGTGCATCGAGGATAAAACTGCCTAAGTCGAGATGACTGTGGTTGGCTTTGTTATCCCCGGCTTTGAAGGAAACGAAAGTAGCATTGGGATCATTCCATTTGCTGCGTAGTGCTACTACTTCTGCTTCGCGGAAATAACTATCCGTTTGCAACGTAGACTTTACATTGATCAGGCTGGCATCATACCATAACAATGCAAATGCATTGGCAGGTTTGAAAGCGTAGAGATATTGCGCAGCTTCCGGTTGCTTAAATCTTTTAGCGAACCAGAAGAGCTGTGCACCTTTGATCGCTTCATCACCTCCATCTGCATAATTGAAAGAACGATTAATGGGACTATTCAGGTATAGGGGGAATAGGCCTGTTTTGGAAAAACCTTCTATGTCTGATAAGCCAAAGTCTTTGCCCAATGCACTGTTCAGCGCAGTAATAATGGCTACATTATATCTTGTGGCGTAATTCCAGTAGCCGGGGCCTTCATTCCATGCACCATCCGGTGCAAAATGTTTCATGGCCAACGGGAGTTTTTGGATTACATTCTGCAAAATAACGGTAGCGAGTTTGGGCTCTTCATCAGCAATCGCTAATGCGCCCACACCAATGCCGCCATTGCATACCTGGTTCCAGTTATGCGGTACATCCGGCCACCAGCCGGTACTTTGGGTGGCGAGTTTTTCATACGCCAGCAGGGCGCGGCTTAATCCTTTTTCAATGATAGCAGAACGGATGATCTTTTTCTGATCAGCATTCCAGTAGTCATAGAACCAATCATATCCCAATGCGAAGGCAAAGGTCATTTCTCCTACATCCAGGAAGTGCGTGGGGTTCCAGTCGGGGAATTGAGCAGCGGCAGAGAGTTCTTTCCATGCGCGTTCTGCAAAACGTTTTTCTTTTGTTACACGATATAAGAGTCCCAGTGTGGAGATCCTTTCTACGGCAGCACGGCTGGTAGCGAGGAGGCGTTTGCCATCTGGTATTTCAAATTTTGCAGCGGGTTCATCGAGGATCTTTTCCCCTGTTGTATATAACTTCAGCCAGGCCGTTTTAACGTATTCGTCTGTGTTCTTTAATGTGGCCACCCGCTCAAAATCAGCATTGCTGAAGAGGAGGCGGGGATGTTCTTTTTTCAGGCTGCCAAGCAGGGAGTCCTGCGCCTGGGCAGATAGAGTTAACAGACAGAGGATAGCAAGTAAATAACGCATAACTAAAAGTTCCAGCCGGTGAGTAATAAGATATCATCCTGTGGCAGTTTCAATCCAGTGATATTTACATCGGAGTATTTTTTGGTTGCCACTGCTGCCATTTTCAGGTAGCCGTTCATCTCCATTTTCTTGATCTGCTCATGCTGCCATTTTTGTTCTCCTTTGGCGAAGGGCAACATCCAGGTGAATGCTTTCTTAATGCTTTTATTATCTGCGGTGGTATAGTTCCAGAGGTTTATCTGTACATTTTCTGCCAGCAGGGCCAGTTCAAAGAATCCTTCGAGGTTCATGGAGGAATAGTTCCAGGAAAGTGTGCGGGCCAGTTCATGCGGCTGGCTGCCTTCTTCTTTCAGCTGGCTGGCTATACGTTGTTGTGTTTGTGTAGTGATGATCTCTTTGGCGAGCGCAGGTTGTTGTGTGAAGAGCGCAATAGAAACAGCCTGCACATCATACCAGGTACCGTGGTTATTGGCTTCGTCTGCTTCATCTTTTCCAATGGGATTGTTACGCATCCATTGCAGGAATTGTTTATGCCATTCCTGGATGGCGGTATAATCTTTTTTAGGCAATGCCTTGGAATCAGCCAGCAATTGCATGCCATCTATCAGTTTCGTAACAGCGCGGGTATCTATCAGGCCTATACCTCTTCCTTTTGTAACGCCGGGAATGGCTTGCCCGTAATTCAGGTTGGGGTTCATGCGTGTAGTGGTATCAATGTACCAGGTGTGTAGTAGTTTGGCTGCATGTGTTGCGTATTGTTCCTCTCCGGTATAATACCAGGCAAGGCCCAGGAGGCAAACATCGTGGCAGAGGGATTTGTAGAATTCCGCATCGTTGATGGCAAAACGTTCCGGGTTGATCTGCCCGTCTTTCCGGATATAGGGCACGCCACCTGGTTTGCTGGAATCCGGCCACCAATAGGGGCCTACGCTCATGTAATCATGTTTGTCCCCGCTGTCCGGTGTTCTGGTTTTGTATACCACGGAATAAGGGCCATCTTTCAAAGCTTTATCGGCAGCGCCTTTCAGTTTTGCGAGGGCTTGCAGCATAGCTGGATCTCCGTCTTTTATCTTTTGCTTATTAGCGCTGAGAACAGATGGTTTCAGCAGAAAGGTCTTTTGTGCGGAGGCTGTTAAAGTAGCGAACAGCCATAAAATAGTGCATAGTTTCTTCATAACAGTCTAAAGATAAAGAAGGGCTATGGAATCCCATAGCCCTTTTTATGTGTTAGTTCATCGCGTAACGTTTGATACAGATAGTGGCAGTTTTGGTAGTATTGTTCAAAGCCTTCAGGAAGATGTAGGCCCTGTACTTTTTGTCTGCGGTTTCTACCCATATGCCTGCTTCGGCTTTCATGTTGATGGCGAAATCAGATGCATCGCCGAGGTCCAGTTTCTGGAAGTCCAGGTCATCAATGAAGATGCCGAATTGCAGGTCGGACAGTTGCTGATCACGGAGGCCCCAGGCTTTCACCAGTTTGCTCACTTTGTTTACGCCGGCAGGTAAAGTAATACCCGGAAGGTATTGCGCATTAGCACCCGGGGAAACAAAGCTGTGGTTATACGGCGCAGGGCGATATACATACACGAGGTCTATCTTATCTGCTTTTGTAGCTGCCTGTGCTGCCGTATAAATAGCCGTATCCGCAATAGAGATATAACAGGCACCACCATCCACCGGTGCGAGGTTCAGTGCCATATCCATTTTGGAAACGTTATAAGGCCCCATGGAGTAGGTAGCTGTTTCACCATCGCTGCTTTTAGCGGTGAATTTGAATGTTACAGGTTTGCCGCGGGCTTCTTCCGGTGGAAAGTAATAATAGCGCAAGGTAGAAGCCATCGTGTCCTTATTAAAGGTCACCACCGTTTTATTACCCGTGTTTACGGAAGGTGCACCGATCAATGTTGGGATATCTATTCCACTATTGTTGGTGTAATAGGTCTTGTTTTCCAGCCAGGTAGCAGGAGCACCTGCAATGGAGGCTTCCACTTCGGCAGAAACGATCTTTCCCTTTAAAGCAGGCAGCGCCATAGCATAAGCGAATTCTATGTTCCGCCCAACCAGGTTTGGCCCAAGTGAACGTTTGATAACATCGTTCTGCAGAATGCCTTTCGGCTCTGGGAGTGCGTATTTATCTTCCTTGCAACCTGCCATGAGCAGGATGAAAGAGAAGAGTAACGCAGTATGTTGGAAATATTTTACTGACATGATCAATGATTTATGGTTGTACGGTAATGAAAATTTTGTAGGTCTTTCTAATCTTGCGGTTTCCTGAAACAACGGCATATTGTTTCGGATTAGCGAGATCGGAGAAGTCTACTTTACCGATTACTTTTGGATCCAGTTTGGCATCCGTTGAAAGGCTAAACTGCGGCCAGAGGTTCTTCAGGTCTGTACCGTAGAACACTTCTATATTGATCGTACAGGCCGTGGTATCTATCACCGGAGATTTTGTTCTTACGGTTTGAAAATCTGTTCCAACCAGATCAAAGTTGGTGACAACGCATTCCGCCCGGTCAGTGATCAGCAGGCCGTCATCGTCCACCGGTTTATCTTTTGAGCAGCTGACCCAGGCAAAAGCCATCAGCATCATCACAACGGTTATTGAAATATATTTTTTCATCTTTCTCTTTTTAAAGTTTGGATTGGGTTACAGCCATGGTGTGTTCTGCGTGAGGTTTGGATTACGGTCACGTTCACCCGGAGGTATCCTGAAAATGTAATTCTGCTGATACGTTCTTTCCGGTGTGTTCTGGTAGTAACGGGTGATGTTGAAACCTTGTGTGTCAATTCTCCAAACGCCTGCACTGCCTGGAGGTCCCCAAATTCTTTCCAGGGCTCTCCATCTGCGAATGTCAAAACCACGCTGGCCTTCACCGATCAGTTCAACAATACGCTCCTGTTCAATAGCACTAAAGAAGGTAGCTTTATCTGCTGTTTTTGATGCGGCGAGCGCAGGCAATTTTCCTCTGTAACGTACTTTGTTCACTAATGCAATCGCATCTGCCTGTGGTCCGTTTACGGCATTGGTAGCTTCTGCATACATGAGGAACACATCTGCCAAACGTATCACCGGCCATGCAAAATTACCATCACTGCGGCCTATGCCCGGGTAGTTCCTTACGAACTTGCGGAAGATATAACCAGAGTTAACGCCATCAGGGAAAGAGGTCGTATAATTTATACCGTCTATAACAACAGGGGCGCTATTTGATTTATAGATGAACGGCCAGTACCCGGTGGATTTCAGGCTGGTTAAACCAATGCTCATTTCGTAATCCCAGATGAGGGATGCCTTCATCCTATAATCACGATTAGCATAACTTTGAGGGTTGATAGCTGAATTAAGCGTTGTTCTTCCAGCTCCTGTGGGTCCGGGGATCATTGGTTTCAGCAGCGGTGCAAAATCACCTGTTACGATGGATTGGTAGCGGTCTGCAATTTCATACCTGGGGTGTACCCATAATTGAGAACTTTCCACTGTACGTGTTCCAAGGTTACGCATCAGTTCTTCACCCTGGCCGGTACCTGTTCCTCCATGCATAAAGTACAGGAGGTTTTCCGCATCACCATTGGCTACAGGCATGAAGAGGTAAAAATAGTTGGGTAATATTTCTGCTTTTCCAAGCACGTCAATGTTGCCAGGCTCACCACCTCTGAAGAGTACCAGGCCATAATCATTGATCACTTTTCTGAAATCGTCTGCTGCTGTGGTATAGGCAGCAGTGGCAGTAGCAGCATTGGGTACGAAGCCTGCTAATTCCGGCCAGCCGAAGTTATTCCAGGAGGCCCAGTACAGTTGCACTTTACCACGTAATGCCAGCGCAGCAGGTTTGGCCATGCGGCCTACTTCAACCGCTTTAGTGGGCAGCTTTTCAAATGCATAGGTAAGATCTGCCATGATGGAATCTTTCACCTGTCCGATAGGGAGACGTGGAAGCTGGGCTACCTCACTGTTATCGAATACCGTTTTACTGAGGTAAGGAACATCCCCCCACATGGATATCAGTTTGAAATAACACAAACCGCGCAGGAGTTTTGCTTCTCCCACCACTATTTCCAAGCTGGGTTTTGAAGTTTCACTGGCAGTTTCCAGCATCTTGTTCACATTATCGATCACATAGTTACAGCGGTTCACGCCACCATACAGGTAACGGTACATCTTATCCCATTTGTCCCCGTAATTGGTAGGATCATAAATACCGGCGTTTCCCTGGTAAGCATCTCCTGTTTTGTAATTATCAGGATATTCAGTTGCCGGAGCTGCCATTCCGCGTACCCTGGTATATTCACCATGGCCTTCCATCATGTAATCCCGGTCGAACACATAACGAACATCAGCATAACAGCCCATGAGTGCCATGGTGGCATCTGCCTCTGTTTTCCAGAACTGGGAATAAGGAAGTTCTACAGTGGCTTTCTGGTCCAGCAGGTTTTTGACGCAGCCGGTTGTAAACATTGCCATACTGGCAACGGCACCTATCAGATATATTTTTATTGATCTTTTCATGATTATAACTTTTAAAAGCCCACATTAACACCTGCGGAATAAGATTTATTCACGGGGTATGCATTACTCCTGTTGCCGGTTGCTTCAGGATCCAGACCGCGATAGTTTGTAAGGGTCATGATGTTCTCTGCAGAACCAAAAATGCGGAATTGCCTTACGCCGATCCTTTTCAGCAGATCAGCAGGAAGGGTATAACCGAGCTGAATATTTTTCAGACGGAGATAGGTCATATCATCCAGCCAGAAAGTAGTTTCTTCCCTGTTTGCATTCCCTGACAGGCGTGGTAATGAACCGCCCCTGTTATCGAGTGACCATGCGTTGTTCCAAAGATCCCAGGTCCAGGCATATCTTTTTCCGGCAGGATTGGTGTTGTTATAGTTATTGGTTACATAGTCCTTACGGCCGGTAGCGCCCTGGAAGAGGATAGACAGGTCAATACCTTTCCAGGCAACATTTGCATTCATAGCATAGAAAGTGGTAGGCCTGTCACGCTGAATATTTGGATAGGCTTTCTTATCCTCTGCGGTGATCCTGCCATCGCCATTTAAATCTTTACGCAGCATATCTCCGGGTGATGCACCTTGTGGTGTGGCATTGTAAACATCTTCCCAGGTTTGTGCAATGCCGATGTCCTCAAACGTGTACAAGAAGTGGTAAGGCATATCTAAGAAGGTGTAACCTTTGCCCAGGAATTCATTCCATTTCTCCAGCGTAGTTTTATTATAAGATCCGTTCAGGTTGACTCCGTATCTTACTTCACCAATTTTGTCAGACCAGGTAAGGTTTAGTTCTACACCTTTGTTGCGCAGGTTGCCGATATTCCTCCTTGGCGCCACATAACCACCAGAAATCAGGTTAGACATATCCGAAGGCCTGTTCATGCCTGTTGTTAAACGGTTGTAATAATCCAGTTCGGCCGTGAGCCTGTTGTCCAGGAATCCCAGGTCCAGGCCAATGTTTAACACGGTATTTGTTTCCCAGCTTAAGGAAGTATTCACCAGCTTGGTGTTCACAAATCCTTTGGTGGCGTCCATGTTTGCACCTATTATGTAGGCAGCAGCAGCCAGCGTTGGTTGTTGTTCGTATCTGCTAACGCCACTGTTATTACCCAGTGAGCCATAAGAGATCCGGAATTTACCCTGGCTGAGGATATTTTCAGTGTATTGCTTGATAAAATTCTCTTCTGTAAAACGCCATCCTAATGCTACTGACGGAAAGAAACCATACTGTGAGCCTGGTAGGAATTTAGAAGAACCGTCATACCGTGCATTGAATTCAAACAGGTATTTGTCAAAGGCGGTATAGTTCACGCGGCCGATATAAGAGAGGAGCCCTTCTGTACTGGAGTTACCACCTGTTGATTGTGTAGTGGTAAGTGCCGCATCAATTTCATGCATGGTGGGATGGAACCTGTCGTTACGGCTGGATCCCTGGGAACGGTCGTACCAGTATTCCTCACTGTACACTACCATGGCACTTATTTCGTGGTGTTTGGCAATTGTTTTCTTGTAATTAAGACTACCATTCAGCATGCTCTTATACCCTGTATTGGTAAAGTTGCCTACGCCGGCATTGTCCCCTACATAAACGCGGGTGCCAAAGGTATTGGTCTGGAAATTGAAAGCTTTGTTAGGCGTATTGGCATTCCAGCGGAATTGATTGTAGTAATTAAGGGAATAATCAATACGTGCAGTTAACCCTTCGATGGGAGACCAATCAAGGTAGAAGGTACTGTTAGCGCCCTGTCTGTTGGTACGGTTGAGTGTATTCTGATATACTGTATATGGATTGTATGCCTGCGCATCTTCATTGTAGGCCATTACACCGCCATAGTAGCCAGTTACAGGATCATAGGGTGTAATACCTGCTATCGCATATTGCAGGTCAAAACCTGCGGTGTTGGAAGTGGCATCATCCGTAAAACCATCTTCCAGGGCATACACAAATTTGCTCCAGTTACCATTGAAGCGTACACCAACGTTCATGTTCTTGCGCAGTTTGTAATCATAGTTAAAGCGCGCATTGTAACGGGAATAATCATTATTGATCTGCAAGCCTTTTTCGTCCATTACTCCAATGGAGATGAAGAAATTGGAGTTCTCGCCACCACCGGTAGCAGAAACATTGTAATTTTTTAATTGCCCGTCGCGAACGATCACATCCCACCAGTCCGTATTAGGGTAACGAAGCGGATCTATCATGCTCATGGCCATCCACTGATCTATTGTACCATCTTTAAAATCCCATGAGGCACGTGCTGCACCAACAGCATTCTGGCGTTGGTGCATGGTGAGCCCACGCGCATAGTCCGCCATGAAATCATAAGCCTTCGTAGGTTTGGTTAACGCAAAAGATCCGTTGAAGTTGAGCTGTGTTTTCTTCAGGCCTTTTCCGGATTTGGTGGTGATCAGGATCACACCATTTGCCGCGCGGGAACCATATACAGATGCAGAGGTGGCATCTTTCAGTACAGAGATACTTTCAATGTCGTTGATGTTGATCAGGTTGATATCTACATCCGGCATACCATCCACTACTACAAGTGGATTAGCATTATTTACAGTGCCTAATCCACGAATCATGAGAGAGGCGCCATTGCGGCCAGCCATACCGGTAGATTGTGTTACAGCTAAACCCGGCACCAGACCTGAGAGTGCGGAAGAAGCATTTGGCAAAGCACGGCTGGTGATGGCTTCATCTACTTTAACTGCAGAAACGGCACCTACCATGTTTACTTTTTTCTGTGTACCATAACCTACTACCACTACTTCACCGAGTGCTTTCTGATCAAGGCCTAATTGAACATCTACTCCTTTGTAATCAGAGTAAGCCTGTTCCTGTTTGGCATAACCAATAAAGGTAAACTCAAGAACGCCGGAAGAAGCGGCCACTTTCAGCACGTAAAATCCGCTGGCATCTGTAACGGTACCTTGCTTGGTACCTTTCACGGCTACTGTAACACCAGGCAATGGTGTTTTAGTTTCATCCGTTACGCGGCCACGGATCTCGCGTGTTTCTTGTTGGAAATAGGTGGCAGTTGCTGCCGTCCCTTTTGCGGATACTGTGGTGGAAAAACAGGCCACTGGGATCCAGGCCAAATATATCCACCGGACACGTAGCCAACGGGGAGATGGACAATTGTGTAAATAATCTGACATAACGCTTTATTTAAAGTGAGGCAAGAAATATAAAATCCGGGCGGTGCTACCTACCTGCCAGGACGAAATTAACGTCATTGAATGCAATCGTTTGCATGATTCAAGCTGTCTTAGTTAGTCTTTTTCTTTGGTTGCATCGTGGAATAAAATTGTTTTTAGTTAGTGGAAGTTTTTAATCACTTTTCTGGTACTGATTTTGGCAATTTCATGGTCACTCGATAAGACCTTCAAAACAAATGTATTGAAAAAAAACAATCGATTGCTCTTTTTTACCTTAAAATAATAGTATTTTCAGGTAAAGGGTAGTGATTACACTTCTTTAACCCTTTGGTCTTCATGATAAGAATGTGGTTTTTCCAGTAAGTTTTACAGCCGTGGAATTATCTTGTTCCAGGCATTTTTCAAGATAAATATCTGGCATTTATATGCAAACGATACCAATAGTATTTATATCACTTACAGGAAGGGGTGTTTGGAAACATTATGCCTTTGTTTGCAAAGGATGCCTGCGCACATACCGCCTGGAGCAGGCGAGTATTCGATCGAACCCTTCGGAAGGTTATTAAAATTGTTTAGATTGATAAAAAACCGGCAACTCTAATGGCTATTTTGTTTGGTATTAGTTCCAGGTAGAACAGGGTGAGGAACTTTTTATTTTTTGTTTATTGTAGCTGGAAAAAAGTCTGCTATAAATCCGGGTTCAATACGGCAATGATTTAAACTTATTTTGTCAAAGAATAGAATAGTAATAGCGTCTCTGCTCCTGAACCTGTTTATTGATCATTCTGAGCATCATTTCTTAGTATGCCTTATTAAAAACAAATTTTTTAGCTTTGCATTAAGCTCTTTCAGTTTTTCCGGAACGTCTCTGATGCTCCATTTGTTCCTCAATTGTCATTCCAGGATACTTATGACTACTGCTTAAACATGGAGGATATTTCAGCGTAAACCTTTTTGACGGAAATCGACAATCGAAAACATGTTTGCATTAATACTGGTATCCGCAAAGCGTGTAGGTAATTTTAATAGTACCAGGCTTCTCCGCAAATATTTAGCTAGTGCCTAATGCCTTTTATAATCCTGGAGGTTGCATCTGCACAAACTTGTTTGCCATATGATGAATGAATGTGTTATGATCTTTTTTTGTTAATCAGTGTTCATTTTTTGTTTTGTGATTTTTTGTTTAGTACCTTTGCTGGTGAATAACCAGACTATACCTATTGGCACGAATGAGAAACCATAGCAAGGAATTATAACAACCTCACTTTTTAGATAAAATATCACGCATATCCGTAAATGATTTCAATGTGACTTAGTATTTTCTATAATGAAAATCAACAAAAGTCCATACTACTCTTATTCATTTCTGAGACTCAGATATGTTGTTTTTAAGCATTTACCAGAGATATCCGTTCTTAGCATCTCCCGATATTTCAAACTATTTGTCTCCACGAGCAGCAATTGTTCCTCAACAAGGAGCATGATTAATCTCATTAATAATAACCCATGAATGTGTATTTGATAATGATTTTAAGATGACATTAAAATTATTATCAAGCAGCTGGAAGAGCTATGTGAATTAGCTTCTTCATGCACCATTTTGCCAGTGTACGCAAGCTTTATTGTTTGTACCGCCGGAGTATGCCTATTATATTAATGTCAGTAGCCAAAACATACTGATCAAGTAAGTTTTTTAATAGAAAATCTGACGTCCTTTCCTGCTTGAGGGGAAGGCGAAGTGTATCCTTATTCATTTATGCAATTGTATCTCTACTCATGATCGTAACTCGCATGCAAAAGAAGGTTTTATTCCTCTTCTCCGTTTCTCTTTTGACTTTACAACTGAATTTGAAAGCTCAGTTTACGCTCACGGAAACCTTTAAGGGTAGTACAACGCAGGGCACCATCATTATGGGAGACGCAGCCAAGCTAACATCTGGCTCTCCCGATCCCGTCAATCAGGGATGGCTCCGGTTAACACCGGCTAGTAACGCCCAAAGAGGGTATGCCTATATCAATAAATCATTCCCTTCCTCACTGGGCGCACTGATCGAATTTGAGTATAAATCATGGCGCCCCAGTAACGACGCTGGTTACAATGGAGCCGATGGTTTTACTGTATTCCTGTTCGACGCAAGCGTTTCAACTTTTACATTAGGCGCCTATGGAGGCTCTTTAGGTTATGCCAACAATGATACGGACCCCGGTCTTTCGGGTGGTTTCCTGGGTATGGCCATTGATGAATTTGGCAACTTTGCAACCGCAAACGAAGGGCGTAATGGTGGTGTAGACTTTATAGCCGGTGCCCCAATAGGACCTAACGTAGATTTCCCATACCTGCGGCCGAATTCCATCTCAATCAGGGGAGCCACCACTTCTAATCCCTCTACAACTAACCCCTATCTCGGCGGTGTAACCCTTAAGGCCGGCTCGGTGCAGAATATTGGCACCACTATAGGAGATGGAGCGGAGAATGAGATCGACTATAACACATATACCTCTACGCGGCCTACAGATGCTCAATTCTTCCGGCGTGTGCAGATCGATATAAAACCGTCAGGTGTCAATCGATACAGTATAACTGTCAGATGGAAAAAGACGGCCAACGGCAACTTTATTGACCTGTTAACCTTTCTCACGCCAGTGGGTTCTATACCGCCAAGCTTCATGAAAATCGGTTTCGCGGCTTCTACGGGGAACGGGTTTAACTATCATGAGATCAGGAATATCATGGTAACAACACCCGGTAATATCCGTATCACCAAAAGGGCCGACAAGGATGTGCTGCGAAGTGTTCCCGATACGTATAGCGCGAACCAGGTTTCTTACCAGATAGACGTAGCTAATGATAACCCTGTTGCTTTGTCAAATATACTGTTTACAGACAGTCTTACAGATGCGAACGGAAATATAATACCGCTCAGTGGATTCACCATCACTAACGTTACTAACAGCGGCTTTTCCGCCGGCACCACTATTACACAATCACCCACCTCCAATAAGGTCACAGGTAGTCTTAATATGGCCGGCAGTTCATCGGGCCGTATTACCATAACCGGCACTTTGGCTGCAGTACCTATAGGTAATGTATTAAACAACACCGCCAATATTATACCTACCGATATCAGCGATCCTGATATAGACAATAATACGGCCGTTGTTTCTACGCCTGTGCTGGCAGAGAATGTTGATATTATCGTACAAAAGTCAACTAATACGCCTTGCCTTTCTGCTTCCGGGAATACATTCACCACTACGGTACATAACATGGGTACTGTGGCTACTACAGCAGCAGGGAATAAAATAGTGCTTATAGATTCATTTCCGGCAACCTATACTTTTGCAGCCAACAGTAATCCAGGCTGGACAGTTGTAGGGCCGGTTACGTCAGGAGCTAATAAAATAGTGACCTATTCTAATATAAGTACATTAGCCTCAGGAGCGGCTACTTCAGCTATTACCTATACATTAACCGCCCCTGGCGGTGTTACAGGTTATACTGATAAAGTGACCGCCTATTACATGAATAGCAGCAACGTAGACATAGAACTGGTTCCCAACCGTGGCAACAATAGTGCGTCGAATCTTATGCAGGTAGTATCTGCAAATCCAACGGTAACAACTCCCATAACTTATTGCCTGAACGGTACTGCAGTGCCACTTACTGCAACCGCAACAGGGGGAAATACGCTGCTCTGGTACAGGTCGCAGGGAGGCGTTTCCTCCGTTAACGCACCAACGCCGCTTACTACACCCGCCGGCACTACCGCATACTATGTTACCCAAACCAATGGTACATGCGAAAGTGGCTATTCGCAAATTAATGTAGCGGTGCAAGCTGCCGTAGTTGCCGGTGCAATCGGAAGCGCCCAAACTATTTGTAATGGCGCTACAGCGGCCACGCTTACATCCACCACGGCCGGTAGTGGTGGTTCAGGTACCTCCTCCTACCGGTGGGAGAATTCTATAGACGGAGGAACTACCTGGACAACGATTTCTGGTCAGACCGGGACCACTTGTGCACCCGGCAGCCTGACGCAAACTACACGGATCAGGCGTGTATTCATATCCACCCTTAACGGGGTCGGTTGCGAAGCGGCAACAGCGCCAGTTATTATTACCGTACAAAACATTCCCACTGCAGGTACTGTGGATGCCAGTCAGTCTATTTGCACAGGTTCACAGCCAGCGGCCCTAACATCATCAACCAATGGTACAGGTTCCGGAACGCTGACTTACAGATGGGAAAGTTCACCTAACGGTTTAGTATGGACGATTATCAGCGGGCAAACAGGCACAGTATATGCACCCGGAACGCTTACTGCCACCACTTTATACAGGCGCACAACAATATCTACACTTAGTTCCAATGTATGCACCTCTTCTCCGGGAACTCCTGTAACGATTACCGTTTTGCAGCCACCCACTGCGTCATCTGCCGGGCCGGATATAACCCAGAATAATTCCGGGATCTTTACAATGCAGGGCAACACTCCCTCAATTGGCTCTGGTAGCTGGGCCGTAGTTAGCGGAACCGGCACTATCATCGATCCTTCCATCTTCAACACAACCGTGACCATTCCGGCCAATAGTTCAGCTATTTTACGCTGGACGATCGCCAACATTCCCTGCGCTTCGTCAACTGACGATGTAGCGATCACCTACACCCGGTCTTCCAACTTGCAGGTAACCCAAACTGTGGATAACACAAACCCGATAGTTGATGAAAATGTTGTTTTCACAGTTACGGTGAAGAATAATGGTCCTACGGACGCTACAGGAGTTGTAGTCACAGATCTCCTGCCCGCTGGTTATACCTTTGTGAGCGCATCTTCAGGCAGTTATAACAGTACAACCGGCGAATGGACGGTCGGCAACCTTAGTAACAGCATTTCTCAAACATTAAACCTGACCGCCCAGGTTAACGCCAATCAGTCAGATTACACAAATACAACCACCGTTATTGGTACGGAAGCGGATATCGTTCCATCCAATAATACCGCTACAGTAAACAATATTATCCCGGTAAGGTCCGCTGATATACAGCTCAGTAAAACAGCATCGCCCAAACCTGCTGTTGCAGGGCAACCGCTCACTTATACAATAACAATCCAGAATAACGGACCAAGTAATTTATTGACGACCGATGTTTTTTCCATTGCTGAAAATTTACCGCCTGCTTTTGCGGTGTCTTCTTACAACGCTTCGGTCGGTACTTTTAACAGCACTACTCATAACTGGAGTGGCCTCACACTCACACCAGGCCAAACAGCCAGCCTCACCATTACAGGGAGTGTAGCCGCTACAGCAACCGGATCTATAACAAATACTGCAACCATTTCGGTACCAGTTGCAATGAACGATCCCAACCTTACCAATAATAGCCAAACAGATAATACTGCGATTTCAAGGGTGCTGGATCTCGGTATCAGCAAAACAGCCTCTCCGAAACCGGTACAGGCGGGAACAGCCCTTACTTATATATTGACGTTGACTAACAACGGCCCTTCTACACTTCTGCCAGCAGACATTATAAACATCACGGATAATTTTCCCGCAGGTTTCACATCATCATCATTTACACCTTCCGCCGGAACTTTCAATTCCACTAACGGTAACTGGACAGGTCTGTCCGTGGCAACAGGACAAACAGCTACATTAACCATTGCAGGCAATGTAGCTGCTACCGTAACCGGTAGCCTTTCCAACACAGCGAGTGTAAGCGAGCCGGTTGGCACAACGGACAACAATCCCTCCAATAATACCGCAACAGACAACACCATAGTAAACCGTGTAGCTGATCTGAGCATTGTAAAAACCGCCTTACCCGATCCAGCCATAGCTGGTGAAGCAATGACCTATTCTATACAGCTTGTTAATAACGGGCCGGCCGCCTTATTGCCAGCCGATGTGGTCAATATAGCCGATCTGTTGCCCACTGGTTTCACGCCTTCCGGCTATGGAACCACTTTCGGCACTTTTGATAGTAATACCGGTAACCTTACCGGGCTGTCGCTGTTAGCAGGCGAAATCGTAACCATCACCATTACAGGCGTGGTAGCACCTTCGCTTACCGGATCACTCACCAACAGCGCAACGGTAACGGCGCCTACCGATATAACCGACCCTGTCAGCCTCAATAATGCAACGTCAGTTAATACGGTTGTGATTGCAAAACCCGTTTTGAATATTACAAAAACAGGTGCTTCATCACTGACTGCCGGTGCTTCTGTTACTTACACACTGCAAGTGGCCAATGCCGGAAGCAGTGATGCCATAAATGCAGCTATTATTGACGCCGTACCAGCTTCCATCAGTGGCGTAACGTGGACGGCTACTGCAGCGGGAGCAGCTTCCATAATTTCCGGGGTTACCGGCAGCGGTAATAGCATAGCGGTTAACGTCAATATTCCGGCAGGGTCAACCAATACTATTACCGTTAATATCTCTGGTACTTTGGACGCCGGCGCTACTGGCAATATAACCAATGCAGCTTCTGTTGCGTCTTCAGAGCCGCAAGGATCGGGCACCAATTCTTCAATTACTTCAAGCGTCACCAGCACATCAGGCGTGGTTATTTCCAAATCCAGCCCCTCTGCGGTTGTTGCGGGAGAACTGGTAAATTACCGTATAGAAATTGGCAATAACGGCCCCAGCAACGCTACCGGTATACAAATAGCTGACCTCGTCCCTGCAAGTATCAGTACTGTCAGCTGGAGCACGCTGGTTCAGGGAAGCGCTGCAATTACCAGCGGAGCCTCCGGTACCGGCAATGCTGTGAACGTTACAGCCAATATCCCGGCAGGCACCTCCAACAAAGTGATCATCGATGTGTCAGGTACCGTACTACCTGGCTTTATAGGCAGTATAACCAATACGGCCGTTGCCACGCCCCAGGAAACCGGTACCACGCCAGTGAGCGCAAATGCGGTGACACAAATCAGCAGTCATCCGGTATTTACGATCAGCAAATCCGGCCCGGCTACCGCCATTGCAGGTAATAATATCAACTACATAATCTCTGTACGCAATACAGGGCCTTCCAATAGTACGAATACTTCCATTACAGACGTAATACCCGCCACCCTTAGCGATGTAAGCTGGACCAGCCTGGTAACAGATGGCACGGCCACTATTACGGCAGGGGCCACGGGTACTGGCAACATTATCAATGTAACGGGAAATTTCAACGCCAATAGTACGATACAGATCAATGTGAACGGCAATATAAACCCGAACGTACTGACCCCGGTCAGTAACACGGCCACGGTAACACCGTCAGAAGCGGGCGTTACACCAGTGTTGTCCAATACAGTAACAACCAATGTGAACAGCCGCTCTGGTCTTACTATATCGAAAAACGGACCTTCAACTATTATTTCCGGATCTACCATCACCTACACCATCGAAGCAGGGAATAACGGGCCCAGTGACGCTGTTGGCGCCGCTATTGCGGATGCTATCCCTGCCAGCATTATTGATCCATCGTGGACAAGTACTGTACAGGGAGCAGCCACCATATTATCAGGCGGCAATGGTGCCGGTTACAATCTGCAAACGGTGGTGAATATTCCCTCCGGCGCAGGGAATAAAGTAATTATTACCATTATCGGTAAAGTTGATCCCACACTGAATGCCGGCATTACAAATACGGCTACTGCAACGCCACAGGAGAGCAGTAGTCCGGCACCACAATCTTCCGTGACCACAACAGCTAATCGTACACCGGTAGTGGCAATTACTAAAAGCGGCCCCACAGCCTTGTTAGCGGGCGCTAATATCACCTACCTGGTGGAAGTGATCAATATAGGGCAATCAGATGCGCTTAATATGGCCGTTAGCGATATGGTACCGCCGGAAATCGGCGGCGTTTCATGGAGCGCAATTGCCAGCGGCACTGCTTCAATAAGCAACGGTTCTACCGGCGCCGGCAATAACTTAGTACTGGAAGTTAATATCCCCGCAGGCAGTGACAATAAGATATTGCTGACCATTACCGGAAAAATGAGCGGTGCATTTAACGGCACGTTGCAAAACCAGGCAGTAGCTACTCCAGCCGAAGCAGGCACTGTGCCTGTTACATCCGCTGTAACTACCACTGTTAGCAAGATACCCGTATTAGCCATTCAGAAAACGGGACCAGCCAGCATCAACTCAGGCCAGGTTGTTACCTACACGATCAGGGTCAACAACACTTCCACTGCCAATGCGAATGCCGCTGTTATTACAGACAATGTGCCTGCAAATATTCAGCAGGTAACATGGACAGCGATGGCGAATGGAGGAGCGGCCATTACTGCCGGTGCAGCCGGGTCTGGCAATAACATTAGCGTTACTGCTGATCTGCCGGGAGAAACCAGTAGTGAGGTGGTGATCACAGTTAACGGTGTACTGGACGCTTCTGCTACCGGTAACCTGGTAAATAGCGCCACAGTAACACCTGCCGAGCCCGGTGCTGCAACTAAAATATCCGCAGATGTAGTTACCCAGGTAATAAAGTCACCGAGCGTAAGCCTTCTGAAAACCGGACCGGCTACCGCCAATGCAGGACAAACAGTAACATATGTTATTGAAGCTGTCAACAACGGTCCTTCTAACGCCGATAACATTGTTATCTCGGATATTATACCTGTATTACTGACTAACGTCAGCTGGACAGCCGTTGCTAACGGAAATTCATTAATCACAACAACCTCCGGTACCGGTGATGTAAACGTTTCGGGCAATTTACTGGTGGACAATGCCAACAGTATCCAGATCACGGTAACTGGCACTATTCCCTCTGCCCAGCTTAATACTACGATGACCAATACGGCAATTGCTATACCAGTAGAAACCGGCGTAGCAGTAAGTTCCAACAGCGTTCAGACAACCATTATTAACAGGAGCGGTATTGCCATTTCCAAATCTGCACCTGCAGTGATCAATGCCGGAGAAACTGTTAATTATACCTTGACGATCACAAATAATGGCCCCAGTAACGCCGTGGCAGCTCTTATCGAGGATAATGTGCCGGCTGATATCTCAAATGTAAGCTGGACGGCAATTTCCACTGGTAGCGCTCTTGTAACCCAGGGCACTGGCGGCACAGGAAATTCGATAGCCGTAACAGCCAATATCCCCGTGGGTAATACCAATACGGTAGTCGTAAATATCACCGGTCAGCTCAATGCTGATTTTACTAATACGACCCTAACCAATGCCGCCACAGTAACCCCGTCGGAAAGCGGCAATCCGGTTGTTAACTCTAATAATGCGGTGACAAACGTCAATATTCAGTCTGACCTGCGTATGTCCAAAACGGGCCCCGGCAGCCTGTCTGCAGGAGAAATCGTGACCTATGTGCTGACTGTGGGCAATCAGGGCCCCAGCGATGTAACGGGAGCTGTTATTACTGACAACCTTCCTGCTGAAATACGGAACGCTACATGGACGGTAGCAACTGTGGGCACTGCTACAGCAAACACTGGTAGCGGAACCGGTAATGTTAACCTGACCGCCAGCCTGAAAGCAGGCGGTGCTGATAAAGTGATCATAACGATCGTTGGGCAGGTAGATCCATTCACGACGGCAACTACACTGGTAAATACAGCGGAAGCAACACCACCCGCAGGTATTACCGATCCAAGTCCCGCATCGGATGCAATAACAAGCAATATCGCCCGCACCGCGAATGTGAGGATCGTAAAATCCGGACCTTCGGACGGCCGTGCCGGAGACCAGGTGATCTATACACTCCGTGTCACCAATGAGGGCCCCAGTAACGCTCCCGCCACAACTATCATTGATAATATGCCTGCCGGCATAGTCTCTCAAACATGGGTGACTTCCGCTTCCGGCGGCGCCAATATTTCACAAACTTCAGGAACGGGTGATGTGTTGCTTACTGCTGATATTCCATCGCTGACAGGCGTTGTGGAAGTAACGGTAACTGGCATTTTAAACCCGGGCCTGACAACCGGTGCTGCTATCACCAATATCTCATCTGTTTCAGTTGCTTCCGGCATCACTGATCCGGAGCTAACCAATAACACATCGCAGGTCGTTACCAACATTGATAACGAAGCAACATTCCTTGTATCCAAATCAGGTCCGGCCAATGCTAACGTTGGTGATAATGTGACCTACACCATCTCCGTAAAAAATACCGGCCTTGGCGATATCACGAACGCAACAATTGTAGACAATGTGCCGGCGGATGTGCAGGTAACTTCCTGGCAGGCGATTGCCAATGGCAGCGCCTCCATACAGGCCGGTGCCCCTACCTCCGGTAATACAAACGCTATATCCACAGTGGCTGACATCCCGGCAGGAAGTGGCAACTCTGTATTGTTGACCATCCAGGGTATCATACTGCCTACAGCGGGCAGCAGCTTTACCAATACGGCAGAGGTTACCTCGGGTAATGTCAAACATAGTTCGGTGGTCACGAGTGTGAACAGGTCCACTGATATTTCGGTGGTAAAAGCGGGGCCGCAAACACTTGCCGCCGGAGAAGATATTATCTATACGGTTAACGTTTTCAACAACGGGTATGTAAGTGTGCAGGGCCTTCAGATCGTAGACAATGTATACAGCTTCATTTCCAATGTAACCTGGGACGCAACTGTAACAGGGACCGCAACCATAACAGGGGTGACCAGCGGCACGGGTAACAGCATACTGATAACAGGCGATATTCCTGCGGGGCAGAGCAATTACATTACCCTTACCATACATGGAACACTTCCGTCTGGTTTGCCCAACACAAATATCCTGAACTCAGCGGAGGTTATAATGCCAGCCGGTGTTACTGATTACAATCCTGCTAATAACATTTCCGAAATAACTACAGGCGTTGCGCTCAGGCCCAATGTTACGGTGCTGAAATCCGGACCTGGCTCAGCAAACGCCGGCAATTCTATTGCTTATACGATCAATATATCAAACAGCGGTCCCAGCGATGCTTACGGTGTAGTCATTTCAGACATCATCAACGCAGCCATCACTGGCGTGATGTGGACTGCGACGACTGCAAACGGTGCGATCATCAGTTCGGGTGCAACAGGCAACGGGAATAACCTGTCTGCCCTGGCGGATATTCCCGCAGGCGGTAATATTACATTCTTTATTTCAGGTGTTATCAGTCCCGATTTCTCCGGCAATATCGACAATACGGCGGCGGCGGCCATTGGCGCTGCACCGCCTGTACTTTCGCCTGTGATTACTACTGTGGTCAGCAAACAGGTAAACCTGAGCATTATAAAATCCGGCATGCCCTCGTTGAGTGCAGGGCTTCCCATCACATATACCATAGAAGCCACCAATGCGGGCCCGAGCAACACCACCGGTAGTGTGATCACAGACAATATACCGGCCAGTATCCAGCAAGCAGCGTGGTCTACTACAATATTAAATGGCGCCACTGTAACAGCAAACCCAACGGGAACAGGCAACAACCTGTCAGTCACCGCCAATATCCCGGCAAACGGCAGGGTGCTCATTACCGTAACCGGCACAGTAGCCTCCAGTACGACTATGGACCTGACCAATATCGCAGTGTTAACGCCCGCAGAACCAGGGCATCAGCCTGTTTCCAGCCAGCCGGTCATCACAGTGATCAGAAAAACACCGCAGTTGCAGTTGATCAAATCTGCGGCACCGACGGCCGCCAGTGGTGAACAGATCACTTATACGCTTCATCTCTCCAACGATGGCCCTTCTGATGCAGTAGATACCAGGCTGTCTGATGCAGTACCTACAGAAATCAGCAACGTGCAGTGGACCGCCACGGCAGTGGCCGGCGCTTCGATCAGCAACGGACAAACCGGAAACGGTAACAATGTGCTGCTCCTTTGCAACGTACCAGTTGGTGGATTCGTAGATGTTGTCATTATCGGTACCATCGATCCTTTGTTCAGGGGCACACTTGTCAATACCGCTACCGCTATTCCTTCTGAAAGTGGCATACCTGAACAACAACAAACTGTTTCTACCGTGATTACACCAGCTGTTGGCCTTGTTATCTCGAAGAGCGGGCCTGCACAGATCAACGCTGGCAATATGATCACCTATCAGGTGGTGGTTACAAACAATGGCCCCAGCACTGCTCTTAATGCTTCTATCACAGACATGGTGGCAGCGCAGATCAGCAATCCACAATGGACGGCCGTAGCTGAAGGCAATGCCGTTATTCTCTCAGGTAGTGACGGCATCGGCAGCAATGTGGCAGTGACCGCTAACATTCCAGCCAATGCCGCCGACAGGATTATCATCAATATAACCGGCGTAATAGCACCTTCTTACCAGGGCGATATCACAAACACTGCTACTGTTCTGCCCGCAGAAACCAATATAGCAGTGCCCTCAACCCCGGTAGTCACAACCGTTAACAGAGTACCAGTGATTACTATCACTAAATCGGCACCTGAAGCCTTGCGATCCGGCAACACTATAACTTACCTCATTGAAGTGGCCAACACCGGAAACGGTGATGCGCAAAACCTGTCTGTCAGTGATATCATGCCGGCTGTGTTTACAGACGTCAAATGGAACGCCGAGGCCCTGGGCTCTGCGACCATATCGGCTTCCAGCGGAACGGGCAACGTTGCTATCACTGCCGGTATCCCGGCAGGCAGCGGCAACTCCGTCAACATCCGCATTACAGGCCTCATACCCACCAGCTTTGATGGTAACATTGTCAATACAGTAACAGCAACACCAGCTGAAAGCACTGCTGTAGTGGCCTCTTCCAGTGTTACAACCGCCGTTTTCCGGGCCTCTGTTGCGCTTGTAAAAACGGCCACCAACACTGTAGTAAAAGCGGGAGACGTCATCAGGTATGACCTGGTGATCACAAATACCGGATCTTCCATCTTAACAGATGTTACCGTCATTGATCCGGGAGCAGATGCAGGCAGCATCGTGCCCGGCATTACAGCCAGCATCGTGCCCGGCGAATCTGCAACTGTAAATGCGGCTCACACCGTCACCCAGCAGGAAGCAGATCTCGGCAGCGTGATAAACAGCGCCATTGTGGATGCCAGAGCACAGGACGAGGCAGGGGTCAGCGATATTTCGGGCCAGACGGTGTCCGATGATATCCCAACCGTAACCATCATTACTGCCAGATCATCAGTTACACTGGTCAAAACAGCGGCACCGGTGAATCCCACAGCCGGGGAAGTTATTAACTATACCCTGATCTTGAGAAATACCGGCAATGTAACGCTGTATAACCTGGTGGTAACGGATCCAAAGGCCGTTGTCAGTGGCAGTCCCGTGGCTATATTGTTCCCTGGACAGGTAACCACCCTCTCTGCCTCCCACGTGCTTACACAGGCCGACGTGGATGCTGCCTCGTTCTCCAATAGTGCTGCTGTAACCGCTACTCCGGCAAGTGGTTCCAATATCACTGACCTATCCGGAACCGGCGAAGAAAATGACGATCCCACCGTGGTGACCCTGCAACCTGCCGGGACCATAACACTTACAAAGACTGCAGACAACGCAGTTACAAAGGCGGGAGATGTCATCAACTATACTATAGTCGTGAAAAATAGCGGCAACGTTACACTCACAGCCATTAATATCGCCGATGCAGGAGCTGACGCAGGTTCTATTGTACCGGCAACCATACCAACGCTGGAACCAGGCAACAGTGCTACGATCACCGCAACGCATACTGTTACTCAAACAAACGCTGACAGGGGCATTTACCGGAACATGGCAAGTGCAACCGCCACAGATCCCAAAGGTAACTCGATCGTGCTCCCGCAATCAGATGATCCTAACACGCCTGCGATCAATGATTCTGCCACCAGCATTATCACACCGGCCGCCACTGTAAACGTGGTTAAAACCGGCGTGCTTGCCAGTGATGGAAATCACATCAGCTACTCATTCATCATCACGAATACCGGTAACGTAAATCTCAATTCTATTTTGCTGCTTGATGCCAAAATCGGTCTGAACAGAACACCTGGCAGTAACCTCGCGCCAGGCGTTGCACATACCGAAACATATGAGTATCCCATTACCCAGGCAGACAGGGATATGGGATCTGTTACCAATTCTGCAACCGTTTCGGCGAATACACCAACGGGAATAACCGTCACAGATGTTTCCGGCACCTCAGCAATGAATGACGATCCAACAGTGACGACCCTTTCGACCACTGCATCGCTGACGCTGGTAAAAACAGGAGTGTTCAGTGGTAATATCATCACCTACACATTTGCCGTTACCAACACCGGTAGCGTAACGTTGAGCAATATTACTTACAGTGATGTTAAGCTCGGTATTACGGGTAAAGCGCTGGATGCACCCGGTGGATTGCCGCCAGGCGGAATGCTTACGGCTACAGAGGTTTATACGGTCACCGCGGCTGACAGAACGGTTGGCACAGTGACCAACTCCGCATCGGTCAATGCCCGGACAATTGCAGGTGTAAGTGTAACTGATATCTCAGGTACCGCTGCCGGCAACAATACTCCTACGGTTACACCCGTACCGAACAATCCTGTAGCTCATGACGATGCTGTTACTACCAACGCTAATACACCGGTAACGATCAATGTATTGCTGAACGACGATCCGGTCAACTCCACCTTTGATCTGCAGTCTATTGCGATCGTAACACGGCCGGTGCAAGGGCTCGTAACCATCCATAACAACGGCACGGTTACCTATACACCTGCGGTAGGATATACAGGTGGAGACAGCTTTACTTATCGGGTAAAGGATGCATCCGGGTTCTATACAAATACAGCTACGGTAACTATAACTATCAGCTTCAACAATATCAAAATACCCACATTATTCACGCCCAACGGTGATGGGCGTAACGACCAGTTCGTGATCGTTGGATTGAACCAGTACATCGAAAACGAATTGATAATCGTAAACCGGTGGGGGAACGAAGTGTTCCGGCAGAAAAACTATCAAAATACTTGGAAGGCTACAGGCCTGCATGAAGGCACCTACTATTATGTGTTGCGCGGCAAGCGGGATAATAGCAATCAGTGGGAAATCATAAAAGGATACGTTACGCTGATCAAGACCTTAAACCCATAACATAAAACCATGAAAAAGCGAATACTGACAGGATGGTTGCTGGGATTATGCTTTGCTGCAAGTGGGCAGCAAAGCACCCAATACAGCCAATATATGTTCAATGGCATCTACATTAACCCGGCATATGCGGGGTACAAAGAGCAACTCAATTTACATGCTTTCTACAGGTCACAGTGGACTGGCTTCCCCGGGGCTCCCCAAAGTTTTTCCGTTGCAATAGATGCCATTGCCAACGATGGCAATGTTGGGCTTGCATTTCAGCTGGCAGGAGACAAAATGGGCGCACAGCGCAATCTTGGTGGGTACGCCAGTTACGCTTACCGCATCCGGACGAATGCAGATGGCAGCGGCAGATTGGCCCTTGGGCTGAGTATAGGCATTGTGCAGCTGGGGCTGGACGGGTCCAAGCTGGAGACGGTTGAACCAGAGCCAGGTATGCCAACCGGGCTGCGTACCAAAATTGTTCCTGATGCCCGTGCAGGAATTTATTATTCTGATGATCGTTTTTACGTGGGTGCGTCTGTAGACAACCTGATTACCCAGTACATAGACATGGACCGTTTCTTTCTGCCGCAGTCAAAGTTACATAGCTATCTAACGGCAGGTATGCTCCTGCCACTAAACGAACAAATGCAGCTTAAACCCTCCTTTCTGCTGAAGGACGATCTGGCAGGCCCTACTTCACTGGACCTTACCCTGTTCCTGCTATTCAGAGACCTGATATGGGTGGGTGGTTCATACCGTACGGGGGTTAAGCTTTACAAAAAAGATTACTTCCAACCGGCACTCACTTTTCGTAACGCTATAGTGGCAGCCATTGAACTTTTCCCGATCGAAGGCCTTCGAGTGGGGTATGCCTATGATATTTCCGTTGGGCCATTGGAAGGCTATAGCGGCTCAACACACGAGATATCTATAGGGTACATGTTCAAAAAAAAGGATGTTGTAGTGACTTCACCAAGGGTGTTTTAAATGATTCAAAAATGACAAGATTTTATAGTATCGTTCTTTTCTTCTTATTTGTTGGTGTGCAGGGATATGGTCAATATATTCTAAAGAAAGCAGATGAATTTTATGATCAGTTCCGATACGCAGACGCAATACCTTTGTATCAAAAAGCTTATCAGTCAAAAATTACACTACATGCAGCAGAACATCTGGCAGATTGCTACAGGCTAAACAATGATTATCAACAGGCGGAGCATTGGTATGAAATTGCCATTACCTTACAGGAAAGCAAAGCCCGGAACCGACTGTATTATGCCAGAGCGCTTCACAACAATGGCAAGTTCACCGAGGCCAGGCAGCAGTACACAGCGTACGCGGAAGCCGATAATCTGGCAAACCGGCCACAGGTAGAAGCATGGATAGCATCCTGTGATTCAGCCAGGTGGTGGATGTCGAGCCCCACTGGCACGGAGATCACAAATATGCTAAAATTCAATTCTCCGGCAACCGAGTGGGGCATAATGCCATACGATAGCGGTCTCGTTTTTGTTTCTGATCGATTGACCATCGAAAAAAGAACTAACAGAAAGCAATTTCTGAAGTTCGATTTGTCCGAAATGCCTGACCACCAACGTTTTCCATGGACCGGTAACGGCTACCAGCGTTTATACGCCAGTGTTGTCTACGATACCACTGTCCGGGGCTTTTCAACGATTGATCCACAAAATTTTCATGCAGAGGCCTATCACATTGGCCCTTGCTCTTTCAGCGCCCATGGCCGGCAGGTGTATTTTGCTTTCACCCCTGTATCAGAAAAAAATCCCAAAAGTACAGCGAAGAAAATTATTGTGCGTACAGGGATCTACTACAGCGAAGTGGACTCTTCCGGCAAGTGGTCTTCCCCCGCTGCAGTGCCTTTCAATGATCCCGGGTGTGACGTAACCGACCCTTTTGTAAGCCTCGATGGCGGCACCTTATACTTTAGTGCAAATTTCCCTCAGGGGGCAGGCGGGATGGACATCTATTACAGCTCCAGACTTTCGAACGGGTCCTGGGGCCCCCCGGTCAATATGAAGGTGATCAATACACCAGCTAATGAAAGAACTCCATATATGACGAGCGATAGTGTTCTGTATTTTGCCAGTGATGGGCATATCGGGATCGGAGGGTTGGATATTTTCCGTCTTCAAAACGATGGTATATACAATCTTGGATTTCCGGTCAATTCTCCACAGGACGACTTTAATTACATTGTTGTAGATACAGTGGGTGTTGCCTATTTTACTTCAAACCGGTATGGAGGGGCAGGAAGTGATGATATCTACCGTGCGTACACTCCGCCAATGAACAAATATTTGTACTTGAGTAAAGTTGTTGATGTAATGGGGGACCCAATTTCCAGTGCAGATGTAGCAGTGAAAGGTACATCTTTAAAAACAGTAACCGCTGCAGACGGTAAATTCAATTTCACCCTTGAGAAGCAAAATTCTTATGCGTTGAATGTATTGGAGCGCGGAAAAGCCGTTGGATGGATGCAGGTCAGTGAAGATGGTACCAGTTCACCGGCAAACCTCATAAAAGTTGAAGTAAATCGTTCTTTCAGACTCAATATCCACTATGAATATAAAGACTGGAGTGTCAGAGACCAGGATAACCCTTCCTTGGACCAACTTGCGGCTTTTCTAAAAACGCATCCCGACGTTTACATCGTTGTTGCTTCATTTACAGATAGCCGTGGTAATGATGAATACAACATGAAGCTATCGCAGAAGCGAGCCGGATCTATTGTAGATTACCTGGTTTCAAAGGACATCGATCGTGGCCGTCTGAACCCGATCGGTTATGGGGAGACCCGTCTTTTGAATAAATGTGGCGATAATGTTGATTGCACTGAAGAAGAGCACCAGCAAAACCGCCGTGCTGAGTTTTGGGTAGTAAAACAATAAGGTGCAAATTTCATTCTGAATGTGGCGCCTAACCGGGATGACGAAAGAAACAGGTTTTAAAACGATCGTGATCACAGAGAACAGGGCGAATGTATCGGCTTATACTTTAGAATATTTCGCGGATAACAAGTGGCATGCTATTGCAGAAGGTATCAATACTTCCCGCATCAAGGTGCATGCTTTAACCGGGTGTATGGAGAAGAAGTGCGCATTAAGTTTGACACTTTCCGCCGTTCACCGGCCATTGCAGTATAATGAAAGACGTTAAACTTTCTTCTTCCGTAATACCCTGTATTGTTCCGGAGACATATCCATGAGCTTTTTGAACAGGCGGGAAAAATAATAGGGATCATCATACCCAATTGATTTGGCGATATCCTTGATCTTAATAGATGCATCATAGAGTAACTGGCAGGCCTTCTGTAGTTTCAGATGAATGAAATAATCGATGGGAGACATGCCGGTTGCTTTTTTAAAGAGATTGGAAAAGTGGGAAGTGGATAACTGGTGGCGTGCTGCGAGTTCTTCTACAGACGCTTTCAATTCCAGGTTATTGCGCATGAACAGGATGGTTTCTGTAACTAGGTCCGGTTCCTTGCCACTTTGCTGTTCCATGTGTTTTTCAGGATAGAGGAAAGTAGCCAGGAAATAATGCAGGCAGAAATTGGCATTCATCAGGTTATCCTTGCTATAGCCCATTTCGAGGCTCTGGTACATGTCTTCCCAGATCTTAATGGACTTCTCATTAAAGGCGATGTCCCTGGGGCCGTCTTTCTCCGTGATCTTCAGGGAGGCGTTGAATGTTTGCATATCCTTGCCACTGTAATGTACCCAATAGATGGTCCAAGGATCCTCTGCATCTGCACCATAACGCATATACTGTGAAGTAGCGGGGATCTGGATGAACTGGCCGGGGCCAACATGATATTGTTTGTTGCCTATGATATACCAGCCTTTTCCCCTGAGGCAATAAATGAGGATATTATCTGCACAGCCTTTCCTGCGTTCCCGGAAATGATAGGCCGCTTTGGGAAAATACCCGATGTGTGTGATGTATACCTGTGTAACAGGTGAGTTGTTCTTATGGATGATGTCCGGCAGGCTGATCAGCTTTTGCCCTTCAAATCCATCTCTTCTTTTTTGAATGACTGTGTTCATGCGGGTGAAAGTCTATATGGTACACTGTTCTGCCTAAAAGTAACCAAAATACCTCAGAAGCCAAAGTGCAGGTGGATAGTCCATTAAGGTTGTAGCATACTCTATTTCAGGGTTTGGGTTTTAGGGATATCTTAGCCTTATGATAAAAAGGATTGCTGTTAGTGATAGGCGCTTTCCGCTCAGTAAAGGTGCGGGTAGCGATGCCATACACCGGGACCCTGTTTACTCTTATGCGGTAACGGAGCTAATGGATGACAAGGGAAACGTGGGAACAGGTTTTGCTTTTACACTGGGAGAAGGAAACGACCTGGTTTGTAAAGCTGCGCAGTTCTATGCGGCGCAATTGGAAGGCAGGGATATTGAAGAGATCATGGCGGACTTTGGGAACATCTTCCGCCAGTTATCTAATGAACAGCAGTTCAGATGGCTGGGCCCTCACAAAGGGGTAGTGCATCTGGGACTGGCTGCTGTAACCAATGCCTGTTTTGATCTTTGGGCTAAAAAGCGTGGCCTGCCTTTGTGGAAATTATTGACGAGCCTTCCTGCGGAAGCTATCATCAACACACTGGACCTTTCTTATCTCGAAGATGAACTAACGCGGGAAGAAGCCCTGCAATTACTGAAAAGCAATCGCAGCAGTATGGCAGACAGGGAACAGATCATTACAACCGGTTACCCGGGATATGATACTTCTGTAGGCTGGTTTAATTATTCTGATGAGGAAGTACGGGAGAATGCAAAGAAAGCAGTGCAGAACGGTTTTTCTGCCATGAAGTTAAAAGTAGGATCGGCAGATGCGGAACGGGATATCAGGCGTGCGCATATTGTAAGGGAAGCAGCAGGCGATGATGTGAAGATCATGCTGGATGCTAACCAGCAATGGACTTTGCCACAGGCGATGAAGATCTGTAAAGTATTACAGTCTATGAACCCCTACTGGATAGAAGAACCTACCCATCCGGATGATGTACTGGCACATAAAGTATTGGCAGATCACATTGCACCTGTTAAACTGGCGCTTGGAGAACACGTACCTAACAGGATCATTTTTAAGAACTACCTGCAAACTGGCAGCGCTGGTTTCATTCAGGTGGATGCTGTGAGAGTAGGTGGGGTGAGTGAATTCATCACCATCAGTTTATTGTGCCGCAAATTCGGTATTCCGGTAGTACCGCATGTGGGAGACATGGGGCAGTTACATCAGCACCTGGTGTTGTTCAACCATATGGCCATAGGACATGAAGCATTGTTTTTAGAACATATTCCACATCTACAGCAGCATTTTGTACACCCGGTGAACATCAGGGATGGTAGATATATCACTCCCATGGAAGCTGGCAGCAGCTGCGATCTGAAAAAGTAAATATGATAAGTCATCTTGATCTTACCATTGCAGGCATTTACATTCTGGCCATCCTGTTCATCGGGTTATGGGCAGGTGCCGGGAATTTTAATAAAGGCGCCAATGAATATTTCCTGGCGGGGAAACGTTTAACATGGCCATCCATCGGGTTGGCTTTGTTTGCTACCAATATCTCTACGGTGCATCTTGTAAGCCTTGCACAAAGCGGGTTTGATTCAGGATTGCTGAACGGCAATTTTGAATGGATGGCGGTATTTGTGCTGATCACCCTTGCTTTATTATTTGTTCCTTTTTATATCAAGTCCGGCGTATCTACTTTGCCGGACTTCCTGGAGAAGCGGTATGATAAAGCTTCGCGGGATTGGCTGGCGGGTGTTTCTGTTGTGTCTGCCATCATTGTACATATTGCATTTTCTATGCTGGCTGGTGGCATTGTGCTGAAAACACTTTTTGGTATGAACATGTACCTGAGTGTGATCATCATCTCGCTTATTACGGCGGTATATACCATCGTAGGTGGGCTGCGGGCTGTGGTGATCACAGAATCCATACAAACAGTGGTATTACTGGGTGGCGCTGTGATCATCAGTATTGCTGCGTATTACAGGATGGGTGGATGGCATGAGATGAAAGCTGTATTGCAAAGTGGCGGAGAGCTGGAGAAATTATCTATGCTCAAACCGCATGGCGATAGCAGTGGCATGCCCTGGTATGCTGTTTTCCTGGGTTATCCCGTAATAGGCATCTGGTATTGGTGTGCGGACCAGACCATCGTGCAACGATTACTTGGCGCAAAAGATGAAGATCATGCAAGGGCTGGTGCGTTGTTCTGTGGTTTCCTTAAAATATTACCGGTATTTATTTTTGTGTTGCCGGGTTTACTGGCCTATACTTTATCTAAAGCAGGATTGCTGGATGTGAGCAGTATCACTTCCGTTGTAGATGGTAAAACGGTGGTAGAGAGCAAGGGTATTTATACTTTAATGATCACGCAATTATTGCCCAGCGGATTGATCGGTGTATTGGTAGCTGCATTATTATCAGGTTTGATGAGCCAGGTGTCTGGTGCCCTGAATGCAGTATCTACTATTGTCACGTATGATTTTTACCAGCGGTATCATCCCGGTGTGGCGGATAAAAAGCTGGTAAGGATGGGGCGGCTGGTAGCGGGAGGGGCATTGGTCGTTTCCTTATTCCTGTTGCCTTTGCTGAATAGTTACGAAAGTATTTTTGTGGGATTGAATGATATCATCGCACACATTGCGCCGCCTATTACCTGTGTGTTTGTATTGGGGATTTTCTGGAAGAAGGCATCTGCTGCGGCGTCTAAATACACTTTGTGGATCGGTTCTGCTTTGGGGGTAGGTGTATTTATTTTCACCAAAACTTATCCGGCTTCTCTATTAGGGCAGATCCCTTTTATGCTGATGGCCTTTTACCTGTTCTGCTGTTGTGTGCTGGTGCAGGTGGTGTTCTCTTATATTTATCCGGTGCAGCATACAGCGGAAAGTGCGCAGTTGTATTGGAAATCTCCATTGGAACCTTTGAAACATCAGGGATGGAAGGGACTGGCTAATTATAAAGTACTATCAGCCTGCCTGCTGGGGATCATGATCGTTTTATACATACTATTCAAATAAAGAAAATGCGACAATTCATACTGCTGCTGTTACTTGTATTATCTGCCTGCGGGCCTGGTAAGGTGCAACGTTATGGTTCCGTTACCGGTTTAAAACCGGAGAAGCTGGGCTATTACAAGGAATTGCATGCCAATGCCTGGCCGGGTGTGTTGAAGAAGATAAAGGAATGTAACATCCGGAACTATTCTATCTATCTGCAAAAGATAGAAGAGCAGTATTTCCTGTTCAGTTATTTTGAATATACAGGGAAGGATTTTGATGCGGATATGAAGAAGATGGCGGCGGATACCTTAACACAAAGATGGTGGAAAGAAACGGCGCCCTGCCAGCAGCCATTGCCGGAGTCGGCTGCAAAAGGGGAAACATGGACAAACATGGAAGAAGTATTTCATGCTGATTAAAGAAGATGTATGCAAGCGTTAAAAGATAAGGTCATATTCCTCACCGGTGGCTCTATGGGCATTGGGTATGAATGTGCAGTAAAATATGCGGAAGCGGGTGCCAAAGTGGTAGTGGTGACGAATGATCAGCTTTCCCTGGAAGCTACAATGGCAACATTAGGCCCGGATCACCTGGGTGTTTTATGTGACGTTACAAGGGGAACGGATGTACAAAGTGCGATACAAAAAACGCTTGACCGTTTTGGGAGGATAGATGCTATTCACAATAATGCAGGGATCGCAGATCCGTCCAAACCATTACATGAAACTACGGAGCAGGAATGGGAGAAGGTGTTTGACACTAACCTGAAAAGCGTTTTCCTTACTTGTCGATTTGGGATAGAGGCCCTGAAGCTTACGAAGGGTTGTATCCTTAATACCAGCAGCCTGGTGGGATCTATCGGGCAGGATAATCATGCGGCGTATGCTGCAACGAAGGGGGCGATGAATGCGTTGACGAAATCTATGGCCATTGATTATGCAGTGTACCAGATCAGGGTGAATGCTGTTGCACCTGCGGGTGTGTGGACGCCGATGTTACGGCAATGGAGTAAGGAGCAGCCTAATGATGCAGCAGGGGTGGATTATCTGAATAATATCCATTTGCTGGGGTATTGCCCGGAGGCGGATGTGATTGCAGATGTTTGTGTGTTCCTGTTGTCTGATAAGGCGCGATTTATTACGGGGCATATTATGCCGGTGAGTGGGGGCGCGGAATTGGGGTATAGGAGGCTTGCTAAATAATCGTTCTAAAAGTCAAATTAACCCTTCCCTCTGCCACCTTTAGCTCTTTGGGAATACTGTGATACCAATGATGCTGTGTGGCTCCTTTCATTAACAGAAAACTGCCGTGTGTTAATAGTATTTTTGCTTTGAGGGTTTTATCCACCCGATGTTTTAAATGGAAAAACCGTGAAGCGCCAAAGCTTACGGAACCAATAACAGGATTGTTGCCCAGTTCTTTTTCATTATCTCTGTGCCAGCCCATGCTATCTTTTCCATCCCGGTAATAATTCAATAATACGCTTGTAAATGTATGCCCGGAGATGTTTTCTATCTTTTCTTTTATGAAGCGTAATTCCGGTGTCCAGGTATGTGGTGTCATGGTGATGCCGGTATAGCTGTAGGCTTTATCTGCATCGCCGTACCATGCGGTGAGGCGGGGTTGCATGATCTCTTTGCCCATGATGAATATGGGTTCCTGTTTCCATGCGATGTTTTCTATCAATGCGGTGCAGAGCTGATCACTTTCTTCCGGGCTGAATAATGCCGGGTAGAAATAGACTTCTCCATCAACAGGTATCAGGTTTTCCATTGTTTATATTTTTCGGGCAGGCAGTGGCCGCAGGGCCTGTATCCTTCGGCCAGGGCTTCTGCTTCATCTTTAAAGAATACACGGTTTTCCATCTTCATCCGTTTGCCGGAAGAACAGGTGAGCAGGCCATATATTTTGCCTTTCTTATAACCGGCAAGACTTATCTCTCCTTTACGGATAAGTTCGCCCAGTTTATTTCCCACTTGTGTATGGAGTATCATCCTGCAAAGATAGGGCTCGTTTCTAACCGGGTAAACCCGAATCTTGCGGATAAGGATCCTGATCAGGTGTTAAATTTAACAAATCCTTCTAAACTTATAGCTTAATACCCCTGTTGATCATGTTAGGTTTGACGGTGCTCTTTTTTAACAGTTTTAAAAAAAAACAGGTAATGAAAAAGTTAGTATTGTTAGTGGCCATCGTGATGGCGGCGGGGACTATGTATGCACAATCTGCATTAGCCATTGTTGGAAAAGACAAGAAAGAAACCCGAAAGGAAAAACATGCGCATCGGGTTGCTTTGAGGGCACTGGAAGGGAAGGATGTCAGTTATCAGTCCAAGGGAGCGTTTGGGGTAGATTTTGGGAACATGCCGGATGTACAATGGACGAGGTCCGGTTTTTATGATGAGGCTACTTTTACGGGAACGGATGGGAAGCAGATAACTGCTTATTATGATAATACATCCTCGTTGGTAGGTACTACTTCTCATCGGGAATTTAGTGATCTGCCGGCCAGTGCGCAGAAATATATAGCTAAACATTATCAGCATTACGCGGATGGGCCTGTGCTGCTCTTTGATGACAACGAGGCCAATGATACAGATATGTTGCTGTACGGGACACAGTTTGATGATGAGGATATGTATTTTATTGAAGTACGGAAAGATAACAAAACGGAGGTGTTGAAGGTGGCGATGGATGGGTCGGTGTCTTTGTTTAAAGAGTTAAAGTAATACTATGGTTGTTGGCTGGTTAGCCAGGAAGCCCTCCTTTTGGAGGGCTTTTTTTATTTTATTTTGGTAGTATACCCTTTAATCAAAGAAAGTCCCGAACATCCTGTCCCATAGAGAAGTACTTACGCCAAATCCTCTTTCTTCACTTTTGTAATGATGCAGATGGTGATTGCGCCATAAGGGTTTCATGAACTTAAAGGGCGGGTTTCAGGCATGGATGGCATAATGGATGCTGCCATAGATGAGGTAACTTCGCAATTCCATCTCCTATAATTTTTTTGTATTCAGTAGCTTTCTCAGGGCTAGTATGATCGCTATAATTAACATTGGCTTTTTGAATACAAAAATGAGGAGATGGGGCCTGGGGGCATGAGAATTTTTCTTGAGTTGCAGGATTTTGACCTTGAAACGTAAGATTCGGCTGTTGAAATAGTTCAGGCAGCAGGGCTGCTGCCTGAATGTTATTACTCAAAGAACTGTAACACCTTTTCATCATAAGCCCGTTGGGCGGATGCGCTCATATTGGTGAAAGCTTTTGCCAGTTTGGTGAGCTGGATCACTTCATTACAGATACCGGATAAGATAGCCGGAGGGGTTTGATTCCTTTGTGCCATCAGCTGGTCTGTGGTTTTATTTTTACCCCAGTAAGCACCGAGGAATTCATCGTATTCTGCTATCGTTACTTTTATGGCAGACAGTTGGCTGGCCCATATGTTTTTGTTAGCCATGGCTTCCTGTACTTTTATGGGGTAGAGTACAATGTTATAAGCAATATCCAGAGGGCGGGTATCTTTTCCACTGCCGGCTTCTCCATGTTCTACAACGGGTAATGCTTTCACCTGTGCATCCAGTTGTTCATCCAGGTTCTTATACAGTGCTGCGAAATGTTCTTCTGTTTTAGTCTGTAATGGGGCTACTGTCTGACTTAATTCCTGGCGATGATTGAAGATGCCTGTTATCTTCTGATCTATCGTAATAGTCAGCGCTGCATTGCTGGTTTTTTTTGGTTCGTTGTCCACAAAACCATTTTCTTTTTTGAACAGTTCATATTCTTCCTGTTGCTGCGGTACGGTCATGTGATTGAACTTGGCGGCGAAGGTGGCATCTTTGAGCATCTTCTGGGTGAATGCTTTTTTAGGATCGCTTTCCTGGCCGTTATAGGCGGAAGGGTTCTGTTTCATTTTTTCAGCCATCTTTTTGGCGAGGGCTTGTCTTTCTTCGGGGCTCATGTTCTGGAGTTTTTCCAGTCCGCCCATTTGCTGGATCATTGGGTTGTTCTGCAGGTCCTGTTTGGCTTTGTAGGAGTTGGGCATGGTGGTGAAGGAAGCAGCATTCTTCAGGATCTCTTCTTTTAACTGCTCCTGGTAGGCTTCTACCTTTTTAATGTAAAGGGCAAAGATATCCTCACCGGGTTTTGCTTTCATGGCTTTTTTTGCGGCATGAAGGCTGATAATGGGTTCCGGCATATCTGCAATGAGTTTCATGAATTCTCTGTCCAGTCCTGCGGAGCCGCTCGAAGCAGGAGGCAGGTATGCTTTTTTTCGGTCGTCTATTTCCTTTTTCATTCTGGCGGTTTCTGCATCCAGAAAGGCTAAGCCGATATCCGTGGCTTCTTTCAGTAGCTGGTCATCTGCTACTGTTTTGATCTCTTTGGCTTTTGCGATATCAACTTTGTTGATGGCCGAGAGTGCCTCGTCTAAACGTTTTTTAAAATTGGGGGCGCTTTTTTGCGCGAAGGTGCTGGAAACAAAGGTCATCAGAACCAATGTTAACAGCCAGGGGTGCCGCTGTTGCATAACAAACTTTTTATTTTTTATTTATTGGCGCAAGTAAGCGCTTCTTAGCGGGGTGGCAATAGTAACATTGGTTTAACTGGGGATTTGGCGGTATGAATTAGCTAAAATAGTGTATTTTGTATAGGTCTATTCCCTATCTGTCACCTCAAAACCTGTACTATTATGGAAACTTCTAAAACTATCTTATTCGTGACCGGCGCATTTGTTACCCATCATTGCTGGGATGAATGGAGAACGTATTTTGAAAGCAAAGGTTATAAAACATTGGCCCCGTCCTGGCCATTTAAAGATGGGGATGCGCCTACGCTTCGGAACAGGCAGCCGAACGATACTGATCTTGCTGCTTTAACGCTTTCGGAAGTGATTGATTCTTATGCGAATGTGGCTCAATCATTACCTGAGAAGCCGATCATTATCGGGCATTCATTGGGAGGGTTGATGACGCAGATACTGGTGAACAGGGGGCTTGCTGCTCTTGGGGTGGCTATTCATCCGGTGCCGCCACTGGGGGTTTTTCCTTATGAGTTTTCCTTTTTGAAGGGTGGGTGGAAATCTTTGGGTTTGTTTACTTCTATGAAGAAGACTTACCTGATGTCTTTTAAGGACTGGCAGTATGCTTTTGTGAATGGGCAGCCTTTGCAGGAGCAGAAGGCGGCGTATGAGCAATTTACGATTCCTGAATCTAAGACTGTGGCGAGAGGGGGATTGAGTAGTGCGGCTAAAGTGGATTGGGATAAACCGCATGTTCCTTTGTTGATTACCTCCGGGAGTTGGGATCATATTATTCCGGCGCATTTGAATGCGCGGAATTTTAAGAGGTATCCGCAGAATGGGTCTGTTGTGGAGTATAAGGAGTTTCCTGGGAGGAATCATTTTGTGTTGGGGCAACCGGGGTGGAAGGGGGATGCTGATTATGTTTTGGATTGGATTCAAAAACATTAGCAGGGTGTTTGCCGCGCAGCAAAGGGCGGTATTTTTTTTTCTTTCTTATGGGAAGGTTTCTTTTTGAAAGGGCCTTTTTTGTAAGGCGTTTGCCGCGCAGCAAAGGGCGGTGTTTTTTTTCTTTCTTATGGGAAGGTTTCTTTTTGAAAGGTTTTTTTTGTAAGGCGTTTGCCGCGCAACAAAGGGCGGTATTTTATATTTTTTATTTTGAGAAGTTTTTTTTGCGAAAGGGCCTCTTTTTTTGGAAAGAGTTCTTTTTCTTTTTTATTAAATTAAAAAAAAACCCCCTTACACATTTGTGCAAGGGGTGTTAATATTTTAAGGGGCTCTACTTATTACCAGTGTTCTTAGGATGTTTTTCTTTTGCTTCTTCAAAATACTTTTGTAAGGTCATTTTGTGTTGTTCGAATTTTTCGGGGAGGAGTTCCAGTTGGAGGATGCGATCCAGGCGGAAGGCGCGGTAGTCTTTTCTTAGATCACAGTAGGCGAGGACCAGCCAGTTTTCCTGGGAGCTGTTGTAGAGCGCGAAGGGTTGGATGGTTCGGGTGGTGCGTTCTTCGTTTTCTGAGATCTGGTAAGTTATTTTGGTGAGGTTGTAATTGGTGAGGGCTAATTGTAACTGGGATAGGTATTTACTCGTTTTTACTTCTTCATAATTATTCCAATAGATAACACGGGAAGAAAGCAGGTCTACTTTATCTTTTGTATGATGTGGTAATACAGACCTGATCTTGTTGATGGCTGCTGTGTATTCTTTTACAAAGGAGGCGTCTTTGTCCTTTATGATGAATTGTTCTGCAGTGATGAGGGCGTTGGCTTCCGTTTCTGTGAACATCACAGGCGGGAGGCGGTATCCTTCCATAATGGAATATCCTTTTCCTTCTTCTGTAAGGATGGGAACGCCGGCTTGCTCTAAGGCTTTGATATCCCGGTAGATCGTTCTTACACTTACTTCAAACTTCTCTGCCAGCGAGGTCGCCGTGACCAGGCGTTTGGTTTGTAGTTGTATCAATATGGCCGTGAGGCGGGAAAGGCGTTTTAAGTCGTTATCGATCATCGGTTAAATTCAGCTTTAAATTTAAGCAAGATTATGCAAGTCTTATCAGTAATCCTTCGTTTCCATTCAAATGAATTTCATCACTGACCATACTGCCTTCTATTTCCGGAGCAGTAGCTATTTCCACGATTCCTTTCAAAGAGAAATTAAATAGTTTGAACTGGCAGGGCTGTGCTGTTAAGTTCAATACAATAAGGAATAAAGGAGCGCCTTCCAGGCTTCTTGTAAAAGCAAGCATCTGATCATCTGCATGTACGGTTGTATACTCACCAGCTGCCAATGCAGGTTCATTTTTGCGTAAATGGATCAGCCGTCTGTATAAGGACAGGATGGAATGAGGGTCTTCTTTTTCAGCAGCCACATTGATGTGTGCATAGTTTTCGCTGAGCCTGAGCCATGGTTTGCCTGTTGTGAAACCTGCATGTTGTGTATCATCCCATTGCATGGGTGTGCGGGACGGGTCTCTGCTCAAATCCTTACCGGGCATATTTAGTCCTTGCGGGTCCTGTATTTCATCCAATGGGATGAGTACATCCTGCATACCTATTTCATCACCATAATAAATGGTAGGTGTGCCGCGTAAAGTGAGCAGGAGCATCGCCGCGATCTTCGCTTGCTGATAACCTGCACGGGTGGCAATGCGGGGCCTGTCGTGATTGCTCAATACCCAGTTGGGCCATCCTGTGGCCGGTAATGCGGCTTCATATGTTTCAATAGCGGTGGCGATCTGTTTTGCATTCCATGGCAGGGAAAGTAGCTGGAAGTTGAAGGGCAGATGCGCTTCTTTCTGATCTGTGCCATAATAGGCCATCAATTGCTGTAAAGGCAGATATACTTCTGCGATCAATACTCTTTCGTCATCATATTCTTCCAATACATTCCTCATTTTACGGGCTATATCATGTACTTCAGGCTGCTCTGTAGAATACGTCTGCAAGAGTTGTTCGAAATCCGGCATGTGATCTCCGTAATCAGGATTGGGCAGGTTATCCCGGAATTGACTGTCTTTTATCACATACCATAATACATCTACCCTGAATCCATCCACACCTTTCTTCAGCCAGTACCGCATTACATTGAGCATGGCTGTTTCCACTTCGGGATTCCGCCAGTTCAGGTCCGGTTGCTCTTTGAGGAAAGCATGATAGTAGTATTGCTGTGTATTTTCATCCCACTCCCATGCGTTCCCTCCAAATACACAGAGCCAGTTGTTTGGCAGGGAACCATCCTGGCAGGCATCCTTCCATATATACCAGTCGCGCTTTGGATTAGTGCGGGAGGAACGTGATTCGAGGAACCAGGGGTGTTGATCGGATGTATGGTTAGGAACGAAGTCCAGCAGTATTTTTATGCCTCTTTCATGGGCGGCTTGCAGTAGTGCATCAAAATCTTCCATGGAGCCGAAGAGGGGATGGATGCCGGTATAATCACTTATATCATAACCAAAGTCTGCCATCGGGGAAGGATAGATGGGGGAGAGCCATATTGCTTCTATGCCCAGCCATTGCAGGTGATCCAGTCGTTGAAGCACTCCTTTCAGATCACCGATCCCATCTCCGTTACTGTCCTGGAAAGACCGGGGATATACCTGGTAAATGATCCCTGTTTGCCACCATTTGTTATTGCTGATCGTCATATTGCTTAGGCTGCAATATTTCTGCCAATAAAAGGACATCGCTTGTTTTTTACTATTTTTATGCCATGTCTGAAACAGTTATTGCCCTTCATGCGGTTAAAAAGAGTTACCAGGATACCCCGGTGCTGGATATTGCCTCCCTGGCACTGATCCCCGGTATTTACTGGTTGCAGGGAGAGAATGGCGCAGGGAAAACTACCTGCATGAAAGTAATGGCGGGCCTGATCCCTTTTAAGGGAGAGATCGTTCTGAACGGAAATGTGAGCAGTCGCCAGCATCCTGTTCAGTTCCGCCGGCTCATCAATTATGCGGAGGCAGAACCTTTGTATCCATCTTTTCTCACAGGGCGTGATCTGCTGGAGTTGTACCTGAATACTAAAGGTGGGGACAGGGAGCAGATCCGAGCCATCAGTGAAAAGCTGGGCATTGATGTGTTTGTGAATAACCCGGTAAGCAGTTATTCCAGCGGTATGCTGAAGAAGTTATCCCTGCTGCTGGCTTTTACGGGTAATCCTGTATTGATCTTACTGGATGAACCATTGATCACGATCGATGTACAGGCCCTGCGGGTACTGTATGACCTGATCCGGAGTTACAGTGCAAAGGGCGTTACGTTCTGCATTACTTCCCATCAGCCAATTGATCCGGCAGAATTGACGTTAACAGGTACGCTTAAAGTGGCACATAAAAACATTACGCTCAACTAGTATGCGTACAACTATTCAGATCCTTCAGAAGATATTTACCCAACGTTTTTATATTCAGAACACGGGATTTTTCCTGGTGCTCTTCTACCTGCTCTTTGGTGTGGTGGATGGGGGGAACCTCATCAGCTATCATACTTCCCTGATGCTGGGTTTCCTGGGCAGTTATACTTTCCTGCTCATCGTGTTATTGTTATGGGGTTTGTATGCTTTGAAGTGTGTTGGTTTTATCCTCAAAACATTTCAAACGCCGGGATATGATTTTCTGTATCCTACCATGGGCAGCATTCCGAAAGCAACACGCGGGCGTATCTGGTTGTTACTGCATATGGCCATTTATATGCCGGTGCTGGTGTATGCAGGCATTGCTTTAGGCGTGGCCGTTACACATGGGTTCTACCTGCCGGCTGTTATTATTGTGGTGTTCAATGTGGCGATGTGTATATGGCCTTTGCTGGTATATGAAAGGAAACTGAACCATCCGGATGTGCTTTTCTTTACAGGACATCTGCAACGCTGGCTGAACCGGCATTTTACAAAACCGCCGTTATTGTTCTTCCTGTATGAACTGTTTACGAATTATCCCCGGCGGATCTTCAGTGTGAAACTGTTTTCTGCGGGTGTGCTCTGGCTTACTTTTTTCCTGCTGGGGCAGATGGAGTTTGATCTCCGCGGTTTACAACTGGGTATTATACTCAGTGTATTACTGCATATGCAACTAATGCTGCATCACCGTTCTTTTGATGACAGCTACCTGAACTTTGTACAGCAACTGCCGGTTCCTTTGTGGAAACATTACCTGCGGGTGATGGGGATCTATTTTTTGCTGTTTGTACCGGAGATGGTCATGATCACCATAAACGCTAAAACATCCCTGCCCGGATTACTGACCTGTTTTGCGGTGGCGGTATCTTTGCTGGTGCTGTTCCGTTGTTTATTATACTTCTCTAAAGTGGATGCGGAAATACATCTGCGTTATGTATTGATCATTTCATTCGTGGTACTGTTCATGATACTCGGAAAGTACGAATGGCCGGCTGTCCTGTTGTTACAGACAGCATCGGCCATTATCTTTCTTGCGAAATATCGTACCTATGAACCATTACCTAAAATGGAATCATAGTGGTTATGTTATGGGTGGGTACATTCGTGGAAGCTGTCTCCTGCGGGATAGCTGAATGTATTCACCAGTTTCCAGCGTGCTTTGTATAACCCCAATGCAGTGTTGCTATATACTACTGCACTGTTGATATCCAATATCCTGTTCGTTCTCCATGTTTCTCCTCCTGTATTATTTGCCTGGGCTATGATGGTTTGATAACCGCTGGGCCCGGAAGAAACTGTTTTAACAGAACTGATGGTCTTTTGCAAGGTGAATGCGCCGGTGGTTACATTGAACTTGTAAATGTGCCCTGAATTGGTGAGCCAGAGATCTGTTGTACTGCCATGTACAGGGAACAGGTCATGAGCATTGCCCTGGGGCATGGTGTAAGTAGTGATGAGGGTTAGCTTCGGAGCTGCGCAACTGTTATTATAGGAATATACCCTCAGCTTGTTGAGGCCGGCAGCATATAATCGCTGGCGTGCATGGTCCCATACTACGTTGTGCACATCGGGGAAAGCGATCTGGCCTGTTTGTGCGGATGCATCATTGATGTACGAGTCTACTGTAAAGATCATGAGGTAACCGCCTGTGGAGGATGCGGTGACTACATTACCATTGGGCAGCAACTCTGCAGAGTGGGTATTCCCTCCTGCATAGTCGAACCAGATGGCCTTTTTAGAGGCAACACTGATCAGGGCCACACCTCCGCCGGAAGCGGTGGCCAGGATGTATTTGCCATTGTACACCAGTTTGGCTTCGCTGAGGTTGGAGAACCAGCCCTGGGCGCCTGAACTGATCATGGCATAAGCCGCGTTGGCTTTCCATTCCCAGGTGATGGCATTGCCGTTGGCAATATCCACCATAATGATACGGGCATTCTTTTGATCGCAGATGATGATCTCTTTGGGTGTGGCAGCTGCGGCAGCCACATCTGATCTTTCTGTTCCTGTCTGGATATTTTCGGGCGCTTCAGTTTTCTCGCGTTTGCAGCTCAGGGCAAGCATTAAGGATGCAACTAAAAATAGTGATCTCATTGGTGAAGGTTTTTTGGATGTAAACGTGAATAAATGTGGAATTTAATCTTCTTCAACAATGACGGGTTCCTATCAGTAATATAGTAACTAAAAATTAATTTTTATAGTGTTTTTGGCATTTCGTGAATTGAAAGTGGCTTTCCGTTAAACGTGCCCTTCTGTTAAAGCAACCCTGCCCTACATTTGAACCATCAAACCAAAAAACAATTTTAAACCCCCAATAGTAAAACTTTTATGAAAACAAAAAACCTTAAAGCCGTTGCACTTGCCATAGTAGCTGGTGCGGCATTATTCTCTACCAGTTGTAAAAAAGAAAACATACTGGATGAAAAAGTAAACCTGGATGGAGCGCTGGCTGGCACTGGCAATAAAGGTGTTCCTGAATTAGATGGGATCAAGTTTGCCCTGAACATTGAAAGCTATATGAATGGTAAAGTGGCAGGTTATGGTTATGCCATCTACCACGACAGGAAGCTGTATTATTATGGCAATGGCGGCGGCGGCTGGGCGCGTAAAAAAGTAGATGCGCCTGCTAATGCACATAGTATTAATACACGCCAGGGTATTGCCAGTTCCACAAAATTTGTTACTGCGCTTGCTACCTTAGCTATGCTGGAGAAGTATGAGCTGGATCTGGACGAAAAGATCTACAAGTATCTTCCTTCCAACTGGAAGCCCTGTAAAGAATTTAAAGAATTAACTTTTGCACGCCTCCTGGCTCACCGTACCGGTTTGAAAAATTATGGCGGGAAATTCTCTGATTACAAGAAAACAGTGGAAGACAGTGTGCAGTTGAACGAGTTTAATGCAAATATCAGGGACTACGACAATATCAATTATGGCCTGGTGGCAATCCTGCTTCCTTACATGATGGTGAAAAAATCACCTTCCACAGCAGATGATAATGCGTTGAAATTGATGGAAGCTTACCCCTCAGAGCTATACAGCATATTAGGTTCTTCCTTTATTCAAATTGTAAGGCAGAACGTTTTCAAACCCGGAGGCGTCATCCACTGGGATATCATGGACTACCGCGTTTGGGGTACTGATGGACCTATGACCGCAGCACAGGGGACTTTAGGATACCCGTCTGTTAACGGCACCGAGAAAGGAAACCAAAAAGGAGATGAACGTGCGAACGGCGGTGCAGGTGGCTTGTATATCAGCCCTTTGGAATTTGCCCGCATCCAGTTAGCGGCTACTGATGGTGCAATTGTAAGCAAGGAAGGTTATCTGCGCATGCGGACCGAGTTACTTGGTTTTGATGGTGCAGTAAAGGGTGCGCATGGCAGATATACCTGGAAGAATGGCGGTGCCAATAATCACGAAACCATGATCTTTGATTTCGGCAGAACACAGGTAGCTGTATTTGCGAATTCAAACCTCAGTGAGATCGGCAATGATCCAAGCATCCTGGCAAATGCATATGATGCAGCCTGGGTTACTAAATAAATAATCACCTATTGAATGAATGAGTCCCGGGGGCATTAAGCCTCCGGGATTTTTTATTAAGTGAAATGGTGGTTCTGTTAATTCAGGGCCCCATTTTCCTGTTTTTTGCCGATCTTACTCCTTATAATCCATAACGTATGAAAATTTCAGCTTTAATTGTGGAAGATGAGTTGCTGAGCAGGGATTTCTTGTCTAACCTTGTACGCGAGTACTGTCCGCAGCTGGAACTGGCTGGCACTGCTTCCAATGTGGAAGATGCCGTGAAGTTTATCAATACACATTCCCCACAGCTGGTATTCCTGGATATTGAAATGCAAACGGGCACGGGGTTCGATGTATTACAGAAAGCTGATCATCATAATTTCCAGGTGATCTTTACTACGGCTTTTGATCATTATGCCATCCAGGCTATTAAATTCAGCGCAGTGGATTATCTGTTGAAACCTATCAACCTGGAAGAACTGGAACTGGCGGTGGCCAAAGTGGAGAAGCAACTGGAAGGTAAAAAGGAAGATCACCGGCTGGATGTTCTGTTGAAGAACCTGCAAAAACCTGCCAGTGATGATTTTTGTATCAGCCTCTCTACTTCAGAAGGGGTGGATTTTATTCCTTTGTCTACTATTATCAGGCTGGAAGCGAAAGGACCATATACGATCTTTTATATCAGGGATGGCCGCCAGATCATGGTGAGCAGGAACCTGAAGGAATATGAGCTGAGCTTGCAGGAGCATGGATTTTTCAGGATCCATAACTCCTACATGATCAACTTGAAGGATGTAAAAAGGTGGGTAAAGACAGATGGCGGTTATGCCGTAATGAGTGATGATGCCATGGTAGCCATATCTCCTAAAAAGAAAGATGAGTTTATGACGCTGATGACAAAGCGGATGGTGTAAGCTGCTGTAATTCTTTAATAGCCTGTTCGCAGATCTTTTTTACTTTTTCGAAGCGCTTAACTTCTGCAAACCGCTTCTGTTGCATTAATACTAAGTCTTTTCCGATATGCGGCTTCAGGCCGAAATACCCCACTGAGGTACTTAGCGTATGCGCGATCTTGTATACCATCTCTCCATTATTCTCTTTCATCGCTTTTTGTAAAGCAGCCAGGTCTTTAGGCGTTTGCTGAATGAAGGTATTGATCATCTCTTTGATGAAAGTAACGTTATTACGTGTTTGCTCTTTCAGGAAACTGAGGTCTGTGATCTTTGCGGGAAGATTAGTGGCGATGGCCTTGAGTAATTCACTTTCTCTGAAGGGTTTGGGCAGGTAATCATTCATGCCGGCTGCCAGGCATTTTTCTCTTTCTCCGCTGAAGGCATGTGCCGTGATGGCAATCACAGGTGTGCTGAGCTTTAAGCTGTCCCTGATCTTTTGTGTGGTGAGATAACCATCCATGCCGGGTATTTGCAGATCCATCAGGATGAGGTCTACCGTGTTCTTTTGCAGGAAGGTTACTGCTTTTGTTCCGCTGTCTGCTCCGCTTACAGTAAATCCGTTATTGGTAAGCATGATGCGGGTGAGTTTCTGATTGAGCAGGTTATCTTCTACTACGAGTACATGTAAACCTTTGCCATTGATGGTCTGGGCTTTTGATGATACGGTTTTTGTTTGTTTGCCAGCTTTCAGGAAAGGCAGTTGTACTTTGAACTCCGTGCCTTTATTGAGTTTGCTGCTGAGGGTGATAGTGCCTCCCAGTAATTCCACCAGCTCCCGTGTAATGGCAAGTCCTAGTCCGGAGCCGCCGTATTTTCGGGTGATAGCTGTATCCGCTTGAGTGAACCTTTCAAAAACATTTTGTTGTTTGGCTGCGGGGATACCAATGCCGGTGTCCTTAATGCTAAACGCTACCTGCATGGCTTGCGGGGTTTCTTCTTTCAGAGTGACCTCTACTGTGATGCTTCCTTTCTCCGTGAATTTGATAGCGTTGCCGATGATGTTGAGCAGGATCTGCGTGAGCCTTACACTGTCGCTCAGCAAAGGAGTGTGCAGTGTTTTATCTATTTTGCTTTTGTATTGCAGTTTTTTGTGCCGCACTTTGGAGGCCAGCATCATTTCGATGGATTGCAACAACTCAGGGAGATGAACAGGAACAGATTCAAAGCTGATCTTTTTAGCATCCAGCTTACTGAGGTCCATGATGTCATTGATGGTGGACAACAGGTTGCTGCCGGATGTGCAGATGGCATCCAGGTATTCTGTCTGCCGGCTGCTCAGTTTTGTTTTCTTCAGCAGTTCTGTGAACCCCAGTATGGCACTCAGCGGAGTTCTTAATTCGTGGCTCATGTTCGCCACAAAATCTGATTTTGCTTTAGATGATTCTTCTGCCAGTTGCCGGGCTTTTTCCATTTGTTCCTCTACGGTTTTTCGTTCAAAGAAGGTAGGTACTACCGGAGGGGTTTTTGCAAAGTGGTGTGTTTTTGCAAAAGTCTTAATGTGCTTTTCAATCATGTGCGGAGGCGACATAATAAAAGTACATTGTTCATCTCCTTTGGCCCTGCAGGTAACTTCCACAGCGGTAAGCGGTATGCCGAAACTTTGCTCACACCAGCCGGAAGAATAACCGGAATTCATAATGCACACCGGTTGTTTGGATTGTTCACCGGACCTGATCCAGGCATCTGCTTCAAAAGAAAAAGGATGATGATAGATAAGATAATAATCATCATCAGGGGTGGGATGGCTTTCGGGAAGGATGTCCACAAAAGCCCAGCCCGTATAGGCAAAATGAATGGGGCCCGCGGACAATTTAGACAGCGGGTCCGTTACATTCATTTGTGCATGAAAAGCTTTGGCATCATTGATGCCTAATGCGTGAGCGATATCAAAGAGGAAGTTCCGGCCAATGCCAAAGGCTTCGGTTTCTCCTCTGTCTGCATACAAACTGAGGATGCTGCCTAAGAAGTCTTTGGACAAGGCAGAGGCCCTTATCAATACATATCTTTCATTGCTGATCTCAATAGTGCCCTGCGAAGGATTCAAAGAGATGTGAGAAAAATACTGCCTTACATTTTCTTCCGCTTTCTGGAATAAGGGAAGGAATTCAGGTGGAACTTTTACGGAAGGCTGATCTGCATGCAGGGAATAGCGATTGCGTAAGGACGCATTCTCGGTTTCCAATGCACGGACCTTTTCCTGTAGTGCTGCGATCTGTGGGGACGTTTTCATCGTTATTGGACGATTTCGGCTGTTCTGTAAACAGCGGGTTGGGGGGATTCCCGTTTAAAATTTGTTTGCAACAAAATACGATAATCTTTCGGGTTAATAGGTTTAAAAAATTCGTAGGGCGCCCATCGTGTAGCGGTAGTACGTAAGCCCATATCCCGCATGAGCTGGTCCAGGTGCATGAAATTGAAAGGGGCAACACAAGTTCCGCTGAATTCAGCAGAGATGGGGCGGCTGCGCTGACGCCAGTTGGCCATGTATTCCATATCCTGCTCAATGCTTTCAGCAGTGGGGAGTTCAAGCTTGCCCTGTACATAACGCACCAACCAGTTTGCGGCCATTTCTGAAGTGAGGGTGGTGAACAGGCTGGAATTGTATCCTACGAAACCCAGCTGTGGTACTTTGGGATGCAGGATATTCCTGAACAGGCGGTAAGTACCATTGCTGTCTATGATCTGATCTGCATACTGTTTTTCCAGGAAGGGCATGGATTGTGTAAAGCCGGTGCCGCATACTACGAGGTCTGGTGTGAGCACCTGGCCATTTTGCAGGAAGAGTTTATTTCCTTCAAAATGACTGATCTCTGTTTGCTGTGCTTTGATCTTGCCTTTTTGTATCTTTTCATAGAAACCTTCCGGTGCCACGCCCAGGCTACAGCTGATCTGGTCTTCTATTTTATGTTGGGGTACCATGCCGCAGGCTTTCAGTTTAAACTGGCTCTTTAACAGCAGTTCCAATCCCCGCCATTGTGCCCAGACCATGGGTTTGCCTATGGAATGGAGGATCTTCTGGAAGAGGGTTTTGCGGGGACAGTCGAAGAAGGCTTCTGAGAAACGGGAGAATAAGAGGTAACGCATGTTGAGTACATTCCCGAAATAACGGGGCACTTTCCATTGTGCTTTGCGGTAAAGCAGGTGGCATTCGCTGGCGCGGTCTGCAGCCAGGGTGGCAATGTCTGTGGCAGATTTGGCGAAACCTATTACGGCTACGGACTTGTTTTCCAATAAAACCGGATCATTCACCTGGCAGGAGTGTAATACTTTGCCGGTGAAGGTTTCCAGGCCTTTAAATGCAGGCAGGTGGGGTTTGTGGAAGGTGCCGGTACAGATGGCCACGAAATGGAAATGCAGTGTTTCGGTTTTACCGGAAACGTCCTGCACCTCCATCTGCCATTCGTCCTCCTCATAGTGCAGTTGTGTAACAGTTGTCTGGAAACGAATTTGAGAAATGATATTAAAGTGGGTGGCATAATCTTCCAGGTAACGTTGTACCTGTTCTCCTGAAGGCCAGAGCGGATAATGGGAGGGCATGGGGAAATCAGAAAAGGCGTATTCATCCCTGGTGGTTTGTGTGGTCACATTCAGATAAGAACGGCTTTTTTCCCAAACGCCGCCAATAGCTTTGGCTTTCTCTATAATAGTTACATGATATCCTTGTTGAAGGAAAGCTTTTGCGGTAGCCAGGCCGCTGAGGCCTGCGCCGATAATTCCAATATGTTTCATTTCATTGGGGGTTTAATGATGATACGAATGTAGTGTGCAGGGATGGGTGGAAAGGGGGGCAATTAATGTATGGGGTGTTTTGATTAACCCAATTCCACTTTCCGTTAATTCCACATATGAAGAATGTTGCTTTACATGCATCTTTACAGCATAAAAACAAACACCCCATGAAAATAAGTAACTCACCCATCGCTTTCCTCCAGGAAATAATCGCCAATGGCGGCCCCGAAGCACAACAATATGCTGAACTGAACCTTGTGTTCGATGTGATCTCCGACGCATTTAAAGCCGGTGATATCACTGCGGAGGAATTAGATGCTCTGCAATCAGGGCTCGATGAAACAGACACGATCCTTGGCCACGTAAAATCCAAACCTTTTGGTTATGCGGGTGACTTCCTGATCATTGATAAAATATACAGGGAACAGGTAACGGAAGATTTACGTTTTGAAAAGTGGGATAACTTCTGGCAGGAACAACCAGCCTGCAAAGCTGTACGGAACCGGAAAGATTATTTCATTCATACTATTCAGCACGCTTTGCAGCAACATGGTTCTATGCAGTTGTTAAATGTAGCCAGCGGTCCGGCAAGGGACCTGGCAGAGATCTATGGTTTAATAGAACCATCCAGACTGCAAACTGTTTGTGTGGAAGCAGATGAACATGCTATCAATTATGCAAAGGAGCTGAATGAAGCACATGCAGCGCAAGTGGAGTTTGTACATCGTAATATTTTCCGTTTTAATACGGATTCGCAATTTGATATGGTGTGGAGTGCAGGGTTATTCGATTATTTTGAAGATAGGATCTTCATTAAGTTATTACAGAAGTTCATGAGCTGGACGAAACCAGGTGGAGAGGTGATCATCGGTAATTTTGGTGATCATAATCCTTCCCGTAATTATATGGAACTGATGGGGGATTGGTATTTGCATCATCGTTCTGCAGAAGAGCTGATCAACATGGCGTTGGAGGCTGGGGCTTCCCGTGGGGCTGTTAGGGTAGGCAGGGAAGATGAGGGGGTGAATCTGTTCCTGCATGTAAGAGTAGGGGTTTAATCCCCCTTACTCTTTCAAAAGGAATGATTATTCTCCCCATGGTGATTGCATGATCTCATCACAGAAATTCCAGCGTTGAAAACCAGGGATCATAAAAGCACATACATCTGCCTTAATATTACCCGCGGTTGTATCTGTTTTATGTTTAAACCCGTCGAAGAAAGTAGGGATGATCTTCTTTTTAAAATCAGTCCTGGGGAAAACGCTGGTGATCTCTTCCCTGTTTTCTGCGGAGAGATGTTCATATCCTTCTCCTAATACATCTAATCCTACCCCTGAAATCATCAGTGCTACTTCCGGTTCTTTATATTCCGCGATACCGATGGTGGTGTGCAGTGCGATGGCATCCCATACCAGTTGTAATGATCCATCGGGTAGTCCATAACTTTTCAGGAAATCCCTGGCGGCATTGGCTCCATCTACTTCAAAGCGTTTATCCGGGCTGCTGTAGTGAGGTGTGAGTCCGAGGTCATGGAAAATGGCGCTTACATACAATAACTCCGGATCGTATTTGGCTTTGTTCCTTTGTCCGTTCAGAGAGGCAAAGAGGAATACGCGGAGGGAATGGTTGTAGAGGAATTCTGTACCGTGTTCTCTCAACAATGCGGTGGCGTTAGTGGCGATGGTGCTGTCCGGAATGATGATACCGGCTATTGATCTTGCAGACATACTTTTTTTTCTACAAAATTAAATGGTGGGCACTCGTTAGGGAATGTTAAAAACGGTGAATTGCATGCCAATTTATGCAAAGAGGTCTGGGGAGGTTTTTTTTGTATGAAGCAGTCTGAGAGAGTATTTCTTTTTGTACGAAGCGCTCCAGGAGATTTGAGTATAATTACATCCCTATCTTTACAAATCTCTCCCTGTACTCTTTGGGAGAAAGACGCGTATACTTCTTGAAGAAATGACTGAACTGTTCCGGTGTGAGGAAGTTGAGGCTGTAGGCTATTTCTTTCACCGGTTTAGAGGAAAATTGTAACGCACGTTTTGCTTCTCCGATCAATTGCCCGTTGATGATATCTTTGGCGCCTACACCCGCACAACGTTTACACAGTTCAGTGAGTTTGCGGGCAGATATATTCAATTGTGTGGCAAAGGCAGCTACCTCATGTGTGGATTGATATTGCTGACTCACCAATCCAAGGAATTCTCGGTACACTTGTTTCTCGTGATTATCATATCCTTTTATTAAGGAAGCATTGATATTGGCGATCTTGATCATGATGATCTTCAGATAAGCAGCGAGCGCATCTGTTTTATTAACGTAAGTTTCTTTCAGGAATTCTTTTAATAACACCTGGAAGAGAAAAGCTATTTCTTCTTTATCTAATGGCAGATGCTGATTGGCTGCAGCATTGTTAAACAACACTGCCTTGCAATTATTAGCACTTGCAGGCGCTTTCTCCCAGAAGCAATCGCCAAAGCTTAGTTCATAACCGGAAATGGTAGTGCCCTTTTTAAATGCGAACAACTGACCACGTGCCAGCAGGAAGATCTCGTTGCCGGAGATGGGATAGGTGTTATCATCTATCTGTATACTTCCTGCCCCTTCCAGTATGAGGAAGATACGATGATAGTCAATCCTGCAAACGGGTTCATGTGGGAAGATATGATGATCCCGGTAAGTGATGGAAAAAGAATCTTCTAAAACAGTATCAGCCTTTATCATTCGTTACCATTTCTTCTTTACTGCGTTGCATGATATTCTTTTTATGCATAGCGCCCCATTCGTGGAGAGACATCACCACCTGCTTCAGTGTATCTGCATATTCTGTTCTTTCATACTCTACTAATGGCGGAGATGCTTCTGCATAAACGATCCTTTTGAGGAAACCATTTTGTTCAAGGTCTTTCAGTTCATTGGAAAGTACTCTTGCAGATATTCCTTTCAGCAAACGTTGCAGTTCATTAAATCTTTTATTACCGTCTGAGAGTGCAATGATGATGCGTAGTTTCCATTTTCCTCCTATTACGTAAAGTGCATCATCTATGGCAGGAAGTCTCTCTAAACAATCTGGCGCATGCAATACTCTATCCTTCATAATATGCTGTTTTAACTAACCTTTAGGTTAGTAGTATCCTATGGATTACTGGTGAGTCATCCATATGCAAATGTATATAGTTTTGCATTATGAAAAGGATATTGCATATTAGTTCAAGCCCGAGAGGCGAAGCGTCCAGCAGTATTATGCTGGCCAACAGGATCATAGAAAAGATACAGAATCTGCATCCTGGCAGTACGGTTGTTGTGAATGATACAACTGCGAAAGATTATCCGCATTTGGATGCGCAATTGATCAGTGCTTACAAGACGATGGAGGAATCAGCTCATCTGTTGAAAGATTCAGATGCTGCGGTGAAGGAATTGTTTGATGCGGATATTATTGTGATCGGTGTGCCGATGTACAATTTCAATATGCCCTCTGCTTTGAAGGCATGGATAGATCATGTTGTTCGTCCGGGTGTTACTTTCAGTTATGCGAACGGATTGGAAGGATTATTGAAGGATAAGAAAGTGTACCTGGCGCTGGCCGCACATGGTGTTTATTCAGATGGGCCAATGAAGGATTATGATTTTTCAGAACCTTACCTGCGGTATATCCTTGGTTTTATAGGGTTAACGGATATCACATCGTTCAGGATTGAAGGCGGGGGTATTCCGGGTATTATGGAAACGGCAGTGGAAAAAGGGCTGGATAGTGTGGTGCTGGCATAAAAAACCGCCTTCCTTAGCAGGAAGGCGGCTATAGGATCCTTATAGGATCTCCCTATGTCGAGCCTATGTCAAGCTTTCTTTGAGCCTCTAAGCAAAGTGATGTCCGGCTACGTGCCCGCCATCGATATTGATGGTTTCGCCGGTAATGAAGTTGCTGGTAGCCAGCATATAAGCCAGTTCCGCAATATCAGACGGTTCTCCGATGCGATGGAGCAGATGGAGGCCTGCGAGGCTATCAGCATCCGAAACGCCGGTTTTAGCCTGTAAAGGGGTTCTGATGATACCCGCGGCGATGGTATTCACCCGGATGTTCTGTTTTCCGAATTCAGCGGCCAGTTGTCGCGTGAGCGCATGGATAGCTGCTTTACTGGAAATAGGGGCAGTGGCAGGGAATCCTCCGATGGCATGATCTACCAAAACTGAGCCAATATTGATGATGGAACCACCACCATTTTTTAACATTTCGCGGATGGCAGCCTGCGTGGTGTAGAAGGTGCCTTTGTAATTGGTGGTGAGGTATCGGTCCAGGTCCTGTTCTTCCACATCGAGGAAAGGTTTGGGTGCAAACTGGCCTGCGTTGTTGATGAGTACGTCCAGTTTGCCGAAATGTTGGATGGCTGCCTGTACTAACTTTTCACCTGTTTCCTTTTGACCAATATCACCTGCAATGGCTTTCAAATTTACGGGATTTCCCAGTTCCTGTACGGCTTGTTGCAGGTTTTTTTCATTCACTGAATTGATCACTACATTATATCCTTTCTCCAGGAATAATTGTGCCATGGCTTTACCAAGACCGGTAGACGCACCGGTTACGATCGCTGTTTGTTTCATTGTATGTATCTCTTTTGTACACACAAAGTTCATATGATACATGCAACCGGTAAATGGACAAAGCAGTATTTGAATGGTACTTTTGGACAGCTATTTGTATTGTCCCGGTGCTACGCCTTCATGTTTTTTAAAGAAGCGGTTAAAGTAAGCGGGATCTTCGAAGCCGAGTGCAAAACCGATCTCTTTCATGCTGAGGGCCTGGTGGTGGAGATAACGTTTGGCTTCCAGGAGCAACCTGTCTGTAATTAATTCCCCGGCGGAGCGGCCGGCAAATTTCCGGGATAAAGTATTGAGTGTTCTGGGTTGTGTATGGAGCTGATCTGCATAATCCTGTACCGTATGCAGGGTGCGGAAATTCTTTTCTATCGCTATTTTATATTTCCTGAAAGCTTCATATCCGTTATTTAAAGCGCGGGTTTCTGTACAAAGCTGCTGTTGCTTGATGCGTTGGATATGTGTGAGCAGTATTTTGAGATAGGAGGAAAGGACTTCTTCCTGGCCTTGTTCGCCGGTGTTTAGTTCCATCTGCATCATGGAGAACAGGTTTTCGAAGATGTTTTGTGCTGCTGTATCTACTGTTAATGCAGGCTGGGCGTTTATGTTATCGAACAGGCAGCTGTCCAGCAGATAATCATCTGCGTCTTTGGGATCGCGGAAGATACCGGGATGGAAACGTAATACATATCCTTCTGCCCATACCTTTTGTGAGATGAGATGTACCTGCCCGGGAGATAAGAGGAAGAGCATGTTCCCAAAATAAGGGTAGGGCTGATTGTCGATGTAATGTATGCCTGTGCCATTCTTCAGCCAGATCACCTCATAGTATTCATGCCGGTGATTCTCCATGAATTCCGTAGCGGTACAATCCTCCACATCAAAAGTGGTGACCTTGAAATGTTCATGGATCTTTTCATCCACGCAATTCTCGCCTAGCTTATATATGGGTACAGACATAGTATGCAATTTACTGATTTAGTGACTGCTGGGGCATTGCACTTTTGGGCGTTTTTATTGCATTTTTGGACATTTTGCAACATGTTGTCATTAAAAATTCATCTAAATACCTTCGAAATACTATATTTTTGTTTCATGCGTATGCTCACATACATATTGACCATCCTTGTTCTGACACTTAGCTGTCTGCCTTGTGCAGATGCTGACGTGGCACATAACGATATGGAAAGTATGTCTATGACCCACCCTGCGCAGGACCAGCATCCGGATGCCTGTTCTCCATTTTGCATTTGTACCTGCTGTGCCAGTTATTCATTTATATATTATACGGCCACCAATTTAACGGTGCCGGTATCTTCTCCCAATTACAGCTTCTTCGACGTGCATACCCTGCATGAAATTTCGCTCCCCATCTGGCAGCCGCCTCAATTAGTGTAATGCTTTCTTATTCTTATTCGTGTGTGCATACGTAAAACGTATGGCGCAAGGTTATGCATTACAACCAACTTTTCTGAAACATGCTGAATAGTATTATCAATTTTTCGATAAAGAATAAACTCGTTATCGGCATCTTCACCCTTGTGCTTATTATATGGGGTGTATGGAGTGCCGGGCGTTTACCCATAGATGCTGTGCCTGATATCACCAATAACCAGGTACAGATCATTACAGTTGCTCCCACGCTGGCAGCCCAGGAAGTGGAACAACTGGTTACTTATCCTATTGAGCAAAGTCTGGCTAACCTGCCGGACCTGGAGGAGATGCGTTCTATCTCTCGTTTTGGCCTTTCTGTTATCACTGTTGTGTTTGATGATAAGATCGATATTTATTTCGCGCGGCAACTGATCAATGAAAAACTCAAGGAGGCGGAAACGAATATCCCGCAGGGAATTGGCACACCAGAACTGGGGCCTGTCAGCACAGGACTGGGAGAAGTGTATCAATATGTGATCCGGCCCAAAAAGGGGAGTGAGGATAAATATACGGCCATGGACCTGCGTACGATGCAGGACTGGATCGTAGCGCGGCAATTATATGGAACGCCGGGGATTGCGGAGATCAATAGTTTCGGGGGATTGGTGAAACAGTATGAAGTGGCGGTAGACCCTCATAAATTAAGGTCTTTGAACATTACCATCCCGGAGATCTTTACTGCGCTGCAGAAAAATAATGAAAACACCGGTGGTGCTTATATCGATAAAAAGCCGAACGCTTATTTTATCCGGGGCATAGGATTGGTGTCTTCTCTGGATGATATCCGCAACATCGTGATTAAAACGGTGAATGGGATCCCTGTACTGATCAGGGATGTGGCAGATGCGAGATTGGGCAGTGCTGTGCGTTACGGGGCAGTAACCTATAACGGGGAAAAAGAAGCAGTAGGTGCGATCGTGATGATGCTGAAAGGAGCGAACAGTGCGGATGTGGTTGCCCGCGTGAAGAAGAAAATGGAAACGATCCGGAACAGTCTGCCGGCGGATGTTGAAATTGAAGCTTTCCTGGACAGGACGGGTTTAGTGGAGAGGGCTATTGGTACGGTGGAAAAAAACCTGATAGAAGGTGCGCTGATCGTGGTGTTTGTATTGGTGGTGTTCCTGGGAAATATTCGTGCCGGTTTGATCGTGGCATCTGCTATTCCGCTTTCTATGTTATTTGCATTGGGACTGATGAACCTGTTTGGTGTGAGTGCTAACCTGATGAGTTTGGGTGCTATTGATTTTGGTTTGATCGTGGATGGTGCGGTGATCATTGTGGAAGCTACCATGCACCATTTGGGTCTACGTCGTTCCCGTGAGAAACTTACACAGGCGGAAATGGATCACGAAGTATTTGTATCTGCTTCTAAGATACGTAACAGTGCTGCTTTTGGGGAGATCATTATCCTGATCGTTTATATTCCGATATTATCATTAGTGGGCATTGAAGGGAAGATGTTCCGTCCCATGGCGCAAACGGTAGGGTTTGCTATCCTGGGTGCGTTGATCCTTTCACTTACTTACATCCCTATGATGTCTGCATTATTTCTTCCTAAGAAATTCTCCGGCAAGCAGACGATTGCGGATAGGATGATGGCTTTCTTCCAGCGTTTATATGCCCCCATTTTAAGAGGGGCTATTAAAGCAAAATATCTTATAACTGGTGCGGCGATAGTGGTATTTGTTATTACGCTGATCGTTTTCAACAGGATGGGAGGCGAATTTATTCCGCAGTTGCAGGAAGGTGATTATGCGTTGCATTGCATATTGCCGCAGGGGACTTCCTTATCTCAAAGTATTGAAACCTCAATGCAGGCCAGCAGGATCATTAAAACTTTCCCTGAAGTAGAAAAGGTAGTGGGCAAAACAGGTGGTGCAGAAGTGCCAACAGATCCTATGCCACCGGAAGCGTCAGATCTGATCGTTACTTTGAAACCCCTGAAAGAATGGACCACAGCAAAGAGTTATACAGCGTTGGCTGATAGCATGATGGAAAAACTGGAAGTGATCCCGGGTGTTTTCTTTGAAGTATCCCAGCCTATACAAATGCGCTTTAATGAATTGATGACGGGGGTAAGGCAGGATGTGGCTATTAAGGTTTTCGGTGAGAATATTGATACACTGGCAGCTTTAGCGCCAAAAATAGCGGCTGTTATTTCTGCCGTGAAAGGAGTTACGCAACCACAGATTGAACGTACTACAGGGCTTCCCCAGATAACGATTCAATACGATCGTGCGCGGATTGCAGGATATGGATTAAATATACAGGATATCAATACAACGGTGAGTACGGCCTTTGCAGGAAAAGTAGCCAGTGTGGTGTTTGAAAATGAAAGGCAGTTTGACCTGGTAGTGAGGTTAGATAGTGCCAACAGGGCTTCTATTGATGATGTGAGCAATCTTTACATTTCCTTGCCGGATGGTGTGCAAATTCCCTTAAACCAGTTAGCGACGGTGTCTATTAAAGAAGGCCCTGCGCAGATCAGCCGGGAAGATGGGAGGCGCAGAGTGGTGGTAGGTTTTAATGTGAAAGACAGGGATGTGGAAAGTGTAGTGACGGAGATACAGGAGAAGCTTGCTGCTGCAAAGATCCTGCCTACTGGTTATTATTATACATATGGCGGCACATTTGAAAACCTGCAGAAAGCATCAGAGCGATTGAGCATTGCGGTGCCGGTATCACTGGCGTTAATTTTTATGCTGCTCTTTTTCACTTTCCGGTCTTTTAAAGAAGCGGCATTGATCTTTACCGCTATTCCCATGAGTGCTATTGGTGGGGTGTTTGCATTGTTGCTTCGTGGAATGCCGTTTAGTATTTCTGCGGGTGTGGGCTTCATCGCTTTGTTTGGTGTAGCAGTATTGAATGGCATTGTTTTGATCAGTACGTTCAATCAATTGGAAAAGGAAGGAATGAACGATGTGGTGCAAAGAGTGATAGAAGGTACAAAGATCAGGCTGCGGCCGGTATTGATGACGGCGACGGTGGCTTCCTTTGGATTCTTTCCTATGGCTATTTCCACAGGTGCGGGTGCTGAAGTGCAAAAGCCTTTGGCAACGGTAGTGATCGGCGGTTTGCTGACGGCTACTTTTCTTACGCTGGTGGTGCTTCCGTTATTATACATCATTTTTAATACGAAGATCAAGATGAAAGGAGCTATGGTGGTGGCGCTTTTGTTCATTGTTCCTGCTGCTAAAGCGCAAAGGATAACGGTGGATGAAGCGTTGTCTGCAGCAAAAGGGAATCTGCAATACGGTGTTAATAAAGAGCAGATCAATAAAGGGAAATTGCAGGCGAAATCGGCAGGGTTGTTTCCTAAGACGGGCATCTTTGCGGAGAATGAAGATTACAGGCCCAGTGATAAACAGGGTATATTGAAGATAGGGGTTTCGCAAAGTGTTGCGTGGCCTGGGTTGTACAGTGCGCAGAAGAATTTGTATGCGGAGCAGTTGAAGTATTACGAAGCCAATACCACCGTGATAGATGCAGATATTAAAAGAGATGTGCGCAGTGTGTATTATCAGTTGTGGTATTTGCAGGATAAGGTGTTACTATTCCAACGGCTGGATAGCATTTACAAATCATTACATGCAGCTGCAAAATTGAAAGTGAAAACAGGGGATAGCCCTGGTTTGGATAGCATTGCTGCGAGTGTGCGGATGCAGGAACTGGAAGCTTTCCTGCAACAAACGGGGAGTGATCTGAAGATCCAGCAGCAGTTGCTCATGCAGTTGTTAAATGCGGATGAACCTGCTTTGCCGGTATTACAGCCTTTGGAGAAATTGCCTGTTCCGTTAACGCTTTCGGATAGTCTGCATCCGGAAATAACTTTACAGCAGCAGAATGTGGCGATTGCGAATGCAGGGGTAAGAGTGGTGAAGAATGAGAACAGGCCGGAGTTTTCAGGGCGTTTTTTCAGTCAGCGTTTATATGGGTTGAGTGATCCTTATACCGGGTTTTCTGTAACGGCTGCGTTTCCGTTGTTTAGTTCTTCCCGTAATAAAGTTCGAACGGCACAAGCGGAAGCGGCTATGCAGCAGAAGCAATATGAATATGGCAGGCAATCTTTTCATACGCAGCGGATGCAGGCACAACAGGAAGTAGAGAAGAACAACAGCCTGCTGCGGTTCTATGAAACGGTGGGGTTGAAACAGGCGAATGAGATCATCAAAGCGGCTACACTGGCTTACAGGGCCGGGGAGATCAGTTTTGCAGAGTTATCTCAGTTCCTGACTCAGGCTATTGATATTCAGCGGAATTACCTGGAGAACCTCAATGCTTATAACCAATCCATTATTGCGTACAATTATTTTATCAATCAGTAAATTATGCGACAGTTCATTATTCTTATTATAGTTGTTTTATTTAGCGCCTGTGCGGAGAAGAAGGCCCCTGCTGTGGAATCTGCTGAAGAAGAGCATGCACATGAAGATGGCAATACGGCTACGCTTACCAACGAGCAAATTAAAAGCATTGGGCTTGAATTGGGGAGTATTGAGAAGAAGCAGTTAACAGCTTCGCTGAAGGCGAATGGTGTTTTAAAAGTACCCAATCAGAACAAAGCGACTATCAATTCCGTTTATAATGGAGTGATAAAGACGTTACTTGTGCAGGCAGGGAGTTCTGTGACTAAAGGGCAGGTGATAGCGACTATTTCCAACCCGCAGTTTATCTCAGTGCAGGAGGAATACATCGGTATCAATGCAAAGATCTTACATGCGGAGCAGGAGTATAACCGGCAGAAGGAATTGAATGAAGGGAATGCAGGGGCGCTCAAGAATCTCCAGGCTGCAGAAACATCTCTTAGAACTGTACAGGCCCGGTCTGCTTCTTTAAAGCAACAGATCGAGCTGATGGGGATCAATCCTTCTTCACTAGCCAATGGGAGACTGGTTTCTGTTATTTCCTTGCGGAGCCCTATCAGTGGAGTGGTGAGTGAGGTGTCTGTGAATTTGGGGAGTTATGTGGATGTGAGTACCCCGGTGGCTGAGATCGTTGATAACAGCCAGTTGCATCTGGATCTGTTTGTTTATGAGAAAGACCTGCCTAAGCTGAAGAAGGATCAGGTGATACATTTTACTTTGACGAATAACCCTGGCAGAGAGTATGATGCGGTGATCTTTTCTCTTGGATCATCTTTTGAGGGGGAGAGTAAAGCCGTGAGTGTGCATGCAATGGTGAAGGGGAATAAGTCCGGGTTGATAGATGGGATGGGGATTACAGCTTTGATCAGTTTGGAAGCTGCGGTAGTGCCGGCCGTTCCGACGGATGCGTTGATCACTTTTCAGGGGCAGGATTATGTGTTTATTGTTGTTGAGGGGGCTGAGGAAGGGGAGGGGCATTCTGAAGGCACGCATGATCATGATTCCGGGAAACCAGATGATCATAAGGAGAACGATTCAGAGAAGCCGCATGATCATAAGGGAAATGATTCTGAGAAACCAAATGATGCTTCAGGGAAATCACATGATCATAAGGAAAATGGTTCTGAGAAAACAAATGATCTGAAAGAGAATAGTTCAGAAAAACCAAATGATCAAAAAGAAACCGATCCCGAGAAGCAACACGACCATAAAGAAAATAAAAAACCTGCCGCTTTAGCCGGCACCGTAACCTTTGAGAGAATCCCTGTTGCCAGGGGCACCACAGATGTAGGTTACACGGAAATAACATTATTGAAAGATATCCCCGCCAATGCAAGAGTCGTAGTGAAAGGGGCTTTTTTCTTATTAGCGAAACAAACTAATTCAGGCGAACACGAGCATTAATTATGGAAAAGATTAAAATAGATCTGGATCTGCTGCTGCCGGAAATCCCTGATGAAAGGGATGCCTGCGTGCAGCGTATCATTACCATGATGCAGCATCATAAAGGTATTGCTAAAGCACATTTGATTCCCGGAAATGGAAAAGATGAAGCGAAACTCTGCTTTCATTATGATCCTGATGAGATATCACTGGAACAGATACAGGCTTATGCAAGAGAAGCCGGGGCCGCTATTACCAAGCAGTATGGCCATCTCATGGTAGAAGTGGAGAAGATAAGAGAGATGATGGTGGCAGGTGTCATTGAAGGGCAGTTGAAGAAAATACCTGCGCTGGTGGATGTATCTGTTTCTGCAACAGGGAATATTCGTATTGAGTATGATCAGCGGTTGATGGATAAGTCAGCTGTGTTGAAGGCTATAAGCAAAGAGGGGTTGAAGGTGAAGAGAGTTGTGGAGGTGGGACATGAGCATTCGCATGGTGATGGTAATGGACAGCATGATCATGATGCTAAAGAACATGGTGGCAATTCAAGAGATCAGGGAGATAAGCATTCCCATGATCAGGAAGCAGGTCATTCACATGATGATGGTCATGATCATGACGATGATGATCACGATCATGGCGATCACGATCACGACCACGGAAGCGGCGAAGGCCCCACCTGGAAAACCTACCTCCCCGCAGCAGTCAGTTTTGCCATGCTGATAACAGGCATCATCATAGACAACTATAGCCCTTTTCCTAACTGGGGAAGATTGATATGGTACGCCATCGCATACATCCCAGTCGGCCTCCCCGTAGCCATCACAGGATTTAAGCTATTAATAAAAGGAGACATCTTCACCGAGTTCATTTTAATGACCATCGCAACGGTAGGTGCTTTCTACATAGGAGAATACCCTGAAGGCGTAGCCGTCATGCTCTTCTATACAGTAGGAGAACTCTTCCAGGATGCAGCCGTGAACCGCGCAAAAAGAAGTATCAAGGCGCTGCTGGATATTCGTCCGGATACCGCGCTGGTATTGATTGATGGAAGTTATAAAGAAGTAGCACCCACGGATGTAAAAGTAGGAGATACGATACAAGTAAGAGCAGGAGAAAGAGTACCCTTAGATGGCGAAATGCTCAGTGAAGGCAGTTCATTTAACACCGCTGCATTAACAGGAGAAAGCAAACCTTCCACCATAAGGAAAGGAGGAATAGCGTTAGCAGGAATGATCAACCAGGAGAAAGTAATAGAACTGAAAGTAAGCAAACTGTTCAACGACAGTTCCCTGGCACGCATCCTCACGATGGTCCAGGAAGCCACTACCCGCAAAGCAAAAACGGAACAGTTCATTCGTCGCTTTGCCCGCATCTATACACCGATTGTGGTTTTCCTGGCTATAGGGATAACATTGCTCCCCTATTTTTTTGTAAGCAATTATGTATTTAACGACTGGCTATACAGGGCATTGATCTTTTTAGTGATCTCGTGTCCCTGTGCATTGGTGATCTCGATACCGCTGGGATATTTCGGGGGGATTGGGGCTGCCAGCCGGAAGGGCATCCTGTTCAAAGGCTCTAATTACTTAGACCTGATGACGAAGATCACCAGCGTGATCATGGATAAAACCGGCACCCTCACAAAAGGTGTATTCAAAGTACAGGAAGTAAAAAGCTACGAACTACCGGAAGAAGAATGGTTACCCCTAGCCGCTGCCCTGGAAAGTAAATCAACCCATCCTGTAGCACAAGCTATTGTAGCACATGTAAAAACAGAAAACACTACAATTGGGGACCTGGAAGAGATCAGCGGCCATGGCTTAAAAGGCAAAGTAAACGGAAAGGTAGTATTAGCCGGTAATGTAAAACTGCTGGAGAAAATGGGCATCCCCGTAAAAGAAGAACTCCGCAGCATCACAGACACCATCGTTGTAGTTGCAGTAGACGGAAAGCTGGCCGGTTATGTAACTATTGCAGATGAAATGAAAGAAGACAGCAAAGCCGCCATAGACGCATTGCACAGCATGAACATTAAAACCACCATGCTAAGCGGTGATAAGCAAACCGTGGTGGATAAGGTGGCGAAGTACCTGGGAATTGACCAGGCATACGGTGATCTGCTTCCTGAGAATAAAGTGGAAAAGGTAGAGCTGGCTAAAAAGGATACAGGAGCCATCATCGCCTTCGTAGGAGATGGTATTAACGACGCCCCCGTACTGGCATTAAGTGATGTAGGCATTGCCATGGGAGGCCTGGGAAGTGATGCTGCTATTGAAACCGCAGATGTGATCATTCAAACAGATCAACCTTCTAAAATAGCCACCGCTATTAGCATCGGCAAAGCCACGAATAAAATTGTATGGCAGAATATTGGGCTCGCATTTGGTGTGAAAGCGATTGTACTGGTACTTGGAGCGGGAGGACTTGCTACGATGTGGGAGGCGGTATTTGCAGATGTAGGTGTTGCCTTACTGGCTATCCTGAATGCTGTGAGAATACAGAAGATGAAGTTTTAACAGAAAGAGATGTTTTGTACAAATTTGAATGTCGTAAGGATTTTAATAAAAAAGGGTTGCTTTACAGAAAGCAACCCTTTTTTAATGAATATCATTAAGCCATCGGCTCCTTAATAAAAGACAACATATGCTTCGCAATAGAGATAAACGAAGCCATATCGCTGGGCTTGATAATGTAATCCAGGATACCCAGTTCGATACTAATTGATTTATGTACCGGAGAACTGGAAGTACTCCACATCACTTTCGGTATAGCCTGATAACGTCCCTTTTGATTCAACAGTTTAACTATTTCCACACCCGTCAGTTCCGGAAGATTATAGTCCAGAATGATCAATACGGGTAACTCATGGTCAGGGATACCATCTAAAAGTGCTATAAACTTCCGCCCATTTGTAATACTTACGATCTTCGCCAAAGGATCTACTTCCTTAACAGCAAACTCCAGCATTTCCTGGTCGTCGATATCATCCTCGGCCAGAAAGATCGTTCTTTTAGTATGGCCTAAATCTTGTATATGTTTCACTGTTGTTATGTTCGATACATAAATGTAGTTATTGTACCGAATATCTTACAAAATATCATATGTTATCTAATAAAATAGGTGATGGAGAAGTGTTTAAAAATACGCTTCATTACTAATATGAGTTGATATCAACTAATATCTACCAAATGGCCACCCGTAAAAGAACTGTTCAAACTTCTACAGCTAAGGGGGAGAGTGTGGAAAAAATTCCACAATCCTCCACAAAGAAGTCCCGTTTACCTAATGAAATTTACCTTGAATCCTTACCTGATGAATTAAATTCCCGAGAATTATTGCAGGTGCTCTCTGAGGTCAAAGGTGGAAATTTTACCGTCCGCATGCCGGTGGACAAAATCGGCCTGAGCGGAAAGATCTGTGATACGATCAACGAGATCATTTCCCTCAACGAAACCCTGGTGGAAGAATTAAACCTGGCCAGGAATACCATCGGGAAAGAAGGGAAACTGAACCACCGTGTAATGATGCCCCGCACCGCAAAAGGTTCCTGGCATACTGCGGTAGGATCTATCAACACCCTCATTTCTGATCTCGTACATCCCACCATCGAAATTGCACACGTGATCAGCTCCGTGGCAAAGGGTAACCTTTCCCGGGAGATGACATTGCAAATTGGCGACCACGTATTACAGGGAGAGTTTGCACGGATCGCAACGGAGGTAAATGGGATGGTGAAACAGCTGAACCTCTTCTCCCGTGAGGTAACCCGTGTGGCACGGGAAGTAGGTTCTGAAGGTAAACTGGGCGGACAGGCAAAAGTAAAAGATGTAGCGGGTGTATGGAAAGACCTCACGGATTCCGTGAACCAGATGGCAGGTAATCTTACTGCACAGGTGCGGAACATTGCAGAGGTAACTACTGCGGTGGCCAAAGGAGACCTTTCGAAAAAGATCACAGTGGATGTACAGGGAGAGATCCTTGAACTGAAAGATACGATCAACACGATGGTGGATCAGCTGAACTCCTTCTCTTCAGAAGTAACGCGTGTGGCGAGAGAAGTAGGTACAGATGGAAAACTGGGCGGACAGGCAGAAGTAAAAGGGGTAGCCGGTACATGGAAAGACTTAACAGACTCCGTGAACCAGATGGCTTCCAACCTTACAGGCCAGGTACGGAACATTGCGGAGGTAACTACTGCGGTAGCAAGAGGTGATCTTTCGCGCAAAATTACGGTGGATGTAAAAGGGGAGATCCTGGAATTAAAAAATACCATCAACACGATGGTGGATCAGCTGAACTCTTTCTCCGCAGAGGTAACACGGGTTGCCCGGGAAGTAGGTTCAGAAGGAAAATTGGGAGGGCAGGCCACGGTAAAAGGTGTGGGGGGGTTGTGGAAAGACTTAACGGATTCCGTGAACCAGATGGCCTCCAATCTTACCGCACAGGTACGGAACATTGCAGAGGTAACTACTGCGGTGGCACTCGGTGACTTGTCACGCAAAATTACGGTGGATGTACGGGGAGAGATCCTTGAGTTGAAAAACACTTTCAATACGATGGTGGATCAGCTCAACTCTTTTGCATCGGAGGTAACGCGTGTAGCCCTTGAAGTGGGTACAGAAGGAAAATTAGGTGGACAGGCAAAAGTACAAGGGGTAGGTGGTACATGGAAAGACTTAACAGACTCTGTGAACCAGATGGGATCCAACCTCACGGCACAGGTGCGGAATATTGCAGAAGTAACTACTGCCGTGGCGAATGGTGACCTTTCTAAAAAGATCACGGTGGATGTGGCAGGAGAGATCCTTGAACTGAAGAAAACCATCAACACGATGGTGGATCAGCTCAACTCTTTTGCATCTGAGGTAACGCGTGTAGCCCTTGAGGTGGGTACGGAAGGAAAACTGGGTGGCCAGGCGAAAGTACAGGGTGTGGGCGGTACCTGGAAAGATCTGACGGAGTCTGTAAACCAGATGGGGTCTAATCTTACGGCACAGGTGCGGAACATTGCAGAAGTAACTACTGCGGTGGCAAAAGGTGACCTGTCGCGCAAGATCACGGTGGATGTAAAAGGAGAGATCCTTGAACTGAAAGATACGATCAACACGATGGTGGATCAGCTGAACTCATTTGGTTCTGAGGTATTTCGTGTAGCCCGTGAGGTTGGTTCTGAAGGTAAACTGGGCGGCCAGGCGGATGTACCCGGTGTGGAAGGATTATGGAAAGACTTAACGGACTCTGTAAATATCATGGCCTCCAATCTTACATCGCAGGTGCGGAATATTGCGGAGGTAACAACAGCGGTGGCAAACGGTGACTTGTCGCGTAAAATTGAAGTGGATGTGAAAGGAGAGATCCTTGAGCTGAAGAATACGATCAACACGATGGTGGAACAGCTGCGTTCTTTTGCGTCAGAGGTAACGCGTGTGGCGAGAGAGGTAGGTACAGAAGGTAAACTGGGTGGCCAGGCGAATGTACCGGGTGTTGGCGGAACATGGAAAGACTTAACAGATTCCGTGAACCAGATGGCAGGTAACCTTACAGCGCAGGTACGTAACATTGCGGATGTGGCCATTGCGGTAGCAAATGGAGATATGTCCAGGAAGATCACAGTGGATGTGCGTGGAGAGATCCTGCAATTGAAAGAGACGTTGAATACGATGGTGGATCAGCTACGTGCATTTGCTTCTGAAGTAATTCGTGTGGCGAGGGAAGTAGGTACGGATGGTAAACTGGGTGGCCAGGCGTTTGTACCTGGTGTGGCCGGAACCTGGAAGGATCTTACGGACTCTGTAAACCAGATGACAGGTAACCTTACTTCACAGGTACGTAACATTGCGGAGGTAACAAAAGCGGTGGCCTCCGGTGACTTATCCAAGAAAGTAACGATCGATGTAAAAGGAGAGATCTTCGATCTGAAGAATACGATCAACACGATGGTGGATCAGCTGAACTCTTTTGCATATGAAGTAACACGTGTGGCAAGGGAAGTAGGTACAGAAGGTAAACTGGGCGGCCAGGCAGAAGTGCAGGGTGTGGCCGGAACCTGGAAAGATCTTACGGACTCTGTGAACATGATGGCTTCCAACCTCACCAACCAGGTGCGGGGTATTGCAAAAGTAGTAACCGCTGTTGCTACCGGAAATCTTAAACAGAAATTATCCATTGTTTCCCGCGGTGAGGTGGCACAGCTGACGGAAACGATCAATGAAATGATCGATACGTTGGCCGTGTTTGCCGATCAGGTAACTACCGTGGCAAGGGAAGTAGGGGTGGAAGGAAGACTGGGTGGCCAATCCAGCGTACCTGGTGCATCCGGTATCTGGAAGAACCTCACGGAAAACGTGAACCAGCTGGCGGAAAACTTAACCACACAGGTACGTGCTATCTCTGCAGTAGCATCTGCGGTAACGAAAGGTGACCTCACTCAAATGATCCGCGTAGAAGCAAAAGGAGAGGTGGAACAATTGAAAGATACCATCAACCAGATGATCGCTAACCTGAAGCAGACAACGCTGCGGAATGAAGAGCAGGACTGGTTGAAATCCAACCTCGCCAAGTTCACCCAAATGCTGCAGGGCCAGAAAGATCTGAACACGGTAACGAGAAGGATCCTGTCTGAACTGGCGCAGGTGGTGAATGCACAGAAAGGGATGTTCTATATCCTTGAACAGGAAGAAAATCAGAATAACCCAAAACTGAAACTGTTTGCCGCATACGCTTATGGCAATGAAGTAGAACAGTCCAGGGAATTTGCACTGGGCGAAGGATTGGTGGGACAATGCGCGGTGGAAAAAGAAAGGATCCTGCTCACCAATGTGCCGTCTAATTATATTAAGATCGGTTCCGGTCTTGGAGAGGCTGCACCGCTGAATTTGATCGTACTCCCGGTATTGTTTGAAACAGAGATCAAAGCGGTAATAGAACTCGCTTCCTTTGATACCTTCAGCCAAACACACCTGGACTTCCTTAGCCAGTTAACAGAGAGTATCGGTATTGTGTTGAATACGATTGAAGCGAACTCGCGTACGGAAGACCTGCTGGAACAATCACAATCACTGGCGGATGAATTAAGAAGAACGAATGAAGAGTTGCAGGATAAGGCGCATTTGCTGGTAAAGCAGAAAGAAGAAGTGGAAGGGAAGAACAAAGAGGTGGAAGAAGCACGGCGTTCGCTGGAAGAAAAAGCAGAACAGCTGCAGCTTACTTCCAAATACAAATCGGAGTTCCTCGCGAATATGTCCCACGAGTTGCGCACGCCGCTTAACTCACTCCTCATCCTGGCACAGCAGTTATATGAAAACTATGACGGTAACCTGAATGAGAAACAGGTGCGTTATGCGAAAACCATCCACAGCTGCGGGGATGACCTTATTCAACTGATCAATGATATCCTCGATCTGTCTAAGATCGAATCCGGTTATATTTCCACCGACTTTATTAAAGTACGTTTCCATGAGGTGACCACTTTCGTGGAAACCACATTCAAACATATTTCTGAAAGCAAGAACCTGCGTTTCTCTATTTCCATGGATGAGCAATTACCGCATTCCCTGGAAACGGATGTGCAAAGGCTGAACCAGATCTTGAAGAACCTGTTGTCCAACGCATTCAAGTTCACGGAAAAAGGAGAAGTGCGGTTGCGCATTTATGAAGCCAACAGGAACTGGAAGATCCTGAACAGCAGTTTGGATAATGCAGACAAGGTAGTGGCGTTTGAGATCAAGGATACGGGGATCGGTATTTCAAAAGACAAACAGAACATTATCTTCGAAGCCTTCCAGCAGGCGGAGGGTTCTACCAGTCGTAAGTATGGCGGTACCGGTCTGGGACTTTCCATCAGCCGCGGTCTGGCAGATCTGTTAGGCGGTTCTATTGAACTGGATAGTGAAACAGGTATGGGCAGCGTCTTTACCCTCTTCCTGCCGTTGCGTTACAATCCTTCTGCGATCAAGCGGGAGAAGTCCAGCAGTCTTACTTTAAGTGAATACAAAATATCTGAGGATCAGGACATCGCGATCCTGCAATCTGTTCCCACCATCAAAGTATCTGATACGAAAGACCTGGATGGGCTCAATGAGATCATCAATGATATCGGGGACGACAGGACGCATATATCTGAAATAGACAAGGTTGTGCTCATTGTAGAAGATGATGTGCGGTTTGCCAAGATCATGCTGGAGAAGGCGCATGAAATGGGCCTGAAAGTTGTGGTAGCCACCAGCTTTGGAGAGGTGTTTGAACTAACTAATAAATTCAGCCCCATTGCTGTTACACTGGATGTAAAACTTCCGGATGCGAGTGGCTGGCGGATACTGGACCTCTTTAAGAACGACATCAACCTGCGGCATATTCCCATTCACCTCATATCCGGTGAAGAGAACAGGCTGCTGGCCATGCAAAGAGGCGCGAGGAGTTTTAACCTGAAACCTTTAAAAACGGAAGTGCTGGCTATCCTGTTCAAGAATATCATAGACCAGGATACGAAGAAGAATAAGACCGTACTGATCGTGGAAGACAGTGAACCGGATGCTTCTCAGATCGCGCGGATACTGGATAACGGAGAGTTGATCAATATAGAGTTTGCGGAAAATGGAAAGGATGCGATGCATTTCATTGAGCATAATACATACGACTGCATCATTGCTGATTATATGCTGCCGGATGTGGAAGGCTCTGATCTCTTTGCCAACATCCAGATGATCAATAAGGTCAACAATACGCCGGTGATCATCTATTCTGCCAGGGACTTTACCAAAACAGAGAAAACAAAACTGAAGCAGTATGCGAATAAGATCCTGCTGAAGGACGTGAACTCTTTGGACCTGTTACTGGAAGAAGCGGTGCTGCAGTTACACATCAATCATAACACCCTTACGCCGGATAAGCGTAAGCTGATTGAAGACCTCCGCTCGCAGAAAGATGTGCTGAGCAATAAAAATGTACTGGTAGTGGATGATGATGTGAGGAACCTGTTTGCACTCACCACTGCATTTGAAAGGTTCCATATCAATACGATCACGGCTGAGAGTGGTAAGGAGGCCATGAGTATCCTGGGTGAACATAATGAAATAGATATCGTGCTGATGGATATCATGATGCCTGAAATGGACGGTTATGAAACCATGCAGAAGATCAGGAGAGAACATAAGAACAGTGCATTGCCTATTATTGCTGTTACGGCGAAAGCCATGAAAGGAGATAGGGAGAAATGCCTGGAAGCCGGCGCTTCAGATTATATTACAAAGCCATTGAAGATTGATCAGTTATTGTCGTTAATGCGCGTGTGGCTTTATAAATGATTTTTTCTAATTTAGCAATAATACGTTACAACTGTGCTGGAAAGAGATCCCGTTAAAATATTAATTGTAGACGACAGGCAGGACAATCTTATGTCTATCGGATCCATATTGGAAAGGGAGAACTATAGTATTGTACATGCTGGTTCCGGCAGGGCTGCATTGAAGATCCTGTTGCGGGAGTATGATTTCTCCCTGATCCTGATGGACGTGATGATGCCTGATATGAATGGATTTGAAACTGCTTCGCTTATCTATGAACGGGATAAGCTGAAAGACATTCCTATCATTTTCATTACAGCGCACAATTATGAAGAGGAATCCATCTACAAGGGCTATAGGGTAGGGGCGGTTGACTTCATTTATAAACCCATCAATCCTGAATTACTACGTATCAAAGTGGGCCTTTTTGTGGAACTCTACCGCAAAACACAATCCCTTATTGCGCAGGAGCAAAAGTTGTTGCGTATGAATGCTTCTTTGCAGAAAGAAGTAGAGGAAAGGGAGATCTCCGAAATGAAAGTAAGAGAACTGAACAACCAGCTGGTAAAATCCAATGTGCATTTAATAGCGGTGAATGAGGAGCTGGACCGCTTCGCTTTTGCGGCCTCTCATGACCTCCAGGAACCATTACGGAAGATCAGGGTGTTCAGTGACCTGATCCTCAGTAAAAAGGGGAAGGAAGAGGACGTGGATAAGTATATGGTGAAGATCACGAATGCCGCCGCCCGGATGCAGCAACTAGTGAATGACCTGCTGCGCTTCTCCCGGCATGCTTTACAGGGAGGCGATTTTGTGGTGACGGACCTGAACACCGTTGTAAAAGAGGCCATGACGGAACTGGAAATGAAGATCACTTCCACGAACGCCGTGATCAGGATAGACGCTTTACCTTCTATCCCGGTGATCCCTGTGCTGATGCGGCAGGTGTTCTTTAACCTGATCAGCAATGCCATTAAGTTTTCAAAAAAGGAAGTACAGCCAGAGGTGCATATTTACGCGGAGAACTCTTCCGCTGTGCATAAAGTGTTCATAAAAGATAATGGAATTGGCATAGATAACCAGTATCTTGAAGATATCTTCTCTGTATTCAAACGGTTACATAGTTACCATGAAATAGAAGGTACCGGTATTGGTCTTTCCATCTGTAAAAAGATCATGGATCAGCATAACGGCACCATCACCGCTACCAGTCAAGCGGACCAGGGGTCTACCTTTATCCTCAGTATTCCGGAGAAATGGCCGGAAGCCATTGTTTCCTAACAGCAGTAACCGTTTGGTATATGATTTGAATAGGTAAATTTAAATATCTTCCTATGCGTATCATTTCTACTAAAACACACGCCCGGCTGGATTACATGTACAGCATTCTGCTGATCAACTCCCCCTGGATCTTTCGTTTTAATGATGGGTCAGTGGCAGAATGGCTGCCGATCTTAATGGGTGTAGCCCTGCTCTTCCTCTCGCTCTTTACACATTATGAAGGTGGCGTTTTAAGGGCGCTTTCTTTTAAAACGCATTTGCTGCTGGATGTAACCGGCGGGTTAATATTGTTGACCGCACCCTGGTTATTTCGTTTCTCACATGAGGTGTTCCTTCCACACGTTGCACTGGGTGCTATTGCAGTGATCGTTCCCCTGGTAACTAAAACAGTGCCTTATAACAGGCGGATAGCTTATAGTGTATGGTAGACAAGGATAAAAAAGATAAGGAAGAATTGCACGACGTTTCAGAGGAACGGATGTTGCCGGAAGTCAGGGAGTCTGATCTTCCGGATACCGGCCGGAGTAATGTAAAGGATGCAGGATTGGATGATGTGGAGGAGACGGATGATCTGAAAACGAAATAACCTCTTTTACTGTTTAATTTGCTTTTTTTCTTCCTGATCTTTCGTGATCTTCTCCCAGGCTTCTTTTGTAAACGATACGAGTTCATCTTTTTCACAATCCCAGAGGGAGATGTTCTTTTCCGATATCACATAATGTTGTTTCCAGTTTGCATATTTCTCGTACAGCATGAGGGTGCAAACGTCTGTAGCGGTAATAAAATCACCGGTTTCAGGCAGATGATTATGTACGCTCATGAGATTTGTTTCTTCTGATTTCTTGTAAGTGATGGGGATAATATTCTTGTGTAATACCTGTGTGCTCATCAGCTTATTATCTTTATCAAAGGTTAGCAGGTAATCATTCCCAAATATTACCACCCCGGTTACTTTGGGGCCTGTTAATACGTATACCTTTTTCACGCCATTATGGATGAGTGGGATGAGATTGAGGTCTGTGTTGTTATACCTTTTAAATTTATCGCCCCCGCTATTGATCTCTGCCAAAGCCCGTTTCCTGATCACATAGAGATCGTTTTCCTCTGGTGTAAAACCCCGTTGTTCCTTGTTGATCTTCGCTGTTTCTGCACTATAAGTACTGTCAAAAGAAATGGTAGCCAGCACTTTAGGGATACTGTCCTTTGAGAAAAAGATACAATTATTGTTATAGGAGAGATAACCGCCAATGTTTCCCTGCTCGTCTTTAAAGTTTTCAAGGAAGATGTCTGTACCATTCCAGGATGCCATTTCACTTTTGTAAAGCAGTTTGCCTTCCTGCACAATGGAGTCTGTCTGTCCAAATGCGAGGGAGGTGATGAATAAGAGGGGGAGTGTTATTTTCATGGTTAGGGTGGTTATGGGTACAAATATGTATTTTTATAAGTTAAAGAAATGTTACATTCCCTGCATTAAAAGATGTCGTTTTTTTACTATCCTGCCTGTGTTGGTTTATATAAACTTTGCGGTATATAAATCAACATGAACATGAAAAGAATACTTCAGATAGCCGTGTGTGCTATCATTTTTTGGTCCTGCAAGAAAAGTGAAACAGTAGATAAGAACGAGCTGGTCAGTTCTAATATTGCTCAATACTCCTTTGGGGAACAAAATTTTACAACCGCTACCTTCAAATTACTGAGCATCCCCACTACTAAAGATACCGCTGATAACTCCGCCTGGATAGTTTACCTGTATTACCAGACATTAGACCGCTGGTACGTTGTACCGGGATTGGGAGTGGGTGCAGCAACGAATTATCGTTTAAGCTATGATTTCAAAAATGAACATGTCAATTTCTATATTGATAAGGTAGGGGCTGGTGAGAAGTATGAAAAAGCCCGGATTGTACGTATTTATAGCAGGAACCAGCAGTTAATAGGAAAACTGCGGGATGATCCTCAGGCTGTAGCCGAAATGATCATAACGAAATAATTAAAAGGCCCGTAATTAACTATTACGAGCCTTTTTTTATCGCTCCAGCAGATCAATGATCTTTTCATTTTCAATGATGATCATTCCCTGCCTGTCACTGGTAATGCCTTCGGTGAGGGTATAGGGATAGCGAGGCACATTACCTTCCATAATAGTTGGGAGATAAGAGAATTGAATGTTATCGTACGTTTGCTTTAATACATCGCCTACTTCGATGATGTGCGTAGAGATGATGAAGAAACAATTCCTGTATTTCGAGAATGCAGCCGTAACGGAAAGTGTGGCATCGTAGGCATCCTTTACATTCGTTCCTTTAAACAGTTCATCAAAGATCACGATCATATTTTTTCCACTGCTCACTTCTTCTGCTACCTTCTTTACCCTGAGTACTTCCGCATAGAAATGGCTGTATCCCATGTTTAAGTTATCAGGCACGTTGATGGAAGAATACAATCCATCCCGTACAGAAAAGCGCATGTCGATGGCAGCTACCGGGAATCCCATATGCGCAAGGTATACGGAAATGCCAAAGGCCTTCATGAGCGTTGATTTTCCTGCCATGTTAGCGCCGGTAAGGAAGATCACATTTTCTTTGCTGTGCAGTGATAGGGGATTGGCAACTGCTTTGTCCAGCCCCGGATGCCTCAGCGCGGTTGTGCTGAATATATTTTCTTCGGCAGGTAATGCATGGGCGTAGGAGAAATCCTTTTCTCTCGCTATGGTACTTACGGCTATGTATACATCCAGCTGGTAAATGGTATCCAGCAAAGTTTCCATTTCATCCCGCATTGCATGCCGCAACAGATGATCATACTTTGCAGCCTGCAAAACGGACAATTGCGGAGCTTTAAAAGCTTCATCAAGCCATGATAATCTTTTGTCCGCAAGGATGTTTTTGGCAACATTTACAAGCGGAGTGTTGAGCGTATTTAGCAACCCCTTTAACGTGTAAAGGGCTTCTATGGTAGCAGTCAACCCGGTTTGCAGGATATTGTACTGATCATCATTCAAAAGTGACCCCATGATCTTTTTACGCAGCATGCCGGTGGTGGCAGATATCACATTGCCGGCAGCGCCGGTACCCAGGTAGTTTTCTACGAAACGAAATTGTTCATGGCGGAAGGGAAAGGTTGGTTCCTGATCCTGGAAGTACCGGAATGTGCTGCTGCGTTGATTGATGGCAAGCGGATCGGTCATGGGTTGATGGAACATCTCGTCCAGCAACCGTTCCCCACCGGCTGTGTGTACTTTATTAAAAAGGCTGTAGATCGAATGCGGCTTGAATTTACCTAAGAGGCTCAGGTCATCCAGCGTTTGTTTATCTGCTATGAAACTCATGCTGATCTCATTTTTTTGATGCCTGCCTCCAGAATGTCCAGGATGCCTTCGTTGTTAATAATGATCATGCCGTGGCGGTCGTCTGTAATACCATTTTCCAGCGTGTAGGTGTATACGGGATGGTTACCGTTCATGCGGGTGGGCAGGTAGATGAACCGTACATTCGGACAAGCTGCTTTCAATACATCTCCCGCTTCAATGATATGCGTGGAGATCACGAAGAGGCTGTTCCTTTTTCCCGCAAAACCTTTGGTGATAGCGATAGTTGCTTCGTAAGCATCTTTTACATTGGTACCGCGGAAGAGTTCGTCAAATACAATGAAGAGGTTCCTGCCCTGGCTGAGTTCCTGTGCCATCTTCTTTACGCGTAATACTTCTGCATAAAAATGACTGGCGCCCATCCCTAAATTATCCGGTAAGTTGATGGTGGTGTAAATACCATCCAGTACGGAGAATTCCATCTTTGTTGCTGCTACAGGGAAACCCATATGCGCCAGGAACATCGCAATGCTGAGGGATTTCATGAAGGTGGATTTACCAGCCATGTTAGCGCCTGTAAGGAACATTACATTACCATCCGGTGTGATGGATATATTGTTGGGCACTGCATTTTTTACCTGTGGATGGTAGACACCTTCCAGCAAAACTTTGTGTTGTTCACGTGGTAATGCTTTCGGGAAAACAAATCCCTTTTCTTTTGCTACCCGCGCAATGGACAGGTATACATCGAGGTAATAGATGTGACGAAGCAGTTTTTGTACCAGCTCCCTGTTGCGGAAACGCAGCAGTGTATCAAACTCTGCCATTGTAGTATGGCTTAGTTTTTTACCGCTCTCTATTACAACGGCAAAAGCCGGTTCTGCGAGGATGTCCGAGATGGCAGTTTTGTCCGCCATCGGTATGGATATATCACTAATAAATGTCTGTATGCCTTTGAACAGTTCTACCAGGGCATTCACACCTTTGTGGATCTGTTGTGTTTCGATGTCTACGCCTATGATATCACTCAGCTTTTTAGTGCCTGTCAGTTTGGTCCGTTCATCTGTATTGGCGAGGTAAGGCTCTGCTGCATCAAAGAGTGAACTTTGGAAAGGGAAGGCCAGGCTTGCCTCTGCAAAGAACTGGATGATCCCGCAACGCTGGTTGATGGCTGCATCATCTGATAGAGGATACCGGAACATGTCTTCCAGGATCGCTGCACCACCTCTTGTGGTGCAGCGATTGAAAATGTTGTACACGGAATCTCCGCCATGTTTGCCAAAGATGTTCAGGTCTTCCAGTGTTTGTTTATCTGTTGTAAATAACATGTTATTTTCTTTTACGCCTGATCAGCAGAATGGCTCCGAAAGCAAGCAGTATACCCGGCAGTACCCATATATACAGGATGCGGAAGAATCCTACATCATCCTGTGCAAGGCTTACCCTTGTATCCTTTGGTTTTGGACGGGAGGCATCGATCGGGAATTCTCCATAACTCAGCCAGCTGAAGAGGGCAGTGTTAAATACAAAGTTGGCCATGCCCTGGCGGCGTAATCCGGCATTACTGATAAAGTCTGCATCACCGGCCACCACTATACGTTGTTCTTTGTTATTCACTTTTCTTGTGAGGGCTACAACAGGAGCAAGCGGGCCTTTTACATCTCCATCAGCGGCAGAGAATGCAATAGTAGCCAGCGCGGTTCTGCCGGTATCGGGTTTCTTGGAAGTAACCACTTCCTGAAAATCATCAGTTACAGCGCTGGTCACCATATCCAGGTCCAGTGGTTTGATCCTGTTCCAGGAAAGTTTAGCGTTAGATACCAGCAGGGGTTTGATGGTGTAGGCGCCGTCTGTCACAAAGGAAAGACCAGCTGTGCCTTCCATGAACACTTTAAAGCTGTCCTCTGCTCTTTCTGCCAGTGGTTTTGAGAAGGTGGCGGATAATTGCGTGAGGTCTGGTGTTACCTGGTCAGGAGTGAGGTCTGTTTTGCTTACCTGCACCAGCATGCCATCCATCATTTGCACACCCAGTTGCTGCAAGAGTGGATTCAGGATAGCCTGTCTGCCTGGCTCTCCGGCAATGAGCAGGTTGCCGCCGTTGTTGATGTATGCCTGCACCTTTGCCATGGTAATGGGGCGTAAAGATAACTTAGGGTCTGCTATCACCAGCGTGGCGATGTCAGCAGGGATCTCCTGTGTTTCGAGGGAAACAGTGTCCACATCAAAACCCTGGTTCACCAGTGAGTTACGGAAAGTAGCGAGGTTAGTGAGGAACCTGTAATCGCGGTCGCCTACTTTATCGATGTCCCTTTCGAGGTCACCTGTGAGGAAGGCAACTTTGGGCAGTTTCGCTTGTTGCAGGCGTTTTAATGCGGCAGCAACTTCTGTTTCACCCGGCCACATCATCTGATCATCAAACACACGCAGGAAAGTGGTTTTTCCTTTCCATTTCAGCTGCATCACATAACGGTTGGATTCCGGCCGCAGGTCAATGATCTTGCGGATCTCAGCCGGTGATTTAAAGTCCTTCAGGTCCATATCCATGTTCTTGACATACTGCTCTGCCATCTCTTTGAGATTTTTCCCCGGATAAGTTTTCCAGATATACGAGCTGCCATAAGAACTATCGTAGTAAGCAACTGTTTTCAGTTCAATATTATGTTTGAAGCGCGTGAATGGTTCCCAGCGTGCAATGTTCAAATTGTAAGTTGCAGGGCCACCGAGCCAATAGTACCTGTCCAGCAGATTGGTGTATGCGGTTATTTCCAGTGGTTCATTGCCAAGGTCTGTGAGGATACTTTGTACTTTTGGTGTGAGTGTTCTTTGCTTGCCAACCGTGGCATCGTAATAACCGATGAGGCTGGGAACAGAACTTACATAACCGATCAGCAGGGCAGAGGCTACGATGGCTGCATACCTGCCGGCTTTCACAAGGGCAGGCTTGGATTCCATGCCTGCTTTCAGTTTATAGATGCTCAACCCAAGGAAGATGTACACGATAGTGATGAAGTAGATCACGTCTTTGGTGGTGAGCATGCCATTCAGCATATTTTCTGCGCGGCCGTTGATAGAGAGGAAGTAAGTAAGTTCTCTCACAAACGCAATACGTTGCCACAGGGTGCCTACATAACTCAATGCGCCTATCATTACAAATGTACAGATGGCAGCTACTACCTGGTAGGTAGTGAGGCAGGACATGAACAACCCGATGGAAGCATATGCACACAACAGGAGATAGAAACCCAGTAAACCGGTCAGCAGCATGCCTTTATCCAGGTTTGGTATGTGGAACAGGCCGGATATTACAAAGATGCTTACAATGGCTATCAGCAACAGGCTGTACACCATCATGGCAAGGAACTTGCCAAAGATGATCTCTCTTACTTTGATGGGAGAGGAGTATAACAGTTTGATGGTGCCACTGCTGGTTTCCCGGCTGATAAGGCTCATGGTGAGAAGAGGAATATAGAGATATAGTTTCTCCATCACATTGGAGAAGAGGGCGCCTCTTCCTACAAATACCCTTTCCGTTAAAGACATGTCAGGCATGCCCATCATCCCCTGCATCTCCTGCATTCTGGCAAAGCTACCTATGGATCCCATGTACACAATGGCACATTGCACCATGAATACGATCAGTAAAAACCAGGCAATAGGAGAGTAAAACAAAGTGCGTAACTCTGTTTTAGCTACTCTGAATATTGTTTTCATTATTAATTATTTTGATTTACCAGATAGTTGTGAAAAGATCTCATCAAGCGCACTTTTGTCCAGGCTGATCTCGCGCAGTCTCCAGCCATTGTGTACGCTGGCTGCCACGATCTTTTCTGTGATATCCTGGTCGCCGGAAAAGTGAATGCGTACCTGCCTTTCCGTGAGGAAGTCTGTTTTGGTAACGCCGGCAATTTTTTGCAGTTCCGCAGCAGATGGCGGATTCTCCATATGAATGAGCATGCTGTGTGGTTCCACATAATTATTGAAGGCATCCATAGAGTCTGAAAAAACGATCCTGCCGCTTTCTATCATCTTGATCTCTTTGCACAATACCTGTATTTCAGAGAGGATGTGAGAAGAGAAGATCACCGCCCTGTCCTGCGCGATCTCTTTGATCAGTGCTCTTACTTCAACGATCTGGTTGGGATCGAGGCCATTGGTAGGTTCATCCAGTACTACCAGTTTAGGCCGGTGTACAATAGCTTGTGCAATCCCTACCCGCTGACGATAACCACCGGAGAGGTTACGGATCAGGCGGCTGCTGTAATGATCAATACCACAACGTTCCTTGGCTTCTTTAATAGCAGGTTTCATTTTGTCTTTCGGCATTAATCTAAGCCCTGCGCAGTAGTTCAGGTATTCGTCTACAGTAAGGTCCATGTACAGTGGCGGGTTCTGCGGAAGGAATCCGATCTCTTTTTTTGCGAGTTGCGGTTCATCGCGCATGTTGATGCCGTTGATATAAACATTCCCTTCAGTTTGATTCAGTGCTCCGCAGAGGATGTTCATGGTGGTGGACTTCCCTGCTCCGTTAGAGCCCAGCAATCCCACAATGCCCGTCTGGCCTATCTCCATGTTGATGTCACGGATGGCCCATGCACTTGTGTATTTGTGGGACAGGTGCTCAAGTTTTACAATACTGGTCATGATCGTATGTATGTGATAAATGTTGATTAAGGATTGTCCTGCATTTCCGGATTTGCATCTACGTAAAGGCGCGGGAATTTCATTACAAGACGGTTTGGCTGGCGTAGCGTGTAAACAGTTGTAGTGCCATCAGCATTATACATGGTATGTGTGAAAGTAATACCGGCATAGAGCGGGTCTACAGAAAGCCTGCGCATATCAAACCAGCGGTAACCTTCCATGGCAAATTCACGGATGCGTTCATCGATGATGAATTTTACGAGGGCGGTTTGGTTGCCTGCAATAGCAGATGGTACAGTGGCATCGGCTACCGGCATCCTGTTCTTACGCAGCATTTCCACATCCAACACAGCGCCACCGAGGTCTCCTGTTCTGGCTTTGCATTCTGCGCTGAGCAGGTATAATTCTGCCAGTTCGAGACCGTACCGTGTATAAGAAAAAGTCTGGTAAGGCTGGCCATATTTCCGGATCCTTCCTCCGGGATTCAGAGAATTGTCAATGTTCTTGTTAGTGTAGAATAACAGCCGGAGATCGCTGGCACCGAACAGGGCTTGTGCCTGTGGTGTTAATACCAACCCATCGCTGCCGGTTTGATTACCGTTAAAGAAGCCGCTGTAGAATATTTTAGATAACACGGATTGCTTCATGTCTGCCAGTTGCAGATTGGGGCCATTAGGTCCGCTGATAGCATGGATCGGGAGGAAAGAACCTCCGGTGCCCAGTGTTTGGTTATAATTATATAAAGATGTTTGGCCGTTGGCCGCTACGTGTGTGAGTGCATCTTTCAGCAATGGTAATGCATCATCGTACCTGCCCATGAACAGGTATACTTTTCCCAGTAAACCTTCCACTGCGGGCCTGGACATCCGGGTAACGACCAGTTGTTTGGCAGGGATATCCGCTAATGCATCCGTGAGGTCCTTAATGATAAAATCATAAGTGCCTTTTAAAGTGCCTCTTTGAAATTCAGCATTGGTAACACTGGCTTTGGTAGTGAAAGGGTAACCCGGATCAGTAGTTGCGGAAGCAGCTGTGTAGGGTTTGCAATAATAGTTGGCCAGCTGGAAAATAGTCCAGGCCCGGGTAGCTAATGCTTCTGCGCGGATGCCCCTTTTTTGTGCATCTGTTCCACCTTTGGAATCTCCTACTTCCTCAATGATCTTATTGAGCGGGTACATATTTGTTAAATGAGCCTTTATGGCCGGCGGTGTAATAGCGGGTGTTGGATAAATGCTGTCCAGCCATTGAAAGAGGGCGTCGCGCACAGGGCTTTTATTGATGAAGTAAGGTGTTTCTGCAGCTACTTCATCTCCCATCAGCTGCGGCTCACCCCATCCGCCTGAACTTGGTGATACATAAAAGAGAGGGTCATTCATCAACTTGTCATAGTCATCTGTAGTAACAGCTACGAGAAGGCCTTGCGGTACAATTTCCAGCCAGCTTCTTTTACAGGAAATAAATAAACTCAGTATCGTTATGGAAAGAATAATATGTTTCTTCATGATGTCTGATTAAAAAGGAATTAAAGAGAAAGACTAAGGCCAAGGCTATAGTTGTGCCTGGAAGCTGGTACGCTGCCACCATATTCAGGATCAATACCATCTTTGTTTGCAGCCCATACCAGGAAGTTGTTGGTTTGCACAAAAACATTGGCGGACCTTATCTTCATGAACCTTAATACATTCGGTTTCAGGCTGTAGGAAAGTGTAATGTCCCGCAGTTTAATATAAGAGGCGCTGACCACGTTAATATCGCCCGCTGTGTAATAACCTACATTCCTGCGGCGTTGACTCGTGAGTCCGTCGAATACATAGGAAGGGGTATTTGTAAAAGCTTCATCTCCTGGTTTCTTCCAGCGGTCCAGGAAGAGATCGCGGATATTTCCGTTGGAGAAGCCCAGTGAGTTGCCCACTAATTTCCCGGTATAAAGTGTGTTTACAGGACGGTACATAACAGATCCCATATTGTAGATCATGTTGAGGGATAAGCTGATCCCGTCGTAGCTGAAGGTATTGCTAAACCCGCCAGTAGCAGTAGGTGTAGTGGTGCCCATATATTTAAGATCTTCTACTTTAACAACGTTGTAAGCTTTGGTAATGCTTTTGTTGGCAAGGTAGATCTGCGGGTCGCCCATGTTATCCAGGCCGGCAAACTGGTATGCCCATATGGCGCCCATGGGATAACCGAGTACCGGTATGGTGCCATTCATCCTGAAGGATACATTGATGAGATTGGCGGCGCTTGGTTTACTAAAGGATACCAGTTTGTTCTGGTTGTGACCTATTGTAAAAGAGGTGGTCCAGCTGAAATTCTTTGTTCTTATATTTTCTGAACGTAAGCTTAATTCTATCCCTTTATTTACCATTTTACCCAGGTTGCCGGTAATGCCGGTGTACCCGGAGAAAGGATTCAGGGGAGTGCTTCCCAGCATGTTTGTAGTGGTCCTGGTGTAATAATCAATGCCGCCGCTGAGCCTGCGTTTGAGTACAGAGAAATCAAGACCGATATTCAGGTTGTTTGTTCTTTCCCATGCCAGTGTTTTATTGGCAATATCAGATAGCGTATAGGCATTTCCTCCTACTAAGGGATGATCATATACATCCTTGATGGTAACGGAAGAGAGGACATCATTCTGCGAAACGCCATTAGCATAAGGTGAGTTACCGGTGATACCATAAGTAGTTCTGATGCTGAGATCATTGAGCCACTTTGCTTTGCTCAGGAATTTCTCCTTGCTGATCCACCATCTGGCGCCGAAGCTCCAGGCAGGATCATTCTGAGAACTTATTTCACTGGCAAACATATTACTGTAATCCTGCCGAAGGCTGGCATCCACATTATATTTACCATCAAAGAAGCTATAACTGGCCAGACCGAAGTAAGAAATGAAACGGGTAACTTCTTTTTTTACGGTGTAAGGACTAATGGCGAGAGAACCAAAGCCGGTGACAGTAGGAAAAATACCCTGTCTCAACCGTGCGTAATCAAGAATGGAATAAGAGGTCAGTGCTTCATCATAACCGAATAAAGTAGTGGTACTGCCATATCTCACCCCTTCCTGTACTTCCTGCCCGGCCTGGAGTGTAAGATGATCCTGGCCTTTTCTGAATGGGGCGTCATAGATCAGTTGGTTGCGGACAGTCCAGTTGCGCTGATCCGTATTGCTCATGGTATAACGGCCGCCTGTGCGTGGATAAAGATATTCCGGCAGGCCATTATTGATCACTGTAAGGTTCAATTGCTGTTTCCTTTCAGAGAGGGCTTTATTGTCCAGGTAACTTGTACCGCTGCCGGGAGCTTTCTGGTAACCATAAGTACCATTAAAGTTTAAACCTTTCCATATATTAACAGATGCATTGGCGGTTACATTTATACTCAGGTTGTTGACGTTATTGTTACCATAATCCATTTCATCAATGGGATTATAACCTAGGCTGATACCACTTTGCGCTTCATATATTCTACTCACGGAATCCAGGTAACCATTCATGTAATTCAGGTTAAGGCTTTTGCCGGATGCATCGCGGAACAGCTGGTAAGGCAGGAAGCTATTGTTTACGCTAACAGGTCTTTTGCTTTTGGTGATCGTATTCACCAAAGAAGTGTTCACCGAAATCCTGACGCGTTTACCGGGATTAATACTTTGTGTGAGATTGAGTTTATAAGCATTGCTCATGGATCCTGGCGTGGTGGATTGCGAGCCGGTATAACCAAAGGAACCATAGAAAGAATATACAGTGTTGCCACCGGAAACAGACACCGTATGATTGGTGGTCATCGCATTACGGTACCATATATCTTTGATCTGTGACAGGTTACTGATAGAAGCGAGACTGTCCAGTTTGCGGTTGGCTTCCACTGCAGTGATACGGCCGAGATACTGATCATACAGGATCCGGTCGTGTGGCGCGAAAAAAGTTTGAGACCTGTAAGCATTGGCAACAGGGTCAAAGAGTTCTTTTGCTACATCAATATACTGGCGGCTGTCCAGCATCTTTGCATAATTGAAATCAGGTTTGTTCCCCACATTGATAAAACCGCTGTAGTTCACACTTAAACGCTGATTCTTGTTACCTGATTTTGTGGTGATCACCACTACGCCGTTGGAAGATCTTGCACCCCAGATGGCTGCTGCGGCAGCATCTTTCAGTACGGTGATATCTTCAATATCATCAGGGTTTACCGCGCTGAGATCAGCAACGATCACACCATTTAATACATATAAGGGAGGGGAAGGATACCGGGAGGTAAGGCCCCTGATCTCACTCTTGCGCAGTGAAACACCACTTCCATTAGTATTCACATCTTCACTATTTCCACCAACAACAATACGCATACCGGGTATTTGCCCTTCCAGCCGTGCTATCACATCCATTGTGCCGGTACGTTTCGCAAAGATCTCCATGTCTGCTTTACCGAAAGAACCCGTAGCCCTTTCTTTACTTAAAACCTGGTAACCAGTATTGAGTACTGTAATAAGGTCCAGGTTGGTGATGCGTGGTTTCAGTTGCACCCGCATGAAGGATTTCGTAACGGCAGGTATGTTCTGCGTTTCATAATTGATACTGGAAAACATGATGGTATCACCCTCCATTACACCGGAGAGCGAAAACTCTCCTTTTTCACTGGTGACGGTAGCCCGCATGATCCTCCTTGCGTATATCGTTACACCGGGAACGGGTTCCTGTTTTTCATTCACCACAATCCCCCGTATATCTGCCAGCGGCGCCGGTTCTTTTTTATTAATGAAAATGGTACGGCCCTGGATCTCAAATTCCAGCATCTGCCCCGCCAGGATCATTTCCATGGCAGACTGCAAAGGCGTATTGTTCAATTGAACAGTAACAGGATTTGCATTGGCCAGGTCTTCCGCCCGGTAAAAAACACGGAAGTCCGTTTGCTCTTTGATCAATGCAAACATCTGTTGAAGGGAAGCAGGCTTGCCGGTGTAAGTAACCGTTTGTGCCGATGTTTTAGCGCTGCCCTGAAGAATGGCTACCAGTATGAGCATGATTGTCAGCTTCATTACTAATATGGTTTTGGTTGATAGGCATTTCTGTAAGGTAAGGGCACAGAAAGGCCGAATGGTAATACTCTTAATTTGCATACCTTTGCACTGTTTAAGTTGAATGAATAAAAGGAGTCTCAACACACCTGAAACATTCGCTGAAATAAGAACCGGGAAAGGTGTCCAATCTTACACCCGGTTTTTTTATTTCTGATAGCGCCTGAACAGGCTGTAGGCTATGATTTTGGCGATAATTGTTTCCCCATGAAATGCATTTAGGGCAGGATAATAAGCTTCCTGCCTTCTTCAATTTTATAATGTATCCTGTTCCTCGACAGGCCTTTTAATACCTGGTCAAGTGTTAATGACTTGTCAATATCCCCGGTGAACTCTGCTTCCGGAATACCCTCCTCGTAAATGATTTCCAGGTCGTACCAGCGGGCCAGTTGCCGCATTACGGTTGGCAGGTCTGCCTGGTTGAAAGTGAAGAAGCCGTCTTTGGCGGTGGTCTGTATTGGTTTGTTATCATTAAGCATGCGTAACAGCCCTGTGCTGGTCAGTTCTGCCTGCTGGCCGGGAGAGAGTACCAGTGACTGGTCTTTCGCGCGCATCCTGATAGCGCCTTCTATCAGTTTTGTTTTAATGGAAGGTTCATCTTTATAGGCCGTTACATTGAAACTGGTGCCCAGTACTTCTATATCCATCTGCCCGGCTACCTTTAAGCGGAAGGGCATGGCGGCATTTTTGGCTACTTCAAAATAAGCCTCCCCCGTTATCTCTACAGCTCTTTCCTTACCAATGAATGCCGTAGGATAACGTAATGAAGAGGCCGCATTCAGCCACACATTCGTACCGTCCGGTAGTGTGATCCGGAACTGGCCACCACGGGGAGTATTCAATGTATTGTAAGTGATCTCTGTAGTAGTTTCCTGTACGTCATATATTAATTGACCACCTTGTTTGCGAATAGCGGCAGTACCTTGCTGCAATACCTGGTTGCCGGTACTGTCCAGCGGGATCACGGTTCCGTCTGCCAGAGTAAGCATGGCTTTGTTTGTGCCGGGTTGTACATCCTGCTTTACGAGTACCTGTTTTGCTGGCTGCTGTATCCATAAATAAGCACCGGCAGAGAACAATAAAAGCAGGGAGGCAGCGGCTGCCCACCAGTAGCGGATAATTTTTGGTTTGGGCTTCACGATCTGCGCATAAACCTTGTCTATAGCAGGTTTATACAACCCGTACAGTTCCTCTGCGGGCCTTTCTTCTTTGATCTCTTCCATCATCTCCTGCCAAACCGGAAGGAAAGCCTCTTCTTCGGAGTAAGACATAAGTAGCCTCAGTTCTTCTTCAGAACAGTCCTTCTCCATATATTTTCTGAACAGGGAACGAAGTTCCTCTTCATGGTGCAATTCGTCCATAATAGCTAATACGTTTAAGTGGAGAAAAATAACTACTGCCGGGAAAAAAAATTATTGCAGCAGGAAATACAACAGCAGGATACCTGCCACATCCGGATGTTCAGACAGGTAATTGCGCAGGAACTGCATGGCCTTAACGATATGATTATTGACGGTGGAAGGGGAGATGTTCAGCATCTTCGCCACTTCTTCGTGGCTTTTACCTTCCAGTTTACAGAGTACGAATACCATTTTGCGCTGCGGAGGCAGCTCTTCTATAGCTTTATGTAAGATCCCGGCCTTTTCTTTCTGTTCCAGCCATTCTTCCGTATGGGTGTAATGGTCAATACTGGCAGCCAGGAGGCGGGACATCACAGCCTGGTCCCGGTTGGCCTTCCGGAAAAGATCAATGGCCAGGTTGTCTGCTATCTTAAATAAGTAGGAACGAAAGGAGCGGGTTGGATCTATTAACGAACGCTTTTGCCAGATGGTGAGGAACACTTCCTGTAATATTTCGGAGGAGAGGTCTTCCGAGTGCAGCGTTTTCAGCAGTTTGCCATATAACCGGGGAGCATAGTGATAATATATCGCATGGAAGGCTTCCTGATCGCCTTCCGCCATTTTTTTTAATAATATGTCTTCACTATCTGTTTGAATGTGCATTCCCCTGATTCTGGCTTAAAAGTAAGAAAAAGGATCAAAACCCCTCATCTTAGATATTTGTATCTAATGCTTACGTATCTGTAATATCCTGAGAGCGGGAAACCTGACCTTTGGTATATGAAAACATTAACATTCTTCCTGCTGATGTGTTTATCATTATCAACACATGCGCAAAAAAACACAAAGATCATGAACACGGAAAAATTAACGAACCTCACGGTACGGAAAGCTATTGAAGCATTAAACGCCGGTGACAGCAAGGCCTGGTTTGCCTTATTCACACCCAACGCAGAACTCTTTGATGATGGTAATAAAATGAACTTTAAACAGTTCTTTGAAAAAGCCCTGGGGCATGAACGTTTTACCAGCATTGATAAAGTAGAGAACAAGAGTCTGGATGTGTACGGCAAATTCCACAGCGATCAATGGGGCGACTTTAAAACGTACTTCAAATTCCATATAGATACATCCGGTAAGATCAGCCGCCTGGATATCGGACAGGCTAGTTATTGAATTCATCATTTTTTCTGTACATTTATTTTATAAAACCCATCCGAAATGACCAAGACCCCCAAAAAAGCGGCTAAGCCGAAGGCTAAAAAGCCGGAGAAAGCACCTGCGAAAACCGCAGCAAAAAAAACCAGATCAGCTACTGCAACACGGGAACCCTCATTTGATGTTGCCACACGGGATGCTACATCCGTGAAAACAACGGTGAATATCACTTTTACTTCCGGCACAGGGCAGGTAACCACTTCATTATTCAGGAAAGGTATATTGATCAATTTGCAGAGCACAAGCGTGAGCGCAGATATCTTTTTGTCTGACACCAAAAGAGGGGATGTATTATCTGTTGTAGGGGTTGCCACCGGCAGCGCAACGATTACGATAACCCCGGTGCAAACAATACCTGCTACCCCCGATAAGTTTTCAGCCGGCCCGGTAATGGGCTCTTATGTTATCCTGTAAAAACGCCTCCATAATGAAGAAAATAAGTATTTGCCTGGTCTTTACGATCCTGTTTTTTACTAGCGTAAAAGGGCAGGAAGGTGTGCCTAATGTGCTAACAGCAGACTCCCTTTCCAGCGGTAACTATAAGGATGCGTTCAAGAGTTTTTTCCAACTGGCGTTTGACCGTTTTACAAGCGATCACAAGGACATCCAGTTCACTTCGAATCCTTTTGCCATCATGGCCAGGAGTAATCCTAAGCTGTTGATCGATTCAAGTTACAAGCGTTATAAAGCACTGCGCAACCTGAACTTTTCTTTTTCTGCCCGGCTGGATTCCAATTATAAATTCAATGGTTTTTCATCGGGCATCACTTATGCCATCGTGAACAGGAGAGATGAAACGGTGTCTGATTTTTTTGCATCGGATTTCAGACGCATCAATCAAAACTATGAGATCCTGCAGCAACAGCTGGTGGCCTTTGCATCTGCCAGTGGGGATGTGGAACTGATCATTAAGTACAACCAGCAGATCTCTGATTTTTTTAAAGGGAAAGCAGGTTCCAATTCATTGGATGCTCCCTTGCAGGCACGATTGAGAAAAATGGCGGATAGCTTAAGTATGGCGTATCTGACAAAGGAATTGAATAATGGTACAGATGTGAATGCAGGGAAATTAATGCAATCCATCTACGACAGTGTGCGCAGCAGTTTTCAAAACCGCCTGCTTATTACAACTGGTGTAATGGATACTACCTATAATAACCAGTTCATGTTCTCTAACATTGTGTTGTTTGCCAACCTGGTAAAAGGTGTAGTGAAACCGAACAAGGTGTGCGGCCTGGAACTGAACGTGAAAGCCTCCTACCAGTTCGTGGACGATACGCTCTATGCCGGCAGGGACCTGAAAAGAAAAGCCTTCCACTTTGAGCCTGGTTTGAACCTGGTAATAAAAGAGAAAAAATCGCAGTATGCATGGGCAGAGTTCAAGGTATCCGGCGAATATACCCATGTGAGCAATCCTTATGTGGGAGAGAAGAAAGATCAGACCACTATCAACAGTGTACTGCGCATCCGCATCTACCAGGATATATGGGTGCCACTGGAAATAAAGTATGATCCGGAAAGCGGGAACTTCTTAGGATTCCTTAATGTGAGGGCAAACTTCAAGGGATTGAAGGGGTTGATGGCTAAGAACTAACACGTTGTGGTTTTTTTTCTATAGCTTTGGCCACACATAAAAATCCTTTACCTAATGAAGAAATTGTTCTCTTTGATCATGCTCGCCGGAGCATCGTTTGTGGCTGTACAGTCCCAGGCCCAGGAAGTTACAAAAGGCAGCCTTGCTTTTCTGAAGGAAGTTCCTGAATTAAATGTTTCGTTTGTTTATGATAAGCTGCGCATAGGCGAATTAGGCAAAGAGGCTGTTTACATAAAAAAGAAGAAAGCTGAAAAGGATGCAAAAGAACCCGGTAAAGGTGATGAATGGGAAAAGAGCTGGTATGAAGACCGGGAGAAACATTATCATCCTAAATTCATAGAGTTGTTTTCGAAATACGCTGAAATTAAACTGGGAGAGAACGTAGCCTCTAAATATGTGATGATCATTGATACCAGGTTTATTGAGCCAGGTTGGAATGTGGGGATCAAATCCGCTTATGCGGAGATTGAACTGGAGATCTCCATTTGCGACACGGCAAACCTGAAAAAGCCAATATGCAAGGTAAGGGTAGACAGGGAAAAAGGCGGTAAAGGACAGTTTGATTCAGGCATGCGCATCGGGGATGCTTATGCTAAAGCTGGTAAGGATTTTGGGAAACTGGTGGCGAAACAGATCAAATAGTTTTTCTAAAATAAAAAGGAGAGCAATCATTATATGGTTGCTCTCCTTTTTATTTGAACACTTCCCATTTTCCTGGTGTTATATGAATTATGAATACTCCCAAAATTACCCTGACATTGTTGTTCTTCTTTTGCTGCTGCACTGTTTTACATGCCCAGCAGATCAAAGATGGTGAAACAATAGACCTTGATGGTATTGCTGTTACCTTTAGTGTGGTGAACAAGGAATCGGTTGATGTGAAAGGCCAGAGTTTCGACCGGTATAAAGTGATCGCATCTGCCCAGAATAATACAGGCAAGGCGTTTAACATCCGTTTAAAAACCTATCCCGATGTGGCAAGTATCGGAGGGGGTAAGATCGTGGAATTAAATTGCCAGAATGCTACAGGGGCCAGGCTTACTTCTAAAAAAGTAGAGGTGAGTATGGCTACCCATCAGATCAAAGTAACCTACCTCGCCAGGAACAATGATGGCAAACTGGTGAATTCCGAGATGACCATTCCTGCCGGTTATTTTTTAGAACCGGGGCAAAAGGTAGAAAATGATGCTATTTTCATTGTACCGAAAGGGGAGGCGCTGCAGGTATCTGTGAGGAAGTTGCTTTAAATTTGTAGTAATGAACAAGGAGAAATACGCCAACGGGCAGAAGATATATGAACAAAAAGGAGATATCCTGACCTACTTTTTCAAAGATGGAAAGATCAAAGCTGAGGGGATATCCATCAATGGAATAATGGAGGGCGAATGGAAATTTTACAAGGCAACAGGCCAGCTCTGGCAGATCGGTAATTTAAAGCATAATGAAAAACATGGTTCCTGGGTCCGGTATGATGAAAAGGGTCAATTAGAGTACCAGGAGCATTTTGAAAATGGAAAACTCAAAAAGAAATAATTCCAGTCTTTTTTGTGCACTATATACAGCGTAAACCCCGCACACCTGGCGATATATCGTGAAACGGTATTTCGATAATTCCCCTTAATTAATTGATTTTTAATTTGTTAACCCTATGGCACATCGCTTGCGAACCCCTATGCATGCATGTAGGAAAATCATATAAACTTTCTGCCTTTCTCTTCTGGACAAGAAGAAAACTCTATACACTTATCATACTGGGTACCCTGCCGGTTGTACTGTATCACCTTTTGGGATTAAAATGGCTGGTAGTGCCCTGGACGGTGGTTTCGCTCCTGGGTACCGCTACTGCATTTATAGTAGGATTTAAAAACACCCAAACATACAGCCGCACCTGGAATGCCCAAACGGTCTGGACCAATATCAGTAACACCAGCAACACCTGGGGGATCATGTGTCGTGATTACATAGAAGACCGGGAACTAGTGAAGCGATTAGTCTACCGCCACTTTGCATGGCTAACGGTGCTGCGTTACCAGATGCGGGAAGAGCGTGTCTGGGAAGTGGCAGGTAAACATCACAATGCGGAATACCAGCGTTACTATAACATCCCCGAAAGGCAAAGCGCCTTTGAGGACGAGATCTTGAAATATATCCCAAAAGAAGAACTGGCTGCTATTGCAGGCACCCGCAACAAAGCAACGCAATTATTGGCCCTGCAAAGTGCAGGCATCAAAACGGTATATGAAGGCCAGCCGGTGTTGCCCGGCCAGTTCATTGAGATGCAACGTATGCTTAATAATTTCTTCGGCCAGCAGGTGCAGTGCGAATCACTCAAAGACACCCCTTACCCTAGGCAGTATTCTATTATCAACACCATTTTTGTGCGCATGTTCTGTTTCCTGCTCCCTTTTGGCATGTTGCAGGAGTTCGACAAATTGAACATGATCTGGCTGGTGATACCTTTTAGCGTGATCATATCCTGGATGTATACGTCTCTGGAGCAGGTAGGGGAAAGTACAGAAAACCCCTTTGAAGGCAGTGCCAATGATGTGCCTATATCACAGATCTGCCGGGCGATAGAAATAGATATGAGGGAGATGCTGGGGGAAAAGGAACTGCCGCTGCCCATACAACCACAGAACGATATCGCTGTTTAAAAATAATTTGTCCAATCCGGCAAAGTCGATTGTTATTCATAAAACAACAAAATAAAATAAAATGGAACAAAGGATTAACTTTCATGAAAAAGGGCAGGGTGCCCTCAAAACGCTCTATCCAATGGGCGGGTATCTGAAGAAATCTTCGATAGAAGTAAAATTGCAGGAGCTGATAGAGTTCCGGGTATCGCAAATTAACGGCTGTGCTTATTGCCTGGATATGCATTCAAAGGATGCCCTCGCGCATGGGGAAGAGCTGCAACGGTTATTCTGCCTGAACGCATGGAGAGAGACGCCATTTTTTACCGACAGGGAAAGAGCTGCACTGGCATGGGCTGAAGCGGTTACTGCCTGCAACGTACCGGATGCAACTTATACAAGGGTAAAGGAGCAGTTCACAGATGAGGAAATGATCGATCTTACATTGGTGGTCTCCTCTATTAATACCTGGAACCGCTTTAATATTGCTTTCCCGAATCCCGCTGCTGTAGGTACTTACACAGCAGGGCAGTTTGGCTGAGGCATTACTGCAGACAATTAAAAAAAACCATGATATATGAATGAGTTCTTATTAGTATTCCGGAGAGATTACAAAACGAAGGAGATTCAACCGTCGCCGGAACAATTGCAGGCGCATTTGAGCCGGTGGCGGGAATGGTTTGATGATCTTAAGGAACGTGATCTGCTGGCAAGGCCGCTTCAACCCTGGGAATCTACCGGGAAGGTATTGAAGCACGACAAGAGTGTAACGGACGGCCCTTATGCGGAGATCAAGGAATCCATCGGAGGGTTTGTGGTGATCAGGGCGGAAAACCATGAAGAGGCGGTGGAAATAGCCAAAGGATCTCCGATCCTGGAACTGGGCGGAACAGTAGAGATACGGATGGCATTTGGTCTGTAGCATGGAGAGAAATGAATTAATACCACATCTGTTCAGAACGGAATACCGGAAAATGATTTCGGTGTTAAGTTCTCTTTTTGGCTTTGAACATATTGAACTCGCAGAAGATATCGTGAGCGATACTTTTCTGGCTGCCACTGAATCGTGGAGTGCCAAAGGAGTGCCGGAGAATCCAACTGCCTGGTTATACCTGGTGGCTAAAAATAAAGCAAAGAACTGGTTGAAAAGGGATACTTTCTTTCAGCAAAAACTGGTGGCTGATCTGATGCGCAACATCCCGGAGGGAGAAGAAATAGAAATAGATCTTTCTGCCCGTAATATCACGGACAGCCAGCTGGCGATGATCTTTGCAGTATGCCACCCCTGCAATCCTGCTGAATCGCAGGTGGCCCTTGCGCTGAATTTACTCTGCGGGTTTGGTGCAGAAGAAATAGCGGATGCATACCTCACTACTAAAACGGTCATTTATAAACGGCTGAGCCGGGCAAAGGAGAAACTGAAGGAAGCAGGTATTAAAATTGAGCAACCCACATTTTCGGAAATAAACGACCGGCTGGAAACGGTGCTGAAAACTTTATACCTCCTTTTTTCCGAAGGTTATTATTCCATTTCCCATAATACCGTTTTGCGTAAGGATCTCTGTGTGGAAGCTATGCGGCTGAACTACCTGCTGATAGAGCAACCGCATACCAATCAGCCGGCCGTGAATGCATTACTGGCCCTGATGTGTTTTCATGCCTCCCGTTTTGATGCAAGAGTGAACGACACAGGAGAAATGGTCTTGTACCAGGAACAGGATGAAACGCTTTGGAACCGCGAGCTGATAGAACGGGGCGAGTATTATCTCAACCAGGCTGCCGCCAGCCCTGTATTAACGAGGTTTCACCTGGAAGCTGCCATTGCATGGTGGCATACGCATAAGGAAGATTCCGGTGAAAAATGGAATAACATCCTGGATCTGTATAACCAGTTGCTGGTACTGGAATATTCACCCATTGCAGCATTGAACCGTACTTATGCCATTGCCAAAGCCAGGAGTAAAGAGGAAGCGATCGTAGAAGCAGAAAAGCTGCAGCTAACGGATAATCATTTTTATTACTCATTGCTGGGGAACCTTTATACGCATATAGACGATAAGAAAGCGATACAGCATTATGAAACTGCTTTAAAACAGGCCAATACGCCTGCTGATATTGCTTTAATTGAAAAGAACATCCGGGAAATAAAAAATAAAAAGCCTTTGCGATAATGCAAAGGCTTTTTATTTTATGCTACGGGTACTGCCATGCGTACTTCAACGATGGCGCCATACTGGATGATGGGGCAACCTTTTGCTAATTCCACTGCATCATCGTAATCCTTTGCCTTGATCAGGAACAGGCCGCCGATGGATTCTTTGCCTTCAGCATAAGGCCCGCTGTGTACCTGCTCTTTCTTTTTCTCCTGCCTGATCACCCTTCCGTCTACATCCCAACGTTTGGGAGGGGCTACCAGCCTGTCTTGCGCAGCGATGCCTGCTACCCACTCCTGGTAAGGTTTAAGGGCTTCTTTCATTTGTTCCGGTGTGGGTGTTGGATTTGCGCTTGTGAGATCTCTGTGGATCACTAAAAGGAATTCTTGCATGTTGTTACAGTTTTGATTTCTTATCATTTACATTGCAAGTGAAGTGCCAGTGGTATAATGATTTGTAAATCAATTTATTGAGTTAAATGTTCTCTTCTTTATCTCACTTTATAAAGTGGATTGTACTTGTTTTCGCGAAATAAAGTAATCCGCTTTTTCGATCTTTAGTTTTCTCATCTTGGAATGCAGCGTAGTGCCGGGGAGTTCGAGTATCTCTGCTGCTCCTCCTGTTCCGGAGATCTTTCCGCTGCAACGTTTGAGGATTTCTATGATATAAGTACGCTCTATCTGCTCCAGTGTTTTTGATGAAGCGTGATGTTCTTCCTGCTGGTGCAGCGGGAGATGTATTTCTTTGAGCATATTCCCGTCGCTGAGCAGTATGCCTCTTTCAATTTGATGTTCCAGTTCCCGCACATTGCCGGGCCAGTCGTAATTCTTTAATTGTTTCATCACCTGGGCGGAAATGCCATGTACGCTTTTACCGATGTTCTTGCTGAATTTGGTAATGAAGGAACTGGCAAGGGGCTCAATATCTTCCCGGCGTTCCCTTAACGGCGGGAGGTGAATGGGGAATACGTTCAGCCGGTAATAAAGATCTGATCTGAAACGGCCAGCCTGTACTTCTGCTTCCAGGTTGCGGTTGGTAGCTGCAATAATGCGCACGTCTACTTTGATGGTGGTTTTTCCGCCAATCCTTTCAAACTCCCGTTCCTGCAGTACACGCAATAGTTTTACCTGTAACTCCGGCGGCATCTCACCGATCTCGTCTAAAAAGAGCGTGCTGTTATTGGCCATCTCAAACTTTCCGATCCGCCGGTCTATGGCGCCGGTAAAGGAGCCTTTTTCATGGCCGAACAGTTCGCTTTCGATCAGTTGTGCAGGTAATGCGGCACAGTTCACTTTTACCATTAATTTATTCTTGCGGGTAGAAGCATTGTGTATGGCGCGTGCAATCAGTTCCTTGCCGGTACCTGTTTCACCCGTTAGTAAAACGGTGGAAGCAGATTCGGCCACGCGGGTGATCATGCTGTATACCTTCTGCATTTGCGTACCACTGCCCACGATCTCCGAAAAATTATAGATCGTTTTGATCTGCTCTTTGAGGTAGTCGTTTTCTATTTCCAGTTTCTGCTTATACGCCAGTACCTTTTCATTAGCCCGTATATTGGAGATAGCGATGGAGATCTGGGCGCAGATGCCCTTCAGGATGGTGAGGTTGATGTCATCCATTAATAGCCAGAGCGTGCCAAGGTTGCTGCTTCCTGTACGCAGTGGTGCCCCGAAAACATTCTTAAACCCTGAGTTCTTCCAGAACTGGAGCACGGGTCCGTAACTGTCCTTTTCTATTTCTTCTGCAACATTAAAGATGGTCGGCCCTTCGTTATGAAGTACCCGGGCATTTAATGGCTCGTGTATGTCAAGGGCACGGGATGCCAGTTCCCGGAATATACTGTTCTCATTTTCGAACATGCCTTCATCCACCATATAAGGACTAAGTGTAACGCCATCATCTTCTATGATACGGATGATAGCAAGTTTTATATTCAGTACTTTTTGCAGCACTTTTGATATGGCTATATGCAGTTCCTCTTTTTTACGCACGGCAGCAACATCGTTGCTGAATTCCAGCAGGAAAGATTGTTCTTTTTCGCGGCGCAGTATTTCTTCATTTGCCATCACATTATACATGGCAATGGAGATCTGTGCGCAGATGCCCTGCAGCAAAGGCATATTGATATCTTCCAGGCAGAGCCACAATATGCCGAGGGGTACATTTCCTGTGCGCAGGGGCGTGCCCACGATCGTTCTGAAACCTAATTTTTTCCAGAGCTGCACGTAAAGTATCTTGTTGCCACGGCTGATCTCCGTGTTCACACTGAAGAACAGCGGGATCTCACTGTTCAGTACCCTGTTCTGAAGTCCGTCTTCTATGGGGAGCTTTGTTGTAATCACTTCCTGCAGCAGTTCGTCGTCTTCTGCTGCATTACTTTCATCATAAATGTATGTGCTCGTTGTTACCTGGTCTTCATTGATCGTCCGGATCATGCAGCTACCAAGGGTGCTAAGGCTTTTACGCACTGCTTCTGCAAGGTCCGCCTTACTTCTCACCGCAGCAATATCATTGCTGAAATTCAGCAGGAAGGATTTTTCATTTTCCCGTTTCAGTATTTCTTCATTGGCAGAAATATTGCTGACAGCGGTAAACAACTGGCTGGAAATACGGTTCACGATATTTACGGCCTCTTCGCCAAAAGTGCCTGTACTGTGGGAGAACAGCATCAGGCTGTATTTGGAAGTGCCATACCCACCCAATATCTTCATGATCATTTCCCGGGCGCCTGCTTCATAGTGCAGCTTAAACCAAAGCGGTGCAGTCTCCAGATCAAAGGTCTGCATATCAAAAACCAGTGGTTTGTAATACAGCGATGCGATATCGTAAATACCATCTTCTGCAGGGGTGGCTATGGAGAGGGCTTCTGCATCGATCAGGTATGCTTTATAATGCGCTTCATTTTCGTCCATGACAGTCATCATGCAACTTGAAAACGGAACGATCTCTTTGAGGCCGGAATTGATCGCTTTCAACAGGTCCTGCCTGTCCCGGACCTTTACCATTTTATTGCTCAGCGAGAGGAGCACTTCATTGATCGTTTCATTCCTGATGATATTGGTGGCTGCGCCGGGGTTGCCCATGCCTTCGGTGCCCGTACCGGCAACAGGGAGGCTTTTCGTTTTTTTCATGCTGAAAAAGAGAGATTTTGCTCATACAGATAACAATCAAAGACGCTCAATTGGACATTTTTCGAAGATCCGGACCACGTGGCCCGGATCTTTTTGAGCTGTTGTTATAATCCCTTTGCTGCTTCGATAATGATCTTCGCTACTTTATCCGGCATGGAAACCATTGGTACATGGCTCGATCTCAATTCTGTTGTTGTTGCTTTTATCATCTTTGCTTCTGCCCTTGCCAATGCAGGGGGCACCATTTGATCTTCTGTTCCGATAATGCACCAGGAAGGTTTGTTCTTCCACGCGGCTGTTGAAATTTTGGTGGCAGTGGCTTTCGCTGCCCAGGGAGTTTGGGTGGCCACCAGGATACCTCTTTCTTTAGCCGGAAGGTCCTGTGCAAAATGTTCATTGATACCTTTGGGAGAGAGACTGAGGAAACCTGCTGCATCCTGCCTGAACTCAGCGCTGCCGGCTGCCGGCGGGAATGCTGATGTTACGTCCACTACGGATTGACCATCGTTGGGGATCAGGGCGCACACATACACGAGGCCCACAACTTTGGGATCATTACCTGCTTCTGTAACAACCATGCCTCCATAAGAGTGCCCTACAAGCAAAACGGGGCCATCCATTAATGCAATGGCCCTTTGTGTTGCCGCAACATCTTCTTCCAGAGAAACGAGCGGATTTTGCACGGCAATAACATTCAGCCCGCTGTTCTGCAAAGTGGGAATGATCTTAGACCAACTGGAGCCATCGGCAAAAGCGCCATGAACCAATACAATATTTTTTACTCCCTTTGGAATGGATTGTGCATCGGCAGTATTGGATGCAACGGAGGCTGCTGTTAAAACTGTTGCAGCAACGATTTGTTTGATGGTAGACATATTTTGTTGTTTAGCCCCTCTATTACAAGCAGTGCGCCAGTTAAATAAGGTTTTGATAATCAGGGAGATTTCAGAAATGGGGGCATTATTTTCTAACCATATTTCGTTAGTTAACGAAATGGTGCACTATAAGGGGTTATACTTTTGAAAAATAAGCGGTGGTTTCTTCAATGAGGGATTGCATCAATGTGTGTACACTTTTGTGTTTCAGTAAGGGGGCTATCTGCCCGCCCCAGAAAAGGATCATATCCCATTTCTGCTGATCCAGGGCGGCTTTCCTCAGCGAGGACATTAAAGTTGATTGTAAGGGGAAGGGTAGTATAGCTGCTTCATTGCCCCTTAATTCACGGGCAATACGGCTGGTAATGCCACGGCCTAACCGGCCGGTAAATGCTCTTGATAATGTGGTGTATTTAGCTTCATCGGAAAATAACATCTGCTTATGGATGGGCAAAGCATTGGATTCATCACAGGCAAGAAAAGCTGTTCCCACCTGTACGGCATCTGCGCCTAAGGCCAGCGCTGCTGCAATGCCACGTCCGCTGGCAATTCCACCGGCAGCAATGACTGGTACTTTTACTTTCTCCCTGATCAGTTGCAACAGCACGAAAGTTCCTATCGTAGATGCTTCTGCTGCATCGAGGAAAGAAGGTCTGTGGCCGCCTGCTTCGAAGCCAGATGCAATGATCATGTCAACACCGCTATTTTCCAGTGCAATGGCTTCATCCAGCGTGGTGGCAGCGCCAATAGTTTTGATGCCCAGCCTGCGGCATTGTTCAAGCACATCAGGAGGCAAAGTACCAAACATGAAACTGAATACCTTAGGCCGGATATCCAATATCACCTGCAGCTGATCTTCGAACCTTGAATGAAAGGGCTGTGGTTTTTCCGGGAAGGGGATGCCCAGTTCGGAAAAGTAAGGTGAAAATGCCTGCCTCGTTTTATCGTATTGTTCATCACTGGCTGGTGCATCGGTGTCAGATACCCAAAGGTTCAGGTTGTAAGGCTTCGGCGTAGCGGCTTTAATTTGCCTGTCTATGTCATAGATCTCCTGCGGGCTCATGGTGTAAGCTCCGTAACCACCTAATCCACCGGCATTGGATACACTTGCTACCAGCGCTACGGAAGAAAGGTTGCCTCCGAAAGGGCCCTGGAATATTGGATAATCTATACCCAGTAATTGCGTTGCTTTTGTATTATACCACATCGCTGATCATTTTATTAACAATAAACCATTTGCCTTCCATGTTGTGAAAAGAAAGGAATTCATGGTAATTGAAATCATACATTTTTACCATCACTTCGGCAATTGCAATTGAATTCACTATGCTAATATGCAGTATTTTTCCTTCGAACGGTTTGCCGGAGTCTTTGGGGCTTTGACGGTTCGCTACACCATCCAGGTATTCGTCTAGTGTTTTTGCATAAGGCTGGCCCTTTACGTCTCCAAAAAGCAAGGTGCCCGGATGATACACCTTGCGTAGCTGTTCCACATTCCCTGTGTAGATACCTGGAAAATACTCGTTTTCTAATACTTGCGCAATTTCCATTGTTTTATTTTTTATCTGCGGTGATCCCTTTTTCACGGAGTACAGATACCTGCTCTCCTGCATATCCCCAATTGTCCAGTTCTACTTCCTGTATGGCGATATGGGTGAGGTGGGGATCTTTGTTCAGTACGTTCGTGATCAGGTCCGTGATCCCTTTTATCAGTTGCTGTTTCTGTTCGCGGGTGACGCCTTCGCGGGTCAGTTCAATTTTTACAAATGGCATAAAGATTTGTTTTATGCAAAGGCCTTTGCGGTGAGTGTTACGTTCAGTTCAAAATCGTTATAGATCAATGTGTCTCCCAGGTTCTGGAAGAAGTTGCCTGACCGGAATTTGATATCAAAGAGGGTACGGTCCACGATAATTTTACCGGAGGCTGTTAAACTATCGCCTGCCGTGTTTACCTGGGCATCAAAACTGATGGGATGCGTAATGTCTTTGATAGTAAGATTCCCTGCTACATGGGCGCCATCAACGGAAGTGATCTCAAAAGAGGCTTCAGGGTATTGCTCAGATGCAAAAAAGTCCGCTGATGCCAGGTGGCCGGCAAATTGAGCATTCGTGGCGGGGTCAGTAATGTCGAGGATCTTGATAGAAGTGGTGTCAAAAGTAAACTGTCCACCGCTCAGCTGGCCATCTGCCAGGATAAGTTCTCCGCGTTTAACTGCAATAGTGCCGTTGTGTGCACCGGTTACTTTCCGGCCCAGCCAGTCGATGTTACTGTTAGCAACTACGATCTCAAATTTTTGTTCTTTCATGACTTTATGTTTTTATGATGACACAAAGTAACGACGGGGCCAATTAGGGATTACGTGATCTACATCACTATTTAGTAAAGACGGCTTAATGTTTCCCTGGAAACGCCCAGGTAGGCAGCAATGAGATGTTTGGGAACAAGGTCATGCAGCTGGGGATATAACCGCATCAGTTCTTCATAGCGGGTTTTCGCATCGTTGTTCATCAGGGAAAGCAAACGGCGCTGTGCAGCCACATAACCTTTATTGGTGCGCCAGCGAAAGAAATGTTCTACCTGGTGGATCTCACTGCAAAGTTTTTCCCTGTCTGCACTGGTTAAACAGAGTAGCTCTGCATCCGTAATGCAGTCTACATTGATGCTGGCTTTGGTTTGGGTATATAGTGCCTGGTAATCGGATGTCCACCAGGTGGGCATGGCAAACTGAAGGATATGCATTTTAACATCGTCATTGATATAAAATGCCTTCAGGCAGCCGGAAATAACAAAGTATTCACCATCTACTTTATCTCCTTCCCTGATCACTACCTGTCCTTTTTTAAAGGAGAGGGGTTTAAAGTGCTCGTAGCAATAATTAAATTCTTCCTCAGTTAACGAGGCCATTTTAGCTATATGATCTTTTAAAACTTCTTTAGCTGTCATAACAATTAAAGATAGCGATTTCAGCCCCTTTTTGTAAATTTATGCACTTGCAGTTATGCTGCTGTCTCAGTTACTTATGCGGGATACTAATGATATAGCTTTACTGGCGTTGTTGAAAGACGGGGATGAAACTGCTTTTACCGAAATTTACAACCATTATTGGGAGCCACTGTATTTCATGGCGCACAAACGCCTGCAATCGGCGCAGGATGCAGAAGAGATCGTTCAGCAGGTTTTTCTGACGCTCTGGCAAAAAAGAGCTGATCTGTCCATACAGTCCCTTCCTTTTTACCTGGCAGCTATGGTGCGGTATGCTATTTACCGTCATTTTGCGAACCTGCAGCGGAAAAGGGAACAGACGAACACTTTACAGACCATCACCGCGGAGCAATCGCCCGCTTTTGACATCGAGAATAAATATCTACTGGAAATATTGAACAAACTGGCCAGCGAACTACCTGCCAAACATCGCATCGTTTTTCTCCAGCACAAGCTGCTGGACCGGCCCCTGGAAGAGGTGGCCGGAGAACTGGGGGTATCTGTACGCACTGCCGAAGGGTATATTGCCCGCGTGATGCAGGTGATGCGCCAGCGGCGGGAATACCTGAGCCTCGCCATGATCTTTATGCTGATTAAATAACCCGGAATTTTTTTTCTCCTTTTTTGCGTGTGAATTCTTCTGACGATGCTCTACTATATAAAGGAGCTTTAATTGCATTCAATGGATACAGCGCAGATCAGTGTTTTAGCAAAGAAATACCTTGATGGCAAGGCAACTGCAGCAGAGCAGGAAGCACTGCATGAATGGTATAATCATGTGAACGAGGGGGATACAGAGATCGTTGTCAGCCCACAGGCGGATACACTGGAAGGAGCTAAAGCACGGATCTTACGCCAGTTGCAGGAACAGATAGCCCGGGACAAAAAGGCCGTTCCAGCTCCCGTGGTGCCCATGCGCCGGAAATGGCTGCCCTGGGTGGCCGCTGCTTTGATCATATTAGCTGCCGGCACCTACCTGGTGCAACAGCCGGAAAAGCAGGAGAGATCAACAGCTGTATTATCTGTACCACCCGCAGGCAACAAAGCCATGCTTACCCTGGGTAACGGTAAGGTGGTAGATCTTAACGCAGCCACAGACGGCGCTATTGAGGAACAGGGTGGTACCACCGTTAATAAACAACAGGCATTACTTATATATGATGGCGAAACACAGCTTGCCATTAATAAACTATCTGTACCACGAGGCGGCAAATACCGGCTTATATTACCCGATGGCACCAAAGTATGGCTGAATGCGGCCAGCGAACTGCAATTCCCGACTGCTTTCCCGGGTTCGGAACGGGTGGTGGAACTGAATGGTGAAGGTTATTTTGAAGTAGCCGCGAATGCAGAACAACCCTTCATTGTTAAAACCACCGGTCTCCGTGTAGAAGTGCTGGGCACGCATTTTAACGTGAAAGCTTATGGGGATGAATCCATCACTCATACCGCCCTGCTGGAAGGAAGCGTGAAAATAGTCACAGCAAATGGCAGCAGCAGTCTGCTAAAACCGGGAGACCTGGCAAAAGTAAATACCGATCAAAACATCAGCATCACGCGGAATGCGGACCTGGACCTGGCAGTAGCCTGGAAGGAAGGGCTCTTTGCTTTCAAGGATGCGGATATTGCTGTTATACTGAAAGAGATCAGCCGCTGGTATGATGTGGATATTGATTATGAAGGAGCGGTTACACGCCGCCATTTTACGGGAAAGGTATCGCGCAGCTATAGCCTCGCAGAAACACTTTCCGTACTGGAAGCCAGCGATCTGCATTTCAGGCAGGAAGGAAAGAAGATCATCGTTTTACCATAACAGAAGCTCTTTTTAGACATGAAGAAAAGGCTCATTATTTTACCATAAAAAACCAATCACAAAGGAACCAAAGACCAAAATCGTACACCAGCTTCTGATAGAATTTTATTTAAATCATTAACCAACCAAGTTTTATGATCTCAACTACCTTTTGCCCAAAGAGGCAAGGCAGGTTATGCCTATCAACCAAATCCGGGCTGCGCCCGTTCACCAAAAGACTGATCACCGTGAAGCTGTCAATCATCTTTTTATTACTTGGAGCAATGCATGTGAGCGCCGCGGCGTCTGCACAAAAGATCTCCATTTCGCAAAAGAATGCGCCACTGGAAAAAGTACTCGATGAAATTGAAAAGCAGAGTGGCTACCAGGTCTGGTATGAGGAGGGCACCGTGCCTTCCGGCGAAGTGGTAAGCATTGCCCTGAAGAATGCTTCCCTGGAGGAAGCGCTCAATGCCTGCCTCAATGGCCGTCATCTTAAATGGACCATTATCAGGAAAACGATCGTGCTTAAAAAAGAGGCGTCACTTCCCTTTATTCCTCAGCCTCCGCAAAAGATCAGCGGTGTGGTGAGAGATGCCGCTACCGGTAAACCTTTGCAGGGCGCCACCGTTCAGGTGAGGGGTACTTCCAAAGCAACATTGACCAATGGCAACGGTGAGTTTGAACTGGAAACAGATGCCTGGGAAGTGATGCTGGAAGTTTCTTTCATCGGGTATGAGCCCCAGCGGGTGAAAGCAGTCAGCAACCAGCCTTTGAGCATTATGCTGGCCGTTGGTACGTCAAAACTGGATGAATTGATCATCACCGGTTACTCCGCCAAAAAAACAGGAGAACTGACCGGTGCCGTACAGAAGATCAGTGGTGATCAGTTACGGAAAGGCATCACTACTTCAGATCCTGTTTCCTTACTGAAAGGCCGTGCTACCGGTTTGTATATTTCTGAACAGGGCGCAGGCGATCCTACCAGTGCAGGTGGACAAATATTTGTACGCGGGCAAAGCAGTATTGTGGGAGTGGGGGTAGACCAGGTGAATGAGTTTGTAATGCCTACTCAGAATTATGGTCCGTTACTGGTGCTGGACGGGGTGATCATGCCCAACCAGAACCTCAAGGAGCTGATCAATGCACAGGACATAGATAACCTCACCATTCTGAAAGACGCTGCCGCTACGGCCATTTATGGTTCCCGTGCCGCCGGCGGCGTAATTGTGGTGACTACCAAAAAGGGAGTAGCCGGCAAACCGCAGATAATGGCAGAAATAAAATACGGGCTGAACAAACCCAACCGGGGATCACTGCGATTCCTTACCGGCCCGGAATTATATGACGTGCAGAAGCGTTTTTATACAGAAGATTACCGTGTCAACAACGGCAGCCTCGCGCCACAGTATCCAACACTGCAGGCATACCTGGATAACCGGCTGCCAGACATGGCGGACGTACAAAACAGTTATGACTGGCAAAAATATGCCTTCATCAGCAGCAATACCAAACAGGTAAATCTCTCCGCGAGAGGCGGCACGGAAAACACCCGTTACTACATCGGCGGCACCTATTACGATGAGCAATCCACCGGCGTAAACAATGGCCTGAAACGTGGTACTTTCCGCATCAACCTGGAAACAAAGCTCAGCAAAAGACTCACCACCAACATATCCCTCAATGGTATTTTTGATAACGGTACAAGAGAGAACAGCAACAGCGGTGTTTTTTTATATGGCATGATCCCCTGGGTAAATCCCTATAACGCAGACGGCTCTCCGAAACCTGTACTGGAATATAAACTGAATGGCAGAACACAGAAGGCAGAGAATCCCATCTTCGAAAACCAGTACAACTATATTCATCCCAGGGCACAGCGCTTTGCCGGTTCTGTCAAAGCGGATTATAAGATCACAGAATGGCTCAGCTTTTCCAGCACCAACTCTGCTAACCTTAACTATACCAAAGATGAACGGTATGTAGATGCCCGGAGTTATGCGGGGTCTGGCACTACCACTTCTTCAAAAGGTTTCCTGGGCACCAATACCAATTATATCAATACTTTCCTGACTTCCAACCAGCTGAATTTCCAGAAAACATTCGGCTTCCATTCTCTGCGTGCTTTAGTAGCTACTGAATATGGCCGCACAAAAATGGAGAACATGCTGGTGAACGTTAATAATGTAAGAGCCGGTTATCCTGTGATATCACTGGGCAGGCAGGTGGGGGGCCGATACGACTATTCCATATACGGTATCCCTACATCCAAAACAGGTAACATAGAGGGAGGCAAAGAAGATCGTGCATCTTTTTCTGCCTTTGGAGAAGCCGGATATACCTATGATGACAGGTACAGTATCAGCGCTTCGTTGAGGACGGATGCATCCAGTAGTTTCGGGCAGGATAAACGATACGGAACATTCTATTCCGTTGGTGGCGCCTGGGTGATCAGCAATGAACAGTTTGCCAGCAATCTCAGCTTCCTGAGTAACCTGAAATTGCGCAGCAACTATGGTACGAGTGGTTCCCAGCTGGGAGACAACTTCCTTACCCGCACATTGTATGATCCGCGTTATACTTACAGCGGGCAGGCCGGGGCCATTATTTCCGTGCTGGCCAATCCTGATCTGCAATGGGAGATCACCAAAACTTTCAGTGCAGGTGCAGACATTGGCCTGTTCCATAAAATTACTGCCAGTATAGATTATTATAACCGCCGCTCGGAAGACCTGCTGCAGAAAGTGACCCTGGATGCGATCAGCGGTTTTCCTACGCAATGGCAGAACGTGGCTACTGTACAAAATAAGGGCTGGGAAGTGCTGATCAATTCAGATAATATCACCGGCAAAAATTTCCGCTGGAACACTTCTTTTAATATCAGCTTTAATAAGAACAAGATCCTCAGCGTGGCAAATGATTCCTTGCGGCAGGGCTTCTACAATGCCAACAGTTTTTATCTGAAGGCCGGCGATGATATCAATTCCCTGAAGGCTGTTAAATATGCGGGAATAGATCCTCAAACAGGGCAACCACGATTTGAAAAACTGATCTTCGACGACAAGGGAAATGCAACCGGTATCGAATATGTAAATTCACTGGCTGAAGTAGGCGCCGCTGCAGACCCGCGGCAATTCCAGTTCATCGGCAGTTTCCAGCCGAAATTCTACGGAGGGCTTACCAATACTTTCTCCTACAAGAATTTTTCCCTGGACGTGTTGATCACCTATGCTTACGGTTACGTGATCAATGATGATCTGGCTGAGCAGATGCAAGGTTCCAATATTACCAGCTATAACCAGGTAGCTTACCGCAGTCACCAGAAGCAATGGACCACACCGGGGCAAACAGATGCTACAGAGCCGGAGATATACACTCAAGCTAATACGGATTATTTCGGTTCCAGCAAATACTTACACGATGGCAGTCATGTGCGCTTGCGTAGTGTTCGCCTGGGATATGAACTGCCCAAATCATTCCTGAAAAAACTAAACCTTTCGCAGGCTAATTTTTATGTGAGCGGCGATAACCTGTACACGCTTTATTCCAAAGAGATCATTTCTTCAGACCCGGAAGGCCCTTCTGTAGGGCAGGCGCAGGACTTTGGCGGTTCTGTTGGTTCTGGCATTGGTATTCCGCGGCGTTATGTATTTGGCCTGCAGGTTGGTTTTTAATTGTTCAGTTTCAAACTTGGAAAAAATGAGATACACTACTATAATCATAATTACCGGTCTGCTGATCACTGCGTGTAACAAACAGATAGACAGCGTACGGCCTTTGACGAAGATCGATAAGGAAGGAGAACTGGCATCACTTGCCGGCATTGAAGAAACAACGGTAGGCAATTATAGCCTGCTGAAGGGCAGCGGGTTTAGCGACTTTGATGTACCCATGCATGATTTTGCAGAAAGCCGGGGCAACAATGTTACCCTGCAAAACTGGAAGCCTGTTGATAAAACTACAGATGCGTTCTTTTTCAGAAACAGTACAGGCCCAACGTTAGGCAACAGCGCTGATTTTTACCGCGGCGCTTACCAGGTGATTGTGAGTGTCAACACCACACTCGAAGGCATTGCGGCCATGGAAAACACAGCCTTTTCTACTTTAACAGAGGTGGAGAAGAACAGGTTCCGTTATGCCAAAGGAGAAAATCTTTTCATCCGTGCGCTGGTTTACTTTAATCTCGTAAGGGTATATGGAAAACCTTATTATCAGTCAGCCGCTGAAAGCCCTGCTGTTATTATCAAAACCAGCAGTGATATTAAGGAGGTACCGGCACGAAGTACTGTTAAACAAGTGTATGACTTTATCATCGCTGATCTCCAAACTGCAGCGCAGCTGATGAAAGCGCCAGTGACCAAAACCAATGCCTTTGGCAGTTCTGCTGCTGCATGGTCTCTGTTATCACGTGCATACCTTTATATGGGTGGCAGTATAGCCGCACCGGATGGTGCTTCCAATCAACGCGCAGTTGATTATGCAGATAGTGTGATAGATCAAACCGGCGGGAAATATATGCTGCTGCAAGGGGATGCTTATAACAAGATGTTTGCTGATGATGAGCTAGGTACCATTGGCCGCGCTAATGGCACTACCAACAAAGAGATGATCTTTGCTTTCGATAACTCTACCGGTGCCAGTTCCCTTGGCCAGCTCTATCACTATGATGTTAATTATAACGTAGGCGCTTACTTTCTTCCTTCTGCCAGTTTTAAAAGCCTGCTGGTACCCGGAGATATCAGGGGTACTTTCCTCAAGCTGAATCCTAATTCCAACTTTGTAGAAACTACCAAGTTCCTGGTGTTGCCCGAAGCCTGGCTCACCCGCGCACCGTATATCCATTTCCGTTTGGCAGAACTGTATCTCAACAGGGCGGAAGCATATGCTAAATTAGGTAACACTGCCAAAGCAAAGGAAAACCTGAAAGCCATCCATATCCGTGCGGGCCTGCCTGCAGCAGATGTGGATAATCTGGCTGCGCCCGATGTACTGGCCGCCGTGTTGAAGGAAAGAAGGATAGAGCTGGCTTTCGAAGGCCATAATAGTTTTGATTATTTCCGGAACGGCCTGCCCATGACAAGAACGGCTGCGGACAATAATGGGACAGCGATGACCATCCAGCCCACAGATCCGAAAGTAGTATTTGAAATCCCTAAAAACTGATCTAACCAGCCATGATAAAACAAACCATTCTCGCAACAGTAGCCCTGGCGCTCCTGTCTGCACATGAACCCGATTCTTTTCAGATCAAAGGAAAGATCGATGGCAAAGTGGAAGGCAAAAAAGTGTACCTCAAGTATGCGGATATTCCTTCCAGAACAATCCTGGACAGCACCGTGATCCATAACGGAGAATTTACCTTCATCGGAACAGCTGCCACGCCCCGGTTTTATTCCCTTGTATTAAAGAATGAAGAGCCTACGGACAGGTATATGCAGGACCGTGTGATCAACCTTTTTGCCGTAAACAGCGACAACATTAATGTTACGGCGCCATACGACAGCCTGAAGAAGGAAATAGAGTTTTACTCCGGCGGGGGTACTTCCCTGGCGGCGGCAGTAAGTGGCAGTGCCAGCAATGATCTCTTCCTGCAGTATTATCGTCAGAAGAGCGCTTTTGATGAAGAGAATGACGGGTATTTTGATGGTTATATCGCATACCTGAACCCCGGGAAAGATAAGGAGAAAGGGCCACGGGAGATCGGCATGGACCTGTGCAGGAAGATGGATGTGGTAGAAAAGAAACGAAAAGCATACATGAAGGATTTTATCCTGCAGAACAAACCTTCTGAAGTGCTGGCGTTTATTGCATTGCAGGCAGTAGAGCAGCGTAGCATGGATACAAAGGAGATTGATAAGGTGATGCAACATTTTACCGGCACTAAGGGCATGCTCACCGAACACTTCCTGCAAAAGGCAGAACAGAACAAACAAGCCGCGGTGGGTTCTATGGTAATGGATTTCACCTTGCAGGATACAACCGGTGTACCACATCGTTTAAAAGATTATATCGGCAAAGGCAAGTATGTACTGTTTGAATTCTGGGCTTCCTGGTGTGGTCCCTGCAGAGCAGATATTCCGCATCTCAGAGAGGTATACGACCTGTACAATAAAAAAGGATTTGAGATCGTGAGCATTTCCCTGGACGACGACAAAGAAAAATGGTTCAAAGCCATGCGCGAAGAAAAAATGAAATGGACACAGTTATCAGACCTGAAAGCCTTTGAAAGTGAGCTGGCCAAAAACTATCGTATCCGCGGCATTCCCTCCTGCCTGCTGTTTGACCCGCAGGGGAAACTGGTAACGAGGAACATGCGGGGCTCCTGGATGGATGCCGCTTTGATAGACATGTACGGAGATCTCTTTCCAAAACACTAAAACAATCATTATGCATATAAAAAGCATTTTCATCTGTCTCTCTGCCGCCGCGTTATACGCCTGCGGAACAACGGGCAAAAAACAAGCTACCATTACGGCCAGCATCACCGGCCTTAAAGACTCTGTGGTATACCTTACCATCCCTGTAGCTGATTCCTCAAAGAGAGATACCATTCCTGTTAAAGACGGTAAATTCACCTGGACCGGCGAAGCAGCCGAACCGGTAAAGGTGTATCTGATGTTCCCCACCCGTTACGTGGATTTCTTCCTGGAGAACAGTGATATTCACATCACGGGGCATGCGGATTCGCTGAGTGATCTGAAGATCACCGGCTCTGCCAGCCAGGATGAGCAACTTGTTTATGAGGCTTCCATTAAGAACATCACCGATCAGGAGGAAAAACTCTACGAAAAGTATGAGGAAATAAAAAGCAATGATTCTTTAAAAGCTGCATGGGAAGATCAGGTGGCAGCGTTACGCAAGCAACGCAGGAAAGGAACGATGCAGTACATTACCGCCAATCCTAAAAGTCCTGTGAGTGTTTCCCTGCTTTCTGATATGGCCGTAATGGGAGAATACAAGCAGCTGGACAGCCTCTACCAATTGCTGGATACTTCCGCACAGCATTCTGCCGTAGGCGGGCGCCTTGGGGCCAGGATCGCTATATTGAAGAAGAGCGCTATCGGGGAACCGATGATAGATTTTACACAACCGGATGTAAATGGTAAACCCGTAAAGCTGTCTGACTTCAAAGGGAAATATGTGCTGCTCGATTTCTGGGCCAGCTGGTGTGGTCCCTGCAGGGCAGAGAATCCTAATGTGCTGAAAGCGTACAATGCCTATAAGGATAAAAATTTTACGGTGGTAGGTGTATCACTTGATGATAGCGGAGAGAAATGGCACAAGGCGATAGAAGAGGATGGCATGCCCTGGCTGCAGCTGTCTGATCTGAAAGGATTCAGGAACGAAGTGGCGAAGGAATATGGTATACAGGCCATTCCATCCACCTTCCTGCTGAACCCGGAGGGTATTATTATTGCAAAGGACCTCAGGGGCCAGGCGCTGCATAAAAAATTACAAGAACTGCTGAATTAAATCAATTGGATATGAAACAAATTTCGCTGCTGATCGCCGCCTGTTTATTACAGTTATCCGTTTCTGCGCAATCCTTCACGCTTACCGGTACGGTGGAAGGAAAACACACAGGATATGTGTATTTAAGTTATCCCCCGGGCAATGGTAATTACAAGATGGACAGTGCATTGCTGCAGGAAGGCCGGTTTACTTTTTCAGGGAAGATCGATGGCCCCTCCATGAGCAGCCTGTTCCTGAGCAGGCCATCTCAGATGTCCTATGATGACGATGCGGCTTCCCTGTTCCTCGAGCCGGGTGCTATGAATGTTTCCCTTAAGAAAGGCCAGCTGAAAGATGCTGTGCTGAAGGGATCTAAAGCGCAGGATGATATGGCATTACTGAATGCAGTCAGGAAACCTGTTATGACCGGCCTTGCTCCATTGTCTGCTACTTACAATAAACTCAACCTGGCATACATCGCTGCCCGCAGAGCAAAGAAAGACAGCGCATCATTAGCTGCCATGCTGGATGAACTGGAAGAAGTAAAAGGAAAGATGGAACCTTATTATGAAAAGATGGACGCCATCGACAAGGATTTTATAACAAAACATCCTGCATCTTATGCGAGTGCTTACCTGCTTCGTTTCCGCATCAGCAGCATGAAACTCCCGGAAGCAGAAGCCTCTTACAACAACATGCCGCCCGCCCTGCAGCAGAGCAGTTTCGGGAAGGAGATCAAAAAAGAACTGGATGGATTGCGCAGTGGGTCTCCCGGTAGCGAAGCATATGTTTTCAGCAAAACGGATATCAATGGCCAGCCACTTAATTTGCAGGATTACAAAGGCAAGTATGTGCTGATCGATTTCTGGGCAAGCTGGTGTGTACCCTGCAGGAAAGGTAATCCTCACCTGAAGACATTGTATGCAAAGTACAAAAGCAAAGGACTGGAGATCATTGGTATTTCTGATGATGACAGCCGGCCGGAAGAATGGAAGAAAGCCGTAGCGCATGATGGGATCGAAATTTGGAAACATGTGCTGCGGGGATTGGATATGGAGAAGAGGCAACGGAAAGAACCGAACCCGGAAGATATCAGTGATCATTATGGGATCCATTCATTGCCTACCAAAATATTGATCGATCCTAAGGGGATGATCATTGGGAGATATGGTGGGGGAGGAGAAGATGATGAGGCGATGGATAAGAAGCTGATAGAGGTAATGGGGAACTGATTCAAGATACTAACCTCTTCATAACAAAACCCGGTCCTGTTCAGGACCGGGTTTTGCTGTTTTGAGGTTAGCCGTTAGAAGATCTGATGATCGTTGTACCGAATATTACATCGTTCCTCACAGTTGAAGGAAAAAGAAGGGTGATGGCATTGAATCGCCTGATGCTTTCCTCATCGTTGTTGACAAGGAAATAAACATTACCGCGGACCAGATCTTTTAATATCAATCCATACGCTGAAGTGATAACTGCAGCCGAAGAAATGCCTGGTAAAGCTGAAAGGCTGCTGCCGGGCATCTGCGAAACAATGATATCAAGATCATTGATGTGCAGCAGCAAACCTTCCGCATCGGATATTGACTTTACTTCTCCCTGTACCAGCTTACCGGTAACGGCCTTTGCGGCAGCCGTCATATTATCGTTGCCGGGTGTTTCATTATTCTTATTGCAGGCGAAAAGGAGCAGGGCTATCAGCATGATGGCGACTCCGGGAAGCAGTATCTGCCTCCCTGATATAGGATTTTTAAGTTTCATTTTTTTTGAGTTTAATTTGATTTGATAATCGAGGTCTGTTGAATAACCGGCCGGGTTTATTCTGAAAGTAAAAGTAAAGCATATATTCCATAATGTAAAATAAACTTTACATAAAGTAAGATAAAGTTGTCAAGGGGGGATGGTGGGGTTTGAGAATTAAACGGAGATTTCTTACTTCCTTAAGATCTTTTCCATGGCCTTTCCTTTGGCCAATTCATCAATCAGCTTATCCAGGTAACGTGCCTTTTGCATGATGGGGTCTTCAATTTCTTCCACACGGTAACCGCAGATCAAGCCGGTAATTTTTGAAACATTGGGATTCATTTGGGGGGCCTCGTTAAAAAATGCTTCAAAATTGGTCTTGTTGTCGAGGAGTTGTTGCAGTGTTTTTTTATTATACCCTGTGAGCCAGAATATGATTTCATCTACCTCATCTTTCGTGCGTCCTTTTTTCTCCGCTTTTTGAATGTAATGCGGATAAACGCTGGCAAAGGACATTTTATATACTCTTGCGGTATTATCCATTTTCCGTGTTATTTACTATTAAAGTTATTCATTTTAGGGTGTTTTTGATATAATCCCCTTATTTTAGCGTCAATTCAAGAAAAAATCTAAACAAAAAAATATGGTGATCGTTAACAGTTTCGCGGAATATCAGGCATTTGAGGGGAAGGAAATAGGCAGTTCTGAATGGCATAAGATTGATCAGGCGCAGATCAATAAGTTCGCGGATGCAACGCTTGATCATCAATGGATCCATACGGATGAAGAAAGAGCAAAAAATGAAGGGCCTTTCAAAAGCACTATTGCCCATGGTTATCTGACGTTGGCGTTAATTCCTTATCTATGGAAGCAAATTGCAGACATCCGCAATGTTAAAATGGAAATAAACTACGGTATAGAGCAGTTTAAGTTTGGCCAGGCGGTACTGGTGAACGACGAAGTGCAATTGACAGCGAAACTTAAATCTATCGTCGATCTGAGAGGTGTTACGAAAGTGATCATTGGTGCTACGCTTAGTATTAAAGGCAAGACAAAACCGGCTTACACGGGTGATGTGGTGTTCCTGTATCATTTTTAAGGCATGATTGACTATTTGCAAATAAACCTGCAGGAAAACATTCCTTTAAGTGATGAAGAGATAAAACATATTGATAAACAACGAAGCGAATTCTTTAAAAATGCACCGGGTGTTTTATTGGCTTGTACGCTTTTGATCATGGCTATTGCCTATTACTTTTTACAGAATGAATTTAGCCCCGTTTGGTTTGTCTTTGCAGGCCTTGTACTGTTCGGCTTTTTCTATTTAATGATCTGGCTGACATTTAGATACTTTAAAAGTAACTGGAAGAAGGATATTGCAAATGGGAAAAACAAACTGTCAAGTGTAATTATTAACCGCCACAAAACAGAAAATGATGAATACATTTTCACTTTTGCCGGGCGGCATAAAGCGGAGAAGATTAAAATCCCGGTTAAGAAAGCGGACTATTACAAATACCAACCAGGAACAAAAGTGCTTGTTACCTATTTAAAGTATAGCAAAGAAGTACTCGAGCTTACTGAATTATAAGCCGTTATATCAAGGGAAGCATACCTGCTTCCCTTTAACATTATTCCCATCTCTGAAATGTATAAGACCTCCCCGGAAATGTATAAATAGCCCTGCGCCACGCTGTTGATCTTTGCTAAAGAAATTAAAACTTTAAAAAGATGAAAACAACAGCATCAAAAATTGTTCTTGTAACTGGCGGGAGCCGGGGAATAGGGAAAAGCATTGCTTTAAATGCCGCTCAACGTGGCATGGACGTTATCCTCACTTACAACAGTAACGCCGATCAGGGGAAAGCGGTTGCTGATACCATTAACAGCAGTGGAGGCAAAGCAATTGCCTTGCAATTAGACACTTCCAAAATCAGTTCCTTTAGTGGCTTTGCCGGTCAGATCTCGCAGGTGCTTAAGCAGGAATGGAACCGGGAGAACTTCGATTATCTTGTAAACAACGCAGGGATATCTCAGCGAACACTCATCAAAGACACCACCGAAGAACAGTTCGACGAGCTGGTAAATGTAAATTTTAAAGGAGTGTTCTTCCTCACGCAAACACTGATCCCGTTGATCGTTGATGGAGGGCAGGTGATTAATATTTCTTCCGGACTTGCCCGGTTCGCCTTTCCGGGTGTTGCCGTGTATGGTGCGCTTAAGTCCGCGATAGAAGGCCTGACACGGTATTTTGCCAAAGAATATGCCGGAAGGAAGATCCGTGTAAACAGTGTTGCGCCAGGGGCCATCGACACTGAGTTTGGCGGTGGAAAAGGCGATGATAGCCATCGTGAGCAAATTGCCGGCATGACCGCACTCGGACGCCTGGGCAATGCGGACGATGTGGGCATGTTTGTCGCCTCCATGCTTTCTGAAGACAGCCGCTTTGTGAATGCCCAACGCATTGAGATAGCGGGCGGAATGTTCATTTAAGGTCTTTTCAGTAAATTTACTAAGTATGCAATCATCATTCGTCGATATCAATACCATAGAGGAGTTACATAAGCTCTACGACAGTCCGCCGCCGAAACATCCACTGGTTTCTTTCCTTCAGTTGCAGCAGATCAGCAGGAATAACTTTCCGGAAAAAGAAACCGCGTTCAGGCTGGGATTTTATGCCGTGTACCTTAAACAGTTAAAAGGATCAATGGGCTATGGGCGTTCCCATTACGATTTTGATCAGGGTGCATTGGTATTTACCGCTCCGGGGCAGGCTGTTTCTACACAGCGTTACATTTCCTATGATGATGGATGGGGATTATTCTTTCACCCTGATCTGTTATACCGGACGGAACTGGGCAAAAAGATGCATGGGTACTCATTTTTTCAGTACGATGCCAATGAAGCGCTGCACGTGTCTGAAGATGAAAAGAAAACTTTGCGCAACTGCGCGGATAACATCGCGCAGGAGTATTCGCAAAACATAGACAAACACTCACAGGAACTGATCGTAAATAATATTGAATTGCTGCTCAACTACTGCAACCGTTTTTACGACCGCCAGTTCTTCACCCGTTCCAAACCCAGTCAGGATATAGTCCAGCAGTTTGAAAGCCTGCTGCTGGACTATTTTTCAAAGGATTCACTGATCGAAGACGGACTTCCGGATGTAAAATACTTCGCATCCCGGCTCAACCTCTCTGCTGATTATCTTTCCGATCTGCTGAACAGGTATACTGGTAAAACCACCCTGGAACATATTCACCTGCAGCTGGTGGACAAAGCAAAATCCCTGCTGTGGAGTACAGAGAAAAATATCAGTGAAATCGCTTTTGAACTGGGCTTTGAACACCCTTCTCATTTCACTAAGATATTTAAAAACAAAACCGGTAAGTCACCGTCGGATTACCGGCACCAGAATTGAAAAAGGGCTAACAATCGAATTGTTAGCCCTCGCTCTTATATCCGAGATGGGAAATTACCATGTATCAGTACGGAAGGATGAAGCCGGCAAACCTTCATTATTATAAAGCTCAGCTGTGAACCAGTCATTGAAAGCATATCGAACTGCTACCGGATTTTTCACATCGTTAGATCTCACGCGAATGCCGGTTGCCGTTATTTTGGCCTCAGCAGCATGAAATACTTTATCCTCACCTGCTATTTCGAACAAGGTAAGGTCCTTCGTTCCTGCATACAAACCGTTTTCAGCATGATCGAAAATGAGATCAATAGTATCCTTGCTGATCTTCATCGACTTGTAAACCGGACCCTGATATGGAAGCTTACTGAATCCATAATCCCGTGCCAGTGCAGCGTAAGCCAGGCGCTTTGCCACCGTCATTTTGTACGGAGGATGGATCGATAATTCCTGTCCTGCATCAGCAGTTACCGCCATTGCCGAATTAGGGATCAGTTGCAGGGCTTGCAGCTGTGCTTCGCGGAGATAGGCTGATTGTTTATCGTTATCGTATTTGAATGGTGCAATCTGCACATAATAGAACGGCCATTCTCCACAATTCCAGCGTTTGCGCCAATCGGCTACCATAGATTGCATCTGTTGCGGATACGCCTGGGGATTTTTCCGGTTGGCTTCTCCCTGGTACCATAACACCCCTTTGATACTAAAACCAAGGATAGGATGGATCATGGCGTTGAAGAGTACGGAAGGGCTATTCTGATTCAATTTTACAGCATTGCCTGAAGCTGGGGGCGTAGTTGAAGGACTCATCCATGCTTCAATGCGGGTTCCGCCCCAGGAAGTGTGAATGATGCCCACAGGTACATCCAGTTTCTCCTGGATGATCTTGCCAAAGAGATAGGCAACAGCGCTCATTTCGCTCACGCTCTCTACATCCGCTTCTTCCCAGCTAATCACCTTTGCATCGAATTGAGCCTTGTCAGAAAACTGACGTGGGATCTGGAACAGCCTGATCTTTGGATTCTTCGCGTTCATCAGCATGTCGTTTGAACCTTCTACAGGCTGGTTGCGAAAACCTTTAACAGGCATGGACATATTGGACTGGCCTGAGCAAACCCATACCTCTCCGATGAGTATATTCTTTAATACCAGTTTTTCACCATCATCGAAGGTGATACTGAAGGGGCCGCCTGCTGCCGGGGTACTTACTGAAACATTCCACAGGCTGTCGCTTCCGGCCTGAGCAGTATACGATTTTCCATTCCAGCTGGTGGTGACCTTCACCTTCGCCGCAGGGCGTGCCTTACCCCACAGAGCGGCATTCGTTTTTTGCTGAAGCACCATGTTGTTATCGATGACAGCCGGAAGAATGACCTTGGCATTGGCAGCCGTATTCACCAGGAGGAACAGGCCAATGCATGCTATTATTCGTTTCATATGAATGATTGATTAAAAATTGGTGTATAAATATATACATGTTTTGTATAATTGTAGTACATATTACTAATAATGAGGTGTTTTTTTTGTACAGTGTTTTCTATGTTGATACTGGTCATGAGCGGCTGCCAGGTAAATAAGCGCTTGGGCGATAATAAACAGCCGCCCAATATCCTCTTTATTGCCATAGATGACCTGCGTCCTCAATTGGGGTGTTATGGAGATAAGATCGTGCAAAGCCCCAATATTGATAGATTGGCAGGATTCGGTGTTTTATTCAATCGTGCTTACTGCCAGCAAGCGGTGTGTTCTCCTTCACGGACTTCTTTAATGACAGCAAGAAGGCCGAATACAACAAAGGTTTGGGATCTGAATACCCATTTTCGTACTACCATCCCCGATGTAGTTACCTTACCGCAGTATTTTAAAAACAATGGTTATCATACGCAAAGCATTGGTAAGATCTATCACGATCCTGCCTCGGCGCAGGATGCCCTTTCCTGGTCTGTGCCGGAAATATTAGCCGTAACGAACAAAGAGGGCAAATATGTACTGCCTTCAAATCTTCAGAAAGGATCTTCCAAAGCAACAGCAACGGAAAGTGCAGACGTGCCTGATAATGCTTATATCGATGGACAGGTAGCAGACCAGGCGATGGCCGTTTTAAGAAAGATCAAAGACAAACCCTTCTTCCTGGCGGTAGGATTCCGCCGCCCGCATTTGCCCTTTAGTGCGCCAAAAAAATATTGGGATCTGTATGAGCAGAAAAATATTCCCCTTCCTGTTCAGCGTATTGTTCCTCCCAACATACCAGCCTATGCTGTGCATAACAGCGAGGAGCTGAGAGGATATAGCGACATTGATCATGTAATTACTGATTCAAAAACGCAGGAATTACTACACGGTTATTATGCCGCGATCAGTTATACGGATGCTCAGATCGGCGAGGTGCTGGCAGAACTGGATCGTTTAAATTTAACCAGGAATACCATCATTGTTTTGTGGAGTGATCACGGATTCCATTTAGGCGAGAAAGGGTTGTGGGCAAAAACAACCAACTATGAACTGGATACCAGGGTGCCTTTAATCATTGCAGCACCGGGGAAAGAACGAGGTGTAACTTCCAATGGACTGGTTGAATTAGTAGACTTATATCCGACCTTAGCGGAGTTAGGCGGCCTGCCTGTTCCTGAAGCATTAGAGGGTACTTCTCTGGCACCATTATTAACGAAGCCTGATCAACCCTGGAAGAATGCTGTGTTCAGTCAATTTCCCCGACCCTGGCAATACAAAAATGAACCTGAAATAATGGGGTATGCTATCAGAACGGATCGTTACCGTTATGTGGAATGGCGCAACTTTAAAACTGATGAAGTCAAAGCAATGGAACTTTATGATCATCAGATCGATCCTGGTGAAGTGAATAACATAGCCAATATTGCTTTGATCAGAGAATTAAAACAGCAGCTTCATGATGGGTGGCAGATGGCGCGTCCGGGCAGGATCATGCGGAGGCCATAGAAAGGCTGAATGAGGCTGGCTCAAGGCTGATGCAAGGCTGGTTAGAGGCTGGCACGAGGCTGCGTAAGGCCATTACAAGGCTGATAAGAGGCTGACACGAGGCCACTAAGGATATGCTTGCCATTAGAAAAAATCCTGTACTTCATCTTTCGATAACCCCACAAACCTACAGAACTCATCTACCGTTACATATTGCTCGGTCCCTTTCTCCAGCATAATGCGAATCCTCTGCATCAGCTCCCGGGCTGACCGCTCGCATATGCCGAGGATATTTTGTATGTCCTTGGTGGTAATGACCACTCTCCGCGGTACTTTTTTATCCATCATTCCTCTCTGTTTGATCGGCAAAAACCGGTAAAAACCGGCAAAATGCGGCAAAAGCGGCGGTCCGTTTTTGGGGAACGTTTGCCGGGACATATTTTCGCCATGTAATTACGAAACACACGCTGATCACGTGAAAAGCCGAAAGGGCATGGCTACGGAAATGCCTGTTATTCATTTTAAAATATTTTTTATGTCACAAAAAAAAGATGATTTATTACAACTCGTCGGTGGTACCCAGAAAATGGCCATCTACAGAAAAAAGAACGGCACCTACGCTTTTCGCAAGAAAGGGGGTGTCAGCAAAGAGCGAATAGAAACAGATCCGAACTTTGCTGTATTGCGGCTCAACCTCCAGGATTTCGGCAAGGCCGGCAAAGCGGGCGGACTGATCAAGACTGCTTTTAAACCACTGATCCCCAAAGAGGCGAACAGCGATCTTTTCCCGCGATTGACGAAGCTCTGCAAAGCGGTGATCAAGTCTGACCTTGAACATGAGCGCGGCTCGCGCAGCATGAAGTTTGGAGATATGAACCTCCTCACCGGTTTTGATTTTAATCCTGCCGGTGTTTTAGGGTCCACCTTCATCGTACCGTTCACTCATTCCCTGGATCGTGTGACCGGACTTGCAAACATCGATCTGCCGGAGTTTATCCCGGCTAACATGATCGTGCCGCCTCCGAATGCCACGCACTTCAGAATGAAGATCGCTGCGGCGGCCATCAATTTTGATGAAGGGAAGTATGTATTTGCGATGGGCATAAGTGGTATCCAGGCGTTGGATGATGCAGCCACACCGTCTTTTACGATCAATGCCCAATTGCCTGCCAATAACACAGATCCGGTGTTGATCGCTCTTGGCATTGAGTTCCTGTTGCAGGAAGGGAATTTCCAATACCCGGTCAATAACAGCAGGTTCAATGGCCTGCAGTTGATCGGTGTGGATAATCCCGCATAATGGTTCCATATTTTCTAACATTTAAATTATATCAGATGGAATTACTGCATCGCATAGTTGCTCCCACACCTCCCTTTTTCAGGAAGGTGCGTAACCTGGGCCTTCTCCTTACCGCTATTGCTGCTGCGGTATTGGGGTTGCCGGTAGAGTTGCCTGTTACCATCGCCGAAATAGCCGGCGGTGTAGCGATAGCAGGCAGCGTAATGACCGGCCTCGGTCAGGCTGCTAAGGAACAGGAATAAGTGTTTCTGGAACCCCGGCATCTGCCGGGGTTTTTTAATTCGTTATGGTTTGGTTAGTGCGGGATGCTCACGGAGGAAAATGCATTACTCGGTTCCGCAAATTTACGCACGTGAATATGAAAAAATGGAGACATCTGGCCTCATTTTGAGAAATGGGCAGTCTTTATGCGGGTGAACGTACGCGGAGAAACACCCAGGTAGGAGGCCAGCGCTTTATCAGATACCCGGTTGAAAAAGCGGGGATAATGCTCCAGGAGCAAAGCGTACCTTTCCGCCGGTTTTTTCCCTATCCATTTGCTCCTCGCATATGCTTCGCGATAATAATACTCGGTAAGCCTGGAGCGCACCAGCAAAAATGAAGGATATTCTAATCCAAGTTTTTCTAAATCATCCACATGCAGGGCAATGCAAATAGTATCTTCCAATGCCACTAGTTTTTCCTCACTCTTTGACTGCGTATAAAAGCTATCAATGGAAATGATAACATCTCCCATGACCATAAACCAGCAGTGGCGCTCACGGCCATCGGGATTCTCTATTGCGGTAACAAGCCCGGACACGGCAAAATATACGTAGTTGCATACCTCCCCGTAATCCAGCAGGATGTTGCCTTTCTTAAAGGAAAATACTTTGCAGAAAGGAATAATAACGTCCATCACTTCCCTGGTGAAATTGGGATTGTATATCCGGAGCATGTTGAACAGGTTGCAGAACTGGGTCTGCATGAAGGGGTTTGTAAAGGGGAATTCGAAAGGCAGCTCCTGGCCTCTGTTTGATTTGTTCATAGTAAATGGTATTAATGAATGAATAAATAATGGTGGTTAACGGAGGGAGGTACGCAAACTTATTTGAGTAAGTCTGGGGTTTTGGTTTTCAAATATAGGGGTTTATAATTTTTTCGTTTCTCAACATATGTAAATTTTTATGCGCAGGCTAGTTCCGAATTTAGCTTTATCTAAAGCATAAAAACATGAAAAAATATTACACCGAACTCAAATGGGCAGGAATAAATTTCGGGATGTACCTGGTATGGATGTTACTGGAACGCTTATTCGGGCTGCATGGTCCCAACATCCAGCATCAGCAACTCGTCTCAACGTTTATCCTTATACCATCCTTATTGATCTATGTTCTTGCGCTGCGTGAAAAGAAGCGGAAAGTGTTCCAGGGGAAAATTACGTTTGGACAAGCATTTAAAAGCGGGATGGTGCTGACTATCCTGATCGTCTTATTCAGCCCGGTGAACCAGCTCATCATCACCCAGTTGGTCTCTCCGGAATATTTTAAAAATATGCGTGATCTTGCTGTTGCTAAAGGGATGTCGCCAGAAGAAGCGCGATCCCGGCTGAATACAGGAGCTTTTATTGTACAAAGTGTTGTTGGGGGATTGGTTACTGGTGCCTTATTTTCTGCCTTGGTTTCTGTTGTAATAAGGAGCAAAAAGTAATGGATGGTACATAACTGTAAGGCAATAAAAAAGCTCATCACTATGATGAGCTTTTTATCTTTAGATTCAGAAGCCTGATCCTGTCAAAAAGAAAATTGGCCTTAAAGACCCTTTTTTGTCACGGAATACCCCTCGAAATATTTAATGCTTCGCTTATTTTTGGTTTAACAAAAACTAATAAAATGAGAACTGTATCATTCTGTATGAACATTAGCATAGATGGCTACTGCGATCACACTGCTTTTAATCCAAGCGAAGAAGTTATGGATTATTTTACAGGAACGATGGACGATGTCGACCTGTACTTTTTCGGCCGCGTCATGTATCAGCTCATGTTTCCCTATTGGAGCGATGTCGCGAGAGATCAATCCGGCACAGCAGCTGAAAATAGATTTGCCGAAAGGTTTAGCGCTATTGATCGCGTTGTTGTTTCACGATCATTGGACAGCGGTGACGAAAAAACGCGGATTATCCGTAGCAACCCTGCGGCAGAACTCCTGAAACTGAAACAGCAACCCGGTAAAAAAATATCGGTAGACAGTGTAAGCATGCTTCCGGAGTTGATTTCAGCAGGCCTTATCGATGAATTTAAACTGGTTGTTCATCCGGGGATTGTGGGAAAGGGGAGACTATTGCTGGATCCCGGAAGCCTTCAGGAAAAACTTGATCTAAAGCTGGTCAATACCATACATTTCAAATCAGGATGTGTGGCACTTCATTATTTGAAACAGTGATGGATTTTTTTTATGTAAATGGTTTAAAACACCCTCTTATTGTCGGGATCGCACCTCATGCAAGTCCCTGGTCCACATTAAATTTGACCAATCATTCATCTCAATAGCAATAAAATGAGAAAGATCAGGATCTTCGAACATATCTCGCTGGACGGCGTGATCGAGCACGACAAAAACTATACGTATGGAGGATGGACCGCACCGTACCGAACCCCTGCCGGACTGGATATGCTTCTGGAAGCATACGGCACCAGCTTTGACCTGTTGATTGGCCGCCACACGTACGACGAGTGGTTAGGCTACTGGCCAAATGCCGGGGATTTCCCGATGGCGAACGCTATTAATGCCGCAACCAAATACGTTGCAACCCACAGGCCTGACAGTCTTGAATGGGGACCCGTGAAGGATCTGGGCGAAGATGTCATTGATGGTATCCGCAAACTCAAGTTGACAGAAGGCCCTGATCTGGTACTTTCCGGAAGTATATCATTAACCTCCATACTGCTCGAGGCAGGATTGATAGACGATGTTATCCTGATCGTATACCCGGTATTATTAGGCCGCGGCAGACGCCTTTTATCGGACAGTTTTGATGCCCGCAAACTTGAATTTGTAAGCACGAAGACCACACCGACGGGCGTGCTCCTAAATACCTACCGGCACGTGGGATCGCTGAATGGCTGATTTCACTACAGTGGGCTTTTTGTTTATTTCTGTAACATCAAATTTTTTAGATTAATCTTTCCGCAATAAATTTCTTTATCGTTAATTCTATAAAAAAGATCTTGCCCTTTTAGGCTAAGTCCTGTTCGCAAGATGCCATCTACTCCTTTATTAAAGAGCGTTACGAAATAAAACGCACTTGATCCTTTTGGGTGAATGGTTCTTTCTAACGAAGACGCTTTTTGAAGACCTTTATCTAAAAAAGAGTTTAAAACTGGCAGACCATAATTAAACAAACCCTCTTTTTCAAGTGTCATTGTATCAGCAGGCAGAAATATTTTAAAGTAGCGGCCGGTTGAAGAGGGAAGTTCAAATGAATCTACAGGAAAATCAATCGTCAATTGAAGAGGATTAGCTGTTTCATTGATTATTCGGGTCCAAAATACAGCATAAACATATACTCTGCCATTAGGGTCAGTGTATTTTAGTCCACCTCTTGGGAGGATGTTATTTTTTTGCTACGATCTTAATATCGAATTCAATGTCATCCGAAACAGCCTGATCAGCTAAATTATCGTAGAACTTTCCTGATCTATAACGGATGCCCCAATCTGTCCGGTCAATGATCACTTTGCCATTCGCTTCTACAATTCCGTCCTTAACTTCCATTTCGGCTGGAAAAGTAACCGGGTGTGTATTACCTCTAATAGTTAGGTTTCCTGTGACTTTTATACTCTTACCACTCACTGATGTAACCCTGGTAATTGCGATTGCAGAAGTGGGGAATTTTTCAACATCAAAATAATCAGGCGATTTTAAGTGATTAACAGGTGTGTTTTTATTCTTCTTGTCTTTATATTCTATTGTATTCATGTCGATTTCAGCTGTACCACCCATAAGTTGACCCTCTTCAATCATCAATTCACCTTTTGATATATGGACATACCCTATATGTTCCTCTGAAGATAGTAGCATTGAACCTTTCCACGTTATAACACTTTCCTTCGTATCTATAGTATATTTTTGTCCCGGGGATAGGGGGCCTGCAGGTGCATCATTTTTATTTTCCCCTTTTACAGGTCCATGGCAACTGAAGAACAAAGGAGCAATGCTTAAAATTAAGTAAGTGATTAATAGTTTGTTGTTCATACTAGAGCATTAAGATTGATTAAGAATATAATTTCATTTAGAACCTTTTCAGCAACCAGGACAGCGCCATTAAATTGTCCATATTCTGCATATGTACTTATTAACTTATCAAGTTTATTGACTTTGGCTTGTCCGTAAGAGACATTAAAGATGCCTGCTATAATAAAGGCGAAAAGGAAAGATTTACGCGTCATAATTTCAATTTGTTATTGATCCAGCGAAATTACTTTGGTATCTTTCAGTACGGGAATTTCTATTGTAAATAGAAATGTAAATTTTGTAAATAAAACCTTGATACTATGCATCTTAGTCGAAATCTCATCTCCGGGAAACGCAAGTACCTGTTGGGATTGATACTACTCTTGTTTATCTCCGGAATCTGCGTGGCTTTCAGCATGGAGGGTGGTGACGATTTTGATATCTCCAGAAGGGAAGTTTTGCTCCGCAGGATCGGACATGAGTTGCTCTTACAGTCGGGAGACAGTACGTCAAGGGTGCTCCCGGTAGAAAAGATCGCAGAAAATGAGTACCAGATCAGGTTTGAGAAGGAGCTTACTTTTCAACCGGCCCTACTGGTGAATACTACCGGGCGTTTGCTGGCCAAAGATCCGTTCGCAAGTGATTATGTTGTTAACGTTTTGAACTGTGACAACTCCAGTGTAGCCTATGGATACGCTATATCCAAAGATAAAAAAGATGATATTGTAACATGCAAAGGAAGAGTGCAACCCAGAGCATGTTACAGGATCAACATTAAATTCAAACCGGCAGGCATATATACAGCAAAGAACAGATATCTCCTGGGTAGCCTCCCGTTTTTAGCATTTGTTGGTTTTATTTTCCTGAGATCTGTTAAGCCTAAGCCGCGAAGAACTTTACCTTTACCTGAGGATGGTCAGCATACGGGCATGATCACTTTAGGCTCAGTTTTGTTTGACGCGAAGGATCGTAAGCTGGTAGCAAATGGAAAAACAATAGACCTGACAGGAACTGAAACCCGTGTTCTGCGCATTTTCGCGTTGTCTCCTAACGAGATCATAGAGAGAAGCCGGCTGCAAAAAGAGATCTGGGAAGATGAAGGTGTTATTGTGGGGCGCAGCCTGGATATGTTCATATCAAAACTTAGAAAAAAACTGGAAGTTGATCCGGATATCAAAATTGTTGTTATACGCAGCAAAGGTTATAAACTTGAGATAAAGGCACATTAAATATTCGCTAAAAAATAAAAACCCTCTTTACGCAATGTAAAGAGGGTTTTGTACCGGGGAGGAGGGGGTAAGCCATTACTTCTGACCCTTTTCAGCTTTAAAGTCCGTGATGGTCTTTCCATCATAACGATGCACCCCATCAAAAGCACCAAACCAGATACTCCCATCATTAGCTTCTAAAATCCCAAAGATCATTGCTTTATTTGTTATTTCGGTTGCCATTGGCTTTTTATCAGACAAGGACTTTTCATCATAACGGGAAAGTGCCCAGGCCCTGCTTGAATCATTAGAGTTGTCTGAACTAGTCCAGATATTACCCTTTTTATCTTCGTAGATATAACCAACAAAACGCTGTGTGAAATTGGTAAATGTACTACCGTCATAACGCCAAAGGCCGTCATAGCCACCCAGCCAGATATTGCCTTTTTTATCTTTGATTATCGAACGAACATTCGCAAAAGGTTTTCCGTCTTTATTGGTTATAGTGGTAAATGTCTTTCCATCATAAACGAAGGCATAGCCCCTTGTGCCAAACCAAAGTTTTCCTGTTTTGTCTTCAATGATAGCATTAACATCATTATGAAACCAATGGTCTTCCGGAATCGGTTTTTGGTATATTGATCCGTGGACAGAATCAGTCGCATGGACTGCCCCTTCTTTCATTTTAAAATTCTGAAAGGATTTCCCATCGTAAAAGCTTGCTCCGCTTTCAGTGCCGAACCAGATATTGCCGGTTTTATCTTCATAAATATTAGTAACCCGATCATTAGCAAGCCCATCTTTGGTTGTAAAGTTTTTAAACGATTTCCCATCGTAATAATAGACACCTGAACCAATGGAAGCGAACCAAAAATTTCCTTTTCTATCTTCTAAAACAGAAAAAAAGCGGGCCGAACTCTCTTTACTTGTAATATTGGTAAAAGATTTTTCATTGTATCGAAAAACGCCTTCCCATGAAGCAATCCAAATATTGCCCTTTTTATCTTGTTTGATTGTACGAACGATGCTGTTTGGTCCATTTTGCCCTTTACCGGAGGTGCAAAAGAAAAACATTAATAGCGATGTGTATAAGAGTACGTGTTTCATGATTTTTCTATTTAATTATCCTATCAAAATTGATTCAGCGAATCTACTTTGATATCTTTCAGGGCAGGGGATCTGGAGTGTAAATAGAAATGTAAATTTTGTAAATAAACTGTTGGGATTGAATTAAATATTCACTAAAAATAAAAAACCCCTCTTTACTTGCGTAAAAAGGGGGTTTGTACCCGGGAGGGGGGATTCTTTGAACCACTATTGGCATTTTTGAGTATTCTGGATAAGATTTTAGAGAATGAAACGACAGTAAAATCAGATGAAGACATTGATTCTTATTGGCTTACGCTAAAAGAAGCCTACAAAGCACCACAATAGTCAAGTAATCGAATCATTTTCCTACAGTTTTACTTTTTACAGATTGTACGATTGTAGATAAACCTTTTAGTACTACTGACTTTTTTTTGATTGGCTACGTTCCAAATACTTTATTCACAAAAAGGCGATGGCGCTCCATCCTTTTTTCTCGTCTGACGATAACTGCATTCAATTCGTGCCGTAGATCATCCAACGGGTTCCAATCGTTATATACCTTCTTTTTAATATTATATTTATTACACAATTCTTCTGATAACTTGTATGCAGTCAGTCCGAATTGGCTGTAATAAAATTTTCGTTCGTTAAACCAATCCTCGAAATCTGGAGCAACTGCAATATTCTCTGAAAATTTGATGATCCTATCTGCGGCCTCAATTTCCGAGGGCAGTGACAGCAATTGGTACATCAAATCATGATTAATACTCCTCCAGTCGACGTCTCCCGGAAAGACAGGTGCTCCTGGTGATTTTACTTGAGGCTGCAAATATCCATCGCTATCGCGTTGCCCGAATAAAAGTCCGTTGTCTTTGACTACATCGCTACAATCTTCCACAAATTTGTCAAGAATACATACTACTCGGATTGCTAGATATTTTGCATTTTTATTCTCTGATTGCTTATTTGTTCGGTAAGTTTGCAACCAAGAGATTCCTGAACCTACCAATACACCAATAAGGCCGAAAATTGCTTCTGTCATTTTTACAATGTATGTACGGAAATCTGATTAAATGCGGTCGGATCAAAAAATCCTGCTGTCTATAGTTTATATATGAGGCTAGGAAACCGCTACTCATTGATATATAATTCTAACAGAACATAAAATACATTAAGCAGAAGCTATATTCCATTCAAGAGATCTATTAAGCCCAGCGAGGAAATTTTCCGATTTGGACTTTTCCTTAAAAAGCTCTACCAATTGTTTCCAATAGCTAACGTCCAATTGTGCTTGTAATCCTTTACACAGCAGAAAAGCAAGGTTTTCTTCGAACTTATTCCATTTTTCATTATAGATGATCTCATTGCGCGCTGAATTTAAGTCCAATCCTGAACTTCCCTGCAGATCAAGTATTATTAGAAAGGGAATACACCATTTTAACATTGCCTTTTTATCTCTACTATAATAATCCGGAAAAAAACTACCTGCATAAGTAATGCCATGTATAGAAAAGCGCGACCTTGATCTTGCTAAAGCACTGGTGCGGCTGGTTGATCTAACATTACCTTCATCATCTATATCAATGGCTTTGCTTGTCTTTTTAATTTCATTTTCCCCAATAGTGATTTCTAAACTCAAATCAAAGGTCGTTCCTTCAACTTCTACTTCTTTTGAGAGTTTATTAATAATACTGACTGGAGCCGCATCCTTTTCTAGTATTGCAACCAATACATCACCCTGAAAACCATCCTCATTTAACGAGATTTTGATTTCTCTAATATAATCTTCATTACCCCAGCTATAATCTTTTAGTTCATCTGCATGTCTTCTGGTAAAGTCAGCTGGAGTATATGAAAGCTTCTCTTTGTCTGTTTCTATATTCACTTGAAAAGGGGGATTAGGAAATACGTTCTTTACTGCTTGTATAAATTCAGATTCAGTCATTTTTTCCCACGGATTCTTTTCTCTGAGCAAAAGCTTGGTATTGGTCCCAGGAACCTTCTTATCGCTTTTTATAATTGTAAAGATACTATCGTGACCTTCGATAATAATTTTAAGTGGTTTGTCGTAATCGAACTGCTCTTTTAGCCTCTTAGTTTCAACTTCTATGGTATCTGCGATCATAAAGCATGACAAGATACCAATACCAAATTCAGAAATGGGTATAAAATCTATCTCACTTTTTGCTTTAAGTTCGTAAAAATCTCTTGATTTATAGAAGGATGACCCAATTTTGGAATAGTATTTATCAATAATTTCTTTATTCATACCAATTCCATTATCCAACACTTCAAGGTAATCTTCTCCTTCGTATGTATAATATTTTACTGTAATCTCTGGAACGTAGGGGACTCCCCATTTTTCATGTAGAGACATACTTAATTTGCAAGCATCTCTTGAGTTCTGTAATAATTCTCTTAGCGCTACATCCGGATTACCATAAAGCTTGGTACCCATTAACAGTTCAATAACTTGGTTTTTATTTAGCTCGAATGATGTATTTTCATAATAGTAAATGGGCTCCCCGGAAACAATATCTTTCTCCGCTTCAATTTTATCTCTTGTAACTCTAACAGCCAAATCAATTTTATATGGATTGGTTTTTCCAGCATTTTGTTCTGGCATTTTTCCAATTATTATTCCGCAATTTTTAAGCTCATCATCTATATAGTCACAAAATTTACGGATGCTGGCCTCTATTGCTGGATGCTTACATTTTGCCGAAAAAATGATATCGTTGGGTGTGATTTTCCAAGCTTGCATTGCACGATGTTTTTGCCATTCTTCTAATGAGATGGAATTACGCACGGCAAGATGTGAAAATAAGACAGAGGGAGTGCGTTTTGCGTCGAAATCTAAAAGGTCCGCGAGTCTTAAAACTACGCCGATAAACTGAAGATTTGTTACGATGTCTTCACCACACGGGTAAGCTTGGTCGAACTTTAGTAATTCCATGGAGTCCTCATTATGGCTAAAGCAAAGCTGGGCCAATTCGTGGGTGAGGTCTGCATCTCTATACCTTATTCTTCCAGCCCAGTCGCGACCAATGATTTCCTTAGCACGAACCGCATGGGTGGTTCGAATATATTCAGATATAAGATGATCATGAAGAAGGTTAGCTTTTGCATCTTTTTTGAGTTCCTTTAATCTGTTGATTTCGTCTAATTTGTCAGGGTATGTTTGTTTGAATCTTTTAAATTGGCCAAAAAGTTCTTCTTCCTCTTCCGTTGGTATATCATTTTCCCAATCTTCTTTCCATGCCTTTATCTCATCCTCATACGGGGCCATTCCCAGATCGTGGAAAAATGCAGAGAGCATTAGCAACATTAAATCAGGAACAGATAACAGTGCCACACGTTCTTTGGAAATTATTTTTTCCATGTTATACAATACCCTGAAAAGATGTTCACCATCATGAAGTGTGTATTCTGGCATGTATTTGAGTATAAGTTTAGATTTCTCGTAGGCATCTTTCACTCCATCATACACTATTGATGTTACCTGGCCTTTAATTGCATCCCCTTCGGCAGTTGCCTTTTCGATAAAGGTTTGATAAATCAGGCTTTTAGCTAATCTAAGTTCGATTTCTGATCTCCAGTCCGTCATTTAATTTCTAAAGCTTATTGTTAATAATCAATTTCATAACTTGTTAATTCCTTCTGGTTCTAATAGTCTTCACAAATTCTTCCAGGATCTTTGCATCTGCTAAAAATTCTGCAGCGTCTGGAATCTGTTCATTTAAAGCACCAGCGCTATCATGTCCTAAAAAATAAGTTGAGCATTTTGACATATTAAGATCTATTAAATCGTAATCATCTTGTGTTAGGTCAATCACCTTTGCAAGCCTTTTGGTTTGTATTTCACGTCCAAACCTCTTTATTACCTCATGTAATACTACTTCTTCTATTGCCCGTTCCCAGGTTTCCCTCAGTTTACCATAGAGCGGCAGTATGGCCGCTTTATATTCTTCTTCTGTACTATTCTTTTCAATCTGATCAACTTTTACATGATCGGTTTTCAAGATGCTAATTCTAGTTTTCACAGGTAAAGCATCCCATGGAGGATTGCTGGCAACGATACCCGTTTCCTGAATTTTCCTGGTAAGACTTTTTATTTCTTTATTAAGTCCTGCTCTATCACAGTGTTCCTGGAGCATAAGTAAGAAGGAAATATCATGTGTAAATACGATGACTTGCCTGATTTTTGATTCTTCAACTATTCGGTGTGCAATCTTATTTCTCCATTTATGATCTAGGGAACAGACCGGGTCATCAAAAATTATTGCGCTCAAATGGTCAGATAATGTTAGTTCAGATAAAAATGTTGCTAGCGCTATACATCTATGTTCACCTTCGCTAAGGATCTCTTTAAGTGGTATGTTACCGGCATGTGGTTCGTTTAGCTTTAAATAATGGTATTGTTTTCCTCTTTCACCACGTGTATCAGCCTCAACCTTAATATTTTTAAATCCCAATTTGGTAAGTTCTTCCTGAAACTTAATTTGAAGGTTTTGGGTTACATAAATGGAAGCAAGCTCATTACTAAGTGTTGTTGACGCTCTGGTATTACATTGGCTTTTACATGTTGCAAGTAGTTTTGATTTTTTTAATCGGAAAAGTTCTTTTCCTATTCGTGAATAGTATGCATGGAGTTGCTTTGCGTTATTCAACTCCTTAATTTCCTTTTCCAATGGCTCCAATTCATCTGCAATAGATAGTGTTTGTAAGCGTATGCTTTCGCTTTCAAGGTTTGCTATTATGCTGTCTATATATTCTTTTGAGTTTTCTGTCAACTCTGTCAACGGGTTTGCTGTTGTAACTTTTTCGCGCATATTCGCTAAGTGAACTTCCCTGGCAGCTTTAAGTTCTGCAATGTACGTTTCATTTTTGCTTCTAAAGTCGGATTCATATACCTCCAGTTCAACTATAGTTGGTTCAAAAACAGCAAAATCAAAATCTAGATTTACAAGTGTTTGAATTTTTTCACCATATATTTTCGCTGCACTATTAAATATTTTTTGGGTATCGTGTTTAATAAATTCTTCAAACGATTGAAACTTGCTTTTCGCTTCGGCACTCAATGTTTGGAGGCATAGCGGGCAATTACTGTCCATGTTCGTTTCGGGGAAAATCTCTGCGTTTCTACTTTCATTGTAAAACCTACGGGCACTTTCCCATAGTTGTTTCCAAGTATCTCCTCCAACATTATTCAACGGCAAACCGGAAAATGCACTCTCTGAACTTATCCTTAATGCATCAGCAGCAGCTGCGTAATCGTTTAGGATCGTATCGATATGTGCTGTTGCTTCAGACGACACCAGGTTGGTTTCAAGTGAATTGAATTTATCCCTAAAAAGTTTTAGCCGATTTATCTTTACTTGGTTATTGGCAATGGTCTTTAGCGGATCAGTTGCTTTCAACGCTGCAATCAAAGTAGCAATCTCACTGATTCTGTTATCTTTTGCAGCATCCCAATAACAAGCCGCCCACAGTTGCGCTCGAGTAGTTGAAAGATTTAATCCATTAAGAAATCGTTTGGCATTGCTGTCATCGTCAAGCTGTAAGAGAGTAAAGTCGAATTTGGCAGCATCTAACAAAGCCTTTTCCGCTTCAAGCTCTGTATCAATGGTTTTTAGGCACAATGCAAACTTTTCAATTAGGGCTAAGCCCTTGGGTATGAATGCAATCTCATCTTCCCCGTCTATATAGTGCTGCGCACTAAAAGAATCGAATACATCAATCTTTTTTAATACCCCATCACTTACTACACCGTTTGATAGAGATATAGTTCGGGAGGGGCCACCGTTTTCCGAATAGTCAACTTGCGCTTGTTTACTTACAGAAAAACTTGTGGCATTGTATAGATTATGGCTTATTAATGGCTTATGCCCCCTGGTGTTACAAACGTGTTTAAGTATTGATGTATAGCTTGACTTTCCGGAGCCATTATCTCCATACACAACCGTTAACCCGCTGTTGAGAAACTCTAAACTAGCAGTTCCGGAAAGCGCGTTAATATTTTGTATGCCATGAATTTTGGTAAGTGAAATGTTGGAATTGCTGGAAGATCCTGAAATATATGCCCGTAATGCGACAAAATTTACAGAGGTATATGAAGTGTTCTGCAGCCCATTTTCAGTTTTACATACATTTTTTATTTCATCTAGATCAACCCTCGATAAGTTATTTTTTCGTATGAGCCTGTCTATAGCTATTTGCCAGGAATGTGGCTTTTGTTCTACCCAATCAACAATTTCTGAAAGCATATATTTTAGTTTATAGGGATACGAGCGGTGTGAGAAGTAACCTTTTAAACAGAGCAAAAATAGCCACGGTGCAATTCATTTTATATTGAAAAATGTCATTGCCTTAACAGGTGGTAACAACATACTGACAATAGCAAGTTACCTATAATAGATCATTAGACATTGGACTGTTGTAAACTTTATTGTTAATCATTTACAAATAAACCAGATTTAGTTTTGCTTACGGTTTTTTTAGCCCCTCGGCAATAATATACTATTATCTAATTCGAAGTTTTCATCAACGGTCCTGTGAATACTAATGACGTTAGTATTACTATGTTTATATAGGTCATAGATATAATATCTTTCGGAAGTAGTGATGAGGTGATCCAATACCTAAATGTCCAGTAGTTTACGGTGAGTTTTAAGGTTATGTTGATATCGCTATTGCTGGGCGGCAGGTTGTTTGAGGGATGATTTTGCACCAGAATAATGCGCGTTGCTGATGCTTTTAATGCCGTGACAAAAAAAATTAGCCTGGCGTCCACCGAACAGTTGCTCAAGCCACCTGTTACAACCAGTACAATTCCCAGAACTTGATTACTATGGTTAAGCGGAACCAATTTGAAATGCTCAACAAAATGAAACTTGTTATGATCTCAAAGCTTTTAAACATAGTGTTCTTAGGAAATATCACCTTTAATGCCTAGCGCAGCCAGGGTTTCAGTATCGTTTCAAGGGTTGATACTAGTTCTCGATAATACGAGTCGTGCAAGGGAAAGAAAAAATCGAACCGATGGTGCAATTCTTCCAACGGTACTTTAAAATCGTCGGCGTCACTTTGAACCAAATCATCGATATCTACTTTTGATAATTGGGAAAATTCCGGCTTCTGTTTGATACGTGCAAAATGTTGTTCAAGGGCGGCGAAAATCGGTTCACGAGCTGCTAAATGACCTGTGGCTGCCAAAATTGCACTGTTTATCTGTTCATAATCGGCAGAACCATGGGCACCGGTATGCCTTGCTTCTAAACAACTTTTTAATTCCTGTCCGTATATGATGCATTGCAAGTAGGGTCCATAGGCCGAACTGGCAATAATTGCTGCTGGGTGGCGAAGTACGTCCTCTCGAACATAATTCCTTAGCTTTGTCGCTCCTTCATAATCGAAACGCTGGTTGCCGACATCTTTTCGTACAATTACAAGCTCTTCTGTCCCTTCACCTTGGTAATGTTGCTGATTATATTGATTGGCAAAAAAATGACCCAATTCATGCCAAAGTACTCGAAGCTTTTGGTAATAGCCACTATCCATAATTACATTTTTTTTTAATAGAGCAGCGTTGAAATCATAATTTAATAATGTTCATTTCACACATTTTTTGCTGTCTTCAATTAACTTGATTCTATTTAATCTATTGCTCATAGTTATGAATCAAAAAGATGTTGATAAAGCTAAAATGGATAATGACAATAATACAGAATTAACTGAACATGAACGCTCGTTTCTTGATCTCGTAGCACAGATAATGGTTGAGATTGTAATGGAAGATGATAAAGATATAGAGGAAAATATACCAGGAGGGGAGTCGAACCAACAGTAGTTCTTAATTGTCTAATTTAAAGCGCGTTGCAAGTATTTATAAATTGCGATGCGCATTCGTGTGCCATGTAGAAAAGCAAATAAGCCTCTAACATTCAAGATGTTAGAGGCTTATTTGTATCACATTGTACCCGGGAACGGAGTCGAACCGTCACTCGCATTGCTGCGAACAGGATTTTAAGTCCGGCGTGTCTACCAATTCCACCACCCGGGTGTACCTGCCTTGTAAATGTAAACATTCACAAAGAACTTTAAACAAAAATTCCAAACTGTAAAGTACAGTTTGGAATGCTTGTATGGAGCGGAAGACCGGGCTCGAACCGGCCACCCCGACCTTGGCAAGGTCGTGCTCTACCAAATGAGCTACTTCCGCTTATGAATAAGAACTTTTTTTGTTGGGATTGCAAAGATAGGAATAGTTTTAATTCTGCCAAGTATTTTTTTGCTTATTGAAAATATTCATACGTATAACGGATCAAACCTAATGTCGTTTTCTCTTTACCAGCGCACTCTTCCGCCTGCGGTAATCCTTTTGCATCATAGCTGTATTTCCAGATCAGGTAGTCGCCACTCTCTATATTTACCACCGTCATTTGCGCTACTTTGCCATTGGCATCATATTCAAAACTATAATCCGGCAGCATCTTTTTACGGACAGGGTGGAAGCGGAGCACATCTGTTAAACGGCCCTGGCTGTCGTAGTTATAATATACCCTTTGGCGGCCGGGTTGTGCTTCCTGGATCACTCTTCCGGCACTGTCTGTAGTGAACTTTACGATCGTGGAATCCAATCCCCCTTTTTTGAGGATCATTTCTTGCAGGCGGCCCCGGGTATCATATATATACCGGCGGTTTTCCGTCATTTTGAATTTATCCTCCGTTCCGCGGGAACCGGCCTTGATCTCTTCCAGGCGCCCGTCCGGCGTGTATTCGTACTGCATCGTATTGATGTTATTCTCTACACTGTCTACCGTTTTGATGAGCCTGCCTGCGGTATTAAAGGTGGAAATCAATACGGAACGGCCGTTCACGCTGCTTTGGGTCAATGCCCGCATTTGCCGGTAAGTGGGGTTCATGCCCCGGATACAGATAAAGTCGCGGTCTTCTTCCTGGTTGGCATCCAGGGTCCTGACATGCTGGAAACTCACCTTGTTATTCTTGAATAAGGCCATTGTAGCCACTGTTTGCTGTGTATTATGTACGTCCTGGTAATAATACTGTGCCTCAGTAGTGCTAACAACCAGCAACAGGCTGGCGGCGGATATGATTGTTCTTAATATGCCCATAAATTACGGATGCTCCCGATTAGGAACGCACAAAAATAAACAAAACGTATATCCCGGGAATATAATTTATAAATCCGCTATCTTTAGCCATCCTAAATCTGCTTAACCTAAATCGTGAAAACACAACATTTAAGAAAAGATAAGACCTGCCTTAACTGCGGTACTGAGGTACCGGATCGTTTCTGTTCCCATTGCGGACAGGAGAATGTGGAAACGAAGGAATCCTTCGGCCACCTGATCGGGCATTTTTTCCAGGACATCACCCATTACGATTCCAAGTTCCTGCTTACGTTCAAATACCTGTTCACCAGGCCGGGACTGCTCACCAAAAAGTATACGGACGGGCACCGGATGGATTATGTAAATCCCATCCGCCTGTATGTATTTACCTCTTTTGTTTTCTTCCTTGTTTTTGGCATCGTTAATCATGCTGATGATAAAGACAAAATAGACAGTGCGAAAAAACTAGATGCCTCCTTAGGGAAAACAGCCAAAAAGCTGGAAGAGAGGAAGGCTGTTTTATTGGATTCCATTGCTATGGGCGCAAAGGATTCACTTCATTTGAAAGAGAACCTGGAGCGGATCGAAAGTTTAAAAGAGGAATTGAAAAATTTAGAGCTGACCAGCATCTTTTTTGCAAATTCAGAGACCCCGGTAGAAACAGGGCTTGCTCGTTATGATTCCCTGCAAAAAGCTTTACCTGAGCCGGAAAGGGATGGTTTTGTGAAACGCTATTTAATGAAGCACAGCATAAAAATGAAGTACGATGCTGTTGCGCAGCAAAAGGCCCTCAGTGAATCACTGACGCATAACTTCCCGAAGGTCATGTTCATCTTATTGCCCTTCTTTGCTTTACTGCTCAAATGGGCCTACTTCCGGAGGAAAATGTTTTATTCAGAACATGCGATCTTTTCTATCCACATTCATACATTCATTTTCCTGTTGTCGCTCGTAGCGATGTTGCTGAACCTGCTGTTGCATTATGATAACATCTATGCCTGGATGTTCCTGATCGTTTATATTTACTTTATTATTGCACTCAGGCAGTTCTACGGTGGTTCTATCTGGAAAGCGATCCTGAAGTCGCTCCTGATCCTGATAAGTTATTTCATAGGAGCGATCATCATCATGCTTTTCTTTGTGATCATCGTGGCTGCGTTTTCTGTATAAAAACCAACATACATGTCCCCGGAGTTTATCATCATACACCAACAGGCGCAGCCATTTATTGCGCACATACAATTAAACCGGCCAAAGGAACTGAATGCACTCAACCTCCAGCTGATGCAGGAATTAAGGGATGCCTTAAAAGCCTTAGATGAGGATGAGCAGGTACGCGTGATCGTGCTCAGCGGGAACGATAAAGCTTTTGCCGCAGGGGCGGACATTAAGCAGATGGCCGGTAAAACTGCTATAGACATGTATAACGTAGACCAGTTCAGCACCTGGGATACCATCAAAAAGATCAAGAAGCCCATCATTGGGGCTATTAGTGGTTTTGCATTAGGTGGCGGTTGTGAACTGGCCATGCTCTGCGATATGATCATTGCCAGCGAAACTGCCCGTTTTGGGCAGCCGGAGATCAAAATAGGGGTGATGCCCGGCGCAGGTGGCACACAGCGTTTAACCAGGGCCGTAGGCAAAGCGCTGGCCATGGAAATGGTGCTCACCGGAAAATTTATTACAGCAGAAGAAGCTTTACAAGGCGGTTTAATAAACAAAATCGTGCCGGTTGAGTTATATTTAACGGAAGCATTCCGGCTGGCTGCTGAAATTGCCCAGTTAAGCCCGCTGGCCGTAAAGATGGCCAAGGAATCCGTGCTCAGGGCATTTGACAGTACACTGGAAGAAGGGCTGCATTTTGAACGTAAGAACTTTTACCTCCTCTTTGCTTCCGAAGATCAGAAAGAAGGGATGCAGGCTTTTATGGAAAAAAGAGCGCCCGTTTTTACCGGGAAATAAAAGAAAAACAAGATGGACGTATTTGAGCAGTTGTTAGCCAACAATAAAGTGTGGGCTGCAAAAAAAGTAGCAGAAGATAAAGACTTCTTCAAACGCCTGCAAAACCAACAGGCGCCTAAGTTCCTCTGGATCGGTTGTTCGGACAGTCGTGTGCCGGCCAATGAGATCACCAATACAGAACCGGGAGAAATATTTGTGCACCGGAATGTTGCCAACATGGTGGTGCATACAGATATGAACCTGCTCACCGTATTGGAATATGCCGTAAAAATACTGAAGGTGGAACATGTGCTGGTAGTAGGCCACTACGGCTGTGGTGGGGTAAAAGCTGCCATGACCAACCAGAACTTTGGCATTATCAACCCCTGGCTGAAACACATCAAGGATGTGTACCGCCTGCACCGGGATGAAATTGATGCACTGGATTCCGAAGATAAACAGGTAGACCGCCTCATAGAACTGAACGTACAGGAGCAGGTGATGAACCTCGCTAAGACCATCACCATCCAGGAGGCCTGGGCTAAAGAACAACGGCCGCATCTGCATGGCTGGGTATATGGCCTTAAAGATGGACTGATCAATCCTGTATTTGATATGGCGCCGGGTACACATATAGATCCTATTTATGAATTCGATGTATAAATTCAGCATCCTTTGTGTTGTAATACTTGCCATGATTGCCTGCGGCAGTCCAACGGAAAAGAGCGTGATAAAGAAAACGCCTGATTCTGTGACCATGATCCCCACGGATACTATGATCCAGACCACGGATACTTCTATCATCCCTTCGCTGGTGGAGTCCTGGAAATCTTATGAAGCATATAACGGCAAGTATGCAGCTGATGTGAAATTGTTGCAGTTACATCCCCTGAAGGGCCGTATAAAAGCTATACTGGGAGCAGATGAAGCTGATTTTATGCTGCGGTATAAAGTAACGCCGCCCATTGAAGTGGAATCCGGTATCCTGTTCAATGAAGGTTGTAAACCGCATGATTGCACCGTTGAAGAAGCAGCGATTGCTATTGATATGCGGAAGGATGTGATCTATGTGGGGATTGCACGAAACAAGGCAGTGAAGCTTTACGGGGAGCGGGGAGACTCTGCCTACCCGGAAAAGTTATTGCAATGGATGATGAAATTTGAAGAAAGTAAATAAAACAAAAAGGCCCGATGGACTCCATCGGGCCTTTTTATTATTAGTCTTTGAACTTGGATTTCAATGCCAGGAGCTTAGCCTGGAAATCATTCAATGGTGCTTCTTTCTTTTCTTTACCAGGAGCACCGCCAGCAGGTTTATTCCCACCACCGCCGCCACCGGTACGTTCCCGCTGCTCGCGTTTCACCGGAGCCGGTTCATTATCTTTCATAGATAAAGAGATCCTTTTACGGGCGATATCTATTTCCAGTACGGTCACCGTTACTTTCTGGTTCAGCTTCACCGCTTCATTCGGGTTGCTGATGAATTTGTTGGAAAGGTGAGAGATGTGCACCAGCCCATCCTGTTTTACCCCGATGTCTACAAACGCCCCAAATGCTGTGATATTCGTTACCACGCCAGGCAGTGTCATGCCGGGTTTTACGTCTTCCATGGATTTGATGCCTTCTGCATATTCAAAGATGGCTATCTCATCGCGTGGGTCACGGCTGGGTTTGGCTAACTCTTTCAGGATATCTTCCAGTGTAAGCTGCCCTACTTCTTCGTTGATGTAATCTTTTACATTCACGATCTTACGCAGGTCTTCACGGCCCATCAGTTCTTCCACCGTGCATTTCTGCCCGGCTGCAATAGCTTCCACTACAGGATAACGTTCCGGGTGAACGGCAGAATTATCCAGCGGGTTGTCGCCATTTTCAATACGTAAGAATCCTGCGCACTGTTCAAATGCTTTTTCACCGAGGCGGGTTACTTTCTTCAGTTCCTTGCGGTTTTTGAAAGCGCCATTCTCTTTGCGGTATTTCACGATGTTCTCTGCCAGTGAAGGACCAAGACCGGAAATATAAGCCAGCAGGTGTTTAGAGGCAGTGTTCAGGTTCACACCCACATTGTTCACGCAGCTTACCACAATACGGTCAAGGCTTTGTTTCAGGTGGCTCTGGTTCACATCGTGCTGATATTGTCCTACACCAATAGATTTCGGATCTATCTTCACCAGTTCTGCCAGCGGATCTATCAGGCGTCTGCCGATAGATACGGAACCACGTACCGTTACATCATGATCAGGGAATTCTTCACGGGCTACTTCAGAAGCGGAGTATACAGATGCACCGCTTTCATTCACCATGAACACATTTACTTTACGGCCGAAATCGATCTTCTTCACGAACTCTTCTGTTTCGCGGCCTGCAGTACCATTCCCTACGGCAATGGCTTCAATTTCATATTTATCTACCCATGTGCGCAGCAGGTGTTCTGCGTCCTGGCTTTTGTAATTCTTTTCCAGCGGATAAATAACATCATTTGCTACCATGTTCCCCTGTACATCCAGTGCTACGGTTTTGCAACCGGTACGGTAACCGGGGTCAACGGCAATCACTGCCTTAGGGCCCAGCGGGGCTGCGAGCAGCAACTGACGGAGGTTCTCCGCAAATACTTCAATAGCTTCCGTATCGGCTCTTTCTTTTGCAGCGGCGCGGGACTCGTTCTCCAGGGAAGGGCGCAGCAGTCGCTTGTAAGCATCTGCGGCCGCTTTGGTCACTTGTTCGCTGGCGGCGTTATGGCCGGTAACAAATTGTTTGTTGATGATCTCCGTTGCTTCTTCTTCTACGGGTGCAATGTTTCCGAAGAGGATACCTTCAGATTCTGCCCGCAGGATAGCCAGCACCCGGTGAGAGGGGATGGTGTGGAGTTCTTCGGAAAATTCGAAGTAATCCTTGTATTTCACGCCTTCTGCTTCTTTCCCTTCAATTACTTTGGAAGTGAACACGGCGGTATTGGTAAAGAGTTTACGCAACTTATCGCGCAGCTCGGCATTTTCATTGATCCATTCTGCAATGATATCCCGGGCGCCTTTGAGGGCTTCTTCAGAAGTAGCCACCTGTTCGTTGATGAAAGTTTTAGACACTTCATCCAGGGGGCCGTCCTGCTGTTCAAACACCAGTTTGGCCAGCGGCTCAAGGCCTTTTTCAATGGCGGTGGTAGCGCGGGTTTTGCGTTTGGGTTTGTAGGGGAGGTACATATCCTCCAGTTCCGTGATCACCCAGCTGTTTTCCAGCTTTTCCAGCAGTTCAGGCGTCATTTTCTCCTGTTCTGTGATGGTTTTGATGATGAAAGCCCGGCGGTCGTCCACTTCTTCAAACCGTTTCTTCAGATCCTCTACCTTGCCAATCTGCACCTCATCCAGGCTACCTGTCTGTTCTTTCCGGTAACGACTGATAAACGGTACCGTAGAGCCTTCTGCCAATAAGCTCATGGTACTCTCAGCCTGCTTCATCGATATACTCAGTTCAGCAGAAATGAGCCTCACGTGTTTCGGATTCATATTCGTTTCTTTTGTGATTTTACTAAGGCCGCAAAGCTAATTAAATTGGCTTTTCTGCCAAGAAAAAGAAATTAACACTGATCCGGCCGGAAATTTGCGGAAAGGAGGATTCCTGAATTTGCATTATTTTTCCGTTTCTTAGCACCCGATCCTTAATATTTAATGTTATGCTGCCTGAACAAGCCTTTAGCCGATTATTGCAGATCATGGACGATTTACGGGAAAAATGCCCCTGGGATAAAAAGCAAACTATCCAATCGCTCCGCCAGCAAACGATCGAGGAATTATATGAATTAACAGATGCGATCACGGAACAGGACTTTAAGGGCATCCGGGAAGAATTGGGCGACCTGCTGCTGCATATTGTTTTCTATGCCAAAATAGGCACTGAGCAGCAACAGTTTACCATCACGGACGTGATCACCGGGATCTGCGATAAGCTGGTAGCCAGGCATCCGCATATTTACGGGGATGTGAAGGTGGAAAACGAAGAGGATGTGAAACGCAACTGGGAAAGATTAAAGCTGAAGGAAGGCAAAACCTCTGTATTGAGCGGGGTACCTGTTTCCCTGCCGGCGCTGATCAAAGCCATGCGCCTCCAGGAAAAGGCCAAACAAGTTGGTTTTGAATGGGATACCCGGGAGCAGGTGTGGGATAAAGTAGAGGAAGAAACAAATGAGCTGCTGGAAGCGGTGGCATTGAACGATAAAGACGAAATAGAGGCCGAATTTGGCGATCTGCTCTTTTCGCTGGTGAACTATAGCCGCTTTTTGAAAATAGATGCAGAAAACGCCCTGGAACGCACGAATAAGAAATTCATCCGCCGGTTCTCCCAGATGGAAACAATGGCAGCCGGTGCAGGCAAACGGCTGGATGAAATGAGCCTCACTGAAATGGATGGCTTATGGAATAAAGTAAAGGAACAGGAATAACATTATGCTCGATATCAAGGAAATAAGGCTGTTCATCCTCCGTAACGGTTACCTGCTGATCATTGCAGCATGGCTGTTCACTTTTGCCTTCCTGTTCAACAATTACTGGAGTTATTACTCTTCCCCCCACGGCGTGCAGCGCAGCCTGGAAAGCGATATCCGCAGCCGCCAGAAGTCCTTTAACGAATTGTCCGCAGATACGGCCCTCGTTAAACAGCTCATGAACGGTACTTATTCAGAAGAAACCCTGAAGGAGATCTATGATGAAAACTATTTTGTTTTTGGATTTGACTCTGTTGCCGTGGGCTACAGGATGTTATTCTGGAGCACCAATACCGTACAGCCACCTGTTTTTGAAGGATTACATCCCGGCATCACCTTCCGCAAGCTGCCCAATGGTTATTATGTGATGCTCTGCCATCCTGTGCAGGATGGTAAATATTTAGTAGGGCTCATCCCCGTTAAACAGGAATATGCCATCAACAATGATTACCTGGGCAGCCAGTTCTACGGGCGTTCTGCCATCGGGGAGGAATATGCCATCAATTTACGTCCGCCCGGCCTGCCAGTGCTGGACCTGAATGAACATATCCTTTTTTACCTGCATTATGATCCTGCCAAATCCAGTCCTGCCCCCAGCCTGGTGAGTGTGTTGCTGCTGATGGTAGGTGTGATATTCGTACTCATTTTTATTAATCTCTTTGCCACACTGCTGGCCAGGCACCTTAACCCGATGTGGGGATTCCTCTTCCTGTTAGGCATTGTGCTGCTCTTCCGGTTCCTCAGTTATGTGTATACCTTTCCGATGGACCTCAGCACGCTCAACCTGTTCAAGTCCATCATCTATGCAAAGGATGATGTGTTCCGGTCTTTGGGAGACCTGTTGCTGAACGTACTCCTGGCTTTCTGGCTCATCCTCTTTTTTCGTCAGCATGTACGCACCATCCATCCACCTGTATTGAGGGAAAGATGGCAGCGCTGGCTGATCATCGGAGCGGCAGGGCTCATGATGTTCATAGCAGGGCAGTTCCTGCTGGACCTGATCCGGAGCCTTGTAATAGACTCTAATATCTCTTACGATGTAACCAACTTTTTCAGCCTGAATGAATACAGTGTGATAGGCAGTATGAGCCTTGGTTTCATTGCCATCAGCTTTTTATTCTTCTCGCAGATCGTTAACTACCTGCTAAACCAGCTCACAGATTTTCAATACCGCAGCAAGTATATTTCACTGGCGGTGGTAGGATTGATCTGGCTGGCCTTCCGTTTAAATAAACCAGACCTCAGCGCCTCCGTGGTATTCATGTTCTGGCTGCTGGGGTATGTGCTCCTGCTGGACCTCCTGGAACTTCGTTTCAGCCAGGGTTCTGCTTCCCTGCCTTTTATTGTATGGATGCTCACCATGACCATCACTACGTCCGCCGTACTTATTTACTATAATAACCAGAAAGAATTGGATACGCGGGAACGGGTAGCCAAGAACATTTCCAGGCAGCGGGACCCTTATATGGAAACGCTGCTGAATGATGCGGGGGACCGGCTGACAAAGGACCCTTTCGTCCGGCAGTTCTTCCTGGAGCGCACGCAGGAGTATAAAAACATGCTGGAAGGAACACTGAAGGATAAATACTTCTCCCGTTACCTCAACCGCTATGATGTGTCGTTCTATACGTTCGATGAAGAAGGACAGGAGTTGTACAATAATGATTCCACCACCCTGGATGAATTGAATAAACGCATCATGGTGGATAGCAGGTTACCCCATGTGATGGGAACAGACCTTTATTATGATGAAAGGAGTTTTAACGACTACAGTTATATTGGCAAGAAAGAATTTACGCGGTTTGGTGATACGGTTTCCGGGTATCTTTTTTATGAAGTAAGGTCCCAGCCGGAAACGCAGCGGCCGGATAGATTATATCCTGAACTGCTCATTGAGAGCGGATTACAGAACACAGACCAGCAGTACATAGAGCTGTACTCTTATGCTGTTTATGATAAGGGCACCCTGGTGAGCAATCATAATAATTACCCCTTCAAAGTAAAACTATCACCATCAGAAATACCTGCAGCGGACCTTGTGGTGCAGGAGGTAAACGGGTATTCCATCCTTTACTATAAAGCCTCCAAAGACAAGGTGGTAGTAGTGGTGAAGCCCAGCAGGAATTTCCTGGAATTCATCACGCTCTTTGCATACATGTTCGTTCTCTTCCTGCTGATCATTGGTATCTACAGCCTGCTGGACCTGTTGATCAAGGCGCGGTTGCGGGTGGCTAACCTGGCGTCTACGGTAAAGCTGAGCATCCGTACCAAAGTGCAGAGCACTATCATTTTTGCGGTTGTATTTTCATTCCTCTCACTGGGGATAGCTACCATCCTTTTCTTTATCAGCCGCTACAGGGCGGAGAATGCAGAGAAGCTGAGCAATACGGTGAATGGTATTGCGCTGGATGTGGAAGATGTTTTCTATGAACACAGGATGTTTGATGAAATGGATATGATCTATGATTCCATCTTCTTAAAAAGTTTATCCAGCCGCATCAGTGAGATTGCTACGGAACATAATGTAGACCTCAATATTTATGACAACACGGGAAGGCTGCAACTTTCTGCACAGCCTTTAATGGTGGAAAAAGGACTTCTTTCTGAATCCATGAACCCGGTGGCTTTTTACCAGTTATCCAAACTGAATAAGATCCAGTTCATCCAGGAAGAGCAGATAGGTTCCATGAAATACATCAGCGGTTACATTCCGCTGCGGGATAAAGGAGGCGTTTTTGCCTACCTCAATGCGCCTTATTTTGCCACGCAAACAGAGCTGAATCAACAGATCTCCACCTTCCTGGTGGCCCTGATCAATATCAACGCTTTTATTTTCCTGATAGCAGGGTTGCTGGTGTTACTGATCTCCAATACCATCACCAAATCCTTCTCCCTGATTACGGAAAAGATCCGGAATGTGAACCTTGGGCAGCATAATGATGTGATAGAATGGAATAAAGAGGATGAAATAGGCATGCTGGTGAAGGAGTACAATAAAATGGTGCAAAAGCTGGAAGTGAGTGCGGCTATGCTGGCTAAAAGCGAGCGGGAGGGGGCCTGGCGGGAAATGGCACGGCAGGTGGCGCATGAGATCAAGAATCCGCTCACACCTATGAAGCTGAGCATTCAATACCTGCAGCGGGCTATTGCCAATGATTCCCCGGATGTAAAGGCCTTATCTAAGAATGTAGCCGGCACGCTGGTGGAGCAGATAGATCACCTGGCCAATATAGCGTCTGATTTTGCTGCTTTTGCCCATATCACAAAGGTGAACAATGAAGTTTTCTCCCTGAGCGAATTATTACAATCCGTTACAGGCTTATATATGAGCAATCCCGAATGCAATATCTATTTTGAAAGGCAGGAGAAACCTTATCTCGTGGATGCAGATAAAACACAGATCAACCGGTTATTTACCAATCTGTTGCAAAATGCCATCCAGGCTATTCCGGAAGGAAGGGAGGGCCATGTGGTGATCAGTATGAAGGATGAAGGGGAACATGCGGTGATCATAGAGGTGATCGATAATGGTCATGGCATTCCGCCGGAGGTGCAGCCCAAGATCTTCGTACCTAATTTCACGACAAAGTCTTCCGGTACGGGTTTAGGTTTGGCCATGTGTAAGAATATCGTGGAGCAGGCAAGCGGGGAGATCTGGTTCAGGACGTCCCCAGGGATCGGAACTACCTTCTTTGTGAAGTTACCTTTGGTGGGGTAACATAAAAAAGAGGATGATCTTTTGGACCATCCTCTTTATAATATCATTAATACTTAAGCTTAATTCTCTTTGGCTACTTCTACAAAGCTCTCCTTGATCTTATCCATCAGCTTAGTTTCTATCATCCGCTGAGCGTTTACGATCATGTTTTTGAAGGCTTCTGCTTTGGAGATACCGTGACCGATAATGATCGGCTCTGCTACACCCAGGATAGGCGTGCCGCCATATTGCTCATGGTCAAAGCGCTCCATATAGTCATCCTTGATATTGCGCCTTACGGCTACATCATGGAAGGATTCTGCCATTTTCAGTACTACATTGCCTGTAAAGCCTTCACATACAATAACATCTACCGTTTCCTTGAAGATATCCCTGCCTTCCACGTTGCCGATGAAGTTCAGTAATGGATTTTCTTTCAGCAGGGGGTAGGTGGCTTGTGCCAGGATATTCCCTTTTCCTTCTTCCTCACCGATATTCAGCAATCCAACCCTGGGATTGGACGTACCCATAATGTATTGGGAGTACAGGGAACCCAAAATGGCAAATTGAACCAGGTTTTCCGGTTTACAATCTGCATTGATCCCTACATCCAGTAATACACCATTAGTACCGTTCTCCCGGGGGAGTACCGTTGAAATAGTGGGGCGTTGAACGCCCGGAATAAGTTTGATGGAGTATATAGCACCAACCATCATCGCGCCGGTGTTGCCTGCGCTGATGAATGCATCTACCTTTTTGTTCTGAAGGAGATAAAAGCCAAGAGAGATAGAAGATTGTGGCTTCTCTTTTAGTGCTTTGGTAGGATGTTCATTCATCCCAATTACCTGGGACGAATGAACAACTGTATATCTTGACTGGTCTAACCGGGCGTCCTCTATCAAGGGTGCTAAGGCTTGCTCATCACCGATCAATGCAAGGTGCACATCCGGTGCAACATTGTCTAAAAATAATCTTACTCCTTTTACTGCTTCTGCGGGTGCATAGTCGCCACCCATCATATCTAGCCCGATTCTCATGAACTTTATTTTGTCTAGTTAGCTCGGGTGTAAAATTAGTAAAAATTATTATTTAGCAGCAGCTTGTTTTTCCAAAACAACTTTTCCTTTGTAGAACAGTTTGTTTTCTACCCAATGCGCGCGGTGTCTCAGATGCGCTTCACCGGTTACGCTGTCTGTACTTAAAGTTTCAGCGAAAGCCTTGTAATGCGTTCTTCTCTTAGCTGATCTTTGCTGCGAATGTCTACGTTTAGGATTCGGCATTTTATTTGAATTTTAATTGTCCGTTGTTAAAATTAATTGTCTCTGAATTTTTCCAATCCTTTCCAGATCGGGTTTGTTTTGTCTTCGCCCTGTTCTTTCATCTTGTTCAGCATGTCCAGTACCTTAGGATCACAGCCGCTTTTTCCATTTGCGTCATCCGGATGAATACGTTGCATCGGGAGGCTCAGGTTGATGAATTCATACACAAAGTCCGCTACGTTCAGGTGTGATTCCGTCCGCTGGATGTAAGTAACATCCGGGTCTTCGTCTCCGTTCATCTCTTCCGGATTTTCCACCAGTTTTACTACCTGGTTGAAATCGTCCCACAACTGCAGTTCAAATGGCTGCCCACAACGATCGCAAATTACGGTTGCTGTGCCGCCAACTTCGAATTTCAAGAGAAAAAAGTTACTTTTCTTATCAAATTGTAACTTTACTGTAGCGTTACAATTCGAGAAATCCTGTTGACCGTAGTTTTCAAAGAAACTATCAGTGATCTGGTATTGGAATGTGTGCACTCCGGGCGTCAGACCTACAAAAGCTATGTCGAATTCGCGGAGATGCTTCATATCAAATAAACCTCACTTTTAGAGGGATGCAAAGGTAACAAAAGATTTCCAAAAGCAAAAATTTCATACTTTTGCTGATAGTCAACCATCATTTATATATAAAAATTTATAAAAATGTCTTATGTTTACTAATAGACACTTGTGTTAAATTTTCTTAACTTCATATCCGCATGAATAAATTCTTTTAATGCACTATGAAATCCTATAATGCCCCCTATTCCGCAAACGATATGACTCCCAAAGGAAGAATAGGCCGCAAAACATCACGTTCCTTGAAGTCGAAGCCCACCCCAGCGGAAGGGCTCCCGGATATTTTTGCCCTGCCCATCGCTGTTTACCTCCAAAATACCAATGCTGGTGTGTTAGTGTCAGACGAGCGTCACCGCTTTGTCTGGGGGAATAATGTGTTCATGGAATATTTTAATACCGGCCCTTACAAAGGTAACATGATCGACAAGGCTTTCCGCCCCATGATCGATTATTGTGCCGCCCACTTGACAGATCCCGTTGCTTTTGAGCTGAAAATGAAGGAGTTAAAGCGAAGAAAGAAACCTTTCTTTGGCTGGGAACTTACCTTCAAAACAGGGCACATCCGTGAGATCAGTTACATTCCTGTATTCGACGATGGCCGTTTTGCCGGCAGCATCTGGCAAATAGTGGATGTTACCCGCCACCGCCAGTGGCAGGAGGAATTGATCCGGACGGATGAAAAGTACCGTGTGATCCTGGATAATCTCAATGCCGCCCTCTGTGAAACAGACCTGGATGGCGTGATCGTTAAAGTATACGAAAGCTTCTGCCGCCTTTCCGGCTACACAGAAGATGAACTGATAGGCCGCAACATCACGGATATATTTGTGCCGGAAGAAAACCGGGAATATGCCCGTAATCTCCGCCGGTACCGGGTAGAGAAAAAGGTAGCCCTGCTCTACGACATGGAAATTGTACTGAAGGACGGCTCCCGGAAATGGGTGCTGGCCAGTTCCGGCAATATCTATGACCGGGACGGGAATGCAGTAGGCGGAGTAGGCATCCACATGGATATCACTCCCCAGAAGGTGCTGCAAATGGAACTGGAGGCCGCCAAACAGGCTGCTGAGGAAGCCCAGCGTACCCAGAAGGAGTTCCTGGCCAATATGAGCCATGAGATCCGTACGCCCCTTAACGCTATTATCGGGATGGCTCACCTGCTGGATGAAACCACGCTGGACGATGAGCAGAAGGAATATATCAAGATCCTGAAACACTCTTCCGGCATCCTGCATGGCCTGATCACGGATATCCTGGATATTTCCAAGATCGAAGCCGGCAAACAGGAAATAAATGCCCGTGAGTTTGATCTGAAGGAGCTGATCACCAGCATGAAGAACACTTTCCAGCTGAAATTGGGGCAAAGACCGGTAAAAGTGACCGTAGATCTGGACAAAAGGATCGATACCCTCCTGATAGGAGATGATATGATCCTGAACCAGATTTTGATGAATTTACTGGGAAATGCAGAAAAATTCACAAAAGAAGGCGAAATTGCCATCAAAGTTACCCTGGATGATATACAGGGTAATGCGCTGTGGCTCAAGTTTATGATCTGTGATACGGGGATCGGTATTCAGAAGGACAAGCTGGAACTGATCTTTCACAACTATAAACAGGCAGAAAAGGATATCAGGGAACGCTACGGCGGTACGGGTCTTGGCCTGGCCATTGCCAAACAGCTGGTAGAGCTGCAGGGCGGCCAGATCAGTGTGGAGGAAGGCCCTGTTTACCGGACCTGTTTCAGTTTCAACCTGCCCTTCATCGATACGCGCAAGCGTTCTGTGCATGTGGCAGACGGAGACCTGGAAAACAAGTACTCCAAGATCGATTTTGGCAATGCAAGGGTGCTGGTAGTTGAAGATAACGCCATGAACCTGAAGTATATACTTAGCCTGCTGGAAAAATACAGGATCAATTACCAGCTGGCCACCAACGGCCCTGATGCCCTCTATTTCCTTGAATCAAGGCAATATGACCTGGTGCTGATGGACATCCGGATACCAGGAATGGACGGATTTGAACTGGCCAAAAAGATCCGGGAAGATGAAAGCAGGCCTAACGTAGCAACACCTGTAATAGCCACCACAGCAGCAGCCATGCCCAGCACCATTGCGCTGGCAAGAAACATAGGCATTACAGATATACTAACAAAACCTTACACGCCTGACCAGTTACTGCAGGTGCTGAATAAATATCTAAATGAGGATGAAACCGAAATCATTATGGAAGTGCAAAATTTAAGCGGTTACGAATTCCATGCAGGTCTGGATGTTCGATACCTTAACACCCTATACGAAAGTAACATCGGATATGCGATCGATCTGTTCGAGATCTTTGTGATGACGAACAAGGAAGAAGTAGGCAAATTACAGGCCCTGGCTGATAATAAAGACTGGGATGGACTCAAATTCCAGGTGCACAAGATCAAACCTAACTTTTCCATGGTGGGCCTTACCTGGATCACCAGTAAAATGGAGACACTGGAAAATTGTCTCAACAAAGCAGTTTCCCTGGAAACGATCCCTGTGATGTTACAGGAGATCACAGATGAACTGAAAGGGCTGTTCCCGATCATTGAGCAGGAGCTTCAGAAGATGTATGAATTTGTGAAAACGCAGGAAAGATAGGTCAGATCCCGTTCAGTACTTCCTTTACATCATTGTAGTAGTTTCCGCCGAAGAGGTTCAGGTGTACCATTAAAGGATACAACTGGCATAGACCGATCCTTTTCTGCCATCCCGGTGCAAGCGGGCGGATGGCCTGATAGGTATAATAGAAGCGGGTATCGAATCCGCCAAATAACCGCGTCATGGCCAGTTCCATTTCACGATGGCCAAAGTATACGGCCGGATCAAATATGCAGGCTTTTCCATCCGTACCTACCAGAAAATTACCACTCCATAGATCACCATGCAAAAGGGCAGGGGGCTCTTCGGGAAAGAGTTCAGGCAGTCGTTTGCAGATAGCTTCCAGTTGCGTGAGCATGGGTTTATCCATCCGGTGATTATCGTAGGCCATTTTGGCGAGCGGCATCAGGCGGTTGAATGCGTAGAAAACGGGCCAGCTTACGTAAGGTGTGTTGTATTGCTTCAGGGATCCGATATAATTAGAGCCGCTCAGGCCGAAATAACTTTGTGTGGTTTGATGCATGCGGGCAACTGCTGCAGCAAAGTGCTCCCAGAAATCCGGCGCAGCTGTTCCTTTTTCCAGGTATTGTGTAACAAGGAATGCACGATTGCCGGCTACACCATGGGCTACGGGTTTGGGTACCGCTATCACATTTGCCTGGCGGAGTTCTTCCAGGCCATCCTGCTCGCGGAGGAACATGTCCGGAAAACGTTTGGCATCGTTCAGTTTCAGGAACCAGTCTCCCTCGTTAGTTTGTAAACGATATGTTTCATTTATATCCCCTCCGTGTATCCTCTCTGCCTGATTTATCTGTATTTTCACAGATAATTGGTTGGACAAAGCGCTGGCTAATTCCCGTTTAATAATTTCATCTATCATGTTCCTGCGAGTTAAAATGGAAACGAACGACCTGGTTAAAAGACAAATAATATCAATCGCCGTAAGCATTGTAGCTATCCTTGTATTAAACTGGGTTTTTGCAGCAGAAGGGTGGCTGTCAGCGCTTTATTTTCACAGGTGGTACATTTTCATTAGTACACTTCTTAGAAAAATTCTTGGCATAGTGCCCTTTAGTATAGGCGATGTAATATACATCGTCTGGGTAATAGTTGGGATAATTTTTTTGTTAAGAACGCTGTGGAGCCTTATCCGTGGCCAATGGAAGGATTTATTATACCGGTCTCTAAAAGGATTGGGGTCCATACTATGGCTGTATTTTATTTTTCTTTTATTCTGGGGAGGACACTATCGCCGCAATGCCCTCGCAGCAGATCTTGGTTTTGATGTGAAGAAATATACAACGGCTGATCTTTACCTGCTCACAGATACCCTCGTGAAACTCACTAATCGTGATAAAGCAGCACTGGATGCCATTCATCCGGATACCAGCGCGTTGGCTACTTTTAAAACGGCCGCAGAAAGTTACCGGGAGGTATCAAAGATCTGGCCGGTGCTCACTTATGATAACCCTTCCGTTAAACCTTCCTTATACGGCAAATACCTCAACTACATTGGCGTGACGGGTTACCTGAATCCTTTTACGAATGAGGCACAGGTGAATACTACGGTACCGGCTTTCCTGCAGCCTTTTACTACCTGCCATGAAATTGCCCACCAGTTGGGATATGCGCCGGAAGAGGATGCTAATTTCATTGGTTACATTGCAGCCAGCAGGGTGGCAGATAGCCGTTTCCGTTATGCTGCCAATTTTGAGATGCTGTTGTACAGTGTGCGGCAGTTAGGGCGCAGGAATAGTTACCTGGCCAGGCTGATGTGGAACAGAACATCACCCGGTGTACGGGAGGATGTACGGAAAATGATCCTCTTTTATCGTGCGTATGAAGGGCCCATCGATGATTATTCCGCTGTACTATATGACCAGTACCTGAAGGCGAACCAACAGGCCAAAGGCATCAGGAGTTATAGTGAAGTAGTGGGATGGCTGATGGCTTACTACAGGATCTAGTTCATCATCAACACGTTCACACTCCTTTGTAAGATATTAAAAGCGATCTCTGCCATCAGGTTCTCCTTGTCCAGCGTAGGGTTCACTTCCGTGATCTCAAAACAGCAGATCTTGCGGTGCTGCATGAACTTGGAGATCAGATCTTCCGCTTCCCGTTCCCGCAGGCCATTGCTAACAGGGGTGCCGGTACCACGGGAAATAGATGCATCCAGGCTGTCCACATCAAAGGAAATGTAAATGTGCTCACAATCACTTAAGTAGCGGAACACAGAGCGGGCGATATTTTCTGCCCCTTTACGGCGTACCTCGCTGGTGGTGATCACCTTCATGCCATATTTCTTAATGAGGTATTCTTCTTCCTTTTCGTAATCCCGCAGGGAAATGAATACGATATCTTCCGGCAATACCTTAGGTGCTATCTTCCCGATATTCTTCAGCTGGTTCCACATTTTGGCGGTGTGTTCATCCAGCTCATGTACCTTATGTTCCTGGTTATCTTCTGCAATAGAGGCTGCCAGCGGCATGCCATGCATATTACCGGAAGGGGTCGTGTAAGGTGTATGGAGATCTGCATGTGCATCTATCCAGATCACGCCCAGTTTTGCTTTGGGCCTTGCCATCTTCAGTCCTGCAATAGTAGCGCCTGCAGTGCTATGATCTCCGGAAAGGATCACCGGGAACCAGTTTGCTTTGATCGCTTCGCTCACGCTTTTGCTGATCCTTTCATATAAAGTGTAAGTCCCTTTGATACGTTTGGCAAAGGGGGATTCTATCGGTTCAAACAGGAGTTTATTTTCGGTTTCAATTTCTTCAGTAGGGAAGTGCACGAAGAAACTACTCATAAAGTCCAGCGCAGCAATCTTGATAGCATCTACGCCCAGGCTGGCGCCACGGGTACCGGCGCCAATTTCGGATTTCACCTCAATGATCTTAATGTTTTTCATAACCTGATTTGGTGTAAGGCCGGTTCCCTGTTATTGTCCAAGGATACTCCGGCTGATCACGATCCGTTGTACTTCGGATGTGCCTTCATATATCTGTGTGATCTTTGCGTCCCGCATGAGGCGCTCTACATGGTATTCTTTTACATAACCGTAACCGCCATGTATCTGTACTGCTTCGGTAGCTACCCACATGGCAGTTTCTGAAGCAAATACCTTGGCCATGGAACCGCTGAGGGTGTAATCCATTTTACTGTCTTTTTCCCACGCGGCACGCAGGCACAATAAACGGGCGGCTTCAATACGGGTGGCCATATCTGCCAGTTTGAACTGGATAGCCTGGTGCTGGCTGATCTCTTTACCGAATGCTTTACGGGTCTTGGAGTATTTCAGGGCCAGTTCATAAGCGCCGCTGGCAATACCCAGAGCCTGGGAGGCAATACCGATACGGCCGCCGCCTAAGGTTTTCATGGCAAATTTGAACCCAAAGCCATCGTCTCCGATGCGGTTCTCTTTCGGCACTTTTACATCCTGGAACATCACACTGTGTGTATCACTGCCACGGATGCCCAGTTTATTTTCTTTGGCGCCGATACTTACACCGGGAGAATTCTTTTCTATGATAAGGGCATTGATGCCTTTGCTGCCCAGTTCAGGATGGGTTTGTACCATCACCAGGTATACGCTGGCAGAGTTGCCGTTTGTGATCCAGTTCTTGGTACCATTTACGAGGTAATGATCTCCTTTATCTTCTCCTATGGTCCTTTGGGAAGTAGCGTCAGAACCAGCTTCCGGCTCACTTAACAGGAAGGCGCCGATCATTTGCCCGCTGGCTAATGGTACAAGGTATTTTTGTTTTTGTTCTTCAGAGCCATATGTTTCCAACCCCCAGCATACGAGGGAATTGTTCACACTCATCACTACAGATGCGGAGGCATCTATTTTAGAGATCTCTTCCATGGCCAGTACATAGGATACAGTATCCAGACCTGCACCGCCATATTTAGGGTCAACCATCATTCCCAGGAAACCTAATTCTCCCAGTTTTTTAACCTGTTCTGCTGGAAATTTTTGTAACTCATCCCGTTCTATTACGCCTGGCAGCAATTCATTTACTGCAAAATCTCTGGCTGCTTTTTGAATCATCAGGTGCTCTTCCGTGAACTGAAAATGCATACGTAAGTTGTTTTAGTGGTGTTTACAAACCTATTTTAAAATGAGGATGTAAAAAAATTGCGTTGTAGAATTTTATGGAATCAAGCAATTCAGCGGTATTGTTGAATATTTTGCAGGAATGTTGCCTGTTAATTTAGGCTTTTCATAATGGGCTTTTGCTCAAAAGTGGCAAAAGTCGATTAAATTTGTAGGAATATGGCAGTGAATTTAGCAGCCTACCAGCAGGTAATTAGTGAACTGAAACCCTTTAATGCCCGCCTGGTAGCCGTATCAAAAATCAAACCTGTATCAGATATCCTGGCTTTATATGAAGCCGGTCAGCGGATCTTCGGAGAGAATTATGTGCAGGAGCTGGCAGACAAGGAAACCCAATTGCCGAAAGACATTCAATGGCACTTTATCGGCCATCTGCAAAGCAATAAGGTCAAATATATTGCGCCCTTCGTAAGTATGATCCACGGGGTGGACAGTTTCAAATTATTACAGGAGATCAATAAACAGGCGGCCAAAAGTAACCGGGTGATAGACTGCCTGTTACAGGTGTTCATTGCCAAAGAGGAAACGAAATTCGGGCTGGATGAAGCGGAACTGGATGAGCTGCTGGCACAGGCTGCAGGTTTGCAGAACGTGCGGATTGCCGGTTTAATGGGCATGGCGAGTAATACAGAGGACGAAGCGCCGATCAGCAGGGAGTTTAAAGGACTGGCTGACTTGCATGCCCGCCTGAAGGAAAAGTATTATCCGGATAATGATGATTTTAAAGAACTATCCACCGGTATGAGCGGAGATTATAAACTGGCCCTTGCAGAAGGCAGTACGCTGGTACGGATAGGCAGTTTGCTTTTTGGTGCAAGAAACTATGCTTAAATATGAAAAGATTATTGTTCATCACACTCGCAGCGCTTGCTGCGTGTGGTACACAACAGAAAGCCCAATTGGCCACAGGGCCATGGCAGGCACACCTGTTGCGGGAAGACGGCGGAGAGATTGTTTTTAATTTCGAGGTGCTGGATAGTGCAGGAAAGAAGACCCTTTACATCATCAATGCCGGTGATCGCATGCTGGTAGATGATGTACGGCAGGAGGGAGATTCTGTGCTGATCCGTATGCCTTTCTTTGATAATGAATTCCGCACGGTATTACAGGCAGATGGAAGTTTGCAGGGCTTGTGGATCCGCCATCTCGCAGATAAGGATGTGAGCATCGCTTTTAAAGCCAAACCGGGGATCTCAGCAAGGTTTGACGCTACGCATGCTCCTCAATTCAACATCAGCGGCCGCTGGCCCACTTATTTCACTGCTCCGGATGGAACGGACAGTAGTTTTGCTATTGGCGAGTTCTCTCAGAACGGTATTAATGTACAGGGTACTTTTCTTACTACTACTGGTGATTACCGTTACCTGCAAGGTGTTGTAGATGGGGATTCTCTCAAACTTTCCACTTTTGATGGTTCTCATGCTTACCAGTTCATCGCTGTTATAACAAATGACTCTACCATAGGCAACGGGGTATTTTACCAGGGCATTACCAATAAAGAAATATTTACTGCCCGTAAAGACAGCAGTGCGAAACTGCAGGATGCTACTACACTGGCCACTGTAAAAGAAGCTGGTGCTGAACTGGATTTTAGCTTCCCGGACCTGAACGGGGAGAAGGTGTCTATTAAAGATGAGCGTTTTAAAGATAAAGTAGTGATCGTGCAAATCGGCGGCTCCTGGTGCCCTAACTGCATGGATGAAACGGCTTACCTCAGTGAGTGGTATAAGCAAAATAAAGACCGTGGTGTAGAGATCATCATGCTTTGTTATGAACGCACCACTGATTTTGAGAAATCAAAGAAAGCAGCAGGTGGTTTTGCCAAACGTTTTGATATTACTTATCCTGTACTGCTCACCGGTGTTACACCTGCTGATCCTAAAAAGGCAGAGAAGACCCTGCCGCAGCTGACAGGGATCAAAGGTTTCCCTACTACCATCTATATTGATAAAAGTGGTAAGGTGAAAGAAGTGCATACCGGGTTTAACGGACCGGGTACAGGGGAACATTATGAAGAATATAAGAAAGCGTTTAATGCGCTGATAGATGGTATGCTGAAATAGCTTTAACGGCGTATAAAATAAAAAAGGAGAAATGTGGGTAACCGCGTTTCTCCTTTTTCATTTAGTGGATATGATGAAAACATTCATGCAAAAATTTCTTAATTACTGTAACTGATCACTCCCTGCGCTGAATGAACTCCAACTTTTTTTCATCAAAATCAATGATTTTTGACCAGTGCCATGGCGGGTTTGATTATGGGGTTCTCAATATGAAAATGTGGCTGTCAGGGTGTTTTTTGTGGGTTCGTTTCTTTCCCTCATATTTGATTTGGAGAGGCATTAGACTGTAAGTTTTTGAACTGTCACATACCAGTTCAATTAAAGTAAAATGATCAGAAAGAGAAAAAGACCATCCAGGTTTAAGGTTTTGCTGGATGGCCTTTCCAGGATCGTAAGTTTGATTACAAAACTGAAGAACCTTATTGATTCTTTTCACTAAGGTTCGGAGCCTGGAGTTCACACCTCCGGGCTTCTTTTTAAAATTACATCATTTTTGGGAACCATTTCACTTTCTGCGGATTACCCCGTATTTTTCTATTATGAAAAAGACCTCCACGTTATTCCTGTTCCTTTGCATCCTATCATCCGCTTTTGCACAGCAGCAGTTCAAACCAGCAGCTAATGCAGCCGCTGCAGGTTTCAGTGCAGAAAGGCTCGCCCGTATAGACAGTTTTTTCAATGCTGCCATCAAACAGGGGCTGGCGCCCAATGCCGTGACCTTCATAGCCAGGAATGGCCAGATCGTGCACAATAAGGCATATGGTTTCAGCAACCTGGAAAAACATACACCGGCACAGACTACGGACATCTTCCGGATCGCCTCCCAGACCAAATTGATCACTACCATTGCTGTACTGATGTTATATGAAGAAGGCCGCCTGTTCCTGGACGACCCTATTTACAAATACCTGCCTGAATTCAGGGATGTACAGGTATTGGTGAGTTATGATAAAGCAACCGGAAAAGTGGAAACCCGCAGGCCTAAAACCCGGCCTACCATCCGGCATTTACTTTCTCATTCCGCCGGGATCCCTTATGAACATCCGATGGACAGCCTGCTGAATGGCAAAACGATGATAGGGCTTAGCTCACTGGATGCTGTTACTACCACAGAACTGGTGAAGAAGGTGGCGCAACGCCCGCTGGTGCATGATCCCGGCGCACAATTCACCTATGGTTACAATACAGATGTTGCCGGAAGGATCGTAGAAGTGATCTCCGGGAAAAGCCTCAGTGACTTTTTCATGGAGCGCATCTTTAAACCATTGGGCATGCATGATACCTATTTCTACCTGCCGCCATCCAAAGCGAACCGCCTGGTAGAATTATATGCCAAATCAAGACTGGAAGACCCGTTGACACTTCATTCAGACATCTCTAACAGAACATTCCCGATTGCCGGTAAACAAACGCTGCACCTGGGTGGCGCAGGATTAGTAAGCACTGCAACAGATTACGCCAAGGTTTGCCAGCTGATACTGAATGGCGGTTCGTTCAATAATGTGCGATTGCTCTCCCGAAAAACAGTGGATCTGATGGCACGTAACCAGATAGGGGAAAGTAATGTGTGGGACAGGAATGATAAGTTTGGATTAGGATTTCAGATCATCACAGATAGCACAAGATATGGCGATCAGGCGTCACCGGGTTCGCTTACATGGGGCGGTGCTTATTGTTCAGAACATACCATCGATCCTACAGAGAAGCTGATCTTACTGGTGTTTACGAATGTATCTCCTTATGCGTACTACGGGGATTTTGTGCGGAAGTTCAGGGTACTGACCTATCAGGCGTTGCAGTAATTAATAACTGGTAAGCTTCATCCGTATCAATGTCAATGGCGCCGGGGGGAAAGGGAACTATGGCAGTATCTGCCTCATGTTTTTCAATGATGCCCCTTGCGCCCATGTCGCCGGTGAGTGATAACAGTTCCGGGAAAAGCGTTTGATCAAATAAAGCGGGCACTCCTTTTCTATCCTCATAAAAGCTGGCTACAATTTTAGCACCTGTTTCCTGCTGTTCCTTTATCAGCGCCAGGAGATGTGCTGTATCCACATGTGGTTGATCGCAGACCATGAGGATAATATGATCGATGGGTATTTCAAAATCCATCATATACTGTACGCCGCTCCGGATGCTGGATGCCATTCCTTCCTGGAATTGCGGGTTCCATACGGTGGCTATCTTTATTCCTTTTTGTAAGATCTCTGCTTCGGCGCCCAGCACTGCTACTATAGCAGTGGCTTTTACCTGGATGGCGGTTTTAATGGCATTGTTCAGGAGGGAATCTCCTTTGTATTGCAGCAATTGTTTGGGAATGCCTAACCGGCGGGAGGTTCCGGCTGCAAGGATAACGATGCCATATTTACTTAGTTCCTTCATAAGTGATGATCTCGGTTTTCCTGTCGTGCATTTTACCAGTGAAGCTGCGCAGGTAAACAGCGGTCCTTCCTGCAAATACAGCCTTTATTTCGGCAGTAATGGCCAGTGCGATCTCTTCTGCTGTTTCTGCCCCGATGTCCAGCCCTACGGGGCTGTAAATGCGGGATAATTGTTCCTCTGTTACCTTTATTCCTGTCTCTTCAAACTCGGTGAGCATCCTGCTGAGTTTCTTTCTCGGGCCCAGCATGCCGATATAATTAACGGGCAGATCTATCAATGCTTTTAACAGGGCTTTATCGTAGTTGTAATTATGGGTCATCAGCAAAACGGCTGTCTGCTCATCTATGACGAGGTTCTGCAAGGCTTTTTCCGGCGCTGCAATGATCAGTCTGCAATCCGGGAAACGCTGGGTGCTGGCGTAGTTGGGGCGGCCGTCTATTAAAGTGAGGTCCCAACCTAAAACTTCGCCTATCTGTACTAATGGGAATACATCATTACCTGCACCTGCTACTATTAATGCGAGGGGAGGGGCAATGTATTCGAAGAAGGCAGAGATGGACTGATCAGGATATTCAATGAAAAGGGATTCTTTTTTTTCTAATACACTAACTGCTTCATTTCCCCTTAGCAACAAGCGGGTGCCCTGTTGTTCATGCCATTTGTTCTGCAGCGAAAAATAAGTAACCAATACAGCTGCCTCCCTTTTTTGTACAATTTGTTGCAGGAGTACAATAGGATTTATTTCATCTTCGGGTACAATAGGTTCTATCAAAACCCGGATAATTCCGTTACAGCCCAATCCCACACCTATCACGGCATCTTCTTCATCAGAAGTATCGTACGTGGTGAGCAAAGGTTTTCCCTGCATCATCACCATCAGTGCTTTGCGTAATGCATCTCCTTCCAGGCATCCTCCGCTGATGGCGCCGGTGAGTTTACCATCTTCTGTGATCAGCATCCGCGCACCGGGTCCTCTGTAGGAGGAACCTTCCACATGCACTACTGTTGCCAGTGCTGCTTTTTGTTGGTTCGCACGAGCCAGCTCAAAGGCATGTATGATCTGTTTTATCTCTTTCATATAACCACTCTTAACACTGCTTCACTTAATAGCGCTACTGCAAAAATGATGTCCTTTTCTGTGGTGAACCGTCCTAAACTGATGCGGATGGAATTTCTTGCATCTTCCTCCGTTAATCCCATAGCCAGCAGCACATGCGAAGGTTGTTGCACGAGGCCACTGCAGGCACTTCCCCGGCTCAGGGCCAGGTGTTGGGATACCGTGAGCAATAATTGCTCACTATCCACACCTGGAAACAGGATATTACTTACATGTGGCAACCTGTTGCTGTTGCCATTGATGGATGAACCAGGAAGTTGTTCCAGTAGTTCACTTTCCATTTTATCCCTCAGCGTTTCCAATTCTTCTATGAACATTTCCCTGCTGCAGATCTCAGCGGCTTTCCCAAAACCTACAATGCCGGGGGTATTCAATGTACCGCTGCGATTACCTCTTTCGTGTGCACCGCCATGTAATTGCTGCAGGATGTTTTTATTATTGCGTATATATAATGCTCCCACACCCTTAGGGCCATATAACTTATGTGCAGAAAAAGGCATCAGGTCTATATGGGTTTCGCTCACATTTACCGGGATCTTGCCAACAGCCTGTGTTGCATCACACATAAAAGAGATGCCATACTTTTTTGCAATAGCACCTATTTCTTTAACAGGATGTATCACGCCGGTTTCATTGTTGGCATACATCAAAGCAATACAGATGGTCTCTTTGCCAATGGCCTGCTCCAGCTCTTCCAGGGAGATCATGCCCTGCGGATCTGTTTGGAGGTAAGTGACTGAACATCCTTTCTCTTCCAGGTAGGCACAGGTATCCAGCACAGCAGTATGTTCTGTTCTGGCAGTAATGATATGTTTGCCTTTGGAAGCATTCGCTTCCACAAGTCCTTTGAGTGCTAAGTTGATGGCTTCTGTTGCGCCGGATGTAAAAATGATCTGTTTAGGATTGGCCTGTATTAAATGGGCCACCTGCTCCCTGGCTAGTTCTGTAGCCTCTTTAGCCAGCCAGCCAAACCCATGATCCCTGCTGGCCGTGTTTCCGTAATGCTGTGTAAAATACGGCAACATGTCTTCCACCACCCGCGGATCGCAGGGGGTGGTGGCGCAATGATCAAGATATAATGGCTCTGCTATCATGCGAAGAGATCACTTTTAATAAAAGGCTGACTGGTTAGCCGCACGCCTGTGGCAGCATAAACGGCATTCGCCAATGCGGCTCCGGCTGGCGGTAAGGCTGGTTCACCAAGACCGGTAGGTGCAACATTGCTTTTGGAAAAATGTATTTCTATTTCAGGTATTTCGTTTAAGCGGATCATCCGGTAAGTAGAAAAATTGGTTTGATCCGGTTTGCCTTTTGTGAGGGTGATCTCAGCAAACATAGCATGGCCTATGCCATCAATGATACTTCCTTCCACCTGCGTTTCCGCACCACTCTGGTTCACCACTGTTCCGCAATCCACCACGCAATACACTTTTTTGAGTTTCACTTTCCCATCTGCCAGTTTCTCTACTTCCGCCACCTGTGCTACATAACTTTCAAAAGAGAAATGCGCTGCAAAACCAAGAAAGATATTGGCCCCTTTGGATTTTCCCCATCCACCTATTTCTGCTGCTTTTTTTATCACGGCTGCAAAACGGTCCGGTTCATAATTCACTTTGCCAACAGGGCTGCTTTTGGCCAGCTCTAAGAGTTCCAGGCGTAATGTTACAGGGTCTTTCCCCATATCATGCGCAATCTGGTCCATAAAGGATTGCTCAGAAAATGCAATGAAGTTATGGGTAGGGCCTCTCCATGGCGCTGTGGTTACAGGTGATTTATATACATGGGTATCTACCTGCAGATTGGGAACAGCTCCTGCAGGAAAGCTATCGGGACTGGCAGAACCACCCACACCTGCAGAATAATGATGCCAGGCTATCAGCTTGTTATCTTTATCAACGGCAGCTCTGTATTTATAACTGTACATCGGCCGGTAATAACCACCGCCCATATCATGTTCTCTGGACCAGATCACATTTACCGGAAGGTTACCGGCCAGTTTGGATACCATGGCTGCTTCTTCCACAAAATCAGTCATCAGTCTTCTTCCAAAACCACCACCCATACGCGTCATCATCACCGATACTTTATCCTGTGGGATATTCAGTATTTCTGCTACGCGTGATCTTGCACGTTCCGGTGTTTGTATGGGGCCATATAATTCAGCGCTGTCTGCTTTCACATGCGCAAAGAAGTTCATGGGCTCCATAGTATTGTGTGCCAGGAAGGGCGCATCAAAATTCACTTCCACTACTTTGGCTGCACCGGAGAAAGCAGCGGTTATATCACCGTCTTTTCTCCTGGGTTTATCTACCGGGCTTGTGGCCAGGAGGGCATGCAGGTTTTTGATGTAATCAGCAGTGCTTTCCAATGGGCCTTCTTCTTTCCATTGGGCTTTCACTTTTTTAGCACCCTGCATTACTTCCCAGGTGGTACGTCCCAGTACAGCTATTTTATTTTCAAAGCGAAGCACCTGTTTAACACCGGGTGCTTTCTTTGCTTCTGTATCGTCGAAAGAAGTGAGTGTCATGCCAAATGCGGGCGGCCTGATAATGGTAGCATACAACATGCCTTCCCGTTTGGTATCAATACCGTATTTATATTGACCCGTAACGATGGCATGATTGTCTACATTCTTTATGCGCTGCCCGATGAGTTTGAATGTTTCTTTTGGTTTTACTTTTACATCTTTGGGCACTTCCAGTTTGGATGCCTTTTCCACCAGTTCACCGTAGCTGATCTTTTTTCCACTATGCAGTACCATACCATTCTCTGTAGTACATTCTGCTGCAGGAACTGCCCAGGTTGCTGCTGCAGCACTGATGAGCATTTGCCTGGCTGTGGCGCCTACCTGCCGGAAAGAATCCCAGCTTGCACGTACAGATCCGCTTCCTCCGGCTATCTGTCTTTTATATTTAACTGTATCCAGACCGGCCTGTTGTATTTGCACGTTCTTCCAGTCCACATCCAGTTCTTCCGCAATCAGTATAGGGAGGGATGTTTTAACACCCTGGCCGATTTCCGGATTGGGGCTCATGATGGTAACTTTCCCTTTGGCATCGATCTTTATAAAAGCATTCAGGTCAAAGGACTGTTCCTGCTCCGGGGAAGATGCAGAAAGCGAGTTGAATCCAAGGATCAAACCTCCTCCTGTCAATGCAGTGATCCGGAGAAAATTCCTTCTGTTTAATTTATTTTCCAGTTCGGACATACATCAGTTTTTATAAAGCGTTAACCTGTTTGATGGCTTTTTTTATGCGGGTATAAGTGGCGCACCGGCAAATATTCGTCATCGCGTTATTGATATCTTCATCAGTTGGGTTAGGCGTGCTTTTTAAAAGCGCTGCCGCTGCCATGATCTGCCCGCTTTGGCAATAGCCGCATTGCGGCACATCTATTTCTTCCCATGCTTTTTGTACAGGATGATCACCGTTTTCAGACAGGCCTTCAATGGTCACTATCTTTTCCGTCCCCACACTACTTACAGGATATACGCAGGACCTCACGGCTGCATCTCCGATATGTACGGTACAGGCGCCGCATTGCGCAATGCCGCAACCAAACTTAGTTCCGGTAAGGCCGATCACATCACGTAATACCCATAGCAAAGGCATTTGCGGACTCACATCCACCTGGTGCTTTTTTCCGTTGACCGTTAAATTAAATGTTGCCATAATTTTATGAGTTAGTCTTTAACCCTTGTGGAATCAAGGGCAATGTATACAATTTTATACCTGTAGCATCCAGGATGGCATTGCGTATAGCAGGGGCAATAGCCACGATGGGTGTTTCGCCGGCGCCGGCGGATGGAAGATCTTTCCTGTTGATCAGCACAATATCTAATGGCGGAATGTCCGTAAACCTGGGCACGCGGTAACTGGAGAGGGAAGCATTTAAGATCTTTCCGTCCATGAAGTCGATCTCTTCAAACAAAGCGCCACCAAGGCCTTGCAGGATGGCGCCGAGGGTCTGACTTTCCAGGTGCAGGGGATTGACGATCGCACCACAATCGTAAGCAGCTGTGATGCGTATTACTTTGAGTTCTTCTGTTGCTTTATCATGCATTACTTCCACGCAGGTGGCAATGTAGGAATTCTTTACAAATCCGCATGCAATGCCGTAACCATGTCCGGCTTTCTTTTCTTTCTTCCAGCCGAATTTTGTTGCGGCAGATTGTAATACGTTCTTCAGGCGTTCATCTTTTAAATTACTCAGCCTGAATTCCAGCGGATCGCGTTTTAGTTTCCGGGCCAGATCGTCCATCACACTTTCAATGGCAAATATATTGGCCGTAGCAGCGAGCCCGCGGTAGGAGCCTTGTTTTAATGGTGTGTTGGAAGGATGGAATTGGATGTGTGTATTGGCCGCTTCATAAGGTGTATCAATTCCAGCATTACCGGAATTGTAATTATGAAATTCCCAGGAAGTGATGGATCCGTCTTTGTTTGCGCTGGCTGCTACTTCAACGAGTCCTCCCGGCCGTAAGTAAGCCCACTTAAATTCTTCCTCACGCGTCCATACCAGTTTTACCGGTTTGCCTACAGCCTTGGCCAGTTTTGCTGCTTCTACAGCGGCTTCTCCGCTATGTTTTCCGCCATAGGCAGAACCAGTGTCCGGCATGATCACACGGATCTTTTCTTTGGGTATGGAGAAGGCGCTGGCCAGTTCTTCCTGTACACCAAAAGGCCGCTGTGTGCCGGTCCATACAGTGAGTTCTCCATTTTCCCATATGGCTATTGCAGCGCGCGGCTCCAAAGGAACGTGCGCGATGTATTGCACTTCAAAGTTTTGTTTCACCTGGATAGTGGAGGCTGCAAATGCTTTTTCAGCAGCTTCTTTAGCGCTTTTGCCGCTATCGTTTTGCCGGGCGTTATCTTTCAGATAAGCGAAAATATTTGCTTTGGAAGGTTGTGGTGATGGGGTCCATTGTGCATCTATCCTGGCTATTGCATTGGCGGCTGTTTGCGGATCAGGGGCAGTGACGCCTATGAAGTTTTTCTCCTGTACAACTGTTACGCCGGGGGATGCTTTGGCTTTATCAACATTGGCTGTAACCAGTGATGCGCCGTAAGATGGAGCACGAAGGATCTTTCCGTACACCATACCCGGCACTGCCATATCTGATACGTATTTATGTTTGCCCGAAACAAAATTCTTCCCGTTTATCTTGGGCACTGCGGTGCCAGCCACTGTCCATTGTTCTGCGGGTGTAAGTGTTACTTTATCATTCAGGGGGATGGTGATCTTTTTTCCTTTGGTCAGTTCACCATAACTAAGGGTTTGACCGGCCCCCGTTACTTTGCCATCTTTCACTTTCACGGATTGTTTATCCGTTTTCCATTCAGCTGCTGCCATGTCTGCCAGGGCGTCTTTTAAAGATGCTGCTGCTTTTCTCAACTGAGGCCCCATAGTAGGAGTAGTGAGGCTTCCGTATGTTCCGCGGTCATAGGGCGTTAGCATGGTATCTCCCATGATCATTTCAATATCATTCACCGGTACGGAAAGTTCTTCTGCTACTACCTGTGCAAGAGAAGTACGGATGTTTTGTCCTACCTCTACCTTTCCTGTAAATACAGTGATCTTTCCATTTTCCTGGATATGGATCCAGGCGGCGATGCTTTTATCATCTGCTATTTCCCCGGTGGCGAACAGATCGGACCAGGTGAGGATAATGGCTACCCCTCCACCCAGGAGTTTAAAGAAATTCCGGCGGGTAACAGTATGTGCTGTTATGTTTGGATTATCCATGGGTTATAGCATTTATAATGCGCGGGTACACACAGCACCTGCAAATATTACCCTGCATAGCTTCTACGATCTCCTGCCGGCTGGGTTTCGGATTTCTCGCCTTCAACGCAATGGCGGCCATGATCATGCCAGATGAGCAATACGCACACTGAAATGCATCCGCATCCAGGAATGCCTGTTGCATAGGATGCAGCTTCCCGTCCTTTTCCAATCCTTCTATCGTAAGGATGGCTTTGTTCTGTACACTGGCAACCAATGTGATGCATGAAGGCACCGCATGACCATCTATCAGTACTTTACAGGCACCACATGCCCCTTCGCCGCAGCCATATTTGCTGCCAGTCAGGTTCAAATGGACTCGTAAAGCATCTAGTAAGGTGGTATTGTCAGGTACGTCCAGGGTATAATCAGTGGAATTGACATTGATCTTCATAGACGTAAATTGATATCAGATTGACCTGTACCAAATATAACAAAAATGAAATGCCTGTGCAACCTTAATTGACCAGCGGTTGGAATAAAAAAGGCCCGCTGTTTTGGCGGACCTTTTCATTATTTACGATCGAAAAAATTATGCATGAACAGCAGTTGGTATTGAACAGAATTGCTCCAGTAATCCCAGCTGTGCCCGCCTGGCCTGGTATAGTAGTCGTGCGGAATGCCCCGGTACAGTAATTCCTTGTGCAGGTTTTCGTTCACTTTGTAGAAGAAGTCCTCCGTTCCGCAGTCAATGATCAAAGCCAGGGAATTGGGGGTGAGGAGGTGCAGCATATTGATCACGGTATATTTATCCCAGCGTTCCGGTTGTGCTGCCAGTGTTCCCAAACGTTTGGACATGTTCCAGTTATTGGGATACGGGCGGATGTCCACACCACCGCTCATGCTGCCGGCGGCACCAAAAACATCCTGGTGTTTAAAGGCAAGGTACAATGCGCCATGGCCGCCCATGCTGAGGCCGGTGATGCCTCTGCCTTTGGCATCTTTCCGTGTTTTATATTTTGCATCTACAAATTTCACGAGTTCATCGGCCACATAGGTTTCATATTTCCAGGTGGGATCTTCGGGGCTGTCCCAATACCAGCTGCTTACGCCGCCATCGGGGCAAACGATCATCATTTGCAATTGATCTGCTGCCTGTTGTATGTATTTTACATTTTTCACCCAGTTGTTAAAACCGCCGCCATGACCATGGAGGAGGTAAACAACCGGCCAGTCTGTTTTGTCTGCATAATTATCCGGCGTGATCACTACAGCTTTGATCGTTTTTTTCATCGCATTGCTGTAGGTATCTACGGAATCTACTTTTGCTGCCTGTGTGGTGATGCAGGCGAGCAGGAAAAATATAACGAGGAGATTTTTCATTTTAAAACATTAACGGTCACTAATAGTTGGCCGGTGTGGCGCATGGTATGTTCTGCGGCATGGAATAAACAACCGATCACGGTAGAGGGGAGTTGTTTCCTGCCAACACCGCGGAAGGCTGTAAGGGTGTTTGGATCAGTTTGAGAAAGTTGCAGCAGTGCTTTTTTTACCTGTTCATCAAATTGAAAAAGCAGGGTATTGAGATCAGCTACTGGTTTTCCTTCTTCTGTTAACTGTAATAATTGTTCGGGACTGAGGAATTCAGCCCTGGCATAAGTGAATAAACGGTCTATCACACCGCGCATATGTTGCAGGTGAAATCCGGGGGAAGCGATACCTGTGGGTGATTCCCAGAGTTTCTCTTCCGGCAGTTGCTGCATTACAGCATGTACTTCCCGGCTGGCCTGCAATAAGGCATGTGCAACAGGTTGCAGTAATGCCGGTATGTTTTCTACCGGCCCGTTCATCCAATATTCAATGGCCATTATGCTTCTATTGCATCATAAACAATTACTTTTTCCCAGAGGGGACTGCAATTTTTGATGAATTCCAGGTGAATGGGATGTGTTTGGTAAGCTTCCTGCCCTGCGAGGTCGCTGAAGAACATGAGTTCAGAAACGCCCCAGCTGTTATCTACGACGTCGCGTTTTTCAGTGCTGGCTACTATACCTACGCGAAGTTCTTTCACGGTGGGTATTTTGGATAAAGACTTCACGCCGGCAATCAGTTTGGCGCGGTCTTCTTTGGAATCCGGGTTCTTCAGCCAGAAGAATACGTGGTGAACTACCGGGTATTTCGGTGGCTGACCGGACAAAGGCATGGCCACAGCGGCAGTACCGGCGGCGAGGGCAGCGGCAGTGCCCAGGAATTTTCTTCTATTAGACGTGCTCATATTTGGTTTGTTAATGGGAATGAAAATAATATATAAATATTAAGGCCCATAGAAAAGGCCCGGAATTCCGGGCCTTTTCTATATAATGAGTTGAAAACCAATCTTAAAATACATTTTTCCACATCATGCTTTCCACCGGCCGTACGGTACGTCCGTTGTATTTGGCATCCCCTTTCTTGTTATAAAGGGTTTCCACATCTCCTTCTACCGCAAAGTAGATGAGCTGCCCGATGGGCATGCCTGCATAAATGCGCACGGGTTGGGCGCAGGAGATCTCCAGCGTCCAGGTATTGCAAAAGCCTACATCTCCTTTTCCTGCTGTGGCATGGATATCTATCCCCAGGCGGCCTGTGCTGGATTTACCTTCCAGGAAAGGAACATGCGCATGCGTTTCTGTATATTCAAGGGTAACGCCCAGGTACAGCGTATTCGGCTGCAGGGTAAAACCTTCTTCCGGGATCTCAAAATGTGAGATCTCGTTGTGCTTGCGCGCATCCAGCACCCTGTCCTTATACGTAGCCAGGTACTTACCCAGATGTACATCGTAGGAGTTGGTACCCAGGAATTTGCGATCATAAGGGCTGATCACGATAGTGCCCTTTTCAATTTCCTCTAAAATCCTTTTGTCAGACAGAATCATGAATGTGATTTGTTTAGTAGGTTAGGCCAGTTGGGTATTTCCCATTAAATTCGCATTTAATGCGGCGAATTTATGCCATTAATACGAACGATACAAATAGATCAGGATACGAAGCTGGGAGTGTGGAAAATTGGTGAAGAAGAAGCATTCTTCAGAACAGCGGTAACCATTGAGCCCGAAGTGCATCACCCGCACAAACGCCTGCAACACTTTGCCGGGAGGTATCTCTTAGTGGAGCTTTTCCCGGAATTACCCGTAAACGACATCAGGATCATGGATAGCAGGAAGCCCTACATTCCGGGGAATCCTTACCATTTCTCCATTTCCCACTGTGAGGATTTTGCAGCGGCCATTGTGAGCCGGCGGGAACATGTGGGCATTGATATTGAAAAAGTACAACCCAAAGTAGCAAGGGTGGCTCATAAGTTCCTGGCGCCAAGGGAGGCCGCTTTTTTGTCTGCGGAAAATAAACTGGCCCATCAAACCGTTTGCTGGTCTGCCAAAGAAGCGGTGTACAAATGGTATGGTTTGGGGGGATTGGATTTTAAAGCCAACATGCAATTGCAGGTTTTTTCTTTCGGGCAATCAGGTTTTCTTACCTGTGATTTCCTGAAAGGAGACCGGATCGCTACGCTTGACCTGCAGTTTTTAATGGATCAGGACCTTTGCCTGGCCTGGGTGTCCGGTGAAAATAAAAAGTAATCATGCAGAAGTAAAAAAGATTATTTACTTTCTGCGCTGTAAAACTATCAGCTTTGAAAATATTTCTATTGGGTTTCATGGGTGCCGGAAAATCCTATTGGGGCAAACAATTAGCCATACACTGGAACCTGCCGTATTTCGACCTGGATGAAGTGATCGTAGAAAGGGAAGGCATGTCTGTGGCAGATATCTTTAACGAAAAAGGAGAAGATCACTTCCGCAAAGTGGAAGGAAAAGTACTGCGGGAGCTGACGGCGGACAATGATGCATTCCTCATTTCCTGCGGTGGCGGCACACCCTGTTTTTCCGATACCATGGATTTTATGAACGAGGCAGGTACAACAGTTTGGTTAAACCCTTCCCTGGAAGTAATGGTGGAACGTTTGCAAAGGAAACAATACAAACGCCCCCTGATCCAGGACCTCGCAGCGGAAGACCTGCTGTCTTTTACAGAAAAGAAATTAGCAGAGCGCCAGCCATTCTATGAGCAAAGTCAGATCATTATCAGTGAAGATGAAATAACTTTGGAGACTTTTGATAAACTGATCCGCAATGCATAAATCATTTCTCGTTTGGGCAGCACTGTTAGGCGGCCTTGCAGTAATACTGGGCGCTTTTGGTGCGCACAAACTGAAAGAACTCGTTCCTATGGAAACCGTGAGCACTTTCCAGACCGGTGTTACTTACCAATTTTATCATGTGTTTGCCCTCCTGGCAATAGGCATTTTATACGCACATATTCCTTCACCCCAATTGGTTTGGGCAGGCAGGTTCTTCCTGATAGGCATCCTGCTTTTTTCCGGTTCCCTGTATGCGCTGACACTGTTGAAAGCAACTGAAACAGTAGGGCTCAGGGGCATTGGCGCCATTACGCCATTGGGCGGTTTGTTTTTTATTGCCGGATGGGTAGCATTGCTATTGGGCGTGCTCAGGAAATAAGTTAATTTTGATTTCGATTATGGCAGGAAACACACTGAAATCAGAAAAGAAAGAACCTAAAAAGAAGAAAGAGCAACCACCAAATCCTGATGTACTGAAGCCCGATAAGGAAGCCGAAGTAAAAGTGAAGGAACTGGTGAAGGACGAGCGCACCCATAAAGTGCTTGGCGCTGTCTTTCTTTTGCTGGCCCTCTATTGCTTTATCGCATTCACCTCTTATTTATTTACCTGGGAAGAAGATCAGGATAAGGTGTTCCGTTATTCCTCCAAGGTGCTTTTCATGCACGAGATAGAGGTAGATAACTTGCTGGGCCGTTTAGGGGCCTTTACCTCTCACTGGTTCTTTTTCAAGGGGTTTGGTGTAGCCTCTTACCTGTTCTGCTATTTCTTTTTCATTCTTGGTATCAATTTCATTGTAGGCCGCCGCGTTTTCCGCGTATGGCGCAATGTGAAATATATCCTGTTCGGTCTGCTGTTCATCAGCATGACCATGGCTTTTCTATCCGGTAGTGCTGCCTTCCCCTGGGGAGGTGCTTTAGGGGATAGCCTGAACAAATGGACCAGCGGATTCCTGGGTAAAACCGGGGCCGGATTGTTATTGATACTGGCCGGATTATCCTGGGTGATCTGGAAGTTCAATGTGGATTTCAAATGGCCGGAACGCAAACCGAAACCAGTAAAAGAAGCTTTTGCCGGATTTGGTGAACCGGAAGAGGAAGAAGAAGATCTGTTTGAAACAGCTCCGCCGGTAGAAACGAAGAAGAATGCATATAAAGGAGGGGAGGGCCTGGTAACCCTGGTGCCCGTAGAGGAAGAAGACGAAGAGTTTGAACAGGAACTGCAATTGATAGAGAAAGAAGAACCGGTAGCTGCTTATGTACCACCGGTTGTTCCACCACCGCCACCACCTCCTGTTGTTCCGGAGCCGGAAGCGAAGATCTTTATCCAGGAAGAACTGACCATTCCGCCAACACCACCCCGTAAAAAGAATGGCCCTGTTGAAGAAGTGGCCTTCGAAATAAAACCTGTATTTGAAGATCCGGACGATGAAACGATTGAAGAACTGGAACCCGTAAGAGAACCTGTCCTGGCTGATCCGTATGAACCTACTTTAGATCTCCGGGATTATAAATACCCCACGCTGGACCTGCTGGATAACCATGGTTCAGATAAGATCGTGCAGGATGCTTCTGAACTGGAACTGAACAAGAACCAGATCATCGATACCCTTAAGAACTACGATATTTCCATACAAAAGATCAGCGCTACAGTTGGTCCTACTGTTACGCTCTATGAGATCGTACCGGCAGCAGGTGTGCGGATCTCCCGGATCAAAAACCTGGAAGATGACATTGCGCTCAGCCTTTCTGCATTAGGTATCCGGATCATTGCGCCTATTCCGGGCAGGGGTACCATTGGTATTGAGGTGCCGAATGTAAAGAAGACCATCGTTTCCCTGCGGAACATGCTGGCTTCCGATAAGTTCCAGCATAGCCAGATGGACCTTCCCATTGCGATTGGAAAGAAGATCGATAACGAGAACTTTATTGCGGACCTGGCCAAGATGCCCCACCTGCTGATGGCGGGGGCCACTGGTCAGGGTAAATCTGTAGGGATCAACACCTTGCTGGTGTCCCTGTTGTTTAAGAAACATCCTTCCCAGCTGAAGTTTGTGTTGATAGATCCCAAGAAAGTGGAACTATCGCTCTACAAACTGATTGAAAAACACTTCCTGGCCAAACTGCCGGGAGAAGAGGATGCCATCATCACCGACACCAAAAAAGTGGTGCATACCCTCAATGCCCTGTGTATTGAGATGGACCTCCGGTATGATCTGTTAAAAGAAGCAGGTACCCGTAATATCAAAGAATACAACAAGAAATTCACGGAACGCCGTTTGAATCCATTGAAAGGACACCGCTTCCTGCCCTTCATCGTACTGGTGATAGATGAGTTTGCGGATCTGATCATGACGGCCGGTAAAGAAGTGGAAATGCCCATTGCGCGGCTGGCACAGCTGGCGCGGGCAATCGGTATCCACCTGATCATTGCCACGCAGCGTCCTTCTGTTAATATCATTACCGGTACAATTAAAGCTAACTTCCCCGCACGGATTGCCTTTAAAGTGTCGTCTAAGATAGACTCCCGTACCATTTTGGATATCGGTGGTTCCGAACAGCTGATAGGGCAGGGGGATATGCTGATCTCCTTTAACGGAGAGCTGGTGCGCCTGCAGTGTGCTTTTGTGGATACGCCGGAAGTGGAACGTGTGGTTGATTTTATCGGAGAGCAACGGGGGTATCCGGAAGCGTTCATGTTACCGGAGTACATTGATGAAAAAGAACTGGAAGGGAAAGATTTCAGCCTGGCAGACCGTGATCCGCTGTTTGATGATGCAGCCCGTGTGATCGTTCAAAACCAACAAGGTTCTACTTCACTCCTGCAACGACGCATGAAACTGGGTTACAACCGTGCCGGAAGGTTGATGGATCAGCTGGAAGCAGCCGGGATCGTGGGTCCCAATCTGGGGAGTAAGGCAAGGGAAGTGAATGTGAAAACAGAAGCGGACCTGGAAGAAATCCTTAATAGTATGTTATAATTACCTGTATAATTGAGCACCTGTTATACTTTTACCTTAAAAAAAACGAGTTTTGCAATTCTTTAACAGCAGATGTTAAACGTATCGGCATAACATTTGTCTTATACCCTATAACTGTAACACTTAAAACTATGATGAAGAAGAAAACGGTATTGATGGGCGTGGTCATGTGCGGAATGGTATTCAGCAGCATGGCACAAACCAAGGTCCCAGTTGGCTCGCTGGGTCAGAATGATCCAAAGGCCAAAGTGGTGCTTGATAACGTGAGCAAGAAATTCAAATCCCTTAAAACAGTTATCGCCAACTTTATCCTGAAAGTAGAAGGAGCCAACAACAGCGTATCAGATTCCAAGAAAGGTTCTGTATATGTGAAAGGCCCCAAATACAAAGTGATCATGGGAGAGCAGGAGATCATCAGCGACAATAAAACGTCCTGGACGTATGCCAAAGATGTGAACGAAGTGACCATCAACAACGTGGATCAGAGCAACACCAGCATGACGCCTGCCAGGATCTTTACCAATTTTTACGATAAGGATTTCCTGTACCGCTTAACCGGCGAAAGTACAGAGAAAGGTAAAGTGTTGCAGAACATTGAACTGACGCCCACAGATAAATCCAAAACCTTCTTTAAAGTGCTGGTGGATATAGATAAAAAGAACTCTACCCTGGCCCGCATGAAGGTATTTGAGAAAAACGGCAATAAATACACCTACGAGATCAGTAGCTTCCAGCCCAATGGTGCCGTAAGCGATAACCTGTTCACCTTTGATGCCAAAAAGTATCCTGGCGTGGAAGTAGTGGACCTCCGATAGTATTAAATCTTTTTCCGATAGAAAAACGGCTCCCGCTACGGGGGCCGTTTTCATTTACAAATGGCTATCTCCGGCAACTGTCATGTATCTGTATGAACTATCTAAACTTTACTTTTTTTTGCTACATTTGCCAAGTTTTATTATAAAAATCTAGCAATATGGCATACGACGTAATCGTAATTGGTAGTGGCCCCGGTGGATACGTGGCAGCTATCCGGGCATCTCAACTGGGATTTAAAACAGCTGTGGTAGAGAGAGAGAGTTTGGGCGGGATCTGTTTGAACTGGGGTTGTATCCCTACTAAGGCATTGTTGAAGTCCGCACAGGTAGTGGAGTACATCCAGCATTCCAAGGATTACGGTGTAACCGTGGGAGATTCTTCAGTAGATTTTGGTGCTGTGATCAAACGCAGCCGTGGTGCAGCTGATAAAATGAGCAAAGGTGTTCAGTTCCTCATGAAGAAGAACAAGATCGATGTGCTCATGGGCAATGGCAAAGTGAAAGCAAAAGGCCAGGTAGAAGTGACGGATAAAGACGGTAAAGCAACGGTACATGAAGCAAAACATATCCTGTTAGCTACCGGCGCACGTTCCCGCGAACTGCCAAACCTGAAAATAGACGGTAAGACAGTAATCGGATACCGTGAGGCAATGAACCTGCCAAAACAACCTAAGAGCATGATCATCGTAGGTTCCGGCGCTATCGGCGTTGAGTTTGCTTACTTCTATAATGCACTGGGTACTAAAGTGACCATCGTTGAGTTCCTGCCGCGCATCGTGCCGGTAGAGGATGAAGATATCTCCAAAGAACTGGAAAAGATCTACAAGAAGAAAGGTATTGAGATCATGACCAACGCCAGCGTAGAAGCAGTGGAAAAGAAAGGCGAAGGTGTGAAAGCAAAAGTGAAAACTGCAACCGGCGAGATCTTCCTGGAAGCGGACGTAGTACTGAGCGCTATCGGTATCTCAGCCAATATCGAGAACCTGGGCCTGGAGGCTTTAGGCGTAAAAACAGATAAAGGCAAAGTAATAGTAGATGGTTACTACCAAACCAATGTTCCGGGTGTTTACGCATTTGGAGACATGGTACCTGGTCAGGCACTGGCACACGTTGCATCCAAAGAAGCGATCGTTTGTGTGGAAGCAATTGCATACAACGAAAAGAAATACGCACACAAACCTTCTAAGATCGACTACATGAACATCCCGGGTTGTACTTTCTGTGCACCTGAGATTGCATCTGTAGGATACACTGAGAAACAAGCGAAGGAAGCCGGTTATGAAGTGAAAGTGGGTAAATTCCCATTCTCTGCTTCAGGTAAAGCGGTAGGTGCCGGAGCAACAGAAGGTTTCGTAAAAGTGATCTTTGATGCCAAATATGGCGAATGGCTGGGTACACATATGATCGGCGCTAACGTAACAGAAGCGATCGTTCAAACGGTAACGGCACGTAAGCTGGAAACTACTTACCAGGAAGTACTGGATAGTATCCACCCGCACCCAACCATGAGTGAGGCTGTGAAAGACGCTATTGAAGTAGCTTATGGTGAAGCAATTCACCTGTAAATAAAAAAGGGCGCTCTGTTTCAGAGCGCCCTTTTTGTTATAGCTTTTCCCTAAATTGCCACATTGATTCACCAACAACAATCATATGAGGCAACTTTTAGCGAAGTACCTGGTGTTACCGGTATTGTTTCTTACACATCTTTCTGCACATGCTACAGAAGGTATGTGGCTACCCCAGCTGCTGAACAGGCTGAACGAAAAGGAAATGAAAGGTATGGGCATGAAGATCAGCGCAGCTGATATTTACAGCCTGAACAAAGGCAGCCTGAAAGATGCGATCGTAAGCTTCGGCGGCTTTTGTACCGGTGAGATCATCTCTTCACAAGGTCTCCTCCTCACTAACCATCACTGTGGTTATGACGCTATTCAAAAACATTCCACCCTGCAAAATAATTACCTGGATAACGGTTTCTGGGCACGTAATAAACAGGAAGAACTCTCTAATCCTGGTTTAACCGCTACTTTCATTGTAAGGATAGAAGATATCACCCAACAAGTGTTACAGGGCATAACCGGTAAACTAACGGAAAGAGAAAGACAATCAGCCATCGATAAAAACCTGAATACCCTTCGTACTACTATTAAAAAAGAAAGTTACCAGGACCTGGTGATCAAACCTTTCTTCGACGGTAATCAATATTTTCTTTTTGTAACAGAAACATACAAAGATGTGCGCCTGGTAGGTGCGCCGCCTTCTTCCATTGGTAAGTTTGGCGCGGATACAGACAACTGGGTATGGCCCCGCCACACCGGAGACTTTTCCATCTTCAGGATCTATGCCGGTAAAGACAATCTCCCGGCCGAATTTTCAAAAGATAATGTACCACTGAAGCCCAAACACTTCCTGCCTATTTCGCTGGATGGTATTGCTTCCAATGATTTTACGATGGTGTTTGGTTTCCCTGGCCGTACCAATGAATACCTGCCTTCTGAAGCATTGAAGCTCACAGTACAGGGGCAGGATCCTGCGCGTGTACAGATGCGCGATGCAGCGTTGAAAGTGATCGATGGTTTTATGCGGAAGGATGAACAGATCAAAATTCAATATGCTACAAAATATGCCGGTACTGCCAATGCCTGGAAGAAATGGATAGGAGAGATGCAGGGTGTGCGCCAGACGAATGGTATACAGCGTAAGCTGGACCAGGAAACCCGTTTCCAGCAATTGGTGCAGGCTAATCCTGCATTCCGTGCTACCTATGGCGGATTGCTGGATTCGCTCAATAACCTGTATAAAGAAAGTGGGCCTGCTGCTATTGCGCGTGACTATTACACTGAACTATTACGCAGTACGGAATTATTAGGTTTCGCCAATGGTGTGATCTCTTTGTTACAGGAAACCCGGTTGAAAGGGGAAGAGAATTATGCAGAACTCCGGCAGCAATTCCTGGATAAAGTGAAACCACAATACCAGAACTATAACAACGATGTAGACCGGGAGGTGGCAGTAGCATTGCTGGATATCTACTTTAAAGAAGTGCCTTCCAATAAAATAGGTGGAGAAGCTTACCAGATCTGGATGGAAACAAACAAAGACGGAAGAACGACTGCCAATAAAATGTATGCTGCCTCTTCCTTAACGGCTTATAATAAGCTGGAAGCCTTCCTGAACAAACCTTTCAAGAATGTTTCAGAAGAAGTGTGGAAAGATCCTGCTACGCGGTTGCTGATAGGTTTGAGGAATGGATACATCGATTTTATCAACAAACCTTACGATGCACTGCAACCGGATATTAGCCGTTTGCAACGCCAGTATATGCAGGCACAAATGGATGTGCTGAAAGACAAACGGTTTTACCCGGATGCCAATAGCACACTCCGCATCACCTACGGAAAAGTAAATGGCTATAACCCGCGTGATGCTGTAACCTATGATATTTCCACTACGCTTGATGGTGTAATGGAGAAGTACAAACCTGGTGATTATGAATTTGATGTGCCGGAAAAGCTGCGGGACCTTTATGCGAAAAAAGATTTCGGTGACTATGGTGCCAATGGCAAGATGCCTGTTTGTTTTATTGCCTCCAATCATACTACCGGCGGTAATTCCGGGAGCCCGGCGCTGGATGCTTATGGTAATCTCATCGGCCTTAATTTTGACCGTACCTGGGAAGGCACGATGAGTGATATCAATTACGATGCTACTATCTGCAGGAACATCATGGTGGATATCCGGTATGTATTATTTATCGTGGATAAATTTGCAGGGGCTAAACATCTTATTGAAGAGTTGAAACTGGTGCATCCTAAAAAAGGAATGGTGCCGTTGAAAAAAGCTTCTTAAACAACTTTTGCATGAGATACATTATCTGCATCTTATTCCTTGCCTTTTCGCTTTATAGCTCCGCTCAAACGAAAGTGTTGATCGTAGATGGGTTCAGCAATCATGACTGGAAGCAAACCAGTAACCTCACGAAACGGATACTGGAAGAAAGCGGGCTCTTCAAAGTGGATATCTCTACCATGGAGGATAGTACATGGCTACCTGCATTTAAGCAATATGCCGTAGTGATCCAGAACACCAATAATGTTTTTAATACGGCTATCCGCTGGCCACGAAGGGTAGAACTGGCGCTGGAAGATTATGTGCGGAACGGTGGTTCCCTGTACGTTTTACATTCCGGCAATAATGCTTTTCCGCATTGGAAGGAATATGATAAGATGATCGGCCTTGGCTGGCGGCCTAAAACTACGGGCTTTGCGCTGGAGATTGATAGTAACAGGCATATTATCCGTATTCCTCCGGGAGAAGGAGAAGGAACGAGTCATGGCAGCAGGTTTAATGCTATCATACAGATCCTCAACCGCCACCCGATCAATAAAGGTTATCCTTCCAGCTGGAAAACAGCTTCCACAGAAGTATACAATTATCCCCGCGGCCCTGCAGAGAACCTCACGGTTTTATCTTTTGCATATGATAGTTCTGTTACGCATAAAATGTGGCCGGTAGAATGGGTGGTGAAGTATGGTAAAGGCCGTGTTTATAATTCCAGCATGGGGCATCTCTGGAAAGGAGAGACCTATCCGCTGAGTTACCGTTGTATTGGTTATCAAACTACGGTGATCAGGGTTACGGAATGGCTGGCTACCGGTAAGGTGACTTATCCTGTACCGGTGAATTTTCCTACGGCAGAGAAGATGAGTTTGAGGGAGGAGGGAGATTTTCCTAAGGGGAAGTAAAAGAGGAATTATTTCAGTGCCCTGTTGGCAGAGAGAGGTTTTTTTATTTTAGGGGGAGGTTCTTACGGCAGAGAGAGGTTTTTTATTTTTATGAGGAGCTTCTTATAAAAGAGGCCAGCAACACTGCCGGCCTCTTTATGATTATTGAATTTCTTCTGCTTTGCATTCATAAACAATAGAACTACATTTCTCCACATGCCGCCATGCTTTCCAGTAAGAACGTAATCCATTCCACCCCCCTTTGATCATACCACTACCACCATATTTATTTTTCTCACTGAGCAGGCTTACATAAAAAGCATCAAATACCATAGGATGTTTTTGATCAATGCGGATCTTGTGCTGTTGTAACAACACATCCATCGCATGCGGAGAGAAATGGTAAAGGTGGCGGGGCACATCGTATGCCGCCCAATCCTGCCCGTAGATGCGGGCATCTGTAGAAGTATAATTTGGTACGGCTATCAGCAATGCGCCGCCTGGTTTTAAGAGCTTGCGGATCTGTTCAATATAACCATGCAGGTTATGTACATGTTCCAGTACATGCCACATAGTAATACAATCAAACTGACCGGGTGCTAAAGTGAAAAGTTCTTCTACTGAGCGGGATTCTACTTTGTAGAGGTCTTTGGCATTCTGCCTGGCGCCGGCATCCGGTTCCAGCCCTGTTACTTCCCAACCCACCTGTTTCATATAATGAAGAAAAGCCCCGGTGCCACTACCGATATCCAGCAGGCTACCCTGCTTTACACCGGATGCAGATTTCACCCAGTTCTGCTTGGAGCGCATGGTGATCTTGCGTACACTATGATAGAGCCGGTTGATCAACCCTTCGCGTGTTTCTGAATGGGAAATATATTCCGGAGACTGGTAATATTGACCGATGCCGTTCACATCAGGGATACCCTGGGTAAAGCGGCCGGTGCATACGGCACATTCCCAGATGTCAAAACTTTCTTTAGATACGGTATAGTCCTTTGCTGTTATTTTCTTGCTGATCTTTTCTGATCCGCATATCGGACAATGTTGGTAATGGATTAGACTCATGGTAATGGTTAAGCTAAAAGCTGCTGCAAGATAATCAATTTATATCCCTCTGTACTCCCCCCATACTTTACGCAGGGAATCGGCAATTTCTCCAAGGGTACAGAAATTTTCCACTGCTTCCACTACAAGCGGCATCAGGTTTTCTGTAGTAGCTGCACGCGCCTCCAGTGCAGCGAGGAGGGCATGGGCTTTTTCGTTATCCCTTCTGGCGCGCAGGGATGCCAGTTTTTCAGATTGTATCTTTCGGATACTGTCGTCAATGCGGAATACATCTCCGTCTGGTTCTTCCTTTACTACAAATTTATTTACACCTACGATCACTTTTTCTCCGTTCTCAATCTCTTTCTGATACTGATAAGCGCTGCGGGCAATCTCGTCCTGGATAAATCCTTGTTCTATGGCGCTTACGGAACCTCCCATGGCATCGATCTTTTCTATCAGCTGCCATGCTTTTGTTTCTACTTCTTTGGTAAGTGCTTCCACATAATAGGAACCAGCCAGTGGGTCTACCGTGTCTGCGATGCCGCTTTCATATCCAATGATCTGTTGCGTACGCAATGCGATGCGGGCAGCAGCTTCTGTGGGTAAAGAAATGGCTTCATCGTATCCGTTGGTATGGAGGGATTGTGTGCCGCCTAATGTGGCCGCGAGGGTTTGAACGGCTACCCTTACAATATTGTTATGTGGTTGTTGTGCTGTTAAAGTACTGCCACCTGTTTGTGTGTGGAAGCGCAGCATCTGTGCTTTGGGATCTGTGGCTCCCAGCTCTTTGGTGATATGTGCCCACATACTTCTGGCAGCCCTGAATTTGGCTACTTCTTCAAACAGGTGATTGTGTGCATTGAAAAAGAAACTTAAACGTTTCGCAAACACGTTGATGTCCAGCCCTTTTTCCAATGCGGCTTTCAGGTAAGCTTTGCCATTGGATAAGGTGAATGCGAGTTCCTGTACAGCATTGGCGCCTGCTTCCCGGATATGGTAACCACTGATGGAGATGGTGTTCCATTTGGGTACTTCATGGCTGCAATAATCAAAGATGTCTGTGATAAGCCGCATGGATGGTTGCGGCGGATAGATGAATGTGCCGCGTGCTGCATACTCTTTGAGGATATCATTCTGGATGGTGCCGGAGATCTTTTTCAGATCGGCGCCCTGTTTTTTGGCAAGGGCAATGTATAATGCAAGGAGTATATAACCGGTCGCGTTAATGGTCATGGAGGTGGATACTTTTTCCAGGTCTATTCCAGAAAACAGGATCTCCATATCCTCAATGGAATCAATGGCTACCCCTACTTTTCCTACTTCTCCTTCAGACATGGGATGGTCTGAATCATATCCGATCTGGGTGGGAAGGTCAAAAGCCACACTAAGGCCCATCACGCCCTGGCTGAGCAGGTAATGATACCGTTTATTGGATTCTTCTGCAGTGCTGAAACCAGCATATTGCCGCATGGTCCAGAGTTTATCCCGGTACATGGAAGCGTGAATGCCTCTTGTAAAAGGGAAACTGCCGGGCATTTCGTCCATCGGTACGGGATTGGTATAGAGTGGCTGAATAACTATGCCTGAATCTGTACTGATCTTCTTTTCCATATTTACAATGTTACTTTAAAAACGATAAATTGTGATAAAATTTGTTGGCTGGCTATGATCACTTACCTGTTGTTGGCATTTACGGTTGGATTGGCGGTACTGAGTATTTTCCTTTTTTACAGGGCTACCAGGCAGCCATTGAAAGACGCGCTTTTTACGGCAGCCTTATCTGTTTCGCTGGGGCTGTTCATTTATCTTTTTGGTACCTGGGTGTTCCTGAGCATCACCTGCAAATTTGCATTCGGGATCATTTACCTGTTGCTTGCCGGGATCTTCCTTTGGAAAAGGAAAGTAAAACTTCGCGCGGGGGCAGTGTGGTATAAAGCCATTTTAACTATTCTGCTGGGCGCTGCCTGCATTTTATATTTCACTGGCACAACCGGCACACCCCGTACGGTTGAGCTCGATTTTCCGCTTAAAAAGGGACGTTATTTTGTTTTACAGGGAGGGAAGGGATTGCCTACCAATATCTTTCACTTTAGTTTGCGTGGCGCTATCTATGCCATGGACATTGTAAAACTGAATAAGAACGGTACGCGGGGTAATTACATCTTTTCCAAAAGACTGGAGGACTATGCTATTTACGGGGATACGGTGTACAGCCCCTGTTCCGGAAAGGTGATCCGCGCTTATGGCGGGAACCCGGATAATATTCCGCCTAATATGCAAAGAGGGCCGAAGAATACGAATATGGTGCTGATAGAAACGGATTCTTTTTATGTGTTCATGGGCCATCTGAAAAAGGATGGGGTATTTGTACAGGAAGGAGATATGGTGGTAACGGGGCAGCCTTTGGCAAGGGTCGGTAACTCAGGGTTCAGTACGGAACCGCATCTGCACATCCAGGTGCATGCAAAAGAGCAAAGGGCCTGGTATGCATCCACACCGCTTTATATTCACTTTAACGGAAAAGGATACCTGCTCAATGAAGTGATCAGGGAAAAGAACTTATAAAAAAAACCGGGAGTGAAAGCTCCCGGTTTTCTCTTTTATTACTGCATTAATTTTTTAGCTTCCACATTGATGATCTCTGCCGCAATCTCTGCGGGAGATTCCTTTTGCGCCATGAACAACTCCAGCAATTGTTTATTCAGTTCAATAGCATTTGCATCCGGCGGCAGTTTCAATGCCACCTGGTTGATGATGGAGATAGTTTGTTCCTTTACGGTTTTAACGGCTTCCCAGGCTGCTGCCGTTACATAGATCTGCTGTGATACATTATGATCATATTCAGACTTAATGCTCGATACCATACCTATCTGCATATCCAGCACCGTAAAACCAGGCTGATTGATGCGGCTGATCAGACTTTGGGGAGAAATGCGCTCCACAAACAATACGATCCGCTCATATGCCTGTAATTGCAGGGGCAGGATCACAGATTGCTGCTCAGCAGAGGAAGGGGTGGATGATTTTGACTTGCCGTCTGACTTTCCGGGTTTTTTCAGGGTATCCTTCAACGTCCAGATCACCAGCACCACGGCGCCGGCGATGATAAATATAAACAGCAATTCCTGGGTAGTAGGCATAAATGAATAGATTTTAGAAATACAAATATAATAGGAATTTATTATTTGTAACTATTAATTAAAATAGCGTCCCGTTATGTACGAAACGCTATTACACAATGTTTTATTGGGAGATCAGCACTCCGGCAAGCTGATGGGTATATTCACCGCCAGGCCGCCATCGGAGGTCTCTTTGTATTTGGAATTCATATCCAGGGCAGTTTCCCACATGGTTTTTACCACGGCGTCCAGGGATACTTTTGCCAGTTCGGGATTGCTTTGCAGGGCCAGCTGGGAAGCCGTGATGGCTTTGATGGCCCCCATGGTGTTCCGTTCAATACAGGGGATCTGTACCAGCCCGCCAATGGGATCGCAGGTAAGACCAAGATGATGTTCCATGGCTATTTCTGCAGCCATCAGTACCTGCCTTTGGGAGCCGCCCATACATTCTGTGAGGGCGGCGGCGGCCATGGCAGATGATACGCCGATCTCAGCCTGGCAGCCACCCATGGCTGCTGAAATGGTAGAACGCTTTTTAAAGATGCTGCCTACTTCAGAAGCGGTGAGTACGAACTGGATGATCTTTTCCGGATGCAATCCGTCGCAGAAAGCAATGTAGTATTGCAATACAGCGGGTATTACACCTGCGGCGCCATTTGTGGGAGCTGTTACCACCCTGCCAAAAGAGGCATTCTCTTCATTTACGGCCAGCGCAAAACAACTTACCCAGTCCAGCGTGTAGGAGAAATGATTGCCGCCAGCGCGGATGGCTTCTATCCAGGAATTATAATCTGTGTATGTTCTGCCTTGCAGTAATTTCTTATTCAGTGCGGCGGCTCTTCTGCCCACTTTTAATCCGCCGGGTAATTCGCCGGATGTATGCACACCGCGGTAAGTGCATTCCTGCATCACCTGCCATATTTTGAGGATGCCTTCTTTTGTGGCTGCTTCACTGCGCCAGGCCTGTTCATTCTCCATCACGATCTCTGAAATAGAGAAGCCGGTTTTGATACAGAACTGTAAAAGCTGCCGGGCGGTATCAATAGGAAAAGGAAGTTCTACACCACCATAACCTGCGCCTTTTTCTTCTCCTTCTTTCACTACAAAACCACCGCCGATGGAATAAAAAGTAGTGGCCGTCTGATCTCCATTTTCCAGTGTTACCAAAAAGGTAAGTGCATTGGGATGGAAGGGAAGGGATTCGTCGTAGAGGAATTCAATATCATTTAACGGATCAAAATCTATTTCGTACCGGCCTGCCAGTTGCAGTTTGCGGTGGCGGCGGATACCATCTATTTTGGATTCGATCTGATTCACGTCGAAAGTAACGGGATCATCTCCGGAAAGACCTAATTGTACGGCAATGTCTGTGCCATGCCCATGGCCAGTTTTGGCCAGTGAACCATATAACAGGATGGCCAGGTTCTTTACCTGCGGCAGTTTGCCTGCGGTTTGCAGATCATCCACAAAACGCATGGCTGCGCGCCATGGGCCTAAGGTATGTGAGCTGGAAGGTCCTACGCCGATCTTAAAAATATCAAATACGGATATGCACTCGTGTGGCACGGTGTTCAGGTTTAGTGTTCAAAGGTAAGGTAGAAAAAACAAATCCCGCCGGCTAACCGGCGGGACTCAATATGATAGTCGGATGATAATCCGCCTTAATAATAGAAGTTATGCAGGGTGATGACGAAAACGAGTACGGAGTTGGCAGGGATACTTCCGGTAGGGTAGTTCTTATAACCCATGGCGGAAGGAACAAATAACTGGATCTTGCCGCCTTTGGAGATCTTCCGCAGGCCTATTTGCCAGCCTTCTATCAATTCCTGTAAACGGTAGTCGTTCAAAGTAGTTTTATCTCCATCATCAAATACGTTACCGTTCAGTAATTTTCCTTCGTAGGTGATATTCATCCTGTCGTTCAGCTTGATGGTATCTCCTGCAGGGGCATTTTCCAGGATCTTGTAATGCAAAGCAGTGGTATCATCCTTTATAACACCGGTGATATTATTAGCCGCAATGAATTCTGTGATCAGCCTTTCATCAGTAGCAGCCTGTTGTACGGGATCGTAAGGAGGTGTATTGTCTTTCTTATTACACGCCGCAAAAGCAGTGATCGCTAACAGGCTCAGGAGCCAAAAGTAGTGTCTCTTCATATACTTATTTAAAAATTTACAGATTATTTAAAGTCCACCAGGGTGATATCCGATTCAAGAATAGCATTGGGCGGAATATTGGGAGGAACACCAAGATGACCATAGGCAAAGCTGGAAGGAATGTAAAGTATGATCCTGCCTCCTTTGGTGATGAGTGTAAGACCGATCTGCCATCCCAGGATATGGTCCCTTATAGGACGATTGTCGAATGAAGTGGGAAGGTTCTGGGAGGATTCGATTAATTTATCACCCGCGAGTATTTTCGTGGTGTATACGATGGATGGAATGCTATTGGACCGGATGGTATCTACGCCGTTTCCGGGTAAAATGATCTTGTAACAAATACCGCTGGGGTGGAACATAAGACCGGAATCCCGCCCTATACTCCTGAGATAGTCCCTGATATAGGTATTTTCCCTGTCGATCGAATCACCAAGCAGGTCTGTGGAGTTATACTTTTTGGCACACGAACTGAGCAGCAGCACGAGGCAGCAGGTGAGCAGAAGGTGTAAGTGAAAGAAATGTTTCTTAATCATGCCTGTTCTCCAAAATTTGTCAAAAATACAATAGTTAAACGGGCTAAAGCGACAGAAAGTTACAATATAAAAAAATCCCGCCCGGGAAAGACCTGGGCGGGATGGTATCTGTTGATGTGAACAGGATTAGTAATCCATACCCATTCCACCACCGCCATGGCTATGGCCGGCTGCAGCAGATTTAGGTTCTGGTTTGTCAGCGATCACACATTCAGTGGTCAGGAGCATACCAGCGATGGATGCTGCATTTTCCAGTGCAATGCGGGTTACTTTAGTAGGATCAATAACACCTGCAGCCAGTAATTTTTCAAATACTTCTGTACGGGCATTGAAGCCAAAGTCGCCTTTACCTTCTTTTACTTTCTGAACGATGATAGAACCTTCGATACCTGCGTTAGCAGTGATCTGGCGCAGTGGTTCTTCGATAGCGCGGCGAACGATCTGGATACCAGTTTGTTCGTCTTCGTTGGCACCTTTCAGTTTTTCCAGAGATTCGATAGCGCGGATGAAGGCAACACCACCACCAGCAACGATACCTTCTTCAACGGCAGCGCGGGTAGCGTGCAGAGCATCGTCAACACGGTCTTTCTTCTCTTTCATTTCTACTTCTGTAGCAGCACCTACGTACAGTACAGCAACACCACCACTCAGTTTAGCGAGGCGCTCCTGCAGTTTCTCACGGTCGTAATCAGAAGTTGTAGCTTCGATCTGAGATTTGATCTGACCGATACGAGCCTGGATATCAGCTTTTTTGCCTTTACCACCTACTACGGTTGTGTTGTCTTTATCGATAGTTACGGATTCAGCGCGGCCCAGGTAAGTGAGGTCTGCGTTTTCCAGTTTGTAACCTTGTTCTTCGCTGATAACGATACCCGCAGTGAGGGTAGCGATATCCTGCAGCATTTCTTTTCTTCTGTCGCCAAAGCCAGGAGCTTTAACAGCAGCTACTTTCAAAGTACCGCGCAGTTTGTTTACCACCAGGGTAGCCAGTGCTTCACCTTCCAGATCTTCAGAGATGATCACGAGGGGAGCGCCTTGTTGAGCTACTTTTTCCAGGATGTGGAGGATGTCCTTCATGGTGCTGATCTTCTTATCGTAGATCAGGATGTAAGGATTTTGCAGTTCAGCCTGCATCTTCTCACTGTTAGTGATGAAGTAAGGGGAGAGGTAACCACGATCGAATTGCATACCTTCTACTACTTCTACAGTAGTTTCAGTGCCTTTCGCTTCTTCAACGGTGATAACGCCGTCTTTAGTTACTTTGTGCATAGCCTGAGCGATCAGTTTACCGATCTCAGCATCGTTATTAGCGGAGATAGAAGCTACCTGTTCGATCTTTTTATTGTCGTTGCCAACTTTTTCTGATTGTTTCTTCAGGTTCTCAACAACAGCTTTAACAGCTTTGTCGATACCGCGTTTCAGGTCCATTGGGTTAGCGCCTGCAGCTACGTTCTTCAGACCTTCGCCAATGATGGCTTGAGCCAGAACAGTTGCAGTGGTGGTACCGTCACCGGCCTGGTCAGCAGTTTTGGAAGCTACTTCCTTCACCATTTGTGCACCCATGTTCTCGATAGGATCTTCCAGTTCGATTTCTTTTGCTACAGTTACACCATCTTTAGTAACGCTGGGGGCGCCGAATTTCTTTTCGATCACCACGTTACGGCCTTTAGGACCGAGGGTTACCTTCACCGCATCAGCCAGGGTATCAACACCCTTTTTCATTTTGTTGCGGGCGTCTGTATTAAAGAATATTTGCTTTGCCATATTAGTATTTGTTTTCTTGGACGTTGTTTTTGTGGAAAAAAGGTAATGATATCAGGGCTTAGATAATAGCCAGGATATCAGATTCACGCATGATCAGGTATTCTTCTCCTTCAAATGGAATTTCCTGGCCGGAATATTTACCGTACAGTACAGTATCGCCAACTTTCACAGTAACTGGCTCATCTTTTTTACCAGGACCAGCTGCAACTACAGTTCCACGCTGAGGTTTTTCTTTAGCGGTATCCGGGATGATGATGCCACCAGAGGTTTTTTCTTCTGCTGCTGCGGGTTTTACGATCACCCTGTCTGCCAGAGGTTTAATAGTTAATTTTTTAGCCATTGTTATTCTATTTTTAAAGAGATGAGTTGAAAAGTTAGTGGAACCACCCGCACGAAGATTATGCCAACCACGTATTCGGGTCAAATTTTCAGGATGCAAAGATACATATTCCCGGGGGACTGTCAAGATATGACATTTTTTCATTTTTGCCTGTCAGTCAGAAGGTGGATGGCAGTGCCGCAGCCCGTTTCCCGGAATGCGGCTTCCGGCTCCCCGGAACTATATTTTAAAAAGTCCCTGTAAAACAGTAGCTTTGCCGCCATTTTCCTAAGCGTACGTATGATCAGTAGAAGAAACATCCGGGTAAAAGTTATGCAAACATTGTATGCCATGGACACCATGGAGCAGGGAACGGTTAAACCCGGTACTGCAACAAGTTTGCTGAATGAAAAGTTAGATCAGACCAGCCAGATATTCACGTATTTGCTGTTTTCTGTTGCCCGCGTAGCACAATACGCGGAAACGGACGCTCAGAACAGGGCCTCTAAACACCTGCCCAGTGCAAACGACCTGGCGGTGAACACCAAAATAGCAGGGAACGACTTTATTTTCCAGGTAATGGGGGATAAAGGGTTCCAGGTGAACCTGGACAACTGGAAGCTCCGCAGGCTGGAGGACATCGAACTGACCCGCAAGCTGTACAACCAGCTGGCAGAATCAGCGATCTACAAGGCCTACATTGCAGAACCAGGCAGGAATAAGGTGACAGAGAAACAAATTATCGAGTACATCTATAAAGAGATCCTTGAAAAGAATGAACTATTCCGCCAGCACATGGAGGATAGCTTTATTCACTGGGGGGACGATGAAGAAATGATGACCATCCTGGTCGGTAATTTCTTCTCCAAACCACAGCTGTTCAATTTCCTTCAGCTCATCAGCCGGGAGAAACTGGAATATGCCAAGGAATTACTCCTCACGGTACTGGATAAGAAGGAATACACTCTGGAGCTCATCAAACCTAAACTGCAGAACTGGGATCCGGAACGTATCGCTTCTGTGGATATGCTCCTGATGGAAATGGGGGTTTGTGAATTCCTCTACTTCTCCACCATCCCTACCAAAGTAACGATCAACGAATACATAGACCTGGCAAAAGCTTACAGCACACCGCAAAGCGGCCAGTTTGTGAACGGGATCCTGGATAATATCCTGAAAGACCTGGTACAGGCAGACCTGATCCAGAAAACAGACCGTAACCGGAAATAAAAAAATAAAGGATGAAAGCGCTTTTATTTACTTTTTTTGCTGCCATGCTGGCTGTTACAGCCTGCAATAACCAGGGTGCAAAATCTGAGAAGAGTACCACTACCAATGCCCAGGATACTGCTGGCGGCCATTACCCGGCTATTACCTTTGAAAAGGAATTGCACGACTTTGGCAATGTTACAGAGGGAGAAGTGGTGGAATATTCTTTCAAATTCACCAATACAGGGGAAAGAGACCTGCTGATCAATAAAGCGGAAGCAAGTTGCGGCTGCACAGTGCCGGAATGGCCTAAAGAACCTATTAAACCAGGGGAAAGCGGGTACATGAAGGTGAAGTTTGACAGCAAGGGGCGGCCGGAAGGACATACTGAAAAAGAATTGTATATTCAGGCCAACACAAATCCTCCTATGATCAACGGTCCAAGGATCCAATGCATGATCGTAAAGAAATAGTACCTTTAACAGCTTCAAATCAACAAACAACATACGATGTACAACTTATTAAATGTTTTCTTAATGACGCCACCAGCGGGTGGTGGTTCCGGTGGTTTTGGCGGAATGGGCTCCCTGCTCTTCTTTGGTGGTATGATCCTGGTGATGTGGTTGTTCATGATCCGTCCTCAAACCAAAAAAGCCAAACTGCAAAAGCAATTTATCGAAGGCCTGAAAGAAGGTGATAAAATTGTTACTATCGCAGGTATTCACGGTAAAGTGAAAAAGATCAACAACGAGAATAATACTTTACAGATAGAAGTTAGCCCTGGTACTTTCCTGACAGTAGAGCGTTCTGCTGTAAGTATGGAATATACCAGCGCAGTAAACAAAGCTACTGAGGTTAAATAAATTGTCTTTAAGACGTTTAAAGGGAGAGAAGTCCGCTTCTTTCCCTTTTTTTTTATATTTTGGTGGCATGCAAATCATCGGCATTACCGGCGGAATAGGATCAGGAAAAAGTACAGTGGCAAGGATCTTCGGACTACTCGGCATACCCGTTTACTCTGCAGATGATGCTGCAAAGGAGATCATGGTAAAGGATCAGCTCCTGATCGGGCAGATCAAAGATCATTTTGGTGCGGAGGCTTATCTGCCGGATGGCAGCCTCAACCGGAAATTCATTTCTAATATCGTATTCAACGATAAGTCGCAACTGGAGAAACTCAACTCCATTGTACATCCCGCTACGATCCGTGACTCAGAAGCCTGGGCACAACGGCAGAGATCCCCTTACGTGATCAAGGAAGCAGCGCTGCTATTTGAAACGGAATCTTTTCATCATGTAGACAAAGTAATAGGTGTGTATGCGCCAGAATCCTTACGCATCCTGCGTGTGATGAAAAGGGACGGCGTAAGCCGTAACGATGTGCTGGCAAGAATGCACAAGCAGATCGATGACCGCATCAAAATGAAGTTATCTGATCATGTGATCTACAATGATGAGCAACAGATGGTGATCCCCCAGGTACTGGCGCTACACAAGCTATTTCAGCTTACCTAACCATTCTTTCATCCGCTTCATTCCTTCTTCTATACGATCCATGCCGGTGGCATAAGAAATACGTATACAATCCGGTTGTTCAAATGCGCGGCCTGATACTACGGTTACATTGGCTTTATGCAGGAGGTACATGCAAAGATCGTCTGCATTATTGATCTGGCTGTCTTCAAAAGACTTACCGAAGAAACTGCTGACGTTAGGGAACATGTAAAATGCACCGTCTGGTTCATTTACTTTTAACCCGGGTATATTTTTGAGTGCAGAAAAGATGAAAGCCCTGCGTTCTCTGAAGGCAGCTACCATTTCTTTAGCGGTATCCAGTTCTCCGCGTAACGCAGTAATAGCGGCACGTTGGGTGATGGAACTGGTGGCAGAAGTGAACTGGCTTTGTACCATGTCCGCAGCTTTGGCAATTTCCAGTGGTGCGGCCAGGTAGCCAAGGCGCCAGCCGGTCATGGCAAATCCTTTACTGAGACCGTTAATGATGATGGTGCGTTCTTTTAAGGTGCCGAAGCTGGCAATGCTCACATGTTCACCCACATAATTAATATATTCATAGATCTCATCAGAAATGATGTAGATCTCCGGGTGTTTTTCAAACACAGCTGCCAGGCCTTCCAGTTCTTCTCTTGAATAAACAGAACCTGTAGGATTACAGGGGGAGGAGAACATGAACAGTTTTGTTTTTGGTGTGATGGCGGCTTCCAGTTGCTGCGGCGTGATCTTGTAATTTTGCTCTATAGGGCAGGGTACAAATTTCACCACACCCTGGCATAATTTCACCAGCTCTGAATAAGTGACCCAGTAGGGGGTGGGGATGATCACTTCTTCTCCCGGGTTTACCAGGCTGAGTACAGTATTGGCAATGCTTTGTTTAGCACCGGTAGATACAACGATCTGTTCCGGGCTGTATTCAAGGCCATTATCTCTTTTTAATTTATAGGCCACGGCCTGTTTGAGGTCTGCATAACCTGCAACGGGCGTGTAATGTGTATATCCTTCGTCAATGGCTTTTTTGGCAGCGTCCCGTATATGCACCGGCGTGTCAAAATCGGGTTCCCCGATGCTGAGATCTACGATGTCAATTCCCTGGGCTTTCAGCTCACGGCTGAGTTTAGCCATTCTGATGGTTTGCGGTACAGAGATGCGTGATAATCTTTCTGCTAATGGCATATGGAATTATTTTTTTAGGTTGACCGCCGCAAACCTACTGCAAAAAGATGAGCATAAAAAGAAACGTCCCGGGTCTTTATAACCCGGGACGTTTCACAAATATTATTGTATGCTATTATTGACGATATACGTTGATCACTGGTTTCTTATCGCCTGTTTGTCCTGGAATACCCATGTAGGCAATGGTGTAAGCGTTGGAGGCAAGCAGGTTCACATTAGGTAAAGTAGCCAGTTCTGTACCGGCCTGGTCTTTCACCGTAACGGTCACTGTAGCTGCATCTTGCGCCTGGAGGCTCACATCTCCCAGGAAATCTTCAAAATAACGGCCGGAAGAAACCTTATTGGCGTTAATGTAGAAATCTACCGGGGTGGCACTTTCCACGAAATTCATAAAACGCACGTTGGCTTTTTCACGGGAGATCGTAGAAAAGTCTTCCCTCACTCTATATGATTTTACCATCGAATTGCCATACAGGAAGATAGTATTGTATTGCAAAGTGTCGAAGTTTGCTGTAACACTTGTCAGCAGACTATCTGTACCTGTTTTGGTAAAATCGATCTTGATGTTGGCCGGAGCAAACTGATCGCCGGCAGAGGCGCCAAATGTAAAAGGAGCGGAGTTTGCTTTTTTGGAATTGAAAATGAGGTCCATTCCAAAAGCGGGTGATCCGTTTATAAAGTATATCACCGTGCTGGGCGCGTCAGGCGTCACGTTATTCTTCAGACAGGAAGACAGGCCTGTGATCACTGCAACCATTGCCAACAGTGCTACGAATCGGTTTTTCATTGTTACCATGCTCTCAAATTTTTGTTGATTACTATTTATTTTACAGTTGTTGAATGCCATTGTAGTCAATTTTATAACGCTTCAGATCTGGTTTGTATTTCCTTGATCTTTTTAATTCTTCTTCATAGATGATCTCACCGAGTGCTTTCAGGAAAGGTTTTCCTGTTGTTTCGAAGTCATATTTGTCATCTCCTATCACGCCGTCTTTGTTGGCATACAAAGTGGCAGAGAGCAGGAACTCCACGCCATGGTCAAAATCCACAAAATATGCTACATCTGTCAAAAAGCCATAAGCCCAGCCTGGTTTGTTAAAGATCCGCAAACCTGCCGGTAATTGTGCATTTCCGTCTGCGCCGCCCATCAGGTATTTTACATAATTATGATGGAATTCGGCCGTATCGTAGGCCGGATGGCGTGTTTCCGTTGGCAATTGAGACATATACCGGTATAAAAACCGGTAATCGTCTTCTGTTAAACGAAAAGCAGACGCAGATGTTACACTTTCCGGAAAAATTACGCTTTTCAGCATATTATGCAGGTCTGCCAGCAACAGGCGGTTCTTCAGCGAGAAGTCGAAAGGGGCATTAATGAGTGTGGAACCTTTGTAATGTGCATTACCCACGGAATCCTGCCTGGGGGCAAAGGAGAGGGTGCTCACCTGGTCTTTTTGCTGATAGATCACCTTGCCCTCCTTTTCAAACCGGATGGCATTGGTGTGGCGGTTACTGTCCGGAGGAAGGGCAATATCCAGCCGGTGGCGGATCTGGGAGGCAGGGTAACCTTTATCCCAGAGGGCCTGGTTGAATTCTTCCTGACCGATGAACTCATACAGTCGGTTAAAAGAATCATTGTCACTGACCAGGAAGATCTTCTTAATATAATGAGCTACAGAGGGTTGTGCGTTTTCGGCGGAAGTGTCTTCCGTAACAGCCGTAGTGATGCCTGCCAGGCTATCTGTGTACATCGGGGTATATTTATCCACTTTCAGGCGGTTCAGTTTCTCCAGCGCCAGGAAGGCTGCGGGCATTTTTACCGTGGAGGCAGGGTAGAAATATTGGTCCGGGGAAAGATGGTAGTAAAAGTCCGTAAATACAGGCTGGTTACCAGCTTTACGGTCTATCCGGGTGTAAATGACCTGCAGGCGGTACTCCTTTGGGTTGTCCATAACAGGGCCCAGCCGGGCACTGCGGGCTTGCAGCAGGGTATCCAGGTAAGCGGATGTTAAATTGTGCATAGCGGCAGAATTAATTGTCCGGGATGTTTGGCAGTTCGTAAAAAAAACCAATATTGCACCTGCCGTAAAAATGCGTTGCATCATAGAAGGAAATTTTTGGCCAAAATCTCGTTCAAAACCAATCGGATAGTGGATTACTAACTGTTTTGAACCGGGCTTTAATATATCAATTTAAATTCTATCTTTGCAACTCTTAAAAAATTTATATTAATAATCCGAAACAAAATGCAACTAAAAGGACTGGTTAGATTTTTTGCTGTCGCACTGATCCTTATCTCTTTGTATCAATTGTCCTTCACGTTCGTGGTACGGAACTATGAGAAAAAGATAAAGACCGCCGCCGAAGCCTTTGTGGCCGGCCAATATCCTACCGCTGAACAGAAGCATGCCGGTAATAAAGAAGCGCAAGCCCTTTATGCCGACACGCTGAACGACCTGATCAAGGAAAGGACAGAACAGATGCTGGACAGCGCCAGTGGCAAGCAGATTGCGGGATTTCCCTGGTTTACCACCTATACCTCAGCGAAAGAAAAGCAACTGAACCTCGGTTTGGACTTGCAGGGCGGTATGAATGTGGTGTTGGAAGTTAGTGTAGAAGACGTAGTACGCTCCCTCTCCGGTCACTCCAAGGACCCGGCATTCAACAATGCCATCAAAAAAGCCATTGAGCTTAAGAAGAACAGCCAGTCAGATTTCGTGACCCTGTTTGGTGAAGCCTACAAACAGGAAGCACCAAATGGCAAGCTCGCTTCTATTTTCGCCAATGCGCAACAAAAACAGATCACTTTCAACAGTACCAACGATCAGGTGCTGAATGTGATCCGTAATGAATCTAAAGCAGCCATCAAGAACACTTATAAAGTGTTACAAAACCGGATAGACAAGTTCGGGGTAGCTTCTCCATCTATCAACCTGGATGAGAACCGCGGTATCATTTCCGTGGAACTGGCCGGTGTGGATGATGCAGATCGTGTACGCAAGTACCTGCAAGCCAGCGCCAACCTGGAATTCCGTGAAACATATAAAAGTGGTGAAGAATTCTACTTAACAGTATTGCAACCCATGAACGAGGCGATTAAGATCTCTCAGGGTATCGCTGCTAAGAAAGATTCTGCTGCTCCTGTTACCGCAACAGATTCTGCTGCTACTGCCGCTGCGGCACCAGCTAAAGATTCTGCCGCCAGCCTTACCAGCCTGCTGGCTAAGGACTCCGGTCTTTCTAAACTGGGTGGTGACTCCGCCAAGCAAATGGATGCTTTGCGTGCTGAGCAGGTTAAGCAAAATCCGCTGTTCGCTATCTTCATACCTAACGTAAATGATCAGAATCAGATCATGCCAAGCTCTATGCTTGGACGTATCTTTCCAAAGGATACGGCTACTTTCCGCAGGTATATAGAAACGCCGGGTGTGAAAGCCATTCTGCCAAAAGACCTCGTGTTTGTATATGGTCCAACCAAACGTGAAGACCGTACACAACCACTGCCTGTATATGGTATCAAAGTAAATCCGGCCAATCCGCAGGCAAGGATCACCGGTGAAAGGGTGACTGCAGCTAAAGCTGATTTCGGACAGAACCACGAAGTGGAAGTGAGCATGAGCATGGATAACGTTGGTACACGTGACTGGCGTAACCTGACCCGCGCACTGAAACCAAGCAATCCGCAAGATCCGCGCACATTGAACTATGTAGCGATCGTACTGGATAACGTAGTATACTCTGCACCTTCTATCAATTCAGAAATTCCTAACGGTAACTCTTCCATCAGCGGAAGCTTTAGCCTGGAAGAAGCAACTGACCTTGCCAATATCCTGGTTTCCGGTAGAATGCCTGCCCCCGCCAAGATTGTGCAGGAGCAAGTAGTTGGACCTACCCTCGGGCAGGAATCCATCCAGGCAGGCGCTAAATCTTTCATCATCTCTTTCATCGTGATCTTCATCCTGATGCTGGTGTACTTCAACACAGGCGGATGGGTTGCGAATATCGCACTGATCCTCAACCTGCTGTTCACCGTAGGTATCCTTGCTTCACTGGGCGCAACGCTCACGATGCCTGGTATCGCCGGTCTGGTACTGACCATTGGTATGGCTGTGGATACGAACGTAATCATATTTGAAAGGATCAAGGATGAACTGAGTCGTGGTAAAACTTACCAGCAGGCTGTGGAAGACGGTTACAAACGTTCTTACGCGCCGGTACTGGATGGTCACATCACTTCCCTGCTCACCGCCTGTATCCTGTTCTACTTTGGTTTAGGCCCTGTATTGGGTTTTGCGACCACACAGATCATCGGTATCTTATTGTCCCTGTTCTGCGGTATCCTGGTATCCCGTATGATCACTGACTGGTGGACGAACAAGAAAAGACACCTGGAATACTTCACACCTATTTCCCGCAGGATCTTCAAACATGCCAACTACAACTTCGTGGGCATGCGTAAGTACACCTACGTGATCTCTGGTATCGTATTGATCCTGGGTATCGGTTCCTTCTTCCATGGTTTTGACCACGGTGTGGATTTCAGCGGTGGACGCAGCTATACGGTGCGTTTTGAGAAACCGGTGAATGCAGAAGAAGTGCGTAAGAAACTGAGCGATATCTATGGTTCAGAAACTTTCGTAAAAACCATCGGTGGTAAAGATCAGCTGAACATCACCACTCCTTATAAGATAGACGACAACTCTGATGCAGCAGTAGCAGAGGTGAAAGCTAAGCTGTATGAAGGGCTGAAAGGTCAATACGCCGGTAACATCGACGAACAAACGTTCCTCAATAAATACATTGTTGGTTCTCAAACCGTATTGCCTACCATCTCTGATGACTTAAGGGCAGGTGCGGTGAAAGCTACCATCCTTTCCCTGATCGTGATCTTCCTGTACATCCTGTTGCGCTTCTCGAAATGGCAGTACTCTATCGGTACTATCTTCTCGCTGCTGCACGACGTATTGGTAACACTGGCAGTGTTCTCATTCTGCCGCACCTGGGTGCCATTCTCCCTGGAGATTGACCAGCACTTTATTGCGGCGATCCTAACGGTGATCGGGTTCTCGATGAACGATACGGTGATCGTGTTTGACCGGATCCGTGAGAACTTCCGCCTGCTGAAGGGTGCAGATACCAAAACAGTGATCAACCGCGCGATCAATGATACATTGAGCCGTACGATCATGACCTCTGTAACGGTGTTCCTGACCATCCTGATCCTCTTCATCTTTGGTGGTGAAGTAACCCGTGGTTTCGCGTTTGCGATGCTGATCGGTGTGATCACGGGTGCTTACTCTTCTATCTTCGTAGCTGCACCTGTACTGGTGGACTTCGATAAGAAGAATACACTTTCTAACGAGAAAGAAGCTGTAGTAGTACAGAAGGCTCCTCCGTTAGTAAGCGGCAAATAAGCTTTTACTTATCTTACATATCAGAACGGCCGGCTCAGCAATGAGGCGGCCGTTGTTGTTTTGACAAAGGTTCAGTCATTATGATGAAATTATTCTCAATAAAAGCGTTACTTTTGCCTTGGACCTATAATAAGGTTCCCCTTAAAATTTTTGGACTGGGGTGTCCCCGATCGGCATAAAGCCAGGCGAGAGCCTGGCTTTATGCTTTTATGGATATACCTTAAGACCATAGATACGGCCTCTTTTTGAATAGATCTTATCTTTAATTGCATCATATGAGGGATTAGGTCTATCCCTGTCTATCACATAACGGGCGATAGGGTAGGCAACAAGGTCTGCCAGCTGCAGGCCGTTTATATTCTCTCTTTTACTTTTAAAGATGATGGAAAGATTGTATGCTCTTAGCCGTTCTGCAGAAACGTAGCCGGTTCCCCGTGCCATTAACCGCTGAAAATGCTCATGGAGTTGCTTGTCCTCTTTGGCGCCCCGTTTTTCAATAATGATTTCCAGCTCCTTATGGGGATCTCTGATGTCATCCAGCAGAAAAATAGCTCTTTCAATAATGAAGGACAGCGCGATCTCGTATACATCATTTGCCAGGCGGCCAAATCGTTTTATGTATTCATCTTTTCTTATGGCGGATGCTATAATAGTATAATTATTCCCCCCCACGATCCTGTTAATCCCTTCATAGAATTGTGCTTTCTTTTCCAGATCAAATAATACTGCAAACTCCTTGTCACATTTTCTGATATCACGGGAATGAAAGATCACATTTATGCTATTCCAGAACTGATGTTTTACTTCGTTTATACTATTTCTTATAGTATCATAATCTGATTCTGCAATTAATACACTACATAAAAGGAAAACCGGGAAGCTTTCATCCACCTGAGTAAGCCCATGGTTGCCACTCTCATCCATGTATAGACAATACTTCATACAATTATTTAGTTGATATGCAATATTGAGGATACGGATCAAAACAAATTTGTAATTACATGTTAACAGGAAATATTGGGCATAAAAAAACCGGCCTCCTTTAGAGAAGCCGGTTCCTGTTAGTGAATATTATTACACCGCAAAAGAAGTACCGCAGCCGCAGCTGGAACTTGCATTTGGATTGGTAAAAGTAAATCCGCGGGCATTCAGGCCATTCTGGAAATCTATTTCCATTCCCAGGAGATAGATGCCATGTGCTTTCTTCATCACTACCGGAATACCTTCCAGTTCATAGATGTCATCGTCTTCCATTTTGGCATCAAAGCCCAAAACGTAAGAAAGTCCTGAACAGCCACCGCCTTTAACACCAATACGGAGGTATTGTGTAGCGTCGAAGCCATCTTCCTTTCTGATGCGGTTGAGCTCCTGAACGGCGCCGGTGGTCAATTTTATGGGTGAGGGTGCTAATGTTTCCATCGTATCATTCATTTTATAGACTACAAAAATACGGAAAAATGCAGAATGTGCGTTGTCACACTGGTGTCAGGCCTGTAGATATGAAATTTAATAGGCATACTTCGAAATTGTATGTAATTTGTTTCCCAATATGCGCAGACTTCTATGCCTTGCAATAGCTGTAGTGCTGGTGCAGCAGGTTACAGCCCAACAATTTGGCGGCAATCCGCCCTCTCTCAAATGGCAACAGATCAATACGGATACGGTGCGGGTGATCTTTCCGAAAGGAATGGAGACCCAGGGTAAGCGGGTGGCGGATATCGTACAGCAGATCAGCCGTTATCACCGGAACAGCATTGGTCCCTTGCAACACAAGGTGAGCATTCTGCTGCAATCCCAAACCATGCAATCCAACGGATATGTACAGCTGGGACCTTTCCGTTCTGAATTCTTCCTCACGCCACCGCCTTCCAGTAATGATGTGGGTTCTGTGAACTGGGTAGATCAGCTGGCCCTCCATGAGTACCGCCATGTGCTGCAAAACAACAATTTCCGGAAAGGGCTCAGTAAGGTGTTTTATTACCTGGGCGGAGAACTGGGGCAGGCTGCGATCACCAATATTGCGGTGCCTAACTGGTTTTGGGAAGGTGATGCCGTGGTGATGGAAACCGCACTCAGTTTACAGGGCAGGGGCCGGTTACCGGCATTCTTCAATGATTTCAGGGCTTTAACGCTGGCCAATAAAAAGTATTCTTTCATGCAGATCCGCAATGGATCTTACCGCAATTTTATACCGGACCATTATGCTACGGGGTATTTGATGACGAGTTATGGCAGAAAGAACTACGGGCAAACGTTCTGGAAAGATGTAACGGATGATGCGGTGCGGTACCGCGGTGTATTCTATCCTTTCTCGCAAAGCCTGAAACACCGTACCGGCAAAAATGCGGCTGCTTTCTTTAAAGCTTCGCTGGATGAATATGCAGCAGCCTGGAATGCAGCGGAAAAGCCAGCAGCGGATACTTTAACGCCCGCTACGAAAACGGTTACCAATTACAAATACGTTTATGCGCTGGGAGATAGCAGTTATGTTGTTTCCAAAGGCTCTTATAAAAAGATCACAGGCTTTTATGAACTGGATGCAGCAGGGAATGAAACCCTGATCGTAAGGCCAGGTATTGGCTTTGATGATTATTTCAGCTACCGTAATAATAAACTGTTATGGACGGAAAGCCGGTTTGATGCACGCTGGGGCTGGAAAGATAATTCCGTGGTGAAAGTATATGACCGCAGCAACGGGCAGATGCAGACACTGGGATTGGAACGCCGGTGTTTTTCTCCTGATCTTTCTTTTGACGGAAAGAAGATAGCGGTAGTGACGATTACGCCAGAACAGCAATACCAGCTTAAATTGCTGGATGCGCAAACAGGGGCAGTGGTGCATACTTTTCCGAATACGGAGAACTGGTATTATACCTATCCCAAATTCACGGCGGACGATCAGTATATCATCAGTGCAGTACGTGACCAGGAAGGCAGGATGGGCCTCATTCAGCAGGCAGTGGCAGATGGCAGTGTGAAGGTATTGGTGCCGTTTGGTGTACAGACGATAGGAATCCCTTTGATAGAAAAAGAAACTATTTACTTCACCGCAGCTTTCAAAGATGCTGATAATGTATACGCTTTAAACAGTAATGAAGTTAAACAGGTCACAAACCGGCCCAATGGTGTGCAGCATATGGCTGTTGCAGGAGATCATATCGTATTCAGCGAATTCACTGCAGATGGTTATAAGTTATTAAAAACAGATCTCTCCGCCAATAGCTTCGTAAATAAACACAGCGCGTGGTTAGAACCTGATTTTGGCGAAGGAGGGAATATCCTCGATAAAATCCCTGCCGGAGATTATAAAGCCCGTAAATACCCTAAAACACATCGAATTTTCAACTTCCATAGCTGGATACCGGAGATAGATGATCCCGAGTACGGTTTGTTCCTGCAGGGGGAGAATGTGCTGGGTACTTTACAGAGCAGGGTGGGGGTAAGATATAACTACAATGAAGAGAGCCCCAGTGTGAGTGCATCATTGCTGTATGGTGCCTGGTTCCCTTATCTGCGGTTGGGAGCGGATTACCGGATGCAACGGTTTTTAAATGTGAATGATACGATCTCGCTTCAGTGGAATGAGCTGGACTGGTATGGTGGTTTGAGCATCCCGCTGAATTTCACTTCAGGGAAATATTATCGCTACCTCACACTGAACGGTAATTACCACCAGGTGACCCGTGCGCGCAGCGGCAATTCCAAATATGTTTTCCGCGATGATAATGTCCAGTACCTGGATCTGAATGGTAGTTTCACCAATCAACGGATCAAAGCGGTACAGAATATCAATTCCCATTTTGCACAATCCTTACAGTTCCGTTATAATAAATCATTAAATGGTATTCCGGCAGAACAACTGTATGGCCGTTTAGACCTTTACCTGCCGGGCTTCTCAGCAAATCATAGTATTGTGCTGCAAGGTTCATTCCAGCAAAAGGATACCAGCCTTCGTTATGCGTTTACAGATTATTTTGTGTATGCCAGAGGGTATAACAAACCGTTCTATGAACACATGTATAAACTGGGGGCCAACTATCATTTCCCTATTGCTTACCCGGATTGGGGATTTGCCAATATCCTCTTCTTCAACCGCCTGAGAGGAAATATCTTTTACGATCACAGCGTAGCTTACAACTTTAGGACGAAGCTGGATGTTACATATGCATCTACAGGAGCAGAATTGTTCTTCGATACAAAACTGGGGAATGTATTACCGTTTACGTTTGGTGTGAGGTACAGCCATCTGCTGAATACCAACCCGGGCGATCCGCTGCGGAAAGAAAGATTTGAAGTGATCGTTCCTTTGCAGCAATTATTCAGCTATTAAATGCCAAACATGAGACCGCTACAGAATTCACAACCTTTCTACATCAGACTTAGTCATACCCTGTTAAGCCTGGTGTTGATCGTGATCATCCTGCGTACGATGAAAGAGATACTGGCGCCGGTAGCTTTCGGGTTTATATTCGCCATCCTTTTATTGCCGGTGGCACAAGGCCTGGAGCGGATCAAATTCTCACGTGCGCTGGCTGCTACTGTAGCTGTCATAGTATTCATCCTGTTGCTGTTGGGATTGTTGTATTTCATCTCCTGGCAAACTACTTCGTTCTTAACGGATCTGCCTTTACTGGAAAAACGATTAATGGTGCAGGCGAATGAATTAACGCTCTGGATAGATCAGAAATTTCAGATCGACTCTGATCAGCAGATAGCCTGGATCAATGAAACGGCTGCAAAGAGCATCACTACTGTTTCTGCATTTGCGATGAATGCGGTATCGTCTGTTTCTTCCATCCTCATTTTCCTCATCTTCATCCCGATGTATACTTTCTTCCTGCTGTTCTATCGCAAGCTGCTGATGCGTTTCCTGTTGAAGCTGTTCCATCGTGATCATGCGGAGGAAGTACATGAAGTGATAGCACATGGGCGTGTTGTTATAAAAAGTTATGTGGTAGGATTGTTCATTGAAATGGTGGTAGTGGCCGTGCTGAACATCTCTGCGCTGTTATTGCTGGGGGTAAAATATGCTGTGCTGTTGGGTACGCTCGGCGCTATCTTCAACATTATTCCTTACCTGGGAATGATAGTAACAGTTATCATCACACTGGTAGTGACCTTAACTACCGGCACACCTGCATTGGCCCTCTGGGCAGCACTTTCCCTGTTTGGTATTCACCTAGTGGATGCGAATATATTATTGCCGCGGATCGTTGGATCCAAAGTATCTATTAATGCCATGATCACTTTACTGGGTGTATTTGTGGGCAGTATGATATGGGGGATTGCGGGGATGTTCATTTCCATACCAGCAATGGCATTGCTCAAAATTATCTTTGACAGGATACCGAACATGAAGCCCTGGGGGATCTTAATGGGCTCGGGAGAATAACTATTTTTACTTTACGATGATCTTCAGTTCCGGTGCGCGGTAGAGCTTATCTCCTGTGTACCTGATCACAATATTATTGAAGAACAATACTTCGCCTTTCTGAATACTTTCTTTCAACCGGCTGCTCCAGGGAGTGGAGATCTTATCCGATTTAAAAGAATCACCCACGTATTCTGTATAGATACTCACTTCATTGGTGGTGTCGTTCAAAAAAGGTTCCTTCTTTTCATAGGTGAAATCAAAAGAAACAACCGGGAATTTCTGGTTGCTGCCATCCCTTACGATCAGGGCGGAATCCAGCAATTTCAATACTTCCGGACGGGGGAGGGTATCGCTGAGGAAAATACCCCAGGTAGTGCGGAAGCGTAGTGGTTTCTGCGCAGCAGGCTGTGTAGCAGCTGGTTTTTTAACCGCTGGTTTGCTCTGGGCAGTTGCTCCAAGTACGCAACAACAGATAAAGGTGACAGTATGAAGGAATTTCTTTGCCATAGGGTGCTAAAAAGAATCGTCCGGTTATTGAACGCCGGACGATCTTTAAAATTATAGTGATTTCAAACTTTCTTCAATTGCCTGGATCTTGGCGGTGCAATCTGCCAGTTTCTTTCGTTCTGCTTCCACCACTTCCGGTTTGGCATTTGCCACGAATCTTTCATTAGATAACTTTTGTTCCGTTTTCCGAAGAAAATCCTGCTGGTATTCCAGGTCTTTGAGCAGTTGTTCCCGCTGTGCAGCCGGATCTACTTCTCTTTCTGTAACCAGGTAGAACTTATCTTTTCCGATCACAAGCGCAATAGCACCCGGAATGGATTCTTTCGTATAAGCTACCACGTTGGCGTTCACCTGTTTGGCAATAATGCTCTCTATCCGTTTAAAGGCATTCTCGTGATGTGTTTCAATATGCAGTTCGATCTCGTCTTTAGGTTTGAACTGATTCTTGTTACGGGCATCGCGGATACTGCTGATCACTTCTTTTGCCAATGCGCCTTCAACCAGTACGGCGTTGTTTGTAGCTGCAGGGCTGGTGAACTGGCGGATCACCACATCATCTCCTGCTTTGCGTTCGCGGAGCAGGTGGTATAATTCTTCTGTTACAAATGGCATGAACGGATGCAGCAATTGCATGAGGCGCTCAAAGAAACCGATGGTCTTTTCGTACACACCCGCATCAATAGGTTGTTCAAAACCCGGTTTGATCCATTCTAAGTACCAGCTGCAGAAATCGTCCCAGATAAGGCTGTATATAGCTTTGAGGGCTTCGCTCAAACGGAAGTCCTTAAAGAGTTTTTCTACTTCTGCATGTACTTCGTTGAGGCGATTTTCCATCCACTCTACTGCAAACGTGGGAACAGGCGCGCCGGTATTTTCAACAGTCTTCCACATCTTCACGAGTTTCAGGGCGTTCCACATTTTGTTGTTGAAGAAGCGGCCTTGTTCGCAGCTGTTACCGTCAAACAACAGATCGTTACCGGCAGGTGAGGAGATCATGATACCGAAACGTACGGCATCTGCGCCATACTTTTCAATCAGCTCCAGCAGATCAGGTGAGTTGCCTAATTGTTTGCTCATTTTACGGCCCAGCTTGTCACGCACCATACCGGTGAAGTACACATCGCTGAAGGGCTTTACCTGCTTGTATTCCAGGCCGGCCATGATCATACGGGCCACCCAGAAGAAAATGATATCCTGCCCTGTTACCAATACAGAAGTAGGGTAGTAGTAATTGATATCTGCATTATCAGGTTCGCTGATACCGGAAAAAACCTCCATGGGCCAGAGCCAGGAAGAGAACCAGGTATCGAGGCAGTCTTCGTCCTGCTTTAATTTTGTGGCTTGTTTGCCGAACTTTTCTGCATATAATTTCAGTGCGGCATCATGTGTTTCTGCTACTACAAACTGACCGTTATCATCGTACCAGGCGGGGATCTGCTGACCCCACCACAATTGGCGGGAGATACACCAGTCCTTCACATTTTCCATCCAGTATTTGTAAGTAGCCAGGAAACGATCGCCGGGATGGATCTTTACATCGCCACTCACTACTGCATCCAGGGCGGGTTGCGCCATGTCTGCCATCTTCACGAACCATTGTGTAGAGATGCGTGGTTCCACTACTGTATCCGGATTACGCTGACTGTAACCTAAGCGGGTGGCGTATTCTTCTTCCTTCACCATGAGGCCTTGTTCTGTTAAGGCAGCTACTACTTTCTTTCTTGCACGGAAGCGGTCTTCCCCAACAAATACTTCTGCTGCAGCGCTTAAGGTACCATCATCATTGAGGGTATCAACGATCTCCAGGTTGTGTTTCAGACCGAGATTATAGTCATTGATATCATGGGCAGGGGTTACTTTCAGGGCACCTGTTCCAAATTCTTTATCTACATATGTATCATAAATGATGGGCACTTTCCGGTTCACTAAAGGCACTACGGCAAAGTGGCCATTCAGGTGTGCATACCGCTCATCTTCCGGATTTACGCAGATGGCAGTATCCCCCATAATGGTTTCAGGGCGTTGTGTGGCAATGGTGATGAATTCGCCGGTAGGTTTGCCATCTCCATTTACAATCGCATATTTAACATGGTAGAGTTTACCATTCAGTTCTTTGTATTCTACTTCCTCATCGCTGAGGGCAGTTTTGGCTTTCGGGTCCCAGTTGATCATACGGGCGCCGCGGTAGATGAGCCCTTTACCATAAAGGTCTACAAACACACGGATCACCGCTTTATAATAATGATCGTCCATGGTGAAGCTCACCCTGTCCCAATCTACAGAGCAGCCCAGTTTTTTGATCTGGTGGTAGATGATACCGCCATATTTATCTTTCCATTCGTAGGCGTATTTCAGGAACTCTTCCCGGCTCAGCTGGCTTTTCTCGATGCCTTTTTCTTCTTTCAGCATATTCACCACCTTGGATTCGGTGGCAATGGAAGCGTGATCAGATCCCGGCACCCAGCAAGCGTTAAAACCGCTCATACGGGCGTGGCGGACAAGGATATCCTGTACGGTCTCATTTAGCGTATGCCCCATGTGTAACACACCTGTTACATTCGGCGGGGGGATCACGATCGTAAAAGGAGGACGTTCATCAGGTACTGAACGGAAGTATTGTTTGTCCATCCAGTATTTGTACCACTTGTCTTCTGCCGAGGCAGGGATATAATTCTTCGAAAGTTCCATTTTCTTGATTAAGCCTGTTTTTGAGCATGCAAAAATATTGAATATCGGATGGATTCCGAATTATGGGCCATAATTATGCTCCAACCTTGCTTCATCCTTGCTTAATGGTTGCTTCATCCAAGCTTCATCTGCTTGCCTGGAGCAGGTTTGCACAAGGATGAAGCTTGGATGAAGCAAGGATTATACAACCATTAGACAAATATCAGATCATATTTGCACAATAATGTGAAGGAAATCACTCCATACTGCGGATCACGGCAATGGTCCTATCCACCATTTCCGGTGTAATATCCAGGTGGAGCACCATGCGTACCTGTGTTGGAGAAATGGCCATCACGCGAATATCCTGTTGCTGCATGAAATCCCGGAAGGTGATGGGCGTCCAGGGATGTTTCACTTCAAAGATGAGGATATTGGTTTCCACGGGCAGCATGTGACCGGTGAACTCTCTTTCCAGCAAAGCACCTGCAATCTTCTTGGCGTGCTGGTGATCTTCTGCGAGGCGTTCCACATTGTTTTCCAATGCATAAACCCCGGTAGCAGCCATATAACCAGCCTGGCGCATACCGCCACCCAGTTTTTTACGTACGCGGCGGGCTTCTTTTATGAAAGCAGCGGAACCTAATAATATGGAGCCCATGGGGCAGCCCATGCCTTTATTTAAGCAAACGGAGATACTATCGAAAGTGGCGCCGAATTGTGCTGCGGTTTGGCCGGTGGCCAGTAATGCATTGAAAAGGCGGGCGCCATCCAGGTGTAGTTTTAAACCATGTCTGTTACAAACTTCCCGGATCTGTTCGATCTGTTCCCATTCATAACAGCATCCGCCGCCTCTGTTGGAAGTATTTTCCAGGCATACAAGAGAAGTTCGGGCTTTATGAATATCATCCGGGTTGATGGCAGCTTCCACATCTGCGGCGGTGATCATGCCACGGTCCCCTTCCAGGGCCCTGACCTGTGCGCCGGCGTTGAAGGCAATGCCTCCTCCTTCATAGATATAAACGTGCGCCAGGGTGCTGCAAATGACTTCATCGCCGGGGAGGGTGTGTACTTTAATGGCGATCTGGTTACTCATTGTGCCGGAAGGGCAGTAAAGGGCTGCCTCCATGCCAAAAAGTTCTGACATCATGGCTTCCAGTTTGTTCACGGTAGGATCTTCTCCGAAAACGTCATCTCCTGTGTTTGCTTCAATCATGGCATTCAGCATGCCTTTGCCGGGTTTTGTAAAAGTGTCGCTTCTGTAGTCCATTGAAAATTTTGCAATGAGTATTATGGTAAATTAGAGAAAATCTTAATTTGAATGAGATTTATTTTCAATTGTTAAAATTTAATTAAACCCCCTCAAATAGTGACTAAAACGCTATAAAAATACGTTTATATCGTGTACTTTGTTATACTATTGAGACATAGAGGCTTAATTGAAAAACGTTGAACAGTTGACAATGAACACGTAACGCTGAAGTTACCCCGCAAATCGTAACCCATTTATATGCCATATCAAGTTATTTGGAAGAGTGGGGGATTAGCACGATCTTTGCACGCTAATTTCGCAACTGTGTAAGATATCACATTTAAATGTTACAACAAAAAATATCTTTCCGGTGTTATAACGTTAGAATTTATGTGCAAGCGCTCTCAAATTATTCGTAAACCAAATTTTAAAATATGAGGCAACTTAAAATTGCCACCCAGATCACCAATCGTGATTCGCAGGCGGTAGAAAAGTACCTGCAGGAAATCTCGAAGATCCCATTGTTAACTCCAGAAGAGGAGACCACATTGGCCCAACGTATCAAAATGGGGGACCAAAGGGCTCTAGAAAGATTAACTACAGGAAACCTTCGTTTCGTTGTTTCTGTGGCCAAACAATATCAACACCAGGGCTTAAGCCTTTCTGACCTCATCAATGAGGGCAACTTAGGGTTGATCAAGGCAGCACAACGTTTCGATGAAACAAAAGGTTTCAAATTCATCTCTTACGCTGTATGGTGGATTCGTCAATCCATTTTGCAGGCGCTGGCTGAACAAGGTCGTCTTGTTCGTCTGCCGCAGAATAAAATTGGCACTTATAATAAAGCGAATAAAGCCTACATGGCATTTGAACAGGAAAACGAACGTGAGCCTTCTACAGAAGAGCTGGCTGAGATCCTGGAAATGTCTGAATCGGAGATCAACAATATCTTCCAGAGCAATACCCGCCACATGTCCCTCGATGCACCTGTGCACGAAGCGGAAGATGTAGCGATGGGCGATCTGCTGGAAGGTGGCGCTGTAACCGACGATGATGTCATGCAGGATTCTTTGAGAGAAGAGATCCGTCGCGTGCTCAAGTCCCTGAGCCCCCGCGAAGCGGAAATTGTGAACGCTTATTTTGGTCTGGATGGTGAAAACGGCGCAACGATTGAACAAATAGGACAGAAGTACGATTTGACAAAGGAACGTATCCGCCAAATCAAAGAAAGAGCTATTAAAAGGCTTCAAAAGGCCCGCTACAGCGGCGCACTTAAATCCTATCTGGGATAATTGGTTTAAATATTAATCTTCGAATCTGGGATAAAAGCATCCCGCCTATACAAATGGCGGGATGCTTTTTTTGTGCCCATAAAGGGGGATTATACCCATATAGATACCTTTCGTACTACCCGATTCGATTTTCTCCTCCCAACCCGTTATTTTTGCACTCTTATGCGAAATGCACCTATTCTACTTGTACTGACAATTGTGTCGGGTACGGCTTGCCAAAAAGGGAACTCAGTTGATCTCCGGGATAAAGGAGAGCAGCTGGTGGTGGAAGGGATGATTGAGGATGGCAGGTTTCCAACGGTAACGTTGAGCCGCAGTCTTGACTATTTTTCTAAAATTGAACCGGAGCAATTACTGGCTTCCTTTGTACATGGTGCAAAGATCACCGTGTCCAATGGCGCACAAACGCATCAGTTGCGTGAGTACAGCTCAGACACCACCTGCTTTTATACCGTGGATACGGCTGACATGAGTAACGCTTTTGTGGGGGAAAGAGGCGCCAGCTATACACTGCGCATAGAAGTTGGCGATAAGGTGCTCTCTTCCATTACTACCATTCCGGAAGGCAGGTTTTCCCTGGATTCCATAGGATGGAAAAGAGTGGAAGGCCCGGATGTTACCAAAGTACGCCTGTTTGTAAAAGTAACAGACGCGCCTGAAAGAGGTAATTATGTCCGATACTTTACCGCTCGTAACAAAGAGGACTTTATGGCAGGCCTGAATTCAGTATTTGATGACAAAGCAGTGAACGGCACTACTTTTGAAATACCACTGGATGCAGGTGTTGATAAGAATAAAACAACGGAAACGGGTGAACATCAATTCTTTAAAAGAGGGGATACGGTAGCACTCAAGTTCTGTAACGTAGATCATGGTACCTATGATTTCTGGCGTACCCTTGATCTGGCATATAACACTACAGGCAGTCCGTTAAAACCTAACCGCGCGATCGGCAATGTGCAGGGCGCATTAGGTAACTGGGGCGGATACTGTGTTTCTTACAAGACCATTACTATACCAAAATAATCAAAACCAATCAACAGCAACAACAGCATGGAAAACAACACTCCACAAGAACATGTACATGTACTGATCATCGGATCAGGCCCGGCAGGGTATACCGCAGCGATCTATGCTGCCCGTGCTAACCTGAAACCCGTATTGTATCAGGGCATTCAACCCGGCGGTCAATTGACCATCACTACTGAAGTTGAGAACTACCCGGGATATCCGGAAGGCATACAGGGGCCTGAAATGATGGTGGATTTTGAAAAGCAGGCGAGCCGCATGGGTGCTGATATCCGTTATGGATTGGCTACCGCCGTGGATTTTTCCTCCCAGCCTTATAAAGTGGAAATAGACGAAGAAAAAACGATCACGGCAGATGCCATTATTATAGCAACAGGGGCTTCCGCCAAATGGCTGGGCCTTCCTTCAGAACAACGCCTGAACGGCAGCGGCGTTTCCGCCTGCGCTGTTTGCGACGGATTCTTTTTCAGAGGGAAAGAAGCAGCCATCGTGGGTGCAGGAGATACCGCAGCGGAAGAAGCACTGTATCTTTCCAAGATCTGCTCTAATGTACACATGCTGGTTCGCCGTCATGAAATGAGAGCATCTAAAGTAATGCAGGACCGTGTACTGAAAACCTCCAACATTATGGTGTACTGGAATTCCGAAACATTGGAAGTGACCGGTGAAAATAAAGTAGAAGGTGTTCGTATTCAGAACCTTGTAACCAAAGAAGAACAAACCATTCCGGTGAGCGCTTTCTTCGTGGCCATTGGTCACCAGCCTAATTCTGATATCTTCAAATCCAAACTGGATATGGACGAGCAGGGATATATCAAAACCATCCCCGGCACCAGCAGAACCAGTGTGGAAGGCGTTTTTGCCTGTGGAGACGTACAGGATAAAGTATACCGCCAGGCGGTAACTGCTGCCGGTAGCGGTTGTATGGCTGCACTGGATGCGGAAAGATACCTCTCTGCAAAAGGACATTAATTTCATCACGAAGGATCAATGCTTTACATTGATCCTTCGATATTTTATACTATGCTATCTATTGCACTGGAGGGACTTAAATTCTACGCTTATCATGGCCTTTACCCGGAAGAACAGGTAATTGGCAATTATTTCATACTGGATATTGAAGTAAGTATTCCGGAACCACAACACCCATCCTCTCTTATTGAATCTGTTAACTACGAAATCCTGCATTCCATCGCCAAACGCATCATGCAAACGCCGCAACCCTTGCTGGAACAGGTAGTACATGATATCTCGGTTACCATCAAAAGTACTTTCCCCGCAGTGAGCCGTTCCAGAGTAATACTGAAAAAACAAGCACCACCCTTTGGTGGAGACCTCTCTTTTTCCGTGGTAACGCTGGAAAAACAATATTAATCTTTATTTTTAGGTACCCGTAAATTCAATAAAGTCCTATGCTTAAGAAAACCATTTTACTTTTTCTAACCTGCTGGGTTTCTCTTTCCCTGCAAGCGCAATCTGTTGAAGAATTGTTTGCTCAGGCACAAATGCTTGAAAAACAAATGAAAGACGGCGAAGCACTCGCGAAATACAAAGAAGTATTACAGGTGTCTCCCGGTCATGTTGCTTCCTTTAGCCAGGCCAGCCTCATCTGCGGAAGAGAAGGGGGCAGGCAGAAAGACAAAGCGCAGAAGCTGGAGTTTTTCAATAACGCAAAGATCTATGCTTTCGAGGCTTTAAAAGTAGAGCCGGAAAATCCCACTGCCAATTACGCCATGGCCATGACCTGGGCATATATCGGATCGATATCCGGTGCAAAGGAAAAAGTAGCTGCTTTCTCAGAAACGAAAAAGTATGCAGACCTGGCCATTAAGTTCAAACCGGATTATGCAGAAGTATATCATCTCCTGGGAAAATGGAATTATGATCTTTCCAACCTGAGTGGTATTGAAAAGGCAGCTGCAAAAGTATTGTTCGGTGGAGTGCCACCCGGTACCATAGAAGAAGCGATTGCCAGTTATGAAAAATGCAACCAGCTAAAAGCCAGCATCATACAGAACTATCTTGATCTGGCCATTGCTTTCCGGCATAGTAACAAGGAAACACAGGCCATGGAAATCCTGAATAAAGGCCTGCGGCTCCGTCCTATTTTATCGGATGATCAGGGTTATAAGATGGAAATGAAGAAGATGCTGGACGCTATGCAATAGTTTTCCCTTTCCATCTTCCACTCCTTAAGTACCATAACGCCAGCGAGAACATCGTGGTCCAATACACGAATTCAGCTCCCCAGGCCCAATGCAACGGGCTCTGCCAGCGTTCTATTACCACAAAACAATAGATCAGGTATACCGTAACTGCCGCAAACTCAATGAATAAATTGATGCGTGTATTACCCGTGCCGGTAACACCATTAAATACGATCGCCGTGATAGAAGAAAGCAAGGTGACTAGTGTGCATACATGGATAGAGGGAAGTGCTTCCGTGATCATAGCGGTATCTGCTGTGTAGATATGCAGCAACTGATAAGGAAAGATGTTGATCAGCAAACTTACTACCATCGCGCAAAGCAGCGCAAATCCACCGATCTTCTTTACTACGCTCACCACTTCATTTTCCCGCCCCTGCCCGATAAGATTACTGACCATCGTATTACAGGTTGAGGCCAATGCCCAGGTGAAAATACCAAAGAGCCCAAAGATGCTCCGCATCATATTGGAAATAGCCAGTGGTCTTTGCCCCAGGTGTTCTATAAATATAAAGAAGATCAGCCAGCTGCCGATGCTGAAGAGGAATTGTACGATCAGGGGCGCAGAAATGGTAAGGATATTACGGATGGATGTCCAGTCCGGTTTAAGCCAGGTGAACAGGTGGAATTTTATGTGGAACTTAAAGCCGAGTAACAAACAAAATGCCACCACAAACCCCACGAACTCCGCAATAATAGATGCATAAGCAGCGCCATTCAAACCCAATGCCGGCAAGCCCATTTTGCCAAAGATCAGTCCATAATCCAAACCAATGTTCACGGCTTCCTGGAAAAGAGAAGTAATAGCCAGCAGACGTGTATTACCGGTGCCGGTATAAAATGCATTGCATAACCCCATCAGCATCAGGAAAGGCAAACCCCAGATACGGATACGGGTGAACGAAGTGGCAGCATCCCGGATATTGGGGTCGTGCAGGCTGTGCGCAAAAAAGTAAGGCGCCAGTGCATAAGTGATCACGATAGCGATGGCAGAAAAGAGGAGGGCCAGCAGAATGCCATTGGAAAAGTAACGGCCCATACCTGCATAATTCAATTCTCCCGCCCTCCGGGCAAAAAGGACCTGCAAACCACTGTTCAATCCATAAGCGATCATGTACATGACCAGGTAATAGATACCGGCAATGCCGTTCACGGCAAAAGGGAATTCCCCCAGGTGACCCAAAAAGGCGGCATTGGTCATGTGATTGATCTGGGGCAGGATCAGGGCCAGGCAGATAGGGCCAGCAATCTTCAGGATCTGTTTATTGGATACGTCTACTTGCATGCTTTTCCCCGGGTTTCCGTTGGGCGATGCAAAAATACGGCCTTTAAGCCATCCTTAACTCTCATTTATTTTGATTATTATTGTGCCTTACAATACTGAAACGCATGCCTGTGGCTTATACGATACAACCGACTTACGCGATAGACGATGCCACTTTGCTGGAAACGGATCTGACGATCTGCACCCTGCTGGTGCTGATCGGCAGCGGCACCTTCAGTTATGCTGTACTGGCGCCCACCACCCGCAAATTCCTGGCCCTGAAAAGTTATAGCTATCAGCCTAAAACCTTGGCTGTGGCTGATCTGGAAATGATAGAACAGATCTTTGATGCAGATAAATTACTGTTTACCGCTTTCAAAGAAGTACTACTGGGCTTTGATTCTCCGGATAATACCTTAGTGCCGGAACCATTATTTGCGGGTCAGTTGAAAAAGGATTACCTCCATGTGGCACACCTGGAAAGGATCCAGGAAGCGGTACTATCAGACAGTTTGCCGGAACTGGGTATGGTGAATGTATATGCTACGGATAAAGATATCCTGGGTTTTCTGCGGAAGGAGTTTTCTTCAGACCGGGTGGTACATGCCCACTCTGCATTGCTGAAGTCTTACAAACAGGATCGCGATATCATGTTCTCAGACGGGGTGGTGTTCATTGAGGTACAACAGCAGCAATTTGCGCTAACCATCTATGCCGCCGGTAAATTATTGCTGCAACAGCAGCTGCCTTACCGGAGTGGATTGGATATTGTATACTACATCGTTAATTCTCTCCGCCAGCTGGACCTCACGGAACTGCAGGCAAAAATAAAACTGGGTGGCGCGCTCACAAAAGACTCCCAGGTGTACCAGGAACTGAACCGTTTTTTACCACGGCTGGACTGGGTGAATAAGCCGGAAGGGTTCCTCTACATCGGCAAGATGAATGAAGTACCTGCACATCATTTTCACAATCTTTATGCATTGGCCTTATGCGTATAGTAGGAGGAGCAATGGGTGGCAGGAAGATCAGCCCTCCTGCCAATATGCCGCATACCCGTCCAACAACGGACCTTGCGAAGGGCGGCCTGTTCAATATTATCGAAAACAACCTGGATATTTCCGCGCTCAAAACGCTGGACATCTTTGGTGGTACAGGTGCTATCAGTTATGAACTGGCATCCCGCGGCGCAACAGATCAGACGATTGTGGAAAAGGATAATGCCATGGCGGATTTTATCGCCAAAACAGCAGAGATGCTGGATGTGAAATTGAAACTGGTGCGGATGGATGTATTCAAATACCTGCAGCAATGTACCGAGCAGTTCGATTTCATTTTTGCCGGCCCTCCTTATCAGCTCACTAACATTGATGATCTGCCGAAGATCATTTTTGAAAGGCAATTACTGAAACCGGAAGGATGGTTTGTGATAGAACATACACCACGCAATAATTACGAGCAGTTTAGCTATTTCCGCTCAAAAAGAAATTACGGAACCACCATATTTTCCATATTCATTAACCGGGAAGAACTGAGGAAACCCTCGGCCGGCGAATAATATTTACCATATGCAACGTATCTGCTTATTCCCAGGAACCTTTGATCCCGTTACCCTTGGTCATACCGATATTATTGATCGTGCACTGCCTTTATTTGATGAACTGGTGATAGGTATTGGTATCAATTCCAGCAAGGTGCCCATGTTCACTGTGGAGCAGCGGGTGGAATGGATCCGGGAGATCTATAAGCATGAACCTAAGATCAAAGTGGCTTCCTACGAAGGGCTTACCGTGAATTTCTGTAAAGAGATCAATGCCCAGTTCATCTTACGCGGTATCCGTTACGTGAGTGATTTTGAATATGAAAAAGCCATTGCGGATATCAATCGTAAAATGGATCATGAAGTAGAAACCATCTTCCTCACCTGTTCTCCTGAATATTCAACCATCGCTTCCACATTGGTGCGCGATGTGATCAGGTATAAGGGAGACGCCGCACAATTCCTGCCGGATGTTGTAGCGAATGCGATCAAGCTCAAACCTTCTTCTATATGAAATCTATCTGGTTCTCGCTGGACATATCATTGGATCAGCTCAACGAAATGGGCAAGGATACCATGGCCGCTTTGCTGGGGATGGAATTTACGGAGATAGGCCCGGATTGCCTGCGTGCCATGATGCCGGTAGATCATCGTACCAAACAACCTTATGGTTTGTTACATGGTGGTGCTTCTGCTGCGCTGGCTGAAACCGTTGGCAGTGTTGCTTCTGCGCTGATCATAGATCCTGAAAAACAGATCTGTGTCGGGCTGGAGATCAACGCTAATCATATCCGCGGGATCAAAGAAGGGTATGTGCATGCGTTGGTGAAACCCTTACACATTGGGGGTTCTACCCATGTTTGGGACATCCGCATTACAGATGATCATCATAAGCTGGTATGTGTGAGCAGATTGACGGTAGCTATTTTGCCTAAGCGGCCTGCTGTTTAGTTCCGCTTTTGTGCTACGAGATAATGCATCCGCATGATCACTTCATGATCGTGTACCAGGAACCCGGCATTAGTTAGCATCATTTTTACCTGTTCAACTCCCAAACGCAGTTTCTGATAACTGCTTACCTTCTGTATCCACTGCCCGTTCTGCTTTTCCAGCAACATATCAAACACTCTTACAAAACCGGGGAAATATTCCAGGAAGCAGGTATGGATCCTTTCGTCATCTGCTTTAACGGGTACAAATCTTTCTTCATTTTCCAAAGCCTGCGTAAGATCACGGAAAGAAAGCACCAGTTTACCATTGGGCAACAGCATATTGTACCACTCCTTTATTAATGTAGATACAACTTCCGCACTTTCCAGGTGTGTGAGTGTATCACCCATACACGTTATCAGTTCCGTTTCCATGGAATACTGATTGGTGTTGGTGATATTAGCCAGGATGGTCCTTACGGAGCGGCCTTTTGTTTGGGCATTGAGTTCAGACAGCAGGTGCTGGTTGAAATCCACCGCGTATACCGTGTATCCAAGGTTGGCAAGGGAAACGGTTTGCAGTCCATGTCCTGCACCCAGGTCAATGGCTGCATGGTTGGCGAAAGGCGCTATTTGCTTGCTGACGAAGTAGGCTTCCTGTTCTTTTTGCTTTGTTTCGAAATTACCGGTCATCCAGGCATAGAAGGCTGCCAGGTGATTGTCGTAATGGGATTGTACGCTCATAGTTATAGTTTATAGCCTGCTTTCAGTAGCACATCAATGATATTCTGGTAGGAGTATTGCATGTATTTGCCCAGGTTCTCCGGGCGGATCCATTGAATATCCAGGATATCTTCTTCGATCTGACCCACCGTTAATTCTGTTCCCGTAAAATACATCCGGTACCAGTGGCTGTGTTTCAGGATCTTCTTTTGTTTGAGGGGATAATAGTGGAAGGTTTCCGTGATCTTATGCCCCAGTTTAATGGTATGTAAGCCGGTTTCCTCGTGAACTTCCCGCAGAGCACACTCTTCCAGTGTTTCGCCATCATCCCATTTGCCTTTCGGAAGGTCCCACTTTCCTCTTCTGAACATCAATAATACTTCATTCTCCGGATTTGTGATCAAACCACCGGCTGCTTCATATACTGTGAACTGCGCTTTTATCTTTTCAACCACTGTATCCGGGGCAGCATGGCGAAATACTGCCATCGGCAATTCATTCTTATCCAGCAGGGTAATGGACTGCTCAATTTCTTTTTCCGTTGGGGAAAAAAGGGTGGGAGCACCGATGTATTTGGGATCCAGCTTAGTCTGAGTGCCCGCAATGACGATGGGCCTTTCGTTTATATAGATGGTAACGGGTATTTCCATGCTGCAAAATTAGGGTATTATTGTACTTTTGCCGCGTTATGAACAAGATCAGCGAAAAACAGGTAGCAGAGAAACTACTTCAGATTCAGGCCGTTAAGCTAAGCCCGGCAAAGCCTTTCACCTGGGCATCCGGATGGAAATCTCCCATCTACTGCGACAATCGTACGGTATTGTCCTTCCCGTATATCCGTGACTATATCAAGTCGGAATTATCTAATACCGTATTTGAAAGTTTCCCGGATGCAGCGGTGATTGCAGGCGTAGCCACAGCAGGTATCCCACATGGTGCCCTGGTGGCGGATCAGCTGAAACTTCCTTTTATCTATGTGCGTTCCAAACCAAAAGAACATGGAATGGGCAACCAGATCGAAGGTGTATTACAACCCGGCCAACCGGTTGTAGTAATAGAAGACCTGATCTCTACCGGCAAAAGTAGCCTGGAAGCGGTACAGGCTATCCGTGCAGCAGGAGGAGAAGTGATAGGGATGGTTTCTATCTTTAATTATGGTTTTGATATCGCGGTGAAAGCATTTGAAGCAGCCGGCGTTACCTATAAATCACTCAGTAACTACAGTGCTTTAATAGAACTCGCTGTGGAAAAAGGCCTGGTTTCTGCTACAGAGCAGGAAACATTGCAAGCCTGGCGTGCTGCGCCCGATGTATGGGGGAAATAATGGTATATATTGAGGAATTTTTGTATATTGTGAATAGATAAAAAAAATCATGCTATGCGTATTATTAAATTAGTGATCGTGCTTTTGCTCACTGGGGCAGGAGTTTCAATGGCCCAGGTGAAGAAAGGCACGCTGGTGACTGCTAAGATAAAAACACCCACTGTTCAGTGTAACATGTGCAAAGACGCTATTCAGCGTTATTTCCTGAAAGAGGAAGGTGTGAAATCGATGGTAGTGGATGTGAAGAAGAAAGAAGCGACTGTTAAATATTATACAGACCGCACCAACATCGAGAACATTAAAACGGGGATTGCTAACGCAGGATATGATGCGGATGATGTAACGGCTAATCCTGATTCTTACAATGATCTGCCTAAGTGTTGCAAGAAACCGGAAGATGGTGGTGGTCCGTTGAATCCGAAAAAGAAAGGATAGTTTCTTCTTTTATAAAGATCTTTTAGCCTCCCGGTGATTTCCGGGGGGCTTTTTTTTGCTTTGGATGGGAGGGTAGGAAGTAGAAAACAACCAAATCTGGTTATCCAAAAAGAGAAATTTATCCCCTTATTGACATCTCGAAAAGCGAAAAATCAACCTTTTCGAACACTCGAAAAATGCAAGATCACCCCAATTTCATCACCCCAAAAAAAGAGAAATCCATCCCTTAGCCGGTATCTCAAAAGTGAAAAATCCACCTTCCCGAACATTGAGAAATGCAAAAATCAACCGAGTTCATCACCCCAAAAAAGAGAAATCCATCCCTTAACCGGTATCTCAAAAGTGAAAAACCCACCTTCCTGAACGCTCAAAAATGCAAAAATCAACCAGGTCCATCACCCCCAAAATGAGAAATCCATCCCTTAGCCAGTATTTCAAAAGTGAAAAATCCACCTTCCTCAGACGCTCAAAAACGCAAAAAATACCCCAATCCGATCACCCGGAAATGAGAAATTCATCCCTTAACCAGCATCTCAAAAAGTGAAAAAATCACCACCTTCAACCCTCAAAAAAGGAGAAAATCCCTCTTCCTGGAGTCACCCAAAAAACGCCTCTCACTTCTCAAAAATCAGAAAAAGTCAATTTTTTGCTTCGTTTCACATTTGATCGGGAAGGGTAAAAAAATACCTTTTTTACCCACTTTGCAATTTCCGGCTGCCTTAATTGTGACCTCTTTATTGGTCAATGCACCGAGTAAATTTTGAAAAACATGCCCCATATCCACCTCCAGTTTTACTGGAAAATAGAACGTATCCCGGGCAGGAATTTCGATCAGGGTATCCTGGAGGGAGTGACCCACTTTTGTGTCATCGAGGAAAATATCGAACTCCGCATCCTTCAAACGGAGCGAAAAATTGTTTGGGTTATAATAGGCCAATTCCATCTTAACGGTACTTTTTGAGAACCCCAGATTGTCGAAATTAAAGCTGGCTACCCGGAGAAATTCCAGGTCTTTCATCTTGCCACAAGAACTGATCGACCCCCAAAGTAAGAGGACCAGGATGCCCCATTGAAACCTTTTCATGAATGATGGATTAGCGTAAAATTCCCCAAACGTACAAAACTCCCCCTTAATAAGAAGTTAAGATTTAAAACCGGAAGGCTGGGAGCGACCCCTGTACTTCGCATTTCACTTTAAGTAAAAAGTGGTCAAAATCAATCATTTTTAAGACTAATAACTTTAGTAAATTTGTTGACTTTTAAACTTCTGCTTAAAGTAAAACTTTGCTAAAGCTAATAGCATATTTAATATAGTTCTATGAACTGTTATTCAATAAATTATGTTGTTATAACTGTAGCTTAACATTTAATTGTAGGCAGCGCAAAATGATTGATTTTACACCTTGAAACTTTTAATTGTGACTATATGACAGAACAGTCCGGAAACAAAACTTTACTTATTGAATCTCAATACTTTCCGCCAATTTGTTTTTATAAAACTTTAATTGAAGCAGATATATTAAAGATAGAGAGATATGAACACTACCAAAAGGTCAGTTACCGCAATCGTTGTTATGTTGCCGGACCCAATGGAAAGATCCTTTTAAGCGTTCCCCTATCGAAGGGAAAAAATCAACGGACAATTATGAAGGACGTCCGGATCAGTAATGAGGAAAATTGGCAGGGGCTCCATTGGAAGACTTTAACTTCTGCTTATCGCCGGTCCCCCTGGTTTGAATATTTTGAAAATGACCTCGAGGGGTTATATGAGCAAAAATTCGATTTCCTCCTGGATTGGAATATGGCCTGCCTCGAATGGGCCAACAAGGTGCTGGGTATTTCAAAAGCCGTAACCCTGACCGACCAGTTTGAAAAGTCATACGATGCCGGCACCGGCATCCTGGATAAAAGGGATCATTTCGTACCTGGCGAAAGCGGGGATAACCTTCCAACCTATAACCAGGTTTTTGGTGAGCGGACCGGTTTCTTCCCGAACCTTAGCATCCTTGATCTGTTATTCTGTGAAGGAAAGAGGGGATTGGAACTACTGAAGTGATTATGAAGGGGTTGTACTTTTCAAGGGTTAAGAGGCTAGTACCTCAATTGTTTAGTATTTATATTTGATATAAAAGCAATTAAATTGCTGTAAATCAATTATATAGTTAGATATAAAACCTTTCATAAAAAAGATAAATTTTTTTTGGAAATGCATTGGAACAAAATTGTAGATTTGCATCCAATTTTGCTGGTCAAACGACTTACGTAGGTGTATAAACCAGAAGTTTCCAGCTCATTTAAAATGTGGTTTAAGTTTTACTAACTAATCCTTAAAATTCATTCACAGCGTTAAATGAACAACACCTACACGGACCTCGTTCACCAAACCTTTGAATTCCCGCAAGAGGGTTTCGAAGTGAAGGATAACAATCTCGAATTTAACGGGTTGGATATCCGGGCCTTGATTGACAAATACGGAACACCGTTCAAGTTGACCTACCTTCCAAAAATCGGAATGCAGATCAACCGGGCAAAAAAGATGTTCCAGGACGCAATTAAGAAGAATAAGTATGAAGGCAATTATTATTACTGCTATTGTACTAAAAGTTCCCACTTCTCCTTTATAATGGAGGAGACCCTGAAGCATCAGGTGCACATCGAAACTTCCTTTGCTTACGACCTGGACATTGTGACCAAGTTGTATGAACGGAAGAAGATCACGAAAGATGTGTTTGTGATCTGCAACGGATATAAGACAAAGACTTATACCCGTAGTATCGCCAAATTGATCAATAGCGGTTTTACCAACGTACTGCCGGTATTAGACAATAAAGAGGAGCTGGAGGACTACTCCAAATTCGTCAGATCCAAAAACCCGGTTAAACTGGGGATCAGGATCGCAGCGGAAGAGGAACCAACGTTTGACTTTTATACCTCCCGTTTGGGAATCGCCTCCAGGGACATCCTCGAATTTTACGTGGACAAGCTGAAGGGGAATCCGAAGTTTGAGCTGAAAATGCTCCACTTCTTTATGAACAAGGGGATCAAAGACGATATCTTTTACTGGAGCCAGTTCAATAAAGTATTAAACCTTTATTGTCAGCTGAAGAAGATCTGTCCGGAATTGGAGAGTATCAACCTCGGTGGTGGTTTCCCGATCAAACACTCCCTGGGTTTTGATTACGATTACGCTTACATCGTAAACGAGATCGTAGCCAACATCAAGAGTGTTTGTAAAAAGAACAAGGTACCCACACCGGATATTTACACCGAGTTCGGGTCCTTCACAGTGGGAGAGAGTGGTGCCGTTATCTACAGCGTACTGGGCGAAAAGCAACAGAACGACCGGGAGAACTGGTACATGATCGATAGTTCTTTCATTACTACTTTGCCAGACACCTGGGGTATCGGGGAGAAGTTCCTGATGCTGCCCATTAATAAATGGGACCAGGAATACCAGGAGGTGCATCTTGGAGGGCTGACCTGTGACGGTTACGACTTCTACACCTCGGAAGAACACATTAATGCCGTGTTCCTTCCCAAGCTGACAAACGGGGAACCATTGTATATAGGTTTCTTCCACACCGGCGCCTACCAGGATCAGTTAAGTGGGTATGGAGGTATCAAGCACTGCCTGATCCCTTCCCCGAAACATGTGATCGTAGGCACGGACAAAAACGGACAATTAAAAGATTGGTTATATGCCAAGGAGCAAACCTCCCAGAGCATGTTAAAGATTTTGGGTTATTAAAAAAATGGGTTAGTAATCCACTTAAAAACCCCTCGGTTCTCCGAGGGGTTTCTTTTTTGTATAAATTCATATATAAGAATAACCGTTTATACGAATTCCCGCTTTCTCCTAAATTGCAAGTAGTACCTTAATGACCATAATTGAAAATGCTCTCCTTGGGGGAGAGCATTCAAAATTTCATAGGATAGATCGATCCAACATTCATAGCAAGGGACAAATGAAACTCAAGGCATAGAGAAATAAGAAAACTTCACGGTACAGAGTAAAAAGGAAAACTTCAAGGCATAGAGTAAAAGGGAAAATAATTCAGGTACAGAGCAATAGGAATAATAGGCATATGGTCAATAGGTTATGATAGGACAAATGTAGTTGGAGAAAGATCGATTGCAAATACCATTTAGTTGTATCTTTTTACAACTTATTAACGGAAAAAACGTTGCTAACAATTTCCAAACATAATAATCGATTTTAAATTAAATAATATCAATATTTATGAAACGTTATTATGCGATCCTCTTCATTTTATTGCTTATATGTTCTTATCCAGTACTGGCACAGTCTTCCGAGGAGGTTGCGGTAAAAAGTGCCATTCAGCAACTCTTTGACGGCATGAAGAAGGGCGATAGCGCAATGGTAAAGGCTGTGTTTGCAGAAAGGGCTGTTTTGCATACCATCCAGAATAAAAAAGATAGTACAACAACCATTGGGGCGCTAACGTTAGCACAATTTTTGGTGGCGGTTGGTACGCCTCACACGGACGTGTGGGATGAGCGGATTACGTTTGACAAGATATTGATCGACGGATCGTTAGCAAGTGTATGGACTCCTTATCGTTTTTTCCTCAACGACCAGTTTTCCCATTGCGGGGTCAATTCTTTTCAGTTATATAAAACAGGAACGGGCTGGAAGATCATCTACCTGGTAGATACCCGCCGAAAAGATAAGTGCCTGTAAGTTATTTTTCTGCTTTGGGGCCATCCAGGTAATGGATAGCAGTATCGCACTGTTTTTCAATCTCTGAAAAGCAGGCATCCAGTAATTCAATATTCCCTTCCAGGTATTCACTCTTTCCGGAGCGGGAGAGGCCTTTTACCAACAGGAACTGTTTGGTGAGGTTTTGATTGATCAGGGCAGAGAACTGTTGCTGTTCCTCCATAGCCCGTTGCTGCTCCAGCCGGGCAATGTTCCTGTAATAAACACCCCATACCCTCAGGCATAGTATCAGGAAGGCCGTCATGTAAAAAGGGGTGGCCAGGTATTTATCAGTAACGGAATAAGTAGGGGGAAGCAATACCGGGATGTTCTGTATTTTCATAAATGCTACCAGCACAAGGTATAGGAACAAAATAGTACCCAGCGCCAGCGCCGTACGAAGATTGACAACAAAATAACCCAGCAGGCAGGACATCAACCAGGGTATAGCATATAAGGGGGATACATCCAGATCGTTGGCAAAAGAGGAAAGCATGGGAATGATCATCGTATTCAATGCTGCAATAGTTCCTACTACGGGAACAGAAACACCGGACCTCATCAGGATAAGGCAAAGTGCAAAAATAGCATAGAAGGTTCCGTTCACCATCAGGTTAGTATAATCCTGCACATATATTAAAGTGAAGAATACCGGACTTATCAAAAGACAGTAGAAGAAGATAAAGTCGAACAGCATCTTGATGCGTGCCTGTTCAAGTGAATTGGTTGTGCGCTGGATAAGCTTAGCTGTTACCGTTCTTTCGGCACTTCCATATATATTATTGGCTAAAACACGAAGACTCCTGATGGTTGTTAACATGGAAAGAGGCGTAAACAGTTTAGTAGTTCTACCAGCAAGGTACTCTGATCTGCTATCCTGCACATTAAACGTTAGTGGTAATTTGACGGGCACAAAAAAAGAGCCGCTCCAGGGGAGCAGCTCTTTGTAAGTCGAATCTGAGATCAAATCACAACTATTCCTAACCCTATGCAACTATAATTTCTTTTGCGGTTTCCTGTTTTGCCTCTTTTTTAGGCAGGGTCAGTTTCAGGACGCCGTTGTCGTATTTAGCATTGATCTTCTCTGCATCCACATTTTCATCCAGGGTAAATGACCTGGAGAAGGAGCGGAAGCTGAATTCCCTGCGGATCTGTTTTTCATTCTCCACTTTCTGTTCTGTTTTCTTTTCAGAACTGATCGTCAGGGTCTGGCCATCCAGGTTGATCTTAAAATCACCTTTCTCGAAACCAGGCGCTACAACATCCAACACATAAGCATCTTTTGTTTCTCGGATGTTCACGGGTGCGTGTGCACCGAAAAAATCCGAAGTAGCGAAGTCCTTATTAATGAACTTGCCATTGAAAATATCGTCCATAATACCGCTCAGGGTCTTAACCGGTTGTTGATTGAATTTTACGAGTGTCATAGTCTTTATAATTTTTTAAGTGAAACCATTTTAAGTTTATCGGTCACGCAGGGAGTAGATCAAACGGAATACCAATGCCAGAAAGCTGCTATTTTGTTAGGCAAGTGCTGTTTGAATAAGACATAATGTCGTTTTTAGTAATTGTTGCAAGACATAATGTCGTTTTCTTATTATTTATTTATGTTTGTCGATATATTATTAACTTTGCAAAAAAGGAATATTATGTACCCTGCGGAACTCGTGATGCCGATGAAGGCAGAATTAACAGATAATGGTTTTGAAGAATTGCTGACACCTGCAAAGGTGGATGAAACCATATCTAAGGAAGGCACCACCCTGGTGATGATCAACTCTGTATGTGGTTGCTCAGCGGGTACTGCCCGCCCTGGTGTTTTGATGGCTGTGGCTACCAGTGAAAAGAAACCAGATAGGCTGACTACCAGCTTTGCCGGTTTTGATGGTGATGCTGTTAAGCAGATCCGTTCTCACCTGTTGCCTTATCCTCCCTCTTCACCTGCTATAGCATTGTTTAAAGACGGACAACTGGTGCATTTCATAGAACGTCACATGATTGAAGGACGTTCAGCACAATTGATCGCAACCAATTTATTGGCTGCATTTGACGAGTATTGTTAATTCAATTGTGCTTTTTCGATTATCAACCTTTATAAAGGATATTATCTTTTATGAACGGGAATTGATAATTCGTAATTGAAAAGCTAACTTGGTGGTTTGATTTTCCTCTTGATATAATTCGGCTTTGTTCATAGGAAAATTCAGATCACCATTTTTTTACGCCTATGTATCCGAATTTATATTACGCATTTAAGGATCTCTTTGGGATCGAAATACCAGCATTAAAGGTTTTACAGACGTTCGGCTTCTTTGTAGCTATTGCATTTTTAGCTGCTGCGTATGTATTAACTGCTGAATTGCGCCGCAGGGAAAAACTGGGATTATTAGGCCCGGTGGAAGAAACAGTGATCACCGGCCAACAGGCTTCTGTTACAGACCTCTTGGTTAGTGCTATTATTGGTTTTATCCTCGGCTTTAAATTATTGGGCCTTTTCGGCAACACCACTGAATTCCGTGATTACCTGTTATCGGGGCAGGGAAGTATGATAGGTGGGGTGCTCGGGGCAGCAGCAATGGCTTTCTGGAAATACTATTCCAAAAAGAAAACAGCAAAGGATAAACCTACAGAAGAAAAAGTAAAGGTATGGCCGCATCAGCGGGTGCCAGATTTTACGATCATGGCTGCAGTAGCCGGTCTGATAGGCGCCAAGGTTTTCCATAACCTGGAGAACTGGGGTGAATTCGTAAAAGATCCATGGGGTTCCATATTTTCCGCCAGTGGGCTTACCTTTTATGGTGGCCTGATCGTAGCGGCTTATGTGATCATCCGTTATGCCAATAAAAAGCAGATCCACTGGAAACATATGGTAGATAGCGCTGGGCCTGCTTTAATGCTGGCTTATGCAGTTGGCCGGATGGGCTGCCAGTTTTCCGGAGACGGAGATTGGGGTATTAATAATAGTGCTTACGGCACCAACCCAACCGGTAAAGTTGAAAAGATCACTACTGCGCAATACCAGGAAATATTGCATAGGGACTCGGCTTACTTCGTTCGCCAGTTTGGTAGTTTGGAAAATGTTCCGCACCGGAACTTTGAGAAGCCGGCATCATTGAGTTTTTTACCAGATTTCTTTTTCGCCTACAGTTATCCGCATAATGTGGTGAACGATGGCATTCAGCTGCAAGGCTGTAATGGAGAGTACTGCAGTGCATTACCTGTTGGCGTATATCCAACCCCGTTATATGAGATCCTGGTTTGCGGATTGTTCTTTATTATATTAATAGCCATTCGTAATAAAGTAACCACGCCTGGCGTGATCTTCGGGATCTACCTGATCATGAATGGGGCAGAACGGTTCTTTGTTGAAAAAATAAGAGTAAACACGAAGTACGATATATTTGGATTTCATCCTACACAGGCTGAGATCATTGCAAGCCTGCTGGTAATTGGTGGTGCTATCCTTATATGGTATGCCCGTAAAACAAATCCGGCAAAAACAGCGTAGTAAAAGATATGCAGCGTCACCCAAATCTGGTACCATTATCACATGAGCACAAACGCCTGCTTTTTGTTTGCAGGTATCTAAAGATCAATGCCGCACCCTATGAAGGCTTCCCCCTGGAAACACAGGCCAAGCTGGAGTATATGGTAAAAATATTTCAGGAAGTGATGGTGCCGCATATTCAGAAAGAAGATTACCTGTTTGAACTATGCCGCGGTTACCATGCAGATATAGATATTATGCTGGACGAGCTGCTGGAAGAACACCGGACCATTTCAGGTATGTACAGCGCGTTAGTAGATAGTGTGGATGTAGTAAAAGATATGGATGCACTGGCTTGCAGCCTTGAGGAACATATCAGGAAAGAGGAGAGGGTGGTGTTTGAGAAATTACAGGAGTTGCTGCCGGAAGTAATTGGGCAGATCAACTTCGATAACCAGTAGTTTATTCCTAAAACCTATACCTAAATGAAATCATTGTCTCTGATGGCCCTCCTGATGGGCTTTATCTTTATGGCTAAGGCACAAAAGCTGGATACCAGCAGCCTGAAGGCTGATGAACTGGTTGCTGAAGAAGAAGACCTTTCTCCGGCAGCACTAAAACAGTACTCCGATTCTATTAATGCTTCCTTTACTTACAAAACAGGTAAAATTGAATTGGGCGACGGTGCCGTATTAAATGTGCCAAAAGGTTTCCGTTACCTGGACCCGGCCCAAAGTCACCGTTTGCTGGAAGAAGTATGGGGAAACCCTCCTGGTTCTGAAACTTTAGGCATGCTGCTCCCGGATAGTCTTGGTCCGGCTGATCCTACCTGTTATGCATTTGATATCGCTTTTGAAAAAATGGGATATGTAAAGGATGAAGATGCAGATAAGATCGATTATGATGAACTGCTTAAGGATCTGCAGAAAGAAACGAAAGAAAGAAATCCGGATCGCCTAAAACAAGGGTACCCGGCTATTGAATTTGTTGGCTGGGCAGCTAAACCTTATTATGATAAGGCCAATAAAACATTACACTGGGCGCGGGAATTAGAATTCGGCGGTTCTCCTGAACATACACTCAATTACAATGTAAGGATACTGGGAAGGAAAGGAGTATTGTCCCTGAATGCTATTGGTGATATGACCCACCTGGGTGTGATCAAACAAAATATTCCGGCAATCCTGCAAAGCGCCACTTTCAGTGAAGGGCACGCTTATGCTGATTTTGATTCCAATGCCGATGAAATAGCAGCCGTTACGATAGGCGGGCTTGTAGCGGGCAAGGTATTGGCCAAAGTAGGCTTCTTTGCTATCATCCTTAAATTCGGTAAGGTGATCGTATTCGGATTGATCGGTGCCGGTGCAGCTGTATGGAAATTCATTACCGGCCGCAGAAGAAGGAAAGAAGAAGAGGAGGCCGTTCCGGAAGAAGCCCCCATAGCAGAAATTAATGAGCCGGAGCAACCTGCATCCTGATAAGGTATATATTATTATATAATGGCGCGGAGGTGTATCCTCCGCGCCATTTTTCGTTTAACCCCTCTTATTCCCGTTAATCCCTCTTTCCCGGAAATCCTGTAACAAACTAATTTGACAAGCGTCTTTGTTTTATGCAAGCCTGCCCCATTCAATTCATCAGTTTTTACCAATCGTCACCAAATAACGACCATTTGTGTAAAGTTAAGTACTATACTAAGCATAATACCTACCTTTACACTGTTCTTGTTAAAGGAAGGAACTGTATGAATCATAAAATCGTCTAAATCGTTATAACCTAACATCATCCGCCTTATATGAAAGCAATTAGTAAATTATTGACCCTGAGCATGTTACTCATAAGTAGTAGCTACATGGCTCAAGCCCAGTCCTCCAATGGGCATAGTAATGAAAAAGGAAAGATCAATGGGATCGTAACCCGTACAGACAGTAAACCGGTTGAATTTGCAACCGTAACACTCCTCAAAGCCAAAGATTCTACCCTGGTTAAGGGTGCCATTGCAGACGTAACAGGGAAATATGAATTTGAAGGGATCAGGGAGGGGAAGTACCTGATAGCTGCTGTAAACATGGGAATGAAAAAGAGTTTCAGTGCTCAGTTCACCGTGAATGGCAGTCCTGTTAAAGTACCTGCTCTTGTTTTGGGAGAAGATTCCCGCAATCTGAAAGAAGTGAATGTAACCGGCAAGCGCCCGTTCATTGAGCAAAAAGCAGATAAAATGGTAGTGAATGTGGAAAACAGCATCGTAGCTGCTGGTGGCACTGCCATGGAAGTATTACAACAATCACCCGGAGTACAAGTTGACAAAGACGATAATATATCCATGCGTGGCAAGAACGGTGTGATCATTATGATCGACGGTAAACCCACGAACATGTCTCCCCAGGATGTTGCCCAGCTGCTAAAAAATATGCCCAGTTCTAACGTAGACCAGATAGAACTGATTGCCAATCCTTCCGCCAAATACGATGCAGCTGGCAACGCCGGGATCATCAACATCAAACTGAAAAAGAACCAGAATTTTGGGACCAATGGCTCCGTTAATATCGGCGGAGCCCAGGGGAAATTGCCAAAATTGAATGGGGGCCTCAATTTGAACCATCGTAATAAAAATATCAACCTGTATGGTTCCTATAACTATAACTACAACAGGCAATTTGAGAACCTGGATATTTTAAGGGATAACATAGAAAGCAAAGGCCGGATGGTTTTTGACCAGAACACCTATATGGATAAAACTTCCCATTATCATGGTGGCAAAGCCGGGATAGATTATTTCATCAATAAGAACCATACCATTGGTTTTATGGTGAACCTCGGCAAAAGCGACTGGAAAGGGATCAGTGAATCAACTACCTGGATAGGGAATGGGGAGAATATAGACTCCAGCCTGAAAACCCGTGGTATCAATACTTCCAATTGGAACCGCCAGTCTTATAATGTGAACTATAAAGGAAAACTGGATAGCGCCGGCAGAGAGATCAATATTGACCTGGATTATTCCCGCAACAATGAAGACCAGGAGAACAATCTGTATTCTTCCTTCAGGGACGCCAGTGGCAAGATCCATTTCCGCGGAGATACCACCCGCAGTTTGCAGCCTTCCACTATCAATATAAAAACCATCAAGATCGATTATACGCATCCCCTGAAAAAAGATGCGAAGATCGAAGCCGGGATAAAACTCAGCTTTGTGGATTCCGATAATGATTCCCGCTTTGATACGCTGAAGGGATCTAACTGGGAGTATGATATCAATCGTTCTAATCACTTCCTGTACAAAGAAAATGTAAATGCCGCTTACCTGAACTATAGCAAACAATTTAAGAAATTCGGTATCCAGGCTGGTTTACGTGCGGAACAAACACATGTAAAGGGTAATTCTTTAACCCTGAACCAGATCAATGATACCACTTACCTGAACTTTTTCCCAAGTGTGTTCCTGAGCTATAATGCCAATAAGAATCACCAATGGGGATTATCTTATAGCCGCAGGCTGCAACGCCCCAGCTATGATGACCTGAATCCATTTGAGTTCTACCTGGACCGTTATACGAAAGGCGGCGGTAATCCAAATCTTCGCCCGCAGTATTCCAGCAACTTTGACCTCACACATACTTTCAAATCATTCCTGACCACGGCTATCGGTTACAGCCATACTACGGATATGCTTTCCCGGATACTGGAACCAGGTGTGGACCCTAAAACCGGCGACACAACGATCCTGGTGTATAAATACATGAACGTGGCCACGAAGGATAATGTGAACCTGAATATATCAGCGCCGTTCCCTATCACAAAATGGTGGAATTCCTTTACAACAGTATCTGTATTCTACAATGCTTTTGAAACGGTGGTGAATAAAGAGCAGATCAAACGTGCTTCCGGGGGCTTCTTTGGTCAGACGCAGCACACTTTCACGTTGGGTAAAGGGATTTCTTCAGAGTTATCTTTTTTCTACACTTCTCCCCAGATATCCCAGGAAGGGCTATTCAGAATGAATGCGATGTATGCTTTCAACGGTGGTATATCCAAACAGGTACTGAAAAAGAAGGGTACAATTCGTTTCAACGTAAACGATATATTCAATACACAACGTTTTAGTGGTACGTATAACACCACTAACCGGGCTGTGAGTTTGGCGAATCGCTGGGATAGCCGCCAATTCCGCGCCTCCTTCTCCTATAGGTTTGGTAATTCCAATGTAAAAGAGGCCCGTAACCGTAAAACCGGCCTTGAGGATGAACTGAACCGGGTGAAGTAGTACAAATGAGTACCTAATCATGTTTTAGGTATATAAGGATGGAAGGAACGCGGCCTCTTGCAGGTCGCGTTCTGTTTTTTATAAGCTTAATCACTTGATTTTCATACTTGTTAATCGTAAATTGAAATAAAAGTAAACCCTATATGCAACCATAACCCTTAGCCACCGTCTTTAATATGAGTATATCATCTAGCAATTTGGAAAGAACGCCTGTAACAGATCAAATCGTGGTGCGTTGCCGCAAGGGCGACGTTCGGGCTTTCCATGAATTGTATGAGGCTTATTCCAAAGCGATGTACAATATCTGCTTAAGGATGACGGGGCATGCCAGTGATGCGGAAGATGTGTTGCAGGAAGCTTTTATACAGGTCTTTAAAAACCTGGACAAACTGACTTCAGACAGCAGCCTCACCGCCTGGATCAAAAGGATCGTGGTGAATCATTGCCTGAGTTATCTGCGAAAGAAGAAAGTATATTTTGAAGAAGTAGGAGAGTCTGATACGGCAGAAGAAACAGCAGTGGATGAAACACATTATGCGATGACCGTATCCGCTGTAAAAGATGCGATAGGACAATTACCGGATGGTTACCGGACAGTATTGAACCTTTATATTTTTGAAGAGTATTCTCACCGGGAGATAGCAGGTATGCTGGGGATCTCGGAATCTACCGCCAAAACACAGTTTATGCGGGCGAAAGAGAAAGTGAGACAACTCGTAAAACTTAAAACAACGTGAGTATGAAACTGGAGGATTTTATAAAGCAGCACAGAGATTCCTTTGAGGAGGAGGGACCGGGGCCAGGCCTTTGGGCCCGTCTTGAAAAAGAGCTGCCTGTCCGCCAAAAAACATCCGTGGTGCGAATGATGGCAAAACACTGGTGGAAGGCTGCCATCCTTATTGCACTAATTGCCAATGCTGGTTTACTGGTGAAATATGCAAATACCAAACAGGACGTAGCAGTGGTGATCCCTGAAATGGAAGAAATGGAACTTTATTATACATCCAAAATTGAGCAGAAGCTGGATGAGCTGAAAGCCATACCAGCGGATCAGTTAGGGCTGGACAGCACTACCCGCGCTGAACTGGAATTACGTAATGAAACATATCTGCTGCTGGAAAAGGAATTGACAGAAAATCCCGGGAATGAAAGGATCCGCTCTGCCATGGTAAGGTATTACCAAATGAAACTGGACCTATTGGATAAGATCCTTTCTGAACAGGAAAAACATACTAGCTCACCTTCAACTAAAAAAGATGTTCTCTAAATCTACTCTTGTATTGTTTTTGCTCTTACCGTTTGCCGCATTCGCTGCAAAGGGAGATGAAGAGCATAAGATCCGTCTCACTAAAGAAATAAAACTTAACCCCCAAGCGCGGGTAACCATTGCCAATAAATATGGAAAGATCGTTGTTAATACCTGGGATAAAATGGAATGTAAAGCGGAGATAGAGATCACCGGCTTTGGTAATTCAGAAGAGCAGGCCCGTAAAATGGCTGAGATGGTGGAGATCAATATTGGCGCCGCTTCGCCGGATAATGTAAAAATAGAAACGAGGTATAGCCCATCCGGAAAAAAATGGTTCAATCTGGGCAAAAAGGATTCAAAAGATCATGTGCAGGTGAACTATGTATTATATGTGCCACGTAACCTGGAAGGCCTTTCACTGAATAATAGTTTTGGCGATATCCTTGCCCGGGAACTTCCTTTCTATACAGATATTTCCATCAACTACGGCTTCTTTGATATTGGCAAATCTGATAAAGGGCTAAAGGTGAATATGAATTATACAGATAAGGCCCGTATCGGTAAAGCGGATGCGCTGATCGTGAATGCAAACTATTCTTCCCTGCGGGCAGAGGATGTGGAAAACATGAAACTTAATTCAAACTACAGCAGCTATGTATTTAATAAGATCGATAACCTGATCATCGATTGTAATTATGATGATTATAAGATTGATGAGAGCATTACGCTTAAATATTCTTCTAATTACTCGGATATAAAGCTGAACGGTTTGAAGACTGCCGGGGATTTCAGGATCACTTATTCAGATGTACTGATCCGCCATTTATCTAATTCCTTTGACGCTATCAACATCAGTTCAACGAATTCAGATGTTAAGATCGGCCTAAGTTTCAAAACAGCTTTCAGGGTGATCGCTAACCTGCAATACGGTGACTTCCAGGCCAAGGGCTTTGAATGGAAGAACTTCAATAACATCAAAAAGAACAATAGTCTCTCCTTGTCCGCCATAACAGCCAATGGTACAGATGCTTCTCCGGTCATTAAAATTAATGGATCGTACAGCGATGTAAAATTGGCAGGAGAATAATCTAAAACCTAAAAAAATCTAAAGCACATGAAATCCTTTCTCGTCCTATTTTTCCTTTCCCTCAGCCTGGCTGTGAGTGCCCAGTCCCAGGAAACCATTTCCGGTAACGGGAAGATCAAAAAAGAAAAACGAAATGCCAGTGGCTCGTTTGATGAAATACAGGTTTCCGGCCGTTACAAAGTATTGTTCAGGCAGGGGAGTACCACTTCAATTGAAGTGGAGGCAGATGAAAATCTGTTACCCTATATTGAAACAAATGTAGATGGAGCTGAACTGCAGGTGCATTCAAAGAAAGGGTATAACGTAAAGCCTACGGCCACGATCGTTGTTTACATCACATTGCCCAAGCTGTCCTCCCTGCAATCAAGCGGCTCTTCCAGTTTTTCCGGAGAGGGGTCTTTGAAAGGAGATAAGCTGGAAATATCACTGAGTGGCAAAGCGGATGTAGACCTTTCCCTTAATTATTCTGGCCTCGAACTGGCTGTTTCAGGTTCCGGGATGGTGAAATTAGCCGGTAGTGTTACAAAAGTGGAAGTAAATATTTCCGGTAGCGGAGAATTTGTGGCCCCTGACATGAAATCCCAGAACATGGAGATAAATATTTCCGGTAATGGTAATGCCCATGTGAATGTAGAAAAGAAACTGGAGATCGCTATTTCAGGTAATGGGAAAGTGAAATATAAAGGATCTGCTATCACGGAACAGGCTGTTGCCGGAAATGGCAGGGTAGAGCACGAAAACTAATCGGGTTTCGTATATTTGGGATCAAATATATGCCGCTTATGAGATTTGAGATGACGTTGCTGCTCAGCCTGGCAATTGGTTTCCAGGCTGCTGCGCAGGAAAGCCCTGTTAGTATTCAAAGTACTGATAACAATGGTTTCTCCATCCTGAAGAATAATGCCGCCACTGCGGTGAAAGATCAGGGAAACACCGGCACCTGCTGGTGTTTTGCCACTATATCGCTGATTGAAAGCGAATGTTTGCGTACAGGCGCTGAAAAGCCTGATATTTCTGAAATGTATACGGTTAGGAATACTTATTTGTACAAAGCACGTAACTATGTGCTGCGGCAGGGGGATTCCCGTTTTGGACAAGGTGGCCTGGGGCATGATGTTTTGAACGCTGCCGGCAAATATGGACTGATGCCTGAATCTGCCTTTAGCGGATTGAAAGAAGGGGAGAAGCGCTTTAACCACAATGATATGGAGAAAGCGTTAAAGACCTATCTGGACAGCATTCTGAAAACACGCCCTGTTCCCAACAATTGGGAAGTACGTTATGCTGCTATCCTGGACGAATACATGGGGCAAACACCACCTGCTACTTTTGACTACAAAGGCAAAACATATACGCCGGAGAAGTATGCAAAAGAGGTGGTGAAGTTTAACCCTGATGATTATGTTAGTCTTACTTCTTTCACACATCATCCCTTCTATAGTTCTTTTGTGCTGGAGGTGCCTGATAATCATGCTAACGGCAGTTTCTATAATGTAACGCTGGAAGAGCTGATAGGGGCTACCAAAGCAGCTGTGCAGGGCGGATATACTGTAATGTGGGATGCGGATGTAAGTAACAAGGGTTTTGTTTCAAAGTATGGTTATGCTTTTTCACCGGAGCATGATACGGTGCCTGACAAAACACATCCTGATCCGGATCTGGCAGAGGTTAATGTAACACCGGCCTATCGCCAGGGCCTGTTTGAGAACCTGGTTACGCAGGATGATCACCTTATGCATATTACCGGCATTGGTAAAAGCAAGAAAGGGAAACCTTTCTTTATTGTAAAGAATTCCTGGGGCACAACATCTTCTCCTTTTGGAGGATATGTATATGTTTCGGAGCCTTACTTTGCTGTAAATACCATTAATGTGATTGTGCCGAAAGCTTCGCTGGATAAAGCGTTGCTGAAGAAGTTGAAAATTAACTAGAACGATGTTTATGATATTAGAGCGAGGCGTAAGCCTCGCTTTTTTTATGCCTGGGGAGAGGGAGTGATTTTATTTATAACATAACCTGGAGGAAGGGTTAATTCTGATGCAATAACGCCTAATGCCTTTGCTATTTCATCCAGTGTTCCAAGTGAAATATTTGTGTCTGCATGTTCATATCGGGATAGATCCGCATGATCAATTTTCTCACAACGAGCTGCCAGTTCCCTCAGAGAATAGTCTTTCTCTCCTCGGATCCTCCGAAGATTTGCAGCGAATAAAAGTACAATTTTCAGTTTTTCCATAGACATTCATATTTTGTCGTAAGGTAGCATTTTAGTTAAATTGCCCAAGAGATCTTCTGGAAGATTAGCCAGCAGCTTTGTAGTTTTTTTATTAATAGAAATAATAAAAGCTAAATTGGAGAACCCAATAATTTCAAGTCTTTTATATCCTGGGAACCAGTAACTCCCATACAGCAATGTCCATTGCTTCGGCTAACTGCTGCAATGTTTGAAGCGTAATATTAATTGTGCCATTCTCCATGCGGGAAATGTCTGCATTATCAATATTGCAGCGGGAGGACAATTCCCGCTGGCTGAAACCTTTATCTTTTCGAATCCTGCGGAGATTTGTCCCGAATAAGATTAATATATCCGGGGCTGGAGGCATTAGTAGTCTATCTTAAGCATCTAAATTGGCTGAATTATTTCGATTAAGTGCTGGGTAGTAACCCCACCTCTTAATTTATTTTTTAGAGACATCTTGTAACGTAAGCTGGTAAAGGGTTGTGAGTGGGTAATAACACAGCTGTAGCAATGAAATAATTTAAAATATCCTGCACTTTTTATGTGTGCAGGATATCAAAATCTTTAAAGTATTGCAATGGACGGTCCGTTATATCAAGACTGGTCACTTTAGCACCAGAGGGGCCGTATCTGCACCAGTCAATAAATTCCTCTACAGCTTCGGGATTACCTTCTGCCGTTATCCATACATTGCCATCGGGAAGATTTTTAACAGCACCACGTATGCCCATTCTATCTGCTACTGATTTGGCGGTGGCCCTGAAGTAAACTCCCTGCACTTTTCCTATTACTACTATTTCTTTATGAATCATGTGCTGAGTGAATTATGATAGCAAAGCTATTAATAAATAATAAAGTTACCTGTTGTCCCGGCGGCAAACCTTTGCTGTAGCTGATCAAAGCCCTTTGCAAATGCGGTGCTGCCGCCGGGATAAAAAATAAAGAATTGAGATGCCTCTGTGTCTGAACCCTGCACTTCATGCACCTGTATATGTAAAGATGGATGAAAATAAAAATATTCAATAACTGAAGGGAAAACCGCTCTCCTCATGTGTTCCAGTTGAAAGCCTGCTTTCGTAAGAAGAGAAAATACAGCTTGTTCTTCAGTGTATTGCATTTTCCCATCCTGGTAGCATGGTTTAATTGAAACCCATTCCATGTATTTAAATTTACGGAGAAGAAGCATCATGGATGCAGGGCATTAAGCCAGCAGGGCATATTTCTATGCGCATAACTGATCATTATCATCATCTCCGATGAATAATCTCACGTCTAAGTATGCACTATACAAGCTGAAAAGAAGTACTGCTCTACCTGCGCTGTAACCGTGGGGTACAGCAGATGGAGAACAGGCTCTTATTACAGCTCATGCGGGCGCGTTAGGTATGTTTGGTAAATTTGTTGGGTCGTAAGTAGAGGAGGGGCCGGGAGACGAACGCCCGACCCGTTAGAGGGATATTGATACTGACTCTTGAAAGGCGGAAGAAGTATGTTTTATGCTCTTACTGCAAGGCGGCGTTCCACTGCCTGGGTATGTTGAAATAATGACTGATCTGCTGACTGATCTTTTCCAAACTGGAATTCACGTATTACTTCGTATCTGCCTCCCCGGGAAGGTTTCCTTAAAAGGCTGAAGCTGTGACAGTGAAAACTGCGTACGAACATCTTATTGGAAAAATAAGGCGCCAGCTGATTGAACTGTTGGGTGTTAATGGACCTGGCCAATGCAATGTGCGGTTTGTAAGAACTGGTTTTCAGCTCAAACGTGTGCAAGATCTTCTTGTGCAGGTCTTCTACCGGCTTTGGGTTAGCTACGTTCACATATAACGTGTGCCTTGACTCTTCCTGCCTGCAATGGTCGATCCTGGAAGTATACACGGTAAAAGCGGAGAGGTCCGTTGCCAGTGTTTCCAGCATCTGGATAAAATCCGCTTCATACCTGTCCGGGAATTCCGATCGGAATAAAGAGATATGTGCCTGTGTAAAAGCACCGTTGAAGGGCCCTAGTTCCTCCGCGATCAGGTGCTTGAACATACTCACATCCTGCACCGTTTGTGCATCAGGATGTATTACCAACATGTAGTCATATAATACTTCTTGTTCCATGTCATTACGATTGTGCAATCATCAATTTGATCGGATCTTAATCATTAACAGCAATAATGAATAATCCATCCTTTCTTTCACAACACGAATATACTAACATTTTTGGAAATACTAATAATTTTAGCAAAATATACTAAAAAAAATGGGCCTGCATCAAAGGTGTTATTACACTGATGCAGGCCCTGGTATTTTATTAAAAGCTTTGAACAATAGCTGTAAAGTCTGCTGCCACCAGCGATGCGCCGCCAATCAGGCCGCCATCCACATCAGGAGAAGCAAAGAGTTCTTTGGCATTGGAAGGTTTTGCGCTTCCGCCGTACAGGATAGAAATACCCAGGGCTGCCTCACGTCCAAATTGCTCTGCGATCTGTGACCTGATAAAAGCATGCATATCCTGTGCCTGTTGTGCGCTGGCTGTTAAGCCTGTGCCGATAGCCCAGATAGGTTCATAAGCGATCACAACATTTTTCAGTGCTGCTGCATCCAGGTGATAGAGGCTTTCCTGTAATTGCTGTGCCACATAGGTGTTCTGTGTTTCTGCTTTCCTTATTTCCAGGGGCTCTCCGCAGCAGAAGATAGGTTTGATACCATTTGCCAGGGCCAGGTCTATTTTCTTCGCCAGTTGTGCATTGCTTTCGGAGAAATACTCTCTGCGCTCAGAGTGGCCGATGATCACGAAATCCACTCCAATGGACTGTAACATCTCTGCAGATACTTCACCGGTATAAGCGCCGGATTTTTCGCTGTAGCAGTTTTGTGCGGCCAGGTAGATGCCGGGATAGTTCCGGATGAGTTGCTTTACTTTGATCAGGTAGGGGAAAGGTGGTGCTATCACCACTTCCTGGTCTTCTGATAATTTGATACCAGCTGCGATGATGTCATTCACCAGTTGTTCGCCTTGTGCGAGCGTAAGGTTCATTTTCCAGTTAGCTGCTACGATCTTCTTTCTCATATGAATTTATTATTTCGATTCAGGTAATTTGAAGCGCGAAAAATACACAATTACCCTTGAAATAAATGTGTTAATATTTGTTCATCCGCCGGCGTAAGTTCCTGCCCCTTTAACTGCATCCAGGAATCCGCATCACGGAGGGCTTCATTGAGCCGGTAACGCTCCTGGGTATCTGTGCCTCCCCAACTGAAAGAAGGCACGAATTTGGGCGGGAAATTGCCGCCAAATACATTGGAGGATACACCCACTACAGTTCCAGTATTGAACATCGTGTTTATACCACATCTGCTGTAATCTCCCATTAGCACACCGCATTTGTTGCCGGCAGACCAGGCTTCGTTCTTGGCTTCCATCCATACCCTTACTTCCCGGGCGTTGTTCTTCATGTTGGAACAGCAGGTATGTGCGCCAAGGTTACACCATTCACCTATCACGGCATCACCCAGGTAGCCATCATGACTTTTATTGGTATTGTCGAAGAACACGGTGTTCTTTACTTCGCCACCTACTACACAATGGTCACCAATAGATGTGGCGCCATAGATCCTGGTGCCCATCTTAAGCACGGAGTTTTCTCCGATACCAAAAGGGCCGCGGATCAGGCAGCCTTCCATGATCAATGCGTTTTTTCCTATGTAAATGGGACCGTTCACAGCATTCAGCACACTGCATTCTACAGATGCTCCCGGTTCTATGAAAATTTGTTCTGCGTTGAAAACCTGGTTGGTGGGGGAAATGGGGGCTGAAGTACGTCCTTTTGTAAGTAATTCAAAATCATCGCGGATGGCCCTGTCGTTATATTGTGTGATCTGCCATGGCTGATCAATACGCAGTACTTCGCCTTCAAAATCTATCCTGCTCTGGCTGGGCGGCATGAAGAAATCGTCCCCGCTCACAACTTTAACCAGTAATCGTCCATTTTTATATAATTCCTGGCCGGCTACCATTTTACGGATGGTCTTTAAAAGTGCGGCGGAGGGTAGGAGGTGACCGTTCACCAATACATTTACGGCATTTTTAGGGGCTTTGATCAGAGGATATTTTGCCTCCAGGTAATCCATCGTAATATAACTGATGGGGGAGGTTTGCAACCATCTTTCCCATTTCTCCCGGATGGTGAGCAAACCTGTTTTACAGGCCGCTACCGCGCGGGTATGCGTAAAGGGAAACAACTGGTCGCGCTCAGGCGTATCAAACAGGATGTAGTGCGGGTTCATAACCGGCTAAAATAAAGAAATCCCGCCGATATTAACCGGCGGGATCGTTAAAATATTTACAAAGAAGCTTATTTAGCGTCTTTCTTGTAACGTTTGTTGAACTTGTCGATACGACCAGCGGTATCCAACATTACATTCTTTCCTGTGTAGAAAGGATGTGAAGTATTGGAGATCTCAAGTTTGATCAACGGATACTCGTTGCCATCTTCCCATTTCACGGTTTCGCGAGAATTGGTGGTGGAACGGCTCAAAAAGCTTTCGCCATTTGACATATCTTTAAACACTACGAATCTATAATTTTCCGGATGAATTCCCTGTTTCATATCAAATAAGTTAATAAAATCAGAACGCAAAGGTAACTGATATATTTAAAATAGCAAAGAAAATTCTAGCTTTTCATATTTACATACTGTAAAGGTATACCCAGGTTGGCTTCCTTGGCTTTTTGTATAACTTCCTGTAAATCATCTATTTTCTTAGCTGTAACCCGTACAATATCGTCCATGATGGCGGCTTGCACCTTCAAACCGGCATCTTTGATCATTTTTACGATCTTCTTGGCGTCCTCCTGCTTGATCCCATTCCGCACCGGCACATCCTTTTTATACACTTTCCCGCTCTGGTAGGGCTCTTTGCTCAGGTCATAGATGGAAGCATCAAGGCCCTGGCGCATGGTTCTGCTGATCAATACTTCAATTACCTGTTCCAGCTTCATATCACTTTCCACTTCCAGTTTCAGGATCAATTCTTTTTTATCCAGCTCGATACTAACATGAGAACCCTTGAAGTCGTAACGGGTGGTTATTTCCTTCTTTACGGTATTGATAGCGTTATCCAGCGTTTGGTGGTCTACTTTGCTCACGATGTCGAAAGACGGCATAAACGGGTTTTTTAATGGTGAATAAACGAAGGGCAAATATAATAAAAAAAGCTGCTACCCATACAGGTAGCAGCTTTATGTTGATAGAATGGCGGCGAATTGGTTAGCATGGAAGGTTAAAGAGCCGGGCTTTTTAACGGTTATCCTGGGTATTCATATGAAAATTATCTTTACTTTTCTTTATAGTAACGTTCTTGTTTTTAAGATATTGTTCATATTTCTTATTTACTTCATCTGGTTGCTTTTTCCCATTGATATAAAGGTCATCTCCTTTCTTCTCGATTTCGAAGTCTTTTTCACGATCCAGCAGGTTATCCTTTTGCATACCATCGAGCATTTCATTTAAAGCTTTATGACGGGCTTCAGCTTCCCTGGCGCGTTTTTCGGAAGCCACCTGGCGTATTTCACCTGCTACTTTGCGTTGTTCTGAACGGATCCTGTCATTTTCTGCACGTTGTTCTGAACGGATCCTGTCATTCTGTGCAAGCTGTTCTGACTGAATACTTTTATTTCGCGCAACCTGTTCAGCCACTATCCGGTTATTTTGCCCGCGCTGTTCGGACTGTATCCTGGCATTCTCTGCACGTTGTTCAGTCTGTATCCTGTCGTTTTGTGCACGTTGTTCTGCATGAACGCGGGCAACTTCAGCCCGTTGCTCTGCTGTAACCCTTCTCGCATCTGCCTGTGCATGATAAGCTTCACGAAAAGCTTCTTTCTGAGTGACCTGCAGCTCCTCCATTTCCCTGGAATGATCTTCATCCCGGTTATAGGAGCCATCCCGGTTGTAATGGAAGTTCCTGGATGAATCAAAGTTCATCTTCATCTTTTCCATACTCTCCTTCATTTGCTTATCGATCTTCTCCCAGTCTACTTTTTTCAGGCTTTCCTGCATTTGTTTATTGACCTTTTCCCAATCAGCTTTATTAAAGTGGATCTTGATCTCATCTTTCAGTTTATTGAACTGGATCTCACTCATCTTATTATCCAACTTCATTTTCTTCAGACTCTCTTGCACATCCTTGTTCATCTTATCCCAGTTGATCTTTTTCATACTGGCTTCGATCTCTTTTCCCATTTTGCTCCAGTCTGTTTTCTTAACGGCTTCTTCTGCCGCTTTCATGGCTTTTTCGAACTCGGCTTTGTTGATCTTGAAATCCTTATTGTAACTGTTATAATTGAAATTCATCCTCTGCGGCTGCTTTTGCATGTCTGCATACTGTTGCTGCATACGGATGTAATTTTCTTCCATTTTCTTACGATCAGCTTCCGGCATTTCTGCGATGCTGTTATATTCTTTTTCCACGCCATCATCTCCTTTTACAATGATCTTCCTCGAGCGCGGGGTAGTGGTGTCAATATTCGCGAAATAAGCATTGTACGGAGCATAATAGACACTAACAGGCGCTGGTGTTGGAGGCATTGCCGACACATAATAACTCAAGGCTGGCGGTGCCATTGGAGCCATTGGAGCCATCGGTGTTAATGATTGAAAAGCAGGTGATGGAGCCGGAGCGGGTGCTGGTGCTGGTGTTGGTGGAGCATCCGGGGCCGGTACCGGAGACGGTGGTGTTACCGCCGGAGGTGTCGCTGGTGCTGGTACCGCTTTTACAGCAGGTAACGGAGCAGGCGTTGGTGGAGGAACGGGAATGGTATCAGAGGCCATTCCAATAAAGGTTGACTTCTTCTCTTTCTTTTCTGATCTGTTTCCCGGATTTAACCAGGCAATAGATACCAGGCCTACCACAATAATGAGCAGGGCAAGTACACGTTGGCTATAGTTAAGGTTTTTAGTTTTCATTTCCATGATGCGTTTGATGCGGTGAAGTAAATGATGTTTATCATCCGCTGCGGCCATGGCCATGGGGTTTGCTGTTAAACGGTATTCTTCCAGCGCAACCAGCGCTTTTGCATAATGTAGCGGTTGTACGGTTCCGGCAATTACCAGATCGTCACAACAATGCTCCCTTTCCAGGCGGATGTTTTTGGAGATCCACCAAACAAACGGGTTAAAGAAAAGGATGGTTTCTACAATTGACTGGAAGATATTCAACAGGTAATCATTGCGTTTAATGTGCGCCAGTTCATGAAGGAGGATCGTCTCCAATTGTTCCGGGCTAAGATTACTGACCATGGCTGCCGGAAGCAGAATGACCGGTTTAAGGAAACCGATCATGACCGGAACCTGTAAATGCTGAGAAATGAACAGTTGTACCTTACGGGTAACGCCCATGCTAACAGCCAGTTTTAACAGATGTTCATCCCAGGTTACGCCCATTGCGGAGATGCCTTCCTGCCGCATCTGGCGCAGTTGTGCCAGATCCAGGCACAATTTGATGGTCATAAGGGTAACACCTATGATATAAACAGCTACGAGGAAGGGGAAGTACGATTCCATTCCAGGAAGCATTGCCTGCAGCCCGTTGCTTTGCTTCGGGAGTTGCTCCATCGCTGCAGCAATGGTAGCAGTATCCCAGGTCATTGCCATTTCCTGTATCTTCTGAACTTCTTTGATGGCGTTTAACTGGTTGTAAAAGGTAACCAGGAACCATCCTGCAATCCCGGCCAGGGAAAGGAAGGACAAATGATACTTGATAGCGGCGCTGGCCATGGGCCATATCCGTAGTACGATCCGGAGACAGGCATATACGAAAAATGCTTGCCAGAAGGAGTGCAGGAGCGTCCAGCCGAATGCACGGATAATGTCTGTGGTAAAAGGAAGCAACGAGTTCATGGCAAAAGTTTTATTTCTGCTTTTTTTCCATTTCGTTAAGGTATTGACGGATCTGATCCAGTTCTTCCTGTGAAGAACGATGGTGGCCGAGCGCCTGCATCACCAATTGTGTAGCGGAACCATTATACACGGTATCGATCATCTTATTTAATAACTGTTGCTGCGTGCGCTCACGGGAAACATTGGCTTCATATATATGCGTCTTGGCACTTGCATCCCTGGTGAGGATCCCTTTTTCATGCATGATCTGCATGAGCTTGAGGGTAGTGGTATAACCGGCCTCTTTACTTTGTTCCAGGATCTCATGTACTTCTCTGACAGTACTGGCCCCACGCTCCCAAAGGATCCCAAGGATCTCCAATTCACTTTCCGTCGGTTTTATATGCTTGTTCATATCGGTTATTTGTGTTGTACGAATATCTTCGTAATCAAATGTACGATACTTTTCGTAATTACAAAATACCCCCCATAATATTTATATGGATGGCGATGGGGAAGGAGGAGTGGAAGCAGCATCAGCCTTTAGCTGGCTGGTGGTTTTCTTACTACCGTCATGGCTCCAGCCCGGCGGTGCAAATAAATAATGCCAGGCATCACGCCAGGTACGCGCTTTACGAAGGTCTTTACCTATCTCTGCCCATTCATGGGTGGCTATCTTTAAAGGATTATAGGTTTGAATATTACGGGTAAGCCCAAATACCGGCCTTTCCTGTTCCGGCTGGAAGGTACCAAACATCCGGTCCCATATGATCAGTACGCCTGCATGGTTCTTGTCCAGGTACTTCAGGTCTGAGGCATGGTGTACTCTATGATGGGAAGGGGTATTAAAGATGAATTCAATGGGGCGGGGCAGTTTATGGATGGCTTCCGTATGGATCCAGAACTGGTAGATCAGGCTGATGGCCTGCATGGTCATTACCATAGCGGGATGAAAACCCAGGAATGGCATCCAGAGCCAGAAAGCAAAGGTGCCGGTCAGGTTGCCGGTCCAGTTTTGGCGCAGCGCAGTAGAGAGGTTATACTTTTGGGAAGAATGATGTACTACATGCGATGCCCAGAAGAAGCGGATATTATGACTGAGCCGGTGGAACCAATAATAGGAGAGATCATCTGCAAAGAAACATAAAACCCATACCCACCAAAGGCTGGCATCGAGGGTGAAGATCCTGAACTGGTAAATGAGTGTATAGATGAGGTAGATAACACCTTTGGTAAGTAAACCAATGAAAACATTCCCGAGCCCCATGGCAATGCTACTTGCTGCATCTTTGGTTTCATACAGGCCCCGTTTGTCCCAGGCCGAAAAGATCACTTCTGCCGTGAGCAGTAACACAAACCCGGGAATGGCATAATGGATCAGGTCAGGCATGAGGATCAATTACAGATTGTCAATTACGAAAACGAATGAAATGTATATTCTTTCTACCAAAAGTTACCAATTTTTTGCCTAATTGTAACTCCTCATTCGTAATTCGTAACTGACAATCCATAATTAATTAAAACCGTCCTGCCTTGATGGTAAAGTGGGCAGCAGGGCCGCTCAGTTTGTCATCCGTAATACCCTGGGTGCTGGATCCACTCACGAAACGGTAAGAGCCGCCGATAGCTACACGCAGGTAGGAGGTGATGTTCATTTCAAAATTCACTTGTGGTTCCGCAACGAAAAAGCCGCTGTAATCCAGGTTGTCGCTATCCTCATCAAAACCTTTATAACGTTCGTTCTTCATCACGCCGCCACCACCGATGAGGGCGCTTACGGCAGCATGGAAGAGTTTATTGGATTTGAAGGTATACTCTGGTACAAATCCAGTGTACCACATGTTCCAGTATAAGGTAGGATCTGCTGCATTGGTACGGGCTGCTTCAATATTATTCACCAGGGCATATGCACCTGCTCCCAGCATCAGTTTGCTGTTCAGCATCACGCCGGCATAACCGCCCATCAGGATGCCCAGTTGGTCATCAAATGTGGTGAACTTGATGGTAGGTGCACCAAAGCCGCCTACCCTGATCTTGCCTTTTCCTCCACCTGCCAGTGATTCTATCTTACTATCCTGTGCAAAGCTCAATTGCGCTGCCAGCATGGTGATAAGTACTAAAACTATTTTCGTTGTTTTCATACAAATGGAATTTTATATTTAACGAATTACTCTTTCCTTAAACTTTACGGCTGAGGTACCGAACCAGCCGAGTACCCTGGTTTCGCTGGAAGCGTTTGTATTTTTGATATTGCTCTTTACATTCTCCAGGATCTTTGCGAAGAGACCACCATTGTTCAGCTGTGATTCCACATGGGTGAGGAAGGTATGGCTGCTTTTGGTGAGGGAAGCGAGGCGTACGATCACCGTTTCATTCAGCTGAAAAGGTTTATCCCAATCGGTGATGCTTTCACTAATGGGAACGATGAAAATAGCACTGTCTGATACATATTCCTGGTAAGAACCGTCTACTGCAAATGCATCTCCCACACGATTTTCCTTTGTGTTACGGTAACTCCTCACCCAGTAATAATCAGATGCGCCTGCCAGGTCGCGGCCCCAGAAACGTGCATAATATCCTTCTTCATTGCTTGCTGAATTTTCTTCTGTTTTGAATTCGTAGGAGATGGAATCTATCTCCGGCACTCTTTTAATGGTGTCGATGGCTTCAAACACTTCTGTTTTCAGTTCTATCCTCAGTTTGTAAGCATGATTCAATACACCGATGCTTTTATCTAAACCCGGATCGTGACTATACACGCCATTGGCAAAGGTGAATGGATAAGTCTTGTTGTCTGTGAGGTCTGTTAATACCACTACTGCATCACTGATAGCCGGAGCAGCGCCTGTAGCAGTGTAGGGAACAGATTCCGTGATGCGGATGCTCTGTTTACCTGCTTCATTGGTGATCCATGCATCTACTACAGCGAATGTTTTCCCGTTGGGAATATCCAGGTCTATCACGTCTTCACACGAAGTGAAGCCTGCTGCTGCTGTTACCAGGATGGCGAATATGTTGATGATCCTTTTCATATTATTAAATGCTTTGCGAATGGTTAAAACTTGAAGTTGTAGGTAATGCCGGGAATGATAGATCCAATGATAGAAAGGCGTACTGCTTCTTTCTTATTGGGATCATCCTCGTTCTGCCTGAAATACACGGTGTAGGCATTCCTGCGGGCATATACGTTATACAGTGAGAACACCCATTCTCCTTTCCAGCGCTTTAATTGTTTGCCTTTCCAGGTTACAGAAAGATCCAGTCTGTGGAATGGTTTCAGGCGGTAGTTGTTACGTTTTTCTGTTGTGTTGTAAGGAATATCCCAATCCTGGAATTCAAGACGTGCATCTGCAAACGTAGCAGGCGTACCGGATGCAAACACCCAGTTAGCACCCATGCTGATCCTTTTAGTGAACTCATGTGATACTACCACGTTCACATTGTGGGTACGGTCATACCTGTTGATGAACCATTCACTCTGACTGATGCCGGGCGTTTTACGTTCTGAGCGGGAGAGGGTATAACTTACCCAGCCTGTTGTATTTCCTATATCTTTTTTAACATAGAGTTCCAAACCATATGCGCGGCCTGTGGATGCCAGCAGGTCTGCTTCAATAAATTCATTCAGATCGAGGTCTGAGTTATCAATAAAGTCCAGCTGATCTTTCATTGTTTTATAGAATACTTCTGCAGAAAGCTCAAACTTATCTCCGGGAGCATTGTAGAAGTAACCGGCTGTAACCTGGTCTGTTAACTGTGGTTTTACGTTGTTGGTTACCGGCGTCCAGATGTCTACAGGGGTAGGGGATGCCGTGTTACTGAGCTGATGCATGTATTGTGCGCTGCGGCTGTAAGCTGCTTTTACTGCACTCGTGGCATTCAGTTTATATTTTGCGGAGATGCGTGGTTCAAGGAAATAGTAGTCAGCAATGGTTTTGCCGGCGGCAAATTCCTGCGTATGGTCCAGGCGTTTGCGGATGCCTGCGGTGGTGTCTGCATAATAATAGGCAGTACCTTTTCCGCGAAACTGGAAGCCTGATAAACGTACGCCGTATTGCACACCAAACTTGCCTGCTTTCAACTCATGATCCAGGTATACGGCGCCTTCCAGGGCATTCTTATCTTTCAGTACCGTTTCATTGGTCGTTTCTCCATCAGTGGCTGTTCCTTTACCCGGCTTAAATGTATAGAGTACAGATTGTACACCAAAATGCAGGGTATTGTTGGAATTGATATAATAAGTGAATGCTGGTTTTATGCCGTAATTGATAATGTTGGAAGTCCATTTATAACTTTGCTTGGCAACATCCGTTTCCTTGCTTTTGAATTCCAGACTGTAATCATACTTGGTGTAATAAGTGGTGAGGTTCATGAACAGGCGGTTATTGAAGATGTGGTTCCAGCGTACGGAAGTAGTGGTATTACCCCAGTTCATGTTCACCTGGCCGCCAAATCCAAATACATCCCGTCCAAAATAACCACTCACAAAAAGGCTGTTATTCTTATTGAGGTTAAAGTTCACTTTGGCGGTAAGATCATAGAAGTACAGCTTGGTATCCTTCATGTCCCCTTTCATAAAAGGCTTCATCATCACATCCATGTAAGAGCGCCTGCCTGCAATGATGAAAGAAGACTTATCTTTTTGGATGGGACCTTCTACCGCAAGGCGGCTAAAGATATTCCCGATACCGCCTGTAAGGCCCAGTTTCTGGTTATTGCCGTCCTTCATCCTGATATCGAGTACAGAGGCAGTTCTGCCGCCGTATTCGGCCGGAAAACCACCTTTAATGAGATTGATGTTCTTTACCGCATCCGGGTTGAATACAGAGAAGAAACCCAGCATGTGTGTAGAGTTATAAACGGGGGCTTCATCCATCAGGATCAGGTTTTCATCTCCTGCACCACCGCGTACATTGAAGCTGGCGGCGCCTTCACCTACTGTATTTACACCGGGAAGGGTTTGGATGGCGCGCAAAACGTCTACTTCACCCATGAATGTGGGCAGCTTTTTCATCTCGGCGATGTCCAGCTTATTCAAGCTGGTATTGAGTGTATTGATATTCTTTTCCTGTTGCTTGCTGGTGATCACTACCTCATTCAACTGGCGGTCTGCCTGTGCCAGCTTGATGTCCTGGCGTTTATTGCTGGTGAGGTCGATCGTCATCTTAATAGGTTTATAGCCCATGTAAGAGTATTGGATCTCATGTGAACCGGCAGGGAGGGTAAGGGAGTAAAATCCATATTCATTGGTAACCGTACCTACAGAGGTGCCGGGTTTGCCAATGGAGATGCCTATTAATGATTCACCAGAGTGTTCGTCTTTAACATATCCGCTAACCGTATACCGTTGCTGTTGTGCCATTAAGCTAAATGTGGTTAGCATTAATAAACAAATGAGCATTAGCGTGTTTGCTGTTGTTTTCATATTGGTTTCCAGGTTTTTTATCGTTTTATTGGATTTTCGCTGTGTATATGCGCTTTTCCGAGAATATGACGTGCAAAGTAGCATATACCCCTATGGGGAGGAAATTAAATCATGGTAAAGCCTTGAAATCAGGGGCTAACTGATGAAAATCATAGATTATCAGTGGAAAAGGCTGCAATTTAAGAGTAGGAAATCAGTCCAGTACAGTGCAGTGGTATCCCAGATTGCGGACAAATGAGATAACGTGCTGTTCTTCCAGTTGTTGGCTTATTACCCGGAGGACCTTATCGCAGTCCTCAAGGTCCAGTGTACAGTCGGTGGTGCTGAAATGTCCGGCGATTGCAGTAACCACCCTGTTTTTATCCTGCAGGGTGCTGATGTTTGTTTTGAAGATGCCGATCATGTCTTTTAATTTGAATAATTTTAAGCAAAACTCGTATCTACCAGCTTTTAAAGCTTGCATGAAACGGATTATTATTTATACCTAACGGATTTTTATATGCCGATGACCATCAAAAACGACAGGGCTGACGTACTGTATCATAATAATGATACTTATGAAGCAGCCACTTATACGTCGCCTGTTTTGGGAGAGTCTATATATAAGATAGAGTTTGAGTTTGGAAAAGCGGAGTTCAGAGAAATGCACTTTGACGGCATTATGCTGGGGTTTGGGAATATGCACATACATCAACGCTTACATATAGAAAGCAAGGACCACTTGCAAAGGATAGGGATGCATTTTATGCTAAAAGGTGAAGTAACGGCGAATATAAACGGGGTGGCGGGCAATATTAAAACGTCCAGCCATCAGCATAATATTTATTACAACCCGGATACGGAAGAGTCTTTATGGATAGACAGGCAGCCTGAAATGGAGTTGTTCGGATTGAGTTTTATGAGTGATAAGTTTGTACAGATAGCGGCCAATAATGGCCCTGTGCTGGATAAGATGGCAGAACAGGTAGAGAACAGGAAGCCGGTTTTCTATCCAAAGGGATATCATATCACCCCCAGGATGTTACAGGTGATAGATGAAGTGAGGCATTGCCACTTTACGGGCGGATTAAAGAAACTCTTCCTGCAATCCAAGTCTATTGAATTACTTGCCCTGCAAAGTGAGCAAATAGAGATCGCCACCCGCAATAGCCATGAAGTAAATAAGCTATCCCGTACAGATGAAGAAAGGATCTATCATGCCCGTGACCTTCTGCTGGCACATGCGCAAGATCCTTTGTCTCTGATGGACCTGGCGCGTAAAGCGGGGATCAATGAGTTTAAACTGAAAAGTGGTTTCAGGAAAGTGTTTGATACCACGGTATTCGGCTACCTGAGTGACCATCGCCTGGAACAGGCAAAACAGATGATGCGGGAAGGAATTTTTTCCTTTACAGATATTGCAGATGAGTTGGGTTATTCTTCTCTGCAGCATTTCAGCAATGCTTTCCGGAAGAAGTTTGGCGTGAGTCCCAGTGAACTGAAGAAAGGTATGTAGTGAGTTTGCCGCGCTGCAAAGGGCGGTTTTTTTTCTTTTCTTTTGGGATAGGTGTTTATTTTTAGGAGGCGGATCCTTATTGGATCAGTCTTTATTTAGAAAGGGCCTCCTTATTGGATCCGTCTTTGTTTAGGAAGCGCCTCCTAAAAGAAAAAAACACCCTCTCTGCCACCAGGGCGCAAAAAAGAGGGTGGAAGTTTTTTATTGGAAACTGCTCACGTTCGCTTTGGCAAATGTTTCGAAACTAATTGGCTCTTTACCGGTGATATCCTTTACAGCAGTGGTTATTGGCTCCATGTAACCAGCTCTTACTGCCTGGAACAATCCCGCAATATATTGTGCTTCACTTTCAGAAAGACCGTGTGATTTCACCGCCTGTGTCATTTCATCTTCAGTTACCGGAACATACGTCACCTTTCTTCCACTTGCTTTAGTGATGATCTCAGCAGTGGTATGTGTATCCAGGGAAGACGGGCCGGTAAGGGTCAGTTCCTGTCCTTTTAATGAATCGTCCAGCAGGAGTTTAACGGATACTGCCGCGATGTCTGAAGTAGCGATCATGGCCAGTTTGGCATTTTCTGCAGGGATGATGATCTGTGCTACAGCTTTAACGGTGGCGCTGAAAGAACCATCTGAAAAATTTTCCATGAAGAAGTTGGGGCGAACAATATTATAAGTGATCCCTGAATTGATCAGATGTAATTCGACTTTACGTAACGGGCTCTCCGGGAGATTCTCCATGCCGATAGCAGAAAGGAAAACGATCTTTTGCACATTGGCTTTCTTCGCTTCATCGATGAAAGGATTTAGTTTGAGGTGTGCATCCGCATCCAGGGGCAATGCCGAAAGGAAAACCTTATCAACGCCAGCCAGGGCAGGAGCAAAGGTGGTGGCATCTTCCAGCACTAATTTAACAGGGGATACATTGGCTGCAGGAGCCACGAATTTTTCAGGAAAACGGGTAGCGGCTTTTACGTTTACGCCTTCTGCAGTGAGGGTCTTTACTACTTGTGAGCCGGCAAAACCAGTTGCGCCAAGAACTAATACTTGATTTGACATTGTTGGAAGGATTAATTGTTATTAAAATTGTTACAGTTTATGATATAAGTGTTATAAATATTGTTACAGTTTAGTGCATAAAAAAATCAGAAGTACTTTTTAGTGAATTCAGCCAGGGTGATGGACTGCAGCTTCTGAAAGATGCTGTTATCAATTTCTCCGAATAATTCATCCAACGCGCCATTGATACGTGCACCCACAGCACATTTTGGATTAGGTTCATTAGGGGCGAAGCCAAAAACATGGCCATTCTTCACCAGCAGGAAGATATCTGACATCCGGATATCCTTTGTGGCCTTTCCCAGCCTGCTGCCACCATTTTTCCCTTCCTTACTTTCTATCAGGCCGGCTTCCCGGAGCACACTCAGTTCTTTACGCACAAGCGCAGGATTACTGTTCAGCGAACTGGCAATGTACTCTGAAGACAGCCATTCATCTGGCTGACCAGCCATCAGGCTGAGGATGTGTACGGATACTGAGAATTTACTTCGGATCAATCTGTAATATTTAAAATTACAGTACAAAGATAGGAGCCGGGAATGATACCGCCAAAAAAAAGATCCCGGTAACCATCAGCTACCGGGATCTTCTTATATAATGTAATGACTTGTTTAGCGTACCATGGCTGTAGCTTTCTCAGCTGCAACGGGGGCTTGCGTCACTTGTTCCACTTTCGGCTGCTCTTTTTGAGCTTTCTGGTATTTACCATGTATTTCAGCCAAAGTTGGCGCTATTACCAGGGAAACGATGGACATCAGTTTGATCAGGATGTTCATAGAAGGACCAGAAGTATCTTTAAATGGATCACCTACGGTATCACCGGTAACAGAAGCTTTATGTGGTTCTGATTTCTTATAGTAGATCTCACCATTGATCTCTACACCTTTTTCGAAAGATTTCTTGGCATTATCCCAGGCGCCACCGGCGTTGTTCTGGAACATACCCATCAATACACCACTAACAGTAGCACCGGCCAGGAAACCGCCCAGTACTTCAGGTCCAAAGATGAAACCGATCAGGATAGGAGACAGGATAGTGATAGCGCCAGGTAACATCATCTTTTTAATAGATGCTTCTGTAGAGATGGCCACACATTTGTCGTATTCCGGTTTGCCGGTTCCTTCCATGATACCAGGGATGGTCCTGAACTGGCGGCGAACCTCTTCTACCATACTCATGGCTGCTTCACCTACCGCGCGGATAGCGAGGGAAGAGAAGATGAAGGGGATCATAGCACCTACAAAAAGACCAGCCAATACATCGGCTTTATAAATATTGATGATATTGTTTAGTTTGTATCCATTGGCTTCTACCACGCCAACATAAGCTGCAAACAGCGCCAGCGCAGTCAATGCAGCGGAAGCGATAGCGAAACCTTTACCTGTAGCTGCAGTGGTATTACCTACTGCATCCAGGATATCTGTTTTCTCACGTACTTCTTTTGGTAATTCACTCATTTCTGCAATACCGCCTGCGTTATCTGCAATCGGACCGAAAGCGTCAATAGCCAGTTGCATAGCTGTAGTGGCCATCATACCTGCGGCTGCAATAGCCACACCGTAAAGACCGGCGAGCGCAAATGAACCGTAAATACCACCAGCCAGCACAAGAATTGGCAGGAAGGTAGATTCCATTCCCACAGCCAGACCGCCGATGATGTTAGTAGCATGACCTGTGGAAGATTGACGGATGATAGAGTTCACCGGGCGTTTACCCATAGCGGTGTAATATTCTGTGATAATACTCATCAGGGTACCAACTACCAATCCTACAAGGATAGCACCGAATACACCTGTGCGGGTAAATTCAAAACCGCGGAGGACCATCGTCTCTGGAAGGATCCAGTTCACGGCAAAGTAGGATACAATAGCGGTGAGCACAATAGAACCCCAGTTCCCCATATTTAATGCGCGCTGCACGGCGCCTGTGCTTAAACCTGCACTATCACTGATCCTTACAAAGAAAGTAGCGATAATGGAAAGGACAATACCTATGCCGGCAATGAACATTGGCAAGATAACAGGAGCAAAGCCACTAAAATGATCGTTTGCGGAAATTGTTTCAACGCCCAGAACCATGGTTGCCAGTACTGTTGCAACATAAGAACCGAACAGATCCGCACCCATACCGGCTACGTCTCCTACGTTGTCTCCTACGTTATCTGCAATGGTAGCCGGGTTGCGTGGATCATCTTCAGGGATGCCTGCTTCTACTTTACCAACGAGGTCAGCACCTACGTCTGCAGCTTTGGTATAGATACCGCCACCTACACGTGCAAAGAGCGCAATGCTCTCAGCGCCGAGTGAGAAACCGGTCAGTACCTCAATGGTTTTGATCATTTCAGCAGAATTGGCAACATCTGCGCCGAAATATGCTTTTAAAATGATGAACAATCCACCCAGCCCTAAAACAGCCAGACCGGCAACGCCCATTCCCATTACAGAACCTCCTGTGAAGGAAACTTTCAGTGCACGGGAAAGACTGGTACGGGCAGCTTGCGCTGTGCGTACATTCGCTTTGGTGGCTATTTTCATGCCGATGAAACCGGCAGTGGCTGAAAAGATGGCGCCTATAATAAATGCAAGGGCAATCGTCCAATCAGAATTGTGGTGGGAATATCCCATATAACCTAACAACAGGGCGGCAATGATCACAAAATAGGTGAGGATCTTGTACTCCGCTTTCAGAAATGCCATTGCACCGTCTGCAATATGTTTGGCTATCTCCGTCATTTTTTCATTTCCTGCATCCTGGCGTGAAACCCAGGCACTTTGTACGGCTGTAAATAACAGTGCTATCAGTCCGAATAGTGGAATAATGTAAACTATACTCATACTTTATAAGCCTTTTAAAAATTACAAGGTTGACGAAGATAATGTATTAGGTTTTATTTTACTAGTGCTTCAACATATTGTGCTGATTAATAATATAGTTAGGGTGTCAAGGCTTACTTACGCAGTTGGAGGTAGGCTTGTCCAAGATAATTGATAATATCTTCCGCAATGAGGGATTCTTCTGAAATATCGTCTGAGGCGAGGTCCCCGGCAAGGCCATGGAGCCATGCACCTAGCAGGAGCGCGGCTTTAGGGGCATATCCCTGGGATAAAAGGCCGGTTAAAATGCCTGTAAGCACATCTCCGCTGCCGGCAGTGGCCATTCCGGGATTACCGGTAGGATTGAAGTAAATAGACCCATCCGGACAGGCCATGGCACTGAATCTGCCTTTGAGCAGGATATATACCTGCAATTCCACGGCTTTGGCGGAAAGGAGTTGTAACCTTTCAAATTGATCTTCTGTAGGCCCGAATAATCTTTCAAACTCTTTCGGATGCGGGGTAAGGATCGAGTCTTTACGGAGTTTTTGCTGCAGGAAAGGGTATTCACTGATCATATTCAGGGCATCCGCATCGAGCACCATGGGTTTGTGATAGATCTCCAGGAGTTTCTCCAAAGCCTTTGCGGTTGCGGGGGCAGTGCCTAATCCGGGACCAATGCCGATAGTGGCATAATCGGGTGCCTGGTGATGTTTGAAGGGCTCGTGGAAATGAGCGCTGAAGGTTGACTGGTCTTCGGTTTCGCACATAGCTTCCGGAACGGCGGTTTGTATTATATCATAACCGCGTTGGGGAATATGTACGGTGAGTAAACCTGCGCCTGCGCGCAAACACGCCCTGGCGGCCAAAATTGCCGCTCCCATCTTACCATAACTGCCGGCTACCAGGAGTGCATGACCGTACGTGCCTTTATGGGCAAAGGGATCGCGGGGCTGATAGATGGTTTTAATGATCCCCGGGTCCACCACGTGGTACTTTGTTTCAACGTGGTTGATGAAATCAGGGTGTAAACCGATGGGCAGGATCACTGCCTGGCCTACGCGGGCGGCGTTTTCCGGTAATAAGAACGCGAGTTTATAGAACTGAAAGCTAAGTGTATAATTTGCATGGACGCAGGGGGCATGGTGTGTGGCGGTGTCTGCCATGAGTCCTGAAGGCATGTCTATTGATACGATGGTGTGTTTACCGTCGTTTAGTTTATGGAGGAGTAATGCTACCCAGCCTTCAACGGGGTGGGAGAGACCGGTTCCGAAGATGGCATCTACTACTACTCCTGGTGCTTCCATGGTGGGGAAATCTGCGAGGGAGTAGATGGGCTGGATGTCCTGTACGTAGGGTTGGTTGGCTAGGTTATCAGGAGATGCGGTGTCTTTATGATGCACCATATAGGCATGTACGTTATAGCCCTGATCTCTTAATAATCTGGCTATCACTAATCCGTCTCCGCCGTTATTTCCCATGCCGCAGAATACGTAAAAGGGTGGGGGTGCTTCTCCGAAAGTATGTACCATCCATCCGGCGCATTCAGCAGCGGCTCGTTCCATCAGTAGTACGCTGCTGATGGGTTCGTGTGTTATGGTGTAAGCGTCTGCTTCACGGATCTGTTGTGCTGAGAGGACTTTCATATCGGTGATAAATATAAATCTTTAAAAGCAAAAAGCCCTTAACGGGGGGACAGGCCTCTAAAGCAAAGAGTCTAGGGGGGATTTTTTTATTAAGTAAAAGCATGGAATGCAGGCCTCTAAAGCAAAGAGTCTATAGGGGGATTTTTTTATTAAGTAAGTAAAAGCATGGAATGCAAGCCTCTAAAGCAAAGAGTCTATGGGGGGATTTTTTTTAAGGAAATAAAAGTAGGGAATGCAAGCCTCTAAAGCAAAGAGTCTATGGGGGGATTTTTTTTAAGGAAATAAAAGTAGGGGATGCAAGCCTCTAAAGCAAAGAGTCTATGGGGAGATTTTTTTTAAGGAAATAAAAGGAGGGGATGCAGGCCTCTAAAGCAAAAAGTCTATGGAAGTAAAAGCAGGGGATGTAAGCCTCTAAAGCAAAAAGTCTATGGAGATAAAAGCAGGGGATGCAGGCCTCTAAAGCAAAAAGTCTATGGAAATAAAAGCAGGGGATGCAGGCCTCTAAAGCAAAAAGTCTATGGAAGTAAAAGCAGGGGATGTAAGCCTCTAAAGCAAAAAGTCTATGGAGATAAAAGCAGGGGATGCAAGCCTCAAAAGCAAAAAGTCTATGGGGGATTTTTTTCTTAAGGAATTAAAAGCAGGAAGCAATAACTTTTTTCAAAAAAAACTTAAACAAAAAAAGCCCCCCGTCAAACAGAGGGCTCTCTATCAAATAACTTTAGAACGTATACCGCGCAGAAACACCCAGCAGTTGCTCCCCGATGAAATCATGGCCACCATTGAAGTTGAAGAATGGCTTGATGTCGCCGCTCAGGTTCAGCGGAATCTTCTTGAAAGTGTATTCCACACCAAAGATGCCATCCAGCCCTACATTGGCTTCAGTATCGTATTCCTTTCTGCCGTTGTTGTCATAATAACGATCTCTCCAAAAGCCAACGTGTGCACCACCGCCGGCATACATATTCCACTCTGATTTACCGAAAACATTCCAGGTGTATTCATACAAGCCGGTTAATGTTACATTCGTTACATCACGATCGCCACTTCCAAAATAATGGCTTACAATTCCTTCAATTGCATGTGGTCCTTGAATAAAATGCTTTGCGGTGAAACCGATGATCCAGGGATTAACCCTTACACCAATAGCGGTTTTGTAATCTCCAGGACTTCCACCACGTTGGGCGCTTGCCTGGATAGCCATCAAAGAAAGTACTCCGAAGAGTAACAGGATCCTTTTCATATAGTCGTCTTTGTTTAAACTATTTTTTAGTCCTTCCGAATATGTAACGTGCGGAAACGCCAAAGTCCGCAAGCTCAGAAGGGGTATTAAAATGTACGGCTGGTTTCCAGTCCAGGCTGAGGTTGAGAGGGATATTGGAGAAAGAATAATTCAATCCTGCCAATCCATCCACACCTGCATAGAACTTTTTATCGCCATTGATCTCCCTTCCACCGATGTGTGCACCGCCACCGATATACCAGCCTAAGCCCGGTGTGGTCAACGCTGAGAGGTCAAAATGATATTGATACAAAGCTGTTAGTGAAGCTCTCGTATTATACAATCCAAAGATGCCCTCTACGGCAGAACGGTCTGTTAGAAAATATCTTCCGGTTACGCCTAATGGCAACCCCAACCTTACACCTGCTTCTATTTGTCCGGCTGCCTGTTGTGCTTTTACGCCCTGCGCAAAACACAATATGATAAAGGCAGCAATGATGCGATATCTCATGCTCTTAAGTATTTGCAATAACAATGCCAAATGAATACAGTAGGGAAACACAGAGAAAAACGGCTATTCAGCAGATTTATTATAAAGGTTTATTGATGACCCTTAAAAATATAAATCCTGCTACACCGGCCAGCAGGGAAGCCAGTATCACTGACATCACTGAGACTACCTGTATATCAACAGGTTTGAAAGCTAAAGTGGCTATAAATATACTCATCGTAAACCCGACGCCTGCGATCATGCCTACCCCCCATACCTGTTTCCAGCTTGTGTTGGCAGGCAAATTGGCCAGCTTCATTTTTACAGCTATAAAACAGAAGAGGAAAATGCCCAAAGGTTTGCCTAGTACCAGTCCCGCGATGATCCCAAAGCTTACGGAATGGGAAAATGCTGCCAATAGGTCCGCCGGAAATTCTATGGCTGTATTGGCCAGTGCAAAGATGGGCATGATAAGAAAGTTCACGGGATCATGCAGGTTATGTTCCAGGGTGTGTATCTTATTCAACGGAATGCAGAAAGCCAGCAGAACACCTGCAATGGTAGCATGGATACCTGAATTGAAGATACAGTACCAAAGTACCACACCGGGGATCAGGTAAAGGAGCAAACGCTGCACCTTGAAATAATTCATGAGCAGTAACAAAGCAAATATACCTGCGCCAATATAGAGGTACAGCATCTGGAGATGTTCCGTATAAAAAATAGCGATGGCCAAAATGGCGCCCAGGTCATCTATGATGGCCAGTGCGGTTAAGAATATCTTCAGGCTGAGCGGCACACGTTTGCCTAAGAGGGAAAGTATGCCCAGTGAAAAGGCAATGTCTGTAGCCATGGGGATTCCCCAGCCATGTGCATAAGGCGTGCTGCCATTAAAAAGGAAATAGATGAAGGCAGGCGCTGCCATGCCACCTAATGCTGCGAGGATGGGCAGGAGGGATTGTTTGAAAGAAGCCAGTTCTCCGGTAGTGAGTTCCCGTTTTATTTCCAGGCCTACCAGGAAAAAGAACACCACCATAAAGCCATCGTTGATCCAAAGCAGCCATGAATTGGGCAGGTGTAATCCTCTATAATCATAATGATGCCCTCCGGCGGGATCAAAGAGGGTATTGAAGAAACCCGTGTAGGCATCCTGCCAGGGAGAGTTAGCAATGACGAGGGAGATAATAGTACATGCTATCAGTACAATGCCTACAGCGCGACTATCGTGCAGGAATTGAAAAATAGGTGACAGCAACTTATTCTTAAAGCTCCCAGGATTCATGCAGTATGTTTTAAAAACTATTGACCAATCAGCTCATATTTCGATTTCGGCTTACGGTTGATCACCCATTTAAAACCTTCTAACTTCTTTTGTTCTTCCGGCATTTGGGTGAAGGGGTACATGACAGCTTCTGCTTCTTTCAGGAATACGATCCTTTCCAGCTCTCCATTGGTGAAGTAAATATGGGTAGCAGCAGATAGCAGCCGGTTGATACTGATAAAGGCGCTATCATCGTCCTGCACGTAGTAGATATTCTCTGCGTTGCCATTCACATACATGGAATCCAGTTTTTCTTCTCCAAAGAAACCGAGTACGGTGTTTCCTTTTACCTGGTTGTACATGCCGGGACCCACTTCATTGATGATCAATGCATGCTGGTCCAGCAGTAACTTGTCTGCCTTCTGGTTTTTGGTGAAGAGGAAGATGGTATCGCCGGTGAGCTGGTTGCCATTGGCCCAGAGCACCGGGTCCTGGTAAAGGCGGAAAATGGAATCCACGCTGGAATAATATACACTGTCTGCCACACCCTGGAGGGAGTCGGAAAAGATCTTTACATGATTATAAGCAATGATGAACCTTTTCTCGGTGGTATCTTTTTTATTGGCCGAAGCGGTAGAGTCAGTCACGATTAAAGCACTGTCTGCTAAAGTGGAATCCGCTTTAATGACCCCGGAGAACAAGGTATCTGCTGCTACGAACAGGGTATCTGTTTTACCTTCCAGCAGCATCACCGGTTTGCGTGTAGCCAGCACCGTTTTAGTGAATTGATTCACGATACCGTAGTTGGCCAGCAGGGACATTTTCTGTGCTGTATCCCGCCAGATCATATCGCCGGTGGCAACAGAGATGCCGGTAGCTTTATCTGTTTGTATTTCGTTGGCCGTAAAAGTATTGGTACTGTCTTCAATGATAGGGCGTTTGGCGAAGCTGCCGTATCCCACGTCTGTATTATAATAACCATCTGTTACATACATCGTCATCTTTCCATCGTTGATGGTGGTAGGAGCGAGGATGGTGGCTATTTTGGTAGTAGAGTTATATAAGAGGGTATCTGTACTGAGGGTGAATCCGGGATCCACGATCACTACATCTTTCTTAAAGTATACATCTTTTGTGTCTGCGTAATAGAAACCTTCCTGGCTGGTTAACACAGATTTTCCATTCACCAGTTTACCTGATCTGGTATAAGTACCGATCTTGGTATTCATATCATACTGGATCTCCGGGCTGGTGAGCACTATTTTATTATCTGTGAGTTTAGCGTTGCCGATCAGGGTAGCTATACGGGTATTACCCATATAAATGAGGTAATCAGAATAGGTGTGGATGCTATCATCCTGGTTAATATGCACATGGCCCCAGGCTTCGATCTCGTTCTTTGCCTGGTTAAAGACTGCACTGTCGCAATTCAAAATGCTGGTGCTCTGGCGGAAGACCACATGACCACGGAAACGTCTTTCGTTCACGCTGTCTTTGGTGATCAGGGACATGGTATCCGCATTAATGATGTGGATCTTTTTTGTGGTATCCTCCTGAAAAGATGTATAGGTAGTTGAAGAAACGGTGGGTTGATGCAGACGGCTGTTTGCTGCCATTAGCGTGGTCACCCCAATCCCTGCCAGCAGAATAAGGCCGTATCGTAATGCTTTTAACATGTTTGTTATTGTAGATATTGCGCCGTATCAGAAGGGATGGGCACCACTTTGTTTTTTCTGCCAAATACACTCAGGTGCACATATCTCCAAGGATTATACCGAAGGTCTTCCAGCAGTTTATTGAGGCTGCCAACAGATGCCTGGAGGTTGTTGTACACTTTTTTGTCATTGATCAGCATACCGAGGGAACCGTCTTTGCTATTCACTTTGGCTACCATGTCGTTCAGGCGGGTAACGGTGAAGCGCAGTTGATTCATAGCAGTATCCAGCGTACCGTTAGCCAGCGTGCCGGATGCTTTATCAAAATTGGTGAGGATGTTAGAGATCTTGTCATTGTTATCCTTCAGGTTAGCGGATACCGCTTCAAAGTTGCTGAAGGTGCTGCCTATCTTTCCATCTTCTTTCAGCATACCGGTAAGGGAGTGCGAAGCGTCGGAAAGATGGGCCATGGTAGTATTCAGGCCAGCCACTGTGCCACGGATATTATGTTTTGTGGTCGTGTCAAATATTGAGTTGACGGTGAGAAGGAGGGTATCTACTGCGCCGAGGGTGGTTTCCAGTTTCTTTACCAGTGGGCTCAATTGTTCCTTGAGCGCATCTGTGATAGAGCCTTCCACATCTGCATATATGGTATCTTTATTTTTCAGGTATTCATTCGTATTACCGAAATCGATCTCCACTTTACGGGTACCTAACAGGTCTGAGCTGATGCGTGCCACAGAATTTTTAGGGATCTCGATCTTTTTACTGATCTGAAGGGTTACCAGGATCCTTCCTGCACGTTGATCCATCACTTCCAGGCTCTGCACATTACCCACAGTGAGGCCATTGACCATCACCGCATTAGCAGGTTGCAACCCGTTTACCTGTGTATATACAGCGTAAATGATCTTTTTATTCGAAAACAAGCTCCGTCCTTTCAGGAGATTAAAACCGAGTACCAGTAATACAATGCCGGCGGCGGCCAGAATGCCTACTTTCGTTTCATTGGACATTTTAAGCATCGAGATATAGTATGGTTCGTGCAAAAATAGATAAAAACAACGGTGTGGCAGTCGTAGGAAAACATAATTCATGCAAAAGGTGGGCCAATTAAGGCTAGAGGTCAACCCGTTCGCCGTTCTTGTAAGTTACAACAAAAGCGTCTTTAAAGCCCTGTTTCTTGGCTTTGTATACGGCAGCATGGGCTTCTGCTTCTGTGCGGAAGCTTCCCCAGGTATATTTGTGTACTTTTTTCTTTCCTTGTTTGAGGTCTTCTCTTTCGATGGTACCATCCAGTTTCTGGAACATGGTAGATCCCCGGGCATAGAGCTTTTCTGAGATCATCAGTTGTACCTTATAATGGGTAGAGGGATCTGCAGCGGGAGGGGTGGGCTCCGTTTTCACGCTAACGGAGGTGGCTATATTTTGCACAGCAGGCTGTTGCACGGGAACTTGTACAGGTGTTTCTACCGGAGCAGCCTTACGGCCTGTTTCGGATGATTTATATACTCTTTCCAGTTCGTCTTTATATCTTTTTACGGCACGGGCAATGCAATTGGCCATTTCAGACTGGCCGTCTGCTGAATTGAGATAGTTCTCTTCTTCCGGGTTGCTGATAAAGCCTAATTCCACCAGTACGCTGGGCATAGCAGTGGCGTGGAGCACCAGGATACCTTTATCGTTCCGTTGGCGGGCGCCTCTGCTGATACGGCCTACACGGGTGAATTCATCTTCCACCAGTGTGCTGAGGCGCAGGCTTTGATCGAAATACACGTTGCGGAGGGTATTGAGCATGATCAGTGTTTCCGGATCTGAGTTGGCCATCAGTTCCTTTGTTTCTTCAGAATTAGCATCAAACACCACCACAGAGTTATTGCGCAGGGATTCTGTTTTAGCGTTATTCTTACTGGTAGCCCATACATACGTTTCCGTGCCCTTGGCAGGGTTAGGATATTTTTCATAGATGGCCACTTTCCGGGTCACCTTCTTTTTCTTTTTGTTCCTGTAAGTCTGTGTTTTATAACCCACTACCCTGGAAAGGTCTCCGGCGGCGTTACAGTGAATAGAGATGAATAAGTCACCCTGTGCTTCATTGGCAATGGCTGCTTTGCGGTGCACATCATCAAAACGGTCTGTTTTACGGGTGTACACTATTTTTACATCAGGCAGGGCTTCTTCGAGGATCTTGCCCAGCTTCAGGGCAACGTCCAGGGCAATATCTTTTTCGTGTGAATAATTTCCTTTTGCACCGGGATCACTTCCACCATGGCCGGCATCGATCACGATCGTACGGATAGGTTTATCCTGAACAGGAGAATCCGGTGTAGTTTTTGCATGAATGAACAAGGTATAGATAAGGCCTATGCCTAGTCCTGAAAATAAAACTCTTTTCCAGCGCATGTCAACAATTTATTTTAATGGGTTGTATTCAATTTGGCAAAGGTTCCTGTTCTTCGTACACAATAATTTAATACTCATATGAAACACGCTTTTCAGCCCTTCTCCGGCATTATCCCTTTTCAGGCACTTACCGTTCTATTTAATAATTTGTATAAAATCATGTAGGTTTGTGCCCGCTTAACACATGGACCCTCTCTGCAAAAATAATTATAAAAACATTTTAAGGCGGGTATTCCTGCCTTTGATTCTGCTATTAATATTGGCCTCGCCCTTGTTTATAGACGCATATGCCCGCGCATCGGCACTTCCAGCTCATTACTTTAACAAAATTTTCACAGACACGGTTCCTAAACCACATGCTGTGAAATTTCCGTCTAAAGATCAGTGGACGGATACCTCCGGCAAAGCGAAAGATACTACACGTCCCGTGATAAAGCGGGAGAAAGATAGTATTCCGCCCATAAACGCAGTAGACTCCCTCACTTTACGGGATAGTGCTTCCGTGGTTACTGATACTATACCTAACGTTAAATTATCCAAGGATAGTCTTACCGCTCCTGTATTTTATAAGGCGCAGGACTCTATCGTGATGTTTGTGAAGAAGAAAGAATTCCGTCTTTATAATAAAGCGGATGTAAAGTATGGCCCTACACAGCTAACGGGTAATACCATGGATTTTAACCAGCAGACGGGGATCCTTACTTCCCGGATGGGGGTGGATACTGCGGGTGTACCTATCGACAAGGCGGTATTGAATGATGGTACCACCAGTTCTGATATGGACTCCGTACAGTACAATTTCAACTCCGGCAAAGCCATGATCTACCAGACCCGTGCACAATACGGAGAAGGATTTGTGAGCAGTGTAAAGGTGAAGAAGCAGCCGGACAATACGGTTTTCGGATTCAGGAACGGATATACCACCTGTAACCTGGATACGCCGCACTTTGCTTTCAGGGCACGCAAGATCAAGGTGATCCCTGATAAACTGATCGTGTCCGGCCCGGCTAACCTGGAAATTGAAGGTATTCCCACTCCTTTATTTATACCATTTGCCATTTTCCCGCTCAGCAACGGGCAGCGTACCGGTTTGCTGCCACCGCAATATGTGGTGAACCAGCAAAAGGGTATTGGCCTGGAGAACGGAGGATATTATTTTGGATTGGGAGAATACCTGGACCTTACAGTGAGGGGAGATGTATATTCCTACGGAAGCTGGGGACTTACTTTGAGTCCTACTTACCGGAAGCGGTATAAATATAATGGCGGGTTCAACCTGGCTATTGCCAATACGCGCAGTGGCGATCCGGAAATAAAATCGGAATTCACCCGCTCCCGTGACTTCAGGGTAACCTGGAGCCATAGTATGGACGGCAAGGCAAGGCCCGGAACCAATTTCGGGGCCAGTGTGAACTTTGGTACCACTACCTACAACCAGTTTAATGTAACGGATGCGGCCACGCGGCTCAATAATAACATGAGTTCTTCTATCAACTATTCCAAAAGCTGGCAGGGGAAACCTTATAACTTAACATTGGCGCTCAACCACAGCCAGAATAACTTAACCCGGCAGGTGAATGTGAACTTCCCGGATGGATCTTTTAACGTAAATACATTATATCCTTTCCAGGCAAAAGAGATGGCCGGTACGCCCCGCTGGTATGAAAAGATAGGGGTGAGTTACAATGCCCTGCTCCGGAATAACATCAGTTTTATTGATACTACTTTTGGTAAACCTGCCATGTTTGATAATCTGCAGGCAGGTATGCAGCACCAGATCCCGATTACCTTATCTATACCGATGACTAAGAACATTACCTTATCTCCCAGCATCAACTATACGGAGAAATGGTACATTCGCCAGTTGCGGTTGAAGTATAATCCGGAAGGGGAAAAATACGATACCAGCTATACGGACGGCTTTTTCAGAAGCAGTGCTATGTCTACCGGTGCTTCTCTGGCTACCGCCATTTATGGTATGTATAGCTTCAGGAATAAGAATTCTACTGTACAAGCCATCCGCCACGTGATGCGTCCGAACCTCGGGATCAGCTATTCGCCTGACCTGGCCAGTAAGGATTATTACATGGAGCCTTCTCACGTAGACAGTGCAGGTAACCTTGACAGATATCAAAGGTTCTCTTATTACGATGGAGCGCCGTTTGGCCCTTCGGCGTCACAAACCTTTGCAGGTTTAACTTTCGGTTTGGATAATAACCTGGAAATGAAGGTGAGATCTAAGAAAGATACTTCGGGCTTTCGCAAGATCAAGATCCTGGATGGTTTTGGGGTGAGCAGCAGTTATAACCTGGTAGCAGATTCTTTCAAGCTGAGCCCTTTCTCACTGAATGCCCGTACCAACCTGTTTGATAAAGTGAATATTTCCTTTGGTGGTACTTTAGATCCTTACCAGCTGGATAGTGTGGGCATACGTAAAGATAAATATACCTGGCAGGGCGGAAACTTTAGTGTAGGCCGTTTAACACAGGCGAATATAGCCATCAGTACTTCTTTCCAGAGCCAGGATAAAAAGAGCAAGGAGAAAGAGGCGAAAAAGAAAGAGGAAGAAGAAAATGGGGATGTACCGCTGGATGCTGCGCTGGAAGAGAAACGCCGGCAAATGGAAATGATGCGCAGCAACCCGGGAGATTATGTGGATTTTGATATTCCCTGGCGGCTGGACCTTTCTTATAGTTTGAACTACACCCGCGGCCGGACAATAGACCGTTTGCGTGATACCACCATCTTCCAGCAATTCCTTGGTTTTAACGGGGACTTCAGTCTTACGCCGAAGTGGAAGATCATTGTTTCCAGCGGTTTTGATTTCCGGCTGAAACAGATCTCTTATACCAATCTTACCATTTCGCGCGACCTGCACTGCTGGCAGATGAGCATCAACCTGGTGCCGTTCGGAAGTTACCGTCAATTCAGTATTACGATCAATCCAAAGGCCGGTATCCTGCGGGATCTCCGGGTCAACCGAACGCGGCAATTCTTCGATTTGTAGCGGGCAGGGCAGAAAGTATATAAAAGAAGGAAGCAAGTCTCAACGGACTTGCTTCTTTGTTTGTGGACGATGTACAGTTGCAGGTTAAAATTAAAAATTGAAGGCAGCTCCCATGCCATAAAGGCTAAGCTTACTACCAGATATGCCTTTGAAATAAGATAGTCTTGCTTCTACTGCTTTACCACCACCACCTACACGGATACGCATCCCGGCATTGGCAGCAGGGCCTGTAGCGCTTCCTTCCTGGTGAGTAGTAGCCAGGTCTCCATTTTCATCATAATATTCCGCATCTGTAGACGCGCTGTAATGATATCCAAATCCGCCACCTACAAAATATCCGATACGTTTCCTGTTAGCTTTTGTAGAACCTGCACCCAGGTTAAGATTTACCATCAACGGAGCATTGAACATGAAACCAAGGGTGTTGGTTTCATTGCCATAACCATAATCGTCGCGGGAATTATAGCTATAGTTATAGCTGCCGGAAAAACCAAGACTGATGGGGATACCAACAGAAACAGACATGGATTCCGTTTCCACGAAATTAAAACGGGGGGAATAAGTAAAGGCGAAAGAAAGCCTGGCATCCATATTCTCCACTTTATCAACATAGATCCCGACGCCAGCGCCATGCATAAAACTTTGGGAAAAGGCATTAGATACACCAAGGGTGGCAAATGCCAGGAAAAGGAGCTTTTTCATTGTGGTAAGGGATGATTTATTTACCGACAAATATAACTATCTGATCCTAAATTCAAAATAAATACTATTATAATAATATTGATAACCCGGTTATTTATAATCCCTTCTCATTGATTTAGAAGAGATAAGCCGTATATAAGTCGTATATAACCCGTATATAAGCCGTAGATAAGTCGTCCCTTAAAGAGACGGCTTATCTACGGCTTATTTAAGCCTTAAGAACAAGTATGCCTGAAGAAGGACTCACCTGAGGGATGGAAGACAAAAAAATATGAAGTAGATTTGGCCCAATAATCAAAAAGTGGATTCAAATGGCTGCAAAGATTTTAAAGGACGAAATTTATGAACAGGTAGAACTGATCTCCGAGCTGGGAAATGATTTTGCGGATGATGAGGAATATGCTGCTGCGATCGGGAAGTTCAAGGAGGCGCTGGAGCTGGTACCAGAGCCAAAACATGAATGGGAAGCCGGTACCTGGTTATTTTCCAGTATCGGGAATATGTACTTCATGCTGGACGACTATGAGAATGCAGCAAAGTATTTCCATGATGCGGTTCAAAGCCAGGAAGGCAAGCTCAATTCGTTCAATCAAATGAGGCTGGGGCAATCTTCCCTGGAAATGAAACAGGAAGATAAAGCACTGGAACACCTGTTAAAAGCTTACAGGATGGGCGGTAAAGGGCTTTTTGCAGAAGAGGACACTAAATACCTGGCCTTCCTCAGCAAACGGGTGAAGTTATAATTCCTTAAAAAATTCGTATCCATCATATTCAGGCAGTTCCCTGAGCGGCAATATAGCTTGTGGCACCAGGGGACTGTCTATCTGCACATACATCCCTATGCGGTAGGCCAGTTTGGTAAGTACCGCGGCTTCCGTTGAAAAATACCTGCTTTGCAGATCGCTGAATTTACGCCCGTCGTGTGTTCTGATAAGCTTCAGCAGACCGGCTTCCACTTTAGGCTGGTCGTCCCGCAGCAATCCTTCAAATACATCTGCACATCCGTGATACGCTGCAAAAGCGGTTTGTGCTTTAATGACTTCTATCTGTTTTTCAAGGTCCTGCCGTTTGCCGGTTAATACATCCTGGATGGCTTTATTATAGGCATATGCCAGTAAATGTTCATTGGCATAATGGTCCGGGAGGAGGCTGTACCGTTTGATCAGACCACTGTCGTCACTCAATACGGCATATCCGATGAGATTGATGGCCCCGTTGAACCGCCAGTTGTATCTTTTGATCATGTACTCGCCGGACAGGGCCGCTTTGTAGAAGTACTGGCGGGCTTTGTCAAAATCCTGTTCCTGGAACATGGCGTAATAGGCTTTCACCACATTCACCTGCTCAAGGGAGCCTATCCGTGGCATTTCCGGCTGCTGGTCTTTGATCTTTGCCAGGTTGTGTATCTCTGTTTCTACCGTTTCCTGGTAGGTTTCAGCGAGTAATTGTTGATTGCTCTGCATAGGGTGGTAGGTATAGGTGCCCTAAATATACAATAAATTATATATTATAAGTATGTGATTATAAGGTTAATTTTCCAGATAAGGGTTAAAATTGTTATATTTAGTAAGCAGGTTACCCTTATGAAGCACACTACTTTACTCCTTTTACTGCTTGGTTCTCTGTTAAGAGCAGATGCGCAGGATGCAAATTACTGGTCGTCTTATTACGGCCCCGGCGGTTTTTTTGCGCCCGGCGCGGTGATCGCTAATAATAAGGATAGTGGGGTGTTGTTCTATAATCCGGCTTTGCTGGCTTTATCTCACAAGAAAGCAGTGTCTATCAGCGGCAGCATTTACCAGCTGGATGCCATTAAAATAAAGTCGGGGGCAGGAACGGGTAAGGATCTGTTATCCAGGAATACTTCCAGTGTGCCGCAGATGCTAACGGGTACGGTTATGTTGGGGAAGAAAAAGCCGGTATATATCTCTTATGCATTGATCAATGCTGCGATCCTTAATTTTTCTGCTTCCCAGCGGCATGAAGCGCAGATGAATGTGTTACATGATTCTTACAGTCCGGGTTCGGAATATTATATTGGTCAGCTGACTTTGCAGAACCAGATCAAAGAAAGCACGGCATTGCTGAGTGCGGGTTTTCGGTTGAATGCCAGATGGGCGGTGGGTGTTACAGCAGAAGGGGCATCTTACCGGCAGCATTATACGGAGAATGTTGTATCAAGGGCATTGATCAACAATACCAGTGGTGATGCTTTGAGACTGGCCAGTAATGAGTTGCTTTACCAGGTGTCTTATAGTCACATTGGTACACGGTTAAAAGCAGGATTGGCTTATGAGTATAATAAACATCATGTTGGATTAATGGTAACTTCTCCTTTGCTGCATATCGGCGGGCAGGCTACATTGGTGAGTGATATTGCCATCGCCAACATCAGGGATGTTTATTCCGGTGATCCATTTAACGTGCTGGCCAGTACAAGGCAAACGAAATTAAAACCGGTAGTGAAAACGCCACTGAGTTTTGCAGCAGGGTATGCGTATGATCATGCCAAAGGGCAGGTATATATGGCTGCGGAATATTTCTTTCGCATTAAAGAGTACAACATCATCACACCGCGCAATGAATATTTTCTCCGGCCGGATACAGGCAATAATAATGTGATCACGTCTGCACTGCTGAAGTTGAAGGATGTGCGGAGGGCTGTTTTTAATGTGGCGGTGGGGGCCAGTTACAACATAAAGGAAGATATTACAACGTACTGTTCCTTCAGAACAGACTTTGCTTATGCGGATAACAGTTTATATACGAATGGTACAGGATTTACGCCGTATACTGCTGCATGGAATAATTTTCATTGTCAGCTGGGTGCTAATCTTCGGCGAAAGAAATATAATTTGCGTGCGGGATTCCTCCTGGCCTACGGGCAAACGGATAAATATCTGCAGGCGGTAAATTTTGATCAGCCTAATGATGATAACTACTTGTTAGGAGATGCGGTGAATACAAAAGCGAATCATTTTTTAGCCGGTTTCATGCTGGCTTTTATACATAACTTATGATGGAATTAGGTATCAGTACTTTTGGAGAAGTTAAACCTGAGGGTGTATCAGGGCATGCTGCGGAATCTTTTTTGCGGATGCAGGAAGTAATAGCAGAGGGACAGCTGGCGGATGAAGTGGGATTGGATGTATTTGCGCTGGGAGAACATCACCGGCCGGATTTTATTATCTCTGCGCCGGAAGTAGCACTGGGCGCTATTGCAGCTGTTACTAAAAACATTCGTCTTTCCAGTTCTGTTACAGTGCTAAGCTCTGCAGATCCTGTAAGGGTATTTCAAAACTTTGCTACGCTGGACCTTATTTCCGGCGGGCGTGCAGAGATCATGGCGGGCAGGGGATCTTTTACAGAATCCTTTCCCTTGTTCGGTTACAGCCTGAATGATTATGATAACCTGTTTGCAGAAAAACTGGAGATGTTGCTGCGCATCAATGAAAGTGAGATCATTTCCTGGAAGGGAAAATTCAGAGCGCCTTTTATGCAGCGCGGTATCTATCCAAGACCTTATCAACAAGCATTACCTATCTGGCTGGCAGTTGGCGGCACACCTGCTTCTGCGAAGAGAGCAGGAAGATTAAATCTGCCGATGACAGTGGCTATACTGGGTGGCAAACCTGCGGAGTTTGTTCCTTTCGTTAACCTGTATCGCCAGGCTGCTTTGGAGGCAGGGCATGATGTAACGAAGTTGCAGCTGGGGATCAATTCACAATTCTATGTGGCGGAAGATTCCGAACAGGCGGCAGATGAATTCTATCCTTCTTATGAGATACTCATGAACAGGGTGGGACAGGAGAGAGGATGGCATCCGATGACGCAGGAGCAGTTTGAATATTTACGGATGCCTGATGGACCATTGTTTGTAGGGAGTGTAAAAGAGATCACGGAGAAAATAATCTATCAGCACGGGCTGTTTGGACATACCCGTTTCCTGGCACAGATCGTGAAGGGATATATTTCACATGATAAAGTACTGCGTGCTATTGAATTGTATGGCACACAGGTGGCGCCTGCTGTGAGAAAGGCTTTGAGTTAAAGCCCTTCCGCAACAACTTTCACCGCCTGTAAAGCAGCATCCCAGCCCGTTACAGCATCTTCATATTCTTTGCCGGACATATCATATACCAGGTCTTCCCGCGCAAGAAGCGTGGTGGCTTCGCCATTATCCTGTAAGGTATAGGTGATCACAGACAGGACGGAATGCCCGTCTTCCGGATTAAAAAGATTGTGCTGTAATAGTTTGGTGGGTTCTATCTGCAGGATAGATCCATGCGTATACATGTTGCCATCGGTTCCTTTCCAGCCGAATGAACTGCCCACTTTCCAGTCGGATACATATTCGCCGCCTATCGGGCGGGTCACCTCAGGGTTTGTAAATACCTCCCAAACTTTAGCTGGCGTGGCGTTGATTTGAATGCTTCTTTCTATGAACATGCAATAGGATTATTCCAGCAAGTTAACAATTTCTGTGTGTCCTCTGCGCTTTGCCCATTGCAATGGTTGTGCCCAGGGATGTTCTTTGGGCAGATCAGGGTTTGCACCTTTGGACAGCAGGAATTCTACCATTTCTTTTTTGCCATATTTAGCAGCATAACCCAATGGTGTGGAATAGAATTCTTCATCGATGGCATTGATATCTGCGCCATGTTGCAGGTAGATGTCTGCACTTTCCTGATCTCCTCTTTGTGCAAAACGATGCAGCGGCGTGATGTGCAGCCAGTTGGCATGATTAGGGTCCATGCCTTGTTGAAACAGGTATTCCGTCATTTCCCTGGACTTTATGGCACCCTGCGGGCCTTTGCTGGTTACGCCTGCTGCAATGTGTTTGGTTAACTCCGGATGGTAGCGTAACATTAAATGGGCAAGGTCTTCGTGGCCTTCTATTAAAGCATTTTCCATGGCACGGGGATTATTGGCCAGTGCGGGATTAGCAGCAAATACGGCAGCGGCGGTTTGTATATCTCCGTAATACGCCAGCAGATCAACTGACCTGGAAGCACCGTGGGAACAGAGCAGGTTGATCATCGGTTGGTTGTTACTATTGATCATGGCACTGAGGGTATCTGCGGAACTTTCAATGGGTACATTGGGATGTGCGCCATGATCCAGTAAGAGTTTTACCATTTCCATATTTCCGCTGAGGGCTGCGCTGTGTAATGCATGGCCCTGAGGAGCAATACCTTCTTCCGGCAAATTAGGATCGGCGCCTCTTTCCAGGAGTAAACGCATGATCTCAATATTGCCGCCGATGGCTGCATTTTTTATCAGGGAACCGCCGCCGGCATAATAACTTACATATTTAGCGATGCCGTTAACGAGGGTGGGATCTTCATCGAGTAGTTCCTTTACTCTTTCGAGGTTTCCGGTAACTGCGGCCATATAAATATCCAGGTAGGCGCCGCTTTTTATCAGGTGATCGTATATTTCACGCGGAGTGGGGTTTCCTTCTTTGGGAACGTCCCGCCAGCCGCGGAAGCCATAATCGCCATTGCAGAGTTGTAAAGGCCTGGCGCCGTCTGCCCGTTCTGCATTGATATCTGCTCCGCGGGAAAGTACTTCGTCTATCATCTCCGGCTGGCGTGTCATCACAGCCCAGTGGATGGGTTGGTTGGTGTTTTCATCCAGGCCGGATACATATTCAGGGGAGGCATCGAGTAATTCGCGTACTTTTTGGAGATCCCTGCTGCGGATGGCTTCGGCCATGATGGTGCCACCTGCTGTTCCTTTTTTACCGCCTATGGCTGTTTCCAGCAGGTGTTTTATTTCCTCATGGCCACGGTCCCGGGCTATCTGTAATAAAGTGTCGTTGGTACCGGAACTGATGGGGCTGGCGCCCTGTTCCAGGAGGAAGGCTACGGCTTCCGGCTGGTTTTCCCTTACGGCAAAAGACATGGGATTGCGGTAATCAAATTCACTGCGGTAGAGGGTTGGGTCCTTTTCCAGCAGGGTTTTCATGGTGGGGATGTCGCCAGCTTTAGCAGCACAGAACATGTCCCACACATCGGTACCTTTGCCGGTAGACCATAAGAGGGATGTATCTTTACGGAGTTCTTCGGGCTGTGTCATGGGAGTGGATTTTGAAGGGTATTAGTAAATTAGTGAAAATTATTTCTCTGGCTTGTAAGTATTTTTACCCCGGTTCACTGTCTTATAAGGTGAAATATGAAAGACAGCAACGCTAATATCAAGGAGTTGCAACAACAAATTGCACGTTACGGTAATGAACAGGCCTTTTCCGGCTTGTTCAGGCTGTTGTATGACCGTCTCCTCCGATTCTGCATGCAGTATGTTTATTCCCGGGAAGCTGCAGAAGAAATCGTGTCTGATGTTTTTGTGAAGATCTGGAACCGGCGGAAGGAGCTGATGAGTATCTCCAACCTGGAAGTATATCTTTTTGTGGCGGTTAAAAATCACGCACTCAATTACCTGCAGCAATATTCCTCTCTGCGCATTACACCCATCGATACCGGTCTTTCTCAACTCAGCGGCCCGGCAGATCCTGAAAAGGAAATGGAATGGAAGGAGATGCGCCTGAAGCTGGATCATGAAGTGAACAAACTCCCGGACCAATGCCGCAAAGTGTTTAAGCTTATTAAAGAAGAAGGTTTCAAATACAAGGATGTGGCTGTGATCCTCAACATCTCTTCCAGAACGGTGGAAACCCAGCTGTTCCGTGCAGTGCGGCGTTTAAATGAAGCCCTGTCTCCGTATCTCCCCACTAAAAAGAAACCGCCCTTAATTATTTTTTTAGGGCTTGTAAGTAGTTTTTCGTTTAAGGCTGTCCTTATGTTTATATGATAAACGAAGAACAATTCATCTCACTGGCTGCCAGGAAACTGGCAGGGCAAGCCACGGCAGCAGAATTGCAGGAGCTGGAAGACTTATTGCAACAGCATGAGGACCTGAAAGCGCGTTATATCTTATTACAACAATATTTTACAGAGTCATCTTATCAATCTGCCACAGATACAGAACAGGCATTGCAGCGTACGCTGGGAAAGATCAGTTTGCAGCAGGAAGTTAAAAGTAATCGCTGGAAATGGATAGGGGCTGCGGCCGCTGTTGTAACGGGCCTGGTTATTTCCGTTGCTTTCTTTTGGCCGGCCAGTATACCGGAAGTGAAGCTGGCAGTATTGAAAGACACGGCACAATGGCTCAACCGCCAGAATGGAAAAGGCACGCGGGCTGTTATTGAACTGGGAGACGGCAGCAAGATCTGGCTGAATGCAGACAGCCGCATTTCTTACCCGGAAGTATTTGGCAAACACAGCAGGGAAGTATACCTGAACGGAGAGGCTTTCTTTAAAGTGACTGGCAATCCTGACCGTCCATTCATTGTACATCTCAACAATGGCATGGTAAAAGTACTGGGTACTTCCTTTAATGTGCGCGCTTATGATAATGAACCGGTACAAACTTCGGTAACCACAGGCAAAGTAGCTTTCATTCCTAAATACGACAACCAAAATAGTGTTCCTGATACTTTTTACATCACACCGGATGAAAAGGTGACCTACAAACCCACTACACATAACATTGTAAAAGAAACCACGTCAGGTGAAGATGATAAAGCCTGGACGGAAGGGCGGCTTGTTTTCAAGGATGTTTCTTTGGAAGACATCTGCCTGGAACTGGAAAGGAGTTTCGGCAAAAAGATAGCGTTTCAATCGGATAAACCACGTCAGTACCGGCTTACCGGATCATTTCAGAACAACAACTTACAGGAGATCCTGTATTACCTAACTAAATCAAAATCTTTCAGATATACCATTACTGACAGCACCCTGCTGATCAGTGAATAGAACAAAGAAAAAATTCATTAACGTTATGAAAGAAAGATCGCTACAATTGATGGCGCCTTTCCGTTCGTTGTTACTGCCGCTGATAGGTTGTATCACCCTATTCAGCATGCTGGACCTGAAAGCGCAGAACTTATATGCTGCCAACAGGAGATCCGGCTCGGTGGAACAACAGGCAAAGGACCCAAAAAAACCACTGGAAAACCGCATCAGCTTACAGGTGAAGAACCAGAAGCTAACGGAGGTGCTGGAGAAGATCGAGCAGCAAACACCTTATGTGTTTGTATACTCCAATGATGAGATCAGCGTTTCGCAAAAGATCTCTCTCAATGTAAAAGATAAAAAGCTGGAAGAGATACTGGAGATGATCTTTTCTCCATTGGATATCCGCTTTGAGCTGATCAGTAACAAGATCATACTGAAACAGGGAAACGTATTCGCCGCCGTATTTTCACAGCAGGAGAACGTGACCATTAATGGTCGTGTAGTAAGTGATAACGGTGAAGGCATCCCTGGAGTAAACGTTCGCCTGCAAAATGTTCCCAATGTGGGAACTGTTACCAATGAACAGGGTAATTTTACGTTACAGATCCCGGCAAAGGAAGCTAACGGTACGCTGTTATTTACTTCTGTAGGATTTACTACTGCCACTATCGCCATTAACGGGCGAACTTCTATAACGGTAGTAATGAATACGGATTCGAAAGAATTAGGCGAAGTGGTGATCACGGCGTATGGTTCTCAAAGGAAGAAACAGGTAACGGCTGCTATCAGTACGATCTCTTCCAAAGACCTGGAAAGCAGGCCGGTGGCCAATATGTTCCAGGCTTTACAGGGAACGGCTCCTAATCTCATCCTGCAACAGGCAACAGCAGAACCGGGCGCAGCACTCACGCTGAATATTCGTGGGGTGGGAAGTCTCACCGGCAACGGACCCCTGATCATCATCGATGGTGTACAAACCGGCAATGATGGTTTGCAGAACCTGAACCCTAACGATGTGGAAAGTATCTCTGTATTGAAAGATGCGGCTTCCTCTGCTATCTATGGTTCCCAGGCTGCGAATGGTGTGATCTATGTTACTACTAAGAGAGGAAAAAAGGATGATAAACCAGTGGTGCAATACAGTGGTATGTACGGCTGGCAGATCCCTACTGCTTTACCTGAACAGGTAGAAGGATGGGAATACATGACGCTGAAAAATGAAGCGTTGGTGAACTCCGGTAAAACACCACAATACACACCCAGCCAGATCCAATACTGGAAGGACCGTGGTTCAGAGCCTGCCTACCTGAAGGAGATGTTGCGCAAATTTACGCCACAGCAGAATCATAGCCTGAGCCTTACCGGAGGAAGTAAGAACACGAGTTACCTGCTTTCTATCGGATATGTGAACCAGGGGAATATGTTGCAAAACAAATACCTGCCTTCTGATGCCGATCTTTTCTACAAACGTTATAATGTACGCGCCAATGTTTCTGTGGATGTAAGCAAGTATGTGAGGGTGGATATGAACATGGCTTACAGTAAATCATACTTCAACAAACAACAGGCGGATATCGGTTTCCTGATGCGGGATGCCATGCGTACGCCACGGATCTACCCGGTGAAGGATTCCCTGGGGAATTATGTAGTGCCTGCGTTGAACAGTAATAACGTGATTGCTCAACTGGCAAATCAGGGATATAACAGGAATGAGAGGGATAACCTGTTAGGTGGATTGAATGTGACCATTATGCCGGTAGATCATTTCAGGATCAACCTGAATGCTTCCGGTAGTTATACCATTAATAATTTCGTGAACCGCCAGAATAAATATTCTTATGCACCTTATTATACTACTGCAAATCCTCCTCCTTACAACAGGCAGGAAGTATCTGAGTATAAAGACCTCACCACGAATGTATATGCCACAGCTGAGTATGAAAACACCTTTGGTAAACATTATGTGAAAGGGCAGGTAGGCGCAAGAAGCGATGCTATTAATCAGAATTATGGTTTTATGTCCAGAAGATATGGTGGTACCAATCTGGATGACGACTGGACCATTGGTGGCGGTTATATCCCCAAGCCGGATGGTACACTGGATTATGCTACTATCGGTGAATATAACGGGATCACCAATCCGGAGATCTTTGCATTGAACTCGCTCTTCGGCAGGCTGAACTACGCTTACATGGATAAATACCTGGCAGAGTTCACCTGGCGTTATGATGGTTCTTCTAAACTGGCGCCGGGCCATCGCTGGCAGTTCTTCCCGGCATTTTCTCTCGGATGGCGTTTAACAGAAGAAGCATTCATGGAAGAAGTGAGGAACCGTTTCGGGAATGTGAAATTGCGTTATTCCTGGGGGCAGGTGGGTAACTCCAATATCGGTGGATTTAATTACCTCGCCAGGGTGATCCTCAATCCGAATAAATATCCGTTCAACAACACAGCCAATCCCGGTGCGGACTTTTCAGCATACAATGATCTGCTGGAATGGGAAATTTCCACCATGAGCAATTATGGTGTGGATGTGGACCTGTTTAATAATAAACTTTCTGTTTCTTTCGACTACTACGATAAACAAACAACAGGCATCTATTTAACACAGGAAGTGCCGGGTACTGCTGGTATCGGTTCCTCTTTGCAGAATGTAGGTAAGGTGCAGAACAAGGGCTGGGAGTTAGCGGTTTCTTATCGTGCAAAAACAGGCCAGTTCAGTCATACGGTGAGTGCCAATCTTGCTGATAACTTAAATAAGGTGATCACTTACGGCCCGGAATCTATCCGCGGATCTGACTATACTTTTATCATCAGAGAAGGTTTCCCGATCGCTTCTTACTTCGGTTATAAATCAGACGGGCTGTACCAAAACCTGGATGATATCAAAAACGCACCAAAGGTACCTTTTGCTTATAACCAACAGGTGATGCCGGGAGATATCAAATACATTGACCGTAATAAAGATGGCGAGATCAATGCAGATGACCGCTATGTTTTTGGTAATCCTTTCCCGCGTTATACATTCGGATTTACGTATAACGTTTCCTGGAAGAACTTTGATTTCACCATGTTCTGGCAGGGAGTGGGTAAACGTTCACAGTTCCTTCGCGGAGATATTGTGGAAGCGTTCCACAATAATGAAGACCATGCTTTTACACAACACATCGATCGCTGGACGCCTACCAATCCGGATGCATCTTATCCTCGTCTGACTATCGGCACTGCTAATGCCAACAACTTCGCGTATTCTGATTACTGGATGTTTGATACAAAATATGCAAGGTTAAAGAACCTGCAACTGGGTTATACTTTGCCTAAGTCTGTAACAGATATGGTGAAGATGCAAAGCCTGCGTGTGTACTTCACCAGCCAGAATCTGCTGACGTTAACACCCCGCCGTTTCCGTGAACTGGGTGTAGACCCTGAGTTCACACAGTATGATGATAAACTCGGATTTAACAATTATAACGCCATTGCCGGCCGTAACTATCCAAATTCAGCCACGTTTGCATTTGGGTTAGATATCAAATTCTGATGCTATGAAAAGATTACTGCTAATAATATGTTGTACCACTGCATTGTTCAGCTGCCGGAAACTGGAGCAGCCTAACACGCGTGAGTTCACGGAAGAAGCTTACTGGCGTGATGCCCAGGATGCGCTGGATGCGTTGACGAGTTGTTACGAAAACATGTCCAACGACTTTTACTATTTCGGTAATGAGGCGCTGAGCGATAACGGATTTGTTTCCGGTACGGGCTTCAATGGGGTATCCCTGGTGGCGGCAGGTAGTTATGATCCTGCCAATGCCAGAGTGAGAAGTGAATGGTCTTACCGCTATGCCTGTATCCGTAAATGCAACCTGGTGATACTAAGTATCGACAAGGTGCCATCTATGGATGAGACGTTGAAAAAACGCATCATAGCAGAAGCTCGTTTCATCCGTGCGTATTCTTATTTTGAAATGACCACCTGGTTTGGGGATGTACCTTTCTTTACGAACCTCATCTCTATCGATGAATCCAAAACGATTGCCCGTACGCCAAAAGCTACGATCATCGCTTTCATCCTGAAAGAGTTGTCTGAACTGCGTACAGACCTTCCAACCAATGTGCAATATGCTGAAAAGGACAGGGGCCGTATCACCAAAGGTGCTGCCATTGCTTTGAGCGCCAGGGTACGGTTGTATAACGGAGAATGGGAAGAAGTGAAAAAGGAATGTGAATTGTTGATCAATTCCCCAGCCAATGGTACCTACAGCTTAGTAGCTGACTATGCCAACCTGTTTAAAGTAGCGGGTGAATTTAACAGCGAGGTGATCCTCGATCTGCAATATGGTGGTGGCAGAACTTTCGGTACACAGCGGAGTTTCCTTCCGCAAACGGTAGCCCTGCTGAGAAGTACACTGGTGCCCACGCAGGACCTGGTAGATGATTACATCATGTTGAATGGGAAAGGCATCAAAGAAGCCGGTTCCGGTTTCAACGAGAATGATCCTTATGTGAACAGAGATCCCCGCTTTGAACTGACCATCCTGCATCATGGTTCTACGATCACGGATTTCGAAAATAAAGTACAGACCATACTTACCCTGCCCGGTTCCAATCCTTCCACTAACAGCGTGGATGATCAGGGTGCATCGCCTACGGGGTATTATTTCCAGAAACATTATGATGTAACAGCAGCTAACTATAATTCCACCCTGAACCTTCCTTTGATCCGGTTTGCAGATGTATTACTGATGTATGCAGAAGCTGTGAATGAACTCGGTGGACTGGATGCCACTGTATGGAACAATACTATCCGTGCACTCCGCATCCGTGCCAAATTCACTGATGCCAGTGCCACAGAATTTCCCGTGGGTTCTTCCAAAGAGGTGCTGCGGACCATCGTGCAGAGGGAGAGAAGAACAGAGCTTGCCTTTGAAGGTATACGGGCATTTGATATCCGCCGCCTGAAAATTGCAGAGACTGTGTTGAATAAACCGGTGAGAGGTATTAAAGTAACCTCGGGTGCTTTCAATAAAGATCCCAACGGATACATCATTGTAGAAAACAGAAAATTCGAAAATCCCAAACATTACCTGTGGCCGGTGCCTACTTTCGAGCGGGATCAGAATAAAAACCTTGGCCAGAACACAGGATGGTAATAATCAATCAATCTTTAAACACTAGTTATGAAAAGATATCTCATTGCTTTACTACTGCTGGTTACAGCTTGTAAGAGGGACGATTATAAATTGAACATCAATCTCAAACCGGTGGAAAAACTGAGTGCGCCGGTCAATAATAAATTCACCAAACTGCAACCTGCTACCAGTGCTGCGCTTAGCTTTGAATGGGAACAAGCCAGGGCGGAAGATGGTTCCCTTGTATTATACGAAGTAGTATTCGATAAAGAGAGCGGGGATTTTACGAACCCTGTTGCCAAGATTGCTTCTGATGGTGGTGGCATACAAAATAAACTCACCCTATCTCATAAAGACCTGAACAGCATGGCCGGTAAAGCAGGTATTGCTGCATTGGGCACAGGTAAGCTGAAATGGTCTGTCAACGCTTCCAAAGGATACAACATCCAGCTGGCAAAGGAAACACGGATCATTGAAGTGGAAAGGCCGAATGGTTTTGCAGAGATACCGGTGGATGTATTCCTTACAGGGGCTGCCACAGAAGCGGGTGCTACACTCGCAAATGCCATGAAGATGAAATCTGTTACCGCTGGTGTATTTGAGATCTATACTTCTTTAAAAGATGGTAAGTATCAATTCGTAGACAGAAAAACAGGCACGCCAAATACCTTCTACCTGCAAGGTGAATTATTGAAAGAGAACGGCGAAAGCACACAAGCAGGTGGTACGAAAGTCTACCGCCTTCGCCTTGATTTCAATAATGCTGCGGCAACGGTTACGGAGATAACTGGTATGGGGCTTTGGTTTGCGCCGGATAATAAGATCATGTATGACCTTACTTATTCTGGCAACAGCATCTGGGGATTCCAGAATAAAGTGATCACTTTCAAACAGGAATCCTGGGGCCGTGATGAACGTTATAAATTCCGGATCAATGTGAAGAATGCTGCTGGTGTAGCTGGTGAGGAATGGATAGGTAGTTCGAATGCAGATAACAACCGTCCTACGGATGCAACGCCTGCTGCTTTCTGGGAAATAAGAACGATCACGAATAATGACCAATGGAACTACTGCTATAAATTCAAAGCTGCTGTGGATACAAAGAACTGTGATGTGAACGTATATTTCCAGGCGGACAAGAATTATACTCATGAAATAATCGTAAAATAATTTCATTATGCCTGGTTTATTTTTTAAAATATCGTGTAGTGTTTTGTTGGCGGTGTCTTTTACTTCCTGTCTGAAAGAGCCTGTGGATGATGGCCCGGGGCCGGGTGCCAATAAACCGAACTATGTTTTCAAATGGGCGTCTATCGCTGATTCTTCTTATACTTCGCTATTGGCTAACTTCTACAATCAGCCTGGGAAGTATTACAATGAGAATAATTCGGGTAAAGCGGATTTTCATTACTGGCGGAATGCGCAGGTGATGGATGTACTCGTGGATGCTTACCTGCGCAAGAACGATGTGCAGATCAGAACGCGGATGGATGAATTGCTGGATGGTATGAAAGCTAAGAACGGCAATACTTACATCAATCATTTCTATGATGATATGGAATGGATGGCGTTATCCTGTCTGCGTGCATATGAAGCTACCGGGGATGTTAAATTTAAAACTACCGCAGAGCTGCTTTGGACGGATATTAAAGGGGGATGGGATGATATGTGGGGTGGTGGTTTCTATTGGAATAAAGAACGTAAAAATAAGAACACACCTGCTAATGCTCCGGCCTGTATCATTGCTTCGCGCATGTACCAGGTGTCTCAGAATCCTTTGGACCTTGAGTGGGCTAAGAAGAGTTATCAGTGGCAGAAGGCGAATCTTGTGGATCCTGTTTCGGGGCTTGTCTGGGATGGATTGGATGGTACGGGTACCAATAAAGACTGGAAGTTTACTTACAACCAGGGTGTTTTTATTGGTGCGGGGATTGAGTTGTATAAGATCACTGGGGAGGTTGTCTATTTGAATGATGCGATTAAAACTGCTAATAATGCTTTAACGGGTGATTTTACACAGGGGAATATTATGAAGGATGAAGGTGGGGGAGATGGTGGTTTATTCAAAGGTATCCTTGTGCGGAATCTATTGTTACTGATCACTGATGGAAATTTAAGCAGTACGGATAAAACTAAGTTTATCAACTTCCTGAAACTAAATGGAGAGACCTTGTGGTTGCAGGGGACTTCACGTCCATCCATTATTTATGGCCCCAAATGGACGAGTGTTGTTACTACTACGGATCTGTCTACGCAGCTGAGTGGTGCTATGCTGATTGAGGCGGTAGCTAAGCTGAAGGAGTTGGCGTTGATAGATTAGATAGAACATTGTTTGCAAAGAAAGAAACCGGCGGATTTTTGATCTGCCGGTTTTTTATTGTGTTGTTTTATTGGCCTGCGGCAGCAAGGATCAGAGTTTTTCTATTTTTTAAGGGGGGATTCTTTTTTAGAGGGTTTTCTTTTTAATATAAAAAATAGCAGGCATTTTTTTAGTGTAAAAAATAAACCCCTTCTTGCGGTAGCAGGTGTTTCTTTAGTATGAAAAATAAACCCCTTCTCGCAGTAGCAGGTGGTTCTTTAGTATGAAAAATAAACTCTTTCCTCGATAGCAGGTATTTCTTTAGTGTAAAAAACAAACTCTTTCCTCGGTAGCAGGCATTTCTTTAGTGTAAAAAACAAACTCTTTCCTCGGTAGCAGGCATTTCTTTAGTATAAAAAAATAACCCCCTTCCCTCGTAGCAAGAAATAGGCCTTTTAGCCTACTGTAAATTCATCCTCTTTAATTCCCTCACTGCATAATCTGCTGCTCTGGCGGTTAAGGCCATGTAGGTAAGAGAGGGATTCTGGCATGCTGATGATGTCATGCAGGCGCCGTCTGTTACGAAAACGTTTGGTACGGAGTGGATCTGATTCCATTCGTTGAGAATGGAATTCTTTGGATCGCAGCCCATTCTGGCGGTGCCCATTTCGTGGATCGCGCCACCGGGATAAGAGTCTCTGTTGAAGGGTGTTACGTTCTTTAGGCCGGCGGCTTCTAACATGGTGGCTGCATCCTGGTCCATGTCTTTGCGCATGAGCTTTTCGTTTTCTTTGAACTCGCAGTTGAATTCTAATACAGGTTGGCCCCATGCATCTTGTTGACCATGGTTTAGGTATACCTGGTTCTCTTCGTAGGGGAGGCATTCTCCGAAACCCATTAAACCCATCTGCCATGGGCCTGGTTCTGTGAGGTAATCTTTGTAAGCCTGGCCTATGCCTAATTCTGCAATGCCTCTTGCCCAGCCAGTTCTGTTGCTATAGCCACTGTAGCCAAAACCCCGGAGGTAACGTTCTTTGCTTTCTCCGATGTTCCTAAAGCGGGGGATATAGAAACCAGCGGGGCGGCCGCCGTAATAATATTTATCCTGAAATTCTTCTGAGATACCACTGGCGCCTGCATGGAAATGATGATCCATCAGGTATTTGCCGAGCACTTCACTGTCGTTGCCCAATCCTTTGGGAAAACGGTTGGAGGTGGAATTCAGCATGATGAAAGTGCTGCCTAAAGTGGATGCGTTTAGGAAGATGATCTTTGCGTAATATTCGATCTCTTCTTTGGTATGTTTATCTATCACTTTTACACCCGTGGCTTTGCCTGCGTTTTCATCATAGAGAATTGAATTCACGATGGAATCAGGGCGCAGGGTGAGGTTGCCGGTTTTTACGGCAGCGGGTAAAGTGGAAGATTGTGTGCTGAAATATGCGCCGAAAGGACAACCTCTGCTGCAACGATCCCTGTACTGGCATTTGCCTCTGTCGCCTATTGGTTGGGTGAGATTGGCTGTGCGGTACATAGTCATTTTGCGGCCCGGGAATTTTCCTTCGATCCTGCTCTTTACTTCTTTTTCGAAACAGTTCATTTCCATCGGTGGCTGGAATATGCCGTCGGGGAGATGAGGGAGCCCTTCTGCTTGTCCGCTGATACCTGCGAAGGTTTCTACGTAATCATACCAGGGAGCGATATCGCGGTAGCGGATGGGCCAGTCTATGCCGATGCCTTCTTTTGCATTGGCTTCGAAGTCCATTTCACTGAGGCGTAATGATCCGCGGCCCCACATGATGGAACGGCCGCCGACAATGTCAGGGCGCGTCCAGTCGAAACGTTTCTTTTCTGCGTAGGGATTTTCTTCGTCGTTTATCCAATAGCTTTCGTTGAATTCGCTGTATACGCGTTCGCGGATAAGATAGGGGTGTGTGCTTTTTTGTCCGGTTGTTAGGCTGCCGCGGTGGGGGATTTCCCATGGAGCTTTCATGGCGTTGGTGTAATCTTTAATATGCTCTAATGGTTTGCCTCTTTCCAGCATCAGCACTTTCAGTCCTTTTTCACAGAGTTCTTTGGCGGCCCATCCTCCACTAATGCCGGAGCCGATCACGATCGCATCATAGGTATTTGCTTCCTTTGCCTTAAGGTTTAAGTTTGCCATAGGATGTTGTTTCAATAGAAAAATAGGCAAAATTCTTCGTTATGTTACCTTTTTCAGTTCCATATAATGTTTCTTCTGCTTAACATCCAGATGTTCAATGGCATAGCGTAACATGGTGCGGGGCATGGTGGCGGCATACTTATCCAGGAATTGCAGTAAAGCGGCTTTATCTCCTTTTCCGGCCTGGCGGATCCAGCCGCCTGCTGCTTTATGAATGAGGTCTTCTTTATCTTTTACGAGTATTTCTGCGATGGCGAAAGTGTCGTCCCTTTCTCCGTTTTTGAGGAAGTAAGCGGTAGCTACAATGGCGGTGCGGCGTTCCCACATGTTTTTGGAGCGGGCCATTTTGTAGAGGACCTTTCTGGGTTTATCCTGGAGGTATCTTCCTACTACGTAAATGGCGCTAACGTCTACCAGGTCCCAGTTATTGATCCTGTCGTGGCGGCGCATGTAGAGATCGTATAGTTCTTTGCGGCGGCTTTCTGGGATCTTGTTGCGGCGGGTGTCTTTATCCATGATGCTGAGGGCGCCGGCCCTTACTTCGTGGATGGGGTTTTCCAATAGCTTTTCCAGTTCACTCACGGGCATGTCTATATGTTCTTTTGCGAGGGCGAATAGTTTTCCCATGGGAACACCTATGAATACATCTCCTTCATTTGTTTTAAAATAACGCAGGAGTTTTTTCTGTTCAGCGGGGGAGCTGAGTTTCTTTACTGCAGTGATGAATTGTTCTGCGGTGTTCTTCATATAACAAATATACTGCTGAAAATTGACGTATTTATCCCCTGTAATTGTCGCAATTGCCCTATTCCTTTGTTGAAATACCGGGGTATGTTTGTAGTATGAACCAGGAAGTAACAGACTACATCAAAAAATTACAACCCTGGCAGATCAAGGTCTGCGAGGCACTCAGGAAGATGGTAAAAGAAACCATTCCTGAAGCAGAAGAGCGTTTGCAATATGGTAAACCGCATTACCTGAAGAACGGGCATTATGCGGCGGTTATTCATGCTGCGAAGGATAAAATATCTTTCATGTTCTTTAATGCTACCGAACTGGAGGAGATCAAGGGATACTTGAAATCAATGTCCGCTCCGGACAGGAAGACGGCTTCGATCGTTGAAGGACAGGAGGTTAACTATAAACAGTTAGCTACTTTCCTGAAGAAGACTTCTAAATCGTTATAAATGAAAGCGATTGACATGAATGCGTACATCGCAGGATTTCCTAAAGAGATCCAGGATATGCTGGAGGCAATACGGGCCGTCGTTAAAAAGACGGCCCCTGCGGTGGAGGAAACCATCAAGTATGATATGCCTACTTTCATGTTGCATGGGAAGAACCTTATTCACTTTGCAGCGTTTAAGAAGCACATCGGTTTTTTTGGTGCGCCTACTGGCAATGAGGCATTTGCGAAAGACTTTACGCCTTATAAAAGTGGAAAGGGTACGCTGCAGTTTCCTTATGATAAGCCGATGCCTTTAGCGTTGATCACAAAGATTGTGAAGTTCAGGGTGAAGGAATTGGGTTAAATAACCTATATTTCTACTATGGCACTCTTTTTTGAAATATGGCTAAACGGAGAGAAGCTTACTACAGCTGGTGTAAGCGAGGATCAATATATGCTGTGCGCTATTGTCAGTGGAATAAATGATCCGGATTCTGGTTATAATGTAGCACTATCGGTTGATGCATTTCAGTATTCCGGTAAGAAGAATTACCGGCACAGCTGGCCCAACAGGCAACTGGCAATTGGAGACATCCTGGATATTAAGATATCGGAAAACAAAATAGCAGATGAGCCTGCCTCTACCAGGGAGATCCGCCCAACTGAGAAAGATCTGGAATATAAACGCCGCGAGTATGAGCGGCTCAAACAGGAACTAACTGAATCCGGCCAAATTTAATACATAGATGAACACTGCACTGGAAATATCGCTGAATGGTCAGGTAGTATGTACAGTTGGTTTTGATAAAACCACGCAACATGGTGTTTCTACTATCATACAGGCGGATAACAGGCCATATGGTCAGGACCAGGCTTTCATTGATACCGGTGGTGGAATCAGAGATAGTACTGAATTGCTAAAATGGATTGAGAAGCGGCCGTTAACTGCGGGAGATGAAATTTCCTTTAAAATAGTCGTTGCCGATCACCTGGATGCTCCTGGCCACAGCATCTCAATGAATGAATTAATTCCCCAGGAGTATGACAAGGTTCGCCGTTTTCATATACTTGAAAAAGAACTGAAAGATCTGGGTCTGATCTAAGTGAGTTGCATGTATCCTATAAACTATGTACGGTCTGACGGCAATCATGGAATTTTAATATTTATTTGAAAATAAGGAGAAATAGCGTCTCATTTTGCTAAATATTCCCTTTACAAATTTTAGCAGGACATGTAATCCCGGTAAGCTGTATCTTGTTCAAAACACACTATTCTATGACGCTATTGAACAGGCAAACCACGTTCTTCCTGCTTATCGTCTTTTCTACGTTGGCCAGTTATGCCCAGCGACCCACAAAAGGCTTTAACGAAAAAGGCATTTCCAAAGAAGTGCTGGATAATTACCTTGAGCATTCCGTTACCATGGCGGAATTTCTGGCGGTAGACCCCTATACGGTGGATGCTGCTTATCCCAATAAAGAAGATGATATCCGGCTGATCAAAAACATCGGCGCTAAATTCATCGGGCGGGCTATTTACCGCTGGGGGAAGGAATCTATGTTAACCAATAAAGATTACCTGCACCAGGCAGAAATGCTGATAAAGAAAGTACAACAGCAGGACCCTGAAGTTGTTTTCCAGGCATGTTTGTTTGAATGCATCACGCAACAGGTGAACGATATTCCTGTTCCTGATTGGGTGTTCACTACTTTCGGCGATAAGGTGGAAAAACGGAATTTCCGTTATGATGCCATGCTCAATGGCAACGGGAAATTTGTAGATCATTGGCGGAAGGGAAGCAGTGTGCCGGATATTACCACTAAAGAAACGCAGTACTGGTTTATGTTCCTGGCTGGTACTTATATGAATATTGGGTGCGAAGGCCTGCATCTCGGGCAGATTGCATTGATAGGTATGGCAGACCCTAAGCTGGAAGCATGGGCTGCTTTTCTTGTGAAAGTAAGAGAGTATGCTAAGAAACATACCCGTCATAAATGGGTATTGCTGGATGCACATACTCCTTCCGGTGGTATGGTGGTGAATGGAAAAAGCCTGCTGGATTTTAATTCTTTCCCTTTACGGATCAAAGAAGTGGTGGATAAACCACAGGAGGGTATCCTGCAAATGGGTTACCTGGATGCTTTATTTGGAAGAAGTAAAGCTTGTATCACACCCAGTGGCTGGTCTTCTCCTTCCTTACCTTTCCTGGTAGAGCTGGATAATTTTGGTATCAGCAGGAATCCGGGTGTAGCAGATACGGCTTCCCATTATATCTGGGGATATGATGAGATCAGCTGGTTTTACCTGCAACCGGAAAAGTACCGGCAGGATTGGTTGCGGTATGCGTTTCAATGGATCAAAACGCATGACAGCAGCGCGCATTTGCAAATGCCGGTGAGCCGGATCGTATCTTTGGGAAGAGGTAAATCTATGGTGAAGAATCGTGCGAATACACGCTCTGCTGCTGTTCCGGATGGCATGAACCTGGAAGAAACGATAAAAGAGATCTGGTCTAATTCTAAATAACGATATCAATGAAACAACTGCTGGTTATTGCAACGTGTGTATTATTATCAAACGGTTTGAAAGCGCAAACGATGAAATGGTTTAATGAACCGAAGAAATGGACAAAGGTGGATGAGCACAAACTGGCTGTGACGGTAGATCCTGGCACAGATTACTGGCAGGTGACGCACTATGGTTTTAAACGGGATAATGGACCGTTCTATTACCAGGAGCAGGAAGGGGACTTTGAAGCGACGGTGAAGATCACAGGGGCTTATAAAGAGCTGTTCCACCAGGCAGGATTAATGATCCGCATTGATGCGAAGAACTGGATCAAAACGGGGATCGAATATGTAGATGGGGTGCAGAATGTGAGTGCAGTGGTAACGAGGGAAGTGTCTGACTGGTCTGTAGTACCAAGACATGATAGTCCGAAAAGCATGTGGTTGAAGTTGCTGCGTAAAGGAGACTATGTGCAGATCGAATATTCTTTTGATAATAAGGACTTTAAGATGTTGCGGTTGGCTTATTTTCCACCGGGTGTGAAAGCGCAGATCGGGCCTGTGGCTGCGGCGCCGGGGAAGGAAAAGTTTGAGGTGGTATTTGAGGATTTTAAAGTGACGAAGAAATAATATCAGAGGAACCGGGCTTTTAAACCCGGTTCCTCTTTTTAATGGTTATGGTCTTACAATTACTTTTCCTACTGTTCTTCCTGTTTCTACCTGTTCGTGTGCTTTAGCTATTTCGGCCAAAGGGAATACCTGTGATACATGCGATTTAATGATCCCTTTCTGCAAAAGGTCCGCTAGTATGGCCATATCTTTTCCGTTAGAGGATACCATGAAATGATAACCATTAATTCCTTTTGCGGCGGACTTTTCAGTGAGGCCTTCCACGGCTCCGGTGGGTAAGGTGATCAAAGAGCCGCCTGGCCTGATCACTTCAAGAGAACGCTCTATCATGTCTCCGCCAAATGCATCCAGTACAAAATCCAGTCCTCCGGTCACTTCTTCAAAACGCTGGCTTTTATAATCAATGTGTGCATCTGCACCGAGTCCTAATACGAATTCTTTGTTGGCAGCGGAAGAGGTGCCGGTTACATGTGCGCCCAGGTATTTTGCTATCTGTACGGCATAATGGCCAACGCCACCAGCTGCTGCGTGTACTAACATTTTATCGCCAGACTTGATGGCGGCGTGTGTTACTAATGCCTGCCAGGCAGTGAGGGCTGCAAGGGTTGCTGCAGCTGCTTCTTCGTGGGTAATATTATCCGGTTTTAAAGCAAGATGTGCTGCGGGTGCTGCCACATATTCTGCATAGGCTTTACCATGACCGGGGAAATTGACCATTCCGAAAACGGCATCACCTTCTTTAAAAGCAGTGACATTTGCTCCTACAGCTGTAACGATACCTGAAATATCCCAGCCGAGGATGATGGGGTTTTCGTCTTTTAACCTTCCTGTCATGCCTTTGCCGTTCCTTGTTTTTATATCAACAGGATTGATGCTGAGGGCTTTTACCTGTACTATAACTTCTCCTTCCTGAGCTGCAGGTGTGGGAAGTTCTGTAAGCCGGAGTTGTTCTGCGCTTCCGGGGGCGCTTAATACTATCGCTTTCATATAGCAAATTTATACCTGTTATTCTTATTTCAGTGGTAGATGTTTTCCATAATTAGGTATATTTGCAGCATGAAACGGGAAAATCTGCATGAACCATTTTCGGTAGAAGTGATTGAAACGCAGGATTTATGCAGTAAATCCGCACACGTACATAACTTCTTTGAGCTGGTATACATCCTTTCGGGAACGGGTACACAGTGTATCAATAATAACACATCCCGCTATCATGAAGGGCATATGTTCCTGATCACACCGGAAGACTGTCATTCCTTTCAGATTGAAACTACTACTTCCTTTTTCTTTTTACGCTTTTCCAATATCTATATTCAGTCGAACAGTATTCATACAGATAATGTTCAACGGCTGGAATTTATATTACAGAATGCCAACCATCAGCCGGGCTGTATATTGAAGAACCAGGTGGATAAGCGCCTGGTGCATCCTTTGATAGAAGCGGTGATCAGGGAATATGTGAACAAGGACTGTTATAACAGGGAATTGATCCAACACCTGGTGAATACCCTGATCGTAGTGGTGGCGCGTAATATTGCAAGGCTCTTACCGGAGCTGGTAGGCGAACAAACAGATGAAAAGGCATTGGATATCCTTACCTATATTCAAAACAATATCTATTATCCGGAGAAGATCAGAACGGATGTGATCAGTAAAGAATTTGGTGTGTCTGAATCTTATCTCGGGCGGTATTTCAAGCGGCAGACGAATGAAACCATGCAGCAGTACATCACTAACTACCGGATAAAAATGATAGAACACCGCTTGCAGCACAGTGATAAACGCATGGGCGAGATTGTGACGGAGCTTGGGTTTACGGATGAAAGTCACCTGAATAAGTTCTTCAGGAAAAACAAGGGCATCAGTCCTACTGCTTTCAGGAAATCGAGCCGTGTTGTTTTTTAAGGGCTTTATTCTGTGTGGTGATGTCCTGTAATTTATCAGCATCTAATCCTGTTTCTTTCAGGATATCAGTGATGAAAGCCGTTTTGTTTTCTACATACAGATCAATGTTATCCGGATACTTTTCTGCCAGTTGTTTTTTAAGTTCTCCATATTCTCTTGCTTTCTCCGGATGGGAGCGGAGGTAGTTACGTAAGAGCAGGTGATTTTTCAGGCTGATGCTATCTTCCAGGCAAACGTATAAATGGTGTTTGGGCTGCAAAGGGCCTGAGAAGGCTTCTCTTCCAGGGATACCTCTATCTCCTTCATGGGTGTATCCCAATGTTTTTAAAATGGCGGTGATCTCTTCAAACCGGCTTTTATCTTTAATGATGATATCTATATCGATGATGGGTTTTGCGGCAAGACCGGGTACGGCTGTACTGCCAACATGTTCAATGCTGCTGATGAGGTGTTCCAGGTGTTGGTTAAAGATGGCCTGTAGTTCCCGGAAGGCGAGTGGCCATTGTTCTGAGTAGGCTTCGATGGTGATCGTTCTATTTTTCATCCGCGATCCTTTTAAAGCGGATCATGCCAAAGGTCGGAATAAAATCAAACTGCTGGTAAAAGGGGGCGAGGTTTTCTCCGGAGATGAGTGTAACCATCACATCATCGTCCACTAAATCAATCAGTGTTTTCATCATGGCGGTGCCGATGCGTTTGCCTTGCCAGTCCGGATGAACCATTACATCTTTTACATAATAGAAAGTGACTTTGTCTCCTATTAACAATGCGCATCCTACTGCTTCTCCGGTTGCGCTGTCTTCAGCCACTACAGCATGTGCCACGGGGGCCAGCATGGCTGTGAATTTGTTAATGGTATCTTTCTCTGCATTTGCCCATCCAACTGAAATGGCTAAACGTCCGAACTCTTCCGGGGTGGGGATCCTTTCAATGATCCGTATGTCCGGGGGGAGGCTTTCCTTGCTTTTCTCGCGCACGATAACGGTTTGGCCGCCAAAATCTATATAGTAACCATTGAGGTCGCGGACGGTGTATCCTGCCATGCCCCAAGGTTTGTTTTCAAGCGGGGTTACAATTTCTGCTCCTTTTTCCCGGTGGAAGTCGTAGAGGTTTTCCAGCTGCCTTACCCGGATAAAGATGGCATTGCCCCTGGAAGCTGCTGCCAGTGCGGGATCGTGAGAGAATTGGATCTGTGTGCCATGCCAGGACACTGCGCCATGGGTAGGCGGGTCTCCCCACATCCATTTGTCGGGGAAGCCGAATACTTCCTGCCAGTATTTAATGGTGTCTCCTACATTTTGTACGGTAAGTACCGGTTCTGCATGTACAATTGTTGATGCCATTGCTTAGAAAAATGGTTAGGAATACGAAAGAGGCAGCACAAAAAACGTGAGCCAGGAACGGAGGTGTAATGCGGGAAATAGGGCCACTAGCGGGGATTCCAGGATAAACACAAGTGTGATCAGTTGTCGTCAGTATTCTATAACCAAGCCACGCTGCCAGCGGGAATGCCATATTTGGCAGGTATAAATTAGTAAAATTTTATCAAAAGTCCATAAATAAGTAACTTGAAAGTCTGAAAACGCTACCGGATATACGATCTCTTTATGCGCCTGTTCAGCCTGGTTTTTCACATCCTGCTGAAGGTGTTGCGTACCAGGAATTCCTGCCGGATCCCAGGTTGCAGGACTATATCTATTGCTACTGGCAGCTTAAGACCAGGTATCCTTTAACGGAGCCTTTTCATTACAGGGTGGTGGCGGATGGCTGTATGGACATCTATTTCGAGCTGGCGCAACCGGAGCGGAGTTATGTAATGGGGTTCTCTAATTCATTTGTGGAGTATGCGCTGGCGCCGTCTTTCAACTATGTGGGAGTAAGGTTTTTTCCGAGTATGTTTCCGCAGTTGTATAAGATCAATGCGGCTGAATTGAGTAACCAGGCGTTGATGTTGGATGAGGTGGTGCCTGCTTTGGCGGGGTTTTTAAGCGGGGCTTTTGCTGAAGGGGATTTTTCTCCGGCTATGCTGGATGCTCATTTCCTTCGCCATATTTCTCAAACTACTTTTGATGCGGATAACCGGTTGTATGAATCTGTTTCTTTGATCCTGGCGCAGGCTGGCACTGTGAGTGTAGAGAAAGATCTGCCGCAGGGGATCGGTGTTCGCCAATTGCGACGGTTGTTTGAGTTCTATATCGGCGATACGCCGAAGGAGTTTTCCCGGATCGTGCGTTTTCAGAAAACGTTGCAGTCGCCCAAGCATTACCTGGATGCGGGGTATTATGATCAGGCGCATTTTATCAAAGAATTTAAAAGTCTCTATGGCCTTACACCCGGTAAGGTCTTTCCAAAGTAAGTTGTCCGATTTTTACAATGTTTGCGTGTAGGCCGGGGGTAACTTTGCCTTATGAAACGATTACTCTTATTGCTGACATTTTCTTTTCTCACCATTAACCTGTTTGCACAAATGAAACTGAATGCAGGGATCATCACGTCTAAGATCGCAGAAAGTAAAAAGTTCTATACGGAAGTATTAGGGTTTGGCGTGACCTTTGAAAACGATTTTTATCTTTTACTCCATACGCCGAATAAGCAGGCGGAGATTAGTTTCCTGCTGCCGGAACATGCTTCTCAGCAGCCGTTGTTCAAAACAGCCTTTGCGGGGAAAGGGGTATACCTTACGATTGAAGTGGATAACGTGAACGAGATGTATAAAAAACTGAAGGATAAAAAGGTGGATATCAAAATTGATATCAGGGATGAGCCATGGGGGGATCGTCACTTTGCAATACAGGACCCTAATGGGGTGGGGATAGATATCGTGACTTACTCGCGGCCGTAAAATCGGTATCTTTATGGTATGCCGTATTTACAATTAGATGTGAACGATCATTATCCTGTTGCCACCAAACAATTGCTGGCTAAACGGATGGGGGATATTTATGCTGCTATCATGCAAGCGGACGTGAAGAGGGTTACTGTTACGATCAGGGAATTGGGGGAAGGGGCAGTTTGGCGTTGTTCTGCTGAGGAGCCTGTTCCTGGAGCTTTGCTGATGTGTGATGTTCGTCGTGGCAGGACTGCGGAGACGAGGGCTGCTTTGGCAGAGGCGTTGATTGCTTGTTGTGTGGAGGTGTTGGGAGTGGAGCGGTTGAATGTGGAGTTTACACAGCATGCGGGGGATGAGATGTATCATCCTTTGTTGGGGGGATTGAGTGAGGATTGGAGGGAAGGGGAGTGAGCAGGCTGTTTTCATGGGGAAATCAAATTTACCTTAAATTTAGGTAATGAAAACGCAGTCCATACAGCCGGATCCTTCTGTTGCCGCTTATGTCAGCAATATCCTGGTGATCGAGAACTTCGATCCGTATTGTGATGTAGCGTTGCCACTGATTGCCAATGGGTATCCGAGTATTATCACGCTGAATGGGGAGAATCTTTATTTGTACGGGCAATGTGTTCAGCCTGCTGAGTTTTACCTGAGAGGGCGTTTCATGATGATCGCTTATTTCTTCTATCCGCATACTTTAAAAACATTGTTTGGCTTTGATGCGAAAGAACTTACGGATATCCATATCGATCTGTCTCTTACACAACCTGCCAGGGGCATGCGATTGCAGGAACAACTGGCGGAAACACCTTCTTTGCCTGCACGTTTGCAGTTGCTGGACAGTTATGTAAAAAAGCTGGTGGAGCCTATCTATACGAATAGGGCGGTGCTGTTTGCTACAGATACTATCAGAAGAAGTAATGGATTGGTTCCTTTGAAAGATCTCCAGAACGAACTGCATGTTACGGAGCGTACTTTTCAGCGATTGTTTGAGTCCCATGTAGGAATTCCCCCTAAATTATTCAGTAAGATCTGCCAGTTCAATGCTGCCTTTAACCAGATCAATAACCATCAATTCTCCCGGCTAACGGCAGTGGCCTATCAGTATGGCTATGCAGATCAAAGCCATCTGATCCGCGACTTCCAGAAGTTCACCCATACTTCTCCCACTGATTATTTAAAGCAATCTGCTCCTTACCGGTAATTTGTCGGGTTTGTTCAATTCCACGGTTGCAGGCTGCTGTTACTTTGTAGAAAATTAAAACAATGAGTACAATCGTAGTATCAGCGTGGGTAACGCTAGACGGTATCTTCGATGCAAATTCCATGCATGAATGGTTTAATCCTTTTGACAGCCTGGAACGCCAAAAATATATCCAGGGAAGTATTCTTGGCAGCGATGCCTTACTCCTGGGGCGTATTACTTATGAAATGCTTTCTTCTTACTGGCCTAATCTAAAGAACAACGAAATGGGTGTTGCGGCTAAGTTGAACAGCATGCCGAAGTACGTGGTTTCTTCTTCCCTGAAAAAAGCGGATTGGGAGAATTCAACGATCATCAATGGAGACCTGGTGGCTGCCATCACGAAATTGAAAGAGCAGGAGGGTGGGGAGATTCAGATAGAGGGAAGTGCTACTTTGGTAGAAGCTTTGGCGAAAGCAAACCTGGTGGATGAATTCCGTTTCCTGGTGCACCCTGTGATCATGGGTACAGGTAAACGTTTTTTCAGGGAAGAGATGCAGGCGAAAGGGCTCAAACTGGTGAAGTCCGAGCCTGTTGCGTTAGGAGTTATGTTGCTTTGTTATAAGAGGGCCTAGTGTATTTGTGCTTTAATAAATTTAATCTCTTCTCCCGGCTTTGTAACATGATCAGGTTGTATGCCTTTCTGTTCCCATGATTGATCTGTACCAGGTAATGTGGGGGCTGCTGTAGAGATGGATACAAAGTATTCATCGTTCACCGGGTAGAAGGTATTCATATTAGCGGCTCCTGCAGAAGTCTGACCTATTACGATGGCTCTTTTGTGCGCTTGCAATACATAAGCGAAGGCTTCTGCAGCAGATGCTGTTCTGTTGTTCACCATGATATATACGGGCTTTGTATATTTTTCTTCTGTAAGCCAGGGTACTGTTTTATCTGCTTCAATGCCCCCTGTTCTGCTTTTGAATTCCAGTAGGGGCGTATTCTTCGGCAGGAAATAACTTTCAAAAACGGAACCGATACTACTGCCACCACCACCATTAAACTGAAGATCGATGATCAATGCTTTTGTGTTGGCTACAAAGCGCATGGCGGCATATAGTACAGGCAGGCTTTTTTCAGAGATGTTGATCTCGGAGAGTTTGATGTAACCGATGTTGCCATCTAATATTTTTACTTCGCGGAATCCGTAATTATTTTCAACGGCTTTTGGGCCATAATAGAACAGATCTTCGCTGTCTCCTTCTTCTTTTTTACCTGTATTGGCGGCGGTTTCAGGATCATAACTGAAAAAGAGATGCCCGTCATGGCTATATTCCCTCAGCGTTTTAGTGACCATGGAATCTAAAACTTTTGGAGTAGTGGCATTGCGGAAGGCGCCTGCTTTGTTTTGTGCCAGGAGGTGTGCGGCAATCTTTGCACCTTTTTCTTCAAACACATAATGTTCTTTGATCAGCGCAGCTGTTTTTTCAATGATCTGGGCTTTGGCAAGGCCAGCATTTAATATGAAAATAAGGAGAATGGCGGTTGTTTTCATAGCAGTAAAGGTGCGTCAGTTAAAACGTATAAAATTGTACGTAATTAGCCTTTACAACTGCTGATATTCTTTGGGCCGAAAGCCGGTGCAGGTTTTGAATGCCCTGATGAAATGGCTTTGATCGAAGAAACCGCAATGATAGGCCAGTTCTGTAAGGGACATCTGTTCTTCTTTCATGAGGTCTACGGCTTTTTCTACTCTCAGTTTGCGCATGTATTCACCCAGGGTACAGGAAAAATAACGGGGGAAGTATTTGGAGATGGTTACCGGGTGGATGTCGATAAGGGTGGATAACTCCTGCAGGGAGAGGGATTCATTCCACCGGTCGTGGAGCAGGTTCCGTAACTGATCTATCCAGGGTGGCCTGTTTTTGGAGCCTTTATTGCTGAAAAGGTGCAGGAGCATGGCTTCAATGGAGGTTTGACTGGAAGGGCCTGCAATTTTGCTTTCCTGGTATATTTTTAAGAGGGATAGTTTGAGGTCCGGAGAGTGTTGTAAATGGGAGAAATTGAGCTGAAAACGGGAGAGGAAGGCATCTTCAATTTCAAGATTGATGTTCCGGGAGGGATGTTGGGTATGCATATTCCGGTGCAGTTCGCCTTCATTATAGCGTAATATAGCGCCCGGACTGGCAGTGATCTCCTCTTGTTTCCTTTGCTCCCTGTTGCCACCTTTCAGGATCAGGGTGATATGGTGGTTCTCGTGACAATGCCAGCCCTCAAATACCTTTTGATGGTAGATGGTTTCACTGATGGTGAGTCCCCCGGTACTAAAGCTGTGAACATTAGTACCCAGATATCTGGATCTTTCTAGTCGCAACATATCCTAAATATAACGATAAAGCTTTGCATCTCCTATTTTGAGCCTATGTGAAGCCTATGTCAGATTTATTTCTTATCTTCGGGTTATGGCTATAATAGATAATATAATCATGAAGGGTGCCCAGGGCAAATTCGGCAAGGAAGTGGTGTTCCGGCAAAGGAACGGGAAAACGATCATGTGTAAGGTGCCGAAACCTTATCCCCCTAAAACACCTACACAGGTGGCTAATCAGGAGCGTTTTGCCAAAGCTAACGCTTTTGCCAAGGCTGCTATTGCAGATCCTGTAAAGAAAGCTCAGTACCAAAAACGGGCCAATCCTGGTCAGTCTGCCTACAATGTTGCTTTTGTGGATGCTTTTCATGGGGCAGCGATCAGTGAGGTGAGTGTTTCCGATAAAGTGGTGACGGTGAAGATGCGGAATGATCACAGTGTGAAGGAAGTAAAGGTAGATGGGGAGCTGGCCACGTTTAATAAGAAAAAGGAAGTATGGGAATATGTGACGAAGAAGAAGGCGCGTAAGGTGGAGGCGTTTGATGTGATGGGGAATGTAGTGGTGAAGGAGATTGGTTAAAATTACTTAAGTGCAGGATCAATATTTTCCAATTATTTCTTTAACTTTATGATATGTCAAATGTGAAAATTTCAAAAAAGGGTAGAATCGTACTGAGGAATACCCAGATATCTGATGCTATTGCAAAGGCGATCGTAGCCAGTGAGGGGAAATCCGGCGTTTCCGGAAGGAACATCTCTGTTGCCATTGATGCCGGGAGAAAAATTAATATCAGAATTAACTCTTAGGAGTTTACTGAAACGCTATATCCATGAATGTTGCCCTGAGTGCAGTACTGATCTTCATTCTGCTCATCCCCCCACTTGCTTTATACCTTTCTTATTCGTTCGGCAGATTTCCTAAAGCCGGTCCCAAATTCACCTTATTAGAAGGTTTAATGGCTTCCGCTGTTTTCTCCTTATTGATACATTCTATCGCCGTTATATTCATTTCAAAAGAGATCCGCTTTGATATACTCGCTTTAATTTCCGGTGGTGATCTTAAATCCTTTGATACGAAGGTTTCCAATGCTGCCTTTAAATCGTTGTTGACGGGTTTTGCTTTCTATAACCTGGTGCTGTTGGTCTGCTCCATTGTATTAGGTCGTGGATTACGGTGGCTGGTGGTTAAGTTTTCTCTTCATTCAAAGTACGAACTTTTCAGGTTATATAACAGGTGGTATTATTATTTCAACAGGTACAAACCGGAAGGGGATGATTTTGATGTGATCTTTGTGGATGCCCTGGTGAATGTAAAAGAAGGTACGATGATCTATTCTGGTTTCCTGGTGGATTTTGATTGTGAAGGTGAAGTGCTGAACCAGATCTATCTTAAAAACGTCATAAAAAGGGATTTTAAGACACATGTGACAGGGGAAGATGGCAATCCACGAATGATCAATGAACCAGATGAGCAAAAAAAGATTAAAGGACATAGTTTATGTCTCCCCTACGAGAACATCATCAACCTGAACATACATTTTATATCCTATCTGGAAGATGAAAGTGAACTGGAGGAATTGACGTATCATGCAACAGACTACCCAGACCGAGACCAACTAGAGTTATTTTCATGAAAATCTTTACACAGTTTATCGCATTAATTGCTACAGGTCTTCTTGCAGGCTGTTTCTTTTATGGTGCTGTTAATCTAGTCCCTGCCTTTTATGAAGTACCCGTCAACGTACACCTCATCTTTCGTGTACAATTAATGAATCATAATGGGGTTACGGTACAAACTTTAATGGGACTCTCTATTATAACGCCATTGATATATGCCTGGTTGTTCCGGAAAGATAAGAATTTTGCAATCCTTGCAGCCCTGCTGGCATTGACGGCTTTACTGGTAACGCGGTTCGGCAATGTGCCCATCAACCAGATCATGAGGACCTGGACACCTGATACGCCACCTGAAAACTGGCGGGCTATCTTACAGCGATGGGACTTTTTTAACCTGATCCGTACGGTGGCGGGTATTGGTTCTTTTGTTTCCATGCTCATCGCTACTCATCTCAATAATTCTCGCTAACAGCCGCATCTTTGTTATACCTGTTCCTGTAATCCAGCGGAGATAATCCGGTGATCTTTTTGAAGAGATCGCGGAAGGTTTTGATATCTACATACCCAACATCATACATTACTTCATTGATGGTTTTCCGGCCGGATTCCAGTGATTTTTTGGCGATCTCTATTTTCACCCTTTGCTGATATTCTATGGGCGTATTGCCGGTTGCTTTGATAAAACGGCGATCGAAATTACGCCTGCTGATAGAAAGGCTGGTGGCCAGTTCATCCATGGAGATCTTTTCTGAGAGATTGCTTTCCAGGTAGGCCTGTGCTTTCCTGATCTCTTCGTCCGAATGATCTTTCTGGCCGTTGAAAATAGTGAAGGGAGACTGGCTGCTGCGGTCTATATCCACCTGGAATACCTTTGAGCAGAAGATGGCGGTTGGCCTGTCGTAATACTTCTCTACGAGGTATAACATGAGATTGAGGAAAGAATAGGCGCCACCATTGGTGTAAATTCCCTGCTCATCTGTGATCAGTTTATCTGTTTGCAGATCTACGCCAGGGAATAATTCCGAAAATTTGGCGGCTACATTCCAGTGGGTGGAGCAGATCCTGCCTTCCAGTAATCCTGTGGAGGCCAGCAGGAATGCACCGGTGCAAATGCTGGCTACTTCTGCGCCTAGTTTATATTGCTGGCGGATCCAGTCGATGGCTTCTTTGTTCTTTGCCAGTACGCTGGGGATATTGTCGTGGGACATGGCGGGTATGATGATCAGGTCCGTCTGTTTGATATTGCGGATGTGTGTATGCGGCCGGATGGAAAATGCGCCATCGTAGAGATCTACCTGGTCTGTAACACCGGCGAGTTGTACACGGAAAACTTCCTTCTTATAGAAGGCATTGGCTTTAATAAAGAACTTATAAGGTCCTATTACGCTGCTTAGATTATCCTGTGCTTCCGGAATGAGGATGGTTACTGATCTCATACTATGAATTTGAAACAAAGTTAGGGTATAATTCTGGCCAAATGTCCCCGTTGTATTGTCTTATCAACACCCCGTCAGTTACAATGGCAGCCATTAATTTCGTATAAAAATATCATTTTATGGTTGCTACAGATTATAAGAACAGCATGGCTGTCAGCGTTACGCCGGACGTGGTTTTTTCTGCCATTACAACCGGTATTCAGGAATGGTGGTCTGAAGATTATTCAGGCACTGCCGCTAAGGTGAATGATGAATTTACGGTACGTTTTAAAGGGCGTAATCTTATTAAGATGCGCGTTGCTGCGATGGTTCCCAACAGCAAGGTGACCTGGGAATGTGTTGATTTTTATATAGATGTGCCGGATGTGGAAGATAAAAAGGAATGGATAGGGATGAAGGTATTCTGGGAGATCGGTCCTTCCAGCCTGGTGATGACACATGAAGGGTTAACGCAGGAAGTTGAATGTTTTAAATACTGCGAAGGTGGCTGGGCGCATTACCTGGGGAGTTTGAAGCAGTTGCTGGATGGGGGAGTTGGGAATCCTTATAAAGCGGCATAAGTAATCTGCCGGCTGTCCGTAATTTATCTTAAATTTCGGGTGCATGTCAGAAAATAACGCACAATTTTATTCCCGTTTACCGGTAAACCGTATTGCGCTCAGCGATCTTTTAACGGAGGATCATTTATTCTATAATGTTCCGGAGGATTGGCACGTGATCATCACGGATATTAAAAGTTCTACTGCAGCCGTACAAGGTGGTTTGCATGAAACCGTGAACCTGATTGCCACCGGCAGTATTGTGGCGGTGCTGAACATCAGCTATAAAGCAAATATCACGATCCCCTTTTTCTTTGGAGGTGACGGGGCTACTTTCATTGTGCCGCCTGCTGTTGTGGATACCGCCATGCGTGCATTACAGTTGTACAGGAAAAATATGCAGCAGGATTTTAATCTTGAATTGCGTGCAGGTACAGTACCGGTTAAAGAGATCTATGCACAGGGGCATGAATTGAAGGTCACTAAATTCAGCAGTTCAGGTAATTTTTCTATTCCGATTATATTGGGAGATGGATTGAACTATGCGGAGAAAGTGATCAAGGGAGAAGATTACCTGCTGGCTGAACTGGGCGCTCCTGATCATGAGCTGGACCTTACCGGAATGATGTGCAGGTGGGATAAGATCAAACCACCGGAGATCAATTTTGAGGTGGTGACCTTACTGGCTATTGCTGCGGAGGGGGCTAAACAATCCACTGCCTATAAAAAGGTGATCTCTGCTATTGATGAGATCTATGGTACGCCGCAGAAGAGGCAACCTATCTCTGTTTCAAAACTTAAACTGAAAAGTACATATGCTGCTATCAAACTTGAAATGCGTTTGAAGTCCGGCAATATGAAGATGTTTAAACTGATACAGGATTGGTTCACAGCATTACTGGGATTCATTTACTTTAAGACAAAAAACGGAAAGAATTATCTGAACCGTTTGGTGGAGATGTCTGATACATTGGTGGTGGATGGTAAGATCAATACGGTGATCACGGGAACAGAGCAGCAGCGTTTGCTTTTGCAGGAGGCGTTGAATGCATTGGAGGAAGCGGGAGAGATCAAGTATGCGCTTTACGTTAGTAAGGAATCTGTGATGTCCTGTTATGTGCGTGACCTGAAAGATGATCATATTCATTTTGTGGATGGGGCAGAAGGGGGATATACAAAGGCGGCGGGCGTGTTGAAACTGAAGCTGAAGAAAGTGTAAGACGGCATGTTAATTGTTCTTTGATAGGATCAAAACCTTTGTTTTATGATCTATCCACGTAAATTCCTGTTTAGTTGTTTATGCCTCGGCGTTCTTGCCTGTAACAACAATAACTCAAAACAAGCTTCTTCTACTTCTATTCCTGCAACAGAAGATACATTGGCCCAGATGCCTGGCAGCGGAGCTAAAACGTCTGTAAGTACAGATGAGCAGTTGTTCAAGACGGCTTTCGGCAGTTTTAAAACAGCTGTAGAGCAGAATGACGAAGAGCAAGTGAAAAGTAAGGTGAATTTTCCTTTGCCAACATCTAAGGATGATGTGAAAGGGGGAGAATTGAGTGCGAGGGATTTTCATTCGGGCTATAATCATATTTTCAATGCAGATGTGAGGAGGTTATTACCCAAAGCGGGGGATGATAATATAGCGGAGGTGGATACGAATAACCAGGAAGCATATTATCAGCAGCTGCGGCAGATGGCAGATAAAGATAGTAAGCTGTTTGAAGTGTATACGCAGTTCCCTGAGAAAAATACAAATGCGGAAAGTTATTTTGGGTTTGTGTTCGGGAAGGTGAAAGGGGAGTATAAAGCGGTGGGGTATTATTCCAAATGGCCTGTTAAGAATTAAACTAATGATAGTTCCGTGAAAACCTTTGCAGGCCTTCACGGAACATCATTCACCTAGTCCTCTGCAAGTTCAAAAACAGGTTCTCTTTCCAACGCCACTTCTTCTTCTGCAACCTCTTCTGCTTCCTGCGTTTTCTTCACATGTACAAAAGTTAATCCAAAGGCTACAGCAAACAGGACGATACTGATCCAGATCACCTGTTGAATACCGTAGTTTATTATAATAAAACCACCCAGTAATGAACCCAGCGTTACACCTGCATTCCCAAAGGAAACCATCAGGCTGGCTGCGAGTTCGGGGGCTTCAGGCGCTTCGGATGTGGAGCGCGTTTGCCCAATTAAAAATCCCCCGGTATGAATGAATCCCCAGATGGATATGATAATAGCCATCGGTACAAACAATCCGCCAAATGTATAGGCCATCATATGGACTAATACAAGTGAAAGCAGGAACACCCTGGTGGTGAGTAGTACATTTTTACTGAGTGCAATCCCTGTGAGCCAGTTGCCTACGATACCGGTTGTACCGAATAGTAACAGCATCAGGCTGATATGCGCGCCACTCATGTGAGAGATCTTTCCTAAAAACTCCGCGAGGTAACCAAAGGTGGCAAACATACCGGCGATCATGATCAATGTGGCGCCAAGGTTTACCCAGAGCTGTGGTTTGCGTAATATCTTCAATTGATTTTCCGGTGTTACATTTTCCTTTACGGGCATGGAAGGAATGAATGCCATCAGTCCCGCAAGCGCAATCAAATTGATGAGGCCGGAGAGGATGAAGGATGCCTGCCAGTTATACAATTCTGCTACGTACGTAGTGATAGGAACTCCTAATACAGCAGCAACACTCAATCCGCCTAATACAACAGACACGGCTTTGGGCGCATCTTTGGGCTCCACTTGTTTAGATGCTGCTACGGTGGCTACTGCCCAAAAAACAGGATGTAAAAATGCGGGAAGTATCCGCGCAATCATCAACACGGTAAAGTTAGGTGCGAGTGCAGACATGATATTGGACAGCACGAAAATAGCCAGTACAAGACACATCATCAGCTTACGGTTGATCTTTGATGTAAGCATGACGGAGAAGGGGCCTGTTAAAGCAATCGTCAATGCAAATCCACTTAACAGCCATCCAGCCGTATCAATAGAAACGTTAAATTCTTTTGCGATGGTGGGCATGATGCCAATCACACCAAATTCTGTGGTGATGATCCCAAAGGCGCCAAGGGCCAGTATATAGATCGACTTCTTCATAAATTCAAACATTCAAATGTTTCGATATTTCTATCGTTAGTTAATTAATCGGGTCTGTTCTTAGAGGTCTATATTAGCTTTTCAGTGCGCTAAGAAATTTGATGTAATCATCCAGGACGGACTGGTTTAATAGATACTTCAGGTTACGGCCTTCTTTTTCCGGGATGAGAAGGTCTGCGTCCACCAATTGTTTCAGATGATGGGAAATGGAGGGTTGGGCCAGATCCAGGAAATCATGTACTTCGGTGCAGTATAAACAGTCGTCTTTCTTCTTCTTGAACTTCTCGAGAATAGCAATCCTGCTTGAGTCGCTCAAGGCTTTAGAGATCTTTTCAAATTTTTTACTGTCCATACTTCCTCCTTAATACACTGCAAATATAAATAGATATATCGAAATGTATAAATCTTTTTTTGTGGCCGAAGTCTTGTTTGATTTTCAATGCGTTATGCTCTCAATGGAAATTTCGATATATTAGTAGATGCCCATTTATAACGAGAACGCGGATGATTTCATCAAGGATGTAAGGGAGAATAAGATTGCCCGGATACTGAAAGGCAACAGCGAGGGGAAGCCCGGTCAGCCTGAAGTGAACTCATGGAATAATTCCCTCTCTAAAGTGAGGGACCTGATAGAGCTGGCCGGATTGAAGGACTGTTATGTCGCCCTGGAATATACCTTGCCCTATAATCGAACGAGGATAGATTGTTTGTTATTTGGTAAAGGAGAAAATGGGGAAAGTAATGTGGTGCTGCTGGAGTTAAAACAGTGGAGCGCTGCCAGGGCCACAGAAGATGAAGGGAATTTTGTGATGACCTATACAGGTGGTAGGGAGCGGCTTGTTTCTCATCCTTCCCAGCAGGTGAAAGGGTATCATAATAATTTAAAGGAATTTATTACTGCATTTGGAGGAAATACCCCTGCCATACATCTGCATAGTTTTGTATACTGTCACAATTATATAAAGGCAGAGGACAGCGGATTGTTTGATCCAATATATAAAAAACTGTTTGATGAATTCCTTATCTACGCAGATGAGGATACCATGGCGCTTGCGGAGAAACTAAAAACATTGTTATCAGCAGGAGAGGGAAAAGCTGTTCATTACGGCTTTATGGGGGCCGAGGTGGTGGCTTCGAAGAAATTACTGGAAAATGCAAATAACATTATTGCGGACGAAAAACTTCTGGCGCTGTTGAATGAACAGCTGGTAGCGAAAAACACGATCTGGTCTAAAGTCCGAAAGGCTGAAAGAACGAAAACAAAGTCTGTTATCATTGTACACGGCGGGCCTGGAACGGGGAAATCTGCTATTGCCATTAATGTACTGGCAGAAATGGCTGCACGCAGAAAAGCAGGGAGGGTGCGGTATAAAGTTTATTATGCCTGTAAATCTAAATCGTTCATCAATGGTTTGAGATACCTGACAGGGGATAAGGCGAGACCTTTCTTCTCCAATCTTTACCGGTTCATACCATCAAAAACGAAGGAGAATGAATTGGACCTGCTCCTGGTGGATGAAGCACACCGGATAGAAAACAGCAGTAATCATCAGATGACGAAAGAAGCGGACAAAACAGATATGCCGCAGATAGATCAATTGGTGAGGTGTGCAAAAACAGCAGTCTTTTTTATAGATGACAGGCAGAATGTGCGTTCGCAGGAGATCGGGCATTCCGAATTGATCCGGGAGGCGGCGCGGAAGTATAATTGTACGATCAGTGAGATCACGCTGGAGACGCAATTCAGGTGTATGGGGTCCAATGATTATATATTGTGGCTGGAGGCAGCGTTGGGATATACAGACGAAAAAAGGGAATTAAAAAAGAACGAGGTCTTTGATTTTCAGATACTTTCTTCTCCACAGGTCATTTACGATGAATTGCAGAAGAAAGAAAATAAAAACCCCAATTCCGCCAGGCTCACAGCGGGGTTTTGCTGGCCCTGGAGTAAACAGCTGGATGAAAATGGTGCGTTGATAAAGGATGTCAGGATCGGCGATTTTGCTATGCCATGGGAAACATCAGATAAAATAGAAACGCCGCCTGCGGGATATGTGCAGTGGTGGGAGTGGGCTTATCTTCCGGAAGGATTTAAACAGGTGGGTTGCATTTATACGTCACAGGGATTTGAATTTGATTACATCGGCGTGATAATTGGAGATGATCTTTATTATGATACGGCTGCAGGTAAGCTCAAAGCCAACATCAATGCCAACAGGGATTACATGCTTACTATAAAGCCGGAGAATTTTGAGATGTACGTGAAGAATATTTACCGCACCCTTTTAACAAGAGCGATGAAAGGGTGTTTTGTATATTTCGTAAATAAAGAAACAGAATCTTATTTCAGAAGCTTAATGGAATAATATGCACTACGATGCCAATCTACTTGACCAGGTAGCCGTTGCATTACGCAAAGCGGCTTTAAATGAGGATGCGAAAGCATACCTGCTTGCCAATAAGGAATTGAACGCCTTATTTAAAAAAGGAGCTAAGCGATACCTTGGGGGTGATAACCTGCAGGAGCTGCTTCCTGCCGTTAAAGGGTTAAATGCCCGCGGATTTGCCTGTGCAACAGATTTTATGGGAGAAAGTATCAGAAAGGAGGCAGAAGCCAACGAGGCTACAGAGGAATTCCTGCGTTTATGTGCGGGCATTAAAGAACAGGGGCTGAATAGTTCTATTTCGCTAGACCTTTCCCATATTGGTTTGATCGTGGATAAAGAACTGGCCACACATAACCTGTCCAGGATCTGTGAAGCTGCCGGGGAAGTGGTGATCAGTGCGGAAGGGATTGACAGAACGGATAGCATTCATGAGATCTACAAATCCCTCAGTGCAAAGTATCCGCATTTATGCATCACAGTGCAGGCTTATCTGCACAGAACTAAAAACGACCTGCAGGAATTACAAAAACTACCGAATAAGATCCGGCTGGTGAAAGGAGCTTATGATGTGCCGGAACATGATGCGCACAAGAGAGGGCAGCAGTTGAATAAAGTGTACCTGGATTATGTGCATGGGTTGTTATCCTCTAATCATGCCTGTTCTATTGCCACACATGATGGCGCAATCCATGAAGGCGTAAAGGAAATGCTGCTTACTATCCGGCCTGATAAAGAAAAGTATGAATTTGAAAGTTTACTCGGTATTGAAAATGACCGGTTGGCTGCATTAAAGGACGAAGGGCATCGTTGCCGGATCTACGTTGTATATGGGCAGGAATGGTATCTCTACCTGATGAACAGGGTAGCGGAATACCCGCTGAGCATCTTCCAGGTGCTGCTGGATATTATGTCGTAATATATTTTTTTTAACCCCCGCTAGCATAATTCAAATATTCCTATTACTTTTATCCTATCAAATTAGTAGACTAGTAAATAACCAACATTAAATCCTTCACATAACGTAGGCCCGGAGTGATCAAACGGGCTGGCGAACTAAATTTCCATGTCATCATGTATCCAACATTAAAAAAATGTTGCCTGGCGGCTGCATGCTTTACTGTGCTGCAGAATATTGCATTTGCAGAAAGTACTGTTTACGGGAAAGGCAATATTCCTATTACAATTTATCAGCAAAAAAAGATCAACGGTACGGTTTCCGGTACTGATGGAGAAAAGCTGCCGGGTGTGAGTATCCGTATTAAAGGAACCGGAAGGGGCACGCTCAGTGGCCCTGATGGAACATTCAGTATCATTTTGCCGGATGGGCCTGCTACGCTGGTATTTACTTATACAGGTTATGTTTCGCAGGAAGTAGCCGTTAAAGATGGTTCGGCTATTCATGTTACACTGCAAACCAGCACGGGGGAATTGGGAGAAGTAGTGGTAGTAGGGTATGGGCAACAAAAGCGTACCAGTCTTACAGGATCTGTAGCCTCTCTTGATCAGAAAGCATTGGCCAACCGGCCTATTACCAATGCCTCACAGGCTTTGCAGGGTTTGCCGGGTGTTTATGTGAATCAAACGAAAGGCAGGCCTGGAGCAGATGGTGCCAATATCAGGATCCGCGGGGTAGGAACACTTAACAACAATAACCCGCTGGTGCTGGTAGATGGTATTGAATTTCCGCTGAGCGATGTGAACCCTTCCGATATTGAAAGCATCACTGTGCTGAAAGATGCCGCTTCTGCTGCCATCTATGGTAACCGTGCAGCCAATGGTGTTGTATTAGTGAAAACAAAATCAGGTAAGGCGGGTAAATTCCGGCTGGATTATAACGGCTATACGGGTGTGCAGGAAGCAGTGCAATTGCCTTCACTGGTGACGAATGCAGTGGAGTATATGGAAGGAAAGAACCGTGCTTTGGCGAATGAAGGAAAACCGGCAGAGTATGTACAGTCTCTGATCGATGAATATAAAGCAGGTACTGACCCCTATATTTATCCGAATACGGATTGGTTCGGCATCATGTTCCGCAATGCAAAGATCCAGGAACATAACCTGCGTTTCTCTGGTGGCAATGAAAAAACAACTTTCTCTGTTTCTCTTGGTTATCTTGATCAGGAGGGTATTATGATCAATTCCGGGGCCAAAAAATATAGTATCAGTTCCAATGTTATATCGGACATCAACCCCAAATTAAAGATCGGCGCTAACCTGCTGGGTACTTACTGGGATAGCGAGGAAAGTGCTTATACCTCTGATGAGAGTAATGGGGAAGGAGGGCTGATGGGGTTGATCTATCGCGGTTTGCCCATGCAAACGGCCTATGCAAAAGATGGTACTTATGCTGATCAGTGGGTGCGTGTTCCAGGACATAATTTCTTCCGTAATCCATTGGCACTTGCCAAGGAGGGTTTTCATCAGAACGCTACATTCCGTGCATTGGCCAGTCTCTTCCTGGAATATCAATTGCCATTTGGTATCCGGTATAAAACTACGGTGGCTGCAAATCTGCAATATGGCCGTGAGAAGTTTGTGAATCCGCTGATCAATCTCACCAATCCCAAAACGGGTGCTATTGCTCCCATGGGTAACATACCTGCACGGGGTATTACACAAACAAGCAGGGACGGTATTAATCTCACCAACTTTCATACACTCAGCTATGATAAACAACTGGGCAAACATCACTTAGGGGCGCTGGCTGGTTTTAGTGTGGAACGTTTTAATGATGCGGATTTTACGGCTTCCAACCAGGGTTATCTTGGCAATGAGATCACGGAGTTAAATGGTGGCAGTAATACGCCGGCGGTGAATGGTAAATCATCACAATCAAGACTGGTTTCTTATTTCGGCAGGGTGAATTATGATTATAACGGGAAATACCTCGCAGAGGCCAGTTTCAGGTATGATGGATCTTCGCGTTTTGCGGCGGGGAAACGTTGGGGTTTCTTTCCTTCCCTTTCAGCAGGATGGCGGATCAGCGAGGAGGATTTCCTGAAAAATAATAATACCATTTCTAACCTGAAATTACGTGCATCTTGGGGGCGACTGGGTAATCAAAACATTCCGCTGTTCAGTTACGTAGATGCGGTAAGCATTGGCAGGAACTATAGTTTTTCCGGTACTATTGTGAGTGGTGCTGCTGTATCACAAGTGGCTGATCCTTCTGTATCATGGGAAACCACTACTATTACCAATGCAGGATTGGACATTGGCTTATTCAAAAATACACTCACGCTGGAAGTAGATGTATTCAACAAAGTAACGGATGACATCCTCCGCCAGATAAATGTTCCGGCGCAGGTAGGCAGGCTTGCCGGTCCTTATCGTAACATTGGGTCTGTGAGCAATAAAGGTTTTGAGATCACAGCAGCATACCGGAATAAGATAGGGGAGTTGGGCTATAACCTTGGCGCCAACGTTGCTTATCTTAAAAACAAAGTGACGGATCTGGCTGGTGCTGTGTACATTGATGGTAATACCATTATCCGTGAAGGTGCAGCCATTGATGCTTTTTATGGGCTTCAGGCGATTGGTATTTTCCAATCAGACGCTGAGATCCAAAACGCTCCAAAGCAAAACGCCGTTACGAAACCGGGAGACATTAAGTACCTGGATGCGGATAATAACAAGGTGATCGATAATAACGATCGTGTGATCATTGGAAACAGCATTCCTGATTATACCTACAGTTTTACACTGGGATTAAATTACAAAGGCATTGAGCTTTCAGGTTTCTTCCAGGGTGTGAAGAACACGGCTACTTACCTGACAGGGAACCTTGCACAACCTTACAAAAATGGCGCAGGCGTTACACCTGAATGGCTAACGGATTCCTGGACACCAGAAAATCCTAATGCCCGGTTGCCAAGGCTGACCACCTCTAATGGTTATCCTCAGAATTTCCAGACATCCAGTTTCTGGATACAGGATGCTTCTTATCTGCGGCTGAAGAATATTCAACTCAGTTATGATCTGCCGGCAAGGTGGTTAAAGGTGGCTGGTATTCAACAACTGAAGGTTTTTGTGAACGCGCAGAACTGGATCACTTTCACTGATTTCAAACTGGGTGATCCGGAACGTAATCTTACAAAGGGGAATGTTATTGATTACCCGATCTCTAAAACAGCCACTGCTGGCATAAATCTTACACTCTGATCAACATTGCTGTCATGAAAAAACAACTCATTATATTCTCCTTCATCGCTCTACTGGCAAGTGCCTGTGGGGATGCTTTCCTGGATGTGGAACCAACGGACCGCTTTACCAATGATACTTACTGGAAAAACAGGGAACATGCAGAAGCTGCACTGAATGCTACTTATGCAGTTTTGCTGGAAGACGGCATCTACGGTAACAATGTATCGGTAATGTATGAAACGGCTTCTCCCAATGCTTATAACTATAATAACAACAATGGTTTTAATAACCTTGCGCAGGGTGTGCATGATGCTGCTAACACTGCTGTAGTGAACAATACCTGGCGGAATGCTTATCTGGGCATTGGTCGTGCTAATACATTGTTAGCACGCATAGATGGAGTATCTATGGACAGTACATTGAAAAGAAGATTTAAAGCGGAAGCGAAATTCCTGCGGGCGGTTTTCTATTTCCCGCTCTGGAACCTTTACCAGGGTGCACCCCTGATATTGGAGGAACCTGATTATGCAAAACAGGCATCACTTCCCCGCAATGATACAAATAGTATAAAGGCACAGATCATTAAAGACCTGGATGAAGCTGCTGCAGATCTTCCTCTTTCTTTCACCGGAACAGATAAAGGCAGGGCTACCAAAGGAGCGGCACTGGCTTTTAAAGCAAAGGTACTATTATATGCAGGGGAGTGGGAGGCCGCTGCCAATGCAGCTAAAGCGGTGATCGATGCAAAAACTTATACGCTGTATCCGGATTATCGTGCATTATTTTACCTCGAAAATGAAGGCAACCAGGAAGTGATCTTTGATGCACAGTTTAAGTTCCCTGAATTTACACACGGCATGGATATAGCTTTGGATGAATTTAATACGGTGGCGCCGTTGCCGAATGTGGTGGATGATTACTATGCAAAGGATGGTTTGCCTATTAGCCAGTCTCCCTTGTACAATCCGGCCAAACCATACGAAAACCGCGATCCCCGGCTCACTGCCACTTATACAGTGATAGGCAGTAATTACAAAGGAGCGGTGGTTAAAGAAGGGCAATATCCCCGTACGGGTTATGGTCAGAAAAAATACACGATCTATAAAGATGATATCAAACCGGCGATAACGCTGGCAGCCGGACAGTCCGAACTGAATTATATTGTGTTGCGGTATGCGGATGTATTACTGATGTTTGCCGAAGCACAGAATGAAGCTTTTGGTCCCGGGCCATTGATAGATGATGCTTTACACAAGATCCGCTTCCGGGCCGGCATGCCTGATATTACGGCTGGTTTGGGGAAAGATGCCCTGCGTGCAGAGATCCGGCATGAAAGGAGAATAGAGCTGGCGGGAGAAGGATTGTACTACTTTGATATCCGTCGCTGGAGAACGGCAGAAAAGGAAATGAATACCGATATTTACAATTATAAAACGCAGCGGATAGATACGCGCAGGTTTAATGCACAACGCGATTACCGCTGGCCCGTTCCTTCCGTAGCAATACAGGAGAACCCTAAGCTCGAACAGAATCCACAGTATGGTAAATAATAAACTAACATCATGATGATCAAACAACTTGCAGGGCTACTTTTGCTCCTGTCTGCTTCCAGCGCAATGGCTCAGCAGCAAAAGCCACCCAATATCATCTTCATCATTGCAGATGATCTGGGATATGGCAATCTAACGAGTTACAATCCAACCCATAAAGTGCCTACGCCTAATATAGACAGGCTGGCAAAAGAGGGCACAAAATTTACGCGGTTCTATTCCGGCAGTACAGTTTGTGCACCCAGCCGTTGTGCATTAATGACAGGCAAGGATATGGGCCATGCTTATATCCGTGGAAACAGTCGTGAGCCGATACGGTTGCAGGATACCACACTGGCCACCCGTTTGCATAATAACGGATATGCTACCGGTATGTTCGGCAAATGGGGACTGGGAGAAGAGAATACCACTGGCGCTCCGGAGCTGCATGGCTTTGATGCATTCTATGGTTACCTGAACCAAACGCATGCGCATCATTATTACACGAACCGCCTCTTTGAAATACAAAATGGAAAAACGGTACGCGTGGAATTAGACTCCACACAGTATTCTGATGAACTGATCATCCAAAAAGCACTGACGTTCATACAGGACAATAAGAGTAAACCTTTCTTCCTGTATCTCCCGCTTACTATTCCGCATGCTGAATTACATGCACCGCCTGCTTTCATGCAACGTTTTCAAAATGCAGATGGCAGTAGTAAACTGGGGCCGGAAAAACCTTTTGTTTCCGGAGCCGTGGCAAGTTATCATCCCCAACCACAACCGCATGCTGCTTTTGCTGCCATGATCTCCAAACTGGATGATGATGTGGCACGTGTGCTGGCACTTGTGAAATCCTTAGGACTGGATGATAATACGTACATCTTTTTTACCAGTGATAATGGTCCGCATCAGGAAGGTGGGGCAGATCCTGAATTCTTTAACAGCAATGGGCCTTTGCGTGGTATTAAAAGAGATCTGTATGAAGGCGGTATCCGTGTGCCTTTGCTGGTAAGAGCACCAGGAAAGGTTCCTGCTAATGCAACGCGTAATGATATCTGGGCTTTCTGGGATGTATTACCCACTTTGTGTAATCTTACCAATACACCTTCTCCTTCAGGGATTAACGGCATCTCATTTACCAATGCCCTCAATGGGAAAAAGCAAGCGCAGCATGAACACCTGTACTGGCAGTTCAATGAAAAGCAGTATAAAGAAGCAGTAGTGCAGGGGGATTGGAAATTAGTGCGGCTTAAAAAGAAAGGGGAACCTTTCGTGGTGGAATTGTATAATCTTGCTAAGGACATTGGTGAGCAGCATAACATTGCCAGTCAGCAGCCGGAGAAAGTGAAGGAGTTGAATGCGCTGGCAGCGCAGTCGAAAACGACTTCGGAACTGAAGGTGTTTGATTGGGATATTGAATAATATTTTTGAGTAAGGGCGGTAATTAATTACCGCCCTTTTTTTACTTATTCGAGTATTTTTTTTCTATGGGATTACAGTTACATTTAGTAAATAAGGGGGGCATATCCAGCCGTCACAATTAAAAATTAACAATATATTGTTTGAAAGCCACGCCAGCACTGAGTTAACCCCAATAACCTCAACATGATAAAAAACAATCTAAATGTCATAGTTATCACAATTTACTACCATTTGGGCAACCCAAATGACTATGTTTATTACCTGAAAAACCGGCAACTCTATTATTCTACCTATCCTATGCGGGAGGCTGTCATGTGGCTGTTTGGTTGTATTCAGAGGATGGAATTTTATTACCCTACCTTCTTGCGTACTTTACTTGTAGTGTTCTCGTCTGTAGCGGCTTTTTCGGGGTTTAGTATATGCTCAAGTAACTTTATATTCTTATCCTTTTCAGCAATTATCTGCTCTTTATCGGCAATGGTTTGATCCTTTGTTTTTATCAACCGTTCCAATATCTCAACCGCTTTCTCCTTCTCTGCACATACCGGGCAATTTTCCTCTATACCTGTTAAATCCTGTGCGCCTTTTTGTGCATTTACCTGTGCAATACCGCCATTTACAACCTGGGGTATATTCTTCTTATGGGCTTTTTGAGCAATATTTTCCAGCTTGTTTGCACCGGGTAATATCATTTCGCCTTCTCCAAAAATCAGCCAAATAATACTTAATTCCGGGTAAAACTGATGAATTTTCTCTAGTTCTTTCTGAGCTATATTTCCTCTCCCTTCTCTCGTTTTTGAAAAGTAAGCGTTTGAGAAATTTAATTTTTTCTCAAACGCCCCCTCCTTAACTCCAAGATAATCAAGGAATTGCATGAGTCGTTCTATTGGTCTATTAGTATCGGGTATCATCTAAATAGAAAATTCTCTATAGAAATTTCTCTAAAGTTAGAGAGATTTCTCTATATTTGTCATGGATTATTACACTATGACAACGAAAATACAGGATTTACAAACGAAACGTCAAAAAATTGTAGAGCACAAAGATGCTCATCATATGAATTTCCTGGAGAAAGTTGCCACAGTATCCGGCTGCTCCGTGAGCATGGTGAGGTACGTGCTTAATGGAAAGCGTAACGGTGATACTATTCTAGGTGAGCGTATATGGGTAAGTGCTACGTTGATAGCTGATAAAGAAAGCCTCCTCATACAAGAAATTAAAAAATTAGTCAACCTATAAAACTCTATCCCATGAAATTCCTGGATAATACAGCTATTATATGCCTGGAAAAGCGTGAGTTTGTGCCGATAATTGTTCCGGAAAATACCTATAACAGTTTAAGGAGGCGGGGTAACATATTAGTACACGGACAGGGCAAAGGTGATGATATACTCATTGAGTTTGAAACCCTACCGGAAAGATATAAACGGATCGTAATTTCTCAATATGGAGACGTTTATAAATATGCCGCTACTGCTCCTCTTTTAAGGTTGTTAAGAACTGATATTAAAGCGAGGGAGTTTTATGCTACTAAATTACTCCCGGACGGTAGGAATATTCCATTTGAGCACCAGGGTAAGTATACCCGGCAAGCGGAATGGCTAAACTTAATTATTCTCGCCCTATCTGATAAACGGACCATTAAAGAAAATCTCCGTATAAGTATAGAGGAGTTTTGGAATACTGTAATTGCGCTCTATACAACGGACAAGATAAAAAATGATCTTCCGCACTCTAAACGGCGGCTCCTGGAGAAATATTACGCCTATCAAAGACAGGGTTACGCTGGACTTATCGAGATAGGTAGATTTACTCAGCAAAACGCCCGAAAGGTTGATGCTACCATTGAGCGGCTCCTCCTCTCCTTATACTGTAGGCCGCACAAGCCATATATCTCTGAGGTCTGTAACGATTATCAGGCTTTCATGAGCGGAGCGTTGCAAGTGGTTGACCTGGAAACAGGGGAGCAATTTACACCCGCGACTTATCAAGTATCAGGGAAAAACTTTATTGTCAATTATCGTACTGTAAAATACTATATCAATAAGCCATTAAACCGTGCCATTGTTGATAAATACCGCCTGAGTAATCTGGAGTATAACAATACACACCGTCCGCACATGCTCCGGGAGTCTCCCTTCTTTGCTTTGAGTAAAATTACAATGGATGATACTAGTAGTCCATTTAAGATGCACAACGGAGTGCGCCCCGCCACCTATAAAGTTTTTGACGTTGCCAGCGGCGCTCTTATCGCTGTTGTACTTCATAGGAAGGCCCGCCCGGATGTTAAACTGATCCGCCGTTTACTTGCTGAAATGATGGGGGTTATTGTAACTAATCAATGGGCTATGCCTTACGAGGTTGAGGTTGAGCGGGCATTAATGACAGGTTTAAAGGGGGGCGAAGATGAAAAGGGAAATTTTGTAAATGACGTGCTCACAGCCGGAGCGGTTTTTCCCTTCATTCGTTTTTGCGCTCCACGTAACCCACAGGAGAAAAGGGCTGAGGGATTTATTAACCAACTAAAACATCAATTTCATAAGCACCGGGAAGGATTCCAGGCTCGCCCATTTGCACGGCTGGAGGCTAACCGCCGTAATGAAGATAGAAAAGAGGTAACCTTCACTTTTGAGGAAATATGCAGTTTTGAGCAGGAGGATGCGGCTGCCTGGAATAACCAGTTACATCCTGAGCAAGATAAATATCCCGGCCTCACCCGTTGGCAGGTTCTCTCCCAGGTGCAAAACCCTAACCTCATGCTCCCGAATATCGCTCAGGTAATTCCATATCTGGGTAAAAAAACCAATACCAGCGTAAAACGTGCATTTATTGAGGTACAATCCAACATTTACCGGCTCCCTGATATGGCTAAACTGGCGGAGCTCCAGGGGCAGAGGGTAACGGCTTACTGGCTTCCGGATAAAAAGAACGAGATACCATCCGTATACATTTATCAGGGTAACACTTTTGTTTGTGAAGCACCACAGGCGGACCGCTTCCAGGAGGCAAAAGCAGAGCAGACGGATGAGGATAGGAAGATCATGGGCAAGCAAAAGGCATATATCAATGCCTTTGATCAGATTGTAAGGGACCGACTGGACAACCTTAATAAATTAGGAGTTACGCTGGAGATACCCGCACAAAACCAGTTACCAGAGCTACCGGTTGTTATACAAAATTCCCTATCCAACCCAGGGGGGTACATGCTCAACCAGGAGCACTCCACCACAGACAACACAGGTGAGAAAATTCAAAATTCAGAGACGAAGGCAGGGGGGTATGTGCAAAATTATGATGCATGGGATGCACCTCCGTTGGATATTGAGGCCATCAAAAGGCGCGCCATTGCTGGATTGTAGACAAATTCAAGCTAAATAAAAGTTATAAAATACCCTATATACAAAAAATCAATTTAAACGCTTAAAACTTCCGTTATGCCAATTTCTCAAGCTCACAAACAGTTAGTCCACCAGGAGATAATTACCGACTACAAAAGGAAGATAAAAGACGATGCCAGTTATACCCAGGCACGGCATGCAATCAGTTTGGACATTAATCCCTCTGTATACTCCCGGCTTATGCGCAATGATATTGAACGGGTACTCAGTGAGAGCGAATGGAAGCGTATAGGAATGGAGCTAAATATTGACAAAAACGGTTTAAAATGGGTTCCTGCTGTTACCAGCACTTTCGTGCATATCTCCGTACAGCTCGAATATTGCCAGGATACCTCTATCAGCGGCATATTTTGCGACAAAAAGGGAATAGGTAAATCTTTCTCCGCCCGGCACTACGCATTGCAGCGGGCAAATGTTGCCTATATAGATTGCTCACAATGCAAAACCAAAAGCGAGTTAATACGCATGATTGCCCGCAAGTTTGGTTTTACACACACCGGCAAACTAAAAGACGTTTTCCGGAACATGGTGGAAAACATTCTCACCCTGGATAAACCTATGATAATACTGGATGAGGCGGGGGACCTAAAGTATGATGCTTTTCTTGAGTTAAAAAGCCTCTGGAATGCTACAGAGTATTACTGCGCTAACTATATGATGGGAGCCAACGGATTAAAGGCGAAAATTGATAAGCAGATTGTAAACAAGAAAGTTGGATATGAGGAGATTTTTGATAGATATGGAGATACATACCAATCTCTCACCGCTGATATGGATGAGGCGGAGGTTGCCTTGTTTGACCGCATGCAAGCCGTTGCAGTGTTGAAAGCTCAACTCCCAAATTTAAAAAAGGATCAAGCCGCCGCCATTTTGGATGCCTCCCGATGCAATCAACGGAGCCTACGTACTGAAATCATAAAATTTATAAAACCCGCAGCATGAGGCCACTCTCTCACATTGCCGTAATTCGCGCACAACACGCCTATAATGATTTGCAAATCCTCTGGCTTACCGGGCTTGCCCCGGAGGAGCTGGAGAGCTACCGGAGCTATTTAGGCAAACAATGGATACAGGAACAATCCGCCACACAGCGGGCGAAAATCAATAACCTGTTAAATCATCCCTTAGTATGGAAGTGGTGGGCTCATGAGTGGGCGCGGCGGGATGATGTTGTTATCCTCTCAGCTTTGTACTGCATCATTCCAGCCGCAAGGCTGGAGCAGTATAAAGAATTGCATCAGATGGTGTTTACCATTGAGGCGCAACCTTACCGTGATCTTACTGAGAGCTTTAATAGGCTTTGCCATATCATCAATGAAATTTCAATTTAGCCCGGCATATGGAAAATAAAAGAAAAATAATTAAGGCCCTGTTGTTTGTACTTGAGCATGTTGCTGCAACGGAAAATGAGATACAAGATAAAACAGGGCTCCCCCTGGTTCTGCAATGGAGGAGCGTGGCCTCCTCTCCAGAGCAAAGGGAAAAGCTAATCAATCAAATTATCCTTACGGTATGTACAGGATGCGGCATAACTCCCGCACAACTACAGGAGCAGAATAGAAAGACTATTCTTCCTGTTGCCCGTCAACTTATTTGCTATTTCAGCGCCCGAATTATTCCGGATATATCAATTAAAGAGATCGGGATTGCAATAGATAAAAATCACTCTACTGTTATTCACAATATCGATCAGGTTAACAGCCTGATTGATATAGAGGATGAGATAATCATGAGCGTACTGGAGAACATTCTCCCCGCAATCATAAAAATAAAAGAGTCATTAAAAGATGAACAGCAATAGCATAAAAATAAAGATCAACCATGATAGGCTGCAAGAATTATGGCAGCAATATGAGCTCCTAACTGATAGTTATGAGCCGGACAATGCACACGAGCAATTATTATTTGAATGTGTGGTTTTGATGCGTGATAAGATTGAGAAGGTACTCCGAACAACGCAATTGAAATATACGCTCACCTTTTCCAGCCTGGAAGCCCTGGGCTTTTTTCAGGTCTGGAATATGGTAGATACCTCTCACCATGTTTACGCTGATATTATCATACGTAACATTATACAGGTAATACACAGGGCGAGCATTGATCCCAAAAGAGCAAAGTTTTATAATAAATTGACATATGGCAAAAAGAGAAACAAAGAAAGTAATTAAGGGGGTAACGCTGGATGAGTTTGAGTCTGCTCTATCACAGTACGCCAATGCAGATGCGCGGGAGTCGCAGGTAACCGCAAAGATGGAAATTGATATTACAGCTATCCGGGATCAGCATGCAGGAGAGCTCTCCCGGCTCGCTGTAGAGAAGGAGAACGCCTTCCCAATAATCCAAACATATTGCGAGGAAAGGCCGGATTTATTTGCAGATCGTAAAAGCCTGGAGACGCTTTACGGTATTGTAGGTTTTAGGACTGGAACGCCTCAGATTAAGACACGCACTGGGTTTACGTGGAAAAAGGTTTTAAAACTTGTAAAAGAAAAGTTACCAGGATACATAAGAACAAAGGAGGAAATTGATAAAAAAACGCTGTTGGCTCATAGAGAGCGGGAGGACGTACAAAAGGGTATGCTATTGTGTGGGATGAGGATAACTGCTGATGAGTCATTTTACATAGAGCTCAAAACTGAGGTAGTAGCATAAAATTGATGATAATATTAGTATAGGGTTTAAATACAATCCGGGTGTATCTACATCCGGAAAATTTACCAGGATTTACGGCTATGTAGGTTCGACTCCTACTCCTGGTACATGTTTTCATAGGATAGATTTAAGTAGTCCGGATGTTTTTACATCCGGTTTTTTTTCTCTCTAAAATATATCTCAAGTTTTAAACCATATATAAAATTAGTAAGGATGAAGGTATTAGGAGTAGTACAGTTTAAACAAAAGCGGTTTAAACTGTTAGGGATAGCGGCTCCCTGGCTAAAAGCGTTAGGTAATCTCCCGGCGGCTTTTATGGGCATTATTTATGGTAAACCCGGTAACGGCAAAACAGAATATTGCATGCAGCTTGCGGCTTACTTAACCAATTTTGGCAAAGTGGCGTGGTTATCTTACGAACAGGGACACGGATTTGATTTACAGCTTGCCGTTAACAGAAATATTGACGAACGGCACACCGGTAAATTTTTAGTCATCGATCCGGAGGAGGACATACCTCCAGGCGTGAGCTTATTTGAGGACCTAGATAATTTTCTCAGTAAAAGGAATAGCCCCGACTTTGTTTTTATTGATAGTCTGGACTATACCCGCTTTACCTGGGCTGAATATTTAGCATTAAAAAAGAAACATGGTAAAAAGAAAGGGATAATCTTTATTTCACATGCTAAGGGCAAAGGTCCTAAAACCAATATCGGAGAACAGATTGAGCATGATGGTGCTTTCGGGATTTTTGTATCCAAATTTATTGCATACATACATAAAAACAGGTACGGCGGAACAGATGATTATATCATCTATGAGGAACGGGCCCGCCAACTTAATCCGCTCTATTTTGAACAAAAAGCAATGAGCAATGCTCCTAAAGAAAAAGCGCCAGCAGGAAGGAAAAAGAAAAAGGTTGATCCTGAGCAATTGGAGCCCGAAAAAAAAGAGGTTATTGAGTAACCCACTTTTACGCTGTATACAATTTGACTGATTAAAATGTTATTGCTTTGGAAAAAGTAAACAAGGCACAATTAGCCACCATACATAAGTTATTATTTTTGCTTAAAATAGTGGATGCCGATATTAAAGAGAGCTTAGTAATGCAATTTACCAATGAAAGGGAGCGGAGCTCGGCTCACCTTCATTACCAGGAAGCAGAGCTCCTCATTGCCGAACTGAAAAGGCGAACCCGTGAGAATAATAATTTTTGCAAAGGAGATAAGTCCAGGAAACTCATAATACACTACGCGCATTTAATGGGATGGGAAACTGATGGAAAGGCAGATATAAAACGCATCAACGGATGGTGTACACAATTCGGCTATCTGCATAAAGGATTGAACGAGTACAGTGCTGAGGAATTACCCCGTTTGGTGTACCAGTTTGAAATGGTGTATAAGAGCTTTTTAATGGGTATTTAAACCGGATTTACAGGTTGATAACTTTTATTGTTGGGTTTATTTCCTTACTGTATTATTGCGGGTATGATGCAAGCCGTAACCACAAAAGCCAAAAGGGACACAACGGCCCGCTTTTACACAGCAATAAAGGCCGATTATTTTAAACTCAAAAAGGTGCAAAAAAAAGGTGTACAGCTCTATAGTGATGAGTACATAAAGGCGGAACTAGCGGAAAAGTATTACAGGCATCCGTCCACAATCGAAAACATTCTATTTAACCGGGTGTAATAGAGCTATATCCGGTACAATTGCTCGGAGTCCTCCAGGGGCTCCGAGCAATTGTCTTTTACAACAGCAATATCATTAACTTTTCCCTCAACATACACCTTTGCGGCGGAGTAATCCCTCAAGTAACAAATAAATGATTGTTGGTAAAGGTTCCCGGCCCCTCCAGTATCCACCGCACCAAACCCAATGCGCCGCATTTTGCTATAGTTTTCCCCGGTGGTTCCATGCAGTGCTGCATAAGTATCGTTAATAAGCCCCAGGAAGCTCAAAGCGCTCTCCTGGTTCCAGGCTCCCCGGTAGGTATCCGCCATTGTTTCATGGTAAACATAGCAATCAATTTGGAGTTTTACATCCTGTACATTTTCTCCAATGTCCTCCGTTTCCAGGATACGGAAGCCAAAGAAAACAGCAGGAGCCGGAAAAGGATGCTCATCTGAAAGGAAAGATATTTGATTATGCCACAAATCAACCCAGCGGATAGCCGGTACTTTTTCAGCCACGAGCTCAGAGAGCTCTAAATACAAATCGGTCCAGTTCTGCATTACAGTGTGTTAAAACGGTTTGAAATTTCATTTACAACCCAATCCTCCAGTTTTTCATTTAGCGCCCGGCTTTCGCCTATAAACTGCCTTTTAGGGATGTTAATGGTTAACTGATCCTTTTTAGTCAGCGCCATATATTTCCAATGATCTTTGCCGGTTTTATCGTACATAAACCAAAAGAAGCGCCGCGCCTTTGGTGTAATGCGCACAGAGATCACCCCTCCGCTGTTGTGGACTTCTGCATACGGTGCATTTGTTCCGAATACTACACGGCCAGAGCCACGCTCAACAATCCGGATACTGTCTCGGAGGTGGCCTGATTTTACCAGTATGGAGCGTGTACCGTCATTGTCTGCCCTGGAGGGCCACGGAGTGAGCCCCGTATCACGCCATCCCTGCACCTCAAAACTTTCTTTAAAAAAGTTTAACGCGGTGACGGATGCGTATACAGTTAGATCAGAAATGAGCTCCTCTGCTATTCTTAAAAAATCAGGTGTGTTATTATTTTCCGCCATGATATTTATTTCTTGTGCGGTGCGGATCAACCAAACCGCTCCATACGGGCCGGTATCTTTATGATCCGGCCCGTATCTTTTTTAATACCTCCAGCGGCTCCCCGCTGCCGTTATACATATCTCTCATTTTTATTACTCCCACATGTTCCCCATTAATAACTATCACCATTCCGGATTTGGAGGAGCTATAAGAGTTTAATTTTCCTTTAAGGTTCCGGTAAAAAGTTTGAGGCTCCCACCTGGAGAAATGCTCTGAGGTATCAATAACCACATGCTCCGCACCTTGTTTTAATGCGGTATCAATTGCGCTCTTTATACCAGTGTATCCCTTTATTGCCGTGCGGTCTGCCATCTTTCTATTTATTTCATAATTGGGGTTAGCCTGGTTAACCAGGTTAACATGTGGGCGGATCAGCACATCCATATTTAGCTGATCGATTATTTTAACAGCAGCATCATAATTGCCCTGCAAGTCGTTAAGATCAGCAAACGGACTAACCTCAAGTTTTGCGCCTTTTGATGAGGTATAAACTTTGTTAGGTGGTGCGTTTAGCTTTGACCGCTCAAATGCTTTGATGAGGTTTTCATTTCCGATTGATTTAGACAATGCAAAATAGGGATGAGGTTTACCTCCACCGGCAGACTCCTCCGGGAAAATAACCGATCCTTTACCCACGTTACTCCGAAACTCCGGCTTTACCTCTGGTACGTCCTCCGGAATATCTCTCGTTGCTTTCTCCGCCGTCTGCACAACATAACAACGGCACCTCCAGCCGTTAGGCGGGTAGTACCGATCCCAAAAATTGCTATCAATGGGAGCAATGATTCCCTCCAGTGCTTTATGGTCCTCCCGTACTCTACTATCCCCGGTAGTTTTATACTTGAGATTTGGAAATAGTTTTTTATCCTCCTCATATTGTCGCCAGTTGCGGGCATGATTACCGGCTTGCTTTGCTGTTTGGTGCTCTGCCTGGAGATGAGAAAGATTATATTTCTCATTGATCTTTAGAGCAGAGGTTTTAAAATCCTGCCAATCTTTGAGCTCCCCTTCATGGTATAAATTATCGTTTAGCTCCCGCAGTTGGGCAAAGGTTTTAGCACCGGAAAACCTATATAAATTTTGTTGCATTCGGAGGACGGCGGGATCTGGTCCCGCTTTCTTTCCGAATGTTACCCAATCCTTACCATAACCGCCCCCGGCTCCTTTGTTGAGCTCCTCATATGTTTTCCGGATCAAATCTCCGTCTAACTGATCGGGGGAGAGTTTTCCCTCATGCAATTCTTTTGCAACTCTTTCTATTGTTTTCGCCCAATCCTCCAAACTAATAGCCACCGGCTCCCGTATAGGATCAGCATTACATGAATGTGCAGGAGTGGAATATAACGCCGTGAGGTCCTCCCGGAGAATCGTTAAGGCGTTGGGCTCAGGCTTTTTTTTTTCGGCGTTGGGGTTATCTACCACAACTCCGGAGGTTTGCTTTTGTCCAATAATGGGGATGCCGGTTATCTGCTTCACGTAAGATGGCTCTATATCAAATTGCGCGGCTAGTTTCAAAATCATATCCACCAGCTCAATTTGGGAGAGGCTTTCCGTGTTGTCCCATTCAAAATAAAAATTGGTAAGCGGTGCATAAACCGGGCTTAACTTTATTAGGCGCGGCTTTACATGTGTATTGAATATATATTTAAAAAATAGTTTGTCGGACTCATAACGATCTTTTGCAAGCCTGTATTGAATTTCAGACGATCCGACAAATGATTTATCATCCGTTAAACCTGCACCTCCTAAAATACGTTTTGATATTTCATTATTGGCCCGCTCAATTAATTTATCAAATGTATTATAGGCATCAATCCCGCCACTGTTGCCAATTTCAAACTTTTCTTGGCCTCGCCCTACCATGAAATGATTAGCACGGAAGTTGCTGGCGGCTTCAAACAGTTCATTGAGTCGGGTATTATCTTCTCTATCCGTGGTGACAAAAATAGGCGGGATACCAAACTTTTCTATATAGTCCAACCAGCTCCCTAACCCTAGTTTTTTTGCGAGGACAATTACCGCCAGCTTTTCCAACATACCTAAATCATTATCCTTTCCAACCTGGAGATAATAATTTGCAAATGGTCCCTCTTTATAACTCCAACCGGATTGATCTCCAGGCTCAACCAGTACGATCCCCTTAGTTGCAATAAAATGAGATTGCGGTATCTCATCTACCTGCGCAAGCTCGCCATCCTGATTTGTTTCGTATAGTTCAACGAGGGTGGTTCCCTGGTAACGGCTATTTAATACAAGTCTGATAAGATCATCAAACCAGGGGCGCTCAAACATCCAGGAAATATCTTTGTTTTCCTGTCCTTTTTCATCTACAAGTTTAAAAGCGCTACGCTGTACATACAGTATGCGACTATCTATAACACTCGCAAGGTGATTATCTAATAGGAGGTTGTCATAAAGCCGGGAGAGGTCTGCTCTGCTCGGCTCCTCCGGGTCTGTCGCAAGAGATACGGCACTTTTCCAGCTCCGCAAAGTTTCTGCCTGCATGTTTTTTGCAGAGCGTTTCATTGAACGGGAGGGAACATCACTAACACCGCGCCGTGTTGCGGCTTCAATTAAAATTTTAGAGTCATCGGCCCAACGTATAAAAACATTTTCCAGTCTGTCAAAGGTCCTTCTAAATAGGTTCATTCGTCCTCACTTATAATATGGTTAAACGCCGTTTAAAAGCGTTTTAATTAGATATAAAAATCCTTGTTGGAATTATTGCCCCAAATTGCAGAGCTCACGGGCTTTCCAGGAGAGCTCTCCTGGATAGGTAAATCATGGAGAGCAATCCTGCCGGTATTTATTTTTTCGAGCTGATTTATTGCCCAGGTATAATCTTCTTTAATGTCTGCCGGTAATTTTCGCGCTGCATTGCGCCGGAAAATTTTATACAGTATTATTTTACATGTAATATCAACCAGGAGCTCATTTCTCAAGGGGTTATCAGGATTAAATATTTTCTCAGTGTTGTATCTGCCTGATAAGTATGTTTTTATTATTTCAATACTGCGAAGTTCATTTTTAGAAATTGTATCCGGTTCATCGTTGGCACTCTCCAGGATAAAGCGCTCGAAAGAGTCTGCCTTTAAATCAGTATCATTTATATAAATCATATTGCCTCATTAATCCGTTTTACTTTACCTGCTCTGTAGCCACTATCTTCACTACCGGCGGAAATATGTTTTTCTAAAAACTTTATGGCCTGCTCATCAGCATCCGGAGCATCATCATGACCGGAGTAACCGGGCTCAATGCCGTAAAGTTGATTGAGCCCGGTTTGTGTGTCTGTATGGCTCCGCATTTTATCATTGTAATAGATGCGGCCATTTTGATAATATGGCTGTAGGCTTAACACACGATCATACTTTTTTATACGTGGAGTATCAACACGCGAGAGATTGAGAATTACACCGGTCATCTTTTGCACTTCCTTTATGGTCCGTTCTACTTCACCATTCCAAAACTGGCTTTCATACTGCCAGTGTATCATTACAGACGGCGGCAAAAACTTCTGAAACATGCACATGAAAACAATGGCCTCTCTCATCTTTGTTTGTTTGACAAAGGAGGTGATATAATAAAAATCAAACTCTCGCAAACCCCATATGCGGACGGCGTTATAATCAGCGCTCTCCGTACCGGCGTAGGCAACATCCCAATGACCAACTATAATTTTTAAATGATTGAGGCGCGGCAAAGTTGCCCATTGTATTTGCTCAGGCTTAAATATTTTCCCTTTGGGTTTAGCATCGTGGTTGTATTCTGCGCGGGCGGATAATATGCCCATACGCTTTTCCTTATTCCGGTAGTATTCCGAAGTATATTTATTCCAGGCGGGTACATAGGTAACGGGATTGTATGCTTGTACCTCATGTACATACCAATCAGGATGCAGCTCATGTAATTTCCGGAGAAACATAACAGGAGCAAACCAGTTGTTGCAGAAAACCAGGCGCTCAAACTCTCCGTCCATTGCGGGGAGGAGCTCTTGTTCTACCCATTCAACCATTTCATCCTGCCGTTTGGGGTTTTTGATTGTTTCCCGCGTTTCCAGGTCATCCAGGCTAAAATGGTCCGGGCGTTTTTCTTTGACACGGAGGCCCCGGCAGGACTGACCAAATCCGAGCGCTTGTCCTATAAAGCCTCCTTTTGTGATCCAGAGCTCCTCTCCCCATGATCCCGGATTTTTCTGCTCGCCAAAATCCGCAATAATCTGAGGGTTACACTCAAACTCCGCTTTTAAATCCTCCAGGAGTCTAATACCTTTTTTTTCATTCACAGCGATAACAACAAGATATTTTTTACCCTCGTTAAGCCATAACCAGAACGGTATTATAATGTTATTCCAAACGCTTTTGGCTAATCCGCGCCCCCACTTGCAAAAACCAGTAAAATTTGGATCAGATTTAAGAAGCGCCGCCCATTCAATTTGAAAAGCCGCGCACTCCGCAGTTGCATAATGGGAGAAGTATCTCTCAACTAAAAACTTTATATCAATCTTCGCCCGTGCTATTGCAGTTTTTTTCTCCTCCAGGCTTTCAAATGCTGATGAACGAGCAGCACTCCGGATAAACTCCAACTTTCTCAAATACCGCTCCCGTGCCTCTTTATCCTGTCTCCTCATTAACCCAATTTTAAACTCATCGTTTGGATATGTTGCTCCTGAAAATCGAGCGTCTTTAAGTACAGCGCATTATCAAAATGCCCTAATGCCTTAAATACATCGTCCATAATTTCAAGGTATGTATCCAGCGTAATCCTGTTATCTTTATCCAGAGATAAAAGAGCTTTATTCCATTTGGAAATTTCATCAGCAATAACAACGGCTTGTTTATCGAGTTCATACTCCAGCTCTTTATTACCGTCAACAATAGCGGCTTTTCGGTCCTCCTCAAGTTTCAAACGTTGCTCCGTGATATTGCTGATAACCTTTTTAATATTTTCCGATCTTTCCGCAAGGCTGTTTTGTCGGGCGTTCCTTTCAGCTTTCCAACCGTGTTTGTTTACCCATTGACCTACAGTTTTTTCCTGGAGGCGTAATGTGATAGCAATCTCCTTTTGTGTCTTACCCTGCACAACAAACATTTTCCATGCAATGCTGCGCTCTTTATCCTTTCCCATACGGTTCGTTATAATGCAAAAATGCACCACCGGCGAAAGGTTATAAAACCAGGAAAACAAATCGTACCGGGTATTTCAATGATTTATACCGATAATAATATCAAATCATTTTCCTGATTTTTTTGGCTTTCACATCTTCACCAGATTTGCTCTCGAAATACATTTTTTGAATGGTGAGAGGAAGTATATACACGCATATAACGAGTGAAGCAAGGCAAGGCAAAGCGTACATCCGCATAATAGATTTGATCTCAGAATCAACGGAGGCCAGCGCTGCAATTATTCGTATGCAGGTAGATGCTTTTCTCTCCCAGGGAATAAAGGAGGCTGAGGTATATATTAACAGCCGGGGCGGGAGTGTTTTTGAAGGTGTTGAAATTGTAAATACATTATCTGTATTTGATAAAGTAACAATTATTGTGGGAGCCCTGGCCGCCTCAGCAGCTACATACATTACAGCATGTTTTTACACTGTAGCAAAAGCCAATACGCAATTTATGATACACAGGCCCCGGCTTTCTACTTATGGGGATGTGATAATGATAGAATCAGATTTGCGCCTCCTGAAAAATACTACCGCAGATTATAAAACAAAATACGCGACAAAGACAGGGAAATCAGAGGATGAAATTGAGGCGTTATGGAGTAACGGAGATTGCTGGCTAACAGCTCAGGAGGCATTGCATCATGGGTTTATTAATGCTATTGAGGAAACAGAGGAAACCGTAATTACCGCACAAGATTTGGCTATACTGGAGGCTTGCGGAGCTCCTGTTATTCCATCGCCTGAATTTATTGATAAAACAAAAAACAACATGGACAGAAAGGAATTATTATCCGCGCTCGGCTTACCTGCTGATGCGACTGATGAGCAGATCATTGCGGCCACAAAAGATGCGAAGGTAAAAGCCGACCAGTACACACAATCCCAGGAAGATCAGAAAGCGACTTTACAAGTAAAGGCGGAGGCTATGGTTAATCAGGCAATCAAAGACAAAAAAATTGTTGCCTCACAAAAAACTCAGTTTCTTTCACTGGCTGTTGCAGATTTTGACAATACACGCTCCATCCTGGAGGGTATGCAATCAATCCCAAAACTTTCCGCAGTAATAAAAACGGGTGAAGGCAATGAGCCTGACCGGAGCTCCTGGAGTCTGGATGATTATCTCGATAAAGACCCCGCCGCTTATGAGCAATTGAGAGAGGAAAATCCAGAGAAAGCGCAAGCACTGGAGGCCGCGTACTTTAATAGTTAACCTCTCCTCAACAAAATATTTCTACTTATAATTTACTAATACAACGAATGGCACAACTACAAAATGAACTGGCGGAAAAAGAAATGATAAAAAAATTCCGCCATGAGGGGACGTGGCTGGAGGAAGTGCCAGCCAAACAAAGATGGGTAAGTAACGATATTATTAAAATACCTCGTGAGGGGAGCGATCCTGCCGTACTTATCAACAATAAAATTTATCCGATAATTTCTAACCGCCGGGAGGATGATTTTGTTGCAGTAGCGTTAAACAAATACGATACAACAAATACGGAGGTGAGTGATGATGAGTTAGCCTCTTTGCCTTATGAGAAAGTTTCTGAGGTACAGCTACAGCACCGCGCTACACTGGAGGAGAAAACAACAGGTCATGCGTTGTATTGTATTGCGCCGAATGAAAATACCGCAGATACTCCGGTTGTAGAAACCACCGGCGGGGATGATGGTTATGGTAGAAAACGCCTAACCACTGAGGATATTATCAACTTTGGCACAAAGATAAAAAAGAAAACAGGCGGCACTTTGCAAGGTGTTGTACTGGTACTGAGCCCGGAGCATATTGCTGACCTGCTCATTGAGGACCTCAGTTTCCGTAATCAATTTCACAACAAAAAAGACGGTTTAATTGCTACAAACTATTACGGCTTTAAAACGTATGAAACCGGTTACTCTCCAGCATATGACATTGCCGGAAAGAAACTCGCCTATGATAGTGTTACACCTGGGCGCGAGGCAACCGTATGTTTTTACAATAAATCTGTAGCGAAAGCAAAAGGTACAGTAAAGAGGTATGCAAGGGATGCGGAGAACGATCCGGAAAACCGAAAAAATACTATTGGCTTCCGCCTTTGGTTTATTGGGATTCCATACAGACCGGAAGGACAAGGCGCAATTATCAGCGGTAAAGTTTAGCATTATAACCATATCGAAAAACCAAAGGCGGAGTATATCTCCGCCTTATCTCCTGCACATGCGAAAAGTAAAGTATATAGTAATTCATTGCTCCGCTGGCTACGGTGACGCTGAGGCGATAAAAAAATTTTGGCGTGAGCAACTCGGTTGGAAAGTAGTAGGGTATCATTATTTTATCACGTTGTCCGGAAGTGTTCAGCAACTTGCTCCTTTAAGTACAGTTACAAATGGAGTTCACGGTTTTAATTCTACCTCTGTTCATATTTCGTACCAGGGCGGCGTTAATAAACAAGATTATAAAATAGCTGAGGATACCCGTACCCCTGCACAAAAGGCGGCAATAATCTCCACAATCAAAAATGTGCTTTCGGAGCTTGCAAAAACTCAAAGTATTGCAGACGTTCAAATCCTGGGCCATCGTGATTTTTCACCCGATAAAAATGGAAACGGCGTTGTCGATTCCTGGGAGCGGATAAAATCCTGTCCATGCTTTGACGCAATCCCGGAGTACAAGCATTTATTAACTAACAACAAATTTTAAGTTTTGAAAATATTCCTATCGTCCCTCCTGGTGATGGTGATTTTGTTGGCTGGTTGCAGGTCAACCCGTCCGGCTTCATCGGTTGAAACAAAGGATACAATTACCGTGTCTACTCTTATACAGGAGAGAGATACTTCAATAATTGCACCCGCTGCAAAAGTATCCGTAAGAATCCCGGTAAAAGATATTATAACCGGCTTTAAATCTGATTTAAAAAAGGACCGGCAAGCAAGCGCACGGATAGCCGTAAAAGATGATGTACTGCATGTTGATTGTATATGTGATACCCTGGCAATTATTGCCAAAGTAAAAGACAGGTATACAAATGAAGTGAGGAAGATAGACAGAAAGCAAACCATTATTGTCCCTCAAAAATATATTCCGTGGCCTGTTCTTCTTTTGGCCTGGATTGGCGGCGGCGCTCTCCTCCTGGTAATTCTATCACTCGTAATAAACAGACTGAAAAAATAAAGATGAAACGATATAGTAAAGAGGAGCTCTCCTCAATGGCTGGAGAGCATTTTATCAGATTGGGAGTAAGTAAACTTTATGCCACTACAGACGGACAGTTTTTTATCCTGGAGAATAGAGCGCAACTCCATGCAGGGAGCTCCTTAACAGTTTACAAACTGGAGGACCCTGGTAACCAGGCCCCGGCCTCTGAGGATAAAAAGCCGCTCACCTTAAAGGAGCTTTCTATCCGTGTAGCTGATCTCCTGGATATGGAACAACTACAAATTTTGCTGCATGAGGAGGTAGCCGGTACTAACCGCAGCGGTGCCGTAAAAATTATTGAGGATCGCATTGCAAAATTGACTAAATGAGTTTTGAAGGAGTAACAGTTAATAAATTAAATGGCGGATTGGGCCGGAGTAATCCTGCCGATGATAATGTTTTTGCATTGTGTTATGCTGTTGCGGTTGCCAAACTGCCGCCCGGTACTTCACATTTTCATCCGGTAAAACTTTTGCAGGTGAGGGATGCGGAGCAAATTGGTTTTACTGAGAGCTTTGATGCAAACAGTAATGTACTGGTACATCATACTATTACCGAATTTTTCCGGCTTGCACCTGATGCCGTATTATACCTGATTCTTTGCCCGGATCAATTAACGCATACCACTATTGTACAAAATCCTTTGTTTGTTACTGCACTCAGGGAGACTCCTGATGTTAAAGGTTTTGCAATTGCCAACACTTTAACAACCGTGTCTACTATAGCGGAGGAAGTTGAGCCGGTGCAATCCGTTCTCTCCGACATGGCAGCAGCTCACCGGCTTATTGATTTTGTGATACTGGAGGCTAAAGGTCCTGCCGCGCCGTTACCTATCGCAAACTATCCGGATTTGCGGGAGAAAAAGGCTCCTAATGTTTCCGTTAGTATTGCACAGGACCCAGGGGTTGCAGGTTTGAGCGCCTCATATGGGAAATATGCAGACGTGGGGGCAGTGTTGGGCATGTTAGGTGCTCGGCAGGTAAATGAAAACCTGGGCTCCGTTAACATCCTGCAGAAACCCTCCACCCGGAAAGGAGATCGAGATTACCCTCTAACGGATGGCGGCTCTCGTAAGTGGCTCACCGCCGCGCTTTGTGATGGCACAAAGGTAAATAGCCTTTCACCTGCTGATAAACGTGAGCTCACAAACAAGGGTTATATCTATGCCGGAGCATATGAGGGGTATGGTGGTATCTTCTTTAGCTCATCTCCCACATGTACAGAAAAAGCGAGCGATTACGCCTACATAGAAAATAATAGAGTTTGGAATAAGGCCGCCCGCTTGATCCGATCAACGCTCCTGGTAGAGATAAAAGGCGTTGTTAAAAAGGACCCTCGGACCGGCTACATACGTTCCACCACCATAAGCCGCTGGAGTAGTCTGGTTAACGCTGCACTGGAGCGCATGGTTGCGGCTGATGAGATTAGCGGATATGATGTTTTCATTAATCCAAAACAGGTGCTCTCTGAGGCTTCGCCGTTGATTGTAACGGCACGGGTACAAGTGGATGATATTGTACATGAGATCAGTGTTGATTTAGGACTCACAAACAACTTATAATGCCGCAAGCAAAAAGGATAGTAAACAAATTTGGCAGCATGAGCGGTTGGAATAGCATTACCGCAAACATGTTGGGCCGGGACCTGGAGGGGATTACCGCGCTTAAATACTCAGATGAAAAGAAAAAGGAGAACGCATATGGAGGTGGTGAGTTTCCCGTTGGACGCGGCTCCGGCAATTATGAGGCTCAATGCTCCATAACACTCTATAAGGAGGAGATTGATGCACTACAGCAAGCATTGCCGCCCGGTGGTCGTATCCAGGATATTGCACCTTTTGACATTCTTGTTGAGTACGAAACCAGTTCCGGTATGATCTTAAAGGATCGCATACGTAACGCTGAATTTACAAACCGTGGTGTTGACGTTAAAAATGCTGATGGGACCATCAGCACGGAGTACACGCTCATCATATCGCATATTGAATGGAATGTATTGTAAAAGATTGGACCGATGGGAAATGATATAAAACACTTCCGGGATATTACTCCGGAGATATTGCAGGATTGGAAAGCACGACACGGAGACAGATTGCAGCATATCACGGTGGAGACTCCAGACGGCCTCATAGCACAATTTGTTGTCAGGCCACCGAGTCGCTCAGTTGTTGACCTCGTAGGACAGCACGGGCAGAGCAAACGGCTTGTTGAGGCAAATAAGGTACTCACTTCTAATTGCATATTAGGCGGAGATATGGAGCTCATGGAAAACGATGGCGCTGTATATACTGCTATCATTGAGCAGATTGGCAAGATGATGAAAACGCGGGCAGTAAGCGTAAAAAAGCTATAGCCCGTCACAGGTTAAGCCTGGAGGCGGGAACAGATGATCCGCAGTTTATTAAAAAGGGAAACGCTGTTATAAGGTTTTATTATGGTACAGATCCGGAGGCGCTGGAGGATGATGCCTGGGCGCAGTTGGTTGAGGGGTGGCGTTTCTGTAAACAAAGTGAGTTAAATGGTATTGAGGACCGTATTAGAAAAGTTATCTATGAGGTTGTACATGCGTTATATGGATAAAGGCATTTATACTATTTGTTATCTGTTGTTGAATTGTTGAAGTTGTTATTTATAGATGGGACAGACGCAAACAAATTGGGTTTTAAATCTTATTGATAGAGTAACCGCACCATTGCGGAATATTATGGGGAGCTCCCAGGCTACGAGCGGTGCCGTTGCTCAGGTTGCAAACAATATGGATGCTGTCTCCGACTCCGCCCGGTCGTTATCTGCTCCAATGGAAGATGCGGAACAAGCCGCCACAGGTATCGGAGAGGCAATAACGCAAACCAGTACCCGCGCAGGAGCACTCTCCCGTGAAATTGAGGAAATGAGCCGCGCCCTGGAGCAATACCGGCAAAGAATGGCAACCGCCAATGATCCGGAGGAAATCAGGGCTATGCAGTCTGTAATGGAGCGGTATGAGCGGCAGATACAAGATGTTACCAGGGAATTACAAGAGCTTGAGCGGGCTCCTGATCCTGCACGTACTCGGCAGAACTGGAGCGCTATTATGCTCGCCGCCAATCAAACATGGGAGTTGACGCAGAAAGTTATGGAGAGCTTTGATTTTGCCTCCGAAATTAAAAACCTGGAGAGCAATGTTGCCCGTTATACCGGCCTTACTGGAGAGGCGCTGGATAGTATTGTTGCAAAGGCTTCCCGTATCGGTGAGGTATTCGATGAGGATGCAGGTGATATTGTGCGGGCCGCAAATGCAATGACAAAGCAAATGGGCGGCACATTTGAGGAAAATTTAAACCTGATACAATCAGGCTTTGAAAAAGGAGCAAATCTCAATGGAGATATGCTGGACCAGCTAACAGAATACGGACCACAATTAAAAGCCGCCGGGCTCGATGCTGCACAGGGGTTGGCTATCATGGCTAACGCTGCCAAAGACGGCATTTTTTCAGATAAAGCCCTGGACGCAATAAAGGAGGCAAACCTCAGCCTCCGGGAGATGGGACAACCGCAGGTTGATGCACTCGCCGCCATCGGCATCCAGGTAAAAGACCTCGCCGGGAAAACTTCATACGAGGCTATGCAGATGATTGCAAAAGGTATGAAGGGAGCGACAACTCAGGCCCGGCAAATGGTAGTGGCTGACCTTTTCCGGGGAGCCGGAGAGGATGCCGGTTTATCTTTTATTGAGGGTATGGATACAGTTGATTTAGACCTCAATAAAATCCCGTCCGTAAAACAGGCCGGGGAAAGTACAAAAGGCTTTCTCTCTGATCTTAAAACATCTTTCTCCAGTATGTTCGGAGAGATTGCCACGAATGCGCAAGCAATGGGCGGTATAGTGCAAATGGTTGGCGGGCTTATTCCAATAGTACAGGCGCTTTCTCGTGTACAGTTTATTGCAAATGCTGCTACCCGCGTTGCTACTGCTGCGCAATGGTTGTGGAATCTTGCGTTAAGTAATAACCCTATTGGATACGTTGTATTAGCAATTGCGGCGCTCGTAGGTGGTATAGTTTGGGCGTGGAAAAATTTCCAATCATTTCGGGAGGTTGTGTATGGTGTTTGGGCTGCTATTGAGGCCGTTTTCGGTGGGATGGGGGGATTTGTGGGAGAAGTGCTGGAGGGAATATTACACCTCCTTAAAGGTGTGTTTAATCCTGCAAATTGGTTTGATGAAAATTATAACTTTTCTGATGGCCTCGCAAAAATCGGAGAAGCAGCCGCCAAATACGGGGAAACTGTTGGCAGCGCATTTAAGGACGGAGTAAAAAAGGGAGGAGAGTCATTTGCTGAGGATCAGAAAGCCGAGCAGGAACAAGAGGCCGGGCTCTCCGTAAATGATGCAGCAACCGGCGGTGATAAAAGCACTTTGGATGGCACCTATAATTTAGGCGGTAACAAGGGCGGCAAAGGTGGCAAAGGCGGTAAAGGTAGTGGTAAAGATGGCAGCGGTTTAAACATTGACGGCGGCGGAGCTTCCGGCGGGAAATCCATTACAATGAATTTGGAAATAAAAAACTATTTCCAGAATGTAAGCTCTAAACTGGATACCAGGAAAATTGCTGATGAGATTTTCTCGCAAGTAAATGACAGATTGAGGGATTCTTTAATTGCAGGTGGATGAGTGATGTACGTTATAATTTGTCTCAGTTATTTGAGCTTGCTTTCGGTGTTAAAAATCCTGTTTTCATTCCTACTCCCGTTCGCATTGAGGAGGATTCTCCTGCCACTAAATTTAATATTCCTGCTAAAACAACGGCAAGCAATAAGCCAGTAATATTCTCCGGAATAAGTACAAGCCCGGCGGAGTATAATGGCCGGTTGAGCTGGATGGGTACTCCTATTGTGTACCCCTTCACGCTGCAAGGCGGGACGTACAAAGTTTTTGCATCTAATGGTGAGCTCCTGGATTATCAGCTCAATGATTTTGAGCTACCGGCTGCAACCCTGGTGGATTTTAGCCGGGCAAAGATCAACATAAAGACAATGCCCAGGGGAAACAATGGCTCCGTTAAAGAGTTATTTTCCTTTGATGATTGGAGAATCAGGATACGCGGTATCTGTTTAGATGATCCGAGCAGGGCATCAGCGAAAACAGCACAGGAACAAAAATCCGCTCTCCTGGAATGGGAGCAGGTTTGTAATAGTATACCGGTTATAGGTTCACTATTTGTTGAAAAAAAAATATACAGACTGGCTATTGATGGCATTTCCTTTACTCAGCTTGAGCGGAAACCAAATGTTATTCCCTTTGAGATGGAGTGCGTATCTGATGAGCCGCTTGAGATGACGTTATGATATTGGTGATGTGTGCGAAAATAGTTTTTCCGGAAACCGCTATGAGAAAGACTTTAGAGGTAAGGAAAATAATTGATGTTGTTATCTCCTCAAGTTGGCGGGAGTTGACCTCAAGGGCAGAGTTTACCTTGCCGCGTAATATATCATTTTTTGACAGGTATAAGATAAAAGAAGTTTTCCGAATAGGTGACCCGGTAATAATACAATTGGGGTATGATTCGCAATTGTATGAGGAGTTTAGTGGTTACGTTGTTTCCGTGTCTGCTGACATTCCTATAACTATACGTTGTGAGGATGAAATGTGGAGGCTCAAACAAATACCGGTAAACTATTCCTCCTCCGCTGCTATACTTCAAACGATGCTTTCCCAAATATGCCCAGGCTATAGCATTGATGCGTTGGAAGGTGTGAGCCTGGGTGGTGTTCGTTTTGCGAAAACTACAGTTGCAAAAGTGCTGGAAAAGTTACAGCAGGATTTTAACCTGTATAGCTATATGAAAGGAAAACAACTCGTATGCGGTAAATATTATGCTGATGATACAACCGCCCCCGCTGTAAGTTTTCACCTGGAGCGTAATCTCGTTAGCAACGATCTCAACTACCGAAGCAAAGAGGATATTATCCTGAAAGTAAAAGGTACAAGCATGTTAAGCAACGGAGGTAAAATTGAGTTTGAGCTCGGTGATGATGGCGGAGATAATTTAAACCTATCGTACTATAATATCACAATCAGAGCAGAACTGGAGAGGCTTGTAAGGGATGATTACGAAAAGCGTAAACGTGATGGCTTTGATGGAACAATTACCGCTTTCGGTGTTCCCCGTGTTCAGCATGGTATGAAAGCCAATTTACAGAGCTTTATATATCCTGATAGAAATGGGACCTATTACATTGATGCAGTAGAAAAACATTTTGACGAACAAGGCTACCGGCAGCAAATAACACTCGGAGGGAAAGTAACATGAACAAAGGCTCTAACATCCGGCAATTTGGTGATCTTCTTAACAATCTTTCAAAAGGGCATGTTAAAGTGCAAACCTGTTGGGCAAAAGTTAAAAGCATTGATTGGGATAAAAGGACAATGGTAGTAACAGGCGTAACGGATGATTTGGAGTATTATGATACTTCACTCGGTTTGGGGAGTTATTACAGAAAACCGGTTGTTGGCTCTCTTTGTCTTATCGGTTTAATCAACAACCAGGATGCAGCGAGTTTCCTAATAGACGCGGAACAAATTGAGGAGGGTGTTTTTCTATCTGATGATACCTCACTCATTTTCCGGAAAGACGGTTTTGTTATCAAATCAGGCGGCGAAAGTTTCAAAGCGGTACTCAATGACCTGCACGAGCAAATTGGAAAATTAGCGGATGAGGTTAGTAAGATTGTTGTATCAATCGGTACAGGGCCTAACGTTCCGCAGATCACAATGGTAAAAAACGAAATTACTAATACCATTAAAGGCCGTTTAAATAAAATTTTAATTGAGTAGTTATGCCGCTAAATGATGCAAAACTTGAGGTTGATTTAAGAGTTATACTCCAACTTGACAGCAACGGAAAAAGCAACGCGGATGAAGCTATTAAGAAAATGGTAATTGCTATTTCCGCGTATGTTCGTGCGGGGGAGGTCCAGGGCCTCACGGCTGACGGAAAAACTGTAACAGGTAAATTGATATGAGACAACAATTTGATTTATTACTTGATTCGGAGGATGATCTCCAAATTATAAACGGAGATTTTGTTATAGGGGAAAGTTTAACCCAGGAGGTTGCAAACATACTCCGGCTCAATCAGGGAGAGTTAAAGTTTGATCCGTTGCTCGGTCCGAATATGGTTAGCCTTATTAATAGTAATGCAAATGCACAAGAAATTGAAACACGTGTAAAACTACATTTGGCACGGGACAACAAAAATTTTGATGAAATAAAACAGTTGGTAACGTTAAGGAGGAGCAACAATGGATAAGATAAAATATATACTCAATGGGTTTGGTTATGCAGACGCGCCGGACTTTTACTCAACGGTTTTTAAGTTGTTATGTTTGCCACGTCTCGGTTTTTGGGCTTTGCTCTGTTCAATTGGAGGGTTTATCCTGGATGCAACCGGTTTGGATGCACCTGTATTATTTTCCTTTGTGATCTTGTTGATTGCAGAATTTTACACCGGGGTAAAGGTTGCCATCCTTCGCAAAGGAGAAAGATTTAAGAGCAGGAAATTTGGGCGAATGATTCTCAAAATAGGTGTATACATGTTGATCCTTTCATTGCTTAATGTTTTCTCTCTCAAAATACAAATTCCCGATATACTCGGCCTTCCTCTCAATCCTTTCCGCTGGTTATACTATACGGTTTTAATTGCTATAATCTTTCAGTTAGTTATATCATGGCTGGAAAACCTGGGCTCACTCGGATACAAGGAAACCAGGACTATAGCGGGTTTTATATTGAGGAAGTTTAACAGGCATTTTGAGTTTGATGGAACAAAAGACAACGGTAAGGAATGAGCAAAACCTCCTGGATATTGCTCTCCAGGAGTCCGGAAGTATACTGTCAGTTTTTGAGCTTGCGATACAAAATAATATCTCAATAACGGCTACGGTTACTCCAGGTATATCGCTCCTTTGCAATAATCTTTCCGGAGCAAAAGAGATACTCCGGTATTACAAAGAAAATAACTTATTCCCTGCTACTGGAAACGCAGTTGATTTGCCCGTTGATCTTCGCCCGCTGGAGGGTATTGATTATTGGGCCGTGGAGGTAGATTTTAAAGTACAATAGCATAGTATTATGGCGCGGACCATTGATTTTTGGTACAATGAGATTATTTCGGCAAAAGAACGACAACCGGCACTGAGCGGACTAGATAGTACAAGTAAGGTATCAATATTCCGTTTAATTGCGGAGGTCATTGCTGTTGTTATTTGGAGCCTCGATCAGTTACACGATTTACACAGGAAAGAGATTAACAGCATTATTGAAACGAAAAAACCTAGCAGGTTACAATGGTATCAGGATTTAGCTCTCAACTTTCAGTACGGGCAGGATTTGGACCAGCGCACCGGCAAATATGATAATTCCAATTTAACAGTAGAGCAGGTTGCAGCCCGCAAAATCGTACATCAGGCCGCAGTAACAGAGATTTCTGGAATGCTCAGAATAAAGCTCGCAACACGTATAGGAAACGCACTCGGTCCATTATCGCAGGAGCAATTAAATAGTTTCAATTTTGGATATATCTCCAGGCTGAAAGATGCCGGGGTAGTTGTTGCAGGAGAAAGCCTGCCGCCTGATCCTTTGAGGCTGGAGCTGGATATATGGTACAATCCTTTAGTCCTTCGCTCTGATGGAAAGCGTATAGACGGAAATAGTGCTACGCCAATAAAAGATGCAATTGTTGCTTATCTCCGCTCCCTCCCTTTCAATGGTGAATATAGTAATTCAAAATTGACCGATTCATTGCAGCAAGTTGAGGGAGTTGTTTTTCCTGTTATCAAAAATGCAAGTGCTAGATATGGCCTATTGCCATTTGTATCCATTGATGAGAAATATATACCTGACGCCGGATATTTAGAATTGACGGACTCAAATTTACAAATTGCCTACCGTGAGTATGTTTGATATTGATTTCTCTAAACTGATACTTTGGTTACTTCCGCATTTTCTCCGGAGGCGTAGATTGTTTTCCTTTATCAGTGCTCTTTGTTTTCCTGTCGCAAAACTGTTTGATGAGTTTATATTATTCCGTTTTGAAACAATTTATAAACTCGATCACACGGGGCAGGTGTTTTCCCTGGAGAATGTGCTCAATGATCGGTTTGATACGATCTCCAGGAGGATATTTATTACTGATGCCTATACCAAACAACGGAAATATATTTATGCACGGGTGGAGGTGAAACCAAAATTTCTCGGCTTCATTTACTTACATAACCGTGCTGATTATGCTGATACTGGCGTTGATTTTATTGTGTGGATTCCCGACGCTGTTTATATCTCTGAGGAGGATATGTATGAGGTTAGAGCGCTGTTGAATTATTATAAACTCGCTGGTAAGCGTTACAAGATATACAGATCATGAATAAGATGGATTTTACACAGCCTGGAGGTTTTCCACTGGACCAGGATGTTTTGGCATTCCTTCAAAATAATATAACTCTTGCCTCTGCACCTGCTACTTTAGGCGGTGATTATTGTATCCTGTCCGGTTGTGCAGATGATGGCTCCTCCGTGGCAAACGGGGTTGTTGCTATTATGGGAGAAGTGCTTCCGTTCGTTGGCGGAGCAAAACAAGCAAAGGTTATAATTGTTGAAAATGCCCAGGGCTTAACTTTTGAGGACGGTATTACAAAACAGGTTCAATATACACGTTACGCCTGCTTTGGTGATGATGGCGTAACCGCCCATATATGGCCGTACTTTAAGCGTAATAAAGACGGTGGAGTATTATCTCGCCTGGAGAGTCTGGAGGCTTTAAATGAGCGACTGGATGCCCTGGAGCGCGTTGCTGCTCCTTTCTTCCAGAAAGGCGCAATTATGTTATGGAATAAACCCGCTAATCTTATCCCGTCCGGATGGCGTGAGGTAGCTGATTTTCGCGGGAGGCTACCGGTTGGATATAATCCGGCAGATCAGGACTACAACGAGCCGGGTAAAACTGGAGGATCGAAAACCCATAAACTGAGTGAGGCAAACATTGCGGAACATTATCATTTTACCGTTGTCAATGATTCTATAGATACTACCTGGTTCCCCTGGGATTCCGGACGGTATTTAACAAACGTGCGCTCCATGATTACCCAATGGAGCAAGGGGAATGGAAGTGGTAAAGAGAGTTATGTTTTATACGGTGCTAGTAATACATTTCCTTCCGTTCAGCCAAACATAAGCCCCACAAGTATTGCGGGGAGGAGTAACCCTGATCCTGTTAACCACCTCAACCCGTATAGGGTTGTATTATTCATCGAATACATAGGAGTTTAATTTCCGTTTAAATGGCAAGTAAGAATACTTTAAAGCAGTGGTTTAGCACTGGAAAAAAACCAACACAAGGGCAATTTGCGGAGCTTATTGAGAGTTTCTTTCATAAAGCGGAGGATACTGTTACAATTGCAATGGTGCAAAATTTATCTCAGGTTCTTGCTGATAAAGTGAGTAACGCTGATCTAAATTTAATACGTTCCGCAATTGGTAACATCGGGGACCTGCAAACCAATACAAAGGCAAATTTAGTTGCCGCGCTTAATGAGCTTGTTTCTCATGATGAGGGGCTCACTCTTTTATTGAACGATATATTAACCCGGCTTAATGGTATCTCCGAAGATTTAAACGGGGGGCGCTTTATTGAGTCAACCGAAAAAGGGGCTCCGGGTGGTGTTGCCGTGCTGGATGAAAATAATCGCCTCCCTGTCCCTCAAATGCCTTTACTTTTCGATCAGGTTAAAACCAGGGTAGATAACATCGAAACAGACCTCTCCAGCGGTAAATTTATACTTTCAGCTTCAAAAGGCGCGGCCAATGGAGTTGCATCATTAGACCTAACCGGCAAAATTCCAGCTTCACAGCTCCCCCCCACTATTGTTACCACTGTTAACGGTAGATCAGGCTCCGTTGTATTATCAAAATCGGATGTTGGTTTGAGCTCGGTAGATAATACGACCGATCTAAATAAACCCATTAGTACAGCACAGGGGGCAGCACTCAACGCAAAAGCAAATGAGAATGAGGTTGTTCATAAATTTTGGGATGAGACTATTGAGGGTAAAAAAACATTTACCTCTCCGTTAGTTTTAGGTAAGGGAATAACAACCCCTATTAAAAGTTACACCGACTATATAACGCCTGTTCCTGGGCATCTTTCTATTTACGGTTTGGACCCCCTGCCATTACAAAACGGTCCAGGGCTTGCAATACAAAACGGTGATACGGGGAAAACGGTTACACTCGGATTTAAGGGCTTAACTGAATCCCGTTCTTTTAACTTTCAAGACAAACACGGTACACTTGCACTAACAACAGATATACCGAGAAATGAGTTTGGGACGTTTACTCCTGTTCTGCATCAGTACTCATCTGTAGATTGGAAAATCTATAGAATTGATACGGCCAGATATGCGAGAGTAGGGAATATAGTAACCATTTCTTTAGAGGTTTTGGTAGAGAAAATTTCCAATACAAACAGCACTCCACATTTAATTTATTTGACAGGGTTACCGTATAGGTATTACGGGATGGGAGGGTTTATTTCAATGAATGGCGGAGGTGGAGATTATGAAACAGTCCGTTGGATGGATGTTTATGATTTATATTTTAGGTTTTGGGACCCGGACCTCAATTATAATAAAAAGCCGATTGGTACAATTGTTTGGTTAAGGGCAACCGCCACTGTTATAGGTAACGAATATTATTAAACGGAGATAATGAGAAATTTAAGTATTGAAATATTAGGAGACAAAACCATTTATGCAAAATGGGAGGAGAAATTTTACAATGAATCCGGAGAACTTGTCGGGTATGGATTCCCATCCAGGCGAGCGCTAATCCCCTCATCTTTGGTTGATCGCATTTTTGTAGAACAGGAAGGGGGAGAGCTCAAAGCCTATGCAGATATAGCCTGGTTAGATATACCATATCCATCGGGTAACAACGAGCAAAGTTTGCCAGAGTAAAATGCGGGCAATGTAGAAACATCGCCCCAAAATATTCATTATGGTAATTATAAAGTATCCTAAAATCATAAATTGTAATCCAATTATTTTATTCATATAAGATTGCTATAACTAAAGCAAAAAGGCGGTGTAAATACACCGCCTCCGGTTCTTCAGATATGCTTTTATATAGAGGCAAAGACTTATAATAAGCTACTATTAAAGTATGAGGCGGTGTAGAAACACCGCCCTGGTGTTCAGATATGTGTGTACTTTTAAGCGCAAATATTTATGATAATTAATATTTTATTTGAGGCAATGTAGAAACATCTCCTCTTTATTCTCTATCAAATGTTTGGTACGTGTGATACGTTTGCATTCGGTTAATAGGCGCAATACTATATAGGTTGTTGATCCTAAATAATTCATATTGTCAATTATGTATCACTCAACATATGTGAAATAGTTAATAACGAATAGTCCTATTGTATCCATAGAATCAGACCGCACACATTGCAATACAAAACCAAATCGCACATACTGTAATTACTTCCAACCAGATCGCCCACGCTGTTATTATTTCCAATCAGATCGCCCATGCTGTACAGATTTAACTGGTTACTTGTATTGTGTATTATCACTAAATGCAAGTAAATGATATTTATTCCGGATGATATGGTTGTCTGAGTTTTAACCTGATAGCAATTATATAGTATGTTATAAACAATGATGCGCATAGCTATGATAGTAGCAGCATTGCTCTGACTCTTAATACTGCATTTATAACAGCATACAAAACCGTATGCTATTTTATTTATAAAAATAGTTAGTGAGTGCTTCATGCCTCACTCTGCGGATGTACAAGCATCCTCCAATATTATTAAGAACTTTTCTGCTTTAACTTATTTACTGCTTCCCGCGATTTATATATGATATTGTCATATTAGTGAGAGCTTCATGCCTCACTCTGAGGATAGACAAGTATCCCGCCCCAAACCAAACAAAGTTTTCATTAGTCATTACTCACAAATTATCTTTATCCCTACTCGGTCTGATTTGTATTGTATTTTATCTTTTAATTTGAAGTAGCTCCAGTTTCTCAACAAAAACGTGTCCTGTTTTGCTTCTTCTTCTTTTTCTTTCTGTTCAATAAGTATGAGTGTGCCTGCTCCATTTTTTACGCAAAGATCAATTAACATTTTGCTGTACAAATGCAATTTTGTTTCTACATAGTTGACTTCTTTTTTTGCATATGACAGTAGGTTTTGTTTTTGCCGTTTTAATCCGTTTTTTGATCTATTATATTTTATGGATTTCTGCGCTCGAATACGTGATTGCTGTATTGCTATGCGACGGTGCAAATAATCCTCTTTAGTGCCTATTTCATATCGATGACCGTTAATTTTTACCACTATAGGAATTTCAATACTGAGTGATGCTTCTGCCACTGTCCCGCTATTTAGTAAGTTGTAAAACTTATCGAATTTGAAAACCGCGAGTAGAAATATTTTTCCCTGGTCAAACTTTAATGAGCTTGTGCATAGTTGATATTCACCGGATAACCATCTTTCCCACATGACTCGCTTATCATCGTAATCTTTGCCAAAGTAAGTATTAAAAGATAGTCCAAACAAGTTGAAAGAGTAATACTTACCGCTTTCATGTAGTTTAATACGTGTTATATTTCGCGCCGGTATTGGTATTGGAATAGTACGTTTGTAATTCCTTACCGATCTATCGCCATTCTGATATGCCTGTCGCTCAGAGTTATACTGAGTGACTAATATGTTATTTAAAGCACCTAATATGTTCATGGGTAACTCACCTTTGAATTTGTTACTCAAAATCTGGTATGTTGTATTCATTTTTGATGTTGTGAGAATACCGTCACTGTCTTTTTTTATATCCGTTAGTTTAATTTTTACATCATCTGTTAAGTATATCAGTTCCTTTAATTGTTCCTGTAAAAAATGATGGGAGAATATAAAGTTTGCTGCTTTGAAACATATAAATCTCCATGATCTTAATGTTTTCCATGTTTCCGATCGTATCTCGGCATCATCGCTATTTATAAGCAATTGGATTTTTCGCGTAACTATTACCTCTTTTGTTGGCATTGGGTTTTCTTTGTTTTAAAGTTTCTGAGGCATCGATGTATGTATTGATTATCTTTTCTAACGTTGTATTTAATTCCATTGCTATTTTTTCAAAGCTATATTTCAAATAGACTCGCATCCTATATACCTCGGCTTGTGGTCCTGATAAATATTTTTCATGGCTTTCAGTGGGGGTATCTGCTCTTAATGCGGCTTTTTTCTGCGTTTTTGTTAAAAACTGTTTTAGGGTATCCGTACTTTTTTGTATTGCATTATATATGGTTTGATGAGGAGCATTGAATTTTTGAGCAATCTGTTTTTCTGATAATCCGTAATCAAAATATAAACGCATAATTGTTTGTTTGTCGGGCGGGAGATATTTTATTGCATTTATTATTAGCCTTACGTGCTCTGATTGTTTTCTTATTTCATTCATATGATCGTTTTCCGTCTCAATATCTGAACTATACCTAATTGTATTCTCTGCATAGTCCAGATATATCAATCTGCTAGTGAATCTGCTGGATTTAGACGCAAAATGTGCAGAGCAACTCCAACGGATACAGAGACGCACAAAACGGAATAGATGCAAAGTATCCGAAAGCCTTTCGCGTAAATACCATGCTTTTAAAAATGCTTCTTGGATAAATGTGCTTATTAAAAAATCATCATGTAGTATCTGCATACCGTAATAGTATACAGGACCGCGCATGTTATTATAGAAGTAGGTTAAACCCGCCTGATCTCCAGACTTAAAGAGCCTGAAATTGTCAATATTTATTATTGTTCCTCTGAGTATGTCGTATCCCATAACAAAAATAATTGAGTAATCATGGTTTTGAGTGGACCTCTCTCGTTTTGATTCTCAAAGGAACATCCTATATTGCATGTACCAAACCAAAGAGCCTTGTTTCGTACAAGTTTTTGCTTGTACCTTACTGTCCAGCGTAGATTATTTTAATTTTTCTTACATTTACCTAAACATAACCCGCTTATATATATGGAGAAAGTACATTTAGGCAACAACGTCAAAAATTTGAGAGAGACTCTGCACATAAAACAATCGGTTATAGCTGATGCGCTGAATATTAGCCAACAGGCCGTTTCCCTGCTGGAAGCGAAAGAGGAGATTGATAAGGAGACGTTGGAGTTAATAGCATCTGCTTTAAATGTGCCAGTTGAAGCAATTGAAAATTTCAATCTGAGTAAGGCAATCCAGATAATAGCCACCTCCTTCCAGAATACAAACCACGACAACTCAGCCTTTTATCAAAACCAACCGACTTTTCAAGTGGTGGACAAAACATTTGATCTTTATGAAAGGATGTTAAGGGAAAAGGATATTGAGAAGCTAAAATTGGAGGCTGAATGTGAGCGGTTGCGAAATGAGAGGGCGGCGAAAGAAGCCGATATTTTGAGGTTGCAAACGGAGCTGGAGCGCTTGCGGAAGGGAAAGTAAACAGAATGCTATCTTAATATAAACAAAGCCTTTCCCGTGAAAGGCTTTTTCTTTTATAGGCTCATTGTGCGCATGTGTAATTTAAATACTTGATAAATGTAAATTGACATGTTGGAAAGTATAGAGTTTACGGCTGTTTTTGGAGACGAGCATAAAAAGGTAAGGTTATCCGAACCTAACGGTGGTGGTGGTGGTTATCACATCTATATTAACAACTATTATCACGGGACGATTAAAAAGGTCAATTATGAATGGGTTGGACACCTCAACCGCGCAAGCGAGTTAACCAGTGCGGATATTTCTATTTTGGCCGATATAATAGAGAATAGTGTTTAGCGCCCAAAGCCCCATTTAAATTATGACGTTTTGATTTAAATTTTATGACGGTTAGATTTGCCGTTTATATAAAACCCCGTCCATATGAAAAAAATCTACCTCTTCTTTAGCTTACTGCTGTTGAATGAATTGACCGCATATGCACAGCAGCAATTGTATTATGATATCCCCGGCGGTCCGGCTGAGATCCTTGACTTTAAAGATAATCGCCTGCTTTTCTGGCGGGATAGTGCTTATCACATCCATCAGCTTCACACACAAACTATTATCGATATTCCGCTAAGCAGTCCGCCTGCGTTTGCAGAGAAGCAGATCAAAAGCGGATGGCTTACGGATAGCGGAGCTTTCATTACTACACCATCTACCGTAGCAGGAATGGTGGCATTGTATGAATGGCGGAATAATCAACTTACGGAGATAGAAAAACAGGCTACCAGTGTGGAAGTGGGTGGCAATTTTGTACTCTTTACCAGCTGGGGTTATTTTTATCATAAGCGGCCCAATGAAGCGACAATAAGGGTATCTACTAATCCCGGCACTTTTGCGATGTCTCCTGAAGGCTGGTTCCTGTACAGTATCAATGATACCTTGTATAAATATCAGCAGGGTGCTGCCACTCCTTTTGCTACAGGTGAAACAACCGGAGAATGGTTCTGGTATGTGACGATAGATGGACAGGACGTATTGTACATGATGGAAAAAGCGCAGCAGTCTCCCACACTTTATCTTTACAATGGTACTACCACTGATACGGTGGCTATACTGCGTGGAGTACATCAGCAGGTATTTCATAAACGGCAATACTATCTTAATAACGGGCATGTGGCTTTTGTGTCTATAGACAAGCAGGGCACATGGCCTGGTACTGTGGCAGAAACGAATATATATGTAAGAGGGAATGATGGTGTAAGAAGGCTGGCTTTTACCGAGATAGGGCCGAGGAACGTTGCTTATGTGTATCCCTGGATCTGGGGCGTGGATGAAGCCGGCGGTTTATTAGTGCGAAAGGATAGTTACCTGTGGCAGAATGGTTTGCATTATACTCCTTTGGACAGCGCATCGAGGTTTATTGTACCCATTGCATGGAATGGAGGGTTGATACCTGGCCTTGTTTACAAAGATCAGGCATGGTTCACTTTTTATAAGGATTCTGTTTACCGGCTTTTTCCTGATGGGGTGCAACCAGAACCCAAACCGGTATATCCTGCCGTTACATTATCTGCTAACCGGAATGTTATCAATAATAACAATGATACCATCATTTTAACTGCACATGGAAATGTACCGGGTCTTTACACCTTTGCGAGGGACGCAGCATTTACCGATCTGTTAAAACCGGAGGATACCGACTCTGTATTGAAGCTTCATCCTGCTGCATTCACGCGGCGGGATAATGATGTGTATGTAAGGATGCGTATCGGGGATAGTACGGCAACGGATAACATCCGTATTTTGAAAACATTTTTATCTGGTATCCCAGGTAAGGACTTTGATAACAAAAGCCAGATCATTGTTTACCCGAATCCATTTACCACGCAATTCATGGTAGAAGGGTTGGAGAGTGCCAAAAGATATAGGTTCACCTTACATGCACTCAATGGAACAGTGATGTTCACTATGTTTGTCAATTACCAGCATAAGCATAATGTGATACCACATGATTCATTAAGAAAAGGGATCTATTTCCTGGAGATTTTTGATCTCAGTACACAAAAGGTGGCAGGAGGATCCATCTTGCTAAAGATGTAAATTTATTTGGTACGGTTTTTTGGTAATTAATACAAACCTTAAAACCCAGCTTTATGACAAATACTACTGTAGACACTACGCGCAAGCAGAAACTCCTGATTGTAGAAGATGAAGGAGAGATGTGTTTATTGATCAATTTATTGCTTGATGGCGAAGGCCTGGAGATAGAACATGTGCAAACAATTTCCGATGCTGTGGAATATTTTCAACAGGAAGCGCCTACAGTTGTATTGCTGGACAACCGGTTACCGGATGGTTACGGCATTGATCTCATTAATTTCATCAAGAAAGAACATCCGGATACCAGGATCATCATGATCTCCGGTGTGGACGCTTCGGCAAAGGATGTTGCGCTGGAAAACGGGGCGGATCTTTTCCTGGAGAAACCATTTAACAAAAAGATATTGCTGCAGTCCATACACGGACTGGTAGGATAAAAGATCTCCATTATTTGAACCGGGCTCATCTCGTGCAAGCGGGAGGGCCCGGTTTCTTATGTAAATAGCCTATATTTGCAGATTTTGCAGCAAATCATGAAGAAAGTAATAGATTACAGGAAACTGTTGGGGGTTAGTAAAACCACCGAATTAAAGGAATTAAAGTCCATTTACCGGAATTTTATGAAGGAATGGCACCCTGATAAGTTTCATGGGGATGAGGATAAGCTGCAGGAAGCAGAGGAAAAGAGCAAGCAAGTGATTGAGGCTTACCACTTTTTAGTGAGTATTGCCCCTGAAACCATTGAACAGGCCTTGCCGGCTTATACAGAAACCATCACGGCATCTGCCATTATGGATTTCTCTTACGAAAAACAGACCTTACTGCTTAACTTCCAGGACGGCAGTAGTTATGAATACTTTGAAGTACCCAAGGCCCTGTACATGAAACTGGTTAACTCAGATTCTCCGGGAAGGTTCAGCCGCAGGCATATTTACCATTCTTTTGTGTACCGCAAAGTGAGTAAGGCTGTAGAAGTTTAACTCCTTACATATATGAGTATTGGTCAGCAAATATTGTTTCTTCTCGGTGCTCTGGGAGCATTTAACGGTATTATACTGAGTTTTTACCTCTTCCTTAATAAGAAAAGGAGATCATGGGCCTCCTTTTTCCTTGGGCTGCTGGTGCTGGTATTCAGCATCCGGGTGGCCAAATCCGTTTTCCTGTATTTCAATCCTTCCCTGGCCAGGATATACCTGCAGATAGGATTATCTGGCTGTTTTCTCATTGGTCCTTCTCTCTATTATTACTTCAGGTCAGTGATTTTAAAGCCTGCCCGTCTTCCGGAAACCTGGAAATGGGTATGGGGGATCCAGATCGGGATTTTATTGGTGGTAGGGATACTGGTTCCTTATGAAACTTACCCGGCCACCTGGGGGAACGTTTTTGTGAAGATCATTTACCTGCAGTGGTTTGCTTACCTCATTGCCACGGGTCTTTTGCTGCGGCAGGTGTTAAAACCCTTTTATATAGTACTCTACGTGGGTAACTGTATTGTGTTCCTTGCTTACGTGCTGGCATATTTCAACATCATGCAGGGGATTTATATCAGCGGTCCCATTTGTTTCACCCTCATATTGTTCCTGACCATTTTCTTTAGTTCTTCCGAGAGTACCAAACCGGAAAGGAAAAAAATAGCGGACGCAGATCTATGGATCAGCAAACTTGAAAAGGTGATCGGGGAGAAGCAACTCTATAAAGACCCTAACCTCAAACTGAACGACCTCGCACAGCATATTAATATCTCCATGCACCAGTTATCCCAGTTGCTGAATGATAACCTCGGGAAAAGCTTTTCTACCTACATTAATGAATACAGGATCGCGGAAGCCTGTAAACTGATCACTACAAACGGGCATCTTACTTTCGAAGCCATTGGGTATGAAGTGGGGTATAACTCTAAATCTACCTTCTATACTGCCTTCCGGAAGATCAAGGATACTACGCCGGCCTTGTACAAAGAAAGTATTGATAATCAATTGTAAGCAGTACGGTTTTATAAATCCGTACGCCTGATTTCGGGAACTCAAACCTCCTCTATCCCTTCCATTTTTAGGTTTGTGGAAACTATCAATCAATGGCAAGGGTCTTCCTGATTTTTATGCTCTTCTATTTCCCGGCTTTTTCTCAAAGTGGTAAGGTGGTAGACGATAAAACCCGTTCGGGTATCGGCTTCGTTACAGTGAGTTTGCTTTCTTTAAAGGATTCAAGTCTCGTGCAGGGGCTGGTGTCTGATTCTGTGGGTGTTTTTAAATTGCCTTTGGCTGGTTCCTATCTATTGCGCTTATCTGCTTTGGGGTATAAGGATGTTTGGCTGAAAAGTACTTCAGCAGATATGGGGGAGATCTTTATGGCCGCCGATGCCAGTTTGCTGGGTGAGGTATTGGTTGCCGGGAGATCTGCCAGGCAGTTGTTTAATATCTCCGGGAACAGGCTTTTTGCAACAGCCGTCAATACATTTGATGTCCTGAAAAAATTACCCGGCCTGGAAGTAAATGGTGAAGGTGCTATTCTAATGTCCGGCAGGATCACACCGGGTGTTTTCATTGACGGGAAGCCGGTGTTGATGAGTGCGGAAGAATTGCAGCAATACCTGGCCAGTCTTTCCCCGGATATGATCGCATCTATTGAAGTGATCGCCAATCCCTCTTCCCGGTATGACGGGGAATATAAAGGCATCATTGATATTAAACTGAAACGGGACCAGACATTAGGCTGGAAAGGAAATGCCAGCGTTAACCTGCAAAGGAATGCGTATACCTATGCAGAGAATAACCTGCTGCTCACTTACAAAACGCCCAAACTGGTCTATACTGCCCGTATGGGTTATACGGTGGGTACAAAAGTTTACCGGTATGTGGCTTTGCAGCATCAGGCGAATTCGAATATCATGGCTACCCATACACAAACGCTGACCCGTAATAACAATTTCAATTACTCCCTGGGGGTTGATTATAATTTCAGAAAAGGGCAGCGTATAGATCTTACGCTTCGTGCCTTTGAGATGAACCGGGATGTGAACGCTTTCAATTCACTTTTTATTACAGACTCTTCTTCCGCCAAGAATACAGTGTCCCATACCTTAAGTGATAATAATTCAACGCCCGGTCAGCGTAACTATGCAGCCAATCTTAATTATTCAGCACAGCTGGGAGGAGGCCAGCTGGATGTGCTGGGTTCCATTGTAAACATCAGCAACCGGCAAAATGAAGATATTCAAAACCGGGAAGCAGAGACCTTAGTGGATTACTGGAAAACCATCATGAAAAATGATATCCTGATCCGTACAGCACAGGCTGATCTTTCTTTACCTGCATGGAAAGGGAAAATAGGAGCAGGGGCTAAATTCGCTTTTACCACTACTAAAAATGATCTGCGATATGATACCCTGCTTACTAATCATGCTTTTGGATTAGATAGCAGCCGCACAAATAATTTCCAGTATGATGAATATATCTCTGCGGCTTATGTTTCTTATGAAAGGGCATTTAGCAAATGGAACTATGCACTAAGCCTGCGTGCGGAACATACGCATAGCGTGGCAGGTGCCACTACAAGGGATTACCTGACCTGGCTGCCCAGCCTGCTTTTTACCTATTCAAACAAATTGCAGCTTTCTGTCAGCCGCCGGATCACCAGGCCCAGTTTCTCACAGCTCAATCCTTTCCGGTTTTATTTCAGCCCGCTTAATTATTGGGTGGGCAACCCTCAGCTGTTACCTTCAACCACTACTATGCTGAATATTATTTACACACACAAAGCCTTCCAGGTTTCTATGCAAATAGGCCGGGAATCAGATCCCATGACCCGGTATCCGGAATATGACAGTGCTACCAATATATTGCAATACTTAGGTAAGAACCTGCCCTACAACGATTTTGCCGCAATTGAAGTAAGTTTCCCGCTTTCCGTTAGTAAATGGTGGAGGATGCAGCATAATATCAGGGGCGCTTATAAAAAAGAACAAACCCCTTACCATGGGGTTACCTATGCTATCCCAATTACCGATTACGCGATCACAGGGAGCCAGGTGTTCACATTACCCAAAGCCATCACCTTCGACTTATCTTATTATTATCGTTCCTACAGCGGCACCGGTCTTTATATAGCGAAGCCCTTAGGCAATGTTGATCTCAGCTTACAGAGAAGCTGGATGAAAGGAAAGCTGAATACCAAGATCGGTTATTATGATATTTTTGATACCTACCGGAACCGAATGGTATTCCGCGAGAAGCGCATCATCAATAATGAATTTTACCATTGGTTTGGCATCAGGAGAGCGGCGCTTACGTTGAATTATAGCTTTGGAAGGTCTACGCATAAGAGTAAACCGGGGAGTAGAAATGAAGAAGAAGGCCGCGCCGGGATGTAAGCTTATTTCTTCTTCTGAAATAAAGAACCCACAATTTCATAAGGGCCTTTTACTTCTCCCCATCCCCATTCCGGTATTTGCTCATGCTCTGTAGTGGGGTTTTCATCCAGTTGGGAGTTCATAACGGCTACCCTGGTGCCCCATTCTAAATGGGCAACAAAAGTGGAACGGAATTCCGGGTCGTTGGCTAAGCCTATTTCATCTGCACTTTCCACGAGAAGATCTACCCATCTTTTGCGTTGTTCTTCTTTTAATCTACGGCCGATGTGTTTGCCAACCATGTGTCTTAAAGCGTTATCCCCGTACTCGGCGGTATACACTTTAGGGCCCATGAGCACTTCTGCCATAAAATGTGCTACGTGTTTGGAATGTTCAGCAGGCATGTGGCGGAATACGGGTTCCAGGATGGGGTCTTGCAGTACTTTTTTGTAAAAGATGTCTGTAAGCTGTTCAAAAAGCTGTTCAAATTTCTCAACACCACCTGCCCATTCGCAGGGGGAAGGGATTGGATTGTTGTTTTCCATGGTAATAACAGGGTTTCCATAAATATAGGATAAAAGGCCGTCTTCCGCTTTCAGAAGACGGCCTTTTATTTTTATTGACCTTTCAATGTAAAGAGCATACTCTTAAAATTGGATGCCACGGTTAACCCATCTGCCTGCGTAATACTGTACGCAAGGATGTAATCATACTGTGGGTTGATCTTTGAAGGGATCAATGTTATGGGCAGGAATGCCTGTTTGGTTTCTGCGGGAATGGTAAGGTCCAGGCTGCTTACCGTGTAGCAACTGTCCGGCAGTAATTTATAATCAGTACCCCATTGTGTGTTGTACGCAGCTATCAAAGCATTGTCCGGTGCAAACTTCACCTGCACGTTTTTATTCAGTGCGTTTACATACGATACTTTGGCATAGAGATTTAAAAGCGTGGTGCCTTTCACACTATCTGTTAAAGGCCCGGCACCAAATCCCCGTGGCGGCCAGTTGGAGTTGGGTACCAGCACTACAGGCTGAATGCCGGAATAATCAAGTACTACTTCATTTTTCAGACAGCCTGATAGCAGGAACAGTAATATAAAAGCTGATATGATATGTTTCATGCGTTACGTTATTATGAAAAATAAACTGGTTATGGCATCCACCATATTTTGCTGGTGAAGATGTTGACAGGTCCAACGGCATTTACATTGGCTGCATTAACGATGTATTCATTACTATTATATAAGAGGCGGAAGGGGAGGGTATTTCCTACACGGGCAGGATCTATGGAAATAGGTACATCGGGATAACGGCCATTGCGGCGGTAATCCGTCCATGACTCCAGGGGTTCAATGCCATTGAAGGCCATGTATTTCTGGAACATGAGCAGCTTGTATTTATCCGGTGCAGCTGCCCAGCTAACGTTTACATTTCCTGCGGTTACTTCTGCATTGTACCATGTATCGAATATGGCATCAGACAAAGCAGGTGCTGTTGCATTGCCTCCGGCATTGAGCCAGCGGAAAGATTCTTTCACGGCATCTTTATATGCTTCTTCTGCAATGCCAGGCAGCCATCCGCGTTGTATGGCTTCCGCCTGTAAGAATTTACTTTCAATACTGGTCATTACCCAGTCTGCCATGTCTCTTCCTTTGATAATACCACGAGCTTCCGGTTTTACAATATCACTGTTGCGTGAACCACCAACGGAAGAAATATAAGCACCATCCTGATAAGGAAAGGCGCCGCTATTCACATACAATCCTACTTTATTACCTCTCAGATCCTGGCGGCCGGGTTGAGGAAATGGTTCCGGAGCGCCTGATGGTACCGGTATGTCTATTGTGCTATAGAAGAGTTCCTGCCGGGGATCATTATTTTGCTTAAGAAGGTTCATAGCAAACACATTGGCATGTGCCCATTCCCGGGAGCCCATTTGCATCAGGGGATTATAGTCTCCGCCACCGTATTGATTATGGCTGGAAAAAGAACCAAAGTAATAAGAGAGTTTCTTATTAATGATGTATCCCGGATTTACGGATGCATCCTGTCCGCTTTCAAGGAAACCGGAGCCTTCATTTTTAATCTTTGCTATTTCTGCTGTGATATAGGCGGCGCGGTCTGTTCGGTTAGCCTGATGGATTAGTAAACGCAGTTTAATGGTGTTGATGAATTTGATCCATTTTGCCTGTTCTCCATGGAACATGATATCCGCTACGCTGATCTTTATATTATCTCCCAGTTTGGCTCCTTTGATTAATGTGGTGGCTTCATCCAGCTGGCGCATCAGGTCTTCATAAATGGTTAAGCCATCATCATACCGCGGTTGCAGGATGGTGGAAATGAAGGCATCTTTATAAGGCATACTGTTCACTACATCCACTGCACGCTGGAATGCCAGTACGCGTAATACTTTTGCGATGCCGGTATAAAACGTCATCCGTAAATCGCGGGACCTTGTTTCGAGGAAGGCAATCTCGGGAGCTACTTCTCCGGAAAAACTATCTCCATCTATTTGTGTACGGTCATATGTTTGCAGTGCATGGCCGGAAGGGAAATGGTAATAAGCCCAGTAACCCATCCAGTGTTGGAGGAACCTTGTTTCCTGCACAGCTATTGCACGTTCCAGCAGTGGGGCCAGTATCAGGTCCGGCGTAGCATCTGTACTGGTGAGGTCTCTCGGATTGTAATTCACATCCAGCCAGCCTTTTTTACATCCTGTTACCAGCAGGAGGCATAGCAGTAATGGTAATATCTTATTGGAAGAATGCATAGTCATCATTTTAAAATTTAAGGCCAACGGTGAAACCATACAATACTGTTCCGGGCAGTGCGGTTTGATCTGAACTTCCTCCTGTGAGGTTGTTGGATACGGAAGTGAAATTGCGCTGGCCGGGGCCTTTGATCAGGCCGGGATCTCCGTTGATGTTGGAGCGGGGATAGAACGAAAAGAGGTCCCTGCCATATAAACTACAGGTAGCTTCTTTGAGGATACCTCTTTTGAAAGGCAGCACATATTGAAAGGCTACTTCACGCACTTTCCAGAAAGCGGCGCTGGTAAAGCCATGCAGGCTAACCTGTGAGAACCTGGCAAATAATTCCTGGTTAGCATTGCTCACTACCACATCTGTGTTAGGCACATATTTTCCGGTACCATCATCGAAGGAAGAATTAGGGAATACAAAACGTTCTCTTCCATTCAGGGTAGTGAGTGTATGCAAACCAGCCCACAATCCAATGTCTGTACTGAATTTATGATCATACCCGCCCAGGTAATCCATCAGCACACTGGCGGAAAAACTCTTCCAGCTAAAGTTCAATCCTATGGAAGCCGCATATTTTGGCAGGGTCCTTCCATGCAGTTCAAATTCATCGTAGTCCTGAGATTGCGGCAGGCCGGTAACTTTGTCTACGATCACTCTTCCTTCCGGATCACGTTTCCAGTCGCGGAACGCATAGGAGAAAGCTTGTTTTCCTTCCTGTGCATAATAGGTTTGACCGGTTGCATCCATCACGGGGAACAGGCCATTGTACACATCTGTGAGGTACAATACTTTGTTGTCATTGATGGCCAGCCTGGCTTCCAGGGAGAGGGACATTTTATTGGGCAGCTGGAATATAGGATCCATTTTCAGATCAAATTCCCATCCGTTGTTTTGAAAATCCCCGGCATTATCAATGCTGGGATAACCGCTGAGCCATGAGTTATTTACATTCAGGATCACGGAATTATTGCGCTGGTAATAATAGGTGGCATCGAAGTTGATCCTGTCATTCAGGAACGTGAAATTTCCGCCGTACTCCTGCGAGATCACTCTTTCCGGTTTCAGCAGGGGATTGGGATTGGAAGGATAAAAAGAATAACCCAGCAGGTAATCGCCGGTGGAATTATTCACCAGCGGGTAGGGGCTGTTCAGCCCAAAGGTCCGTTCAGACTGATAAGGCGCAATGTTCATGTTGGCGGATTGTGCCACAGATGCACGCAGGCGTGCAGTGGTTAACCATTTCCATTCTTTCATCACAGGGAAGATCTCTGAGAGTACTGCGGATGTGTTGGCGCCGAAATACATATCCTGGCCTCTTGCTACTTTTGCACGTTTGGAATCCCACTCATTGCGGCCTGTGAGTTCAAGGAATAATCTGTCCTTATAACCCACCAATACATTTCCGAACAAGGACCATGACCTTGATAGTACGGCTACTTCAATGGGCGTTACATTAAACTGGGCAAAGGCCAGATTATATACCGGTACCACCAGTTCTGCACCTGCTTTTAAATTCTTGGAATAGTTTTCCCGAATGGTATTGCCCACATTGGTACGAATGAGAAAGTTACCGGGATGATGAATAGTGGAGATGACGAAATCGTTATTGATAGAGGTGGCCACTAACATATCTTCTCCTACGGTAGCACGTTTGTCGTACATTTTGTTATAATCCTGTGCGGCGAAATCTGAAAAATAGATAGGCCCTACGGTTGATTTTTTATATACTCCGGTATAGTTCATACCTGGCTGATCACGGATGTTGAGCCAGGTAAATGGTTTTATTTCAAAGATCAGATTACCGGAAACAGCGTTGGTCGTAGATTTTGAACGGGTATTGTCTATTTGTTCATAAGGACTGATACCATTCCAGTAACGGTCGTGATGTGCCCAATGTGCATTCTTATAATCTTTATAATTCAGTATAGGAATAAAAGTAGGGAGGTTGCGTACAAGATCTGCCACATCCGGTCCGCGGTCATCTGTAGTGCGGGCATAGTTAATGTTCATCCGGATATCTACGAGGCCAAAATTCCTGCTGGTGTTGAGCAGCACAGTCTGTTGCTGTTGTTTGTCTCCCGGGAGGAGACCGGTTTGTGCTGTTTGCCCAAGACCAAGATAAAAGGAGGAACGTGCATCAGAAGAGGAGAAGGATAAATTGTTCCTGACGGTTTTTGCCACATTCATGAACTGGCGTGCCTGTTTGGTATCGTGGTAAGGCACCATTTGCCATTCTCCACTTTCATCCGGGTAACCTATTTGCACCATGTTGTCGTCATATGCAGGGCCCCATCCGTAATTGGACCTTGAATCATACACTCCATTTCCGAAAGCATCCAGTACACCGGAGCCGCTGCCGAAAGCACGTTGTTTCCTTTCCTGTCTATAATCGATCCGCTGAAAGGAGGTGTTGTTGCGAAAGTTGATGGTTGGTTTGCCTGCGGCGCCTCTTTTGGTGGTGATGATGATCACACCATTGATCCCTTCCGGCCCATACATCGCAGTTCCATTCGCACCTTTCAATACGGTCACATTATCAATATCCGCCGGATTGATGTTATTGATAAAACTCATCACTTGTTGTGCGGCCGTCTGATCAGTTCCGAAAGACAATGGTGCGCCATTCAGGATGAACATGGGCTGGTTGTTACTGTTGGCACCAAAGGAACGGATACCTCTTACAAGGATGCGCATTTCCGGTGTCATGTCTGAACTCTGCGTAGTGATGGTCATACCGGATACTTTACCGATCAGCCCTGTGAGCAGGTTTCCGGAGTTGGCTTTATTGATCTCTTCACCACTCACTTTTGCAATGGAGTAACCTAATTCTTTCGTGCGCTTTTCAATATTGTAAGCCGTTATCTGTACTTCATTCAGTTTGATGTTTGACTTGGCGATGCGGATCAACCAGCCACCATCGTCACGATTACTGAGTTCTGCTGCTTTCCCTTTTGCATAAGGCATGCCATCACGGAAGCCGATCTCTGTAGGTGTGAAACCAACGGCGGAGATAATGATGGTGGCATCGTCCGGTACACCTTGTAAGATGAAGCTGCCATCTGCATTGGCAGACGTGGCTTTAGTACTGTTCTTTACGGCAATGGTGGCGCCGGGAACGGGTTTTCCTTCCATATCCAGCACTTGTCCTCTCAGGTCTTTAGCTGCGTTTTCTATGAGCAGGATCTGGGGAGACAGTTGTTCTGGATTTCTGAAAACGGTGATGGTCTTGTTCGTGAAATTGAACTTAAGGGCCTGCGTTCCCAGTGTTTGTTTCAGGAATGCATCCAGCGGCATGGCCTGTGCATTGACGGTTACCGGTTTGGCTTCCTTCAACAGGTCACGGTTATAAAAAACCACATAACCGGTTTGTTCTTCTATCACAGAAAAAACTTTCAGCAGGTTTACCCGCTGACCGGTGAACGTAACCGTTTGCGAACGAACGGAGGCATGTACACTCAGGAATGCTGCGAGGAGCAGTAGGAAAGTCAGTTTCATTGCATTCACAATTATGTTCCAATTGCTGCTGCGATGGGCATTCACAATTGGTTGGCGGGTCATGTGCCAGGGGACCACTTTCTGATACTGGCTTTTGATCAGCCTGATTTTGGTTCCATGCCTGTCCGGATACAGGTTTAATAACGCTTCCGTAGCGGACACGGGCATGCGATTACAAATAGCTGTTTTTTGCATAGCTTTGCATTGGTTGATAAGTGAATAAACAATTGAATCCAAAAATTGATTGTCTCAAAAAGCTTGTCAGCATCCACCGTTCCGGGTCCAAAGCCGGAGCGGTTTTTTACTTAACCCGCTTGTGTTTGTATTTACATGGTTGGTTCTGTTAAGGTGTTACGATCAGTTTTTTTCCTTCTTCCAGTTTAAAATGCACTTCTGCTCTTTCCAGGATACCGAGTACATTGGTTAAGGAAAGGTCTCTTCCTATCTTTCCGCCGAAGCCAATATCCGGCACGCCTTTTTCATACACTACTTCAATATCGTACCAGCGGGAAAGCTGGCGCATCACATCTTCCAGCGAAGCATCGTCAAAGTTGAAAAGCCCGTCTTTCCAGGCTATCACCTGTGCTGCATTCTTTGTTTGCACTATCCTGATGGTATTGTTCTTTGATACAGTTGCCTGCTGGCCGGGAGATAATACAGACTGGCCGGTAACATTGCTGATACGGACGGCTCCTTCCAGCAGGGTAGTTTGCATATTGGGTTCATCCGGGTAAGTGTTCACATTGAAATGGGTACCCAGTACCTCTACTTTATTACCCTGTTGCATGGCTACAATAAAAGGCATGTTTGCATCATGGGTAATTTCGAAATAAGCTTCCCCTGTGATCTCCACGAGGCGTTCTTTCCCCGCAAAGGCAGTAGGGTAGCGGATGGAAGAGGCTGCATTCAGCCATACTTTACTGCCATCCGGCAGGATGATCCTGAACTGCCCGCCACGTGGTGTGGTGAGCATATTATATTGTACTTCATTCCCTGCATCTTCTGCATGATACTGTAATAAGCCACCCTGTTGCAGTACAGCAGTTTTTCCCTGTTGGATACTTTGATGTCCGGCACTGTCCAGGGTTACGATGGTGCCATTTGCGAGGGTAAGTGTAGCTTTTGTACCACCGGGGGCAACGTCTGCTACTGTTTTTATTTCATTTTTAGGCCACCACAAGTAAGTGCCGATGCTAACCAACAATAAAATGGCGGCAGCGTACCGCAGCCATGGGATTTGTTTTTTGGTTATTTTTTTATTAACCTGTTCTATGATCAGAGAACGCAGCTGCGGATCTTCTTCCTGTTCATACCTGCCGGTATGCCAGTCTTCTTCCATCATCTTTTCCAGTTGAGCATTATAAAGCCCGCTGTCCAGCATCTGAAGAAATTCGGCTTTATCCTCCCGGGATAATTGTGCAGTAACATATAATTCCAGCAAAACGCTGAATCGCGATGCGTCCATAATGTTTAGATATTGGCCCTATTAAACTAGACGCATGAAAAAGACGGTAGGGTAGTTCTTACCTTAATTTTTTTGAATAAAGAGGAGAATGAGCATCAGGGCCTCTCCGGAATGGTTCCGCAGGTAATTTCGAAGGAAATGAAGGGCTTTTACGATATGGTCTTTTACGCCGTTGCGGGAGATCTGCAGGAGCACGGCAATTTCTTCATAGCTTTTTCCTTCCATCCTGCTGAGCATAAAAACCTTTTTACGGACAGGGGGCAGTGCATTGATGGCAGTGGCTATGATGGCACTGGCTTCTTTATATAACAGAGGATGATCGGGCAGGATGGAGTCTTCCTCTTTTTCTCCCGGCTCTGCAGAAATAATGGGGCGTACTTTCTTTTTTCGCAAGGCAGAAAGCACCTCGTTGCGGGTAAGCACAAAGATCCAGCCGTTAAAATTCAGGATAGCCGTTAATTGATCGCGGGATTGCCAGACCTTCAGGAAAACGTCCTGTGTTACTTCCTGGGCATCTTCTGCGGAACGGAGGTAGGTGAGGGAGAGGGTATAGACCTTATTCCAATATGCCTCCAGGAGACTGTTAAAAGCCGCCCTGTTCCCTGTAGCAACAAGATGTAATGTTTCTTTTTCAATAAAGCCCCGGTCCTGCATGTTGGTTGATCGGCCGGTAAAATAAGAAGATTTACGCAAATTACCGGTTGAATCTCGGGCACAATGCCTGCCGCCGTTCGTTCTGATTCCTGTTCAGGAAATCCCTGTAGGATAAGATCACTTCAAATCCTCCGCGGTGTTGTGCAGCGGCGGCCAGTTTATCAATGTTGATGTCGTAACTGATACCCATCATGAATTTCCCGTACTGTAACTGGATAACAGGGATGATGGCATCATTCATCCGGTATAATATTCCACCGGTAATGACCCGCTCTCCGTCTCCCCAGAGATCACGGCTAAACATGGCGCCGGCTTGTAATGTGCTGATGCCTACTGGTGCCCATTCTTCGCCGAACTGTTTAAAATAATCTGCATAGAGTACAAAGCGGTCGGTTTCGCTGGTGGGGGTAGATAATCCAAGATTGAAAGCCAGTTTTTTATTCAGTGTAATGGTATGGCCGTCGTAAAAGCCCACTTTTGGTTTTGTAAGATGGAACAGGCCTGCCCCCAGATAATAATCCGTTTCTTCTTTGATCACACCGTTATAACTAATGCCGGTGGAGAAGTCCCAGTAATTAACGCTGGTGTTATTAAAAACCTGGCGGGAAGAAGGAAGGATACTAAAGCTGCCATTACTTCCGGCAACAAACTGATCGTTCAGTACCAGTTTAGTAGGGTCGAAGCGTTGTTGCATGGAACCGCCCATAAAAGCAACGGATAAATATGAATTGCGCACCTTGCTCAGGGGGAAGCTATAATTAACAGCAGGTAATATTTGTGTGGTACTGAATTGAGATGTTCCGGCAACGTCTCTGATCAGTTGCAGGCCGATCGTAAGATTGTCATCCTCTGTAATATTGATGGGCATTTTCACTTCAGAACTTAATCCAAAGGTCCTGTAGGGGATGGTAACGCTCTGCCACTGATTCCTGTAAGATGCCGTGAATCGCAGGTCACCTGTGAAGATCCCTGCTAAAGCGGGATTGCGCAGAAGCGGTTGTTCATAGAATTGAGAGAAACCAACATCCTGTGAAGATGCTGCCATACTAATCATACAACCTATGAATAATAAAAGATGTCGTCTCATAATAATGTAACATTACCTTTAAATGAATAAGGTGTTCCGTTTTCACACATCACATCTACGGTGTAAATGTAAACACCGGTATCGGCCATTTTTCCGTTCACTCTGCCGTCCCATCCAAAGTCCGCACTATTAGGAGGGAAATTGCTTCTTTCAAATACGATCTTCCCCCAGCGGTTAAATACCCTGAAAGATTTAACGGAAGTAATGCCGGTGGCCCTTACTATCAGCTTTGTATTTTCAGGAACATTTCCATTGGGTACAAATGCATTTGGAATAAATACCTGTGAGTTCTGGCAGAATACTTTGATACAGACATCATCGCTTCCGCTACAGCCAAAGATGTTCGTCACCTTTACGTTGTAGCAGATACTATTTTTTGCTGTGACCACAGGAGAGGAGCAGATGGCATCGTTGCAGATTAAGTCCTGTGATGGTGTCCAGGTGAAATTTTTAATAGGTAGGATACCCGGATCATTTGCATTGGTAATAACTGGCAGCAGATTTATGCGGTAACCAGTGGGCAGTATCAGTGTGTCCTGCGCAAACCTTACAACAGGGAATCCTCCAATCTGTATGAGCGTGTCTGATGTTGTACTACAGCCGGTTTGGGGTGAGCTGACAGTTACGCTATATATTCCTGCATCCTGGATCTTCACTTTATTTATGCCGGCATTTGGGTTGTTCACCGGGAACCCTGTTCCTGGGCCTTTCCATAAATAAGTTAAGGCAGCATTTCCGGGAATTGAACTCGTGGCCTGCAATACAAGATCATCTCCTACGCATAAGGGTGTTCTTGTTGAGATCACAGGTTTCGAAGGTGCCTGGTTGATCACCACACTGAAAGTTGCGGGTAAAGAAATACAATTGTTTTGAATAGCGTACACAATATAAGTACCGGCATGTGACATGGCCGCCGAAGGGAAAGTGATAACAGTATTACGTACGGTATCTGCAAAAGCCCCAAAGGCCGGGCCTACCCAAACATAATCAACAGGGCCGGCCTGCTGACCTGTAGGAGAAAGTGCAGAAAGCGTTAAAGCGGTTCCGGTGCATATTGGCGGGTTATAACCTGCCACCGGTTGAGCTGGTGGTGTAGGATCCCTTAATACAAATACATCCGGTATTTTTTGTGATGTACAACCGCCGGTTGTTACTACATATATGCCGGAATAAGTTCCTGCCGTGAGCGGTATGATGATCCTTCCGGCGGCATCTGTGCTGCCGGTAAATGTATAGGTAGTTTGAAATTTATCATAAAACACCACCACAGGAATATTTGGAAGTGCCCCATTATTCAGATCAAGTATGTTTAATGTAATGGAGCCTGTTGGAATCCCGCAGGAAGTGGGGTTTGTATAGGATGAGCTGACGATCTTGGCCGTAGGATGTACAACGGCGAGGATGGCAGACTTAGGGCTTTCGCATCCAAAAGTGTTTGTCTGGCTTACATAATAAGTGAGCTGACCCGGAACATTTGTATTTATTACAGGTGACGCATTTAGTAAAACCATATTTCTATCATACCACTTAATCGTAGTGCCGGGTATGGGATTTACCTGTAGCGCAGCAGGAGGTGTACCCATACATAAGTTTACTGTATTCGTAATGGGAGCGGGCGTAGCTGGTCTTACGTTCAGTACAATATCATAAGGTGCTCCGGGGCAGGGAGGCAGAGATGGATTGACAGGTACTACCCGCACTGTGATAGGGTGACTTACTGCACTTGTATTTGTAAAGGACAATGATATGGGGCCTGATGAAGTTCCGGTAATTACACCGGTTACGTTTGCAGGCAATGATCCTATCACAGACCATGAATAAGTAGTATTGGCAACTGTTGAAGACGGTACGAATACCGCAGTTTCTCCGGAGCAAATGGATTGATTCGGTAAGGGAAAAGTTATTACCGGACTTTCATTGATGATAACACTTGCAGTTGTAACATAACCCGGACAAGGTGATGAAGCTGCAATGGTATAAGTTACGGTATAAGTACCGGGTGTGCTTAAAGATGGCGTGATGGCGCCTGTTGTTGCATTAATAGATAATCCGGCTGTAGAGGTGAATACACCTCCTGTGTTTCCGGAAAGCGTAACGGGTTGTGGTGGTGTTGTTCCACCGCAATAAGGAGAGCCGGGATAATTTATGGTAGCAGTTGGTGCGCCGTTTACAGTTATCGTTGTGCTGGTTACATAGTTAGCACAACCTCCTGTGCCGGGAGCAGTATAACTTATGGTGTACACACCAGGTGTGGCACCGGATGCATTGATCTCTCCGGTTGTGGTATTTATTGTTAGCCCTGCCGGTGTAATTGAATAACTGCCACCTGTTGTGCCGGTTTGGTTTACAGGTATTGGTGGAGCTGCTATGTTACACAGAATAGCAGGCGTATAAGTAATAGAAGCTGTTGGAGCCTGCGTGACAGTAACACTGGTATTTGTGCTAAAGCTGGAACATGGCCCGGCAGCTGCAATATCATAGGTTACCGTATAAGTTCCGGGTGTACTGCTGGATGGTGTAATAACGCCTGTTGCAGCATTAATGGTTAAACCAGCGGTGGAAGAATAAGTACCACCTGCTGTTCCTATGCGTGTTACATTAGTTGCAGCATCTGCCGTACAAATGGGAGGATAAGTGATGGTTGCATTTGGCGTGCCATTTATAGTAACGGTTGTGGTGGCTGCATAATTTGCACAGCCTCCTGCACCAGGCACTGTGTACCTTATGGTATACACACCAGGTGTGGCACCTGTTGGATTGATCTCTCCGGTTGCAGCATCTATTGTGAGCCCTGCTGCTGTTGAATAAGTACCACCAGGTGTTCCTGTTTGGGTTACAGCTACCGGGGGATTTGCTGCATTACATAATATAGCAGGTGTGTAGCTGATGGAAGCCGATGGCGCTTGTGTTACAGTAACGCTGGTGTTTGCAGAGAAACTGGCACATGGCCCGGCAGCTGCAATATCATATGTTACCGTATAAGTTCCGGGTGTACTGCTGGATGGTGTAATAACGCCTGTTGCAGGATTAATAGTTAAGCCAGCGGTGGAAGAATAAGTACCACCTGCTGTTCCCGTACGTGTTACATTGGTTGCTGCATCCGCAGTACAAAGGGGAGGATAAGTTATTGTTGCAGTTGGGGTGCTGTTTATAGTAACAGTTGCTGTAACTACATAATTTGTACACCCCCCTGAACCAGGGATCGTATATCTTATCGTATATACACCAGCGGTAGCGCCTGTTGGATTGATCTCTCCGGTTGCAGCATCTATTGTTAACCCTGCAGGTGTTACTGAATAAGTGCCACCAGGGGTTCCTGTTTGGGTTACAGCTACCGGGGAATTTCCTGCGTTGCATAAAATAGCAGGTGTATAAGCAATGGTTGCTGATGGAGCCTGTGTTACATCTACTGTAATAGATGCCCTGGGGCTTTCTCCACATCCTGTAACCTGACTTACATAGTATGTTGTACTTCCGGGTGTGACTGTTGATGGGGTAGGAGCAGTTGGTGATCCTACTCCAGCTGCAGGCACTGTATACCATAACAAACCTGTTCCGGTTGCTGTTAAAGGAGTGGCCGTTTGGTTCTGACAGTAAATAACAGGAGAGGTAACAGTGGGCATCACCGCTAATGGATTAACTGTTACCACTATCAGCGCTCGCGGGCCTTCACAATTATTGACTGTTTGACTAACGTAATAATTTGTACTACCCGTTGCTGCCGTATTTGGTGTGGGAGCAGTTGGAGAACCTATGCCGCCTGTAGGACCGGAATACCATAATAACCCGGTTCCTGTTGCCGTAAGCGGGTTGGCAGTTTGATTTAAACAAAGTTGTATAGGTGTAGTTACACCCGGTGCAGTGGGGGGAGCATTCACGGTAACAGTCAAAGGAACTCTCGGGCTTTCACAACTGCCGGGAATGGTTTGGCTCACATAATATGTTGTACTACCTGCTGTATTTGTTGATGGGGTTGGCGCAATAGGGTTGCCAATTCCTCCTGTTGATGTTGTATACCATTTTAATCCCTGGCCTGTGGCAGTAAGTTGAGCTGCCTGTGCTCCTCTGCAATAAGCTACAGGCGTTACAACCGGTGGCGGGGATGGGGAACTGACGGTGATCTGTTTTGTTTTGGTATCACTTCCACAACTTGCATTGGAAGCGGTTAGCGTAACATTATAAGTCCCGGCTGCATAGGTGTGGCAAGGAGTTGTTCCAGTATAGGTACTGCCGTCTCCAAAATCCCATGTCAGGATGCTTGCCGAAGAGCAACTGTTGGATCCGCTGGAACCATTTAATGTTTGATTGGTAAAACAAACAGGCGCATCTGTACAAGCAGTGGGGGGAACGCCAAAATCCGCGGTGGGCTTTATCCTTACAATAATTTTATCTAACGTGTAAGTGGTGGTAAAACACCCGTTGGAAACCCTTAGTGTTGCGGTGAAATCTATGCTGGGGCAGGAGGATGTTGTATACTGATGGGTTATCAGATGAACTGCGTTTGTAGCATTTAATGGATGTTGCAAAGTAACAACCGGGCTTCCGTCACCAAAATTAAGCAGGTAGGTAGTACCGGGCGAATTATTGAACCAATTACCGATCTGGAATTCAACGGGCGCTGGTGCACATAAACCTGTTGTAGATGTAGACGTGCTTAAACTGGCTAATGGGTTGTTTCCATTGTAAAACTGATAGGTAACACTTTTTGCACAACCATTGGCCGGCGTGATAGTGATCACAATAGGGAAAAAGCCCTGAGAAGTATATGTATGGGTAGTTTGTGCGCCGGGGGCCCAATCCGTTGCTGTAAAGAGCGCAGTATTATCTCCCCAGTTAATTTGGTAAACATTGCCAGTGCCCGTTACGCTGGAACTATTACTTACAACAAGCTGATAGGTTGAATTACCGACACAATTGCTGAAAGGATCTACAGAACTGAGGTCTGTTAAAGCAGGTGTTGGTGTAGTTAGGACTGTTAAGTTTGTGTTACTTGTAACTGTTCCGGTCTGGGTGGTTACTTGTATCGCTGCACTTGCGGGAGCCTGGTCCGGAACATTGACTGTGATACTGGTAGGATTGTTAACCGTAAAACCAGTTGCATTCAGGCCGCCTATTCTTACGGAAGTAACGTTTGTAAAATCTGTTCCGGTGATGGTGATGGATTGCCCCTGGCAAGCAGTAGTTGGTGTAAAAGAGGCGATTGTTGGGGCTTGTGCGTGTAAAGAGATAAAACTTCCCAATAGTAAAAAAGCCACACTCTGGAGAACAATCAAACCTAATTTAGTGTACCGGACAGGGGATAAATACATATGATAACTGTTGCCATGAGGGATCTAACAGCAGCAATATTAACGATAATAGTTGCAATTACATACCGGGTACAGTATATGGGTTTTAATTGTGTTTTGTAATGCTTTTGAAGGTTAAAAAGTTATGGTTTTATAAAAAAAGGAGCGGAGCCAGAAGGCCCCGCTCACATACCACTAATTGATTGAAACGCTAACTATTTCAGGTCATACAGACCGTTGAATAACAATTTGAATGTACTGTGGCTCTGGCCCCGGAAAGTAATTTCCGGCCCAAATGCATACAGCTTGCCGGTTCCTACCGGTGCTATGAAAGCCGCTACACCATCTTTCAGGTAAGCCTGCCCGAAAGCCCAGCCACTGCGTAAAGGATGATCTGTGGAGAACCAGGCGATAGGTTTGATCCCTTTGCCCCTGGCATCATCACCCAGTTTGAATACAGGGCTGTTGTCGAAGTTTACATTTCCTTCTGCCGGCATGCCCCAGGTATCTGCGAGTGTACTGTCAACCGAAACGTGCAGGATACTGCCTGGCACAAAATATTTGGTGCCGGCTAATGGACGTTCTTTTCCTTCTTTATCTTTTTCCACCAGGTAATTACTTACGGGCAGCCCAAGATGGAAAGCCAGGCTCGTACTGGAACCGATCGTAACAACAGAACCTCCTGCTTCCAGGAATTTCTTCAACTCAGGTATTGATTTTTCTGGTGTGATCTTACCAATGGAAGCGCGGTATTGTTCCGGTGTTTCTTCTTCTTTTGGTTCGCGGGGTGTAAAACCACTGTTGCCCACAGCATTCTCACGACCACCTACTGCCGGAATAGCACGGGTTGGGAAAATGATCACATCATACTTCTTGTTCAGATCCCCTGCGTCGATATCTTTTGGATAGATCACGGTGTAAGGGAAATGGAATTGTTCCATGATATAACGTATCCAGCCTGAAGGCATGGAGCCACCATAGGTATCCCATAAAGCAATGCGCATCTGGTTCACGCTTACTGTAGCAGCAGGGCGTTTTTTAGCGGCGGTAGCTTTTAATCCTGATTCCTGTAATATCTCTTTTGCTTTGGCGCCTGCGGGTACAAAGAATGTTCCCTGTGCAATGCCTGCGCTGCCTTCTGTAGTACGGAATACTTTTATGCCTGCTTTCAGGAGATCATTTACAGCCAGGAAAGAATTGTTCTCATGCGGGCTTAACAAATAACCTGTACCTGCGGCTATTGTTTGTTTTGGAGGAGCTTGTAATTCACCATAAGGTAATCGCTGAAAGGGACCATCAAAGCCATCCATGATGCGATCGAATTCTACGCCCATCTGGAAAGCGAGTGTCCATCCGGCAGCATCATAAGGACGAACGGGAGGGCCACCGGGATATTGAAAGTCATTCGGGTGATCCTGTGGTTCAAACATATCCAGCACATGGGGGCGGAAGGCCTGTGCTGTTTTTACGATGTAAGAGCCGGCGGGATATTGTTTGCCTGCAACGGTGAAAGCTGTAGTTGCTTTATCAATGGCAATCCCTGTTTTAACGAGTGTGTTGATGAACTTAACGGCGGTGGCAAAATCCGATTGATCAGCTGAGATAATGTATCCGCGGGCATCACGGTTGGCCGGATTCTTTAATACGCCATCATAGAAACTCTGGGGAATATTGCTGCCCCTTCTTCTCCAGCCATAAGGATCGGAACCATCATCTTCAGGGCGTTTAACACCTTTTGCATCCTGGTCTCTTCTGAAAGTCTGCGTTATGGAGTCTGAGGTTTTGGGAGAGAGCGTCCAGGAATCTTTGCTGCCACGTTCTATGGCGTTCTTGCCCATCCTGTAGATGTTGAACAATACTTCATCACGCTGGCGTGCCGCATAATTAAGGATAGCATAATTGAGGGACACAGAATAATCAATAGAGCGTTGGAAACGCCAGTCGTCATTCGGTAATACAGGGAAAGGTGTGGCGCCGTTAGGGATGAGCCTTTGCGGTACTACAGGTATTTTTTCCGGTGTAGGGTTGCCGATGATCTCTGTGAGCAATCCTATCTGGTTATGGAATTGAGAGGTGGTGCGTAAACCGCCATTGTACCAGGTAGAAAAGCTGGAACCATTCAGGCGGGTGAAGCCGGGTTTGTTCTCTGCATTCAGGCGGTTGATCATAGCAGCGCCCAATGCATCTATACCGGTTACCAGTAAAGGATCAAAGAAGAAACTGAATGGATCGCGGTAGGGAGGACCTGCCAGTACAGAACCTTCCGGTCCGCGCTGGTGGTGGTTGTACATGATCTGCGGGATCCACTCTATGTATAACTGGCGGCCCATATTGATGCTTTCTTTCAGGTTCATCATATAGAAATCCCGGTTGTTATCATGGCCTGCATATTTTTCATACAGTACCGGTAATAACTCGGTAGATCGCTTCAAAGGATCACTGTTACGCATATACCAGTTGGATACAATCTCCTGTCCATCCGGGTTGGCGTGCGTGAAAAGGATGATCACATTATCCAGGATGCGCTGCGTTTCTGCATCTGTGCGGGAGATCAGCTGATAGGCTGTTTCAATCAGCTGATGGGTGCCTACCACTTCTGTGGCATGCAGGCCGCCATCGATCCATACTACTGCTTTCCCTTCTTCTGCCAGTACACGGGCCTGGTCATCTGTGAGCCCTTCTGCATGGGCCAGCTTTTTAGAAATGGATTTGTATTTGTCCAGTTCCTGTATGTTCTTCGGAGAAGAAACGATGATCATATACTGATGCCGTCCTTCTTCCGTAAGACCAATATCCACGAGTTTCACACGATCTGAGGAGGCGAGTTTCTTAAAGTAGGCTTCTGTTTGTGTATAATTAGCCAGCTGGTAATCGTCTCCGATGTTGAATCCAAAATGTTCTTTCGGTGAGGGTACTTTTTGTGCAAATCCTGTTGCCATGCCTAATAGCAACATGGCGGACAGTAGTAGTGGGAATTTATTTTTCATGCAGCAATTATTTCGTTTGATACAGTTGATTGAACAATAACTTAAATGTGCCGTGTGATTGTGCGCGGAAAGTGATCTCAGGACCAAACACAAACAGTTTCCCTGATCCTACAGGCGCTACAAAGGCAGCGATGCCATCCTTCAGGTATTTTTGCCCCCAAGCCCAGCCGCTGTGTAAAGGTGTTTCCGAAGAGAACCACATCAGCTTTTGCATGTTAGCGCCTTCCGTGAACTTAAACACCGGGCTGCGGTCGAAATACACATCGTTCTTTGCGGACATGCCGTAGTTGGCTGGTGCGGTTGTATCCAGGTCTGCTATCAGCAAACTGCCCGGGATGTAATATTTGGTACCTACCAGTGGTTTTTCTTCTCCCTTCGCATTTTTCTCTGTGAGTGCATTGGTTACCGGCAGCTTCAGGTGATACACCAGATTGGTGCTGGAGCCGATCGTAACGATCTGACCACCTTCTTCCAGGAACTTTTTCAGTTGTGGAATGGAGGTATCTGCACTGATGCGGCCTAACCATGGGCGGTATTCAGCAGGAATGTCGGTTGCTTTTGGTTGTGCACCACCTCTTCCCCTGGCTGCACCGGCTCTTGGTTTGCCGGTGTCCGGAATAGCACCGGCAGTAAAGATGATCATATCATATTTCTTGCGCAGTCCGCCGGTATCTATCGTTTTGGGATAGATCATTTCATATGAGAAATTGAACTGTTCAAACAACCACCTCGTCCAACCGGAAGGCATGGAGCCACCGTAGTTATCGCAGATGGCAATACGCATCGGTGAAAGTGCAGTGAGTGCAGTTGGTTTTTTAGCGGCACTGCTTACTACGATATTACTTTGTTGCAGGATGCTTTGTGCTTTGGCAGATGAAGGGATATAGAAAGATCCCAGTGTAACGTCATCCGCTGCAGTGGTTACACGGTACACTTTGATACCGGCTTTCAGCAGATCATTTACCGCTTTGAATGCGTTATTGATCTTTGGGCTGATGAGATAACCTGCTTTTGATAATGCTATGCTTTGTTGCGGTGGTGTTTCGATCTGGCCATAAGGTAATTGTACGAACGGACCTTCAAAACTATTCAGGATGCGATCGAAATGAACGTCCATCTGGAAAGCGAGTGTCCAGCCGGCTGCATCATATGGCCGGATGGGAGGGCCGCCTGCATAAGCAAAATCATTCGGGTGATCCTGTGGTTCAAACATATCTATTACATGCGGGCGGAAAGCCTGCGCCGTTTTCACTACATAAGAACCAGCGGGATAACTTTTACCTGCAATGCTGAATGCCGCAGTGGCTTTATGGATGGTAATGCCGGAACGGCTCAATGCATTGATGAATTTCACGGCCGTGGGAAAATCAGCCTGATCGGCAGGGATCACATAACCACGGGCATCCCGGTAGGTTGGATTCTTTAATACGGCATCAAAGAACTTCGTGCTGGTGGTATCTTCACGGCCAAAAGAGAATTCACTTTCTCCGCCTTCGCCGGTTGCTGCATCTGTTTTGCTGGTATCGGCGGCTTTGTTGGAGGCTTTGATCATGTCTGCATACTTCGGATAGAAGGTCCAGTTATCTTTACCACCCCGTTCGATACCATTTTTACCCATCTTATAAATGTTGTACAATAAACTGCTGCGGTAGCGGGAAGCATAATCCAGTACAGCATAGTTCAGTGATACGCAATAGTCAATAGACTGGCGGAAATGCCATACCTGTGGGGTAACCGGATTAGGGGTGGAGCCTTTGGGTATCAGTCTTTCCGGTACCAGCGGAATATTTTCAGGTGTGGGACCGCCAATGATCTCTGTTAAAATTCCTACCATGTTATGAAAGTAAGGTGTGGTACGCAAGCCACCATTCCACCAGGTAGAGAACTGAGAACCTTCCCGTTCTGTATAACCAGGTTTCCCTTCCACATTCAACCTGTTATTCATGGCAGCACCTACAGCATCTGTAGTGGTCATGATCAGGGGATCAAATACATAGTTGAAGGGATCACGGTAAGGAGGGCCTGCCAGTACAGAGCCTGCAGGGCCACGCTGATGATGGTTGTACATGATCTGCGGGATCCATTCCACAAATAATTGCCGGCTGATGTTCTGACTCTCTTTCATGTTCATCATGTAGTAGTCCCGGTTATTATCATGGCCCACATATTTGTTATAGACCTTGGGGATATTCAGGGCACGTTTCTTTACATCACTTTCGCGCATGTACCAATTGGATACAATTTCCTGTCCGTCAGGGTTAGCGTGTGTCATGAGGATGATCACATTCTTCAGGATGTCTTTTGTTTCCGCATCATTACGGCTCACCAATTGGTACATGCTTTCAATCAGCTGATGGGTGCCTACTACTTCCGTTGCATGGAGGCCGCCATCTATCCACACTACTGCTTTTCCTTCCGCGGCCAGGCTGCGTGCTGCTTCGTCCGTTAACCCTTCTGCATGCGCCAGTTTTTGAGAGATCTGTTTGTAGTGATCCAGTTGCTTGAGATTCTCCGGGTCTGAAATGATCAGCATATACTGACTTCTTCCTTCTTCGGTTAAGCCAATATCCACCAGTTTGGTACGGTTAGAAGCGGAGAGCTTCTTAAAGTATTCCGCAGTTTGTGTGTAAGTGGCTAGTTTGTAATCATCTCCGATATTAAATCCGAAGTGCTCCTTCGGAGAAGGCACTGTTTGCGCCCAGGCTATTGTTACCATCAGTAACAACAGGATCAACATGCGATAGAATTTATACATCATAAGGGTTTGTTGTATAGAGTTGCCCGTTCACAGTTGCGAACGGGCAACTATTGTTAAAGTGTATGCATATTTAAGCTCTCTTGAATCTGGCACCTGTGCGGCAATCGCCAGGCTCCCCACGGGCTTCATCAGCTATATTGTTGAAAAAGGTCACTATCCTGCGGCCATCTTTCAGATTAAGGATGAATTTGAAAATAAAATAATCATTTATTGCCACATTTGCCAGGTTTACATTAGTAATGGTAGCCAGCTGTGCAGCAGTGAAAGAATAGCTCTTCGGGAAGGTGGTCACCGTTTCATATAATATATCACCTGTTCCTACAATACTGGGCAAAGGGAACTGCGCAATATTGGGATACAGGTTGCCAGGGTAGGAGATCACCAGGGGATAAGCCGGTACGCTGGCTTCCGCTTTATTAAAGCTGGTATATACTTCTATCGAGGTCACTTCTTCTCTGCCAAAGCCTTCCCAGTTCAGTTCAAATGCAAATTGTTCATTCGCGAGATTGGGATCGTTGAGATTGAAGAACACCACCTTTGCATTTTGGAATGTAGGCAGGGCAGATTTGATCGTATCGATCTTTACGGTGGGCACTGCTGTGTACTTGTAGTCCTCCCATTCGTAATGTGATTTCTTACAGGATGATACAATAACGATCAGCGTGGCCAGGTATATTAGTGGTTTCATCATGATATTTTTTTTACGTGATGGATCATTTATCCCAGAACACCGGGGTGGTTTGTTGCGCTAATTGCAGCTGGCTGGCATCGGTACCTAAATTGGTGTTGGCTGTCAGCTCTGCTTCAGAATAGTACAATCGAAGGGGGAAAGTATTCAGCGGTGATAAAGGTGCGCGTAATACGGGAAGCCCTGTACGGCGATAGTCTGAATAGGTTTCCATACCGTTGCCATATTGTGCAATGTACTTTTGCGTCATCACCAGGTTGAGCTTGCCAGCTTCATCTGCTGCATCATACTGTGCCACCAGGCGTGCGGCGAAAGCATCGATGGCCGTTGCTGCCAGGGCGTTACCTCCATTGGCTGCTGCATAAGTGCTCAGGCTGTTCAGGTGTGCCACAATGCCATCCCTGAAATTTATTCTTGCATCATCTCCTGTAGCCAATGTCAATGCTGCTTCTGCGCGGATAAATTTCACCATGGCATTTGTGATCATGGGCATGATACCTGCTCCTGTACCATCTGTAACGGCCAGTACTTTAGCGGTACCGTTTGCACCTGTATTGGTGAGATAGAGATTTGTAAGCGGCAGGTTGTTGATAGGTGCATTGTCATACCGGCCGCCGGCAGGATAGATACCAAAAGAAGAACGGCGGCTTTGATCAGCCGGCGAGGCGGTACCATCACCAGGATTACGGCCATAATAACCATTGCTGTTATTGGAATTATTCAGTCCTGCAGTCGTATTCTGCCGGGAAATATAGTAACGCAAACGGGGATCATCGCTAGTGAACAAGAGGTCTATCAGCGACTGGCTCATGTAGAAGGTTTTACCTCCCTGGTATTCTGCGCGGTGCCATGGATGCCGGTTATTAGGATTTTGATTCGTGCCGAATTTAAAGGTGAAGTCCGTGGCATTGGAACTGATCAGTTTGGAAGGGTCTGTGAGCAATGCTTTGATGGCAGTGGCAGAACGTGCCGGATCTACCAGCCTGATCTCGTTATAGAGTTTTAGCTGCAAAGATTTTCCCATGCTGATCCAGGCTGCTTTATTGCCGGCATAAATGGGGTCCGCTGAAGAGGGTACAAGTGCAGTTCCGGCAACACCATTCAGGTTCACTAAGGCGGAGTCTATCAGCACCAGGCATTTCTCGTAAATGTCTTTCCCTTTTAAGAAGGGAGGGCTTACATTCACCGGGCCTTCTCCTGTTTCTTCAGAAAAAGGAATATCTCCCCACATATCTACCATCAGGGTAACGAGGTAAGCTTTTTCCAATCGTGCAATACCTACATATCCCCATTGATCCTGTACAGCCCCGCTGGTGATGATCGTTTGCAGGTCATTTAACGTTTGGGTGTAAAACCCGCTCCAGGAATCATCAAAGCTGGTGCCTTGCTGCTGGTAACGGCTCAGTCCATTAGAGAAAACGGTATGCTGCATAAAGGTAGCAGTGCCGCTGTTCAATGCATACATATTCCCTACCATTGATATTTCCGTAGAAGGTAACAGTAAAGACAACTGCGCCGTAGTAGGGTTATTGGGATCTGAATTGATATCTACAAATTTACTGCAGCCCCCCGTCATAAACAGGATCCCGGCGATACCAATTGCATGTGTTATATGTTTTAATCTCATCCTTGAATAGTTTATATTATCAGAAAGAGCATTTTAAGTTAAACCCGAAACGCTTTGTAGTAGGCACACCCAGCTGATCATATCCCTGAGAGTTACCGGCGCCCAGCGTACTCACTTCAGGATCGAAGTTGGTGTACTTAGGGAAACCCGGTGCCTTGTACCACAGATTGCGGCCGGAAAGAGAAAGGGAAATAGCACCAAATGGTGTTCTGCTCAGCATTGTTTTGGGCAGGTCATAAGAGAATCCAATTTCACGAAGGCGGAATACAGTGGCATCAAATATAGAGCCTTCATTCACACCACCAGGTCCCATACCACCACTGAAGAAATGATCTTCGTAGGATACGGCCACATTGTTTGGGATCTTCTTGCCATCCTGACCCAGCAGGGCAGTGAGTGTATTGATGTCTCCCAGTACACCCGGCGCCACGATCTGGAATTCACGGTCTTCTGTATCTCTTGTTACACCGCGTGACATCATATTACCTATTGTGGAAGAGAATAAACTACCGCCCTGTTTCCAGTCGAATAAGATATTTAAACCAAAGTTCCTGAAGTGGAAAGTGTTGGTGATACCCATCATGAAATCAGGGTTCGGATTCCCGATGGCCAGTAAAGCACCTGATACCAGTGGTTTGCCGGTATTAGGGTCTATCAGGATATTGCCTTCATCATCTCTTGCGTATCCGGTACCCTGGATCTGTCCATAAGGATGGCCTACAATGTGTACGCTGCTGGTACCACTTGTGCCGCCGTAACTGAAACGTTCATAACCTCCCAGGTCCTGGATGATGTTGCGGTTACGTGTAAAGTTGGCATTGATGTTCCAGTTAAGCCCGTTGTTGGATTGCAGGGCTGCAATGGTAAGGCCTATTTCCACACCTTTATTAGTGGCTTCGCCAAGATTGAGTATTTGAGTAGTGTAACCGGAAGAAGGCGCAGCAGTTACTTCAAAGATCTGGGAAGTACTTTTCTTATTGTAGTAAGTGAAGTCTATCCCAATGCGGCTGTTGAAGAACCTTAACTCTGTGCCCAGTTCCAGCTCCGTAATGAATTCCGGTTTCAGGTTTGGATTGGTGAGTACATCTGTTTTTGTTACTACGTTATAGGAACCGTTGCTACCGGTAAAAGGCAAACCTATATTACCGGGAGAGTTAGGAGCGCCCAGTGAAGGATTGATCTGGTAAAAAGCAGCCGTTTGATAAGGAGATGCTTCGTTACCTACTCTTGTATAACCAGCCCTGATCTTACCAAAACTCAGCACCCGGTCTGTCATCTGGAAAGCATCTGTGAATACAAAAGAACCATTCACACCACCGTAAAAATAACTGCGGTTATTTTTGGGCAGGGTAGAGGAAACGTCGTTCCTTCCTACAAAGTTGAGGGAAAGGAAGTTCTTGTAATCAAAAGTGATATCTGTAAAGAAGGCGAAGTAACGCTGCTTCAGGAGATTTCTGTTGTTGTTGAGCTGGATGGGTGTAATGGAACTGGTGTTGTGAATGTCTACCAGGTCCGCTACGATAATGTTATCACCATAAAAAGCTTTGCGGTCAGTGAGCCGTTGGTTCACGTTGTTACCTACAATGGCCCGCAGGGAAAGGTCTGGTTTCAGCTTGGTGGTAACAGTTGCCAGCAATGTGTTATCCAGTTCCTGACGGTAGATGTTATCTGTGGTGATACTACCATTAGGATAAGAGGCAGATCCTTTACCGCGTACATTCGTACGGCGATCTGTGTAGGAATTGAACCCGATGGTGTTCTGGATATTCAGCCAGGGGGTGGGATCAAAACCCAGGATCAGGTTGCCATAATAACGGTCTACCGCGCTGGTGGATGGACTGTGTTTTACAGACCAGTAAGGATTGTCCACACCGGTATAGTCATATACGTTACTGCCATCGTTTGGATTTTCGAAAGGATAGTTGGTAAGGTCAAAGCTGGTAGGAACATACATCAGCGCAGACATGATAGAACCGGTAGTGCCGCCGATAGGAGGTGTTGTTTGCCGGGTGGTTACATAGTTGATGGAACCGCTGGCATAAAATTTATTTTCCAGTTTAATGTTACCGCCTACATTCACGGAAGTGCGGTTGATCTCATTAGAAGGCACCACACCATTATTCATAGTATGAGAGAAACCTGCATTGAAATTCCCTTTTTCACTACCGGAAGAAATGGTGATGGCATTCTCATACACATTACCTGTTCGGAAAAAGTTTTTCACGTTCTGGTCTGCATAAGACTTATAAGGCACCTGGATGGGCGTTACGCCATCTGCTTCATAGAACTCCGGAAATACGTCTGATCCAAAGGTCCTTGTTAATTGATGTGGTACTGTGGTACGGGTAGGCAGCAAGCTGTTTACACCAGGGTAGGGCTGGCCCCAGGAAGCATATACACCATGCCGGTAATCGTTATTGGTACCCTGTCCATATTTTGTTTGATATTCCGGCAGGCCTGCTACATTTTCAAAAGCATAAGATGTGCTGTAAGTGATCTCTGTTCCTTTACGGCTCATCTTTTTACCGGCTTTTGTGGTAATGATGATAGCGCCGTTGGCTGCGCGGGAACCATATAATGCAGCAGCAGCAGCACCTTTCAGTACTGTCATGCTTTGGATATTATTGGGGTCCAGGTCAAACGCACGGTTGGTAACACCTACACCACCAACGGAAGTGGCACCTACGTTGGCAAAGCTGGAGTTGTCAAAGGGAACACCATCTACCACAAATAAAGGCTGGTTGTTTCCATTGAGGGAAGAGTTACCGCGGATGGTGATATTAGTAGCACCACCGGCAACACCGCCAGCTGATTGAATATTTACACCCGCTACTTTTCCTGTGAGGGCGCGTACGGGGTCTGGTTCTGATTTTTGTGCCAGCTTATCTGATGTAACAGTAGATACGGAATAACCCAGGCTGTTCTTCTGGCGGGCAATACCGGCAGCTGTTACAACGATGTCCTGTAATTGCTTTACGGCTACTTTTAAATGGATGCTCTTAGCATTTGATGCCATGATCTCCAGGGGCTGATAGCCGATAGCAGTAACTATCAGCGTAGCGCCCTGTTTTATTTTCAAAGAGAATGCGCCGTCTGGGCCGGATGTGGCACCATTACCGGTACCTTTCTCCAGGATGGTGGCACCGGGGAAAGGTTCATTTGTTTCACTGAATACTTTTCCTTTGATGAGAGAATCAGCTACAGCGTGTACGCTTGCAAGTGGTTTGATGTCCACATCATTATTCTCTTTGAGGATAATAAAGCGATCGCTTACTTCAAAATCAATTTCAGTGCGGTTGAATAATTTGTTCAGTACTTTACCCAGCTCTTCCTGGCGGGCACTGGCCGTTACTTTTTGGTCTAATGCAATATGACTGGAACTGTACACGAACTTAACATCCGCTTGATTTCCGATCTGGTGCAGGACGTTCTTTAAGCTCATATCATCCACCTGTATGGAGATCCTTTTATTAAGGATTCCCTGTGAATAACCTGCTTTAGCATACGTGATCCCGAAGAGGAAAACTGCTGCCATAAGGTGTCGGGACGCCGTTTGCATGGATTTGGAGAGAAGGGCTTTTGCGCTTACATTTGTAGACATAGTCCAGATTTCTTGTTAGTAGATTTAGTTGAACGACACAAGGAATTCCCTTGCCGCATGTCAGTGCGGCGAATACTTGGGCTATCATTTTGCAGCGGGAGGGATGTCAACCCTCCTGCTTTCCTTTTTTTAATCAGTGCTTACTTTAGTCATAGGCTTGCCTTTTTTCAGTTTGATTTTGGTTGTTGTGTTTTTTAGTTGTGTCTTGTTTGCTGTTGCAGAGAGATTGTTTTTCCCTCCATTAATACCTCCAGGTTGAGTGCCTGCCCGATCATCTTCATAGTGTTCTCTAAAGATTGATCAGTAAGATCGGCTGTGATTAAATTATGATTGATCGTAGTGTCTTTCAGTAGGATCTGTATATCAAACTTGTTTTCGATGCGTTTTATTACCTCCTGCATATTGGCGTCGTTGAAAGCCATGTCATATTCCGTGCCGCGGGTAAGTTCATGCAGCGGGTGCACTGCTTTATGATCTTTGGCAATGGTTTCAGATGATACAGCATATACTGCTTTTTCATTTGGATATACCATGATGCGCCCGGCTTTTGCGGAGGATAATGATATCTTGCCTGTTAGTACAGTTACCTCCGTTTGCTGGCCATTACTCCTGATATTGAAACTGGTTCCTAATACCTGCGTAGTTAATGGACCGCAATGGATATAAAAAGGATGTTCTGCATCTTTTGCTACTTCAAACAGTGCTTCTCCTTCCAGTGTTACAACGCGGCTGCCTTTACCAAAAGTAACCGGGAAGATCAGTTTGCTGCTGTCCTTTAGCCATACTATAGAACCGTCTGACAGGATCAGTTTCCTGATCTTACCCTTGGCGCTGGTAACATCTGTAAGGCGGTGCGGCGCTACCAGGTTTAATAAATTATTCCTGTATAAGGTACCGGCTATAATAAAGAGCGCTACCGTGGCAGCTATCTTTAATCGTTTTAACTTTCTTACCGGCGCAGGTTGTTCTGCTGCCTGGATACGTGTCAATAACCGCTCGTAGCCTCCCTGTCGGGCTTCTTCCCGTTCTTCTTCCGGTAAGGTTTCAAATGCCTGTTCGTCCGCCATTCTTTCCAGCAACTGTTCCACCTGTTTTGCTTCCTGGGCGGAGAGTTGGCCTTTTAAATATTGATCGATCAGTTTTTTAATTGCATTATTGTCCATAGTTGCTGCGTGGTAATGGTGTTTCTAATAAGTAAGTAAACTGAGAAGAGGGGAACACCTACGCGGCGTATAAATTTATTTTATCAGGAGTATAACGGTCAGGCAAAGGTAATGGCCTAATACGGTCCGTAGTTGCCGGAGCGCTTTGGTGAGGTGGTTTTCCACTGTTTTGTGGGAGATGTGCAGGGTGTCTGCAATGTCGCGGATAGAGAGCTGTTCATGGCGGCTCATGCGGAAAACCTGCTGGCATTTTTCGGGCAGCATGGCTACTGCTTTATCCATGGTCTTCTTCAGGTCGTTGGCGTTCACCTGCTCTTCATTGGAGTTATCCGTTATCTTTTCAGCGCTTAAAAAATGCCGGGCATAATTTTGCCGGATATTGGCTGCCTTTATGTAATTTAATAACTGGTATTTTACGGCGGTGAACAGGTAGGAGGAAAGGGAATGGGTTACTTCCAGTTCTTTGTGTTTCTTCCAGAGGGCAAAGAAAACTTCCTGTATGATCTCTTCTGCGGCTTCTTTACTTTTCAGGCGGTTATATACATAACCATATAATTTGGGCCAGTAACTGTCGTAAATATGTTTAAAGGCTTCCATATCGCCTTCTCTCAGGGAAGCAAGAATTATAGATTCATCTAAAGAATGGTATTTGTTTTTAATATCCAATTTTTTAACGATGATTTGACTTACGACTATAAAAGAACAAAAAAAATCCTGAAAATTATAACGAAAACATAAATAAATGTACTTAGTACAAGTAAAAAGAACTTATTATAAAATATGTAATGTATAATACTAATACTAAAAAAGCCTTTAAGCGTTTTGCTTAAAGGCTTTTTTTATAGACAATAAATAGCTTAATGCATGGGCGTTTCACTTAAACTACCGGTTCCTTTGATGGCTTCCAGCAGATCAGGGCGTTCTTTCTTCTCCCGGTTAAGTACCTTATTTGTAATAATGATACTGAGTAACATACAGGCTGCTCCAATCAAAAAGTGGATCCCCGGAAAATGGAACGGGGCGTGTGCAGACGTAAAGTAAGCAAATGTGCCGTTCATGATCAATGGGCCAATAATAGTAGTGAGGCTCATTAAACTGGTGAGGGCGCCTTGCAGTTCTCCCTGCTGATTAGCGGGTACATGAACGGATATTACAGATTGAAGTGAAGGCCCGCATATTCCGCCCAGGCAATAAGGGATCAGGAAAGCGAACATCATCCATCCTTCTGTGGCAAAGGCAAAGAGAGCCAGGCCTAATGTATAAAGCCCCAGCCCCAGGTAGATACTTTTTTCATTTCCGATCTTAGGAATGATCACCCTGGTCAATCCTCCCTGTACGGCGCCAACCAGTACACCTACCACTGCCAGGGAAATACCCACCATTTTTTCGCTCCAGTTAAAACGATAGATGGTGAAGAAGTTCCAGTTACCCTGTACTGCCTGGGCTCCCAGGTAGATAAGGAAAAAGCTGATGGCCAGGCCACCGATCTCAGGATGTTTGGTTAAGAATTTCAGAGAGCCGGATGGATTAGCGCGTTTCCATTCAAAGGGCCTGCGGTTTTCTTTGCTTAATGATTCCGGTAATAAGAAGTATCCGTATAAGCAGTTCAGCAGGCAAAGTGCGGCAGCGGCATAAAAAGGTGCCCTGATGCCCCAGGTGGCCAATAAGCCGCCCAGTGCGGGTCCCAGCACAAATCCTAAACCAAAGGCAGCGCCGATCATACCAAAATTCTTGGCCCTTGCTGTTTCATCCGGGCTTATATCCGCAATGTAAGCAGTAGCAGTAGTAAAGCTGGCGCCTGTAATACCGGCAACGATACGGCCTACAAATAACCAGCCGTAAGTTGGTGCCAGTGCCAGGATGATGTAGTCGATCCCAAAACCTAATAAGGAAAATAATAAGATAGGGCGGCGGCCATACTTATCACTCAGGTTGCCCACCAGTGGGGCAAATAAAAATTGTGCGATGGCAAAAACGGATAGTAAAAGGGCACCGTAAGTACTGGCTTCGTTTACGGGAATACCTTTTAACTGTGCAATCAGGTCTGCCATCACGGGAATGATCAGGCCCCATCCCATTACATCTATCAGTAAGGTGACGAAGATAAAGCCGAGGGCAGCTTTCTTGTTAGTGGTTTGCATGGTTAGGCTGTGGTTTTAAGTGGCACAAACTTACGGCCAAATACTTAACAACAGGGGATGTGAATACGCCAATTTATAGGGCGATTACGTCAATTAGATAAAAAAGCCGGCCTTATACAGGAGCCATTGCTGCAATTATATGGTATTCAGTTAGGTATAACCCGGATATCTATACTTTTCCAGTTCGGAAGAAAGCATTTTTCTTTATCTTTAGTAAAGATTTACAAAGAGAATAAGGATTCATTAATTCAACCAAAACTATTCTGCTTCACCAAGCTTCGTCCCTGAAGCTGGTATTCTTTCTTTTTTTTCATTAACGCCAAAATTGCACATCATGAGAAATTTATTCATGAAGAAACAAAGACGATGGAAAGCATTTTCACTGATCTTGTTTTTTCAACTAATTACCGCCCTTGCCTATTCCCAGGTGCGTATAAGCGGAACCGTTACTGCACCGGACGGAACTTCGCTGCCCGGTATTACGGTACGTGTCCGTAATGCCACTGTTGGCGCCAGTACAGATGCTAATGGCAAATACAACTTTGCCGCGACTGTACAGGCCGGCACTTATGTATTGGAGTTCTCCGGTATCGGCTTCAAGCAGAAGAATAAAACCATTACGATAGGCGGCGCTGATATTACCGCAGATATGCAAATGGAAGAGGATGTGCTGAAGATGGATGAAATTGTGGTAATCGGTTCTACCTTAAGACAATCCCGGAAACAGCTGGGGAATACGGTTAATTCCGTAGATGCCAAACAGCTGAGCAATACAGGATCTGGTAACCTGGGAGCAGCCCTGCAGGGGAAGGTGCCCGGTGCACAGATCCAGCAAACTTCAGGTGATCCTTCCGGTGGTATTTCCGTTCGTATGAGAGGTACAAGTACCATCATGGGATCTGCAGAACCTTTGTATGTTATTGATGGGGTGGTGGTGAGTAATTCAACCATTAATGTAACGAACCTGAACGTATCCGCTACGGGTGTAGCGAACCTTGGTGTTGGAACGGGTACTCCTGATATGGGAACGAACCGTATGGCGGATATTAATCCTAATGACATTGAAAAGATAGATATCATACCAGGGGCCTCCGCTTCCGCCATTTACGGTTCACGAGCCAGTAATGGTGTAGTGCTGATCACTACTAAATCCGGAAAAGCCGGGCAAATGAAAATTGACTTTGGTACCAGCATCATCGCGAACTCTTTACGGAAGAAGGTATACATCTCCACTTATGGTAAACAGTTTGGATCTGCCGCACTCCGTTTGGGGAATATCAGTGACGGGCCGGGAAATGTTACTATCTATAACAGACCTGACGGGCAGGTGAGGAGATTGTCAACTGACCTGGTGGATGTTACCCGTTATGATTACCAGGATGAGATCTTCCGTACAGGCATCGGAACTGATAACTACGTTTCATTGAGCGGAGGAACAGAGAAAACAAAATATTATTTCTCCGGCGGTTATTATAACAATGAGGGTATTATAAAGAATACGAATTTCAGGCGGTTTAACTTTAAAACCAGGATAGAGCAGACGGTTAATAAATACCTGACCTTGATCGGCGGTATATCCTATGTGAATAGCTTTTCCAATGAAAAGCCCAATGGGAATGTGTTCTGGAGCCCCATTAATTCCATCAACATCACTAATAACATCTATAATATAGAGGAGAGGGATGTGAATGGTAATCTTAAGGGGGTAGAGCCTACCCGTGTAAATCCGCTGAGCGTGATCGAGCATATGAGGCTGAACCAGTCCGTTAGCAGAACGATCACAGATCTGCAGGTGAAACTCAGGCCAGTTGAAGGGCTGAGTATAGATTATATCCTCGGTATAGATAATTATAGCCAGGAAGGAAGTAATCAGATAGACAGGTATCCTTACATCGCTGCACAGGAGGGGTTGGGTTATGCATCTAACGCTTTGGTGAGTTCTTTCCAGATCAATAATGATATTAATATTTCTTATGAAAAGAAATTCAGCGACTTCTCTTCTTTAACGGTTGCTGGTTTCAATCATCAGTATCAGAAGCTTACAGGTTTGTTTAATGAAGGGCGGGATATGCTGCCAGGGATCACTACCATCAATGGCGCTGCGGTAAAACTAGATCCCCGTTATACTTATGATCAAAAGCAGATCTTTGGCGGGTTCCTGCAACAAACCTTCGGGTATAAAAGTATCCTTTTCATCACAGGAGCTGCCCGGATAGATGGTAGTACTGTGTTCCCTAAAGATACAAGAACGTACTTCTATCCAAAAGTGAGTGGTTCTTTTAGTCTCAGTGATATGGATTTCTGGAAAGATATAGGCAACTGGTTCAGTTCTGCGAGGCTAAGGGCTTCCTGGGGGCTTGCCGGTAATCTCAGTGGCATTGGGTCCTATTCAAGGTTTAATACTTATCTATCCGGTAGTATTAACGGAGTTGCTACTTATAATATTGATCCAACTTTGGGTAATGAAACTGTGGAACCTGAAAGGTCCAGTGAGTTTGAATTTGGTACTGACCTGTCTTTCCTGAATAATAAACTGGGAGTGATCTTTACAGTGTATAATAAGAAGATAGTGGGTAATTCTTTGCTTGTAGCCAGGGTGCTTGCTCCATCTTCCGGAGGCAGCAACAAAACAGCTAACGTAGGTAATCTTACGAATAAGGGATGGGAGCTTGGTATCAGCGCCAATCCTGTTTCCGGTAATAATTTCAACTGGAATATCAGCGCATCTGTAAGTAAGAACGAGAACCTGGTAACATCCTCCAGCCAGGTATCACCTATTGCACTGGCTAATGCCGCCGGTTCTGTATCAGTTATCATGGCCGGCCAGCCGCTGGGAGTTTTCTATGGTAACTATTTTGAAAGGGATGCCAGTGGTAATCTGGCATTGGATGCTGCCGGCAGACCTATTGCGGCAGTTAATAACCCCACCGCAAAAGTATTGCAACGGAAAGTACTGGGAGATCCTAACCCGGACTGGATACTGAGCTTTAATAACAGTCTTGCCTACAAAAAACTGAGCCTGAGTTTCCTGATCGATGGCGCATTGGGGCATCAGGTATTTAATGCGGACAGGAGAACAAGGCAGGGTGTAGGGATAGGTGATTATTCCGAAAAGGAGATAAAGGGTGAACTACCCAGGGGGTACATTTTCGCTGTATACAATACAGAAGAATGGCGTGTGGAAGATGCTTCTTATGTGAAGTTAAGAGAAGTGGCCCTGTCTTATGAATTACCTTCATTTGCCAGGTTCATCAGATCATCTTCTATTTCACTGGTAGGCAGGAACCTGATCAGCTGGGATGATTATGATGGATATGATCCTGAAACAAATGCAGGTGGTAACAGTTCTGTATTGAGAGGGATTGATTTTGGTAATGTGCCCATTCCAAGAACATTTCAGTTATCCTTCAGGGCTAGTTTTTAATCTCAAACTATTGCAACATGAAAATGCTTCGAATAAAACAGACCATTTTATTACTCATGCTGGGCAGTTGTTTTCCCATCATTTCCTGTAATAAAGAATACATTAATCCAAGTGCTGCTTCCGTTCCAAGTGTAACAACCAGTGTGGAGGGGTTAATGACCCTTTGTGCCGGATTGCAGCGCAGGTTTACGATCGGCAGGCAGAGCCCGTTATATTGTGCACCCATTGGTGGTGGATATAGTGTGTATGCATTATATACCATTAACATTGGTAATACTGCTGAAAAGGAACTGGAAACCGGTAAGGGTGCCGTAACACAAGGGAATGCTGTAGTGACCCAATTGTGGGCACAATGCCTGCTGGGCAAAACAGAAGCGGAAGTTGTTTTAAGTAACTTAACAGTAGCAGCAGATCCTGCGGACAGGGTAGGGTTGAAGGCTTACGCCAGTATCTTTTACGCGCTGAACCTGGGTACACTGGCGCAATTCTTTGAACAGATACCGTTAGTGAAGGGAGAGAATGCGGCGTTCAGTCCGCGTGCGGATGCTTTGCAAAAAGCAATCGAGGCTTTGGAAAGTGTGGATGCAGATCTGGCAACTACTAGTCCCAGCGCAAAGTTCCTTACTAAAGTTCCTCCGGGCATAGACATTAAGAATACGGTGAAAGCGTTGCTGGCAAGGTATTACAATATACAGAGCATGATCACCGGAACTTATAATGCTGCATCCGGCAATAAGGCTTTGGCCTTTGCCGCTGCGGCTAGCCAGGTTATCAAATCTGAATTCCGGTTTTCTGCAGTTAACACCAATCCACTCGGCGAATGGAATGTTACCGTTAATGTTTTTGGCGCTATTGATTCCACGCTGGGTTTAAGGAATGGACTTGCGCCGGTGCCTGCAGCATCCGATCCACGCGTTGGGTTTTATATCAGCAGAACGGGGCCTACCACTTTCCCGCTGAAAGGATTTGCGCAGGTGATCACTACTTCCTATCCGGTTTATTTACCTGGAGAGATGAGCCTCATCATAGCAGAGAACTATGCGCGGCAATCCCTGTTCCCGCAAAGTAAAACTGCCCTGGATGCGGTGCGTACCAAAACGACGGATATATATGGCATTGGGGCTTCTCAGCCTGCTTACAGTGGTGCCATGACCATGCCAGCTTTGCTGACGGATATCTATAAACAAAGAAGACTGGAGATGTTCATCAGTGGCCAGGAATTGGAAGATAGCCGCCGTTTTGCACGGCCGGCACCTAATGTGGCGGGTGAAGAACGGAACAGGAACTTTTATCTTTATCCCTTAATTGAAAGAGATAACAATACGAATACACCGGCTGATCCGGGTATTTAATTTAAAAGGGCCTGCAATTTGCAGGCCCTTTCATTTATCAGAAACTTAGCTTAATTTACTGATTCCACGCATGATCGCTTATAACAAATATTTACCTTTTACCGCTTTGGAAGAAAAGTGGGGGTTCTATGTGAACACGGTAGGGTGCTCCAGGGTAGCCCCTGCACAGTCATATCCCAGTAACAAACATGAGCATCCCAGCAGCCATTATTTTACCTGGAATTCCGGGCGTATTTTAAATGGCTATTATCTTGTATTCATTTCTAAAGGAGAAGGCGTTTTTGAATCTGTAGGAACGAATTCGATCAACGTTAGTGCCGGTACCTGTTTCTTCCTGTTCCCGGGGGTATGGCATCGTTATAAACCAAATGAAAAATCTGGATGGGAAGAGTATTGGGTAGGGTTTAACGGAGAGTATCCACAGCGCCTGATGAGTAAAGATTTTTTCAATAAGGAACTGCCCCTGGTGAATGTTGGTCTGAATGAAGAACTGCTAATGTTGTTCCAGCAATTGCTGGAAGTGGTGAAAGCCTCCCCGGTAGGGTATCACCAGGTGATCACCGGCATTACGTTGCAGATCTTGGGATTGGTAAATGCCATGTCTATTTACGAGCATTATGATAATGATCCTACCGGCAAGCTGATCGCGAAAGCTAAATTCCTTATGCGCGAATCCATTGAGAAACCCATCGATCTGCAGGAACTGGTGAAAGAGTTACCAATGGGCTATTCAAAGTTTAGAAAAGTATTTAAAGAACAGGCAGGCATTTCTCCCAACCAGTATTACCTGAACCTGCGGCTGAAAAAAGCAAAGGAACTACTTACTTCTACTAGCCTCAACGTTGAAGAAGTAGCTTACCATACCGGGTTTGATGATATCTTTTATTTCTCAAAGCTATTCAAGAAAAAGAATGGTCTTTCTCCCAAAGCATTCCGGATAGAACATCTCAATCAGTTATCGTGAACCGGTAATTGCCGGAACCGGCTGAGAGTATATTCCCCTCTAAGATTTTAGCGCCATTCAATTGATCAGGCTTCATACCGGGAGGCAGGATGATCTTTGCAGTCGTATTGCCGGGGATGGTGATATCCAGTTGTATAGTATTGCCGGTGCGCTTCCAGGAAGCAACCATCTTCCCGTACAAAGACTGTGTTTGCAGTGTTACACCATCCAGGTCCTGCATGAATTGCGGGGATATAATGAACTGCTGAAATCCGGGATGTTCTTTATCCGGCCTTATTCCCCCAAGGTATTTGAATAACCAGGAACCGATATGTGCGCCGTATGGATGATGCCCTGTGCCATATCCTTTGTTGTTGAGATTTTCTCCCAATGTACTTTTTTCATCCTTTACCATCTGCAGCCATCCGGGACTTTCTTTCTGGCTCACCATTTTGTAGGCGGTATTCATATGGCCGTAGGTGGAGAGGTAATTCAGCAGTGGCAGCACGCCAATAAAACCTGCACTTACATGATCATTGTTTCCTGCAATGGCATCCATGAGCCGGGCTTCCACCTTTTGTTTATACGCTGCGGGAACCATATCAAGGTATAAAGGGAGGGCCTGTGCAGTCTGGGAGTTTTTTGCGTACCAGCCTGTGCTGCTGTCAAGGAAGGCAGCATTGAACTTGTCTTTAATATTTTCTGCCTGCACAGCATATTGTGCCGCGATGTTTTTTTCGCCGATCAGGTTTGCAAATACGGAAAGCCTTTTGGACATCCAGTAATAGCCTGCTGTGGAGGTTTGTGCAACAGGTGTAAGGCCCGGGCCATTTTTGTGTGTAAGGTCCAGCCAGTCACCTAAAGACCAGTATACAAGATCATTCTTTGCAGTGGTGGATATAAAATCGAGGTATCTTTTCAGCGCAGGGAAAGCATGTGCAATAATGGCGGTATCGCCGGTAAATTCAAACAGCTGATCCGTGATCAGGAAGATGGTTCCGCCCCACCAGGGATCATCAAAGTAAACAGGTGTGCCAGCAGGTGTGAGGTAAGCCCAGCCATTGGTAGGAACAATGGACGCAATATGCCCGGAAGGTTCCTGTGCATCGATATAATCCTGCAGGCTCTTTTTATAGGCATTGATAGCATCGAAATTATAGAGGTATGATTCCATGGTAACCCATGCATCCAGTGTCCATCCCATTTTTTCACGGGTAGGTTCTTCTGCAGGCATGCCATGTATGCTGTTGAGCAGCGTACGCTGTATGGCTTTTTGCAAATGGTTGTAGGATGTGCTGGAACTGGAGAAGTAACCGGTAGTATCCAGGCTGGTGTGCACACTTTTTGCCTGGATATCGTTCAGCGAAGGAGGAGCGGAGAGGCCTTCCAGTTGTACATATCTGAAGCCATGATAGGTAAAGCGAGGTTCAAAATATTCTTTGCCTTCACCGTTGAGGATGAATATTTCCTGTTGGAAACGTCCTTTTGTATGGCTTGCGCTGTATTTTTTGTTTAATGTACTGTCTTTTGTGAGTGCTTCATTATACCAGCAATCTACTTGCTGCCCTTTTACTCCTTTTGTATGCAGTGATACCCAGCCGGTGATGTTCTTTCCGAAGTCAACCAGGTATGTTCCTTTTTTCGGTTCGGTGATGCGTTCTGGTTTTATCACTTCGTTCACCCTCATGGGAGGAATGTATTGTGTGGTGAGTTTACCTGTTGGGGGAGGAACGGTGATGGCAGAAAGCCAATGGGCATCGTTAAAAGGAACATTGTTCCAGTTGTGCTCAGTTGCACGGTGATCAATGGTTTCCCCGCTGCGGATACTGTTATACACGATCTCTCCGGTATGCCATTTCCAGGAGGTATCTGTTGCGATCACCACGGTTTGCCCATCTGTATATTCCAGCCGGAGGTTGACAATTACTTTGGGTGGTGTTTTCCAATTGGCCAGCTGCATCTGGAAGAGGTCTGCAGTAGGTGTGTTATAGAACCCATTGCCAAGTATAACGCCAATGGTATTCTGTCCTTTTTTGATATTGCGCGTTACGTCATGTGTGATATAGTTCACCTGTACCTGATAATCTGTAAAGGCTGGGTCCATCACACGGTTGCTGATCTTGTGGCCATTCATATACAGTTCATAGTAACCCAGTCCGCTAACGTAGGCAGTTGCTTTTTTCAGCTGGCGGTCCTGTATAAATGATTTCCTGAAGTACATGGCAGCAGTATCCGGAGAAGTATAACCTTCATTTTTGCCCCAGGTATCCATAGAAGCACGTTTGGAAGACACCGCTGCATATTTGCCGGAGATCCATTGGCCTTGCCAGTCCTTTTCAGATAATAGCCCCATACTCCACAAAGCATTGCTGCTCCATTTTGCATTTTTCGTTTGGCCGTTCCATACTTTTACTTTCCAGTAGTAATATTTCCCTGCCTGCAATGCAGGACCTGCATAGCGGATGTGCTGGCTTTGTGCAGAGAGTACTTTACCGCTGTTCCATACATCACCGGTGTTCTTATCCAGCAGTTCCCTGCTGGAGGCTACCAATACCTGGTAAGCACTTTGCATCAGCCCTTTCCCTGGTGAACTTAATTGCCAGCCCAGTGAAGGCCGGAGTTGGTCAATACCCAGTGGGTCTGTGAGGTATTCACAGGTAAGGTGCGAAATGGAAAAGGGAGTACCTGCTGAGCTCCATCCTGCAGATGGAGCGGCCAGCAGGCATATGGCTAGAATAAAGCGAATTGGCATCCTGTAAAATAATAGAATTATTTTGTTCTGCTGTATAACAACGGGTTCTGTTTATCATCGTTCAGGAGGTCGCCTGTCTTCAGACGGGCCACCTGTTCATCATTCAATATATTCTGTATGCCATTAAAAGTATTACCATCCGGCATGTAAGCACAGGTCATAGCACGGCGGTAACCGGGTGTCATGTTTGCATGTGCACCATGAATAGTAAGGCCGTTGTGAAAAGAACAGCTGCCTGCTTTCATGGGAGCAGCTACGGCACGGGTGGTTTTAAATTCAGGATATACGGAAAAGATGGCGCCCATATTTTTTCCAATACCGGGATTTTCAAACGTTGTTTTGAGATGAGAGCCGGGAATAAAAAAGAGGCAACCGTTTTCCAGTGTGGCATCATCCAGTGCTACCCATATAGATAATGCACGGCGGTCTGTGAAAGACCAGTAAGGTGTATCAAGGTGCCAGGAGGTAGGATTGGCCCAGGGCTTTTTAACCAACGCCTGATCATGCCAGATCCTTATACCATCTGCACCTGAAAGTTCTGCTGCCATTTTCCCGATCCGGGCATCCAGCATGATGTCTTTTATTTTTTCATTATCCTGCCAGAGATTGATCATCTGGTCAAAAACATTGTCGTAGTAAGATTTATCTGCATCATCACCTTTTCCGTATACTTCTTTCCTGTCTGGCATTTTATTGCCATTGCGTTTAGCGAGTGCTTCCGTCAGGGCTTCTCTCCAGAATGCCAGATCATCCGGGCTCAGGAAATCTTCGATCACCAGGAATCCGTCCTGCTGGTATTGAGAGATTTGGGTTTGAGAAAGTTCATGTTTCATGTTGTATCAGTTTATACTTCAAAGAAAGCAGATAAACGAACAGGTGAACATGGAGGAAATAGGAATTTGTTTGTACTTTATGATAAAACGGTACTGTTTTTTGACCAGTTAAATTGACGTTTAAAACAAAGTAAATTGACGTTTTAAACAAAATGGGTTTGTGGCCGGCGAAGTAGCTTTGTCTTGTAAAAAATCATAAAAATGAATTTGCAAGACAATTACAACGGCGCCTTACAACAACCCACCTATTCCGGGTTTGGTGCAACATCCACTGTTCATGATGTTATAAAAGGAATTGACCTTCAGGGTAAAACAGCTATCGTTACCGGCGGTTATGCAGGTATAGGGCTAGAAACTGTTAAAGCTTTTGTTGCTGCAGGTGCAAAAGTGATCGTGCCGGCGCGGGATGTCCGGAAAGCTACCAACAATTTACAGGGGGTAAATAACGTAACCATTGAAGAAATGGACCTGATGGACCCTGCATCTATCGATCGCTTTGCAGAAAGGTTCCTGGCTGCGCACGACAGGCTCCACATCCTGGTGAACAATGCAGGTATTATGTGGGTTCCCTTGCAACGTGATAAACGGGGTTATGAATCTCAGCTTGCTACTAACCACCTGGGGCACTTTCAGTTAACGGCAAAACTCTGGCCGGCATTACAGAAGGCAAAAGGTGCGCGGGTGGTGAATGTATCTTCCTACGGTCACCAAATGGCGCCGTTCAATTTTGAAGATCCTAATTTTACCAACCGGGCATATGAAACATTGCAAGGGTATGGCCAATCCAAAACAGCTAATAACCTCTTTACAGTAGAACTGGACCATCGTGGTAAAGCTTTTGGCGTACGGGCTTTCTCTGTGCACCCAGGATCAGTAAATGGTACAGACCTGGGGCGTGTTGCTCCGATGGCTCTATTCCAGCAAATGGGTACCCACGATGAAAACGGAAATATAAAGCCAGACGTGGCGGCCAAACTCAAAAACGTTGAGCAGGGTGCTTCCACATCCGTATGGTGTGCTACGAATGCTGCGCTAAATGGTATTGGAGGAGTGTATTGTGAGAATACAGACGTTGCCGAACTGGATGAAGGTAATATCCCGCATAACTACGATGACCCGTTATCGCTGCGTGGTGTACAGCCTTATTCGGTAGATGCTCATAATGCGCAGAAATTATGGACCTTAACGGAAGAAATGACCGGTATTTCCTTCCCGGTTAACTAAATTTGTTGTACGATGGAATTTGAAACGAAATATATCACTCCTGATATTAAGCTCTCTGAGTTTAAAGGAAAGTCCTTTAAAACAGAAGTAACGTTTGAGCATCACATGCTGATCTGGTTCATATCAGGCGAAACAAAGATCATACAGGCGGAAGAAACTTATACTTTCAGAGCAGGTGATATATTTCTCATTCCACGTAACCAGCTGACCACGGTTATCAGCTGCCCTAAGGATGGGTTGCCGCATAAGTCGGTGGCTATGCACCTAACACCGGAAAAGCTAAAAGATTTCTATTCCAGGCATAAGGTGAAGAGCAGCGTACAACCAATTGATAAAGTATATGTTTTTACAAAACATCCGCTCCTTCAAAGCTGCTTCGTATCATTGATCCCTTATTTTGATCTGGGCGAGGATCTGCCTCCTGATATAGCAGATATCAAAATAGAAGAAGCCATCAGCATCATAAGGGCCATTGACAAGAACATAGATGGCCTGCTGGCTAACTTTGATGAGCCGGGAAAAATAAGCCTGAAGGATTTTATGGAACGCCACTATATGTTCAACATGCCCTTAGACAGGTTCAGTTATCTGACCGGCCGCAGCCTGGCTACTTTCAGGAGAGACTTCCAAAAGATCTATCATACCACCCCGCAAAAATGGCTGACGGAAAAGCGGCTGGAACTGGCGCATTATCATATTGCAGAAAAGCAGCGGAAGCCTAATGATGTGTACTTTGAAGTAGGCTTTGAAAATCTGTCTCACTTTTCGCATGCGTTTAAGAACCATTTTGGGTATCCGCCAAATAAATTAATTATTCCGTCCGCAAACTCCTGATGGGGTTTACCAGCGCTGCTCTGATGGCCTGGTAACTGATAGTTACAAAAGCGATCATTACAGTGGCGAGGCCGGTGGTTGCAAATATCCACCAGGACAATGTTGTCCGGTAAGCGAATCCCTCTAACCACTGATGCATACCTAGCCATGCAATCGGCATCGCCACCAGGAATGCTATTAATACCAGCTTTAGGAAGTCTGAGGATAACAATAGCGTGATGCTCGCGGCACTGGCGCCCATTGCTTTCCGTATGCCCACTTCTTTTGTGCGTTGGATGGTACTGTAGGAAGCCAGTCCTAATAAACCAAGGCAGGAGATGAATATGGTAAGGATCGCAAAATTCAGAAACAGGTTCCCGAATTGTTCTTCTGAACGATATTGCTCATTAAAGTCTTCATCCAGGAAAAAGTAACTGAAGGGCTGAGAGGGAATGATCCTGTTCCATTTACTTTCAATGGCGGCAATAGTAGCAGGGAGATCTTTGGTATTTACATGAATGGAAAGCAAGTTACTGCTTTGCGTTTGTATGCGCATACTGAGGGGCTTGATCTCGTCCTGCAAAGAGGTGAAGTTGAAGTCTTTCACTACGCCTATGATCATACCTTCACTTCCCCATTGGGAAAAACGTTTGCCAATAGCTTCCTGGGGAGAAGCATAACCAAATAGCCTTGCTGCCTTTTCGTTCAGCACGATCGCTTGCGTGGAATCAGTACTGATCTTGTTAGAGAAAGTACGGCCTGCTGCCATCCTGAGTTTATACTGCTCCAGGTAGCCAAAGTCTACGAAGTTCAATTCAAGGGTGGCTGGCTGCATTTCTCCTTTTGTATTTTCAACTTTAGTAGCGGCGCCGTAAGTACCTCTGCCTGGTACACTCATGGAAAATGAGGTGGATAATACATTAGGGAGAGAAGCTACCTCTTGCCGGAGCGCCCATTTATTATCGTCACCCCTGGTCTCCACTACCATCATTTGCTCTTTGGTGAAGCCTAGGTCATGGCTGCGCATATGGTTTAACTGCATATACACCACGATGGTGCCGATGATCAGTGTAATAGAAAAAGCGAACTGGGTGACTACGAGTACTTTTCTTAGTTGCAGCCCTCTCGTTCCGGTACTAAAACGGCCCTTTAAGGAAACGATCGGGTTAAAGGAGGACAAGATGAGGGCAGGGTACAGGCCTGCCAGCAGGCCGACGCTCAATGCTATTCCAAATAATGCCAGCACGTAAACCGGATGACTGAAAATACCTGTGCTGATCGTTTTGCCGGCCATCTGGTTGAACAAAGGCAATAACACGGAACATAATGGTAGCGCTATTACAAATGAGATCAAACTGATCAGCAGGGATTCTCCGAGGAATTGTCTGGCAAGCTGGAACCTTTCTGCTCCTACTACTTTTCGTATGCCTACTTCTTTTGCCCGTTCTGCAGAGCGGGCGGTGGTGAGATTAATGAAATTAATGGCTGCGATCAGGAGTATAAACACAGCCACAATAGAAAATATATACACATTATTGATGTTGCCTTTCACAAAGCCACTGCGGTCAGACTTTAAATAAACATCTCTCAGCGGTTCCAGTTTCAGGGTAACTTTTTCCTGGTCTCTCTTTAATTCTTCGCCCAAATGTTTGTCTATGAAGGCCGGTAATTTTGCTTCCAGGGTTTTTGCATGCGTGTGTGGTTCCAGCAGCAGGTAAGAGTACAACACGTAACTTCTCCAGCGGTAGTCCATGCTGTCGTTGAATTGCTTTGCCATGGTGGAAAGCGAAACAAACATATCCGCCTTTATTGATGAGTTTTCGGGGATATCTTTCATGATACCTGTTACCGTGGCGCTGAGATTATCCGTAGTAAAGATGAGGGTTTGGCCAAGCGGATCGGCGTTCCCAAAGTATTTTTTAGCTGTTGTTTCTGAAAGCACAATGCTCAACGGGTCCTTTAACATCGTTTCCCGGTTGCCGGCAATCAGTGGAAGGTCGAATATCTTGAACAAAGTGGAGTCTGCAAATACGGTATTGCTTTCCTGGAACTTTGTGTCTCCTTTCCTGACCAGTACCCCTCCCTTGTATAGCCTGGTAAAAGAAGCTACTTCCGGGAAGTCTGTTTTTATATGAATAGCCACCGGCGCAGCAGTGCTTGCCCAGTGAAGGGTTTCTGACCTGGATTCCAGATCGGAGACAACCCTGTAAATGCGGTCTGCCTTTGTATTGAACGAATCGTAACTGGTTTCAAAGCGAACATATAGAAAGATGAGGAAAAAGACAGCTAAACCTACTGAAAGGCCAAGGATATTGAGGAAAGTGAAGCCTTTGTGTCTCCAAAGGTTCCTGCAGGCAATCTTGAAGTAGTTTTTAAACATAAGCTTATTTGAAGTATACCGGGCTTAGGGGCTGCCAAGAAAATGCCAAATTGATATCCTGTTGTAAATCAGAGGGGTATGTTTTGGGAATTCTTTCAACTTGTCCGGTTTTGATACAGGGGTTGTTCATTTATGGGATTGTATAATTTTATATTATGTTTGTGCCATAACCTATCACCTATGGCTACAGGCATTAATACAAAGTGGGTACAAGAACGATATGAAAAGATGTCAAATCAGGAGTTAATTCAAACCGTAACACAAGATGCGGCAGGGCTCACTCCGGAAGCATTGGAAATCGTAAAGGCGGAATTGAAAAGGCGGAACTTAAGCCATTCTCTGGCCGATGCTTTAGACGTTCAGAATAAAACCTATACCATCCAGGAGATCGATAAATACTGCGATGCTATCAGAGAATTGGATTGCCCGATCTGCAACACATCGACAAGCAAACTAAATGCAACGCTTACTGCGGAAGTTGTTAGTATCATTGTTGTTACCAATTTTACGAAAAAGATCAGGATTGGTTGTCCCGGGTGCCTTGATAATGCAAATACTGCGGCAGCGGCAAAGTCAGCTGTATTAGGATGGTGGGGATTTCCATGGGGAATAATAAGGACCATTCAGGCGATTGTGATCAATCTCAAAAACAGGAAAAGTAATCACATGGATACACCAAATGATTACTTAAGAAGTTTTGCATTATCCAGGATAGGAGAGCTGGAAGCTTATAAAGGTGATAAGGCAAAGCTCCGGCGTGTTATCGAAAATGGCCTGTAATAAGCTCATGCAGGCATCATTTCTTCTTTTTCACCGGGCAGGTGAGAATAAAAAGGAGAAGCAGCTGCAAACCTCACTGTGATCTTTGTACCCTCATCACTGGTAAAATCAATCCGGCCGTTAATGTCTTCACTCAAACCTTTCATCAACTCCACACCCAGTGAATTAAGGGTTTGATCCTTGATGTTCTTATCAATGCCGATACCATTATCCGCAATCTCCAATACTATTTCTCCTGCTTCATGGTACATGATCACCTCTATGGTGCCTTTGCGGTTGCCGGGGAAAGCATATTTGATGGAATTGGTAACTGCTTCATTGAGGATGAGCCCGATTGGAATAGCTACAGATATATCCAGTGACACGGGTTCAACTTCCGTCCGGAAATAGATCTTATCTGTGATCCCAAAGCTGTCTTTAAGATATTGAACGAATTCCGGCAGATATTGATTCATTTCAATGGTCTTCACATCTTCCACCTGGTAAAGTTTTTGGTGTATCAGGGACATTGCGTAAATTCTGTGCTGGCTGCTTTCAATGGCTTTGAGTGCATCATTTTCCAGGAACGCGGCCTGGGATTCCAGCAGGCAGATAACGGTATGCAGGTTGTTCTTAACGCGGTGATGCACTTCTTTCAGCAGCCACTCCTTTTCTTTCAGCAGGCGTTGCAATTGTGTATTCTGTATAGTAACCAGCTGGTTGGCACGTTGCTTTTGACGGTACTGCCTGTATAACAGCCCTGCTAGTGCCAGGAGCAAGAGGGTAGCGGTTATGCTGATATTACGGATGAAATGTGCCTGCCGTACGTTAGCCTGCTGCAGGCGATCCGTCTGTTCCAATGTTTTTATCTCTTCGTCCTTTTGCAGGATGGCCTGTTCTTTCTTCTCTGTTTCGTATTGCACCTGCAATTGATGGAATTGACGACTTTTAACGACATTGGAAATAGAATCGTTGAGCGCTGTGTATTGGCGGTGATGTTCTAATGCTGCCTGGTAATTACCGGCGGCTGAGTCAACCTGGTACTGCAGCCAGCGGATGTCCCGCCGGTTGTTGGCAACGTAAAACTGGTTGCCGGAAAAAGCATTGATCTTCGCAGCTGTGGCGACGTAGGGGGCTGCTGCCGCGTAACGATGCTGCTTCACATAAAAGCGGGCTATTTTATAGTAGGCTTCTGCTCCGGACACACTTAAGGGCCGCGGGAACATTTCCCTGGCCTTGAATTCCTGCGCTTGTTTGTCCAGCGCTACCATCTCCTGGTAATATTGCGCTGCTTGTACCGGCCTGTTGAGTGCGGCATAAATATCTCCTTTGGCTGCAGCAATGGATTCCTGGTGATCTGGATTCTCCGGTGGATTTTTAGCCTCAAAATCCTTGATATAGGCAAGTGCTTTTTCTGCTTGTCCAAGCTGGATATATTGCTCTGCTGTTTTCCTGCCTATGAGGTAGAGGTAATATCCCCTGGCTTTTTTGGTGTCCAGGAGATACGACAATGCTTTTTGATGCTGCCCGTCTTCCGCATAGATAAGACCAATGAGCAAATTGAGATTGGGGTTGGTGTTTGAATTGGATTCCCGCAGGTCCTTTTCTATGATCAGCAGCGCCTTGAGTGCTTCGTCGATATCGCCGGTTGCATAATTGATCCAGCCAAGCATGTAGTAGACATTGGCGGATATGTTTTTAATGCCTGTTTGTTTACGCCATTCAAGGACTTGCATAATTTGGGCTTTGGCTGTATCGAAATTAGAATGGTTCATGTTAACAGCTGCTATGTCCTGCAGTACGTATATAAGGTTCAGCGTATCTTTCAACTGGCGGTACAATGTGAGTGCATTGCCGTGGGCCCACATTTGATCTTTGAAGGTACTATCGGTGTCCGGCATGTACTTGCCCAGTTCAGACCAGATATGCGCTTCTTTTGAGACTTCTTTGGTCTGCTGCAGATCATGGATGATGGTGAGGAATGCTTCTTTCGCTTTTGGCAGTTGATCTGATGCAAAATGATATTTGCCAAGTGCTATGAGGCTTTCGTGTTTCCAGGTGGCGGATCTGATTGCTTCGGCAGCCTTCAGCGCCCGGGTGAAATAACCGAAAGCGGTATCCAGCACAGGCTTTTTCAATCCGGGCTTGTACAGATAGCTTTCTCCTATGAGTATGAGCAAATGGACGTGTTCTTCTTTACTTACCTGCGGGAGGAGACTTATTGCCTTGTCTACTTCGCCATACTTGCTATAGGCTTTGCACAGGAGGGTGGTGGCCTCAATATATCCTTTCTCATATTTCAACTGGCGGGCGAGCGTAAAAGAGCGATTGGCGTAGCTGATAACGCTATCGTAAATGAACTCCTTGCGCCAGTGGAAATCAGCGAGGGCATAAAGGGCATGTACCCTGGCCGTATCCTGCGCCGTTCCGCCCAGACGCTGGAACAGTTCTGCTTTAGGATCGGGGGCAGCGGGTTTGGGTTGCCTTGCGGAAACAGTGATATGCAGGGCCAGGGAGGCCATAATAAGAAAAAGTGCTCGATACATGGCTGTGTTGCTTACAAGAGTAGGGGGTAAAAATAGAAACAATTGTCAAATTTACACGTGATTTAATGTATATATTGTGTGCATGGACCATAAAAAAGCCTTCTTGCTATCCGCATTATTCGCTGTGAATTTCCTGCCGCTTTTTTCACAAAACCGCGAGGTACCGGTCAGGGAAAATGTTCCTTTGGATTCCATCCGCCTCAGCGATCCTTTTATCCTGGCAGATAAGAACACGTCCATGTATTACATGACGGGCACAGGAGGCATGTTATGGAAAAGCAGGGACCTGCAAAAATGGACAGGTCCTTTCAAAGTAGTAAAGCCGGATACCACCTCCTGGATGGGTAGCCATCCAATGATCTGGGCAGCGGAGATCCACTATTATAAAGGCAAATATTATTACTTCGCCACCTTCACAAACAGGGATGTAAAAATTGACACCGTCAGGGGAAATGTTATCGAACGCCGTGCCTGCCACGTATTGGTGAGCGATAAACCGGATGGCCCTTATATGCCTATGGCGGATCCCACGTACCTGCCCGCTAACATGCCAACCCTGGATGGCACACTGTGGGTGGATAAAGATGGCAAACCTTACATGGTGTATTGTTATGAGTGGCTGCAAAACTGGAATGGTACCATCGAAAAGATAGCATTGAAACCCGATCTGAGCGGATCTGTTGGAAAAGCAAAACTCCTTTTCAGGGCTAGTGATTCCCCCTGGAGCAAAGAGCGCAACAAAGACGGTAATATCATTCCCAATAAAGTAACTGACGGCCCCTGGTTGTTCCGTACGCAATCCGGCAGGTTGGGTATGTTATGGACAAGCTGGATTTTCAATGTATATACACAGGGCGTTGCTTATTCTGAAAGCGGCACATTAGATGGGCCCTGGATACAGGAAAAGGAACCTATAACACCTCCCAATTATGGACATGGCATGTTGTTCCGTACCTTTGAAGGGAAGTTGCTCATGTCCCTGCATAGCCATAAGGAAGGGCAAAATGGCCGTAGCATACGTTATCCGCATTTATTTGAAGTGGATGATGCAGGGGATAGGATCACCGTTAATGTGACATTGACTTCAGGCCAACAATAGACCCTATCAATGTTGCTATAAAGAATAACCTCCAGAAGTTCACACTTTCATTAAACACAAAGATACCTATCAGAACAGTGCCCACGGCACCTATACCTGTCCATACTGCATAAGCAGTTCCCAGAGGCAGGGTTTGGACTGCTTTCATCAATAAAAGCATACTCGCTACCAGTGAAAAGAAGAAGGCTCCATACCACAGATACATTTCCAGCCCTGTTGTTGTTTTGGCCTTTCCCAGGCAGGAGGTAAAAGCTACCTCAAATAAACCAGCGATAATTAAAATGATCCAGTTCACGATTTATAAATTTTATACCTGCAAGTTCGTAAGGGGGAGGCTGGGAAAACTTATCAAATGATAAGAAATGGCGTATTATTTAAGTTCAGACCGTATCCTGCTCAGGGATACCGGGGTGATGCCGAGGTAAGATGCTATATGTACCAATTGCACTCTTTGCAATAGATCAGGATCGTTATTGATTAATTCTTTATAGCGTTCCAATGCGGTTTTGCATTGCCTGAAGATAAATCTTTCTTCAACTTTTATCAATTCCTGTTCTGCAAATTTCCTTCCCCAATTGGCTATATGTATATCGGTATTGTAGAGTTGTTTCAGATCTTCCGTTTGTATTTCATAAAGCTCGCATGGTTCCAGCGATTCGATGGTTTCGTATCCTTTTTGGTTTTCTACGTAGCTCTTCATGGAAAGAACAGCGTCTCCTTCCTTCCCAAACCAGAATGTTATTTCTTCTTCTTCCGGATTGGCATAGGCCCGCACGATTCCTTTCTTAAGGAAATATACTTTTGAGGCTATTCTATTTACCTTAAATAGAATATGTGCCTTAGGACAGGTAATTTCATAGATCTTTTCTTTCAGCAGGTTTTTTGACTGATCGGGCAGGGGGTATATGTTGTTGAGTATGTTGTCAATATTCATATGCTCCATTAAAGAACGAATATACGTAGATAGCACCAAAGGGTTTTTAAAAGCGTATATTGAAGAAAAACTTTATAGAATGAAGCTGACCTGCGTTATCTTTTTATTTCTCTGTTCCACGGCTGCTTATGCCCAGCAGGCAGGCACTGTTAGTATAAGCGGAGAAGTAACTATCCCGGAAAAACTTAAGAAAGATAGTGTATGGGTGTGGATGTATATTACGCTGCCATTTACCGGCGAAAATAAGATCTATAAAACCCTGCTCGATCCCCATGGACGTTTTTCGCTGATGATGGACACACAAACGGATCTTACCAGATGTGCTGTAAGCACAGACATAGATAAGTATGATCAGGTGGCTTTTTTTTTAAAGAACGGCCGGGAAAATAAAATTTCATTGAGTTATAGCGATAGTGGAAGTATCAGTAAATTAAAGACCAGCGATAACCCTGGATTCACTGAAGAAGAACTTATTCAGAGCCAGAAGAAATTTACAGAAATGCTCGATTATATATCTGGTAAGCCGAGAGAAGCCTTGTATAATAAACCGTTTAGTGCTTATGTTGATCATTTAAATAACTATTTGCAGGTAAAACGGACCGTTCTAAACAAACCTCCCTTTTTATCTGAAAGGATGAAAGAGATCTTATTCAAGGATTATTCACTGGCGGAATACTATATGAGTGTATTCAATTACCATGCTAGTATGGTTATAAACTATATGAACACGAATGATCGTAAAATGCCGGATAGTTCGGAGATAAAGAAGCCTGTCCGGGAGGATTACTCGTTCCTTAAAGATCTGGACCTGAATAACCCATTATATCTGTATTGTTTTTCTTACCCCACCTTTACGCAGGAGTTGTTAAAGAATAGCGCATTAGATATTCCACGTATTCAGGACATGCCCATCCGTGAATGGACAAAAAATGTAAAGGAGATATTGGGGCATCTGATCGGCCTTGATCAGGGCTTGTTCTATGATATGCTGGCAAGCAATGCATATGCGGTGCAATTTGAGATTGAGCTGAGACCATTGACATTAAAGCAGATTGAAAACATCAAAAACTATTACAAGGGAGGGGATCTGGAGAAGATCCTGCTGCGAAGGAACGAGGAAGTAGTGGAGCAGGCCCGGTTAAAAAAGTCGGTTGTGATCAACACTACGCCAGACGTATCTCCTGAAGCATTAATGAGCGCTATTATTTCCAGGTATAAAGGGAAAACCGTTATTGTTGACTTTTGGGCAACGTGGTGTGCACCTTGCCTTGAAGCCATGAAAGAATCCAGGGACTTAAAAAAGCAACTCACAGGTAAAGATGCTGTGTTTATTTATATAAGCAGCCCCTCATCACCCAGGAAATTATGGGAAAGGGATATTCAGGGCATAGGAGGAGAACAGTACTACCTGACTGCAGAAGAGTGGAGGCATCTGATGAATAGCTTCAATTTTAGCGCCATACCCAGTTACCTGATATTTGATAAGAACGGTGTCCTAAAACAGCAATTTACAGAATACCCCGGGAACGAAGAGATGCAAAAGCGGATCGAAGCTGTATTGTAATTATTTAGTTTTTGCGTTCTTTAGTACAACATAAACGGAGAATACGAACACAATTGCGTAAATAATGGCTAACCACGTATTCTCAAATTTTAAATTTTTAAAGTCGAATTGCTTAAACAGTGTTACACCTAAAATGATTGCTACGATACTAAAAGTAAACGTTAGGGCTTTTTTCTTTTCCATATCTCTCAAAATTCGAGGAGAAAAATTTGTAAATCCCTACACCGGGGTGTAAATTTAGTCCTATAAAAGCTGCACATGAAGCACAACCCCGGTTCTAGCCTGCTGACCACCAACAAACTGGGTGTCATCACAGAAACCGACCAGCACTACCTGGAAGCGGTAAAGGCCTTTGCCCGCCTGAGTTACGAGAGCGTATACGTGATCGACTATAAGGATATGTCTTTCGAATACGTTTCAGAAAATCCACTTTTCCTATGTGGGTATAGTGCTGCCGAGGTATTGCAACTGGGTTATGAATTTTACTTCCGGCAGGTCCCGCCCCAGGACCTGGAATTATTAACGCAGCTCAATGAAGCAGGCTTTGATTTCTACGCGCAACTTCCCGTGGAGGAGCGTACACTTTACAGTATTACCTATGATTTTCACCTGCTTCATAAAAACGGGAAGCAAATCCTCATCAATCATAAACTAACCCCGCTCTTCCTGACGCCAGAGGGAAAGATGTGGAAGTCTATGTGTGTAGTATCCTTATCGCGGCAGCAGGCCGCAGGGAATGTGCGCATTTACAAACAAGGGAGCAACGAGGTGTGGGAGCTATTGAACGGGAAAAAGATTTGGCAAAAGTTGGTAAAACCTTCGCTCACGGAAAGGGAGCTGGAGGTTTTGCGGTTACATGCCCAGGGGTTTTCAATCGATCAGATTGCGGAGAAGTTGTTTGTAGCGCCGGACACGGTGAAATATTACCGTAGAAGGATCTTTGAGCGGCTGGAGGTGAGCAATGTGATGGATGCGTTGTCTTTTGCGGTGGGAAGTAAGTTGATTTGAGGGTGTCAGGTTGCGCAAATAATGCTAATTTAGCTGTATTGCAAAAAACTTCACAACCATGATTTATAATATCTTAAACGGCGACGCTCTTGCTTACAGTTTCCCGGACGCGAAAATTGAAGGAGAGGTAATAGTTGTTAGAGAAGGTCTTATAGATGGAGATCTGTCAGGCGACAATCTGCATGACTTTTGGCAATCAAGAGCAAAGTATGTGGGATTAACAGAAAGGGAATACCATAGTAAAGTTGTAGAAGAGTTTGAAAAAATAAGGAATGCGCCTGATAATTCAGCGTTTAATCTTTGGTTTGAGTATGACTTGTTTTGCCAGGTAAATATGTGGTTTGTTATTTCAGTTATCAATAGTTTGCCAATAAAGAAAAAAGTTTTTGCTGTTTATACTTCTTATTTAGACAAAACCAATAAACAATTTTGGAATGGCTTTGGACCAGCAAATTCAGATGAACTTAAAGTTTGTTATGCAAATAAAGTTCCTTTAAGTGAAGCCGACATCAATTTAGGGAAAGCCTTGTGGGAGGCATACAAAAATGGCAATCTTGAAGAGTTGACAGATCTTTCAAAGAATCAATCTGTAGCTTTTCCGTATTTACAAGAAGTAGTAAAGGCGCATGTTGACCGTTTTCCAAAAGATGGCACAAAAGGAAGACCTGAAAAAGTTATTGAAGACATCGTAAAAAATATTTCTACTGACTTTCAGGAAGTGTTCAAAGAATTTTGGAATAGAGAAAGCATTTATGGTTTTGGAGACACCCAGTTAAAAGATCTTTATGACAAAGTAATGCACTAGCGTAAAAAAAATAGGTGCCTGAGTTTCAGACACCTAATCTTCAAAAAGTGAACCGGATTGGATTCGAACCAATGACCTGCTGCTTAGAAGGCAGCTGCTCTATCCAGCTGAGCTACCGGTCCGGGAATAATCACTAACTTACCCCCGCAAGGATAAATTAATTTTTTATTGGGAGTGCAAATTTATATAATTTTCCATCAATAAATCAAATTTCCGTTGTTTCAAAGCTAATTAAATGGATGTAAAGATTGAACGCACCTGGAAAGAGGCACTTAAAGACGAATTCCAAAAAGCATATTTTGAACAGATCGTCATGTCCCTCAAACATGAAAAGGCCTCCGGAAAGACCATATACCCCCCCGGTAACCTGATCTTTAATGCATTCGATAAAACGCCCTTTGACAACGTAAAGGTAGTGATCCTGGGTCAGGACCCTTATCATGGCCCAGGCCAGGCCCATGGCCTTTGCTTCTCTGTGCAAAAGGGTGTTAAACCACCGCCTTCCCTGGTTAATATCTACAAGGAAATGAACACGGACCTCGGTATTCCCATTGCAGAAACCGGCGATCTCACCCCCTGGGCGGAAAACGGTGTACTGCTGTTAAATGCCATGTTGACAGTTAGAGCAGGGGAGCCAGCTTCTCACAGCAAAATAGGTTGGGAAAATTTTACAGATGCCGTGATAAAAAAGCTCTCAGATCAGAAAGAAGGCCTGGTTTTCATGCTTTGGGGCAAGTTTGCCCAGGATAAACAGATCTTGATAGACGCTACCAAACATTATATTTTAAAAGCAGCCCATCCTTCCCCCTTTAGTGTGGAAAAAGGATTTTACGGTTGCAGGCATTTTTCCAAGGCCAATGAGATACTGATGAAGCAGGGAAAAGAACCGGTTAACTGGCAACTATAAAATGATGAAATTGTTCAGGAACATCGCAGGTCGTGTTTTTGCAGTTTATGCACTGTTACTTTTTGTGATCACCCTGCTGATCGTACTTATACCTATCTGGATCTTCTCCTTTTTACCTGATCCTGCTAAGACACGCAACTTCCTCATCCTGGGCAGGGTGTGGATGAAGGTGTACATGAACCTCATCTTTTGCCCTGTTTATCATAAAGGGAAAAAATATTTTGAAAAGGGAAAGGTATACGTGGTAGTGTGCAACCACAATTCTTTTGTGGATGTACTAGTGGCTACACCGGGCATTCCGGGTACAAATAAGACCCTCGCCAAACATGAAATAGGGAAGGTGCCCATATTTGGTATGATGTACAAAATAGGGGGTATTATGGTGAACCGGAATGATGATGTGAGTCGCAAACAAAGCTTTGAACATATGCGCAATGCACTGAAGATGGGCATGCATATGGCTCTATTCCCGGAAGGCACCCGCAACCGTACGCCATTCCCTTTAAAGCGATTTTATGATGGGGCATTTGTGCTGGCTATTGAAACACAAACGCCCATTATGCCCTCTGTCATTTTCCATACCCGTAAAATACAGGTGCCCGGTAAATTCCTCTTCGCTATACCGCACCGTATTGAATACCATTTCCTGCCGCCTGTGGAAACAGCCGGATTAACGAAGGAAGATCTGCCGGTATTGAAAGAAAAGGTCTTTATGCTGATGTGGGATCATTACATGGCCAATGGAGGCGGAGAAGACCTTATAACACCTGCGTGATCCACCAGGTATTCCCAAACGGATCTCTTACACCCGCTGCACGTCCATAATCTTTGTTCATTGGTTCCTGGCGGGAAACAGCACCTGCTGCCATTGCTTTCTTATAAGTTTCGTCCGTATCCTTTACATATACAAATACAGACCCTGTTTCCGGAGGGTAGGCGGAAGTACTTTCTCCGAACATGACGATACTATCATCGATATTCACTTCTCCATGCATAATACCACCGTTATCATTGTGATGCACTGCGGCGACAGTGGCGTCAAATACGGTTGTCATAAAGGATAGGAATGCTGCGCCATCTTTTACCAGGAAATAAGGGCTTACTGCCATACATTAAGATTTTATGGAACAAAACTAACACAAGGAGCAGGCCATAAATTGGAGAAACACGACATTTTAGCTTTCCCGGTATTCTATCCCTTCAGGGCGCCCGGAGAAATACTGTCGTGGATGATATCCGGAGAATTCACGGAATTCATGAATAAAGTGGGATTGATCGTAATACCCGCATTGATAAGCTATTTCCGTCATGCTCAGCTGTTTGTTACCATATTCGGCCAGGGCACGCTGGAAGCGGATGATGCGGGTGAAGATCTTAGGAGAGAAACCACTGAACTCCTTGAACTTTCGCTCAAACTGCCTGGTAGAGAGGCAGATCTGTGAGGCCAGTGTGGCCACATTCACCTGTCCATGTACATGGATGATGTGTTTTACGGCCACATGCGCAGCCGTTTCTTCCTGTTTGCGTTTGTTCAGCAGTTTCTCCAGAAAAGCACTCATGATCTGCACTCGCCGCTGGTGGCTGGGAGCGGTCATGATCTGTTCTTCTAAAAAAGCTCCCTCAGCCCCCAGCACATCTGTTAATGCCGGCATCTGGTTACTAAAGGAGGAAGAAGCCAAACCAAAAAGCTGCGGTAATGCGGTAGGATAGAGGTAAGCCCCGAAGATCCCAAAACTGCCATGAGTAAGGAACCGACGGTGTTGATTGGTCTGTGCATGCACCATCGCGGGATGATAACTGTTGTCCCCAACCTCTGTGAAATCGCCTTTGTAATGGAAAACCATCTCGGCACAGCCATCTGCCATGGAACGATACACATAAGGTTCCCCTGCGGGTACGTCGTACTCGAACACCCAAAACATGCGTACATGCCGGGCCAGTGGCGGCGGAGGAGGAAAGGCAATATACACTTATATGAAGTTAGCCTACCTTTCAGTAATTATTTCAAAAAGTTTCAAAAGTTGGTGGAATTAGCCCGCTCTTTAAAAGAAGAAAACACCCTTGAAATACAATACAGTAGAGCAATGCAGCCGTTCTTCCTTAAACAGGGGAACATCTCCATAAGCGGTAAAATTTCCATCAAAAATCCAGAAATGTAATTTGTATTTTGCAGGGCAATCGAAAATCACGTTTACACTTAAATAAAACCATGGGAAAGAAAGAAAACCATTCTTCCAGGAGGTCCTTCATCAGGAACTCTGTGGGGGCGTTGGCTGCATTCACTATCGTACCCCGTCACGTATTGGGACGCGGTTACCTGGCACCCAGTGATACGCTTACAAAAGCGGTTATCGGCACAGGCGGCATGGGTCGCGGTCACTTTGAGTACGCAGGCACCAAAGTAGTAGCTATTTGTGATGTGGATAAAAGCCACATCCAGAAAGGGTTAGACGCTTTAGGCGAAAAAGCCAAAGGTGTTAAAACCTTTAGCGACTACCGGGAAGTGATCCAGCTGCCTGAAGTAGACATCGTTCACGTGGCTACCCCGCCGCACTGGCACGGCATTATTGCTGCGGATGCAGCACGCGCAGGTAAAGACATCTGGTGTGAAAAGCCCATGACGGCCACTATCGGCGAAGGCAAACGCCTCGTTGAAGCAGTGCAGCAGCATGGACGGATCTTCCGGCTCAATACCTGGTTCCGTTTCTCTGACAGATTTTATGGTATGGGCACTACAGTAGAGCCTATTAAGAAACTGGTGAACAGCGGCCTGCTCGGATGGCCGTTGAAGGTAACGGTGAGCAAACACACAGGCTTCGACTGGAAGTTCTACTGGGTAGGTAAAACCAACCTGGAACAACAATCCGTTCCAAAAGAACTGGATTACGACATGTGGCTCGGCCCTGCACCCTATAAACCTTATAACCCTCACCGTGTTCATGGCACTTTCAGAGGTTACTGGGATTATGATGGCGGTGGCCTGGGTGATATGGGTCAGCACTATCTTGACCCTGTTCAGTACTTCCTGGGTAAGGATGATACCAGCCCTGTTAAAGTGGAAATTGATGCACCACAGCAGCACTTTGACGCAGTAGGTACCTGGCGTAAGATCACGTATACTTATGCAGATGGCTGCCAGATCGTATTGGATGGTGCGGGCACTGAAACCAAAGCAGCTTATATAGAAGGCCCTAAAGGCAAGCTGTATCCTGGTTTCAAATCAGATATCCCGGACCTGGAAAAGAAATTGGCTGCATTCCCTGACCCTGCTCCGCAGGTAACAGACTTTGTGGGCGCCGTTAAGAACCGTCAGAAATTTGCACTGAACGAAGAGAATGGTCACCGCTCTGCTACTATCGTGAACATGGGTAAGATTGCATTGCAATTAGGCCGTGATCTTCAATTCGATCCGGTAAAACAGGAGTTCATTAACGATGAAGGCGCAAACAAACTGATCTTTCAGCCAATGCGCGGACCGTGGACCATCTAAAATTAATTAAAGCATGAAGAAGATCTTACTATTAATAGCTGTATGTTTTATCCAGCTCGCCGTAATGGCGCAGCCAAAACAGGATAACCGTGCCGCGCATACTAAAATTGCAGACCTGCTGGCACAGCAGCCTGCACAAAATAAAGCTGCCTTTAAAGCCAATATGGACGCGTTGTCTGATATGGGCGAAGATGGTATCACAGGCATGGTCGCTATGCTGGCTCTTCCCGGTAAAGGGGATAACACCGCGCTGGAATATGCACTGGCAGGTTATGCTTTTTATGTAACCCAACCCGGTAAAGAAAAACAACGCGCCGAAGCTGCCAAAGCATTTGGTAAAGCTTTGCAGCAGGAAGATAATAAAGAAGTGAAATCATCCTCTATCGCGTCATTCCTTATCGTGCAATTGCAACATGTGGGCAACGATGGCTCCGTGAGTGTACTGCAACCTTACCTGCTGGATGAGCGCCTGATGGATCCTGCTGCCCGCACACTGGTGAAGATCAATACACCTGCTGCACAGAAAGCTTTGCTTGCTGCATTGCCACAGGTGAATGGCCGTAACAAACAAACGCTGGTGGAAGTGATAGGAGATGGTCAGATAGCGGATGCCACACCGGCATTATTGCCGCTGCTGAACCAGCCTGATAAGATGCTCGCTAAAACAACATTGTATGCGCTGGCACATATTGCTGACCCTTCTGCCGCATCTGCATTAGCAGGCGCTGCTGCCAAAGCCGGTTATAAATATGATGAAACCAACGCCACCGCTTCGTACCTGTTGTATGCACAACAACTGCATGTAAAAGGACAAAGCGCTGCAGGTGCAAAGATTGCACAGACGTTACTGAAAGAAGCAAAAGGAGCAGACCAGGTGCATGTACGCACCGCTGCATTATACCTGCTCAACCAGATAGATGGCAGTAAGAACCTGCCCGTATTGCTCTCTGCAGTAAATGATCCGCAACCGGAATTCCGCGATGCCGCACTGAAATATGCAGGCACTTCGCTGGACCCTGCTGCTACTGCACTCTGGATCAAATCCCTGGCAAAAGCGAACACTGGTGGCAAAGCTGCTGTGATCACCATGCTGGGTAACAATAAAGCAACGGAAGCTGCACCTGTTATCATCAAAGCTCTCACGGATAAAGATGCCTGTGTAAGACTTGCGGCTATCAAAGCTGCAGGCCAGGCTGGCGGAACAAGCGCTATCCCTGCATTGCTGGCGGTGATGAAGAAAGGTGATGCAAAAGAAGTTGCTGCTGTACAAGGTGTATTGAAAACGATCAAGGGTGACGAAGTAGCGCAACAAGCTGCTGCTGCCATCCCTGGCATGCCTGCCGCTGCGCAGGTAGCGTTGATAGAAGTAGTAGCAGGCCGTAAAGCAGACAAGCAGGTTGCGCCGGTACTGGCACTCACCACCTCTTCTAATGAAAGTGTACGTTCCGCAGCCATCAATGGTTTGCAGGATATCGTAACAGCAGAGAACCTGCCTGCCTTATTCAAATTGTTATCTGCTGCAGAGAATGCAAAAGATATCAAAGCTTTACAGGCTGCGGTGATCAATACCGGCGCAGACGCGAAAGCGATCACTGCACAGATGGCACAGGAAGCACCTGCAAAGAAAGAACGGTACTATGCTGTTTTAGCTGGCATTGGTGGTGCTGATGCACTCACAGAAGTAAATGCAGCATTTGATAATGGCACGGCTTCTCAAAAGCAAGCTGCTGTTGCTGCCTTGAATGAATGGAAAGATGGCAGCGTAGCCAACACGCTCATTAAAATTGCACGCACGGATGCAACGTATCGCAATACAGCCCTGGCTGGTTATGTACGTTTGGCAAAAGCGGCAACTACTGCAGATCAGCGTTTGCTGATGCTTTCCAATGCGATGGAACTGGCACAGGATGCACGTTTGAAGAAAACCATCCTGCAACAAACAGAACAATGTAAAACATTCCCTGCGCTGATCTTCGCTGGTCAGTTCCTGGATGATGCTTCCGTACAACAGGATGCAGCAGTGGCTGTGATGAACATTGCACTGGCAGATAAAACTTACAGCGGTGCCATTGTTCGCGGCCTGTTAGATAAAACTTCTAAAACACTGAAAGGCGGCGATGCGGATTATCAACGCGAAGCTATCCGCAAATACCTCTCTGAAATGCCTGCCGGCGAAGGATTCGTATCCATGTTCAACGGTAAGGACCTCAGCGGCTGGAAAGGCCTCGTAGCTAATCCGATTAAACGTGCCAAGATGGATGCTGCTACCCTGAAAACAGAACAGGAGAAAGCAGATGTGAAAATGAAAGAAGGATGGAGCGCGAAAGATGGCCTGCTGGTTTTCGGCGGTCATGGTGATAACCTCTGCACAGAGAAGAAATATGGCGACTTTGAAATGTTTGTGGACTGGAAGATCACCAAAGACGGTGATGCCGGTATCTACCTGCGTGGTACACCACAGGTACAGATCTGGGATACAACCCGCAGAGATGTAGGTGCCCAGGTAGGATCAGGTGGTTTGTATAATAATGCAAAGAACGAAAGCAAACCCCTGAAAGTGGCAGACAATGCCATTGGTGAATGGAATAACTTCCGCATCATCATGAAGGGAGATCGTGTAACGGTTTACCTGAACGGAGAACTGGTAGTGAACAATGTAATGCTGGAAAACTACTGGGACCGCAAGCTGCCCATCTTCGCAGAAGAGCAGCTGGAGTTACAGGCGCATGGCACTTACGTAGCTTACCGTAATCTCTATGTGCGTGAGTTTGAAAAAGTAAAACCTTTCACACTCAGCGATGCAGAACAGAAAGAAGGGTACAAGATCCTCTTCGACGGTACTAACATGCACGAATGGACAGGTAACACCACCAGCTATATCATTGAGAATGGAGATATGGTGATCTATCCACAGAACGGTGGCGGCGGTAATCTTTATACTAAAGATGAATATGCCGACTTCGTTTACCGGATGGAATTCCAGCTCACTCCCGGTGCTAACAACGGCCTCGGTATCCGCGCTCCGCTCACAGGAGATGCTGCTTACCAGGGTATGGAATTACAGATCCTGGATAATGAAGCAGATATCTATAAGAACCTGCACGTTTACCAGTACCATGGTTCTGTGTATGGTGTGATCCCTGCCAAACGCGGTTTCCTCAAACCAACAGGGGAGTGGAACTATGAGCAGGTGACCGTGAAAGGCACCCACATCACTGTGGAACTGAACGGTACCGTAATTACAGACGGCGATATTGCTGAACCACGTGATAAAGGCACCCTGGATCATAAGGACCATCCCGGTCTGAAAAACACTACCGGGCACATTGGTTTCTTAGGTCATGGTTCCGTAGTACGTTTCAGGAACATTCGAATTAAAGACCTTACGAAGAAATAAATGCCCCCCTTTGGGGAGGAGAGGAGTGTACCATATTGGGGTACACTCCTTTTTTTTGTCGTATTTTTTCCACAGATAGCGGGAATGCCCCAATTCACCTTCAGCCGTGGTGTTCTTCCACCAGCAAGCGATCAGGAAAATCTTTATAGCCACCTGTAAACCTTTTAATTTCTGGTACGTTATATGAGTGACGTAACCCAAATCAACACCTCATGAAAACGATTACCATTATCGGTGGAATGACAGGAATCTTACTCGCAGTACTCGCTTATTTTGCAGAGATCCAAAACTGGATCGGCATGGAAGCAATTTTAACCGTAGGCTTTATTGGCTACGTGCTGATCATCACTGCGATTGCTTATTTCCTTTTATCCTGGATGTACAAAGGCAGCAAAAAGCTGGAAATGTTGTGATATTGATGTGTCATAGTGACAGGTACCCCACCTTAATACGGGATGGATACGGGATTGATACGGGATTGCTACGGGATTGATACGCTTAAGCTCCCTTTCAAACACCTTTTTGCATACTATTTTAACCCTCTTCACCAAGGGCGATCCTTCGGTTCACCTTCGCTTCAGGTTCGATTAAGCTTCGCTCAGCCCTAACCGGTAATATACTATCATAAAAAAAGAGGAGCCCTGAAACAAGACCCCTCTTTCCCCATATTATAATTAATTCTCCTAATGTTTCAGCTTATCCTTAAACGCTTTCTTGAACTTTTCCAGCTTAGGTTTGATCACATAAGTGCAGTAAGGCGCTGAGCCATTCTGGTTATAATAGTTCTGATGGTAGTTCTCCGCCACATAAAACTCCTTAAAAGGCGCTATTTCCGTCACAATCGGGTCCTTGAATGCCCCGGACTCCTGTAACTTCTTTTTGTAAAATTCGGCCTCTTTATGCTGTTCTTCGTTTTCGTAGAAGATCACAGAGCGGTATTGCGTACCCACGTCATTTCCCTGGCGGTTCAGAGTGGTAGGGTCATGGCTCCCCCAGAATGCTTCCAGCAGGGTAGCATAACTGATCTTTGCCGGATCGTAAGTGATCCTGGCCGCTTCCGCATGCCCGGTCAGGCCCGTACATACTTCATCGTAAGTAGGATTAGGGTTAGCCCCGCCGGAATAGCCGGATTCCACTTTTAACACCCCGTCCAGTTGCTGGAAGATGGCCTCTGTGCACCAGAAACAACCGTTCCCAAAGATGGCCGTTTCCGTTTTTTGATCTTTATTAATGGTCATATCTCCTGGTTCTTTTTCTGTTTTTCCCTGTTGCTGAGCGCAGGATGCGAGGCTGGAACCCAGCATCGCCACGAACAAAAGGTATCTTTTAATGTGTTTCATATGCTTTATCTGTACATCAAATTACGATATCCATGGCGGTTTGGATCAACAAGTTAAGTAACTTTAACATTCTTTTGAGTAAAGCATGAATGATAAACCGCATTTGTCATTCATGACTCGCTGTTGATCAATCATTTTTTATCAATTGCATGAGATAGGCCAACTTTGCGGAACGAAAAAAAGGATAAGCTGCATGGGCCGGCAGCTGAAATTATTAAAAATTAGAAGGTGAAATATTTTCCAGAATCGGCGCCGGTGCAGTTGGAATTTGACAAGGTTAAGGTTTTGTTGCAGGAACATTGTAAAACGGAGCTGGGCAAGCAAATGGCCGATGAACTGCGCCTGCATACACATATTGACTACGTAAAGACTGCGCTTCAACAGGCGCATGAGTATAAACAATTGGTGCTGATCCAACAGCACTTCCCCAATGATTACGTCCTCAATCTAAAGCAGGAATTACGCCTGCTGGAAATTCAGGGCGCCGTGCTGGCCGGGGAACAATTCATGCAACTCCGCAAACTGGCGGAAGGAATGAACAGCATTGTCCGTTTCTTTGATGCAGACAGAAGGGTGACTTATTGGGGGCTGTACGGGCTCATTAAAGAAATACATTACGAAAAGAAGATCGTTTCGCTGATAGATGAAGTGCTGGATGAAACAGGGCAGGTACGCGACAATGCAACACCTGAACTGGCAAAGATCCGGATGAACCTGTTCCGCAAAAGGACAGACCTCCGGAGAGTGTTCGATAAGATCCTGGGCAAATTGCAGAAACAGGGCTATCTGGCGGATATTGAAGAGAGTTTTCTCAACGGGCGCAGGGTAGTGGCCATCTTTGCTGAACAAAAACGAATGGTGAAAGGGATACTGCACGGGGAATCAGATACCCGCCGCACCGCTTTCCTGGAACCAGAGGAAACTATCCACCTGAACAATGAGGTATTCTCCCTGGAAAGAGATGAACAGCGGGAGGTATATGCCATCCTTAAGAACCTCACTTCAGAACTGGCCAAATTCCATGGCTTATTGCAGCAATATCATGATACCCTTGGTATTTATGATTTTATACGTGCAAAAGCCCGGCTGGCACTGGATGTAAACGGAAACTACCCCACGGTGGAGCCACATGCGCAGTTGCATCTGGTAGAAGCTTATCATCCTTTGCTGCTTTTGTATAACCGCAAACAGGGAAAGCCCACCATCCCCGTGAACATGACGCTGAACAAGGACAATCACATCCTCGTGATCAGCGGGCCTAACGCAGGAGGGAAAACGGTGACGCTAAAAACAGTAGGGCTCATTCAGCTCATGTTGCAGGCCGGATTACTGGTACCGGTACACCCCAGCAGCCAGCTGGGCATCTTCCGGAACCTGATGATCCACATCGGGGATACCCAAAGCCTGGAATTTGAACTGAGCACCTATAGTTCGCACCTGAAGAATATGAAACACTTTATGGAGAACGCCAATGGTAAAACATTGTTCTTCATAGATGAATTGGGCAGCGGCTCCGATCCTAACCTGGGCGGAGCTTTTGCAGAGGTGATCATGGAAGAGCTGGCCCGGAAACATGCCTTTGGCATCGTAACCACCCACTACCTCAACCTGAAGATCATGGCCGGTAAAGTGAAAGGGATCCTGAATGCGGCCATGGGATTTGATGAAGAGAACCTGCTGCCCATGTATAAACTGCTCATTGGCAAACCCGGCAGTTCCTATACGTTCTCCATCGCGCAGCGTATAGGCATGGACCCTGCCCTCATCAGCAGGGCACGCAAATTAGTAGACGACGGACATTTCCGCTTAGATAAATTACTGAATAAAGCAGAACAGGACCTGCAAAAAGTAGAAAGCAAAGAAAAAGAACTACAGAAACTACTCAAAGAAAACGAAAGACTGAAGAAAGAATACGAAATACTGTCTGACAAAGAACGCGTGCAGCAACAATATACCCTGTTGAAGCTGCAAAACCAGATCAGGGAAGAAGAGATCATCTACCTGAAAGATATGGAGCGCAAACTGAAACAGATCGTATTTGAATGGAAGCGCACAGATGATAAGGCGAAAGTGATCAAACAGGCAGAGGCGCTGCTGTTCCGTAAAAAGGAAAAGTCCATCAACGAGAAATTGCAGAAGAAAGTACAGGATAAATTTGAAGAACTGGCAGGAGAGATCAAGGTAGGAGACCGGGTGAAGATCCGCTCGAATAACCAGGTAGGTAAAGTAACAGAACTAAGGAATAAGAGTGCTATCGTACAGATCGGGAACATTCCCATCAATGTGAAAATGAGCGACCTGGTATTGGTACAGGAGCGGCAAAAAGTTGAATAACCTATTAAACAAAGAAACATGCAACTGGCTAAATATAATCAGATACCATTGATGACCCTGCAGGACAATAGTCTTGCCGTAGAAGGCTCACAGTTCATGATCCACCGGGCTAACCTGAAGGATGTTAAGTGGGAGGGCTTTGAAGTACCCCACAGGCATGACGGTTATACCATAGACATCCTGCTGAAAGGCTCCATTACATTATATATCGATTTTGAAAGGCATATTATAGATGCGCCTGCCGTGATCATGATAGACCCTGAGCAGATCCGCCAGTACGATATGAGTTCCGATGCAGAAATGATCGGCCTCTATTTTACCAAGGACTTCCTCATCACGGAAACTTTAGGGGTATTGAGTTGCTGGCAGTGCGTATTTAAGAATAATATACTGCGCCTGGAAGAAGGCCAGTTACAGGAAGTACTGTCCTTTGCCCGCATCCTGCTGGCAGAGTTCAGGAACGATAAGCCAAGGAAAGAAGCCATTATCAGGAATATCCTCAGCGCCTTCATTATTGCCTGCGGGCGTATTGCCAGGCCGGATGATGATGTGGACCTCTACCGCACAGAAACCAGTTTCAGCGGTCTGGGCATCCAGTTTATGGTACTGGTAGATCAGCACTTCCGTGAAAAAGTACAGGTAACGGACTATGCAGAGATGCTCCACGTAACCCCCGGACATTTGAACGATACGGTAAAAACTACCATAGGCCGCAGTGCCAAGCAGATCATAGATGCTAAACGCATTATGGAAGCAAAACGGCTACTGTTCTGGCAACAGCACTCTGTAAAGCAGATTGCCGGTGAATTGAATTTTGACGACGACGCGTATTTTAACCGTTTCTTTAAAAAGCACACCGGGCAGACGCCGGCGCTCTTCCAAAAGACTATCCGTGAAAAGTACAACTAATCCCGCGATATGGAACATATACAATATCAGGTATTATTTTACTTTTGCATTGTCAATTGCAACGCATCATTTTGAACGAATCACGAAAGTCATGTAACCTAACTATAATCGAAAGAGAACTTTTTTTACAACAGCAGTAACAAAAAGTAAACCTCAAACGATTATGGATATACTGCAAGCCCAGGCAGTATTTAGTGTAGTCTTCCTTTTTTTCTACTCCATGTTCTGATTACGAAGGCATCGTTATGCCCGATACAAATCAATGAATTGAACTAATCCCTTGTGCAGGGGAACATGGTTGCACAATCTGTGTTTATGATCTATAAAAACCGTAGTATGAAATCGTTATTTTTTTCTTTTAACAGAAAGATGATAGCAGGCGCTTTAGCGAGTATCGCCTTTGCTATTCTATTATATGGATGCAGTTCGTCTTCCGGCAATGCAGAAACGCCTCCACAGGCGCAGGCATTACCCGTGATCACCCTGCAATCCATGCCAGCCACTACTTTCCGTGAATACACCGCCGCGCTGGAAGGCAAGGTGAATGTAGAGATCCGGGCGCAGGTAGATGGTTACCTGGAAAAGATCTATGTAGATGAAGGCGCTTATGTAAAACAAGGCCAGCCCCTCTTCAAGATCAACGATCGTCCTTACCAGGAGCAATTAAGCAATAACAGTGCAGCCCTGCAAGCCGCTAAGGCCAACCAGGATAAAGCAGCGCTGGAAGTTGAAAAACTTACGCCCCTTGTACAGAACAATGTGATCAGCGATGTACAACTGAAAACAGCACAAGCCAGCTTAGCAGCTGCTAAAGCTTCAGTGGCACAAGCGCAATCCCAGGTAGGTAATGCCAATATTAATGTAGGCTTTACCGTGATCACTGCACCCGTGAGCGGATATGTAGGCCGTATTCCCTTTAAAGCCGGTAGCCTCGTAGGCAGAGGGGAAGCACAAGCTTTAACCGTATTGAGCGATGTTAAAGACCTGTATGCTTACTTCTCCATGAGTGAAATAGACTTCCTGCAATTTAAAGAGGAGATCGCCGGTAATACCATCCAGGAGAAGATCAAAGCGCTCCCGCAGGTAGACCTGGTATTGGCAGACAACAGTATCTACGAATCGAAAGGTAAAATAGAAACAGTAGAAGGACAGTTTGATAAAACCATGGGTTCTATCAGCTTCCGCGCTACATTCCCCAATGCAGGCGGTGTTCTTCGTTCCGGTTCAACTGGTAAGGTACGTATCCCAAGGCAGCATACCGATGCATTGGTAGTGCCCGCAGAAGCTACGTTCGAGTTGCAGGATAAAGTGTTTGTGTTTGCTGTAGGCGATAGCAATAAAGTAACCAGCAAGCTGATCACTATCTCCGGAAAAAGCGGTGGATACCTGTTTGTGTCTGAAGGGGTAAAAGCAGGTGAACGCATTGTGTACACCGGTCTGGACCGCCTTCGTGATGGCGCCGTAATAGCACCGCAACCTATTACGATTGATAGTTTACTGAAAGTGAAACCACTCTGATCAAATCATTAAGAACGGAAACCTGCTTATGTTTTATAGGCGGGAAGAGGATTCGTTTTACTTTTCAAAACCTGATTCATGTTAAGAAAATTCATAGAAAGACCCGTATTAGCAACGGTTGTATCCATCATATTGGTGCTGCTGGGCTGTCTTTCGCTGGTATCATTACCAGTGACGCAGTTCCCGGATATTGCACCGCCTAGTGTTCAGGTGACGGCTTCGTACCCTGGTGCTAACGCAGAGGTGGTGGCGCGTTCTGTTGCTACCCCCATAGAAGAAGCCGTGAACGGTGTGGAGAACATGACCTACATGAGCTCCAACTCCAATAACGACGGCTCCATGACACTGACCGTTTATTTCAAACTCGGTACAGACCCTGATCTGGCAGCCGTGAACGTACAGAACCGTGTAGCAAAAGCTACGGCGCTGTTGCCTGCTGAAGTTGTAGCTGCTGGTATCTCCACGCAGAAACAACAGAACAGTATGATCATGGTGGTCAACCTCACCGGCCAGCAGAAAGAGTATGACGAAACATTTTTGCAGAACTATGCCAAGATCAATATCATCCCGGAAATTCAACGGGTACCCGGTGTTGGTCAGGCTATGGTGTTTGGTGCAAAGGATTACTCCATGCGTATCTGGCTCAAACCTGAACGCCTGGCCGCTTACGGCCTGAGCACACAGGAAGTGTTGGGCGCTATCCGCGAACAGAACGTGGAAGCAGCTCCCGGCAGATTTGGTGGTGAGAGCAAAACAGAAGCATTTGAATATGTAATTAAATATAAAGGGAAACTCAATAAGGGTGAACAATACGAAGACATCATCCTCAAAGCAAATGCGGATGGTTCTGTATTACGTCTGAAAGATGTGGCCCGCGTTGAATTCGGATCCTTCAGTTATGCTGCGGATACGAAAGTGGATAGTAAATCAGGTATTGGTATCGCGGTGTTCCAAACCGCAGGGTCTAATGCCAACGAGATCCAGGAATCTATCCTGAAGCTGATGAAGAAAGCTGAAGGTGCTTTCCCCACCGGGGTTACACAATCTGTTATTTACAGTACCAAAGAATACTTAGATGAATCTATCAGCCAGGTGAAAACCACCCTGATAGAAGCATTCATCCTCGTATTTATTGTTGTGTTCATCTTCCTGCAGGATTTCCGCTCTACGCTGATCCCGGCCATCGCTGTGCCGGTAGCCATTATCGGTACCTTCTTCTTCATGCAGTTGTTTGGTTTCAGTATCAACCTGCTCACCTTGTTCGCACTCGTACTGGCTATTGGTATTGTGGTGGATGATGCTATCGTGGTGGTGGAGGCCGTCCATACTAAAATGGCAGCGATCCATATGTCGCCCAAGGAAGCCACAGTGAGTTCCATGAAGGAGATCTCCGGCGCCATCGTTTCCATTACCATTGTGATGGCCGCGGTGTTCATACCGGTAGGTTTCATGCAAGGCCCCGCGGGTGTGTTCTACAGGCAGTTTGCCTTCACGCTGGCTATCGCCATCCTGATCTCGGCACTGAACGCCTTAACGCTCAGCCCTGCCTTGTGCGCTTTGTTACTGAAGAACAATCATACCGGCCCTGGCGACCATGCGGTAGCACAAGGTTTTGGTAAACGTTTCTTTACTGCTTTCAACACAGGTTTTGACGGCCTTACCAATAAATACGTACACAGCCTCCGTTTCCTCATACGCCACAAATGGATCACTATCTTAGGATTGGTGATCATCGGTGTGGTAACCGTACTGATGGTGCGTAAAACACCTTCCGGTTTTATTCCTACAGAAGACCAGGGCTTTATCGTGTATGCGGTGAACATGCCTCCCGGTTCTTCCCTGGAACGTACAAGACAAGTGATCGCGAAGCTGGAGAAAGAAATGAAGTCACTGGAAGCTACGCACACTTACCTGAGCGTGGCAGGTTTTAACTTCCTCACCAACTCCAGCAGTTCTTCTTCCGCAGTAGGTTTCGTGAAAATGAAACCCCACAAGGACAGAGGTGCTGTGAAAGATCTGAAGGATGTAATGGGCCTGATGCAACAAAAGGTAGCAGGTATCCCTGAAGCAGGTATCTTCCTCTTCAACATGCCAACCGTACCTGGTTTCAGTAACATGGATGGTTTTGAAGTGATCCTGCAGGACCGTACCGGTGGCAGCCTGGATAAATTAGGCGGAACCGCTTATGGTTTCATCGGAGAACTGATGAAACGTCCCGAGATCGCATTCGCCTTCACAACTTTCAACACCGGTAACCCGCAGTTTGAAATAGTGGTAGATGAACGTAAGAGTAAACAATTAGGCGTACCGGTTAGTGAGATCCTGAATACAATGCAGACCTACTACGGTAGTTCTTATACATCAGACTTCAACCGTTTCGGTAAATATTATCGTGTGATCGTGCAGGCAGATGCCATCGATCGTGCAGAACCTACTTCGCTGAATGGTGTTTTTGTGAAGAACAACGCAGGGGAGATGGTGCCTATCAACGGCCTCGTGGAACTGAAACGCGTTTATGGTCCGGAAACAGTGAGCCGTAATAACCTCTTCAATGCCGTTACCATCAATGGTCAGGCAAAACCAGGTTACAGTACCGGTGATGCGATCAAGGCCGTAGAAGAAGTAGCAGCGAATTACTTGCCACGCGGATATTCTTACGAGTGGGTAGGTATGACCAAAGAAGAGATCGCCGCAGGCGGACAGGCAGGTATCATCTTCCTGTTATGTCTTGTGTTCGTATACTTCCTGCTGGCAGCACAATATGAAAGTTACATCCTGCCGTTCTCAGTGATCCTGAGTGTACCACTGGGGATCTTCGGTGTGTTCGCTTTCATCAACATGTTCGGTATCGATAACAATATTTATGTACAGGTAGGTTTGATCATGCTGATCGGTCTCTTAGCCAAGAATGCCATCCTGATCGTAGAGTACGCCGTGCAACGGAGACGAGCGGGAATGGGGCTGCTGGCTGCAGCACTGGAAGCATCCAGGTTGCGTTTGCGCCCGATCCTGATGACCTCTTTCGCCTTTATTGCAGGTCTGATACCGCTGATGCGGGCCACCGGCTCCTCAGCACTGGGTAACAGGTCTATCAGTACCGGTGCGGCAGGAGGAATGCTCACAGGTGTGGTGCTGGGTGTATTCGTGATCCCTGTGTTGTTCGTGATCTTCCAGTTCATTCAGGAAAAGATCACCGGCAAACCGCAACCATTGGTAGTAGAACAGGAAGCTTAGTATTAATACCATTAATAAAAGAAACAATGACACGTTTAAATAAATATCTCATAGCTATACTCGGTGTTGCCGCCCTGGCCGCTTGTAAAGTCGGAAAAGACTTTCAGCGGCCGGAGGTTGCCCTCCCTGCACAATTCAACAGCGTGCCTGCTACAGATAGCAGCGTGGCCAATGCAGCCTGGAGGCAATTCTTCCCTGATCCTGCTTTGCAGCAGCTGATCGGTGAAGCGCTCGCCAATAACTTCGATCTGCAGATCGCGCTCAAGAGGATAGAAGCAGCTGGTGCATATGTGAAACAGGCAAAGGCAGCATTCTTACCTTCTGTTACTGCGAACGCTACTGCAAATACTTCTATTCCTTCCAAGAACAGTCTCAACGGGGCTAACCTGAATAACTTACTGGGAACAAGTCACATTGAAGATTTCAACCTTGGTGTGGGTATTTCCTGGGAGATAGATGTATGGGGTAAGATCCGCCGTCAGAAAGAAGTGGCATTAGCTTCTTACCTGCAAACATTTGAAGCAGCAAAAGCAGTGCAAACAGGCCTGATCGCTAATGTGGCGAACAGCTACTTCAACTTGCTGATGCTGGATGCACAACTCTCCATTGCCCGCAGTAATGTGGCGCTGAGCGATACCATTGTGCAAATGATCCGCATGCAGAAAACTGCCGGCGAAGTAACCGAACTGGCCGTACAACAAGCCGTAGCCCAGAAGCAGGCAGCAGAGTTGCTGATCCCGCAACTGGAACAGGCTGCTACCATCCAGGAGAATGCGATCCGCATCCTCACCGGTCAAATGCCTGGTACTGTTACCCGTAACGGTACACTCGATGCTTACCCTGTGTGGGATAACCTGGAAACAGGTGTTCCTGCCAAAGTGATCGGCAACCGTCCGGATGTAAAAGCAACAGAGTTAGGACTGAAAGCCGCCAATGCCCAGGTGGGTGTTGCGCAGGGAAGTATGTATCCTGCCTTAAGCTTAACAGCTAACGGCGGTTTGAATGCCTACGAAATTGGCAAATGGTTCGCCCTCCCAAATTCATTGTTTGGTACAGTAGCCGGAAACATTGCACAACCCATCTTTCAGCAGCGCCGTTTAAAAACGCAGCTGGAAGTAGCAAAGGTACAACGCGAACAGGCCGTGATCCAGTTCCGCCAGTCCGTGACCACTGCTGTGCAGGAAGTATCCAATGCACTGGTACAGTTAGATAAATTACACACACAACAGGACATAGCCGCATCCAGGCTGCAAACCACACAACAGGCAGTGAACAATGCCCGCCTGCTGTTCCGCAGCGGTCTGGCAAATTATCTGGAAGTGATCACTGCACAGGGCAGTAGCCTGCAGGCAGAATTAACACAGGTAGATATCCGCCGCCAGCGCCTCACGGCAATGGTAGACCTCTACCGTTCATTAGGAGGAGGATATCAATAAGCAGGAGAGGAGAAGCTGATGACAGATGGTAGTTGTTTTTTTTCGGAACAACAGACAGGTTAAACGGAAGCAATGCAAGGAACGCTATCATCTGTCAGCGGTTTTCTTTTCTTCATGAACATCAGGTTGTACCGGCAGGCTTAGGCTTGCCGGTTTTTTTGTTATTATTGTTCTATGAAATGGATCACCCGCGAACATCCCAAAATAGACCGCATAGCCTGCCCCTGGCTGATCAGGCGGTTTATTGATAAAGAAGCGGAGATCATCTACGTTCCTGCGGAACAGGTGCTGTCAAAAGCGGCAGCGCTAAACGCCATTCCTTTCGATGTTCCTGATGTGGAATACAGTCATCATAAAGACCTTTGCACCTTTGATTATTTCATCAGCAAACATCAGCTTAAAGATCCGGCTTTACTGAAAATGGCGCCCATCATCAGGGGAGCGGATACAGACCGCCATGATCTTTCTGCACAGGCCGCAGGATTATGGGCTATATCAGCAGGGCTGGCTTATAATTTTAAGAACGATGAAGAGTTACTGGAAAAAGGAATGCTGATCTATGATGCACTCTATAGCTGGGCCAGTCATCTTTACGGGGAAAAACATATCCAAACCCCTGCGGAACATTTGCTGATGGAGATCTATAACAAGTTCCTAAAGCATAAAGTCCCAGGCTGGGCAAAGGAATTAAAAGAGATCATCCAGGACCAGCTGGATACCAATCTGAGCGTAAGTTTAGGAGATGTTTCAAAAGAACTGGATATCAACCCTGCTTATCTCTCCCGTGAATTCTCTAAATATTTTGATAACCTTTCTTTTGGCGATTATATCCGCAAAAAGCGAATAGATAAAGCCATTGAACTCTTGCAAACCTCATATTCCCTCACGGAAATAGCCTACCTCACGGGCTTCTCAGATCAAAGCCACTTTACCCGCATCTTTAAAAAACACACCGGTAAAAATCCTTCAGACTACCGGAAAGAACTGAAAAAAGGTAAAAAGGATACAAATCGTTAAGAACGTTCTATTCTGCCGCAGCTATACTATATAGTATTGCAGTATGACACCCGCACCCACTTATTCGCTGAAGCAGCTCTGCCTGTATTTTCTGAAACTGGGCACCTGGGGATTTGGCGGCCCCGTAGCCCTGGTAAACTATATGAACCGGGACCTGGTAGAGCGTAAGCAATGGATCACGGAAGCAGATTATAAAGAAGGACTGGCCCTTGCACAACTGGCGCCAGGGCCATTGGCTGCCCAGTTAGGGATCTACTTAGGGTATGTTCATTACGGGGTATTGGGTGCCACGCTCACCGGCCTCGCCTTCGTATTACCCTCTTTTTTTATGGTAGTGGCATTAGGCGCCATCTATGAAGCTTATAACGGCATCCCCTGGATGCAGGCCGTCTTTTACGGTATTGGGGCCAGCGTGATAGGGATCATCGCTTACAGCGCCTTTAAACTGACAAAGAAGAGCATTTCTCAAGACTTATGGATCATCTATATCGCAGCGGCTGTTTATACCGTATGGCAGGAAAGTGAATCTGTGCTGATCTTTTTAGCTTCCGGCATTTTATATTGGCTGGCCAAAAGGAAACCCGGTTTCAGCTTTACCATTTTCCTTGGCCTGGTGCCTTCTTACAAAGAGGGCACGTTATGGCAGATCTTCCTCTATTTCACCAAAGCCGGCGCATTTGTTTTTGGCAGTGGGTTGGCTATTGTTCCTTTTCTCTATGGTGGCGTGGTGAAAGAATATGCCTGGTTAACGGAGCATGAATTCATTGATGCCGTAGCGGTAGCTATGATCACACCAGGTCCGGTAGTGATCACGGTGGGATTTATCGGTTATCTCACTGCCGGATTCCAGGGGGCCTTTGTGGCCGCATTGGCTACTTTTTTCCCCTGTTACCTGTTCACCATATTGCCTGCTCCTTATTTCAAAAAGTATGGCAAACATCCCGGTATTAAAGCTTTTGTAGATGGGGTAACGGCTGCCGCCATTGGTACTATTACCGGCGCCGTGATCGTATTGGGCAAACGTTCCCTGATAGATGGACCCACCATCGGCATTGCTTTACTCACCGCTTTCGTTTGCTGGAAATACAGTAAGGTGCCAGAGCCGCTGCTGATCCTGCTGGCGGCGCTGGTGGGTATACTTTTAAAAGTCTTTATCTTATGAGTTATACCGCATAGCCCGGATGAGCTGCCTGTTACGCTTATCTGCTTTCGCATTGTTATAAGACGAAATAGCCCATGTGGCCACGATGAACCATAACACAAAGAAGGCCGGCATAAAGAACAAAAACAGGAGTACTGCAAATAGTTCCAGTATAAAGGCAACGAGAGCAGAAAGAAGTTTTCCTCTCAGGAGGAAAGAAAGCCAGGGAGCAATAATGGCGATTAATATCATAACATATTCAGTTTTAAACCTTTTATGTTATAAGTATACAAGGAGGAGTTATAAAGATAAGGAATTTATGACATTTCCATATCGTAACGGTCTAATCCCTCCCCATAACCATCTTTAGTTATCTTGATAGTACTGAAACCAAGCTTTTCAAAGAAGGCGTAAGCATGCTGGGTGGTATCAAGGCCAATGGTGCAGGAGGGGCAAACCGACTTTATCACCCCAATACGATGCAGGAACAATGCCTTACCGATTCCTTGTTTGTGTAAGGATTGGTGCACTAGCCCCCAGGTCATCCTGGCATCCTGTTTATCCGGATCAATGAAGTAACCGCCGCAGGCAATCACTGCATTGTCCTGTTCCACTACATAATATTGTTCTGTAACGGAATTGAGGGTTTCCTGCCGTTGTAGCCAGTCTTCAAAATCAGGCAGTTCATACGGTGCAAAAAATGCAGGCATATTACTTTTAAATGCGACGATGCAATCCTGCCGGTCTGCCGCAGTATAAGGTCTGATAAGCATGACGTAAAAGTAAAGCTAAATTTTGGCAGCACACACGATCAGCGTTGCCATATTATGTGGTTCTGTTTTCTCTATGAAATGTATTCCACTGAATTTATTTTGTTTCAGTAATACCTCCACATCCTGCTTTTCATACAAGCGAAATCCATATTGCACAAAGGGTAACGCCTGCATAACAGATGCAGGCCTGATAGCAATAAAGAGTTTCCCACCTGGCTTCAGTACCCTGCGTATCTCTGCCAGTTCTTTCTCCGGATGATGCCAGAAGTAAAGCGTGTTCACCGTGAAAACAGTATCGAACAGCGCATCAAACAGAGGGAGTTCATCAGAAGCCGCCACAATGAATTCTGCCTGTCTTTTTTGAATGAAGCGCATATTCATGGAGCGGGCTTCTGCCACCATGGTCTCCGAAAAATCGCAACCGGTGTATTTCACGGAAGGCGCCGCTGCTAAGACATCCTTCACAAAGAAACCATTCCCCATGCCGATCTCAAGGATGTTCTGGTGGCTTTTGATCTGCAGGGCTGCGATGGTATATTGGTTGATATACAGGCTCCCTTCATTCATTCTGGCACCCACCTGTTTCCCCAGATCGCCCACCGGTTTCCTCAATTGTTCCGCAATAGCTTTCACATCCATCTTTTTTATGCAAAGATCTGAACCATAAAGCGCAAGAAATTGTAAAAAACCGACAGTTATGGGCGTGGCACCATTTTTGGAACCTTACTATAAAAAATAACGATTATGAGCAAGATCCGCATATCACTCGTTGCTGCCCTGATGGGTACAGCAATTACCCTTATCAGCCTGGATGGCATGGCACAGGGCATAGACAGCACCATTAAAAAAGTAGGTGATAAAACAGCTTCTACCGCTAAAAAGGTCGGCAATAAAACAGCTTCTACGGCTGTTAAAGGGGCTTCTGCTATAAAAGATAAGATCTACAAGGGGAAACAAGCCCCGGGTGGAGAGGTGGTCTATATTGATGCTAAAGACCGCAAGTACTTTGTAGACGAGAAAGGAAAGAAGGTATATCTGAAACCATCTCAGATAAAAAATAAAGAATAAAAGAATAGTTATACTACCACTATTATAGCAAAACAGCCCGTAATATTTTATTACGGGCTGTTTTGCTATGGTTGTTTTACAATGATCTCCGTCATTTTTATTTGATGATGATCTCTGCGACCACCGGCAAATGATCTGAAGCATATGTTTCATTCACCACCGTAGAAGTCTTTACACTGAATGCCGGTGAAAAGATGATATGATCGATCACTCTCTTCGGCGCATTCACAGGTATCGTAAAACCGCAATCCGTGCAGGAACTGGTGAACTTAGGACTCAGCAATTTAAAAGCTGCGCTTTCTGGTGTGCAGTTCAGATCTCCTGCAATGATCAAAGGCGAAGCCGTGATATTATTCAATGCTGCCGCTTGTTCTTCCCGGTTAGCCGCCTTCTTTACATCAAAGTGTGTGCTGCCTATTGTTAATTTCTTTCCATTCCGGAGCGTGATCTCAGCGATGGCCACTACACGATCCTCAACGGTAGAGTCACTTGCTTCCGGAAGCCTGATCGTTTTTGTATGCTTTAAAGGGAATTTAGATAAGATCGCTACACCGTATCCGCCGCCATCATAATCAATGGCTTTACCGAAATAAACATGCATGCCTGTTTTACTGGCAAGCACAGCCGCCTGATCAATATTTCCCGATCGTTTTGTGTTCACATCCACTTCCTGCAAAGCCAGTACATCCGGGTGCTGTGATTTGATCACGTTGGCGATCGCATCTATATCGATCTCCCCGGTAGCTTCTTTGGAAGGCGGGTTGCAATGATGGATGTTATAGGTCATCACCCTTAAAGTATCTTCTTTAGGATACTGCAATAAGAAAGCGAGAAGGAAGTAGTACATGTGTTTAATTTAAAAATGAAAAACTACCATCCCGGATTCTGCGGCGCCAGTGCAGGGTTACGCTGTATCTGGGTAAGCGGTACCGGGAATAGATAATGCTTGGGGTCAACAAATTGTCTTCCTGTCATTACAATAATATAACCATTGGCATCAGCCGCCAGGTTGCTTACCTGTGAAGGCACAGTGGCCAGTGATTTCTTCATTCCTTTCACATCAGCTGCCAGGAGACTGCCTTGTTTCCAGCGGATGATATCATACCATCTTTGTCCTTCGCGCGCCAGTTCCACTCTTCTTTCCCTTCTGATCTCCGTTCTGAGATCAAGTCCGGCTGCAGCGAGTTCTGCGATGTCCATTTTTTTCATTCCCACTCTGTCCCGCAGTTTGTTGATGGTCAGATCAACATCTGCCTGGGTGAGGGTATTCTGCTCCAGTTTAGCTTCTGCGTAAGTGAGCAGGATCTCTGCAAGGCGCAGTACATGGATATCGTTCTGATCTTTTGAAACCGCAGCAACGGTGCTCACTTCCACATACTTCGTAAAGTAATAACCAGTGATGGTCACGCAGCCGAGTTTATCAGAAACAAACTTAGGTGCTGTGAAGATGCCTGCGTTGGTATTGGCAGGGTTGCCATCTTTTTTACCGCCCCATGCCGCACCCGGCGCCAGGATGGTTTGCCGCATCCGGGGATCACGGTTCACAAATAAATTGGCATAAGTATCTTCCTTGTAAAGCGGTGATTGCTCAATAGGCAGACCATCCGTACAGAGATAAGCATCCACCAGCGCTTTGGTAGGATTGTAGCGGGAAGCCTGATCCGGCACCTGCGTTTCACGGCTGATGTTGTGCATGCTCACATCTGTGAGGTTGATGCGTGCAGCAATCGTTTCTTTATTGGCACCTGCAGATAATTTACCTGCGTAAGTGAACAGGTTGTAATAATCCACAGCAGGTTTGCCGGTAGAGTAAAGTGCATACACCCCCAGGTCCATCACATCCTTTGCTGCTTTCTCTGCCACGTCCCATCTGCTGTCATATAAAGCCATACGGGCTTTGAAACCTAATGCCACACCTTTGCTGAAACGGCCCAGGTTGGTTTTGGTCTGTGGTTCTTTTTGCATTTGTGCAGCCGCTTCTTCCAGTTCCTTCAGAATGAAATCAATGATCTCTTTTTTGGTATTACGAGGCCCGTACAGTTCATCGATCTTTAAAGGGGTGGTCACCAGTGGCAGATCGCCGAAATAAGATACCAGGTTCATATACATGTAAGCCCTGATGGTCCTGGCTTCACCAGCCATCTGATCTTTTATGGCCTGTGGTACAGTCGTGGCCTTTTCATAGTTGGCCAGGAAAACATTACACTGGCGGATACCGGAATACTGGCTCACCCATTCTGCATTTACGGAAGACAGGTCCGGATCAAAGTTACCGCTGCCGAAGATGCGGTAAGCATCACTGGTGCTGGAGTTGATACTGTTGTCACCCATCTGGTCCATGGCTACCGTGTTGTTGTTCTTCACGTTGGCATACAGGGCTTTCAGTGCAAGGGTAAGTTGTTCTTCTGTGGTCCAGAAATTGGCATCTGAAATAGCGTCTAACGGCGCACGGTCCAGGAAACCCTTTCTGCAGGAGGATGCCGGAATAATAAGCAGTGAAATGGATATATAGAAAAGTATCTTTTTCATGATCATTTAAAATTGATGTTTAAACCAAATACAAATGTTTTAACCTGTGGATAGAATCCGCCCAAACTCACGGGACTCTCAGGATCGTATCCGTAGAAGAAATCAGATTTTGTAAGCAGGTTATCTGCAGAGAAGTAAGCTCTCAGACGGTCTATCCTGTAACGCTCTGTGATCCTTTTAGGAATGGTGTAACCCACCTGCAGGTTCTTCAACCGGAGGTAAGCAGCATTCTCCAGCCAGAAGGTAGAGAGGCGTTGATTGTAGGAGTAACCATACGTTAATCTTGGATAGCTGGCGTCCGGATTGGTGGGTGTCCATCTGTCCAGGTGGATCTTTTGCGGGTTGGAACTTTCATTGATGAAAGCATGCCTTGCAGCACCTGCAATATATCCGTTCGCTTCACCTACGCCCTGGAAAAAGAAGCTCAGGTCAAAACCTTTATATTGGCCATTGGCTTTAAAGCCATAAGTATAACGGGGGATAGCGCTGCCGATCACCTGCCTGTCGTCTGCCGCGTTGATCTTTTTGTCGCCGTTCAGGTCCTTGTACATCATATCTCCCGGTTGCATAGGATAACTTGCATCATAGGGGAAATTAGGCGTGTATTTCTTTGTGACATCATCATACGTATAATCAGAGATCTGTGAAATACGATCCGCTACAAAGCCATAAAATGCATCAATCGGTTGTCCTACTGTTCTGATCTGATCACCTACGGTAGCAGGGGCATCACCTAAGCTCAGTACTTTGTTCCGTACATCAGAAATATTCGCGCTGATGCCATAAGAGAAATCCTTGATCTGGTCCTGCCAGCCTACCTGTAATTCCCATCCTTTATTCTGCACCTTTCCTGCATTTTGCGGAGGGTAGGAGCCACTCAAACCTAAAACGTCCGGTAAGGGAACTTTTAACAGGATGTCGTTTGTATTGTTGATGTAATAATCCGCCGTGATGTTCATCCGGTTATCCAGCAACGTGAGGTCAATACCAATGTCCTGTTTGATCACAGATTCCCAGGTGAGCAGTTCGTTGGGGATGCCCGTTTGGCGGTAACCAACTGTGAGCACATTGCCGATAGGTTCCGTAGCCACAGAGCCGATAGAGGAGAGGTAAGCAAAATCATCACCTACTTTATCATTTCCTTGTGTACCGTAAGAAGCCCTGATCTTACCAAAGTTGATCACACTCTTAAGGGGCTCAAAGAACTTTTCGTTGGAGAACACCCATCCGGCAGAACCAGAGAAGAACCAGTTCCAGCGAAGGTTAGGTGCAAAACGGGAAGACCCGTCGTAGCGGAAGTTACCTTCCAGCAAATACTTATTGTCAAACCCGTAGTTCACCCTGCCGAAAACAGATTGCAGGGCATTTTGATTTGCATCAGAAGTGTTCAGCGGGTTTAAGGTACCGAGGTTAATACTGCCAAGGTCCTGTGTAGGCAGGTTGGTTCTGCTGGTGCTGAAGTTGCGGCCTACACTTTCTTCAGAAGAAGCCGCTGCCAATGCTTTCACATAATGTTTGCCGGCAAAGGTCTTCTCATATTCCGCCATACCAATTACCGTTTGATAGTAAGCCGTATAATCACGGTTATCTATTTTGTTGGGGTTATTGGTTTGGTAGAGCAGCGAGTTATCTACAGGGCTGTAATAGTTAATCGTTTTCGTAAAGATCTCCCGGAAGGAATTTGATTTTACCAGGCCATACTGGCCGCGCAGGCGGAAGTCTTTCGTGATATTCAGCGTAGCCTGGATGTTTCCGGTGATCTCCTGCGAAGTGAAGAAGTTAGTACCACCATCTGTTACCAGTGCAATAGGATTCAATGATCCGCCCAGGTAACCCCAGCCGCCCGTTGAAAAGCGGATAGGCACCAACGGAGAGATCACGTGCGCAGAATAAATAGGACCACCATCGCCATTCACGTCTGCGCTGGACCCTATCTGGTTCCTGTCTATATAACCCAGGTTGGCATCCAGTTGCAGTACATCAAACAACGTAGTGTTGATCCTTAAACGTACATTCTGCCTTTTTGAATCGAAGTTGTCGCCTGTGATCAAACCGCCCTGTTTCAATAAAGAATAGGAGAGGTAGTAGTTGATGTTATTCGCCCCGCCGGAGAGGTTCAGCATATGGCTTTGCTGCGGAGCATTGGGTTTGTACATCTCTTTCACCCAGTTGGTATTCGCATAGAAGTTCTTGTCAGAACCATCCTTAGCGATCTGGATCTGTGCATCCGTATAAGTAGGATTAGCGCCTGCATTTACCTTGGCTTCATTCAGCAGCGTCATATAATCCACAGAGCCTAGGAAGTCCGGCAATGCCGTGGGCGTCTGGAACCCGAAGTAGTTGTTGTAGCTTAAAGTAGGTTTAGCATTGTTCTTTCCCTTTTTAGTAGTAACGAGGATCACGCCATTGGCGCCACGTACACCATAAATAGAAGAAGAGGCCGCATCTTTCAGCACCGTGATCGTTTCAATATCTTCCGGGTTTAAGATGTTGATATTGCCGCTGGGGATACCATCCACCACTAACAGCGGGCTGGCATCATTCAGGGTACCAATACCGCGGATGCGGATGGTACCACCACCACCGCCTGGTATGCCGGTGGAATTCACTACGGTAACACCGGGCATTTGCCCCTGTAAAGCAGAGCCTACAGATGTAGCCGGACGGCCTTTGAAATCTTCACTGCTTACCGTACTCAGCGCACCGGTTAAGTTCGCTTTCTTTTGTGTGCCATAACCTACTACCACTACCGCGTCCAGGTTAGTTGTACCTGGTTTTAAGGTAACGGCGTAGTTCTGCTTGCTGTCCACCGTGATGATCTGAGTATCATATCCCATCATGATCACCTGCAGTTTATCACCCGCTATCGCATCGATCTTAAAAGCACCAGTTTCATCCGTAATAACAGATTTATTGGTGGTTTGATTTAAGATCCTGGCGCCCGGAATACCACTGCCATTTTCGTCTGTGATCTTCCCGGTTATTTCCGCTCTTTGTACCGGCGCCTTTCTTTTCAGCACGATCGTTTTGTTATTGATCGTATAAGTTAAAGGCTGCCCTTCAAAACATTTATCCAATGCTTCTTCAATAGAAACATCTTTTATAAATACAGTCACCGGTTTTGCATCTATCAGCATTTCCGTGTTAAGTAAAAAATTGTACCCTGTTTGTTTCTTTATTTCTTTAAAGATTGATTTCAAAGATGCCTGTGTTTCGAAAAGACTGATCTTCTGCGCATAGGCTACCGCACTTACCTGCATGGACAGGAAGAATATCAGGGCCATGGTTAGTTTAACCACCCTGAACGCCTTAAATGAAAGATGACGAACGCTGTGCATAAAGTTGAGTTTGTTCTGATTATATAGTTAGTTGATGACAGTGATGCGCCTGTCTGTTATTTTAAATTGTACTGTTCCGGTTAATGACAACATATCCAGTACATCAGATACATTTTTGAACCTGGATATAACACCGGCATAGGATAACTTGCTATTCTTGCTGTTATATTCAATATCCACATTGTACCACCTGGAAATTTTGCGCATGATGGAAGTCAGTTCTTCATCATTAAAATTGAAATAACCGTTCTTCCAGGCGAGTGCCTGATCTGTATCCGCCTCTCTTACTTTAAAACCTGCTGTGGGTGTGAAGAGGCCTTGCTGGCCGGGTTTCAGGATCACTTCGTCCGTGCCGCTGCTGAGCCTTACTTTACCTTCCAGCAAGGTGGTGTTGATGTGTGATTCATCTGAATAGGCCATTACATTGAAATGTGTACCTAATACTTCCACCTGCATGTTCTTCACTTTTACGAAGAAGGGTTGTTTGCTTTTGGCTACTTCGAAATAAGCTTCTCCATCCAGCTCCACCACTCTTTCTTTGTCATTCAGTTGTGTGGGGAATTTTAAGGATGTGGCGGAATTCAGCCATACTTTACTGCCGTCTGGCAGGGTGAGGCTGTATTGTCCGCCCCTTGGGATATTAATGGTATTGTAGATGATCTCTTTCGCATCTCCGCCGGTTTCTTCGTAGGTGAGCTGCCCGTTGCTAACCTTACTCACGATGGTGGCGCCCTGCTGTGCTATTTTACCAGTCACCGTATCATTCAGTTCCACCACACTGCCATCACCTAAAATGAGTACCGCTTTATTGCTGCCGGGTTTAATTTCCTCTTTAACAGCAGTAGGGGCCAGAGAGGCCGTCACTTCCTTTTTGTTCCCTTTCTGTACCAGTATTAACCCGGTAACAACTGCTGCCAGTAGAACAGCCGCCGCCGCATACCTTTTCCAGGCAAACAGGGGTTTCACCCTTTCCCTTTCTTCAATGCTGTTTAATAATTTGCCATATATTTTAGCTTGAAGCTGATCGTCTTTATAGTCAATTTCAGAGAACTCGAAGTCATCCTTATACTGACGCAGCAGCTCCAGCTCTTCCGGACTGCACTCATTGTTTAAGTATTTTTGATATAAGACGATATATTCTTCTTTATTCATAAGGCGGGCTTTTATATCTTTATAGAGTCATTTACTTTCGCCAACACACATACTTTTCAGAAAAAATCATTTTCTTAACGAACTGTTCATTTTAATTTAACACGGAGCGTAATTATATTTTGTCAATTTTGAGGCATGAACATGATCGATGCTAATTCAGCGGATGCTGATATATGGCTTGCTGTCAGAAATGAAGATAAAACGGCTTTCAACCTGCTGTTTAGCCGTTACTGGGGACGGTTGTATAATACTGCCTTATCACTACTAAGAGATAATGAGGCCAGCGAAGAAATAGTACACGATGTATTTCTGAATATATGGCTCAAAAGGAATACGCTGGAAATAGAAGACTTCAAAAATTATATCATCTCCGCTACACGTTATCATATCTACAGGGAATTAAAGGCGAAAAAAGCCACACAGGAATTACCCGCTGAATACAATGAGTCTTTCACTTTCAATTATGCGGAAGAAAAATTATCTGAACAAACACTCCGCGAGCAATTAAGTTTTTACCTGGGCGCATTGCCTAAACGCTGTAAAGAGATCTTCCTGTTAAGCCGGCAGGAGAACCTGAGTAATCAGGAGATAGCAGATAGATTGAATATCTCTAAACGAAGTGTAGAGAACCAGATCACACATGCCTTGCAGTACTTACGCGTGAACCTGAAGAATTTTTTCCTGTTGCTTATTTTGCTGCATATGAAATAAGCGTTTTACAATGATACGTTTACAAAAGGCAATGCTCTTTTGCCAATACGGTTGAACAATCCCAATTGTACTACTTTCCCTTCCCTGCAATTATTAAACACAGCTATCTGCAAACCATGCCCAACGGTAGCCTTATTTTTAAAACCACTGATCATGATGCCGGAGAAGGTATAACAGGTATTGTCAAACCCTGTAATGGTAAGCCCCCGGTTTTCAACGATAAGGGAAGCAATGATATTGATGTTTACGCCTGTGGCGGATGTTTCAGAGATGAACCCCGGACTGATATTGATGCCTCTCAGATGGGTTTTAATACTGTCCTTATCCGGCCAATCGCTGTTGGTATGACTGAAAACACTCGCCCGCGTTTCACCTTCTTTTGTTTTTCTCCAGCCGAGAGAAGGGATCATTGTTGTGCCGAGGGAGTACATCATGATCAGCGCGCCGGCTGGTTGTAGTTCCAGGGTGAGGCCGTTTACAGTTAAACCTTTGGCTGGTTTGAAAGGTTGGGCTACTAATCCGATGCTAATGCCATTTACAATAGTGTTACGCTTTACAGGATTGATCCAGGCAACATTGCGCACCTCTTGTGCGCATAAACTTTTTGCGGAAAGGAGCAGTAATAAGCTGATAGGGATAAAACGCATGCTTCAATTTACGTTAAGGTGACTGATATTGCTGAAAAAAATCCCATAAAAGATCATTCGAATTGATAGCTGCAGAAGGCGGCCATGCATGCCCTCCATCTTTCGTGAGATAATACTGAATGCTCACATTATTACTGCAATCCGTCCATTTCGTCAACTTATAGGCAGCGTTATTAGTAATGACCTGTGCCGGTGTAGCGCAGGCATTTTTTAAGGACCAAACCTGGAACACAGAATCAAGCGGTGGGTTGTAATGATTGGAAAACCCCGTTCCTACACCGCCGGTATAAGGCACATTGGTATCCAGGGCAGAATGCATATGAAGTATAGGCACCGCGCGGGAAGCATTGCAGGGCTGCGTTACCACCATGGTAGAACTATTGGGAGCAATGGCAGCGATCTTATCGGAAAGCTCACAAGCAAGCCGGTAGGCCATCATACCGCCATTGGAATGCCCGGTAGCATATACTTTTTTAGGATTGATCTTATAGTCTGTAACGAGTTTATCTATCAGCTGGCTGATGAATTTTACATCGTTGATATTGTGCTCTACCGCATATTCACAACAACCGCCCGCATTCCAGGTCTGTGCTTTTAAAAGGCCATTGCCTTTTACACCATCAGGATACACCACAATGAACTGCGCGGCATTGGCTTTCTGGGTGAGTTTGGAAGAAGTTTCGAACTGACCACCATTTCCGCCTCCGCCATGCATGGCAATCACCAGGGAGAAATCAGCGGATTCGTAGTAATTGGGAGGAAGATTTACCAGATAGGTCCTTGTTAAGCCATCCACCACGATGTTGCCGGTATAACGGAAGGGGCCATTTTCAATACGATCCCGTTTTTTAAGGCATCCTGTAAAACAAAAGCAAAGCAGCAGGGAGAGGAGGATGGATTTCATAGCTATTGAGACTTCTTAAAATTACGAAAGTTTAAAACAAAGGCTGTCTGGACTCCATAATACAATTTTTGTATCTTGGCCGCATGAATGAAGAAGAATACGAACTTTCCCTCCAAACGGCACATCCTGCAGCCAGCGCACTGTTAACGGAAGACTTTTTCTGGGACGCTTCCGAAGAAACGTCCCCTTTCGGTAATGACGATGGCGCGGATGCGTTTTACGGGTTCCGGGAATGGCGGTCAGACAATCAAACAGCCAGCCCGTTCATCTACATAAATGAATTGCTGGATAGTTGGGGATACAACGAGGCGCCCAAACAAGAGGAAGCTGAGGTAGCTGAATATTTGATCAACCGGTTTGCGTTAGGGGTCAATAATGTGATCATTGCAGTAGGTTTTGGCCAGTTTGTACTGGAAGGTACCATTGATAAGGAACTCCTGATCAAAACAAAGCAGGCCATAGAAAAGGAGTGTGAACCGGCTATGTTAAACGCGTTTGTGGAAGATTACCGGAAAACAAGGCTGGCACATTTACACATCCTGCTGAATGCTGTAGATAAGATCGCGGCGTTATAACAAACACCTTACCCTTATGGATGTTTTTTTCAAAAAGATAGAGACATACACAAAGCTGTCCGCCGAAAGCCGTACAGCATGGGAGGCTATCCTTACCGCTAAAACCTACAAGCGGGGAGATAACTTTGTAACCGAAGGCCAGGCACCAAAGAAGGTGGCTTTTGTGGTAAAAGGGCTCTTCTCTCAGAACTATGTTTCTGATAAAGGAGAGGTAGTGATCAAAACCTTCTTCCCGGAACAGCGTTTTGCCGCATCCGTGAGCGCCATGCTCAGCAAAACACCCAGTATGTTTACGATCACCGCCCTGGAGGATACAAGTGTACTGGAATACGATTTCTTCGCGTTTAAAAAGCTGTCGGAGCAGTATATGGACATTGCCACCTTCTATATCAATTACATGGAGCTGCACTGGATCATAGAGAAAGAACCTTTGGAGATCGCACTGCGTCATGACCCCGCTGGTAAGCGATATGCAGCGTTTGCAGATAAATTCCCCAGCCTTATCAAACGCTTGAAGAAACACCATATTGCTTCCTACTTAGGCATTACCCCCACACAGTTAAGCAGGATACTACTGACCAATAAATAATTTTCAATTCCTCAACAAATGTAAATGTTTTGGTTTTTTCTCTATGTTAGCTTTGTATAAAACATAAAGATCATGGCAACAAAAGTATTTATTAATCTGCCGGTTAAAGATCTAACCGCCTCAATGAATTTCTTTACCTCTCTCGGCTTTTCCTTCAACCCCCAGTTCACAGATGAGAAGGCCGGTTGTATGGTGATCAGCGACAGCATCTATGCGATGATGCTACAGGAAGAATACTTTAAAACATTCACGAAGAAGGAGATCAGCGATGCAAAGAAAACAACAGAAGTATTAATTGCACTGGATGCAGCATCGAGGGAAGAGGTACAGCAGCTGGTAGAAAAAGCAAAGAAAGCTGGTGGAGATATTTATGCAGAAGCGCAGGATTATGGCTGGATGTATCAGCATGGTTTTGCAGATCTGGATGGGCATCAGTGGGAGATAGCCTATATGGATATGTCTCAGATGCCAACGGAATAAAAAAAGGCACAGGCTTATACCTGTGCCTTTTTTTTATTTTTCCATTACAACACCTAATGGTATGCCTGTTTGAGGGTAGGCCTCTTTAGATAAGGTTTTAAATCCTTTTTTATAGAACCAAACAGTGTATTTATTACTTTGTAAGGAGTCCGGAATACGGATCAGAAAATGACCAGTGGAATCCGTTGTGGCAGATAGGCTATTGATCTTTATCAGTACGGATTCCAATGGCATATCATTGTGTAATACCACGCCGTCCACTTTATCAATACCCTGTAAAGCTACAGTCAGGTAGATCCTTCCTTCTTCCGTGATCTTATACACAGAGTCCGGAGATAAGGAGGTGTAGGGTTCTGAAAAGTCAATATTAAGTCTTACTTCATCATCCAGGCGCAGGTTCTGGAAATAAGCTTCCCCGTTTTCACTGATGGCTGCTTTTTTTCTTTCCCCGCCAATATCCATGATCACATACCCTTTCTGGCGCAGTACCATATCCTGCCTGCCTTTCTTTCCATGCACAAACACCGTTAAGCTCCGCTTTCCAAAACAATCATCCGGTTTAAATGTACCAACCGGGTTGGTGAAAAATAAGATGAAAGGCAAGGCTACACCACCTACCAGTACAATGGAAATGTTCCAGACCTTATAAGATACATTTGTTTTATCTGCACTCTTTATGAGCAATAATGCAATGCTTAATCCAACCAGGGTATAGATGATAAATAATTGTGTTTTTGTAAGGCAGGGAATGAACAGGGTTATTCCTGCTGCCAGCAGCAGAAAAATAATACCTGTGATCCTGGAGATAGCTATAGTAGATAGTTTGTTCGATTTCATCAGGGCTTTTTTAAATATGCGCGAACGATGTTTATATCTTTATGGGTGATGCCTGCTTTTTCGAGTTTATCCAGGTCTGCCAGGCACATACTTTTGAGTGCTTCTCCTTCTTCATCTTTTAATGGTTTCAATTCCTGGTAAACCTTTAAGGCTTCTTCCGTTTTGCCCTGCATGAGTAATGCATGTGCTATATTAGTTTTGATCCAGATCTTTTTACTATCTATCTGCAAGCCCTGAAGGGCCACTGTTTGTGCTTCTTTGAATTGTTTGGTGAAAAGCAGGTACCAGGCGAGGGAACCGCGGTTGTTGGAGTAGGCATCTCTCAATACTTCCTCCTTATGATGGAATTTGTAAAGCTTGTCATACCAGTATCCCATCTTAATGAACAAGGGGATTTTTGCTGTTTCCACACTTACCGTATCCTCAATTGTTGCATAAAGTTCAATAAGGCCTACAACACTGGTTCCCCATGTGGTCAGGTATATTTGAGGCTGTATGGTTAACCACTTTTCCATTATCAGTGTCGCATCTTCCAACTGCTTTTCAGCAGGCTGCCACTTTTTCATCTTTATATAAAGGGTCCCAAGGATAGTTTGCGTATTGGCCAGGTTAAGCTCATAAACTTCAGGATATTCTACAGCCAGGCGTTTAAAGATGCTGAGGGATGCCAGGCAAGCTTCTTCAGATGCCCGGAAATTCTTTAGTTCCATATAATGGATGCCCAGGTTTTCCTGTATGGTGGCCATGCTCGGTTCATAGGCTTTGGGATCAGCCTTTGTAAGGCGTTCATAGATCGTGAGTGATTCCCGGTAAGTAGTTACCGCTTTCTGATCCTCTTTTTTAGCAGCATGCAGGCCGGCCAGGCTGTTGTATATGCTGGCCATTTCCTGTTCATATACCTGGGGATCCGTTTTATATAAACGGCTATAGATCCCGAATGCTTCAAGTAAAGCAGCTTCAGCTGCCGGGAGTTGTTGCTGTCTTTTGTTAAGATACATATCACCCAGACGGTTTAACGCGCTTGCCAATGATGGGGCATATGCCTGAGGGTTTGCGCCTGCCAGGCGCTTATAAATACCAACCGCTTCCAGGTAAGCTGCCTGGGCGCTGGTGGAATCTTTTTTCTTTTGATAAAAACTGCCAAGGTTGATCAGGGACAAAGCAAGATCGGGTTCATAGGCCCGGGGATTTGTTCTGGCTATCTGTTTACGAATGGCGAGCGCTGCCAGGTAATTTTCTTCAGCACGAGGGAGGTCGTTTTTTATATTATATAACCTTGCCAGATAATGTTGGGTGTTGGCCAGATCTATTTCATAGTTCCGGGGATCCCTTTGGGCCAAAGGTTTTAGAATGCTGAACGCTTCGAGATACATAGCTTCAGCCTTTGAAAAATCATTTTTATTAGCATACAGGGTTCCCAGGTTGCTTTGCGTGACGGCAAGGTCCCGTTCATACAGCTTCGGGTTTATTTGAGCCAAATGTTTATGGTGCCCGAGTGCTTCCAGGTAGGCTGCTTCAGCCTTTGAAAAGTCGTTCTTGTTGACGTAGAGTCCGGCAAGATTGGTTTGCAGGTTAGCGAGGTACGATTCATAGAGCTCCGGAAGAGGTTCTGCTGAACGGTTAAAGATATTCAACCTGAGTGCTTCCTGGTAGCTTGTTTCAGCCCCTGAGAAATCATTTTTTTCCATGTAAACGCTGCCCAGGTTGGTTTGTACATTTGCCACAAGAGGTTCATAGTAGGACGGATTTGCCGGCAGTTTTTCTTTATAGATGCTCAAGAGCCTGGAATAATAGTAAATAGACTGATCATGCTGATTAAGCCACCCAAGAAAACGGGCGTAGTTAAAAAGATTGTCGTCATCTGTAGAGTCCAGCTGCAGGAGTAGCTGATAACAGACCATTGTGCTGTCAAACTCAAACATGGTGGCGTGCAGGTCCGCCTTAAACCGGAGGGCCTCACTTACGTCTCCGGACCTTTGCTGCTGAATGGAATCTCTTTGCGCCAGTTCTTTTTGCAGGTTATTTATCTTTTGCCGTTCTCCCAGGATCTGGTAGGCCAGGTTGGCCAGGTTCACCTTTCCCAGGATCAGTAAAGCTGAATCCAGTTGTCCTCGCTGAAATAACCCAAATGCGTTCCGAAAGAAGGGGGAGGCATCATCCAGGTTCACCGGGGCATATTTGCGGGCCAGTTCTTTGGCCTGTTCGTCAATTTGTTTTCCTTTATCTTTTAATTCAAACAGTTGCTGTTCCAGTTGTTTGATCTGTGCCGCATCTTGTACGCTGCTTTTCCGGAGTTTGGCAAGCTGTGCCGTTTTACCGGCAACTTGTTGTTCTAATTGTTTTTCCGCCTGCGTTTTACCAACATTATAGATCTTCCTCCTGTATTCATTGATACTATCCGGAAGAGCCATACTGATCCTTACCCAATCGCTTTGGCCCGTTATAGCATTCAGCGATGCTTCGTTCACAACCTGGAGGGGTGTTTTCCTTACCAATAGTGAAGCCGCACTTTTATCAGGTTTGCCAACAAAGGATAAGATAAATTGCCCGTTGGCTGCCGTAAGGGTAGGTTGGGCCTCCTTCAGATCATCCTCTACCTGGGCATTTACCACAAATTGTCTTTTACCAGTATTGGTTTCACTATTATGGATGGACACAATGCCCCGGACAATACTTTGTTGTGCAATTAATTGCAGACTGCAGAGGATAAAAGGTAATACTATAAACCACTTCATACGTAATCAGGTTAGGATACGGGGCACTTAATTTATCTTTAGCTAAAAGGATACAGGCTAGTAAGTTAATGATATTTTTTTAATATATATGTAATCATAATAAAAAAAAGCCGCACAAACACATTGGTCTGTACGGCTTTAGGGCTCTCGTGAAATTTATATGGTTATTTGTTCTTTCCTTCCAGTACCTCAGTGATCCGGTTCTCCATATCCTGTAAGTGATACTTTGAAATACCGGTTTGTGATGGTATAGCTTTACGGATATCGTTACGTAAACCTGTCAGATGTGCCCGCGTAATGCTGGAAACATCATTGCCGGTTGGATCCGGGTTTATGTAAAAGATCGTACCGTTGCCATTGTTCCTGCCTACTATTTCATTCACCGCTTTAAATGCTTTGAATGAATTTTCTATGTACACTTTTTGCTGGTTGCGGCGGTAGATATCAATGGGCTTATTGGTATACAGTTCGCCCCATACACCTTGCTTCAGGTCCTCCAGGAACTCAATAGCTGTATATGTTTTGATACCCTTGTTCATTTCTGCTGATTTGATCAGCCCTATCAGCATACCGGACCCTTGCAGTTTCATCAGCGCATTGGATTGTGCGATAACAATGTGTATGATAGGATCAGTGCCCGTTACCGCGGTATATGATTCATTGATGAGCCAGGTAGGTGTAGCAAAAAGGTATTCATTCAGGAACTTCATGGAGGCTTTTTGCTTTTGGTACTCCACTGGTTCGATCATCCTGCCGGGTTGCTCTATGCTCTTGAAAGTACGGTATTCACCACCTACACTTTTCAATACCTGAACAGTATAGAGTTTATACTGTTTGATCACTTCCTCATACATGGTCTTCAGGTTATCATATCCTTCATCGGGTACCTTCGTCCATTCTTTCAGTTGTGGCAGTATGCGCTGCAGGTTCTTGATACCATATTTGCTGGCCGCAATAGCATCATCACCCAGGTCCTCACTTTGGTCACGGGGATCAGAGAAGTTGTTCTCACTGCCAAAATACAGGTGTTTGTTTTTAGCCAGGCTGTCAATGATCAGTTTATTCAGGAAAGGGCCTTCGTCTTTAGCTGTTTTAAATGCAGGGTACCATTTGTATCCAAATTGGATAGCCCAGTTATCATATTCACCTATCCTTGGAAAGATGCCTTTTTGTGTAATGTGGTCTTCCGGTTGTGCTACGTAGTTAAAACGTGCATAGTCCATGATAGAAGGAGTGTGGCCATGTGCTTCCACATATGCCTTGTCCCTTAATTTCTCTACCGGTACAGTAGAGCTGGAACCAAAGTTGTGCATCAGGCCCAATGTGTGCCCTACTTCATGAGAAGATACAAAGCGGATCAGCTGACCCATTAGTTCCTCATCATATTCCATCTTGCGGGCGGCAGGATCAATAGCGCCGGCCTGGATCATGTACCAGTTATGCACCAGTTGCATGATGTTGTGGTACCAGTTGATGTGCGTTTCAATGATCTCTCCGCTGCGTGGATCATGCACGTGAGGACCGCTGGCATTCGCTATGGCAGATGGTTTGTACACGATCACATTGTGGCGTGCATCATCGATACTCCAGGTGGAATCATTTTCAGGAGCAGGCATGGCCTTGATGGCATTTTTAAAACCAGCCTGTTCAAATGCTTTCTGCCAGTCGTTCACACCTGCAATCAGGTAAGGCACCCACTTTTTAGGCGTAGCAGGATCGATGTAATAGATGATGGGCTTTTTAGGTTCCACCAGTTCACCGCGTTTATATTTCTCTATATCTTCTTCTTTAGGTTCAAGCCTCCAGCGGGTGATCATGTATTGCTGCTTTACACCCTGCGGATCTGTATCAAAATCTACATACCCCCTGGCGAAAAAGCCTACACGCGCATCTGCATACCGGGGCTGCATGGGTACTGCCGGCAGCAATACCATGGAACTGTTCAGTTCATAGGTATCCGGTATAGTAGTAGATGCAGCTTGCTGACCACCTTTCATATAGGTACGCAGCATGCGGATCTCAATGTTCATCGGAAAAGCTTTCACAGAATTGATGAAAGATTTATCGGACTGTATAGCGCCAATGCTCAGCGCTGTTTTAAGTTGCGGGCTGAAATGGAATATTTCATTTTCCGTGTTCAGTTGATCCGTTACATCTATCACCGTGCTTTTAGCGTCCTTGTTGTAAGCCTTTACAGGAAATACAGCTACAATAGGTTCCAGGTTGGAGTTGATCACAGACCTGTAGAGGCCATTCTCTGTGGAATCCGTGGAACGTTCATTAAAGCGCATCACTTTCATGAGGATCTTGTCATCCGGTCCTTTTTCGAAGTGGATCACATTTTCGGCGATCTGGTCACCGGCATATCCTGTCATATTCGGCCTTGGCCCTGCTGCGGACCTGCCAATACGGTTCACTACCAGGATCGCACGGTTATACATGGAATCCGGAATTTCAAAGTAATAACGGGCGTTCAGCTGGTGTACTTTGAACATGCCGTTGTATGTCTTGGCTTTTGCAGTGATCACCGTTCCATACGGCTTGATGGCGGAAGGAAGAGAATCTGTTTTTTTAGCAGATGAATCCGTTGGAACGGCTTTTTGCGCATGAGCAGCAACAGCGAAGCCAAGCAGCGCAAATAAAGCGATGTTAAATCTGAGCATGGTACTATTTTAATATTTCTTCAAGTTTCTTTACAAGCTGTTCCCCACGCAGGTCTTTGGCAATGATCTTCCCGCGTGGATCTATCAGGAAGTTCTGCGGGATGGAGCGGATCATGTACAGCTTCGCTACTTCATTATTCCAGTATTGAAGGTCTGATACATGTTTCCAGGTGAGGCCATCGTGATAGATGGCTTTGAGCCAGTCCGCCTTTTTACCCGGTTGATCCAGGGAAACAGAAAGGATGTCAAAGCTTTTATCTTTGAACCGGTTGTAAGCAGCTACTACGATGGGATTCTCTTCCCTGCAGGGGCCGCACCAGCTTGCCCAGAAATCCAGCAGCACATACTTCCCTTTGTAATCAGCCAGCCGCACCGGCAGGCCGGCGGTATCCGGAGAGGAGAAAGCAGGCGCCTGCGCACCGATCCGCACCGTCATATAACGATCAATGAGTTTTTTTGTACTCACACCTGCTTCACTTTCTCTTACAGTTTTGTTCAGCTTCTTAAACAGTTTATCGTATGCCTGGATATCATCGGGGATAGGGCCGATGGCATCTTTCAGGGCTTCCAGGCTAACGAGGTAATCCGGATGTTGTTGTACGAAGACGATCTCCTGTTTTTTCCTTTCTGCTTTAAGCTTGGCCCAGTCGTCGCGGTATTGCCACAGGCCTATCGTGTCATACTTCACTTTTGCAGTCTGCGCATCCAGCCAGGCTTGTTGCCTGTTGGCCATTTTTTGATCTACTCCCTGCAAGACTTGTTTCAGTTCCGTTCTTTGCATAGCAGTGTCTGTTTGTGCCAGTACATTCAAAGAACAAAAACTGCATGCTAATAATAGTAAGCTTCTCATCTGTTTGTTTTTAAATGGCATGAGATCACCCCGCCAGCTGTTATACAGTGGCAATGGGTGTGATCTCATGCTTTATAATGTTAGAAAACCCTGCTTCCGTTTCCTCCTTCCATATAGATAATGGTGGTTACTTTTCCGTCCCCTTCAAAATTAGGCTGGGCCAATGGTTGAATGGTTCCGGTAGAACTTACTTTATGCAGGTACACTTTGTAATGACCGTTTGCATAAGTAGCGATAGCCAGGAAATCAGTTGTAATGGTTATTCCGGCGTTGGGCTGCGGATATTTGATATGCTGAATGCTGGTAACGTTTTCTCCGGCAGGAAGTGTCACCTGCAAGGCTTCCTGGAGGCCGATCGGATCTGTCAGGTACACCTTGTTACCCAGCGCATAATAAATGAAGTCAGCATCATAATTCCCGCCGATCACGCTCGCAGCCATCAGGCCATGCGTAGAAGGTACGGTTGCTTTTAACTGTATGATAGGTGTTGAAAAACCTGCCAGGAAACCATATTGTACATTCAGCCTGTAGAGGATCCCGGAACCGTCTGGTTTACGGAAGAGGGCCATAGCTAAACCGCGCAAACCAGCATAACTATTCATCCAAACCAGATCAGCATTCATGTTCTTCAACTCAGCCCCGCTGGTTGGCATTGCCGGTAAAGTAAAATCAACCTGCAACACAACTGATTTGGAAAGCTCGTCAAAAGCAAGGTTCATAGCACCTACCGCCGTTATGGGTGATAACCTGGCCGTAGTGGCTGGCAGTGTAGAGAACAGGGTACCCTTATTCATGATATAAGCCTGGCCATCGTTGATCAGGCCAAGGGTGGTAAGCGATGCAGGTTGGAACACGCTTTGCAACTTGCGGGTGGCAGGTTTTGTAAAGAACATATCATCAAAGGTGCGCATCACCTTCCCGTTATCGATCCGGTAAATGGCTGCATCCTTATCTGAGAGCACTGTAAACGCAGGGAAGATATCCATAGGAGCGGCTGTCAGCGTCATTTTAAAGGTAGGCGTAAATACCGCATCTACTGCTGTTCCTTCCAGGCTTTTCCCCTCATTGTGAAAAGCAATCCAGTCGTTTATACGCCCGGTGCTATGAATAAAATCAAAGTCTGTTTTTCCATTGTTTTCTTTCAGGAGGTACCAGCCGTTCAGGTTTAATGAAGATACGACCATGTCTGCATTAAGGAGCTTGGTAACACCACTCTTTTTATCTTTTAAATTGAACACCAGTATATAGGGACCGGGGTTCAATGTTACGGCGTAGTCAAGGTCCTTTGTTCTGGCCAGTGTATCTGGTTTTGCATTACCCGATCTTTGTACAAAATTGGAATTAAATGCTGTCCAGTAAAATTCATATTTGCTTTCGTCTTCTACGACAGGATGGATGCGCAAAGTATCCTTATGTGTTAATACAGCATAACTGGTTTTCATTCCACTTACAGTAAAGGATGGTATTGAACCGTCGTTTGCGGTACTTTTATCTTTGGTGCAGGCAAAAGCGAGTATGGAAAACAAGCCGGCTGCCAGGAAATATAATTTCTTCATCTTGGTAATAATTGATTTTGATCAGAAGGTAACCAGGGGGCTCGTAGGCGAATCCGTTTCGCGCAAGGGCGCTTTTCCACTGCCAATGTTAGCCGGATCATTGTTGAATGCGGTTAAGGCAGCCCTCAGCAGGTTCTGGTAGTTTTGTTGGGCCTGTGCAGCCAACACTGCCTGGTACCATACTTCATCAATATTTACTTTCAGCACATCCATCATAAACTGGTGTTTTCTTGTGCTGTATTTTCCGAAAGTAGTAAATGCCGGTGCTACACCATTGTCTACCCTCCAGGAGTAAAAGCGTTCCAGACGGTCTGAGAACACTACCGTTTGTTCCCTTGCGCCTATTTCTCCAAGTCCGAATTCTTTATTGGCCACCAGTTGCAGGCGCAGGCGGTAGCTGTTCGTTTTCAGGCTGGCATCGCGTAATAATATCACTGGTATCATGGCGCTTGCTTCGTTCGCCTTTACTACCATCAATGATGCCATTGATTTGTCTGCCAGGTCTATATAATGAATGCCGGGAACCGCTTTGAAAGGCCTTTCTGTAACAATGGTATCTGTTACCTGGTTAGTGATAGGATCACGAACATAAGTGTAATCATATTCCGGTACCTGTACCAGTTGTACCGGCCGGTCATGATCTGTAATGCCGCCAATAGTACCTACCTGGATATACACCGTATCTTTTGTAACAGTGGCAGGATCATAGATAAAGGTAGTATTCAGCGTAGCGGTATCGTTCAGCTGTACCCTGGCAATATCGGAAAATAGCAGGAATTCTGATTTTGTGCAGCCGGCTGCTGTTATCAGCAGAACAGCTATAAAATATATGAATCTTTTCATCGCTGTGATCAGTTGTTATGGTAATTAATTTCACGATCAGGTTTAGGTACAATATACCTTGCTGTTGTGCCGCTGTAGAACACTGCCGTCCAGCTGGCAGGCAATGTGATTACATTGTATCTTTTATAAGTGAAGAAGGTTTGACCTTCTGCAAAGAATTCCCGTACGTATTCCCTGATCATTTTATTCTTTCGGTCTGCTTCCCAGTTAGTAGCATTAAAACCGCTCAGGAAGGGAATGCCTTTTTCCGCGCAATAAGTAGCGTAGAAGCCTTCAGCTTCTGCTTTAGACGGTGCAGATTCCGTGAGTATGAGATACATTTCGCTGAGGCGGAGCAGGGGCACCTGCAGAATGGGCAAAGTTTGACGTTGCAGGTATTTTGCATTCATTACAAAGCTGGTACTACCCTGTGTTACCTTATAACTCCACATACCCTGCCATCGTATATCACCTATTCTTTCACCTGGAGGGAACAGGTTGTTGAGATAATAATATCCATCCTGGATATTGAAATCAGAACGGGCCAGGGATCCCTTTTCATAGAACAGATCGATCGCTTTTTGCGCAAGATCATACATACTTAATCCGATAATATGCTCAGGAGACATGGTGTAATCCCCCGCAGTGCGGTCTGCTGACTTACCCAGGCGGAAGGTAGGTACACCGTTGCGATCTTTGGCATCGATCACCATCTTCGCATACTTCGCGGCATTTGCGAAGTTCGCACTATTGGATGGCGCCAGCCACATATACACCCTGGCTTTCAGGGCCAGCACGGCATAATAGTTCATGCGCAGCTGGCGGTACATGTAATAATTATCGGCCAATACCGGAGTCTGGTTGTTCGGGTCCGGATTCAATTCTGCCAGGGAATATTGCGTGAACGGATCAACGTCTTTCAATAATCCTTCTGCCTCATCAAGGTCTGCCAGCACGGATAATGCAAATTCCTGGAAAGGAACAGGCATAACAATCTCCTTGGATACTTTTTTTACATAAGGTAATACCGGTATCGTGCCCGGGTTATCCGGCATGGGGCCAAACATGCGGAGCACATCAAAGTGGGCAAAAGCGCGCAACGCCAATGCTTCTCCTTTAACCAGTGCATAGTTATCGCCCGTGAACACGGATTTTTTTTCGTCAATCCTTTCCAGGATACTGTTCACATCTGCTACTACCTTGTATTCGTCTGCATAGGTGCCATCCATCCAGCCTCTTACAGTAGCATCAGAATAATTGGCATTTGCCAGGTTGGTGAGGGCCGTATTGCTGACATTGATCACATCCCAGTTGCGGGCCATGAATTCAATATTCCCCCATGTGAGCCCGCCACCATAGGTGTTGCCGCTTTTCATGTGAATATAAGCACCCGTGAGGGCATCCCGGAATCCTTTCTGGGTTTGGAACAACTCGTCTTTGGTTGTTGTCGCCTGCGGTGTTACTTCCAGCCACTTCTTACAGCCGGTAAAGGCCAGAGTGCTCAGTAATATAGTAGTGATAGTTATTTTCTTCATTTGATTTCAGATTAAAAAGTAGCAAACAAACTAACGCTCACCTGCCGGGAGAATGGATAATCAATACCACGTTCCTGCGGTACGCTGGACATATAGAACAATTCCCCGGTATTGGCCTGCACAGACAGTGCCTGCATATGCAAACGCCTCAGCCATTCTCTGTTCAGCACATCGTAGGAAATGTTGATGTTCTGGCAGATGAATGTTGATTCATTCTGTACAAAACGGGAGGAGGCATAAGTACGTGTCACTTCATTGATCCCGCGGAAGAACGTCCTGTCTCCAGGTTTTTTCCAGCGGTCATTGTATACCCGTTCATCAACATTAAAGAACCTGTCTGCATTCTCTATCTTTTGTATCAGCGTTTCATTATACAGCTGACCGCCAAAGCGGAAACCAAAAGAGGTATTGAAGCCGAAGCCGCCGTAACGGAACAGGGTGCTGAAATTGCCCCGGTATTTTGGCTCAGATACCCCTACGGCTACGCGGTCCCTTGGATTCCAGCTATAAGTAACCCCGCCGTCTTTATTTAAAAACAACTCTCTGCCGGTACTGGGATCTATACCCAGCGATGGCACAGCATAAATGGTATTCTGAGATGTTCCTTCGCGGATGATCCTGTTAGGCAGATTAGCAACTTTATCCGGGTCTGTGGCGAGTTTTTCATTCGCCGCTTTCATAGCCTCAGATAATTTTACGATCTTATCCTGGTTGTGCGCGATGCTACCGGTAACAGACCAAAAGATGCGGCGTGCATCATTACGGATCGCTACCACAGTGGCCGTCAACTCAAAACCGGTCTGTTCCACTTCGCCGATGTTTTCAATATAGTCCGTAAAACCATTGGAATAAGGAAGTTCCAGGGAAGAAAGCAGGTTAGAGGTATGTTCCTTGTAATAGTCTGCCTGGAATAGTATACGCTTTTTAAATAATTCCCCTTCTATACCCAGGTCATATTTATTCGTTTTCTGCCACTGCAGGTCAGGATTGCCTAATGCTTTCTGAACGGCGCCGATCCAGTTCTTATAACGGTCGTTCGTAATGTAGCCATAAGTGGCCAGGGGTTGGTAGGCATTAAAGTTCTGATTACCTGTTACACCAAAAGAGCCGCGTAATTTCAGACGGTCTATGAAGGTGAAATTATCCCTGATAAAAGATTCGTTTTGCAGGTTCCAACCGGCACCGGCAGACCAGAAGGGTGCAAAACGTTTGTCTGTACCAAACTGTGAAGCACCATCAACGCGGTAGTTAAGTTCCGCGGTGTAACGTTGGTCATAAGTGTAAGTAAGCGTACTGGCCAGGCCTACTCTGCGGGTAGTAGCTTCCGTGCCTGACGGAGCGCCGTTCAGTGTATACTGAAGGGCTTCGCCAATGAAGTCGATGGTTTCATCGGGGAAACCTTCCGCACTGAACATATAGTTGGTGGACTTGCTTTCTGCAGCCTCCACGCTTACGCCTATATACAAACTGTGCAGGTCATTGAAGAGATTACTATAAACGGCCTGTGCCCTGGCTGTATAAGAGAACTCTTTTCCACTGCTATAATCATAAGTTCCTCTCCGGATCAGATTGCTATCAGTGTACTGTGAAAATGCAGAATGTGATGCCGGTTTAAAAGCATCGGAAGAAAGTTGTTTGTTCGTGATCCCTAAACTTCCGTATAACCGCAGATGATCAACAGGACTCCAGTCTAACTGGAAGTTATTGGTGATGTTAGTATAGGCATTCTTGTTAAAGGTATTCAGCGTGGCATCATACATGGGGTTAGCATATGGTTTGTTAAGATGCTGCCCCTGATCCCAGTAACTTTGATAGTAGGGTTGGAAAGATTGCGTAATTTTTCCGTCTGCATCATAAGGGCTCCAGTAAGGATTCAGTTTTGCGTAATCACTGAATGATCCCCAGGGAGATTCTTCGCCCTTTGTACTACCTATCATCAGGCTATTGCGGAAGTTGAGTTTCCCCAGGCGGTAGGAGAGGTCAACGTTACCATTAATATTTTCACGGCCGGAGCCTTTCATGATACCGTTTATCTTGTTATACTGGCCTTGCAGGGAATACCTGAATGCATTATCACCACCTTCCAGCTTTATGGAATGGTTCTGATCTACAGTGGAGCGTAAAGGTTTACTCAGCCAGTCTGTATTTACGCCGCTTTGCACGAGGCCCAGTATCTGGTTATAATATTGTTCAAGTCCTACATTTTGAGAAGGTGGTTTTGTAGGGCTGCTGTAATAACCGGAAATGCGTTCCAGTTCCAGCTTGTCCTTTGCGTTCAGCAAATGATAGCTGCTAAGGTCTGGTACACTCAGGTTCATGCCTGCCCTGTAAGTAAATCTTAACTTTCCGCTCACAGGTAGTTTGGTGGTCACAACAATTACGCCGTTTGCACCCCGGGAACCATAAAGGGAGGTAGCGCCACCATCTTTCAGCAAAGTGATAGATTCAATTTCGTTGTTGTTAAGGTCCATCAGCCGTTCCATGGTGGATTCAAACCCGTCCATGATAACAAGCGGTGAGTTGAGCGCAGCAGCAGCAGAAGTTCCCAGCTGGTCTATCTGGTCCAGGTTGGGAAGGTTGCGGGTACCACGTAATTGTATATCCGGTACACGGTTGGGGTTAGAGCCGAAACTGTTATTGGGAACAACGTAGAAGGAGGGATCAATGTTCCCGATCGTAACAAATATATTACGGCCCTGGAATTGTTGCAGATCCTTTGCCGTTATCACTTTTACAGCGCCGGTATAACTTTCTTTGTTTTTATTAAAGATCCCTGTTACAACCACATTGTTGATGGTGGTGATAGCAGGTGCCAGGGCAATAATAAGCGGTTTGCCCGTGTTCCTGATCGTGTAGCTCACACTCCTGAACCCTACATAACTTACCGTCAGTACATCACCGGCTTTCGCATTTACCGTGAATCGTCCAAGGTAATCAGTGGTAGCTATCTGCACGGTTCCCTGCACCTTTACAGTCGCTCCCGGCAGAGGAGCGCCGCTCGCACTGTCTACGATCTGGCCGGAAAGCGGAACAAAAAAAGCTGCCTCCAGAGAAGTACCCGGAGACGCCGTAGTCACCACCTTCGGCGCCACTACGATCGTTTTTGTGTTTGCCTTGATCTCGAACCTGAAGGGCTGGTCTTTAGCTATAAGCTTCAGCACATCTTCTAATGGCAGGCCATTTACTTCCAGTGAAACCGGCTTTGCATCCGCCAGCATTTCCTGGTTGTAAAAAGTAACATAGCCCGTTTGCTGCTTAATAGATTGGAAAATCTTTTTAACTGAAATGTTCCTGCCCGTAAGCGTCACCGTCTGTGCTACCACAGCGGCCTGAACATGAATAAGTGCAGCAGTTAATAATACAATTGTCATTTTCATCGCTAGAACAATTGATGCTGTACTGGCCCGATGGCTCCGTATTTTGCTCCGGACCATTGCCAGCAGCGGTTTGGTTGATTCCCTCTCTGCCGGCTGCTGTTCTAAAGGCACAGCAGTAACATACGGCTTGGGATAAGCTGTAAAATCCATAAATTACATCTGGTTTGGGTTGATAAATAATCGGTAATTCCTCCAGGGAAAATTGTTTATAGGGATCGGCCCAACCGTCCGCCGAGGGTGCTTCGAACCACCTTCGGTTTTTTATTGGCTATCCTCAATGCCTGTCATGGACTCATCTAAAAAGTATATTTTGGTATAGTAAAATATTACGGTATTACAACCAGTTTGCGACTGTCTTCAAACCGGAAATGCACATTTGATTTTTCCAGGATCTGTAAAACATCCTGTAATGTATTCTGCCTGTTGATCTCACCGCCAAAGCGGATGGCAGGTATTCCCTTTGCATAGGTGACTTCTATATCATACCAGCGTTCCAGTTGTCGCATTACTTCTTCGAGGCTGGCATCCTCAAAATTGAAGAGCCCGTTCTTCCAGGCCATTACCTTATCCAGGTCGGCATTATTTACCAGTTCCAGTTGTGCTTTGGCTGGTTTTACCACAGCCTGCTGGCCGGGTTTAAGTATTTGTGATTGCTGGTAGGCGTTTAATCTTACGGCTCCATCCAGCAGTGTAGTTCTGATGGTGGTTTCATCCGGGTAGGAATTGATATTGAAACTGGTACCCAGTACTTCTACTTCTGTGGCATCGCCCGCCTTTACTTTAAAGGGGTGGTCTGCATTTTTAGCTACTTCGAAATAAGCTTCTCCGGTCAGTTCTACCCGGCGTTCTTTACCGGCGAAGGTGGTGGGGTATTTTACGGAGCTGGCCGCATTGAGCCATACCTTGCTGCCATCCGGTAATTGCAGCCTGAATTGGCGTCCTTTTGGGGTGGTGATGGTGTTGTAAACAGTTTCTTTGGAGGAGCCATCATAGGCCAGCTGTCCGTTCTGCAGGAGTACCTGTACGCCGCTCTGGTTGGCTACAACGCCATTGCCCAGGCTATCCAGTACCACCTGGGAGCCATCTGCAAGTGTTAAGATCGCGCCCTCGCGGCCCGGTGCTATTATTACATTCGTATTGGCCAGTTGTGGCGCTTTATTTTGATGAGTTGTATAAAAGTAAGTGCCCGCGCTCAGCAGCAGCAGTGCTGCCGCCGCATAACGGAATGGTCTGCGCCGTAAGAAATGGACCTGGTGTACAGGCGGGGTAGGAGTACGCAATAACTCCTGGATCCTGTTCATTCCACGCTGTTTGTTCAATTCCCGGTTCTTTTCAATTTCATGCCATGCTTTTAGCATTTCATGCACCGCAACAGGGTTTCCCAAACGTTCAAAAAGCGCTTTGTTCTCTTCAGACCGGCCTTTCCACTCTTCCAGCAAGCGCTGTTCTTCACCGGACAGCAATTCCCCGTTCAGCATTTTCTGCAGCAGGGGTGCTACCAGATCCGGTAATTCCGTATTTATAAAGGGAAGATCCTCCTTGGCCATGCCTGTTATTTTCAGTAGAACAACTGAAGGGAGGGAAGCGTGACAGGTTTTTTAAAAAAATATCAGGGAGAACAGAACATCGCTGAGGCCTTTCCGTAGTAAGGTGTTCTTCAGCTCTTTCAGGGCGCGGCCTTTCCGCTGCCGCAGGTTTTCCATACTAATGCCCAGTTGCGCTGCCGCTTCGGCGGAAGAAAGGTCTTCCATGTAAAGCAATTCTAATACTTGGCGGTAGGATTCGGGGAGGAGCGCCACTTCCTGGTAAATGAGGTGCATCAGGTCTGCTTCCACCACCAGTGTTTCAGCTTTTGTGTCTGTCAGCACCTCCTGTTCCGTTTTTTCCCGCACTTTAAGATGTTTCAGGTAGTTCAGGCTGGCATTCCGCACAAGGGTGAAGAGGTAACCTCTTAGCTTACCGGTGGTTTCAAAACGGGTGGGGATCTGCCATAGCTTTACGAGAGAATCTATGGCAATATCTTCTGCCTGTTGCAGGTCCTGTATGATACTGAGGGAAAAATAAACGAGAGAATTATAATAAGTGTCGTGCAGATAGGGGTATATAGCAGCATCACCTTCGGCTATGCGCGTAAGTAGTTCATTCTCCTCATATGATGAAATAGCAGGCAAATTATCTGACTATGATCCCCCTCGTTTATTAAAGTAGATTCCCGACTGTTTGGTGCATTCGGCACGCAAATTACGAAAAATGCGTATAAAATAGAATCTGCCTCCGATTCCTTAATCCTCACCAAACAGCTTATAACCTGCAATTTGTTCAATTTCATCTTTTGTATCAGTTCTTAATTTCAGGACATGGCTTCTGGATTTAAGAAAAGATCTGATGGCTTCCTTTGGGTAGGAATAATATTCAACGATGTTACCAAATCCACGGCCATGTTCCTTTCTTAGTTTGCCTGCAGCCAGATCGTATTCCTTCTCTGTAATTTCTTTTCGGCTTAGAGAATAGATAATATGGATGCCATTGCTCCTGTTGATGATGGGATATTCGCTTATTACCTTCATACAGGTAATACGTTCCGGGAATTTCTTTGATGAATTAACCGTCTCTGCCCTTTCTATGAGATCACTTAAATGTTTTTTTAGTGTCTCCATCTTATATTCCTTCTTGAATTTTTTATTCAAGAGTAGTTTACCTCTCAAAGATTGCTGCCAGTACCCATCAATTTTTGCCGCTTCAATAAACCCTCGATTTTCAAGATAGACCAGGATTTCAGCAGCTTCTTTGCTGTTTACTTCCAGGATCCGTGATAGGGTAGTCTTTGAAATAAATTTATTTCCTGCCTTTTTTAACAGCGTACGTACTTGTTTTTCATTAATCATTATCTTTGAATGAATGAGCGTTACTGACATAATCCTAGGGATCGTTCTAAATATCCTCTCCAGCTATATTTACGAAAAGTTAGCTCAAATTCTAAAAAAGACGGCAATTTGATTTAAAAGAATCCTCTGCTCCTTAAAGTTGCCTATTCTTAATATCTCATTGATATACAGTTGATTATATTTCCAAGGTTGCTGCATATTATTTATATTGGGAAAAACGGAAACAAAATAGGAGATGCTGTTTTTCGTATATTTATGATTATCAAATATTTATACTGTGAGTTCGTTAAAGTTAGCAGAATTCTTTTTCAGTCGGATTAAGGAAACCATTGATTATAAACAGTATATCGGGGAAGTAAGTATAGATTTCGAACATGATGAGACCTATGGGAATGATTACATTAGAGTATCCTACATGGTTCTTGTTAACGAAAGGTTTGAAAGTATAAACTCCAATGAAAAGCTGTCTCTGTTTCAGCAGGCGCCAACATATAGTTTTTCATTATCCACGAACCAGGGTAGATCTCTGAAAAAAGACAAGATGCTGCGAATTCTTGAGTTCCGGCATATCTATGAAAGCCTTGCATCATATGCAATTTTACAATTCGAAACATATTTAGATGCTGCAACTGCTATCAAGGTTCGGGGGATTGACATGTGGCCGGAGGCAAATTATGTGGAAAAATATCTTTCTTCAGTCCTGCCAACAGTGAATAGAAGGGGTGCGTATTTCGATCTTGAACGGAATGTTTCTCAGTGGAGCGGATTGCATCAACTGGCTGCGGCATCCAGGAAAATATATACAAAAGAGAAAGAGCAATTCAGCATAACTGACATTGAAATAAACCGATTATTTAGTATAGAACTTAATTCCATTCATAATTTAGTGCTGGGCTATGCAATTCCTATAAAGGTCAAAGGAACTCAAACGATTGATGAGATCAGGATCCATACATCGAAATTAGTGGCAGCACTTAAAAAGGAAATAAATGCTGAGTACAATTATAATCTTGAAAAGCATAAAAGGTTAATTCCTTATCTATACAATAGCTTTTTGATGGCTGAAAAAATACAAATTATAAACTATCAGCAATCAGCATATTTAAAACACTTTATCATTCAGGAGGGTGATATACTGCAATTGAAAGATAACCGGATCGTCGTTGTTAATACAGTGTCCATTGATTTGGAAAATGAGATCAATGTTGAGTATGCCATACTGAAAACCGATTTGCAGGCAGGGGAAAGAACAAGAGTGATAGGTACAAGAGATATTTTATTTGTTCTTAAGAAATCGTTTTTTCAGGAATTCATAGCTCAAACGCTTGTCAAACATCTTTCAATATTGTATAAATGGATGTTAAAAAGAAAAATGAAATTCAGCTTTATGCCATTCACACCGGATCTGACAAAGGATATGGATGTCTCAGATAAAAAGTAAACAGTGTGTCTTCTAAAATTTATTATCTTCGCTTCATGAGCGTCATTGAGATCTTTTTTGGCCTTCTTATAAACATCCTCTCCAGCTACATCTACGAAAAATTAGCTCAAATTCTAAAAAAGTCACCCTCTTTAATTTAAACAAGGACTCGAACCTGCACTCCCCTTAATACGGTAAAATATACTGATAACCAAGTTATTGTAAGGTGTTCCGACTTGTAGGTCCAGCAAAATAAACTATTTCCCACTTATTCGAAAACAGAAGCTTTATTAATAAATGATTGATAAGCAAGAATTTATGGTGTTGTTTAGTGAAAATGATTCGGGTACCTATGACACTACCTGTTTTGATATTTTTATAAATAATTGATATCGTGTTATTTAAATGTCTTCTTAGTCATTCTGACTAGAAAAGAAGCCTCCAAATCTTTAGATCGAAGGCTTCTGATTTGATTTGAACTAGCTTCTTGAAACTTCCACTGTCCGCCGGAGAATTATCAGAAATCATAATGAGGGGATCGTATGCCATGTATGCCCATAAAACAAAAAACCCACAAGCTTAGCTTGTGAGTTCATCTTGTTTTGTCAGCGGAGGAAGAGGGATTCGAACCCCCGGACCTGTAACAGTCAACAGTTTTCAAGACTGCCGCAATCGACCGCTCTGCCATTCCTCCGCGGCAAAAGTATAAAACGAAATGTATTTAAAAAAAAGTTTTTTGCTTGGAGATTAAAAAAAATATACAATCGCCTGTGGTAAAGGGTTTGAGGGCTTAATGATCCGCACATTGCTATAGGGATCCCATTCCCGCAAAAGAAAAACCCTCACTACAAGTGAGGGTTTCAGTATAAAACCTTAATTCGCTTCTGTATATTTCCTGAAGTTGTCCAGGATAGCCTGCCATCCGGCTTGCTGCATTTCCAGCGTGTTGATCTCTTCCGGATCAAAGGTTTCGGTGATGTTCGTGGCATTGCCCTCACCGCTAAAAGTGATCTTTACCTTCCTGCCATCGGCTATCGTATATGCAATGAGTTTATGTTCTGCTACCTGGTCATAAGCGCCGGCGAAATCAAAACTGAAACTGCCGTCTTTCGCTGCCATGGTAGTGGAGAATTTTCCGCCAACACGCAGATCATTTTCTGCAGCAGGCGCATGCCAGTCGTCTGAAGGACTGCACCAGTTCATAATGTGGGAAGGTTCATTCCAGAATTTCCATACTTTTTCAACGGGTGCCTGAACGGTTGTTTCTACTGTGAGAGGTGCCTTATTTTCCATTGTTAAATGTTTTTTGTTTTGTGATACAAACATACGTTGGCAATGAAAAAACACCGGGGGGAGATTACGACAAAGAAGAGGTTTAATGCGACAATGTATCTTTTCGCATGCAAACACTTAGCGGAGAGTCCACATACTGGCCGTATTTGGCGGTAACGTTATAACCCCTGGCGGCATAAAGCGCCACCGCATCCGGCATGTGACTGCCGGTTTCGAGTATGCAGGCCGTAAAACCTTCTTCCGCCGCCCATGTTTCCAGTGCTTTAAGAACAGCGCTGGCAACACCTCTGCCGCGAAAGGCTGGTTGTACGAACATCCGCTTGATCTCCGCGGCATCCGCATCATAAGCTTTGAATGCACCGCAGCCTATTGGGGCGTCATCTATATAAGCTACTACGGTATGCTTCAGCATATCTATCTTGTTGAATTGCGCAAAGAAGCTGTGCGATTCGCCGTTTACGCCTGCCAGGTATTCATCTAACTGGCGTACAAGTGCGATGAAATCCGGATGTTCGGATGTGGTTCTGACGAGTTTCATATACTGCTGGATCCTCTGATGATCAAAGTAGAAGGAATGACCAATTGCTTTTTAGGCAGGTGTTCATTCTTTTTATCCAATGCCTTCAGCAGCACTGTTGCGGCAGACCGGCCCATCTCAAAAGCGGGTTGTGTGATGGTGGTAAGAGAAGGGTGGAGGATGGTAGCAATTTCAAGATTAGAAAAACACACTATGCGCAGCTGGCCGGGGATCGCTATTTGCAGATCGTTACAGGCCTGGTATACAGTAGTGGTCAGTTTTTCTACGGAAGCCACAATGCCATCCGGCCTTTTCTTTTGTTGCAGCAGTGCTTTTACGATGTCGATATTATAAGCGGGATCATTTGTGCAAAGCACAATATCACTTGCTTCAAACCGGATGTTATGATCTGCTAATGCTTTTTTATATCCTTCCATGCGGTTGTTACTGATGGAAAGGCTTTTGGAGATGGCGAGGTACGCGATCTTTTTACAGCCTTTTTCTATCAGGTGTCTTGTAGCAGCATATCCGCTTTCAAAATCATTCGTAACGATCTTGTCTGTATCTACCTCTTCCAGCACACGGTCAAAGAACACCACCGGTACTTCTTTATCTATCAGGTCTGTGATATGCTGGCAGGAAGTAGTTTCGCTGGAAACAGACATCAGTACACCATCTACTCTGCCGCTGCCAAATTCCCGCAGGATGGCTTTCTCGTTTTCAAAACTTTCATGCGTGAGGCAGATAAGCACATGATAGCCTTTTTCTTTCACAACAGCTTCAATACCATTAATAGCAATGGCAAAAAAGCTATCAGCAATTTCAGGGATCACTACCGCAATGTTCTTGCTTTTCTTGCCGCGCAGACTGCTGGCATAGGGATTAGGGGTATAACTCAGCCGGTTGGCTACTGCCAGTACCCGTTGTTTGGTTTCTTCACTGATCTCATAACTGTCCCGCAATGCTTTGGAAATAGTGGAAACGGACAAGTTCAATTCCTTAGCTAATGCTCTGATGGTAACATTCTTCATTTTCGAAACCGGTTTCGTAAATAAAGCTACGCTATTATGCAAAGAATCTTAGAAAAAACGTCGAAATTAGGGAAACGTTCCACAATTTTCACCACAGTAAACTGATGCTCCTATGAGTACCACACCAAAGTTCACCGAAAAAGAAATTAATCCATTGGGAAGCCTTGATGAATGGGAAGATGCTGTTTTAGAGCGTTACCCTGATCCTGAAACCATTGCAACAGCTAAATCCACAGAAGCTTACCGCAATTACGATGCGCCTGAAAGGGACACCGTACGGGAATTCTATCGCCTCAACCACACTTATCAGACATACGATTTTGTACAGGAAAAAAGAGCAGATTACCTGCGATTCGATAAAAAGGAAATGCCGATATGGGAAGCATTTAACTTCCTCAACCAGCTGGTAGATGACTCTGATCCGGATACAGACCTGGACCAGTTCCAGCACCTGCTGCAAACGGCAGAAGCGATCCGTACGGATGGCCACCCGGACTGGATGGTGCTTGTAGGCCTGATGCACGACATGGGCAAAACGCTCTGCCTCTTTGGAGAACCACAATGGGCAGTAGTAGGAGATACCTTCCCCGTAGGTTGCGCGTATTCAGATAAGATCGTGTACCCTGAATTCTTCAAGAACAATCCCGACTTTTCCAACCCGGAATACCAGACGCCCACCGGCATATATAAGAAAGGTTGCGGTCTCCGCAATGTGCATATGTCCTGGGGGCATGATGAATATGTGTACCAGATGATGAAGGACAGCTTGCCGGAATCCGGCCTTTACATGCTGCGTTATCATTCCTTTTACTCCTGGCACCGGGAAGGTGACTATGAGCAATTGCTGGATGATCACGACCGGGAAATGCTGAAATGGGTGAAATTATTCAACCCTTATGACCTCTACTCCAAGAACCCGGTTCCACCGGATTGGAAGCAACTGCGGCCTTATTATGAGGACCTGGTGGCTAAATACCTCCCACAGACATTGAAATTTTAACCATACTTTACTATACTGCCGGGTCTTGTATCCGGCAGTGTAGCTTTGTCTATACCTGTAAATTAACTGGGGAGAATCAAAAAAAATCGGGATATTATACAATGAATTATACCGGGGGCTTACCTAACACTATGCCGGCGGGGGATGTATCATCCCGGCTGCAATCACTCGATGCTTTAAGGGGCTTTGATATGTTCTGGATCATTAGCGGGGAAGAGATCTTCACCCAGCTTGCTAAAGCCACGCATCATCCTACGCTTAACTTTATAGCCGGCCAGCTGCAACACACGGAGTGGAACGGGTTCACGTTCTATGACCTCATTTTCCCGCTTTTCATTTTTATTGCCGGCGTATCCATGCCTTTTGCCTACGCAAAAGCTGCCGTAGTGGGCAAAAAGAAGATCTATCGCTCACTGATCCGGCGTACCCTCATCCTCATTGTGTTAGGCATGGTGGTGAATGGACTGCTGCATTGGGAAGGATATGAGCATACCCGTTTTGCCAGTGTATTGGGGCGGATCGGCTTGTCCTGCTTCTTTGCAGCGCTGATCTACCTGAACTGTTCTTTGCGCATGCGCATTATATGGGTAGGGATCCTGCTGATCGGCTATTGGGCCGCCATGATGCTGATCCCCGTACCCGGTTTTGGTGCCGGTGTATTAACCCCTGAAGGGAACTTTGCCGGGTATTTCGACCGCCTCTTCCTGCCCGGGCACCTTTACCGCGAGGTATTTGATCCGGAAGGCCTGTTCTCTACCATCCCGGCCGTAGGCAGCGCCCTGCTGGGGGTGCTCACCGGCGATTTCCTGAAATCCTGCGAATGGAGCCGGATGAAGAAAGGGGCTTACCTGGCACTGGCAGGTGTAGTGGCTTTAATAGTAGGGTATGTATGGGGTTTGGTGTTCCCGCTCAATAAACATATCTGGACCAGTTCTTTCGTGCTGTTCACAGCAGGCTGGAGCCTCTTGTTACTTTCCTTTTTCTACCTCATCATAGATGCGGCAGGCTGGAAGAAATGGAGCATGCCTTTTGTATGGATAGGCACCAATGCCATCCTGATCTATATGGCATCTCATGGCATTGTTAATTTTAAATATACTTCTCAATTCCTGTTCGGTGGCCTGATAAAGTTCACACCGGAAATGTTTCATGAAGTGTGGTTGTGGTGTGGTGTGCTGGCTATTCAATTAGCCGCGCTGTATTTTTTATATAGCAAACGATGGTTCCTCAAAGTCTAAAAATTCCACATGAATAAACTGCAGCTTGCTGACTACATCGTATTCTTCATTTACTTTATTGCGATAGCCGGTTATGGCTATTATATCTATCACCGGAAAAAAACTACTTCCAGCAGTGCAAAAGATTTCTTCCTGGCGGAAGGGTCTCTTACCTGGTGGGCTATCGGCGCATCACTGATCGCCTCCAACATTTCTGCGGAACATTTCATTGGTATGTCCGGTTCAGGTTTTGCACTGGGGCTGGCCATCTCTACTTATGAATGGATGGCGGCTGCCACACTGATCATTGTAGCCGTATTCTTCATTCCGCTTTATCTGAAGAACAAGATCTACACCATGCCGCAATTCCTGAGCAAGCGGTACAACGATAAAGTAAGTACTATCATGGCCGTGTTCTGGTTGCTGGTATATGTGTTTGTGAACCTTACTTCCATTATCTATCTCGGTGCTTTGGCCATTACTTCCATTACACCTATCAGTTTTGAATGGTGTATTGCAGGGCTGTGCATCTTTGCACTGGTGGTAACGCTGGGTGGTATGAAAGTGATCGGGTATACAGATGTGGTGCAGGTGCTGGTGCTGATAGTAGGTGGTTTGATCACTACTTACCTGGCATTGTCTTTATTAGCAGATAAGTTCGGTTATGATGGGAATATCTGGAAAGGCCTGGGTGTGCTTCGCAAAGAAGCGCCTACGCATTTTCACATGATCTTTGATAAATCGAATGAGTATTATAAACAACTTCCTGGCTTGTCCGTACTGATAGGAGGGATGTGGATCAATAACCTCGCATATTGGGGCTGTAATCAATACATCACACAACGTGCGCTGGGTGCAGATCTTAAAACAGCGAGAAAAGGATTGTTATTTGCTGCTTTCCTCAAATTATTGGTGCCGGTGATCGCTGTGCTGCCGGGTATTGTGATGTATGTGTTGCATAAGAATGGCATGTTCCAGCAGGAAATGATGAATGCGGCCGGTGAACTGAAACCGGATCAGGCATATCCTACACTGATGAACCTCCTGCCTGCAGGCCTCAAAGGTGTTGCATTTGCAGCACTCACAGCTGCTATTGTGGCTTCACTGGCAGGTAAGGCCAATAGTATCTCCACGATCTTTTCACTGGATATTTATAAGAAGTTCTTCAACAAGAATGCTTCAGAAAAACAATTGGTAGTAGTAGGGAAATGGGCCGTGATCATTGCCATGCTGCTGGCGGCATTAGTAACACCCGCATTGAAATCACTGGACCAGGCTTACCAGTTCATCCAGGAATATGTGGGCTTTATTTCCCCGGGTGTACTGGCCATCTTCCTGATGGGCTTCTTCTGGAAACGTACCACTGCGGCAGCTGCACTCACCGGTACACTGCTCACCATCCCTATTTCCGCGGTGTTGAAATTCCTGCCGGTATGGACGAATGGCGCTTTCCCGGATTATCCTTTCCTGGACAGGATGTCGATCACTTTTGTAATGATCGTGCTGATCATGATCGTGATCAGTTTGTCCAAACCTAAAACTGAACCTACCGGTATGGAGATCGAAATAGATACATCCATGTTCAAAGTGTCTCCCGGATTTGTGGTGGGTTCCGTGATCATTTGTGGCATCCTTACAGCACTGTATACCGTCTTTTGGTAAAATATTATGCATAATTGGTAAAATAAGAGGAGTGGCGAATTAGCCACTCCTTTATCATTTAAAGTTTGTAATTATGCGTTATAAAAGATTCCACAATGATAACTAGCTTGCCATTACACTGTGCAAAAAGAGGGCTTATGCCCATAACATTCCTGCTGATCTGCCTGCTGGCAGCCGGCAACGTTTCAGCGAAGAAAGTACTTGTAAAGTCTATCGCTGAATTACAGACCGCCATTAACAACTCCGCACCCGGAGATGTGATCACACTGGCCAATGGTGTTTACACCACCACGGAGGACATTACCATTAACAGGAACGGAACAAAGGAGCAGCCCATCACTATCACAACGGAGAAGACCGGCGGGGCGGAGATCACCGGTGCCGGAGGTTTCAAAATAGTGAGCCCTTCGTCCTGGATCGTGATCATTGGATTTAAATTCACGCATACAGCGGGTAAAGCCACGATGGAAGGAGGCACTTCTTTCTGCCGCTGGACGCGTAACACCTTTATCAATACCGGCGAAGGGAATTACCTCACCGTTATCGGTAATGATCACACCGTAGATTACAACACCTTCCAGGACAAGAACTCCCTGGGGAAATTCATTGGTGTAAGAGGCACCGGTAAACAGATCGCTGAAAGGCTCTGGATCCATCACAATTACTTCCATAACTTTTCACCACAAAAAGGGAATGGTGCAGAAGCCGTACAATTTGGACTGAGTGGTTACAGTCTTTCTTCCAGCAACAGTATTTTTGAATACAACCTGTTTGAAAACTGTGCGGGAGAAAATGAATTACTCTCTGTTAAATCTTCTGCAGTAACCATTCGTTACAATACGGTAAGGGACTGCAAAGCACAGATGACCTTAAGGCATGGTAATTTCTGCAAAGTATACGGCAACTACTACTTCAATACACCCGGCCTGCGCATCTTTGGAGATGATCACATCATTTACAGCAACTACTTTGAAAACTGCAAACCTGCTATCAACATCGGGAATGGTGGTGCAGAAGTAGCAGACGGCGCTCCACTCACTTCGCACGACAGGCCTGATCGTGTAGTGATTGCGTTTAACACACTCGTGAATAATGAAAACAATATCACCCGTACAGAGCGTAAAGACGGAATAGGTACCACGGCGATCACGCTGGCGTATAACCTTATCCAGGGTGGTGGAGAAGCCGTAAGCATCCAGGGCCCATTATATGTGAACCCTGTATGGAAAGGTAATGTGATCTTTAACACAAAAGGAGCGGGGCAAATGCCTGCAGAAGGTTATACTTCCTTTGATCCTAAACTGGTAAAAGATGCCACTGGCACTTATCACCTGCAAAAAGGCAGCCCGGCCATTGATGCCGTAAAAGAAGGATTCCCTGGTATCACCGCAGATATGGATGGCCAGGAACGTAAAGGTGCATTGGATATTGGTGCAGATGAAGTATCTGTGCAACCGGTTACAGCAAGGCAACTTCATCCCGCGGATGTAGGGGTTAATGCGAAGTAAGAGTAAATAAAGCAAACACCCTTTCAGGGTGGAGCTCCTTTTTTTTAGGGAGCTTAAAACACGCTTTTTCTATAAAAACTTCATCCTTTAAGGGTGAAGTTTTTTCTTTCATTCCCCTTAAAGAAAGAAATTTCCACCCTGAAAGGGTGTTTGTATTTAATCCCCCGCTCTCCATCCATTCAGGAGCTTTTTCTTTTATCCCCTTAAAAAAAGAAACTCCACCCTGAAAGGGTGTTTGCATTTAATCCCCCGCTCTCCATCCATTCAAGAGCTTTTTCTTTTATCCCCTTAAAAAAAGAAATCTTCACCCTGAAAGGGTGTTTGCATTTAATCCTCCGCTCCCCATCCATTCAAGAATTTTTTCTTTTATTCCCTCAAAAAAAGAAACTCACACCCTGAAAGGGTGTTTGCATTTAATCCCAATTTAATCTCCCCCTCTCCATCCATTCAGGAAATAATGCTATTTTGGCTACATGGATACGAGACGAGAATTCTTACGAAAAGCAGCCCTCCTTTCAGGCGCCGGCGGATTAGCCAACATCCTCCCCGAAACCATTCAAAGAGCCCTGGCCATCAATCCCGCCCCCGGCAGCAGTTATCTAGATGCAGAACACATCGTGTTCCTCATGCAGGAAAACCGCTCATTCGATCATTGCTTCGGTACGCTCAAAGGAGTAAGAGGCTTCAATGACCCCAGAGCCATCCAACTGGAAAACGGCCGTCCCGCATTCCTGCAAAGCAACAGCGCAGGCGAAACATACGCCCCTTTCCGCCTGAACATCTTCGACACCAAAGCCACCTGGATGAGCTCCCTGCCACATTCCTGGGCAGACCAGGTAGACGCACGCAACAACGGAAAATTTGATAAATGGCTGGATGTAAAACGTTCCGGCCACGCTGAATACAAACACATGCCCCTCACCATGGGCTATTACAACCGGGAAGATATCCCCTTCTATTACGCCCTCGCAGATGCCTTCACCGTATGCGACCAGCATTTCTGCTCCTCCTTAACAGGCACCACACCCAACCGCCTCTACTTCTGGACCGGCACCATCCGCGAAGAAATGCATCCCAACGTAAAAGCGAACGTATACAACTCCGATGTGGATTATGGAAAAGAAGCTAAATGGAAAACATTCCCGGAAGTACTGGAAGAAAACAATGTTTCCTGGAAGATCTACCAGAACGAGATCAGTGTAGGCGTTGGATTAGAAGGAGAGGAGGATGCCTGGTTAGCGAACTTCACAGATAACTCTATAGAATGGTTTACACAATACCATGTAGAATATTACGAACCGCATATACAATACCTGAAAGAGTTATTAGAAAAACTACCCGCAGAAATCGCAGCACAGGAAAAAGAAAAGGGAAATGCAGATCAGCAAAAAGCCCTCACCCGTAAAAAAACGTACCTGGAGTATGCCAAAAAGGTAGTAGAGAAAGTCACGCAAAAGCCTTTCAGCACCCTGCCGCAAAGAGAGCAGAACCTGCACAAAAAAGCATTCACCACCAACAGGAATGATCCGGATTATCACTCCCTGAGCACACTGAAATATAACGATGGCACTACAGCCCGCGAAGTGCAGTTACCTAAAGGAGATATCCTGCACCAGTTCCGCGAGGATGTAAAAAAAGGAGAATTACCCGCCGTATCCTGGATCGTAGCGCCCGAGAATTTCTCAGATCATCCGGGCGCACCATGGTATGGTGCATGGTACCTTTCTGAAGTGATGGACATCCTCACACAGAACCCGGAGGTATGGAAGAAAACAGTATTCATCCTCACGTATGATGAGAACGATGGTTACTTTGATCACGTACCACCTTTTGTTCCGCCTACACCCGGTAAAGCAAACGCCGGTAAAGTATCTGAAGGGATAGACACAGCAGTGGAATATGTAACGATGGCTGCACAGCAGCAGGGAAGGGGAGCAAGAGAAAGTGCGATCGGTTTAGGATACCGTGTACCCATGGTAGTAGCGTCTCCCTGGAGCCGCGGAGGATTTGTGAACTCACAGGTATTCGATCATACATCCGATGTGCAGTTCCTGGAAACGTTCCTCTCTCACAAACTGAAAAAGAAGATCGCATCAGAAAATATCACTGCCTGGAGGCGCACCGTTTGCGGAGATCTTACTTCCGTTTTCAGAACGTATAATGGAGAGAAGATAGAAACACCTGCTGCATTGAATAAAGAAAACTTCATTGAAAGTGTGCACAAGGCGAAGTTCAAAGATGTGCCTGCTAATTATAAATTGCTTTCACCACAGGAAATAGCAGGCCCGCTGGCAGCTGTTATGCCGGCACAGGAGCCAGGTATCAGACCTTCCTGCGCTATTCCTTACCAGCTGTATGCAGATGCCAAACTAAGCGCAGACCGTAAAAAAGTAGTGCTGCGTTTTAAAGCGGATAACACACTCTTCGGCAAACAGGCAGCCGGTGCGCCGTTCACAGTATACGGAGAGAACATGGCCATCCGCAACTATGCCGTAAAAGCTGGCGATAGTATAACCGATGAGTGGGATGCCACTTCCTATGCACTAAAAGTTCACGGCCCCAATGGTTTTTACCGGGAAATGAAAGGAAGCGAAAATGATCCCCGCCTGGATGTAACCCTGGATCAGGCGATACTGAATTTTAATAACCATGGTAAAGAAGCCTATACAGTAGAGATCAAAGATGTTTCCTACAAAGGCAAACCACAGCAGGTGAAAGTGGAAGCAGGAAAGAAGATGGCAGTGCCACTAAAATTGGATAGCAGTTTTGGCTGGTATGATTTAGCAATAAAAGTACAAGGCGCAGAAAACTTTGCCAGAAGATATGCAGGACATGTGGAAACAGGTAAGCCCAGTTTCAGTGATCCGTTAATGGGCAGAACGCTTTAAAACAAAAGAAAAACACCTTATAGCAAAAGCATATTACTTTAAAACAAAAGAATTCCCTCTTAGAAAAGAACACCTCTTTAAAAACAAAAATCCCGGCAAACATTCGCCGGGATTTTTTTTATATCAATGCATTCATACGGCAAATTTCACTTCTTATACTTCCAGTTCCTATCCTTCCCTTCAGCCATCCACTCCACCGCCGTATCCGCCCGTTTCAGCTTCGTTGCTTCCGTTTTAGCCTCATCTATCCACTCAATATATTCCTTCCGGCAGGAGTAACTAAAATCCTCAAACACCTTCGCAGCGGCTTTGTTCTTTTTCAAAGCAGCAGCCAGCTCTGCAGGTGTTACCAGTTCCTTTTTCTCCTTAGCAGCCTTCGGCACCTTAATGTTATCCCTGTTTAACCCATCCGCCTCCTTCAGGTAGGAGATCAGTATTTTCTCCGAAGGCAGGTCTTTCAGTGAAGTGATCCTACCCAGGCTACCCATGGCATTTTCTGTATCCAGGATACCCTGTTTATCTTCCAGCAGCGAAGCCTTCCAGAAACCAAAAGCGCAATGCTGTTTGAAGGCCGCCATGTTGCACAGATTGGTACCATAAGTTTCAAAAATGGGCATACCCCATTTGATGGTCTCTTCCGCATGGGGGCAGGCTTTGTGCACTATTTCCCGTAAATATTCGAGGATGGGTTGCGCGAAGGGGGCCGACTTTGCGATATAGGCATCTACCTTTTTCATGGCTAAGGCTTTGTGAATGTACAAGTTAAGGAAATTCCCTAACTTGTATCCGTTCGTCATCCAGTTACCCGCCTTATTATTCCCAGCCCCAGAGATCCAGAGCGCAGCGAGGGAAATTCAAATAAGTATTTATACCCTTTTTTTCGGGAAGTTCTACTTGCCTGAACTTATAATGGCTGTATTACCTTGCATTTACTCACATAAAAAACACAATGGTTATGAAAAGATCACAATCAGTGCCCTGGATCATTATTCTTTTATTGCTTGCACTGCTCATTTTCCGGGAATTCAACCGCGGTATCCCGGTGGACAAAGAGAGAGCAAAGGAACATATTATCTCCATGAAAGATGCCGCGTCCTATACACACGCATTTGACAGCGCCAAAGATGAATTGCAGGCGCAACTGAAAGATTCTTCCTACCTGTCTACCCGCTTTAAACTGCCTGTTTGCGAACTGTTCAATAAAGACGCTATTGCTGCAATGCTGAACAAGAAAGGCGCTGATGGCATTCGTGTATACCTGGGTTTGAACAAAGAACGTGAAGTGGTGTTTGTACTCGTACCTGTTACCGCACAAGGTAAAGACGTGCAGGACAAACTGTTTGCACGGACCAGTTTCTGGCTGCCGGGTGTATCCTCCGCTTATGCAGGCACGCCGGAAGATGATGAAGCCATTGAACGCGGCCACCGCTGCCCGCACACCTGTGATCTTGAAAGTCCTCTCAGTACAGACATCCAATAGTCAGATCAATGACCAATACTGTTAATCAGTTACTTAGTTTCACCATCGTTTTCCCAATGATACTGGGGCTGATACGCATGAATCGTATTCGTGCCAGTTATCAGCCCTTTTTACTACTCCTTTTACTCTCGTTAACCGCAGAAGTGGTGAGTGAAGTAAGTATCAGGCTAACAAAAAGCAATACCATTACCAGTAACATTTACACTTTGCTGGAAGCTGGTGTGATCCTCTATCTCTTTTACACCTGGGGCTTTCTGAAGAAACGCCCCAGGTTAATGATATTCCTGATCATTATCTATTGTGTTACATGGGCCTTTGAAAACCTTTGGATGGGCTTGCTGGTAGATGGGTTCTCCTCTTACTTCGTGATGCTCTATTCCCTGGTCACCGTACTCCTATCCATTAACGAGATCAATTCACTGATCGCCGCTTTTGGTGGTAACCTCTTTAAGAACGCCAAATTCCTGATCTGTATAGGTCTGATCATCATGGGGGTATACAGTGTGATCACAGAAGGTTTCCTTTTAATAGATCCGGACAATTCACGGATCTCCAGGAATATCTTTAACCTCTTCGCTTTTATCAATGCTTTCGTTAATATTGTTTACGCAATAGCTGTCTGGTTTATCCCTGTAAGAGATGATTATTACTTTTCCAGGCGTTTTAAAGCATAAGCATGTTTCACCCCATGGAAGATAGGATATATGATTTTACAGCACTCTTGTCCTCACTGCTGGCAGTGATCATCATATTTTTTATCGGCTCCATTATCCGGTATCACCGCCGCTATGTTCGCCTGCAAAGGGAACGTATCACCGCAGAGATCAAGTCACTGGAAAATGAACGTAAACGCATTGCCACCGATCTGCACGACAGCCTCGGGCCTTTACTGTCTACCGTTAAACTGAACATGACAAGTATTGAAGTGAATGACCCCAGGGATAAACAGATCATTGCCAAATCAGGCAAGTACATAGATGAGATCATTACCAGCATGCGCCAGATCTCTTACGACCTGCTTCCCAATACCCTGGAAAGAAGAGGATTGATAGAAGCCATCACAGAATTCACCAACCACATTGGGCATAACGATCTGCTGGAAGTGAACGTATATGCCATGAACAAGATAACCCCTGATCCTGAAAAGGATATACACATCTTCCGCGTGATCCAGGAGATCATACACAACACCCTCAAACATGCCGGCGCTACTAAACTGGACATTGGTTTCAGTGAAGATGAAAAAGAATTACTGATCCTGGTGCATGATAACGGCAAAGGTTTCAACGTAGAAAAGGCCAAACAGAACTCCAGCGGCCTGGGCCTCAAAAGCATGGAGATCCGTATGGATATCATGCATGGCTCCGTGAGCATCCATTCTGTGCCCGGAGAAGGCACACATTATTATCTCAGGATACCTTTGGGATAATTTGTATATTTGGTCACACCTTTTTTAATCCCCAGCATTATTTCCATGAACTACGATATCCGCCTTGTAGTGGCAGATGATCACGAAATATTTTTAGACGGGTTGGCGCTCATGCTTTCCCGGCAGGAAAATATTACCCTTGTGGGGCAGGCCGGAGATGGTCGCGAATTACTGGAAATAGTAGCACGGGAAAAACCGGATGTGGTGATGACGGATATCAAAATGCCCCGCATGGACGGTATCACTGCCACCCGTGAAATGATCCGCCTGCAACCCGATGCCCGCATCATCGCCCTGTCTATGTTTGATGAAGAGAACCAGATCGTAGAGATGCTGGAAGCAGGCGCTAAAGGATATCTGCTGAAGAATGCAGACAAGCAGGAAATACTGGATGCCATTGCCAGTGTGTATGAGGACAGGGTGTATTATTGCAAAAGCACCTCGGCCAAACTGGCCGCTATGATAGCCAAGAGTAAATTCAATCCCTATAAACACAAAGAACAGATCTCCTTTACGGAACGGGAGCAGGAGATCATCCAGCTCATCTGCCAGCAGTTCACCGCCCAGCAGATAGGTGATAAGATCTTTCTCAGTAAACGCACCGTAGAAGGATACCGGACCCGTATCCTGGAGAAGATGAATGTGCGTAATACCGCCGGCGTAGTGATGTATGCCCTTAAGAACAACCTGATCAAAGAAGAAGACCTGCTTTAGACTTTCGATAAAACCAATTTCTAACATCATGAGAAAATCACTGTTTGCACTAAGCCTGCTGGCCACTACTATTGTCCATGCCCAGGATAATGTTACCTACCAGCGCCCTCCGGCTGTTATAGAAGAGTTGCTGCTGGCAAAACCCGTACCTTTTGTGAGTGTGGATAAGAAAGGAGAGTGGATGATCCTCACAGACCGTAATTCCTATCCAACGGTAGAAGAACTGGCACAGCCTGAACTGCGTGTTGCCGGTCTCCGCCTCAATCCCCGGAATTTTGGCCCCAGCCGTGTGGTATACCACGCAGGTTATCAGCTGAAGAACATCAAAACCAAAGAACTGTTCCCCATCACCGGGCTGCCACAGGACCTCCGCGGTTTCCAGTTAAGCTGGAGCCCCGATGGAAAGCTGGCTGCTTTTACGAACAGTGGCAACAACCGCATAGACCTCTATGTGATAGATATCGCCACAAAGGCTGCCCGGAAAGTGAATGAGGCGCCTTTGAACACCGCGCTGGGTCAATCATTTTATACCTGGCTGGATAATAACCGCCTTGTGTATAAAGTAGTACCGGCCGGAACAGGCGCGCTGCCCGTTGCACCGCTCGCGCCCAAAGGCCCGGTAGTGCAGGAAAGCAAAGGCAGGAATGCTGCTTCGCGTACTTACCAGGACCTGATCAAAAGTCCTTATGACGAACAGTTATTTGCTTACATGACCCATGCACAGCTGGTGATCAATGATCTGCAAACAGAAAAACCCATCGGCAAACCCGGCATTTATGCTGCGTATTCCGTATCGCCTGATAAGCAATACCTGCTGGTAAGGGAGATCAATAAACCTTTTTCTTACCTGATCACTGCCAATGGCTTCCCACATACGGTTGCCGTGATGGACCTGCAGGGGAACACGGTGAAATCCCTCGCAAAGAATCCTTCTTCAGAAGGAGCGCCCATCGGTTTTGATGATGTGGAAAACACGCCGCGGAATTTTTCCTGGAAGGCAGATGAACCCCATACCATCTATTTCGTAAAAGCACTGGACGAAGGTTTAGGCCGTAAAAAATCCGAATACCGCGATGCAGTGCTGGCGGCAGATATCACTACAAATGCAGAGCCCAAAGAACTGTTCCGCACCAAACGCCGGTTTGATGGCGTGGTTTGGGGAACGAAGGAACTGGCATTGGTATATGAATCATTATTTGCAGACCGCCGGGAACGCATCAGCATCTATAATTCCGCCACCGGTAAACTGGATTCTCTTTTTGAGAAAAGCAGCAATGATGCTTACAGCGAAATAGGTTCGCCTGTCACCACGCGTAACCAATACGACAGGCCGGTACTCTTTGTGCAAAAGAATGGCGAACTGCTGCTGCGTTCACAGGGCTCTTCTCCCGAAGGAGACCTTCCTTTTGTGCAAAGCTATAACCTGAAAACAGGCAAAGGCAATATCCTCTGGCGTTGCCAGGCACCCTTCTACGAATCCGTGGTGGATGTGCTGGACCCGGAAAAACTCATCATGCTCACTTCCCGGGAAAGTCAGACAGAAGCGCCTAACTATTATATCCGTGATCTGAAGAAACGTTCCCTCATTGGTACGCCCATCACAGATTTCACCAATCCATACAAAGCCATGGAAGGCGTGTCCAAACAAAAGATCTCTTACAAGAGAGCAGATGGCGTGGACCTTACCGGCGATCTTTATTTACCGAAAGGATATGATGCAAAGAAAGATGGTCCTTTGCCCGTAGTGATCTGGGCATATCCCCGCGAGTATAAATCCGCAGCAGATGCGGCGCAGGTGAGAGGTTCCAGATATACGTTCACCCGTGTGGGTTATGGTGGTCCCATCTTCTGGGTTACGCAGGGATATGCTATCCTGGATAATGCAGAAATGCCCATTGTAGGAGAAGGCAACAAAGAACCGAACGACAATTTCATACCACAGCTTTATCTCAATGCACATGCGGCTATACAGGCCCTGGCGAAGATGGGTGTAGGAGACAGTAACAGGGTGGCAGTAGGCGGCCATAGTTATGGTGCCTTCATGACGGCTAACCTGCTTGCCCATACGAAACTTTTCAAGGCAGGTATTGCGCGCAGCGGTGCTTATAACCGTACACTCACACCATTCGGTTTCCAGGCGGAAGAACGTACTTACTGGCAGGCGCCGGAAGTATATTTCAACATGAGCCCTTTCAGTTTTGCAGACAAGATCAAAACACCTTTGTTAATGATCCACGGGGAAATGGATAATAACCCCGGTACATTCCCCATTCAGAGTGAACGGCTGTACAATGCCATAAAAGGCCATGGCGGAACCGTACGTTTTGTACAGCTGCCCTTTGAAAGCCATGGTTATTCCGCTAAGGAAAACCTGCTGCACTTGCTCTGGGAGCAGGACCAATGGTTAAAGACCTACGTGAAAGACGCTAAATAGCTATAAAGAGGATATCTCCCCAAAAAAGAGATATCCTCTTTTTCTGTTATTTTTATCCAGTGCTGCAAATGTTTCCCCCCGATATATCGTCCAACCATACAGAACAACTAAGTAATATGCGGCATGCACTGATCTTTACATTGCTTTTACTGACTTGCGCTCAGCTTTCTTTTGCGCAAAACATGGTATTGAAGGGTGTGTTGAAAGATAAAGCGGATAGTACGACCCTCAAGAAAGCCACCATTCGGCTTACTTCCCCCACAGATAATACATTTAAAAAACAAGTATTTACTGATAATAACGGTGCTTTTGAGATCCCTGATCTCAAACCTCAGCAAGCGTATATCCTCACTATCAGCTTTGTTGGTTACGGAGAATTGGTAAGGGCTATTATGCTCCAGGCCGAAACGCAGGACCTGGGTGTTATTAAGATGCCTAAATCCTCCAGGGAACTGAAGGAAGTAGTGATCAAAGGACAGGTACCGCCAGCCCAGCAAAAAGGGGATACCCTGGCATTCAATGCGGATGCCTATAAGACCAACCCGGATGCAAGTGGTGAGGACCTGGTGAAAAAGATGCCCGGCATTACCGTGGAGAATGGTAATGTGAAGGCACAGGGCGAAGATGTGAGAAAGGTATTGGTAGATGGAAAGGAATTTTTTGGAGAAGATGCCACACTGGCTTTAAGGAACCTCCCCGCAGAAGCTATTCAGCGGATAGAGGTTTTCGACAGGATGAGTGATCAGGCGCAGTTCACCGGCTTTGATGACGGAAACTCTTCTAAAACGATCAATATCGTTACCCGCGCAGAAATGCGGCAGGGGCAGTTCGGAAAGATCTTTGCCGGTTACGGTACAGAAGGCAGGTATTCTGCAGGTGGTAATGTGAACCTCTTCAACCAGGACAGGCGCATATCCATCATTGGTATGACCAATAACGTCAACCAGCAGAACTTCTCTTCCCAGGATCTGCTGGGTGTGCAGAACGCTGGTTCCGGCGGCGGCGGTGGCCGTGGCGGCGGAGGTGGTGGCAGAGGTGGCGGCGGCGGCGGCCGTGGTGGCGGTGGCGGCGGAGGTGGCTTCGGCGGTGGTGGCGGAGGCGGAGGTGGAGGCAGCTCCAACTTCCTCACAGGAAATAACAGGGGTTTGAACAAGACCAACTCTATTGGTGTCAACTTCAATGATAACTTCGGCAAGAAAATAACCTTTAACGGCAGTTACTTTTTCAATAACAGTAACACCAGCAATAACGAGATCACCCGTGAGGAGCAGACGCTGGAACAAGGAGAAAAACAGATAGATACAGATACGGCTTACAGCACCAGCACTAACTATAATCACCGCATCAATATGCGGGTAGAGTATAAGATAGACTCTAACAACTCTATCATCTTCACGCCGGGTATCAGCTTCCAGAAGAATGATTCTTATTCTGAATCATATGGTAATACCATCCAGTTCGGTAAACTGCTGGCGGACAATATGAATAATTCCAGTTCTTTTAACTCCGGTTACAACCTGAACGGAAACCTTATGTACCGCCACGCCTTTGCAAAAAGAGGCCGGACCATTTCCCTGAGCTTAGGTATGAGCACCAATGACCGTTCCGGAGAAACTTACCGGAACAGTGATCTGAACTATTATGACGGATCAGGAAAGGATGATTCCCTGAAGCAAAAGATCAGCCCCTTATCAGACGGCCAGTCTTACAACGCTAACGTTGCGTATACAGAGCCTATCGGTAAAACCGGGCAATTGCAGATCAACTACAATCCTTCTTACAGCAAGAACAGTTCAGACAGAAGGGCTTATCAATACGACTTCCTGGGATCTAAAGACTATAGCATCCTGGATTCTGCCCAGTCTAACATGTTCGAGAACACCGCCGTTACCCAAAACGCAGGTCTTACTTACCGTTTAGGTAACCGGGATAAGATGTTATCAATAGGGGTATCTTACCAGCACACAGAATTAACGAGCGACAGGATCTTCCCTTTCACCACCAAAGAATCACAAAGTTTTACCAACATCCTGCCTAATGCGATGTTGATCTATAAATTGTCTGAGTACGGCCGGATCAGGGTGTTCTATCGTTCTTCCATGAACCAGCCTTCCATTCAGCAATTGCAGGATGGTTATTTCAAGAGTGGTTTGCTGAACTATTCTGTGGGTGATCCTAAACTGCGTCCGCAATTTGGCCACATGGTAGCTGCGCGGTATAACTATACCAACACCGTGAACAACAATAACTTCTTTGCCAATATATTCTTACAAACCAATAACGACTACCTGTCTAATGCCGTATTTACTCCTTCCCGAGGAGACTCCGTGCTGCAGGGAACAGATACGCTGAAACGTGGTGGTCGCTTAACGCAGGCTAAGAATATGGATGGTTTTGTGAGTGTGCGTTCCTTCTTTACCTACGGCGTACCGCTGAAATTCATTAAATCCAACTTTAACCTGAATACAGGGGTCGGTTATCAGCGTACACCTGGTCAGATCAATCAGCTGGCAGGTTTCACGCATAATTATACTTATAGTATAGGAGCGGTGATCTCCAGTAATATCAGTGAGTATATTGATTTCACGTTGTCTTACAACGGTAACTTCAATACGGTCAAGAATACCATCGATCCAAGTACAAATAGTGATTATTCCACCCATACCGCCTCCGGTGCTGTGAACCTGCTCACCAAGAGTGGCTGGGTATTGCAGAACGAAGTGAACTACCAGTTCAACAGGGGCCTGGGAGGTGATCTGGACAAAGGATATATATTGTGGAATGCCGGAATCGGGAAGAAGTTCCTGAAGAACCAGCGGGGAGAGTTAAGGGCATCCGTTTTTGACCTTTTAAAGCAGAACAGGGCAATAAGCCGTACTGTGAACGGGTTGAGTATTGTAGATAGCCAGAACCAGGTGCTTACACAGTATTTTATGCTTACATTTACTTACAGATTAAAGAATTTCGGAAAGCTCAACATGCCAACCGGTGGCGGCAGAGAACGTTTCAACAGGCTGAACGGTGCACCGGACATGATGAACAGACCGTTTTAACTTTTAATTTAACCTAACACCACCGTTACACGGAAGAGCATTGACGGATATTATTGCACAGTTAAAGCAGGGTAGTGAGGCCGCCTTTTCTCAACTGGTGGCTCAGTGGCAGGGCATGGTATATAATACCGCCCTCGGGATCCTGCAAAATACTGCGGACGCGGAAGACGTTGCTCAGGAGGTGTTTATGCAGGTGCATGAATCAATAGGAACATTTAAAGGAGAGGCACAGATCTCCACATGGTTATACCGCATAACTGTTACCAAATGCCTGGATCATCTCCGGAAAAAGAACCGGAAAAAGAGGTGGGGAAAAATGTACAGCCTCTTCGGCCAACAGAACGAACTGATCATAGATCCGCCAGATTTTCATCATCCCGGGGTAGCATTAGCCAATAAAGAGCGGGCGGACCTGCTTTTCAAGGCTATTGCCAGGCTGCCGGACAGCCAGAAGGCCGCTTTTGTGCTCCACAAGCTGGAGGGCCTGAGCAGCAAGGAGATAGCAGGGGTGATGGATGCCAGCATATCAGCCGTAGAAGGCCTTTTGCACCGGGCTAAACAGAATTTGCGGTTACAATTGGAAGATTATTATCATAGCGAAGAATAAGTGCAAGTTTTCAAGCTTTTTATCGTCTAACTTAAATACAGCGATCATGAAGACGAGACGAGACATATCACAGGAAATAGAAAACACCCTCAGTAGCATCGATGGCGTACAACGGGCGGAGCCGGGTGATTTCTTCTTTACCCGCCTGCAGGCCAGGATGCAGAGGTCCGGCGCAGCAGACGCGTGGGAACGGTTCATTGCGATCGTTACCAGGCCCTCCATTGCTATTGCCGGCGTATTGCTGATCCTTGCCGTAAACGGTATCATGTTCATTCAACTGAAACCCAGCACGGAAAGAACAGAACAAGCCATGTTGCAGCAAGACCTTGAGGATGAATATCAACTGGGTATTACTACTACCTTTTACGACTTTGACAAACCCGAATAAAAGATGAAAGAAACATTCGCCCGGAATAAAATACTAAGCCTGCTGCTTGTTTTCCTTTTGTTGACAAACATTGGCATGCTGGTATTCTTTGTATATACCAAACCGGAACCTCCAAAAAAGGGGAACGATAAGGATAATAAAGGCGGCGAAATGTTGCAGCTCCTGGAAAAACAGGTAGGCTTTACACCGGAACAACTGGCTAAATATAAAAGTCTGAAAGAAGTTCACTGGAACACCGTAAAACCTTACTTCGGTGAAATGCGTACAGCAAAGGATAATTTCTTTAAGCTGATCAGCACAGCCGTTCCGGATTCAGTGATCAATGCAGCAGCAGACACCATTGCCGCTAAACAGAAAAAGATAGACGTTACAACATTCCGTTATTTTCAGGAACTGAGAGCCGTTTGCACACCACAGCAGCAACCCGCTTTCGACTCCGTGGTAAGCCAGGTGGTCAAAAAAATGAACGCCATGGGGCGTAACAGGAACCAGCCGCCAAAGGATAGTGTGAAACAATAGTACCGGGCATCATGAGCATTTAAAATAAAATAAAAACAATCTACAAAACCCTCTAATCATGAAACAAAAGATCATGCTGTTGCTGGCCTTTGCGCTGGCAGTGAACATCAGTGTTTTTGCACAACAAGGCGGTCAGGGCGGACAACGCCGCACCGTTGAAGAACGTGTTAAAGCCCAGATCGAAAGACTGACAACTGAATTGTCTTTGAATAAAGATCAGCAAACAAAGCTGGATTCTGTATTCACCAATTCTTACAAGGCAATGGAGAAAATGCGTGCAGAAGCACAAGCTTCTGGTAACCGTCCTGACAGGGAAGCGTTCCAGAAATTTACCAACGAAAGAGACGAGAAAGTAAAAGCTATCCTCACAGAGGACCAGTTCAAGAAGTACAAGGAAGCACAGGAGAAGATGCGCCAGAACGGTGGTAACCGTGGTGGTGGCGGCAACAACTAAGCAGCCTTAAAAAATCGTGGCCGTATTATACTGCAAATAACGTAGAAGAATGCACGCAGTATAGTACGGCTTTTTTGTGCCCTGAAAAACGTATTATTGTGCACGATGATACTGCAATTTCTGAAGGACCACTGGCAAACGATCTCCATCATTATCCTATATGCCATCACTGCATGGGTGGCTGTAAAAGCATTGCTGGAAGCCCGGTCCACCGGTAAAACACTCGCCTATCTCTTAGTCCTTTTCTTTCTGCCCGGCATTGGCGTGCTCATCTACCTGCTGGTAGGTATGAACCGCCGCGTGAACAAGATCTACAGCCGTAAATGGATGAGCAATGTAAGGCTCAGCGAAAAACTCCAGTTATACCTGCAACAGGAAAGCCGGCAAACCCTCATAGAACATTCAGACCTGGTCACCAATAAAACCGGCATTGCACGTTTGCTGTTCCGGGATTCCTTATCACCCCTCACCGCAGATAACGAAGCCATCTTACTCCTGAATGGCGAGGAGAAATTCCCCCTGCTGATAGAAACCCTCAAAGGCGCCAAACATCATATTCACCTGGAGTATTACATCTTTGAAGAAGATGTGATAGGCCGGGAGATTATGGACATCCTGATGGAAAAGGCCAGGGCCGGGGTAGAAGTGCGTTTCATTTATGACGACTTTGGCAGCAGCGACATCAACCGCCGTTTCCTCCGCCAGATGAGAGCAGCCGGTATAGAAGTATATCCTTTCTACCGGGTGCGTTTGCTGGCCAACCGCCTCAATTACCGCAACCACCGTAAAATTGTGGTGGTAGACGGGCATACCGGCTTCATTGGCGGCATCAATGTGGCAGACCGGTACATCAATGAACCCCGCTACCGGGATGCACATCCCCAATGGCCCTACTGGCGGGATACACATTTATGCATCCGCGGATTGGGCGTGCATACCCTGCAATTCCTTTTCATGGGCGACTGGAACTTTTGCGCGGAAGCAGACCTGCCTATCACCCAGGACTTTTTCCCGGACATCAAGGTAACAGGGGAGGACCTGGTGCAGATCGCCGCCAGCGGCCCGGACTCAGAACGTTCTTCCATTATGCTCTCTTACCTCGCCGCCATTAACCAGGCAGAGAAATCCGTATATATTACTACTCCTTATTTCATACCCAATGAATCTATCCTGAATGCCCTGCAAATGGCCGCATTGAGCGGCAGGGATGTTCGTTTGCTGGTGCCCGATGTAAGTGATAGCCGGATCGTGAACAAAGCCTCAGAATCCTTCTTTGAAGCCCTGCTCACCTGCGGGGTACGCATATTCCGGTACCAGAAGGGCTTTGTACATGCCAAAACCATGGTGGTGGACGAGAACCTCTCCGTAGTAGGTACCGCCAATATGGATATCCGCAGCTTCGACTTCAATTTTGAGGTGAACGCTTTTGTGTACAGCCGGGATATGAACTGGAAGCTCACCGAGGCCTTTTTGCAGGATACCCTCCACAGCACAGAGCTCCATTTAGAGGAATGGCACAACCGTGGCCGTTTAGCGCGGCTGGGGGAGGCCGTTGTCCGCCTCTTTTCCCCCTTATTGTAAAATCCTTTTCAAAAAAATAGATCGAAATATTTCGATGTTTCGAAAATGTATGTATATTTGCATCATGGACGCAGCGTTGATAGAGAAGGCGGCAAATGCATTGGCAGATAAACACCGGATGGCTATACTGATGAAGATAGCGCGGAACGAGTCTGTTTGTTGTGGAGAGATCCAGGACCTTACATGCCTTTCCCAACCAACTGTATCCCATCACATCAAGATCCTTGTAGATAGTGGCGTATTGATCAGCACAAAAGAAGGCCGGAATGTACAACTGGCGATCAATAAAGAAATGATGAAACACCTTTCATCTTTCTTCATGCAACTGAGTTGATTTTTTTTGCCCTAATACATTGATATTTTTAAATAAATCAATATAAATAACACACACTAATGAGCACCTTAAAGAACAAGGTAGCTGTTGTTACCGGCGGTAACAGCGGCATAGGGTACGCTACGGCAGAGGAGTTCGTGGCAAAAGGGGCACAAGTTATCATCACTGGTCGTAACCGCACTGCTGTTGACGCGGCTGCTACCAAACTGGGCAACGGTACTTTGGGTATTATCGCTGACCAGGCCAGCCTCTCAGACACGGATGCATTGGTAAGTTCAGTGAAAGAACATTTCGGAAAAGTTGACGTGCTGTTTGTCAACGCCGGGGTAGGTACTTTCAGTCCTGTTGCTGATGTAACCGAAGCTGCTTTTGATAATATCATGAATATCAATTTCAAGGGCGCCTACTTTACCGTACAGAAATTTTTACCATTATTGAATGATGGTGCTTCCATCATCCTGCTGTCCTCTGTGAATGCTTTCACGGCCATGCCGAATACTTCCGTGTACTCCGCCAGCAAAGCCGCTCTCAATGCGTTGGGCCGCACTTTGAGCAGTGAACTGGCTGTAAGGAATATCCGCGTGAATACCGTGAATCCGGGACCGATCAACACACCCATTTTCGACAAACTGGGGCTGGATGAGGAGACCCGTACTGCATTCAATAACACAATCAAACAACGTGTTCCGTTGAACCGCGGTGGTGAGTCATCAGAAGTGGCTAAGCTGGTAGCCTTCCTGGCTTCTTCAGATGCATCGTTTATCACGGGCTCGGAATATAATATTGACGGAGGAGTATCCTCCCAGGTATTGTTGGGTTAGAAAAATTTAGGAAGACTGCATAATTTTCATGATCCGTTGTGGAACCCTAATGCGTTTAAAACAAATTGACAGAGCAATGCCGGGCAGTTTCGCACTGAACCCGGCCTTTTTCTTTACATTCGAATCTCCAAAACCATGCAACATGATCATCAAAGAACCGGAAGCGCTTTATACAGTTCGCTTTAGCGATTGTGATCCCTTTGGCCACCTCAATAACGCCTCTTATATCAATTATTTCATGAATGCCCGGGAAGACCATCTCTCGGCTACTTACAATATGCACCTGAAGGACTATGCTTCCAAAGGGGTGGGCTGGGTTGTAGCCCAGCACCAGATCTCTTATCTCAAACCAGCGTTTGTAGCAGAAAAAGTACACATCTTCTCCCGTGTACTGGAGTTTTCCAATAACCACATCCTCGTGGAAATGTGGATGACGGATGAGGCTAAGAAGAAGGTAAAGGCCTTCCTCTGGTCCAAATTCGTACACATAGACCTTAAAACAGGGAAAAAGGCAGAACATGATCCCGAACTGCTGAAGCTCCTGGAGCAGATCAAGGTCGAACACAACGGCATAGATACCTTCGACCAGCGGGTAGGGGCAGTGCTGCAATCATTTTAGCACTAAAAAGAGAGATGACCCGGGGATGCTCCGGGGTTGGCCCATGGATGACCCATGGATGAGCCATAGTTGACCCGGGGATACCCCGCTAAAAATCATTTTTTATTTGGCCATTTCATCAGAATCTATACCTTTGTCCTGAGTTTAACCAAATGGTTAAACAGAATAGTTAGACATGCAAACCACTAATACCACAGAACAGCAGATAATAGACGCAGCGAAGAAGATCTTCATGCAAAAGGGTCTGGCAGGCGCCCGCATGCAGGATATTGCGGACGAAGCTGGTATTAACAAAGCCATGCTGCACTACTATTACCGCAGCAAGGATAAGCTGTTTGAGATGGTGTTCACAGAAGCACTGGAGCAATTGCTGAAACGGATCAACGCCATCTTTACGGGGGACATGCCTTTTAAAGAAAAGGTAGCCGCAGCAGTGGACCATTACATCACTTCCCTCTCCGCTAGCCCTCACCTGCCAATTTTCATCATCAATGAACTCAACCAGAACCCGGAGCGGATTGTTGAAAGATTTGTACATGCAGCTGAGTTCCCCGATATCAAAAAATTCATGCAGGAAATGCTCACGGAAATGGAGAAAGGTGCTATCCGTAAGATGAGCCCCCTGCAACTGATGATGAACACCCTGAGTTTGTGCGTGTTCCCATTCATAGCCAAACCTATTATCAGCAACGTGTTTGGAATGAATGATGAACAATACAAGGCACTGATGGAAGAAAGAAAGAAATCGGTAACAGAGTTTATTCTAATGTCGTTAAGACCATAAATATTTTTTTGTCCTGCTATTAACCAAATAGTTAAATAAAATAGTTAGTTATGAAATTCATTCCTCCACTGTTGCTGTTACTGCTCTCTTTGCAGGTATCCGCGCAGGAGCAGTTCCTTAGCCTGGACTCGGCGCAGCAGGCAGCAAGGCAAAATTATCCCCTGCTAAAGCAAAAGCAGGTGCTGGATAATATGACGCGGCTGCAGATCCAGAACATCAAAACCAATTACCTGCCGCAGGTGGAATTGAATGGTCAGGCTACTTATCAGTCTGAGGTAACACAGATCCCTATCAAACTGCCGGGCATGAACATCCCCGAGTTATCCAAAGATCAGTACAAGGCTACCATAGATGTGAAGCAATTACTGTACGATGGCGGTGCAACTGCCAGCCAGCGGGAATTACAGGAAACGCAAAAACTCGCAGAGCAGCAGAAAGTGGAAGTAGAGTTATACAAACTGCGCCAGCAGGTATTGCAAACTTACTTTAACGCTTTGCTCTGGGAAGAGAACATTACTGCGCGGGAGAAGATGATGGAGGAAGTGAAACAAAAGATGGAACGGTTGAAGGCTGGTGTGGAAAATGGCACCATCCTCGCCAGCCAGACAGATATCCTGAAAGCAGAACTTTTAAAAACAGAACAGCAGCTGTTTGAAGCACAAACCGGGAAACGCGCCGCTATACAGGTACTGGCCTTACTAACGGGGAAGGATATACCTGCATCCATAAAGCTCCAACTACCCGTTTCCACCACAAACACTACAGAAGAACTACAACGGCCAGAACTGCAACTCTACAAATACCAAACAAATGTATTACAGCAGCAATCAAAACTCACCGGCACAAAAGGCCTGCCGAAAGTAAGCGCCTTTGCGCAGGGAGGATATGGCCGCCCGGGTTTGAACATGCTGGAAAATAAATTCGATTTCTATTACATGACGGGCATCCGTTTTAACTGGACGCTCTGGAACTGGCGCTACAACAGAACAGAACGCGCAGTGTTGCAGCAGCAGGAGCAAAGTATCCAGGCCCAATCAGAAACCTTTACGCTCAATACAAAGATGCAGCTGGTACAGCAATCTTCAGAGATCACCAATTTGCAGCAGGCGGTAGAGAAAGATAAAGAGATCGTGCAGTTGCGTACAAAAGTAAAGGAAGTATCTGCTGCACAGCTGGATAACGGGGTACTCACCGTACACGATTATCTCACAGACCTGCACGCGGAAACGCAGGCCGTGATAGCACATAAAACGCACGAAATTCAATGGGTATACGCCACATTATATTACCAGGTCATTAAAGGATATTAAAATGAAAACAACCTTAACAGTTATATCACTGATCGTTCTCTTTACCGCATGTAAGTCAAAGGAAAATACCGCAGACGCCTACGGCAACTTTGAATCCACGGAGATCATTGTATCTGCAGAAGCGGCTGGCCGCCTGCTCAGCTTTGATGTGGAAGAAGGCGCTGTATTGCAGGCCAATGCCCTGGTAGGTGGTATCGATTCCGTACAGCTGAACTTAAAAAAAGCACAGCTGGGCGCCAATATTAAAGCCGTGCTGAGTAAACGCCCGGAGATCAACCCCCAGCTGGCAGTGATCCGCCAGCAGATTGCCACACAGCAAAAAGAGAAAGAACGAATAGAGAACCTCTTCAAAGCAAATGCTGCCACCTCCAAACAAGTGGATGATATCAATGCAGCGATTGCTTTACTCGAAAAACAATATGCCTCTACTTCTTCTTCACTGAACACACAGATCAGCGGCCTGAACAGTGAATCCCAGCCCCTGGAATTACAGGTGGAGCAGGTGAAGGAACAACTAGCACAATCCCGTGTGATCAATCCTATACAAGGAACAGTACTCACCAAATATGTAGAGAAAGGAGAGGTGGTTACTTTCGGAAAACCGCTCTACAAAATAGCAGACCTGAACACCATGTACCTCCGTGCTTACATCAGCGGAGATCAGCTGGGGCAGGTGAAAACAGGGCAGCAGGTAACCGTGCAGACGGACCTGCCGAACGGGGAATTAAAAAGCCTGCCGGGTACCGTGAGCTGGATCTCCGGCGATGCGGAATTCACCCCTAAAACTATTCAGACACGTGAGGAAAGGGTACAGTTGGTATACGCCCTGAAAGTACGGGTACAAAACGACGGCAGCCTGAAAATAGGCATGCCCGGCGAGATCAGACTCTCTAAATAAATGATCATGTTACCTATCGTTGTAGAAAATATCCATAAAAGTTTTGGGGACGTAAAAGCCCTTCAAAATATTTCCTTTACGGTGGAAGAAGGCGAACTGTTTGGGCTGATAGGTCCGGATGGTGCGGGGAAATCCACCCTGTTCAGGATCCTCGCTACTTTATTATTAGCAGATAAAGGCACCGCTTCCGTGAACGGGTCAGATGTAGTGAAAGACTACAGGACCATCCGTTCACAGGTAGGTTATATGCCCGGAAGATTCTCTCTTTACCAGGACCTCACCATTGAAGAGAACCTCAATTTCTTCGCCACCATTTTCAATACTACGGTGGAAGAGAATTATGATCTCATCAAAGAGATCTACGAACAGATAGAACCTTTTAAGAAACGCCCGGCCGGTAAACTCTCCGGCGGTATGAAACAGAAGCTGGCCTTGTGTTGTGCACTGGTGCATAAACCGAAGGTATTGTTCCTGGATGAACCCACTACCGGTGTAGATCCTGTGTCCCGCAAGGAGTTCTGGGAAATGCTGCAGCGTTTGAAAGAGAAAGGTATCCCCATCCTCGTATCCACCCCTTATATGGATGAAGCCATTTTGTGCGACAGGGTGGCACTGATGCAGAAAGGAGAGATCATGATGATCAATACACCAGCGGCTATTGTAGCGGATTTCGGCAAACCTATCTGGGCTGCGCGTGCAGATAACATGTATCATCTTATCCGCGATATAAGGGCATTTGAAGGTACAGACAGTTGTTATGCTTTTGGTGAATACCTGCACGTAACCTTACACCAGCCTGTGGAGGAATTAAAGGATCACCTTAAAGCGCACAAAGGCCTTATCATCACCCCGGCAAAAGCAGGCATTGAAGATGCCTTCATGCAGCTGATGCAGGAACAAAACGAAGCGGTATGAAGAACTACGCCATCGTCACAAAAGAACTGACCAAACGTTTTGGTGATTTCATTGCCACCAATGCCATCACATTTGAAGTGGAGCAGGGAGAGATCTTTGGCTTCCTCGGAGCAAATGGTGCCGGTAAAACCACCGCCATGCGCATGCTCTGTGGATTGCTCAAACCCAGCAGCGGAGAAGCAAAGGTGGCAGGGTTTGATGTGTATACACAAACGGAGAAAGTGAAGCAAAGCATCGGGTACATGAGCCAGAAGTTTTCCCTGTATGAAGACTTAACCGTGAAAGAGAACATCCGTTTTTATGGTGGTATTTACGGCCTGAGTAACCAGCAGATCAAAGATAAAACACATGCCCTGCTGCAACAGCTGAACATGGAAAAGGAAGCCGGGCATTTAGTGAGTTCCCTTCCCTTAGGCTGGAAGCAGAAACTCTCTTTCTCCATTGCCGTGATCCACGATCCTTCCATTGTATTCCTGGATGAGCCAACAGGTGGGGTAGACCCCATTACCCGCCGCCAGTTCTGGGACCTGATCTATGAAGCGGCGGACAGGGGTGTGACCATCTTTGTGACCACGCATTATATGGATGAAGCAGAATACTGCAACCGGATCTCTATCATGGTAGATGGAAAGATCAAAGCGCTGGATACACCGAAAAAACTGAAAGAACAATTTAATGCGGACTCCATGAACGATGTATTCCTGCAATTAGCCAGAGCTAAATCATAACAACATGCGCCAGTTCCTCGTATTTGTACGAAAAGAGTTCTATCATATCTTCCGCGATAAGCGCACCCTGCTCATCCTCTTTGGCATGCCCGTGATACTGATCGTGCTGTTTGGTTTTGCTATCACCAATGAGATCCATCATGTGAAGATAGGTGTGTTGGATAATGCGCGGGATGTTTACAGCCAGCAGATGATCCACAAGATCACTTCCTCCGGTTACTTTGAGGTGGATCAAAACCTGCGGACAGCAGATGAGATCGAAAGCACTTTCAGAAAAGGAGATATCAAATTAGTGATCGTGATCCCGGATCACTTCGGTGATAAGTTCTATCATGAGAAAAAAGCGCCGGTGCAGTTACTGGCAGATGCTTCTGATCCCAATACCGCCACTACCGTGATCAACTATGCAACCGCCATTATCGGGCAGTACCAGCAGGAGATGACGGGGAAGATAACATTGCCGCTCACTATCAATACAGAAGTGCGGATGGTATACAATCCTTCTTTGAAAGGCGTGTTCCTCTTTGTACCCGGTGTAATGACACTCATCCTGATGCTGGTATCTGCTATGATGACCTCCATCACGATCACGAGAGAAAAAGAACTGGGCACGATGGAAATATTATTAGTATCTCCCTTACGGCCTATCCTCATCATTGCAGGAAAAGTAGTACCGTATATAGCGCTATCCTTTATAATAGCGTGCATTATTTTAGTGATGGGCTTCTTTATCTTTGGCATGCCCATCAAAGGGAATCTGTTGTTATTGCTGGCAGAGTGTGGCCTGTTTGGCCTCACTGCCCTTTCTCTGGGTATATTGATCTCCAGTATCACCAGCTCTCAGCAAACAGCGATGATGATCTCCATGATGGGCCTGTTATTGCCAACCATCCTCTTATCCGGGTTTGTATTCCCGATTGAAAGTATGCCCAGGCCATTACAGATCTTTTCGAACATCATACCGGCAAAATGGTTCATCATTATCCTCAAGGATGTGATGCTGAAAGGTTCGGGGCTGCGCCAGATCTGGCTGCCTACCGTGATCCTTGGAGGCATGACCCTGTTCTTTCTTGTATTAAGTGTTCGGAATTTTAAAACAAGGTTAAGCTGATGCGCACGATATTATTCATACTACAGAAGGAGTTCCTTCAGATCTTCCGCAACCGCGCCATGTTGCCGATCATCTTTATAGTACCGGTGGTGCAACTGCTGGTACTTTCCTTCGCGGCTAATTACGAGATCAGGAATTTATCCGTTGATATCGTAGACCAGGATAACTCTACCTGGAGCCGCCAGCTGCGCGATAAATTATTCGCCTCCGGTTATTTCTCCCTCAACCGGCAAACATATAATCCAAAAGAAGCGTATGCTGATCTGGAAGCAGATAAAGTAGACCTTGTGCTCACCATTCCGCAGCACTTTGAACGGGATCTGGTGCGGGAAGATGAGGTGAAAGTACAAATGCTGGTGAATGCCATCAACGGCAGCAAAGCAGGACTGGCCAATGGTTATGCTACCAGTATCATCAACAGTTTTAACCGGCAGGTGCGGCTGGACTGGCTGGCCATGGACGAAGACAACGCGCCGGAGCACATGGATATTTCCGCCCGTTACTGGTACAACCCGGATATGAATTACAAGTTCTTCATGGTGCCTGGTATACTGGTAGTGCTGGTTACACTGATCGGTGCTTTTTTATCCGGGATGAATATTGTGAAGGAGAAGGAAATGGGAACGATAGAACAGCTGAACGTAACACCTATCCGCAAACATCATTTCATCATTGGCAAACTGCTGCCTTTCTGGATTATTGCTTTATTTGAATTAACCTTTGGTTTAGTAGTAGGCAAACTCGTGTTCAATATTCCTTTTGCAGGGAACTTGGGTTATGTATTCCTTTTTGCGGGGATTTATCTCATCGTAATGCTGGGCATGGGATTGCTGGTATCCACCTTTACGGAAACGCAGCAACAGGCGATGTTCATTACCTGGTTCTTCATGATCATCTTTATACTGATGAGCGGATTGTTCACACCGGTAGAAAGTATGCCGGTATGGGCGCAGAAGATCACGCTCTTTAACCCCATAGCTTATTTTGTAAAAGTGATACGGATGGTGATGTTGAAGGGAAGTGGTTGGGCAGACGTACGCTATTACCTTGGAATCATGCTAGTGTTTGCGGTAGTGATCAACAGCGTGGCTGTATGGAATTACCGTAAAACAGTTTAGTACAGTTGTAGGTAACAGACGCCGGGGCATTACTGCCCTGGCTTTCTTTTTTACATCATCATCTGGTGCGCGAGTTTTCCGATCGTCTTCAAACCATCGTCCACCTGTTTGCTCCAGGGTTTGGCGTGGCTGATGCGCAGGCAGTTATTGTAGCGGTCCTGCAGGGAGAAGATCCTGCCGGGAGCAAAACTCACCTTACGTTTCATGGCCAGTTCATACATCTCAAATGTATTGATGGCCTGGTTTAATTCCAGCCATAACACATAACCACCCTGCGGGCGGGTAACACAAGTATCTTCCGGGAAGTAATCTGCAATGGCCTGCTGATAACGCAGGCATTGTGTATGTAGTTGCTTGCGGAGGTTGCGCAGGTGGTGCTCATACCGGCCGTTTTCCAGGAAGTGTGCAATAGCTGCCTGTGGCAGTGTGGCGCTGGATACAGAGTGATTGAGCTTGAGGCGTAATACTTTTTCCTTGTACTTACCCGGCATCGTCCAGCCAACGCGGTAGCCCGGTGCGAGGGATTTGGAGAAGGAGTTGCAGTGCAGTACGTTGCCGTTGCGGTCGTATTGTTTGCAGCTGCTGGGCCTGATCTTACCGAAATAGAGATCGGCATAGATATCGTCTTCTATCAGCGGGATATCGTATTTGTTCATGAGCTTCACCAGTTCCCGTTTGTTCTTATCCGGCATCACTGCTCCTAAGGGATTGTTGAAGTTGGTCACAAATACACAGGCTTTGATCTTGAACTTAGGGATCGCTTTATCCAGGTATTCGAGGTCTACTCCCCAAACGGGATTGGTGGGTATTTCCAGTACTTTCAGGCCCAGGCTTTCCGCCAGCTGAAAGGTACCGCAGTAAGCGGGGCTTTCAAGGGCAATGACGTCACCCGGCTGAGTGGTGGCAGACAGGCAGAGCGTTAAGGCGTCCATACAGCCCGTTGTGGTCACAATATCATCTTCGGTGATATTGCCGTTCCAATGGAGGCTCATACGGGCTATTTGCCGCCTCAGATTTACATTTCCCTGCAGGTTCTCATAGTTCACACCACCGGCGGGCAGATCACGCATCGCCTGGATGAGGGATTTGCTGAGTTTGGCAGCAGGGAGTAATTCTTCCGGCGGGGCGGCCAGGGAAAAGCGTAGGATATCATCCGGGGAGAGATGGTAGAACACCTCCGTGATCATATCACTTACATTTACTTCCGTTGCTTTTTTAACCGGACGGCAGATCTTGGGCATTTCCGGCAAACGGCGCGGAGAGAACTTTACATAGTAGCCGGATTTGGGCCTGGGTTCTATGAATCCTTTGCTTTCGAGGTGATAATATGCCTGGAACACCGTGCTCATGCTGATGCCTTGTTCTTTGCTCAGGGACCTTACGGAAGGGAGTTTATCACCTATCCTGATCACGTCCTTTTCTATCATCGTCTGAATACGGTCAGCTACCTGGAGATATAAATGTTCCATGATAAGAGATTTGTACTGATATGGCCAAAATTACGGAAATGGAATCTGTTTATTCTGATTAATTGTATAATTTCAACCTTCGGAATAACCAATTCGCACCATGCTACAGATTCCAATTGCCACTGATACACGTTTACGCACACAACATTTAGCACTGGAGGATATTACGGGAGAAGTTGCACAGGATGTGCTGGAAGACAGGGTGAGGGAAGGTAAGTGGACGGCCCTGGAGAATGCAGCGCATCTCGTAGCTTTTCAGCCGGTGTTCAAAGCGCGTTTGCTGAAGATATTGAATGAAGACGAACCTGTTTTTCCACCATATGCAGGAGATACGGATCCGCTGTTCCTGTCTTACTGTAAACTACCCAATGCAGAACTGCTGGCTATTTACCGTAAACAACGGATGGACCTGATCGATTTTGTGGATAACATTGATCCGGGAGATCTGGGGCGCACCGGCAAACACATGAAGTATGGCTTATTCAATATTCCACAATGGCTGGAAATGTTCCTTTTGCATGAAGCGCATCACTTATTCACGATTCTTCAGTTGATCCATACACCCGGTAAATGATCGTTATTCCCATAGCAGATTATCAGCATTTCAGTTTTGCTGAATGCCTGTTGTTCTTAAACCGTTCTCCACGTGAATGTTTGCACCAGGTAAGGGAAGGTAGTTTGTATAAACTACTGGCGCCCGAAGGCAGCCCCGTGTTGATAAAGATTAATGAGGATGTTGAACAGCAATCATTAATAGCAGAAGTATTACAAGGAGGATCAAATGAGACCTACATCCGCGATTTCCTGAACAAATGGATGCATCTCGATGGCAGGATGGACGACTTTTATGCCTTTGCCGCAAAAGACAATCTGTTAGGACCGTTAACTAAATCATTCAAAGGCCTGCGCCTCATTGGTATCCCTGATCTTTTCGAAGCCATCACCTGGACCATCACCGGGCAGCAGATCAACCTCTCTTTTGCATACACACTCAAGCAACGGCTGGTACAGGCTTTTGGTTATGTGCTGGAAGAGGAGGGAATATCTTATTACTTATATCCGCATCCTGCTGTAATTGCCAGCCTGCAACCGGAAGATCTTACCGTGATGCAATTCTCCCGCACAAAAGCAGAAGGTATTATCCGTGTGGCAAAGCTCATGGCTGCAGGAGCGTTAACAGAAGAAATATTAAAGCAGATGCCCTATGAGGAAGCCCGGGAAACACTCGTGGCTATCAAGGGCATTGGCAACTGGAGTGCCAATTATGTGCTGATGAAATTTGCACAGCATCCGCAGGCATTACCATTAGAAGATGCCGCATTGCACAATGTATTGCGTAATCAATTAGCATTACCTGCGAAGCCCGCTTTGCAGGAAGTAAAAGCATTAACAAGTCACTGGAAAAATCATGCTGCATATGCAACCTTCTACTGCTGGCGATCCCTCTACAAAGGATGAGAGCCTGATCTACATGGATTCTCCGGTTGGCCTGCTGGTTATACGCGGAACCGCGGAATATATCAGCGCCGTTTCATTTACCGATGGAGAAAAGAAAGATGTTGCAACAAGTAATGCACCCGCATTATTACATACCTGCGTACAGCAGTTAGAAGAATATTTCCGGAAAGAAAGAGAAGTATTTGACCTGCCTGTAAAGCAGCCGGGCACAGAGTTTCAGCAAACCGTATGGCATTACTTGACTACCATCCCTTATGGCCATACCATCACTTACCTGGCGCTCGCTAAAAGAGTAGGTAATGTAAAAAGTATCAGAGCAGTTGGAACTACTAATGGTAAAAATAATTTGGCCATTGTAGTGCCTTGTCATCGTGTAATAGGCAGCGGTGGTACGTTAACCGGCTATGCTGGCGGATTATGGAGGAAACAGTGGTTGCTGGACCATGAACGCGGCGGCTTATTATTCTGATGACGAAACGCATTCGTCACTGATCATTATTCTTGATCAACCCATCTGATCTGGTCAAAATACCCAAAACTGAATCTGTTTTATTTAGTGGAAAAGTTGGAATTTTGTTGCGTCAATCACAGACCTCCAAACCTAACTGACATGAATGCAACTTTCCGCCAGGACCTCGTACAGATCAATGAACTCTTAGAGCAAACAGCAGGGTATGCCGCGGATTTTATGCAGCAGATCAATGAACTGCCTGTAAGTGTTACCCTTCCTGAATTTCCGGCTTCTTTACTGCCGGAGAAAGGGATCGGTGCTGCAGCTGCATTGGAGTTATTTGATAATAAGTATGGAGATCATCTGACCGGTAATGCAGGGCCGCGTTATTTTGGCTTTGTAACAGGCGGTGTTACACCCGCAGCGCTGGCAGGAGATTGGCTGGCAAGTACCTTTGATATGAACCCCGGAGACAGATCTGCTGTCTCTTACAATATTGAAACAGAAACCATTGCTTTGTTAAAACAGTTGTTCAATATACCGGAAGGTTTCCTGGGTTGTTTTGTGAGCGGCGCAACGATGAGCAATTTTACAGGACTGGCCACCGCACGGCAATGGCTGGGGATACAGCAGGGAGTGGATGTGGGAGAAGAAGGTGTAGCTGCCTTAAAAGAGGTGACCATCCTGAGTGGCACACCACATTCGAGTATTGCCAAAGCGCTTAGCATGCTGGGTCTTGGCCGTAATGCATTAGTGAAACTGCCGGTATTGGCAGAGCGGGAAGCAGTAGATGTAGATGCATTGAAAGCATGGATCGCAGCAAATCCCGGGAAACCTTTCATTTTCGTAGCCAATGCAGGCACCGTGAACACAGTAGACTTCGATGATATTGCCGCTATCGTCGCCTTAAAGAAAGAACATAATTTCTGGTTACATATAGACGCAGCTTTTGGTGGCTTCGCTGCCGTAAGCCCCCGTTACAAACACTTATTGAACGGATGGGAAGGAGCGGACAGTATTACGATAGACGCCCACAAGTGGCTGAACGTTCCGTATGATTCCGCCATGATATTTACACGACATCCATTGTTGCAGTTATCCGTGTTCCAGAATGCAGGCGCCGCCTACCTTGGCGACCCGGAAGCGAATTTTAATTACATTAATTATGCCCCGGAGAACTCACGACGGTTGCGCTCGCTTCCAGCGTGGTTCTCTTTAAAAGCATATGGGGCCGAAGGTTACAGAGATATGGTAGAAACCAATATCCGCCTCGCCCAGCAACTAGGAGAGCGCCTCGCGAAGAGTGAGCGCTTTCACTTGCTGGCACCTGTGCGGTTATGTGTGGTCTGCTTTACACTGAACCATCCACAGCGAATGTTACAGGAACATGTGAACGGCTTTCTGCAGAAGCTTGTCAAGCGGGGCGTGGTGTACGTTACGCCCACCAATTACAAGGGAACTCCCGCCATCCGCGCGGCCCTCGTTAACTGGCGCACCACGGACCAGGATATCGACAAAGTGATCACAGAACTGGAAACTGTAGCTGCTGAAATTTCTCAATTATCTGCCATCGCAGATAATAATTGATTTTAGAGGTTGATATTAGTAAGTGGCAATGGGTATCTACCCGTTGCAGTTTATCATTAACCGTTATTGAACTACCGCAATGAAAAAGTCAAATACAAGCGCCTACCTGGCGTTGATCATAGTTAGTTTTTTCTGGGGAACCACTTATCTGGCATCACGCATCGGGGTGCAGCACATGCATGGCATTATGCTGGCAGGTTTGCGCCAAACAGCTGCAGGTGTTATACTGGTAAGTTTCTTTATGTTAAGAGGATATAAATTACCCGAGCTGCCCATTCTCTCCCGGCTCTTTGTGATAGGTGTGCTGATGTTGTGTGGCAGCAACGGGTTGATGACCTGGGCCATGCAATACATACCCAGTGGTATGGGCGCTATCATAGCCGCCACCGTACCTATCTGGATCACCGTGTTCAGTTATTTCCTGGTGCAGAAAACAAAGATCTCCATACAAATGGTCATAGGCATGGCAATAGGGATGATAGGTATTGGCGGTATCTTTTATGATCATCTGAAAGAACTGATGAACCCGGAATACCGTTTGGGCGTCATCCTCATTGTAGTGGCCTGTGTGTTCTGGGCCCTGGGCTCCGTACTCACCGCCAAATGGGCGCTGGGTGTGAACTACCTGTATGGTGCAGGATTCCAGATGTTGTTCAGCGGGCTGGTGATGTTGCTGATAGCTGTGGTAACAGGGCAGCACCTGTATGCTTCCAGTTTCACCGGTGAATTATGGGGCAGTTTGTTATACCTCATTTTTATAGGATCTTTACTGGGTTATTCCGCTTACGTTTTTGCGCTTAACAATCTGCCGCCCTCGCTTGTTTCCATTTATGCGTACGTGAACCCCATTGTGGCGGTGGTACTGGGTTGGCTCATCCTGAGCGAGAAGCTCAACTGGATGATAGGGGCATCCTGCCTCGTGACGTTGTTAGGTGTATATCTCGTAAACAATGCCTTTAACAAGAACAAAAGTTATGAACGAAGCAAATGACATCCGCATCTTATCCTGGCATCCCGACTACCAAAAGGATTTTGAGCAGCTGAACAGTGCCTGGATCAAAAAAGATTACACATTAGAACCCGTAGACATTGCTGTATTGGGCAACCCGCAGGAACACATCATTGGCCATGGAGGGGATATCATCTTTGTGGCAGTAGATGACCAGATAGCAGGCACCGTAGCTTACAAGCAGCGGGATAAAGACACCGTAGAGATGACGAAGATGGCTGTGGATGAAAGTTTCCAGGGCCGCAAGCTGGGCTGGCTGCTGGGCTGTACCTTATTGTTACGTGCTGCAGAAGCAGGTTTCAGTCGCATGGTACTGTACTCCAATACCAAACAGGCAGCTGCTATCAATATGTACCGCAAGTTGGGATTTGAAGAAGTGGCGTTGGAAAAAGGCGGTTATGAAAGATGTAATATCAAAATGGAAATAGCGTTGGTGCAACCACCATTGGCAGACCTGAGTAAAGAATTGTGGAAGGTGGTGGAAGAAACAACAGAGAAACTATTGCGCTTTACAGAAGAGGAGGCCAGTGCTAAAAAGCTGCCTTCCAAATGGAGTAAAAAGGAGATACTGGGGCACCTCATAGATTCTGCCGTGAATAATTACACGCGTTTCGTAAGAGCGCAGCACGCGGAATATGTGGAACTGCCCGCTTATAACCAGAACTTCTGGGTAGAAGTAAGAGGTTATCAGCGCATGACCTGGCAGGAGATCATCAACATCTGGCGTATACAGAACCTGCACATCATGCGCATCCTGCCGCTGATCCCGGCCAGGGCTTTGAAACATATCTGTGTGATAGGGCCTAATGCCCCCGTATCCTTACAATACATTGCGGAAGATTATCTTCGTCACCTCAACCATCATTTGAACCAAATATTTCCCGTACATGCAAATTACTAAAGCAACCGCCGCGCACCTGCCCCGTTTAGCGGAACTATTCGATACATACCGCCAATATTATGAACAGGCACCGGATCTGCAAGGCGCAAAGGCTTACATCACGGAACGTTTGGAAAAGGGCGAAAGTGAAATATTTGTGGCGTTGTATAAGGATGAAGTGATCGGGTTCACGCAATTATATCCTGTTTTCTCTTCCATTGGTATGAAGAAGGCCTGGATCCTGAACGACCTCTTTGTAGATCCCGCACACCGCAGGATAGGCGCCGCCCGTGGACTGATCGCTGCTTCCAGGGCGCTGGGCGAACTCACCAATGCCCGTTACATCATGCTGCAAACGCATACAGATAATATCACTGCACAGGCTTTATATGAGGATACCGGTTTTAAGCGGGATGATGAATTCTACTACTATTATCTTTCCATTTAAAGTCTGGACGGTATATTTGTGCCATGAATATCCAACAGAATCCCTGGGAGATACTAGAGTCGGTAGTCCCCTATGAGAACAAATGGATCCGCGTTACCGAGCACCAGGTACTCAATCCTTCCGGCGGAAAAGGCATTTACGGGGTAGTACATTTCAAGAACTTAGCCATCGGGATAGTGGCGCTGGACTCAGATCAGCAGCTTTACCTGGTAGGGCAGTACCGTTTTCCACTGGAGGCTTTCAGCTGGGAAATACCCGAAGGCGGCAGTCCGCTGGGTACAGATCCTTTGGCAACCGCCAAAAGGGAGTTACTGGAAGAAACCGGGTTGGTGGCTCAGGACTGGTCCCTGATCATCCAGATGCATTTATCCAATTCCGTTAGTGACGAGTTTGGGATCGTATACCTGGCCCAGGGGCTGGAGCAGTTCGAGGCGCAGCCGGAGGAGACGGAACAGTTGCTGGTACAGAAGCTGCACTTTGAAAAGGCCTATCAAATGGTGAAAAATCATGAGATAACAGACTCCCTTTCTATTGCTGCTATCCAAAAGATTAAGCTCATGATGCTGGAAGGTGAGCTTTGATGCTTTATCTTTGCCGCGATGAACAATCGATTTAAACCATCGCCTCCCAAGCCGAAACAATCTTCACTGATAGTAGGCCGTCAGCCATTGCTGGAAGCCATGAAGGCCGGGAAGCCCATTGAACGTATATTTTTACTGAAAAGCGCAACCGGGGATATCATTCCCCAGATCCGCCAAATGGCCGCAGAACTGAAAGTTCCCATCAACACCGTACCGGTGGAGAAACTGAATGGTTTAACGCAGGCCAACCACCAGGGAGTTGTAGCGGTTACCGCCAAAGTAGCCTACCTGGACCTGCAGGACGTAATTTCCCATGTAATAGAAAGTGGCGAAACCCCGCTTTTCCTGATCCTGGACGGGATCACGGACGTGCGTAATATAGGCGCCATTGCCCGTAGCGCCGTTTGTTGCGGGGCACATGGCATCATTATCCCGGACAGAGGGATCGCAGCGCTGAATGAAGAAGCCCTCAAAGCTTCCGCAGGGGCGCTGGAAAGGATCTCTGTTTGCCGCGTGGATAGTTTGCTCAAAGCCATAGATACCCTCCACCTGAACGGGATCAAGATCCTGGCCAGTGAAATGGAATCCAAAACAGCCTTATTTGATCTGCCATGGCAGGAGCCGATAGCAGTGATCATGGGGTCTGAGGATAAAGGGGTGTATCCTGCCTTGCTCAAGGCATCGGATGAGCAGTTCTTTATTCCCATGCAGAACAACTTTGAGTCGTTCAACGTATCGGTAGCGGCGGGTATTATCCTGTTTGAAGCTATGCGTCAACGGATGGCCGTAAAGGGTTAAATTGCCGATAAAATAGCAACGGATATGATCAAGTTCATTGAATGTCCGCGGGACGCCATGCAAGGGTGGCCGCAGCAGATACCAACAGAAGAAAAGATCAGTTACCTGAACAGCTTGCTGGAAGTGGGGTTTGATACCCTGGACTTCGGCAGCTTCGTGTCTGCCAAAGCCATTCCGCAGATGGCAGATACGGCGGCTGTGCTGAAGGGCATTCACCCTTCGCCCAAAACCAAATTGCTGGCCATCGTAGCCAATGTGCGGGGAGCAGAAGATGCCGTTTCTCATGAAGCCGTCAACTTCCTCGGTTTCCCTTTTTCTATTTCTGAAACCTTCCAGCTCCGCAACACAAATAAAACCATTGCAGAATCCATGGAAGAAGTGCAGACCATGCAGGAGCTTTGCGTAAAGAACAGCAAGCAACTGGTGATCTATATCTCCATGGGTTTCGGTAATCCATATGGTGATCCATATGATACAGATATAGTATTACACTGGGCAAACGCCTTCGCCGAACTGAACATCCCGATCATTTCCCTGGCAGATACAGTAGGCGTAGCCAAACCGGAAAGCATCTCCAAACTATTCTCTCATCTCATCCCGGCATACCCGGAGATTGAATTCGGCGCACATTTTCATTCCACGCCCACCGCCTGGGAAGAAAAAATAGCCGCCGCTTACGATAACGGCTGCCGCCGCTTTGATTCCGCCCTCCGCGGAATAGGAGGATGCCCTATGGCACAGGATGATCTGGTAGGGAATATTGCTACGGAGAATATGGCCGCGTTTTGTATTAAGAGAGGTATTCCTTTACCCTTTAGTATGGAGAAGCTGTTTGAGGTGGGTGCATTAGCAGATCAGGTCTTCCGCCATTGATACGGCTAATAGCCGTATTTTAGCATTGAAATCTGCAATCCGGTTCCGGCATTGATATGAAAATTAAGGCCTCCGGTCTTATATTGATATATAAAAGAACCTTCGGTTCTTCGTTTTGAAAAATAGAATCAACATCCCGGTTCCGGCATTGATGAAAAAAGACCTCCGGTCTTGGCATTGATATATAAAAGAACCTTCGGTTCTTTATTTTGAAAAATAGAATCAACATCCCAGTTCCGGCGTTGATGAAAAAGACTTCCGGTCTTGGCATTGATATATAAAAGAACCTTCGGTTCTTCGTTTTGAAAAATAGAATCAACATCCCGGTTCCGGCATTGATATGAAAATAGACCTCCGGTCTTAGTATTGATATGAAAAGACCTTCGATTCTTCGTTTTGAAAAATAGAATCAACATCCCGGTCCGGCATTGATATGAAAATAGAGACCTCCGGTCTTAGTATTGATATAAAAAGACCTTCGATTCTTCGTTTTGAAAAATAGAATCAACATCCCGGCCCGGCTTTGATATAAAAATAAAGACCTCCGGTCTTGGTATTGATATATAAAATAATCCTCCCCCTCGATTTCTAGCATTTAGGAATTCGATACTTTTACAAAATGAACTTCCGCCTAACATTCCCGGTGGCTCCGCTAGAGCCGCCGATCCAATATACAGACAAACTCCTGCTATCAGGCTCCTGCTTCGCAGAAGAGATCGGCGCACGTTTACAACAAAACAAGTTTAACGTAAACATCAACCCCAACGGTATCCTTTTCAACCCCCTCAGCATTGCACAAAGCATGCAAAGCTATATGGATGAAAAGAAATACACCGAAACCGATGTATTCCAGCACGAAGACCTCTGGCACAGCTGGGACCATCATTCCCGCTTCTCAGGAGATATCAAAGAAACCGTACTCGCAGCCATCAATGATTCACAAACCGCTGCCAGTAAACGTTTAAAAGAAGCAGACTGGCTGGTGATCACCTTAGGCTCTGCGTATGTGTATGTACTGAAGGAAACTAACCAGATAGTAGCCAATTGCCACAAAGTACCTGAACAAGCTTTCTACAAAAGGTTATTAACCGCCAATGAGATCATCGCGGCATTAGACAACATGATGCACCGGTTGTTCTTCCAGAACAGGAAAGTAAACATCCTCTTCACCGTAAGCCCCGTAAGATATGTACGCGATGGGGTAGTAGAGAACAACCTTAGTAAAGCTATTCTATTACAAGCCGTACATCACCTCGTAAATAAATTCAACCGTTTATTCTATTTCCCCGCATATGAACTGGTAATAGATGACCTGCGCGATTATCGTTTCTATAAAGAAGACCTCGTACACCCCAATGACCTGGCCATCAGCTACGTATGGGATCATTTTGCAACGAACTGCATCAGCACAGAAACACAAAAAACACTCCAGCAGGTAACAGAGATATTAAGAGCCAGGCAGCATCGCCCTTTCAACCCACAAACACCGCAACATCAGCAGTTCTTACAGGCATATGTGAAGAAAACGAAAGCTTTGATAGAAGCACATCCGTATATAGAAATGGGAGAGGAACTGGGGTATTTTGAAGGAGGGAAATAATAGCTGGCGTGCTCATTATAAGAGCACACCAGCTACAAGTATATTTAGATGTCTGCTACTTCCGCAAAACCATCTTTTGTTTTCTTTTCTTTAATGAAGATCAACCCTATTACCAGGCAGATCACTGCTATAGAGATAGGATAGATCAATCCAGCCAGGTGGTTGTTGTACTTCGTTACCAGCAAGGTAGAGATAGCAGGTAACAATCCCCCAAACACACCATTCCCGATATGATAAGGCAGGGACATAGAAGTATAACGGATCCGCGCAGGGAATAATTCCACAAGGAAAGCCGCAATTGGCCCATATACCATGGTTACGAACATCACCTGGATGAAGATCAGGAAGGTGAGCCAGAGCTGATTTTTCGCTCCAACAGTTACTTCTTTCTTCACATCTACTTTCCCGCTTGCAGCCGTAGTAGTCACCTCTTTCACGATAGTGCTGTCCGTATACGTATGTATCTTGGCAGATTTCTCATTGAACTTCCCGCCGTCCGCAGGTGTGAGGCTGCTTTCCACGCGGTACATGCTGGTCACTTCTTCTTTTGTAGTAAGATCTACCGTACTATCCATGGCTTTATAAATAGGATAATAGGAGAGTGCAGCAATCAGCATCCCCGTCATCATTACTTTCTTTCTGCCTATTTTATCAGACAGGTGCCCGAAGTAAATGAAGAAAGGTGTGGCGAAGAGGAGCGCAACAGCAATAATGATATTGGATTGTACAAACTCCACATGCATGGTATTCTGCAAAAAGGATAAAGCATAGAACTGACCGGTATACCATACTACCCCTTGCCCCATGGCAGCCCCAAAGAGTGCGAGCAACACCAGTTTCAGGTTCTCTTTATTACCAAAGCTTTCTTTAATAGGGTTCTTAGAAGTTTTACCTTCTGCTTTCAGCTGTACAAACTCGGGAGATTCCTTCAGTTTGATGCGGATGTAATAACTCATCATCACCAGTACAATACTTAACCAGAATGGTATCCGCCATCCCCATTCATTAAAGCTTTCTGCATTCATCAATGTGCGGGTGGCGAGGATCACACCCAGGGATACGAAGAGCCCAAGGGTAGCCGTAGTTTGAATGAAGCTGGTATAATAGCCCCTGCGGCCGGCGGGAGAGTGTTCTGCCACATAAGTAGCCGCACCACCATATTCACCACCAAGGGCCAAACCTTGCGCAAGGCGTAGGATCAAAACCAATATGGGCGCGAGTATGCCAATGGTAGCGTACCCGGGAATTAACCCGATAGCAAAAGTTGAGCCCCCCATGATCAACAGGGTTAGGAGGAAAGTATATTTCCTGCCCACCATATCACCGAGTCTTCCGAATACGATAGCACCAAAAGGACGTACAATGAAACCTACTGCAAAAGTGGCCAGTGTGGCTACATAAGAGAGGGTTGGATTAGTGTCAGGGAAGAATTTTTCAGATAAGATCAGGGAAAGACTACCAAAGATGTAGAAGTCGTACCACTCAATCAGGGTGCCTGCAGACGATGCGAATATCACTTGCCAGATATTCTGCTTTTGATTCGGTAAACTCATAAAGTGAAATTGTTATCCCGAAAAGATAGAGAAATACTTTAATAAATAAAATCACTTTCCTTACAGGTTGTTTTTCGGATTGTTAAAACCTTTACCTTTATTCCCATTCAAGGACGGTTGACCGCATGCTTCGATCTCTCTTAATAATATTTGTTTTCCTGCCTTATTTGCTGGCGGCGCAACAGGCGCCGGGCCACAGGCCGGGTATTGGCCTCACTTTGAGCGGTGGTGGTGCCAAAGGTTTGGCGCACATCGGCATTTTGCAGGCGCTGGACAGTGCCGGGTTAAAGATCAGTTATGTAACCGGTACCAGTATGGGCAGCATTGTGGGCGCGCTGTACGCCATGGGTTATTCCGGGGATACGATTGAGATCATGGCCCGGAAACTGGATTGGGGCACACTTTTCTCCAACCAGCCCGTACTGAACGATATCAGTTTTGAAGAAAGGGCGGAATACAACCGTTATATGCTGGAGATCCCTTTTGAGTACGGCAAGCCCAAACTCAATTCCGGCGTGATCTCCGGGGAGCGCCTGTGGCTGCAGCTGGCAAAGCTGAGCTGGCCGGCGCGGGATATCAAAGACTTTTCCAAACTCAGTATACCATTTAAATGTATTGCTACCGATGTGGCTACCGGGGAGATCGTAACCCTGGATCATGGGGAGCTGGTTACGTGTATGCGTGCCAGTATGGCCATTCCTTCCGTGTTCACGGCTGTAAAGATCGGGGACAAGAAATTGGTGGATGGAGGGGTAGTACGTAATTTCCCTTCTGTTACGGCTAAAGAGATGGGTGCTGATTTTATTATCGGTTCCAACGTGAGCAGTGGCCTGCGGCCGGTAGATGAACTGCAGACGCCATTTGATGTACTATATCAGCTGGGTTTCTACAAGGATGCGGATGATTTTGTGAAGGCCCGTAAACTGGCGGATATTTATATTCATCATGAACTGAAAAATTATTCCGCTGCCAGTTTCAATAGTGTGGATTCCATTATGGAAGAAGGAAAGCGCATGGGAAGAGAGATGTACCCGGTTTTTAAACACATGGTTGATTCTCTTGATGCTATTTATGGAAAAGAGGAATGGGTGGCCAACCGCCTGCCGCATGTGCCGGATGTGGAGGTTTCCGGTATTAAGATAAAAGGACTGGTACATTCCGATGAAAGGTTCTTCCGTGGCCGTTTGGGTTTGGAGGCGGGTGGTTGTTATACACCAGAGATGATTGAAGAGGCGATCCTGAACGTATATGGCACACGTTTCTACAAACAGATCACCTATCACCTTACGCCGCAGGGTTATGGTACCAGTCAGCTGGAAATAGATGTGGAAGAGAACCAGCTCAGTTACGTGAAGTTTGCGCTGCATTACAATACGTTCACTAATGCCAGCGCTATCATCAACCTTACCCAGCGTAATTTCATCGTTCCCAACTCCCGTGCCTACGTCACCGTGGCCATCAGTGAGAATCCGCGGATCAGGGCAGAGTTTTTCAAATACATGGGGCGCAAGCGGAACTGGGGTTTTGGGTTGGGTGCTTATTACGAGAACAACCCTTACAATTTCTACGACAATTTTAAGAAGATCCAGGAATACCGGAACAAATACGCTGCTGTAGATGTGAAACTACAGTATATGCTGAACCGGGTAATGGCGATAGGGGTAGGTTCCCGCTGGGAATACATCCGTATCAAACCAAGGCTGAGCCCTTATATAGAGCTGGATGGGAACACGAAACAGTTCAATTCCTTCTTCTATTATGGTCTGAGTACGGTGGACAGGAAGCAATTCCCCACAAGAGGCGCAGAGATCACCTTCGAAGCGGGCATGATCTATAACCAGAACCCCGATATCCGGATAACGCTGGAAGGAGTGCCGCAGAACGGAGATAGTATTGGCTATAACTTTTCTGATTACCAGCGGGTGCTGCTGAAAATGAATTATTATTTCCCTTTTTCGAAGAAGTCCAGTTTGATCGTGAATGGTTATGCCGGGTTTAATTTCAACTATAACCAGCAGCTGACGAATGACTTCCTGATAGGAGGTCTCACAGATTTCACCCGTAACCAGATCCCCTTTATGGGATTGTATCATGGAGAGGTGAATACGTCCAGCGTGGCGTCCACTTCCCTGGGTTTTCAATACGAGGCCATGCGGAATATCTTTATTACACCGAAGGCATCATTCGGCGCGTATGATTTTAATGGTCTTTCAGAAACGAAATATAATTATGTAACGGGGTATGGCGTAACATTCGGCTACAGCACAAGGCTGGGGCCTATGGAGGCCACCGTTATGTACAGTGATCAGGCGCAGTATTTAAAAGCTTATGTGAATCTGGGTTTCCATTTTTAGTGCATTCTGTCGCCACGCACTTTGAGATTGCCGATCATGCCGGCTTCAAATTCCAGCCATTCCGCCCAGCGTTTTTTCACTTTTTCTTCCGGGAGGTATTCATTGGCGAGGTCTATGAAGAGGCGGTAGTGGCCTGCTTCGGAGATCATGAACTTACGGTAGAATTCGCGGAGGTAAGCATCTTCAAGGCCTTCGCTGAGGAGGCGGAAACGTTCACAGCTGCGGGCTTCAATTAAAGCGAAGATCAGGAGCCTGTCCAGCAGCACATCATCGGGAGAGCCGCCTTTTACCTGGAAGGAGATCAGTTCATTTACATATTCATCTTTGCGTTGTTTGCCGAGTGTGAAGCCGCGTTTTTTCATTTCGGCCAGCACCTGGCGGAAATGGCCCCATTCTTCCGTAACGATGGGAGCAAGTTCTTCCACCAGTTTGTCTTTATCCGGGTAACGTTGAATGAGGGAGATGCAGGAGGTAGCGGCTTTTTGTTCGCAGAAAGCATGATCCGTTAATACTTCTTCCAGGGAGATTGCTGCCAGGTCCACCCACCGCGGGTCCGATGGTAATTTTAAGCCAAGGATCGAAACTTTACTACTCATACAATGTTTGATATTGCGCCAAGATACTTAGTTTTGACATTATGCGAAAAGAAGACTTTCTGGAAACAGCATTGAACAAACGCCGGGAGCAGCATGCTTTCCGGCAGTTGCGGTTACCGGGGGGCAAGATAGATTTCTGTTCAAATGATTACCTCGGTTTGGCAAGGAGTGAACGCGTGCAGGAAGAAGCGCTGACCATCAGCCGGCAACTGGCACAGGTACATGGGAGCGGAGGATCAAGGTTGTTAGCCGGGAATTATGAATTAGTGGAAGAGGCAGAGCGGGTGTTGGCTTCATTCCATGAAACACCTGCCGGGCTGATCTATAATTCAGGATACGATGCTAACCTGGGTTTGTTTTCCGCCGTACCGCAAAAAGGCGATACCATCATATACGATCAACTGATCCATGCCTCCATCCGGGATGGGGTTCGTTTATCAGCCGCGCAATCCTTTTCTTTTATCCACAATAGTGTGGAAGATCTGCAAAAAAAGATCTTAGCAGTAGACGGCCGTGTATTTGTGGCAGTAGAATCCGTGTATTCCATGGATGGGGATATGGCGCTGCTGGCAGAGATCACTGCCCTTTGTGATAAACTCGGGGCATTCCTGATCGTGGATGAGGCGCATGCCACCGGGGTGATAGGACCGAAGGGAGAAGGCTTAATGCAGGCCCTGGGGCTCAGTTGTTTTGCGAGGGTGCATACTTTCGGGAAGGCTGTGGGCTGCCATGGGGCAATCGTGCTGGGATCTGTGGCACTGAGGGATTTCCTGATCAATTTCAGCCGTTCGTTCATTTATACCACTGCACTGCCACCGCATGCGGTAGCTGTAATATTGGCTGCATATGACATTTTTCCTGACATGCATTTGGAGCGGGCGCATCTTTCTTCACTGATCGCGCAGTTCCGGAAAGGCGTTCCTGGTGCGGCCAGCGAGACTCCCATCCAGGTGGTGATGGCCCCCGGCAATGAGCAGGCCCGGCAATTGGCGCACAATTTGCAACAGGAAGGTCTGGATGTTCGGGCCATTTTACATCCCACCGTGCCGAGAGGGCAGGAGCGTTTACGGGTGGTACTGCACAGTTTCAATACCGCTGCGGACGTGGAACGGCTCATAACAGCCATAAATATTTAAAATGAATAGCAAACATATTTGCTAAAAGGTGTATATTAACAAGGAATTCATTACCTAAAGCCTGTTTCTATGGAAGTAAATCCCGTTCTTAAAAAAGTATTGGAAGGACTTGATTTTGTAAACTGGTATCATACCTTATCTGAGAATTACCAGACAGATCCTGCATTTACGGATTTCAGCACCGCCGAGGCGCAGGATATGCTTATCGAGTTCGGGTTCGCAAGGACCACTTATAATCCAAAGACCACTACGTACATCCTGGAGAACAGTGAAGGGAACCGCATTGCCAAGGGGCTGAATGCGGGGCTGGAAGTATCCCTGGAAGGCGGCGTAGTAGATGTGGTAATGATCTTTTCAACCGACCCAACCACCCACACCGGAGCAACTTTTTCCAAGCTCGGTGATGTTAAAAAACCACAGTTTTCGAACTATAAGGAATTATATTCCTTATTAAAGAAGACCTTCGACATGTATTCAAACATCCGGAGTAAAATGATTGAGGTATGCGTGCCGAAAGCGGCGCCGCTGGCCCTCGCTAAGTAAGACTATTTTCCAGTTATGAGATTTATACCCTTAATTGTTACGATCGCGCTCGTGTGGGCGTTGAATCATAGATGGGGCAGTGTGCCCGCATTTGGCATGCTCCTGAGCCCCCAGCATGGTTTTTGGCAACAGGCGGAGCGTTCTTCCATTAAGAAAGAGGTAGGCTTAGCTTTCTCTGAGCTGTCCGGCCCGGTAGAAGTTTGGCTGGATGAGCGCATGGTGCCCCATGTGTTTGCCGAAAAAGAGAACGATGTTTATTTCGTGCAGGGTTACCTGCACGCAAAGGATCGCCTCTGGCAGATGGAGCTGCAGACCTTTGCGGCTGCGGGGCGTTTATGCGAGGTGCTGGGGCCTAATATGCTTAGTTATGACCGTCGTCAGCGCAGGCTGGGCATGGTTTCCTCCGCGGAGAAAACGGTGGCTGCCATTTCCAAAGACCCGGTTTCTAAAGCGCAGGGGGATGCTTATACCGCTGGCGTAAATGCTTATATCGCTTCTTTGCGTGACCGTGATCTTCCTTTGGAATACAAGCTACTCGGTTACAAACCGGAGCCCTGGAATAACCTTAAAACGGCTTTGTTATTGAAGTATATGAGCTATGACCTGGCTTATAACAATACAGACCTGGAGGCAACTAATGCGCGGCGACTTTTTAGTGCTGCTGAGTTTGATCAGATGTATCCTGATTTCTCTGATACCCTTGATCCTATTATTCCTAAGGGGACCGTGTTTCCTGCACCTTCCTTCGTTCCTGTAGCACCATCTGACAGTGTTTTAGCGGCTACGGGTGAGTTTTTTAAATTCAAAGAAGATAAACCTGATCCTGATAATGGCAGTAATAACTGGGCGGTTTCCGGCAGTAAAACTAAATCCGGTGCTGTAATTCTCTGTAATGACCCACATCTTGGGCTGAGCCTTCCTTCTCTGTGGTATGAAATGCAATTGCATACGCCTTCTTTCAATGCGTATGGTGCTTCATTGCCTGGTGCTCCCGGTATCATCATTGGTTTCAATGATCATATGGGCTGGGCGGTGACGAATGGGAGTGAGGATGTGCTGGATTATTACCGCATGGATTTCCGTAATGGGCGTTCTGAGTATCTCTTTAACGGGGCTTACCGGAAAGCTGATATTCGTTTGGAAGAAATTAAGATCAAGGGGCAGGCTTCCTTTATTGATACCGTGGCTTATACGGTTTGGGGGCCAGTGATGTATGATAATACTTTCATGGACTCTACCGGTAAACAGGGTTTTCTGGCTGTGCGGTGGAAGGCGCATGATGAATCTAATGAGCTGCGGACTTTCAATCTCCTGAATCATGCTAAGAACTATGATGATTACCTCGAAGCACTGAAACATTATACCTGCCCGGCACAGAACTTTATCTATGCCGGTAAGGATGGGAATATTGCTATCTGGCATAACGGGCAGTATCCTGCACGCTGGAAGGATCAGGGGAAATTTGTGATGCCGGGGTCTGATAGTACTTATGCCTGGCAGGGGTATGTTCCGCAGGCGGAGAACCCGCATATCCTTAATCCAACGCAGGGCTTTGTAAGCTCTGCTAATCAGCGGCCTACTGATAGTACGTATCCTTACCGTTTGGTGGGGGAGTATGATCTCTTCCGTGGTAAACGTGCGAATGAAAGGTTGCGGGAGATGAGTGCTATTACGCCGGAGGATATGATGAAGTTGCAGAACGATAATATGAATCTGTTGGCTGTGACTGCTATTCCGTTGTTGGCGCGTTTTCTTGATCCTGTTGCGTTGACTGCAGCTGAGAAGGAGCAATATAAGACTATTGCTGCCTGGGATGGGGAAGCGAACCCTGATAGCAAGGCTGCTTCGATCTTTAATATGTGGATAGATGAATTGCAGAAGGATATATGGGGGGATGAGCTTTCTATTGACAGTATAACACTGGAGGTGCCTTTACAGCGGACTACGGTGTACTGGTTACTGAAAGATTCTTCCATGCGGTTCGTAGATAACGTGCATACGCCTGCTATTCGTGAAACGCTCTCAGACATTGTGCTGCAATCATTTAAAGCTGCTGCGGATTCTGCGGCTGTGTTAGATGCTGCTGGTAATCTGGCTATAGGCAAGTGGCGCGGCACAGATATCCGTCACCTCACCCGCAGCCTGCCTGCGTTGAGCCGGATGCATCTGAACACCGGTGGAGGAACACATATCCTCAATGCTACGAAGAAAACACACGGGCCATCCTGGAGGATGATCGTAGAATTAGGCCCTGTAACGAAGGCTTACGGGATCTATCCCGGTGGGCAGAGCGGTAACCCCGGCAGTGCATTCTACGATAACATGGTGGACGATTGGGTGGCTGGTAAATATTATTCGCTGCACATATATGATAGGGCTAAACAACCGGAGGGATTACGGGGGAAGATTTTTTTTGTGTCTGGAAAGTAATGGGGGAGCGGGGTTTGTGGCAGTGAGGAATTTTAGTTGGTGAAATATTTGGGAAAAATAATTTAATACATATCTTTGCACTCCCAATTGAAAATGAAGGGAATGATTCTGTAGCTCAGTTGGTAGAGCAATACACTTTTAATGTATGGGTCCTGGGTTCGAGTCCCAGCGGAATCACTGGAAGTTTTAAAGACCTGCGCTTTGCGTGGGTCTTTTTGTTTTTACAGCAAGAAACTCTACTTTGCAAACTCCAATTTGACCAATTCTGATTAGGTAAGCCTTAGTAATAAAGCACTCTTTATTTTATTTGAAGACCATTAATTATTTGCGTAATGAAATTGTATTCTAGAGACTTTAATGTACTAACAGAAGAAGAACTTCAGGCCTGGGAAATTATTAAGGAAAGAGAAGTTAGAAAGAAGCCCGATGGGACACCCTCTGTCTTGAGTTTTTCCCTTTCTCATGAATATCCTGAAGCAGTAAGACATTATGAAAGTTTATTTCCTAATAATTCCGTTGATGCAATAGGTTTAAGAAAGCGTCTGGAGTTATTAAAAACTCAGCTAGACGAGTTCAAAAATCTTATTGATCTGGGTACAACTACAGAAAGAGATGTTTTAAACTTTATTAAGGATAATGAAGCTTATTTTATTATTGGGTCAATTTTAAAAAGGAACTATAGATTTGGGCACCATAGTCTATATGTTTTTCCTGAATTAATGCTTTATCCCAATTTTAGAGTTGATTACTTATTAGTTGGTAAGAATTCTGGAGGCCATGAATTCGTTTTTGTTGAACTTGAAAATATCTATAACAGTATTACTAAAGCAGATGGATACTTTGGAGGTACAGCTAGGAAAGGGCTTGAACAAATTGAGGATTGGGATTCATGGATTGATTCAGATTTTGATAAACTAGAGTTGCTATTTGAAGCAATCAAGTCAAAAATGATTGAATTGCCAACAGAGTTTAGGCGATTAGATAAAACAAGAATTCATTATTGTGTTGTAACTGGTAGAAGAAATGATTTTAATGAAACAACATATAGACAGAAGCGTAAACTTAGTCAGAACTATAAGACCTTATTGATTCACTATGATAATCTGATAGACTTTTCAAACGATTTTATTAAAGAACCAATATTTTAACTATTAATTGATATATGCTTCCAATATCCTTATTATACCAGTCGTCAAGTCTTAAAGATGTGTATGATGTAATGTTTTAAGGTGCATGCAGTAACACCTGAACTAATTAATAAAACAGTGAAATGTTCATGGTATGGATTTGCAGAATAATATTATTTGAATAATTGAGACGTTATAAATATCGTATTCGGATCCAAGAGAAATATGAGGAGTTTAGCCCCACCCTTTAAGTTTTATAGTCTCTTCAAATACTTAGCTTTTATTTTTAATAATTGAGCCTCAATTTTATCATTCTTTGGATACAATATTTCCTCTGGCATAGGTTGGAAATATTTGTCCCAAAATTTACCATCTGAGTTGTCGACAAGAAATTTGGCAACCATTCTATTCGCTAGATCGTCTTCGTTTGTTTTAGACGGTCTTATTGGGTATTTGCCTACTAAATAGCCCTCTTGATATCTTGGCCTTAATGCTCCAACAGGAACAACATTTTGTAACTTTATTAATACAATACCTAAGTCGGAAAAGTAAGAAATACTTTGATTTGGATAAGGGAGTCCTAATACATAAACATAACCTTTTAAGGAATCTTTAAGAGCAAATGTTGCAGCTACTCTTAAGGATTGTGTTATATCTATAAGTGGGGTCGGCAAAATGTCGTAATGTTGAAATAAAGAATAATAATATTCATTTAAATAATTTTTATGGCCTCCAATAAGCTCAATCATTTGAGAAAGCTGTTCATAGCGGGTATCAATTTGTGATTTCTTTATGGAATGTTTTAATTTCCCATCTTTATGCCTTTCCTGCCTACAAATTGAGGGGTAAATGATTGATTTCGGTATCCTGTCCTTATAAAAAGCAATTTGGTTATTTTTATAATCTTTCGTTTGACCTCTATAGTACATCTCATGATTTTTATTGCTCAATGTTACATTGGCAATCTCTTCAACCAGCTGTCTAAAAGTAGTTACTGGATAACCATCACTAGCCCTTATTTTATTAACTGTTGCATCAAAACTTTCCCATACTGTTTCATTTTCATAGGTATAATTAAATTCTTCCTTCCAAGTAATTTTCCTGATTTTTTTCTGGAATGGCGAAAATAATTTTCCTTCTATAGGTTGCATATTATTTATCCTTTTTTAAACTAAATATAAAAATTACGTCTATTCATTTTTTTGGCAGCAGTTATTTTTATGTATTTGAATGAGATATTGGAGCTATATCAAATTTAAAGAGTATTCTTTGTTAAGTCGTAAGCCACGTTACGCAATCTTGAATTCCATTTGGGTCTGCTATCACAGTTTGCCACTGATTCTGTGTAATTTGATTTACAAATGCAGCCCAAATTTGCTCTGTCTTTCCAGTTAGACCTAGGTGGTTTTCAATAGCTCCACTTTTCCAGAACCAAATATTTTGCCCAACTAATAAGGTATGTAAATTATTAATATTAGGATAAATTTGTTGTTCAGCAGCTAAAATCGAAAATGCATTAGCTGCATTTACATTTGGGTTTGATGTAGGCCAGTTATCATTTCCAAGAGTAATATTATTTGCAACTGCGATTTGTGCCAAATGATTTCTAATAGCTAATAAATCTGGGTTATTTGCTTGAAGAAACCCATCTCCCACAGCATTTTTAAATACATAGTCGAGGTCGACTATCGCTTTTGTTGGTAAATCCATTGCATCTAAAACCATCATTGATTTTCTAGTATTAGTAACACCGCCTTGTTTAACAAGTGCATATTTTAGTAATCCTAAGGTTCTCCCAGAAACGGTTTCAATGAGCTTTGGGAATATTCTTTGTTCCGTTCTGCCTTCAGTTAAGATTACTCTTTCTGAGAAAAGGATATTTGATGCATTACTTAATGAAAACATCAATTCTAATTGACTTGGTGCATTTTGCTCTATTTGGGGAATTGCAGCTTTTAAGGTTTGCCTCTTATAAGTTCCTAAAGGAATATTTTTTCTAATAAGGATAGCATTTGCTACATCTTCTTGATTTAGCATCAATGCTGAGTGTGTCGAAAAAATTATTTGATATCCTTGTGTCGAAAGTATCTTTAAAGCATTCCTAACAACTTCAATAGCCTGGGGATGTAAGTAAAGTTCTGGTTCATCAATTAAAAGTAGGGTTGTTGTTACTGGATTCTGATTATTCCTTTTTATTTCAGACAAATGTTGAACAAGTGCCATTTGAATGGATCGTTGTGCACCATGCCCTAGGGAGGAAACATCTCTGCCTGTGGGAGATTGGTGCTCATAGACTTTAATAGTCCCTTTCGAGAAAACATCCTTTAATTCAGGTGTAGGGACATGTAATCTAATATTTACATTGGGGAAAAATGTATCTATCTTCTGGTTGACAGCTAGGTCAAATGCATCTAGTTCTTGTGCTCTTCCCTGTCCATCTGCTTCAAGTAAATCTTTTAAGCCCTGAAGAGTTTGTTGTACTTGAGCGCCATATTGATTTTCTATTGGTTCAATAATTTCTGCAAGTAATTTACCAATGGTTGTTCCTTGTTTTGATTTACTTACATCCTCTTCTGCATTTTCCATGGCCCCAATATGTATAGGATCAGGAAATAATGCATTTAGTGCATTATCAATTCCTGCAGGATTTGATCTCCATTCTGTGGCTGGATTTGTTGAATTCGGATCCCTAATAAGTAGTTTGATATTTGTTGCGCTTTCGTTGGGTTGATTTTGTATTCTCTTTAAATGAAGCGTTTCATTTACAATAAATGTCGAAATAGCATTTCTATGATTCTGAGGTAGATTTTGAAGTAAATTAGCATCGATGCCATTAATAATTCCTTCAACTATAACTGGATTGGCTATGTCATGAAAGCATTCCTGTCCTAAGCTACTTCTTCTTAATAACCATTTAATCGCAGTAAGAATATTTGTTTTTCCAGCATTATTGTATCCAATTAGAGGAGTGAACTCTGAAAGTTCAAATTCCTGATTAATGATCGACTTGTAATTTGTAATTGTGATTTTAGATAATATATGGGGCATAAACGTGGGATTAGGAAAAATGATAGGTTTTGTCTTGGGTCTAATTGAAGATTTTAATCTGGTGACTAATAAACATAGCTGTATTTTTTATTAATATCATACTACTGTGAATTTATCAATAATTGTTTATTTAGTTCTTCCTTACTTATGATGCCAGCTTCAATAACTATCTTTTTAATAGCAGCGAGTGTACCTGCTGGTATCTCTTTCTTACTTGAAGAAAGAGGGATAGTTATACGTTGTGGATAATTAGGGTGTTGTAGCATAACATGACTTCCCATCGTGGCTATTTTAATAAAGCCAATAGTTTTAAGTATTTGAAGCAAATTTTTATATGTCATTTTCTATCAAAAGATAATTAAGTAAAGGGATTAATTATATCATATCTGTCATTCTTTAATTTAGCTAGCTGTTTTAAAGTACGACTGTTCACTCTACTTTTCTTAGAAATATATACACGATATGTTTTTTGCTTTTTGTGTGTGCGTGTAAGCTTGATTGTTTTGAAATAGCTTTGTATGTCAATCCAATATGCTTTAACCGATGCTGCATCATAGATTACCAATATGACAGGGTCGTATTCGGTGAGCCATAATCTTAAATCTCTTGTTGAGACATCAAAAAAGATACAATCTTTTTTTTTATTTATACGAATGTGGTCTGATGCCTTCATTTGAATTTTAATACTACCACTTTCTATTTCACCAAGACAAGAGTATGTGAATAGAAATAAATCATACCCATAATCAGAATCAAACTTTTCCAGTGAAAAACCGCACAATAGAACATGCCGTTGAATATGATTAATACTCATATCTTCGATAATATGTTCTCTAGTTCTTAGCTTTCTGTATATTTTCAGATTTTGGCTTATTTTGTCAGACAACGAATTGCATTTTATAATTAATTTGGTAAATGTCAATTTAGCTAATGGAGGCTATCTATCTTAATAAAGAGTCACTATTAATTTCCTAAGGTATTCAAATCAACGTCCAGAGCTTCAGCAATTTTTATCAAAGTAGTAAGAGAGGGGTTAGTCTGCCCGGCTTCTAAACGTCCAACAGAACTATGAGAAATATCCGCCTTATAAGCAAACTCCCGGGTGCTTAGCCCCTTAGCCTCCCGCAACTTCTGCAGGCGTTTGCCAAATTCAACCAGAAATTTATCATTTGTATTTCCCATACCGGACCGGAATTTCCGGTATTTAGTAAAATAAACTGTACCCAAGTATGGGTACAGCGCTGAAAATGCTCTATATTGCATGTAAGAATTATAAAGGCTTTAACATCAAAACAAACCATTGTCCCATGCAAAAAAGAACCATACATAATCTCCCAAAAATCCTCTCAGTTCTAAACATCATCCCCGATGTCTTCCTCACCCGCATCTGCGCAGACTGTGGCTGGGACGAAGCAACCCTAAACCACTACCTTAAAAACAGCGATCAAATTCCCATATCTGACCGCCAAACAATCAATCACATCATCCAGGACCAATTTAACCACCTGGCACAACACTGCCCGAGAATCAGCCAGAACTAATTAGTGAAATTATGGACTTACAAATAATACCTTCTGGTCTATTGGATCTCTATAAGCATCATATCACAGCACCTGCACTATCCCATGCATTTAACAAACTGAAGGATGCCGAAATTTCTTCTGACAATTTTAACTTTTATAACTCTCTAGCCTCCGTATATTCCAGCAAGATTGAGGGAGAAACCATAGAGCTGGATTCTTATATTAAATATAAGCGCTTCGGTGTTGAATTTCAACCTAATTATACCTGTAAAATAGACGATTTATACCAAGCGTATCAGTTTGCAATGGAGACGGAACTGGAGCGGGATAGTTTGACTAAAGCGCATGTTTTATTAACCCAACACTTACTTCCAGTTACTGACCAGGGCAAGTTCAGGAGTACAAGTATGTATATCACCACAAAAGATGACTGTATTGAATACAAAGCACTCCCCCCAATTGAAATGAATAAAGCAATGGAAAAGCTTTACGCAGATATTCATTTACTATTGAATAGCGATCTGTCTATTGATGAAGTTTTCTTTTTTGTCAGTATGATCCATCTCGTGTTTGTAAAGATCCACCCCTGGAATGATGGTAATGGCCGTAGTGCGAGGCTGCTGGAAAAGTGGTTCCTGGCTGAAAAGTTAGGGGAGAAGGCTTGGTTTGTGCAATCGGAAAAATATTATTATGAGCATCATCAGGCCTATTATGATAATATTCGGGTGTTGGGCATGGAGTATGATGTACTGGATTATAGTAAGGGGATGGGATTTTTGTTGATGTTGCCTGAGGGGTTGATAGGATAGAGGCGCTTGCCAGAGAATGCTGTGCTGGCTTGTGTGGATGAAACAAGTAATATGCAATTTTTCAGAGGATATTGATTGGATAATCATGCTTTAGTTCCTAAATACTTAGTCACTGTGATAAAGTTTGAAATCTTTCCATGCTGCCTCGTTCGTTACTTCAAAATCTATTTCCAAGTAATCTTCACGTATGTAGTAAATAAAATCTCTATATACTTTACGTAACTCAGCAATATTTGCTTCTAACACTTCAAGATCTTTCGCTTCCTGTTCTTTCATTTTTTCGTATGCTTCCTGATAATTTAATTTTTGCTCTTGGGTTTTAGCAGGGCCCCAGTTTTTAATTGATTGACCAAAAATTAGCATTCCCTCCCCCGTACCATCTCGATAATGCTGGCTGTATGCGAGTGATTTTTCCCAGTGGCAGTGTATCTTATTTACAAAATCTAAGAGTTTTTTATCATATAGGAAGAAGCTTTCACTGGTGACTATACTATGAAAGCCTTCCCAAAAATGGAATGATTTACTATTAAGCTGTTTGGGCGCATCAACAAGAAACAATTCAAAAGAGGGCAAGTGAACATTGGAAAATAATTTAAGAATAGTTGTTAAATCATGCTTTCTTTTGATGTATTTAGGGCTAGTAATCTGATTTGGTCGTTTTGGGTCAGCATTAATGATATCCTCAATTGCATTGGATAATAAGGCTTTTAATCGACCTTTTCCGTTTTTATCTGAGTGATCTTGAACGGTAAAATCTGAGATTCGGTGCCCTTTTATGTCAAATGGTACATCATCAGGGAAATTGCCGAATTGTTTATTAAAGAGCAGCACGATTCTATCCCATCCGAGATGGGCGATGGCAAATCCCAACTCAATAAGTACATTGGGGTTGGGAAGTTGCTTTGCTCCACTGCCGTTGGTAATGGTGGTGATGTCACATACGAAAATGTCCGCTCCGGCAATTTTGTTGAAGATAGCATCAGATATATTTGGACTACCTGTTAGAGACCTGGTTGCCTGATCAATGATAATTTGTAGATTTTGATATTTTCCTTCCAATTCAGCCTTTACTTGATCCAAGACATACTCAATTGCTTTCCAATTGCAGCCTTTATCTGTATCAGACTGCCAGGCATAGAAGATTTGTGTTGTTTTTGTAGTTGACATTAAGTGAATTTTCTGAAATGGTTACCAAAATAGTGATTTTATTGATGGGTTGGCGACCTATTCTTAATTTGGTCATATGGCGAAAATAAGGAGTAGCTCTTTCTGGGAATGATGACCCATATCCTGAAAGTGTCAATTGTTGATAAGCAAATTCAGAAAAGATAATAGGTATTCAAACATTGTTTTCAAAAGGAAATATATTTTCGTATCTCAGAAATCAATATATTACCTTAATTATAGAGTAAACTAATACCCAATATTAACAGAATGACCAAGCAAAAAGCTGTGTTTCTTTTCGGTGCCGGTGCGACTTTTCCTTGGGGATCGCCTTCAACGAAAGAACTTACAGATTTAATATTGGATTCTGGGTTCTACACTAGGGGGAAGGAAAAGAAGCGAATTACAAAATTTATTTACGAAACACTCCTTGATTGTGGTTATACATCGGATCAAGTGAATTTCGAAACGATTATAAATATAATCGAAGAGCTGATTACTTATTATGGTAGTTTCAATTATCTCGATTCAGGAAGAACGGAAAAATTACCTTCCTTGATCAGCTGCTTTACTATTCCTCACTTCGAAGCGGAATTACTGAATTTTTCTACTAGTGATAAGGGAAAAGCTGAACATGGTTATAAATTGGAAATTCCTGAAGGAGATCCATATGAGGATACACATTATTCACTTCAATCTGAAACTCCAGCTCAGTTTTTTTACCAGCATCTACTAATTATTCTTTTAAGCGCTATCAGTGACCGTATTTCGAAATATGCATGGCATACAAGCGGTCATTCCTCAATTAAAACTGATGATGAATGTAGCGTTCTCTTTACGGAATGGATGCAGTCTTTGTACAGTAAAAACGTACTGCGACTCTATACGTTAAACTATGAAAAGATATTCAAAGTGTTATTAAGTCGCATTGGTATAGAAGTTTTCGACGGTTTCAACTGTAGTGAATATATTGATCTAAACGAACGTTTAAGAGCGAATGTACCCAGAATTTTGAGTGACGATATAAGCAATATTCATTATAATCTTCATGGGTCAATAGATTGGAGAGTATTAGATTTGGATAGACGCCAGCTACCAAACGCTGAATTGATCTTAACTGCTTACCCACACCTACCTATGAACGATACGCCAGCAACGTTTTAGGTAGAAAAAGGTAGGACCATTACCATAACAAATATTGTAACTGGGTATCAGAAAGCTCAAAGAAGCATGATCACCCCCTTTAAACAAATGCAATTTGCTTTTGATAAAGACTGCTGTTTCGCAGATATCATTTTTATTATTGGATACTCATTTGGCGATGAACATATTAACGAATGCCTAAAAACGGCACTTCGCCATAATTCAAAATTGAAAATTGTAATAATTGATCCTGGATTTTTGAAAAATGATTTGGACTTCCTTGTATCAACACGTCTCTTTCCTTATAGCCCAATAGAATTTAGCCGCAAGACTGTTTCAAAGGATTATCATAGCTATCTTAATGGAACAGTTACTGCTCATACCCTTAAATTTCTTGATTTCTTGAAGCTTATGAATGAAGAATTTAAAAACCCTTTATTGCGACATAAACGGTTATAAATAAAAGATATTTTGTAAAAAAATAAAAAAAATCTATGGGCGCCCCAAAGCATCAACACTTTAATCCGAAATCCTTTCTGAACAAATTGCAGAGAAAACGGATGAAGGAAAAATTCTTAGATCAAACATAAGCGTTTCGGCTGGAATTTCAACCTGGGCATACACCTAAAGTAGGTAATCTGTATTTGGCTTAATCAATTAAGGCATCGTTAGTTGAAATTGAAAGGTTGTGGCCCACAAATATTTATAACGGTGTAATTATTTTAATGTATCATAATGACATAATCATATATATGGAGGTAAGATACAATTTAGAAATTTATTACTTTTCTCTAAGTCTTCAATGAATGGCTTCGTAATCGCAATTAACCTAAAAAATGGTTCTATTGAGGGACACGTATTTTGCGAAATTGAAGTATTTTAGCCTAAACTAAGCTCTATGTCTTTCACTGGCATGTTTCAAATACCTAATGAATTATTGATTAAAAAACGTATAGAAGATGATATCGCAAAGAGATACATCGCTTCATACACACAGGTTATTGCAATTGCTAATACAATACATGACAAATTCAAAGTTAAGAATAAAAGATTTTTTTCTTTAAAAGCATCTGAAGGGAAAAGCATTATAAGAAAGGCATTAATACAATGTCTTGCAATGGTAGCCCGAGATGATATGAAAAGGTTAGGCACTATTGGTAATACACTTTTTTATATAGGTTATTGGAAATTGATTGGTTTCAAACTTCGGGGGCTGAAATACAATGCCATAGATATAATCGCTCAAAGCGATCTTAGCCCACAAATTAAAGAAGAAATTACTTATTGTCTTGAAAATTACAAACGCCAATTTCAGTATCAATATTCTACTGCTAGGATTATTGTAGATGATCGCTCATTTCAAGCTATTAAAGATTCATATTTATTAACCTTATTCAAATACGAAAGCGAATTACGAAAATACAAAGTGATCAGCTATGTAGACTTTTTTTTATACAGAGAAAAGGAAACAATACCTTTAAATGGTGCCAGTTCAGGTGAACTTACTTTGATTTCGACCCTCTTATTTATAACTAGTATTATTTCATATGATTCAGTAATTCTAATTGATGAACCTGAAAATAGCTTGCATCCAAAATGGCAGATGGAATATGTCAAACACATGAACGAACTATTTTATCTTTATCAGCCTAAGATAATAATCGCGACACACTCACCTCTTATTATTAATGGAGCGGATTTGCTTTCCAAAACTATTCAGATATATAAAGGTGTTAAAGGTGAATTTAAATTGCAGGTGAACGAAACTAATAATGTCGAAGAAATATATCAAGATTATTTTGACGTAACTACACCAGAAAACAGGTATTTATCGGAACTCGTTGTTCAGAAAATGAATGAATTAGCTGACGGAGGTATTACTTTGATAGAATTTGAAAAAACGATAAATGAACTAAATTCCAATTCCTATGACGATAAGCAGAAGGAGGTCTTGGACGGCATAATCGAAATGGGTAGAAAGATAAAAAATGTTTAATATATGGTGTTGTCATCAGAAGAAATTCATTTGATTGAAGCAGCTGTAAAAAGAGGAGGTGATATATGGAATGACGAAACTTTGTTGGATATAAAAAGAAAAATTAAGCTTTATTGTTTAGGATTAACAACTGATCAATGCTGTTATTGCAGAACGGATTTTACCGCTGAATTTATGATGGTTATTGATATAGAACATGTTTTGCCAAAATCAATTTTTGGAGCTTTCATGTTCGAATTATTCAATTTAAGTGTGTCATGCAAAAGGTGTAACATGAATATAAAAAGGGAACGAACAGATTTTCTTTTAGACGTTAACCAAGTTCACCTCCAACCACAAAATGCCGGGCAGTATTTTTTTAGTCACCCTAATCTTGACAACTATTTCGATAATATAGAATATTTCTTTACTGCCAGAAACGATAAGAAAATAATTAAGTATACACCGCTCACAGATAAAGGGCGTTTTACTTATGATTTTTTTAAGTTAAATCAGAAGGAGGTAGAAACACTGAATGAAGCTCAAGGAGTAAAACCAGCGGAAAATGAGCTTTCAGAAAACATTCCTCAAGATTTAGTTAATGATACAAAACAATTATTAAATCAATTAAAATCGCAGCCGTTGTAATTAATTGTATACTATGATATAGTTGTTAAACTATAAATTAAAAACTGCCTGCGGAAGCAGGCAGTTTGTTATCATCCAAAACTAATACCCATATGAAAAAACCTGTCTTAATTAAACAGCGTCTTAAACTGTTTAAATATCTTTTTTTACCTTGCTCCATAATGCTCAAGTAGCCTGGATAAGCCAATTTCTTAATTCTGAAAGCCATTAAATATTTAACGCATTACGGATTATTTTTTGAAATGAACGAATTCCAGACAGCAGCGTTACCTTCGAGCGTATAGTTTCTATTTCCTGTAACATCTCTAAAAGAACTTCTGTATGTAGTAAGAAGGATTTTTCGACTACTGCCATCCTTAAATTTTATAATTACCAGTCTGCCCATGCCTTTCCAGAGTATTGGACTAAATTGCATCCTTGCTGATGATAGAAGTTTTTTGGCTTCTTTTACATCTGCTGATTTAAATGGCAGCTTCTGGATGTCAGCATCACTCAATTTCTGAAAAGTACTGACTTCAACCAGGGGATATATATTAAAAGCTGATAGCTCTTCCCATTTAGACTGATCGGGCATAAACAGATTAATAAGCGTGAAACACATAATGCAAATGGAAATTGTAGTACGATGAAATACAAGCTGCTGTATAAACATTTTAGCGTATTGATCTTTACGAGATTGATACTAAATACCTTTCAACCCGAGTAAACCCATTAATTGTTGAAGGAACACCCCATCTTTATTTTGATCGTAACTTCGTGTGAATGCCGCCAATGTAAACGCCTTTCCAGAGGAAGGAACAACATGGGTTGCAAAGAACCGTATCAACTCTCGCCTGTCTTCATGATGTAGTATTCCCTTCTCATAGAATATGCGTATTAGTCCGGCAAATTGTTTAAGACTAAGCTTTGTCTTTAACTTAAAATCCGCAAAAGGGTTAGCCGCTATGATTGCTTCAGCAGCCATCAGCGCCCTGGTACAATTAAGCTCTGTATTCAGCCAGGATTCCGATTGTTTCGCAAGGGAAGGTTGCATGAAATACAGGTGTGCGCCATTAAGTGGTTTGTTTAACACAACCTTCTTTTTAATCTCAAGACATTTCTTTACCCGCTCTTTCCCTTGGCTGTCACCCAGGTGTGCCATATACTGTTCCCAAATGATTGAAACGTATCCGGGATGATTAAAATTAAACTTCCAGAGCAATTGCCTGATCTGCTCAGCTTGCACTGCATCTTCCGTTTCTTGCTGCAATATATTAGCGGTATCTTGCCCCAATGCCCTGAAGTAGAAGAGTTGGCAATAATGAAAACAACCTATAGGCTCTTCCAGGGGCACAAGGAGCTGTTTAAAAACTTCATAGCAAGCAGATCCTTCCTGAAGCTGGTTTAATTCTTCCTTTAGCTTTTGGGTGGTTTCTTTTATAAAAAACGCCTCCATAATATCAGACATATCAAGGTGGATATCAAAGAGATCGGAGTGCCTGGATATCAATAAATTCATTGTATCCTTCAAAAATTCTAATATTTCCATTATGAGGGCCTGCCAGCTGCCTGATACAACATAGTCATTTATCGTAAAGCCTAATTTGTCCATGAAGATGCCTAACGTGCCCATTAGATCATCTACCTTTTCTTGATAAGACTGGACTATCCATCCAGCTTTATTTCGTGTGGAGTTGTCCACTTTGATCGAAATGATCTTCTTAAAGATGCTTTTTACATCCTTAGAAATTAGGGCTGTCACTTCCGTATAATAATCATCCGGTGGGTAGGGCGAAGCCTCTATCTTGTCCAATAACTCAATATGAATGATCTGTTCAAAATTCTCAAAAAGATTTCTTGACATATGAATTCGTTTTAAAATGAGGATTAATTAGGCTACCATAAACTCTATAACTATATCTTCTTCTATCCCTGTATATTTGGAAAATTCTTTGATAGTGATAAACTGAGAGTCCTTCTTGTCCAGGCTTTCCTTTATCTTTATTAAAAGAAGCCTTGCTGCCCCGTATTTTAAACCGAGTAGATTCATTACGTCACAGATAAAGATTACTCCCCGCTTGGGTTTCATCTCCGGAAGTCTTTGGTTTTAGGACGTAAGGCGTTTGCCTGGAATTGAGGTTTCATTAAACAACGTTTTAGTTTTTCTTGTCGGATATCTTATTACACAAAAATACGAACCCTGGGAATTGAACGGTTTGTCAAATGACAAGAAATTCAAAACCCAGGGTTTTTTTGTCAAATGACAACTACAACCGTCCGTTCTTAATCTTGCTATAATAAGTTTCGGATATACCGAAATAAGAGGCAATATGCGAGGACTGTGCTTTCTGAACGATATAAGGATGGTTTTTCAACAAATGCTGGTATTTTTCTTTTGCTGTGTATGCTTTCAGGGCATCCCGCTGAGTGAGCTGATAGTAGTAAAGCTGGGTAAGGTAGATATAGGTGTCTGTAAACATCGGGTGCTTTTTGCATAACGATCTCAGATCATCGTAATGTAGTTTGATACAGACGGTATCTTCAGTTGCCTGAAGGTACTCTGGGCTCTTTTCACCGAAGTAAAAGCCGTCCTGTTGGATCATAAAGTCACCAGTGTGTAGGAACCAGGTAGTTACTTCTTTTTGTTTTTTTGTTTCGTGGTCACGATAGAGTCTCACAAAACCTTCAATGATAAAGTAGCAATACCGGTTTGTGTCCCCGGGGCTAACAATGAATTTGTTTTTTGGAATTTTTTCAATACTGCCTTTTTTGATGATGTCCCTTTTTAAAGCTTCGGGGTGGGGCTGGATAAGGTCGATCCTGGTAAATAAACCATTGTACTCTGCATTGTACAGATTTTTCATTTGATTGGGTTTTTGATTAAAAAATATTGCTGCTTAGACGGTGGGATAGGGGCTGAATTTTAAAAATAAGGGAAATAATACATTTCAAAAAATGAATTTTTTCACTATAAAAACGCCCCGGACAGGCCGGGGCGCTTTACTCCTTATTCTTCATCTTTCACAACCGCCTGGCTAACTGCCACCATTACACTGCCTGCTACGATCAGGTAACCACTGATCTCTTTTACAATCCCGGGCAATGAAACGTTCACGGTGCCAATTGTACTACCTGCAGCAATGAGTACGATGCCGGCGGTACGAAGTTTACGGAAGAATGGAGGTGTTCTTTTAAATAACCGTTCTTTTATTCCCATGATTTGTTGCTTAAGATCTGGAAACTGCTACAAATGCCGCTGCATTGTAATGTCCATTACCAAGGAGGTGGTACTTCCCGTTTACTTCCTGGTAGAAGCAAATACCAAGTGAAAGAATTAAGGACGCGGTACTTCCCGGGAGCAATTGCACTTCCAGTGATGATACAATTTGACCTTCATTACTGATCGGAAGATATTCTCCTTCTTTTTGTTCCACCAGGCGATTCCCTGTATTAAAGTCAATTGATGCTCCTGTTATACACAGCCTGAAATGACTTGCCCCTTCAGGTTTTGAAATCAGTGAAGCTGTGATCAATGTAGGGAAATCTACTTTCATTAATCCAGAGCTCCGGTCAATGGAAGCCAAAAATTGCCCTTTGAACGCATTGCAGAGGCTTTTGTCTGAATTCAATTCAAAACCATGTAGCAGCCCAATGCCGCCTTCAGAAATGTTGCGGAATCCACGCAGGTTAACGGCATCTGACTTTACCACCTTTATCATTTGACTGTTCAGCCTGCGGCCAAAGTAATAATCGTTTATGTCGCCGATTATGGCCGCAAACGTATTGCGGATCATTGATGCGCCGCTAATAGCGCGGGCAAACTCCCGCATGTTTTCTTTGGTCCGGTCATCCGTGATAGCTTTAGGCTCTCTTTTCTTACGGACTATGAAACCATCTTTCGTTTTACAGCAGGTGATATCACCTATTGTGCCCCTGAATTTCAGGTCACCAACTAATTTTGCCATTGTATTAAGATTTTTAAAATTTTGTGAAGAATGAACTGTTTCAAAGGCCAGTTCTGTTGCCTTGCTATACACAGAAAGCAAGCGACGTCTTTCCTGCATTCCGTGTATTCGGTACCGATATAGCAAACCTAGCCCCGGAATTTTCCATGGAAAAACCTACCTGACGTTTTTGCCGGATTTTGTAAGATTATGTTAGAATCGATAAAAAAATGAAGGATTTGATAGTTTTGGTGGGAATAGGGGAGGATGACAGTAATACAATTTTAACCCAATCTCACCAAGGGGCTTTCTTCGGTTCTCCTTCGGTTCAGGTTCGCTTCACGTTCGTTCAACCATGATAGTTAAAATACCACATGTTCCATTCACTTTCTTATTTCCGGTATACTTTTTCATAAGCGTGGTATATTCTTTTTATTTCCTGCGTCTCATCTTTGCAACGTTAACAATAAGTACTTAAAGTTATTCGAAACAATTTTTTCAAACCTTTAAAACTGTATTTTTTATGAAGCAAAATCGTAACTCTATCATGCGCGGAGCAAGCGGCGCTTTAGGTAAAGAGCTTGTATTCAGGCAACGTGCCGGTAATACAGTAATAAGTCTGCCGCCCGTGCCCAGAGTGGACAATCCAACAACTGATCAGATTGACGTCAGGACTAAGTTCAGAGAGGGAATTCGCTATGCAAAAGCAGCATGTGCGGATCCCGCTACAAAAGTAGCTTATACAGCTAAGGCCAGGGGAGGCAGATCCGCTTTTAATGTAGCAATGGTAGATTTCTTTAAGGCCCCGGAAATCATAGAAGTGGAAATCACTACTTACACTGGATTACCAGGCGAACCAATCGTCATCGTAGCTACAGATGACTTCAAAGTTAAAACTGTTCAGGTATCCATCCTTAATAACGCAGGAAATGAAATTGAATCCGGAATGGCATTGGCTCACCCTGAAAGTGAAGACTTCTGGACTTACACTACCACGGCTGTCAATCCCGATGGGCCAAGTGGCTATGTCAAAGTCCAGGTAAGTGATCTGCCTGGGAATGTGACTACACGGGAATTGAGCTTATAAGCTCGCTAAGCGCCGGAGGTACATGTACTCCGGTGCTTATTTTCTATATTGAAGGGGAGTGATACCTTCATGGCGCTTGAAGAACCTGATGAGAGAGGACGCATTGCAGAATCCTGTTTCGTAAGCAATGTCTTTAACTGATTTGTCAGTTTCTTTCAACAAACTTTTCGCTTTTTCTATCCTTGCTTCAGCGAGCATTTTCGAATGGCTCTTACCATATACTTTTTTAAAACCGGCGTGGAATTTTAAAGGATGGAGATGAGCGTTCCGGGCAACATCCTTGAGATAAACAGTCTCATCTATTTTTTGTATCTGTTGATTTCCTGCTTCCAGAATGGCATTAATATCAGCGGAAGAAAAATTGAAATTGCCATGCTCCCTTTTATCCCTGTCAGCCACATCTTCAGCATATAAAAGTAAAAGGTCACGCATTCTGGTTTCCTGGTAAAGAGCGCCCATTTCTTCTTCCAGCCTGCAATATATAAGTTTGCTTAATGTATCACAAACTCGTGGATTCATCCAGCTTATATTCAGGAGAATACCGCCTGTTCCGTTTTCAGTAACATTGTTATGCGCTTCATACATTCCATAATAAGTACCTGCCAGTTTGTTCAGTAGGGAAGGGGTTAGTTCAATCTGAACGATCATGCAAATATTCGTTTCCAATTGCAGGGAATGCGTACCAGTGGGAAAGTAAAGCAGGTAGTAATAGCCTTCTTCGATAACAATACGTCCGATGCCCGGAAGAGAATAGGTCGCTTCGCCTTGCAGTACATAGATAAGGGCAGCACAGGGTTTCTCTACCGAAAGCCTAAACGCTGGAAGCTCGTGTGCCTGGAATATATGAAGGGTGATGCAAAATTCTTCTCTTCTGATCTCCTGCATCAATAGACTGCAAAAAGCCCCTTCCTGAATAGTGGCGGCAGCGCAAGGCATCATATATAATGCTGCGTGGGGTGGTTTTTGGACGCTAACAACAAACTCGTCCTGCATTTTAGTAGGAAATAGGTAATGCATGAATGAATCGATCAGTTTTATTAGTGGTGGTTAACTGGGGTAAGTCAAATGTAAGGTTTTTTAGATTTTTGGCAATTTTTTGAGTTTATGAAGCCTCTGCCATCCCCACCAATAAAGATCATATCATCCTGAAATTAATCCTGAATTCCACATCCAACTTATCTTTCGCCTTCACTGCACCACCTATTCTCTGTGGCCGGTCCAGGCCAAAGTCCGAGAATTTGATGGTTTGATTTCCTGTAAGATGGATCACCTTACCAGCATCCCTGGAAATCCGGTAATTCACAATGAACGTTTTAGCCACACCTGCAAGCACAATACAAACAGTACCATCTATACGCTCCTGTGTGGCGGTAAAGTCAGGGTATTTATTGAGCAAAAGGAAGCTGATCTTCAGCATAGGAAATTCACTCGCTTTTAAAGTTTTGCGGAGATCGCTCGTCATCATGTTGTTATTACAGTCAAAGCTGAATATCGGTAAAGCAAGGCTGCCTGTAAAGGAAATAGGACTGCCTTTTTCGATGTTGCAAAGCTGCAGTGTATCCGGATTGGAGAATTCTTTCACTTCGCAGGAGAACTTATTTATATTGGTGCTACCAGCTATTTTGAGCGTGCAGCCTTTCAGTACTACCCATTTTTCTTTCGCAACGCGCCGTGGCACAAATGAAGTAGTTGCTATTAGTAATACCAGTAAGAGAATACTTTTCATGATGAGGAGGGTTTAAAAGCCGGCTGCAGGAGCAGCCGGCCTTATGGATCAGAATCCTACTACCGCTTCAATTACGTAACCTTTAAATTGACCGCCTGCGCGGGAATCGGCAACGGGAAAATCTTTATAGTTCTGTATTACATATTCACCTTTCAACAACACGTTCCTGGTAAGGAACCAACCGGCAGCGGCCGCAACGCGATCCACTTTTACATTGCCGTTGTATTTGATGGCACCACCGCCGGTACCTGTGGCGTTATCAGCCAGTGTGGCGGTAAGTACGTTGTAACGTGCGCCTATGAACAGGTTCTCTGCAGGGCCAAAACGGTACACTACATCTGCGGCATACTGGCTGGCATTCCTGGTGGCAGTTTCGCGGGCATTGCGGCCGGATGAAGTTTCATATGTACCAAAGAGTTCAAGACCTCTTGCTTTTACAAAGCCGTTCAACATCACGGAGTTGATCTTTTTCGTGAAGCCTGGATTGAAGCGGCCGGAGAATGCCAGCCCGGTTCCTGCACCAGTTGCGCTGCTGGGATTGGCGGAGTTTAGTTCCATTACATATTGGTAGTTGGAACCACCACGGTCGCCACCATACAATGTGTTGCTGCCACTGCTCTGGTTTCCATAATAGGAAGCGCTTAACCTTACACGCATATCCGCTGTCAATTGTTTGTCTATACCCGCTTTTAACAGGAGGGAGGGTGATTTGTGCAGCTTGCCATCAGGGTTGGATGCAGCGTAGAGAGAATCTACGTTACCTTTGATCATCCCGTTGGTCAAACCGATCATGCCGAACAGGCCATTTTTCCTTACATATACTTCACCACCTATTTCAGTAGCAAATGCATCAAGGATATAGCTTTCCATAAACGGATTGTAGAGCGCCTGGCCGTTATCGCTGCGGCGGAAGTGCGCATCACCGTAGTTCACTTCAAAGTGCCCGATCTTAATAGTGGTCACCTTCATGAGCTCGTCCCAGAACTCGCCTTTAAATGGCAGTTTGTCGAACTGGATGTAACCACCTTTGATCCAGTTTTCATTGTGGTGTTTGGAAGAAAGGTAACTGGTCACGTTCAAACGGATACCATCTGCCAGCTGCACGTCCATGAAAAGGTTGGCCTGCGCGGTCTGGAATCCCGGGGTGATCACTTTTAACCTGTTACCAGGAGTGGAAACACCGTTGGCAAAGGAACCGATGGTATTGTTCAGCGCATCTTTATTGGTATGTTTCAGGTTCTGGAACTGTTGGGTAAAGCCCGCACCGAATTTCACTTTCAGCCCGTCGAATTCTGTTGCGTCTTTTGGATCTTCAAATACGTTGATGCCCGTTTGATCGTAAGGACGAAGATTGGCGATCTTTGGCTGCCATTGCTGAGCAAAAAGTGCAGTGGGCACAAGAAATGATAAGAGGATAAATGTCGTTTTCATATAAGTAAGGTTTATTGTTTAGTGTAAGTAATGTCAAAGGAAATAGTAACGTCGTTTCCGGTCTTAACAGCTCCCATCATAAAGGTGGGGGGAGCTACATCGAACTGCTGCATGCTGATCTTTTTACTGCCTTTAATGGTGATGGATTTGTCTGGATTTATCCTGGAAGTGGCAGCCAGGTCGGCGTCTTTAGTTACACCCGCTATGGTAAGCTTACCCTGGCATTTTATGGTACCGTCCGGCGCTAAAGTAGCAGACGTAAGATTGTAGGCGATGATGGGGCTCTGGCTTGTTTTCAATGCTTTATAGGCATTTTTGTCCATGGCGCTGTGTTCGCTTTTCAGCTCTTTGGCCAATGTTACGAAACTCAGGGAAGACAGGCCAGTGATCTGTCCTGCAGCGTTCATCGTGAATGTAACATTACTTTCTCCTTTTGAAGATTTCATGTCCCAGTCGTGCATAGAAGAAGTCCCGCTTACGGACAGGTTCACATTTTCTTTTGCATGATATTTCACCTGGGCAAAAGACGCTGTAACTAAAGCCAGCATAAGAATCAACAGGGTCATTGTTTTTAATTTTGTGCTTGTAATTAACCGTTTCATGATATTTTGTTTTAGATGTGATCGGATGAATTATTTAAAACAAAAGTACTGTCGCGATGAAGCCTGTGAAATGACGCGGGTTATTGTTATGCATGATTGAGGTTGAGGTGAATCATGAGCACGGTCATGTTTCAGTATGATGCCATATAATAAAAATGCCGCTCTGTTACCAGAACGGCATGTTCAGCACCCGCTGAAGCTTTACTTGGGTATTGCTATATCGAGTACTATACGTCCCTCTATTTCCCCTTTCTTCATATTGTCAAAAACACTGTTAATGTCTTCAAGTTTTGCTGCATGTACGGTGGCTTTTACTTTTCCTTCTATGGCAAATGCGATGGCTTCCTGCATGTCTTTGCGCGTACCTACAATGGAACCTCTCACTGTATAACGGTTCAGTACGGTCTCGAAGATGGGCAGGTCAAAACTGCCGGGAGGCAGACCGTTGAGAGAGATCGTACCTTTTCTTCGTAATGCGGAGAGGCCTTGTTTAAAAGCGATGGGTGATACAGCGGTTACAAGTACACCATGCATTCCGCCTGTTAGTTTTTTCAGGAAAGTACCCGGATCCTCTTTTTTCGCATTCACGGTAATATCTGCACCCAGTTCTTTCGCCAGTTCCAGCTTATCATCTGCTACATCTATAGCCGCAACATGAAGGCCCATGGCTTTGGCATATTGTACAGCCAGGTGTCCCAGGCCGCCAATGCCTGATATGGCTACCCATTCACCAGGTTTCGTATCGGTTTCTTTCAATCCTTTATATACGGTAACGCCGGCGCAGATGATAGGCGCTACTTCGAGGAAGTTTATTTTGGGAGGGAAGCGCGCTACATACCTGGCATCGGCCACAACGTATTCTGCATAACCGCCATCCACGCTGTAGCCGCCGTTCTGCTGCGTTTCACAGAGTGTTTCCCAGCCCGTGATACAATGTTCACAGCATCCACATGCGCTGAATAACCAGGGAACACCTACAATGTCTCCTTCCTTTATATCCTTTACATTACGCCCCAGAGCGGCAACATAACCAATGGCTTCGTGCCCCGGGATCAGTGGTAGCCTGGGTTTTACCGGCCAGTCACCTTCCGCGGCATGCAGGTCAGTGTGGCATACACCGCAGGTGATCACTTTAACCAGGATCTGATTCTCACCCGGTGTTTTCACGGGCATTTCTTCTATTTGCAAAGGTTTGCCGAATTCACGCACAACGGCAGCTTTCATGGTCTTAGGTAACATGGTGAACGATTTTATTTGATACAAAGGAACAAAAACAGCGATCGGGGAACGATGATGATGGTTGCACCAGGAGATGATGTTGGTCAGTTGCAGAGAGGAAGATGTTAGGTTGATACGGGAGTGACCTCAATCATGCGCCTTAATAACCGCTGTCATAAACTGAAGTTGCTGCCCATCATACCTTTAGCAAAATTAAAGTATGAAAAAGATTATTGCCGTTTTTGATGGTTTGCGTTTCTCCGAAAGCACTTTGCAGTATACGATCACATTGGCAGAGCGCGACGGGGCCCATATTACAGGCCTTTTCCTGGACGACTTTACTTATAATAGCTTTGATGTGTATAAGATGATCCGGGAGGGCGCCACGGCAGAAGAAATAGCGGATTTTGAGATGCGCGATAAAATCAAGCGGGATAAGGCAGGAAGCCATTTTGAATCGGCCTGTCAGAAAGCAGGGCTTACCTGCAATGTACATCATGATAAAAACGTAGCCATACAGGATGTTCTGCATGAGAGCATTTATGCGGATCTACTGGTTGTGGGTGTCCATGAAACCTTTATACAGGATAAGGAATCCCTGCCTACAAGATTTATCAGGGATCTGCTGGCAGAAGTGCAATGTCCTGTACTGGTCACACCGGCAGAATACACAGACATTCAAAAAGCGGTGCTCTTATATGACGGAGAACCGTCTTCCGTTTATGCTATCAAAATGGCCGGTTACCTGCTTCCCTGGTTAAAAACAATGCAAGTGGAAGTATTGTCCATAAATGAGGAGGAAACAGGGAATCACCTGGCTGATAACCACTTAATGAGGGAATATATGAAATGGATTTTCCCTGACACTATATATAAAGTAATGCAGGGACAGCCGGAAAATAAAATTGTGCATCACCTGCACCTGCAACCGGCTAATACATTAGTGGTCCTGGGCGCATACCAAAGGGGCATGGTTTCCCGCTGGTTCCGCACAAGCATGGCCGATGTGCTGATGGAAAAGTTGAAATTGCCGCTTTTTATAGCGCATAATAAATAAACACTGACGGTGGTCAGTTACATCATTGAGCACGGTCATTATATAGACATTTTAACCGATTTATTTTGCAGGTAAATATTAGATAGAATGAGAACTGCCAACCTCGTTACTTCCATAACAGAAAATGAAATGTGGAAACAGGAAATAAAGGATCTGGAAAGTGAGAATATTCACTTTAAAATTATTCTCGCAAATTTACTTGCGAATAATATTTATAAGGATCAGATAGAAAGATCAGAATATTTTCAGAACATGTTCCTTAAAATGGATGAACAGCTAAACCTGCTAAGGCATGAGGTAAGGGAGCAATTGCACTTACTTCAGAACCCCGGCCAATCCAGTATTCAACAATTGAAAAACATAAGAGATTATCAACGGAGGCTGGAAGTAAAAATGATCATCCTCCGGGAGAAATTTGGAAAAGTAGCCGGTGATTTTAATAATTTTTTGATAGATAATACAGGCTAATACAGCAGATTTGACAGTTTCTTTTCATTAAGTATAATGATGCAGCCGTCCTTAATTTCAATCAGTTTTTCCTCCCGGAAATCACCAAGCGTACGAATAAGGGATTCCGTTGCGGTGCCGGCAATGGCGGCCAGGTTGTCACGGCTGATATCTATAAGGAATTCCGATCCGGATTTATTGTATTTTCTATACAGGTTGATCAGCGCTTCGGCTACCTTCTTACGAAGGGAATTGTAAGCCAGGCCAAGTAATTGTTGTTCCTTTGCGGCAATATTTCCCGCCATCATACGAATGAACTGAGTAGCAACATCACGGTTATTATGAAGCAGATCTTCAAATTCATCTCTTGGAATAATAGCTATCTCACATTCATCCATGGCTTCAGCCGTTTCTCTGTATACAGTTCCCTCCAATAAAGCGATATAACCCAGGAAATCTCCCTCATTATACAGATCAACTACTAATTCTTTACCATCATCATTTCTTTTAAAAGTCTTTATTTTCCCCTTTAGTATAAAATAAAGCCTTCCGGGATGATTGCCTTCAGTATAAATGAATTGCTTTTTCTTGAACTTGTCCGTATTCCTGCCTTCAGCCAATAATCTTAAAGATTCTTTGCCCGTTGCCTCATACAACAATTTATTCAAACCCTGGGGGGTGGATGGGAATGTTTGCTTTTTAAGAGATGATTTTTTTAACCTTCTCTCAATAGCATGCAGCAGGTCTGTGCCACTGAATGGTTTGGTAATGTAATCATCAGCCCCCATTTCCATTCCTTTTCTGAAATCCGTCCGTTCCGTTTTGGCAGTAAGGAAAATAAAAGGGATATCCTGCAGCTCCTCATTCCGTTGCATCATGTGCAGAACACCGAAACCGTCCAGTACAGGCATCATAATGTCACATACCACCAGGTCCGGTTTATGCTCAATGGCCTGCTCTACCCCAATCTTACCATTTCCTGCTGTATATACTTTATAACCTGCCAGGTTAAGTATCTCCGCAGTATTATCCAGGATATCAGGATTGTCTTCAATTAACAGGATTGACTTCATGATTAAAGTTATCAGTTTGATTATCTAATGTAAATATAATGGTGAATGTTGTGCCTTTTTCTAACTCGCTTTCGCAGGATATCTGTCCGTTCATTAACTCTGCATATTTGCTGACAATGCTCAATCCTAAGCCGGTACCCTGTATATTGCTTACATTGGCACCGCGATAAAACCTTTCAAACAGATGCTGCTGGTCTTCCTGGGACATGCCTATGCCATTATCCTTTACAACCAGTTTAAATTGTTCCTTTTCGGATGCTGTATAAATGGAAATAACGCCATCATCATTGGAGAACTTGATGGCGTTGCCTAAAAGGTTCATCACAATATGCTTCAGTAAAGAAGGATCCAAAAAAACTTCCGGTCTTCCGGCATGCTGATATGCAATATCCTGGCTCGCCTTTATAACACCCTGCATTTCCTGTATCACGTTTCCTACATGCTCCCGTACATCAAAATTACTATTTCGGATCTGTATCTTACCTTCTTCGATCTTTCCGACAGATAAAAAGTCGTTTAATATATCCGTGAGCAGTGTCACCGAGTTTACAATACGCTGGATATGCTTATTCCGCTTGGGTTGGTCATCTTCTCCTTCATATTGTTTCAACAGAAAAACAGATGAAAGGATGGTACTTAGCGGTGTACGGAATTCATGAGAGGCCATAGAAACAAAACGGGACTTCAACTCGCTGAGTTCCCTTTCTTTGTCAAAAGCCACGGTCAGTTCCGCTTTGGAAGCTTCCAGTTCTTCCAGGGCATTTCTGAGCTGTTGGGTACGCTCTTCCACCATTTGTTCCAGTTCATTATTCAGCTTTTCAATCTTCTCTTCCGATTTCTTCCTTTCTGTAATATTATTTACATAAGCGATCACGAAAGCGCCCTCCTCATTCTGATAATAACTTAGGCTTATTTCTACCGGGAATTCTGTACCGTCCTTTTTTACGGCAAACAGATCCAAACCTATACCCATTGGCCGGCTCTGCGGATTGTCGTTATAACGCTCACGATGCCCTACGTGCCTGTGATGAATACGTGGAGGTGTAAGGATCTCTATCTTCTGCATCAGCAATTCCTCCCGTTCATATCCAAACTGTTCTAATGCAAAATCATTGATCAAAACGATCTGCCCTTCCTTATTGGTAACCAGGATGCCGATGCTGGCATAATCGAACAGGGCACCAAACCGCTGGAGTTCTTTATTGATCCGCTGTTGATGCAGCCTGTCTGAAAGAAGGTTGGAGATCCGGATGAAACAATAATCCTTATTGGCATGTTTTAATCTGATCTCCTCATAAAGACCGGAGAATGCTTTGCCCGCATGATTATACCATTGCCTTTCCTCCGGATTGGTATCAACTGGTGTTTGTTTGGTATTTGTTGCTCCCAGGTGCTGCTGGCGCAACAGTTCTTCCAAAATGGCATAATCGTCAGATCCCAGCATATCCATGCCGGTTTCGTTGATATAGAGCAACTTGCCGCTTTCTACCTCTTTCACCGCCACCAGCCCTGGCACCCGCTGCATAATTGCCGAAAAGATGGATAGCTGAAAATTGATGTCCAGGTTGATCAGTGGTAAGTTCATGATTTTTCAGGGATCAGTGGTAGTGAATTTATGATTCTCCTAATAAGAGGAATTTTTTAAATATCTTTTTACGCTTGATACGATAATTGGTTATAGCAAACTGTTTTATATGAGAAAGTGCCTCATCATGAGAATCAGTAAACAGCATATATTTTAATACCTCCGGTTCCACCATATATTCTTCTAACATCTTGTGAAATAAGGGCATTATAGGTTCCCAGAACCTTTTATCCATCAGAACAACAGGGAAGTTAAGGATTTTATGCGTTTGAATCAGGGTAAGGGCTTCAAAAAACTCATCAAGTGTACCTATTCCTCCAGGCATAATGACAAATCCATAGGAGTATTTAAACATAAGCACCTTCCGCACAAAGAAATACCGGCAGCTAAAATAGCTGTCCAGCCAAACATTGGGGTGTTGCTCTTTGGGCAGAAGAATGTTACAACCTACAGATCTTCCCCCGGCTTCTTTGGCACCCCTGTTGGCAGCCTCCATGATGCCTGGTCCGCCGCCGGTCATAACGGCAAACCCCAGTTTTGCGATGCCTGCACCCATTTTCCTGGCAGATTCATAATAGGGAGATCCTGGTTGTGCTCTTGCCGAACCAAATACGGCGATGCAGGGCCCTACAAAGTGGAACACCCTGAAGCCCCGTATAAATTCCAGCAGTATATTTACAACAAAGAAAAATTCCCTGGCTCTTGAGCGGGGCCCTTCAAGGAAATATTTCTCTTCCTGATCCGGAAATCCTTTACTGACTGGTGTTGTTTCCCGCCCGATAGAAGATGTATACATGCCCGTAAAATTTAGGTCAAGTTCCGCCAGTTTTGCCCGCTGATGAATGACGACTGTCACAGATCTGACTGATATCACTCATTGCCGTGCAGGTGTAACAAACGTAGAATTGTACCAGCTTAAAATCTTTCTTATGGAAATTTATATCAGCGAAGACGCAACAATAGCCGGTATACAGCTTGAGTTCAGGGATGTATATCCATTCCTTGCGCTGGAATTTTACCGCCAGCCTCATGAACCGGGCGAAGCGTCCCCTCCCGGAGAAAAATTGCCACCTGAGACCGCTATTGATGATATCAGGATAATGCATCCTTTTGGATGGGTGGATATTGACGGTTCCCGTACTGCTGCCGAAGTGGAATACGATTTCCGGCATATAATAGGGCTGAACGTACAGGTATTACGCCGTTCCGGGGGCCTGTGGCTTGCCACCACACAAACGGACAGCTGGACCCTGCAGCAATTGAATGAATCGGGGAAGCGTGCTGAAAAGGAAATATTCCAGTTCCCGGAAGAAAGGGTAGAAGAAGATTGATAAATGAGTTTATGAAAGAAACAAAAAGTACAACCCCTGTAAAATATAAAGGTCTTCAGGAGGCCGATATTCCACTGCTGCAAAAGCAGTTCGGTAAAAATATTTTCCAGGTGCGGAAACGCGGCGTGTTACCTGTGTTTCTGACCGGCATAATAAAGGAACCCATGTTCCTGCTTTTACTTGTTGCCTGCTTACTCTATTTTCTCCTGGGAAATGTTACGGAAGGGCTGATGATGCTTGGCGCCATGATGCTGATAGTAGCCATTTCCATGTACCAGGAAATGAAAAGCAACCGTGCACTCGCTGCACTCCGCCAATATACAGCGCCAAAGGCAACTGTGATCCGGGATGAAAAGGAAAAACAGATAGCTACTGAGGAGCTTGTACCCGGTGATGTTGTACTGTTGAGTGAAGGGGACCAGATACCTGCAGATGGATCTGTCCTCTCCGCCAATGATCTTACCATAAATGAATCCATTATGACCGGAGAAGCATTGCCGGTTATTAAAGATGCAGATGCAGTGATTTTCCAGGGCACTACTATTGATACCGGAAAATGCATTATAAAAGTAACGGCTATTGGCAATCAAACTGCGTTAGGTAAACTAGGCAAGGCCATCGGCCAGCCGGAGACTTCAGAAACCCTGCTTCAGCAACAGATAAACCGGGCTGTGGGTAAGCTGGCATTATTCGGAGGATTAGGGTTTGTGATCATTTGTGTAATGAATCTGGTAAAAACTCATGATGTGGCAGGCAGTATATTACTGGGGCTTACACTGGCAATGGCAGCTATTCCGGAGGAGATCCCCGTAGCTTTCTCCTCCTTTATGGCACTGGGCGCATATTATATGTCTAAACGCGGAATTATTTCCCGTAAACCGCAGGTAATAGAAAACCTGGGAGCCATGAGTGTCCTTTGCCTTGATAAGACTGGTACTATTACTGAAAACAGCATGAAAGTGATGATGATCTATGATCATCTCAGCGGCCAGTTGACAGATCTGGAAAAACAACCACTGCCCGCCCAATGCCAGATCTTACATTTCGCATCACTGGCCAGTGAGCACCAGCCTTTTGACAGTATGGAAAAAGCTATCCTGCAGGCATACGAAGAACAAACCCCATTACATCCTATCATACCTGAAATGGTGCATGAATATCCTTTAGAAGGGCGCCCTCCGATGATGACACATGTATATGCTGAACCCAATGAATTTATCATAGCCGGGAAAGGAGCGCCGGAAAGGATCATAAAAATATGCGGCTTAGATCCCGTAACCACCCAAAAAATGCTCGCACAGATAAAGAGCATGACTGCCGGTGGATACAGGGTATTGGGCATCGCTGCTGCAGTTTTAAATAAAAACGAGCCTTTTCCGCAAAAGCAGGACCAGTTCAACTGGCAATTTCAGGGTTTCCTGAGTCTTTATGACCCGCCAAAAGCAGATGCAGGTATTGCTATTAAAGAGATCTATGATGCCGGTATTACCATAAAGCTTATCACCGGAGATCACCTGGAAACGGCTATGCATATTGCTGCAAAAACTGGCATACGCAATTACCACAATTCAATTACAGGAGATGAAATAATGCCGCTTAATGATGCTGCGCTTCAAAATATCGTCAACCGGATAGTGGTGTATGCCCGCATGTTTCCTGAAGCGAAATTAAGAGTGATCAATGCGCTTAAGGCAAATGGTGAAATAACCGGAATGACCGGGGATGGGGTAAATGACGGCCCCGCGCTCAAAGCGGCACATATAGGAATTGCCATGGGAAAAAGGGGAACTGAAATAGCCCGGTTGGCTGCGGACCTTGTGATCATCGATGATAACCTTCGGAAAATTACGGAGGCTATTCATCAGGGCCGGAAAATATACAGTAACCTGAAAAAGGCGGTGCGCTATATCATTTCCATCCACATACCGATCATCCTCACCGCCATTCTTCCCATGTTATCCGGTTGGAAATACCCGGTTATTTTCACGCCGATCCATATCATTTTCCTGGAACTGATCATGGGGCCAACCTGTTCCATATTCTTTGAAAGAGAACCGGTGGAAGCCACCAATACAGATGCCCGGGAGCAGCGGAACGCCGGGAGTTTGTTCCGTTTGAATGAACTGCTGATCACTTTACTGCAAGGTTTGATGATCACTGCGGGTACACTGGGGCTTTATTATTATTTCATGCAACAGTCATCTCTTGAAATGACCAGGACAATGGTATTCAATACCCTGCTGTTTAGTAATATATTGCTCACATTCACCAACCGTTCTTTCAGTGAAACCATTGTGCGCACCTTCCGGTATAAAAATAATCTGGCGCCCTATGTTGTTTTTATTTCCCTGGTATTCCTGGCATTGATCAATCTGGTACCCCAGGTGAAGAGGCTCTTTGGACTTGGCAGTTTAAGCATAGCGGAATTTATGCTTTGCCTTGGTGTTGGGTTTGTGAGTATAGCCTGGTTTGAGCTATATAAAGCCCTTCTCCGGAAGAAGAAAATTGTACCTTCCGGAGAAGACATCTGGCTTCCCAAAAATTAAGACGCCACAATCAGATCATTTTTTACTTCCAGCACTCCGGGAGTGGCCCATACCGCTTTTTCCACTTCACGCCATTCAGCCCAGGAACGGACTTTCCCTTTCAAAACGATCCGGCCGCCTTCTATGAGCGTGTCAACACCGGTGGCTTCAATTGCCGCACTGCGTTCCAGGGCTTTTTTGACAACATCCTTAATAATAATAGCAGTTACTTTAGGCTTTACTTTCAGGAGATTCCTGATCCCATGTACACCAACAAGATTTTTAATGGCACTGGATACTGATTCGCGTTGAAATTGCCATTCAACTTCTCCTTCAATTGTGACCCAGCCATCTTCTACTGATACTTTCATGGCGTCTTCGGGAACAAAACTGTTCCATTTAAAGGCCTCCAAAACGGCAGCCGCAATATCAGCATCTGTTCTTTTTTCATCATCCGGCATTTTTACTTCCAGGTCTATTGCCACGGCCCTCACATTCTTTATCCTTTTAGCAGCATTCTCCGCCGCCAGCTTTCTGCTATATGAATTAACGAACCCGCTGAGTGTTACGATGCCGTCTTTTACGGTAACAGCAATTTCTGAGGCATTCAGAACAGGATCCCATTGTAATTCGTCCATAACGTTCTTTTGTATCTGAAGATCTGTTTCCATATTGAATAATTTTAGTAATGTGTAATAAAAAGAGGATATGCAAGTGTCTTTACCAACAGGTCTGCATGGCTTTGCCTGAAGAAGCGGGATAGCATATTTCTCCCGTATGCGCCCATTACAACCATAGCGTGTTTCTTTTTGAGGAGATAAGTTAAAAGTTCATTTTCTCCGTTCCCCTTTAATACAATGAAATCTGCATAATTGTAATGCCTGCTGAGCCACTGCATTACCCGTTTCTTCTCCGCTTCCGGAATGTCTTCAGACTTATTTACCTGTACTGCTGTTGCCTTCACAGCATCCGGATCCGGCAAAAGATATACAAACTGTTTCATGGCAAACAGGGAAGAAGGACTGCCATCATAACAAAAAACAATTTCCTCTATAGCATGGTGTGCCACAGGAGCGATAATAACAGGACACTGTGCTGAGGCCAGTATTTCCTTTACCAGGTCAGATAGCGGCTCCTGCTGTCCATTGTCATAGGAGGCCGCTGCGTCAATAATAAGAAGGTCTGCAAAGCTGCTTTCAGCTATAATAGCAGTGATGTCGGACCGTTTGCTACGACATGCGGTAGCCAGTATTCCCTTTTCCTCGCAGGCCTCCATAAAGGCTTTCATATTCTGCGCTGTTTTTGCTCTTTGCTCCATACTTTCCGGTATATCTCCGGCAACGATCGTTTCCACATAAGGAAAACCAAAGGCGCTTTTCATAACCGGCTTATCTTCAAATTTATTGTCTTCAAAGAAATAACCCGTAAGCCTGGAGCGCCCCATACCAGACAGGTAACAGGCAAAATCCAATGCATTGGGCGCCGGTGTTGCACCAAATACTACTAATATGATCTTTTCCATGATGCTTTTTCAGTAAATCTCCCTCAATCCAGTGTGCTGCGCAATGACCGCTATCAGTTACCAGGCTGATCCCCGGAGCATCTGACCATAATCACTATATCCCTTGTCTATCATCATTTTCCAATACTGAACACGGGGTTAATTTAGATATTGAAAATTGATTATTCCATATTCATTTACATTTAAAAAAGGAGGTTATTATGTCATCTCACACATTAGCAAAGATTGGCAGCCTTTTGCCATCTGAATTTGATGATTTCTTCAAACCCTGGAAAGAATGGACGACTGATCTGTTTGGTAGCCGTTCGTGGGCTTTATTGACTTTACCCGCTGTTAACATCAGTGAGGACAAAGACAGTTATATATTATCCATGGCTTCCCCTGGTATGAAAAAGGAAGATTTTAAGATTGATCTGGAAGGCAACGTTCTTACGATCAGCACGGAGATGGAGGAAAAAAACGAAAAGAAAGAAGAAAAATTCTGCCGGAAGGAATACAACTATAGCAGCTTCTCGCGCAGTTTCAATTTGCCGGATACGGTAAATAAAAGCAAAATTGAAGCAACTTATGAAGAAGGGGTTCTGAAACTAATAATGCAAAAGAAAGAAGATGCTAAAACGAATGGAGAAAGTTTGAAGATTTCCGTTAACTAGTTACCTGCAAAATCCTGCCTGTTTATGGCAGGACTTTGCAACTATTTAAAACACCCTTTTATGGAAAAGATACTCTATATAACAGACGCAGTTAAACTGGATATTCAAAATCTTGATTTTGCCTGTTTCCTCTGCAATCTTACCCATTCAAAACTTACCGGTGTTTTCCTGAAGAATGAGGTGACGGAAGTGAGAACACCGGAAAAACTCCGGGAAACCGCCATCGCTTCTGCTATTCCCGGGGCTTCGGTAGGGGAGGTGAAAGCTAGCTACTGTGTGGACAATATCTCACTTTTTAAAAATGCCTGTGAGATCCGCGGCGTCAATTACGGCGTACACGAGGACGTGGGCATGCCGCTTAACGAAGTAATTGCAGAAAGCCGTTACGCAGACCTCATGATAGTGGATGTAGCAACCTCTTTCATACGCAAAAGAGAGATGGCACCTTCTTCCTTTATAAAGGATCTGTTTGCTGAAGCAGAATGCCCGGTAGTGATAGCACCTTACACCTTTGATGGTATAGATAAGATCATCTTTACTTTTGACGGCAGCGCTTCTTCCGTATATGCCATTAAACAATTCACTTATCTCTTCCCTGAACTGTCAGACAGGAAGGCATGTATCCTTAATGTAACATCCCCCGGTAAAAATGCCACTGCAAATGATCATAAGTTAAATGAATGGCTGCAGGCCCATTATAGTGACACGGATATTGTGGTGCTGGAAGATCAGCATATAAAAATGCGCCTGGTTGAATACCTGCTTGAGCAAAAGAAAACATTCGTGGTAATGGGTGCGTTTGGGCGGAGTATGGTATCCAATTTCCTCTCACCCAGCCACGCTGGCCCTGTAATAGACCTGATGGCTCAACCTGTTTTCATTACACATCGCTAGTTACAATATCATATAATAATAAAAGCCAGCTAAAAAAGCTGGCTTTATTTTGGAGAACAATAATCGATACCAGAACAGTGTTAATGCAGAATGAATATTTCATAAAGCTTCATCAGCCAGTTAATCACGCTTGTTGTCGCAGGTACTAAAGCCAAATAAGCTGTATAAAGGGCAAACACCCAGGAGGCTGGTGAGGAGGAAAACAACGGCTATACCAAACAATACTGCACCAAAGGTACCGGAGATGATACCTGCGACATACAGGAACCCGATCACTAAAGCCGTAATAAGGCGGGCCAGCCTATCTAGAATGCTCATATTGAGTTTCATAATTATAAAGATTTAAAGGTGATTAAGCTGGTCGTTGTTGCCGGATGGCCCTGCTCACCTGGTAAAGTAATTCAGCATCAAGATTGCATTCCGCAGCCGCAGGCCGCAGGCCGTTATGTTCATCAGCCACAAAATGAACCTCCCTTCCATAGATGTTAGCACAAACGCTGACACTAATACCCTGTATTTTAACTTCAACGGGGAAGATCTGCTGCTCCCCGTCCCGCAGCACCGTGATGTTAAATTTCTGCGTTTTCATGTTTCAGGTTTTTAATCTGATACGAAATTAGCCCATCATCAAAGCGACTACAATGATCGCTATCAGACCTTTTCCTGATAGGTATCTGTCCGGTGGCAATTAGCATCATTTTATAGCAGTTCCAGGGGAAATACCTTCATGCTGAACTTCAAAACAGATCACTATGAAGCATTATTTCTTCTTATTGCTGCCAATTGTACTGCTGAGCAGTTGTTATTCAACTAATATTACCGGTTACTGGAGGTCGGACGCACAACCGGCAAAAACGGGAAAGACGATCCTGGTATTAGGTTTAATGCCTGATACGGTTATGCGGGAAAGAATGGAAGAACATGTGGCAGGAGATTTGCAACGTTTAGGATACCATGCTATCAGATCTCTTGGTAACATTGATGCCATGCAATTCACAAAAACAGAGGACAAGGATGCTTTACAACAATTCCGGGAAAAAGGGATAGACGGTGTACTGACTATTGTGCTGCTAAACAAAACAACCGAAGGTTTCTTAATGCCTGGCAGTCTTTATCATCTGTTGACGGACTATTACAACACCATGTACTTTGGCCTTTACGCACCGGACTTTTACCAGGAAGGGATTAAATACGCCTGGGAAACCAGTTTTTATGATGTGGCCAGCGGCTCCAGGCTGTATGCCGTTCAAACCACCACTTTTCATCCCTTATCGATTGAAAAACTTTCTCATGAATATGGCCGGGTGGTGGTTAAATGTATGGTTAAGCACAAGGTGCTGAAGCGGCATTTTTGACAACACTTATCTTTTATCATATAAATAAAATACAATGTCTGGATACTACGATAACCACGCAATAAAGGGCAATCAACTCCTGAAGGAACTGGCCATAGAATTGGGTGACGGAACGGATATATCGCGTGCTGCAAGGGTTTTGCGAAGTACGTTGCATACATTAAGGAACTACCTGAGCACGGAAGAATCTCTCCAGTTCATTTCACAGCTTCCTTTGATGATTAAAGGCGTTTATGTGGATGGGTGGACACTTTGCGAAAAGGAAACAGCAAGTACCTGGGAAGAATTTAAACTGGATGTGTTACACCTGGATGGCCTGCCTGCAGAACACGACTTCGGTAACATGATTACAGCTAACCAGCCAATAGCTGCGGTTTTCAAAGTACTGCTCCGCTATGTTTCCGGAGGAGAAATGAGCGATATACTGCATGAACTGCCGCATAAACTCCGCATGTCCATTATTTCATTAATAGCCAACCGCATCTGAATACTTGTATTGGAATTAAATCATTGCCCGATGAATATCACCTTATTACTCTCTTGCTGTTTATTGTTTATTTCCTGCAACGCATTACCAGACAATAGCCAGATCAGCCCACGCCGGGTGGGAAAAGAAAGGAAAGTAGCTATTGCAGATACCATAGCGGTTCCCGTTCCGGATACTGCAGATCAATACAAACGGCAGATCCAATATCTGCTACATGACAAACCTACCGAAAAATGGCAGGTGCCAACAGGGAGACCCTTGCCCGGAGCAATCCTGCCTTACAAGCGGATCGTTGCTTATTATGGAAATCTCTATTCCTCCCGGATGGGCATCCTGGGAGAACTTCCGCCGGACGAAATGCTGGAAAAACTTGCAGGAGAAGTTAACAAATGGGAAAAGGCGGATACTTTATTCCCTGTTCAGCCTGCCTTACATTATATCGCTGTTACCGCACAAAGCAGCCCCGGTGCAAGCCGTAAATACAGGATGCGCATGCCGGATGCTGAAATTGAAAAAGTACTGCAGATGGCCCAGCGTATAAAGGCCATCGTATTCCTGGATATCCAGGTGGGATTAGGTACTCTGCAGGAAGAAATCCCCGCGTTGGACAAATATCTGCGCCTTCCTTATGTTCATTTGGGCATAGATCCTGAATATTCCATGAAGAACGGGAAAGTACCCTCTACCTCCGTCGGCACCTTTGATGCCGCCGATATCAACTATGCATCTGATTATCTCGCCAGCCTGGTTCAGCAATACCAGTTACCGCCCAAGGTATTGGTTGTTCACCGGTTCACACAGGGTATGGTCACCAATTATAAAACGATAAAAATACAGCCGGAAGTGCAGATCATTATGAATATGGATGGCTTTGGCTCCCCGGCTAAAAAGATCGACAGCTATAAAGGCTGGATCGCCGGCCAGCCTGTAGAGTACACAGGGTTCAAGCTCTTCTATAAAAATGATGTTTCTGAGGGAAAACACCTGATGGAACCGGAAGAAGTATTACGGCTATTCCCACGGCCCATATACATACAATACCAATAACCTTTAAAGCGGATATGCTAAGCCAATGGGCCTGCGGTGCTTTAAAACTCTGCTGTTAAATATTTCAGGCAATGTTTCGTTTGAATGCTTAAACAACAATACCACACAAGCCGCCGCTAAAATAATTGTACAGGGGAAAGCGGCGCCCGCTCCCAACGGGCTAATGGCCAGAAGAAATACTACAGCACCTGCCAGGGCCGTTTTTTGCAGCCAGCCCTTGGAACCGATGAAAATCCCTATAGACAATTGGCCTATCGCAATGGTCAATACGTATGCCGTGATATGCCTGCTGAAAGCTCCGTTAATGATCCGTTCGTATGAAGGAATTGCTGCAATATCAGCATAAGACAGATACCATTCAGGATGCATAAAAGCGGCAATGCCATTAAAGAATGCCGCTCCGGTAAACAGGATACACAATAATGACCTGGCTGTTGCCGGCCGGGTGAAGGTAAGCAATAGCAACACTGCGGCTATTCCATTGGAGATCAAATACTCAGGAGAAAATATATTGCCTCGCATTTTGAAAAGATTTAGGTGAAATAATAACTGAATCTATTAAGAAAGCGGAGCGGATACAATGATGACAATCATTACATCCTTTGAGGGTGGTCATGGTATAACGGGGCACAGCATTATATTTTAGCAGTATAAACTCCAATAAACATGAAAAAGATAATTGCCGCTATTGACGCCACGCACTTCTCCGAAGAAGAGCTCAAAAGTTTCCGGTATATAGCCGGGAAAACCAAAGGAGATCTTAAAGCTATTTTCCTGGAGAATGTTATAGGGCAGGATATATACCTGGCCAATGCTTATCCTGAAGGTGGTGGATTTAGTTATGAAGAGATCTATGATGGCATCCTGGAAGAGAGGGAGAAACAGCGGAAAGAAAATGTAGAGCGCTTCCATAGAAATTGTGACAACAGTGAAATTAAGATCACCCTTCATGAGGCAACGGGCTCACCGGTTGCAGAAGTAATAGAAGAAAGCAGGTTTGCTGATCTTTTATTGATAACTAATAATACGTCCTTTGCTGCCTTGCGTGACACCAATCCTCCAAAATTCGTAAAAGATGTTTTAGCGGAAGCCCAGTGCCCGGTATTAGTACTGCCGGAAATGATCACTCCTGTAAAAGAACTGCTATTTGCTTATAATGGCAGCTTTTCTTCTATGTATGCCATAAAACAGTTCACCCAGCTTTTCCCCGAACTGAGGCATCTTCCTGTAAAAGTGATCTATGTGGCAGAAAAGGGGGTAGAAACGATGCCACAGGAGAAACGGCTGAAAGAATATATGGAACACCATTATGATCATGTAAAATATACTGTATTGGCGGGGACCCCGGCTACTGTATTCCTCACACTGCTGATGCGCAGGCAGGACTGCATAGTTACTTTTGGAGCTTATGGCAGAAGTGGTTTGTCCCGTTTCTTTCGCCACAGTGATGCAGAAAGTATCCTGCGGACTATAAATATCCCTTTATTTATCACTCACCCTTAAAACATGCAAGATGAAAGGCATTGTCATTTTTAAAGGAAAATACGGGGCTACCAGGCAATATGCTGAATGGCTGGGAGATGCATTGGGCCTCGCCGTTCTAAAAGCCGGCCAGGAAACAAAGGAACAACTGGCCGTAGCGGATTACCTCCTCCTGGGAAGCAGCATTTATATCGGGAAACTTCAAATGCGGGAGTGGCTGGAAAAGAACAGGGTATTGATGGCCAATAAAAAAGTATACCTGTTTATTGTAGCAGGTACTCCACCCAACGAAAAAGTAAAACTGGAAGGCTATTATAAGGCCAATGTTCCGCCGGACATGCTCGGCAAAATTAAATACTACTTCTTACCAGGGAAACTGGAGTTCAAAAAACTGAGCTGGATGGACAAATTGTTATTGAAAACAGGTAGCATGCTGGCAAAGCGAAGTGGTGAAACGATTTCGACCACAGATTATAATGAGGTCAAACGTGAAAACATCACTGCATTGATAGATGATGTGGTATTTGATTTTAATCACCAATCCGTTCTGCAATCATAAATATACTTTTTTCGGCTACAACAAAAGCCGTTTGGGCTACAAGCGGAAAGATCCCTGCCACTATCTTTACCGTTTTTACCAGCGCCAGTTTATTACCAGGGATAAGGAGTCTGTTAAGGATGTTGCCGCCAGATTCCTCCATTCTTCGTTGTCAGTTTTTCCAACTTTCCGTTTGCAGTTAGTTCGTCCAAAACCCTTTCACTTTCCTTCCTTTCCATCCCTGTCAATTCAGCAAATTCCTTTGCCGTTAGTGAATGATATTTAGAGAATACATACTCCCAGGTTGTATCAAACTCAGTTTTTACTGCCTCAGGAAGAAGTTTTAACACAGCACCTTCATAAGCGCTATATGGTTTAGAACCATAAACCATTTCCGTCTTACCTGATGCGTCGCTGAAAAACATTGTAGGAAACCCCCGAACCCCCAGCTCCTTACCCAACTTCAAGTCTTCGTTAAAAAGTTCCTTTGCCTTCCCTTCGTAATCCTTTTTAAATTGAATCATATCCAATCCAACACTTCCAGCAGCTAATTCCAGGTATTCCCATTTAGTAATATTCTTCTTTTCCAGGAAAACCATTTCTCTAATTTTTCGAAGAAATAAAATAGCTTTTTCCTTGTCCTGCATTTGTGCTGCTTTAAAAGCGATGGATGGGGGATAGGATGATGGTAAGGGATCTTCTATCCAAACATCGCCAATAATGGGCATATCGTAATGAAGGCTCACTTCATCCCAATGGTGCGCAACGTCAGAGGGTTTGCTAATACCGCCACTATTATAACTCCAATCCGGTAACAAACCGCCCATCCGGTATTCTATTTCAATAACATCACCATATGCTAATTTAAGTTTCCGTAACTGCGGCTCTATTCCCCAACAGGAGGAACAGATCGGGTCAGTATAGTAAACGATCTTAATGGGCTTTTTTTCTGATTTAATATGCAGGCTGTCTGCAGGGAGTGCCGGCATCCCGCAAACACCACTTTCCGGATCACACAATAAAGGATTAGTTGCCATAAAATGTTATTTTTGCACAAATGTCAACGTCTCAGCTGGCATCTGCAATAAGTCAGATTTTTATGACTACTAAAAAAGTAATAGAGGATAATAAAACCTGCCCTGCACAAACGCTTTTAAAGCTGCTGTCTGGCAAATGGAAGCCCGAAATTTTTCGTTTGGCTGTGGATAGTCCTTTGCGGTTTAATAGTTTACTCCGGCAAATTGAAGGATCGAATAAACAAACATTGTCCATGGCCCTGAGAGAGTTAGAAGAAGGGGGCTTGTTGCAAAAAAATATCATAAAGGAGAAACCGCTGCACATTGAATACAATCTCACCGAAAATGGAAAAGCCCTGATCCCTGTGTTTAGACAGTTGGAAAGTTTGCAATAGGGTATTCAAAAAATAGTACATTAGTTTAATGAAAGGATCCCTACTATTTAAATTCGCATCCACATGCCTGCTATTGACTGTTGCATGGTCAGTGAAAGCCCAGCCCGTAAAAGTCGAAATTGTGAAAAAGGACAACGGCTTTGTGCTGATGAGGAACAACAAACCTTATTTTATAAAGGGCGCAGGTGGCACCAGGTATCTGGACCGGCTGGCAAAGTATGGCGGCAACTCCCTGCGTACCTGGAGCTCCAATAATGGCGATCAGGATCTGGCTAAAGCGGAAAGTCTTGGTTTAACGGTAACAATGGGATTGGATGTAGCGCGGGAAAGGCACGGCTTTAACTATGATGATACCGTTGCGGTTCGTAAGCAACTGGAAAAACTTCGCAGGGAAGTGATCAAATACCGCAATCATCCGGCTTTGCTGATGTGGGGTATTGGTAATGAACTTAATCTCGACTACAAAAATCCTAAAGTATGGGATGCTGTAAACGATATTGCTAAAATGATCCATCAGGAAGATCCTTATCACCCTGTTACAACCATGCTTGCGGGAGTAAACCCGGGAGTAGTAAAGAATGTAATTGCGAGATGCCCGGATCTTGACTTGTTAGCTGTACAGGTGTATGGTGGGTTAGCGAAAGTCCCGGAACAGATAGTAAATGTCGGATGGAAAAAAGCGTATATCGTCACTGAATGGGGCCCAACTGGTCATTGGGAAAGTACGATCACCCCCTGGAAAGCAGCCATAGAGGAAACCAGCAGTGAAAAGGCGGAAGTTTACAGGAAACGTTATGAGGCGTCGATCAAAGTAGACCAAAATTGCCTGGGATCCTATGTGTTCCTGTGGGGGCAAAAGCAGGAACGCACACCTACCTGGTATGGGTTGTTTACGGAAGCGGGAGAAGAATCAGAAGTAATAGACGTGATGCAATATCTGTGGACGGGCAAATGGCCGGATGATCGTGCCCCTCATCTGGATTCATTAACGCTGGATGGGAAACGTGCCACTAATTTTATTTACCTGCAACCGGGCAAAACCTACCCGGTGAATATTTACATAAAGGGCCAGGGCCTTACCTCCCGTTGGGAACTATTACCCGAAAGTACGGATCTGAAGAATGGCGGTGACCGTGAATCAAGGCCACAAGCCATGCCAGGCCTGATAACGGCCAACCAAAAAGGGTGTACCCTGAAAGCTCCTGAAAAAGCAGGTGCTTACAGGTTGTTTTTGTATGTGAGTAATGGCAGGAATAAGGTAGCCACGGGTAACATTCCTTTTTTTGTCGGAATTCCCTCTCAAAAATAAATACCGTAAAATGAAAACACTATTCACAGCGCTCATTCTGCTAGGATCAACCCTAACCCTAAAAGCACAAGAGAACGCCCGCTTACTCCGCTTCCCCGCCGTTCACGGTAACCAGGTCACCTTCACCTATGCAGGAGACCTCTATACTGTGCAGGCAACAGGCGGCGTGGCAAGGCGTATTACCAGCCATCCCGGCTACGAAATGTTTGCCCGTTTCAGCCACGATGGTAAAACAATTGCCTTCACCGGCCAATACGACGGCAATACGGAGGTTTTCATCATACCCGCTGCCGGTGGTGAACCGAAAAGGATCACCTGGACAGCCACCCTCGGCCGCGATGATATAGCAGACCGTATGGGCCCTAACAATATCGTAATGGGTTGGACGCCGGACGACAAGCAGGTGATCTATCGAGGCCGCGGTACATCATTTAATGCATTCAAAGGGAAGCTCTACCTGGCGCCACTCAACGGAGACCTCAGCGAGGAATTGCCATTCACCGTTGCTTCCTGGACCTCTTATAATGCCGATGGCTCCAAAATGGCCATGAACCGCGCATTCCGGGAGTTCCGTACCTGGAAGAATTATCGCGGTGGCATGGCGGATGATATCTGGCTGGTAGATCCCGCATCCGGTAAAGCAGAAAACATCACTAACAACCCGGCACAGGACATTTTCCCGATGTATCATGGCGACAAGATCTACTTCGTGAGCGAACGAGACAGAACCGCGAACATCTTTGTATACGATACCAAAACAAAACAAACACAGAAAGTAACCACGTTCAAAGAGTTCGATGTCAAATTTCCATCCTTAGGAGATCAGGCTATCGTGTTTGAGAATGGTGGATATATTTATCTGCTCGATCTAACTAATAACCAAACCAGGAAACTGAACATAACCATCGCGGAAGATCTTGCCTCAGGCCGTTCCAAACAGGTAGACGCGGCTGATTTTGTGTATAGCACAGATCTTTCTCCTGATGGCAAACGAGCTGTTTTCAGCGCACGCGGCGATGTATTTACGCTTCCATCCAAGTCCGGCGTTACACGTAACCTCACCCAATCCAGCAGCGCACATGATCGCAATGTTGGCTGGAGCCCCGATGGGAAATGGATCAGTTATATCTCAGATCGTTCAGGCGAGGATGAATTGTACATCCAGGAACAGGGCGGAACCCAACCGGCCAAACAAGTAACGAAAGGAGGCGGTGCTTATAAGTTCAATCCCGTATGGAGCCCGGACAGTAAATACCTGATGTTCGGCAATCGGGCACAGGACCTTTTTATCGTGGATGTTGTTTCGGAAAACAGAACACTGGTGGCGCATTCTGATGACGGCACACTCGGTTCGTATACCTTCGCGCCGGACAGTAAATGGATCGCATTTACCGTTCCCGGAAAAGCGCGTGAGTTCAGCGTGATCAAACTCTATAATATCGATACAAAGAAAATCATCGCCGTTACAGATACCTGGTATGACAGCGGCGGACCGCAGTTCAGCCCCGATGGAAAACTGTTGTATTTCGTGTCGCAGCGCGACTTCAATCCAACCTACAGCAATACGGAATGGAACCATGCCTACACAGATATGTCGCGCCCCTATTTTGCCCGGCTCAGCGCTGGTGATAAATCGCCATTCGCTGATAAGAATGACGAAGTGGGAATGAAAGCAGACACCAGCAGCAAAAAAACAGGAGCAGTGGTAGTGGATGAAGAAGGCCTGGCAGACCGTATTGAAAGCCTGCCTGTAACACCCGGAAATTACGGAGGCCTTGTACCTGTAGAAGAGGGCGTTTATTATTATGTGGGCGGCCGCGGGGGAGGAGGATTCAAATTCTTCAGCCTCACAGATCAGAAAGAAACAGAGATCGGCAGCTTCGGCGGATACAGTGTTACACCAGATGCAAAGAAGATCCTGTTCCGCACAGGCAATGATTTCTTTATTGAAAGCCTCGGTAAATCAAAGATCACACCCACCAATAAAATTGATCTGAGCGGATTGAAGATAACGGTAGATCTGAGAGCAGAATGGAAACAGATCTATGATGAAAGCTGGCGGCAGATGAGGGATTATTTTTATGATCCAAATATGCACGGTGTAAACTGGAAAGCGATGCACGACAAATATGCACCGCTGCTACCTTATGTTAACCATCGTGATGACCTCACTTACCTGATCGGTGAATTGATCGGAGAACTGAATATTGGACATGCTTATGTTAACAGCGGAGACAGGCCTCCCATCAATCGCATTCAAATGGGCTTGCTGGGCGCAAGGTTCAGTCGTGATAAAAGCGGGTACTATCGTATAGACAGTATTCTGTCCGGCGAAAGCTGGAACAAAACATTGGTATCTCCGTTGCGCGCACCAGGATTGAAGGTGAAAGCAGGCGATTATATCATCTCCATCAATGGCACGTCCATGAAGTCTGTCAAAAATCTTTACGAAGCACTGGCCGGTAAAGCAGGTCAGTTTGTAGAGATCGAAGTGGCTGCTTCTCCATCGGTTACCAACGTAAGGAAGCTCTTGGTGAAACCCATTGCCGACGAATCTTCTCTTTACTATCATGAATGGGTGCAGCAAAATATAGCTAAAGTAAATGCAGCCAGCGGCGGCAGGATCGGTTATGTACACATCCCGGACATGGGACCAGCAGGGCTTAATCAATTCGCGCGTTATTTCTATCCGCAACTGGATAAAGAAGCGCTCATCATTGATGATCGTGGTAATGGTGGTGGCAATGTATCACCGATGATCATCGAGCGGTTATTACGGAAGCCAGGGCTGGGCACCGTCATGCGGAACAACAAAACAGCTTCCATCAAACCCGATGCACATATAGGTCCGAAAGTCTGCCTGATAGATCAGTACTCCGCTTCCGATGGTGATCTGTTCCCCTGGCAGTTTAAATTCTATGGTATCGGTCCTTTGATCGGTCAGCGTACCTGGGGTGGCGTGGTTGGGATCAGCGGTTCGCTGCCATTTATTGATGGTGGTGATATGCGGAAACCAGAGTTCGCACATTTCGCCGCAGATGGATCTTCGTTCATCATAGAAGGAGAGGGCGTTCATCCTGATATTGAAGTGGTGAATGATCCGTATACTGAATATAAAGGCAGTGATGCACAGCTGACCCAGGGTATAAAAGTACTGCTGGAGAAACTGGCGCAAGGTGGAAAAACCGGGGTGCCGAAGATTCCGGCGTTTCCGGATAAATCGAAGTAATTACCATTCTGGCCACCAGTGTCTTTTCCTGATCCGGTGGCCAGATTCCTTTTGGCTACAACCTCGCGACTTTAGATTTGCGCCAACAGCAAAGCCGCATAGATCGCAGGATCTATGCGGCTTTGCTGTTTTTTGGAAATGAAGTTAATCCCTGTTCAATCCATTTTACTTACAGCTTTAGTAAAGGGATACTGTTCTAAGTAATCGCCGCCACCATTTACACGGGGATCTTTTGTTGCTTCCATCCAGTTATTTAACTCGCCACTTAACTTCCCCCTGATCGTTTCATATTTTTTATCCTGCGCAACATTTTTCAGTTGCCAGGGATCATTTTTAAGATCATACAATTCTTCCGCGGGCCTTTTTTGAAATGCTAATTGGAAGAAGGGCGCTATGGCAGGTTCATCCTTATGCTCCATAATGTATGTTTTAGAGGGTGAGTCGTCAATATCACCATACTGCACACTCTCCATTTTAGGATCTCCGGCCGGCCAACGCTCAGGGCGAAGGTTCCTGATATACAGAAAGTCATTAGTCCGGATGCCCCTGGCCGGGTAACCTACATTACCTTCCCGAACACGTGCATGCCTTTCTCTTTCCACGAACATTTTATCACGCCCCAGGCTCTTAACTTTCCCCGTTACCAGTGGCAGCAGGCTTTTTCCTGACATAGCTGTTTGAGGAGGTTGATTAGTGGCCTCCAGGAAGGTCGGGGCCAGATCATTAAACCCAACAAGGTCCGATAGTACCTGTCCCGGTTTAATCTTCCCTGGCCATATGATCGCAAGCGGAACGTGCGTGCCGGCATCATATAAATTGGCTTTAGCCCGGGGGAAAGGCATTCCGTTATCGCCGGTTATCACAATCAGGGTGTTGTCTAATTCGCCCGCTGCTTCCAGCATCTTTATGATATCTCCCATTTCCCTGTCAAACCGCTCTATTTCAACATGATAATCCAAAATATCGCTTCTGACCTCAGGTCTGTCTGGTAAAAAAGCAGGGACTTTAACCGAAGAAAGGCTTTTCCCGGCGCTAACTCCGCTTCCTTTCTCGTAAGGGCGATGAGGGTCTAAACTTCCAAACCAAAAGCAGAAAGGTTTGTCTTTCGGCTTAGCTGCATAAAATTCTTTAAAGCCCCGGTAACCCTTCCCTGCAGGGTTATTCGCATACCCACCCAGCTGATACTCCCCGGGTCCGTAACCTTTCCTGCATAAGCCTACTTCATAGCCCTGTTCAGCCAGCTTTGCCGTATAATTAGGGAACTTATCCGGTATAAACCCCCATAAATGAACGCCTTGTTCAAGATTATGCGGCCACCGCCCGGTTAATAAAGAAGCGCGGGAAGGAGAACAGGAAGGTGTTGTAAAAACATTGGTGAACACTGCGCCGCTTTTCGCCAGTTTATCAAAATTAGGAGTTTTAACTACTGTGTCGCCATAGATACCGGCATAGGGATATCCCCAGTCGTCTGCAATAAACACGAGGATGTTAGGGCCCTGACGGGAAGGAGCAGGCGCTTTAAACATATAAGCGGAGGAAAGGATCCAAATGGCGCCAGGCAAAACACATAATACCCCTGCTTTAAAAAAACGCTGATAAATATTCATTGTACAAGAATTGGTGGAATTAATCTCTAAAAGTCCGGCTACACGATCATGAACGTGTAGCCCCGAAAGTTAAAGATAGAGTTTGATAAATTTATTTCCCCCAAATAAACGAAGGGCGGCTAAAAAGTAAAACCTTTACTTTTCAGCCGCCCCCCTTTAAAACATCATTATTGTTTCACAACCTTCATCGTCTTGCTCTGCCCTCCTTGACTAACATTGATATAGTAAAGCCCCGGTTTCAGATCCTGCCCAACCTGGTAATACGTACCGGCATTTATTCTCCTCGAATAAATAACACTGCCGGCATTATCAACAATGATAAGCGTTGCTGCTGCTTGAGATGAAGAAGTCATTCTTACATTAAATCCACTACTGGAAGGATTAGGAAATACTTCCGTTGAAAAATCCAGACTAACGTTTAATTTATTCCCAACCGCTGCAATCCCGTTTTGCAAACTTTCCAGGGAATCCGCTGTCATCAGCGTCCTCACCTCTATGGCAGCAATTGATCCGCTATAAGGATCATACAATCCTGTTTTAGGATAGAAGGTCACAGTTATCAAACCTGCGCTGTTGGCTGTTGCCCTGATAGTCTTTATCACAGCAGTGTTCAACCTGTTGCCCGCAGCCTGGTACACATTGAAGTCTATAAGGCTGTCCAGCCCATTGGTGGCTTTTATGCTAAAGATCCTTTTGTTTTTCTCCGCATCCTGTGGTTCAACAAAGTGCAGGCGGATAGCATAAACCGTATTGGGAGTGAGGTCCCGCAGGTAATAACGCATCTGGGTAACATTACTTTTGAATACACGCATATACTCATATACCTGCGGTGGAGCCGGATCGGTTACATAAGAGAGATCAACAGGCGCATTCACTTTTTGTACCCACGTATAACCTGCATGCCATAGTTTATCGGTGCCGGTAGGCCCTTCCGGAACATATTGTGCAAAGGTGGTATTGGCATATGGCCCGGCAGGAGTTGTTGTAGTACCTGCGTTTATTCCGTAAATCGCCTTTTTGTTTGTCTTTAAAACTTCTATGCAGAAATCATCCAGCCATACAGTACCCGGGCCTATTTTAGCCGTCCAGTAGGTGAGCCCGGTGGCGCTGTCAGGCACAGTAAGCGTGTCTCTTATCTGCGCCCAGTTGCCCTGGTAGGCAACCACATTATGCACATCCCTGGAAATACCGGAACCTGCAGAAGTAAATCCAATTCCATATCCTGCCCACCAGGGATAACCCTCAATGCCGGCACCTGGTTCTACTTTGATCCATTGCGTAAATACAATCACGCTGCCGCCTCTCACAGGGATGGAACCTTGCATGTTCAAACCGGTTTTCACCGTAGTGAAACCCAATGTTACGGCTTTGTCGCCGGAGTGGCCTTTGCCGCTCACTGTGTACACAGCGCCCACGAACAACGAGTCGGCTTTATAGGTCTCCCAGTTGATCAGGTCACTTTCGAAACCATAGTTGGGTATTCCACCGCATGAGTCAAACGGAACAACGGTTACCGGCAATGTGGCTGAAATACCTGAGGCATCTTGCGTATTGGCAGTGATGGTAACAGAGCCTTGTTTAATGGCAGTGATAATACCAGCGGTGTCAACGGTAGCTACTGTTGCATCGGAGCTGCTCCAGGTAATCGTTTTGATGGAAGTGTTAGCAGGTAAGAAAGCATATCTCACCAGCAACGTATCGCCGGCCCCAATGATGGCAGTGGACGGAGTCAGCGTAAGGCTGGTAGCTAATACATTGGCCACATGCACATTGGCCTGCGCATAAATAGCCGGGTTATCAGCCGATGTGGCTTTTATGATAACGTCGCCTTGTTTAATACCGGTGATGGTGCCGTTGCTGTTTACTTTAGCCAGCAGGGTGTCTGAAGACGTCCATACCACCCCTTTATTGCTGGCTTTCGCCGGAGCAATGGTGGCATTCAGCTGGGTTGTTAATCCAACAAACACATTGGCTGATGAAGTATCCAGCGTTAAAGATGTAACGGGAATATAAATGACATTATAGTTTTTGGTAGCCGTAAAGCCACTTTCGGAAGACGTTGCAGTGATCGTAACCGTTCCCGCGGATCTTCCTGTTACTATGCCGTTAAGGTCTACTGTAGCAACAGCCTGGTTGGAAGAAGTATATACCATGTTCCGGTTGGTAGCATTCACCGGCGTGGTGGTCAGCTTCAGGGTGTCCGTATAGCTTACGTAGAGGTTGCTGCTGTCCGAATGGATACTGATCCCCTGGAGCGGAATGATACGCGCCTCAAGGGCTGCTATGGAAGCACTGTGTGGATCGTTTGCAGCAACTTTGGGATAGAACCATACTTCTATCACGCCTGAACTATTTGCTTTCGCTTCAAGGGTGCGCGTTACAACGGTGTTCAGTTTATTGCCGGCCGCTGCGTAAGGATTAAAGTTGATCAGGCTGTCGCCGCTGATGGTCTTTACACTGAAGATGCGATTCGCCTTTTCTGTATTGCTTGGTTCTATGAAATGCAGGCGTACCGCATAGTTGGCGTTGGGGATCAGGTTGCGCAGATAGTAACGCATCTGCGTAACGTTATTCCTGGAGATGCGCATGTATTTGTATACATCGCGGGGTGCAGGTTCCGTTACCTGGCTCAGGTCCACCGTCGCAGTGATGCTGTTATTACCCGTGTATCCGGCATGCCAGAGCCCGGCTGTGTTGGCCGCACCTTCGGGTACATACTGGCCAATGATGGTATTCTGATAAGGAGTCGCATTAGTGCCTGCATTGATAGCTGTCACAATAGTGTTCACGATCAACTGCACGGTTTTGGAGAAGCCACCGTCTGCTGCGGTAACAATGAGGGTGGTGGTATCCAGTTTCAGACCTCTCACTACACCGTTGGCATCCACGCTCGCAACGGTACCGTCTGCCACAGACCAGGTAAGGGTTTTGTTGGTGGTGTTGGCAGGCACAATAGTGAAACTGAGCTGCTTGGGTGTATTGATGGTGCCATAAACAACACTATCTATCGTAATGCCGGTGGAGATGGTCGGAGGGATCACAACAATGCGTTGTGTATCCGTTTTACCGCCATCCACCGATGTAAGGGTGATGGTGGCAGTACCGTTGTTGATGCCACTCACTTTCCCGAAGGGGTCCACTTTTGCAATAGTGGTATCGGAAGAGCTCCAGGTAATGGCCGGATTAGTGGGATAGGTGGGTGTGAGTTTGAAATTCAGATTGACAGTATATCCTTTCACCAGTGTATCTGATGCAGGATTGATAATGTCCACGGACTGAACGGGGCCCGATACCGGGCTGCCAAAAAAGATGCCATTCCCGTGAGCAGAAATAAACATCCTTCCCTTATTGTCTGCCGTTATATTGGGTGCAACGCCCGGCAGCCTGTCTAAAATGGTCTGCCAGGTACGCCCGGTATCGTCTGAGCGGAAGGCGCCATAGTTAATGCCATTGATAGGAATAGCCTGGCTGGTCACATACAAAGCGAGGTGCGCATTCACCGTTGTGTCGGACATCGCGGCGGCTATCCATTTGGGCTTGAAACTTTCACCGCCTACTTTGCTGAATGTTCTGCCTGTATCTGTTGTATGAAAGAGTCCGCTGAATTGAGGATATGCTTCATTGTGAAAAGCTATCCACACATCGCCGGTTTTCCCGGGTGTTACCTCAACATTGGAAGTGGTGGCATAAGATGAACCGTTCGGGTTACTGCCTGCATTGGCCGTGAGGCCTTCGGCGTCTGTTTTCACGAATGCCTTCCCACCATTGGAGCTTACATAAAACGAACCGCGGTCCCATACATAGAAATAGTCGCCATTCACTTTATCCGCTGCAAGATGATTTTGTCCGGGATACAGGTTCCACTGCGGGCCCGCAGGTAAGATGCCGGCGGAAACGCCGGTGGACTTTTGCCAACTGGTACCCAGGTTTTCTGACCAGTACACGTTACCGGGACTGTTACCATCCATTTGTGTAAGCCATAGTATATTCCTGCGGTTAGCAGACACGGCTACACGCCCGCGTATGCCGGGTGATTGTGGGAAGAGGGTATAAGTATCTCCGCCATTGGTGGAGTAACCTGCACGCGAATAACTCACTTCGTTAGTGGCCGGGCCGTCGCAGCCAACGCGCACAACAAACTCAGGATCGTTGTACTGGAAGGCTACGCCCGTCATGTTAAAGGCGTTGAAGATATTGGTGAACAAAGCAGTATTGGCAACGTTACCCTGGTTCAATGGCTCCGTAAGGGAACGGTGGTGAGCACCTCCAACATCTGCGGTAACGGATAACAGTTGGTTCTTACCACTGGGAGGAGCTACGAGCGGACCTGTTACCATGATCTCTTCCAGACCTACCACGCGTATCTTCCAGTTGGCAGGTGTTGCAAAGATATTATCTGTGGAAAGTATGTCCAGCATATCGTTGATCCATACACGATTGGGATAAAAAGGATCCCAGTGGAAGCCATAGGAATTATGGCCCGGGGCGTTGAACGGCAAACCATCATTTTTTGAATGCGGCGCTTCCGAATTATCACGACTGATCTGTCCCGGTGAGTAGGAGCCAGGCGCACCGCCCTGCCTTGAAATATAATAAGGGTCCTTTTGCCAGGTACCGCGGGTACCTACAATGATATCATCTGAATTGGCGGGATTCACGGCAACTTTAATGAAGAACCTGTCGTTTTTATTCGGATCAGGATCTGGCTCTAAAGTTACAGGAGAGATGTTCTGCCAGCCACCATTCTTATACTTGTATACGCCCTTTTGTTGATTCTCGGTCCCGGCAGATACATACAGCGTTCCATCTGCGTGAATGGTGGCCCGGATAGGATAAGCAGGACTGTTGCTCATCAGCGTGAAAGAAATACCACCGTCTTCTGATGCATATACACCTGCCTGCCGGCCAATATAGATCCGTTTGGTAACAGTCTGGCTGTTTACAGGAACAGTGCCGGAGCTTTTGTCGAAAAGAATAAAAGAGCAATAAGCAGATGTGGCGATGGCGCTTACGGGTGTCCAGCTGGTACCGGCATTTTGCGTTTTCAAAGCGCCATGCGCGTCTGTTACAACCCACACATGATTACTGTTGGCGGGATCTACCTGTATACGATCACCGAATGACTGTGTGCTGTTAGGGTGTACGGCGATGGGAACGTTAAGGTCCGTCCAGTTGTCGCCCCTATCGGTGCTTTTCAGGATGGTGCCTATCGTGCTTGAACCTTTACCAGGCCCGGAACCGGCACCGTTCTCTACGGTGGCATAAAGAATGTTACCAGTGGCATCACTGGGGTCTACGGCAATGCTGCCACAACGCTGGTGAAATTCCCAGCTCCAGTAATTGATCGGTATTTTTTTAAATAACATTAAATGCTCCCACTTTTGCAGGTCCTTATTCCAGCGATAGGGAGTACCTACGTCCGTGGTGATGAAATAAAGATCAGGTACCAAAGGATGCGCCACAAAAGAGGGCAGTGCACCGGATCCGCCTATACGGACCTGGTTCCAGGTATACGTTTGCGCACGTATACCTGGTGGGGTGATGAGGTAAAAAATGGTGAGTAATAGGGTGTAGCAAATCTTTTTCATGTGGAATTATTTAGGATTATGTAAACTATCCCTGATACATGCTGTGTCTTTGATCAATTCCAGCCGTTGTTGATGGCCTTAGCTACGTTAGGATTATAATTTTTTTCTGCATCAGGAATGGGGAATAAGAGATGTTTATCCTGGAAGGGCTGTGTACCCGTTCCTGGTTCTGCGGCTTTTTCTGCGTTGATGGTTTGTTTGATAATACCCCAGCGCAACAGGTCGAAATACCGGGATTGCTCGCCGCATAATTCAAGCTGACGTTCACGCATCAGTATGTTCATGGCATTTGTTTTATCGCCCAGGCTGGTATATAAAAATGCGCCGGAGCGGGAACGAACACTGTCTATCAGCGCCAGCGGTGCATTGCCTGTATTGTTTTGCTGGATCTGTGCTTCAGCCAGCATCAGCATCACATCTGCGAGGCGGATCACCTGCCCGTTGATAGGACTTTTAGGATCTCCGTATTTTTCCACGAGATGATAGTACTCGTATTTCTTCCAGCGATAATCTCCCTGGGGATCGGCAGCATCAAAAGGATAGTTCTTTACTCCACCGGGGCATTGCTGGCAGAAAACCGTTTCGCCACCGGAAGCAGCAGTGCCGTAGAAGGTGGATTTGGCGCGGGGATCGGTATACGGCAGGCCGGTTACAGGATGGGTATAAGTGAATGCTTTAACCGCAGCGTTACTGATGTATACATTCTTCCAGTTATCGTTAAAGCCATACTCCATGGCACGACCGCTATGTGTTTGTTTACCTACCTGTTCTGCTCCGTTGCCAAACATATAATAAGGAGAACCAATGGCCCAGTCTGTCCACTGCTGGTTCATGATCTGGAAAATATTTTCCGGTGTGTTCTGATTAGTGGTGCTGAAAACATTGTCGTAGGAAACATCGAGTTTGTAGGTGTAGGGTGCACCCATCAGTTTTTCGAGTTCCGTTTGTGCAGGTCCCCATTTTTTCTGGTACAGGTACACCTTGCCGAGCAGGGCCGTCACGGCGCCTTTGGTGGCTCTACCTAATTCCGCAGTGGGATATACAGTAGGTAATTCCGCTGTAGCCTGTGCTTCTGTAAGATCTTTTTCTATTTGCTTCCACACATCAGCAGCAGGGCTGCGGCTCAGGTAGTTGTTATTAAGCGTGGTTTGATAATCGATGTACAGCGGCACATCTCCCCATAATACTACCAGGTGAAAGTAAGCGTACGCACGCAGGAACTTTACTTCCGCGAGGTACTGATTTAGTTTAGCACGATCCACAGTAGCGGTGGGATTCCAGGCGGCAGCCCGGTCTATCACCAGGTTGGTCCTGAAGATCATCCGGTACAGGGAGAGCCATAACGAGCTAAGATTGGCGTTGTTGGTACCAAAGCTATAATCGCCCAGTTCCTGTTCTGCACCCAGCAAAAAACTGGCACGTTTGGCATCATGCCCCATCAGATCAAAAATATAGTAGTACTCCCTGGCCCATAGTCCGGGATGGAGCAGTGTGGCGTAACTGGCAACCGTGGCCTGGTTCAGCGCAGTGGTATTGTTAAAATAAGTTTCATACGCATAGGCACTCTGATCTACCAGGTCAAGGCGGCTCTTGCTGCATCCGGGCGCCATGGTCATCAGCACGGCTATCATCAGCAATTGATATATATACTTCTTCATAAAATCGTTTTTAACAATTAAAACCCTAATTGAATACCTGCCAGGAGTGTTCTTGGCTGCGGCACCTGGCCCTGGTCAATACCACGCGCAAAAATGTAGTCGCCCACCACTTCCGGATCGTAGCCGGTATAATTAGTGAGGGTGATCAGGTTTTGCGCAGCCACATAAATGCGGAGTGATTTAACGGTGCCTTTGGTGATATTGCTTAACATCGTGGAGGGAGCGCTGTAACCAATGGTAATGTTCCTCAAACGCAGGTAACTGCCATCTTCCAGCCACCAGTCTGATGGGCGGAGGTTACCACTGCCGGTGGCATTCTGACCTAACCTGGGCAAAGCCGCTACATCACCGGGTTTGCGCCATCTGTTAAGGAGCTCGGTAGATGCATTATGACCAGTGGCCATAGCGCTGGTATTTAATTTTAAGCCATTGAGGAGTTTCAATCCACTGATACCGGATAACACCAGGTTGAGGTCAAAGTTTTTATACGTGATGCCGGCATTGATGCCATAAATATATTTTGGAATAGCATTGCCTAATACTTCCTGGTCCTTTGCGGTAACTACGCCATCGCCGTCAATGTCTTTATAGATAAAATCTCCCGGTAATAATCCATCCTGGTATTTAGCATTGGGCATACCTGTTTTCTTCTGGGCTTCCAGATCAAGGGCCGCTACTTCTGCTGCATCTTTAGCCACATGATCTAAGCGATAGCCATAAAAAGAACCAATAGCATAACCGGCAGCAGTATAGGTGGTAGCCGGTACAGGTGCAAAGGCACCTGCCTGTATAGGTGCGGAAAACTGGTCTCCTAAAGACAATACTTCGTTGTGGTTAATAGATCCGTTTACATTGACAGAAAAGCTGAAGTTATGATTGATCTTATCCTTAAAACCGATGGCGAGTTCGAAGCCTTTATTTTGTGCATCTGCAGCATTGACCGTTTTTCTTGGTTGCGCACCAGTAGGGCTTACACCAATACTGGCGGGTAGCATGGTGGTAACCAGCAGCCCGGTACTTTTGCGGCTATACCAATCGGCTTCTACCGTGAGGCGGTTGTTTAGAAATGCCAGGTCGATGCCTATATCTGTCTGATTGGTTTTCTCCCATTTCAGATCAGGATTGCTTACCGTAGTGATGGAAGTACCGGATACAAATGTTTCCGTGCTGCCAAAGGAATATACCAGCGCGCCTGCAGGTGTGCCCTGGTATGTTCTGGCGGTGTTCAGGAAGTTGGGAATATTGTTGTTACCCGTTTGTCCCCAGCTTACACTCAGCTTTCCATCAGATAATACAGGGAATGCTTTTTTAATAAAAGTTTCTTCTGAAAAGCGCCACGACAAACCTCCTGCGGCGAAATTGCCAAAGCGGTTATTAGCACCAAAGTTGGAAGCGCCATCTCTGCGATAGCTGGCAGACAGTATATACTTATCATCAAAAGTATAGTTGAGCCGGCCGTAATAAGAGATCAGAGAGGGACGGGCGTAGTTGGAATAACCGCTGGTAACAGCCTGGGAAGCAGCTACAGTAATGTTGGTGATATTATCGTTCGGCTGACCCGTACCCCTGATGCCGGAACTGTTGGTTTGCCCGGGATCAATATAGCTTTGCCCGGCGATCAGAGAGAACTGGTGATTACCCAATATTTTGTCGTACGACAAATAATTTTCCAGCATGTAATAAGAGTTCTCCGAAAAAACGAGCGTGGATTGGCGGGCCTGATTCAGAAAATTGGACGACTGGTACTGTTTCTGATAACTGTTGCTCCGGCTGGTGTTCACTTCTGCTGCAAACTGAGAACGGAATTTCAGTCCGTCTATGATACGCACTTCAGCGGACAGCTGCGGGAAAAAAGCCAGTGATTTGCTTGTTTGGCTCCTCATGGCAATATCCTGCAGGGGATTGCTGGCGTTGCTATAGTCGTCTATGTTGGAGAGAATGGAATACCCTCCCTGTATAGACGGGTCCAGTACAGGTTTATATGGTGCGTACTGAATCGCATTAAGGATATTGGCATAATTACCATTGCCCACATACTGCCTGAATATAAGGTTCTGCGTAAACCGGAAGCGCCCCAGGCTTTCTTCCAGGCCCACACGCGCCTGGAACCTTTTGTTGGTAGCATCGGTTAAGATGGCCTGTTGATTGATATAAGTGGCAGATAAGGAGTAGCTCACTTTTTCACCACCGCCGCTGATGTTCAGATCGTTTTCAGATACAAGTGCATTGCGGAAAATAGCATCCTGCCAGTCAGTACTATCCTGTAATACCGCCGGGGTATTAAATTTGGCAGGCAGTACTGCACTCTTGGTGGCCGCCAGATCTTTCAACGCATCCACATACTGGGCTGCATTAAGCAGGTCCAGTTGCTTCCAGGCTTTAGCAATGCCCCATTGTGAAGTAAAGCTTACGCGGGGTGGCCCGGCCTTTCCTTTTTTTGTGGTGATGATCACCACACCATTGGCGGCGGCGGAGCCATAGATAGCGGTGGAAGAAGCATCTTTCAGGATAGTGATGCTTTCTATATCCTGGGGATTGATGGTGTTAAAAAGATTTTTGGTACCCTGTATGCCGTCGATCACATACAGCGGGTTGATGTCCGTAAAACTACCGGTACCGCGGATAATGATCTGTGCATCCGCACCTGCACTGCCACTGCTTTGCAGTACCTGTACACCGGCGGCTTTACCGATAAGCAATTGCGAAGGATTGGTAGCATTTACAGCGCCGGCTTCTTTCACCGTTATCACGTTGAAAGCGCCAACTACATCTTTTTTCCGGGCAGTGCCATAACCTATCACCACGATGTCGTTCAGGGCAGATACCGTTTTGATCAGGCGTACAGAGTACGTTAATGTAGCACCTGGTTTAAGCTGAACGTTGCTGAACTGTTGTGTTTCAAAGCCCATGTAAGAAACGCTGAGTAAATATTTGCCTTCCTGTGGCAACCCCGAGAAACGGAATACGCCGTTGCTGTCTGTAATAACGCCGGCAGTATATTTTGTTTTTTCATTCAGCGCTACAACGGAAGCATTGGGCAGGAGTTCCCCCTCGTCTGTACGTACGGTGCCGGTTACCTGCATGCGAACTTGTGCCTGTGTAAACATGGAAACGCCTGATATCAGCAGGCATAATAGCAGGAGCCATTTTGGTCGATAGAACATCTTCATAACTGAAATTTATTTTTTAATGCAGGGCATAGCAAGCCCCCGGCGCCTTTGCGCCTTTTAAGGAATAGAGCGATATAGTATGGAAAATTATTTCTTCTTAATAATGAATCCGCTGTCGTTTCGGATAAGCTTCAGATTATTGGGAAGTGTTAAGTCCGTCAGGATCTTCTCCAGTGAATCTGTCTTTTCGAACTTGCCATCAAAATAGATCTCCGTCACGTCTGATGGATAATAATAGATGGCTACACCGTAATAGTTGCTCAGCTGATTGAGTACCTGCGCCATTGGTTGATTGTTAAACTTATACCAGTCGGGCTTAGCATGACTGTCTCCGTTGTTTCCTGCTTTTACCAGTACATCCGTACCCATAGTATTGAAATTGGCTACGATGGTTTTCCCGGTTTTGCGGTAATAACGAAGCTCTTTGCCAGGTGTGAGCACTGTCTTTTTATCCGTGATGCCCTGTACCAATACTTTACCGGTATTCAGTCGTACGGTGATCATGTCTTCCCCGGGAATAGCCTTCACATGGAAAAAGGTGCCCAGAACCGTGGTTGATAATTCGCTGCTATAAACAACAAAAGGGTGTAATTGATCGGCTGTTACGGTAAAATCCGCTTCTCCTGTCAGGTATATGGTCCTGTTTTCTCTGAACTGTTTATTATATACGATGCCGGCAGCCGGTTGCAGCTGTGCTACAGAACCATCCGGTAATGCAATGACCATGGTTTTGCTGCCGGTGTTTTCTTTCCTTTCCTGTTGTTCCGCCGGAATGGTGATCACTGTTTCACTGGTAACCGTTGCCGCTTTCTTATCAACCAGTAATAGGGTTCCTCCGATCAGCACGCCGGCAGTTACTGCGGCAATGGACAGCCGTTTAACCCATTTGTTGCGGCTATTGGCTGATACGGTTTGCCGGTGAATATTTTTCAGCCATTGTTGGGAAACAGTTTTCGGAAGACTGTCCTTCTCCTGTAACTGGAAAAATTCTTCTTCCGGCAAATATTTCTCCAGCACTTCCGGATGTTCCTGCAGGTATGTGGCTACCTCACGGGCTTCTTCGGGCGTGCATTGATCGTTAAAGAACCGTGTCAGTAATTCATCGTTTATCATGTTGTATACGGCTGATAGATAAGTAATACGTTTGTGAGAGGCAGACTACTTAGTCGAAACAAAAAAATATTTTCAGAATGGGAAAAGCCAGGCCAGGAGGGGGAGGAGCATGCCGAAATAATGTTTTATCTGCTTGATGGCCTGGAAAATATGTGCTTCTACTGTTCTGGACGATAAGGAAAGCTCATGTGCGATCTGTTGATGACTCATGCCTTTAAAGCGGCTCATTTCAAACACCTTGCGGCGCATGGGGGGCATTTCTTCCAGCGCATGGGCAAGTTTATGCTGTAATTCCTTTTCCGCCAGTTTACCCCAGAGGTCTTCCGATGGCAGCGTATACCGGTCTATAATGTGGATCACCTTTTCTTTATAGATGCTTTCCTTGCGTAAGAAATCGATCAGGGTGGTACGGGAGATCCGAAACAGTTGTAGTTGTACATCGAGGTTGTCTGCAAGACTTTCCCGGTAGTTCCAGAATTTGATGAAAGTAAGTTGTGTCACCTCCTCTGCAATGAAAGAAGACTTTGTTTTCCGAAGAATAAAATGGTAGATCTTTTGGTGCCAGGAATAATATAATTCATTAAATACCAAAAGATTACCTTGTTTCAAAGCAGCTATAGTATTCACAACATGGTATTTTTACTACAGCAATTTAAATAAATAAATGTGGGAATTTCCGGAATTTAAAAGCCCCCGGTTGATTCCGGGGGCTCTTATCTCTAAATAACAGTTCTTTTAATTATAATTCCAGGTAAAGAAAATACCTGCAGGGAAATTAGTATAGTTCTTATAGTTGGCACTTAGCTTAGTGCCGTTACTAAAGTTAAACACACTGATACTATTGATCAGATAGTCCAGACCGTAGGCTTTGATCGTATTCAGGTAAACTTCACCTGTAAGCGGGTGCACGGCTATATTGTTGTACACTATACCCGCGTTTTCCACCATTGTTTTAGCATCCACCATAAACTCCGTGGAGTTCATACTGAAAACATGCCGGTATATTTTGGTGCCGGCGCCACTGAAATAAAGCGTGTCACCTTTTGCGGTAATGCCCGGAGTAGCCCCAAAACCAGCACTCACGCTACCTGTGGTGATGTCGTTGGCTTTTATTACAGAATAATCCCTGTAATTGATCTTGGAAATTTTAGAAGGAGAGCCGGTAGTGGAGATCCAGATATTACCGTCACTGGCCCTTACCACACCACTAACAGCCGCTTTCATATCCAGACCATAGGTGAGTGTATCCTTATTAGGCTCAATCACATATACTTTTGTACCGGCGGCAGCAAATAATTTATTATTTGAAACAGCCATCGTGAGCTTCGCAGCAGATCTGGAGCCCTTGATGAACGTGAGTGCTTTGGTGGTAGTGTTGAATCGGTATAAACCACTGTTATCGCGGATGATCACATTTTCCTCATTGAGCACTGCTACGTGCGTAGGCCAGCTAAGTGTGGCCAGCTCATCATTATAAGCGGCTTCTTTTTTAAGCGTTTCTGCATTGGCTACTACCAGCAGGCCGTCATTCGCAAATGAATTTCCTACGGCGTTCTTTTTACCGTTTTGAGAAATGATGTAGATCTTCTTATTGTGGATGTATAGGTCCTGTGCCACATTTCCAAGGTCTGTACTATTCGCTTTAGAATAGGCGCTATCGGTCACTACGCCCTGGGGGCTGATGAAGGTCAGGCTGCCGTTCTCCGATGTCATGTTCCCTTCATTCAGCACAAATGTGCCGAATTTGTATTTTCCATATACCGTAACGCTTGCCTGGGAAGAGGCTGTTACACCATTCCTGGAAGCCGTTACAGCAATCGTATGTTCACCCAGGTCCTGAGAGGCAAATTTAAAGATAGAGTCTTTAACTGCTGCGTCTTTGTTGTCTACCGACCATGCAAAAGTACTACCGGGAGTGGCCTTCACTTTGAAAATTAAGGTATCTTCCTGTGCTACGGTGTTTTGAGAAAGCACATTCACGATGCCTGCCTCAGGAGCCTGCAGCGGCTCTGTTGCATCTTTTTTAGAACACGATACTGCCACGATGGCGATGAACGCCCCAAATGCCAAATAACTCTTTTTCATCCTTACTATTTTATTGTTTCGATTTTAGTGCCTAACAAGTGCAGGTCTTCCCCACGTGAGATCTCGGTAGATGATTCTCCCAGCCAGCCGTTTTCCTGGTCTACACCATTGTATACTTTTACAAAGTCAATACCTGGCAGCACTACTTTATTGCCGTTTTTGTCAATGGCCCAGTCAATATCAATACCGGAGTTGTCATGCGGATTAGGATAGTTGTCTGTATATCCGTATTTGAATGCATACAGCACATAGTAACTACCTTGCCCGCTTTCTTCTATACCATTGCGGGCGAGGCGGATGCCTTTGTAAATGATCTTTTCATCTTTCACCCATGCAGGATAATAACTCTGTGCATGGAACGTATTTTTTACTTTGTAACCCTGCTGTCCCTGGTTATCCGTCCAGCGGATATAATTACTGATGCTGATGCCCGTAGGGGGAGTAGCATCCGGTGTTTCCGTTGCAGGACGATTGTAAGTCATTTCGTAAGTGCGGAAAGTGCGCACGTCATTTTTAGCAGTAACAGCTGCGGCATACCAGGGCTCACTTTCAGCAGAAAAATTGCCGCTGCCCTTTATTTCATACCACTCATCTTCATCAGGTTTGCCGTTTTTATTTTTGTCGTACGCCACCATCACAACGCCAGGTTCACAGCTTCCACCGAATGGTGCATTTGGACGGGGATTGGCATTGGCGCCGAATGCATTTCCATGGATCCGGAAATCGCGCAGGCCGGGTACATTTACAATAGTATGGTCAAACCCTACCACTACATAACCACCCCAGCCACCTAATGTGATGGTATTAGCATCTCCTCCCACCAGTTCTTTGTTTACTTTACCCATCATCGTTTCGTAGGTATCACCTGCGTTATATTTTGGCAGTTCGTTTACAAACTGACCAGGAGCAGGCAGATAATCGAACACCTTTGCTATAAAAGGAGATAGTATCTTATCTGATTGCTTCACCGTTATAAGCAGTGTATCTATCAGATCGCCGGAAGAAATTTTCAGTTTGTAAGTGCCCCTGTCCACAGTAGTGAATAGTGCCTTTTTAGAATTGGTGGTATCAGCCAGCCTGTAACGTTCAGACGGAGCGGACAATATTTCCCATTTCAGATCAGTCTTATTCGCAAATTTGGAAGAGGCCTCAATTACCAGGATCTTATTGGCGCTTGTTTGCCAGTTTAAGTAACGCCCGGTAGTTATTTGTACAACTTTTTGCACAATGTTACCGGCATTGTAAGCCCTGAGGATCAGGCTGTAGTTTCCAGGATCAGCAGGCGCCTGAAAAGTATACTGCAGGGCATTTGCTACCCTTTGCCCATTCACTACCCATACAAGGGAATCTACGCTGTTTTCAACGGCAGGAACAAGTACGATGTTCTCTTTTACCACCACATAATACTCTGATTCAAGACCAGCTATAACCGGTGCAGGTGCTGCAAGTTCAGCATCTTTTTTTCCGCAGCTGGTTATTAAAAGTGAAATGCAGCTTAGAAAAGCCAGAAGTCTGTATTGATTGTTCATTTTATCGAATTAATTATATTATTAAAAAAGCCGGGCAATACTATTACTGGGTTACCTCAACATTGTCCATGCAGATATAGGCAGGCGTATTCAGCCCGAAACTACCTGTATCGTTACCAACAAAGTTGAACTCAACACGGGTAACATTACCTAAGGCAGACAGGTCGAAATAAGTCCAGCTGGTTAAAGGGCCTGCAACAGGCAGGAAGTTATTATACCTGGCCACATAGATTTCAACGGGGGCACCACCATTGGTGGCTGAAGCACCATTAAAACCATATGCCTGTAATTTGAGATAACCTGTTCCTCCGGCTATATTTGAAAGCGGTGTTGCTGTACCGGAACCAAATGTATTACCGTTCATGATCACCCCGTAGGTATAAGAGGAGAGACATATTTCCATGCCCTCTATGATGCCGCTGCTGCCAGATGTGAAATTCAGTGTGGGGCGGGTAGCAAAAGATGAGTTAGCGGCATCTACGTAACCAAACATAACTGCAAAATTGCTGCTGCCGCCGGAGCCTCCGTTATTAGCACCATGCGTGCCGGAATAAACACTGCACTGATTGAGGTACGAGTACCACCAATCGCCGGATGTTCCGGAAATATTTGATTTGTAGTTCCAGTTGGAAACAACAAATCCTCCGTCCCAAAATTCAACAGGAGTGCCTCCGCCGGCACCTTTAACGGCAAACCTCAAATTGCTGGGTGAATGTACGTAGGGCGCAATTTGGGTGCCGCCCCAGGAAGAATAGGCATTGTCTCCATAGGAAGTATTACCAGCCATATAGCTGCTCCCTATACCTTCAAAATCGATGGTATAGAAGGTTGTCAGTTTTTTCAGGGTACTTTGCTCGTTCTTCAGGGTTTCTTGCTGTGAAATCGGGTCCAACAAATCGTTTTGCTTGGAGCAGGATGTAACTGCAACAAGACAAGTAATCGCTGCTATGAGCGTTTTGTTAAAAAGGGTTACTTTCATAAATCTGTTTTTAGATGGTATATAAATTCGGGTTGCCCGGCTTTTTTTATTTGATAAGATGTTTGTCCAGTATAGCACCCACCTGTAACATGCGCTCTTCATCCATGTTGAAATCCGTCATTTTGCCACCATTGCTGATAAAATCCTGTTGAATAACGTAGATCGCTTTTCTGACCTTCACAAAATTGATCCCCGGCAATTGAACAGGTTCTCCTTTATCATTCACCGCCATATCGATATCGATATTCAGCTTCTGTGAAAACGAAACGGCGCCGGTGAGGTCCTTTGTCATGCGTTTTCCTTTACGGGAGAATGAACTCTTCCATCCATCCAGTAAGACCATCTGTTTCGTATTGATATCCATATAGTAACCGGGAAAGAAACCTCTGGTAGAGAGTTTCCCCATAACGGTAGCACTGCTGAAGGTTTTGTTGGTCAGGATCTCGCCCTGTACAGGCGGGGTTTTGTTATCTGTCCAGTTGTAGTAGGTATATACTCTTCTGGTATCCGTTTCCGTTTTATTGTACGTAAAGGTCATTTCATAATGCAGTGTATCTTCTAATCCAAAATCTGCATTTTTAGTTTCATACCACTCATTATCGTCCGGTTTGCCATTTTTGTTAAAGTCATAGGCTACATAAACAGCCGGCAGATCACGGTTGGAGAAAAAAGCGGTCAGCTCCAGATCGGGTTTGCCGGGAACATTGACAACAGTATGATCAAACTTAAACGTTGCATATCCGCCCCAGGAACCTACAAAAAGAGAAGTACTAACGTCCGTTTTCCTTTTCTCTGTTGCTTTGGCTAAAAAATCATTGTAAGGAAGCGGATACTCATAACCCAGATCCCACAATATCCTGTTTCCTATAATAGCCCAGTTATGCAATTTGCCCGGGGCAGGAGCATATTCCAATACCGTATAAGCATTTTGTACATACTGTGCCGTACTCACCGTAATGTTGCGGGTGGATGTGGTGGTCTGTTTACCAGCGGTAGCACGAAGCGTAAGCGCATAGGTACCGGCGGAAGGGGAGATAAAGCTAAGGTTGCGGGTTTTCCCGATCACTGAATCTCCAATAGACCACTGGTACTCGTAATCAGCACGATCAGGTCCGGTAACTGTGGGCGCAATATCAATTACATCACACATGGGAACGGTGAGCTGATCAGCTATCGATATAGCAATAACCTTTTCTACCTCTATTTTAAAAGACTGCTCATCCGTGCCGCCTTTATTATTCACTTTAAAAGTAACTTCGAAATTCCCGGACTCTTTAGCCTCAAAAGTATAATTGAGCTGACCAGTGGCAACTTCCTTTTTATTCACCAGCCATGTATAACCGTTACCTTTAGTGTTGGTGATGCTGGGTGCCAGCACCATTTTATCACCAATGTTCAGTACGATCGTATCTGAACCCACCCCGGAAATACTGGGGGCCTGATATTGCTCTTTCCTGCAGGAGGAGGTAAGGAAAATAACGGCTGACAGTAGTTGTAGAAAAACGATTCTTTTCATATATTTTTTTATCATTTAGGCAATAAGGCAAAATGGGCAGGTATATCACCGGTACGAACACTCCATTTCTTTTTACCTTCCTTTGTAAAACAGTATAATATTCCGGGGGAAACATAGTTACCGGCATCAGTAACATAGATCTCTTTCGTAACGGGGTTTACCATAATTCCATAAGGGATTTCTATCTCTTTATCCGTTCCATCCGTAATAAATGCACGGGTAACCACAGCATGCGTACGGGTATTAACAATGCCATAGGTAATAACATTGGAATAAGTGACATAACTCCACTCTGTACTGTATACATAGAGGGAGTCTCCGTCCAGGAAATAATTACTCACAGCAATAGGTAAAGTATCGGTTACTTTCTGCTGGGTTTTGTCTATAAAATAGAGCCTGGAAGGAAGCTGTTTGTAATCACCCCTGGATGTTACCCAAAGATCACCACGTTGATCGGCCTTTATGTGGTGAAGGTTATACGCCACATCTATCCGTTTATCCTCTTTAAAAGTAGCCAGGTCAATTACCGAAACAGTTCTCTCATACTTCTCCGTACTGCCCGCGCCCATATAACCTCCTGAGTTAGCTACGTAGATCTTGCCATTGGTTATTTCAAGGCCATCCGGCTGGTAACCCACAATACATTTGTTCACTACTGCAAGCGTGGCGGTATCTACTTTGGCTACATAACCTTTTTGCGCATAATTTGGATTGATTTCAATAGGGCCTGCGTAAGAAGTGATATAGGCAAATCCTTTATCGAACTTTATATAACGGCAATTAGGGATCTCAATCTGCCCGATCCTCCGCGCAGTTCTTGCATCCATCACTTCTACTTTATTGGAAGCATTGATCACTGCATAAAGCCTGTTGCCATAGATAGCGATGTCGTTCCCTACATCTCCCATCTCCTTGGGTACGGTTGGATTAATGGCAGCATAGATGTTCCTTTTAAATTCACCGGTAGCATAGTTGAAAAAGTCCAGCGTGCTTTTATTACTGCCCATATTACCTTCGTTCAGCAGGTAAAAGCCAGCAAAGCCATTTAGCGCAGAAGAGTCCAGGGAAGTATCTTCATTGGTGAAGACTTCTATGTCCTTCCTGCATGATGCAGCCACAAAAACCAGTAATAGCAGTGCTATTCTCATAGTTCAACAGATAAAATGATCTTATAATTTCGTTTCGGCATGGGGTAGTTCATCACCACTTCATAATCCTGGTTGAAAACATTATTCAGCTCTCCGGAAACCCTGAAGCGGTATCTTTTCAATTGAAAGTTCTTTGAGGCGGAGAGATCGCTGGTGTACCAGGGCTGTTCATAATTCTCCGGTATATTGGCTGAATTATGATAACGCTCACCTACATATACATAGCTATAGTTGAGCCGCCAGGATCTGTACTGTATACTTGAGATAAGCGAACCGCTATGCCAGGGGATGTAAGGGATCTGCCCTCCGTAGGTGATCTTTTGCAGTTCAGGATTTTTGCGCTTTGTATAATCCTGTGCTTTCTGGTAAGTGTAAGAAGCCCTTAGATTCAGTAAAACACCAGCTGGTAAAGAGAAGGTCTGATCGGATACAATTTCCATCCCTCTTATCTCCACATCCCCGATATTCATCATCATCCAGCGGTACATACCACTGCCTTTAGGAACAGCTACTATTTTATTGGTAACCTGGTTGAAATAAAAATCTGATTGTAACTGCCACTCACTCAGAACCGAGCCTGAAAAACTTTTATGATATGCAAACCCGAGGTTGTATTGGTGGGTGTATTCCGGCTCCAGGTTGATATTACCAATGTCTGTATAATACAGGTCATTAAAAGTAGGCATCCGGAAAATGTTCTTATAGAAGGCCCTGATGTTAAGATCCGTTTTGGAAAAGGGTTTATAAGAGATGAAAAACGCCGGGGTCACTTCATTTTTGGAAGGCGCTTTAACGGCAGCACGTTCATCTACAAACGTGCCCAAAACACTTGCCTGCATTTTTACCTTTCCGAAGTCTGCCGCTCCGGCTAATGCTACCAGGGAAGTAAACCTTTTCGGAAATACAAAACCATCCAGATTAGAGTTAAGCGTATTATACTGGAAGTCTGTAGACAGATTGATATCAATTTTATCGGACAGGCTATACTTGTTGGCCACAGAAGCATACCATTCCTGCTGCTGAAAATTGTTATCGATATACAACAAAGTAGTATCAGGGTTCAGGTAGCGCATGTAATCGTTGGCATACTTCGCATTTACCTGGAGATCGTAACCTTTGACAACATTTTTCTGAAAAGAACCCTGCAGGAAAAAGTTCCTGTCCCACTGCCTTTGCGCGCGCTTCCAGACGTTATTAACGATGGCACCTGGTATACCTCTTTCTGAATTGTAGAAGTAAGCCTTGGCATTCCAGAACCCCCGATCTATATTTCCATATAACCCGCTTTCAAGCCTCAGTCCATTTATATCTCCATTTTGCCGCATAGCCGTTGTATCCCAGGCAATGTCTTTAGAACCGTGAAATACCCTCTTATAACGGAATGGATAACGACCGGAAGATTTTACATATTCGCTGCTGAAGGAATAATGCACGTTCTCTGTGAGCTTTTGCTCCAGCAGGAGTGAGGGGTTTATTAAATCAAACGAGCCCGTTTTAAAAACACCTTTAAAGTTTGTTGTTTTAGAAGAATCAAACACCGGCTTACGGCTCCGCAGGTAAATAGTGCCGGATGAACCATAATCCCTGGCAGGTTGAAAGATCTCACTTTTCTGACCATTGTAAACAGAGATGGATTCAATGTTATCCATGGAAAATTTCCCAAGGTCTATCTGCCCGTTCTGTGCATTACCCAACTGAATGCCATCGTAAAATACGCCCATATGGTTGGTGCCCATACTACGCATATCTACGGTTTTTAAACCTCCTATACCGCCGTAATCCTTTACCTGTACACCTGCAAAATACCGTATGGCATCTGCTACAGAAAAGCTGTTTAAACTCTTTAAGTTTTCACCGGAGAGCTTTTGTGAGGGGATCACTTCTTTATAACCTGATGTATAAATAGTAACACCCCGCAAAGTATCCACACGTGTATGCTGGGCATGCAGGTCCGTGCCAATAAATGCCAAAAACGTTATCAGCAACGTTTTTAATGCGTTTGACATATACTAATAATTAATTCCCACCGATAAATACCGGATGACATACGAAGACAAATAGACGCTGAAAATTTCAGTGCAAGTTGTATTCAAAGCCCCATCCTCGAAAGCTTTAAAATGTATGTGCGTTTGGCAGGTCTCCTGGCTTGTTCTCACTTTTTTGACGGCCTTCCCATTTTTATTTCACTAAAAACAGTGGCAAGAGAATGTCAAATGTGTTTGCAATAGAACTTACAGTAGCGGGTCTGCTCAGGATTTACACCTGATTCCCTATTAATTTTAACATTGTGAAACCTATGTTAAAAACCAATTGCGGCGTGAAAGTACAACAAATTTATTGATTTGGGGAGGTGAAGGTTAAAGTGCTTTTTTTAAGCCTTCCCATTTAACCACCCAGGAACCATCTTTGGGAAAACCAGGCGTTGGTATATTGTTGTCTCCATCCCAGCCTGCCGCCATCAGGGCAATGGCATACAGCAGCCCACCGTTCGTGGGGAAATAAGGATATGGATTCCCTCCACCTACAAAACCATGTTTATCGTAATTGTTTTTGGGCGAAGGATGTAATAACATATTGATCGCTTCATCAGCTGATCCAAGCCGGGCGGCGGTCATGGCTACCATCGGAAAGTCCCAGCCCCAGCCGGTATCAAATCTCCAGCTTGCCAGTACTTTTTTGAAAGTTGTTTTCATGATGGTTGTATCCACTCCATCACCTGGTAATAAACCATAAATGCCCACTAACGCCGGATGTTCATAATTGAAGAGGGTCCACATCTGGTTAATGTTCTCCCATTGCTCGTAGGTACCATCTTTTAAAGGGATAGGGGAGAGCTGCTGGTAAACTTTGTTCCATAACGGCTTGGCAGGAAGCCCTGCTTTCTCTCTGAATAACTGAGCTGTTCTAAGTGCATATCGCCAATACCCCAGTTCAAAAGCAGGATTCTGATCTTTGTAGTAATCATTGTTCTCTGATACAGCAGAAATGGGAGTGCCTAACACATATTCTTTCCGTAGTGAATCATAGTAAGCATAAGAGGCCAGAAAATCAGCCGATGCTTCCGTTATAGCCAGCCACTTTTCCAGCGTAGCTTTTGTAGGATGCGCGCGATAATCGAGATCTGCAAAGAAGACCGGATGTGGTTGCTGCCATACCAGGTAAGCATGAATGGGGTGCGGCCATTCTCTTCCATCGGGGCCTGTGCATTTTGGATAACGCGCACCATCATATCCTTGGGATGCCGCCCTGTTCTTTGCACCTTGTAAATTATCTTCATACACATGGAGACTGTTATTCAACAGCGGCCACCTGTCCCAGAGTGCGTAGTGAGCATTGTGCCATAAGATCATTTCATAGTGAAAGCGGCCGTACCAGCTGTTATTCACTAATCCTGTTTCCTGCGGCGGATAATTGCCTGAGGCATTTATTTTCATGGTGTATTGGGATAGCACAATACGCCTTTCCAGTTCCTTCCACCTGGGATCTTTGCTTTCAGAAAGATCAATAAAGCCGCCACTATTCCAGAAGCTTTCCCAGTATGTCGTGGAACGGGCCTTTATTTCAGCAAAGGAGGGAGTTTCGTCTGAATTGAAATCAAAAACATATTCAACCTCATTTCCACCAGAAGGAAGCAGCCTGTAACGATGCGGCATTTCTTCTTCTATTTTATTATCCTTACTCCAACGCACTTTAACTTCATATCGCATGCTGTCCATCGTACGTTGGAAAGTGGCTTCGTTAACCAGTACAGTTTGATGTAATTGCGGTTTACTATAATCAGACCCGTTGCTGAAGGCATTGAGATTGGCGTAAGGGAACTCAATGAACACGCCCAGCCTTTTAGCGGCAATCAAAGGGGATGTTATTTTAAATGCTACAATATCCTTATCAGGATCTGCTACCGTTGTTACTTTCACTGGCTGGCCCTGCACCTCAAAAGTACTGACCGCAGTGGCAGTCCAAAGATCAAAATACTGATCGGCATGTTGTATATCATGAAGTGTTACAATAGTGCCATCTTCGTTTTTTAACCATAGGCCTATCCGGCCAAGATTAAAGCGATGCGGATTACCTGCAAGCCATTCTGATAATGCCTTTTGCTTGGGATCGGGTAACTCATAGGGAATCATTCTGCCGTGTGTATCCCTCTCTGTTTTTATAAAAACGCCATTAGGAGGAGGTGTGCTATGCCAGCTCCAATGAGACATCGTTGTAAACTGATCATTGAAAGTTTGCATGCCGGTTATATCAAACCCATAGGCAAAGTTTCCGTTACCCACCTGTGTAGGGCCTGGTTCTTTAGGGTCCGTAATGTGAAAGTTATGCCGCTGAACAACTGTTTTTCTATTGATTGTTCCTGTACTGAGTTGCTGGCTGTAGGCTTTACAACTAAGAGCAACTATGAAAAACATAAACAGTTTTTTATTACACATACTAGAAATATAAGAATAATGCTGCAAAAAAAAGAGCGCTACTGTGTTTACAGTAGCGCTCTTTTTACTATTACAGTAATCTATTACCAGAGCGGATTCTGCCCCAGCGCCGGATTCCTGTCCCGCACGGCCTGCGGAATAGGATACAAATATTTAGCTTCGGTCCATTGACGTGCACCAGGATTCCACATCACTTCACCGGAAGTACCATTAGATAGTTGCAACCGTCCCACTGCAGTGGAGGGGCTTACATCTACAAATGCGATAGTGGGCGTAGTGGAAGGCGGCTTGGTGCCCTGGTAGAAACATACGTCTTTGATACCATCCGCATTCAGATCGTACTCACCCAACGCAGGAACATACATCCCGTTCATAGGAGCGCTCGCGAACAGATCGCCAAGTTTCCAGCGTCTCAGATCGTCAGGACGGAGGCCTTCAAAGATCAGCTCCACACCTCTTTCACGAAGCACTTCCAGCAATACGGGATTTGTAAATTTATTGGCAAAGAACGTGAGCATGTAAGGATCCGCCACTGTAGGTAATGTAGTAAGTGTGGCGCCTGTGATGCCCGCTCTTTTACGCAGTGCACCTATGGTGGCAGTCCAGTCTGCAGCTGTTATGGTGTTCAGTTCCGCGAGTGCTTCTGCTTTGTTGAGCAACACTTCTGCCCAGCGCATCACAATATGAGCATTGTCGTTACGGCTTTCATCATCGAAAGGGAAACGTTCGTCATAGCACCATTTGATCGGCTGATAACCTGTATAGGTCTGGCTAAAATTTGGCGGAGCAATAACGGGGGTGCCGTTTTCTGTTCTGCGGTAATCTCCCAGGCGGATAGTTTGTTTGAGCCGGAGATCACGGTCTTTCACTTCATCCACGAAAGGTGTTGTGGCATATCCTGCCTTGCTGGTGAATGGAGTACCATCCAGGTTGAGGTAGGTGTTCACAAAACGGCGTGTGAGGCTGGGGCGGTTACCATACGTAGGACTGATGAACCGGCGGTTGGCTGAACTGAAAACCTGGAGATTGCTGCTCAGCGCTACGGAAAGGATGGTCTCGTCCGTGTATGGGGATTTCGCAATGAACAACTCTCTGTATCCTCTATCCGCTGCGGCTCCTGCATGTAGGGTAAAGCCTGTGATAGCGTTCGCTTCTTTAACCACCTCCCCATACCAGGTATTGGCTGTAGCGTCGTTCTTATGATATTTGCGGAACGATGCTTCGAACAGGCAGATCCGTGTTTTGTAAGCACGGGCTACATTTTTAGTGATGAGTGTACGGCTCGCATCGTTAGCCAGCGTAATGTTCTCGATGGCATAGTTCAGGTCCGCCAGCACTTTGTCCATCACATCAAATCGGCTGTCACGCGGTGCATTCAGCTGCGTTGTGTCCATAATGTCGATTGGTTTTTCAATCCATGGCACATCACCGAATCTTTTTACTTTATCGAAATAAAACAGGGCACGGAAAAAGCGCGCTACACCAATGAAATGTGTTTTGGTGGGCACCGTGCTCTTTTCCGCGTTTTCAATGAAGTAATTGATGTTGCGCAGGCCCGTCCAGGTCCAGCCGGAGCTGGTGATAGGAGAGAGGGCGTTTGGTGCCAGGTAGTTATCCACCCCGTTCCGGGCTACCAGGTCTGAATTGTCGTCATCCTGGAATACGCCTACATCCGTGCCCGGAAGCAGGTCATAGAATGAGTTGGCATATAATTCCATGCCGCTTTCCGATCCGAATATGGCTTCATTTGTCCCGGTGTCTACCGGTACCTCGTTCAGATCACAGGAGCTGGCTGATAATAACATCACCAACACAAGTATATAGTTGAATGTCTTCATGATTTAAAAATTAAGGGTCAAACCAATTGATACCGATTTCAGCATGGGATAGTTATAACCATCGCCGCTGGTGCCACCGCCCAGATCGCGGTCTGAGCCGTAAATATTGGTCACATCCGTATCGCGTGTCCATTTGTACATAGGGCTCCAGGTCCAGAGGTTTTCTCCGGATACATACACCTTCAGGTCGCGGGCATGTATTTTAGATACGAGGCGTTGCGGGAGTGTATAACCGATCTGTATATTCCTCAGCCTGATATAGGCCGCATTTTGCAGATAACGGTCGTTGGCTACCTGTAATGCACGGCCTGTTCCCTGGGCTATATAACCCACAAGACGGGGCAGGTATGCATCGAAATTACCCAGCTCTTCGCGGAACATATTATTCTCCTGCCAGCGGGGGTATGCATTATAAGGGCGGTTGTACATTCCCCAGAAACGTGCTTCTGAAGAAGGGTACCAATCCTGTTTCATTACTCCCTGGAAGAAAGTAGAAATGAAGATCCCGTTCCAGTCGCCTGAAAGGTTCAGTCCATAAGTATAACGCGGCTCAGAGTTGCCGATAATAGTTTTATCACCTGAGTTGCCCACGCGGTTCAGGCCCTGGTAGATCATTGTTTCGTCTTTATCCAGGTTTCTGAACTTGAGATCACCTACGTAGGTTTTACGGGTATTGGTGCTGGGAATATTGGCCTGTGAAGGTGATCTGGTAATTTCATCAGTTGATCTGAATAACCCTTCTACCTGGTATCCCCAGATCTCACCTATACGCTGTCCTACATAGTAGTCACTCAGTTCCTTATCATTATTGCCGATATATTTGGTAATAATTGCCCGTGAATCGGCTAAAGTGAACCGTACACCATACCTGAAGGGTTTAGATGCCATCACAAACTGGTCGGCCCAGTTAAGAGACAGTTCCCAGCCCGTAGTTTCGAGGTCGGCATAGTTCCCTTTCGGTACATTGGTACCAAATACTTCCGGTACCTTGGGGGCAAACGTGAACATGTCCTTCGTCCAGCGCCTGTAAACATCACCTACAAATGTGAGGCGATTGTTCAGCATGGAGAAGTCGAGGCCCAGGTTGCCGGTAGTGGATGTTTCCCAGGTCAGCCCGTCTGGCACCACGCCCGGTTGGCTGGTGTATTGCGGCCTAACACCGTTGATGATACGGCCGGATTGTTGAATGACAAATTTTTCGCTAAAGGAGTAAGGGTCGATGCTGCCATTACCCAATGAACCTAAGGAGCCACGTAATTTAACATTGGACAATACCTTAGGACTCACTGACCAGAACGGTTCTTCAGACACTCTCCAACCGGCGGATACCGAAGGGAAGAACGCCCATTGTTCATTTCCGGGGAACTTGGAAGAACCATCGTAACGTCCGTTCACTTCCAGCAGGTAACGTTCGCGGAAGTTGTAGTTGATACGGTAGAACCCACCTGCGATGGCCCATTTATTGTAACCACCAGTAGTGACGATGCTCTGGCCGAGCGCCAGGCTGATATCGTCTGCAGCGCCGTAAACAACACCGTTCCTTTGTACCGTCAGATTTTTGTAAAGTGATTGTTCGTAGTTGAAACCGGCCAGGAAAGTAAAGTTATGACCACCACGGAATTGCTGTGTATAATCCGCGTAAACATTGGTGGCGTAGTAGTTGGTAGTTCTTTTCCGCTCCTGCAGATCGTTCGTATTGCCGCCGGTATAACCGATCACACCTCTTGTGCGGCTATAAGGCACCTGTATGCGGTTCTGCTGAGAGGCGATGTCGTTGCTCGAGAAGGTGAAGTCCGCGCGCACGTTTAGCTTATCATCCAGGAAGTGCGCCCAGGCGCCGGTCTTGTTTTTAAGGAAACGCTGTGTATTATCAACATTGTTCCGGCCGATGTAATAATCGCCTACGGTATAGGCTGCTGAAAATGACAGTGTGCCGTCCGGATTGAGTAACGGTGCCAGGGGATGGCCTTCGTCCGCAATATTACGGTATATACCGCTACCCTCACCAACGTTCAGCGGCTGGTGATATTTTTGCACGGAATACTCCGTGTTGTTATCGATCTGCAACCAGGAAGTTACCTGCATGCTGCTTTTCGCCCGCAGGTTATACATGTTGTAATTGTCGCTATTGTAGCGGAATAAACCATCCTGGCCATTGAATCTGCCACTCAGGTAAAAAGTAGCCTTTTCACTTCCGCCGGAAACAGACAGGTTGTGATCCTGTGCACCGAAATTCTTTTTATACAATTCATTGTACCAGTCAGTACTATAATAGTATTGATATTCACCGCCAGGGCTCACCTCTATTCTCGGCAGGGAGGGATCTTCCCATCTTCTTTTGATCTCCGCCAGATACGTGGGAGAAAAGGTGATAGTTTTATTGATGGCCGTAGGCAAACTGCCGTTGTCGTTCCATCTGGCCCAGGCATCACTGAATGCTTTGGCCCAGGGGTAGGAGTCTGTGATATTGTCCGGTGTTTCAGTCGGCGATTTGATAGCATAATTGGCGGAATAGGAAATATTTGTTTTCCCTGCTTTCGCTACTTTGGTAGTGATGAGCACTACGCCGAATGCTGCGCGTGCACCATAGATGGATGCAGACGCAGCATCTTTCAAAACGGAAATGCTTTCAATGTCGTTAGGGTTGAGTACGCGGGGATCACCTTCCACACCGTCTATCAACACCAGTGCACTACCACCTTGTCCGATCGAAGTAGTTCCGCGGATGTTAAACGAAGGTGATTGTGTAGGTTTTCCGTCCAGCATTTTCAGGTTCAGGTTAGGCACTGCGCCTACAAGACCCTGGGCCAGATTGGGTATCGGGCGGTTCTGAAATACATCAGGGCCAACCTGATCTACTGCTCCTGTGAGGTTCACTTTCTTCTGTGTACCATAACCTACTACCACTACAGCGTTGAGCGATTTTGCGTCCGCCACGAGTTGCACATTGAGCGTGCCGTCCTTGCCGGGTTTGATCTCCTGGCTGAGGAAACCGATATAGGAAAACACCAGGATCGTATTTTCATCCGGGATATTCAGCGCGTAATTACCGTTGGCATCAGTGAGCGTACCAGTGGTGGTACCTTTGATCACAATGCTCACGCCGGGTAAACCTTCGCCGGTATCGCTGAGCACCCTGCCTGTAATACGCCGGGCGGTTTGGGATACCACGGCATACGAATGCGGCGCCGGAGAAGCAGCACCTGCTTCACTTCCCAGAAGGAGCAACGCAACGCAAGCCAATGTTTTTTGAGGCACGCACCATGTCAGGTTCAGCCTTTTTTTTACGAAATGCATAGAGTTCGATTTAGATTATAGCAGTGATGATAAGCGACGAAACAGAGTTTAAAAGCACATGGTTTTATGAGAAAGGGGCGCATAGCAGAACAACGTGCTGGTAGACGTTTTCCAGCCGTTATAGTGATGTTACCTCGATTTAGTTAGCAAGGCAAAAATGGAAAAATTTTAACAGAAGTTTATGTGTGAGGGATGCAATTAACATATTCATAATCTAACCGGGGAATTCATAGCAGTATCTGTTATATTGTGTTTTTTCCCTATTTTCATCCGATGGCGAAACACTTAATGTATATCCCTATGCTTTTCCTGGCACAGTTCCTTTATGGACAAAATAATGACTGCGTCAAAAGAACAAATCATTCTCTTGCAACAAGAGTGAAAAACTATCCATTCAATCTGGCCGGCCAGATCCAATTCGTTTCCTTTGACGGCCTGGTGGAAATTACCGATAAGGATGAATTCGCCTTTAGTGATATGGTTCCTTTGACAGAAACTATAGATACCAATGTTTATTCACCTGCAAAAGAGATCAAATCACTAACACGCCTGCAGATTGATAAATTGACGGATGTTTTATATAATTATGGATTCAGAGGGCGGGTACATAGCCAGAAAACACGTTCATGTTATGATCCGCGAAATGCTATATTATTCTATGATAATGCCGGGAAGCCATTGGCATTTATAGAGATATGTTTTGAATGCCTCCAAACAAGAGAGAGTAATGAAAAGATATCATTAGGGCAAATGTGCGATCAAAAACTGGACATGCTCAAAGATCTTTTCAGAAAAGCTGGAATTGAATATGGGGTTAATTGATATTTAACCCTCAGCGTGCCTTCAGCAGTTCCTTAATATCTTTCGCTACAATTGTCAGATCATCATTAAACTGATGACCGCCTTCTTTTATTTCGCGGACGGTTGCCTGCGCCAGCTTTTGAGTGTACAAAGAGAAATGTTCAAGTGGAACCACATCATCGTCTATACTATAATACAGAAAGATGGGAATGTTTCCCGGCAACTTATCAGCAAAGTCATCTTGTAGTATAAGACCTTTCTTCCAGTCTTCATCGCCACTCCAGTATGGCGGAGCGATCAGGAAAACGCCGCTTATCCTTTTTGGGACCTTCATTTCAGACAGGTATTTAAGGATCTGAGAGGCGCCTAACGAGTGCCCCACCAAAATAACATCTCCTTTAATATCATTTATTTCTTTGCCGATCTTTCGGGGCCATTGCCATCCAAATTCCATATCACTTTCATCACGCTCCAGTTGAGGATAGCTTATTTCATAGCTGTTTCCCAACGCAGCCTTTAGTGATGCTACCAGTTTGGCATCTGCTTCGTAGCCATTATCTCCTCCTCCCTGTATAAATAATACCTGCTTTTTCATTTCAGCTAATCTTTTATTTTATAATGCAACTGAACCGTATTGTTGTTTAATTTTTTCACATCTGATAACAACAATTTATACTCAAGGTCTAACTCATCAATTAATGGCAATCCCTTGCCAAACAGCACTGGTTCTATTACCAGGATCAATTCATTTACCAATCCTGCTTTAACAAATGTGTTCACTGTTTGTGTGCCGCCGATGATCACTGCTTCCGTATGCCCCTTAGCGGCGAGCTGTGCAATGATCTTTTCCGGGCTATCGCTGGTGAACAGCACATTGGATTGGGACGGTGTGGCCTTTGTATCATGCGTCAATACCACCAGCGAACCTCCTTCCTTTAACGGCAGGTAGTCGGGCGACAGGAAGTTGTACGTTGTTTTCCCCATGATCACGGCTTGTGTGCGTTGGCTGATGTCCGCAAATCCCTGGCTGAATTCCGGGGATAACCAATCCGGTTCGTTCCTGTTGTTACTGATCTTTCCATTAGCAGAAGCAGCGAGATAGATAATGATCTTCATTTTGTATGTTTTATAATGAAACCAGCATATTGTATACCAAAAATAACTTGTTCTCATAGATCAGGCAGTCCTTTAAAATGACATTTTAAGGGGCGCTTTGTGACAGATAGCCGTGTATTTATTCCCTTCCTCGTAAAAAGTTTTCCCTTTTCGAGCAAAGGCCTCCACACCTATGCGCTATTATTGCGCCGATGGTTATGAGGGATCTATTCAAACGGTGGCAACAGGGCGACGAAAAGGCGTTCAGGGAGATCTTCGATACTTACTGGCATAGCGTTTTCACCATATTAGCACAACTCACGGGCTCTGAAGCGGATGCGGAAGAACTCGCGCAGGATATTTTCTGTTCTTTATGGGAACGGAAAGACCTGCTGTTACTGCAAGGGGAACTCTCTCATTACCTGCACCGTGCCGCCAAGATCAAGGCTATGCAATATCATCGCAACAACAGCCGTCGCAACGCTATATCCGTTATAGAACCAGGCATCGCAATATCCTCTCCGCTGCAATACAAAGAACTGGAAATAGATCTGTCACAGGCTATCGATCTCTTAAAAGAACCTGCGCGGGAGATCTTCCTGCTCAGCCACTCCCGGCAGTTAACCCAAAAAGAGATCGCAGAACGTACAGGCGTGTCCGTATCCATGATCAAGTACCATATGACCCACACACGGCACCTCCTCAAAAAGAAATTAAAACACCATTTGTAAGACGATTGTCAAAAGCGGGAAGACACCCTGACCATCCTTCCATTTTGGGAACTATAGGGTATGGACAAACGCCTATTGGAGAAATATTTTGCGGGCACCTGTTCTGCTGCAGAGCGGCAGGCTGTAGAAAACTGGCTCTCACAATACAACGAACTGCCCGAAACCGGCGAGCCCGGAAACCCGGTGCAGCAGGCAGCCGCATGGGAATCACTCCAGGAGCGGACGATCCTTCGCCGCAAGGTATTTCCCCTGGCGCGCATAGCGGTGGCGGCTTCCTTGTTGCTGGCAATTTCCGTGGGTGCTTTCTTCCTCCTGCGCCCATCGCCTCAGCCTCAGCTGAGCTGGCAAACTGTTCGCAACCCCGGTGGCCGTATCATGAAAGTATCCTTACCGGATGGGTCGTGGGTACAACTGAATGGAGGTGGAGAGATACAATATCCTTCAGTGTTTGAAGGCGGAAGGCGTACAGTACACATGCTGGCTGGTGAAGCGTTCTTCGATATCAACCGGCAGGAACAGCCTTTCATTGTACAGACCGGTGAGGGTAGCGCTGTGCAGGTACTTGGCACGAGGTTCAACATACAGCATCTGCCTTCATCCATGCTGGCCATCACGCTTACTTCAGGTAAGATCCGTTTCGAAGCGTCCGGTCAGCCTGCCCGCGTGCTGACGCCGGGAGAACAGCTGCTGTATACAATGAACGAACGCCGTATCACAGAAGTGAAGCAGGTGGACACAATAGCCGCAGCGGGTTGGCAGCAGGGAGTGTTATTGTTCCGCGATACGGATCTGGCAGATGTGCTGGATGTAGTAGAGCGCTATTATGGTGTCCATTTCGTGCAAGGGAAACTGAGGCCCCAGCGATTATCCGCGCGGTTTTCGGACAAATCATTGGAGGAAGTGTTACGCCTTATCGGCAACGCAACAGACCTTCATTTTGAACGGCAGGGAGATAACATTTATATCCGTCCATAAAATACATGTTTCCATTATCATTTAAAAACAACTAATAGTATGAAAAATTATGGCTTTTCAAGAGCCATCCCTATGCTCTTGATCTTATGCCTGATGCTGCCGGCAACATTCCGCGCAGCAGCGCAACAGCCGGATCCGCAGATCACTGTCAGCCGTCATCAACTAACCGTTAAGCAGATCATTGAAGAAGTACAAAAGCAAACCAGCTATAGCTTTACCTGGAGCAGTCGTTATTCCGATGTTCAGAAAACAGTTTTCCTTACTTCCCTGACTATAGGCCTGGAAGCACTTTTACAGGAAATGAGCAAACAGGCCGGCCTCCGCTTTGTGCGTACCGGCGACCAGATCGTAGTGCGTACCAGCGCTGTCACAAAAGACCGGCCAACGCAGCGGGACGAGGATGATGACATCCGCCAGCTGCAGGAGTTTGAGGTGAGCACCTACCGCAACCGCTTCGCCAGATCCGGCAGCGAATACGTAGCTAAGCTGCCGCTAAAGAAAATGGAAAACCCGCAGGTATATTCCACCATCACCGCTGATCTCCTGAAAGAACAGATGGTCATGGATTTTGGCTATGCCATGAAAAACACACCCGGCCTTTATAAAATGCAGGGTAGCCGTGGTATCAATACAGACGGTGCTTCCGTTTTCATTCTCAGGGGTTTCAGAACAGAAGCATCACTGATGGATGGCATGCCTGCACAGACCAACGGAGAGATCGACCCTGCTCACATCGCCCGCATCGAAGTGCTGAAAGGCCCTTCCGCCACGTTGTTCGGCAGCTCGCTCACTTCCTTCGGCGGCCTCATCAATACGATCACTAAAAAGCCCCTGGACCATTTCGGCGGAGAACTGAGTTACAGCACCGGCAGCTTCCAGCTCAACCGCCTGACTGCAGACGTGTATAGTCCCATCAACCGGGATAGCAGCCTGCTCTTACGCATCAATGCAGCCTATCAGAATCAGCAATCATTCCAGGACGCCGGTTTCCGGAAAACTGTTTTCGTGGCGCCGGCATTAAGTTACCAGGTGAATGATCGCATGCAGGTGGAAATGAACGCAGAATTCTATTCATCAGAAGCCACCAGTTCACCTTCCGTTTTCCTGAACAGAACACGTCCTTTTCTGGTGCATAGCCCTGCTGAATTAGGCTACGACTGGAAGCGGTCCTATACTGCCAACGACCTTACGATGAAAACGCCTACCGTTAACGCACGGGCACGCGTCACTTACCGGTTGTCTGATAACTGGACTTCGCAAACATTGCTGTCGTCCAACACCCGCAGATCTAACGGGTACTATCAGTACCAGTTCATCCGGAAAGCCACGGAAGATTCGCTGGAACGGAACGTAGTGTTAATGAATACGGTCAACTCTGCGATCAATGTACAGCAGAACTTCACCGGCGATTTCCACATCGGCAGGTTCCGCAACCGCCTGGTAGTGGGGCTGGATTACCTGGCCATCAAAGCAGAGAACGACAACTCTCCTTACATCGTGTTCGACTTCGTTAACGCCTTGCGCAACGATGATCCCAACTACGTGAAAATTTCCCGTACTGCCGTAGACGCCAGGCTGGCCGCCAGTACTGCTGCGCCTACACGTACTTACAGCAATACGAACACCTACAGCATATATGCGTCTGACGTGATCAATATCACGGACCGGTTGCTGGCCATGCTAAGCCTGCGTGTGGACAGATTCGAAGGGCTTGGAACAATGAACCGTGCCACCAACAGCAAACTCGCCAACAGCGAGTACAAGCAAACGGCACTGTCCCCCAAGTTCGGCATCGTGTACCAGGTGGTGAAAGACCAGGTATCACTGTTCGGTAACTACATGAACGGATTCGCCAACGTTACACCGGTAACGCAGCCCCTGCCGGACATCTCCGGCACCTTCAAACCCCAGCAGGCCAATCAGTGGGAGGGCGGTGTGAAACTGAGCCTCTTTAACAACATGCTGGACCTTACCGCCAGTTATTACGACATCACGGTGACCAATATGACCCGTACGGAAGAGATCACGCGCGACAATACCAAATATGCCATAACGGTACAGAACGGTACGCAAACCAGCCGCGGATTTGAACTGGAGCTGATCGCCACCCCGGCTCCCGGCCTGAATATCATCGCCGGTTACGGTTACAACGACAGTAAGCTGATCAAAGCTGCCAAAGGTGTAGATAACAGGCGCCCGCCTTCCGCAGGACCGGCCAACCTGTTCAATACCTGGATCAGCTACACGCTGCACGCAGGCAAATTGAAAGGTCTTGGCGCAGGAATCGGAGGCAACTACATCGGTGAGCACATCTTCGCCAACAACGATGCCACGGGCCTCTTCATCCTGCCTTCCTACACGCTGGTGAACGCCACGGTGTTTTATGACGCGCCGCGTTACCGCCTGGGCCTGAAAATAGATAACATCACAGATGAGCTGTATTTCGCCGGTCAGGGTGTACTCACCCCACAGCTGCCACGGAATTTTGCGGCAACAGTAGCGGTGAAGTTCTGATTTTTGTAAGCATAGTACTTTTGTTTATGAGAAAATTTAGATATGTTTGTTAGATTAGCATATTCCCGTTTTGAAAAAAAAATGAAAATCTATGACCAATGCCAATGTTAACAGAGGTGCCTTATTTACAGGAAGCTGTTTCGCTTTAATCACCACCGCGTTTACCTTCTCTATACGGGCAGGTATTTTACCTCAGCTCGGTGCTCAGTTTGACCTTAGCGCAGAACAACTTGGTTTTATCAACCTCATGTTCTTTTTAGGGTTTCCTATTTCAATGATCATCGGAGGTTTGGTATACCATACTTTCGGCCCGAAAAGAATTATGCAGGTAGCGTTCGTTACGCATACCATTGGTATTTTGATGACAATATTTTCAGGCGGGTATGCAAGCCTCCTGATATCCACCCTTTTTATCGGGTTTGGTAACGGCTGTACCGAAGCTGCCTGTAATCCTTTGATCGCAGATGCTTATGCCGGTCGTGATATGAATAAGATGCTGAACAGGTTCCACATGTGGTTCCCTGGCGGTATTGTGATAGGATCACTGATCTCTAAATTCATGACCGATATGGGATATGGATGGCAGGCGCAGATGTGGGTAACGATGGTGCCTACTGTTATCTATGCGGTGTTGTTCTACGGAAAAACTTTTGTGGTAGCAAAAGAGGAGATAGGCGTTTCCCTTTCACAGAATTTCAGGGCTATGCTGAGTCCGCTTTTCCTCTTCTTATTTGCCTGTATGGCCTTAACGGCGATCACAGAGTTCGGTCCCAATCAGTGGGTAAGTGTTATTATGAGTAACAGTGGCGCCAGCCCGATGCTGATCCTTGCATTAACCAGCGGGCTGATGGCAGTGGGCAGGTTCTTTGCCGGTCCTGCAGTGAGGGCATTAGGCCAAACGGGTGTGCTGTTAGCTTCCGCTATTTTAGCAGCTATTGGTATCTATATGTTCAGCACCGTAACAGGCCCGCTTGCATATGTTGCAACGGTGATATTCGCGTTGGGTGTATGTTATTTCTGGCCGGTGATGATCGGTTCAGTAGCACAACGGGTACCGGAGAGCGGTGCTTTGGGTATGTCTATTGTGGGTGGAGTAGGTATGTTTTCCACGGCAATATTTCAACCATTGATCGGTAACTGGATTGATTCGGCCAGAGCAACGAAAGCTGCAACCGGTCTTACTGGTGGAGAACTGGAACTGGCAGCAGGTCAGGCCACACTGGTGAACATGCTCACCTTCCCTTGTATCCTGATCGTTTTATTTATCATTTTATTCATCTGGCAACGAAAGGTTGCTGTTGCTCCCGGAGCAGCTGCACATTAATAAAAAAAAAGCCGTCTCAAAAGAAGAGACGGCTTTTTTGTTTTATCTTCAACTATGTGCGAACACGAAAAAAAATCCTGTCCCCGTTGCAATAATGGCTTTGAATGTAAAGTAGGTTCTATCCTGCTTTGCCAGTGTACAGCCGTTACCCTTACACAGGATGAACGTGATTATATTTCCACTTGTTATGCGGACTGCCTCTGTGCAGCCTGCCTGAAAGAAATGAAAGCTGCTTATCACAAGCAAAGTTTCAGGAGTAAGCTGTATAAGATATCTGCACTGCTTTTCTCTAAGAAGTAACCCGCCGCATTTATTTTCTTTCTTTTTATCTTACCATTCATGTCCACGCTCTCACAAATACTCGAACACAAGATCATTGCCATTATCCGTGGTGTGCAGCCGCAAGATGTGCTGCCACTGGCAGAGGCGATGTACGCAGGCGGCATCCGCTTGCTGGAAGTAACCATGAATTCCATCGAACCGCTGGCCGTTATCAGAGAAGTATCCGCCAAAATGGGCGATAAAATGATCATCGGCGCAGGCACCGTGCTGGATGCTGCTACCGCCCGGGAAGCAGCCGCGGCAGGAGCCCGTTTCCTGCTTTCGCCCATACTGGAACCGGAAGTGATCAAAGCAGCCCGGGAACTTGGTGTGGTGAGTATCCCCGGTGCATACACGGCCACTGAAATTTATGCAGCGTACAAACAGGGCGCAGACATGATCAAAGTATTCCCGGCTACTTCCGCTGCTTACATCAAAGATATTATGGCGCCGCTGCCTAAAATGCACCTGTTGCCTACAGGCGGTATTACGCCGGAGAATATTAAAGACTTCCAGAAAGCCGGAGCTGCGGGTTTTGGTATTGGCAGTGCGTTGGTAAATGCCAGGGCAGCTGTTACACCGGAGTATCTTCAACAATTAACAGAAAAGTCGCGGCAGTTCATCCGCGCTATTCAAGCATAAAGTATGAAAATAAAAAGCTACGAACTCTTCCAGGTGCCGCCGCGCTGGCTGTTCCTGAAGATAGAAACAGACGAAGGTATCATTGGCTGGGGAGAGCCTGTGATCGAAGGAAAAGCCGCTACTGTTAAAGCTGCGGTGGATGAATTGATGGAATACCTGATAGGCAAAGACCCGATGCATATCGAAGACCATTGGAACGTGATGTACCGCGCCGGCTTTTACCGCGGTGGTCCCATCCTCATGAGCGCCATTGCCGGCATCGACCAGGCACTGTGGGACATCAAAGGGAAATATTACAACGCCCCCGTTCACCAGTTACTGGGTGGCAAAGCAAGAGATAAAATGAAAGTCTACTCCTGGATCGGAGGAGACCGTCCTGCAGAAGTGGGAGCTGCCGCCCGTAAAATGAAGGAACAGGGTTTTCTGGCCGTAAAGATGAATGCCACAGAAGAACTGCAATACGTAGACAGTTATGAAAAAATAGACGCTGCCATTGCGCGCATTGCCGCTGTGCGGGAAGCCGTAGGGCCGGGTATGGGCATTGGTATAGACTTTCACGGCCGGGTACACAAACCCATGGCCAAAATACTCGCCAAAGAACTGGAGCCCTTCCGCCCCATGTTCATTGAAGAGCCGGTACTGCCGGAGAATAATGAAGACCTGCGCGAAATAGCACAGCATGTATCCATTCCCATTGCCACCGGTGAACGCATGTTTTCCAAATGGCAATTCAAAACACTACTGAAAGAAGGATACGCAGATATTATTCAACCGGATGTTTCCCATGCCGGCGGCATCACCGAATGCAAAAAGATCATTTCCATGGCGGAGGCATTTGATGTGGCAGCAGCGCCGCATTGTCCATTAGGCCCCATTGCACTGGCCGCCTGCCTGCAGGTGGATGCTACCTGTCATAATGCTTTTATACAGGAACAAAGCCTGGGTATTCACTACAACCAGGGCAGTGATCTGCTGGATTACCTCGCAGATAAAACGGTGTTCCAATACAAGGATGGTTATGTGGACATTCCCTCCAAACCCGGTCTCGGCATAGAGATCAACGAAGCGCATGTACGAAAAATGGCCGAAGAAGGGCACAACTGGCGCAACCCCGTGTGGCGCCATACAGACGGCAGTGTAGCGGAATGGTAAACACAGATCTGCAAAAAAATGAAACCTACTAAAATACGTTACCAGGTACTGTTCCTGATCTTTGTGAACGTGGTGATCAACTACATGGACAGAAGCAACCTGGCCGTAGCCGCTTCTGAAATAGACAAGGAATTTGAACTCACATCCGTGCAGCTGGGACTGATCTTTTCCGCCTTCAGCTGGACGTACCTTGCCTTCCAGATCCCGGGCGGCATACTGGTGAACCGTTTCAGCCCGCGCATCCTGTATGCCTTCAGCCTCATTGCCTGGTCACTTACTACCGTGATGCAGGGATTTGCAAAAGGTTTTATCAGCCTCTTCAGCCTCCGCATGGCCACCGGCATATTTGAAGCACCAGCCTTTCCGATCAACAACCGGGTAGTGAGTAACTGGTTCCCCGACAATGAGCGGGCTTCCGCCATTGCTGTGTACACCTCCGGCCAGTTCCTGGGTCTTGCTTTCCTGATGCCCGTGTTGTCAAAGATCCAGTTGGAAGTAGGGTGGAAGGGGTTGTTTGTGGTGACGGGTGTTATTGGTATTATATGGGGCATTATATGGTACGTGTTCTACAGAGATCCGCTTAAACACAAAGCCGTCAACGAAGCGGAATTACAGCACATAGAGAGCGGAGGTGGCATGCTGGACAAACAGCAGGCCGCAGCCGAAAAGAAAACCGCTTTCCGCTGGACGGACCTCAAAGCCGTGCTTTCTCATCGTAAACTCTGGGGTATTTATATTGGCCAGTTTGCAGTGAATTCCACCCTCTGGTTTTTCCTCACCTGGTTTCCGAAATACCTCGTAGACTATCGCGGTCTTGATTTCATCAAATCAGGCTACTGGGCCTCCGTACCTTACCTCGCAGCATTTATCGGTATTTTGTGTTCCGGCTTTTTATCTGATTACCTGGTGAAGAAAGGTGTGTCTCCTGCAAAAGCGCGCAAGCGGCCTATCATTATAGGGTTATTGTTATCCGCCTTCATACTGGGTGCTAACTATGTAAGCCTGCCGGGGCTCATCATCTTTTTTATGTCACTATCTTTTTTTGGAGTAGGTTTTGCTTCCATCACCTGGATCTTTGTATCTACGTTACCACCCAAACATCTCATCAATCTTACAGGCGGTGTGTTTAATTTCATTGGCCAGCTGGCAGGTATTATCGTGCCCATTGTAATAGGTTTCCTGGCCAGTGGTGGCAGCTTCGCGCCGGCATTGGTATTTGTAGCAGTGCTGGGACTGCTGGGTGCATGCTCATATATTTTCCTGGTAGGAAATGTAGAACGGATAAAAACAGGAGAGGATGAATAGTTATTTTTTAAGCTGCGACTGGGGCACTACTTCCTTTCGTTTACGACTGGTGGAAGCCGGTAGTCTCAAAGTAATAGCAGAAGAAAGATCAGGCACCGGTATTGCCGGCACTTACCAGTTATGGCAGAAAACATCTTTGCCGCGTGAGGATTACTTTGCTGCTATTATCAATGCGCAGATAAATGTACTCTCGGAAAAAACCGGCATTCCACTGCAGGAAGTACCGGTGGTTTTGTCCGGCATGGCTTCTTCCAGCATTGGTATGGTAGAGCTTCCCTATAAAGAATTGCCCTTTAATCTGAGCGGAGCAGATCTGGCTGTACATCGCTACAACCGGTTCATTATTATTTCCGGTGTTTGTAGTAAAGATGATGTGATGCGTGGTGAGGAAACGAAAGTGGTGGGCTGCGGGTTGCCGGATACAACACAGGAACAGTGGTTGCTGATGCCGGGCACACATCCCAAACACGTAGTAGTGAATCGCGGACAGGTAGTTCGTTTTCAAACCTTCATGACAGGGGAGTTTTTTGATCTTCTTTCGACTCACAGCATTCTGGCCGCATCCATAGGCGGCGATAGTGCGCTGGACTGTGATGGCTTTATAGAAGGACTGCATGCCGGGTGGGCAGGAAATCTGCTGCATACTGCGTTTATGGTACGCACTAATCAGTTACTCAAAAAAATATCTCCCGCTCATAACCGTTCTTATTTAAGCGGCCTGCTCATAGGTGCTGAACTGAAAGCAGTACCGCTTAATATACCCGTGTACGTGGTGGCAGGGCCACTGCATACCCCGCTTTACACCCTGGCCTGCCAGCTATTGAACATTCCCGTGGCGGCGGTAATAGATGCAGATGAGGCGCTGATACGCGGTCAATGGGCTGTTATTGCTGATTTGTGAAGATCGTGGAACTTATATCTCTAGCTTAATTCAATAACAGCATTTTAACACTTCTAATGTGAAGTATTTTCTAAATAGCAATTGTTAACCTTTACAATGTTAAAATCTATTTAGAAGATGATTACAAATTTTGAAGTGCTCAGCAATAAAATAAGCGGCACTAGTAAAGTTTTCCTGGATAAGGCACGCAAGCAAGTGAATTCTGCATACACTATGAGAAATTGGCTCATCGGACATTACATAGTGGAGTATGAGCAGCATGGAGAAGACAAAGCTGTATATGGCGATAGGTTATTGGAAAAATTAGCCGATAATCTAAAGGAAAATGGAGCGCAGGGAATGTCCGGTACTAATCTTAGATTATTCCGTCAATTTTATATTCTTTACCCCCAAATTCATCAGACACTGTCTGATGAATTTCAATCAATTGATTTTCAATCTGTTGTTGTGGATCGGACAATGCCTAATCGGATATATGGTTCTTCGAAAGAATTATTATCAAAGTTATCTTTTTCGCATTTTATAGAGTTGTTCAAGGCAGACACAGATGCTAAGCGCATATTCTATGAGGCAGAGGCTATTAGAAATAATTGGTCTGTACGCGAATTGCAGCGTGCTATGAATAGCCTTTTGTATGAAAGAACTGGTTTAAGCATAGATAAGCCACTTATCGTAGAAAAAAAGGATCGCGAGGTCTTGATACCAGAGAATTTTTTTCGGGATCCATATATGTTAGAGTTTCTTGGGCTGAAAGAGAAGACCCAATACACAGAAAGTGATTTGGAATCGTCTATTATTGACCATCTACAATCGTTCCTGTTAGAATTAGGTAAGGGATTTTGTTTCGAGTCCAGGCAAAAACGTATTACGTTTGACAATACGCATTATCGCATAGATCTGGTCTTTTATCATCGGATACTAAAATGCCATGTTCTCGTTGACCTGAAAATGGGAGAGTTTTCGCATGCGGATGCAGGGCAAATGAATGTCTATTTGAATTATTATAAAGAAAATGAAATGACTACCGGAGATAATCCACCGATAGGTATAATACTTTGCGCAGGTAAAAATGAAACTTTGGTGAAGTATGCTACAGCTGGATTAGCACATAAGCTATTTGTTTCAAAATATATGATTAACCTGCCAAGTGAGGACGAATTGGTACAAGTATTAGAAGAAGAAAGTGAGCGAATAAATAATTAAAAACAGGCAGCCACTTCAATTCGTCCGAAAAGGCCATGCTGGATCAACTTTTAATGTCATTGAAGCACTTCGCTGATCTGAATAACTGGCCGGATATTGGTGTATTTGGGAAAATCAGCCCTGATCTCTTCTACATGTGGTGCAAGGCCTTTCTCGTAATCAGAAAGTTTGTCAAAATACAAATAACCAATTGCGAGAAACGGAACAGGCGTATCCGGCATCCCGCTTGCTATTCCTTTATCAATAGCTATATGTTTCAGTCCATCACCCATAAAAGAGGCTACCAACGGCATATGTTTCTTTGTATAGTAGTCCATATCAAATGTTTTCCCTTCTCCATTTGGATAAAGGATTGTTACTTTGATCATTCCTTTTTTTACTTTGAAGGTGTCTGTAGGCTGAGCTTTCAGGGAACTAAAAGAAAGCACGAAAAATAAGAGGGTTAAAATAGATCGGGTTTTCATGTTTATATGTTTTAATAAATATAACGTATTAAACGTTCTATTTCATGTGATCCCGTAAAAACTCCAGGCCCTCCACCGCAATAGCTTCCTGCGAAGGTTCAATCTGCCGCCAGATAGAAGCGGCTTTAGCAATAACCTTTACATCCGGGGTAAAGGACTCTATCACCACATACCCGGTATAACCTGTTATTTGTAAGGCGGAATTGATCTTGCGCCAGTTGATCTGATCCCTGCCGGGTGTACCCCGGTCACTGCCGCAGGCATGGAAATGCCCAAGCCGGTCACCTGCCTGCAGGATAGCCTTTACCGGGTCTTTCTCTTCAATGTTCATGTGATAAGTATCCAGGTGCAGGAGCAGCGCAGTACTGCCAACTGCATCTATCATCTGTAATGCACGATCTGCCGTATTGATGAAATCTGTTTCGTAACGGTTCAGTGGTTCAATGGCCAGTTTAAGCCCAGCCTGACCGGCATACGCAGAGAGCGTGGTAAGGTGTTTTACTACCAACTCCCATTGCTGTGCATAAGCTTCTGAAGTTTCTACTCCGGCCCTTCCTACAGAGGAATATAGTGGCCCTGCCAGCATGCCGCAGCCCAGTGTTGGCATTACATCCATCACACTTTTAAGATAGGAGAGAGCAGTCTCCTGCTCGGGAGGGATACCCCGCAGGTCACGCCCCGACCCCATGGCTGCACATATAGAACCGCATACCAGGCCGTTATCGTCAAGCGCCTGCCGTACCAATGCAGGATCGATATGAGCAGGATCTTCCAGCGCAATTTCTACAGAATCGAATCCCCATGTTTTAAAACGGGGGAACAGTTTTATACTGTCATTCGTAAATGGCGAAGTGAAGAGAAAGGTGTTGATGCCAAAACGCATATGAATTATTTTTTCTGAAGGAACAGGTGTACACCTTTTTTATTGGCCACCACGATATCCGGTTTACCATCCCGGTTCATGTCTTCCACTACTACGTGTAGTCCTACACCAGAATCATTATCTATCTGATGTGGTATCCAGGAAGGTGTGCTACCCGGCTTGAATTCAAACCAGTATAGCACAGCAGGCTCATATTCGCCCGGATCATTACCATTGTGGGCAAAGTACCGTTTGCCCGTAACCAGGTCCGGAAAACCGTCCCCGTTAATATCTGCCAGTGCCACACCATGCGTCTGTGAAAATGTTTTATAGATCTCATGATGCCGCCAGCTTCCATCACTTACCTGCTCATGCCACCAGATGCCATAGTTATGGGCGGATGCACTGATCACATCAGGCAAGCCATCTTTGTTTACATCCAGCACATACATCTGGGAGCAATCAGCGCCCAGGTCTGCTTTATGAAATGACCAGCCACTTTGTCTGGGATCAGCCGGGCTTTCCCACCAGCCTTCCCTGATCAGCACATCCTTTCGCCCATCTCCGTTAATATCTCCGAAACCCAAACCATGGGTGAACATATCCGCACCACGAACATCTGCACTTTCCGCAATCACAAAACGTTGCCATACCGTGTCTCCTTTGGAAGGAGCGCGCAGCCAGATCACCTTTTTCTCCTGTGGGTCGTTGCATAAAAGATCAAGACGGCCGTCTCCATCCACATCTGTCATCATGGGTGATTCATTGCCTACAGATTTGTACACCGGATGCGTTTTCCAGTACCCGGGCCGCCCATGCGGGTTCTCATGCCATACAGCTGCTTTACCGGGGAAATCAACACGCAGGAGGTCTATCCATCCATCCTGGTTCACATCCATGCCGAAATTGAGAAAGGAGTTGCTGTATCCTTTGCTGACAGAAAAAGTATCCCCTTTAGCCAGCGCATGGCGTTTCCAGTTGGGCGCAGCAAACCAGTAAGCGCCGGCGATGATATCTTTGCGGCCATCTTTGTTCACATCACCAACAGCTACACCTTCTGAGATGAAGTCGCGGGTGATCACCTGTTTGGAAAATTGCGCAGTGGCAATGGAACTGATCAACAGTAATGGAAGTACGAATTGCTTTATCATTTTGTGCTGAGTAAAAACTTTAATAGTGCATAAAAATCCTGTTCCGGTATCGTTTTGCCAAACTGGTCCGGCATGAGCGTATAGCGGGATGCTTTCTTTTCTTTGATATCACCGCTGGCCACTGTAAACTCCTGTCCTGAAAGATTGGCGAATACCTGCACAGCTCCTTCTGTACGCCGATACAACCCACTGAGTATTTTCCCGCTCTTCAACGTGATATTATAATTGCGGAAAGCTTCTGAAATGTTCCTGTTAGGGTCCAGTATTTTTTCCGTGAGGGCTTTTGGCCCCCAGTTGCCGATACCATCCAGCTGCGGGCCTACCATACCTCCGGTGCCTTTGATCTGGTGGCACATGCTGCAGTTCTGCATAAAAACATTTCGTCCGTCTTCCGCTTTAACGGTAACATGTGTAAAAGCTTCCAGTCTGTCTGTTATCAGTTGCTGTCTTGCGTTGTCATTGCCGGCTGTTAGTTTATCCATGTCTTTCTGCTGCGCCGGTGTGATGTGGGCGAGCAGGCGTTCTTTTACCGGTAACTCAGAGAGTATATCCGGGTGGATATTACCTGCTTTCACGGCGGCCAGCAAATGATCCGTTCCTTCCTGTGTATTGGCCAGCAGGGTAGCAATGTTTACCTGCCCGTTACGGGTACTGCTGCTTAAACCTTTGGCCAGCATATCATACACGGCAGGAGAAGAACTCTGCGCCAATGACTGTGCCACTTTTTCACGCAACACCGCCGGCTGAACAGGATCGTTGAACACAGCTCCCAGGAAAGGAATGTTCTGTTGCGGAGAAACGTTCATCAAAGCAGCAGCTGCAGCAATACGAACATTGATATCCGCCCAGGGTGCTGATAATAGTTTACGCAGCACAGGTTCCAGTGTGGGTACTTTGAGATCACCCGCCAGTTCCACAGCCAGCACCCGGCGTTCTGCCATTTCTCCGGGGCTTACCGCCGGGAGGGGCAACACAGCCGGCTCCAGCTTGCCAATACCGACGGAGCCGGTAACAGAACTATCCGTTACTTCTATATAGCCTTGCTGCCCCTGCCAGTTATGCAGGTCAAAACGGGTGTTTTTAATGAGGTCTTTCCATACTGCTTTACGGTCCATATGCAGCCGGTATTCTGCTACTATCCGGTTACTACCGCGAAGGCGTATACGAACCGTATTGCGGGAGGTACCTTTTTTCTCCGGGCTGTTATCAATATCATTGTCAAACACGTTCATGCTTAGTGTGGCAGGTAGTTTGAACGGAGATGAATATAACACGGCCATAGGATGATATCCTTTCCACTCACTGAACATGATATGAAAAGCGGGCATCACATCTGTCAGAAAATCATCTTGTACTTTCCAGGGATTAACAGGATCATTGAGGGACCGACTTTTCCAGGTGTCTGTTTCGGCCGAAATATTTCCCAGCAGGTGTTCCGTCATCTGCACGCCCCATTGCCGCATGCGGGGAGGAACAGCAACACCGCTCTGCACCATGCCTTGCCTGATGGTATTGTATATGGAAAACTGTACATCCGGCTCTTTCGCAAATTTTTCCCTGATCAGCGTGATGGCTGCATCCAGATGAGCTGGTGGCACGTAACGGCCAATGTATTCCATACTTTTTACCAGTTGCTCCTGTGGTACAGTATGTGTTTGCAGGTAGTTCAGCACGTAACTGGCTGCTGATGGTGATGGCACATCCAGCATGGTCTTTGTTAGTACAGCCAGTTGAGCGTCCGTCCATTTTGAGTGTGCAACCACCCGCATCACGTTGTCGTTTTGGAGGTTATCGCGGATGCCGGCCAGCAGGGTGTAACGCAGATGTGAGTCTGCTTCACCGGTTCCTTCATACAAGGTTAGTAAAGGAGCAATATTATCAACCGCTGCAAAACGGCCCAGTGTTTCAGTAGCTATCCGCCGTACATGCGGGTTGTTGTCTTTAAGGGCGGCTATGGCAATGCTGCGATGTTGCTCGCTGAGCGTATCCATTTCCCGCAACACACGCAGCGCATGTACGCGTATCATGGCATCGCTATGATGCAGGGCACTATCCAGCATGGAAGGAGGTAATGCATGCAGGCGGAAGAGTATCCACAATCCCTGGATGTAGGCATAACCTTTAGCGGAAGGCATCATCTCTGTTACCGGGCCCACCGCTTTATCTTTCCATACATCCACCAGCCGGTCTGCAATTTTCATACGGATATTCAGCTGAGGATGCCTTAATCCGGCCAGCAGTTCGGGCATGGAGGCTTTGGTCCAGTCGGTAACTTTTGCGGCTTTATTGCCGGTATAAATGATCTTCCAGATGCGCCCGCTTACCCGGTCCCTGCCGGGATGGGTGAGCGATACTTCATAATGGCCGATGATGCGGTTATAAAAATCTGCCACATAGAGCGCGCCATCCGGTCCGGTTTTAATATCCACCGGGCGGAACCAGGGATCATCACTTATGAGGAAATCAGGCTCCCGTTTAGTTGTTGGTGTGGTGCCCTTTAATGTCATGCTGTTGCGATTGATCTGGCAGGTCACCACATCCCCCGAATAAAAACTATGACGGTATTCCTCCGGGAATTGTTCCCCTATGTAATAATCTAAACCGGCGATAGCTGTAGAGCCCAGCTCATAATGCATCATCTCCGGTGCAAAACCAATACCGGGTGATCTTTTACCAAAGTGCGGATATTCCCCTCCTTTGATGAGCTGATAAATGGGTTTGGAATGACAGTCTGCGGAATACAGGTATCCCCATTCATCCCAGGCATTACCAAAAGGATTGACCCGCCCATTGGAAGTACGCTCCACGCGACTGCCATCCGCGCGGAAACGGAACGTATTGCCGGATACCATCGTAATAGAATCTCCATCTGTACCGGCAATGGTAGAAGTGTTGGTGAAACCATGGCAGGCATAGATCCAGCCGTCAAAACCGCGTGTGAAGTTATTGACCATGCCATGCGTATCACGAAAGCCAAAGGGCCCGTATAACACCTGTTGCTGGTCCGCTTTACCATCGTCATTACTGTCCGTATAACGGTAAACATCCGGAATGCTGTAGGCAATGGCGCCGCCGGCTACCGGCATAATACCGATAGGAATATTGAGACTGTCCTCAAAATGCGTAAAGCTATCCGCCCTGCCATCACCATCCTTGTCTTCAAGGATGGTGATGCGGTCTTTCCCCTTGCCGGGATTAGCAGCCATGGGGTATTCTGAAGATTGTGTTACCCACAGGCGGCCACGGTCATCAAATTCCATGTTGATGGGTTTGCTGATATCCGGCTCTGCTGCAAATAAAGTGATCTCGAAACCGGGCGGCAGTTTGAAGCCAGCCCGTTCTTCCTCCGGCGTACGGAATTCCGTAGAGCGTACATGTTCTGAAAATTTTTCTTTCGGCGTTTTTGTCTGAGACCGGATGCATGCGGTTAATGCGCATGCCACTAATAAATACCTATACTTCATACTTTAGATAGTGATCGTTACGGAAGGAGCATAATTGTATTTCGCATTTGCAACATCGATCAATGCGCCCACCCTGAAATAATACGTTTTGCCTGCTGTAAAACCATTGGTGCTAAACTTCAACGTGTAGGTTTTAGGCACATCTTTAGAAGCTGCATCGATGTTCTGTGTTGCCCGCTGCACTGCAAACTGATTACCCACTATACGGTCAATATGCCCGAAGAGGCCGATCTGTTTCACATTATTGGCTACAGTAGGAGTGATGGTAAAAGTGGCCACTATTTCATTGCCTGATTTCGCAATGGTAACATTGCTCACCCTGATGTAGGGTTGCACGGTGAAATCAAGGATATTATCGCCACTTTTGATGGTGTAGGATTTAAGTGTATCCGGTTTTACGAAATTGCTTTCGTTGAAATAAATATCATACTGTCCGGGAAAGACCAGGTTGTTCCGGTATTCTCCTGTTTCTTTAAAGATCATCTGCTGCTCTTCGGGATTCTGGTAACCATATTCCCTGTAAATGATCTTGGATCCGGCTTCTATGTCCTGTTGAATAAGCGCGCCGCCGTTAACATCCTTCAGGGAGCCATGAATGGTGGCGCTGGGTGGGTCAAACTGATCTAATTCGCAGGATGCAAAAAGAACAGCTGATACAATGATCCATTTTTTCATATAGCGGAACGTTTAATAGTTAGGATTTTGAACCAATGAATTATTTTCAATACCAGGTATGGGGCGGTAGTATGCTTTGGGCTCAAAGCTTTTAGCACTGTTCCCTGGTTCCACATTCGCCCTTACGAAAATATATTTCAAAGATCCTGTTGTAAGATCAGCCATAGGGATCAGCCCCCTGCGATGATAGGTGTTATTGAAGAACGTGTGATATTCCCTGCGCCGGTAATATTCCCAGGTGGCATTATATTCCAGTGCAAACTCTGCTTTACGTTCATAGCGCACATTCGTTGTGGTCAGATCAACATTATCCAGGAAGCCTGCGCGTTTGCGAACTTTGTTTAACGCTTCTTTTGCAGTAATAACACCTGCAGCGTCTGGCAGACCGCCTTCGGCAACTGCCTCTGCATAGTTCAATAAAACCTCTGCATACCGCAGTTCAGAGAAAGGTGTTACTACCTGGTCCCAAACCTGGTCATTCACGCCGGTCAGGTATTTCTTCAGCAGAAAACCGGAGCGTGTGCCATTGGCGCGGTTGCTTACCCATCCTGACACATTTCCTTCACTGGCGTCTCCTTTTCCGTAGTAGTCAACACCGTTGAAGGTGTATTTGTCGTTGGTCTGCCAGATGGCATCTCCGTTGTTCTTTACAAGACCTCCCTGTATTAGGATACGTTTTCCGCCCCATTGGCTGCCGGGCAGGATCACGGATGCATACAAACGCGGATCCCTGTCTGCGAAGATGTCATTCACGTTATCATACCTTTTGTAGTTGATGTTTTTGGAAAACGAATAACCAACGGTATAATTCTCATTACCATCTGTGGTAGTTTCCAGTTTTACGTTGTAGGTACCTGCGCGTGTTACAGGATCGATCTTTGCGTAGGATTCAACAAGGTCTAATGTAGGACCGCAACGGCCGCCGAATTCAATAGACAATTGATTAGGTTCATGCCATTTGCCCATATTATGTGCAACGCCGGGATAGATAAAATTCCGGATCAGCATCACTTCGGAAATGCCTTTGCCGTTTGTGAACACCTTGCCATAGTTAACAGCTGCGTCGCTTAGTGTGGCAGGTGATTCACCGTATAAGGAGAACATGCCGCTTTTGATCACTTCAGCTGCTGCACTGATGCATTCCTGATAGAAGAACCGGATGTCTTCTGCGGTGAAACCACCTGCAAGACCTTCTGAAACGGCCTGGCCGGAAAGCCCGGCACCGTTGGCGTTCCAGAACTTACCAACAGAAGCAGCATGTAATGCCACCCGGGTTTTTAAAGCATAAGCCGTCCATTTATTCGCACGTTCCTGTATCGCTGAATTGGGCAGCAGTTTTACGGCACTGTCGCATTCCGCGAGGATGAACTTCCAGGTAGCTACTTCTTTGCTCCGGGGAGTTTTGATGGTCTTGTAATCTCCGTTGAACTGTTGCACTTCCGTAATGATGGGTACACCTCCATATCTTTTTGCCAGTGCGAAGTAGGTGTAGGCCATGAAGAAGTGGTATTCTCCCCGCAGCATGGTCAGGGTAGCAGGGTTGGATGGCCGCATCAGCGGAATGTTGTCCTTTAGCTCATTGTACTTGCGTACATACACATAAAGATCGCCCCAGTTACCATACCGTTCCGGCTGCCCTGCATGATCACCCCATTCACTGTGTACTGCTTCCGGTGTGGCCATCATGTTATTCTTACCGCCATCGCAACGGGTTACATTAAACTTGCTGCAAAAATCATAACGATAGTCTTCTATAGGCAGATCAAAATACAACCCTGCCATATAGGCGTTAATGCCGCCATCACTGGCAAACAGGGCATTTCCCGTCATTCTGTCCTTAGGCTCTACTTCCAGGAAATTTGAGCAGGCGCTAAAGGCAAAGCCGAATATTATTAAGAGAATGATGTTACGTTTCATATCATGGAGAGTTAAAAAGTAAGATTTACGCCAAAGTTGTAGGCCTTTGAAAGAGGATACTGGAATCCGTTACCGTCTGTGATCTCCGGATCAAAACTTTTAAGATAATCGTTGCAGATCACTAAGGGATTGAACAGGTTCACATAACACCTGAACCGGGAAACACCCAGGAATCTTAAAACACTGTTGGGCAATCTGTAACCCACTTCCATATTCTTTAAACGGGCGTAAGTGGCATCCACCCGCTGGATGTCGCTCTCCAGGCGATTAGCGCCATTGTCAGTGTCCAGCCGGCGTGTGGAAGGGAATCTTCCGGGTATCCATGCACTGTTAGGATCGTAGATGTCCGCCTGGTGCCAGCGGTCATAATAGATGGCGGGTGAGTTGGCAGCATCAAGTGCAAGCACCTGGCCTAATACCTCGCTGTAGCGCAAAGAATACATACCGGCGCCCTGCCATAACATGTTAAAGTCAAGGCCTCTCCAGCTGGCATATAACGTAAGCCCGAAACCAAGCTTGGGCTGGCCATTCCAGAAGATGGGCATCATGTCTTTCCCATTGATCACACCATCTCCGTTTACATCAGCATGTATATAATCGCCGGGCAATGTTCTTGCATTGCCATAAGAAGTTGTTTCGATCACACCATTCCGGATAGCATCGTAGTTCTGGTACTGTCCGTCTACCTGGTAACCCCAGCCAATGTCCTGCCACCTGTTGGCGGTACCATTCCTCCACCGGTCCATACTGCTGCGGAAGGGGGCTCTCTCCGCATACAACACCATTGTACGGCCAACATACATATTGCCGGATACGCCGTATTCAAATTCACCCACCTTGTTCTTATGCCCGATACTCATTTCAAAACCATCTGTACGATCACTGTTCAGATTTTCCTGTGGTAAAGTGGCGCCGAAGGTATTAGGCAATGCCTGTGCACGGGTGGCCAGCAAACCGGTCCTGTTCCTGCGGAAGAGATCGAATGTGAAATCCAGCTTGCCATTCCACAGGCTAACGTCGATGCCTATATCTGCAGTTTTTGAAGTAGTCCATGTAAGGTTGGCATTTAAAAGCCCGGCATTTGTATAGCCGCTTACAAATTTATCGCCTAACACATAACCGTTGTAATTCGTATAACCAGGAATAAACTGGAAGGCATTGCCCGCATCCTGGGCGGTAGTGCCATAAGAACCTCTCAGTTTCAGTTCTGTGATCACCGATGTGTTGTTCTTGAGGAAAGGTTCTTCAGAGATCCGCCATCCCCCTGATATAACAGGGAAGAAACCCCATCGTTTTTCAGGTGCATACCGGTAAGATCCATCCTGGCGAAATGCAAACTCCAGCAGGTACTTACTTCTGTAATCATAATTGAAACGTCCGATGAAAGACATGTACTTGAATACACCTGTATTACCTCCCGCCTGCTGATTGGTTACAGGTGCGCGGTCGATATTATCGATGGTGAACAGATCGCCTTCATAAAAACGTTTTCCGCTCAGGTATCGCGTGTTATCCTGGCGTGCTTCTGCAACCAGTACCAGGCCAACGTTATGGTGTTGTGCAATTTGTTTGTTGTATAAAATATGGCCCTGGAAATTCAGGCGTGTTGTAGTGCCTGCTTCTTCCTGGATGCTCGGGTCGAAGTTGTTGTAAGGAGTATAAGAATCTGTGGCGGAGGAATAAATGTAGTTAATAGCCCTTTTCTGCACCCGTGTCCTGATAGTGGTCTTTCCGTCGTATGCGCCCTGTAATCTCAGCTGCAGACCGTCTACACGAGGAACGCTGAAGGTCATTGCCAGGAAGGACTGAAAGAATTTATCCCGCCATTCTCCATAGCCAAAAAGATCGCGCTGAGAGAATTGCACCGGGTTGTCACTGAATGTTCGCGGGCGGTTGTAGTAGAGAGGATTATTATTGGCATAAAGACTCTCAGAAGGGATGAGGCCATGGGCAGCCTTATTCAGATAGAAGAAAGCATCATCCCAGGTACCCGGCTGCTTGCGGTAGTCTGTATACCCATAAAGGTTCAGTTCCACTTTCACATACTTATTAGGTTGAAAGGTGGTGCCGTTCCTGAACGAATATTTATTGTATCCTATATCCCCGCTTCTGAGCAAACCATTATCCGTCATATATCCTATGCTGGTGTAAGTAGAGATCTTATCCGTACCGCCTTCAATAGTAAGGTTATGCTGATGCTGGAAAGCTGCCTGCTGAAATACTTCCTTGTACCAGTTGGTATAGGGGAGTGCCTGTGATTCTTTCAAAGTTTCCCGTGAAGAAAAGTAAGGTGTTCCCGTAGAGTTGAATGCATCTTCATTCCTGATCTCCCAGTACTGGCTTACATCCATCATTTTAGTGTGCTGTGTAGGCCTTGAAACACCCGCCAGCCCGCTGTAAGAAACACGCAGCGGACCTTTGGAGCCTGATTTTGTTTTTACCAGTATAACACCATTACTGGAGTTGATACCGTATATCGCGGCGGATGCATCCTTCAGCACTGTGATGCTCTCAATATCCTCCGGGTTGAGCTTCTGGAATTCAGTGGGCTCATTACGTACCACACCATCAATTACAAACATAGGTGTGCCCATGCCGCGTATGTTGATATTGGTACTGAAGCTTCCGGGGAGACCACTCGTCTGCCGGATCTGCAACCCCGGTACCTTACCCGCCAGCGCCACTGCAAGAGAAGGCGCCCGGGTGGTAATGATATCTTTGTTGGAGATGCTGCTGATAGATCCTGTAAGGCTAAGCTTCCGCAACTTTCCATAACCTACCACCACCACTTCATTGAGTGCTTCGTCCGTAGCTTCCAGTACAATACGAAGGCCTTGCCCCGTACCGATCTCCACCGATTTCATTCCTACATAGGACACTACAATAACAGGTATGTTATCCGGAACACTGAAAGAGAACTTACCCTGCATATCTGTGGTGGTACCTAGTTTGGTGCCTTTTGCCGTGATGGTGGCACCCGGTATAGGCTCGCCTTTCTGGTCCACTACCACGCCCTCTACCTTTTTGTCTTGCGGAGGTGGTTCAGGTTTCTGTTTTATCAGTACCGTTGTATTGTGGATCTCAAATGTCAGTGGCTGATCTGTAAGGCAGAGTTTAAGTGCTTCTGCCAGTGGTTTGCGGGTAACCTGCACTGATACAGGCGTGGCCCGGTTTAATTCTTCTGATACATAAAGGAAATCGTAGCCGGTTTGTTTTTTCAGGATGTTAAAAACTTTGGCGAGGGGAGCATTCCTGATATTCAGGCTTACTTCCTGACCTTCGGCCCTTGGCTGAAAGAAACCGATCAGCAACATGAGTGTAGAGAGTTTCATGGCAAGCTAGGTTTTAAATAATAGAAATCCGATCCGGCCATCGGGCCGGTTAAATTGTAATGTGCGATAAGTATGCAGAGAGATAGCTAGTCTGTTACATCAAAACGGTGACCTTGTTATTATTTATCCTGAAACGGATGCCGCTCAGTGATTCAAGATGTTTCAATAATTCTTCCAGTCCTTTGGAGCGGGAGTAGGTGCCCCCGAATTTCATAGGATTGGGCTTTCCTTCAAAACTTATTTCTACGTTGTACCACCGTGCTATGTTCCTCATGATGGAACGTATATCCTGGTCTTCAAAAAGGAAGTTACCCTGCATCCAGGCCAGTGCCTGATCTGTATCCACTTCCTTTTTCTGAATGCTGCTGCTGCCTGAAAAGATGATGGCCTGCTGGCCGGGTTTCAGGTTTACCATGCTGTTGGGAACCGTTACGTTTACGCCTCCTTCTACCAGCGTAGTGGATACCTTGTCTTCATCTTCATAGGCAGAGATATTGAAACTGGTACCGGTAGCCAGTATTTCTGCATGGCCCGCTTTTACTTTAAAAGGTTGTTCACTGTTTTTAGCTACATCAAAATAAGCTTCCCCGGAGAGCAGTACCACGCGTTCCTTACCATTAAATGTTACCGGCCAGGTAAGGCTTGTGGCGGAATTAAGCCAGACGATGGTGCCGTCTGGCAAGGTGATCCGGTATTGACCACCACGTGGAATGCTAAGGGTATTATTGCCTGTATCAACGTTTTCCTGGCGGAAGGGAGCATCATATACTAATTGGCCATTAGCAAGCTTCGATATTTTCACACCACCTTTATTGAACAGCACACCTGCAGTTGTGTCGTCAAGTGGTATTTCAGATCCGTCTGGCAGTGTTAGCCGTGCAGCATGACTGCCGGGTTTCACTGCCTTCTCCGTATAGAACCGCTCCACTTTTTTAGCGGGGCTGTTCATGCGGAAGAGCCAGGCGGCGGCGAGGAAACACAGCAGTAAAGAGGCTGCTATCGCTATCTTTTTTAAGGTGAATATGCCGGCACTTCTTTTCTTCGGCTGCTTTCTAAAGATCTGATCTTCAATATAAGCGCGCATCAGTTGCTGTACCTGCAAACGTTCTTCCTCACTGCTCCATTGCCAGCCGGAAGATGCCTGCCTTTCAGCAAACCATCTTTCAAGCAATACTTTTTCCTTCGGGCTGCAGGCACCGGATTCATATTGCTTTAAAAGGGCTGTTATATCTTCTTTGCTGATCATCAGATTAACGTGAAACAATAGTAAGTGTCCAAATCAGGAAGTTGGTAGTAGAAGAATGAAAAAATAATTTTGCCTCAGAGGCTTTTAAGTAATATTAACAGCAGTAGGGCAGAGGGGGCGTCTCCTTCTAATTTGAGGCGAATGAGTTTCAGTGAGTTACTGATCTGCTTTTTTACGGTTTTATCGGAGATGTTCAACTTCGCTGCGATCTCCCTGTAAGAGAGCCGCTGTTCGCGGCTTAAGAGGAATACTTCCCGCATTTTCGGTGGAAGGTTTGCCACTTCGGTATTAATAATAGACTGCAATTCACCTGTGATCAGCAGTTCCTCGGGGCTTTCATCATGAGCTTGTAAAAAGTTCAGAAGGGAGCTGAGATAATCCCTTTTCCGGATGTTCATCCGTATATACCGCAGGGCTTTATACCGGGCGATGGAATAGATATAAGCTTTAAAAGATTGCACATTACCCAGGGTAGTACGTTGCTGCCATACGGTAATAAAAGTATCCTGCACAATATCCATGCAGTCTTCCTTATCCTGCAGTACGTGCATTACATAGCCAAAAAGTGGCTCCCAGTAACGATCGTACAGGTCAGAAAAAGCCTTCTCATCTCCTGATGACAGGAATTGAACGAACCCAGTTTCTTCAACCGAACACATGGACTTGATATGATTTTTTTAAACGTGGATGATGGAGATGGAAGTAAATTAGGATAAATTTTTGATTGAAGCAAGAAGATGCTCTTTCACGCCGTGTACCAAAAGCGGACAGTTTTTGTATCAAAAACGAACATACTCATACAATTACTATATTGTAAATCAATTGTTTGAGTATCCGGCATTCTCTTTGCCGGCAATGGCTGTCCGTATATTTCAACTGTATATCATGATTAAAAACTTCTTCAAGGTCGCTTACCGGAATCTTTTGCGCAACAAAGGCTTTTCCCTGATCAATATTACAGGATTGGCCATTGGCATGTCCGCAGCGATACTCATTTTACTGTGGATACAAGACGAAGTGGACTACGATGAGTTTCATGAAAATAAAGACAGGATCTACCAGGTGTGGAACCGGGTACCATATGAAGGTGAGATCTCTACCTGGAATTCCGTGCCTGAACCATTGGCCCCTGCGCTGGAAAAGGACCTGCCTGAAGTAGAACGTACTGTAAGGGTAAAGTCAAGTGATTTTCTGCTTTCAGTGGGGGATAAAAAGGTACAGCGATCGGGTATCAGGGTGGATACCGGTTTTCTGCAAATGTTCAGCTTTCCCATGCTGAAAGGTGATCCTTTCACAGCCCTGAATGATATACATTCACTGGTGCTGACTGAATCCACTGCTAAGATCTTATTCGGGGACGAAGATGCACTGGGCAAAATTGTAAAGGTGCAGAATAAGGATAATTTTACGGTTACCGGCATTGTGAAAGATCCGCCTCCCAATACAAGGTTAGGTTTTGAATACCTGGTGCCCTGGTCGTATTTTAAATATGGTGAAGGGCAGGACCTGGGCTGGAATGACAACAGCATTCCTACTTATGTGATGTTAAAGCCCAATGCAAGTTATGCTTCCGTGGCCCCTAAGTTAAAAGTATTAAGGCAGCAATACCATGAGGACGCAAAAAAGATGAAATGGGAACTGTTTATGTATCCCCTCAGCCGCTGGCATTTGTATTCAAACTTCAGCAATGGTGTGGAAGGCGGAGGCCGCATCACATTCGTAAAACTGTTTGGGATCATTGCAGTGTTTATATTATTGATAGCATGTATCAATTTTATGAACCTGAGTACCGCACGAAGTGAAAAAAGAGCGAAGGAAGTAGGGATACGGAAAGCAGTGGGTGCGCAGAAAAGTTCGCTGATCAGTCAGTTTATCGGGGAATCTGTTTTCCTCGCTTTGCTGTCAGGTATTGTAGCTATTATTATTGTTCAGCTAAGCCTGCCGGCCTACAACCAGCTGACGGATAAGGAACTATTCATCAACTATCGCAGTATCTATACATGGGTTATATTTACCGGGTTCATCCTCATCACAGGTTTGCTGGCTGGTAGTTATCCCGCCTTCTTTCTTTCCTCTTTCCAGCCTGTTAAAGTATTAAAAGGCACATTTAAAAAGGCAAATGCATTGGTAACGCCCAGGAAAGTACTGGTGGTGTTGCAGTTTACATTTGCTACTATTCTTATCATCTGCACGATCATCGTAAAGCAGCAAATAGATTATGCCCGGGAACGGGAAATGGGATATAACAAAGATAATCTCGTTTATCATTTCATGACGGGGGATATACCTAAGAACTACGAACTGATAAAAAATGAATTGCTTTCATCGGGTATAGCGAAATCAATTACCAAAACCAATTCTCCGATCACGGATAGATGGAGTAACGGATGGGGACAGAGCTGGGAAGGAAAGGATCCGAACGATAAAACATCTTTCGATCGTTTTTTATCTGATGAAGGGTTGGGTACTACGGTTGGTTTGCAATTTGTTCAGGGCCGCGACTTCAATCTGAAGAAATTCCCTACGGATTCAACAGGGCTTATCATTAATGAATCTGCGCTGAAGCTAATGAAGTTCAAAGACCCGATCGGCAGAGTAGTAGGGGATCTTGGCATTGACTGGCACATTGTAGGGGTGATCAAAGATTTTATATTGACCAGCCCTTATGAGCCCACAAACCCCTTGTTGATATGCGGAGCAAAGAGCCGCTTCATGAGTTTCCAGGTGATGCAGATAAAACTAAACGGGAATAATGCTACGGCAAAAAACCTGGATGGGGCAGAAGCTATTTTTAGAAAACTCAACCCTGAATATCCTTTTGATATGAAGTTTGTGGATGAAGCATATGCCAGGAACTTTGAGAATGAAAAACTCCAGGGTACGCTGGCTGCTTTATTTGCCGGACTCACTATATTTATTTCATGCCTGGGCTTGTTTGGCCTGGCCACCTATATGGCGGAAAACAGGGTGAAAGAAATTGGCATACGGAAAATATTAGGCGCATCTGTAACCAGCATCACCACTTTGTTATCAAAGGATTTTGTAAAGCTGGTACTTATCTCATTTTTAGTAGCAACACCACTGGCATGGTGGGGCATGAATAAGTGGCTGGAAAGTTATACCTATCGGGTGGATATTGAATGGTGGGTATTTGCATTAGCCGGTTTTTTATCCGTGATGATAGCATTGCTCACAGTAAGTTATCAATCGATAAGAGCAGCAATAGCAAACCCGGTAAAGAGCCTGAAAATGGAATAAATGCTTATTTAAAGAAAAATAATAGAGGTAAGATCACTACACTACTAATGTTTTCTTTCAGACCAAGGATGGCCCGAAGTAACTGGTTCTGCACTGTTTTTTGAGAAATGTGCAATGCCATACTGATCTCTTTGGTAGACTTGTCTTCCAGGAACCTCATCCGGAAGATCTCTCTCCTTTTTAAAGGTAGCGTTTCCATCCACAATAAGATCAGCTGCCTGGTTTCCTTTTCATCAAAGCGCGCATTGGCAGTAAGGGGAGATACCGCCATGTTTTCAAACGGCTCTATAAAATGAGGTGTGGCCTGGCCTTTGGATAACAGAGTGTAAACTTTATACCTTATCATGGTATGGAGATAAGGTAGCAGCTCACGGATCTCTTTTTCCTGCCGTTTCTCCCACAGATCGGTAAATACATCCTGCACCAGGTCTTTGCAAACTTCCCGTTCTCCCAACCTTTTATATGCCATATTAAACAGGGATTGCCAGTGCCTTTCATAAAGCGCTTCAAAAGCAGACTGATCATCTTGCTTTAGCAGATGGAATAATTGTAGATCAGTAGAGGTACTGATGCCAGGCATAAATCGGTTTTTGTGAATGATAGATAAAGGTTGTAAAATAAAATTAGATTATTTTGGGAGATTTTGTTTTTTTCCAGACTATCTATTTAAACACGGCATACATGGCTGCTAAATACAATAAAGAATACCTGGAACGGTTGGCTGCTAAGGTGCTTGATGGAAAAGCAACGGAAGCGGAAAAGGTATTTCTGCAGGCGTATTATGATGCTTTTGATAAAGGAGAAGAATTTACAGCGGAGCTCTCCGGGGAAGACCGTGAAATATTGAAGCATGAGATCAAGTCATCCTTACTGGTAGGGATAGGTGCTCCTAAAGGGAAAGTTATCCCTTTTTACAAGCGTATTGTAGCGCAGACTGCTGCCGCAGCAGCTGTTCTGTTAATTGGCCTGCTCACCTTTTATTGGTACCGGCCGGTTCAGCCAATGGCTATCACGTCTGGCATACATGAAAATGATATAGCACCGGGCAGTGATAAAGCGATACTCACCTTGTCCAACGGCCAGCAGGTGATATTAACCGGTGCAAAGAATGGTCAGCTGGCCATGCAGGGAAATACAGCCATTACAAAATCAGCAGAAGGAGAGGTGATCTATGATGCGAAGGGCGGTTCCTCTGGCGCGTTAACCTATAATACGATATCTACCCCTCGGGGAGGGCAATTCAAGATCTCATTACCGGATGGAAGCAGGGTATGGCTGAATGCAGCCTCCTCTCTTACTTTCCCTGCCAGCTTTCCTGATAATGAAAGAAAGGTGCAGGTTACAGGGGAGGTTTATTTTGAAGTGGCGCATAACAGGGCAAAACCATTCAGGGTAGTTTTTGAACAGCAGGTAGTGGAAGTGCTGGGAACGCATTTTAATATAAACGCTTATCAGGAAGAGCCGGTGCTGAAAACAACGTTGCTGGAAGGAAAAATAAACCTGGTAAATAAGCAACAGTCTGTGATCTTGTTACCGGGTCAGCAGGCCAGTGTTAAACGTTCCGTAGAAGGAATAACGGTGGCTGCGGTGGATATAAAAGAAGCCGCTGCCTGGAAGGACGGATTGTTTGTTTTTAATAAGGCAAGCATTCAGGAAGTGATGAGAACGGCAGCCCGTTGGTACGATGTGGAAGTAGAATATCAGGGAAACCTGGAACACACAAGATTTGGTGGAACCATCTCCCGTTACAAAAATATAAGCGAACTGCTGGACAATGTTGGTATTGTTGGTGGTTTCAGCTATAAAATTGAAGGAAGGAAAGTAATACTCATGAAATAAGCCGGATTCTCACAATCAATCAAATAAATAATCCACGTTAAGATGCAAAAGATTAGTACTGCCATGAGCAGCAGGGTGTCCCGTGCCCGCTCACGATTATTCTCTGTGATCAGGATGTCGTTTTTCCTGCACCTGATAGCATTTATGCAGGTAAGTGCTTCCTCCGTTGCGCAAAAGATCAGCCTGAACAAAACCAATGCTTCGTTATTGGAAACGATCAAAGAGATCCGAACACAGAGTGGTTACAGTGTTTTGTATGACGAAGATCAATTACAATCGGCTAAGAAGGTGACCATTCATGTGAAAGATGTTTCCTTAACAGAAGCATTGAATGAATGTTTTAAAGGTCAGCCCTTCAGTTTTATTATCAGGGATCGTACGGTTCTTATTGTTGCCAAAGCCACCAAAAGCGCAGATGCTCCTGTAGAGATACAGGTGTCTGGCACAATAACGGATAATAAGGGGGAAGCCCTGCCAGGTGTTAATATTTATGAAAAGGGCAGTAATAATGCTGTGTCTTCAGGCAATGATGGTAAATACAGCATTGCCCTATCGGGCAATAATGCAGTGCTTGTTTTCAGGTTCATTGGTTTTGAAAATAAAGAGGTGCGGGTGATGGAAAGTACTGTGCTCAACATCATATTGCAACCTAAGAACACAGGGTTAAATGAGGTGCTGGTGATAGGTTACGGCTCTCAGAAGAAAAGCGATATCACGGGGGCATTGGTTTCTGTGAACAGCAAAACCATTGCAGAAAGCCCGGTTGTAAGTGTTGCACAGGCTTTAAAAGGAAGAGTGGCCGGAATGGATATCGTAAACAGCTCCGGAAGGCCAGGCGCAAGCACTTCCATCCGCATTAGAGGCAACCGCTCTATTACAGCAGGCAACGAGCCGTTGTATGTGCTGGATGGGATACCCATGGCAGGTGATATTAACGGCGTAAATCCGGGAGATGTGGAAAGCGTGCAAGTATTAAAGGATGCTTCTGCCACGGCTATTTACGGCTCAAGAGGTGCAAACGGGGTGATCCTTATCACTACCAAAACAGGGAAGACGGGTAAGGCAATATTATCCTACGACGGTTATTATGGCATTACAGATCGGATCGGCGATATTGAGATGATGAACACAAAAACGTTCAGTGATTTTAAAGCTTCCTTTAACGGGCCTGTATATCCGGGTGAAACGGCGGCATTGCAGAATAACCTGTCAACAAATTATGAAGGCTTTATTTTTAAGAAGGGGAATGCGAAAAGTCATACAGTATCTGTAAGAGGGGGGACGGACAAAACGAAATATTCCATTTCTTCGAATTATTATAATGAAGAGGGAATTGTACAAAAAGGAGATTTTACAAGGTATAATATCCGCGTGAACCTGGACCAGCAGATAAACGATAAAATAAAGATTGGTACCAATTCCTTCTATACCTATGGAGAGCAGAATTATGGGATCATCAGCAGTGCCGCTTATCTGGCCGCAGCGTTACAATTATTCCCCGGTACCAGTCCTTATAAAGCGGATGGCTCCGTTAATCCCCAACCAGACGGATCACGGCATAATCCATTGGCAGAAATTAACAGCCCTGTTTCAGACCTTAGAAAAACATACCGTTTCTTTGGAAGCCTATATGGCGAGTATAAGATCATGGATGGGCTGAGCTATCGCCTGAACCTGGGGCTGGACAATTCCAATACGAATAACGGCTCTTACAACAGCAGCCTGAGTAACAATAATGGCCTTGCTACTGCAGGTACTAACAGTACTTATGATGTGAACTATACCATCGAAAATATCCTGAAGTATACAAAAACATTCGGGAAAAGCAGTATTGATGCTACGGGGCTTTTCAGCTTGCAGAAAGATATTTACCAATCTTCTAACCTTTCAGCCAGCGGTATACCTTATGATTCACAATTGTTCTATAATCTGGGTACAGGTAATGCTACCGGTTATGGCAGCAACTATAGTTCCTGGTCTATCCTTTCTTATATGGGACGGATCAATTATGGTTATGATGATAAGTATTTAGCTACGGTAACCATGCGCGCAGATGGTTCTTCCAGGCTGGCACCGGGCAGTAAATGGGGGTATTTCCCTTCCGTTGCACTGGCATGGCGGGTGAGTGAAGAAGGTTTTATGAAAGGCCAGGAGGTGGTTTCAGATCTTAAGCTCAGGGCTAGTTATGGTGTTACCGGTAATACAGGTATCAGTCCCTATGCAACACAGGGAGGATTGACTAAAACAGTGTATAGCTGGGATGCCGCTACGCCTGCTTATGGCTACAGGCCTGGTGCATTGGCTAATGCAGGCCTTAAATGGGAATCAACGGCATCTACCAACATCGGTCTTGATTTTGCGCTGTGGGGAAACCGTATCTCCGGCGCTGTTGAGTTCTATCACCAGAACACATATAACCTGCTATTGGCCAGGGCCATTCCATCCTACACCGGCTTTTCCAGTTTCCTGCAGAACATTGGCAAAACAAGGAATAAAGGTTTAGAGATAACACTCTCTGCTATTCCGGTAAAAAGAGATAAAGGATTGCAATGGAATGTGGAAACATACTTCGATATCAACAGAGAAGCTATTGTAGCCCTCACCAGTGGTCAGCAGCAGGACATCGGGAATGGATGGTTTGTTGGCCAGCCCATCAATATCTTCTTCGATTATAAAATGACAGGTGTTTGGCAAACACATGAGGCACCCGCTGCAGCAGTGTATGGTGCCGTACCCGGTGATCTGAAGATCCTGGACCCTGCCAATAATGGTAAAACAGATGCCATAGACAGGGTTATTATTGGTACACCCAGACCTAAATGGACGGCAGGGCTCACCAACCGGTTCGCCTATAAAGGAGTAGACCTGTCCATCTTCGTTTATTTCCGCCAGGGGCAAACCATTTACAGTGATGCCAGCAAAAGCCTGAGTTTCTATACTTCTGCATATGGTATGCTGAACCTGCCTTACTGGTCTGCAACCAATCCAACCAATGCAGGTCCAAGGGGAACTACCGGCGGTATCAACTACCTGGGTGCATTGTATTATAACGACGGATCATACATCAGCATTCCCAATATTACACTGGGTTATACGATACCTGATGCATTGGCTAATACACGTATTTTCTCCAGTTTACGGGCATATGTTACGGCACAGAACTGTTTTGCCTGGATGAACCATCCTATACCGGGATTAAAAGGCATTAGCCCTGAGATACCTGCTCAGAATGGTTACTTAACACTTGAGAATGCCATTGCTAACAGGGTGATAAGCTTTGGAATTAGTGCTTCATTTTAAAAACGCGTAACATGAAAAAGAGCTATATATTAATTTTATTTGCTGCGCTGGCAGTATCCTGCCAAAAGGATCTGGATGAAAAGATAGTGAGCGGTATTACAGCAGGCAGTTATTTTGTGGATGCCCCAGGGCTTACAGGAGGAGTAAATGCGGCCTACAGCACATTACGGCAGTTCTATGGGCAGGAGCAGGGTTTTTCAATGACAGAATATGGTGTGGATACCTATACAGAAGGCCGTGACGGAAGTTTTAAATACTTCAATGAATATACTGTTGGGTTTACAGCCGGTGCTACTTATACCACCAACTTATACACCAATTATTTCGCTGGTATCAACGGCTGCAATACCGTGGTAGACAGGGCTGACGGGATCCCCGGGCTGGACTCTGTGTTCAAGCGTACACGTGTTGCAGAAGCAAGGTTTCTCCGCGCACTTTATTACTTTACACTAGTACAAACATTTGGTGATCTACCCTTGTCCCTTCATGAAATAAACAGCATCAATACGGAAACCATCAGAGCAAGTGAGGATAAGATCTATACAGATGCTATCATCCCGGACCTGCTGTATGCCATTACCAATTTACCGGTTACCCAACCGGAGTATGGAAGAGCAACACAAGCTGCTGCAAAAGCATTGCTCGCGCGTGTATACCTGGTGCGTGAGAAATGGCAAGATGCAGCGGATCTGTCTCAAAGTGTGATTGATGATTATAATTTCTCCCTCTCTGATTCCTATGGCGCCATCTTCAGTATGAACAATCAGAAGAACAGTGAAGTAATATGGTCTGTGCAATTCTCTACCAGTGAATTGCTGAACGGAGAAGGTAACTCCGCGCATTTGTACTTTGTTCCCGTGTATGAAAACGCAGCGGGTATGCAACGGGATGTTTTAAACGGCAGACCATATAACCGATTTAAGTTTACGGCATATGGCAATTCGCTTTTTGACAGGCAGGCTGATAAGCGTTATACGGAGGGTTTTCAGCACGTTTATTATTGCAATAACCTGGCTACGGCTCCGGCTGGTATGAAGTTGGGGGATACCGCAATACTTGTTACAACGGAGAATGTTCCGCAAAGCGAAAAGGCTAAACATAATTACAAGATCTGGGATTCAACGTTGATCAATTCCACGGCGGACAGAACAATGTTCCTTTGCCCGGTTAAATTCCTTGATCCGTTAAGATCATCTGCAGGTATTACTGCGGGATCAAGGTCTTTCTTTGTGTTCAGGATTGCTGAGATGTATCTTAATATAGCGGAAGCGCAAGTGATGCTGCAGCGGCCTGCTGATGCAAGGAATACCATCAATATACTGCGTGCAAAAAGATCGGTGACCGGTACTGATCTTACGGTTTCCACACCTGCTGTTCCTGATCTGAATTTTATACTGGATGAAAGGGCAAGGGAACTTTTCGGTGAACAACAGCGGTGGTTTGATCTTAAGCGTACGGGAACGTTGGTGAGCAGGGTGAAATTGTATAACCCGGAAGCAGCCGCTATCAAGGATTTTCATACGTTAAGGCCCTTCCCTCAGCAGGAGATTGACAGGTCTACGAATAGTGTACCACCGAATCCAGGGTATAATTAAAGCATTGTATAGAAAGGGTTGCTCAATTGAGCAACCCTTTTTTTTGAGAAAATACCTATCTTGCTCAAAGTGGAAACCATCATCATAAAAAGATCAACTGATGCTCACAGAGAAGCCAGCCTTGGATGCCTGCTGCTAGTGGCTATACCTGTTGTTGGGTATTTATATGCGATGTTTACAACCAACAATTCCCACGATGCTTTGGCGTATGGCATTATTGCTACTGTTTTCCTTCTTCCTTTCCTGATCGATTTTATTTCGACTAAAATTCCTTTGAAAGCAGCCATGATAATATCAAATGAGGGTATAGCGTTATCCCCGAGTAAAAGTCTCTACGGCAGCTTTGCCTTTTTACAGAAATTTCAGGCCCGGCGTAAAAAGAGTATTTTATGGGAAGATATAACAGGGTTTAGTATAGTGATCTATGAGGGAAATTACACGGTATCTCCTACTGATGGTACGGGATCAACAACTTATACTGTACCCAAACATCAGCTTTGCATTGCAGGTAAAACGAACATTGTTTTCTCAATTCATGGTTTAGACAGAAAACCTGATGAGATCCTGGCCCTTTGCAATCAGTTTTTAACGGCGCATTTCCTTATTCACAAGGCTCAATAACTGCGAAAGATCCCCCTTAATAACAAACACCTTCAACTCCAGGCTTTTCGTTTCACCGCGTTTTAAATGAATGGCAGGATCTGCATGGTGGCAACTGCGTTCAGGATTGCTCCATAAATTACCCGTTTCCCTCGTAAAGGTAGCTGCAATCCACTTTTTATCGTGGGAGAGTGTGGCGATAAACGGTTTGTCTGCCTTTTTTGATTTATGATACCAGGTGATGTTGTCTTCCTTTTTTTCGATGCGCCTGGGCACCACTGGCCATGTGTAGGAAACCAGGTAACGGCAAGGCATTGTGAGGGGGGCGGGCGTTTCTGCAGCGAGCCGCTCAAATCCGTTGGGGTGATGCACGTACGTTCTTTCTAACTGCGTGTCTGAGTAACCATAATCATTTATTAACATAGGAGTTTATTCTAACCTTGTACGGTTTTCCTATTTTCGGTATCGTAATTAACCCAGCCCTGATAACCCAATAAAACAAAAACTATGTACCGGAAGTTACCCTATTTATTTCTATTCATTTCCACCTTATTTTTATTCAGTTGTAAGAAGCAGTCAACCTCAGCACTGAATAGCGAGATCGGCCCGATCACAAACCACACGGTTACATTTGAACAGGCAAAGAAAATAGCCGTGCTGCATTCCATCTCTCCTGCTGTAACCAACGCCAAAAGCGGAACAAGGTATACCTTCAAGGAAGAGGCGGATCAAATGCAAAAGTATAAAGATGCGGAAAAGAAGGTGGGCGCCTGCATGTCTTTTAACTATACGCAAAATGCGCCCAGTTTTTACATCATCAACTTCGAAGGTGGCGGATTTACTATTGTAGCAGGAGACGACAGGGTGCATCCTATCCTGGCCTATTCTGCCACTGATGCCTTCCCGCTGGACAGCACTAAAAGATTCCCTGCAGGGCTGGTAGAATGGCTGGCCGGTACGGATGAATTAGTGAGCAATGTACGTCGTGAGAATAAACCACAACCAAAGAAACTGAAAGCTACCTGGGAGAAGATGAATAACCAGTCTAAGGTTTTGTCGGGAGCGCGGTTGCAATTCCCGCCCTGTTACTACGAAGGAGAAACCTATACGATCATTGAAACCTGGGGACCATACCTGGCAACTACCTGGAGCCAGGGTGTTGGCTTTAACGACAATTTATCCTACATGGGTTGTTCCTCCTATTCAAACGGGAAACCACCCACCGGTTGTGTAGCTACGGCCATGGCACAGGTGATGGCATATCATCAGCGCCCAACCTACTTCAGCTGGGCCTCTATGCCTAATGGCTGGGGTAGCAGCGCAACGGCAGCCTTGATGGCTGATATCGGAAGCAAAGTAAGTATGGATTATGGCTGCGACGGATCAGGTGCTGAAACAGAAGATGCTGCAGGGGCGTTTACCGGTGGTTATGGTTATGCTTCAGCCAGCTGGGGTAATTATGAATCCAGTACTACTTATTACGAGTTGTATAATGGCCGGCCTGTGATCTTATCCGGCGGCAGAAAGGACAAATGGCTGTTCTTTAATGTATATGCTGATGGCCACGCCTGGGTTTGCGATGGTGCCAATTATATTGAGTCTTACATTTGCGATACCTGGGAAGATGATGGAGATCCTTATACGGACGAGTACCAATGGTTGTATAATTACCAATTCATGTCTTTGCACATGAACTGGGGTTGGGGCGGTTCTTATAACGGGTATTATAATTACGACAATTTTAATCCGGGCACTAATACCTTCAACTACAAGAGAGGTATGGTGTACAATATTCATCCATGATCCTGTTGTTCATAATGTTATTCAATATCGATATAGATGTAGCCGTACAGATTAGATATCCGGGATTGAACAGGGAGTTTATAAAAGACCTGAAGGTTTTTTACCTGATAGATAATCAGCTGGTATCTCCACAGGCTAACTTAGGTCATGAAACCGGCTTTGAAGTTTCCATGGATGGGGGAGAAGTTTTGTTAAAAGTTTTCCCGCATATTCCGAAAGATAAAAGCCCGGCCACAACCATCCTGAAGTTTAATGCCAGGCGGCAGGATACACTCACTACCTTTTATCAGTTTTCGAAAGCTGGTGTGCGCTGCAGCAAGGTCTTATATAACAGAGCGCTTAAGTGGGACCTGGACAATGGGAAGTTCCCTGCATTACGGAAGATAACTATTGTGATGAATAATGATTGATTAAAAAAGGCCGCTGATTGTGATCAGCGGTTTTTTTTAGCGTAATCTGTTGGGGTCATACCGAATTGTTTCAGGAAAAGTTTGGCAAAATTAGCCTGTGATTGAAACCCTACTTCATCGGCTATTTCAAAGATCTTATAATTGCCCGAAACTAATAGTTCTGCCGCCTTTTTAAGCCGGGTGGTATTGATCAGTTCATGCGGCGTCATGTTGGAAATACCATTGATCTTCCGATAGAGTGTAGCCCGGCTCATGTTCATATATTTGGCCAGTTTTTCAACATCCAGGTCAATATCCTGTATCTGATCCCTGATAGCCTGATTTAACTGCTCAAGAAAGGTTTGATCGGATTTTGAATGTGCAATGCTGGTAATGTCTGCAGAAGGGGATTGAAAAAAATGCTGTGTTATCCTGGCACGATTGTTAAACAGGTTGGTGATCTGTACCCGCAGATGTTCCGGTGAAAAAGGTTTATCTATATAAGCATCTGCGCCCATATCCAGCCCTTCGATCCTCGATTGCAGCATGTTCTTGGCAGTAAGGAGTATAACAGGGATATGGCTGTAAGAAACCGTATTCTTAATATTACGGCAAAGTTCAAACCCATCCATCTGAGGCATCATAACGTCACTTATCACCAGATCTATTGATTCCGTTAATAATGTTGTTAGTGCAGACTTCCCATTGGAAGCAGTAAATATGGTATAATTTTCTTCCAGCTCTTCTGTCAGGAATTCAAGCACATCCGCATCATCATCTACTAACAGGATCTTATATTTCATGAGACGAGATTAAGTTATCTATAGATATTATCAAAGGTATTTTTAGTATAAATACATTTTTACTGGTGATCTCTTCTGAAATATAAAGCATGCCGCCATGTAATTCTGCCAGGGACCGGGATAATGGCAACCCGATACCTGTTCCTTCCTGATGCTGGTTTTCACTCAGGCGGAAAAAGGGCTCAAAGATCTTTTCCTTTTTGTTAGTAGGTATTATATAACCATCATTCGAAAATTCGATGATAAAGTACTCGGTGTCTGGCTGCAGCAACCTGATCTTAACGGAATGATGTGAATATTTTATGGCATTGCTGAACAGGTTGCTTAAGATCTTATTCAGGGCTTCCTCGTCTACATAAGCATGTAAAAAGGGGAGTGGCAATAAGGAAAATGAAATATGCTTTTGTTCTGCAAGTGGTTTAAAGCTGAAAAAAATATCCTCGAGTAGTTTACTTACATCTACTTTCCTGAATGTGAGGCTAAAGCCTTTTGCTTCTGTTTTCCTGAAGTCAAGCAATTGATTGGTGAGCTTGACCAATCTGTTCGTACTTTTCTCCATTCTTGCAAGGTTTTTAGCGATAGCGGGGATATGCACGGCCTGTTTTATCACTTTTTCCAGTGGGCCTTTAATCAATGTGAGGGGAGATCTTATCTCGTGTGCAATATTGGTAAGGAAATTCATTTTTGCCTGGTAGATCTCTATGTTCCTTTCATGTTCTATTTGCAGTAACCTGATCCGTTTCTTTTCCTGGATACGCTTATAATAGAAGCGGGCTATATAATACGCGATAGCAGCAATGGTGAGCGTGTAGAAAAGATAGGCCCATATACTGGCCCAGAAGGGAGGAGATATCCTGATGGTAATGGCTACCGGTTCGCCCCATTTTCCATTATTACCGGCAGCTTTTACGGCAAAGGTGTAAGTGCCGGGGGAAAGATCGGTAAAATAGGCCTTGTTACTTTTGGTATTTATCCAGTTGTTATCCAGCCCTTTCATGCTATAAGCATATTGCGTCATGGTGGGGGCTGTATAACTCAGCGCAGCAAAATCAATGCTGAAAGAAGCTTCGTTATGGGCAAGTTTGATCTCAGGGGTGATCATCATGGATCTTGGTTGCCTTAATTTATTGGGTGTTTCCTTACTGCTGATCTGGAAGTCTGTAATGTACAGCGGAGGGGTAAATGTATCCTGGATAAAAGATCTGGGATTAAAGCTGATCATTCCCTTCACACTGCCAAAATACATATTCCCTTCCCGGTCTTTATAGCCCGAGTTATAGTTGAACTGGTCATTCAATAGACCATGGGCTTGTGTAAATAATTGAAGGGTTTCTTTTTCCGGATCAAAGCAAACCAGTCCTCTGCTGGTGCTTACCCATAATTTGTGTTGCTCATCCTCCAGGATCTTGAAGATATAGTCACTTGGCCAGCCTGTTTTTGTCGTATAGCGGATGAATTTGTTTTGTTTCCGGTCGAGTCTGCATATGCCACCTCCTTCGGTGGCAACCCATATAATACCTCTGCTGTCTTCAAAAGCACTATTCACCATATCACTGCCAATGCCTGATCTGTTGAGTGGATCATATCTGTACCGGCCTCTTGATGCAGCTGCCTTATTGTAATACAACAGCCCCTGCCCATGCGTAGCTATCCAAACCGTGCCATCACGGCTTTGCATAACACTATGAATGTTGTAGTTTTCCAGCACCTGTTCCACATTGGTGAAATTCTTAGTAACCGTATCATATTGCTTCAGATCAGCCTGGCTGCCTATGAGGATCTCCCCGGATTGTGTTTGAATGATGGAAAGGATGAAATTATAATTTAGGTTGCAGTTTGCTTTTGTATACCGTTTAATCACCTTTCCGGTGCTAATATTCATTACATCTATGCCGTGATGGAACAGCCCTATCCATAACTCATTACCTTTCGCCATCAGGCCATGAACATTAGAATGAGAGATATCCCCCGGGTTTCCGCCGGGCAGGTAATGGGATATATCCCCGGTTGCAGGATTAAGCTTATTAAGGCCATTGTCTTCCGTGCCTATCCAGAGGTTGCCGTATTTGTCCTGGCATATTTCACGCACCGCATTGCCACTCAGTGTACGGGGATTATTATTGGGGAAATATTTGTGGAATGGGGCGTACTGTTTGGGAAAGTAATTAATACCACCAAAAAAAGTCCCTGCCCATAAACCACCTTCTTTGTCCTTACAGAGCGTGTATATGGAATTGTCAGATAGTGAATAGAGGTTGTTGTAATCTTTTTTAAGATTGGTATAGGTGTCTTTGTTCAGGTCATATACATAAATGCCGGATTCTGCCGCTACCCAGTATTCATTGGCATTTATCTGCACGAAGTCCCTTACATAAACAGGCGTTTTGTCTGTGTTGCTAAGTAATGCATCTTTATAGGTGGCTGTTGCTATGTCAAATATTTTTATTCCCTGTGTTGTTGTACCCAGTAATAACTTTCCATTCCTGCAATCGAGGATCGTATTGATGAACTTTATCTCTGTAGGATGAGAGTGGGAGAAAATATTAAAGGCGGTCAGTGTGCCTTTACGGGGATCATAACGTTTCAACTGATCATTTGCAGTATACCAAAGCTGGTCTTCAGAGTCTATGCAAAGAGAGGTAACGATGTCCTGACTATTTTTAAAAACAGGAATGGCACGGTTAAGCTGTTCATTGTACTGATATATTTGTTCACCCATCAGGAACCAGATATTGCCTTTGCTGTCTGATCTGATGGACCAAACTACAGCTGCAATACGGGAGGCAGGCAGTAAATGGAATGCTTCCGTTTCAGGTTGATAAAGGTATATGCCATTATCCGTTCCTATCCACAATCTTTTTTTATTGTCTTCTAATAAACATCGTATAAAATTATTGCCGATGGAGTTAGTGTCCTCAGCGTTGTTCCTGAAAATTTTAAAGGAGGTGCCATCAAACCTGTTCAGCCCGTCTTTTGTACCAAACCACATGAATCCTTTGCTATCCTGGTAGGCACACCATACGGTATTATGCGAAAGCCCATCTTCAACCTGGTAGTGGCGGAAAGTGTATTGTTGTGAGGATACTTTAAAGATGCCGCAGAGCATCATCAACAGTAGAAAAAACAGACGCATTCTCATGAAGGCATATTTCATGCGTAAGTTAAAGGATTAAGCCCATTTTCTAAAATGAGACAAATAAACAAAGTATTGAGACATATTGTTATCTGTAATAACTATTTTCTGGTTTTCTTTAGGTAGGAATTTGTATGTAGAAGTTTTAATTGCTGTCATTTTTTAAATAACAATCCACGCTGTTATGAAAAAACTTTACTTGTCTGCTATACTACATAGCAGATGTAAACAATTGTTTCCACTAATTTCCTTCTTCCTTTTTTCTTCATTTGCTGCTTTTTCACAGGCTACCGTTTCAGGTAAGGTAACGGATAGCAGCGGAGCCGCATTGCCGGGCGCTACTATTTTAGAGAAAGGAACTACAAAAATGGCGCTGACCAATGGAGAGGGGAATTTTACCATTAATACCAGTACAGACAACGCTGTTCTGGTAATTAGCTTTGTTGGTTTTCAGACAGTTGAAAAAACAGCTGCTAAGGGCGTATTTCAGTCAATAGTGCTGCAGCGGCTTCAAAGTAAACTGGAGGAGTTAGTAATAGTTGGTTATGGCGCACAGCGAAAAAAAGATCTTACCGGTGCTGTGTCTGTTGTGAAAGCGGAGGATATTCAAAAGCGGCAGACCACAACGGTTGCTGAAGCATTGCAGGGGCAGGCGAGTGGTATAAAGGTGCGTGCGGCAGGCCAGCCCGGCTCTGAGGCACAGATCCAGATCCGGGGCTTGAAAAATCTTTCAGATGCCAATCCATTGTATGTAATTGATGGGCTGATCACTACAGCCAACCGGGACTTTAACCCGGACGACATCGAATCCCTTCAGATCCTGAAAGATGCATCTGCGGCTGCTATCTATGGATCGAGAGCAGCGAACGGTGTGATCATCATCACCACAAAAAAGGGTAAGAATGGCCCCATGAAAGTGGATGTTTCAGCAAAAGCGGCTACCCAGACAATACCGCGTTATAAGCTGGCTGAAACAACTGAGTTTGCCAAACTGAACTACATGGCATATGATAATGCCGGTGTGCCAAGGCAGAACCTTCAGATACAGAATAATACGGACTGGCAGGATGTAGCTTTCCGCACCGGTAATATGCAGGATTATAACGCCAGTTTTTCCGGCGGTAGCAATAATGGGAGTTACCTGGTGTCTGCCGGGTATTTTGATAATAAAGGAACGGTGATCGGTACTAATTTTAACAGGCTTAGCCTCAGGGTAAATACCGAAGGAAAGAAAGGCATATTTACAATCGGAGAGAACCTGGCCATCAGTTATGCCAAAGCAAAGGAAATGCAGGGAAATCCCATCGTGGATGTGGTACGTTTACTGCCCACCATACCTGTTCTCGATCCTGCCAACCCGGGAGGTTATGGATATGGAAACGAAGCGAGTGCCCGTACATTTGGAACGAATCCATTGGCAATAGCCAATCTTCAAAATACGACAAATGAAAACCTGCGGATAAGGGGTAACCTGTATTCTGAACTGCAGATCCTGCCATCACTGAAATATCGCCTGAACCTGGGGCTTGAAACCAGTAACGATCACTACAAATTTATCAGGAAGGTGGGCAACTGGACGCTTAACCAGCCAATTGATCCCTCCAGGTTGATTGAGAACCGGGCACAGTTTTTTTCTGGCCTGATAGAGAATACCCTGAACTTCAATAAAAAAATTGGCAAACACGCTATAAATGCAATAGCCGGCCAGTCCTACCAGCGCACTAATTATGAATTGATCGGGGGAAGCAAGCTTAACTTATTGTACAATGCAAGCACAGGCCAGTATTACGATATATTGGACCAGGGTAATTCTGCTTTAGCCAATGGTTACAAATTGCGCACAGACCTGATATCCTATTTTGGGCGGGTGGAATATAGCTATGCAGATAAGTACCTGTTGAATGCCGTTGTTCGTAACGACGCCTCGTCAAAATTCGGATCTTCTTACAACACCAAAACATTCCCGTCCGTTTCCGGAGCATGGAGGATCAGCCAGGAAGATTTCTTTTCCTCCTCCTTCATAAACGATCTTAAGATCAGGGCAAGTTATGGTACCCTGGGAAGCAATAATATTAGTGAATATGAATACCAGGCTATCATCAATACATTTTCTACGGTTGTTTTTGGCCCCGGTCAGGCACAGCAGTCCGGCGCCACACAGGTGCAGCTGGCTAACACAGATCTGCGCTGGGAGATCTTAACGCAACAGAACTACGGAGTGGATGCAGCTTTCCTGAATAACAGGCTGTCAGTAACGGCGGAGTACTTTATCACCAATACGAAAGATGTACTGTTAAACTACCCCATACTGCTCACTACCGGAAATGATGGTGGCAATCCCCGGGTAAATGGCGTTACACTGGCCAACCGAGGCTTTGAGTTAAGCGCAAATTACCGGGAAGACCGGGGGGCTTTTAAATATGGCATCGGCTTAAATGTTACCAGGTTGAAAAATGAAGTAGTGAACCTGGGTTACGGAAAAAACAAAACTTTCGTAGGTAATACCGTTACACAACAGGGGCAGCCAATTGGTATGTGGTATGTATTGGAAACAGATGGTTTGTTTCAAACCCAGGCGGAGGTAGATAACTATAAGAACAAAAATGGCATAGTGATCCAGCCTTCTGCCAAACCTGGTGATATACGCTTTAAAGACAATAATGGAGACGGACAGATCACCAACGATGATAAAGCCATTGTAGGCAGCCCGTGGCCTAAACTTGAAATGGGGCTTAATTTTAATGCCGCTTACAAAGGATTTGAATTCACTATGGACTGGTTTGCATCATTTGGTGCCAAAGTATTTAACGGGCCACGCAGCGTAACGGACAGGTTTGACGACAATTCCAATTACAGGGAAGGTATTCAGCCATGGACACCTGAAAACCCCAATACAAGTACCCCCAGGGCTTATTATGGAACTACCCTGAATTCAAGGGGAGATATAGACAGATGGCTGGAGAATGGAAGCTTCGCCCGTATGAAATACATCGGCCTGTCCTATAAACTTCCGGCAACGATCGTTAAAAAGATCGGTTTTTCTGATGCACAGGTTTCCATATCAGGACAAAATTTAATTACCATTACCAAATACACAGGTCTTGACCCGGAATTTAGTAATACCAGCATTTTCGAAAAAGGATTTGATTATGGAGCTTTCCCTAATCTCAAAACATTTTCAGTTGGTATTAATTTTGGATTTTAAAATAATATAGACAATGAAAAATATTATCATAAGATCAATGGTTGTACTTGCTTTGTGTATGGTTGCAACATCATGCGGAAAGGATCTGCTGGACCAGAAAAATCCAAACTCCCTGGGCACAGAAGAATTTTGGAAAACAGAGAGTGATGCACAGAAGGGTGTGAATGCTATTTACCATATGTTTTACCAAAACGGAGGATTTGGCCGCTGGATCTACTTCCGGCTGGATCTTACCAGCGATGAAGGTTTTAGTAACAGCCCATGGATAGAGCTGGCCGACTGGACCCGTTTTAACTATATTAATTATAACTTCTGGGAAGGCAGCGTAAATACGTTCCGTGATATTTACAAGGCCATCTTCCGATGCAACCAAGTGCTGACTAATGTTCCGAACATTGAGTTTGCTGATGCAAAAAGAAAGGAGGAACTATTGGCCGAGGCCAAATTCCTGCGTGCTTTCTATTATTACTATGCAGCCATTTTGTATGAAAATGTACCGATCATAACAACACTGCAATCACCTGCAGATGCGCCTAAAGCCGGAACACTGGCTGAAGTTTGGGTGCAGGTGGAAAAAGACCTTACAGAGGCAGGTGCGGCACTGCCTGAACAATATACCGGCGACCAGATCGGAAGGGCTACAAAAGGGGCTGCAATGGCCCTTTTAGGTAAAGTATACATGCAACAGCATAAATGGCCAGAGGCTAAAACAGCCCTTGACTACCTGGTGACCGGAGCCGGTAAAAACTATTATGACCTGGTTGGTTTCGTGGATAATTTCCGCGCCAATAATGAAAATAACAAGGAGTCTGTATTTGAAATACAGTTCTCAGATGCCAACAAAACCGGTGAAGGGGATGGGCCTTCTTCCAATATGGGATGTAACAGGGCACAGTTTTTTGCCCCGCGCAGCATTGGCTGGTCCGATGGCCAGGCCCGTTATTGGATAGTGGATGAATTTAAGAAGGAAAGGACTATTGATAATAAACTTGATCCACGTTTACAGTACACTTTGTTCTATCCTGCACTTGAGGCCGATTTTGGTAATAAAACGTATGGCCGCAGCTGGGAGTGGGGCGCTAATGAAGCCTGGTTCAAAAAATATTCCCGTGATTATTACCGGAATAACGAGGATTATTTCAATGAGGTCAATGTTCGCAATATCAGGTTTGCTGATGTATTACTGATGTATGCGGAAGTGTTAAATGAATTAGGGCAAACTGCTGCTGCCTATCCATATGTGGACAGGGTAAGGACCCGCTCCAATATGGCAAACCTGGCTGTTGCCTATCCGGCAATTGGTATTGATAAAACACTTTTCAGAGACCGTTTAAAAATGGAGAGAGCACTGGAGCTTTACGGAGAAAGTGTACGTTGGGCCGATCTGAAACGTTGGGGAGATCTTGATACGCAGGCTGCCGTTGATAAAGTAGCGCTACGTGATCCTGACTTCAGGAATTTTAAAGTGGGTAAAAATAGCAGGCTTCCTATACCACTATCAGAAATTCAAAACAACCCTAACCTTACTGATCATCAAAATGCAGGTTATTAATGTGCGGCTTATTGAATCTTATTTTAGCAGGGGTATTGCTCGCTGCCTGCAGTAACAGTGAAGTGAATGAGCCTTCTGATAGTGTAAGATCTGTACCTTCTATAACTGGAGCACGGATAGCCTGGGATCATTCCACTTTACAACAGGTGTCTGACCCTGCCAGTCCCAGCAATTACAACGGGTATGGAAGGATCAAACAACTACAGGATAATTCACTGATCGCCATTTATGAATCGGGCGGTAGTATTATGAGCAGAAAAAGTACGGATGAAGGGAAAACATGGAGTAATACGGTGACAGTAGCAGAAAAACCACCCGGCATCAATATGGCAGTACCTGATCTGCTTGAATTGAAAGACGGTAGTTTGCTGGCTATGTATAACCCAAGGCCGCATGCTATTGATCCTTCCAGGAAGTTTGGTATCCGCATCAGGAAAAGCTACGATAAAGGGATTACCTGGAAAGATGAGCAGCTGTTGTACGAAGCAGGATACCAGTTTGAGAACGGATGCTGGGAGCCTGCAGCTGTACAATTGCCCAATGGGGAAATTCAATTGTTTTTTGCGAACGAAGGGATCTATACCAGTTCATCAGAACAGAACATATCCATGTTACGATCTACCGATAATGGCGCCACATGGAGTGCAAACCCGGAGATCGTAAGTTTCAGGCCCGGTTCCCGGGATGGGATGCCGGTACCTTTGCTGTTAAAGGGCAAGTCAACTGTTGTTTTTGTAATAGAGGATAATGGCTTTACTACCTTTAAACCTTATACGATCCGAAATACTTTTTCGGAAAACTGGGCTTCCACTGTGGGAGCTTCCGGCAGCAACCGTTCATATGCATTGAAGGATAAGCTGAATGATCATATTTATGCCGGAGCGCCCTATATAGCACAGTTGAGCACCGGCGAAACGATCCTTTCTTACCAGGCCAATGCCACCGATGGGCGTACGGAGCGAAATTCTGTAATGATGGTAGCAGTGGGTGATGAAAATGCCGCAGGATTTAACAGGATAACAGAACCATTTGTGATCCCGGTGAATGGATCAGGCCAATGGAACAGTGTATGTGTTTTAAAGGACAATTCCGTCGTTGCAGTGACCAGCACCCGGGCATTTTCTGCATCCAACAGAACAGAGGTCTGGATGATCAGGGGGTATATCATAGATGGTAATACCATTTTTGTTGGCCGGAAAACCAACAGCCAGATCAATGCCAGCATCACGCATGATGACAAAAACCTGCATTTCCTGGCAAAGGTAAAAGACCAGCACGTGATTGATAATAGTGATGGTGTTACTTTTTTCATTGATGCACAGAATAAAAGCTATGAAAAGCCACATACAGGTATCTTTTCAGTATCTGTATCAGCATTAGGTAATGTGGCCGTAAAAGAAGGGAAAGATGGTAATTGGATCACATTTTCCCATCCTGAAGTTGTAAAGGTGGTTTCCAGGCCAGCGCCTGATGGTTATACCCTGGAAGTGTCTGTACCATGGTCCATGTTAGGAGGAAAACCAGGAGCTGGTGCAAGGATGGGTGTAAACCTTCAGCTGAGTGAAACAGAAACGGCAGGTCAGGTGCCCATAAAAGAAGATGCAACGGGCTGTAATGCCAACGAGCCATTTAGCTGGCTATCCGAAAAAATAAATTAAATGAACAGTATGAAAAAAAGAGACAACAAGTTTTTAGTAGTAGTAATGATGGTTTTGGTATCATTCGGTTTCTATCAATGTGCCAACCCAAACCAGAAAGCTGAAAACAAAGAAGCAACAAACGGCATATGGCCAGTTGAAAAGGCAAATGAATGGTATAAGAAGTGGGGCTGGCTTCGTGGATGTGATTTTATACCAAGCACCGCCATCAACCAGCTGGAAATGTGGCAGGCAGCAACGTTTGATACGGCTACCATTAGCAGGGAACTGGGATATGCTGAAAGTATCGGAATGAACATCATGAGAGTATACCTCCATCATGCAGCATGGGAAACAGATAAGGATGGCTTTAAGAAGAGGATGTCCACCTATCTTGATATTGCAGATCGTCATGGAATAGCTACCTTGTTTGTTTTCTTCGATGATTGCTGGAACCCCACTTATCAGACAGGTATGCAGCCTGCACCAAAACCTGGCGTTCATAATTCCGGTTGGGTGCAGGATCCCGGAAATCTCATTAATGAGGACACTACACTTGGAAAAGTACTGGAGGCATATGTAACGGATGTGCTGACCACTTTTAAAGACGATAAACGTATTGTGCTGTGGGACCTGTATAATGAACCAGGGAACTCGGACAGAGGTGACAGTAGTATGGCCTTATTGCAAAATGTGTTTACCTGGGCCCGTGCGGTTAACCCAAGCCAGCCATTATCTGTGGGTGTATGGCGTAAAGACCTGAAAGCATTGAATGAGTTTCAGCTAAACAATTCGGACATCACAACCTATCACAACTATAACGGGCCTCAGGAACATCGGGAGGCGATTGATTCTTTGAGGAAAAGGACCGGAAGGCCTTTGATCTGTACGGAATATATGGCCAGGAGGAATAACAGCCTGTTCAGTAACATTATGCCGATACTGAAAGCAGAAAATATCGGGGCCATCAACTGGGGGCTTGTTGAAGGCAAAACCAATACCATCTATGCCTGGGATACGCCAATGCCGGATGGCAGCCAGCCTGCATTGTGGTTCCATGATATCTTTAGAAAAGATGGAAGCCCCTATAAGCAAGCAGAGGTTGATTCTATAAAGATGTTAACCGGGAAATAATGAAAGGGCCGTATAGATCATATGATCTATACGGCCTTAATATTTTAGGAGACAGGAGGCAGTTTTTGCCTATTTTTAGATACTATGCGTTTCTTCTCCCTATTAATACTGCTTTCCACGTCTCTCTCTGCTAAAGTGCTCCATACTGGTCATGGGCAGCCTTACTCAGATATCACTGCAGCCGCAAAAGCAGCCACTCCCGGCGATACCATTCTTGTACATACAGGTACTTACCGCGGCGATCAGTCATTAGGGTCGTTGCAGGGTTTACCCGGTAAATGGATCTATCTCATCGCAGAAAAAGACGTATTGTTTGAAGGAGGCACCACCGCATGGAGAGGTACAGATATAGCTTACCTGCACATAGAAGGATTTGTATTTGCCGGTCAAACAGGTAATGGACTCAATATAGATGATGGTGCCACCTATGCAACTCCGGCACATCATATCATCTTCAGGAAATGTACTTTCCGTGATATGGCTGCTACAGGCAACAACGATCTCCTGAAACTATCCGGAACAGATGATCTTACCATTCAGCAATGCACCTTCCTGAACGGCTCGAAAGGGGGCAGTGGTATCGATATGGTGGGATGCCATAACAGCCTGATCTTTCAATGCCACTTTGAGAACATGGGTTCCAATGCTGTGCAGATGAAAGGAGGGAGCAGTAATATCCGCGTGGAGGCCTGTGTATTCAAAAATGCCGGCAGCAGAGCTATTAACCTCGGTGGCAGCACAGGAGAACAATTTTTCAGACCTGCCGATGCTACCTGGGAAGCAGCTGAACTGAAAGTGTATAGCAATGTATTTATCGGTTCGGAAGTGCCCATAGCTTTTGTGGGTTGTACACGATCTGAAGTAGTAAATAATACCATCAGCCACCCCGGCAGATGGGTGATCCGTATCCTACAGGAAAACAGGGATACGGCACGTTTTGGCAAATGCAGTAATAACACCTTCCTGAACAATATTATCTGCCTGGATGACCGGGTGAGTATGGAATGCAGCACCGGCCCGAACACAGACCCGGAAAGTTTTATCTTCTCTAATAACCTGTGGTTCCATACCAGCAACAATGGTTGGCGGGGGCCACAGTTACCGCTTCGGGAAAGCGGTGGAATCATCGGTAAGGATCCACGGTTTATCAATGAACGTTTGGCCATTGCCGGTGATAGTCCTGCAGCCGCTGCGGGATCTTCTGTACAATATCCGGAGAAAGATCATGCCGGTAAACTGTTCCTGTTACCGCGGTCCATCGGGGCTTATGAAGTAAAGCGATGATCCTTAGTTTTTCTCAGCAATGTTATTGATGTATTCCACCGATCTTTTTACATCCAATGAATTATTGTCCATATTATGCTCGCATTCCGCCTGAATAAAGCCGGAGAATTGCTGCTTTTTTAATTCTTTCACCACGCCGGTAAAATCAATGGCCCCGGTTCCCAGGTCAACATCATTACCTGATCTGTCCACATCTTTAAGATGTATGCCGATGATATGCCCATCAAGCAGCTGAAGGCATCTTACAGGGTCAAGGCCGCTTCTTACCCAGTGACCAAGGTCTGCACAGGCGCCTATATTTTTATGCCCTTTGATAGCTGCCAGTACAGAATCGGGGTGCCAGTAAGGACTGGGTTTTGCATGTTCATGAATGGCAACTTTGATCTTATATATGCCGGCCAGCTGGTCTATCATATTCCATTCATTTTTGGCCGGCTCAGATACCAGGTACTTCATGCCAAGCTCACGCGCCAGTTTAAAATATTTCTCCCAATTCTCCCTGCCTTTGGTGTCCACATACATGGATGGCATTTGAAGGTTTCTTTTTTTAAGCATGGTTTTGATCAGCGTCAGTTCCTCTTTATTGAGATCTATCATGGTTTTTCCGCCAAAACCGTTGCCGAGTTTCTGAAAAGAAAATCCCTCCACGTTTTTCAATCCACAATCCACTGCCATATCCAATCCTTTTTCAAAGGAATGCTGGTGAAATGAATATAATGCAACACCTGTTTTCCAGGTTGGTTTGCCGGAAGAAAATGCCATGAAGGTCATCGTAACCAGGATAAAGAAGATATATTTCGCCATGGTATAAAAGTTTAGTTATTTCTCCGATAAAGTAAATGCAACATAAGCGTCACTTGATCTTCCTCCCCACTTGGAGCCGCCACAGGCTATAACAATGTATTGCCGGCCATCAACAGCATATACTGCGGGTGTGGCAACGCCGGGAGCAGGAAGTTCATATTCCCAGAGGATCGCTCCTGTTCTCTTGTTGATGGCTCTGAACTTTCCATCGGCAGAAGCACCAATAAATATAAGCCCACCGGCTGTTACAACCGGGCCGCCATAATTTTCACGCCCTGTAGCAGGGATTCCTTTTTTCTTCAGCTCTTCGAATTCCCCAAACGGGATCTTCCATTCGTACTCACCCGTATTCAGATTGATAGCACTGATAGTGCCCCAGGGAGGACTGATAGCGGGATAACCTTCTTTCGTCAGGAACTTATTGTATCCTGTAAAGCCATATGATGGTTTTGCAGGGTCATTGCTTTTCATGGCCGGCCCTGTGTAATTTTTCTGCTGGAGTGTTTTCAGATTCAATACAAAAGAAGCAATAGCATTTCTCTCTGCTGTTTTCAACTGGGGGAATCCAGGCATCATTCTTCTTCCTGTGGAAAGTAATTCATTAAAGCTGGTAAGATTGTATTTTTTTTCTGCACCAATTAATGATGGATAGTCACCTGATCCTAAACGTTCCGGGCCATGGCACCCCATGCAGGAACGCTTGTACAAAAGCGAACCTGCCTGCAGATTAGTCAATATGGTATTCTTTGCAGATTTATCTTTCACGAGGTTCAATACCCAGGCCATTTCATTGGCATTTACATAAAGGATATTGGTAACAGGATCAACTGCGGGGCCGCCCCATTCACCTCCGCCGTCATAACCGGGGAAAACAATAGTGCCGCGTTCAGAAGGTGGTGTATAGATACCCTCGGAGCGGTAGCTGAGGAATTGCTGTTTTAAATGCTGGTGCTCAGAATCACTGACTAAAGTATTCAGATCTTTTTCTGTTAGCGCCTGCCTTACAAATGGTTGGGGTAATACCGGAAATGGCTGAGTGGGATGAAGCTTTTCACCTGCTACAGCATCCTTCACAGGAACCGGTCTTTCTTTAATAGGAAAGAGCGGATTTCCTTTTTCACGTTCAAACACAAACACAAAGCCTGTTTTGGTGGTTTGCACCACTGCATCTATCATTTTTCCATTACGGGGAAGGGTAATCAGAACGGGTGGACTGGATATATCCATATCCCACACATCGTGATGGATAGTCTGAAAATGCCACTTATGTTTACCGGTGGCAGCATCGATGGCCACGAGACAGTTTCCATAGAGTCCTTTTCCTAATCTGTCTCCTCCATAAAAATCATTCGTAGGATTACCAATCCCCGCAAACAGGATACCTCTTTTGCTGTCCAGGCTGAAGCCAGACCAGGCGTTGGTTGATCCCATCCGCTTATAAGCTGTTTTATCCTCCCAGGTCTCATAGCCTGGTTCGCCGGGATAAGGGATGGTGTGAAAGATCCACTTTTGTTTGCCGGTTTTTACATCAAAACCACGTATATGGCCAGGTGTTTCGTCGCCCACTAATCCGCTGGTGATGAAAAGGTCCTTATAGATCATGACAGGGGAGGTGGGGGAAATGGAAACGTTCTTTTCATCCCTGCCGAGTCCTTTCCGGAGATCAACACCACCATCTTTACCAAAGGAGGGGATCAGCCTGCCGGTTACTGCGTTTATAGCAAATACGATAGGTCCCACGGTATAAATAATTCGTTTATCATCCCCTTCTGCCCAATAAGCAACACCTCTGTTCATATTAACGCTTTTCCTGTGCCAGGTTTCATTGATCAGGGAATCGGCCGGATCAAAGTTCCATTTTTCTATACCGGTAGCAGCATCTACAGCAAACAATTTTAACCTTGGAGATACGCCATATAATGTATTATCGATAATAATGGGGTTACATTCCATCGGGCCGTATTTAGTCTTATCTTCTTTTTCGGAATGATAAATCCATGCAACTTTTAACTGCTGAACGTTGGAAGTATCTACCTGAGCAAGACCGGAGTATTTATTATTGTCTCCATTACCACCATATACTGTCCAATCATTATGCTCCTTTATAGAAGTGAAGGCCATAGCCAGGATGATAAGTGATAAGGTGAGTTTCAGTCTGCTCATATGTCAAAAGTAGGATATCCAATGGCTCTTCATTGTAGTATAATTATCCCCTTATGTAATAATCTTAACTTCTGCGATCTGAAACAGTGCTTGTACCTTGATTTTTTAGTATTTTAACATTACATCATAAAACCGGTCCTTTTGAAAGAAGAAAAAAAGCTACGCAGCCAGCAATGGTTTGGCCGTAAAGGTAAAGACGGGTTTATCTACAGGGCCTGGATGAAAAACCAGGGGATCCCCGATGATGAATTTCGGGGGAAACCTGTTATCGGCATTTGCAATACCTGGTCTGAACTTACTCCCTGTAACGCTCATTTCAGGGAACTGGCGGAATCTGTAAAAAGAGGCGTGCTGGAAGCAGGTGGATTGCCTGTTGAATTTCCGGTTATGTCCTTAGGGGAAACACTTATTAAGCCTACTGCTATGCTTTACCGCAACCTGGTAAGCATGGATGTGGAAGAGTCGATAAGGGCCAATCCACTGGATGGTGTAATACTGCTTTGCGGATGTGATAAAACAACACCTGCGCTGGTAATGGGTGCCTGTAGCGTAAACCTGCCTGCCATAGTTGTTTCCGGAGGGCCTATGTTAACCGGTAAATACCGTGGAAGGGATATAGGTACAGCAGATGTATGGCGTTTTTCGGAAGCCAATCGTATCAATAAAATGAGCGATGAAGAGTTTTATGCCGCCGAAGCATGTATGGCACGCAGCCGGGGGCATTGTGCTGTAATGGGCACCGCATCAAGTATGGCCTGTATGGTGGAGTCATTGGGACTGTCATTGCCGGAAAACGCGGCCATACCTGCCGCTGATTCACGCAGGAAAGTACTGGCTCAGCTGTCTGGCAGAAGGATAGTAGAGATGGTAAGAGAAGATCTGAAATTATCAGATATATTAACAACACAGGCATTTGAAAATGCCATAACAGTAAACGCAGCCATTGGAGGCTCTACTAATTTTATCATCCATTTACTGGCTATCGCAGCACGCATTGGGGTGCAATTGAGCATGGATGATTTTAATACATCCATTAAAGAGATTCCTTTAATGGCTAATCTCCAGCCATCCGGCGATCATTTTATGGAAGATTTCTTTTATGCCGGTGGGATACCGGCGCTGATGAAAGAATTAGACGGCGTGCTGCATCGCGGAGCCATTACGGTTACCGGTAAACCCCTATCAGCCAGCTACGAAAATGCGGAATGTTTTAACCGTAATGTGATCAGCACCATCGGAGAACCATTTAATAAAGCGGCCGGAATAGTTATTGTAAAAGGGAACTTATCTGAAAATGGTGCCGTGCTGAAGGTTTCGGCTGCAAGCCCTGCATTAATGCAACATACAGGCAAAGCGGTTGTGTTTGAAAATATTGAAGATTATAAAGCAAGGATCGATGATCCTGCACTGCCGGCAGATAAGGATAGTATCCTGGTATTAAAGAATGTAGGCCCTAAAGGTTACCCGGGAATGCCGGAAGTAGGTAATATGGCCATCCCTAAAAAGCTGCTGGAGCAGGGCATCACAGATATGGTACGTATATCAGACGGAAGAATGAGCGGTACCGGCTTTGGGACTGTTGTGCTGCATGTTTCGCCTGAGGCAGCTGTTGGCGGCACATTGGCCATTGTACAGAATGGTGATGTTATCCGGCTGGATGTGCCTGCTGGTGTATTACATATTGAATTGACCGATGCGGAAATAGCAGAAAGGAAGAAACGTTTGCCGGCATGGAAAAACCTTACGGACAGGGGGTATACTTATTTATATCAAACCCATGTGGAGCAAGCTCATTTGGGCGCTGATCTCGACTTTTTAAAGGGTGCCTCTGGCAGCGAAGTATTAAGGGATTCTCACTAAATCAATAATTTAATGGATAACGATTTTAAGGGATTGGTAGCTATTGTAACGGGAGCAGGTAAAGGCATCGGTTTTGAAGTAGCTAAACAACTGGCCCTTCATGGTGCATCAGTGATCATGAATGATATCGATAAAGACCTCCTGCAGGATGCGTCTGACAGGATAAATGCATTGGGAGGTGGTATAACGCACCCCGTTGCCGGTGATGCAGGCAGTATTGATCTCATACAACAATTGGTGGATGAGGCTGTACAACGGTTTGGAAAGCTAAATATAGCCATAGCCATTGCGGGCATTACCTTATTCGGCGATTTTCTGACGTATGAGCAGAAGGCATTGGAAAGTGTAATGAACGTAAACTTACAGGGCAGTTTCTTCTTAGCGCAAAGAGCAGCGCGCCAAATGATAAAACAGGGGAGTGGCGGAAGTATACTTTTTATGTCGTCTGTAACAGGGCACCAGGCGCATAAAGATCTGGCAGCTTATGGCATGACCAAGGCAGGGTTGGAGATGCTGGCCAAAAATCTCGTGATTGAATTATCGAAGTTTAAGATCACCATTAATACGGTTGCGCCGGGCGCTACTTTAACAGAGAGAACATTGGAGGATACTGATTATAAGGATACCTGGTCACGCATTACACCAATGGGCAGGCCGGGTAATGTGGAAGATGTTGCCAATGCTGTGCTTTTCCTGGTATCGCCTAAAGCCAGTCATATTACCGGGCAGCATTTAATTGTTGATGGCGGCTGGACAGCAGTAAGTGTTTCCCCGTATTAATCCGCGTTTTTAATGCCGGACTTATATTGATAAGGGCTTTGGCCGGTATAGTCCCGGAACACCTTGCAGAAATGCGAACTGGAATTGTATCCGCACATGGAGGCTACTTCAGAAATAGGCTTATCACTTTCTATCAGGACCTTACGTGCATGGTTCATACGCAGCTCAAGAAGATATTGCGAAAAACTCATTTTGGTCCTTTTCTTAAAATAACGGCAGAAGGATTGTTCTGTGAGACAGGCAATACCGGCCACCTGCTTTAATGAAATTTGTTCATGCAGATTACATTTGATGAAAGTGATCACATCCATCAATTTGTCTGAATGCTGGTTTTCAAATTCATTCACTTCTGTATCTGCAATAAAGACTTTCTCTGAAGAAATGGATATCAGATGCATGATCCTTAACAAGGCTTCTATTTTTTCGAAACCCTTTACAGCAGCAAGATGCTCCAGTTTTTCTGCAATGATCCGCCTCGTTTCACCAAATATCTTAATGCCCTTTGATGCCTGCGCAATCATTTCCCTGATCCCTTCAAATTCTTTTACGGAATCAAACATCTGCTGAAAAATGCTGGGATTGAAATACGTAACGATCACCCGGGATTTCAGGGAGGGATCCTCTTTGTAAAAAGCCGGATCACTTAACCAGATATGAGGAACGTTAGAACCAATAAACACCATGTCGCCGGATTCAAAGGGTTCAACTTTGTCTCCTATGATCCTTTTCCCATATCCCTCCAATATTAATACAAGTTCAAGTTCAGGATGTGCATGAAAACAAGGCTGGCCATGAAATGGGGAAGCCAGGTAAGGTTGATCTCTGTACTCTACAAATAAAGCGTCATTGATCAATGGTGTTATCTCAGTGCGTAGTAACCTCATGTTGGTTTAAGGCAGGCAGCCCTTATGAAGTAAGTTATGAAAAATTGGATGGCCTGCAAAAGTTTGTTTCGCACTAAACAGGAAACCTGTGGTTAATCCCACAGTGTACCATCCAATCCCAGAATAGTACCCATCCACAACCCAATGAGGTACACCAGGAAGCTTAGTATATAAGCCAGTACCTTTTTCCAGCCACCCTGGTAACGCAGGTGGTCCAGGAAGTAATAACATGCACCACCTGTAGCACCCGCTAACGGAACAATGATCAGCGGCCTGATCATCCAGTATTTTGGCCAGTTAGGGCTGGGGTTGTTCACTGTTAATAAAAGTGCGGTGATCAGGACTAAAGCAATCCCTCCGCCGATCAACATGCATTTGCTCAATGAAGCGGAATGAATGGGGGATGTTGTTGAATTCATAACTCCAGGTTTTGTGTTTTCAAAGATAAGTAAAAGTACTTTGTATTTCAAAGTGAAGATGTGTTTTATTTTAAATAGTTGATTTTCAATCACTATACTGGAAAATAAAAATAAAATTGCGCAGCTGATTGATTGCGCATATATTTGCAGCTGAACAGCTTCATATTAAAATACTGTACAAATGAGACGAGATGTTTTCCAGGCCATAGCAGACCCCACAAGGCGGGCAATCATAGCACTCATTGCCATCCAGGCCATGACGCCTAATGCTATTTCCGAGCATTTCCACACCACCCGGCAAACTGTTTCCCGGCACTTGCGTGTACTCACGGAATGTGAACTGGTGAAACCGGAAGTGCGGGGCAGGGAGATCTATTACACACTTGAAATGGAAAAAATGAAAGAAATAGACAAATGGTTAGAACAGTTCCGGCAGATCTGGGAAACGCGTTTTAGCCAGCTGGATAATTTATTATTAACTATAAAAAAAGACAATGAAAAGTAATCTGCAATTCGACTTCCTTGTAGACAAGGTGAAGAACACACTTACCATGAGACGTGAATTTCTTGCAAACCGTCAATTAGTATGGGACGCTTACACAAAAACGGAATTACTGGAACAGTGGTTTGCACCAAAGCCCATGACCACTAAAACCAAACATATGGATTTTCGTGAAGGCGGATATTGGCTCTATGCAATGGTTGAGCCTAATGGTACAGAATACTGGGGCCGTATGGATTACACAAAGATCCAACCAGTAGAAATGTATTCGGGTTTGGATGCATTTAGTGATGAAAACGGAAATTTAAATCCTGCATTACCGCGTGCCACCTGGGATGTGATCTTTTCGGAAAAAGGGGAGAACGCTCTGGTTGAATCCGTTGTAACCTATAATTCCTTGTCCGACCTGGAAACCGTTATTAACATGGGAATGGAAGAAGGAATGGCTTCAACGCTGGAAAAACTGGATGAATTATTGGCTAAGCTAACCAAATAATGCATGATGAAAAAGACGGTAGATGAATACATTGCCAGATCGGAAGATTTTGCACAGCCAATTCTGGAACATTGGCGGCAACTCATTTACAGCGCCTGTCCGGATGTAGAAGAAACGATCAAATGGGGCATTCCGCATTTCGATTATATGGGAGATTTTATGTGCGTAATGGCTTCGTACAAAAATCATTGTTCGTTCAGTTTTATAAAGGCTGAATTAATGACTGATCCCCGGCTGAATGAAAATAAGGACCTGAAACCCGTTCAAAGGTATTTGGGCAAGATCACAAAATTGACTGATCTGCCACCTGATAAGGAGTTTCTCGGATTTGTCAAAGAAGCCATGGCTTTGAATGAAAAAGGGATCAAATTTTACCGCAACTATATAGGTGCGCCAAAATCTGATAAACCAAAACCGGCGGTAGAGATGCCTGATTACTTTTCAGCGAAATTAGCAACAAACCCCAAGGCCAAAGAAGTATTTGATAGCAAACCTCCTTCCTTTCGCAAAGAATATATCGCCTGGATCGTAGAAGCTAAAACAGATGTTACCCGGGAAAAAAGAATGGAAGAAGCAATAGGATGGATAGCGGAGGGTAAAAGCCGGTTTTGGAAATACGCAAAGTAAAAAACATTAAACCTGATATATGAGTGCAAACAAAATTACGGTTCAGTCAACCGTATCAGCAGACAAGAACAAAGCGTGGGATTACTACACAAATCCCCGGCACATCACTAAATGGAACTTCGCTGCTGACGACTGGCAATGCCCCAGCGCTACAAACGATATGCGTGTTGGCGGAAAGTACAGTGCCCGTATGGAAGCCAAAGACGGAAGTTTTGGCTTTGACTTTGAAGCGATCTATGATGAAGTTGTTCCGGGAGAAAGGTTCACTTACACCATGGGAGACGGGAGAGCGGCTACGGTTAATTTTAAAGGCCAGGGTGATAAAACAGATGTGGTAGTCACCTTTGATGCGGAAACGCAGAACTCAGAAGAAATGCAGAGAGGCGGCTGGCAGGCGATATTAGACAACTTTAAGAAATATACAGAAGCTAATTAGATGCCCTGGTGTTAATTAGAAAGCTGCCAATGCGGATACGTATTGGCAGCTTTTTTATGGCCAGATCCCCCCGCTACAAAGTCTGTATTTACACCCTCTTCTTACCAATAAGGACAGTAACTTCGATGTAACAAAAAACAGAAACCATGGAAAATAAAGATTTCACTACAAGCTTCCTGGTAGATCAATCACCGGAGGAAGTATTCGATGCCATCACGAATGTTCGTGGATGGTGGTCCCAAAATGTTAAAGGCGGTACGGCTCAGCTCAATGATGAGTTCACTTATAGTTACGGAGATGATCATCGCTGCAAAATGAAATTAATAGAAGTTGTTCCGGGCAAAAAGATGGTTTGGAAGGTGTTGGACAACTATTTTAGTTTTACGAAAGACAAGAGCGAATGGATAGGTGATACGATTAATTTTGAGGTATCAGCAAAGGATGGCAAAACGCAGCTGCACTTTGTGCATAAGGGTTTAGTGCCGGATCAGGAATGTTACGATGCCTGTTATGCAGGATGGAGCCAATATATAAACGGTAGCCTGGGCAACCTGATCACTACGGGTAAAGGGCAGCCTAATCCGAAAGAATCATGATCACATATGGCCGGGGTTAACCATTGCCCCGGTCATTAGGTTTCCTGTGTTTACCTCCCCAGGCACTTAATTGTTTGAAGATAGGCCCGATCTCTATAGCCATTTCCGTGAGTTCATATTCTACCCTCGGCGGCACTTCTGCGTAAACAGTCCGCTTCACCATACCGTCTTTCTCCAGTGCCTGTAGTTGTAGGGTGAGCATACGTTCTGTAATAAGCGGGAATTCCTTCTTCAGTTCATTAAACCTGAGTTTAGTGCCTGCTAACTTATCCAATATCTGTATTTTCCACCTGCCACCTATCTTGTTCACAGCATAGGTGAGATCACATTCAATGATCCAGTTTTCATTATTGCTATTAGTAGAATCTTTCTTTCTCGCTGCCATTACTTACAAAATTGTATGTAAGGCAAAATTACCTGCTACCCGCTACTTTTACAAAAAGAAGAATTTATGGATCTGTATTTAAAAGGAAAAACGGCCGTGGTGACTGGTGCAAGCCAGGGAATTGGCCGGGCAATCGTTAAAGAACTGGTTCTGGAAGGAGTGAGGGTGTTTGCAACAGCCAGGAATGAAGAATTGCTGAATAGCCTTAAAGATGAAAACAATGGCGTCGTTACATTTGTGCAGGACTTCACTGCACCTGATGGACCACAGAAGATAGCAGCAGCGGCACTGGCCAGCTTAGGACATGTAGACATCCTCGTGAACAACGCCGGCCGCAGTGCTCCGATGGATGTGGTTGGATCAGAAGAAGGGTGGGAGGATGCCATGACGCTGGACTTCGATCGTCCCCGGCAACTGACGCAAGCGTTATTGCCACATTTTATAACACGTAAGCAAGGTTCCATCCTGAACCTCGCCAGCACTTATGAGTTACGTACGATCAATGGCTCATCAGTTGCCAAGGCGGCCATTGTGATGTGGTCAAAGCAACTGGCCGGGCAGCTGGGGCAGTATGGCATTACAGTCAACTGCCTGCAGCCAGGACTTATTGATACGAATAATATCCGCCGTTTCTTCCCCGGTGAGGAACGGAAGAAATTTGCAGCACAGGAAATACCGCTGGGCGATTTTGGTGAGCCGCAGGATATGGCCAATATGGCCGTTTTCCTGGTCTCACCTCGTGCGCGATATATTACCGGTACTGTTGCGGTTGTTGATGGAGGAATGCGGCATTATGCCTTCTGAACCAGGTGTTGCTCCAGTTCTGCCGGTGTACCACATCCTACTTGTTCCATCACCTGTTGCAGTTGCCTTTTCAAAATAGCGATCGTATGGTCGCCACCATTTTTCCCAAGGGCTGAAACGCCATACATAAAGGTCCTGCCCATAAAGGTGAATTGTGCACCGGAGGCAATAGTACGGGCAATATCTGGTCCTGTTCTGATGCCGCTGTCCATCATGATGGTGATCTTGTCCTTATATTTCGCAACGATCCTTTGTAAGGAATGGATGGCGGATTCACCTGCATCCAGTTGCCGGCCACCGTGGTTGGATACAATGATGCCATCCAGGCCCAGCCGGATTGCGGCTTCTGTATCCTGTTCACCAGCAATACCCTTTACTACGAGTTTACCTTTCCACATATCCCGGATCGGTTTGATCTTTTCTTCATCCAGTTTGCCACTGAAAGTGCTGTCCATAAAAGCACCCAGTTTTTGCATGTTGAGGCCTTTAGGCATGTAGGGTTTCAGGATCTCGAAAGATGGCTGCCCCTGCAGTAATGTATTAACTGCCCATTGTGGTCTGCCCATAATTTGCAGGATGTTGCGGAGCGTCATACGTGGCGGCATGGCGAGGCCATTCCTGATATCGCGTGGGCGGTAACCGAAAGTAGGTACATCACTTAGTATCACCAGCACCGGGCACTGAGCGGCTTCTGCGCGTTGAATGATCTTATCGCGCAGGGAGTTCTCTGCAGGATGGTATAGCTGGAACCAGGCACGGCCTTCCGTGATCTCACTGATGCGTTCAATGGAGCTGGTGCTCACCGTGCTGAGTGTAAAAGGAATATTATGTTCAAATGCAGCTTTGGCCAATATTTCAGGTGAACCTGGCCATATCAGCCCCTGTAATCCTACCGGGGAGATCCCGAATGGTGCGTCGTATACATGGCCAAAGAGTTCGGTTTGCATATTCACCGGTTTTTTCTTTGCCAGGTAGGTGGGCTCCAGTTGAATGTCACGGATGTCTGCCGTGTTCCTGTACAGGTTAACGTCTTCATTACAACCTCCGTCCATGTACTCAAAGGCGAACTTCGGAATGCGGCTTTTGCTTTTTTTGATCAGGTCGTCTATTCCGGGATAGCGTGGATCGTATAGGTGTTTTTTCATGTTTGCAAGGTAATACGGCATGTTTAACCGTGGTTCATATGAATTAGCATTAGGTTGTACTATCTTAACATTTCACTCGGCAGTCCGCAGAAAAGGAGTGCCTGCATTACTTTTTCTAAACTCCTTCCGGTAATCCCTGGGAGTTATTCCCTGGTGAATTTTAAACTGCCTGTTAAAGTAAGAAACATTATCAAAACCACAGGCATAACAGATATCTGTTACATTGTTTTCTTTCCCCAGTAATAACTTGGTGGCGTGGCTGATCCTTATTTCATTTACAAACTGTGAGAATGTTTTGCGGGTGCTCCTTTTGAAGTAACGGCAGAACGCGGCTTCACTCATGCAGGCCAGGGCGGCGGCGGATTTTATGTCTATGTTTTGCTGGTAATTTTCAAATACGTAGTTAAAAATGGAGGCCAGTTTTTTGGAATCACTTTCCTTATAGCGGACTTTTCTGCTGTCGTCTGTTAATAATAAGGCGTCTTCCTTGCTTCGCTGGAGTTCTTCCAGGATCTGGAGCAGCAGGATGAGGTTCTTCATTTGCTGGTTGGGCTGGAGCTGGAAGAAGAGGGTGCTGAGCGTAGACAAGGCATTGTCGAACTTTAGCCCGCAGGTGGATAGCTGTAAAAGTTCTTTTACCTTTCTCAATTCCACGGTGTCAAAGAAATCTTTGCCCATGAAATCTGCCGTGAATTGTAATACAATGGCATGCGCTACTTCACCGGCGTCGCTGGAAAAACAATGCACCAAACCCGGACCGAACATAAAGACCTCTCCTTCGTTATAATTCATCACCTTGTTGCCTACATACACATGGCCGGCACTTTTTACGATCAGGATCACCTCATACCCGGTATGAAAATGAAAAGTATTGGTGAAGCGTGGCTGACAGTATTCCTTGATGGCAAAACTGGCATCCTCAGGCGTAGATATATGTCGGTAAGAAACTTTCATCTGTTCATTTTTAATTTTTATGGGTCAGATGGAGCCTGCCGGCTTCATATTACTGTTTTTTGGTACAATACTTAGTTTCCGCAGCGGAAAATCAAGATTACGGTAAATATAGTATCGAAAATTGGCAAATGAAGTACTTTTATTTCTATGGAAGTATGAATAAGTTTGTTATATAAGTTTTCACGTCTACAAAACCTGCCAAATACGTTATGGAACTTGCGATACACAATTGGATGCGCGCAGAAACGATAGAAACCACGATACGGAGGGTTGCTTCACTAGGGTATACTAAACTCGAAATTGCCGGAAGTCCTGAACATTACGACACAAAAGAAGTAAGAAAACTACTGAAGGAGCATGGCCTCACCTGCTGGGGTTCTGTAACCCTCATGCTGGAAGAGCGCAATCTGCTGGCCAGGAACGAAGCCCAACGTGCCAGTTCTATACAGTATGTAAAGGATGTGGTTAAAATGGTGAAGGAGCTGGATGGTCATATGGTGTCCGTAGTGCCTGGCACAGTGGGAAAGTTAGTGCCGGATGGAAGGCCGGAAGAGGAATGGCAATGGGCCGTTGATTCCATGAAGGAAATATATGCCTATAGTGAAGCGGCAGGTATATTACTGGGTATAGAACCTATTAACCGGTTTGAAACCTATTTCATCAACCGTGCAGAGCAGGCACTGGCGCTTGCCGCAGCAGTTGGCCCCAACTGTGGCGTATGCCTGGATACCTTTCACATGAATATCGAAGAAACGGATATGTTTGAAGCCATCAGAAGTGCGAAAGGAAAACTGGTGGGTTTTCATGTGGCGGATAATAACAGGATGGCGCCGGGAATGGGCCATCTTAACTGGAAGAAGATCATAGATACACTGGGGGAAGTAAATTATAACAGCGTGCTTTCTGTAGAATTCTGTGCGCCGCTGGACCGTACACCCGCCAATCCCTACCCGGGTTCTATTGATGAAAAACCGGAGAACCTGACGCCTGAGCAGGAGAAATTCCTGGTAGATCATGGCAGTTCTTCGGTAACCGAAGCATTTTATACCATGCTCACCCAACAATCATATAATACTTTATCAAAACTGATATAACGAGTGAAAATAACTAACGTAGAGGCGTTTTGGTTACGCTGCCCCATTCCAAAGGAAAAACAACACACTTCGGATTATGGATTGCTGACTGACTTTGATATGACGCTGGTAGTGATTACAACGGATGAAGGGTTGCAGGGATTTGGAGAAGCGAAAGCTGCGGTGGGATCTTCAGGGGTATGTTCTGCCATTGTGAATTGTATCGAGCATGAATTAAAGCCCCTGTTGCTGGGCAAGTCTGTCGGGAACATTACCCGTATATGGGAAGAAATGTACAACGGCACACGGGACCACTACGCACTGGCAAGAGGAAGGAAGTTTCCTATCCTTGGCAGGCGGGGCCTTACAGTATCTGCGATGAGCGGTATTGATACGGCGTTGTGGGACCTGAAGGGAAAGATGCTGAATGTTCCGGTGCTTGATCTGCTGGGCGGTGCCTGCAGGGATAAAATGCCGGCGTATGCGAGCGGTGGCTGGGCAGATGTGAACAATATCGGAGCACAACTGAAAAGTTATGTAGATAAAGGGTTCCGTGGTGTGAAAATGCGTGTGGGGGTGATGGATGATACCGTGCAAAAAAGCGTTGACAGGGTGAAAGCGGCGAGAGCTGCACTGGGGCCGGATATCAAACTGATGGTAGATGCCCACGGCACTTTTAGTGTTCCCGAGGCGAAGCAATTTTGCAGAGGGGTGGAAGATTGTAATGTTTATTGGTTCGAAGAGCCTATCAGTCCGGATAACAAAAAAGGAACGGCAGAGGTGAGGGCATCCACGCACATACCCATCGCCGCAGGTGAAAGTGAGTATACCAGTTTTGATGTACATGAGCTTTTAGAAATAAGGGCCATAGACGTGATACAGCCGGATGCGGCCATCATTGGCGGTATTTCAGAAGCCATGCGCGTAGGGCATCTGGCAAGTGTGCACCAGGTAGAGCTGGCGCCGCATTGCTGGGGATCTGCCTTTTCTTTCATGGCGGGGTTAACGGTAGCGTTCGCTTCACCTTCGGCAACGATCATTGAGTTTTCCCTGGGAGGAAACCCGATGATGTACGACCTGGTGAAGGAACAGATAACAGTTACCAATGGAGAGATCGCCGCACCTTCGGCGCCCGGATTAGGGGTAACACCCAACTGGGATTTTGTAAAACAGTTTAAGCAGCTTGTTTAATATAATAACTTATGGCAAAAGCACTTAAAATTAACCACGTTACGCTGATCGTAGACAACCTGGAAAAAGCAGGTGATTTCTATCGGCAGGAACTGGGTCTGGAACCGCTTCCGGCTTTCCGGTTCGACTATCCCGTTATGTTTTTCAAATTTAACGATGAGCAGCAGTTACATATTTCTGAATGGGAAGACCGTACTTCCTTTCGTGGACATATCTGTGTACAGGTAGACGATTTCAACAGCCTCTTTTTTCGCATGAAAGAACTGAATGCTATTGACATAAATCCCTGGGGAAAGGTAAGAAAGCTGCCTGATGGCGCTATGCAGATGTTCCTGCGTGATCCTGCCGGCAACCTGGTGGAGGTATCCTCTGTACCCGGAGCAGCCATTGATCCAAAGATCTTCGAAGATGAACTGTATGAAGAAGGTTTGTATGTTTCAAACAGGAACGATTTCAGAGGAGACCGATCTGATGATGCTACCTTATATCATAACAAACCATGAGGAAAAATGTATTGTTACTTGAATCCGTTACAGACGAAGCACTCGCTGTATTGCAGGAAAGTGTGAACGTATTTACAACATACGATGCAGCCAGCCTGCAGGAAGTACATGGGATCATAACAAGGGGGAAAAAGTGGATCGATAAAGCCCTGATAGAAGCATGCCCGCTTTTGGAGGTAGTGGCCCGGTGTGGCGTTGGACTGGATAATGTAGATGTGGCCGAAGCAACCGCCAGGAAGATAAGGGTGATCAATGCACCGGGCAGTAATGCTGCTACCATTGCAGAACACACCCTTGCCCTGATGCTGATGTTAAAACGTGACCTGTACACATCAGTGGAACGCGTTAAACAGAACAACTGGGACTGGCGCAATCAATATGCAGGAGATGAACTGAACGGCAAGACCCTGGGCATCCTGGGCATGGGGAACATAGGGAAACGGGTAGCGAGGTTAGGAGAGGCATTTGGGATGAATGTAGTGTACTGGAGCAGATCAGCACAACAAATGTCCATGGAAGAAGTATTAAGGCAGTCAGATATAGTGAGCCTGCATCTCCCTTTGGATAAAAGCACAGATAAGATAATAGGAGAAAAGGAACTGGCGCTAATGAAGCCACATGCCTTACTCATCAATACGGCAAGAGGCGCATTGATCGATCATATTGCGTTACTGGACGCATTGAACGCGCAGGACATTGCAGGATTTGCTGCAGATGTGCTGCCGGATGAACCGCCAGTGCAGAGCCTGCCACTTGTACAACATCCACGTGTGATCATTACCCCGCATTCTGCCAGCCTTACGGCATCCACGTACCGGCAAATGTGCCTGTTTACAGTAAACAATGTAGCGGCAGTATTAACAGGCGGGGAGCCGGATCTAAACAGCATCTATAACCGTAATTCGTTTGCATGATGAATACTTTTTGCATTGGTTTATTATTCAGTTTGTTTTTTGCCCAGGCACCTCAGAAGCCACTGGTTGTTTTTGTGTGCGGAGATCATGAATACAGTGGTGAAGAAACCCTGCCCATTGTTGCGGCAGAACTGGAAAAGAATTATGGCATGAGAACGATTGTTCTCAAATCCTCGCCAGACCATAACAGTGAAGAGAATATTCCGGGGCTGGAAGCATTGAAGGATGCAGATCTGGTTGTTTTCTTCTTACGCTGGCGAAGGCTTCCTCCTGAACAGCTGGCGCATATTGAAGCGTACCTGAAAACGGGAAAACCTGTGATGGGTTTCCGTACCACTACACATGCATTCAATTTTCCCAAGGGGCATCCGAGTGAAAAGTGGAATGCCTTCGGAGAGTTCGCACTGAATGCACCTCCGGGCTGGGGCGGGAAAGCGAAACATACACACTATGGACATAATAGCAGTACAGATGTGAGCATCGTTCCCAAAGAGGCGGGCAATCCTATCCTCACAGGTGTAGCAAAGGATTTTCATGTACGTTCCTGGTTGTACCATGTTGTGCCGGACTATCCCGTGAAAGGTTCCACCTGGTTGCTTACCGGCAAAGCAGTGAATCCGGAAAGAGCGGCTGTTGAAAACCCTGTGGCCTGGACGGGCACGAATTCTTTCGGTGGAAAGGTTTTTATGACCACACTCGGCCATCCGGAAGATTTCAGGATAGAAGCTTTTCAGCGGCTCGTGATCAATGCCATTCACTATGAGCTGGGCCTGAAGATACCTAAGAAATGGAAAGGTAAAATGGATATCCAGGTGCCTTACCGTGTTGCTAAATAACATTCATTCATTGAGATCATGAGACTAATAAAGATCAGCGTTCTGTCGCTCATCGTAATTGTGCCTGCGATGATGATAATAAACGCCTTTAAATTTAAAGGTGCACCGCTTCCTATTTCCAAAGGATCACGTATTGCCCTCATCGGTAATAACCTGGGGTCGAGGATGATCAATTATGATAATTTTGAAACAGAGTTATATCTCCGTTTCCCTGCGTATGATCTGTTCATCCGCAATATGTGTGATGGGGGAGAAACGCCCGGCTTCCGGCCGCATGCCAGCAGGAATTCTCCATGGGCTTTTCCCGGTGCGGAGAAATTCCAGGTGGAAAGGGCAAACCTTGTGAAAAGAAAAGATGCCGGCGGTACGTTAGAAATGGAAGATCCCGGTGAAGGCTTTTTTGAAACGCCTGATCAATGGCTTACCAGGCTCAAAACGGATGTGGTTATTTCCTTTTTTGGTTTTAATGAATCATTTGCCGGTAAAGCAGGGCTTGCCAACTATAAAGCGGAACTGGATGCTTTTATCAAATGGACACTGAAGCAAAAATACAATGGTACTTCGGCACCACAACTTGTAATTGTTTCACCCATTGCTTTTGAAGACCTCTCCGATAAATATGATTTCCCGGATGGGCGCAAGGAAAATGAAAATCTTGAATTGTACACCAAAGCAATGAAGGAGATCGCTGCCTTGAATAAAGTGCTTTTTGTAGATGTATTTACGCCTTCGTTACAATGGTATAAAGAAACCGCAGCACCATTGACCATCGATGGTTCCCAGCTGAATGAAGAAGGCTATAAAAAACTCGGTGTATTGCTGGCAGACCAGATCTTTGGAGAAGCTGCCAATCATCCGGAGAATAACAGAAAGCTGGTGCATGATGCCGTGGTGGAAAAGAACTGGATGTGGCTGAATGATTTTAAGATCCCTAACGGTGTGCATGTATATGGCCGCAGGTACAAACCTTACGGGCCGGATAATTTTCCCGCTGAAATAAAGAAGGTGCGCGAGATGACGGCTATCAGGGACACGGCTATCTGGCTCGCCGCATCAAAAGGAGAGAAGATGGATGTGGAAGCTGCTGATAAACATACCAGCGTTTTACCGGAGGTTAAAACCAACTATACTCCCAGCCCGAAAAATGGCAACTTGCAGTATCTCAATGGAGAGGAAGCACTGAAGAGTCTGAAAGTGCCACCGGGATACAAAGTGGAGTTGTTTGCTTCAGAGGCGGAATTCAGTTACCTGGCCAAACCTGTGCAGTTGTCGTTCGACAACAAAGGGCGCCTGTGGGTGGCCACCATGCCTACTTATCCGCAATACAAAGCGGGAGACGCAAAACCGAATGATAAGATCATTATCCTGGAAGATACCAACAACGATGGCAAGGCCGATAAACAAACGGTTTTTGCAGACAGGCTTCATTTGCCGCTTGGCTTTGAGATGTCTCCGGAAGGTGTATATGTATCACAGGGAACGGATCTTATCCTGTTAACAGATACGGATGGTGATGATAAAGCCGATAAGAAAGAAATTATATTCAGCGGTTTTGATGATCATGATTCCCATCATAGTCATCACGCCTACACAACAGACCCTTCCGGGGCTATTTATTCAGGAGAAGGCGTATTCCTTCGTACCAATGTAGAAACTTCTTACGGGCCTGTTTATGCCACTAACGGCGGTTTTTACAGATTCGATCCCAAACGGAGGAAACTGGAACGCACCGCACAATTGGCTATTCCCAATCCCTGGGGCATCACATTCGATGACTGGGGGCAGCCATTCTTTGCTGAAACTTCCAGTCCGGATCTGCGCTGGATGCTTCCCGGAACAGTATTGCCGAGGTACGGGCAGGCTACGCACAAATCCAAACAACTGATAGAAGAGAAACAATTGGTGCGGCCTACATCAGGCATTGAAATCGTATCCAGCCGCCATTTCCCGGATGAAGTACAGGGAGATCTCCTGATCAATAATACCATTGGTTTCCTGGGAACGAAAGAACATACTTTGGAAGATGATGGAACCGGTTATAAAAGCCGTTTCCGGATGGACCTGCTGGTGAGTAATGATCCTAACTTCCGTCCGGTAGACCTGGAGTTTGCTCCCGATGGTTCTTTATACGTGATCGACTGGCATAATATCCTCATCGGGCACATGCAGCACAATGCAAGGGATCCTTTGCGTGATCATTCGCATGGCAGGATCTATCGTATTACCTATCCTTCCAGGCCATTGGTAAAACCGGCAAAAATAGCGGATGCAAGTATAGAAGAACTACTGGATAATCTGAAGCTGCCGGAGTACAGAACGCGTTACAGGACCCGCAGGGAACTGAGAGGGCGCGATGTGTCAGCAGTATTGAGTAAGCTTACCACCTGGGTAGCAGGATTGGATACAAGCGATCCACGATATGAACATCATTTGGTTGAAGGGCTTTGGGTGAGCTGGGGAATGGATAAAGTAGATCAAAAGCTGTTAAAGCAGGTGCTGAAAGCAAAGGATTATCATGCAAGAGCTGCAGCCGTACAGGTAGTGCGTTATACAGGACACCAGGTGCCTGACCAGGCGCAATTGTTGATGGAAGCAGCGAGGGATAAAAACAGCCGCGTAAGGCTGATGGCTATCGTAGCCGCTTCCTGGATCGGTAAAGAAAAAGGGCTACCTGTTTTAGCAGAGGCGAATAAATTACCGATGGATAGTTGGATGACGCCTGCGTATAAAACTGCGGTAGCGCATTTAAACGGGCAGAATGTAGCAGAGGAGAAGGAGAAAAATACGAAAACAGAATTGAAAGGTGCAACACTGGCATTGTTTAACCAGGGGAAGATCATCTTTAACAAAGAAGGATATTGTAAAACCTGTCATCAGCCGGATGGTAAAGGACTCACGGCTTCCGGTTTTCCACCGCTGACGGGTACTAACTGGGTAAAGGGAAGTGATGAAAGGTTGATCAAGCTGGTGCTTAAAGGGGTAATGGGGCCTATCGTGGTAAATGGTAAAACCTATCCCGGACAGGTGCCCATGACACCTTTTGGCGGATTACTGAAAGACAATGAAGTGGCAGCAGTATTAACTTATGTCCGTAATTCATTCGGCAATAATGGGCCAGCTATTTCTGCGGAGAAAGTGAAAAAGGTAAGAAAGGCTATTGAAAGTAAAAAAGATTTTTATTCCACGGAGCAGTTATTGAAAGAGCATCCGATGGAAAGGACGAGATAATATTGGAAGAGGGTTTAATACCCACGTTCATGATATCTTCCAATGTTTGATTATAAGAGCTGGCCGATTTCAGCTGGCTCTTTTTTTTAGATAATATTAATTTTAGAATAACAGCATGTACTATAGAAGAAAAGCCCGTATGAAAATTCCTTATTAATTACATTCCAGTTAAATCCATGTTATGAAACCAGTGAACCAGTTCTAATTGAGATCCACATCATATTAACTATTAGTTGATCCATCTGCCGGTACGGGCCCGTACCGCGCTATTTCCAATTCTTATTGCTTTGGGGCAAACTCCTATTGCAGTAACGGCATACTATTTTCTAACCCCGGCGGCGCTTGCTGCTGACAAACCAGTTATATGCGAACAGAAAAACTCTGCAGGATATTGCATTGCGCAATCTATATCGTCCTGCTTGTACTTCCCGGTTACATCCGGGCACAATCAAAAACAATTAAAGGTACAGTTACTGATGAGTCGGGAGCTCCTGCTATCGGCGTGTCCGTAGCCGTTAAACAGGGTAAAACAGGCGCAGCCACAGATGCTGAAGGAAAGTTTACATTAAGCGTGCAACAGGGAACTGTGCTCGTGCTTTCCGGCGTAAATTATGAAACAACAGAAATAACGGTGGATGCCCGTACAGAATATGCGATCACCGTTAAAACCAAATCTTCCAACCTCGGTGATGTAGTGATCGTAGGATACGGTACGCGGAAAAAATCGGACCTCACCGGTGCTGTGGGAACAGTACGAAGTGAAGCACTTATGGAGCGGCCAAGCTCTTCTTTGAACCAGGAATTATCCGGCCGGGTAACGGGTGTGAACGTGTCCTCCAACTCAGGCCGGCCGGGTGGCCGTGCGAATATCCGTATCCGTGGTTACAGTTCCATCAACATCCAGAACGATCCCCTGTACGTCATCGATGGCGTCATCCTTAATGTAGCCGGTTTGCAAAACGGCAGTTCACCGATAGATTATTTGAACCCTAACGACATTGCATCCATCGAAGTATTGAAAGACGCTTCGTCTACCGCTATATACGGCGCACGCGGCGCTAATGGCGTGATATTGGTGACCACCAAACGCGGTACATCAGGCGGTGGGAGAGTAACATACGATACGGATTTCAGCCTGGGAACATTACCGAGGAAACTGGAAGTGCTGAATGCGAAAGAGTTCCTGCAGGTGGAAGAGCTAACTTACCAGAACGCACAAAAGTATGATCCGGTGGGTTGGACGAATGGGAAATATACAGATCCCAAAACGAAACGTAACAATCCTCTGCTCTTCGACAGCCAGGGTAATCCGCTGTATGATACCGACTGGCAGGATGAAGCGATGCAGAAGGCTTTTACACAGAACCATCAGTTATCATTCACTAACGGCAACGATAAAGGCAGTTATGGTGCATTCCTCAACTACCGGAATGAAAACGGACTCATTAAAGGATCATGGCAGAAAAGATATGCTGCACGTTTTGTATTTGACACACAGATCAAAGACTGGCTGAAAGTAGGCGGCACACTGGGATATACAGACCAGAATGAAAAACAGGTAGATGAATTAGGCGGAGGTGGCATAGTAACCATGCGCCAGGTACTGGAAGCACTGCCCATCATCCCGATAAAGTTTCCGGACGGGTCCTGGGGTGGTAATGATGATTACCCGGGTATGGAAGGCGGTGGTAACCCGCTGCAGGTGATAGAGGAACGGCTTTCTTATCTCCGCACGCAAACCATGCTGGGTAACTTTTATGCAAATATTCAGCTGGCGGATGGTTTGGAGTTCAGGACCACGATAGGTACAAATGTGATCAATCAACGGGTGGATTATTACGGAGGAAGGGACCTGAACTATATTTCCCGCGGACAAAGAGGCGTAGCACGGATCAACAACAATCGTTATAACTCCTGGCAGTTTGAAAACTACCTCACCTATAACAAACAATTTTCCCGCATCCATTCACTGAATGCATTGCTGGGTCTTTCCTGGCAGCATGTGGACCAGTTCAATAACGGCGCTTCTACGCAGGGGTTCACGGACGATTACTTCAAATTCTATAATCTTGGTGCCGGTGCCAGTCCGCAGACACCCACTTCGTCTGGCACTGCTTATGGTCTCAACTCTTATTTCTCGCGGATTAACTATGGATTGATGGATAAGTACCTCCTTACTTTTACGGGACGTATGGATGGTTCTTCCAAATTCGGCAGCAACAACCGGTTCGCTTTTTTCCCCTCGGCTGCTATTGCCTGGCGGGTTTCGCAGGAGAACTTCATGAAAGCGATGCCGGCTGTTTCAAACCTTAAACTGAGAGCAAGTTATGGTGCAACAGGAAACTCTGAAATACAGGCTTACCAGGCGCTGGCAGGCATGAGCAACTATGATGTGGTATTTGATGGGGTGAGAAGTCCGGGTACTGGTATCAGCCGCATGTCCAACGATGAACTGAGGTGGGAGAAAACCCTTCAGCTGGATGCAGGTATGGAACTGGGGCTTTTCAGAAACCGCATTTCACTGGAGTTTGATGTGTACAGAAAGAAAACGGTAGATATGTTGTTAGCAGCGCCTTTGCCTACCACCAGCGGTTATACGAGCATTACCCGCAACATCGGGAGCATGGAGAACAGAGGGGTTGAGTTATCCGTGAATACGACCAACATAGAGAAGGAACATTTTTCCTGGAACACACAGTTTAATATTTCTATCAACAAAAACCGGGTGCTGGAGCTCACCGGCGGCAGCGATATTTATTCCGGGGCCACAGTGATCCGTGTGGGCGAACCCGTTGGTGCTTTCTTCGGCCGTGTAAATCTTGGCACATGGAGTACACAGGAAAAAGATCAGGCAGCCATATATAAACAGCGTCCGGGCGATGTGAAGTACCTGGATTGGAACAACGATAAACAGCTCAATGATAATGACCGTACGGTTATCGGCAAAGGTATCCCGGATGGTTTCGGTACGCTTCTGAATACCTTCAGGTATAAGAACTGGTCGCTTACGCTGGATCTCCAGTATATGTATGGCAATGATGTAATGGACCGCAGCATCCACTCGCTGGAAGACCGGCAGGGGATCGCGAACAGTTACAAAACGGTGCTGAATGCCTGGACGGAAACAAACCAGAACACGCCTATTGCGCAAGTGCGCCCTGTGCCAGCAGGTTATCAGACCAATAATGATAGTCATAAGGTGACGGATGCTTCCTTTATCCGTGGCCGCAATTTCTTACTGGCTTATACATTTCCGGCAGCAACAGTTGCAAGGATGAAACTGAACCGGTTGAGAGTATACGCATCTGTGCAAAATGTATTTGTGGCAACTAAGTACAAAGGGTATGATCCGGAAGTATCCAACTCAGGTTCTCCGTTTGACCAGGGATTTGCCTTGTACGATTATCCGAAACCCCGTGTATTTATGTTAGGCTTAAACGTAAGTCTGTAACCATTAAACAGGAAACAACATGAAATCTTACATATCAAAATATTGCCTGCTGATTACCGTATTGCTAAGCGGCTGCAGCAAATTCCTCGATGAAAGTGATCCAAGTAACTTTACGATAGATCAGTATTACCGCACAGCAGAGCATGCTGCGAGCGGTGTGAACAGCATTTATGCTTCTATGCGGGAACCTACCGGCAGCGGCTTTGGTGGCGGTGCCTGGATGATGACGGAGTTTGCCACGGGCCTTGCAGAAACAGACTTAGGGCAGGCAGTGAACAGTTATTTTGTAAAAGACCTGATCAACACGCCGGATAACGCATACGGCCGCACGTACTGGGTGAGTTATTACAGAGGTATTGCCAATGCCAACCTCGCCATCGAAAAAATACCAGCCATCAATATGAATGAAGCAGACAAGAAAAAACTGCTGGGACAGGCACGGTTCCTTCGTGCCTGGTACTATTTCGGGTTGGTGCGAATGTTCGGACACATTCCCCTCATCCTGAAACCAGTTGACCTGAATTCTCCGGAACTGAAGCCTATGCAGGCCCCGGTAGAAGAGGTGTATGCAGCTATTGATGCAGACCTGAAAGAGGCGGAGGCGGCGGGATTGCCATGGAGGGATGCATCTGGCAGGGTAAGTCTTGGTGCGGTGAAATCACTGATGGCCCAGGTGTATATTACGATGGCTGGTTATCCGCTGCAGAAAGGAGCACCTTATTATGAACTGGCTGCAAAGAAAGCGGAAGAAGTAATTGATTCCAAACAGTTCTCCCTGTTCCCTCTTTACGCTGATCTGCACAATCCATCGAAGAAGAATATAGGAGAGAATATCTTTATGATGCAATTCCGCACACAGATCATTCCTTCGTCCTGGCAGGTAGCTATTCTTCCTTACAACAAAAATATCTCCGCCTACTCTGATGAAACAGGCGGCATTTATGCCAATATTAATTTCATCCGGTCTTTTGAACCGGGAGACCTTCGGGTGAAAGAAAAACAATTCTTCTACACGAATTATACATCAGAATCAGATCGTAACAAAACGGTGGAACTGGGTGGATATTACATCTATAAACATTTTGATGAAGCAGCACAACTTACTACGGCTAACAGTGATCTCAACTGGCCTGTGATCCGGTATGCAGATGTACTGCTCACTTATGCGGAAGCAGCTAATGAAACCGGTGGTCCGGGTGCAAAAGCCTATAGTGCTGTGAAAGAGATCAGGGGGCGTGCAGAACTGCCGGAACTATCCGGTCTTACTAAAGAGCAGTTCCGGGAAGCGGTATGGCGTGAGCGCTGGTTTGAACTGTGTTATGAAAATACTACCTGGTTTGATATGGTGAGGCTGCGCAAAGCATTTAATGTGAGTACCCGGCAGTTTGATGAATACGTGGGACATAAGTTCTCTTATGGGCCGGTGGTATCTGCAAAAGAACTACTCTTTCCTATTCCTACGCAGGAAATACTGGATAATTCCAACCTGGATCAGAATGATGGGTATTAAATTATGTGGCCGGTTTCCTGCAAAGGGAGCCGGCCTTTATTTATTCCTGAACAAAATTTCCGCAACACCCTTCGCAATAATGTTAGGATTCGCATGATCAGAATTGGTGAGAATGATAAACGCTGTTCTGTCATCTGGGAACCGATAGTATGCACTCTTGAAACCAGGCAATGATCCTCCATGATACACCATTAGCCTGTTTTTGTACTTGCTTACCCGCCAGCCATAACCATAGGATTCTGACGCATCTGCATCCACTACATCCGTCCACATTTTCTGCCAGTTTTGTTTTGATAACAGCTTGCCCTGCTGCATGAGCATTTCCCATTTCAGCATATCCGGAATGGTGGAGATGAAAGCGCCGCTGGGCCGAAGGGCAATGTAATCTATTGCCTTAGAAAGCGTTTTGCCATCGGTCAGTACATAACCACTGGCTTTGTTGGGTATCAGCGCAGTAGTGGACGTAGTTTGTGTATTGGTCAGTCCATATTTCGAAAAGATCTCTTCTTTCATAAACTGAGGGAAAGATCTTCCGCTTACCTGGCGTATGATATCTGCCAGCATAAAATAACCCAGGTTGCAATATTGCCACTTCGTGCCTGTTGCAAAGACCAATGGATCTTTATACGCCGCGCTTATAAGAACAGAGTCCGGTTGTATCAGCAAGGCGTCAAAGGCGGGGGATTCTCTTTCTAATCCGGATGTGTGGTTCAGTAAATGACGGATCGTTATTTTGTTCCAGGTGGCCGGAGCGTCTTTGAAGAATTTTGTGACAGTATCTTTTAAACTGATCTTTCCGGCTTGTATGAGTGTCATGATGCCGGCAGCTATCATTTGTTTGCTCAGCGAACCTAGTTTGTAAACGGTATTATCAGAAGCAGGTATTCTGTCTTCCACATTCGCCATACCATATCCCTTCACCTTGGTTATTTTTCCATTTTCAATGATGCCGATGTTGATAGCAGTAATTTTCTGATCGGTGAGTTGTGAAAAAATGTATTGATCGATCTCATCATGTTTTTGGGCATTTACATGGAGGGAGATGAAAAGAAGGAGGAAGCAAATAGTTGTTTTCATGTATAGTTAGTTTAGGGATATTCTTAAGGTAATGAAAAATCCTTTAATTAGTGGCATATGCTTTGATGGTTTAATCAAAATAGTTAACCAGTATGACCCGGCAGATCTTCAACAAAACAATAACAGTAGATGGCGTAGATATTTTTTATCGGGAAGCCGGAGACAGGGCGAATCCATCACTGTTACTCCTGCATGGATTCCCCACTTCATCCGTCATGTTCAAAAACCTGATGGTTGCACTGTCGGACAAATTTCACCTCATTGCCCCGGACTATCCGGGTTTTGGATTCAGTGCTTTTCCGGACAGGAATAGTTTTGAGTATACTTTTGAAAATATAGCAGTGCATATCAACCGGTTTACCGAAGAGATAGGATTAAGTTCGTTCACCATTTATCTGCACGACTTTGGCGCTCCTATCGGCCAGCGGTTATGTGTGAACCATCCGGAAAAGATAGAACGGATCATTGTTCAGAATGGGAATGCATATGAAGAAGGGATACACCCACAATGGGATGAACTCATGGAGTTTTGGGAAAACCCCACGGAAGAGAAAAAGAAAAAGGTGTATGCCTACTTAAGTGAAGAGGGTACGAAGGACCAATACACCAGTGGGTTGCCCAAAGAGATGTTTGATCGTATCAGTCCTGAATTGTGGATGCTGGATTGGGACCGGATGAAAAGGCCCGGGAACCTTGATATGCAATACGAACTGAGTTGGGATTATAAACACAATATTGAAATGTTCCCTGTATTCCAGCAGTATTTTCGCACACACCAGCCCCCGGCACTGGTAATATGGGGTAAGTATGATCCTTATTTTGGCGTAGCTGAAGCCCCTTGTTACAAAAGGGATATACCGCATGCGCAGGTGCATATTATTGAAGGTTCGCACATGGTGCTTGAAAGCAACTTTGACGAGGTATTGAAGCTTATTGATGATTTCATGGGATAAAATTTTCTCCTTTGCATTATCGATTTAGCAGTATGTTTGCAGTGAGATTAGAAATTGCCGGCTTACGTTAATTTGCCCAAATTTTAATACCTGCATGGATGGGTAGCGTCAATTTACAGTTCCACAGTGATGAGGATCTTTTGCTTCTTCTGCAAAGGGGGGGACATCATGCTTTCCGGGAAATCTACAAAAGGTATTGGGACAAACTTCTTTACATAGCAGGAAAAAAACTGGATGATCTTTCTGAAGCAGAAAGTATTGTACAGGATGTGTTTGTAGACTTATGGCAGCGCCGCGAAATACTGGAAATAAAACAGCAGTTAGCGGGCTATCTTGTAGTAGCTGTAAGATACCGTATGCTGAATTTCCTGGCCAGGCAGCAGCGGGCCAAAACCTATATACAGGAAACTGCCCGTAACCAGGAACCGGGAGAAAATTCTACGGAAGAACTGCTTGGATTTGAGGAGCTTAGGGGATGGCTGGAGAAAATGGTATCCCGCCTTCCGGAGAAATGCCAACTCGCTTACCGGCTCCGTGGAGAAGGGTATAGCCAGCGGGAGATAGCAGGGTATATGAAAGTATCGGAAAAAACAGTGGAAACCCATATCAGCCGTGCGTTGAAGATATTACGCACAGGGCTTGGACAACTCATTTCCCGGATGTGGATGTTCTTCTTCTAAAAAATATTTTTCTCCCCATTCAGGGAAAACCTTTCTTCAATTGACCTTGTATCAGAAACCCTTTTGCTGATGCAAGATAATTCCACTAACGAACGCTATCTCGAACTGGCCCAAAAGCAGTTACAGGGCACGATCACTCCTGAGGAGTCCGCAGAACTGGCTGCGTGGCTGGCGCATGACGATGGCCAACAGCTGGAAGTACCGCCCGCCATGGCAGAAAGCCGTGATCTTCATGAGAAGAGATTGCTGGGCGCTATTGAGCACAGCATAGGGTGGAAAAGATCCGCCCGCATCAGGGCTTTCAGATTAACTACTTCAGCTGCTGCTGTACTGCTCCTCATTGCGTTGGGCTGGTGGCTTACCAAACAACCTTCACCTGCTGTTCCTTCTACTGTAGTGAATAATAACAACGGTTCTCCCGGTGGCAACCGTGCGGTATTGACATTAGGCAATGGTCAGCGTATTGTGCTGGATAGTGCAGGGAATGGCACGCTCTTTAAACAGGGTGGTGTACAATGTATTAAACTGGATAGCGGCAGCCTCGCTTATAATATGAGCAGCGGTACTGAAGAGGTGCAGATACATACACTATCCACCCCGGTAGGCGGGCAATTCAGGATCGCGCTTGCTGATGGTACCAGCGTTTGGCTCAATGCGGCATCTTCTTTGAGGTTTCCTTCTTCCTTCACCGGTAAAGAACGATCTGTAGAAATTACCGGCGAGGCTTATTTTGAAGTGGCGGCGGATAAAGGCAAACCATTCAAAGTAGCATTTAACGGCAGTGTAGTAGAAGTACTGGGTACTCACTTCAACGTAATGGCTTATGCTGATGAAGCGAAAAGCAAAGTAACACTCCTAGAAGGCAGCGTGGCCATCAGTAATTCATCAGGCCGGCAACTCCTTAAGCCCGGCATGCAGGCCTTTATTGGCAGCACCATCACTACGGGTAAAGCAAATACAGAAGAAGCAGTGGCCTGGAAGAACGGCCTTTTCATTTTTGATAACGAAGATATTCACGGCATCATGCGCAAACTTGCGCGATGGTATAATGTAAAACCAATCTATACAACCGACATGCCGGGCCTTACTTTCTCCGGTACGGTATCGCGGTACGGTAATGTATCCGGTGTGCTGAACATGCTGGAAATGACGGAAAGCGTTCGATTTAACCTGAAAGGAGGCACCATCGAGGTGTCCAGATAATATAGCCATATTATTTAACCATAACAGCCAAAATATATGCTATGAACCGGTTCCACACATCCAAATTCCTCATTTATGGGAAGCTGACCTTCGCGTTATGTATGATCGTATTCATGCAGGTGCGTGCATCGGCATTTGCACAATTGATCACCCTAAAGGTCACGAACACTTCTATTGAAGAAGTGTTGAAAGAATTAAAAAGACAAAGCGGTTATAAACTGCTGTACAACGATGCTCAGCTGGCCACTGCAAAACCCGTGAGCATTTCTGTAGAAAAAGCAACGATAGAGGAAGTGCTGAACCTCTGCTTTGCGAATCAGCCACTGGATTATGCCATCCGTGAAAACACGATCGTGGTGAAACCCAGAAGCACACCTGTTCAGCAGGTTTTTTCGGTGAAGGGAAAAGTGGTGGGAGAGAACCAGGAACCACTGCCGGGTGTGAACGTGGCAGTGAAAGGTACCTCCAAAGGTACGGCCACCAGGGAAGACGGCAGTTACGTGTTGTCTGTGCCTGAGGGGACGGAAACACTGGTGTTCTCTTTCATCGGATACATCAGCCAGGAAATACCTATTCAGAAAAGAACAACGGTTGATGTGAAGCTTGTAGTAGAAAATAAAGCCCTCACCACATTGGTAGTAGTGGGATATGGTGTGCAGAAAAAAGCAACGCTCACGGGTTCTGTAGCGTCGGTTACCAGTAAAGAGATCAATACTACTAAGAACGAAAGTGTGGTGAACATGCTCACCGGTAAAGTACCTGGTTTGCGTATTGTGCAGAACAGCAGTGAACCGGGTTCTTTTGATAACAACTTCGACATCCGCGGGTTTGGCGCACCGTTGATGATCATAGATGGTATCCCGCGGGATAACATTGCCCGTCTCGATCCCAATGACATTGAAACGGTTTCTGTACTGAAAGATGCATCGGCAGCTGTATATGGTGTACGGGCAGCTAACGGTGTTGTGCTGGTCACCACCAAACGTGGCAAGATCGGCCGTCAGCTCACTTACAACGGTAGTTACACATGGCAAACGCCTTCTGGTCTTCCCCGCTCACTGGACGCTATCGGCTATATGACACTGGTGAACGAAAAGCAGATGCATAATGTAAACGGCGGCCGCATTGCATACACAGATGCTGATTTTGAAGCATACCGTAACGGCAGCAAAACGAGCACGGACTGGTATACGCCCACCATCAAGAATGTGGTGCCGCAAATGCAGCATAACCTCAATGCTTCCGGCGGAAGTGAAGATATCAGTTACTACGTGAGCCTTGGCTACACAGAGCAACAAGGTTTCCTCAGAAGCGGTGATCTGAACTATAAACGCTACAACGTACGCGCCAACATTTCGGGCAGAGTAACGAAAGATATCACGATGGACCTTAACGTGAGCGGTATCCTGGACCAGAAGAACCAGCCCTACCAGGATTCCTGGTGGATCATTCGTTCCTTCTGGCGGCAGAATCCGCTGGAGCCGGTATATGCCAACAATAACCCGGAATACCTGGCACATACACCCGTGGATGGTACAAACCCCGTGGCCATGTCCGACAGGAATATTTCAGGGTATAAGGTATTTATGAACCGCTGGTTCCAGTCCTCTGTATCTGCTACTTACCAGGCGCCTTTTTTGTCCGGGCTAAAGTTCAAAGCAGTATATAGCTACGACTATAACAGCTTCATCAATAAACTGTATCAACGGCAGTACAATCAATATACTTATGATGGTGCTTCGGATACTTACACGGCCAGGCCGCAGCAGTCGCCTTCCAGTTTACGGCGGGAATATTTTGAGCGGCCTAATACGCTGTTCCAGTTGTCTGCCAGCTACGACCACAAGTTCAATACCGTGCATGATGTGAGTGCATTACTGCTGTATGAAAACAATGTGCGCTCTGGTGATAACTTCTATGCCATGCGGGAACTTTCCCTGGCAGTAGATCAGCTGATGGCGGGTAATAGTTCCAATCAGCAGGGTAATATGTCATCCTCCCTGACCGATCTTTACCGCAATGCTAACCGGGCGCTGGTGGGCAGGTTGAATTATGCCTACAAATCCAAATACCTGGTGGAAGCGAGCTTTCGCAGAGATGGTTCATCTAAATTCCCTGAAAACAAACGGTATGGTTTCTTCCCCGGTGTATCAGTAGGATGGCGGTTATCTGAAGAAGGATTCTGGAAGAACTCTTCCACCTTAAAGATGATCAGCAACCTGAAACTCCGTGCTTCTTACGGCGAACTGGGTGATGATGGCGCCATTGCTTACCAGTTCATCACAGGATATACTTATCCGGCTTCCGGCGATAATAACCAGCTTCCTCCGGGCAGCATCTTCGATGCGGAATTCATCAATGGCCTGCAAAGTAAAGGTATCCCCAATCCTTTCATTACCTGGTTTGTAGCCAAAACCACCAACCTTGGTATTGACTTAGATGCGTGGCAGGGCATGCTGGGTGTTACGGTAGATGTATTCCGCCGTGATGGTACCGGTTTGCTGACGACCCGTTCGCAAAGCCTGCCAGGTGTAGTAGGCGCTAACCTTCCGGAAGAGAACCTCAACAGCAGCCGCTCACAAGGTGTGGAAGTAGAGATCAATCACGGTAATAAAATTGGCGACTTCGAGTATTACGCCAAAGCGATCTATTCTTACACGCGTACCCGCAACCGTTATGTAGAGCGTTCTGCTGCGGGTAATTCCTACGATAACTGGCGGCAGAATTCCAACAACCGCTTCAATAATGCCCGCTGGGGCCTTGGTGCCGGTGGCCGCTTTGGCTCCTGGCAGGATATCCTGGCCAGCAAAACTTATGTGGGAAGAGGTACACTGCCTGGTGATTACGCTTATGAAGACTGGAACGGAGATGGCATGATCAGCGATCTGGATGTGCATCCCATTGCTTACAACGGCATCCCGATGGTGAACTATGGGCTTATGCTCGGCGGTTCCTGGAAGGGCATAGACTTCAACCTCCTTATACAAGGTGCGAGCCTGGTAAACATCGGGTATAACGAACAACTGCGCGAATCCCTCTGGGGTGGTGGCAGCGGCCTGGCCTTGTTCCTGGACAGGTGGCATCCCGCAGACCCAACTGCGGATCCTTATGATCCCAATATACAATGGGTGCCGGGGAAATATGGCTATACGGGCACGGTGCCGGATGAGAACTCGGGCTTCAACGTACAGAATGCCGCGTATGTGCGCCTGAAGAGTGCAGAGATAGGATACTCATTGCCGGATAAGCTGACAGAAAGGATAGGGTTACACGGCGTAAGGGCTTTTGTGAACGGCTACAACCTGATCACCATCACGGACATCAAGTATGTAGACCCTGAACACCCTGCTACTTTGTACAGCTACCTGTATCCGCTTAACAGGACTTTTTCCGTAGGCCTGAACGTTAAATTTTAATGTTATGAAACTGAAGATATTCTTACTTTCCATCGTATGTTTCGTCGGTTGCACCGATCTGGATATTCCACCGATGAACGTGATCCAGGACAAAGATGTATTTACCACAGAAGGTGGCATCAGGATCTACATGGCGCGCTGCTATAGTGAATTGCCATTGGAAGATTTCCGCTATTCACCCACAAGAGGCACTAATCATTTCTGGATCATCAATCCTCAACCGGCCAACACCGGCGAGGCTTTGAGCCGTGACCTGAATGGTTCTACAACAGAAGGTTTCAACTTCTGGGAACGCGCTTACCCGCTATTAAGGGAAGCAAATTATTTCCTGCAAACACTACCCACTTATGCCGGCAACTTTCAGCAGGCAGATGTGAACCATTGGATGGGAGAAGCCCGTTTCATTCGTGCAGTGACCTATATGGCACTCGTGAAAAGATACGGTGGTGTACCCATTGTGAACACGGTATTGAACTATCCTGAACAAAGCATAGAAGAACTTAGGGTGCCACGCGCCTCCGAGGCTGCAGTCTATGATTCCATTGCAGCTGATCTTGATTTCGCATATAACAATATGAAGCCCACGAGTGAGTCCGGCCGTGCGAATAAATATGTGGCTGCTGCTTTTAAATCCCGTGCAATGTTGTACGCAGGTTCCATTGCAAAGTACAACCAGATCCAATTGTTTGATGGTAATCAAAATCGCTTATGCGGTATCCCGGCTACCAGGGCAAATGAGTATTTCAAAGCCGCCTATGATGCAGCTGTGCTACTGGAAGGGCAATACAGCCTGTACAGGAAAAACTGGACGGCAGGAGATAAAGCGGCCCAGATGCAGAATTACATCAACCTGTTCTTTGATGCCACCAGTGGGGAGAACATCCTCATCAAAGGATATAAATATCCTGAAACGGTTCACGGTTATGATGCTTACAATGTGCCGCGCCAGCTGATGGGAGGAAATGGTTATTCTTCGGAAGTGAATCCTACACTGAATTTAGTAGAGTTATTTGATGGCATACCTAAAAATGCAGATGGCACCATTCAAACGCTGGACGCTACAGGTAAATACATCCTCTACACCAATACACTCGATCTCTTTGCAAATGCAGAGCCGCGTCTCCGGGCTTCCGTGATCGTTCCGGGAGATGTATTTAAGAATGAAAGCATAGAGATCTATCGGGGTATCTATACCGGCGCGGTAGCCGGGGGGATAGATCGCTTGTTGCCGGAGGGGTCTACTGCACCTTATCCTGCTGCCAATATCGTTTCTTCCGCCAATGCACAGCAAACACCTTTTACGCTGCCGGATGGATCAAAGAAAAACCCTGCAGGCCGGAGTGGTGTGTTCACAGCTGATGGCACCGCCGCTGTATCCGGTTTCTCGGTGCGGAAATACCTGGACCCTGCAAGACCTACCGCAGAAGTACTGGAAAACCGTTCAGACCAGACATGGATCGAAATGCGTTATGCAGAAGTATTGCTGAACCGTGCAGAAGCTGCTTATGAATTGTATGCAGGCGGACAGGCTGGTAATTACCTGCAGGATGCTTTTAATATCATCAACCAGATCCGTGACAGGGCAGGTGCGGTATTATTAGGCTCCATTGCCGAGTTGAACAACATCAACATCGTGCGTAATGAAAGAAGGAAAGAACTGGCATTTGAAAACAAGGTTTGGTGGGATCTGAAAAGATGGCGCATCCTGGACAAGGAACAAAACGGTACCGTGTATCGTACGCTGATGCCGTTCTATGCAGCAGGCGCCGGCAAATATTTCTTCGATGCGCGGTTTGATGAACGGAACTCCCGGTATACGTTTGATACCAGGTGGTATTACCAGGAGATACCCGGCTCGGAGATCTCTAAAAGCCAGAACCTTATCCAGAACCCAGGTTATTAAAAAGTAACGTCATGAAAAACATAAGTTTATTTATATTAATATTGATGGCCAGCGCCTGCACGAAGAAGTTCGATGATTATCCGGAACCGAAGGAAACACTCGCCGGTAATGTGAAAACTGCCGCCGCTAAGGTGAACCTGCAATCCGAAGCAGGAGACAGAGGTATTCGCCTTGTGCTGGAAGAACTGAGCTGGAGCAAGACGCCCACACCTTATTATTTCTTCGCCATGCAGGATGGATCTTTCCGCAATACGAAGATCTTCAAAGGTAACTACCGCATTTCCGTGGAAGGTCCTTTTGTACCGCTGCTGCAATACGATGGCTCTGGTCAGATCACAGTAGATAATCGTAAAACGATGGATATTGCCGGCACCACTAATGTTGATTTTGAAGTGGAACCTTTCCTGAATGTGGAATGGATAGGAGAACCGGCATACAATAGCGCTAACCAGGCTATTTCCGTGCAGGTGCGTTTTACGCGTGGCACTGCCAATCCTTTGTTCCAGCAGAACGTAACGGATGTATTCCTCTTTGTAAGTCCTAATACTTACGTGGGTAATAACAACTACGATAATAAATATTCTGTGCAGGTGAATTACAGCGGTACAACCGGCAATGATCAGCTGGGGCAAACTGTTACCCTCACCACGAAAGATAAACTCCCTGCTTCCCGTGCTTACTATCTGCGGGTGGGAGCGCGTGTAGATTATGGTCTGAAATATTACAACTACACAACCGTCAAAACATTGAATATACCATGATGAAAAGAGCATTCATAATTGTTTGCAGCCTGAGCATTTCTGCCGCTGCTATAGCGCAGCAGAAAACGGCCTTTCAGACCAGTAGTGCGTGGACCCCGGAAATTGATGTCCGTTCCGATATTGCGATCGTTTATGGAGCCAACGATCGCCGTGGCATCACCTTTGAGCAACGTGTGCGATCATGGCAGGAGAGGGGGTATCAGACCCATTTCATGACCGGCATTGCCTGGGGGCAGTACGAAGATTATTTCACCGGTAAATGGGATGGCAAAAATCACTTTGGCATCGGGCAGGTAGAGCAGGATGGCGATACCATCTGGCATGGCCGGAATGTGCCTTACGTGGTGCCGGAAAGCACCTTCATCGCTTATATGAAGGAGGCCATCATCAAAAAAGTGATCGATGCTGGTATCAGCCACATTCACCTGGAAGAACCGGAGTTCTGGGCGCGTGCAGGTTATAGTGAAGTATTCAAAAAGGAATGGCAGCGTTATTATGGATTCCCCTGGCAGCCGCAACATACTTCACCGGAGAATACGTACCTGTCCAGCAAACTGAAATACCACCTGTATTTCAATGCCATCAAAGAAGTGTCCGAATACGCTAAAGCATATGGTAAACAGAAGGGCATGGATGTGAAGGTGTATATCCCCACACATTCGCTGGTGAATTATTCTTCCTGGCGGATCGTAAGCCCGGAGGCGAGTTTAGCTTCGCTGCCCAGCATAGATGGTTACGTTGCACAGGTATGGACAGGCACCTCGCGCGAGCCTACTTTTTACAACGGCTTACGGAAAGAACGGGTGTTTGAAAATGCATTCCTCGAATATGGTTCGATGATCTCTATGACGGCGCCTACCGGCCGCAAGATCTTCCTGCTCACGGACCCGATAGAAGATTGGCCGCGCGATTGGGGAGATTACAAACGTAATTACGAAGCTACTTTTACGGCTAAGCTGTTATATCCCACGGTAGCAGATTACGAAGTGATGCCCTGGCCGGAGCGGATCTATACCCGCCCATACAAATTGCCGAACAGTGATTCCAGCATCCTGATCCCGAAGTATTATTCCACCCAGATGCAGATCATGGTCAATGCGCTGAACAGTATGCCGGTAACGGAGAACAAGGTGTCCGGCATAAACGGGATAGGTGTGCTCATGGGTAATTCCATGATGTTCCAGCGTTTCCCTACGCATCAGGGATTTGAAGATCCGCAGTTCTCTAACTTCTACGGGCAAACGTTGCCGCTGGTGAAGCTGGGTATTCCGGTACAAACAGTACACATGGAAAACCTGCCGTTTGCGGGAACGCTGAAAGATATCAAGGTATTGGTGATGAGTTACTCCAACATGAAACCGATGTCGCCTGAGGTGCATGAACACCTGGCGGCATGGGTAAAGAAAGGCGGTGTGCTGATCTATTGCGGCCAGGATGATGATCCTTATCAATCCGTACAGGAATGGTGGAATACGAAGGGCAATAGCTTTAAAGCGCCTTCTGAACACCTTTTTAAACTGCTGGGTATTAACCCGGCAAGCCCGCAATCAAACGTAGGAAAAGGGGTGGTATATATCGTACGCCAGCATCCTAAAGAATTTGTGATGAATGCAGGAGGGGAAGCGGCTTATGTGGCGCTGGTGAAAAAGGCTTATGAAGAAAGTGCCAAAGCAGGCAAACTTCTGTTCAAGAATAGCCTCTATGTATCCAGGGGGATGTACGATGTTGTGGCGGTGATGGATGAAAGCACTGGTCAGGAGCCTTATGTGGTAAAGGGGCCGGTGATCGATCTTTTTGATCCTACACTACCTGTGCTGGCTAGTAAATCTGTTACTCCAGGAACGCAGGCTTTGTTGCTGAACGTAGGGAGAGTGAAGGAGCAGGGGAAACCGCAGGTGCTTGCTGCTGCATGCCGTGTTTATAATGAAGAGCGGAAGGCAGGTTCTTATAGTTTCGTGGCAAAAAGCCCTGTGAGAACGGTGAATGCGATGCGTATTTTGCTGCCTTTTACGCCGAAGGAAATGATGCTGACGGGGCCGGGTGGGGAGAAGATAAAGCCTGCGTCTACTTCATGGGATGAATCTTCTAAGACCTGTTTTGTGCAGTTTGATAATAACCCGGATGGGGTGAGGGTGGATATTAGTTGGTAAAAAGAACCATTTTCCTGACGTCGGGAAAATGGTCTGAAATAAGCAATAATAAAAACAACGAGGCCGGATTGCATCCATTGCAATCCGGCCTCACTATTTTAAAAAACACTTAATTCGCGATCACCTCCGCCAGTTTTTTATCCAGTGCATCACCACGCAGATTCTTAGCGATGATCTTACCCTTAGGATCCAGCAGGTAGTTCTGCGGAATACCGCGGATGCCATAGAGGCGGGCCGCTTCATTCTCCCAGTATTTCAGATCGCTTACCTGCGTCCAGGTTAGGTTATCATCTGCGATCGCTTTGATCCAGGCTTCTTTACCTGTCGGCTGATCAAGGGATACACCGAGTATCGTGAAGTTCTTATCCTTATATTTTTCGTACGCTTTCACCACATGCGGATTTTCTGCACGGCAGGGACCACACCAGGATGCCCAGAAATCGATCAATACATATTTCCCACGGAAATCAACCAGCTTTACAGGTTTACCTTCTGTGTTGTTCTGCGTAAATTCCGGTGCTGTTGCACCGATGGCTGTATTCTTCCAGCCTGTGAGGATCTTCTCGAAATTTTTTCCGGCGGTGCTGCTTTGTACTGGTGCAGCTAACCCTTTGTAGATGTTTTCTATTGCAGCCACATCATCAGGCATAGATCCTGCGTATGATTGCAGCGCATCCAGGGCGATGATGGTTTTTGGATTGCTTTTGATAAATGCCAGCAGGGCTGCTTTTTCTTCTACAGAGATCGCTTTGTATTTATCAGTCCGCTCTTTCAGGAATGCTTCGCTCTTGCGGGTAGCTTCATCAGCGGCCATGTATTCTTTGTTGAGCTCTGCATATTTGGCTTTGGTGGCTTTTGTTGCTTCCCCCAGTTTATTAAATTCAGCATTCAGCGGGCCGCCGCTTATGGTTGCCGTACTGAAGCCTTCTGAGCCGTTGACATTTATAACACCTTTCTCCAGGTATAAACTCAGGTTTTCCATCTTCATTGCTTTACGCAATACAAGTGTAGCCCTGGATGGGGAAGCCACTTTCCCTTTAAAGGAAAACTGACCACCCTGTAAGTCCGTGGAATCGGAAATATTATCCGCACCATTACGGTAATAGACAAATACTTTCGCTGGCGTACCCGGGTCTGCGATCTTACCTTTTATTTCAAAAGGGATCTCCTGGGCTATGAGTGACAATGGGAGCAGAAGGACTGCAGCTGTGATGATCTTTTTCATTTTTTAGTATTTAAAATGGTCGTGAATCTAATGGTATTTTCCATTGTGGATTATACTGCAATATGGTGTTGGAAATATTGAGGATGAAGAAATCAGAATCAATATTTGCTTCGAAACTCTCCGTACCTAATGTGTGTACGATCTTGGACTTATACCATGGTTTTCCTGTATCCAGTACAAATCGTTTCAGGTCCAGGAGCCGTTTGATGCCACCGATGGGCAATTCCCTGCGGCGCTCGTCCAGTACGGCACTGATCACCTCATCCTGTGTGCCGATCCCTACCTGTGGGGTGCCGGTCTTGTAACGGTATTGGCGCAACAGGTTAAGGTCTGCCACAGCTTCGGGGAGTTTGTTGGTGCGCGCATAAGCTTCTGCACGCATTAACAGTAGTTCAGGGTAAGTGAACCCGCAGGTGAGCTGTGTTTTGCTTCCACGATAGTACTGTACGCGGTTGCCATCATCGTACGTAGTGCCGTTGTAAGTGGTTTTGTAACCCGGTGCGGTTAGGAAGAAAAATTGGTACCGCAGATCGTTCACTTTATCAAACAGGTTGATGAATTCAGGGGAGGGGTAACTGCTGGATGAACGGCCTGCTCCCCGGTCCGTTGAGCGGAACAAGAGGATCTCCCGGCTATTGGCAGCCTCCAGGAAATTGTCTGTTGCTTTAATAGTACTGGCTATCGGATTAGCGGGATTGGTCCAGGTGAAATCATTATAGTTATACAGCACTTTAGCTGCGCCACCACTTGCCGTAGCGCTGGTCCATGCCAGGTTTGCATAGTAGGCAACGCTGTCATATTTCTGCGTGAACAGATGGTAATAGGCCAGCATGGTTTGCACCGCCGCTTTTGTTGGGCGTGAAGGCCAGTTGGTGGTGAGTGGCGCATCCACCAATGCAGCATGCAGGTCCTGCGCTACCAGTGTGAATACTTCTTCCTGTGTGGAAAGGTCTACCATCGGTGCTCCCACATCTGCACTCACTACATAAGGGATGGTGCGGGTGTTGTTATTTCCTCCCGGTTTATACACCGGCCCATAGAGCAGTGTATGATGGAAGTATCCCCATGCACGGCCTGCCAGTGCCTGTGAGATCACCTTGCGGGCGTACAGGTCATCATCCGTACTAAGACCGGAAATGCTGTTGATACCATTGATCACATTATTGAAATAGGCAGCGGCGCGATAAGTGCCCCAATCCCAGAAATAATCCGACACATTAGGATTGTTGTAAGGCTTGCGGAAAATGTATGCATAATACCGGTCTATGTTTGGGTGGTTATTGGCTTTGTAGGCCACTTTCCCTATTCCTTCAGAAAGTTCCTGGTTATCAGTCAGGTATCCCGGCATGCTGCCAAGATTATTGTCCAGGAAAGTAAATTGTACGATATAGTTGTGATCAAGAAGGTGATCAAAATCTGCCACCTCACCCGGGATCAGCTTGCCTTTCGGCTTTACATCCAGGAACTTGTTGCAGGCTCCGAGGATCATGATGCCCGCTATAACGCTTATATATATACGAAGTGATCTCATGCTGTTAATTTTTAGAGGGTGATCATAATTCCTACATAGAATTCCGGCCGCAGGGGCAGGGAGGTGAAACCCTGCTCTGTAAAGGCACCGGTGCCACCCGTCGTGTTCAATTCTGCTATTTCAGGATCGCGCTTGTCGCTGTTAGCTGTGAGCATCAGCAGGTTGCGGGACTGGAAATAAATTTTGCTGTCTTTCACACCGGCTCTTTTCAACAGGCGGTTGTTCAGTGTATAAGCTACGGTCACATCGCGCAGTTTCAGGAAGCTGGCGCTTTCCACGAATACATCGCTGTAAGGGAGGTAGAACATATCCATATTCCAGGCCGTGAGTTTAGGATAGATGGTGTTGGCTTCATCCCCTGGTTTGCGCCAGCGTTTAGCCACGTTTTTGTTGATGTAGTTGGAACCGGTGAAGGCATCTTTCCGGAGCACATTCCCTAACCGTGCAATCACCATAAAAGATACGTCCAGCCGTTTGTAGGTGAAGGTATTGGTAATGCTGGTTACATAGGGTGGGCGAAGTGTGCCGGCGTAAACCAGATCATCCACAGCGGCGCTGCCTCCTACCATTTTCTTATCACTTTTGTCGTAGTACTGGGCGATGCCGTTATTGTCCAGCCCGGCAAAACGATAAGCATACAGCGCGTTCAGCGGGTCGCCTGCGCGGCGGATAGCGCCGTTTGTAAGGCTGCTGGGGTAAATATATTTCACGTTGTATTCCTTCACTTTGTTTTTGTTGTAAGCAAAAATGAAGAACACATTCCAGTTAAAGTTCGTGCGCTTCACAGGGTCAGCTTCGAGGGATACTTCAAATCCCTGGTTGATGATCCTGCCCACATTTTTAACCAGGGAAGTAAAACCACGGGTGGGATCAACGCCATCTGGCGCCAGCAGGTCTTCACTGTTCTTCAGGTAATAATCCATTGTGAGGCGTAAGCGGTTGCGGAAGAGGCTTGCATCTGTTCCGATATTGATCACTTTGGTCTTTTCCCAACGCAGGGTATTATTGGGTGGGGAGGAAATTACATAATTGATATCCCCGGTAAGGCTGGAGAAAGAGCCCGGCGCAATAATGAGGAAGGGTCCGGTGTTCAGGGAAATGTTTCCGTTGATGCCATAAGAACCGCGGATGTTCAGCTTATTGATCCAGGGCACACTAAAGAACTTTTCATTGGCCAGTTTGTAGGTAGCGCCGGCACTCCACATGGGTTTGTGACGGAAGCGAGGATCGGTACCGAAGAAGTTCGTCTGATCCAGCCGGATACTACCACTCACGATAAAACGGTTATCGTATTCGTAACTGCCATTAGCATACCAGCTTACAAAACGGTTATCATTGAAGGTATATGCACCGATACTGGCAACAGGACGATTGGTGCCCAGCATATCGCTGTTATATAATCCTGCATTATAATCCGCGAGGTTGAAGGTGGAAAAAACGCCTGCCTGGTCATTGTATCCGAAGCGGGTAGGGTAGGCGTTGTTATCCGTTTTGATCTGGCTGATCTCAGTCCCTGCAATAGCGGATACATAATGTTTGAGGCCCAGGGTACGATTAAAACCTAACTGGCCGCGCAACATGTATGATTGTGTAACGCCGCGTGCTTCATTCACCATAGCACCTTCCGGGAGGTAATGTTTGGAAGGGTTGGCAATAGATGTACCATCATCATAGTACAGCCGCATGCGGTAAGCGTTTTTATCATATACCGTTCTGTTGCTGGTATTGCCTCTGGACCAGTTGCCGCCGACCTCTGCCGTCAACCCTTCCAGGATGGTTGCCTGGATGTTGCCGCCGAAACGCACCAGCAGGTTTTGTGCGTTAGTGGTTTCCAGGGCAAGGTCCTCCAGTGGGTTGTAGTACAATGGCTTAAGGCCGGGGATACCAGCGTACCGGGTATCTTTCAGTTTGTTTTTTGTAAATACATCCTGCGGTTGTCCGGTAGCAGGATCAATGATCAGGCTATATGGCTGGATGAGTGAGGTGGAACTGTAACCAAGCATATCCCCCCAGGCCCGCACCGGTTGGCGCGTAGTGGAATAGTTGACATTCGTGAAAAGATTTATTCCCAGGTTTTTCAATGGCCGCCAGTCGTTTTTGATATCCAGGATAACACGGTTGTCGCTGTTGCCTACTGTATTGTTCTCGTTGGAAATATAACGGACTGCAGCGTTCAATGAACTTTTTTCATTACCGCCGGACAGGGAGATGTTATGCTGCTGGGTGAATTGATGACGGAAATAATGTTTTTCCAGCTGGCCGATGCCGTCCTGCTGTTTGAGTTGTGTGATGCGGTCATCCCTTTCCTTCGCCGTGATCCATCCCTGCGACTGCGCTACCTGCAGATAAGCTACTTCAGTTAAAGACTGGTAGCTATTGTAAGAGGTGAGGTAGGAATTAGGGTCCTGGTTGTACAGGTCAATTTCCGCGTCAACGTAATCTGCAGCAGAAGCCCGGTTCAGGTAACTTAACTGTGGTTTGAGGGTGATGCCGGTAGAACCTCTGTACTGCACGCGTAAAGCGCCGGCACGTCCTTTCTTGGTGGTTACCACTATCACGCCGTTGCTGGAACGGGCTCCATAAATGGAGGCGGCCACGGCATCCTTCAGTACGGTGATGCTTTCTATATTATCCACGTTGATCGTTTCCAATCCACCTTGTACCGGATATCCGTCCACTACCAGCAGGGGTTGTGTTTCTGCCTGCATGGTAGATACGCCGCGAATTTCAACATTACCTTCCTTGGTGATCACTACACCTGCAGCCTGCCCTTCCAGCGCAGCTTTCAGGTCTGGTTTAAGTTTGGCTTCCAGCCTTGCGGGAGAAATGAAAGAGAAGGAGCCGGTGGCCCTTTCAGCGGAAATGGTCTGGTAACCGGTGTTGATCACCTGCACACCTTCCAGTTTACTGGAAACGGCACGCAAACGCAGGTTGAACACGGGGCGATTGCCTACGTGTATTTCCTGGCTGTCATAACCGATAAATGAAAAGACAAGTATGGCCTTTTCGTCCACACCGGGCAGGATAAATTCACCTCTTTCGTTGGTTTGTGTACCTCTTACGGTTCCCTTCACCGCAATGGAAACACCTGCCAGCGGTTTCCCGTTTTCATCTGTTACACTGCCGGAAACTGTGATGGCTGGTGCTTCCATAACAGGTATCCTGGGTACGGCCGGAACGCGGCGTACAAGGAAAATTGTTTTGTCTTCTATAGAGAAATCCAGGTCCTGGTTGAGCAGGGCCTGTTTCATCAATTCCTCCACGGCTACACCTTTCACGCGTAGCGTGACCGGCGTTGTTTTTTTCAGCAGCTCGTAATTATAGAATACAATGTAGCCCGACTGTTTTTGAATTGCTTTGAAAACAGTTGTCAATGGAGCGTTGTCGCCCGAAAAACTCACTCTCTGGGAGCGGGCGGTGGCACTTACATGTAAGAAGCCCAACAATAACAGATAGGTTGATAATCTCATAGCCCTCCACAAAAGTTTGCGATGGTACAATGCATTTAAAAAAAGCATAGATTTGACTTTGGTGATAAAAATTGGTTCGCATCAATAGTTGTCGCCCTTCAACCGGTAATGTTCCCGCATTGCCGGTTTTTTTATGGGCCTGGTTGGTAGTGAATGTTTAATAAGTCGTCAATAAGCGTTTGTTTTAAGCGTTTAAAAGATCCTTTATTGTAAAACAGTTATTTTCCTTCCGTCTATCCTGAACTTCACCTGGTTCTTTTCCAGGATCCGCAGTACACTGCTAAGGGGCAGGCTTCGCTGGATGCCTCCGCCAAAGCGGAGATGAGACACATTGGCTTCGTATGCCACTTCAATATCATACCAGCGCTCCAATGTTGTCATCACCGTACTGATGTCCGCATTGTTGAAACTGAAGTAACCATTCTTCCAGGCCACCGCATGTTCCACATCCGTTTCACTCACCTGGATGCCGTTACCTGTCTGTAATGCCTGCTCACCCGGTTTAAGCCGCCGCTCGTTCACTTCCACAGCCCCTTCCAGTAATGTAACATTAGCGGAACGTTCACCGGGATATGCCATGATATTAAAATGTGTACCCAGTACTTTTACTTTCAAACCGTTCTCTGCCTTAACGATAAAAGGTTTAGACGCATCTTTGGCCACTTCAAAATAGGCTTCCCCGCTTAGCTCCACCATTCTTTCGTTCCCGTCAAATCCCGTAGGGAAACGCAGCGAACTGGCCGCATTCAGCCACACTTCCGTACCATCAGGCAGTGTAACCCTGTACTGTCCGCCCCGGGGAGTGGAGAGCTTGTTCCAGGCCACCGTGGCCATCTGATCCGGTTTGGTGTACGCCAGCCGGCCATTGGGCAACTTGGTCACCTGTGTGCCACCCTGTTTTGCCAGTACGCCTTCCTTTGCTTCATTAAGCCCTATCACAGATCCATCGGCGAGGGTCAGTGAAGCCCGGTTGCTGCCCGGCATCACATCGTTCTTGTACCGCTCTGCCTGTGTGGCGGGTACCGGCGCTTTTCTACCGGTGAATTGCCATGCTGCCAGCGCGATAGTACCGAAAATCACAGCTGCTGCTGCCCATTTCCACCATAGGCGCCTTACCGGTGTTGCTGTTCCTACTGCATCTACTTCCAGGATCCGTTCCTGGATGGGTTGCCATTGCGCAGCATCGTATGGTACCCTCTCCGGTGCGTCCATCATGAGTTCGGTGAGAACTGCAAGAAAAAGCGCCTCATTTTGTTCATTCTGCAACAGGGTGTACAGTTCCTCTTCTTCCGCGGCTGTCTGGCGGCCATAGAGTCGCTGACCAAGTAAATACCTTAGTTTGTCGTCCTGCATAAAATCGTAAGTATCATTAATGGAATAGTACCCGTGTATCAGTAAGAATCCACCGAAAGAAAAAAGGACCTATCTACTGAAAAAAAAATCTGAAATAAATAAGATCACGATGGGCGTGAGTTGCCCATTCCGTTCCAGGTGCGCGCGGATATCCCGCAGGGCCAGCACCAGTGTGTTCTTTACGGAGTTAGGAGATAACCGGAGGGCTTGTGCGATTTCAGGGATATTCATTCCCTCGTGGCGGCTCATGGAAAAAATGCGCCTGCGCTGCGGTGGGAGTTGTGCTACCGCCTCACTGATAAGCCGTTGTGTTTCGCGAAGGGAAAGCTGTTCCGTCACCGGATCGCCGATATCAATTACGGGCGCAGCACTTTCCCGCAGTTTCATTTCCCGGGATTCTTTACGGAGGTAAGTGTAACATTCATTGGCAGCTACTTTATACAACCATGCCTGGCCATGTGTGATCTCCGGAAGTTTGTCGCGGCTCAGCCATACGCGCAGAAAAGAAGCCTGGATAACCTCTTTGGCGGCTGTTTCCTGTTTTACCAGTCTTATAATAAATGGATACATAGCAGAAACGGCGTGCTGGAAAAGGGCACTGAACGCAGCCTCATCTCCTTCGCTAATCCGCTTGAATAGGTGATCAATATTATGGTTCAGTAGCTCATCCATGTCCTGGTCGTCGTTCCTCCGGTTGGTTGTGGTTGCTTAAAAGTAGTAAAATATTTTCGGAGAAAAGGTATGGATATACTTCCCGGATCTTTAACGTACCTGATGCGTCTTAGCCCATTGCAACCACAGGCTGTCCAACTCCCTTACCTTTTCAGGATACCGGGCGGAAAGGTCATTTGTTTCTGTTCTGTCTTCCGCGAGGTTAAACAGATGTGCGGCACTGTCCCTGCGTGTGGCCACCAGCTTCCAGTTATCTTGCCGCGCATACCGTGCTCCGAAATGTTCGTTGAAGAGTACGGTGTGGCCGGAAGATGTTTTATTATGGAAGGAAGGTACCATACTGATGCCAGTTGAAGGAGGCAGGGCTTTACCGTTTTTTACAGCAGGGTATTTAGCACCGCTCAGTTCAATAAATGTGTTCATAAAGTCCATCACATGGCCTACGTGTGCGCTAAAGCCCCCTTTGCTAACAGTGATACCTTTAGGCCAGAATGCGATCATCGGTGTATGCACACCGCCTTCATAAGATTCTTCTTTCCAGAATTGATAAGGTGTATTGGCTACATTGGCCCAGCGCCGGCCAATAGATGCAAAGCTGGTTTGCGGGCCGGGCATCACCTGTTTCTGTGTGGGATAGATGATGGGGCGGCCATCGCGGGTTTTATCCGGCCGGTCAAATCCTGGTCCGTAAGCAGCACAGTTCTCTGCACTGGCGCCGTTATCTGATAAAAAGAGGATTAGTGTGTTTTCCAGTTGGCCATTCTTCTTCAGGGCGGTAATGATGCGGCCGATGCCCTGGTCCATCCTGTCTACCATCGCTGCATGTACGGCCATTGCTTTGGCATCCCATTCTTTGGTGGGGTTGTTTTGCCAGGATACTTCCTCTTTGATGGATGGGGGCAGCTTTGTCTTTTTAGGATCAATCAACCCCAGCTTTATCATCCGCTGATATCTCGCCTGGCGGATGGCATCCCATCCTGCTTTATAGGTGTTCCCGTACTTGGCGATGTCTTCCGGTAAAGCCTGCAAAGGCCAGTGAGGGGCATTTTCCGCTACATACAAAAAGAAGGGCTGTGATGAGGTGGCGTATTCGTTAATGTAAGCCACTGCGGTATCGTTAATGGCATCTGTATGATAATAGTTGGCGGGTACATTTTTAATCGGTTCTGTGCCACTTACGAGGCTGAATGGATCGAAAAAATCCACCACACCCCATATGGTGCCAAAAAACTTTTCGAAGCCTCTGTTAGTCGGATATTGGTCAATAGGGGAGAAAGGGCCGAAATCCTGCTGGTGATTCAGCCAGGCCATCTGCTGTTGTGGTGTTTTCTGCCTGATCGTATTGGATACGTGCCATTTGCCGGACATAGCGGTGTGGTATCCGTCTGCCTTTAATACTTCTGCCAGGGTAACGGTGTTGTCAGACAGGCGGCCCAGGTATCCTGGTTCGTTATCTGCATCCGTCATCCTGCCTATACCGGCCTGGTGGTTATATAAACCTGTGAGCAGCGAGGCCCGGGTAGGGCAGCAGCGGGAGGTATTGTAGAACTGGGTGTAGCGGAGACCGTTATTAGCGAGATAATCGAGGTTGGGCGTTTTGATCTCTCCGCCGTAACAGGCAAGATCTGAGAAACCCAGGTCGTCTGCCATGATAATGATGATATTAGGGCGTTTGGGGATGCTTTCTGTGGCAGCTCCCTTCAGTACCAATGTGGATGCAATGAAGAACAGGATTTGCTTGAACATGCATTAAAAAAACAAAATCCGGGGCAAAGTTCCTCGTCAATTTGTATCAGAATATAGAAGAATCCTCTCATTTTGAGTTTGCCTTGTGGTATGGAGGAAGCAGGGAGGAATGGTGAGGGGATACTGGGAGGATACTGAGGGGGTACTGGGAGGGTACTGGGGTGAAGGGTGGAGATGATGTGGACTTGGTGTGGAGATGATGTGGACATGAGGTGGAGATGCTTTTTAGTGTCCGGTACCGGGGATGGTTACCCCAAAACTTCGAGAAGAAGAGAAAGAACGGAAAGGATTTGTTTTAAACGCTTTATCATATGACGAATGTAAGGAAAATTTTCTTCAGGTAAACTGCGGATGGAAATTGATGCACAATGTTAACGTCAAGCGCCTATTGGTTAACATGCAATCGATAGCGCAGCCCCTTTAGTAGTATTATTTTGTCATACACTAACTATTTGTTCGTATTCCTAACATTAGATTTGATCGTGTTTTTTGAAATACTTAATTTCAAAATTAATGATGGAACGATGAGACGTGATAAGCAGGCTCCACTTATTAACTATTGAACCGGCGGTTAACCTATGTATGATAAGGAATCTAACAGTCTACCTAACGTATGTCTTTGCAGCACTTTGAACGGATCAAGAGCATTGATCACTTAATTCGCATCAGGGGAACAGGGCCCCCACAGCAGTTAGCCCGGAGATTAAATATTTCAGGCGCCTCACTGTACCGCATACTGGCTTTCATGAAAGATGCCGGTGCACCTATCCGGTATAGCAAGGAACGGCAAACCTACTATTACAATGAAGAGGGATCTTTTTTAGTAAAGTTTGTGCCTTCCTGATAGCCTCTCATGTCGTGAGAGCGTGGTATATTAATATGCAGCTTGAATAGGCAGAGAATTCATATGCGCAATAATTGGATAGGGAATCGATAAGTAACAGGCCATTACCATTCCTGGTAGCTGGGATTCTATTTTTTAAAAAGAAAAGTTAACACTAGGGTAATCCCCAATAAACGAATTTATTTTATTTATTGGGTCAATTCAGCTATAATAATCACAATACATGGTTTTTAAAGGCCTCCCTCCATTCCTGGGGGGAGGGGTATTAATAAATATAGAGACTTCATCTAAAAAGAGAGAATTGTTTATCCAATCTAAAAGCCGCTTGATTCTTCCTGGGGCATGATATTGTTAGATGCTACTGTCAAAATATGCAGGATCAGGGTACCTTGAAAAAAGATACCCTGATCTTAATTTTATCAGGCAGGCTCTGTTGTTCCATACCAGTTGATCTTCCTGCTCGCATACATCACCAATGCCAGCACAATGAACAAACCGATACTACCTACCAGTAAGGCCGTATCTTCCAGTTGTATCAGCACAAAGATGAAACCATACAGACCGATCAATATGCCACAGAAGATCCCGGCAGACTTCCAGCTTTTGAAATGTCCCCAGGCATATAAAGTGATCAGCGTAATAGTAGCCAGTGCTGCTATCAGGTAAGCAACATTGAACAGTACAAATTCACTGAAGGATAACAGGAGCGTATAGAATATCACCAGTGCCAGGCCTATCAGTACATATTGCACCGGGTGCATGGGTTTGCGCTGCGTAAGCTCCACAATAAAGAACAGTGCGAATGTTAATCCGATAAATAAGATGGCATATTTAACACTGCGTTCTGTTTTGGCATAATGATCAGCAGGTTCCAGCATGCTTACACCAAAGGCTACACTATTCAGGTCAAATTTAAAATCAGTTAATAAGGTATTGAATGGAAGGTTCACTTTATTAAAGACCCATTTGGCCGTAAAACCGCCCGGCGATACTGATCTTTCTGTAGGCAGGTTATTACCATCAAAAGAAGGACTGCCCCAGCCGGATTGCAGAGAGAAGTTGCTGTTGCCGCTCAGGGGTACAAAATGCAATTGTTCACTTCCTTTTATTTTAAGGTCCATGCTGAAGGTGAGACTTTTAGACAGGTCTTCTGCCTGTAATGGTATTGGAGCAAAGAGGCCGGTTTGGCTGATGTCCTGGTTGGGCAAACCGGGTGATAACTCATGTTCAACACCATTCAGCCGGATCACAGGTCTTTCTTCTATGCCTTTAAAATCAGAGATGCCATAACAGACCTTTGCTTCACTCCACTGTATCGCATTCATGTCAATACCTTTGGGCGCCTGTATGATGAAGTTACCTTTGTCCTGCAGACTGGCCCTGTATAACAGTACATTGTAAATGGAGCGCTTGCGGATCTCGTGGTTGATCTTCCCGTCTACCTGCAGGTTATCCGGCAGTATCCAGAAATATTCATTGCTTTCCTGCATGTAACCTTTTGCGTCTTCTACATACTTTTTATAAGGAACATAGATATAAGGTCCCGCCAGTGTTTGTGCAGTAGCCCATTTGCTGCTTACTTCCTTCGCCACTTGCTGCTGTCGTGCTTCTCTTTCATGCACCAGGTTGGATATGAACACGGTAGGGATGAGCATGAACAGGATCAGCGCTCCGGTAATGACTCCCTTGATCAGCTTCTTGTTGGCACTGCTGACGGAGATCTTAAGACTGGGTATGTTGTCCGATTGTTGTATAGGTTCCATGTTTGAATAGATTGTTTTACTCGTTTGGAAAGTACTTTGAATTGAAAAGTAAGTGGAAAAATTAATAGGAAGCAAATTTTTGTTATTTGTGTATTTTTAATGCCATATGGCAATATCTGAAGAACTTAAATGGATGATAGGCCTGGTACAGGGAAGATACCAGCAATACAACCTTTCTTTTGAGCAGGCAGAGAAGATCTGCCGGTTTGAACAGGAGAGGGATGCTCCTTCGGACAAACACTTCTTCTCTCAATGGGAACAATGGGATTTTGAACTGGTCACCTTCAGAGAGGTACTGCAGGGTGAACAACTGGCGCTTTACTTAAGTGATCATGAGGCGGAAATAAAGGCATATGAACAATATCTTATTAACGAGGATAATAGTGAACGGCAATTAAAACAGTTGCAGTATGTGAACAGGATCATTGATCTTCATCAGAATGAATTTGTTCCCGGCCTGCTGAAGCAGGAACAGGTGAGAATGGCTATTTCATATATGCGTATGGAAGGGAACAAGCTTACTTACCTTAAAGAAGAATACAAAAAACATTATACCAGCGTAAAGAAGGAGATCCAGATCAGTTATTTCCGGCAAAACAGAACGTTCAGGCCCAATGAGCTAAAGCAGGCGCTTTTACACCACAGCTTAAATTATATCTGGCCTAATTATGCATCGTTTTACCGTGGCGCAGATAAAGCTACCCAGGCGGTAGGGGATTTTTTATGTGAGCGTGCCATGCGGTATTTTAAAAGTGAGCAGGCATTCCTGGCACAGGTTGCTAAAGGAAACCAGGCCCGCATGAATACGCTGTATAAAGAGTTCTTTGGTGAGATGAGTGGCTGGCATGTGCATATTGAACCATCACCGGAAGAGGAATTGAAATCATTTTGCATGGGCCTGATCCTGTTGGATGCCGGCGCAGAAGTGCGTATGAACGGCCTTTAGCAAGGTGTCTTACGTACTCTTATAGATCTGTAACCCCATTACCTTTATAGAATAGTAGCTATTGCTGGTGTTTTTTTATCTAATTGAAAAGGTTTCTTTTTTCTTTTTGATAATTGAATTAGATTAGTTTTCAGCTACAACATTACTCGTAAATTCCAAAGTCCTACAGCAGAGCTAAAAGTTAAAACAGACCTAACATTCATTAACCTTTCAACCAAACTATTTATTAAGCCCTGATTGTAACAGTTGTTAAAATTCCACATACAGCAAACATGCAATCGATGCATGCCGAAGGCACTGTACAACAGGCAATCCACTATCGAAATTAAACTGGTATTTTCAGTTTTAACCATTATTAACCAATAATCTGTTTCTCAAACTGCGGCACGAAACTGAGCGGGAAAAGTATGCCCGGATCGATATGCTATTGCCCATTCCACGTTATCGGCCCTTTAATTGATCAAACCATTTCTTCATTCCTAACATGTTGCCGTATGAGTAAAAAGCTACGCTACAGCCTGGCATGCCTTTGTATGCTCTTTTCTTACTGTTTGCTTTCTTCAGATGTTTATGCTCAAAACAAGTCTTCCGTTATCGGAACGGTAAAGGATTCCGTGGGTACGCCACTTCCCGGTGTAACTGTGATGGTATCCGGCACTAAGTCCCAGGGAACAGCTACTGACGTGAATGGTAAATTTGTACTGGAGGTAAATCCCGGTGCGATATTGATCTTTAAGTTCATTGGCTACAGAGGGGATACAATAGCCGTAACGGACCCAAAGAAAGAGCTCAATGTTATGCTGAGATCATTGGAAACTGTTCTTACAGACGTTGTGATAACAGCCTTTGGTAAGAAACAGCTCAAAGAATCAGTAGTAGGTTCTGTATCTACCATTACACCCGGCAATCTCCGAACGGCTGCCAGCAATCTTACGAATGCGCTGGCAGGGCAGGTGGCAGGCGTTATCGGCTTTCAGTCGAGCGGCCAGCCGGGTCTGGATAATTCCAACTTCTTTATCAGGGGTGTTACTTCATTTGGTTACCGGCAGAATCCACTGATCCTGATAGACAACGTAGAGCTTACCGCCAATGACCTTGCCCGCCTGCAGGTAAATGATATCGCCAGCTTCTCTATCTTAAAGGATGCAAGCGCCACTGCGTTGTATGGTGCAAGAGGTGCCAACGGTGTGATCCTCGTTACCACCAAAGAAGGTAAAGCAGGGAAAACAGCACTAAATATAACGCTGGAAAATGCGATCTCTCAACCTACCAAAACTATCAAACTGGCGAACCCCATTACGTACATGAAGTTGTACAATGAAGCCAGCACTACACGAGATCCGCTAAGCCCTATCGTTTTTGACGCGGATAAAATATACAATACGGAATTAACGATGAAAAAAGCGCCGGGCAGTAACGGTTACGTATATCCGGCGGTGGACTGGTTGGATATGCTGTTCAAGAAGACCACTACCACCCAGCGGGCCAATGTAAATATCAGTGGTGGCGGAGACATTGCGCGTTTCCTGGTATCTGCTTCTCTCAACAATGATAATGGTATGCTTAAGAGAGATGCGTCGAATAACTTTAATAATAACGTGAACTATAAGAACTACCAGTTACGTTCCAACGTGAATGTAAAACTCACCAAAACAACAGAACTGGTATTAAGGTTATGGGGCAATTTCAATGACTACAGCGGCCCCATGACAAACGATGCTTCTTTTTCTTCTGATCTGTACAGTGCAGCAGTACATACCAGCCCGGTACTCTTTCCTGCTTATTATGCGCCTGATTCTGCCAACCGCCTGGTACAACATGTGCTATTCGGTAATTCCAGCCTGGCTGGAAGCAATACGGCGCAAACAAATGGTGTAGGATATTCCAATCCCTATGCGCAAATGCTGAGAGGATATAAAAGATTCTCGGAATCCCGGATGTCCGCTACACTGGAGTTACACCAGGACCTCGATTTTATCGTTCCCGGATTAAAGGCGCATGGTTTCTTTAATACCAACCGGTATGCCTACTTTGATAATACCATGGCCTATAACCCTTTCTACTATACGATCCAGCCACAGGATTATAACAGGGCAAAGAACATTTATACACTCACCTGGTTGAATTCATTGCCCGGCGGAATATTCCAGGGAAGCCCTGGTTCAGGTAGTAACGCTCCCCCAACAGAATACCTCGTTTATAGCCCCGGCAGAAAAGATGCCAATACTTTCCTGCAATTTCAGGCACAACTGGAGTATTCCAAACAACTGGGGGATCATAATATTTCCAGTTCCCTTATCGGCGTAAGGCAGCAAAGGCTGGTGGCCAATGGAACAAATCCTAATACGCAGGAACCGGATCTGCAGTATTCATTGCCTTACAGGAACCTGAACCTTGCAGGAAGGGTAAGCTACAATTACCTCTCCCGTTATTTCGTGGAGTTCAACTTTGGATATAATGGATCTGAACGTTTCTCTGAAAATCACCGTTATGGTTTCTTCCCCACTATCGGTGCTTCCTGGATGGTATCCCGGGAGAAGTTCTGGGGAGAGGGCCTGACGGATATTGTGAGCTCTCTTAAATTGAGGGCCAGTTATGGTTTGAGTGGTAATGATGATATTGGCAGCCAGCGGTTCTTTTATCTGTCGAATGTAAATCTCACCGCAGGAAATGGCAGCATTTTTGGTTTGAATGATGCCTACAGCCGGCCTGGTGTAAGGATCAACAACTATGAGAACAGGAATGTAACCTGGGAAACAGCTAAGATCCTGAACACGGGTATTGAGCTAACGTTGCTGAAGAATTTTGATTTCATTGCGGAATACTGGAAGCAGGACCGCAGCAATATCCTGATGGGCAGAAATATCCCGTCCAGCATGGGCCTGGAAGCAAATATCCTCACCAATGTGGGCACCGTAAAGGTGCAGGGTGTGGACCTTACGGCTAACTATAATAAGGATTTTTCCAGGAGCCTCAGGGTGCAGTTCATGTCCAACTTTACTTTCTCAAAAGGGAATTATGGTGTATATGAAGAACCAAAATATGATGACCCCTGGCGGTATGTTTCCGGTACGATGCTGAAGCAGGAGTTTGGCTATATAGCAGAACGGCTTTTTGTGGACGATAAGGAGGCATCTGCTTCTCCCACGCAGCAGTTTGGCGGCTCCGGGAATCCGGTGAGGGGTGGTGATATTAAATACCGTGATCTGAACGGAGATGGCCGCATCACAGTGGCAGACCAGGCACCCATAGGATTACCTACTACACCGCAGATCATGTATGGTTTTGGATTTTCTGTGAATTATAAAGGCCTTGAATTAAATGCGCGTTTCCAGGGCCAGTCCAGGGTTTCCTTTTTCATAGACCCACGCTCTGTAAGCCCTTTTGTTATACCACCTAACCCCCAGATACAAAGTCAGAGCCAGGTATTGCAGGCTTTTGCAGACGACCACTGGTCTGAAGAGAACCAAAACCTCTATGCACTTTACCCCCGGATGGGTGTTAGCTCGCAGTCTATTGAGAATAATCTCCAGAGAAGTACCTGGTGGATGCGTGATGGCAGTTTCTTAAGATTGAAAACTGCTGAGATAGGATATGCATTACCTGACAAGTTTTTAAAAAGGCTGGGGCTGAAATATTGCCGTGTGTATGTGAACGGTCTTAACCTTTTCAACATTACCAAATTTGACCTGTGGGACCCTGAACTGGGTGGCAATGGGTTCAATTATCCCATTCAGAAGGCATATAATTTAGGTATTAACGTCAACTTATAAACAAAGCATATGAAGCGTTATAAAATAAATACAACGGCCCGTGTGTGGTGCATGTTTATACTGTGTTTGCTGGGGATCACAAATGAAGGCTGCAAAGAATACCTGAACGTTACTCCGGAAAATGTGGGTACCATAGACTATGCTTTCCGGAACAGGAACGAAGCAGAAAATTACCTGTTCACCTGTTACAATACATTGCAGAATATGAGCAATGTACTAACCGATCCTGGTTTCACCACATCTGCGGAGATCGTTTATCCCAACGACTTGTCCGAAAAGCCTATTGCAGACGAAGGTTTCCAGCTGATCCGCGGAACGGTACAGAATATTTCCAATCCGGTACTCAATTACTGGGACGGAGGTGGTAATGGTCAGAATATTTTCCAGGCCATCCGCCGCTGTAATATCATGCTGGAGAACATAGATAAACCTATTGATCTTAGTGTAGAAGAAAAAGCAAGATGGATAGCAGAAACAAAATTCCTAAAAGCATATTATCACTTTTCCCTGGCAAGATTATACGGTCCTATTCCTATCTATAAGGTGAACCAGGACATTACAGCGCCCATAGAAGAGATCAGGGTGAAACGGCAACCTGTGGATTCTGTGTTTAATTATGCGGTGCAGCTGATGGATGAAGCTATTCCTGATCTGCCGGTGCAGATAGGGAACATACAGCAGGAACTTGGCAGGATCACCAAAGTGATCGCACTATCTGTAAAAGCGGAGATATTAGCTACACAGGCAAGCCCTTTATACAATGGCAATCCGGATTTTTCAAAATTTAAGAATAAAGACGGGGAAGTGCTGTTCTCCACTACTGCAGACCCTGCAAAATGGCAACGAGCTGCTGCAGCCTGCAAAGCAGCTATTGATGAAGCGGCCAGCCTGAATATGAAGTTATACACCTTCATTCAACCTGCTAACCTTCCGGTACTCACGGATTCACTCCGCAAAGTGCTCACTATTCAAAATGCAGTGACAGAGAGATGGGATTTCAATGCAGAAGTGATCTGGGCGCTCAATGGTTCTTTTGGTTATCAGAATTTCTGTATTCCCCGCCTTACCACTGCAGCCGTGCAAAATTCAACTGCGGCGGCCGGCAGCTTTACGGTTCCATTGGCTACAACAGATCTTTTCTATACAGATAACGGGGTGCCCATCAATGAAGATAAAACATGGGACTATGCCCGCCGTTTTGAATTGCAGGCAGGAGACAATGCAAATAAGTACTTTATAAAGAGTGGTTATACCACCATCAAAAATAATTTCAAACGGGAAGTGCGCTATTATGCCAACATTGGTTTTGACGGTGGTATTTGGTTTGGTAATGGTATAACAGATCAGAACAACCCGCTCTATATTGAAGCAAAAGGCCCTGACTCTAAAGCAGGTCCTAAGGACCGTGTTAGGATCAATGTACTGGCCATCTGGCCTAAGAAGCTGGTGAACTATCTCACCGTTTTCAATGAAGGAGTACAACAGACCTCTTTCCGTTTACCACGTATACGCCTGGCTGATCTTTACCTGTTGTATGCGGAATGCCTGAATGAAGCCAGTGGCCCCAGCGCGGAAGTGTATAACTATATGGACCTTGTGCGTCAGCGCGCAGGGCTTAAAGGTGTGCTGGACTCCTGGGCGCAATACAGTACATCACCTGCAAAACCTACTACCAAAGACGGCCTGCGGGAGATCATTCACCGGGAACGCCGCGTAGAATTATGCTTTGAAGCAAAAGCAGGATGGGACCTGAGGAGATGGAAGGAAATGCTGACCGTACTGGCGCCGCCAATACAGGGCTGGAGTATTTTCCAAAAGACGAATAGCAATTTTTATACGCTGCAAACTTTATTCATACCGGCAATGACGGTAAGAGATTATTTCTGGCCATTGTCAGACGCCGCATTGTCCAATAATCCCAATCTTGTTCAAACACTGTATTGGTAATCATTTCATCGTATCAAAAAGAAGTTATGCATAATAAATATATCATTTGGAAATTCGCCTTGCTGCTGATGACGGTAGTTGCCTGTACTAAAGTAAAGGATTACAACGAACCCATTTCAGGCGATAAAATAAAACCAGGGGTTATCTCCAATATCAAAGTGGCCAATTTTAACGGGGGCTCTTATATCACCTACAGTTTGCCGAACGGAGGCAACGTCCTGTACGTGAAAGCAGATTACGTGATCAATGAAAAAACAGGAAAGAAACGGCAGACTAAATCCAGTTACTATAGTGATAGTATAACGGTGGAGGGCTTTGCGGAGAAGAAAGAGTACACGGTAACACTTACTACGGTGACCCGTTCCAATGTGGAGTCTGATCCTGTAACGGTAAAGGTTTTCCCGGATACGCCTGTTTACCGCCTGGTAGCCAGGACCATCCGGATGCAGGCGGATTTTGGAGGCCTGAATGTGCAAACCAGCAATCCCAATAAAAAACCAACAGGCGTGATCGTATTATATAAACCTGCCAGCTCAGACAAGTATGCGATCTACGAACAAAAGTTCAGTGATTTTGAAGAAGTTGGTTTTTCTTCCAGGGGCTTTGATACTTTACCAAAACAATTTGCCGTATACATTACAGACCAGTGGGGGAATAATTCGGATACTGTTTTTCAGACGATCAACCCCTTGTTTGAAATGGAACTGGATAAAAGCAAGTTCTTTGCTAACGCTTTACCCAGTGATGGCAAGATCGGTTTTGGATGGGTGTTGACTAATTTATGGAATAAGAGCACCGGCGGAAATGGCTGGCACACGGTGCAGGAGAATGCTCCTTTACCCATTGTATGTACGTTTGGTTTGGGGGTATCTGCCAAGATAAGCCGGTTTACCTTATACGGCCGGTCCGGTTATGAATATGGGCACGGAAACCCCAAGGTATTTTCGCTATGGGGCTCTGATAAACCTGCTCCGGCGGACCAGGTGCTTCCTATATTCGCAGAAGAAGGCACCGTACTGGGGGATTGGGTGAACATGGGTAATTATGTATGGCCCGGCCCGCCTTCAGGAGCGCCTCCCACTGCACCAACAGCAACGGACAGAGCTTTCTATAACCGCGGCCTGGAATTGAACGTTCCTTTTACAGCGCCCAAGGCAAGGTTCTTAAGATTGGCTGTTAGTGAATCATGGTCCGGCGCCACCTTTGCGCACGCGATGGAAATAACCCTGTTTGGAAATACTAATTAAAACTGAACGTTTATGAAAAGAAGTATCAAACTGCTGCTTTTTATCTCCTGTATATATTTCGGTTGCAATAAAGGCGAAGTGGAATACAGGGACCTCTTAGGCGGCGAAGAAATAATTTACCCGGGCCTCACCAGCAATTTTAAAGTATATCAGGGAAACCTCCGCGTAAAATTACAATGGAATCCCAGTCCGGACCCAAGTATTACAAAGTATATGATCTACTGGAATAATAATGAGGACTCCCTCTCGCTACCAGCCTCCAGCAGTAAACCGCAGGATACGATCAGTACAATGATAACGGGTATCAGCGAGTATGTACAGAACTTTGTGTTATACACGTACGATAATGCAGGGAACAGGTCTATCGGGCAATCCCTTTCCGGCGTAAGGATCTATGGGCCGTTATATGTTTCTTCCCTCGTCAACCGGCAGTTGGATGCCGGCAGGCCGCCTGTGGCCTTGAACGGTTATACTTACAAAATATACTTTTCCCCTGCGGATACAGTGTTAAATACAGGTACGACCATATCCTACCTGGACAGTTTGCAGAATCCTGTAAGCATCCAGTTAAGAGCAAAAACAGACTCGACGGTACTGGACCTGGCCAAAGCGGGTACCAAAGTGGCCATACGTTCTTATTATGTGCCGGTGCGCAACGCGGTGGATACTTTCAGGGTAACATATAGTGATACCTTACTGCTTAAATAAAGGGTGCCCGCAAGGGCATCCTTCTTTATCTTATTTAGTTAATTAACGAAATATCGTTGGATCCTTTTCGCTAAATAAAAGCTAAGACGCTATAAATGAATGTGTTGGTTCTATGGCCCGTTGATTGCAATGCTGTCATAAAAATTAAACACTATGAAAATTGTAGTAATCGGCGGCAGCGGGCTCATAGGATCCAAGCTCGTTTACAATCTGATGCAACTGGATCACCAGGTGCTGGCAGCGTCACCGGCATCAGGCGTTAACACCATTACAGGCGAGGGTTTAACCGAGGCGCTGGAAGGGGCAGATATTGTAGTGGATGTAGCCAATTCCCCGTCTTTTGAAGATAAGGCCGTACTGGAATTTTTTGAAACTTCCGGGCGCAACCTGCTGGCTGCTGAAAAAGCAGCGGATATTAAACACCACATCGCACTGTCTGTAGTAGGTACGGACCTGCTTTCAGAAAGTGGTTATTTCAGGGGTAAACAAGCCCAGGAAAAGCTGATCCGGGAATCCGGGGTGCCTTACACCATTGTTCACTCCACGCAGTTCTTCGAGTTCCTGGGTGGCATAGCCAATTCCGGAACGCAGGGGCAAACCGTTCATGTTTCTCCCGCCTTTATCCAACCCATTACTTCAGATGATGTAGCTGCAGCGTTAACGGATGTAACCATGGAGGTGCCGCATAACGACGTGGTGGAAATTGCCGGCCCGGAGCGTTTCAAACTCTCTGATATCGTTCAGCAATACCTTACTAAAACGAATGATCCCCGCACGGTGGTAGCAGACCCGCAGGCGCGTTACTTCGGCGCATTACTCACGGATAAAATGCTTGTTCCGGGCGAAAGCGCCTACCTGGGCACTACTAACTTTGATGCCTGGATGGCCAGCCAGCATAAACCAGTTTAATTTTAATCTCTTTATCTTTGCCATCGTAACGAAGATGACGGGTGTCAGCTCGTGGAGGAGGCTGTAAGGGACGTGCACTTTCCACCCGTTCGTGCACTTAAAAGCCCACGCCGGCGTAGTGTTCCTACGTAATACCGGTCAGTTACACCACGATGAAGATGGAAAAAAACTTAATTCAATTTAATACGATGAACTGGTTTATTCAATTCTTTTCAAGTTCTATTGGTAAGAAAGTGACCATGGCCTTAACGGGGCTGTTCCTGATCAGTTTCCTGGTGGTGCATTGCGCCATTAATGCCCTGATCTTTTATAACGATGGGGGTAAGACCTTTAATATCGGGGCTCATTTTATGGGAACGAATCCCATTATCCGGACCATCGAAATCGTGCTGGTAGTGGGGTTCCTGGTGCATATCTTCCAGGGTTTATGGCTGTGGAAGAAAAACCGGGATGCCCGGCCTGTGAAGTATAAGGTGACGAAAGGGTCTGCAAACAGTACATGGTACAGCAGGAGCATGACCCTGTTCGGTACACTGATCCTGTTATTCCTGGTGATACATACTTCCAATTTCTGGATACCTAATCGTACCAACCAGTTCTTACATGGAGAAGAATTACCGCTGTATGAAATGATGCTGGAGAAATTTCAGAATCCCATAGAAGTGATCATTTATATATTGGGTTGTTTTGCACTTTTCTGGCACCTGCTGCATGGTTTTAAAAGTGCTTTTCAGTCGCTGGGATTGAATCATAAAAGGTACAATGGCCTCATTGTTTTTTCGGGAAATGCTTTTGCTGTAATAGTGCCATTTATACTGGCTATGATGCCGGTATCCATTTATTTTGGCTGGATTAAGTAGGATTATATTGCCAATTGTTCTTTCAATTCATTCTCCATCGTTTTGAACTTAATGGCCTTGTATACAGAAATGGCAGACAAGGTGATCTTTAAGCCATTTTCATTCACAATGCGTAGTTGCGCCTCCAACTGATCACTGAGGCCTTTAATGAGCTGGAAACCTAATGAGGTAACATTCTCTATATCAAAATCCTCACTTAAGCCAGTACCATTGTCCGCCATGATCAGTTCATACTGATCTTTCCCGGTAGCTTTCAGGCTGATACTGATCTCTCCGTACCGGTTGTTTTTAAAGGCATGTTTCATGGAATTGGTAACGGCTTCATTGATAATGAGGCCTAAGGGAACTGCTTCTGTAACATGAAAGGCCGTATGGTCAATATCCATATTGATGCGGGAGTTATGCTGCAGGTTGAAAGAATCCTTCAGATAAGAGACCAGTTCAGGGATGTAATATACCATGTCTATGGTTTTGGCATCATCCGTTTGATAGAGCTTCTGATGTATGAGGGACATGGAGAAGATGCGGGACTGGGAGTTCTTGATGGCTTCCAGTGCATCATCATGTAAATGGGAAGATTGAAATTCCAGCAGGTTCATGATAATATGCAGGTTGTTCTTGATGCGGTGGTGCATTTCTTTTAACAGCCAGCTTTTATCCTTCAGTAATTGCTGCAGCAATCCATTTTTATTCGTGATCACCTTGTTGGATCTGAGCTTTGTCCAGAATAACCACACGAGGAGCGCAATGATCACGGCGAGTAATATAATAATAAGTACGGTGACCCTCCGTTTAGCATTAGCCCGTTCAATTTCCGCGAGTTGCAGGATGGAACTCTTGGTTAATATTTCTATGTCTTTTTTTTGCAGTTTAAGTTCTATCTCGTTATTCTCGCTGAGCAGGGAGGCCGCTTCCAGTTTGGTCTGTTGTATTTTGGCGTCCTGTTCCAGTAGCTGGGCATGCTGGTTGAGGAACCGGATATTTTCTTCCTTCAATCTCAGGTCTGCTTCTTTTTTCTGTGTCTGGTATTGTACCTCCAGTTCCTGCGTATGTTTTTCTTTGCTTACCACATAAACGGAGTCTAATATACCTTTGCTTTTAAGGATATAGAAGTAAGCGTTTTCATAATTGCCCAGTGCAGCTTCAGATTGGGACATATAGGTGAAGTTATTGGCTACTGCCAGTTCATCTTCACCTAAGATCCCTTTCTCTGCTATTTTAAGCGCGTTTAATGCTTTCTCATGATGATTGAACTTATGATATAATGCACCCAGGTAGGAGTAGATGAAGGCAGGTTGGCTTTTATCTAATTCGCTGTATCTTATTGCTTCCAGGAAGTTTTTTTCGGCCGGTTCAAACGCATTCATCTCATTGTAGGTATGCGCCAGGATCAAATGATAATAGCATTTATCACTATTGATCCTGGCCGGATATCGTTGATGGAATTTTTGTAACCAGGGGAGCACCTCATCATTACGTTTTTCTTTTCTTAAAGCATTACAGTAACTATTCGCTACGGCATAAATATTTATGGTAGCGCTATACCTTTCCGGTTGTGCCAGGATATTTCCAAAATAGAGCAGCGCTTTATCATATTTCCCCTGCATGGTATACATGCTGCCAAGTTTGATGTTAACGAGGGAAAGTTCATGGTCCGTGCTGTTCCTGTTTAATGCTTTTTCTGCGGCAATACCGTAACCCATTGCCTTGTACAGATCAGCTTCATGCGTGAAAATGCTGCATAACCAGCTGAAAATATGCACTTTTGAGGGATAGCTGACTCCATCGCTGTATTCCAGCATCAACAGATATTGCTTTTCAGCATAGGAGAGCAACTGGTGTGCATGATATGTTTTTGCAATGTCGTGCAGCCATAGCAGTGCTGTACTTTGCAGTACCTTAGTTTTTGCTGCCAGTTTTACGGCAGCCTGGGCAAAATGGGCTGCTGAATCAAGATGCTGATGTTCATAAGCTAAGGGGGCCTGCATCTCGTAATAAAACTTGCTCAGGCAGAGGTTCATTTTAAGACGATTGCTATCATTCAACACAGGCAACATCCATTTGGCAGAATCCATGGCATTTCCCTCCATCCATATCATGGATTTTACCAATAGCGATTCGTTGATAAGCGCGGCATTATTTATTTGTGTGCTTAAAATATTGGCCTCCTGCGCATAAAGCATAGCACTGTCCAGCTCTATTTTCAGGTTAAATGTCTTATACAGGTAACCCAGGCTAATGTTTAGCAGCAGCTCAGTTTTCTTTTGAGCAGGCATATTGGTTTTTAATTGTGCTCGCAGGCCCGGGATCTCGTTTTCATTCACAAACTTTTCTCCCGGAATGTATTGGCTATAGCCTGTTGAAAAAAAAGAGCACAACAAAGAGAGAAGCAGCACTTGTTTTCTCATTATAATTGGAGTTACAATGATCTGTTTAGCCTAAAAATACTAAAATTAGTGATGAGATGTATTTACCGCCGGAACAATAAAAGAGATGCTTTGCTGCGTGATCGTTTTATGTGTTGGATCTACCAGTTCAACGAGGATGGTGTGAGGGCCGGCCTTCATACCCACAATGATAACAGGTTCATTGCTGGCGTCCGCCCAGCGCCATGGCCCGCCATCCACTGTTACATGAATGTGGCCGATACGGGGTGAAACATCCAGTGCTGCCGGCCCAAACGCTGGCAGGATGCGGAGGTTCTCTGCCTTGTATTGCACGATCACCCTGCCAAGTGCCAGCTGATCAGCCAGTGGCTGATACACCGTTAAGGTGGCAGGAGGCTCTGATGACAGCGGTACTACAGGTGCGGGGCCACGTACGGCGCGTGCTGTTTTGCCGGTTGTGTGTTCGGTATTTACGGGTGTTGCTGATCCATGATCATGCATATGCCCTCCTGTAGTGGCAGGTATAACAAAAGACACAGTTTTACGATCAACCACCTTGTGTGTTGGATCTGCCAGTTCTATGAGGATGTTGTGCGGCCCGGGTGTTAACCCGTTAACGATAAGGGGCTCATTGCTGCCATCCGCCCAATGCCAGGGCAGATCATCCACCGTTACATGAATATGACCTAACCGCGGAGAAACATCCAGCGCGCCGGCACCATATACCGGTACGATGCGCATGTTCTCTGCATAATATTGGATCACTACACGGCCTGCTGTTAATGACTCCGGCAATGGAGGGTCCACTACCAGTTTAGGGGCCGGCTCTGCCGCTAATGCTACAACAGGTGCTGCAGGGCGGGTTGCTGATTGTGCCATGCCTGCTAAAGGACTGGCTAAGAGGAATAAATATTTGATGATACGTAACATAGAATAATTATTTTGACATGTTATCCACTTCAATAATGGCATCGGCAAAAGCTGCCGGTGCTTCCTGTGGTAAATTGTGGCCTGCACCTTTTATGATAAGATGTTTACGTTTGCCGGAAAACTTGTTTGCATAAGCCGTGCCATCTGTGGCAGGGGCCACACCATCTGCATCGCCATCCAATGTAATAGTGGGTACGGTGATCACCGGGCCTGCTGCCAGTTGCTTTTCGATCTGATCATATTGCGGCTCTCCCGGGGCCAGGCTTAAGCGCCAGCGGTAGTTATGGATCACAATGGCTACATAATCCGGATTGTCAAAGGAAGGGGCACTGCGGTTGAAAGTGGCATCGTCAAAATTCCATTTTGGAGAAACGTTCTTCCAGATCAGCTTGTTGAAATCGTTCCGGTTGGCTTCATATCCCGCCAATCCACGTTCCGTCGCGAAATAATACTGGTACCACCAGCCCCATTCTGCCTTAGGAGGTAAAGGTTTCTTATTTCTTTCCAGGTTATTGATCAGGTAGCCATTTACAGAAACGAGTGCTTTACAGCGTTCCGGCCAAAGTGCCGCAATGATGTCCGCCGTGCGTGCACCCCAGTCGTAACCACCGATGATGGCTTTTTCGATCTTCAGTGCATCCATCAATGCGATGATATCTAATGCTACGGCTGCCTGTTGTCCATTCCGCATGGTAGCAGCTGAAAGGAAACGTGTGGTGCCATGCCCGCGCAAATGTGGTACGATGACCCGATAGCCCGCCTTTGCCAGGAGAGGAGCCACATCAACGAAACTATGGATATCGTAAGGCCAGCCATGCAGCAGGATAACGGGTGTGCCGTTTGCAGGGCCTGCTTCTGCATACCCTACATTCAAAACACCTGCGTTGATCTGTTTGATGGAGCCAAAGGATGTTGTTTGTGCATTTGCATGGCCCAATAGCAGGAGTGCTGTGCCTGCCATGGCTATTGAACGAAGGAAACGGAGACGGTTATATGTTGACATTTTGGATTGTTAGGGGTAATGTTTAACGTAATGATTTGAACGCTGCACGGATCTCTTCTGCAAAAAGTTGTGGTTCTTCCCATGCGGCAAAGTGACCGCCTTTTTTCACTTCATTGAAGTAGATGAGTTTGTGGTAAGCACGTTCCGTCCAGCTTTTGGGTGCACGGTAGATCTCACCGGGGAAAACGGTTACGGCAGCAGGAATGGTGATGTTCACTGCGTTGAAGTTGTTGGCGTTGTTCTCCCAATATAACTGTGCGGAAGAAACAGCGGTATTCGTTACCCAGTAGAGTGTTATATCATCCAGTATCTCATCTTTGGTGAGGGACTTTTCTGCATCGCCGCCGCTGTACGTCCATTCGTTCATTTTGTCATAAAAGAAAGAAGCCAGTCCAACAGGAGAATCTGTTAAGGAGTAACCCAGCGTTTGCGGGCGGGTCACCATCATACCGGCATAACCGCCACCTTTTGTATATAAATGATTAAGTGCTTTGTAGGCCTCTTTTTCTTTGGCAGACAGGCCGGCAGGCACAGGATCGCCGTTCTTCAGCGCATTAGCTATGTCTGCGGGTACCGTAGCGGGCATATTAATATGGATGCCTAACAATCCTGCAGGTTTTTGTGCAGCCATCTTATCTGCTACTACAGAACCCCAATCGCCACCCTGGGACACATAGTTTTTATATCCCAGTCTTTTCATCAGCACATCCCAGGCACGCGCAATGTGATCTGCATCCCAGCCGGTACCGGTTGGTTTGCCGGAGAAGCCATAACCAGGCATGGAAGGCAGTACAAGGTCAAAAGCATCTTCCGCTTTTCCGCCATAAGCAGTAGGGTCTGTCAGCGGACCAACGATCTTCAGCAGTTCAAAAATAGAACCGGGCCAGCCATGGGTAATGATCAGGGGTAAGGCATTCGGATGTTTGGAGCGGATATGTACAAACTGGATGTCCAGGCCGTCTATGGTAGTGATGAACTGTGGCAGCGCATTTAATTTTGCTTCTGCTTTGCGCCAGTCGTAATCTGTTCCCCAGTATTGTACCAGCTTTTTGATCTTGTCCAATTGTACACCCTGTGACTGATCTGTTACAGTTTCTTTGTCCGGCCAGCGGGTGGCTGTTACGCGCTGACGCAGTTCTGCGAGTGTAGCTTCAGGAACGTTTACATGGAAGGGGCGGATCGTTTCAGCGGATTGGGCAATTGCGCTGAAAGCGGATGTAGCCATGATCAATCCGGTAAGGAGTATGCTTGTTTTCGTTTGCATTGTTGTAACTTTTAGGATTTGTTGTTATTCTTTCCCAAAAGTATCACCAGTATGCAGCGGGTTCCAACCACTATCGGGCTAAGTGGACAAAGTAGAACCTGAGTTAGTCATTACAGGGGTTTACCTGATGAGCAATACGTGCCCGGAATACTGAACATCTCTTCCCAGTATATCCTTTCCTTTAACGATCCACATATAAGTACCGGCGGGTTGCAGTGCATTATTCAATTGTCCATCCCACCATACTTCGGGGTTGGTGGTGTTGAATACCGGTGTTCCCCAACGGTTAAACACTGTAAAGTAATCCAGTTTTGAAAGGCCATATGCGCGTATCCGGAATCGATCATTCACACCGTCGTTATTAGGGCTGAAAGCATTGGGCGCCACTACTTTCACTTCATCCACCACTTTCACCATCACTTCGGCAAAGGGGCTCAGGCAGCTGCCGGATTGTAAACGAATGTAAAAGGGCGTGTTCTGTACAATGCCTTCCAGCCTGAAGCTGCCGGTGTTGTTGCTGAACAGGGGTTGCATACCTGGTTGGGCATGGAGATAATAGGTGCCTTGTTGTGGTACAGCCACTGTGATCGTAGCCGGCATGCCTTTTATGATAGCAGGGCTTTGTGCGGATGGTGTTGGTAGCGTTGTTTCCGTGTTAGCTACGAAATAAGGAAGCGTTTGCACTTTGCAGCCATATTTATCAGTAGCGGCCAAATAATATTCACCAGAGGGAATGCCCGTAAGTGAAGGGTTTTGGCCTTTCGTGGTATTGCCTGTATACCATGCATAACTGAGTGGCAATTCACCTGTAACGGAAATGCCGGTAATGGCGCCGGTAGAGCGGCTGCATTCATCCGGTGTTATTTTTATACTGCGGCTGTCAATAACAGGCGGATCTTTTTTGGCAATGCCTGCCGATACAATAAACTGTTCGCATCCGCCGGCATCTGTTGCATACAGTTTGTAATTTCCGGGCGCTAATCCTGTTGGCTTTTCAGCAGTACTAACCAGCTGGTCGTTTTCATTCATCCAACGATAAGTAACAGGTGTACCTCCGGTGATCACCAGTTCGGCAATGGCGCCATTGTTTTCATTGCAATTGGCAGGGCTGGTGACCATAACCATGTTACGCATACCAGTTGCCTGCATGCGTGTTATTTCAATGAGGGGAGTGGTGGCATTGCAGCCATCAGCATTCTCCAGCAGCAGGCGGTATTTGCCAGGCGATACGTTTTGCAGATCGCGTGTGGCGCTGATGAGCTGGCCGCTTTCATTCAACCATTGGAAAGAAGTGGCACCAGTAATTTCAATACCTGTGATGGAACCGTTTTCTGTCACGCAGCCTGCCGGTGTTACGATCATATTAGCGGTGGAAAGGGTGATACTCCCTTTATCGGCTACGGTGAAAGTGTCCGTTTCTGCTTCCGCACAGCCGCTGGCATCGCTATACTTCAATACATATTTTCCGGGAGTAACTTGTAGCAGGTTAGATGAAGTGCCCACTACTGTGTTGGCTGCGTTCACCCACTTGTAGTTGATAATACCGGTGCCGCTGATGGTTACGCCGGTAATACTGCCATTGGGCTTTCCACAGGTGGCCGTGGTAATAATTGCCCGGCTGATATCTATAACGGGGCCGGAGGTGTTCTTTATTTCAAATGGCCCGGCTGTGGCTATACAATCATCTTCCTTTATACCGAGGGTAAAGGTGTATTTACCGGGTCGTGCAGACCTTAATTCTGCACCATTGCCCACTATTTCTCCTAATTCATTGCGCCAGGTATAGACAGGACTGGCGTTAGTGCCAGTGCCATTCAGATACAGGTTGTAAATATATCCATTGCTCTGGTTACAGCTGGTGTTGGAGATCTGCACATACCGGGCATCTATGGAAGGGGTATGATCCTCCAGCCTGAACCAATAACCATTCAGGCAGGTTTCATTATCACATCCGCTGCTGGAAATATAAAAAGTATAATCTCCGGGAGGCAGGTTCTTAAGGCTGGTGTCTCTGCTGATCAGGTTGCCGTCTTTATCTTTCCAGCCGATAATAACACCACGCTTCACTTTCATTTTGATGGCCCCGTTGGATTTTCCACAGGTGGGCTGTGTTACTTTATAGCCTTCATCGTAGTCAAGTTCAGCAATGGAATATTGAGAAGTGGCCCCGCCGGCGTCCGTAGCGGTTACCAGGATACCTTTAGCTGGTGTGAAAGGGTAGAACCATTTCCCATTGGCATCTGCAGTAACAGTGCCAATATATTTTCTGCCCTGGCAGCTGGCACCGCCATCAATGTGGCCACAGTAATCCGGCTCAAAGATCTCTATCTTACTGTTAGGGGTAGCAATGCCCCGGGTGCCACCGGCTTCGCAGCCGTTCACATCTACGAAAGGTTTTGGCCTGCCTGCCGGGCCTTCGTACCAATTCAGGTTGATGCCCCTGCCGTTGCAGAACATTTCGTTATTGCTGATGGTGGCGGCATAACATTCGTTTACACTGACGCCTGCAAAGGAGTATCCGGCGATGATATTTTCAGAAATAATGCCTCCCGGGCAGTTGTATGACTGTATGCCTACTTCTTTTGGATCTGTTTGCAATCTTATTGTACCGGTGGCATCTGTTCCCATTTTGTTGCGCTTAACAGTATAGGGATATTTGAGGGTATTCAGGTATACGGTACCGTTGCCGAGATGATTATCTGTAAAAGTTATTTCCGTGGCAGGGCCGGCCAGCCAAAGGTGACAGCCATTGATGGCGCGGTCTCCGGTATAGTTGATGCCCATTTTATTACCCGTAATGATCATTTTACCCCCTGTAGTAATAAACATAACACCTCCGGCGCCCAGGTGATTACCTTCTCCGGCACCGGTTCCTCCCAGTATGATCCCGTTTATATTCTGCAGGTCAATGCTGGCCGCATTGCCTGTAATACCGTCTTCTTTTACACCTACCATATTGCTCTGTATGATAACATCCTCCAGGGATCCTTTTTCCCTGTAAATGCCTCTTAAAAAGCCGCGTACCATGTTTCCTTTACCCGGCGCGCCTATTCTGATGTGGCGGGCATTCTCCATCGTTATACCATACCCGTTATTGTTATTGAGATCATCCTTATAAGTGAGCGCCATGCCATAGATCTCCACATCATTTACATCCCGCAGGCGGAGGGCGAAATACCTGCTGTCATTGGGATCTACCACATTACTGCGTAATAAGATCACCCTGGCATCGCTCAGGCCCAGTTTGGTACCCGACTGGGTGGAGCCGTCTATGACCAGGTTGCCGCCGGTGATCTCCGGAAGGTGGCTGTTCACGGAAATGGTGCGTTCCGCCCAGGTAGTATGAGGGAGGTTGAAGTAGATATAGTCTTTTTCCGTGGTGCCGTTTGCATTGGATTTCAGGATGGCTTCACGCAGAGTACCCGGTCCACTGTCTCCCGTAGAAGTAACGGTGAATGTTTCCGCTTTGGTTATCAAAGCGGTACAGAGTAGGAGGATGAGAATGCTGCTGAAGGACCTTATCATAAAGTACAGGATGGCTGCGAAATTACGGATTTATATGTTCAATGTCATGTGCTGGTCAAAAGGAACAGGAGGTATTTTGAACCATGAAAAGAAAGGTGTTGATTTAGTTATTAGAAAACCTAAGTCGAGTTTGTATGATATAATGTAGCCCAAATCAATTCATCATTTAAAACCCAAGTATGAAAAAGCAACACCAGCATCTGATGCTCTCAGGAATGTTATGTCTATCCGGCATTCTGGGAGCCTGCAAGCGGGAGATCACGCCTGCAGAGAAAAAACTATCTCCTTCTACGTTAATGACTGCACCAAGCAGTAACGCCTACAATGTAAATGTGATCTATTTCGTTCCCTCAGACGGGGATACCATTCTGAATTACCGGGCCAGGTTAAATGGCATTTTACGCCACGGCCAGGCTTTCTATAACAAATGGATGAGCTACCACGGTTTTGGTGACCGCACCTTTGGGCTTACCAGCGATAGTACCGGCCGTGTAAAAGTGATAGTTGTAAGGGGCAACCTTACAAAGGATCAATACCCCTACGAAGGCGGTGGTAATAAAGTGATCACGGAAATGAATACCTGGTTTGCTGCCCATCCTGCAGAGAAAAGCAGTGAGCACACCCTGGTGATCATGCCGGCCAGTACTTATGCACCGGATGGCGATCCCGGTGGTGTACCTTTTTATGGTCTCGGCCGCTGGTGTTTTGCACTGGACTATGCAGAAATGGATACCAGTTACCTGGGGCAGAACAATACCTTAGGCAACAGGGCCACCAAATGGATAGGAGGGTTGATGCATGAACTGGGCCACGGTATTAACCTGCCGCATAATAAGGAGAAGGTATCTGAAGGCGCAGATCCTGCCATGGGCACAGCGTTGATGGGCAGTGGTAATTATACCTATGGCAAAACGGCTACGTTCCTCACAAAAGCCAGTGCCGCCATCCTCAACAACTGCCAGGTATTCCGGGCAACTACCGCCACAGATATCTATGGCGGCGGCAGCGCTACCATTAATACACTCAAGGCCAATTACAGCAGCGGCAACATACATCTGAAAGTGCAGTATTCTGCTACCAAAACGGTGAACAACGTCATCATCTACCACGACCGGGAAGACGGTGCGGATTATGATGCAGTAGCCTGGGTGGCCGTTCCGGCGGGAGATAGCATACAGATCAGCATGCCCATCAGTGAACTGCAGAATAAAACGAACAACTATAAACTGAGGGTCCGCTTCCTCTTCACCAATGGCTCCAGCGCAGAGAAATCCTACGCCTATTCCTACAGCGGCGGATTACCGGTATTGGATATAGATACGAAAGATGAACTGAGCAAAACAGGCTGGACGATCAACTATGTGAACAGCCAGGAAAATGACGGGCCAGCTGCTAATCTGCTGGACAATGATCCTTATACCGTATGGCATACACAATGGAAGAGTACACAACCTGCACATCCGCATACCGTGATCGTAGATATGCAATCCGCCAAAAGTGTGGCGGGCCTGGCATTCCTGCAAAGAGAAAACCTGAACGGATCTTTAAAGGATATCACCATACACACAAGTGCTGATAACATTACGTACACCTCACAAGGGGCGCATACTTTACAGAATGTAAATACCAAACAGTATAAAACATTTGCATCCCCGGTGAATTGCCGGTATATCAAAATAGTAACGGCTTCTAATTATTCCGGCTCGCATTATGCGGTGCTGGCGGAGTTGGGGGCTTTCTAACATTTTAAAAGGCTGCCTCATAAGTGGCAGCCTTTTAAAATCTACTCCCGGCTTTTATATTCTCCTTCCACATAACCGCCGGGAGCATAACGGAATTTATCGTGTAAATGCCAGGAATAAACACCCTGTAACGAAATTCCCAGTGTATAAACAAAATCTGCTGCCAATTCCTGCCACTTTCCAAAATCAGGCAGGTTTTCACATAACAAGATGAATTCTTTTTTATAATCATCATGAAGATCCAGTGCCTTCCTGTAAGCATCCTCCCAGGACAGATCGTATTCATGGCGCATTACTTTTACAATGTTGATCACATCTCCCTGGCGCATTATTTCTTTGGGCAGTGAGATGAAATCGTTGTGGCAACCGATCATGCGTGATACCAGTGCGTACATACGCACTAAAACAGGATGATCAAGTACTGTGTCTGGCAGCAAACGAAAATCTTTTTGCATGCAAACATATCTGCAGAAAGGTAATCCGCCGCTGGTATCTTCCCGGATGATAGTGTAAATAGGTAACGGGGGTGGTATATCTGCGGCATTAAAATGTTTTTCCTGCTGGTAACCTACCAGCACGGAATCTATAGTTACAATGTATTTATCGTATAAACGTTGGGGCATTTCACACCTGATAGCATCCTGCCTCAGTAAATAGAACTGGCGGTATATCCCCAGGTCTTTGGGTTCCTGCTCATCTTCGCCACGCAGCAAAGACATGATCCGCTCCCTGATAGCCTGCATTTCATTACCTGTGCAACGATCGAAATAATCATCCATCATAGCACCATGGCAGGCATATCTTGTTATTGGAAGTAATTCATCGATTGATCTTAAATAAGGGAATGCACGGGCAGGTATATCACTTAATACATGCCGCTTATGCATTTCACGCGCTTTTTCAGAATGGAAGGTATAATCAGTGTCGATCCAATTATAATACACTTCTCTCAAAGGTTCCATCAGCGGATTTGCCAGGTCGGGGAACGGGTATTCAGGGCGGGGGAGGCTGGGGATCAACGTCAGGAAATCCTCTCCAGATGTATTTCGGGTTATCATAGCAATTCTTTTGGGCTAAAAGCCAAATATAAGAATGGCGACTGCTATCGAAACTCAGGTTGAATAAACTATCGCATCCTTGTTATACTTGTTCCGGTAATCAAGCGGAGAGAGGCCGGTTATCTTTTTGAACAGCAACCTGAAAGCTTTCGTATCATTATAACCGATCTCATACATCACTTCGTTCACATTCTTTCGCGTTGTTTCGAAGCTCTTTTTGGCGGCTTCTATTTTAATACGCTGCATATATTCTGCCGGCGTGTTCATCGTTGCTTTTTTAAACCGCCTGTCGAAGTTGCGCCTGTCTATGCTGAACTCGGCCGCCAGGTCCTTCATGTTGATCTTTTCGCTGAGGTTATTTTCCATATAGGTTTGCACCGCTTTGATGGCTTCGTCTTCATGGTTCTTTTGCCCGGTGAAAATAGAGAAGGGAGACTGGCTGTTCCTGTCCAGGTCTATCTCAAAGAACTTCGCGCAAAAGATAGCCGTTTGCCGGTCGTAATATTTCTCTACTAAGTGGAGGAGCAGGTTGAGGGAAGAGAGTGCGCCTCCTGTTGTGTAAACGCCCTGTTCATCTGTAATGATCTTTTCTGTTTTCAGATCCAGATCAGGGAACATTTGTTTAAATACATCTGCTGCCTGCCAGTGGGTGGAACATTGTTTACCATTCAAGATGCCCGCAGCCGCGAGCAGGAAAGCGCCGGTGCAAAGACTGGCTACTTCAGCACCAAGTTTGTACTGTTCGGTCACCCATTCTATCAGCACATTATTATGCCCTAATGTTTTATTGATGTGTTCATCCAGGGCAGGTATTAAGATCAGGTGCGCTCTTGGTCTATCACTTAAAAGCACATCCGGGTGAATAGTGAATAAACCTTTGTGCAGGACGGTTTTCCTGGAATTACTCACCAGCTGGATGTTGAAAACGTTCTTCCCATAATATTCATTCGCTTTGGTGAATACCTCAAACGTGAGGATCACACTACTCAGGTTTGAATGATTTTCAGGAATTAAAATGGATAGATTTTTCATGTCCGCAGTTTTAACAAAGCTAAGGGGAACTGATGTCTAAAACAACCCTGCAAAATGTCAATATCACACCCCGTGAACCCCAAATATAGACAATACCTTTGTGTTATAAAGCGAATGTTATGAGAACAGTATTCGACAAAGCAATCAGGGATGCATTGATCCAAAGGGCTCAGATGCTCAATGGAAACAATACCGCCGCGTGGGGGAAAATGAATGTTCACCAGATGGTGAAGCACTGTACATTATGGGAAGAAATGACATTGGGCAAAACACATTACAAGCGGGAATTCCTTGGTTTGCTATTAGGCAAGCTGGTGAAGAAAAGCTTCTTTAAGAATGATAAGCCCATGGACAAGAACGTTCCCGCAGGCCCTTTAGCTATTAAAGGACCCGTGCAGAGTGATTTTGCAGCGGATAAAAAGAAATGGATCAACCTGATCGAAGAATACGGGCGGTTAACAGACCATAGCATTATTCATCCCTTCTTTGGTAAACTCACAAAAGAAGAAATAGGGTTATTTGCTTTTAAACATTCAGACCATCACCTCCGTCAATTCAATTGTTAAACATATGAAACTATTCAAAGATTCAATATTCTGGGTAGAAATTGCCGTCGCCGATTTTGACAGGGCAAAGAAATTCTACAGCACTATTTACGATTATGATATGCCGGATATCATGGCTGGTCCTAATCAGATGGGTTTTCTGCCGCATGACCGGGATGCTGGCGGCATTGGTGCTGCCATTGTAAAAGGAGCAGACTATACGCCTGCAAACATTGGGATCAAGATTGTTTTGAATGGCGGTAATGACCTGGGGGATGTATTAGACCGTGTGGAGAAAGCAGGCGGGAAAGTGATCATGCCTAAAAAACAGGTATCTCCTTCTTTTGGTTGTTTAGGAGCTTTTGAGGATACAGAAGGAAATGTTATTCAACTTCATTCCATGAAATAAAAAAAGGGCCGTCCCTTTTCAGAGACGGCCCCACCCGGAATTCCAATGTATTATTGCTTAATGAATTTTAGCTGCACTTTAGTGCCTCCGCCTTCCAGCTGCAGGATATAAAGCCCGCTCCGCAATTTGGATACGTCCAGTTTGTACAATGGTCCCTTCACGTTAGGTTCAATATGTACGATCCTGCCATTCAGGTCCAGCACGGTTACCCTATAGTTCACTTTGGGTGATGCTTCAAAGTTAAGCGTCACATAAGTGCTCGTTGGATTGGGATAGAGGCTGAAGGCTTTCTTCTCCACAAATGCTTTTTGGTAGGCCAGTTGCTCACCACCCAACAACAGGCTACCGCCTGATGTATCCGGCTGTACCATCCAGATCCAGCGGTTGTTACTGCTGTCTGTACCTGCAAGGCTGAAACAGCTGTCTACCGTAACATAATTGTGCCCTGCACCTGCCTGCATAGTCAGTTTCTTTTCCCCATTCAGCACGCCAAATAATGCGGTGGAGGCGGCCGGTGGATTTGTTCCGCTTGAATCGTTCGCACCATGCCATACCCAGTGGCGCCTGCCTGTACTGTAATCCGCAAGGGGAGTATAGCTGGAGAACCAATGTGTGGCCACGCTGATGGTGGTGGAGAAAATGTTGCGGTACGGACTGTTGTGGGACTGGTCATTGATAAGATAACCCCACATCCGGCCTACACCTCCGCTTACACCAACAATATGGAAACGACTGTGATCTGTGGTATCTATCGCTTCAATATTAGCAAAGAAATAATTGATATCGCTGGCGTAGTTAGGCAGCCAGTACCCACTGTTGTAAGGGATAGAGAGTATTTCCCATGCAATGGTATCGCCCGGCGCCCTTACCGTACGACCGTTCCAGTTAGGCCCAAGGTCATTCAGCAGTTTCTGCGGAGATTCACTCTGGTAGTTGGTGCTATCTGTTACGCTATCACCAATAAAGCTGATGAGGATATGTCTTTCATCACCTTCACATCTTTTAGCACGGAAGTAGCCATGAGAGCGGCCGTTATACTGCCATACCACCTGTGTTCCCGGCACATAACCAGCAGGGCCGCCACCGGGATCGGGGCAAACAATAGGAGGAACAACTGTATCGGCTTTAGCCACCATCCATAACCAGCGGTTAGTTAAGGTATCCGTTCCCGTAAGTGCCAGGCAGCTGTCCCAGGTATAAGCATTGTGGCCGGCAAGCGTATCTTCCAGTAATGTAAAGTGTTTGGAAGTGCCGCCTAATGCATTATATAAGCTCTGACCATATTGATATCTCGTATCTCCAAGCTGATCATGCCTGGCATGCCATACCCAGTTGCGCTTACCGTAGCTGGCAGGTACGATGGAACCGAAATTATGGTCCTGCAGGGTGGTGGATTCGCTGATAGTAGTGGAAAAGATCTTATGGTAAGGACTGGTCTCATTCCAGACATTGCCTAAGTATTCCCACATACGGCCAACACCAAGGCTTACTCCCCCGATATGGAACTTTGTGCGGTCCGCAGTATCAATAGGGGCGATATGTGTAAAGAAATAATTGATATCATATACTGTTGTGGTCACATACGTATTATTCTGTACGGTGAATACTTCCCATACAATGGTATCACCCGGCGCACGCACCGTGCGGCCGTCCCAGTTAAGTCCGGGAATGGAATCTCTCAGCATTTTTTGCGGCGAATGTTCTTCATAATTCCCGCAGTTCGTTTGTCCGAGTCCGGTAAAGAAAACAAGGACATGGCGTTCACCATTGCCTGCGGCTCTGAAATAACCATGGTCACGGCCATTAAAGTTCCAGCATACCTGGGTGCCGGGCACATAACCTGTTGGCTGCGCAAATGCGGTCACGCATAGCAGCATGAATAGGGGCAGGAGTAATACTCTTTTCATTTTGGGTTGTTTAGGGTTTTGAAGTATGGGTTCCGGGTTAAGAGAACAAAAGAAAGTTATCTGCATGGGGTATGCAATAGCACAGAAATGGGAGCCTACTGCTGAGGTACTTCAGTGTATTTTTAATAACATGAATGAGAATGGCCATGCAGCATTATCTGTGTTGCATTATACTTCGCTGTAAACCACCTGTCAAATAATTGTTTTTAAGCTTTCTTCTGTAAGAAATTGTACTTACATTGGACTGTTGTTAAGTGTTGATATGACAATTATTATATTTCCCGGTTTACTTTAAAACAGAGTTATGAAAAAACTATTAATTATTGTTATCCTTTTCGTTGCTGCTATTGTTCCAATGGACAATATCCGCGCAGGTGAAAGAACTGCTGCATTTGCTCCTTTTTCTGTTACTGCCGTGAATAATTCTTCGGTTTACAGCGTAGTAGAACTGTATGAGTATATTACTCCATTTACACCTGTAATGGTGATGCGGGAGACAATATTGCCTGGTGTGGCACCAGTTAACTTTGGGCCATTTAATACCGGTACTTACGATGTGAAAATAATTGTTTACGCCACGGGATCGCATAATATAGGGTTTAACCAATTTACCAGTACGGTTACGGGTTCCAGTTCAGGAACAGTAACAACATTTCCGGGTGTAAGCGTTACGGGCAACTCCTACACGTACGTTAACTAACCAGGCCTGATAACATAAAAGCCCCACCATTTCACCACTTAAAATCACTTATCGCCGGGTGATAGGATATTGTCTGATTTAACGGTGGGGCTTTATTTTTCGACTAAAAATTTAGACATTTTTTTATGAAAGTAACCACTGTTTTATGTATGCTGTTACTGGGAATGATAGCCTGTAACCAACCGCAGCCGCCTGACAATGTTTATCCGGGTAACCTGTTTACTTATTCGGAAGGCGCGGAAACCCGCTGGAGCAGTCCTGAAAACGCAGGTGCTGAAAAGGGGAAAGGCGCATCCGCAAATCATGGGGCAAAAGGTCATCCGTATGACAGCATCAACGGCGGAGGATCCCTGGTGTTGCTGAATGTGCAGGGGCAGGGAATTGTAAACAGGATCTGGATCACGATCAATGACCGCTCTCCCGAAATGCTTCGTTCCCTGAAACTTGAAATGTATTGGGATAATGAAACAAAACCTGCTGTTACAGTGCCTTTGGGTGATTTCTTTAGTGTAGGGCTCGGACGGATGGCAAAGTTTGAAAATGCGCTGTTTGCCAGTCCTGAAGGCCGTTCTTTTCTCTGCCACATTCCCATGCCTTTCCGTAAAGGAGCAAAGATCGTAGTGACGAATGAATCGGGTAATAAACTAACTCATTTTTTCTTCGATGTTAATTTTCAGTATTTGAAAAATTGGGACGAACAGTTTATGTATTTTCATGCATACTGGCATCGGGATACTGCTACAACTGCAGGGAAGGATTTTGAATTGCTGCCGCAGGTGCAGGGGAAAGGGCGGTTCCTGGGGGTGAATGTTGGCGTGAATGCCAATCCGGCCTATAACATGACCTGGTGGGGTGAGGGAGAGGTGAAGATGTTCATCGATGGAGACAAAGATCTGCCAACGCTGGCGGGCACAGGCACCGAAGATTATATTGGTACAGCATGGTCGCAGGGGTGGTTTGCGAACCAATATTCCGGTTGCCTGGTAGATGACTGGCCTAACAAGCAGTGGTCGTTTTACCGGTTCCATATTCCTGATCCTGTATTCTTTGCGCAGGATTGCCGTATAACTTTGCAGCAGATCGGGGGAGACTTCAAAAGAAATGTGTTGCCTGTTCAGCAGGAAGGTAAAGCGAAAGTTATACCGGTAACAATTGGCAGCAGCCACGCAAAAATGAACTTGTTATTCAGCAAGGATAGTGTGGTATCGCTGGCAGATCCTTCTTTACAGGATGCCTGGACTAACTTCTATCGTTCTGATGACCTGTCTGCAACGGCTTATTTTTATCTTACTACGCCTGCGAATAACCTCCCGGGGTTACAACCGGCTGGCATTCGTACAACACAGTTGAGAAGTAAACCATAACAGGTCTTTATAACAATAAAAAGGGGCATATCGGATTTCGATATGCCCCTTTTCTTTTTGGTTTTACTGCTACGGATTCAGGACGGCGGGATCGATGATCACTATCAGTTTATCCATCGCAGGATTGGTGGTTATGTTACCTCCGGAAAGCCTGAGGCAGATCGCTTTTTGCGTGCCTGGATTAGCCACCAGGTAATCCAGGTTGATACTGATTGTAAACGATGCCAGTTCTGCGCCATTGGCCATATCCACGGAGGCAGGAATGATGTATTGATCAGCTGGCAGCAATACGGTGTTCAGCAAAGTACCGTCTGTGATCAGGCTGTTGATCGTATCATTATCAGCATGGATGTTGACGCTGAATGCACCTGAATTATTAACAGCACCACGGAAAACACTGAGTGGAACATTAAATTTCTTAGTGCCGGCATCTACTACATAGCGGTAAGGCTTGCCTGGTTCGGCTACTGTGTTGATGATAAACCTGCCCTCCCTGGCTGCAGGGAAATAGACCTTTTGATCAGGATAGCTGGCTTCAACAATTTCCTTGTATTTGCAGGATGATGCAAATATCAGGAGCCCGCATACCAGCGCCAGTTTATTTATGTGATGGATATATCTGTTTCTCATTATTAACTTTTTAATGTTGGATTACCATAACGGGTTCTGGGCAATTTTCGGTGAAATGAACAAGTCTCCCTGTGGAATAGGATAGAGGTACATTTTCGGTTCAAATACCCTTTGTTCCACGATGGTTGGCACGTAGGTGAAAGAGCCGTTCGGATTCCGGGTAATGTCCACTCCTCTGAGCGGCGTTCCGAAATATTGTGGTCCTTGTAACCAGCGGCGTACATCCCAGGTACGGTGATCTTCGAATGCAAATTCCACTCTGCGTTCATTGCGGATCCTTTCCCGCATTGCAGGTTGGGATAAACCGGCGGGTATATTGGGCATTCCAATTGTAGTACGGCCGCGCACATAACCGATATAGTTCCTGATATCAGGATTGCCGGGTTCACATTCATTCAGGGCTTCCGCATAATTCAGGAATATTTCAGCTGTACGAATGAGTAGCCAGCTATGTACACTGGTCCTGTTCTGCAACAGGTCTGTGTATTCGCTGAGATATTTTTTCAGGTAATATCCTGTTTTGCTGGCCTGGGGAATACCTTTTCCATCACGGCCACCGGCCCATAATTCTACACTACGGCTATTAAACCAGGCGTTATTGGTAGTAATGCTTAAGCCCAGACGTGGATCACGGTTGGCATAAGGATTGGCAGCATGTACAGGATTATTCCAGTCAAACGGTGTACCGTCATTCATTTCGTAGGCATCCACAAGATTCTGGGAAGGTGTGTTGCCACTTTGGCCAAGATCATATCCAATAGGGAAGTTTGCTTTCTCAAAATCATTGCTCGGTCCGTTCCTGCGCGTGAGGATGATCTCAGGGGAATTAAAGGTATTAAAGAGCGGAGCATATTCCCAATGTACCCAATAGCCGGCTCCTGCAATGTCCAGCACTGCTTTGGCAGCGTTGGCAGCATCTTTCCAGCGCTGCGTGCGATTGCCCGCAGGCAGGGAGATCAGTTCCGGCTTATCGTAACCACCAGCCCATGTGGGATCGTTGAAGAGATCACTGGCAGCATAAAGCAACACACGGCTTTTCAAACCAAGCGCTGCGCCTTTGGTGGCTCTGCCAAGATCTGCATCCGCAGATTTTGCAGGTAATCCAACTGCTGTTGAATCACATTCTTTAACGATGAAATTGATGCATTCTTCGAGCGTATTTCTTTGCACATTGGAAAAGTCTTCCTCTACGCCCATTGCGCTGGTGAAGATAGGAACACCACCATAACGTTTCACCAGTTCAAAATAGAAGTAAGCTCTGAGGAAGCGGGCTTCCAGTTTCCAACGGGTGATCTCCACGATCCTTTGCTGATATATGATCTGGTCTGAAGGAAGGCTGCTCAGCCGGTAAGTGTCCAGGTTCAGGCTGTCTATAGAAACAAGGAACTGGTTTGCTTTCCGGATAGCTTTATAGTATTTACCCCAGGCATTGTCTGGATTGTCGTAGGCATTCCAGGAGCCATTATTGAATTTCTGTACGTTGGCATTTTCATTGGTGAATTCTGCTTCATCGTTGGCAGATGCCATCATGGCCCTGTCTACCTGAAGGAACCCTTCCGGCAGATCTGTATAAAGGGATGCCTGCCGGTAGCCTGCATACTGATAAGATTCAGTCACCTGTTTTTCGGTGGTGCCTGTTATCACTTCACGGTCCAGCTTCTCACAGGCACTCAGCAGAAAGAGTGCCATTACACCGAATATTAAAGTATTATGTTTCATCCGTAATGTTTTAAATCATTTGTTGCATAATGGAATTGCGATGCTGTTCTTTTAAAACTCAACCCTGAAACCAGCAGAAAATGTGCGCAGGGCCGGATAGCCGGTGCCCATTGCTTCCGGATCAAGATCTCCTTCTATATCATCTACCGAGAACAGGTTATTGCCGCTGATATATACCCTTGCAAGGTTCAGCCTTGCTTTGGAGAGTGTTTGTTTCGGCAGGGAATAACCCAGTTCCAGGCTGCGTAGTTTAAGATAACTGCCATCGCGTAACCAGAATGAAGAATAGCGGTAATTATTCAGGTTGTTATCGGAAGATAACCGGGGATAAGTAGCGGTTGCTGCTGTGGCAGGCGTCCACCTGTCTTTTGCCATTTCAGGAGCAGACCCGTTGTTCTGGAAAGCATAGAACTGTGCACCCAGTGATGCAGTACTGCCGCTAACGCCCTGGAAGAATGCATCCAGGTCAAAGCCCTTGTACTTTACACCTGCATGCAGGGAATAGGTAAGGGTAGGGAGGTACGTTTTGCCGATGGCAGTTACATCATTCTGATCAATTTTATTATCGCCATTCTGATCTTTGTATTTGATATCACCGGGCTGCACTGTTGTGAAGGTATGGCGCGGGCTGGCATTGATATCTGCCACATCCTGGAAGAAGCCGATGGCTTCCAGTCCAAAAGGCTGGCCTACCGCAGTTCCGGTACGGTAGAGGTAAGTATCTACCTGCACGGCTTCAGCGTTGTACGTGATATTGTTTTTAGCATACGAGGCGCTTCCCTGTGCAAACCATTGTACGTTGGCTTCCGGTGCATTGTGATAACCGATAACCGCTTCAAAGCCTTTATTATCCACTTTACCCACATTCAGCAAAGGGAGGTCTACCCCCACATATTGCGGAACAGTGAAAAAAGGTTGTGAAAGGATGTCACGGCGTTTGTTATTGAACACATCAAGGCTGAGCGTGATACGGTCAATGAAACTGGCTTCCAGGCCAACGTTCATCTTTGTTTCCTTCTCCCAGGTCACATTTGGATTGGCAGGTGTGCCTTCAGCAAGACCTGCTGTACCGGTATTGCCGGTACCGAAGTAAGGCGATGCGGTAAAAGGAAATAACTGGTCGAACATAAAGCGTTGTCCGCCTATGAGGTCATTCCCTGTAAGGCCATAAGACCCACGTACTTTCAGGTAGGTGATCACCTTGCTCTCCTTCATGAAATTCTCATTGGAAGCTATCCAGCCGGCAGACACAGCAGGGAAGTACCCGAACCGTTTTCCTTTGACGAAATTCTCAGATCCCATGTAAGACATATTCACTTCCGCTACATACCTTTCATCGTAAGCATACGTAACACGTGCGCCGCCATTGATATGTTTGTAAGGCATGCCATCGCCGGAAACAGAATAACTGTCCTGGTTGTACATGAGCATCGCTGAAATATTATGAACGCCAAAAGTGCGGTCATAGTTCAGGAATCCTTGCAGTGCATAGTTGCGCCATTGGTCAGAACGGCTTTCGTCACCAGCCAGGGATGTTTTTTGTCCAAAGCGGGTGATCAATGTATCTCCGTTACTGTTGCGGGTAATGGAGAACCTTTCATATTGTTTGCTCTTGTTGGAGTAACTGTTGAAATAAGAATTCATTGCCAGAACACCTGAGAGGCTCAGGCCCTTTGTAATGAAATCGAGCTGTTGGGTAAGACGCAGAGATCCCTGTAAGGTTCTGCCGTTAGCGGTATAGGAACCTGTTTGCAGGATGTTTCCCAGCGGGTTCGCAAACAGTGCATTACCACCAAAGCTGCCGTCCGGTAAACGTACGGGGAAAGCATTGGAAGGAATGGCGGAGGCCAGTTGGAACACAGAAGCGGTTGAATTACCAACCGGGTTGGCATTATCTTCCACTGAGCCGCCCAACCTGATGGCAGCAGTAAGCCTTTTTGTTACATTGATATCAACGTTCGTACGGAAGTTGTAACGCTGATATTTAGAATTGCTGCTTTCTTCTTCCTCATCACCTGCTTTAATTAGCAAACCCTGGCTGGTAAGCGCATTCAATGCTACAAAATAACGCACTGTTTCGTTACCACCATTGAAGGTAAGGTTGTAATTGGCCATGGGAGCAGACTTGCGAATTATCTGATCGTACCAGTTCACATCCGGGTGGAAGTAAGGGTCGTTGCCGTTCTTGTAAGCATCCAGATCGGCGGTGCTGTATATAGGTATTTTACCATCGTTCTGCAATGCTTCATTATATAAGCTGGCGTGATCATAAGACCGCAGGTTTTTTGGAAGAGCAACCGGCTTGTTGATGCCGAATTGTACACCGAACCCAACCTTCAGCATACCTTGTTCACCTTTTTTGGTAGTCACCAGCATTACGCCATTGGCGCCTCTGCTACCATAAAGTGCAGTAGCGGCCGCATCTTTCAGGATGGTGATAGTGGCTACTTCGTCCGGCACGAGTTGTGCGAAGGAACTTTCAAATCCATCTACCAGTATCAGGATCTTAGTGCCTGCACCGCCAAAGGTGTTAACGCCCCTGATCAGTAACCCGGGTGTATTACCGCCGTTTTCACTGCTGCCTGGCTGTACGGTGAGGCCTGGTAAACGACCATAAAGTGTATTGCCAAGATTGGTGTTAAATGTTTTCTTCAGGTCACTGCCCACTACGGAAGAAACAGCACCTGTCACCATCCATGCCGGCTGCCGGCCATAAGCGATTTCTGCGGAATCTGTGCGGACTGTTTGTGCGGAAGCATTCAAACCTGCGCAGCAGGTGAATGCCAGTGCCACGAACCGTTGCCGTGCCGGCCTTGTAAAGAGATGATATATACTTGATTTCATGGAATTCTTTTTACGATAGAGGAATACAATTACCAGCCTGGATTTTGAACAATGTGGCCTTTGTTCACTTCAGAAAGTATGAAAGGGTGCAGGTACATCTTACGCAGGAAAGTGCGTTGCTCATAAATGTAGGGTACATAATTATACTCTGAACTTCCTGGTATGGCTTTCAGTTGCAGCCCCCAGAAATCTCCCTGCATTACACCATTTTGTTCTGCAACCATCCAGCGGCGGATATCCCAGAACCGGTGATCTTCAAAAGCCAGTTCAATATCCCTTTCGTGATGAACACGTTCCCGGAATGCTTCCTGTGAAAGGTTGGCCGGAAGTTCTGGCATACCGGAGCGTCTGCGGATGACATTAACAGCTTCATATGCATCTGCATTTGGGCCATCGTTAAACTCATTCAGCGCCTCTGCGTAGTTGAGATAAGCTTCTGCCAACCGGAACAGTTGCCAGTTAGGTACCTGTGCTGCGCCATTGGTCAGTTCGTAAGGGATCGTTTTATGCATCCAGAAACCCGTTTGGGTAGTACGGCAATCCAGTTGAGGATCTTCGATGTTCCATTGAGAGTTTTGGTAAGCAATGGTTTGTTTGAAACGGGGGTCCAGTTCATTGATCTTCAGGAAGAGGTCATTACCACCGGCCAAGGGCCATGTTTGCGGCGTACCGTCTACCTTCTCATACTTTTTGACAAAGTTAAAGGTGGCCATTAAACCTGCCCATCCCTGGCGTCCGCCTAACAGAACATTCGGCTTTATCGTTGCCCAGGGTATTTCCCATGCATTGCGCGGGCCGTAAACTTTCGCGGCGAGGATGACCTCTGCATTGTCGTTCGTTGTCCATTGGTATCTGTAATTCGCGGTTGTACCTTTATCCGTGATCAGGTGTATGCCTGCACCAGGTGCCCAGTCCAACACTGCTTTGGCGGCATCTGCTGCCAGTTTCCAACGGTTCTTATCATTGTTGCCTAAACAAAGGAACTTATCATTTTCACCCAGGCTCATATATGGCTGGGCTGTATTAGACAGCGGGCTGGCTGCATACAGTAAAGCCCTGGATTTGAGTGCGAGCGCTGCCCCTTTTGTAGCGCGTCCGCGCATGGTGCTGGGGTAGGTGGGCGGTAATTTTTCTGCCGCATCAGTAGCATCGCTTACAATGAAATTAAAGGATTCTTGCAGTGTGTTCCTGCCAAGATCAAAATTGTCTGTTAGCTGGAAGCGTTTATCCACAATGGGAACACCGCCATAACGTTTCACCATTTCAATGTAGTTCAGCGCGCGGATGAATTTAGCTTCACCAATTACCTGGTTGCGGTAAGCGTCTGTAACATTCGGTACATCACCAGCTCTTTCAATCAGGATATTACACATACGGATAGCTGTCCAGCGAAGGAAGAACCGGTAATCTTCAAGATTCACGATATCGCTTGCCGTAATGTTGGAGGAATTCCAGCGTTGGGAGATCAGCCAGCCTGCGGCAAATTCTCCTTCATCTGTAGCGCCTGCGGCCATATCATAAGTGGCGGCATTGGTAAGTGATCTGTCTTCCGTAGGAAAACCATGATGAATACCGTGCCGGTAAATACTGGCTATATACATTTCCAGTTCAGTCTGGGAAGAGAATATGGTATTTTCTGTAACGTCCACACCAGGGGCTTTATCCAGGAATTTCTTCTCACAGGAGGAGAAGGAAAGGACACTAAACAGGCCCAGTAAATAAAGTGCATGTAGCTTTTTCATACCTGCATATTTTATAATGTTAATTCGGTTCATCATCAGAATTTAAGATTAAGACCGAAGTTGATTGTTTTCACAATTGGGTAAGGCTCGCTACCATTGATACTGGCCGGCGCTTCCGGATCGATACCAGGAGGCATGTTGTGCCAGGTGAGCAGGTTGTTCCCGTTCAGGTAGAAACGGGCGGCGCTGATGCCGATCCTTCTCAGTGCATTGGCGGAGAGCGTATAACCTATCTCCATGTTCTTGAGGCGTACATAGCTGGCATCCCTGATCCAGAAATTGGATTCTTTGTAGTTATGCTGCTGTGCATCCGTACCAATGGCCAGGTGAGGGTAGCTGATGGGAAGGCCCGCATCATACCTTTCCTGGGACCAGCTTTCGAGCAGACCATTGTAAGCGCCGATATCCAGCGGGAAGGCTATCTTGGCGCGCGATGGAAGGTCTGTACTTACCTTGGTAGCACCCTGGAAGAGGATCGAAAGATCGAATCCTTTATAGCTTCCGCCTAAAGACAGGCCGTATAATTGTTCCGGGAAATTGGAGTAGCCGATAGGTACATAATCTTCCTCGTTAACAATACCATCTCCGTTCACATCCTTATACCGGATATCACCAGGCTGGATCTTGTTATTATTCCATAGAGATGCCGGTCTTTTAGCATCGTTCACTTCTTCCCAGCTATTGTACAATCCTTCTGCGATCAGGCCAAAGTATTGTCCTGCGCGATGTCCGGTACGTTGCTGGTAAGGATATGGCTGTGGAATTTCATCCATTTCAAGGATCTTATTTGTTGCGAATGTGAAAGTACCTCTCACAAAATATTGCACATTTCCAACGTGGTCATTGAAGGAGAAATCTCCATCCACACCCCTGTTCTGCATTTTGCCGAAGTTGTATGGAGGGAAAGTAGCACCGGTGATAACAGAAACGTTCTGCCTGGATGCGAGAATGTTGCTGCGCATTTCAGAGAAATAATCTGCTGTTACAGAGAACTTGCCTTTGAAGAGCCTGATCTCCATCCCCAGATTCTTCTTTGCAGCTCTTTCCCAGGTAAGCTGTTCGTTACCCAGAGCGCCTTCTACTGGTGTTGTGTATTGCGCAAAGTTGGAACCTACTTCACCAAAGTAATAACCGGAGGAATAAGTGTAGGAGGTGGGGCGGTAGAGGAAGCGTGCATTGTTCAGCCTGTCGTTCCCTACTTCACCATAAGAAGCCCTGAACTTCAGGAAGGTAACGATGTCGTTCTGCGGGAAGAAGGATTCCATAGAAGGTATCCAGCCCACAGAGTAGGCGGGGAAGAAGCCGAAACGCCTGCCTTCTGCAAAGTTTTCTGTACCGTTATAACCGGCATTGTATTCAGCCAGGTAACGATCTTTGTAGGCATAGGTTATACGCCCAACCACACCCTGGTAACCATTCGGAACCAGGAAGGCCAGGTTGGGATCGAATAGTTTTGTTTGGTTATAGAGTATGAGACCGGTAACAGCATGGTGGCCGAAAGTGCGGTTATAGTCGATGCCTGCTTCTGTATAAGTACGTCTGTTCTTAGCAATCGCTTCGGAGTAACCGAATGGCTCTTCCAGGCTGTTAGGTCTGAATTGCAGCGATTGGTCCGGCAACCTGGTAACAGTGTAGGTCACTACGTTCTTGCCATAAGTATCCCGCTTGCTGTTAAAATTCTGGTAAGATATTTTACCGTGAACGGAGAGCCCCGGTGTAATGATGTCCAGGTCATAATCCGCTCTCACTGTACCATTCAGGTAACTGCGGTATTCTTTCGAATATCCTGCACCCAGCAGAACAGCTACAGGACTTACCGGCTGGTCTTTTCCCTGGGTAACAATTTTACCATCCAGGATGCCTGGTGACTGCCATGGTGGTGCATCTCCTATACTTTGGATGATCCTGTTCGTACTGGCGTTAGTGCCTCTCCGGTTTTCATTCTGCAGGGAGAGGTCCAATGCGATCTTCAGTTTTTTAGTAACGTCGAAGTTGAAGTTGGAACGGAAATTATAACGTTTGAATTTGATCTGTGCATCCCATCCTGCATCCAGGCCTGCATTGTTGAACAGTGCTTCCTGGTTGAACAGGCCTCCGGAGATGAAGTATTTGGTTTTCTCTGTTCCGCCGCTGATGGTAAGGTTCTGCTGCGTTTGCAAAGATGTTTTCTTCAGCAGCAGATCATAATAGTTCGTATTAGGGTACATCACGGGATCTTCGCCAGAATCGTATTTGGCAATATCCGCATCACTGAATTTAGGATTGTATGTGGCACCTGTGATATAGGTATCATATTTCTGTGCCTGGTTATATGCACGGGTATATTGGCTGCTGTTCATAGGTTCGCGGAGATCTACGAAGCTATTGAGCGCAACATTGGTAGTGAAGTTCAACTGTGGTTTGCCTTCTTTACCACGGCGGGTAGTGATCAACAAAACGCCGTTTGCACCACGTACGCCGTAAATGGCTGTGGAAGACGCATCTTTCAGAATGGATACACTTTCAATTTCATTCGGGTCTATATTGTTGTAATTGGATACTTCAATACCATCCACCATGATCAAAGGTTCCTGAGATCCTGTGAAAGTGCCCACGCCCCTGATGCGGAGTGTTGAGCCATCCTGACCAGGTTCACCGCTGGATTGCCGGGCAAGCAGGCCAGACATACGGCCTGCCAGGGAGTTACTGATATTGGCAACCGGTGATTGTAACAGGTCCTTGGTAGTAACAGAAGAAATAGCTCCTGTAACTGAAGCTTTCTTTTGTGTACCATAACCCACTACTATTACTTCACCAAGGCTCTCAGAAGATTCCGGCATGGTAACGTCTAATACGTTACCATTGCCCACATTGCGTTCCTGGGCTACATATCCCATGAAGGTGAAAACCAGTACTACATCACGATTTGGCACTTTTAGGCTATACCTGCCGGACTCGTTGGTAACGGCGGCAATTGATTGGTTTTTGACCCGCACCGTAACACCAGGAAGTAAACCTCCCTTTTCATCTTTGACGGTGCCGGTGATGATGACTTCCGACTGGAACACAATTCCCGGAAGTACAGGAGCTGGAGAGCTATATCCTCCAACCGCTCCGATGGGGGAAAGGCATGGGATAATGCACAGCAGTGATAGAATTTTTTTCATAACAGTGAATATTTATACTTCTTCTTACATAAACAGATTAAAACATGCTTATTTCTTTATGAGAATATAAGTGGGACTTTCCCCGACGGTGAGGCTGATACCATTGTCGCCCTGTTGCTCAAAGGCTACGTTGGCAGCTTCTCCTGTGGCGGTAGCCATAGCTTTTGCGCTTTGCGCTTTACCTGGCAGATCTGTGAGCGTTACTTTGGTTTCTTTTGGTTTATATCCATCTTTTTCATGTGATTTTACACCGGTAGGAGACCATGCCACCCAGATCTTGTTATTTGCATCGCTGCCATTTACAAACTCATACACATAAGCCTGGCCGTATTCTTGTTTTACTACACGGTTGAAGCGATAGCTGCCCAGTGTTTCGTATAACTGTTTCACTGCATAGAAGGACATTTTCGGTTCAAACTTGCGTGTGAGGCCTGAAGCAGCATGGAAGGATGCTTCATTATCATCATTATAAAAATAGAGGTAAGCACGGTTGATATCCATATTGGCAAACGCCAGGAAGGAACGTACGAGGTATTGTGCCTGTTGCAGATCAGTATGGCCCTGCCAGTCCAGCTTCAGCATCCAGTCTTTACGGGTGCTCATCATATCAGGTGTGCAGGCGTCATAACCAAATTCAGTTACCCATACTTCTTTGCCGGGAGCGGTAGTGTTGCGCCAGTCAATAGTTTCCTGCACAACTTTCAGATAGTCAGCAGTAGTATCTTCCGGCCAGGTACGGTTCCAGTTATTAGGGTTGGTGGCGGATTTAGGCATAGTAGAGTAGGTGTGCACATTCAACACATCATACAGCGGCAGAATATCTGTATTGCCATAGAAAGAAAGCAGGCTCTGGGAATAATCATCCGCTTCCCGTGCATACACGGTAGGTGTAACGATCTTTGCTTTAGGATCGCCTTCACGCATACCTTTTGCCATCTGAACAAAAAGGCTTTGGAACACGGGGAGGTCTACACGTCGGCCGGGTTCATTATCGATCTCAAAGGAGGTGGCCAGTTTTTCAGCACCGGAAGGGCCATAAAATGAAGTCATGGCTTTGGTGTAGTTAAAACTCCATTGTTCCTGTCCTTTCCATTTTTCGACGAAGTGATCGTGCCCTGCACCGAAGTTGCCAAACTGTACACAGATGTCCGTTTCAAAACCACCTGTTTTCCAGGGGCCGTATACATCTCTTTTCCAGTTGATGTTATTAATAGTGTTAGGGATCGTGATGGGATCGCCGGGTTTCTTTACATCCCAGTCTATATTATGGTAGTTCCGTACAAGACGGCATACCTGGCCGTACAATTCCGGCTTAAAGCTAAAATGACCGTTAATACCCATAAAGTCTTTCATCAGCGGTTTATTGCTGGCGGAATCTTCTGTTTTCTTGTTACCGTCTTTCGCGGTTTTACAGGAGAAAAAGGAGATGGCAGCAATGGAAAAAAGCCCCAGTACAATTTGTTTCATGTTTGATTCTTTTTAAGAAAGATTAAAGTATAGCCTCCAGGTTGCCTGCATGGGCAACCTGCTACAATTGTGCACGTTACTAGTTGTTGCGCTGCTTAAGCCATATAGCCGTTAAAGGACAGCATTTTAATGCTGAAATTATCTGACGTGTTGAATCCGCTGCCTGAGGTGATTTTAATTTCAGAAGCGTGGAAATATATATTTATACTAATTCTGTTCTGGTTAATTCTGGTATACGTGAAATGCTGATCTATGATGACAAGATAGAAAATTATTTTAATGATTGTACATTTGACAATTAATTTTTTTGAAACCTGATAAGCTGAACCGCATGATTTTGTATCAGGGATATTACGCCATGGCCGGTAAAGGATCCGTTTTTATCTAAAATGATTGAATTACTGCATTACTTATGGTTGTTAGTACTTTTTCAGTGCCGTGATATCATGGTTTTGTTCCCGCTTTAAGAGTAGTACTGCCTTTTAGGACAGAAAATGTTTAACAATGTAATAATTAATTTTAATAATTGTATATTAAACAGTTTAATTTTTTTGTACGGTATAATCTGCTTTTATACGGATAGAAAAGAACTATCGAATAACGGCTGTAGAAGGTTTGGCCGGTTGTTGGGCTGGCGGTTTATTTTTATTGCAGGTATATTAATATTGAATAATAATAAGGAGTGGATTTCACCTGATAAGTTTATCCTTAACCATTGATAATATTTTTAGCATGCATTTCATTGAATTAATTAATTTTAGATAATTGTTTAAATGACAATTAATTCCACGAAGCGATCCGTTCGCTTTATTGCGGGCGCGCATTGAAATTAACAGAATATGAAAATACTGATCCGGGCCTGGCTATGCCTTTGGCCATTTTTTGCAGTGGTGGCACAGGCTCAGCCGACTCCATGGACCTATACGAAGGGAGCGCTGCGTTTTGAATGGGACCTGTTAAAGGATGATGCAACACTTATCACTACATCCGGTGGTGGGGTTACCTGGCGGGGTGGTCTGCTGCCTTCCTTCTGGATAAAGGAAAACAATGGACAACTTCGATACCTGAAAGCCCGCGTGCAGGGCGCGCTTCCTGCTTTCAAAGGCAACAAATCAGAAATACCACTGGTACTGGAAAAGGAGGGCACGGGTACATTAGTGCTGGAACGCACCGCATGGGGTATCCGCATCAGCCGGTTCACCATTCAATGGTTGAGCAAGGCGCCGGCTATCGTGGAAATGTATATAGGCGCATCGCCGGTAGCAGCAGATGGGGTGAATGTGAAACCGGTATGGGACAGGCCTTTTCTTCCCAACTGGCAGGCGCTTGGTTACTGTGTGCCTGGGGCGAAAGGAGGAACGGTACAGAGTTATTTCCGCATGTGGGATTTTGGGCAACCTGATATTGCCCTGGGGAATTTTGGACCTTCTATGAGCACTCCTTATGGTGCAGCTTTCCCGCGTCCGGTTTTATTTACGGCAATGGGGAATGGTAATGGCTGGATCTGTATCGGTGCCGGCAGTGTGCCGGATGGTGCCATGACACTTAAGATACGCGGTACCCGCGGTTGTTACGAGTACCTCTTCCGGGAAGATCTGTGGGGCGCACCTCCGCAAAACACACGCACCTGGGATGATCTGTTGCGTATTACAATAGATACATCAGCCATCGCTTCTTTTCAGCAATATTATGCATCGTTCCCTGTTGATGAAAATAAAAAGGTAGCACCTGTTTCTTCTGTATGGAATACCTGGGGCATGTGGCGTTTAAGGAAATATCCGATCAGGCCTATTGCAGACTTCATGGAAAAAATGAGCAATGAAATGATGGTGCTGGATGATCCCTGGGAAGTTTCACAAGGCGCAGGGAAACCGAACCTTGAAAAGTTCCCGGACTTTTTTGCAGACGTGGATCATGTGCGGCGGAATGGTACATCCATTGGTATCTGGGAAACGGTGGGCTGGATCAAAGATACGGTAGCAGCAGGCCTTGGCGTAAATGATCTCATCAGGGACGCAGCAGGGAAACCCTGCCTCGCGAACTGGAATTTTGATCCTTCCGGAGAAGCTTATTTTTGTTTGGATGTAAGCTCTCCGCGCACCCGTGCTTTCCTGGAGGAAAGAACACGCAGCGTGATGCGCAGGTTGAAACCGCGGTTAATAAAACTGGATTTTGGATATGGCATGCCCAACCCCAATATGGGCGCACCAAAGGATCCGCGTTTCCGCGGAGAACGGTCTTCTTATGAAATGGTACGGCTCATATCAGCAGCCGCTAAAAGTATAGATCCTAATGTGATCATCCTGTATTATGGTATCAGTCCCTTATGGGCGCCGCTGGTGGATATGATATCCCTCGATGATCAGGGTGACCTCTGGTATGATACAAAGCAGGGGCATGCGGAATGGAGCATCTGGGCCTCGTTGTTGTCACAACAGTGTGTAGCTATCAGTGGTTCTTCTTCTTATGAATGGCGGACGGATGATGAAGTGTTGATGAATACTATTATCCTCGGGTCTCCTGGTGCGGTGTTGCCTACTGAACTGGAAAATGGTGCGCCTATTCCGGAACGTTTCCTGAACCGGCGGCTCGCAGTGAATAAATGGTATCGCCGTTCTATTTTATGGAAACCGGTGTGGCTGAATAGCACTGCAGGTAATATGGAAGCTCCGCCCAGGCTCCGCTGCTGGGGAAGATCAGAAAAGGATGTATTAACAGCGCTGACCTTAAGAGCAGATGTGGTGAATACACCCATAGAAAATATCAACTGGACTGGCAACTGGGGGCTCATCTCGCAGGATGAGCAATCTGTTACAACTACAACCCGGTTGGCCGTGATCCCTTTCAGCGAAGGAAAGATTGAATTACCCTGTGCCCGCAAACCTGCGCAGGTAAAACGTTTGAACATGCAGGGGACTGTACCTGCTGATAACTGGTCATGGGCAGCAGGCCGCCTTACGATCACAGTAACATTCGCACAACTGGACAATACAGCAGGATTCCTCGTTGAAATATGAAACGTATGCCGAAATATATTTTACTCATCACTTGTATGTGCCTGCATCATTTTTTTGCAGAGGCACAGCAGGTACCTTACCATGACCTGACGCATAACAGCCGCGTTTTCGGGCATCCTAAAGCATACCGTTTGTATCTGCCGGATACTTATGCGGCAGGCAGTGAGCGTTACCCGGTTGTCTATTTTCTGCATGGATGGGGTGGCCGTCATTTTTCAGACGATAATGCAAAACTGGATTATACAGCATTGCAGCAACTTGTGAATAAATATCGTGTGATCATGGTGATGTGGGATGGTAATATAGATGAAAGTGAACCACGTCCTTATAACGTAGGTAATCATGAAGATGTAAAGTTCCGGGTGCAGATGAAAGATTATTTCCCTGAACTCACAGCGCATATTGATTCTTCCTGCAGAACATTAACAGGCCGGGAACACCGCGGCATTATAGGTTTCAGCATGGGAGGGATCATGGCTTATTACCTGGGAGGCAGGTATCCTGATAAGATAGGCAGCATCGTGAGCATGACGGGCAGCCCGGAGTTTTTCTTTGGTTACCCGGAGAACCATACACTTTACCCGGTGCGTTACACTTTCAGTAATTTAAAAGATGTACGGGTGCGCATGCATACAAGTCCGACAGACATTTTATATGGATTGAATGAAGAAGTGCGTGCCGGTGCTGCATGGGAAGGAGTATCGTTAAATTATCAATCCCTGGATGGCGGACATATGGTAGACCTCCCTGGTGAAACGCGTGTGTTTGAAAGTGCGCTTCGTTTTGTAGCAGATGGATTCAAACATACATTACCTGCACCTTTAAGGTGGTCTCATTATGATCTCTATGCTGATTTTGATGTATGGGGCTATAAGGTAGAAAGTAACCTGCAACAACCTGGCTATCTTCATTTCAAACATGCAGATAAAACAGGCTGGGGGCTTTATACCCACCGCTGGTTACCATTAGGGCCTGCAATAGCAGGTGTGGAAGCAAAGGTGATCACTGCGCCGGTATACGAGCCCGGGCAACAATACCAGTTGCTGCAATATGATCTGCGAACAAAGAAGCTGCATCATGAACAACTACTGGCAGATAACAATGGCCGCCTGCATGTAAAACAAAGTGCAGCAACAGAAACTGGTATCTACCTGAAAGGAGATCCTGCTGCATGGATTGGCCTGGATCACAATCTGCGGTTTTTGAAGAACGGGCAGAATAGTATACTGCTGCGTTTGTTAAACCGTGGTGGAGAGGAAGTGCAGCAACTACGTGTTCGTATCCGCACGAATGATACCGCAGTGACAGTGCTGGATTCAGTAGTACAGGTGAAAGCTGATAAACGTTTACTGCAATTGCCACCTGTCCGCATCATCAGTCGCAAGCAACCGTCGCTGCATGGAGAGCCATTTGAAGTGAAGCTGCTGTTGCAGATCAATGAAATGCCTGAAGATGAAATGATATTGCCGGTATGGTTTGATGTACCAGTATTAACGGATGTTCGCGTAGAGGAAGCAGGAGACGGTTTCCTGTTATACAAAGACTCCTCCCGGCTACGCCTCTACACCGAAGACAAATGGGTGGCGGCAGCGGAAGAAAAGCTGGCCGATGAGGTGCTGCCCGCACGCTGGCCGGATGGCTTCACCCTGAGTTCCGTGATCAAAATAAAACCGGGCTGCCCAAAGGATCACGTGATCACTTTCCTGGCGAGCTACGAAACAAAAACTTTTAATCCCATAGAAAGGATAGTGCGTTGGGGCACTGTTCGTATTCCTGTGGACAGCTATAAAAAAAGATAACATGAAATCTCTTTCTCTTATTATCACATTCCTATATTGTAGTCTTGCGGTTACAGCGCAGAAACCGCTGCCATCTTTTGTAAAGAAACAGCAGGGAAAAGGATACAGTTTTCTTGTAGACGGCAAACCTTTCCTGGTGTTAGGTGCACAGCTGTGGAATAGCAGCAGCTGGCCATATATTATGGAAAAAACATGGCCGCAGCTGCGTGAGCTGCAATGCAACACATTGGAAGCGCCGGTGTACTGGCAGAATGTGGAACCTGAACCGGGTAAATATAATTTCCGCGAACTGGACTCGCTGATTGCGGGCGCGCGGAGAGAAAACATAAGGCTTATTTTACTGTGGTTCGGTTCTTACAAGAACGGCAGTTCACAGTACGCGCCGGAATGGATGCTTTCCCGCCCGGACCTTTACCCGCGCATGAAAGATGCCGGGGGAGGAGAACTGCAGCTGCTGTCTCCCGTAGCACAAGCCAACCTGGATGCTGATAAAAAAGCTTTCTCTGCTATGATGCGGCATCTTAAAAAGACAGATGTAAAAGAACAGACCGTCATCCTGGTGCAGGTGGAAAACGAAGCAGGATCGCTAGGCACAGATCGTGATTATTCTGATGTGGCTAACGCGGTATTCAACAGTGCGGTGCCTGCTAAGCTGGTACAGCAACTGGGAAAGAAGAGCGGCACCTGGAAAGAAGTTTTTGGTGTGGATGCACCGGAGTCTTTCAATGCTTATCACATTGCCCGTTACATCAATGAAGTGGCAGAGGGTGGAAAGCAGGAATATGCATTACCGATGTATACTAATGCCTGGCTGCGTGAACACCGTTTCCAACGCCCCGGCGATTACCCCAGTGGAGGGCCTACTTCCAATATGCTGCATATCTGGAAAGCCACTGCGCCTAATATGGTATTGCTGGCTCCGGACATCTACCAGAATAACCTGGCTGCCATTGATGATCTCTGTACCAAATACAGCGGCCCGGATAATCCGCTCTTTATACCGGAAACAGGCAAAGGTCCTGATTTTGCCCGTTATCATTTTCACATGCTGGGCAATTACGACGCACTGGGTGTAGCCGTATACGGTATTGACCCTTTCAGCGCCGATCCGCATGACGAAAGGCGAAAAGAAAAACTGGATGATAAATTTGCAGGTATTGCCGCTAATTACCGTTTATTACGGGGTGCACTGAACGAAGTAATGGCCCTGCAAGGCACCGGTCGCCTGAAAGCGGTGATAGAAGAACATAACCGCCCAGATCAACTGGTGAACTTTGATGGGTATGATATCCTTTTCACATATGGTTTCCCTACCTGGAAAAAAGATCGCTCCCCTTCAGGCCGGGCATTGGTAGCACAACTGGCGGAGAACGAATTTTTGCTAATAGGCTTTGATGCCAAGTTCCAGTTCAGGCCCACTTATGGTTCCGGTGCGCAAAGCGCAGAGATCGTTGCAGTGGAAGAAGGATATTACAGTGAGGGCAAATGGGTGCGTAAAAGGTTCTGGAACGGGGACGAAGTATATCATTCCACGCTGTTACAGGAAGGCGTTATCCTGAAAATAAAATTACGCCCGGCAGGTAAAAGTTTTTCAGGACAAATGAAAGCAAATTTTGAACAATGATCTATCTGCTACTTTTATTATTAGGAGGGCAACAAAGCAAAATAACCATCACGGTAACGCTGGATGCCTCCGCCAAAAATGCCAAAGTGAGCATAGCGCCCTTGCGTTATGATAAACGTTTTGCATGCAGTTTTACGCTGGACGATGGTTTAGTTTCCGCAGCACGGGTTGCGCTCCCTTACTTTAACGGCGGGCAGGTAGCCGCTCCGTTTAAAGACAAGTGGGATTTTGACGAAGGGGGTGATGGCGCATATCATCCCGGGCTTTATTATACAGACGGTTGCGGCAATGCACTGTCCTTCAAAGCTGCCGTAGCCATCAATGCCCGCTCTGTCAGTGAAGATAATCTCTCCTGGAATGATCTGAAACTCATCACCCAGGCAGGCTGGGATGTACTTAACCACAGCTATACACACGCTACAGGCAAAGAAGTAAAGGCTGCATGGGAAGTATCAGAAAATACCCGTACCGTACAGCAACGCCTGCAAACGAACATGCAGCAATTTGTGATACCAGGCGGAAAAGATGATCACCTGAGCGCGCCACTTTATGCAAATGCAGCTTTTGAACAAGGCCTGCAGGTAGTGCATAGCGGTCAGTACCCGGATTACTGGATAGAGCCGGCTACCCGTACTGACTGGAACAGGTTACGCGTGGGCAGGCTGTTCTTAAACAGTAAAATGGGGCAGCAGGTACTGATGGATTCCGTGTTCAGGGGAATAAAAGAACATCTTTCCACCGGAAAATACTTTTGGTTGAATACATTTACACACAGCGTAGGGAATGATGATCTCTGGAATATTAGTTATCGCTTTGCTGATTTTACAGCGTTCTTTAACCGGCTTGCAGCCAGTTATGGAAAAGAGGGAGAGGATAATATATGGTTTGCTCCGCCAGAGGCCGTACATGCCTATGAAGCGATACGGCGTGTTGTAAAACCAGTGGTCACCCGTTCCGGTAACAAGCTGGTGATCACCTTTGATAAAGTGACGCTGGAAAAATATAACGCGCTTACATTCCTGGTGCAAAGCTCCATTACCAGCGTTAATGGCACTAACTGCGCTATTGAAAGTTATGGAGGAAAGCTGATCAATATAACATGGTAAAACAAACACAGATCATGAGTAAACAAATGATTGCACTGCTATTGGCATGTATAATGCTTCCGGTGTTAACACACGCACAAACAGGAAAGGTGTCTGATAACCTTACCCTGCCCAGTAAAATATTAAAAGGAGACAGGAAGTATTCCATTTACCTGCCGCCTGATTACGAAACATCCCAACGCAGCTACCCTGTACTCTACCTGCTGCATGGCGCAGGAGATGATCAAACCGGCTGGATACAGTTTGGCGAGGTGCTGAGCATCACGGATAAAGCTATCCGGGAAGGGAAGGCTACGCCCATGATCATTGTAATGCCGGATGCCAACACCGGCCGCAGGGGGTATGCAAATGACATCAAAGGAGAATGGCGTTATGAGGATTTCTTTTTCCAGGAACTGATCCCTTTCGTGGAAAAGACCTACCGCGCCAGATCAGAGAAACGTTACCGCGCAGTGGCTGGTCTTTCTATGGGAGGCGAAGGCACTTTTACCTATGCCCTGCATCACCCGGAACTATTTGCCGCTGCCTGTCCGCTTAGCGCAGCTACCGGCCCTATGGTATTGGAGGATGTTACAAAGTGGATGCAGCGCCGTGGCCAGGATTCCATCGCTACCGCTGCACAGATCAAAACATATTATGAACGGCAGAGCGTGTTGTACTTAGTAAACAACATGCCGGATGATAAAAAGAAAGCAGTGCGCTGGTATATTGATTGCGGTGATGATGATTTCCTGTTTGAAGGAAACTCACTGGTGCATATCGCTATGCGCAAGCAGGAGATCCCGCATGAATTCCGTATCCGCGATGGTGGCCACAGCTGGGGTTACTGGCGTACAGCATTGCCGGAAGTGTTAGAATTTGTATCCGCTTCCTTCCATCAATTTTAGATCATATCATGCGTTCTATTCAATTAATTATTTGCCTTTTATTTTCTTTAAACGCATTTGCACAAATGCAGGTAACAGACCTGCGTTGTGAATACATGCAGGCGCCCTTAGGTATTGATGCGGAAGTGCCACGTTTTACATGGAAGCTCACAGACACTAAAAATACAAGGGGCCAAAAACAAACCGCTTACCACGTATTGGTAGCCAGCAGCAAAGCCCTGCTGGATAAAGACAAAGGAGATATCTGGGATAGTGGTGAAACGCCGTCCGATCAATCTGCCCTTGTAGTATTTAAAGGCCGGAAATTGACCTCCAATCAGGATTGTTACTGGAAAGTGCGTGCACAGGATAAAGATGGGCACAGCACGCCCTGGAGCCCGGCAGCACGCTTTTCCATGGGGCTGCTCCAACCGGCAGACTGGAAAGGCTCCTGGATCAAACATCCGGATGCGGCCAAAGAAAGCCATATCTGGTATCGTAAGAACTTCCGTTTGGATAAAGTGAATACAGCCTTTGTACATGTGGCATCCATGGGATATCATGAACTGTACATCAACGGCAAAAAAGCAGACGACCGTGTGCTGGCGCCTGCGTTAACACGGATAGACAGGAGAGTGATGTATGTAACATACGATGTAACAGCCCTGTTGAAAGAAGGGAATAATACGATTGCCATATGGTACGGCCCGGGATGGTCCCGCAACGAGTTCTTTGGCAGAACTATCTTTCCTTCCTTAAGGGTACAGATGAATGCAGGCACTTTCTCACTCGCTACGGATGCCAGCTGGAAATGCCTGGTAAGTTCCAGTAAGAACACCGGTGGAAATACATACGAAGATCATGGCGCTGAATGCATAGACGCCCGGTTATACATCCCCGGCTGGAATGAAACAGGCTTTGATGACAGTAAATGGTTACCAGCTAAGGAAACAGATCATAAAGTGATCTTATCCGCGCACAATATGGAGCCTGCCCGCATCATTGAAACAGTTCCTGCCAAAACAGTAACGGATACCATTAAAGGCATCTATAAAGTGGATATGGGTAAGAACTATACAGGATGGCTGGAAGTAAAGCTGAAAGGCATGGCTGCCGGAGATACGGTAAAGATCATGGTAGCAGATGATCCTGAAACGATCCAGGACTGGGCCCAGGGAAATATCTATATATGCAAAGGCAAAGATGGGGAAACATTCCGCAACCGTTTTAACTATACAGCCGGGCGTTATATCAATATCCGCGGACTGAAAAGCAAACCTTCACCAGCTGATGTGAAAGGATATGTTGTAGCCACAGATATAGTACGCACAGGGCACTTCTCCTCTTCCAGCGATCTGTTCAATAAAATATATGAAACAGACCTCTGGACTTACCGGCTTTGTACCACAGAAGGTTTTACGGCGGATTGCCCGCATCGGGAAAGGCTGGGGTATGGAGAAGAAGTTTTCGCCACTTCATGGGGCATAGGTTTGCCCAATTACGAGGTAGGCGCATTCTACACCAAACACGTGCGGGACTGGTCTGATGTACAGGAACAGGACGGGTGGATCCACCATACCGCACCACAATGGAATGAACATTACGGCGGCCCTATGTGGAGCAGCGCAGGGCTGAATGTGGCCTGGGAATTCTACCGTACCTATGGAGACAAGCGGATACTGGAAGCCAACTATAATACCAGCAAAAGATGGCTGGAATTCCTTCATACCAAAAGCCAGTTCGGCCTCCTGGAAGCGTTTTTCGGTGGCGGGAAATTCCTGGGAGACTGGGCTGCACCCGGTGGTAGAAAAGAATTTGGTGGCACACCGGAGGCTACTTTCTTCAATAACTGCGTATATGCCATGAACCTGGGCGATATGATTGAAATAGCAGGCATACTGGGGCATCCTGAAGACGCGGTGGTATACCAAAAAAGATTAAGGTTCCTGAAAACGAGGATCAATGCACAGTTCTTTGATCCTGCATTGAACATCTACATGAACGGAGACCAGGTGCAAACGGCCTTCCCCCTGATGACTGGTATTGTACCTGAAAAACTATACGCAACTGTGCTCGCCAACTTTAAGGAAAAGATCACTGCGCCAAACGCCTATTTTGATATGGGCAGTTCCGGCCTGCCGGTATTGCTGAAATTCCTGATAGAGGATAAAACGTACCATGAAGCGTTCTCGCATATCCTCTCTAAAACTACCGAGCCCAGCTATGGTTATTTCCTGGAAAAGGGAGAAACGGCATGGCCGGAATATTGGAGTGTAAATGTGACCAGTAAGATACATACCTGTTTCACCGGCATTTCCTCCTGGTTCATCAAAAGCCTGGCGGGTATCCGTGCGGACCCTGCACATCCCGGATTCCAGTACTTCCTCATAAAACCCTCTCCGGTAAAGAATATCTCTTTTGCCGAAGCGGAAACCTCATCGCTCTACGGAGTGATCAGGAGCAGCTGGAAAAAGGAGGGGAGCCGGTTTACCCTGAATGTGACGGTACCTGTGAATTCACAGGCCACTGTTTATATGCCGGGAGAGCAGGTGAGTGGTATAGAAGGAATAAAAGTAATAGGAAAGGAGGATGGCAGTACTGTATTACAGGTGCCCTCCGGCAAGTATACCTTTGTTTCAGAGAACTGATCTCCTGTACAAGAAAAGTTGTTGAGACCCGCGCGAAAGCGCGGGTTTTTGTTTTAATACCGGATATTTTTGTATTTTTCCCGCCAGGTAGACATACCAACCACGTTATATTATCATTAATTCACGTTCCATGTAGAGCAGTACCACAACTGTTTCTTGCCGTCAATATTATATTTGCTACCAAAATCAATGTGATGCCTGTTCAGAAAGTTAGTCACGAGATGGATCTGCTAGATAAAGTGTCGCAGGGAGATGAAAAGGCTTTTGGTGAGATCTTTCACCTATACCGGAACAAAGTATACACCATCGCTTACAGGCTAACGGTTGCTGCACCAGTGGCCGAAGAAATACTGCTGGACGTGTTCCTGCAGGTATGGCTGAAAAGGGAAGAACTGAAAGAAGTAAGGCATTTCAAGGCCTGGCTGTTCACTATTACCCGTAACAGAACATTCAGCATGCTCAAGCAATTAGCTGTACAAAAAATGGCGGTCCCCATTCCTGAGGACGGGGACGATCTGCTGCTGCATGCTGCCGAACATCCCGGAGAACAGCTGCAGGAAAAGGAAACGAGGCAGATCCTCCGGCAGGCCGTAGCCAAACTGTCCCCCCAGCAAAAAAAGGTATACACACTCATAAAAGAACAGGGTTTGAAAAGGGAAGAAGCCGCCAGTGCGCTCAATATAGCCCCTGAAACCGTAAAACGCCACCTCACAGAAGCCATGCACTTTATCCGCATTTATTGCCTTGCCAGGCTTGGGATGTTCACCGCGCTTTTTCTCTTAAAAGAGCTGCTGTAAAAAATATTTTTTCTTTCACTGCCCCATTTCACTTTTCTCATCGTCTCTATTAGTAAACCGGTTGATCACTATGACTGATTTCGAAACACTATTCCGGGCATACATGAACCAGTCCTGTTCTGAACAGGATAAGGAAAAGCTGTTTGCCATGATGGCGGATCAGGAAAATGATGCCAGGTTGTATGAGATAATAGACAGGGTGATGGCGGAACCGGGGGAAGAAATAGTTATAGAGGAGGAACGGGCGGATGAAATACTGTCTGTATTGCAGCAGGCCATTCCCAAAAAACACAAGCGCGGAAGGATGGTTTCCATCACCCGCTGGGCCGCTGCCGCTGCAGTGGTAACCGGCCTCGGTACACTGTATTGGATCTACCCCTCTTCCAAACCATCAAAAAACAACCAGCAGGCGGCCACCGCACAGGATATACAAGCCGCCAGCCAGGGTGCCATCCTCACATTGGGCGACGGCAAACAGGTAACGCTGGATAGTTTGCAGAAAGGTGTGATCGCTAACCAGGGAGGTACGAATGTATCATTAGCACATGGTACCATTGCCTATGATGATCACCGTGCCGCAGCAGTAAGTTATAATACACTCAGCACACCCAAAGGCAGATTGTTCCACCTCGTATTGCCGGATGGCAGCGATGTATGGCTGAATGCGGCCAGTGCGGTGACATATCCTACCAGCTTCTCAGGAAAGGAGCGGGTGGTTACACTGAAAGGAGAAGCCTATTTCGATATCAAACCGGATGCAGCGAAACCCTTTTCGGTAAGGCTGGCAGATAATACGGAAGTAAAGGTATTAGGCACTGCTTTTAATATTAACGCATATGAAAATGAACACGTCACTGCCACTACTTTGATCAACGGCAGTGTACAGATAAACGCCGGTAATAACAGTTCTATACTGAAACCGGGATACCAGGCCAACGTAGCGCATGCCACACCGGGTATAAAGGTAAGCCGCGCAGATACCAGCCAGGTACTGGCCTGGAAGAACGGGATCTTCAATTTTGAAGATGCAGATATTCAGGCAGTGATGAAACAACTGGAACGCTGGTATGATATAGAAGTACAATACGAAAACGGAATACCCGCTATTATTTTCGGGGGAAAAATGGACAGAAACCTAAGCCTGTCTAATATTATCAGGATGCTGGAGATCTCTGATGTGCATTGCAGGCTTGAAGGGAAAAAACTTATCATCAGACAATAACAGATTTATCGCTTATCTATCAGTACCTGTTGACCGATCAACAGCGGGCACTGCTATGCGTTCAACTTTATAATTAAACTCAATCATGTTCACATCTACTCTCAAAATGGGCAAGTCCCGGGTACTGGCTGCACGTTCACTTTTACAACGGCTGAAAGTGACGAAGATCACAGTACTGCTGGTGTTTGTTTGCATGCAGGCCAGCGCCCTTGCGCAAACGGTAACCATGAGCGGCAGGCAGCTTCCGCTGAAAGAGGTCTTTAGCCAGCTGGAGAAACAGACCGGTTATGTAGTGTTCTATAATGCAGCTTTGCTCAGCAAGACCAAACCGGTATCTGTGTCCGTAAAAGATATGGCTATCGAAACCTTTCTGAAAACGATCATGGCAGACCAGCCGATAGACTATGAGATCAACAGCAAAACAATTACGATCAAAGCAAAAGCGCTTCCCGCTGCTCAAAATACAATTGTTGAAACGCCCGATCAGAAGGAACCTCCGCTGAAAGGCAAGGTGGTGGATGAAGAAGGCAATGTATTGCCCGGTGCTACGGTATCTGTTTCCGGTACTTCACGCGGAGTGCAGACGAATGAAAGGGGGGAGTTCACGATAGAAGCAACCGGCAAGGATGTACTTTTTGTATCGTATATCGGTTATGACAGGCAGGTGATCAGGGTGGATGCGGTTAAATTTCCGCTTACGGTAAAACTGGCCGTGTCTAAGAAAAGTATGAACGAAGTGGTAGTGATCGGTTATGGCAGTGTGAAGAAAAGCGATCTCACCGGTTCTGTATCTACCGTGAAAATGGCTGATATAGAAAATGTACCGGTTACCAGGGTAGACCAGATGTTGCAGGGCCGGATCGCGGGTGCGGAGATCGTATCTACGGATGGAGAACCAGGATCTGCCACTACAGTACGTATCCGCGGAACACGTTCTATTTCCGCCAGCAACGAGCCGCTGTACATTGTAGATGGATTGATGGATGGCATCAAAAGTCTCAACGAGATCAACCCTTCAGACATTGCTACCATCAACGTACTGAAAGATGCATCTTCCACGGCCATCTACGGTTCCCGTGGCAGTAACGGCGTTATCATCATCACTACAAAATCCGGTACAGACAAACAAGGGAAAACGGCCTTCACGTTCCGCAGTGATGTAGGTCTTTCCGAATTACCCCGCGAGCTGGACATTATGAATGCCACGGAGTTTGCACAGATGCAGAATGACCGTTACTATTTCTCTGCCGCTGCCAACCAGACTAAACCGCTGGAAGAATATCCTTATCCCAATCCCCTGGCACTGGGAGAAGGTACCAACTGGACAAAGGAGATATCCCGCAATGCACCTTACCAGAACTACACTTTGTCTGCCACCGGTGGCGATAAAACCACACAATACTATTTCTCTGCCAACTATAACAATAACCAGGGTATCATCAAGAACAGCGGCCTGCAACGTTACCAGGTACGTCTGAACCTGGACAGGACCATCAGTAAATTTGTAAAGGCAGGTGTCCGCTTCAACTATTCTAATGTAGACCGGGCACTGAATAATGCAGACATCGGCACCAACACTTTATGGTACCGCTCCACGCTTTTCCTGTCGCCTACCATTGCTGCTTATAAACCGGATGGTTCTTTCAACGACTGGAATACCCAGTGGTATAGTGGTACGCTGTTTGATTCGCCGCTGGCAAACGTGCTGCTGCGGCAGAACGACCGGGTAGAAAAGAGCCTTAGCTCCATGTTGTACCTGGAGATCAAACCAATAAAGAACGTAACACTGCGCTCCACGATCTCTTATTCAGATTATAGCCTGAATGATGATCAGTTCACTCCATCTACCATGCCCACCCGTATAAAAGCTAATACCGGTGCTTACGCATACAAACGCAGTTATTCAGATAACAATATCCTGAACGAGAATACTATCACATATCGGAATACCTGGAACAAACGCCACAATTTCGATGGGATGTATGGATTCACTATTCAGAAAAAGAATTTCGTAAACTTCCAGGCGAGCGGCAGCGGTTACTTTGTGGATGATGTAGGAGCAAACGATCTGGCTGCCCTGCCTTCTAAAGAAACCATCTCCCTGGGTTCTTCCCTTGAAAACCTGGCTCGTGTATCACAGCTGGGCCGCCTGAACTACAATTATGATAACAAATATTACCTGACCGTTACCATGCGTGCAGATGGTGCATCTAATTTCTCGGCAGACAACAAATGGGCTTATTTCCCTTCTGCTGCATTCCGCTGGAATGTGATGAATGAATCCTTCATGAAAAAATTCCGCAAGCTGGATGAGTTTGCGATCCGCCTGAGCGGAGGTACTTCCGGTAATGATGCCATCTCCCGTTACCAATCATTATCCCGCCTGGCTTCCACAACCGGAGGAGCTATTTTTGGCGGTACACAGCCGGTGGCGTATTTCCCGTCACGTATTTCGAATGAAGGCCTCACCTGGGAAAAGACCACCACATATAATGCCGGAGTAGACCTGTCGTTCTTCAACAAACGTCTCAGCATTGTGCTGGAAGCATACCAGAGCAATACTTCGGACCTGTTGCTGACCGTTCAGCTGCCAACCCATGTAGGGTTTGGTTCCCGCCTCGCAAACATTGGCAAAACATCTAACAAAGGGATTGAGCTGACCGTTGATCATGAGAATATCCGCAGCCGCAATTTCTCCTGGTCTTCCACCTTCACCATTGCACATAACAAACAGATGGTAGAAGACATAGGCGGGCTGGACAGGGTTGCTACCTACAATAATAACCAGGGTGCACAGTACATGATGTACGGATACGAAAAGGGACGTCCGCTGAATGCTTTGTGGGGCATGCAGTATGCCGGTGTGTGGAAAAGCACCGAAGAGATCGCGAAAGATAAAACAGAAAAGAAATGGGCTTCCTCTGCAGCGAGTTATTATTCACCAGGCCGCCAGCGGTACATTGATCAGAACCACGATGGTTTGCTGGATAACAATGACCTCGTGTACCTGGGCAACGCAGACCCTAAAATATACGGTGGTTTGCAGAACTCTTTCCGTTATAAGAAACTCTATGCTTCCTTCTACTTTAACTATTCTGTAGGCGGAGATATTTATAACCCGGTTGAATTGTTCATGGGTACCGGTACTTACCTCAGTAACCAGTTCAAATACATGGTGAATGCATGGCATCCGATCCGTAACCCTAACTCTGATTATCCAAGAGCAGATTCAAAAGATGATATTCCGAATGACAGGTTTGTGCATGACGCTACTTTCCTGCGCCTGAAGAACATTTCACTGGGGTACTCTTTCGATCTTTCCCGTCTTACCGGTAAGAAGTTGCAGATGCTGAACCTTACGCTCAGCGGTAATAACCTGTATCTCTGGAAGTACTACAACGGGTATGATCCGGAAGTATCCACACAAAGCGATGGTTCTACCATCCGCCGCATGGATAATGGCGCTTACCCTGCCAGCAGAACATACACTTTTGGTGCCGAATTAAAATTCTAAGAAAAAATATTTGTATGAAAGGAATGATCCACAAAATATTGCTTGTTGCGCTTGTATCTTTGTCCATGAGCAGTTGCAGCAAATTCCTGGAAGAGAAGCCGGCAGGCATTGTGAGCCCGGATGGATTCTATAAATCTGAGAATCAGTGTATCGCTGCTTTGAATGGCTGCTATATTAACCTGACGGATGTTTTTAACTCTGATCTGATCATTGCACTGGAAGCTGCATCAGACCTGGCTTTCCTCAACTCTTCCCAGCTGGATGCCAAGTTTGAGATCTCTCCGGCTAACCCGGGTATGGGAGATAATGTATGGACTGCCTGTTATTCCGGCATCATGTATTGCAATGCGGCTGTTAATGGTATTCAGCATGCTACGATACCAGAAGAGCGGAAACCTGCATTGATCGCTGAAGCAGTTACATTACGTGCGTTATACTATTACGTACTCACCAGCACCTTTAAAGATGTACCTTTTTACAGGGATGATATCAACAGCCTGAACGTACTTGAAAAAGTGGGGAAAATGGGCAGGATGGATGCAAGCGCTACCCGTGATTCCTTAATAAAAGAATTGCAGGTGTATGTGCCGCATCTTCCGCAGATGCGTACCTCCGCAGTGCCACAGAACAGGATATCTGCCCCGATGGCCTATATGCTGATAGGCAAACTGGCTTTATGGAACAAGGAATACGCCACCTGTGCCAGTGCCATGCAGGAGATCAGGAAGGTCTATGGCCAGCTCACACAATACCCGCTGACAGATACCTATTTCCGGAACAAGAACACGCCGGAATCTATCTTTGAAGTACAATACATCTGGTCTGCCGCCGGTATTAAGAAAACCTCCCAGGTAGCGTGTTTCTTTACACCTACCAAAACTGCCGGCTCTAATATATATGACGGCGTTACGATCCCTGAACTGGGTGCAGAAGCGAATCCCTACAATCCGCTTACACCCACGGAATATTTCATGGACCTGTATGACCTTACTGATCCGCGCCGCGAGATCATCCTGGCTTACACTTACAATGGCGCTTACTTCAAAAGGCCCATGCTGAATAACGGTACGGGTAAAGCCTGGATGGGACCAAAGTTCTGGTGCCCCGGTATGAATAATATTGCTGACGGCAATAACCAAAAGGTGTTCCGCTATGCAGATGCACTCCTCATGTTAGCGGAAGCGGCGAATGAAACAGATGATCCAACCCTGGCGCTGCAATGCATCAATGAAGTGAAATCAAGAGCTAATGCAACCTTTGTGCTGCCTGCTTATCCCGGTAAGGCTGAATTCATGGTGGAGCTGAAGAAAGAGCGTGGCCGTGAACTGATGGGAGAATATGGCAGGAAGTGGGACCTCGTGCGCTGGGGAGAATTCTTTCAGCGGGTGAGTGAAACTTCCGCACTTGAATATGATATCATTAAAAATAACCTGCGCCCTTACCATGAATATTATCCTATCCCGGATAAAGAAGTGGTACGTTCCGGTGGCATCTTAACCAACCCTGAGTATAAATAGCACACACTATGAAATATATTCTTTTCATCGTGATGGCCATTACATCCATCACAACGGTAAAAGCACAATCTACCCTGAAGGTGCTGAGCTATAACATCCTGGAAGGGATGGTAACAGATACTTCCAAAGGCAAACAGCTTTTTGTTGAATGGGTAAAAGACAAGAACCCGGATGTACTGGCATTGCAGGAGTGCAACGGATTCACGCAGAAAACACTGGAAGACCTGGCAGCTTCTTATGGCCATAATTATGCTGTGATCGTAAAAGAAAGCGGATACCCGGTAGGCGTTACCTCCCGCTTCCCGATCGTGGATATAAAGAAAGTGAATGAGAACATGACGCACGGTTTTATTACCGCCAGCATCAATGGCTACAATTTCTGCATCCTGCACCTGAACCCGCATAAACACCTTAAAAGAAGGAGTGAGATCGCGCAGGTGCTGGAAACATTGCGGTTGCAGCACAGAGAAAAGAACTGGCTGATGATGGGGGACTTTAACTCTTTGTCGCCCCTGGACAGTCACCGTGTGGCACAAACCAACTTTGTGCAGCGCCAGCGGGAAGTATCGCTGAAGAATCCTAACATCAGCAACCTGGCCAATGGCGAGGTGGATTACCAGGTGCAGCAAAGCGTATTACAGGCAGGTTTTGTGGATGCCGGTTTAACGTACGACAGGACAGTGCAGAAAGGAACCGGCAAAAGCGGTATCCTTTCTAATACCCGCATAGATTATATCTACCTCAGTAAAGACCTCGCAAAGAAATTGCAGTACTGCAAATTTATTTACGATGATTTTACGGCGAAGTATTCTGATCACAAGCCCCTTATCATGGAACTCAAAAAATAATTGTATGCAACATTTTATAAGATCAACATTTTCTGTTGCATTATTCCTCTTAATGCTTATCACGGCATGCAGAAAAGAAGAAGAACGCAGATTCTCCACTGAGCTCGCAGTGGATTCAAGGATCGTTAGGCTGAATGCCACGCCGGATACTACCCGCATCATTGTATATGCGGATGGCGACTGGAAGATGGAAACGGCGGAAGAAGCAGACTGGATCACCGTACAAACTGCTGCAGGCAGTGGTAAGGGCGATGCAATGGTAGCTGTAACGGATAACACGGATAAGCTGCCGCGTATGATGAAACTGATCGTGCGCTCCAAAGGCAAAACAGATACTATTCAGCTGCAACAGCGGGGACTGGTGCCTGCTATTGTGATCAATGATACCATCGCACAAAGTATTGCCAACGGCGGTACGCTGAAAACACCTATTACCACCAATATTCCGTTGGACAAAATGGAAATAAGTTATCAGTATGATGCTACCGGCGAGGTGAACTGGATCTCCCAGTTGCAGATCACGGATGGATATTTATACTTTAAGGCAGATACTAACAAAACAATTGCAGAACGTACCGCCTTTATTAAACTCAGTTACCTGGATGCGCTGGGTACCACGGTGAAGGATTCTATCCGCGTGAAACAATACCTGGGTGTTAGTTACAAAGATGCTGTGGCAAAAGATTTCGCTTATGTAAAACAATTGCTGGCAGCAGGTGTGATAGATGAGAACATATATGTGGAAGGAACGGTGATCAGTGATAAAGGGCATCCTAATATTGGCAAGAACGAGAACAGCACCGCCAATAAACATAACCTGGATAAAACCGTGAACGCTATTTCTGTATACGTGCAAAGCCCGGATGGCAAAAGCGGCATCTACTTTAAAACACAAACTGCCGGAGAGAACATCTTCAATTTTAATGACAAGGTGAAGATCTGGCTGAAAGGCACTACACTTGCCCGGTTTACTAACCCCGGCAGAACAGTGATATCCGGTGTAAAGGTGGTGAACATTATGCAAAAAGATGGTCAGAGTACCGCGCTGCTACCCCGTGAAAAATACATAGGAGATCTTACAGATGAAGACCTGTACACGTATGTTAAGCTGAAGGATGTGGAGATCTCTGTTCCTTCCGGCTCATTTACGAATATCAACGAGGGGTATACAGCAAGGATGGATTGTTATCCCACCAGTATCCGGGATATTCAAGGGAACAGCATGTTTATGCTCACCAACCTGGATGTGCCTTACCGCAGGGATGGTAACGCAGTGCCGCAGGGGAGTGGTAACATCACCGGTATTATTGTATATGAAACTTATGACCGTTATGGTGGTAGTATTGGTAAATACGCTATTCGCCACCTGAAGCGTGCAGACATAGATCTGAAGCAGGACAGGGCTAATGGCTTCTCTAATGTGCTGGTAGAATGGAGCCGCTTCAAAACGGAATATGCTGCAACACCTACTGCCGCTGCTAACCCGCTGACGCCGGATATTGGTACAGGCACTATTACAAAGAGCGGGAATGCACCGATGGACTTTACCGCGAATGGTCTGTATACCACTACAGATTATAACGGCCTTATCCAGGAACCAACTACCGTAAAAGGCGCTATTTCCAACGGTGGCTGGGGAAGTAAGAACTGGTGGAACACAGCGGCTAACAGAGGGGAATATTTTGAGATAGCCGTGTCTACTGCCGGTATCAGCAAGCCTATTTCTTTGCAGGTAGATGGCAATGTGGATATTGGTGGCCCGCGGAACTTTATCGTAGAGTGGTCTGATAAGAACGATGCTACGGCCGTGTGGAACCAGGTGGGTACCTTCACGTTTGAAGATGTGGCTAACTTCTCCAACACCCTGTTAACGCAGGTAGCGGGTTATAAGGCGCTCAACTTCCAGTTCCCGCAGGCTGCAAGCGGATTGGCGAACCTTTATATTCGTTTACGGGTAGCCAATAAAACAGTGGGTACTACTACCAGTGTTACCGGCGGAACATTAACAGCTGCAACCGCTTGCAGACTGGTGCATCTTTCCATAAAGTATAATAAATAGGACTTCCATATTTTTATATATAAAGCCGCACTCATTATGAGTGCGGCTTTATTATTTATTATCCAGATTGGAATATTCACCTATCTCTTCTACTTCATTCACGATCACCGCTTCTTTAAGCCTGGTCCTTACCGCATCGGTAAAAGCCCGGAATGCTTCCAGCTTACGGAATTGCTGATGGGCTTTTTCATCGGCAAAACTGGCAACGTGAATGAACACTTCATCGCTCATTACATACACCCTGTAAGAGACACCCGGTAACTGCAGCTTATGAAGTGCATGAAAAACAGCCAGTATGGAAAGGATGTTATTTTCTTTTTCTTCCGGATGCACTAAGTAATGGGTGAATACCTGCTTCATTCCTGTTTTGATACAAAAGTACCCAGGAATGATTCACTTGCCGGGGGGTAAGGGCGACAATTTAAGGGTGAGATTGCGCCAATGCCTGCGGAAAGTTACCTGATCTGACCACGGATCACGCCATCAGGATGAAGGTCAGTATGCGCATTGGTGTATAATGTTTCTGTTCTTACGGCGTTTGCGGTGGCTTCATCCAGCTGCATCATTTTGGAGATGCCAAAATCTGCTGCATTGGCACATAAGCCTACCAATACAGCGCCATTTGTACCGGCAGCGCCTCTGTGGATATGCGCTGCGCTGAGGTTTTCTCCACCTGGCAGGCCTGTTACGGTTACTTTGGAATATAACTTACGGCTTACTGTAAGGCGTATCAGGGCAAGGCCCGTAGCCGGTGTAACAACGGGCGGAAATTCATTCAGCCCGTTCATCACCACATCTGCTGCCATAATAATGTCGCTGTTCACGGTGCCTCTTACCAAACCACCGGGTACCTGGGTGGAGTGCACGTTAAAGTAAATATCATTACTACTGTTCTTCAGGCTATCTGCCAGGGATTGGCGCAGGGTGATCTCTCCTGAGGCTGAGGTGCCGGTAAATGCAGGAAAGTCCTGAATAATGGGGCCATTGGTTACAGGATCGCCCACATGAAAGTGTGCCATGGTAAGCTGATCGCCGGAAGCCAGGTTCTCTACCCGGAAAGAATACCTCAGTACATTGTTTCCGTAAAGCTGCATCGTTAATAACCCTGTCTCCGTTCGCCCGGCAGGTGTGGGGTTTTCCAGCCTGGTATTAAGGGGTATGCTGAACATGATATCCGGACTGGGATCACTTTTGCCACAGGACGCAAGGGCCAGCATTACTATGGCCAGGATACGGTAGTTTCTCATAAAAAGAATTTAGTTTCGTGTAGTTATTACAAAAATGACTCCAAAAAGTTGTGTAACGGAAGGCGGGAATGGAGATGATACGCCACGGAATAACTGGTAATGGCCATTCTCCCGTAGATAACCTTCCCCAAAAAACCGCTATAGGAACTGGCACAATTTTACAGGTATGTATAATTGTAAATCAGTGGTTATGTCGAAGATCATTTTAACAACAGTAAGGATATTCCGAGAGAAAGATGCGTTAGATACCATCCTGGTTATCTTATTCGGTGCGCTCATGGCAGTAGGGATCATTAATGCGCTGCGCTTTTTTGGAGATCTTTTAAGGATAATAAAAAAAGCCGTATAGCACTAAGCTATACGGCTTTTTTATGCTTTATGAGCAGTTTAATTATCTCCTTTCTCTTCCGCAAGGAAACTCACTACATCCCTGATCTCTTTCTTCGAAAGCACTGCTTTCATATCCGGCATACTGGATGGAGAAAATGTTTTCTTAGCGATCTGATCACTGGTGATCGTTCTGTCTGGTTCCAGCCCTACTTTTACTTTTAAACCGGCTTTACTTTCTTCCTGCAATACGCCGGTGAGTTTTTGTCCGTCTTTCAATTCCAGCGTTACCATGCCAAAGCCAGGGGAGAGGCGGGCGCTGGGAGAGATCAATGCTTCCAGGATCTGCTCACGGGAAATGCGTTTGCCTATACCATTCAGGCGGGGACCGGCATTACCTCCCCTGTCATCATAGGAATGGCATTTCATACACTGTGCGTTCTGGTTACGGAAGAAGATCTGCTTACCCTTGTCCGGGTTGCCTCCCAGTAAACTGCTGGCGTAAGAAGCCATTAGTTCATCCGGGGATAATTTGCTGCTGATCTCTTTATAACGGGCGCTGAGTTGTGTATTACGTGTGCTGTCAATAGCTTCACCAAGTTCAAGATAGATGTCCGGACTTAGTTTGCCGGCTGCCATCTTTTGAAGCATCTCATCAAACACTTTATTAGTATTCTCCAGTGGTAATTTACCAAGCGTTAACACAGCAGCTTGTTGTTCTGCCATTGTTTTATTAGCGATCACATCTGTGAGCAGTGTTACCATCACCGTTTTAGGGATGTTCATTTTTTCCAGCAGGTCAAGCCCCGCTACGCGTACAGTTTTTTCTTTATCAGCAAGGGCATGTTTAATGCCTTCTTCTACCAGTGGGTCTTGTATGGCAACAAGGGCTTTCAATGCTTCCACACGCATCTCAGCTTCCTTATCTGTTTTAAGTACAACCAGCAATTGTGGCGCAGCTTGTTTTATTTTCAGTTTGCTGATAGCTTTTGCTGCACTGATCCTTACCGGTAATTCTTTATTCTTTAATAAGCCGGTGAAGGCCTCTGTGGATTTAAGCAACAGGGGCGCAGGGTCTCTTTCCACCGGACCTCTGAGGCGTCCGTCTACTCTATCCAATACAGAAGGTTTAGGCCATACACTTAATGCATCTTCAGCTTCTGCTCTCATTTTAGCAGCGCTGCCTTCTTTCAGTGAATAGCTGATGAGGTTTTGCATAGTAACATCTGTACCTACCCGCAGGTTGGCACTGATGATACGCCTTAACAGGGCTTCATTGGTGAAGTGTGTAGTGTTCAGCAGGTTGGCGAGGGCAGGTAATGCATCTTTAATAGAAAGATCATCATTAATGCCGCGTGCTGCTTCTGTTACAATGAATTCATCCGTATCGTTCAGGAAACCGGCAATACCGGGATGGCTCATTCTTCTGAGTGTTACCACGGCTGCAATCCTTAATGCGCGGGAAGGGCTGGTGGATAACGCGATCACCGGTTCTGCTTTTCCAATGCGTGCCAGTGCCAGGCAGCCGGCATGCCGCAGGTAAGCATCTGCATCATTGTTATCTTCCAGGAAGGAGATGATAGGTTGAACAGCTGCTTCGTATTTTATCCTTCCCAGCGCTTCTGCTGCAAAGAAACGAACACGGCTGCTGGTATCTTTTAACATAGGTACCAGGTTGGCGCCTGCTTCATTATACTTGATGTCTCCCAGCCATTTGGCTGCCTGTGCCCTGATCTCAGGATCATTGTCTTTCAGCACGGGTAATAATGCCGCGGCATATTTCTTATCCTGGCGGCCCAGCTGGCTGATCCCCCAGATAGCATGTACACGGGCCAGCTGATTAGTCGTTTGCTTCAGTGCCTGCTGAAATATTTCTGCTCCTTTGTCTTTGCGTTTTACCAGTTCAAACTGCGCTTTTAATCTTACGCGCATATCCGGGTTGTTGAGTAATTCACCCAGTGCTGCTTCTTTACGCTCAGAGAGGTCTGCCGCCAGTAAAGATTGTACTTCTTTGCGGATGGCAGAGCTGGCTGCATCTTTATGATCCAGCTTCCAGATGCGCCCGTAATTATGGGTATCCCATCCATCTATCCAGTCTGCTACGTAGAGTGAACCATCGGGGCCAAAATCAAGCCCTGTAGCCAATACGCCGCCTAATATCTTTTTATGCTCACCCAGTTCAAAGGTGGCGCCTTTAGGATTTAATTTGAAACCGTGAATACCAGAGTTGGTAGGGCTGCCCACAAATTCTGCAATGAAGAAAGTGTTCTTGTATTCAGGACTCAGCGCTGTTCCCGGGTTATATACCATACCGGCAGGGCCGCTTACAAAATTCGCGATGCAGGGAGTGATATAGGCTGCCTGGCCTTCAAAGCGGGGCAGGTACATTTTCTCTTCCATCCATACTTTGTAATTGTTATTATCCTTATCCCTGTATTTACCATATTGCCAGTTACTGCGCCAGCCGGCATCAGAACCGTTCACGATATATACCAGGCGTTCTTTCTCTCCGGGATGATCCCCGTCATTGTCCTCACTGATCAGGTTGCCATATTCATCAAATACAAATTCATGTGTATTGCGGATGCCGTAAGCAAATATTTCAAAGTCGCTGCCGTCCGGGTTAGAGCGGGCTATTACCCCGCTATTGGGATGTTCCCATTTTTGCCCGTCGGGTCCTTTGCCATTGAAGCCAATGTCTCCTATCTGCCAGTAGATCCTTCCATCCGGCCCCATTTCAACGCCGGACATACCGTGACCACTGAATCCCACATGGACACCGTATCCATGAGAGATAGATGTTTTTTCATCTGCTATGCCATCTTTATTCTTATCCTTCATTCTCCAGAGGTCTGGCGCTACGGCTACATAGAGATCATCTCCGTCGCTTAATATACCACCCACCACATCGGTTACTTCATCATGGAAATCATCCACTACCAGTTGCGACCTGTCCGCCACACCATCTCCGTTCAGATCATCCAGGCGGTATATGTTCTCTTTTTCCAGGGTGAGGTCTCTCCAGTCGTGGGAGCTGTCTCCGTTAAGGTCCTTCAGCCAAAGGTTCTTTTTACTGTTCTCCGGTGAAAGTTCTTTACGCAGGAATGCCCGCCTGTCTTCCACTGTCTGGAGGCTGATAGAAGGGATTTCCCAATCTCTGTGACCGCGTATATCAAATTCAGAATTCTTTTGCCGGTTAGTAGTGGTATAGTATATACTACCGTGATCATCAATATCAATCGCAACAGGGGAGATCACCAGGGAATCGATACCCCATAGTTTCAGCGTAAGGCCTTCTGCCAGTTCCGGTTTTACGATAGAGTCTATGGAAGCAGCTATCTGTGCCACCTGTGTGGAATCCATCAGTTTGATCCGCTTGTCAACAGGTTCTTGTTGCTGGCAACTTTGTAGCACTGTTACTACAAGAAGGGAAGATATGAGTGTGGAATTCAGTGTGTTCATTTTAGAAAAATAGGATAAAAAAAACCGAAATACAAAGAAATGGGAGATTTTGTGTGTTAATATTACACTTAATGATCTTCCCCTTAAACATTTTCCCCTTTCTGAAAAGAAAAAAAGATCCTTCACACAGGCTTAACACACAAAATCGAAATCGTAAGATTCTCCATCCTATTCCGGGTTTAATCCATCCTCCCGGCGGGAATTGATATTACATTTATACCATCAGCCAAAGCCACGTGTTTAAAGCTTTCCACGGTATAAATAAACAGTAACCAGCTAACGTATACACACATAAAAGATCCACACATTACTTAATAGTTAAACTCATGAAAAATGATACTTTCCACGCATGTTAATGCTGCACGACGTATTGCAAAACTGACATTCATGTTATTAATGACCATCGTTGTAAACGCATTTGCCTATGATATGAATATCAGGGGAAAAACGTGTTTAAAGCTTTCCACGGTATAAATAAACAGTAACCAGCTAACGTATACACACATAAAAGATCCACACATTACTTAATAGTTAAACTCATGAAAAATGATACTTTCCACGCATGTTAATGCTGCACGACGTATTGCAAAACTGACATTCATGTTATTAATGACCATCGTTGTAAACGCATTTGCCTATGATATAAACATCAGGGGAAAAGTAACCGATGGGAGCGGGCAGACCTTACCGGGTGTAACCGTGCTGGTAAAAGGTACTTCCATTGGTGGTGTAACAGCGGCCGATGGTACTTACCAGTTAAAGGTACCGGAGGGTGCAACGGCCCTCGTTTTTAAGTTCATCGGCATGCAGGAGCAGGAGGTGGAAATTAATAAACGAACGGTGATAGATATTGTCATGTCGTCCTCCGTGAAAAGCCTGGACGAAACAGTGGTGGTAGGATATGGTACGCAAAAGAAAGTGAACCTTACCGGCGCTGTATCTACGGTTACTTCCAAAGCATTGGAATCAAGGCCTGTATCCAATGTGGCGCAGGCCTTGCAGGGGATTGCTCCCGGGCTTAATATTACGCAAAGCGGTGCGCTCGGCGGCAGTATGGAAAACAGGCCCAATATTAATATCCGGGGGGTGGGAACTATCGGGGTAGGTTCCAGCGGATCACCACTCATTTTGATAGATGGCATGGAAGGGGATATTAATGGGGTCAGTCCACAGGATATTGATAACATCTCTGTACTGAAGGATGCTGCCGCTTCTTCCATCTATGGTACAAGGGCGCCCTTCGGCGTGATCCTGATCACCACTAAGAGGGGGAAAGCCGGGAAGACCACTGTGAACATCAGTTCTAATTTCCGCGCAAGCAGTCCGGTGTTATTGCCGCATACAATGGATTCTTACACCTTTGCCACTTACTTTAATGATGCCAATGTTAACTCTGGTAATGGTGTTTATTTCCAGGCGGCCAGGATGCAGCGGATCAAAGATTTTATGGATGGCAAGATCAAGACCACTATCATCCCAAGGCCCGGCCAGCCTAACCTGTGGGCAGATGGTTATTATGAAGGAAATGATAATGTGGATTGGTATAAAGCTATTTACAAAGATCATTCCCCCTCACAGGAATATTCCCTGAGCGCGAGCGGTGGAAAAGAGAAACTGACCTATTTCCTGTCCGCAAATTATCTGGATCAGGTAGGGTTGATGCGATTTGGTACGGATAAATTCAAACGTTACAATGTTACGGGAAAGATAAATGCGGAGCTGAATGATTGGGCTTCTCTTACTTACATCACGCGTTTCAGCAGGGAAGAATTTACAAGGCCCAGTGTTATGACTAATGGCCTTAACCAACAGATTGCCCCGCAAGGCTGGCCCATGTTACCCTTGTATGATAACAATGGTTTCCTGTATGATTCTCCTTCTCCGGCACTGGCACTCAGAGATGGTGGTATAGGTGCAAAACAATATGACGTGCTCTCCCAGCAGCTGAAGCTCACCCTTGAGCCGCTCAAAGGATGGAAAGTGATGGCTGACCTTAATTACAGTATCAGTAGCCAGTTTTACCACTGGGACATCCAACGCACCTATAATCATGATGTGGCTGGTAACCCCTATGTTGTTCAGACTGCTACCAATGTGCATGAAGAAGCTTCCCGCAACAATTACCTGAATACGAATGTGTACACGGAGTATGCAAGATCGTTAGGTGGACATAATTTAAAAATACTGGCGGGTACGCAGACGGAGTTGACCAAAACCCGGTTTATAATGGCAGAACGTAATGGATTGATCTCACCTGATCTGCCTGTGCTGGATGTTACTTCCGGTAATGATTACGCTGGCAAGGCGGTGCCGCCTAATGTGGGAGGCAATTATCAGAAATGGATGACCACCGGTTTTTTCGGCCGGCTCAATTATGATTACAAAGGCCGCTATTTACTGGAGGCAAATCTCCGCTATGATGGCACATCCCGTTTCAGGCGGAATATGAGATGGATGTATTCCCCATCAGTATCTGCCGGGTGGAACATTGACAAAGAAGCATTCTGGGAACCCCTGCATAAGTATGTGAATGCTTTAAAACTAAGAGGATCATATGGTGAGTTGGGGAACCAAAACACCTCCCTCTGGTATCCCACTTATATAACTATGCCTATCGGGAATTCCAATGGTGCCTGGTTGGTGAACGGTGCAAAACCCAATACTGCCAGTGCGCCTCTCCCTATTACTTCAGACCTCCACTGGGAAAAGATAAGGACCTGGAACATTGGTGTGGATGCCGCTTTTCTCCGGAACAGGCTCACGGCTACTTTTGAATATTATACCCGCTATACCAATAACATGATCGGCCCTGCACCTGAATTGCCGGATATTTTTGGTACAACTGTTCCACAAATGAATAATACTGATCTTAAAACTACAGGATGGGAAATGGATCTGAGTTGGAGAGATCAGTTAAAGAACGGATTGGGGTATAGTGTTCGCATCCTCTTATCAGACGCAAGAACAACGATCACTGAATATCCTAATGCTACCAAGGGCCTCGGCACTTATATAGCAGGGCATGATATGGGCGAGATCTGGGGATATAATACCATTGGCATTGCCAAAACACAAGCAGAAATGGATGCGCATTTAGCCAAATTGACTAACGGTGGGCAGAATGCATTGGGCAGCAACTGGAAAGCAGGTGACCTGATGTTCAGAGACCTGAATGGAGATGGTAAGATCACGAGTGGCTCCAACACGGCCAACAACCCTGGTGATCTTATGCTGATCGGCAACAATACACCTCGTTACATGTTCGGAACAGATATTGGCGCGGACTGGAAAGGTTTGGATTTCAGGGCATTTTTCCAGGGCGTATTAAAGAGAGATTATTTTCAGAACGGTTATTACTTCTGGGGTGCTTCTGCCAGCATATGGGGCTCTGCGGGTTTAACGGAACATGCGGACTATTTCCGGGATGATCCCAATCATGCGCTTGGCCTGAACCTGGATTCCTATTATCCACGTCCCTTATTCAGCGCCAAGAACCAGGTAGTGCAAACCAGGTATCTGCAGGATGCTTCCTATGTACGATTAAAGAACCTTCAGTTAGGATACACCCTGCCTATATCACTTACAAGGAGAGCAGGTATTCAGAAATTCAGGGTATACGTATCCGGCGAAAATATATTCACTATCACAAAGATGGCTACCATGTTTGATCCTGAAACGGTTGACGGTGGTTACGGTGGTAGTGTATATCCTTTGTTTAAGGTCTACGCTGTTGGCTTAAATATAACCTTGTAAAATTTAAAAGATGAAAGCAAAATATATATTATTCATATTGGCCGCAGGTATATTGGGTGCCTGTAATAAGAACCTGGAAATAGCACCCCCATCTAACGTTACACCAGAAAATTACCTGGTAGAAGAATCGCAACTGGCAGCCTATGCCATCAAGCTATATGAAGCGTTTCCTACATTCGGTTACTTTGATGGAGATGTAAATACAGATATTGCTGCACGAAGAGCATATGACGTCAAGTATACGCCCGGCCAGTGGAAAGTAGCACAGTCCGGCGGAGCCTGGACCTTTACCAACATCTTCCAATGTAACTATTTCCTTGAAACCGTTAACCCGCGGTTTGCGGAAGGAAAGATCACCGGTAACACCGCCAATATTAAACACTATATCGGCGAAATGTATTTCCTCAGAGCCTGGACTTACTTTGACAGGTTGCAGGGACTGGGAGATTTTCCTATCATAAAAACAACGCTACCGGATAATAAGACGATCCTGACAGAAGCCAGCAAACGTGCCCCACAGACAGAAGTGGCCCGTTTCATCCTTTCTGATCTTGATTCTGCCATTTTGCTGATGGGTAATGCAGCCCCAAGTGGTGGCAAGAACCGCTTGTCCAAAGCCTGTGCCCAGTTATTGAAATCAAGGGTAGCATTGTATGAAGGTACTTTCCTTAAATATTTCAAGGGTACGGCATTTGTACCTAATGGCCCTGAATGGCCAGGGAAAACAAAAGAGTATAATGCTTCTTATAAGTTTCAGTCAGGTAGTATAGAAGGTGAGATAGACTTCTTTTTAACGCAGGCGATGGAAGCTTCAAAAGCAGTGGCGGATGGGATCACGCTGGTTAATAATACAATGGCGGCAGCCACGCAGGTATCCAACCAGGATTTTGCGGTGGCCAGTGAGGCCAATCCTTATTGCAGGATGTTCAGTGCTACAGACCTGTCTTCATTCAGCGAAGTGCTGCTGTGGAGAGATTATGACCTGGGGCTTGGTGTTGCCAACGGTATCCCTAACAATGTACAGGCTGCACATAACTGGGGATTCACAAGAGGGTATGTAGATCGTTTTTTAATGGCCAATGGTTTGCCGATCTATGCACCCGGTTCCGGTTATGCAGGAGATGATTCCATTCAACTGGTGAGAGAAAAGAGAGATGGCCGTTTATGGTTATTCCTGGCGCAGCCGGGGCAGATAAATATCTTACAGCCATCTGCTTTGGGAACACATGCTACGCCGGTGGTAGGGTATCCTGATATCCTGAACCTGATCGGCAATCACGACCAGGTTACCGGATATATGAGCCGTAAAGGGAATGTATATGATGGCGCGCAATTGGGTAACGGAAGAGGAGATGTAGGCAGCATCGTATTTAAGGGAACGGAAGCATTTTTTAATTACATGGAAGCCTCTTATGAAAAAACAGGATCATTGGATGGAATTGCACAGGCGTATTGGCAGGCCATCAGGAAGCGTGCAGGCGTAGATATTGATTTTCAGAAAACAATTGCGGCAACAGACCTTACAAGGGAAGCCCTGAACGACTGGGCTGTTTATTCCGCAGGTGTGATGGTGGATAAAGTATTATACAATATCCGCCGTGAAAGAAGTTGTGAATTAATAGGCGAAGGAACAAGGAATATGGACCTGAAAAGATGGAGAGCAATGGACCAGATGATTGCTACCCCTTACTTTGTAGAAGGATTCAAACTATGGGGGCCGATGAAGAACTGGTATAAAGCATCTGCACTTACGTATAACATCGGTGATAAGAGTACTGTGTCTGATCCTGCTATCAGCCCTTATCTGCGCATCTATCAGAAAACGCCTTCCGTATTGGCGTATACAGGTTACAGATGGACGATGGCACATTATTGGAGTTCTGTTGCTATGCAACACTTCCTGATCACATCAGAGAATAATGATGTGAGCACTTCCCCGATCTATCAGAATCCGGGATGGCCGATCGAAGCGAATAGGGGAGCAATAGGTTTTTAAAAGACCAGCTTCTCTGCAAAATAAAAAAGGCGCCTCCAGATATGGAAGGCGCCTTTTGAAAATAGAAGTATGCTATTGAGCTGTTTTCTTTTTCTTCTTTTCCTTATGATCTACAATAGCACCGGTAGCAGCACCTGCTCCGGCCCCGATCAAAGTTCCGATGACTGCGCCTTTCACACGGTCTTTATTAACGATGGCTCCTGTAATGGCTCCTGCACCAGCACCTACTACTGCACCTTTGGCCGTATGGCTCCACTTTTTCTTCTTTTTAGTATCAGTAACAGGTTCAGGTGCTACAGCTAGATCTTCTTTCTGTACATGTTTCATTGAATCTATTGCCTTTTGCTTAGCAGTATTGATTGCATTCACAGAGTCGATTGTTGCCTTCCTGGCTGCTTCTACAGCCCTGGCTGTTTCTACCTTATTATTACAGGAAAACAGCGCCATTGTTGTTGCTAGTATGATAATTAGGTTTTTCATATGCTATAGGGTGCAGAAACTATGCCATATATGCTAAACGTTGGCATGCAGGTTGTTACGATTATGGCTATGGACCAGATCATCATTAAAGGAGCAAGAGAAAACAACCTGAGGAATGTTTCACTCAACATTCCCAAAAAGAAGATCACCGTTTTTACCGGCGTTTCAGGCTCCGGTAAATCTTCTTTGGTATTTGATACCATTGCAGCAGAATCGCAGCGGCAGTTGAATGAAACGTTTTCCGCTTTTGTGCGGCATCGTTTGCCGCATTATGGCCAGCCGGATGCAGATGCACTGGAAAATCTTTCTGCTGCTATTATCATTGATCAGAAACGCATCGGTGGTAATGCACGTTCCACTGTAGGTACGGTCACGGATATATTTACAGTGATAAGACTGTTGTTCTCCCGGATCGGTAAACCATTTGTGGGTTATTCCAATGTGTTCTCTTTTAATCATCCGCAGGGCATGTGCCCGCGCTGCGAAGGTTTAGGCACCGTAGCTACCGTAGACCTCGAACTGTTCTTTGATAAATCGAAATCGCTGAACAGCGGGGCCATCCTTTTCCCCGGCTTCGCTAAAGGAGGTTACCGCTGGACGCGTTACGCCTATTCCGGTTTGTTTGATAACGATAAAAAGCTGGAGGACTATACGAAAGAGGAATGGCATAATTTGTTGTATGCAGAAGATATACCACTGAAGCATCCGGACCCGCGCTTTCCTCCCACAGCTAAGTATGAAGGCATTGTACCCAGGTTTCACCGGAACTACCTGAATAAAGAAAGCAAAGAAGCAAAAGGAGAAGCTTTTGAAAAGATCGTTACGCGCGGTGCCTGTCCTGCTTGTAAAGGTACCAGGTTCAACCCGCAGATCCTCAGCTGTAAAATAGGTAAATACAACATTGCGGACTTTGCAGCTATGCAGATCTCTGACCTGCGTGGTGTGATAACAGGTATCAAACAGCCGCAGGCCGCCACCATGATCAGTGCTATTAGTGAGCGGCTGCAACACATGGATGATATAGGGCTGGGGTATTTATTCCTGAACAGGGAAACGTCCAGCCTTTCCGGTGGTGAATCTCAACGGGTGAAAATGATCAAACACCTGGGCAGCAGTTTAACGGATATGACCTATATCTTTGATGAACCCAGTATTGGTTTGCATCCCAAAGATGTACATCAGCTGAATGAATTGCTGCAGGTGCTCAGAGATAAAGGGAATACTGTGCTGGTGGTAGAACATGATCCGGATGTGATCGTAGTAGCAGACCACATTGTGGATATGGGGCCTAAAGCGGGCAGTAACGGAGGAACGGTGGTGTATGAAGGCAGCCTGAAAGGCCTGGCGAAAAGCGGCACCCTAACCGGTCAATTCCTTTCCCGGCACAATACATTGAAAGCTGAACCGAGAACGCCCAATGGTTACCTGCAAATAAAGAATGCCACGCTGCATAACCTGCAGCATGTGAATATAAAGATCCCGAAAGGAGTGATGACGGTTGTAACCGGTGTGGCGGGATCGGGCAAAAGCAGCCTTATTAACGGCGTTTTGCCGAAAGTATATCCTGCAACCCTCTGCATTGATCAATCTGCTATAACAGGCTCTAAACGATCTAATCCGGCTACTTATACCGGTATCTTTGACAGCATCCGAAATCTGTTTGCCAAAAAGAACAAAGTGAGCAATTCCTTATTCAGCTATAATGCAGAAGGAGGATGCCCTGAATGCAAAGGAATTGGCATGGTGACCATAGACCTTGCTTTTATGGATCCCATCACCAGCATCTGCGAATCCTGCAACGGTAAACGGTACAAGGATAAAGTGCTGAAATACCAGCTAAGGGGAAAGAATATCTGGGAAGTATTGAAACTAACAGTAGCAGATGCGAAGGATTTTTTCCAGGAACCGGATATTCAGCCGGTATTGCAAAAACTTTATGAAGTAGGCCTGGATTATATCACACTCGGGCAGCCACTCAGTTCTTTATCCGGCGGAGAAAGGCAGCGGATCAAATTAGCCGCTGAACTGGAAAATACCGGGCAGATCTATGTACTCGATGAACCCACCACCGGTTTGCACATGAGTGATGTGGACAGACTGATGGGTATCCTCAACAAACTGGTGGACAATGGCAGCACATTGATCGTTATAGAACATAACCTGGATGTGGTGAGCCAGGCAGATTGGGTGATAGATATGGGCCCGGGTGCGGGAAAGGAGGGAGGCCGGGTGATCTTTGAAGGTACGCCGGCACAGCTGGTTAAAAATAAAGATTCTGCTACAGGGGTTTTCCTGAAAAAACATATCAGGGAATTTACATTTTAATAATATTGACGGGCTGACATTCCATTATACCTTTATCACTTTAGTTTCTTGATTATGTCAGCGACCGGAACAGCAAACAGCATCTTGATTGCTCAACTGAACAATAGCGATGATGCCGCATTTGAGGCTGTGTATCATCAATATCATCAGGCTATTTTTGCTAATATCTTAAGGTTGGTAAAACAGCAGCACAAAGCAGAAGACATTCTGCAGGATGTTTTTGTTACCCTCTGGGAAAGTCGTTTTAAACTCACCGAAAAGCAGTCTGTAAGCGGATGGCTATTCACCACCAGCTATTTTAAAGCCCTTGAATACCTGCGTAAATCTGTTAAGGAAAATATCACCCTGTTATCTGAGGAGCAATACGAATTCCCGGATGATGATACAGACCTGGAAGAAACCTATCAGCAGAAATTATCCATTATCACCAGCGTAATGGAATTGTTACCTCCCCGCAAAAGAACAGCCTTTCAGTTATGCCGGGTAGAAGGCAAAAGTTATGAGGAAGCGGCCGCCATGCTGGAGATCTCCGTTGAATCCGTACGGGATTATGTAAAAACCTCTTCTATCTTCATCCGGAAACATATCCTTGAGCATAATACCGGCATATCCTTTATGGGCCTGTATCTCGTTAGCCTTTACCTCCAGGCCTGATGGTGTTAACGATTTGGTAACACAGACCGGCATCCCCATTTTTATCCTTTCTGACATTTTACAGTAGAATTATGGAGCAACTACAATCACTTATAGAAAAGTATTGGGCTGGCACTGCCACATCAGAAGAAAAGCAGCGGCTGCTCTTCCTGTTAGCAACAGATGAAGCAGGGCTGAAAGAATGGCTGGAGCGGAACTATGAAAATGATCTGGAAGAAGCCGTAACCCCACTTTCCGGAGAGCGGTCCCTGGAGTTATGGCAAAGGATCAGTTTGAAGAAAACACCTGTGCGGCGTATGGGATGGGTGAGGCAGGCAGCTGCTGTAGTATTGCTGGCCGGCGCTGGTTTGCTGGCCATTACCTTATTTAGGAATAACAGGCATGATAACAGGCCGTTTGCTGAGAAAGCTGCTCTGCAATTAAAACAGGTAACTAACACGGATAACGTGGCAAAGGTGATCATGTTGCCGGATAGCTCCGTAGTATCCCTTGAGGCGAATAGTATAATAGCCTATTATGAACCATTCAATGATACACAGCGGAACATCAGCTTAACAGGTAAGGCGCTCTTTAAGGTAGTAGCCGATCCCGATAAACCTTTTTCTGTATATGCAAATGGTATAGCCACTATTGCCCTGGGAACAGAATTTACAGTAAGTGCAACACCGCAGAAGGTAGATGTAAGGTTGTATAAGGGGAAAGTAGTAGTGCGCTCTGGTGATAAGGATTTTGTTATGAAAGAAGTTTACCTGGCGCCCGGGGAAGGAGTCAATATTGATATAACAGAAAAGAAGAGCACCATCATAGATATTGCGTCCGGTAAAGAGATCGGGGCCGGAAAGAAGAAGGAAAATGAGCGCACACAAGGCCTTGTATTCAGGCAAACTCCGCTGCAACAAGTATTTGACAGACTAAGTATAAGATACAAAGTGAAGATCGAAAGCAATGCAACGGACATGAAAGGACTTATGTTCACCGGAACATTTGCTGAAACAGACAGTTTGCAGAATATCCTTTCCGTAATAGCCAGTTTGAATAATCTCTCCATACAACAGCAGGAAGAAAAGATCATTATTAAAAAATAATACGCCGGTTACACCAACCGCAAACATGCAGCAAAATGCTGCGTGAGGAAAACTATTGCCCAAACCAATATAATACTTATATGATCCGTAAAATTTTACATCTCACTATCATTGCCCTGTTGCTTTTGCAGGTAACTGTACTGGCGCAAACAGCAACAGTAAGAGGCGTGGTACAGAATGAGGACGGCCTCCCGCTCATTGGCGTATCTGTAACCCTGCAACCGGAGAACAGCACTGAAAAGCCCGTTATCACAGTTACAGGTGAAAAGGGAATGTATGAGATGAGCCATCTTACAGCAGGCCGCAAATACAATTTTGCTTTTACCTCTGTTGGTTATGAACCACAAATGATCCAGGGTTTTCTGATCAAAGCAGGAGAAGATAATACACTATTGGTAAGGATGAAGGTAGCCTCCTCTTCATTGAATGAAGTAATGGTAATAGGATATGGTACGTTGCAGAAAAAATATGTAACAGGCGCCGTATCCAGGGTGTCGTCCAAAGACCTGGGAACTTATTCTTCCAGCAGTTTTGCCATGCAACTGGCAGGGAAAGCATCCGGCGTAATGATCAATGATGCTTCCGCTATGCCGGGTACAGATCCGCAGATTGTGATCAGGGGAGTGGGCACACTCACCGCAGGAAGAGACCCGCTGGTGGTAGTAGATGGTTTCCCTTTATCGGAAGGTACTTCTTTTAACTCCATCAATCCCGGCGATATTGAAACCATTGATATATTAAAGGACCCGGCTTCTGCAGCTATTTATGGTTCAAGGGCGGCAAACGGGGTGATCCTTATCACTACAAAGAAAGGCCGGAATGAGATCATGAAAGTTTCTTTAGATGTATATACCGGTATGCAGGAAAGGGCGGATAATGTGGAATATGCAGATGCTTATGAAGCAGCGCAATATTTTACGGAAGCCAGGGACTGGGGATATGTATCCAAGAACCCGGCCAACAGAAGTGAAACGGACGACAGGGCTACCCGCATATCCAAAGGTGCTTCCCTGAGGGAACTACGATTGAATTACCTGCAGCCCTACCTGGATAAAACGCCCGGCCTTACCAATACCAACTGGCTCAACGAAACCTTCAGGAAGGGGAAGATGGACAGTTACGGTATCTCGATATCTGGCGGCACACAGAAAACAAACTACTATTTCTCGGGTAACTATTTTAAACAGGAAGGACTGGTAATAGCGAATGGATTGAAAAGATACAGCGGCTCCCTGAAAGTGGAATCCAAAGTATCTCCTAAACTTGATTTTGGCATCACCCTGAATCCATCCTACTCTATTCAGAACTATTTTGCCAATAACGGCAATAACAATACAGACCCGATAGGCGCTACAAACATCATGTATCCCTTTTTTAGTCCGTATAACGCAGATGGTTCACTGACCATCAGCAAACAGATCATTGCCAATACACCGGAAGATGGCGCATTGGGAGAAAATACAGTAGCCTTGGCAAAGATGATCTCCAACGTAAGGAACAACTTCCGCACATTCGGTAATACCTTCCTTACGTACAGCATACTGGAGGGATTGAAAGTAAAAATGATGATGGGTGCGGATTACAGGAGTAACTATTATTCTTCTTTTAATCCTTCTGATGTGGGCGCTTACAGAACAGCAGCCCCTAAACCGGCGGCTGCAACTGAAGCGAATGGTTCTTCCATCAACTACCTGATGGAAAACACCATCAATTATTCCCGCCGGTTCAAAAAACATGACCTGAATGTTTTGGCAGGATATACTTTCCAGAAACAATCCGGTACAAGCACGGATATTACAGGTTCCGGCATTCCTGATAATAACATTACCAATATTGGCGGCGCCAGTGCCTTTGCAGTAACTACATCAAAATATACCTGGGTGCAGATCTCTTATCTCTCCCGCCTGCAATATTCTTTTGCTGACAGATACCTCGTATCTGCCACCATCCGCAGAGACGGTTCTTCCCGCTTCGGAAAGAATAATAAATGGGGATCATTCCCTTCTGTAACAGCCGGCTGGATAGCCAGCCAGGAAACGTTCTTCCCTTCTTCAAACGTATTTACTTTTGCCAAGCTGAGAGCCACCTGGGGCAAAGCCGGTAATAATCAGATAGGCTCGTATGATTCCAAAGCGCTGGTGAGCGGAGGAGCTGCTTACAACTATGTATACGGCAACACACTTTTCTCCGGATTTGCAGCTTCTACTACAGCTAACAGCAATCTTTCCTGGGAAACAAAAACTTCTACCAACCTTGGTCTGGACCTGGGGCTTTTTAACAGGTTCAACCTCACACTGGATTATTACAATACCCTTACCACAGATCTGCTGCTGGATGTACCGGTGCCTGAACAATCCGGCTTTAGTTCTTCCACACAGAACATCGGCAAAGTAAAGAACAGCGGGATTGAGATGACCATCTCCGGTGATGTGCCCTTAGGCAAAGTGAACTGGAACTTCTCCGGTAACATAGCCGCCAATAAAAATGAAGTGATGGCGCTTGCGCCAGGTCAGACGCAGATCATCAGTGGTATTGAAAGCAATTTCTATACAAAGGTGGGCGGCCCGGTGGCTGAGCTGTATGGTTATAATGTAACCGGCATCTTTAAATCGCAGGATGAGATCAATAAGAATCCCCATTTGTCTGGTACAGTGGTAGGAGACTACATTGTAGAAGATATCAAAAAAGACGGGATCATAGACGCGAATGATATGATCGCCTTCGGTACCTATTTCCCCAAACTTACTTACGGATTTACGAATAACTTTTCCTGGCAAAACCTTACCCTCAGCTTTTCGCTTACAGGTGTTGCAGGAAGAAAGATCTACGACAGGCAATTGTCCACGCTGGATGAAGCAGGAGAGGGGTTTGCAGTACCCAGTAAATACTATTTCGAGAACCGTTATCACCCGGTAAATAACCCCAATGGTTTCCTTGGGCAACCGAATATGGGGAACTTTTCCACAGCCCGGAAATCTGCCCGCACATCCAGTATTTTCTACCAGGATGCAGACTATCTGCGGTTGCGCAATGTACAGCTATCATACAATCTCCCTAAGGCCTTGATCTCCCGGATCAGGATGTCTGCAGCATCTGTATATGTAACGGCTAATAATCTCTTCACCATTACAAAGTATCGTGGTTATAATCCCGATGCCACAACGGATGCTGTACTCACCAGTGGACAGGCCATTTCTAATTATCCGGTAGCCCGTTCCTATGTGTTGGGTCTTAACGTAACATTTTAAATCAAGAACAGATGAAAAATATATTTATAGCGCTCGGCCTTTTAATGATACTGGCTTCCTGCAGTAAAGAGCTGGATCAGGATCCCGTTACTTCCAAAGATGTAAGCGTATTCCTCAGGGATGAAACAGAAGTGGAAGAATATGTGAATGCTGCATATGCCAACCTGCAGTACAGTGGCTTGTATGGTCTGTACATGCCAGCTCTCAGTGAAATACCGTCTGATAATACTTTTGATGAAGTGCCTTTGAATGATGGAGGGATGTATGGGGAATTAGACCTGTTCAATACAATAGCATCCAATGATATCATTGCTACCAACTGGAAGGATAGTTACAAGGGTATTCAAAAAGCGAACATTGTGCTGAACAGGATCGGGAATATTCCTTACCGTGTAGATTCCGTAAAAAGAGCACGTGCGGGAGAGATGAGGTTCATCCGCGCATTGCTTTACTTTAACCTGGTAAGATTATATGGAGATGTGCCTTTGGTGATAAAAGAAACAACGGATGTGAATGCTTATTTCGGACAAGGACGCACGCCACTGGCAACAGTATATGACCAGATCAAAAAAGACCTGACAGAAGCGGTTGATTCATTACCTGCTAATACAACACAACCGGGTAAAGTGATCAAAACGGCCGCACAGGCCTTGCTGGGTAAAGTGTATCTCACATTAAAGGATTACCCCAATGCAAAAAAATACCTGGCGGCAGTGGTGGAATCAAAGAAACATGGCCTGCTTACTAATACGAACGATATCTTTTTACCGGCTAATGAGAATAGCAAAGAGATCATCTTTTCCGTACAGTTCTCCTCTGGCATTAATGGTAATTCTGAAGGCAGCAGTATGTATCAGCAGTTTAGTCCATCAGCTACCGTAAGTGGTGCAAAAGGGCATAACCTGCCTGTAAGACAGCTGTACAATATGTACACCGCAACAGACACCCGCAAAACAGCTTATGTAGGATTAGCATCTACAGGCATTCCATTCTGCAACAAATTGAAGAAACCTGCCACTGTTATTGCGGATGGAGGCAGCGACTTTGTGATATTACGTTATGCAGATGTATTGCTGATGCTGGCAGAAGTGGAGAATGAATCGAACAATCTCAAACCCGCCGGAGATTACCTGAACGAAGTAAGGAATAGGGCCGGCCTGCTGAACACTACTGCGGCGGACATCACAGAGATGCGTGCGGCCATAGACCTGGAAAGGAAACTGGAATTAATAGGAGAAGGGCATCGCTGGTTTGATCTGTTACGCACCGGCACTGCCATCACGGTAATGAACGCCTGGTTTTCAAACAGCGGCGTACCCATTACTATCGACCAGCATCATCTTTTATTCCCTATCCCTATCGGGCAAATAAATACTGATCCTTCTATTAAACAGAATCCGGGCTATCATTAAACAGACATTTATATGAAGAAACTGATCTTATGCTTTTTTATTCTGACAGGAATAAATGGTTATGCACAACAAGCCAGCGGTCGCATCCTTGAGCGCCTCAAGCACCCATCCACTGATTATGTGTTAACGGCAGCACACCGGGGAGACTGGCGCAATGCACCCGAGAATTCCATCAATGCCATAGACCGGAGTATTAAAATGGGAATCGATATTGTGGAAATAGATGTGCGTAAAACCAAAGATGGTCAGATGGTACTGATCCATGATAAAACGCTCGACAGGACCACCACGGGAAAAGGAAAGGTGGCAGACTGGACGCTGGATTCCTTAAAAACACTTTCTCTCCGGCAGGGCCATGGCGGCGCAGTATCTGAAAAAATAGCTACGCTGGAAGAAGCCATGTTATTTGTAAAGGGTAAACCCGTATTGCTGAACCTGGATAAAGCATGGGAATGTTTGCCGGAAACATATGCAGTGCTGAAAAGAACAGGCACCCTGCAACAGGGCATCTTTAAAGGAAATGAAACCCTTGAGGAACTGAGAAAGAAACATGGCGCCATCATGGACAGCATTATCTATATGCCCATGGTATGGCCAATGGATTATAATATTTACGGTAAAACAGCTGCACACCCGGATGAATATGTAAAAGGGTTTATGAAAGGATTTACACCCGTTGCATTTGAAGTGATCTATGATAAGGAAAACTCTCCGGTGCTGCTGCAGGCATTACCCGTTATTCAGAAGAGTGGTATTACCGTTTGGATAAATACATTATGGGATGAATTGTGTGCCGGCCATACAGACGAACTGGCCATAAAGGACCCTGAAGCCAACTGGGGCTGGGTGATCAAACACGGCGCTAATGTGATCCAGACGGACCGGCCACTGGAATTACTGGACTATCTCAGAAAGAAGCAACTACATGATTAACAGAATAAGGCGTACCGTACCCAGGTACGCCTTATTCAGCTTTTAAACTCTTCAAAGGATTAGCGAACGCCGCTTTCAGCGACTGGTGCGCAATAGTGCCAGCCGCAATCAGGAAAGAAACGGCAATCGCTATAAGGAAGATACCACCGCTGATACTCACCTGGTAAGCAAAGTTCTCCAGCCAGCTATGCATTACAAAGTATGCCACCGGTGCAGCCACGAGGAAAGCAATAATGATCAGCACAAAGAATTCTTTCGCAAACAATGCCAGGATATGCACCAGTGATGCACCCATCACTTTACGGATCCCTACTTCTTTTTTCCGCTGAACAGCAGTGAAAGCTACCAGGCCATACAAACCCAGGCATCCGATCAGGATAGCGAGGAAAGAGAACAGGCGGAAGGCGGTATATACTTTTTGTTCCTGGTTGTACATCGCTGCAATATGATCGTCGAGGAATTCATATTGAAAGATCTTTTCCGGGAAAATGGCAGACCATTCTGTTTCTATGCGGGTTATTGTTTTGCGCATATCAGCAGACTGCAATTTTACACTGGCCACAAAAAATCCCTGTGGCCTGTACCCCAGGATGCAGGGTCTTCTGTCCTTATGTTTGGATTCGCTCTGGAAATCCTGTACAACACCCTGTATGACGCAATGGCGTCCCGAGCCGGTAAAATGAAGGCCTATGGCTTCTTCCGGGCGGGAGAAGCCCAGTTTATGGATCAGGGTTTCGTTCACTAATACATAACGTATAGTATCTTCCTGGTTACTTTTCCGCAGTTTCTCACCAGCCAGTAATTTGATGCCGAACATATCCATGAAGTTTTCATCGATATTTTTTATCTCCGTTACATCATCCTTTGTAATGCCTCTTTCCGGACAGGAGAAGGGTGCCCAGTTACTATTATAGGAAGGCGCCCCGGAAGAAAAACTGATATCTTTCACACCCGGATTCGCGCTTAACTGTTCACGCAGCACTGCCTGTTTGGTATTCTCAGGGATGCTGAATGAGATCACGGCTTCTTTATTAAACCCAAGGTCCTGGTTCTTGAAATAATCCATTTGTGCGGCTACCACCAGGGTGCCTACGATGAGGATCTGGGAAATAGTGAATTGAACAAACACCAGGCTCTTACGGAGTGTTAGTCCTCTGCCTGAAATACCGATAACACCACTTTTTAGTGCATCAACCGGCCGGAAGGCGGATTGAACAAAAGCAGGATATACACCTGCGGATAAAATGATCACCGCAGTTAATGCCAGCAGTAATCCTATCACTTCCGGCTGGAATAATTGCTCCGTACCGATCTTTACGCCCAGCCACAACGCAGCGTTGGGCAGGAATAAGAATGCGGCGATGCATCCCATGATCACCGCCAGGAATACAAGGAAACTGGTTTCTCCCAGGAACTGCCGGATCAGCTGGATCCGGTTAGCGCCCAGCGCTTTCCGCACGCCTACCTCTTTAGCCCGTTTAATGGCTTGTGCGGTAGCCAGGTTCACGAAATTGATGCAGGCTGTGATGATGATGAACAAAGCTACTGCAGCCAATGCCCAATAGGTATTGCGGGAGGTGGTGGGAGTGATGCTGTTCAGGTAACGCTGATCAAAATGGATCTCTTTCAGTGGTTGCATGATCAGCTTAGTGCCTTTGGCAATATCAGCGCCCCAGTGTTTGGCTATAAAGGCCGGCAGCCTGCTGTTCAATTTTGCTATATCATAATGCTCCGGCAGCACGATATAGGTAATGCCGCCCATGATCTGGAAGAAGTTCTCCATGGCGCCGTTCTCTGCCAGATCTTTCTTTACGGTTTCGAATGAAATAAGGAATACAAAAGGGAAGTGTGTATTGCCCGGCAGGTCTTTGATGAGGCCTGTAACCTTAAGTTGGGGGCTATCATCTACCTGTATCACCTGGCCTATGGGATCTTTGCTTCCAAAATACTTTTTGGCGATGCTCTCCGTCAACACTACACAGTTAGGTTCATTAAGTGCTGTTTGGGGATTGCCGGCTAACCATTGAAGATCGAAGATGCGGGGGAAGGATGCATCTGCATAAGAATAGCCTTTTTCCGCGTAATGATCTTCATTCACTTTTACAATGCCCTCATGCTGGTACCACGTTTGGCTTACCTGTTCCAGTTCCGGGAAATCCGTGCGCAGGGCAGGGGCTATTGACATGGATACGCTGGAGTTGAAATCCAGTGCGTTCATGGTTACCCTGTAAGTACGGTCTGCTTTCTGGTGATAGCTGTCGTAGCTTAACTCATTTTTCGTGATCAGGAATATGACCAGGCAGGAGGCTATACTCAGTGTGAGTCCCATAACGTTCAGGGATACATACCCTAAGTTCCGCCAGATATTCCTGCATGCAATGGTAAGGTAGTTTTTGAGCATGCGGAAAATGCACAAAGGGAATGCCAGTGGGAAATTGATTGATTATCAATGGTTAGAGTGGCCTGTAATGTCCGGTTTTGGCAGGGACGGTGTTCGTTTTTGAACAGGATAAATATTAGAAGGTTATCATGCTGTGGTTGTCTGTGATCAGTACCTTGATGCTTTTAGTACCGGCTTCCTGGAAGTAGGGTTGCCAACGGGGCATCTTTGAATAGATCACATACAATTCTCTTTCTTCGTTCGCACTCAGGTCGTTCTTATCCTTGGGGAATTCAACGTCAGATACGATACCGGAAGGGCTGATGGTGAGAACGGCATTGATCTTTTTGTTAAAGATGAAATTGGAGCTGGAGAAATTAGCGTGGAGGTAGTCTTTCATCTTCTTTTGCCCGAACATATAAACAGGCTCGATCTGCATTTTCTGGTATTTGCTGATCAGCTGGATCACATGTTTGCCCGGAGCAGCATCTGTTTCCAGTTCAACATTAAAGGTACTGTCCGAAGTATACACGAAATTGCCGGGTATGGGTTCGTCTTTATCGTAAGCAATGAAGGTTTCCACATTTCCTTTCTTCGGGAACCTTACAAATACCGTGTCTGAGTTTTCGTAGAAGAAGATGGGGCTAACGATCTTATCATTTTCATATTCGCAGGACAGGCGGATATAGCCGTTTTCGTCAAAGAAGACCCAGCTGCCCTGTTTCTTTTTGTCTTTATCGAGATAGTTGAACTTCTCACCGTTCCATTTGATGGCGTTCTGCGCCAGGGCAGAGCCTGCGCAGCCTAATATGAGTATGGAAAAATACAGGATGTATGCCCCTAATTTTTTCATGTGCTATCAAGGATTTTCCGCAAAATTACCGGAAAATCGGGGGGAGGTAAGGTTACCAAATTGTTATGAATTTCTTCGGGGTGGTATTTTTGGACTAATTTCCCGGTATTATCCACGTATAACCCGGGTGAAGGGGGGATCTCTTCTTTCCGGTACAACCCATCCAGGTGATCCACGATCATTTCCGGTTCAATTCCAGCCTTCAGCATCTTCATCGCTATGCCCGTCATGGTACGGTATTGATGATGTTCACGTTCATCTTCCGGCAGGGCCCGGTATACAACGGAAGCTATTTTTGAAGCTTTTTTCAACCAGCCGGCATACATCATCGTTAGCCGGAAGGCCGGATCTTTTTTCACTCTTTTGCCCTTCAGGGAGCTCTTCATCCTGGCATAGTATTCCCCGTTCATCTTGTAAAAGGTGATATTGCCCTTAGTGCCGGTGATCTTTTTTATGCCTATTTGCCTGGCCATACCCAAAATTAAACCTTATTTGCCTGTGAAAAGTTGGGAAATCCCAATAAAAGGGGAGTAATCCCGTAGCAAAAGCATACCAATCCCGTAGTAATCCCGTATCCATCCCGTATTAAAAGCGCACTTTCCCTCATTTCAACCAGCATAATCATCATTTGATCAATTATCAACATTTCGGATGTTTCCCTTCCCAATAGCTTTGCGGAAAACCTCAAAATAAAATGAAAAAATTAGCATTTCTTTTTGTTACCCTCATGACCGTAGTCACCGCTTGCAAGGACAAGGACAACACTACCCCGGATAACAGTAAAAAGTACCTGAAAAAAGTAATTTCCGTAGAAGCGGGTGTTACCACCATTTACAATTTAACCTACGATGCGCAGCACCGCATCCTTACATCGGACAGGGAAGATGGTGTGGAAACAAGGCACTTTGCCTACAACGACAAAGGCCTTCTTTCAACAGTAACCCTGAAGCAAGACAAAGATCATGATATCTATGCATTCACCTACAATGCCGCTGGTGAACCACAAACAGGTTCTCATGAAATCTATATGGAAGGAGCGCTGGCTGCCACAGAAAATTATCAGTACACCCTTGCTAACGGGAAGGTAACGCAGATAAGGTCTGTAACGGTTACGCCTGAAGGAGAGGACGTAACCATTTACAAGCTGTCGTACACCGGTGCGAATTTCACAAAGATGATTTCAGAAGGAGCTGCCGGTGAAGTGATCGTTACATTAACGTATGGGAATAAGAAATCGCCTTACGCCGGTTTCCTGATGAAGTACGCCCTTGTTCCCAGCCTCGCATTTGAATTATACTCGCCCAACGAAATGCTGACGATGAACTTTGATTATGTGGGAGGCGGGCCAAACTTTGCCAGCACTGTTACCTACACTTACGGTGCAGACGGATTTCCAACAAAGTCAATCACGAAGTTTGATGATAACACACCTGATGGTGATGTAACTGCAACATTTGAATATTAACCCCAGGCATCTTTATAGAGTTCATCGTAACTGTTAAGCTCCACCACATCTAACCCCACATTTTTCAGGAACAACGCCTTGCCCGCACTGCGGGCTTCAGGCGTTTCTGTACTTACATACCATCCCGCCTTTTTCCTGTCAGGGAATTTCTTGAAATACTTCGCCCGTTCTATCAGCAGCCAACGGATAAATACCTCGTTCTCTTCCATGGCCAGGCCAAAGATGCAGAGAGACCTGTTTAAAAGGATCTCCAGCCATGTTTGTTCCCCTTCCCAGTGTTTGTGTGCTGCATACAGGCCTTTAGCCATGAGGCTGCGGGCTCTCTCCACACAACCCATATAATGGGAAAGCCCCAGCCGGATACTGCGGGGATACCGCACAAAGCCATTGATATACCAGATGCCAAACCCTGATGCAGGGTTTTCCAGTTGCTGATCTCCGTAATAGGTGCTCCAGGGATAGAAATCAGAAAAGCCTTTGGTGTCCGTGTAGTACTGTTCAAGTTGCAGGGACTTAGGTAGTATCAGGTCGAAATTAGTGGTGAGTACCGGGGCATTCAGTTCCCTGGCTTTTGCCATGAAGTGCTGGTGATGGGGCTGGAAGGACCAGTCCGCCAGCAACCGGGCAGCCTCCTTTTGAATAGCATAATTGGCCGTGGAACCCTGGATGTCCAGCAGGTCATAGAACTCCGTCATGCTAAGGCCTAAGGGCACCTGCTCAAACTTTTCTGGGGAGAACTTATGCCATAGCTGCAATAACAGATGGTCCCAGGAAATGGCCTTTGGATTGCCGGGGTAACGATTGATCCCATTGCCCACGATAAAGGCAATGTTCTCCCGGTTAGCTGATATGATCTCCCTGAGTGGCATATAAATGCTAATATAATGGAACAGATTGCCAATATCAGCATTCTCCGCCACCCGGAATAGTTTTTTATTGCAGGCGTAATTAAATGTTCTTTTAGCAAGGCAACTTTACGCGTAAGGAAGCGTCCTTAGATCATCAGACTATAAACACCGGAAGCCGGTGTGCATCATATTGAATACAAGTATTTTTCTTTGTAAACAATGTATCCCCGCAGGTAATCTTACCTGCGGGTTTTTAATGCCTGCATTTGGAATTCTAAATGTTTTCCCTACTTTTACAATATCCCCCCCTGCTATTTATTTATTCGATGTTTGCGGCCACTTGTCGCAATGCAAACCTGTATTTATGAAAGGAATTTCCTTGGGAGAGATGCACTCTTTTAGCATCCGGCAGGATGTTATACCTTATTACTACACACAATTCCACGCCCATGCGGAGGTGGAGATCATTCATATTGAGGAAGGCAAAGGGCTGCAGTTCATTGGCAAACACGTAGCTGGTTTTCAGCCGGGCGATGTAGTGATGATCGGAGCAAACGTACCCCATTACTGGAAACGCAGTGAGGAAGAAGTGACCATGGCCACCTTGCTGCATTTCAGGGAGGATTTCTGGGGAGAGACCTTCCTGCGCCTCGGTGAAAATACACATATCCGTTCCCTGCTCAATAAAGCAAAACAGGGGATACTGATAAAAGGCGAAACGGGCCGGCAGGCGGCAGATATGCTTTCCCGCATGCTGGGGGCAGGGGCCACAGAGAAATTGATCCTGTTGCTCAACCTTTTACATGTGATCTCCCGTTCCCCGGACCTTCAATTCCTCTCCGTAAGCATCATCCCTCCGGATAAGGATGAGATGGACAGGATCAATAACGTGTACAAATATTCGCAGCTGCACTTTACCAGGAAGATAGATCTGGAAGAAATTGCGGCGGTAGCCTGCATCAGTCCTAATTCTTTTTGCCGGTTCTTTAAGTCCAAAACGAAGAAGACATTCTCCCGGTTCCTGATGGAGCTGAGGGTAGGTCATGCGTGTAAACTCCTGATGGAGAGCAGGCTGAATAATAAGCGAATTTGTTATGAAAGCGGGTTCAATAATTTCTCCAACTTCCACAAATGTTTTAAACAGGTGACCGGTAAGAGCCCGTTGGAATACCAGAAATCATTTCAGTTGGATTAAACCTATTTAAAAGATTATTTTCTCTGACAATAATATTAGATTTAGGATGGGAAATAACCGGGGAACAGTCTTTTAAAAGGTCAACTCTCCAATGGAACAGCATTACAGCAACCTGGTTCAAAAATATCTGGCTAAATCGCTGACAGCGTCCGAGCAGGAAGAGCTGGCGGCCATGAGCCGATTGCCCAAACATCGTGCTGAGCTGGAAGAGATGATCATTGCAGAGCCAGCAGGGCAGCAAGGTGATTCGGCACTTAAACAATTAAGAGAAGAGGAACAGGACCTGGTCCTCGAAAGGCAACTGGAAGATCCGTTGCTCAATGGGCAAACTGCGCACCAGGAAGTTCCTGCGCGCAATGGGTATATAGCTTACGAAGAAGATGTTCCCGCCCGCAATGGACATACAACCCACGAAGATGTTGCACTCAATGGGCACACAGCCTACGAAGACACTGCACTCAATGGACACACAGCCTACGAAGACGCCGCACTCAATGGACACACAGCCCATGAAGACGCTGCACTCAATGGGTACACGGCTCACGAAGACGCAGCACTCAATGGACATACAGCCCACGAAGATGTTGCATTCAATGTGCCCACGGCCCACGAAGATGCTGCACTCAATGGACATACAACTCATGAAGACGCTGCACTAAACGCGCGCGCAACCTCCGAAGGCGAAGTTCCATCACGCAACTGGTACACCACCTACGAAGAAGAATTCCCTGCACGCAATGGACGCATTCCCTACGAAGAAGCACCCTCCGAAACACCTCCCGAAGCAACCCCGCCGCGCAGAAAATCAATCCCCCCGCCACCTCAACGGCAAAGACTTGACCTCGAAAGCCGCATAGCAGTCTGGAAAGAAAAACCAAGCCCGGAAACCGCAGCCCGGCAAAAGTTAATACTACGTATTGCCACCGCTATCCTCTTTATAGGAACCCTCTCCGTGGGGTACTACATCCTGTTACAACGCAAAGTGCAGCAGCAAAAGATCGAAAAGGAAAACCGGCGGCATATCACTGCGGGCAGCAGTAAAGCCACACTAATACTCTCAGATGGCAGCGCCATAACACTGGACAATACTAAAGACGGTCCTCTTACCGTTCAGGGCGGGGTAGAAGTACTGCAGTCGGACAATGGCCTGCTGGCCTATAATGTACCTGCATCCGGCGCCAAAGCCGTCTTCAACACCATTGCCACCCCCCGCGGTGGAGAATACCAGCTGACCCTGCCAGACGGTTCCCACATCACCCTCAATTCCGCATCTTCCATCACATTCCCCACCGTATTCAATGGCGCGACCAGGGAAGTAACACTTTCAGGAGAAGCATTCTTTGAAGTAGCCGAAGATTCCGCCAGGCCATTCAGGGTAAAAGCAGGGGAAACGATCGTGGAAGTGATCGGTACCAGTTTCAACATCATGTCTTACGCCGGCGAGCCTATACAAAACACCACCATGGTATCCGGAACCGTGAAACTCAACGCCCTGGGCGTGGCCAATATACTCCGGCCGGGCGAACAGGCCATCCTCAACTACCATCCCGGCAGGATCCAGGTAAAAGGCGCCGATGTGGAAGAAGCCGTAGCCTGGAAGAACGGAAAGTTCCAGTTCGTAAAGCGGGATATCAGTACCATCATGCGGCAGGTAGAACGCTGGTATGATGTAGATGTAGAACTGAAAGGCGATTTCTCTGATGTCGTATTTTCCGCTGTTGTACCCCGGAAAGAACCGCTGTCACAATTACTGGAAGCATTGGAAGCTACCGGTGATGTACACTTTGAAACAGAGGGTAAAAAGATCACCGTATTTCCCGGAGATTAAAACCAAACGCGCCCCCATAAGAGGCGCGTTCGCTATTATAACACTTTGATCTCCGTTCGCCTGTTCTGCTGATGTTCCGCCTCAGAACAATCCGTACAGGTATTCACCGGTTTCGTTTCTCCATATCCTTTTGCCACCATCCTGTCTTTACTTACGCCATTCCTGATCAGGTAACTCACCACACTTTGTGCCCGGGCCTGAGAGAGTTTGAGGTTATGTATTTCACTACCCCGTGCATCCGTATGAGAAGATAACTCTATCCGGAGCGAAGGATTATCCTGCATGAACACGATCAGCTTCTGAAGGTCTGTACTGGCATCGGGGCGGAGGTCTGATCTGTTGAGGTCATAGTAGATATTATCCAGTTTGATCTGTTTGCCTTCCAGTGCTTCTTCCACACCGAGTTCCAGCTGTACATATAATGCCTGGCTTCTGTTCAGTCCTTTGGTAGTGATCTTTTCAATGTTGGAGAGGTAATTCTTCTTTTTACCTACTACGTTGAAATCAGCACCGGCATCCAGCTGAAAGCGGAATTCACCTGAACCTGTTTTGGAAGATGACTGGCGGATACTGCTTTTTGTTTCGTTGGTGAGTGTAACGCTCACATCGCCTTCTGCATCTCCGGAAGTTTTATTGATGGCTTTGCCTACCAGGGTGAAGCGGGGATCATTATGCGTTAACGTGAGTGTGATATTACCTTCAGTCCTGTATTGTTTCCTGCTGATATTATCCGAAGTAGTGGCGATGTCATGCAGGCTGGCCTGGATGGCATATGCAGCGGGGATTGTATTGGGGAAGAGGGCTAAACCGTTCTTATCCGTACTCACCTCCGTTGCCTTACCGGTTGTATCCGTCATCACTACAAGGGCATTGGGTAAAGGCTGCCCGGTGAGTTCATCTTTTACATATACAGCGATGTCTTTAAAGACCGCCGGGGTTGAAACAGCACTGACCTTATTTTTCTTCTTCTTCGGGAGGATGCGGTAACTCACGCCCGCAAAAACACCATAGGAAGAAACAGAAGTAATGTCCTTCACATAATTCACATTATTAGGCAGGGCAATGATCTCTGAATATGAATAGGGTTCCTCACTATTGATGTGATAAATATAGTAAGCGCCGGCATTTACGCCCCATTTCGGTGTGAAATAATAGTTAACCTTAACCTGTGCTTTTGCCGCGCCAAGGAACTTTTTACTATACCCCGCATGGTTGAACATGGACATATTCAGGGAACCGCCCGGGTCTGTGAACACCGCGTCTGCTTTGATGGCAGAGCCATCTGCATAAGAGATACCACCCCGCAGGTTCAGCTCTGCTACCAGTTTGTGACGTTTGTCCTGTACCCTGAAAGAAGGCCCTATGCCCACAAAGTACCGTTGCATCCTGGAAGAGGAACGTGTAAAGTCCTTCACCACCCAGGGCGCCGCGCTGGCACTTAAACCCGTAGAATCATAACGGGCGGCTTTATTGGCATAAACGTCCACGTCTATACCAATACCCCAGAAGCTCCAGTACTTATCCGCGCTGAAACCCCCATTAAAGCCCGCCAGCGGCATTTTAACCGTAGGAGGGAGGTTGTATTTATGACCCAGATCAAGCCCGCCTCTTACCGAGAATTGTTGTGCGGAAGCTGTGGTGGCGAGAAAGATAAAATATAGCAGTGGAAGTAATAACCGTTTCATAATGCATGTTTTGATCACGTAGAAAGATCAACAACTCCCTTATTTTGTTACCTCTATGTAAAAATTGCTATGTTTGCATAAATTAAAATCAATATGTAATTTGCCGCCCCATGCAAAACAAATTATCCAACAGGGATCTGTTACAATACCTAAAATCACTCGACTTTACAGCTGGTTTCGTAGATAAGCTAAAAGTATATTACCGCCCCCTGGTATGTCCTTTCGTAGATCTGATCCAGTTACTTAAACCCGGAGAAAAGATCGGGGACATCGGTTGCGGTTCAGGCCAGTTCTGCCTGTTACTGGCTGAGTTTGCCAAACCGTCTTATATATTCGGCATTGAGATCAGCGACCGGCTGGTAGAGAATGCCCGTCAGTTATTTGACCGGTATGCGCATGTGCCGTACAATTTTGAGAAGTTCGACGGGGTACATTTCCCCGATGCCATAGGCGATCTGGATGTGGTGTTCCTCAATGATGTATTACACCACGTACCAAAGAACAGCCAGCACCAGTTCATTAAAAGCCTGATGGCCAAAATGAAACCGGGCGCCCGGCTGATCATTAAAGATATTAACGGCGCAAGCCCGCTGGTGTATTTCAACAAAATGCACGACCTGGTATTTGCCGGCGAAATAGGTAACGAGCTGCCACACACGCTGGTAGATCAATGGCTCCGGGACGAGGGCGCAAAAGTTTTAGCATTTAAAAAACAAAGATTATATGTTTACCCCCATTACACAATTGTTGCAGAGAAACACTAAGAGCAAGGGGCTGTTCCTCATTTTATGTTTTTCATTATTATCCCTGTATCCCATCTATAAAAACTTTTATAATGGCAGGGCGGTAACTACATATGAGCGTCATATTGCACTGATAGAAGGAAGGTCCGAGTACTACAATCCCTGGCAGTACCGTATGTTAAGCCCAATGATCATTGAAGGTTTAATGTGGACGTACAACCACACCGTTGATAAGATCTATCCCATTGAGGAAAAGCTGCACTTACAGATCAATGAAACATCAGAACCAACGCCTGAAACAAAGGAGTTCATTCAATTGGTGAATACCAAAGGGGCTTTGAAATACATGATCGTTTTCATCTTCTTCCGGTTTGTGCTCAACCTCCTCGTATTTGCACTAGCCTTTTGTTTATGGAAATACTTCGTGCAGAGTAACTGGCTTATCTTTTTCGGACTGTGTTTTGTGACACTAGCCATGGGGAATGCAGTGGCAGCAAGTGATCTTACATTTAATACCTACCTGGATAATATATTCTATTTACTGACGGCCTACCTGATCGTCCATAAAAAGAATCCGGCCTGGTTATTTGTGATCGTTCCGCTGGCGGCCTTTAACCGGGAAACCTCCCTGCTGATACCTTTCCTGTACTTTATTTCACAGATGGATTTCTCCGGCTTTGAACTTAAAAAGGCTTTTTCTACGATCCGTTTCCCGCCGTTAAAGATCTGGATGATCACCGGCGCGTTGTATATCATCTTCTTCTCCATCTTTATTGCGGTGAGGATACATTACGGTTATCGCCCGCCACAAATATGGAAAGTACCTGCCGGTATACAGATGATCAAGCTGAACCTGTTCAGTGCGGTGGCCATGAAATCTTATTTTGAAATGCTGGGTGTGTTCACCGTTATTCCGTTGATCATTTTGTACAAGTTCCGTTCTTTCCCTTTGTTACTGAAAGTATGGTTCCTGGGTATTGTACCGGCCTGGTTTGCCGTGCATCTGTATTCAGTGGTAACGTATCAGACGCGTTTGTTCCTGGTGCCTGTGATCATGGTGATGATGCCGATGCTCTTATGGCTGATAGAAAATGAAATAAAGAAGAAAACAACCACTGCATAAAAAAGAAGCCGCCTCAAACGAGGCGGCTTTTCTACTTTTATAAAGGGGCTATGAAAAATTATTTTGAATTCATCTGATTGATGAGGCCTATTAATCCTGCCTCAGATACTTCCTGCGGTGCAAAATCGATCCCCACATAATTATCTGATCCGTTAGGAGCGGGGATGGTCACATCTTTCATATCCGCATAGAACTTGCCGTTTTTGGAAGAAATAGCCAGGAAGGTACCTTCCATCCCAACTGTGAAGGATTGCTGATAGCTTAATAATCCTTCCTTACCAGCCGGTGCATGCACGATCACGTTATACAGTTTGATGAGCGTATTCACATTCTTTTGTTTGAAGAACAGCATTGTCGGTTCTTTACCACTATAGTTATCACTGGTAGCTGGATTATAGTTAACGGTAAAGTAGCCAAGTACGGTGATCCTGGTGCCGGAAGGGCTGCTCAGTGCATCACAGTTCCTCCACTGTCCCAAAGCATCCAGCAGGAAAGTAGATTGTGTACCGGCAGGGTTGGACGTAGCGGTGGTACCCATATCTATCCAGTTAACACCTTTGGGTATTTTCATACTGGTAGTTACTGCAGTGGCTGCGTTCACATGGTTATAACCGGTGGAAGAATAAGTAACAGTGGTATCGCCATCCCAGATAGGTATTTTATTACCAACACCATTCGCTTCTCTCACACCCAGTGGTACTACTACCTGTGCAGAGTCCTTTTTGATCCCCAGTTCCGCACCATTCTTATCCGCTTTCACGATCAGTTCTCCGAAAGAGCGGAGAAAGCCACCTTTGGCATCCATGGTAGGTTTATCGCCCAGGATCATGTCGCTGGCCTTCAGGATGTCTTTCACATGTACCTTGATATTACCGCTTACTACATTGTTATTGGCATCCAGGAATACATTGGCAGGGAAAGTGATCTTAGTGCCTTTGGTGGTAGTGATGGTTCCGCCAACAGCGGCATCGAGGGTGAACGATTCTGCTTTGGGTGCATACGCTTCAAAGAAGGCTGTCATAGTGCCCAGGTCGTTAAAATCATTCGTTACCTGTTTGTCCTTCCGGCAGGACGATGTGCCTACTGCAGCAAGAATGGCGATGGAAAGGATGATCTTTTTCATATAGTATTGTTTTTGTTTTCAGGAGTAAATAAACAAGGGGTAACAATTGTTACCCCTCCCTGAAAAAAAATAGTATATTGATATGTATAAATTAACGCAAATGCCTATATACCCTGCCCATACGTGGAGCCCTATACAGAAAATTTGTTTCCGGTTCTTTTGTGCCTTTTTCATCTTATATACCTTTCCCTTTCCGGGAGACCAGTTTGTTCCATATCTCTCATATGGCTATGATGAATTATGGAAGATGCTCGTTTTATGGACAAACGATCATATCCTGCACCGGCCCCCTATCACCGTTTTCCCCAATGGCAGCGGGGACACTACCTACAGTTATGTATCAATGCTGAGTAATGTAACCGTGGCCTTGCTGATAACCATCATCTGGTCCCTGCTGGACAGGCGGCGGAAGAGTTATCACATGGCTTATCATTGGTTAAGGGTGCTGGTCCGTTATTACGTAGCCTCTATGATGTTGCTGTATGGTATTATCAAGATCTTCCACCTGCAAATGCCTGCTCCCTACCTGTCTCAGCTGGTGCAGCCTTTTGGAGATAAATCTCCCATGGGCCTGGCCTGGTCTTATGTAGGGTATTCAAAGGCCTTTAGCGCATTTACAGGCTGGTCTGAAGTAATAGCCGGCGCATTACTGCTGTTCCGGAGAACAACGCTGTTGGGTGCTATATTATGTGCTTTTGTATCTGTGAATATTGTCGCCATCAACTTCTGCTTTGATGTGCCCGTGAAATTGTTCTCTTCCATGTTGCTGCTGATGTCCTTATTCCTGATGGCGCCGGATGTGCAACGTTTACTGAATGTATTCCTCCTGAACAAACCCGTAGAGCCGAGGGTATACTATTCTTACCTGCCCAAGCGCTGGATGAGGATCACGGCTATTGTTATAAAATACCTGTTTATTGCATTTATATTGATCAGCCAGGTAGAAAATGGTATCCGGCAGCAGACAACTTACGGCGATGATCGCCCTAAACCACCTTTATACGGCATTTACAATTCGGAACTGCTGGTACGCAACGGGGATACTATTCCGCCACTAACAACGGACACTACCCGTTGGAGGCAGCTGATCATCCAGTTTGAAAAGAATGCGCAGGTGAAACTGATGAACGATTCTATTCAACAGCTTGCTTTCCGTGTAGATACCACACTGAAAACGGCCACCGTATTTAATTATAAGGATACCCTGCATAAGGCAGTACTGCAGTACAAAGTGGATTCCGTTTATCTCACGTTATCCAATGATTCCATCTATTACCGGTTTAAAAAATATGACCATCGTAATTTCCGCCTCATAAGCAGGGGATTCAGGTGGATAAATGAATATCCATACAACCGCTAAACAAAACAATTTCCCGATCTTTGCACCGTAATGGAAAAACCAGAGATCACCACATTTGAGAACGCCATCATGACCCGCATGCTTTGGCATTGCGATGAGATCCAGTTAGGCCACTCCGTCACAAAATATGACAAGCTCACTTCGCACAAAGGCAGCAGCGAAACGGATGTTGTGCGCTTTCATTTTGGCATGAAGGGGAATTACAGCTTTAGCTATAAACAGCTGAACCAAACCTACGATCTGATCGGTGGTCATCACAATATCATGTACTCCAAAGGTTTTGATATTGAGATCTGGAACAGAACGCTGGAAGTGGAAGTATTTGGCATCCAGTTCCCGCGGCACCTTTTCGTGAAATTCACCCAAAATGCCAACGACCGCCTGAAACGTTTTGCAGAAGATATCCTGCAGGAAAAGAGCGTGATGCTCTCGGAACATTGGGGCGCTATCGATACACCTATACAGCAGGTGATCCAGCAGATCATTTATTGCAAATACGGCGGGGACCTGAAAAGGCTCTTCCTGCTCTCCAAAAGCATTGAACTGCTGGTGTTATGCGCAGAGGCATACAATGTGGCCATGGAAAAGAAGGAGCTTTTTATAAAGAGTAAAACAGATAAAGAAAAGATCATAGCCGTGAGGGATCTGATCATTGAACGGGTAACAGACCCACCCAATCTGTCTGAGATTGCTAAAACCGTTGGGCTGAATGAATACAAACTGAAACGGGGCTTTAAAGAAACCTTTAACAATACCGTATTTGGCTATCTCACGGAACAACGATTGCAGCTGGCACACCAATACCTGCGGGATACAGCGAAAACGGCCGCAGAGATCTCTTATGAACTGGGTTATGCTACCCCGCAGCATTTCAGTAACGCCTTTAAAACGAAATTCGGTTTTACACCTAATTCCGTTAGAAATAATCCGTAATCTGCAATCCCCTTTTTTCAGGACAGGCTACTTTTGTATCAAAACCACAATATTATGCTGAATGTAACCAACACCATTATCATCGATGCACCAGCTGCTAAAGTATGGGATGCCCTGGTAAACCCTGCAAAAACAAAACAATACATGTTTGGCTGCGAAACCGTATCGGACTGGAAGAAGGGCAGCAAACTGGAATGGACCGGTACTTTTGACGGCATTGACCTGGTAGCCGTAACCGGTACCATCATAGATATTCAACCGGAAAAATACCTGGTTTACACGGCCATTGACCCTAATAATCCCGCTCTCAAAGACACGCCGGAACGCTGCATCTCTGTCACTTATCACCTTACGGAAAATGGTGGAGCAACCACCTTCACCGTTACCCAGGGAGATTATGCCAAAGTGGAAGACGGAGAACGCAGGTTTAAGGAAGCGTATAACGACGGCGTAGGTTGGGATCCTATCCTTGTAGAGATCAAGAAACTCGTGGAAAGTAACTAAATTGGTGGCATGAAAGATGAATACATTGCCCTGCCGCTGGTAAATAATACGGAAGCGCACCGCTTTGAAATGGAGGTGGATGGTCACAAGGCTATTATTGTATACCGTCAGACGCCTGAGAACATCACGCTGCTCCATACAGAAGTACCTCCTGCACTGGAAGGTAAAGGTGCCGCTACCGCTATTATTGAAAAAACACTGGCTTACATAGAAACCAATCACCTCTCCCTGATCCCACTTTGCCCGTTGGTGGTGGCCTATATCAAAAGGCATCCGGAATGGGAACGTATCGTAAAAAAACCGTGAACACTATGCAGTATAAACTAGCGTTACCTGTTCGCGGTGTGATAGGCACTGCCAAATACCAGTGCACCATTAAATGGCGGAACGGAAAATTCATTGCAGATGAACCACCTTCCTCAGGCGGAGAGGATCAGGGACCTGATCCGTATACCTTGTTGTTATCTTCCCTGGTCACCTGCACACTGGTTACCCTAAGGATGTACATAGACCGGAAAGGGTGGGTGATCCCCGAGATAAAGGTGAATGCCAATCTCTTCCAGGAAAAGAAAGAGGAGATGATGCACACCATCATAGACCGGGATATCTCTTTCCCGGATAGCGTAACAGATGCAGAACAGAAAAAGAAACTGTTAGAAATTGCCAAGAACTGCCCCATCTCCAGGTTGCTGGAAGGGCAGATCAGGGTAAGGTCTTTTATGTTGAAGTGATTTATGATGAAACACCCTCCGCTGCGCGGCAAGGTTTATGATAAACACCCTTCCTAAAAAGAAAAAATCCGCCCTCTGCTGCGCGGCAAGGTTTATGATGAACACCCTTCCCGAAAAGAAAAAAGATCCGCCCTCTGCTGCGCGGCAAGGTCATCTGTATTAATCCGGATCAACCCGGAATCCTTTACCGCCAAAACTCGAAATATTATAACTCAATCTAACAGTAAACACCCTGGTTGCCTGGTTTGTACGCCTGTCTACAATTGAACTGCCCGAGATAAACCGCTCCAGGTTGTTCCCCTGGTTCAACAGGTCATTTGCATGAATAGAAAAGCTTAATGACTGATCTTTCAGGAATCTTTTGCTTAGGCTGGCATTAACGATAAAAGGATTGGTGTTGGCAAGTGCATAACCTGTATTGATGGTCTTTGAGGTTTTCAGATCTATATAATAAGTCTTTTTTATCCGCCCCATAGCTGAAAAGGACAATGCAAGCCGCTGAACGTTTTTAAAGTTATCACTAATCCCATCGCCCTTGTTCATGCTGAAACTGTAGTTTACCCTGGCATTGAATGTAAGCTTTTTTAATCTTAAAGAACTGTTCAGGTCCGCCAGGTAATTATGTGTGTGGTAAAAAACAGCGCCGTTAACTTGCCCCAGTACATCAACGATCGGGTTCTCGTTTAACACATTATTGTTGGAGCTGAATCTATAAGATACCCTTGCACTGGTTGGTATTTTTTTTGAAGTGATCACTGCATTCAATTGCTGGGATATATTGATGCCCTTGCTAAACCGCTTGTTGTTATTAATAAAAACTGCCCTGTTCGATGTTTCGAGGCTACCCGAATAAGAAATGGAATATTTATTCTTTTTGAGGGGTATATTTAAAGCATAGTTGCCGCCCAGCCTGTAATTCCCATTGGTATTTTCGAAGCGGGTCTCCTGCTTTAAACTATTTAAAGTATCAGGTATCAACACCACATTGGTAACAATTTCGTTCTGAACAGTGCTGAAATTTAGCCCGGTTTGCAGCGAGATACCATTTTTGGCATTTACATAATTGTAGTTGGAGTTAACATTGTGGCTAAAAGAAGGCCTCAGGTTAGGATTACCGATCACAATATTCTGCAGATTCTCCGTGTTTCGAAGGGGTTGGAGTTCGTTGATGGTTGGATTCCTGTTATTGCCATTGTAACTAAGTGTGATGGTTTTGCTTTTGGAAATAGTTTTGCTCAGGTTAATACGGGGAGAATAATTCAGGGTATTATTCCTGACCTTTTGCCCCAGGTGGACGTAATCGCTGCTCAACAAAGCAGGACTGACATTAGCCCCAAAATTGTAGCGCACCTTATTACTGGAATATGTATAACCTAAGCCGATGTTCTGGTTAACAGATACCGAAGTATAATCTGTACTTAGCGAATCTACAAATGCAGGTACTTTGCTCAGCTGGTCGATCACAAACGTTTGTACCCTACTCATGTTTCTGCCTAGCGACAGGTTATAACTTAAGGTTAAACTTTGCCTGGCCAGTGTATCCTTTGGCTTTTTTAAACCAAGACTATAATTGAACCCGAAATTGAAGTTTTGGGTATTATTATCTGTAAGGAGGTTCCTGTTCAGCAAAGAATCTTTCACTAAAAGCTCCGTTACTTTATCATAATACCGCGTGTTGGTGCTGATGTACTGATCAGCATGATTAGAAGAACTGGAAATGCCGAAATTGCCGGACAGGCTGCTCTTTTTATTTTTTAAGATCCTGGAGAAGTTCAGGCTGGCATTAACCGCAGGAGATTTATTGATCGATTGATTAACATTCTCAAGGTCTTGTTTGATCACTCCCCATTGGTTGTTTACCGAAGAACTGATGTTTTCACCATTATTATAAGATACCATTACATTACCATCCAAAAAGGTCTTTTTACTCTTATAGTTAAAATCACCATTGAAGTGATGGTTGTTGTTCAAGGTTTCGCCATCACTAATGTTTTTCTGGTAGAAAGTGCCCAATGGATTTAAGGTTTCAATTGCCTGTTCGCTGGTAAAGGCATTCCTGTTGCGCCCCAGGTTATAGTTAATACGATAGTTCATATTTTTATTTATCTCGTCCGCATGAGATATCCCGCCTGTCATAGACTGTGCTGTTCCTGCCCCATTATTTGAAGTATTGTAATTTAGCTCGCCACTGCTTTGCTTAGTATCTTTCCATAGGTTAATGCTCCCGCCAATTCCAAACTGGTTATTAGTTCCGCCACTTATACCTGCATTACCAAAGTTGCCATTGTTCATGCCCGGTTTGGTTACGATGTTCAATAATTTAATGGGTTCCGCCATCTTAATACCGGTAAAGTTGGCCTGATCACCAAAATCATCAATAACCTGGATCTTTGCTACAATACCCGCCGGCAGTCTGGCAATAAAATCCTTTACATTATTAGTAAAGAAATCTTTGCCGTTTATCCGCAGTTTGGTCATGCCCTTACCCATGGTCGTAACGTTGTATTCATCGTCCACTTCAAGGCCCGGGAGCTGTTTCAACAGGTCTGCCATATTATCGCCTTCCAGCACCTGGTATGCGGCAGCATTATACTCGATCGTATCCTGCATGATCCTCATGGGGTTGGGTTTGCCCTTTATTACCACCTCTTTGAGCAGGTGAACATCCGGTTTCAGTTGAATGTGCCTGATCTTCAACACTTTTTTCTCGCTAAAGGAATAATTGTCCTTAAAGTCCTGGTACCCGGTAGTGCTGATCTTTAGTGAAAATGATTCGCCTTTTACTTTTGTGAAACTGAAATATCCTTCCTCATCGGTAGTGGTATGGAGTGTGTCTTTATCTCCGGTCAGCATTACGTTAGCATCTTTAATGGGAATTTTTCCGGTGTCAGCCACATAGCCATTAACGCGGTTATTGTTTTGTGCATACACGCCTGAGCTGCACAAAACAAACAATGTAGTGAAAAGGAGGGATAAGCTTTTTTTCAAGGTGACTACTTGTTTCGATATTGGTTTAATTCATGATGAAAGAAACAAGCCTATTCCATAAAATTTCTGATTTTATACCAGATCCGGGGCATCAGATATTAATATTAACAAACATTTAATAAATTACCAGCTTGCAGGGGAACTGCTTTTTGATATAGGTGACCGGCTCTTCCGTGTTCTCCTCATCCATGCGTTCAAAAAGGATGCGTGCCGCTTCACAGCCCATTTCAAAAGAACTTTCTTCAATAGCGGCCAGCGGCCGGTGATCCAGGTGCTGCAGCAGTGGCAGGTTACCGAATCCCGTAAATTCAATGATATCCACTTTATCCGGGTAATGACTCTTTAAAAAGTCGATCGCCTGGATGGTGATGTAATTCTTGAAAGTAAAAATAGCCGTAGGCGGAGCCGCCTGTTCCATCAGTAACCGCATGGCCTGGAAAGTGGATTCCGGCGTAAGGTCCACCTCCTGCACCAGGCTGGTATCAAAAGGAAGATTGTTCCTGGTAAGCGCCTGCTTGTAGCCCGTAAAACGTGCCTGGCTGGTACGCATGGACTCCGGCCCCATGATATGCGCAATGCGGGTATGCCCCCGGTCTATCAGGAATTGGGTAGCCTCCAGTGCACCCTCCTCGTTGTTGGACGACACATAGTCGAACACCACACCCTTTGGCTCACGGCCTATGCAAACCACCGGGATGCCCATGGACAGGAATTTCTGAAAGGGCTGCATATCCACGGTGTTCTTGGTCACAGAAACGATCACGCCATCCACACGGTTGCGGATCATCACATCTACTATCTTTTCTTCCTTCTGGGCATCCTCATGAGATTGCGAAAGGATCACATTGTAATCCTTCTTTTCCGCTTCCTCTTCCACACCGTTAATGGCCAATACATAATATTGGTCCAGCAGGTCCGGAATGATCAGCCCTATTGTAAAAGTTTTGTTGAGTTTAAAGTGCCTCGCCGCTTCGTTTGGAATGTAGTTAAGTTCCTTTGCCAGCTTCTTCACCCGTTCACTGGTATAAATACTGATGGTGGCATCATTATTTAAGGCCTTTGAAACCGTGGATACAGACATGTTTAATTTTTTGGCTATATCCTTTATGGTTACTCCTCTTTTCATGGAAAAAGCGTTTATCACTCCATAATACTAAAATAATCCCGAAATAAAGAAAACGTTGTAATAAACCATTTCAATCGTTGTAATAGGTTTTGCGCGGTCTGGCTGGGAACTAGAATCGATTGCAATTGGTATATTGGTTGTAGAATTTCGCGTTAATAAGAGGACCTAACAACAATAATTCCACCGTACAGAAAAATACCAATTTCTAAATCAAACTAAACTGATCCAACATGACGATTAGCATCAGGAACAGGCTGATAATAGCTTGTTGCGCATTCGCAATGATGTTTATGCTCCCCTGCGTTACTACCTTTGCCCAAACAGTTTCCAGAGCAGTTAATGGTAATATTAAAGACAAAACCGGCAGACCTGTTCCCGGTGTTACCGTTGTTATACAGGGAACCACAACAGGTACCACTTCTGATAATGAAGGGCGCTTTAAAATAAATGCACCAGAAAATGCGGTGCTGGTCTTCTCCTTTATCGGCTTCCAGACACAGAAATTAACCACGGGCTCCGCTACTTCCTACAATGTTATACTGCAGGATAACACTACCGAATTGGATCAGCTGGTAGTGGTAGGGTATGGCACCCGGAAGAAAAGTGATGTAACCGGCGCAGTGGCACAGGTAAAAGCCACACAGCTGGAAAACGAGAATCCGGCCAGCGTGCAGGACCTGCTCAGGGCCAATGTACCCGGCCTCAACGTAACCTCTTCCAATACTGCCAAAGGCGGGGGAGACCTCACCATCAGGGGTAAATCTTCCATTAATGCAGGCACAACGCCGCTGATCGTACTGGACGGAGTGATCTATCCCGGCCAGTTAAGCGATATCAACCCCAATGATATCCAGACCATCGATGTATTGAAAGATGCAAGTGCGGCAGCGGTATACGGCGCCAAATCTGCGAAAGGCGTATTGCTGATCAATACAAAAAGAGGGAACCGTTCAAAACCTACCATCACTTTCAACAGTAATATAGGGGTCACTACTTTATCCATGGATGAGCCGCTGTATGATGGTCCCGGTTTTGTGAAATGGAGAACAGATGTGATGTACAGTGTGAATGCCAATGCGAAACCTTATCAGTTCAATGACCCGCGTACATTACCTTCCAATATTACGGTGGACCAATGGAAGGCATATGATAACTCACAGGGCGATCCCGTAGATATATGGCTGAACCGTTTGAAAATACTACCGGTAGAAGTAAGGAATTATAAAGCCGGCAAAACCACCAACTGGTACAACCAGATGTTCCATCACGCTTTCCGGCAGGATCATACCGTGAGTATTTCCGGCAAAAAAGAAGATATCTCTTATTACATCTCTGCCGGTTATGTGAACAATGAAGGTGTGATAGTAGGCGATAAGTTCAAAACCTTCCGTACCCGCATCAACCTGGAAGCAAAGGCCGCAAAGTTCATGAGCGTGGGCATCAATATGCAGTTTGCAGACCGGGACGAAAGCCAGGTGCCTGTTGCCTGGGGGCAGATGGTGAACGCTTCTCCCTACGGTGAAAAATACAAGGACGACGGCAAAACGCTGCGCGATAGTCCGAATGATGATGTGGGAAATAATACCAATCCTTTCCTGGATAATACCTACACCAACCGGATGGATAAAACCAATACACTCTTTGGTTCTCTCTACCTGAAAGGAGACCTGCCCTGGGGTTTTTCTTACCAGAGCAACTTCTCACCCAACTTTGATTTCAACCGCTACTTCAATGGGATCTCTGCAAAAGACTTCCGGTATGCTGCGCGTAAAGGCATCGCCACGAGAAGGCAGATGACCATCTACAACTGGCAGATCGATAATTTATTGAGATGGAACAAAACTTTTGGTGATCATGAATTTGATGCTACATTCCTTTTTAATGCAGAAAAATTCCAGTCCTGGCGCAACCAGATGGACAATGAAGGATTTGATCCCAATGATAATTTAAGCTGGCATAACATTGGTTCCGGTATTAAACCGGTGATACAAAGTTTCGATTCTGTGAGTACAGGTGATGCATTGATGGCGCGCCTGAACTATGGTTTCCGTGGCAAATACCTGTTAACAGCTTCTATCCGCCGGGATGGTTACTCCGCTTTCGGCCAGCGCAACCCAAGGGCTGATTTCCCTGCAGTTGCATTGAGCTGGGTGTTCTCTAAAGAAAAATTTGTGGATCTCGCCTGGCTGGATTATGGCAAACTGCGTCTTTCCTGGGGTGTGAATGGTAACCGGGATATCGGCCGATACCTGGCCCTTTCTGACCTTACTTCCGGTAAGTACCAGTACATACAGCAGAACGGCCAGATGGTACTCGTTTCCCAGTTGTATGTAGGCCGTTTGCAGAACCCCAACCTGAAATGGGAGAAGAGTACTTCCTACAACGTAGGCCTTGATTTCAGCATCTTCAGGGACGTTTTGAGCGGTTCTATCGATGTATATAAAAAGTCTACCACAGACCTGCTCATCCTTCGCGGCTTGCCCATTCATAGCGGCTTCCTGCAGGTAATGGATAACCTGGGAGAAGTGGAGAACAAAGGATTTGAGCTCAGCCTGAATAGTGCCAATATCCGCCGCAATGGTTTCAAATGGAGCACTAACCTGAACTTTACATTGAACAGGAATAAGATCAAACACCTGTATGGTGAAGTGGATATCAAAGATGCTTCCGGCAAAGTGATCGGCCGGGAAGAAAGGGATGACGTTGCCAACAGATGGTTCATAGGGCATGACCTGGATGCTATCTGGGACCTGAAAGTGTTGGGTGTATGGCAGGTGGCCGAAGCGGCAGAAGCTGCCAAATTTGGTGTTAAACCCGGCGACTTTAAACTGGAAGATGTAAACAAGGATGGCAAGTTCTCTGATGCAGACCGCCAGTTCCTGGGTTACAGGTCTCCGCGTTTTCAATGGACCTTAAGGAATGATTTTTCCTACAGGAACTTTGATTTCTCTTTCATGTTCTACTCCAACTGGGGCAGCATGGGACCTTACAGTCTCGCCAAGAACAACTCTGGTTTTATAGATCGTCAGAACTCCTATCAATTACCTTACTGGACGCCTGAGAATCCTACAAATGATTATGCACGTCTCTTTTCCAGTAATGGCAGCGCCACATTTGATGTATACCGCAAAACTTCCTTTGTGCGCCTGAGCACTATTTCACTGGGTTATACATTGCCAGTAAAGGCCGCCAACAGGATAGGCCTGGATGGGGTGAAGATCTACGGGAACGTGAACAATATAGGTGTATATCAGCCAGACTGGACGTTCTGGGATGCCGAATACATTTACGGCGATAACAATCCTCCGGTACGTAATTATTCTTTTGGCATCAACATTACTCTTTAAAAAATCCGTTATGCGTTCAACAATATTATTGGTAGCACTCGCCGCACTCACTGTTAGTTGTGGTAAAGACTGGTTAAAGCCGAAACAACTCTCCACATATGACCCGGACGAAACGTATGTGGATGCTGCCGCCATGCGCGCAGCACTGGTATCATGCGCCCGCAATGCGCGGATAGAATATTATGGAGATAATCCGCCCATCCTCACGGAGATGCTGTTCTCTGAAGTAACCGTGGAAGGTGTAACAGATAAATCCGGCCCACCGCAGGACCTCAACCTGCTGATCACACCGGACGGCGCTAATCTGAATAATGCAGACCGTGCGCGGATCTATTTCTATTACAGTGAAGGTTACCTGGGTATCAAATATGCCAACACGGTGATAGGCCGCATAGATAATGCCACCTATGCCAATCGTGAAGAAAGGAATGCGATCCTGGGCTCAGCCTATTTCCATCGCGCCATGCGCTATTACCGCCTCACACAGCAGTTTGGGGATGTACCGGCTATCATGAAGGAAACACTGGAACCCAAACTGGATTATGGTTCTACGAAGAGAGAAGTGATCCTGGAATATATCAAGAAAGACCTGGACTCTGCCAAAGGGTGGTTGTCTGATAACGTAGCAAGGGGAGAGGTAACGAAAGGAGCGGTATTACATCTGCTTACGAAAGTAAACCTGGCACTGGGTAAATTTGATGACGCTATTGAATCTGCCAATGCATTGATCAATGGCGGGGCTTACAGCCTGATGAAAGTACCTTTCGGCACTACCAAAAAGAATGTGATCTGGGATCTGCACCGCCCGGAGAATAAATCGCTGGGTGAAAACAAAGAAGGCATCTTTATGGTGATAGACCGTTTTGGTGATGGTGGTTTTGATGGCGGCATGCGCATCATGCGCCAGGCAGTACCATTATGGGGAACGAACATCAACACACCCAGTGGTAAAAAAGGTACGAACGACAATACCAGCGTACCAGTTGTGCTGAGTAACTTATACGGCAGGGGCATTGGCAGATGCAGGCCTACACCTTACAGCAATTATGATATCTGGACAGATCCTAAAGACCTCCGGCATGCACCCGGTAACTGGATGAATATGGAAGACCTGGTGTATAATGATCCGGGATTGAATACAACCAATGATCCGTATTACCTGAAACCTTTACAATTAAGGAATGCCAATGGTGGCCTGTTATGTACAGATACGATCCGCTGCTGGTTCGGATGGCCGCACTATAAGATCTTTATCCCTGATACAGAGAATTCTCCCATGCAGGGTGGCCATACAGACTGGTATATTTTCCGGCTGGCAGAAACTTATCTGTTGAGAGCCGAAGCCTATTACTGGAAAGACGACCTGGGGAGTGCAGCCAATGATATCAATGCGGTAAGAACCCGCGCAGGCTGCACAGGTATTAGTGCTGCAGACGTGAACATTGGTATCATACTGGATGAAAGGGCCAGGGAATTATATTTTGAAGAACCGCGTAAAACAGAATTAACACGTATTGCTTTCCTGTTCGCCAAAACCGGGAAACCAGCCTACAACGGTAAAACTTACAACATGGCCAATTTCTCTGAAAGCAATTTCTTTTATGACCGTATAATAGAGAAGAATGTTTTTTACAGAACAGGTATTGTAACCAATCACGGAGATAAATATACGATGAGCGCCTTTCATGTATTGTGGCCCATTCCATCTAATCCCATTGCTGCTAACGCCTATGGGGTGATCAATCAGAACAAGGGATATGTGGGGTACGAAAAAAATGTTCCTCCGTTGGATAAGATCACGGACTAAACAAAAAAGGCTCCCGGTTGATGGGAGCCTTTTTTTATTTTACAATTACAGGTTTTGTTTTAGTGGTATTGTTAAGATATAAGGGGATCATTTCATTCCTTTCCGGGTGCCATATTTTCAATTTCAGGCAGGCCCAGATCTCCATAGGATGGAGGGAAGTGGTCTTAGCCTCTTGCAGCTCAGGGATATTCTCCATGGCCTCCGGTAACCGGTAAAAAGGCACGCGTGAATTCAGGTGATGAATATGATGATAACCGATGTTTCCGGTCACCCATTTCCAGAAAGGGCTCATGAGCATATAACTGGAAGAAGCCATCGCTGCATTATCATGGCACCAGCCTTCTTTATCAGTGAAAGTAACACTGGGGAAATTATGCTGTGCATAAAAGAGATAAGAGCCAATGGCCATGGCGATGAAGAAGGGGAGGAACTGCACTAAGAACCAGCCTGCCCAGCCGAGGTTGAGAAAGAGGAATACACCAACACCTATATGCAAAACGAGGGCTAATATAGAGTCCCAGTGTTTTAGCGGGTTGCTGAGGAAAGAACGGATACACATGCCGTACACGAACATGGTGAGGTAGCCGAACAGGATCGTGAGGGGATGCCTTATCGCGAGGTAAGACCGTTGCTCTGCCGGGGTGGATTCATCGAATTTCTGTTTCGTCATAATAGGATAAGATCCTATGCTGGCACTGAATAGTTTTGAATTATGGTTATGATGATGATCATGTGAACGTTTCCAGATGCTGGTAGGCGCCAGCACAAAAATACCAAAGAGTGTAAAGAGGATATTAGCAGGTACAGACTTGTTTAATATAGCATGGTGTTGATGGTCGTGATAGATCACGAACATCCTTACGATGACCAGTCCGCACAGGATGCTGCAGGCAATGCGCAGAACAGGCAGTGCATCGTTAAAGTAAATAGCGGTGAGAAGACCCACCAGGATGATCGCAGTTGTAATTGTGTAATACCAGCTTTTCCATGTCACATCCTGGGCAAACGGCTTTGTTGCCAGGATCAGTTGTTTTCCAGTTCGCATTTTAGACAGTTGTAGACTATATAACTATTTAGTGATCGCTAAATTGGTGACCGGGCGTTTGTGTTTCCATCTCCGGTGGCTCCATAACCAGCTTTCCGGCTGGCGGATAATATCTTGTTCCAAAGCGCGTGTATGCGCCATCGTTATTTCTCCATCTGTTGTTTTCCCTGGTTCTTCAAACAGCGTTTGCGCAGATATCTCGTAATATCCCCGTTTTACCCGCTCCACTCTTGTATATACTACAGGGTAATTCATCTTGCGGGCTATCTTTTCCGTTCCCTGGAACACCGGGGTATTCTGGTTGAGGAAAGTGAGCCAGAATGCGTTATCAGGCGCCGGCGTTTGGTCTGCAATGAAAGCGGTGGCATCTAACTCCGCTCTGTGCTGTACCATCTCCCGGAAGGTGTCTTTCATGGCAATAAGACCGGTACCAAAACGGGTACGCATCCTGTAAATAAGGCCGTTGAAATACTTGTTGGACAGCGGATGATAAACTACATAAAGATGGTGGCGGCATTGCAGGCTGAAGGTATTGCCTGCCCATTCCCAGTTGCCAAGATGCCCCATAACGATAATGATGCTCTTGTTTTCATCCGCGTAGCGGTTAAACAACTGTAACGCCTCTGGCGTGAGTTTGCATCTTTTAATGGCGGATTGCCCGGAAATCGTCAGTGTTTTGAAAGTTTCCAGCAATGTGTCACAGAAAGAACGGTAAAACCGTCGCATTATTGTCTTGATCTCCTTTTCGGATTTTTCAGGAAAAGCATTGCGCAGATTCTCTCCCACCACCTTTTTCCGGTAGCCGAAAACATGATAAACCATCACGAACATAAAATCTGATACCCCGTAGAACAAGGGAAAAGGTATCCAGGAGAGCAAATAAATAAACGGTAAAAGGATGTAATACGTTGGCACTGTGGCAAAATACGTAATTTGTATTAGAATTTAATAGTATTTAATTCTTAAAAAGGGTTTAAGTAATTTTGCAGCGAAATGGACAAAAGTGTAAACAAATACATCAGCGATACCGGTTTTTGCAGCAGGAGAGAAGCGGATAAGTACATTGAGCAAGGCCGTGTAACGATCAATGACAACATTGCTTCCAAAGGAAACCGTGTGGAGGCAGGAGATGTAGTGGAAATAGACGGTGAGCCCCTGAAGAAAAAGAAAACGGCTACCCATACTTATATTGCGCTGAACAAGCCCAAGGGTATCACCTGCACAACAGATACCAAGGATAAGTCCAATATCATCGATTACATCAATTTCCCTTCCCGCATCTTTCCCATTGGCCGGCTGGATAAATTATCCGAAGGACTCATCTTCCTCACCAACGACGGGGATATTGTGAACAAGATCTTAAGGGCGGGCAATCAGCATGAGAAAGAATACTTTGTTACCGTAGATAAGCCTGTGAACCTGGAGTTTATAAAGGCTATGCGCAACGGCGTAAAGATTTTGGGCGGATATACACAAAAGTGCTTTGTACAGCAGGAAGGTACACATCGCTTCCGGATCATCCTTACCCAGGGCCTCAACCGCCAGATCAGGCGGATGTGCGAAGCGCTTGGGTATAATGTGGAAGCACTTCGCCGTATCCGTATCATGAATATTGGTTTGAAAGACCTGCCGGTAGGAAAGTGGCGTTATTTTACGAAGGAAGAGATCAGTACGATCACTGCGATGGTGGCAAACAGCAGCAAAACAGGTAATAATGATGGGATGGACGAGTAGAAGGCGTCCGGGGTTTAGAGGGGGTTTAGAGGAGTTAAGTCTGCAGGTTTGGGATAAGGCCGCTTTACGGAGCCGCCTGTTTTATGCTCTTCTTACTTTGTGATCTTCTTTATCGGCGTTAAAGCCACTTTACGGAACTCCACTTCAGAACCCTCAGCCTGTAAAGCCACATTACCTTTCGTAGCAGTACAACCAGATCCTTCATTCACCACATCTCCATTCACCCATATTTTCACCACATTCCCTACACACTCTATTTTCATAGTATTCCATTCACCCAATGGTTTCTCGGAACTATCTGTGAGGTTCTTGATCCTTCTCTCTTTACCATCTACTGCACCCCATTTTTCTTTAGGCCCGCGGCGCGTTTCCATATCCGGTACGGCAATATCTTCACCAATGCACCAGAAATCCCCCGCATTGTCATGCATTAACTGGCATTCTATGGATTTAGGGAACATGGCATACAGCACCCGCGGTGTGGAAGCATGCACCAGCACACCACAGTTACCCGGTTTGGCAGGAAAACGGTATTCTACCTCCAGCCGGTAGTTTTGATATACTGCATCTGTTATAATATGGCCCTGTGGTTTAGCAAGACTAACTAAGTAGCCATTCCGTACAATGAAAGGTGTTTTAACACTTGAATCCTTATCCATAGCAGGCACATCTATATGCCAGCCGGTGAGGTCCTTGCCGTTGAACAGGTTTTTGGTTTGTGCAAAAGCAAACACGGTGCTAAAAAGGAGTACGACGGAAACAAAGAGTTTTTTCATCATGAACAACGTGGTTTTAATACCATTAAAGATATAAAGATGAAAATTGTTTTATAAATTATTATTTTCCCGGCCGATGAATCCTCCGGGTGTAATAGTATTCCATAGTCCGTCCTCATTGGGCCATTATATTGGCTCTCCTTCGATCTGTATATTACCTGGCGGGGATTATGTAGCGTCCCACGATCTTTTTGGGCCTGCTTCCGCGGAATATGAAACACCGGTGGCAAAAGTCTACCGCTCTTCAGATCAGGGTGCCAGCTGGACGCAAACGGCAGAACTCAAAGGCCAATTCTGGTCCAACCTCTTTGTGCACCGCGGCGCGCTCTATATCATGGGAACGGATAAACACTATGGCAACCTGGTGATCCGTAAATCCACTGATCATGGCAGCTCCTGGACGGACAGGCACCTGATCCGCGAAGGAAGGTTCCATACAGCGCCGGTACCGGTAACACTTCATAAAGGAAGGTTATGGCGCGGCGTGGAAGTAGCTACCGGTCCCGCTGAACAATGGGCCGCCATGATGGGCGCCTGCGTATTCAGCGCAGATGAACATGCAGACCTGCTCAAAGCTTCCAGCTGGACGCACTCCAATCACCTGCTGGACGATACCGGTTGGCTGGAAGGAAATGCCGTGATTTCCAAAGAAGGAGAAGTATGGAATATGCTCCGCGTACACCGGCCGGAAGATAAAGAGAACGAACAGGCCGCTATTGTGAAGATCAGTGAAGATGGCAGCACCGCTGCTTTCGACAGGTTCATTCCCTTCCCCGGTGGCAGTAAGAAATTCAGCATCCGCTATGATGCTGTTTCTCAATTGTACTGGACCATTGCCAACTATGTACCACCGGCATACAGGCAGATCATTCAGCTGGACAGGGTACGGAATACACAGGCGTTGTGTTGTTCTCCTGACCTGTTGCACTGGGAAGTGAGGTCCATCGTATTGCAGCATACAGACCATGAAAAGCATGGCTTTGGTTATGTGGACTGGCAGTTCGACGGAGAAGACCTGGTGTTTTTATCCCGCACTGCTTTTGATGCAAAGAGTTATCATGAAGCGAATTACCTGACATTTCATCGCATACCGCAATTTAGAACTATAGATAAATTATACACTACATGAAAAAACTGTTCACTTTATTATTGATCTCTTCCTTCGCGCAGGCACAGGATTGGAAAGTAGTACCGGGAAAGATCACTACTCCCTGGAGTGAGAAAGTTACACCTGATTCAGTGCTGTCGGAATATCCCAGGCCACAGTTTGTAAGGGATAGCTGGAAGAACCTCAACGGCTTATGGAATTATGTGATCACGCCCAGAAGCGCATCACTGCCGGCCGCTTACCAGGGAAAGATCCTGGTACCTTTTGCTATTGAGTCCGCAATGTCCGGCGTAGGAAAAACAGTTGGAAAGGATAGCCTGCTCTGGTATCATAATTCCTTCACTTTACCTGCTTTCAAAAAAGGGAACAGAACACTGCTGCATTTTGGTGCGGTAGACTGGCAGATGACCCTGTTCATCAACGGGCAGGAAGTAGGCAGCCATCGTGGTGGTTTCGATCCCTTCTCCTTTGATATCACGGGCTTCCTGAAAAAAGGTAAAGGACCACAGGAGATGGTCGTACGCGTATGGGACCCTACAGATCAGGGCCCGCAGCCAAGAGGTAAACAGGTGCGCAAACCGGAAGGTATCTGGTATACACCTGTAACCGGTATCTGGCAAACAGTTTGGCTGGAATCTGTGGCTACCACTTATCTCGCTAAAGTAATACAAACACCGGATGTGGATCAGCAAACGCTCACCGTAGTGACCACGGTGGTGAATCCTGTTCCCGGCGATAAAGTCCGGATCTCTGCATGGGATGGAACAAACATGATCTCTGAGCAGGAAGTAGACCCCGGTGCTACCGCGGTACTGAAAATACCGAGTGCAAAATTATGGTCTCCGGAAGAGCCTTTCCTCTATGACCTGCGTTATGCTATTATAAGAAAAGAGAAACCGGTGGATGAAGTGCAAAGCTATTTCGCGATGCGTAAAATTTCCATTGGCAAAGACGATAAAGGCATTCTGCGCATGTTGCTCAACAACAAGTTCGTGTTCCAATACGGTCCGCTGGACCAGGGATGGTGGCCTGATGGTTTGTATACTGCACCCACAGATGAAGCGCTGAAATTTGATGTGGAGAAAACAAAGGAGATGGGCTTCAACATGATCCGCAAACACATCAAAGTAGAACCTGCCCGCTGGTATTATCATTGTGATAAACTGGGTATGCTCGTTTGGCAGGATATGCCCAGCGGAGACCTCGGTAATCGTTGGGAACAAAGGCCTGGCATTGTTGGCCGTGCTACAGATCAGAAACGCAGCAATGAATCTGAAAGAGCTTACCGCGAAGAATGGAATGTGATCATGGATGCTTTGCATAACGTTCCTTCCATCGTAGTTTGGGTGCCTTTCAACGAAGCATGGGGGCAATTCAAAACCCAGGAGATCACGGAATGGACGATGAAGAAAGATCCTTCCCGCCTCGTGAACAGTGCCAGTGGTGGTAACTTTCACCTCACCGGTCATATCATAGACCTGCACAATTACCCTGAACCTGCTATGCCGCAACCAGATCTCTATGGCTTCAAACAAGCCATTGTGCTGGGTGAGTTCGGAGGATTGGGATTACCCGTAGAAGGTCATGTATGGCAGCAGAAAGATAACTGGGGTTACCAAAGCTTCAAAACACCGGAAGAATTATTCAAAAGATACAGCACCTTCATGGACCGCCTGGAAGAGTTGATCCGCATAGGGCTTTCCGCCGCCGTATACACACAGACCACAGACGTAGAAGTAGAGATCAACGGCCTGATGACCTATGACCGCAAAGTGATCAAGAATCCTGTGGCGTCTTTTTATGATGTGCATAAGAAATTGTATAATCCTGCTTTGGTGGTGATTAAACCGTAGGATGTTTTTCTTACTAAGAAAGAGCCCCCCCGGCAACGAGGGGGGCTTTTCTTTTTTATAGCAGGAGCCCTTTTTATTTTTAAGAGAATCTTTTGCCTGATGGCATTTCTATGAGAAAGGCTTTAAAAAAGCCTTTCTCTTTTTAATAAGATCTTTGCCTGATGGCTTTTCTATGTAAAAGACTTTTAAAAAGCTTCGCTCATTTTAATAAAACCTCTTGCCTGATGGCTTTTCTGTGTTAGCGGCTTTTAAAAACCTCCTCTCTCATTTTAATAAAACCTCTTGCCTGATGGCTTTTCTGTGTTAGCGGCTTTTAAAAACCTCCTATCTCGTTTTAATAAAACCCTTTGCTCAATGGCTTTTCTATATAAAAAGAAAAACCACCCTCTAGGCCATAGGGCTCTTCTTCTTCCCAATAAATCTAATCACAGACCCCTTCCCAATATGATACTTTCCTTCATCTAAAAGAATCTCTTCTTCTGCCAACACCAACACTTCATAATTCCCAAAATCAACCATTATTTCTTCTTTGGAATACAGCATATCCATCTCCTTCGGCCCATAGGCAGCCAGATGGCTTTTACTGAAAGCCTCAAAAATAATGATACCGCCAGGTTTGAGATAGTTATCTAATTGCTTGTGGAAGTCAGCCTTCTTGTCGCCTGAAAAATGCGCATAGATAAGCCCGATAGCATCGAATGTTTCGTTTTCAAAATGAAGATGTTCCAGATCTCCGACAATATACGAGAGTGTAACATGTTTATCCCGCGCAAGTTGTAACGCCTTTGCCTGCCCTTCAACACTCAGATCAAATGAAGTCACCTTCCATCCAAGCTGCGCTGCAAATACACCATTCCGCCCTTCTCCATCAGCAGGCATCAATATAGCCCCAGGCGAAAATTTTGCCAGCCATTCTTTAAAAAACAGATTAGGTTCTTTGCCGTAAGCAAATTCCTGTTCCTTGTATCTTTCGTCCCATTTTTGTTGCATGGTTCAAAGGTAAAGACCATAACCTCCGGGAAATAGGACAAAGGCCCAGTTTTACAGGACTTTACTGAAATGATGCCGGAAAGCCTCCGGTGAATGCCCCGTATGCTTTTTGAAGAGCCTGATAAAGTAAGAAACGTCGATGTACCCCAGGTGCCATGCTATTTGATTCACCTGGTCAGCTGTTGCAAGAAGATATCGCTTCGCCTCCAGGATAATATGTTCATTAATAAGTGTGGAACAGGTTTTACCCAGCGTTGCCTTTGTGATAGCATTTAATTGATAGGGGGAAAGATGCAGCATATCTGCATATTGAGATACTTGCTTGTGATGAGTGATCTGCGTTTCTAAAAGTTCTAAAAATTCCTCCAGGCGCTCCTGAGCATAAGTGTTATTGGTAGCACTCTGGCTATGCTGCCGCATCAATTCGATAAAGAAAATATCCAGGTTGGCCTGGATAACTTTTTGGTACGCTTCCTGTTTATCCGTGTACTCCCGGAGTATAGCCGTCAGTATAGAAAATAATTGCTGGGTACCGGTATGGTAAAGGCTGGCTTTACGCAACAGCGGAGAATAATAGAAATCATTTTTAAACGACATCAGGTATCCCGTACTGCCTGCTTTCATGGTGAGCTGATGCACCTGCCCGGGACGCAGGAAGAAAACCATATTATCGGCCACTTCATACGATATGAAATCTATTGCATGCTCACCTTTTCCTTTTTTCAAAGCCAGCATGTAATAGAAGTCGTGCCGGTGCAAGGCCTGTACCATGTCCAGCTCTTTAATATCCCGTATGCTGAAGCTTGTGATATCCCTTATAGGAATGTTTTTCATTTATATAAATGTTCTTGTACCAGAAAGACTTTCCCTGAATCCTTTGGGCGTACAGCCTTTTTTCTTTTTAAAGATGCGGTTGAAGTTAGAGATATTATGGAAGCCGCATTTGTAAGAGATCTCTGAAACAGAGTAGCGGGTATTTACCAGCATCCGGCAGGCATGCCCCAGTCTTATTTCATTCAGGCTATCTATGAAACTAACGCCTGTGCATTTCTTGATGAAGCGACTGAAGGATACTTCCGTCATGTTGGTAAGTTTGGCGATATCTCCCAGGTTCACTTCCTTGTCGTAGTTATTATTCATGTATTCAAAAGCCTTTTCTATGCGCCTGCTGTTGTAGTTCACCAGTCCTTTCTGGAAAGAGCTGTCAGATAAGGTACGCATGTTCCGGGAGAGGGAAAGATCATGCAGGATAGACATTAGCTCCAGTACAGAATCAAACCCGTTCTTCTGGTTCAGTGTAAGTAAACGGGGGCTTAGCTGTTTGATGGTTTCGGGGGAAAAGAGGATGCCGTTGGCGGCGCCTTCAAACATGCTCCGCATAAAACGAAGCTGGTTCTTGCGCAGCAGCTTTTCATCTATCAGGTCTTTATGGAACTGGATGGTCACCTCTGTGATCTCCTTGCTTTTGCATTCATGCGTGAACCAGCCATGGTTCAGGTTCGGTCCCACCAATACCAGTTCAAGATCAGTGATCGTATCAATGTGATCTCCTACAATGCGCTGCGCGCCGGGAGCATTTATTATGAGGTTCAGTTCCAGTTCCTCATGGTAATGAAGCGGGAAGTCGAACTTGCTTTTGGTGCGGGAAAAGATCATGAAGCAGTCGTGCTGCGTAAGGGGGGTGATCTCCCGGAAGATATCATTTTTCATAACGCTCATTCAATTATTCGAAATTAATGGATAAAAAAGTACTAAGTGTGTTTTTGTGGCTAATTTTTTATAAATACCTGTAAATAGAGGGTTTTGGAGGGTGTGTAATTTTCGCTGTCTGAATTTGACAATTAAGAGATAAGAAAGTACTATAAGTGCATCTTATTTAAATTTAGATTTGGTTCATTATTCTTCGTTAAATAATTCTCGTTATGAAATTTCTACTCCACGGTTCTATTTTCAGCATTTTCCTGTTGCTGCTGGGAACCTCCCTATTCGCCCAGCAGAGAGTTGTTTCAGGTACAGTGAAGGATGAAGCCAACGGTGCGCTTCCAGGTGCTACCATTCGTGTTAAGAATGCCACTGCTGCTACTGTAACAGATGCTAAGGGGAATTATTCCCTGGCCGTACCGGACGGTGCTATACTGGTGTTTACTTTTACTGGTTATGAAACACAGGAGATCGCCGTACAGCAACGCAGCTCCATCAACATTACTTTAAAGAATGCCGCTACCAATCTTACAGATGTGGTAGTGATCGGTTATGGTGTGGTGCGGAAGCGGGACCTGACAGGAACAGTTGCTTCCATCAAAGGAGATCAGCTGAGTAAATCTGCTGTTAACTCATTGGAACAGGGCTTGCAAGGCCGTCTGGCAGGTGTAGCTGTTACACAGAACGATGCAGCGCCCGGGGGCGGTATTAGTATACAGATACGCGGTACCAGTTCCTTATTGGGTGGTACAGAACCATTGTATGTGATAGATGGTGTGCCTGTTGCCAATGCAAGGGCTTCTTTAAAAGAGGCCGGCCCAAGGGAAGAGAATCACATCATGCGTTCCAATACCAATGCGCTGTCTACTATTTCTCCCGGGGATATTGAATCCATTGAAGTGTTGAAAGATGCTTCTGCCACTGCTATCTATGGTTCCCGTGGTGCTAATGGAGTGGTGTTGATCACCACTAAAAAAGGCAAGTCAGGAAAAGGTAAGATCACGTTCAACACCTCACAGGGTTTTGCTACAGTTACCAAAAAAATAGACATGCTCAATGCCTATGAATATGCACAGTATCTCAATGAGGCATACACGAATGCAGGGTTTGCACCAGGCGATCTGCCTTATAGCGGTACTAATGGAAAGCTTACGCCGGACCAGGTGCGGGAGAATTTCGGAGAAGGCGTGAACTGGCAGGATGTTATTTATCGCAATGCTTATTTGCAGGATTATGAACTGGGTGTTTCCGGTGGTTCGGAGAAGAACACATATGCGGTGATGGGTAATTACCTGGCGCAGGAAGGGGCTATCAAAGGTTCCCTGTTCAAACGCGGCGGCCTTCGGCTGAACCTGGATAACCAGGTGAATGATCGGGTGAAAACATCTACCAATCTTTCCGTATCCCGTTCCACCAATGCACTGGTGCGTACGGCTGCTACTACTTCCGGCCAGGAAGGTGGTATTGTAAGGTCTGCCCTGAATTATTCCCCTATTCCATATTACAGGAGGAATACCAATGGGGATATTGAGAAGATAGATTATCTCACCAACCGGGAAGTATCGCAGGATATGTTTGACCGCTTCGGCGCCAGTCCGCTGCGTTATACAGATGAAGTGAAAAGCCTGCAAACCATTACTTCCGGTTTTGGCGGCTTCAACGCGTATGTGGATATTGTAAAAGGACTGATGTTCCAAACCCGCCTCGGCGCCAACTATTTTGAACAGTTAAATGAAACCTACTTTCCGCGTACGGTGAATGAAGGCCGCGCTACCAATGGTAAAGCCATTGTGAGCAACAGCAGCTATTACAGCCTGCTCACGGAAAACCTGCTCACGTACAGGCAGGAGATCGGCAAACACCGCTTCGACTTCCTGGGTGGTTTCTCTTATGAGAAAAGCACCAGCCGTTACCGTACTTCTGAAACACGTGATTTTGCAGATGATAAGCTGGGATATAATGATCTGTTCTCTGGTCTTTCCACAGCACCTACCTTAACGGGCAGATCGCAATGGCAACTGGCTTCTTTTATTGCCCGCGCTAATTACAGTTATGCAGATAAATACCTGTTCACCTATACTTTCCGGTCAGACGGTTCATCCCGCCTGGCGAAGAAGTGGCAGGGCTTCTCTTCTGTAGCGCTTGCATGGCGCTTAAGTGAAGAGCCTTTCATAAAAGAAACGAATATATTCTCAGACCTGAAACTCCGCGCCAGTTATGGTGAATCCGGTAACCAGGCAGTGTCTCCCTATAGTGTGCGTGCAAAATTATCCGGTGTTATCGCCAACATGAACAATGCGGTGATCGCTGCTGTGGATGAAACCACACTGCCTAACAAAGACCTGAAATGGGAAACTACTTCTCAATATAATTTTGGCCTGGATGCCGCTTTCCACGACCGGTTCAATTTCTCTGTGAACCTTTATCAACGTAAAACAAGAGATCTGCTGCAACAGATCACACAGCCACCTTCCACCGGTTATAACACGGTAACGGTGAACTCCGGTAATGTAACGAACAAAGGAATAGAGCTGGAACTGGGTAGCAATATCTTTACCGGCGACTTCAAATGGAATGTGGCGGGTAACATCTCTTTCAACCGCAATGAGATCACAGACCTCGGCGAGTTGCAGGAACAATTTGCAGACAGGTTAGGAGCAGGCTACGGACTCGATGCACGGCCTTTCATTCAAAAAGTGGGTTTACCTATTGGTACAGTATGGGGATTTGTGGAAGATGGTATTTTTCAGAACCAGGCAGAAGTGGATGCTTTCAAAGCCGTGCAGCTGGATGCAAAGGTGGGGCAGACAAGGTATAAGGACCTTAATGACGACAAACAGCTGAATGACCTGGACCGCGAGCAGATAGGAGATGTGAATCCTGATTTCAACTGGGGGTTCACTACTAACTTCAGCTATAAGAATTTTGACCTGAGTGTATTGATCTCCGGGGTGCAGGGCAATGATGTGCTTCATACCAATCGCATGAACTTCCATACCCTTAACGGCAGTGTGAACATTCCCCAGGAAGTGTATGATAGCAGGTGGAGAGGTGAGGGTACCAGCAATACGATCATACAGCCTAACCAGGCAAACATTACTGCCAGCCGGTTCTCCCGCCAGTTCCTGGAAGACGGCTCTTATGTGCGCATCAAGAATATCCAGTTGGGTTACACCTTCCCTAAGATCAGGGGGATCTCTAACCTGCGGATGTATTTTAATGCCATCAACCTGTTCACGTTCACTAATTATTCAGGATATGATCCGGAAGTAAGCGCCTTCGAGAATGCTAATATGCGTGGTGTGGATCTGGGTAGTTACCCGCAATCCCGCACATTAACCGTAGGCCTTAATGTTACCTTCTAAAAATTGCCATATGAAAAAGTTATTTACCATCACCATAACAGCATTAACGCTTTTAGCGGCTGTATCCTGCAAAAAGGCACTTGAAATAGAGGTGTTCGATTTTAAAGATCCTGAGAGTTTTTATAAAACAGATAAAGACCTGCTGCAAGGCATCAATGGCGTATACAAGAACCTGATGACCTGGGATATGTGGATCTCTCCGGCCTGGCATTCCGTGCTGGGCGAAGATGATGACCTGCTGCTGGAAAACTGGCTGGCAGGCGGTTACACCGGAAACCAACGTGGAGAGTGGTACATACAACGCCCCTGGAAAGGTTACTATTATGCCATTCAACGCACTAACCTTGTATTGAAATATGCTGCACAGGTAACAGGTGATGCAGCTATGATAGACAGGATAAAAGCAGAAGCTTTATTCCTGCGCGGTTTCTGTTATTTCGAGATCGTAAGAAGATATGGCGCAGCGCCTATCCGTACAGAAGCATATGATCCTTTGCAGTCAAAGAACATTGCACGCAGCCCGGCAGTGGATGTATACAAACAGGCGGAAGCAGATCTGAAAGCTGCGGCTGCTGTATTGCCTGAAAATTATACCAGTGGAAAGTATGTCACGGCAGATCGTGGCCGCCCTACAAAAGCAGCTGCACTGGGTTTGCTGGCTAAGGTGTATATGCACATGGCCGGTGATGAACTGAAGCAAACAAATTATTATGCAGAAGCCATTACTGCTGCGAAAGCAGTGAGAGATATGGCCAAAGCTTCCGGTTATCCAAAACTGGAAATGAATTACATGAAGAATTTCAATGAGGCGGAACAGGACCTTAGTGATGAGATCCTCTTTGCTATCCCAGCTACGCATTCTCCCAACCAGGGTTCTGAACTGCCTGGTTATTTTTCACCGCAGGGCAGATACAGCGGTGGCGGTAGTGGCGGTTATGTGAGCATGCGGATAGATTTGTATAATAAGTTTGAAGCAAACGATACACGGGTAGCTTTTGGTACTGCAATCTGGGATAGCTGGAAAAACAATGCCAACGAAGATTATTATTATGTAAGCCGGCTACCGGCAGGTGCTGTGTTTAAAACAGGCGGTACCTGGGGTGGTGAATACGGCGGTGGCGCCGGTTATGGACAGGATACCTACACCTTCGGAGGGAAAGATATCTTCGCTTCGCCGCGTTTATATTCTAAGAAATATACAGACCCGAATGCACAGGCGAAAGATGAAAATGGCAATAACCCAATTATCATCCGGTATGCAGATGTATTGTTATTATTAGCAGAAGCAGAAAATGAAGTGAACGGTCCTACCGGGTTAGCATACGATGCAGCAGATGAAGTGCGGGTGCGTGCCAACGTGCTGCCATGGACACGTAACTTATCCAAAGAAACTTTCCGCCAGCAGATCCGGGATGAAAGAAGGAAAGAACTCTACGGTGAATTTCAACGCCGTTGGGACCTGATCCGCTGGGGCATCTGGATACAAACCATGAATGCTGCAGGCCGTGAAAGGCTGGAATTCCAGAAACTGTACCCTATTGCACAGGAAGAGATTGCCGGGAATAAAGAGATCACTGTGAATAACCCGGGATATTAGTAAATAACCAGTATTAGCATGAAAGAGTTTACGGAGCGTTTAAATCGTTTGGAGAGGGCATATGAAGCATTAGTAAACCGTAGGAATGAGCCCCTGCCTGATGGGAATGGCGTATTTGTGCGGTATAAACATCCGGTGTTAACAGCGGCGCATACAAAACTTACATGGCGTTACGATCTTAACCCGGATACGAACCCTTTCCTGATGGAAAGGTTCGGGATCAATGGTGTATTTAATTCCGGCGCCATCAAATGGAAGGGTAAATACCTGCTGATGGCCAGGGTGGAAGGTGTAGACCGGAAATCTTTTTTTGCTATTGCAGAGAGCGATAACGGCATTGATAATTTCAGGTTCCGGGACTATCCCTGCATTATTCCTGAAACGGATGAGCCGGATGGCAATATTTATGACATCAGGCTAACCGCGCATGAGGACGGGTATATCTATGGTTTGTTCTGTACAGAAAGAAAAGACCCTGCTGCACCTGCGGCTGACCAGTCTGCCGCCATTGCTGCCTGCGGTATTGTGCGTACAAAGGATATGTTGCACTGGGAACGCCTGCCTGATCTGAAAACACCTTCTCCCCAACAAAGGAATGTAGTATTGCATGCTGAATTTGTGGAAGGGAAATATGCTTTTTATACCCGCCCGCAGGATGGCTTTATTGATGCCGGTACAGGTGGCGGTATTGGTTTTGGTGTGTGCGATAACATAACACATCCCGTGATCACAGAAGAGAAGATCCTGGACCCTAAAGTATATCATACCGTATATGAAGTGAAGAACGGCCTGGGACCAGCGCCCATCAAAACACAACATGGATGGCTGCACCTGGCACACGGGGTACGCAATACGGCCGCCGGATTACGTTATGTGCTCTATGTTTTCATGACGGACCTGCATGATCTGGCCCGGGTAACCCATAAACCTGCAGGTTATTTCCTGGCCCCGGAAGGTGAGGAGCGGGTAGGGGATGTATCCAATGTGGTGTTTTCCAATGGCTGGATAGCGGACGACGATGGCCAGGTTTTCATTTATTATGCTTCTTCAGATACCCGCATGCATGTTGCCACGTCTACACTAGATCAGTTGGTAGATTATGTTTTAAAAACCCCGGCAGACGGGTTGCGGTCTGCCATCACCGTCAATACCATATGCAGGATCATTGACGGGAACAAAGCTTTTGCCCTGGTAAAGGGAAATGGTGTAAAATGATCCCCCCGTTGCCGTGCCAGTCAGTTTGTGCTGGTACGGCATTTTACCTTATATTTACCCCCAAAACCACCATTTCTATTTATGAAAAGAAGAGTTCTATTGCTTGCGCTTGCTACCACAAGCGTTTTTTCTTTATGGGAGCAGCCTGTGCTGGCACAGAAAAAGCCGGCTACAGCCGTAAAAAAAGCAGGGGAAACTATCCCTAACGATCCCGATGTAAAGATTGGTAAACTGGCCAACGGCCTTACCTATTATATCCGTAAGAATACGGAGCCCAAAAACAGGGCCGTGCTCTACATGGCGCTGAAAGCAGGTTCCCTGATGGAAACCGATGCACAGCAGGGGCTGGCTCACTTTACGGAGCATATGGCCTTTAATGGTACCAAAGACTTTCCTAAAAATGAACTGATCAACTACCTGCAAAAGGCTGGTGTGAAGTTTGGTGCGGACCTGAATGCCTTTACTGCTTTTGATCAGACGGTATACCAGTTGCCTATCCCAACAGATAGCGCCGCTTTGTTCAAAAATGGCTTTAAGATCCTGGCCAACTGGGCAGGATACGTAACCATGGAAGATAGCGAGATCGATAATGAAAGAGGGGTGATTGTGGAAGAAGACCGCCAGCGCGGTAAGAATGCACAATCCCGCATTCAGAAAGAACTGCTGCCGGTGCTGTTAAAAGGTTCCCGTTACGCAGAACGTATCCCTATCGGTAAGCTGGATATCATCCAGAACTTCAAACACAACGAGATCAAACAATTCTATAAAGACTGGTACCGTCCAAACCTGCAGGCGGTGATTGCCGTTGGTGATTTTGATGTGGCAGCTGTGGAAGCGATGATCAAAGAAAACTTCAGCCCGCTGAAGAACCCTGCTAATCCTAAACCTGCTGTTAAATACGACATGCCGGATAATAAGGAGCCGCTGGTGAAGATCGTAACAGACCAGGAATTCCCTTACAATGTGGCCTTTGTAATGATGCGCCATCGCGGTTCAGTTGGTAAAACAACGGCCGATGTGAAAGCCGGTCTCGTTTCAGGTATGGTGAATTCCATGATGGGCAGCCGTATCAGTGAACTGAAACAGAAAGGTACTGCACCTTTCGTAGAAGGTCAGTTTTCCTATGGCGCTTACCAGGGTGGCCTGATCCCCGGGCTGGAAGCTGCTACGGTTGTAGCTGTTGCCAAATCCGGCGATGAGCTGACCAAAGCACTGGGTGCCATGATGACGGAATCAGAACGCATGAGCCAGTTCGGCTTCACTGCTTCTGAACTGGAAATAGTAAGGAAGAACCTGGATGCAGGCAACGAAAAATCTTTCAGAGAGAAAGATAAAGTAGCCTCCAATGCATATGTACAGGCTTACCTGAGCAACTTCCTCACCGGTAACCCTATTCCGGATGCTACTTACCGTTATGAAATGGTGAAGAAGTTCCTGGCAGAGATCACACTGGATGATGTGAATAAAAAGGCGAAGGAAATGATCAAACGGGAGAACATGATGATCATTGTACAGGCGCCTGAAAAAGAGAAAGCTAAATTACCAACAGAAGCACAATTGCTGGCTACCGTTCGGGATGCTGGTAAAGGTGTTACTGCTTACGTGGAAACCAAAGTGGATAAACCACTGCTGGATAAAAAACCGGTAGCTGGTAAAGTAGTAAGTGAAGAGAAGATTGATGGTTTGGATGTTACTAAACTCACACTTTCCAATGGTGTAAAAGTATACCTGAAACCTACCACTTTCAAGAACGACCAGATCATCTTCTCTTCTTTCGGAGCAGGTGGTACTTCCCTGGCAGATGACAAGGAATACATGAACATGAACTACGCCGGCAACATCGCATCTGATGGTATCGGTGATTTTGACAATACACAGTTAAGGAGATTAATGGCTGGTTCTACTGCCAATGCATCTGCTTACATCAGCGATCTGTACCAGGGCTTCAGCGGCAGTGCTTCTCCCAAAGACCTGGAAACTGCACTGCAACTGGTGTATGCCCGGGCTACCAATCCCCGTAAAGATCCTGTGCTGTTCAAACAGAACCTGGATGACTATAAAGTAATGCTGAAGAACGCAGATGACAGTCCTGAAAGTGTATACGGTGACACCATCACGGCGGTACTCTCTTCTAACAGCATCCGCGAAAAGAAACCAACGGTTGCAGAACTGGATGCGATCTCCCTGGATAAATCCTTCGATTTCTATAAAGCCCGTTTTGCAGATGCCAGCGGACAAACATTCGTGTTTGTAGGAAACTTTGAAGTGGATAAGATCAAACCTTTGCTGGAAACTTACCTGGGCGGATTGCCTGCGGCTAACCATCCAGAGCAATACATTGACCGTGGTGTCAAACCATTGGGCGGTAAAGTGGAAAGAACAGTGAAGAGAGGTATTGAAGATAAAGCACAGGTGAAATTGTATTTCCATCATGATTACCAGTTTTCACCTGAAAACAATCTGCAGTTAAGTGCATTGAGCGATATCCTGGAATTTAAGGTACTGGAGCGCTTGCGTGAAAAGGAGAGTGGTGTATACAGTCCGAATGTGGGTGTTTCTTATGAGAAATTACCTAGTCCGTATTACAACCTGACCATCTCCTTTAGCTGTGCTACTGCCAATGTGGAGAAGCTGATCGCTGCTTCATTGGATGAAATTGAGAAGATCAAGAAAGAAGGCGCTACTGCGGTAGACGTGGAGAAATTCAAAGCGGAAAGCAGAAGGGCGATGGAAGTGAGCTTGAGAGAGAACAATTTCTGGCTGTCCTATCTTACTTCTAAATTCCGTAATAACGAAGATCCTTTAACTGTACTGAAGCAAAATGAACGCCTGGAACAGGTAACACCTGAAAGCGTGAAAGCTGCTGCACAGAAGTACCTGGGTGGCGCTGATTACTTCAGGGCTGTACTGGTGCCGGAGAAATAGTTTTTTTCAAATGGGAAACGGGGCTGTCTCTGATGAGGCGGCCCCGTTTTTTATTTTATAGCGGTAATGCAGTTGCTGTTTTGTACGGGCCTTCTTTTTTATTTTGGTAATGTAGTTGTATGCCTCTTTTTATTCTGGTAAAACTGTCACGCGCAATGCCTTTAACCCTGTCAATCCCTGCAGGTCCTCCAGTTCCAGTGTTTCCACTTCACTATCCAATACTTTTTCTCCCTGCAGGTAATGGATATAGGGCAGGTAATCTTCCACATCCTTATCGTTAAAATAGATCAGGGCTATCTTATCCGGTTGTGTTAACCTTTCTTCCGTATGCCTGATATGCACTTTGTCAATGCGCTTTTTGATCATCTCATAGCGGATGTTATAAGCGCCTTCCACATCAAACTTCCTTTCGTCCGTTCTGAAACTGATATCAATGGTATTGTTATGCAGGAAGATCAGTTGTGTGGTATGCAGCGCTTTAGGCATATCCGGTAACATGGATTTCGTTAACCGCGCAATATTGGCCATAGAGGTCAGCTGCCATAACCGGATGCCTTTCAGGTGAAAGTGGGAGAAGGGCCTGTCCGGCGCTATGGACTGGCCTATGTAGATATCATATTCAATCCCGTCTGTCCTGAATTTTTCAAAGTAACAGGGATAGGCCGCCTGCAATTGTTCCTGTTCGGATTCCAGGTACTTGTTGATGCTGTTATTCAGCAATGTCATGGATTGATCCAGCGCCTGTTTATTGGAATCTGTTACTTCTGCTATTGTTTTCAGATAACTGTCGATGATCGTTTTGGCTTTTGGTTCTTCGGTGGCCAGGTACTGAAGGTATTCCACAGATTCCACCTGCAGGAAGTAGGTAACATTGCCTTCTTCTGTGGTGGTCAGTTGTTCCTGTCCTACTGTTTGCAGCCATGTTTTGGAGGAGAAGATCATGCCATCCAGTAAAGTAGAGCGGTGATAGGACTGTGCTTCAGCAAACAGATCGCCCAGTTTTTTTAGCTGGTGTTCAAGGTCTGCCTGGATAGCCTGGTTCCTTTCTACCGTAGAATTGCGGATGTCAATAGCACCATAGAGCGGATATACGGTGGTGAAACGGATAGGCGCTGTTTCTGTAATGGAAGGGTCTTTCTTTTTCCGGTACAGGTAGTCCCAGGCTATTTCGTTAAACTTCCATTGTACGGAAGGTTGAATGGAGGTGAATTTTTCTTTGATGATGTTGTCTATTTCAAGATTGAAAGCATCGATATAGATCTGCATCAGCTGTCCCAGTGGCGTGATGGCTGGTTCCAGTTTTGCAAATGTTTTTTCGTCAAAAGACTCCGGCGCCCAGGTATGCATGGCCAGCACGCCAACTAACACCCCGTTGTGAAATACAGGCATCAGGGCCAGGGAGCGAACACCTTTATTAACGAAGGTTTGCAGGAAACTAAATTCCCGGAGGCTTTCTTTTGCTACATCCCGGGAGAAGAAAGAATTGGGATTGGCAGCATAGGAGGATGCCTGGTATTGAAAGGTTTCAGGCGTTAATCGCTGATCTCCCCATGTTTCATACAGGATGCCTGTACCGCCCCGTCCAAAACCATAGACCATTTTTCCGTTCACGCGCAGAAAAGGGAAAATGTCAAATTCTATCTTACTGTTGCACACTAATGTTTTGAGCGATTGGATCACGCTCTTATAAATTTCTTCGTCATTTCCCGCTTTGCGGTTCAGCCTGATCTTAGTGATATTAGTGACCGCTTTTTCTGCTGTTACATCCTGGATAGTGGAAACAGAAATGCCCCTGAATTTAAAGAGTTCCAGCGGCAGGATGCTTTCCAGGTACTCAGTGCCTGTATTCTGTGTTAAGTGCGCATGTAGCTTGCCGAAATTGAGTTCAGGTAAAGGGCCTTTGGCCGTGGCTTCAATGAATTCCGTATTGATATGAACAGTGTAATACTGGAGCAGTCCTGACTCATCATTCTGATAAGCGTGGTATTGTTCGTTCTTTAAAGGGGAGTGATAATTATAGAACCTTTTCAGTATGAAAGAATAGATCATGTCTATCCGGTCTTTCCTGTAATCTTCCAGGGACCTGTTTATCAGATCTGTTTTGCGGCTTTGCAGCACGGTGTAGAAAGATTCCGTGCCATACACGATAGTGGGGTGGACCGGTACCCAGAGGGCCCATAAGGTTTCCTCTTCTGTGGAGAACATGGGAGCCATACTGGCGTACAAATACTCCAGCAGTTCGGTATGTTCATAGAGCTGGGGTATGGTGAGTTCATCCGGAAGGTTAGCCGCCTCGAATTTTTCCAATATCTTTTTAAAGAAATCAACCTTCACTGTTTTTTCTTCCGCTATCCTTTTTTGCAGGAATGTCATGAACGGCTTAAATGATAAAGCCGTATCGATCTGTAGTCCGTCAGGCAGGTTGCCTGAAAAATCAATGAGTAGTTGCTGCATATCGGTTAGGTAATTACCCGAAATTACTGATTTCGTGGCAATTGATCTATCCATGCTTTTATCAGGGTTACCCCTTCCTTGTGAATAAGTGTTCTGGCTAATTCAGGCATGGCTGTTCCCGGTTCCGTACTGTTCATCCGGTACGCAAGGATGGATTGCTCCGAATGGCCGGGAAGGATATCATAATCCAGCCCACCAGCCCCGCCACCTGCCGATACAGGGCCTTTCAGGAATCCCAGATGTATAGGGTCACTTTGTTCGTATTCCAGGAATAAGCCGGTATTATAAGCATCTCCGCCTTTTGTATGGCAATGCGCACAATTCACATCCAGGTATGCCCGTGCCCGTTGGGTGACCGTATAATGTAAGCTATCCTTCCAATCCGGCAGTATTTCCAGGGAGGAAGGTTTGCCTTTCAGGGAGCCGTTATTGGCCCATTCTGTCAGCTGGCGCAGATTGCGGGCCTTGGGGCCGATAGGCAGCAATTCCCCGTTATTGGAATGGCACCTTTTACAGTCATTGGTATTAGGCACCTGGTATACCGTGGAAACCCTTTGCTGCTGATCATCCAGCAAAGTGATGGGCACCTTCTTTCCCATGATCCATTTCACCGCTTCTGTTTGCTTCGTATCCCAGAGATAGTTCATCACCTTCCATTTATGATCAAAGGGATCTTTAAAAAGCAGCCGTGTTTCTATCAGTGTTTTAACATGTGCCGTATCATTATACGAGAAGTTCTTAATAATGAAAGTGGAATCCGGAAAATCCAGCATGCCGGAATCTTTGTACTGCATGGCTTTTCCGGCAGGCAGTACAATGAAGCGGTCCTTTAAGGCATAATCCGTGAACAGCGGTGTGTGCAGATCGTAATGCTGCACACCTGCTGTTGCGGTGAGGGTTTTTAAGTCCCCTGTAAAGAAACCGTATTCAGATAATTTCTCTTTAAACTGATAAGCCTCTAAGGGCTTCTGAGGTTGCTGGCAACCCCATAATAATAAGATACCAAAGATCAAACGCTTCATTTCTATTTTTCTATTTACAACTGAATGCCGTCATGTCCGTACCCGGACGCCAGTTTTTTGTACCCATGTTCAATGCATCTGCATTCACAAAAAGATTGCTGCCTGTTTGTTTGATGCAGATGGAATCCGGGTTTACTTTTTGTTCGTTCGTGATCACATTTGTAGAGATGCCATCGTACAGGATCAAAGGGATACGTGCACCTTTGCGGGAGGTGTCCTGCTGATTTAATTGCTGCTCAATAGCCACGAGGATCTTGCCGGTATGATGTGCAAACACCGGTTCCGGGAAAGCGGGGCCCATTTCCAGCGTGTTATCATGGATGTAGATGTTCTTCGAAACAGGGAAGTAGCTGGCTTTGATCTTTTCGCCTGCTTTACTGTCTACAAAGAAACCGGATACGAGGATGATGGCGCTGGAATTATTATTGATGATACGGTTATTGTACAATTCAATATCTGAAGTGGCCTGGATGATCACGCCACTGCCGGGAGCAGCATTGCCCACACCCCAGGTGGTGCCGAAGCTGCCGGATTTGGCAAAGTTCTTTTCGTTGTTGTCGTGTATGTAATTATTGTAAGCTTTTACATGCCCGCCCCGCTGAGAGAGGTCCGGCAGATCAAAGATCAGGAAGCCGGAAGTATTGCCATAGAATTCATTGTCGAATACTTCCGCATTTGTGGTGTTCTCTATTTCACAGCCGGCCACGTTTTTGAAAGCCTTACATTTCTTTACGACTGCTTTGTTAGTTTGCCCTACATAGATGCCCGCATCAGATGCGCCTTCTGCATAACAATTTTCAATCACCACATCGTTGCACAACACAGGATAGATCCCGTAACCTCCGTTGCTGGAATCCATTTTTGCCCATACTGCATGGAGGTCTGTGATACGTACGTTTTCACTTTTGGTTATTTTCAGCAGGTCTCCTTTGGATTCCCTTAATGTGATGCCAGAGATAGCGAAATCTTTCACCTCTGCCACGCGGATGCCTTCACCACCTTGCGTCTGGCCGGAGAAATCAAGGATGGTTTTGTCCGGCCCGGCCCCTTTGATGCTGATATGTTTCAGCTGTACGAGGCTCAGGTTGTCGAATTTATACAGTCCTTCTTTCAGTTCAATACTGCTGCTGTCCGTGAGTGAAAGGAAGGCTTCCAGGATCTTCGCCTCTTCGCCGGGGCCAAAGGTGAGCACGGTTTTATAATCTCCGGGAGGTTTGGGAGCAGAACAGGCGGCCACCAGGATAACAATGAGAATGGATAGATAACTTTTCATGAGCTATATGTTTTTAGAATACGTTATAAGCAAATGTGACATAATACACGCCTCCAATGGCAGGGCTGCCGAACCCTGTATAGTAATATGTATTGGTGAGGTTGGTAGCGCCTATTTTGATCCTTGAGTGCGCTTTGATCAGTTTATAACTGAATTGTGCGTCCAGCACCACATTGGCAGGAATAGTACCGCTGCCGAAACCGATTGAATAGAAGTAAGCCGGCTTATAACGCAGGCTGGTATTAAAAGAGAGCTTCTGTTGTTTGCCGAATCCGCTGTTGCCGAATTCCACATTGAATTTCCAGTTCGGGGTGTTGAAATTATTGATCTGACTATTATTCCTGTTCTTTAAGAAGTCTGAAGAGAAGTTCGCCTTTGCACCAAAGTTACGGGAAAGATCAACGCTTACACTGGCAGCATAACCATAAGTATTGACTGTTTCTGCGCCGTTGTAGGCAATGTTATAGGCAATGTACTTGCTCCTGTCCTTAAAGGCCGTTACATCGGCTGTACCAGGGGTGTTGGCTACATTCACATACCCGATGAAATTCTTCCAGGTGGAATAATAACCCAGTACATCTATGAGTACCCTGTTGGCGATCAGGGCAGCATAACCCAGTTCAAATGCATCCACCGACTGCGGTTTTATATCACTCAGCTGGAATTTTTGCAGTTTGGAAGGGTCATTGGTCTGCTGGTATTCATTTACACTGGTTAAGGTGTAAGCAGGGTATTTATCAAATGCATATTCCCCGTAAAGTAGCCTGGCAGAGCCGCCGGAGGCAAAGCTGTTGTAATCCACCAGGGTACTTTGCAGGGATTGGATATTGGATGGGAAACTATAAGCATTCTGATAAGAGAACCGGAGGAAGTTTTCCTTTGCTACTTCCACCACGCCGGAAAGGCGGGAGGTGATCCGTGGTTTGTCGAACAGTGTATTTTTATCGTAGCGGAAGGCGGCGCCTAATTTCAGTTTATTCAGCTTTTTGGCGAGATGTGCATAGGCGCTGTATTCTGCTACATCTATCGGCCCGTCTGTATCCGGGAAGAGCGTGCCTTTGGAATCCAGGCGGAACAGGCGGTAGTTGATCCCGGCAATCACATCCACTACTTTAATAAAATGGGACAGGTTGTACTGGAACTCTGCATTATACAATTTGCTCCTGTCCTGGAAGAGTGTGCCGCCTTGTGAGGTGGGGATGCGGGAGATACTGTCTTTTAAACGGTTAAATTGGTTGCTGCCTGCAGCTGGCCTGCCCTGGTCAGCAAAATTCCTGGCGGTAAGGTGTGCATCATTCAAAGTACTTCCTGTGGCGAGGGCTTGCAGTAATGCACCGGTATATTGAGGATACCAGCCGTCCATCGTGGAAGGATCGAAGCTGGGTTTCCAGGCTTCATTCAGTAACTGGGCCGTAGGACTGGCAATGATAGTATTGCCGGAGTTTTCCTGGGTGGTGTAAGCCCTGAGGAACCAATGTTCTGCTTTCAGTTCCGCCCGGTATTGCCCCAACCGGAAATTGGTCAGGGCATAACGGGTATCATTACTGTATACGGAATTGCCTTTCCCGTATGTGCCGGAAATGATGGCTTCCAGTTTGGGCCTTATTTTATAGCGTACTTCTGCATTGAGCTTTAAGAGTTTGGCTTCATCGCTGAGGTAACCATATTCTGCGTAGCCGGTGCGGGATACATAGTTAGAAGGTTTTGCCAGCAGCGGGTCTATGATGGGGGCCAGGGAAGGATCTCCGTCCCGGGCGGCCTGCAGAAAGGGATTGATATCTACGGAGGTTTTGCTGCCGTAGGAGTTCACCCCGTTGTAATTGGGATCCGTATACCTGGAGCCGGGACCATTGGTGTTGGCCGTATCATTCGCCATCCATTCTTTGGCCATGGTGTATTGCAGGTTGAACTTAAAGGCCAGTTTCTCATTCACTTTTTTTGCCCAGCGGAGGGTCCAGTCGTAATATGGTTGCGGGCCCATGGGATCATTGCCTTTACCTTTTTTAATATGGTTCACACCCTGGGTGATCTGTACACTGAGCCCCTGGTATTTGAAAGGATCTTTGCCGGTCATTACCAGTGTACCGTTCAGCCCGCGGGAGCCATAAAGTGCAGAAGAGGCGCCGGATAATACTTCCAGGTTGTCTACATCCAGTTCTGTTAAACCAATGGAAGCGCCCAGGGGGAAGTTGAGACCGGGTGCCGAGTTGTCCATTCCATCTACGATCTGGGTGAAATTGGTATTGCCGCTGGTATTGAAACCGCGGGTGGTGATGGTCGTAAAGGTGAGGCTGGACGTGGTGATATCTACACCCTTTAGTCCCTGGAGCATGTTGTAATAATTCGTCTGGGCAGAATTGATGATGTCCTTATTGTCGATCCTTTCAATAGTTACCGGCGATTCTATTTTTCGCTGCACATTCCTGCTGGCGGATACCACCACCTCCGTTCCAAGGATGGTGGTGGGCGTCAATTCAATTTGCAAGGGTTTGGCATCGGATATTTCAATTTCTTTTGTCTTAAATCCCAGGGAAGAAAAGACCAGGGTAAGGGGGAAACCTGTTTTTGTTGTAAAACGGAAGTGACCCTGGTCGTTCGAATAATCCCCGTTAGGGGTGTTTTTTGCCATCACGGAAACTGCCGGGATAACTTCTTTGGTAACGCTGTTCCGGATAGTTCCGGAGATCACCTGTTGTGCTTGCAACGATGTGAACGACAACATAAAGAGTAACATCAGTTTATACATGGGCAGGGAAATTGTGGTAAGGCGATATTAGGCAAATAGGGGGTATTGCCCTGCGTTCAGCGGGCCTTTGGGGTGAAGGAGGGAGTCTGCGGGGTGAAAATCAGCCAGCCGGGGTGAACCGGTGCACGAAATCAGAGAGATAAGAAGTGGATACCGGGATGGTTACATCCTCTAATCCGTCGATCAGCAGATAATGTCCTTTTGCATTCTTCTTAAAAAGGATCACGCGGGATAAGTTCACCATATAAGAACGGTGGGAACGGGTAAAGCCTAAACCGGAAAGCTGGGGTTCCAGTTTTTTGAGAGAGTTCCGTACGAGTTCTTTTTTAACAACCGTTCCGTTGAGGTAGAAAATATGGACGTAGTTATCTTCTGCTTTTAATAATAATAAATTGGAAGGTTGCAGGGTGAGGGTGAGTTTGTCATATTCATCCCGGATGTGGAGAACTGTTTCTTTATTTTCTTCCGTGCGGCTTTTTAACTCATTCACTTTTTCCCGGGCATAGAACCATCCTGTTGCCATAGAGTAGGGAAGAGCTAATACGCCGAAAGCATATTTCAGTGTGTCCATATATTCCAGCCAGGAATATTGGAGGTAGTCGTGTATGGAAACATTTACAACATTTACGATGATAGCGATGAGCATGGCCTCTCCGAGGAACCAGGCCATGAATTGTATATTGGTGAGTGGTTTGCTGCCTTTTAAGCGGATCAGTCCGAATTGGGAGATGGTTAAACCTGCAATGCCGCAGAGGGAGAAAATACCAAAAACACTCGTAACGGTTTGCGGGCCGCCTTCATACCATTGGTTCATGTTGAAGGGGGAGAAGATGTACATGAAAAGGAAGCTGAATCCTCCACAGAACAGGATCAGGGAGATGCGGTTCTTAACTGGCGCGAGTAAATTGCAGGGTAATTTAAGCCAGGTCAATAACAATGATCCCGTTAATTCTTTTACGGGTAGCGTAAGCGTATGTTTCATAACATAATTGGTTGACGGGATTAAGTTAGCCTTTTTTTTCAAATTGCATATCGCAGATCGGAGATTGTATTAAGTGGAAATAACACTTTGTTCGAATTAACAAAAATGATTTGGTAGCATTTTATTGAGGAATTACATTCGTTGGAATTAAAATTTTTGTGGTATGGACGGATTGTTATCCCAGGAAATTTTTGCAAGGTTTGATGCGATGGATGCTAAGTTCGAGGCCAGGTTCGCAGCGATGGATGCTAAGTTTGAGGCAATGGATGCTAAGTTTGATGTGGTGTTTGAAGCGCTGAAAATGATCGTGAATCGTTTGGGTCGAATCGAAGACCGTTTGGATCGGGTTGAAAGCCGTTTGGATCGAATTGAAGAACGTTTAGATCAGGTTGAAAGCCGTTTGGATCGAATTGAAGAACGTTTGGATCGGGTTGAAAGTCGTTTGGATCGAGTTGAAGAACGTTTAGATCGAATCGAAAACCGGTTAGATGTGTTGGAAAACCACGTAGAGGTCATTAAACTGGATATCGAACGGATCGCGGATTGGGTTCCTTTCAGAACTCCTCCTTTGAAGAAATTAAATTAGCACATGCACATAAAAACCTTGCCGGAACCTTCTGCAAGGTTTTTATGGAAAAACAGCACAAATGCATCTGGACGTAAAACTGTTCCCTTGAAATACATCCTTATTGCATCCCTGTTCTTCACACACTCCCTCCCCGCACAAACAGTGCAGGACCTCCCTTTACCATCCGGTTACTCCCGGCTCCCGCAAACAGCAGGAACCTTCGGTGCCTGGTTAAGAAAAGTTACCCTTAAAAAGGACAATACCGTCTATCTCTACAACGGTGATAAAAAAACAAACCAGTCCGCACAATTTGCCGTACTGGACATCTCTGTAGGAAAGAAAGACCTGCAGCAATGTGCCGATGCCGTGATGCGTTTATATGCAGAATACCGCTATGCCAACCGGGAACTCAACCACATAACTTTCAAAGCAACAGACGGCAGCGTAATGGATTACGCCGGCTGGGCAAAAGGAGATCGTTTTGCATTGCGCAATGGAAGATTAAAGAGGAGCCGGACAGCAACACCAGCAGAAAACAGGGCTGTTTTTACACAATACCTGGAATTCGTGTTCTCGTATGCCGGTACTTTATCCCTCAGCCGGGAATTACAGCCAGTAACCGACATACAACCCGGAGACGTATATATTCAGGGAGGTTCCCCCGGTCATGCCGTAATTGTGATGGATGTAGCCGTCAATAAAGCCGGAAAGAAGATCTTCCTGCTGGCCCAGAGTTATATGCCCGCCCAGGACATCCATATCCTCAGAAACCCTGTTTCAGGAAGCAGCCCCTGGTATGAAGCCGCCGGCAGCGGAGACCTCCTCACCCCGGAATGGACTTTCAGCAGAGGAGATCTGAAACGGTTCAAGTGATATAGCAACGGCTAAGTAGCGTAACTAACCTGGTATCAAGCCAATAAAAAAGGGCTGGTCAAACGACCAGCCCTGTAAAACGATATTAAGCAAGCTTAATCAATACGTCTAACATTTACAGCATTCATGCCTTTTCTTCCTTCCTGCAATTCGAACTCTACGCGGTCATCTTGCTGAATCTCGTGAACGAGACCATTTACGTGTACAAAAGTTTCTTTAGAAGATTCATCATGTTTGATGAAGCCAAAACCTTTTGTCTCATTGAAGAACTTTACAGTTCCGGTGAATTTTTGTTCCATTTGTGTATTGTATTATAAAAATATGGTTGCGAAGATAATACTATTATTTTATTACACCTAATTAACCACTCGTTAATAATAAAGGTATACTGATGATTATTTGTTTATGAATATGCAAATATAGAATATGTGCCATTTTACGCCATTTTGGTCGATATTTTTTGTTGTACCTTCGTCAAAATTATACAGAAAAAAGCATGGTAAACATCGGCGCATACAACAAATTGAAGGTGAAAAAGGAAACGGATTTCGGGGTATTTATGGACGGTGGCGATGACCTGGAGATCCTTCTTCCCAAAAGATATGTGCCGAAAGGAACCCGGGTAGATGATGAGATAGAAGTATTCCTTTACCATGACTCTGAAAACCGCCTGATTGCCACAACAGACAGGCCATACGGCGTAGCAGGAGATATCGTAAACCTCAAAGCAGTAGATATCACGCTCCAGGGCGCCTTCCTGGACTGGGGCCTCATGAAAGACCTCTTCGTTCCCCTTTCACAGCAGATCAGCAAAATGCGCGCAGGCCAGGAGTACCTGGTGAAGATCTACATAGATGAAATGACAGGCCGCGTTGCCGCCACAGAAAAAATAGACCAGTACCTCAGCAATGAAACACTCACCGTAAAAGAGAAGGACGTAGTAGACCTGATCATTTACCGTCGCTCCGACATCGGTTTTGTGACCATCATCAATAAACTGCATACCGGCGTCCTGCATTTTGCGGACCAGTTCAAACCGTATGATATCGGAGATAAACTGAAGGGGTTTGTAAAAGCCATTAAATCTGAAAACAGGATAGATGTGGTACCCGGTCAGGCTGGTTTTAAAAAGGTGGAAGACGAATCCAGCAAGATCCTCCGCCTGTTGCATGAAAACAACGGTTATCTTCCTTACCATGATAAATCAGATCCTGAAGAGATCGTTGCCTTCTTTGGCATGAGCAAAAAAACCTTCAAGATGACCACGGGTACTTTATACAAACAACAAAAGATCGCCTTTACAAAAACGGGCATCCAGCTGATAGCAGAAGCATAATTTTTTAGGTAGATTTGCGGCATATGAAGGATTACAAAAAGCATTATATTATTACGGCGCCTCCTGAAGATGTATACCTGGCGCTTACACTTCCAGCCACTATCCAGTTATGGACGGGCGAAGAAGCCGAAATGAGCACAGAACCCGGTTCTGAATTCTCCTTATGGGAAGGCAGCATCTACGGTAAGAACCTGGAATTTGAAAAAGGACGGAAGATCGTACAGCAATGGTATTTTGAGCAGGAAGAACCTTCTATCGTTACCATCATCTTACATCCTCATAAGAAAGGAACTTCCGCAGAGTTGAAACACACCAACATTCCTGATGAAGATTATGACAATATCGTGGAAGGCTGGAATGAAGCATACTTTGGCGGCCTGATAGATTTTTACGAAGGAGAATGAAAACGGCTACCATTACGGAATTAAAAAAGGAGTTAGGCAGCCTCCCACCAGCAGAACTGGTGGAGCTGTGCCTGCGCCTCGCCAAATTCAAGAAGGACAGCAAGGAACTGTTAACCTACCTGCTGTTTGAAGCACATAGCCTGGATGGTTATATCACTTCCGTTAAGGAGTATATCAGTCTTGAATTTGACGGTCTTACTACTTCCCATTTATACCACGCAAAAAAGACCCTGCGTAAAATATTGCGCTTCACCACCAAACACATCCGGTTCACCGGATCCAAACAGGCGGAGATAGAATTACTGCTTTTCTTTTGTGAAAAGATGCGCCGCTCCGGCCTGCAGATCGATTATAGTGTACAATTGAGCAACCTCTACACGCAACAACTCCGCAAGATAGAAAAGGCCATTGAGGCCCAGCATGAAGACCTCCAGTTTGATTACCGCAAACAACTGGATGCTTTATCTTTTATGTAATTCAGAAAATACTACTGACATAAGGCTGTCATACCCCCATCGTTCCTTTGAATGCTTTTCAATGCATTTAAAAAATGATAACCGGCATTGGTCACCAAAGCGGCTGGCACTTTGAAAATCAACGTATATGGGGATTTTTAGGGTTTTGCCGTACTGAAGTCAATGCCTAAATTTGAATTTATGAGTAATACCATGCGGCCTGAAATTTTGTATATAGATGACAGAGGCGCAGAAGCGCACATCACGATGATGGAGCTCCAATGGAAGAATGCTCATGTATTCAGCACCCAAAGCCGGCAGAAAAAGCCCGTCCGTTATGTGGAACAGGTGAACAAACCTACTGTAGGCATGTATTTCTCCCTGGAAGGTGTTAGCGGGGCTTATCCTTCAGACGGAGAATCGATGCGGCTTACTTCCAATCAGCATGTGATGGGTTATCAACCACACTTTGATGGTTATTACCTCATTGAAGCGCCTTTCAATCACAACTTAGGAATAGAATTGGAACAGCCATTCTTTGAACGGCTGCTCTCCAATGAACTGGATTGTCTGCAACGGTTTGCCGATAAAATGCACAAAGGGCAAGCCGTAGGCCTGTCCCCTTATCCGTTACCTATTTCCTCCCGGCAGAAAGCCATCCTGTTAGACCTGTTCAACTGTAATTACAGCGGCCATATGCAGGAACTCTATTTTGAGGCCAGGATCATGGAACTCTTCCTGCTGCAGGCAGAACAGGCGGAAAGTTATATGGGCAGGAAACCCCTCCTTATTAAACCGGCAGATGTAGATAAACTGCATAACGCCCGGCAGTTCGTTAAACTGAATATGTTTGAGTCTATCAGCCTGCAACAGGTGGCCAGGGCCGCAGGGCTGAATGATTTTAAACTGAAAAAGGGCTTTAAGGAACTCTTCGGCACTACCGTGTTCGGGTACCTGAATGAACTGAAAATGAACCATGCCAAACGCCTCCTGCTGGATGGAGGTATCACGATTGGAGACCTGGCCTTTGACCTTGGGTACAGCGAAGCGCAGAATTTTACAAAAGCCTTTAAAAGACATTTCGGATATCCTCCCGGGGAATTAAAAAGTTAATTAACTTTAATTCTATGCTTACCCGGAGAAACTTCCTCAAAAACACGATAAAAGGCATCGTTCTGATCGGTGCCGGTAATACCCTGCAATCTTTTGCTGCTGACAGTTTTATCCTGCCTGACAGGAAAAAGGTGAAACTTCGTTTTGCCCTGGCGTCAGACGGGCATTTTGGTGAGGCCAAGACCACCTATTTTGACAACCATAAAAGGATGGTGCAGTGGCTCAATAAAGAACAAAGCCGCCGCGGAATAGATTTCTCTGTGATCAATGGAGACCTGTTCCATAATGATCCTAAACTCCTGCCAGAAGTGAAATCTACCTGGGACCAGTTGTCTATGCCCTATTATGTATCACATGGCAATCATGACATGGTAGAGGAGGAAACCTGGCAGCAGGCCTTTGGCATGGCCTGGCATCATGCTTTTGAAGTAGAAGATACCGCTTTCCTGATATTGAATACAGCAGATATCACAGGCAAATACATCTGCCCGGACCTTAGCTGGACCAAAGAACAACTCCAGAAATACCAGCATAAAAAACAACTTTTCGTATTCATGCACATCACCCCTGTAAAGTGGACGGAGCATGGTATTGATTGCCCGGAACTGGTAGAGATGTTCTCTGCACAACAAAACCTGAAAGGGGTGTTCCATGGCCACGATCATATAGAAGATGGCATGAAGGAAAAGAATGGCAAACATTATTTCTGGGATGCACATATAGCCGGTAGCTGGGGCACGCCTTACTATGGCTACAGGATCGTGGAAATACTGGAAAGTGGCGAAGTGTTGAGTTACCAGGTGAATCCTAACGTAAAACAGCCCGTTAACAACACCAAAATATGAAAGCAACCGCAGCCAGTAAAACGGCGCAATACATGGCCTTATTCCGTGCACTGGAATACGTCCGTCCCGCTTACCAACGTTTGTTTACAGACCCTTATGCTTTTTCCTTCCTGAGCGGTGGTCTTAAAATGGCTACCCGTTTATCAGGCATTCCTTTTGTCCGTAATACCATTCGTGGTATTATTCAACGAAAGATCCCCGGCGCTTATTCCTCCGGCCTTGCCCGTACCCGTTATATAGATGATCTGCTGGAAAGTACCGTCCGGCAGGGCGTGCAGCAGGTGATCATCCTGGGTGCAGGATTTGATACACGCGGGGTACGTTTGCCTTTCCTGCAGCAACTGAAAGTAATAGAAGTAGATCATCCCAATACCGCCAGGGAAAAGATGGCTGTCATTGCCCGGTGCTTAGGCAAACTGCCGGAAAACATCACCTATTACCAGCTGGATTTTAACGTGCAAACGCTGGATGCTTTCTCTTTTGATTTCAGTATACCCACCACTATTATCTGGGAAGGAGTCACCAATTACCTGGATGCAACAGCTATCGATGCCACCTTTGCTTTTGCATCCCGCTTTGCGCCCGGTTCCTTTGTGATCTTCACCTATGTACATAAAGGGGTTTTAAATACCCCGGAACAATTCTTCGGCGCAGAAAAACTGCTGAAAGACCTGGAGCAGATAGAAGAACGCTGGACCTTTGGTTTTGAACCGGAGCAATTACCCGCCTATCTTGCAAAATACCACCTGCAATTAAAAGAAGACCTTGGTGCGGCAGATTACCGCCGGCAGTACATGCCGGAAAGAGCAGAAAAAGGATATGAGTTCTACAGGGTGGCCATGGCAGCCAACAGTATTTTACCGTTTCATACCTGAATCTTGACAAAACATAGGTTTCGTGGAATTTCTTGCTAACTTTTGCCTCATTGTTTCCACGAATATGAAAATTATGTTCAGATCATTTGTCCTCCTGGTATGCCTGTGTTTATCCATAGGTAGTGTACATGCACAATTGCAATGGAAAGAAATAGAGCCGGGTATCTGGAAAGCTACAGCCGGTGTGCCGGAGAAGATCACCTTGCTGAGTGTGGCTAATGCCACACCCGCCAAAAGTTCCCTGCAGCAATTACCAACTGCAAAATTCCCCCTCGAAAAAAATGAGATCACAAGCAGGATCGTGGATGGAAAAGTGTACCTGAAGTTCCCACTGGTAAAAGAAGAGGAATTATTCGGCCTTGGCCTGAACTTTAAAACCGTGAGCCAGCGCGGCCGAGTGAGTCAACTGCACATGGACCATTACGGCGGAAAGGATGATGGCCGCAGTCATGCGCCGGTACCTTTTTACGTGTCTTCCCGCGGATATGGCGTACTGATCGATGCTGCCCGTTATATTACCGTATATGCAGGTACCGCTGTGCGGGTGGATACAAAGAACCCTCCGGAACTGATGGACCGTAACACCAATAAGAACTGGGATTCCTCTCCTTATTCAGATGCCGTAGAGATCCTGGTGCCAGCTTCCGGTGTAGATATTTATATTTTCGGTGGCCCCACGACCATGAATGCCGTACAGCGATATAATCTTTTCAATGGTGGAGGATACCTGCCTCCCAAATGGGGCCTGGGTTTTACGCAACGGGTACCTACTTTATATTCTCAAAGTGATATCCTCCGGGAAGCGTCAGAATTTGAAGCACATAATTTCCCGCTGGATTTTATTGGTGTGGAACCGGGATGGCATTCCATGTCTTACCCCTGCACCTTTGAATGGGACCCTACACGTTTCCCTGATCCAAAAGGTTTTATCAGCAGCCTGCTGCAGAAAGGGATCAGGGCCAACCTCTGGCTGAACCCTTATGTATCACCGAAGAGTTCGCTCTATCCAAAGGTGAAAGCCTTGTCTGGTTCTCATACCGTGTGGAATGGTATCGTAACAGATTTTACCATTCCTGAAGCAAGGAATATCTTCAAAGAGCATTTTATCAAAAACCATATATCCCTTGGCGTTAGCGGTTATAAAATGGATGAGAACGATGGGTATGATAAATGGTTATGGCCTGATGTGGCTACTTTCCCTTCCGGTACTTCTGCAGAACAGATGCGCCAGATCTATGGCCTGCAAATGCAGAAGATGACGGATGAATGGTATCGTGAGCAAAACCAGCGTACCTATGGACTGGTGCGGGCTTCCAATGCAGGTGCCAGCAACCTGCCCTATGTGATCTACAATGATTATTATTCCCATCCTGATTTCATTACGGCATTGGTGAACAGCAGCTTCATAGGGGTGTTGTGGACGCCGGAAGTACGTGCTTCCAAGTCTGCGGAAGAGTGGGTGAGAAGGATGCAGTCAGTTTGTTTTTCTCCGATGGCTATGTTGAATGCATGGGCGGATGGTACCAAACCATGGTCATTCCCTGAAGTGGAAAAAGCAGTGCAGGAAGTAGCCACTTTGCGGATGCGCCTGCTGCCTTACATTTATTCCACCTTTGCACAATATCATTTTGAAGGTAAACCACCTTTCCGTTCCATGAACCTGGTGGATGGTTTTGCTTATACACCACAGGAAACCGGCGGTAAGCTGGATGCTACATTGAATCCTTATGAGGCCAAAACACGGTCTGATCTGAAAGACCAGTACATGATGGGTGATAACATATTGGTAGCGCCCGTATTTGCCGGAGAGAAGAGCCGCAAGGTATACCTGCCTGCAGGCAAATGGTATGATTTCTATACCGGTAAACTTGCGGGGGAGAATGAAGTGATCACCATACAGGCAGAGCTGGAGAAAATCCCTTTATTCGTACGGGATGGAGGACTGATCCCTATGATCCCTGCCCGCAGGCAGGCGCCGAAAGCAGGAGATGTGTTGCCGCTGGAAGTGAGGGTATATGGCACAACGCCGGGTACATTTACTTTGTATGATGATGATGGTACCACTTTCAATTTTGAGAAAGGAGCGTACGCAAAAGTTACACTCACCAGCACTAATAAAACTATGAGCGCTCCTGCAAGTGGTAAACCATTCGGTTATGATAAGAAGGTGACCTGGACATTTATGACGAAGTAATAGTATCTTGGTGATCTATGAAATTAATGATATCCCTGCTGGGCATCCTGCTATTGGCCGGATGTCAGCCTAAAGAGAAGAGACTGGATACCGATTTTGAAGGAAAGATCATCTATAAGATGTTCGATTTGGAAACACACGGTCTGGATAGTGCAAAAGCGGCACTTTTCAGAAAGAATGCCAAAATGGATTCGATGATCAGTTATTTTGATGAAGGTAGTTTTTTCTCTCTTATGGAAGGAAATCCAACTGAATATCAATATTTCAATCCTCATACAAATCAGCTTTATTTCAAAGCAAGAAATAATGATTCCTTACAGGTCACAAACGCAGAAAAAGAACTGCCTGGGCAGGCTCCGCTGCTGGATGTTTCACATGAGCTGAATACAGATACGATCTTAGGGTATGCATGTAATAAGCTGACTTTGAAACTTAAGGATGAAACGAGAATATATCTGTATTCACCCCAATTTGCTACGAACCCGGAATGGTACCAGCATACTAAGGCATTTAATCATGATGTTGTGTACAAGCAGATGAAGGCCTATTTTTTGTCCATGCGGTGTGAATACCTGACTTTTTCTTTCACATTACGTGCAACAGGCATATTCCCGGGTAAAGTACCTGCCGGCACCTTTCCCAAAGTAGAAAATCTGCCGCAGATCCGGTTTTAACTACCATCCCCAGCTATCACAAAAAATCGGATATTTTCATAGGAAATAGCTATGTTTAAAATATGAAAATCATCCTAACTGCAGCCTTATTGCTCGGCTGTACCAGCCTATACGCTCAGAAAGCCCCCGCCAAAGACTCTGCTGACGGGAAGTTCTATTCAAAAGGAGCTACTGACCGTACCCTCAATATTGACGCTGGCGTCACCACTTCTCACCAGGTAACCATCAAGGGCCAGGTAGTGCCTTACAAAGTAACTGCCGGTACATTACCTGTATGGGATGACGATGGAAAGCCCATTGCCGGCATCTTCTATACTTATTTCGAAAGATCAAATGTAGCAGACCGTGCTGCCCGCCCGCTGGTATTTTCCTTTAATGGTGGTCCCGGCACTGCTTCCGTATGGATGCAGATCGGTTACACCGGCCCGCGTATCCTGAAAATAGACGATGAAGGATATCCCATACAACCTTATGGCCTGAAGGACAATGCGCATTCTATCCTGGACGTGGCAGATATCGTGTACATAGACCCCGTGAATACCGGCTTTTCAAGGATGGCCAATAAAGATGTGCAAGGCAGTAAGTTCTTTGGTGTGAACCAGGATGTGAAATACCTCGCAGAATGGATCAATACTTTCATTACCCGTTATAAACGCTGGGCTTCTCCCAAATACCTGGTAGGCGAAAGTTATGGCACTACCCGTGTATCCGGCCTCGCACTGGAATTGCAAAATGCCCAGTGGATCTATGTGAACGGCGTGGTACTGGTATCTCCTACAGACTTAGGCATTGAAAGGGATGGCCCTATGAGTGCTGCGCTCCGTCTTCCTTATTATGCAGCTACCGCATGGTATCATAAAGCCCTGCCGGCAGATCTGCAACAGAAAGACCTGCCTGCCATGTTAGCGGAAGTGGAAGCATTTACCATTAAAGATTATATCCCTGCACTGGCAGAAGGTGGTTTTATCAGCGATGCCCGCAGGAAAGAGATAGCAGCTAAAGTAGCCCGTTACGCCGGTATTTCAGAGAAAGCTGTGTTGCAAAATAACCTGGATATCCCCACCGGTTTCTTCTGGAAGGAATTACTGCGGGATCGTGGTTATACCGTAGGCCGGCTGGATTCCCGCTACCTGGGCATTGACCGTAAAGATGCAGGGCAGAATGTGGATTTCAATGCGGAATTAACTTCCTGGCTGCATTCCTTCACGCCCGCTATTAATATCTACCTGAGAGAGGAGTTGAATTATAAAACAGACCTGAAGTATTATATGTTCGGGCCAGTGTTTCCATGGGATAATACCGGCAACAGAACAGGAGAGAACCTGCGGCAGGCCATGGCGCAGAATCCTTACCTGCATGTGCTGATCCAGAGTGGTTATTACGATGGCGCCTGCGATTATTTCAATGCGAAATACAGCATGTGGCAGATGGACCCGAGTGGTAAGCTGAAAGATCGTTTATCCTGGGAAGGCTACCGCAGCGGACATATGATGTACCTGCGTAAAGATGATCTGGCCACCAGTAATGAACATTTGAGGGAGTTTATTCAGAAGTCTACTCCCAAAGCGGGGCAGGCTGCAAAATATTAGTTGGAAGAACGGCGCTTAATATAGGCGCCGTTTTTTTTTATGTAGCCAGCTGATGTTTTTTAATTGGGCAACCGTTGCGTCGCACGCTTGTACATTGGGATCGCAACTGAGCCGTCGGGGGAGATGGCCTTTACCAGGCTGCAACATGAAAAAACCGGGCTTACATTAGCGCCGTTTTTTTTATGTTAAATAGAATTTGCAGATCGGCCATGGTTGCTTCATCCATGCTTCATCCTAGCTTCGTGTTGCACGCCAGAGCGGGTTTAAGCTACTTTGAAGCTAGGATGAAGCATGGATTAGAACAAACTTAACTGTCCCGTTTCCGGCGGATGCTCCTCTCCAAAATTAGATAATGTGATACCCAGCAACCGGATCTTCTTATCTTCCGGTTCCGTTTTCAGTAATAACTGCTTCGCAATAGCTGCAATGGTAGGCAGATCATTGATCCCTTGCGGCAGCGAATGGTTCCGCGTGATCTGTTTAAAATCGCTGTATTTGATCTTCAGCGTAACCGTTCTGCCTTTCAGTTGATATTTCTCTAACCTGGCAGCTACCGTTATGGCTATCTTATCCAATTCAGCATTCATTTCTTCAATCTCTGTAAGGTCGTAAGCAAAAGTATCTTCTGCTCCTACAGATTTAGTTTCCCGGTGTGGCTCCACGGCTCTGTCATCAATCCCTCTTACGATCTTATAGTAGAAGCGGCCGGATTTCCCGAAGTGTTGTACCAGTTCATTCTCTGTCAGCCGCTTGAGGTCCTTGCCGGTGAACAGGTTCATGCCCTTCATTTTATCCGCCGTTACTTTTCCTACGCCAAAGAATTTCTCTACCGGTAAATTCTCCATGAAGGATTCCACTTGTGAAGGTGCAATGAAAGTAAGGCCATCCGGTTTTTGCATATCCGAAGCGATCTTGGCTACGAACTTATTGACGGATACACCGGCAGAAGCCGTGAGTTGTAATTCATCCCTGATGGCCTGTTTGATCTGTTGTGCAATGGCGATAGCAGAGCCGATGTTTTGTTTGTCTTCTGTAACATCCAGGTAGGCTTCATCGAGGGAGAGCGGTTCAATGAGATCAGTATACCGGGAAAAGATCTCGCGGACATGTTGGGATACTTCTCTGTACGCTGCAAAACGTGGTCTGACGAAGATGAGGTCCGCACATAACTGCATGGCCCTTTTGGAAGGCATGGCAGAACGCACGCCAAACTTCCTGGCTTCATAACTGCAAGTGGCCACCACGCCACCTCTTCCTTCCGGAGAACCGCCTACAGCAATAGGTTTGCCGCGATATTCCGGATTGTCGCGCTGCTCTACAGAAGCATAGAATGCATCCATATCAATGTGAATGATTTTGCGCAGCACGGACATGGTTGCAATATACATATCGTATCTTTGATAAAACGGGAACAATGATAAAGAAAAGCAAGGACGAGATAGTGGAAGAAACCTGTTCAGTGGATTATGCTTTCCAGCGCATTGGCGGAAAATACAAAGGGCGCCTTATCTGGGCATTGAAAGATAAGGTGATGAGATACGGTGAACTGAAGAGATACGTGAAAGGAGTGACGCCTAAAATGCTTACACAGGCCCTGCGGGAATTAGAGGAGGATGGACTGGTCCAAAGGATGGTTTATCCGGAAGTACTTCCCCGGGTTGAATATCTTCTCACCGGGGAAGGTAAAGAGCTGGTACCTTTCATTGAGCTGCTGAGTGACTGGGCAGAAAAACAAATGCAAAAACGCGGAATTCCTGCTATGTCCGCCACTGCGGCGCCCATGAAAAAGGCGATGTAGCTACCGGGACTGGTAACGTGGCATCACCAGTAATTTAACGACGGTGTGGGCTACTGCGGATAATACCAGTACCACCACAATAATGAGCCAGCGTTTTACTGGTGTGTCAAAAACATCAATAACGTCTGATTCTCCTTTTCCTGCAAAAAGCACCGCCATGGTAAAGGCCAATGCTCCGCAGATCCAGAGCGTGAGGTGAGACCAAAAGTATTTGGTCTTGTTGTAACCATTCTTACCGAATGAAGTGAATAGCAATAATACATGGGCAATAAAAAATGCAGCAGCCCCAATAGCTAACAATGTGAATGGAGTCATAGTGTACAGTGTTTTTGGATATGATACATATAAATATATTAAATTTCCTGACGCTACAAAACCTTTATGTCTATCCTGCGGTAATAAATATCCGCTCCTTCACTCTGAATAGCTATTTTTCCTGATCTTATACTGGCATCTTCCGCTTCATTTACCACTACGCCATTTACAATATGTGTACACTTTCCTTTGCGTGATATCACCTCTACACGGTTCCATTCTCCGGTAGGTTTTTCAGCATCCTTTTTCTTTACGATGTGGGTGTTTGGGGTAGCAGGGGAGCGAACGCCATCTATCACAGCGGTTACACTGTCTATCAGCCAGAAATCACCGCAATCTTTTTCCTGGATCTGGCATTCAACGGCACGTGGCCAAACTTTGTCTTCGCCCACGGTATGGTATAACAAACCATTATCCCTTACCACCTTTTCCCTGGGTGGCCATTTGTTGGCGCCCCATTTGAATTCCACTACCAGGTGGAAATCACTATAGGTTTTGTCTGTGGCGATATAACCGAACTCTTTACCGGTTATATACAGCATACCATCCTGTACGGAAAATACCTTGTCCACGTCGTTATCCTTTCCTTTTGATTTGATGAAAGAATACCAACCATTTAGATCTTTTCCGTTAAATAAAGGTTTAAAATCCTGTGCGTTAGCGCCCATGAAAAACAGGATCAAAATTGATAACAAGGTGCTCTTTTTGTACATAAAGTGGAATTTTAACAATCAGTTGTATAAAATAGGGAATATTTGGGAATGCATGAAACATTTATGGCCTGCGTTTTGTTCTATAAGGTTAAAAGTATAAATCCAATCACATGAAGTACATCAAAACTATACCGGTACTGCTGCTACTTTTAATCCTGGGGGGCGGCTCATTTGCCCAGACCAGTGCAAAACCTAAAGAATCCGAAAAAGCAAAGAAGATAAAAGAACTGATCAGCAACCGGAACTATGTGTTCCAGGCGCAAACTGTTTTTCCTATGTCAGGGCGTACCAGGCAGATAACAGGAGAGGGGTATGATGTGACTGTTTCCAAAGACACGGTGAATTCTTATCTCCCTTATTTCGGGCGTGCTTATTCTGCACCTATTGATCCATCAAAGAGTGGCCTTCAGTTCATTTCCAAAAATTTTGAATATACCGAGGCACCAGGTAAGAAAGGCGGATGGGATATTACCATCAAACCAAAGGATATCCAGGATGTGCAGCAATTGTTCTTATCTGTTTCAACAGACGGATATGCATCTTTGCAGGTGACCAGCACCAACAGGCAGGCCATTTCTTTCAATGGCACGATCGTGGAAAAGCGGGTGAGGAAGAAAAAATAGTTAAATACTTAATGAATAGCTAATGCCGGGTTTCGATCCGGCATTTTTTTATGTTAATTGAAATACTCTTCAGTGACCCTTCTGGGGCTCGAACCAAAGAGCTACTGATTAAGAGTCAGTAGCTCTAATAACTCGCTGGCTATATAGCAGACTGCCAGCCTATCATTGGGCTGGCAGCATGTGGCATAGATTTAGATTTTGGTTGTGCCTTCAGACGGCAACCGTTTGTATAATTTACGCAAAAAATCTCATATGTTAATGCCTTTTCTGTGTTTTTCCAAACATTAGCAAAGCAGATCCTTCCCGCTGACTTTCATAATCCAGCTTTATCCAATGTTCATTCTTCGCTACATTTAATACCCTCGCTTCATCCAGTACCCCATCCCAAAAACGGCCACCTTTATCCGGAAACTGACTTTGATTCCCGATCCCTACCGGATGATCATCAGATTTCCATTCTACGTCAAATTTCTCCACTTTGTCCAGCACACCATTTACATAGAGTTTTACGTAAGGAAAATCGTGCACGCCGGTAATATGGAACCATTTTCCGGTCACCATATCCGTTTTGCCTACCACGCAGAGATCTCCTTTTGGTTGTTGCTCTACACAGATCTCTATCAGTTCTGCCGCTGGTTTATGCCAGTACCTTGGGCCAAACTTTTGTAAACGCCAGGAGTTATCTCCTTTCGCAAACATCGTTTCATAACCAGGCCCCACCCGTTTCGCCTCATCGCCCACATTGGCATAACTGCGGGCTTTTGCCCAGATGGAAAAGGTGATCTGCCTGGTAAGGTCAAAGAGTTTGCGTTTTTCGGTATCTACTTTGATCCATTGTTTATCCGGATAATTGAAGAATTGGGCTTTGCCAATGATGCCATCTGTTAAAGCCCCCGGCCGCATATTTACACCGGTAGCATCTGCTGCATTATCAGTCGCGTCCTTATAACCTTCCGGTAAAGTATTGCCTGGTTCACTCAAATGCCATACACCAACAAAACCATCTCTGCCGGAGAAGATCTCCTTTGTATGATCTTCATCGTTGGCACGTGTATTGCCCCAATGCATATAGATGGTTTGTGTGGCATTGTTTCCCTTTATAAGCGGCACCTTTACCCACACCAGTGCTTTTTTGTGTACAGGGTCCCACCATTCAATGCTATGCGGGAGAAAGTCCCTGCCATTGGAAAAACGGATATCCGCACCATTGGCTTTTGCCTGGCTGAAATCGAAATTCTTTACAGTGAGGGTAATAGCAAGCGGGAAGTCTTTTACATCACCGGTTACGTTGGCGCCGTTGGGAGAAGTGTTTAACCTGATCTCTTTATAATATTGCCAGGAATCTAAATCCTGCGCAGTAAAATAGACTAATACGGATAATAACAGGTGTTTCATTAATTGGAAGATACAATTTTATTTAGGGCGTGTTGTAAATAAATAATACATTCGTAATCAATAACATAACCTCCAAATATCCTCAAATGAAAAACAGATTCTCTCTGATCGCATTACTGCTGATATGCAGTTTTGCAAGCCATGCACAATTAAAACGTTTCAGTATTGGCCCTTATGTTGAAGCAGGTTTCCCTGTGGGCAATTTCAGTGAAACCCATAACACAGGATACGGTGTGGGACTTGGTGCAGATATCAAACTGATAAAAGGTTTTGGTGTAACGGGTTCCATCGGGTACATGCGTTTTGGCGGACAAAGGGACGCACTAAACAACAAATATTCTGCTGTTTCTGCAGTACCGGTGAGGCTTGGGATCAAGTACCAGCTGGTGTCCATCCTTTATGTGAAACTGGAAAGTGGGGCCTCTACTTATACAGGAGATGACTCAGGCGCGGCTTTTATCCTTGCGCCGTCTATAGGTATCCGTTTATTGGGATTGGATGTGATGGCCAAGTATGAAACCTGGATCAAAGATGGTAACATCGGCTTCTTTGGATTGAAGGCCGGGTATAATTTCTAATAAATTAAAAAAGCCTTCTAAAAGGCTTTTTTAATTTTATACGTTACAGGCGCGGTGATATTATCGCCGGCTTCACTTATACATCGCAGGAACCGTCGTCACAGGCAGCACCTTTGTCGCCGGTCTGTATCAGTTCTGCAGGGTTTGCTTCTTCCCATACCTTTTGCAGCGTCTGTGTGAATGCCGTTACTGGTTGTGCGCCAGATACAGCATATTTGCGGTCAAATACAAAGAAAGGAACGCCACGGATACCCAGTGATTGCGCTTCTGCTTCATCTTTCCTTACTTCATTCGTATACGCATCACTGTTCAGCACCGCTGTTGCATCCAGTCCAAGTTCTGCGGCTATGGCCAGCAGGGCCTCTTTGTTGCTGATATGTTTGCCTTCCATGAAATAAGCCGCAAACAAACGTTCTTCCATTTCATCCTGTTTGCCATGCAGTGCAGCAAACTGGATCAGGCGGTGGGCATCAAATGTATTGGTAGGAATTACTTTGTCGAAGTTAAAAGCAAGACCAGCATTTGTACCGGATGCTGCCACCCGTTCTGTATTCTCTATTGCCTGCTCACGGGACATGCCGTATTTGCGGGCCAGCAATTCATATTGGTCTTCTTTATTATCCTTCGGAGCATTCGGGTCCAGTTCAAAATTATGCCAGGTCACTTGTACATCATTCTTGTGAGGGAATTGTTCCAGTGCCGCTTCCAGGTGTCTTTTTCCAATGTAGCAGAACGGGCATGCCACATCAGACCAGATATCGATCTTCATACACATCAATTTTAAGGGTACAAATTTACGCTTTTTATCCCTTATAGCGGTTAAAGGAGAAGATGTCCGCATCCGGGTGCTGTTTGCCCCTGATCTGATCACAAACGATCTCTGCAGCTATCTGGCTGAAAGTGATGCCGTTACCGCCAAAACCCAGTGCAAAGAAGGTATTCGGCATTTTAGCATAAGGGCCTATATAAGGAAGCCCATCCTGTGTGGTACCGAAAGTACCCGTCCAGGTAAATTCAGGCGCAAAAGGGATATGAGGAAAGTGTTTGGAAAAATCCTGTTGTAACTGCTTTGCTTTTGAGGGCAACAGTTTATCTCTTTTAATGGGGTTATAGAATTTTTCATCCCTGCCGCCCACAATAACGCGATGTTCCGGTGTGGTACGCATATAGAGGTAAGGATCTTTCGTTTCCCAGATCAGGCAATCCTCGTACCATAACGGCCCTTTTTCGTGATGTTCACTGGCTACAGCATAGGTAGCGTGCAGATCTACTATTTTGGCAGGAAGGTATTGCAGTGTTTCATACCCGGTGGCTATTACAAGATGATCCGCCTGTACCGTATAACCTTGTGCGGTAGTAAGCTTAACACCCTTTTTAAGAAAACTGATATCCTGTACCAATGTTCTGTCATACACCTGTGCCCCTTTTTTCAGATTGTACTGATGCAGGGCATGTGTTAAACGATAAGCATCTGTTTGTGCGGCGGTGCGGGAATAAATGGCCCCCGGCGAATCCAGTCCTACCAGGTCTTTGAGTTTGGCCGGGTCCCAGAACATTACATCCAGCCCCATTTCTTTCCTTGCTTTGTATTCTGCTTCCAGTTTAGGGAGGTCTTTTTTGAAAGAGGCCAGGTATAAACTGTGTTTCCGTTCAAAAGGAGCATCATCTACTCTTTTGCAGATCTTCTCCAGTTTATCAATAGATCTGGCGCATAGTTCATAAGCTCTTTGTGCGTGTGCTGCGCCAACTTTCTCTTTTAATTCCGTGAGGGGTACATCTATTTCATATTGCAGGAGGGAAGTGCTGGCGCCGGTACTGCCTAATCCCACAGTACGGGCATCTAATACCACACATGCGATCCCTGCTCTTACCAGTGCATGTGCCATTAAAGCCCCCGAAATTCCTCCCCCAATTACTGCCACAGGCGTACGAAGATCACCTTCCAGTTTGGGGTAATTAAAAGGCAGGCCATGCCGGACAAGAGAGTATGGATATCCTGAATGTAAATCCATCTGTTAAATGTTTACTTTGTGTTTGTTCAATAACGGACAACTATTGTGCTGTAATGAACAGTGTTGTTTTTGTAAAATGCTGATTTTCAGCATACAGGATTACTGGTATGGTAATAGTCAGTAACAAATCAAATCTAACATCTCATGTTCCGCAATCATCTGAAAATAGCACTCCGCCATCTCTGGAAGCACCGTTCCTATACCGCTATTAACCTGGCAGGACTGGTAATAGGCCTTGCTGCCTGTTGGATCATCCTCCTGCATGTGGGAGATGAACTCAGTTATGACCGCTTCCATGAGAAGGGAGATCGCATATACAGGGTTGTGAACGCGGCCAGCTGGGACGGCGGAAGCCTGGACCTGGCTACTTCCTCTGTACCACAGGGACCGGCGCTGAAAAACAACTTCCCTGAAGTGATAGCGCAGACAAGGATCGTGCCGGAGGGTGGGGGTAGTTTGTTAAGTGCGGGGGATAAAAAAGTGCAGCCGGGTGAAGCGCTTTTGGCGGATAGCAATATTTTCCAGGTCTTTACCTTTCCTTTCATAGCCGGTGATCCGGCCAAAGCATTAACCGCGCCGAATTCCATTGTACTAACCAAAAGCCTTGCAGCGAAATTATTCACTGATCCGGCAGCGGCATTGGGTAAAAGTGTTACCTGGAACGGTGATAAAGATGTAGACCTTGTAACGGGTGTAATGGAAGATGTACCGCATAATTCGCATATTCAATTTACGGCGCTGCGCACGTTACCAAAGGACTTTACTTCCAAATGGGACAACTTCAGTATCTATACCTACCTCTTATTACAACCGGGTACAGATGCCCAAAAGATCAGCAGCAAAAGCCAGGCTTTCTATGATCAATACATGAAAGCGGATATGGGCGATGGTGTAAACTTCCGGATGAGCCTTCAGCCATTGCAGGATATACATTTGAATTCCCACCTGAATTATGACACAGGAGCGAACGGGAACAAACGGAGTGTATATATCTTTTCCATGGTGGCTATACTCATCCTGCTGATCGCCTGTATCAACTACATGAATATTTCTACTGCCCGTTCTTCGGTAAGAGTGAAGGAAATAGGTGTGCGTAAAACATTGGGATCTGTGCAGAGCCAGGTAGCAGGCATGTTCCTGATAGAATCTGTCATCCTTACTTTAATGGCAGCCGTCCTCGCAGCCATTGTTACCTCTGCGGCATTACCTGTATTCAATAACATAGCCGGGAAATCTTTATCACTCTGGCAATACGGTGTTGGGTACACCTTACTGTCACTGACGTTGTTTTCCCTGGCAGCCGGTTTGCTGGCAGGCTCTTACCCGGCTTTCTTTATGTCCGGATTTAAAACTATCAATGCCCTGAAAGGCAAGCTGAACAATAAAGTAGGGAATGCTGCTTTCCGGAAGGTATTGGTATCCTTCCAGTTTGTAGTGGCCATTATTTTAATAGCCGTATCTATTGTAACGTGGCTTCAGATGGAGTATGTCAATAAGAAAGACCTGGGTTTTGCAAAGGATCAGATCCTCACCTTTCATCTGAACGACATGGCACTGCGGGAACGCATACCTGCTATCAAAGCAGAATTAAAGAAGAGCCCGTATATAGAAAACATATCAGCTGCCAGTAATCCCATCGGCAATAACAATATTGGCTCCAATGGCTTTAAAGCGGAAAAGGACGGGAAGTTTGAAAAAGGATCACTGATCACGCAGACCTTTTATGCGGATGCGGATTTTATGCCAGCCATGGGTATTCAACTGGTAGCAGGCAGGAATTTTGACGTGAATACCCCCGGTGAAAAATATACCACCATCCTCGTGAATGAAACGATGGTGAAGGAAATGGGATTAAAAGACCCTATCGGTAAACGGGTGCAGTATGAAGCAGATACTATCCGCGAACGGAGGATAATAGGGGTAGTAAAAGACTTCCATATTTATTCCCTGCAACATAAGATAGCCCCTATGGCTATTATGCTGCCCATATTTTCGTCCTGGGAGGATAACCTTTATGTACGGTTGAATAAAGATCATATCCCGGAAGCAATGAAACACCTTGAAAAAGTGTACGCTGAATTTGAGAAAACCTACCCGCTGGAAATGCATTTCCTGGATGAGAACTTCTCCCATCAATATTTCGCTGAACAAACACAGAGCAAAGTGTTCCTCATCTTTACCTGCCTGGCTATTTTCATTGCCTGTTTAGGGCTGTTTGGCCTGGCTGCTTTTACAGCAGAGCAGCGCACAAAGGAGATCGGGATCCGCAAAGTGCTGGGCGCTTCCGTGGCCAGTATCACCGGCATGTTGTCCAAAGATTTTTTAAAGCTGGTATTGATTGCCGCTATATTGGCTATTCCGGTGGCCTGGTGGAGCATGCAGGTTTGGCTGAAGGACTTTGCCTATCGTATCTCATTGAGCTGGTGGATGTTTGCTGCGGCCGGATTGCTGGCGATAGTGATCACATTGGCTACGGTGGGGTATCAGGCCATGAGAGCGGCACTGGCTAACCCGGCAAAAAGTCTGCGGGCGGATTGATCCGCTCATCCTTTGTTGCTTTTTAAAGCGAAATATTATTGCTAGATTACCCCGATTAACTAAACAATTCTATGCCTGCATTTCAGCGACAATACACCCTGTTAGCTGTCCTCATGGGATGGCTATGCCTGCCAACGGCAGTATCAGCGCAGCAAAGCGCTTCTAAATTCAATGCTTACAAGGCTTTTGAGCCCGTATTTTACGAAGCCAACGGAGATGAAGTTCGTACCGCGAGTGGCAGACCCGGCAGTAAATACTGGCAGAATGCTGCAGATTACAAGATCGATGTAGTTTTTGATGATGTGAAGGACAACATTGCCGGTACGGTGGTGATCACTTACAAGAACAACAGTCCTGAGAACCTGCCTTTCCTCTGGCTGCAGCTGGATCAGAACATTTATAACGAAGCTTCCCGTGGTGTAGCAGTTACACCGGTAGGCGGCGGCCGCTGGGCAAACCGTAATTTCAATGGTGGTTATACTATTGATGGTATATCTATCCTGGCTTTGGGTAAAGAGCAAAAAGCTACACATGAAGTGGTGGATACCCGTATGCGGGTAGAATTGCCGCAAGCGCTGAAAGCTAATGGCGGTGTGGTTCAACTGAAAGTAAAGTTCTCTTTTAATATTCCTGAATACGGTACGGACCGGATGGGGATACTTAAAACAGGGAACGGTAAAATATATGAGATTGCACAGTGGTATCCCCGCATGTGTGTGTTTGATAATGTAATAGGATGGAATACCCTGCCATACCTTGGCCAGGGAGAGTTCTACCTGGAATATGGAAATATTGAGTACAGCATCAATGCACCCGCTAATCATATTGTGGTAGGGTCCGGCGCTTTGCTAAACCCCGCAGAAGTATTGACGCCCACACAACTGCAACGCTACAAAAAGGCAGAGCAAAGTGATAAAACGGTGATGCTGCGTGATGTGAATGAAGTTACAGATGCATCTACCCGCCCTGCTAAAGAAAGACTTACCTGGAAATTCAAATGCACCAATACCCGTGACGTGGCCTGGGCTTCTTCTAAAGCATTTATCTGGGATGCTGCGCGTATCAATCTGCCCGGCGGTAAGAAGTCGCTGGCTATGAGCGTATATCCTGCGGAAAGCTCCGGAGATTCTGCATGGCGCCGTTCTACGGAATTTGTGAAAGGTTGTATTGAGCATTATTCTGATAAATGGTATCCTTATACTTATCCCGTAGCAGTGAATGTAGCGGGTATCGTAGGCGGGATGGAATATCCCGGTATCGTTTTCTGTTCTTCCCGTTCTTCGAAAGGCGGCCTGTGGGGCGTAACGAGTCATGAATTTGGTCATAACTGGTTCCCGATGATCGTGGGCAGCAACGAAAGACGTTTTGCCTGGATGGACGAAGGTTTCAATACTTTCATCAACGGCCTGGCAGAAAAAGCATTTAATGGCGGTGAATTTGGCGATAAGGGCAAACCCAACCGTCATGCGATGAGCCGTATGATGTATTTTGACTCCACCAGCAGCATCTATCACCGCCCGGATATTATAAAACCCGGCAGCCTGGGGATCCTCGCTTATTACAAACCTGCTGTGGGGTTAGACCTGCTGCGGGAAGTAGTACTGGGTGAAGAACGTTTTGATAAAGCATTCCGTTATTACATTGATAACTGGGCTTTCAAACATCCCACACAATGGGATTTCTTCCGTGCTATTGAAAACAGTAGCGGGGAAAGCCTGGATTGGTTCTGGCGCGGCTGGATCATGAACAACTGGAAAGTGGATATGGCGGCAAAAGAAGTAACTTATCAGAATGATACAACATCCATCATTACTATTGAGTGCCTGGAGCAATTGCCGATGCCGGTAACTGTAGAAGTGAAAGAGGAGAACGGTACCAGCAAACGCGTGAATTTACCGGTTGAGATCTGGCAGAACGGGCCTGTATGGCGTTTCCGTTATGTGGGTGGTAGGGTAGAAAGTGTGCTGGTGGATCCGGATAAAACATTGCCGGATGTGAATACGATCAATAATTTCTGGAAGAAACAGTAATGCTTCTGCATAAAAAGAAGGCTGCCTCATATCCGTATGAGGCAGCCTTTTACTTTTTTATTAATCAGGATAATCATTATCCCAGCTTAATCGCCTCAAAGAATTGCTTCACATAAGTATCCCCGATAGGGATAGTATGCGCTCCGATAAAGATGCGCTGCCTTTCCACACTATCTATTTTATCAATAGCGGTAATAAATGATTTATGCACGCGGATGAACTTTTGCGGCGGCAGGATCTCCTCAATCCCCCGCAGGTTCTGCAGGGTAAGGATCTTTTGCGTGGTGGTCTGTATGGCCACGTAATTGCGTAATGCTTCGATGAACAATATCTCGCTGAGGTTCACCCGCACAATGCGTTTATCTGTACGGATGAAGATGAATTCATTTTGCACGAGGGAGATCTCTTTTACAGCCGGATCCTTCTGTTTATTGACCACTTTTTGTACCGCCTTCACGAAACGCTCAAAGGATACGGGTTTCAGGAGATAGTCCGTAGCTTCATATTGAAAACCATCCAGCGCATATTCATCATAGGCAGAAATGATCACCACATCTGCCTGGTTCTGTAATAACTGCATGAACTCTATGCCGGTAAGTTCCGGCATCTGGATGTCCAGGAACACAAGGCTTATGGATGGTTCCTGTTTCAGATATGCCAATGCTTCCAGCGGATTGGAGAAGCTGCTTTTCAGTTCCAGTTCCGGCATCTTTTGGATAAACCCGGAGATCACCTGTACGGCGAGGGGCTCATCATCTACCACAATACATTGTATAGCCATATGCAATGATTTACCAGCGAATACTCAATTTACAATAATAATCCACATCGTTATCCCGTACATCCAGCTGGTATTGACCGGGATATACAAGGTTCAGGCGTTTGCGTACGTTGTGGAGACCTATGCCACCTGTTTTATCTTTCCTTGCACCTGATTTGAAATTGAAAACCGAGAACAGCAATTCCTGCTCTTCGCAGGTGATGTTGATCGTAACTGGCTTTGCGGGCTGATTGGCAATGCCATGTTTAAAAGCATTCTCTACAAATGGCACCAATAACAGCGGAGCTATCTCATGCGCATGCGGGTCTCCGGTTACTGTGATACGGATACATTCATCACAACCGGTACGTAAGCGTTGCAGGGCAATATAATCTTCCAGGTAACGGATCTCATCCACCAGTTTGCTGCGATAGCTGGTAACGGGTGGTTGCGCTACCATGTATTCCAGTATATCCGAGAGGGTATGGGTGGCATTCACTACCTGTGGGGAACGCACCAGTGCCAGCGAATAGATACTGTTCAGGCTGTTCATCAGGAAGTGGGTATTGAGCTGCATTTTCAGGAAGGCAAATTCTGCCTGCTGCTTTTGCTGGTCCAGGTTCTTCCGGCGTTTATCTTCTTCCAGCCAGGAGAAGAAGAGTACATAGGCAATAGCTGCCAGTACTACCAGGGTATTGCTCCAGAGGCCGCCGATGAAGTATTGCTCAAAAGATCTGTATACATCGACATTATACCTTTTACCCATCAGTAACACCTCATCCGGAAAGAAAGTATATGCGATGAAGTATTTGAAAAGAATGGTGATGATGATCAGCGGGATCAGCTTAGCCAGTAATAACCACCAGTTCCTGTTGCGGAGGAATTGTGGTATAGGCCAGGTAATGGTGGCGTAGAATAAGAAAAAACTAATGAAGCCGAACACGCCATTATTGATATGGATGTATTGCAGTGTTTTAAGCGTAAGAGGGCCGGGATTGCCTAATAGTGGCATGCCATACATGAGTGTCATCCAGACCAGGAAAAGCACAAAGGGACGATATGTGAGGCGTATGGGCATCAGGCTATTTCGGGATACAGTGGTGTTTTAAAGCCCTTGTGTTTTTTTAGTGATAAGGAAAGCTCATCCCGCTGAATGTTTAAAACTACAGTGATAGGAGCAGGAGCTGATTGTTGTTGTAATAACTGTTCTGTGGCTGATTGTAATAACAAAGGTTCTATGCTGAAACCTGCTGTGGCCCCGTTGATCTGCAGCGTGATCATTTGTTGCGGAAAGAGGCGGTTGTGCAGTTGCAGGTACACATCATAAAAATGCAGTTCCTTTTGCAGACTGGCCTTCTCCCGTTGCACGGATTTATCATACAGCATATATCGCAGCAGTTCTGATAATTGCAGGATGCATTCAACGCCTTCTTTATCTCTTTTCTCTTCCACTTTCAGTACATCTTCCAGTGCTTTTAATTTACGCAACAATAGCTGAGAGGATAAATGCATCCGCTCATACTGGCGGGATACATCTGCAACTTCCTTTTCTAACAAGCGGCTGTCCTTATCACTCGTGCGCCAGTTGATGAAAACATAATAGGCGTATGCTGCAAAGGCAACCAGCAGGCTGGTTTGCAGGGCCATGCGTTCGTAAGCGAAGAAAGAGAAGTAGGTTTTCTTAAACCCTATCAGTGCAATACCTCTTTGCAATACCTGGTCCGGGAAGATCAGTCCTATAGCATATTTGATCAGGCAGAAAACGAGGATCGTTCCTATAACGGTAGTGATGACTTTCTTTTTACCGTGTAAAGGCAGGACCACAAATGCCAGCAGATAGAACAATTGGAAATTGATTAAACCATAACCGATGTATCTTACCAGGATCCATTTTATAGCAATGGGAGAACTTAAATTGACCCTGAGCTGAGGGAAAATATAGAGTGTTACCAGTGCCATCCAGATGGCCAGGTGTACAAGATAACGGTATGGTTTGCTGTTGAGCATTAGCCCCGTAAGTTACAGCATCCATGCGGAGTTTGGGCGATTCCAGGGGTGTTTTTTTTCATACTTGCGGGATGCCGGAACGTACATCCAGGATGCCTGTACGTCCTATTTTTTGATGTGGAATAAAGGCGCTTCTTATTTTGGTATTCGTTTCAATCATCAAAAACCAACAATGAAAAAATCAGCGATCAAATTAGTAGTTGTAGCAGCTCTGATGAGCCCTATGACCCTGATGGCTCAGAAAGCAGCACTCCCAAAGCAGATCACGGTAAAGGGTAGTGTGAAGTTTGCTACACCACAAGACCAGTACAGAAAGGTCTGGCTGTCCCGCGATAATGGTGGCGGAAAACCAGAAGTGGTTGATTCCGTCGTTCTTGGGGCTGATCTTACTTACTCTTTTAAGATCAAACAAGACCATCCAGGTATCTATAAACTGAACATCATGCAATGGGATCATATCAGCTTCTGGAGCGATGCGGATGTTACCGTTGCTTCCCGTGGATATGATACGGCAAAGATGAAAATGAAGATCCCGCATTTCTATCATGTAAAAGGTTCTTCCGATAATAATTTCATCAACCAGATGGAATTGAACAATACCAATGGTTATCTCCGCATGGTGGATGAAATCAATGAAGAATATTTTGCAAAGAAATACCAGGAAGAAAAAGGTGATTCCGGCTGGATCAGTTATCTGAAAACCCGCAAGCGTTATAATCCTATGCGGGATGATAACAAGGCGCGCGAGGAGATACTGATGGAGATCTACAAAGATCGTCCGGTATTGATCTATGCATTGCGTAATATGGCTGGTACGGAAGATGGAGAAAAATATGCAGCTGCATTAGCTAAACTGGATAACCTCATTGCAAAATACCCCTGGTTAACGGAAGCAAAGGAAATGAAGAGCACCATCCTGAAGAACAAAGCACAAGCACAGAAACTCAAAGCTGGCCAGCCTGTTCCTACGATCTCTTATCCTGATGACCTGGGTAAATTGCAAGGCCTGGAACAATACAAAGGCAAATATGTATTGATCGATTTCTGGGCAAGCTGGTGTGGGCCTTGCCGTCAGGCTATTCCAAAAGTGAAGGAGTTGTATGCGCAGTACAAGGATAAAGGATTGGAAGTAGTGAGTATCTCTATCGATACAGATAAAGGTGCATGGAGGAAAGCGATGGCAGACGAAAAGATGTCCTGGATGCAGTTATTAAGTGATGACAAAGAGAAGACGATGGCAGAGTTCCAGTTTTCCGGTATTCCTACGATGTATATGATCGATCCGCAGGGTAAGATCATTACCAGGTTCACTGGCTATAGTCCTGAGGCGCAAAAGGAGGCTGAGGCTATTTTGGCGAAGGGTACGGTAGCAAAACCTGCAGGGGAGAGGAAGTCGATTCCTATGACTTCGTTCTAAGAGATTTGATTTGTGAAGGGGCTGTTTCAAGAAATTGGAATGGCCCTTTTTCTTTTTATTGCCGGGACCTTGCCGCGCAGCAAAGGGCGGTGTTTTTTTATTTTACGTAAAACAAAAACTCACCTTTTTATGCACTGGGTATTCCAGTAAAAAAAAACTCCACCACAAAAAGAAAGAAAAACTCCGCCCTTTGCTGCGCGGCAAACTCCTCAAAAACTCCTTTTGGGTATTCCAGTAAAAAAAACTCTACCACAAAAAGAAGAAAAACTCCGCCCTTTGCTGCGCGGCAAACTCCCCAAAAACTCCTTTTGGGTATTCCAGTAAAAAAAAAACTCCACCACAAAAAGAAAGAAAAACTCCGCCCTTTGCTGCGCGGCAAACTCCCCAAAAACTCCTTTTGGGTATTCCAGTAAAAAAAAAACTCCACCACAAAAAGAAAGAAAAACTCCGCCCTTTGCTGCGCGGCAAACTCCTCAAAAACTCCTTTCTATAGCAAAAATAAAAAAGCCCCCTTTTTGCAATGGGGGCTTTCAATTATATCCAGGAAACAATCTCTTCCAGGTACCTTTTATCCGTTTCATCAAACTCATTCAGCGCAACACTATCTACATCCAGCACACCCGTTACTACGCCATTTTGGAGCAAGGGGATCACTATTTCAGAACGGGATAAACTGCTGCATGCAATATGTCCCGGAAAGGCTTCTACGTCTGGTACAATCAATGTTTGCGCCTCTGCCCAACTGGCACCACAAACACCTCTTCCTTTACGGATACGCGTACACGCTACCGGACCCTGGAATGGCCCTAATACGAGTTCATCCTGTTTTACAAGATAAAACCCTACCCATAACCAGCCGAATTGTTCTTTCAGTGCACCAGCTATGTTAGCAAGGTTGGCAATGAGGTCCGGTTCACCGGTGATCAGCGCTTTGATCTGTGGGAGAAGGGATTCGTATTGACTTTCCTTTGTGCCTTTAATAATGCTGAGATCTTCTGCCATAAAAGGGATTAGAGGAATCCTAATTCAAGTTTCGCTTCTTCGCTCATCATATCCTTTGTCCATGGCGGATCAAAAGTGAGGCGTACATCTGCTCCGGTTACACCGGGAATAGCGAGGATCTTATCATTCACTTCCTGGATGATACTCCCTGCTACAGGACATCCAGGGGCAGTAAGGGTCATGATCACAACTACATTTCCTTCGCCTGATACATCAACTTTATATACGAGTCCCAGGTCGTAGATATTCACTGGAATTTCCGGATCATGCACAGTGTGCAGTGCTTCTTCCACCTGGTCTCTGAGTGTTACTTCCATGATATGATCAGTTTTGCATTGATTTAGCCTGGTATCCTATTGCATACAGTTTGATCTGTTTCAGCATGGATAACAAACCATTGGAACGGGTAGGGGAGAGATGGCTGTTGAGGCCGATGGCTTCTATAAAATAGATCTCGGCTTCAGCTATATCTTTCGGCGTTTGATGACTGAGCACCTGTATCACCAGTCCTACAAGGCCTTTGGTGATCACGGCATCACTATCTGCGGAGAACACCAGTTTGCCTTCCTGTAATTCCGCGTGCAGCCATACTTTACTCTGGCAGCCACGGATCAGGTTATCGTCAGTTTTATACTTCGGGTCAATGAGCGGCAGGTCTTTTCCCAGCTGGATGATGTATTCGTATTTCTCCATCCAGTCTCCAAACACTTCGAAGTCTTCTATGATCCTGTCCTGTTGCTCTTTGATAGTCATATTCCGGGTTTTAAATTATCCCAGCAAAGTTACGGCTTTACGTACACCATCCACGAGGCGGTCTATTTCTTCCGTTGTATTGTACACGGCGAGAGAGGCTCTAACGGTGCCGGGAATATTAAATCTTTCCATTAACGGCTGTGTGCAGTGGTGGCCTGTGCGTACGGCAATTCCCTGCTGATCCAGCAATACACCTACATCAGAAGGATGATGGTCGCCGATCAGGAAGGAAATAGCGGCTGCGCGATTTTTGGCTTCTCCAATGAAACGCAGTTGCGGTATGGTACTGAGTTGTGCAATGGCATATTTGGTGAGCTGGTGCTCATATGCCTGTATCTTATGAATACCCAGCTGGGTTACGTATGCCATGGCAGCGCCTAATCCAATTGCTTCGCAAATAGCAGGTGTGCCGGCTTCAAACTTCAGCGGGGCCTCGTTATAAGTGGTTTTGGCGAATGTGACATGTTTGATCATGTCTCCGCCACCCTGGTAAGGAGGCAGTTTTTCCAGCCAGCTTTCTTTTCCGTAAAGGATACCGATGCCGGTAGGGCCGTATACTTTATGGCCGGATAAAGCGAGGAAATCCACATCCAGATCGCGCACCCTGATCTGTATATGCGGTGCAGCCTGCGCGGCATCCAATAATACAGGGATACCCTGTGCATGTGCAAGACGGATGATATCTTTTACCGGGTTGATGGTACCAAGGGAGTTGGAGATCCAGGTAACGGCTACGATCTTCACACGGGGATTGAGCATTGACTCAAACACATCCATTTCCAGCTCACCTTTATCTGTGATCGGGATCACTTTGAGGTGTGCTTTTTTCTCTTCGCAGGCCAGCTGCCAGGGAACGATATTGGAGTGATGTTCCATGGTGGAGATGATCACTTCATCCCCTTCGTTCAGGAACTCTTTGCGGAAACCGGATGCTACCAGGTTGATGGCATCTGTGGTTCCTTTGGTGAAGATAACTTCTGTATGATTTGCGCCGATGAAGCTGGCCACCTGATGGCGGGCAGCTTCATAAGCGGAAGTAGCTTTCTGGCTGAGGGTATGTACACCGCGGTGTACGTTACTATTGTAGCCGGTATAATATTCCTGCATGGAACGGATCACCTGCACGGGTTTCTGGGTAGTAGCTCCATTATCCAGATATACAAGCGGGTTGCCATTCACGGTTTGCTGAAGGATCGGGAATTCATTCCTGATCAACTCCACATCCGGCCAGATAATATTTTGCGTTGCGGTGGTTTCCATTTGATGGCGGTTTAGTTGTTCACCGCAGCAGCCAGGTAACGGGAAGCTAAAAGCTCCACCTGTTTGCGTACGGCAGGAATTTTAACCTGGGCCGTGATATCAAAGGCGAAGGCTTTTACCAGCATAATGCGGGCAGTTTCGTCGCCAATACCGCGTGCCTTCAGGTAGAAAAGCGCTTCTTCGCTCACCTGCCCGATGGTAGTACCGTGGCTGCATTTCACGTCGTCCGCAAATATTTCCAGTTGCGGTTTGGTGTAAATGTTAGCATCAGGACTGATCACCAGGTTATTGTTCTGCTGAAAAGCGTTTGTTTTCTGTGCGTCTTCGTGTACATAGATCTTACCATTGAACACGCCGGTGGCTTTATCCATCATCACGCCGCGGTACAGCTCATTGCTTTCGCAATGTGGCATGCGGTGATCAACAGAGGTATGATTATCTACCAGTTGATTGCCGGTGGCGATGTAGAATCCGTAGAGGTGCGTTTCCGTACGCTCTGCATCCAGGGAAATGTTCAGGTTATTACGGATAAGGTCCGCTTCACACAAAGTGAAAGTATAATTGTTGTAGAGGCTTTTGCCATGTTGCTGCACCAGTGTTTGATTAATGGCGCGGGTTTGCTGGCAGCCTGTTTGCAACTGGTAGTGATCCAGTTGTGCGCGTTCAGATGTTACGGCTTCTATCACACTGTTTACAAACACGGTACCCGCCAGGTTTAAACCTGCTGCGGATTCTATGATCTTCAACTGAGCACCTGGCTGTACTACCCACAGATGACGGGGTTGTACGAACAGGTTGCCTGTATTGTGATAGAGATGGATAACATGAATAGGTTGTTCAACCAGCGCTTTGGCTTTTGCTTCAATAAAAAGACCATCATTGAACAACGCGGTGTTGAGTTGTGCAAAGTGATGTTCTTCCAGTTTCTGGCTTTTATTGAAGTATTGGATGAAGGCAGGTTCATTGGCCGCTTCGCTCATTTTGCAAACGGTCACTTGCGTGGCAGATGGCAGTTCTGAGAATTGCGGTTGCAATACGCCATTCAGGAGTACAACGCGGTAAGTATCCGGTAACAGGAGGCCGGTGGCTTCCAGTTGTTCTGCGGAAAGGGCAGGAGCAACCGGTAACTGAAGGCTGATGCCGTTTTTCAGATAAGGCGTTACATTGGTGTACTTCCAATCCTCCGTTTTCACTGTAGGGAATCCGCCCAGGGCCTGGAAACGTGCGAAAGCAGTCTTCCTGGCATCCAGCCATTGTGCGTTGCTGCTCAGTTCAGAGAACTGTTCCGGCAGCTGGTCAATTAATGATATGTTAGATGCGATGGTCGTCATGTTGTTATTACCTATTGTACCGGTTCTTCTAAACGGATGTCTTCTTTCAGCCAGTCGTAGCCTTTTTCTTCTAATTCCAGGGCCAGTTCTTTGGTACCTGATTTCACGATACGACCGTTATACAGCACGTGTACAAAATCCGGAACAATGTACTCCAGCAAACGCTGATAGTGGGTGATGATGATGAAGGCGGTGTCTTTGTTGCGCAGTTTGTTCACACCTGCGGATACGATGCGGAGGGCATCGATATCGAGACCGGAATCAGTTTCATCCATGATGGCCAGTTTGGGTTCCAGCATAGCCATTTGAAAGATATCGTTACGTTTCTTTTCACCACCGGAGAAACCTTCGTTGAGGGAACGGTTCATCAGGTTGGCGTCAAATTCCATCAGCTTTTGTTTGGACTTGAGCATGTCCAGGAACGCTTTGGCTTGCATAGGCGGTTGGCCATGGTAAGCGCGAATTTCGTTCACAGCTGTTTTGAGGAAGTTGATGTTGGAAACACCGGGTATTTCTACCGGGTACTGGAAGGCAAGGAAGAGACCTTCACGTGCGCGGATCTCAGGATTCATATCCAACAGGTCTTTACCGTCGAATTCCACAGAACCTTCTGTTACTTCATAAGCTTCGCGACCGGCGAGTACTGAAGCGAGGGAGCTTTTACCGGAACCGTTTGGTCCCATGATAGCGTGTACTTCTCCCGCTTTCACATTCAGATTAATGCCTTTCAATATAGCATTTCCTTCTACTGCCGCATGCAGATTGTTAATATTAAGCATTTCTTTTTCTTTTATGTTATCCAACACTACCTTCCAGGGTAATGGATAATAATTTTTGTGCTTCCACGGCAAATTCCATGGGGAGCTGGTTAAGAACTTCTTTTGCGTATCCGTTTACGATCATATTCACTGCCTGCTCGCTGTCAATTCCGCGTTGATTCAGGTAGAATACCTGGTCTTCGCCGATCTTGGAGGTAGTGGCTTCGTGTTCCACCATCGCCGTATTGTTCTTTGACTCGATGTAGGGGAAAGTATGTGCACCACAGCGATCACCGATCAGCAGGGAGTCACATTGTGTAAAGTTACGGGCACTGGTTGCATTGGGACCTACTTTCACCAAGCCACGGTAAGTATTATGACCACGGCCGGCAGAGATCCCTTTAGAGATGATCCGGCTTTTGGTATGTTTACCGATGTGTACCATTTTGGTGCCTGTGTCTGCTACCTGCTTGTTGGCAGTTACAGCAACAGAGTAGAATTCGCCAATGGAGTAGTCTCCCTGTAAAATTACACCGGGATACTTCCATGTGATCGCAGAACCGGTTTCCACCTGGGTCCAGGAGATCTTGGAATGATGACCTTTACAGATACCGCGTTTGGTAACGAAGTTGTAGATACCGCCTTTACCGTCTTTATCACCGGGATACCAGTTCTGAACGGTAGAGTACTTGATCTCTGCGTTATCCAAAGCAATGAGTTCTACCACCGCTGCGTGAAGTTGATTCTCGTCACGCATAGGTGCTGTACAACCTTCCAGGTAACTTACATAACTGCCTTCGTCTGCCACAATGAGCGTACGCTCAAACTGACCGGTGTTTTTGGCATTGATACGGAAGTAAGTGGAAAGTTCCATCGGGCAGCGAACGCCTTTTGGAATATATACAAAGGAGCCGTCTGAAAAAACTGCGCAGTTCAGGGCGGCGTAAATATTGTCTGATTGGGGCACAACTGTTCCGAGGTATTTCTTTACCAGCTCAGGATGTTCCTTTACGGCATCGCTGAAGGAGCAGAAGATAATGCCCAGTTCGTTCAGTTGTTTTTTGAAGGTGGTGGCTACGGATACACTGTCGAATACTGCATCTACGGCAACACCGGAGAGGAGTTTCTGTTCTTCCAGCGGGATGCCGAGCTTTTCAAAAGTGCGGAGTAATTCCGGGTCTACTTCATCCAGGCTTTCGTATTTCACCTGATTCTTCGGTGCGGCATAGTAAGAAACACTCTGAAAATCGATGTCAGGGAGTTCAAAGTTCTGCCAGGTGGGCATAGACAGTTTCTGGTACAGCTGATACCCTTTCAGCCGCCAGTCCAGCAGCCATTGTGGCTCCTGTTTTTTGGCAGAAATGAAACGTACGATCTCTTCGCTCAGTCCCGGAGGTGCAATATCCATTTCGATCTGCGTCTCAAAACCGAACTCGTAATCGCGGCCCGTCAGTTCCTGCAATATGTCTTGTTCTGCGTTCATATATTTTGCTTCTCTATCAGTTTATTCTTCAAAATCGTTCAGAATTCCCTTTTTTCTGTGATCCAGCTACAAAGATAGTACCTCCGAAGCGGTATATAATCATATATGAAGGGAATTTCAGCCATGGTAGTCAAATACATGCATTGAAATCTCCGCAAAGTTACGATATTTGCGAATAAAGCAAGTAAAAACTTGGAAAACTACAAGGCATATCATACCTCTTCAACGGACCGTATGTTGTTGCTGCTCAAGACTAAAGGGCCGCTATCAACAAATGGTATTGCTCAGGAGCTGGGAATCACCGGCGAGGGAGCCCGTCAGCAGCTACAGCGGCTGGCGGAGGAGGGTTGGGTAGCTTTTGAGTCCATTTCCAAGGGGGTAGGCCGCCCATCTCTGTTATGGAGCCTTTCGGACCGTGGCAACCGCCGTTTTCCGGATACGCATGCAGAATTGACGGTACAGCTGATCAATACCATCCGGGATGTTTTGGGAGACGAAGCATTGGGTAATGTAATTTCCGCCCGGGAGCATAAAGCGCTTTTACGTTATTATGACATTATTAAGCTGGAGGAAGGCCTGGAGGCCAAGATCCGGAAATTTACGGCTTTGCGTTCTTCGGATGGGTACCTGGCAGAGTACAGGGCTGAAGGGGGAGGATTCCTGATGATAGAGAATCACTGTCCTATTTGTGCAGCGGCAAATGCCTGCCATGATATTTGCAAAGTAGAATTACAGACCTTTCAGCAGATCTTTAAAGAATGGGCAACAGTGGAAAGATTGGATCATGTGATAGAAGGAGCGAAACATTGTGCGTATAGAATAATGCCTGTTTGATTTTTTAGTTTTTTTATTACATTTGCACACCCGTAGCGGAAACGTTGTGGGTTTTCGTTGACTCCCTAGCTCAGTTGGTTAGAGCTACTGACTCTTAATCAGTAGGTCCTGGGTTCGAGCCCCAGGGGGGTCACTTTTAAAGCCTTCAGAATTCTGAAGGCTTTTTTACTTTCGGAGCCAACCTATAAAACTTGCTTTGAAACGCAGGTGCCTACAAATGCTATTAGCTTTCGCCTAATATTTCAATACGCATTGGGTTAACTACTATTACTAGTCCTTCAATTGCCAATGCGGCAATGGTAGGGATAATCTCTTCTGCAAACACATCAATGAAGTTTTCGAAAACGTATGAAGTTTTTACATGCCTTGCACAAAAAATGGTATCCCTAATTTCTAATCTATTAGATGAATTTAATTTGTTTTGGTTAATAAGATTGAAAAAGTCACTTCTTAAAGCACCATATATTTTTTTACTGCTGCAAAAACCTCTGTTTCGGACACTTCCGCCTTCAAACTCGATACCAACAGCATCTTCTATAACTTCATATGCCCCAAATTGAACAATCGTTAAATATTTTGATATAGCTGTAATAATTTGATGATTGTTGTATGGAATATTTCGCATTCTGGAGTATATAGAATCGACCATTTGTGACACTGGAAATTCTGTAAACTCATTATCTTTTTCTTTGGTATATCCCTCGCCGTCTATATATAATAGATCACCATCAGATGATGATACCGTCCATTTTACATTTTTTCTGTCCCGCTCTGAGAAATTATTACTTATAAAATGCTTTTCAATTTGATCAAATAAGTTCAATTCAAACATTTTTATATCAGACTGGTCTTGAGGTAGAGTGATATATATATATCAATCGGCTTCCCATCGGAGTATTTTTCATCTGGTTCCATGAGCCAGGAGTTCGCATAGTCGGATTTCCATGATTCATGGACTTCGGGCAAAGTACTCGTAATGAAAAAAGGCTTCATTTCTTCCAATATATCATCATGAGTAACACTAACGATCTTTGGCCCAAAAAGATCGGCCATCATTCTTTCTCTTTCAGGATAACTATCAATTAAAAAGTATTGATCAAGTAGCACTTCTAAGTGACTCTTTACTTTTGGATATATCTTTTCATGCTCTATTAATGCTAGCCCATTTTCTTGTGGAAAATAAATATGTAAAAAATAAGAAAACATTTCGAGAAGCCTGTCGTTCACATGGCATTGTAAGAACAATCCTTGCTGTGCCTGAAGCCTCCATAAATTATTAACGTCAATTTCTATTAGCTCGGTTAGGTACATGCCTTTTTCATTATAATGGCGCCCATTCATTTCCTTCCATGATTCCTGGAATCTCTTTTTATTGATACAAATAATGGTACCCGTATCTCCTTTTACACCTCCGTCTGTTGCAAAAAAGCCTGCAATTTCCGGTGAATGTGAGAAGTCTAATAATGGTGTCTTAAGTCCGTAATGTTGTGCGACAGCCAGAATAGAATTAATATTATTATGCAATGAAATTAGCTCAGGTGTTCGATGTACCCAATTTATAAACTCTTGTAATTTCAAAACCACTGCATTTTTATCAAGACCTGGCCGAAGTATAGACGGTTGAATAGCATATGCATTACGCTGTCCACGAAAAAAATCATATTCACCTTTTGACTTTAGTTCTTTTGCAAGCTTAATAGCCGATAAGGCATTTTTTGAATAATGTTCTGGATAATTATACTTCATAGTAATTGATTATTTGGGCAATGGGGGTAGGGTTATAAACCATTAATGTGTGTGTTAAGGTAGTTAAAATCTTAAACTCCCGAATAGCCCGATTCGAGATTTATACCACATGTAAGGGGTATTTACGTCAATTATGAAAGCAGTTTGTGACTATTATCGCCTTATGAGAACTATTCCGTAAATTAAACAATAACTTAAATAACATGGCAAACTTAGACCAACAAATGCTGAAAGCAGTTGTAGAAGAAGACCTGGCCACCGTAACGCTATTGGTTTCGCAAGGGGCAAATATTAACTATATTGACCAATGGGGAAACTGTGCCATGTTTACTGCAGCCTGGGAAGGGAATATTAAAGCCCTTGACCTGTATTATAGTTTAGGTGCTGTATTAGAGTTGGAAGATAATAATCCACTTTGCAATGCCGCCTTTAACGGTAAGTTTGAATCTGTAAAATGGCTGATAGAAAAAGGAGCCAACCCCAATTTTAGCTTTAAAGCAACAGGTGAGAATGCTTTACATTATACAATTTGCAAGACCAGTGAAATAGAAGAAAGAACAGCGATCGTAAAGTTATTGATCGATGCAGGTATAGATGTGAACAAAAAGACCATTAAAGGTGCAGTCACGCTTTGCTTCATGAGAGATGCTTTTTTAAAAGCTGAAACACCACTTCACCGCGCGGCGGCTTATGGAAACGAGCGCATGATCAAATTACTGTTAGATGCCGGAGCCAACCCGGCAGAAAAGGACGCCAATGGTGATTCTCCCATTTCCTGGGGTAGCTGGTATGTGAGAGATTTCGATGTGCTTCGGTTGCTACTTTATGGAGATGTACCGGGCATCGGGTGATTTCTCACCTGGCCTTTTCCATTTGCTTAATGGCCTTCCATCCCTCCGGCGTAATCCCCATGATCTCAGTAGCAACACCCAGCGTTTCGTAAGTATCGAAGAAAGCCATCCGTGCAATAGGATGATCCACTTCGCTGATAACCGCATAACCTTGTTCACGCAGATCACTGGTGATACGATCGAAATCGCTAACCGGCAAGCGGAATGCAAGATGCTGTGTTCCTCCTAAGGGATACTTCGCAAGATAGTCATGGAACATGCTTTGGCCAGAAAGCGGCTGAATGAGTTCGATGAATGTACCTCCGTTATAGGTTTGCGTAGTCAGCCATTCGGCGGCCACTACCTTGCCATGATAGCTCATATCCAGATCCTGTGCCCGGACATGCTCCGGCTCAGGGAAGCCAGCTATGCCCAAGGCGCCTGAAAGGAATTTTACAGCAGCATGAATGTCCGGGACTACCCAACCGATTTGGGCGAGTTCGAGTCCGGCGATGGTGTTGTTGATATTACTCATATGGACAAAGTTAAAACGGATGGGGTTCTCTTATAAGGGGTGTTTATGTCAATTATAAAGGCAGTTTGTGCAACTGAGCCACCCAGACAAGTAAATTGAGCTATGGGAGAAAGCCGCCGTGGGTACCAAAGGCTGATCTTTGTGTCGTTAATCAATAAAATGAAATCAATGACAACAATAACAAAGATACCTTTAGGCAAAAATGGACCACTCGTGTCCAGGCTCGGATTAGGTTGTATGCGTATGTCGCCTGTTTGGGGAGGACCTAAGAATGATGAACGTGAAAGTATTGCTACCATTCAGATGGCATTGGACAGCGGCATTAACTTTCTGAATACAGGAGATTTTTACGGTAGCGGGCATAATGAACTGCTTGTAGGTAAGGCCATCAAGGGCAGGAGGGACGACGCATTTATCAGTGTTAAGTTTGGCGGGATCGTTTACGATGGTCAGTTTCTTGGATTGGACCTACGCCCCATAGCTATCAAAAACTTTATCGATTATTCTTTGGTACGTTTGGGGGTAGATACCATCGATCTTTATCAGCCCTGCAGGCTTGATAACAGTGTTCCGGTGGAAGACGTGATCGGAACTGTCGCTGATCTGATCAAAGCAGGAAAAGTGCGTTATCTCGGCGTATCTGAAATAACCGCAGATCAATTGCGTAAAGCGAATAAGATTCACCCTGTTACAGCATTGGAAATAGGCTATTCGTTAGCAGATCGCCAGATAGAAAGTGACCTGCTTCCTACGGCTAAAGAGCTGGGGATAGGTGTTGTGGCATTTGCCAATACGGCTGAAGGTCTGCTCACCGGTGAAATGAAAGCGCCTCTTCCGGCCAATTCATACCATCTTCACTTCTCACGTTTCCAGGGAAAGAATTTGATAAAGAACCTGGAAAAAGTGGAAGTATTAAAGCAAATGGCAAAAGAGAAAGGATACACCCCTGCACAGCTGGCGATAGCCTGGGTGAACATACAGGGCGATCATATTATGCCATTGGTAAGCATGAGCCGGAGATCACGGTTGCCGGAAAACCTGCAGGCCATGGAAATTGCCTTCACGCCTGAGGAGTTAAATACACTTAATACACATTTTTCGCCAGGTGCTATATTGGGAGGTACTTACCTGCAGCGGTAGCGGAATTGCTCATAACTCCACCAGTTTAGTAACTTCACAACATGACGAATCCAACAGAGATACTTCCGGGGGTCATCTTTTTCTCTTATTACTCGGCTATGAGGAAAGAGAAGGTTGCCTTCATGGAGGATAATACGTTGATATTTCAGGTTTTAGGCCGGTTCACCCTGGAAACTGCCAGCCAGAAGATCTCAATGGATGGTGGTGAAACGTTGCTGGTACGAAAAAATCAATTAGGACAAATTACCAAAACTCCTTTGGACGGGGAGGGGTATCAAACCATTGTCATTCGGCTGAAAGAAGACCTGCTCAGAAAAATAGCGCTTGAAGAGCAAATAGAAATAGGACATAAATACACAGGTCCTTCCAGCCTCCTGATCCCCGGGAACGATTTTTTACATGCTTTTTTTCAATCCTTGCTTCCGTATGTCCGTCATCCGGAAAAAAAGATAACCACTGAGGTGGGCATGCTTAAAGTAAAAGAGGCGGTGTACCTCCTCCTGGATATCATGCCCGGACTCAGAGAACTCCTGTTCGATTTTTCTGACCCTTATAAGATGGATTTGGAAAAATTCATGGTCAGCAATTTTCATTACAACATTCCTGTTGAACAATTTGCACGGCTTGCAGGAAGAAGTCTTGCCGGGTTCAAGCGTGATTTCCAAAAAATATTCGAAATGGCTCCGCGGCAGTGGTTACTGGAAAGGAGGTTGGCAGAAGCCCGTTATCTGATAGAAAAAAAGAACAAAAAGCCATCCGCAATCTATCTTGACCTGGGATTTGAAAGCCTTTCTCATTTCTCGCATTCTTTTAAGAAGAAATTTGGTAAGGCACCCACCGAATGGGTAGTTTAGGCCGGCGTTATAAAAGGCTTCAGGTCAACAACCTGAAGCCTTTAAATAATTAACTTATTTCTTATCCTGGTACACTCTTACATAATCTATCAGCAACTTAGCTGGAAATATTGAAGGATCAATCCCTTTAGCACCTTCCCATTTACCACCCACAGAAATATTCATAATGATATGAAACGGCGCATCGAAGGGCCATTCCGCTGGTGTTTTATGTTCGTTGGGGAAATGATACCTGTGTATGCCGTCAATGAAATAATCAATGCCTTCCGGTGTCCATTCCATGGCATAAATATGAAAAGCATCCCATGCTTTCGGCAGATAAGTTCTGACGCCTCTTTGCGTTCCCTTTGTATGATTATAGGCACCTGTATGAACAGTCTGATAGATGCTGTCAGTATGCCATTCGATATGCTCCATGATATCAATTTCGCCCATGTTAGGCCAGCCACCGTATTTCCGTGTGGAAGCCAGCATCCATACAGCAGGTAAAACACCAAGCCCTTTGGCTATTTTCGCGCGGACTTCTATTCTTCCGTATGTCCAATCGTATTTGTTTTTGGTAAGCAGCCTGGCGGAGGTATAGGATGTATCGGTGCCTTGAATATGCCTGTTGGCTGTTATTTGCAGTACACCATTGCCCACTTTGGCTGTAGTAGTATCATCTGCGGTATAATTCTGTAATTCATTATTTCCCCAACCACTCTTGCCGACATCGTATCCCCATTTTTTAGCATCGGGGAGACCTTTATAATTGAATTCATCACTCCATGCAAGTTTCCAGGAGGTGTTGATTGTTTTTTTCTGCGCGTTGGTGTATTGGGAAATGAATAGGAGAAGGATGATCAACCCTGTACGTGAACATGTCATTTGTATGAATTTAGAAAGAAGGCATGATGAATAGCATCATGCCTTCTTTGAAAGAAAGATAAGTAGTTTTACTTGAGATTTGAATTAATGTCTTCCTGTGCCTGGGGAATAGGAAGGTATTCACTTTGGCCAGTTACAAATCCAGGGAGTACTGTAGCTGCCTGACCCGTTCTGAGCAGATCATTAAATCTTTCTCCCCACCACTCGCAGATAAGTTCGGCACGGCGTTCATCCATCAGCTGTTGTATGGTGGCGTTTGTAAGAGGACCAAGGTTTACGCGGACGCGCACTTCATTCAATGGACCATCTCCGTTCTGCCCTTTGCGGATCTTTGCTTCTGCATTCATCAGCAATACTTCTGCATACCTGAAGATGCGTACATTGTTATTGGAGCCATAATCCTGCCTGCCTGGCGTCATCTGGGATTTAGGGAAATAAGACTTGCCGTTAAAGTATTTTTTCCGCCCGGCATTTCCGGAAATCTGATCGCCATCGGGAGTAACACTAACTGTATTGGGGGCTCCGTTTACACCGCAATATTGTATCGCTGTTTTTAACCGGAGTGCATCGTTACGGGCAGTCAGAAAATCTACTGCTTTTTGCGTTGGCACCATCCAGCCGGGGCCGGTGATGGGTGTTCCAAAAGTATTTTCGGGCCCCTGGAACAGGTAGAAATTGCCCCAGCTTTCATTAGCGCCGCCAGAGGTAACTACGTCACCTGATTCTGTTCCAAAATCAGAAAACTGAAATTCTAATATCGATTCATCGCAAAGTTTGCCGGGCTTTTTGAACAACTGGTAATAGTCGCCGAACAATGAAAACTTATGGCTGTTGATGATCTGATTGGTGGTTTCCAGTACAACATCCCAATTAGGACTTGCATTATTATTGCCAGCGAGGTCCATGGCCACCTTGGCTTTCAGCATTAAGGCGGTATACTTTGTTACTGCCCCCTGCCTGGGTGCTGCTACCTGGTTGGGCCTGGCATCTTCAAGGTTGGCGATGCAGAAGTCCATTTCCTCTATCACATGTTTCCTGATATCCTCCACCTTACTTTTAGTGGCATTGCCCAGGTTGGTAGGATCATTACTTTCCTGTCCGAGTATAGGAATATCTCCATAATACCTGGAGATCCAATAATGCCCCAATGCTCTGAAGAACCTTACCTCTGCGCGGTATTGTGCAAGCAGTTTGGTGTTAGCGGCATCACCTGCGGGTATGTTTTTGGCAAATTCATCTAATTCGGCCAGTGCAGAATTGGCATCTAATACTACGCCATAAAGACTGATCCACATATCATTGATCCCCCAATAGCTCTTCACGGTAACATTATTCTGAAAATTATGGATCGCAATTTGTCCGGCATCATCATTGCCCGGTTCTATCTCATCACTGCGCACGGATCTGATAGCTACGCTGATCCATTTAGCAAACGTACCGCTGCTGGCAGTTCTATAAACGCCAGACACTGGCCTGTACATTAATGTAAGGTCTGCATAGTTAATTTTAGCGGCCTGTCCTCTATTTTCCAACGGACGATCTAAAAACTTGGAACAACCTGCTGAGAGGATAATCATTATCGTCAGGCTTATGGCTAATTTATATAGTTTCATAATGTGCTTTTTTAATAGGATGATACAATTAGAAAGTAGCTCTAACACCAAAGCTATATGTAGCAGAAATGGGATATACATTCACGTCGTATCCCAGACCACTTACTTCCGGCGTAAATCCATTGTACCGGGAAAAGATAAATGGCCTGTCTGCTGTAGCGAACACCCGCATTTTGATCGGCGCCTTGTTTTGGTTTAAGTTGAAATTGTATCCCAGTTGTATATTTTGTATGCGCAGGTAAGCACCGCTTTCTGTAAAGAATGAATTACTCACTTTAAACCATGAATCACGCAGTGCGTTAGCGGATGGATAGGCATTGGTAGAACCAGGGCCTGTCCAGAGATTGCTGGCAAATTCTTCATCGATATTCAGCGATGTGGATGCTTTGTAAAGTTTTCCGCGGTTCAGATTGAGTATCTTGTTTCCAGAAACACCCTGGAAGAATATGCTAAAGTCAATGTTCGCGTATTCAAGGCCCAGGTTAAAACCATAACTGAGCGTTGGTATATAACTACCAATATTCACACGGTCTGCATTGGTGAGTTCGCCATCCCCGTCCTGATCTTTATATTTGGGAAATCCGGGTTGTATCTTGGCTATGGCGGTACTGTTGTAATTTGAAGAAATCGGGTCTTTGCTTATTTCATCGTCGGTTTGATATACCCCTATAAATTCATATCCATAAAAATAGTTGATAGGCTGGCCTACTACAATGCGGTTAGGAAATTCAGCCATCCATTCCGGGAATCCGCTTGTTGAAGCAGGAAGTGATCCCAGATTGGTGACCCTGTTTTTCAGTGTGGAAAAATTTCCACCGATGTGATAGGACAGTTTTCCAATTTTATCGCTCCAGTTCAGTTGAACATCAAAACCGCTGTTCGCCATATCGGCCCAGTTACCATAAATGATGTCATAGGTGGACGAAAGAGGTTTGTTAAATGCTGATCCGGTTGTTGTACGGTGGTAATAATCCACTGAACCGCTTAATCTCCTGTTCAACGCTTCAAAATCAATACCCCCGTCCCATTCCGTTACTATTTCCCAGAGTAAATTGGTGAAATTCCTTTTTACGTTATACCCCGGCAGGTATTGCCCATCTGCAGTGGCAGTGCTTCCAAATATCGCCGAATTAGGATTCCCGCTGTTCACAATAGCATATGCTGCATTGGCATTTACACCATCGTTCCCGAGTTTGCCCCAGCTGCCGCGTAGTTTAAGAAAATCAAAGAGCCTTTGTCCCTTCATGAAATTTTCATTGGTTAAAACCCATCCGAGACCCACTGAAGGAAAATAGCCCCATTTGGTTTGGTACTTGGAGCTGCCATCTGCCCGGAACGTTGCCGTGAGCAGGTATTTATTATCAAAATCGTAAGTACCACGGGTAAAGTAAGAAAGGGTTGCATTACGTACGCCATCTTCATTGTATCCTCCCGCATTCCGGGTACCCTGATTTACATACCATGATTCTTCTATATTAGGAACGTTGTCTGCAGATACCCATGTTTGCCGCCATCTTTCTTCCCGGGTGGATTGACCCAGTAAGATAGACCAGTGGTGGGCGCCTTTGCTGTCTTTGTAAGTCAGCAGATTGTCCAGGATATAATTTGTGTTGCGTTCCTGGGTAGACCTTAAATTGGAGAAGGTGACCTGGGTGCCTGGTCCTAAATTACGTTCCGGGCTATAATTGATCCTGTGGCTGGAAGAATATAACTGGCTTAATTGCGAGCGGAAGGTGAACTTATTGTTCCAGAAAGCTGCTTCGGCATAAATGCTGGGCAATACCTGGAACCTCTTTTCCCTGTCGAAATTATAATAAGCTGTGGCAACCGGGTTGGCATCTTCTCTGCCGATGAAGGATGCATTGGCAAACTTTACCGGAGCTGCATTGGTGTTTTGTTCATCATACACAGGGAATAATGGCGTAGAGGAATAAGCCTGTGAGAAAGCAACGTTTGGAGCGTTGAACTGCGTGGAGTTGGTAAGGGTGGATGTGAAACCAACCTTCAGCCATGAAAAGGCATTTGCCTCCACCTGTAACCTGATATTATATCTTTTAAAATTGTTCTCCGCCTCCATAATACCATTCTGATAGGCATAATTGATCCCGAAAGAATAGATCACTTTATCACTGCCACCCTGCAGATCTATACCATGGTTGGTGATCAATGCCTGATCGCGAAGCAATTCATCATACCAGTCCGTATTGGTAGTAGGGGCAATCCCGCTGCCGCCAAATCTCTGGGCGGAAAGCATGGCAGTTGAACTATCCTGGGGCGTTTTCCTTTGTAAAGAAAAAGAAGTGTATTGTGCCCCGTTAGCCATTTTAAGTACATTGGTAGGTACCTGCACACCCACATATCCATTATAGGTGACGCGGGTCTTCATATTCAGCTTCCCTTTTTTAGTGGTGATCAGCACCACGCCATTGGCTGCCCGCACACCATAAATAGCGGCCCCGGAAGCATCTTTCAACACAGATATCTCTGCGATATCGTTAGGATTCAGGAAATTGATATTTTCTACAAACATCCCGTCTACTACATACAGCGGATTTGTATTGTTAAATGAGCCGATCCCGCGTACGCGTACATCAGGAGCACTGCCAGGAGCTCCGCTGGTTATTATCTGCACACCCGGTACACTACCCTGAATGGCATCCATGGGGGTAGCTGTTGTTCGTTTTAACATTTCTGCGGTGTTTACAGTACTAATAGGAGCAGTCAGATCACCCTTTCTTTGAGTGCCATAACCCACCACTACTACTTCGTCCATTTGTGTTTCGGACAGGAGCAGCCTTACTTCCACATCATCCGAAATGGCGATGATCTGTTCTTTAAAGCTTAAAGCAGTTATCCGGAGGGAATCTGCAGTAGATGGCACAGAAAGGCTAAATGTGCCTTCTCCGGAAGTAACGGTGCCGACCGTGGGATTATTCTTTATCCTGATGGCGGCCCCGGGTATTGGGCTGCCTTTATCATCTAAAACCCTGCCTTTCAACGTTCTGTTTTGTGCCTGGGTGGTTAAATGAATGACGGATAATAGGAACACGGTTATTAAAGTGAGGTAAAGTTTTCTCTTCATAACGTAATTTTTTAGCGTGGATAATGTTGTTAGAAACAGGGGATAAGTAAAAATAGGATTGTATCGTTAGATTACCGGGCAATCCACCACATCATAACCTCACACATTATTTCGTAATTCATTAATTATCACTAAATTCATACTACATCAAAACCTCACGTACACCACACACTACCTCATAAGGAAAGCTTAACTGCATATGAAAAAGGCCCTTGCGTATATAACTATTTTATTAACGTTTAGTTCAATTCCCGTTTCCGCACAGAATACTTTGGGGCTCCCCCTGATCATAAATTATAATAAGGCCCTGTACAAAGGCGGGTTACGCACCTGGGATATTAAGCAGGACAGCAGGGGGATCATGTATTTTGCCAATGATGAAGGCCTTGTAACGTTTAACGGCGGTTTCTGGAAGTTGTACCCCTTACCGAATAAGACCATTTTACGCTCTATCTATATTGATAAACACGACAGGGTGTATGTGGGAGGGCAGGATGAGATCGGTTATTTTGAGCCGGGCGCCAATAACGTTTTGCAGTATACTTCTGTGAAAAATATGATCCCAGCCCAATACCGGAATTTTTCAGATATCTGGAATACGGTTGCTTTGGGGGAATCCATCTTTTTCCGGGCTTCTGACCGCATTTTTAAGCTGGCTAACAACCGTATCGAGGTTTTCCTGCCATCCAAAGGGGAATGGCTGTTCCTGGGAGAAGCAGGGGGAAGGCTTTTGGCCATGGATCAACAAACAGGTTTGCTGGAATATAAACGGAACAAATGGATGCCGCTAATAAACGGCAGTATGCTAAAAGGTTTGGTGCCGGCGGACATCTTTGAGAATGGAGAGCACACATACATCATTGCCACCATCGATAACAAGTTCTTCTCCTTACAAAATGATTCCATCAGCCGCATCCAGAATATCCCCTGGGAAGATCTGTATACCCCTTCTTTTGCCAGGATCAGTGATTCCGAATACGTTAAATCCACTTCCAAGCTGGGGTGTGTGATACAAAACTTCCACCATCAGTTCATACAGCGCATATCTGTTAAGGAAGGATTGAAGAATAATAACGCTACAGCCGTTTTTGTTGATAAGGAAAAGAATATATGGGTGGGGGTGGACAATTCCATTAGCCTGATCAACTATAATTCTCCCATAAAATTCCTAACTCCGGATACGGTCAATAATGTAATAGGCTATTCTTCCATTATTTTTAAGAACGACCTCTATGTATCTTCCTCCAATGGCCTTTTTATGGCCCCCTTATCTGATCTTAAAGGAGACCTGAGCCTGATAAAAAGCAGATTTTCATTAGTGAAGAACAGCGATTATGGTGAGGGCTGGCAACTGGAAGAAATAAACCAGGAGATCTTCCTGGCGCATAATAAGGGTGTTTTTATTATAAAGAACAAACAAGCAGTACCAGTTTCCGCCGGAGCAGGCAGCTGGACTTTTTTGCCCACTTCATCTGTATATCCCGTAACGGATATCGTGGTGGGTACTTATTGGGGGCTTGATCTGTTGCAATACGATGGCAATGGATTTCATAGCAAGGGCGCTTTAAAGGGGAAATCAGATTCCTACCGGTTTTTAGTACAGGATGAAGCCGGGGGCATCTGGGCATCGCATCCCTATCGGGGTATTTACCAGATCCAGGTATCTCCGGACAGTATGAAATACAATACCCGTCTTTTTACAAGCACGGATGGCTTGCCTTCCAATTTTAACAATTACGTATTTAAGATCAGGAACCGGATCGTGTTTTCAACAGAATCGGGGGTATATGAATTTGATCCGGCTACAGCTAAATTAGTTCCATCAAAGTTTTTGTCCGTTTTCAATGGCCTGCCGGTACGATATATGAAAGAGGATGATAAAGGCAATATATGGTTCTGCAGCGGGAAGAAACTGGGTATTGCGCATTTCTCCCCCAATGATCAGCATCAGCCTTATACCATTTCTTATTTCCCGGAATTGGAGGGTTATACATTGTCTAATTTTGATAATATCTATCCCTACAATCAGCAGAACATTTTTATAGGCTCCGAAAATGGCGCCATACACATTGATTACGAGAAATATGCTGCGCAAAAGTTGCAGCCAACCGTTCTGTTGAATGAAATTAAAGCCATAGGAGAAAAAGATAGCCTGGTATTCGGAGGATTCTTTCTCCCCAATAAAAAGGAGGTTACACTTTCCTCCATATTCAGTTCTTTTCACTTTGAATTCAGTTCTCCCATATATGGACGCCCTAATAATATTGAATACAGTTACCGGCTGGAAGGGTATGAAAAGGAATGGTCTGCCTGGACTTCTAAAAAGGAGAAGGATTATACGAACCTGCCGGCTGGTAAATACACCTTTAACCTCAAAGCACGTGATAATTTAAACCATGAATCAGCCCCGGTCCTATACACTTTTATCATCATGCCGCCATGGTACAATTCGATCTGGGCGAAGGCTATTTATTTGCTTATCCTGTGTTTGCTTTTTTACCTGTTAAACAGGTGGCATCGCAGAAAGCTGTTGCAGCAACAAAAGAAATTTGAAGAGAAGCAAAAGCAGTTAGAATATATACATCAGTTGGAATTAGAGAAAAATGAAAAGGAGATCATAAAGCTGCAGAATGAAAATCTGGCAAGTGAAGTGGCTTTGAAGAATAAAGAACTGGCGAGTTCAAGCATGCAGCTGGAAGAAAATGCCAATACATTTCATAAGTTAAGGGAAGAAGTGATCAAACTGGATAATAACCCGGATAATAAAAGTGATATCAAGAGTATCATTTCTTTATTAAAAGAAGTGGAAGATAATAATGCCAACTGGGATAAGTTTGCCGTGCATTTTGACGAAGCCAACGATAATTTGCTGAAAAAGCTAAAGAAAAATTACCCCAAATTATCTCAAAGTGAATTGAAGATCTGTGCTTACTTATACCTTAACTTCTCCTCCAAGCAAATATCCCAGCTCAGTAATGTCACGGTACGGGGGGTGGAGATCCACCGTTACAGGATCAGGAAAAAACTTGGCCTGCAAACAGGTGAATCGCTCAATAGCTTCCTGGGGAACCTTTAAAACTTGATCAGCAGTTTTTCAGCCAAAAGCTTATCGTCTTTATAGTATTCGAAATACCATTCTCCGTTTTTCTTCAGTACTATTCCATGAGAGGATCCGTTGTCGGCAATAAAATATTCAGGTACGGAAGTTTTAAACAGGGTTAAAACTTTCTTTGGTGTGGTATCTATTAATTGGTATCCGTTAGGTGTTGGCTGGGCGTATAATGTTCCTGCTGCGTCTTTTGTTTCTGCCGGGGCAGGAGCGGGGGCTGGAGCCATTACCGGAGCAGTTGCCGGGATTGTAACTGCCTGTTGGGCTGGCGTGTTTACCGTTCCATTATAAGCATACGGCACATCGTTCAGGGAGGTGTAGGCGTCCCTTAAGGCCATTGTATAGGAAATTTCGAATTCTTTTTCCCTGCTTTTGCCCTCTTTGCTTTTGAAGATAATATTGCCCTGGCAGTCCTTTAATATAAGCGTCAGGTTGGTTACGAACAGGCCTTTTTTCTGCACAATTTCAGCATTCAATGCATTACACCTGTTGCCGGCCAATTCTTTCGGTACATCTGAGTTATCAAAGTAAGCGGTAAACCCTTTTTCTTCCATGAGGGATTTGGTAAGCGAGTTGAGTCCATACTGGTTGGATTCCCTGAGAAAGCTATATTTTTCAGGGATCAATACGTATTTATAGTTATTGATCGTTTGCTGCTGGGCATACCCTGAAAGAGAAACGAGCAAAATAAGTAGCAGGATATATTTTTTCATATGGAGCGAATATAGCAATATCAGATCAGGTGGGAAAGAAAAAAATTGCCCGTTCCTTCTGCCATCCTTCTGTCATCCTCCTACCAAACACCCTCAAACTCTTGCTGGCACTGAGCACCACTGAAGGATTAGCGATAGATCCTTGATAGTATAGGGTTACAGGGGAAAAAATCTGAAAAAAGTGTCAGTAGATGTCAGGAGGTCTGATAGTATTTTAACGATAAGAACGGGGTGTGCCCCCGTTCTTATACTGCTATTTGATATTAACGGCCACGCCTAACCGGATGGTATTACTTAGCGGGCTACGGTTTATCTTATCTCCTGTAGGAACAAGATAGGCGAAGTTGATGGTAGCAATACCAAGGCTCAACCCGGTTCCAACACTGAGATTTTGCCAGTTTCCGGCTGCGTAAGTCCTGGTGCTGTATCCAAGCCGCAGGCTTAGCAAACCTTTATACTGGTACTCTATCCCCGTCCCTAATTGGAGGGCCTGGTTGTTAAAAGATTGCAGCCAGCTCTCCATAACGCCTGTTTCGTAGTAATTTTTAATTTCATGCTGGTCTGTGGGTACGGCAGGTACCAGCAGTTTGTTGATATCCGCCGCAATAGTGATGCGATTGTCTTTATCCCATACTTCTGTATAAGCGGCTCCTACGCCGAGATTGGCCGGAATAAAATCAGACTGATCATCCGTATAGGAGATTTTGGTGCCAAGATTGGATAAAGCCAGGCCTGCTGACCAGCCTTTACCTTCATCGTTTTTATTGGTATAAAAAAGTGAGAGATCCGCCGCAACGGCGCTGCCTGCTTTATAGTCTGTTCCGTTTACAGCACCGGTTGCCAGTTTTGAACGTATATAACGGGCAGTAAGGCCAATGCCCAGATGCTGAGATAATTTCACTGAATAACCAAGGTCGAATGCAAACTCGCGGGGCTGGCTGGTGTTGAGCTTATTACCATTGTAGTCTACTATGGGAACATTGCCCAGGCTGAAGTAACGAAGGGAAGCGGCGATGGCTTTGTTGTCTGTTGGTTTGTAGAAACCTGCCAGTGTAGTGAAATACATATCATCTGCCACTTCTTTCATCCAGGGGGAATAATTAAGTGCCACACCAGCTTTATTGGTGTTAAACGATGTTTTGGCCTGATTATAAAAAACACTGTTCACATCAGGAGACAGGCCCATTGCTGCTTCTCCCATACTGCCACTCCGGGCATCAGGAGAAATGCGAAGAAAGGGAACGGCTGTGGTGGTGATATTCACCTGGTTACTGCCATCCTGTGCATGTAATGTTATTACTGTTGCAATAAAATATAGTGTGATAATGATCTTTTTCATGTCTGTGTTGATTTAACGGATGACCACTTTTGTTTTAATGGTTGTTTCCCTGCCTATGATCCTTATGAAATAAAGACCGGCAGCCACATTACCTACTTCAAAATTCCAGGTATTAAAACCTTTGCTGGCGGATAGGGCTGCACCCTGCAGGCGATTACCATAACTATCGAATAATTGAAAGCTGATCTTCTCCTCTTTAAGCGCGTAATAGTTTACCCGCAGTTTGCCCGGAGCGCTCATATGAGCATTCACGATGTCCTGATCTTTGCCATTAGGAGGGAATATGCTCAGCTTTCCGGCTATATGTGCAATGTTATAGTTGGGTGACGTTGCACCAGATACCGTGATAGGATAGGTGCCGGCCAGTGATGTAGCAGTAGTGGCTGCAGCAATTGCAGGTGGTGTAGCAAGGTCGCTGGCATCATCTCCGTTCACGAAACCGGAATAGGTTATTGTAAATGCAGGGTTGGGCTGGCCTTCGTTTTTGATGGTGTCCAGTGAGGAAACAACCAGATTGGCTTTTTGCACAGTGAGTGTTTGTGTTACCGGTTGTGCTGCCGCGTTAAAGGGATCACCGGTTTGGCTTGCTGTAATGTCTGCAGTACCTGCTCCTGCAATATGAATGATGCCATTATTTACCGTTGCCACCTGTGTATTGCTGCTGGTATAACTTACCGTAAGGCCGGAACTGGCTGTGGCGCCGATGGCAAAATCAGCATTCCCATAACGTTTTATTGGTAGTGTATTGAAAGTAATTGTCTGTGCCGGGAGTGGTAAAACAGTTAAGGTTCCATTGGTATAGGCAATCGTATAATTTACAGCGGCCGCTCCATTCGCTGTAATGGGATAATTACCGGCAGCAGAAGCTACCGTAGCAGTAGTGGTAACCACAGGCAGTGCTGTTAATACTGAGCTGTTTTCATTATTTACAAAACCACTATAAGTTACTGAGAGCCCAGGATTAGGCTGCCCCAATAGTCTTTCTTTATTTTCTGCCATAATTGTAAGCACAGCGGGGTTAACTATCAGTGTGCTACTCACAGGAGTAGCCGCGAAGAAGGCATTGTTGCCATTCTGCGATACAGCAATATTGGTATTGCCTGTTCCCGTGATATGAATAATGCCATTATTATCTATTGTTGCCACAGCGGGATTGCTGCTGCTATAGGTCAATGGTAAGTTGGAACTTACAGTAGCACCGGCAGGAAAATTTGCATTCCCATATACTTTTGCAGGTAAGGAATTGAAGGTAATCGTCTGCGACTGTTTGGAGGCATTTACGGTGAGCGTTCCGTTCACATAAGTGAAATCATAATTAGTGGAAACCGCGCCAGCTGGTGTAATAGTGTAAGTTCCGGCAATATTGGATTGTGTAATGGCGGTGGTGGCAGTAGCTGCAGTTGTTAAGGCATTTACATCCTCTCCATTCACAAAACCGTTATAATTGATCGTAAATGCTGGTATAGGATCGTTTTGTATGATGGTAACATCTTGTGCTGTTATTGTAAGCGCTGCTTTATTAACGGTAAGTGTATGCATTACAGGTATTGCTGCCTGACGATCGTCGTCCCCAGGTTGCTCAGCTGTGATATTAGTGGTGCCGGCGCCTGTAATATGTATTTCACCATTTACGATGGTGGCTACTGAAGTATTGCTGCTGGTATAACTAACCGGCAGACCGGAACTGGCAGATGCTCCGGGAATAAAGTTCCCCTCACCATACGTTTTAGCTGGTAATGCATTAAATGTGATCGTTTGTGGTTGTAATACCGGCATACCGAGTGTAAGTACACTACCATCCAGCACAATCACATTCACTGTGCCACCTCTTGTGTTGACGGTGCTTACGGTACCCCCGCCATTTTGGGGCCATGTGCCGGCTGTCGAAACTTTATATCCTACTTCACTTCCGTTGGCGAGACTGTATTGAGCAATTCTTTTAATCCCTCCGGCCAGGTTGTTGGGGATGATGGTTCCCCAGGTTTTATTTACTTCATTCACCTGGGATGAATAGAATGGCGCATATCCGTTGGCTATAGTGTTTGCAACGCCATCGCCCTCTATCACAGTGCCGGCCATGGGGCGGCCTGTGCCTGAAATATTATCATACAGCATCAGCACATTTTTCGCTGAAACATCTGTTGCAGGTGTACTGCGAATGGCTGTTCCACCCGTGAAAGGAGTAACACCAGTGTATTGATCAACATGCGTTTCTGTTTCGTCAAAAGCCATAATGGTAATGGGGCTTGGTGCATATAACCGATGCATTGCCGTAGTTCCCCCTGCACCATCGTTTAAATAAATTCTCATGTATACGGTATCGCCAATATCGAACAGGCTGGAGGTACTGCCCTCAGCCATGCACCAAATGGAGCTTGATCCGGAGGCGTCTGTGGTGAACTCTGCATAACGGGTGTTAACGGTAAATGCAGGCGAAGTAGTTACCCTTAAAAAGTTCCCTGTAGCCGCATTGACAAGCGTGTACATACCTCCTCCTGAGGAGGTGGATGTGCTGACGGTATCTGTTGCAGCCACCAGGCGGCTATAATACCGGTAGGTTGAATTGACCTTAAGGCCATTGATCGTTACGCGGCAGATATACGGTACTTTTTCCGGATTGGAGGCTGGTCCTCCGGAGTTCTGCATATATCGCGGCATATGTACTTCCGTAATGCTTTGGCCGAAAGTGATGCCCGTCCATAAGAGGGCAATAAGAAGGGTATAAGTGAATTTCATTGTTGAGATGTCTTTAAAATGATCACTAAAGTTTAGTTGCAGATGCAGCGCCTGAAACGGGTTTCTGAAAGGAATAAAAAGAGAAACCTTCAATTGCATCATAGAATAAATTACTGCTGAGATCTGCTATAAGTGTTCGTGCAGCATTGCTTGTATACACCTTTAGCCGGGGCTTTTTTGGAACGGGTCCCGCCCATCCCGGGAAGAAGGGGGAGAGATGCCCTTTTTTAAGTAAAAAGCTGTCTGCCGGGGCATAATCAAGATTTGATTGGCCACTTTCGCTGTTCTCTACCACTACTTTCACTTCATCAGGCATACTATTCTGCACGTATAAAACAGCTATTTTCATTTTACCGGTTGGTGGTGTTGTTTCATTGACAGGAGGGCCCAGCCATACCAGGTCTGCTCCTGCACCAGGTTGAATGAAATTGAATTTATTAATAGCCGTGGTGCTATATTGAAGGAGTGTATCCAGCATTACACGGTTGGTGTGTAAATCTGTTATGCGGACCCGCTGTGCCGGGTCTGTATAGTTTATTTCAGCAACAACTTTACTGCCGGGAGAAACCATTGAATTGATCAACGTTGCGTTGTTGGTTTCGATCTTTAAGAGCAATGAATCAACTGTAATTGTGTTTACCGTGAGGCTGGTAAACCGCGGCTTTTCAACAGGCTGGCCTTTCTTTGAACAGGATGTGCACAGCAATGTAATGGCGCCTATTAAGAGAGATGTCCTTATCATAAATTATAGTTTATACGTGAAGACGATACTAAAATTTGTTCCTTTCTTTACCTTATAATTTACAAGGTCCATGGCCTCATTAAAGGCATCTCCTTTAGGATCATTATTGGGCTTTTGAGGAGGGAATATGTATCTGCCTGCTGCCTGCTCATAATTGATATTATTACTATAGATAATAAAATACTGGTTAAGCAGGTCCGCCACATTAAATTTGATCTCTGCTTTCTGTTTCATTAACCTGGTGCTCAGTTGCAGGTCCACCACGTCTCTTGGATTTTCATATTGCACCAGTATAGGGTCTATACCACCGTTCACTATTCTCCTGCCATACCGGTTGTACGATATATTGAGACCCCAGCTCTTGCTTTGGTAGTTCAGGCTACTGTTAATGATGTATGGCGACAAGCCTTGTATTGGACGGTTACCATTAGCGAAAAAGCTGGTGTCACGACTGGTGAAAGGGCTTTTTGTGATGATGTATTTTATACCACCTTTCAGGAAAGTAGCGTTGGCGGAAAAATACAAGTTCTGCAACCATGAGGAACCCCGCGATATAAAAGACATAGATTTCCTGATATCGAACTCAAAACCTCTGGCCGTGGCACTGTGCAGGTTCCTGTATACCATTGCATTGGAAACACTTCCTATGAAATAGAACATCTCTACCGGTTGATCAAAGTCTTTGTAAAAAACAGAGGCAGATAAAATTTCCGTACTGCTGGGGTAATATTCAAAACGCAGATCATAGTTTTTAATCCGCGAAGTCTTGAGGTTGTTTTCGCCGATCACTTCCACCATCTGAGCAAAGTCGAAATAGATATAAGGCGATCTTTCCACAAAATCCGGGCGTGCCATTGTTTTACTATATGCAGCCCTGATATTGAATTTATCGGTAAGGCTATAAATAAGGTTCGCAGAAGGAAGCCAGTCATTTTCCTTGTAAACAGTATCCCTGAATTCTGACATTCCCTGGGTGTTATAGAAAACAGTGGATAGGATCATTTCATTGTCCTCACGGCGGACGCCACCTGTTAAACGGAGTTTTTTTAGTAATCTCAGATCAAGCATGCCATACCATGCACGTAACTTTTGCTTTCCTGTATACCTGTCTCCCGTAGTGCCTGATCTTGCATAAGCAGTAAGAAATGAGAGGTTCCCATTTCTAAAGGCATCCTGCGTAACCACCTGGTAGTAAGGCAAACCACCTGTTGTCCGGACATAATCACCATGAGCTACAATAGCTATGCCTGTACCATCAAAATCAGCATCCCGGTCAGACCACAAATACCCTGTTTTAAATAATTGTTTTGCTCCGCCTATGATAAAAGGAAGTGATAAATTGCCCGCTGCATTTTTTCTGATTTCTTTCAGCTGGGAGCCATATAATCCATTTTGTGTGATAGAGGGGTTATTAAATGAATAGCCATACCTATTATCATCGTCAATAAACACCTCATCTATGTAGCTGGCGCTCCTGCCGGTTAAGCCGGTCAGAAAGCGGGAATCAGGCTGTTCCCGTACCTGCCGGATATAATCGCCATACCAATCCAGTTTAATACCGATCTTGCTGATGGAGTGTTCTCCTTCCAGTCTTGTATGTAATAAGCTGTTTGTAAGCGTTACATCACTTGTTCTTTTTGCATACTGTTGCTGACCAATGTATGCACCAAACATTTCATCAAACTGGTTGCTGTACTTATAATTGTAGATGTTCTTCCATGACAGCCGGTGTCTTTTACTTTTGAATCCTGCATTGAGCAAGGCGCCTATGGCGGTGTTATATTTGAAGCGCTTTGACTCAAAATCAGTTTGCTGCAGTACCCTGGAATCTCCTTCCTCATAAGCCATTTCATTGCGGTAGGTGACTGCGGCTATGGCGCCTATGCTGTTCTCATGCTTCAACGATTTATTTATCCCACCTGCTAATTGATAGTTTTGCATAGGTGAATAGGGATATTTATATTTTTGCCAGTGATTGGGTATTGCTGCGCCTACCTTTTGGCGATAGGCTACGTCCCCGCCATAGATTGCCTGGGCAAGATATTTGGGCGGATCAAATACCCTTCCATCTCCAAACCATTTCCTTTCTGGATCTACAATGCCCAGTGCTGCATTCTTATCACGCCTGTAACCCAGAAAATCCCTTCCTGCACTGGCAGTATTAAATCCTGTTCCAATGGCTATGCTCAGGAAATTTTCCTGGGGCACATCCCGGGTATTGATCTGGGCCAGGCCTCCTGTAAATTCACCCGGCAGATCGGGGGTGGCCGATTTATTCACCACGATATTATCCAACAGGGCGCTGGGTACAATATCGAAACTGAAGTTCCGCCTGTTAGGTTCGGTGCTTGGTAGCGAAGCGCCGTTGATCAATACGTTATTATAACGGTCGCTGACACCACGGATGGTGACGAACTTTTCATTCTGTATTGTAATGCCACTTACCCGCTTTAATACCTGGGCCACATTATTATCTGGAGTTACCCTGATCTGTTCTGCACTGATACCATCCGATACCGCAGCATTATTTTTCTGACGGCTGTAAAGAGATGCTATGCTTTCTTTTTTTGCAGAAGACGTTATCACTACTGTAGCTAACTGTCCTTTTTCTCTTTTCAGTGTTACATTCAGTTCAAACACTGCATCATCTTTTACTTCAACATCTGTGATCCGTTTCCTTCCATAACTCAGAGAGGATATTTCAGCATTGTATTTGCCAGTAGGCAAGGAGAGGTTGAATGATCCATCAATAGCGCTGATAGTACCTTTGTTGCCAATGCGGATCGTAGCATCCGGAACAGGTTGCCCGTTTTCCTGGTCAATAATTTTTCCGGTCACGCGGCCTGGTTTCTTTTGAGGTGCAGATGCAGGACTATTTTCCGGTTTCGGGCCTGGCTTTATGGAGATATTGCCGTCACGGATCGCAAATTGCAGCCCGTATTGTTTTTGCAGTAACGTTAAGGCTTCGCCGAGGCCTTCTGCTTTAAAAGATGGTATGGTTACAGCGGATAACTGTTCCTGAGCATACGTAAAGCTGTAACTGCTTTGTTTGTCCAGTAATTCAATGATCTTTAAAGCGGTAGTTTGGTTTTGATTTATGCTTACTTTTTCCTTTAATGCAGATAATTGTGCCAGTACAGGCAGGTGGCCAAAAAGGATCACTGCCATCAGCAGGCAAAAAATCCCCTTTCGCTTTTGTTTTTTTTGAGTAAAATTGTGGATCATACGGAAGCTTGTGTTTTTTAATGCAAGTTTTAAACAAGGAGGTGTTCGTTGCACCTCTTTTGTTTTTTAATGAATGATGATAAGACTGTCTTTCATAGTATAGGTGAGGTCATGCGCAAAGAGGATGTTGGATAAAGCATTTTGCCAGCTTGTTTTGCTAAAGGAGGCAGTAACAGTTTTGCCTGCCAGTTGTTCCGGAGAATAGCGGAGTTGCAGTTGGAAATCTGCGCTTAACCTATCCAGGGCATCCTTAAGTGGAATACCATTAAAGGAAAGCCCGCCGCTTGTCCAGGCGGTTACATCTGTTGTAAAACTGGTGGTGGTGGATTGCTTTGTTAGTTTGTTATAGCGCAACAACTGGCCAGGATGAAGGATGTTTTTGGGGAACTGGCCATCTGCCAGCGTTACAGCCACTTTTCCTTCGGTAAGGGATATCTGTATCTGGTTTTCCTGTTTATGGGCTTCTATATTAAAGGCTGTTCCGAGTGCCTGGGTTTCCAGGCCTTCCGTAATTACGATAAAGGGGTGAAGGTTGTCCTTATGCACTTTAAAGTAACCTTCTCCTGTTAAGGTTACCCGCCTGTCTCTTTTGTTGTAAGCGGCGCTATATTGTATGGAGGAATTAGCATTAAGGACAACTTCCGTGCTGTCTGGCAAAAGAAGCCTGCGGATAGCATGTTCCTTACTTTTAAATACGGTATTGTTTTCAGATATGGGCTCCTTTATCAATAACCAACCGGCAACAGTAATACCCGTGATCACGGCTGCGGCAGCGATAACCTGTTTCCATCGATCAGGAGAATAGGCTGGCTGTGTTTCTAATAAGATATTACCCCATAACCTTTCCCGGACGAGGTCCTTTTCCTCTTTTGTCCGGTTCGTTACCTGTTTGCGGGCATCCAGCGGCCAGATCCACTGCCAGAAAATTGATTGTTCTTCCTTGTTCCCCTTTTGTTGTATGAAACGACTGAAAAGCCGGTCCAATAATTTCTTGTGTTGTGCCATACATATCGTAATTGCACAACCGGCTAAAATGGGGGAGTGGTTCTATGTTAACTTAATATGAACTCTCCATCATGGTTAAAAATGCAGGGAGTAGCAGTACGCCGGATGGATAATGTTCTCCTGCTTTGCGTAAGCGGCTCATGGCTGTTTTCAGGTGGGATTTTACGGTTTCTGTGGAAATATCCAGTTGTTCCGCAATACCGGCTACAGATTCCCCGTGATAGTGTTTAAGTGAAAACACGGTTTGCATTTGTACTGGCATCCGGGAAACAACCTGCTCAACAATTTCCTGTAGTTTGCCGTACTCCGTTTCAAATTCTATGGGGTCGGGTGCAGTGCTGGCCTGCTCCAAAAAATGGGCAAACGCTTCATAATGTTTTTCCCGAAAGCCCTTTTTTCGGAAATGTTGGAAGATCTTAAGATACATGCAGGATACCAGGTAGGTCTTAAGCGATGAGGTGAGTACAATGGGTGCTTTCTTGCGCCATAATTCAATAAATAACTCCTGCACCATATCCTCCGCATCACCATCGTCCCCGGTTTTTTGAGCTGCCAGGCGGTGCAAAAGTTCCCAGTATTGTTCAAACAATTGCCTGAATGCGCTGCTGTCACCCAACCGGATGTTTTCCAATAATTCAATATCCGTGAGCTGGGTAAGGGACATAAAGCGCGTATCAAAGTTTATGGCGTAAAGCTAATGTTTGAATGTTATGAAAACATTAAGGATTATTTTAGTTATTTTGGTATAGTCTTTTAAAATTTATCACTATGGCAAAGACCGATTTTAAAACAATAGATGAATATCATCATACTCATCCGGCAGAATTGCAGGAAAGGATGCAATCTATCCGGGACCTTATTCATAAAGAAGTACCCGGGGTAGAAGAAGTGATCAGCTACCAGATCCCCTGTTTTAAATACAAAGGGTATCTGATCTATTATTCTGCGTATGCCAAACATATTTCCCTCTCTTATCCATATAGTGAGGCATTGCTTAAAAAGTTTGATAAAGAATTGAAGAAATTGAAAGTGAGTAAATCTGCCATTCAGTTTCCTAATAGTGAACCGCTGCCGCTGGACCTTATAAAGGGAATTGTTGCATTCAGGAAGAAGGAAAATGAGGAGACCAGTAAGGCTAAAAAATAAAACTGACATAGTGTAAAAACAAAGGAGGGGTACTTCACATGGAGTATCCCTCCTTTGTTTACCGGGCCAGTGAGGGCGAAAAACCAAAGACCTTTTTGAAAGCAAAAGAGAAGTGGGAATAATCTTTAAATCCCACTTCTATATAAGCGTCATTGGGTCTTAATCCTCTTTCTTTGATAAGGTAATACGCATCATCCAGCCTTTTTTTCATCAGCCACTTGTTGGGCGTTGTTTTAAAGATCTCTTTAAAATCCCGCTTGAATGTGGAAAGGCTTCTGCCAGTTAAATAGGCAAACTGCTCCAGTTCGCCATTAAAAGAATAGTGCTCATTCATGTATGCTTCCAGATCGATCTTGCCTGGTTCGCTAAAATCAAACAGGACATCCTTTAGACCCGGGTTTGCTTCCAGGAAAATTAAAACCGCTTCTTTTATTTTCACCCTCAGTAATTGTTCACTGATCCCACCTCCGTTCTCTAAGTAAGGTATTAATGAATCGATATAATTATTGAATGCTTTATTAGGCTTCAGCAGAAATACGTTATCGAACTTTTTATTGGTAATGTTGCTGTCCTTTATTTCATGCAGGGTATCCTGATCTATGCAAATGGAAATAGACCGGTATTCCCCGCCAGCAGGAGGGATCTTAACGAATTTACTCAACCGGTTTCTTGCTGCAAACCGAAAATCTCCTGCTTTAAACGGATGCAATTTTCCATCAAAGAAAACATCGGAGGTACCGGATATGATATAATCAAAGACGTGCTGTTTGATGAATAGTTCACCCTCCATAGTCTTCTTTGAAGTGCGGGAATATACTATCTTAGGAATATTCGGATCTAATATCTGGGCCATATGCAAAGTTATATATCAAATACGGCTTTCGGCTCTAAAAATGCTTCTAAACCATATTTCCCAAACTCTCTTCCAATGCCGGATTGTTTAAAGCCACCAAATGGGGCTCTCGGTTCATCCACAAAACCATTGATGGCAATCCTGCCAGCTTGTAGCTGTTCCGCGATCTTTTTGGCTCTTGCGGTATCTGTGCCGGCAATGTAGGCATGCAGGCCATAGATGGAATCGTTGGCTATCCGGATGGCATCTGCATCGTCCTTATAAGTGATCACGGAGAGTACAGGCCCAAATATTTCTTCCTGTGCAATGGTCATGTGATTATCTACTTTAACAAAGACGGTGGGTTTAACAAAGTTACCTTTCTCCAAACCGTCAGGATGCCCTAAGCCGCCAGTCAGTAATACAGCGCCTTCTTCTATGCCCTTTTTAATGTAATCCTGTACACGTTCGTATTGCCTTTTTGAAACTAATGGTCCAATTGCTGATTCCTGGTTTGTAGCAGGCCCTACTTTCATGGCCTCAACACCTTTTTTCAAAGCAGCTGTTATTTCAGCTTCCCTGCTTTCCGGGATCAATATCCGGCTTCCTGCAATACAAGCCTGTCCGCTATTTTGGAGCCCTACCTGTAATACAAACGGAATAGCTTTTTCCAGATCGGCATCTTCTACAATGATGGAGGGTGATTTGCCACCTAACTCCAGTGTTACACGTTTCATCGTGTCCGCTGCGTTTTTGAGGAGTAATTTACCTACAGCTGTTGAACCGGTAAAAGAGATCTTATGGATACCAGGATTGCGGGTCAGTTCATTTCCTACTACTTCTCCATTTCCATTTAATACATTGATCAGGCCGGGAGGAAGGTTGGCTTCCTTAAATATCTCCGCCATCGCGTTATTCTGTTGTGCACTTAACTCACTTGGTTTCATTACTACGGTGCAGCCTGCGGCAATTGCGGTGGAAGCTTTTACACACATGAACCATAAGCTGATGTTCCATGGGCTGATTAAAGCAGCTACGCCAACAGGGTCTAAGATCACTTCTGCGCCTTCTTTTAAATGGTAGCGGAACGTTTCTGGTTTTAGCTGTTCTTTAGCCACCAACCAGGATCTTATGGCATCTTGCAAAGCAAATTTGGTGAACCATTGTGGTGCGCCATATTCGTTATTGATAATATCTACCAGTTGATCAAACTTTGCCACCATTACATCATGGATCCGTTGCAGGTATTCCTGCCGTGTTTGCAGGCTGGATTGGGAATAGGTTTTAAAAGCAGCATTCGCTGCAGCAATGGCATTTTTAGTATCTACTTCATCCGCCAGTGTTACCCTGGTAATGGTCTCGCCGGTGGCCGGATTTTCCAGTTCTAATTGTTGTGTGCCATGAGGGGTAACAAATACCCCGTTAATGAAAGCCTTATTTACTATTTGCATAAACCTGATTTTATTGTTTACACAAAGCTCGATCTAATGCTTTTTACAGGCATTGTTTTAAGGGTCAGTTTTCATTGTTAAAAAGGCCATTTATTTTCTGCCCACTACCGGAAACTGTGAAATATGCAATTTGGTACAGCCATAAGGGATCAGGGTGATCTCTTCCTCTTCCTTGCCCGGCGCCAGGTTGTTCATGAAAGCATAAGGCATAGGGCCTGTCATCTCATTATACAACTGCCATGAGGGAACCCGTTTGGCTTTTGTTTTGATCAGGATAGGTACATTGGCCTGCGTCCATGGGTAATCTGCTTTTTTACCGGTAGTTTCAACGGTGTAACGTTCCTGCATCTTATCATTCTTCATGTCAAATAAGCCGTAGTTCCAGGGCGTGGTGGGATGTACTTCATAATAGTGATCTCCATAAGTACGGGGATCTTTTTCATTGGTAATTTTTCTTACATCTTCTCCGATCTTTAAAGCATAGGTGATAGGGCCACGTTCAACGGATATAGAACTTTCATACCAGCTGTTTGAAAAGATGTGCATCGGTAATGTGAGTTCAACAATATCTCCTGAACGCCATTCCCGGCTGATCTTTACAATCTGGTTGCCGGTGGGTTCCTGTGTGGTTTTCCCATTTATCTTAATGATGGCCTTTTTGCACCAGGCAGGTATGCGGAGATGAAGCGGGAAGGAAACAGACGTGCCTTTCGTAGTATAAGTGAATTTGACAGTTTCTTCAAAAGGGTAATTGGTTTCTTCTTTAAAAGACCCTGTTTGAGTTTTTACTTCACAGGGAGAATATACCAATGCTGCCAGTCCATTGTCAGGTGTGGCATACCAGAGATTTTGTGCAAACTTAGGCCAGCCCTGGTGCATATTGGAGGTGCAGCATGGATAACCTGTAAGCAGGCCATAACAAACATCTGTTTCTGTATGGTTCTGATCAAAGTTGCGGATGTACCTGCTGATCATTACCTGGTTGGCCTGCTGGAAGTACTGGCGGGCCATGTAATCTTCTGTGGTTTGAGAGGGGAGGGCATTAAAGGCAATCTTCTCCAGGTGATCTGCATAACTCACATCGCCGGTGATCTCTATCGCATTCTCCAGCGAAAACATCATCTCTACTGCAGAGCATAGTTCAGAACCCTGTGTTGGATTATTGCCATGCAGGGCTTCATCTCCTCCAAATAATCCATGTGCCATACCATTGTATTTCCGCAGGTCTGCAAATCCTTTTTTAGTGGCTTGCAGATATTCCTCTTCAGGGTGATGCTGATAATAGATCAGGGGTGCTTTCATGCCCTGGGCCAGGTTTACGCAATGGATACTTCCTGGTGTTGAAAGCAGATTCGTATTTAAAAAGGCATTGGTATAATTAAATGTTTGTTTATGGATGAGATCGCCTAAATCAAGAAGAAATTTATCTCCGGTGATGTTATACAACCAATATACTACCATGAGATTATCGCCGCCGCGGTACTTGGCCCAGAATGTCCAGTGGTCCAGCGGTTTTTGGGGAAGTTCTTTCAGCTGGTATTTAAAATAGCTGGTCATTAAATGGATCACTCTTTTGTCGCCGGTAGCGGAATAATATTGCTGAAGGACTTTCAGCATTACCATTTTGGGCCACCAGTCCCGGCTGTTATCCCGTTGTATGCCTGGCTCGTGACCATAATCCTGAGAGGGGCCAAAGTAACCATCTGGTTGCTGACTTTTAATGGCCCATTCCACCCAGGGTTTTGTTTTGGCGATCAGTTCTTTATCATGCAAGAGATAAGCCAGCGGCAACAATCCGTCTATCCAATAGGGACCTCTTTCCCATTGGTCTCCGTCACCACCCAGCCAGCCGTTACGCTGGTTCATTACAATGGGATAGAGTTCATCCAGCTTGCCGGTGGCGCCATTTTTCTGGCGGATCAGCATTTCTTTTAGCCATCCCTGTGGCTGAATGGCACCTAAGGGTAATTGGATGTATGGATTTTGACGGAGCGGTGCTTTGCTCAACATATGATCCTGCCCGGTAGTGGGGAGGCTGAGCATCAGTAAAAGTAGGGCTGTCAGAGAATAACGCATACAACAATATCGGAAAAAATGCTGATTCCTAGAAATGAGGCAGCCTGAGTAACATTAAGCGAAAACCGATCATCTTCGCCTTTCGCCTTTCTATTACAAGAATGATATCATCTGTTTTATCCCTGTAGTAAAAATTATTCGATGAATTGTTTCCCACTTTATTGGTCTGTTCTCGTTCAAAATTAAAGCCCATTTGACGGATACTTTTCTTAAAGCCCTTATAATCCTCATAATCAGAGAAGTTATAATGCACTGAACCGGTCCCCTGATTTTTGGGATATCCTTTTAAAAAGCTAATCTTTTCATTTACCCGGAAGTTGTAAAAAACTACCCAAGCGTCTTCGGTTACTTCTATCAGTTCGAAATTTTTCTCAGCACAGTATTGTTTCAGGGAGAGGCTATCAGAAGTGTATATTTTAAATATATCCTCCAGGGGTAATTGCTGTCCAAATGAAAAGTGGGTGGTAAGGGCTAGCAGTATTGTAAATATTGCTCTTTTAACTAATTGCATGGTGTTGAATTCAGGTGCAAGATAATATAACCCCAAACTTTTCCTAAGAAAATTTGAAAAAGAAAGAAAAGAAGGTATATTTGTTAAGTAGAACAGAATAGAATAACACAGTAGACCACGGGTACATTAGTAATAATCAACCACGTATATATGTAAGATTACGACTTGAACGACTTATCCACCAATAGCACCACAAAGGAATAGCTCTTGGCTACGCCTGCTATTTGTCAAAAAACAACCTTTATTCACCACCTTATGAATTGCGTTATGACTGCAAAAAATGCTCCCATAATTCTACTATTGCTGCTATTGTGCAAAGCAATATTATTTTCTGCTACACCCGTTATGGCTCAGGGTGGCAGCAGGCTCTCCGGAAAAGTTACAGATACAAAAGGCGAACCGCTTCCAGGGGTATCTGTAAAATTATCAGGTACTAAAACAGGTACTGTTACTGATGTACAAGGTGCGTTCACGCTGAATGTTCCCGGCAACAATGGTACGCTTGAACTTAGTTACGTTGGTTTTGAAACCCAGTCTGTTCCTTTTAATGTACAAACACAGGCAACGCTTAACATTCAATTAAAACAAGCCTCTTCTGTAGTTGATGAGGTAGTAGTGGTAGGCGCACGGATGAGAAGAAGTGACCTCACCGGGGCTGTAGCCAATGTAGATTCCAAAACGTTGCTGGAACGCCCTGCAACCAATGTGAATCAGGCTTTGCAGGGCCGTGTGGCAGGGGTTTTTATCAGCAATGCCACCAAACCTGGTGACGATGCGCAGATCAAGATCCGTGGTATGAATACTATCAACGCAGGCTCTTCACCGATATATGTGGTGGATGGTTTGGTGATGGAAAATAACCAGGGTGGATTCAATTCCATTAACCTGAATGACGTGGCATCTGTTCAGGTGCTGAAAGATGCATCTGCTACTGCGCTCTATGGTTCCAGGGGAGCAAATGGGGTAGTGGTGATCACTACAAAAAAAGGTGCAAGAAGAGGAGGAGATGGTGTTGTTACCTATGATGGCTGGGTAGGTTTTAACCAGTTTTCGCAAATGCCTCCTACGATGAATGCCTCGCAACTCTTTCAGCTGCGCACGGATGCTTACGCCAACGGTTATATGAAAGATAACCCCACGGCTAACCGCCAGGACTATATTGATAATACCCTGATGAAAACGAATATTGCTTTTTCCGCACAGGAGTTTGCTACCTACAATAGCGGGCAAAGCTATAACTGGCTGGATCAGGCAACCCGTACGGGCTTTCAGCAAAACCATTCTTTAGGTTTTTCCGGCGGTTCAGACCGTGGTGTGTTTTACATCAGTTTTGGTTATGCAGGAACGAAAGGGCTGATCGAGAAAACAACGCAGGATAAATATACCGGTCGTTTTAATGCGGAATATGATGTGAAGAAATGGCTGAAAGTAGGAACGAATACAGGTTTTACCCGTACCAATGATGGTTTTCCTTCTGATGATGTATATAATAAATCACTGGGCGCCAATCCGCTGCTTAATTATGATCCATACAGGGATCCGGCTACAAGGTATACTTATGATTACCTCACTTTGTATTACCGCTCACATGGTGATCAGAATAATAACGACTTCAATCCATTTAACTCCCTGAACATTGACCGTAAGCGGAGCCGCAACCGTATTGCATCTACCAACTACATCAATATCAATCCTGTGAAAGGGCTGGACATCCGTTCTACCTATTCACTTGATTATGCAGAACAAAGCTGGTTTGAATTCACACCTAAAAATATCCAGGAAGCCATCCGTCACTATAATGGTGATGCACGTGCGAAACATGAAAGATGGAATGATACTTACTGGCAATGGGATAACACCATTACCTATAACACTACTGTCGCAGATGATCACAGGATAACAGCCCTTGTGGGAACCAGTTCCAGCAAGCGGAGTTCTGATTATACGAAAGCGCAGGGAGACCGGTTTGCCAGTGATGACTTATCCTACTATGACCTGGGAGGTGCGGCAGCAGTAGAAAAGGCGGTACTCGGTTCTGATTTCTATAACTATTCCCTGCTGTCATTTTTTGCCCGTGTTAACTATAGTTTTAAAGACAAGTATTTCTTTACGGCTACCACCCGTTATGATGGTTCCTCCCGGTTTGCTTCAGGGAATCGCTGGGGTGTATTTCCCTCTCTGTCTGCCGGCTGGAGTATTACCAATGAAGATTTCATGAAAGACAACGGCATCTTCAGCCTGTTGAAACTTCGTGCAGGATATGGTGTGGTAGGTAACCAGGATATTGGCAATTATTCTTTCCAAACGCTGTATGGCTCCAGGATAGACAATGGGAATGCGCTGATCTTAAACGATGGCAGGAGAGGTAATCCGGCTATCTCCTGGGAAAAACAAAAGCAAAGCAATGTAGGTATTGACATGGGCTTTTTGGATTCCAGGCTGACGGTAACAGCAGATGCATTCTATATCAATAACGATAATCTGCTGGTGAACAGAACGCTGGCGGGCACTACCGGTTATAATGCAGAATGGCAGAATATAGGCCGTTTGAATAACCAGGGTATTGAGATCTCTGTGAATGCAGATATCATCAGGAAAAACGATTTCAACTGGTCTGTTGCCGGTAACATTTCATTCGACAAGAACATAGTTAAAAAGCTCTATGGTACTGCCGATGCGATCTACAATCTGAGTGAAAATGTGATCCAGCGGGAAGGCAATATTTTCCTCGGTAAATCCCTGAATACAATCTATACTTACCGCACCGGCGGAATAGCACAGGAATGGAACCGTTCTGAGTGGGAAGGTGTTAACTACAATGGTAAAACTGTTTCCCTGGGTGATCTGTTTGCAAAGGATATCTCTGGTCCTAAAGGTGTACCGGATGGTTTGGTGAATCAACTGGATATGGATGTAGTGGCTAAAAAAGATCCTAAATTTTATGGTGGTTTTGCTACCGATCTGTCTTATAAAGGTTTCGCTTTAAATACGGTGTTTACCTATTCATATGGTGCTAAGAAGATCAGCGGATATTATGAAGGATTGATCAACAGCATCGGTGAAAGCATGGCTTCTGCAGATCTGCTGAACAGATGGACACCTCAAAACACGAATACGAACATACCACGTGTGATTGCCAATACCAGCTATAACAGGTATAACCCTTCAGATATGGATTATACTATCCAGGATGCTTCTTACCTCCGGTTATCTGCTTTAACATTGTCTTACACCCTCCCGGAAAAACTACTGAGCAACTGGCATATGGATAAACTGCGCTTTTACTTCACGGGTTCCAACCTCTTCTGTATCACCAAATACAAAGGGTTTGATCCTGAAACGGGCGACTTTGGATATCCGCCTTCCAAAATGTTTGTATTTGGATTGAATCTCGGTTTTTAAACTTTTCAAGGGTAAAATTATGAAACGCTATATAAATTGGACTTTAGTAATAGCAGCGGTTGTGCTGCTGGCTTCCTGTAAAAAGTTCCTCGATGAAAAAAGCCTCACTAAACTGGATGAGGGTAAAGTATATTCAGACCTTGAACTGGTAGAAACAAGCCTCAAGGGCGTTTATGCCAACTGGAAGAACATCAGGACAGATGAGCAGGGATTGGTACCGATGATGGGAACTGACGAAACACAACAGGGTGCTTTTCAAATGAAGAGCGATGCCCTGAAAGGAGGATTGGATCGCTATGACGCTAATCTGAATGCTAACCTGAACTATATTGCTAACCAATGGAACATCCGCTGGCCGCTGGTCACTGAATCTGCCAAGATCGTCAGGGGCCTGGAAGAAGGTGTTTCGATTGGAACCAAACAAGGTTCATTATATGGTGAAGCCTGTTTTGTACGTGGTTTTATTGATTTTCAGCTGGCCATGTACTGGGGCGAAATACCTATCGTGGATATGAAACGGCAGGAAGAACTGGGAGGCCGTCGCCAACCACTGAAAGATGTGTGGGCATTCATTATTGATGATCTTACCAAAGCAGCTACCTATTCCCCTAAAACAAATCAACCGGGACGCGCTACTTCCGGTGCAGGATGGGCTATGCTGGGCAAAGCTTATATGTCCGCACCTGAATCTACAGGGTTTCGTGATTTTGCTAAAGCTGCAGAATGCTTTCAGAAAATGATGGGAGACTATTCCCTGGTGCCTTACAAGGATATCTGGGATTTTAATAAAGCCAATACAGCGGAATCAATTTTAGAATTCCAGTTTGGCCCTGTATATCCTAATAATAACAAGATACAATTCCAGATAGGTTCCAGGGCTGTACAGTCCTTTTTTGGGGATGGATGTTATTACTCAGGATATGATAAACTGGTGCCTACGTTATATGCTTATGAAACAGTAGCTAATGGCGGCGTTTGGGAAGATGGCGACCTGAGAAGGGAAGAAAGTATCCGGTACGACTTTACCTATTACGGAGAAACACCTACATTAGAGCGGATCTCCTGGGAAGACCTGGGCCCCAATCATGATGAGCTGAAACCGCATATCAAAAAGTATGAAGACTTCCGCGTAGATAAACATCACGAAATGAGGATCAGTAATATGTGGAACTCCGGAAAGAACATCCCCATACTCCGGCTGGCGGACATCAAGCTCTGTTATGCTGAATGCCTGAATGAAGCAGGAAAAACCGGCGATGCGATAGTGGTGGTGAATGAAGTAAGGGCACGTGCCTGGGGAGGTACCTTACCGGATGATAAAAGCTGGAAGGCCATGTCCAAAGAAGAATTCAGGGTAAAGATCATGGACGAGCGCATCAGGGAGCTTTTTGCGGAAGACTGGCGGCGTATAGACCTGATCAGAACGGGGAAATTCATTGAATTGGTGACAGCCCGTAATAAATGGACAAAGGAATCTGCGAAAATTCAGCCTTTCAATATTATCTTTCCGATCCCGGATGTAGAAATGAAGTTGAATGAAGACATTGGACCGGAAGATCAGAACCCGGGTTATAACTAGGAATGAAGAACGTTTTTGACAAAATACAGGCACTGGATGAAGTACCATCCTATTCCAAACACGAACGGTTCGTGGAAGGGATCATCAATGCCATTGATGCTAAAGTAATAGTGATAGGTGATCCGCTGCCTTCTGTGAATGCCATGATCTCTGGTTTGGGATATGCGCGGGAAACTGTAATGAAAGGTTACAGGGAGTTGCAGCGCAGGGGGATCATTGAATCCAAGAACCGGTTAGGTTACTTTGTATCCAATGATAATACCCGGCATGCGCTAAAGGTAGCAGTGCTGATGTATACGATAGATACTTTCCAGGACCAGTTTTACCGCAGTTTCAGGAATGGATTGGATGAAAATGTGCATGCGGATGTATTTTTTCATCACGGCAATATTGAGGTGTTTGAAGCCATCTTTTCCATGGTAAAAGCAAAGTATGGCATGTATGTGATATCACCCATCCATCATCCGCGTACAAAGGAATTGCTGAATGGCATTCCCCGCAACAAGCTGGTGATGTTTGACCGGTATGAGCCACTGGACGGAAAGTTCAATTATGTGGTGCAGGAATTTGAAAAGTCCTCATATGCCATATTTGAGCAGGTGGCGGATGTGATCAAGAAATATGATGAGATGATCTTCTTTCACAATCCAGATTCCCTGTTCCCGCCTGAGATCGTACGTTCCTTTAAGAAGTTCATCAAGAACTATGGCATCAAAGGGAAAGTGCTCAGAGAGTATATACCAGGTTCAGTAGAAAAGGGTGTTGTGTATTATGTGAATGAGAATGCTGAGTTGTGGAACCTGTTAAAGGATTGTGATACTAAAAAGATAAAACCGGGGAAAGATATCGGCATCCTTTCCCATAACGATGAACCGGTAAAGGAAATAGTGGGGAATGGGATCACTACTTACTCCGTGAGTTTTGCAGAGATGGGGAAACGGGTGGCCAGGGCAGTGATGAAACATGAACAGGTGAGTGAAGTGATTCCTACAGAACTGATCAGAAGGAATTCTCTTTAATAGTGGAAATGGGGGCTTGATGGCCCCCATTTTTTATTTATATGTAATGCTCATAGTAGCCGATGACTTAATACCGTTGTTCTTTGATGGCACAACCTTTGCTTCTGGTGGTTGTTATCGTATGGATATGATGATTTGATTATCTAAAACAATTGGTATATGAGTATACGTCTTGTATCATCAGCATTGCTGGTGGTGAGCATATTAGGAACGGGCTGTGTGAGCAATAAGAAATTCGCTCAGTTACAGTCCAGCTATAATGATCTGCAGAACCAGAACAAGGAACTGGATGGCAGATATCAAACCGCCCAGCGGGACCTTACAGGCGCCAACACAAGGGTTAAAAGCCTGGAGGAGCAAATTGCTTCTCAGCGTACAGGGCTTGCTGCTTTACAGGCAGCATTGGATAAATGTCTTAATTCCACCAGCCAGGGTAATGTGAACATCTCTAAATTGGTGGATGAGATCAATGCTTCCAACAAATACATACAGCACCTGGTGAACACCAAGAACAAAAGCGATTCGCTTAATCTTGTGCTGACTAATAACCTGACCCGTTCTTTGAGCAGGCAAGAGTTAAGTGATGTTGATGTGCAGGTGTTAAAAGGTGTTGTTTACATCTCGCTTTCTGATAAGATGCTTTATAAATCAGGTAGCTATGAGATCTCACCTGCGGCTGGAGAAACACTCAGTAAAATTGCAAAGATCATTACAGACTACAAAGATTATGATGTGCTGATTGAAGGTAATACGGATAATGTGCCTATTTCGCAGACAAACATCCGGAACAACTGGGATTTGAGTGCATTGAGGGCATCGTCTGTGGTTCAATCTTTACAGAACAATTACAGTGTAGATCCTAAAAGGCTAACGGCGGGTGGCAGAGGGGAATACAACCCGGTTGCTTCCAACGATACTCCTGATGGAAAGAACAAGAACAGACGGACCCAGATCATTATCACACCGAAGCTGGATCAGTTTATGGAGTTGATAGAAAAGGCGCCGGAAGGTGGTGATGCAAAGGCACCAGCACCAGCAGGTACTAATTAGGCTTGCCGGGTGAATAAGAATTCAAATAAAAAATAAAACAAAAATCCGCCCTTTGCTGCGCGGCAGAGGCGATTGGATGATTCTTTAGCCGCATGGACCGTAAGGTTTATGCGGCTTTTTTGTATAAAAAATGACCGGCCAGTAAGAGGCCGGTCATTTTTATGAAAAACATATTTATTTAGATAACACTCAGGTCCATCATGTCTGCGAGGTCTTCGCCGAGTGCGTTCCTGTATTCTTCTTCTGTTTGCTGAAGATCAACCAGTGCGATATCTCCATCGATCTCTACATTGGCAAATATGAATTTAATAGTACGTACCTGTACCCATGCATAACCAAAACCCAGCGTGAAAATAAAGATCAGCATATTGACGATCAGCAAACCTGCAAATGCGCCGCCGGTAGCTTTAGACTGAAAGTTATAAGACTTGTTGCCATGCAGCAGACGGAGTTTGTCAATGCTGTAACGGAAAGCATCAGCCTGCCACCAGAAAAAATAGATACCCAGGGTGAAAAGAGTAAGGAAATATCCTTTGATGTTCATTTTGAAGAATTCCCAGCCATCTCCTTCATAAGTGAATTCCCCACTTCCAAAGCGAAGGTTGCCCAGGATATAATTGCGGATGTTCATGGCTGCCCATGAACCATAAATGCCTATTGTAACGATGGTGAGCAGTATTTCTTTGATGAACAGTTTCACAAATTCATTCCTGTCTCCCCGATAACCAAAGCGGATACTTCTCCAGGAAGTCCTTGACCAATGGTAACGGTTCGCACCATGAATAGCGATAGGGATGAGGAGGATCAGGGATAGGATATAGAATACCATACCCACGACCGGTATCTTTAAGTATCTGAAGATAACGTTCACCGCAATGAGTGCAAGGAAGATGCCCACTGCTTTGATAAATCCTTTGAAGATCTCAGCGCCGGTTCCATTCCAGGAAAAAGGGGAGCCTTCCATTTCAGTGTTTGAGTAAAAGAATTGCAGCTCCTTTGCTCTGGCCCAGGGATAATAAAACCCAAGGGTAACGATCGTGAGCAGCATATTAACGATGAGAATTCCAAAGTAGGTTTCTCCGCTGCCATGAAAGGTGAGTGAAGGGGTGTTCAGCGAATCCGCCGGACGATTGTTCGGTTGTTGCATAGGTGTAGGTTTTACAGGATAATGGTTTATTAAATAAGATCAAATATATTACATATTTTAATTTCTATGAAATTTCATCATATGATTGATTTTGTAAGTGGTTGATTATTAATGACCAATTATTTTAAGGGTGAAGGCTAATTGGGTGTCTGTCCTATTGGTTATGTCTGTGGAGGTTGGTATAACTGTATGATCTGGAATGATCCCCCGGCCTTTTTGATAGGGGAAATTATTTAAATTGACTACCCGTTTTATAAAGGGGATGTCTGCTCTGATCTTTGTATTGGGCAATATGAGATCCATACCTGCGCCTGAAATAGGGCCTTCCATATCTCCGCCGCTTTCTTCGCCGATAAAGATGGCATCCTTTCGGTTTACCCTGATCAGGGTGGCCAATATGGATGCTGCCGATCCGGTGGCGCCATTGATCAACACATAAAGCTTATTACGATAAGGTACGGAAACGGGTTGCATGGGGCGTGACCAAACCTCAGTAGCAACCATGGGGTTGCTGCGGTAAGTATTAGCAACTGTTTTAATGAACACAGAATCCGGCAGCCTGTTTAGCTGGGTGGAATCCCTCATGTATTTTGTAAAGGCCGGGAAACGGTAGTTGTTACATTCGTGATAATGATATGGCTGGTAGGGGGAAGTGCATATATACTTCAATATGTCGATTCCAATACCAAGGTTGCCGCCTTCGTTTCCCCGTAGATCAATGATCAGGTTTTGAATATTGTTGTCCAGGATGTATTTGAAATCGTTCCTGTATTCTGTGGAATAGCTCAGGTTGTATCTTCGCCAGGGATCATCATGAAAATCTGATAACCTTAGGTACGCAGTTTTAGTATTGATCGCTTTGAATTCAACGGGTATCTCATGCCGCTTCTTTTCGTCATTGATAGCTGAATATCTCCGCCAGTAGTGATTGTAGATCTCCTTACTGGTTAGTGCGGGTGTACTTACCTGTTGTGTTCCTGTACTTCCCGGTTTCCGGATGGTAAGGTTGAAAGTATCTGGTCTTCCTATAAATATAGCATAGTGTACCATGAAGCGATTATAGGTTTGCTGTAAAGAAAACTGTTCGAGGTTCCTGTATCTGAAAGTTTCTACAAAGCCATTGGTATGTATGGTGGGTAAGAGAGCATCCAGCAGTTGCCTGCTGCTTTTGCCGTTAAGCATAAGGATCTCCGTACCGTGTGGAATCTCGGCTTCCGCACTCAGGTTGTTATCAATGAATAGCCGGTCATTGATGATACTGATGAAAAAGGGAAAGAGTTTGGCTTTTGAAGCAGACGCAGTAGCGGTGTATATTGTCTGGCCTATTTCATTCTTCCAGTAATCTGAAGAAGGTAACAGGAAGGTATGTTCATCCCGGATGCTGCACATGATGGGGCTGAGGAGCTTGAAAAAATCTATCTCTCGCATGGGATGATCTATTTTTTCATACTGTGCCTCCATGAGGCTGTCCATCTCCGGTTTGCTGGTATACCTGTAAAGGCCTATATGTGCGGTTTCCAAAGCGCTTCTTAGTATCCTGAAATCTTCCTGTAAAGTGGCCTGGGGGAATAGCTTCTCCTGGGCTTTTACCATGTTGAGGCTTAGAAAAAGGGCAATAAAAGTCAGGGAGTTATATTTCATGGTAGAATTGTTTTGCTCAAAGCCTGCATTGAGCAAAACAAATATAACTTCCCGGGTTAACTAATCCAATATCCATCTGCGGGCTTTTTATCAAGCTATCAGCGCTTTTTGTTGGTTACCAGCAATACCACACCTACTAATGCTACTATGCCACCAGCATAGGTAGGCCAGCCTATCCATTTGTTCTCTGTTTTATTTACTTCTAAGGGACCTACGTCCAGCACTTTCTTTTCTGTTTGAACAAAAAAGCCGCGGACAATGACCATGGCAATACCAACAACGATTAGGATGATAGCTAATGTTTTCATATCAGTTTAGTTTGATGAACAATAGCAAGAGATGTGCCATGCGGTTTTGCGGCTGCCAGCGGTAGTGTTAAGGGCCAAATAACAACAGTTTGGGGAAAAAGGGATGGTAACTGTAGAAAGGCTTTAACATTTCTTTACACCTAAACGAAAAATCGTCCATCATTTCCAGCTTTCTATCCAACTACTGTAAGAACTTTGTAGCTTACTTTTATGTCATAAAAAAACAAGCTATGACACACTGGAAGATCGATGAATCACACAGCGAAATAGGATTCAAAGTAAAACACCTGATGATCACTAACGTTAGCGGCTACTTTACCCAGTTTTCCGGGAGCATTCAAACAGCCAGCGAGGATTTTCATGATGCAACTATTACCTTTGAAGCCGCAACGGACAGTATTAATACACAGAACAAACAAAGGGACGAACACCTCAGGAATGGCGACTTTTTTGATGCAGACAACTTCCCTAAGATCAACTTTGTATCGAAGAAGGTAAAGAAGATAACAGACGAACATTATAAACTATTGGGGGACCTCACTATTAAAGGCCATACACATCCCATTGAACTGGAAGTAACGCGTAATGGTAATACGGTTGATCCTTATGGCCAGGAGAAAGCAGGTTTTGCTTTGAAGGGAAGGCTGCACCGTACAGATTACGGTTTACGCTGGAATGCTTCTACAGAGGCGGGTGGTATTGTGTTAAGTGATGAAGTGAAACTGAATATGGAAATACAGTTAGTGAAGTCATAACATTATTATGGAAATAGGAATAGATAGTTTCGCCGCAAGGTTCAGTGAGAAAGCTGGCAATGCCCTTAATGACCAGGATGCCATGAATCAATTGCTGGAAAGGATTGAACATGCAGACCGTTCCAACCTTGATATCTTCGGGATCGGAGAGCACCACAGGAAAGGGTTTCTGGATTCGGCTCCTTCGATGATCCTTGCAGCTGCGGCATCCCGCACAGAACGCATCAGGCTGACGAGTGCAGTTACTGTACTCAGTGCCATTGATCCGGTGAGGGCGTTTCAAAACTTTGCCACTTTGGACCTGATCTCCAATGGCCGGGCTGAAATGGTAGTGGGAAGAGGGTCTTTTACAGATGCCTTCCCGTTATTCGGTTTAAGCTTGCAGGATTATGATGCGCTTTTTACGGAGAAGCTGGATCTTTTACTGAAGATCAGGGATAGCGAGTTCGTTACCTGGTCTGGTAAATTCAGGCCCGCGCTGCGCAACCAGCCGGTTTATCCAAGGCCTGCGCAGGAAAAGTTGCCTATCTGGTTGGGTGTGGGTGGTACGCCACAATCGTTTGTGCGTGCAGGTACGTTGGGATTGCCTTTGATGGTAGCCATCATTGGTGGGGAAACGCATCGTTTCCGTCCGTTGATAGATCTTTATAGAGAGGCAGGGAAAAAGGCGGGGTTTGCGCCTGAGGAGTTGAAGGTGGGTTTGCATTCTTTAGGTTATGTAGCCAATACTTCAGAAGAGGCGATGGAAGATTTTTATCCGGGTTATGCAGCCAGTATGACGGAAGTTGGAAAGGAGAGAGGATGGCCACCGATGACGAAAGAGCGGTTTTATAGCCAGATGGGGCCGACGGGGGCTCTGCTTGTTGGGAGTGTGGAGGAAGTGGCGGAGAAGGTGTTAAGGCATGCTGAGTCTTTGGGTGGGATTTCGAGGCTTACTTTTCAGATGGATAGTGCGGAGTTGTCTCATGAGAAATTGATGGAGTCTATTGGGTTGATTGGTTCGCGGTTGAAACCTTTGGTGAATAAGTAAGGGTGCTAAATATATTATGGCCGGAGCCACTCCCACGGGAGTGGCTTTTGTTTTTTTATTTTGTTTGAGGGGTGTTTTTTTATTTAGGAGCATTGGTTTATTCGGGGAGGGGTGTTTTTTTTATTTAAGTCATTGGGTTATTCGGGGAGTGGTGCTTTTTTATTTTGTTTAGGGGTATGTTTTTTATTTGAGATCATTGGTTTATTCAAGGAATGGTGTTTTATTTAAGTTCATTAGTTTACTCAAACGGTGTAGTTGAATAAGTAAAGTATTTATGAAACCTACAAATATAACAACTAGAAAGCCACTCCCGTGGGAGTGGCTTTAGCCATTAAGTTATTTAGGCCGTTTTTTATTTAAGATCATTAATTCAACGGAACTCCAAACCACGTCACCTTCGTGAACATAGACCTTCTGCCGGCTTTTCCTTTCGAGAAATATTTCTTTAGCCATTCCTGTTGTTCATCTATACGGGCAGTGAGATCTGTTATTTGTTTGCGGTAGGAAGTGATGAGCGCGGCTGTGTTGGGATCGGGGTTTTGGATCTGATCCAGTTTGCCGGTGGCTGTTTTTAATTGTTTGACAGATTCATCCAGCATGGTTTGGATCTCGGGATCTGTTTTCTCTGGTTTGAATTGTTTGTTGCGGAAATTGATAAATGTATTAAAGGCCTCGATGCTATTGTTATAATTGATCAGGGAGGAATTATAGAGATGCACTTTGTTGTTTTGCGTTTCTATTTCTACCTCCCTGCGCATGTTCTGCAACCTGTCAATGATCATGGAATTCCTTACGCCGTTCTTTTCCAGTCTGATGGAAGCAGCAGCATAGTATTCTATTTTATTGAGCTTTTCGAAGGCTGCAATGGAGTCTTTGTAGGAAAAGAATGGTTTGGTGGTGTTTTGCTGCACTTTTCCTTCATAGAACTCCTGGTTGGTAATGGGGTAATGCAGGAATTGCCAGAGGTAGTCGAAGGGCATGTGGGATTTGATCAGTTCTGCTGGTGCTACCTGGAAATAGTTGTTGTTGATCTTTTTGACGAATTTACCGTTGGTTACATAACCTGAACCCCAGGTAGGATCGAAAAGGAACCAGGTGGTATCTATGAGGGCGGCACACCAGGCGTGGGGGATGTAATCCGTGAAGCCATTCTGTTTGGTGTAGCCTTCTACCACAAATGATTTGATGCCGGTTTTGGCGCAGATATCGTTAAAAAGGGCTGCATAGTTTTCGCAGATGCCCTTCCTTGTTTTCAGGGGTTTGGTGATCTTATCTTCCTTTTTCTCATGGAAGTTTAAGGCGTACATGTTCTCTATATCATACTGGATATTGCTGGCTACCCAGATATAAGCGGCACGGACCTTTTCGTTGTTCTTACTGAAATTGCTGTTGATATATGTGGCGATGCCTTCTGTTGTAGTGGTGGAAGCCTGTGGCATTTCTAATGCCTTTTTATCGATCCCTGCGTATGGGTTGGTAACTGTTTTTTTGGCCTGGGCCATAGATGAAAGGGCCAGGCTTGTAAAGATGACGAAAAGGTATAGTGCGCGCATGGTATGCAATTTACAGATTTTCCTTAAATACTTAAGAAGGCCTTCTTATACTCCGCGGGCTTCTTGAGCATGAACTCTTTAAACTGTTTATTGAAATTGGAGAGGGTATTAAAACCACATTCATAGCAAATATGAGCAATGGGGTCATCTGTTTCGGTGAGTAGTTTGCAGGCATGTTTGATGCGTATTTCTGAAACGAATTTAGAGAAGGGCTTGTTATTCTTGGTGGTGAAGTACCTGGAAAAGGAAGTGGGCGTCATGAAAAGTAATTCAGACAGTTCTTCCAGTAATATTTTACGGCGGAAATTCTTTAATACATAATCATATACGATGTTCATCCGGTCTGTTTCTCCGGGTGTGTTTTCCGGGGTATAAGCTTTGGATGAGATGTAGTCGTATTCTTTGGTGCCGGCCATTGTGGCCAGGATGCTGAGGAGTTGTATTACACTTTGGAGACCCTGTTGAGTGGTTAGTTCCTTCATCATGGAAATGATCTGTTCCCTTGTGCGGCCAGAGAATTCGATGCCTCTTGCGGCGCGGTCAAATAATTTTTTGAGCAGCATCATTTCTTCTTTGTCCATCATATGGTCTCCCAGGAAATGTTCGGAAAAGTAGATCACAATGCCGGCTGTTTTTAAGGTGGTCTTTTTGCCGAAATAAGCTTCATCACTGCGCCATAAATGAGGAAGGTGAGGACCTGTGAAAACCAGTTCACCGGGTTTAAATGCTTTAATACTATCCCCGATGAAACGGGTGCCGGTGCCTTCGAGTACCACAAAAAGCTGGTATTCAGAATGTGCGTGCCAGATAGGATCAAAGTGTTTTTCCTGCAGGTGGCGGATCACAAATATCTGTGATAGTGGTATTTCTGATTTATGGAAAATGGACTTCAAAATAGTGTGGATTGTCTGCTTTAGATGTAAAATAGGTAAATACTGTGATATAATACAGTCATTTTTGGATATAATCTGAGAAGGAATTGGGCGAATTCCTGTCTATCTTGTAGTAACAAATTCAACTTACTGCCATGTTATGGAAGGTCAACTTTTCCGCTTGTGTGTGCCTTATTGTGGCACCATTATTATTTATTAGTGCAGGAAAGCAGCACTCCGCAGATGCACCACGCCGCCTGGAGATATTATTCCTGGGTCATAAAAGCAAACATCACGACAGTGAAAAACTGGCGGATATCTTCACGAAGGAATATTTTAAGGACGGTATTAATATATCTTATACCACAGATCCGGATGATCTCAATGCCACTAACCTGAAAGGATACGATGGCTTGATCTTATATGCCAATCACGATTCTATCACTAAACCCCAGGAAGCTGCGTTGTTGGATTTTGTGCGCAGTGGCAAGGGATTTATTCCTTTGCATAGTGCTTCTTACTGTTTCCGTAATTCAGCGGAAGTAGTGGAGATGATAGGCGGGCAGTTTAAAAGTCATAAGTATGATTCCTTTCCTGCGGTGATCCTGAAACCGGAACATCCGGTGATGAAGGGGATCACGGCATTTGTTACGAAGGATGAAACATATGTGCACGACAAGATCAGTAAGAACATTGAAGTACTTTCTGAAAGAGTGGAAGGCACACACCATGAACCTTATACCTGGGTAAGACCATATGGTAAAGGCCGTGTTTTTTATACGGCTTATGGGCATGATGATAATACATTTAATAATCCCGGTTTCCTGGCATTGGTGAAGAATGGTATCCTGTGGGCTGTTGGGGATGAGGCGAGAGGAAATCTTTCGGCCTATAAAATTGCACAACCTACTTATGTAGATGGCCCTGTACCCAATTATGAGAAACGTGATCCTGCTCCTAAAGTACAGTTGCCACTGACACCGGAAGAGTCTATGTCCCTCATACAAGTACCGGTTGGTTTTGGTTTGCAGCTGTTTGCAGCTGAGCCGGATATCATCAATCCTATTTACATGAACTGGGATGAAAGAGGCCGTTTGTGGGTGATTGAAACAGTGGATTATCCCAATGAAGTGAAGAAGGATGATATAGGAGATGACCGTATTAAGATATGTGAAGATACAGATGGAGATGGGAAGGCTGATAAGTTCACCATCTTTGCAGATAAGCTGAATATCCCTACCAGTTTCACTTTCGTGAATGGTGGTATTATTGTAAGCCAGGCGCCTTCTTTCTTATTTTTAAAAGATACAAATGGAGATGATAAGGCGGATGTAAAAGAGGAAATGGTAACCGGATGGGGAAAGAGTGATACGCATGCACAGGCTTCCAACCTCCGCTATGGTGTTGATAATAAGATCTGGGGTGTTGTAGGATACTCCGGTTATAATGGAAAGAGTGGAAAAGATTCTTTGCGTTTCAGTCAGGGCGTTTATCGTTTTGAGCCGGATGGTAAAGGGCTGGAATACATTTCTTCTACGAGTAACAACACCTGGGGGCTGGGCTTCTCAGAAGAATTCGACGTGTTCATTTCCACTGCAAATAATACCCACAGCGGTTTCATGGGTATCCCGGACCGCTATTTCGGAAAAGCAAAACTCAGATCTGCTGGTGTAGAGAAAATAGATGCGCACTATGCGATGCACGTAGCTACAAAGAATTTGCGGCAGGTGGATGTGCATGGAGGATTTACTGCGGCTGCGGGGCATAGCCTTTATACTGCGAGGACCTTCCCTAAAGAATATTGGAATCGCATCGCATTTGTAACAGAGCCTACAGGGCGTTTAATTCACCGTCATGCGTTGAAGCAGGTGGGTGCTGGTTTTAAGGAAGACGGAGACGATTGGAATATGTTGGTGAGTGCGGATGAATGGGCGGGGCCTATTCAAGCGGAAGTTGGTCCTGATGGTGCTTTGTGGGTGACCGACTGGTATGATTTCATTATTCAGCATAACCCTACGCCTTCTCCTGAGAGAGGTGGATACCAGGCAGAGAACGGTAAAGGCAATGCTTATATCAATCCATTAAGGGATCATGAGCGGGGGCGTATTTACCGGATCTACAATAAGAGTAATGACAAGAAGAATACTACAAAACTCAGCAAGAATGATCCGGGAGGATTGCTCAATGCGCTTTCCAGTGATAATATGTTCTGGCGCCTTACGGCACAGCGGTTGCTGGTAGAAAGTAAAAGTAATATTGTGTTACCTGCATTGTATCAGATAACACAAGAGAAAGGATTGGATGGTGCTGGTATTAATGCACCGGCCATCCATGCTTTGTGGACATTGAAAGGTTTGCAGGCTTTGGATGGTACGAACAAAGAAGCATTGGCTGTTGCGGTGGGTGCTTTGAGTCATCCTGCTGCTGGTGTGCGGAAGGCAGCGATACAGGTTTTGCCTGCTACGCCTGCTACTTTCCTGGCGATGCAAAAAGCAAAAGTGTTTGAAGATAAAGACCTCAGAGTGCGGCTGGCGGCAGTATTGGCCACTACAGAAATGAAATCTTCCCCGGCAATCGGCAATGTGCTGGTGAATATGGCGGAGAAAGAAGAGAACACTTCAGATACCTGGTTAAAGCAAGCCCTCACCATTTCCGGTAAGCTCAACCAGGAAACATTCAGGGCAGCATTTCGTAAAAGAGGCTTGAATGAAAACCCGGCCTTGATACAGGCATCTATTGCACAGCGGCTTGCTTTCGGCGAAAGATTAAGCAGTGTGTCTTTGAGAAGAATGCGGTTACAGCAGCATGGTGATGCACCAGCTCCTGATATTGCTGATAAAGAGCTCCTGCTTTCCGGTAATATAGAAACAAGGGAAGGGAATGCTTTAAAAGGAGTAATAGTGGCACATGGCGACAAAACCAATGGTTATGGTTTGTATGTGCTCAACAATAAAATGCATTTCGTGGTGAATCAGAATGGCAAAGCACATGAAGCAGTGAGTACAGGAGAATTGCCAGCTAACCTTTCCTTTAAGGCTGGTTTGCAAAAGAACGGCACCATGCGGTTGATCATTAATGATAAAGATGCAGGTACAGCGAAGGCGACGGGATTGTTCAAAAAAGAATTGACGTTACCTATGCGGATAGGATTAGATTTTACCAAAGGAGATGAGAGGGTAGCAGCGTATACGGAGGATTCAGCTTTCTATCTGAATGGTAACCTGGTGAATGCCAAACTGGAAATGCTGGCGGGTATACCTTCCGCAGTGGCTGCAACAGACAAAGATGTTAAAATAGATCGTACCATTATAGTGAAAGTGATCAAGGATGTAATGAAATATGATCAGCAGCTGATCACTGTGAAAGCAGGCATCACTATCCAGTTCGTATTCCAGAATACGGATTTCATGCAGCATAATTTCCTGCTGCTGAAACCAAATACAAAAGAAAAAGTAGGGGCAGCAGCAGATAAACTGGCACAAGATCCTAATGGCGTAAAGATGCAGTATGTACCTAAGATGCCGGAGATCTTATTGTCCACACCACTGGTGAATCCAAGTGGTAAGTTCACTGCTACTTTTAAAATACCTGCTACTCCCGGAGATTATCCATACATCTGTACTTTCCCGGGTCACTGGCGCATTATGAATGGGATCTTAAGGGTTGTAAAATAATAAATTCGGCATATGGCTTTACCGGTTAGATTTGGTGTTAGTACCTGGTTGTGGACTTCGCCCTTTTCCACTGCATCCATTCCGGAATTGTTTCCGAAGATCGCAGACATGGGATATGATGTAGTAGAGATTGCAGTGGAAGATCCAACTTTGATAGATGTGAATGCTGTGCGCGAGGGACTTCTGAAATATAAGCTGAAAGCTAATATCTGTGGCGCTTTCGGACCTTCGCGTGATCTTACGCATGAGGATCCTGCGGTGCATCAGAACTGTTTTTCTTATATCACTGCCTGTCTGGATATTTGCGCTGCTTTAGGTGTTTCGTTTTTTGGCGGTCCTATGTATTCCGCGGTCGGTAAAGCAAGAATGGTTGCGCCTGACCAACGGAAAAGAGAATGGAACCTGGCAGTGCAGAATTTGCGTATTGTGTGCAATATGGCAGCGCAGCGGGGGATTAGAATAGCATTGGAACCCTTGAACAGATTTGAATCAGACCTGGTGAATACAACAGAGGATGTACTGCGACTGATAAAGGATATCCAACATCCTGCAGCAGGCATTATGCTGGACGGTTTCCATATGAATATAGAAGAAAGGGATGTAGAGCAGGCGATCATTGCTGCCGGTGATAAACTCATTCATCTGCAGGTATCTGAGAATTTCAGAGGTACGCCGGGTACAGGGCAAACGCGTTGGGATGCATACAGGAGAGGCCTGGAAGCCATCAACTATAAAGGAACGGTGACCATAGAAAGCTTCACAACAGCCAACCAGGAATTAGCTGGCGCTGTTTGTTTCTGGCATCCGATGGCGGAGAGCCAGGATGGTTTTGCAACAGAAGGCCTGCGTTTTTTGAAAGACTGGGCTAAATAAACATTAAAACTATTTTCTTATGATCAATATTGCCATTGTGGGCCTGGGTTTTGGTGCGGAGTTCATTCCGATCTATCAACGTCATCCTGATGTGAATATGTACGCTATTTGCCAGCGTAATGAAACTAAACTGAATGACGTCGGAGACGCCTGGGGAGTGGAAAAAAGATATACAGATTATGATGAACTGCTGAAAGATCCTGCTGTTCATGCAGTACATATCAATACACCCATTCCGGATCATGCGGCACAATCTATCAAAGCCCTGAAGGCAGGGAAACATGTGGCCTGTACAGTGCCCATGGCTACTACGGTAGAAGAATGCCGCCAGATCGTTGAGCTGGTGAAGGAAACAGGGCTTACTTACATGATGATGGAAACGGTGGTGTATGCGCGTGAGTTCCTTTTCATGAAAGAATTATATGATAATGGAGAGCTGGGAAGGATACAATTCCTGAAAGCGAGTCATCAGCAGGATATGAATGGATGGCCTAACTACTGGCCGGGACTTCCTCCTATGTATTATGCTACGCATTGTGTAGGGCCTGTATTAGCTTTAACACGTGCGGAAGCGGAATATGTTTCCTGTTTTGGATCCGGTGAGATCAGTAAAGAGTTGCATCATCATTATAATTCTCCTTTTGCGATAGAGAGTACGCATATCAAGTTCAGGAATTCTGATCTCAGTGCGCATATTTACCGTTCTCTTTTTGATACAGCGCGGCAGTATAGAGAGAGCTTTGAAGTATATGGTTCCCGTAAATCTGTAGAATGGCCTTTGATCGAAGGAAAACCATTGGTAATGCATACGGCAGGGAAACCTGAGCCGGAGATCCCGGAAGAAGTGCATTCGCCTGATTACGCTAAATTGTTACCGGAAGCTATACAACGGTTTACGACGAAAGGGGTGTATGATACGGATGATCATCAGCATCTTTCGTTTACGCAGGGGGCCGGGCATGGGGGATCACATCCTCATCTCGTGCATGAGTTTATTAGCTCTTTAGTGCAGAAGCGTTCTCCTTATCCTAATGCGGTGCAGTCTGCTAATATTACCTGTGTGGGAATATTGGCGCATGAGTCTGCGATGCAGGGTGGGAAGCGGATTGATCTGCCGGAATTTACTTTCGAGAAATCTTAGATAAAAAAAAGCCTTCAGATCTGAAGGCTTTTTTGTTGGGGGAATATTTTTTTATACTTTCCTTCAATCACCTGGGAGATAATGGTATTGACAATGATAATTGAGTCCATCAGGTAATCGTATTTGAAGGACCTGATCTGATGGCGATCATCATAGTGATCCAATTGGCTCTCATTACAGGTGATCATGATCACGCAATCAGGTATAGTAGTATGGATAAATTCACTGAATAGCCGAACGCTTTCAAAATCGCCATACTTGGTATGGCAATGTATCACAATAAAATCAACCTTGTTTTCCTGTATATTGGATCTTGCCATCGCAATATCCTCAACGGGGATGATCTCAAATCCTATCTTATGCAGGATATAACTAAACTTCTCCGTTATATCAAAAAAGAAACTTTCTGCCAGTAACAGCATTCCTTTTAAACGGCGGGCGGGTATGTTTTTTCTTAAAAGATGAATGATCTTTACGAGTTCGGTTGCTTGCAGGGTATCATCAAAGATGAACTCATATAGTTGCGGAGCGATATTTAAAATGTACATCTCCCTGTAGATCAGTATAGGGCCTTCAAATTGTTTAGAACGTGCAAACGCCGCTATTTCTTCAATGCAGGCTTTCTCTCCTATGTTGTATTCCAGCAGGATAAAATCAGGTGGACTGGCGTTAATATTGCTCAGTGCATCTTTTACGGAATTCACCACAAGGGTGGTGAAAGTGGGATGATGGCGCAAATGTGTGGTATACGTACTTTCAGATCCTGCTGTGCTGAATATCAGTCCCTTCATGCTGTTCTACTAGTTTTTGTTAATTGATTCGTGCAGTTGACCGCGCATTTTCCTGATCTCGCTATTTATGCCGCAATCCAGTTCCAGCTGATAACGTGTGATCAGTTCCAGGAGGGTGTCTATTTCTTTTAGATCTGGATGGAGTGTATCCAGGAGTAAAAGTGTTTCCAGCAGATGGGTTTTGATACGATGGGCGAGTACGCCTTTCTGTGTGTTATTGTAATAATAACGGGAGTTGGCGTATTGGCTGATCACTTCTTCCTGTAAAACATTGATCTTTTTTTCACGCTCTGCGGGGATTATCTTACCGGCATCTTTTCTCAATGCCCTTAGTTGGTCTTTTACCTTTTGCACGTGCATGGAATATGCCTGCTGTAATTCGGTGAGCTGTTTAATGTCCTCCGTATTGAAAAACACCTGCCATTTAAGGCTTTCCTGCTTTTTTTCCTTTATGATCTTCCTGTTTGCCCATTCCTGTCTGATTGCGATGAAGATCAACGTTGCACTGTTGATAATAGCCAGCGTGATTCCAGTATCCATAGCGTGGGATTTACTTATGAATTTACTGAAATGAAAGGAGGAGTCGTTTTTTAATAGGGGATTATTATGTTATTCGATTGTTAAGCTGATATTTTAAAGCCGTATAGATTCCTATACGGCTTTAAAAATTTACTTCGCCAAAATCCCATCATACAACAACCCATCTCCCGGCGGCAGATCCAGCTTCAATAATTTACTGATCAGCGGTGCAATATCCACCAGCCCCATTTGAGGGATCACGGTACCTTTTTTGATGTTCTTACCAAAAGCCACAAACCCGGTCTGGATCTCTTTAAAATCAGGATAGAAACCATGGGTGCCACCTTTGGATGCACGGATGAAATCTCCTGTGGCAGCGGCACTAAATGCAAAACCCTGTTGTGCAGCAATACCAAAAGCCGCGGTGGGATCAGCGCCTATGGCATCCAGGTCTTCGCGGGATTTGATGAGGAATGTTTTTTTCTCCTGTGGTGTGAGGCTGTTTAATATTTGCAGTACTTTCTCTTTTGTCTGTTTATCGTTCTTGTCTTTCAGCTGCAGGAAAGCACCGCCACCGGAAGGATGGAAATAAGCTTTCCAGCTTTCTGGCTTTTTAGGATCGTATAATCCTGCTTTGGCCAATAGTACATTGGGGGCAATGGCGGAATGGATGTCTACAAAACCATGATCACCTGTTACGATGAAGGTGGTGTTTTCCAGTATGCCTGCTTTTTCCACGGCTTCGCGGATGGCTTTTAGAGCCCTGTCTACACCAGCTACTGCTGCTCTTACCTTAGGGCCATCGCGACCTTCTTCATGTTCAAAATGATCTACGGTTACGAGATGTACGGCGAGGAAGGATGGTTTGTATTTGCGGATGAGGTAACTGCTCATGCGGGCGAGGTTATCATCTATACCCAGGTAGTCTCCGTTAAAGTCCAGTTCTTCCAGTTTGCCTGTTGCGTTTTGTTCCAGTTCTTCGTAGAGGCCGGGAGGGTTGGCATTTTCTTTTAATGCCTGCCCCATGGTACGTTCTTCTCCTTTTACTTTTGGTAAGTACCAGAATTCGGGAATGTTATAAGTAGCAGGAGAGCCAACGGAAACAGGCCAGAAAACGGAGGCTGTTTTTAAACCTTTTTCTTTTGCGAGACTGAAAATGGTAGGTACTTTAATGTTACTGTATTGCCAGATCCAGTTGCCGGTTACGCCCAGTGGTTCTGAGGGAGTGTTGTAATATACACCATGCTTCAGGGGTTTTACACCGGTGATCATAGTAGTGTGGGAAGGGTAGGTGACTGTCGGAAAAACACCATCTACGCCATCTGCATAAGCACCTTCTTCCATGGCTTGCCTCAGGTGTACCATGTTCCAGGAAGGGTCTTTATAAAATTCAGGTCTTAAGCCGTCTATACTGATAAGGATCACATGAGATTCCTGGGCTTTGGCTGCGGTTATATACAGCATGAAAGCGCAGATCGCGAGGAGCGTTTTTTTCATATTAAGGGTATGTTTTTTAGCAGGCATAATGCCCGGGCGCGAATTTCTATATTTTAGACGGAGGAAGGGATGAACTTTTGGTTAAGTTTTGCCTGTTTGGAGTTCTGTTATGCAAATATTCCCTGCTATATCATACACCTGGATGATAACGGGACCGGGTGTTGTCAGTTTGTATTCCCAGTGGGTGTTTTTTTGTTTGGCGAAGTCGGTTTTGGAGGGAGTGATCACCTTTACTCTTTCTATGCGGTGTTTGGCTTTCACTTTTACGGTGATGATCTCCTCTTTTACAGTTACTTGTACTTCCGGTTTATTGTAAGCATCCTGGAAAGCCGCGTTGAAGGCGGTTTGGGTGGGTTTCTTTATTGATTGATAGTAGGCCTTCCTTACAGGGTCTTTGACAGCGGCTTTGGCGAAGTCGTTGGCTCTTGAAAAGCGTTCCTGGTTCGCTATCTGTTTGTCTGTTTTGGGAGGATATGGTCTTGGGAGCTTACAATACACGGTTACCCCGTTTCGCTGACGTGCAACCAGTTCGTCCCCAAGCTTGCCGCTTGCGCCACGCATGATACTATTACGTTTAACTATTGCCATATTATAAAGGTAAGCAAAAGATACCATATAACAAATCGAATCTTAAGCCTATGTCAAGCGTATGTCAACCATCCGAGAGCATATGGAGAACCAAGGGATATAATAACAAAATATATCCCTTCTAAAACTGCTGCAGCATTGCAGTGTGAGATATTAGTTTTGAAACTCCTTTATCAAAATTCATTATGTTTGAAAACCCGACTGTAAAGATCTGCGCGTTGCGCGGGTCTTTCTTTCACTGCGTTAACCCTTCATTAATTTCCTTAAAAAGTCTTTTATTTTATTAAAAAAAGGCTATCTTTCGGGTACGTGCCCGTAATATGGTGTTCCCGCAATCAGTTAAGTACGCGTGTGTGTAAGTACTTAGGAAACAGATATGATTAACATTATTGACTGGTTATGAATACGAAGTATACGGCGGACAGAAAGCATGATTCATATATCAGTGATCTGTTCAGAACATACGAGTACCCCTTATATATACTGGCTTTCCGCATGTCCAAAGACGCTGCTGCTGCAAAGGATATTATCCAGGAAGTATTTCTTGCGTTGTGGAATATGAGGGACAGGATCCCGGAAATAGATAATATGGAAGCATATCTTTTCCGGATGACACGTTTTTCAGTGATCAGGCATCTGCGGAAAGCTTCTGCTGACAATAACCTGAAAGAGAAGATCTGGAGCGGGATGCAGCAGCGGGATGAAGATGGGGTTTCGAAGATAGAAGCCAGGGAGTTCCAATCTATACTGGCTACTGTGATCGCCAAACTGCCTGCCAAAAGAAGACGCGTATACCTCCTGCGGAATATGGAAGGTAAAACTTACAAAGACATCGCCGAACAAATGAACATATCGCAGCATACAGTGAAAAACCACTTGTCTGCCGCTCTTCTGGAAATCCGCAGTTTCCTCGCTGCCAGGTTCTTCTGGTGATATACTATCCGTTTATCAACACAAATCAACGATGAAAAAAACAACCTTGCTCTTATCGGGCCTTCTGTTGGCCGTTTATACATTATGCCCTGCACAGTCAATTTTGAGGTACGTTCCCGGAAATGCACCGGAAAGCAGTACAGGTGCTGTGATCGTAGATGCAACGCCATTAGCGCATACTTCACTCATTTTACCGCTGAACAATGAAGGGAAACTGATAGGGAAGGATGATGCGCTGTTACAGATCAACCAGATCTTCCGTAATCTTTCAAAAACATTGGAAAGTGTGCGGGCAAAAAACAAAGACATCATCAAATTGAATATCAGCATTACTTCAACAGCACTGGTGCCCCTGGTGAAGGAACAGATCGCGAAGCAGTTTGCGAAAGGGAAAGCGCCTGCGGTGAGTTTTATCACTGGCAGGTTACAACATCCCGGTGTATTGCTGGCAATGGACGCTGTGGCTGTTTCTGCAGAGACCAGTGGTAAAGTGGTTCGTTTTCCGCAGGCTGCTGTGTTGCCAAAAGGTGGCGTGGTGTTCATTTCAGGAATGGCAGCAGATGGCCGCCTGCCGGAAGCTACAGCCAATACCATGCAGCAGTTGCTGGCTACCCTGCAATTCCTTGGGCTGAACAAAGAACATATTGTTCAGGTAAGGGCTTTTGTGCATCCGGTGGACAGTACAGGGTTGGTGGAAAAGGAAGTAAAGGCGTTTTTTTCAGGAAGTCCTATGCCACCTGTTGTGTACACTGGCTGGGAGAGTAAAAACCCACTCGTGGAAATTGAACTGATCGCAGCATCGCCCGCCGGGAATAAGGTGTCCATAGAATACATCAACCCTGCAGGCGTGAAACCTTCTCCGGTGTATTCCAAAGTTGTTCGTATCAATCATGGCAAAAAGATCTATCTGTCCGGATTATACGGGCAGGGCAATGATATGCAAACGCAGTTGCAGACCGTTTTTGAAGGGCTGAAAAGTATGATGAAGCAGTGTGGCAGTGATCTGGAACATCTTGCCAAAGCCCTTTATTATGTATCCAGCCCGGAAATCAGCAATTCGCTGACGGATATACGGAAAAATTATTACAACCCGAAACGCCCACCTGCAGCTACTAAGGGGCTGCTTAGTGAAACTGGCCCCGGTGGCAGCCAGATCCTGGTAGATATGATAGGCGTGCAACCGTAATCGTTATATCAGCCTATTACATTCATAACAACCAAAACGTACATGGAACAAGTCGATTATTTCGTACTGGCAGGATATTTTTTACTCCTCCTCATGATGGGGATATGGGGATATACAAAGATCAAGTCTTCCGCCGATTTTTATACTGCCGGAGGTAAGCTGCCATGGTGGCTTTCCGGGATTTCTCATCATGTGTCCGGTTATAGCGGCGCTGTGTTTGTGGCTTATGCTGCTGTTGCCTATAATTATGGGTTAACGCTGTATATCTGGTGGGCACTGAGTATCGCCATTGCGATGGTGGGTACTACTTTCCTGATCGCTCCACGCTGGGCAAGGCTGCGAACTAAAACAAATGTTCAATCACCTACAGAATACCTGGCGGTGCGTTATAATTTGCCTACGCAACAGGTGATGGCATGGAGTGGTGTGATCATCAAACTGTTTGATGTGGGTGCAAAATGGGCATCTATCGGTATCCTGCTGAATGCTTTTACGGGAATTCCCATTAGTACAGGTATTGCGGTAACGGGGATGATCAGCATCTTTTACATCACGCTGGGTGGTTTGTGGGCCGATGTGGTGAACGATCTTGCTTCTTTTATTATCCAGTTTGTTGCCGGTATTTTTATGCTGGTGATAGTACTGACACAGATAGGTGATGGCTTTTCGGGGATCTTTTCTATGTGGGACCGGCTGCCAGCCTCACATAGCGCAGCATTTTCCGGACCTTATACACCACTGTTTGCCATCTCCTTCATGGTGATCTGCTTTTTTAGTTTCAGCGGTGGTACCTGGCATTTCGCTACGCGTTTTATTTCATCGCCTTCAGGTTCTGATGCGCGCAAGGCGGCTGGCCTTTCTACACTATTATTTCTCATATGGCCGCTGGTGCTGTTCTTTCCTATGTTCGCCGCGCCTCTTTTCCTGAAGGACCTGGCTGATCCCAGCCAGTCTTATGCATTGATGGCTTTGAAATTCCTGCCACACGGTCTTCTTGGTTTGCTGCTGGCTTCCATGTTCGGCAACACATTGGCCATGACAGCGGCAGATGCTAATACTATTTCCGCTGTGATCACGAGAGACATATTGCCGGTGTTGTACAAGAAGGCCGGTAGTTTTCAGCCGAAGAAAATGCTGCTTATCGCAAGAGTGACCACTTTCCTGTTTGTATTGTGCACGCTGATCATTGCTTTTGAATCCGGTTCTTTTGGTGGTGTGCTGGGGCTGATCATCACCTGGTTTTCTTCACTGATCGGTCCTACAGCGGTTCCTATGATCCTGGGATTGCTGCCGGCATTCAGGCGTAGCGGGAGTATGGCGGCTTTGTTATCTATTTGCGGCGGGCTGCTTACGTTTGTTGCCACCAAATTGCTGCTGCGGGATAACATGGCGGTTGGATTGGCTGCACCTATTTCCGTATCGCTGGTTATTTATATTTCGGCAGGTTTCTTTAATCGCGGACATGTTAAACGGGAGGCCACGGAGTTGTTGGATTCTATTAAAGAGGACGACTGATCATCTGATGATAAAAAATATGTATTTACGGAATAGGAAATACATACCACCTCAAGCTACTTAATAGTACACACGTACTTAATCATTCATTGCATCAACAGACCCGGGGTACCATGAGAGAACGCATCATTTACCTTATTCAGCAGTATTATAATAACAGGTCTACCAGGGAGGAACTGGAAGAACTGATGAACATTATTCAAACAGGGGAGCAGGACGGGGAGATTGATAAGCTCATGCAGGGGTTTTATGAAGAGATAAAACATGATGTTTCTGCAGAAAAGAAGCAAACCAAAAGAATGCTGCAGCCAGCCATCTCTGCAGAGAAAAACGATTACAACAAACCTTCCGTTGTGATCATGCGCTTATGGCCGGTAGCAGCATGCCTGTGTCTTGCCATTGCCAGTGCAACATTTTTTCTGTTGTCAGATCATACGAAACAGGGAAGCGAAATGGCGGTGGTGAAAAAGTTTACGGACAAAGCGGAGCACAAATACCTGTTGCTAAGCGACAGTACACAGGTATGGCTGAACGCATCCAGCACGATCGATTATCCTGAAACATTCGGGAAAGACAAACGGGAAGTATATCTCAAAGGCGAGGCATTCTTTGAAGTAAAGAACGCAGCAGAGAGCCCTTTTATCATTCACACTGGTACGGTTACAACAATAGTACTTGGAACTTCCTTCAACGTAAAAGCATACGAAGGGCAGGAGCATGTAACGGTATCCGTGAAAAGCGGGAAGGTGCAGGTGTTGAAGCAAAACAAACTGATCTCCACCTTAACGAAAGGGCAGGAAACAAAGGTGAGTAAAATGAATGGCCCGGATGAGAATGAGGAGGTGAATAATGACCTGGTGGGTGCATGGCAGCAAGGTTATCTGTCGTATGAGGAAGTCCGTTTTGCAGATATCATCAGTGATATGGAACGGGTGTATAATGTAGATATCACCATCAGGAATGAACAACTAAAGGGCGTACTGGTGATCACTGCCTTCAGCAGAGACATTGGTGTGAAGAGGGCGCTGGAGATATTATGCAAACTTACTGCTGCGAAATTGGAAGAAAAGGGAGGCCAATACTTCATTGACTAAGAAATAAATAAACACATTATATCTTATCTCAACCGGTAGCTATGGAGGCGGCCGGAATGGGATATCTATTGCCTGTCATTAAAACATTCAACTATGCCATGGATCTTACAAAAGCGACGTGTTATTAAACGCCGGTTCACCTATCTGAAAGTATGTTGCATGGTATGCATCCTGGGATTCAGCGGCCATACTTTGATGGCGCAGGATCTGCACAAGATCATCGTATCGCTGGACCTGGAGAATGCTGGCCTGAAAGAAACGGTAAAGCAGATAGAAAGCCGCACCAGCATCCGGTTCACTTACAAAAGTGAGGACGTACCGGCTTTCAGGCCTGTTACCTTTCACTGTACTTCACAAAAGCTGGACGATGTACTCAACGAGCTGTTTAAAAACAGCGGGCTCAGTTATGAATCCGCCGGCAGCAATGTGGTGATCATTCTTAAAAAAAACATCGCCGAAAATGCTGCAGCTACTGCAGTACCGGCTTTACTGAAAGGCCGCATTACAGATGAAAAAGGAGCACCCGTTCCTGGTGTGAGCGTATCGGTGAAAGGTAATAAAACGGGAACGGTCACTAACCAGGAAGGTTATTATTCACTCACTGCGCCAGAGAGTGAAGGTATCCTGGTGGCTTCGTTTATGGGATTTGAAAAGAAGGAGATCCCTTTTTCCGGTGCAGGTACTTATAACATCACACTGCCATCAGAAGCCCGGGGATTGAATGAAGTGATGGTGATCGGTTATGGCTCCACCACCAGAAAAGACCTGACAGGATCTGTAGGCCGTGTGGATATAGGGGACCTTCGCAAAGCGCCGGTATTTACTTTCACGGAAGCATTGGCAGGCCGTGTAGCAGGTGTGCAGGTTTCTTCCAATGATGGGCAGCCGGGGCAAGGGCAAAACATCATCATCAGAGGTTCCGGCTCCTTAACGCAAAGCACTGCGCCATTGTATGTAGTGGATGGATTTACGATGGAAGATTTTCAGAGTAACTCTCTCAACCCGGATGATATTGCGTCTATCACTGTATTGAAAGATGCATCCAGCACGGCTATTTATGGTGCGAGAGGTTCCAATGGGGTAGTGGTGATACAAACGAAGAAAGGGCTTTCCGGCAAACCGGTGATCACCTTTAATACTTCTCTCGGTATCCAGGAACTGCGGAAACAGATCCCGATGATGAGCCCTTATGAATTTGTGAAAACGCAAACGGAAATGACGGATGTCAGCATGGCGGATCGTGTTTATTTCACAGATGGCAAAACACTGGAATCCTATCGTGATGTGGAAGGTATCAACTGGCAGGACAAGATATTCCAACAGGGCAAAATGCAGACCTACAATCTTTCCATGAGAGGAGGTAACGACCAGACTAAATATTCTATCTCCGGTGTACTCAATAACCAGGATGCACTTGTTATCAATTCAGGTTACAAACGTTACCTGGGGCGTGTGTCGCTGGATCAGCAGGTCAGTAAACATATCAAAGCGGGTATCAACATCAACTACAGTAACGCTAATTCCTATGGCCTGGTAGCGGCTAACAATACAGGTACTGCCAGTGTTTCGAACTACATCTTTGCGAATGTTTTCGGTTACCGTCCTGTAGCGGCGAATATGCAAGCGCTGGAGGACGATCTTTTTGATGAGGATGTACCGGTAGGGACCAATACGGTACGTATCAATCCTGTTATTACGGCGCAAAATACACATCGCGTGGCCAACATCGGGGAGCTGATCTCCAATGCTTATATTACTTATAACATCGCAGACTACTTAACATTAAACGTAAGGGCTGGTCACCGGAAACGGCAGACACGGGGGGAATCCTTCTTCAATTCGCTGACCCCGCAGGGTGCTGAAAGTCCTGTGAACACCAGGAAGGTGAACGGCAGTTTCAGTTTTGCGGAAAACAATACCTGGAATAATGAAAACACACTCACCTTTGAAAAAACTTTTGCCAAAGCACATAAGCTAACGGTGCTCGGTGGTTTTTCGCTGGAAGGCGCCAGGACCACTACTTATGGCTCGAGTGCACAGCTGCTCCCCAACGAACAGCTGGGTATGTCTGGACTGGATGAAGGCACGCCACTGGCCCTCACGGCGAATGGTGGTAATTATACTTTGCAATCTTTTTTCGGCAGGGTGGATTATAATTACAGATCGAAGTACCTGCTTACGGTTACTATGCGTGCAGATGGATCGTCCAAATTCAGTAAGGACAACCGCTGGGGATATTTCCCGTCTGCAGCGCTGGCATGGAACATGAGCGAAGAAAACTTCCTCAAACAATCGCGGATTATTTCGAATTCTAAACTGCGCCTCAGTTATGGTATTGCGGGTAATAACAGGATCGGGAATTTCGATACTTACAACCGCATCAGTTTCGATAATCGCGCGAATGGTGTTTCTTTCAACAACGGTGTACCGGGTACTGCCGCATGGCTTTCAGAACTGGGTAACGGTAGCCTGAAATGGGAAACTACAGAACTGGCGAACATCGGCTATGACCTTGGCCTTTTCCAAAACAGGATAGAACTTACTGCGGAAGTATACCGCAAAACTACGAGAGACCTGTTGCTGGACGCACAAATACCTTTCACCACAGGATATGCTACTACTACCAAAAACATCGGCAGCATCCGTAATGAAGGGCTGGAAATATCGCTGAACACGGTGAACATAAATACGGGTTCATTCAGATGGGAAAGCAGTTTCAATATCAGCTTCAACCGCAGCAGCGTATTGGAGTTGACGGAATCCAGTACACTGTTTTCCGGTGTGTCTGGTGGTTTTACGCCTGCGCTTAATTTATGGCTGGCGAAAGTGGGAGGTCCGATCTCTGCTTTTAACGGGTTTGTTTTTGATGGTGTGTATCAGTATGCAGACTTTGATAATCCGGCACCGGGTGTATATATGCTGAAACCGGGTGTGCCTGCGAATGGTAATACCCGCGCATCTATCAGGCCGGGAGATATCAAGTACCGCGATCTCAATGGAGATGGTATGGTGAATGATTTTGATCAGACGGTGATAGGCCGGCCCGAACCTGTGCATATCGGTGGTTTCTCCAATAATTTTTCCTACAAGGGGCTCAGCCTGAATGTATTTTTCCAGTGGTCATCCGGCAATGATATTTTTAACGGCAACCGTCTTGTATTTGAAGGTAATTCCCAGTATAGTTATCATACGAACCAGTTCGCTACGTGGGCAGACCGCTGGTCTCCGGAAAATCCTACGAACAAGAACTTCAGGGTAGGAGGGCAAGGTCCTACGGGCAGAGGTTCTTCGAGAGTGGTGGAAGACGGATCGTATCTGCGTTTAAAAACACTTTCACTCGCTTACCAGATCCCGGCAAAGTTGCTGAGCAGAGCGTACGTCAGGAATCTTTCCATCAGTGCATCTGCACAAAACCTGATCACCTGGACGAAATATTCAGGTATGGACCCGGAGGTGTCCGTTAAAAATTCCGCCCTCACCCGGGGATTCGATTATTCTGCATATCCGCAGGCGCAAACCATGGTAATAGGCATCAACGCATCATTCTAAGCTACTCTTAAATTATATTTATAATGAAAAAGAAGATCTGTTTTCTCCTCATTATTGCCTGCTCCGTTTTTAGCGCCTGTAAGGATTTTCTGGATCAGACGCCATCGGATTTTATTTCTCCTGTCAATTATTATCAAACTGCAGAACACCTGGAACTGGCACTCAATGGTGTTTACAGCCCCTTGTACTCAAGACCGGTATACGGCAGTGTTTATCCCGCGAGGATGAACCTGGTGGCTGATGAAGCTTTTTATGCACGCCAGGAGATAGGACCTCGTACTTATACCAACGGTACGAACGACCCGGAACTGGATGGTTTCTGGAAAGCGATGTACACTGGTATTGATCGTGCCAATACGCTTATCGCAAACATCAGCAAACCGGAGATGGACGAGACCAGGCGTAATCAGATACTGGGCGAAACGCTTTTCCTGCGTGGGTATTATTATTTCCTGCTGGTACAGCATTTCGGTGGAGTGCCATTGCAGCTGACGCCTACGCTCTCACCTGCACAAAGCCAAATGGCGAAGGCTACTATCGCTGATGTATACACGCAGGTACTGAAAGACATGGAACAGGCAGAACCGCTTGTGCTTCCGATCAGAACACTGGGTTTTGGTGGCCGCGTGAATCAATCAGCAGTACGTGGCATCCTTGCCCGTGTAAATCTCTATATGGCGGGTGCTCCGTTGAACCAGACTGCCCGTTATGCGGAGGCCAGCAAATGGGCGGAGAAAGTAATGACAGATGCGGCATCTGCACATCGCCTGAATCCTGATTACAAAAATGTTTTCATCCGTTATGCCAACGATACGTATGATGTGGGTGAAAGCATCTGGGAAGCAGAATTCTACGGCAGCTCCGCAGATAACAACAATGCATTCGGCAACATCGGGAGCCTCATTGGCATGGCTTCTGCCAACGCTTCGGTGATAGGGATCGCTTATGGCATGCACCAGACAACGGCCAAACTTTTTCGTACCTACGAAGCTGGTGATGTGCGCCGTGAATGGAATGTATCCAACTTTACGTACAACGCCACTACAGGAGCGAAGGTATTTGTAGCAAATGCTGCGTTGGTGAATCCAACAAATACACAGCTCTATACCCGTTTTGCGGCTAAATACAGAAGGGAATATGAAGTAGTAACGCCGAGAGTGAATTATGTAACGCCACAGAATTTTCCGATCCTGCGATTTGCAGATGTATTGCTGATGTACGCTGAAGCGGAAGCACAGGTGAAAGGTTTGCCCACAGCTGCAGCCATTGAAGCGGTTAATCAGATAAGAAGACGCGCCTGGTCGTCCGGCATCAATACCATCACTATCACCAACGGTGGCAGTGGTTACACGAGTGCACCTACGGTAACATTTTCCGGTGGAGGTGGCAGTGGGGCTGTAGCAACAGCTACTGTAAGCGGCGGCCGTGTTACGGCTATCACACTTTCTCCGGATGCTTCCACTGGCGCGGCTTTTACACGAGGAAGTTATACTTCTGCTCCGATAGTGACGATCAGCGGAGGTGGCGGAACGGGCGCTGTGGCAACAACTTCAGTATTCAGCATTTCACAAGCAGAACTTATGGCACAGCAAACAGTTTCCAAAGAAACATTCCTCAAATTTATCCAGGAAGAAAGGATGCGTGAGTTGTGCTTTGAGTCGCTGCGCAAGCCTGACCTGGTGCGCTGGGGCATTTTTCTTACGGAAATGAAACAAACGCTGAACATGATGTTGTCTGACAACGCAGCGTCTCCGCTTACGCAACCCTGGTACACGATGACTTACGAAAACGTGGCGGAAAGGAATGTGCTGTTTCCCATTCCATCTCATGAGATAACACTGAATCAGTCGCTGGTACAGAATCCCGGATGGTAATCACTCAAATACTACGATCATGAAATGCATATATTATATATTATTCCCTGGGTTGCTTTTTTCCTGTAATAAAGACAATGAATTGTCTGCTCCCAATTTTGAGGTAAGCACCACCGCTGCTACTTATAAAAAAGATGAGGCGGTACTGTTCAGTTTCAAAGGTGATCCGCAAATGATCTCTGTATACACCGGTGAGTTTGGAAAAGATTATGATTTCCGGAAAGGAAGAACGTTGGATGTGAGCGGGATCAACCTTGTATTCAACAGTGCCGTAGCTAATGAAGGTGCGGGCACTCCGCAAACGGGCATGTTTTCGCTGCTTGTATCCAGCAATTTCAACGGCGATTATTCTTCTTTTGCCACTGTGCAGGCGGCTACCTGGACGGATGTAACCAACCGCCTCACCAAACAGGAAGCTGCCACTACTGCAACCAGTACCCTGGCCACTCCGGCAGAGGGGATCGACCTCAGTGATCTGAGGGTAGCGGGCAAACCACTGTACATTGCTTACCGGTACAACATTCGCCCGCAGAGCATAAACGGTATCTGGCGCATGTGGACTTTCCAGGGTTTCAGCTTTACGGGTAACACTACTTCCGGCAAACAGATCCTGGGTAACATGACATCCACGGCGTTCAGGGTAGTGCAAAAGAATCCGGAGATCACTTCGCGCACAACTACCAGCGCCACTGTGCTTACATTACGGCATGCGGACCTTTCGCTCAATCCGGACGCAGCGGAAGTGGCCACGGAGAACTGGATCATCAGCCAGGCTTTCAGCAATGTGAATAAGATCGACTTTGGGCCAGACCTTTCTACTCCGATCCAGGGAGGAACGAGTGCTGTGGAGAAAAAGGATTTCTCCTATAAGTTCACGAAAGCGGGTCAGTACAGTGTATACTTCGTTGCTGCAAACGTAAGCCTTGATGAGAAAAAGGAAACGGTGCGGAAGATAGACCTGACGATCACGGAATAAAAAACGGTTTTTTCTGTTAATTTCGCATATGCATAAAACAGAATTTGGATTCGGTATCGTTGGCGCCGGCGCTATTTCCGGCATACATGCCAAAGCGATCGCCGCGATCGGAGGAGCGAAACTAACCGGGATCTATAGTATCAACAGGCACAAATCCGTTACGTTTGCTGAAGAGCATCCCTGCAAAGTGTTTGATACACTGGAAGAGATGGTGAATGATCCGGCAATTGACATTGTATGTATCTGCACACCATCGGGTTTACACATGGAACCTGCATTGAAGGCCATTGAGGCCGGGAAACATTGTCTGATAGAAAAGCCACTGGAAATAACACTGGAACGTTGCGATGCGATCATCGAAGCGGCAGAAAAAGCCGGTGTGGTAGTTGCCGTGGTATTTCCTTCCCGTTTTCATGAAGCGAGCAGGCTTATCAGGGAAGCGATGGATGCAGGCAGATGTGGGCCCATAGTGTTTGGCGATGTGGATGTAAAATGGAGCAGGAGTGAAGCATATTATCAATCTGCGCAATGGCGCGGTACCTGGCAGTTTGATGGTGGCGGGGCATTGATGAACCAGGGTATTCATTCAGTGGATCTGTTGCAATGGTATATGGGACCGGTGGAAGCTGTGCAGGCCATGACGGCTAACAGGCGGCACAAGGAGATTGAAGTGGAGGACACGGTTACTGCGATCATACGATTTGCCAGTGGAGCACTGGGTACTATAGAATGTTCTACTGCTGCTTATCCGGGAGCGTTAAAACGGTTGGAGATCACAGGTACTGCTGGTACTATCATCATGGAAGAAAGCAGTTTGCTCAAGTGGGAACTGGCGGATGAAACGGCGGAAGACCAACGGATCAGGAACGCTATCAATGGTGAACATGCTTCTACCGGTGGTGCGGCAGATCCTATGGCGATCAGTTATGCAGGACATCAGTATCAGATGGAGGATCTGATCCGGGCTATCAGCACGGGTAGCAAACCATTGGTGGATGCGTTGGAAGGACGTAAGTCGGTAGAAATAGTGAGGGCTATTTATAAAAGTGCGGAAACAGGGGAGCTGGTGAAGTTGCCTTTATAGATTTGTGTTTAATTGAGACCATCAAACACCTGGAGCCTGTATCCTTCGTTACGGATGGTTTCAATTTCTACGCGGGGATCTGCTTTGAGGTGTTTGCGGATCCTGTGGATGAAAACATAGAGCGGGCGTTCTATTTTGGCATTTGACTTATTCCATACTTCCTGTATGATGTTTTCCCTGCTGACAGTGTTTTTTATGTTTTTTGCGAGTACGGATAAGATCCTCATTTCCTTCATCGACAGGTTTACTTTTGTATCCCCAATGGTCAATACAAGCTTTTCCATATCCAGTACATAGTTTCCGAAGGTATATACTTTTTTGCCGGTGGCCCTTCCTGCCAGTTTCAGGAATACCTTCATTCTCAGGATAAGTTCTGCAAGATTAACTGGTTTTAGTATATAATCATCAGCGCCCATCTTTAGGCCCTTTATGATGTCGCTCACACCGCTTAAATAAATGATCGGTAACAGCGTATTGCTCTTCCTTATTTCTGTGGCCAGCTCATAACCATTTAATCCCGGCATCAGAATGTCAAATAAGCAAATGTCGAACTCCATCTCGTTGAACAGTTTCCATGCAGCGTCGCCATTATAGGCGATATGCACTTCGTAGCCTTCTTCTTCCAGCACTTTTTTTATTACATAAACCGTGGGAAGATCATTCTCTGCAAAAAGTACCCTGGGGGCCATATGTATTTCTTTTCACCAAAGAAACAACCTTCCGATCATGTAAGCCCGTTTGTTACAAGTCTTTAACAATTAATTGAACGAATTCCTGAATGCCAGCGGAGATAGGCTGGTTTTGTTCTTGAACAGCTTATTAAACGATTGAGGATATTCAAAACCCAGGCTGTAAGCTATTTCACTGACAGACAAAGATGTTGTTGTAAGGATCTCCTTTGCTTTTTCAATTAACTGATGATGAATATGCTGCTGGGTGTTCATGCCGGTAACGGACCGTAACATATCACTCAGGTAGTCCGGCGAAACGTGCAACTGCTCTGAGAGATATTGTACGGTGGGCAGGCCGCGCTGCCTTACCTGATCACCATTAAAGTAGCTGGAGAGTAACTCCTCCAGTTGTACCAGCAGATCGTTGTTGGCGTTCTTGCGGGTGATGAACTGCCTGTTGTAGAACCTGTCGCAGTAATTGAGCAATAAGCTGATCTGTGCGATGATCACGTTCTGGCTGTAGGTATCAATGGGGGAGTGGTATTCCTGCTGTATGTTCCTGATGATAGCGGTTACCGTGTCCTCTTCCTTTGGAGAAAGATGCAGTGCTTCATGTACGGCATAAGAGAAAAAACCATACTCCCGGATTGTTTTAGCTAAAGGATAACTTTTCAGAAAATCAGGATGTATGAGGAGCCACCAGCCTTCCAGTTTAAGATTTTCATCAATGTCTGCTGATACTACCTGGCCCGGAGAAAAAAAGGTCATCACACCATCGTCGAAATCATAGTAGCGCTGGCCATATTTCATCTTCCCCTTAAAGTTCTTCTTGATAGAGACACAGTAAAAGCTATAGACCACACTTCTCAGGTCTTCGATTGCATAACATTTTATCGCGTCCAGATCTACTACACTTAGCAGCGGATGTTCGGGACCAGGTACTTCCAGAATGCGGTGCACTTCCGCAATTGATGTCATCTTGTATGGCTCTTTCTTCATGTCTTTCAAATTTAATCAATTGTGGCCATATCGATGACGAAGCGGTAACGTACGTCTCCTTTCAGCATCCGTTCAAAGGCAACCTGGACGTTCTTAATATCAATGATCTCCACATCGGAAACGATGTTGTTCTCCGCGCAATAATCCAGCATTTCCTGGAGCTGGGCTAATCCTCCCACACCGGAACCGGCTATTACTTTGTTTCCTGCTATGATGCCAAATGGCGGGATCACATAAGGTTCTGCGGGTGCGCCTACGCAAATGTGCACGCCGTTTGTTTTTAACAAGGAGAGATAGCCGTTGATATCATGTGGTGCGGAAACTGTGTCCAGGATGAAATCGAAGGAGGATTTCACTTTATTTAGCTGTTCGGGATCTTTGGTGACTACGAAATGATGGGCACCGAGGGATTGGGCATCTTCTCTTTTGGATTCAGATGTGCTCAGGATGGTGACTTCTGCGCCAAAAGCTACGCCGAACTTTACAGCCATGTGGCCTAAACCGCCGAGGCCTACTACTGCCAGTTTATGTCCTTTGCCTACTTTCCAGTTGCGTAGGGGGGAATAAGTGGTTATGCCGGCACATAATAATGGAGCTACGCCAGCCAGGGGGAGTTTTTCGGAAACGTTTAGTACGAATTCTTCCCGTACCACAATGTTGTTTGAGTAACCGCCGTAGGTGGGGAGGCCATCTTTTCCGAGGTTGTTGTATGTCTGTACGGGGCTTACCGAGCAGAATTGTTCCTGGTGGTTCTGGCAGTTCTCGCATTCCATGCAGGCGTCTACCATTACTGTGACACCTACGAGGTCTCCGGTTTTGAATTTTTTGACGTGAGCGCCTGTCTGGCTGATCCTGCCTACGATCTCGTGACCGGGGACCATGGGGAAGATCCCGGGGAACCAGTCGTTTTTGATGGCATGGAGGTCGGAGTGGCAGACGCCACAGAAGAGGATGTCTATTAGTACATCGTGTGCTCCTGGCTCGCGGCGTTCGAAGTTCCAGGGAGCGAGGTTTGTTTCGGCCGTTTGGGCGGCGTATCCTTTTGATTGTATCATATGGCAAAGGTGCTGCGGATTGGGGATATTAAAGTAGCCATATCCCTTGTAGTTGTGTCCAAAATGGGGGGAAGGGGTTTGCCGCGCAGCAAAGGGCGGAGGTTTTTTTTCTTTTTTGAGAGATTTGTTTTCTGAAGACAGCTGCGCTGCTGCGCAGCTGAGGGGGCGTTTTTTGGGTTCTTATATATGGATTCTTGTCATGCTTTCGTCATGTTGCCCTCTTTTTTCCCTTTATGATCAAAGAAATTCCCGATTGCGTAAACGGTTCCTTTTTCGTCGGCGGAACTTTGCCGCTCAAATAGTTCTTAAGATGAATAAAAGGATACTACTCTCTCTTATCACATTACTGTTCTCTATTACCACATTATTTGCACAAACTGGTACCATTAAGGGTAAAGTCACTACGAGTGATGGTCAGCCTGGTGCTTATATCACGGTGCGGGTAGATCGTTCCAATAAAGGCGCTATCAGTAATGAGAAAGGGGAATACCTCATTAAAAATGTAAAGCCAGGTAGCTGGACTTTAAAGATATCTGCTGTTGCTGCTGCTTCCCAGGACCAAACGGTAACTGTTGCAGCCGGGCAAACAGTGACAGCTGACTTTGTGCTGAACGCGAATGCTGCCCAATTGCAGGAAGTAGTTGTGTCTGACAAGGCTTCTGGCAGGGAAACGAAGAGTGTGGCAAAATTGCCATTGAAGAACCTGGAGAATCCACAGGTATATAATTCTGTTTCTTCGGAACTCATGAAGCAACAGGGGATCACCAGTTATGATGATGCGTTGCGGAATGTTCCGGGCATTGTAAGAACATGGGAATCTACAGGCAGAGCTGGTGATGGCGGATCTTATTTTGCGTTGAGGGGTTTTGATGCACAACCTAACCTGATCAATGGTTTACCCGGTTTAACCAGTGGTAACCTGGACCCTGCGAGCGTAGAAGAGATCCAGGTATTGAAAGGCCCTTCCGGCACATTGTTCGGCGGCAGCTTTTACGGTTATGGCGGTGTTATCAATACCATCACCAAAAAGCCTTACTATGATTTTGGTGGTGAAGTGGCCTATAATATCGGGAGTTTTGATCTGCACAGATTAACCGTAGATGTGAATACCCCTTTGAGTAAAACAAAGAAGATCGCGATGCGTGTGAATGCTGCTTTACATACAGAAGGCAGTTTCCAGGATGCGGGCAATAAGAAATCTTTTTACATAGCACCTTCCTTTGTTTATGAAGTGAACGACAGGCTCACATTTAACCTGATGGCGGAAGTGCTGCAGGAGAAGAGAGCTGCGCCACCGGTATTTTTCCATTCAGACAGGGCAAGCGAGCTTACTTTTAAAACGGTTGATGAACTGAACCTCAATAATAAACTGTCTTTCACCAGCAATGATATCACCATCAAAAATCCCCGCACAAATGTGCAAGGGCAAATGCTGTATAAATTATCTAAGCAGTGGAGTTCCCAAACAGTGGTTTCTTACGGAGCAGTAAAGTCCGACGGGATCTATACTTATATATGGGATGATGGCGTGAGTGACAATTGGTTTGGCCAGGACTTCCATAGAGAAGATAATACCACCACGACGATAGATATTCAACAGAATTTCAATGGCGATTTCAAGATCGGTAACATGCGGAACCGCTTATTGGTGGGGCTGGATTATATGCACCGTAAAGTTGTTGACAAAGGTTCAGGATGGTTAACCGGAAGATTGGTTTCACCACAGGGTGATATCGCCGCCTTTGAGCCGTATCCTGATCCTGTGCCTTTAAATCGTTATTCTATTGATACGCTGTTAGCTTCTTCGGGATCAGTACCTACCGAAAATAAAAACGGTATCTATAGCGCTTATTTTTCCAACGTACTCAACGTGACACCGGGTTTAATGGTGATGGTGAGCTTAAGGGCTGATTATTTCGATACGAAAGGTGCAAAGGAAGATGTAACGGCCAATTTCTCGCAATTCGCACTGTCTCCTAAATTTGGCGTGGTGTATCAACCTATCCTGGATAAGGTATCCATCTTCGCAAACTATATGAATGCGTTCGTCAACGTGTCCCCGGCCATCTTGTATGATCAGGATGGTGAGCCGACAGGTGAGTTCAGGACATTTAAGCCGGAACATGCCAATCAATGGGAAGGTGGTGTGAAAGCGAATTTGTTAGACGGTAAATTACAGTCTACTGTTTCTGTATATAACATTAAAGTGAGCGACAGGGTGATCCCTGAAGTTGGTAATATGAATAATTCCCGCCAGGGTGGCGCTGTACGCAGCAAAGGATTTGAGTTTGATATCAATGCCACTCTCTGCCCCGGGCTTAACCTGATCGCTGGTTATAGCTACAACCAGATCAAAGTAATAGAAGGTACTCCTGGTGATTTTTATTCTGAAGTGGGCAGAAGCCCCGGTGGCGAAGGACCTCATAACCTCGCTAATATCTGGGCAACGTATAAATTCATGCATGGTGCGTTGAAGAACTTTGGTCTTGGCCTTGGTGGAAACTATGGGAGCACTTACAGGGTGATCGATAACAGTGCTACTGGTAATTTTGATCTGCCATCTTATGCATTACTGAACGGATCGGTGTTCTATAATGCAAAGAAATTCAGACTGTCTGTGAATGTAAATAACATTACCAACGAAACTTATTATACGGGGTATTGGTCTATCAACCCGCAGAAGCCAACGAATTTTGTGGCGAGTGCGGCTTATAAGTTCTAAAGAAAAAAGGCAGACCATTACGGTCTGCCTTTTTTTATGGCATTACTTCGGCCAGTTTTTTATCCAATGCGGCTTCGTCACTGCCGTATCTTCCAATGATATTACCGGAGGGGTCTATCAATACTTTAGTAGGTAATGCGGTAACGCCGTATTTACTATTACTGATCTCCAGTTTGTGGTTCCTGAGATTGATATCTCCCGCCATTACCTTTTTCATGTCGAGGCCCCGCAGCACATGTTTCCATACACCGATGCCATCTTTCTCCACTGCTTTGTGCCAGGCATCCGGATTCCGGTCATCGTCAGAAATACCAATGATCTCTAAACCTTTGCTTTTGTATTGAGCATATAAGGAAAGGAGGTGGGGATTACCGGCCCGGCAGGGAACACACCAGCTGGCCCAGAAATCCAGCAATACGTATTTGCCTTTATGATCAGCGAGTTTAAGAGGTGTACCGTTGATATCCATGGCGCTGAAGTCTGTTGCTTTTGATCCCGGCAGACCCAGCTTTAATATGTCTATAGCATATTTGATAGACTGTCCGAACCCGCTTTGCTGTACAGCGGGAGAGAAGGCCTGGAAGAGTTTTTCTTTATCGGCTGTTTTGCTGCGCAGTAAAAAAATAGCGGCATAGGAATCCGGATGTGCCTGAACGTATGCCAGATCTATTTGTTTCAGTTCTTTTAATTCAGTTTGTGTTGTAGCACCTGTTAATGTTACGTTCTTAAAATTACCGTATTGCAGGGTGGCAACTGTATTACCGGGATCGAGGAAGAAGGAAACACTGTTGGGGTCTTCTGTTGATGCAGGGGATCTTCCTTCTGCGATGAAGGCCATGAGCGGATGTGGCATGGTTCCTTTAAATTCAAACTTCCCATTCAGGATGGGTACGGAGTCCACTATTTTGTGTTCGTACATATCAGTGGCAATGAGGTACATCCGGCCGGTGTCTTTTCCTTTAACAGTACCAGAGAGTGAGAATGGTTGATGTTGTAGCAGCTCTGCGAGTTTTTTATGCAGCGCATCTCCTCTTAAATTTTTAGCAAGGATGCTGCCATCCGGGCCTACCAGGAAATTAACGGGTACCGCTTTTACATCGTATAGTTTGGCCACGGCATTGTTCCAGTATTTGAGATCACTTACGTGCGTCCAGGTGAGTCCATCATCATGGATGGCTTTTAGCCAGGCGTCTTTTTTACCTGCCTGGTCCAGTGATACGCCGAGGACGGTAAAGCCTTTGTCTTTATACTGGTTGAATGCTTTTACTACATTGGGGTTTTCACGGCGGCAGGGTGCACACCAGCTGGCCCAGAAATCCACCAACACATATTTCCCCCTGAAATCCTTCAGTGATACGGGTTTTCCGAGTGTGTCGTTCTGAGTAAAGTCCGGCGCTGTTTTGCCAATGCCGGTGAGCCTTTCCGTGCGGATGGAGAACCTCATGGCTTCGGCTATCTTGTTTTTAAGGGCGCCGGGTTGCAGTTTGTTCAGGATGGTTTCCTGTTCATCAATAGTGAGTTTACCGTATAGGGGTTCATATATATTGTACATGATGAAAACCGATATGGGGCTATTGGGATGTGCATCTATCCATTGCAGGCTAAGGGCTTTTTTTAGTGAGTCCGGGGTTTGATCCTTTATCAGGTGATGGAATTCATTGAGTTCCCTGGCAAATAAACTCCCGCCTATTTCAATACCGTTGAAGGTAGAATCATTGCCGGTGAGGGTGATCTGTCCTTTGTCTGCATACACGAACATGCCCTTGCCCGGGCCGCTTTTTCTGCCAATGAAAATGACCCTTCCATTGCCTCCGCCTTCTTTGAGAGGTAGTGAAATGGTAAAGCCATCTTTCGTGCTTTGCACAGAATCAAACCCCTCTGGCCCGAAGGCCATATGTTCTGTGTCGTACCATTGGCTGTAGATCCAGGTGCCGGGTTTCATCTGTTTGAGATGCCCTTTGATGACGGATTGTGCAAAGCTGGTTGCAGAAAGCAACAGCAACGATGATAAAAATATCTTTCTCATGATGATCAGTAGTTCTGTGTCAGATTGGTATTATAAGCGGTGGCACTTTGCGGGAAAGGGAAGATCCATAATGGAGATTCCGGTTTCAGCTCGTAGGTTTTTCCACTTATCGTTCTTTTGAGTGTTTGCTTATATGTTCCTTCTGCGTTCCATCTTTTGATGTCCATGAAATTCTTGTAGGTGTAGAGGTGTTCTGTTCTGGCCGTTCTCATGATATATGTCATGGCCTGTGCTTCTGTTGCAGCGGCTACCGGGATATAAGGAGCAACCCTTCTTTCCCTGATGTAGTTTATAACGGTCATAGCGTCCGGTACTTTTTGTGTGCGGGCCAGGCTTTCTGCTTTTACGAGATACATGTCGCTGGTGGTGAGCCCGCCTGTATTGATCCCAAAAGAGATGGTGGTGGTGTACCATATTTTGCTTCCGGGTAATGCTGAAATGGGATTGGCAATATAGATAGCAGCGGAGTCTCTGATAATGCTTCCCGGTTCATATGCATCCGCCATTACTTCCATTGTGGGGGATTGCAATACAGGGCCAGCCTGTGCATAAGAAGCATAGAATAAATTCTCTGCGGCTGCATAGGTAGCGCCGGTTACTACACCACCCTGGCTTTTCAGGAATTTCCGGTAGTCTGCCAGCGAGCTGCTGATAGCCAGGCTGGCTTCTGCTGCTTCCAATGCGCCTGGATAATTGCGCATGGATAAAAGTACGTTTGCTTTCACGGCATAGGCGAATCCTTTTCCTATGCGCATATTGTTGACCGGTTTATCGGGGAGGGCATTTAATTGAAATGCGGCGTCTATGTCTGCGAGCAGGTTGGTATATACTTCTGCTACTGTGTTCTTTTTATTGGGGGTGGTGATATCATTGTCCATCACATAAGGGATGCCGCCATCAGTAGCCGCTGTGGCCGGATCGTAGGCTTTGGCGTAAATGTTCACGAGGATGTAATGCAGATAAGCACGCAGGATATAGGCTTCTGCTTTCAACTGATCTGCTTTCATCCTGTCCCCACTGGCCTTATCTGCATTGGTGAGTACAATGTTGGCCACATTATTGATGATGGCATATAACTGCTCGTATTTTGCATCCGTAGCGGCCAGTGTAACCCTGTCTATCGATGCATCATAAGTGAGCAATGCAAATTGCAGCCCTTTAGATGTAGCACTGAGGAGATTGGGAATATTGGTAACGTAAGGATATACGTCTGTCAGGGCGTTTGCATCTTCAAATCTGAAAACGTCTGTAACAAAATTATAATTCAGCAGGATATCCAGGTCAGACACCCGGTTGAGTATGTTCTTTCCTTTGGGTGTAATGTCTGTAAATTTATTGCAGGCCGGGAGCAGGAGTATTAAACTTCCTAATACCAAACTATATATTATCTTTTGCATGTTCGTTCTTTTTAGAAATTAACACTGATGCCGAATACGTAAGACGGAAGGATAGGCACACCGCCTGTTTCCGGATCTATGTTCACATCATTCTTTAACCATAAAGCCTTAGGATTATTTAGCTGGAACCTTACTCTTACACCGGTAGCGCTGATCTTTCCTGCCAGGTATTCCGGCAGGTTGTAACTGAGTACGGCATTCCTTATTTTGATAAAATCACCTGCACGTACAAATGCATCTGAATAGCGAAGATGATTTCCGGGAACAGGTGCTACGGGAATGTATTGTCCCCATCCGGGAATGTCTGTATCCTTGTTTGCGGGCGACCAGCTATTCAACACATCAGCCGGTAATGGGTTGGTGGTGGGTTGGTTCTGGATCTCCGGAACCCTTGCGCGGATGAACTGTCCCCCGTAATATACCAAAAGCACATTCAGGCTGACCCCTTTGTAATAGATCTCATTGGTGAGTGCCATGTTTGTGCGCGGATCCTGTCCACCGGAATAGATCACAGCGCTCAGATCACTGTTCACCAAAGCAGTAGTGGTTAATGTTCCATCTGCTTTTAACCATTGTGGCTGGCCGGCGTCGGTAAGTCCTTTATATTGGTAGGAGAATAAACCTCTTACGGGATAACCTACTTTATAACCGCCACTGGCTAATGCGATGGGTGTTACGGCCACTTCATCCACATAGGTGATCTCGTTCTTGTTCTTAGTGAACACCAGCAAGGTAGACCAGCCTAAACCATCTTTTCTGCCAGGTTTTATCCAGCTGTATTCCAGGCTTAATTCCAGGCCTTTATTCATTAAGCCACCATTGTTGATCACCTGGTTGCTGAATCCTTCGGAGGGGTCTAATCTCCTGTTGGCAAAGAGGTCTGTACCTTTTTTGCGATAGAGATCAAATGATCCTTTTAACCTGTCATTCAGTAAAGTAAAGTCCAGCCCGAAGTTAGTGGTGGCTGTTCTTTCCCATCTTAATTTATCATTGGCCGGATTTTCAACAACGGCCACAGGCAGTCCGGTAATGGGATTTACCAGGCTGGAATTAGCGGTGAGGAAACTGGTGGTGCCAAGGTTAATGTTTCCTGTTACACCATAGGTAGCTCTTAGTTTCAGGTAATTCACCCATTTTACATCCGCCATAAATGATTCATTGGATACATTCCATCCAAGGCCGGCAGACCATAACGGGCGGCCTCTGAACTTAGGATCTAGTCCAAATACATCTGCATAATCTTTCCGGTAGGAACCGAATACGTTATACTTCCTGTCGTATGTATACGTTGCATTCGCATACCCTGAAGCGAAGCGGTGTGTAACATCAGGGATCACTGCCAGTGCATTGGCGATATTGGTGTTATACTCGTTGATAGGATTATATCCGGGTTTGAAAAATGTGGTGGCAGACACACCTGAGAATGCGGAAAGGTTCACATTCGTCATGGCGGAGGATTGCAGCTGATCATCATATCCCAGCAATAAACCTCTTGTGCCGCGTAAACGTGTTTCCCTGAATTCTGTACCTGCTATCAGGTTGATCATGTGTTTACCAAACTGTTTGTTGTAATCAGCCTGTGCGCGGGCAGTCCAGTAAGTACCTTTTGAATTGGAAGTGGCCAGTTTGCCACCGTTGGCCGGAAGGAGAGAGGTATATGTATAATTAGGTGCGGTGCCGGCACGGGAGGTATAAAGGTTCTTCAGGTTCCTTACAATGAAACTTTCTGCCTCGGAATAGTTGGATGTATTTTCATTGTTATCCTCATACTGGAACTGCGGTTTGAAGGTTAAACCCGGCAGTATTTTGAAGTTCATATTCACATAATACCTTGTGTTCTGCTGAATGGTAGTGAGGTAATCACGGCCCAGTTCATCCAGATGGTTCACCATCATGCTTTGCAGCTGGGGTGTTCCGTTAATGAGGGTATTGTAGATATTGTAGTCTTTATTGGCATACTGTACGCGCTTGCCGTTTTCATCCAGCAGTTGCTGATAAGGAGAAACATTAAAAGGGCTGGTAGCGAAATTGCTGTTGCTGGCTCGTGATTTCCCGGCGATAGTGTTCACACCGAAATCAATGTCGAGCCATTTTCTTACGTCATAGGTACCTTTATAGAACAGGTTGAACTGTTTGTTATAAGCATTGATAATTCCCCCGTTATCTCTTTTGTAATTGAGTACGAGGCTGGATTGTAATCTGCCGCCACTGGTCCTTACCACTACATTGTATTGTTGCAGTACGCGGTTCTTCATGGCATTATCCTTATACTGCTGCACGAAGTCGTTCTTCCTGAAAGCAGCCAGCTGATCATCCAGGTCCTTTTGTGTGATGGTGCCTTTCGCTAATTGGTAATAGGCGTATTGAACAGGAGAGATGGGATTGCCTTTTGTGATGTTTGTTTCTGTGGTGGGAATAGGATTGGCAATGGCGCCACCGGTGTAATAGAAGTTCCAGTATTCTTTTTCCAGATCTACCTGCTGGGCTGCTGTTACATAATTATATTCAGAAAAATCCGGTTTTTGTGATACCATGATATCACTGGCAAACTCAACGGTGGTGCGTTTTTCCCTGGCTCTTTTTGTGGTGATCACAATAACGCCGTTAGAAGCTCTGGCGCCATAAATGGCAGCAGCGGCCGCATCTTTCAGCACGGTAATACTTTCTATATCATAAGGGTTGATGTTTGCTACGGAGCCTTCTATGGGAAGGCCATCCACCACCACCAATGCACTGGTGGAAGACTGAAGGGTGCTAACGCCCCTGATGGTAGTGGTTCCCCTGTAATTTACCAGTCCGGGTACTCTTCCTTCCAGGTTGTCGATGATATTTGTTGTATATCTCTTTTCCAGTTCTTTACCTGCCACAGCTACTGTGGCGCCGGTGGAATTGTATTTTGAAATAGTCTGGTAACCGGTATTTACCGTTGTTACTTCCACGCCGCTGAGGGTACTTATTTTCTGTTCCAGTTGTAAGATGAGTGTGCCGTTGGCTGCTATCAGCAGTTTTCCGGGTTGTTCCGCCATAACGGGTGTTCCGTTTGTGTATTTAAAAACGAGGGAATGAAACCCGATTGCGGACACCGCCAGGGTAGCATCTTCCGGAATGCCGGAGAAAGAAAAACGACCTTCTGCATCTGCGGTGGTAGCTAAACGGGAACCGGGAACAGAGATGGTGGCGCCCTGAATGGGAGTGCCTTTGTTATCTAATACCTGACCACGTATATCTAACATGGGTGCGGGTTGTTCTGTTGTTTTTTGAACACCGGGTTTTTGGGAAAGAACGATCGTTTTCCCTTCGATAAAAGCGTTGAATGGCTGATCTTTCAGAATAACAGGCAATGCATCCGTGAGAAGCATATTGTTTACGGTAAGTGAAACGGGCCTGGATAAAGCAAGGAGATTGCTGTTGAGAAATACAACATAACCGGTTTGTTTTTCAACAGCATCAAAAACCTTTCTCAGGGAGAGATTTTTACCGGAAATGGTAACCGTCTGCGAGGATGATTTAGCGGAAACATGCATGCAGACAACGAAGAGAAGAAAGCTTACAATTCTCATAATTCGCAACATTTGTGTTGTGAACCGGAAAGCGGGCCTGTTAGCCAGGCAGGGAACAGCATTCCGTTCACAAAGTGCAGATTTTGGCATACTTTAGCAGCAATTTTGGTTGTTAAGAAATAAACGTTGTTCAAGACGCATTTTGGATCAACCTAAATATTCGCCGCTACAGGTCTCAAGCTGTAGCGGTTTTGTTTTTTGGTTGACCATTTATTTATGGATATACTATTAATCGCCGTCCTTCTTCTATTCTGAAATTCACGCCGGATGCCCTGAGTGTCCTGATCAGGCCGGTCAGGCTGATATCCTTGCTCAGCTTGCCTAAGAAATGAATGTCCGGGATACCTTTTTCGTAGACCACTTCTATATCATACCACCTGGCTAATTGCCTCATTACTTCTTCCAGGCTGGCATTTTCGAAATTGAACAGGCCGTTCTTCCAGGCTATTGCTTTTTCCGTATCGGCATTTTCTATCAGCTTAATACTCGTATTGATCAGGGCCTGCTGGCCGGGTTTTAATACCAGGTTTTCCACTTTTACGCTTCCTTCCAGCAAGGTGGTATTGATAAAGGGCTCGTCTTCGTAGGAATTCACGTTAAAGCGTGTTCCTAAAACTTCCACTTTCCTGCCGCCTCTTACTTTTACTATAAAGGGGAGGGTTTTATCTTTTGCCACTTCGAAGTATGCTTCTCCTCTTAGTTCCACTGTACGTTTTTCTCCTTTAAATGCGGTAGGGTATCTGATGGCGCTGGCCGCATTCAGCCATACCTGTGTGCCATCAGAGAGGGTGAGATGAGTTTGCCGGCCTTTGGGAGTGGTCATTACATTATAGGCCATTTCCTTCGCCGTTTCATTTGTAAGGTCATAGGCCAGCTGCCCGTTCCGGACCACTATTTTGGTGCCGTTCTGGGTGGCCACCAGACCATTGCCCAGACTATCCAGCACAACCTCGCTACCATCGTCCAGTGTGAGGATGGCACCTTCTTTTCCGGGTTGGATATCTGTTTGTGCGGTTGCGCCTTTTTGTGCTTCAGGACTCCCGGGAAGGAGAAGATAAGTACCTGTGGCTATAACAAGGAGAATAGACGCGGCGGCGGCCCATTTCCATATAGATCGTTTTGCTTTTAAGGTGCCGGCGCGTTGGAGGGTTTTTACGAATTGCAACTCAGCATCTGTGTCTGTTGACAGATCATCAAAGGTAACTGCATCCAGGGTTTGGCCGATACCATCTTTTACAACCTGCTCATTTTCGGGAGCACGGGCAAGTTGCAAAAAGCGTTGCAACTCTTCTTTCGAAAGCGTTTCATCATTGATGAATTTTTGTAATAGCTGGTTGAATTGGTCCATCTTTTTCCGGTTTGCCCACTATATAGACACATCTTTATTCAAATAGGACCCTGGTGAAAGTAAAAAATTTATAAATAAAGGAGCACCCAGAGGAAAATAGTGATGGAATCAGCCTGTTCATCCAGGTGACCCCTTAAGGATTGAATGGCCGCCACCATGTAATTTTTAACTGTTCTGGGAGACAAGCCTGTAGCCTTTGCGATCTCCGCATGACTTAAACCCTGGAAGCGGCTCATGCGAAATACCTTTTGCTGCTGGGGGGTGAGTTGATCAATCCCCTTTTCTATGATCTGGCCGGCTTCTTTGAATTCCAGCAGGGCAGCGGGATCCGCAAAGGAATCAGCGAAATATTCCTGGAGGTATTCGTCAAAATTGCCGGTGAATATCTTTGTTCTGAGTGTATTAAAGATCAGGTTGCGGGCCATGCTGAACAGGTAGGTCCTGAATTCCTTTACATCGGCCAGCAATGCCCTTTTAATCCAAAGCTGGGCAAATACTTCCTGGGCTGCATCTTCTGCTAAAGCGGGTACTTTGGTAAAGATCAGGGCGGTGGAGTATACCCTTGGCCAATATTGCAGGAAAACCATTTTATAGGCTGATTCATCTCCCTTCACTATCCGGGAAAGGAGTTCCTTTTCATTATATATTTGATTTTCTGTCAATCTCCCGCTTCATTGAATTGACCATAAAATAACGGAAAAATACAATAACAGGGGATAATAAGTAAGGGGAGGGGTTTATTAGCAGTACAATACATTCCATCGGTGCCCGTCCAGGTCTGCAAAAACGGTGTTGTACATATTTCCCGGTATATCCTGTGGTTCTAAGAGCACCGTGCCGCCGAGGGATCTTACTTTCGCTGCCCATTCATTCACTTCCTGTTTGCTTTCTGCTGAAAGAGAGAAACATATTTCAGCAGATTTCTTTGTATCCGTCAGTTCGCTGTAACTGGCTTCTTTTTTAAACTTTTCTTCCCCGATGAAATTAATGATGAATGCGTTTTCAGCAATAATGAAGCTGCATAATTCATTGTTTCCCCCATTGAATTTAAAACCCAGTTCCAGGAAGAATTTCTTCGTGCGTTCCACGTCTTTAACAGGAAGATTTCCCCAGATCGTTTTTGTTTTCATATCGTAACTTATTTATTTTCAATAGTAAAGGGGACAAACACTATGCCAGCCTGATCATACATTTCGCATCTTTACCGCCGTTGATGTACCATTCCACACAATAGCCATTAGGGTCTAACCCGGGTTGGTTCAGCAGTTTGTCAAATGCCTTTTTAAAGCTGAGGGGGTCCTTTGCATAATCTTTGAGGATCAAACTCAGGTACTTGCCTTTCTTCAGGATGAGGGTGTCACATTTATACTGCTCTGCTTCTCCCTGGAAAGTTTCCTCGGTAGCAGCCCTGTAAACAATACCTCCGCCATTTTCGGGGCGGGAAATCCCCAGATAGGCCCTTTCGGTTGAGAATGGCACCATGCTGTGCAGTTTTTCGTGTGCTGGTATTACACCTTCGGGGAAAGCAGCCGCTGTTACATAAAAGACTTTCATGTCCTTGTCTAATATCGTAGTTTCCATATTGTAAATGTAATGGGCTGGCGGCAAATGGCTGCTGGTGGAAAACGACAACTTTGAGGGGTTATTGCGACAAGTTTTTCTTCCGCTGAAGAGCTTCTTTCTCTGCCGGTGTTTTAGCTAAGGCGATAGCTTTTGCAAAGTGCGTTTGGGCTTTTTCGTTGTTGATGCCTGTGTATAATTCACCCAGCAGGGCAAAGCAGAGATGATTATCTGTTAGTTCCAGTTGTTCTGCGGCTTTAATGGCTGCGGGTTTGCCGTTCACTTTAGAAAGCGCATACGTTCTGTTGAGGGCGGCCATGGGGGAGTAGGCTATTTGCAATAAGCGGTTATAGTTTTGCAGGATGTTTTCCCATTTTTCTTTCGTGTCTTCCTTTTGCGTGTGCCAGTAAGCGATGCCAGCTTCCAGGTGATATTGGGTGACCTTTCCGCTGGCGGAGTTACGCAGGAAATAACCTCCTTTGCTGATCAGGTCTGTATTCCAGCGGCTGGTATCCTGTTCTCCATATAATACCATTGCGCCATCTTCATCTATGCGCGCATCGAAGCGGGAGGTGTGAAAACACATTAATGAAAGCAGTGCATTTACGGGAGGTGTGTTAGTGCTGTTGTTCTCTACCAGCATAATGCATAACCGCATCGCTTCCAGGCAGAGTTCTTTACGTAACCTGGTATACCCTTCGTTGAACAGCAGGTAGATGGTTTTGAGCACTGTTTCCAACCGTTGTTCTATTGCTGCAGGATCGGGGAATGCTATTTTAATTCCCTCTTCCCGCAGTTTTTCTTTGGCACGGAACAGGCGTTTATTGATGGTTTCTTTACTGGTGAGGAAGGCATCTGCTATTTCTTCTATCCCAAAACCACAAAGCAAACGCAGGGATAAACCGATCTGCGATTCACTGGAAATAGTTGGATGGCAGATGGTGAACATCATCTGTAACTGGCTGTCGTTGATGTTTTGCGGGGAGAGGTCTATATCTGTTTCTTCGGTTGTTTCAGCGGAGCTGTGCTGCAGCTCCGCTGAAATCTTATCTTCAAAGAAAGTGCTTCGCTGGAGGTAGTTCTTCGCTTTATTCTTTGCTACATTATATAACCAGGCAGTGGGGTTTTCCGGCAGGCCTTTGAGGCCCCAGGATTGTGTAGCAGTAAGGAAAGTATCGCTGGTAATATCTTCGGCAATTGCTACCTGGTCAAACCCAAAACGTTTGCAGAGCACGGATACTATTTTCCGGTATTCGGTCCTGAACAAATGTGGTATGAGTTCGTCCTTTTCCATATTACTGCATCACTACTTTTCTTACTTCCACGCTGTTGTTTGCTCCCGCTAATATGGGGCATTCGCCGGCTATCTTTGTGGCTTCGTCAAAGTCCTTCGCATGGATCATAATGAAGCCGGCGATGGATTCTTTGATATCAACATAAGGCCCGTCTGTTACCACGTTGTTCTTTATCACTTTTCCTTCTGTTGAGAGGCCGGTACCACCTTTGAACTTATTTTGCGCAGCAATGCCACCTACCCAGTCCTGGTACTGTTTCATGTACACCTGCATCTGTTCAGGAGAGGGCTGGGCCTCTTTAGTGAGCAGGTCTAAACGCATGAGGATGATATATTCTTCCATTTTACTAATTTAAGGAATCCGCTGATAGCTTAAGAGAATGACTCCGCTTTTGAAGGTTTTTGTATCTACCAGTTCCAGGTGCAGCGGGGTTTTCATTCCTTTGAACATGGGAGTGCCATCACCGAGGGCTATGGGATCTATCATGATCTGGTAGGTGTCTATCAAACCGGCTAACTGGGTGATGATACTGCCGCTGCCGAGGATGGTCATATCAGGGCCGTTTCCTTTTTTCAGTGTAGCCATTTCGTTTATGTCCTTTATGATCGTTGTATTGTTCCAGTCTGCCTTTTTGAGGGTTTTGGAGAAAACGATCTTTTCTGCTTCATTCATGCCTTTGGCCATTTCGGGCATGTTCTTAATGGCATCGGGCGTAGGCCAGTAGCTGGACATCATCTCATAGGTGACGCGGCCAAAAACAAGTGTGCTATTAGCCTTCATGGCTTCCACGCCATATTCATTTTCAGGGCCACCATGGCTGTGCCAGCCGATATCTTCCTGCGGGCCTTTGTAATAGCCGTTCAGTGTTGTGAAATTGAATACATTGAGCTGTCTCATGATAAAAAGCTTTGGTTATATTCTTATATCAAATGAGATTCCAGAAATAGGACAAATTTTTATCGTACTTTGGTCATATGATAATAATTTTATTACCATGGGCCTTGCCGTGGATCATTTTCCTTATTATTTATGCCAAATGGATGACCAATAAACGGCCATGGAAAAAGAGATTCACATGAACAACGGTACCTGCCCCTGTTGTGGGTATAAAACGATGAACTCAGCGCCGGTTGGCAGTTATGATATTTGCCCGGTATGTTTCTGGGAGGATGATCTGACGCAGTTTCAAAATCCTAATCATACAGGAGGAGCGAATTTTGTTTCGCTTAAACAGGCGCAGCAGAACTTTATTTTGTTTGGGGCTTGTGAAATGGCGATGGTTTCCAGTGTGAGAAAGCCTTTGCCGGATGAGCCGAAGGATCCGGAGTGGAGGCCTTTCTAATTACAGTACAAAGTATGATGCCCCCAAATAGCCGGACGCTATTTGGGGGCATTTTTATGTTATTTGGTTTTTGTGGTTTCGTTTTATGTTATTTGATTGTGGCGGGTACTTCGTTTTTTGATTGTTTTATATCTTTACTTTCTGCTCCTTCTACTTTTACGAAATTTTGAGCGGTTCCCTTTGCTTTTACTCCGGTTATATTGGCTTTGTTCACATTCTCTAACCTGATAATCGCTTCTGCACCTTCTGTTGAAGGGATGTTCCAATCAGTGAGTGTAATATCTTTCCCGTCTTCACAAACAAAAGCAGGGCGGAGGTCATTACTGTTCAGGTTGAACTGGATGTTCTTCAGCTTCAATCCTTTTACGTGTCTTGCCCAGATGCCGTATGCGGGTACCAGTGGTCCGAAGGTTTTCACTTCAGGATATTTATCAATGGCTTCGGGCACTACCTGGCGGGCGTTTTCTGCGGTTCCGCCACCAGCGAGGTCTATTTTAATATTCTCTAAAGTAAGGCCGGTAATATAATGACCAGGTACGCCGGTAATAAGGATACCGGAAGGGGGCATCAATTGTGCATTGGCTGATGCCTTTGCTATTACATCTCTCACCGTTACATTTTCCATGGTGCCGGTTTGCTGCTGGGTGTCTTTTCCTTTACGAAAAACACTCAGTCTTGATCCTAAGCGGAATAACATAGGTGTTTTCACATTCACCATGGTGATGTTGGAGATATCTACATTCCGGAGGTGTGCGCCATCTACGGTGAGTAGTTTGATGCCGCCGTTGTTAGTATCGTAGATATAACAATCGGAGATCTTGATGTTCTCAAAAGGCGCCATGGATTCAGTGCCCATTTTAATGGCACCGTGGCCGCTTTTTAAACGCATGCGGGTAACCACGATGTTGTTGCAGCCCATTTTGCTGGAAGTGGTTTTGAAACAGAGTGCATCGTCTCCGCTTTGGATGTCGCAATCACTGATGCGTACATCCTGGCAACCGTCAATGTCTATGCCGTCATTATGTGGTACGCCGTGGCTAAGGATCTTTACTTTTTCGATATTCACTTTTTTGCACTGGAAGTAGTGGGAAGTCCAGGCAGCGGAGTATTTCAAGGTGATGTCCTTTACGTTCACACCTTCGCATCTTACAATGCGTACGAGGAATGGGCGGCGGCCCCAGCGTAATGATTCTGAACGGGTGTCTGTTTGGATCTGTTGTTCTCTTAGTTTAGTGCCTTGTCCGTCTATGGTGCCATTTCCTTCAATGCCGATGTTCTTTGCATCTACGGCTACTAATAAGGCCCATCCTACATCGATGCCGAGGCCATCGGTGAAGGGGTCCATATTCTTATAATCGTTTACATCTGTGCTGCCCAGTAAAACAGCATCCTGTTCAAAATGGAGTGTTACTTTATCTTTCAGTACGATGGTGCCGGAAAGGAAGATGCCTTTGGGGAAGATCACTTTGCCACCGCCGCTGCTGTGGCATTCGTCAATGGCTTTTTGAATGGCTGCTGTGTTTAATTTCTGGCCATCGCCTATGGCGCCGTGGGAGGTGATGTTTACGTCTTTGGCGTAGGTGTTGGTGAATGCCAATAGTAATAGGCAGTGTATAATAGCTCTCATAACTGTGGAAATTTACTTATTCTGCAAACGATTGCAGTGTTGGGATGAAATTAACCGTTGCAGGGTAGAAATCAAAGATTTGGGGAAAATAATATCGGGGGTGGGGAATATGCTATTGGTTAATGAACATATGAAAAGTAAAAAAAAATATCCGCATTGACAAAAAAGTTTTTTTTAATGCTTTCCAATACTGTACTACATTTTCGTACAAATTTGATAAATATAGAAAAGGGAGGGTGATCACCCTCAGGCCCTGGAATATGTTTTTTATTCCACTTTGCTTGTACAGCTTATATATAAAATCCCATCTGGTAAGGTTCCTTTTCATTAATGGCATTTAATTTCAGGAAGGGTCCTTCTATTAAGATAGGAAATAGCAGAATAAGGGGGAACGCTTTATTCAGATCGTAAGCTTTTAACCGGGTTAACGGATGCAGCTTTTACGGTTTGCAGTATGATCAGTATGCCGGTTACGGCCAGTAGCAATGCTATCGTAATAACGAAAGGCAGCGCGGTGATATCTATCCGATATACATAATCATTCAGCCAGTTCTTCATAATGATATAAGCTACCGGGCAGGCGATCAATCCTGCTACCAGGATCACTACGGCAAATTCTTTTACAAAGAGGGCTACTATGCCATTGATGGAAGAACCTAATACTTTGCGGATACCAATTTCTTTCCTGCGTTTCTGAATACTTAAAGAGATCATGCCTGTTACCCCTAATAACACAATGATGAAAGAAAGTATCGTGGCAGTGTAGGCCGCTTGTTTCAGTTGCACTTCTGTTTGGTACATATTCGCCAGGATGTCGTCTGTGAATTTGTATTCAAAAGGGGCGCCGGGCATCAGTTCCGCCCATTTGCGCTGGAGGGTTTTGATGGCATCGTCTCCTTTCAGCTTAAAGGAAAAGTAACGGAAGATATTCGCGCTCCTTACATTGATGAATATAATAGGCTGTACGGCCTGTTGCATGGAGGAGAAGTGGAAATCTTTTGTAACACCGGCGATGGTAGACAGCGTGTTGAACCCTACCAGCTTTACCTGTTGCCCGATAGCCTCTTCTGGTACTTTCCAGCCCAGGGAAGCTGCCATCTTTTCATTGATCACCACTTTGCTGCTATCTGTATACATGCCGGGCTCATTAAAATATTTACCGGCTGCCATGGGAATGCCATAGGTATCCGCATAATACTCATCGGTGCTGAGCATATAGGAAGCTACGGCTGTGGTAGAATCTGCATTGGCACGATACACATTCAGGTTGCCGGAGTTACCGCCATCTGGTATTTCGAAAGAAAGTGATACGGCTTTTACTTCCGGCATGGCTGCAAATTGTGTACGCAGGCCCTGCATCTGGTTCACACCTTTGGGTGTCCAATCCCTTGGTACCTGGGCGGACACTACATATTCCTTGTCGTAGCCAATATTCTTGCTGAAGAAAAGTTGTATTTGTTTCGTGATGATGAAAGCGCCTATGAGTACAATAGCAGCTGTGAAGAATTGAAAAGCCACTAATGATTTGCGTAAGATCACATTTTCTTTTACTGACTTCAGCGTGCCTTTTAATGAGTCCACTGATTTCAGGGAGGATAATACAAAGGCCGGATAGAGACCTGCTGCCAGTCCTGTTAAACAGATCAGCAACAGCGGGAAAGTAATGAAGTACAAGGGGAATTCATCCAGTGAAGGGATGGTCCTGTTGAGGATCTGGCTGAAAGTAGGTTTCAATGCGAGGTAGAGCACAAATGCCAGTATCGCAGAAATAAAAACAAGGATGGTGGATTCTATGAGGAACTGCCAGATGAGCTGTTTCTTTAAACTACCCAGTACTTTGCGCACGCCTATTTCTTTCATGCGGGTAGAAGAACGGCTCACGGAAATATTGATGAAGTTAATGATGGCCATCAGCAGGATAAACAGTGCAACACCGGAAAGTGTATACAACATGCGGCTTACTAAGCGATTATCCTTTTGCAGGTAATAATCTTTCAGGGCTACCACATAAGGATTTATGTTATCAGCTATCTGCGCAGGTGTATTTTGTTTGATCAGTGTGGCAATGGGTGTTTTCAGCTGCGCTGCAGTTACACCATCCTGCAATTCCAGCATGCCTACTATATATGGATTGTTCCAGCTTTCCATATCGCGGCCAAAGAAAGGGAATGCTTTGGGCGAAAGATAGATGCCGTTTTCATTTTGATCTGTAAGACTGGTAACGGAATTTTTGCCGTTGATCTTTATCACGGCAGTCACCTGGAAATCATGTTTATCACCGGAGAAGTTTTCCAGGCTCATTGTTTTGCCGAGTACATCCGTTGAGCCGAAATACTTTTTAGCCATGGTTTCTGTGAGCACCATGGCGTAAGGATCATTCAACGCCGTGGTGGCATCTCCGTACAATACTTTAAAACCATACATGGTGAGGAAAGTACTGTCTCCCATCTGCACACCCTGGCGGAATTTCTTTTCACCTACGGCGGCGTTGGTGGTAACGCCATCCCAGCGATAGTAGTTTTTTACGAGGGTGGGGTATTGTTCCTTGAGGGCTTTAGCGAGCGGGCCGATAGTAGCCAGTTCAAATCCCATATTGGGATCTTTCCATTTGCTCTGGAGGATGTATTGATGAGAGGCATTCTTCAAATTGGCATTTACCTGCAATTCGCTCCACACATACGCCATGATCAGCATGGCAAAGGCAATGCCCGTTGCCAGCCCGGTGATATTCAACAGGGAATAGAAACGATTCTTGAGGATATTCCGCTGGGCGATCTTTATGTAGTTTTGCAGCATAAGATAGCAGGGGTTCAAACAGGATGCCACCTTTAGAGTGTATTGATAATGAAGTATTTATAGTTCTGTGGATTTGTAAACTGTCCGCTTTTAATACAGGTGGTGTTCGCTTACAGGAAAAGGTCCGGGTATAATTTCCCGCCGGGTGTAACGGCGTATTTTTCGAGATCGGTTATTCCTTCGTCCTTCAATACATCTTCATCAATAAAATTATTGCCGGTGCAACTGGCGGAAGACCTGCTCAGGATATAAAATGCAGCATCTGCGATGATATCCGGTTTGCGGCTCATGCTGATCAGTGCGTCTCCTCCCAGGAGGTTCTTTACTGCGGCGGTGGCAATGGTAGTGGCCGGCCAGAGTGAATTAGCGGCGATACCGTATTGTTTTAATTCTTCCGCCCAGCCTAATATAAGCATGCTCATATTGTATTTGCTGATCGTATAGGCCACATGGGGGCCTAACCATTTCGGGGCTAAATTGATGGGAGGGGATAAGGTAAGTATATGCGGGTTAGTGCCTTTTTTCAACCAGGGGATGCAGTGTTGTGTAACAAGGAAAGTGCCCCGTACATTGATGTCGTGCATCAGATCGAAACGTTTGGCGGGTGTTTGTTCTGTATTTGTTAATTGTATGGCGGATGCATTGTTGATGAGGATATCTATGCCGCCGAATTTCTCCGCTGCCTGCTGAACAGCCTGCTGGATATTGGCTTCATCACGGATGTCCACCTGAATGGGGAGGGCTTTGCCGCCTGCTTTTTCTACGGCTTCCGCTACGGAAAAAATGGTGCCGCCCAGGCGGGGATCTTCTTCTACGCTTTTTGCAGCGATAATAATATTAGCGCCTGCGGCAGCGAGTTTGAGGGCTATCGCTTCTCCGATGCCTCTGCTGGCGCCGGTAATGAAAACAGTACGGTTCTGGTAGGTCATAGTGCGATCATTTATGACTAAAGGTAGGGTATTATCCTTTATACATGACTTGCCTAATAGCTTTATAATCCAGCGTTTCCAATGCCTTTTGAATACGTTCGTTCCAGTCTAATATCGTGCCTGCAGCCCAGATGGTGATGAGCCTGATCTTATCCGGCAGAAGGAATTCCTTTTTGATCTTTACGAGTGCTGCTTTAGAGTTGGGATACTCGCCGGTGTATAGCCCGAACTTGCTATGGCCTCGCAGGGCCTGTTTTTTCAGATCTTCGGCAGAATAAGTAGCACGCAGGGCCCTGAATTCATCCAGATCTTTCTGCAGATTAACTGCGCCGGTTGCTATCATCTCATTTGCTTTTTTGATGGATACAGCCATTTCTTTATTCATCTTTTCAGCGAGCGCAATAAACTCTTCTGCTTCCTTCGGTTTTGTTTTTTTCAGTTCAAGATAATATCCATTTTTTAAAGGATCGCTGGGTGTGAAGGTTTGGAGTTTATTTTGGTCCTTATGGTCTTGTATCAGCCTTTGTAATCTTCGTTCAATGAAATCAAGGTATTCTGCTGTGGTTACCGGTTCCCATGGCACCTCTCCATTGTAAGTGATCAGCAGGAAGTGATTGCCCATGCTTTCATAATACAGCGGCTGGCCGCCTATCGTTTTAGTACTTACAGGTTCTTTAAAGGCATCCAGTTTTTCGTCTTTCACAGGGCTGTCTTCCAGGGAGGTATAATGCGGGCCGGTTTTGTTGATGTTGAAAGAGATACCTGCATCGTCTGCGGCTATCCTGTCTGCCTGCGGAATGATGCCACATTTATCATCCCAGCCTTTTTGGCTGTATGCTTTCACGTTGATCTGAGCGTAACCGCCACCCATGGTCATCGATGTGCGAAATCTTGCAGGTGTTATACTATTGAAATGCGGATTGTCCCGTGCTGTTTTTTCAATGGCAAGAACGGCATTGCGGAATGCGGGTGTGCTGTTATTCCTTGTTTCGAGTGTCGCCACCCAGGGTGGACAGGCGGTTTGTGCAAAGGCGGTGTTAGCAAACAACAGACAAAAGATCACTTGTTTCATTTTGCTTCTTTGGGTTTAAATGTGCTGGCTATTTCAGTGTGTACTGGTTGAAGGGTCTGGAGGTATTTATAAATAGCTTTCAGCTCATTATCCGTCATGCCTTTGAAAGCGCTCCAGGGCATGGGGGTACCTTCCACGATCTTGCCTAAACGAAACCGCGCGATGAAGTTTTCCTGGCTCCAGTTAAAGATGCGGCTGGTGGAATCCGGGGTGATATTCGGCGGCGTAAAGGAGCCCAGGCGTTCTTCTATGGGTGTGCCTCCTGCAAAGGGTTCGCCGATTGAGTTGCCTGCAAGGTCTCTTGCAGTGTGGCAGCCATTGCAGTTAGCAATGTTATGGGCCAGGTACTTTCCATAAGAAGCGGAAGTATCCTTTACAACGGATTTGGGAATTTCTCCATGCGGCCCGTTAGGCTTGATCATGTAGGCTTGCACAAGATTACCCATGAAATTAAGATCGTGTTGGGGGACCTCTTTTTTAACGGATGGTGCAGAGCGGAGGTAAGAAATAATAGCAGTGAGGTCTTCATCACTGGCATCGTGGAAAGACATGAACTCATATACTGCACGTCCGTCTGCGTGTACACCATACCGTAAGATACGGGCAATGGCTGCATCTGAATATTTACCGATGCCGGTTTCTTCATCCGGGGTGATGTTCTTTGAATAGATATCTCCCAGTGGTAAGCTGAATTTGTACCCACCGGTTAAAGAGGGTTCCTGGCCGAGGCTGAGCAGGGAATCATTATTGGCGGTACTGTGGCAGTCCATACAGTGTGCAGGACCAAATACGAGATGTTTCCCGTAAGCTATCACAGCGCTGTCTTTCGAGGCTTTGATCTCAGGGAAGGGAGCTTCATATTTCAATTTTTGCCGGAAAGGGACAAGCAGCAGGATAATGGCGATAGGCGTTAGTACAACCAATGCCGTCCATTTGAGGATTTTTTTAATCATGATCCTTGGGGTGTTTTTTATTTTCGAATGCTAAGGTATAGTGAGGGTAGGGGGATTTAAATGGAGAGGTGTGTGAGTTGGGGGAATTGAGTGATGAATTGGAAATTTTATTATTATTGCATTATACCCAAATCGACATAAATGAAGCGAAACCCAAAATGGCATAGGGATGAGATCATTCTTACCCTCCATTTTTATTTTTCGAAAGATAGAGGTTCAATTGATGCAAGGAATCCAAAGGTCATTGAATTAAGCAGAATGCTTAACAGGCTTCCAATAGTTACAGATCGGCCAGATAAAGAGAAGTTCAGAAATCCTAATGGGGTTAGTATGAAACTCTCCAACTTTTTGGCGGTTGATCCAAATCATTCAGGGAAAGGAATGACTAGGGGGTCAAAAATGGATAAGCAAGTGTTTTTTGAATTTAACGATAAGAAAGAATTACTAAAAACAATTGCTGCTGAAATTACTAGAATAAATAATGATGATAGCATAAGGATTGAAATACTGTCTATTGAGGAAGATGAACAAACATGGAATGATACGGTCGCCGAAGGAAGTATTCTATATAAACTGCACAAATCAAGAGAACGTTCTGCTAAAATTGTTCAACAAAAGAAAAAACGGGCGTTAGTGTTATTTGGGAAATTAGTTTGTGAAATTTGTGAGTTTGATTTTTATGAACGCTATGGTGAATTAGGAATAGGTTTTATAGAATGCCATCACCGTACTCCATTATCTAGTTTGCAGGCCTCTTCGAAAACATCTCTAAAAGACCTAGCTTTAGTTTGCGCTAATTGCCATAGGATGTTGCATAAAAAGATTGATGTGTTGTCCATTGAAGATTTGAAAGCCTTGATCAATCGCTAGATCATCAGCAGTCTTCAATAACTGCTATTTGCGGAGTCACCTTCAGATTTTCCAGTTGTTCCTGCTGTTCTTCATTTTCATAGTGGAATAATAAACCTGTTCTAAAGATCTGCTCCGCTATATTATCAACGGACTCAATGCTTTTGATCCTTAAGGAAGGGCCATCTTTTAATTGCAGGATATCATTAGGTTTAATGCTCCCACTGAGTAATTCACCAACTATTACTAAACCATGATTGATTAATTTAAAGCTGTGATCTATTTTAAATGTTGCCATGCCTCAAGATATAAAAAAAACGGGCCAGATAACCTGACCCGGTTCCAACTAATCGTCCCCATTAATTAGTCGCTCCGCCATTTACTAATAAGTGTTGTCCTGAAACGAAGGAAGATAGGTCGCTGGCAAAGAATTCTGCCAGGTTGGCTACGTCTTCTACTTCTGCCAGTCTTCCCATTGGGCAGCTGTCCAGGAGTTGTTTCCTTAACTCAGGATATGCTTTTGGATCTACAAAGATACCGGAGTGGTCTACGGCAAAAGGAATGATGGAGTTCACCGTTACGCCTCTGTGACCGATCTCTTTGGAAAGGATGTCCACTAAATATCTTGGTGTGGTTTTGCTGCCGCCATATACTGCCATACCCGGAACAGGGAAGGAAGTAGTGCTGGATGCGATGTAAATGATCCTTCCGTTATCAGATATATGTTTTGCTGCCTGCTGCATGGTGAAGTAGGTTCCTTTTGTGTTGATGGAAAACACCTTGTCGAATTGTTCTTCGGTGAATTCCGTTACCGGTACTTCTACCATTTCAATACCTGCATTGGCTACTACGATGTCTATCTTTCCGAAAGCGGCGATGGCTTCTTTAAATAATCTGTCGAGATCAGCCACTTTACTTACATCTGCCTGTACAGATATTACCCTTACGCCCATGGCGGTGATATTGCTGACTACTTCATCGGCAGAAGATTTGTCTTTTGAATAGTTGATGACGATGTCTGCGCCAAGAGCTGCATAACGTTCGGCAATAGCTTTCCCTAAGCCCCGTGCTGATCCTGTGATCAGGGCTACTTTGTTGTTTAACCTGTTCATTTTGTTTAAGATTTTGTTGTGTTAGAAGTGTTTAGTGATTTTGTTGTAGAATTAATTAAGCCATACCGCCATTTACGCCAATGTTCTGTGCGCTGATCCATTTGGCATCGTCGCCGGCGAGGAAGAGAACGAGACCTGCAATGTCTTCCGGTTCACCGATGCGGTTGAAAGCGGAGAGAGATGCGAGGCGGTCTATGACTTCTTTAGGTTTACCGGTTGTGAAGAGTTCTGTGTTGGTGGGGCCGGGAGAGATGGAGTTTACATTGATGCCCCTGCTGCCTACTTCTTTGGCAAATACCCTGGTGAGTTGTTCCACGGCTGCTTTGGTGGCTACATAAGTGCCATAGGTTGGCAGCATGATGCGGAGAACGGAAGTAGAGAAGTTGATGATACTGCCTTTGTCTGCCAGGCGGGTAGCGGCTTCACGCATGGTGTTGAAGGTACCTCTTACATTGATGTCGAACTGGCGGGTGAAATCTTCGTCGGTAGTGTCTTTGATCAGTTTGGTAAGCATGATGCCGGCGTTGTTCACCAGTACATCTACTTTCCCATACTGTGCGATGGTGGTGTCGAAGAGTGTTTTTACCTGGTCTGATTTGCTTACATCTGCCTGTACAGCGATGGCATCTCCGCCTTGTTGTTTGATGTCATTTACTACCTGTTCTGCAGCGTCTTTACCGCCTGCATAATTTACTACTACACTGGCGCCGGCTTTAGCCAGTTGGTGTGCGATGGTAGCGCCGATGCCTCTTGATGACCCGGTAACGATGATTACTTTTCCTTTTAGCGTACTCATATGATTTGTTTTAGTTTGTTACTTTGATAGAACAAAGATCATCTGTTTATAGGCCTAAAGAGGACGGGTATTCCACAAAAAGATACAAATTCCTAAGAAACGTGTTGTTTCCTGAAAAGAACAGGGGAGAGGTCGGTATGTTTTTTAAAGTAGTTAGAGAAATGGGTGGATTCAGTAAAGCCTAACTGCCAGGCTATCTCTTTAATAGATATAGCCGAGTTCTGCAGGAGGGACTTGGCTTCTGCAATGGTTTTCTCTGAGATCCAGGTGCCGATAGGTTTACCGGTTTTGCTTTTGATCACATTGCTGAGGTAATTGGGGTGAAGGTTCAGCTCGTCTGCGTAGTCCTGGATACGGTAGGGTTTGTCTGCCTTGCCGCTCATGAGATCCCGGTAGTGTTTTTCCAGTGTCCTTTTAAAGGTTTTGACGATATGGGAGCTTCTGTTCCCTTCATATATAGGGTTATAATCTTCCCAGAAGTATTCCTTGATCTTCAGCAGCAATACCACAAAGAGGTTGCCGATGAGGCGGTTCCGGTAGAGGGAGTCCCCAAAGTACTCTTTCTCTATCTGGAGGTACAGCTGTTCGAACTGGGCGAACACCTCGGGCTGCAATACCCTGGGCGGTACGGTTTCTGCCAGGAGGAAGGGGAACTCTTCAAAGATCTTTGGATGTACATTCTCTTTCAGGAAGGATTCGCTGAGGGTAACGAGGCATACTTCCCGCATTTCCCGCCAGTCGAAGGATTTAAAATGGCCGGGGTTGGTGAAGTAGATGGTACCGGGTACGGTGTTGAATACCTGGTCGTCCGTGGTGTATTGCCCGGATGCATCTTTTACAAAAACGAAGGAGAAAAAGTTGGTCCTGAATACCGGGGACTTATAAGGAATGACATCATGGATGTCTTTCAGATTGTGGATCGTGAAATCTGATTGCGGATCTATCTTATCCAGTGGTAAGTTCAGATACACATATTGATCGTACAACTTATTAAAAACCAGTTTTTCTGCTGTTGTTTTCATAACAGGGCAAATATCAGAAAAATATGGACATAGCGCATGATGGGGCAGGATGCTAAATAATGAGGTTCAACTTATATTAGCGAGGAAGTTGAAATTAGCAATTACTTTGTTTAAATTTATTGTTAAATCCTAAGCTAGATTGTCAATAAGATCCGTTCATAACGAATCAGTATTACTGAAGCAGGTGGCGCAGGGAGAACCGGATGCGTTTGCAGAACTGTTCTATGCCTATCACCAGCAGCTGGCGGAATATATCTATCTGCTCACGGATTCTATGGAGATGACGGAGGATATTGTGCAGGATGTTTTTATCAAGATCTGGATGAAAAGGGAAACCCTGCCTTCCCTGAACAGCTTTACCCACTATTTATTTATCCTCAGCAGGAACCATGCTTTCAATTGCTTGCGGCAGCGGGTGAATGAACAGGCCCGTCAGCAGCAATGGGCCAGGCAGGTGGAGCAGGAAGCCATCCCTTCCGGTTACCGGGAAGATGATTACCGGGCTATCCTGGATGCGGCAGTGGCCAAGCTGCCTCCCCAGCAGCAGAAAGTATACTTCCTCAGCCGGCATAAAAGGCTGAAACATGAAGAGATAGCTATCCAACTCGGCATCTCTACGGAAACGGCTAAGAAACACATGAAACTGGCTTTGCGTTCTATTACGCAGTATGTGCGCAACCACCCGGATGCGGTGTTGTTTCTTCTTTTAATGGTAAAATGAAAAGCTACCCCCTTTTTGGATGCGGTGTTGTTTCTTCTTTTAATGGTAAAATAAAAAGCTACCCCCTTTTTGGATGCAGTGTTGTTTCTTTTTTATATTAAAATAAAAAAATTCCCACCCAACTACCCCTTTTTTATTACCGCTGTGTCTTTAGTCTATAGAATCCTATTATATGGCTAATGAAAGGCTCACCTATTTGTTTTACCGTTATTTCCAGAAAACGGCCACCCGGCAGGAGCTGGATGAGTTGAGCCTGCTGATGGACCAGCCTGAAAATGAAGCTGCTGTAAAGTTACTCATGGAAGAAGCATACCTCCTTTTTGAGCCAAAAGGGAACGTATTCAGCGATACACAAAGCGAACAGATCCTCTCGAACGTACAATCCCATACCCGTAAACATATCAACTGGTGGCGCGGGCTGGCTGCCGCCGCTGCCGTTTTGGTGGTGATTTTTGCCGGGTTTTACAGCTGGCGGAGCATGTCCTGGAAAGAGGAGGCGGCGGTGATGACAGCGCAAAATGATGTGCCACCGGGTACCAACAAAGCAGTGCTGCACCTTGCAGATGGAACCGTTGTCACTTTGGACAGTGCGGGCAACCAGGTGATCCAGCAGGGAGGCACCACTATCAATCAGCAAAATGGTCAACTTCACTATACAGCTACTGACGCAAATGCTGCTGTCAGTTTTAACACCCTCAGCACACCGCGTGGCGGCCAGTATTCTGTTACCTTACCAGATGGCAGCAAGGTATGGCTGAATGCGGCATCTTCCCTGAAATTCCCTACTGCATTCACCGGTACGGAAAGGAAGGTGGAATTAACAGGAGAAGCTTATTTCGAGATCGCTAAAAATGCGAAACGCCCTTTTAAAGTAAGCCTGGAAGATAAAACCACCATTGAAGTACTGGGTACCCATTTTAACGTGAACGCCTATAAGGATGAAAGCGCTATTGCCACTACTTTGCTGGAAGGTGCTGTGCGATTAACAAATGGGAAGGAACGTATCACTATTAAACCCGGAGAGCGGGCACAGATGCAAGAGGGTGGCACTAAGTTTGTGATCGACAAACCCGATGTGGAAAGGGTGGTGGCCTGGAAGAACGGATTTTTCCAGTTCAACGGAGAGAATATCACCATTATTATGAAGCAGTTATCCCGCTGGTATGATATAGAACCCGTATACACCGGCAACATGAAAATGAAAGACTATTCCGGATATATTTCCCGCAATTCCAATATCTCTGAAGTATTGAAGATGCTGGAGTTGACCAATGAAATTGATTTTAAGGTAGAAGGAAGAAGAGTAACAGTAAACGCTTTAAAGTAAGTAATGCAATTGATGATAGATACCAGATTATTAACCAAAAACTGATCCACACATGAAAAGGCAATTCCACCAGCGAAAAAACTAACAACCAGCATTTCTGCAAAAGAAAACAGGAGCGGTTACGACGCTCCTGCAGATTCTTTGGGCAGCCGAAAAAAACGTCAGTCAACGATTTCTTAACACACCCAAACATTGCAAAGGTATGGATTCCTATACACAAAGTAAAAGGAGGGCCACTTCTATCCGGCATCTCCTTAAAATATTCCTTGTCATGAAGTTGCTTATAGTACTAATTACAGCAACCTGTTTACAAGTTAGTGCAAAGGTTTCTGCACAAACGGTAACGCTATCGGGGAAGAACATCTCCCTCCAGAAAGTATTTGAAGAAATAAGGAAACAATGCGATTACCAGTTCCTCTATAATACGCACCTGTTGCAGCAGACCCGTAAAGTGGACCTAAACGTAAAGGAAATGCCTTTCCGGGATGTATTGAACATTGCCCTGAAGGATCAGCCGGTGACCTATGTGATCTCCGGTAAAACCATCATTATCAGGCAGGCACCGCCGGAAGAGGTGGTTGCACCTGTAGTGGAGGTGATCAAAGTGCAGGGAAAGGTAACCGAAAAAGGACAACCATTGGTAGGTGTTACCGTAAAAGCAAAGGGCACCAATGTGGGTACGGTTACAGATGTGAACGGGGCTTATACCATCAGCGTAGAAAAGGCAGCGGTACTCGTATTTAGTTATATAGGGCATACTACACTGGAAGAGCCGGTGAATGGCCGTACGGACATTTCCGTTGAGCTGCAGGCTTCCAACAGTAATATAGAGGAAGTGGTGGTAGTGAGTTATGGTACACAACGAGCGCGCAATATTACGGGCGCCATTTCAAAGGTATCTTCCAAAGAAGTGCAGGATATCCCTGCGGCGGAGTTCGGGCAGAAACTGCAGGGGCGTGTTGCCGGTGTGCAGATCAGCCAGGTATCAGGTCGCCCGGGACAGGGCATGACCTTTAAGATCAGGGGAGCTGCTTCTTTGAGTTCTGGTAACCAGCCTTTGATAGTGGTAGATGGTCAACCCATCACCAATGAAAATATCAACCTGCTCAACCCGGATGATATAGAAAGTTTTTCCGTATTGAAAGATGCATCTGCTACTGCCTTATATGGTTCAAGGGCTGCAAACGGTGTAGTGATCATCACTACCAAACAGGCGAAATTAGGGCGTACTACCACAACGCTGAACACTTATTACGGATGGCAGTCTGTTGCTAAAAGAGGTAAGCCGGATATGATGAATGCCCGTGAATTTGCCACTTTTATGAACGGATTTTATGAAGACAAAATTAAGTATGAAAACTGGAAGGACCCGGCTACCGGCCTGGCAGAAATTCCGCTGGATTATAGAACACCTTCCCAGTATGGAGAAGGAACAGACTGGTATGATGCCTTGCTGAGAACGGCACCTATCTCTAATTATTCCCTGAGTATCTCAACGGGAACGGAGAAGGTATTGTCCAGCACCACGCTCACCTATTTCAACCAGGAAGGGGTGATGTATAATACTGGTATGGAACGGTTCTCCTTACGTTCCAATAACGAATACCGTCCCAATGATAAACTGAAACTGGGTTTAAATCTTAATCCCGTTTACCAGGTGGATAAGAATACCCGCAGCAGTTCCATTGATAATAACCGTAACGCGATTTCAGGTGGGCTTATCAGTTCTCCTTTGATCCCCAAGATCAACCCGGATGGAACTTATCCTACCAAAACAAGTTCCTATGGTATGTATGCGCTGCCTAACTTCTATCAGCAGCTCATGATCATGAACATTAACCAGAAGTCACTGCGTTTGCTGGCTAATGTGTATGCAGACCTGGAACTATTGCCGAACCTGCATTTCAAGACCACATTTAATACTGATCTCGGCAATTACGATTACAATGCCTTCTTTCCTTCCGCCACAGGATCTTTTGGCAGTCCGCCACCCCGGATACCTTCTGCAGCAGCCAACTCTGCAAATATTGTTTCCTGGTTGAATGAGAACCTGCTCACCTACAATTTCAAATTGAAGGAACATAGTTTTGATCTGCTGGCCGGATACAGCGCGCAGAAATATGAACAGAACTTCAGGAATATCAATGGTTCCAATTTCCCCGGTGATAAGATCCCCTGGATCGTTGGTGCCAGTACTACTACAGGCAGTACCAATAATACAGCCTGGACCCTCGCTTCCTGGTTTGGCCGGGTGAACTATCAGTTCAGGGATAAATATTACGTGACCGCCAATATCCGCGGGGATGGTTCTTCCCGTTTTGGTGAATTCACCAAGTGGGGGTATTTCCCCTCTGCTTCTGTTGGCTGGATAGTGAGTGAAGAACCTTTCTTCCCTAAATCAGAAGCACTGTCTCTCTTGAAAATAAGAGGAAGTTACGGATTGACAGGTAACCATAATGTGGGTGATTATACGCAGGTTTCGCTGCTCAGCGCTACTAACTATGTGTTTGATGGCGCATTGTCTCCAGGGCAATCAATTACCCAGTTGGGTAACAAGTATCTTGGCTGGGAAACTTCCCGGCAACTGGACATTGGCCTTGAGATGAGTTTACTGAAAGACCGTATTTCCTTCACGTACGATTACTATAAAAAGGAAACAAGAGACATGCTGCATAACCTGGTCATTCCCTGGGCTTCCGGTTATGGGGCTATAAAATATAATATCGGTACTATCCAGATGTGGGGCCATGAATTCCAGATCAATACACGCAATCTGACCGGAGAACTGGAATGGAATACCAATTTCAATATTTCCTTCAATGATAATAAAGTGATGGCCCTTCAGAATAATACGCCTATAGGTGGTATCAATACCTACAGCGATTATAACCGCACTGCAGTAGGCAGAAGGATCGGTGAATTCTGGGGATATGTATTTGATGGTATTTACATGACGCAGGCTGAATACAATGCGCAACCTAAACATGTTACTTCTGCGGTGGGGTCTACCCGTATGAAAGATGTGAACGGAGATAAAAAGATAGATGCGAATGATAAGGATTATATCGGCAATCCTAACCCACGTATGATTTTTGGTATGGCCAATGACCTCCGGTATAAAAAGTTTGATTTCTCTATTGTAATAGCAGGGCAAACGGGTAGTGATATCATGAATACCAATATGCAGAACCTGGTTAACATAGACGGGATCTTCAATGTAACCAAGGACATGGCCAACCGCTGGCGCTCTGAGCAGGATCCGGGCAATGGCAAAGTGCCGAGAACATTGGCCAATACTACAGAACTCTACCGCCTGGCTAATTCCAACTGGGTGTTCTCCGGTGATTATCTCACTATTAAGAACATTTCATTGGGTTACACGGCAGATATGAAGCGGTTGAAATATTTGCAGTCTATCCGTTTCTATGCCAGTTTGCAACAGGCGTTTGTGTTTACGAAATATCCAGGCCAGAATCCGGAAGTGAATGATACCCGGGATTTCGGTACACTGGCGGGTCAGGACAATGGTTCTTTCCCCATTCCGAGAACACTCATGTTTGGCGCAAACATCAATTTCTGAGGCATTCACCATCAATTTTAAAGTATGAAATCTGTTATAAATATTATACTTACCGTCTTGCTGTTCTCTTCCTGCAAGGATCGTTTCCTTACTGAATTCCCGGAAGGGCAGTTAAATGAAGGAAATTTTTATAAAAGCACCCAGGATTTTCAACAGGCCGTAACGGGTGTTTATGCACCGCTCAGAGGCGCGATCGATGCCACCAGGGGCACTTATGTGGCTGGTTCCGGTATCAATAACATCGCCTTCTTTATGGATGAGATGCGTTCTGATAATACGCACTACGATTATAATGCAAAGGACCGCGGAGGAATAGGGTATGAGCAGCTGGCGGATTTTATGGATGATGCGCCCAACGGTGTGGTATTAAGCAGATACAGAGCTGCCTATACTGGTATCTCCCGTGCAAATGTGATCCTGGACAGGATAGAGACGATAGATTTTACAATGGCAGAAGCAGACAAGAACCAGATCGTAGGAGAAGCAAAGGCATTACGTGCACATTATTACTTTGATCTCGTTCGTCACTATGGTGCTGTACCGTTGCCGCTGCATGAAGTGAAGGGAGCGGAGCAGGCATTTCTTGCACGTACAGGTGTAGATTCTGTCTATACGCAGATCATCAGTGATTTCACAGATGCGCTGGCCTTACTGGGGCCACCGGCTAAGTTCCCGCAATCCGGCCGTGTTACCAAAGGTATGGTGGCTACTGAATTAGCCCTGGTGCATATGACGCGTGAGAAGTATGACCTGGCAGTTCCATTGCTGCAAAGCGTTACCACTATGGGGTATGATCTGTTGCCTACTTATGCGGAAGTATTTGATCCCAATAAGAAGAACAGTGTTGAGTCTATTTTTGAGATCCAGTATAAAGATGGTACGGACGGGCAACAGGGCAACCTGATCTACCGTTTTATTCCTGTTACGCCTAATACGCTGAACATCCTGGGTATCACTTACAACAATACAGACGGGGGCTGGAACATCCCTACAGATGATATGGTGGCTGCTTATGAAGCAGGAGATCAAAGGCTGGATGCCAGTATTGCTGTGATAGAAGGCGCCCTGAACTCCAATACTGATTTTATACCGGAAAAAATTGTTAGTATTGTTGGGTATGCGGGCCCTCCTGCAGGAAAGATCGCCAAAAGGTTCATTAAAAAGTACCTGCATCCGCCATACACACTTGTTAACAACACGAAAGACAACTGGCCCGTTTTCAGATACTCAGATGTGTTGCTGATGCTGGCAGAAAGTCTGAATGAAAGCAACAGATCAGGAGAAGCGTTACCGCACCTGAACAGGGTACGCAGAAGAGCCGGTTTACTGAACGATATCACTACTACAGACCAGGTGCAGTTACGGGCTATCATCGCGAAAGAGAGAAGAGTGGAACTGGCATTTGAAAACCATCGCTGGTTAGACCTGGTGCGTACCAAACAGGCTGTAGCCGTAATGAATGCACATGGCATTGTGATGAAAGCTACCTACGGTTACCTGTTACCCGGTTCTTACACGGTGAACAACGACAAACTGATATTTGCCATCCCTTTCTCAGAAAGGCAGATCAATACCAAACTGACACAAAACCAGGGTTATTAAAATCTTCCATTTATGAAATACACATTGGATAAAGCGCAAATTGAAAGCTATCAGAAAAATGGGTTTATTGTAATAGAAGACTTCCTCTCGAAGGATGAACTGGCACACTGGCGCAATGTGGTGATGGAAGCAGTTGAACAAAGGGCCGGCAGAAAAATGCCGGGCAAGGATACTAAAGTGGGAGAGGATGATGGGATCAATGAAGATGCTGATTACTTCGGTAAAGTGTTTGACCAGTTGCTCAATCTCTGGCAAACGCATGAAGGAGTAAAAGATATCATGCTGGATGAACGTATCGGCCAGATGGCTGCTCAGCTTTCCGGTGCTGAAGGCATCAGGATCTGGCACGATCAGGCGCTGTTTAAACGGCCCTGGGCCAATGCCACTGCCTGGCATCTTGATACACCGTTCTGGTCTTTCTCCGATCGTAAAGCGCTATCCATCTGGGTAGCGCTGGACGATGCCACTTATGAGAATGGCTGCCTGTATTTCATACCGGGATCTTTTCAGCAAACGAGTTTTGAGAATAGCGGTATCGGAAAAAATATGGATGGCATCTTTACCGTGTATCCTCAATTAGCCAAAACTGCATCAGTTGCTGCGCCCATGAAAGCCGGCAGCTGTTCTTTCCATAATGGGTTAACGATCCATGGGGCGGGTGCCAATATGACCAATGGTTTCCGCCGTGCAATGACCTGTGCCTATATGCCGGAAGGCAATATTTTTAACGGGCAAAAGAACATCCTCCCGGATGATTACCTGCAAACACTTAAAATTGGAGATCCGCTAAATAACAACGAACAGAATCCGCTGATCTACCCGAAAACCTTATGATAGTTAAATTCTTTTGTCCAAGATGGGGTAGTGAACAGATCCCCTGGCCTGTTTTCCTGGAAAATGTAAAAGCCGCAGGGTATGCAGGCGTGGAATGGTTCCCTTATGGTGAACCTACTGATCCTGCTACCGTTGTGAACCTGCTAAAGCAATATGACCTGGAGTTTTCCATTGTGATGGCGGTAATACCTATGCCGGATAATTTTAAGGAATACCTGACTGCTTTTAAAGAACAGTTAACGGCACTCAGCCAGTTGCAGCCACTGTTCATCAGTGCGCAAACAGGCCGGGAATATTACACGGAAGAGCAGATCATACAATGCCTGGAAGTATGTGATCAGATAAGCGTGCCGGTGTACCAGGAAACACATCGTAACAAATGGACCTTTGCCGCACATGCAGTAGGGCCACTGTTGCGGAAATTCCCTTCACTGCCTTTAACGCTGGATGTTTCTCACTGGTTCTGCGTATCTGAAAGTTACCTGGAAGATCAGCAGGATACGGTGGCGGAAGCGATCCGCCATGCCCGTCATGTTCATGCAAGGGTAGGGCATACAGAAGGACCGCAGGTATGGGATCCTGCATTGCCGGAATATGAAGCGGCTTTGGCTGCGCACCTCGCCATCTGGGATGAATGGATCAAACAAAGGAAAAAGAACGGGGATCAGTACTGCACGATCACACCGGAATTCGGACCACCACCTTATATGGTGATGGGAGACAGAAAGGGATCGCCACAGCAGGAGCAATGGCGGATCAACCTATGGATGAAAATATTCCTGGACAATAGATATAATCAAGATTAATGAAAAGAAGAGACTTTCTGTTAAAGAGTACATTCCTCACAGCCGGATATTCTATTGTTGGTACATTGCCGGGAATAGCTCGCGCAGCACTTGCTGCGGGGGATACAGACCTTTATAAACTGTTTAAAGACCCGCTGCCTGTTTACCGTCCTTTTGTACGCTGGTGGTGGAATGGCGATAAAGTAGAGAAAGACGAACTGATCAGGGAATTACGGTTGATGCATGCTGCCGGTATTGGTGGCGTGGAGATCAATCCCATCAAATTCCCTTCCCGCACAGATGATATGGGCAAACCTTCTTTACAATGGCTGAGCAATGAATGGAATGACCTGTTGCTGGCTACCTTTAAAGAAGCGGAATCCTTAGGTATGACCTGCGACCTTATTGTGGGTTCCGGCTGGCCATTTGGCGCTGAATACCTGCAGGGAGAAGAACGTTCTGATGTAGTGGTGATAGCGGTTAAGAAACTGGAAGGACCGCTGTATTATGAAACGTCCATGTTCGATCTGTTTAAAGAAGCAGATCCTGCCATTACTTCTCCCTTCCCGGGCAGAACAATGGAAATGATGGAATTAAAACTGGTACCGGACCCTATCAGTGATCTGAGTGAAGAGAAAGACCTCAAGGCACTGGTGAAAGACGATATCATTAAACTGGATATACCCAAAGGTAAATATGCTTTATACGGACTTGTTAAAGTAAAAGGCTTTATGGAAGTGATCAACGGTGCGCCGGGGGCTAATGGCCCTGTGTTGAATCACTATAACAAAACAGCCGTGAACAAGTACCTCAATCATATGACGGACACCATACAGAATAGGATAGGTCCTCTGTCGCGCCACGTACGTGCATTGTTCACAGACAGTATGGAGCTGGAAGGCGCCAACTGGAGCAGTGACATGATGGATGAGTTTAAGAAGCGGCGCGGGTATGACCTTTATCCTTATCTGCCTTTTGTATTGCTGAAGATCGCCTCCATGGGCAACACCTACAATTACCAGTATGGTGTTTCCATGAGTACGGAATTTGCTGATATGGTACAAAGGATGCGGTATGATTTTGAACTGACCAAAGCAGAAATGCTGGAAGACAGTTTTATTAAAACGTATGTGGCATGGTGCAAAAAGAACAACATGAAATCTCGTGCGCAGGCATACGGCAGGGGTTACTTCCTGCTGGAAGGCAGTTTTGATTTTGACCTGCCTGAATGTGAAACCTGGCTGAAGTATGGCATCGGTTATAAGATGCCGGAGGATACACCGTTGCTGGGCAGGGCTTATACGATGATCAATAAGTATGTGTCTTCTGCCGCGCATCTGAAAGGCAAACGGTACATCAGTGCAGAGGAACTAACGAATACGGATATGGTATTCAACGATTCCCTGGAGATGCTGAAAGTAGCGGGTGACCAGAGTACGATATCCGGTGTAACACATCCCATTTTCCATGGTTTCAATTACACACCGCCGGATGCACCGTTCCCTGGCTGGATCAGGTATGGCGGGTTTTATAATGAAAAGAATAACTGGTGGCCTTACTTCCGCCATTTTACAGATTATAAAGCGCGGATCTCTGCTTTGCTGCAACAGGGAGATATGTTTGCAGACATTGCTGTTTTGCCGCCTACTGCGGATATGTGGGGCATGTACAGCGCACAGAATGAACCATTCCCTTTCATCATCCATCCGCCTTACCAGCCGCTGATCTGGGAAGCCATCCACAAGAACGGGAATGCCTGTGATCATGTATCTGAATCCGTGATCCGCGATGCTACCTTTAAGAATGGGTTCATGCACTACGGCCCGCGGAAGTATCATACTTTATTCCTGATAGAAGTATTAAGTATGGAACCTGCTACGTTGCAAAAACTGCTCGATTTTGTATTGGCAGGTGGAAGGATCTTCTGTATAGAAAAATATCCGGAGCGATCTACGGGCTGGAAGGATCATGCGGAACATGATCAGCAGGTGAAAGACCTGGTAACGAAACTGCAATCACATCCTAATAATTTCATCCTGCTGAAGAAACCGGAAAAGGATTTCATTGGCTGGTATAAGGAGGTGCAGGAAAAGTACCAGATCAAACCTTATGTAAAGATCGCCAAACCGGAACCTTTTGTTACACAGGTGCGTTACCAGGCTGGAGATACAGAGATACTGCTGTTCACTAATTCCCATATGGATGAAGGGTATATGGTAGACATCACTGTTGCCAAAGAACTGATCGGTAAAAGGGAAGGCTGGGTATGGAACCCTGATAACGGGGAAAGGCACACGCTGAATGGAGAGAACGGTCATTACATATTAGACCTCGGCCCTTCAGATTCCAAACTGCTGGTGTTTGATAAAACAAAGAAAGGAAAAGCCGAAGCGCCATTGCTTTCCGGCAACGGTGTGAAACTCAGCGGCAGTTGGAAAGCTACACTCAAACATATCGATGGTTCCGTGAAGGAAGTAACGTTCGATGAATTGAAAGACCTGGCAGAAATAGCGGAATTGCAGAACTTTACGGGTACGATCACCTATCGCAATAACCTGCCGGTAACGGATAAAAACAATGCGATCTGGTTGAATCTTGGAAAGGTGCATGGTATTTCTGAACTAACGGTGAATGGCAAATCATTGGGTGTGCAATGGTATGGCAGGCGTTTGTATAACATAACGCAGGATGTGAAAACAGGTGATAATGCGATTGAGATAAAGATCACCACCAATATGGGTAACTATATGAAAACGCTCACTGATAATAAAGTGGCGCAATACTGGACAAATGAACTCCGCAAGAACCAGCCTATTCAGCCATTAGGTATGATCGGCCCCGTGAGTGTACTGTCTGCTAAAAAACAATAACCATGAAGAGATCATTTATACTGCTATTGCTGACCTTGTTTTCTATACAGGTTTCAGCAAAAGATTACCCGGCTTCTTTGTTCGGCATCTATTCTGATGGTGTAACATTAAATACACGTGCCATTCAATACGGCATCGACTATATTAATAAAAATGGCGGCGGCAGGCTCGTGTTCCATGTTGGCAGATACCTGACGGGCTCTATCTATTTGAAATCAAATGTTACCCTACAACTGCAGGAGGGCGCGGTGCTGCTGGGTTCGCTTAATCCCTGGGATTACGACCGGCATGGGTTCACCGCGCTTATTTTTTCGCATGACCAGCAGGATGTTGGTATTACAGGGAAAGGGATTATAGACGGGCAGGGCCGGCAGGTGGCGCGTAATGTGGTAGAGAATATCCATAAGGGGATCTTGAAAGACGGGTTCCGTTATGATCGCCCGGAAGCGGAAGCACGGCCTATGGTCATCAACTTCCGCAATACCAGTAATATCCTGATCAGGGGTGTAACGATAAAGAATTCTGCCAGCTGGGTACAAACGTATGATCAGTGTAAGAACCTGCACCTCGATAGTATTTTTGTAGACAGTAAAGCATATTGGAATAATGACGGGATCGATATTGTGGATTGTGAAAATGTGAAGATCACCAATTCTTATATTGATTCAGATGATGATGGTGTGTGTTTGAAATCGCATGATGGCACCAAGGCCTGCAGGAATGTACTGATCCAGAATTGCATCATCCGCTCCAGCGCGAACGGGATCAAATTCGGCACTGCTTCTCATGGTGGTTTCAGTAACATCCGGATAAAGAACATCAAGGTATTTGATACCTATCGTTCTGCTGTGGCTTTACAGGCCGTAGATGGTGGTTTCCTGGAAGATGTGGAAGTAGACAGCCTGGAAGCATTTAATACCGGTAATGCTATCTTCATGCGGATAGGAGAGCGGGTGGCCGGAAAGAAAGGAAGGCTGGAAAACATCAGGATCTCTAATGTATATGCAGAAATCCCTGCTACCAAACCGGATGTGGGTTATGAATATGAGGGGCCGATAGAAGATATGCCGCGGAATATTTCGCCATCGTCTATTGTAGGCATGCCGGATGCACTGATCAATAACGTGAGCTTTAAAAACGTGACCATCAACTATCCCGGCGGCGCCAATCCTTTCTTTGCAAAGGTAGCGCTGGATACGCTGGACAGGATCAATAACAAAGGTACTGCTTACCCTGAATATTCCATGTTCGGGGAATTGCCGGCCTGGGGGCTTTTTATCAGGCACGCTAAGAACATTGATATCTCCGGCCTTACGCTAACCGTAGCGAAGAAGGATTTCAGAATGGCTGTAGTGTTTGATAATGTACAAAATGCAAAGTTTACCAACCTCACAGTGAAGGAGCCGGAGAAGAAAGCAACGGGTTATGCAAAACGGTCAACCGGTATTGTGATCAATAACCAGGCTTTAAAATAATAAATATCCGGGCGGGCCTAAAAAGTGGGATGGAGGTTTGGCCTTCATCTCCCGGGGGGGAACACTTTTTAGGCAGCCCGGTTGCTTTTCAGTTAGGAACCAAAAAAATATTTGGTTCCTATTTTTTTATATTTTACTTTCATCTCCTGAAGCGAAAGCTGCTTTTTTTATGTCTTTCTGCTTAATCGTTTAAGCGTTATGAAAACTGAACTACTACTATCATGAAAGCACGTAATAACCGGCGTAATTTCTTAAAGAACTTTACATTAGGGGCAATTGGCGCAACTGCGCTGCCTGCGGTGGTTTTAGCGAAAGGAACGTCAAAAGAAAAGGCTCCCGGCGCCCGTAATTTTAACGACACCTATAAAGGAAAAGATATCAGCCGCATTGCATTTCCCATTGGAGGGATCGGTGCGGGTATGTTCTGCCTGGAAGGCACGGGTGCTATCTCTCATATGAGCATCCGCCACAACCCTGAAATGTTCTTTGAGCCGGCCATGTTTGCGGCTATCAGTATAAAAGGAAAGGGGGCAAAAGTGCTGGAGCAGATCATCCCGGACTGGAAGAAATTCGGTCAGCGGGATGCTGGTCTTGGTGGAACCGGTGGCGCTACCTGGGGCCTTCCGCGTTTTGCCACAGCGGAGTTTAAAGCCCGTTTCCCTTTTGCAGAGATCACTTTGAAAGATGCTACGATGCCGGTAGCAGTACGTATTAAAGGATGGAGTCCTTTTGTGCCTACAGATGAAGATAATTCCAGCTTGCCCGTTGGCGCATTAGAATATCATTTTACGAATACTGGTACTACCACGGAAGAGATCGTGTTCTCTTACAATGCCCGCAACTTTATGCGGCAGGGAGATGCTGGTAATGCAGTTAAACCTATTCAGAACGGATTCATCTTATCACAGGAAGCCATCACCAATGCCCCGGAAAAGCAAGGTCGCTTTGCGATCTATACTACTGATAACAATACGGTGGTAGACCATTGCTGGTTCCGGGGCGGTTGGTTCGATCCGCTGAGCATGGTATGGAATGCGGTGAAAGATGGTACGGTTAAAAGCAATGCACCGGTAGAAAAAGATGCACCGGGCGGCTCTTTATTCGTGCCTTTCCGGTTGAAACCGGGAGAGAAGAAAGTAGTTCGTTTGATGATGGCCTGGTATGTGCCGGATTCCAAATTACATATAGGAGATGATGCAACCACGGGATTCCACAAACCATGGTATAGCAGTAAGTTTAAAAGCATAGAAGAAGTAGCGGATTACTGGAAGGATAACTATGAAACACTGCAAAAGAAAACAACATTATTCTCAGACGCATTTTATAAAAGTACTTTACCGCCGGAAGTAGTGGAAGCGGTTGCCGCCAATCTGACCATACTGAAATCTGCTACCGTTATGCGGCAGTATGATGGCCGCTTCTGGTGCTGGGAAGGTTCCGGAGATAACTGGGGCAGCTGCCATGGTTCCTGCACGCATGTGTGGAATTATGCACAGGCCGTTCCCCATTTATTTCCGGCGCTGGAAAGAAGCCTGCGCAATACAGAGTTCAAAGAGAACCAGAATGCAGACGGGCATCAGGGTTTCCGTGCGAATATCCCCATCTCTCCCTTAGTGCATAATTTCCACGCAGCAGCAGACGGACAGTTAGGCGGCATCATGAAAGTGCACCGGGAATGGCGCATCAGCGGCGATAATGAATGGCTGAAACAGATCTATCCTGCAGTGAAAACAAGTATGGATTATTGCATCCGCACCTGGGACCCCCGCAAGAAAGGCATCGTGGAAGAGCCGCATCACAATACCTATGATATTGAATTCTGGGGCCCTACGGGCATGTGTACGAGTTTCTATCTCGGCGCATTACATGCCATTTCGCTGATGGGAAAATCTCTTGGTAATGATGTAACGGAATATACTTCGCTGTATGAAAAAGGCAAACAATACCTGGAAACGGAATTGTACAACGGCGAATACTTTATACAAAAGATACAATGGACAGGATTGAATGCACCAGACCCCGTGAAAGCGCAATCCTTCCAAACGCAATATTCCGCAGAGGCGCAACAACTCCTGCAAAAAGAAGGCCCTAAGTACCAATACGGTACAGGCTGCCTTTCTGATGGCATCCTGGGTTCCTGGATCGCACGGGTGTGCGGGATGGAAGAGCCGGTGGATGTGGCCAAAACAAAAAGTCATTTACTGGCTGTACATAAATACAACCTGAAGAAAGATCTCAGCGCACATGTGAATCCGCAACGGCCCACTTTTGCTTTAGGGAACGAAGGGGGATTGTTATTATGCTCCTGGCCCAAAGGCGGCATGTTGTCTTTACCATTTGTGTACAGCAATGAAGTATGGACAGGCATTGAATACCAGGTGGCTTCTCACCTGATGTTCATGGGAGAAGTAGAAAAAGGGCTGGATATTGTGAAGGCCTGCCGCAACCGTTACGATGGTGCGGTACGTAATCCTTTCAATGAATATGAATGCGGGCACTGGTATGCCAGGGCCATGAGCAGTTATGGCATGTTGCAGGGATTAACCGGCGTTCGTTTTGATGCGGTAGACGGTACCCTTTTTATTGATTCCAAAGTAGGGGATTTTACCAGTTTCATTTCCACAGACAAAGGTTTCGGTACTGTGAGCCTGCAAAAAGGAAAACCATCATTAACTATAGCATATGGCACAATACCCGTGAAACAGGTAATAGTTTCCGGTAAGAGCGTTCAACTGACCTAACAGCCAACGATGTAACAGCACGTCCATCCACGTTTTATTTGGTATTCAAAATGATATTTGCTTAAACGTTTAAGTAAGTACTTATTACTCCTATAACCAAAACTAACACGTTTATGAAATGCTTATCCGCATTCGTCTTCTTCCTCACGTCCATTACCGTCAGCTATGCGCAGAAAGTGATCACGGGCAAGGTCACTTCTGCCGAAGATGGTAAACCATTATCTGAAGTAACCATCGTAGTGCAGGGCACACCTGTGGGCACCACTACTTACCCTGATGGTACTTATGCCATAAAAGTATCCGGCAATGAAGCCATGCTGGTATATACCTATGTAGGGTATGAACCGCAGGCTATCACGGTAGGTAATAACAGCATCCTGAACATACAATTAAAGCAGCAATCCAGCACACTGGGTGATGTGGTGGTGGTAGGTTTCGGAAAGCAAAAGAAAATGACGGTAACAGGTGCTATCTCCAGTGTGCCGGTGAATAACATCCAGCGGATCTCTACGCCTTCTTTGTCCAATGCGCTGGCGGGCAGTATGCCGGGGATCATCACACGGCAAAGTTCCGGAGAGCCGGGTTATGACGGGGCGGCGGTATTTATCCGTGGTTTTGGAACCTGGGCCAACAGGGCGCCGTTGATACTGGTAGATGGAGTGGAACGGGATATCAACAATATCAACACGCAGGAAATTGAAAGTTTTTCTATTCTGAAAGATGCATCTGCTACCGCGGTATATGGGGTGAGGGGAGCAAATGGTGTGATCCTGATCGTTACGAAGAGAGGAGTTACCGGCAAACCGAAAGTGATCTTCCGTACGGAGAATGCCAGTCTGCAGGCTTTGCGGCTGCCTGATTATATCAACGGGCCTGAATATGCAGGGCTGATCAATGAAGCGCTGGCCAACAATGGCCTGCCCGCCCGGTATACAGCAGCAGAACTGCAGAAGTTCAAAGATGGTTCTGACCCTTATCTCTATCCGAATGTAGATTGGACGGATGCCGTGCTGAAGAAGAACACTTTCCAGAGTATCAATAACCTGAGTGTTTCCGGCGGTAATGAAATTGTGAAGTATTATACGAATGTGGGTTATACAGTGCTGAATGGCATCTACAAACAGGACCCTAAGAATGCCTATAAAACCAATGCACAGATGCAACGGTATAACTTTCGTTCCAATGTGGATATCAATGTTTCTAAAACTATCAGCATAGAACTGGGTATTGGCGGCGTGATACAGAAAGGCAATTATCCGGGCACGGGTGCTCCCGGGATCTTTGATGCACTGAAGATCACTTCGCCGATCAATTATCCGAAATTGAATCCTGATGGTTCTGTTGCCGGGGCTTCCACTTCCTACCTGCAGAACAACCCCTGGGGGCTGGTTACACAATCAGGCTATACGCGGCAGGACAGGAACACACTGCAGGGAACTTTTGGTGGCAAATGGGATCTTTCCAGGCTCGTAACACCAGGGCTTTCTGTACGGGGATTATTTGCTTATGACCACTATTATTCCGCTTCCACAGACCGTATCAAGCCTTATGCCATCAAACAGTACCTGGGTAAGGATGCGAATGGGAATGACCAGTATTCTTCGCCGCCTATCCGGGAAGAGCAGCCCATGACCTATGTGCTGCATAACGGTGCTAACCGCGCATATTATACAGAGGTGGGCGTCAATTACAACCGCACTTTCGGGGATCATACACTAACGGGCATGCTGTTAGGCAACCGCAGGGAATACATTGATCTCACGGCAGGAACTACTTTAAATAACCTGCCCTACAGGCGGCAGGGGCTGGCAGGGCGGATCACTTATAACTTTAAGAACCGTTACCTCGCAGAAGTGAATGCAGGATATAACGGTTCAGAGAATTTCCCCGAAGGGAAACAATACGGCTTCTTTCCTTCCGTTTCTGCGGGCTGGATCATCAGCAATGAAAAGTTCTGGCATGTAAACGCTATTTCCAGCCTCAAAATAAGAGGATCTTACGGGCAGGTAGGTAATGACCAGATAGGCGCACGACGCTTCTTATTCCTCACTACGATCAATCGCCAGGGGCAGTCCTATTTCTTTGGGGATAACCAGCGTTTCTACCAGGGTTTTGAAGAAGCGCAGATAGGCAATGATGATGTAACCTGGGAAGTAGCTACAAAGGCAAACATCGGGATGGACCTGGAATTGCTGAAAGGCACCATCAGTTTACAGGTGGATGCGTTTAAAGAAGACCGGGAAGGTATCCTCATCCAGCGGGGTGTTATACCACGCGTAACAGGTTATTATCCCTGGACGCTGCCTTATGCCAACCTGGGGAAAGCAAAGAACTCCGGCATTGATGCATTGCTGGAAGTAAGGCATACTACCCGCAAAGGTTTCTATTACAACTTCAGGGGTACTTTCACTTATGCTAAAAGTATCTGCACACAGAACGATGATCCCATCCCGAAATACGCTTATCAATCCTTCGTTGACCAGCCGATAGATCAGCCGATGGGATTGATAGCACTGGGCTTCTTTAAAGACCAGGCGGATATAGAGAAAAGTCCGAAGCAGAATTTCATGGACCAGGTAAGGCCGGGGGATATCAAATACCAGGATTATAACAATGACGGTGTAGTAGATGATTACGACCGTGTGCCGATCGGTTATCCCAGAACACCACAGATGGTGTATGGAGCAGGTGCGAGTTTTGGCTACAAGGGTTTTGAACTGAGCTTTTTCTTTACCGGCGTGGCACGTACCAGTTTATTTGTAGACGGGCCTTCCATGTATGCCTTCCAGATGGGATCAGGTACTTACAATATTATGCGTGAGTATTACGATAACCGCTGGACACCGCAGCATACTGATGCCAGATATCCCCGTGTTTCACCACTACAGAATCCTAATAACAACAGGACCTCCACCTTGTTCCTGCAGGATGCATCCTACATCCGGCTGAAGAGTGCGGAGATCGCTTACAATTTTGCCATAAAACGCGGGCTGGAAGGTATCCGCCTGTTCATCAACGGTTATAACCTGGCCACCTGGGATAAGATAAAAGTGATAGATCCGGAATCGAATTACGGCACAGGGGGATATCCTTTACAGCGCAGCATCAATTTCGGGGCACAGCTTTCGTTTTAATTCAACCTTCAAACTTACCAGATGAACAAGTTCCTTGTTTTAATCACCATATTGCTCTTAACAGCATCATGCACCAAAGACTATCTTAAAAAAGCACCGGATGAAGACCTGGATATTAAAAAGGTATTTTCCGAAAGGAAATATGCGGAATCCTTCCTCACTTCGGCGTATAACAACGTGCCCGTTATGCTGGGTGCGGCAGACTGGGATCAGCGTAATCCCTTTACCGGCGCCAGTGACGAAATGGAGATCACTTTCCTGGGCGCCTATTCTCACTTACTGAACTCCGGCGCCTGGAGTGCCAATGATTACTTCCCGGATGTATGGGGTTTTATGTATGAGGGCATCCGCAAAACCAATCTCTTCCTGGATAATGTGGCAGATGTGCCCATGGATGAAACAGAGCGGAACCGGTGGATAGGGGAAGCCACTTTCCTGCGCGCTTTCTTCCACTTTATGCTGGCACGCATTTATGGCGCTATTCCCATCGGGGATCATGCTTATACGCTTAATGAAGATTATTCCAAGATCAGGAGACAGCCCATTGATAAAGTAATTGAATTTATCACGAAGGAATGTGATAAGGCAGTGCCATTACTGGAATGGAAAGTAGGGGCGGATAAAATGGGGCGTGTTACCAAAGCTGCTGCACTGGCATTGAAGGCACAGGCGTTGTTGTACATGGCGAGTCCGCTTTGGAATGGTAATCCTGATTACACGGGGATAAAGGATAACGAAGGTTTGCAGCTTTTTCCTGCTTTTGATAAAGAAAGATGGCGTAAGGCGGCAGTGGCCGCCAAGGAATGTATCGATGGGGTAGAAGCTAACGGGTATAAATTGTACCGCGCAGCGAATAACGATCCGGTGAGGAATTACCAGGAGGTATTCATTGAGCGCAATAATTCCGAAGTGCTGTTTGCCCGTAATGCCGGTGAACATTCTCACTTTGAACGTTGCAGTAATCCGATCAGTTATGGGGGATTCTCTATTTTCTGTCCTACGCAGGAACTGGTGGATGATTATGAAATGGCGAATGGTTTACGGCCGGTGAATGGTTATAACGCAGATGGTTCGCCCATTATCAATGCAGGGTCCGGTTATGTGGAAGCGGGATATGCTGCGGCGAAACATCCGCTGGATTACTATCCTGCCGGCGTGAGTAATATGTATGTGGGCCGGGAACCGCGGTTTTATGCGAGCATCAATTTCAATGGCGCTATCTGGAAAGGAAGGGGCATACAGTTCTGGTTTGAAGGGCTGGATGGCAGGAAACGTGCAGGTTCTGATTATTGCATTTCCGGTTACCTGATGAAGAAAATGGTGAACCCTACTTCTGATATTTTCCAGAACAGGTTCTCCCTGAATACGTTTATTTATTACAGGTTAGGAGAATCTTATCTGAATTATGCAGAGGCGCTGAATGAAATGGATGGCGCTGTACCAGATGTATATAAATACGTGAACCTGATCCGGGAACGCTCCGGGCTGCCTGTATTGCCCGCAGGATTAAGTCAGGATGAAATGAGGGAAAAGATCAGGCATGAACGGAGGATAGAACTGGCATTTGAAACGCATCGTTACTTTGATACGCGCAGATGGAAGATAGCCGCGGTGATTGACAGTAAAGAAATTCATGGAATGAACATTGGCGCGGGCACTAATCTGGGCGATAACAATTTTTATAAACGTACGGTGATAGAGAAGCGGGTGTTCATTGCACCGAAGCATTATCTATGGCCCTTGCAGCAAGAGGAAATTAATAAGAACCGTAACCTGGTACAAAACGTTGGATGGTGAGCAGATCTTTTTTAACAGTCAGTTTATTATTTTCTTTTGCACTGAGCCAGGCCCAATGGATAAGGAGGGATAGTACCGTATTCGGTATCCGCAATGGTATTGTGGTGGGCTTCTGGCCGGGGGCTATTGAAGGCTTGAAGGAAAGCTCAAACGGAGGGCCGAGGGGTTTACTGCGCATCGGTTATAACTATGGCGGTGTGACGTATCACATCAATTACATCGCTGTGGAACCGGTGGTGAACGGGAAGATGGAATTTAGTGAGATATCACCTTCTGTTGTGGATGGGAAATGGGGGAAGTTTATGTGGCTAAAGGATAGTGTTATTTCTTCTGAGGTTTTAAGTGTGTATGTGCACATGGAAAAGTTTGCAAACGGTTCGCATCCTTATCTGAAGCTAAGTATTCACAAGAGCAGACCAGAGGAATTGTGCATTGAGGTATTCCATCATCCGGACAGTGCACCCATGGAACGTTGCGGCATCACTGCCACGATGGGCAATTATTCCCGGTTGCGGAAATTGTATTTGAAAGATACAGTGATCAATTCCCGGGAGTTGTATGCGGGGTATGATGGAATAGACTTCATAGAGAAAGCGCCTTATGATATTAAAGAAGGGGATAGTTGTTTGGTATTGGCCACGCCGGATGAATCATTTGCAGAATTAGCCGCATGGCCGCAGGAACCTGCTTACTTAGCCAGATGGAACTGGCGGTATCGCCCTTTTTATATGCTCACGCAATATTGGCGGAAGGATAAAACAGTACCTTCCTTACAGGTGCGGGTGAATGGCCGGGCGAAGTACTGGAGCGGTGGAAACAGGGATCCGCAACAGTATATTGCTATACCGGGCGGACCCTCGTTTGAGAACTTTGAATTACGGGAGAAATATGTTCCCGGGCAGAAGGTTTATTTTGGTTTAAGACTGCTTCGGTAATGCATGTCGCCATGCGTAATACAATACCACTGCAAAACAGATCGTGGGTACTACATAAGCCAGTTGTACATTGTAATTATAAGCAATGGCGCCCAACCCTAATGGAATCAAGGCCCCGCCAACAATAGACATCACAAGGAAAGCAGAACCTGATTTTGTTTCATTCCCCAGGTCCCTGATAGCGAGGGAAAAGATAGTAGGGAACATGATGGACATAAAGAACTCCACCATCAGTAAGAAATACACGCCCATCCTACCGCCCTGCAATACACAATAAGCCAGCAACAATACACAGGCCGCGCTGTAGAAGATCAGCAGCATCCGCGGTGCTATTTTTTGCATCAGGAAAGTGCCCACATACCTGCCTATCATAAAACATAACAGCAGCATCCCGAGGAAAGTAGTGGCTTCCATTTCCGGCATGCCTGCGCTGAAGCCGGCATAACGAATAAAGAAACTGGAAATACATACCTGCGCACCTACATAAGCAAACTGCGCGATCACACCCCAGCGGAAATGTACATGCCGGAATACGCGCAGGTTGATGCTCAGTTTATCGTCATGTTCTTCCTGCACTTTAGGGAAGTGTACCAGCCTGAAGGTGAGTGCTACCAACAGGAGTACCCCTGCAATAGCGAGATAGGGAACTTGTACAGACCTTGCTTCTGAAAGTAAATAATTGTTGAGTACCTCAGGGCTCATGGCATTGAGTTGTGCTGTAGAAAACTCTTTACCGGAGAGGATCACTTTACTCAGGAAGAATGCTGCTACGAAAGCACCTAATCCATTAAAGGCCTGTGCAAAGTTGAGGCGTTGTACAGCCGTCTCTTTTGATCCCATGATGGTGATGTAAGGATTGGCGGCCGTTTCGAGGAAGGTCATGCCCGCTGCTACTAAGAAGAGCGCAAACAGGAATAAACCGAAGGAACGTAACTCCGCAGCAGGGAAGAATAAGACAGCACCCGCTGCTGCAATGAGCAGGCCGGTGATGATCCCTGTTTTGTAACTCCATTTGCGCATCACCCATGCAGCGGGCAGTGCGAAAAAGAAATAGCTTACCCAATAAGCGGAGTCTATGAAAGCGGATTGAAAATCGTTTAGCTGGCAGGCTTTCCGGAGATGCGGGATGAGCACTGGTATCAGGTTACCCGTTAGTGCCCATAGAAAGAACAGGCTGATAACGAGTATGAAGGTCAGTTTAACAGTGTTGCTGCGCGTGGAGGGCTGCAACGTTTCAACGGTGGAATTCATATAGGGCGGAATTTAATGTAGTGTCTGAACATCATTGATCAACGTACCGATGTGGTCTATGCTGATCTCTACACGGTCGTTATCCTGTAAGGTGAAGCTGTTATCGGGAACAAGACAGGTGCCCGTCATCAGGTAACAACCATCGGGGAAGGCACATCCTCTGAAGAGGAAGTCCACCAGTTCCTGGTGGCCGCGTTTCATCTGGCTGATGGGAACGCTATCTGAGTATTTCATTTCTTCTTTGCGGTAGATGGCCATTTTGATGAGCGTATCCGGAGGGATAGGTGTATCCGTTACGATCAGGCAGGGCCCAAGGCCAGCGCATTTTTCATAAACTTTTGCCTGTGGGAGGTAGAGCGGATTTTCTCCTTCAATACTGCGGGAACTCATGTCGTTGCCAATGGTATATCCTTCAATGGTACCATGGCTGCTCACAAAGAGGGTGAGTTCCGGTTCCGGTACATCCCAGGTAGAATCTTCGCGGATGAACACTACCTGGTTATGGCCGGATACCCGGTGCGGGGTGGCTTTAAAAAAGAGCTCAGGTCTTTCTGCTGCATATACTTTATCGTAAAAATCAGCGCCGCCTTCTGATTCTTCCATGCGTGCCGTACGACTGCGGAAATACGTTACGCCGGCTGCCCATACTTCCTGCGTGGCAATGGGGGCTTGCAGTTCATTGCCAATGATGCTTTCCGCGGTGATCGTATCAATGGATGTCTGATCAGAAAGATCTTTGAGGATACATGCAAACAGGTTTTTCCTGTTCACGAAATTATTCCAGCTGGTGTTGATGGCATAATATTGTTCATTGTAATGCACCAATATGGTGGCAGCGGTTTTATAGAGACGGATGATCTGCATTGGTCATTATTTTTTACTGAGGAATTGTTGTACTTCTTCCAGCGGCAGGTTCCACAATCGGGTAGCGAGGGCTTGTAATGCGGCGCGGTCAGCAGCTTCGAAGTGCATCGTTACCTGGCGGTAGTTGAGCGCTTCGCCGGGTTGCAGTGCACGGGCATCTGAAGAGGATTCTACTTCATAGAAAGGTCCCATTTGAGAACCATCTGCCAACGGGCCATCGTTATAGCAATTCACGGCATCTCCTTTAAACGGTTCTTTCTGCAATTCCCATTTGGAATTCACATAACGGCCTTGTGGCACTACTTCATAGAAGAGTACGGTGATGGTGTTGTTTTGCAGATCTACACTACCTGCGCCTGATTTAGCTACAAGCGGGGAGAGGCCCAGTTTGCCGCGGGCTTTACCATCTGCGCGGAAGAGCAGCAGGCTGTCTTTCACCAGCAGGTTTTGCGGAGGGATCTTGCCGAAGTAATCGTCTGTGATATGTGTGCGGGCATCTGTGATGCCTTTGAATGGCGCTACTACCACGGTCTGATCAGAAGGGATGAACATGCCCAGCAGCCAGATGCTCAGCAGGCCGTTCTTTTCCTGCCAGGCGCTGTCGCCTTTATTGGTGAGTACATTTTCTGTTTCGTAGGCAATGCTTTTGATACCTGCAGGCAGTGCTGTTTGTAGTTTTGCAGTGATGGCATTGTTGTCCAGCAGGCGGATAGTTCTGCTGATATCCAGTTTAAAAGTAGTGCCGGAATAGTTTTGAATGGTACCGTCATATTGGTACGTGATCTCTGTGGGGGATTGGGATTTCACGTTGTAATGGGCAGTGTCTATCAGGCCGGGTGTTTGCCAGTTGTCGAACTCAAAGGATTTGCCACCGGGGAAGAACAGGGAATATTGTCCGCCTTCAGGGCCTAACCAGAAACGTTCTTCACCTCCGAAGGCGTTGATGTGCGGTGCGAGTTTACCGGAGGATACGAGGTTGTAATTGATCCATCCAAAGCTTTTGCCCTGGCTGCCGCTGGCGGTGCTGGTCATTACACGGGCCTGGTAATCGCCGGTTACTACGAGGCGGCTGCTATCGCTGCTGCTTTGCAGTACTACTACGTTCTGTAAATGTTTTTGCAGGAATGTTACATCCTCCCCGAAGTTGCCGGGTTTCTTTGCTGTTTCTGTTGTACTGCTTTGGTTGCAGCTGATCATGCCGATCAGCAAACCGGCTGCGATAATGTTCAATTTCATAACGGGTGTTTTGAAAACTTATAAAGAAACCCCTCTTTTCCAGGGAATGAAATCATCCTGTTCCAGCACTTGTGCCCGTGCGGTGTATAAACCGCTGGCGGTATCGATCACTAAATTTAAGATCCGCTCTGCTGCTTCGTTGATAGATTCTTTTCCATTGATGATCGTGCCGGTATCTATATCTATGATATCCTCCATTTTGTTGGCCAGCTTAGTGTTGGTGGATAGTTTGAGCACCGGTGTAATAGGATTGCCGGTGGGTGTACCCAAACCAGTAGTGAAGAGCACGATGTTGGCACCAGCCCCTACTTCCGCTGTGGTGGATTCCACATCGCTGCCGGGTGTGCAAAGCAATGCAAGACCGGGCCGTTGTACCCTTCCCGGGTAATCTATCACATCCGTCACAGGAGAGGAGCCTCCTTTTTTTGCCGCACCGGCGGATTTGATCGCGTCTGTAATGAGGCCGTCGCGGATGTTGCCGGCAGAAGGATTGGAATCAAATCCCGAGCCTACAGCTTCTGCTCTGCTGGCATAATCACGCATCAATTGTGTGTAACGGGTGGCGAGGTCTGTGTTGATGCAACGGTCACTCAGTTCCTGTTCAACACCGCAGAGCTCAGGGAATTCAGATAAGATCACGGAGCCGCCGAGTGCTACGAGGATGTCTGAAACCCTTCCTACGGCAGGGTTGGCAGAGATGCCGGAGAATCCGTCTGAGCCGCCGCATTCCATGCCGATGATGAGTTTGTTCAACGGCGCAGGCTGGCGTTGTTGTTTGTTGGCTTTGCTGAGGCCTTCAAAAGTGAGCTGCAGCGCCTGTTCCATTAGCACTTTTTCGGATCCTATCTTTTGCTGTTCCAGGCAGATCACCGTTCTGTCGAAACCCGGTACTCTTTTTTCGATCTCTTCTTTCAGCATATCTATCTGTGCGTTCTGGCAGCCCAGGCTGAGTACCGTAGCGCCAGCCACATTAGGATGAGTGATGTATCCGGCTAACAGGCCGCAAAGCGTGCGGGCATCATCTTTGGTGCCGCCGCAGCCTAAAGTATGGGAGAGTAGTTTTATGCCGTCTATGTTTTCAAAAGCCCTGCGCCGGGGTGGGGCGATGAGTATATCTGCTTCTTCTTTACCTTCTTTTACTTCCTGCAATAATTGTTGCAGCATTTCTTCGTAAGGATTGTATTTGCGGTAGCCGAGTTCTTTTACCAATACTTTGTGCAGCATCTGCACATTGCGGTTTTCGCAGAATACGAGTGGGATGATCACCCAGTAATTGCCGGTGCCCACACGTCCGTCTGTGCGGTGATAACCCATAAAGTGACGGTCTTTCCAGCGGGAAATATCCGGTGTATCCCAGCTGGTTTTCCTTTCTTCTTTCACGGCAAAATTCCCGGAGGCATGGCGGATGTTCTTTGTGGTGAGCAGTTCGCCTTTAGCGAGGTCTTCATTGGCTAAGCCAACCAGCACACCGTACATGACAACGGGACTGTCCTTCGCAATGAACGCAGCGGTTAACTTATGTTTGGCGGCTACGTCGCGCAGGGCGGTGACGCCTTGCACGGTAGTGCCTGCGGGAATGTCCTGCAGGGCTACCCACACATTATCTGTTGGATGGATCTTTAATATTTGTTGTGGCATGTTGTGATCTATTTTAAAGCTCTGTCCAGGTGCACATAACCGCCGTCCACATGGATGAGCTGGCCGGTGGTGTGGCTGGACTTCTCCGATAACAGGAAGGCTGCCATATTGGCGATCTCTTCCGGCGTGGTCATTCTTTTTTCCAGTGGTATGCCTGCTACGATGCCGGCGAGTTTGGTTTCTTTATCTTCAAAAGTATTGATCCAGCTTTCGTATAAGGGCGTCCATGATTCTGCTACCACTATCGCATTTACGCGGATGCTGTAGGGGAGTAATTCTACCGCCCATTCGCGGGTGAGTGCGTTTCTGCCTCCGTTGGCGGCTGCATAACCGGAGGTGTTGCCCTGGCCGGTTTCTGCGGTTTTGGAGGTGATGTTCACAATAGCGCCTTTGCTTTTTTTCAGGTAAGGCAGCGCATGATGTGCGATGAGATAATAGTGCACTACGTTGCGGTGCAATGATTGCATAAATGCTTCGTAAGAACCGGATTCGAGGCCAACGCCATCGTTTACGCCGGCATTGTTCACAAGGCCGTCTATTCTTCCGTATTGATTTACGATAGCTTCTACTGCGGTTTTGCAGGCTTCGGGACCTGTTAGCTCAGCAGTTATCTGTCCGCCTTTGCCGATATGGGCCAGGTGTTGGAGATTGTCTTCTTCGTTCCTTCCGATGATCACGGGGAAGGCGCCTTCTGCTGCGAGTACGGCTGAAATAGCTGCTCCAATTCCTTTGGCGCCACCTGTTACTATGATGATCTTATCTTTTAATCCCAGGTCCATAAATAATTTACGTTTTAGAAAAGTTTCCGTTGAATAAGCGCCATATGCCGAGTGGGTTTTCGTCCTGCAGCTCAGGTGGTAAAAGGTATGCGGGGAAGTCCTGGTAGCAGACGGGCCTGCAGAAGCGGTAGATGGCAGATGAGCCAACTGATGTGCCTGCTGCGGGAGTGGTGGCAGGCCATGGGCCGCCGTGTACCATGGCATGGTTAACGGCTACGCCTGTAGGAAAACCGTTGATGACGATCCTGCCGGCTTTTTCCCGGAGGATGTCTACCAGTTCTGCGTACTCATGAAGGTCTTCTTCCGTACCGTGGATAGTGGCGGTGAGCTGGCCTTCCAGGGCATTGGCGAGCTGGAATAATTCTTCTTTACTGTTGGCACTGATGTGCAAAGAAGAGGGCCCGAACACTTCATGGCAGAGGGCCGGGTCTTCCAGTGCCTGTGTGGCGCTGATCTGTAAAAGGGCAGGAGATGCCTGGTGTGCGGTGGCAGGCGCTTTTCCAAGTAATTGGGCGCCTGCCTGCCGCAGGCTGTTGATGCCGCTGTTGTAAGCCTCCAGGATTCCGGGAGTTAACATGCGTCCGGTGGGCATTGCTGCGATTCCTTTTTGCAGGGTGGGGAGGAACAGATCTGTTCCAGATCTGTTTGATGAGGGGGAAGCGTTTGTTTCATTTGATGAAACGGATGCCTGTTTGTTTTCCATTCCTTCATAAGAAGAAGATGGTCCGTTGAATGGAACTGATTTATCAGTTCCATTCAACGTCAAAAACACTCCCGGGTTCGTACAGAACTGACCCACGCCCATGGTAAGGGATTGCAGAAACTGTGCAGCTAATGCTTCTCCTTTTTCTTTCAGCACACGGGGCAGAAAGAAAACCGGGTTTACGCTGCCCATTTCCGCATAAACAGGAATGGGCACAACTCTGCGGGTGGCTGTATCATAGAGGGCCTTGCCGCCCCTGAATGAGCCTGTAAAAGCGATGGCAGACAACTGCGGATGAAGGGCGAGCTGCTGGCCGGTATCAATAGTAGCACCATGAATTAAAGAGAATACACCTTCCGGCAAACCGGTGTTCTTAGCAGCGGTGAGGATCGCATTTGCCACAAGATCTGAAGTCTGCGGATGTGCAGGATGTGCTTTGAATACAACAGTACTGCCTGCAGCAAGTGCAGCAGCCGTATCACCACCGGCTACAGAGAAGGCCAATGGGAAATTACTGGCACCAAAGATACCGATCACGCCAAGCGGGATCTGCATTTGCCGTATATCCGGTGTGCCTTTGTCAATGCGTGCATTTACCCAGGAACCTTCAGTGATCAGGTCCGCGAACAGCCGTAGCTGCCCTGTGGTGCGATCTCTTTCTCCCTGCAAACGGGGGAGTGGTAAGTTGCTTTCTGCAGAGGCTGTGTTGATCAATTCATCTCCCAATGTATTGATCTCTTCTGCAATGGCGCGTAAAAAGGCTGCGCGTTGCCGGGGAGATATTTTTTTATAAGTTGTAAAAGCTTGTGCGGCTTGTTTTACCGCCAGATCGATAGTTTCCATGTCAGTTTACTTCTAATTCGTCTTTTGCCTGTAATTTAGGAAACGGTGCATGCGGCTCGCGCTGATACCAGAACACTACGCTGCTGATATCTGATTGCTGTGGAAGATAACGCCCGCCACTGCGCCAGCCAAGGTCCTGGATAGTTATTTTCAATTCTTTCTCAAAACGCACAGGGTCCATGATATGCCAGCGGTACAGGCCAAAACGTTGCTGCGATTTGTATAGGCCATCCGGGCGGATCACCTGGTGTAACCCTGCGTAGGGCGTGGAGAATTCCTGGTATTTTCCTTTGTTGTCAAAGTTGTAGGAACCGCAGAAATAATCTTCTGTACCGGTACCGCAGATAGTAGGGAATTTGTTATCTCCGTCCATAAAGAACTTTATTTCACCTTCACCCCACCAGCCATTATTGTTCACACCCCATGCTACATAAGTACCCACGTACTGGCCTTTCCCTTTGATGCCATCTATCATGGTGAACTCTGCGCCTTTCACAGGATTGTTGCGGCGGAACTGTGCATGAAAATAAGCCGCATCTTCCGGTACCTGTGTGAGGGTGTAATCTACCTGGTAGTAGAGCGTCATACGTTCTGTATTGATGTTCTCCATCGTGATCTTACACTTCTTGCGAAAGGGCATGGACCAATAGCAGTTAAATGCACTGCCGGGATTTACGGTAACAGCGAGGGAATTCATTTGTGCATATTCACCCCATCCCATACCGAAGAAATCACCTACAGGTACTTCAACGGAAGGAGTGGTTTCATCATCCCAGTAAAAACGGAGGATGGAATAGCGCCAGTTGCCGGTGGGTGTCATCCAGATATGCTGGATAGCGCCGGAGCCGGTGATCTCTGCGAGGGTAACAGTTTTCCCCGCTTCAATATGAATGTATGGATTTACTTTCCAACCCTGCCCCAGGTCTCTTGCTGCATTCTTTGCATTGCCTTGATCCAGTGTGGCCATGCCGCCTTTACCAGGTTCGCCGGTGATATTCTCCGGACTGATAGACCGGGTTTTGGCATCGGAGAGGCGGGAGAGATTGCCGAGGTTCATGTCCAGCCCGTTAAAGGTTTGCTGCGAGAAGGCCGTCCAGCTAAGGGAGACAGCCAGTGAGAGGAGGAACAGTTTTTTCATACGTTTTGTGTGTTAATGCTTTAACGATTAAGCAATAGTTGTTTATTTTTTTCCTGAGGATTTTCTGATCACGAGTTCGGTATCAATGCAGATCAGTTCTGCGGGTTTATCTGCATCTTTAATTTGTTCGAGTAATACGCGCACGGCTTCTTTACCCATTTCGAGGATGGGTTGCCTTACATAGGTAACGGGGGAGTAGAAGAGGTCAAACGCTTCACTTTCATCAAAGCTCACCACGGCCAGATCTTCCGGCACGCGGATCCCCAGTTCATTGATATATTTTAAACCTTCGATGGCCAGGCTGTTTGTGGCAAAGAAAAGGGCATCGGCGGGTTTGCGGGCGTTGAGCAGCTGATCGATGGCCAGTTTGATATCTTCTTTTAAGTGGGAATACCGGGCCAGTTTCATCAGGCTCTTCTTCTGATCTGTTAATGCTTCCATATACCCGCGTTTGCGTTCGCTGATATGATGCAACGCTGTTTTATAGGCGATCATACCTATCTGCTGGCGGCCCATTTTGATGAGATGGGAAACAGCATTATAAGCGGATTCGTAATTGTTGATACTGATGTGGCTGGCCGGGATATCCGGAAAATACCGGTCTATCAGCACGAAGGGCACGTTCTGGTTCTGCAGGGTTTTGATCTGCTGTTCGGAACCTTCTGTGGGAATGAGTATGAGCCCGTCTACCTGACGGTTCAGCAGTACATTGATCAGGTCCCGGGATTTATCCACGTTCTCATCAGAGCTGCCGAAGATCACGGTATAGTTATTCCGTTTGGCTTCGTCTTCAATGGTGCGGGCAATATTGGCGAAGAAGGGGTTGGAGATGTCCGCCACGATCAGGCCAATGGTGTCCGACCGGCCGCTTTTGAGGCTGCGGGCAATGTGGTTGGGCTGATAGTTGAGCTTGCGGGCTATCTTGCGGATCTTTTTGGCCATTTCCTGGCCTACTCTCGCTTTCTCCTCTTTGTTGGTGAGCACATAAGATACCAGTGCAGTGGATACACCGGCTTCCTGGGCAATATCTTTTAAGGAGACCTTCTTCTTCATGGAATAAAAATATGCTTAAACGTTTAAGTAAACAAATTTCGGGCGAAAAAATAATTAATTATCTTGCATGCAGACCTAATTATTTGCACGATGGAAAACAGGGGCCTGCTTTTTATTCCTGACATAAGTGGCTTTTCCAAATTCGTTAATGAAGCTGAGATCGAACACAGTAGCTATATCATTAAGGACCTGCTGGAAATACTCATCAATGCCAACGAACTGGGTCTGGTGGTCTCCGAGATCGAAGGAGATGCCATCCTCTTTTACAAGTTTGGGGAACCGGCTGATCTGGCTGCAGTATACAGGCAGGTGGAGAAGATGTTCTGTGCCTTTCACCGTTACCTGATCAATTACGATCACCGCAAGATCTGCCAGTGCCAGGCGTGTATCTCAGCCGTAGGGCTTTCTTTAAAAGTGATCACACATTATGGCGAATTCACGGAGTATAATGTAAAGAACTTTTCGAAACTGATAGGCAGGGATGTGATCGTAGCGCACCAGTTGCTGAAGAACGATATTGAACAGCATGAATACTGGCTGGTTACTTCCAATATGCTGGGGGATCAGCAGCCTGGTGATTACAGGGAGTGGATGGAATGGAATACCAGCGCCCGGCAAACAGAGGCAGGAGAGATCACTTTTCATTATACACAGCTCGGGCAGCTTAAAAATGAGATCCCGCATGATCCCATACCGCGGACGGAGCTAAAGGATAAAGTGAAAGTGTTCACTATGTCGAAAGAATTTAAAGAAGAAATTAAAAAGGTGTTTTACACCATCGTCCATTATGAGTTCAGGGAGCACTGGCTGGAAGGAGTAGTGAATGTGAAAGAAGTGAGCCACCTTATTCCCGGCGTGGGGAGTTTACTGCGGGGAGAGCTGACGAACGGAGAGGAACTGAAGTACTACGCCAGTGGCTTTTCCTATCACCCGGAATCAAGGATCATATTTAGTGAATCGGATGAAGACAACCAGCAGATCACTAATTACATCATGGATAAAAAGGGGCCGGATACTACTTTGCTCACGGTAGAGTATTATCAGAAGATGAACGTTATACAGGAATTCCGCTTCCGTTTTGGGAAGAAAAAAGACCTGGAACAACGGTATGCCCGGTCGCTGCAGAAGCTGGAAGAATTTATGAAAGAGATCTCTATGCCGGGAGCGTTTTAGCTGACCTCTCAGCAAAGTAAACTATGCCCTTTCAACAAAGCGGGCAGTTCTTCTTCTGCGGATCTTTACTGCATGAAAGATCAAAAAATACTGGTAACCGGAGGAACGGGATTTGTGGGCATACATTGTATTTTGCAGCTCCTGCAAAAAGGATATCAGGTAAGGACCACCCTTCGCTCCCTCAGCCGGGAAAACGAGGTATTGGACATGCTCCGGTACGGCGGCATGGAAACTACGGACGGGCTATCATTCATTGAAGCCGATCTCACCAAAGATGCCAACTGGGATAAAGCAATGGAAGACTGCGAATACGTTTTACATGTTGCCTCACCTATCGGTTTAACCATTCCCAAACACGAAAATGAAATGATCATTCCTGCAGTGGAAGGAACCTTACGCGTGCTGAAAGCGGCAAGGAATGCCCGTGTGAAACGCGTGGTGATGACATCCAATTTTGGTGCAGTTGGTTATAGCCATAAGGATACCACCCGGCTTATCACAGAAGAAAGCTGGACGGCCCCCAATGAAAAAGGGCTTTCTGCCTATAACAAATCAAAAGTATTGGCGGAAAGGGCTGCCTGGGATTTTATGCACAAAGAAGGCGGTAAGCTGGAATTATCTGTCATCAACCCGATGGGGATCTTTGGCCCTTCGCTGGGACCGGATCTGTCCAGTGGTTTTGAGTTATTAAAAAAGGTACTGGATGGCTCCCTGAAAAGAATTCCGGATATTACACTGGGCATTGTGGATGTACGTGATGTGGCGGACCTGCATATTCGTGCCATGGTCAACCCTGCCGCAAAGGGACAACGGTTCCTGGCTTTGGCGGGAGGTATCATGTCCCTGCCGGAGATAGCTCAGTTATTAAAAGACCGGTTGGGCAATGAAACGATCTCTACTAAGAAGATGCCTGATTGGGTGGTGAGAGTGGCGGCATTGTTTAGCCCTGTGGCAAAAAATATTGTTCCGCAATTGGGCCGCTACAGGAGTGCCAGTAATGAAAAAGCAAAAACGCTTTTAGGCTGGCAGCCCAGAAGTAACGAAGAAGCGATACTGGCTACGGCAGAGAGCCTCATAAAATTTAAACATGCATGAAAAGAGCTTTTAGAATAATTAAACGGACACTGATCATTGTGCTCTCGCTTATCCTCGTACTGGCAGTGGCCGTCTTTTTCTATATGCGCCAGCCACAGTTTGGTGCAAACCCTTCAGGTGAAAGGCTCGCGCGGTTGGAAAGATCACCGCATTATAAAAAAGGGCGGTTCCACAACCTGGTAGAAAAACCAACAATAACACCAGGATACAGCATCAGTGGAGAGATCTATAATACGCTCTTTAAAGAATACCCAAGGCGTGAACCGAAGGATTCCCTTCCTTCTGTAAAAACAGACCTCTTAAAACTACCCATAGACAGTAATGTAGCTGTGTGGTTTGGCCATTCATCCGTATTCATCCAGGCAGATGGGAAAAGGATGCTGGTGGACCCTTCTTTCAGCGGTAAAGGATCACCGCTGCCAGGTTCCGTAAAAGCTTATAAGGGCAGTAATGTTTATACCGCAGCTGATATGCCTCCCATAGATTACCTGTTCATCTCTCACGACCATTACGATCACCTGGACTATGAAACGGTGGTAGCATTAAAGGATAAAGTAAAACATGTGGTTTGCGGTTTGGGTGTAGGAGCGCATTTTGAACATTGGGGTTATGCACCGGAGCAGATCATGGAAAGAGACTGGTATGAAAAGATTGAGGTGGACAGTAGTTTTACGATCTACACCGAATCAAGCCACCATGAATCCGGCAGAGGTTTTGTGCGTGGTAAAACATTATGGATGTCTTATCTCATACAAACACCCGGTTTGAAAATATATTACAGCGGTGATGGCGGGTATGATGGAAGATTTGCTGAGATAGGTAAGAAATTCGGCCCTATCGACTGGGCTATCATGGAGAACGGGCAGTATGATAAAGCTTGGCAATCTGTTCATCTGTTGCCGGAAGAAGTAAGGCAGGCTACACTGGAACTGAAAGCAAAACATTTGCTTACAGTACATCATTCAAAATACACTTTAGGCAAACATGCCTGGGATGAACCATTGATAAAAGCTACGGAGCTTTCTGTATCTCAGCCTTACCGTCTGGCAACGCCCATGATAGGGGAAGTGGTGTATCTCAATAACCCTTCTCAGGTTTTTAAAGAATGGTGGAAAGGCGTTAAATAATTGAATATGTTGACGAAAGAAAATAAGATAACGTCCTGTTACATAGGACCGCAGATTTCGCCGGAGCAATTCATCGCCGAACATTTCTTTTTGTACCTGGCGAAGGGGACTATACATGGATATGATGGAAGTAAAAGCTATAAATTAAAACCGGGTGAATGCTGTATGGTCCGGAAGAACCACCTGGCCAGGTACAATAAGCAAAAAGAGGATGAGGAGTTTGAAAAAGTGGTGGTGATATTTGATGAGGTTTTCCTGCACCAGTTCCAGGAGAAACATAAGGTTCGGGTAACAAGATCTACTTCCAAAGAAGCCTTTTTTGCTATTCCTAAAAATGAACTTATTCCGAATTTTATCAGTTCGCTTTTTCCATATTATAGTGCAGAAGGAAAAATAGATCAGACATTCATGGATGTGAAACGGGAGGAACTGCTGCTGATACTTTTGCGTACCAGTCCTGAACTGGGTAATGTCCTCTTCGATTTTGGCAGCCCGGAGAAGATAGACCTGGAAGCATTTATGAACAAGAACTTCAAGTTTAATGTAGCGGTTCAGCGTTTTGCTTATCTTACCGGAAGAAGCCTGACCAGTTTTAAACAGGATTTCAAAAAGACCTTTCATGATACACCCGGCAGTTGGCTTATACAGAAGCGGCTGCAGGAAGCGTACTTTTTAATGGATAAAAAGGGCCAGCGGGCCTCCGATGTGTATCTTGAAGTAGGGTTTGAAGACCTGTCTCATTTTTCATTTGCGTTTAAAAAGAAGTTTGGTATAACACCCACGGAACTCTCCGGCCGGAAGAAATAGATTTGTTGCAGGATAGAACAGGATGCCCAACCAGCCAGAGGGTTGTACTTTTTACATAAAGTAAGGTTGCTTATGTTAAAAAGAATATTTACGTCACTATCCTGGATCGTCCTATTCAGCTTTTACGCCACGGCACAGCAGAAAGAATATGAAGTAGCTGTTTATTATTTCCCGAACTATCATCCTGATAGCATCAATTCCCTGTGGCATGGCAAAGGCTGGACAGAATGGGAAGTGGTGAAAGCCGCCAAACCGCGTTTTTCAGGGCATGAACAACCCAAGGTGCCCACCTGGGGGTATTTCAATGAAGCTGATCCTAAGTGGGCTGCAAAGGAAATAGATCTGGCGGCAGACAATGGTATCGACTGTTTTATTTATGACTGGTATTGGTATAGCAACACTGGCCGGTATCTGCATGAGGGGTTGGAGGAAGGTTTCCTGAAAGCCCCTAACCGCAACCGCCTGAAGTTTGCACTAATGTGGGCTAACCACGACTGGCTGAACATTCAACCAGCTACGTTTGATAATGCCCGTGTGAAGCTCACGGAAGGAGAAGTATCCAAAGAATTATGGGATACGATTTCCACTTACATTGTTGAAAAGTATTTTAAACAGCCCAACTACTGGAAGATCGATGGCAAGCCTTATTTTTCCATTTATGAGATCATTACATTCATCAATGGGCTCGGAGGCATGGAGGAAGCGAAGAAAGCCATTCAGCTGCTGGAGGAGAAAACAAAGAAAGCAGGTTTCCCTGGTGTGCATCTGAACGTGATGAGCTGGATGGTGAATGATCACTCGGTAAGATCGATCACAGGCCCGGCAAAACCTGCCAATCCGCATGTTATGCTCAGTGGGTTGCATACGGAAAGTGTGTCTACCTATTGCTACATTCATCACTTCGGTAACTTCAGCAAAGATGAATTCCCTACGGTGCCGGTCGGGAAAGTTTTCGAAGGAATAAAATCCTATTGGAAAGAATTCTCTGCAGAATATCCGGAGGTGCTATATACACCTAATGTTTCCATGGGATGGGATGCGAGTCCGCGTTGCATGCAAAGTGATGTATTTGAACGGCGGGATTATCCGTGGACGCCTGTATTTGTAGGTAATACACCTGCTTCGTTTAAAATGCAGCTGCAGGAAGCAAAGAAGTTTTTAGATGATTACAACCCGAAGCATAAGATACTGGTCATAAATTCCTGGAATGAGTGGACGGAGGGAAGCTATTTGCTGCCGGAAAAGAAATATGGGGCAGCTTATTTAAATGCGATCAGGGATGTATTCAGGCCTGTTAAAAAATAAAGCATAACAAGCCCGGCGTTCACGCCGAGCTTGTTGCTTTCAATAATGCCCTTCATAAAAAATAAAGCCCGACGTGAACGCCGGGCCTTGTTGCTTTCCTTACTTTTTTACCTATAATCGGGATTCTGTACCAGGTTGGGGTTTTTATCTATTTCATCCTGCGGAATAGGGAAAAGCGTTCTCAGCTTTCCATCATTCTTCGGACGGTGATTGAACCATGATTTCCGGGCAAATACACCAAAACGGATCATATCCATCCTCCGATGCCCTTCCGCTGCAAATTCCCATCCCAGCTCATCGTAGAAGCGGCCAAACTGTATATCTGCCCCGCCTTCCAGGCCGGAGATAGTACCATTTATTTCCTGGTATCCGTATTGATATACACTACCCAGTAATAACTGCGCACCGGTTACGGTAGCTTTTGCCGGATTAGTCGTAGCAAATGCTCTTTGCCTTACTTCTGTTACCAGTAAAGCTGCATCGCCGGATAAACCTTTCCTTAAGAGGCATTCCGCTTTCATCATTTTAATATCTGAATAACGGAAGATGATATAATCCGTACTCAGGCCTCCACGGGCACCTGTTTTGATCTCGTATTTACCAATGCGGTAACCATCAAAATAATCTGTTCCGTTCATGCTGGGTACCTCTTTCCTGTAAGTAAGGATGAGTGCACCGGTGGAAACACTGTACTGTGGGCCCATGATCCAGGTATCCTTCTTACGGGTATCATCTGCATCATAAGTATCAATAAACTGTGGCACTGCGCAATTACCTCCCCATGGTTGTGCTGCCATGTTCAGCACGTTACGATGCGCCGTGGCCAGCGTTTTCATATGGATAGAATTCTGCGAAGCAAAAATCTCATCATACGGCACTGCAAAAATGGTTTCCTTGGAGTTGTGATTCTCCGTCACGAAATTCGTTTTGTATGATTCCTCCAGGGAGTATTTCGCGCTGTTGAAGATATCATCACAGGTGGCTATACATTCATCCCATTTGGTAACACCGATGTACACCTGCGCATTGAGGTATAACCTGGCCAGAATGGCTTTAGCCGTCCACCGGTTAAAGCGGCCGTAGGTTACTTTGGATACTTCCATACTTAACAGGGGCATACATTCATTCAATTCCTTCACGATGAAATCAAACACCTGCTGCCGGGTACTTTGGCTGGGGGCAGAGCCATCGCGGAAGTCTGTAACGATGGGCACATTGCCATGGGTATCTATCAGCACGGAATAGTAGAACGCCCTGGCTGTACGGAGTTCCGCTATCAACTCTTCTTTACCGGAGGTAACAGGGATCTTCCCTTCCTCTATCTGGAAAATGATCCGGTTGGCATTGTTAATGCCCGAAAAGGCATGCTGCCAAACGTTCTCCGGCTGCCATTGATTGGAGGGCCAGTCGTGTTTATGCATGATCTGGTAAGTGCCTGCATCATACCAGCCATTAGGGCGGTTAGGTGTAACGAGTACATCGGCGGGTTCTTCCTGCAGATCAAAATTCCCCTGCCAGCCGGCATACATGCCCCGCAGTACCGTGTACGCGGGTGCAATGATAGATGGGATATCTCCTGTGCCCGGCTGGTATTCTGATTCGGGTACGAGGTCGTATACTTCTTCGTCCAGATTGGTGCAACCTGCCGGCACGATGAAGAGCAACAGGATCAATATTTTCTTGTACATAGTCTTTTCGTTTAGAAGGTTAGAAAGTGATGTTCGTGCCGATGGTGAAGGTGCGGGTAGTGGGATATTTATCGCGACTATCATTCCCCGCATCCAGGCCAAGGCGGCTGATCTCCGGATCTATACCTTTATACCCGGTAAGCACCAGCAGGTTGAGGCCGGATACATATACCCTTGCCTGTTTGAAATACTTGCTGCTCGAAACATCTACATTATATCCCAGCGTGATATTGTCGAACTTCCAGTGATTGCCATTTTCTATGTAATGAGAAACATAGGCAAGCGGATTGGCGAGTTCTCTTTTTCCATATACTTTATCAAATGCTGTTTTCAGCATGTTGTATTGTTTGATGGTAGGGTTTTCATAATACATCCGCTGGAAGTTGAGGATCTGGTAACCGAATGCGCCGCGCATGTTCAGGTTCAGGCTGAATTGTTTGTAACGGAAGGCCAGGTTCCAGCCGGCGGTGTGGCGGGCGATACCATTACCCAATACTTTACGATCGTCTGGCACGGCATCGTCGATTGGTTTGGGTTTGCCGTCTTTGCCTTCAATGATCCAGTTACCGTCTGCATCAATATCAACAGATTTATAACCGTAGAAATTTCCGATGGGCTCACCTACTTTCACGCGATGGGTGGTTACCTGGATGGGCTCTCCGGTATGGCCTGCAAAGAAGAAATCATTGGATGTTTTATACAGGTCGTTGGAGATGCTCATGAGCGTGTTCTTGTTGTTCATGTAAGTGATATTGCTGCTCAGGCTAATATCTCTCGAACGGATGATCTCGTAGTTCAGCAATACCTCCACACCACGGTTGCGCATGCGGCCTGCGTTGGCGAGGGTAGAGCCAAAGAGGTTGGGCGGTACGGGTACCGGGAAGTCGTACAGCATATCTTTTGTATCCCGCTGGTAAACATCCAGGGAACCAGATAAACGGCTGTTGAACAGGGAGAAGTCTATCCCTACATTGATCTCTTCTTTCTTTTCCCAGCGAAGGTCCGGATTGGAATTCCGGTTGGGTTCTACGGGTTGGATCCAGGTGCCGTTGTAGAGAAAGCGACTATCTGTATTATAATTCAATACGATGATGGACATATAAGGATCATTAGGCGCGGTGCCGGTGATACCATATCCTGCACGGATCTTCAGATCGTTCACTACATTGCTGCCTTTCAGGAATGCTTCCTGACTGATACGCCATCCGGCAGAAAATGCAGAGAACGTACCCCATTTATAGTTCACGCCGAATTTAGAAGAACCTTCATGCCGTATGGTAGCCATCAGCAGGTACTTATCTTCCCATGCATAATTCAACCGGCCGAAGAAGCCAATGAGCTTGTAATTATTCTTGTAACTGGAAACGCCGCGCATGCCGGTGGTGGCAAAAGGATTAGATACGGCATCGCCGGATTGCAGGCGGTTGTAAGTATATAATTCAGTGGGGAAGTCAGAGTTCCACGCGCTGAAGCCTTCCCTTGTAACGTCCTGGTAGCCGTAACCACCGAGGATGGTGAATTTACTGCGGCCAAAGTTTTTGGAATAATCGGCGGTCAGTTCCAGCAGGTTATCCTGGAAGTGGCCTGCGCCACGGGAGCCGTAACCTTTGCGGTTGTTGACAATGGAAGCACGGTTATCGAATGTTTCATAATAACCGGTGAGTTCACTGGTTTTGGCGCCGGAGAGGAGTAGTTTGATATTGAAATCTTTGATGGGGGAGTAGATGATATTCCCATTGAAACGCAGCTCTGTAGCCCTGCTTTCACCATCTACTTCTTCAATGGGGCGAACAGGATTATCATAGTTAAAGCCGTTGGGATCTTCATCCCATTTTCCATCATAGGTATACACACTGTCTGTAGGATTCCTGATCAATGCCTGCCGGTAGATGTAAGCATAATTGGGCGCTGCAAAGAATTTGCGGTTGCGGCCGATCACGTTTACATTGAACTTCAGTTTATTATCCAGCATGGAGTGATTCACGTCTATGCGACCAATGAGCTGTTTGTTCTCAGAGCGGTTAAAGAGCCCTTCCCATTGGCGTACGTTCACAGATGCCACGTAATTGGTTTGTGCCGTGCCGCCCTGGAGGGTGAGGTTATGTGTATGGCTTACCGGGGTGCGGGTGATCTCATCCAGCCAGTTGGTGGAAGTACCATAATCCCATTTCTCGTTGGCGGTAGGTACGAAAAATCCTTCTGCTAAAAGACGGCGGTAATCTGCAGCATCCAGGAATTCCATTTTCCGCGCAATGGTTTGTATGCTTACATAACCATCATAAGATAAGGTAGCCGGCCGGTTGCCTTTTTTGCGGGTGGTGATGAGCACTACACCATTGGTACCACGCGTGCCATAGATAGCAGCGGCGGAACCATCTTTCAATACATCAATGGATTCGATGTCTTCCGGTGATACGGTGTTCAATGAGCCGGGAATACCATCTATCAATACCAGGGGAGAGGTAGAGGCCATCAGGGTACTGTTACCACGCAGCGAGATCTGTGTATTGGCATTAGGATCGCCGCTGGGCGTAGTTACTGCCAGGCCTGCCACTTTACCCTGGATCAGCTGGCCGGCATCCTTTGCAAATCCTTTTACAAAGTTATCCGCCTTTACGCTGGCTACGGCGCTGGTCACATCTCCTTTACGCTGTGTGCCATACCCGATCACTACTACTTCATCCAGGTCCGATGCCTGTGTAGTGAGTGCAACATTTATAGTGGTTTGTGTACCTACCGCTATTTCCTGTGTGGCGTAACCGGTAATGGAAATAACGAGGATACTTTCACTGCCGGGTACTTCTATTTTATAATAGCCGGTTTCGTTGGTGGTAACACCGGCAGAAGTTCCTTTGATACGTACGGTAGCGCCGGGTACAGGATCGCCGGTGGTTTTGTCTGTAATCGTTCCTGATACGGTGATGGGAGCAAGGTGTATGGCTGCCTGCGATACATGGCAGGTAAGGCAGAGCCATAGTATGCACATTACTTTTACAACGGTAGCTGTGTTTATCATAAGCTGCTGTTTTTAGTTTTTGGTTTTGAATGGTTAATTGAATGTTGAGATCCGGGCTGTCATAACGTTTATCCTATGGAATTATTAATTGTCTATTTGACATGTATCAGATTTGGCAAAGGCATCCGCATGTTGATGTTTTTCATCAACAACTTTTCGTGGAAAGCTGAGTGCTATTATTTAGATTAAAATTAGGTTACGGATAGTGCCGCATAGTTGCCGTTTTTGATGAATATTCATTGGATTTTAGCAGCTTCTTCCATGGGAGAGATATGGCTGATTGATGGGGAGACTATGGGAAGGAGTAGGGGGATCCGTGGAGATGGTGTGGACTTGGTGTGGAGATGAGGTGGAGATGGGGTGGACTTGCTTTTTTTATGTTTTATCTGCCTGCAATGATCTCCGCAGCATAATACTTGCGGTTCTCCATGTTATAGTATTTGCCGTTTACAAGCTCTAATGCGCGCACTTGCAGCATGTAGAGCGTTACGTCCTTCCCCGGGGCAGGAAAGGGGAATGTAGCGCCTGTAAATGGCTTTTTTACATCTATTAATAATATCTCCTCCTTCAGGGTGGCATGTTTTTGTTTATCGAAGTTGACGGAAACAGCCATTGCTTTGATCTCTATATGCGTAGTGTTGCGGGATTTGCTAATGGTCTGTGCAGGTATCTGCAGGAGGAGGGTGCCGCCACGTTTTTTTTGCAGGGTGGGTTTTTGTCTTAGCAGTTTTTCCAGGGGTGTATGTGTATTAAAGTTGAATGCTTCCAGCAGGGCGCTGAAGTTAGCTAACTTAATGATGGGCGCCAGGGTTTGGTTGAGCCGGTTGGTAACGGTGTTGTCAGCAGGAATATCCAGTTTAGGCAGGAGGGCATTGCGCAGCAGCTTACCGAGCTTGCTGGCCATGCCAAAATCCAGCGCCGCCTTTTTAGTGGCTTCGCTGCGGTTTACTTTTATGGGCATCTTGCGCTCATAGTATATGTCCCCTATTTTGTAACCTATTTTATCGCCCAGTCTTCCTATGTAGAAATTAGGGCCAGCTTGTCTTGCCATCGTTTCCGATTTTAGCTGAACAATTTACGGAAAGGGGCTGGGAGAGAGATGAATATTGTTATTCGTTATGTTAGATTAATTTATTATTTATAAGTGATGTCATCAAAAGGATTGGTAGAACTGAGTTGGTTCCCAAGGGCAATAAGATCAGGAGTATTTGTGACTTTTAGTTTTGATCTGATGTTTTTCAGATGGGATTGAATAGTATATCTGCTCAAATTGAGCTTTTCAGCTATTTCTTTATTGTTGAATCCCTGGGCAGTTAAAATAAGAATCTCCTTTTCCCTGATGGTGAGTTTACTCAAAACATCCTCTGGCTTATTTGTATACTTGAAACCTTTGGGGCATTGATCATCCGGGAGGGTTTGAAGGTCCTGTTCGAGGCTGGAACCATCAGATAACAATACACCCAGCGTGAACGCTTCATAGGCAACCAGTGTCAGTTTGGCCTCAGCCCCCGTAAAAGATACCACTTGTATCATGGGCGTGAAGGTATCATGCAGGATAAAAGCTGCGAAGTAGGCATAAGCGTTTTCTTCCTTTGTTATAACAATACTTACTGTAAACACGGAAAGCGATGAATATTCTGATGTGACGCTGGCTTTTATGGTATAACCATAGTTGACATCTCCCGGGCGATTCCACAGATTCTTTTGGGGATCTTCGGGATCAAAGGTCTTGTTTTCTTTTGCTTCTTCCGACCTGCTCTTATATTGTAATTTGGCAGTTTCCAGCCATTCTTTATTGCTCCTGGCATTATTCCGTTGGCGAACTCTTTCATCCATGTTTCCTATCAGTCCTTCAAACCGGTCTGCAATTTTACTGAAGCCTTCATCATTTGGATGAAATTCATCGTACCATTGTCCGGGTTCAAGTGTGTTACGAAGGTCCAGATAAGAGATAAATTGTTCTTTGCTACCCAATTTCGCTGATATAAGCATAAGCCTGTCATTCCAGGCGTCCAGCATTCTGCGGATGATCAATTCCTGTTCCTTGCGTTCAGTGATGCCCCTTTCCAGAAAACATTTACCTAACCAGGCCATATCATTGCCAGGCATCGGAACAAAATAATCATATCCGTGAAGGATGAGCTCTACTGATGTAAGACGGGTCACGGTGAGTATTATCCTTATGATCTTTTCCTCCAGTATGTCCATTTCAGCATAAAATGAAGGATGTATATTGAAAGTTTGTCTGGCTTTTGTTTTGGGTTCATCATCCGATGGCTTAATAAATTCCGGGAACCGGTCTGTAAAAAGATCCTGCATGCCAATACTGATCAGTATGAATGCAGGATTTCCAGCGTCTATATGATTCCAGATTATTTTCCGTTGATTTGTATTTTCTATTTCTATTAAAGTATCAGAGAAAATTGCGAAAGAGCTAGCGAGATAGTCTACAATGTCCCGGAGTTTAAGCGGGTATGAAAACCATGAATCTCCCAATGCCAGAATTCTTGTCCTGTCAGACTTCACGGACTGCTTAAATGCCCGCCAGCGAGAGGATTCGTGTACTGGCTGTTGAATGGTTTGTATTCCCACATTGTCACCAGCGTGAAGGAGTTTTATTCCAGCCTCGCCCACTATTGTTAAATTAATTTCAGGTTTCAGTTTGTAATAAAGCGGTTGCAGATATTGATCTGTTAACACGTTGTAATAAACACCCCTTACAAAATCTACTGTTTCATAGTTATTTAGCATCACTTTCAGGTTAGAATGATGAATGCTGTTATATTCAGGATTCTTTATATTAAGCTGGATGCATTGCTGTGTCATGAAACGATTAATGGACAAGTCCGGACTAGTCGAGGTTATCGCAATATGCGGTTCTGATTGCCTTTCGCGACCTAGTCGAGGAGGCCCAGGTAAGCCCTGCAAGGGAATTCCATTAGCCGCAAAATCTTCAGGAGAAGAAATAAACTGGAGATATTCTATTTCCTCCTTAAGATTGTATTCTGAAGTAGCAAATGAGTTTGAAAGAAAAAGAGATTTCATGCCGGACTCTCCTGAACTGATTGATTCCCCTGGTTGCAGCATGAAAGTGCCACTTTCTGTAAAATTCACCATCACGTCAAAACGAACCCCATAGTAAAGTGGGGCAACATACAGGGGGATCTGTGATCTGTTGGTGATCCTTATCTTCAGCATGACCAACGTATCTTCCAGATCGATTTTGTTCTCTATAATGGCTATGGGTATTTCCTCCTCGTTTAGAACATGGAAGAGCTCTACTTGTAATGGAGCAGATGGGATATTCTTTAACTGCCGTAACATCTGCCATTGTGATATTTGTCGAATAGTATTTACTATTCCCGATACTTCCTGCTGATTTAACCCGGGTACTGGTTTCAATAAGGGCCGGTAAGTATCAAAAGGAAGGGTAAGATAACTCAACCCATTGCGGTTATGCAACACATAATGCGCACTGTCCTCATAATTACTAAATTGAATAGAATCTTTGGACTCTTTTTTTACTGTTTCAATGATCTGCTGCAATATCTTCAGGTCCCCATCATGATTTTTAATATGAATGATCAGCGGGTTAGGCATAAGGCCGGTAACTTCTGCATAACGAGGTGAGCGGTGTTTCTCCTCCGGCACCCTAAAGCCCAGCCGTGTGTATTCCAGGTTGATGGATATGATTTCTCCCTTCTGTAGGTCTTTTTTGTTTTTTTCTTCATCCACGAAAGAACAGTAGAAACTGGTATTAGCGGTTACGCCATGCAGGACGCCTATCGGGATGAGGTAACCGCCCTGCTCTTCCCTTATTATTGGGAATTGTAAACCTGAAGATATATTCAGGCGCAGGAAATTGTTACTGGCCAGGTTACCATCGGTCTCATTTACATAAAGCTGCACTACCTGGCGGTATAATGGTTTGGTGTAGGAAGAGGCCTTATATGCGAGGTCTACGTATGAGATCCTGAAATTTGCTTCCAGCAATTCCTGTATAAGTTGCCGGGTAAACACTCCTTCAACCCTTACCCCATTAAGGGCCTGGGCTTCTATTGCTGTACTTTTGTAATTACTAGCTGATAAATTTGTATACGGAATCCTGTTCCATGCATCGTTGTATACTTCATCCGGAAAAATAAACCCACTTGCTTCTCTTTGCGGGAAGGGCCTGCCACCTGTATCTGTCAGATGGCGTGTCTTTACGTTGTTGAAGTTCTTTTTTTCTGTAAACTTGGGATAGTTTTCAAAGGAAGAGGAAAAGTCATAAATACTAAGGATATGCACATTGGTGCTTTGATATAATTCATAATAGAGGAACATCAATTCCAGACTATTCAGAAGAAAGTCAGAAAATACGGATGAATTTCCATCATAGGTAATAAAACATTCATGAAGGTCGCTGACTGAAATGAATTGTTTTGCAGCATATTCCTTCGTGCCCAGCCCGGCTAGGTATACCAACACCGTGTCCTGTGGTCGTGCCCTTGATAGGAAAGACCGGAAGGCCGATACGATGGCTTTTTTCGTAGCTTGTTCTTCCTTGAGTGTTAGCAAGTTCAGCCGCCCCGGCATCTTGCGTAGACATGATTCCATATTCTCCACATCATTCACACAACCTTCCAGTGGTTTGCGCTTATAATTATTAATGCCCACCAGTAAAGCATAGACCTCTGGTTTTTCTGATGCAGTATGAACGGTAACCAATTTATCTGTGATCAATTCTGCCTGAGCAGCAGGTGATAAATTCACCACGAAACCTTCTCCTGCATTTTCCGTTTGCTGAAGGTGCAGGAACAATGACCGGTATTCATTGATCTTAACGGGATTGCTTAGATCAGGTACTTTTTGCAGTTTGTTGATAGTGGATAAGAGGTCTAAAGGATCCAGCGTGCTGGAGGTCTTCTCCGCCTGGCCATCTTTCAGGGTGCCAATGGCGTCTCCAGTGGTACTGGCCAACAGCTTCCGGCTTTTATTGATATTGAGCAGCACGGCTATTTTTTGCTGTGCCTGGAGTTTTTCCTGTTTATTGGCCGTCTGGTTGGCCAGCGCCAATAAATGGTCTACTTCTTTCATCAGTACTGCTGTTTCCTCCAGCAGTACTTTGTAGTTCAGGGTTTCTGCTACTGCCAATGCTTCCGTAGGTACTTTGGCCCTCCTGAAGCGGAGGTAATCTTGTACAAATTCTGCCAGCCTTTTTTCCCGGTCAGGGCCCCAGATGGATTCTTTCTCCCGGAGATATGTCAGCAGGGCTTCTCTTATTTTGGGATACATCTCGTAAAGACCATTCCCCATTTCTCTCACGAGGGGAGAATGTAGTACTTCGTCCGCTACCCATAAAGGAATGTCTGCCTGGTGACCGGTTTCATCTTTTTTGAAATTGACCCAGACCTGGTGTACAAGGTCTGCTGTGAGTGCAATGGGGTAGGTGAGGTGGCAGGCCATCCACCAATGTGCATCTGAAGGATAACGTTCCAGGAAACTTTCTGTCCTGGCTTTATCCATCCTGTCTTCCTCTTTGTTAAAGGAATGGAGGATACTGTACTTATCTGAGAAAAGATTGGTTTGTGGTAAAGCGGCAGTGGGCACTTTGAGTGGCGGCAGTCCGGCTACCATGCGGCTGATGGCAAGAGTATCCGGGTAGATCATATTCATGAAAAAAGAGATCACCTGTGCGGTGGTATGATCTGTATGACGAACAGGATTGATCCATAACAGGCGGTTGGTGAAACAACGGAGTGTTTCATTCAATTCAAAGAAAACCTTCACCCGTTCATCATCTTTTTTCTGATGTGCAGCGCCACCGTCGCTGAATATAATAATGAGGGTTTGCCTGTTCCATTTTCTCTTGCGGGCTTCCTTTGCTAAGGTAACGGAAGCAGTGTGCGCTGCATTGGTGAAGAGCAGAAAATCTTTATTGGCCTTTTGCGCAGGGAAATCATGAAAGAAGTACCGGTGCACGGATTCCGTTTGTTTATTATCCTTTACAATATCCAGCAGGGAATCTTCCCATGCGGCAAAGGGATTCATGGACCCTTGGTGATCTGTTAGCCAAACGATCTGCTGCCGCCCGCTTTTAACGGTTTCGTACAGTAATTCGTGAAATACGCCATCATTTACTTTCTGCCTGATCAGCCCCTGCACGTCCAATGTATCTGTTGCTGTGATATGGGGGGGCGCAGGCAACCGCGTCCATAACTGGGCTGCTTTTCGCATCCCGAATGGCAAGGCTTTTTCAACGGAAAACAGAAAGGGTATATTGCTATAGGAAGTACTGTCATGTTTTTCCTGTTGATAACCCGAGAAACCTGTTGCGCTGTCTTTTACTTTTAACCGGATCTCCGGCCATTCTGTAATGACCGGGGGCGTAGTAGTTGCGACAGAAGGTGGTGGAGGGGGGGCAGGGGGTACTTTAGGCACCACTTCCTGTATTGGCTGCGCACCCTGTTGAGGAGTTGGTGGTGTAGCCGGCTGTACCGGGTCGTTTTGAACAACTGTTCTGATGGCGCGCAGCGGCTCCAGAGTATTTTGCCTGAACCGGAGCAAGGCATCGTCAAAGAGCTTCCGGAAGGCGGTCCTATATTGAGGATTTGGCAGCCAGAGAGATTCGCAAAGGAACAGCAGGTCTTCTTCCGTTTGTACTTCTGTTAAGAGGAAGCATTTCAGGAAATGGCTGTATTGCATATAGTCCAACTCCAGTGATAACTCGTGGCGTGCACGCTGGAAAAGGTCCAGGAAGAAAGGTTCACTTTTAACGGATGTAACTGATTGTCTCATATTTTATCCGGGGCAAACTGTTTGTAATCATTGAGTGTTTTCAGCAGTACCTCTTTGTATTCCAGTTTGTTTTCATCTTTCAGCGCGGCTTCTATCACACTTTCTTCATCTCCGTTGTTATCTGTTGCCCAGTAATAATGGAGGATCTTTGCCCAGTCCAGCAATTCACTGGTATCTGGTGTTTTATCTGCGTTCCCGTCCCGCATGTTTTGTACAAGGCTGGAAAAACGGCTCACCAGTGCTTCGATGGAGCCATCGGGCAAGGGATTGTGCAGCACATAGTTAGTGGGTTGCGTTGCCATGTATTGCTCGATATTGGATTGCTGATGAGACTTAACAATGTCTATCCACAATTGCTTCTGTTCTTTCTGATCCAGACCAATGTAATGGAAGATGCAGCGGCGAAGGAATGCGTTCGGCAATTCTCTTTCATCATTACTGGTAATGAATACCAGGGGTGGTACTTTGGCCCGTATAGTCACCCGTTCCGCACCCGGCTCATCCAGTTCCGGGATATCAAAGCGGTTCTGATCCAGTTCCAGCAGCAGGTCGTTAGGGAAGTCTATATTGGCTTTATCTATTTCATCTATCAACAGGATAGCCTGCTGCTCTGTCCGAAAGGCCTTGCCGATTTCCCCGTAAGCCAGGTACTCTGTTTTAGGTTTTTTTATGCCTGCCTGTATGTCCCGCAGCTGAGCCAGGTGATCGTAGGAGTAGAGGCCATCCTTTGATTTTGAAGTGGATTTCACGAACCACTCAAAAAAGTAGTTGCGATAATCCTTTCCATACATTTCATAAGCAACTGCCTGCGCCAGCCTGGTTTTTCCGCATCCGGGTTCTCCGCGAAGGAGGAGAGGGCGTTGCAGGAGGCGGGCATATTCCACGGCCTTAATGATATCCTTATTGGCATGATAGGGCTGGATAATACCTATCTCATTGCCCTGGATATCAAGATCAGTTGCTGCTTTTTTCAATGCTGTACCAGTGTAGCTGCTAATTGTATTAATCATATTTAAGGACCTTTTCGTCTATTATATTGGGTTTTACGCGAAGGGATTTACAGATGTCCATCATTACTTCTTTCCTGTAGTAGTTGTCTTTGTGCGGGAGTTTTTTCAGGAAGATCGCCTGCGAAACATACCAGTATTGCCATTCAGCCTTGGAAATACAGGTAACAGGGGAGATCTTGAAACTGGCCGCCTCATCATATGGAACAAAAGAGGGCAGTTCTTTAACGTCCTTGTGATAGTTGACAATAATGAACAGCAGGGCATTTTCAAAAAGATGGGTACCTATATGATTGGCTTTGAATTCTGCCACCAGGTCGTTCCAGAATGTTTGTTGTATTTCCTTATACAATTCCTGGTGAGCGTCTGTAATATCTTCCATCACTATCACTACATCATCTTGTTTAAGTTTCCCCAGGAGGGCATGAATGCATTTAAGGGGATATTGGGCTTTGTCTCCAAACTTAGGCGTGTCTGTGACGCGCATCATTTCTTCCCAGAAAGCGTCTGTTGTAAGTATCGGTGCCGGTTTCAGGAGGGAGATGCGAATAGATTTAACATTTTGCTGAATGCCTTTTGAAGCCCTGATCTTTTGTATGATAAGGGCCTGCGCGCAATTCTCCGTACCCTCTATATGAGAGAAGAATAGTTTTTTGTGCGAGCAGGTATTGAATATATTGGAAATGTTGCCTTGTTCAATATCAAAAGGCATTCTTATTAATTCTTTTGACAGCAGTTCCGGATCTGCAGTATCTGTATGTTGAAAGAGGAAATTATGCAGGCTCTCACTGTAAAATGTTAAGGCATTCTGGATCTTGCCCAGTTGATCTGCTGCCGGTATTTTCTTTACCAGTTCCGGGAAAGTGGGTCCAAAGAATTTTGCAGTGGCATTGGCCTCCAGTTCAATAGCCTGCTGGTACCAGCCCATTGCTTTAAAAGGGGCGTCCTGCAAAGCGGCAATGGGTATGCGTGCATGTGCCTTTATGTTGTTTATCTTTTGAAGCGAGCTAATGATATATTTTTCCTGTAAGTAATCTGGTCCTTCCACGAGGTGGATCACTGCATGGGCTGCCTCTAATTCCTGTTCAAACAGCTCCTGCCTGTAAGGCTTGCCCTCAAAGAGGTCCCATACGCCCTGGATCAGGATATGTTTCTGGCCGGGTGTTGAAAAACAATTCTTGAAAGCGGTATAATATTTCTCAGATTTTTTTGTGTAGAGGCAAAGGATCTTATGCTGGTAATCACTATTCAGATCATTGCTTAGTTCAATTTTGTATTGCGGAACAAGTGTCCATTCATTTGTTCTTTCCAGTAATTTATGCTCTTCCGCACTTCTTGCTGCTGCCGCTTTTTGTAATGCAGCAGCTACATCTTCCCGGATGTACAGTTTCCATGGGTAATCGTTTTCTTTGCTCTGGCCTTTGAGTTTTAAAGTACGGCATCCGTTATCACCGGTGAGGTCGTCGCTGAATGAACCAAACAGATCTTTCAGCAGCACTGAAAGATCGTTTTTATGTGCAATGAAATATTCGTTAGTGAGTTTAAATGCATTAGGGATACTACAGGGCGATTGGCTAAGGTAATCATAGAATTTTGTCGCTATCAGGAGCGCATCCGTATCCTTCACCTCACTGGTTGTACCTACTACAAATGGAACGCCGGCTTCAAGGAACTGTGTGGCAATATTAGCAGCATTGCAGCTGTTCAGGAATACAAAGCGAAAAACCTTATGCGCTTTGATCATTACCTTCAGTGCATCTACCCCCAGTACCTTATGCTGACCATTCTCTTCTACGATGATGCCATCTTTAAAAGAATGTCCAGCGTAATGCAGCATGGTCATCCAGTCCTGGTCATAGGGATTCCTTAATGCTTTGTCCAGCGCATCAAAGTTGGTAGCGCCGTTTTCCCGCACTTCCACCTTGCCGGATACAGGTGATCTATCCCTGATGGCAATTAATTCATTTTTTACATTCGGCAGTTCAATACTGGAATGAACGAATAATAATATTTCCTTTCTTTCAGGCATAACGCTAATCTGGGGCCAAAAAATGCAAACGGAATAAGGGGTATCGGTTAATATTAGAATATATTAATATAACAAGAGGGCACTTTAAATCAAATATAATGCTTTTCGATTAACGTAAATAAAAATGAACTGTGCGAAAGGCCTTGATAAAGCCTTCTGCACAGTTCATGACAGGGGGAAGATTAAGATTATTTACTGTTGGCGTCGTAATTAACCATCCACTTAAATCCATACTTATCTGTGAGCATTCCGAAAAGTGCTCCCCATGGCGCCTGGTCTATTGGCATGATCACCGTTCCGCCTGCGGATAAGCCCTTAAAGATCTCTCTGGCACTTTCCTCGCTATCCGGTGATACCGCAATAGAGATGTTATGATCTTTTCCGGCAGCTTCCGGCCCGGGCGTATCGCTGCCCATAAGAGAAGTGCCATCCCCGATCGGTAACATTACATGCATCACATGTTTTTCCTGTCCGGGAGAATAGTGCTCAGAGGGCATATCGCCGAATCTTGAAATTCCACCTAAGAATTCACCACCAAATACAGACTTGTAGAAGTTGAAAGCTTCTTCGCAGTTGCCATCGAATGCTAAGTAAGGATTAACTCTTGCCATGATAATTAGTTTTAGAACTTAAATGTAAATCAATTCAACATCTAAAAACATGGCTGAATCTGCCAACTTTTAGGGATAATGCGACAAACCTAAAATACCGGTGCCTTTTGTATTTCCAGTCCCGGTACGGCTGCTTTCATCACCGGCCAGTCGTTTTCCCAGGTGATCTTATCCAGCAGCATTACCCTGCCCTTTTTATCATTCTCTTTTCTGAATCCATGATATAACAGCCACGTGTCCCCGGCTTTATCTGTGATGATATCGCCGTTGTGCCCCGGCCCTGCAAATCCTTCTTCTCCTTTATTGCCTTCCAGCAGTAATGTACCACCGTTGTTTAACAAAGGTTTGCCGGATTGATCCAGGTAAGGGCCTTTGATGGACTTAGCTCTGCCTACTTTTAAATGATAACGGCTTTTAGCGCCTTCGCAGCAGGTGCCTACAGAACCGATGAAATAGTAGTATCCCTTGCGCTTGTAAATGTAAGTGGCTTCGTAAGCATTACCGGCAATGCGGAAAGTGTCTCCTTTAATGGCAGTACCATCATCAGACAAAGGCACACCGTAGATGCCATGGAAACTTCCCCAGAAAAGATAAGGTTTGCCTTTGTCGTCAAAGAAGAAAGCATCGATGGAATTGGCCACGCCTATTTCTTTACTCAGGAATAGTTTGCCTTTATCAGTAAAGGGTCCTTCCGGTTTATCGCTGATGGCCAGTCCTATACCTGGATCGGGATCGCCCCAGGTGGAAAAGGAATAATAGAGATAATACTTCCCTTTATATTCCGCCGCATCCGGCGCCCATATGCCACCTGCTGTTTTCCAGGTTGGTTTTTGAGCGAGTGCAGGTGCAACGAATTGCCAGTTCACCAGGTCTTTTGAACGGATAATAGGAATGATATAAGGGCCGCCTAAGCTATCCCGCTTCCAGTTCACCTGTGTGGAATAGGCATAGTAATAACCATCTTTTCCCTGTATGAGGTTCGGATCAGGGAAATCATGATCGAATACCGGGTTTTTAAATTGTGCAAATGTGCTAAAGGATGCTAAAATGAGCAGTAGCGTGGATAGCGATTTCATGAATGTCCTGATTGTTAGAGCGCCAATTTAATCGAAAAAACGGAGGGTTAATAATTCTGCCGTATATTAAAGTACCATTAAGCTAACATATGCATAAACCCAAAGCCGAGATCTATATCCTGTTTAGTTTTATCCTGCTAAAACTGATCCTAGTTTTTGTTTTCAGAAATCCTGTATACGAGCTGCACCGGGATGAATTCCTGCACCTGGATCAGGGTGGCCATCTGGCGCCGGGTTACTTATCCGTACCGCCTGTTACTTCCCTCTTTGCCTGGCTGATCAGGTTGCTGGGGAATGGTGAAATATGGGTTAGGCTGATCCCTGCTTTCATAGGATGCGGTACTTTGATCTTCTCCTGGCTGATCGTAGGGGAACTGAAAGGTAACCTCTATGCCAAATTCCTGGTGGCCCTGGCTGTCATGTGTTCCGCGATTCAGCGGCTGGATATGTTATTTCAGCCCAATGCTTTTGATATCTTCTCCTGGACGGCTTTATTTTATTTCCTGATCTGTTACTTCAACTACGAAAAGCCAAAGTACCTGTATTTAGCGGCGGTTTGTGTTGCTGTAGGTTTCCTGAATAAATACAGTATCCTTTTCCTCATCATGGGATTGGTGCCAGCTTTGCTCATTACACCGCAACGAAAGATCTTTGCGAATAAACATCTCTACCTGGCGGTGTTGCTGGCACTGGTGATCATTTCTCCGAATATCATCTGGCAGTTTCAAAACCATTTCCCGGTAGTACATCACATGAACGAACTGGCAGAGCGGCAACTGGTGAATGTGAGCCGTTTAGATTTCATGAAAAGCCAGTTGTTGTTTGTTATTTGTGACGTACTGATCATATTGGGGGCTATTGTTGCATTCATCTTTTACAGGCCTTTCCGTCCATACCGCTGGATAGGATTAACCTATGTTTTTACGATCGGGCTCTTTCTTTATTTTAAAGCAAAGAGTTATTACTCCGTAGGATTATATCCTGTACTGCTGGCAGTGGGCAGTGCATATATAGCAGCCGTTTTTACGAAAAGATGGATGAGGATAGCTCTGCCGGTATTCATCGTGCTGCTTTATCTGCCGGCCATTCCCCTTACGTTCCCGTTGTATTCCCCACAAAAGATGGTGTCTAAAAAAGAGCGTTTTGCACCGTTTGGCATCTTAAGATGGGAGGATGGCAAGAACCATGATCTGCCGCAGGATTTTGCGGATATGCAGGGTTGGAAAGAACTGGCAGGCATTGTGGATTCCATGTATACGGCTATCCCTGATAAAGCCAATACCATTATCCTTACGGATAACTATGGCCAGGCGGGCGCTATCAATTACTATACAAAAGTAAAAGGGCTGCAGGCAGTTTCTTTTAATGCGGATTATATCAACTGGTTCAAACTGGATGCCCCTATCCATCACGTAATACTGATAAAAGATACCGGGGACAGGGATCCTGAGAGAAAAAGAGAAAAGATCTTTTTCGACAGGGTGGAAGTGGTAGGAATGATCCGGAATAACCTGGCCCGGGAATATGAAACGAAAGTGTTCTTACTGGATGGGCCTAAGATCGATGTGAACAGGTTATTAAAGGAAGAGATCGTTTGGCGAAAACAAGATATGGCAGAATAAAAAAAGGCCTCAGTTTGTGCTGAGGCCTTTTTGTTTGCTTATATCTTCACCAGTTTGTACCGGTGTTTATTATCGATAATGATAAAGTAGATGCCATTGCGCCACTGACTTACATCCAGTCTGTTGGTACTAGCTCTTTGCACGGACAATACTTTTACACCCTGTGCATTAAACACATCCAGCATAAATTCCTTACCAGCAACACCAGGGATGGTTACGATCCTGCTGGCGGGGTTGGGAGCAATGAATAAACCGGTTTCTTCCGCCACATCGTTACCATACACGATGGCACGTGCCAAACCCTGTGGTGCGTTACTATTGGCACATAAAGTATCCGGAATGCCTTTGGCCACCACTCTGTCGAAGAGGATCTTATGCCCTGCAGGATTGAAATGCACATCGTCACCACTGTTATAGATGGCTTTGATGTTATTGTTGCTGCTATCCAGGCCGGTGAAGAAGTCGATGGCCCTGCTGCCGAAATACTTGATGGTAGTATCCCTGAACTGACGCAGTCTTACGCCTGCAGCCACACCCAGGTTACCTCTCGGCTGGGTGGTAGTTACCCACAACGGAATATTATGCTGTGCGGCAAATGCTTTCAGTACGAGATAATTATCCCTTGATTGCGTCAGGGGGAAGTTGCGTGCTTCATCATTAGTAGGCATATTGATGATGATCACATCTGCATTCAATGCAACCGCCCTGCTGATATTACTGTTGGGATCCACGGTGAAGGTGAGGCCGGAAACCGTATAAGAAGGCGTGCCGTCTGGCTGTATGGTATGGGTATTGGTACTGCCATTGGCCAGGTTGATCACCGTATCCTGTGCGTTGTGATTGGCTTTGAGCCAGCGTTGATATCTGAATGCCCAGGCACTGTCCCTGCTGGCCAGGCCATTGCCCCATGCAGTGGAAGAGCCAAGAAGTACTACCCTTATTGGCGCGTTGCAGTTTTGCGGTACGCCGGGTGATGTGCCGGATACTGTGTTGCTGAGGAAATTCCTGTTTTCACTGGCTTGCATATTCAAACGATAATAATACAGCTGGTTGGCTGCAGGGTTATTATCGGTGAAGGAGTAACTCCTTGGGCTGGTAGCAGTGCCGGCAGCGTCCACATTCCCGACGTTCACCCAGTTCTGGGCATTGGTGCTGCGTTCAATATTAAAACGAACCGTGTTGCTTTCCAGCAGTGTGCTCCAGTCCAGCTTTAACTTGCCGGCTACCAGGCTGATGGTAAAGGAGTTCAATCTGAAAGGCGTATGATAGATCGTATCCGGCATCGCTTTTACGCCGGGTGTGTAGTAATGTACATTGGCCGCATCTTCCATGTTGAGCCGGTAATACCTGGCGGATGTATGTACGGTGTTATCTGTGAATACATAATCCCTTGGAACGGCGGAGTTACCTGCGGCATTTTGATTGCCGATGTTACTCCAGTTGATGGAGTCTGTACTTCGTTCTATGATGAAGCGGAGGGTGTTTGTTTCTGTATTGGTGCGCCAGTTAAGTCTGAGTTTATCTTCAAAACGGCTCACGGTAAAGCTGGTTAGTTGGAACGGCGTAACCGGCGCTGGCTGGCACAATGCCTGTGGAATGTTTTTATCTGCCACACGGGTGAAAAGTATGCGTTGCCCCGCGGAGTTCAGGTGCAGCCCGTCCCCGTTGGCGTAGGCGGCTTCTATTTGTCCTGTTGCGGTGGCTACGGTGGTCCAGAAGTCGATGGCTTTATCGCCAAAATACAATTGGATGCTGTCTTTCATCTGTTTCAGCCGGAGTGCTGCGGCATTGCCCAGGTTGCTGCGCGGCTGTGTGGTGGTAACCCATAACGGGATGTTATTCTGTGCGGCCAGTTGCTTTAGTTTAAGCAGGTTGGCTATCTGTACAGACAAAGGGAAGTTACGTGCTTCGTCTTCTGAAGGGATGTTCACGATAATAGCATGCGGGGCCAGCGAAATGGCTTTGGTGATATTATTGTTAGGATCTACTGTGAAGGTGACGCCACTAACTGTATAGGGAGCCGTGCCGGTAGCTTGTATGTTATGGGTGGTATGTCCGCCGATGGCGAGGATGTACACCGTGTCTGCGGTATTATGAGTGGCCTTGAGGTGTTTGCGGTAATGGAAGGTCCAGGCGCTGTCCCGCACAGGTACTCCGTTCCCCCAGGCGGTAGAAGATCCGAGCACGACAATACGAAGTGGAGTGTTGCAGTTTTGCGCCAGACAAAACTCACCTGCGCACAACAGGCATAAGAAAAGTAAAAGTCTTTTCATTTCAATTGGGATTAATTGATCAGTTTAATAGAACTTATTTCAGGAGGTGCGGTATCGGTATTAGGAAATACGTGGAAAACGTGTATAAAGCTATGAATTTTAGATGAAAATCAGGTTATTCCTTTATTTTTTCGTTTCTCATTAACAATTACTATTTTGCAGTAAATACCTGAAACTATATGTACCTCCAATATTCCAGTACACCTCCTCCAGTGGTTGTTTTGCACGCAAAATAACCAGCGATCTCCTTCTCATTAACGGATCATTCACCGAGTCATAAGACCCTGGTTGTTTTCGCCTGCACCAATTTGTCTGAAAAATTGATGTATCACTTATTTTATTAGCGAAAATAATGACCAGGTATATATTCATGGTTTTTGCCGGGGCTTGCAGCTTTGGCATCCTTTCTACATTTGTAAAATTAGCTTACCGGGAAGGCTATTCTGCCGCTGAGATCTCCCTTTCACAGGCGTTTATGGGTTTAATAGTGCTTGGTTTGCTGCAATTCCTTTTTAGCCGGGAAAAGGGCTTTAAAGGAGGCTTGCCGGTTTTGTTTACAGGCGTAACCATCGGGCTGACTACTTTTTTCTATTATGTTTCCGTGGTGTACATACCAGCGTCCCTGTCTATTGTGCTCCTGATGCAATGTACCTGGATGGGCATATTGCTGGATTGGGTGCTCTTTAAAAAGCAGCCTGGCTGGGTGCAGGGGTTTGTAACCCTGCTGATCCTGGCAGGGACCATCATGGCCAGCGGAATCATCACCAACCCTGCGTTGGAGATTTCTCTGAAAGGCGTATTGTATGCTTTAGCATCTGCTTTCTGTTATGCGGGGTTCATTGTAGCCAACAGCAGAACAGGGCAGCAGATGGCCACGCTGAAGAAGAGCACGATCATTATGCTGGGTTCCACACTGAGCATCTTTATCGTGAATGCCCATCAACTGGTGGTGAGTAATCATTTCGATGCGGGCATATTGAAATGGGCTTTGTTCCTTTCTTTATTCGGTACCATCATTCCGCCTGTTCTTTTTGCAAAGGGGATACCCAAAGTAGGAGCAGGGATCAGTGCCATTGTAATGACGGCGGAGTTACCGGTAGCGGTGATCTGTTCTCATATCGTATTGCAGGAGCCGGTGGGCTGGGTGCAGTGGGTAGGGGTGTTTGTTATGCTACTGGCAATTGGGTTGTTGCAGTTTTTAAGGAGAAATTTTGAAAAGGGAAAATCAGAGTAGTAGAAAAAAGAGTAAATACGCGTCTTTAATCTATGCAGATCGAATTTGCCCTATTGATGAATTTTTGAAGAAGATGTATAGCAGAAAACCCACGTATAACGTGGGTTTTCTTTTTTTTGAGACTATCAGAGATGCGGACAATTAAATTATAAAAGCGGGCATTACTTCCCTTCTAAGGCTCGAAAAATTACTGTGGGTAAATCAAGACCTGCTGGCTTTATCTGAGATTGCCCCAAGAAACTATTACTATGCCAAATGGACCTATTGTTAATAATAGTGGCCTGAGTTTAACCCATGCTGTTTGCGGTGCTAATGATGTAATTGTTGTACTTTTTTTTAATATAAATTATTGATAATTAGTTAGTTGATTCGAAATTAAATAAACTGTTTGGTTTATTTAATTTATAAAATGTTATAGCTCCCTTCATCATTTATCTGCCTGCGGAAGATGTAGAAGTGTCTGGCACTGAATTTAATGTGAACATTTATGATAGGGGGATTATGCTGCTGGCAATTGGGTTATTGCAGGTGTGGAAGGGAAAGTGGATGAAGAAGTAGTTGTTGCTTATGGAAATACAACTTAGAGAAATAATACTGGATTAGTTCCAAGGTTATTAGTAACGAATGGTAAAGGTCAGCCAAGAGGTGGCATTTGTAATATGGTGTTTAGCTAACCGACTCTTTATTATGAACGACTCACTTATTCCTCAACGATTGAGGCAAGGTAATAAAAGTGCTTTCAAAGATGCGTTACAGATCCCGATGTGAATTTTGGTTCAATTGCGCACTCATCACAAAATGACTCCATGAATAGGAGGAAACCCACGTATGACGTGGGTTTTCTATTTTAAGAATTTACCGGATGTGCAGATTCTGATGTACAGAGTACCGTATTCATGGCGCAAAATGCTTCAATTCCTGGGGGTGCTTTTTGTTAATTAGATGCAAATATATTCCTTAGTAATTCTATTATACCTATGATTAATAGCTACTTAGCCTATTAACGAGCAGTTGTTTTTGTTAATTTATTGATTTTTGCTCTAAATAGTTAACAAATTGATGTTTTTTACTTAACGCATTGGTAACATTTGATACCTAGTATAATTTTCAATTGCAGGCGTCTTTGGTTAAAGCGTAAATCATGAATAGGAATAAAATTTATAGAAAAGAAGCGAGGGCACGAAGGATTTTTTTAAATATGGAAGGACTGAAAACGATCTTTACCTGCTTAACTGTAATCAGCTCTATACTACTTGAATTTATTAGTGAGCAGCCTAATCCGGGGCTCTATTATTTTATTGTTACTTTGGTTAGCATGATACAAAAGATAATCATCTCTAATCAAAAGAGAGCTGATTGGAAGCGAAGACGCTTAAACAGAATACGTATAAAGCTGGTTGTACAATTTAAAACACTCCCGCTATCAGTAGAGCGGGCATGTGCCGATAAACTTAGCAAGCCCAAGAATATTGATGGTACTACTTCCCCTGCTAAGGATCTTGAGATTAAAAAAGATAATGATGAATCTGCAGCCGGCCATCATGAATAAGAAAAAGTGTTCTTTACCCCTTTGCCTAAAATTATTCAGCCGCCGAAGTGAGTGACACAACGGCGGCTGAATGATATATAAAAGCTGACTAACTAATCTTTTTTCTGTGCTGCCTGTTCGGCTTCCTTCTTCTCACGCTTTGCTTTCTTGCGGAAGAAACCTCTTAATAAGAAATTGCTCTGCAGCGCCTCCATGTTCTCATCCAGTTTCTCAGTACCGCTTTGCAGGTTGGAGATGGTTTGCTTCAGGGCCTGTGCGGTCTTTTCATCATTCAGCAATACACCTGCCGGGCTGTTTTCGCTGCGGAGGTTTTCTTTCACGCCAGTAGTAGCATCACGGAGGTTGAGTACTACGCTATCCACACCCTGTGCGATGGTTTCCATTTGTGAAATAGTAGCGCGGAGCTTGTGGAACACTACCGTATCTGATACAAGGTCATTGGCCAATGTTCCTTTGGAATGCAGTTTGGCGCTGTATTCTGCGAGGCCTTCTGTGAGTATCTGCGTGTTGGCCGCAGTTTTACGAAGCGTGGCCATGGTGCCCTGCAGATCATTATAGATAGCTTCATCATTGATCAGTTTACCAATGGAACCTTCTCCCTTCATGATCTTGCCGGTGATGGCCTTGAGGTTGCCTGTTATCTCTACCAGGCTTTTGTTATTCACCTGCAGGGTATTCATGATCTCTTCTGTGCTCACAGCTACTTCCACGGTAACGATATCTCCATCCTCGATAGCAGGAACCGTAGCGGTGCCGCCTGTGAGGGCTATGATCTTATTACCTACCAATCCATCTGAACTGAGTTTGGCTTTTACATCTTTATGAATGAACTGGCGGGAAGCTGTTTCTATGTTCATCAATACCTCTATCTCACTATGATTGAGGAAGGTGATGCTTTTGATGGTGCCTACCTTCACACCGGAATACCAGACGTTATCACCTTTTGCCAGACCACCGATGTCATGAAAGATGGCTTTCACCTTAATCGACGAAACGAAGGATTTACGTTGCCCACCCAGGGTGAGTATGCCTACGGCAAAGATGATCACCCCGAGGAGGATAAATATGCCAACGATCACGGTTCTTTTAGTGCTCTTATCTTTCATAGCTTATTGAATAAAATTATAGTCATAAAATTCTTTGATCAGGTCGTCGCCGGTGGCGAAGACGGTGTCAAAATTTCCCTGCCTGATGAATTGTCCTTCTTTCATCACGGCGATGTTATCACCGGTTACTTTGGCGCAGGTGAGGTCGTGTGTAATTATAATAGAGCTGGTATTGAACCGGCGTTGCACTTCGTTGATAAGATTATTGATCTCTGTACAGGTGATGGGATCCAGTCCGGCAGTGGGTTCATCATACAACATGATGTCCGGGCGGAGGATAAGGGTGCGGGCGATGCCGATACGTTTCCTTTGTCCGCCGGAAAGTTCTGAAGGCATCTGGTCTATGGTATTGGAAAGCCCTACGGCATCGAGTACCACATCCACCAGTTTGGCCCGTTGTGCAGATCTTACTTTCGGCTGGTTCCTGATGATGGGGAAGGCAAGGTTTTCTCCTACCGTCATACTATCATAGAGCGCACCGTTCTGGAAACAGAAACCTACTTTCATGCGCAATTCCCGCAGGGATTGATTATCCAGGTGTTCCACTTCCAGGCCCAGTACATTTACGGTACCTGCATCGGGTTTCAGTAATCCTGCAATGATCTTGATCAATACGGATTTACCGGTACCGGAGCGACCGAGTACTACCACATTTTCCCCCTTGTGCACATCCAGATCCACACCCCGCAATACGTGATTGCTGCCAAAGGACTTGTAGAGGCCTCTGATGGAGATCACGGTGTTATCAAAATCTATTTCAGGCGTGAATGGTTTCATAATTATTTAACGGATCGAATTAACAATTTGAACAATGACAATTTCTTCGATAAAGATCAGGAACATGGACACTACCACTGAAACATTGGCAGCTTTTCCCACACCCTGTGTTCCCTGGGAGGCATTGTAACCTAAATAGGCACTTACTATGCCAATGGTGAATCCAAAAACGGTGGATTTAAAAAGGGAAGCACCGAGGTCCAGGAACGATATGTTCACGAAGGCCTTCTGTATGAAAGCGATCAGGCTGGTTTGCTCATTAAGGTGTACATCCAGGTAAGAGCCTGCGAGGCCTACGACTGCAGTGTAACACATCAGCAGCGGGATGCAGACGGTGGTGGCCAGCACGCGGGTTACCACGAGGTACTTAAACGGGTTGATGGCAGATACCTCCATGGCATCTACCTGTTCGGTCACTTTCATGGAAGCGAGTTCCGCACCAATACTGGAGCCTACTTTACCGGCACAGATCAGGGCGGTTACCAGTGGCGCCAGTGCCCTTACCACGGCAATGGAGATAAGGGAGGGCAGCCAGGAGGTAGCACCAAACTCCGCCAGCGAGGGGCGGGACTGCTTGGTAAATACCAGGCCGGTGATAAAACCGGTAAGGCTGATCAATGCCAGGGACTTGTACCCGATCATATAACACTGATGGATAAACTCTTTTACTTCCCACGGGCGGCGTAATGCCTCCCGGAAGAACCTGGCGATGAACCGGAATATCTCGTACACATTGATGAAAAAGTCATCTGCACCTTTAGAGATGAAGGGCTTCTCCGGTTGTTCATTAGGTTCCATTAGCTGCATTTAGTCATTATTACAATCTCGGGTATTTGATTGATAAAGGTAAGCAGCAAATGGTGTACCGGTATTAAAAAAGGGGGATAATTGTGGATGTTTTCCCCAATTTGGGCGTAATTTTTGATTATTTAGTCATTTCAGCCTGCCATTCCTTCATTTCATACATCTACGGATTGCCAGCTGAGCTGACCCAAGGTAGCTTTGCGGAAACATTTACCCCATGAAGCTATTCCCCATGATCGCATGTATGATCACAATTGTTGTTAACGCCAATGCCCAGGGCGGTTTTCTGAAAAAAATGGCAAATAAAGCTGAACAGGCTGCTACCAATAAAGCCGGTAATGCGGTGGAAAAAACAGTGAATGATGCTTCTGATAAAGTACTGAACGGTGCCAAAAAAGAAGAAAAACCAGCTGCTTCGGCTTCTCCTTCTCCGACTGTTTCCCCGGCTTCGGCCCCCAAAATGGAAACGTATTCCAAATTTGATTTTGTGGCAGGAGAGCAGTTGCTGCTCTCTGAAGATTTTTCCCAGGATGTGCTGGGGGAATTTGCCATGCACTGGAATACAAATAATAAAGGGGAAGTAGTGGCCATGAAAGACGGCACGAAATGGCTTAAACTTTTCCAGCAGGGCACTTATCTCACACCTAATAAAAAGATGCTGCCGGAAGATCATACCATTGAATTTGACATGATCCTGGAAATGCATAATACAGGTTACCTGTACCCGGAAATTTACTTTACGCTTTTTAACAGCGGGGAAGAATCTCCTGTGGGCAACAGTGTATTCAGAAAACTGCATGACAACAGTGCCCTGGCAGTGCAGCTGGCATTGGGTGAGGGGAACAACACCCGAACGGTGCTCAGAACACATGCAAAAGGTGCGGAAACCTTCAGAACGAATGCACAGCAGGCTAAAATAATAGAAGAGAATTATGGCAAAGCTTTTCATGTGGCCATCAGCATACAGAAAACACGTTTCCGCATGTGGATCAATGAACAGAAGATCTATGACATGCCACGCATTGTGGAAAGCACCTTTAATCAATTGGCCATTTCCGTGGGTGGTTCCAATTATAAAGAAGACCAGTTAGGTTTTTACCTCTCCAACCTGAAGCTGGCAGGTGGTAGTCCGGATGTACGTTCCAAGCTGCTTACGGAAGGAAAGTTCAGCACAACGGGCATCACGTTCGATGTGAATTCTGATGTGATCCGGCCTTCTTCCTTTGGGGTGATCAAAGAGATCGGTACGGCGCTGCAGTCTGACCCTTCATTTAATGTAAAGATCACGGGGCATACGGATAGTGATGGTTCCAAAACGGTGAACGATGTTTTGTCCCTGAAACGTGCCACGGCGGTTAAGACGATGTTAACGGAAACCTACAATATCCCCGCAGAACGTATCCGTGCAGATGGTAAAGGCGCCGGAGCGCCGGTAGCGGAAAATACAACACCAGAAGGGAAAGCGAAGAACAGGCGGGTGGAGTTTGAGAAGACGGGAAAGTAAATTGTTTATTGATCATGAAGCCCTTTTTAAGGGCTTCATTTTTTTATGTGCTAACATCCGTCAAACACTCTACACCGTATTTAAAAAATCATTCAACGTCTGCTCCGTAGGTAAATGTAACTTCTTCCTCAACCTATACCGCCTGATCTCCACACCCCTCACTGAAATAGCCATTAACTGCGCAATCTCTTTGGAAGACAACTGCAATTGTAAATAAGCGCAAACTTTCAGGTCAGTACTGGATAACAGCGGGTATTTTATTTTCAATTTATTCAGGAAGTTATTATTGATCTCATCAAAATGAGAAGCAAACTGATCCCAGTTATCATTGTTCTTTTCCGCATCGTTCAGCAGCAGCAACGCACTCTTGATATCGTTATTATTCCCCGTCTTTTTATAAAGCGTTTGCAGGATGTCTTTCACTTTGCCCAATGCATCTCCTCTCTCCACCAGATGCAGGGAAGCATCCGCGAGCGCTTTGTTCTTAAAGTTGATCTCATTGGCCAATTTCTCATTCTGCAGGGTAATGATCTCTTTTTCGTTCTTATCCAGTTCCAGCTGATGAATATATTTCAGGCGTTTCTGTTCTTCATCAAATTTCATCTGCTGCAGGTGCAGGTTGCGCTTGCCCCATTTATCCAGCACATAGAGCAGCAGCAGGAACAGGAGAGCATACACCATATAGGCCCAGATAGTTTTATACCATGCAGGCTTCACAATGAAAGCGTAAGAGATCGTATCTGACTCATGACCAAGGTTGTCGTGCGCCTTGATGTTAAAGGTATATTCCCCATCCGGCAGGTTAGTGTAATCCTTTTCCGTCCTGGAAGACCATGCAGACCATTTAGGATCATAACCTTCCAGCTGATAACTGTATTCTATATTATTTTGAAGACCATAGGAGGGGGTGCTATATTCAAAATGGAAAGAGTTGTAACTCTTGGGAAGTTGCAAAACCTCCTGTGTGGCTTCCGGCTGGTAATGCCCGCCGAAGATGATACTGTCTGACCTGCCAAACGCTTTTACCTGCCCGAGTAATACTTTAATAACCGTTTTATTGGCCGTATACTTTTCATAGTTAAGATGGATCATCCCCTTTTCAGAACCAATGAACACATTCTCTTTGTTGAAAGGATAGATGTTCTCAAATCCCAGCAGGATCTGACCGTTCAATTCAGGGAACCAGGTAATAGCAAAAGGTTTCTCTTCCCGGGCACTGAAATAATTTACCACACCTATTTTCTTGCCACTGCAAAACCAGATATTACCTGCAGCATCTTCGGTGAGGTAACGTATCTCCATATCCCCAAATACCGGCGTGAGGAAAGAAGATTTTACAAACCGCTCTGTTTGCACATCAAACTCATACACACCAGACATCGTACCAAAAACAACCCTGTTCTTGATCTTGAACACATAGTTCCCTAAAGCGGAGGGAAGGCCGGCACTGTCAGTGTACAACTTAGAGGAAATCTTTTTATTGTCCGGTGATAGTTGCAGTTTGTATACACCTCTGTAAGGATGAGAACCCCATATCGTATTATTGTTATCAATGGCCAGGAACCGCAGGGACTCCTGCAAACCTTCCAGCTTTTCTGCAAACAGGAATTTGTTCTGAGAAAAGTCCAGCAGGTTGAGACCGTTATAAGTACCCACCAGTATATGGCTGGCCGGAAATACGAAAGAAGTGGGAACAAAGATCCAGGCGCCGGCTCCACGTGCCAGTGGAATACTGGTATTGTCCTGGATCACAAAACTGCCGCTATGTTGCCCCATGAGGATCTGCCGGTTCACTTCATCCAGGCGCCATACTTCTCCTGCACTGTTCTTCACCCGGTTGAAATCTCCCATGGAAAAACTGAGGTCTCCGGTGGTTTGTGAGAGCGGTACATAATAAGCACCATCTGAAGTAGCTACATACAGCTGGTTATTGTAGATCCGGGTGGAGTAACCGGAGAGTTCATTTATTTTGCTGGGGCTGATATATTTTATCGCTGCATTGTAAGCGATGAAACTGATGCCGTTCTTTAGCCCGGCCCAGAGATTATTGTCTTTGTCCAGGAACACGCAAAGCACATTATTATTCTGCAAACCCTCCGTGCGGGAAAGCTTCTGTACGATCCTGCCATTAAAATCCATTACGAGGCAGCCATCAGAAGTAGTGCCTGCCACGAACTCCTTTGCATTTATTTTAGCAGATACATAGGTGCAGCTTTCCGGGAGTACATGCGCTTTAGTTTGAGTGACAGTGTTATCATGCAGGATATACAAGCCCCTGCACTGAGTGGTGATGAGGATGCTGTCATTACCAACAGGTATCAGTCCGGATATAATAATATTGTCAAATTGTTTGTTATGCAGAACGGGGGACCATTCATTGTTTGAAAAGAGCAGCAGGCCATTACTTTTATCCTGTGCAAAAAGCCGGTCTCCCACCTTTTTCAGGAAGATCCACTCGCTGGTGGTGCTGTATACCTTGATGCTGTTATTCCTCAGTTCAAGTATACGGTCCGATGCCAGGAAAAATACAGACTCTTTAAATACCTCTATCCGCCATATATCTGCAAACTTATTCTGCTGCTTGGGGATCAGGTTTTTTAAGGAAGTGTACTCGAGATTGCCGTTAGGGCCGGAAACAAAAAAGCCGATCTCATCCTGCGCACCCACATAGATCCTGTCATCCCCATCAATGGCTAAGGCTCTTACAATAGTCCTGTTGGGAAGGGGATATACTTTCCAGTGACTGCCATCATACGTGAGCATGCCTTCGTTATTGGCGAAGTACATAATGCCCCGGCTATCCTGTTTGATATCCCAGGTTTGAGTACCAGCCTGGAAATCTGTTTTACTGTAATTGATGATCTTGGGCAGACCGATCGTGTTCTGCCCGAATGAAGCAATTACCCATAGGTGGAATAAAATGATCAGTGGGGTTCTCATTGACTAAAGATATCATTAACTAAAGATATTATTTCGGGTGATGTAGTAATGATGTATTTTATATTTATTGACAATCAACGTGTTGATGAAATTTGATGTAGTGGAGATGTACCCCAAAACAAGCCCTGCCTGAATGGATAATGTAATTTTAGAGCGTTCTAAGATTCCACCGGTCAACCAAAAGTACCCATTCACGTCAAACCAAAATTCACGTATGAAAAAAATTCTTCGCAGCATTTTTCTTCTATCCATGCTATTGCTTACCTATGAGTCATGGGCCCAAAACAAGCCCGTTACCGGGAAGGTAACAGACGACCTGGGGCTGCCCATCCCTGGTGTATCTATCTATGCCCGTATTACAAAAGGAGGGACTATCACGAATACAAAAGGGGAATTCAGTATCTCTGTTTCTCCTGATGAGAAGTTCCTGACAGTAACTGCCCTCACCTTTGCAGACCAGGAAGTGCCGATTACAGGTGCACCGCTGCAGATCAAACTGCAATCTGAGTCTAAAAGCCTCAGTGAGGTAGTGGTAGTAGGATATGGTACCCAGAAGGTAACCAAAGTGTCCGGCGCTATTTCTACTATTAAGGGTGCAGATATTGAGAAGCTGAGACCTACCAGGGTAGAAGAAGCTTTACAGGGAAGAGCAGCCGGTGTGAGTGTTATTCAAAACGGTTCGCCCGGTTCAAAACCAACAGTGCTGATCAGGGGGATACCTTCCTTCGTGGGAACAGACCCTATTGTGATCGTAGATGGTGTTCCGCAAACGCTGGACGATCTGAACGCGATCCCTTCTACAGACATTGAATCCATCAACGTATTAAAAGATGCAGCCACTACCGCTATATATGGTGTGAAAGGAGGTAATGGTGTAATTGTAGTGACCACTAAAGGTGGCCGCAAGAATCAAAGGCCGGAGATCACCCTTAATGCAAATTATGGGATACAGGAAGTACAGAATACCATTGGTGTTTTAAATGCTTCAGAATATGGTGCTATTATCAATGAAGGCAGTGTGGCTGCCGGCGGGAATATCATCTTCCCTGACCTTTCCAAACTGGGCGTGGGCACCAACTGGCAGAAAGAGATTTTCCACCAGGCGCCTATCCAGTCCTATAATGTAGGTGCAAGAGGTGGCAGCGACAAGATCTCTTATTTTGTTTCAGGCGGATACCTGGGGCAGGATGGAATAGTAGGAGGAGGTAGCAAGTCTAACTTCAACCGCACCAATGCAACAGGTAATTTTACCATAGACCTTACTCCCCGGTTAAAGTTCATTGTGAATACGAGTTATGTGAATATCAGGGCGCAAGGGGTACAGGAAAACTCCTTCAACGCTATCATTGGCAGCGCGCTCAACTATGACCCTACCGTAACTGTATTAAATACGGTCCCTAATACCGTGGGCAGATATGGTTACAGTAATCTCTTGCTGTCCGAGATCTTCAACCCGCTCACCAAACTGGATAATACCTATAATGAATCCAATGGTGCTAAGTTATATGGTAAAGGAGAATTGCAGTATGAGATCATGAAAGGCCTGCGGGTGACCAGCCGTTTCGGGTACACTACCTGGAATGTGACCGGAAAGAACTTCACACCATTGATCTTCCATGGTCCTATGAATGTGGAGAATACGATGAATGCAGATGGCTCTACAGTAGCTACCAAAAATGGACTGGGGCAGATCGCTTCCAGTGCGCATAACAGTGTGAATGAATACAAGAACAGTGCATACAGCTGGACGTCTGAATCATTTGCCAATTATGATTTCAAGATCCGCGAGGCACATACTTTTGATGTGGTGGCCGGTATCTCCTTCTCTAAATTAGGGGGTAATGCGGTGAATGCTTCCCGCCAGGATGTTCCTTTTAACTCCTGGGAGTTTGCGGATGTAACCGCTGCTACCGGAACTAATTCTACCGCCGTTGTTTATTTCAGGGACACAGTCATCAATGGTGTGGCCATGCAGGTACGTGATCCCAAAGGAGATGTAGCGGCCAACCTGAATGCACAGGGTGGTGGTAATTCTCAGTACTTCAGAAGGAACGCTTCTTATTTTGGAAGGATCAATTATGATTACAAAGAGAAATACCTGGCTTCTTTCACTGCAAGAAGGGATGGCTCTTACGCCTTTGGCCCTAATAACAAGTTTGCTAATTTCTTCTCTGGTTCATTAGGCTGGGTGGCTTCCAGTGAGCCTTTCTTCAAATCAAACTTTATCAGTTACCTGAAAATAAGAGGTAGTTATGGTACCGTAGGTAATGAGAATGTGAGTCCGCAGTTTCCAAGTATTGAAACAGGCGGCCCGCAATACTCTAACGCCAATAACAACGGTTATACTTTCGGTGGTACATTTGTAGCAGGCTCTACATTGGCCACTTCCAAGAATGAATCTTTAGGATGGGAAAAGCAAACACAATTCAATATCGGATTTGATATTAGCTTCTTCCAGGACAAACTTTCCCTCACTGCTGATTACTTCGACAAACAGATCTCGGGTTTATTATTCCTTCCGTCCCCGTCTGATTATGGCGGTACCGCAGCTATACCCAATGCTAACATCGGTTCCACTAAAAGCAGTGGTATAGATGCAACGCTGGGGTATAATGACAGGATCGCCAAAGACGTTACCATCAATACATCCCTCACGTTCACCACTTCCGAAAACATGGTGACCGGCACCAACACAGATAACAGCGCCATTATTACCGGCGGTGGTTATTTCAATGGTCAGTCTAATAACGTAACGAGGTTCCAGAAAGGATTTACACCCGGTTACTTTTATGGATTTAAAACAGCAGGCCTTTTCCAAACTGCTAAAGATGTAGCAGACTGGCCCAGGCAGACAGGCGCTCAGCCAGGGGATATCCGTTTTGTGGATGTGAATAAGGATAGCATTATCTCTGACCTGGATAGAACACAGATCGGCAATCCCTTCCCTGATTTTACCTTAGGATGGAACCTTGGTCTTACGTACAAGAATTTCGACTTTAACGTGTTCACCTATATCTCCATTGGTAATGATGTGTACAGCGCTTATGAGCGGAATGCGAACTATACGAATAAATTCAACGGCATCTTAGATCGCTGGACAGGGCCTAATACCACCAACGATGCAAAGAACCCGCGTTATTCCTTTACAGATGCCAACAACAACATCCGCGTTTCTGAAAGATATGTGGAAGACGGTTCCTTTGCTAAGATCAAGAACATCCAGCTAGGCTACACTTTACCCAATTATCTCCTCAGGAATGCAGGTTTCCGTAGTGTACGCGTATATGTACAGGCAAAGAACCTCTACACCTTTACAAATTACTCCGGTTACGATCCTGAAATACCAGGTGGCATACTTGATACAGGTATTGACCGTGGTAACTATCCGCAAGCAAGGACCTGGGCATTTGGTATTGATATTAAACTGTAAAAAGGCAAACAATGAAAAAACACATAAACATATATACTGTGATCTTGCTGATCATCACCCTCGCTTCGTGTAAAAAATGGGTGGATTATGATCCGCATGAAGATTATAAAATAACAGACCTGGATTACCTGCGCTCTGAAAGCGATTACAGGACCATGGTAGTAAGTACGTATTCTCCCATTCAATGGCTGAACCAGACGGTTCCTATTGGAGACATTGCTTCCGATAATGCGGTAGCTGGCGGAGAAAATGCATCAGACGTACTGGCATTACAACAGATCGATGATTATACCCTGAACCCTAACAACTCTACCCTGCGGGAGATCTGGAGGTCTGCATATGAAGGGATCAACAGGACCAATTATCTGCATCAGAATAAAGAAAAGAACCCCGCCGGCGCAGTTGTAACATTTGCAGGTAAAGATGCATTATACGGCGAAGTATATTTCCTCCGGGCATATTACTATTTCACCCTCGTGAAGTTCTTCGGCGATGTTCCGTTGTTCGTAGACAGAAGGTTGAACTTAGATGATTCCCGGACCTTGCAAAGAAGCCCCAAAGCAGAGGTCTACAAACAAATAGAGATAGACCTGAATGCAGCGATCGCTGTATTACCGCCTACCAGCGCACAACCCGGCCGCATCAATAAATACGCGGCACAGGCTTTACTGGGTAAGGTGTTGATCTACCAGGACAAATTTGATGCTGCGGCAGTGATGCTGGAAAATGTAGTGACCGGGCCTTTTGCACTGGTAGCTAACTTCGGCGATATCTTCCTTCAATCCGGCGAGAACGGATCTGAAGCAGTATTTGAGATCCAGTATTCCAATACCTCTCCTTATTTCAACTGGGGCGGCGCCACAAGAGGCCAGGGTAACTATGCTGTACAGCAGTGTGGTATCAGAGGGTTGAATGGTGGCAGTCCTTATTCAGCAGGATGGAGCACTAACCTGCCCACGCAGGAACTGGCCAATGCATATGCTGCCGGTGATAAGAGGAAGAGTGTAACAGTGCTGGATATTGAAGCGTATAAAACGGCGAATCCTGCTATGAACATTACTTACCAGGTAGCTCCTTATAAGAACACTGGTCTGTATAACCATAAATACCTGCCACGGAAAGGAGAAACATCCGGACAGCTGGAATTGAACTACCTGAATAATTACAGGACCATCCGGTATGCAGAAGTATTACTGCTGGCAGCAGAAGCCAATAACAGGGCTACTGCGCCCAATGATACCAAAGCCCAGGATTACCTGAACCGTGTACGCAGGCGTGCATTTGGTGATCTGTTACATGATGTAGCTGCAACCGGTGCTGCCTTAAAACAGGCTATCTGGGATGAACGCAGACTTGAGCTGGCTATGGAAGGTGATCGTTTCTTTGACCTCGTAAGAACAGGCAGAGCAGCTACGATCATTACCAACTTCACAGCGAATAAGAACGAACTATTCCCAATACCACAGTATGAAGTGGAAACTTCCGGACTGGAGCAAAACGAGGGTTATAAATAAAAGCAATCATTATGAAAGGAATTCAATATTTAATATTACTGCTGGCCGTTACGGTGAGCTGTACAAAAATAAAGGACGGGGATATCTCCTTCGTGGAAACGGCGGCGCCGCCATCTGACGGAGATATAACCTTTGCCATCACGAATGATAACTCAGGCAAGGTAACTATCACACCCGGCGGCTCTGGCGCCGTATCGTATGATGTTTACTTTGGCGATGCCACTACAGCACCTGCCAGTGTAATGCCTGGTAAGAATATCACGCATGTTTATGCAGAAGGAAATTATACGGTTAAAGTAGCGGCTAAGAACATCGGCGGTAAAGCCACTGAAACCACCAAACAATTGAGCCTGGTGTTCAGGGCGCCGGAAAATGTAGTGATCACTACTACCACCAATGCACATGATATCACCGTTTCTGCTGCTGCGTCTTATGCACCCGGTGGGTTTAAAGTGTCCTTCGGGGATGTAGCCAATGAAGTACCTGTAACACTGGCTGCAGGCGCTAATGCCACACATACGTATACAAACGCAGGTGTTTATACGGTGAAAGTGCAGGCGCTCAGTGGTGGTGCGGCTACAACCATTGCCACGAAACAGATCACCATCTATGATCCGCTCACATTGCCCATGACCTTTGAACTGGCCACGGTGAGTTATGCATGGGGAGATTTTGGCGGAAGCGGCACGGCGGTAATTCCGAATCCTTTCCGTACAGGTATTAATACCAGTGCTACTGTTGGCCGGATCGTAAAGAATGCAGGAGAAACCTGGGCAGGCAATTTTATAATAATGAGCGCTCCCATTGATTTCACTACGAATAAGAAATTCAAAGTGAAGGTATATTCCACAAGGGTAGGACTGAAAGTAACGTTACAATTGGAAAGGAGTGGGGACAATACTTTCAAGGAAGCTAAAGAGATAGCGACAACTGTTGCCAATGCATGGGAAGAACTCACCTTTGATTTTAACGGTGTTATCCTGGATAACAGCAAGAAACTGCAGAATATCCTGTTCTTTTTAGACAATGGTACGAAAGGTGATGGCAGCGCAAATTATACCATCCTGTTCGACGACATTATTTTAACTAACTAATCCCGCAAGTATGAACACGTTTATAAAGATCCTGATGGTCCTGCTGGTTTTTAGCAGCTGCAAGAAGGCAGACAGGAAATTCGGTCCACTGGTCACTCCTTCCAAACCTGAGCTAACGGTGACCGTTATAGGAAAGGATGCCACACATCCCACAGGCGATGGATCGGGTACAGTGAAAGTGGTAGCCACTTCAACGAATGCTATTAATTACAAGGTTGATTTCGGAGATGGTCTGCCTGCCTTATTGACCACCAACAATGAATGGACTTACAAGTTCTCACATACCGGCACAAAGAAGCTGACCATTACGGTGATCGCTTCCGGTAAAGCCGGGATCTCCAGCAGCAATTCCACTGAAATAGAGATCTTCCGGGCTTTTGTACCCAACCCTGCTTTAGTGACGATGCTTACCAATAACGGTACGAAGAAATGGAGAGTGGATAAAGATGCAGGAGGTCACCTGGGTGTATCTGATGCGGCTGTGAACATTCCTGCCTGGTGGTCTGCCGGCCCCAATGAGAAAGCCGGATTGGGTATTTATGATGATGAATATACTTTCTCTGTTACCGGAAATACCTTTTCCCACAAAACAAACAATGATATGTTTGGACAGAAACAGTATTTCAAAGATTTCGATCCAACCCTTACCGGTGAAGGAGACTTTACTTTAACAGGCACGAAAGCTGCTGACTATACAGAATCATTCGGATACGACGGCAGCCCCACCACAGAGATCATCACGTTTGCCAATAAAGGACACATGGGCATGTATTTTGGCGTACACAGATACCAGGTACTGGAAAGGTCTGCCACTAAAATGACCTTACGTTGTTTACAGGCCCCCGGCGCCTGGTATGTAAAAATCATCGCAATACCTTAGACTATGAAGAATATAACAGGAATTATGCTGGCATTATTAATTAGTATGACCAGTTGCGGAAAAAATGATAACAAAACTGCGGTGCCGGTAACACCATCCAATCTTGTCGTTACGGCCAATGTGAGCATTGACGGCAGCGGAGTGGTAGCCTTCAGCGCAACGGCGGACAATGCCGTTACGTATGATTATGATTTCGGAAACGGGAATTATATGACGGCGCCTACGGGTAAGATCAATTATACTTATTCCACACCAGGAAATAACACCTATACAGTGACGGTAACGGCCAAGAGCAAAGACGCACTTGTTATTACCAAATCCGTTCAGGTAGTGATCAGTGTGGCCAATAATCCTGTTTGGGCAGATGAATTCAATACGAATGGCGCGCCGGATCAGGCAAAATGGGGTTATGATCTGGGCACCGGCGATAATGGCTGGGGAAACCAGGAGAAGCAATATTATACCAACAGAACACAGAATGTGGAAGTCAGCAACGGCACGCTGAAGATCACTGCTATGAAAGAAGCACACCAGGGCAGCGCTTATACTTCTACAAGAATGCTGACCAAAGGAAAGTTCTCTTTTAAATATGGCAGGGTGGAAGCAAGGGCTAAACTACCTATTGGTGGTGGCACCTGGCCTGCTATCTGGATGCTGGGCGATAATGTGAGCACCATTGGATGGCCTGCCTGTGGTGAGATAGATATCATGGAGCATAACGGCAATAACCTGAATAAGATCTATGGCACGATGCATTATCCCGGCCGTTCCGGAGGTAATGCAGATGGCGGTACTACAATGATCACCAATGCGGCTACGGAGTTCCATAAATATGCGGTGGACTGGACGCCGGCGTTCATTAAAGTGTATGTAGACGATCAGTTGTTCTTCACTTATGTCAATACAGCAGCGTCACCCTTCAATAATAATTTCTTTGTGATCCTGAACTTTGCCATGGGTGGAGCTTTTGGAGGTGCTATTGATCCTGCCTACACCTCTTCCACATTTGAAGTGGATTATGTACGGGTGTATAAAAATTAAGTTGCTAGGTCCATATACATATGTTGTAAATTGCCGGTCCCCTGTGGGCCGGCTTTTTATCTTCCTTCCAGCCAGCTCTTGAAATCTACCACCCGCTCCCTGCTGATCACTACATCCGCATCTACGGATGGCTGCAATTGCAGGATCAGCCTGCTATTGTAATAAGACATGATCTTCTTAATAGCATCAATATGGATAATGAATTGCCGGTTGATGCGGAAGAAGGTATTCCTGTCCAGCATTTTTTCTATCTGGTCCAGGGAATAGTCCAGTGGCATTTTTTCTCCGGTAAAAGTGGTAGCGTAGGTAACGCCTTTTACAAACTGCAGGTAGGCAATATCTTTTGCCTTAACATAGATCAGCTGGTTATTGAGCCGGCCAATGAACCGGGCACTGTCCCGCTTCAGGAATTCATCCGCGATCTTTGCAATGTCAATATTGTGCTGTGCGGGTTTAAGTTGTTCGTATTTGTTGAGGGCGTTTTTAAGTTCCTGCAATTCTATGGGTTTCATCAGGTAGTCTATGCTGTTCACCTTAAAAGCCTGCAACGCAAAGTTGTCGTAGGCAGTGGTAAAGATGATAGGCGTTTTTACATTGGCCTGTTTGAATAGCTCAAAACAGTTACCGTCCGACAGCTGAATATCCATCAGCATCAGGTCTACCTCATTGCGTTGGTCCATCCATTTGATCCCTTCAGATAAAGAAGGGATCACCGCCACTACTTCTATCTGCTGATCGCATTTCTGTAACAGGCGGATGAGCCTTTCCGAGTTATGTACCTCATCTTCAAATATGACTACTTTCATCATGGCGTTATTACCGGGATCTTTACGATGAACACTTCATCTGATTTATGAATTTCAATGACCCTGCCACTGGCCAGCTCGTACCGTTTACGGATATTTTCCAGGCCAATGCCCGATGATATTTCCGGCACATTTTTCTTTCTTACCTGGTTGGAAATGAGCAGGTAGCCATTGTCGCTTTTTACATGGATCAGCAGGGGATCATTCGCAGAAAAGCGGTTATGTTTAATGGCATTCTCAATCAGCATTTGTAGGGTGGCAGGAGGGATGGTGCCATTCGCTTTGATATGCTCATCAATCTCTGCCGTGAAGCGGATACTGTTCTGATGGCGGATGCTGATCAGGAACAGATAGGAATCCAGGAAATCCAGTTCTGTTTGTATGGATACCAGGTTCTCGAATTTCTTATCCAGGATATACCGGTAGATCTTGGCCAGCTGGGTAATATAATCCGCAGAGAGGTCTGCACTTTTATATACCAGATTGGTGAGCACGCTCAGGGAATTAAAGAAGAAATGCGGATCTATCTGGTTCCGCAATGCATCGTATTGCGCCTGGATGTTTTCCCGCTTTAACCGTTCTGCCTGCACCTGGTATTCTTTCAAACCTTTATAGTAATAGATGATACCATTGAAAGTGAGGATCAGTACATAAAAAATATACAGGCCGAAGTTCATATTATAACTCACTGCCGAAAAGCTTTCCCAGGCTTCGTACCGGTTAAATACCACGATGTCCATCACGGCATAGAGGAAGCCAAAGAGGAAGGCAGGGATGAGCCCGTATAACAACAGGGCAGTACAGAGCACCAGCAAACGGTTGGAGATATAACCTTTCAGCACACCTTTCTCTACATACCTGCTTAACCAGATGGCGCCTTCCCAGGATATCAGTCCCAGTGCCACATACAGCAGACTGAACAGTTGTGATCTGAAGAAGGAATTATTAACATCCGTAATAAAGGTGAGGTCGAAGGATTTAAAAATGATACTGAACAGGTAAAGGATCACGATCCTTACAAGGTACCGGAAGGTTTTGCTGTAGAAGATCCTTTCATTCTTTTTAAACACGTCCTGTTCCATCAATAGTAGTTGTTTTCTTTAAACCAGGTTAATGCTTTTCTCAGGGCATCCTTTACTGGTGTATACCGTACCATTAGTTCGTTTTCAGATTTCTTGCCGGTATAGTAGTTGTTCAGGCATAAGAGGTAAGCGGAGGTGTAATTCAGTTTGCTGCTCCTGCCGGTTAACCTTTCTTTGATGGTGCCTAATATGCCACCCAGTTTTAAAATGAATGCAGGGATCCTGATCATGATCTTCGTTTCCCTGGATACACTGTTCAGGGAGGAGAAAAATTCCTGGTAGCTCAGGTTATGGCCGGCCAGCAGGTAACAATTTCCCACTTTCCCGTTATCGATAGCATTCACTATGCCCTGGCAAACATCGTGAATATAAACAAAATTCTTACCTCCCGGCGGATAAAACAGGATCTTTTTGCCCAGGCCATATAACACCAGCTTTCCCGAACTGGGCTTGATATCATTGGGCCCTATCATGAAAGTAGGGTTCACGATCACTGCCGGCAGCCGGTTATATTCCACCTGTTCCAGTACATATTGCTGTGCCAGGTACTTCGTGTTGATGTAAGCGGAATTGGCATTGAAAAGAGTAAAGCCGCTCAGTTCATTGCCCGGTTTATCTTTGCTGCCCGGGCCCATGGTATTGGCCGTACTTACGTAGATGAACTTCTCCACTTTATGGCGGAGACTGGCTTCCACCATAATTTTTGTACCGGTGAAATTCACCTTCTCATATTCTTCAAAAGAAATGCCCCATTGATCTGTAATAGAAGCCGCATGGATGATAATATTACAACCTGTTACCGCCTGATCCACATCAGCCTGGCTGGCAATATCTCCAAAGAAGATCTCGCAGGGGATATCCGCAATACCTTTGATGTCTGCATTATAACGGATCATGATCCTTACTTCATAACCCAGGCGGTATAACTCTCTTGTAAGATTAGACCCCAGGAAACCGTTGGCGCCTGTAACCAGTACTTTGTTCATATCAGTTCTTTTTTAACAGCCCGCGAGATCATTTTCAGCTTTAGTTCCATGGGCAGGATGCTCATCAGGAAATGATTTAGCTTATTCATAAACCCGGGGATGATGGTGGGATATTTTGTGATGGTGCCAATGATGGCAATACTCGCTATTTCTGCCGTTGATAACAATCCCATTTTCCCTTTAAGCCCTTGTGAGATGATCCTTTGGGCTGTATTGGAATTGGTCATAATAGGGCCGGGATATACTACGCTAACGGAAACGCCTGTTCCGGAAAGTTCTTCCCGCAGTCCTAATGAGAAGGAGGATATAAAGGCTTTTGAGGCAGGGTAAACCGTTTTGTAGGCAATGGGTGAAAAGGCTGCCATGCTGGAAATATTCATGATATAACTCCGTTCCTGCTGTAACAGGTGAGGGATCAGCATGTGTGTGATGAGCACGGTGCTGCGTACATTCAACTGAATGATCTGATCTATTCTTTCAAGAGATGTTTCAGTGATCAGGGAAGTGCCGCCCACACCTGCGTTATTGATCAGGAAGTCTATTTCAAAACGTTCCAGGATGTACGTGATCTGCTTTTTCAGTTCCGCACTGTCCGTAAGATCAAACTCAAAGATGTGTACAACTACGTCGTAGGTCTGTGCGAGGTTTTCGGCAAGGGAAGGAGTGCAACCGCCGGGCAGGGCTATCAGGATGATATTCCTGCCCATTTTGGCGCATTGTACGGCAAACTCTTTTCCAAGGCCTGAACTGGCTCCCGTGATCAGGGTGTATTTTCCGTTGCTCATTTGTTTTTCTCCGCTAATGTTTTAAATCTGGTCATAGTTTCTATGAGGTTGCCCTGCACGATAGGATCAGAGATCCAGCGGGGAACCTTTTTACTGCGATCGGTAGAGATCATGTAAGTGACGCGCATGTTCCCGTTCCCCAGTTCCTGCAAGAGCCATTTTCCTTTAGCACCTGATATACGGGTGATGTTCTTATATACAGGGAACCTGCTGTGGGAGGTACTTTCAAAACTGATCTCCGTGTTTTGTTCTTCTCTGCGCAGGTGATATAAGAGGCAGCAATCCTGGTCTTCAAACGGCCATGGAATACTGTATTTGATATAAGTGATCCAGGTGTTTTCTGCACCCGCGGGTAATACATTGTATTCTTTGGCATTCACATTCCAGTCTGTACCCATGGCCGGACTGGTCATCAACCTGGAGATACCGGCCACATCTGCCCGCACGATGAAGGTGGCTTTTATTTCACGCACCTTTTCGTCTGCTGCATTAGGTATCCATCGTTCATACAGAGCGATCCCTTTATCTGTTCTTACGAGTTTAAATTCCTCTTCGCTTGTTGTATTGGAAGCTAAACTCAGCATACATAATAACATTAAACCTTTCACGTAATAAGTATTTATGTAAAATTGCCGGCTGGCGCGCTAATCGCAGCACATTTTCCGTTGAGTTGTAGGATTAGGTAATTGAACCGTGGAATTTGAGGGATTCTTGCAAAAGATCATTTCAAAAGAAAAGCCCCCGTTTCCGGAGGCTTTTAAAGTAGCTAAGCAGTGGCATTCCATAAAAACTTTCGACTATCCTTGCTGACAAACGTAATAGGTACAAATTCATCCGTAGGGGAGCCAATGAAATATACCGTCCATTCCGGATCGTGGCGCGACAACATTTCGCTGATACAATCCGCCCGGTGGGCCTGTGGATTGAGGCAGTCTTTCCAGTAGAACAGTTCAACACGATAACGCAACTGCTGGTGCTGGTTGTTGATAATCACCTGCACTTCAATGTCCTGCCTGCCCGGCAGTGGAGGGATGGGGATCATTATGTGACTCATGGTCTTATCAGTTTAGAATTTCTCCACAAGAAGGCTGCCATACTTGAAATGTTGCAGCGGCGGGCACTTAGAGATCATATAAAAAGAAAAGTGTTCATTTCCGGACACCTGGTGTGCCAAAATGGACGTTGTGTTATATGAAAATTCCGTATTTTTAATCATCAGCATATTTCATGCTTTCAGGTGCAAATAATTTTGTTTGTATTCCCGGCACCTCATTTTTCCGTTTTGCTTTAAAGTTTATCAGTTGAGAAACATTCACTTGGAATGGTCTTTTTGGGCTTTTTTCGGAAAAAGTTTGAAGAGGATGTTCACTTATAAGTGAAATTGCATAACTTTGAAAATAGAATGGATTGAAAAACAAATTAGTTCGTTTGAGTAACCTTTCAGGAGAGGCGGCTTCTATTTACAGTATTTATTACAGTGATAAAGATGAAGTGCTTTTTGAAAAATTTGTCCGGGAAAATATACAGCACAACCCGGAAGAAACCATGAACATTGTCAGAAGGCTGCGGTCTATAGGCAGAAAAACAGGAGCACAGGATATTTATTTAAAATCGGATGAAGGCCTGGAATGGAATGATGATGTATGCGCTTTATTTGATGTTCCTGAAAAGAACCTGCGGTTATATTGCATCCTGATCAGTGAAAAGATACTGATCATTGGAAGCGGCGGTTACAAGTCAAAGGATATCAGAAAATGGCAGGAAGATCAGCAGCTAAGTTCTGCAGTACATGAAATGATGCATTTCTCCCGTATCGTAAAGGTAAAGTTAGAGCACGGCTCTTTATATTTTTCAGACGATGATTTAAGACTGGAAGGGAATATGACCCTTATTCACTAAAAACAAACATTATGGCAAAGAAAAATGATTATACCAGCCCCTTGCTGGAGAGCCTGTTGAAGAACATCACACCAGAAGAACAAGCCCGCACAGATGCGCGCATGCAAATGTCTGCCAGGATCTACGCTGCACTGAAAGAAAAAGGATGGACGCAAACCCAGCTTGCCAGTGCACTGAACAAGCAGGTGTCTGTGATCTCCAGGTGGCTGAGTGGTACCCACAATTTTACCATAGATACCCTCACTGATATCGAAGGTGTTCTCAAGGTCCGCTTGCTGGATCTTGAGAATTCCATCAAGGTGAAGAAACACTAGTCTATTTACAATACTCACAGTACAACCCCCACAACGCCTCTGCATCCAGCAGCTGGAAACTGGCCCCGCCGTTGCCGGTGGAATTAAAGAACTTGCAAAAACGTTGCTGATTGATGGTAATGGCATTCAATACCACCGTTCTTAACTCCGGCACCTTAAATATTTCCGGTGTGAAGAGATGAAGATTGATGTAATAGAAAAGCATGTCTTCATTCACATCTATATTCCTTACACGGTCCTGCAACAGGTCAATGGCATCGTTCCTGCGGGAGTAATAAGCCAGGTATTTGGCGAGCGTTAATGTTTCTTCATCTCTCAGTTGCAGATCTTCATAATTATCCAGGATATAACCGATGGATTCATCTTTAGCCGCATAGTTAAACCGGCGGTAGGTCTGCTCACTATAAACGATGTGATAATTGATCAGCATTCTTTGCACCAGGGAAGAGGGGATCTTTAATTTAGCCAGTTCATTGATCTCCTGCAGGAAATCGGCAGAGGCAATGTAACCGGAGTCGTTCTTCCACACATTAAATGTAAGTGAGCAGATGTTGTAGTGGATCTTTTTATCTGTTGGATCCAGTTTTAACAGTGCTTCCAATCGTTCTATGATGTCTTCTTCTTTAGAAGGATTCAGCTGGTAACGATATGTTTCCTGGTTATTGAGGAGGAAGAGGTGATCTTTTGTTTTGGGGATCTCCAGTTTATCCAGGTAATTACCCGGCAGGCGGTTATCTGCTATGCGGTCAAACACCTCGCGCTGTACGGCGGAGGCTGCTTTCAGATCTTTCTCTTCTATGGCTTTTTTGAACTTTGTGAGCAGCGCTTCATTGACAGTACTTTCCAGGTCATTGTTCTTGTTGATATAAATGGTAATAACGGCCTTCCTGTGTTCTTTTAGGATGGGCTCCAGCTGGGCCTGTAGACCTTTATCCAGCAAACGTTTTTTGATCTCCGGCTGGGAGAGGGGCGTTAAGTTTTCAAAAGCAGTGCCTTTGATATCACGGAAGAATTCCACCCAGTTTTCAGCCGCGTTGATAGTTCCGGGGATCTGGGATACCTGGTATTGCTGTAATGCTTTTACGATAGAGGCGGCACGTTGTTCCTGCAATTGATAATTGAGTTCCGTACTGCCTTCTACAGAAGAATAGGCCCTGATATCCATTTGGGTAATATGGTTTCCGGCCAGCTGCAGGGAATCATAGAGCGGTTTTAGATCTGCGGCATTGTAGACACTTTTGTTCTTGGGGAAAGGGATGGTGAATTGCAGCTTGCGGGAATAGAAGGAAGCCTTTTTGTCTGTAGCCTGCCTGTTCATTAAAGTATCTGCAAACAGCCCCATCGGTAATAGTTCCCATAAGCTCCGCTCAATATTCACAAAGTTCATGTAATGACAGATCACCCCATTTTTAATGACAACGAGATTGCCTTCCAGCTCTTCCTTTTGCAAATGGGCAGGCACCTTTCCCAGTTCAATGGCTATCTGGCCTCCGGGCATTTGTTTCATCTTGTTCTTTAACTGCGAGAGGTAAAGCGGTGTCAGGAATTCTCCTTTCGGCGTGGTGCGCGCAGGCCGGGGTTTATCGCAGTTATATTGACTTTTACGCACGAGGTCTGCAGTCATAGCATCTCCCGGTGCCGTGAAGATCTTGTTGAACCAGTCTATATTATTGGTGAGGAAAACAATAGTGCCATCCGGACTTAACCGGATACCAAACTGCACCTCCTTGGGTTTGCTTTTGAATAATTGCTCGCATGCTGCACAGGCGGGTGTATTACGGCCGTCTTTAAAGCTCTGGGCAAGTGTAAGAGCAGGGAGGGTTAAGATCAGGAACAGGTATAACAGGCGATTCATTACGCAGGGATTTATAAGCATAAAAGAACGAAAAAACTTTCAAAGGAGAAAGGGCGCTGTATTATATATAATTTTCTCCCTATCTTTCGGCCCGAATTAAATACACCATGATACTAGATACTTTAGATAATGCCCACCGCTACTATGGTTTGGGCGAGAAGTTCATCAAAGCCTTTGAATACCTGGCACAAACGGACTTTACCACGTTGGAAAAAGGAAAATACGAAATTGACGGGAAGAACATCTTCGCGATTGTCAATGAGTACGAAACGATAGACCCATCCGGAGAAAAAATGGAATCTCACAGGAAATATATTGATGTGCAGTACATTGTAAGCGGCGCAGAATTGATAGGGCACGACTTTATGCAGGAGAAACAGCCTTCCAAAGCGTATAGCGAAGAGGATGATTACATGCTGTTTGCCGAGAAACCTTCTTTCTTTTCTTTGCTGGCACAAGATCATTTTGCCATTTTCTTTCCGACAGACCTGCATATGCCTAATCTGCGTGTAGATACACCCGGGCCGGTGAAGAAGGTAGTGATCAAGATCAGTGTGAACTAAACTCCTGCGCCCTTATGAAGTTCCCTTTATTATTCCTTATTGTGTTGTTTGCATGTAATACGCCGACTGCTCCTGCCGCAAAAGAGAAGCAAGACGACATTCACCTGGATAATTTCACTTTCCTGGACTATAACCAGGAAGGAGACGAAAGCCTTTTTATCGTTTGCAGGAAGGGAGATACACTGGCCATGATCTACAATACAGAAGAGGGCATCACTTATCAAATGGGAGACAGGATAGGCCTGGTATGGAAAGATTCCGCCTACAGTCCTGCCGGTGATCCGCAATCTTCTTACACCGCACACTTTGTACAACAGCATACGCTTGTAAAGGAAGGCGCCCTGAGCCGCTTCCTGAAAAGCCATCCCGTTACTTTTACATTTGTTTTTCCGGACCAGGTAACGGAGTACGCACATGATATTATCTTTAAGAGGGCCTGTTATTACATGGCTAATACTGCCAGCCAGCCGCTGAGAAGCATTGTAGATAAGCAGACAGACAGCCTTTCCATCAATGTAGAAGAGATGAATAAAGGTTTCCTGCTCCGCTTCAAACATACTACGGATTCCTTACCACAGCTGTACATCAATTTTGAGGAGCTCTACCAGTTGTATGAGTATGATGGGGTGTCCATCAGGCCAGCTAGTTGATTACCGAAATACTTTGAAAATAAATTGTATATTCAAAGTATCAAGTAACCCACTAATTTATCTTCTATGAAAAAAGCTATTAAATTAACCCTGACCGCAACCGTGGTCATTGCTTTATCTTCATTTGTATCACCCAATAAATTTGCTGGCACAAGCAACATCGGTGATGGGAGTTTTAAAATTGTAAAGTGCTTAAACACTTCCGGCATAACTAAAATAAATGCCAAAGTCCCTTTTTATCAACGGTTCTATAGAAAAGCTGCCCGCGAAGGGGTAAATACCCCAATAGTTATTGGAAATAGTACGGTTGGTGTTAGAGCTTTCGGGTTGAGTTATTCGGAGCCATTTCAGATTATTTTGCCGAGTAATGTTCCGATCCCTGTCTTGATGATGGTGATCAAATATCGTTGGCAAAAGGATAACGATGATCCGTCTAATACAGGAATGAGTCTGACAATTTCGCCGATGTACGAAGCAACTGATGACTCAGGAAACCCATTGCCCATCAATATCGCCAATCAAATATTTATAGATATGCAAGATTCTGATAAGTATTTAGTCGGATCAACTCCGCCATTGGCAGAAGGCATGAATCCTGTTAAACCATTTACACTGCATTTTTATGGGATATTTCCTATTACTGGAGGAGGTACCATGCAGAAATATTTTCAAATTAGTGGAACATGGGAAGATTTTTCCGGAGAATTTTATGAAGAATTATATTGGTAAGCAGATCGAAATGCTGTTGAATAACTAAGTTAATTACCCGGTGCTGCATCAGCGCCGGGTAAACTTTGTATATTTGTAGTACATATAGTACAAGATGCAAGATACAATACAAAGTGATCTAAGTAAAAATCTGGGGCGCGTTAAGTCCAATACAATGGCTGATTCGGTAGAAGTGAAGCTGCGCCAGTACCTTAAGAAAATGTCCTTCAAACCCGGGGACGCCCTCCCCAAAGAAACAGACCTCGCAGAAGCCCTGGGCGTAAGCCGGAACGTAGTGAGAGAGGCTTTAAGCCGGTTGCGCATGCTGGGCATGATAGAAACCCGCAAACGTAAAGGAATGGTATTGGCCAGTCCGGATATTTTACAGGCCTTTGAACGTGTGCTGGACCCCCTCATTATAGATGATACCACCTTAAGAGATGTATTTGAATTGCGGCTGGTGCTCGAAATGGGATTGGCCGATCTCTTATACAAGCGCATGACCGACGCTGACATTGATGAATTGGAAGATATCGCCAACAGCGAGATCAATAAAGACAAATCCTTCCTCGTAAAGAATGAAATTGCCTTTCACGGCAAACTATATGAAATGACGGGCAACAGCACCCTGAAGCGGTTCCAGATCATGCTGCTTCCTGTTTTTGCCTATGTAATTACCCTCGTTGATAAACCCACCAGTGGTAAAATTGACCACAGAGGATTAGTAGAGATCCTCCGAAACGGCACAAAAGAAGACTTCAAAAAAGGGATGTACGACCATCTCAAACCTCACTTCGACCGGATGAAATAATCCAGCCTCAGTACCATGGCGTCTTTCCAAGATTTTCTTTAAAAAATTAGGAAAGCTTGGGATTTTATTTTTAGATTTGTCAATATGTAGTACATATAGAACATATCACCTTCAATTAATCAAATCTCCACAGTTATGACTTTGAGCAAGATACTTTTGCTTACAGGCCTTCTTGTGCCCTTTATTTCTAAAAATAAGGCACCCTTACCTGTTCTGGATTTATCAGGAGATTCCACCCGCCAGGTAGTGGTGGCGCAGGGTACAAAAGATATTTATAACGGGCAGCCAACTACCGTATTAATGCCCGATGGAAAAACCATGTATTGTGTATGGACGTATGGCCACGGCGGCAAATGTGGTCCCGCAAAAAAGAGTACAGACGGTGGCCTTACCTGGAATAATCAATGGGTACCTGCTAATTGGAGCATGGCTGCGAACTGTCCTGCAATTTATCTCTTACCCGGCCCGGATGGCCAGCAACGTGTTGTTGCATTTGCCGGCAGCGGACCTCAGCATCAAATGCAGCAGGCAGTTATGGAAGGTGATACCTGGGGGCCTATGAAAAGCAACGGACTGGACCTCACCGGCATGCCCTTCTGTACCATCATACCAATAGACGGCGGTAAAAGGTTATTGGGCATGACCAATATGAGAAGGCCCGGTGAAAAAGTAGAAAAGAAATCATGCATCGTAGTACAAAGCATCTCTGAAGATGGTGGCCTAACCTGGTCGCCCCTACGTACCGTTTTAGATACCATGGGTTTAAAACCCTGTGAGCCGGAAGTCATCAGATCTCCTTCCGGAAAACAACTGCTGTGCATGATCCGGGAAAATGATAAACATATCTCACTGTATATGCTGAGTGATGATGAGGGTAAAACCTGGTCTGCCATAAAACCTTTACCAGAGGGCTTATGGGGAGATCGCCATAAAGCAAAGTATAGTGCAGATGGCAGGATGGTAGTGGTTTTCAGAGATACGGGCAAAGAAAGCACCACCAAAAATAACTACATGGCATGGGTGGGCACGTATGATGATATCATCAATGGCAGGCCCGGTCAGTACCGCATAAAATTACTGCACAGCTATAAAACATGGGATTGCGGTTATAGCGGTATTGAGTTACTGCCGGACCAGACATTTGTAGCAACCACTTACATCAAATACAGGCCGGATGAAAATAAGAATTCCATCATAAGCACACGTTTCAGATTAGCAGAAACCGACCGACTGATAGCACAACAATAGACAATTACGTTATGAAAAAACTAATACCATGAAGAAATTAATTACTACGTTATGTATGCTCTGCGGGCTGCTGCTTTCTGCAGGCGCACAGGTAATAACAGGCACCATCACCTCTTCCGATAATGGAGAGCGTCTTCCCGGTGCAGGGATCCTTGAAAAAGGAAAGACCAATGCAACACGATCTGATTCTGCAGGTCATTACAAGATCAGCGTTACGGATCCAAATGGCACACTGATCATTTCTTATGTAGGTTATAAAACAAAGGAAATAAAGATCAGCGGGCAATCTAAAATAGATGTTGTACTGGACCCTACCGCTTCCTCCATGCAGGAAGTAGTGGTAGTAGGTTATGGAACGCAACAACGGAAAGATATCACAGGATCTATCTCTACCATTTCCGCCAGTAAGATAAAGAACCAACCAGCAGTGAGTGTAGATCAGTTATTGCAGGGAAGGGCCGCAGGGGTAGATGTATCCCAGGCCTCCGGGGCCCCGGGTGGAAGATTGAATATCCGGATCAGGGGCGCCAGCTCACTCAACGCGGGTAACGAACCACTCTTTGTGATCGATGATGTGCCCGTTTATAATAACAGTAAAGATCCTTCCGGCACTTCTTATGGAACGTTCACTGCTACCAATGCGCTCGCTTCTCTCAACCCTAATGATATTGAATCCATGCAGGTGTTGAAGGATGCTTCCGCTACAGCGATATATGGCTCCCGGGGATCTAATGGTGTAATTATTATTACCACTAAAAGAGGATCAGGCAATAGGATGTCTGTAGATTACAATGGTTATTATGGTATACAAACAGTAGCCAATAAATTAGACCTGATGAACGGGGAGCAGCATGCTGCATACCTCAACGATTGGGCGTTATCGCGCAACCTGCCTAAGCCTTTTGCAAAACCTGATTCTATCGGGAAAGGAACAGACTGGCAGGATGAACTCTTCAGGCCTGCCGTGATCCAGAATCACCAGGTGTCTTTATCCAGCGGAAAAGGAAACCTGAAATACTTTGTATCCGGCAACTATTTCAATCAGGATGGTATTGTGATCAATTCAAACATGAAACGATATTCCTTCCGGGTAAATGCAGATGCGAACCTGACGGATAAGGTAAAGTTCACCCAATCCTTATCCTACAGCAGAACCATCAACAGTTCTGTACCCACCACTGGTGCAGGAAGTGGCAATGTAAGATCAGTAGGAGAAAAGATCTATGAAACATCTCCCACCATTCCTGTGTTTGATGAAAACGGTGAGTATGTGGATTATTGGTACAATGCAGGAAAGGCGGAAAGTCCGGTAGCTTCTTTGCTGAGCGTAAAGAATAAACTGCAGGGAGATAATTTTTTAGGAAATGTGGCACTGGAGTATAAGCCATTCGCTAACCTCACGTTTAAATCACTGGTAGGTATTAACCTCACCAACAGGAGTAACCAGGAGTATTATCCTAAAGCAACTACCTATATAGGAGGACTTTTAGGAGGATTGGGTATGATCGGTGAAAGAAAGATCACGAATATACTCAATGAGAATACCGTGCGGTATACGAAGATCTTTAAAGAGAAACATAACCTGGAATTATTAGGTGGTTTTTCCTGGCAAAAGGAACAGGATTTTAGTGCTACCATGGAACCTTCCAAATTTGCGGACGACAGGCTGGGCCTGAATTCCATTGGAAGCGCTACCGGTGCCACTATTATTGGTTCTTCCTTAACAGAGTGGAGCATGGCATCTTTTATAGCCAGGGCCAATTATCAGTATGATAATAAGTATTTGCTGACTGCCTCTTTCAGGGCCGATGGTTCTTCCAAGTTTGGTGCAGATAATAAATGGGGGTATTTCCCGTCAGTAGCCGTTGGTTATCGTTTATCTGAGGAACCTTTTATGAAGGACCTGAAGTTCCTCTCTGATCTGAAATTAAGGGGAAGTTACGGTCTTACCGGTAACCAGGAGATCGGTAGTTACCAGTCCCTCGCTACTTTAACAACTTCCAATGCTTATATCTTCGATAATAAACTATTCCCTGCGGCCAGGCATACCAGGCTGGTAAATGGTGAATTGAAATGGGAGAAAACAGGGCAGTGGGATATTGGATTGGATGCTGCCTTCTTTAATAACCGCCTGAGATTAACGGCTGATTATTATAAGAAAGCCACGCGCGACCTATTGTTCACCATCGATCTGCAGGCATATTCCGGCTACAGCAGTGCATTGTATAATACAGGTGGATTAGAGAACAAAGGAGTTGAGTTAAACCTGGGTGCTGATATCTTTACCGGCAATTTCACCTGGACGGCAGACTTTAATTTTGCCCATAATAAAACGAAGGTCACCTCTTTAGGCCGTGCTACATCCACTACTTTATTTGTAGGATATCCTCCCGGAAATTATTTAGGATATGTATATGAAGGCGTATTCCATAACCAGGCCGAAATTGATGCCCAAACCGTACAAACCACCGTTAAACCAGGCGATGCAAGATATAAGGATGTAACAGGAGATGGATTCCTGAATGCAGATGACAGGGTGGTAATGGGTAATTCCCTGCCTGAATTCACATATGGTTTCAGCAATGTTTTCGGCTATAAGAATTTCAGTCTCACTATATTCCTGCAGGGAGCTGCTGGTGCAAACAGGATAGAAGATACCGGCCTCAATGATCCTTCCGGATCAGGTAATAAATCCGTTAATCTTTTAAACAGGTGGACGCCCGGTAATCCAAATAGTAATATACCAAGGGCTGGTTACAGTAATGTGCTTACTTCTACTTACCAGCTCATGAATGCTTCCTATCTGAAAATACGCAACGCTCAGCTGAGTTATGCTTTCCGTGGAGGTACCAGCATTTATGTGTCCGGGCAAAATCTGTTCACCAAAACAGATTACATAGGCTATGATCCTGATGGCGGGGGAGGATACCCAACAGCAACCACACTCATGTTCGGCATTAACCTTAAACTTTAAAAAATGCAAGCAACCACTAAAAATATATGCACATCACTCCTCATTTTGGCGGGTGTTTCCTTTTCTTCCTGTAGTAAATTCCTGGAAGAAGAACCAAAGAGTTTCCTGGCACCGGAGAATTATTATAAAACAGCAGAAGATGCATTCATTGCACTAACAGGTGCTTATGATGCTTTGGGCAGTGGCGGTGAAACATTTATAGCAAGAAGACTGCAGTACCTTACCTGGTTTGCATCAGATGAGGCTTTGCCACCTACACTTACAGCGGAAATGCCATTAGATGAATTCAGCTATGTGGCAGATAACGATGATGTTTCCCGGGTATGGAATTCCATGTATGCGGCTATCAATACCGCCAATATTGTGATAGACAGGGTGGCCAATATATCCATGGACGAAACATTGAAAACACAGTACATAGCAGAAGCCCGTTTCCTCAGGGCCTTGAGTTATTTTTATGGCGTGAGGTTGTGGGGAGATCTTCCCCTCGTGGCAAAAGAAGTAACAGCCGTGAGCCAGGTGGATATTGCGCGATCACCCATCAGTGAGGTGTATGACCTGATAGTATCAGACCTGGAATTTGCAGGAGAACATCTGGCGCCTGCTAATCAGAATGGACGGGCCAGGAAAGGAGCAGCTAAAGCGTTGCTGGCAAAAGTGTATTTAACAAGGGCTTCCTCTGTGGCGGCTAAACCAGATGACTATCAGAAATGTGCAGATATGTGTAACGAGACGCTGGCAATACCAGAACATACGCTGTTACCTGATTATGAAAAAGCGATAGGAGGAGAAGATGAGTTCAATAAAGAATCACTCTTTGAGTGGCAGGGAGATCGTGTATTGAACACCTCCAGTGAATTGAATGCGGTAGGCGCATTCTGTTTACCAAGAGGAATGTATGTAATACCAACGCAAACGGCTTCTGATGGAGGTTCTATAGGTAGTGAGGTGGCTTACTTTAACAGATATCCGGATAATGATTACCGTAAAGAATGTACCTTTTATACCGTAGGGCCAGATAAGAACGGGAATCCGATCACCTGGCAGCAACTGGCGGTACCATATCCCAGTCCTGCAAAAAAATACGTTAATAAAAACGCTACCACCAGGGATGCAGCTGCTTTTTCAGGAAATTTCGTACTATTAAGATTATCAGATGTGTACCTGATGAGAGCAGAAGCTTTAAATGAGATCTCCGCCGCACCAACCGCAGATGCGTATACCATGATCAATGCGATAAGAGGAAGGGCGAGGAAAAGGAATGGAGGAACGCCATCCGCAACACCTGCTGACCTTGCCGGTTTAACAAAAGAAGCCTTCCGTGATTCCGTTCTAAACGAACGCGTAGTGGAACTGGGATTTGAAGGCCATCGCTGGTTTGACCTGGTAAGAACAAAACGACTGGTAGCAACCATAAAGGCAGTACATCCTGCATACCCGGTTGCTGAAAAGCATTTGCTTTTCCCCATTCCGGCGAATGAAATAAAACTGAATCCAAAGATCGAACAGAATCCATTATGGAAATAAAAGCGATAACGATCCTGCTGCTGATGTTGTTTCAAAAAGACGCTGTGCAAAGAACAACGGTATGGACAGCAAATGACAATAACATCTTTGCCCATTTCGTCTACGGTCTAACGGTAACGAATAAAGGCACCATACTGGCTTTTGCAGAAGCGCGGATAACAGAAAGTGCGGATGATGGTGCGCATCATATTGCATTAAGGAGAAGCACAGATAATGGCAAGAGTTTCTCTCCATCCATCAACGTGGTGAAAAGCGTGGATGGCCAATCCTGGACCAATCCTACCATTGTGCAGGATAATAAAACAGGATCGTTATTTCTTTTTTACGCTTTAAACCATCACAACACCAGCACGCAGGTCTTTTACATCACCAGCAAGGATGATGGACTATCCTGGTCAGATGCAACAGATATCACCGCCATCTTTGATGGTAACAAACAGGGCTGGACGTTCCATCTACCCGGCCCGGGGCATGGTATTCAGCTAAAGAATAAACGCCTGCTTGTTTCCGTATGGCATAGGAAATCTATTTCCTTTGCTGCAAAAGAAAGGGCTTACGGCGTTAATTGCATCTACAGCGATGATCATGGTAAAACATGGAAAGTGGGAGGAGATGCACCAGTGGGGGAATTTAATGAATCACAGATCGTAGAGCAGAAGAATGGAAATGTCTTATTGATAGGACGCACGATGACAACTTCCCAGGGAAAGGTGATCAGTAAAGACAAAGGGATCAGCTGGTCAGCTAACATGGAGTATGACAAAGGACTGCAAGGTAGCATTTGTGACATCGGATTAACCAGGGTTGGAAATATGATCCTGGTTTCACAACCGGCAGATCTTAAAAAGAGAAGAGACCTCACCATCAGGGCAAGTAAAGATGAGGGCAAAACCTGGAGCTTGAATAAGCTGTTACACGAAGGCAGCGCCACCTACTCAGACCTGGCCGTACTAAAGGATAAAAGTATCATTTGCCTGTATGGTCACGGCGGAAATAAACATATGCCGGACACGGTATCACTGGCCCGTTTTAGTATAGAATGGCTATCAGACAACAAGAAATAGTATGAACGTAAAGAAATACATCTGGTGGTTATGCCTTTGTCTTATTCCTGCAACCATGCAGGCGCAGTGGTTTTCATGGGATAAGGCTAAAGACCTGCCGGTAAAAGAAGGCCTGAGTAATACCATCACAGGTATCAGCAATGGTGCATTGATCGTTGCCGGCGGCAGTAATTTTAACCAACCCATTCAGGAAGGAGGGCAGAAGATCATTCACGACAGGATCTATGTGGCTACGGATGGTAACAACATGAACTGGAAGGAAGCAGGCAGATTACCTTTCCCTCTGGCAAATGCTGCTGTAGTGAATTTAAACAATGGCTTACTGGCTATCGGTGGCACAGATGGTAAAGAGACTAAAAACCATGTATTATTACTTACCTGGAACGCAGTAACAGGCCAGGTAGACATAGACACTACCTTTCCAAAACTCCCAATCCCGCTTTCTTCCATATCTGCCGCCAGAGCAGGTAATTATATTTACATCGCAGGAGGGCAGGACGCCACCGGTAAACCACAGCAAACTTTTTGGAGCATTGAAATAGGACAGCAGCAATGGAAACCTTTACCTGCATGGCCCGGCACTGCAAGGTTTGGTGCTGTCATGGTAACACAAGGTAATGGAGAGTATGATAACCTGTATCTTTTTGGAGGTAAAGGAACAGCAGGATATTTACAGGATGCGTATGCTTATGATATCCGTAAGAACAAATGGAAATCACTCACTCCCATACCAAGGCCAGCATGGTACAGCCCTGCCATAACTTTAGGACAAACGCATGTGATCATATTCAGTGGATCAGATGGTCATGATGCAGATAAAGCCATTGCGCAGAAAGATGATTACCACATGATCAAAGAAGTGCTGGCTTATCATACCATCACCAATACCTGGATAAAACTGAATGATGTACCTACCGGTGTAGCAGGTGCAACAGCCGTACGCTGGAATAATAAACTGATGCTGGTAGGAGGAGAACTGAGGCCGGGTGTACGCACCAGCCAGATACAGATCGCTACGCTGCAAACTGCCAGGCAAAAAAGCAAATTCGGTTGGATAGATTATGGCACACTGGTACTCTACCTGGCGCTACTATCTTTTATGAGTTACTATTTTGCGAAGAAGAAAAAGGGCGCGGATGATTACCTGCTGGGCAGTAAAAATATCCCGTATTGGGCAGCAGGCATTAGTATCATGGCTACACAGGTAAGTGCTATCGGATTTATGAGCATACCTGCAAAAGCATATGCCATTAACTGGGCTTACTTTGCAGGAGTATTCACCTGGTTCATCGCAGTACCCATTGTTACACGTTATTATATTCCATTCATCAGGAAACTGAATGTAGCCAGTGCCTATCATTATCTGGAAGAGCGTTTTAATTCCGGCTCCCGTCTTTTTGCAGCGGCTGTATTTATACTCTACCAACTGGCACGGATGGGACTTGTATTATATCTTCCATCATTAGCACTGGCTGCCGTTACACCATTGGATACCATCACCTGCATCCTTATCATGGGTGTATTGAGTACTGTGTATACTGTCGTAGGAGGAATCGAAGCAATTATATGGATTGAAGTAGCGCAGGCTATCTTATTGTTTGGTGGAGCCTTGATTTGTGCGATACTGGCCATTATTGGTTTAAAAGGTGGTTTGGGTGATTTTTTCACACAGGGAATAGCGGATCAGAAATTCAGTTTGGGGCAGGCAGACTGGAGTTTTACTTCCTCCTCACTGATCGTGATCCTCATCGGCAACATATTTATCCGCCTGGGTAACCTCACCAGCGATCAGGCAGTGGTACAACGATATATGACTACCGGCAGTCTTAAGCAGGCGCAGAGAAGTGTATGGGCTGATGTGGCCGTATCCATACCATGGGCCATTGTTATCTATGGATTAGGCACTGCACTGTATATCTTTTATAAACAGCATCCTGAGCAACTGAATCCTTCCGTTTCTACAGATGGCATATTGCCCATGTTCATTGCACAACATGCGCCTGTTGGCCTCAGCGGACTGATCATTGCAGGTATTTTTGCAGCCTCGATGTCCACACTGGAAGGGCATATTCATAGTGTAGCGACTATTTTCACCACTGATTTTTACACACGTTATAAAAAGGATATCACACAAAGGGAAACGGCCAAAGTAGCGCGCATAGCAACGGTTGTGTTAGGTGCATTTGCAACCGGTCTTTCAATAATACTCGTATTTGTGGATGTGAATTCCATACTGGATGTATTCCAGGAGATCACCGGCTTGTTCATTGGTGCTTCCGCCGGTTTATTCATGCTGGGTATTTTTACCAAAAGGGCAAATGCCACAGGTGCACTGGTAGGTGCTGTGAGCAGTGGTTTCATCCTGTACTTCGTTAAAACATTTACACCGCTTAGCTTCTGGCTGTACAGCGCCATTGGTTTCTTAAGCTGTTATATTATTGGTTACCTGGTCAGCTGTTTATTGCCGGGCAAAAGAGGCTTACAAGGCCTCACGTATTATACCATCAACGATAATTTAAAAGAGAAATAAATATGGAACATGTTATTGCGCTGGATGCCGGGATGAATAAATACCAGCCGTTGAAAAAGATCATTTGTTATGACGACTTTGATAAAGGACTTAACGGATGGATGGACCTGCACCCTAATTATGTGGGCAAGGATTTCAATACGCTACGGTACAGTCATGTTGATAAAACGCAGTGGGGTCCGTTAATGTTAAGCAGTGCCAGCTTCAGATTAGCAGGTACACATGGTTCCATGGATGGTACATATTCTTTGAAATTATCCACGCGGCCAACCGCAAACCCTTATACAGAAGCACCGGCACCAGGCAGTTTATCTCATGGTATTAAACGTTTAACCACCCATCTTCCGAAAGGCTTGCGCCAATATGAAATGTGGTATGCTTATACGCCGGAACAGGACCGGCAGGGATTAAGCGAACAGGCCATGCGCGCATTCGGGATCTTCTTTGATATCCAGGATGATGAATACCGTTATTTTATTGGCGCCCGTTATCTGAATGCCGTGAATGGAGAAATGGTTCGCCGCTGGCAGATCTTTAAAGCGAAGGAAGTAACAGATGTGGAATGGGCATACGGCGTGGAGAATGATTGGTGTAAAATGGGCATTGATGCCATGTGGTATGGCAAACGTTATGCAGATGGATCTACAGATGGATTTGAATTTATCCCGGATGGATACCAGGACCTCTGCTACAACGAGAGCGATGATAAGATCAACTGGAGTTACCTGCGCTTGCTGATTGATACAGAGAAGCGGGAATATGTAGAACTGCAATCCGGTAGTAAGATCTTTGATCTGAGAGGAACGAAACCTACCTTAACTGCACCCTACGCAAGAATAAAAGGTTTATTCAATCCAAGTATGTGGGTGGAAAATGATACAGAGAGAAGAGTGTTCTTTTTTGCAGACTCCGTTGTTATTTCAGGCGAATAATTAAAAATTGATATGAGACATTTTCATGCATCTGCCGTAGAGCGCAGAAAATATTTTAAAGGAACAGTGAGTTCTCACCCGATGGAAGCAGGATGGGCAGGAGAAGCTATTTTCTTTTTGATCATAGAGGAAGTAAAAGGTATTTTAAATGCAGGTGTGGAAATCTCAGCAGACGGGATCAACTGGATAAAAGAAGGCGCTGTTTTTCCATTGATAGATAAACCCGGGCATTATTTCTGCAAAGTTTCTCATTTCGGCAACTGGTTGAGGGTAAGTGGAGAAGTGGAAGGAGAGGATGCTGAAATTAAAGTTTCTATTCATTTACATTTGAAAGCATAATAGGATGGGTACATTTTTGCTATGGGCACTAATTCATTGGCAGTCCCTGTCAGCAGATCAGTGGCGCGGTTATCAAAAAGATCATCTGCCAGCAGAATGGATAGTAGAGGATGGTGCCCTTACACTCACAAAGAAAGGCGGTGGCTATATCGTCACCAAAGAAGAGTATGAAGATTTTGACCTGCGCATGGAATGGAAAATAGCAGAAGGTGGTAACAGCGGCGTTCTTTTTCACGTTTCCGAAGATCCGCAGTATAAGAACGTTTATGAAACCGGCCCCGAAGTACAGGTGTTGGACGATGAACGGCACCCGGATGCAAAGAAAGGAGCGGAGGGCACCCACAAAGCCGGCGCTAATTATGACCTGATGCCGCCATTAGTGAATGCAGTGAAACCTGCCGGCGAATGGAATGATTTCAGATTAAAAGTAAAGAATGGTCATGTACAACACTGGCTGAATGGAAAGAAAGTGCATGATTATCAGTTAGAAAGCAAGGAATGGCAAACGTTAGTAGATAAAAGTAAGTTTGCAGTGATGCCCCAATACGGAAAGTTCAAATCAGGGCATATATCCTTACAGGACCATGGTAACAGGGTTTGGTTCAGGAATATCAGAATTCGCAGATTGTAATAAAATTCGTATATTCGTATAGAAGGTCTTTCTGTTAAAAGCAGAAGGACCTTCTTTTTTGATACTATTTTACCATTCCTTCTCCTAGGGTTCAGGAAGGGTTCACCAAGGGTTCAGGTAGGGTATAACTAAGAGTTACGTAGGTGTTAATATACTACCAGCATCTCCCGTTTCTGCAAATCAACAGTCAATTGTTTCCCTATCCAGTTAATCGAAACAATCCCGTCATAGATCAACCCTTCCACAAAAGAAGCTTTAAAGCCTTCCACTTTCACACCCGGCGCCCCTTTAGCGGCCAGACTGCCTACTTTTGTATGGTAGATGGAACTACTAAAACTCGTATCTATCTCGCTGCGATGGGAGATCTTCTTCACTTTGGCTGTATCACCGGTATTGATGCCCAGCAAAGGGATGTTTTTGGCATTAAGCCGGAATACATTCTTACCGGAACCACTATCCAGCAGGAATTGAAGCGTAAGTTTATTTTCCAGCGTGAAATAAGCAAAGATATCCAGCGATTTATCCCGGTGTTTTTCCAGTTGCAGCGGGATGATAGCTTTCGCTGCTTTCTTCCGGACCGCCAGGCTTTTATCCGTTTCAATGATAAGTTTGTTCTGGGTGTAATCTATGGTGAAAGGAGTATTTTGGAAACTCATGAGGGAGATCAACCCGTCTATAGGTCCAAAGTTGGCATCAATCACGGCAACCGTAGGGTTTTTATCCGTAAAGCCACCCAATGTTAGTGTCTGTGCAGTGTACAGATCTGCATCGATCCTTTCTCCTGTAGCACGGAATCCTGTGAAACCGCCATCCTGTTTAGGAAAATTGCTGAGTTTTTCAGCAAACTTCTTCGTCACTACATGCAGCCCGCCGCCCGTATCAAAGATAAAATTGCCTTCCACGCCATTGATAGTGGCTTTCACAAGAATGTGACCTTCCGGCATAATTTCTATAGGAATAACTATTTGTGCATAGCTGAAATGGCATGCCAGCATAGTTATGATCAGTAAAAAGCGTTTCATCCGATAAAATTACTATTTTAAGCCCGGGAAAAACACAACAGAAATGGATATTAGTGAACTGGCAGAGAAGGCCTTTACCTATGCAGAATACCGGGAATTGTTAAATGAGTTTGTAGAGGACCAGGAAAATAAAACGGAAGCGCAATTGAAAATGCTGCCCTATATCGTTACCAATATTAACCTGATGGAAACCTGGGACCAGGCCGCAGCACTAACCGAAGAAATGAAAGCGGCAGTAGAGAGTTGGGCCCCTGCTACCTGGCTGGTTTTAACAGAAGGCTGGTGCGGAGATGCAGCGAACATCATTCCCTTATTCCAAAAGATCGCAGATTTCAGCAAGGGCAAAATAAAACTCCGCCTCCTGTTGCGGGATGAAAATACAGCTCTGATGGACCAATACCTCACAGATGGCGGCAGAGCCATTCCCAAAGTGATCATTTACGACGAAGCTTTCAGGGAATTAGCCAATTGGGGACCCTGTCCTGCAGTATTACATGCGCAAAAGAAACCCTGGAAGGAAGAAGCCGGTAAAGATTTCCAGATCCTGATCAGGAAAGTGAATGAATGGTACGAAGCAGATCAGTGCATCACTACACAGGCAGAAATACTCGCGCTGCAACATAAACGGCAATAGATCAGCCCGATATTTCACTACTTGTTATTCTTTTAACATTCCTCTGCATCTAATCCTGTAAATAAAACGTAGCTTACAGGTATACAGATTTGTAAATTCCGTATAAATACAATAACAACATGAATGATAAGAATAAAAAACATGCCATTGTCCGCTTTGCACCAAAGGGGAGTGACAGTTTTTTCGAAATGGTGAAAGCGAAAGTGGATGATTATTTCACGTCAAATAAATTATCGCGCTACGCAACTAAAGGTATGTGGGTTAAAACAGTGGTGATGATCCTGCTGTATGTAACACCTTATGTACTGATGGTTACCGGAGTAGGTGCATCCAGTAACTGGATCTTCCTTGGATTCTGGGCCCTGATGGGTCTGGGGGTTGTAGGCATAGGTACCTCTGTAATGCATGATGCTAACCACGGTACCTATTCTTCTAAAAAGAACGTTAACTCCATGATGGCATATATATTGGAAATGATCGGCGGGTACAGCGTTACCTGGAAGATCCAGCACAATATATTGCACCATACTTACACAAATGTAACCGGTCTGGATGAAGATATTGATACTACTGCGCTGCTGCGTTTCTCACCCAATCACAAGCTGCGCTGGTTCCACCGTTTTCAGTTCCTCTATGCCTGGTGCCTCTATGCAGTGATGACCTTATTCTGGATGACAGTAAAGGAATATCGCCAGCTGATCCGTTATGATCAGTTCTCCCTGCTGAAGAAAGCAAAAACTACTTTACCGAAAGCCATCACCCATCTTACTTTATATAAGATGTTCTACTATGGTTATATCATTGCATTGCCTTTGCTGTTCTCCGGAGTTTCCTGGTGGATGGTGCTGGTAGGTTTTGGTGTGATGCACGTAATAGCAGGGGTGGCACTCGCTTGTATATTCCAGCTGGCACACGTGATGGAAACATCTTCCTACGCGGAGCCTGTAATGGATGAAAAAAGCGGTGAGAAGAAAATGGAAGAGAACTGGGCTGTGCATCAGTTATTGAACACGGCAAATTATGCGCCCCGTAATAAATGGCTTTCCTGGTTCATCGGTGGTTTGAACTACCAGATTGAACATCATCTGTTCCCGGGTGTTTGCCATGTACACTACGCTAAATTATCGCCTATTATTCATAGTTCTGCGCAAGCTTTTGGTTTGCCATATAATGTACAACCCACTTTTATGCATGCCCTTTGGGAACATGCCAGGATGTTGCACATGTTAGGGCGAAAGCCTAAGGCATAAAAAAAAGCGCTCCGGAAAAGGGGCGCTTTTTTTGTTTTATGCAGGGCATAAAAAAAGGCGGTAAGAATACCGCCCTCATAAATTTTTAACCATATCCTATGAAAAACCTTAACAAAGATAGGCAGAGAACTTTCTCCCGACCGGTTCATTTTGCCAACGTGCAGTTTTATCTGGTGAACGCTGGGTTTTTACTGTTGTTAACCTAAACTTAACAGGTATTAAAATCTTCGTATTTACAGAAGTGGCTGATCCTCAATATTTTTGGTCTGAATTGTCATAAAATGTAACTTGCCCCTCTATGACAACAAAATTTGAAGCCTCCGTTTCCTTTGCGCAAAGCATGGATGTGCTTGATCCTCTGGCAGTTCTAAAATCGCGTTTCTATTTTCCGCAACACAATGGAAAGGATAGTATCTATTTCTGTGGTAATTCCCTTGGCCTGCAACCAAAAACCGTCACTGCGGCTATACAGCAGGAGTTATCCGATTGGCAGGAAATGGCGGTAGAAGGTTACTTCCGCGCTAAGAACCCCTGGTTATATTACCAGTACAATTTTGGGAAAGGACTGTCTGCCATGATGGGCTGCAGTGAGGATGAGGTGACCGTTATGAACACGCTCACCGTAAACCTGCACCTGATCCTCCAAAGCTTTTACCGCCCCGGGAAGGAGCGTTTTAAGATCATTATGGAAGCAGGCGCATTCCCCTCTGATCAATATGCGATAGAGACTGCGGTAAGATTGCAGGGATTTGATCCTGCTACCGCTATTGTGGAAGTACATCCTCTGGCCGGTGAGAAATTGCTACGTACAGAAGTGATCCTGCAAACCATAGAAGAACATAAGGATTCACTGGCCTTAGTACTGATGGGTGGCATCAATTATTATACAGGGCAGTTCTATGATATGCCGGCTATCACAGCCGCAGCACATGCAGCTGGTGCTTATGCCGGTTGGGACCTTGCACACGTGGCAGGAAACATTCCTTTACAATTACATGCATGGGACGTGGATTTTGCTGTATGGTGTTCCTATAAATACCTGAATGGCGGCCCTGGTGCCGTAGGTGGTTTATATGTGCATGAACGTTTTGGAAATGATCCTGCTTTTCCCCGTTTAGGTGGATGGTGGGGTAATGATGAAAAGACGCGCTTTAAAATGGAGAAAGGTTTTATACCAGGGAAAGGAGCAGCCGGCTGGCAGATCAGTACTGCGCAGGTATTTAACATGGTAGCCTTAAAAGCATCGCTGGAAATATTTGACGAAGCTGGTATTGATAAATTGAGAAGCAAAAGCCTGCAACTCACTGCTTACCTGGAACACCTGATCCGCCAATCACCTTTGCCCTGTGAGATCATTACACCGGAAGATCCGGCACAAAGAGGCGCACAGCTTTCTTTGTTCTTCCCTGAAAACGGAAAAGCTATTCATACACAAATGATGGAAGCAGGTATTATCTGTGATTATCGGGAACCCGGTGTGATCCGTTTAGCGCCAGCGCCTTTGTATTGTTCTTATATGGATGTGTTCCGGTTTTATGAAGTGCTTACTTCTTAAAGATAAATATGCTCCTTAAAAATAAAAGGTTCTGCAGGCAAGCCTGCAGAACCTTCATTTATTTCTGAGCCGGCGTATAATTGATCATCCACTTCACCAGAAACTTATCCCTGCACATCCCAAAATAAGCCCCCCAGAAGGTTTTATTCATCGGCATTTCCACCTCTCCATCTTTAGAAAGTTCCTTAAAAAGCTTTTCCGCCTCCTTTTCACTTTCTGCCTGTACGCAGATATGGAAGTTAGTGCCCGGCGTTACCCTGTCCTGCATAGCCTCCAGGTTATCAGACGCCATGATAGTTTGTACATCCCCAATAGCCAGTGAAATATGAATAAAACGCTGCTGCTCTTCCGGAGACATCTTTTCTCCACCTGCCACCTCTGCATAACGGGAATAAATGGTGAACTCTCCACCAAATACAGATTTATAAAAATTCATAGCTTCCCCCGCTGTTCCATTAAAATGCAGGTAAGGATTAAAGTCTAACATTGTTTCTTATTTTCTGTAAAAGTAGAAGGACTTATTTACATATATGACCGGTAAATACGACATTCTTCTAAAGGTGATTGCGACAGTTACTTTCCCTACATTTGGGGCATGATCACAATCTCCATACTGGCCCTCCGGAACGCAGTTCTGGCTTCCATTACCGATTCCCGGTATGTATTCCTCATGGTGAACCAGTTCCTTAAAGAAGCCGGAAAAGAACCCCTGTTCAAAGTGCAGCTGATAGGACTCACAAAAGAGGTGGAAGCAGATAAGGGATTTAATATCCATGCGGATGCTGTATTAGCGGATAAGCCACAATCAGACCTCATTATTATCCCTGCCATGTTCGGGAACATGCTCACATCCAGTTATCTGAACAAGCAATATGCACACTGGATCAACCAGCAGTATAAAAAGGGAACAGAAGTGGCCAGCATGTGCTCCGGGGCTTTCCTGCTCGCTTATTCAGGATTGCTGAATGGCAAACAGTGTACCACACACTGGATCTATGCCAATGAATTCAGAAGTTATTATCCCGGTGTGAAACTGGTGGACGAAGAAATGCTGGTGGTACAGGATGGATTGTATTCCAGCGGAGGCGGCACCTCGTATTGGAAACTCTTATTGTACCTGGTGGAAAAATATACAGACCGCACCACCGCCATTCATGTCGCCAAATATTTCACCATTGATTTCACGCGCGATAAACAGAGTCACTTTAATATGTTCAGCGGTTTGAAAGATCATGAAGATGAAGTGATCAAAAATGCACAGGAATATATTGAACAGCATTACCAGGGAAGGATAACCGTAGATGAAATAGCAGACCTGTATAACGTTACACGCAGAACTTTTGAAAGACGATTTAAAAAAGCCACTTATCACACCGTAGCAGAATATATACAACGCGTAAAGATAGAAGTCGCCAAAAAACAACTGGAAGTGGGCCGTAAATCCATCATGGAAGTGATGATAGATGTGGGTTATTCAGATACCCAGGCATTCCGCGATGTTTTCAAAAAGATCACCGGCATGACGCCCATAGCCTATAGCCGCAGATATAACAGAGATGCGCCCTTGTAATTTCCCTTTTTTGTTTAAATTGAAAGATGAAAACAAATACATGGCTGGCTTTAGGTGATTCCTATACAATTGGTGAAGGTGTTCCTTTACATGAAAGTTATCCTTACCAGGCCTTGCAGCTTTTACGCAACCAGGGGCTGTTATTCCATGCACCGGAGATCATTGCCCAAACCGGCTGGACGAGTAATGAACTGATCGCACATCTTCACCAGGTACGTTTACGACCGGAGTATGATTATGTAAGTATACTGATCGGTGTAAATAATCAATACCGCGGCATGGAAGTAAAGGACTTTGAAACCACGCTGGAATGGCTGGCAGAAAAAGCATTACACCTCACCAATAATCACGCTGAAAAGGTAGTGGTGATCAGCATCCCGGATTGGGGCGTAACACCTTTTGCGCAAGACCGTGATACCAGTGTGATTCATGATGCTATTGACCAGTTCAATGCTATTAATCAGAAGATCAGTAAAGAAAAAGGTTTCCATTATATTGATATTACAACGGAATACAGAAGCACCGGAATGCTGCAGGAAAGTGTAGTGGATGATAAATTACATCCCTCTGGAAAAGTTTACAAAGAATGGGCTGAAAAGGTGGCCGGGGTTTTCTATATTGTATGATGAAACACGTTATGCTAGCTGGCTGCCTTCTTGTCTTGAGCAGCAGTTTTGCCTATGGGCAAAACAGATCGAAATGGGTGTATACCGGTAAAAAAGGCCAGTTGGTTTATAAAACCACAGCCGCCGGGGATCGTATCATGGACTTCTCCCATGCCGGTTATAAAGGTGGTGGCATTGCCCTGCCGGATGTTCCTGTAAAGAAAAGAGTAAAACCTTCCGGCGGACCAGATGATACTCAATTGATCCAATCTGCTATTGATGAAGTATCTGCTTTGCCTCTGGAGCAAGGTTTCCGTGGCACCGTATTATTGGAAGCCGGTACTTTCACCTGCGCCGGTTCTCTCAACATAAACGCAACAGGTGTTGTACTGAGGGGTAGCGGAAAAAACAGCACTACTATTAAAATGACAGGCCCTAAACATGCAGCCATTTTAATCGGTACTGCAGGCAAACAACCTGTAGAAAAGAACAGTGTACCTGTTACAGAAAAGTACCTTCCTGCAGGCGCCAATACTTTCACCCTAACAGATGCCTCCACTTTTTCTACAGGAGATAAAATAATAGTGAAGAAACCCATCACGGAAGCATGGATCCATCAAATGGAAATGGATAATTTAAAACGAGATGGTAAGCCACAAACCTGGATAGGTAAGAATTCTTTCTTAGTGATGGAACGGAAGATCAGGGCTATCTCCGGAAATAAGGTGACGATAGATATACCGCTGGCTGATGGTGGAAATGGCATGCTTATTAGTAAAGCAGCTCCCTCCACACGCATCACAGATGTGGGTGTTGAACAATTGCACATACAATGCCCGCCACTGGAAATTGATTACGGCCATGCGCCTTATTCCGGCATTAAGATCAATGCAGATGATTGCTGGGTAAAAGATGTGTACTGCGAAGAAACCATGAACACCACCACGCTTGCAGGAAACCGCATCACCATGCAGCAGGTAGTAGTAACACATACTTACACCAACCTCGGCGCTTCCAAACCAACGGATTTCAGCCTGGAAGGTAGTCAGAACCTGATAGACCGTTGTGCAGTCACCGGCGGCAATACTTACTTCGTATGGACAGCCGGTCAGCGACCTGGCCCCAATGTTATACTGAACAGTACTTTCCGTGGCCATGGCAGTCGCATTCAACCACACATGCGCTGGTCAACAGGTTTGCTGGTGGACAACTGTACAGTGGCAGATGGTGGCATTGATTTCATGAACCGCGGTGTAGCCGGTTCCGGCCATGGCTGGACGATGGGCTGGGGTGTTGCCTGGAATTGTATAGCTAAAACATATGTTATTCAAAATCCTCCCTGGGCTGCCAACTGGGCCATCGGATGTATTGGTACACGATATCAGACAGCGAGATTGTTTGATAGCAGCCCGATATTGCCCGATGGTAATTTTGATTCGCATGATAAACCCGTAATGCCGCAAAGTCTTTATCTCGCACAGTTATCCGAGCGGTTGGGCAAACAGGCCATGCAAAATATAGGGTATGAAGAGAATGGAGGATTCACTAATAAACAGGTAGCACCATTACCAGCTTTAAAAACAGATATAGATCCCTTTCATGGCTTAAATAAAGCATTACACCGCCCTGTCAATACAAGTGGCGGAACACGTGGTGAAAACACCCTTGATGGAGATACGACTACTTACTGGACAACCGACGAAGGCAAAACAACCGGTACACTGGAAATAGATATGGAAAACCCTGCATTGATCAACTTTATTTCCATCAGTGAGGCGCTGGGAACCAGGATAACGGGTTATAAGGTAGAAGGACAGGTAAATAGCGACTGGAAACTACTGGTTGCCGGTACTACTATCCGTAAACAAGAGTTTATGCTGTTTCAGAAAGAAACAGTATGGAAGGTGCGGATAACTATTACCAGTGCTATGGATCGTCCTGCTATCAGTGAAGTGGGCTTATACTACAAGAATGTGAGATAAATACTTGTGCAAAAAGCCGGCCATTAGTTTGGCCGGCTTTGATAAAAGAAGTTAGATTTGCACTAGTGATAGCTGTTTCCAGGCTAACACCAATGATCACTATTTCTCCAGGAAATTCTTCAAACTCGTACCAAGGATCTCTGTCCAACCCTGCGCAAAACTTTCCCTTCTGAAATTTTTGTCTTCCTGCGGGAACGTATCCAGCCCTGCATGCGTCAGTTGTAACCGGGTTTTATCTCCCTCCGGGAACAACTCCCACGTAACAAAAGAATTGCCCGGGTATTTGGGGTACCGCCAGCTATAGGTCAGCTTTTTACCAGGGATCACTTCCGTTACTTTACAGAGGTGATGGTATTGTTCGCCACCTTCTTCTCCACCATAAAACTCAAACTCATAGCCCACTTCAGCCTTAAACTCAGGCAGGTCAAAATACCATGATCTCATCTTGGCAGGATCTGTTATCGCTTGCCATACCTTATCGGCAGGAGCACTGTAAGTCCTTTCGATTACAAATGGTGATACCGTCATATGAATTGATTTTTAAATTGATTAGTAACCTTATGGTTACAAATATAAGGAACCTTTTGGTTACACAAAATATTTATTAAAAATAAAGGGCCGTTCCTATAGAAAGAAACGGCCCTTTTGCATACAAGAATAATGTTGTTAAGAAGCTGTAATTACATTCGCCAGGATCTGTACTACGCCTGGTTCATTCACTGTTACTTTCAATGAAAGCAGTTTGTTAAACGTAAGCGGGTAGGGGAAACCAATGGTCACTGTTTCCAGGGAAGCACCGCTGCGGAATACAGAAATACCGTAACTGTTAGCAGATGTAAGGCCCTGGTTGAACAATGCAGCAATAGAGATGTTCACCACATTTTGTCCGTCAATATCCAGGATCACAAAAGTGATATCTGAATTACCTCCTTGTTTGGTTACTTCGGCGGACAGGAAGAGGCCGGGCCCTTTTACTTTTACCAGTTCTTTGGTGGAATTTACTGCAACGTTGGTTACTAAGCCCTGGTTACGCACGGGGTTTACCACTGCTCCAATTAGTGAGGATGCCATAAAATTTACTTTTGGGGGTGAGGTATAATAATTAACGTCTCTAAGTTCGTTTTTTTATTGATGGCAGCAATAGGTATATATACGGTACTGGGAAAAATTCGTTATGTTTGTAAGGATGTCAGGCATTATTTCACATATCTCCGAGGTATCCATCAGGCGTTCCGCACCTGTGGTAGAACCCGCGAGCGCCTGTGCCAGCAAGCAATTCCGCACGTTTTGTAATAAACTGTATTACTTCTCAAACTTTAAAGACTTCAATACCCTGACCCTGGCCTGCTAGACAGGAACAGGGGCACCCTTCTACCTTTATTTTCATATTAATTTGAATTGCTATGATCAGGGATCCGGAAAAGATTTCGATCAAAGGCATGACCCTGTTTATTCTTGTACTTACTAATGCAATTGTTCTGAGAACTGCACTGGTAACAGGGAATGAATGGTGGTATGCAGCATTAGTGCTGACTATACCCTTGCTGTTGATCGCCATTTGGAATATTAGAAAACCATAAAATAACGACTATGCAAAAAGTAAAACATCAGCTGGTGTTCAGAGAAGATGATTATGAAATGTTAACAGCCTGTCTGAACGATGCACAGCGTGAAAGCGCATTTGGACCACAGGAAGTGGCCACACTGAAAGCAGATTTCAAAAGAGGAAAACTGGTGAGCAGGGAAGATTTCCCGGAAGATGTGGTGGCCCTTAATTCAAGGGTGAAAGTAAAAGATACCGGCAATGATAAAGTAATGGAACTGGTGGTGGTAATGCCGGAAGAGGCGGATATTAAACAACGGAAGATCTCTGTGATGGGCCCTGTGGGCGTAGCGCTGATCGGATTCCGGGAAGGGCAGGAGGTCATGTGGCAGGTACCTGCCGGGAAAAAGGTGTTTACGATCCTCAAAGTAGAGAATCAGTAAAAAGTACCACAAAACCCCTGAACTGTCATAGGCCATTCCCCCAGGCTGCAGTACCTTTGTTGCATCATGAAACAAACCATCCCGGTATATGATATTTGCAGCCTCAGTATGGGGAAAGATCAGCAGGACCTGCTGATCGAAAGATTAAACCATTACCTGCTGAACAACTACAATAAGGCCATGCATCAGCATGGCCACTCTTTCTTCCATCTCGTATTATTCACGAAAGGAAGTGGTACTCATACCCTGGATTTTACAAAGTTCAATGTACAACCCTGGCAGATCTATTTCATGATCCCCGGGCAGGTACACAACTGGAACTTTTCACAGGATACCGATGGTTACGTGATCCATTTTTCGGAAACCTTCTTCCGTTCTTTTTTAGTGCAGCATGATTACCTGGAACGGTTCCCTTTCTTTAGCGGTAACAGCAAAGACCAGGTATTAATGATCCCGTTAACCGAAAGAGATGAAGTGAAAGCGCTGTTCGAAAAGCTGCTCACAGAAGTAGAAATTGATATGATCCGCGTAGTAATGCTGCAATTGTTCCTGCTCATTGAAAGAACCAGTGTAAAGGAAAAGAAGAAAGCCGTGCCGCAGCAAAAGCTGCTGGTATTGCGCAACTTCCAGCAACTGATCAACAAACACTACCGTACCATTAAATTACCAAAGGAATACGCAGAACTGTTATATATCACTCCGAATCACCTCAACGCCCTCTGCCAGGACCTCCTGGGCAAAACGGCCGGTGAACTGATCCGGGAAAGGATCCTGCTGGAAGCAAAACGTATGCTCACCAATGCAGACCTTACCATCACGCAGATCGCGTACGAACTCAACTTCCAGGACAATTCTTACTTTAACCGTTTCTTCAGAAAAAATGTAGGCATTACCCCGGATGATTTTAGAAAAAGCTTAAATAATTAGTATATGTGTGCAGAAAAAACAGACCACAAACCCAACCTTATACTCAGCGTATTAAGTAATAAATGCCCGCGTTGCAGACGTGGAGATCTCTACCAGCATAAGAATCCCTACCGCCTGGGCAGCTTCATGAAAATGAATGAAAATTGCCCCGTATGCGGCCAGCCTACCGAACCGGAAACAGGTTTCTATTTCGGTACCGGTTACGTGAGTTATGCCCTTTCTATAGCCTTGAGTGTGGCCACATTTGTAGCCTGGTTCGTATTGATCGGTTTTTCCCTCTATGATAGCCGCCTCTTCTGGTGGCTGGGCATCAACGGTGTGATCCTCGTTGCCTTGCAGCCCATACTGATGCGGGTTTCCCGGAGCATCTGGCTGGCCTTCTTTGTTTATTATGACAGAAACTGGCGGCTTCAGTATAAGTAGCTTATTCCTTCTCCACCACCATAAAAATAGCATTACACTTATCCGCCACTTCATGCAGGATCACATCCATTTCATTGGCGAGTGTTTCCACATGCACCAATAACGGCGCATTATCCGGGTGTGCAAGATCTTCTTTATTCAGCAGGTTCACCAGGCCCAGCATAGAAGCCACCGGCCGCCGCATGCCATGAGAACTCATGTGTGCTACCTTCTTGAGTTCTTCCACAAACTTTTTCTTTTCATGAATATCCTGCATGGCACCGATCACCCGGTAAGGCAGACCTTCATCATTATAGATCACATATCCTCTGTCATTCACATACCTGTACTCACCCTCTGCATTTTTGAAACGATATTCAACGGCCCATTGTGTAAGGCGTGTTCTGATCACCTCTTCCAGGGTGAACACCGCCTGCGCATAATCATCCGGATGCACCATTTTCTTCCACCAGGAAATATCTTCGTTGGTAGCATCGTGCCCGAAGAGCCTTTGCAGATTGGAATTCCATATTATTTTATTGGTAGCCAGGTCCCAATCCCAGATCACATCATTCGTAGCAAGCGATACGATCTCATATCTTTCCACCGCTTTGCCCAGTTTGATCTCCTGCTGTTTCCTTTCTGTGATGTTCCGCGCAAAACACGCCACACCAATGATGTCTCCTTCAAATACGATGGGGTTGAAAGTGATCTCCGAATAGGAAATGCCGAAACCTGCTAATTCCCGTATATCTTCCTTCACCAGCTTTTGTCCGAGGAGGCTTTTCTCATAATATTTCCGCCAGCGCTGATATTCCAGCTCTCCTTCCACCATAGATAACTTATCTCCAAGTTTGATATCTGTACCCGTAAATTTCTGGATCGTATCATGAAATTCATTGTTAAAAACAATGAATTCTTTATCCGCATTCACTGCCCAGATCAGTTCTTCTGAACTATTGATGATCGTATTCAGTAATTTTTCCTGCTGATGTAATGCTTCATCTGCCAGGTATTTATCTGTAACGTCCATGGCACTCGCTACTTCTGCAGGTTCTCCTCCATAGGAAGTCTCAAACGATTGTACCTGTACATACATCAGGCTGCCATCCTTTTTTACATGCCGCAAATCATCTTCCTGGGGGTTAAGGTCGGACATCCGCAACAGCATGAACTCCTGGCGGCTATATCCATAAATATTTACCGCAGCATCATTAACGAGCAGGAAGCGAAGATCTTTTTTGCTGTAGATCCACATGGCATGCGGTGATTCTTTGAAGATACGGATGTAAGCATTTTCAGAATGATGAAGGGAAGTCAGGTATTTTCTCAACAGCCAGTACAGCAGTGTGCCGCATATCAGCATAAACGTGGTGCCTTTGAGATGCTGACCCACCCAGATCCTGGAAGAAGCGGGGCCGAAGAGCCAGAGCAGGAGATTATCTGTAGTAAAGATCCAGATAATGCCAAATACAATAAAGATCATCACCGTCCTAAGCGGAGAGAAAAGGTTGATCATACGAGAGAAGTGTTTCAGTTGTAGGTTCGGTACTGAGGCTCAAAGTAGTAAAATTTGCCGTTTCAGGATGTAGTACTACCTATATATTTAAAAATGATGTATCTTATTACCTCCTCTTAAAACCCTTACGTTATGACACACTCTCGTAGAAAATTCCTTCAGTATTCAGCCGTAATGGGTGCTTCTGCATTTACCGCACCCCTGGCAGGACTTTCTATGCCATGGCAGAACCGCAAACTGGGCATTGCCCTGGTAGGCCTTGGCGGATACGCCACCAACCAGCTGGCGCCCGCTTTACTGCAAACGCAAAACATTGAACTGCGGGGTATTGTAACCGGTACGCCCTCCAAGATCCCTACCTGGGTGGAGAAGTACAAGATCCAGAATAAGAACATCTACAATTACGAGAACTTCGATAAGATCGCCGATAACAAGGATATTGATGCGGTGTACATTGTACTGCCCAACTCCATGCACGCAGAATTTACGATCCGTGCCGCCAAAGCAGGGAAACACGTTTTCTGTGAAAAGCCTATGGCTGTTAGTGTGAAAGAAGGGCAGTCTATGATCGATGCCTGTAAAAAAGCCAATCGCCAGCTGGCCATCGGTTACCGGCTGCATTATGATCCATTCCACCTGGAAATGATGCGGCTCACCAGGGAAAAGGTATTCGGAAAGGTGAAATTTGTGGAAGCCAGCGATGGTTTCAGGGCAGGTGATCCTAATCAATGGCGTCTCAAACATGCATTATCCGGCGGCGGGCCTTTGATGGATGTAGGTATTTATGCTATCCAGGGCGCGCGGTACACAGTAGGCGAAGAGCCTTTGTATGTAACGGCGCAGGGTTTTCCTAAAACAGAACCCGAGAAATTTAAAGATATAGAAGAGTCCCTGGCCTGGCAGTTGTATTTCCCCGGCGGCGCAATTGCCAATTCCTTTTCAAGTTACGTGACCGGTGTGAACCGTTTATATGCAGCAGCAGAAGGTGGCTGGTATGAAGTGAACAATGCATATGGATATGGCGGTCAGCAGGGCCGTACCAGCAAAGGGCCGATGGATATCAAACACATCAACCAGCAGGCTGCGCATATGGATGGTGTGGCCAAAGCCATTTTAGAGAACCGGCCGAATAATGTGCCGGGAGAAGAAGGGCTGCGGGATATGAAAATAATAGAGGGCATTTATGAAGCCATCTCTACCGGTAAAAAAGTAAAACTAGAGTTGCTCAAATAGATAATAGAGCGGTGATTCTTCCAGCACTTTCCTGGCGCCGTCCTCCCATTTGATCAGGCGGATAAATCCATCTGTTATTTCAATGCCGGTGATATCCCCGTCGCTGAAACAACAGCAGCCTGTATTGAAGTAGGTGGGCTGCGCCATTGTTTTTACAAACACTTTGCCTTCGTATTCTTTCCGGCGTTTTGCAAGAGAGTCCTGTAAAGAACTGATCAGTGCTTCGTCCTTTTCCAGCATGGCTTTTTCCAGTTGCTTCGTGAGGCGGTCAATATGATCAAGGGAAACAAATACCGGCTTGTGCGTATGCCCGGAAATGAGGAAGGTGTTCTTTGCCTGCAGCGTCCATTCATACATCACCACATTGTGCAGGTCCACCAGGTCAAAAGAATCAGATACCGTATCCATGCGGATGTCCAGCAAACGCTGGATGGGCGTCCAGATCGCTGCTACAAACCATTTGGAAAAAGCGTTGCCGTCACTACGCTGATCTCCCTGGTGGCCATGCGTAAGAAAGATATCGAAGGTTTTATCATTATAAGGCATCTGAAGGATCATGCCTTCATAGACCTTTAGTTTATCGCCGAAGATGGGTTTCAGGAATTGATTGCGGGGAATGAGGTAATTCCATTCCAGGTCGTGATTGCCGAAGATGCGGTAATAACGGTCTTTCACCAGGAATTTGGCCTCTTCCAGCAACGTTAAGCGGTTCTTTTCGATCACTTTTGCCGGAGTGCTCTCCCATAATTCCTCACAATCCCCCAGGTTGATGAGTGTATATCCCTCGTTGTAGTAGTGTGTGAGGGCTTTCATGTAGTTTTCTTCCGCTATCATAAAGTCATCCGCGGCATCCTTTGCCCCTTTATGCTGATCTGAAAAGATAATATAGCGGGCACTCTCCGGATGGCAGGAGAGCAGGGGGCCTTTTTCAGCTTTGCCTTTCAGTATATCCTGCTGCAATTGCGAGAGGTTACTGAAAACAGCTTTGCTTTCAGGTCTTGACGATAATTTATTGGCCAGCCAGATGATCGGTTTCCGGAATATTATTTGCAATAGCTTCTTCAACCCGATAAAGATAGGGATTTCTTATATTTGAGAACAATGGGAACACAGAACAAATGGCTGACAGGTATTTTGATCATCATGATCTGCGGTTGCGCGCCACAACCTTACAAGGCTACCAATAAAGTGTATCGCAAGCAGGCAAAGCAACTGTCTGGCGTGATCCGGCAGGAACCTGGAAATGTTCCGGGAGCTGCAGCGCCGGCTACAGACTGGTGGGCAGGTACCACCAACTTTAACCTGCGCAAGCCCAATATGGTGATCATCCATCACACCGCACAGAACTCCTGTGAACAAACATTGCGCACCTTTACGCTGGAACGTACACAGGTGAGCGCCCATTATGTGATCTGCAGGAACGGTACCATTCACCATATGCTGAATGATTACCTGCGTGCCTGGCATGGCGGCGTATCCAAATGGGGAAGCGTTACAGACATCAATTCTTCCTCCATCGGTATTGAGTTGGATAACAACGGTTTCGAGCCCTTCGACTCCATGCAGATCCGCAGCCTGATGGTGCTGCTGGATACCCTGAAGCACCGTTATAACATCCCCGCAGATAATTTCATTGGCCACGGAGATATTGCCGTTAAACGAAAGAACGACCCCAGCGTACTTTTCCCATGGGAGCAGCTGGCACAAAAAGGTTTTGGGATCTGGTATGGGGATACCACCAATATACAGGTGCCCGAGCCGTTTAGCGCGCCTTTGGCATTGCGGTTAGTGGGATACGATGTAAAAGATACTACAGAAGCTATCCAGGCCTTTAAACGGCATTTTATCCCTTCAGATTCTGCCAGCGCCAAAGGGGAACTGGATGAAAAGGGGCGGAAGATACTATACAGCATTATTAGCAAGTAAACTTATATTGCAGCAGCAATTTTGATAAATATGTCGATGATCAACATAGCAGAACGCCACAAATTTATCCTTAGCAAACTGTATGAGAAAGGTTATGTGAACGTAGTGGAGTTATGCAAGGAACTCGATGTTTCAGGAGTAACGATCAGGAAGGACCTGAAACTGCTGGAAGATAAATCCCTGCTTTACCGTTCTCATGGCGGCGCTACCGTACAGAATCCCTATACGAACGACAAACCCGTGAATGAAAAGGAGAAGATCCGCCGGGAAGAAAAGAATAATATCGGCAGGGCAGCAGCCTCTCTCATTGTTCCGGGAGATGCCATCATCATTGCTTCCGGTACCACCGTACTGGCGCTGGCCAAACATATACAACCCCGCGGCCCGCTTATGATCATTACTTCCGCATTACATGTAGCACTGGAACTGAACCGTTTTCATGATATCGAGATCCTGCAGCTGGGCGGCGTGATCCGCAATAATTCCTCTTCCGTAGCAGGCTCTTACGCAGAAAAGATCCTCAGTGATTTCTCCTGCAGTAAATTATTCCTGGGTGTGGATGGGATCGATGTAGAGTTTGGCCTCACCACTACAAACATCGGCGAAGCACATCTCAATCAGCAAATGATGGCCGCTGCACAAAAGACCATCGTTTTAGCAGATTCCTCCAAGTTCGGAAAACGTGGCTTTGGCAGGATCTGCCGTTTGGAAGAAGTGGACCAGATCATCACAGATAAAGGCATTTCAGAACACATGGTGAAATTGCTGGAAGATATGGGCATTGAAGTGGTGATCGTATAAATGTATTTTCTTTTTATAATTATTCCCTTACACCTATGTTGAGAACTGCTTTATTGTTCGTATGCATCTCCTGTGTTTTATTTACATCCTGCGAAGCAGATACCGCTACGGTATCTAACGAAGAAGCATTAGACGCTGGCAGAAAGCTGGAAGCCATGGCTAACAACGGCGATGCAGAAGGTATTGCCGCATTGTTTGATATGCCTTCCTTTTTTGCATCGATAACAAAAATGAGCCGTGCATCCAGAGTACCCAGGATCATGAACGAATTTAAGGCGGCCTATAACATGACGCATTATACGAGCCTACTCACCGCAGACGGGGATATCAGGCTCTTGCGCGGGCATGGGGAAAATGGTGGACAGCGCCTTATTTTCAGGTGGATCAGCGGAAAGGGAGAACTCAATTACCATGCAATCTTTTTGAAAAAAATAAAGAACGTGGTGAAAGTAGTAGACGCGATGAATTACGCAGCAGGAGATCTGTTGAGCGGCGTGTTGGCAGAAGAACTAGATCTTGTGATAGCAGGTAGCGGTACCGCTAAAGTGGAAGCACAGGCTGCAGCGGATATAGACATACTCAATCAAAAGGAGAATAACGGTGATTATGAAGGGGTAAAAGAAGCATACCGGCGACTGCCTGTTGAAGTACAACAGAACAAGAGATTACTGCTGTCATACATTGATGCCTGCCAAAAGACCCGTGACAGTAATTATGTAGCTTCCGTAGAGAAACTCGCTCAGTTATTTCCCATCACACCGGGTACCTGCCTTTTAATGATTGGAGCAAGTATTCAGGCGAAGGATTATCAAAAAGCCCTTTTGGCAACCGATAAACTGGATGAATTGATTGGAGGTGATCCTTTTCTGAATCATGTAAGGGGCAATGTATATCAGCTGATGGGCAAACCTGCTGAAAGTATCCCTTTTTATGAAATGGCATATGCCAATGCCCCTGATCAGATGATGAACCTGAGAATGATGCTCATTGCTTATTTAAAAGTGAATGATCAGGGAAAAGCCAGGAAGATAGCCACTGCCTGTAAGGCTAATAAAGATTTTAATAAAGAAGATCTGCTGTTGCTGCAGAAAGTATACCCGGAATTATTAAACTGATACCATGTTAAGAACTATTGCCTTATTAATTATCCTGTTTGCATCCTGTAAAGCAGTTCCCGAGAAAGTAACAAAAGAAGAAGCCCTGGCAGCTGCAAACCGGCTGGAAGAGATGGTGCTGAGCAGGAACCCGGAGGGGCTTGCCGCCTTCTTTGAAAAAGATGCCTTTGTTAAGCTCGTTATAAGCAAGAGCCGTGCAGCAAAGGAGGAAAACATGAAAACATTCAATATTACACCGGCTCTTACGAATCTGGCAAAAACAACGATACAGGCTGCTGAGAACGGTAGCTTTCGTTTTCTGCGGCAATATGAAAAGGATGGGCAGCAACACGTGCTTTTCAGATTAACCAGTGAGGGAGGCTTTAATTACATGGATTTCTACCTGGTAAAAGTAAAGAATACGGTAAAAGCGGAAGACCTGTATAGTTATTCAACAGGAGGAACTATCAGTACCACCTTAGCAGATGCATTCGATGCGATGAGTCCGAAAGGAGCTTCCTCCAGTGATTCAAAAAGAATGGCAGATTCCGTTCTCGCCATGCAGGCGAAGAGAAAAAGGGGTGATTTTGAAGGCGTGAAAGAACAGTTTGAACGCCTGCCTGCTGAATTGCAAAAGGATAAAGGAGTAATGCTGTTCTATATCGATGCCTGCAAAAATATCAGTGATGCGGAATACAAGATGTCCCTGGAGAAATTTTCGGAATCCTTTCCTGATGCGCCCAATTCATACCTGATGCTGATAGATGCTTATATTATGGCGGAAGAATATGATAAAGTATTGGCTGCTGTTAATAAGATAGATTCGCTTGTTGGCAGAGATCATTACCTTGACTATTTCAGGGGCAATGTATACAGGATGATGGGAAAACCGGCAGAAAGCAAAGCCAGTTATGAAAAGGCATATGCCAAAGGAGCAGACCTGGCAGACAATGTGCAATCATTGCTCATTGCTTACATGGAGGATAATGAAACGGAGAAAGCGGAAAAGGTGATCGCGGAGTACAAAACCAGTAAGTGGTTTAACCAACCAACACTGGACATCGTGTATGCAAGTTATCCGCAATTAAAGAAGTAGTTTATGTTAAGAACGATCGTATGGTCTGCATTTTTTGCCTGTGTATTTTCATCCTGTAAGGTTAATACTTCCTATGTTATATCCAAAGAAGAGGCGCAGGCCACTGCAAAGGAAATGGAAGTTGTTATCCAGCAGGGCAGTGCAGAAGGTTTGGCCGCATTTTTTGATATGCCTTCCCTGTTTAATGTACTGGCTAAAAAGATACGGGATCCGAAGGTGATGGAAAGGACCCGGGCTGAATACAGTATTATGCCCACTATGAAGGTGGCCATGAAAAGCAGCGAGGGAGGCAGTGGCAAACTGGTGCGTAATTATGAGAAGAACGGTCACCGCCACCTGGTTTTCAGGTTCCTGAATACAGGAGGTATTACCTATATGGACTTTCATCTGATCAAGGTGGGAAATGTAGTGAAAATAGAAGACATGCTGGGTTTCGAAACAGGAGAAGAACTGACCACCGCGTTGGCAGATGGATTGAACACGATAGGGGTAGAGGATGAAAACGTAAAGCAATCCAGGTTGATAAAAGAAATGGAAGGCAGACGGGATAACCTGGGTATAAAGGAATTGTTTGAGCAGTTACCTGTTGCACAGCAACAGCATAAATGGATGTTGATGCCGTATGTGAATGCCTGCTGGAATATCGGCCGCCCGGAAGATTATAAAGTAGCAGTGGAGAAATGGGTGAAGGTGAATCCTTATGGTTATTTACGCATGATAGGTGCCTGCATAGCATTGAAAGATTATGAGCAGGCATTGCTGGCTGTTGATAAAGTAAATGAACGCATTGGAGGAGAAGGTGATCCCTACCTGGATTATTACAAAGGAGCCATTCATTGGCAGATGGGTAACCACGCGGCCGCTAAACCTTTTTATGAAAAAGTGGCTGCCTATGACCCGGACCTGCTTGATAACCTGTCCGCATTGATAGCTATTTATGTGCAAGATCAGGAAATAGATAAAGCCAAAAAACTGATAGCCGGATACAGGGCCAGCAAGGTCTTCTCGCAGGAAGGATGGAGTTTACTGCAAAAAAGCTTCCCGGTGTTATTCCATTAATCCATCCGCATTCTTCTTACGCACCTGCAACACCACATGCCGGATATTCTTCCTGTCCGCCGTATAAGTGATATGCACACTTTCATCTTCTGCCTGGATCACAGCAGGATAACTGAATTCACCTTTATCCCCGTTTTCCAGGGAGAAGATATTCTTCCAGTTAACGCCATCTTCAGAAGCAGCTACATACAACCTGCTTCTGCCTTCCCACCATTCCTGCCCTTTGAATAAAGGATTATACACCAGTACCCTGATGCCGTTTTTCAAAGTGAGCGCATCTGTGCCCGCATTGGGATTAGGTAGTGACATCAGGCGTAAAGGCCCCCAGGTAGCGCCGTTATCTTTAGACCAGCATTCCACCAAATAGTTATGACGGCTTCTGCTGATCAGTTGCAGGGAATCATGCGGATAGGTAAGGATACTGGGTTGTATCACGCTGAATGTATCATTGTTGATGGGAATACGGCTCCAATGCTGACCATTTTTGTCAGACTTCTCCAGGTGGATGTGCCACTCTTTTTCGTCCCGGCTTTCTGTGCTGGAAGGATAGAGGATATCGCCGTTCTTTAATTGGATGGGTTTGTTCTTGATAGGTCCCAGCATACCTTCCGGCAGCTTCTCAGGAGAAGACCATGTTTTTCCGTTATTCGTGGAAGTGATCATCATGCCCCACCATTCCCGCGGGTTCTTACCTACTTTATAAAAGAGGAACAATTTGCCTGCTTTGCTTTTAAACAGTACAGGATTCCAGCAGGGATACCGGAGTGTATCGTTGATGATACCGTTAGCGATCTCTTTGGGCGCTCCCCATTTTCCTTCTTCATTGATGGCTGTCCAGATGCCCACATCGTTACTGCCTTCGTGTTTGCCTGCAAACCAGGCCGCCATCAGCCTGTTGTTGCTGATGGTGGTAATGGTAGATGCATGGCAGGATTGGAAGGGAGGATCTGCTACGATCATCACTCTTTTATCCAGCAGGGCGCCAATAGATTGTGCGCTGGTATCTGAAAGAATGAATAATAAAAAGAGGGCAATCAGGCCGCGTATCATCAAATTTTTCATTATTGAGCCCCCAATATAGAATATTTCAAGGGTACAATTTCCTGGGAATAATATCTGTTCTGTAAGCAAACAGCGCATCCAGCTTACGGCGTACGAAAAGGGCATTGGCGAGGTCTCCCAGCCAACCAAGGGGAATGCGGTAGTGGATAATGTCCGTCATCTCCACGCCGCCGGGAACGGGCTTAAAATGGTGCTGGTGATGCCAAAGGCTGTAGGGGCCATAGCGTTGTTCATCTACAAAAAAACTGTTTTCCTGCACATGGGTGATCTCCGTCATCCAGTACACTTTAATGCCCAGCATGGGCTTCAGGGAATATTCGATGATCTGCCCGGGATAGATCCGATCGCCATGGGCTTCACTTTTAACGGTGAAGCCCATGTTTTTCGGCGTAATATGTTGCAAATTATTTGGATCACTGAAGAATTTCCAGGCCTGCTCCAGGGGAACAGGTAGTATTTGTACTGACTTAATGCGGTAAGTGCGAGACATACCGTAAATCTAGCAAAATCCCGGCAAACGGGAAGATTCTAACAAACGACCACGCCGTTCCATCCGAAAGAAATCCTAACAAACAGCCGCCCTGTTCCATCCAAAAAGAAGAGCCAACACCCAGCCGCCAGGAGTTTGTCCAATCACAGGGCGATACCCCGTGGTTTTATCCGTTAACCGTATAGATGCCATCAGCTGACCTTTGGGTAATTCCCTGGCCGTATACACGAATTGCAGATCGTCCTGTTTAAGTTGCAAAATTTCTTTCACAGGAATGATCATACCGGAATGTTTGCCGTTTACGTCTTCAAATTTCCATTCTTTGATAACATTCCCTTTGGCATCTTTAACAGCAATCTTACGGCCGTTGCCTATTGTCCCGCAATGGCTGTAATGGAATACCAGCTGGTCGTTGATATTAGCTTTATCCAGTTGTAATTTCGCCAGGCTGAACGGCTGTGTCATGTACTGTTCATGAATCAGCTTATTATTCAGGTATACCTTGAAATAATCTCCACCCGCTTTAGCCTGGATAGAGAAAACGCTAAGGCAGACAATAGCCAGGGCCGCTGCCTTTCTGAAGATGGATGTGAGTGTTTTCATAATGTTTGCATTTTATACCACAAAACAAGGCAAACCCGGTGGGAATAAGGAAAAGCTTTGATGATGTGCGCGTTTTCCTTGACATGCAGCATATTTTATTTTGATAATTCGATTAGTCTACATAATTTGTAGATTAATCCCAAAACAATTACATCATGTCAAACACACCATTACGATTTGAGACGTTGCAGGTACATGCCGGTTACCAACCGGAAGCCACTACCAAAGCGGCAGCAGTGCCCATTTACCAGACTACATCTTATACGTTCGATGATGCGAATCATGCAGCAGACCTTTTTCAGCTGAAGCAGTTCGGGAATATCTACACCCGTATCATGAACCCCACCACCGATGTGTTTGAAAAGCGGGTAGCAGCATTGGAAGGCGGCGTAGCCGGTCTCGCTACTGCATCCGGACAAGCAGCACAATTCATTGCCTTACACAACATCCTCCTGCCAGGGGATAATTTTGTGACCTCTTCATATTTATACGGTGGCACGTACAACCAGTTTAAAGTAAGTTTTAAAAGGATAGGGGTGGAAGCCCGTTTTGCAGACCTGGATAACGTGGCCAGTTTTGAAGAAAAGATCGATGCCCGTACCAAAGCCATCTACGTAGAAACTATTGGTAATCCCGGTTTTGCTATTCCTGATTTTGAAAAGATAGCAGCGCTGGCTAAGAAACATGATCTGCCTTTGGTAGTGGATAATACTTTCGGTGCAGCAGGTTACTTATTCCGCCCGCTTGAACATGGCGCTAATATTGTTGTACAGGCCGCTACCAAATGGATTGGCGGGCATGGCAACAGCATTGGCGGTGTCATTGTAGACGGCGGTAATTACAATTGGGGCAATGGTAAGTTCGCACAGTTCACAGAACCGGATGAAGCTTACCATGGCATGCAGTTCTGGGATGTATTCGGCGCTGCCAGTCCATTCGGGAACATAGCCTATATCATCCGTGCAAGGGTAACCGGTTTGCGTACCTGGGGTCCTTCCCTGGCGCCACAGAATTCTTTCCTGTTCCTGCAGGGGCTGGAAACATTGTCCCTGCGGGTAGAACGTACCGTTCAAAATGCACTGGCGCTGGCACAATGGCTGGAGCAACATCCCAAAGTAGCATCTGTAAATTATCCTGGCCTGCCAGGAAATAAATATCATGAGTTAGGTAAGAAATACCTGAAGAATGGTTTTGGTGGCGTACTCTCCTTCAAGATCAAAGGAGGAAAAGAAGATGCAGATGCTTTGGTACAGAATTTGCAACTGATCTATCACCTGGCAAATGTAGGCGATTCAAAAACGCTGATCATTCATCCTGCTACCACCACACATCAGCAATTGAGTGAGGCAGAGCAAAAAGCCGCAGGTGTGGAAGCAGGCGTGTTGCGTATTTCACTGGGCATTGAGCATATCGATGATATCAAAGGTGATCTCCAGCAGGCATTTGATAAAATATAAATTCACTAGGTTGTAGGATAAAAAAGAGGTGTTGCATGGTTAGCAACACCTCTTTCATTTTGTGAATATCCGGGAGCGGAACAATCAACAAGGAATAAGGAACAATCTACATTGACTTTTGGCCATAGTTAACCCAGTTTTGTAAGAAAACAAATGGCCATGCAAGTACTAAATAAAGCATTAACAAGATTTGCGGTTGTTACCTTATTGCCCATGTGTTTTATAGCCTGTAAAAGGGAGCATGAGGGAATGGAAGGTAAACCCGGTACGATCGTGATCGAGAATGTACTACAGGGAAAACCACTGGTGGAATCCGGGATGTTTAAAGGAAGTGGTGCAGCAGCGCCTGTTATCCTGCCGGGAGAAGCAGTTTCTTTTTCCTTTTCGGCTGCAAAGGGGCAACGTGTAACCTTCTCCGCTATGTACGGATGGAGTAATGACCTGTTCTTTGCACCGGGAAATCCGGGTATTGCTTTGTATAATGAGGCCGGTGATCCTGTTAATGGCGATGTGTCTTCCGTGATCAGGCTCTGGGATAACGGAACAAGGATAAACCAGGCTCCGGGGATGTCAGTGATGCATCCGGGAGCAGTTGAATCAAAGAACATCAGGGAAGTGAACGGGGTGGATGACCAGGGGAATACCTATCTGCCTGCTTCGGCTTTATTGAAGGCTACATTACATTATGATGGTAATTCCTACTTTACATTAACATTGAAAAATACTTCAGGCGGTACTGCGAATGAAACACCGGTAAGTCCCGGGGTTTGGGCCGTTTCTTATATAGCAGGCACAGATCTCCTGGATCCTCAGCCACTTTATCAAAGCGGCAGTACAAGTTATGCCGGCCTCACCAAACTGGCGGAAACAGGAGATAATGCAGAGATCTACACTGTTGTACAGGGGAAGACCGGCATTTTTACACCCTTGTCTCCCGTGCTGGTGGTGATATACAGGGGAGAGAACCCTTTGTTTAAAGTAGGGGAGAGTGACCGTATGAAAGGGTTGAAGAAACTGGCACAAACCGGTAATCCTGATGAACTGGCGGCTTCCCTTCAAACCCAGCCGGGCATAAAGAAAGTGTACATATTAGCTGATCCGGAGAATACAGTGCTGTTGCCATCTGTTAATGGCGCGCCGGGAGGTAAGGTATCTCAGGCCATCAGTCTGGCAAAAGATGACCGGATTGCTATTGCCACCATGTATGGATTTTCCAATGACTGGTTTTTTTCCACAGCGGATAATGGAATTGCATGGAACCAGAAAGGAGACGTTTCCGAACAGATCCGTTTATATGATAATGGAACGGCTATGGATCAGTTTCCCGGAGCGGGTAATGGGCAGCAGGGTGGAATGATGATCACAGAGAAGAAACTGATTATAGAGGTACCAAACCCTAACACCTTTACCACACTGCCTCCTGTTAAGCAAATCATAAAAGTTACCCTGAACTAATGATTATGCCATGCGTTTATAAACTATTGAAACGTCTTGTTGTTAGATAGATACTATAACCGCAAAAATATGAAATGGGAATTTGAAGACAGATCAACAGGGGCGCGGTTCGTTGTGTGTGTGAATGAACATTGCCTGAAAGCGGAGGGGCAACTGAATGGCCAGAAGGAAAACATAAACACCTTTGTGGTTAATAAAGCGAAGGAACAGCAGGTAACAATTGATGGGATCACGTATTCCATGCCCCCTTGTTCTGTATTACCATTAGTAGCAAACCAGCATTTTACATTTGAAAGGCCGCAGGACCTGGTATCCTGGCACTTTAACCGTGAATTCTATTGCATCGTAGATCATGATGCGGAAGTAAGTTGTGTAGGTTTTTTGTTCTATGGCATCACACATCCTTTTTTTGTGATGCTTACATCTGCAGAAATGGAAAGTTTGTCTGCTATAGAACGCCTTTTTATGGAGGATATAACACTCCGGGACAATATGCAGGGCGAAATGTTGCGCACGGTACTAAAACGTCTTATCATTAAGGTTACCCGCATCGCTAAACAGCAAACGCCAATATACCAGCGGCTGGCAGAAGATAAGCTGAACCTGGTCAGACAGTTTAACCTGTTGCTGGAAATAAACTTCCGGAAAGAACATGAAGTAAGTTTCTATGCGATGGCTTTGAACAAGTCTCCCAAGAACCTTGCAAGCATTTTTTCGCAATGCAATTATCCTTCTCCCTCTCAGTTGATCAAGAACAGGATCATGCTGGAAGCTAAACGTTATGCCCGCTATACTGTGAAGTCCGCTAAAGAAGTAGGATGCCTTTTAGGTTTTGATGATGCCGCACATTTCAGCCATTATTTCAAAAGCAATGAGGGTATGGCATTTTCCGCATTCAAACAGTTAGTGTAGAGGCACCTCATTTTTTCATCCACACTACTTTCTGTTCCGGTACATTCTCCTGCCCGATAATATCTTTATACAAAGCCGGATTCCGGGCTTTCTTATACCGGTAACCTCCTGCCTGTGTTAGTTTTTCCGGAGTAATAGTAGCGATCACATAATCATTATCCAGTTTGCGGCATTCCGCAATGATATCGCCAAACGGGTCCAGGACCATGGAGCAGCCATTCTTCAACTGGTCATCATCCATGCCGATGGGATTGGAGAAAACAGCATAGATGCCATTATCATAAGCCCTCGCGGGCAACCATTTCATGAGCCATGCACGGCCTTTTAAACCATCAAATTCCTGCCGCAGGGAGGTGGGGTCATTGTACCTGTTCTTCCATAATGCAGGATCAACAAAACCGGCGCCCGGCCTGGTAGAAGGTGTGCACATGGTTACATGCGGCATGAAGATGATATCTGCACCCAGCAGGGTCGTAGCTCTTACATTTTCGATGATGTTGTTATCATAACAGATCAGTATGCCACATTTCCATCCCAGCAGATCAAACACCACATATTCTTCTCCGGGAGTAAGATGAGGATTGATGAAAGGATGCAGTTTGCGGTATTTGGCAACTAATCCATTCCTGTCCACACATACATACGCTTTGAATAAATGATTGTTTTCATCCTTTTCAAACAACCCGGCAAGGATCACAATATTCAATTCTTCTGCAATTTCCGTCAGCTTTTTTACGCTGGGCCCATCTGGTATCAGCTCCGCCGTATCCAGCATCTGGGAAACATCCAGGTGGCGGGCAAAAGTATAACCCGTGACAGAGCATTCATGAAAAGCGATCACATCGGCGCCATCGGCTGCTGCCTTTTGCGCCAGTTCCCGGATCACGGAGAGATTATATTTCTTATCACCGCTACGGTTCTCAAACTGGGCAGTGGCTATCTTTAGCGTTTTCATCCAACGAAGCTACGTATTGTTAACGAATTGTCATAAAATACCCTGCGGGCTTGCATATTAAGCATTTGCCAGTCATCCATAATTGTTGAAAAAAGCATCTTTCTTCCCTTATCTTGATAAAACTTAATTTTTGTATTGTATGATAAAGCACTCTACCATCACATACGCGATGTTACTCATCGCTATGTTATCCCATGCACAGGATGCAGCCACCGTTGTGATCAGTCCTGCCCAGCCCTTATCCGCCAAAAACACAGACCTGCGCAAACAGGTATTTGAATGGAGCAAGGCACAGCTCAGCAGTGATGATTACAAACACATCAAAGCACATCCTTCTGCAGACATCTTTCCGGGTAAAGTAAAAGAAGGCGCCGCAGCTGTAACAAGAACAGTGCGTTTCACGCACGATCAGATCAGCGAAGCGCTGGTACCCGTAGTATCCCGCCTCAACTATTCACAACCCTGGCGGGACAATCTTTACAGCACCGGCCTGTACGCAGCGCCGGGCGCTTACATAGAAGTAACCATCCCCAAAGAATTACTGGATAAAGGGATCGGTATCCAGATAGGCGCGCATTCAGACAACCTCAATCAATGGGTAGCCGGGAAAGAGGACTGGCGCCGCATGCCGCTGATCGTAAGAACGCAGCAGCTGAAAGCCACCACTACAAAGATCGCCTCTCCCTTTGGTGGTTTGATCTATGTAACCACTGCTCCCAAAGCAGCCTCCTGGGTGGGAGATGTGAAGATCAGCCGGGCTATTGAAGCCCCGTTGTACCGTGCTGGTATCACCACACCGGAAGAATGGAAAACACAGCTGCAAAACAACAAAGCGCCCTGGGGAGAGCTGGCTACAGGAAAAGTAGTGCTCACCATTCCGGATTCCATTTTGCAACAGGTAACAGATCCTGCTTACGTGATGAAGATATGGGACCTGATCATAGGCGGAGAAGCAGAACTGGCCCAGATCCCGCAACCTTTCTACCGTCCGCAGCGCATGGTGATAGATGAACACATTGGCGGCGGATTCATGCACAGCGGGTATCCCGTGATGATCCATCATTCACCTACCCGCAGGTTATTGTCTGCCGATGTGATCGCTAACCCGCTGAAACTCATGGTGGGCAGTAAAGGCGGCGCTAACTGGGGTTTCTTCCATGAGATAGGCCATAACATGCAGAACCTGGATTGGGTATTTGGCGGCACCACAGAAGTGAGCTGTAATTTCTTTTCCCTCTATATGTTCGATCGTTTATTAGGCGGACGCGATGATGCACATACCGGTGTATCAAATAAAGAAACACAGGACATGATGAAGAAATATTTCAGTGAAGGCGCTGATTATGAAAAGTGGAAGTCCAGCCCCTTCCTGGGCCTGATCATGTTCCGCCAGTTGCAGGAAGCGTTTGGCTGGGAAACGTTTAAGAAGTTCTTCCGGGAATACCAGGCCCTGGCAGCCAAAGACCCGGATGGTGCCTATGCTAAAACAGATGTGCAGAAGCGGGACCTCTGGGCCAGTACCTTTTCCCGTGTTTCCGGCCGTAATGTGGCGCCTTTCTTTGAAAAGTGGGGTATACCCATCAGCGATGCCGTAGAGAAAGAACTGAGCAGTTTGCCGGAGTGGATGCCGTATAATTTCACCCCGCAGCAATAAGAATTAATTTGTATTTTGGAGCTATTCCACAAAAATGAAAACATGAAAAACTTTCTGACACTCATTATGTTTAGCTCTTTTCTTAACATCGCGGAAGCACAAACAAAAGATGAAACTGCCGTAGCGCAAGCTGTAGAATCATTGCGCAAGGCTATGATAGATGGAGACAAAGCAGGCCTTGAGAAGATCACCGCGCCCGCATTAAGTTACGGGCATTCCAGCGGAACGATCGAAGACCGTGCTACTTTCATCAGTAATATTTCCAGCGGCAAATCAGATTTCGTAACGATGGACCTCACGGCACAAACCATTTCCGTAACAGGGCATACAGCCATTGTACGGCATACGCTCAGTGCACAGACCAACGATAGTGGAAAGCCCGGTACGGTGAACCTCTATGTGATGCTGGTTTGGGGAAAGGAGGGCAGTCAGTGGAAACTGATAGGCCGCCAGGCAGTGAAGATCCCGGTCCCTGAGAATAAATAAAAACAAAAAAGGCATGAATTTCATGCCTTTTTTTATACAAAAAATGCAGAGATAATAAGCCTGGTGAAAGGGTGAACATTCTTTTGTTAATGTTAGGTATTGGGAAAGAACCCAAATAATTTATTACCTTATCGGGAAATTCAAATCGTTCTCTCTACTACCTACGTACATAAGGTCAATCAAACCAATCACTATGAAATGGATCTCTACACAACATCCAAAGATCGACAGTATTGCATGCGCCTGGCTTATCCTCCGTTTTATTGATCCCGAAGCAACGTTCCTGTTTGTTCCGGAAGAGGAAGTAACAGATAAGGCCGTTGCCCTGGAAGCTACACCCTTCAATGTTCCCGGCACAGAATTGATGGCTTATAAAGATCTCACCACCTACGATTACCTTTTATACGAATACAAATTGGCTGATCCTGCACTGGCTGAAATAGCCCGCATCATAAAAGGCGCAGATAAAGACCGGCACGACCTTGCTCCGGAAGCTGCAGGCCTCTGGGCCATCGCTTCAGGTATGGCTGCGAATATTAAGGACGACCAGGAATTGCTGCAACATAGCTTACGCATATACGATGGGTTATATACCTGGGCCAAACAACTGAAGCAGGTAAAACATACGTACGATTATTCTTCCCTGCGTTTAATGGAAGTTTTTCACCAGTTCCTCTCCCTGAAGTATAGTGAAAGGATGGAGCAGCCACAATGGTTGACAGAGATGAAATCAATTGTGCAGGACCAGGTAGATACCAACCTCACCATGGATGTAAAAGCTTTATCCCGCCACCTGGATGTGAATCCGGAACATCTCTCCCGGGAATTCTCTCATTACTGGGATGATCTCAAATTTGGCGAATACATGCGGAAGCTGCGCATAGAGAAAGCGCTGGCCCTGATCCATGAACAGAAATATACCTTAATAGAAATCGCTTACATGACGGGTTTTTCCGATCAGGGGCACTTTGGCCGCATTTTCAGGGACTATACCGGTAAAACCCCTTCCGGTTATCTGAAGACCCTGCCACAGCCATAATATCTGTTTCATTTCCTGAAAGATTTACATTATCTTGATTTGCAGACAATCGTTTGCATATTACAGACCACGTATGAAATCCCCTCAGGAATGCTCCAGATCAACAACTCATTACAGCCACATCAGCTGGCAGCTTTGCTGCAGCAATTCTGGCAACTATCCGCCAGCAAGATCCTTCACATTGAAAAGCACTACAACACAGCGTTGGGCGCTCCTGTATTTACCCGTGAGGGACAATACACCACAAGAGGATGGACGGAGTGGACGCAGGGCTTTCAGTATGGTTCAGCCATTCTCCAGTTTGATGCCACAGGAGATGATGCCTTCCTGGACATCGGCAGGCAGAAAACAGTAGCCGTAATGGCCCCGCATGTAAGCCATACCGGTGTACATGACCATGGCTTCAATAATGTGAGCACCTACGGCAACCTCCTGCGCCTGATGAAGGAAGAACGTATTCCGCATAATGAATGGGAACAAAACTTCTATGAACTGGCCCTGAAAGTTTCCGGCGCAACACAAGCTGCCCGGTGGACGCCCATCAAAAATGGAGGCTTTATTCATTCTTTCAACGGCCCGCATTCCTTATTTGTAGATACCATCCGCTCCTGCAGGATCCTGATGCTCAGCCACCGGCTAGGGCATGTATTACAGGGAGATAATGATGTGAGGACAGACCTCCTGCAACGTGCTATCCAGCACATGAAAGCTACGGCAGACTTTAATATTTATTATGGAGAAGGCAGGGATACCTATGATGTGGCCGGCCGCACAGCACATGAATGCATCTTCAATGTAAAGGATGGCAACTTCCGTTCTCCCAATGCACAACAGGGCTTCTCCGGTTTCACCACCTGGACGCGTGGTCTGGCATGGGCCATGCTGGGTTTTGCAGAAGAATTGGAATTCCTGGCAAAAGAACCTGCTGCACAGGAACACCTGCCCTGGATGGAGAAAGCGGCAAGAGCCACTTGTGATTTTTATATCGCCAACACACCAACGGATGGTGTTCCTTACTGGGATACCGGCGCACCACAGCTGGCACATTTTGAAGGTTATTTAAACCAGCCCTCCAATCCCTTTAATCCATTTGAACCGGTGGATAGTTCTGCTGCTGCCATTGCCGCACAGGGCCTCATCCGTTTAGGGAAATACCTGAAAGAAGATAAGTATTTCCAGGCAGGGCTTACGGTGTTGCACACACTGTTACAACCGCCTTATATCAGTATGGACCCGGAACACCAGGGCCTGTTGCTGCATGCCATTTATCATCAGCCTAACGGCTGGGACTACACACCTCCCGGCAGCAAGATACCTTACGGAGAATCCTGCATGTGGGGAGATTATCACATCCGCGAACTGGCCCTTACCGTACAGCGCCTGATCACGGCAGAACCTTATTACACGTTCTATAATGGTGTGTTATGAACTTAAGCCGACTATGTGTACATACGATCACAACAAAACCTTTAAGTATTGAAGATGCCGCTAAACTTTACAGCCGCGAAAACATTGCTGGCATAACGGTTTGGCGGGATGCGCTGGAAGGAAGGGACATACGCGCCACAGGTGATATGATCAGGGCAGAAGGATTGGAGATCGTTTCTTTATGCCGCGGTGGTTTTTTCCCGCAGCTAACGGCCGGCGCAAGAAAGGATGCTATAGACGATAACTTAAAAGCAATAGAAGAAGCCGCTGCATTAGGTGCACCCATGATCGTACTGGTATGCGGCGCAGCACCAGGGCAATTCCTGGAAACCTCCCGTGAGCAGATAAGAGAGGGTATTGCAGCTATCGAACCTTATGCAAAAGCAGCAGGTATAAAACTGGCGATAGAACCTTTACATCCCATGTATGCAGATACCCGCTCTGCCATCAATACACTGGCGCAGGCCAATGATCTTGCAGAAGCATTACATTCTCCATGGGTAGGCGTAGCGGTAGATGTATATCACCTCTGGTGGGATCCCACATTAGAACAGGAGATCAAACGCTGCGGTAGCAATCTGTTTGCATTTCATATCTGCGACTGGCGGGTGCCCACGCGTGATATTTTATTAGACCGGGGTTTAATGGGAGAAGGATGTATACCCATCGCAGAGATCCGTGGATGGGTACAGGAGACAGGGTTTAATGGCTTCGATGAAGTAGAAATATTTTCCACTGAATACTGGTCTGGCGATCAGGCATTGTTCCTGCAAAAGATCAAACAAGCATATCTAAATCTCTAACAAGATGACAAAGATCCATCGCATCGGTATTATCATGAACGGCGTCACAGGACGAATGGGTACGAATCAGCACCTGCTGCGTTCTATTGTACCCATCATACAGCAAGGTGGCGTAAAGATCAGCGATACGGAATACATTATGCCGGAACCATTGCTGGTAGGCCGCAATGCTGCGAAGCTGCAACAGCTGGCAGAGCGAACAGGTATTGCCTTAGCTTATACCACAGATCTGGACAGTGCGCTCAGCGATCCCAAATACAGCATTTATTTCGATGCGCAAACAACTGGCCGCCGCGCGGAAAGTATCCGTAAAGCCGTAGCGGCAGGTAAACATATTTATTGTGAAAAGCCAATAGCAGCAGACACGGCTACTGCTTTGTCGTTATATGAACTGTGCAAAAATGCCGGCATCAAACATGGCGTAGTGCAGGATAAATTATGGTTGCCGGGCATGTTGAAATTAAAGCGGTTGATGCAGCAGGGCTTCTTCGGACGCATCCTGTCTGTAAAAGGAGAATTTGGCTACTGGGTGTTTGAAGGACATTCCATTCCTGCACAACGCCCTTCCTGGAATTACCGTAAAGAAGATGAAGGTGGCATCATACTGGATATGCTTTGCCATTGGCGGTATGTGCTGGATCATCTCTTTGGTAAAGTGAAAGCCGTATCCTGCCTGGGCGCTACACATATCCCGGAAAGGATAGATGAACAGGGAAAAGCGTATAAATGCACAGCAGATGATGCAGCATACGCCACTTTTGAACTGGAAGGTGGTGTGATCGCACAATTTAATTCTTCCTGGGTAACACGCGTACGCCGTGATGACCTGCTGACGATACAGGTGGATGGCACACATGGTTCTGCCGTAGCCGGTTTGCGGGAATGTTATGTGCAGCATTACGGGCATACGCCCAAACCTGTATGGAACCCGGATATTGAACAACCCGTTAAGTTCTTCGATGGCTGGGCGAAAGTACCGGAACAGGAAGTGTTTGAAAATGCTTTCAAAGTACAGTGGGAACTTTTCCTCAAACACATTGTAACAGACACACCTTTTCCATGGGACCTGAAAGAAGGTGCGAAGGGAGTACAACTGGCAGAGAAAGGAATGGAAAGCTGGGCAAAACGTTGCTGGGTAAATATTGATCCGTTATGAAAAGAACAGCACTCATCACCGGCGGCAGCCGCGGTATTGGATTAGGCATAGCGCAACAGCTGGCACAACGTGGTTTTGATCTCGCCATCAATGGTGTGCGGGAGAAAGATGCAGTAGCGGATACGATCACACAGCTGAGATCATTTGGTGGTGATGTGATCTATTGCCGTGCAGATGTTGGTGATGCAACACAACGCGCTGCCATGTTGCAGCAGATACTGGATCATTATGGCACTTTGCATGTGCTGGTGAACAATGCAGGTGTGGCGCCGAAAGAAAGAAAAGATCTGCTGGAAACTACAGAAGAGAGTTACGACCGCTTAATGGATATGAACCTCAAAGGCGCTTTCTTCCTTACACAGGCGGTAGCGCATGTGATGATCAAACAGCAGGAGGGATGTATCATCAATGTATCGTCCATTTCTGCCACGATCGCTTCTGTTAACCGGGGAGAATATTGCATCTCGAAAGCAGGCCTCAGTATGATGACCCAGCTTTTTGCCGTACGCTTAGGTGAGTATGGCATACCGGTATACGAAGTAAGACCAGGTATCATAGCCACGGATATGACAGCTGGCGTAAAAGAAAAATACGACCAGCTGATCAGTAAAGGATTGCTGGTACAATCCCGCTGGGGATCACCGGAGGATGTTGGAAAAGCGGTAGCCATGCTGGCAACCGGAGACCTGCCTTATTCAACCGGGCAGGTGATCATGATAGACGGAGGACTGACCATTCCACGATTATAAAATAAATGTATGTCTGTTATACCTGAAAAGAATTCCACTGCAAAAGAATTGCTCCGCCTGCCCGTTATCATCGCCGCATTTGGCTATCTCGTTGATATGTATGACCTGTTCCTCTTCAGCGTAGTACGTGTGCCCAGTTTACAATCTCTTGGATTGCAGGATGATGAACTGTTACATAAGGGGGCTTTACTTCTCAATATGCAAATGGCCGGTCTGCTGATCGGCGGCATTATCTGGGGAGTACTGGGTGATAAGAAAGGGCGCTTATCTGTATTGTTCGGTTCCATCCTGATCTACTCACTGGCAAACATTGCCAATGGATTTGTGCAATCCGTACCGCAATATGCAGCGATGCGTTTTATTGCAGGCATTGGCCTGGCAGGTGAACTGGGAGCAGGTGTAACACTGGTAACAGAAGTGTTGCCCAAACGCATCAGGGGATATGGCACCACGCTGGTTGCCACACTGGGGGTAATAGGGGCTATTTTAGCGTACTTTATGGCTGATCTGTTCCAATGGCGTATCTCTTACTTTATAGGCGGCGGATTGGGCTTATTATTGCTTGTTATGCGGATCCGTGTTTTTGAATCGGGTATTTATCTCAGAACAAAAGTGATGCAGATCTCCAGAGGGAATTTCCTGTCCCTTTTTGCGAACAGGAAGAAATTATTAAAGTACCTGCAATGTATTGCCATCGGTTTACCGATCTGGTTTGTAGTGGGGATACTCATCACTTTCTCGCCGGAGTTTGGGAAGGCCATGGGGCTCTCGGGACCAGTGGTGGCAGGCAAAGCAGTGATGCTTGCATTTGCCGGGCAGGTGGTGGGAGATATTGCCAGTGGTTTATTCAGCCAGTTCTTTCACAGCAGGAAAAAGATCATTGGCCTGTTCATCGGGATGGTGGCCATCATGATCAGTGTATACCTTTTATTGCCTTTCCGGGAAGTGGGCAGCTTTTATCTTGTTTGTGTATTGCTGGGATTTTCCAATGGCTACTGGGCTTTGTTTGTAACGGTAGCGGCTGAATTATTCGGTACCAATCTCCGTGCAACCGTAGCCACTACGGTACCTAATTTTGTAAGGGGCGCCACTATTCCTTTAACGATGTTATTCCTCTGGCTGAAACCCCATTGGGGCATTGTTTACAGCGCAGGCGCCGTAGGATTGCTCACTGTAATGCTGGCAGTGGTTGCCTTATGGTGGATGGATGAAACTTTTGAAAAAGACCTTGATTACTTAGAGTGAAAAGTGTCCGTCTTCGAACATTCCTGTGCGGGATCGAACAGGAGAAGATAAAGACGTGTATTGATAATGAATTAGTTAATGATGAAAATGGACTGGCACCAAACTTGCCTGCTTCCAACACATTAACGTTAGCGAAATTTTAACACCCTGGCACCCCAAAAGATATTGCTACCGTCAGGGCTAAAATTGCAGAGACCACGCTTCGCGCGTGGTTTTATTTTTGGGTGAGTTCATTGCGCAGCATTTCCAATACTTCTTTTTCCCTGAAAGGTTTCAGGATATAACTGTTGATACCTGCATCCAGGTACCGGTCCAGGTCTTCCTTCACAGCATTGCCGGTGATAGCAATAATAGGGAGGTTCGCTTTATCCCTGTCCTTTAACAGCCGGATCTTGCGGGCAAGGGTAAGCCCGTCCATTTCAGGCATCTGGATATCTGTGAACACCAGGTCAAAATCATGTTGTTCCAGCAGGTGTAATGCTTCTACGCCATTTGTAGCAGAGTGAAAAGTAGTATTGATCTTCAGCAGGATCATTTCCAGTACTTTCCTGTTCATGTTATTATCATCTACCACCAGTATATTCATCATTCTTGGTAAAGGCTGATCAGCAGGTGTTACCGGGATATCATTACCGGTTGTTACGGCAGGCGTGTAAGGAATAGAAAAACTAAAAGTAGAACCCTTGCCCGGCACACTGTCCACATGCAGTTTGCCGCCATGCAGGTCTATAATGCTTTTCACGATAGTGAGGCCCAGACCTGATCCGTCTTCCCTGGCATGACTATCATTCGCAGAAGATACCTGTGTGAATTCATCGAAGATATGCCGGATATGTTGCTTGTCTATACCCGAGCCTGTATCTGTAATAGCAACAGACAGTTCCATTTTATCACCCTGCTTTTGCAGGCCTGCTTTGATGGTCACACTTCCTTCCGTGGTGAACTTGATGGCATTCCCTACAAGATTGAACAGTACTTGTTTCAGGCGGAATTCATCTCCTTCCACCATCACTGCTTTATCAAAACTGCATTGTGTTTCCAGTTTGATCTCTTTCCTGTAAGCCTGTATATACATGCCTTTGGCAATGTCTTCAATTATTTTCTTTGGTGAGAAGATGCTGTTGTCCAGTGTGAGTTTATTCTCTTCCAGTTTTGAAAAGTCCAGCACATTATTCACAACTGATAACAACATGTTGGCGGAGAGATTGATGGCATCCAGTATGTCTTCCTGTTCCTGGTTCAGTTTTGTTTTACCCAGTTGTTCTGAAAACCCGATGACAGAGCCAAGCGGTGTTCTGATCTCATGACTCATACTGGCCACGAAATCACTTTTCAGTTTGGAAAAACGAACGGCCTTGTTACGGGCCTGATCCAACTGTAATCCATTTCGGTAACTGTACCAGATCAAAACGAGGATGGCAATGGCCAGCAGGATGATCAGGAATGCGCCGTAACGCGTTTCCCAGTTTAGTTTATTGAGCAGGATACTGATATCATTGTTGAGGGCAGACCGTATCTGCATCGCAGCTTCCAGCCTTTCATGTTTTAATACATGCAGGTCTGCCAGCAGTGTTCTCAGCAGCTGATCGTTGGAGGCGATCATCTCATACTCCTTCTGATTGAGATTGGTATGGCCGGCGGTAATATTCCTGAAGAGGTTGCTGTAATATTCATTGATGTTTTCCAGCTGTTGCCGGTTGTTCCTGGCATCCGTCGAAATGGTCGTCTTCACAATAGCCGGGGCGATTTTATCCCGCTGTTTGTTGGAAATAGCATCTGCTACCCGCCCGAATAATTTTCTTTTCTTACCCGGTTTTCCTGCATCCGGGAAAACAGTGTCTATCTGCACCTGCTCTTTAAACTGTGCATAGGCGGGAGGGGAGAGTACTGCTCTTTCTTTCGTGGTGTCCCAATGCTGGTTCATAGCCAGCAGGGAATCTGTAGCCGCTTTAACCTTCATGAAAATACTGGCCTTGTTCTCTTTATCCAGCAGCATGTCTTTCAGGCGTTTGTCTTTCATACCTTCTGCTTCCAGCGTATCCAGGTCGGCAGACAGTTGTTGCAGCGCTTTGCTGTACCGGGCAAAGTGAACGTTCTGATAGGTAAGGGTGAAAAAGCGGAAGTAGTTCTCTGCTTCATACATGGTCTGAACGGCATGGTCTATCCGCTCCATATTGGTTTCTGTATGGGCCAGTTCATTAACGGAGGAATTCAGTTGTTTGATCCGCTGCTGTTTGAAGAATCCGAAGAGCACCACACTCACCAGTAAGATCACTAAAATAGCTAATAAGATATATCCATATCTAAGTCGTTGGCTCATTAGTAGGTGTTGTTTGTCGATTGAATGCCTGTCTGGTTAACCATGGGGGTGTGTTTCAAATATAGGGATTATGAAGAAAGAGAATTGTTAATGGGAGGAAGGCTAACAAGTGTAGAATTGTTAATAAAAAGGAGAGCAGCGGGTACTGCTCTCCTGATATCTTTAATGGTGACCTCCTTTGCCGCCTCCACCGCCGCTTTGCTGCAGGCGGAAGTTGAGGATATCCCGGTCAAACAGGTAAAGGCCGCTCTTGTCCTCACCGATCATTTCCAGCTTTTCATTGAGCGTACGGGCCAGTCTTTCTTCTTCGATCTGTTCCGAAACGTACCATTGCAGGAAATTATGGGTAGCATAATCTTTCTCCTGTAAGGACATATGTACAAGTTCGTTAATGCTTTCTGATACCTTGATCTCATGAGAGAGGAATTCCTCGAACACGCGTTTGATAGAGAGGAAGGTGATAATAGGCTGCCCCAGGTGAGGTACTACGCCAAAACCGCCGCGTTCATTGATGAACTTGATCAGCTTCAGCATATGCACACGCTCTTCATCAGATTGTTTGTAGAAGAATTCGGACACGCCGGGAAGGCCGGGTTGAATATCTGCCCAGGATGCCATGGCCAGGTATGCCTGTGAGGAGGCTGCTTCCAGCGCCACCTGTGCGTTCAGCGCTTCTTGAATTGTTTTACTTAACATATAGTTCGTTCTAGTTGATTTAAATATACGAATTATAAGGATAGATGACGGCTTTTCACCGCTTCTTCAAAGAAGATCCCCGCCTGTTTGTCGAAAGTCTCGGTATCGTCCGTGGTATAGAAAGTACGGCTGCTGCCGGTGCTGCATTTTGCGGCCATTTCCGGATGCCTTTCCAGGTAATCTACCAGGCTGTGGCTCAGGATGGGGCCCTGAGAAAGCAGTGTAACATTGGGAGGCAGGTGTTGCTGTATCTTATCCATCAGCAGAGGGTAGTGGGTGCATCCCAGCACGATGGTATCAATGTCCGGTGATTGCACCATCAGCTGGCGGATATACTTATTGATGAAATAATCCGCGCCCTCACTGCTATATTCATTGTTCTCCACCAAAGGCACCCACATCGGGCAGGCCTGCTGGTAAACGGTGATATCCGGGTAGAATTTTTCTATTTCGATAGGGTAACTCTGGGAAGTAATGGTACCATTAGTGCCCAGGATACCCACTTGTTTAGTTTGTGTATAATTGCCCACAATCTCTGTGGTAGGGCGTATGATGCCTAACACGCGGCGTTCCGGATCTATCTTTGGCAGATCGTTCTGCTGGATGGTGCGCAGTGCTTTTGCGGAAGCCGTGTTACAGGCCAGCACCACCAGGTGGCAGCCCATGTTGAATAAATGCTGCACACATTCCAGCGTGTAATGATAAACGGTTTCAAAAGAACGACCTCCATATGGCGCACGGCCATTATCTCCCAGGTAGATATAATCGTATTGCGGCAATTCTTTCACGATCTCCTTCAGCACCGTTAAACCGCCATATCCTGAATCAAATACGCCTATTGGTCCTTTCTTTTTATCCATGCCGCAAATTAAGTATTTTTTAGGCTACGGGCACCTCTGCTACTTTAGCTGCTTTCCGGGGCGAAAGGAAGAAGGCCGGAAACATGGCCAGCGCCAGTAATCCTGCCGCCACATAAAATCCATATTGCAGTGCCTGGTGTTCTGCTATTGCTTCCAGGTAACCTTTCCCCACAAAGTGTTCATGCACGCGCTGGTGTACAACGGATAAAATGGCCACGCCTACCGCGCCGCTTACCTGCAACACAAGGCTGTTCAGACTTGCGGCTTGTGTGACATCAGATGGCTTCACGGAATTCACCACAGATACGGTGAGCGGGGTTACCAGGCAGCCCAGGCCAATACCACGGATCAGCATGGCGGTGATGATAATGGCAGTGCTGCTGCCCAGGTCCAGCCTGCCGAAAAGGATCATGGTCGTGATCAGTAAAACGAGGCCCGTTACGATGATCGCACGTGGGTTATGATTATCTACCCATCTGCCGGAAAGGGGCATCATGATAGCCAGTGTTAAAGAGGCGGGCAGGAGCAGTAAACCGGCCTGCATTTCTTCATAACCCATATGGCGCTGGAGTAAAAAGGGCAGGAGGAACACACCACCGAATAAAGCGGCCGAGCGCGCGGAAGTAACCAGCAGCGCAGATACTAACTGCACATTGGCAAAGAGCCGGATATCGAAGATGCCGTTGCGGCGTTTCCTTTCCCAGATGATGAACCCGATAATAGATATTAACGCCACGGCAAAGTAGGCGATGAAACCCCAAAGCGTATCGCTGTCTTTTTGCAGCCTGGAAATACCCAGTTGCAGGGTGACCAGGAAAATAGTGAGCATGATAAAACCGGGGGTATCAAAAGGCAACTGTACTTTCTTTTGCGAACGCAGGAAACCCATGTACCGGAAGCTCATGCCAATGGCTGCCAAACCAATGGGCACATTGATGTAAAAGATGGAAGGCCATCCCAGGTGTTGGGTGAGGATGCCGCCCAATGTAGGACCTAATGCAGGGCCGAGTACAACACCGAGCCCCCACCATCCGAGCATCTTTCCTCTTTCATTGGCAGGGAATACAAAACTGAGTATAGCCATCACCGTGGGGGTGAGGGCGCCGCCGCCAATGGCTTGTATCACGCGGCTGATCACGAGCCATTCCAGGCTGGTGGATAAACTGCATAACAGGGAACCAAAGGTGAAAATGCTGAGGCTCATAACATACAGGGCAAAGAACCCAATACGGTCTTTGAGCCAGTTGGTGAGCGGCATGAATACAGAGAAAGCCATCATATAGGCGGTAACTACCCATTGTACTTCGTCCAGGCGGCAGTTGAACTGGTCCTGCATAACGGGGAGGGATATATTTACAATGCTGGAATCAATAGCTGCCATGATGGTTCCGAGCATGAGTGTGATCAGTATGCCTGCTTTTGATCTCATGATTGAAGCTTCCTCATTTTAATTAAGCAGATAAAGGTATAAAAAAGCCAGAGGGCAATGAGATGGAATAATTCCGGGAGGCGGTCTGAAATGTGTGCGCCTTGTTGTACGATACCCTGGTATAAGGAAAGAAAAGGTGTGATAGGCAGTATCCCGGAAACTACTTTCAAAGCATCCGGTAGTTGCTGAATAGGCCAGGTGTAACCGGTGATGAGGAAAATAGGATAAGTACTGAAAGCCATCAGCTGCGTGCATAATAGTTGTGAACGGAATAACAGGCCTATGAAGACGCCCATGGGGATGAGGGATAGCAGGAATAATGCGGTAACAATGGCAAGCTCCCATGGATTACCCAGGAGTTTGAGGTCCAGCACGCCAAAGTTGACGGTAAGGAAGAAGAAGGCGTAACAGCTGAAGAGGATGAAGTAGAAGAGGCCTTTGCCGTAGAGGGCTATGGAGAGGTTTTTTCCGGCAACCTGCATCCAAGTGCCCAGAGATGGGTTTTTTATTTTGGGAGGGGTTTTCTTTTCAAAAGAGGCCCCAGTTTTTTCCTGAAAAGAGGGCCCCTTTTTTTTCTCAAAAAAAACACCCCCTCTCTGCCTTTCCGCTGCAACTCCGCCAGCCAAACCCAATAACAAAGTCTGCTGCAAGATCATAGCCAATAACCCCGGCAGGAGAAAAGTCCCATAATCCGTTCTGTTATTAAAAAGCGGCCGGAAATCCGGCTTTACGGGCATCACTTCCTGCATAGAAGCCTCCGTATTCATCCCTTTCTTTTGCAGGTACTGCAAACGTACCCCAGCCCCCACAGTTAACCCCACCTGCGTAATAGTCCCCATCACATCACTGGAAGGCAGAAAGCGCGCAGCATTCACCGCTAATACCATATCCGCCTGCTGCAGGGACAGTACCTTTTTCTCCATCCCTTTCTGAATGTATAAAAACCCCTGCACCTCTCCACGCAACATCTTTTCCCTGGCACTGGAAAGATCAGTGATAGTAGCAACCTGCACCATCTGTGTATTATTGATCTGTTGGATCATTAAACGGGATAAGCCGGAGTGATCTTCATCCACTACAGCAATGGGCACTTCTTCCTCTGTTTTGTAGGAATAAATACTGCCGTAGAAGAAGGCGTATAGCAAAGGTGCAATGAGGAGTGTAAGCAGCAGGCTATGGTCTTTAGCCACCAGCTGCACCTCGCGGAGTAATAAAGATCTAAACTGCCGCATATCTCACTGATTTATTCAACCGTATCTGTAAAAAGAACACAGCAATGAAAAAAGTAAAGCCGATGAAAAGTAATAACCGCGTGATCTCCGGCATGGCATACCGCAAAGGCAACTCCATGAAATAGAGCTTAAAGAAAGCATCCAGGAAAGGCGTATAAGGCATCAGGCTGGCATAATACTGATCATACCAGGGCATCCCCCAGCGGGGAAATGTAAACCCACTGAACACGAATGCCGGCGAAGTATAGAACAACCCCGCATCCAGCGACAGCATCACATCACTCGCTATCACAGAAACCATCAGGCCAATACCGATGCAGGCCAGTGATAGTAAGTTGAATAACAGGAATAACTGCGGCAGCGTGCCCGGATGGCTTAAAGAAAAGAAGGGAAAGATCACCCCCGTCATCAACACAAAGTTCACCCAGGAGGTAGTAAGGTGTGCAATGGTTTTACCCGTAATGATCAACCCTGCGCTACCAGAAGCAGTAACCCGCAGGGATTCCATCGTACCTTCTTTCCATTCCTGGTTAATGATCAGCACCGCCACCATGATGATCATCATTTGCAACGCCACCGTGATCAGGCCGGGTACGAGGTAATGCTGGTAGTTATAAGTAGGATTGTATAATGGATATACGGTGAGGCTCACCGGCATAATAAGTGCCATGGCCTTCTCTGCAGGCATGCCGGTCTTCATGAACTTTTGCAGGTTCACGCCGGAGCCTGCCGTGATGATCACAGTAGAGGCATCTTTATAAATCAATTTCCCCGGCACAAGAGAAGCCGCATTGGTATAAATAGTAACACTCACAGGATGGCGACTTTTAATATCCCTTTCCATGCCTTTAGGAAAATGAATAGCGCCAATGATCTTTTGCTCTTGCATACGCTGCTCCAGTTCCGTCTGACTGCCTACCTGTTCCGTGATGTGAATACTGGCCGTTTGTTCCAGCAGAAAAGTGATCTGCCGGGAAATGGGGGAGTGGTCTTCATCCCAGATGGCAACGGGCAGATCTTCTGCCTGTTGTTTGTTGTAGATGAATGCATAGAAAAAGAAAAGGAGGGGAGGGATCACCAGCAGCACAAGGTTATGCTCCGGGCGGGTGAGAATGCGTTTCCATTCCCGCAGGGTGATCTGTGCGAGGGCCTTTATCATGGCATTATCAGGGCTGCGGTCATACCCGGCCGGAGGCCTTGTATAGCGGTTACATCAACAGGTTTGCATTCTACAGTGAAAGTGCGCAGTTCAAATTTCCCTTTCTCTTTCACCGGTACCCAGTTGGCAAATTCCAGGGAAGGCGCTACGGCGGAAACATATACTTCAAACTCTTCCGGCTGGCAGCCCGGTGCTTTCACGCGGGCTTTGGCACCCAGCGGTAAAGCACCGGCTTTATCCTGCCGGATATTGAAGCGGATGAAATAAGATAAGTTCTTCTGCAATGTCATCATGGGATAACCAATGCTCACGATCTCTCCTTCATGGATCACTAAGGAAGAAATGATACCATCTGCGGGTGCGTAGATGCGTGTGTTATCTGTGAGTGCTTTGGTGAGTTCATATCCTTGTTCCGCCTGTTTTAAGATAGCAGCGGCGGTTTGGATGATCTCCGGTTGCGTGCCTTTTTCCAGCATTTCCTGGTTGAGCCTGGCAATTTCCATTTCTTTTTTTGCAGCCTGGAATTTAAAATAGATGAGGTCTTTTTCTGTGCCGGATATCACGCTGTCGTTATACAGGCGTTCCATGCGCTGGTATGTTTTCTGTGCGAGGTTATATTGTTCCTGTGCAATGTTGTAGAGGTTGCCTGCATTTTTGATGATCTCCGGCCGCGCGCCCTTTTGCAATAATTTAACCTGTGAGGATGCGGCTTCTATAGCGGCCTCTGCCTGGCGGCGGATGGCATTGATCTCTGTGGTTCTTAATACGCCTAATAGCTGGCCTTGTTTTACCGTGTCGCCGCTTTCTACCAGCAGCGTATCCAGCCTGCCGGGGAATTCTGCGGCTACGTCTACATAGGAAGCATCCACCATACCCAGGAAAGTGTTCTCATTACTGGAAGGGTTGCGCATAAGGAACAGGAGCGCAATCAGCAGGATGATGACGGGGATGAGCAATGCCCAGTATTGTGAGAAGAATTTTTTCATTGTAGCAGCGTAGTGATTTGTTGAGGTGTTCCAAGAATGTTATAATATTCCGCAGCTGCCAGCAGGTAGCCGAACAGCGCGGTGTAATAAGCTTTGCCTATTTCTTCTTCTAAAAGCAGCGCATCATTTACATCTTTCACGGAAGAGAGCTGGTTGGATAATCTTTCCTGTATCTGTGCTGTGGTGAGCTGTGCCTGTTCTCTGGCCTGTGAGAGGGATTGCATATCCCTTTCCAATACTGTTACTTTATTCCTTACTACTGCGGCGCCTGCTTCCAGCATAGCCTGTGTATTATCCGTGGCGATCTTTACTTCGTCTACCAGTAACTGCGTGGCCTTTACTTTTTTCTGATGAGAGAATCCGCTGAACAGCGTCCATTGCATTTCCACGCCTACCAGCCAGGGCGGTGTGGTGATGGGAAGATCGCGTTGATAAAGATTGAGGCTGGCAATACCAAAGATATTGGGCAGTGAAAGTGATTTGCTGGCTTTCACCGTACTTTCTGCAAGCGCCGTTTTACTGGCTACTGCTTTGTAAGTAGGATTGCCTTTATAGAATTCAGCCGGAGGAAAGATAGCATTCAGTTGTTTATAATGCAGTGTATCCGTGATGGTGAGTACCGTATCCTGTGGTAATTGCATGAGGCGTTTCAGTTCCACCATGGAATTGATCTTTTCCAATGCGAGGTTTTGATGGCGGGAGCGTGCGAAAGTAAGTGCAACAGTAGCCCAGTTCCTTTGATAAGGCGGTATGATCTCATTATCCACCAGTGAAGTAGCAAAACGTTCATTGCGTTCCATGGAGGCCACGATCCTTTCCTGGGAAAGTAATACCGCATTGAGATATAACACACGTATGTAAGCGGCAGCCAATAAGAAGTCCATTTGCTTTTCCACCAGTTCCACATTCACGATGCCGGATTCATATTCTGCTTTTGCAATATCACGGGCGGTGGCGAGTTTGCCGCCGAGATAAATGGGCTGCCGCAAACCCAATGCGGCGGTGAAGTATTGCTGTTTGCTGAGCGGTGGATTATAATTGGGATAAACCGTATTGATGATGCCTTTGGTAGTATTATAGATCCCTTCCTGCACAGGTTGGGGAAGCGGATTGCCGGTGATCTGCTGGTACACGGAATTGGCGGTGGATACGCTTTGTTGTGATGATCCTTCTACAATACCATTCTTCACCTGTTGCAGGTTGATCTCGATGGGCCTGCTGAGATAATTATACCCTGCCAGCAGATCAACTTTCGGGAAGTAGGTGCTTTGCTCTGATTTGAGCTGGTACTGCCTGGCCTGCAGGGAGCGTCGGGCCTGCTCTACCGCGAGATTCTTATTCCTGGCTATGCGGAAACAATCAGCCAGGCTCAGTTCTCCGGATTGTGCAATAGCCGGGGTACAGGCTATTAAACATGTTAGTAGGATATATGGGTTCATATTCAGGATATTAACGTCCCCCCGGCGGAATTGTTCGTCTAATTCACATATTTATGTGAGTGGCGTAACATGCAGATACACGTAATTTTGCCAATTAAACCCCATTCTGATGTTTAGGAAATTATGCCTGTTTTTAGTCATTTTTACAGCCTGCAAAAAAGACCCCGCAAAGCCCAAATTACTCTCTGGTACCTGGCAGGGCAGATACGGTAATATAAATTCACCTGATCCGGGCGATACCGCATTCGGTCCGCTCACTGCCATGTATACGATCGATTTTAGAGATAACGGTACCATGACCGTATACGACGGCCGTAAGGAAGATGCATCATTAATGGCGCATGGTATCTATAGCCTGAAGAACGGGGAACTGTTTGGTGAATATACCTATGTGCGTGGCTCTACCAGCACTTTTTCCTTACAGGCAATCCTGCACAAGCCGGACAGCTTAGCCGGCATCTGGCGTATAGGTTCCTGGGGATCTACAGGCGGTAAGTTCTTTCTGAAAAAATAAAGAAGAAGCATTGGTTAAACCAATGCTTCATATAATATTTCAACCGGGTGTTTTGCTTTTGCACCGGTACCATCTTTGATCTGATGCCTGCAACTGGTGCCCGGTGCTGCTATCAGCGTTCCCTCTTCAGCACTGCGCACTGCAGGGAATAATACCAGTTCCCCGATCTGGGCAGAGATCTCGAAATGTTCTTTCTCATACCCGAAAGATCCCGCCATGCCACAGCATCCGGAAGGGATCACTTCTACGGTATAACCCTCCGGCAGGCTCAGCATCTTTTTGCTGTGCAGTACACTGGATAATGCTTTCTGCTGGCAATGTCCATGCAGTTTAATATGTTGTTTGCTGCCTTTGAACATATCTTTTTTGATATGCCCCAGGTCAATCTCTTTGGAAATAAATTCATCGATCAGCAGTACGTTCTTCGCCAGCATCTTAGCGGTATCGCGCAGATTTTCTCCTACAAGGTCCGGGTATTCATCCCTGAAACTTAAGATGGCGGAAGGCTCTATACCTATCAAAGGCGCTTCTCCTGTAATGATGTTACTGAATAAACGCACGTTCTTTTCCGCGATCACTTTCGCTTTTCTTAAGAATCCTTTAGAAAGCAAGGCCCGCGCACTTTCCGGATGTTCCACCGGGATCACTTCATATCCTAATTTGCGCAACAGGTTCACCGCTTTGATACCAACATAGGTATCATTGTAATTGGTGAACTCATCCACGAAGAGATGTACTTTCCGTGTTTGCACACCCTGTTGCGGATTTTCACGCAGCCACTTCCGCAATGTTTTCTTTTCCAGCGTAGGCATGGAACGATCTGGTGCAAAGCCAATGATCTTTTTGATCAGTTTGGAAGTGAACGGTGTTGTAACAAGCCAGTTGTAAATGCCGGGTGTAATGGCAGCGAGGCTGGTCATCATCCGGAAGTTACCGATCAGCCAGGTACGCATGGGCACGCCATTCGCATCATGATAATGCTGCAGGAACTCCATCTTCAGTTTAGCCACATCCACATTGGAAGGACATTCTGATTTGCAGCCCTTGCAAGCCAGGCAGAGATCTAATACTTCATAGATCTCTTTATGATCAAACTTATTTTCTTTAGTAGAATGTGTGAGGAATTCACGGAGGATGTTAGCCCTTGCACGGGTAGTATCCTTTTCATTGCGGGTGGCCATGTAACTCGGGCACATGGTGCCGCCGCTCAGTTCTGTTTTGCGGCAATCCCCGGAACCGTTGCATTGCTCTGCGTGTTGCAGGATGGTCTGCTGCGGAAAATGGAATACCGTTTTCAGGTCCGGCGCTTTCTTGCCTGGTTCGTAACGCAGGAAGCTGTTCATGGAAGGCGTATCTACGATCTTGTGCGGATTGAAGATATTCTCCGGGTCCCAGGTATATTTTACTTCCCTTAATAACTGGTAGTTCTTTTCACCGATCATCTGCTGAATGAACTCACCACGCAAACGGCCATCTCCATGTTCTCCGCTGAGGGAGCCATGGTACTTCTTTACGAGGATGGCTATCTCTTCCGCAATAGTCCTGAATAACTGGTTGCCTTCTACTGTTTTCAGGTTGATGATTGGGCGAAGGTGAATTTCCCCACTACCTGCATGCGCGTAATGCACAGCGTACAGGTTATGTTTCTTCAATACTTCATTGAAGTCTGCAATAAAATCAGGCAGGTCTTCCACCGCTACCGCAGTATCTTCAATAACCGGCACTGCCTTTTCATCGCCGGGCAGGTTGCTGAGTAATCCTAAACCTGCTTTACGCAGCGTCCAGATCTTTTTGGTATCGTCACCAAACAGCAGGGGGAAGTGATAGCCTAAACCGGCTTCTTCCATGGCTGCTTTCATCTGGTTGGCAATAGCCGTGATCTCTTCCCGGTTATCCCTGCAAAACTCTACCACGAGGATAGCGCCGGGATCACCGAGTACAAAGAAGCGGTTTTTGCTTTGTTCGATATTATCTTTTGTGCATTCCAGTATGTAATGATCTATCAACTCGCTGGCGCTGGGTTTAAAGCGCATGGCAATGATATTGGCCCGCAGGGATTCGTCGATGGAGTTGAAATGTACACACATCAATCCTGTTTCCTTTGGCGGCAGCGGGGATATATTCAGTTTGATCTCTGTCAGAAATGCGAGGGTGCCTTCTGAACCTGCTATCAGTTTGCAGAAGTTAAAGTCTTCCTGGCCAGCCGTGAAAGGAGCGCTTTCCAGCAGCATATCCACCGCATAACCTGTATTCCGGCGCAGGATGGAAGGTTTGGGGAATTGCCTGCGGATCTCACTTTGGTTATCCGCATTGCCCAGTGTTCTCCTGATCTGCCGGTAAATGGTGGTTTCCAGGCTATCGTCTGTTGCTTCACATTTTGCATGGAATGCATCCGGGGAAAGGGTAGAGAAAGTAGCTTCAGACCCATCGCTCAGGATGGTGTTCACGGAAAGCAGATGCTCCCGGGTACTGCCATATACCACAGAATTGGAACCGCAGGAGTTATTCCCTACCATCCCGCCGATCATAGCGCGGTTGGCGGTAGATGTTTCCGGTCCAAAATAAAAGCCGTATGGTTTCAGGAAGTAATTGAGTTCATCGCGGATCACGCCGGGTTGCACCCGTACCCAATGTTCCTCTGTATTGATCTCCAGGATGGACGTGAATTTCCTCGATACGTCCACAATGATCCCATTTCCAACCACCTGACCGGCCAGCGAGGTACCCGCTGTTCTCGGGATCAGGGAAGTCTTATGTTCCCGGGCAAACCGGATAAGGGTCTTGATATCGTCAGTATCCTCCGGGATAGCTACTGCCAAAGGCATTTCGCGGTAAGCAGAAGCATCAGTGGCATAAAGGGTACGCATTGTATCATCCAGGTACAGCTCACCCCGTAATTCCCGGCTCAGCTGTACCAGCTTTTCACGCTTGATCATAATGGTGCGAAAATAATATTTAAACGCGTGACTTAAAAGAGTGTATTATCCCGGTGAATAACAGGTTTAGTCAGTTTAAGCCCGGAAGCCGCTTCCAGCTTGCTTGCGAGATAAATGCTCATTTCCGGGACTGCCACATCATCATGCATGTGCAGGAAGAAATAGATCTCTTCCAGCCCGTTTTCCAGCCAGAAGTGCAGGCGGTTCACCCAATCATCTGCCCGTACATAATCTGTAGGATGTAAACCATTGCCCACAAAACGGATGAATGCTTTAGGAATGGGGAGGTGCATATGCGCACAATCCCTCCGCCCGGCGGTATCTGTGATCACCAGGCCAATACTCAGCTGCCGGAGCGTATTGTATAGTTCCACCGGGTTGATGAACCATTCCGGGTGGCGCAGTTCCACAAAGAAGGTAAGATCGGTGGGAAGGGAAGCCAGGTAATTAAAGAGCTGATCTTTGCGGGCAGGAGAGAACTGCTCGCCTACCTGTAAAAAGATAGGCCCCAGGTGTTCTTCAAAAGCGGCAACGCCTTCCAGGAAAGCCGTGGTAGGTTCTTTAGTATTCACCAGGTTGCTGTAATGACTAATACTTTGCGGGAATTTGGGGCAGAAGCGGAAATCACGGCCCTTTACTTTCTCTGCCCATTTGCGGATAGTTTCCGGCGGATAGATCTTATAATGCGTGGCATTTAACTCCACGCTGTTATAATGTTTGGCATATACTTCCAGGAAATCCTTTTCTTTGGTGCCTTTTGGAAAAACACTGCCTACCCAGTCTTTCCGGTTCCAGCTGGTGGCGCCGAGATGAAAGGAAGGCTTCAATGCCGGCTTGCCGGACAGCACACCCTGGTTGAAAACCGGTTCTGCAGGGAGTTTGAAGTCGATGTCGTTTAATAAGGCCAGGTCTAAGCGTCCGAATTGCATGTTGTTAAAGTATTATATTTTCACCAACTGAGAGTGTACCATTTGATCTTTGTTTATCAATATTTTAGCCATCCCTTTGTAATCTGGCTTTTCCGGTTTAAATTATAAACGAATATTAAAAGCATGGAGATCTTACACGTAAGCGCGGAGTGTTATCCGGTGGCAAAAGTAGGTGGTTTGGGCGATGTAGTGGGCGCCCTGCCCAAATATCAGCAGGAGGCAGGAACAATTGCCAAAGTAGTGATGCCCGCATACCGCACGGCGTTCCGGGAAGCACATACTTATGAACTGGTGCACCAGGGCGGTTTATGGCTGGGGCATGCATGGTTTCATTTCAATGTATGGAAAGAAGACTCCAATGAACTGGGCTTTGATCTTTACCAGGTGGATATCCCGGGTTTACTGGATACCCCCGGTGTGTATGGATACATGAATGACACAGAACGTTTCCTGGCATTCCAGGTAGCGGTGCTGGACTGGCTCAATGAATGGCAGCATCAACCGGATGTGATCCATTGCCACGATCATCATGCCGGCCTGATCCCTTTCCTCGTCCGCTTCGGTTACAAATACAGCAGGCTGCGGGATATTGCTACTGTGATCACCATTCACAATGCACAATACCAGGGCCAGTTTGGATGGGATAAACTATTCCTCATTCCTTCCTTCGACCTCTGGAAGAGCGGCATGCTGGACTGGGGCGGCAGTATCAACCCACTGGCCTCTGCTATCAAATGCGCCTGGCGGGTAAATACCGTTTCGCCCAGTTATATGGAAGAACTCTTCCATAGTGCCAACGGACTGGAAGCACTGCTAAGCACAGAAAGGAGTAAAGCCACAGGGATTCTGAACGGCATTGACGACAAAGTATGGAACCCCGGCAAAGACACCATGATCGCGGCAAAGTACACCACGAGCACCCAGCTGAAAGGAAAGAAGGCAAATAAGCAGCATTTATGCGAAACCTTCAAACTGGATCCTGAACTGCCTTTGTTCGTATTCATTGGCAGGCTGGTAGGTGATAAAGGAGCAGACCTGCTGCCGGAGATCATCGGCCGTTCCCTGTTTGAAAACCCCGGTGCATTAAATTTTCTGATCTTAGGCAGCGGAGATGCACATACGGAATGGATGTTGCAGCAAACAAGGCAATATGCCGGCGAAAACTTTAACGTTTACATTGGTTATAATGAGACGTTGTCTCATCAGCTATATGCAGGAGCCGACTTTTTACTGATGCCTTCCCGCGTGGAACCCTGCGGCCTCAACCAGATGTACGCCATGCGGTACGGCACAATACCCATTGTACGTACTACAGGCGGCCTGAAAGATACCGTCATCGACTTTGGCGATGAAGATGGTTTTGGGATCCGTTTTTATCATGCCAGCGTGGGGGATGTGTGTCACGCTATCAGCAGGGCGTTGGAATTATTCCACACCAAAACCAAATTTTCAAAGATCAGGAAAACGATCATGCAGCTGGATCATTCCTGGGATAAAGCAGCGCAACAATACTTAGATCTATATACCAGCCTAAAATAAAATATACGTTATGTCTAACGCAGTGATCTCAATCATCCTTGGGGGAGGAGCCGGTACGCGGCTGTACCCGCTGACCCGCAGCCGTTCCAAGCCCGCAGTACCCGTAGCAGGGAAGTACCGCCTCGTGGATATCCCCATTTCAAATTGCCTGAATGCCGATCTGCATCGTATCTTCGTGCTGACGCAATTCAATTCTGCTTCGCTCAACAAGCATATCAAAAACACTTATCAGTTCTCTCATTTCAGTAAAGCTTTTGTAGATATCCTGGCTGCAGAACAGACGCCTGACAACCCTACGTGGTTCCAGGGCACTGCGGATGCTGTACGCCAGACCCTGCGCCACCTGGAGAATTTTGAGTTTGAATATGCGCTGATCCTCTCCGGGGACCAGCTATACCAGATGGACTTCCGGGAAATGATCAAGCACCATATTGATAATGGCGCAGATATTTCCATTGCCACCATCCCGGTGAATGCAAAGGATGCTACGGACTTTGGCATCCTGAAAACAAATGAGGAGAACTTCATCACTTCATTTATAGAGAAGCCAAAGAAGGAACTTTTGCCGGACTGGTCATCTGTTGTAAGCCCGGAAATGCAAAGAGAAGGAAGGGAGTACCTGGCTTCCATGGGTATTTACATCTTTAACAAACAGTTATTATTTGACCTGTTGGCCGCTTCGCCGGAAGCATCAGATTTTGGCAAAGAGATCATCCCTAATTCTATTGACGAGCACAAGGTGCTCAGTTTCCAATATGAAGGTTACTGGACAGATATCGGGAACATTTCTTCCTTCTTTGAAGCCAATCTTGGCCTCACAGACGATATCCCGCAGTTCAACCTGTTTGATGACCATAAAACGATCTTCTCCCGCGCCCGTATGTTACCACCAGCCAAGATCTCCGGTACTACATTGGAGAAAACGGTGATAGCAGATGGCTGCATCATTAATGCCAGTCGTTTGGAGCGTTGTGTAGTGGGCATCCGTACCCGTATTGGCAAAGGCACTACCATCAGTAACAGTTACCTGATGGGGAATGATATTTACCAGACGCTGGATGAGATCAATAACGCACGGAGTAAAGGCCGCCCGCCTATCGGCATTGGGGACCGCTGTTTTATTAATAATACCATCATTGATAAAAATGCCTGCATTGGAAACGACGTAAGGATCAATGGCGGCAAGCATATGGCAGATGGAGATTTTGAAAAGTACACCGTGAAAGATGGCATTGTAGTTGTGAAGAAAGGTGCGGTACTCCCGGATGGTTTTGAATGCCTCGCATAGGCCACCGGGTTGATTTGTTATTGATTAAACCAAGTATATGCGATTATCTATCGAAAGACAGGCAACAAAGATCACCCCGGACCTTAAACGCGTGGTAGCACGGTTTTTTTTTAACGGGGATGCAAGAGCGAAAGGAATTATTTTGAAGGTTTTGGAAATGTCTGAAGTAGAAGTAGATATTACCATTACGCCTATACTAAGGGATTTCTCCAAACGTCATCGTAACATCACCCGCATTTTTGAACGGCATGCAGAGAAGCTGCGTAATCTCTTCCTGGCGTTGAACATTGATTACAGCACAGTAGAATATAAAAAGAAACTGCTGATCGGTTCCTTCTTCACCAATGAATTCTCTATTGAATCCGCCGCTTTCTTTAATCCTTCCATTGTGGAGGATGTGGATCAGAGCGGACTGGAAGATGGCGAAAAACGGGTGATCATGAGTTTCCGCGCAGTAGGGGAAGGGCACGTTTCTTCCATTGTTTTCCGCCGTGGCCTGATAGACAGGAACAACGATGTAACCTTTGTGCCAGCCGGTAATTATGTGGATGAACCAGAGATCATCCGTAATGCTGTTTACCACAAGGAAACGTTTTTCCAGAATGCTGTTTCCATCAGGCTGCCGGATTCTGTGCTCAGCGAGATCAAGAGCATGTTGCAGGATACCTTTGAGTATGTGGCCCTGAAACAGGCCATCCGGGAAATGCAGCAACGTTACCAGGTGGATCATTTGCTGAAAAGGAACCTGGAACGGCTGTTATGGCTGGGAGATTCTTACTACGACATTAACTTTTCACTGGATACCGATATTTCTGACCGGGTGATCTTCCCTTATTCCGAAGCAGAAAGCAGGGGGATAGAAGATGCACGGTTTGTGAAGTACACCGGGGATACAAGCGGGGTTACCTATTATGCTACTTACACAGCATTTGATGGTATTACCATTCAGCCCAAACTGCTGCAAACGCGTGACTTTTACAGTTTCAAGATCATGCCGCTGTATGGAGAAGGCGCACAGAATAAGAACCTGGCGCTGTTCCCGCGTAAGATCAATGGCAAATACGCCATGGTATCCCGCATAGACGGGATCAACAATTACATCATGTATTCCGATAAGATAAATGTATGGGAGAACCCGCAGATCCTGCAAACACCTAAGTATCCCTGGGAGTTTGTGCAGATAGGGAATTGCGGCTCTCCGATAGAAACACCGGAAGGATGGTTGCTGCTCACACACGGTGTGGGGCCCATGCGTACTTACTGCCTGGGTATGACGCTGCTGGATCTGGAAAACCCGACCATTGAACTGGGCCGGTTGAAGGAACCGCTGATCGTTCCCAATAAGGATGAGAGAGAAGGGTATGTACCCAATGTACTGTATTCCTGCGGCTCACTGATCCATAATGATGAATTGATCATCCCTTATGGTTTATCTGATTACGCCTCTTCTTTTGCTACGGTAAACCTGGCCAAACTGCTGGAAAAGATCAAAGAAGGTTAAGCGATTCATAGATCCGCACATAATCCTTCACCATCTTTTGCATACTGAATTGTTCCATAGACCATTTTCTACACGCTGCCCGGCTTATTTCGGGCAGCGTTTTTATTTTCTCCGCTGCCTCATTCAGGTCATTCACCAGGTAACCGGTTTCTCCGTTGATGATCAGTTCCGGCATAGAACCCCTGCGGTAAGCGATCACGGGTGTGCCGCACATCATGGCCTCTGCCACACTTAAACCAAACGGCTCCTCAAAATAGATAGGATGCAACAATGCTTTCGCTTTTCCCAATAAAGCATTACGCTCTGCCGGGCCTGCGGGGCCAATGTACTTTATCTGCTCGCCATCTAAATGCGGCGCTATTTTCTCTTTAAAGTATCCTTCGTCCTGTACTATACCGGCAATGACTAAACGATGACCTGTTTTCTTTGCTAGCGTGATAGCATCATGCGCACCCTTATGCGGATGGATGCGGCCGAAGAACAGGAGGTAATCATCCGGTGTTTCGTTATAATCAAAACCCGCCGGGTTGATGCCATTGTATACCGTACCTGCATAATTCAGTTCCGCATGGCGGTCTGAATTGCTGATGGATACATAATGATTGATGTCGTTATACCGCTTGTACACCGGGATGATCTGCTCAGAAGAAAAGCCGTGAATGGTGGTGACCATGGGCGTTTTGATCAGCCGGGAATAGGTGAGGGGCAGAAAATCAAAATGATTGTGAATGATGTCGTAATCAGCCGCCTGTTCCATCAGGTAACTGATATGCATACACTCCATTACTTTGGCGTCCTGTGTTTTGTCTTCTTCATATCCTGTAGCACAAATGGCCTTCAACGTACCTTTGGTCTGCGAGTTGCCCGTGGCAAAGAGTGTTACGTCCCAACCATGGTCTACCAGCCCTTCCGCTACGTTAGAGGCCATTTGCTCCCAGGGACCGTAGTGCTCCGGCGGAGTACGCCAGGCTACGGGGGAGAGTATTGCAATCTTCATATCTACTGTCTAAATGATCTTACTTACCATTCCTGCTGAAATAACAGCCGTTTTGATGATCTTCTCTGGTTTGGGTATGGCTTCACAGCTCTTCAGTACACTGAGGTGTGAAATGAAATAAGCTAATGTGCTTTCTGCACCCTGGTTGCGGTTGAGACCTCTTGCTTCCAGCCCGTCGCAGCAACCATGTGTTTCCGTATCATATAAAGAGAGGCGTAGTGCATTGTCTCCCAGGAACCATTTGTAACAGGTGTACATCCTTTGCAGGTATGTTCTGTTGCCGGTTACAGCATGGGCCTGCTGATACAAAAGCACCATGGCCATTGTTTCAATTGCCTGCTGATCAAACAAAGGGCAGTCCCCGCCTTCGCAATGCCAGCCTTCATTACCCACAGGTGTAAAGTAACCGTGGCTCATAGTGAGATTTTCCAGGAAGGTGAGACTTTGCAAACCAACCTCTTTCCAGGTTTCATTACCTGTGATCTCTGCTGCCTGCAGTAATGCCAGCGGCAGGATCCCGTTATCGTAGGTCATATCTTTTTCAAACCACTGCCATTGGTCATTGCTATTCTTTGCCCAGCCATCCATCAAAGGCTGGATGAGGGTTTGCAATGCCACAAACAGTCTTTCGTCTGAAGGATGATAATGCAGGTAATGGCAAACACCGATGATCGCATTGGCGCGGCCGCGGAAATGTTCCAGGTCTTTAAAATGCCGTGTAGCGGAATGGAACATCTCCTGCGCAAATTCCCGGTAGGAATTATTAGGCGCAAAGCGGATCAGGTATCCCAGTGCCCAGATGGTACGGCCAAAGGAATCTTCAGACCCTACTTCATCCAGGTATTGGCGGCTGAAGCTGAGGAAGTTCCGGAAGTTGCCATCCGGCAATTGCATATAATGGATGAAGCTGAGATAGATAGGCAAGAGGTCCAGGATCTCTTTGCTCGGGCGGTGCGGGTGAGCCATAAGGGTCATCATCAGCGCGCGGGCATTATCATCCAGGCAATAACCTTCTTTCAGATTGGGGATGCCGAACTTGGCGTGTTGTATGATCCCCGTATCATCCGTTAAACGGCGGATATGGGTGAGATTTAAATGCTGCAACATAGATGGATCCGGCAGATTACGTGTGGTCATCACCGTTGGTGGCGGATTGCTCAGTCTTCTGCGTGCTACCTGGCGGTAACGGGCACCCATTCTGCTCCATTGCAATCCCTTTCCAAAATTCAATGAACGTTCACGCAGACCTTCCAGCAGCTCTCTGTTATCCAGTAACTCTGTAATGATATTGCCCAGTTCTATATGCTGGGAAAAACCGAAGAGACGGCCACGGCCTTCTGCCAGTAATTCTTTTGCATACCAGTAAGGAGTAGATAATACAGCGGCGCCTGCACCCATCGCATAAGTGAGCGTACCACTGGTGATCTGCGCTTCGGTCAGGTACGGTGTGATATAAATATCACTGTGCACCAGGTAAGCAAACAGGTCATCTTCCGTTAGGAACTTATCAATGAACATCACATGATCTTCAAGACCAAGTTCTGTAATAAGGCTTTTTAAATAATCCCGGTATTCTTCACCGGCATGGCGCAACACGCCGGGATGGGTTTTACCTGCCACTACATATAATACATCAGGATGTTTGCTGATCACAGCGGGGAGCGCCTGTATCACCGTCTCTATTCCTTTATTCCTGCTCAGCAGACCGAAGGTGAAGAGTACTTTGCGTTCACGTAACACCTTCGGAAGAATGGCAGCATCGATCGTTAACTTTTCAAAATCAGGTACGCCATGCGGGATCATCAGCACCTTGTCTTCTTCTATATCGTAAAGGTTCACCAGGAAATTAATGGCGAGGTTACTCATCACTATCACTTTCGTGGCATGTTGTGCAATTTCTTTCACCACCATCCTTTGCATGAAAGAAGATTCTTTCAGTACAGTATGGAAAGTAACGAGGTAAGGAACCTTTAAACGGTGAAGGAACGGGAGCAGATACACGCCGCTTTCGCCACCGAAAATACCAAACTCATGTTGTACCATCACGAAATCCACTCCGCTTTCATTCACATGATCCGCTGCATCCAGGTAATCCTGCATGTGTTGCTGGCGGATGGTGAACGTAACTTCCGGAGGATAATCATACGTTTGCCCCTCATCGTTCATCGCGATTACAGATACTTCCGGTGCTGTTGAGTCCTGTTCATTAGAGATCGCACGAATGAGATGCTCAGTGAACGTTGCTATTCCGCATTCCCGCGGAAAATACGAGGCTATATAGGCTATCTTCATAATGAGATAATATTATTTACAAACGCTAAACAAAAAAGAGATATAGGGGAGGAAGAGCAGTTATGTGCTTTCAAGGACATATATCATTTTACAAATTCGCTGCCAGATTTACCAGCCATCCGTTGTAGAACCTCGTCAACAAGTTTCTAAAAGCGGGTGCATCAAATTCCCTAAATTCGTGCATCCAAATTTCGAAGAGTTGATCAATCATATACAACCGGTAATATGTCATCATTACCTGCCATTTACGGAAACGGGGTTCTGCAGTCCGATCATTGCGGATTTTTTGACAGGCCGCGCACCACTGCGCTCTTTTTACGAGTATATACAGGTGAATCCTGATTTCGATAAAGCCATGCATGCGAAATCCATGCAGCCATTGCGCAGGGATATATTGGCCGAAGCCTTATATAAACAGTACCAAGGGGTAGAAATTCGGGAGGAAGTAAGGGCGAATATAGGCCTGCTACAGGCCACCAATACTTTTACGATCTGTACGGCTCATCAGCCTAATATCTTTACAGGGTATCTCTATTTCGTCTACAAGATACTACAAACTATCAAGCTTTCCCGGGACCTGGCCATAAAGTACCCTAAGAACCACTTCGTTCCGGTCTATTATATGGGCAGTGAAGATGCGGATCTGGACGAACTGGGATCCATCCAGCTGGGGGGTAAAACCCTTACCTGGGATACGGATCAGAAAGGCGCCGTAGGCAGGATGAACACAACCGGACTGGCCGAAATGATCAAACAAATAGCAGATTCCATAGGATTTGAGCCCCATGGCCCTAATCTGGTGGCTATGCTGGAAAAGGCCTATCTGGGTCATAAAACCATCCAGGAAGCTACCCTCAGCCTGGTAAATGACCTTTTCGGCTGTTACGGGCTGGTAGTGCTGATACCTGACAATCCGGCATTTAAGCAACAGCTGATTCCGGTGATGGAGCAGGAGCTATGGGAGCAAAGTTCTGCTTCGATCGTAGGCAAAACCATCGAAAAATTAGCAGAACATTATAAAGTTCAGGCGACCCCGAGGGAAATAAATCTTTTTTATCTCATTGAGGATAAGCGTGAAAGGATTGTTAAAGATGGGGAAGTGTGGAAGATACTACACACATCGTTGTCGTTTACCGGGGAAGAATTAAAGCAGGAATTGTATACACATCCGGAGCGTTTCAGCCCAAATGTGATCCTTCGTGGCATATTACAGGAAACCATTTTACCGAATATTGCCTTCATTGGCGGTGGCGGAGAGGTAGCCTACTGGTTAGAGCTAAAAGCGCTCTTCCAGCACCATAAAGTACCATACCCCGTAATCCTGTTACGCAACTCTTTCCTCTGGATCAAAAAGGACCTGCATGACCGTCAGCGGAAGCTGGGCATCAGCACAGAAGGCCTGTTTGAGGATACAGAGCTGCTGGTGAACAAGTTCGTGCACGAACACACCAACGCAGCCTTAGTACTTCGGGAAGAATATGCAGCAGTAGAAAAGCTGTTCAATGAACTCGAAGAAAAAGCAAAGACCATAGATGTTACTTTAATAGCCACCGTAAACGGAGAGCGCACCCGCGCCCTAAAATCCATTGGCAAACTAGAGCATAAATTCCTGCGGGCCGAGAAGAAGAAGTTTGCCTGGCAGACAGAGCAGATCCGCCAGTTAAAGGAGCGGTTGTTCCCTGGCAATTCCCTCCAGGAGCGTAAAGAGAACTTTATGCCCTACTACGCCCAATACGGCCCCGGATGGTTTGATATGGTACTAAAAGCCCTGAAGCCGGTAACGGATCAGTTTGGGGTGATTTCGGAGGAGTAAAGCTTTTGCCGCGCAACAAAGGGCGGAGTTCTTTTTCTTATTTCATTTAGTGCCTTTTATATAAGGATTCAATTCACCATCTTCAAAAAAGGTGCTTCCTATAAAGGGGACACCCCTAAAATAAAAAACAACGGCCTTTGCTGAATAGCAAAGGCCGTTGTTTTTCTCTATAGAAAAAAATACCAATTCACATCTTCAAAAAAGGTGCTTTCTAAATAAAGGAAACTCCTCTAAAACAAAAAACAACCGCCCTTTGCTGCGCGGCAAACGCCCTGCAAAAAATCACCCCTCCACAATCTCCGCTCCATGCACCGCCGCCTTCTTCATATCCTTCAAAACAGTAAACAACGCCTGAAACTGATCCCTGACATGTTTGATCTCCAGCATCTCTTCTCTCTCAATTGTATGCCCCTGCCCATCATTGATCTGCTGCTGCCTCACCTCCAACAGATGCTCCAGCCTCTCTTCCAGGCGTTGAAAAGCAGCCGGCGTTTCCGGGTCAGCCATAATAGCACCTATGGCTACATACTGCTCTATCTGATCCATAATGGTAAGAAGGAAGAGGAGAATATCCTTGTATTCCGGCCTTTTATATTCCAGATGATGTTGCAGTGCATATGCAGATAATTGCGCAATATGCGATGATAATGAATGACTTAGTACTACGAAATGATAAAGCTCTGAACCATGTTTCTGTTTGCTCTTCGGCTCCGATAGCATCCGCTGAAAAGCAGCAGTAAGGTTGGCTGTGTTTACATGTACATCCTTGCGAGCCAGTTTATAAGCCCCAAGACTAAAGGGTTTATCTGTGTAGAGATTGGTCACCTGCTGCAGGTACTGTTTATTGGCAGTAATAGCCTTGATCATATATTCCGGCAAGAACTTGTACTCCCAGCTAGGCCAGAAGGCATAGTTGAACACGAAAGCAATAGTACCACCGATCACCGTATCAATCACCCTGTTCGTCAGATTATCGAAATCCGCCGGATGCAGAAAATGCAGCAGGAAAATGATAAAGGGTGTCATGAACACCACGCTGGTGATGTAATGGTAGGTCTGAAAGCTGTAAGCACCGAGGATACAAACCAGCATCACGCAGAAGATAACCGTATCATCTTTCGTGAGATAGAGGATACCCGCCGCAAAGAAAGCCCCGATCAAAGTACCAATGATCCGCTGAAAACTCCGCGTTTTAGTAAGACTGAACCCAGGTTTCATGATCACCATAATGGTGAGCAGGATCCAGTAAGTCCTGCTGAGCTGAAGCGCCTGGCCCAAAAGCAACCCCGCCACCATGGCTGCCGCTGTTCTAACAGCATGCCGGAAGATATGGGAATTGAAAGTAAGGTTATTACGGAACGTAGTGATATCGTATGATTGCCGCGTAGTGAATTTAGAAAGCTCCAGCTGATGATCGAAGTTCGCCTCCTTCACTCTTTCCAGCCGGGTAAGGCGATGCATGTTATACATCCGCTGGGTAATATGCTGCAGGTTATCGAAGATGCTTTCAAAAGGGATGAGGTCTGCCCGTTCCTTCAGGGAGGGCAGGCTGGCCTGATAGGCCTTGAATTCCTTACGCGCCTTCTCCAGTTCCAGTTTTAAATTCACTTTAGGCATAGAGCGCAAACCAGCTGATACTGCGATGCCTATGTTGTCCAGTTCTTCTGAGAATTGCAGGATGGTATGGTGCAGTTGAGCGATCACCGTAGTGCCGGCAAAGCGTTTTTGCAGGGAGGTATAATCGATCTGGGAGGCCATGATCTGTTCGTACATATCCACCAGGTCCAGGAAGATGAGTACCATGCTTTTGCTGATACTGGTAGTGCCTTGTTGAGCGGAACGCATTTTAAGCAACAGCTCCCGCACCGCTTCCTGTTTTTCATTCACGAGCACCTGCTGGGCAAATACATCCTTATAGGTTTCCGTGAGATCGAGGTCTGTTTCGTAGAAATTAGCCCTTTTGCGGAGGTAACTGGCTGTTTGCTGAATGCAATCCCCTAAAGTCTGCTGTACGGTCAAATACGGCCTGATCTGCCAGAATAATAGGGCAAGCAGGGCATACCATATACTGCCACTGAGGGTAAGCAGGGAAATTTGCACCGCCATTTGCCAGGAAGTGTACTGTTCCGCCATGATACTCACCATCACCAGCAAACCCCCGATGCCTATATTCCCACCCCGGTTGCCATAGATCAGCAGCATAGAGCAAAAGAAACTGCAAAACGCTACATGGATCGTCAGCAGGGGCATGTAAGGCAGCAGAATGCCCGTTCCCAAAGCGATCAGGAAGATCAGCACGGTGCTGATGATCAATCCATTCCGTTTATGAATGATAGTACCGGGAACATCCGCAAGGGCAGTACATAAGGCACCCATCGATATCGCTATCCCGGTGCTCAGCTGCCCTATGGCGGCAAAAATAACAGAGGGGACAACAACGCTCAAGGTTGTACGAAGGCCGTTGCTGAAATGGTAACTGAAAATAAAGGCTTTTGCTTCTTTGAGCCAACGTTCTTGCATCGTGTGCAAAATTACAATATATGAACCAGAGATTTTTTGCTTGTTATCCACGGCCTCGTGTAAGCCTTGTTACGGCCTTTAGAGGCCTCGTACTAGCCTCTTATCAGCCTTGAATCAGCCTTGCATTAGCCTTTATCGGCCTTACATCAGCATCTCACCCTTGGAGCTTTATAATCAGGTAAATATCGAAATAAACATAATAAAATATTAATAACCAATTAATTAACTTCATTCAATTTAAAAGAATGTGAAAAATTTATCCCCACCTGTGTATAAGTAAATACAAAATATTATGTGTTCTCCGGTAACTTACCAAACGATTCAGCATCATTGAATTTACGTGTGAGTGTGACCATATCTAAGTACCGCTGTCCCGAAGCGGTAACCCCCATGATGCTGATATCAACTTAATTCTATTATCTTTGGCGGCTCATAAAAAGGCTCATAAAAAGGAGGTGTTGTGCGTTTAAAAACACTAGAGATCAAAGGGTTTAAAAGTTTTGCGGACAAAACGGTATTACACTTCGATGAAGGTGTAACTGGCGTTATTGGTCCCAATGGCTGCGGAAAGAGTAATATCATCGACTCTATCCGCTGGGTGATCGGCGAACATAAGATCAGCAACCTGCGTTCAGATAACCAGGCTGGCCTTGTATTCAACGGATCCCGTTCCCGTTCCGCCAGCGGCATGGCAGAAGTAAGTCTTACGTTCGAGAACAATAAGGGCGTATTGCCTACGGAGTTCACCACAGTTACCGTTACCCGTAAGTTCTACAAGAATGGAGACAGCGAATATCGTTTGAACGATGTGATCTGCCGCCTCAAGGATATTCATAACCTGTTCATGGACACGGGGATAAGTACGGATTCGTATGCTATCATCGAGTTGGGCATGGTGGATGATATTATCAAGGACAAGGAGAACAGCCGCCGCCGGATGCTGGAACAAGCTGCCGGTATTTCCATTTACAAAACCCGGAAAAAAGAAGCCAAATCCAAACTGGACGCCACTGAAGGCGACCTGAACCGGATCGAAGACCTCCTTTTCGAGATCAATAATAACCTCAAGACCCTCGAGAGCCAGGCCCGCAAAGCGGAACGTTTCTACGAGATCAAGAAAGAATATAAAGAAGTCAGCATTGAACTGGCCAAAGCTTCACTGGAAGGTTTTAACAACACCTTTAAAGACCTCACAGAGCAGCAGCAACAGGAAACAGACAGGAAGTTTGCACTGGAAGCGGAGATCTCTACAGACGAGGCCGCCGTGGAACAGGATAAACTGCACTTTGTTGCGAAAGAAAGAGAACTGCAGGTAATGCAGCGTTCTTTCAACGAACTCGTGTCTACCATCCGCACCAAAGAGAATGATAAGAACCTCGCTTCACAGCAACTGACCTACTTAAAGGAAAGAGAAAAGAGCCTCACGGACTTCCTCAATAATGCAGAAGGCCAGGCAAAAGGACTCACAGATTCCATCGCCTTTACCGAAACGCAGGTAACAGACGAACAGGAAGTGTTTGACTCCATGCAGGATGAACTGGAAACCCTCCACGAAATGGTGGATGAGAAGAAAGATCATTTCTCTGAGAAGAAACTCAACCTGGAAAACCTCCGTAAAGACCAGCAGCAATGGCAACGCCAGCAGTTTGAAGCGGAAAAGAAAGTGGCCATCGCCGATACTTCCGTGCAGAACCTGCAACGCGGCATCCAGCAATTACAGGAAGAAAAGACCAACCGCTTAACGCAGATCCAGCAACTGGAAGATGAGAAGAGCGGTTTGCAGGAAGTGCTGGAAAGCAGCAAGGACGAGCTGGAAGAAATGGTGAACTTCCAGGAAGAAACAAAAGGCAAGATCCTCGCCACACAAGGAGAGATAGAAGGCCTGCGTGACAGACTGGTAGATGAGAACCGTAAACTGGATTCCAAAAAGAACGAATACGATCTGTTGAAATCCCTCGTGGACAGCCTGGAAGGTTACCCCGAGAGTATCAAGTTCCTCAAAAAGAACACAGACTGGAATAATAAAGCACCCATCCTCAGCGATATTTTCTTTTGCCAGGAAGCTTACCGCACCTGTATAGAAAACCTGCTGGAACCTTACCTGAACTTCTATGTAGTGAACAACGCAGAAGAAGCTATTCAGGCCATCCAACTGCTGGACCTTCATAAAAAAGGTAAGGCCAACTTCTTCATCCTGGATCAGTTCAACCACCAGGCAGGCACTTTGTTTGCGCCTCCCGGTACTATTTCCGCACTGGAAGTAGTGGAGATCGATGAGAAGTACAAAGGGCTGGGTAATTACCTGCTGGGCAAAGTGTTCATCGCTAACGACCTCACTGCCATGAACTTCGCCGAACTGCCTGATCAGGATGTACTGATCACAGAAAAGAGCGGCCGCGTTCACCGTGGTAAGTACAGTATGAATGGTGGTTCTGTTGGTTTGTTCGAAGGAAAGAAACTGGGCCGCGCCAAGAACCTGGAGAAGCTGGATCAGGAGATCAAAGACCTGGAAACAGTATGCAGCAGTCTTAAAGTTCAATTGCAGGCCAAGCACGACGAAGTGTTGGGTTACAACAGTCAGTTGAATGAAAATAAGATCAATGCTTTAAAGGAAAAAGTGAACCAGCTGAACAATCAGCTCTTCGGTTTGCAGAACAGGATAGAGAACTTCCATCACCTGATAGAAACCGGCAGCAAGCGCCTCACAGAAATGGAGCAGCAGCTGGAAGCAAATGAACAAAGCATTGCTACCGTAAAGGATGAACTGGATGGCCTCAATGAAAGAGTGCACAACCTGCACGACAGCATCCTGGCAGCAGACCGTGCCGCACAGGAAGCAGAGCAGCAGTTCAACCAGGCAAGCGTACAGTTCAATAACCAGAACCTGCAACATACCCGTCAGCACAGTAAAGTGCAGGGCCTGAAACAGGAACTGGATTTCAAACGGAAACAACTCAGTGACCTGCATGTGCAGGTGACCAGTAATAAAACACAACTGGAAGATACAGCGGGTAACATCGAAGCTGCTGAAGACAGGCTGGCTTCTTCTGAAGACGGCCTGGTAGACCTGTTCCGCCGCCGTGAAGAAGAAGAGAAGAGTGTGAATGAGAAGGACCAGGAGTACTACAACTTCCGTAACCACCTGCAGGAACTGGAAAGCACCCTGCGTTCCAAACAGAAAACGCGGGACCTGCTGGATCAGAACCTGAACGCGATCAAGGATAAAGTGAATGAACTCAAACTGCAATTGTCTTCCATGAAGGAAAGGCTGAGCGTGGAGTTCAAGATCAACCTGGATGAGATCCTGGATGAAGACCGTACCGGCGGTCAGTCTGTAGAAGACCTGCAAGGCAATGCAGAGCGCCTCAAGAAAAGGCTGGAGAACATGGGTGAGATCAACCCTACCGCCATTGAAGCGTACACAGAAATGAAAAAACGGTACGAGTTCATCTTAGAGCAGAAAAACGACCTGGTGACCGCTAAGGAATCATTACTGGCTACTATCCAGGAAGTGGAAACTACGGCCAACCAGAAGTTCCTGGATACCTTTAACCAGGTGAAAGAGAACTTCATCCGCGTGTTCAAAGCTTTGTTCACGGAAGAAGATCAGTGTGATATGATCCTGAACGATCCTTCCAACCTGGCAGATACCGGTATTGAGATCATTGCTAAACCAAAAGGGAAACGCCCGGCGGCTATTACACAATTGTCCGGTGGAGAAAAAACCCTCACGGCAACCGCCCTGCTCTTCGCTATTTATCTGATCAAACCAGCACCATTCTGTATCCTGGATGAGGTGGATGCACCATTGGATGATGCCAACGTAGGCAAGTTCACCAATATGATCCGCAAGTTCTCCGATAACTCCCAGTTCATCATCGTTACGCACAACAAGCAAACGATGGCGGCAGTGGATGTGATCTACGGGGTAACCATGCAGGAAGCAGGTGTGAGCAAACTGGTGCCGGTGGATTTCAGAAGTCTGAACTAATTACTACATCAACTTTTTATACAGGTGCATTGTTAAAACAGTGCACCTTTTTTTTATGGTACAATGATTGCCCATCAACCTCGAAAAAACATTTGTAATGGATCTGAAGCCAAGTCAGTCACTCACAGAAACAGATGTAAACAGGGGGTTGAAACTGGTCATAGGAGATGGGTTGGCTTCTGAGGCCATGACCACTTTAACAGGCGGTGCTTTCATTGTGGCCATGGCTATCCTGCTGGGCGCTAATAACCTGCAACTGGGTTTAATAGCCGCGTTGCCTACACTTGTGAACCTGTTCCAGCTGATCTCTATCTGGCTGGTACGGCGTTATAACAACCGCCGTGCTGTTACCGTGATCTGTGCTTTCCTGGCTCGCTTTCCTTTGATCATCATTGGTATCTTCCCGCTGCTCTGGCCGCAATGGACCACCATCGAACTGATCATCCCCATTCTTTTCTTCTACTATCTTTCCGGTGCTATTGCCGGCGCCAGCTGGAATTCATGGATGAAAGACCTGGTGCCCGGTAACCAGCTGGGCGCTTATTTTGCCAAACGCAGCAGTTATATGCAAACGCTGAATGCCGTGCTGAGCCTGATGCTGGCATTAGGCGTGGATTACATCCGGGATCACCAGCCGCTGATGGAGTTGAATGTATATGGCTGGATGTTCATTGCCGCAGGCGTCATTGGCTTGTCCGGCACCATCTTCCTGTCCAAAACCCCGGAGCCGCAAACGTACATGACCAAGGAGAACATCTTCCTGTTATTACGCCGCACCCTGAAGGACAGTAACTTCAGGCGTTTACTGATCTTTAATTCCGCCTGGGTGTTTGCCGTAAATATTGCAGCACCCTTCTTTACCGTTTTTATGATGAAGAGCATGGGGCTGGGGCTTTCTTACATCATTGGCCTCACCATCCTCAGCCAGGTGTCCAGTATCCTCACTATCCGGCTCTGGGGCCTGTTTGCAGACCGATACAGTAATAAAACCATCATTGCCATTGGCGCGCCTTTATATATCCTCTGCCTGGTAGGCTGGTGTTTTGTAGGGATCTATTCCCAGCTATGGCCTAACCTGGTGTTGCTCACCTGTATCCATATCGTGATGGGGTTTGCCAACGCAGGGATCAATCTTTCGCTCACCAATATTGGCTTGAAGCTGGCGCCGCAGTCGGATGCCATTTATTACCTGGCCACCAAAAACATTGTTACGGCGGTGTTCTCTTCACTGGCCCCACTGGCCGGTGGTTACCTGGCGGATTACTTCACCGGCCGCCACCTGAAGATAGATGCAGAGTGGGGAAGCCCTAACTGGACAAAAGCCTTTCACCTGGTAGAGTTGCATGAGTGGAACTTCCTGTTTGCTTTCGGGGCTATCCTGGCCTTGCTGGCGGTGAACCGTTTGGGCAGGGTAAAGGAAACGGGAGAGGTGGAAAAGGATATGGTGGTGCGTATCATGCGCAGTACCGTGCGGCAAAACCTCAAGAACAGTTTCCTGATCGGCAATCTCATGAACGGTTATTCTACCATAAAGAATGTATTCAGGCGACGGTTCCATTAACCGGTTATCACAATTAGTGCAGGAGGATTTGAATATTAACGGAAGCGTAGTATTTTGGAAGCTATATCTTTTAGGGCTATGATGAGTAAATTGATCGGATGTACTATTGCGGGGCTGGCGCTGATGAGTTGTGGTAACCAGGGGAGATCCCCCCAGGCTGATTCCATCGCTATGCGCAAACAATACGCGGAATCCCCGGTACTAACAGCAGAACAATCCCTCCAACATTTAAAGGCAGAAGACGGATCCAGCATACAGCTGATTGCTGCGGAACCGCAGGTGATCGTACCCGTGGCCATGACCTTTGACGAAAAAGGACGGCTCTGGGTAGCAGAGATGACCGGTTACATGCCGGATACATCTGGTACGGGTGAGAACGCAACCAACGGCAAGATCGTGATCCTGGAAGATACCACGGGAGACGGCGCAATAGATAAACGCACCGTGTTCCTGGACTCGCTCATATTACCCCGCGCTTTATGCCTCATAGAGAACGGCCTCCTGGTGGCTGAACCTCCGCGGCTCTGGTACGTGGAAATTAACGGCGATAAAGCCGGTAAACGCACACTGGTAGATTCCATGTACACAGAAGGCGGGAATGTGGAACACCAGCCTAATGGCTTGTTACGCGCCATGGATAACTGGATCTACAACGCTAAATCCAACAAGAGATATCGTAAAGAAGGCAACCGCTGGTTAAAGGAGGAAACACATTTCCGTGGCCAGTGGGGCATTACCCAGGATAATTATGGCCGGTTGTTCTACAACAATAATTCTGAAAACCTGCTGGGTGACTATTTCTCACCAGGTTTAGGAGCTGCCAATCCGCATCAGCGGAATGTGAAAGGATATGATGAGAACATTGTACCGGATAACAATGTATACCCTGCACGGCCAACGCCCGGTGTAAACCGCGGTTACATGAAAAAGGTACTGGATGATAGTCTCCGCCTGCGTCAATTCACTGCTGCCTGCGGGCCGGTGATCTACCGGGGTGGGCTATACGGCAATGCTTATGAAGGCAATGCTTTTGTAGCGGAACCTTCTGCCAACCTGATAAAAAGGAATATCCTGGCAGACAGCGGTTACCAGGTGAAAGGGAAACAGGCTTACCAGGGCCGGGAATTCCTGGCCAGTACAGATGAACGTTTCCGTCCTGTGAACCTGAACGTAGGCCCTGATGGCGCGTTGTACATATTAGATATGTACCGCGGCATCATTCAGCATAAAACATTCCTCACGCCTTATCTTAAAAAAGAAATTGCTACCCGCCACCTCACGGATCCATTGAACTGCGGACGTATTTACCGTATGTTCCCCACCGGCTCAAAGCCAGTACCGTTCAAGCTTACCACAGATCCGGCACAACTGGTGGTTGCACTTGATCACCCTAATGGCTGGGTGCGGGATAAAGCACAGCAAATGCTGGTGGATGGAAAATACCCGGCCGCTATTCCTTTATTAAGACAACGCCTCGCTGACGTAACGAAGCCATTAGGATTGATCCATGCGCTTTGGACATTAGAAGGATTACATGCCTTAACGATAGAAGATGTAAAAGCATTGGCAGCACAAGGGGATGCAGTGATCCGGCGGCAGGCCTTATCCGTTCTGCCATCTGTTATTACGCCTGCAAATGAAGAATTGGCCATTGCCATACTGAATGGTTTTGTAGATATGCCGCAATTTGCACCTGATGTAGCATTGGTGCTTCCTGCTTTGAAGAACACCAACTTAGTACAGCAACTTTATCAGCATTTCCCTAATGATCCATATGTAGCAGATGCATTGATCAGCAATGCAAAAGATAACGAAGCCGCTTTACTGAAAGAGATCATCACTTGGAATCCTGATACCAACCTGGTGATCCGCCGGAATTTGCAAAAGGTATTAAGGGATATCGCCAATCAGCGGAAAGCAAGCCAGGGTGATGTGCTGGGAAAAGAATTCCCGCGCGGCAGCCTGATCTTTAAAACCGTTTGCCAAACCTGCCATGGTGCAGATGGGGAAGGCATTCAATCCCTTGCACCGCCGTTGAACCATTCTGAAATTGTAACCGGCAAAAAGGAAAGGCTGATAGCCATCGTACTATACGGACTAACAGGACCGGTGGAAGTGAATGGTAAGGCATATAAATTAGCCGCAGATATGCCCGGTATTGGCAGTAGTGATGAATTCTCCAACGGAGATATTGCACAGCTGATGAGTTACATCCGCAATGCCTGGGGCAATAAAGCGGAAAAGGTAACGGAGAAGGATGTATTAGCTATCAGAGAAAAATATAAAGGACGTCAGAAGTCATTTACCATAGAGGAATTTAAGTAAAAACAATAGGAACCACCGAAAGCATAAAAAAAACACAATCACCGGAAGCTTGAAATAAAAAACAGGAACCACCGAAAGCATAAAAAAAACACAATCACCGGAAGCTTGAAATAAAAAACAGGAACCACCGAAAGCATTGAGAAAACACAATCACCGGAAGCTTGAAATAAAAAACAGGAACCACCGAAAGCATTGAGAAAACACAATCACCGGAAGCTTGAAATAAAAAAACAAGAACCACTGAAAGCATTGAAATAAAAAACACAAGCGCCCAAAGCATTCAAATAAAATAGACACCAACCAACATGTCCACCGCCTTTGGCGGTGGGCATGTTGGTTTATTTTTTAGAATAAAAAAACAGTACGGGGCCTTCAATAATCCGCTTCCAAAATAAAAAAACAGTACAGACGCCCTCAATAACCACACTTCCAAAATAAAAAAACCGGTACTGCCTCAACAGTACCGGTACATACACCTCAATAACCACGCTTATTTCGAATTCAATTGATTGATCAATGTGAGCAGCGCTGTCTCAGAGACTTCCTGCGGATCAAACGTTACACCAGTATATGTTTTGCCTGCCAGAGGTGCCGCAATCGTTACATCTTTCATCTCTGCATAGAACTTGCCATTCACTGCACTGATGGCCAGGAAAGTACCTTCCAGCCCAATGGGGATAGATGTTTGATAACTATGGAATCCTTTTTTACCAGCCGGTGCATTCAGGATCACATTATAAAGTTTAACCAGTGAGTTCTCATTCTTAGGTTTGAAGAACAGCATGCTGGGTTGTTCACCGCCATATTCAGCACCGGTTTCCTCATTAAAGTTGTTGGCGAAGTAACCCATCACCGTAGTTTTTGTACCGGGATAGCTATACAGCACATCACAATTCCGCCAGTTCAGCAAAGAGTCCAGTCTGAAATCCAGGGTACCGGTAGTGTTATTGAAGAGTGCATAACCAGCTGCCTGTGTCCATTGGATCCCCCTGTTCACGCTGTATTGCTGGGTAATGGTCACCGTCGTATTTTCATGGTCATAACCGGTAGAAGTGTAAGTGGTCAGAGAGTCTCCATCCCATAAAGGCATTTCCCTGATCTGAGCCGCAGGTTTAGCGATCACCTGTACCAGTACAGCAGAGTCCTTTTTCAATTGTAACTGGTTATTATTCTGGGAAGCTTTTACAAAGAATTCACCGTAGGATACCAGGATCTCACCATTTGCAGTGGTGGAAGGCTTGTTGCCCAGGAGCATTTCACTCACTTTGGTGATCTCCTTCACATCTACCAGCACGTTACCTGTAACGGGTTGTCCGGAAGCAGTTACAAATGCACCTGCAGGTATTTTATATTTGGTGCCCTTGGCGGTACTGATCACACCACCGGCGGCAGCATCTACAGTGAAGCGCTCTACGGCAGGGCCATTTTTAGCGAAGAATTCGGTGATTAAGGCAGCATCTTTGCTCTGCGGCGTTTCCGGCGCATCACTTTTCTTACAGGAAATAATACTGATGGCTGCGAGGGCGGAAAGGAACAGAGGCTTTAAGGATAATGTTTTCATACTTGCTTTTTTTGGTTTGTTTGCAAGTAGATCAGCCGATGTTCCCTTTTGTTACCCCCTTATTTTAAAATTTTGTAAAAGCGATCTTATCGCCATACTTCACCTTGTATTTATCCGCGAAGCCGGCATTGGTTTCCACTACATATTTAGCCTTTTTGAAGGAGGGGAGGCTCTCTTCTGATAAAGGAGTGGCATATTTCTGGATGGATACGATCTCCTGCTCTGCACCTACATACATGATATCCAGTGAAATATAGGTGTTCTTCATCCAGAAGGATTGTTCTTCCGCCTGGGCAAAGATGAAGAGCATGCCTTGTTCGTCCGTCATGGATTTGCGGTCCATCAGGCCTTTGGCCCTTTCTTCGTCCGTTTCGGCAATTTCAATATTGATCGTCTTAATAGTATCGCCTTTTTCCTTGCCAATAAAAGAAAGCACACCTTCCTTTTTGAACACCGGGCCATTGTCTGCTACGGGTGCCGGAGCGGTTACAGTAGAAACGGCGGATGGATCTGCCTGGCTGCTGGTTGGTTTATTCTGGCAGGAAGCCATATACAAGCTACCCCATGCAGCGAGTATGATGATCTTAAAATTCATAAATATGATTAGTTGAGTAATTCTTCGTCTGTGAATACAACATCCCCGTAGTCTTTGATCTCGTTATATATCGTATCCCTTTCTACCGGTGTTCTGCCCGCCTGTTTGATCAGCATGGCCAGTTGTGCGGTATTCATGGAAGGGGTCTGTTCTTCAGAGCCTGCCATGGAATAGATCTTGGTGGTATCGTCAATGGTACCATCCAGGTCATTCACACCAAAGGAAAGGGTGAGCTGTGCCGTGTTCCTTCCCAGCATAGGCCAGTAGGCCTTCAGGTGCGGGAAGTTATCCATGTACAGCCTGGCTACGGAATACATCTTCAGGTCTCCCACAATAGTGGATTCCGGGATGTTAGACATATCGTTCTGCTTGTTGCGGAATTTCAGGGGAATGAAAGTATTGAATCCGCCTGTTTCATCCTGTAACTGGCGCAGGCGTTCCATATGGTCTACACGGTGCCAGTATTCTTCAATATGGCCATAGAGCATGGTAGCGTTGGAATGCATGCCCAGTTTATGTGCTATGCGGTGAATTTCCAGCCAGCCGTCTCCGTCTACTTTATCATGGCAGATCTGGGTGCGGATATCAGGATGGAAGATCTCCGCGCCGCCACCCGGTAAGGATTGCAGACCGGCTTCATGCATTTTGCGCATGCCTTCTTCCGTCGTTAATTTTGCTTTGCGGAACATATAATCCAGTTCCACCGGTGTAAAACCTTTCACATGCAGGTCCGGGCGATGTGCCTTGATCTTTTGCATGAGCTCAATAAAGAAATCGAGGTTCATTTTAGGATGTACACCGCCTACGATGTGTACTTCCGTAACAGGTTGGCCGTCATACTTCTTTACAATGTCCAGCATCTCGTCGATACTGAGTTCCCAGCCTTCTTCGCGGTTCTTGTATAATCTGGAATAAGAGCAGAATTTGCAGGTAAAAACGCAAACGTTGGTAGGCTCTATATGAAAATTACGGTTGAAGTAAGTTTTGTTGCCGTGTTTCCTTTCTCTTACATGGTTGGCCAGTGCGCCGAGTACACCAATATCTCCTTTTTCAAACAGCGTTACACCGTCTTCCTGCGTAAGCCTTTCCTGTTGCAAAACTTTGTCAGCGATCCGGCGTATATCCTTATCCAGGGAAGAGGCGTTGAGCATGGTCAGTAATCCGGGCTGTGTTGCTATGGTCGTCGTCATTTTGCTTTCACTATTTTATAAGTCCTCACCTGTTGCGTGTAAAACAACTTCACAAAGTAAACACCATTTGCCCCATTTACCAAATCAATTGTAACCCTGTTACCCACGTGGGTTACCGGTTGCTGCTGATAAACAAGCCTTCCGGCGGCGTCAAAAATAGCGATGCCCACAAGGTCTTCCGGCCAGGTGCTGAACTCAACAAAGAATTGACGGCTGAATGGATTTGGCCATATCAGGATACCCTTATCGCGGAGGGTACTGTTCACATCCTTTTTGGTGATATTGATCTCGTCTATATATACATTGTTCTCGTAGTTCGTGGTGTTACGGAAAGCCACCCTGAACTTTTTATTGCGCACAAGAGGAGTGAGGTCCACTGTTTCAGTACGCCATTCACCCGGTATTGGAATGAATTCCTCCGTAGTAGGCGTTGGTTTGGTGGCCAGTGCCGCGCCCCATTTTTTGTAACCCGTAGGAATGAATGTTTTACCACAGTCCGTTGTAAGCAATACTTCCAGCGTATCCCATGGATTGCCAGTGCTGCCGGCCGGACTGGCAATGGCAGCAGCCAGGTCAAAGGTGAGGAAAACGGAGTCTGCATTGGCGGCATCTACCACAGGGCCCAGGAGGTCATCTGTTTCATTATTGCGGGCATACCCAAGGTTGCGCATCAATGCGGAGCCAGGAGTGCCTTTGCTGCCAACTGCTGCGTGTTCCCAGGTAAAGCTGCGGTCCGGGTTCACGATGGTGAATCCTTCAGGCGGGAAGGCCGCATTGTCGAACGTTTCTTTAAAAGGTATGCTCAGTTCGCTGCGGTAATTGTAATCAACAATTGCCGTATCGTTTCCGGGTTGGTCGTCTGCCGCGCCATTGGGCAGCAGGGTATAAGCTTTGAAGGTAGAGGTGCCTTGTCCCGCCGTGAGGGCAGGCAGGGTTACTTCTGTTTGCTGAAGGCTGCTGAGGTTGCCCGTCCAGCTATAATTTACAGGCGCGCTGCCATTGATGGTGTAACGGATGGTTACACTGGTGAGTGCAGCGGAGCCCCGGTTCTTTAAAGTTACAACAGGTGTTTGCCCGGCTTCGCAAAGATAACCCAGTGGCTGGGATACGGCGGTAATGCCGGCGTCTCTCGTTTGCAGGTTCACGGGGGTGCAGCCGTTGGAAGTGATCAGGGATGCCCTTTGCGCATCTATCGCATTGCGCATGCGGTCTGTTTGCCCTGATGTGAAAAGGTACATGCAGGCATCATTCACATAGTCCATGTAATTCATGAACATAATACCCGGTGCTGCGGGACTGCAATTATCCGTAAAAGGGAAAGTAGGGCAGTTGTAGGTGTGGTCTCCCTGCAAAGGCGTATCGCTCACACCATCATCCTGCGTACAGCCACCGTTATCATCTGCCCACACATGTTTCAGTCCAAAGAAGTGGCCTATTTCATGCGTCAGGGTACGGCCGAGGTTAAAAGGCGTCTGTGCGGTACCTGTTCTGCCAAAAGCCCTGAAATCCACTACTACGCCATCCTCTGCGGCCGGAAATATATTGCCGGGAGGGGTGGCTACCCCCAGGTAATCATTGGCCAGGTCACATACCCAGATGTTCAGGTAGCGGGTATTGTCCCATCCACGGGCACCGCCGGAAAATGGATATTTCACATCACTGGCACTGTTATCTACAGAGAAGGCGCCATGGTTGGTGGTGGTGCGGGTGATACCGGAAGAAGGGTCTCCGTCCGGCGTACGTACGGCCAGGCAGAACTGGATCTCCGGATTGCCTATAATGGCTTGCCATACGGCGGGTACTTTATTGATATCTGTATTGGTAGCTATGTAATCAAGGTTGAGGGCTGCCAGCTGGTCATAGATCTGCTGGTCTGTTACCTGTGCAGGGTTGGAAAGTACCACGTGTACTACCACCGGGATGTTGATACGGGGATTGATGCGTAAAAGCCTGTTATCGGGTCTTTTCCTCTGAAGGTCCAGCTCTATGGCTTCCATCTTTTTCACCAGTTTGGGCTGTGCCAGGAGTTTTTGCGCCAGCACTTCGGCAGTACCACATTTGCGTTGGGCAAAGCTTCCAAAACCAAAGAAAACGAGTAAGGAGATCAGGGTAAATTTACGCAAGTTGTGTTCATTATAGGTGATAGTGAATAGTATATGCAAACGGTGCACGGTTTTCCTTATTGTAAATGTACTTACACCTGATGAAAACTGGATTATTTTTCGATTAATCCCCCACTTTTCGGGTTGAATGGTCAGGATAAAGCGCCCGCAATGCAACCGCACATCAAACACGCTATCGTACCACCTATAAGGGCCCTTACGCCCAGTTCCGTGAGGTTCTTCCGCTGGTTGGGCGCCAGCTGGCTGATCCCCCCGATCTGGATACCGATGGAAGCAAAGTTGGCGAAACCGCAAAGGGCATAGGTAGCTATCAGCAGGGACTTGGGATCCGTGATCAGGTTGGCAGCTTTCATCTCTCCTAAAGACTTATAAGCCAGGAATTCATTCAGGATGGTTTTTTCCCCTAACAACTGGCCTATGCTCAGCATGTCCTGCGAGGGCACACCGATGATCCAGGCCACGGGAGAGAACACGTATCCCAATATCAGCTGAAGGGATAATTCCTTATATCTTCCACCGCTGATCTGATTGATCTCTGCATTCAGGTTAGTTTGATCGCCTACCCATCCCAGCATGGCATTCAGCACATACATCATCGCCGTAAAAACGATGAGCATGGCGCCTACGTTCACTGCGAGTTTCAACCCGTCTGTAGTACCCAGGGAAAGGGCATCCAGGAAGTTATCACCCAGTTTTTCCTTTGGTATTTTCAACTCCTTGGAGATCAGGTGTTCCTTGGTTTCCGGGAATAATATCTTGGAGCAAACAATAGCAGCGGGTGCGCTCATAATGCTCTGGCTGAGCATATGCAGGGCAAAGTATTCCTGCTGTGTTACATCTGTTCCACCCAGCATACCCACATAGGCCGCCATCACACTGCCCGCCGTATTCGCCATGCCACCTATCATGATACAGAGGATCTCTGAACGGCTCATGCCTTCCAGGTAGGGGCGGATCATCAGCGGCGCTTCCGTTTGGCCCAGGAAGATGTTGGCGGCAGTAGATAAACTTTCTGCTCCGGAGATCTTTAATTTATTAAGTAAGTATGCAAAAACATACACCACTTTTTGCAGGATGCCCAGGTAATATAAGATAGAAGAAAGTGCCGCAAAAAAGATGATGTTGGGCAATACCTGTACGGCAAAAATATAAGCCCAGTTACCACTGGCATCTGCCAATGCACCGAACATGAATTCAGTACCGGCATGACTGTTATTGATCAGCGCCACAAAGGAACTGGATACAGAAGATAATACGCTGCGGAATATTTCAGGATTGCATAAACGCGTGAATACAGAAACAGACAACAAGATGCAGGCAGCGAGGATGGTCCACTTCAGCAATTCCAGCTGGCGTTTCTGCAACACTTTGATCATGGCCACGATCGGCACTAATCCTGTTACAAATGAAATGGCGGGAAATGCATACTGATGACTGCGAATGATGCCGAAATAGAAACCTGCAAGCCCTGCTAACGCCAGCAGCCAGCTCACGGCATCCTTTGGCAGATCAAATCCTTCCTGTTGCTTTCTGCGGAACCGGTTAACGGTGAAGATCAGCACCATAATGATGAAGAGTTCCCAGAAAACAGGTTGCCCGCCCGCCTGGATGTTCAGTACACCCATGGCAAACATTACCTGGGCAAAGATGCCCAGCCCTACCAACTTCCAGTTAATGGCTTTACGATTATTACTCAGCAGGTAACAAACCAGGATTAGAAAGAACATTCCCAAAAATCCACGGAGAAGATTTTCCCAATGTAGCATGCATTAACAGGTTTGGTTGAAGAGGTTGTGCATTAATAAGGCAAAATAAGGGAAAGTAGCCATATGAAGAGAAAAGGAAGGTTATTTTATTTGATAATGCGTGTGTTATATGAAAATTAATATTATATGGTTAACTTGCTGCCAGTTTTGACTCAATTTCGCGTGGCCTTTACCCTTACCTTGTATGTTCAGATTCAACCGTTTGTTTATTTACCTGCTGGTATTTTCTATTCCTCAGATAGCAGTTGCACAAACTGCAAGTTTCGTGGCCCCGGATACGGTTTGCGTCAATGAACCTATAAATATTCAAAATACTTCTACGGGTGTAACCAATTACTTATGGAACTTTTGTTCCGGTACTGTATACAGCACGCCTGAAATGGTAAACCTTGGCGATCCCGGTAACAATTTCACGGATCCGGTATTCTCTACCATTGCCAAAGAAGGGAATAACTACTACGTGTTTGTGGTCAATAATACGCACCCGGACCTGGTAAGACTTAATTTCGGTAACAGTTTATTGAATACGCCTACATCCACCCGGCTCCCCAACCTGGTACCGCCCAGCGGGGAAGGTATCCAGATCGTGCAGGATGCCACCGGCTGGCATGCGATCATTGTGGGGGGAACTGTGGCGCAGGGTTCAAGGATCGTGCGGGTAGATTTTGGGGCTTCCCTTGCCAACAACGCGCCTACTGTTACCAACTGGGGAAACATAGGGGGCATGGCCTATCCTACAGACCTGTTTATTTTCCAGGAAGGAGGCAGGTATTATGGCTTCACCAATAACTTTGAGAATTCAACGATCACCCGGCTGGATTTTGGAACTGATTTTAGCAACCCGCCAACGGGTGTTAATATGACCAGCTTTGGTGGTTTGCTGAACAGGCCTTCAGGTATTTTTGCCGTACAGGAAAATGGCAACTGGTATATCATGGTAACAAATGAGGGCAGTAATAAACTGGTACGGTTAAACTTCGGACCTTCCCTCCTGAATAATGCTCCCACCACCACAGACCTTGGTAATCCGGGTGGTGTATTTAACCATCCCAGGGATATCAGCATCGTGAAAGAATGTGGACAGACGATGGCGGTAGTCGTGAATGGCATCCTCGGTGGTCCGTCTTCTATTAACCGGTTGAACTTTGCAGGTGGGGTAGCCGGAACGGCGAGCGGTACTAACCTTGGTAATCCGGGCGGTACGCTGTCTTTCCCTGCTTCTATATCTTCTGTATTCAGGGTAGGTAATGAATTGTATGCATTCGTTCCGAATGTGGATAATGGTGGCAGCCTGGCCCGTATGGCTTTTAAAAGTTGTACAGATGCCAGCATTCCCAACGCCACCACTTCAACACCACCTTCTTATCATTATACTTCACCCGGGCATTACACCGTGAACCTGATCACTGATGAAGGCACTGCTTTTCAGCAAACCTTTTGTAAGAACATCGTGGTATTGAATCCGCCCACTGTAGCGCTGGGAACTGATATCATCGTTTGTAACGGTGCCACGGTGAACCTGACTGCCGGCGGAGGTTTCAGCCGCTATTCCTGGAGTACGGGCGCTAATACGCAGCAGATATCTGTTACCACAACCGGCTTGTATGATGTAACCGTAGATAACGGAGGATGTACAGCAACGGACCAGATACAGGTAACCTTTAATAATATCATGACCATTAATCCGGTTGCCACGGATATTGATTGCACGCATCCCACAGGCACTGCCACGATCGGTGTTAGCGGCGGTACTGCGCCTTACCAGTACACAATGGACAACGGTACGGAAATTTCCAGCAATGTTTTTACCGGTCTGGCCCAGGGAAATCACTTCATCAGTGTAAGGGATGCAGCAGGATGTGTTACTACACAAACTTTTGCTGTGAATGTCGATAATACGAAGATCATCCGCTTCACAGCCTCCGGACAAAATCCTACCTGTTTCGGCGTATCAGATGGTACTATTTCAGCGCTGGTAACACAGGGTATTCCTCCTTTTGAATTTGCGCTGGCAGGCCCGGCACCAATTTTCCAGACACTACCTGATTTTACAGGATTAGCAGCAGGTACTTACAAAGTATATGCAAGGAACGGCGTTTGTCTGGATAGTCAGATGGTGACCCTTTTAACGCCCGTGCAATTGGTGGCAATCGTAGCAACGCTGGATGAGATCTGCAGCAGGGGAGATGGTTCTGCGAGGATCACACTCACCGGCGGCACAGCGCCCTACGACATCACATGGAGTAACGGCGTAACAGCCAGCACCGTGATCACAGACTTGTCTGCAGGTGATTACAGCGTGTCCGTAGCTGACGCAAATAATTGCCCCGCTGATGTGGATTTCAGCATCGCCAATAACCAGGCAGACCGGGTAAATATCATCAACGGTGATACCACCATCAATATCGGTGATGAGATCATCCTGAGAGCAGAAAATGCACCTGATTATGCATGGGAACCAATAGACGGTTTTCTGAGCTGTTTAACCTGCGCTGTTACAACTGCGCGGCCGGTAAGGGATACGCGTTATATTGTGCGTACGCTCACAGGGCTTAACTGCATCACTTCAGATACCGTAAATGTGCGGCTTACCTATAACAGGTCCTTCCAGATGCCCACTGCATTTTCTCCCAATAATGATGGCGCGAATGATCTGTTCCGCCCAAGAGCGCAAGGATTGATAGTATTCCATATGGTGATCTATAACCGGTGGGGCCAGCTGCTGCACCAGACAACCGATCACCGGAAAGGCTGGGATGGCAAAATGAATGGGAAAACGCTGGATATAGGCACTTATGTATACGTGGTGAACTATGGTTTCTGGGATGATACAGGAAAAATAACGATGGAAAAAAAACAGGGAACATTCACCCTGATCAAGTAATAAAAAAGGGGTTGTATCAAAAATAAAAGATAGCCCGGAGAATTGCATAAATAATGGCACGCCTCCATCAGGTACCCGAATAAAAAGGGGCCGCATCATACTTTTGATACGGCCCCTTTTACTTTTATGCTATCTCTAAAGATTAGAGGTTTGCCTGAATTTTCTTTTCCAGTACTGATCTTGGAACTGCACCCACTTGCTTGTCTACCACCTGGCCATTTTTGATGAACAGGATAGCAGGAATGCTGGTGATGCCATAGTTCATAGAGATCTGGGGATTGTTATCCACATTCACTTTACCCACATTCACTTTACCATCGTAATCCTTAGACAGCTCTTCAATTACTGGTCCGATTGCGCGGCAGGGACCACACCATTCTGCCCAAAAGTCTACCACGGTCAGTTTGTCCGAGTTTAATACGGTAGTTTGAAAGTTCGCGTCTGTGAATTCTAAAGCCATTTTTATAGATTTAAAAGTTTATAATTTTCTGATTGGTTTTCTTCTTTTCGCTACGCAATATATGCAAAAACTAAACCGATGTAAAAGTACTGCTTTTTTGACAGCCTACTTATTAGTAATATCGATATAGATATCAATATCCGGCTGTTTGAGTAAGAACTGCGCCAGTTCGTCATTCATCTCAATATGGCGGTTAAAAGTGTGTAGTTTTACCGTCAGATCCTCCTGCCTGTCTATCAACTGCATGTATATTTCCGTTTTACCCGGGTTTTTAGCCGCATTATCCACCAGGAAGTCGATTATTTCCGGTGTAATGTGCTGCGGCATGGTCACGAGCCCTAATTTCCTCGTATGGGCCCTTTTTACCTCCTGTAGGAGGTGCATGCCCTGGATCTTGAACTCGTACTCATTTTCGTTAAAACGCTTGGATTTGAAGGCCCCATTCACGTATAAGCAGAGCCCTGCCTTGAAATGGGTGGTGAATTTCAGGAAATCCTCACTCCAGAGGGCAAATTCAAATTTCCCGGTCATATCCTCCAACGTCATGATCCCGAACTGTTTATTGTTCCGGGAGATCCTTTCCACCGCGCTGGTCACAAAAACAGCCATGCGGAAAGAGCGTTCCCGGCCTTTATTGTTATCAGAAGCCACAGAGATCAGGTTCTGGTAGTCCAGGATCTCCTGGATGGTGTTCATGTTGTAATACTTCATTTCAAACTTATAATCGTCCAGCGGATGCCCGGAGATATAGATCCCCGTCACATCCCGTTCGTTATTGAGTTTGATGGTCAGCGGCCAGTGGTCGCAACCGGGTATTTTGGGTGGCTGGATGTCCAGCATCATATCGTCTCCAAAAAGGCCGCCGGAAGATGAGCTGCCAGCCTGTACCTGCTGCCCGAACTTCACGATCTTATCCAGTCCGGTGCTATTATCGCCATCTCCTTTGTGGAAATACTGTGCCCGGTGCAGTTCCGGGAAGCAATCGAAGGCGCCGGACATGGCCAGGGCTTCCATAGACTTCTTGTTCACTGCACGTTGGTTCACCCGTTTCACCATGTCAAAAATGGTGGCGTAAGGGCCCTCTTTTTCCCGTTCCTCAATAATGCTTTCAATCGCTGCTTCACCCACACCTTTCAGGCCGGCCAGTCCAAAACGTACTTGGCCTCTTTTATTTACCGCAAAACCTTTGTAAGATTCATTCACATCCGGTGGTAATACATCCAGGCCCATCCGTTTACACTCTTCCATAAAGAAGGTGATCTTTTCCAGGTTACTGGCGTTATTCAGTACCGCTGCCATGTATTCGGCAGGGTAGTGGGCTTTCAGGTAAGCCGTCTGATACGCCACGAAAGCGTAACAGGTAGAGTGGGATTTGTTGAACGCGTAGGACGCGAATGCTTCCCAGTCCGTCCATACCTTATCACACATTTTCAGATCATGGCCGTTCTCTTTACATCCCGCCATGAACTGCGCTTTCATTTTATCCAGTACAGCCTTCTGTTTCTTACCCATGGCCTTCCGCAGTACGTCCGCATCTCCTTTGGAGAAGTTGGCCATCTTCTGGCTGAGCAACATCACCTGTTCCTGGTATACGTTGATCCCGTAGGTTTCTGCAAGATATTCTTCCATGATGGGCACGTCGTATATCACCGGCTCCAATCCGTGCTTACGGCGGATAAAAGTAGGGATGTACTCCAGCGGGCCCGGGCGGTACAAGGCGTTCATGGCAATAAGGTCAGCAAATTTATCCGGCTTCAGCTCCCGGAGGTACTTCTGCATCCCCGGACTTTCAAACTGGAACGTACCGTTGGTTTCTGCTTTCTGGTATAACTCATAAGTGAGTACATCATCCAGCGGAATATCATCTATCACAATGTCTATACCATGGTTCTTTTTAATAAGCTGCAGGGCATTCTTAATAATGGTGAGGGTCTTCAGACCCAAAAAGTCCATCTTGATTACACCGGCGCTCTCAATGATATTTCCTTCAAACTGCGTGACCAGCAGATCAGAATCTTTTGCTACCGCCACGGGGATCAGTTCAGAAAGATCCTGCGGTGCAATGATGATACCTGCTGCGTGGATACCCGTGTTCCGTACGGAACCTTCCAGTACGCAGGCTTCCCGCAGTACTTCCGCCTGCAGGTCATTGCCTTTGATGAGCTCACGCAATTTCTTTACGTTCTCAATATCTTCACCGGCAAGGCCTTCTTTTTCCTGCAAACTTTTATCTCCTTCCAGTGGCGCATTGAAAATGCGGGAGAGCTGAATACCGGGTTTATCCGGCACCATTTTGGCGAGGATGTTGGATTCCATGAGCGGCAGGTCCATTACACGCGCCACATCCTTGATACTCATTTTGGCAGCCATCGTACCATAGGTGATGATCTGCGCTACCTGGTTCTTGCCATATTTCTGAACAACGTAATCAATTACTTTCTGACGGCCTTCATCATCGAAGTCCGTATCAATATCCGGCATGCTCTTACGTTCCGGGTTAAGGAAACGCTCAAACAGCAGGTCGTATTTAATAGGGTCAATATTCGTGATGCCAATGCAATAAGCTACAGCAGATCCTGCCGCAGAACCACGGCCCGGGCCGATGAACACACCCAGATCACGTCCCGCTTTAATAAAGTCAGATACAATGAGGAAGTATCCCGCAAATCCCATCTTTTCAATTACATCCAGCTCAAAGTTGATGCGTTCTTCAATGTCCGCCGTCATCTCTGCATAACGCTGGTGTGCGCCTTCCATGGTGATGTGGCGGAGGTATTGGTCCTGTGTGAAAAAGTTGGCAGGAATAGGGAAGTTGGGCAGGAGGATGTCCCGCTTCAGGTCCAGCAGTTCTATCTTATCAACGATCTCATTCGTATTGTCAATGGCCTGCGGAAGGTCCCCGAATAATTTCGTCATTTCATCCGTGGTCTTGAAAAAGAACTCATCGTTATAAAATGCGAAACGTTTATTCTTGCTCATTACATCATCATCAGAAAAGTCCTTCATCGTAGGTGTACTTTTCTTTTCTCCGGTGTTGATGCAAAGCAGGATGTCGTGCGCGTTGGCGTCTTTTTTATCTACGTAGTGGGAATCGTTGGAGGCAATGATCTTCACATTGTATTTATGTGCAAATCTCACCAGCACTTCATTCACCGTGATCTGTTCAGGAATACCGTGGCGTTGTAATTCCACATAGAAGTCTTCTCCAAAAAGGTCCAGCCACCATTTAAATTCTTTTTCTCCTGCTTCTTCTCCTTTTTTCAGGATCGTTCTGGGTACAGAAGCACCAAGGCAGCAGGTGGTAGCGATCAGTCCTTTGTGATATTGGAGGATCAGTTCTTTATCAATACGCGGATATTTACCATAGAGGCCTTCTGTAAATCCAAGTGAACAAAGTTTAATGAGGTTGCGGTAACCTTCATCATTTTTCGCAAGCATCACCTGGTGATAACGCGCATCTTTTTCCTCCCTTGTAAACTGGCGCTTGTGGCGGTTCTCCACCACATAAAATTCGCAGCCCACAATAGGCTTCACTTTCAGACGTTTATCTTTTGGGTCCTCCGGATTTAATTTGTTATTATACGCTTCTGCAACAAATTGAAATGCACCGAACATGTTGCCATGATCAGTGATAGCAAGGGCGGGCATGTTATCCGCCATTGATTTCTTGTAAAGCGACTTAATATCGGCCGCTCCGTCCAGCAGTGAGAACTGCGTATGCACGTGCAGGTGAGAAAATTTCATATATCAGATTGTAAGGAGCAGAGTAAACGACAAAAATCGACATTTTTTTTATATTGCAGACTTTTAAACTGGTGTTCATGATGAGAAGAACGGGGAAAATGTATCTGATATTGCCACTGTGCGCATTTCTATTGGGAAGTTGCGCTTTGCTGAAACCTCAGCAGCAAACGGCAAAAGAGAAAACGGAAAAGCCTGCAAATGAAAATTTAGTATTTATTGACGGCATTGCCACTCCCCGGACAGGAAAAACTTCTGAACACCGCAGCAAAACACGGAATACTTCCATTTCTGCCGTACCTACCGGTGTGAACAGCATTGAAGAAGCCCGGTCATGGCAGTTTAAGTATGCCCAGCTGCTGGACCTGCCCGTAGAAAATGTAGTAAATGAAAAACTCTTCAACTTTATAGAAGACTGGTGGGGAACACCTTACCAGATGGGCGGAAGTTCCAAAAACGGGATAGACTGCTCCAATTTTGTGCATACTTTAATGGCTTCCGTTTTCCAGATCTCCCTGATAGGCAATTCCATCCAGCTCTATAGCCAGGTAAAAAAGATTAAGAAACACAGTGATCTGCAGTTAGGCGACCTGGTGTTCTTTGCCATCAACCGGAAAAAGCGCATATCTCATGTGGGCATCTACCTGGAGAATGACCGTTTTGTACATGCCTCATCCAGTGCAGGAGTGATGATCAGCGACCTGAGAGAAACTTATTGGGTAAGGTATTACGCCGGTGCCGGGAGGATCAATTAACGGTTGTTTTTCATATTATCATTAAATGCAGGTTGACTTTTGTATTTTTGACCCGTTTTAAAGCAATCTGATCTTTATGGGTTTTGATATTTCTGCGGTTAATTTCCTGTTCTTTGCCAAAAAGAAGAACGTCAACTTTACAAAAACACTCATGCTGGGGCGCCATAGCTACCAGTTGAATGCCGCCGATCTGCAGAAATGCCTGGAAAAGAATGGCCGGCCAGCCGGCGAAGCTGCCGCCTTGCTCAAAGAAGATCCGGAGTATGTGGAACCGTTCCTCCGGTCCCTTGGTGCGCAAACCGTACACAGCATGGATGCCTCCACATACGAAAATGCCACCCTCGTACATGACCTGAACAAGCCCATCCCGGACGAATGGCAGCAGCAATATGACCTGGTGGTAGATGCCGGTACGCTGGAACATGTGTTTAATTTCCCACAAGCCATTAGTAACGCCATGCAAATGGTAAAACCGGGAGGTCACTTCCTCAGTATACAAATTGCCAATAACTTTTTCGGACATGGCTTTTACCAGTTCAGCCCGGAATTATTTTACCGGGTACTGTCACCCGAGAACGGATATGTGATGGAACAAATGTATTTCACCACTACACGCCCCTTTGCACCCTGGTACGAAGTGCCTGATCCCAAGGTCGTGAAGAGCAGGGTGTTGCTGGAAAACTCCCGGCAATCCTACCTGCTGGTGCTGGCAAAGAAAACGGCCCATTTACCTTTATTCTCCACCACGCCGCAGCAGAGTGATTATGAATTCATTGCCTGGCAGCAGGAGGGAACGCAGGTAGAGAAAAGCAAAGGTGCTGTACAATCCCTCGCGGCCATGTTACCCGAATCACTAAAGAACAAGATCCGGGAATGGCGCAAGGCTATCCGGAATAAAAGATGGCAGGTGATCACTAAAGATTCCGGCAACGGGCTAAAAGATTTTTTCAGGAAAGTAAATAACTAAGCTATGGATCTGGTGGAGCAACAATACTGGGATGATGCCTACAACAACTTTCAATATTTTGTAGCGGACGATATCGTTACCCAATGGATGGATAAGCAGGCTGCTTTCCTGAAAAAGGGCGAACAGTTATTTGAACTGGGATGTTTTCCCGGAAGATACATGGCGCACCTCGGTAAGATGGGCCTCGTGGTGAATGGAATGGACCTGGCGCCTAATATGAATGAAGGTTTTACAGCATGGCTGCAAAAACAGGGCGTAAGCACCGGCTTGCTGGAAAGAGGGGATGTGCTGGCGTATGCTGCCAATTCAAAAGACCGGTATGATGTGGTATGCTCTTTTGGATTTATTGAACACTTTCAGAATTTCCCGGAGATCATTGCCCTACATAGCAACCTGGTAAAACCCGGTGGCACACTCATGATCACTACACCTAATTTCCGCGGAGGACTGCAACAGTTCCTGCACAGGAACCTGGATAAAGAAAACCTGGATCGCCACTACCTGCCTTCCATGAAACCACATCTCTGGAAAGCACAGCTGGAACAATTGGGATATGATGTAAAGTTTGCCGGATACTTTGGCCGTTTTGATTACTGGTATGATGCGCAGGAACGCAGTTCACTGCAAAAACTGGGTAATAAGGTGATCGGTAAGCTCACGCCGTTGTTAAGGCAGTTACCGGATGCTGCATTTCAATCTCCCTACTGTGGTATCCTGGCCCAAAAGCGTCATGCATGAAAATAGCGTTACTATTTATTTGTACGGGCAAATACAGTATTTTCTGGAAGGATTTTTATACCAGTGCCGAACAATATTTTGTACCGGGCGCAGAGAAAGAATATTTTGTATTCACAGATGATGCGGACCTGCCATTTAAAGATGCGCCGGGTGTACATGTACATCACCAGGAAAAGCTGGGCTGGCCCTATGATACACTGATGCGCTTTTCTATCTTTTCCCGTGTGGAAAAAGAACTGTCAGCTTTTGATTACATCTTTTTCTTTAACGCGAATACAGAATTCATACGGCCCATTGAAGCGGCAGAAATATTACCGGGTGATGCAGAAGATGGTTTAACGGTAGTATTACATCCGGGTTATTATAACAAACCGCTGAAGGCAGCCCCTTTTGAAAAAACACAGAAAGAATCCACTGCATACATGCCCCGCGAGGAACGTAAACAGTATTTCCAGGGCTGCCTGAATGGTGGAACCGGCAAAGCTTATGGCCAACTCATCAAACAACTAACTGCTAATACGCAGAAAGACCTCGATAACGGCATCATCGCCATCTGGCATGATGAATCACAGCTTAATAAATACGTAGCCAATAAACACCCCAAAGTACTCACGCCTGCTTACGCTTACCCGGAAGGTTGGGAAATGCCTTATGAACCCGCTATCCTGATGCGGGATAAAGGCCGTTTTGGCGGCAGTGCCTTCATGCGCCAAACCGCACCGGAACCACCGCTGAATATCCTTCAACTTATTATCCGCAAGATCAAACGGTTATTTTCTTAAGTACTTCCGCACCAGCGCCAACCCTTTGTTAAAGGTTTCCGTAACATCCTGCGACCATTCAAAGTAGATGATAGGTCCGAGGAATACGGCCATGAACCATCCTGTACGCAGGATCACCCGGAGGTAATGATTTTCCGGAACGATCAGGTAATAACCTACCACCCAGCCCAGTAAGGCCAGTAACACCACATACAGGGTTTTCATGGTGAAGGGCTGCAGTTGATACATGCGCGCCAGGAAACTATATCGTATGAGGGTGAAAAGGAAGATAGTGATCAGTTGAGAAATACCCGGGCCTGTGATACCCAGTTGTTTGATGAACAGATACGTAAGCGGAACGCTTAAGGCGATCAGGATCAGGTTGGAAACAAAATCAAAGCGCCACATATTGGAAGTACCAATGATCTGCCCGTTCACACCGGCGCCTAATTCTATGATCCTGCTCACGCCATAAAACAGAATGATATAGCGGCCTTCCCAGTAAAGCGGATTCAGGTGTAAGATATTATAGGCAGATTCAAGGTTCAGCCAGATCATCATGAATATGAGCAGGGAGAAGATCAGCATGGTCATGGAAGACCGTTTATAAATGCGCTGAATGGCATGCATATCCCGGTCTTTCCAGGCTTTAGCCAGTACCGGTACGGCAATGGCCACTACGCTCCGTTGCGGTACCTGGATCACATTACTCACATAAGTATTGAATTCCAGTACCGCCGTGTAAGAAAGCCCCTTGGTGCTGGTGATCATTAAGGCATCTATATTTTGCTGTACCGCATTAAATACGCTGCCACCAAAGATCCACAAATTGAACGTCATCATTTTACCTGCCAGCCGCCTGGTAATACTGCTGGTCTGAAAAGTAAAGTGCAGGGTCTTTTGCGTTTTAAGGTATAACAGTAAAGCAAAAAAGAGTAAAGCATATAAAAAGGCAAATGCCCAGATGAAATCTACCGTAGTAAATAAATTAAAGATCAGCAGAACGATCAGGATGGAGGTTAATGCACGCAGCAATACTTCCTTCAAAAATATCGGGAATACAGATTTATAGTGGTTGTAACTGAAGTTTTCAAAGAGGGTGAAGAGTAACAGGAAAAAGGCAAAAGGATATAAGAGGTAAAAATATTGCAGGAACAAGGGCGCCATGAGCTGATACTTGCGGTCTATCACATCATGGAACACAATCGTGCCTGCCGTCACCAGCAGGAATCCCGTCATACTAACGATCAATACGATCCCGAAAAGGTCCCTGCTTTTAATAGGCAGGTAATCACGGTAGTAAGGATAGAATTTATTGAGCAGGGTAGCCGTACCGAAAGAGGCAAAGGCATAAAAGAGCATAGAGGTGCTGAAGAAGATCCTCGTAAGGCCGTATATCTCAGGGGGTACGTATTTACTAAAAAGGTAGGCATTCAAAGCACCGATGGCAAAACCTATATAGGTAATGAAGGAGGATCTGATACTTTGATTTCTGATAATTCCCATAATATTTGGCTCCGGCTGGTGCAACATTCGTTTATTTGCACCATATATAAACGTAATCAATAATAATGAACGCGAAAATAAATATTTTTACGGCCAAAATGAGAAAGCTTTGATCCTTGTTCAACTGAAAGGCGGCCTGGGTAACCAGATGTTTCAATATGCTGCAGGCCGTTCCCTGGCTGCAAAATACCAGGTGCCCCTGCTGCTGGATCCGGAGAGTTACGAGTCCCGGCAGAAAGGGATGTACGGGTTGAACGGGTTGAACATACAGGCAGGCATTGCTACCCCGGCAGACCTGGCTGCATTTAAACAGGGCACGGTGGGTAAGGTATTGAACCGGGTATTGCCCACGCCGTATCGCCGGGTTTATAAAGAACGGCATTACGAATTTGATGCGTTATTGTTTCAGGCGCAGCCACCTGTTTACCTGAAAGGATACTGGCAAAGCTGGCGGTATTTTGAACCGGTACAGGAAACTATTTTAAGCGATTTTACTTTTTCGATCCCCTTTTCTCCCAACATATTGAACAAAGCAGCAGAACTACAGGCTACAGAAAGTATTGCCATGCATTTCCGCCGTGGTGATTATACAGATGCTGCCACCGCTGCTTATCACGGGATCTGTGAACCAGCGTATTATGACGCAGCTGCCAGGTATATGCTCACGCGTCATCCGCATGCAAAATTCTATATTTTTACGAACGACCCGGCCTGGGTGAAAGATAATCTCCCATCGGGCATCACTTACGAGATCGTGAGCGGGGACCTCAGCCATACGCAGTATGAGGACCTGTTCCTGATGAGCCATTGCAGGCACCAGATCATTGCCAACAGTAGTTTTAGCTGGTGGGCGGCCTGGTTGAACACCTATAAAGAAAAACGGGTGGTAGCACCCGCAAAATGGTTTGCTGTTGCAGACGTGGATGCAAAAGACCTTGTTCCTGCCAGTTGGCACAGAATATAAACATATGCGTTTAACAGTTTTATTGCCGGTTTACAATAGTGCCGCGTTCATTGCAGCTACCATGCAAAGCATCCTTTCGCAAACGGAAGGAGACTTTGAATTGCTGGTGCTTAATGATGGCTCTACGGATGAAAGTGAACAGGTGATCAGATCTTTTTCAGATAGCCGGATCCGTTATTTCCATCATCCCAATATGGGATTGGTGGGTACGCTGAACCGCGGCATCGCAGAAGCGAAGGGCACTTATATTGCCAGGATAGATGCAGATGATCTCTGTTTGCCGGAACGCTTTGCCAAACAGGCTGCCTGGCTGGAAGCCTATCCGCAAACGGCGTTAGTGGGTTGCTTCATCACATTCATCAATGAGCAGGGGGTGGAAACCGGTACCTGGCCGGCAGACCGGCAGAATTACACAGCTGCACAGATCAGGCAAACGCTGCCTTATGCCAACTGCATCGCACACCCTGGTATTATGGTGCGAACGGCTGTATTAAAGCAATACCTTTACAATCCTGCACAACAGCATATAGAAGATTATGATCTCTGGCTGCGCATGCAGGCCGGGGGAGAAGTGATGGAGAAAGTACCGGAAACATTATTATTGTACCGCGTGCACAGTGCTTCCATCACAGCGGTGAATCTGAAACGGCAGAACCTTTTCTTTAAACAGTTCCGCTGCAAAAGACGTTTCCTGGCAGCCAGGCTGGCCAAAGGGGCGTTTAATGGTTTTGATGCAAGGGTAGTGGCAGGCATGTGTAAAGATGGGGTAACAGGCATCGCTAAATGGATCAAACAAAGGATGTAATGTATCAGTGGCTCATTTTAAAAAGACGGATAGAAGGGATCTTTATTTTCCCGTTTGCTTTGCTGGGCAGGCTGATAGCCCGTTTTAAACCATTACCGGAAGAATACGATCTCTTTTTGTTCTTTCCCTTTTACCATGTTGGTGGTGCTGAAAAAGTACACAGTGAAATAGCGCAGTTGTTCCCGGAAAAGAAAGTGATCATCTTCTTTACAAAGAAATCCATGAATGATGCGATGCTGCCGAAGTTTACAGGCAGCAATATCACCATCCGGAATATTTCTACTTATACGGATAACAAATACCTGTATTTCAATAACCTCATCTGGCGTGGTATCACCGCTGCTTATATCAGCAGGCAGCGCAACGCGCCGGTAGTGTTTAACGGCCAATGCAACTTCGCCTATAAACTCAGCCCGCATTTGCCGGAGGGTATCCGGCAGGTGGAACTGATCCATTCCTTTTGCAGTTTTTCTTATATACGCATACCTTTCATTCCTTTTTATACAACTACGGTGATGATCAGCCGGGATAGTATTGCTGAACACATCAAATTATATAAAGCATATAAGATCCCTAAAAGCTACGCGGAGAAAATTCAACTGGTGATGAACGGAATTCCATTACCACCAATGGAAACAACATTGTTGCAATCAGCATCGCTGCAGCCAGGTGAAACATCCTTGCAATCAGCATCGATGCAACCAGGTGAAACACCCTTGCAATCAGCGCCAGCAGCATCGCTGCAGCCAACGCAAGCCGCGCATGGCGAAGCCATGCCGCGCATGCTCTACGTAGGCCGCGGCACAGCAGAAAAACGCCCGCACCTCGTAGCCCGCATTGCACAACAAGCCAACACCATCGCCGGTTTTATGGGTGCCGTAGAAGATGCCATCCCAACAGAACTTCGCCCATACTGCCATTTTTACGGCGAACAAACAGATGCCGCCACCATAGACGCCATCTACCGGGAACACCAGGTGATCGTGATCACTTCTTCCCGCGAAGGTTTCCCCATGGTGATCATGGAAGCCATGGCCCGCGGACTGGCCGTACTGGCAACAGATGTGGGAGATATTCCGTATCATGTGAAGAACGGAGAGAACGGTTTCCTGCTGGACCATACCAAAAAAGAAAAAGACCTGGTATCACTGGCCGCAGACCTGCTGGAGATCTGGCAATCAGATCCCTCACTGCTGCAAACCATCGCCCGTAATAACATCGCCTATGCGCAGGAACATTTTGGCATGCGCGCCTTTGCAGAGGCCTACCGTAAGTTATTATTATGAAGCAATTATCCATCATCATCATCACATATAACCGCCCGGACGACCTGGGAATTTTGTTGCGCAACATTACAGAGCAGCAACAGGCCTCGGAGTTACTGGAAGAAGTGATCATCATCAATAACGCCTCCACAGCAGATTACAGCCCTATAGAACAATTTATAGAAACACACCCGGAGATCCCTTTCCGCTACCAGTATTCACAGGAGAACCTGGGTGTGGCAAGAGGCCGTAACCTGGGCATCGTGCAGGCTAAAGCTGCTTTGCTGGTAACGATAGACGATGATGCCTGGTTCCGGGATAAAGATGCGCTGGTGCAGATCGTGGATGCATTCCATTCTACTTACCTTACTTCCCATCATACCGGCATCCTCTGTTTTAAAGTATTATATGCCAGTACAGGGCAAATGCAGGTGAATGCTTTTCCGCACAAACAATTTGAAGCCTACAAAGATAAAGCACAGTTCCTGGCGCCTTATTACATTGGCTGCGGGCATGCTATAAGAAAAGAAGTGTATGATAACGCCGGTGTATATCCGGAAGATTTCTTTTATGGCATGGAAGAATATGATCTTACCTACCGGGCGCTGGACAAGGGATACACTATTGCCTATACCGCAGATATTGTAGTGCTGCACAATGAATCTCCGTTAGGGCGCACGCCGCTGATGATGAAGATGAAAATGTTGTGGATCAACAAAAGTAAAGTGGCTTACCGTTATCTGCCCTTGCGGTATTTCATCAGCACAGCCGCCATGTGGTCTTTTGAATTCCTGCAAAAGAGCGGCTGGAACTGGGGGGAATGGTGGAAAGGCTGGATAGCCATCCTGCAGATACCGGGCAAAGAAAAGCGGCAGCCATTACATGCTGCCGCCCGGAAATATCTGAAGGCCGTGAAGGCCCGTTTATGGTATTAAACTTTTGGTGCTGCTTTCGCACTCTTCCTCACCTCAATGGCGATGGCGCCAGCCAGCAAGATCAGCATCAGCACAGAAGACCAGCGCGTGATGGCATTACCCAGGTAATAAGAGCGTGGCTCGAATTTCATTTCAATCTTATGGTCACCAGCTGGTATTTTCACACCACGTAACAGGTAGTTCACCCGAACGATCTCATCTTTCTTACCATCAATATACACGTTCCATCCTGCAGGATAATAGATGTCAGAGAACACGGCAAAACCGGGTTTGCTGTTGGCACTTATGTAATCCAGTTGGTTCAGTCCGTATTTCGTGAGTTTGATATGGCTGGCGGAATCTTTCGCTGGTGCATATCCATTCAGTACAGGTTTAAAGCGTTGATCTATCACGGCAGCATGATCGGTAGGCAGGCTATCCAGTGTTTTCATTTCTTCATCTGCATTTTTTGCCCATACCAGGCTGTCTACAAACCAGGCATTACCCAATGCGCCGGGGTTCTGCTGATAAGCCAGCTGCTGGCTTGGCTGACCTTGTGGTCCCGGTTGATTATTGGCAAAGATCACATACTTGGCATTCAGCATATTGAGCACATGAGGATTGCCTTTGCTCAGCTGATGTTCTATAAGGTCCTGGTAAAGCGCCAGTTTCACCGGGCTGTAACCACCCACTGCCCTGTGATGATAAGAGCTCATGGCATCCATGAAATTAACGGTATTGAATACACGGTAATAAGGATCGGGATCTTGTTTGATGGCCTGATCTACCGGGCTGGGTGCAAATGCACTCTTATAATCTGTAGGTGTTACATAGTATTTTTTACCAAGGTAGCGGCTGTCTATCAGCATCTCGTCCAGCGCTACAATAATGGTGAGCGCAACGAGGAACTGAGCGCCCTGGATCTTCTGTTTAATGAAGGCCCAGATCAAACCTGCTGCCAGCAATACGATCACGAGGGTGCGGAAAGTATCTATCCGCATTAAAGAAGCGCGGTCTTCTATCAATGCATTCAATAAAGTATCAAAAGCCTGTTGATTTCCGCCGGTGAACTGCTGGTAGAAATTCTTCGCAGGGTCCGTAGCAGAACTGAAATTCATCATGCCAAAGGAAGCCACCAGCAACAGGAGGCAAAGGCCGCCTACGATATAAACTGTTTTCTTCAGTTGCTTCAGGAGCAGGTCTTTATTAATAGCGCCGGTCACCACATCATTCAATGCCCAGCAGGCGAGGAAAGGTACCAGCAATTGCGGTAACACCAAAGCCTGGGAAGGTGCGCGGAACTTATTATATAAAGGAAGATGATCAAAAATGAAATAGTTGAAGATGGCAAAATGATCGCCCCATGCCAGGAACACACCCAGGATGCAGCCTGCCAGGATCCACCATTTATGAAAACTCTTCACGGTGAACAATGCCAGCACAAACAGGAAAATGATCACAGCACCCCAGTAGATACCGCCATCCGTCATGGGTTGCGGCCCCCAGTAGCGGGGCATGCCCTCTATTATCTGCTCTGCCTGTACAGGCGGTACGCCCAGTTCAGTAATAGCTTTATAGGTTTTGCTGGAAGTACTCAGCGGTCCCTGTGTAGGGCCGCCATATAAGTTAGGTGATAAGATGGTCAATGTTTCAAAAGGCCCCTGGCTCCATTGGAAAGCATATCCTTTATCCAGGCCACCAGCAGATTTGTCTGACTCCTGGCCCGGAGGTGGTGTTAATTCAGAATGCCCGCCACGCATGGTGTACTTACTGAATTCAGTAGTGGTCCATAAACTTACCGTAGAAGGCAGTACAGACAGAATGCCAAAGAATAGCAGCACACCCGTAGCTTTTACATATTGCGGCACCTGTTTTTGCCGGATAGCATTTACCAAATGTGCAATGCCGATGAAAAGGCAAAGGAGCAGCATATAATATACCATCTGGTAGTGCCCTGAAGTGATCATCAGGCAGAGGGTGATACAGGTAATAATGCCTCCTATCAGGTATCTTCCCCGGTAAGTAAGCAGTATCCCCGCCAGCAACGGCGCCATATAGGCGATCGTAAACATCTTGGTATCATGCCCTGCGGAAATGATGATAGGTGTATAAGAAGCAAAAGCAAAGGCGATGGCGCCGAGAATGGTCACCCATTGCCGGAAACGCATTACCTGCAATAAAATATAAAAACCTACCATGGCCAGGAAAAAGAAATTCACCGGCTTAGGTAAACCCAGGGTAAGCAGGGTATGAAGGTGGTAAGTATAATTATCCTGTGCCATGAAGATCTGGTAGGTAGGCATACCACCGAACATGGCATTGGTCCAGATAGGATTGATGCCCGTGCTGTCTTTATAAGCACGCGCCTCCTGGCTCATGGCCTGCCATGATACCGTATCAGATTGCTTGATCTCCAGCCCGTTCAATACCGGAAAGCAAAATACGAAACTCAATGCCAGGAAAATAAGAATGGCATACACATGCGGAAGAACAGCTTTTTGCCAGTTTTGCTTCATCGGGTATTTCAGGTTTAATTTTAAAGAATCCAAAATAACTGTATTTTATCGGAAATTTCAATATGAGTTGGTTACGTTTCCTGTTAAAGTTCAGCTTTATCTGTAATTGCTGTTATTTAATAGGTTTTATTATCAGGATGGTGGAGTACACGGATTCTTATCAGCATGTGGTGAAACATATCATGGTATTGGGCGGACTGGTAGCCGCACCCCTCAATATCATCGTTTGCCTCTTAACAACCATACTATTATTGGTCAGGAAAGTGCAGTGGACCAACATCCATCCCTATATTTTTGTTTTGAATGTAATTATATTGCTGATCCAATTGGAACTCTTCATATGATAATCAATATTTTAAAGGATAAACCGACAAAACTCTTCGTTATACTGAGTGGGATTTTTGTAGCCAATGCACTCATTGCAGAGATCATCGGGGTAAAGATCTTTTCACTGGAAGCCACACTGGGCTTAGCACCCGCTAACCTGCACATCTTAGGGGATGTATACACCTTCAGCATGACTGCCGGCGTATTGCTCTGGCCGGTAGTGTTCATTATGACGGACATCATCAATGAATATTATGGCGTAAAAGGCGTGCGCTTCCTGTCCGTGATGGCCGCCTGCCTGATCGTATTTGCTTTCTTTATTTTCTTCTGGGCCATCCGTTTAACACCGGCGGATTTCTTTGTAACCAGTAAAGTGAATTCCGGCGTACCCAATATGGATAAAGCCTATCAGCAGATCCTGGGGCAAAGTTCCCTGATCATCATCGGCTCACTCACCGCCTTCCTGGTGGGGCAGCTGGTAGACGTATTTGCCTTTCACAAGATCAAAAAAGTAACAGGGGAGAAGAAGATCTGGCTGCGTGCCACCGGGTCTACGCTCATTTCCCAGCTCATAGACAGTTTTGTGGTGTTGTTCATTGCCTTTTATATTGGCCCCAAGATCTATAACCCTAACGGGGATTTTGTTTGGCCATTAAGCCTGATCATCAGTGTTTGTATTATCAATTACATGTATAAATTTGCAGTAGCTATCCTGTTAACGCCGGTCATTTATTGGGTGCATGGTATCATAGAACGTTACCTGGGCCATGAGAAAGCCGCAGAAATGAAACAGATGGCAATGAACAATTAATAATCAAAGTTTACCATGTCCGATCTATTTACAGTCCGTGTATACGGGATCATGATCAACGAAAAAAAGCAGGTGCTGGTGAGCGACGAACATATTCGTGGCGGATTATACACCAAGTTCCCAGGCGGTGGCCTCGAGTTTGGAGAAGGCACGCTGGAATGTATGGTGCGGGAATGGAAAGAAGAGATCAACCAGGATATTGAAGTAGTGGAACATCTTTACACCACGGACTTCTTCCAGATGAATGCATTTAATAACAAACAGCAGATCATTGCTATTTATTATCTCGTAAAAGGCATTTCCCCGTTTAATGTAAAAACAGGCAGCAAACCCTTCGATTTTGAATTACCGGATGATCCGATGGTGCAGATAGAAGGTGTGCGCTGGGTAGATTGGGAAGATTTTACAGAAGACGCCATTACGCTCCCTACAGATAAAAGAATAACGAAGATCGTAAAGGAAAGGTTTTAGAACCATTTCTTCTTCAGAAAAAATAGCTCATGATCACGGCCGTTAGAACCATTTCTTCTTCATAAAATACCAGCTCATGATCACCGCAGTTACAATGGCAATGGTGATAGGTATATAGAACGCATACGTAGAATGCGCATAAGGAATTTCCACGTTCATACCATAGATGCTGGCTACCAATACAGGCAGGGTAAGCACGATGGTGATGGACGTGAGCCGTTTCATCACAAAGTTGAGGTTATTGGAAATGATGCTGGCAAAGGCATCCATGGTGCTGCTGAGGATGTTGGTGTAGATATTCGCCATTTCAAGCGCCTGGGAAGTATCTACGATCAGGTCATGCAGGAATTCCTTTTCATCTTCATTCAAACCAAGGAAGTTGGTACGTTCCAGCTTCATCAGTAACAGTTCATTACTGCGCAGGGCCGTTACAAAATACACCAGGCTTTTCTGGATCCGCATCAGGTAGAGCAGTTCCTCGTTCTTATTGGAATCGTACAGTCTTTGTTCAGAAAGGTTACGGCGGTGGTTGATCTCCTTCAGGTAATCCAGGAAGTTCATAACCACTTTTTCAAACACTTTCAGCACCATCATGTTCCGTTTTTCCGGATGGCGGTTATGGAAGGTGTTCAGGAATTTTTTAATAGCCGCATTATCGAAAGAATTCACCGTTACGATCTGGTTGTGGGTAAGGATGATCACAATGGGGATCGTAATGTAAAAGGCGTCACTTTCGTTGATGGAGTTGTTTTCTGTGGGGGTTTTTAATACAATAAGCTTCACATTGTCTTCCAGTTCAAAACGGCTCTTTTCGTCAATGTCCAGGGAGTCCGTGAGGAAGTCCAAAGGAATGTCCAGTTCTTCAGACAACTGTTCAAATTCTGACTGCTTCAAAGGGGGCGTAATATTCACCCAGGCGCCGTTTTCGGCCTCCTCAATTGCAACAGTGCGCGCATCTATATTTTTAAAGTACTGGATCATCCGGGCGCAAAGGTAGGGGAATTAATTTACCTGTAGCCTGCGGGCTAAATTTTAATATTTCCTTCAAATACGAGCGTAGCGGGGCCACAGAGCCAGATGTTGGAGAAGCTGCGTTCCCCGTTCCTGGCAAACTGGATCTCCAGGTGCCCGCCGATGGTTTCTACGGGAATGGTGTATTCCCCGGCTTCTGCGGGTGCAGCTGTTAATGCTGCGGCGGTTACGCCCGTACCGCAGGAATAGGTTTCGTCTTCCACGCCCCGTTCGTAAGTACGTACAAAGATGCCTTTGTCCATTTCCTGTACAAAGTTCACATTGGTACCTTCTGCAGCGAAGCGTTCATTATAACGTATGGCGCGCCCTTCTTCGTATACATCCACTTCCTGTACATCCGTCACAAATTTCACGAAATGGGGAGAGCCCGTGTTGAGATAAAAATACGTATTGCCATTTTCCACCCAGTCCACATCCTGCATTTTGAGGTTCACCCAGCCGTTTTCCCGGAAGCTCGCTTCGTGGGGGCCATCAACTGCAATGAACTTTACTGCGGGTTTGTCAATGCCCATGTATTTGGCAAAAGCACTCAGGCAGCGGCCGCCATTGCCGCACATGCTGCCTTCCCGGCCATCGGAATTATAGTACTTCATCTGGAAGTCGTAATCCGCATGGTTTTCCAGCATCATCAATCCATCCGCGCCAATGCCAAAGCGGCGATCGCACAGATGTGCTATCTGCTGGGTGGTGAGGGAGCTGTATTCGCCGTTCCTGTTGTCTACGATCACAAAATCGTTGCCGGTACCCTGGTATTTATAGAAGTGCATGTTCATGACGATGCAAAGGTAAAACAGTTTTTTGAGGAATTATGGAACGGGCATTTGATGCGCAAAGAAACCAACATCCCCCAAAAAAGCTTCTGATGCGCAAAGAAACCAACATCCCCCAAAAAAGCTTCTGATGCGCAAGAAACCAACATCCCCCAAAAAAGCTTCTGATGCGCAAAGAAACCAACATCCCCCAAAAAAGCTTCTGATGCGCAAGAAACCAACATCCCCCAAAAAAGCTTCCCTCCAAAAGAAAAAAACTCCGCCCTTTCTTGCGCGGCAAAAGCTTATTCCGCGATCTTCTCCAGCGCCTGTACGATCAGTCTTTCCACCGCAGCCCCGCCATCCGCACTAAATTCCTTTTTGATCCTGTTAGCCACAATCGCGCTGATAGAAAGGCATTCATGCCCTAAAACGCGCCCTAAGCCATAGATCCCCGCTGTTTCCATTTCAAAGTTGGTAATGTGCTTATTTTCATAGCTGAAACCCGTGAGCTGATCAATCAGTTCAGGATGGGAGAGCGCACCGCGTAACACACGCCCCTGCGGTGCATAAAAGCCCGGGCAGGTAACGGTGATGCCTGTGTGAAAACCTTCCCTGAACTTTTCTTTCAGTTCTTTGGAAGCTTCTATGAGGTAAGGTCTTGCAGCGCTGGGCTGCATTCTGATCTGTCCGCGGAAAGCTTCCAGCAGTGCCAGTTCTTCCGGCGTGTTCTGGTAAGTATAGAAGGGCAGGAGGTTATCAAGGCCAAGGCCATGGGAAGAAACCACAAAGCTGTCCACCGGGATGGATTCCTGCAAAGAACCCGAAGTGCCCAGGCGGATGATGCGGAGCTTTACCAGTTCTTCCTTCACTGTTCTGGTAGCAAAATCAATATTCACCAACGCATCCAGTTCATTCAGCACAATATCAATGTTATCTGTACCAATACCGGTAGAAACAACAGAGATCCTTTTCTGTCCGATAAACCCGGTATGTGTCACAAATTCGCGGTGCTGGTATGTACCTTCGATCTTGTCAAAATGTTTGCTGACAGCTTTAACACGTTCCGGATCACCCACGGTGATGATGGTATGTGCTAATTCTTCCGGGCGTACATCTAAGTGGTAAACAGCTCCGCGAGCGTTGAGTATCAGTTCAGATTCTGCTATTCTGGTCATATTATCTTTCATTTTTTATAATCCGTAAATGAATATCTTTGAATCAGATTTGGCAAATATCGAAAATTTACTACTTTTGCAGTCCACAAAATATTGATGGTTTCGTGGCCGAGTGGCTAGGCAGAGGTCTGCAAAACCTCCTACAGCGGTTCGAATCCGCTCGAAACCTCCCAAAAAGGGCCTTCTCAGCTGAGAAGGCTTTTTTTATTTTATGCCTGGAAACAGTTGTTTCACAAAAAAGTCCTCTCTGCCGAGAAGGCTTTTTTATTTTATGCTTATAAACACAGCTATTTCGAAAAAAAACATCTTCCCCCAAAATAAAAAAAACCGCCCTTTGCTGCGCGGCAAACTCCCTACAAGCAAAAAAAGCCCCCCGCATAACACGAAGGGCTTTAAAAATATAAAGGAATCATAACTTCCTGATCCAGATATTCCGGTAACTCACCAGATCTCCATGATCCTGCAAAGCCAGCGGCATAGCCCCATGCTTCACATACTTCGGCTGACCAATGTATTCCGTTTTCCCTTTCAGTTCAGTATTATTCTGTACCAGAATATTGTTATGCAGTACCGTAATACGCGCAGGAGATTTCACGGAACCATCTTCATTAAAACGCGGTGCCGTCCAGATCACATCATACGTTTGCCATTCTCCGGGTTTCTTACAGGCATTCACCAGTGGAAGGGCTTGTTTATAGATACTTCCGGCCTGGCCATTGGAATAAGTCCTGTTATTGAAATTATCCAGCACCTGCAACTCGTAATAAGACTGCAGGAAGATACCGCTGTTGCCGCGTCCCTGGCTTTCGCCTTTTACAACTGAGGGAGAGCGCCATTCTATGTGCAATTGGAAATCTTCGAAAGATTCTTTGGTTTTGATGCCACCTTTCTTAGGAGTAACGGTCATAGCGCCATCTTCTATTACAAAAGTAGCGGCGCCGCCTTTTTCACTTACCCAATTATTCAGGTTCTTGCCATCGAATAGTACAATGGCGTCAGAAGGGGCAGCAGTACCAGCGCCGGGTGTTACAACAACGGGTACTGGTTCCCAGAACTCAGTGTCTTCAGGTTTGGCTTTTTCCTGTGCGTTGGCATGTATGACAGGCAACAGGATAGCTGAGCATACAACGAGCGTTTTGATCAGATACATTTATTTATAATTTAGGAAGTTTGTAACCATTATGATACTCCGCGGCCATCAGTTTATTGGCGGCTGCAGTCGTGAATTCCTGCTTTGCTTTATCCCAGAACACTTTGTTCCCGGTTTTAAAGGCAATGTTCCCCATCTGCGCATTCACGGCCACATTAGCACCCGTTTGAATATCGCAACGCAGATCACTGAGTTTACGGGATTTGATCACTTCCAGGAAGTTCTTCGTGTGTTTGATCAAACCATTATCAGATGCTTTTGTATAAGCGATGGCTTCCATTTTACCTTTCTCCGGTATCACTTCCCATCCGCCACGGTCCAGCACCAGCGTACCATTGTTGCCAATGAAGGCAATCCCGTGTGTACGGCCGTAAGGACCACCATCAATGCCGGTAGCATGTTCCCACTGCATATTGAAACCTTCAAACTCATAGATGGCTGTGAGGGTATCCGGAGTTTCTGCCGCATCATCCGGGTAAGCAAATTTACCGCCGGCTGCCACTACAGATTTAGGGTTGGAAGCTTTCATGCCGTAGAGTGCATAGTCGATAAGATGCACACCCCAGTCCGTCATCAAGCCACCTGCATAATCCCAGTACCAGCGGAAGTTGAAGTGAAAGCGGTTAGGGTCAAAGGCGCGTTTCTGCGCAGGCCCCAGCCAGGTAGTGTAATCAACACCTGCGGGAACAGGGGTAGCCGGTTGTTTGGGAACCGGTTTCATCCAGCCCATATAAGCCCAGGCTTTTACCAGCCTCACATTGCCCAGTTTGCCGGAATGCACAAAGTCTATGGCATCCTGGAAGTGCTGCATGCTGCGTTGCCACTGGCCTACCTGTACAACGCGGTTATGGCGTTGCTGGGCACCCACCATGGCGCGGCATTCTAAGATGGAATTGCCGATGGGTTTTTCCACATACACATCCTTACCGGCGGAACAGGCATCCGTCATTTGCAGGCAATGCCAATGATCCGGTGTGCCTATGACTACGGCGTCTATGCTTTTATCTTCCAGCAGTTTCCGGTAATCGCTGTAGAGCTTCACCTTGATATTTTTGGCAGCCAGTTCAGCCGCGCGTTTGTCCAGGACGTTTTTGTCAACATCACAAAGCGCTACGCATTCCGCTTCCGGGTGATTGAGCAGGGCGCTGAGATCGCTCCATCCCATGCCGTTGATGCCAATGGCGGCAAAACGGACACGGTCACTGGGGGCTATTGCCCGCAGTGAAGAGGGCAGCAAGGCTGAACCCGCCAGGATAGCAGAGGTATTGAGCAGGAAGTTCCTTCTGTGCATAAGATTTTCATTTGGTTAAGACGTGGAAATAATCTTTCAACCAAGATATAAAATTCAATCAGACAATTATAATTCTTCCTCAGTATCTTCTTCCGTTGTGCTAAAGTTCATCATGGTACCCAGCAGATCGGAGAACCGGGTAGAGTTTTCCACCGTCTTTTTGCTCAGCAGGGAATAGGCAGAGAGGCCATGGAGCACCATTTCCATCATCAGCAGGGATTCCTGTTTATTGGCTTTCGGGAAAAGCTGTTTCACCAGTTCCGGCAGGCCGGTCACTTTCAGCAAAGCCGCTTCGTATTGCTTGTCCGTAGTGTCCTGCAGCAGTTGAAGGCTGTTTCCTTTATCAAACCATTGAATGATACCGCGGTAAGGGTTCACGTCCGCTGCGCCTGCTTTGCGTTTCTTGAAAGCATCCGGGTTAGGGAAGTATTGGGCAAAAAGGGTGCGGAGGCTCTTTTCCAGCAGGTTTAAAGCTACCTGGAGGGGGCCTTCCTGTTCTCCTTCATATACCAGTTCTATTTTACCCGTGATGGCAGGTATAATACCCTGCAGATCATTGATCCGTACAAAAGTAGTTTTCTCCTTATTAATGATGGCCCTGCGTTCTGCGGCGCTCACGGCATTCTCAAAGGCCGCGATGGTGAGCCTGGCGGAAACACCGCTCTTTTTGTCTACCCATTCACTCGTTCGGGCTTCAAAAGCAACTTGTTCTATCAGCCTTTTGATGATATCCGGCATTTGCACGATATCCTGTTCCTTATGGATATTGGCTTCCTGTTCTGTGATGAGCAGGGAGTTTTCCAGTGTTTTAGGATAGTGGGTGATGATCTGGCTTTCTATCCGGTCTTTCAGCGGCGTAACGATGGCGCCACGATTCGTGTAGTCCTCCGGGTTAGCGGTGAACACAAACAGGATATCCAGTGGCATCCGCACTTTGAACCCGCGGATCTGGATGTCTCCTTCCTGCAGGATATTGAAGAGGGCTACCTGTATGCGGGCTTGCAGATCGGGTAATTCATTGATCACAAAAATGCCGCGGTTGGAGCGGGGGATGATGCCGAAGTGGATCACCCTTTCATCCGCATAGGTCAGCTTCTCATTGGCAGCCTTGATAGGATCTACATCACCGATCAGATCTGCCACGGACACATCCGGCGTAGCCAGTTTCTCTCCGTATCGTGCTGCGCGGGGTAACCATTCTATGGGTGTTTTATCGCCCATATTGGCTACCATGTCCCGGCCGTAATGGGAGAGAGGCGCGAAGGGATTGTCGTTTATTTCAGAACCGGCAATGATGGGGATGAATTCATCCAGTAACTCCGTCATTTGCCGCGCCATGCGTGTTTTAGCCTGTCCCCGTAAACCAAGGAACAGGATATTATGCCGGCTGAGGATGGCTCTTTCCGTATCGGGGATCACCGTATCATCATACCCGATGATGCCGGGGAAGGTGCTTTCTTTTCTTTTTAACTTCTCTATCAGGTTCTGGCGGATCTCTTCCTTTACAGACCTGTATACGTAACCGCTCTTTTTGAGATCACCAAGTGTTTTGATCTTTTCCATGTCTCGTGTTTCTTGTTATTTTAAACTCTTTTTCTTTTACCGCTTTCAAAATCACGGAACAGGAACTGTCCCAGCTGGTCTGTGCCGGAAAAGAAAGCTTTACCATTATTGGTTTCGGTGAATTCATTCACAAATTGCTGCAACCAGGGGTCCGTAGCTACCATAAAGGTAGTGATAGGGATCTTCAGCTTTTTGCATTGTGCCGCCAGGTTGAGCGTACGGCTCAGGATCTTGCGGTCCAGCCCGAAGCTGTTCTTATAATACTCTTTACCCTGTTTGAGGCAGGTAGGCTTCCCGTCTGTGATCATAAAGATCTGTTTGTTAGGGTTGCGCCGCCTCCGCAGGATGTCCATCGCCAGTTCCAGACCGGCCACCGTATTGGTGTGATAAGGCCCTACCTGTAAATAAGGGAGGTCTTTGATCTCGATCTGCCAGGCGTCGTTGCCAAACACGATGATATCCAGGGTATCCTTGGGGTAGCGGGTGGTGATCAGCTCGCTGAGGGCCATGGCCACCTTTTTAGCTGGTGTGATCCGGTCTTCCCCGTAAAGGATCATGGAGTGGGAGATGTCTATCATCAGTACAGTGGAGGTCTGGGTCTTGAAGTCCGTTTCCCGGATCTCCAGATCGTCCTGCTGCATGGAGAAGGCGTCTATGCCATGATTGATCTGGGCATTCCGGATGGAAGCCGTCATATCTATCTGCTCCAGCGGGTCCCCGAACTCGTAAGGGCGGGTTTCCGCATTCATTTCGTCGCCCATGCCGGATTTACGGATGTTATGGTCGCCAATGGAAGATTTCTTTAGTTTCCCAAATATTTCGTCCAAAGCGCGCTTTCGGATGGTTTGTTCTGTTTTCGATGTTATTGCAAAATTGCCGTTCTCCTCGTTTTCACGAATAAAACCTTTGTCTTTCAGATCCTGTATAAAGTCCCCAATGCCATACTCGTTGTTGCTCAGCTGGTATTCTTTATCTAACTCAGTGAGCCACTGTAGTGCTTCTGCCACATCACCGCTGGTGTAGGTGAGTAGCTGGGTAAAAATGTCCAGCAGCTTCTCAAATGGGCTCTGGCTATTTTCGGACGGATCGTACCTGGAGAAAATAAAGCCTTTCATATCAAGACTAAAATTACGATAAAATGAGTTACCACACCTTTTCTGGTGTTATCCTTGCATTACTGAGAAAAGGCGCTTATTTTTCCATCATCTTTCATTACGGATAAATTGAACACGTCTATGATTTCATTGAGAAAAGGCTTGTTGGCACTGGGTATGATGGCCGTTATGTACGCCATGCCCGCGGCTGCCCAACAAAAGGAAGCAAAACTGGGTTGGAAATTTGGCGCCCAGGCCTATTCATTCAGACTTTTTACCCTGGCGGAAGCCCTGGATAAAATGGATTCCTGCGGATTGCAATATGTGGAATGTTACCCGGGCCAAAAGATCGGCGGTGGAATTGAGGGCAGTATGGATTACAAAATGGACGCTGCCAAAAGGGCCGAAGTACTGAACCTTCTGAAAAGCAAGAAGAAAACCCTGCTGGCGTTTGGCGTAGTAAACGGCAATAACCCGGAAGAATGGAAACAGATCTTCGAATTTGCCAAAGCAATGGGCATTAAAAGCATTACGTCAGAACCTGCCCGGAAAGACCTGGACATCGTATCCAACCTCTGCGACGAGTACAAGATCAAGCTGGCAATCCACGATCACCCGAAACCGAGCCATTACTGGCATCCGGACAGTGTGCTGGCAGCTATCAAAGGCCGCAGCAAATACATGGGCGCCTGCGCGGATATTGGTCACTGGGTACGCTCAGGCCTGGATCCGGTAGAATGCATCCAGAAACTGAACGGCCATGTGATCAGCCTGCACTTTAAAGACCTGAATGAGAAATCGCCTAAAGCCCATGATGTGATCTGGACTACCGGCGTTTCCAACATGGAAGGCGTGCTGAAAGAACTGAAAAAACAAAAGTTCCAGGGGCTTTTCTCTGCGGAGTATGAGTATAACTGGACGAACAGTGTGCCGGACCTTACAGAAAGTGCAAAGAACATCCGTGCGTTGATCGAGAAGTTATAAGTTTTACAATATTGAAGAAAAGCCACCTTGCGTTTGCAGGGTGGCTTTTTTATTTAACGCAGTTCGTCATTTCTTGTCATTTGACAACCCGGCGGGAGCTGATATTTCGTAAATTGAAGGTTCACCAAAAAACAATCTTTATGGGATTTCAGGAAGGAGTAATAAAAGTAAACGGCAGCCTCGGTGATGAGGTCGGTTACAGGGTGGATGGAAAACTCCGCATCCGCAAAAAAGCAAAAAAGGTACGAAGAAGTGAGGCCACCAAACGCGCCGCTATCGATTTTGGCACTGCCAGTAAAGCCGGAAAGATCATCCGCCGGGGCGTAAAACAGGGGCTGGATATCCGCACGGATAATAAGCTGACCAACCGCCTGAATGTAAGAACGAAGCAGGTACTCTATGCCGGCAGCAATGAGCCCGGCGAGAGAACTTTTAAGCGGGAAGCAATAGCGGGATTAACAGGCTTTCAGTTCAACAGCCACACAGACCTGGGCCGGTTGTTAAATTTCCGGCCTAAGGTAAAACAGGATGGCAAAGGAAACCTCCGCATTGCCCTGCCTGCCCTGACAGCCAGTGATATCCTTCATGCAAAGAACACCACGCACATACAGATCAAAGCGATTGCTGTGGGTGTGAACTTCACTGATGGTGAATACCAGGATGCAGTATCTGACAAAGTATTGATCGATCTCAGGAAACCGGCAGTGGCAAACGAATTGATCCTGCCTTTCACTGCAGGCGATGATGAAACCATCGTAGTATTACAGGTGACTGCATTCAGGGAATATGGCGGACAGCTGTGTGCATCGGGCAACCGAAAATACTTCGCAGCAGATATCATTGATGTGATACCATCACTGGTGATAGAAGAAGCAAACCTTGTACACCACAGCCATGCAACAAGTAAACCGCTCTTCCGGCTGCACGGAAATAACACCTTCGCCACTCCGCAACGGGAATGAAACAAGGCGAGGCGGGTGACAGGAATTGATGTGAAGTTTTTCTTCCGCCAGGGAAATTATATTCATCACCCAAAAAATGCCCGTAAATTTGTAAAACGAAAGTGCATATGAAACATCTTGCTGTAAAAAACACCACTTCAACGCTTCAAAAAGCACTCAAAAGTGCAATCATCCTCCGTGCAAACAACTAAATATACCCTTCACCACATCTTCACCTCCGGTACACATTCTCTCCACATCAAGTCCACCTTCCCTTCGTCTTTCTCTAGGTAATCCTTCGTCAATCAAGCATCTTTCGCAAGTAACATACCCCAGATACAATCCCAGCAACTATTTACGATGAATAACCAGCGTCCCCGCCTCATTTGTAGCGGGTAGCGTAAGCTGTAGTACGCCCTTCCCTAAACGTTTAATAACAATCGGTTTACCGGAAAACTGTGCCTGATAGTCAAACGCCGGATTCATGCCTGCCAATAACGCACGTTTATGCGGAGCGGTAGCTTCATCAAAAGAAAGATCCGCTTTATACGATGAATGATCATTGTTAAACGACTGCCCGTTGATCCAGATCTCAAACCCCGGTGTTATCGTACCTGTTTTGTAATAGGCATCAAACCACAGCAGCACCGGTGTAGATAAACCGGAGAACTGATGCCAGCCAGCCCCTCTGCCGGACGCCGCCAGGAAGTGCTCAAAGGTGTAATAAGAAGCATCCGTTTCTCTTTTATATACATCCAGGCCCTTCGATGCCACCTGATAAGCAAGGTCACTTCTATCTATGTCCAGCAAACTTTTCCAGACAAACCACTGATGCGGCATCCATACCGCTCCGTTCCAGTATCCATCTGTACGATAGTAAGGAGCGGATTGATCCACCACGGTAATGCCGGAAGGGCTCCACATATGTTTGGGAGAAAATATCTTATCTGTTAAAATTTCCTGCTGGCCGGGTGTACAGATCCCGGATATAATAGGATAGGCCCCATCCAGGCCCATATTGAAATTAGCACCTGATGCAGGGTCTTTATAAAAGCCGGTAGCACGGCCGGCGCTGTCGTGCATCACATAGGAATAGTATCCGCTCTTTGCATCCCAGGAATGGTTTTGCAGGGCGGTAGTAAACCTTTTAATATCATCATCATATGCTTTGAGGTCTGAGCGTTTATCGAGTGCTACAGCCGCCATTCTCAGTATTTTGGCTACACGGATCACGTGTGCCGTGGTAACTACCGGCGTTACCCGTTTTTCCAGATGCTGGTTATGTACACCTACCTGCGGCGGATAATCATCCCAGCCGCCGGAATTGTAAAAATAGTCCCAGGTTTTCAGCAGATCGGAAGGCAACACATTGGTAGAAGAACTCCCGTAACGCCCAGCCAGGAATTCATAGTATTGTTTAAGCCTGGGATAAAAATAACTGAGCAATTCCCTGGATTGCGTTTTATTCCACAGTTCAAGGAACGCATACACCTGAACAGGCAGCGGCGATCCATGATGAACGAAGGCAGACTGGCTTCCCGGTGGTGTTACATAAGCATTGATACAATCCACTGCAAGCGCCGGATTAACGGATGAAAGGCCCAGCGCAACAAAGCCAAGGTCCCAGGTATACAAACTGTTCCACCACTTGCCGGGCGTAAAATGCCGGATGTATTGATCTTGCGTATAAACAGGATATACTACATTGGAAAGTAAAGTACTTTTCAGCATCTTATGGCTGAAAAGATATTTTTTCCCCGCTGCGAGTATGCCTTTTTCTTCCGGTATGGTATCTTTTAGCGGCACCTTATTTTTCAATGCGGCGAGTGCACCATCATGCGTACCAACACTAAGCAATGCAGTACACGTTTGCGAGGAAAAAGGCTTCAGTTCTACAGGCCTGATAAAAACATTGGCATAATCACCTTTCATATTTCCATTCAGCACTTTGGCTACATGGTTATGCGTTTCATTCCGGAGAAAAATATCCAGTTCATCATTTTTAATACTACGGACCTTAAAAGGTTCCTTATCCCATGTGATCCCATAATACAATGGCACATCGGGGTATTTCAGCAGCAGGGTGCGTGCTTTAAGGTCCTCTTCCGTTTCAGGCGTTTTAAGCATGGGTGTGGGAACGATCGTAAAAGGTTCTCCTGATTGTACGGTAGTGATAACAAAACCATTCAGCAGTATATTACCACCGCCAAGCAAAGTAAGGGGCAAATGTCCACCGGTTACTTCAAACGGGATGTCCAGTACAGCAAGCGTATCACTGGGCTTAAATATAACTTTCTGATTGATCAGTCCTGATAATTGTACAGCAGATTCCTTTCCGTTCTTCAGCGAATAAATAAAAAGAAGCCGGGCTTTTTTGCTACCTGATGGTATGGTTACATCATACTCGATTTTATCGCCTCCCTGAACACCACGGCCATTGATGAGCCGTGCATCCCGCACTTCTCCACGTTTCCATCCGTCATACACAAGATCGGTAGCAGGCTTCTTTACGGCATGTGAAAGAGAACGATAGTCCGCGGCATTATACCATTGTGTGCCTTCGCCATATTTCAATGTCCGCATACCATAGTTCTCCGGGTATTCCACAGATGCCACCAGGTTGAGCGAAAGGTTCTGCGGAAGCGCAGTATTGTTCACACAATGCATGGATACCAATACAGAAGATGTATCGATCAATGTATACGTAATATCTGTATACACCTGGTCCTTCCATTCCAGTTCATACCGGTAGGTAATAGCGCTAAGGTCATTTTTCACATTCCAGGGAAAATAGGAAGATTCAAACCGTACGTTGGGCACCAGTAACTTATTGCGGTAATAACCAGGCAGCACAGAGAAATCGAACCGTTTGCCGGTTGTAATATCCGGGATATGGGAAATGCCTGCATAATGTTTGGAATAGGGACCCCAGGCCGGCAAACGCAGGTCGTGATTGCCATTCAGTTTTGTCGTATCAAAGTTTTGCGCAACGCTGTAGGTAGTAAATAAGAATACCAGGCAGAAAGTAAGCCCTGCTATTTTTTTCATGGCAGATGTATTGAGAGAGAATGCCTGCCAATATACGGCAGGCATTCCTTTTTTTAGTTAGAACCTTCGTTCTGGGTGATCTTTGTTTTATTAATATCTATCTGGCTTTGCGGGATAGGGAATACCAGGTTCTGCGGTGTAACAGGATTTACGGGTTTGATCGTGCCGGCTTTTCCATTGATCACGGTGATGGCGCGATCCGTTCTTACCAGATCATACCAGCGCAGATTTTCAAAAGCAAACTCCACTCTTCTTTCATGTTCCATCGTTAACCGGAATGCTGCCTGATTGGGCACCTCCACAGCAGTGAGGTTACCAAGCCCGGCACGCCTGCGCACATCGTTCAGATAAGTGAAGGCATCTCCGTTGGCAACGAATCCTGCTTCATTCAAACATTCCGCATACATCAGTATCACATCTGCATAACGGATGATGGGGATATTATTGCCATTATCATTGGCAACGCCCGGAACATCAAAGTATTTTTTAACGAAGTTGCCCGGAATGGTGGTGCCACCGGGATTCACATAGGAAGTGGCAATGGTGGCCGTCTTCCGCTGATCGCCTGCTTCGTAGTCATTTACCAGGTCGTCAACCGGCACATTATTGCCGCCACCGCCAAACTGGATCACAGCATTCCCTGAATTCTGCGGGGCAAATGAATTGGGCCAGGAATTTCCCTGTCCTATACCGCCAGACCTGTATTGCACATCAAAGATGGCTTCTTTGTTGTTTTTGTTGGTCACTTTGAAGAAATCCGCATACGAAGTTAATACCAGCCCATACAGATTCCCGTCAATCACTGCTTTCAGTTGTATGGCAGCCGGTGCATATTTCTTTTGTGTGAGCAATACACGGCCAAGAATGGCCTGGGCAGCGCCTTTTGTAGCCCGGCCAATATCTGCACCGGTATAGGAAGGAGGCAACGCTGCTGCAGCTTCTGTAAGGTCTTTTTCTATTTGTGCATATACTTCTTCCTTCGGATTTCTGCCATAATCATACCCTTCATCCGAGTTAGTGATCTCTTTTAATACCAGTGGCACATCCCCGAATGTGTTGACCAGGTTAAAGTAAAAGAGCGCGCGGAGGAACTTGGCTTCAGCAATGTAGCGGGCCTTTAGCGCAGCGTCCATTGTAATAGGGTCTATACGCCCGAGAATGGCATTGCACCGTGCAATGGATGTATAGCTGTTACTCCAGCGGTTATTGATGAAGGGATTAGTGGTGCGTATATAAAAGCGGTCAAATTCGTCCTGGTCCGTTACGGAACCGGAAGCTACCGCCATGGAGTTGTCAGACCTGATCTCTCCGAAAATATAACTGTCCACGCCATAAGTGCCACCCGTTCTGAGTGCGTTGTAAGCACCGTTCACCGCGTTCTTAAAGTCTTCCGCGGTTTGGTAGAAATTATCCGTGGTGATGTTGGATATCGGCTTCAGGTCTACGAAACCTTTGCCGCAGGATGACAGCAAAAAGGCAACTAGTATAATGTTATGTGAAAATTTCATGAGTTTGTAGTTTAATGGGAACATTAGAAACCAACGTTGATACCAAAAGTCACTGTTCTTGCCAGCGGATAGCTGCCGTAATCAACGCCGCCTGTAAGCGGTCCTTCATAATTACTTACTTCCGGATTGAAATTCAGATAGTTTGTCCAGGTGTAAAGATTTTGTGCAGAAGCGTATATCCGTACCTGTTGCAGTTTAAGCCGGCTGATAAGCGCTTTGGGCAACTTGTAACCCAGGCTTACATTCTGGATCCGCAGATAAGAACCGTCTTCTACCCAGCGGGAAGAAACTGCATTGTTATTCCCTGTTGTACGCGCATTCGCCCTTGGTACCAAACCATTGCCGGGGTTCTCCGGAGAACGCCAGCGGTCCAACGCTACGGTCAGGTTGTTACCTCCGCCTTCCAGGTTATCAAAAAAGCGGCGGCTCAGGTTGAGGATCTGCCCGCCCTGCGTGCCCTGTATGGAAACGCTCAGATCAATATTCTTATAAGCGAAGGTGTTGGTCATACCGTAAATGAAATCAGGCTGGTTGTTACCAATGAGGGTCCTGTCCCTTGCATCAATGATGCCATCCCCGCTCACATCTTCATATTTCACATCTCCCGGCCTGGTCGTATTATCATGTGGATTAGTATGCAGGTCTGCTGCATCTCTGAAAATGCCGATCTGTTTATACCCGAAATAACTGCCGATGGGTTCGCCTATCATCGTAACATTTGTTTCGCCCACACCACTGCCGCTCAGGATCCGATCACCTGTGGGGCCCAGTTCCAGCACTTTGTTCTTGTTGAAAGAAAGGTTTGCGCTGGTATTCCAGGTAAAGGCGCCGGTAAGGTTGTAACTATTCAAACCAAATTCGAAACCCTTGTTACTCATCCTGCCGATATTCTTAACGGCAGAACTAAACCCGGTGAGTGTAGGCACATTTACGGACAGCAACAGGTCTTTCGTGATACGGTCGTAATAATCAACCGTGAGCGAGATCCTGTTCTGCAAGAGTCCGATGTCGATACCCAGGTCCAGCTGCTGGTTGAGTTCCCAGCTCAGGCCAGGATTACCGAGTGAACTGATGGCAAGGCCTGTAACCACATTATTGTTAAAGCTATAATTGGTAGCGCCTACACCGCCCACGTAGGGATAAGGATTGCTATACGCATTGTTGCCAGAAAGGCCGTAACTAACCCGCAGTTTCATCTCAGACAATACCGGCAGGTTTTTCATGAAGGGTTCTTCTGTTACTCTCCATCCTACAGAAGCAGCGGGGAAAGTACCAAACTTTTTATCCGGTCCGAAAATAGAAGAGCCGTCGCGGCGAACAGATACTTTCAGCAGGTATTTGGATTTATAATTATAATCCACCCTGGCAAAATAGGAAACGGTAGCCGTTTCGTTCAATTGAGAACTCACGGAAGCTGGTTGCCCGGCTGCATTCAGCGTTTGCACAATATCGTTGGCAAAGGTATTACCGGCTGCGTCGGAAGACTGGTATTGCAGTTTGTTGGATTCCGTGCCCGCCAGTATTTCCAGGTTATGCTTTTTATTGAAGGTTACATTATAGGTCAGTATCTGGTTCACCAGCCAGCTAAGCCCCTGGTCTGAAAACGCGCTGGCTACTGCAGCAGTGGGCGGCAATAGCTGGTTAAGCGGCATCTTTGAAGTGGTATAGGCATTTCTCCTGTTCTGGTAAAGATTAACATTACCGGAAACCCTGTATTTCAGGTTGGGGAGGAATTTGTATTCCGCGTATGCATTGGCCAGCAGGTTCGTTTCGTGGAACTTGCTGTTGTATTCAGTAATATTCGCAACAGGATTGGTGATGCCCGGCAGGTTGTACGGCGCTGCCAGCGCTGCCATCGAAGAATAACTGCCGTCCGCGGCGTAAATAGGCGCCATCGGCATGGTATTGAGCGCGGCATTAATAATGCGGTTGTCCGCCCAGTGCCCTTCAGCCCTTACTTCATCCGTTATCCTGTAAGATGGATTGAGGTTAACGCCGATAGTGAACTTCTCTGTGGCTTTAATATCCACATTAGCCCGCAGCGTATAACGGTCCATGGCGGACTTTTTGATAATACCATCCTGTGTGAGATAACCCGCACTCACGGTATACTGTACATTGTCCGTACCGCCGGAGGCAGAGAACTGGTAATTATGGATAGGGGCAGTGCGGAAGATGAGGTCCTGGTAGTTGTAGTCCGGAAGTGCAGCTATTTTTGCGGGATCATCAAAATTCAGCCAGTCAAAAACCTCTCCGCGCGGATAGCGGTAACGCAGGAAATTGGAAGGCCGCACACTGTTGGGATCCGAGATCTGTGCACCGGTTACATTATCCAGGTAAGCATTGTTAGATGCATCTTTGGCAAACTCCGCATACTCCTGAGAATTCAGTATATCCAGTTTTTTTGTCACCTGCTGAAATCCGGTATATACATTCAGGTTCAAACGTGTTTTGCCCGCACGGCCTTTTTTCGTAGTTACGAGGATCACCCCATTGGAACCACGGGAGCCATAGATCGCTGCGGAGGAAGCATCTTTCAGCACATCTATCTTGTCAATTTCCTCTGCATCAAACAAGCCAAATACCGCCGGTGAAACGATGTTACCGTCTACTACGATCAATGGGCTTGTGCCTGCGGACAAAGAGCCAAAACCCCTTACCTTGATAGCAGGTGTTCTGCCCGGGCTTCCTGAATTCTGTTGCACCACCACGCCGGCTATTTTACCCTGCAGGGCAGTGGCTACGTTGGACACGGGCATATCGCGGATCTCCTGCATGGGCACAGAAGCAATAGCGCCCGTAACATTTACTTTCTTTTGTGTACCATATCCTACCACCACCATTTCCTGGAGGTTGCTGGAAGTTGCCACCAGCGTCACATTGAGCGTTGTTCTGCCGGCCAGTGCCTGCTGCTGTGGTGCAAACCCGATATAGGTGAACAATAAAGTATCATTCACGGAAGGTACATTCAGTGTATAACGCCCATCCACACCTGAAGCGGTACCAATAGACGTTCCTTTTACATTGATGCTTACCCCCGGGAGCGGCTCATTCTTTTCATCCGTTATAACGCCGGTAACTGCAACCCGGGCAGGATTTGCCACTTCAACATTATTATTCCCCGCTGAAATAACGATCAGGTTATTGCCCATATCCCAGTGCCGCAGGCCGGAATGCTCCAATAGTTTATTGAGTGCATCCCCAACCGGTACGTTCTTTACGGAGAAGTCCATTTTTTTGGTGAGCGGAGTAAGGTCGTAATTATATAAAAACCTGACTTTGGCCTTTTTCTCGATCACATTCAGTATCGTGCGCAGTTCAACCTGTTCAAAACTGGCGGTGATCGTCTGGCTGAATACTTTCGCTGCATTGACCTGGGTAGCTGTAAGAATGATAATTAACACGGAAAGCTTCATACATAGAAGGAATTTAAGCAGACGTGGCGTCGTAACACCCCTCGCAGGCGGTGCATTTTTTTTCATAACTTTGGATTTACGGTTTAAGAAGAAAGAAACCCGTTGATTTTCCCGATCGGAGGTTTCTGGAACAATTAGACTTTTCGGGGAATGTTTCCGCATTTCCCGATTTTTTTGCTGTTACTTGTAGATGTTCACCTCATTATTGATGATTTTAAATGTGAAAGGAAGCGATAACCGTAAGGCAGAAAGGACTTCTGTGATACTTTCGTTCTCAAATTTTGCGTGGAACCTGTAACCCGCCACCGTAGAGTCATTAATGGATATTTTTACATTGTACCATCTTTCCATTTCGGCTACAATTTCCTGGAAATCCTCTCCGTCAAAAACTAGTTTATTATATACCCAGGCTGTTTCTGCCATGGAAGTATCTTTAGTGTTCTCTTTAAGATGTTTTACGATCATGTTATGGGGCACGGCGGTGCCTATATCGGAAACGCTTTTGCTGATCACCACTTTTTCGTGCGGGTGAAGCAGGAGTACTTCCTGAGGACCTTCGCCGGTTTTGGATACCTGCACCAGGCCCCTGATCAGGGTGGCTTCTGTTTTATTCTCATCCGGGTAACACTTCACATTGAAAGCGGTACCCAATACCCTGATATGAATGTCCCGCGTATGAACGATAAAAGGGCGGTTGGGATTTTTAGCGACGTCAAAGTAGGCTTCTCCTTCCAGTTCCACTTCCCGCAGCGAATCCGTAAAATTGGCAGGATAACTGATTCTGCTGCCTGAATTAAGCCATACAACACTTCCGTCCGGAAGTAATAATCTTGACCTGGCCCCGGGTTTAACAATAGTTTCTATACTGGATAACGCAGGCTGGCTCCGGTTTACGTATAACCAGGAGAAAAAGATCATCCCTGTAACCACGGCGGCCGCAGCAAGAATCTTACCTATATGATACGTGCGTCTTTCCCGTTCGGGGGTATCTTCGCTGGCGGCAGCGTTCAGTATATGGCGGAAATGCGCTTCTGCATCTGCGTCTTCATCAGCAATGGAGGAGAGGGGGGTGGTCCAGTAATCCGCTAAGAGGGAAAGTAAATAAGCATCTTCCGGATACACCGTTAAATGGGCATCCAGTTCCTTTATTTCCTCGGGAGATGCTTCTCCGGATAGCTTTCTGGCAATTAATTGTGTGATCTGTTCTTTATTCATTGAACCGTGGTTAATGATAAAGACAGGGAAAAGGAGAGATGACCTTAAAGGAAATGAAATTATTTTTTGACGGCCTTTTGGGGGAAAGTGGTAAAATGCGTCTGTACTTTTTCAGAAATGCGTTTAACGGCAATCACCATCTGGGCATCTACCGTATTTACCGTGAGGTTCAGGATCTCGGCCACATCCTTGTAACGGAGGCCATCTTCGCGCACCAGTTTAAAGATCATCTTGCACCGGGGCGGGAGGGATTCCACCGCAGCCGTGATCTTTCCCAGCAATTCTGCACTGATCATTTTCTCGTCCGGCGCGGGATCGTTGCTGAGCGCTATATCCAGATCATTGAAGGGTTCCGTGATCTGCCGGTGGGCTTTGGAAGAAAGATAATTAAGGGAACTGTTTTTCACTGCCACATAGAGATACACGCGGATATTGGCAATAGAAGGCGCCTTTTCCCTTTGTTTCCATAACTTAATAAATACATCATCCACTATTTCCGTGGCAACTTCCTTTATCTTAATGATGGAAAAGGCGAACTGGCTGAGCCGGGGACTATAATACTGAAATAACCGGCGAAACGCCTGTTCATCACCAACCCCGATCTGAGAAAGTGTTACAGATGACTCCGCACTTATCTGATGTGAAGTATTTCGCAGCAATCGATTATCAATGTTAGGTTGGTTCCAAAGTACACATTTTTAATCAAACCGGACATCCATTGTTCATATCCGAACAGATATGTAAATTTACTATTGTATAGATGCATTATTCCGAATACCTTCAAATATGGCAATCTTGTTGTTGTTAGAAAGCACCAAAATCCGCCCTGATGTTTAAAAACTACTTAAAGATCGCTTTCCGGAACCTGTTCAAGAACAAGGTGTATTCTTTGATCAATATATTTGGACTGGCCATAGGTATGGCCGCCTGTTTCTTTATATTTCAATACATCCGCTTTGAATTAAGCTACGATACCTTTCACAAAAACGTAAGCAATATATATCGGGTACCCATCACCTACAGCGGAGGTTTTTCACAAGGCACCCGCGCGGCTAACCACCCGGCGGTAGGCCCTGCCATGAAAGCGGAATTCCCTGAAGTAGTGGCACAAACAAGGGTAGCGCCCCAAAGCGTTTTTGCAAAAAGCCTCACCGTTTCTTTTGATAATGGAAAAGGAGATGTAAAACGATTTAACGAAAGCAGGATCTTCTCCGTGGATTCAACTTTCTTCAGCATATTTTCTTTCCCTTTGGTGGAAGGAGATCCCGCCACCGCATTGAATGCCCCCGGGAGCGTTGCGATCTCCGAAACTACCGCCAGGAAATATTTTGGTGATAGCAGCCCCCTCAATCAAACACTCAGCTTTAACGGTGGCCCTTTTAAAGTAACCGGTGTTTTTAAGGATGTACCGGAAAACGCGCATTTCAAATTTGATATGCTCGTTCCCTTCAGTGCGCATGGGGCGGATTTCGGCATAGCGGAATGGGGCTGGCCGGAGTTTTATAACTATGTCCAGCTGGCGCCGGGCGCCGATCCCCAAAAAGTGGAAGCAAAATTCCCGGCCTTCGTGAATAAATACCTGGGGAGCAAAATGAAAGAACTGAATTTTAAAGCCGCTTTCCATTTACAACCCATGGGAGAGATACATCTCAAGTCCCATTACGGGGAGGAACTGGAAGTGAACGGGAGCCAGAGCATCATTTATTTCCTTAGCCTGCTGGGTGTTTTTATCATCGTTATCGCCTGGATCAATTATATCAACCTGTCCACCGCCAAGTCCATGGAGCGGGCCAGGGAAGTAGGTTTACGGAAAGTGGTAGGGGCTACGCGTTTGCAACTGACCACACAATTCATTTTTGAATCCGTGATCATCAACTGCATTGCCCTGCTGATGGCAGTGGTACTGGTGATTACCTGCACGCCTTATTTTGAACAGTTCATCGGCAAACACATCGGAGAAGCTTTCTTTGCTTCCGGTTTATGGAAACACTGGTATTTCTGGGCTATCTTCCTGGGTATATTCATCGCAGGCGCCTTACAGGTAGGGGCTTATCCGGCTTTCATATTGTCTTCTTTCAAACCCATCATCGTATTGAAAGGAAGATTCCTTCCCGCAAAAGGCGGGATCTCCCTCAGAAAAGCATTAGTGGCATTTCAGTTCATCCTTTCTATCATATTGATCGCAGGCACCATCACCATGTACAGCCAGCTTTCCTATATGCGCAACCAGGAACTGGGATATAAGCAGGATCAGTTATTCGTTGTGAAAGCGCCACAACCTTCAGATTCTACTTACTTTTCAAGAATAAAGTTCTTTAAATCAGAACTTGAAAGGAACCCTGCTATTGCCCGCATGGCCCCTTCCAAAGATGTACCCGGTAAACCGATCTATGGAAGGAATGGGGTAAGAAAAGCAGATCAGGATAAAACAAAAAATACCGTAGTAGGACTAACAGAGATAGATAAGGATTTTATACCCGTGTACCAGATGAAACTGGCAGCCGGCACTAACATCCCGCAGAATGAAACAGAGAGTGTGTTTGACACAAAACAGGCGAAGGTATTGGTCAATGAAGCACTCGTAAAGAAACTGGGTTATAAGGATAACCAGGCTGCCCTCCACGAAAGCGTGATCTTTACATCCTGGTTCGGGGATATTAACTGCGAGATAGTGGGGGTGGTGAAGAACTATCACCAAAGGTCCCTGAAGGAACAATATGAGTCTATTCTCTTTTACTATTACAACCAGGCCGTACCGAATTATTTTTCCATGAATGTGGATACGAAAGACCTGTCTAAGGACCTGGCCTATATAGAAGATCTGTACAAGAAGGCCTTCCCCGGTGCTGCCTATGAAAGTTTCTTCCTGGATGATTATTTTAACCAGCAATATGCGGCAGATCAGCAGTTCGGGAATATATTCGGCCTCTTCACCATACTGGCTATTATTGTAGCCTGCCTGGGGCTGATAGGCCTGTCTACCTACGCCATTAAACTCCGCACCAAAGAGATCGGTATCAGAAGGGTGCTGGGTTCCACTGCTTATGGCATCGTATACCTTTTTTCGAAAGACTTCATTCTGCTGGTGGCTATTGCAGCAGTAGTAGCTATTCCGGTGATCTATGTAGCTGCTAATGAGTGGCTCAATGGTTTCGCGTTCCGCATCAGCCTGGGCTGGTTCATCTTTGTAACGCCGCCTTTGCTGTTGATGATGATCTCTTTGCTCACCATCGGCTGGCAGAGTTTCAAAGCAGCGTTATCTAACCCGGTGAAAAGTTTGCGAAATGAGTAAGCGGATCACCAGCGCAAGGATCGTCCAATAGATAGCAAATCCCACCAGGAAGAAAGGAGGAGGTGTATCCGGGTCCTGCTTCAAAAAATTAATGAAAGGCAGCATAGGGCCTATCAGGATTATTTTGACAGGGGAGAGGATGGTGGATATAACTGCCTGCCAGCCTGCCTGTGATGCCGATCCAAAGAGCGCCTCATTGGGCTGATCTAACAGTCCGGTAGTGCCAAAAAGAAAGGCAAATGCACAAACGAGGAAGATGAGAACGAATTTTATAGCGGACATTTTCATAGCTGTTAGTTTTCTTTGGTGAATATTCTTTCAACACCAACCCGGTTCATGATCATTTGTTTTTTTGCCACGTCGAATTCAAAAGTGACCCCGTTAACACCCTGGATATTGAATTTATTCGATGCCGTTGCTTCAAGCGGAGCAGGAGACCCTTCCCCTGGCGGCTTAATATAAAGTGTGCCGCCATTCCTGGTGATCGTAAATTTTACAGGTGCTTCGGTGGTGGCATAAACGCCCGTATATTTTTCCAGTATTTCTTCACTGATCACCATCGCTTCGAAGGTGGGGATCTCAAACGGTTTGTTGTAGTAGATCTCCATGATGCTTTTCATGATGTCTGCCACCGGGTGAACCTTTGCATTGGTAGTATAAGCCACCGCCAGCTTTTCTTCCGGCATATAAGCCAGCCACGCGCCAAGATTACCGCCTCCGCCTGTATGCCCGTAGAAGGTTTTACCGGCGAACAGAAAAGGTTCCATGCCTGAGCCATCACCATCTTTTATCGTTTTCATCAGCGTAAGATGTTCCGGTGAAATAAATTTTCCGCTAAACAGTGCGTGGATGAATTGAGCCATATCTGCCGGTGTAGAAATGATCGAACCTGCACCGAAAAGGATGCCGGCAGGTGTTTCAGGCTGCCGTAGCCAGCCACCCGTATACCGGTAGGTAAGACTTTCGTTTTTGTTCACATCCATATAGGCCGTAGCGATGTAGGTATCCTTCAGCCCGATCTTAGCCGTGATCCTTTTCCTGAGGGCTTCCGCATAAGACTGGCCGCTTAATTTTTCAACAATAACACCTAAAAGCGCATACCCGGAATTGCTGTACTGATGTTTTGTGCCCGGCTCAAAATCAGACTTGCCTTTGCAGACGATGGCCACTAATTCTTCCTTCGTGATCGATGCTGCCTTCACCTGAGAGAGCACATCCGGTTCCACGAGTACATCATGGATCCCACTGCGATGTGCAAGGATATGCGCGATGGTTATTTTACCGGCGTTAGCGATCTGCGGAAAGAATTTACCGATCGTATCCGTGAGTTGTAATTTTCCTTCCTCCACCAGCTGAAGGATCATTGCTGCCGTGTACATTTTAGTGATCGAAGCGATGCGGTACCGGCTTTCCGCGGTCAGTGGTTTCTTTGTGGTTTCGGTGATCTGGCCATAACCGATAGAGCGGGTGTAAATCTGCTTACCATCTTTGGAGATCACAAGGGTGCCCATCGCTTTATTCTTTTCAGCGAGCCGGTCGAAGTACTGATCCAGCTTTGCTTTATCAAAGGTTTGGGCATGAGTTGCCGTAAACGTCAGTAAAGACGCAATTAATAATTTTATGTTCATAGGGTTGAGTTTTAAAAGTGCTTTGCGTTACAAAGTTAAATGAAAATACTTTGCATTTCAAAGTGTTTTTAGAAATTTTCCTGAAAAAAGAGGGGAGATGGCTTATTTACGAGGTGTTCATCCGGCAGTCTGTTAACCTGCAGTTAATACCGCGGTTCGTCCAGAGAAGGAACAACAGGCAGAACATCCCGCTGGCGTAGCTTTTTACGGTTGCTGGCAAATGCGTATGTGTTATAATGATTAACAACATCTTCCATTGATGAAAATATTAAGTACATTGTTTGAAAGAATTTTATCATCTTTAGCCCCGTCGTATAGGGATTGAGGTTATTTACCTCACCGATCATCATAATTCACCCACCTGCTTCCTCCATTGCTGAATGACACAGCTATTTTTATTCATCTGGTTTTGATAGTAACTTTTGTTTCTATTTTTCGGGGTATGCTTTTTTCAATAAGGTAATGGAACAAAATTATAAAATATTATCGGAGGTTGACTTGTTTGCATTGTTTCTCGAAAGTGATCAACAGGCATTCACAGAATGTTATAACCGATACTCCCCGTTAATTTACAGCTACGCCAGGCGAATTTTGCGCGATGCATGCCAGACGGACGATGTGCTGCAGGACGTCTTTATCATTTTATGGGAGAAGCGCAGCAGGCTGGAAATAGAATCTGATCTGATTAACTACCTCTTTGGCATCACCAGGCACCGCGTCTTACACGAATTAAGAAAATCGAAAAAACTCCAAAACTTCATTGATACGCTGGAAAAGAAGATGGCGCTGTATGAATCTTCACCGGAAGAGTATATTATCAATAAGGAACGAACCAAAATCGTAGAAACAGAGATCAACCGCCTCCCCGAAAGAATGAAGACCATCGTGAACCTTAGCCGATCCGGTGATTACAGTTACCGGGAGATAGCCGAAGAATTTAATGTTAGTCCCGGTGCTATAAAAGATCAGGTTTACCATGCAACAAAAAAGCTGCGCCTGAAGCTTGTCAAACATTTCTTCTCTTTATTTTAAAAACTTTTGCGAGGTTTTACTTTTTCGCGACACTATATATTAGGGCCATCTACATAGCCTTGATGAAATGGGAAAACAAATACCTTCTGAACTACTCGATAAATACCTTAACGGAGAATGCACGCCGGCAGAGCGGGCTTTGGTAGAGTACACCCTCGACCAGCATGCCGGAGACAATCCGGAAGTGTATACTGAAAATGAACTCCGGGATGCAATAGCCTCATCCTGGCCTGTTATTGAAAAAGCTGTCTATAGCAAATCCAGGTTCAGGAGGATGCTTCCATACACAGCAGCGGCTGCTGCGGTAGCCTTGTTCGTGGCTTTCGTATACCTGTTTAGTGAAAAACAAACGCTGCCACCGCAGACGGTGCAATATATTCAGGATGTTGCGCCTGGTGGCAACCACGCGGTACTTACCTTACCTAACGGCAAACAAATTAACCTCAGTCAGGCGAATAAGGGAAATATACCCAATCAATTTTCTACTATTGAAAAAAGAGATGATGGGGAAGTAGTATTTACACCTTCTAACGCTGCTGCTTCATCTGAAATGAGCAGTATTACCACACCCAGGGGTGGCCAGTTCATTGTGCAGTTACCCGATGGCAGTAAAGTTTGGCTGAATGCAGCCTCCAGTCTCAAATTCCCCGTTGATTTCAAAGGCTTTAAAAACCGGCTCGTTGAGCTAACCGGAGAGGCTTATTTCGAAGTCGCAAAGAATACCAGCCAGCCATTCATTGTAGAAACACCTACTCAGCGTGTTCAAGTACTGGGGACACATTTTAACATCAATGCCTACCCCGAAGAACAGGTCGTAAAAACAACTCTTTTAGAGGGCGCTGTTCGATTATTCTCCACTCAGCTTAATACCGTAAGCGAAACATTAAAACCAGGCCAAATGGCCTACCACCAAGACAATAAGATCGAAGTTCTGCCGAAAGAAGAAAACGCCATTGCATGGACAGAAGGAAAAATGAAATTCTCCAATGTGGCACTTCCTCCATTGATGAGAGAAGTCAGCAGATGGTACAATGTGACTATCAAATATGAAGGTCCAATCTCCACAGAACGTTTTACAGCCAGTATTTCCAGGGATAGTAATCTATCTGAACTGCTTCACATTCTGGAAGGAATGGGGATACATTTTAGTATTGAACAACAGCCTGCGGGCAACGTATTGATCGTAAAGAATTAATTAACCATAATCAAATTACATGAGGGAAGACAACTAGCATATCTCCTTAAAGAAAAACCGGATACGTATCTCACACGCATCCGGTAAAGTGTTTTAAGGAAGATCAATATCACTATACAGAGACATTTTACTAACCATCAAACAAAGCAAAAGTATGGAATTATTTACTTGCTGCTCTCATCCCTTTTTTAAGGGGAAGAGAAGGTATTTCCTGTTGCCGAAAGGAGATCCTTCTACGAATTCAACCATAAAGAAAATAATCATGAGGATTCATATTGCGACCTTTCTGATCTTAATCTCCTGCCTGAACGTTTTCTCTAAAGCCAGCGCACAGAAGATCAGTTTGCAGTTTAAGCAGGTGGAGCTGGAGACGGTTTTTAAGGCTATTGAGCGGCAGACGGATTATGGGTTTGCTTATGGGGTGGCGCTGCTGGCGAATAGTGCACCGGTGACGGTTTTGCTGAAGGATGTGAGTTTGGTGGAGGCGTTGGATCATATTTTTGCGGGGTTGCCTTATAGGTATGAGATTGTTAATAAGACGATTTTGATTAAGGGGAAGGGGCAGGTGACTAGGCATACAGCCTCGGAAAATACCAAGCCCATACGTATTACTGGTAAGGTAACGGATATCAAAAACAATACCCTTATTGGTGTGAGTGTTAGGTTACGCGGCACTAACATCGGGACAATCACAGATAGAAATGGCAATTATCAAATTGTCGGTGAGCCTGATGGAACGCTAGTCTATAGCTTCGTAGGTTTCAAAACTATGCAGATCGAGGTAAATGGTCAGGCAGAAGTTAACTTGACCTTGATTGAACTTACAAGTAAACTTGAAGAAACTGTAATAAAAGGTTACTATAATACTACTAAGATTCGTAATACGGGAAATGTAAGTACGGTAAAAGCCGAAGATATTGCCAGACAGCCGATTGGTGATCCAATTGCTGCATTAATAGGTCGTGTACCTGGATTATTTATACAACCTGTCGACGGTACACCAGGGAGAGAATTAACAATCAGACTAAGGGGGCAAAATAGTTTAGCAAACGGTAACAATCCACTATTCATCATCGATGGGATACAATTTAACTCAAACAGTTTTACACTCATCGGCGCGACGGGAATAGCAACAGCACCGGTGGGTGGACCTATTAGTCCATTTAGTTTTCTTAATCCAAGCGATATCGAAAGTATAGAGATATTTAAAGATGCTGACGCAACTGCAATATACGGCAGCCGCGGGGCAAATGGTGTTATTTTGATTACCACAAAAAAAGGTAAGGCGGGTAAAACTCAGTTTGATGTGAATTTTTACACTGGGGGAAGTAAAGCACCACAACGTGTTAAGTTTATGAACACTCAAGAATACTTGTCAATGCGAAGACAAGCGTTTGCAAATGATGGTAAATCTCCCGGGCTAAATGATTATGATCTGAATGGGAAATGGGACACAACCAGTTATACCAACTGGCAAGATTATTTTGTAGGTGGTACAGGGAAATTAACTGAAGCTTCAGTTTCTGTTTCTGGCGGCAATGATTTTACCAATTTTAGAATAGGATCTACTTTGAGAAATGAGGGGACAATTTATCCAGGTGAATTTTTGACAAAAAAAATAAGCTTGCAATTCGGCTTAAATCATAGTTCGACAAACAAAAAATTTAATGCTTCTCTTATGGGCGCATATGTCTATAATGTGAATAATTTGCCATCTGGAGTATTCGAAGCTACAACATCATTTCGGTTGGCACCAAACCTCCCAAAGCCTTTTAAAGAAGACGGAAGCTTAAATTGGGCTCCTAATAGTGAATGGGTCAATCCTATGTCAGCATTCTTGCAGACCTCAGATGAAAAGGCCAATAACCTAGTGAGCAATCTATTACTAAGCTATAGGCCAATAAATAATTTAGAAATCAGAAGCAGCTTTGGATATAATGCTACGGATTTCTCCCAAAGTAATTTAACACCCTTTATTGCATATAATCCCTCATTGTCGGAATTTGCAAGTTTGCTGAGGTCAAATGAGTTCCTAGATAATAGATTGAAATCTTGGGTTATTGAACCTCAAATATCATATCAGGGTAAAGTTTTAGGGGGAAGGTTCGAAATGCTTGTTGGCACAACTTTCCAAAGTACAGTTAAAAATTATTTAGCAATGTCAGCCCGTGGATTTACCACGGATGCATTAATTGAAAACTTCGCTGCTGGTCCTACTGTAACAACAAAAGGGCGGTCAAACACAGTGTATAGATATAGTGCTATATACTCCAGAATTGGTTATTCATTTCATGATAGATATATATTAAATGTTACTGCTCGTCGGGACGGAAGCAGTAGGTTTGGTCCTGAAAATAAATTTGGGAATTTTGGAGCTATAGGAGCTGCCTGGGTTTTCTCTAACGAAGCGTTTTTTAAAGGAAGCCTTCCATTTGTTAGCCTGGGAAAAATACGATCCAGCTTCGGAAGTACCGGGAATGACCAACTGACAGATTATCAATATCTGGATACTTATAGCACTAATACTAGTTTTTATCAAGGCGTCAGCAGCTTAATACCAACGCAGCTTACAAACCCTTATTATGGTTGGGAAAGGGTTAATAAAATAGAAATTGGTTTAGAATTGGGTTTTATGGACAATAAGCTATTGCTGAATACAAGTGTATATCGTAATAAAACAAGCAATCAATTAGTTCAATACGGCCTGCCCTCTGTTGCGGGATTCACAAGCATCAGGGCGAATTTACCAGCTGTGCTTGAAAATTCTGGTTTAGAAATTGATCTACATTCAGATAACTTTAACAGTAAGGTATTTTCATGGTCAACGAATGTTAACATAACTTTTCCAACCAATAAACTCGTTTCATATCCTAATATTGAAGCATCAAGTTACGCGACTAGGTATGCCATCGGCCAACCGCTATCGTTACTGCGTTTGTATCATTACACGGGGAGGGATCCAGTCACCGGTTTATTTACATTTGAGGATTTTAATAAAGATGGAAACCTTACAACTGCATTCGATAATCAATTTTATTTTGTCGGTCAAAAATTCTATGGAGGCATTCAAAATAATTTTGGTTATAAAGGTTTTGAGCTTGATTTCCTGTTTCAGTTCACAAAACAAAACGGTAGAGCGTTTTTTAAGAGCATAATACCCCCTGGATTTTTTAACAGCGGCAATGGAAATCAACCTAACTATCTATTGGGTAGCGAGTACCAGTTGCCGTTCTCTCAATCTAAAGCATTGATATCTACATCAAATAACATTTTTAATTCTAGTGACGGGTTGTTAAGTGACGCGTCTTTTATGAGATTAAAAAATCTATCCCTCTCTTGGCGAATGCCATTAAATTATTCGATCCGCTCAATTTTAAAAAGTGTGCGATTATACGCACAAGGTCAGAATCTTTTGACATTTACAAAGTATGTTGGGTTCGATCCGGAGGCTCCATCTGATGCAGTAAGGCTACCGTCATTAAAAACGCTTACTATTGGTTTGCAGGTTACATTATAATTAAATCAAAAAAAATGAAAAATACGAGTCTATATATATTCATTTTTCTTGTAGCTATTACAGGGTGTAAAAAATTCGTGGAGATTGATCCACCTCAGGATAGGTTAGTTACTGAAAAGGTTTTTAGTGAGGATGCTACGGCTATCTCTGCTATGGGAGGATTATATACAAGTATGATGAGTGAACCACTACCCTATAACCTGGCTCTCTATTGCGGGTTGTATTCAGACGAACTTGATTATAAAGTAACCAATGTCGCTGGATTAGCTGTATATAAAAATGCATTAAACGCAAAAGACGCATTAACGAACGTGATTTGGGAAAAAGGTTATAATATAATTTACCAAGCAAATGGTATTATTGAAGGCTTGGGGAAATCTGAAAAAGTAACTAGTCAGGTAAAAAAGCAATTGTTAGGAGAGGCCCTCTTTATAAGAGCATTCTGGTATTTCTATTTGTGCAATTTGTATGGCGATATTCCACTGGTCTTGACTACTGATTATACCATAAATGGTGCTTCAGTACGTATCGCGGTAGCAGATGTGTACAGGCAAATTATTGCCGATTTAATCAAATCGGAAGAACTGCTGTCACCCAAATATGTATCCGGAAATGCGATAACAGAAACTGTTGATAGGGTTAGGCCCAACTTATTTGTTGCATCTGCTTTATTGGCACGGGTATATTTATACACCGGTCAATGGGGGTTAGCAGAGGAAAGGGTCAGTGCTATTGTCAACAGTTCATCAATATATTCTTTGGAGAAAATTGATGATGTTTTTAAGAAAGCGACAAAAGAAGCCATCTGGCAACTTCAAATGCCAACTGGTAACTCCGGGGCAGCTTTACGAGAAAATACTTATGAACAAAAGTTTATCTTGACTAGCATACCAACAGCGGGAAATAGCGGTTCGGATATTAGCAATAGCCTCTTAAAAGTATTTTCTGGTAACGATCTGAGAAAGTTAAACTGGATCAAATCTATCACTGTCGGAACAGGTACTTACTACTTTCCATTTAAGTACAAATCACGTGTTGTGAGTACAACAATTGAGGAAGTATCTATTGTATTTCGTCTTGCGGAAATGTTTATAATAAGGGCAGAAGCACGAGCACAACAGGGTAAAATATCAGAAGCTATTGAAGATATAGATAGAATTAGATCCCGTGCAGGAATAGATTTATTAAAAGATATCAATCCCGGCATTTCAAAAGTTGCAATGATAGATACAATATCTGTGGAAAGACGAAGAGAGTTGTTTTGTGAATGGGGGCATAGGTGGTTTGATATTAAAAGAACAAAAGTTGTTGATGTAATTATGAAACAGATAGAGTCTATTAAAGGGACGGTTTGGTCTTCAAAGTGGACTGTCTGGCCTTTGCCTTTAAATGACATTATAAATAATAACAAGCTCACCCAAAATGAAGGATATAATTAACAGTGTAAAAAAACAGTTTATTGATTTCATGCGAATCATCGTGATGCTTTCCTTGTTAATGTTTTTACATTCAGAAGTAAAAAGTCAAGATGAAAATTATCCAACTATCGGCAAGAAATTTCCAAATTTTACTTTGACAAACTTTCATGATGATCTTAAGGATGAACTATCTTTTGGTGATTTGTTTGGTAAATATGTAATAATAGATTTTTGGACCATTGGTTGTTCTTCCTGCATTGCAGGATTCCCAATGTTGAATTTGATTCAGAACAAGAATTCGGATAAACTCAAAGTGATTTTGGTTGGGCGTGAAGAAAAAATAAGGGACATCAGAAAATATTATGATATATATAGAAAGAAATCTTGTTTAACGCTTACGTCAACATATGACTCAATCTTTTTTAATAAGGTTGTACCTATGAGTGTGCCACATTACGTATGGATCGACAAGAATGGTTTAGTTAAAGCAATAACTTCATCTGACGATGTGACTGAACAAAATATTGAGAAATTCATTTCCGATTTGCCATTTTATTTTAGGGATATGAGCTACGCGAACGTCAAAGGAAATAAGCGCCAGGCGGATCAGTCAATGCCATTGCTTATTGATGGGAACGGAGGTGAATCAACAGACTACTTATTCAGGAGTATATTGATGAAACCAAATTATGGTCAAGGATGGTCACTAGTCCCTGATATCGCAAACTTTACATCAGATGGAAAAGTGAGGTACCAAGCAATGGCCGCTTCTCTTCCGGCGCTATATATGGTTGCTTATTTCGGCGCGCCATTTATAATCTCAAGGTACCCTAAAGTCTGGCCATGGCCTATAATTATAACGAAGGATTCACTTAGATTTCAGTATCAATCTGCAACTGCTGATGTTTATAACTATAGTATTGAAGCTCCACTAAGGAAAGGGACTCCCGCTGATCTAATGAAAATGATGCAGCGAGATTTAGAAAATTACTTTGGGTATAGGACAAGAATTGTCCAGAGGGACATGCCATGTCTGAAATTAGTTGTAATCAATAAAAATAAGGTTCGGAGAATTTTAAATAATGTTGGTGGTCCTTCCAGCGCTTGGGAACCAGAATCACGGATTAATCGATTTAATAATATAGCCATCGATAATATTCCAATTATTCTTTCATACAGATTAACGCATTCTAAATTTGTAACGATAAACGAAACAGGGATTACAGGTAATGTCAGTTTTTCAGTTGAGGCTGATATAGATGATCTTGAGAGCATTAGAGCCTCTTTGAGGCAAAGTGGATTAGACTTGATACCCAGTACCATGAAATTGGACGTCCTTGAAATAAGTGATAGCTTTTAATCTGAAAGCAACGACCGGTTTTGTGGTCGTTGCTTCCAGTTGATTGATTAAGGTTTTGGGAATGGAGTTTGGCATGGAACGTTAAGGGTCACACGCGTTTGGTAAATAGTGAGCAACTGTGCAGTTGTTTCACCTGGAGGAATAATGTTTAACTGACATTCACCACTGCTTCCTCCACATGGTGTTTCTTGAATGTCAAGGCACTGGTTATTAAAATTATAATAAACAGTTTGTAGTGCGGTGTTCTTGGCAGTAGCGAATGCACCAACGGCTGCGAATAAAATCAACGCCAGGCCCAAGAATAATTTTGAAACTTTCATAACTTTTCATTGAAGATTTAAAGATATTCCTACTCTGTTAAAGGTTTTCGGATTCCCCTTTTATCCCGCGAGAATTATTTTTTGGAGAGCGCTGTTGGGCTATGTCTGACGTTAGCTTCGCCATTTATTAAGTATAATCCCCAAGCAGCAAATCCAGTAAATAAAATATTGAATATCAGATGTTGTGGCCAGCTAAGTTCCCGAATGATTCCCCCGCAAGTGCAAGGGAGGTCTGGAGCAAACATTAGTACGTAGGCCACATATAAAGTAAAGGACGTCATCAGAATAAAGGATAACCAAAATCCGAACTTTCGCCAATTGGAAAATAAAAGCAACCCAGCGGCCAATAATTCTGAACCGGGAATAATAATGGAAATTGGCAATGCAAAAGCTCCTAACTCTGGTGATCGCTTGAGGTCATATAAATAAATCGGATATGAAAACCACTTACTCAATGCCGTGTAGACGAACAATAAGACAAAGGCGTAAGAGATTAGACTTAGGAATTTATCCCTTTGCATAGTTGAAAGTTTAACCATTAATACTTTTTGTGAGATCTTTCAAATCAGCTTTACCGGAGAAAATTGCACGGAGTATTTTGTTTTCATCGAATATTAAAGTTAGTGGTGTAGACCGTATTTTGAATTGTTTTGGTATTACAGATGCTGTATCAATGCCAATCTTTATATTACTATATGTATTCAATTTAAGATGGTCATGAAATACCATCATTTCATCATAAGGATGCCGTGTAATCAAATAAAAGTTAGTATTCTTAAACGAGCTAATATTGGCAAGAATTTCCTCCGTCTCTATCTGACAATCTCTACAGGCCGGATCAAACTGGATCAGCACGATTGTTTTTCCCATTGGTATGTCATTCGAATAAAACACTTTAGTGCTATCAGCCAAGCGCATTGAAAACTCCGGAATCGTTTGTGGCGTTTCCCCAACCTGGCAACCTGATATAAGTAATAGTATTAGCATCGCTAAAACTAGTGATCCTTTAATCATTGATGTAATAATTGAAAATGAATAATTACAGCACAAAACCATCCCCAGGCGGTTCCGGAAAATCCAAGCGCCCATAGATAAAAACAGGTTTCGTTAAGCTTAAGACAAAATTTGAATTGTATTCATAATTTGCGGAAAGAAGAATGGCTATCTGAATCTTACAGCTAAATAATATTAGTCGGGTTACTCTTTACTGTGTCTCTTTAATACATGCAATCTATACCACTTAAATTTACAAACCTAAATAATTCACCTGCCCAAAACCACATATACTACTGCATTATTTTCGCGCCTGAAAACTATTAGGACAAACAACAAACACCTTCCTGAATGCACGATTAAAATGTTCAGTAGAACTATAGCATAACAGGATAGAAAGTTCTTTCACCGTAAAATCCTTTTCCAGACAAGCTTTGGCGTACTCCATTTTTATAGTGGAGAAGTAATTGATAATAGTAGATTGATAAAGAAATTTAAAACACTGAATGAGTTTTGTCTCACTCATTTCTGCTGAGTCGCAAAGTTCCTTGATGTGTAAATGGCTAAAAATGGCAGATTGAACAAAGTGTCTGATCATTTCCAAGGTCTTGATATCGGCTATCGCTATACGCATTGACACTATTTTTTAAAACCGTGAACTAAATGGCAACATGAAAAAAGGCAGGATGGGCATTCTCAATTATGATGGAGGGGAACAAGATAATCGTTAAAGTTACCGATGTTATCTGCGCCAGCCTTGCAGTAATAACAATAACAGCGGATAGTCCATCAAACTAAAATGATAATCTATTGGTTCAGGTAACGCGACTCCCTAACTTTATCATATGATAAGAAGGATTTTCACGTTACTCTTTATTGTCTGCCTCTGTAGCAGCGCTATAGCCCAGCAAACCTCCAAAGCCGTAATGTCCGGCTTCATGGATAAACGTTTTGGCATGTTCATCCACTGGGGACCCGTAACCCTGAGAGGAACGGAGATCGGCTGGAGCCGGGATAAAGAAGTCCCAAAAGCAGATTATGACCAACTGTACAAAGAATTCAACCCTGTATTGTTCAATGCAGATGAATGGGTGAAAGCAGCAAAGGATGCCGGCATGCAATACCTCACCATCACCGCCCGCCATCACGATGGATTTTGCTTATGGCCTTCTGCCTTTACGGAGTATGATATCGCCGCTACACCTTATAAAAAGGATATCGTAGGTGCGCTGGCCAAAGCCTGTAAAAAAGCAGGCATTAAGTTCTGCATTTATTACTCTGTACTGGACTGGTATCACCCGGAGTATCCCATCCACTCCGCACACAACCAAACACCGGATCCTAAGTCTGATATCAATAAATACATTGTGTTCATGAAGGCCCAGCTGAAAGAACTGCTCACGAACTATGATCCTTACATGCTCTGGTTTGATGGCGGCTGGGAGAAGCCCTGGACAAATGACATGGGAAAAGACATCTATGCTTACCTTAAATCCATTAAACCGGATGTGATCATCAATAACCGCCTGGGCAAAGAAATGGCTGCCGTGGAAAATAAAAAGATAGACCCCGCAGCAATGGTAGGGGATTATGATACCCCGGAACAGGTAGTAGGCAGGATGAATATGACCATGCCCTGGGAAAGCTGCTTCACCATTTGCAATCAATGGGCCTGGAAACCGAACGATAAAATGAAATCGCTGAAAGAGTGCCTGACCATCCTGGAAAAAACGGCAGGCGGTAACGGCAACCTCCTCTTTAATGTAGGCCCTATGCCTGATGGCCGCATAGAGGCCCGGCAGGTGGCCCGTTTAAAGGAAATGGGAGATTGGCTGCAACAGAACGGTACATCCATCTATGGCACTTGGGGAGGCCCATACAACCCTACTGATCAATACACCGCTACCCGGAAAGGTAACAAGGTGTTTATACACATCCTTAAAACCGATGCCACACAACTTTCTTTACCAGCCATAAAGAAAGTAAAAAAGGCCTTTGTACTAAACACACACCAGGAGATCACATACAACCAGCAGGATGGAAAGATCCATCTAACCCTTACGCCTGCACCCATCAACTATGTGATCGTACTGGAAATGGATGGAGATGTGATGGCTGCCCCGGTTATATAATTAGGACACCTGCTCTGTCTATATAAGCCGCAAGTACTTACTTGCGGCTTTTTTGTTTTAAATTTACACACAGGGCAGACCTTACTATATATGAATGATGAGTTATTACAGCAGTTAGCAGACGGGCAGGCATCGGCTTTTACTACTATATATAATCAGTATTATCCAGAATTGTATTTCCTGTCCAGGCACCTGATAGGAGATGAAGCCCCGGACGTAGTAGCTGATGTTTTTATCCGTTTATGGACACAAAAGAAATTGTTTGAGAGCAGGCCCCATCTGCTGGGCTATCTGCGCGTAATGACCAGGAATGCCTGTTTTGATCATCTGAAGAAGCAACACCGGGATATACAGCAGTTGCAGGAACTTTTACACATCAGTGAACAGGAACATGAAGACCGGTATTTCCATGAGATCGTGGAAGCCAGGGTATTCACCCGCATCCGGGATGAGATAGAAGAACTGCCCCCACATATGCGGGAGGTATTTAAACTGGCCTATATAGACGGACTGAAGAACGCCGAAATTGCAGACCTCCTGCAAATGAAAGATGCTGCCGTAAGGGTCCGGAAGGCAGAAGCCTTAAAGATACTACGATCTTCCCTCTATCGTATCGAATTGATTATCATTATGAAATTGATAATTTTCCCACCACAATAAATATTTCTTATTTTTTTCCGTAACAATTATTTCATCCCGCAGTATATATAGTATGAGCGATGCCAGAGAGAGAATATCGGAACTAATAGTCAGGCTGCTGAAGCAGGAGGCAAGTGAGGAAGAAATAGCAGAGCTGGAAAGCTGGAAGCAGGCTTCTGCCGCCAATGCGGCGATGTTGGAAGCCATGCTGGAGGAAGGGTATGTAGCGAATGGCCTGAAAGAACTGGAAACAGCACAAAAGAGATCAACAGCGAAACTCGCGGAGGCGGGTATCCTGCTGCAGGATAATAACACTGGTGAAGCAGGTACACGCAGCAGCACGGGCGAAACGGGCACACGCAGCACCGATGAACGTCACGGCACAAGCGGATACAACAGGAAAACCGTATACAACCAATCACGGGTACGCCGCATCAACTACCGTCGTTGGGTAGCTGCGGCAGCGGTTCTGATGGCACTGGCTACGGGTTTTTACTTCTGGTCACAACGCTACCTCCGGCAGATCCCTGAATTAGCTGGTATAACACCGGGCAGCACAAAGGCCATCCTCACACTGGCGGACGGATCTACTGTAGCACTGGATAGCGCCGGCAACCAGGTGATTCGCCAGGGGAGCACCGCTATCCGTCAGCAGGGCGGCCAGCTGGAATATGATGTACAGGGTGCATCCAAAACTGAACACTTTAACACCCTGGTTACGCCAAGGGGCGGCCAGTTCCGGGTAACCTTACCGGATGGATCTAAGGTTTGGCTGAATGCCGCATCTTCCCTCCGTTATCCCACTGCTTTCATTAACAATACAAGAACAGTGGAAATCACCGGAGAAGCGTACTTTGAGGTAACACAGGATGCGCAAAAACCTTTTAAAGTAAAGGTGAACAACCAAACTGAGATCCTCGTATTAGGAACAGAATTTAATGTGAATGCTTATACAGATGAACCTACTATCAATACTACTTTATTAGAAGGCGCGGTAAGGATAAACACGCAGACCTTAACTCCCGGACAACAGGCGCAGGTAAATACAGATGGCGCAATAAAACTCATCAACGATGTGGATGTATCAGAAACAGTAGCATGGAAGAATGGCATCTTCTCTTTTAACAACGCAGATGTGCGTACCGTGATGCGGCAGATGGGACGCTGGTATAATATCGAGATCAATTATGAACAGGCTGTCTACACTGCCAAATTTAAAGGAAAGATAGACCGGACCCTGGATCTGACAGATGCATTAGAGGTATTAAAGAAAGCGGGTGTGAATTTTAAGATGGAAGGAAGAACATTGACCGTGATGCCTTAACACACATATTTGTACAAAAGAAGAATATAAATGGTCCCAACAAGATCATATCAGGATAATACTGCTTAGTCAGAAGAAAGAACCAACCAACATTAGAGGAATACATAGATCATAGACGGTACCCAAAACAGGTAAAAGAAAGTCGCTGCGGATTAGGCCCCGTAGCGACTGGATGCCTGGCTGGACCAAATGAAGTTACGCTTGTAAACGTCAATTATTTAATCAACCAAACTACTGCAAGTTATGCAAAAAAATGTGTATTGCAACCAGCCGGTTACGGAGCTTCATGCCCCGTATCATAAAGGCTGGGCATCAACCAGGATCCTGTTAGTCATGAGATTAATCACGGGAAGATCCCATCCCGCCAACAGGAGATTAATTTTGAATGCGATGAAACTAACTATCATCTTCCTCACCGCCGCTTGCTTACAGCTGAGTGCCAATAGCAAGGCCCAGTCTGTCACCTTCACCGGCAACAAAGTGGCTTTGGAAAAAGTAATTGCTGCTGCTGAAAAGCAAACCGGTTATTTTTTCTTTTACAATGAGGCGATACTCCGCAACATTGAGCCTGTAACGGTAAAAGCTACAGACATGCCGCTGGACCTCTTCCTGAAAGAAGTCTTTAAAAAACTTCCGCTGGATTATACCGTTCGCGGCAAACAAATTGTGATCAGTAAAAAGGCATTGCTGCCGGTAGACGGGCCCGCAGGTCGTCAACTGGAAGAAGCGCCGGTAGTAGTACCCGCTTACCAGGTGATTAATGGTGTGGTGGTCAGCGCTGATTTTACTCCGCTATCTGGTGCCAGTGTACGGTTGAAGAACAGTAAGGAAGGCACGCAGACAGACCTGAGAGGCCGTTTTTCTATTAACGCTAATGCGGGTGACATACTGGTGATTTCCTACATCGGTTATGAGGATAAAGAAGTAACCCTTGCCAATAACACACTTACTACTTATATCATATTAAAACCATCAGAATCCAAACTGGATGAGGTGCAGATCACTGCTTATGGTCAGACTACAAAGAGAATGAGCATTGGTAATATCTACACCGTTAAAGGAGAAGATATTGCCAGGAATCCTACACCTAACGTATTGCAGGCATTGCAGGGCCGTGTTCCTGGTATGTTTATACAACAGCAAAGCGGTCAGCCAGGTACACCTATCAGTGTTCAGATCAGGGGGAGAAGCACTTTAAACGGTAATAGTGCACCTTTGTTCATTGTGGATGGTGTGGCTTACCCCACTGAAGCGTTGCCATTTATTTTTGTGAATGGCCAGCCTAATATCCTCCGGGGCGGTAATGTTTTTGATTATATCAACCCTGAAGTGGTAGATCGCGTAGAAGTATTAAAAGATGCGGATGCCACTTCTATCTACGGTTCCCGTGGTGCTTACGGCGTAGTGCTGATCACTACCAAAAAAGGAAAACCCGGTAATCCGCAGCTGTCCGTGAATGTACGGTCCGGTATTACGTTAAAGGGGAAATCGCCGGAACTGCTAAATACAGAAGAATACCTGATGCTCCGCAGGGAAGCAATGAAAAATAATAATAATGCCCAGCCGACGGCTGCTGATTACGACCTGAACGGCACCTGGCCGGAAACCCGGTATACTAACTGGCTGAATGAACTGCAGGGTGGCAAGGCACAATATACTTCCACCAATGTGAGTTATTCCGGCGGTACAAATAATATCAATTTCCTGGTAGGTGGAAATTATAATGTACAGGAAAGCATACAAAGAGGAGCGGGTGCATCCAAACAGGGTGGCTTGAATTTTAATATCAACACTATTACCAACAACAGGCGGTTCTCTATTAACCTGAGCGGTCTTTATTCAATTACCCAGAACGACATGTTGCAGGTTGATTTCACCACCAATAGTACTTTATCTGCACTGGCCCCTAATGCCGCTCCTTTGTTCCTGCCAAACGGCGAGATCAACTGGGCGCCTGATGCTTTGTCAAATCCACTGGGCAGTGCGGGAACAAGTATTGTTTCTCCTTTTAAGATGATCTCCAAACACACCACTAATAACATTACCACTAATCTGGACTTTAAATACGAATTGGCGAAAGGATTAAGCATTCGTGCGCTGGTTGGATATAACTCGTTATATGGGAGGCAGCTGTATGGTAATCCTTCTACCTATTACAATCCCCAGAGCGCTTATATCACTACCAGCACCCTGAATCTTTTCAACGTTCGTACCTGGACGCTGGACCCTAACATCAATTATATAACCAAACTGGGATACCAGGGTACACTCACCGCCAGGGCCGGCGCCACGCTGATGGACAAGGTGAATTATGCCCAGGCCACCACCGGAAATGATTTCATCAGCGATGCGATGTTGTATAATCCAACATTCGCTGCTCCGGCAAATATAAGTACCAGCTACAACCAGATTCCTTCCCGATACCTGGGTTACTTTGGTCTTTTGAGATATGACTGGGCTAACAAATATTTTGTTAACCTGAGTGTTCGTTACGATGGATCTACCAAGTTCGGGCCTAATAAGCAGTTTGGTACTTTCGGTTCCGTGGGAGCCGGTTGGATCGTGAGTGATGAACGATTCTTTAAAGCTTTATTGCCTGTTGTGAGTTTTGCTAAAATAAGCGGAAGTTATGGTACATCCGGTGGTGATGGTATTAGTAATTACCAGTTCATGAACACTTACTTCCAGGGTACCGCTTACGGTGGAAGTCCGGGTTTGCGGCCGGGTGTGCTGGCCAATCCTGAGCTGCAATGGGAGCAAAACCTGAAAAGGGATATTGGCCTGAACCTTGAATTCTTAAAGGGAGGCCCCATTTCGCTGGATGTGTCTTATTACAGCAACCTCACCAAGAACCAGTTAATTCCGCAACCGTTATCTTCCATTACAGGGTATAGCACGATTACCCGTAACTCGCCTGCGCTGATCAGATCCACCGGGTTGGAAATGGTACTGAGCACCACCAATATTAAGAAGAAGAATTTTTCCTGGACAACTACGATCAATTTTTCTGTTCCAAAGAATATATTGGTTTCCTATCCGCAGAGCGAGAAATTGTTTGATTACGCTATCAAAGAAGGGCAATCCACCAATGGCCAGCCGATGTTTAAATATGCCGGCATAGATCCGCAAACAGGGGCGCATACTTTTTATAAGAATGGTGTGAAAGGAGAGTGGACCATTCTTTCAGGAGGAGCTTTAGATCAGATCAAAGACAGAACGGAGTTTGTGGACTTCGCGCCGAAGTTCTACGGCGGTATGCAGAATACCCTGAAGTACAAAGGTATCACGCTGGATTTCTTCCTGGTATATACCAGCAGGCTGGGACCTACTTACCTCGGCATGCAAACATATCCTTTCGGCATTTTCATGGGAAATACCACCAGGGATATCCTGAGGCGCTGGCAGAAACCAGGTGATGTAACAGACATTCCCAAACTGAGCAGCAGCTTCTTATCCTACCTGGGTCAGGTTAATTATCACTTTAGCACAGGTGCATATACCAAGGCAAACTACCTCCGCCTGAATAACCTGAACATCTCTTATGCCTTTCCTGCGGCACTGCTGAAAAGAGCGCATATTAAGGGAGCCAGCATTTTCCTGCAGGGGCAGAACCTGCTTACCATTTCCAAATATGGAGATCTTGATCCTGAGAACCTGGGAGCAGGCATGGCGCCGCTGCGGGTATTCACAGGAGGTATTTCAATGAACTTGTAAAAAAAGAAACATGAAACGTTTAATCATAGTTGGTATTGTTCTCGTTACAGCAGGGCTCAGCGGATGCGGGAAATTCCTGGAAATACCACTTCCAACAACAGCCATCGCAGGTAGCGGGGCTTATACAACAGACAAATCCAGTGCCGCCGTATTGAATGATCAGTTTGCCACATTGGCAAATGGCAGCGTGTTCGATGGAAGAGGCATTTCTTTTCAAACAGCTTTATATACGGATGAATTAAAGTGTATTGAACCCACGGCACTGACCGAAAATATTTTTTATTCCAACAACGTACAGGCTTCGAATACCGGCGCTATGTGGACGACCCTCTACAAACAGATCTATGCCGCTAACCTGGCCCTTGAAGGAATTTCCGGTTCACAGACGCTGAACTATAAAGACCAGTGGTTAGGAGAAGCTTATTTCTTAAGAGGTTTGCTGTATTTCTATGTAGCCAGCCTGTATGGCGATGCGCCCATTTCTACTACTTCGTTCTATAAAACGAATAACGCGCTTTCCCGCAGCCCGCAGAATGATGTGTACAAACAGGTGGTGAAAGATCTGTTGGAGGCGCAAAAACTTTTAAGTGTGGAATACAAAGGCGCAAATGGCCTGGTGGCCACCAACCGGGGAAGGCCTAATAAAGCGGCTGCCACTGCTTTGCTGGCCCGTGTGTACCTGTACCTGGGAGAATGGGAGAATGCAGAATTGCAATCCACTACCATCATTGCTGATCCTGCCTACATGCTGCCACAACCAGACCTTGCATTCCTGGCTGCCAGTAAAGAAACAATATGGGGGCTTATCCCCAGTGTAATAGGTTTTCAATTTGTAAGGGACTATGCCGCCTATAATAACGGTACGCCTGCTACAGTTGCACTCTTCCCATTCAATGGCGTGAATACGGTGCTCACTACAGACCTGTTGAATGCCTTTGAAGCAGGTGATGCACGTTTTACTTCCTGGACAAGAGAGGTCTCTTCAACAAGTGGTACACCTATCACTTACCGCTTCCCGAATAAATACAAAGTAAATACTACAGGCGCAGAATACCTCACGGTGTTCCGCCTCGCAGAACAATTGCTCATCCGCGCAGAAGCACGTGCGCAGCTGAATAAAATAACCGGTACCAACAGTGCAAAGGCTGACCTGGATGCGGTAAGGACAAGAGCCGCACTCACCGGCACAACAGCAACTACTAAAGATGATATGCTCGCTGCTATTGCAAAGGAACGCCGCATAGAATTCTTCACAGAAGGAGGGCACCGCATGCTGGACCTGAGAAGAACGAACAAACTGGAAGCATTGATGCTTACCGTGGCACCGCAAAAAGGCGGCGTATGGCAAACCTTCAAACAGTGGTGGCCTATTCCAACAGCAGATGTATTCGCTAATCCAAATCTGATCCAAACACCAGGGTACCAATAAACACCAATCATATGCGCTTTAGCTTATTAGCTGCGATCTTAAGTTTCGCAGCAGGGACCTTATTTGCTCAACCAAAAACGTTGCAGGCAGATAAAATTGATCCGAAAGTATACGCCAGGCAGGTAGCAGAATTGCAGGACCATATTGGCGACGAAACGGATAGTGCGATGAAAGCCTCGCTGGTACGAAGTTTTGTAGCACTGCATCCTGATTACTATCTCAGTCTGGTGAAGTTTCATGAAATGGTATTTACGGAATTGGTAGACCATGCAGAACGCCGCTTTGAGAAATTTTCGCCGCAGCTGCGGAATAGTGTACTGGGTAAAGAAGTAGTGGTGCTCATGAGAACACTGCAACTCATCCAGCCGGGGCAAATAGCGCCCGAGATCATTGCCAATACTGCAGAAGGCCAGCCCTTCAAACTATCAGACCTGAAAGGCAAGTACGTGCTCGTTGATTTCTGGGCCAGCTGGTGCGCACCCTGCCGTGCAGAGAGCCCTAACCTCGTGAAAGCATACGAACGCTTTAAAGATAAAAACTTTGAGATCGTAAGCTTTTCACTGGATAAAAGTCAGGACGACTGGCGGGCTGCTATTAAGCAGGATAAATATACCTGGCCACAGGTAAGTGATCAGAAAGAATTTCAGAGCGTGGCCGTGAAGAGCTACATGGTAGTGGTGGTGCCGAGGTCTTTCCTGCTGGGCCCTGATGGTAAGATACTGGCAACAGACCTGCGGGGAGATGCCCTCGATAAACAACTGGAAAAGATCCTTCATTAAATCATTCATTCATGTCACTTATGCAAAACAAATCGCTCTTATGCTGCCTCTTATTGACGGCAGTATCTGCAACGGCACAGAACAAACTGGAAAGCCCGATGCAGATACAGAACAGCAACACTTTTGTGCTGGAGGGAACACTGAAAGGTTTACCCATTATGCCTGAAAAAGTATACCTGATATACGATTCCACGAATGCAAAACCAGTGGATAGCGCTATCGTGAAAAATGGCCGGTATGCCTTTAAAGGAAAGATCAGCGATCCTGCACTGGTTTTTATCTCTCCAAAATTGCTCAACAGTATGGACTCCAAGGAGGCCGGTATACTGGGTACCAGTGAGTATGTGGCAAAGGTTTTCCTGGATAAAGGAAAATTGACGGCCACTTCTGACAAAAGCATGGATAATGTTACCGTTACCGGCTCAGCTGTTCATAAAGAGTATGTGGCCGCCGTGAAACAGGATAACATCTTGTGGAAGGATACGATCATGGGTATTGTGAAGCTTTACACGGAAACAAAGAACAGAACTTACTTCGATATGCTTTTCCTGAGTGGCAAATCAATGGAAAATACATACAGGGCCGGCCATTGGGATTTTATGAAGAAACATCCTGCATCTCCCGTAACTGCCTACCTGCTCTGCAGGGACCTGAAAATGAGTACCAGCCCTGCCGGGTATGTGGATAGCCTGGCCACGGTTTATAACCGCCTGCCGGAACATCTCAAAGCCAGCCCTGCCGGTATGAAAGCAGCTGAGTTATTGGATACGGAACTGAAATCTGCATTGGGCCATAAAGTACCGGACTTCACGCAGCTGGATAACAACGGTGATCCGGTGAGCTTGTCTTCTTTCAAAGGGAAATATGTGCTGGTCTCTTTCTGGAAAACTTCGGATCAGGGCTTTTATACAGGATTCCTTCCTTATATACAAAGAGCGTTTAACGATTATAAAGACAAAGGCCTGGCACTGATCACTGTATCGCTGGATGAAAACAGGGATACCTGGTTGCAGGCACTGGGGCAAGCCAAAATACCCGGTGCACACCTGTCAGACGGTAGAGGCGCAGCGAATGAAGTAGCACAACTGTTCGGCTACACTGCTTCCACCTATCCATTACACAACGTACTGATTGCGCCTAATGGAAAGATCATTGCCAAAAACCTGAGCGGCACATCGCTCACAGATATGATGACATCAATATTTAATTAACCGGATAAAAATAGGAATATGAATAAAGTTATGCTGACCTTACTCTTGGTCACTACGGCTTGCACACTCCATGCGCAGGATGTCAACTTTACGATCACCGGCCACCTGGAGAATGTAAAAGCTTCTTCCGTACAGGTCTCTTACTGGAGCAGCAAAGGTTATAAAACAGATGTAGTGGATGTAACAGGAAATACCTATAAGTTATCTATTGCTGCTTCAGCCAATGTGGATGTGGTATTAAAGGCCGGCAACCTGAATGGTATGCCTGATGCTAAAAATATGGTGCCTGTTTTCCTGGGTGGTACAGAGAATTTTTCCATTACGCATAAGAACACTTTTTCGAATGCTACTTTCACCGGCTCTCCGGAAAACATTGAATACCATAAACTGCTGGCCATCAATACAGCCTATAACGCAAAAATAAACGCGCTGAAGAAAAAACAGCAGGACCTGGACATGCTGGGGAATGGTAAAACAGACCCGGCTATAGATGAAGAGATAGCCACGCTCAACAAAAACTGGAATGATGAAGTGTATGGCGATTACATCCGGAATAATCCTTCCACAAAGATCCTGGCTTTTGCATTTAATTCATACGTGCAGAACATGGGCCAACTGGTAGGTGCTAAGCTCAATCCGATCATTGAATTGTTGCCGGACTCTTTCAAAGTAATGCCCGGTGTGAAAGACCTGCAGGCACGGATCAAAAATGCAGAAACCTTCGAGACCACTGTAGCCATTGATAAAATGGCGCCTGATTTCACCATGAAGGACCCTAACGATAATTCCATCAGCCTCTCTTCCTTCCGCGGTAAATATGTACTGATAGATTTCTGGGCCAGCTGGTGCGGTCCCTGCCGTGCAGAGAACCCCACTCTGGTGAAAGCCTACGAAAAGTATAAAGGTGAAAAATTTGAGATCCTGGGTGTATCGCTGGATGCTGAAGGCGCTAAAGAGAAATGGATGAAAGCCATCAAGGACGATGGGCTGACATGGCCGCAGATCTCTGATCTCAAATACTGGAAAAGTGAAGTAGTGAAATTATATGGCATCCAGGGCATACCGCTCAATTTCCTCATTGATCCGGATGGTAAGATCATTGGAAGAAGTTTGAGAGGTGCAGCATTAGAGCAAAAGCTGGGTGAGATCTTTCCTGATTAAAAATTATATAAACAGTGAACAATATCAAACAATGGATAGGTTTGGGCGCAACCGTATTGCTATGGCATACGGCTGCTGCCCAGAACATCCCCCTGGATCCTGCCGTAAAGCAGGGCAAACTGGCCAATGGTTTTACCTATTATATCCGGCACAACCAGGAGCCGAAAGGCCGCGCCAGTTTTTACCTCGTGAATAAAGCAGGCTCTATCCTGGAAGATGACGACCAGCGTGGACTGGCGCATTTCCTCGAGCACATGAACTTCAACGGCACCAAACATTTTCCCAAAAATAAACTGGTGGACTACCTGCAGAAAGCAGGCGTAAGTTTTGGTGCAGACCTGAATGCATATACCTTCTTTGATGAAACGGTATACAAGCTACCCATTCCTACGGAAGATCCTGCCATGGTGAAGAGCGCCGTGCAGATCATGCGAGACTGGGCGCAGGAAGCCACTTTGGACCCAGCCGAAATTGAAAAAGAACGGGGCATCATACTGGAAGAAGAAAGATTGACAAAAGGTGCGAAAGACCGTATGATGCGCCGTTATCTGCCCATGTTATTTAATAATTCCCGTTATGCAGAGCGTTTGCCAATTGGCCTGGACGAGATCCTCAAAAATTTCAACCAGGCCACTATCAAACGCTTTCACCAGGACTGGTACCGTCCTGACCTGCAGGCGCTGATCATAGTAGGGGATATAGATGTGAAAGAGGTGGAGAAAATGGTGAAGAAACATTTTGCCGATCTGAAGAACCCTGCAGGCCAGCGGGAACGCCCGGATTATACGATTCCACTTACAGGAAAGAACCAGTTCCTGGTGGTAACAGACCCGGAAGTATCTACCACTTCCATGCAGGTGTTTTTAAAGTACAGATCACCGTCCCTCCGTACGGAGGCGGATTACCTGGAGAGCATAAAGACAAACCTGTTCGTGCAAATGCTGGGATCAAGACGTTATGCAGAACTTACCCGTAAAACAAATGCAAGTTTCAGCAATGCTTCCACGGGAGTACAATCTTTACAGGGAGGCCTGCATGCGCTGACGTTTGAAGTAACCGCCAAAGAAGGGCAGTTGCAATATGCATTTGCGCAAACATGGGAAGTGCTGGAAAAAGTGAAACGTTTCGGCTTTACGCAAACAGAACTGGATCGCGCAAAAGAACAATATCTGCGTACCATGGAAAGATCGCTGAAAGAAAAGAGCAAAACTTCTTCCGTGAGCATGGTAGAAGAATATCAGCGTAATTTTTTAATAGGAGAAGCAGCGCCCGGCATTGAATGGGAACACAAATTTTCTTTGGGTCAAATTAAGGATATCACATTAGCAGATATAAAGGCCGTAGCGGAGAAATACATTTCAGATACCAACCGGGACATCCTGGTGATGGGACCTGAAAAAGTAAAAACCACCCTGCCGGACAGTGCCACTGTAATTACCTGGTTCAACAAAGCGCAAAAAGCAGACCTGGCAGCTTACCAGGATGTAGTGGAAGACCTGGCCCTCATGCCGGTGAAACCCACACCCGGAAAAGTGATCTCCAGGAGTGAAACACCCGCTATCGGCACCACCAGGTTAGTACTGAGCAACGGCCTCACCGTGATCCTGAAACCCACCACGTTTAAGAACGATGAGATAAAGTTCCGCGGTTTCAGCGCAGGAGGAAGTTCTGTATTGGAAGATGACGAGTTCGATGCCATTTCCGGTGTGGACAGGCTGGTAGAAAGCTTTGGCCTGGGCCGCCTGGACCCTGTGCAGCTTACCAAAGCGCTCAACGGAAAACAGGTAGCGGTGAGCACATTCATCAATCCCCGCTCACAAAGCGTTAATGGTGCTACTACCATAGACGATCTTGAAACAGCGCTGCAAATGGTATACCTCCGGTTTACCCAACCCCGGAAAGACAGCGCGTTGTATACTTCTATTATCAATAATTCGAAGGAAGCTATCCGCAACAGGTATGCGGATCCCAACAACGCGTTCAATGATACCATGGCCTACGCCATGAGCAATTATAATTACAGGAACAGTCCGCCCACGCTCATCAAACTGAGCATGATCACGCTGGACCGCTCGTTTGATCTCTACAAACAACGTTTTGCCGATGCTTCCGGTTTCACCTTCGTATTTACCGGCAACTTTGATATAGCCACTATTGAACCTTTGCTGGAACAATACCTTGGGTCTTTACCTTCCCTGAACAGGAAAGAGAAACCCCGTGACCTGGGCGTGCATATTCCTGCCGGTCAGCTGGTGAAGATGGTAAGAGGGGGAACAGAAGATAAAGCCATGGTGCGACTGGTATTTAGCGGAGATTATACCTATAGTCCGGCCAATAACACCCGCATGAATGCACTGAGCCAGATCTTACAGATCAAATTGCTGGAACGCCTGAGAGAGTCAGAAGGAGAGGTATACAGCCCTGCTGTGCAGTTTATGTACAATAAGCTGCCGAAGAACAGATATGCCTATGTAGTAGCCTTTGGCTGCGCGCCACGCAACATAGATCACCTGGTAACGATCGTGAAAGAGGAGATGGCGAAATTGGGATCGGAGGGTGTATCACCGGATGATGTGCAGAAGTTCAAAGCGGCGTATACAAAAAATGTAGAATTAGCATTGCAGGATAACAATTTCTGGCTGAACTACCTCTGCGGCCAGGAAGAAAATGGAGAAGATGTACTGGAAGTAACGAGGACTACAGCAACAATTAATGAAGTAACCCCTGCTGCGTTAAAAGAAGCCGCCAGTCTCTATTTAACAGGAAGGAATGCGATACAATTCATGTTGGTACCGGAGAGTTATTCGGTAATGAAGTAACAGGATGGAAATGAAGGATTATCAGGTAAGGAAATAATAGGTTGGAAATGTTCGATGGAAATACGGCCTCCGCTTTGCGGGGGCTTTATTTTTGCGATCCATAAAAACGATTCCTTGCTACCAGGTGATCAACAAAGAAATAGATGTCCCTTTTATATTCATCCTTATCAACGCATTTTATCAAATTTAATCTCATCCCATTAGTTAATCCTGCAGCAACATCTACTGATCCATTATTTCGGAGAGACCTTAGTTTTTTAAAGGACAGGTAATATCCATCATCAGCACCCTCCAGCTGAAAGATGGGATTTTCAGCAGTACCATCGCCGGTACAGGACATGGCATCAATGATCCGCATTATTTTCTTTGCACAATTCGTTTTCTCTTCTTCCATATTTAGTTGTTTATAAATGTCAAACATTTGTTCCAAAAGCGACAAATAAACAGGATATACTTCCGTCAGTTGTTCCCCTGTTTTCTTTGCTTCAGCCCATTGGCCGGCATCAACCATTGCCACTATCATCTTCAATGAATCACTATAGTTCGGATGATCCACAAATCCCTGTGTATTGGAAAACCCAACCAGTAATCCCACCATTTCAGTGTCTGTTAGCTCAGGATCATAATGGATAAAACGTTTTGCAAGATTAGGGTAATAGATAGGGGAGGCAGGATCTGCACTTAATGCCTGTATGTGTTTAAAGGCAGCCAGGTAGGCATTGCTGCCTTTTTCTTTCAATGGGAACAGAGTATAGAGGTTTTTAGGTTCGAAGAAGTTTTTAAGCCCTTTCCTCCCTGTTTCCTCATTAACGATGTTGAGGGTTATATTGAAATTGATACCCGGTCCATTGGGTTTGATATTTTCCGGATCTGTACTGAACCAGATCAGGTACTCTTTGCCCGGAACCAGTGGCTTGTGGGATTGCTGGTAGATCAGGCCTTTTTCATTATTTGTCAGGAAATTGGGAAATCGGGGTGATGCCGGATCTTTGTAATCTGTAAAGTATCTTCCTTCTTTATCCGTAATTATAAACCAGGACTTCTGCTTTTTAATATTATTGAAGGACCAGAATAGCATCCCCTCTTTGGTAGGTGTAAAGCGAAAGGCATCATAATAAACCAGACTTCCCTTTTCATAAAACTTTACAGGGTTTTTAAAAAGGACCACTTTTTGCGTGTCCAGTTCATTTTTGTATTCATTTAACCTCACCTGTGTGAAGGATTGCTTTTTAGCGATAAGCGCATCCTGTACTTCCGTTGTTTGCGCAGAATCACCAATAACCACAATGGACTGCCTGATGTTCTCTTTGGTAATGAACAGTACTACCGGTTCCCTTTTCCCATCCGTATAATCCGCTACAAACCAGGCACTGTCTTGTCCGGGCGCCCTGTCTGTGCCTGCGAAAAAATAATCTGCTTTCCATATGCCTGATACCACTCTTCCGTTCTGAAATATCATCTTTCCCTGTCCCTCTTTCAGATCATTTTTAAATTCCCCTTCATACCTGTTGCCATTAGTATAAGTGAGTTCACCCGTGCCATTTTTTTGATTGTTTTTCATCATGCCGGAGTAGCGGTTACCAAGAGAGTCGGTACTCGTGGTACGGCCTGCCTGTGCCATGGATGCAGAGAAGGCGAACATTGACAGTGCTATTATTAAGCTATTGCATTTCATGAGGTATAATTTATTGGGGGCAATAACTAAAGTAAGCTTAATAATTTAATTGTCAATCCTTTGGGATGTTATGAAATGGGGGTATAGGAGGATTTTTAATAAATTGAATTAGTTGTTTATGATTTGCACATTAATTATCAATCATCAGCAGGCTTTACTAATTACTTTCATCCCTTCACCTGATTTTGAAAATAAAATACTTATTTCTGGATATATGAAAATCATTTGCGCCAGCCTGGGTTAATCCGCAGCAAAAACTGTAATAATTTCATCAAATTTATCCACCCATAATTGTAATCCCCAATCATCAATGTCATAAACATCTTCTTCTCTCTCATCAAAAAAAGCAACCTTTTCCATTTTAATTTTATTCTTATCTATCTCAAATTTTGAAAAGAAACTATTAATATTCATCCCGGTTAATATCTCTCCCTTCATAAAGCAGTCTCCTCTACAAGCAATAGATGTAATAATCAGATCATCACCCGTATAAATATCCAGCGCGCCATCTTTGTAACTATAAGTATTCCAATCATCTTCTGAAGTTTTTGGAGTAAATACCATATCATATGTACTAAGATAGTTATCAATGCTTTTTTTAAACTCAAATGGTCCTACACTTTTAAAAGGAATTATTTCATACATATCATTATCTTTTATTTGCCCGTATTCCCGAATTTATATTTGCTGCTCATCAAAACTGTATTTGATTCTTTTATCCATAAAAATCCCCTCAAATAGTGTTTAATTATTTAGGGGAAGTACAATTTGCCAGGCTTTATTATATTTAACTCACACAAGAGTTGCTTTTATACTTCCATCCTATTTCAACTTAATCAGCATTCTAGCTAATGGGTACAATGATTTTTTAATCATACCCTAATGGGAACCAAACACCGCGATATATCGGAGGACTCATGCTTGGGATTACATGCCCTTGGTCAAGCATACTTATATCTACACCTTCAATCACCCTTTTGAAAGGAGGGCGACTAATTAAAGTGAATATTTTTTCATCTAAAATTTTAATTGCATCATCATAATCAAATGCGGTTACTCCACAACCAAATCCTATTCCAGGGGGTAGTTAAATGCAGAGTCTATTGTAAACTCGAACCAAAATCGTTTATACATATCTTTCATGAGTCATCTTAGTTTTGCCGTGGTATGATAGTAGGCTTTGCACCTGGCTAAACATCCTGCTCTGTTTCATTACTGGTGTACACATACAGGAACCCGCTCTTCTTTACCACCATTCTATCCTGTGCCAGCGTTTGTAACTGATCCGGCTTTGCTTTTAACTTCACCGGGTCATCATCTCATTACTTTTGAATAGCATTTGATACACTTTCATTCTCGAATATGGCAGTTTTCAATCCATCAAAGAAATTGCTATCAATACTGTTCTTTTGACGCATTAACTCCAGGTCCCTCAAAACTTCAGGTTTGCTTTCTATTTTAACTTTTGTAAAGAAGAGATCAGCAATAGCGTCTTTGTCTGATGGATTCCCTGCTACATATTCGGAGATCTCATGAATGATCTTTTTGTATTGTTTATAAATACCTGCAGAATCTCCCGCGCTTTCCAATGCCATTACCTTAAAATTTGCAAGGTAGAATTTCTTTTTATATGACTTATCAAATTTTGCTTCATCAAGAGAATCAATGAATTTATATCCACGATCATAGGTCTTTAGCAAGGTTAGGGACCGGACCTTCAAATTAACCATTTTGACTTCGTACTCCGGGCAGGCATTAATATTTTCATCAATAATAGATAAAACTGTATCCAGCTTTTTCTGATCAGCAAATTGATAATATTCATTCAATTTGTTATTGGCCTCTTTATAAAGCTTTTGACAATTACTGCTGTCGGACTTGTTGACCCCCTGGCAACTCACACATATTTTACTAAACATCAAAGCAAAAAGAAACAGATGCGATCTCATAAAATTATTTTTTATCAACGGTCCATTTGTGATTAAATGTTTTAGCTGTTGGAAAGAGCGGATGGGTCACCACTGGCGTCGTCAGATTTGAAGAGTTCTCAACCCAGAAGCTCCCATTTATTTTCACATTTGTCAGACTTTTTGATGAATTCAGATCTGATGCAGGAATAGTTGTTGCTCCCAGAAGGAGCTTTGTTCCTGTTTCATAAAAGAATTCACCCTGAGGTTTCGAAAGAGGGCTGGAATAAGTCTTCCCACCATAATTCGCGCTGATCTCAGCAATTAGAGTAACATTACCGTCTGCTACCGGGTCTTTTACAATCGCAGTTCCTCCAATAGCCACCCCTTCAAATTTTTTACCGCTTTTATTATCAGTAGTTGCCTCAGAAGGGTTTTCGCTCACTATAGCAGAAACAGATGCTTCACTTTTCACACGAAGATTTACCGTCGTATTAGTAACATATTTCCCTTCTTCAACATCACCGGCAATGAATCCAATAGTATTAGTCGATTTTTCAGCGAACCCTAAATGAAGACCCAGATCGGCTAATATATCCTTATTATTAGCTCCCACATATGTGGATCCCTTAGGAGTATTTTGGGCTGATGTCACATTATCCAACCAGGAATATTTCCCATTCTTATCTTTTACCCAGTCTTCTGGCCCCATTCCATCAGGATCAATAAACCTGATAGGGTTATCAAATGCATAATTAAATGGTGAATGACTCCTCATTTGATCTGCCAATGGATCCACCACATGCCATCTGCCGATCTGTGCATCATACATCCTCGCTCCATAATCGTAAAATTCTAAACCCGAACCATCTGAGAACTCATTATGCTGCAGTTCCTTTCCGTTGTAGAGATACTTGTTCTCCAGCGAACCTACTGCCTTCGATGAAATCCCCGCCATCGTCAACCCAAACGGATAATAATGCGTCTCCTCCAGCAATGCCCCCGGGGTATGCAGCAAAGTAACATTATCAAAATAAACATCCTGCTCCGTTTCATTACTGGTGTACACATACAGAAACCCGCTCTTCTTCACTACCATTCTATCCTGTGCCAGCGTTTGTAACTGATCCGGCTCTGCTTTTACCTGCTTAACCCCGCTATTCTCCTCTACTAATTTAAGATCATCATCGAATAATACAAAATTGAGATACGCCTTAGGGCGATCTGGATTCTGCCCGCTACCGGGTTCCTTTTCCTTTAATCGTTGGTATTCATTGCCCAGGAAACTGGCATTCATTAAGGAAGCAACACCTGCTGCGTTAATGAATGCCAGTCTCTATTTAACAGGAAGGAATGCGATACAATTCATGTTGGTACCGGAGAGTTATTCGGTAATGAAGTAACAGGATGGAAATGAAGGATTATCAGGTAAGGAAATAACAGGATGGAAATGTTCGATGGAAATAGGGCTCCCGCTTGCGGGGGGCCTATTTTTATAATACTTACCTGAAGCACTACAATGAAAAGATTTCCACTTTTTCAGCGAGTATCTTAATCTTGCTTCCGGTTGAAGATGTCTCAATAACGTAAGATTTTAATTTAACATGATCAAATGCCCCATTCCAGCTTGTAGGAATTGGCCAGTTATTGTTTAATGTCCTCCCACTTGTGTGTATAATGTCGTTTATTATCAAAACCAACATATTCCAGCTTTAATACCGGAGTTATATTTCCATCCACAACATTTGTATTCACAAAACTGAAGAACTTCAAATTTTTTAACTCCTGAATGAACTTTATTGAAGCCATCGGTCCACAGTCACCTAAGATCAATTTCTCTAACTTCTTAAGTTTGGCTAACACGGATTCATAATTAACTAATTTCCTGCAATAATCAAAAACAACTACTTTAAGGTGGGATGATAACGATTCCAATCCTTCCAGATTTTCCAGTTTTGATAAATAATGACCTTCAAAATGATTCAACGATTGCAGCGTTTCAATCCCTTTAAAAGATTCAATATTAGACTCAGTGATATGAAGATATTCTAATGCCTTACATCCGGCAATCACTGTAAAATCTTTTGACTTTGGCTTAAACTTCCATATACTCAGGCGTTTTATCTGATTCAAACTATCCAGTCCTGTAATTTTGTTATTCCAGTCAATAGAGCCTTCTTCCAGGTATTTGAATTTAGATAGATCAACAGGCTGCTTCCCATTGGAAAGGGACAAATATTTTAAATTAGTTAAATAATGAACACCTGATATTTCAATTAAGTCGTCTGTAATTGATATTTCTGTAATAAAATCATATGCCTTCAAAAAGTTCACGTTATCAAGTTTATATCCATCATAACTATGCATAAAAACCCTTGATATTTCATTGTCCAAAGCATATTTCATGCACTCTTCTATTCTATCCGATTCAATAGCTAATGCTAACCCTTTTTCCGAAGGGATTACCCTGAACCCATCAATTATTTGTATTCCCATACCTTACATTTTTAGTTCTTTTTCTTTGCTGCTGCCTGTGCTGCTTTTTTAGCATCTTCTTCCTCATATTTTTTCCCCGGAGAAGCTCTTTGGTTATAGTTATTTGTGCTTTTGTGGCCCCTGTTTCCCTGAGCATCCACATCGGAGATAGGTGATGGTAGCCCGCTCAGTTGGATCCAGATATGGTTTATTGAAATTGTTAACACCGTTGTTATACTGAGAACGCTCTTCATCCGGTAATCCTAAAGTAGTTCTTGTAACAGCTCCTCCGCAGTTTAAGCTCCAGCCCAGCCCTGTGTTGGAAGCCAGTTCATTTACACGGATGCCGTTTGAACTATAGTTCAGGGAAACCGGAAAGGAGATGAAACGGGAGGCCACATTAGCTATCGGGATCATCACGGTAGGCGCGCCAACAGACAAATTTACACTTACATCTCCTCCTTTGTTGATGGCAGCCGCCTCAGAAGGAGCAGGCAATATGGATTTGCTGTTAAAGTTCAATTCCTGGTCGTCGACAGGTGGCGTCATCATTAGCTGCTGTTGCTTTTGCTGCTTTTTTTGGGCAAAACCGACTTGTGCTATCATAAAAAAGCAGGCAAGAAGAAGGGACTTGGGTAAACAAGAAGAATGCATAGGTATATCGTATACGGGTTATTACATATTGGATACTAAAATAGTGAAAATCATAAATTTTACAGCATTAATTCCTGTAATAAAAAAAGCCCCTCAGTTTTTAGCTGAGGGGCTTTTTTTATCTATTTCTTACTCGTATCAGGCACCGTACTGATCTGCAGGTTACCTTCCTGCTGCTTCAGCGAATCCTTAGCGCCACTGAAATCAACTTTGAATTGTTTCAGCATCATTAAGAACTGCTCTGCGCGGCGGGAATCATCCTGCAGGTCATTTGTAAAGAGCCTTGCAGGTAGGCTGCGGTAGTAACGCATCTGTTGCTCAAGGTCTTTGGTAAGCTCGGCAGAGATCTTATCTGCTTTCTGAGAATTGCCGGCTATATAATAAGCATATACTATTTCCATGCTCCAGAGGTTATGCATATTACCCGGAGAGGTCATAGCATAAGGCATATTACCTGGCAGGAATACAGAATCCTGTCTATCTAATACTTCCAGCGCTTTCTCTTTCTTACCTTCTTTCACCAATGCAACACCCAGTTTGGTATAAGCATTCCGAACGCTTTGCAGCATACGGCGGTTAGGTTCATCAAAGTAAACACCAGCAATGTCCACACTGCCATACACGAATTTCTCCATGAGGTTAGTGTACATCTTGCGGGTTTGCACCTGGTCATTCAGACCCGGCAGCATTTCATCAGAAGGTAATCTGCGTGTAGGCACCAGGCGATAGGTAAGCCCTTCCACCTGCAGGAATTCATTGAATCCAAGATCAACCGGACTGGTGAAATAGATAGGCCGTTTAAAGGCGTTGGCTGCAATAATATCATATACGGCGAGGTCATTCTTGAAGACCGCCGTTTTTTGCTTAGGTATTACGATCGGCATCTGTGGCATGATGCGGCCGCTATCCTGGATATCCACCGTACCATTTTTCACCACTTCCTGTACATCTACCGGTACAAAGAAGTTCTGTGTAGGGAGGTAGTTCACTCTTTCGCCATTCTGTAAAGGTATCTTGGCACCTTCGTTATCTTCTCCAACAAACTGGAGTACTTCTTTCAGGTTGAAGAAACTGTTCTGCGGGATCTTACCATTATCATAGTACATCACGTAGTTACGATTTTCTCCACGGTATTTCTCAGGGCCAAGGATCATGTCAATACCCGGGCTTTGGTTCACCGCTTTGCGTTGCTGATCAATGTACCAGTCAACCCCTAAGAGGCTTAGGTTGATCACGCGGATGTCCGGCCGGATGCCTTCCACCTCTTGTGCATACCAGAGCGGGTAAGTATCGTTATCACCCACTGTGAAGAGGATGGCATTTTTATCGCAGGATTCCAGGTAATCACGGGCTACGTCGCGGGCAATCACTTTCTTGGAACGATCGTGATCATCCCATCCCTGCTGCGCCATCAGTAATGGCACCCCAACGAGGCTCAGACCAATGGCAACCGGTGCGGCAATAGCTTTTTGTTTCTTGGCAATGAAGTTATAGATGCTCAATACACCTAAACCGATCCAGATAGCAAACGCGTAGAAGGAGCCCACAAAGGCGTAATCCCGTTCACGCGGCTGGTTACCAGCCTGGTTGAGGTATACTACGATCGCTAAACCTGTGAAGAGGAAGAGCAGCCCTACAATGATGGCATCCCTTCTGTGGCGGTTATAATGGAAGAAGAATCCGAACAGCCCCAGGATAAGCGGGAGGAAGAAGAAGGTATTATGTGCTTTATTGTTCTTGAGGCTGTCTGGCATTTCAGACTGGTCTCCATATAATACATTATCTATGGGGGCTACACCGGAGATGGTATTACCATCACGGGGATTACCAAAACCCTGTACATCATTTTGTTTACCAATGAAGTTCCAGCCAAAGTAACGCAGGTACATGAAGCTTACCTGGTATTTTAAGAAGAAGTAAACGTTGTCTCCGAAAGTAGGTGCTTCACCATCTTTCAATCCCAGGAATGCCTTGTAATAATCGGCATGGCCCTGGTCATTGCTGGCATCCCATACACGGGGGAACAGCATTTTATCTTTGGCGGCATATACCGGTACCTGTTTTTTACCAACAACAACATATTCTTTATTGCCACGGGCATACAGGTTGCCTTGTTCCTCATAAGATTCAGGGCGGGCGGTGAACACCTGGCCGTACACTAATGGGAAGTCGCCATATTGCTCACGACCGAGATAACCTACCAGGGAAACCGGGTTGTCCACATTGTACATATCCACGGAAGGGTTGGCAGAAGAGCGCACCATAGTGGTTACGTAAGTGGAATAACCCATCAGCAGGAACAGGATGCAGGAATTGGCCAGCTGTGAAAAGTGCCGCAGTTTCTGTTCATTCAGTTCAATACCGAACAGTTTGATGAGGTAAGGAACGAGCAATACACCAGCAGCCACAACTATGCGGAAGATCATCAGGGTAGCGTTATCTCCGCCTGCAAATGCAGGGATCACGATAACGGAGCTCACGAGGATCAGCGGGCCATACCATCCATACTTAGGTTTGTAGTAGCTGAATATCAGCAAAGCAATGATGGCTATAAAATAGAAAGCGAAACCGGAGAAGAAAGGCATGCTCAGGCTGTTCACAAAGAACACGTCCATCATACCGGATGCCTTGATGGTATCTTGGATAATGAACTTCTGTACCATACCGGTGAGTACGCAACCTAATACAAATGCCCAGAAAGTACCGGCATTGGTAGGGTTTTTACTGCGTTTGTAGTAATAGATCATCACCATGGCGGGGATGGTGAGGAGGTTCAGTAAGTGCACCCCGATGGAAAGGCCCATCATATAAGCGATGAAAACGATCCAGCGGTCGCCGTACTTCGTATCTGCCTCATGTTCCCATTTGAGCATGGCCCAGAATACAAGGGCGGTGAAGAGGGAGGAAAATGCGTACACCTCACCTTCCACGGCGGAGAACCAGAAAGAATCAGAGAAAGTATATGCCAAACCACCTACTACGCCGGCGCCCATTACAGCCAGCATTTGCTGGTTGGTGAGTTCTTCTCCTGTTTTGGAGAACATGCGGCGTGCAAAGTGGGTAATGGTCCAGAATAAGAACAGGATGGTGAAACCACTGGCCAGGGCGCTCATGGTATTTACACCCAGGGCTGCTTCAGAAGGAGAGAAGGGAAGGGTAAAGAGCCTGCCCAGCAATACGAATAAAGGAGCTCCCGGAGGGTGAGGTACCTGTACCCTATAGGCCGCGGAAATGAACTCGCCGCAATCCCACAGGCTTCCCGTGGCTTCCATGGTCATTAAATATACACAGCAGGCAATAAAACACACGATCCAGCCTGTTATGTTATTAATCCGGTTAAAATTCATAAGGTTGTTTTAGATAATTCCGACAAAAATAGAAAAAGTAACCAATTAAGCTAATGTGAACAACAGTTTTAACTTTTTATAAATATTTTAACAATTGGATAGATGAGGGCCTTTGGGAGAGACGACAGTAAATCAGGGTGTTACGGAGTTCTGTTTTCCAGGCTCCAGGCTTCCGGTTTTCCGGTAAACCAGCCTTTGATGGCCGTCCAGATGTCCGCAAACATCTCAGAGTGCCGGTATACGTCCAGCGCCTCGATGTTTTCCCAGTGGCTGTAGGTGAAATATACCCCGATATGGGTTTTGTCTTTCCAGAGTTCCAGGTGGGTACAACCGGGAAAATGGCGGATATCTGCCTGGCGCTCAGCAAAAAGCAGTTCAAAGGCAGCCGTTTGTGCGGGGTCGAAGGTCAGTTTCACGATCCGGATCATTGTTCAAAGATGATTTTCACGGTTTGGTAAAAGGACAGCTGCTGGTAAACGCCCTGTTGCAGCTGGTCCCTCCGGAAGCCCTGCAGGCCAAAAAGCCCGGCGGCATTTCCCTTGTTCACGGCTATTTCGAGATACCCTGCGGCGTTAAAGAGCGCCAGTTTCTGTCCTTCCGCCACATCTGCATAGGTTTCACTGATCTGGGTGATCATTTCATCCCTGCGGAAGAAGATGGCGAATTTGCGCCCTTGCTGCTGGGCTATGAATTGTTCCCGGGTGATGTTCACCACCACGTTCTCAAAGTTGTCGATGTGAATGATCTGCCCTTCAATATAATCTTCTCCGGTGAGTGGCTGCAGGTTGTTCTTTTCCACCAGCGTTGCGGCGGCAGGGCCTACCTGTTCCATAGAAACGCCCTTCATCATTTGAGCAATGGCCAGGGCCATTACCTTCACCATGTTTAGCGTGTGTTTGCTTTCGCCGGGTATCAGGGGCAGGCGTACTACTTCGGCCGGTTTTTCCCCGGCTATCATGGTAACGATGCCGTTATCCGCACAGCAGATGAACTGGTTGTTGTGGCGGGCCATCAACAGGTAATCCGCTTTACGGTCAAACAGGTTGTTCAGTACCAGGTGAAAGGTGCCTTCCGGGAAATATTTAAAAGCGCTGCGGCAGATATAAGTGGCCTGCGGCAGGTTGAAGGGAGAGATGTGATGAGAGATGTCCACCACCTGAGCATCCGCACAGTGTTGCAGCAGCAGGCCCTTAATGGCGCCTGCGAGGTAATCCTGCAAACCGATATCGGATGTTAGTGTGATAATGGGCATGTTATAGTTTGGGCGCTAAAACCCACAAGGGTATTGCAAATCCTGTGCAAAGAAAGTCATTTTCACTGAGAGTAGGAGAATGTGGAAAGTAAAAATTATACACTTTTTAAAGGGGAGCCCGGTTCCTTTTTAAAGTGATTGAACACCAGCTTATCTGCAAGGCCAGGGAAAAGCTTGCTCAGCAGTACCGTGATCTTACCCTGAGAAGTAAGCACCAGGCTGCGTTTGCGTTTTAATATAGCCTTGAGCGTATGCTGTGCTACAGTCTCCGCACTCATCAGCTGGTCCTCATTTAAAGGTGTTTCTTTTTGGGACAACCCGCTTTTATCAAGCGCCGTATTACGGATATTGGAGGATGTAAAGCCCGGGCAGATCCACATCACATTAACGCCTGTATGTAAGTTCTCTGTGCGTAAAGCTTCGAGGAATCCCTGCATGGCAAACTTGGAGGCGGAATAACCTGTTCTGCCGGGTAAACCCCTGTAACCTGCTATGGAGGAGATGCCGGCCACTGTACCTTTATTCGCTAAGATAGAAGGGAAAGCATATTTAGTACAATACACCGTTCCCCAGAAATTAATATCCACCAGTGTTTTCAGCACTTCCACTTCAGCATCATGGAACAAAGCGCGCATGCTGATACCTGCATTATTGATCAGCACATCTATCTTCCCGAACTTTGCCAGTGCGCTTTCAATGAAGGCTTTACAATCTGCTTCTTTACTTACATCAGCCGGGAAGGTATGCAGGGCAGGTGTATTGAGTTCCTGCTGAAGGGCATCCAGGGTATCCTGCTTGCGGCCGCATACCGCTACATTGGCGCCGGCCTGTAAGAATGCAATAGCCAAAGCCTTGCCAATGCCGGACGTAGCGCCGGTGATCACAACCGTTTTATGCTGAAAGGAATTTTGCATGGCGCAAAAATAGCCAGATTTGTTGTTATATTTGCATTTCATGGACATTGCCTGACATACCCTCTCTGCCTGCTTCTAACGGCTCGCCTTTCACTTTAACATGGAGAGGGTTACCCCCCATTCTTACAGATATACATATTAAACGGGAAATCCCAGGTAAATTATTTTAAATGAAACCTAACGTCATTACTGTACAACAGGAAACGAAAGTTGACCGAAAATTTGTTTTTGAAGTTCACAAGCTGGCATTTAAACGGGAAGAGGAAGCGATTCTGGTAGATCGTTTACGCATAAGCCCTGCCTATATTCCAGCCCTTTCACTCGTAGCTATTATTGAGGACCACATTGTAGGGCATATCCTTTTTACAGAAATTAAGATTGATAAAAGGGATGTGCATGCGCTGGCGCTTGCACCCATTTCAGTACTGCCGGCTTTTCAAAACCAGGGGATAGGCGGTTTGCTGATCAGAGAAGGTCTTTCAAAGGCGGCAGAGACCGGATATGGTGCCGTGATCGTATTGGGGCATGAGCACTATTATCCGAAGTTTGGATTTGTGCCTGCTTCCAAGTGGCATATAACAGCACCGTTCGATGTGCCGGATAATTTTTTTATGGGGATGGAGTTGTTCCCTGGGGCATTGGATGGGGTTTCAGGGGAGGTAGAATATGCACCGGAATTTTATTAAGGTGCGGTTTTTGTACTAAGTAATTCCTCATTAATACTAAACACCATGTTGCAGGATTTCGTAGTCACCAAAGCGCTTGATATCAATGCTCCCGTTTCCAAAGTGTGGAATTTTATCACCACTCCGGAAGGCATTAAAGAATACCTGTTTGGCACCAATGCCATCAGTGAATGGAAAGTAGGCAGCCTGATCCGTTTTGTAGGAGTGTATGAAGGTAAATCTTATGAAGACAGAGGCACGATTGAAGTGTTTGATGAAGAGAAAGTGTTTGAGTATACTTATTACAGCAGCTTCAGTGGTGTGCCGGACCAGGCAGAGAATTACACGGTAGTAAGAATGGAACTGGAACCTACAGAAGAGGGCACCCGTTTAAAAGTAAAACACAGCAATTTTCCTACGGAAACTGCTTATCAGAATAACGAGAAGCAGTGGGATATTGTACTGGATATTATTAAAGATAAAACAGAAGAGCGCAATTAGCGCTCTTCTGATATTAGGAGGATTATGATGAAGAACTACAGGATTGTAATTGGAAGCCCGGTTGCTTATAAAGAATTAACGGCCGAAATTGTTATTAATGGTAAATATGTTGCATTAATACAAAAGGAAGAAGGAGATGATAAAATGATTATTGAGCTTTATGAAAAACCAGCTGATACAAAGATCTATTTCGATGATCTTATAGCTGCACTTCAGGAGGCTAAAGAAGAATTACTGAAATAACTCTAAAACCTTCATATTATCCTCCCGGTTCTTCTCCAATCGTAATACATCCGGATCAACCACTACCTTTGCGGGTTTATCTTTTACGATGATACGCGTTTGATCTCCTTCATACACTATCTTTCCGGCTGCATCATACAATGCAATGCCCAGCTTTTCTCCGGGTGCGTTGCTCTTCACCTGCAATATCACTTCATATTCACCGGAAGGTAATTGTTTCATACTGGCTTTACCTAAACTGAAATCATAGAGGAACAATGTTTCCCACCAGCGGTGTATCAATTCCTTTTGATAAGGCGTGGCAGCCGCATAGAAGGCAGAGAGAAGATCATTGGTGGTAGCACGTGTATGCATATTCAACAAGCTCCGCAATGCCGCGTTTATAGTATCAGTCCCTATTTCCACCATCATCGCCTGCATCACAATGCTTCCTTTCTGATAATGCACATAACCTTCCGTGCGGCTGTCTTTCAAAGGTGTTTCCTTATTACCCCGGGAAGAGATGTAAACGTTATGCTCAATGAGATGGTAATCCCTGAGCCAGTCTTTACCTTGCAACTGCTCCGTCATGATGGCTTCGGAATAATTGGCGAGTGTTTCTGTCAGCACTTTACTTCCGGGTATACCAACCGGTTCCAGTTGGTAAGCCCACCATTGATGTGCTACTTCATGCGCGGTAACAGAAGTGGCATAGTCCATCTTCTTGAGATCAGTACCGAATATGTAGTTCTCCCGAAGGAATACAATACCCGGATAAGCAGTGCCTGCACCAGGGTAATGTGGTATTTCTACCAAACGCAAGGTTTTATATTGATAAGGACTAAATATCTTACTATAAGTTGCAAGGGATTGCAAAGCAGAAGCTAACACAGCAGGCACATTCTGTTCATGATAATAATAAATTTCAACCCCATTCACCTGCTTTGAAAAGAACTTACCGGAAGCCAATGCAAACATAAATGCAATAGGCTGTTCTGTTTTGTAATGAAAATATTTCCGCCCGTTCTGTTCCCATTTTTTTAACAATGTGCCAACAGTCAGGGCAGTCTGATCCACCGCAGTGCCGATGGTAGTTTCGTATTGTATCCAGCTATAATGCCGCGTGCTGTCATCCTGCTCTATATCATACTCTTTCGTTAAACCGAGAGAAGGCGCATAACCGATGTAAGGGACATTTTTTTCCAGCTCAATGTAAGCACTGTTTTCCTGCACGGAGTTCTCCGGGTTGTAGTCAGTAAAGGCAGATGTGGATGTTTCTATGGCAAAAGAGAGTTCAATAGAATCCCCCGGCTGCAAAGGTTGTTGTAACCTGAACCGCTGCATTTTATAGTATTCATCGTTGGCCAGTAATTGCGCACCAGGGATGGAAATCGTGATACTGCTTACGCCCGGAGTAATACCTGTTAGTATTTCAGGGATGGTAGTTCTAGTCTTGTTCAGCAATTGGTAAGTACCTTTTACAGTATACCTTTTCTCCGCAGGATATAATTCAACGAAGGTTTTAACCGCTGTTATTTCAGGTTGTGGTAATGAGGAATAACGCATGTACTTCTCGCGGTATACATTGCCCCAGTTTTCATCTGAACGCGGTGTCTGATAAAAAATATAACCGGCTGTGAGCAACGCCAATGCACCAGCAGCATAACGCCAGATCCCCGCAACCAGTAAAGCAATACAAACACCCAGCAGCATATACCAATGGAAGGCCGCTTTATGATGGCCCCATCCGTTCAGCGCATCATACCGCAGTTTGAAAGGTGTAACAAAGTGCCACAGCGGATGTTTAAGTCCGAAGTTATCTCCTTCCAGCAGGATGTACAAGAGTATAGCACATAGTACCAGGCCGATGTATTTATTAGGGACACGCTGTTGTACGGCCAGAAATAGTATCCCGAAGATGATCATCGGAACACCGCTATAATAATAGAGGGAGAGGTAAACTCCCGGTTCATAATTTGTATACCCCACAGTGGTTTGCATGATGATAGAACACACAATATTCACCGTGACCAGCACCACCACGATAGTGATCATCGTGAGGCATTTAGAGAGGAACAATACCCGGCGTGGCGCTGCAGTAGCATCTATCAGATCATGGATGCGTGCATTCTTATCGCGCCAGATAATATCTGCAGCATAGTAGAGTAATACGAGCACTAACACATGTGTTTCCCGCAGTTTCGCCGCTATTTCCCCGGTGTAGGGAATGAAGCGCATACCAAACATCCCTCTCAGGATGGTCTGGTAAAATTCCATGCCTACCATGAAAAGCCAGAGCAGCACCATGATCAGGAACGGCACACTTTTCAGCACGCTTTTGATGCCCAGCCGCCAGGATGCCAGAAGAACCGAATAATTATTTTCAGTTACGGCAACTGCTGCATACGGAATACCCGGAGGGTTATAAACAACGAACTTCCTGACTTTTGCTGATGCAGAAAAAGAAGCAAAGGTAAAACGGAAATAAGTGAACGTGAGCAGCAGCAGGGAAACCAACATCCAAAACACCCTGTTGGCCATGAAATGAAGATCAGGCACAATAGTCAGCGTATTCATCTCAACCTCCGTCCAGCTTTTGGTTTGTGCTAATAGTGGCACAAAGCCAAAGGGATCTGCTAAGGCATACAGCAAGGTATGCTCCGTACCCGTAGGAGAGGCACCCGCTAACATCGGGGAATTACCTGCCAGCGAAGCCACAAAGTACAGGATATACAAAAGCACACCACCCGTATATACTGCCGCCACGCTACGGAAGAGGATAGCGATCATGAACAGGCAGGCAGCGCTGAAGAGCAGGTTAGGGATACCTATCAGGCACAACGCCTGAAAATAATACAACACCTGCACCGGCCCGCCCGGTTTCACCATGCCGCCTATGATCATGCCAATGATACTGGCCAGTAAAATACTCAACCCCGCTATCATCAGCCCGGAAAAACGCGTACCCAGATAAGTGTGTTTTTTAATACCGGTAGCATAGATGATCTCCTGCATCCGGTATTCACTATCACGCAGCACCGCGCTGGCACAGAGGATGGTCATGGCAAACAAGGCAGTGATGCTTACGAGGCATAGTATAAAATGGATGGCATAAGGCCCGTTGTTCCATACCAATGGCCCGCCAATACTACCTTGTGTGACGGCGAATCCCAGCACACCAAAGAACAGCACAGCGAAGAGGAACAGTTTCCTTTTATATTGATAGGTCCATTCAAATAAGATCAGCATGGGATAGCAGTTTTGGCGTAACCATAACGTTCAGAGAAATAAACATCTTCGAGAGAAGCGGCAGCAGGAGAGAAGCCTTCTCCGGGATCATCATCTGCATATACATGCAGCAATGTTCTCCCGGATACCATCCTTGCTGTGATAACGGGATAAGCTTTTTCATACACAGGTAGTTCTATTTTTGCGATGGTCTTCTTCCATACTTTACCTTTCAGCGATGCAATCAGCTCATCAGGTACCCCTTCCTGTATCACTTTGCCATGGCCCAGTATAGCCATACGCGGACAAAGCTCTTTTACATCTTCCACAATATGCGTGGAGAGGATCACAACAACCTGTTCACCTATTTCGCCCAGCAGGTTATGAAAGCGGTTGCGTTCCTCCGGGTCCAGGCCTGCGGTAGGTTCATCTGCAATGATCAGTTGAGGATTACCAAGCAGTGCCTGTGCAATTCCAAACCGCTGTTTCATACCGCCGGAATAAGTGCTCACGGCCTTGCGCCGCACGTTGTATAAGTTGGTCAATTCCAGCAGGGATAAGATCTGCGCCCTGCGTTCTCCTTTGTTGTGGATGCCTTTGAGAATAGCAATATGCTGCAACAGATCATACGCAGAGATGCCCGGGTACACACCGAATTCCTGCGGCAGAAAACCCAGTTGCTTTTTATCAACTGTCCCACCGTTAAAGGTAATGGTGCCGCTATCCGGCAATTGCAAGGTGGCAATGGTACGCATCAGCGTACTCTTTCCTGCACCGTTAGGGCCCAGCAGGCCAAACATGCCGCGTGGAATGCTGAGGGTGATGTTGTCCATCGCTTTCACACCGGTGGAATAAGTTTTGGTCAGGTGTTGTATCTCCAGCATTTTTTTAATGGCAAGCTACCGGTACAATGCTCCGCCGGAAAGTAAAAATGATCAAAGCACGCAGGCGCATGATGAAACGTTCAAATGAAAATCTGAGACCTTCATCACCCGAATGAGCGCCTTTGGCATTTATTTTTGCTCAACCCACCCGCAGGGCTTATTTTCAATGAAATGAATATGAAACGGGACACCTGGGTATACGGAGTAGTGGTGATCTGGGCTGCCATCTGGTTCGCTACCACCTGGCAACAGTATCTTTCTTCGCTAGCTTACTACGCATTGCTTCTCCTGCCAATAATGGCGTTTACATGGTTCAGGCAGGAGTTAAAAGCAAAACTGGCATGGTGGTTATACATAACGGCCTGGTTAACTGTTTTTGCAGGTTATGGTTTGCTCATCACTACGCTTACAGGTGGGAATACAGAAATAGCCACCGTATTCATTGTCTGCTGCTGCCAGGACCTTGTACTGGAAGCCAACGTATATCATTTTAAAGGCCTGAGCAAGATCAACCTGGATGCTGCCATCCTGCTGGGTATGGTATTGCTCACCGGGCTGGGCTCCGCCATGGCAGTGTCCGGCATCGGTGATCCCCGCTTTGATAACAATGGACTGTTACTGATAGGTGGCGTGTTCTCGCCGGCAAAGATTATAAACAGCTTCGCGCTCTTTCTGGGTTTCTGGTTGCAGTTCTTCCTGCTTTGGTTCACCGGTTTTATTATCTACTACCTGAATCATTATTTCCTGGTGCCGCGTTTGCTGAAAGAACGGGGCATTGTATATTATGCCGCAGGGGCAGCAGGCACAGTGGCAATATTGTATCCTGTGCTGGCACAGCTCATTATCTGGCTGCCATTTAATAAACGTTTCCAGATCGTCAGCAGCCAGGCCTTTGATGCGGAAAATGCCTGGGCAGTATTTGCTGTGCTCATTGGCACGCTGCCGGTGATAGTGGCTATTCACTGGTTCCGCCAGCATAGCAGGATAGCCTCACTGGAAAAGCAACAGGTACAGGCGGAACTGGATGTTCTCAAACAGCAGATCAATCCGCATTTCTTCTTCAATACTTTAAACAATCTCTATGCTTTAAGTCTCACCCGTTCCGCCAAAACACCGGAAGTGATCTTACAGCTTTCTGAACTGATGCGTTATGTGATCTATGAAGGACAGAAGGACCTGGTGACACTCAGTGCGGAAGTAAAATACATGGAAGACTACCTGCACCTGCAAAAGATCCGCATGCATAAATACGTAGATGTACAACTGGATCATGAAGGCTATGATCCTTCGCTGCAAATAGCCCCGCTCTTGCTGATCATCTTAATTGAGAACGCCTTCAAACATGGAGTGGAGCCGGCAGAAGGGGCATCCTTCCTGCACATAAAACTGCAAACTAAAAAAGATGAAGTATATTTCAGCTGCAAAAACTCCGTAGAACCATCTGGAAAAGAAACGGAAAAAGGGATAGGACTGGAAAACCTGCGCCGCAGGTTGGAACTGTTATATCCCGGCAGCCATACATTGCACACAGAAACAGATGGCCATACATTTTTCGCTTCCTTAAAATTACAACTGCATGCCGCTGCAAGCCCTCATCATTGACGACGAACCACTTGCCCACGAAGTGATCAGCCTGTATGCAAAGGACATTCCCTTCCTGCAAATTACCGGGCATTGCTACCAGGCCACAGAAGCCCTGGAATACCTCAGCAGGAACAACGTAGACCTCCTCTTCCTGGATATACAATTACCCCGCATCAAAGGCCTCGATCTCTTAAAGATCCTGAAGAGAAAACCACTGGTGATCATCACCTCCGCATTCGGAGAATTTGCACTGGAAAGTTTTGAACTGGATGTTTGCGATTACCTCTTAAAACCTTTTTCCTTCGAACGTTTCCTCAAAGCCGTAACGAAGGCGATGGAACAACACCGCCTGCAGCAACCCGTAGAAACACCCATAGAGAAGGCCACACCAGATCAGCTATTCATCAAAACAGATAAACGTTTTGTACAACTGGAGATGAAGGATATCTTCTACCTGGAAAGCGCCGGTAATTATGTGAAGATCTGGACGAAAGATGAATTCCTGCTCACCCCCCGCACGCTCACCAGTTTTGAAGAACAATTACCGGCCGGGGATTTTATCCGCATCCATAAATCGTTTATTGTAAATAAGCAACATGTAGATTATCTTGAGGGCAACATGGTGGTATTGAAGAATGGTAAAACATTGCTGGTGGGGAAGAATTACAAGAATGCTTTTAAGCTGATCTAAGATGAAACGTTCCGGTCTTTTAATGGTACTGGTTGTGGCCGTAGCCCTGGTATTAACAGGTTTGCGGTTTTTCCTGTTTGCTAAAAAAGAAGTAGCGCATTACACCAGCAAACCCTACCAGCGGGATGAAATGAAATATTTTCTTGAAATAGCGCCTGAAAATGGTAAAGTAATTATCAAATGGAATAAGGATATTAAAGTGCAGATACTCCCCGGCGCATCCCCTAAAGACTCCGCACACGTAAAGGCGATCATACAGGAGCTTATCCCCATACTGGGAAAAATAAAAATTTCCCTGGTGCCTGCCAATGGTAACCTCACCGTTAATTTTGTAAAGAGCGAAGAAGAATACAAGAAAATGGCGAATGGCATCTTCGATGAAGGATCTCCTAAAGGATATGCACAGCCGGATTTTAATAAGTTTAGAACACGAATAGAATCTGTAGCTATCGTAATCAGCCCATTGGCAATGGGAGTTGTAAGAGGAGAGGTAATAAGACATGAGTTTGGACATGCTTTAGGATTCTGGGAACATTCCAAAAGCTTTTATAATGAACCCAACCTGATGGGGAGAAAGAGTTTTAAAGATATAGAAAGTGCTATGAAGTGGAGAGATTCTCCGCACTTTACAAGATTAGACAAAGGAGCACTGGCCATTCTTTACAATGATAACATGCCTGTTGCCATTTCACATGCTGAACTGATGAAAGGGATCGATACTACAAAGTGATCACTTAAAATGCAACACCCTTCCCTTAAAATAATAATTCACCTCCGCAGTAGCCGTGAGGTTATCTAAGAACTCCTGCAAGGGCTGCTGTTTCTTAATGATCCCGGTAAAACATTTCTTACCCACAGTCTCATTATCAAATACCACTTCCATATCATAACAACGCTGCAGGATCTGAGAGATCTCCAGCACCGGCGTATTATAGAACACATATTGTCCCTTCATCCAGGAGAGCACCCTGCGCTCTTCAAATGCCTGCACCTGTATCGTTTCACCCGTTGAAACCATGCCCTGGAACCCCGGTTTCAACCCCACTGTTTCTGTAGGCGTGCGCATATTAACACCACCTTCCACCAGCGCTACTTTCACCACACCCGGATCATAGGAATTGATATTGAAAGCAGTGCCCAATACATGCACATCTGCACCAGGCAGGTGCACAATAAATGGCCTGGCAGCATCTTTGGCCACTTGCAGGTAAGCTTCTCCATTCACTTCTATCTCCCGTGTATCACCCGTGAAATGAACAGGGAACCGTGCGGTAGTAGCGGAGTTCAGCCATAAGGTGGAACTGTCTGAAAGCCTTACCTGGTAATCCATGCCGGCAGGTACAGTGATGGTGCTCCATTGTGTGCTCTGGCCACCTTCATAACTTAATACCTTCCCGTTATTATGCAATTTCGCATCTCCTGCAACAATCGCCTCATGCCCGGCTGCAGAAAGATCGATCGTTTCACCGTTATCCATTTTCAGGAGCACGGATTTAGGAGCCACTGATATAACAGCAGGGGCTGCTTTCTGTAAATTGAAATAGACTAATAAGCCCACAACAGCTGCTGCTGCGGCGGAAGCAAATCCTATATATCTTCTTCTCTTTGATCGTTTCAGTTGTTGTTGTAATGACTCCCATTCTTGCCCGGTATTCAGCCGCTCCATCACCTGCAAACCATCTCCTGAAACAAAGAGAGCCTGCATTTCATCCCATAGTTCCTGCACACGTTTATCCTCCGTAATGAGCCGCTGTAGCAGCAGCTCATCTTCCGGACCAATCTGATTGTCCAGCTTTTCTATCATCAGGCTCCTTATTTCTTCAACGTTGTGCTTCATATCTTCTTATTAGACTATTAATCCGGCAACCGGGTGACAGATCAGTGTATTTTTCCTCTTAAAAACTTCAGGGCACGGGATAAAACGGTTTTCACCGTATTAATGCTCACGCCTACTTCCATGGCCACATCATTGCGGCTCTTCTTCTCCATATAGTATAACTGGAATATCCTGGCTGTTTTAGGGGGCAGGTTCCGTATGGCCTGTAACAAATTTTCCGTTCGCTGCAGCGTTGCGGGGTCTTCTTCTTCCGTTTCTTTCACCAGGGCGGACAAGGAATACTGATAACCTATTTCTTTCTGCTCCCGGCTTTTGCTGGCCTTCAGTAAATTGAGGCAACGGTTGCGAACACTTTGGGTGAGGTAAGCTTTCACTGATACGATCTCTGCTATGTCATGTTTATGCCACAGATCAATAAAGATCTCCTGCACCACATCCTTTGCTTCCTGTTCATCACGAAGCAAATAAAAAGCCTCCATTACAAGCCTCCTGTAATGGGTGGAAAATATTTCGCTAAATGCATTCGGATCCTGGTTGGACATATGGTGGAATCAGTTCTGCAAACCTAAATAAAAAAAATCTTGAAAATCGTAACAAAAAATTGTCACCCCTTTTGTACCTCTGTTGTCTATAGCTCATATTTCACGTACTTGAAAAATTGATCGTTTATGCCGGGTAACGCACCACGTCCCTTACTTGTTTTTATTTTACTATGTATCATGTCTTTCTCCGCGCGTGCCCAGGCACTGCCGGAAAAGCTCTCCCTGCAGGTCAGGAATGTAACCTTAAAAGAGGTCTTTAACCAGATCACCGCCAAAACAGGGTACGACCTGTTCTATAGCAACCAGCAGATCAATGATCAGCAAAAGGTGACGGTGAACATGAAGGACGCCACAGTGCAGGAGGTATTGAAAACCGTGCTGGGAGAGAAGTTCACCTGGCGGGAAAAAGACAAGATCATCCACATCAGAAAAAAGGAGGACGCCTCTCCGGACAGCCTACCCAGCCCGTCCAAACCAATTGATTCATCCATTGTATCTATAAAAGGAAAAATAACGGATCTCAAAGGGGAGGGGCTTCCAGGAGCTTCCATCAAATTAAAGGGAACAGATAAAGGGACGGTGACCAATGAGAACGGGGTATTCAGCATACCAGATCCCACCAGGGGGAAAGGTACGCTGGAGGTATCTTTCATCGGTTTTCAAAGCAGGGAAGTACTGATAAAGGATCGGACGGTGATTAACATTAACCTTACCGGAGAAGGTTCTACGTTAAATGATGTAGTAGTGATAGGATACGGTTCTGTAAGAAAGAAAGATGTTACAGCGTCTGTGTCTTCCATTAACAAAGAGGCGATGTCTGAGCGGACATTATTCTCCCTGGCAGATGCCATGAAAGGTAAAGCAGCAGGTGTGCAGATCACGCAGAATGATGGTACACCCGGCTCTGAGAGCACCATCCGCATCCGTGGCGCCAGCTCTATCAGCGGCGGCAGCACGCCCTTGTATGTGATTGATGGCGTGATGCAGGATGATGCCAATAACATCAACCCCGGTGATATTGAATCTATTGAAATACTAAAAGATGCATCCGGTACGGCCATCTATGGTGCACGTGGCGCGAATGGCGTGATCATGATCACCACCAAAACCGGTAAAGCAGGGAAAACCAGGTTGGAATTATATGCCAACACCGGTTTCCAGAAACCGGGCCACCTGGTAGGTTTGATGGATGCTTCACAATATGCGCATGCGCGTTTCCTCGCTTCGTCTTATACCTATACACCGGCAGATGCCACAGACCCCAATAAGCCCGCTGCATCACTGGTGGGGTATACTTACTACAGAGATTCTCCACTGGGCACACCGGGCGGTTTCTGGGGCGTAGGCACGGATAACACATACCACGACTGGCAAAAATATAACAGCCCGGATTCCATTAACACGGATTGGCAAAATGCCATGTTCCAGAACAGCGCCATACAGGAATACCGCATTAACGTTTCAGGCGGTTCAAAGGATACCAAATTCTCCTTTAGCGGCGGTTACCTGGACCAGGGCGGATTGATCGTGTACAGCGGTTATAATAGGTATAACGGGCGTTTTAATTTTCAGCAGAAACTGGCGCCTTCCGTAAACCTTACCAGTAATATCTCCACCAGCCGCACAGAGATAGATGGTTATATAACGGGTTCCATGAATGGCGGCGTGGCCTCCAATAATGTGATCACCAGCATGTTTCACCAGCCGCCAGTTAAACCACTTACTTTTTCAGATGTAGAGGATAACGAAGGGGTAGACGGATACATCACTACCAACCCTTATTCACTGGCGCAGAAAGTAACCAACAGTCGTTACAATACAGAATGGATCACACGCCTGGCGCTGGATTGGACCATCAGCAAGAATTTCACTTTCAGAACAACCGGAAATTATTCTACTAACAACACTAATACAGACGCCTATTATCCCAAATATACTTCTGCAGGTGCCAAGTTTGGCGGGCGCGCAGTGCTGGCCCGCGGAGCCATCACCCGGTTCATGAATGAGAACCTCTTATACTATAAAGGGAAAGTGGGTAAGGACCATAGTTTTAATGTAATGGGCGGTGCCATATTCGAAACGAATAAGAACAGCATCATTACAGCAGAAAACCAGCATTATGATATAGAGATCCTGGGGCCATACGGCCTGGGAAATGGTACTGTTCCTGTTATCCCTACCTATAGCATTACCAAATGGGCCATGGCCTCTTTTCTCGGAAGAGCCGAATACAATTATAAAGAAAGATACATGGCCACGTTAACCATGCGCGGTGATGGATCTTCCCGTTTTTCCAGGAATAATAAATGGGGTTATTTCCCTTCTGCAGCTGTTGCATGGAGAGCCTCGGAAGAAAAGTTTCTGCGTAATGTACATGCGGTGAGCAACCTGAAATTCCGTGCCAGCCTTGGTCAGAGTGGTAACACGTCCATTCCTTCCTATCTCACTTTATCTACGATCGCTAATTATTTTTCGCCGATGGATGGCACTACACCAGACTATGGTGTAGTGGTGGAAAGACCGGAGAACGCAGATCTGAAATGGGAAACCACGACACAGTTCAATGGCGGTGTAGACCTTGGGTTATGGAACGACCAGGTGAGCATCACGGCAGACTGGTACGTGAAGAGAACGAAGGACCTGCTGATCCGCCAGGTAACACCGGGGTACAGCGGTTACAGAAGTTCCTGGACCAATCTCGGTTCCATACAGAACAGCGGTCTGGAAGTGAACGTAAGCGCACGCCTCATCACCCGGAAAGAATTCGGCTGGAACATAGATGCGAACATTGGTTTCAACCGGAGCAAAGCCATTGAAATAGGTCCGGACCTGAGTCTTGATCCCGCCGTAGTATCAGGTATCGGCACCACTGCTATTATCCGCAACGGGCAACCTATCGGCCAATGGTTTGGTTACGAAACGAACGGCATCTTTCAAAACCAGGCAGAGATAGATGCATCCGGCTTAACGGTGATCAACGGACAAGCCATCAGTAAAATACGCCCGGGTACACGGAAATTTATTGATCAGAACGGAGACAAGATCATCAATGCAAATGACCGTGTCATCTTAGGACAGGGCCAGCCCGCCTTTTCCGGTGGCCTTACTAACACCTTCCGCTATAAAGGTTTTGATCTCAACATTGTGGTGCAATACAGCTACGGCAACAAACTGTATAATGCCAACAGGGTAGCGCTGGAAGCAGGCAGAAGTGATAATAATATGTCCAGCGGCTCCGCCAGCAGCTGGTGGCCTTCTTTATACGACATGAATAGCGGCGCCCTGGTGGAGAAAGGAAATCCCAATAATACCTACCGCATGCCGGGCAGTCCGGAAGAACTGCTGATGTTATCAGACTGGATAGAAGACGGCAGTTTTGTACGCCTGAGTGATGTAACCCTCTCTTATGATTTTCCTGCCCGCAGGTGGGGTGCATTCACGCTTTTCTTGAGCGGCAAAAATCTGCTGATCAGCACAAAATATTCCGGTTACGATCCTGAAGTGAATACACGGCAGGGTGGCTTCGGCGATCTGATGCCATCACTTGATTTTGCATCCTATCCACGTTCAAGGGTATTCTCATTTGGTTTTAAAGCTCAATTCTAAATTAATTATGAGATCAGCAACCTATCTTATACTCGCGCTCCTGTTACTTTCTTCCTGCGAGAAGTTCCTGGAAGAGAAACCGGAAACACAATACACCACAGATAACTTTTTTGTAGATAAAACTACACTGGATGCAGGCATCGTAGGCATGTATTCTTCCGCTAAAGACCTCTTTGGCGTATATACCAACACGCCGCTGTTCATGACAGAGCTTGGCACAGATGAAGCCATGTTCAAAGGTACCTCCGGCGTACGATTCAATTTCGACCGCTATACTTTCTCCGTCAGCGAAGGATCTGTTTACGAATACTGGATCAGGCATTACGAGATAGCAGCAAGGGCAAACACGATCATTGCCGCTGCCGCTAAAGTACAAACCATCACAGAAGCAGACCGTAATGAGATCACCGGGGAAGCCCGTTTCATCCGCGCTTTCGTGTATTTCCGGCTCGTGCAGGCTTTCGGAGAGGTCCCCATGATAGAACAGCCTATCACCGGTAAGTTTGATTATGGCCTGCCCAGAAGGCCCATTAAAGATGTCTATGATTTTATCCTGGCAGACCTCGAATTTGCTGCAAAGGAAAACATACTCACACGTAATAAAACAAACAACGGCCATGCTAACCAGTGGGCGGCTAAAACCCTCCTGGGTAAAGTATACCTTACCATGGCCTCCGCGAAAGAAGCAGGTAAGGTACCTGGTTACCAGGACCTCGCTTCAGACCTGTACACCAAAGCATGGGAAGTATTAAAAGATGTGAAAGACAATAGTGGTGCAGACCTGCTGCCGGTGTATGGGGATGTGTTTAAGATAGAGAACAAGAACGTGAACATAGAATCACTCTTTGAATTACAATTCAGTTCCGTAGTGCCTTATGGTACACAATGGACCAAAGAGTATGGCATGCCTTATACCGGAGGCACCGTGAACGGTAACCCGCTATATTATACCAACTCGATGGCAGGTGTTACCAACCTGGTGTACGTGCCCAAGTTCTATACCTACTACAAAAAAGCACTGAAGGACCCGGATTATGATAAAAGAAGGGTGTGGAACCTCACAGATTCCATGATCAATGTGGCCAATAATGCCCCTTCTAAATTAACGTATAACTGGACCAGCCCTTACACCCCGGATTCCTATAACCAAACCATTATGGGCCGCTGTGGTGTAACGAAATACAGGTGGGGCAATTCCTGGAACACTACTTCGCAATACCTCTATTCCAATTGTCCAAATAATGTGATCGTACTTCGTTTTGCAGATGTATTGCTCATGTTTGCAGAAGCGGATTATAAAAAGAATGGGGTGATCTCTGCAGAAGGGCTTTCTGCCATCAACAGGGTGAGGCAACGTGCCCGCGGGCTGAATGCGAATGGAACGCCGGTAACGGAAGCAACAACACCCACCTTCAAAAACTACACGGCCGCCAATATTACCATAGACGAAATATTAATGGAACGCGCAAGGGAACTCTGCTTTGAATTCCAACGCTGGTTTGATCTGGCACGCACCGGAAAGTTTGAAACATTCCTGGCGCTTACAAGGTCTCCCACTGATACAAAGATCGTGAATACCAGCACGAGCTTTGATCCGGAGAAAAATTATTTATTCCCTATACCACAATCTGAATTAGACCTCTCAACTAACAAAGCAAACTTTAAACAAAACCCGAATTACTAATATGAAAAGAAGGACTTTATTGAGACTGGCCATATTGGTCATGCTGCCATTTTTTGCCCAGGCACAAACTGGTAAACAGTATGATGTAGTGGTATATGGCGGTACTGCATCCGGTGTAATGGCTGCCATCACCGCCGCCCGCGATGGCCTCAGCGTAGCATTGATAGAACCGAAACAACACTTGGGTGGCATGGTAACGGGCGGTCTTTCCGCTACAGACCTTGGCCGTAAGGAAGTAATAGGAGGGTATGCGAAAGAATTGTATTACCGCTGTGGAAAATATTATGGTTTAACGGATACGCTGGCATGGTTCCCGGAACCACAGGTGGCGGAAAAAGCGTTGAACGATATGGTGAGGGAAGCAAAAGTGACCGTTTTCCTGAAGCACCGGCTGAAAGAAAAAGGTGGTGTGAAAATGAAAGCAGGTAAGATCGCAACTATCGTCATGGAGAATGGTGCTTCCTTTGAAGGCAAGGTATTTATTGATGCCAGCTATGAAGGAGACCTGATGGCTTTTTCCGGTGCCAGCTACACTGTAGGCCGGGAAGCACAAAGCCTGTATAATGAATATTCTGCCGGTATCAGGGAAGGCTCCGGCCACAGAAGCGCGTACGATGAAAAAGGTAAATTACTACCCGGCATCCTGGCCAAACGCCCGGGTGCAGTAGGAGATGGCGACAGGAAAACACAAGCATATAATTTCAGGCTCTCTCTCACCAATGAAAAGAACAACAAGGTACCTTATCCTAAACCGGCTAATTATGATCCGGCCCGTTATATAGAGCTGTACCAGTCTACACTGGATGCTATTAAAACATTGGGTGCAGATTCTGCTGCTAAAAAGATGTTCCCCGGTCCCGGAAAAGTGCCCAATGGAAAAGTAGATCTGAACACAGCGGATTACATTGGCGGTAACTGGGATTACCCGGACGGCTCTTACAAAAGAAGAGCAGAGATCTGGCAGGACCATATTGAGTATGTACAAGGTTACATGTATTTCCTGGCCAACGATCCGCGTTTACCGGAAGCATACCGGAATGGCATCAATGAATATGGTTTATCGAAAGATGAATTTAAGGATAATAAGAACTGGCCCTATGAACTGTATGTGCGCGAAGCACGCCGCATGACGGGAGACTGGGTGATGATCCAGCGGGATGTAGTGGAGGAATTGCAGAAGCCTGACCCCATTGGTTTAGGTTCTTATGGGCTGGATGTGCACCGCGTACAGGGTTATGCAGATGAAAAAGGCATCCTGAAATATGAAGGCGGCACGCAACGCACAGAACCGGAAAGGATGAAACACATTCCTTACCAGATCCCTTACCGCGCGTTATTGCCTAAGAAAAAAGAAGTATCCAACTTACTGGTAACGGTATGTATCTCCGTAAGCCATGTGGTATACGCCAGCATCCGGATGGAGCCGCAGTATATGATCATGGGGCAGGCAGCAGGCGCCGCTGCCGTGTTAGCGGTGAAAGAGAATAAAGCTGTGCAGGATGTAGATACAAAAGTATTGGGCAATAAACTGATAGCACAAGGCGCTAAACTGTCATCAAAAATAAAAGCTGTCAGTGATCTGCCAGCCAGCTTAAGAGACTAATACATGAGAGCATTCGTATTCCTGTTGATATTATGGATACCTGCCAGGGCCAGTTGGTGGCCTATGCAGAAAAGCCCCAAAGCTATTGTTACCGCCAGGATAAAACATGCAGCAGATATGCGCGAGATGAACCTCGCTCAGTCTGTTGCAGGCCTGGCAGCACAATCGCTGAATGAGGGTACATCTAATGAAGGTGTTTGGATCAGCACCACCAACCCGAATTATAAGGTCTTTTATCAGTCACTGGTAAAAAGATTAAAGGCAAAAGAGCTGGGTGAAATGGATGTATGGGCTTTGGTAGACCGGTATAAAGCAAAGGGCATCATCAAAGGATATATCCTGTATGATTTCAGCAGAGGGGATAATTCCATCAACCTGGCTACCATTTATGCCGGTTTGTATAAAGGCATACTGATAGATGTAACGCAAGAAGGTATGGCATTGAATACAGGCCTGAAAATGCTGTATGATGCTTCTAAAGATACTTTGAACGCTACACAGTTCAAATCACTACAATCGAAACTGAACCCTCATCTGCTGGTATTAGCTAACCCTGCATTCTCCAATAACAGGGATTATGCCATTGCCCATAAAAGCATGGTCTATTATGGTGTGGATTCTCTATTTGAATCTATTGCCAGCTGGGTAAAACCACTTTCTCCTGTAATAGGATGGAACAAGGGAGATGAGTTTAAACACATTGCGCCCTGTTCCCGCTGGGGGCTTATCAACACAGCCTCAGACTGGTGCATGAACCTCTCGTTACTCAGCATTCCTTCTACAGAGAAACAGCAAAAAGTGCGCACCATAGATCCTGAAAAGATCAACTGGAAAGAAGAAAAGAACTACCACGCCTTTGTAATGAGCGATGGTGATAATATGCAATGGACATTCGGCGGGTTCCTGAACAGTAAAGACTATTGGGCTAATCCTTATAATAAGGAAATACCCATGTCTTTCACTACCTGCATCCTCAATTTGTCCATGGCCGCCCGGGATGTATATGATCAGCTGGTGAAGACTCAGCCGGCAGGGACCACTGTGGTGGAGTATGGCGGCGGTTATTACTATCCTGATCTCTTCGGTGCCGCAAGGCCTGATCCGGAAAAACTGCTTCGCCAGTATGCTGCTATGATCAATATCGAAATGAAAAGAACAGGCACCAAAGTGTTTGGTTTTATCTGCAAAGATGTGGCAAGCCCTAAGGCCCAAACCGCCTACAGGATCTTTGCGGAAGAGATAGAAGATCTCACCGGCATGATCGCAGTACAATACTCACCATATAACGGCGGCCATGGGCAAACATTTTGGTTCCAAAACAAAAAGGGGATGTCTATCCCCGTTGTTGCTGCCAAATACCAGTTATGGGTGAACCTCGATAAAGAAGGCTCAGGAGGCCCTGCTGCAGTAGCTGGCTGGATCAACGAACACCCTTCGCTGGACTGGACTATCGTACATGCATGGTCTGCCTTTGATCATCAACGTGGCGTAACACCTGTAAAATGGGCGAAGGATAAGATCAACGAAGGAACAAAGATTGTTTCCGTGGAGGAATTGCTCTGGCGCATCCGCATGAAACATAACGCTGCAAATACACAGAAAGAAATATGAATAAAAAGCAATTGTTTTCCATACCTGTGATCGTTGCCGCATTAGGGTATTTTGTTGACATCTACGATCTGCTTTTATTCAGCATCGTACGTATCCCCAGTCTGAAAGCGCTGCATGTGCCGGAAGAACTGCTATTGGATAAAGGTGTTTTCCTCATCAATATGCAAATGGCAGGCATGTTGCTGGGCGGGATTTTCTGGGGCATACTGGGTGATAAGAAAGGAAGGTTATCTGTATTGTTCGGTTCCATCTTATTATACTCGCTGGCCAATATTGCCAACGGTTTTGTAACAAGTATTGATCAGTATGTTACGTTGCGGTTCATTGCCGGCATTGGCCTGGCAGGGGAACTGGGGGCAGGCATCACGTTAGTGGCAGAGATCCTCCCAAAAGAAATAAGAGGTTACGGTACTACCATTGTAGCCTCCGTTGGTGTACTGGGTGCAGTACTGGCTTACTGGGTAGCGGATATGTTCGACTGGCGGATCGCGTATGTGATCGGTGGTGTGTTGGGCCTGGCTTTATTAGTGCTGCGCTTTAATGTATTTGAATCCGGCATTTTTAAAGAAGTGAAAGCACAACATGCTTCCCGCGGTAACTTCTTTATGTTATTCACTTCGGGCAAAAGATTACTGAAATACCTGCGCTGCATCCTGATCGGTTTGCCTATCTGGTTTGTGATCGGTATCCTGATCACGTTCTCTCCTGAATTCGCAAAAGCACTGGGTATCACTACAACTGTGGAAGCAGGTAAAGCGGTGATGTTCGGCTATATTGGCCTGTCCCTCGGAGACCTGAGCAGCGGCCTGTTGAGCCAGGTATTAAGAAGCCGGCGGAAAGCGGTATTGATCTTTGTACTGCTCACTTGTGTTGCAGTAGGCATTTATTTGTTCCAGTCTTCCCAAAGCTTATACGTTTTTTATGGCTTGTGCCTGTTACTGGGTTATGCCATTGGTTACTGGGCTTTGTTTGTGACCATCGCAGCAGAACAATTCGGTACCAACCTGCGTGCTACTGTGGCTACCACTGTTCCCAATTTTGTGCGGGGTAGCGTGAATATTTTTACCCCCTTATTCCTGTTGGGAAGAGATCATTTTGGCATCACCGGCGCTGCGGGTTTGGTGGGCATCACCACCATTGTATTCGCCTTACTGGCCGTGTGGAAAATGGAAGAAACTTTTTCGAAAGACCTAAATTATACAGAGTAATGAAGAAGATAACCATCCTGTTTATACTGGTTGCCGGCAGCATTATCGCAAAGGCGCAGCAGGCATATGATATATGCATATATGGCGGCACATCCGGTGGAGTGATCGCAGCTTATACAGCAAAGAAAATGGGTAAGTCCGTGTTGCTTATAGAGCCCGGCAAACACCTGGGCGGTTTAACTTCCGGGGGATTAGGCTATACGGATATCGGCAACAAATATGCGGTGACAGGCCTGGCCATAGACTTTTACAGGCGGCTGGGCAAATACTACGGCCACTTTGAATCATGGATCTTTGAACCACACGTGGCAGAAGATCTTTTCATGGAATACATCCATGCAGCGAAAATAGAAGTGCTCTATCAGAACAGGATACTTTCCGCTAAAAAGGAAAATGGCTACATCAAAGAAATAGTGATGGAAAGCGGGAAAACCATCCGCGCAAAAGTATTCATAGATTGTTCCTATGAAGGAGACCTGATGGCGAAAGCCGGTGTTTCCTACATGGTGGGCAGGGAAGCCAGTGATGTATACAATGAATCTTATAACGGTGTACAGGTGCAACCTTCGCAAACCCCGCAAAGAGGCAACCAGGTACCGGATGGTGTTGATCCTTACAAGGTGCCCGGCCATCCGGAAAGCGGCCTCTTATGGGGCATCAGCAATGCACCATTACCAGCAATAGGGAGCGGTAACAAACATGTGCAGGCATATAATTTCCGTATCTGCCTCACCAATGATCCCACCAACCGGATACCCATCACACGCCCTGAGAAATACGACTCCTCCCGGTATGAACTATTACCGCGTTACATTGCGAAACTCACCACGCAAAATGATATCAGGGAGATCCTGAAATTTGATCTCATGCCTAATCATAAAACAGATATCAATAACGGGGGAGGATTCTCCACGGATATGATCGGCATGAACTGGAACTACCCGGATGGCAGTTATGCTGTGCGTGACAGTATTCAGAAAGAACATGAACTATACAATAAAGGCCTGTTGTATTTCATTGGCCACGATCCGCGCATTCCTGATTCCATTCGTTTGTTCATGCTGGATTGGGGTTACCCGAAAGATGAATACAAAGATAATGGTCACTGGAGCCCGCAGATGTATGTGCGGGAGGCGAGGAGAATGATCGGAGCGTATGTAATGACACAGGCTAATTGTGAAAGGAAGGAAGTGGTGACCGATGGCATTGGTATGGCGGCATATGGTATGGATTCTCACAATACCCAGCGGTTAGTGATCAATGGCATGGTAAAGAATGAAGGCGATGTGGAAAGGGGTGGTGTGGGGCCTTATCCTATTGCTTACCGCGCACTTACACCAAAGGCAGCAGAATGTAAGAACCTGCTGGTACCTGTTTGTTTATCTGCCAGTCATATTGGTTTTGGTTCTATCCGCATGGAACCGGTGTTTATGGTACTGGGGCAATCTGCTGCAACCGCTGCCGTATTAGCTATCGAAAAAGGTACAACGGTACAGGAAGTAGATGTAAAGAAATTGCAAGCTTTATTAAAAACAGATCCGCTGGTAAATGGCCGCACACCGGAGATCCTGGTAGATAATGAAGATTCCCTGCACCTGAAAATAAAAGGCAACTGGGCATTCCGGAAGGGAGGATTCTATGGCCCTACGGCTTATCTCTCCGCGGTGAATGATCAGCCTAAATCCGTTCAGTTCATTCCGGAGATCAGCAAAGGTGGTGCATATGATGTATACACTTATGTATTACCAAGACTGAGTAATATCTCCTCCGTTATCACCTGTTCTATTTTTAACGGGAAGGAAGAAAAAGAAGTGATCATTAAGAAATCGGCGATAGATGTAAAAGGGCAGACTTCCGGCGAATGGGTACACCTGGGCCGGCATCAGCTGCCTGCCGGTAAAAGTGCTTATGTAGCTATTACCAATAAAGGAGCAGATGGGGTAGTAGCGGCGGATGCCGTTCTGCTGGTACCACATAATTTCTAAGGCGCATAACAGGGATAGGATAATTTCACTATATTTAGTTGAATACTATCCTATCCCTGCTATGACAAACTGCAAGAACTGCAACACTGCCTTTACCGGTAATTTCTGTCCCCAATGCGGCCAGAAAGCGGATACCCATCGTTTTACCACGCACCACCTGGTGCATGAACTGATCCATGCTGTTACGCATGCGGATAAAAGCATTTTTGGCTTTATTAAAGCCATGCTCACCCATCCGGGGCAAACGGTTAAGAACTACCTGGAAGGACAGCGGAAACGGTACTTTAATCCTTTTACGGCCTTTATACTCATGGTGGGTTTCCAGATCATCGTATTGGGCCTGGTAAAACATCCGGTGAGGGTAGGGGCTTCCCCAGAGGAACTGAGAGGTATTAGAATAGAGGAGTTCATCCATCATAACCTCAAACTGATGTTCGTGGCATTGCTGCCTTTTCTATCCTTTCTTACCTGGCTGTTTTACCGGCGGTATAATTATGCGGAACATTTTGTGCTGAATGTATTTAATGCCGGCATCATTTCACTGCTCTTCACCATCCTGTATGCCATCGCCGGTTTTATCTTCCATGTGGATAGTGCGGCATTGGGTTACTTTAACTTCGCTATTTCTTTTTTATACCCGATCTGGGTGATGTGGGTGCTCTTTGCTGATCTTCCCTGGTGGAGGATCATACTCTATGAGTTCCTTATCAGCATTATCTATTACGCTTTCACCATTGCGCTGGGCGGGTTGATGGTGGCCATTTTCGTACCATAAAAAAAACCGTAAGATACTTACGGTCTGTTACTTCTGCCTGCTGGTTTTTGCGATGGGCGTTTACCGCCGCCTCCGCTATGATGCCCATGTCTGGGTTTACCACCACCGCTATGACCATGACCTCCGCCACCACCGGGCCTTCTCATCTTAGGCGTGTACTGTGGGGCAGGGCCTAATTCTTCCGGCACAGGGGCTTTGGTTACAGGGTGCCCCAGCAATTCTTCGATCCTTACAAAGCGGTTCTGCTCTTTAGGACTGATGAACGTGTAGGCGGTACCGTCTGTTGCGGCCCTGGCTGTACGGCCGATCCGGTGGATATAATCCTCCCCGTCGTTCGGTACATCGTAATTGATCACCAGGTCAATATCTTCCACATCAATACCACGGCTCAGGATGTCTGTAGCCACCAGTATTTTCAGTTTACGGTTTTTAAAGTCAAGGAGCGTCTGTTCTCTTTTGTCCTGCTCAAGGTCCGAGTGGATCTCTTCCACGGAAAATTTGGACCTTTTAAGTACTTGCGTGAGCGTTTTAACATTCTGCTTACGGGAGCAAAAGATGATCACCGTTTCCGTTTTCCGCTTTTCAAGGATCATTTTGATCAGGGGCACTTTCTGGTCTTCGTTCACCACAAAAGCCTCCTGGATGATCTTCTCAGGTGGTTTGGAAATAGCAATATTGATCTGTGCAGGATCGTGCAGGATCTTCATGGCCAGGTTGCGCATCTTCGCGGGCATGGTAGCTGAGAAGAGAAGCGTCTGGCGTTTTTTAGGCAGGAAGGAGATGATCTTTTCAATATCATCATGGAAACCCATGTCCAGCATACGGTCTGCTTCATCCAGCACAAGGTATTTAAGGCCTTCCAGCTTTACATAACCCATGTTGAGGTGAGCGATCATACGGCCGGGGGTGCAGATCACAATATCTGCCCCGGAGGAAAGTGCTTTTTTCTCTAAGGCAAAAGAAGCGCCGTCTCCGCCACCATACACAGCAATAGAGCTGATATTGGTGAAATAGGACATCCCTTCCAGCGTTTGCGCTATCTGAACAGCCAGTTCCCGGGTAGGCACGATGATCATGGAATTGATCTGGTGTGCATCATGGGTATGGGTCAGCAGGTTTTGCATGGTGGGGAGCAGGAAGGCAGCCGTTTTCCCGGTGCCGGTCTGCGCAGAGGCGATAAGGTCTCTGCCGGATAATATGATGGGGATCACTTGTTCCTGTACTGGTGTAGCGGTGGTATATCCCATCGCATCTATGCCGTCCAGTAAGTCATCGTCAAAATCAAATTCGTGAAAATACAAGATATTTATGCTTTTTTTTTAATATAGGTGTTAGGTAAAGATAACGATAATATGTCAGTATTAATAAAGGGACTGACGGTTTGCCAGCCCCTTTGTATGAATTATGCCCTTAATTGTGCTCTTTGTTTGGATATTCTTCTTCCCCGGAAGAATAAATAGAGGTTCAGGAATAACATCACCCCAAGATAGATACAGAACCCGCCGATCTTAACGCTTAATGTTTCAAGCATCGTTCTGCTTTCGAAGATCTCATAACCGATCTTCATGATATAAAGCCCACAGCCAAGGTTCAGCAAATAGAAACCTGTTTCGAACAATTTGTTGGTGGCGAGGGCAATCTCTGTTTTTCCGTTAAAGATATCCAGCATAAAAACTTTACTGTTCTGGAACAAAGTATGCGCTACAAACCAGGTTAAAACAATCACCACAGGTAAGTAAATAAGATAGGCGATAAAGTTGAAGGAGGTACTCATTGTGTAAGGTTTATTAGTGAGTGAATTGATCTTTCTTTTTACTGATGATGTAAATAGCCGCCATGTTGCAGAAGTGGATCAGCGCCAGTGTGAGGATGATCCGGGCCGTCATGGTAGTGATGCTCAGCAGCAGCTCCGTCCAGTTGTGGATCGTATCCCAGAGGCTGATCATCAGGGCGGCGTATCCCAGGTTGAGTAAATAATAGCCCACTAAAAGTATCCTGTTGATGGAGTCCGTCAGCGGCACATCATTCTGTAATAAACTGAGTATAAATATCCTGCCGTTCCTGTAGAAGATGAGGCCTACGCGCACAGTGATCAGGTAAGTGAGCAGCAGGTAGATAAGATAAGCCAGCGTGTTCATGGGCAGGTTTTTTAGTTCATTTCCACCGTTTCGCTTTCATAGAACAAAGCTATTTAATTATTCCGAACTTTCAAAACTTACTGAAAGATAGTTATACTCTGTAATAATAAAAGACAATTTGTATATTGACGATCCAATACCTAACTCTTTAACCCGTATGAAAAAGCTACTCTCATTCGCAGGTTTGTTCCTGCTGATCTGCATTGCCGGCAAAGCACAGCAATTCACGCCTAAAAAAGGAAGTGAAGGTTATTACAAGGTCACTACCACAATGAAACACCGTTCCGGGAACGATAAAAATACCACCACCTGGTATTTTAAGGTGCTGGAAGTGACAAAAGACAGCCTGCTCCTCAATTGTACCCTGCTTAATTATGATGGAGGAATATTTAATACTGCACAGATTGATAAAAGCAGCCCCACTAACACGAGGGAACTGGAGGTGCTCGCCTTGTTGAACAGGCCATTCCTTTATCACTTTAAACATGAAAAGATGAGTGATCAGCCAGGCATCGCAACCATCTTCAACGAGCGCATTAAAGACTGGCAGCTGGATAACAACGCCGCCGGGAACATGAAGGTGAATGAAAGATCGTACCTGGTGAATGAACTGTACTGGATAGCACCTTTTCTGCCCGCTACGCCTGATAAGCTGCCTGATAGCTGGTTGTCAGAGGATAGTCTCTCGAAATTTACCGTTCTCGGCCGGGATGCCGCTTCTTTGCAATATAGTTTTGTACGGGAAGAGGATAAAGGGCAGAAGATGAATTTTACGGGCAACCTTTCTTTGGACCTTTCTACCGGAATGATAACGGCTGCTGCCTTAAAGAGCATCAGTAATGATATTGATTTTGAAAGGTCCATCATCCGGGTGGCTCCATCTGAAGGGAGTGCCTCTCCGTTCAGTGAGGATGTAAAGACGGCCATTGCTAAAATGTCTAGCTACAGCAAAGCACTGAAGAACGAGGATGGATATGACTCCTTAAAACTGGAAAAATATTTTTCACAATACGATCCGCTTTTGGGAAATATTACTTCCTATAGAGTAGCAAAGGCTGGCATGTTGCAGGGCTCTGATATGAAGGACAAGTATGAAAGGTACAATCAAATACTAACACAGATCGAAGATGCTGCTTTGGTAACCTATCCGCATCATTTGTTTAATAAACTCCAGGAGGTAAAGAATATCAGTGTAGACAGTGCCTACAATACCATTCGTTATCTCAGCCGTATGAAGCAAAGCTACGGGAGTTGGATCCAGCATACTTTCGCGCAGGATTTCCTGCACCAGGAGCCCATCGAAGAGCTACAGAAAGCCTGGAGAAAACACGGTGCTTCTGAAAAGGAGATAACATGGATCACAAAGAATGTGATCAACGGCAGGCGCATTGCTTATCCGCTGGCGGAGAAACTGGCCAATGATGAAGATACGCTGATCCGTAATGAAGTATACCCGATGTATCTGTGGGTACAGGCAACTAAACATGCATCCAATAAAGATTCCGTGCTCAGGATCGCTCATGAGCTGGAAAACATAGGTGGAAGTAAAGGGGATGGTAACCCTCATCGCTATACCTTGCTCCTGTACCGGCAATTGCGGGCAGCCGGACATACCAGAGAGGCCGGCGCATTGCTCAGCCGGGAGATCGCCACCATGGAAAAGAACAGGATGGATAGTTTGAATGCTGATCGTTATACAGAACAGAACATGCTGGCATACGCCTGTAAATTAAAAAGCGATGAACTGGCAGCTACCGATAAAAAGGCATCGATGGCGTATCTGGCTAAAGCGGCGAAGTATTCGCCAAAGAATATAAAGGAGCGGGCATCTTCCAGCTTTTACGACCGTGTGCTCCTGGAATCGAAAGAGAGTTACCGCGCTGATTTTGCTGAAGCACTGATTGCGCAGGGAAACAGCAAAGAAGCCATGAAAGTACTGACTGAGCAACTGAATGCCGATCCATCTATCTTTGAAGAGTTGAAGACCTCTTTTTCAAAGAACTTTCCCCAGGCAGATTTTTACAACTTCTTTCATAATTATATTGTCAGATCCTGGAAAACGGCCCCCGATTTTACCCTGAAAAGCCCGGATGATAAGATAACCTATAAGCTGGCTGACTATCGCGGGAAATGGCTGTTGCTGGACTTCTGGGGCACCTGGTGCCCACCTTGCCGCGCAGAAATGCCAAAGATCAATGCCTTTGCGCAAAAGATAAAAGGCCGTAATGATCTGTCTTTCCTTTCCATTGCCTGCCAGGACCAGCCGGAGAAGGTGATCAGTTATCTTGCCGCGCATAATTTTGATATGCCGGCTTCCATGTCAGATAACCAGGTGCAAAAAAAGTATGAGGTACCCGGTTATCCTGCCAAGTTCCTGATCAGTCCATCCGGTACTGTATTCAATATTCCTTTTGGGGAAGATTGGGAAAAGGCGGTAGAACAGATCACCGGTCTGCAGGAGAAAAAGGGCAAGGATGCAAAAGTGCAGACCCGCATAGATTGATTTATCCGTTTGTCGTAGGTTTTGATCCGTTTGGCGTAGCATCCGTTCTGTTGGATGGTTTTATCTTTGCGCCGTCAAAAGGATAAAATAAAATGAAAAAGTTAATTCAATTGTTTGTTTGGCTCGTATGCTCGTTCACGGTTATCATAGCCGGCGCCAAGCACCACAAAAGCCCCCGCCCAACCCCCGTAGTAAACCAGGAAGTAACTAAAGGCCCCGGAATATTAGTTACAGGCCCCGCATTTAAACTGCCGCAAGGCATTGTACTGGCTAAAAAAGCAATACCGGGATATGATTTCGGTACCAACTGTGAATTGGGCGCAGGCGGCCTTGTAAGCGTACGCCTTGGCTTACGCAATAAAACATCCCAACCAGTTACAGTGATCCTTCCTGCCGGCCTCACTTTCATTTCCCTGGATGAGAAAACACAGAACGGTATATTAATAAAGGAGGAAGCGATCGTAGTGCCTGCAGGAAGTACTACCAGCCATAACCTGGCACTGTTCTGCCTGAACGAAGAACGGGACATTACAAAAGCAAAAGATAAGTATAAGCTGGGCCCTGTTTCAGATGACCAGGATCTGAAAGTAATCATGGAATTGTTGCAGGATAAGGACCTGAAAGATGAGCATGATCATGCAATGGCACAGAAAGTCATCTGGGATGTAACAAAAGGTTTTGCGTTAACTGCTGCGCAACACAGGAACATCGCATCAATACCCCGTATCTGATGTGAGCAGGTTTAGAAGGCAATGGCTGTTCTCTTAAACAGGGGGCAGTCATTTTTTATTTTAGGAAGGGATAACGGTGAAAGGCGGTGAAACGATCTTATATAATGTAAACCAAAATCTCCCCTCACATGCCTAGAATTCTACACGTTATCCTCCTGTGTTGTTTAATACCCTTCCTGGCTTTTGCCCAGCAAGCCCCCAAACGGGAATTGCGTGGTGCATGGGTAGCTACCTACACGGGAATAGACTGGCCCAACCGCACGCAAACACCTGCACAGCAAAGGGCCGCCTTCATCACCATTGCTGATCATCACAAAGCCACCGGGCTCAATGTGTTATACGTACAGATGCGCAGCCAGTGCGATGCCATGTATAACAGCCCCATAGAACCCTGGTCTGCAGACCTTACCGGTACGCAGGGTGTTGCACCGGGCACACCCTGGGACCCCATGGAGTTTGCTATTGAAGAGTGTCATAAACGCGGTATGGAATTTCATGCCTGGCTCAATCCTTACCGCGCAGTAGGGAATTCCAATAACCTGCCTGTTTTTGCCGCTACCCACGTAGCGAAGCAACATCCTGAATGGCTGCTGAGCCAGGGCACTTTAAGGGTACTGGATCCGGGACTGCCACAGGTAAGGGATTATATCACTTCGGTAGTAGATGATATCGTTACCCGTTACGATGTAGATGGCATTCACTTCGATGATTACTTCTATCCACCTGCCGCACCCGCCGGCACCACACCTTATAATGACTCCGCTTCCTTTGCTGCAGACCCGCGCGGGTTCGCAGTAAAAGCAGACTGGCGCCGGGATAACGTGAGCATCCTCATCAAAAGGATCTACGACAGCATCCGTGTGATCAAACCATGGGTGAAATTTGGTGTGTCTCCTTCCGGTATTTACAGGAACAGCACCAATCCTGCTATTGGTACACCAACCTCCGGACTGGAACATTATACCACCTTGTATGCAGATACACGTAAATGGTTGCAGGAAGGATGGGTGGATTATATCATGCCACAGGTATACTGGTACATCGGGCAGCCGGGTGCTAACTATGCCGCTATCATACCCTGGTGGAATAACAATGCTTACGGCCGTCATATCTACATCGGTATGGCCGGATATAAAGTAAATGATGCCGCACAGGCCGCACCATGGATGGACCCCAAACAGATCCCCAATGAAGTAAGGATGAACCGCGACAGCCTGTACGCCAATATCTATGGCCAGGCCATCTATAATACTTCCAGCCTGCGCTCTGCTACCCGCTTAGGTTTCAGAGACTCCCTCCGGCTGGATTTCTACAAAAAGCCAGCCTTACTGCCGGTGATGCTCTGGCGGGACAATGCGCCGCCCGCAGCGCCCATCGCTTTAAATGCTACACCTTACGGCCTGGATTCCATTGCATTAACCTGGACCAATACTGCCAGTACCACAGATGAAATGGATAAAGCCCGCCAGTTTGTGATCTACCGTTCTGAAGATCCTGTGATGGATACGAATAACATCTACTTCATCACTACAAGAGATCAGACAACTTTCACAGATAAAACCATTGTGCCCAATACTACTTACTACTACGCCGTAACGGCGGTGGACAGGTTTCACAATGAAAGCGGTTTATCCAATCTCTCCGCTAACCAGGCACCGGATATCCTTTGCCCCGGAGACCAGGAGCTGACTGCTTCGGCTTCCTGCACAGCGCCATTACCGGATTACCGTTCACTGGCTTTGGTGAATGATCCGAGAGGTATAACGCTTACGCAGTTGCCTGCGCCGGGAAGTGCTGTGTCACATAACGATATCATCCGCCTGATTGCTACCAATGCAGGTGGTAAAGCGGATACCTGTTCTTTTGCGGTGATCGTGAGAGATACTATTCCTCCGCAGATCACCGGGTTAGCGGCTGATCCTTTCATCATCACCAATGCTAACAACCAGATGAAGGCAGTGACGCTGAATTACACCATAGCTGAATGCGGCGCTGTTACAAATGTGATCACCATTACCAGCAATGAAGCCGTGAATGGCGCACCTGATTGGGAAGTGATAGATGATCATCATATCAGGCTGCGTGCAGAACGTAACATACTCGGTAACGGACGGATCTACACTATCAAGGTTACATCAACAGATGCTTCAGGTAATGTAAGCGTTCAATCAACAGATGTACTGGTACCATCCAACAAACCATGGACGCATGGAGATGGCCTTGCAGTAGTAGCTATGCCTAACCCAACCATTCATCAGTTCATACTCCTGATGGCGAGCAAAGATCCGCTGCCATTGAGCATCAGGGTGTACAACAATAATGGTCAGCTGGTAGAGACCAGGAATAATATTGCACCGAATAGTTTGATTACGATAGGTGGTAATTACCATGGTGGAATCTACTATGTAGAGATCACACAGGGTACTAAGCGGCAGATATTGAAACTCCTCAAGCTGGGGAACTAAATAGTATTTGAAATGCCCTAAATATTTACGGCTGCCCGCATACGCGGGCAGCCGTTTTTTTTTATTAAGGGGAAGTTGTCGCCTTATTGTAGGAATAAATTATTAACTGGTGTTGGATTCACAATCCTCATAGCCAGAATTAACACTTAATAGCAACCATCAAGCATAATGCTTAATTTGGCCCAAGCTTTGCTAATATCCTACTATAAGTATCCCTGCAGAAGCGTATTTTGTTACATTTTTCTATTTTAGCCCAACAGAGATTGCAAGATAAAGCTAACACCTAACATGCCACATATGAATGAGATCCCTGAAAGAGAACTCATAGTCAGGTTGAAATCGGGCGACAGATCGGCTTTTGATGTGCTATACAAGCAGTACCATGCCGCAATTTACCTGAACGTAATAAAATTGATACGTGATAAAGAGGACGCAATGGACATTGTTCAGGACGTTTTTATCACACTTTGGAATAAACGCAGTGCGCTCAACGCCGAAGTATCCCCCAAAGGTTTTTTGTTTGTCATCAGTTATAACCGCAGCCTTGATTTCCTTCGGGGCAGGGCCCGCCATACAGCCGCCATGCGTGACCTGGGAGATTATTTTGCATTACAGGGTGTTAATGACATTAACGAAACCGCCTCCCAGGAACTCTATGCCCTCATCAACCAGCTTTCCCCTCAACAGAAAAGGGTCCTGGAGCTTTGCAAGCTGGAAGAAAAAACCTACAGCGAAGCTTCAGCAGAACTAGGCATCTCTAAACATACCGTTAACGAATACCTCAAAAAAGCAGTGGCTTTTCTCCGTATGCACCTTCCCCAAAAAACAGGCCCGGGATAATTTTTTTCTCTCACCCCCTCATTTCATCAATTCCCGCGTATTTATTATTAGATACTTAATTCTTTCCTTCATTGACAAACGAACAGCAAAAGCTCAAAGCATTATTGGAAAGTTCAAACTGGTCTGACGAAGATTACGAATGGCTCCGGTCTTTTCTGGCAGACAATAGCAGTCCTGAACTGAAGGCAATGCTCGAACGCAGGTTTGAAGAGCATTTGGCTCAGGGCGCTGTAATAGAGGAAGAACTATCGCAGGAAATGTATGGCCGCATTCAAAAAGGCATCGATACTAAAGTACGGACCATCGGAAGAAATGGCCGGCTTTGGTGGACAGCTGCGGCCGTTGTGGGAATGCTCCTTGGCATTGGACTGCTGCTCCGTCAAAGGCCAACGCAAACTACATTTCGCCAAACAGGGGTGGGACATAAATATATAGGTGGGGATAAAGCCACACTGCATCTCGCAGACGGCACTGTCCTGGCGCTGGATTCATTACAGGATGGGCGGATTGGTGAACAGGTAGAGAAACGGAACAATAGCCTGTCCTACTTAGGCGCCCGGCATATGTCCTGGCAAATATTGACTACCCCCAACACCGGGCAATATAAGATCACATTGGCCGATGGTTCAAAAGTCTGGCTCAATTCCGCAACAGAACTCAGATTTTCCACCGCATTCCATTCATCAACACGTGAAGTGGAATTGAAAGGGGAGGCTTATTTTGAGGTGGCGCCCTCTCCTGGTAAACCTTTCATCGTGAAGGTGAACGGCATGCAGATTGCCGTACTGGGCACACAATTTAACGTGATGGCCTACCCGGACGAAAACCAGATAAAAACGGTGCTGGTGGAAGGAGCTGTTAAATTAAGCACACCCAAAAGTGCCGTGGTCCTGAAACCAGGCAAACAGGGTAGTCTTACATCCGGCAGTGATAACTTCGATGTGCAGGACGTGGATGTAGAAGATGCCGTTTCATGGAAAACAGGTATTTACCAGTTCAGGAACGAAGGCATTGAGCCCATCATGCGGCAGGTGCAGCGATGGTACAATGTAAAGGTCGTATACACCGGAAGGCTGGAAAAACAAATGTACACGGGAACTATTTCGAGAACAGATACACTTTCCGATCTCCTGCAGCTGCTGGAAGAGACAGGAACCATCCGCTTCAGGATTGAGAAGGGAACCGTATATGCGTCACAGTGAACAACTTTCTAACAAGAATTTCATCCATCTATTATAAATAACATCAAGTATATAGACCGCCGTAAGATCCGGCATCTGCGGCGGTTGAAAAAACGGGATGGATAGTATTTATCGCAATTGCATAACAGGTTAACAAACATTTCAACCAAATAAAATAACAACAACCACGTCCCTGACACGCAGTGATCTGACATCTGCGGCCGGGCATGGTATGCCCTCTTCTTTCCGCAAAATTTAAATGTATGAAAGCATGAAAAAACGCTCAGACCGGCGGCAACCAGGCATCGTTAAATGCGCTGCCGTATTGTTCCTTCTCTTTCTTATGCAGACGGCCGCTTACGCCTACAGCCAGCAAAAGATCAGCATCTCCGTAAAGGATGCCTTACTGGAAGACGTATTCAAAGAGGTGCAGAAAAAAACAGGGATCAGATTCCTCTATAATGTATACGCGATTAAACAGGCGGCCAAAGTTTCCATAACAGTAAATGACGTATCACTGGAATCCTTTATGGCCTTATGTTTGAAAAATACCCCCCTCACCTGGAAGATCTCCGGCAACACAGTAATCGTCCGGGAAAATGAAACACCCTCAGTTGCAGTAAAACAGGCAACCCGAAAAGTGAGAGGAACGGTCGTAACAACAAAAGAGCCGCCAGATCCCCTGCCAGGCGTTACAGTAATGATAAAAGGTGTTGCCGGCAGAGGAGTAATTACAGATAGTGTGGGTTATTTCGAAATTGAGGCGAATGAAAATGACGTACTGGTTTTTTCCTTCTCCGGTTATAGTTCCAAAGAATTGAAAGTGGCTGCTGTCAATTCAAATAATGTTATTATTTCCCTCGAAGAGAAAGAAACATCGCTTAATCAGGTGGTAGTGATCGGATATAATGCACAGAAAGTAAAGAATCTTGCCAGCTCCGTTTCGACAATAAATATGGAGAATATCGTCAATAAACCAATTACCCAATTGTCTCAGGCATTACAGGGAGGAGCTACGGGGATCTTTGTTAACCAGAATTCAGGTTTGCCGGGAGGTGATGCGGCAAGTATCAAAATAAGAGGTATTGGATCAAACCTTGGTTCTGATCCATTGGTGCTGGTAGATGGTATTCCTTTTGACATCAACCGGGTGGATCCTGCAACTGTTGAAAGCGTAACCATACTGAAAGATGCCGCGGCAGCATCCATCTATGGAGCAAGGGCAGGCAATGGTGTAATTGTTATTACTACAAAAAGAGGGAAGGCAGGCAAAGTGAAAGTACAGTATAATGCATATGGCGGAGTGCAGGCACCTACTTATATACCCGATTTTGTGGATGCCGCTACCTATATGAAAATGATGAACCTGGCGGACCTGAATAGCGGCGGCCAGGGTCAGCTGTTTAGTGCGGATGCTATCAGTAAAACCGCCGCCGGAACTGATCCTGTGCATTATCCTGATACAAAATGGAATGACCTGGTATTTAATAAAACCGCCGGTATTCAGGAGCACTCCCTGAGTGTGTCCGGCGGCACAGGCACTGCGCGTTTTGCACTGAGCGCCAATTATCTTTCCCAAAAGGGCATGATCACCAGTTCCGGTTTCAGCCGCGGAACGGTAAGGGCAAATACAAGTATTGATCTTAGAAAGAACATAGTAGTGTTCATGGACCTGTTTGCCTCAAGGGAACAGCAAACAGAGCCTTATGCCGGAAGTAATGGAACAGCAAGGGTGATCGGATGGGCATATACGGCTCCTCCCAATATTGCAGCAAAATATCCGGCAAAAGACGACCGGCCTGGTTATACTTATTATGGCACCTATGGCGAAAGCTGGAATCCCGTAGCCAATCTTGAAAGAGGAGGGACGAAGGATAATATAAAAGATAACGTATTGGTTAATTTACGGCCCAAATGGGAGATCATCCCGGGGTTGGAATTAAAAGGACAGTTCAGTTACAGGGTATCTTCAGGCGTCTATAAAAATAACAGGGACTCCTATATTTTCTTCGACTATTTCACCAACCAGAAAACCGGCCGCGATTTTACAGATGTAAAAGATGCAGGCCCATTAACCAGGGCATCCTATTATTATATAGGATCAAACCTGGATTACCGTAAAGACTTCGGTAAACATTCCATCAATGCCATTGCCGGATATTCAAAAGAATTGAACAATGCGGATGCATGGAGCGAGAAGGCGCTCGTATCCGCTTTTGGAAAAGTATACTATAGCTATGATGAAAGGTATTTGTTAGAAGTGAGTGATCGCCAGGATGCATCTTCTCTGTTTGCGCAGGGAAAGAAATCAGGGAATTTTCCATCTGTTGCCGTAGGATGGAATATACACAACGAAAAATTCATGGAGCGGCTTACTTTGATTGATCAGTTTAAGATAAGGGCTTCCTATGGCTTACTGGGGAATAACAATATAGACCCCTATAAATACCAGTCAACCATCAATTCTGGAAATGGAACTGAAACTTCCGTTGGAAACCCGGATATAACCTGGGAGAAAATAAAGATCCTTGATCTTGGATTGAATGTAACATTATGGAAAAACAAAGTTGACTTTACATTTGATGTGTATGATAAAAAAACGACCGATCTGATCGTTAATCCCGCACCCACACTTACATCCGGAATGCCCGTAGCACCCATCAATTTTGGCAGTATGCAGAACAAGGGCTGGGAGTTAAAGATCGGTTATAATGAAACGATCAAAAAAGACCTGCAGCTCAGTGTGAACCTGGGATACTCGTATAATAAAACCCGTTTGCTGACGCTCGCCCAGAACCCTTTGAAATCAGGTACTACTATTAAACAGGAAGGATATTCATTCGATGAGTATTACGGATTCCAAAGCGAGGGCTTATTGCAGGAGAAAGATTTTAATAACGGCCAGGCCCAGGTACCTGTCATAGATGGACAAAAACCCGGAGATATAAGGTATAAGGATGTTGGCGGAGCAACAGGGAAACCAGATGGTAAGATCAATGATTATGATAAAGTGATCCTGGGGCCTACTGATCCATTATCTAACTTTTTCGCCAACCTGTCTTTGAAGTTCAAAAATTTTGATTTCGAAACACTATTTACAGGAATTGGGAAAGTGAACACCTTTTATAACGGAAGGATCGCATTGCCCTTAAATGTGGGCGGTGAAGGGGGAACTCCCATGAAATGGCATCAGGATTACTGGACACCTCAAAATACAACCGCCCGCTTCCCACGGTTGAGGCCTTCTCCGGGGGTAAATGGCAATTTCTCAGATTTCTGGGCAGAGAACGGTGCATTTGTAAGGGTGAAGTATGTACAGCTTGGGTATAATTTTAGTGCCTCATTGATCAATAAAATAAAACTGGCAGGATTACGGATCTACGTGAATGCGCAAAACCCGCTGACGTTCACCAAACTTCAGGTGATTGACCCTGAAAGCAAAGGTGATCAGACAACTTATCCTATTATGCGTGTCTACACATTTGGCCTCAATGCAAACTTCTGATCACACAAAATTGTCTGAAATGAGAAAAATTATTCATATTCTTCTGCTGATCAATGTTATGGCTTTGCTTAGTTGTAATAAAGATTTTTTAACCAGGGATAATCCAACAGCTACAACAGATGATAAATGGTGGAAACTGGAATCAGATCTGAAAGCAGCGCTTAACGTGGCTTATGGCGGATTACCCTGCGGCACATTAGGTAATTATGATTATATAGAAAACTCCAGGATGCATCTCTCAGGAGCTGCTGATGAATCTGTTCACAGAGCGAATTTCGGAGATTGGCAGAACTATCCATTAGGGTTAGCCACCAACACCGCCTGGTCCGCAACAGGGGTATATACACAAGATTATAAATTTATCCGAAATGCTTCCCGTTTCCTGGAACATTATGAAGGCGCCTATGTGGAAAATCCTGATCTGAAGAAAAGGTATGCCGCAGAAGCAAGGGCTTTAAGGGCCTGGTATCACCTTGAATTATTCCTGTTTTATGGGAATATTCCAATTGTAGATCATTCATTATTGCCCGATGAAGCCGCTGCTGTAAGGGCTACAAAAGACGAGGTGATCAGTTTCATAACTACAGAACTCGAAAAGGCGGCAGTAGATCTGCCGCCGTCATACTCCGATGATGACAGCTGGCGTATGACTAAAGGAAGTTGCTACGCAATGCAATCCATTTTGTATATCAATACCGGAGACTACGCTAAAACAATTGAAGCATCCCGTAAACTGATAGACTTAGGCGTGTACCAACTATACCGTAGCACCAATGCATCTGTAAACAACTACGCAGGGTTATTCTCTTATGAGGCGGTGGGCAGTAATAATAAAGAAAGGATATTTTTCCGCCGCAATGCCCAGAGCGAAGTTTTTTTCAGAAATGCCCCCAAAAGCCTGGGTTGCCAATCGGCTACAACGCCAACGGCCGCCATTGTAAATGCTTATGAAACTTTGCAGGGGAAAACCATTTTTGAATTAGGAACGGATAGTGTGGCAGTTTATACGGCCAGCCCCAAATTTAAAAGTAACAGAGACCCACGGATGAATGCTTCTATTCTTGTACCAGGCGATGTTTTTGTAAACAGAACACTAGACCCGTTCACAGATGGCAGTCCGGATAAGATCGGCCAGCCTCAATCAACATTTACAGGCTTCTGGACGAAGAAATATCTTGATCCTAAAGATGCCAGTCAGATCTATAGCGGAAGTCAGAATTTTATGATCATCCGTTATGCTGAAATTCTTTTGAATTATGTAGAGGCGTTAATAGAAACCGATGCCTGGCAAAACCCCGATGTTGTTAAATACCTTAATGAGATCAGGAATCGCGCAGGTATGCCAAATGTTGATGTGGCAGTCTATAATTCAAAAGATAAGATGAGGGAATTGTTGAGGAGAGAACGCCAGGTAGAACTTGCATTTGAGGGGCCAAGACTTTTTGATATCAGAAGATGGAAAATTGCTGAGCAGATATTGAACGGGCCTGTTTATGGAGCATATGACCCTGTAGCTAAAAAACCGATCATCGTAGAGCAACGAACTTTTAACCCCCAAAAGGATTATGTATGGCCTATCCCGTTGAATGAGCTAAATGCTAACAGGAATATGGTTCAAAATCCAGGATGGTAATAATTATAAACCAAAAGCATTTATTATGAAACAACTTCTAAAAGCACTTTTGTTGTTATTGCTAATGCAGGTACCATTGTTTGGTAAAGCCCAGATGTCACGTGCATCACAGGAGTTCGCCAAAAAAGGAATTGAACTGCAGGCCTGGATGGGAGTAGATGCAAGCCCCGGCATTCCGGACGTTGCTTCTACCATGAGCGTCAACCGCACCGGACGTTACATTCGTGTACAGTTGCCATTTACAGAATACCTGAGCATCGCAGAGATCCAGGTGTTCAGCAACGGTGTGAACGTAGCGTTGGGAAAAAATGCCACACAATCGTCCACCGAAAGCAGCGGTGTAGCCAGCCGTGCAGTAGATGGCAATACTTCCGGCATCTGGGCAAACAGTTCCATTACACATACCGGGCTGGAACAGGAAGCCTGGCTCCAGGTAGACCTTGGGCAGTCTTACACCATCAGTTCCATTATTGTATGGAACCGCACAGAAGATGGATTAGGACACCGGCTGCGTGGATTTTACCTCTTTGTTTCTGATACACTATTCACAGATGCTACTCTTTATAATACTTACACGCAAAGCGGTGTTTCCCATTATTACAAAGGCTCAGCCCGGCAATACCCCATCAACACAGAATGGTCCAATACCAACATGACCTCTGCTACCTTCTACGAAGAGCCTGGCTTCAACTTTACGTTCATGCAGCAGCCAACCGTTAACTGGTCGTTGGCTAAGGCACCTTACATGGCAGGTCTGAAAGCACGGTTCCCGGGTGAAATAGATATTCTTCAAAGAAGCCCTAACAGCGAGGAACTATCCAAGGGCTATCTAAATTCGATGCAACGGAGTGCCCTCAACAGACTGACCACAGTCTGCTTCGGTGACGAAGAAAATTATGGCAGCGATATCGTCAGCTGGCTGAAAGACTGGTATGCACTCAGCCACAGCAAATACCCCAACGTGCTTGTACATAACAATCAATATGGTGGCCAGTGGACTGAGGCCAATCTCCGTACCTACATGCAAACCGCACAACCAGACCTGCTGACCTATGACTTGTATTATTACTCGCCTGGCAATACTATCGGCTCTCCGGGTGGTTCCCTGAGGCGGATCTTCAACGATCTGCATTCATACCGCAAGGTGGCCCTGGAAGGATACGACGGAAACGGAACTTCGCCTCTGGCCTATGGTTTGTACCTGCCGGGGTTCCGCCTAACCGATAATGAGGTCCTGCCTGGGTACACCGTCTCAGAGTCGCAGATTTACGGTTTTGCATATGCCGGCGCGGTGATGGGAGCGAAATGGTTCAACATCTTCCGTTACGAAGCTGATCCCAGTTATTATTTCTTTCGTGATGGCAATGGCGGCTTTCAGCCACAGTACTGGCAATATGTGGCCTTGTTCAAAGAATTGCGTAATCTTTCCCCTCATCTCTCACGGCTTATTTCTACAGACGTACGGGTGATCCAGGGGCAAAACTCCAACGGCACTAACGCCAAACCTAACAATATGAACATCTGGGATAGCAATGCGGGACCCTACATCACAGGCATCTCTGCTGTTAACCTTGTAGCAGGTACTAACAATGGCCTGAAAGGTGATGTGATCATAGGGTATTTCAGACCGGTACATGGTCTGGACTATACCCCTGGGGTTTCCATGGGCCCCATCCCCAATATTAGCCAGCGATATTTTATGCTGATGAATGGCCTCACCAAACCCAACGGCTGCTGTAGCGCATTAGGCTCTGCCGGTATTCAGCAGGACACTGTTCAGGGAAAAGGTGTGTATGCACAGCAGGCCATCACACTCACCATCAACTTCGGTTCCAATCCGGTGGATACCTTATACAAGATCCGAAAAGATAATGGCCAGGCGGAAATAGTGACGCTCACACCCACTTCCGGAGGAAATTACACTTATACTGATAACCTGTATGGTGGCAGTGCCGACCTGTTCTACTGGAAAAATGCCCATTCCTCACCACAAGCCATAGTAAGGTTATATGGCGACTGCAATTATGGTTCATGGACCACAGGCATCCTCTCAACCGGCGACTATACACAAGGACAGCTTGAATCCCTGGGATTTTATAATGACGAAATATCATCATTGAAAGTGGCGCCCGGTTACCAGGCAATCCTTTACAGCAATAATAATTTCGCCGGATCATCATTGACCATAACAGGAGACAATGCCTGCCTGATCGACAACGGTTTCAACGACATCGTATCATCCATTAAGGTACGGCCAACCGGCACGCTGATGGCGAAAGCAGTGGAACAGTTCGATACTGAAAGAGAAGAAGAAAATGTATATCCGAATCCGTTACAGGGAGAAGTGGTGTATGTGAATCTTCAACTGGAGAAAGAAAGTAAAGTACGTTTCACGCTGTATGATAATAGCGGGAGAATAGTAAGAACATCAGTACAACAATTGCCAAAAGGTAAAAACAAAACCAGTTTCAACACTGGCCGTATTCCTCCGGGTATATACATATTAAAAATGAGTGGAGGAGGCAAGCTACGCAATAGCTATAGGATCGTTAAACTCACTTGATAACAAACCCAGCCCAAAAACAAAAAACCAATCCAGTTCTTAAAACGGAATTAACGCAGTATCTTCCAAAACATATGCCAGCAGTTCAATTTACAAAACGCCAGATCTGGGTAGCTGTAATGGCTGCCATCACCAGCTTTGCCGCCTATACCGCCATCTTTGCTTTCCGCAAGGCATTCAACGTGGCGTCTTACAGCGGGCATACATTGTTTGGCATGGATTTTAAAACGGTGCTGGTAGTAACACAAGTGTTAGGATATATGGCCAGTAAATTTTACGGCATCCGTTTTATATCAGAATTGAAACGCGTGCGCCGCCATTGGCTGATCATTGGATTGGTAGGTGTATCCTGGCTGGCGTGGCTTCTATTCGCCCTGTTACCTGCTCCTTATAATTTCTGGTGCCTCTTCCTGAATGGTTTTCCATTAGGGCTGTTGTGGGGCATTGTATTCTCTTATGTGGAAGGCCGCAGAACAACAGACCTCATCAGCGCAGCGCTGGCAGTAAGTTTCATCTTTGCCTCAGGGCTTGCTAAAAGCACAGCGTTATGGGTGATGAACAGCTTCCAGGTAACAGAATACTGGATGCCATTTGTAGTAGGCTGCATCTTCATGCCTGCATTGTTCTTATTTGTTTTTTTATTAGAAAAGATCCCTGCTCCCGATGAAGAAGATGTGGCGCAAAGAATGCACCGGCAGCCCATGTTGAAGGAAGATAGAAAAGCATTACTGAAAGGGTTCTTACCCGGCATTGTGGTATTGGTGATCATCTATATCCTCGTCACCATCTTAAGAGAAGTAAGGGATAATTTCATGGCAGATATGTGGCGGGAATCCGGCGAAGTATTCCAGGCAGGCGTATTCGCCAAAACAGAAACATCCATCTCGCTTATAATCCTGGTACTGATCGCCGTGATGATCTGGCTAAGGAACAGTTTCACTGCATTCATGCTGGCCCAGTGCATCATGCTGGCCGGTTTTATTATCTCGCTTATTACAACCTGGCTATACGCAGAGCAGCAACTGCCCATGTATCACTGGATGCTCTTTGTAGGCCTTGGCCTGTACATGGTGTACATCCCTTTCAACAGTATTTTATTCGATCGCTTCATTGCCGCCTTTCGCTTTGCAGGGAACGTAGGTTTCCTGATCTATATCGCAGATTCTTTCGGGTATCTGGGAAGCGTAGCCGTGATGCTCGCCAAATCAGTTTTTCATATTCAGACCAACTGGCTGCATTTCTACATGCAGTTAGTGATGATCACCGGTGTAGTGGGTGTGGTGGGGACTATTACCTCCATGTTATACCATATGCGCAAAATGCATCAGTATCAAAGCAATCAGCGCAGGTAAAGCTTGTATAAAGAAGATCTTCTTACTGGCAGTAGCAGCGCCATAGATCCCTGCAACGATCACACAGCACAGGAAAAACACCCCTACATTAAAAGCCCAGTGATGATCTTTGATGAGCAGGCTCCAGATCAACCCTGCCGCCAGGAAACCGTTATACAGGCCCTGATTGGCAGCCAGTACCTTGGTAGGTTCAAAGAGATGTTTGGGGATAGAGGAAAAAGATTTGGGGCCTTTGGTAGTCCAGGCAAACATTTCCAGCCAGAGGATGTACAAGTGAATGAGAGCGACTAAACCAATGAGGATCATGACAAGGATGTGCATAAGGTTCTTTTGCAACGAATATAATGAATGTTCAGAACCGGACACTTCCTGTATCATAAACGGACACACCCGGAATGTTAATCATCTGGCAATTAATTAATTACATTTTGACCCGCTTTTTGTAACGAAAGGAACATAATCCGTTACCTCATGCTGTATAACAACCTGAAGATCGCTTTCCGTTCCCTCTGGCGGAAAAAATCATTTTCCCTGTTGAATATCCTTGGCCTGGCTATTGGTGTAGCAGCCAGCCTGCTGATCTTTTCCGTGATCCGCCATGAAATGAGCTATGATGATCATCAAAGCAAAAAAGACAGGATCTTCAGGGTCACCAGCACTATTAAAAGCAGGAGCAACGGAGAAGTGAAATTCCGGGAACCGGCTGTTCCCAGCGCTTTACCTGCAGCCTTCCGTAATGACTTTCCGCAATTTGAACAAATGGCTTCCTGCCTGTTCATAGGGCAGGGGCAGTTTTATGTTCCCGGTAAAGAAGAGAAGCGGTTCAAAGAGGATCGGGGACTTGCCTGGGTGGATCCCGGGTTGTTTGAGATCTTTGATTTCACCTGGCTGGAAGGGAATGCCAAAGAACTAAAAGACCCTAATACCGTAGTGATCACAGAAAGTGTGGCAAGGAAATTTTTCGGAGGGCATGAAGCGGCTATTGGTAAGATCATCCAGTTATATTCTTTCCGGATCCCTCTCCGGGTAGTGGGTGTGTTTAAGGACCTGCCGGGTAATACAGACCTACGGCTCAGGATCTGCCCCTCTGTGGAAACGGTAAGAAAAAGAGAACCGGGTATTTTTGAGGATTGGGGCAGTTTAAATGACCATAGCTTGTATGTATTGACGAAAGAAGGTGTTAAGGCAGAAGCCATGATAAAACAGTTCCCTGCTTTTGTAAAGAAGTATTACAACGAAGATCAGCGCGATCCGCATAACTATAGTATACTGGGCCTGCAACCGTTAAAGACCATGCACATGGATAAAGATTTCCGGGCACCCATGGGCAATGATATTTCAACCCGGGAACTATGGACTATCGGCCTGGTCGGTATATTTTTACTATTGGTGGCCTGCATCAATTTTATCAACCTGGCCACTGCGCAATCCATTAGCAGGGCCAAAGAGATCGGTGTGCGCAAAGTGCTGGGCAGTAACCGTATACAGTTGCTGCGCCAGTTCCTGAATGAAACCGCTGTGATCACTTTCTTTTCCCTGGTACTGGGCGTTATGATCTCAATAGCAGCGTTACGGCCGCTGGGTCAGTTGATAGACCGGGAACTTACCTTTGGGCATCCTTCCATCATAGTATTCTTACTGGGTCTTGGTGTGTTGGTAACCTTCCTCGCAGGGTTTTATCCGGCAGTCATACTCTCCGGTTTTAATCCCATTGCAGCTATAAAAAGCAAGATCAGCACCCGTACCATTGGGGGTATTTCTTTGCGCAGGGGATTGGTGGTTGTGCAATTCGTGATTGCACAGCTGCTGGTGATAGGAACGCTGGTAGTGGTGCAGCAAATGAAATACTTCCGTGAAAAGCCGATGGGCTTTGATAAAGAATCTACCGTGCTGATCAATCTGCCCAGTGATAGTACATTAGCCACCCGGTATGATTTCCTGAAAGCCCGGCTCTCATCTGTGCGAGGGGTAGAGAAAGTGAGCCTTTGCCTGGATGGGCCATCCAACAAGTGGGGCTGGCAGTCCGACTTCTACTTTTCTAATTCAGCTGAAAAGCAGACCTTCCTGGCCACCCGGATGTATGGCGACAGTAACTATCTTGAAACGTTCCAGCTTACACTGAAAGCAGGTAGAAAACCATTCCACAGTGATAGTGCTGCTACGCAGGAAGTGCTGGTGAATGAAACCATGGTGAAGCAATTGGGATTGTCATCGCCGGAAGCTATCCTGGGAAAAACGATCGGGCTTGATGATTCACAGAAAATGCCGGTAGTAGGTGTGATCCAGGATTTCAATAACAGAACATTACGGGAAGATATCAAACCTCTGATCTTGCTGGCCAACAATAATTATGAATATGCTGCCTTGCAGATCCGCCCGGAACAAATGCCGGCTACGCTGCAGGAAGTGCAAAAGGTATTTGCATCAGTATATCCCACTTACATGTATGATCTTACCTACATGGATGAAAGGATCGGTAATTATTATAGATCAGAAGCCATCACCGGCCTGTTGTTCCAGGTGTTTGCCTTCCTGGCTGTATTAATTTCCAGCCTGGGGCTGTATGGCCTGGTTTCCTTTATGGCGGTACAGAAAACAAAAGAAGTAGGCGTGCGGAAAGTGCTGGGCGCTTCTGTGCAAAGTATTGTATATCTCTTCTCTAAAGAATTCACGGCTTTGGTAGGTATTGCTTTCCTCATCTCTGCGCCATTGGGTTATTATTTTATGCAGGGATGGCTGGAAGGTTTTCACAATCACATTACGATAGGGTGGGGAGTATTTGTTTCTGCCATCATACTTTCTATTGGTATTGCATGGATAACAGTAGGGTATAAGGCTGTGAAAGCTGCTATTGCTAATCCGGTAAAAAGTTTACGCGCAGAATAAAAAACAGCCCCGTAAACATTGCACACAGAAAAACACTCAGAATAAAAACTTTTCCAAAAAAAGAAAAGGAATCCGCCCTTTGTTGCGCGGCAGGCGCCCTCAATCATAAAACTTTCCTCAAAAAAGAAAAAGGATCCGCCCTTTGCTGCGCGGCAGGTGTCATCAATCATAAAACTTTCCTAAAAAAAGAAAAAGGATCCGCCCTTTGCTGCGCGGCAGGTGTCATCAATCATAAAACTTTCCTAAAAAAAAGAAAAAGAATCCGCCCTTTGCTGCGCGGCAGGTGTCATCCATCATAAAACTTTCCTCAAAAAAGAAAAGGAATCCGCTCTTTGCTGCACGGTAGGTGTCATCCATCATAAAACTTTCCTCAAAAAGAAAAAGGATCCGCCCTTTGCTGCACGGTAGGTGTCATCCATCATAAAACTTTCCTCAAAAAGAAAAAGGATCCGCCCTTTGCTGCGCGGCAGGTGTCATCAATCATAAAGCTGTCCTAAAAAAAGAAAAAGAACCCGCCCTTTGCTGCGCGGCAGGCTCCTCAATCATAAAAAACACCCGCAAACATTGTTTGCGGGTGTTAACATTACTTTTATCAAAGTATTACTTCTTACCAAAAAACTTCTGCTTTTCACTCTTTGCCGGCAAAAAAGGCTTAATCGCCTCCGCTGCTTCAATAGAAAGGTCCGCTTCAATAAAGCTCGCGCCATCTTTAATGATAGCTTCATACACCTTTTTACGCGCTGCTGCATCAGGCAATTTATCATACGTAGAAGCCGTAGAGATAAAACACATTACACCGCGTTTATTCAACTCAGCATACAGGGATTTTAACTCCGGTTTGTTATCTGCGCCTACATAAGCCATCATGTGCGTAAAGGGCACCTTCGCTGCTTCGTATTCATTCAGTGCTGTTTGTGTTTTTACAAACGCTTCAAAGAAGATATCCTTGTTATGCTCATGATAGTACGCCGCTTCTTTGGCAGAATGCACCGTTACCATTACATGTCCTTCTGCTTTATTCCTTTTAATAATAGCCAGCGTCATATCGAAAGGAACATCCTTTTTATCCAGGCTCAGTACTGTTTTTCCTTTAGCCCATTTGATGGCTTCTTCCAAAGTAGGAATGCGGTATTTAGTTACATTACCATCCACATCTTTCAGGTAGAGTTTTTTAAGTTCTGCCAGCGTGTAATCACCTACTTTTCCTTTGCCGGTGGTGGTACGTTCCAGGGTAGCGTCGTGCATTAATACTGGTACGCTGTCTTTGGAGAGGCGGGGATCAATTTCAAACATCGCCGGTGTATGACGCAGCGTGTTGGCAAATGCTTCAATGCTATTTTCCGGATAACCAGTGTTCACACCGCCACGGTGGCCACTGATAAAGGGTACATCTTTACCGGTGTACTTAAAGAACGCTCTCAGTTCAGCAGCATTATTGATCTTCAGCACGTTCATCTTTTGTGCCTGTACATTCAGCACCAGTGAAAGGGCCATCCCTATAACGAATATTCTTTTCATAGTTTTGAATTAAGATGTTGTAAAGTGAAATCACCTTCCGCAGAGAGGGTGAACATAGTGATGGAGGCATTCTCCTGTACCAGCATACGGTAGTTCTTCAAGGGCATGCCAAGTTTATACGCCAGGTATAAACGGTTCACACCATTATGCGCTGCCACCAGGATATTACCGGATGCATGCCGCTCACGCAGTTCCCGGAAGAAATCATCCACCCGGGTAACGATCTCCATACCGGACTCGCCGGTGCCGCCTGCTTTATATTTAGCGGGATCTTCCATCCAGTTATGCCAGAGTGTGGCATTTTCTGCAATGAATTCTTCCTTCGTTTTCTTTTCCCAGTCGCCAAAATCTGCTTCAATGAGGCGGGCATCCTTTTTTACATGAACGCCGCTGGCAATGTTGGCCGTCATGAAAGCCCTTTCCAACGGAGAAGAGTAAACGCCATCGAAGGTAATGCCCTTTAATTGCTCCTTTACGGCCTCTGCCTGCCGGATGCCTGTGGCGGTGAGGGAAATGTCCGTTCTGCCGCAATAGCGGTTGTTATCCGCATTCCAGGCGGTTTGTCCGTGTCTCAGTAAATAAACATTAAGCATATGCATGATCGGATATGTATCCTTTTTCTTTTAATGTTGAAATAAATGCCTGGTAGCTGCTTTCGTAAGCCTGGGCCAACGCGGCATCCGGGTTAACCTGTTTCTCCGTTTGCGTCATGGCGGCAGCTGCAGCCATGATGGAAGAAAAATGAGTTTTAGATGCAGCCAGTATAGCGGCGCCGGAAGCGCCGGTAACATATTTCATTTTATAAAGTGGCAGGTTCAGCACATTACTGCGGATGGTGAGCCATGTCTGGCTGTTGCTGGCACCGCCCGCTGTAAAAACTGCTTTCACCTTTTCGCCGGATAAATGTTCGATCACTTCGTACGCATACCGTTCAATATACGCCACGCCTTCCATGCTGGCGGCAAAACGTGCTTCGGCAGGCAGCCCTTCTTCCGTTTCAAATCCCTTTGCCTGTGGCGCTACAAAAGGAAAACGTTCTCCCTGTTGCAGCAGCGGGTAAATAAGATGACCGGTGGGAAGCAGTTTTGCTGCTGCTTCGTTCAGTGTTTCCAGGTCGCCGGGGAAGTTTTTGCTTACCCAGTCTGCACCCGTATTGCTGGCGCCGCCGGGCATCCAGTAACCTTCCGGATGGCGGTGGCAGTACAGTCTGCCTTCCGGATCACGGATCTCTGCAGTAGTAACACCTTTCACTACCAGTGTAGTACCAATGGTGGTGTTCCAGTCTCCGGGATTTACAGCGCCGGAGGCTATCTGAGATGCACAGCCATCCGTCATGCCGGCTACTACTATCACCTCTGCGGAGAGGCCCAGTGTTTGTAAACTTAGCTTTCCTACCGGTGTACCGGAGGGCACCACATCCTGCAACCACTCTTCCCGGATGGGCAATGTTTCCCAAATATATTCCGGCCAGCGTTGCGCCGCTACATCGAAACCGGATTTTAACACATTGGTAAAGTCGGTCACATCAAAATTGCCGCAAAGTTTACCAGTGATAAAATCCGCCGCATGTATGAATTTGTGCAGCTGGGGTATCTTTTCCGGGAAGTTATTTACAAACCATAACATCTTTGGCAGCCCGCTGGTAGTATTAAATGCCGTATAACCCTGTGGCTGATGCAGTAATGCTTTCTCTTTGCAAAGTGCGCCTTCTGCTGTTTGGCGGCCATCACTGTACATGATGGCATTGTGCAAAGGCTGATAATTTGCATCAACGGGTATTATCGTGCCTGAAGTGGAAGTAACCGCTATGGCTTTAATATTTGAAGCATCCACACCAGCCAGCAGCAGTTGCAAAGAACGCAAACAGGCATCCCACCATTCAGCAGGAGATTGTTCTTCCCTGGAACCGGCGCTTAAAGGGAACTGCTCTTCCTCGCTGCCCAGTAAATTACCGGCTGCATCCATCAGCACTACTCTTGCACCCTGTGTGCCAATATCTATTCCTATAAAACTATCCATGCAATAACTTAATTCATGTTCCTGAAATAACCCCTTGTCTTTTCCCATTCCGCATACAGTGTAGCGTAATAAGCTTCTTCCTGCGGAGCCACTACTTCCACACTTTCATCCATCTGCACTTTGATCTGTAAGGCCTCATTGCAGAGCAATGCACCACCTACTGCTGATGATTGCTGGTATTCTTTCCGCACATGCACTTTTTTGCCTGTGAGGTTGGCTATCAGCTGCCGGAGTACTTTACTCTGCAAACCGCCACCGCAACCCCAGATATAATCCGGTGAATGGCCCGCTACTTCTGCCAGGATCTTGTAATTCTTGGCAATGGAGCAGGCAATGTCCAGGATGGTAGCCCATACAAAAGAGCTGCGGGTGAGCAGATGAGAAACAGGTGCGGGGAAGATGAAACCGCCGCGGGTGAGGGATACTTCTTCATCTGCCAGTAAAGAACCAAGAGAAGCCATACAGAAAGTATGTTTGTTCTCCGCCAGTTCCTTCTCGATCACATCATATCCTTCATTGGGATAAAAGATCTCTTTCAGCCTTTGATAGTTCAATCCTGTAACACCGGCATTTGCTTCAAATACAAAACGGTCTGCTTCAATATCCCTGCTCGTCCAGGTGCGTTCCTGTTCATCCAGCGTATAAATGCCGGTGAGTTTAACGATAGGGGTTGTGGTGCCGGATACGATCACCATATCATTCACCGCAGGGCGTGTGCTCTTGATGGCGAGTTGCGTATCACCGCCGCCTACAATGATCTGCACGTTGTCGTTCAGTGATAATGATTGCGCTACATCCTGTTTGATCTTTCCGAGTATGGTGGCAGAGGAAGCAATAGGGCTGAGCAGGTCGCCGCTCAATCCAAATACTGTGCAAAGTTCTGCGGACCATTCTTTTCTCGCCACATCATACAGTAATGTTTCAGAAGCCTGGGAATGTTCATATCGCGCGATGCCGCTTAGTTTGTATTCTATCCAGTTGCTGATGCTCAGGAAGGTGGCCGTGTCCTGCCAGATCTTCGGTCTTCTTTCCCGGATGCCCACCAGTTTCATGGCAGAGAAGAGAGAAGTAGGGTAGCGGCCCGTGAGCTGGTACACCCTGCTTTTATCTGCGATGATATCTTCCCATTCCCTTCCGCGGTGATCAATGTTAGGCAGGCCTATCAATGATCTGCCATCTTTGGAGATGAGCACAATACCTTCCCGCTGACTGGTGGCCGTGATAGCCTTAACACTACCGGCAGGTATTTGAAGAAGTACCTGCGTGGCCAGCCGCAATACCTGCTCCCAAAGCTGTGCGGGATCAAAGTAAATGCTATCCGGGTACAGCGCATCTTTTACATATTGTATATCCTCGCGGGCAACGCCTAATACTTTGCCGTCTTCGGAAGCTGCCGCTACACGAACATTCCCGGTGCCAATGTCTACAATGATATAGCTCATTAAATCTGAATTGTAAGTAGTTCTTTATTCGCCAGTTCGGCTATCTTTTTATTTCCTTTTGCATACCACTGCAGGAGTGCCTTGTTGAGGATCTCCACATGATGATCTTCCACTTCATGTGTAGCGCCGGCAATGTGCGGGGTGGCTATTACATGCGGCATGTCAATGATGCGGTAATCCAGTGCATCCGGCGGTTCGTGATCAAACACATCCAGGATGGCACCTCTGATATCATTTTTCTCCAGTACCTCCAGCAGATCTTCTCTTTTTACCACAGAAGCCCTGGCCGTATTTACAAAAATGGCATCTTTTTTCATCTTTTTCAGCAGACTGCTGTTGATCATACCTTTTGTTTCATTTGTTACCGGCAAGTGAATGGACACGATATCGCTGGTAGCGAAGAGGTCTTCGATACTTGTTTTGCGGAAAGTTTTGTCATGTTCCACTACATAAGGATCAAAGAACTGGATGTTGCAGGGATAGTCCTTCACCAGTTTCGCGATCAGCTGGCCGATAGCGCCAAAGCCTACCAGGCCGATGGTCCTTCCTGCCAGTTCATTGCCTTTGAACGCAAGATAAGAATCATGCGCACCTTCCTGCCAGTTGCGGCCTTTCAGCCAGTTGATACCGGGAATGGTATTGCGCAGCAGCATGATCACATTGGAGATGAACATTTCCACTACTGCCTGTGCATTGCGGGCAGGGGTGAAAAATACAGGGATACCCAGTTCCGTGGCGGTAGCTACTGCTACGTTGGAGGGTGTTCCGCGGCATACACCAATAAACTGCAGCTGTGGGTTAGCGGCAATAACGGTAGCGGTTACATGATCGTGTTCTGTGATCAGTGCATCTGCTTTGCTATTGGCCAGCAATTCCAGTAATTCTGTTTCGTTGTAAGCACGTCCGTTAGGTTTCCATGATCTGTAAACAACTTCGCCGAACTGTGTTTCCAGTTCTTTCAGGCCTTTCTCATTATAAGGCGCCGTAATTAAAATTCTCATGCTATTTCAGTTTGTAACGTATGATGATGGAGGGTCTTGGCGTTATCCGGTAAAGTGATGAACCGGGCAAGGATAGCACTGATAACATACAGTACCGCCAGGATCCAGATCACCCCTTCTTCACCCACACTGCCAATGAACAGACCAACGATGGCTGGTCCAACAAACACCGGTAAACCTGCGCCAAGATTAAGGATAGCCATGGCTGCTCCTTTATCCTTTTTCACGAGGGAGGGCACCAAAGCCGTTAAAGGAACATAACCCGCCAGGAAAGCACCCCAGAGCACACCGCAGGTTAATACCATGAAGAAGCTGCCTTCCCAGATTTGAGGGGAATAATAGAATAAAAGTGTAGTGAGTGCGCAACCCACACCGCCAAACCACATGATCGTATTCCGCCAGCCGAAACGGTCTCCCACAAATCCGAAGATGAGGTTGAAGATGATGTTGGCCGTAAAGATGGTTCCCCAGATCTGTAACCATTGTGTAGTATCAAAACCATGACGGGCCATGTACATCGGCAGGAACACGGGGAAAGCAAATTGTGCGGTAGTATTGATCACGCGCACAATACCGCCTAATAACACCTTAGGTTCTTCTTTCACGATGGTGAGTCCTTTCAGTAACTCCTGCATCTGAGAACCGGTAGAAGTTTGTTTTTGTGCCGCTTTCTTATTCAGCACCAGTGCAAAGAAAGCGCCCAGTAATGCCCAGAACAGGGAAGTCCATAAAGTATTCAGGTGACCGAATTTTAAAATAGCCCAGCTGGAATAATAAGCACCGAGTACATTCAACCCGCCGGTGAACACAAACCAGAACCAGCCTACAGCACGGCCAAGTTGTTTCTGCGGACTGCTATACGCTATCCATACCAGGAAGGAATAAGCAAAGAGCGGGTATCCGAAACCACGTAACGCATACGTGAGCAGCATCACCGGGAAATTCAATTCCGGCATACCGAATCCCACAAAACCAACCGTACCCAGCATGTAAAGGATCAGCCCCATGAGCATGGTGCGGCGTACGCCAAATCCTTCTGCCAGTACACCGGAGAACCAGGCGGAGATAGCAATGGTGATACCATATACGGTGAACAGGGAAGCAGATTGCTGCACGCTCATGCCGTGGTCTACGAGGTAAGGGCTCAGCCATCCTTGTTCAATACCATCACCCATCATGAAGATCATGATACCGATGTAACCCCAGAGTAATTGCCGGGGGATGCCTGCTTTGTCAAAAATTGTTACGTTGTTTGTTGACATTTGATATCAGTTGTTTGTGATCGTGAAATTAATTCGTCCAACCTTCATTTTGATCGAGGTTTTTATTCAGAACGATCTCGTTGTAAGGGATCGGATAGTAGTATTTGTAGTCTTCATACTTGCGCAGCAGGTTATCGAAGAGGATGAGATAACCGCTGGTACCATTTGATAACTTGAATTGCACATTATCTATCACAATGTAATTAACGCCCGGCACTTTTACAGGAGGAGTGGTTAGGACAAAACTTACATCCATCTTACCATCTTCATTCAGGTCCATTAAAGTATTCAATGCCGGAACATACATGCCGGTATATTGTTGTTCCAGCAGCTGGCCCACTTTCCAGCGTTTAAGATCATCATAACGGAAACCTTCCAATGACAGTTCTATCCCTCTTTCTCTGCGTATTTCCAGCAGCACGGGATCAGTGATCAGTGGGAAATAGTTCAGTTGCAGGTAAGTGTCTGCCACCGTAGGAAGGGGAGCAGCTGTGATACCTGCGCGGGCGCGGAGCAATGCAATCGTATTGGTCCAGTCTGCTGCCGTAAATGTATTGGATTCTAACCTTGCTTCCGCATAATTCAGTAAAACTTCCGCGTAACGGATGAGTGGCAAAGAGTTTGGATTCTCTGCCACACCATCCGTGGCTTTTGCGTCTACTGTGAGTTTGATAGGCATGTAGCCTGTATAGGTATAGGTGAAATCAGGCGGTGCTGCGGCGCCATCGCGCGTGTAGTTACCCAAACGGATACTTTGTTTCAGGCGCAGGTCCCGGTTCTTTACTTCCTGCACAAAAGTTTGTGTAGCGTAATCCGGTTGCGCGGTGAAAGGTGTACCGTCTGTTTTCAGGTAAGTGTTGATGAATGTTTTTGTAAAGCTGAGCCGGCCGCCATAAGTAGCGCTGGTCCAGTACCAGTTGGCATCATTGAATACACGGAGGCTTTTACTGCCCACAAAGGCCAGCAGGATCTCTGTATTGTTGGGTGCTTCATTGATGAACAGGTCCCGGTAGTTCTTATCTGCTGCACCGGTAGTGAGCAGTTTGTACTGGTTGCCTTTCATAACAAGGTCTGCTGCATTCGCGGCTTCGAGCAGCCAGTCATTGGCCGTGGTTTCCTGTACTTTATGATACTTACGGAAAGTACCTTCAAACAAACATACCCTTGATTTGAAAGCAAGCGCTACCCAGCGGGTGATCTGAGAAGCAGTAGCATCTTTGGTGTTGCGGATGTTGGTGCAGGCAAAGTTGAGGTCTGCCAGCACACTGTCCATCACCAAAGTACGCGGGTCACGGGGTTTGTAAAGATCAGGATCATTTACATCCAGTGTTTTATTGTAGAAAGGTACATTCCCAAATTCTTTCACCATCTCAAAGTAGAACCATGCGCGGAAAAAACGGGCAAGGCCTATGAAGTGATTCTTTGCTTCGTCTGTGATCTTTGCCTGGCCTACATGTTCCAGGAAGTAATTCACCTTGCGGAGATTGGTCCAGGTCCAACCTGTGGCCTGTGTAGCCGTAAATGTACCAAAGATGTAATTGGAAGGCGTTCTGCCCACCAGGTAATCACTGAGTGCATCTGATTTTACGATGTCTGTACCCGTGGGCAGGTTCAGGTAAAAAGAATTGGCATATAACTGCAGGTCCTTTTCTGTATTAAATGCATTCTCCGGAGAGAGTTTATCAGGAGGCATCAGGTTAAGGTCCGTTTTGCAGGAAGCCAGTAGTACCGTTGCCGTAATTATATAGATAAAACGTTTCATGGCCATGTTATTTGAAGGTGACATTGATCCCTATCGTGTAGGTTTTCATCATGGGATAACTCATCCCGTTCCCCGCGCCGGCGGATAATTCCGGATCAGCGCCTTCTATCACTTCGGGGTCCATTGTTTTTACATATTTATACATCGGGCTCCACGTCCAGAGGTTCTGGCCGCTGAGATAGATCCTTGCTTGCGCAATACCGGCCTTAGCGATCCAGGAAGCAGGGATGTTATATCCCAGGCTCAGGTTCTTCAGCCGCATGTAAGCCACATTCTGTAAATATTTGGATTGTGGCACCTGGAGTTCCGCTTTGGAATTAAGTGCTGTATAACCACGCAAACGGGGGAAATAAGCATCCGGGTTTTCTTCAGACCACATCTTGTCTGCCACATCAGTTGGCATCCAGCTGTAGGGCCTGTTGTAAACACCCCAGAAGAGAGAGTTATCCGTACCCGGCCAGAAATCCCTTTTACCAACACCTTGCAGGAAAAGAGAGAAGGTGATCCCTTTCCATTCCAGGTTGGTGTTAAAACCATACGTATAACGGGGCGAGGTGTTACCGATCACCTCTCTGTCTCCCGGATCTTCTAAAGTGCCTGCACCTTCGTCTATCTTATGATCCTTATTCAGATCTTTGAACTTGATGTCTCCCGGCAGTACTTTATTGGTGGCAGATACCTTGATAAAGTCCTGATTAATACCACGGGTATCAATTTCATGCTGGTCTTTAAAGTATCCGTCATTTACAAAGCCCCATACATCGCCTACTTTCATGCCCGCATAATACGTATTGATAAGGCCTTGCGGATTATTGAAGCGGGTGATCACACTCTGGTTGTCTGCCAGTACCAGGCGGAAATCATACGTGAGGGGGCTGCTGCCTTTGGTTCTGTTCCGCCAGCCAATAGATAATTCCCAGCCTTTTGTTTCCAGGTCTGCATAGTTGCCTTTAGGTTCATTGGCGCCAAATACGCTGGGTAATGGCAGGCCATCTGTGAACATGTTGGTGGTTTTGCGGATGTAGTAATCAAAGTTGGCCGTAAGCCGGTTGTTGAGGAAAGTAATGTCCGTACCCATGTTGAGGGTAGTGGCTTTTTCCCAGGTGAGGCCATCAGGGATCACTGTGGGTTGCTGTGTATAATCAGGCCGTATGCTGCCCAGGATGCGGGAAGATTGTGCAACGGACATAGATTCCAGGAACTGGTAGGGCGATATGTTCCCGTTACCCAGTGAACCATAGGAGGCACGCAGTTTAAAATCAGATACCGTGTTTTGCGGCAGCGTCCAGAATTTTTCCCTGGATACACGCCATGCGGCAGATGCAGAAGGGAAGAAACCCCATTGCTGGTTTTGCGGGAACTTGGAAGTACCGTCATAACGGCCATTCAATTCCAGCAGGTATCTTTCATCGAAATTATAATTCAACCGGAAGAAACCACCGATCGTTCTCCATTCATTACCACCACCACGCAGGGTGAAGTTGAGCCCGTTGATGAGCGAAAAATCCGGCAGTGCATTATTGATCAGCCCATCTCTTTGGATGAAGCGGCTTTCCAGCAGAGAGTTCTCATAGTTATAACCTACCATGGCTTTGAGATAATGTTTGCGGAATTTGTGTTCATAGTCCGCATAGATATTCGCCGCCGTGTAAGTGGTTCTGCCCTCCGTTTCATTCATCTTGCTTTCGCCACGTTCCAGCATAGTGTTTGGCTTCTTGCTGTAAGGAACGGGGGTGTAAAGTTTGCCTTCCACATCATTCAGTTTCCAGAAAGTATAATCTCCGTTCAGCCTGATCTTATTATTAAAAAGGCTGGCGGTGAAGCGGGAAGTATTACGGATCTGGATCTTGTTCTGTTCAGACTGGTTGTTGCCGGAAATAAAACTGCCGAAAACAATAGAAGCATTTTCAGTTAAAGTGCCATCGGGGTTGCGGAGCATAGCAATGGGGAATGCTTCATCAGAGATCCTTCTCCATACCGGCGTATTGCTGGGATGGTTCAGGATAGGGTAGAAGTAATCCATCTGAGAAAAACTCAGGTCATTCTCGATCTTCAGCCATTTAAAAGCCTGTACAGAACCGCGTGCCCGCAGGTTATAGGTTTTAAAGTTATCCGGGTTGTAACGGAAGATACCTTTCTGGTACATGTATCTGCCGGAGAGGTAATAATTTATTTTACCGCTGCTGCCGGAAACGCTGAGGTTATGTTCAGTGGAAGGATTCGCGTCCGCATACAATTCTTTCAGCCAGTCCGTATTGCCATAATACACATACTCACCCGTAGTAGGGTTGATATCTGTTTTAGGAAGAGAAGGATCTTCGTTCCTGCGTTTCAGTTCATCCAGGTAATCCAGGGAGAAAGGAAATACAGAGTTGGCTTTCTGCGGGTGGGAGCCGTAATCATTCCAGGCATAAAAGGCATTGTCAAAATGTTTGGCCCATTCGTAACCGTTAGTCACCATTTTAGGTTTAATGGTGCGGTCATTCAGGGAATAGTTGCCCGTATAATTCACCGTGGTCTGGTCTTTTCCCGGGCTTTTGGTGGTGAAGAGGATCACGCCAAAAGTTCCCCTGGCGCCATAGATAGCGGTGGCTGCGGCATCTTTTAATACCGTTACACTTTCTATGTCATTCGGGTTTACCAGGTCGGGATCACCGGGAACGCCGTCTATCAGTATCAAAGCGCTGCCGCCTGCACCAATGGAGGTGGTGCCCCTTACATTATAAGTAGCGCCGCGGGTAGGTTTACCATCCGTCATGCGGATATTGAGGTTGGGAATGGCGCCTTGCAGGCCGCGGGTAACATTGGTCAGCGGCCGGTTTTCGAACACCTCTTTACCCACCTGGTCTACCGCGCCGGTGAGATTGATCTTTTTCTGTGTGCCGTAACCTACTACTACCAGGCCTTCCAGGTCTTTGGCGGTGGAGATTAGTTTTACATCAATGGTATTGCGGGTTCCTACCGGAATTTCCTGTTCGGCAAACCCTATGAAAGAAAATACGAGTACAGACTGATCGTTGGGTACCGCCAGCTGGTAGCGGCCGTTTTCGCCGGAGGTAACGCCGGTATTACTCCCTTTGATCCTCACATTCACGCCAATAAGGAGTTCTCCTTTATCATTGGTTACCAGTCCGCGCACAGTTCGGGATGTTTGCCCGTACAAAAGTGAGGGCAAAACGAGGAGCAGTATGCCAAGTATAAACTTGCGGCACATCACCAGGTTGCAATGATTGTTCATGATTGTTTTTTGTTTACAGTTCTAACATGGAAATAAATGGAAGTGGTTGACGTCTTTATCTGCTTATAAGTGATATGCTAAAGTAAAAATTAAACTTAATTAAACAAAATTAAATTAAAGTTAAGCTAATTGACCCCTTAAATAAAGTCCCTTTAAACGGAATGAAATGGTAATTATTCCTTTGTGAAACCTGAATATGTGGGACAAATACCCGCAATCCCTTGCCTGATAATAACTTTAGGTTAATTCTTAGGAGAATTTTAGAGAAAACACTACATTTGGTGAAAGCTATTTAAATATAAATAAGATAACCACCCTAACGGTTTCCAAGATGAACATTACAGACAGGCATCAGCTCATTCTTCAGAAGTTGCAGGAGAATGGCAGGGTTGATATACAGGAATTAAGTGATTCCCTCCAGGTTTCAGGCGTTACCATCCGCAAGGACCTGAAATTGCTGGAAGAAAAGAAGTTATTGTTCCGCACAAAAGGAGGAGGCTCTACCCAGAACCCCTATACGATAGAAAGACCTATCAATGAGAAGGAATTCATTAAAACAGACGAGAAGAAGAAGATAGCCAAAGCGGCGGTAGCGCTGATAGGCATGAATGATTCCATCATCATCGGTTCCGGCACCACGGTATTTGAATTAACAAGGGTGCTGCATCCTTCCAAACACCTCACGGTGATCACGCCGGCGCTGAAAGTAGCGATGGAACTTTGCAACAAGCCCTTTGTGGATGTGTTGCAGATAGGCGGCCTGATCCACCAGAGTTCTTCCTCAGCAGCCGGTTCTTTTGCAGAGCGCCTGCTGGACGATATTTCCTGCGGGGTATTATTTGTGGGGGTAGATGGTATTGATCCGGAATTCGGTCTTTCCATCACTAACCTGGCAGAAGCCAGCCTGAACATGAAGATGATCAACCTGGCGCAGACGGTAGTGGTGATGGCGGACAGTTCTAAGTTCGACCGGCGGGGCATTGGCAGGATCTGCAGCCTCGAACAGGTGGATTACATCATCACAGATAACCTGGTTGCTGCGGATACCGTGCGCATGTTAACAGACCGGGGTGTGAAGGTGATTATTGCAGAATAAAAATATTATATATAACAGCAGGGCGTTTCCACCAGGGAACGCCTTTTTTTATTCCGTTCACCCCGGTTACCCACATAATTACTCTTATCTTTACAATTAACCAGCGAATAACAAATTATAGGGTCAAAAACCTATAATTTTTGTGGCACCCTTATAACCTTATACATGTGGATATAGGTACAACATATAAATGGTTGGTTCAAGGAGGAGTAGAGACAACAGAAGATCTAACCGAACAATCCCGCATCAAACTGACCAACAGTATCTCCTTCATCCTGGCTATTACGTCAGTGGCATTCGGTTGGATATATTTCTGGGTGGTAGGGCACATTGAATTCGTGATTGCCACCACCATTGAAACGGCCATCTTCATTTACATTATTTACCTGAATCATCAAAAGCGCACGCTCCTGGCAGGGATCCTCCTGCAGGGCCTGATCACTGTTGCCGTTGTATATTTCGGGATCTTATTCGGTAAAGCGCTGGAGGTATACGTATTAGCTGTTTTCTTATGCGGTGGATCGATCTTATTCCTGAAATTCTCCAGAGCCAGGATGTTTTTCCTTGTTGTTGGTGTGATAGCCATTGTGGGAATAGAATTTAATAAATATTATCAGGTATTACCATCGCTTGTTTTTAATGACAGGGATTTCAGTTTTATAAAATACTCTTCTGTAAGTGTTGTACTGCTGCTAACGGTGATGGCTATCTGGTATAATGTGAACCAGCATCGGAAAGCACAGGTGAAACTGAACGAACAAAAAAGAGATCTGAAACAGGAGGTAGATAACAGAACAGATGACCTGCGGAAAATGGTGGAGTCCAAAAGCATTTTTATCAGGGAATTAACCCATGAACTCCGCACGCCCTTAAATAGCATCCTCTGTATTGCCCAGTTTAAGATCAAGCCGGATTATGTGGAAGACAGGGCCGATTCTGTGAATTTATATGCCGCCTGTTATAATACCCTGCAGATCGTTAATAATACATTAGACCGCTTTTTATTAGAGAATAATAGGAAACCCGCCATTGCCAGGCAATGGATCAATATCAATGATTTTGGCCGGGAAATGTTACTGGCCTTCCATTACATTGCTATTTCCGCAGAGGTGGAACTGGAATTGTTCATTGCGGAAAACATGCCCAGGACCGTTTATGAAATTGAACCTTACCTCCGGCAGATCATCAGTAACCTTTTAGGGAACGCTATTAAATATACCGCCCCCGGTACTACGGTGAAGCTAAACTTTGGCCTGGCAGAAGGCGGAGATAAGTGGATGATAGAGGTAGTGGATAATGGCCCGGGCATTCCTCCTGAAAAACAAAACCTGATCTTTGAAGAATATGCCCGTATCAATATTGCTACAGTAGAAGGTACTGGTGTTGGACTGGCTAATTCAAAAAGTTATGCAGTGTTACTGGGCGGAGATATCCTGGTAAGAAGTGTGCTGAATGCCCCCGGCATTACAGCCGGAGAAACCGTGTTCACCGTTGTATTACCCGTTATTAAGTTCAACGACGGATTCCAGTCGTCTACTATTAAGAACTATCCGCTGGCCTCTGTGAAATTCAACGGACTTACCGCTCTGCTGGTAGAGGACGACAGGATGAACAGGGCCTTGCAGCGGAGATATATTGAAGACCTGGGCTTTAATATCCTGGAAGCAGTGGATGGAGAAAAAGGACTGGCACTGGCAAAAGAAAATCATCCCGATATCATTATTACAGATGTGCGCATGCCGTTGATGAGCGGAAGGGAATTGCTCCATGCCGTGAGAGCAGATGCCACATTAAAACATATACCCATCATTTTTTGCACCGGCGAATATGGATTTGATCTTAGCCTCGAAGCAGATCCGCTTTGTAAATGCGTGGCCAAACCATTTAGTTTCTCTGTACTCCACAGAGCTATTCAGGAATTAATGTTAGCGCAGCTGGTAGGTGTAAAATAGCCTCTCTTTTTCTTACATTATAAATAGTTTGAATGAAGTCCGCCAGGCTTCATTTTTTTTGTTAATTCCCTTTCCACACTGCTTTATATTATGTTAATTTATCTTATACGAAAATATAATAGTGTAAATTAGTTAGCGTAAGACACACATTTTTTTTTAACCATTAAAAGTACCCGCAGATGGAAACGATCACTTCCATCCCGGATCTGTATTGCCCGTACCCTTCCCGCATGAGCCCTCATGTGGAAGAGGTTGCTGCAGCAACAGATGCCTGGATGAAACGATTTGCGCTGTTCCCAAATGAACAGGCATTCGAAGAATTCTCTAATTACAAAATGGCCTGGATGACGTGCCGCACGATTCCAGATGGAGATCTCCCGCTTCTTATCACGATCAACAATTTTTACTCCTGGCTTTTTGTGCTGGATGAACAATTGGATCACATCAGCCCGGAAACAGCTGCTATCCGGGACAAGAATTTCCTGCAGAACTTTATCAGCGGATTTGTGAAGATCCTGCGTAATGATCATTTTGTAAGTGTTGCTGAAGGTGGTAACGTACTCGCCGCATTCAGCGATATCTGGCAAAATCTCATTCCCGCCAGCAGGGCTACCTGGCAGTGCCAGTTCACCATTTCGCTGAAAGCCACTTTTGAAGCCGCTATCTGGGAAGCCGCCAATGCCACCAGTAAAACGCCGCCCACTGTAAAGCAATACATGCGGATGCGTCCTTACTTCTCAGGCGCCAACCTGGGCACGGACATCAATGAACTGGCAGTAGGCAGCTCACTGCCGGTGTATGTGCTGCAGGACCAGGATTTTGTACGGATCGTTGATCTGTGCAGGCGCGTGGTTTGCTGGGCAAACGACATCTTCTCCCTCGCCAAGGAACTGGCGCATGGAGACAATCACAACCTCGTGATGGTATTGAAACATAACGAGGACTTAACGATGGAAAAAGCACTGAATGAAGCAGCACGGATCCACGACTACGAAATGCATCAGATAGAACAGCTGAGGCGTAAGCTGCCGGACTTTGGCACACAGCTGAACAAAGATGTAAAAGTGTACCTGGATGGACTGGAAACAATGGTTTCCGGCTTCTTCTGGTGGTCTTTGGAAGACACGCCAAGGTACATGTCCCACTTACAGGAGAAAGTAGTATAAGTGTAAACAAGTGAATGCTTCTTAAGTAACCCGGGCTGCCTCCAAAAATAAGAGGCAGCCCTTTTTTACTTACCTTTAATTACAATATGAAAAGGCCAAACAGAAAACCAGGGGAACCAGATGTGAGCTTTAAAGAAAGGATGGCCGCTTTGCGCAACCTGCCTTCATTTTTCAAACTTGTATGGCAAACAAGCCCCGGGATGGCGCTCAGCAATGCTATCCTGCGCGCGGCACAGTCTGCCACCCCGCTTGCATTACTGTATGTAGGTAAGCTGATCATCGACGAAGTTGTGCGGATGACGAAGGTGCAGGGAGACCTCTCTTACCAATACCTCTGGGAACTGGTAGCCGTAGAATTTGGCATAGTGATGATCACCGGCATATTAGGCCGGCTGATAGGCCTGCTGGACGGGCTGCTGGGCGAAAAAGTAGCCAACCATACTTCCGTGCGGATCATGCAGCACGCCGCCACGCTGGACCTGGACCAATTTGAAGATTCTGCTTTTTACGATAAACTGGAACGCGCGCGGCAGCAAACCGTAGGCCGCACCATTCTGCTCTCACAGGTGCTCAGCCAGGTACAGGACGTTACCACCATGATCTTCCTCGCCGCGGGTTTAATCACCTTCAGCCCCTGGCTTATCCTGTTGTTGTTTGTTTCCGTACTGCCCGCTTTCTTTTCTGAAACCTATTTCAACGATAAGTTCTATGCACTGGCATGGGGGCAAACCTCAGACCGCCGCGAGCTGGATTATATCCGCTTCCTGGGCGCCAGCGATGAATCGGTGAAGGAGGTAAAGATCTTCAATCTTTCCAGTTACCTCGTAAACCGCTTCAAAGGATTATCCGATAAATTCTACAATGATAAAAAGGACCTTTCCATCAAATACCAAAGCTGGGCGGTGGTGTTTGCCATTGTAGGCAGCGCCGGTTATTATGGCGCTTACGTGTTTATCATCCTGCAAACGGTGAAAGGGCAGCTGAGCATCGGGGACCTGGCTTTCCTCGGCGGTTCATTCCGGCAGTTGAGGGGATTACTGGAAGGTGTGCTGATCCGCTTCACCAGCATTACACAGGGGGCTATTTATCTGCGTGATCTGTTTGAGTTCTTCGAGATCCAACCACGTATTACCCAGCGGGCTAATGCAAGACCTTTCCCTAAGCCCATCCTCGAAGGTTTTACATTTGAGGATGTTGGATTCAAATATTTAAATTCAGACAGATGGGCGAACCGCCACCTGAACTTCACGCTGCATGCCGGGGAAAAGCTGGCGCTGGTAGGAGAGAACGGTGCCGGGAAAACTACCCTTGTGAAACTACTGGCACGCCTCTACGATCCGGTAGAAGGCCGCATCCTGCTGGATGGGCATGACCTGAAGGAATATGACCTGCAGGAACTGCGCATGCAGGTAGGGGTGATCTTCCAGGATTTTCAACGGTACCAGATGACGGTGTCGCAAAACATTGCCATCGGGAATATCAGGGAACTGGGTAATCAGGACTTAATCGAAAACGCCGCGCAGAAAAGTATGGCGGACTCCTTGATGGAACGTTTGCCTGGCGGGTATGATCAGATGCTGGGCCGTCGGTTCAATAACGGTATAGAACTATCTGGTGGAGAATGGCAGAAGATCGCTTTAGCGCGGGCTTATATGAAGAATGCGCAATTGCTCATCCTGGATGAACCTACCGCTGCACTGGATGCACGTGCGGAGTATGAAGTATTCCTGCGTTTTGCAGACCTCACCAAAGGGAAATCTGCAGTTCTCATTTCTCACCGTTTTTCTACAGTAAGGATGGCAGACAGGATTCTTGTTTTGGAGAAAGGAGAGTTGATAGAGATAGGCAGCCATGATGAACTGCTTTTGAAAAATGGCCGGTATGCGGAGTTGTTCCATTTGCAGGCAAAAGGATATCGATAATAAACTAAAAACATATGGAATCTTTAAAAGGGAAAAAAGCCCTGATCACCGGTGGTGGTAAAGGGATAGGACGGGCAGTAGCTATTGCACTGGCGAAGGAAGGTGTGGATATTGCATTGATGGGGCGTACGGCTTCATCGCTGGAATCTACGGCCAAAGAAGTGGCTGCTTTTGGTGTAAAGGTAACTTATGCCATAGCGGACGTTGCGGATATCAATGCCGTAAATACCGCGGTGCAAGAACTTACGAAAGTATTACCGGAGATAGACATTCTCATCAATAACGCAGGAATTGCGTCTTTTGGCGGTTTTATGGACCTGGAGCCATCTGAGTGGGAGAATATCGTGCGGGTGAACCTGCTGGGCGTATATTACGTTACAAGGGCTGTTTTACCGGGTATGATTGAGCGGAAGTCCGGGGATATTATCAATGTGTCCTCTACGGCCGGGCAGCGGGGTGCGCCTTTAACGAGTGCGTACAGTGCTTCTAAATTCGGGTTGTTGGGGTTAACGGAGTCCCTGATGCTGGAAGTACGGAAGCATAATATACGCGTGAGTGCTTTAACACCGAGTACGATTGCTACAGATATGGCTATTGAGCTGAAGTTGACGGATGGTAATCCGGAGAAGGTGATGCAGGCGGAAGATCTGGCGGAGTTTGTGGTAGCGCAGTTGAAATTGAACAGGAGGGTATTGGTGAAATCTGCGGGGTTGTGGTCTACGAATCCGTAATATCAGGCAGAAATATAAAAAGATGAATGATAAAAAAAGGCCGCTCTATTAGAGCGGCCTTTTCAAATGGCACGTTTTTGGTTCCGGATTGTTATTATGACCCTTACAGGATTAACCATATTAAATGCCTTTTATAAGATATTAGCTTCTCCCGCTGTAAGCACCAGAAGGTGTTATGTGACAGATAGGGAGGTGGGTATTCTTATGGAGATGTTCAACTTTGAAGAATCTTCGTTTACTAAGCCGGTGGTACTGGCAAACAGATTTGGGTTAACAGAGAAAGGTGTCTTACGGCTTTATCGCAAAGCATTAACCAAGATAGCTAAGCGCGCAAAAAGAGGGAGTGTGGTTTTCCCTGCATCAATTATAAGAAATGTCATCAACAGTAGGCAAAAGCTGGAAGATAAAAGTATTGAGGAAGCAATTTTCAGAATCGTGTCTGAAGATCTTAATGACTTTCCGGCTCATATTGTATTCGATTTTTTATCGAGACTTTATTTTGTAGAAAATAGTGAGCGTGTAAAAGCCAAAGAAACATATCGTATTGAATTAGAAAATGCCAGGGCTGAGAGATATATAAAACGCGCAATAGTTAAAACTGAAAAGCAGGAAACTAAGTTTGAATTGGTTCTGCAAACCGTTATTTGGTTCGATAATATCAAAAAATGGAGTAGAGCAGCCTTTGAACGTCAGGCTCCTAAAAGAAAAGTGAATGAAAGCGAAAAATTCCGTCACGGCACATTTTGGAGTGATAAATGTAATCGCATGGTTCAATATGAATCAGGACAGGAATTGTACTTCATTAAGTTGTTGGAAGCAAGTCCACAAGTGAATTATTATTTTGAACAGCCCGTTAAAATAGAATATAACCGCAATGGCCTGCAACGTTGCTACACCCCCGATTTTGTGATACGATTAAACAATGGCCACAGCATTTTGGCAGAGGTGAAGGAATTGTCTGACATGGCTTATGCTGTCACCCACAGAAAGATGGAAGCGCTGATTGAGTATTGTGAGTATCATGGATTTGGTTTTTTGTTAACGAATGGCAAGTATTCAATCAACAAGCTGCTAACGCATAAATATGATCTGGCATTCGAGTCAGCCTTAAGGGAGCGCCTTTATGAGCCCGGGGCCGGTACCCTTTATTTTAGTGAATATAAAGATATTATGGAAAAATTCAAGCCCCGGTATATGGACTTAATTGCTATAGTGATCAGGAACGGCTGGGCATATTACCCGTCAGTGTTTAGATTAAACTCCAAATGTAGATACCCGCAATTCAGAAGTAAGGTTATTTATTACTTTGGTCAACTTAAGTAGCTTTTGCATAATATGAAGTAACTCAGTCATTGACAAATAAATCCATTAGCCTGAAATTGATATAATAAGTAGTTCTGCCCATTTTCATAGGTCTCAAAATATCAGCATCAATTAGTTTCTTTAACCAAACCGACGCTGTCTGACGATGCGCAATGTTCCTCTTTTCCAGCAATTCGATTTTTAAATAAGGCAATGTAAACATCAACCGAACCAAATCATAATTAAATGAAGACCCCAGAATATGCTTCACTGATCTTTCGTATTCCTGCTTCAAGGCAAGCATACTTCTAATTTTATATGTTGTTAACTGAGCTGTTTCACTAATAGCAGTAAGCATATACATAACCCAATCATGCCAGTTATTATTTTCTGTGACACCTCTCAATAACTGATAATATTCTGTTTTATATTTTACAATATAAGAGCTTAGATACAAAACAGGTTGAGAAAGCAGCCCCTGTTGTACCAGGTACAATGCGTTTACAATTCTTCCGGTTCGCCCATTTCCATCTGAAAACGGATGTATAGCTTCAAACTGATAATGTATAAGCGCCATTTTTATTAATGGATCTAATGATGAAAGCGCTGGATCATTAATGAAACGTTCCAGACTCTCCAGCTTTTCCCTTAATACATTTTCGCAACAGGGAGGTGTATAGATAATTTCACCACTGATACCGTTTTTTAAGGCGGTACCCGGCGTATTTCTTATTCCGGCTTTATTTTGCTTGATTGTCTGAACAATTTCTATCATTGTATTTGTTAGCAGTAAATTCTGTTGGATCTGCATTCTTTCCAGGCCAGTGTATAACGCCTTACGATAACTCAATACCTCTTTTGAGGTATGATCCAATGTTTTTTCTTCCGTAGCTGCCCGATATAATTCATCCTGAGAAGTAACAATATTTTCTATAGCCGAACTGTCTTTACTTTCCTGCAATACGATTGTATTGATCAATATTTGAGGATCGGGCAAACTCGCACAAAGACCATTCAGTTCCCCCAAATGCCTGGATGCCTTTGCTAACTGGCGAAAAATTTCAGGAGTTTCCAAATTTACTTCCACTGGAAAAAGAGGAGGTAAATCATTAAATGCCTGAAGTCTGTTATAAGCCATATATGTCGATTTATTGTCATTCAAGAATGGGTTTCATGTCGATCATTTCGACACGAAAATCAATTGATGTCGAAAATAGCCTATTTTTTCGACATGAAACTGATGTTACGATGGATCATTCGACATGAATTATCATTAGAAAAGGATTTGGCGGAATTTGCGGTGGCGCAGTACAAAGCCAGGTACCCGGGGGTATCTATGACTCTACCATGGGCCTGCCATGGGCCAACCCCGGGGATGCCCCGGGCCATCTCCGGAAATAACACCGTTTGACGGCAGAATTCTTCTTACATTATGCACTTTTCGCCATTGCATTAGCTGTTGAACTGCTTTTTACCACTACATAAAAATATTAAGTGAAAATAATTTCTACCTATATTATTCTATGCCTCTTTATTCCACTTGCTATTTTGGCTAAACCGATTGAAGTGAAAGTTGAAAAACTCTCATGCGAATATCTTTCGAACCCCATAGCCATTGAGAATATACAACCAAAACTCAGCTGGCAACTAGTGTCTGAGTATAAAGCAAAAAAGCAAACTGCTTACCGGATAATGGCAGCAAGTAGCATTTCCTTGCTGCAGCAAAACAAAGCGGATTACTGGGATAGTGATAAAGTAAATTCAGATAATTCTGATCAGGTTGTTTACCACGGCAAACCTTTAACATCGCGAAAGAAGCTGTATTGGAAAGTGATGGTATGGGACGAGGATAATTCTCCGTCTGCATGGAGCGGGGTGGCCTCCTGGTCAATGGGCTTATTACATCCTTCAGACTGGCAGGGCAAGTGGATCGGGGCTATGGAGGACCTATATCCTGATTCCGCAATAACCTACCCGGCTCCTTTTTTCCGTAAGGAGTTTACTGTTGATAAAAAGATAAAACAGGCAGTAGTGTACGTCAGCGGGCTAGGGTTTTACGAACTGTTCCTGAATGGGAAAAAGATTGGAGATCAGGTGTTGGCTCCTGCGGTCACCAATTATGATAAAAGGCCGCTTAAAAATTTGCTTTACCCTTATGATGATCAGAGTACACAGCGTGTGTTGTACAATACTTTTGATGTCACCCAAAATATCGCTCCAAAAGGCAATGCCATTGGTGTACAGCTTGGTAACGGATGGTATAATCAACGAGACAGAAGGGTAGAAGGGGATATGTGGTATGATGTTCCGAAGCTGATCTTCCAGCTTGAAATAACGTATGCAGACGGAAGCAGTAAAATAATCGGTTCTGATGATTCCTGGAAAACAGCAACCGGGCCGCTATTAAAGGATGGCATTTTTACAGGTGAAATATACGATGCACGATTGGAATTGGGAGAATGGAATAAGGTGGGTTATGCTGATGTTCGGTGGAAATCAGCTTTGTTGGTTAGGCCGCCTACGGGTAGTTTGCATCCCCAAACTGCACCATTTGATAAAATTACGCGTACACTTATACCGTCTTTTGATGGTAAATATTCTTATCATCTGGATGAAACGGTGTCAGGCTGGGCATCTATAAGCGTTAAGGGCAAAGCAGGGAGCCGCCTGAAGATCAGGTACGTTAGCGAGGAAGGGGACGACTACGGCCAGTTTGATAGCTATATTCTTAAAGGGGAAGGGCTGGAGCAGTGGGAGCCGAAATTTACCTGGCATGCATTCAGGCGGGTTGAAGTGATTGCTGACGATGTAGACCTGGATAAGAGTAGTTTAAAAATAAAGGTGGTACATACGGATGTGGCATCAAATGGGAGTTTTGAATGTTCTAATCCCTTCCTGAATAAGATAAATGAAGCGTATATCAAAACGCAGAATGCAAACTTTCATGGGAGTGTGAGCAGCGATTGTCCGCATAGAGAGAGACTTGGTTATACCGGGGATGGGCAGGTGATTGTGGAAAGTTCGATTTTCACCTATGATATGCGACAGCTTTACAATAAGTGGCTGGACGATATGAACGATGCAAGGAATAAGAAGACCGGGTTTGTTACGCACACAGCCCCTTTTGGAGGTGGCGGTGGCGGTCCGGCATGGGGATCGGCATACGTGATCATGCCCTGGGCGTATTTTTCTTATTATGGTGACAGTACAATATTGGCCAGGCATTATGCAGGGATGAAACAATGGGTAGAGTATCTGGAAACGAGAACAGACAAGGGTGGGCTGGTAACCAGGGAAGAACCAAACGGTTGGTGTTTGGGAGACTGGTGTACACCTGCCAGTATAAAGATCCCAGAACATTTCGTAAACACAGCATACTTCTATCATGTAACTAATATCATGAGTAAGGTAGCGCTGGTGCTGGGGAAAAATGAAGATCATGTAAAGTTTGCAAACCTTGCAAAAGGAATAAAAGTAAATTTTAATAAAGCTTATTATAACGCTTCCGAAAATCGTTATTGGGAAGGCAGGCAGGGTGCTAATGTCTTCGCTTTAGCATTTGGTTTAGTGCCTGAGGAAAATTATAACCTTGTTTTTAATGCGTTATTAGCCCAGTTGAAGGATCTTAATTACCATTTTGATACGGGTATTTTAGGTACACCACTGTTATTGAAGGTGCTTTCTCATAATGACAGGGATGACATTGCCTACCAGATCATGAATCAAAAGGATTTTCCAGGTTTTGGATATTTACTCGATGCTAAAAATAGCACCTTATGGGAAACATGGAAGGGGGGCGGTTCAAGGTGCCATCCTATGTTTGGAAGTGTGGTGGAATGGTTTTATTCCGGTATCGGGGGGATAAAAGTTGACCCGAAAAGTGCTGGTATGCAACATTTCATAGTTGAGCCAAAACCCATAGGAGATCTGAGTTTTTGCAAATCATCTTTTGGGAAAATACGTTCAGAATGGGAAAGGACCCCTGAAGGGAAACTCAGGATCTTAATTGAAGTACCAGAAAATGCCTCTGCAACATATGTATTACCACTTAACAAGCAGCGGATCAGGAATGAGGCTGGTAAGGAAATCTCAGGTGCCGAAGTAAATGGTAAATATCAGCTGGAGTTTCAATCCGGGGTGTATCGGTTTGATGTATTGTAAGCGTCTATCAAAAAACACCAAACTGCTGCCGGTAATGCAACGGACTTACCTGCATTTTGGCTTTGAACATTTTATAGAAATGAGAGATATCACCAAATCCGCTATCGAAACAAATGTCGGAAATGGTTTTGTCAGATTGAATAAGTTGCTGGGTTGCGTAATTGATCCGGTATTCAATCACCGTTTCCATAAATGTTTTGCGGGTGATGCGCTTGAAGTATTTACAAAATGCATTCGGTGTCATGTTTGCAATTGCGGCAGCTTTGTTCAATGAAACCTCCTTCCTGAAATTTTCTACGAGGTAAGCAAAGATAGGATTGATCCTGGCCTGATTGGCTGGCGAGAGTTCCGCGCTCAGCCGTTGCTGATCCAGTAATACATACTCCTTCGAAACAGCCAGTTGCTGTAATATTTCCAGTAACAGGATCAGTTGTTTAAAATTATTCTTCTCCTCCGTGAGTTCCTTTATTTGTTCCTGCACCAGCGCGGGTGTTCTTTTTATAAACTGTATGCCACAGCTGCTGCGCTGGAATAGCTTTTGAATATTGACCATTTCAGCTTTGGAGAAAAACCCTTCCCCTAAAAAATCCGCTGTGAACTGGATAACCACAGAACGTGCATTTTTCCCGGCTGGCTGCAATTTCCAGCAATGCGGTACATGAGGCCCTAATAATACCAGGTCCCCATCAGAAAATCCTGCCATATTGCTGCCTGCATACCGCTTGCCGCTCCCTTTTACGATCCACGTTAATTCATATTCCGGGTGAAAATGATAAGGAGCTGCGAACCCTGTTTTCCCGAATGTTCTCACAAGGAAAGAATGATTTCCTGCGGGTTGTAAAACTTCGTAGGAGGCTTTAAGCATTGCCTTTTTTATTATAAATCTAGCATTTTTACGATAAACGGATAAAATACCCCAATAAATAACCAATGGCGCCATTTTTTTCACGCGGGCGGATGCTTTACTTCGTAATACTAAAACTTACCCACGTATGGAATTAAATGATGCCAGAGAAATTTCCCCTGCACAGGCAGAAGCTTTCCGTAAAAACGGACATATTCTGATCCCCAATGTGCTGGATGCCGGTGAAGCAGCTGTTTACCGGGAGGTGATTGCTGATGCTGCCAGTAAGTACAATACCGAGAAACGAAAGATGGAGGAAAGGGACACTTACGGCAAAGCATTCCTGCAGATCATGAATTTATGGCGCGTAGATGAACGGGTGAGGAAATTTGTACTGGCCAAACGTTTTGCAAAGATGGCCGCGGACCTGATGGGTGTATCCAACGTACGGATCTATCACGATCAGGCTTTGTTCAAAGAACCCGGTGGTGGCCCCACACCCTGGCATCAGGATCAGTATTACTGGCCCATTGATACCCCTAATACCGTTACGATGTGGATGCCACTGGTAGATATTGATGTGGAAATGGGCATGCTCACCTTTGCTTCCGGGTCACACAAAAATGGCGTTGTGTTCGATTATGAAATATCTGATGAATCGGAGGGTGCATTCAATGAATATGTCAGTGAGCATCAATTCCCCATCACCCGCGCATCTACTATGAAGGCCGGCGATGCTACCTGGCATTATGGTTATACCATTCACAGCGCACCCGGCAATAACTCGCCGGACATGCGGGAAGTAATGACGGTTATTTATATCGCTGATGATGCAAAGATCACAACGCCCAAACATAAATGGCAGGAGAACGACCATGCTACATGGCTGCTGAATTTGCCCATAGGCGGGCCTGCTGCTTCAGAATTGAATCCGCTGGTATTATAAAAAGGATGGTCTGCGAAGAAAGCAGACCATCCTTTTTTATACTTAATCACAAACCCAGATCAATCCATTCCTTTTATACTCACCCATTTTATAAGTGACCAGATTCTTCATGATATGATAGTTCGATCCCCCGAAAGGAGCGCGGTTAAAATCTAACATGTCATCGGGATGCAGGGCTGTTATGATGGTCATCACCTTTTTGGTGTTGCCGGGGTTCACCCACCCGGACATCAGCATATAACCTTTACCATCGTATTTCTTTTCACCGATCACACCATTTTCGTTGAGCTGAACAGGCAACTGGGGCAATACTTTTTGCATGACGGAATTGCCGGCAGGCGTACCTACGATAAACAGGTTATACAGGCTCAGGTCATAGTTACCGGCTTCGGCATCGGTGATGGTTGTACCCTTTGTCAGACTGGGGATCAGTTTTATAAAGCTTTTTATAAATTCTTTCAATCGCCTGTCTGCGGCCGTATCGCTTTCATGAGAAGAAAGGATGATCAATACACTGTCTTTATTGAATACATCGGCGATCTGGGGCATTTTGTCAATATCGGGCTTCCGGATAGCCTCTGTGGCTGCCATCCATTTATCAATGTCCGCCTGGGTGATCTTTTGGAAGGATTCCACGATACGCGGCATGAAATCTTCGAGGGTAGGGTATTTTGCCCGGTTGCCTTCGTATTCTTTCAATGCATCGAGCAGAGGATTCAGGTAGATCCACCTGCGTCCTTTTTTTACGCGCACAACGTTTTGTTCGGTAAAGGCTTCGCCAAATTTCTGTGCTGCAAGCCGGCAGGCCACCGCTTCGGTTAAATGCTCTTTAACTACCGCCATCCACTCCGCATAAGATTGCTGGCGCATGGATTCTTTAATGGGCTCATGCAAATGCGAGAGGGCCTTCAACTGATCTTCAAAGGGCTTCTTTTCAACGGCCGGATTGGCAAAAGAATGCCCAAACTCATGCCAGACGAGATCATACAGCCTGGTCTGATCGAAAGTAGGTATGCGTATGTAACTCTTCTGGGGGGCGATGACGGCATACATCTCCCTGCCCTTACTGGTACGCAATCGGGGACCAAAATTGCCCCAGCCCAGGAAATTCAGAATGAGATTGAAATCAATGCGTTCATTTTGCTTAACGCCGTAATAATTGAGTACCCGTTCCTTTTCGTTAAAATCTTCCAGGTTGAACTGCAGGTTGCGCAGGCTTATATTGTAAAATGCTTCGTTGCTATTGAAAAAATGAATGTAGTCGGTTTCTTCAACAAACTGTTTGAGATAGCGGCGGAAGGAATCGATGGCCGTATTATTACGCAATTCATAAGTGACATCCTTCCTCCATTCAAAATTGTTATCGAGGTGCAGTAAAAACGTGATAGGCGCATCGATGTACTTAAAAATGTTTTTTCTTTTAAGATACTGCTCCGAAAAAACTAACAGGGGATGGTTTTTGTATCTGGCCATCTGTTTATCCACTTTGAGCTTATAATCTATATCCACATAGTTGGTTACCGGCATGCCTGAAGCCAGTACTACGGCCTGGTATAACTCGATACGCGGATCCACACTAAAGGCTATACCCCCGTAAACGAATTTGAATGCTTTAAACCGCTCGCGTGGGCCGGCATACGAAAATGCCTGTATGCAGCAGGAGGAGAAAAACGTGATGAGTATCAGCTTGTTGAAAAATTTCATAGCGACGGGCTTTTTTTAATGTCCGTGCCAAAAGTAACTGATTAGAGAAGGCTGGAATTGTAAAAATCATGCATTTTTACTGGCGGGGATAAGGATGAGTTCTTCCTGGACAACGGTAGTTATCTTGTGGATCAGGCCTGGGCTGTAATCGGAGAACAGTGAAAAATCCCTGATGAAATGTGATTGATCGTAATAACCCAAACCGTGCGCGAGGTCTGTGAGGCTTGGGTACATTTTCTGTTGAAGCGCCCGCAAGGCCTTTCTGAACCTTACAACCTTAAGGTATTCTTTGGGGGCCAGGCCAACATACTGTTTAAACTGCCGGTAAAGGGTTGACGCATCTTTGTTTTCGGCAGCCGCCATGGACACAACGCGGGAGTTAGGATTTTGATGATCAAGATGCAATAAAAAATGATCGATATGTTGTTGTCTGTTGTTATCATGAAGGGCGTTCAGGAGAAATTGATCCAATAGCTGTAGCCGGTCAGCCACCCGGTCGGTGGAATAGAGCCTCTCAGCGAGGTCGCGGCCTGCACGTCCAAACATAGCTTCCAATACGTCCGTTTCCTCCATGAGCTCCGCATAAGGAATGCGGGTAAACTTCCGGAGTCCGCCTGCCTGGAAGATGACGGATACCTGATCCATTTCTCCGTCAATGACTACATCGAATGGTTTTTTATGAAATCCCCACAGCCTGCTGTGCATATTGCCTCCTGCCTGTACAAAGCAGTTGTTTTGCGTGCGTGAGACCTGTTTCACCACGGTGTTTGCCTTATAAATGGATAAGCAAAGATTGGTAGCGGGAAAAGTTTGGTACTGGAAGTTTTCGGCAGCCTTTTGCGTGGTAAATATGTAGTATAACCCCAACGCCTGCAGTGCTTTTTCGGCCGGATACCTGATTAAAATGTTCATAATGTCAACTTAGGTACTTTAACCGCTTCCATATACATGCAAAAATACGAATATTCAAGTCCTGACGAGGATCATTTTCCATCCACCATTTGCGCCGTAATATTGCATCATGGAAAATAAGCCGCCGAAATCCATCAAAAGACTCAAGATCATAGCCCTGCTGGAAGGTATTTCCTTCCTGGTATTGCTTTTAATAGCCATGCCCCTCAAATACCTGGCAGGCGAACCCTGGTTAACCAAACAGGTGGGTATGGCGCATGGTGTGCTGTTCGTACTGTACGTGATCCTGGTGATAGAAGTGAAGCTGGCCCTGGACTGGTCCATCAAAAAGATGCTGATTGCATTGGGCGCTTCCATCATTCCCTTTGGCACGTTTTACATTAATGATAAATTTATCGCCCGCAAGTAACTTTCCGGGGAACCACCCCGTTTAGTATAAGGATCAACCCTAATATCATCCTTATGCTAAGAACTGTTACACTCTTCCTCATGGCAATTGCTTTCTGCGGTTGCGATTTTCGCCTTTTTGAACTCCGGAACAGGGATCTAAACCCTCCTGAACCTCCGCCACCCGGTATTGTAGACACGTATGTACCCATTTATGCTGCAGAAGGTTCCGATGAACTGAAAATAGCTACTCAGGCAATCCGGCCTACGCATAAGGCAGGTAAGATCTTCGTAATGGACAACAGGTTGTTCCAGGTGGAACAGGATTCCGGTATTCACATTATTGACTATTCAGACAAGGCCAACCCTGTAAAAGTGGCTTTTTTGAATGTACCTGGCTGTAAAGAGGTGGCCCTCAAAGGCAGTAACGTGTACACGAATAACTTTGAGGACATGATCATCCTGGACCTCAATACTTATCCGGATATCAAAGTGAAAAGCCGCATGCCTAATGTTTTTCCTGAATTAAAATATGCTCCGCTTCCGCAATTGATAATGACAGGAGGAACAACTATTCGTTATTACGAGTGCCCGGATTACTCCAAAGGAAGGATCGTGAGATGGGAAGTTCAAAAAGTTAATAACCCTAAATGCCGCTACTACTAATGAAAAAATTATACTACTTACTGTTTGTTCTGCTGATCATGATCTCCTGCACCAAAGACAACGCTAAAAGTTCGGACTCTTTTGCAGATGGAGGTAAAGGTGGCTCCCTGGCAAGGTTTGCCATCGCAGGTAATTATCTCTACGTGGTGAACCAAAATGCGCTGAAGGTATATGATATCACGGATGCCACCGCGCCTGTGGATAAAGGAGTGACCCAATTACCCTGGGGGATCGAAACCATTTTTGCCTATGATCAGAAATTATTTGTAGGCTCAACAAATGCCCTGTTTATTTTTGATATCACAGATCCCGCCAAACCTAAACCGGAAAGTCGCGTCCAACATTTCAGAAGCTGTGATCCCGTTGTTACGCAGGGCACTACTGCTTTTGTAACATTAAGAGGAGGGAACACCTGCGGCGGTACACTGAATGCGCTGATGGTATATGATGTAAAGGATGTAAAAAATCCGGTGATGAAAGCGCAGGTGGAACTTACAGGCCCATATGGCCTGGGTGTGCAGGATAGCGCGCTCTATGTTTGCGATGGCGCAAAAGGACTGGGCGTGTTTAATATCAAAGACCCCTATCTGCCCAAAGTTTTGGAATACATCAATGACGGCAGTATTTATTACGATGTGATCCCGTATAACGGCATACTGATCGCTTATGTAGAGGGTGGCGTGCGTTTCTTTGATATCAGCAAACCACAGAACCCGGTGGCGTTATCTGCTTTGATGAATTAATGAAGTACCTGTACACTGCCATAAGCTGGTAGTGTACAGGATATTTATGTAGAATAAATACTACTGAGGCGGGAGTTCTGCTGACCTGCTATAGATTTGATCCTGTAGCTTCAGATAAAGGAACTAAGAATAAAGCTTAACCCGTATGAACCCTCAGATCAGCCCTGTACAACTTCCCCCATTCTACCTGCCAATGCCATCTATGGTTCATCCATTCACAGCTATTGCACAGGAAAAGTCAGCGCATTTTATCACCCGCTTCCGGCTCTATCCTAACGAGGAGCAGCGTAACCGCCTGATTGCAGGTAATTGCGGAGGGGGCCTTGCCGGATGTTTCGCGCCTGTTGGCAAAGAAGAATTGCTGCAGGTGGCTGCCGATTTTTCCATGTGGGCATTTGCATTTGATGATGACTATTGTGATGAAGGTCCAACACGCAGGCAACCCATAGAACTCGCGGTGGCTACTGCCAGCATGATGCGCGCTGCGGAAGCACCTGAATTTATAATAGATGAAACAGCTAATTATCCATTGGCACTGCGTGATATTGTACTGCGTATGGGAGAGCATACGGGTAAGGAGCATGTAGAACGGTTTGTACAGGGGCTCAAAGGATGGTTCTACGTGGAGGTACTGAAGGCAGGTTATGCTGCAAGAAACATTATACCTAACCTTAGTGACTATACGTATATTCGTTTATACAGTGGTGGTACCATGGCATTTGTGACACTTCCCTATATTATTGAGGAGTTAGACATGCCGGCATGGTTGATGGAGGACAGACGCATACGCGCGCTCACAGAAATAGCTGCGCTGGTAGCAGATTGGGACACCGAAATCTACTCTTACCCCAAAGAATTGCATCGTACCAGTGATGGCTTTAACATTGTAGACGCCATTCAGCATGCGTATCATTATAATGTAGAACAGGCACTCATCACTTCCATGGCCTTCCGCGATCGCGCCTTTTGCCGCTTTCTGCGCCTGCGTGATATAGTGTTGGAAGACAAAACGCTGCAATCGCATATCCCACTTCTTGAACGCTATTTCACAGGCCTTTGCCAATACATCAGGGGAATTAACGATTGGTGTACGGGCACTCTCCGCTACACTTCCCTGGATGGTATGGGTGTAATGCCCGCCATACAGCAAAACGGGTACAGCAATACACCCAGCGATGTCAGTGAAGAACCATTACCCATTGGCTGTATTGCCTGGTGGTGGCATGTTTGAACCCACATAAAGTAAGCGAGATGAATACTGCACGATACGCTAAAGAAGCCCTGATAGAACAAAGTACCTATGATCTGAGAGAACATCTGAGTGATCACGTGAGTGATAGCGGAGGAATTCAGGAACGCTGCAACAGCAGGGCACTGGAATCTGCACTAATGCTCCGGTTATTGCAACAGGAGAACATGTATCCGCAGGTGCAAACTACGATCATTCGTTTTTTGCATGCACGCTACAATGCGCCTGACCTTAGTAAGATCGAACAACTGCTGATAGACGTTTCACTTGGAAAGCCGATAACCGGCGATGCTTCCATATCTGTTATGTTGGCAGACTTTAGGCATTTCACTTCCAGCCGTAAGCGGCTCATGTTTGAAACATATCTTGCGGTATTAGAAGCAGTTCCTTACAATACAACCATAGATCCCTCCTTATTGGAATATCACGGGTATGCTTCATGGGTAGGGCTCACGCTTTGTGCTATCAAGATACTGAATGCATACGGGCAGGGACGCGCTGAACTGGTTACTTCTGAAGATAAAGCATTCCTTATAGAACAACTCACAGGCAGTACTTTCAGAGAGGTCTGGGAATGCCATTTTTCCTGTCATCTGCTGGCCCTGCTGGCATTGCATAAATGGACCCCCGGGCATCCGGTGATCCGCAACGGGATCAACAACATGTTACGCCATAGTAACCCCGATGGCGGATTACCCTTCATTCCGGATATGACGGTATTCCTTACAACACTGGCAGGTACTGCGTTGGCTAAAACAGGTGCCCGGCCTGCTCTCTTACAGCAAATGGCGGATTATATCACGCTCTTGCAAACGCATAAAGGAGGCTGGCCTTATACAGAAGGAGTGCAACAAACAGATGTAGATGATACCTGTTGCGCAGTTGAATTTCTGCGTATTGTAGATGCGCAGCGGTATGCGGAACCAATAGCTGCTGCCACCAATTTCCTGATCAACATGGTCAATACTGACGGAGGGTTTCCTACATATCAGCATGGTCATCCTTCAGAAGTGACGATGACCGCTAATGCCATCATTGCGCTCGCTCCAGATGGGGAACGTTATGCAAAACTGCTGCAGGCGGCAATAACATTTTTGTACCAGCAGCAACAGTTGGATGGCTCCTTTGAGCGTAGCTGGAGTTTAAGTGAAACATATGCCATTGCACGGGTTACTTCTGCCTTAAAACAGGTACCTCCCAGGTATGTGGAACCAGTGCAAACCTACGTTGATCACCTGCTTGAAAAACTCCTGCACTACCTGGTAAATGCACAACATGCAGATGGTGGATGGGGGCATAAAGCAGGAGGCCCCAGTGATGTTATCAGTACTGCACATGCTATGACAGCAGTAGCCCAGCTGAATGGGCCTGTGGAGCTTCAGCAGGGATGGCATTATCTGCTGCAACATCAGGATGCAAACGGAGGATTCAGATCTATCCCTGACCAGGCTGCACCACGGCCTATCCCTTATGATTTTCCTGTATTGGCAGATATTTTTGTGCTGAACGCGTTTGGTATGTATCAGAGCAACTAAAGGGCTTCATGTGTGTGAAACCTAATGGGCAAAGATTTCAAACCATATACCAGCCCACTGGGTTTACGGGATAATGCTGCTCCTGGCTGTAAATGTATCTCTCTTAAATACTTAAAGATCACCTCAAAAAAGATCCTGGCTTCTAACTTTGCCATAGCAGCGCCCATGCAATAATGAATACCGTGGCCAAAACTTAAAATGCGGGAATTATCCCGGTTAATGTCAAAAGTATCCGGGTCTGAAAATACGGAAGGGTCCCGGTTGGCAGCTCCCAGGGAGAGATTGACCATATCGCCTTCCTTGATTTGGTGACCCTGGAATAAAATATCCCGTTTTGCCCGGCGTGGTATGGAAGCTGCAGGAGAACGATAACGCAGTACTTCATTGATCGCCTTTGGAATATCCTCGGGATAACGTATTAAATGTGCCTGCAGTTCCGGTATCTCCGTAAAAGTAAACATGGCATTTCCCAGCAAGTTTACGATTGTTTCACTGCCTCCGATCAGTACTATAAAATAGTAAGCAAGCAGGTCCGTCTCACTCAGTTTTTCGCCATCTACTTCTGCCTGCAACAGGCCCGTAATGAAATCAGATCCGGGTGCTTTCCTTCGTTCTTCCACCTGCTCCAGTAAAAAAGCCCGCATTTCCTGGTTGGCTTTGGAATGAGCTTCTATTCCGATAATAGCCGGGTCACCTACAAAGGTGTCTACCCACTTCACCACTTGCTCATGATATTCCGTAGAAATACCCAATAACTTCGCGATCACTATTGTTGGCATAATGGCAGCAAAATCAGTTATAAAATCCATTTTGCCATGCTGTAACCAGGGACGGAGCATTTCTTCACAAAGGTCATACATCCATTCTTTCGTATTGGAAATAGCAGAGGGGCTGAAGAAATGATTGCCAAATGTCCGTAATGTTTTGTGATGTGGAGGGTCTGATCCTGCAAGACCTATGCTGAACAAGTTTTCCGTTGATCTTGTCATATATTCATTGGAGAATGTTTCCGGGTCATTTGCAACAGCGCGCACATCTTCATGCCGGAATATATGCCATGCGCCTTTAGCGCCAAAGAAAAAAGTGAAATCAGGGTCGTAATATATCGGGTTTTCTTCTCTCATCTGGTGGTACCAGTTAGAGGGGTCTATTGATGTATTGTCAAGCATGTAATAAAGCTATATTACTTAACTGCAGTAAGATCGCAATACACTTGTTTCGGGCAATAGCTCCTTTTAAATAATAAAAGAACTATTGCCCGAAACAAAAAACCTATCCGTGCATCTCATCCGCACTAGGCCCATAGCTACCAGGAATCGGCACATCCAGCAAACGCAGGAAAACACCCAACTGCGCGCGGTGATGTACGATCTGGCAAAAGGTCATACGAATGGTTTCCGCTTTTGATTGTTCTGCAAGGATCGCATCTCCCATACGCAGGGTCCAGGTTTCCGGAAAGGCAGCTTCATCTGCTTTTACCAGGTGGGCTTTGCCATCTTCCAGGGCTGTTTCAAAATATTTCAGCAGTTCCCCGCTGCTTTTGATCTTCACCGGCTCATAAGGGGTGGTGGCAAAATCCAGTCCATCTGTAGTTACCGCCATGGTAACCCAGGTAGGAAGCTCCGCAATATGCGTAGCCAGCTGGCGCACCGTCATGCTCTTGGGATGCGGCTGCCAGTCGAACTTATCTTCCGGTACAATAGATAACATTTTACGGGTTGTAGTTGCTTCGTTCTCCATTTCTTTGAGGAGGGCTGGAATGATTGACATATACTTGTGTTTTTGTTTGTAATACAAAGGAACTACGGGGTTGTGACAGCCCTATGTCAGCAGGAAAATACGGAACCGAAATTTATTCCGTATTTTTATGAGATCACCGAAACATGCATATATGAGAACTGCTATATCCTTTGTATTATTACTTTCCACCGCATTCGCCGCCTGCAACCAGGCCGGTACCACCGCTAAAAACGACTCCACCACCACAGAAGAGGCCAGCACAGAGAACACCATCGCAGGATGTTATCATAAGATCTCCGGGCGGGATACGGCTAAGTTATCCCTGGTTATAGATGATAATAAGGTGAACGGCACACTGGAATACCGTATTTATGAAAAGGATAAGAACAGCGGGGTTATAACAGGCACCTTACAGGATAATATCCTGAGAGCTACGTATGAATTCCAGAGCGAAGGCATGAAAAGCACCCGGGATGTAGTGTTCAAGCTCATGGGAGAACAGGTGTACGAAGCGCAGACGGATAGCCTGAATGCAGAAGGCCTGCCTGTTTTTAACGCCGATGCAGCACTGCTAAAATTTGAACCAACACCTTTTAAGAAAACGGCTTGTGAATAAACGATGGATGCAGACATTCATACGCTTTATACATCTGACTACTACCGGATCATGGATTTCCGTTGCCGGTGTACAGATTGCCGCACTTCCAAACCGGAACAGAGCGAGAACTTCTGTATCAGCTTTGTAAGGAAAGGCAATTTCCTCTTCAATGTTTTCCGGCAATCGCTGGATTCCTACAGCGGTTGCATCCTGATCACCAAACCGGAATACGAACGTACCGTTACCCATACACATGCTGTGCCCGATGAATGCACCATCTTCGAAATCTCCAGCGAACTGTTGCGGCAGCTGAAAGAACAATACGGCCATACAAAGTTCTTCAGCGATACGGACCTCCATTCCACCCTCATCCGCACCACCCCGGAAACAGAGTTCCTGCATTTCTATATTACCCAGCTGGTGCTCACGCGTGCCGGCAGCAAACTGCACATAGATCAGCTGATCTTTGACATGATCCGCAAAGTGCTGAACGACATCACGGATTATGAACCGGATGAACGTATTCATGCCAAACTGAAAAGGAACCACCTGGCTACCATTGAGCGAGCCAAAGAATACCTCACCCAACATTTCATGGAAGATATTTCCCTGAAGGAAATAGCAGAATACAGCCTGGTGAGCCCCTTCCATTTTTCCCGGATCTTCAAAACCTTTACCACTTATTCTCCCTACCAGTTCCTGCAGGACATCCGCCTGCAACATGCGGCCCTTTTACTCGAAAACACGCCAACGCCTTTATCAGATATAGCCTTTACTTCCGGGTTCACGAGCATGGAGTATTTCAATGCGGCCTTCCGCAAGAAATTTGAACTGCCGCCGGCAAAATACCGTAACGCAAAAATGAGCAGGATATCTTAATCCTTTCTTTTCCCGGCTGCCTAGTTTTGGTACATGAAAGCACAACTCTTACAACATTGGGAAAACTCCCGCGCGTACACATTAAGTGTGGCGGAGTTAATGCCTGAAACGGCTTATGACCTTAAACCGGTGGACGAAGTATGGAGCTTCGGGGAACAACTGAACCATATTACTTATGGTATTCACTGGTGGTCTGAAATGTTCATCCGGAAGGTGGAAACAGAATGGGCGCCGCCTAAGCCTAAAACAGGTAAGAAAACGATCATCGCAGCGCTTGAAAAGGCGTACGATGCATTGAAGAAAACATATGAGGAAAGTTCCGGGAAAGAGGATGGTCTTTACACTACGCTGGACCACATTACGCACCATCGCGGGCAATTGATCGTGTATCTGCGTTTAAAGGGGATCCAGCCGCCGGAGTACGTGTATTAGACGGGGCAAAAGGTTTGCCGGCAGGATATCTTACACCGGGCAATTCTCATGATAATTCACCAGCTGGATGGGTGTTCTCTGCACTTCAAAACCATCATAGGTGCGGAGCACTTCATCCAGCACTTCTTCTATTTCCGGCACGGTGTTAAGGGTAACGAGGCGCGTACGGAATTCTTTGATGCCGGGTAATCCTTTCAGGTAGTTCAGATAATGCCTGCGCATAGCATACACGCCTGCGCCATCACCTTTCCACTGCAGGGATTTGCGTAAATGCTGTTTGCATACTTCCACCCGTTCTGCTACGGTTGGCGGTGCCATTTCCTCCCCGGTGTTCAGGTAATGCCTGATCTCCCGGAAGATCCAGGGGTAACCGATAGCGGCACGCCCTATCATGATCCCATCCACACCATAACGGTTCTTATATTCCAGCGCTTTCTGCGGACTGTCAATATCCCCGTTCCCGAAAATGGGAATATGGATGCGCGGGTTGTTCTTTACTTTAGCGATGAGGCTCCAGTCTGCCTCGCCTTTATACATCTGGCAGCGGGTGCGGCCATGGATGGTGAGGGCTTTGATCCCTGCATCCTGCAACCTTTCCGCTACTTCTTCAATATTTTTGGTTTCATCATCCCAGCCCAGCCGTGTTTTCACGGTTACCGGCAGGGTAGTGGAACGTACACATCTTTCCGTAAGGCGTACCATTAGGTCAATATCCTTCAGCACCCCGGAGCCTGCGCCCTGGGCTACGATCCCTTTTACGGGGCAGCCAAAATTGATGTCCAGCAGTTCAGGGTTGGTGACGTCTACGATCTTAGCGGCCATGGCCAGCCTTTCTTCATCCCCGCCAAACAGCTGTATGCCTACCGGCCGTTCTTCGTCAAAGATCTCCAGTTTGCGGCGGCATTTAATGGCATCACGGATCAGCCCTTCACTGGAAATGAACTCCGTGAACATGAGATCTGCGCCGTTATGCTTGCAAACCACGCGGAAAGGCGGGTCGCTGACATCCTCCATAGGAGCCAGCAATAACGGAAAATCCGGAAGGGTGATATTGTCGATCTTTACCATTTGCGGGGGCAAAAGTACGAATTTTTTCAGGGATGCCTTTCAGAGGTGTCTGTTACTATAAATACCAAGTATTTTTTCACAGTTTATATTTTTTCTATTACCTTTGTAGCGTCCTTAATTAGTTTAGTAACGTCAGCGGAATTGGACTGCTGTTTACAAAACCAATTAAGGATTTTTTCTTTATTGGCATATGCTATGAGATCATCCTGTGCGATCCATAGCAGAATGTCCCTGATATTATCCTTTGGATAGACGCTTCTGACACTATTAACCTCCCGCCTTCCACATAATTTATTCATTTCTATTGCAACAACCATATTTATTCCTTTATCCTCCATTTCTGTTAAAATGACTTTACAATCTGTTCTTGTTTTACTTTGAAAAACCGCAATGGGTTCTGCCAGGTATTCAGGCATATGAACTACAGAAACAAGAGAGAAAGGATGGTTGCTTTGGAGTTTTTTATCTACTAATCTTTGCACTGCCATTCTCAAAAATAAAAAGCAGGATGCCCTTTGAGGAGCATCCTGCCGGTATTAGTAGGTGTTATCAATATTGTGCCTTAAGCACATATGGAGAAAAACTTATTTACCCCAGATAGCACTGAAGCGCGCATTATCATCATAGTTCTGCACTTTGATGAGGCGCAGGCCTTCTGAGCTGGCCTGGTTAAACTTGGTCTGGTAAGAAGCAGATGTCATACCATAATAAGCAGCATAGTTGTTCTTTTTAGGACGCCATACACCGCCAACAGTATTACCATTTACGTTAATACTTTTCAGTTCCCAGTTCTTGTAGAGTTCGTTGAATTTCTTATCGAAGTCTGTACCGGCCATGCCATAGTACAGGTAGAAACCATTGTCGTTAGGTTTGTTCACAAACACGGCTGCATGGTAACGTTTACCGCCTACGGTATAATCCACGTGTTCCTGTACATGCCATTTCTTGGTATCTACATAGTTCTTCCAGGTAGTGCCAAACAGGGCATCATCCTGGTTGTGTACAGAGGCGGCAGACTGGCCGGCAGGTTTCTTTTCCCAGATAGCAGAGAAGCGCGGATTGCCGCTGCCGTCTTTGGTAACAGAGATCTGGCGCGGGCGGTAGCCTTGTGCATCGTAGGTGTTGAAGTAGGTTTGGTAAGTAGCGCCGGTCATATAGAAACGGGCATACCATGATCCGGGGATACCCCACTGGAAAGAACCTGCAGCATAGAGGTTGCCGCCGTTCTTGTCCACACTCACGGTTTGCAGTGCCATACCCATACCGGTATAATAACCCCAGAATTTATTCACGAGGTCCAGCGGAACATTGTGGAAGCTGGGGTAGAAAGGTGCGAATAAACGTGCATAAGGTGTGGTGGCATCCAGATCATAACAATCTACGCCGCCATGATTATAAGAGCCGTATGGATCTACCAGTACCCATTCTCCGCTATGTCCTGTGCGGGTATCCTGTACACGTACTTCAAAATGGAGATGTACGTTGAAAGAACGCATGCTGGCATTGTCAGTGAAAGTACCATCATCATCCAGGATCACGCCAATACCGCCAGATCCGGTGTTACCGGCATAAGCGATGAACTGGCCGGCCGCTACATTGTCACCTTCTTTTACCGCGATCTTTTGGGTATTGGTACCCCAGCATAAATTGCTGTTGGTGCCGTTAGTGGCAAATGTTTTGTATTTGCCGGAAGTGCCTTTGGCTTTTGCCTTGTCGTTATCATGGCCATTACGCAAATGAAGATGTGTGCTGCGGTATTTGTAACCATCCGGTGCGGTGTGTTCAATGGTAACATAGTTACCGCCGCCGTTAGACCATTTCACGTCGATCACTTTTCCCGGGGCGATAGCATATACGCCAAAGGTAGGATCTTCATTTTCTGCTATGGATGTTTTACCATAGTCAATAGCCCGGTGGGCATCTTTCTTACCATCCTTATCATTGTCCCAGCTGTAGTAAAAGCCCTGCCAGAGACCAGTGGTGCTGTTCTTGAAAGGAAGGAACAACGGCATGTGTGCTTTCACGGAACTGTAAACAGGTTCCAGTGCAGCTTCTACAACAGGTTGTGCACAAACGCCGGCACGTTCCATTTTGGCAATGCCTGGTGCATCTGCTTCAATGAACAGCAATTGTGTTACAGGTTTAATACTGCGTGTAGCCGTAAACGGTTTGAGGGCGCCAACTTTCATGTTGCTGGTTTTCTCGTCTCCGTCCGGGCCTTCGGCAGGAGCTACAGTAGGTCTTTTCACTTTTTGATAAAGGACTTCGGAAGCATTTTCTTCTTCCTGGGGAATCTGCTGAGCATCAGCATGGAAACAAACAAGAAGGGTCGCCATGGCGAGGAATACGCGTTTCATAATCAGTAATTTGGTGTTAACATTAAAATCGGTTGGCAAGCTACCCAGAATAGGAGCGGGGAAAAAACGGGACTTTGTATATGGTATGATTTAACCGATAGCTGGTGGATTTAGTCCTTTAATGGGTTAGTTGTTATAACACTTAAGGATTCCTTCCTTTCTCATTTGGATATAGTTTTTGCGGCGGATCACTTTGTGTCACTTTTTTGGAATCGATGTCAAGCGCAGATAATTTTCCATAAAAAGCAGCGCCGGTATCTACGTTCCATAGATTGGCCGCTTTCATGGGTTTGTCCATATTATAATTGATGGTAGGTGTATGACCGATATAGATCTCGAAGAACAGCTGTAGCCGCTTGGGATATAACAACGAATCCCGTGATAAACGTTTGTTCATGCTGCGGGCTGTTTCCCATAAGGTACGGTCCCACAGGAAACTGTTTTCATGCCGTTCATGTTCGGGGCCATGCATGGAGGCAAAACCTGCGTGAATGAATAAACGGTTCCTTTCATCTATATAGAATGGCCGCAACCGATTGTAAAATACAAGATGCTGGTGTTTCTCTTCTGCGCTGAGCTTTTCATAGCTGGCCACGGTACTCCTTCCGCCATGAAATAACCATACCGGGTCTGCCGGTTCACCTGCCAGCCAGGATTCACACCACTGATCATGATTGCCTTTGAGGAAGATGCAGTTGTATTGATCATCCAGTTCCATTAAACGGGAGATCACCTGGGCGGATTCAGACCATCCGTCTACATAATCTCCGAGGAAGATCAGTTTATCGTCCGGCTTCGGTTTAATTTTAAGGATGAGCTGGTCCAGTGCTTTCAATGCACCATGAATATCTCCGATCGCGAAAGTTCTTGCCATATATAGTTTACCGGAATGGTGTCAGCAGGGAATAGATGATAGCATCCATAAACCTGCCTTCATAAAACATGTTCTCTTTAAAATGCGCTTCTTTTGTAAAATTATTCTTTTCCAGGAGTTTGGCGGAAGCAATATTACCGGGGTCTATCACTGCGGCTATGGAATGAAATTTCAATACACGGAAGCTATGGTCCAGTACGGCGGGTAAAGCCTCCGTCATAATGCCTTTCCCATGCCAGTTATCATGCAGCAGGTAACCTACCTCACAGCGGAAATTTTCTGGCTCAACATTGAAAAGCCCTATCATCCCGATCACTTTATCTTCTCCGGGAATAGTAATAGCCCAGTTGATCGCTTCGTTTTTGCGTGTCAGTTCCAGGTGGTCCCGGATGAATTTGATGGCGTCGTCCCTGTCCTTTTGCAGGGGGCGGGGAATGTATTGCATAATATCCTTGTGAGAGCGGAGGTAAAGGACTTCATCTGCATCACTTTCCCTTAACTTCCGCAGCACGAGGCGCTGGGTGGTTAAAATGGGATAAGGGTCAAAGTTTAAGGTAAGCATTTAATGAAAATAAGGCAAACGGGGGGTAAAAACAAGCGGGCAGTGAACAGATTCTTCCATTCACTGCCAGGGGCCCCTTAGACCATCCATTTATAAGAAAGTTTAAAACCGTTTAATGCTTTTTATGGCCTTTACCATGTTTGCCACCTTTGTTCCCTTTGCCATGATATTTTTTGTCAGGGCTATCTCTTATGATAGTTTGTTTACCATACCATCCTTTGTATTTGCCATATTTTTCCCTGTAAACAACAGGTCTTAAATAAGGCCTTGGTTCATTCACCACCACTTTGTACCCACTGTACAGGTCATAGTGATAAGCCGCCGGCAATGCGCGGGCGCGCACCCATCTGTTACCGTTTAAGTAGATGAACTGACGATCCGGAATATAGTAGTAGGCATCCACATCCGGTAAATAGTAATACTCTGCATAATCATACCCCACAGGACCCCAGGCTGGCTGGCTACCAATGTTCACGTTTATGCTCACCTGGGCGTTTGCGTTAAACGCAAAGCCGCCGAGCATAAAACAAATAACAACCGCGATCTTTTTCATAAAAAAATGTTTGAGTTACTATACAATATCCAAATAGGATGCCAGATCGAATTATTTTAGCAAGCCCACTACGTATAAGTACCTCCTGAAAGTGTCCTTAAAGAAGATTATTTTGTACAACAGCCTGTTGAGCGGAAAACGATGCTGACGCTACCTGCAGCCATTACTCCCGAAAGCGCCATGTTTGCACAGCATGACAGGGCAGGATGGTTCAAAGTAGCTAAATTCGGTATATTTAGCCATGAAGGCCTGTACATTGGATCTGGGTTATCAAATCGGTTATGAAAAAACAGACAGTTATGCGAAAGATCTTCTTACTTACTTTACTCTATTCCGGCCAGCTGATGGCACAGGAAAAATTACAGGCAGATGTGATCGTTTACGGCGGAACAGCAGCGGCTGTTACGGCGGCGGTACAGGTGCAGCAGATGGGAAAGTCCGTGATCATTGTTTCACCGGATGTACACCTGGGCGGATTGTCCGCCGGGGGACTGGGCTTCACGGATACCGGCAATAAATCCGTTATCGGCGGACTGGCCCGCGATTTCTATCACCGCGTGTACATGCATTACCAGCAATCCAATGCATGGGTATGGCAGCCCAAAGACGCCTATGGCAACAAAGGCCAGGGCACACCTGCCATGGATGGAACAGAACGCACCATGTGGATCTTTGAACCGCATGTGGCAGAACAGATCATGGAAGACTTCATCAAAGAACACAATATCAAAGTATACCGCGATGAGTGGCTGGACAGGAGCAAGGGTGTTGTGAAGAAAGGCGGCCGCATTGTTTCCATCACCACTTTGCAAAAGAAGACCTTCACCGGTAAAATGTTCATAGACGCCACTTATGAAGGAGACCTGATGGCCGCCGCCGGTGTAAAATACCATGTAGGCCGGGAAGCCAACAGCGTATATGGCGAAGAATGGAATGGCGCGCAAACAGGCATCCTGCACCACAGGCACCATTTTATGACAAACATCAGTCCGTATAAGATAGAAGGCGATAAGAACAGCGGATTGCTGCCCCGCATCTCTGATAAAGACCCGGGCAAAAGGGGAGAAGGCGATGATAAGATCCAGGCTTATTGTTTTCGTATGTGCCTCACCGATGTGCCGGAAAACCGCATCCCTTTCCCCAAACCTGTTGGATACGACCCCATGCAGTATGAATTACTGCTGCGGGTGTTCAAATCCGGCTGGCGGGAAACATTCGACAAATATGATCCTATCCCTAACCGTAAAACGGATACCAATAACCACGGGCCTTTCAGCACGGATAACATTGGCATGAACTACGATTACCCGGATGCCTCTTATGAGCGCAGGAAAGAGATCATCAAAGAACACGAACAATACCAGAAAGGACTGTTATACTTTATGGCCAATGATCCGCGCATGCCGGAAGATGTGCGCACGGCCGTAAATAAATGGGGATTGCCGAAAGATGAATTTAAAGATAACGGCGGATGGCCGCACCAGTTATATATCCGCGAAGCCCGTCGTATGATAGGCGTGGAAGTAATGACGGAGCATGAAACCCTGAGCAAAAAAGACGTACCGCAATCTATTGGCATGGGCTCCTATACACTGGATGCGCACAATGCACAACGGTACGTAAAACCGGATGGTTTTGTACAGAACGAAGGAGACATCGGCGTATCTGCCAAAAAACCTTACCGCATTGCCTACGGTTCTATTATCCCGAAAAAGAAGGAATGTGAAAACCTGCTGGTGCCTGTTTGCATGTCCAGCTCACACATTGCCTATGGTTCTATCCGTATGGAACCGGTATTTATGATCCTGGGGCAAAGCGCGGCTACTGCTGCAGTACAGGCTATTAATGGTAAAACGGCGGTGCAGGATGTGAAGTATGAAGCGCTTAAGGCACAATTATTAAAAGATAAACAAAGACTGGAAGTACCATGAGAATGATCAATATCCTGATAGCTTTTTTTCTGCTGTCCTCTGCACAGGCGAATGAAAGCCCTTCTGCATTTTCCCTGCAATGTGAATACATGAGCAATCCTATTGGCATTGACACAAAGCAGCCCCGTTTTAAATGGTGGTTGATGGACGACAGGAAGGGGGCAGCACAGAAAGCCTACCAGGTATTTGTATCTACAGACCCATCGGCAGACGGGAAGGTCTGGACATCTCCGAAGGTGAATTCCTCTTCCTGTTTTGCCGTATACCAGGGGAAGGCTTTACAGCCTTTCACTAAATACTACTGGAAAGTGCAGGTGTATGATCATCTGGGAAATAAATTGGTGGCCTCAGAGATCGCCACATTTGAAACCGGCATGATGAACATGCAGAACTGGCAGGGCGCCTGGATCAGCGACGGGACGGATGTGAAGGTGAAACCGGCTGCACAGTTCCGCAAGGTGTTTGAGGCGAAAAAGAAGATTAAGGCCGCGAGGGCTTACATTGCCGTAGCCGGATTGTATGAACTGTACATCAACGGAGAACGGATGGGCACCCAGCGGCTGGATCCTATGTACACGCGTTTTGACCGCAGAACATTGTATGTAACGCATGATGTAACGAAGCAGCTGCAAGCCGGTAAAAACGCCATTGGCGTGATGCTGGGAAACGGATGGTATAACCACCAATCCACGGCAGTATGGTTCTTTGATAAAGCGCCCTGGAGAGGAAGGCCCACCTTCTGCATGGACCTTCGCATTACATATGAAGACGGATCAATAGAAACGATCAGTTCAAAAAAAGACTGGAAAACGGCATTAGGCCCCGTTATTTTCAATAGTATCTACACAGCTGAGCATTATGACGCAAGGCTGGAACAAGATGGCTGGAATAAGCCTGAATTTGATGATGCCAAATGGAAGAATGTAACCCTCCGTTCTGCACCTTCTGAAAACATCGTGGCACAGGTAATGCGCCCCATTGAAAATGTGGAAGAGATCCCCACGGCTAAACTGAACAAGATCAATGACACTACTTATGTCTTTGACCTGGGCAGGAACATTGCCGGTGTAAGTAAGATCAAAGTACAAGGCGAAGCAGGCACAGTACTGCGTTTAAAACACACAGAACTGTTACAGGCAAATGGCATGGGAGACATGTCCAACATTGATATGCACTATCGCCCGACTGATGATAAAGATCCTTTCCAGACAGACATTTTCATCTTAAGTGGAAAAGGCGAAGAAACATTTTCTGCCCGCTTCAATTATAAAGGTTTCCAGTATGTGGAAGTAACCAGCAATAAGCCCATTTCCTTAACCGAAAAGAGTTTAGTAGGTTATTTCATGCACAGCAATGTACCAGTGATCGGTAAAGTCGCTTCTTCCAACCCCATGATCAATAAATTATGGGCAGCTACCAACAACGCTTACCTCTCCAACCTCTTCGGCTATCCCACAGATTGCCCGCAGCGGGAAAAGAACGGCTGGACGGGAGATGCACACATTGCCAGCGAAACAGGCCTCTATAATTTCGACGGTATCACCGTCTATGAAAAATGGCTGGCAGATCACCGGGATGAACAGCAACCTAATGGTGTACTGCCTTCCATTATCCCAACCGGCGGCTGGGGCTACGAATGGGGTAACGGCCCGGACTGGACGAGCACCATCGCGATCATCCCCTGGAACATCTATCTCTTCTACGGTGATACTACTTTGTTAGGTGCCTGCTACGATAACATCAAACGTTACGTAGATCGCATTGATACAGATTATCCATCCGGCCTCACCACCTGGGGGCTCGGCGACTGGGTACCGGTAAAATCTAAAACCTCGGTAGAGCTTACTTCTTCTGCATATTATTTTGCCGATGTAACGATCCTCTATAAAGCAGCCAAACTGCTGAATAAAAACGCAGATCATCTGCATTATAAAGCGTTAGCAGAGAAGATCAAAACCGCTTTCAACGCGAAGTATTTAAACAGGCAAACCGCTATCTACGGTGATGGTGTACAAACCGCCATGAGTGTTCCGTTATATTGGGGATTAGTGCCGGAGGATATGAAAGCCAAAGTAGCCGCTAACCTCGCCAAAAAAGTAGAAGCAGATAATTTTCATCTGGATGTAGGCTTGCTGGGTACTAAAGCTATTTTAAGTGCATTGAGCGATAATGGTTACGCAGATGCAGCCTACAAGATAGCCAGCCAGGAAACATTCCCTTCCTGGGGCTGGTGGATCGTGAACGGTGCTACCACTTTACCGGAGAACTGGCGCATAGAAAGCAAAAATGATAATTCCCGTAACCACATCATGTTCGGAGAGATCGGTGCATGGCTATACAAAGGTCTTGCCGGTATTAAACCGGATGAGAAGGCACCAGGCTTTAAGAACGTTCTTTTAGAGCCGCATTTTGTACAGGGCTTAGATCAGTTTGAAGCATCGCATAATGGCCTGATATCCTCCTGGAAAAGAAGCGGTAATAACATTGTTTACAACGTTACCGTTCCGGCTAATGCTACAGCCACTGTTCGTTTTGATGCAGGGAAAAGCATTATGTTGAATGGAGCACCGGTGAAGGATGTGGTTTCATTGGTGGCAGGGCGGCATGAGTTTTTCATTCACCCCTAAAAGAAAAAATACAAGAGATCAATCAGAATGATTGATCTCTTTTTATTTCAAAAGAAAAAAAACTCTCGTAGCACTGAATGTTTATTCTTTGTTAGAATAACTCTTTCATCTCAAAAGAAGAAACCCTCTCGTAGCACTGAATGCTCTCCTTATTTCTTTTGCAAAAACGCCCCATCAACAATAAACAACTTCGCACCCACATCCGTAAAAGACCGATGTGAACTAAGATCATCTGTTACCTGGTAACTCATCCCTTTCTTCATAAAATGAAAACTCCCATCCGCCAGTTCCGTAGTCATTTCCCCCTCCAGGCAATAGATGATATGGCCTTTCTGGCACCAATGATCCGCTTTATAACCTTTGGAATATTCTACCACACGGATACGCAGATCCCCCAGCTGTAAGGTGCGCCAGTAAGCCACCCCCGTTTCTCCTTTATGCTCAGTAGGAGCAATCGCCTCCCAATCAGTTGTGAAAAAATCAATGTTCATACTACAAGGATAATTGTTCCGCCAATAATGCACAATGCACCAATAGCCGTTTTAACAGTAAGCGCTTCTCCCAGGAAAATAACAGAAAAGAGAATAGCAAGTGCAACACTTAGTTTATCAATAGACGCCACCTGCGCCACTTTTCCCAATTGCAGCGCACGAAAGTAAAAGATCCAGGAAAGCCCCGTAGCCACACCCGATAATCCTAAAAAGATCAGGTTGTTCTTTGTAAGCAACTGAATATGTTGCGTAGCCCCTCTGAAATAAGCAATCCCCCAGGCAACGAAAAGGATCACCACCGTACGTATGGCAGTAGCCAGATCAGAATCAACCCCCTTCATGCCCACCTTCGCCAGGATAGCCACCAATGATGCAAAAAATGCTGATAACAATGCATAGACCCACCACATATGAACAGTTATTTGATGTAACGTTTTTTAAACTCACGCGGATTTTCTCCCTCCAGTTTCTTAAATACTTTATTGAAATAGGAGAGCTGCTCAAACCCTGTGGTAAAGCAGGCTTCCCCCACAGAACTATCCTGCAGCAACAGGTTCTTTGCCTGGTTGATCCTGCAACGGTTCACAAAATCAGTGAACGTTAAACCCGTTTGTTTTTTGAAATACCGGCAGAACGCAGCGGTAGTCATGTGTACTTCTTTAGCAATATGGTTCACATCCGGTTTTCCCTGATAATGTGTATCCACATAATCATAGATAGCAGACATGCGCTCTTTCTCCTTATGTTGCTGATTCACGGAATCATTCAACTGTACCACTTCCTTACTCGTAGCCATGATCTGGAAGATCTCTAACAAACTCATCAACTGACCGAAATGTTCCTTCGTTTGCATGGCTTTCAATTTCTCCGCCACAACAGCCTTTGTTTGCCCGGTAAAGGACAAACCATATTTCGCTTTCTGAAACAGTGCTTTGATGGCAGATAATTCCGGGGCATTCAGGAAAGCATCTCCTAAAAAGTCCTCTTTCAGCTGCACCACGATCTGGTTGATCTCGTATCCCAGTCCGTAATCGAAATTCAAATGGGGCACATCGGGCCCTATGAAAATGAGGTCGTTATCCACGTAGCCTGACAAATGCTGCCCCACATGGCGGGTGCCGGAACCCCCTTCCACATACACAATTTCATATTCCGGGTGAAAGTGCCAGAAGAAGCTCTTTTTGAAGCAGGAAGTATTCAGTTTGAAGGACTTACCGGAATCCGGCTTTATCTCTTCCAGTTGAATTTTGCTCATAGGGGCAAAATTAAGGCATTTAATGATCAATGGAGTGCAAATATTGATCATTATAGAGGTAGTTGAGCATTACACCTTGTAATAATTTTGTGGCCAATGCAAATAGCGAATACATTATCATTACCAGTCCCAAGGATCTACCGGATAGCCCTGAGCATCTTCTTTTTTGTGCAGGGATTGATCTTTGCCAGCTGGGCCAGCCGTATCCCCGATATCAAGCTGAAATTTAACCTGAGCGATGCGGAACTGGGCAGTCTGTTGTTTGCCTTACCAGCCGGACAAATGGCCGGCATGGCGCTTTCCGGTTACCTGGTATCTAAATTTGGCAGCCGTTTGATGCTGCTGATCGGTGTGGTGATATATCCCGGAACATTGATCCTCTTAGGGGCTGCGCCTACTATAGCTTTACTGGTAACTGCCCTTGTGTTCTTTGGCCTTTGTGCCAACCTCATCAACATAGCCGCCAATACACAGGCGATCAGTGTGGAAGCCCTGTACCGCAAAAGCATCATGGCCAGCTTTCACGGCCTGTGGAGTCTGGCAGGTTTCACCGGCGGACTGATAGGCGGTTTTATGGCAGCGCACAAGCAAACACCCTTTGTGCATTACTGTATGATCTTTGGTCTCACCATGCTGCTGGCTTTGTTATCAGGTCCGTATCTGTTACCAAGGGATGCTTCCCGGAAAAATAAACAAACCTCCATTTTCGTAAAACCGAACAAGAGTATCATCATATTAGGCATGATCACCTTTGCCTGCATGATCTGCGAGGGCACTATGTTTGAATGGAGCGGTGTATATTTTCAGCAGATCGTTCATGCACCTGTAAACCTGGTGGGCCTTGGGTTCACCGCCTTCATGAGCACCATGGCAGGTGGCCGTTTTGCAGCAGATTATTTCATCACAAAATTTGGCGTGAAACGCATGTTGCAGGCCAGTGGTATTACCATCCTAACCGGTCTGTTAACCGCCGTGATATTACCCACCATTGTACCTACTACTATCGGGTTCCTGTTAGTAGGGTTAGGCGTGGCATCTGTAGTACCCATGACATATAGCCTGGCGGGCCGTTCGCGCACTATTCAACCCGGTGTGGCATTGGCCATGGTATCTTCTATTGGTTTCCTGGGCTTTCTGCTGGGACCGCCACTGATAGGGTTTGTGGCAGAAGCATTTGGCCTCAGATGGTCATTTACATTAATCGCTGTGTTAGGATTAGGTACTACCTTGCTGGCAGGCAGTATTAAAAACGAGGAATAAATGAATTCACCGCGGCAGGCACGTATAGCGATCGCATTATTTTTCTTCCTTTCAGGTTTTGGTTTCTCTTCCTGGGCTTCCCGCATTCCGGATCTGCAGCACAGGCTGCAATTGAACAATGCGGAATTAGGTATTGTGTTATTCGCATTGCCGGTGGGGCTGTTCTGCACGATGCCTGTAACAGGTATACTCCTGCAACGTTTCAGCAGCAGCAGGATCATGTTCATTGGCGCATTGGCCTTCAACGGTATGTTAAGCCTGCTGGGTTTTGTAACTTCTGTGTGGCAGCTGGTGATAGGGTTATTGTGTTTCGGCGCATCCCGTAATATGCTCAACATTTCTATGAATGCACAGTCTGTTGGTGTGCAGGCATTATATCAACGGTCCATCATCACTACCTTTCATGGTATCTGGAGTGTAGCGGGTTTTTGCGGTGCCGGGTTGGGCGGCATCATGGTGTATTTTAAAATAGCGCCGCAGTGGCATTTTATGATCGTAGGGGTGCTGATGGTGATCCTGGGTTTCTTTGCCTATCCCGGTAGTCTGAAGCAACCGCCGGCCACGAGTGGCAGAGGTAAGTTTGCATGGCCGGATAAAGGACTGATGAAGTACGGCCTGATCTGTTTCGCGGTCATGTCCTGCGAGGGCACGATGATAGACTGGTGCGCGATCTATTTTAAAGAAGCCGTGCAGGCATCTGAAAAAATAGTAACGGCAGGGTTTGTAGTGTATATGGGGGCGATGGCTGCCGCACGTTTCACCGGGGACAAGCTCCTGCATAAATTAGGTATCGTTACCATGATCAAATACAGCGGGCTGCTTATCTTCTGCGGCTTATCGCTGGCGGCGCTGGTGCCGCACCCTATACCGGCAGGGATCGGTTTTATGATGACGGGTGTAGGTGTTTCCTGTGTAGTACCGCTGGTGTTCAGTATGGCAGGAAAATCCACTACCATGGCAAATGGTCCTGCTATTGCAGCGGTATCTACGATCGGTTATATTGGTTTTTTACTGGTGCCGCCTATGATCGGTTTCATGTCTGAAGCAGTAGGGTTGAGGTGGACGTTTGCTTTGATGGCCCTCTTCGGTTTACTGATCACCGCATTGATCACCATCAGTTCCAGTTCGAAATTTTCAGCTTCTCAAAAAACTCCGCTTCCGCAATCTCCAGCACACCACCCGGCGGAAGATCACCCAGTTCCAAACCTTCAATAGATACGCGGATCAGCCGCTGGCAGCGGTGATGCACAGCCGCTACCATTTTACGTACCTGGTGAAATTTTCCTTCCGTTAAAGTAATGAGGAGCCAGGTATGCGGGATGTCTTCTCTTAATTCAATGGTACGGTCTGTTAAGTTGGCGGGTTTCTGTACGATCTCCACTTTGCAGGGAGTGGTTTTGTATGTTGCACCACCGGCTATCTGGATAGAAACGCCGGTACGTAATTGTTCCAGCCTTTCCGGTGTTACAACGTTCTTCACTTTTACGAGATACGTTCTGCCATGGGGTTGCTCACCCTGGAAAAGCAGGCGGGTTACTTTTTTATTGGTAGTAAGGATCAGCAAACCTTCTGAATGATTATCCAGCCTGCCTACCGCATGTATGCCTTCCGGAAAATCATAATCCAGCTCGCCGATCAGCCTTCCTCCCTCCACGCCGCCAATGAACTGGGAGAGCATGTTGAAAGGTTTATGAATAATAAAGTAACGGTTCATGCGTGCAAAGAAAGGAAATTTTTATTTAGCAAATCGTTTAGCAGAAAGGCCTTTCAGCCTACCATTCCTCAAGAATAATTTGAACCGGAAGGAAACTATTTATATTTTGCGACTATGGTACTAAGATCGAAAAACAGTTTTCTAAGCCGGTCCTGGATCGGTTTTTTTGTATGCGGTGCCGGGCTGATCATTGGCCAGCCGGCCATCGGCCAGTCAGGCCAGATCCCGCTGCAGGATTTTTCTTCTTTTAAGAATCCCGGAAGTAGCTGGCAAATTGCAGGCGATGTATCCGCCAGCCTGAATCAGCCCAATGTGCTCAACACCGCCAAAGGCGCTGGTATCCTGGTGAATATGCCCGGTAAAAAGGCGCACGGGGAAGATCTCTTTTCCAACCTGGAACATGGAGATCTTGACCTGGAACTGGATTATATGATGGCAGCAGGCTCCAATTCCGGTATTTACTTACAGGGCCGGTACGAACTGCAGCTGCTGGACAGCTGGGGCGTACGCTCCCCCAAATCCGGCGATAACGGTGGTATCTACGAACGCTGGGACGATAGCAAACCAGAAGGCCAGAAAGGCTACCAGGGTTATGCTCCCCGCCAGAACACCAGCAAAGCACCCGGTTTATGGCAACACCTGAAAGTTTCCTTCCAGGCACCCCGTTTTGATGTTACCGGCAAGAAAATAGAGAATGCCCGCATCATCCGCATGGAACTGAACGGTGTGATGATCCATGAGAATGTAGAATTAATGGGCCCTACCCGTGGTTCCATTGGCGGCGGCGATGAAAAAGCCACCGGCCCCCTGCGTATCCAGGGAGATCATGGTGCGGTAGCCTTTAAGAATATTACGATCAAACAATTTGATAAGGCGCTTCCTGAACTTACTAATCTGCAATACAGCGTATATAAAGGCCGCTATGAACCCAATGTAAACCTCTCTGCCCAAAAAGCAGAAGCACAGGGTACCGTAGCTAAGCTCACCGCTAATGCAGGCCCCTTAAGCAAAGAATACCAGATCCTGTATAAAGGCACCCTGAAAGTAAAAGAGGCGGGAGAATACAACTTCGCCCTCAACGGACAAGGTGGCGGCGCAGAGGTGAAGATCAATAACCAGGTAGTAGTGCCATTTGGCCAACGGGGCGGGAAAGCAAATTTATCCGCCGGTGATCTGCCAGTAGAGATCATTTACGGCAGGGCAGGAGACTATGGAAACCCTGCTTTAGGGCTCAGCATCGCAGGCCCTGGCATCCGCGAATTCTATACCGGAGATGCCATCACACCGGATGATACAGATCCAATCCTCGTAGGTGCAGAAACAAACACCATCCTGCGCAGCTTCATGGATGTGGGCAACCGTACAAGAGTTGTACATGCCGTATCTGTAGGCAGCCCTGAAAAACTGCATTACACATATGACCTGGATAAAGGAAACTTAGTGCAATTGTGGAGAGGCGATTTCCTGGAAACCACCCCAATGTGGCATGAAAGAGGAAACGGTACTGCCCGTCCGCAAGGCGCTGTGCAACGTTTTGGTTTGCCTTTCTTTACACTGGGCAGATTAGCTAACGAACAGGCTGCATGGAATGCAGATTCCACCGGCACCAGCTACCGTCCTAAAGGATATGTACTGGATGAAAAGGACAGGCCCACCTTCAAATACCAGATCTTCGGTTCCAACGTAACAGACGCCATCCGTGTATCAGAAGACGGCCATGGCATCTCCCGCGAGATCACGGTAACAGCACCTGCCGGCGACCTTTATGCGAAACTCGCAGAAGGTGCGCAGATAGAAGTAGGAGAAAAAGATCAGTATGTAATAGATGGGAAGTCGTATTACCTGCAGTTACTGGATGCCAGCGGCGCCAAACCTGTAGTGCGTGATGCCGGCAACCGCAAAGAGTTGATCATACCGGTGAAAGGCAAGTTGAGCTATTCCATCCTTTTCTAAACATTTACAGAACTGACGCAATGAAAAATATTATAAAGAAAGCTGCATTATACTTACTTCCTTTCTGCGCTGCTGTTTCAGCATTTGCACAGGAAACGCCGAAGGAAGAAGATTACTTCAGGATACAGAAGATGAGCTCGCCGGAAGGCACCCTGCTGGAAGTAGGCGGCCTCACCGTATTGCCGAATGGCGATCTGGGTGTATCCACCCGCCGCGGTGATGTGTACATTGTAGAAAATCCTACCAGCAGAAGACCTTTCTTCCGCAAGTTTGCCTCCGGTTTGCACGAAATACTGGGCCTTGCCTGGAAAGACGGCGCCCTCTATTGCGCACAAAGAGGTGAACTCACCAAACTGGTAGACACCAATATGGACGGTAAAGCAGACGTATATGAAACCGTATACGCATGGCCTATTTCCGGTCACTATCATGAATATTCTTTCGGGCCTAAATTAGCGCCCGATGGTTCTTTCTTCGTATCCGCCAACGTGGCGTTCGGGGATGAAGAATGGTGGCGCGGTGAGAGCCGTGTTCCCTGGAGAGGATGGATCATGCACATTTCCGCAGACGGAAGCAAAATGGAGCCATGGGCTACCGGTATGCGTTCCCCTTGCGGTATCAGTATGGTGGATGGTGAATTGTTCTACACAGAAAATCAGGGTGACTATATGGGCTCCGGTGGTGTATGGCGCGTAAAGAAAGGAGATTTCGTGGGTCACCCCGCCGGTCTCCGCTGGACGGGCGAACCTAATTCCCCGCTCAAGCTCACCGCCGCAGCATTCAATGCAGTACTGGATGAGCGCAAAGTAAGAAATGCACAGGGCAGGGCGATCAAACCAGAGAACGTGATTGATGAAAAATTCAAAACCATGTTCGAGGTAAAGAAAACTATTCCTGAATTACGTCTTCCTGCTGTATGGTTACCACACGGTGTACTGGGTATCTCTAACTCAGAAATGGTAAAGATCCCTGAAGGTGCATTCGGTCCTTTTGCCGGTCAGACACTCGTTGGTGACCAGGGTCAAAGTAAGATCATGCGGGTGGTGATGGAAAAAGTGAACGGTGAATACCAGGGTGTGGCATTTGATTTCCGCCAGGGTTTCCAGTCAGGTGTATTACGTATGGCATGGGGCCAGGATGGTTCTCTCTTTGTGGGAGAAACTAATCGTGGATGGGGTTCTGCCGGTGATGCCAACGAAGGTTTACAACGCCTGGTATGGAACAACCGCATACCTTTTGAAATGCAAACTGTGAAGGCGATGCCCGATGGTTTTGAAATAGAATTCACTTTACCGGTAGATAAGAAATCAGCAGAAGACCTGGCTGCGTATTCTGTAGAAAGTTTTATCTACAAATACCATCCTATATATGGCAGCCCTACCGTGAACATGGAGAAATGTGAAGTGAAAGGGGTGAAGGTGTCTGAAGATGGATTGAAAGTACGTGTGATCGTAGATAATCTTCGTCAGTACTACATTCACAACATCACACTGGAAGGTGTGCGTTCTAAAGATAACTTCTATTCACTTGTACACCCGACTGGATATTATACACTGAATAATATTCCTGAGGGTAACAAGCTGGCTATGAGTGGAGTAAGCACCCGCAATTCTGCGAAGGAAGCTGCTGCTGCTGTGAAAGCTAAACCGGTTGCTGCAGTGAAGCCTGGAACTAAAGCTGCTGCAACAACAACAGCCGCAGTTAGACCTGCTGCACCGAAAGTAGCCACTTATGAAGAAGTGAAACCATTGCTCCTGAAATACACCTGCGCTGCGTGTCATAACGCTGATAAGAAACAGGTAGGACCTGCGTTCAAGGATATTGCCAAGAAGCATTACAGCAATGAAATGATGGTGAAGCTGATCTACAATCCAAACCCGGAGAACTGGCCTGGTTATGCTACGGAGATGCCTCCTATGCCACAGGTACCAAAGGCAGATGCCCTGAAGATCGCCGGCTGGATCAATTCTTTGAAGTAAACGATAGTGTTTTATAATGAAAGGCCTCCTGATTAACAGGAGGCCTTTTTATTTGTATATTGTTGCGCTATGCCATTATTTGAATTCAGCCTCGCCGGAAAAAACACCTATGAAATAAGACGGAATCGTGCGCTTCAGTTTAATGCAATTATGACCAGCGTTATCTTTCTTACCTGTGCACTGACTACATTCCTTACTGCCGCGTTGGGGACAGCTATCATCTTTTTTGTGCTGCGATATTTAAAGATAAGAGGAGAAGAACGTTACCGCATTGTTGCTATCAGGATGGATGATAGTAATATTAATATCAGTTATGATGACAGAAGCATCATCAAACAGCTAAGCGGCAGCCATGCAGATTTTAAGTTTAAAAAAAGGAATGTTTACCTGGCTGTATATTACCAGGGAAAATTAAAAATAAAGCAATTTGAGCAGGATGAATTAAGGCTGCCAGTGTTTGATAGGATTATTCAAACCCTTAACGAACCCCTGAACGCCCTGGCGCCATAATAAGAATCAGCGCCGTTATGATACAGAAAAACAGTGTTATAGCGGCGATCCATAAAGAGGGCCCCACCCAGTTCCCTGATATCTGAAGGGGTGACTATCCAGCTGGACGTTTTTGTATCGAAACTACCCAGCTGTTGCAACGCACGGTATTCTTCTTCTGTTAAAAGCTTAATACCCATGGCAGCTGCCATATCAATGACGTTATTTTTTGGTTTATGTTCTTTCCTGGCAGCCAGCGCTTCATAGTCGTAACAAATACTTCTGCGGCCTTTAGGGCTTTCTGCTGAACAATCATAGAAAATGTATTCGCCTGTCTTTTTATCAAACCCCACAACATCCGGTTCTCCGCCAGTACTTTCCATTTCATTAAGCGACCATAATTTATCAGCATGATCTTCCAGTTTCGCTTGCACTTTATCCCATGTAATACCTTTATGGCGGCCCATGTTTTTCTCAAAACGGGCTTTTAATGCAGTGAGCAGTTCTTTACGTTGTTCAGGCGACAACTTTTTCTTGTGGGTAGTCATGTTTTCAGGCTTTATTACTACGAATATAAATGTAGTTATTTAACTACGCAAATTTTCCTGGGATATTTTCTATCCATTTGACACCCTTTTTATGCTGGTGGCTCCTTTACTTATATCTTAGTTTTTTTTATTAGAATTTATTTTGATTATTGAAATTTGTTTATATTTTTGAGAGGTGATTCAGAAAGACAAGAGACATGTAACCTTATAAAACCCGTGAATATCCCGTATACCAGAATAGATTGTGTTTGAACCCGGAATGATAACCTAGCCTAGTGATACAATCCAATTCCCGTAATACATAATGTTTACCTGTACCGATAACCCGTAATGGTTTTCACTGCAGCTTTTGCTGTATGTGTTAGTCCATGCTATGTAATTCTTAAACGTGAACTATGACCTTGCTCCGTTATGCCGGCATTATTGTTTGCCTTGCAATTGCTTTTCCCGTGCATGCGCAACAATCGGTTCCCCCCCTGGATACAGGAAAAGTGATCTTAAACAACATCTCTTTTGCAGGTAATGCCGTTGTTAGGAAAGTATTGGTGGACTCACTGAATAAACAGTTCTCCCGCTTTTCTAAACCAGTCTTACCCTCCAGCCCGATACCCGGTTTTACCCGGCCTCACAACTTAAAGGGGCTTAACGATACCGCAAAGCAGCAGTTCTTTGCATATGTGCAGGGCACTTCCGGCGCGCTCAAAACGCATCAGCTGGAGGAGGGATATAAACTGCTGAAAGATACGTCCCGCATGAATAAGTTCATTGATGATAAGCTCAGGGGCTTTTATGCTTTGATGAAAGATGATCCTGCCATGGGGGCTTTAAAACTGCCCGGTAAACCCACCAATAAGTTGTCGCAGGCAGGAGCAGAGGCCAGTTACGGAGATACTACGGGTAATTCTTCCGGATGGTGGAACAACATACAATTGCATGACCAGGTTACTGTAGGTAGTATTCCTGTCAATCTTCAATATGCTAACGTTTCAGGATATAGCCAGTTTGATTCCAAAATGGAAAACGACAACCTGGTGAAGTTCAATTTTGATAAAGAGGCTTATGTGAAGAAGATCAATGCCCACCTCCAGAAAAACTACGACCTCAAAAAATACTTCCTGGACGACATTGATTTTAAATCCCATCTGCGTGCATTCGTAGACGAGAGGATGAAAGCCTTAAAAGGAGGGAAAGACAGCCTCCTGCGCCATGTGAACGCCGATCAGCTGATGCATATGGACAGTTCACAGTTACGCAATCTTGTATTAAATAAAGGGCAACTGCCGGATAGCGCTTTGGAAAATTATTACGGCCAGCTGATGCAGTTGAAGAATGAATTGGGTGGAGGCGCACAGATGTTGAACAGCCAGCATTTGGTGAAGGATAATTTAAATAAATGGATGGAAGATCCTGCATCCACCACAAAACTGGCGGAAGACCTCATACCGATGGGTGGCCTGCAAAAGATCTTATTGAAAGTAAAAGAACTGAACGTGGGGAACATTGCGGCCAATGCCAGCAAGGGTACGGTGTCTGATCTGTTTATGACAGGCGCAGCGGGATCACTGCTAAACGATAAGAATAAATTTATAATGGCAGCTGTGGGAAAGAGCCGGGAAATGACCCCACGGGATATGGGGCTGAATGCTACCATGGATGCGCCTGCTAAAAGCCTGCAGTTCCTGCGTCTTGGCCCGGGAGACATCGGGAAAGGGCATACCCATATTTCTGCATTGAATGCTAACGCCCGCAATTCCCCTGGCCGTGCGCCCAATGTAATGGCGCTGGCACAGAATACATTCGTAGGTACTTTCTCCAAACAACTCAGTCTTGGTGAATATGGTTCGATAGAAGCGGAATTCTCTAAATCGGCTAACCGCACAGGCGGTTCAGGATCCGGACTGGAGCATGCGGCCGTTTCTAAAGCCGCTATTGCCGGTTTCTTTGATGATTTCCTCGTTACCGCTTCCGCCGGATTGAGCTACAGTGGTGAAATATCAAAATGGAGAACAGGGCATACAGTGTACCTGAACTATTCCGGTTTAGGATATAATAATCCAGGTAACCCTTATTCCCGCCGCGGTATGCTGCAATACGGCCTCAACCTGAAACGTACCTGGCTGAAGAACAAAGCCAGCATACAATTCCGTTCCGATGTAAAGAACATGGCCCGTTCCGCCGTTACCGGAAGCCAATGGAAGAACTACACTTTTTCACTGGATGGGCGCTACCGTGTTTCCCGCAAACTAACGTTCAGCAGCCGGATACATCAGAGCAAAATGAATACGGTGAGCGACAAAAATACAGATGCTGTATTCCTGAACAGGAAGATCAATTTCTCTTCCCAGATGAATGGAAAAATGTGGGCACGCCCATTTACGAGTTTTGCCATGCTGGGATTACAGCAGCTGAATTATGAAAATGCCCTGCAACCTATACGCAGCATGTTCATCAACACACAGGTGAGTCATAGTGTAATGATCGGTACCCGGATGGTCACCGGTAACCTCTTTTATAACCGCGACCTGAAGAATGCAGCAACTTACAGTAACCTGTTAAACATAGACGCCGGGTACCACTACGCATTGCTAAAAACGATCCAGTGCAGCAGCAGCCTCACCTTCCTGGACAATAAGGATGTAGTAAGGCAAATAGGTGTTCGCCAGCAGGCGGCTGCACAATTGATGAAGCGCTTTAGTGTGAATGTGAGCGTAGATCTGCGTAAAGACCTTATCAATACGCCACAGAATTACCTGTATGGAAACTTCCGTACAGAAATGTCATTGCATTACCAGTTGAATTAGAATGAAGATGAATAAACGTTGGATCACCATTTTGGTGTTGCTGTTATTGCCGCTGTTAAGCAGGGCGCAACTGGCCATTTCTTTTCTGCCGGAAACGCAGGGCCGTACGCTGGAAGGACTGATGATGGCCCGGATCATGAATCCTGGCACACAGCAGCTTTCCTGTTTCCTGGTCATTAAAGTAACGGAAGGCCGGTCTGGTAAGATCGCTGAAACCCGCACTGCCGCTTTTAGTGTGCTGCCAGGTTTAAGCAGTATCCCGCCTGCGATTGCTTACAATGCCTCCTGGCAATTCGGCGCCAGCCCCACTGCCACGGTGATCAGGCAAAGCCATCATTTCCCGGAAGGAGAGTATGAGTATTGCTATGAGTTATACGCAAATGATAAAGACAAACCGGGAGAATTACTGGCGGAACAATGTTTCGATTACTTCCTGGAGCCTTTCAGTCCTTTAATGCTCACAGAGCCATACGATGGAGATCAGATCTGCGATAAGCGCCCGACACTCTTCTGGCAACCGATGCTGCCCGCTATACCCGGTATGATGTACCGTTTGGTATTGGTAGAAGTAAAACAGGGCCAGGCAAAAGCAGAAGCGCTGCATTATAACATGCCCATTATTCAACAGCTGAATATTCAAACACCTATGTTGTTCTATCCACCCATCAGCCGTGAGCTGGAAGAAGGAAAACGTTATGCATGGCAGGTGCTGGCCAACAGGGGCGATATGGTGCTGGGGAGATCAGAGATCTGGGATTTTACGGTGAAGTGTGTGGATAGTACGAAAGCATTACCGGTAGAGAGCTACAGGAATATTGAAGACCTGGCTAAGGGGAACTTCTATATCGCAAAAGAGCGGATCTTCTTTGCTGTGAACAATACTTATGATAAAGCCACCTTGAAGTATGACATACAATGCATCAATAAACCAGAGATCAAAATAAAGAAGCTGCCGGAGATCATGTTGAAGCGTGGCCGCAATGAAGTAATTATTGACCTGGAAGACGTAGATGGTTTTACAGATGGGTACTTCTATCTTTTAAATATGCGTTTGCCGAATGGAGAAGCGCGTCAGCTGAGGTTTGTTTACAAAGCAGAAACGGAATAACATGAAATATATACTTGTGATAATGATGGCTGCACTCGCTGCTTGTTCAGGTGGCCGTCAGGAAAGGATGAAAGCATTGATGGCGGATTCCGTTAATGGCCTGTTCCAGGTCAGGGAAATAAATGGGCACAGGTTCAGGTTAACGTATCTGCCGGAGGAAAAGCAACAGGGAGAATGGTGTTTCAAACTCAATGTAGAACTGTCTCCGGAAATGAAAGCCTCAAAGGGGGAAAGCCGGCAGGGTAGTTATGGTGTGGATACCCTTTTCTCACTGGTGTCCGGCCGGGATACCATACTGCCTGTACATGCTATGCGCGTAGCAAATGGCAATATGAACGGTGTTGAATACATGATCATTTTTGAAAAGAAGCCATGGCAGGTGGAAAATGCAAAATTCTGTTTTAGTGACTGGCTGTTTACCCACCGCTTCCTTGAATTTCCCATACAACTGCCTGCAATTAATAAGATTGATTCTATAAGCTCACGGATATGATTAGAAAAGCTGCAACCAGGAAAACCCTTGCCTGTTTCTTTCTCGGCATCCTTACCCTGGAAACGCTGTTGCCAACACGCTCGCTTGCACTTACTTCCGGCCCTAAACAGCCGGAAACATCGCAATTCGCTGCTGCAAGCACCAGTGAAATGGTGGATTTATTTACCGGAGATTTTAAATACAATATTCCCCTGATAGATGTAGACGGGTATCCTGTAAACCTGAACTACGCATCCGGTATAGGAATGGATGATGAGGCCAGCTGGGTAGGGCTGGGATGGAACCTGAATGTAGGGGCCATTAACAGGCAGCTGAGAGGTATCGCGGATGATGCCAGCGGAGATGATGTGATCGTGGAAAACTACATGAAGCCCAAGATCACAGTAGGCGCAAGAATGACCCATCGTGCGGAAATAGCCGGATGGAACGACTATGGAAGAATTGGGCTTAACGGCAGCCTGAATGTGAGCATCTTTAGTGATAACTATAATGGATATGGTGCGGATGTAGGAGTGGGTGCGGGCGTCTCCCAATCATTATCCATGGGTGGCAGTATGACCACCGCCCTCACTATGGGAGTGGGTATATCCATGAATTCCAGTACACAGGATGGTGTAACCCTGAGCCCCTCGCTATCGCTGTCTGTACAGCAGAATATGGACGATGTTTCCAGTGTATCAGCAGGTTTATCTGCTAACCTTGGATATAATACAAGAGAAGGATTGAAAAGCACAACACTGGGTGCATCTTTTTCATTAGCCAGTGGTGCGGATGATGATGATACTGACGGGGTGGATGAGATCACTGCCAGAGGCAGCACAGGTTACAGTACTTCAGCTTCAAAAACCACTTACAATACCCCGCCGTTCTATCCACGGTCTGGAACAGCTTTTAAAACGAAAAGTACCTCCTATGGTTTTGATATCGGTGGCGAAATTTACCTGTTAAGTCTTTCTGGTGGACTTACCGGATATAAAACAGTAAGAGAGATCCTAAATCCCCTTACAAAAACACATGCATATGGGTTTATGTATGCTGAAAGAGGAAAACAGAAAGGAGATGCCTTGTTGGATTTTATGCGGGAGAAGGATAACCCTGTTGTTCCAAATTTGCAGAACCTCGCTATTCCTATTGCCACGCCGGACCTGTTCTCTTATTCCGGCCAGGCCGGCGGAGGTCAGTTCCGTTTGTACAGAGGAACTACAGGTGTGTTTGCAGATGCCTATACAGAAGATAAAACAGATATCAGCTCACTCTCCACAGAATATGGTTTTGGTGCTTATTTCCATGGAGGGATGACGTACACTAAAGAACATGTATCAAATAAAACAGGGAAATGGCGGGCTGAGAATGATTTCCTGGTAAGAGGGGATTATCCTGCTATGGAGAAGTTGGGAGAAGAACAGGCTTACTTCAAGATGGTAGGAGAAAAGAACATGAGCGATCCTGCTTTTGATAATCAGGTCCATACTGATGGTGTGGTTAAAGTTGGTTTGAATGGCCGGCATTTAACTAATACATTTCAAGGGGGAGAGAATCATCATAGCGGAGCAAATCCACTGCCGGAGGAGCCATTTAGAAAGAAAGGCCGTCAGTATCGCCGTTCGCCTATTTTAGCATTAACCGCTGAAGAAGCTGAAAATGCTGCGTTGGATAAGGAGGTGTTTTCCTGGCCTTTCAATGCAGCCAATACTTTTTCTCCGGATCCATGTAATCTACTGTATAATCCACTCCTTGTCGGGCGGATAACTGCAGACAGGAAACCACATCATTTATCTGAAATGACGATACAGGATGATAATGGAGGCCGCATGGTATATGGCATTCCTGTATATAATACCAAACAGATAGAATATACTTTTTCTGTGGATCCATCCCTGATGACCCAGGATGATAAGGATAAGAACCTGGTGCCCTATCAGTTTGATGGTGGTGGGAATATCAAACATAAACACGAAAAAACAGATCATTACTACAGGAAAGAAACACAACCTGCTTATGCAACATCGTATTTGCTGACAGGAGTGCTTTCTCCGGATTATATAGATCTTCAGGGAGATGGTATAACAGATGATGATCCGGGAACCGCAGTTAAGTTTAATTACTCTAAAGTACAAGGGACGTATAAATGGCGCGCGCCATTTGCTGTGCCGGGAACATTAACCGGCAGGGCGCAGTATAATAAAGGCCTTCAGGCAGATGATACGGACGATAAGGGGAATATTGTTTACGGAGAAAAGGAATTATGGTATTTGCATTCCATCCAGTCAAAAACCAAAATTGCTTACTTTATTACAGAAGACCGGGAGGATGCATTGGGTGTAATGGACGAACATGGTGCCATCAATACAACGGTGAGGCAGAAGCTGCTGAAGGAGATCCGCATTTTTTCAAAAACAGATCTGGAAACCCCTATAAAAACTGTGGTTTTTGATTATGATTATTCCCTGTGCCAGAATTCTCCTAACTCTATCAGCACCGGAAAGGGAAAGCTCACATTAAAAAGAGTATACTTTAAATATAATAACTCGGACAAGGGGAAATACCATCCTTACACTTTCACTTACCAGGAGAATCAACCCTACAACTTCCTGTCGTCTGACCGTTGGGGCAGTTACAAAGGAATTACAGACAATGCAGATGCCAATGAAGGTTTTGCTGCGTTGAGGAATGATGAGTTCCCTTATACGGACCGTTCCGCACTGGCAGATGAAAATGCTAAGACCTGGCATCTTTCAAAGATCGAATTGCCCACAGGAGGAGAAATTGAGGTAGACTACGAATCGGATGACTATTCATATGTACAGGATAAGAAGGCCATGCAAATGACCGCGATTGACGGGCTGATCAAAAACGGCACCGGAGAAGCCGCCTTGAACTTAAGGGATGCACAGGGTTTCAAATTTAAACTCACGGAAGAACCTGAAGACGTTCCGGAAGACGCAGCATTAAGAAAAGATTGGTTTATACGAAATTATTTAAGCGGGAAACCATACCTCTACGCAAAGTTATTTATAAATATTTCCGATCATCCTTTATCACAGGATGATCAGTACTACGATTATATTCCCTGTTATGCAGAAATAAGTGATGTGCAATTTGATACCGGAGACAGTAAGATCGTATATCTTCTCTTTAAATCTGCAGAAGTAGGGAATGTAACAGGTAACCCGTTCTCATTTGCCGCCTGGCAAAAAATGAGGCTGGAATATCCTCGTTATGCATATCCCGGATATAAGAACAGGATTGATGATGACAGGCCTGTAGCTGCTGCTGTAACTGCCCTGGCAAGTGCCATCAGCAATTTCTCTGAACTGAAAATGAACTTCAACAAGAAGGCAGATAAAAAACATTTTGCTGAAGCCGTAAAACTGGAGAAGAGTTTCTTACGCATTGCGGCTCCCAAAGCCGGGAAGAATGGAGGAGGAGTGAGGGTGAGCAAACTGAGGATATTGGATAAATGGGATGCGATGGCAGAAAATACGGCAGGAGCAATTTACGGACAGAGTTATGATTACCGGATGATGGAGAACGGCAAGCTGATCAGTAGTGGTGTGGCTGCTTATGAGCCATCCATTGGGGGGGATGAAAATCCTATGCGCATGCCATTGCCCTATTCACAGGAATCTATGTGGGCACTCACCAATCTGTTCTACCTGGAAGAACCGATGGTAGAAACTTTGTTCCCGGCGCCGCAGGTAGGATATCGCAGAGTGGCCGTTTCTAATCTTGCTGCCGACGGACAGGTGTCTGATGCAATGGGGAGTAGTGTGAATGAGTATTATACTGCCAAAGAATTTCCTGTAATAGTAGATAACAACATGGCGGAAAAGGTAGAAGCAGAGTCCAAAAGATGGTACCCGTTCTTTGGTGCGGATTATTCACATGAATTATACATGTCCCAGGGTTACCAGATCATCCTTAATGATATGCATGGAAAGCCCTTCAAAGAAACGATCCTTAATAAAGCAGGAGAAGAGATCTCTGCGGTTGAATATGTATATAATTCAATTGAAAATGGAGGGCGCCTTCAGTTGGACAACTCTGCTATTCCGGTCATGAAGGATTATGGTAAAGTCCAGGAAGGTTACATGTCTCGTGAAATAGAGTTGTTTGCAGATATGAGGGAGCAGGAAACAGCCAGCACTAACAAGATATATAATTTAGGCGTGGATGTGATCCCCACTTTCCTGCCTTTCCCTACACCTTTCCCACATATTCCGGTAGGAAAGAATAACGATTACAGGTTATTCCGGTCATCCAGTGTGCTTAAAACAGTAGCAAACTATGGTGTGTTAATGGAAGTTATTAAAACGGTGAACGGTTCAACTATTAAAACGAATCATCTTGCCTTTGATCATGAAACGGGAGAAGTGCTGCTCACAAAAACACAGAACGAATTCGAAAGCCCAATATACACATTAACCATTCCGGCCTATTATGTACATGGAGGCATGGGGATGGCATACAGATCATTGAATGCGGTGATCTCTGATTTTGAAGTGAACGCTGCTGCGGAGATACCGTATGAATATGAGTCAGTCCTCGTTCCCGGAGATGAGATCATCAACCTGGCAACAGGCAGAAGGAGCTGGGTCATAAGATCTGCTATCGGAGAAGCCGAATCCAAATTGCGCCTGATAGATATCGGAGGAAGGCTGGAAAGGGATTATGTAGCAGGCAAAGTAAAAGTATGCCGGTCCGGCTACCGGAACTTATTAACGGCAAAAGGTGCAACTTTTGTTACCCTCAAGGACCCAAGAGGTTATCCGCATGAAGACCTGAGTGGTTTTTTCAATGAAGAGATCACAGCTAACTTCCCTATGCTGGATACCAAAGCTATTTTGTATCATGAAGCGTGGGGCAGGCCTGCTGATTGTGTGAGCAACAGCTGCCCTGAAGGATATGTGGATGCGGGTGATGGAAAAGGTTGTGTAATAAATCCAACCGCTAATACCACTTTAAGTGTTGTGCCTGGTGATACGTATTGGCAATACGGAGATCATGGTGTAAGGTTGTATAACGACCAGGTTGTTAATGATAATGCCGGATGGTATGATGACCTTGGGAGTGGTTATTGGATGGGGGGCAGTAACAGCCGGTTATGGCAGGCTGGCGTTAAAATGCCCAATGTTCCTACCAACACCTGGTGGGGCCTGGAAGCCTGTTTTACGGCACCAAGAGAGGGCTGGTATTATTTAGGGTTTGCCTCTGATAACTTCGGGCATTATTATATTGATGGATTCCTCAAAGCTTCCCAGACTGCCTTAGACCCTGAAACTTCTTTATGGTGGCGGATCATCCAGGTTCATTTAACGGCCGGAAAACATACTGTACGGGTAGATGCTGCTAATGGCGGATCGGGTAGCAGTAATCCTGAATCAGTGGCGGTGGAGATCTATGACGCAACCAGGATCCAAATGATGAGCGGCGCACTGAGCCTTGGCAGCAAACGGATATTTTCAACAGAGTGGTTGCGGGATGATGCCAGCGTATCCTGCTTTACATTATCCTCCGCTCCTTTTGGACCTAGAACTGCGGCAAGGTATACTTGTAAGCCTGGGAAAACATTGAATATATGTGATGGTACACCTAATTGCGGATATAAATTGAAAGGAGATTGCCCTGATGGATATACGAAATCAGCAGATGGTATGTCCTGCATTGCGCCTAAGATCGTAGATAACGGAACGGAGCTGGATGTTGTTCGTGCACCTGATCATCCGCTCTATGACAGGTTTGGAGCGCGTTTATATGATGAAGCAACGCCTTCCGGCCAAGTTATTACGAACAGTTATTACGGGGGCGTTGACTGCCCTCCCATAGAAGCCAGGACTTCTGCTGGTCCTTACTTTTATTGTGGCCGCCTGAATTCTTCGGGCGTAAGATTAACCAGTGATTTTAGCCCTCTGACTGTGGCGCACAGAGGACTCAGCGATTGTGTAACAATACCATCTACAGGAACTTATTACATTGGGCTTGCAGGTATAAAAAGTACACTGGTATCTATTGATGGTGAAGCATGGAAAGCAAGAACTGATAATAATAGCACGGAATTATGGCGTATTTACCCCATTGAGTTAACCGCGGGGCAACACGTTATTACAGTAGAGTCGGAGGGCGTGGATCCGGGAGATGTGCCTATCATAGGCGTTGAATTATATAGTGGTTCCAGGGCTGATGTTGTTGATGGGTTGGATGCAGAAGTGTTATGGTCTACTACCATGGCCCTGACGCATACCTATAACAGCTTTCTCCGTGGACCCGGTAGTTCAATCTACAGGGCAAAATCCTTATGCGGAACTGTTTTGACTAATCCCTGTACAAATTCCTGCGAGATCTCTGTTAATGGGGTAATGAATCCTTACTATACCGGTTTCTTAGGAAACTGGTCTGTATGGAAGGAATACGTATACATGGATACAAAACCCGATAACGGCATCTTTGATCCTGCTGTAAAAGATCTGAACATCCGTAAAAGCGGAGCCTATGTTCTTACAACACCTTTTTACGGTAAACATCTCAATGGCGGGTATACAACAATGCCGCATAATAATACTATCCCGGGATGGGTAGTTGCACGCGAAGCTACCATGCAGGACAGAACATCGCAGGAACTGGAAAGCAAAGATGCGCTGGGGCGTTATAGTTCCGCCCGTTTTGGTTTCAGAGGTGTATTACCTGTAGCCGTTGCATCCAATGCACGCCACAGGGAAATATTCTATGATGGTTTTGAAGATTATAAGTTTTATAATAACTGCCTGGCCAAACCTACCTGCGATGCAGGGGATTTTGATATCAGAAAGACATTAGGCACTGACTACGATACCAGGCTGGAAAAAGACGATGCACACTCTGGTAATTTCAGCCTAAAATTAAGTAGTACAGAACATCTGATATTAAACACCTGGCAGTTTAATAATGAACATACTCCTGGTATTTACCTCAGTAATAATCTTAATGGAGAATTTTACCGGAGCTTAATTCCCTGGTTAGGACTTTGGGGATTTGCGCCGATGGATGAGAAACAATACGTTTTCTCCGCCTGGGTAAAAGATGCGGCACCATTGACAGACGAAACGAGCATTCGGGTAAGTCTTAATGGCGGCGCAGACATTACGCCTACGCGAAATGCAACAGTAGAAGGATGGAAGCTGGTGGAATGTACTTTCACGATGCCTTTAAATACGGAAGGTGTTAAAGCAGTGAACCTCACCATCAAAGCAGGAGCAACTACCCTGATAGATGACATCCGCATATTCCCTTTTGATGCACAGATCAAAACTTTCAGTTACGATGACAGAACGCTCCGCCTCATGGGTGAGATGGATGAAAATAACTATGCCACGTTCTATGAATACGATGATGAAGGTTCATTAACAAGGGTAAAGAAAGAAACAGACAGAGGAATATTGACCATTAAGGAAAGTAAAACAGGCTATAAGAAAAAACCATTCCTGCCATGAGATCATTGAAAACGATATTAATACCTGTTTTGATAATAGCTACCGGCATCACCGCGTGGGCAATAACGCCTTCGATCAGGAAAATGTTCCTTGCGGGTACTAAAACGCCCGCCGTACAGGCAGCTGTTCCGGCTGATAGTTATAACGAAGAGGCGGATAGCCTTTTTAGTGAGCTGGCCGGGATCTACAACAGGATAGGGCAATTGACCACCTATATGGCGGAGGGAAGCATCCGGTTAACAGACCAGGCAGATACCAGCAGGTCCATGTTCACCCGTTTTCGCTATTGCCATAAAGATTCCCTTACCTATTACCAGTTGGGAGAGCAGGAAACAATTGCAATACCCGGCATCTACATCACCGTAAATCACAGTATTCATAAGATATTCCTGTCTCCAAGAGAAAACAAAGCTTCCGGACCACAGTTTTTTGTGAGCCCCGAACAATTGAATGAATTGAAGAAGGAGCGGTATGCCATTTCCAAAGAGAACATGGAACCATTAACCGTGATCCGGCTCAGGAATGAAAGGCATATCAGTTGCCGGGAATACAGGGTGTCCTATGACAGTACAAGGTTTATCCGGCGGATCTTTATGCGTAATTCAGATGAAACCGCGCCAGGGGACCTGTCGATGGATAAACTCATCACGATCACTATAAATGCCTGGCAAACCGAAAATTTACCGGTGCAGGTATTTAATGTGAACAGGTATGTGCAGCAGAAAGGAGATAATTGGTTGCCTGCAGCTGCCTTCCGGGATTATGAAGTGAAATATATCTATTAAAGTTAGCCTGATGAAATTATCAATTATTCACAGATCAGTTATAACAGGTCTCTTACTTTTTTGCAGTACGCTATTGCGTGTATCGGCTGCTACCGAGCCCTATCAGCATACCTTACAGGGTAAGATCAAAAAGGGCGATACCTTAATTGTAAAGGACGAAAAGTTCCGGAACAGCAGCTATGAATGGTCGCGGATCAGGAACAAAACAGTAGATAATATCATCACTTTCGGTTTCTACCGGGATACTGCAGCTTTGCCGCAAAAGGCATTCAAATGCAAGCTGGACCTTAAGGTAGAATACTGGAGCCAGCCGGATCAGGTAGACCCGGTTACAGAAGATCATGTTATCCTTGAAATAGGATATGATCCTGCCAAAGGCGCAATATACCAGGCAGAAAAAGCACATTATTTCAAGAACGGGCATCGGGTGAAGATCACCGTGAATGATATTACCAGCGCAGAGCTGGGTGATGAACTGCCACCCGCTTTTAAGCTCACCAATAAGATCTTCATTGACCGGCAATACGACAGGGATCCCAATGTAACAGAAACGAATAGCCCTTTTATTATACCCACGCCTGCAAAAACAACCAATAATGGCGCCCTGCGTTCCGTGGCATTTGATGATCCTGTGGAGAGCGGGGGAAAAGTACTGGTCGGATGGCTGGTGGACGAACCATCTGAACATTACGATCTGGACTGGACATTCATTGATGAAGAATCGAACTTCGGTAAACAACTGGTATTAGAACAACCCGCTACACATGCAATGTTCCGCAATAATTTTACACGCGTAACAATAGATGCGAACCATTACCCTATTACGCTGGTGCATCAGGCAAAATTCCTGCTGGTAAGGGTCCGTGGGGTAAGTATGGAAAATGGGATACGAAAAGAATGTGGCTGGGGAGATATCCTGGTGTATAGCCTGGATAATTCCTGGCATCAAACGGAGAAGAACTGGCAGTATAACGCTACTTATGCGGAAGAGGGAAAGAAAAAAGAGATCATCAGTTATGCAGATGGTTCTTTACGAAACAGGCAGTCTGTAACAGTGGCAAATGCCGGCACTTCTTCTTCAGAGGATGCAGATAAATATGTAGTGGTACAGGAAATGATCTATGATGAATTCGGCAGGCCTGCTATGAAAATTTTGCCGGCTCCCTTAAAAGAGAAGGAAATAAAATATTATCCCAGCCTGCATTTGAACGAAGACCTGCTGCCTTATAATTTTGCTAATATGTATGGTACTTCGTCAACATCTCCGGATAAACCGGATCAGTTGTTTGGAAATGGAGCATCAACGTATTATTCTCCCAATAATCCTTTTTTAAATGATGATATAGCGGGGATTAAATTTGTCCCGGATGCTAAGAAATATCCTTTTTCCGTTACCCGTTATACACCTGATAATACCGGCAGGGTAAAGATCCAGGGGGGCGTTGGCGAAACATTCCAGCCAGGAGAAGATGGGAAAACAAATATGTTCTTTTATGGTAAACCAGAAGCATGGGAACTAGACCGGCTCTTTGGAAATGATGTTGGATTTGCGCATCATTATCTTAAAAAGATGTCAGTAGACCCCAATGGCCAGGTATCTATCTCATATGAGAACGCCTCAGGTAAAGTAATTGCTACTGCGCTTACTGGAGCTGCGCCGGCAAACCTCAAGCCACTGGCTTCTCAACCCGTTGTTGCTTCCAAAACCACACCGTTATTAATTCCTTCGCAGTTCAGGTTTGACCCTTCCCGGTTAACGCTGACCGCAACGGCAAATTACATGGTGTCTTTGCCTAACCAGTCATTCCAGGTAGACTATAGTGTAGAACAGCTAATGGCTAAGTACCAGATTCAGAACAACGGGCAACCGGAAGGAGAAATATGCAGCAATTGCTATTATTCAATAAAGATCACTGTTTCTGATGACGATGGAAATATTGAAACAGTCATTACACAACCATCTTTTGCTGGCAGCAAATTCAGTGATTGTGATCTGGATCAGCCCAAGGTGGAATCATTTACTTACATCCCCCGGAAGATAGGTACTTATTATATCCGCTTTGAACTGGGCATGAGCGAAGATGTTATTGCTGAGTTTACAGATGATTATATCAAGCGGAATACAGACCTGCGTTCTGAGTTTGATGCGGTGGTGTGGCAGGTGGGTAATACAGAACTGCTTAACTGCCTGCAGGATTGCAAGACAGCTATGGCAACACTGGGAGAAAGGCCGGAATTTATAAACAGGCTTAAACAGCAGCTTGCACTGAATCAGATAGACGCAGATGAGGATGTTGAGCAATTTGAGAACCTGGCAAATTATATGTATGACAGGATGTATGAACATTGTCAGAACATTAGCCAATATTGTTTCCCATCCCCCTGTGATGAATATAAAAATATAATGTTAGCAGATGTCAGCCCCGGAGGGCAGTATGCGCTCTTTACCAGTGATCATACTCCTTTAGAGCCAACTATTAACGTTATTGCACTGCACTGGAGAACTGTATTTCCAATTCGGGAAAAAGAACACCCGGACTACAAAGCCGTACTGATAGAATTAGAAAACGGTAAATTAATATCTCCCCACGATGTAGATTTTACTTTAGCACAGTTACTACAGTATTGGGATCCTGCCTGGGCGCAGGAATTCCTCAAATACCATCCTGAAAAATGTGCACTTGATTACTGCGAGCGCAATGCAGAATATATTCGCTGGGATAATAAAGTAAAAGAAAGCATTCAAACAGCCGCACAGATCCCGTTATTGAAGGAAGGGCTGGAGTATCTCCACAACCAGGCAGACTGGTTGATAGCCGCAGATCCATTCTTTCAGGGTGGTCCTGGTGAACCAATGCAGCTTGATTATTTCCGGGCAAGGCTATTATATTATTCACAAAAGATCGCCGGGGACCAGCTCTATCCAAGGAAGGGGCTTACAGAGTTTGTAGATTATACGCTCTATTGTGCAGATCCATTTGGCAATACCAATACCGATATTGATGTGAATACCTGGGCCAATTGTACACCTGCTGAAAATTGCAGGGTACCGGACCGGGAATGGCAGTTATATCGCAACCTGTATTTTGATCTCAAAGAGGAGATCTACCAGATCATCCGGGATGGTGAATGTTTGAATCAATGTAAACCCGGCAAACCTGTTTCCGCAGCAAGTGCGTGCCCTTCGCCGGGGATGTTCTCTTTTTATAAATACAGCACGTCTTCCGGTGGGATACAAAACGTTAAAGTGAAGTATGATGGTGTGATGCAATGGTATCAATTCAGATTACACCTGAAATTCCCTCCCGGATATGAGACCGTGCCAACATCAATAGAATTGAATCCTCGTGGATTTAGCTGGGCGTTGGACGAAGATCTGAATCTGAATGAGATCATTATAACCAGCGTTGAATGTATTCCTTTGCCTGCAGCAACCGTTCCATGCAACGGAGACGGAGGTGAGTTAGACCTGTCTGCAACAGATGGCAAAAGAACAGGTGAATTTACTTTTACGGATGAAGTGAGCGGATCAACTGTAACTTACCATATTGAAAAGGGTTATTCAGATGAACAGCCTGTTCTCACAGATTATTGTGAAGGAGCTACGGCAGATTATTATAATTGTTTTAAAGTAACCATAGGCGATGCTGTATATCCGTTTTACAATGTATGGCTGATAACCTGTGGTAATGTGGCAGGGAGAGCGATGCCAATGGCAATGAAGTCTGCTTCCATAATGGCAGGGGCTTGTTATACTGAATCAGACTTTCAGCTTCAGAATACAGCTGCACTTCCTAATCAGTTCAGAAGTGAGATCACTTTTATCGGGGCACCGATACCCGCAGATGTTAAAGTGACTGTGCAGGTCAGTATTACATTCGACCTCTCAACTGCACAAGACATTATTGAATTTACTTCGGCGGATAACAATGGCACACCCAAATATGGTGATCTGCATACAGGAGTTTCCAGTATTGATCATTTCGTGTTGGCGACAATGAATGTTACCTGTGAGCCAATAGAACCTCCCGAACCTGAATGTGATCCCTTATACCAGCATAAAATACCCCGTTTTGGAGAGATCGATTTTAGTGCAACTCCCAGCGTAGATATTGATCAGTTAACAACAGAAGCATTAGCAGGTTTGCAGGATCAGATCTATAATAATTGTGAGGGTAATGCAGAATCGTGGGTAAAGAAAATGGAGGACTGCCTCCTGGCTAATACTACCCCTCAAAATTATGCAGCAAAGCGCGTTGCACTAAAAAACGGATTTATAGCCGTATGTGCATTAGGTGGCGATCCGGATCATATGTATGGAGCCAGTGTAGCTCCTCCCGGCAGATCTACCCAGACTGGTGGGTACACTTCTTTTGGAGATGTGATCAAACAGGTATTGAATGTTTCCGTTTACAACATGTCTTGTAACCCATGGCTGATCGAGGGGCCGTATCCATACAAAACAAAAGTACAGGGAGCTACTCTTTCAATCGGCAATACAAGTGAAGCAATATGTGAAAAGCTGGAGTTACTTACAGAGGAGCATACCAACAATGCAGGAAGCGAATCCTTCTATGAGTTTATAAAGAGCAAGTTTGGCGATGCCGCGAACCTTACAGAAGATGACCTCAATGTGCTTATAAAAGGATGTACCAATTGCAGGTACTTACTGGATAGAACAATAGACCTGCCCGTATTTTTAGAACCAGGTACTAAAGGTTGTATCACTGCTTTAGAATATACCACAGCTAAATCCGCATTTAATACTGCGCTTGGCGGTTCTCCGAATGTTGAGCATGAAGATTATAATAGCATGCTGGCCACTTATCTGAATCACCAATGGGGATTCACGATGGGGCATGATCAGTATAGAGATTATGAAGAGCTGCTGCTCACAGAGCCGGAGGCCGCTTTATGCAATATTCCGGCTTTTGGAACAACTGTCAAAGATGATCCGCTGGCTTGTATCATGAGGACAGTGAATGATCACATAGAACAGGGAAAGCTGATATATCTGAAGGAGACCCAGGAAGCGCGAAGACTGTTCCGCCAGGAGTATTTAACAATTTGTGGCAGAACGAAAGCCCAGGCTACATTAATAGCACCACAACAGATCTATCATTATACACTTTATTATTACAACCAGGCCGGGCAGTTGATCCGTACCGTTCCGCCAGAAGGTGTAATGCCATTGTCCGATGAAGATGTTTTAAAAGTACAGGAAGCCCGTGCAAATGAATGGCAGGAATGTAATTATGATGGGCCCGATGAAGAGTCTGAGAAGGAATGGATAGCCTCGGATCTGGATTATGTGATGAACAATGGCCCTGCTGCCCTGGAGTATTGGCTGCAGAATGATGGCTCAGCGCCTCTTCAGGTAGCGCATGCTTCAAGTGGTGAACATAATTACATGTTTAATACCTGTATCAATGGCAACTATCTGAATGTAGATATATATGAACTGATGCCGTCAAATATGGCCATATTGATCAACCACACGGCTGTAAATATACAGAATGCACTGCCCCTGCGAGAGTTCATACATGTTGTGATCCAGGGAGATAATTTCGTTAGAGAGGATCTGGAAGTATATGTAAATGGCGTGGCTTGTCCTGTTGCGCCGGAGGCCCCGGCTGCCAGCTGTGAATTAGAGCAGGATCCGGGAGGCGTATATCAGGAAAAGTATGATGCTATCAGGCATGTAAGGATGTATTATGCTTTGCTTTCAGCTTCGGATATTACAAAACTGGTGGCAAATACATGCATGACTTTTGACTATGAAGAAGGAGAACCCGGTTACAACAGATTTACCTGGCATGTACTTAATATTCCCGACGGCGGGCTTGAAGAAGGAACGCTACCCTCCGGAATAGTATTCAAAGGAAAGTACCCGGACCATAAGATGGCCACTTCTTACGCTTATAATACTTTAGGGCAGGTGGTGCAGCAGAAAACTCCCGATGCAGGGATTTCAAAATTCTGGCATGATTACCTGGGAAGACTGATCTTATCTCAGAATGCAGAACAACTTGATCCGGCTCAGGAGAATGCTGAGGTTAACCGGTATTCCTATACAAAATATGAAAGGCTGGGGCGCATAGAGGAAGTAGGGGAGGTTTTAGGTATTTCAGAAATTCCTTCAACACCATTCCTGACGGAAACGGAGTATGGTGACTTAATGGGTGGTACAACACGCCAGCAGATCACCAGGACTTATTATGATGTGAGGCCCATGGAGATCACAGAAACACTTGATAATCTTCGGAAAAGGGTGGCGGCTTCCATGTATTGGGAAAATGACGGAGGCGACCCAGAACAGCTTACATACTATAGTTATGATCAGCTGGGTAATGTGAAGTCCCTGTGGCAGAAGATCAAAGACCTGCCTGTTAAACAGATGGATTATAACTATGATCTGGCAAGCGGGAAAGTGAATAAAGTTAGATACCAGCTGGCCGGCAGCAACGATAGATTTATTTATGGATATGTATATGATGCAGAGAACCGGTTGGTGAAAGTAGAGAATGGAAGCGGCTTTACGGGGAATGATAATTGGGATATTGAAGATGCCAAGACGCAAGCCGTGTATAAATATTATCCTCATGGATGGTTATCCCGTATAGAATTAGGAGAACATGCCATTCAGGGGATAGATTATGCATATACAATACGGGGATGGCTAAAAGGGATGAATGGGAATTACCTGGATCCATCACTGGATATGGGAATGGATGGCTCTGATGATCCTGGTGGCAGAGCAACTTTTGCTGCTGATGCGATGGCATATTCTTTAAATTATTTTGATGAAGATTATAGTGCTATTTCAACACCTTCGCCATTTTCATTGAAATATGCCCCGGGCGCACCGTATGATGGAAATCAATTGTTCAATGGAAATATTGCTGGAACTACATTGGCACTCAGTAAATTAGGTGAGGGTGCTACTGTTGGTTATACATATGCATATGACCAATTGAACCGATTGAAGCATATGCGCCAGCAGGATGTTAGTGGGTCATGGACACCTCGTCCTAACCCGGATGCCAGTCCATTTATGGAAAATGTCACCTATGATGGCAATGGTAATATTCTGACGTATGAAAGGAATGGCAGCGGTTTTAATGGAAAACCACTGGGGATGGATAACCTGTCATACACTTATGAAACAGTTGCAGGAGAAAAGACAAACCGCCTGGCTAATGTAGTGGATGGTATCCCGGGTAGTACCGATTACGAAAACGATCTTCAGGGAACAAAGAATTATAGTTATGATAAAATTGGTAACTTAATTGCTGAAACGGCTACCGGAACTGACAAAATATTTTGGACAGTTTATGGGAAGGTCAGTAAAGTAGTTAAGAGTGATGGAAGTTCTTTGGAATATAGATATGATGTTGAGGGTAACAGGGTAAGCAAAACATATATCAGACCAGGCCATAATACAGTTACGACCTGGTATGTAAGAGATGCGCAAGGGAATACGCTTGCCACTTATCAGCAGGAAGAGGAAGGAGTTGTGATTTGGAAAGAACAACACTTGTATGGCAGCAGCAGACTGGGACTCTGGCAACCTAATATGAATGTTACTGATGAGGATACCCACGATAAGTGGTTATGTGAGGGAAACAAACGGTATGAACTTACTAACCATCTTGGGAATGTAATTGCTGTTTTGTCTGATAAAAAATTGGGCTCCGGTGATTATAAACCTGAAGTTATCAGTATGCAGGATTATTATCCGTTTGGGATGCCAATGGAAGGGAGATATGGGACAATTGGAGATGATGGGAATGGGAACCCTGTGATATCCGGGCTCGCATCAGGTTATCGTTATGGATTTAATGGTAAGGAGAATGATAATGAAGTAAAGGGAGAGGGAAATCAGCAGGATTACGGGTTTAGGGTGTATGACCCAAGGTTGGGGCGTTTTTTGAGCGAGGACCCGTTAAAAAAGGATTTTCCATGGTATACACCATACCAGTTTGCTGGCAATAAGCCAATATGGGCTAAGGATCTCGATGGTTTAGAAGAAAGATATTTTCAAATTGATATATCTTTCTCGCATACAGGTGCAATTCTTTCAAAGAAAATAACAGAGGATGAGACGAAAAGATCAGGATGGAAATTGGGAGAAAAGTTTGGCGGATATGGGTTCGTTAGGGATAATCCAGTTGGGCAATTTGGAATCGGAAACCAGTACCAGATTAATATTGAACGTGAGACGTCAAAGGGTGTTTGGACGCATACGACAATTACTTTGTTTGTAGCACGGAAAAAAAGTTGGTATGAATTTGGTCACAAAGAACCGACAAGAGGAGGGGGAATTGTTTTTACCTCTTCAAAAGATGGATTTGGACAAGATAATAAATACAATGCATCAGCAGAGCATCCTGATGCTTATTTGGTTTCGATTGACGACCTTTTTGATCTTGCGGGTTCTGTAAGTTCAATTGGATCAAAAGCAGAACTTATTACAGGTGGGCCTGCAGATGGAATAAAAACACTGCTTGAAAATCTTAGATATGGCTTTGACGCTCTGGGAAATACAAAGACTGATGACCAAATTACAGATTTCCTGAAAGAACAACGTGAGGCTTTAAATAGGAGGACAACAGCTGTCACTTATTGTAAAGCATGTAAATATAATTTTATACCACTAAAGGACAAGATGTTTGATGCGGTTAAAGAAAAGGCCACAGATACTGTTGAAGATCATTCCCGTATACCTGTACCTGAAGACGAAAAATAATTGCGAAATAATTATGAAGAAAATAATTTTCTCCCTGGTCTTTTTTACCTCCTGCCTGAACGTTGTTAAAGAGCCTTCTTTAACAAGGCAGGAGGCCATTGAACTCTCTAAACAAAGAGACAGCATAATTGTAAGAAGAGAAATTGATGCGAAGGATAGGGTTCTGTTGATTGAAACATATAAAAATGGAAATGTATGGGGTAATACCGTGAAGTTATATAAAACCGGAAAAGTGCACCAGTATAAATTTTTTACAGATTCACTAAATTATACTTATGCTAAGAGCTATGATGATGTTGGGAATTCAATCTTTGAAATAGGTAGTCCTGCCGCATATAATCTGATAGGAGGAAGCAGTGATACAATTGTGATAAATGTGGTTTTTGCAGATTATATCTTCAAGGAATTTAAGGTAAGATATTCTGAAGATGGGCTTAATTATGATACTGCTCATCTGGATAAAAATGTGATGCCATTCAAACCTTATGCTGTTTTTACCTATACCAAAGACATAAGATCAACAGATCGGATTGATCTTTACCTAGAAATGGAGACTACTGATATTATGAATAATAATCGTAAATATTATGATACAATTAAATTACAACAGCGGAAGGAATGATATTAATTAATTGTTGCTTAGCATTTCCGATCCCCGCAACCCCTAACTTTGCTCAAAAAGAAAAGAAAATGCAGCGAAAGTTAGGCACCATCAACACCCCCGAAAACTTATCCGAGATCATCAATCTCCTGGCCCAAAAAGGCCTCCCCATGCCACGCCCGGAAATAGCCCGCTGGATAAAGGAAGTATTCGAAGTAAAGGAAAACGCACATCCGGATAATATGTTGGAACGCGTATTTGCTTCTATAGACAATAGCACAAACAGGATAATTTTGGATGACGAGAGAGATTATGCAGACGATACCGACGACCTACGCATGAAGTAATAATTTCTACAATATATCTCCCTATACATTCCCGTATTAATACGCATCCCTTTCCCATACATCTCCCCTAACTTTATATCCGGTCTTTCTCCATTAGCCCCAGATTAGTATTCGAAACACCCCAAATAGTACACCCCAAAAACAAAAATCATGGAAAAACTGAAGATCCCCAACGTGTCGGCGGCTCAGCTCTCAGAGCTATTATACAACCGCCAGACCTTCCTGCTCAACAAATTCTTCCTGCAGGACCTCAAGGCAGCCAGCATCACACAATGGGAAGAGATCACTTGTGTAGGCTTTAACCCTGAAAAATCAAAACTGGAAGCCATCGTGAGCATCAAACTGGCCTCCGGTTACAGCGGCGGCCTCTGCTCCAACGGCTCCAAAGAGTATGTACGTTTCTTCGTAGACTTTAAAGACGGTAACGGCTTCCAGGACATGGGCTATTCCAGCTTCAAGGTGGCAGACATCTCCGAAGCCCCCGCCGGTCCCCAACACCCCCTCAAGTACATGACGCATCTTTTCATCGACGATGAAAAGTACCGCAAGTTCCTGACCTGTAGCACGGCTGTGATCCCCACCGTCCGCGCCGTATTATCCTGGAACGTGATACCTTCCACAGACCCCAATGTTACCCCGCATTACGGCAATGTAAAAGATGTGGACATCCAGCTGAAACGCAGAAGGCGTTTTATCTGGGGAGATCTCTTCCAGGCACTGGACGTAAAGATCAAACCAGACTTCCTGGCCCACATCAACATCAACGAGGAAATTCACATTCCCCAGCCACCCAACCCGCCGCTGGAAACTTTCTACGCAGCATACAAACGCGCCAAAGTACCTGATCACCGTACTTTCTATTCCACCGTGGCACCCCTGATCACCAACGCGAAGAAGTTCAAAACCCTCAGCAGTTACAACCTCTTTGAAGTACAAAAACTGAAAGTGGACGTAAAGGCCATTACGGACTTCATCCTTAAACCCATCAGCCAGGCAGACGTAACATTCGAGGAACTGATGTGCGTAGGCTTAAGTACGCCCCTGGACACCCTCGGTGCAGTGATCAAACTAAAGAAGAACAGCGGCTTCAGTGGCGACCTTTGCCACAACGGCTCACAGGAACACGTAGCTTTCTGGGCAGACTGGAATAACAATGGCATCTTTGATCAATACCTGGGCACTGCCAGTATCACCGTACACGATATTGACAACATCCCCGCAGATGGTTTGTACTACAACGTAGACCTGCCCATCAATCTCACCAACCGCATCCGCACCTGCGCACAACCTAATGTGATCAGGGTACGCGCTGTGCTTTCCTGGTCATCTTTACCATCTACTACAGACCCCAATGATCTCAACACCTGGGGTAATAGGGTAGATGCTGTGGTACAGATCCGTCCAAGCCAGGCTGCACACGTAGAAGCAGAACTGACACATGTGGGTGGCGTTGACCGTGATCTGATCCATCCGTTAACCTTCCTGGTGAATTCAGATACTACCAATCCAACTTCCCATAACAATCGTCCATATGGCGGATGGGTAAGTTTCCATGGTATCATCAACCGCGCAGGATTCAATGGCATCATCAAATACAAGATAGAGTACAAGAAATATGGCGCGGCAGACAGCACCTATGCATCCGTATCTACCGCAGAAACATTCCAGATGATAGATTTTGCGCCTGATCCGAATGTGGAATTCAGTGATCCGCAATCGCCGGCTGATGGTTGGTTTATTTATAAAGAAAACCCTGCTATCGGTTTGTATAATCAAACCCATTACCTGGCAGGCTGGAGCACCGGCGGTTTAACAGACGGTAATTATACCATCCGTTTCACACATACAGATGCACTGGGCAATGAACAGGTAGCAGACCTCTTCTCTGTAGTGATCAACAACGTACACATGTCCATCAGCACAACGGCCAATGTATCCGTAGATCTCACGAAGACATTAGACCTGGTAATAGATGGCGGTGATTGTCATTGCTATGATAAAACGGCTACTAACCACACCGTAAGTGGTCACCTCAGGGCAATACATCCATATTTCGCACTGTGGAGTTTAGACCTGCAACCATCTTCGCATACGCATGGCACCGTACCAACACCTTCCAGCCGTTACTATGATGCATTGCCGAATGCCGGTGATGTAGGTAACCTGGCAGATAATACAGATGACGGAGATGAAAATGCACCATGGAGTGTAGATGTATCAGCCATGGATAATTGCGGATATACAGTAAGCCTGGCTGCACGTAGCCGTGTGATCAGGGATAGTTCTACTGTTTTCCCATGGTATGGTATTAAGGCTGTAGGATTCTCAGTTACAGATAAATGTCCGAATACTTAACCCCAAAAGTAGCGCCTCGTGTAAAAGCGGGGCGCTTATTTATTCGCTTCCCAAACTATCCACCGGGTTCACGAGCGCTGCCCTCACTGATTGCAGGCTAACCGTTAAAAGTGCGATCAGCAACGTCACCCCACCAGCTGATGCAAAGATCCACCAGGGCATAGAAGCACGTAATGCAAAATCCTTCAGCCATTGCTGCTCTGCCCACAGGGCAATCGGAATCCCGATCACCATCGCCAGCAACACGAGCTTCACATAGTCCCGGGCAAAAAGATGAACGATCTCGGTTACGCTGGCTCCCAGCACTTTCCGGATGCCGATCTCTTTTGTGCGGCGTGCAATATTATGTGCGGTAAGGCCTAATAATCCAAGGCAGGTAATGAAGATGGTGAGTAGAGAAAATACAGAAATGATCTGACCGAATTGTACATCGGATTTATATTGCTGATTATACAACTGATCCAGGAAGAAGTAGTCAAAGGCCCTGCCCGGATAATGTGCCAGCCACACTTTCTCTGCTGCAGCAATTACTTTACCGGCATCATCTGTATTGATCTTTACTGAAATATATTTCGCATCATCCGGACGATAATAATTGATCATAGGGATCGGGGCTTCTTTCATGGAAAGCTGGCTGAAATTCTTTACCACCCCGATTACCGTAACCTGGCCATGATAGGTGATCACCTGGCCCACTGCTTTTTCAGGAGAAGAGAAACCCAGCAAACGGACACTTTCTTCATTGATCAATACTTCCCTGTTATTACTGGCACTATTGCTGAAGTTCCTGCCTGCCAGAAGCGTCATTTTCATCATGGGCACAAAGCTGGAATCCACTGCATACGTAGAGAAATTGTATCCATTCCTTTCTGCTCCCAAACGCATGACGTTATTGGTGGTGTTCATGTAACTCGCATCCACGCCAGGTAAAGCACCTGTTGCAGATACTTCTTTAGCGGCAGAAAGTTTGAGCAGGTCATTACGCATAGCTTCGTGCAGGCTTACCCGTACAGAATCGTTCTTTCCATCTTCCAGGTCATTGATCACAAGGATCTGTTCAATGTTCATGCCTTTATCCTGTTGCCGCATGAATTGTAATTGCCGGTAAATAACAATGGTAAAGGCAATCACTACCACTGCCACTGCAAATTGACCTACTACCAATGTTCTTCTTAATGCGCCACCCTTAGCACCGCCTCTTGCAGAAGATCTGTTCATGATCACTACCGGCTTCACAGCGGAAAGCATGATGGCTGGCTGCAGGCCGGAGAGCAGGCAGTTCAATCCAAACAGGAGCGCACAGGTGGTCCAGAAAGAATAAGCATGAAAGATATCTGCATTCAAAGGTTTGCCTACCAGTTGCAGGTAGTAGGGGATGGATATATAAACTAATGCCAGCGCCAGTATAAAGGCCAGCAGATTTACGATCAATGACTCGAGGAAGAACTGGCGGATCAATCCCAGGCGGGTGGAGCCTAATACCTTTCTTATACCAGCTTCCTTCAATCTTTCGGAAGACCGGGCAGTAGTAAGGTTCACATAATTCACGGAACCGATCACCAGGATGAGGATAGCAATGATCAGCAGGAACTTCACGGTGCCTGCGTTGCCGGGAGGTTCGGGCTCGTAGGTGCGTTTGGAATGGAGATGAATATCTTTAATAGGCCCTGCGGTCATTATTTCACTCTTCAGCCGCTGTTTGGATAAGGTAGCCAGTTTCTGATTAAGCGCAGTAAGGGAAGCGCCTGGCGCCAATTCAACGTAAGTGAAATTATTGTTGCTGGTCCAGTCATTCTCCATCTTTGTTTTGGTAACGATAGAGAACGGAACTAACAGATCGAATTTCAAATGGGTGTTTTCCGGGATGTCTTTAAATATGCCTGCTACTGTTAAGGTGAATTTACCCACTTGCAAAACTTTGCCCATAGGGTTTTCTGCAAGGAAGATCTTTTTGGCAGTAGTTTCACTCAGCAGTGCCTGATCAGGCCCCGTCAACGCCCTGCTTTTATCTCCCTGGATGAAGTCTATATTAAAGATGGAGAAGTATTGGGAATCTGCAGCATACACCTTGTCTACAATAAATCCTTTATTATCATATTTTATTTCTGTGTTGCCTACATGCTCAATCCGCGTGTAATTCTTTACCTCGGGCATGTCCTTTAGCATGGTAGGTCCCAGCTGCGGATAGGTTTCGCAATCTGTGGTCACATATTCAGCACCATTGTAAATGTCCAGCGTTACGCGGTAGATCTGATCCGCTTTGGCATGGATGTTCTCATAACTATGCTCAAACCGCACATAATGGATGATCAGGAGAAAGATAGCCGTAGCCAGTGCAAGGCCCACAATATTGATGGCGCTGTAGATCCTGTCTTTCCAGATACTCCTGTATGCGATCTTGAAATTGTTCCTGAGCATATCTTTTTATTTACGGGTAACCGGCCACAGGAATTATGCCATAGGGTAAGTGATTGAAAATCAGATAACTGAATCTAAATGCCTGTCCGTATGCGGACAGTGTCCGTTCATCTCCGGCCACAACTTACCATTTTGTCCGGCTTATCCAGCTATCCATCACCTTCCATTCCTTTCGTGGGATTTCCCTTGTTTCATAGGTAAGCCGGACGGTAATAGAGGGATGAGGTGATCCAACATCCCGGGTATCTACCCAGACAAATCTGCCTTGCGCTTCTGATTCGATCTTTCGATGATAGGAGTAGGAGGAAGTATTGGGAACCGGTAAGAGGTAAGCTGTAATTTCCCTCATCGTCTTGCCATCCATTCTTAATTTGAACGCGCGGTAGCGGATGTACTTAATATCATCCATGGTAGTGTCTGCTATCCTGGAAGCACTATCCAGCGTAGGGGCGTTCTTTATCAGCAGACCCAGTTTTTTCAATGGCAGGTCCTGCGCTGAGGTTGCTTTTGCCGAAACGGCAAAAGCATCAAACTCCACAAATTTTTGCAGTGCTGTATTGATGAAATAATAACTGCTATCATTGTAGAAAGGAGGTTTTATATCATCCGGTTTCTTTATTTTCTCCATATCCATCTTAAAGATCCGTTCAATGATATATTCCTTGTAACACCTGAAATAACTCTGCATCACTTCTTTTTCCAACAGCTTATTCCTCCCCATGAAGGAAAGGGAAACATCCACAGTGATAATTGTTTCAGATTGTGCACGAACCTGGCTTCCAAATAATAATAAACAACAAAAGGCAATAGGTTTCATTTTCATAGGGCTTGAGGATAGCAGTAAAGCTACCATTTTGTTTTGGAGATCCAGTCCTGAATGATCTCATATTCCTGCGCGGGGATCTCCCTGTCTTCATATTTGAACCGGATCTGGAGATAATCACCTGTGTTTACATCACGGTAATCTATCAGCACAATAGTGCCGTTTACTGCAGTTTCTATCTTTTTTTGCATGGAAAAGACAGCCTTGTTTTTAACCGGGATCAGATAAGCCGTGACTTCTTTCGTTGCCTCATGAACGCGGTAACGCATATAACTAATACCATTCATGGCCGTGTCTTTTAATCTTACGGCGTCTTCTTTCAATTCCTTTATATCATCCATCTGCACTCCCTGCTTTTTTTCTTTCAGATCTGCTGAAGCAGTAGGGCTGGCATTTTTAGAGAATGTATCAAAACGGACAAACTTACGGTTGTCCATATTGATCAAATTATAGCTGGAATCATAAGTTACAGTTTCTTTGTCCGGAACAGCAGGATCTGCACTGCTTACAACTAACCGGTTTGTTTTTAATGTTAACTCAATAATGTATTGCTCAATACACCGTAATTCTGACTGAAAGCCTTCCATTTTTACGAACTTTTGTTCAACCGGATGCATCGCCCAGATCTCCATCGTTACAAATGTTTCAGCAGGAGAGCCCGGGCCGGCGGAAAAGCCGGTACATAATACCAGCAGGAGACTGTATATAGATAGTTTACGCTTCATACTTCAATATTAATAATTTCTTCCCTTTTTTTGTACTTTAGGTACCAGATTACAAATTCCACCGCATGAAAATTAGCCGCCTGTTGCTAAGCTTTTGTTTTATTACACAAGCTGCCGCACAAACGCCGGGTAACTATAGTTTTGTCTATACGTCTGCCCCGCAGAATGTTCCCACTGCTAAAGTACCGGATGCTCCACTGGCAGGTAATGGTGATATAGGCCTCACTTTTGGAGGAACACCGGAACACCTGAAACTTTACATCGGAAAGAATGATTTCTGGCGGGCATACCCCGTGTATCCCGGAGGAGGTATTGCTTTCCCTGGCGGACTGGATATTATCATCAATGAATTAAAGGATGCACAGTATTACGCAGAACAGCTGCCCACCAAAGGTGCTATCCATGCCGTTTTTACAAAGAATGATCTGAAGGTGGAAGTGAACTCTCTTGTTACCGCCATGCATAATACCGTGATCACAGAGATCACCACCAACAAAACCTGCAAAGTTAACTTAGATCTCTGGGCACCGGAAGGGAATACCGCCGTTGTAAAGAAAGGTCCAAACTGGGTATCCCGTTCCTTTTCCGGTACGCCGCTGCTGGAATGGCCCACAGAGGTGGTCCTGGCCATGAAAGTATATGGAGATCAACAATTGCAGCCCGGTAAAAAACTGACCGTTACAGTTACGGTTGGAAAAACGAACAAACCAGAAGAAAATGTAGAAAAAATGAAAGCAGCACACCAGCAATGGTGGAATCAGTTCTGGAAACGTTCCAGTATCCGGATCAACGATACGATGCTGGAAAAATACTACACCAATTCCCAATACCTTTTTGCTTCTTCTTCCCGGGAAGGCAAATATGCACCTGGTATCTGGGGTCCTTTCATCACCAAAGATTCTTCCGCATGGGGCGGTGATTATCACCTCAACTATAATTACCAGGCGCCTTACTGGGCAGCCTTTTCTTCCAACTACATAGACCTTACTGATAACTATGATCAGCCCTTGCTGGATTATATGGAAAAGGGGAGATGGCATGCGAAAGACCTCCTGAACATGCGGGGCATCTATTTTCCGGTAGGTATTGGCCCCAGGGGATTGTGCACCACGTTATGGCCACTTACGCCGGATGAAATGGAAGCCCGTTACGGTACCCGCGAAAACACCATCGATCATGGTTATAAATTCCTCGGCCAAAAGATCAATGCCGTATTCGGTGCTGCCAATATGCTGATGCGTTTTTACAGCACTTACGATGAAAAATATGCAGAAAAAGTATACCCTTACCTGTTAGCCTGTGCCGACTTCTGGGAAGATTACCTCAAATTCACGGATGGCCGTTATGTGATTGAAAATGATCATTACGGAGAAGTAATGCCTAACCTGAAGAACAAAGGGCAGTGGCGCCATATGCTGGGAGATTATAATTCCACGCTTTCACTGGGCCTGGTTAAAATGCTGTTCAAAGGCATGATCAACGTAAGTACTTATTTAAATAAAGACGCGGCAAGGCAGGCTAAATGGCAACATATCCTCACGCACCTAAGTCCATTCCCCACACAGGAAATAGATGGCAGGGTACGCCTGAAAAGTGTAGAGAAAAGTCCTTCTCCTTTTCATAGCGGAGCAATGGGCCTTGCAAGAGTTTCTATTCACGGCCTGATCCTTCCCGGAGAAGTGTGCGGGCCTGTAACAGATTCTGCTTTCAACGCGATATTATTAAGTGATGTATCTCACTGGAAAGACAAGATGCAGGAACCCGGCAGCTGGGGAAATACATTTGGCAATGGTATTGAAACCTGTTTTCCTGCAGCAGTGCGGGTAGGGTATGATGCAGATGAGATCATCAAACAGTTGAAAGCACGTATCAATGCACAGTCATTACGCAACGGCTGGATCACAGCAGCAGGAGGGGGGACTGAAACATTGTCCGCCGTACCACTTACCATCAATGAAATGCTATTGCAAAGTTATGAAGGCCGCATCCGTATTTTCCCGAACTGGAATCACAGCAGAGATGCAAAGTTTAATAACCTGCGTGCTTACGGCGCGTTTGTGATCAGCAGCAGTTTGAAGAACGGACGTGTGGAATATGTAACACTGCAAAGTGAAAAAGGCCGTACCTGCGAGATGGAAAATCCATGGCCGGGTAAAGCGGTAAAACTTACACGCAATAACAAACCAGCATCCTCCACCTTAACAGGCAGGGCCTTTACTTTTAATACCAGTAAGAACGAATTAATTCAATTAAGCCCGCTTGAATAAAAAGCGCTTGTAGCCAAAACCATGGGTATTGCTACCCAGTAGATAGAGGAACTGCGCATAGGAATTGATTTCCTGTTTATACGCAGGCCTTCAAAAAGTAGCCTTATGGAAATGTTAAAGTGCGAATTCCTTCGCCAGTAATTTAAACGAAGTGATCCTTTCTTCCGGGTTTTCTGAAATGGTACACAGCACTACTTCATTCACACCATATTGTGCGCAAAGTGTTTCAATCTGCTGCCGCATTCTTTTAGGTGTGCCGGATATCATCCGCCCGCGGTTATAATTGATCCGCAGTTGTTCTTCAGGCATATATTCCATCGCGGCAATTTCTTCATACGGAGGAATAGGTGTATCCCTGCCTCTTTCAATGTTCAGGATGCGGTAATCAAATTCTGTTTGCCATCTTTCGATCACTGCTTCATCTTCAGAACAAAAAGCAAAGATGCCAAAATTAGCTTCTGGTGCTTTCAAAGTTGCAGACGGTTTGAAACGTGCGCGGTATTGTGCTACTACTTCAGGGCCGCCGGTTGGATTAATGAATTGTGCGAAGGAAAGCGCGGAACCGAAATGCGCTGCGAGATTAGCACTGCCGCCACTGGAGGTAAGCATCCACAAAGGAGGAACAGTTTCTGCCTTTGGCATAGCTTTCACCTGGTGATGTTTATCTGTAAGGAAATGTTGCAGGTCCATGATCTGCTGCACAAAATCTGTTTCGCTGAAAGTATTGCCGGGATTCAGCAAACGTGCCGTTACCCGGTCGCCACCCGGTGCGCGGCCAATGCCCAGGTCAACCCTGCCCGGGAATAAAGCTTCCAGCATCCGGAAGTTCTCTGCTACTTTCAACGCGCTGTGGTTGGGTAACATGATACCTGCCGCCCCCAGCCTGATCTGTTTGGTTTGCCCGCCAAGGAAACCCAGCAGCACTTCCGGTGTAGAGCCGGCTATATTGGTGATATTATGATGTTCTGATACCCAGTACCGGTAATAACCCAGCTCATCTGCCAGTTTTGCCAGCCGGAGGGTTTCCTGCATGGCGTCTGCCGTTGTACTGCCCAGTCTTACATGAGACTGATCCAAAATACTTAATCTGATCTTTTCCATCCGCTAAGCTGTTTCCGTTTTGAAAGCGTAAAGGTAGGTACAATGCGGCGGCGCAACAAGTAGGCACTTTTTAGTAACCAGTTACCTTGAGTATAGTATTTTTCTTTAGATTTACACAACACAGGTCTGCCAAAATCTACAAATATTACCATGGATAGTGAATTGGTGATACGTATGAAGCAGGGAGATGAAACAGCGTTTACTGCCATTTACCGTCAATTTCATCCTTCATTGTACGTTTATATGCTCCGGTTCTGCAAGATACCCTCGCTTGCGGAAGACCTCGTGCACGATGTATTCCTCCGGATCTGGGAGATCAGGGAGCGTATCAACCCGGACCTTCCCTTTGCAGGTTACCTCTACCGGATTGCCCGGAACCACACCTTTAAGACCCTTCAAAAGCTTGCCACCGACCGTATTTTAAGAGAACAACTCCTCAAACACATTGAAGCACAGGAATCCGAACAGCCGGAACAGGTGGTGAAAGCCAAAGAATACGACCGCCTTTTCCATGAAGCCCTCAACCATATGCCTCCGCAGCGCCTCAACGTTTTCCGCCTTTGCCGGCAGGAGGGCAGGAGTTATGACGAAGCGGCCGCCATCCTGGGCATTTCCCGCAATGCCGTAAAGAAACACATGGTACTCAGCATGCGTTTCATCCATGATTATGTGTTCCGTTACGGGGATGTACTCCTTGCCCTGTATGTGTCCGGAAAAATTATTTTTTAAGCGGGGTACCCTACTTCGCCTTTTTCGGATATTATAGATATGCCACACAAAGAAGAAGAACTATTGCAGCGTTACCTGGAAGGGAAATGTACTACGGAAGAAGTAGTAACATTGATAAAATGGCTGCAAACCACTGGTTCTCACCGTTCCCTGCTTAAACAGATGAAGGAGGAGTTCCTGCGTTCCATGGCCGCGCAGCCGGAAATATCGCCCGTGGTAAGCGACCGTATAGAAGCCCGCCTGTTGCAGGATATCAGCGCTGTAAAAATAGTGAGGATGAGGATTTCCCGCCGCTGGATAGCAGCCGCGGCTATTCTTGCATTTGTTGTGACTACCGGTACAGTGTTACTTGTTAAAAAGAGGCCTGTAACCCTGGCTAAAAAAGAAAGCCCTGTAGATGTGGCTCCCGGCACCAATAAAGCTCAGCTCACCCTGGCCAACGGTTCCACCCTTACACTGGACAGTGTTGGCAACCAGGTGATCAAACAGGGTGCTACTGTGGTACATCAGAAAAATGGTCAACTCCAATACGATACAGAGAGCAACACAGCGGCTGTAGGTTACAACATACTCACCGTACCGCGTGGAGGACAATTCCACGTGGTGCTCCCGGATGGGAGTAAAGTATGGCTGAACGCCGCTTCCAGCCTTAAATATCCCACTGCTTTCACCGGGAATGAGCGCCTGGTGGAATTGCAGGGGCAGGGTTATTTTGAAGTAACTAAAAATGCACAACATCCCTTTATTGTGAAAGTAGACGACATGACCATTAAAGTACTGGGCACCAGCTTTGATGTAATGGCCTATAAAGATGAAAAAGCCATCAACACCACGCTCATAGAAGGCGCCGTAAAAGTGAACGATCAACTATTGAAACCCGGCCAGCAGGCCTCCCTGGATAATGCCAATGGTTGCATGTATGTGTACAATGCAGATATCCAGCAGGTAATAGCCTGGAAAACTGGCTTCTTTGAATTTGATAACGTAAAACTGGCGGACATCATGCGCCAGGTTTCCCGCTGGTACGACATTGATATCACTTACAATAATAACATCGAACCAAAACTATTCGGCGGGCGGATCAGCAGAAATCTGCCCCTGTCCGAAATATTACATATGCTCGAAGCTAACGGAGCAAAGTTCAACATGAAAGGAAGAAGTTTAGTAATAGAATAATCCACGTAAACCTAAATCTAATCGTTATGAAAAAAACTACTACAAGTTAAGGTGAAGGTATGCCCATAAAAAAACCGGAAGCGCTTGCAACACCTCCGGAAACGTCTGGGTATTCCCGATCGTCCCGTTAAGAACTGATATTTCGTAATTCCCAAACACTACAAAAGTATGAAATTAAACTTTAGTGGCGGAGCTGGCACCGCTCAAATCCCACATGTACTCTGTAAATTCCTCGTCGTTATGAAAATTACCACCTTCCTGCTGCTCGTAGCCTGCCTGCAAATCAGTGCAAAAGGCCTGAGCCAGCAGATTTCCATCAAGGAAAGAAATGCCCCTCTCAAAAGGGTGCTGAAAGAGGTAGCCCGCCAGGCAGGTATTTCAATTGTGTACGATGAAAGCCTCATGGCTCGCGCTAACCCGGTTAACATAGACCTTAAAAATGCCACAATTAAAGAAGCTTTAGACCTGTTACTCCTGAATCAACCGCTTTCCTTTTCTATGGAAGGCCAGCGGATCACCATACAACAGCTATCGGCGGAAGTAAAGCCCATGGCTGATACCGGCATTCTGGTCGCAGGCCGCATACTGGGAGATGCCGGTGAACCTATCCCCGGCGCTACCGTTAGGATCCTTGGTACCACTTCCGGTACCACCGCAGATGCCAATGGCCAGTATTCCCTCAGGGTACCCAATGCCAAAACTTCCCTCGTTTTCAGCTTTATTGGTTATGCACCGCAAACCCTGAAGATCAGTGGCAAAACATTGAATGTAAACCTGCAGCTTTCTGAAACTGCCTTAACTGAAACCGTAGTGGTGGGTTATGGCATACAGAAGAAAAGCGTAGTGACAGGAGCTATTTCCAGCGTACGTGCCAAAGAACTGGAAGATATGCCCATCACCCGTCTGGAACAAGCGCTGCAGGGCCGCACCGCTGGTGTGATCATTGCCCAGAACTCCGGTCAGCCCGGCTCTGCCGCTGCTGTAAGAGTGAGGGGGATCACCTCTTTCTCCAACAACGATCCGTTATGGGTAGTAGATGGTGTGGTAGTAGACAATGGCGGTATCGGTTACCTGAACCAGTACGACATTGAATCCATAGAAGTATTAAAAGACGCTGCCTCTCAGGCTATCTATGGTGCCCGTGCTGCTTCCGGCGTTATCCTCGTTACAACTAAAAAAGGGAAAGCTGGTAAAGTAACGGTGAACTATAATGGTTACTATGGTACCTCAGCCCCTGCACGTAAACTCAAATTACTCAACGCAACAGAATATGCCACACTCCGCAATGAGGCCGCAGCCGCCAATGGCAGCCCCTTACCTTATGCGGACCCTAAATCTTTTGGTGTGGGAACAGACTGGCAGGCGCAGATCTTTAATAACGATGCCCGCCGCCAGAACCATGAACTGAGTGTAAGCGGTGGTAACGAAAGATCCACTTATTATACTTCTTTCGGTTTCCTGAAGATGGAGGGGATCGTTGCATCAGACATCTCTAAATACGAGCGTTTCAATCTCCGTATCAACTCTGTACATAAGCTCACAAAATGGCTCACCTTCGGAGAGAACATTGGTTATGCATATGATAAGAATGTTGGCCTCGGTAATACCAATAGTGAATTCGGCGGACCGTTAAGTTCTGCCATCAACCTGGACCCCATCACACCGGCAGTGGAAACAGATCCTGCTAAAGCGGCCGCTGCTCCCTATAACAATGTAGGGGTGAGGAAAGATGCGCTGGGCCGCCCATATGGTCTATCTTCCGCAGTAGGGCAGGAAATGACCAACCCGCTGGCCTTCATCGCTACCCGCATCGGCAACTATGGCTGGAGCCATAACGTGGTAGGTAACGTTTACCTGGAAGCAGAACCCATCAAAGGATTGAAATTCCGTTCTACCATTGGCGCCAAGATCGCTTTCTGGGGCGGAGAATCTTTCACACCCATTTCATGGCTCAACTCTTCCAACATCTCCTCCCGTACTTCCTTCAACCGCAGTATGAACCAGGGTTACAACTGGAACCTGGAGAACGTTGTGTCCTATACCCGCACGATCAGCAACCACAACTTTACGGTACTGGCCGGAACAGGTGCTTATATGGATAGCCGCACGCGCAACATCAACGTTACTTTCAATGATGTACCGGCAGATAATTTCAGAGACGCTTCCCTCAACTTTAAAGTGCCGGCAGATAAACGTTTGTCTGATGGCGGAGAACAGGCAGATCACCGCGTGGCTTCTTTCTTTGGAAGAGTGAACTATAACTACAAGGAAAAATACATGGCAGAAGGTATCATCCGCTGGGATGGTTCCACCCGTTTTGGTTCCAACAATAAGTATGGTACTTATCCTTCTTTCTCACTCGGATGGGTGCCTTCCCTGGAAGCATTCTGGCCGGAGAATAAAGTGGTGGACCGCCTGAAGATCCGTGGTGGTTATGGTGTGGTAGGAAATGATAACATCACGGACTTTGCTTATCTCTCTACAATAGGAAGCGGCCGTAATTATGCTTTTGGCAATAGCGGCAGCTACCAGGTGGGATATAGTCCTAATGCACCTGCTAATCCTGACCTGGCATGGGAAGAAACCAGCCAGACGAGTATTGGCCTGGATGCGGACCTCCTCCGGAATATCCACCTTACATTTGAATGGTTCAGGAAAACTACTTCAGGTATCCTGCAAAACCCACGCATCCCTGCTTACGTAGGTGCCATCGCCAACCCTGCAGATAACATCGCCACGATGAACAATACCGGCGTTGAACTGGAACTGGATTACCGCAACCGCATCGGAGAAGATTTTGAATTTAGTGTAGGCGGTAACGTTTCTTATGTGAAAAATGAAGTAACAGATCTTGGCCCCGGTATCAGTTACCTCGCTGGCGGACAAAGCTTCCAGACCATGGGTGCTATCACCCGTACTGCCATTGGCCAGCCCCTGAATAATTTCTACGGCTACAAAACCATGGGTGTTTTCCAGACACAGGCAGAAGTAGATGCTTATATCGGAAAGGGCGGCACAAAGATCCAGCCCAACGCAAAACCCGGAGACTTCCGCTGGCTGGATAAAGACGGTGATGGTAAGATCTCTGAACTGGACCGTGAATTCATGGGCACACCCACGCCTAAATGGACGTATGGCTTTACGATAAACGCAGCCTATAAAGGATTTGATGTGGTGATCTTCGGACAAGGTGCAGCAGGTAACCAGATCTTCCAGGGCTTGCGCCGTTTGGATATCGGCAATGCCAACTGGCAGACGAAAACGTTGGGCCGCTGGACGGGTGAAGGGTCTACCAATTCTTATCCCAGGCTGATCACCTTAGATCCTAACAAGAACTTCACAAATCCATCAGACTTCTACCTGGAAGATGGTGATTACTGGAGATTGAAAACCGTACAACTGGGTTACTCCTTACCAAAATCAATGATCAACAGGATCGGTCTCCAGAAAGTGCGCGTGCATATTATGAGTGAGAACCTGCTCACTTTCACTAAATATACCGGCTATGATCCTGAGATCGGTGGCGGCGTGTTAAGTATTGACCGTGGTATCTATCCACAGGCACGTTCTTTTATGGCAGGTCTGAATGTTACTTTCTAATGTTTAAAAGCTGATCAAAATGAAAAGAAGATATATTCTATACGTTTTAACCTTGTTATCCATCGGAGCCTGTAACAGGTTCCTGGACGTAAAGCCCAAGGGCACAGACCTTGAATCCAATTTTTACCGTAATGAAGATGAAGCTTTCAAAGCGCTCATTGCTGTATATGATGTGGTAGGCTGGCAGGGCAATGGTTATGTAACAAGGATAGGTACTTTCAATGCCGCTTCAGACGATCATGTGGCTGGCGGCGGCGGCCCTACTGATATCAACGATTACCAGGTGATCTCCAATTACACCCTCACATCTGAAGTCGGCCCGCACAATGAATTGTGGCGCAAAGGTTTTTCTGGCGTGTTCCGTTCAAACGTGATCCTCACCAAACTGCCGGACATTCCGATGGACGAAAACAAAAAGAAACGATTTACGGCAGAAGCAAAATTCCTGCGCGCATATTTCTATTTCGATCTGGTGCGCATGTTCAAGAATGTACCCCTGTTCACTAAACCAGTACTCACCAGTGAAATGTACGATGTGGTACAGGCGCCACCTGCAGATGTATACAAACAGATTGAACAGGACCTGAAAGATGCTATCGCAGAAGCTAATTTACCGAACACGGTTCCTGTTGCCACAGAAGGCGGCAGGGTGACGAAAGGAGCAGCGCATGCTTTATTAGGTAAAGTATATCTCTACCAGCAGCAATGGGCGGCAGCCGTAACTGAATTTGAAAACGTGAATGGCGCAACACCCGGGCAGGTGAACCCAACATACGGGTACAAATTGCTGGATAATTTTGCGAATCTCTGGAAGTCTGATAACGCTACCAAGTTCAACAGCGAATCTGTATTTGAAATATCCTATACTTCTACTTCAGCCGGTGGCTGGGGTTGTGTATCCTGTACAGAAGGAAATGTACTGAATATCATGGTAGGGCCGAGGGGTTATAAAACCCTCGTGGCCGGTGCACCGGACTATGCTTCCGGATGGAGCTTCCTGCCCGTTACTGCCTCTCTTTTTGATGCTATCCATTTTGACCCCCGTTATAAATCCACTGTTGCCAACCTGGACAGCCTGGAAAAGAATAATATCGTTACGTACGAAAAAGGATACATGAACACCGGTTATTTCTTAGAGAAACTCGCCGGCAGGTTATCCAACAAAACCACTGGCGGTGGTGCGGTAGAACTGAACTATCCGCAGAACATGTATGATATCCGCCTGGCAGATACTTACCTGATGGAAGCGGAAGCACGTGTGCGTGGCGGAGAAACCGGTGCCGCAGGTACCCGTTCCTATGCATTGCTCAATGCGGTGCGGGCGCGTGTGGCCTTAGGTCCCATCCAGGCTACCATCGATAATATTTTTGATGAAAGAAGACTGGAACTGGCAGGAGAAGGGCATCGCTGGTTTGACCTCGTAAGGTCCGGCAAAGCTGCTACCAATGCTGCCCTGCTGCTCCGCGGTTTTAAACCGGAGAAACATTCCATTCTACCCATTCCATTACTGGAACTGGATAATACGAAGATGGAACAAAGTAAAGAGTGGGGAGGAACTAAGTAGGAATAATTATATTAGAGAAACGGCTGGTGGCAGTTTGTTACCAGCCGTTTAAATGAAAAGCACAATGAAGCAAAGAATATCGTTAACATTATTAGCATTGGCCTTTAGCGCTATCTGTTGTAAAGGAAGCGGAGGCACTGTAAGCCCGCCACCTAACCCTCCGGGGCCGGTAGCCACAGACGTGGCTTTCTGGCTCACCAACCCGGACAGGTCTTCATTATTTCAGAAGCAAAATGTGAGCCTGCTGTTTAAGGAAACTGCGAATGCATTTCCTACCATCACAGTAGATGATACACAATCCTTCCAGGGCATAGACGGTTTTGGTTATACCCTTACAGGAGGCAGCGCCACACTGATCAATTCCTTATCACCCGCCAAACAGGATGCCCTGCTAAAAGAATTATTCCTGTGGGACAGTACTTTCATCGGTGTTAGTTACCTCCGTGTAAGTATTGGCGCCTCTGATCTGAGTGCCAGTACTTTTTCCTACAATGATCTGCCAGCGGGGCAAACAGATCCCACCCTGGCGCAGTTTTCTATCAGCAAGGAACAAACAGACCTGATCCCTGTGCTGAAGAAGATCGTGGCACTGAATCCGAATATAAAGATCCTGGGATCACCCTGGAGCGCACCTGTATGGATGAAAACCAACAATGATTTCAAGGGCGGAAGTCTTAAGCCGGAATATTACAGCGTATATGCAAAATATTTCGTAAAATACATACAGGCCATGAAAGCAGAGGGTATTACCATTGATGCCATTACCCCTCAGAATGAACCTTTGCATGGCGGTAATAATCCCAGCATGGTGATGCAGGCCGCAGAACAGGCCGCCTTCATCAGGGACCATTTGGGACCGGCCTTCCAGGCAGCCGGTATCAACACGAAAATTATCACCTATGATCATAATGCAGACCGCCCTGATTATCCTGCTGATATCCTCAAGGATGCTGGAGCCAGGCAATTCGTGGATGGTTCGGCTTTTCATCTTTACGGTGGTCCTATTACTGCTTTAACCCAGCTGCATGATGCTTATCCCGATAAGCACATTTACTTCACAGAACAATGGGTTGGCGGCCCGGGCAATTTTGCCGGAGACCTGAAATGGCACGTAGGCACACTCATTATCGGCGCTACCCGCAATTGGAGCCGTAATGTGCTGGAATGGAACCTGGCCGCAGACGCTAATTACAAACCACATACAGAAGGAGGATGCACCACCTGCCTTGGTGCGCTCACCATTGGAACAGATGTTTTACGGAATGTGGCGTATTACATCATCGCACATGCTTCTAAATTCGTAAGGCCGGGCTCGGTACGCATAGCATCAGACATTACCAGTCAGCTGGAGAATGTGGCATTTAAAACGCCGGATGGAAAGAAAGTACTCATCGTGCTGAATAACGGGAATGCACCCCAGACGTTTAATATTCGTTACAACGGAAAAACGGTGACCACAGACCTGGTGAATGGGGCTGTTGGTACCTATGTATGGTAAACACTAGAGGTTGAACCAATACACGAATTTGATCACCAGGGCCCTGTTTTTCACGTAATAAGGTTCCGGCAGGTAATTATCAGTATATACAATGAACAGGTCAGAGGCGGGTCTGTAACGCCATTGCAAACGCGTATTCAGGTTCACGTTCTTCATCTGTTCATTGTATTGCATAAAACCAGTGAAGAAAAGTGTATTGGTCATCGTTACATCCACACGCGGCCCTACCAGCCAGAAAGCCTGGTTACCCCAGGGCTGCGGTAATCTGATATCATTATAGTTGGCGCTCAATGCCAGGCTCACATAAGGCTGGAAACGATATCCCAGCTCACCCGTAAAAGTGAAGCGTTTGCCATCTGCATAATAACCGCCATAGCGGGTGGACAATGCATACGTAAAAAGACTTTGTGGTTTGGACACATAATCCGCACCAACCGTGTTCCAGCTATGCGCAGTACCCGCAGCCAGGCTATCTTTCCCGATATTCACCGGATCAAAGGGCTGCAGTAATTTGATATAACTCGTAGAACTCCACAACGTGAAAGTATTCCGTTTGCGGAACACCATGCCGTAGGACAATAACACTTCATTATCCGTACGTTTCATTTTCTCATCAAAGAAATTGGTAGTGCTCAGTTGTGGCCCGTGACTCAGCAACGATCCCTTCTTCGGAAAGAAGAGCCGGGTGATCTGCGGGTTTATTTTGATATACCCCTGGCGCGGCACATAACCTACTTCCGCATTGTAATTCTTGCCCACATATTCATGCTGCCAGCTTACGTTCCATACGCGGCTGGTATATTGCAGGTTGGCGGCATGCACCCAGTCCTTTCCGGACCTGCCCGGTGTATTGGACTTCAGCACCATGGCTTTGCCCGTCCAGAAATTATTGGCAGAGGCCAGGTTGTATTCCAGGCCGTAGTTGCGGTTATAGCGACTGTAAACAGGTTCGCCCGGCAGGGCTTTATCCGGGTTGTAATTCAGCGACTCTTTATTGATAAAGATGAAGCCTACATTGGAACGCGCAAATACGCGCCGTTGCAGGGCTGCCACCGTAAAGTTCTGTGCAGGCAAAGCCGTAGCCGTTTGTTTGCCGGTTTGCATATTCATTACACCCAGCCGCCAGTCTTTATTCAGTTTACCGCTCAGCCGCGCACCAAAATGAATGGGCACGCCAAGGCCTATACGCCGTGAGAAGAAAGGACGTATGGTAGAATAGCCAAAGTTGGTGAACTGATCGCCGTTCTCCAGGAAGAACTGTCTTCTTTCCGGGAAGAACAACTCAAAACGGTCCAGGTTAGTGACTTGTTTATCTACATCCACCTGGGAGAAATCAGGATTTACGGTAAGGTCCAGGTTAAGGGAGGAAGTGATGGCTACCTTGGCATCCAATCCTGCATCTCCACGGAAAGCAGCTGCTTTGCCGGTTTCGAAATTCTTGTTAACACCGCCCAGCAAATAAGGGATCAGGGACACATTCACACCGGGATCTGGTGGTGGTACATCCCATACCAGCACACCCGTATAAGCCAGTGAGGCAGAAGGGAATTGCCGGGGTACCGGTGCCCAGCTGCTTTTCTCCGTTGTTTTCAGATCGTTCCGGCCGAAATTGATGCCCCATTGCGTAATGCCTTTTTTATAACGGATGGATTTGAAAGGAATAGATGCTTCAAAGACCCATTTGTCAGGATAGTTCTTTACTACAGAGCTCCATTTGTTTTCCCAGCTCAGGTCTATTTTCCCGCCATCGTACATCATGCCGTCCCATTGTGCGCCTGCTGCATTGGCGCCAAAGGAGAAACCATTTGTCTGGTCATCAAAGGGATCCATGAAAAGAAGGAAGTTATCATTCTTCAGGAAAGCGAAGTCACGGCGCAGGGATTCTACCATATAAGGACCGGGTGCGCCATTATAGTTCACTACCAGCAGGTAAATGTTCTTATCGTCGTAAGTCATTTGTACATCCGTACGCACTTTGGCGTAACTCGTGTCCATGGGCAGGATCATGTAAAAGTCAGTAGCCGTATCAGATGCTGCCCAGGCTGGTTCATCCACCACACCGTCAATTTTAACGGGGGAAGTGGCTTTGCGGATATGCAGCTGGTAGGCATCGTTCTTCTTTTGCGCAATAATGGGCAGGCTGAACAGACAACAGAAAAGTAGACAGGAATAAAGTCGCACGCTAGAGTAGTTTCCGGATTAAGCGTACAAAGTACAGAAATAGGTTCATTTATGCAATGTTAAAGAATATTGCATCTTTACTGAAAATTGTGAGTTTATGAAAGTCTTATGGATCTCTGTTTCTTTATGCCTCATTACCTTTTACACGATGGCCCAAAACCCGGTAACGGGGCAGGCCAGCCTTGAATCTGTGACCGTTTACCGCCAGGGTGCAGAATTGAATCACAAAGCCCGTATCAATGTTCCCAAAGGCAGGAGTGAGCTGGTGATCAATAACGTAGCCAATGAAGTGGATGAAAACAGCATCCAGATAGCAGCAGGTACCAATGTCACCATCATGTCCGTGACCTTTGAAAAGAATTTCCTGAAAGAAGAGCAGCACAGCTCCGCTTACTGGAAACTGGACGACAGTCTCAAGGTGATCACAAGGGAACTGACCAAAACACGTAATGCGCGTGTGGCGGAAGAAAATACGCTGGTGTTGCTGGATAAGAATCAAAGTTTGAACGGTGGCACCAATGGCAGCACCGTCGCTGAACTGATCAAGCTGGCAGATTATTATAAATCCAAACAAGTGGAACTGCGCAACAATGTTGCCGTCTTAAAGGAAAAGGAACTGGTACTGGAAAAGAAGGCCACCCAGATAGGGCAGCAAATGCAGGAGGTAGATGCTAATCCGAATAAAACAGGTGGTAGTCTGATATTACAGGTAATGGCGGAGAATGCCGCTGCCACAGATATTGCCATTAGTTACATTACTCCTAATGCCTACTGGACGGTTTACTACGATCTGCGTTCAGATAAGACCACAGAGCCATTAAAGATCCTGTACAAAGCCAATGTGATGCAATCTACCGGGATAGACTGGAAGAAAGTAAAACTCACGCTCTCTACGGGTAATCCTTCCCAGAATGGTACGGCGCCTGTATTATCTGCATGGTTCCTGCGTTATGGTGTTGATCCGGCCACGCTGGTACGGCGCGATGGACTGGTGATGCAGAACAGGCTTCAGATGATGGAACAAAAAGCAATGCCTGCGGCACCGCCCATGGCAGAAGAAGATACCAAAGGCATAGCTGACTTCACCACCGCTAATGAAAACCAGCTCAGCGCTACTTTTGATATTGACATCCCTTATGATATTGCGCCCACCGGCAAGCAACACAGCGTAACGCTGAAAGAGTATACACTGCCTGCTCGCTACAAATACTATGCAGTACCCAAATCAGATCCCGATGCCTTCCTGATGGCAGAGATCACGGATTATGAGAAGTTTAACTTTTTACCCGGAGAAGCGAATATTATATTTGAAAACATGTACGTAGGGAAATCATTCATTGACCCCAATGCTACATCAGATACACTCAACCTCAGTGTAGGCCGTGATAAGAAAGTGATCGTGAAAAGAGAAAAGATCACGGATGTGGCCGGCGTGAAATTCTTAGGCAGCCAAAAAAGACAAACATTCACGTATGAGATCCGTGTACGCAATGCCAAGAAAGAAGCGGTGGACCTGTTGCTGAAAGATCAGTATCCTGTTTCTACAGATAAGAACATGGAAGTGGAATTACTGGAATCTTCTGACGCGGCAGTGAATACAGAAACAGGAGTGTTAACCTGGAAGCTGAACATAGCACCCGGAGAAACGAAGAAAGTGCGGTTGAGTTATTCTGTGAAGTATCCGAAAGATAAGATCATCGCCAACTTATAATTAAAAAGCCGGATCGTTTTGATCCGGCTTTTTAATTAATATTCTAAACACAACAACTTCCCATCCATAGAAGAAGCGATCAGTGTTTTATCATTCACCGGTTGCACCGTATTCACTAAACAGTTGGAAAACTTATGCTGCCAGATCAGTGAACCATCTTTGGCAGACAATGCATGTACTACACCAGATTGACCCGCTACATACACTACGCCATTAAATTCATTTATAGGGGAAGGGCAGATCTCATAACCCATTTCCACCGGAGATTTCCACACGATCTCTCTGGCATTGCTCCGTGCATTAAATGCCATCACATTGCCCTGCATCGTTTTCGCATAGATGCGGTTGCTATCTACGGAAATACCCAAAGCTTCCCGCACCCAGTTGGCCGTATCCCGGAAACGCCAGAGCTCGCTGCCGCTATCCGTGTTCAGTACCGTCATATATCTGTCGGGAGAAACTAAATAAGCTTTATGATCAATAGCCACAGGCCACATGGCAGCAGGAGAGAACATCCTGTTGTTAGCGCCGTTGCTCCAGGTCCAGGCGGGCTGGCCGGTGGCAGCATCTAAGGCATAGAACTCATTGCCCCAGGAGCCGAAGAGTACTTTGCCTTCATACACCATCGGTTTCGTTTCCACAAAACCTTTTACGCTGTCATAATCCCATTGCATTTTGCCGGTGGGGATATCCCATGCCCTGCAATGCCCGTCGGAACCAGCTATGATAGCCAGTTTGCCGGATAAGGCGGCAGAGGATACAATGGCTTTTCCTGTTGGTTGTTTCCAGGCAAGTTTGCCTGTTTGGGTAGAGAGGCAATACACATTTCCGTCCGTAGAAGGTACTACTACATATTTTTCATACACTAACGGGGTAGCATATATTTTCCCTGCTGTGTGATATTTCCAGGCAGCTTTACCTGTTTGCAGGTTCACCGCTTTAACGTCTCCGTTGGTATTGGTATAGATCACCTTTCCATCTGCAACGGCTACTGCACTGCCCATATCGCCCGCTTCCTGCACCATCCATTTTACTTTTACAGAAGGATAGGTAGTGTTGACGCTGTAAGAGGGGCGGGGTGGATCTTGCATCCAAACCGGTCCGTTAAGCGCTACATGTGTCCATGCCTTGCGTGTTTCCACACCCGGGGTGCGTTCATTGAAATGCAGAGAGTCCGTTGTAACGGAAATGATATTATATCCGCCGATTTCCGCCTTTGCGCGAAGGTTGGAACGGCACATGATACCCGGTTTGCCTTCAAAGTCAAATGCTTTGTTGACATGCCCGTGCCCGCAGAGCATGGCTTTCACATTCCTGTTGCGGAGGCGGTCCAGCACATCATACCAGTTATTCAGCCCGCTGTCCTGCGGGTAGTGGTTCACATAGATGATGGGCTGTTGTTTATCCTTTTGCTTTTTCAATTGCTCATCCAGCCATACAATATTTTCCCGCGGTACCTGTCCTGGTCCCATGCGCATATTAGGGCCGCAGTTAGTGCCTAAGAAGAGGTATCCTTTATGTTCAAAGCGGAAGGTTTCATCTCCATAAACCGTACGGAAGGAATTACAGCCGCTTTCAGACCATTTGGTATCATGATTGCCCGGGATGATGTGCCAGGGTTTAGTCAGTTTGCTGATAATGCTTTTAGATAAACGCAGTTCTTCATCAGAACCAAACTCCGTGACGTCCCCGGAGAAGATCACGAAAGCGATATCTGTTTGCTTATTGATGTCAGCTACGGTGCGTTCCAGGTCTTCTGCGCCTGTTTGTGTGCCTACATGTGTATCTGTTACCAGGGCAAAACGGAAGAGCGTATCCTGTGCGCCGGCCCTGAAGCCAAGGCAAACACAAAGGAGGATCAAAAAGGTATTTTTCATTTGTAATCTTCTCTAACAGGGCTGAAAGAATCAATTAAACGGCAATCCGTGATGGCTTTTCCGCCATGTGCCACATTAGAAGGGATCAGTACCACGTCGTGTGCCTGTAAAGTATGCACCACACCGTCCAGCTCCATTTCTAAAGTACCGGAGAGCAGGTAGGTCATCTGCTCATGCGGATGCTGGTGTACCGGCAACAAGGTACCTGCTTTCGCTTCCCAGTAAGCCAGTGTATGTTTTTCTCCGTGTATAAATCTGCCTGTCATGCCCGGTAATGTTTCGCGGGAAGGAAGGTCCTGGAAGGATACTGGTTTCATTTATTTGTTTTGTTCTTTTATGACTAAATAATTTGCCAGCCAGGAGAACAGCATAATGCCGATCACATAGGCTAATATAAATCCGTTCACCAGTTCCTGTGTGAGGAAGCTGGCGATGATACCCGTTATGCCCAGCACCGCTAACACCGCCGTATAAATAACGAGCAGCGATCTGTTCTTTGCAGAATTGAACATAGAACTAAGTGGTACCATCATGGAAATACCAAAGATCACAATGGTGAGCATATGTTCCTGCCCGGTGGCCAGGTATAAAGCGCCGCCTGCTACCGCTGTTACAGCACTTATACCTACGAAGTTGGAAGAGATGATCTCCTCCCTGTCCAGCAGGTGTTTGCCGTATTTATTCAAACGGAGGAAGAGGTTGCTCAACGGTGTAATGATCCAGGTAGAAAAAGCAAAGATGGCAATGAGGATGATAACAGGGTAGAGGTAAGGCTCAAATGCCGGGTAAGTACCTGCAATGAAACGCAGGGCGCGGGAAGCAGTGAAGATCCCGATGATCACTCCCCATTGGTATTTGGCCGTAAGGTTGCCCATGAAGAAGGCGTACTTCAAAAAGATCCTGTACAGGAAATATTTTGCCTTCAGCGCTTCGATCATGCCGGCCTGCGCCAGTTGCAGACTGGGATCAATGCGCAGGGCTTCTGTGAAATGATAGAGCGCTTCTTTCGGAGAACCCTTTTCCAGCAAACCCCAGCCGTAATTGGCATGTGTGTAGGCGTTGTGGGGATCCTGCCGCAGGGAGCCTTCAATACTGCTGAAAGATTCTTCTTTACGGTTCAGTTTTAATAAAGCCGTGCTGCGGGCATTCAGGGCATTGATATTTTCCGGATCGCGCTCCAAAGCTTCGTCTGCTAATTGGAGAGCCGATTCAAATTGTTTCCTGTCCAGCTTCAGCAAGGCATATAAAGCAAAATAATCCGCATCGTCCGGATCAATGGTGATAGCCTGTTGGAGGTCTTTCTCCGCCAGGTCGTATTTATCATCGTGCACATAGATGCGGGCACGGATATAAAAGAGATGGCTCAATGCCGGGTTTAAACCGATTGCAGTGTTCACCAGGTTTAAAGCTTCTGTGTATTTATCCTGCTGGATCTTTACTTCACAAATGATGCTGACCACGTTCACATCATTCGGATCCTGGGCAAAGAGCCCGTTCAGAATGTTTTCCGCTTCCTTGTACTTGCGCTGCTGCAAAAGCAGGATGGCGCGTTGGATCAATTGATCAGACATCTTACTTTTTGATTTTCATATAGTGAAGGATATCGTCGTATAAACCCGCATCGTTGGCATACAGTGCAAAGTTCTTCGCAATGGCAAACCATTCCTTTGTGCTGGCTTTGTGTTTCTTCGCGGCGTTCAGCAGGTCTTTCGTTTTTAACGGGAGCGGAATACCATCCTGGAAAGAAGCTTCCAGTTTTTCTTCAATGGCCATGTCGATCATAGCCCCGATATCTGCGCCGGAAAATTCCGGTATGTTCTTACTGAGTCCTTCGTAATCTATTTGTTCCGCGGGTTTGCCTTTCAGTTTTAATTGCAGCATGGCAGCGCGGGCTTCCTGGTCTGGCGGCGGCACAAAGATGATCCTGTCAAAGCGGCCGGGGCGGCGGAATGCAGGGTCCAGGTGCCAGGGGATATTGGTAGCCCCGAGGATCAGCACACCTTCATTCGAATTCTCCACGCCATCCAGTTCCTGTAAGAACTGGTTGATGAGATGCCTGCCGGAAGATTGTTTCATATCACTTCTGCTGGCCCCCAGTGCATCTATTTCATCAAAGAACAATACGCAGGGTGTATTCTTGCGGGCATATTCAAAGATGCGGTGCAGGTTCTTTTCACTATTTCCCATCCACATGTCCAGGATATCATTCAGCCCTACATTGATGAAACGTGCATTCACCTGGCCGGCAGTGGCTTTCGCGATCATGGTCTTGCCGCAGCCCGGAGGCCCGTAGAGCAGGATGCTGCCGCCTGTTTTCTTGCCGTAGGCTTTATAAAGGTCAGGATGTTTCAGTGGCTGAATGATCTTTATTTCGATCTCTTTTTTCACCTGCTGCATGCCGCTCACATCAGAGAAATCAATATCCGGTTTCTGCATGAAAAGCGAGATCTCGTCATCTTCGTCTTCACCATCCGCTGCCTGGAACTGCTGGCGTACGCGCAGTTTGGCATCCAGTTCCTCATCAGAGAAATGCGGGTTGCCTTCCAGGATCTTCTGGTAGGCTTCACGTGCATTATCCCAGGCATTTTCGCGCAGGGAAGATTTGGCGTAGAGCAGGAGGATCTCCTGGTTGTCCGGATGGCTTTTAAGCAGATCTTCGAGGATCACATTGCAGGTGGTGTAGGCCTCTTTTTTAAAGTATACATTGGCCAGGCCTATGAGGCCTTTTTCGTTATTTTCAATGCCCAGTGCAGCCAGGTATTCCTGTTCTGCCTCGTCTAACCTGTTCAGCTGGTACAGGGTTTCCGCAAGGTGAAGTCTCAGTGGCACGTTCTCCGGCGAGAATTTCAACGCTTCTCTTAAGCTGTCTATAGTACTTTGTGTCATATCAGTTACTAAGATAGATAATTTTGGAGGCAGCTGTAAGTTTTTGTAGAAAAGTACAACTTACCTTTAAACCGCATGATGGAGGAAACCGCATTTTTACAGCAGATAGACCAGCACCAGGGGATCATTCATAAGATCTGCCGCCTTTACCGGGATACCCCGGAGGACCGGGAGGATCTTTTCCAGGAAATTGTGTTCCAGTTATGGAAAACGAAACACACATTTGAAGGAAAAGCGAAGTTCAGCTCCTGGATGTACAAAGTGGCGCTGAGCACTGCGGTGGCCACCTTCCGCAAAAAGAAACCCGCTATCATTTTTACGCCGGAACTGCCGGACCTTCCGCAAACGGAAGACGAGAACCAGCACCGCCAGCAGCTCTTTGATGCGCTGAAACAGCTGGATGATGCGGATAAAGCCCTCATGGCCTTATACCTGGATGATCTGAGCTATGAAGAAATAGCAGAGATCACCGGCATCAGTGAAAATTATGTAGGGGTGAAATTAACCCGTATCAGGAACAGGATCACTAAAATCTTACAAACATGGACCCGTTAAAAGCAGCCTGGAAAGGCGAAGACACAAACACTAAAAGCACCGCGGATATTAAGAAAATGTTAAAAGAGAATAAACACCCGGTGCTTAAAAAGATAAGAACGCAAATGATCATAGAAATATTGGCTTTCAGCGTGATCGGCGTAGTGTATTACGATTTTTTTGATGGGCATCAGAAACCGCTGTATGCCAATATCATACTGGTGGTTTCTCTGCTGCTGGTGATCGTTCACAATGTGATCGGCTACCTGAGTGCCCGGAATCCGGTGAAGGGCAGTAACATGCGTGCCTCACTGGAAAAATACCTGTCGGATCTGAAGATTTTTGCGCGGTTGTCTATCCTCTCCAGGATATTATATGCCGCAGGCTTACTAACATTTTTCATCAGCGTGATCACCATCACAGCTACTAAGCAATGGATCATAGCTGGTGTGATAATAGTATTCCTCATTCAGATCGGTATCCTTGTAAAGCTCTGGCAGAACAGGATCCGTGGGATCAGTATAACAGTGGGGAATTTAAAAATGGGGGAGTGATGTAAACTCCCCCAAAGGTGTGATGTGTGTATAGGGGGAAAATTCAAAACCCATTTAATCTTTGATGTCTAATGTATGCATGTATCCGGAGGGCTTTGCAAAAGATTCATTTCACATTACGAATGTTGCAAAATATCTCTTTGGCTACCGTTATTTGTTTGTTAAAACACTTAACGTTTATCTTACAAAAGCAGGATATCTATCCGGTGCGCCTGTACCATTTCTGCTTCCGCAGACCAGGAGAATACGGTGAAGTACCCATCCTGACTGGCTACCAGCGCCAATGCATCTCTTTGATCATGAATAAACTGTGCTGCGGAAAGATGGCGTGTGCCGCCTATACCGGAAGGATGCAGGATAATTGTGTTGCCACCCATCACCGGTTCAGACATACGTACCAGTTCTACCGGAGAGGAGCGGTTGGCGCGTGTGATCTTTGCACCGAAGGCCATTAGTTCATGCTGGTCATTGATCACGGTGGCGCCATCTACAGCTGTTAGGCCCGTCACATTTTCCACTTCCCGCCGCAGGGCATTCTGCCAGTATATTTCACTCACAATATTCCCGTCTTTCCGGATCAGGTCCGCCACACCGGAAAATGCAGGGGATACAGGATATTGCAGGGGATGGATAATGGATTCCCGCCAGTTGTCGTGCGCAGAAGGCACCACCAGTAAAATGCCGCCGCGTTTATGTGCGCGCATGGAAACAGCCATTTGTATCAGCACATTCACCGGTTCATTCCATACAATGGAAGCATTCAGGCCCAGCAGGTTGGTGAGTATTTCCGGACTGTCCGGCAGCTGGCCAATGTCTTCATTCACCACCCGCACCTGGTCGCCTTTCAGCATGGCCACATTGGTGAATTTGCCCAATCCTGCCAGGCGGCGGTGTTTGATCACCAGCAGTCCCGGTTCGGATACATCCAGTACAAAGCAAAAATTAGGGAGTTTGATCGTGGTGCCCCAGATGTATAATCCTTCTTCATCATACCAGATCCCTACATGCACACCCGGCCGCTCTACACCCGGCGCCAGTTTTGTTAATACTTTGGCAGTGAGCGGGATGCGCTGCTCAAACAGCAGGGGTTTGCCGGCCTGTTCCGGCCGCAGGAAAGCGAGTGAAATACGGGTCACATATCCTTCTTCCTTGCGCAAGCTGGCCCAGAAAGCTACATCTATGATTATTTCTATGACCTTCTGGGAAGGAGCGGTGGCCAGTTCTTCTTCTCCGTTGTATGCTGCACAGGACAAATGTTTGTCGAAATGTGCGGCCACGATGCCGCAGACCTTTGTGGCTGCCTGATAGGTTGATTCGTACGTCAATTCCATACTAATGCTGTTGGTTTCTTTTCTTCCCGCCAAAGATACGTTGATCCCGTTTTAATAGGATAATACACCCAGAAGTATTATTTTGCCAGCACGTTCCAACTATTCCTCCCATGAAAAGACTTTTATGCCTGTGTAGCAGCATACTATGCCTATTGGGAATAGTTAACGCACAGCCATCACAACAACCTTACATACTTAATGGCGCCGCTACACAACGGACGTGCAACTGTTATGTGCTTACACCAGACGCGCAGAACATGAGCGGCACGGTATGGAATAAGAACAAAGCAGATCTCACCCAGTCTTTCAATTACGTATTTGATATAAACCTTGGTTGCAAGGACGGCACGGGCGCGGACGGCATCGGCTTTATCCTGCAAACAAAAGGCACCAACCTTGGCGCCACCGGGCAGGGCCTTGGTTTTAAAGGCATCAGCCCTTCTCTCGGTGTGTTAATTGATACTTATCAGAACAATGATGAAAGTGATCCGGGTTATGATCACCTGGCCATCCAGATGAATGGCTTGTCCGACCATGCCAGCAGCGGCAACCTGGCCGGACCTGTGATGCTGATAGACGGGCAGGAGAACATAGAAGACTGCAACTGGCACTTATTCCGTATTAAATGGGATGCTGTTACGCATGAGCTGGAAGTGAGTGTGGACGGCCAGGTACGGCTCACGATCCAGAAAGACCTGGTGACAGATATCTTCGGCGGAGATCCCCTCGTGTACTGGGGTTTTGCCGGTTCCACCGGTGGTTCCTCCAACGTGCAGCAATTCTGCGCTGCCCTGCGCCCTGAGTTCCGCTTTGATGCCCAGCAGATCCTGTGCGATGGTACGGCAGTGAATTTAAATGATAATTCCAGCTCCTTCGGTGTGATCACCCGCCGCTGGTGGGACCTGGGAGATGGTACACTTTCCACCGCATTACAACCGCCGCCGCATGTGTATCCCAAAGCCGGTCATTATGAAGTGAAACTGGTGATCGAAGATAACAGCGGCTGTATTTCAGATACGCTCAAAGCCCCCGTGACCATTGGTTCTTATCCCGTTGTGGACTTTGAACCGCCCATTCTTTGCCTGGGCACACCGTTGCAGGTGAAAGATGGAACCACTGTTGCCGTAGGCACACTGGAAAAGTGGTATTGGGATTGGGGCGGTGGCGTAACCTCTACCGTAAAAGATCCTATTGCACCTTATACAGCTCCCGGATTTTACAATGTACAGCTGACCGTTACCTCTAAAGAAGGTTGCAGTGCAACAGGTGGTACGCAGGTACAGATAGCAGAACAGCCGGTTATTTCTGCTACGGGCAGGAATGCCTGCCTGGGAGAGCTGAATGTATTCACCGGCACCAATGAAACACCCAATGTACTTGTGCATAAATGGTATTGGGACCTGGGCAATGGTGATAACAGCACACAGCGAAATCTCAGTTACCGCTATGCAGCAGGAGGGAAGTATCTTGCACGGCTACACGCCGTGAGCGATCTGGGCTGCGCAGCAAAACCCATTGAAACACCGGTGGAAGTACTTGACTTAAAAGTATATGCAGGAAGAGATACATTGATTGCCCGTGATCAGCCGCTGCAAATGAATGGAATAGCAGCAGGCACAGGGCTTACCTATACCTGGGAACCAGCGCTGGGCCTCAGTGATCCGCATCTGCCGGACCCGGTGGCAATATTGCAGAAAGATCAAAACTTCCGCCTCGTGGTTACTTCTCCGGAAGGCTGCCAGGATATTGATACCATGAATGTGAAGGTATATGCAGGCCCTGAGTTCTATGTGCCTACGGGTTTTACGCCCAACAATGATGGCATGAATGATTACTTCCGTGTCATTGCACCCGGTGTTCCTAAACTGGATTTCTTCCGCGTGTGGGACAGGTGGGGACAGGAAGTATTCGCCACCACTTCACTCTCTGATCAATGGGATGGCAGCCTGAAAGGACAACCCGCCGCTTCCGGCACTTATGTGTGGATGGTACAGGGCGTGGATTATAAAGGAAAGTTGTTCAGCAGGCAGGGCACTATTACGCTGATCCGGTAAATTTTCCTTTGTTTTGCATCATGGAGATCATTCAAAGCACCGAAAAAGACCTGGCGGAAATATTCCGGCTGTATGATGAAGCTGTCGCTTTTCAAAAGACTGTTTTTCATAAACACTGGAAGCCGTTCGACAAACCCATGGTGGAAATAGAGATAAAGGAAGGCCGGCAATGGAAGATCCTGGAGAATGGTGTGATCGCCTGCGTTTTTATGATTGCCTACAGTGATCCCTTCATCTGGGGCGCCCGTGGCCATGGGAAAGCTATCTATATTCACCGCATTGTTACCAACCCTGCATTCCGGGGCAGCGGTTATGTGAAAGCGATTGTAACCTGGGCTAAGGAGCATGTAAAGGAAACCGGCAATACTTATATCCGCATGGACACCTGGGGAGATAACGATCGCCTCATCGAGTATTACACCCACTGCGGTTTTACATTCCTCGGTGTATTTACACCGGATGATACCTCCAAACTCCCTAAACATTACAGTGATATTTCCCTCGCCTTTTTTGAAATGGAAGTAAAGTAGGACGGTACAGGATGCTATGAGCCGATATTCTCCTTATTTTACGGGGATATGAGATATTTACTGATCCTGTTCTGCGTCTGCTCCATTCCTGTATTTGCACAGCAAACCGCTGTACAGAAAGGTTTCGCCACACCGCCTGATAGTACTAAACTAAGCATGTACTGGTACTGGATGAGTGATAACATCAGTGAAGAGGGTGCGAAAAAGGACCTCGCAGCGATGGCGGATATTGGTGTTGGCCGTGTTTTCATCGGTAATATCGGCTACAATGAAAAAGAAGTTCCTTACGGCAAAGTGAAACTGTTCTCCGATGAATGGTGGAAAGTAACGCGTACGGCTATCCGCACTGCCAGCGAAAAAGGTTTGCAGATAGGATTGTTTAACAGTCCGGGATGGAGCCAGAGCGGCGGGCCATGGATCAAACCTTCTCAATCCATGCGGTATCTTGCGGGAGAGGAAGTGATGGTAAAAGGCCCGCAGCAGTTATCACAAAAATTGAAAGGAGACTTTCAGGATGTAGCAGTGCTCGCTTACCCTGCTCCTGCAGAAGATGAGCTGGAATTCATAGTGCTTAATACAGATACGCTTTCAACCGATATGCATATTGATCTGGACCTGGCAGCAGAAAATACGGCCAGGAGCCTTGTGCTTTATATGCATAAACCCTTCAGGGCAGCAGTGGAATTACAAGTGAAAGAAGGGAACGATTACCGCACTATTACAAAGTTCCAGGTGGATCGTACTAATCCCAGCCTGAATGTAGGTTTTAAACCATTTGCACCCTTCAGCGTTTCTTTTCCGCCTGTTAGAGGTAAAACGTTCCGCGTCACTTTTAAACAGCATTCGAAGACAGGGCTCGCGGCCATCGTCCTTTACAAAGCTCCACGTATTGAAAGGTATGAGGAAAAGCAGCTGGCTAAAATGTTTCAGCAACCATTACCACTGTGGAATGAATACCAATGGCCGCAACATCCCACTGCCACAGATACAACGCTGGCAGTTGTTCCCGCACAGATAAAGAACATCACGCAATATTTAGGGAAAGACGGTATCCTCCGCTGGAATGTACCTGCAGGCAACTGGATTGTTGTACGGTATGGCATGCTTACCACAGGCGTAACAAACGCACCCGCCTCTCCGGAAGGAGCTGGCCTGGAAGTAGATAAGATCAATCGTGTTCCGATACAACATCATTACGATGAATTTATTGGTAAGATCTATAAAAGCATTCCCGCAGCTGAACGCACTTCCCTGAAATGGGTGGTAGCAGATAGTTACGAAACTGGTTCCCAGAACTGGACAGATGGTATGGAGAAGGCCTTTAAAAAACAATACGGCTACGATCCCTTACCCTGGCTGCCTGTTCTTTCCGGCAGGGTAGTAGGTACACCAGATCAGAGTGACCGCTTCCTCTGGGATCTGCGCAGGCTGATTGCAGACCGTGTGGCCTATGAATATGTAGCCGGTTTGAGAGATGCCAGCCACAAAGATGGAATGCGGCTATGGCTGGAGAATTATGGCCACTGGGGTTTCCCATCTGAATTCCTCAAATATGGCGGGCAATCTGATGAGGTGGGCGGCGAATTCTGGAATGAAGGCACATTGGGTAATATTGAATGCCGGGCAGCATCTTCTGCTGCACATATTTACGGCAAGAACAAAGTAGCTGCAGAATCTTTTACTTCCGGCGGACAGGCCTATGTACGTTATCCGGCACTCCTCAAAAAGCGGGGCGACTGGTCCTTCACAGAAGGGATCAATCATACCTTATTGCATGTATTCATCCATCAGCCTTATGAAGACCGCAACCCCGGTGTGAACGTAGGTTTTGGAACAGAATTCAACCGCAAGAATACCTGGTTCTACCAGGGTAAAGCATTTGTAGATTATCTCCGCAGGTGTAATTTCATTTTGCAGCAGGGAAAACCAGTGAATGATATTGCTTATTTTATTGGAGAAGATGCACCTAAAATGACGGGTGTCAGAGACCCTGAAATACCGCAGGGTTATTCTTACGATTATATCAACGCAGAAGTGATCCTCCAAAGGCTGAGTGTAAAGGATGGCTGGTTCGTATTACCGGATGGCATGCGTTATCGTTTACTGGTATTGCCACAACTGGAAACCATGCGCCCGGAATTATTACAGAAGTTGTATGATCTGGCGAAACAAGGTGGTGCGATCCTGGGGCCTGCGCCAAAACGTTCTCCCAGTTTGCAGAATTTTCCTAAAGCTGATGAAGAAGTGAGGAAGCTGGCAGCAGCGATGTGGAAGCTGCCGAATGTAGTATCCGGAAAGGGTATAATCGATGGTAAGAACGCCATGCACATTCGCCTGCTACCAGACGTAAGTCTGGCTAATCCCAATGTATTATATGCACACCGCACCGCGAAAGACGCAGATTATTATTTCCTCACCAACCAAACAGATCAGACAGTAAAAATTTCTCCTACTTTCCGTATGGAAGATAAGCAACCAGAACTGTGGGATCCGGTTACAGGAAAAATAAGAGACCTGCCAGAGTTTAATCTTAAGTTTATGGGCACTACCGTACCGTTGCAACTGGAAGCATACGAGAGTGCCTTTATCGTTTTCCGAAAAAAATTCATACCTGATCCTTTGCGCGTTCGCCGCAGTAACTTCCCGCAACCTCAAGTATTACAGGAATTGAGTAACGCATGGCAGGTGAAGTTTAATTCCACCTATACATTCGAAACCTTAACAGACTGGAGCAAACATCCCGATGAACAAATAAAGAACTTCTCCGGCACCGCATATTATACAAAAACATTTTCAGCACCCGCCATTGGTAAAGAACGCTACTTCATCAACCTTGGCTCCGTAATGGTAATGGCTAAAGTAAAACTGAACGGCGTAGACCTGGGCACGCTCTGGACTGCTCCATGGAAAGTAGAAGTAACTGGTATCTTAAAGAATGGTGACAATAAACTGGAAGTAGAAGTGGTGAACACATGGGTGAACGGTCTCATAGGAGACAGTAAACTACCCGCAACAGAAAGAAAATACTGGTCTAACGTAAACCCGTACACGCCAGCAAGCAAGTATCAATCTGCCGGTTTGTTAGGCCCGGTGAAACTGGAATCAATACCTTATTAATGAGAGTCCTGCTTACGTTCGGAAATTAAAGCACCGAAGGAGGTAAAGGTAATAAAAGAGTAGTGCCGGGTATTTTACTATTTGGTTGGATATAAGGAAAGCTATAAATTGTATTGCTAAACGTTAATTATTGATCTCCAGTGAACACGATATAGAATGGAGCCGCATGAAAGGCGGTGATCCAGCTGCCCTGGAAGCAATTTACAGGGCCCACGTAAGGTCCCTCGTACGCTATGGATTAAAGCTAACCCATGACCTGGACCTGATCAAAGACTGCATCCAGGACCTCTTCCTGGAGATCTGGCGCAACCGGGAGAACCTCGCAGACACTTCTCATCCTAAATTCTATCTTTTCAGGGCTTTGCGTAATAAATTATCCAAAGCGCATGCACGGCACTCCTTTATAAGTGAAAGTGAACTGCGCCTGGCCTCAGACAGCCTGCTGGAAGAATATGTAGAGTTAACTATCACCGCCAGGGAAACAGAAGCAGAGAACCGGCAGACCCTGAAACAATTACTGTATAAACTACCCAAACGGCAGCAGGAAGCCGTGTACCTCCGCTTTTATCATAATATCTCCTACGAACGCATTGCAGAACTGATGAGTATGAACTACCAGTCTGTATTGAACCTCATGCAGCGCGCCCTGAAGGCCTTACGGAAAGAATATACCCCCCGTTCTAAAAAAGATTAAAAATACTTCTCCAAAAGTGAGTATATATGTAAGGAAACGGACATTACCTTATATAGACATCGCTATTCCCATGGATCAGCAGGAAGAAAAGATACATGCATTATTGCTGGATAACCGGTTTGTAGACTGGGTTATGAATCCGCAAAGCCCCTATGCCGGCTACTGGCTGGAATGGGCTGCGAGGGATGCTGAGCATGCATGGCTGCTGGAAGAAGCAAAACATTTCCTCCTGGAAATGAGGCTGGCGGAAGAAGAAGGGCAGCAGGACATCAGTGATGTGCAGCTGGAGCAGATGCTGGATCATATCCGGGAAGAGATAACCCCCGTCCGTAAAAAGAAATCACCGGCAAAATACTGGTACATGGCAGCAGCCGTTGTTACAGGTATCATTGCACTGACAACCTTCTTACTTTCTACAGGAGAGAACACCATCACCGGTGCTGCCGGCAAAAAAGCAGATCACACTGCAGATGTGATCCGTTATAATGGCAATAAAGAAGATGAACTGCTCTTCCTGCCGGATGGCTCCAAAGTAGTGCTGGCAAAGGGCGCCAGGATCTCCTATAATTTACTGATGAATGGCAGCAAACGGGAAGTGACCTTATCCGGAGAAGCATTCTTCGACGTTGCTAAAAACCCGGAACAACCCTTCTATATCTATACAGAGAATGTGGTCGTAAAAGTGCTGGGCACCAGTTTTAAAGTAACGGCATCCGGCAACCAGGAATCAGTGGCCGTTAAAACAGGGAAAGTATCCGTTTACCTGAAAGGGCAGGACCTGGAAGTATCTGCGGCAAAGATCGTACTGCCACAGCAGGTATGCAGGTATTCAGGACTTAATAAAGAACTCATCACAGAAACATTTACAGATAAATTACCAATTGCAGCAGGGCTGGAAAAAGTGAGCAGTTACAGCTTTGAAGATGCCCCGCTGGACTCTGTTATAAAAACCCTGGAGAAAATGTATGCTATCCCCATACAGTATAATGCAGATACTTTTGCAGGCTGCTTTATAACAATATCATTAGGTGATGAAAGCCTCGAAGAAATTTTAAAAGTTATTACAAGAACAGTGGACGCGTCATACAGCTTCAGCGGCTATGGCATAACGTTAAAAGGTAAAGGATGCCGCTAAGAATTTAGTGTTTAAAGACAGGATCGGGCACTTTTTTTAACAACAGCAACGAACTAGACTTAAGAAATTAAACCACAAGTATGGACTAACAACCAAAATCAGGGCGCCGGCTCTTGAAAGGGCATCCCTATGTACTATTCCATCAGGTGCTCCCGCACCTATTATTAACGCTTAATAGTTTTATGTTATGAAGAAAATTGGATTGTGTACCTACTCAGCTTCTTTTTTTATGAAAGCAGCCGTTATACATTATTTCCTGACCCTTGCATTCTTCGGGGTACAGGCCGCTCCTGCAAATGGGCAGGGCATTCTGGATAAACGCATCTCACTTACTGTGGAGCGTGAAACCTTTAAATCCGTATTGCAGAAAATAAGCCTGAAAGCAGGCGTAAAATTTTCTTATACGCGCAATACCCTTCCTGAAAAAGAGAAAGTAAGTTTACTGGCAAAGGATGAAACACTGGAAAAGGTGTTCATCAGCTTATTTGATCCTTTCGATATCAATTTTGAAGCTATCGGCAGCCAGGTTGTATTGCGGAAAGATAAACTCATGACAGTGATGATGACCCAGGGACAACCTGGTCTTTCCATAGATATCAATTTCAAACAGGTACGCGGTACTATCAAAGATGTTACGGGCAGCCCTGTTCCCGGTGTAACCGTAGCCATTAAAGGCACTACGAAAGGTACCAGCTCAGATGGTAATGGCAATTTCCAGCTGGAAGCCAATGAAGGGGATGTGCTGGTATTTTCTGCTATTGGTTTTAAGCGTACTGAAATAAAAGTAAGTGGCGAAACAACTTATACAGTGGTGCTGGAAACAGATGAAAAAGCGTTGGGCGAAGTAGTAGTAACCGCGATGGGTATCAAACGTTCCCCGCGTTCGCTGGGTTATGCAGTACAAAAAGTAGACGGGAGCGACCTCACGATCGCACAGGCGCCTACCATTGCACAAGGGCTCATGGGTAAAGTGGCGGGTCTGAATATCAGCCAGGCTTCCGGCGGAGTTGAAGGCGGTTCTGCCCGCCTCGTGATCCGTGGTAATACTACACTTACCGGTGATAACCGCGCACTCATTATTGTTGATGGCGTAGCCATTAATAATGACCCCATGAATAACAATGCAAATAATGGCGGCGGTGGTGCTGTTGGTACGCAACAGGGTGCTGATATTTCCGGTTATAACGACTGGGGTACGGGGCTTAATTTAATTAACCCGGAAGATATCGAATCAGTGACCGTATTAAAAGGACCAGCTGCTGCGGCACTATATGGTGCGAGGGGTGCAAATGGTGTGATCCTTGTTACCCGTAAGAAAGGAGAGAAAAGAAAAGGTCTTGGTGTAGATTATTCTTATTCCAGCCGTGCTACAAAAGTTTACGAGTTCCTGGACTTCCAGAATGATTTTGGATCTGGCCTGGTAGGTTCCATGTGGACAGCAGATCAGGGAAAACAATTCCCTGTAAATGGAGCAGGGAAGCGCACCCAGATCGGCACCTATTCCGGCAGCTACAATGCAGGTGATTACAAAACAGGTGCATTCGGTATGCTGCCTTATGATAACAGCACACAGGCATGGGATGTGTTCTCTTTTCCCAGCGGATTATCCTGGGGGCCAAAGTTCGACAATCAGCCTGTCCTCTGGTATGATGGTGTGGAAAGGCCTTATTCTGCGCAACCCAATAACTGGAAAGCTTATTTCCCGGACGGTAATGTGAACCAGCATAATGTATCCATTTCCGGCGGTGGTGATTTCGGTACTATCCGCGCTTCTTATACAAGAGACGACAGTAAGGCCAATATCCTGAACAGTAATTACAAGAGCAACATATTCAACATCGGGTCCAGCATCAAGATCAGTAAAATGCTTTCGGCAGATATCACCGGAAGTTACGTTAACTATAACCGTTTGAATACACCACCCGTAGGAGCCGGTGCTTTTATGGCGGGTCTTGCCTATGCAGCTACCAGGGATTACCGTCCTGAAGTGGAGAAGATGAATAACTTCTTCCCGGATGGTTCACAGCGTGATGTAGGTAACTCCAGCAATTTCCCTGCAGGCTCTCCGCCATACCCTTATTATTCTTATATGCAGAATTCCTACTGGAATATCTATAAGAATAACACCACATTCAATCGTGACCAGTTAGTAGGAGGGATCAAACTAACTGCAGATCTCACAGACTTCCTGACATTGATCGCACAGGGAAGTATAGACCATTCAAGTGATGGTACGGAAGTAAGGGAGTACCCTAAGAACATCCAGGGAACAACCGGCGCTTACAAGCAGGCAAGTGCCCGTAACATGAGCCGTAACCTGAATGGTATGGTAAGGTTGTACAAGGACAATCTCTGGGGCAAACAGTTTAATGCAAGCCTCACAGGAGGTGTGGAATCCTATTACAGGAATGATTATACAGTGAGCAACAAAACGAATGGTAACTTCATCAGTCCTTTCATTTTTGCTTTGAACAACGGTGCCAATGCGCCAGACCCGGCACAGGAAACGCGTTATGCCAAGAAGATCAACTCCGGATTCGGATTCCTGGACCTCTCTTACAAGAACTATCTTTTCCTGCAAATAACAGGCAGGAATGACTGGTCTTCTACCTTAACAGATGGCAGCAATTCATACTTCTACCCATCCGTTAACCTGAGCTATGTATTTTCAGATGGTATTGCAAAAATGCAGGAAGCTTTACCCTGGCTGAGCTTCGGTAAATTGAGCCTCTCTTATGCGGAAACAGGTAGTGATACAGATCCCTATTCCATCTTTAATGTATTGAACACAGTGGCATACAATGGACAGGCTGCACAAACTTTTCCCTCCAATTTAAAGTTCCCGGGTGTTGAGCCACAAAGAAGCCGGCAATATGAAATAGGATTAAACCTGGGCATGTTTAATAATCGTGTGAATGTGGAGGTAACGGCGTACACCATGAAAACATTTAACCAGATCCTCACCAACAGCTTGCCGCAATCATCCGGATTTACCACCGTGCAGCTCAACAGAGGATCTCTGGGGAACAAAGGGCTTGAGTTCATCATCAATGCCAGCCCGGTAAGCACTAAAGATTTTACCTGGAGCATTTCACTGAATGCGGCACATGCACAGAATAAAGTATTGTCACTGGATGAGGGCAACGATGGTCTTACACTGGGTAGTTTCTTTGGCGGCAGTGGTGTTTCTCAACGCGTGAAAGTAGGAGAGAACTTTGGAACTATTTATGGCAAGGATTACACTTATCTGAATGGTAAAAAGGTAGTGAAGAGGGCTGTTAATCCACAGAACCAGCAGTTGCTGAGCTATATGGTGAACGGCCAGCCGCAGGCAGCAGGAACGCAATGGGTATTAACACCCAATGAAGTGCCGATAGGCAACGCGCAACCATTCATGACAGGTGGTATTGCCAACACTTTCCGTTATAAGAATATCTCCTTATACTTCCTGGCAGATGGTAAGTTCGGTGGCGATATGTACTTCGGTTCATATGCTGCAGCTATGGGTAATGGCCTGTTACAGGAAACAGTGAAAGAACGTAATGGCGGAGGGCTTCCTCTGACCTATCCCGATGGAACCACCAGTAATACAGGTATCATATTCGATGGCGTGTTCGCAGACGGCAAACCCAATACAGATGTGGTAAGCCCTCCCTGGTATTACCTGGGTACCTATACTTCCTGGAATCACCTGGGTGTTCCAAGATCAGCATCTGTATTTGATAATAGCTGGATGAAATTAAGAGAAGTAGCATTAACCTACCAGGTGCCATTTAATGTAGTAAAGCAAACAAAGATCTTCCAAAGCCTGAGCCTTTCACTGATAGGACGTGATCTCTTTTACATCTTCACCACTATACCCAAAGGACTTAATCCTGAAGGGGTGAATGGTATTGGTAACATGCAGGGGATTGAATATTCCTCTATGCCAAGGATCAGGTCTTTAGGTTTTACTGTGAAAGCTGCTTTATAATTTAAAAACTGTTGAATCATGAAGATCATACAAAAATCAATATACAGTTTACTGGTCTGCGGCGCATTGTGTGGTGCAGGTGCATGTGAGAAAGGATATGAAGAGATCAATACGCCCTACAAGGATGCCAGTGAAAATACAGCATCCATAGGCGGTCTGTTCAACGGCCTCGTTTCTTCACTGGGTAAGTATGGAGACGATGCGCTCAATGTGAGCTTACTGTATCCCATCACTAACCAGCAGGCATACCAGAATACGGTAGCACCCTACCTGAACTATAGTGGAACCTATTGGGGCCAGTATTACCCTGACCTGCTCGTGTACAAGACCATCTTAAGAAAGATTGAAGAGCAGGCCAATCCGCAATCATTCAATAATGCCAAATATATGGCCAGCATACTGATGGCCAATAAAACACTGCGCATGCTGGATTATTACGGAGATATTCCATACAGCGGGGCCTCACTGGCCAACACAGAAGGCGTTAAGTTTTTCCGCCCGGCCTATGACGCACAGCCGGACGTTTACAAAAGTGTGCTGGCAGACCTGAAAGCTGCTGCTGATGGATTGGCAGTAGATCCGGGGCAGGTTAGCCTTGGGGCTTCAGAAACATTCCTGAACAGTGATTATACTGCATGGAAGAAGTTCGCCAATGCACTTCGTTTGAGATATGCTGTAAGATTATACAATAAGGAAAAAGTACTGGCAGAAGGTATCATCACAGATATCATCGGCGGTAATAAACCCCTGCCGGGAAACCAGAACCTGGCCAGTTTATACCTGGACAATTTTGGATTATGGCCTAACCGCGTAGCTTCCAACGGACAGATACTCGGTGCCCTGGCCAGTAAATGGGATTCTTACCGGGAGTTATCTATTTCAAACATCCGCATGAGCAGCAACGTGTGGAGCCAGATGTCTTCCTCCAATGATCCATCCGGCACGGGCATCTATGATCCGCGCTGTTATGTGTATTTCATGACCAATAATGCGGACAAATGGGTACCTCAACCACAGAACGGCTCACAGCCTGAAGGTGGCCGCCCTTATGACGATGGTACTGCAAGAAAAGGAATAGGCACGGACCCGGCTAATAAGTTCGCCTGCGTAAATTACCTGATGGCATATGACCGGCTTTTTTATCCTATCCTCATTGTCACAGAAGCAGATGTTCATTTCCTGAAAGCAGAGATCTATCAGCGCGGAATGGGAGTAGCTAAGGATATCGCGAAAGCTAAAACAGAATATGAAGCAGGGATCACTTCCTCTGTGAATTTCTGGTATGCTTATACTCAGCTTTCTACTATTTGGGCAGCTTCCAGGCCAACGGCGCCTACTGCCGGGCAGATGACTGCGTTCCTGACCAATCCTGCTGTGCTGTTTAACGGTGCAAATGATGCGGATGCGTTGAAGAAGATCGCTACACAATCCTGGCTGGCTACGATGTTCCAGCCGGCGGAGACATGGGCTACAGTGCGGAGAACAGGGTTAACGCCTAAGGATCCTACTTACAATCCTTCCGTAGTGAATAAGCTGCCTTATCCTGATGATGAGAATGTGAATAACCATGAGAACTGGCAGAAGGTGACGAATGGGGATAATCCTACGGCGCAGGTGCAGAAGAAGGTGTATTGGATGCAATAATTGCTCGTGACAGCCTTTTACGGCCTTGTATTGGCCTTGTAATGGCCTTTAACGGCCTCGTGACAGCCTCTAACGGCCTTGCATCGGCCTTGCAATAGCCTTTAACGGCCTTGAATCGGCCTCTTAGTTTCTTGGTATATTGGTTGACTATAAATGATGGAGTTCGTTGTTATGACGGGCTCCATTTGTTTTTGAACTGGTGTTTTTGACAGTTCTGTACTGCTTTTTTGACAGGTACCCCACCTTGATACGGGATGGATACGGGAAGGATACGGGATTGCTACGGGATTGATACGGGATTGGTATGGGACACCTACACTTCGGGCTGCATTGAATTCCCAATTTGGCCCTTAAAACAAACAATCTTCGGCCCTTTAAACAAACTCCCCTAACCATAGCCCCCCTAACTTTGTACCATGAAAAAAGAACAAGAACCCATTAACTCCGGCTTCACCGCCGCTTCCACCGCTGAAGATGTCATCAAAGGAATAGATCTGAAAGGCAAAGTAGCCATCGTTACCGGCGGATATTCCGGTATCGGCCTGGAAACCGCAAGAGTGTTAAGGAATGCCGGTGCCCAGGTCATCGTCCCTGCACGCGATCTAAACAAGGCTGCCACAACCTTAAAAGGCATTGATGCAGAGATCGAAGAACTGGACCTGCTAAACCCGGCTTCCATAGACGCCTTCGCAGACCGTTTTCTCGCCTCCAAACGCCCCCTGCACATCCTCGTGAACAGTGCCGGTATCATGGCCAACCCCTTCACACTGGATGCCCGCGGTTACGAAACCCAGTTCGCCACTAATCACCTCGGCCACTTCCAGCTGGTGAAAAAGCTCTGGCCAGCCTTGCAACAGGCAAACGGTGCCAGGGTGATCTCCGTATCATCGCGTGGCCACCGCTATTCCCCGGTTGTATTAGAGGATATTAACTTCGAGAACAGGGAATACGACCGCTGGGCTGCTTATGGCCAGTCGAAAACAGCTAACATCCTTTTTGCGCTGGAATTAGATAAGCGCGGCAGGAAGGAAGGCATCCGTGCCTTCTCCTTGCACCCGGGCAGTATCCTGGGTACGGGATTGGCCGTACATCTTACAAAAGAAGAATTACTGGCAGCAGGTGTGATAGATGAAAACGGTAAACCCATCCTCGATGCATCAAGAGGGCTCAAAACAATAGCGCAGGGCGCGTCTACCAGTGTATGGTGCGCAACAAGCCCTCAGCTCAACGATCTCGGTGGCCTCTATTGCGAGGATAACGATGTTTCTCCGCTAATGGTTTCAGACGTCGCCATTAATTTAAATGTCGGCGCTTCAGCAAGATTTGCCGGTGTGATGGAATATGCGGTTGATCCGGAAGCTGCAGAAAGACTTTGGACCTTAAGTGAGCAAATGCTGAAAGCATAACGCAAGTTGTTGGTGCGGGGAACTGAGAGCCGCACCAACAATTTTCTTTAATTTTAGAGAATGGAAGAGCCGCAATTGTTGTCCACCGGAAAAGTGTTTTTCTCTGTTGTTATAGAGAAGTACTACAGTAAGGAAATGTTGGTGAAAGAGCACACCTTGTTAAGGATCGTCTCGGGTGAAATGAAACTGATCATGGCGGACAGCTCCTATGTTTTGCATGGGGGAGATACGATCCTGTTCCCACGCAATACTTTAGCCATGATCACTAAATCTCCGCTGAATGGAGAACCCTATAAGGCCGCCTCTGTTTATTTCCCACCGGAAGTATTGAGGAAGTATTATGCATCACATCCTGTCACGCCTGCACAGGAGCAGGAGATACCAAGGATCAGGGTTTTAGATCAGCATCCTTTACTGGATAGTTTGTTTGGTTCCATGCTGCCTTATTTCACCATGTCAGAAGAATTACCGGCAGATATTGTTACAGGTAAAGTAGAAGAAGCCATTTCCATCCTGCGTACCATTGATAAAACGGCTGATGTTATCCTGAGCCATTTTGAAGAGCCCGGCAAAATAGACCTGGCAGATTTTATGGAGAAGAACTATATGTTCAATATGCCCATGGAGAAGTTCAGTTATTTAACAGGCAGGAGCCTTACGACTTTCAAAAGGGACTTTAAAAGATCCTTCAACACCACTCCTCAAAAATGGCTGACCCAGAAACGGCTGGAGCTGGCGCATCACCAGATCTTTGAACAAAAAAGAAGACCTTCTGATGTATATTTCGAAGTAGGTTTTGAAAACCTTTCGCATTTCTCTTTTGCTTTTAAGAAACAGTTTGGGTACAACCCTTCCAATACAATGTTACGGCATTGAAGAAGTGATCGAAAGTAAAAAATCATACAAAGAAACATCTGCCGGTACTTCCAGCTTCTTCCTTAACCGGTACCGGCTTGTTTCAACCCCTCTCACAGAAATGCCCAGCGACTGCGCAATCTCCTTCGTAGTGAGATTGATCCGCAGATAAGCACAAAGCTTCATGTCCGTAGTACTCAGATCGCTGCATCGCTGCTTCAGTGTGAACAGGAAATTGTTATGCACTTCATCAAAATGCCGGGCGAACTGTTCCCAGTCTTCCGCGTTTTCTTCCGCTTCTTCAAACAGGCGTAATACTTTTTTGAAAGTGGACAGGGGAGAAGGTGTGATCTTCTGAATGGTCTGTAACAGTTCCTCCCGTATGTTGAACAATAGCTTACCCCGTTGTACAAGATGCATGGTGGTAATAGCCAGTTCTTTGTTCTTGAATTGTATGTCCGCCGCCAGTTTATCATGCTGCAAACGGATCAGCTGTTTTTCCTTTTGTTCCTTTTCATATTCATGATGCAGGATCAGTTGTTGCTGTGCCTTATTATGTTTTTGCTGCTGCGTCACAAACAGCAGCCAGATCAGGATCAATGCCAGCACTACCGTAATGGCTTTCGCCAGTGTGGTCTGGTACCAGGCTGGAAGGATATGGAAGGCATAACTCATCGTGTTTGAAATATTTCCTAAGTTATCCCTGGCCTTTACCGAAAAGGCATATTTTCCATAAGACAGGTTGGTGTAATCTTTCTCCGTGCGGGGGCTCCATTCACTCCAGTTCCCGTCAAACCCTTCCAGTTTATAACTAAACTCCATGCTGTTCCCGAAAGAGGGAGAGGCATATTCAAAATGAAAACTGGCAAATGTATGCGGCAGCCTTTTCATCATGGTGGCAGAAGCAGGCAGGTATCCGTTGAACAGAAGGCTGTCCTGCGCATTCACCTGGCTGATCATTACTACCGGGTTCGTTTTGGGCTGTTTGTATTTTTTGTAATTGATATGATACATGCCCTTTTCGCCCCCTATAAAAATGTTCTCTTCATTATACGGGTAGATGCATTCAAACCCGCTTACGATCAAACCTTTTAACTCTGGAAAATGCACAATGCTGTAGGGCTTTTGTAAGGATGGTTGATGAAAGTCCACCACACCCGGTGTTTTCCCTGATACGAACCAGATATTACCGGTGGCATCTTCTGTGAGGTATTTAACAGGGGTATTGCCGAGAATGGGGAATAACCAGGAAGAGGGAACAAATGTCTGGCGAATGGGATCGAATTCATAAACACCGGCCTGGGTGGCTACCACCATTCTTCCGCGTATCCGGAACACGAAGTTCCGATAGTTTGAAGGCAGCCCGTGTTGCCGGGTGAACAAGGTGTACTGCAGGGTAGTATCTTTTACCAGCATCCTGTATACACCCCGGTAAGGATGGGAGGCCCACACCACACTATCCTGTTCTGCGGTAAGGAAACGCAGAGATTCAGTAAGCAGGTTCACCTGTCTTACAGGTGAAAGATCTGGACCCATCGTTCGCAGTCCATTGTAACAACCAATCAGTGTACGCGCCTGCTGTGGCAGGAATAACCAACAGCCAATGTCTTTCAGCAGCGGGTAAGCCGCAGGGCCATTGATGCGGAAAGCGCCTTCATGATGGGTCATTAAAAGTTGTTCTCCTACCGTTGCCAGGCTCCATACCTGCCCGGCGGAATGTTCCACTTTCCGGAATTGATTCTCCTGGAAGCTGAGGTCCTCCTGATGATCCTGCAGCGGGGTAACAAATAATCCGTCTGAAGTGCCAATGTACAATTGCCTGTTAAATACTTTGGCAGCATAAGTGGTCAGGTATTGATGCTGGTCCGGATAGATCTGCTTGATGGCGGAATTATACCGGATCATATCAATACCGTTATCCAGTGCCAGCCAGATGTTATGGCCGTTATCTGAAAAGATCCTGCGCACACTGTTATGCTGAAGGCCTTCCCGGATGCTGAACCGTTGTATCACGGCACCGGTTTCCTTGTGGAGGATGTAACAACCTCCTTCTGCAGTGCCTATCAGTAACTGGTCATTATCCCATTCTTTGGCGCAATAGATACGATCTGCTTTAAGGGCTTCGTCTGCCGCAGTAGTGTAAGGGAAGAGTTGTTGTGCATGTAATTTATAGATCCCGTTCTTAAACGTAAACAGTAGCAGCGTATCATTCTTTCCTTCCAGTACGGCGTTGATCAGCATCTTAGGAAATGCCATAATGGTACGCCAGTTGCCATCCACAAACTGCATCAATCCATCCCGGGCATCCTGCGCATATAATCCCTGGGGAGTGCTGCACAGCAACCGCCATTCTCCTGAAGCCGGGTAAACGCGTACTGTATTATCCCTGTAAGCAAAGATCTTGTTATTGCTGCGGAAGAACACGGCATTATCATACAGTACAATGTTCCAGACGTCTGCAAATTCCCGCTCTGCAGCAGGGATCAGGGACTTGAGTGAGGTATACTGCAGCAGGCCGTTTTCATCCGGGAGATAGTACCCGAAATCATCCTGCGCGCCAATATAGATCCGCCCGTCTTTTCCCACCCTTACGGAGCGTAATGTGGTATGATTAGGCACGGGCAGTATCTTCCAGCGCTGGCCGTTAAAAGTTAGCAATCCTTCGTTATTGGCAAAATAGAGGATGCCATGGCGGTCCATGTCCACATCCCAGGTTTGGCCGCTCCCGGCATATTGCTGTTTGGTATAATGAAGTATAGCTGGGGCGCCTATCAGCTGACGCGCCTGGGTAATGGCTGCCATCAGCATGGGCAGCACAAACAATACAAGGCTTTTCATTCATAACGTTTCACTAAAAATAAAGAAATCAGGTTGAAGTAGGTGTGGTGTAATAAATGCAGATTGATTTACAGGCAGATAGAAAAAGCTGACGTAGAATTGACGTACTCCTGGAATACCGTCTGCTGTAATTATTGGGGATATTTGACCCTGTTGCCCAAGAACATAGAGAGCATTAAAACCCGTATTCATTTCACACGTTAAAGAAAAACTATGAAGCTTCAATCCTTATTTTTGCCAGCTACTACTATGCTGGTAACCTTACTGCTTACAGCAGGGTGTAAAAAAGACACGCACACATCATCCACAGAACAGGCATCCATTCAACTGGATAATAAACAGGCCATCTTACCCGGGCAGGCACTGCAACTGGTATGGTCGGATGAATTTGATGGTACCAGCCTCAATACCGCCAAATGGGGGTATGAGAACGGGAATCTTAATGTAAATAATGAGCAGCAGTATTACCAGACGGCCAACGTAAGCGTTAGCAATGGTAACCTCGTGATCACTGCCCGCAAGCAAAGTGTAGGCGGCAAACCTTATACTTCAGGCCGCATCAACACCAACGGGAAGTTCTCCCAGAAATACGGCCGCATAGAAGCCAATATCAAACTCCCCGCAGTGCAGGGCTTATGGCCTGCTTTCTGGATGCTGGGCAGCAATATTGGCGACCCCAATGTAGGCTGGCCTAAATGCGGGGAAATAGACATCATGGAGCATGTGAATACCGGTAACACCGTGTTAGGTACTATTCACTGGTTTAACAATGCTTATACTTATTATGGCGGCAACACCACCACTTCGCCCACCAATTTTCATGTGTATGCAGTAGAGTGGGACCCCAGCTCCATCAGGTGGTTTGTGGACGGTGTACAATTCCACACAGCCAACATACTTAACAACATCAACGGCACAGATGAATTTCACAAGAACTTCTTCCTGCTCCTCAACGTAGCAGTGGGAGGGAACCTGCCCGGGCAAACGATCAACGATAATGCCCTGCCTGCCAGCATGCTCGTAGATTATGTACGGGTGTATAATATTGTTAGCACGCCAAACAATGCACCCATTAGCGCAACGATCTCCATCAGGGGAAATAACAATCTCTTCGTAAGCGGGGAAAATGGCGTACAGGCCATGTTATGCAATCGCCCCACCGCCCAGGGTTGGGAACAGTTCACGGTAGTAGATGCCGGTGGCGGTAAAGTGGCTTTAAGGAGCATTAATAAGTACGTGTCCTCAGAGAATGGCGTTAGCGCCATCACCTGTAGCAGGGCTACTATCGGCGATTGGGAAAAATTCGATTGGGTGTCTAATGCAGACGGCACTTTTTCTTTAAGAGGAAATAACAGCTTCTATATATCCAGCGAAAACGGTGTTCAGGCCATGACCTGCACCCGCCCCACCATTGGCGGCTGGGAAAAATTTTCTTTTTGATTTAATCACGTTAATGAAAACAAACTATGAAAAAAATGCGCTTTACGGGTACATGCATCGTATCCATCTGTCTTTTAATGTCTGCCTGTTCTAAACCAGCAGTAGAGGAAGAGGCTCCGGTTCAGCTGGACAATACCCTCTCTGCCGCGGTAGGCATCGCTGCTATTAACAGTTCTTTCTCTGAGAACTGGAACAGTTACACACACGGTAACCAATACACGCAGGCACAGGCGGCTGCGGACTTTGGAAACGCAAGCGGGTGGAATGCCTCCCGCACCATGATCTCAAACGGTAATCTTCGTGTAACGCTGCTGCCCAATGCGCTTTCCGGTGCTGGTGGATTGATCAGCAACACGGATATCTCTGATGGATCTGAATACCAGTTATCCTTCACTATCCGTTTCCACAGTGCATTCGACTGGAGCCGGGGTGGTAAGGTTGGTTTTGGTTTCCTGATTGGGGAAGGGAATACCGGCGGAGATCCGGGAACAGATGGGAATGGTGGCAGTTTACGGTTGATGTGGTATAACAACAACGGCCGTATTTATTTCCACCCTTATGTGTACCATCGTGATCAGGGTGGTCAGTACGGCGATAACTTCGGCGTGTCCTATCCTTCTTCCGGCAGCCTGAGTAAAGGCACCACTTACAGCGTGACCATGTATGCCAAGAGCAATACCGGCTCCAGCACTAACGGCCGCGCCAGGATCATTATTAATGGTACTACTGTGCTGGACAGGGCCATGCGCTGGACCACCAACGATGCGCAAAGGCTGATAAAGAACATGTCTTTCCACACTTTCCGGGGTGGTAGCCAATCTTACTGGATGTCTTCCACTGAAGGTTACATTTATTACGATGATTTAGTCGTAACAAAACTACAATAGGAAAAAGCCCGCATACATTGTATGCGGGCTTTTTTATTAGAAAGGTATCGGATCACCATTGTCATCCCACTGATCATTTACACTGATCTTAAAGCCGGAGGCATCACTGGAAAACATATTCCCTGATAAAATGGTCTTTTTATTCCTGTAGCAGCTTACGTTGTAAACTGTTTTGATGCGGGCTGCTCCTGTGGTACGGTCAAGTGCTGTAATGATCACAGTAGAAGGGATCTCTGTGAAAAGTACATACTCACCATAGGTATTTGCATCTTTTCTGCTGAGGTATCTGATATCATACCCATCTGAAGTCTGATCATTGTGAAAAAAGAACCTGGAAGCCTGATGTGATACTGTAATATTAATACTATCAGCAGGCTGGGCATCCGCAACATGCACTTCAATACTGCTGATGATGCGCTGGAGCGTTACACTTGAATCCGGCAGATTACCATTGGTACCTAACGTTATTATCACCCGTTTGTAGTAAGTGTCCGGGATCTTCAATAATTGTCCATTGTCATCCTTGAAATCCAACCTTGCCTGTCCGAAATCGCTGGCTGAATAAAAGAATTTTGCAGGAGCAGATGAGCCTACAAATATAATAATATACGTGCCGGCAGGCAATGAATCCGAGATGTTCCCAAAGTCTACATTATTATCAGCCGGCGTCTGGTATTTAGTACTGACAAGGATTCCGCTACTGTTATATGCTATATAACGCAGATGTTGGATAGCGTTGCTTAAAGAATCCCGGGCGTTACTCAGGTCCTGGCCTCCTGCCTTCCTGGAATCGAGATCGGTGACCTGACGGTCAAAATCAGTAACAGAAAACCTAACGGGGAATTTTTCGGCTTCGGGAGGGGTTGAAGGGGAGCTGCCATCTTTTTGACAGCTAACAAAAAACAGGCTAAGGGCAATAGCCGAATGAAACAATTTCTTCATTGGAGATTAATTTTTAAGATGAGGGAATAAATATGTGAAAGTTTTTATGGGGTTAACGAATAGCTTGATAGGTCAAAGATATACAAGCAATACGCATTCAATAAGCGTAAGCTTGTTCTATTGCAATAAAAAAAGGGGCCGATAGAAAACGGCCCCCGATTGTTAACCTACAACTGTCACTAAATATTTTTGATAGGAGAATAGGATGTAAAAGTAGTGCAGTAACAATCGGTGATCAATGGACAATTACAGGAATTAGTTGTACTTTTTGATCTTGCATTATGTAAATAAACAATATATAATTTAACAAATCTTTTAGAGCTGCCGATGGAAAAAGTCGTAGATTTAATACTCATCAAAGAAAAGGAGGTATTCATGCAATCTACAGGATATTCGTGGAAACCTTCGGTTAGTATCGCCTAACCGGGTTGCTCCACAAAAGAAAACTGTGACGCTCGGCGTCGAATGTACCTCCCTGGTAAATCCAGGGAGGTTTTTTTATTTTGAAGAGGCCCCAAAGAGCGGTTTTTGTTAAAAGTGATATATTATCACTTTTAGAAGAGGTTGGTTGAGATACTTTGTTTGTATGATAATGCCAGCAAGAAAAACAGTATATCGTAAAACGGATATTGCAACAAAAAAATGCCCTGATTTACGCGTGTTTTTGTTAACTCAAATACTGCCTTGATTGTAATCTGAAATGATTAATATAAGTTGCAGGCATTGTTTGTTTAACCAAAAATGAAAGATGAATTTAGATAAGTATGCGTTTAATGCTGATCAGGAGCATAAGCATTTTACATTTGAAAGTATAGGCCCAAAGGGGGTAATAAAAAAAGCAGTTCGTTATGATACGATGCCATTTTTATCAACGCTAAATGGAACCCCGGTGGTAAACATAGCATTTGGAGATTGGAATGAAGAAGATGGATTGATAGATGATACTACTGTCTCAAATAATAAAGACAAGGATAAGATCCTTGCCACAGTTGCATCTACAATAATAGCGTATGTTAAAAGGAATGGAGGGTTGTTGCCTGTTCATGCAATAGGGCGCACACCTGCTAAAACAAGGCTTTATCAAATGGGCATAAATGCTCACTTGCCGGAAATAGAGAAGTTGTTTAGTGTGTATGGTTATAAAGAGAAGAATTGGATGCCATTTAGATCAGGCATTAACTACGAAGCATTTTTAGGAATTATAAAATAGTATTGCTAACACAAAACTTAATTATTATGTCAGAAGTTATAGAAAACGAAGAAGCAGATTACTATAGTCTGCCGGTATACAGAGACTTAGGTTCAGGTCCTGCTATACTCGAAACTGATCCTACATGCATCAGAAGAGCACAGGAAGCTGCGAAGTTTTTGGATAGAGTTGGCTTCCCGGAAGGTTTATTGGAAATAATTGAAGGGAAAAAGAGGGCATTGGGTATGCTATAAGAAAACGCCTCTCCGGTAGTAGAGGCCGGAGAGGCGTTTTCTTATAGTTGTTTTTAGGCTGTCTGTATTTCACCTCACCTGTCCATCCCCATACACCACCCATTTCTCCGTCACCAGTTTCTCCAAAGCAAAAGGCCCCCGCGCATGCAACTTCTGCGTGGAAATACCAATTTCCGCTCCTAATCCAAACACACCACCATCCGTAAACCTTGTGGAAGCATTCACATACACCGCAGCAGCATCCACTTCCCGCAGGAACCGGTCACTCAATGTTGTGTTATTGGAAATGATCGCCTCAGAATGTTTGGAAGAATACAACCGGATATGCTCCAATGCTTCCTCCGCATCTTTCACCACCTTCACGGAACATTTAAAATCCAGGAATTCCCGTCCGAAATCTTCCGGCTGCGCAGCCACCAGCTGAGGGTAACCACCGGCTTTTAAGATATTGTAAGCCGCATCATCTGCAAAGATCTCTACATCGTAGGCCGCCAGGGAAGGCGCCAGCAAAGAAAGGAAAGGCGCCGCTACCGCAGCGTCCACCAACACCGTATCCAGCGCATTACATACAGAAGGCCGGGATACTTTGGCATTTGTGACGATCCGGCAGGCTTTGTCGAGGTCCGCCGTGCTTTCCACATAAGTATGGCAAACACCGGCGCCCGTTTCTATCACCGGAACACGGGAGTTCTCGCGTACAAACTCTATCAGTTGCTGAGATCCGCGGGGGATCAGGATGTCAATGTATTTCACCGCCGTCAGCATTTCATTGATGTGCTGGCGGTCTGTAGGCAGCAATTGCACCGCGTTTGGATCGGTACCGGATTCCTGCAGTGTTTCCTTGATCAGGGAAACAAGGTATTGGTTGGTATGAAAAGCATCCGTACCGCCTCTCAATACACAGGCATTCCCGGAACGGAGGCACAGGGCCGCAACATCCACTGTTACGTTGGGGCGGGATTCGTAAATAACACCCACCACACCCAGGGGAACCGTGAGCTTGCGCACCAGCAGGCCATTCTCCAGTTTCTTTTCAGAAAGCACCTGGTTGGCCGGGTCCGGCAGCAGGGCGATATCCTGCAGGCTTTCGGCAAGGCTTGCAATACGTTCTTTATTGAGCAGTAAACGATCCTTTTTTGGGTCTTCGTCGGGCATCTTATCCAGGTCCTTCCTGTTCTCCAGGATGATTTCATCTGCATGTTGCAGCAGCCTGGCCGCCAGGTTACGCAGCAATTGCTGTTTTCCCTCGTCCGCCAGGGTTTTGATGGAACGGGTGGCAATTTGTGCCTGTTCCAGTAATGGTAAGATCGATCCCATGTCTTTCAATTTCAATATTTCTACAGCAAAACTATATCATCTGCATGCGCTACTTCTATATTCTGCGCTTTATTTCCGGAAGCCAGCACCTCTGAGGACACCTTTGCCCTCGCAACGGCTATCACTTCTTCCTTTTCATCCACAATCTCAAACACTTCCCCGTTTTCAAACTTCTCCAGCACAGCAATAACACCTACTGCCAGCAGGCTCCGCCGCTTTTTAAGGGCCTGTTCTGCACCGGCATCTACCTGCAGGCGGCCGGTCACCAGGCTGCCGCTGGCCAGCCACTTTTTACGGGCAGGCATATTGCTACGGGCCTGTGGCAGGCAACGCGTACCTGTTTTCCCCGCAATGGCCAGGGAAATGCCATTAGGCGTGCTCACCCCAAAGATCACCACGCCTATCCCCATCCGGGTGGCCAGGCGCGCAAAGGTGAGTTTGGACACCATACCCCCCAGGCCCAGGGAAGATTTCTTCCTGTCTGCCAACGCAAAAGCCGCTTCGTCTATTTCATCTATCTGCGGCACTATTTTCCCTTCTTTGTCCAGCACACCCGCTACGGAAGTACTGAAAAGCAGGAGGGAAGCCCCAAAGCCAACGGCAATCAGGGTAGCCAGCTCGTCATTGTCAGAGAATTTCAGTTCCACATCACTCACCACGTCGTTTTCATTCGCAATGGGAATAATGCCGCTGGCCCATAACTCTTCGTAAGTCTTTTTTAATTGCAGGAACTGGTTCCTGTTAGAAAAATGCTGCCGTTCACAAAGACTTTGGGCAATGGCAATACCATAGGCAGAAAAATAATGGGAATACCGGTTCAGCAACACCGGGTTGCCAATGGCTGCCGCAGCTTTACGTTCACTGATGGTACCGCTGTAAGCCTTCAGATGCTTCTTACCGGCCGCCACTGCCCCGGAGGACACCAGTACCACATTATGGTCCGCATGCACAGCGGCTACCTGCTCCGCGATAGCGGCTATCACGCTCTCATCCAGTTCCCCGTTCTCATGGGTAATGGATGCTGTTCCAAATTTTATGACAAGTATCGGTTTGGTCAATTTCCAGTCTTTTATGGGCTAAAAATATTAAAATAGCACCGCATTTCTTAGTGATCAGGGAATTAGCTACGTTACACAAACAAAATTGTGTCGCAACAACCTGTTTGTTATTTGCTGGTAAGGCTTTCAGGAAAAAATATTAATTGTATATTCATCCCACGCATTTATACCCCCGGTTTGAGAATAATATTGCCATACATCTTTTTTACAGTCCTGTTTGCTGTGCAGTCATTTGCTGCACCAATAGTGAAACTGTCAACCCAACATTCCTACCAAAGGATAGGGAAGCTGTGTGACTGGTACCTGGATAAGGACGCAAAACTCACGTTGAACGATGTGATGCAGCCTTCATTCCAGGCTAATTTCAGCGCGCACGAACACGAGATGCGCAGCTACGGGATCACGAATGCTGCCGTATGGGTACATGCCACGTACGTTAGCAAAGAAAGGACTTACCTGGTAGTGGAGTTTGCCAATATAGACAGCATTTCACTGTATTACTTTGAGAACGGGCAGATGAAGGCAATTGCCTCCGGCAGCCATACCCCTCTGAAGAATAAACGGTTTAACATACCTGGTTTCAGTTTTGAATTACCGTCCTCCAATGGCCAGCCAAAGGATTTCTGGATACGTGTCCGTTCCGGCAATGCAGTGATCATTCCTTTAGCTTTAGCTACGCCGGAAGGATTAATGGAATCATTTAAATGGTTGTTCGTTATAGAACTAATGTACATAGGTGTTGTGCTGGCGTTATTCTTTTACAATCTTTTTTTGTTTATCCATCTTCGTACCCTGAATTATTTGTATTACCTGTGTTACCTGCTTTGCTTCGTGGGCTTTGTATTAATATACGTACGCGGGTTTCATGTGTTCCTGGGGCAAACGTTATCCTATTTCATCAACATGAACGGGATCAGTTTTGGAGCCGTTACTTATATGTTCGCCATCATGTTCTGCCTTTCTTTCCTGAATGGCAAAAAGCACACACCCAGGCTGAGGATATTTTTATTGGCGTTCATGGGGGTGTTATGTTTACCTATTATATGCAACCTGGCAGGATATAGGCCCGGTGCTATCAAGATACTGGAGGTTTGCAGCTTTCTGCTCCCTATTTCCTTTATCTATATGGCTATTATCGCCCTCAGGCAGCATTACAAGCCCGCCGGGTACTTTTTGGGTGCCTGGTTTGTATTATTGATGAGCCTGATGGTGTTTGCTGCGGCTAACACCATGTGGTTGCCTTTCCTGCCTTTCGGTCACTGGACCTTTCACATTCTGCCGCTGGCCTCAGCCGTTGAAATGAGCCTGCTTTCATTAGCCCTCGGCAGCGAGTATGCAGAAATGAAGAAACAGATGATTGCAGCAATAAAAAAAGAAGTAACGGAAAGAACAAAGGAACTGAATGAAAGTAATCACGTAAAAGATAAAATGCTGGGTATTATCTCGCATGATCTGAGAGCGCCGCTGAACAACCTCTCCGGCCTGCTGGACCTGGTGGAACTGAAAGCATTATCCGCCGGAGAGATACAGGATTTCTCCCTCACCGTGCGGCAGAACATCAAACACATCACCGGCACGATGAACAATATGCTCAACTGGTCCCTGAGCCAGATGAACCGCATAGAAACACGCCCCCAGAAGATCATCCTGTACCCCTTTATATTGCAGATCATAGAAACTTACTGGTATGCTACAGATCAAAAGAACATCCACCTGAAAGCAGACATTCCGGAAGGTATAGTAGTGCTGGCAGATCTTAACCAGTTGAACCTGATCATCCGTAACTTGCTGGATAATGCCATCAAATTCACGCCTAAAGGGGGGATGATCCTCGTAGGATGCAGGCCTTCTGCGAAAACTGTAGAGCTGTATGTGCAGGATAATGGCATGGGCATGGGCCAGGAAGAAGTGAACAAACTCCTGTCTGAAACCAGCTTCTATTCTACAGATGGTACGGAGGAAGAAAAGGGAACCGGTCTGGGCCTGCAGCTCTGCAAGGAGTTCATCATGCGCAATGGCGGTGTATTACAGATCAGGACCGCACCCGGCGCAGGAGCAGAGTTTTCTTTCAGCATTCCAAGAGTATAATTAACTTTGCGGCATGCAAACATCCAAGGACCCTTTACACGGGATCACGCTCGAAATGATCATCACGCAACTCGTAGAGAGCTATGGATGGGATGAACTGGGTTACCAGGTACGCATCAACTGCTTCATCAGCAATCCTTCTGTTCAGTCCAGTTTGAAGTTCTTACGCAAAACGCCCTGGGCGCGTACCAAAGTGGAGGACTTTTATAAGTATTCCCTGCGGAAAGGGAAATTGAAACAGGCTTAATGTGCTGCCACCCTGCCGGCTTCTATCAGTATAATATGCAGGTATAACCGCAGCATCTCAGTATTATACTGGAGGATATTATTGAACTCCTGGTACAGTTTTATGAAAAGGTCCTGGAACATGGTGGCCTGCCCGGCGGTTAAAGGCAAAACCGGAGCGGCGTCCTTACTGAACAAAGGACTATCCTGCAGGGCTTTCAGCTGTGTAGCATTAAAAGCAAAGAAAGAGGCTGTGAAAAGGCAGTAATAACCATCCTGTTCTTCTGTGATGTTTTTCCACGATTTAATTTCTTTCGGTTTTATGAACAGGATGGAATCCGGTGTAACACGGTATTGCTGATCGCCATAGTGAAAATTAGCGCGCCCCTTTGTGGGTAGTAATATCTTGTAAAGATCGCTCCTGTCGGGCTCATTATTGCCGGGATGTTCATCCCGGCGGAATACACTGAAATGCGCCGGTTCTGCAATCCTGATCTGTTCTGTATAAGAAACAGGCAGATTATGGGATGGCGGTAAATAGGTAGTGTCCAAGTCAGCTAATTGGTATAAAGCAACCATTCGGGATTTCATAATGATTAAAGATATATAAAATATACTTTGAATTATAGCTGTCTTCCTGGGGCATAAATATCACAGATCATGGAAAAATATCAATAGAACATGGCACAGATCTCTTTAATTATACTATATAATGCACATGGTCTTTCAAAATTCTGATCGCAAAAAAAGCTGCGAAAACAATGTAATGTTATAATAATTGCCCATATTGTCGTCTATTCTCACAGTTTATTTCTTAATTACCGAAAAATTGGATACCTTTTTGTGGTTATGAAATAACACAGATACGTAAAAGAGATGCACGATAGTATAAAAGCAGTGTTTGCAGCAACAGGTAGTTATATTCCGGAAAACAGAATTCCGAATGAGAATTTCCTGCACACAAAGTTTTTGGATAAAGATGGCAGCACGATTGTAAAGGATAATGCTAAGATCATTGAGAAATTCAAAGAGATCACCGGAATAGAAGAAAGACGGTATGCCAACCCTGACCAGAAAGCCTCAGATCTTGGCTTCCTGGCAGCTAAAGATGCGTTGGACAGTTCAGGTATAGATAAGGAATTATTGGACTATATCATTGTAGCCCATAATTTCGGAGATGTGGCAGCAGGCAGTAACCATACGGATATTGTTCCTTCGCTGGCTTCCCGCATCAAGCAGAAACTACAGATAGCCAACCCGGATTGCGTGGCGTACGACCTGCCTTTCGGTTGTCCCGGCTGGGTGGAAGGCGTGATCCAGGCGAACTATTACATCCGCTCAGGAGACGCAAAATACTGCCTTGTTATAGGTACAGAAACTTTGTCCCGCGTGATCGATATGCAGGACAGGGATTCCATGCTCTATGCGGACGGTGCGGGTGCCACCATCCTTGCCGCTTCTACAGAAGGTACTGCAGGTATCATCTCGCACAAAACACAAACACACGCCATAGACCATGCGCTGCTGCTGAATATGGACCGTGCTTACGATCCGGCAAGTGCAGACAGCAAGGACATCTTCCTGAAGATGAACGGCCGCAAGCTGTATGAATTCGCTTTAACATACGTGCCATTGGTGATCAAATCAGCATTGGATAAAGCAGGTATGCATATTTCAGAGATCAATAAAGTGCTTATTCACCAGGCTAACGATAAAATGGATGCTGCCATCCTGGAACGTGTGCTCAAGCTGTATGGCATAGACACGGTGCTGGAATACCTGATGCCCATGACCATTTCCTGGTTAGGCAACAGTTCCGTAGCCACCATTCCTACCTTGCTGGACCTTATTCAGAAAGGCAAGATGGAACACCAGCAGCTCAATCCCGGAGATAAAGTGATCATTGCTTCCGTTGGGGCAGGTATGAATATTAATACGGTGATCTACCAGTTTTAATGGGACTCCCCGTCATCATTGGTGCTTTTAAATAAAAAGAGCTCCGTCATCGTTGATACTTTTAAATAAAAAGAGCCCTTCATCATTAATACTTTTAAATAAAAAAATCCCCGTCATCGCTGGTGACGGGGATTTATATTTTACCACGTTTCATTTCTTCTGCACCACATACTGACTCGGACTCACCCCAAACTGCTTGATGAAATTCTTCCCAAAATGCGTTTGTGATTTATACCCCGTCATCATCGCCACCTCATAGATCTTATATTGCTGTGTAGATAATAACTCTGCTGCCTTTTTCAATCGCGTAATATTGATCAGTTCATGCGGTGTGAGGTCAGATATCGCTTTGATCTTCCTGTACAGGCTGATCCTGCTCATGTTCACATATTTGCAGAGATGGTCCACATCCAGCTCCGTGTTCTCTATTTCTTCCAGGATGCAATTGTAGATCTTTTCGAGGAAAGCCTCATCCTCCCGTGTATGGGCAATGGTATTAATATGCACCAGCGGCGTATTGGCAAAGTATTGCCGGATCTTATGCCGGTTGGCGAGGAGGTTGGCTATCTGCACTTTGAGGTAAGCAGGGGAGAAGGGCTTTTCAATATAAGCATCTGCCCCCGTTTCCAACCCCTCTATTTTCGATTGCAGGGTGTTTTTAGCCGTGAGGAGGATCACAGGTATATGACTGATCTCAAAAGTGGTTTTGATGCGTTTACAAAGCTCAAAACCATCCATCACCGGCATCATTACATCACTGATCACCAGGTCCACCATTTCATTATGCAACATGGTAATAGCCTCCTCTCCATTTTCCGCAGAAAGGATAACATACTCTGCCTGTAAAATGGAAGAAACGAATTCTATGATCTCTTCATTGTCGTCAACTAATAAAATCACGGGTTGCATATGATGTCTTTAGAGGTTTTCAGTTAGGCCCGGAATGGCCAGTACAAAGGTGTTCAATCCATTGTTCCGCTCAGCAACATACAGTTCTCCTTTATGCAGCGTAGTGAGAGAGCGGCAAATGGATAATCCGATCCCTGTTCCTTTTTGCTTCTCATTATTTTCCAGCCGTACAAATGGTGCAAAGATCTTTTCTTTCATCTCATCAGGGATCAGGTTGCCGTCATTGCTCACCTCCAGTGTGATCATCCCTTTTTCCGTATCCTTCAGCTGTATCTTCACCAGTTTATCTGCATACTTGATGGCATTGCTGAAAAGGTTGCTGAAGATCTTGTTGAGGCCTTCCTCATCCGCATAAGCAAATACGGGTTGATCCGGCACGGTAAGCTGGTATACCAGCTTTTTCTGTGCGGCAGGGATCTTAAAGTTTTCATAAGTGTCCTGCAACAGCTCCGTTATATTCATGCGGGAGAAATGTAACCGGAAGCCGGTGGACTCTGTTTGCCGGAAATCCAGCAGCTGGTTGGTGAGTTGCACCAGCCGGTTGGTATTCCTTTCCATGATCTGCAGATGGTTCCTGTTGGCAATGATCTCTTCCGGATTTTCTATCACCTGTTCCAGCGGCCCTTTGATGAGTGTTAAGGGCGTATTGATCTCATGCGCCACATTCGTGAGGAAATCAACTTTAGCCTGGTAAAGTTCTTTTTCCTTTTTGTGCTGTAATTCTTCCAGTTTGCGTTTATGTTTTAAATTCTGGCGGTGATGATAACGGTTGATGAAATAATAACAGCCTGAAATAAACAGTAAGGCATATAACAGGTAAGCCCAGGAGGTGGCCCAGAACGGTGGCTGGACCTCTATTTCCAGTGTGGCCGGATGTTCTCCCAGTTTGTTGTTGTTATCCGTAGTGGTTACGGTGAACCGGTATTTTCCCGGCTTAAGGTCTGTAAAATAAACGATCCGGTTGGTTTCCAGGTGCGTCCATTCCTTATCCAGCCCATCCATTTTATAAGCATAGGAAATGGTTTCCGGCGCTGTGAAACTGAGCGCGGCAAAATCTATGCTGAAGGAACTTTGGTCATGCGGCAGCACGATCTTTTTAGTGAACAGGATGGCCTTTTTATCTTCCAGTGTAGTGGCTTTGTTCTTGATGTTGAAACCGGTGATATAGACCGGTGCCACAAACGTGTCTTTGATGAACTCGTCCGGGTTAAAGCTGATCATTCCTTTCACACTGCCTATATACATTTTACCGTTCTTATCCTTGTAACCGGAGCTGTAGTTGAACTGGTCATTCAGGATGCCGTTGATGCTCGTGAATACTTTGATCTCTTTGGTCACAGGGTCCATGCAGGCTAATCCCCTGGAAGTAGTGATCCACATCTTCCCGCTATTGTCCTGTAATATCCTGAAGATATAATTGCTGGGTAAACCATCCCGCGTGGTATAACGGGTAAATGTTTGTGTTTTCCGGTTGAGCCTGCAGGCGCCTTCACCTTCCGTGCCGGCCCAGATGTTCTGGTCTTTATCTACCAGCACATTGTTAATGCTGTTGCTGATAAGGCTGGTAGAATCTTTTTCGTCATAGTTGTACGAACCCTTTTTTCCCGTGCGTGGATTATAATAATACAATCCTTTGTCTGAAGTGCCCACCCAGATATTGCCTTCCTTATCTTCTGCAATACTGCGCTTATTGCTATAGGGCACTTCCTCCACTTTGGTAAATGTATTACTGGCCCGGTTGTATTTCACGAGGTCATTGCCTGTGCCTACCAGTATATCGCCGGTACTGGTCCTGAAAATAACCACAACGAACATATTGGTGAAGGTATTGGGACCTGCATCGAAGTGGTTGATCAGTTTGCCGGTGGGAATGTCAATTACATCCAGGCCATTGTCCCAGGTGCCTACCCACAATTCATTTTCGATGGCGAGTAAGCCATGTACATTTGTATGAGAGATCTTTCCGGGTTTATAATGTGTGATCTTACCGGTGGAGAGTTCCATTTTACTTACGCCGTTATCTTCCGTACCTACCCACAGGTTGCCGTATTTATCCTCACAGATCTCGCGGACGGCGTTGCCACTGATGGTCTGGTCACTATTATCAGGGAAGTATTTCTGAAAATAAGTGTATTGCTTCGGGTAATAATTAACACCGCCAAAGTAAGTACCGGCCCATATGCCTCCTTCCTGGTCCCGGCGCAGGCAATACACCGCATTGTCTGTAAGGGAATAAGGATTGTTGTATTGCTTGCGGAGGTTGGTGATCTTTTTTGTGGCCAGGTCGTAAATATAGATGCCGGATTCAGTAGCAATCCAGTATTCACTGTCTTTGTTATGAATGATATCCCGTACATAAACACCTACATTATTAGGATTGTAGGTAACAATATCCTCATACTCCCCGGTGTGTATGTTCATTAATTTTATTCCCTGGGAAGCAGTACCTATTAATAATCTGTCATCAGTTGTAGCCCGTATTACATTAATGGCTTTTGTAGTTGTTTTAGGAGAGTGCCAGTAAACATCATAACTGTTCAGCTCGCCGGTAGCAGGATCAAATTTCTTAAGGCATCCATTATAAAAACTCATCCACACCAGGTTGCCGGCAGAAACGTGCATGTTATTCACATAGTTAAGGTCAGCCTTAGGGGAATACATTAAAGTAGTATCATGCAGGTGATCATACATATATAATTTGCCTTCACTGATGTACCATATGTTGCCACGCGTATCAGTGTGCAGGTTCCGTATCTGCTCCGGGAATGTTCCCCTGCTGCTGGTAAAGCTTTCCGTGGCTGCGTTATACTTATGCAATCCCCTGTTATTTACCACCCACATCTGGCCTTTGTTGTCTTCATGCAGCGCGTACACGAAGTTGCCGGGCAGGCTGGTAGAATCCTCTGCAATATGCCGGAATACCTTCCACACATGGCCGTCAAAGCGGTTCAGGCCATCCTTTGTACCCATCCATAAAAAGCCCTGACGATCCTGCAATACAGAGAACACCGTATTGTGAGAGAGCCCGTTCTCTACCTGGTAATGCCTGAAGTAGTATTGCTGGGCTTTACTATAGACGTTAGTAAAGAGAGCGGCAAAGAGAAGTAACAGGTATTTGAATTTCAACGTGGTTGATTTATGCACTGCCTCAAATATAATCTGTTGCGCACAATAATGTTACGTTTTGGCTAAAAAATGAAATAAATCGGCGAATGGTTCTGAAATGATTTTTATTTCTTTGATAGACGTTAATGAACTGATATACATAAACCAGGATCCAAAATCGATATCCACGTCATGAGGGATTGAAAATAACTCCCTTTGTTTTATTCTGACTATTTGATGAGCGTTACCACGAACGGCTTAACTGGATAGCTATGTCTTCCACTAATCACCCAAAATCAGATTCACTTATGAACAACACTACACACAAGCTTCTTCACCATGCATTGTCAGGCAGTATATTATTGCTGCTGATGATGTTTTCCGCTCCCGTCTTTTCACAGTCAGGGCCTGTTAAAGTTTCAGGCACCGTGAAAGATAGTACAGGAGCAGGACTACCTAACGTAACAGTGTACGAAAAAGGAACAAGGAACGGCACATTATCAACGCCGGACGGGCATTTTACCCTAAGCGTGAAAGCCAATGCGGTATTGGTTATCACGATGGTGGGATTTAAGCAACAGGAAATAGCGATCGGGGAAAGAACAACCATTCCCGTTATCCTGTACACATCTGCCACTGATCTTACAGACGTGGTAATTGTGGGCTATGGCGCCACTAAGAGAAAGTCACTCACCAATGCCATTTCCACTATCTCCGCAGCGGACATTGGAAATGTAAAGGGAGGTTCTACCACGAGTGCTACACTGGCAGGTAAAGTGCCCGGTGTATCTTTCCGCATGCCAGACGGCCGCCCCGGTGCATCTGCCAACATACAGATCCGTAACCTGGGTAATCCTTTGTATGTTATTGATGGTGTACAGCAGGATGCTGGTCAGTTCAATAACATTGCATCTCAGGATATTGAAAGTATCTCTTTCCTGAAAGATGCGGCAGCAGCCATTTACGGGGTGCGGGCAGCAAACGGGGTAGTAGTGGTGCAAACAAAAAGAGGACGTGCCGGAGCGCGTAGCACCATTAACCTGGATGCCAGCACTGGTTTGCAGAACTGGACCCGCTTTATTAATCCGCTGAAAAATTCATATGATTATATGAGCCTCAGAGCGGAAGCGGAAATGAACCGCGTTGTACCAATCCTTCCTGGTGGTAATCCTGGTAATCCTATTACTACCAATATCACACCAGCCGAACTGGAAAAATACAAAGCCGGAACAGAGTATGGTTATCAGAGCTTCAACTGGAGGGATTATATCGTACAGGGAAATGCACCCCTGAATGTATATAACCTGAACTTCACAGGTGGAACAGAAAATGTGACCTACTACGTTTCTGCTACCCGTACTTTTCAGAATTCTGTATTAGGGAGGGAATATAAATTCACCAGGACCAACATTCAATCCAATGTGTCTGCGAAAGTAGCGAACGGCCTGAGGGTAGGCGCTAACATCAATGGCCGGATAGAAACAAGGGAGAACCCCGGTGTGCCGCAGGTGGACGACTACTGGCAGGCACGTTTTGCCATTATCCGTAACACGCCCCTGGAAAGACCTTTTGCCAACGATAATCCACAATATCTCAACGACATTAAACACAACGAAACCAACTGGGGCTATCTCAATACCAAGTATGCCGGTAAGTACAAGGAAGACTGGCGTGTAATGCAGATCAACCTGGATGGAGAATGGGATATACCCGGCATAAAGGGCCTTAAGCTCACGGGATTGTATTCCTACTACCTGGCTGATCAGTTATTGAACAACCACGAGTACACTTATGATACGTATACCTATAACCCTGCCGATCAGAAGTATACAAGAACGGGGGGCAGTATCAACCCATGGAGGGAGCGGAGACAGCGGAAGGTGATCAATCAGACCTCCCAGATAAAACTGTCTTACGACAGGACTTTCGGGAAACATGGTATTTCTGCCATGATCGTGTCCGAACGCCTTCAGAGCCAGAACCTGGAGAACTGGATCCATGCGGTGCCTACCACCAATGTATTGCCGCTGATCTATTTTGCCACATCAGACCGATATGATGATATAGATAGCAGGCAGGCCAGAACAGGTATTGCCGGAAGGATAAACTATGCTTACGACAATAAATATTTCCTGGAAGGGATCATGCGCAGGGATGCTTCTTATCTCTTTCCGCCAGACCACCGCATAGGATACTTCCCCAGTGTGTCTGCCGGTTGGAGGATCACGGAAGAACCTTTTATGAAGAATCTGCTGGGTAATAACAAGGTGTTGTCCGACTTTAAGATCCGGGGTTCATATGGTATCCTGGGAGATGATGGGGATGCCCTGGGGTTGGCTGCTTTTTCTTATGTGGAAGGATACAATTACAATGCAGGAATAGCCATACTGGATGGTGTACCTGTGATCGGGTCTGAAGACAGGGGAGCGCCTATTACCAATATCACCTGGCTGAAAAGCTCTATGTTCGACGTGGGGTTTGATTTCAGCCTGTTCGAAGGCAAACTGTCCGGTTCTTATGACTACTTCTACAGGAAACGTACAGGATTGCGTGATGTAAAAATAGATGTACTGATACCCTCAGAGATCGGCTATGGCCTGCCCAACGAAAACCTCAACAGCGATGCACGTTTCGGGCATGAGTTTTCCCTGGGATATAACGGAGATGCAGGCGAATTCAAGTACAGGTTAGGTGGTAACGTTGGTTACTCCCGTGGAAGGTTCCTCACTGCTTACAGACGTGTTTTCTTCAACTCTGTAGATCAATACTTCAATTCAGATATTAATCGCTTACGTGGTTATGTATTCGCGTTTGAAAATATCGGTCAGTTCACTTCCCAGGAACAGATCAATAACTATCCTGTAAATATAGACGGGCAGGGTAACAGAACATTGTTGCCTGGAGATCTGATCTTTAAAGATACGGACGGCGATGGCAGGATCACGGATAACGACCGCCGCCCTATTGGATGGGCTACAGGTTCTCAACCAAATATCAGCATTGGTTTTCAGTTTGGCGCCACCTGGAGAGGATTTGACTTTACTGCAGATTTCTCCGGTGCTACCCAATACACATGGTTCCAGGAAAATGAATTGAAGAATCCGTTCCAGAATGACGGTAACGTGAGCAAGATCTTTTTAGACCGCTGGCACCGTGCAGATCCTTATGACCGCAACAGTGCCTGGATACCGGGTAAATATCCTGCTACCCGTTATAATGAAGGCGGTCACAGCAACACCCGTCCGTCTTCTTTCTGGGGGCATAATATCACCTACTTCAGAGCAAGGACAATTGAACTGGGATACACTATACCTGTTTCACTGGTGAACCGCGCAAAGATGCAAAGAGCACGTTTCTATCTGAACACATTCAACCTGTTCTCATTTGACAATGTGAAGGAATTTGACATCGATCCGGAGGTGAATGAAACAAATGGTCTGCAATATCCGCAGAACAAAGTGATCAACTTCGGCGTGAACCTGTCCTTTTAACGAAAACTTATTACTATTATCATGAGAAAGATATTATCCGTAACGATACTCTCCGCCGCCCTGTTAGGTTCCGGCGGTTGCAAAAAGGAAAGTGAATTTCTGAATGTACTGCCAACGTCTATCCTCACCAATGACCAGGCTTTTTCAGACCCGGGGCAGGTGCTTTCTATATTGGCTAACCTGTATAACCGCCAGGTGGATATTGCTACCATTAAAACCTGGGAAACCATGGCTGATTTTGGAGAAGCATTTCCCTCCACCGGCGGAGCGCCCGGCCCGGTGCAGCGCACAGATTGGGGATATGGTGACTGGGGTACCTGGGATTATGGGTACATCCGCCACCTGAACCTTTTTATTGAAAGATGTACTGCCGCCAAAGCCTTATCTGAAGACAATAAAAAACGGTTCCTCGCTGAAGCCCGTTTCCTGCGTGCAAACTATTATTTCGAAATGGTGAAGCGCATGGGTGGAGTGCCTTTGATCCTGGAATCCCTGCAATACGATTTCAAGGGAGATCCTACCTATCTTCAAAACCCGCGGGCCACGGAAGCAGCGATGTACGACTTTGTGATCGCTGAGGCAGAGGCTATTAAAATGGATCTGCCGGCTGACGTAAATCAAAAATCCAGGGCATCAAGAGGTGCGGCGCTGGCCATGCTCACGCGTGCTGCATTATATGCAGGTTCCATCGCAAAGTATGGTGTGAATACGCCGCAGGTAAGTTTGCCGGGTGGAGAAGTAGGTATTCCCGCAGCACAGGCTAATGCATACTATACTAAAGCATTGGCGGCTGCACAGGAGCTGATAGGTGGTACTGCCGGCGCTTATGCACTGTACAAAAAGAAACCTGATCTGGCAGAGAATTTTGCATCTATCTTTTACGATAAAGGCAGTAACCCGGAATCAATATTTATTGAAGACTTTAAGCTGAAAAGCGGAAAGGTGCATGCATTTACCATCGCTAACCAGCCAAGGTTCGGTGCAGAAGAAGAGGAAGGTGGTCGTACCAATCCATCTCTGAACCTGGTACACTCTTTCGAGAGACTGGACAATTCATTTGCACCATTGCCTATCGCTGATGGCGGAGGTAATCCTATCTATTATACCAATCAGCCTGATCTTTTTGCAGGACGGGATGCCCGTCTTGCAGGAACTGTTCTGTTACCTGGCACTGCCTTTAAAGGAAGAACGGTGGATATCTGGGCCGGTTACCTGTTGGGAGACGGAAGCATTATTTCCGGAGATCAGCGTGGTCAGTTTAAAACACTGCCAGGCACCGCAACGGCTGTACAGGTAGTAGGTTATGACGGGCCTATCAATGGTATGGAATTTACAGCTCAATCCGGTTTCTATATCCGCAAGTATCTCGATCCGGCAGCTGGTTCAGGTTCCCGCGGTACCAGCAGTGAAGTACCCTTCATCCGTTATCGTTTTGCGGAAGTATTGCTGAATGCTGCGGAAGCCGCCTTTGAACTTGGGCAAACAGGTGTTGCCGCCGGTTATATGAACCAGGTGCGTGAACGTGCAGGCCTCATAGTGCCGCTGGTTGCAGGCAATATAACCCTTGCAAGGATCATGCATGAACGCCGCGCAGAGCTTTGCTTTGAAGGACATGTATTGTATGATAATAAACGCTGGAGAAAAGCACACACAATTTGGGACGGCCAACCGATGTCTCAGGCAGACCTGCTGGCAAATATCGGTACAGCTGCAACAAGGAATACACAGCCCTGGGCTTTATGGTCCTACAAGCTGCACAAGCCAGGAGATCCCAATCACGGCAAATGGCTGTACAGGATACTCAAATCACCACTGGTCACCGGTGCTAACCGTTTCCGCTTTGGTAATTATTATTCCAACATCAACAACGACATCCTTGCTAACAATCCCAAGATCGTTAGACAGCCAAACCAGGATTAAACCGCAAAAAGTAACATCATGAAAATCATCATAGCCATACTCAGTTTTTCTCTTTTTCTATGCGCCTGCGAAAAAGATAACTACGATCCTCCAACCGCTCAATTAAGCGGGAAGCTCGTATACCAGGGAGAGCCCATCAATGTGGAATTTAACCAGGTACCTTACAACCTCTTCCAGTTTGGTTTTGGTAAAACAGGCCCTGTGAGTAATACTTCCTTTACACAGGAAGGCACTTACTCCGTGCTTTTGTTTAACGGAACTTACAAACTAATTATCCCCGCCGGTCAGGGCCCCTTCCTTTGGAAAAAAACACCCGGCGGTGCACCCGATTCCATTACGGTAACCATGAACGGCAGCCAGCAACTTGATCTGGAAGTAACACCGTATTATATGATCAGAACGCCGCAGATCACGGCGGCAGGCAACAATGTTAACGCTACTTTCAAATTGGAAAAAGTGATAACAGACGCTAATGCAAAAAACATAGAACACGTGAACATCTATCTCAATAAAACAGCTTTTGTATCCGGCAATAGCAGCTATAACTTAGTTTCAACAAGAAGGTTAGGAGCAGATATTGTTGATCCAAATAATGTAGCCTTATCTGTTGTGGTACCCACCATCATACCTGCACAGAATTACATTTTTGCACGCATAGGCCTGAAAATAGCTGGTGTAGAAGACATGATCTTTTCACCTGTTGTAAAGCTGACGCTATAACAAAAGAGGAGGGCTGAGCTTTTTCAGCCCCCTTATCACTATAAAAGACGGAACGAATGAAAAAAATGCTTTTGGTATTAGCGGTATTGCTGGTTGGATTACAAGCCTCCGCACAAAAATGGACAAAGGAAAAGGCAAATGCATGGTACAGTAAAGTAGCCTGGGGCGCAGGCGCGGACTTCTTACCCGCTACGGCTATCAATCAGCTGGAAATGTGGCAGAAGGAAACTTTCGATCCCGCAACTATTAACCGGGACCTTGGTTATGCAGCAGGTATCGGTATGACCTATATGCGGGTGTACCTGCATCATCTTGCCTGGGAAATTGATAAAGAAGGATTCAAAGACCGCATGAAACAATACCTGGCTATTGCGGACAAACACAAGATCAAAACCATCTTCGTATTCTTTGATGATTGCTGGAACGACACCTACAAAGCCGGCACACAACCCGCACCTAAACCGGGTATCCACAATTCCGGCTGGGTACAGGACCCCGGTGTAGTAACCGTAGATCACGCTTTGCTGGAAGCCTACGTGAAAGATGTACTCACCACCTTCAAAAGTGACAAACGCATTTTACTGTGGGACTTATACAATGAACCCGGTAATTCAAAACACGGTAATAACAGCATGCCCCTGCTGCAAAAAGTATTCAGCTGGGGATGGGCGGTAAGACCAGATCAGCCACTCTCTGTAGGCGTCTGGAAACTCAGCTTGAAAGAACTAAGCCAATATCAGTTAGACAATTCAGACGTGATCACTTATCATGATTACCAGAACGATAAAAAACATTTTGCCTTCATAGATTCTGTATTGGTACCAAGAGGCCTGCCGATGATCTGTACGGAATACATGGCCAGAACTAACGACAGCCGCTTCGAGACGATCCTTCCTGAACTCAAAAAGAGAAAGATCATTGCTGTCAACTGGGGGCTCGTAGCCGGTAAATCCAATACCATCTATGCATGGAACACACCCATCAAAGATGGCAGCGAACCTCCCGTTTGGTTCCACGATATCTTCCGCCAGGATGGTACTCCCTATAAGCCTGCGGAAACCGCATTGATCAAATCATTAACCGCGGTAAAATGAACGTGGGCCGGTAAATAAGTAAAATAAAAGACCATGAAGAAGGTAATAGTTTTATTGATCACAGGATTGTTATGTGCTTTCTCACAAGACTCACAGGACGAAGGAAGAAGGGCAGAGGTGTTGTTTTTTGGCAAAGGAGATAAAACCCGGCATGCATCATGGCTGGCCACGAAATTGTTTAAGAGTGGCATCAATCTCACCTATGCAGAAAACCTGGATAACCTGGAACAGTACGATGGCGTGATCATCAATGCGGCATTAACCCCCGCACAGGAACAAAAAGTAAAAACTTTCGTGGAGAATGGCAAAGGCCTGGTGTTACTGGATGTAACAGGAAAGAGTTACAAAGGCCGCGTGTTCCGCACCACCAAAGGAACAGATGAAAGCGCCTGGAAAACAAACGCATTTCTCAACAATATGCGGGACAGTATCCTCTGGACGCTGGGAGATGCGGTAAAACAAAAGATCCTGGCCGCTAATATCCCGGACGTGGATATCTACCAGTCGGATACGATTGCGGATTATACCAAAAGATACCTCGTGCCTAAAATGCAGGAAGCCCTGCAACCAAAGCAGTCTAATAAACTCACACAAATACCCCTGGGTTTTGAGATCCAGCTCTTTGCACAGGAGCCGGACATCACCAAACCCATTGCGATGGCATGGGATGAAAGAGGCCGCCTGTGGATCGTGGAAACGGTAGATTATCCCAATGCATTTACGGAAGTGGACAGTGTGGCCAATGACCGCATCAAGATCTGCGAAGATACAGATGGTGACGGTAAAGCAGACAAGTTCACCGTATTCGCAGATAGCCTGAACATCCCTACCAGCATCACCTTTGCCAATGGCGGCGTGATCCTGGCAATGGCTCCCAACTTCCTGTTCCTGAAGGATACGAACGGAGATGATAAAGCAGATGTGCGCAGGGTGATGTTCACCGGCTGGGCTAAACAGGATACGCATTCCGGACCATCCAACCTCCAGTATGGTTTTGATAACAAGATCTGGGGCGTGGTAGGTTACTCCGGCTTCAATGGTACTATTGATGGCAAACCACAGCGGTTCGGACAAGGTGTATATCATTTCAGATCTGACGGAACAGACTTTGAATTCCTGGGCCGCACTTCCAATAATACCTGGGGTCTTGGCATCTCTGAAGACAATAACGTATTTATTTCCACTGCCAATAATACCCACAGCGCATATTATTCACTCCCGCTCTGGCATATGACACGCAGTGTACCCGGGCAGCCAACCGTAGATCCCGTTCAGAAAATAGACGGGCACTACGATGTGCATGCCATGACACCCAACCTCCGGCAGGTGGATGTAGTAGGAGGATTTACTTCCGCTACAGGTCATCACCTGTACACGGCCCGTAATTTCCCGAAAGAATACTGGAACCGTATTGCCTTTGTATGTGAGCCAACCGTACGCCTCGTGCACCAGGCCATCATGGAACCGGATGGCGCAGGGTTTAAAGAAAAAGACGGATGGAACCTGCTGGCCAGTTCTGATGAATGGTTTGCGCCTGTACAGGCACAGGTGGGGCCTGATGGCGCTGTATGGATTGCAGACTGGTACAACTTCATCATCCAGCACAATGTGTTCGTAAAAGAACAGGCGCCCAGTGAAATGGTATTGCCTTTTACGGATCAGCCGCATGGTAAAGGGAATGCTTTTGAAAGCAAACTCCGTGATTCCGTACATGGAAGGATCTACCGTATTGTACATAAAGACGCGAAGCCTTACAAACCTCTGCAATTATCCACGTTGGATGTACCAGGGCTCGTAGCCGCTTTGTCTAATGATAACATGTTCTGGCGGATGCACGCACAACGCCTGCTGGTGGAATCCCAGGCAAAAAGTGCGATCCCCGCATTGTATAAAATCATCAATGATCCGAAGGTGGATGCAGTAGGGCTGAACAGTCCTGCCGTGCATGCATTATGGACATTGCAGGGTTTGGGAGAACTCAATGCAGCTTCTTTGCTGGTAGTGACCAAAGCCCTCAAACATCCTGCTGCAGGGGTGCGAAAAGCAGCGTTGGAAGTAATGCCACGCAACAGCAAAAGTATTCCTGCTATTACACAAAGTGGTGTGCTCAATGATCGTAACCTGCAAACAAGACTTGCCGCATTCCGCGCCCTGGCAGATTATCCTGCTTCTTCGCAGATCGGTGCCCTGTTATACAAAGCTTCACAAAGCACGCAGAACGGGAAAGATCCCTGGCTGGCCCGTGCATTGTTTGCTGCTGTGATCACCCATGAAAAAGGATTCCTGGCGGTAGCAGATCCCGCTTCTCCTTATATCAAAGCGTTACAACAGGCCACTTACCAGCTGGACCGTGGTGTGTCTTCTTTAGCGCTGGATGTTACCGCCAAAGAGATCACCATTAAAGCATTGCTTAATAAAAGAGAGAACCGTGAACTGGAAGGGCCTTTGGTAGTGCAGGGTGATAAAACAAATGGCTACGCGCTGTTCGTTTCCAAAGATAAACTGACAATGGTCGTGAATCAGAAAGGGGTTGCTTACCAGGCAACTACTACCGAACCCCTTCCTGACAAAATGGAAATAACTGCACAACTGTTAAAAACAGGGCAGATACGTATTTTCATCAACGATGCCGTAGCCGCTACCGGCAAAGCCCCTGGTCTGTTCACCGCGCCTCTCACTGTAGCACTGCGTACAGGAGAAGATATGCAGGAACAACAAAGAGTAGCAGTATATGCCAGCAACAGGTTAAGGGGAGATCTTCGTGATGTATCACTGTCCTTAAATGGTTCAGGCAATGACGGTGCCGCTGCCGCAGTTCCTTCTGTGGTGATAGACCTGAAAGTAGTGAAGGATATTATGCAGTATGATAAAAAACGTTTTTCCGTGAAAGCAGGGCAGAATGTTACCATCCGCCTGGAGAACCCGGATGGCATGCAGCATAACCTGCTCATCATTAAGCCCGGTACCCTGCCTGTTGTAGGCGCTGCGGCGGATGCCATGGTAAGAGATCCCAAAGCTTCTCAAATGCAGTATGTACCCAAAGTGCCGCAGGTATTGCATGCTACCCGGTTGTTAAATCCCGGAGAAACCGTGAGCCTGAAATTCATTGCACCCAAAACGCCGGGAGAATATCCTTTCGTTTGTACGTTCCCGGGGCATTGGAGAGGCATGAATGGAATTATGGTCGTAACTAAATAAAATACCCTCTTTTATGAAACTATTGAAACTCGTTACATTATTACTGCTCTTAAGCAGTGCCTCCTTTGCACAGATCCGCGTATTAATAGTAGGCGGAGGAAGCTCTCATGATTATGACCGCTGGTATAAAGAGGCAGATGCCGCCACACTGGAACGGGGTGGACTGGCCACCGTACAGTACACCAGTGATCCAGATGAGATCCTGCCACAGTTGAAAAACATTGATGTGCTTTTCCTCTGCAACAATCAGCCCCTGAAAGATACTTTACTACGGCAGGGCATCTTTGATTTTGTGAACGCAGGAAAAGGATTGATCCTTGCACATGCCGCTATCTGGTATAACTGGAAAGATTGGCCGATGTACAACTTTAAACTCGTGAGTGGTGGCAGCCGCGGGCATGCTAAGTACGGAGATTTCACAGTGAATATAAAAGATGCAAAACATCCTGTAACAAAAGGCGCCGTTAAGAAATTCACACTGAAAGACGAACTGTACTATTACACACCAGACCCTGCTGGTCCTGGTATAAAAGTACTGGCTTCCACAGCACCGGATGCAGAAGGCAAAGTATTTCCTTCCTTATTCGTAGTGAATCACCCCAAAGCACGCATCGTAGGTTTTGCTTTAGGGCATGATGCAGAATCACATGAATTGCCGGTGTACCAAACCATTTTAAGGAACGCCGTTAAGTGGGCAGCAAAAAAATAATCTTTAATAATAAATCAGCATTGCAATGAAACAGATCACTGTAGTTATCGTAGGCATGGGCTTTGGAAAGGAATTTATACCCATCTATCAGCGTCATCCTGCCATTAAAAGAGTGGGCATTTGTACCCGTAACCGTAAAACGCTGGATGAACTGAAGGCTAAATTTAACCTCGATGAAGATTTGTTATTTACGAACTATGAAGATGTGCCGAAACGGGAAGATGTAGATGCCATTCACATTGTAACACCTGTTCCGGAACATGCAAAGATGACACTGGCTTCCCTCAACGCCGGCAAACATACCGCCTGCACCATTCCCATGGCCATGACGGTAGAAGATTGTGCCGCCATTGTAGCAGCCAAAAGAAAGGCAAACAAAGTGTACATGATGATGGAAACCGCTTTGTACACCCGTGAGTTCCTGTACGGACTGAACCTCGCAGAAACAGGCCAGCTGGGCCGTATCCAGTTTGTACGCGGTTCACATATCCAGGATATGAGCATGGAAGGATGGGATGAATACTGGAAAGGATTTCCGCCGATGCTCAATGGCACACATGCTATTTCTCCTTTGCTGCGCATCAACAACACAAAAGCTGAGACCGTGGTATGCCATGGCTCCGGCAGGCTGAGCGATGATCTCGCTAAAAGATACAATGCTCCTTTTGCGGTAGAAACGGCCACCTTTACTTTGAAGAATTCAGATGTGGTAGCAGAAGCCACCCGTTCTCTCTTTGATGTAGTGCGCCAGTATCGCGAAAGCTATGATGTATACGGCACTAAGATGTCTTTCGAGTGGGAACAATTGCAGGATGAAGAACACATAATATTTGATGGTGGTGAAAATGCCCGCAGGATAGATGTACCGGATACGGATGCTTTGCTGATCCCGGAAATAGCCAGCTTCACCAAACGTGAGAAAATAGATGATCCCAATCACGTATCCTTCTTACAGGGCGCCGGCCATGGCGGATCACATCCGCACCTGGTACAGGAGTTCCTTGCTGCGATCGTGGAGGGCAGGGATTCTGCCGTAGATGCACACATTGCGGCGAATTACACCTGTGCGGGTATCTGCGCACATGAGTCTGCCATGAACAATGGAAAACGTATCAATATTCCTGATTTTGAAAAATAGTTCCATGCAGTTTGGCGCAAGTACTTTTATCTGGGTATCCCCATTTTCTACCGCTTCTTTTCATCTCCTGCAAAAGATCAAAACAGCAGGGTATGATATCATTGAAGTAGCGGTGGAAGATGCGGCTATAATAGATTGGAATGAATTGATCAGCAGGGCGCGTGATCTTGATCTGAAGATCACTATCAGCGGCGCGTTTGGAGAGGACAGGGATATATCCAGCACAGATTCCCGTATCCGTTACCAGGGGCTCCGGTACATTGCCAATTGTGTTACCATTGCTGCAAAAGTAGGCAGCCCCGTATTTGGAGGGCCTGTTTATTCTGCCGTTGGTAAAACAAGGATCGTGTCCCCGGAGCAAAAAAAACAGGAACGGGAATGGTGCATCAATGGCTTAAAAGAATCAGTCAAAGTGGCCGCAGATCACGGCGTGGTGATAGGACTGGAACCACTCAACCGCTTTGAAACGGATATGATCAATACCGTAGATCAGGCGCTGGAACTGGTGAAAGAAGTAGATAGCCCGCATCTGCAAATACTGCTGGATACCTTTCATGCGAATATTGAAGAAAAGAATATACCGGCTGCCATCCGGAAGATAGGTAAAGCATTGCTCTGCCATATCCAGGGTAACGAAAGTGATCGTGGCACGCCGGGAACCGGGCATCTGGACTGGCCAGGCATCAAAGAAGCGTTAGTGGAGATCGGGTATGAAGGCGCTATCGTTCTGGAAACATTCGGAGCGCCCTCCGCTGCCCTTGCCAAAGCCGCCTGCATATGGCGGCCACTGGCCAATAGCGCGGATGAACTGGCTACAGAAGGCGCGAAGTTTTACAGGAAAATGTATTCGTGAATCAATAGTCAATTAAAATGGAAAAAGGCTCCCGGATCACCGGGGGCCTTTCGTTTTATGAAGTGTGGCAGTTTGCTTTCGGGTTATTTACGTAGGCATGCTTTACCAGCCACCGCCACCTCCACCACCACCACCGCCACCGGATGATCCGCTGCTACTACTTCCGGAACTCCAGCTGGAAGAACCACTGCTACTACTGCTGCTCCCGGAACTACTGCTGGCAGGAGGTGTAGGATCTATCTGCGCAGCCGACACAGAAGAAACAAAATGATTAGGGAAACGATTGTAATTAAGCGGTTCTCCCGAATACCATTCCGGAGAATAATTCGCCTGCTCCAATACATCCTTGAATTTATCTCCCCAGGCATTTTCAAGTTCCAATGCAATGGCATAAGGCAATAACCTTTCAAACAATTCCGGTGTTCTTTCCGGCGGAGTAAGCATATCCAGCCGTTGCTCTTCAGCGGTTTCCAAATACATCTTAAAGCCTTCTATGGCAGCTGATTTCTCTGCACCCAAAGGAGTGGGGGCTTTGATCAGGTAGATGTATACAACGTAACCTACTATGATGAGACCAAGGAATACCAGCGATAATATAGAAAATCCTTTCAGGAAATGTCCCAGGGCGATCAGTGGAATGATTAAGAATAATCCACCGCCTAAAAGGAATGCATAAGCACCACAACCATCTTTCAGCATTCTCAATCCTGCAAAAAATAAACCGCTGCCTGCAGCCAGGAAGGGTACCATGAAAAGAATAGGTAAAGCCTCCGTTCCATTAGTGAGGAGCAGGTACAACAACAGGACGCCCAGCAGCATCAGGCCGCCATACAGCATGAGTTTGATATTAGGCCGGTAATAGGATTTAATATCAAACTGACTTACAATGGAACTGTTAAAGGCTCTGCGCGCGGCAGAAAATTTCGCATGGTTCTTATCATCTACATTGATCCGCTCTTTATTGCGTAGTAATTCCTCGTAGATATCCTGCTCTTCTTTGGGCAGCACCGTAGGGGTGGTTGGACCTTTTTCAATCACATAATCACCAGAATCTTCCTTGATGCGGATCACTTTTTTTACGGCCATATGCACGAGCGCTGCCGTAAATGATTTATTCCCGGATTGCCGGGTGTATAAATAAGCAATCGCAGCAGGAGAGAGCCCATCCGGTGGTTCAAATGTGGGCACTACTACAGGTTTTACCGGGTCCATTCCATATTTGCGCCAGGTATAGTAGAAGAAACCGAACAGGATGGCCAGTAAGGGTATTTCTTTAAAGTTATTGAGGAAGTCCAGCACCCGCTCACCGAATGAAGGTGGTGGAGGCCTTTTTATGAACCCTATGGGAAAGGCCACCGCAATGGTGAAGCCATCTCCCGGATTTAATTCCCGGTTACAGGAAAAGTGGGTATCCTGCACCGAGCAGTTCGTTTCTTTAGAGCCTGAAGGCCCGGTATAACAGGCGGTGCGTTTGATACTGGCGCCATCAGGCAGCTCTACAGATGCAGAAGCCTTGATGATAGGCAGGTTCCAGTCGTTCCCCGTTACATTCCAGTAGAGTTCATCAAAGTCCTCAAAGAACCCGATGTGCCCCATTGTTTCATACTGGATAGTATATTCATATACCCCCGGTTCCAGGTCTACATCCGCATCCCCGATCCTGATCTTCGTGTTTTCTCCTTCTTCCATGGTAACGAACGGTTCCTGCTGGCCATTCTTTGTTACTTCTTTAACGGTGATGTCTATCCGCTTTTTATGGCCGTAAATATCCTGCCGGTAAACGGGGATCGTTCTGAAGATGCCTTTCTTTATCTGATCGCCTGCAGCATATACTTTAATATGCTCCGTGATCGTGATGAGGCCGGATCTGTCTATAACGATGGCTGCATGGAAGGATTGAATGCTTTCTGCTTCCTGTGCCCACACAGGAAAAGTGGCAAAGAACATTGCCAGGAATAATAATACTTTCTTCATAAACGGGTTATTGGAAAGAAACAACTGGTCTTTCCCGATGGCTGCTATCTTCTATTTCAAAGAATTCACTTTTCTCAAATTTGAACATACCGGCAACAATGTTGGAAGGGAAACTTTCCACGAGGATATTATTCTCCCTTACAGTGCCATTGTAATAACGGCGCGCAGATTCCAGGTTATTCTCTATATCTGCCAGTTCTGCCTGCAGTTGCCTGAAATTCTCACTGGCCTTCAGGTCAGGATAATTTTCTGCTACCGCGAACAGGGAGCCCAGTGCCCGGGTGAGTCCGCTTTCTGCCTGTGCTTTTTCTGTGGTAGAGCCTGCATTCATGGAAGCTGTACGGTAACGGGTCACTTCTTCCAGGGTGCTTTTTTCATGTGCAGCATATCCTTTCACCGTTTCTACCAGGTTGGGCAACAGATCATACCTCTTTTTGAGGCTCACGTCAATGCCGCTCCAGGCTTCTTTTACAAGCGTTCTTTTACTCACCAGCTTGTTATACAGGCTCACTGCCCATATCCCGATAAGGAGAACAATGACCAGTACTGCAATTGAAATACCCATAGTTATAATTTTCAGGTTCAGCCGGAAAATTAATCGAAATAATTGATTCGCGGTACCCGAATTCATTTCCCTACATTTGTACATCATTGCAGATATGTCATTATTCATTACATCACTTAATTCCGGCAGTAACGGAAATTGCTATTATATCGGAAACGACAGCGAGGCCGTGTTGATCGATGCAGGTATTTCCTGCCGCGAAACAGAACGGCGCATGTTACGGCTGGGGCTTTCCATGCAAAAAGTGAAGGCTGTTTTCATATCACATGAGCATATAGACCACATTCGCGGGGTAACCGTGCTTTCCAATAAATACCATCTCCCGGTTTATATCACTTCCGCTACCATGCGCCATGGGGGCCTGCAATTGAAAGATCACCTGGTGCTGCCTTTTAATGCAGCCGAACCGGTTAACATAGGACGGCTCAGCGTAAAAGCATTTGCCAAAGAACACGATGCCGCAGAACCACATAGCTTTACCATTACACAGGAAAATATCACAGTAGGCGTATTCACAGATATTGGCATCCCCTGCAATAACCTCGCTTTTCATTTTCAGCAATGCCATGCGGCTTTCCTGGAAGCGAACTATGATGAAGTGATGCTGGATCAGGGTAGGTATCCTATCTTTCTGAAGAACCGGATCCGCGGAGGAAAAGGTCACTTATCCAACACACAGGCGCTGGAGCTTTTTACAAGTCTCCGCCCTGCATTTATGAGCCATCTTTTATTATCCCATCTTTCCAGGGATAATAATGACCCGCAGCTGGTGCAAACCATGTTTGATCAGCATGCAGACGGTACACAGATCATTGTAGCTTCCCGTTACCAGGAAACGGCGGTTTTTCATGTTACAGGCGCTGCGGTGAAAAGGCGTTTCCCAAATGCCAGTGCAGGCAAAACGCTTATGCCAGGTGCGCCGGTGCCCATTGCCAACAGGGTCGTGAACCTGAAAGGGAAACTCCCGGAATCAGGCGTTAACCGCAGCCGCAGAGCAGCTTCCCGGAACGACGATATTTCACAATTAGAATTATTTCAGTGAAAGACCATAAGTACTCCTTAGAACATTTTTCTATCGTACGTCATCTGCTCTACTGGACCGCATTGGCTATTCCCGTATCCATCGTTGCCGGTTCGCTGGTAGCTTTGTTCCTCTGGCTGCTGGACCTTGTTACGAATTACCGCTGGGAACATGAATGGCTGCTCTGGTTGCTACCGCTGGCAGGTGTTGCCATCCATTTCTTATATAAACTATGGGGCAAAAATGCAGAGGCCGGTAACAACCTCATCATGGAAGAGATCCATGAACCGGGTGGAGGAGTGCCCGCCCGGATGGCGCCTTTAGTGCTCATTACCACGCTGATCACACATCTGTTCGGAGGCTCTGCAGGAAGGGAAGGTACGGCTGTACAGATCGGCGGCAGTATGGCGCAGTTGTTAGGCAAATGGTTCCGCCTCTCCAAAGAGGATATCCGCATCATACTCCTGATGGGGATTGCCGCAGGCTTTGGCGCTGTATTCGGCACCCCGCTTACAGGTGCTATTTTTGCCCTGGAAGTGCTCACCATTGGCAGGATCAAATACAACGCGCTGGTGCCTTGCCTGGTAGCCAGCTTGCTGGCAGATATTGTTTGCAGCACCTGGGGTATTCATCATACAAAATATCACATCACTTACACATCACTTACTCACTTTGATTTCCTGCTGATAGCAAAAGTGGTGCTGGTTGGCGTGGCTTTTGGCTTATCAGGTTACCTGTTTGCAGAAGCCTCACACGGCATCAAAAAACTCGCCAATCGTACCATTACAACCCATAAATGGCTGATCCCGGTAATAGGCGGATGTATGATCATTGCGCTCACCTTCATTGCAGGAACAAACGATTATCTCGGCCTGGGCGTTACCGCTAAATCGCCGGATGGTATTTCCATTGTAAATGCTTTTCATGAAAATGGTGTCAGCTCCTGGAGCTGGCTCTGGAAGCTGGTGTTTACTGCAGTTACTTTGGGAATGGGATTTAAAGGGGGAGAAGTAACACCCTTGTTCTTCATTGGCGCGGCACTGGGGAACACGCTCGCTGTTTTAACCGGCGCACCGGTAGACCTTTTTGCCGGATTAGGTTTCATTGCCGTATTTGCCGCAGCCACAAATACCCCCATCGCCTGCACGATCATGGGTGCTGAACTATTCGGCACAGATCATATCCTTTACTTTGCCATTGCCTGTTTTACGGCTTACTATTTCAGCGGGCATTCCGGCATCTATTCCGCACAGCGTGTAGCCGTTAGAAAATATCAGTAAATAATATAGCCGATCTTAGCCCCGATAGCCGGAGAGCCGGTGCCTTCCTCAGCGCGGCTGTCGTACCGCAGAGAAAAGCCCAGCAATAGCTCAAAACTGAACCGTTTGCCTATACCCCGTTGCATGCCCCAGGAGGGTGTAAGCACGGCAGATGGGTTATTGTAGGCATTATCGTAAGCGATAGGCGTAAAAGTATATCCCAATGCAAGGCTCAGAAAATTACCGGAATTATTGGTAATGGATTTGCCCCGGCGTAATCTTTTATCCAGGTTGTAATAGTGTCGCGCTTCTGCAGACAGGTTAGGTGCTAACGTATAACCGAAATCTCCCCCAAATGTTGAGTTGTAAGAGTAAACGAAACCATAATTCAAACCGGCTTCAAAGTTTAATGAAATGTTCCTGGAAATGCTTTTTTCATAACTGGCAGAAGCGCCGAGGAAGAGAAGGTTTGCTTTTACCTGTGAGGATTTTAAACCCTCCTGGCCTAAAGCAAATAAAGATGTCAGGATAAATAGTTGGAGTAAGATCAAACGTTTCAAGCACAAAATTTTAATAAAAGTATAGGTTAATGATAATATCAATCCTAAAATAAGCACTGAAATGCAATAAAAGTACACTAAATTGCGATTTATCCATCAATTCCCTGATTGTCCGGTTGGGAACTCTTCCTTATCTTGCCCACCTGATAAACTGATCATGCAAATTAAAAAGTACCTTTTTCTGGCCCTCGGCCTTATTGGGGCCTGCACCACACAGGCTCAGCAAAAAACAAGACTCAACACCGGCTGGGAATTCCTGCGGTCTGACCTGGGAGGCATCTGGGAAGCCGTGCGCCCTGTGGGCAAGGGAGCTCCGGAGGCATCTCCTTTATGGGACACGGTCACTCTTCCGCATTGTATTAATGCAAACGATTGCGTAGATCCTGATGTGAACTATTATCAGGGCCCCGCATGGTACCGCACACAGCTGAAGATCAGCAATCCTTACGCAAACGGCAGAACGATCCTTCACTTTGAAGGCGCCGGCCAGAAAACGGATGTGTATGTGTACACCACCAAAGTAGCATCCCACACAGGCGGTTATGATGAATGGACGGTAGATATCACTGATGCCGTGGCCGCTTTTAAGAACAACCCTGCCTTTAAGCAGCAATTCAAAGAGAGTATTCCCGTATCCATCAGAACAGATAACAGCCGGGACCTGGAAATGATCCCGTCCAGCTTATCTGACTTTAATGTGTACGGCGGTATTTACCGTTACCTGAACCTGGTATATGTACCTGCTTTATCTGTTGAGCGGCTGAAGGTGACTACCGATGTAAGCGGCACCGTGGCAGTGGAGGCAGCAGTATATAATAAAGGTGGATATGATAAAGCTACTTTCAAAACTGTACTGAAAGACCCTGCCGGCAAAATATTGCAGGAATCTTCTTTTGAAGCAGATAACCTGAAAGGTGCTGTTGCTGTTGCCGCATTCAAAGTAAAACAGCCTAAATTATGGAGCACAACATCTCCGGCATTGTATACTGTGGAAACCTCTGTTACGGCGGGCAATGATACTTACACACAAATAGAGAAAACAGGTTTCCGCTCTTTCGAATTCCAAAAGCAGGGACCTTTTTTCCTGAACGGACAACGCCTTTTACTGAACGGTACACACCGTCATGAAGACCATGCAGGTGTAGCCGCTGCTATGACAGAGGATCTGATGCGCAAAGAAATGATCCTCATGAAAGACATGGGTGTGAACTTTATCCGCCTGGGCCATTACCAGCAATCCCGTTACATCCTGCAGCTCTGCGACAGCCTGGGTATTGTAGTATGGGAAGAAATACCCTGGTGCCGTGGCGGACTGGGGGGCAAAACCTACCAGGAGCAGGCTAAACGCATGCTCACTAATATGATAGAGCAGCATCACAATCATCCTTCCGTGATCATATGGGGCCTGGGTAACGAGAACGACTGGCCCGGCGACTTCCCTGAATTTGATAAGGAAAAGATCCGCACATTCATGAAAGAACTGAATGATCTCGCGCACAAGCTGGACCCTTCCCGCAAAACAGCCATCCGCCGCTGTGATTTCTGTAAGGATATCGTAGATGTATATTCTCCGTCCATCTGGGCAGGCTGGTACCGCGGAATTTATACAGAGTATAAACAAACAACAGAAGAAGAATTCAAAAAGGTAGATCGTTTCCTGCACGTAGAGTGGGGTGGCGATAGTCATGCAGGCCGGCATTCAGAAACGCCGGATAAAGCACTGCAAAGTATTAAAACAGGCGGTGGTACAGATGAGCGTGCTGGTGATGCTTCTTTATATGGTGGGGCTGCACGTGTATCCAAAGATGGAGACTGGAGTGAAAGTTATATCTGTAACCTGATGGACTGGCACCTGAAAGAACAGGAAACCATGCCATGGCTTACCGGTACGGCACAATGGGTGTTCAAAGATTTCTCTACACCTATCCGGCCGGATAACCCTGTGCCCTATATGAATCAGAAAGGCCTCGTGGAAAGAGACCTCACACCCAAGGATGCCTATTATGTGTTCCAGTCGTATTGGGCTACAAAACCCATGGCACGGATCTATGGTCATTCCTGGCAGGTAAGGTGGGGCAATGAAGGAGAAGAGAAAATGGTGAAAGTATATTCCAATTGTGAAGAAGCAGAGTTGTTCGTGAATGGTAAAAGTGCCGGTAAAAAGAAACGTAAGAGCGCGGATTTCCCTGCAGCAGGTTTACGCTGGAATGTAGTGTTCAATAAAGGAAAGAATGAAGTAAAGGTAGTAGCGTGGAAAGGAAAAGAGATAATAGAAGATAAAGTGTCCTTTGAATATCAGACAGAGAAATGGAGCAAACCAGCAAAGATGACATTGCAGCAGATAGCGAATGAAAATGGTATAACCACGATAGAAGTAAAAGCATTCGACAGTAATAATGTGTATTGTGCAGATGCGGCTAACTGGGTGCGTTTTTCACTGGCAGGTGATGGTAAGCTGATAGATGATCTGGGTACTTCTTCCGGATCAAGATTTGTGCAGTTATACAGCGGTCGCGCTATTATACGGATCGATACTAAAAATGGAAAGAACGTGGCTGCGGTGAAAAGTGATGGCATGGAAACAGTTACGTTAAGCCTGAAATAAAAGATAACGATGCAGGGGTAACACCCATCATGTCTACTAATTTAATTAGTTAATATTGCTAAATAAATTAGTAGACATGAGAATCGTTGCCCGGCAGGACGGCCTGCAATTTTACGCCATTGAAGAGACCGAAAATCTCCCCTTACCTTATATCAGTACACCTGTTAAAGCCGGTTTCCCCTCTCCGGCACAGGACTTCATGGAAGAAGATATAGACCTTGTCGCTTTTTTAGGCATGAACAAACCCTCCGTATATGTTGTGCGGGTAGATGGTAATTCCATGCAGGATGAACACGTGCCCGATAATAGTTACCTCGTGGTGGACAGGTCCCTGAAACCACAGCCGCATGATATTGTAGTGGCAGTACTGAACGGGGAATTTACCGTTAAAACATTAGTGAAGTCAACCGCCGGCTGGATGTTGTATCCTGCCAACGCCATGTACAATCCCATTATCATCAGGGAAGGAGATGACTTCCAGGTATGGGGTGTGGTAGCACAGGTGATCATTGACAGGAAGGAAATGCGCAAACGGCATTAAGCAATAATGTTAAAATTCCTCAGAACAAAACATACCCGGCTCATAATTTGTTGTGTGTTGTAGAAGACCATATTCTATAACCAAAACAATGTTAATATGAAACGGATGAACCTGCTTATTATGACGTTTTTAGCCCTGGCATTTACCACCACTCAGGCACAGACAAGTAAGTTTTATATCAAAGCCGCCGGTGGCTATTTCTTCAGTGTTTCCAATGGCCAGTTCCCTGATGTTGGCCCTTATCCGCCAAGAGATCAGCATGACCAGGTGAACCCTGCTACGGGAGCCATCACCACACTATCTGAAAAGGTATTGACCGGTTCTTACGGAGAAGGTTTCAGAGGCGGATTATCCTTTGGATACAATTTCAATAAATATGTAGGCATAGAAGGTACCTTCAACTATTTCCAAAGCGTGAAGAACCTGATGACGCGCAACCTCACCACTATCCAGGGAACATCTACAGCTGTAGGAAGCATAGAATCCAGGGGACATGTGAACGCAATAGATTTTGCACCCAGCCTGGTATTCAGTCCGGGTTATGAAAAATGGAATCCCTATGTGCGTTTTGGATTTGTAGTACCGTTATGGGGCCGCCTGCATATAGAAACAGATGCTTCAAAGACCAGTGCAGTACCCGGTCAGCCAGCTACTGTAGTGGCGCAGACAACCATACATCGTAAAGAAGAAGTAAAGCCCAGTCCAACTATTGGTTTCCAGGGCGCGCTGGGTGTTACCTATGCCGTAGCAAAACGTCTTGATATCTTCCTGGAAACAGAATACAGGAATGTACCGGTGAAGAGCGACAGCAAAGAAGTAACAGAATATGATGAAGTGACCAATGTACTGAACACCACGAATGGTCAGGTGATCTCAACACAACGAAGAGGATTGAATGATCTCAGTACCGCAGAAAGGGAAACGGAGTATGTAACCACGCTGGATCAGAATTCGAATACACCTGTTGGCACCACCGGATCCAAAACAAATTATAAGAATGACAATGCACCTTCCAATGACCTCAAGTCCTATATCAACATAGGTGGTCTTGGTGCTAATTTGGGTGTGAGGTTCCGCTTTTAGGAGCTGCCTCTTTTAGTGCGGTAATGATTGGGAGAAACACCCATGAGTTTATTAAACATCCGCGAAAAATAATAGGGGTCTTCCATCCCTAGTTTATAAGCTATTTCTTTCACCCGGAGATCCGTGAATATCAGGTACTGGCATGCCTTCTGGATCTTCAGGTGATTGAAGTATTCCATAGGGGAGAAGCCCGTTTTCTTGCGGAAGATGCTGGAGTAATGAGAGGCAGACAAGTTTACTGATTGCGCGAGATTAGCCAGCGTGAGCATCTGGGATAACTGCTGCTGCATATAGTTGATAGACAATTCCACCACATCCGTACTTTGTTTTTTTTCAGACAGGTTGAACTTATCATCATACATAAAAGAGGATAAGAAATGCCATAAGCACATATTGGCATAACACAGGTTGTCGTTTCCATAACCCCTTTCCAGGCTGGTATAAATATCTTCAAAGAGGTGTAACCGCTTTTGCTGAAAAGTAATGGTGCCGCTATGCCCGCTGTGTTGTTTGATCATTGCATCCACGATCACATTAGCAACTGGTCCTTTGAAATGCGCCCAATAGATGGTCCAGGAATCATTTTCATCTGCAGCATAACTATGCGCAGCACCAGCCGGGATCACTACAAAAGTATCCGGCCCCATTGAATATTTTCGTTTACCTATCTGGGCAGAACCCTTTCCTTCCACACAATAGATCAGGATGTTTTGATCAATGCCATGGAGGCGCTGGCGAAAGTGATATTTCGCTTTAGGATAATAACCGATATCCGTTACAAAAGCCCCTTCAATAACCGGGTTGCTGATGCACAGATCAGTGATGATCTTCCTTGGAATAATAATAGCCCGCTGGCCTTCGAATCCTTCTTTTTTTCGTAACATGGTCGGCCCAATTTACAATAAAAAAATCCATGAAAGAAGCAATCATGGTAAGTTCCTGATCGTGTACCAGAATATGGCCCATAAGATAATCCATCTTTTCCATCAGAATCTCTATTGAGCCGCCGGGTTTATATTTCAATATTTGTACCACTCAACCAATCAACCACTCATTCCACGATGTAAAAAATTTACACATGAAAAAACACTTGCAGCTCTTCTGGGTTTTTTCCCTGTTCTTTTGCCATGCCGCCTTTTCTCAGGGCCAGGTTATTAAGGGGAAAATAACCGGCAGCAACCAGGTTTCCTTACCAAACATTTCCGTACAGGTGAAAGGAACAGTTACGGGAACTATCACCAATCCCCAGGGAGAATTTTCCATCACCGCTCCCACAGACGCTACCCTGATCATTTCTTCCATCGGCTTTATCAAAAAGGAAGTGCCTTTATCCGGCCGCCAGTTTGTAGCCATTACACTGGAAGAAGATAGCAAACAATTAAGTGATGTGGTAGTGATCGGCTACCAGTCTACTGCCCGGAAGAATGTGACGACCTCTATTTCTTCCGTGTCAGCAAAAGATATTGAACCATATACTTCCGGCACAGTAGCCACCGCCATCCAGGGCAAGCTGGCGGGAGTACAGGTAATGGCGGCAGATGGTTCTGTAGGTTCACAGCCCCGCATCCTCGTGCGCGGTCTTAGTAGTATCACAGGCAATACTACGCCGCTCGTGATCGTAGATGGAATGGAAATAGGATACAATTTTATGAACACCATTAACCCCCTGGATATCGCCAGTATAGATATCCTGAAAGATGCTTCCGCTGCTTCCATTTATGGTGCGCGTTCCGGTCAGGGTGTGATCCTGATCACCACTAAACGTGGTAAAGGTGCCCCACAGATCAATTTCCAGGCTACCTATGGTATTGCGAAACCGCCTAAAATAAAGATCGCCGGTGCGCAGGAATATGCGGCTACTATGAACAAGATTGCCACCAACAGCGGTACAACACCATTGCCTTTTCCGGATGTAAGCAGTTTGAAGGACAACAATTACTGGGATCAAACATTTGGACAAGGCACCAAGCAGAGTTACAATTTGAGTGTTACCGGTGGAAAGGAAGGCCTGTCTGTTTTTGGCAGCATGGGTTATTATACAGAAGATTCCTACGCAGGTGAAAGAGGCGGCCAGTGGAAGAAAGCCACCGCCCGCCTGAATGTGGACTGGGACCTCAACAAAGTAGTGAAAGTAGGTTTCGCTTTAGCGCCCCGTTATGAGAATTATCCTTTTGCACCGCTCAATCTTACCTGGCCTGCTTTTGCCATGGACCCTACGGTAGCGCCTTACAGAACAGAAGCAGAAGTATACAGCTCTTTGCCTCCGCTCACAGGTACTTTCGTGGATTTTATGACGGCGTTCAATCCTTACTATAGTTTGCCCAGCCGCTCTTCTTTTAATGGTATCATCAGTCCGGAATTTAACCTCCGCACTAACTTTGATAAGCGGGAATACTTCGGCGGACAGTTTGGTACCTATATAGAACTGAAACCCCTGAAAGGCCTGGTCTTGAAAACAGCATTGGATGCAAATGCTAATTTCTCCCAGCAGAATAATTACGGGCCTAAATATTATTTCGCTACCAACAGTTACAATGCCAAAACAGCTGTATCTACTTCTACTACCTACAACAGCCGCTTAAAGATCACCAACACGGCAGATTATACATTGCCACTGCCAAAAGATCATGCAGTGAATGTACTGTTAGGGCATAGTTACGATAGCTATTCTACAAAAGGGTCCAATGCATCCCGCGAGAATATACCATTTGATACAGAGCCCTTCCGCTTCATCAACGGAGGCAACCTGGTAACCGGTGGTGGCGGCGGGTATCAGCCCGGTGCCGGACCATTCGGCAAAATGCTTTCGTTCTTTGGTTCTCTTCGCTATAACTATAAAGAAAAATACTACCTCAGTGGTGCTATGCGGGCAGATGCTTCTTCCCTTGTAAATCCATTATACCGCTGGGGATATTTCCCTTCTGTATCCGGTGCATGGGTGATCTCCCAGGAACCTTTCTTTGAAAGCATCAGCAACACCGTTAGCTACCTGAAATTAAGGGCCGGCTGGGGAAGGTCTGGTGGTAACCTGCCGGGTGGTGTAGGTGAATACATGTCTTATGTAACACCTGTGAATTATGTGGATGCCAATGGCGGCCCTATCTATGGATATACGCCTGGTACTATCAGCAATCCTGAACTCCGTTGGGAAATACAGGAAGATTATACTGTAGGTTTTGATGCATCGCTTTTCCATAATAAGTTAAACCTCACCGTGGAGCGGTATGTAAAAACACCCAGTAACCTTGCCTTAGTGGTGAGAGTAGATCCTGTGCTGGGATATCCGCAGGGATATATTCCTTCGCAAAATGTGAATATAGGAAAGATGACCACGAAGGGATGGGACATTGCAGTAGGGTACAAAGATAATATCACCCGCAAGCTGAGCTTTGGTGTGAACCTTACGGTCAGCCAGTTTAAGAGCAATGTGAATTACCTCTCTACTTCAGATCCTATCATAGGCGGTGAAGCGAATGAAGTGATCACTACTTTCCGTTCACGTACCACTGTGGGTCATCAACCCGGTGCGTGGTGGGGATATATTGTAGATGGTGTATTCCAGACCAATGATGAAGCAGCGGGCTATGTGAACAAAAGCGGTGTGCGTTTGCAGCCACAGGCTACAGCTGGTGACCTGAAGTTCAGGGATTATAACGGAGATGGAAAGATCGATAACAGCGACATGTCCGACATCGGCTCTCCATATCCGAAATTCTCCGGTGGTTTAACGCTCACGCTCAATTACAGCAACTTTGATTTCAGAACGGAATTGTATGGCGTATTCGGTCAGCAGAATTTTAACAACTACAGAAGGAATATGGTGCCCGGGCCTAACTACAATTTCCTGTCCGGTTTCGCGGATCAGTTCTGGGATGGTCCCGGTTCTACCAATAGTTTCCCTATCCTGCGGAAGACTGATCTGAATGGTAATTTCACCAAGATGAGCACCTTCTTTCTGGAGAAAGGAAATTATCTGCGCTGCAACGTGATGCAATTGGGGTATACCGTTCCGCCAAAGCTGATCAAAGGGATCAAGAATATAAGGGTGTATGTATCTGCACAGAATTTATTTACCATCACCAATTATTCAGGTCTGAATCCGGATGTTCCCTGGTATTCCACCATCTCTTACAATGGACTGGATAACTACCAGATGCTGGTTCCCAGAACTTATTTATTCGGATTGAACATTGGATTGTAAAGAAAACTTCAAAAGCACTGTTATGAAAAAGTTCATATTACTCTTTGCAGGGTTCGTTATAGGGGGAAGTTCCTGTAGTACACTGGATCAGGATCCTTATGGCTCTGCTATCGTAGAATCACAATATTATACTACACTGGCACAATGTAATACGTCTACATTAGTTGCTTACCGCTTCATTGATTATGCTACCTGGTGGGAGATCCTCAACTTCCGTTACCTCTCCGCAGAAGCTTCCAGCGACAATGCCTGGATCGGTAATACCTATCAGGCAACACATCCTACTTACGATGCCGTAGCGCATTATACACTGGATGCCGGGAACGACCGGAATGAAGCGCAATGGATAGACCTCTATAAAAGTATCGGCCGTTTTAACAGCACCATAGATGGTATTTCACGTGCGCCGATCGATGAGAACAGCAAGAAACAGTTTATCGCAGAACTGAAGTTCCTGCGGGCCTGGTGTTACTTTGACCTGGTGCGTAACTATGGCGGTGTGCCTATAGTTCTCAAAATACTTTCTCCTGATAATCATCCTGCACGTAATACTGTGAAAGAAGTATATGACCAGGTGGTGGCAGATCTGCAGGAAGGTGTGGCCGTACTTCCTAAAAAATCACAGTATCCTGCAGCAGAAAAGTTCAGGGCTTCCAGCGGTGCGGCGTTAACGCTGTTAGCTAAAACATACCTGTATATGGAAGACTGGCCTAAGGCAGAATTAGCAGCCAAACAAGTGATAGACATGGGAGAATATGACCTGGAAGGCAGCTTTGCTACTTTGTGGGGGTACACCTACAAAAATGGGAAGGAATCCATCTTTGAAATACAGAACGGTTCGTCCCAGGTGCCTGCATTGCCAACGAACGATTTCATGAAAATGCTGAACTCTGTTGCAGATGCCGGCTGGGGATATTATTCCGCTACCAGCGACCTGGAGAATGCATACAAATCAGAGGGAGACAGTATCCGTTTGCAATGGACCATCAACCGCCACGGCTTACCGGTGGCAGGAGATCCCAATACACCTGTATTTGACGGCAGGCCTTATCCTGCACTGAACAGCCATTCCAAATCCGCCCGCTACAGCCGCAAGCATTACATCCCTAAAGCACAAAGACCTGCTAACGGATTACCGGCTTTAAATAACAAGCTCCTGCGTTTTTCAGAAGCCTTGCTCATTCATGCAGAAGCCTGTGCCATGCAAAGTAAAACAGGCGATGCCCTGACATCCCTTAAAAGAGTGCGGGATCGTGTGAACCTGACAACCAACATGGCATTGACCGGTTGGGACCTTACTAACGCCATCAGGAAGGAGCGAAGGCTGGAGTTTGCTTTTGAAGGAGATCGTTTATATGATATCCGCAGGTGGAAAGACGCTGCCGGTAAACCAGTGATCAATAGCATCATGGGGCCAACAGGTAGTTTTGTGTTGTACAATACGCAAACGAGTACAGATCCCTGGGAGAAGAAGAACCCGGTGGAATTGCAGAACAAAGGGTACAACTTCAATCCTGAAATTCATTCGTTATGGCCCATTCCTTCCAGCCAGATCATTATTTCCGAAGGCGCTATAAAGCAAAATCCGGGTTATTTTTAAGGAATTAAATTATGAAGACGATCATGAAATTGTTTTGCCTTGCGCTGCTCGCAACTTACTGCGGTAAAAGTTCAACACCCGCTCCGGTGACTAATACCTGTATCTACCTGGGTGTGGACACTTGCCTGCAAAAACCTAAAACGGTTGTTACTATTAATATGGGCAGCACAAAGCAAACCATTCACAGCTTTGGCGCTTCCGATTGCTGGACCACCAAGTACATTGGTCAATGGAACAATGTGCAGAAGAAAGATCAGATAGCAGACCTTTTATTCAGCATGGATACTACGGCAAACGGAACGCCAAAGGGGATCGGCTTATCATTATGGCGTTTTAACATAGGCGGGGGCAGTTATGAACAGGGGGTTGGAAGTAATATTGCAGATGAATGGAGAAGGGAAGAATGTTTTATGAACCCGGATAATACTTACAACTGGTCTAAACAGCAGGGCCAGCAATGGTTCCTGCAGGCGGCAAAACAACGTGGTGTTAAATACACGCTGGGGTTTTCATTAACCGCACCCGTGTTTATGTCTAAGAACGGAAAAGCCTATAACAGTTCCGGCGGCACACTGATGAATATACAGGACGGCAAATTAGACGCATACGCAGGTTTTCTGGCAGAAGTAACCAAACACTTCCGGTTTGATTACCTGAGCCCTGTAAACGAACCGCAGTGGGCATGGGGGCAGGCTACTTCTGCGGGCCAGGAAGGTACGCAGTGTACCAACGAAGAAATAGCTGCGTTTTGCAAAGCCCTTTCCCCTAAACTGGCCGGTACCTCTTCTCAGATAGTAGTCGGAGAAGCCGGTACACTGGCATACCTCTATGGTACCAACACAGATAACCGCGGAGATCAGATCACACAGTTCTTTAACGCAGCTTCCACCAATTACATCGGAAACCTGCCGAACATGGCACATACTATTTCAGGGCATAGCTATTTCACTACTTGTCCGGATAACACATTGATCAGTACCCGCCAGCAGTTGGTAAACAAAATAAACCAGGTAGATGCCACCCTGAACACCTGGCAAACAGAATTCGGGATCCTGGGAGATATCTGCGGCCAGTACAATGGTTCTCCAAGGAATATCGGTATTGAATACGGATTGTATGTGGCTAAAGTGATCCATCACGACCTCGTGATCGCTAATATGAATTCCTGGCAGTGGTGGCTGGCAGTAAGCCCTTATAATTACAGCGATGCGCTGGTGTATATCAACGATCCTGCCGGACAGATAAACGTGGCCAACTGCAAAACGGATGGCATTGTGCTGGACTCCAAGCAGCTATGGGCATTCGGCAATTATGCGCGTTTTATCAGGCCCGGCATGAAACGGGTGGAAACCACCATACCCGGGAATAATGATCCTGGCATAGCAGCGGGCACGTTGATGATCTCAGCTTACAAGGAAGAAACCGAAAAGAAAATAGTAGTAGTGCTGGTGAACCCGGAAACAAAAGAGAAAACGATCCAGCTGAACGGATTGACCGTTGGTGTGTTAGATCAGTATACAACAGATGCCGGTAACAACCTGAAAAGAACGCAAACGGCTGCCGGAGAAATTAGGGTGCCCGCTAAATCTGTTGTAACATTAACAGGAAAATATCAATAATGAGCAAGCAATTCAATCATACTTACATCATCGGGATTTCATTTATTTCGGCATTAGGCGGATACCTGTTTGGTTTTGATTTTGCAGTGATCTCCGGGGCGCTGCCTTTCCTGCGCAGCGCCTTTGGGCTCAATGCATGGTGGGAGGGTTTCTTAACCGGCTCGCTGGCATTGGGCTGTATGGTAGGATGCCTGGCTGCAGGAAAGCTGGCAGACCGTTATGGCAGAAAACCAGGGCTGATACTGGCCGCTATAATTTTCACCATCTCTTCCTTAGGCATGGCCTGCTCCAATGGTTTAGGCGTATTTGTTTGCATGCGTTTTGCCGCAGGCATTGGTGTGGGTATGGCGTCTATCCTGAGCCCTATGTACATCGCAGAGGTTTCTCCTGCACAATTCCGCGGGAGGAATGTTTCCATCAACCAGCTGACTATCGTGATAGGGATCTTGATTACAAATCTCGTGAATTATACATTGGCAGGTAAAGGAGAAGAAGCATGGCGCTGGATGTTTGGTCTGGGTGCCGTGCCTTCCCTTGTTTTTTTACTCGGTGTGTTATGGTTGCCGGAAAGCCCGCGCTGGCTGATCGGCAAAGGAAGGATAGATGAAGCAAAGAAAACGCTGGCGAAGATTGGTGATGATATTGAACTATCAGTAAAAAAAGAAGAAGCCCCCTCATACCGCGCAGTATTCGAGAAAGCAGTAAGACCAGCAGTGGTGATCGGTATTACTCTCGCGGTGTTCCAGCAATTGTGTGGCATCAATATCGTATTTAATTATACCTCTACCATTTTTGCATCTGCGGGTGCAGACCTCAACAGCCAGTTATTTGAAACCATCACCATTGGTGTGGTGAACCTTGCTTTCACATTAGTAGCCATGTGGCAGGTAGATAAACTGGGGCGCAGGCCTTTAATGCTCATAGGTTCCGCGGGACTTTCCGTAGTATATATCGTACTCGCATTCCTGTTGCAGAACCAGCTGGATGTGCGGCTCGTTTCTTTTTTCGTGATGCTGGCCATTGCGCTGTACGCTACTTCGCTGGCCCCGGTTACCTGGGTATTGATCTCAGAAATATTTCCGAATAACATCAGAGGGCTTGCTTCTTCAATTGCCATTGTTTCCCTGTGGGGCGCTTATTTTATCCTCGTATTTACTTTTCCCATCCTGGCAGAGCAGCTGGGTACTTACGGGCCATTCTATCTATACGCCGGTATCTGCGCGCTGGGATTCCTGTTCATCAGAAGCAAAGTGAAGGAAACAAAAGGGCAATCCCTCGAACAATTAGAACAACATTTAACAGGACATTAAAATACAGACATGAGTAGTGATTCTTTGGTGCAGGTTTGGGAGGAAAAGATCAGTATCCCAACTTATAGCATTGGTAAACCCGACAAAAACCCGATGTTCTTTGAAAAGCGTGTGTATCAGGGCAGTAGTGGCGTTGTTTATCCTAACCCGGTAATAGAAAAGATCTTTGATGAAAAGAAGGATGAGGTGTACACAGCCGTATTCCTGGAGAACCGTTACCTGAAGATCATGGTGCTGCCGCAATTAGGTGGCCGTATACAGATGGCTTATGATAAAGTAGGGCAGCGGCATTTCATTTACTACAACCAGGTGATCAAACCCGCCCTGGTTGGATTGTGTGGGCCATGGATCTCCGGTGGTATAGAATTTAACTGGCCCCAGCATCATCGCCCCAGCACTTTTGAGCCGGTGGATTATGCCATGGAAGAGAACCCTGATGGCAGTAAGACGGTATGGGTGAATGAGGTGGAGAAGATGTTCCATACCAAAGGTATGGCAGGTTTTACTTTACATCCGGATAAAGCTTACCTTGAAATTAAAGGCAAACTCTATAACCGCACTGCATTGCCGCAGACGTTTCTGTGGTGGGCCAATCCGGCCGTGAAAGTGAACGATGATTATCAATCCGTATTTCCGCCGGATGTGAATGCTGTGTTTGATCATGGCAAACGGGATGTGTCCACTTTCCCGATCGCTACCGGTACTTATTATAAAGTAGATTATGCACCGGGCACAGATATTTCCCGGTACAAAAATATCCCCGTGCCTACTTCGTATATGGCTATCCGTTCAGATTATGATTTTGTAGGAGGATATGAGAATGATACACAGGCAGGTTTACTGCATGTGGCCAATCACCATATCTCCCCCGGCAAAAAGCAATGGACATGGGGACACAGCGATTTCGGCAAAGCATGGGATAAGAACCTCACGGATGAAGATGGCCCGTATATAGAATTGATGACGGGGGTTTTCACAGATAACCAACCGGATTTCAGCTGGCTGATGCCTTATGAGGAAAAGTCATTTTCGCAATACTTCATGCCTTACAGGGAACTGGGCATTGTTAAAAACGCCAGCAAAGATTTATTGATCTACGCCAGCGATACAGCAATAAAAGTATTTGCCACCGGCATTCAAACCGGCATCACGCTGGAAGTGTATATCAATCAAACATTACTTTTCTCTGAAAAAATAAACGTATCTCCTGAAGCCATTTATCAAAAATCCATACTAGCGAAAGAAGAAGAATTACTGGTGATATTAAAAGATCGCCACGGAAAAGAATTGCTACGCTATGAACCAGCTGCCAACCGGAAAAATGAGATCCCTCAGCCAGCAATGGCCGCACTGGAGCCAAAAGCCGTAGAGAACAACGAGCAGCTTTTCCTGACGGGTTTGCATCTGGAACAGTACCGTCACGCTACCTATAACCCCGTGGATTATTATGAAGAAGCATTACGCCGTGATCCCAAAGATCTGCGTTGCAATAATGCATTGGGAGCATGGTATTTGAGAAGAGGTAATGTAGAGAAAAGCGAAGCCTATTTCCGTAAAGCCATTGAAACACTCACACAGCGCAATCCCAATCCATACAACGGAGAGCCGTTGTATAACCTGGGCCTTTGCCTGCAATTACAGGGCAGGGTAGAAGAAGCATATGAGATGTTCTATAAAGCTACCTGGAACAGCGCCTGGCAGGATAGCAGTTATTTCTCTCTTGCACAGCTGAGCACCGCGAAAGGCAATTATGCAGAAGCGCTGGAACAGATAGAATGGTCGCTGGACAGGAATGCACGTAACAGTAAAGCCTGGGCCCTGAAAGCCATGATCCTGCGTTTATTGGGGAAAGACACAAAGGAAGTATGCAAAGAAGCGTTACGCCGGGATATCTTTAACCTCACGTTGTATGCAGAACTAAAAGAACTGAATACCTTAATAAAGCTAGGCCGCGAAGACGAACATAGTTTCATTGAATATGCCATCGATTATGCATCCGCAGGTTTGTACAAAGAAGCGGTTGAACTGCTGAGCCTTGTGAAAGGAGGTCCCATGCATGCATATTACCTGGGATGGTTTCATTACAAGGCCGGTAACACAGATCAGGCGCTTTTCTTCTTTAAACAGGGTGCCAAAGCAGATCCTGCCTTATGTTTTCCGAACAGGATAGAAGACGTGGCCGTATTGAAACTGGCTATGACGCTTAACAATGAAGACGCTAAAGCGCCCTATTACCTGGGCTGCCTCTGGTATGATAAACGCCAGTATGCAGAAGCCATGGAGATGTGGGAACTGTCTGCCATCAGGGATAATACGTTCCCCACGGTATTCAGGAACCTGGGCATAGCATGTTTCAATAAAAGGCAAAATAAAACGAAAGCACTTTATTATTTTGAAAAAGCCTTTTCACTGGACCCAACAGATGCGCGGGTATTAATGGAACTGGACCAGCTATACAAACGGCTGCATAAAGATCCTGAAAGCCGTTTATTGCAGCTGGAAAACCATCTTAAACTGGTGAACTGGCGGGATGACGTGTATCTCGAAAGGGCAGCCATCTATAATTTCATGGGGCAATTTGAAAAAGCATTTGACCTGATCATGCAGCGGAAATTCCATCCATGGGAAGGAGGAGAAGGAAAAGTCTCCGGGCAATATCTCTGCAGCCTCACCGGCATGGCGCGGCAGCATATCCAGGATAAGGATTATGAAGCAGCCATCAGGAAATTGAAAATGGCGCAGGAATACCCGGATGCATTAGGGGAAGGCAAACTGTTCGGGGCACAGGAAAATGATATATTTTACTGGCTGGGCATGGCATATGAAGGAGAGCTGTCAAAGGGGTACCTGGAAAAAGCCACGGAAGGATTATCGGAACCCTCCGCCGCGATGTTCTATAATGATCAGCCACCTGATAAGATCCTTTACCAGGGGTTGGCATGGGCCGCATTAGGAGATCAGGAGAAAGCGAATATTATCTTCCGGTCACTGGTAAAGTATGGGGAAACACATTTGCATGATGACGTGAAGATCGATTACTTTGCCGTTTCCCTGCCAGACCTGCTGATCTTTGAAGACGATGGAAAACTGAGGAACACGCTACATTGCACCTATATGATGGGACTGGGCTGGCTGGGATTGCAGGAGTATGATAAAGCTACAGCAGCATTTACACAGGTATTGGAACAGGATATGCACTTTGGTGCACAAACACATTTATCAATGATCCGGCAATTGCAGGAACAACATCTTTTACATGCGCGTTAGTTTCATTTTATTGGCATTGTGCTGCATGCTGCAGGCAAAGGCACAAACTATTTCACTGGAAGGAGAATGGAAATATAAATTAGATGAAGGAGGACAATGGTCTAAGATCAAACTGCCCGGAACACTGGATAATGCGGGTGTGGGCAATGCCACTACCTTAACAGCGGATTCGCTGAATAAGGAAACATTGCTGATGCTCACGCGTAAACATTCCTATATCGGCCCGGCATGGTATAGCAGGGAGGTCGTGATCCCTGCCAGTTGGAAAGGGAAAAATATCGAACTGTTCCTCGAACGGGTGATTTGGAAATCACAGGTATGGGTAGATGGAAAGGAAGCTGGTATTACCGAAGAAAGCCTGATCGCACCGCACCGTTTCCCCTTAAGCCAATTGCTAACGCCCGGCAAACATAAACTGGAGATCAGGATAGATAACAGGAAGTTATATGATATGAGCACACGCGATATGGCGCATGCTTATACCAATGGCACGCAGATCATGTGGAACGGGATCATCGGGCAGATAAAGCTGATCGCCAATAACAAAACAGCCATCCAGGTGTACCCTGATGTACAGAATAAAACAGCCAGGATAAAAATTTCCACAGAAAACGGCAATCGTTTAAAAGTAAAAATTACGGGCAAACAATTTTCCTTTGAGAAAGAGATCCCAACTACCGGAGCACTAACAGAACTGGAGGTGCCAATGGGCAACAATGCAGCGCTCTGGGATGAATTTTCTCCTAACCTCTATAAAGTAACTGTACAGGTGAATGGAGAAACAGCCAGTACCACATTTGGTATGCGGCAGCTTTCCACTGAAAACGGTTTATTACAGCTCAATGGCCGGCGCATCTTTTTAAGAGGTACACTGGAATGTAATATCTTTCCTTTAACAGGTTATCCGCCAATGACCAAACCCGGATGGCTAAAGGTGTTCAGCGCAGCAAAAGCATATGGCCTGAATCATTTGCGCTTCCATTCCTGGTGTCCGCCCGAAGCAGCTTTTGAAGTAGCAGATTCTATGGGTTTCTATCTGCAGGTGGAATTGCCTTTCTGGAATAAGAATGCCGGAAAGGATGATCCTATGGATAAATGGCTGGCAGCAGAAGGCCAAAAGATCATCGCCAATTATGGCAATCATCCTTCTTTCTGTTTCTGGTCTATGGGTAACGAACTGGAAGGCGATTTTACATGGCTGGCGCAATTGCTCACCACATTGAAGAAAGAAGATCCCCGCCATTTATACAGCAGCACTACTTTTTCTTTCCAGAAAGATCACGGCCGTTTCCCTGAACCGGTAGACGAATTTTTTATCACACAATACACCAAGAAAGGATGGGTACGCGGCCAGGGCATCTTTAATACCTATGCGCCTAATTTTTCCACTGATTATACAAAAGCGATAGACAGTATCCCCGTTCCGGTGATCACGCATGAAATAGGCCAGTATTCCGTGTTTCCGAACATGGAAGAAATAAAGAAATACACCGGCGTATTAGATCCGATCAACTTTAAAGCTATCCGCAAAGACCTGGACAAAAAAGGGCTGCTTCCATTAGCGAAACAATTCCTGCTGGCCAGTGGTAAATTTGCTGCCAATCTTTACAAGGAAGAAATAGAACGTGCTTTAAAAACAAAAGGCCTCAGTGGCTTTCAGTTGCTGGACCTGCATGATTTCCCCGGTCAGGGCACCGCATTGATCGGTATCCTGGATGCTTTCTGGGATAGCAAGGGACTGGTGTCAGCCGAAACACATCGTACCTATTGTGGCCCCGTAGTGCCGCTTTTGCGATTTGATAAAGCAGTGTACACCAACAATGAACAATTCAAAGGCGCGGTAGAAATAGCTAATTTCAGCAATGTAGAATTAAAGAACAGCACTATTACCTGGACGGCGAATGATGCATCCGGCAAACAACTCGCAACAGGAGAGGGCAGTGTTACATTTGATCTGCAAAAGATCACAGTAGCAACAGCCGTCACTATTCATCTTAACGTAGCCGGTTATAAGAATGAGTGGACCATCTGGGTATATCCGGAAAAAATAACCACCAATACCACCATTGCAAAAACACTGGAAGAAGCTTTGCCGCTATTGGAACAGGGAAAAAGTATACTGCTCAACCCGGATACAGCAGCTCTCAAAGGGGTGCAAGGCCGTTTTGCACCAGTGTTCTGGAGCCCTGTGCATTTCCCTGACCAACCAGGCACCATGGGCATCTTATGTGATCCTGCACATCCTGCATTTAGACATTTCCCTACGGAGTTTTACAGCAACTGGCAGTGGTGGGACCTCATCACATCTTCCAAAACCATGGTCATTGACTCACTGCCGGAGCTGACACCATTGGTACGGGTAATAGATAATTTCTTTAAGAACAGGAAAATGTCCAATGTGATAGAAGCGAAAGTAGGCAAGGGAAAACTGATCCTCACTTCGATGGACCTCACGCACAACCTGGAAGGAAGACCTGCTGCAAGGCAGCTTCGCTACAGCCTGGAACAATATATGGCCACTAAAGCATTTGCGCCGAAAGTGGAATTGTCCATTGCACAGTTACAGTCGCTGATGAAATGATGCTAATTGTATAAATTAGCAGGATGGAATCGTTACGACCATTACTGACCACATATGCCTATAATGTAACAGGCTCACTGGAAGAAGCAAAAGACATTGTACAGGATACTTACCTGCAATTTATGCAGGTGGATGGAGAGAAGATCGAAAATAAGAAAGCCTACCTCGTGCGGATGGTGATCAATCTCGCTATCAACCGGAAAAAGAAACAACAAAAAATGCTTTCCGCTTACCATGGCGAATGGCTGCCCGAACCCGTAGCAACGGAGCATGCAGACGCCATGGTAAACCGGAAGGATATACTCAGTTACTCCCTCATGGTACTCCTGGATAAACTGGACCCTAAACAAAGAGCCGTTTTCATCCTGAAGGAAGCATTTGAATATGACCACGCAGAGATTGCCGATGTATTGGGCATCACGGTAGAATATTCGAGAAAGATATTAAGTCGCGCCAAACAACAATTAGCCACACTGGCCACGGTAAAGGACAGTAGCATCCCTGCTGATTACCTCAACAAATACCTCACCGTAATGGCCGCCGGCGATACCAAACGCCTGGAACAATTACTGAATCAGGACATTGTGCTCACGTCCGATGGCGGCGGGAAAGCCACTGCTGTACTCAACCCGGTTCATGGTTTGAAAAATGGCATGAGCATGCTGTTTGGATTGTACAACAAATTCTTCCGGATGGCAAAAATTGAGCAGGGTATTATTAATCACCAGCCCGCATTGTTCATTTACGAAGGAGACAGGCTCGCCACCTGCCAGGTATTCACCTTTAAGAATGGGCTGGTAGACCGGGTCTATTTCATCCGGAATCCGGATAAGCTCCAATCTCTCCAAAAAAAGTAAAGAAAGCTGTCACGTTTTAAACGTGAGATCACTCTTTATATAAAAAAGATGGAAAGAATTGCTTATCAGGAAATACCCGAAGGGCTTTTCCCGGCCTTGCTCAAACTGCAGGCGTATATCTACAAATCCGGATTGGACAGGAAACTGCATGAACTCCTGGCTACCCGGATCTCCCAGATCAATGGTTGTGCGTATTGCCTGGATATGCACTACAAAGAAGCAGTACATGCAGGAGAAGATCCGATCCGCCTGATCTCTTTACCCGCCTGGAGGGAAACCACTTATTACACGCCAAAGGAACAGGCTGCACTGGCTTTTGCAGAAGCCTTGACCCGTTTGCCGGATAATGGTGATCATGAACATCTTCATGAAGAATTGCTCAAACATTTTACCAAACAGGAGATTGCATTGCTCACACTGGATATTTCACAGAGCAATACCTGGAACCGTTTGAATATATCATTTGGCTCCGTTGCCGGACATTATAAAGTAGGACAGTTCAGTTAGTTGATAATCAGCTAAAAAGCCTCCCGGTGTTGCATCGGGAGGCTTTTTATTTTGATATCTATCAGGATAAGTTTAAATTACTGTAGTTATACCCGATCCCGAAAATCCCTTAACTCAAAACCCTTCTCCAATGAAAAAGATCCCCGTCACATTATGCTTATTCCTGTTGCCCCTATGGCTATTGGCGCAACAAAAGTTTGACTACCCAATTAAGCCCGGCACTGATAACTGGAAAGTGATGAAGAGCCACAAAGAAAGGGTAGAGGCCAGCCAGATCCCGGCTGCAGTTGCAAAGCAGCTCAGCACCCCCGCTTTGCTGGAAGCCGTGCTGGATTATCCGCTCAGCATGGACCTTTTTTTCTTTAATACCCTGCAGGATGGTATGGATATGCTGAAGACTAATTTCGCGGCTTTGCCTGAACTGTTATCCCGCAAAGACCTGATGACCGTATCAGTAGAAAGGTATGCGCAATTAAGAATGGACTCAGTAACATCGCTGGAAGGTAAATACGACAGGGCCATCTTCTCATTTAAGGTCAGTTTCCTGGAAATGATCCTGGCGCAACCGGAAGTAACCAATAAGCTGGATGCAGGCCGACGGAAGGTTGTGCTGGAGGCATTGGTGTCAAAGTATGAGCAGAAGGAAAGGCTGAAGGAGTTTTATGGAGAGATGAACCTCGGTTCCTCCGCCTGGGCTGCATATCGCATCAGCAAAAGGAGTGATGACAGTGCCCTGAACAAAGGTGCTTTTATATCTCCTGCTGCTTCAAAAAGTGTGATCCTGCAAACCAGGAAACAGATCGACTAAACTATCCTTCACCCTGAAACAGATCCTTCTATGAAAAAGATTTACTGGTTTTATATATTCCTGCTGCCCACAATTACTTTTGCGCAAACGCAAAGTAATGTTACCACACCTAAAGGCAGTTCAGTAGTGGCGTACATTTATGCTGAGGGAAGCTCAACCGCCAGAGGTAACACGGACATTGCGGTGGCTGCACAGTATCCCAATGCGGTGCAAACTTCTTATTTTAATGATGGCTATAGTTCTTCTGCCAGGTTTAATTGCCACGGTTATGCGTGGAACATGGTAGAGGGCGGGCCGGTGAGGTGGATAGGTGTAGGCACTACCACCCACGAAGATATTTATATGACAGATGGAAGTTATGTGCAGGTATGCAGTGAAACCTACCCTGGCAAGGTTTCACTGGGTGTTGCTGATCACTCTGCCATCACAACATCTACGCCTGGTATCTGGCAATCAAAGTGGGGCGGGCAGCCTTTGATGACACATGCCAGCAACGATCATCCTTATTATAAATTTGATTATACCTATTGGGTATCCACTGCTATTTCAGGCCCTGCAGAAGTATGCAGTCCATCTACCTTTTCCGTACAGAATATTTCCGGCGCAACTTATAGCTGGACGAGCAGCAGCAATCTGAGCATCTCCGGTTCAGGCAATGCCGTTACAGTAAGTGGAACCGGTACTAACGGAGCAGGATGGGTGGAAGTATATATTTCTACCGGCTGTGGTACTGCTACCCGGAGAATGAATGTACACAAAGGTCCTCCCGGCGCTCTCACACATACCATTGAAACCCTCTTTGATCCAACGCAGCTTTGTTACCTGGCAGGTAATACGTATACCTGGGTATTAAGCCCCCATGGCCCGGTGCCCGGAGCAACTAATATTTACTTCATGGTGTTTGAAGCTGCTACCGGACCAGGCTCACCCATACAGGGAAGTTACAGCCAGAATATGGATGTTAGTTTCTATTGGTATCCTTCTAATTATACTTTTATGGCCTGGGCAGAGAATGCCTGCGGCGCGGGATTGATCACGCAGAAAGATGTAACAACCTATGCTACCTGCGATGGGCCTATGTTCCGGATGTCCGTTTCTCCTAATCCTACTTCAGGACAATTGGTTGTTGAGATGGATAAAGATGTATCCGCCGGCAAAGTGGTATTTGAATTATTCGATTTCAATACCAATGAACGCAAAAGGATGTGGACGCAGCAGAGTGGCCAGGGCAGGCATAATCTCAGCCTGCATGGTTTGAAGAAAGGATTGTATATCCTCTCCGTAACAAAAGGAAAATTGAAAGAGTCTAAAAAAGTGATCATTCAATAATGCAGGAAATGATAAGGGTATAACAAAAAACGGGGCTGTTTGTAACGGCCCCGTTTTTAATTAGCATGAAGTTTGTAGTATATTGCTGGTAGCGGCTTTCAGCTAAATTTTACTTCAAATAGCATAAAAAGCAAGTCCACCTCATCTCCACCCCATCTCCGCATTAAGTCCACACCATCTCCACAGTTCTCCCTACTGTCTCCCATAGTTTCCCCATTATCTCCCCATGGTTCCCCCGTAGTTGAAGCATATCAAAAGCATTAATCCACCAATGCCTGGTAAACCACGTTCTGGAATGTTTCCCTAAGAGACCAATAAGGAGAGAAGTACTGCTGCGTAAGCATGATCCCTATCATTTGTTCCTTCGGGTCCGCAAAGTAATGTGTATGAAAAGCACCATCCCAGCTAAAGCTTCCGGAAGAAAGCGGCAGCACATAATCATTCTTATCTGTTTCCAGCGCAAAACCTAAGCCAAATGCAAAATCAGCCGTCATCTGCGGAACAGGTGATGCGGTAACGCCTTCCGGCAATTGATTACTGAGCATAAGTGCTACTGTTTTGGGGCTTAGTAAGCGCTTGTCTTTATATATTCCCTTGTTCAAAAATAAGGTCAGGAATTTGGCGTAGTCTTCAATTGTACCGCTAAGGCCGGCACCACCGGAAAAGAAAGTACTGGGTTGATTGGGATAGGAGGGATCGGCCCCGTCAAAGATGGGATATTCCACTTTAGCGATACCGCCATCTTCCATCGGCTGGTGAATGCTCACCAGGCGGTGATGTTTGCCGGCAGGGATCGTAAAATAAGTATCGTTCATCTCAAGCGGCTGGAAGATCCTTTGCTGATAAAGATCCGGGAGGGATTGCCCGCTCCAGGTTTCTACAAGATATCCCAGCAGGTCCGTGCTCAATCCGTACGTAAAGTGTTCTCCCGGCTGATGCAGCAAGGGTACTTTGGCCAGCATTTCCATGTGCTGCAGATTGGTGATCTCCGTAGTGCCCATTCCGAGCCTTATTCCGGCCTTTGAATAAATGGCTACCATCTTATCCTCGCTGAGGTAAGGGATGGGATAGGCGAGCCCGGAAGTGTGCCGGAACAGATCGCGGATGGTGATCTCCCTGTTGGCGGGTTTGGTGGTGTAGCTGCTGTCTTCCGGGTTGAAGGTATCTACCACTGCCATGTCCTTAAAGGCAGGCAGGTATTTGGAAACCGGTTCGTCCAGCAGGAATTTGCCTTCTTCCCAGAGCATCATGGCGGCGAGGCTGGTCACTGCTTTGGTGAAGGAAGCGATCCGGAAGATATCATCACTTTTGGTAAGTCTTTTAGTGGGCAGGTCTGCATAACCGAATGATTTGTTATACGCCACCTCTCCATTTCGCATCACCAGTACATTGGCCCCTGCAATGTGATTTTGTGTGATATGATCGTTGATGAACTGGTCTATCCTTGTGAGCCTGTTTTGATCGAATTTCATTTCGCGAGCATTTAATTTTTGTCAAAGCTGCGCGAATTCTACACATTAATCAAGTACTTACCCTATTGTAAGTACTAAATTACACCCTGCTGTATTTCCTCCTGTAATCCTGTGGGGTTAATCCTGTAATACGTTTAAATACCGTCCTGAAAGTTTTCAGATCATTATACCCCACATCATACATCAGTGAAAGGATGCTATAGTTATTTCGTTCCAGTGCTTTCTTCGCGGATTCTATTTTCACCCGCTGCAAATATTCCAATGGTGTGTTCTTCGTGGCGCTTTTAAATCTCCGGATAAAATTCCTTTTGCTCATATTGGTTTGCTCTGCCACGTGCTCCACAGAGATCTGTGCATGAAAATTCTCTTCGATATATGTTTGCGCACGCAGTATCTCTTCATCCTCATGCTGTCGCTGGCCCTGGAATACAGCAAAGTGGCTCTGGCTCATCCTGTCCAGATCTATGGAAAACATTTTGCTGGCCCATATCGCAGTATCGCGTCCGCAGAATTTTTCTATCAGGTAAAGGATGAGATTGAGAGAAGAAAAGGCGCCGCCGCTGGTATAGATCCCGTCTACATCTGTTACTACTTTATCAAACAACATCTTTACACGGGGATATCTTCTTTCCATATCCTCTACAGCCGTCCAGTGTGTGGTGCAGGATTTACCATTCAGCAAACCGGCTTCTGCCAGAAAGTAACTGCCGAAGCACAGGCTGGCCACTTCCGTGCCCATCTCATTCATTTCCTTTAACCACTCCACCGTTGCGCGGTTTTTGGATAACATGGTTGCAGGATCTCCGTGAAAGGCCGGAACAATGATGAGGTCTGTACTAGCTACTTCATCAATGGTTTTATAACAGAAGAATTGTGCGGGCAGGCTCGTTTGGATATTCTTCATTGTCTCGCTGACGAGACTTACTTTAAATGCAGGGTCTTTTCCTGTGCTTTCCAGGAATCGATTGGTCTGCGTTAGTATGTCCAGTACACCGGAAACGGAGGAAAGTACAACGTCCTCAAAAATGAGCAAAGAGACTTCTTTCATGGCATTTTGTGCATGGTTGAAGACAAAAATACCAATAGTTTATGGCAAAAATGCCCCCGCAGTTAGTCATTTTTGCCCTCTTTTACAGGCAATAAAAAACCCTGCCGGTTTTGCCGGCAGGGTAAAAAGTCTTTCATGCGATGTTAGAGGTTAATCGTTTCATTACCAGACCAGTCTGTTTCACCGATCATGAGGCCAATGCCCGCTCTGCTATATTCGGGGAACGTCAGTTGCAATTTAGTCAGCACATTCCTTTTGAAATAGATGTTTTTAGTGATGATGACCGAATGGCTGCCATCTGGTCTTAGCAAGGTCAGCTTTACATTAACAAGCTGAGTGCTATCAGAAGTTCTGAAATCATCTGAACCCAGGATATGATAGTCGCTATTGATATTAGCCGGCGTTAGCCTGAGATCAGCCAATACCGGACCGCCCAGGGCGTCTGGCCCGCGTGAAAATTCAACATACAATTCTCCTTCTGTAAAATTGGTAGCTCTGAACTGGATACCAAACGATCTTCTCATCATGCTAATGTAAATAGGCGCCGGATAGGGAGAGCCTATAAAATCAACATCTCCCTGGAAGTATTCCACCTCCGGATATATCACGGATGGTAAGCTGGTAATGGTTGAATCCAATGAGGCCACATCTGTAAAAGCTACCTGATCCATCAGATATGGGAACCTCACAACACTATCCATCCTGTTTTTCAGTTCGGTGCCTATAGGAAATGGAAAATACTTGAACCCATCCAAAAGGTCATAGTATAAACCGCCACCCGTTCCTTTCTTATAGATGTGGATACTTACATTGTATTGTCCGGACGAAGGTACGTCAATGTAGATGGAATCAGGATGAGTGAATAGTCCGGTAAAGAGCGGCTCAGTACCATCCTGCCTGCGCACGCCAACAGCATACAAAGTGTTGTTGCCAAAACTACTCCTTGCTGCGGATAAAATATCTCCGATCTTTCTGCCATTGGACAGGGGAGACTCGGTAAGCAGGATATCACCGGTTAGCTTCAGCTTTACCTTTGTGGTTTTATTGGTAACCGGAGGTTCTGCTGGTGGATTTTGCTTGTTCTTTTGGCAGGAAACAGCCATGATAACACAGCTAAGGGCTAAAAACAAAGTAATTGATCTCATAAATAAAGGGGTGTTTATCTCATGAAGATAGATGCATTTTATAACATTTGCAAGCGGTTTAATGGATGAGCAGCACACTCCCCATATTTTGCTTTAATTCCTTGGTTTTTAAAGTACGGTACTGCAAATGCCATACATAGCTGCCCGCAGGCATCAATGTTCCATTCAGCCGCCCGTCCCATCCCTGTTGGGGATTGGTTGACCGATACAACAGGTTGCCCCAGCGGGAAAAGACCTGCAGCAGGTAACCCGTAGGACCTCCACGGAATACGGGTCTTAAAAGATCATTTACACCATCCTTATTAGGAGAAAAAGCAGTAGGAAAAACATACTCCGGCTCACAGTCTGCTTCTTCAATGATCAGTGTATCACTATAGGTGCCGCAGCGGTTGGCGGTTTCGAGATAGTATTTTCCCGGTTGCGTAACCCTGAACTGCGGCGCATGGGAACCATCCTGCCAGGTATATTGCGGGTAATTGTATTGCGATTGATCCAGCAGTAATTTATCATTATAACACAACTTCGTGTTTTCGCCCAGTGAGAAACGGGGCAACGCATCCTGCTCCACGCGGAAACTGGTTGCCGTATCACAACCATTCAGTGAGATCCTTACATGGTAGGTGCCGGAATTGCTGATGCTGGTAGCGGGGCTCTGTTGCACCTGTTGCCAGTAATACAATGCACCGGGTTGTGCTATGCTTACATCCAGCTGCAGGGGAATATTATCACAGATAAAAGTATCACTCAATGCTTTTAATACCGGGTAAGGTTTAAAGTCAACATAAATTTGATCGCGTGTTTTGCAGTTCAGTACGCCGTACGTTACTTCCAGCCAATATAAGCCGGATTGTGTAACAGCCAGTTCCGGTGTAGTTTGCCCGGAGCTCCAGTAATAGGCTGTTCCTGCCAGATCTCCTTTAAGCGTTAACGGTTTCCCTGCACACACTGCTGTATCATTACCCAGATGTACAACCGGAAGCCGCATGTCATGATCCTGCCAGAGTGTATCAGTATGACAGGGATAATAACGGATAAGGCTGATGGTGTACATCCCTTCTGCCGGGAATTGATGTGTGCCGCTGAGTACCCTGGTGGTATCGCTGCCATCGCCAAAATGCCAGTGAACAGAATCAGGCGGCAGCAGACTGGTAAAACTATACACAGTACTGAGTTGATTGCAAACAGGTTCTAAGTTGATGATGGCGGAATTATCCGTGTTATCGCCGGCAATGATATTCGGAAGGCCGAGTGTGGTGCCGCCGGTACGGAAATTATAAACGCTGTAACCGGGCCTGTCGCGGTTATCAGGATCAGTGAGCACACTGGTGTAAGTGCCCGTTATTTTTTCCGCAACATAGATCCTGTTATCTGGTGCAAGGGCCAGGCTGAACACTTCCCTGTAATCATCCCACGGCAATACCTGCCTTACAGAAGCAACGATATCATTCCTGTTAAAATTAGTGATGTCCATGCTCAGCATTTCTCCGCCACCGCCCCAGGAGTTGGAAGAACTCACATACAGTGAGCGGCAGTTACGGGAGAATTCAAGGCCGTATGGCGATAAATAATTAGCCGGAAAGGCCCAGGAGTAGAAAGTGATCGGATTCGTTAATTCACCGGTTTGGTTATTGAAATCGAAGATCTGGAAACCCAGTTCATAGAAAGCAGCCGCCATCTTTCGCCCGTTAGGGGCGTAACGGAGGTAACCTACGGTTTGATCCAGCGGCATCATCTGCATGCCTGTTCCACTTACAACCGGCATTGTACTGATACCGGCGGGTGTAACGAGGTAAGAGATAAAAGTATTATTGGTCTGCAGATAAGTGGTTACCCAAACATCCCGGTTGTTACAATGTTTTACAGCGCCCAGCTTCTCATAACAATTTGTTGTGAGCAGCACATTTTTAACAGCTGTAACAGCGCCATTACCGCCATCCAGTCGTATATCCACTTCTGAATACGTTAAACCGCTGGTACTCACTTCTCCTTCCCATGGCACCGTAAAAATGTAATAGATATTTTTATCGTCTGGTTTGGGAACTATCAGGGCAGATTGTGTACTGGATGCATGACCTTTCAGGCCGGTACCATTCACCATTACCTGGTGCAGTTTATTATACACTGTAACGCCATCGGTATAAAATAATAATTCTCCGTTATCATCTGCAACAGAGGCAGATCCTTCCATCTGGTTCAACGCGCTGGTAGTGAGCATAGTAGGACCAGTAGTACGGAAATCCAGTCCCACACCTTTGCCATAATACCATTGATACCATTGTTTCTGCTGGCTGAAGGAAGGCTGGAAGGATAAAAAGAAGAGGAGAAAGAGTAAATACTTTTTCATGAAAGGCCAGGCGTAAGGACACACTAATGTATGCATATTTTGCGTAACATTAGTGTGCTTTTTTAGTAGCTTTAACGTTATGGAGCATATTATAGAAGCAACGGTTCAATTTGTAAAAAAAGAACTGGAAGGGGCCGAGGGTGGCCATGATTGGTGGCATATTCATCGCGTATGGCAGAGATCTAAGCTGATAGCCGAAAAAGAAAAAGCAGACCTGCTGGTGGTGGAGCTGGCCGCCTTACTGCATGATATTGCAGATGCAAAATTCCACGATGGAGATGAAGAAATAGGCCCCACAAAAGCAGTGGCTTTCATGCAAACTTTAGCTATACCGGCGGACACGATAAAACATGTAGAGAACATTATCCGGCACATTTCTTTTAAAGGCGGAAACAATGCACGGGAGTTCTATTCTCCGGAACTGGCCGTTGTGCAGGATGCGGACAGACTGGATGCATTAGGAGCTATTGGTATTGCGCGTGCATTCAATTACGGAGGTTTCAAGAACCGCCCGTTATATGATCCTAACGTGAAACCACAATTGCAAATGACAGGGGAAGAATATAAATCCAGCACTGCACCAACCATCAATCACTTTTATGAAAAGTTACTGTTGTTAAAAGATCGAATGAATACAGCAACAGGGAAACAGCTCGCCGCGGAGCGGCATGCTTTTATGGAGGATTTTTTGGATAGGTTTTATGCGGAGTGGGAGGGGAGATGATGATGTTAAAAAACAGAATGAATAATAGAAATAGACAATAAGCTCGCCGCAGGGCGGCACGCTTTTATGGAGGATTTTTAGAAAGGTTTTACGTGGAGTGGGAGGGCAGATGATGATGTTAAAAAACAGAATGAATAATAGAAATAGACAATAAGCTCGCCGCAGAGCGGCACGCTTTTATGGAAGATTTTTTGGAACGATTCTATGCGGAGTGGGAAGAGAGATGATGATGTTAAAAGACAGAATGTATAATAGAAAATAAACAATAAGCTCGCCGCTCCGCGGTGAGCTTATTGGAAAGATTTTATGAAGAATGAGCGTGAATAGTGAGGAATAAGCCTGAGTATTTCAGGCAAAGTAACAGGTTTATCCAGCCGGCTCCACTTCCCTCACAGCAACAGGCGCCTGTTTCAGCTGACTAAATGCAAGAACCGCCAGCAATGCCATAGCCACTGCTGTAAGGATAGCCGTAAAATGAAGCCCATTCACAAAAGCTTCTTTCGCAGCATCCATTAAAGGAACACTTAATTCCCCCGAAAGTTTTGCAGCTTCTGCCACCGCACCGCCTAATGTATCTTTAGCGGTATCCGCCACTTCCGCCGGAACACCAGATGGTATATTATTGCTGATAGAAGTTCTGTAAATAGCCGTACTGATACTACCAAGGATCGCAATCCCCATCGCCGCACCAAACTCCGCACTCGTTTCTGAAATAGCAGAAGCCATCCCAGCTTTCTCCGGAGGCGCAGCACCAATTATCAGATCAGTGGTAAGCGTGAACACCGGCGCCAGTCCAAAGGAATAGATCACTCCGCCAATGATCAGAAAATTCAACCCGCTATCTATGCCTACCATGGACAATATCGAAAAACCCACAGCACCCACCGCTAATCCAACACCCATCACAAAAGCAGGTTTGGTATTTTTCACAAACACAGGCACCAAAAGAGACCCCACTATAAAACCAAAGAAGGTAGGCAGCAACCATAACCCCGCCTGCATAGCAGATAATCCGAGCACCAGTTGCAGATACTGCGAAGTGAAGAAGAAAGACCCGAACAGAAAGAAACCTCCCAGCCCATAAATGCTCAGCGCTGCACTGAAAGTCTTCGAGTGAAAAAGATGCAGGTCTATCATGGGATGTGCTAAAGTCTTCTGACGGCGGATGAAAACAATGGATAACAGAATACCAATGGCGATAGATAACAACGACAACCCGTCTATACCGCTTTCTGCTATTTTCTTCAACCCAAAAATGATAGTCAATACAGCCGCCAGGGATAAAAACGCGCTGATAAGGTCCAGCCGTCCTGCATTAGGATCACGGAATTCAGGGAGCAACATAGGCCCCAGGATCAGTAAGAGGATCATAACGGGAACGCCTATAAGAAATACAGATCCCCACCAGAAGAACTCCAGCATAAAACCACCCACGAGTGGCCCGATGGCCCCACCCGCAGAATAACTGGCTATCCATATCCCAATAGCGATGGTACGCTGCCTGTTATCATGGAACATATTGCGGATGAGTGATAAAGTAGAAGGAGCGAGGGTAGCGCCGGCAATACCCAATAATGCACGCGCAGCGATCAGGGTACCTGCACTGTTGGCAAATGCAGCCAGTATAGATGCAACGCCAAATGCAGCGGCGCCGATCAGTAATAACTTCCTGCGCCCGACGCGGTCGCCCAATGTGCCCATGGTAATGAGCAATCCTGCAACCAGGAACCCATAGATGTCCATGATCCACAGTAGTTCCGTACTGCTGGGTTTGAGGTCTGCACTCAAAGCAGGAACAGCAAGGTTCAATACGGTGAGGTCCATGGAGTAAAGGATGCAGGGCAATGCTATCACAGCAAGCCCTATCCATTCTTTACGTCCGGCAAGGCCATTGGTTTCCATATTACAGGTCTTTTTGTATAAGACAAAACTACAGGCAATCCGCCACTTTATGAGGGTGCGAATGCGGCAACTTAGAGGGGGAAATGTGACATTCTTTATTCGATCCTGAGCGATTTTATGGGGTTTGTCAATGCTGCCTTCACGCCCTGGAAGCTCACCGTGATCACTGCAATGGAAATGGCCAGCAGTCCGGATAAGGTAAACATCCACCAGGATAATTCCACATGATAATCCGCATCCGCCAGTAATTGCTGCATGGCAAAACCAGCCAGGGGGGAGGCCAGTACGAAAGCCAGCAATACCGGTTTTACAAAGTCTTTGGATAAAGAGTACCAGATCCTCCCGATGCTGGCGCCAAATACTTTGCGGATGCCGATCTCTTTCCTGCGTCTTTCTGCCAGGAAAGCGGAAAGCCCAAAAAGCCCGAGGCAGGAGATCAGGATGGCCAGCATACCCACGCCGAAAGTAAGTTGTACCGCTGCACGAAGGCCACGATATTCCTGGTCGTATTCTTCTTTCATAAACTTAAGTTCAAAGGGATATTCGGGGTTACTTCTCTTAGCGGCGCTTTCTACCAGGCTCACTGTTTTACGCCAGTTCTCGTCATTCGTTAATCTTACAAAGAAATAATTCATGCCGCCCGTACCCAGGAAAATGATCATAGGATTTGGATGGCTGTTCGGGTTATTGAACACAAAATCCTCCACCACACCTATCACCGTTTTGTCCCCCAGCCTGGTACCGATCACCGGTTCTTTCAATCCCATCTTTCTTACTGCAGTTTGATTGAGCAGGCAGGCAGTTGTATCTGTGCTGTAAGCAGGATCAAAATCACGGCCTGCCGCCATTTTTAAACCGGCCGTTTTGGTCCAGTTGTATGCTACGGATGTAACCGTCATGGGAAAATTCTGATCATCTGTTTTTCCCGGCCATTTAATATCATCTGTGGAACCGCCAAATCTGATCATGTTATTACTGCCCCCTGTAATGCTTTGCACACCAGGGATCTGCTGCACTTCTGATCTGAACAGCGGAAACTTATCCACCATATTGCCTCTTGCCGGTATAATGATCAGGTTCTCTTTATCATAACCCAATGGCCGGTTCTGTACATGTTGCTGTTGCTGGAAAATAACAATGATGGAGATGATCAGGAAGATAGAGATCACAAATTGAAAGGTGACCAGTCCTTTGCGCAAAAGCGCGCCTCCTTTACTATTCGTTACCACACCTTTTAATACCCGCACCGGTTTAAAACTGCTCAGAAAGAAAGCAGGATAACTGCCGGCTACAAGCCCTGTGAGGATGGTGAGGCCGGTTAAAGTACCAAGTATGGGCCAGTTGAAAACATCAAAGCTGATATTGACATCCGGCCAGCTGTTCACAACAGGTAATATCAGCCTGGCCAGTAACAGGGCTAATAGCAACGCCAGGAAGGTCATGGACAATGCCTCTGCCAGGAATTGCAGGATGAGCACTTTCCTGGAAGCGCCTAAAGCTTTACGTACGCCAACTTCTCTTGCACGGCGTTCTGAATGTGCCGTGGCAAGGTTCATGAAATTCACACAGGCGATCAGTAAGATGAACAACCCGATAATACACATCACCTTCACACCGTCTATCAATCCGCCGCTTACTTTACCGTTCCTGAAACTGCCATACAAGTGCAGGTCTGCCAGGGGATAGGCGAAGAAAGTAGTTTTATCTACTTCAGCATGTCGCTTAACTGTCTCCTGGATCTTATTATTAACAACGGTGATATCGGAAGAAGGCATTAATTCTATCCAGGTTTGAATGCTCAGGTGATCCCATCTGGTGATCCATTCGCTGTTTTCCTGTTCAAATATTTTAAAGGGCAATACCACATCAAACTTGAAAGTGCTTTTCACTGGAACATCCCGGATCACGGCGCCCACTTTCAGATCGCGGATATTATTATGCTTCAGTATCTTGCCCAGTGCGTTTGCTGTACCAAAGAGCTTTTTAGCTGTTCTTTCCGTGATCACTACGGATCCCGGATCTTGCAATGCGGTGATGGGGTTTCCTTCAATGGCATCGAAACTCAGCATCTGAAAGAAAGCTGGATCTGCATACATACCTCTTTCATAAAAACTGTTTTCACCGGCATGTATGATCTGCTGATCCGGATAACTGGTGCGGGCAGCGTACTTTATATCAGGTACTTCATCGCGTAATATGGGGGCTAATGGTGCTGCTACGGATCTTGATGTACCAATATCTCCACCTATCTGGTGGTTGTACATTACCTGGTGGAGTTGCGGAAGATGTGTATGGAACTTATCAAAGGTGAGGGTATCCCTGATCCACAACAAAAGTACAATGGTAATGGCCAGCCCGACAGCCAGGCCGCCTATATTGATCGTGGAAGAGATCTTATCTTTTATAATGTTCCTCCAGGAGATGAGAAAGTAGTTTTTAAACATAGCGTGGCAATTGGTCAGCAAGCATGCACCAAGAGAATGCCAGAAACATTATCCTTTATAAATCAAAGGTATATGCTTTTCATAATAGTAGGGAATGTCCGGTTTTAGTACATGAGGTGTTCGTTTTTTAAAAACAAAAGGCTGTATCAAAAATATGATACAACCTTTAATAAACAGTTCCCTTCAAAAAAAAATAAAAACCTCCGCCCTTTGCTGCGTGGCATGGTTGCTGCCTTAAATCTCCTCCGCCTTATACCCCACTTTCTCCAACGCCTTTCTAATCTCCTCTTCATCCACAGCCGCAGGCACCGTCAACACCTTATCCGGACTTAACAAATCTACCTCCCACTTATCTTTTCCAACCAGTTCATTCAATGCAGGCGTTACAGTAGCAATACATCCTGAGCACTTAATATTCGTCTTAAATTGTACAGTTTCCATTTTAAATATCTTTTGTACTGTAAAATTACACCACCACACCCGCGCCATTATTACATAATTCCTGATTCCTTTTATACAATTAGGATTTCTAAAAACCACTTCATACATTTGATATGTACTACATAAAGACCTAATGAACGTATTAAACGCAAACGGGATATATGGCAACTGGGCAACCCTGCTACTCCCGTTGAACAATGATGACAGTATCAATTACGACCAGCTGGCGCAGGAAATAGACACACTCATCTCCTTTAAAGTAGATGGCATCTACTCCAACGGCACCGCAGGAGAATTCTATAACCAGACAGAAGAAGAGTTCGACAAAGTAAACTTCCTCCTCGCCACAAAATGCAATGCCGCGGGCATGCCTTTCCAGATAGGCTGCTCCCACATGAGCCCCGAAATATCCCGCGAAAGACTAAAACGCGCCAAAGCACTGCAACCATCCGCCATACAGATCATCCTGCCAGACTGGTTCATACCCACCATGCCGGAGATCATTGATTATTTAAAAGTAATGGCGGAAGAAGCAGCGCCCATCGGCCTGGTATTATACAATCCTCCGCATTCCAAAAAGAAGCTGCAGCCAAAAGATTTCAAAGAAATATTGGAGGCAGGAATCCCGCTGGTAGGCTGCAAAGTACCCGGAGGTGATGAACAATGGTATGAGGAAATGAAACAACTGCCGGTTCCTTTTTCTATATTTATTCCCGGTCATCACTTAGCCACAGGCATTTCCCACGGAGCGCACGGAGCTTACTCCAACGTAGCCTGTTTAAATCCGCTGTTTGCACAACGATGGTATAACAGCATAAAAAAAGGAGAAAAAGAAGCCTTTGAATTAGAAAAGCGGATCCAGCAATTCATGAATGACTGCATTGTTCCTTATATTAGAGATAAAGGATACGCCAACCAGGCAGTAGATAAATTCATGGCAGCTGTTGGTGCCTGGAGCCCCATCAGTCCTCGTTTACGCTGGCCTTACAGATGGATCCCGGAAGAAGATATTCCACACATCAGAAAGCAATGCGAAGTTATTATTCCCGAAGTTTTTAATCAGACAAAATGAGATATTTATTAATAGCCATTATATTAACAGCCAGTGCCTGCAAAACAACCAGCACACTAACAAAAAATACCCCGCTGTTCGACAGCTCCCTCGTTTTTGAACCAGGAGGCCCATACGCCTCTATGCGCATCCCCGCATTAGTGATCACCAAAAAAGGAAGCCTCCTCGCATTTTGTGAAGGAAGGATCGGCACTGCCAGCGACTGGGCAGACATGGATATGATCATGAGAAGAAGCACAGACGGCGGAAAAACCTGGGCACCCAATGTGATCATCGCCCTAAAGGTAAGCGGGCAGCCCACCAGCAACGCAACACCCATCGTTGATAAAGACGGCACCATCCATTTATTATACCAGCGTGATTACGCGAAAGCATATTATACTTCTTCAAAAGACGACGGGAAAACCTGGAGCGAAGCAATAGATATCACCTACGCCTTTGATGCATTTAAACCGGAATACGATTGGAAAGTACTGGCCCCCGGCCCCGGACACAGCATCCAGCTCACAAACGGAAGACTGCTGGTACCAGTATGGTTAGCCAACCCGGTAAAAACCACGCCCAGAAGAGCGCACGCACCATCCTGCATTGCTACGATCTACAGTGATGATCTCGGCAAAACCTGGAAACGCGGCGCCATCATCGCAGATAATTCAACTGAGTTCAAAAATCCCAGTGAAACCATGGCTATCCAGTTAAAAGACGGCCGCGTAATGGTGAACATCAGGAACGTAACAGAAAAACGCCGCAGAGGCATCAGCTACAGCGCAGACGGCATCAGCAATTGGACCAAACCCACTTTTGATGAAGGTCTGTTTGAACCCATCTGCATGGCCACCATCAACCGTCTTGGATCAGATCTGTTATTCATCAATCCGGACAGTCAGGACACGGCCAGGAATAACCGCAGGAACCTCACCGCAAAGATCAGTCATGATGAAGGGCAGACCTGGCCTGTAAAGAAAGTGATCAATCCCGGCGCATCCGGTTACTCAGATGTAGCGGTGGGCCCGGACGGAACCATCTATTGCCTCTACGAAACCAATGCTGGTACAGGTTTCAACTACAGCATGATCCTGAAAAGGTTCAATTTACAATGGATCAACCAAAAAGACTAGCAGATCCGCTCTGCTGGCTGTTTTAATCAAATTCAGGAAAAATAATTTGGATTAATAAGAAATACTTCCCACTTTTGATATGTACTACATAAGTACTATTAACCAATCAATCATTCCAGTTATGAATAAAAAGTTACTCAGCAATTCCGCGGGGTATATTCCCAGGCTATTCAGCCTCCTATTCCTATCCATCTTCTTTCTTGGCGCAAGCGTTTACGGCCAGGACAGGGTATTAAAAGTTTCCGGTAAAGTAACCACTGAATTAGACGGGGCCGTGATCGGGGCCAGTGTCAGGATATCAGGTACCCGCCTGGGTACAGTAACTGACGCAGATGGTAAATATGCGATCAATGTGAGTCCTACAGACTCTCTTGAGTTCTCTTATGTAGGGTACAAAACCATCCGTTTTGCCGTAAGGAACAGGGTAGACCTGAACGTAAAATTAGAAGCCACTGCAGGTGGTTTGAACGAAGTAAGCATCATCGGTTACGGACAACAGAAAAAGATCAGCGTAATTGGTGCGCAATCCACACTGGACGTAGCTGATATCAAATTACCTATCAGGGACATTGCCAGCACATTGGGCGGCAGGATCTCCGGTATGATCACCACTTCCCGTGGTGGTGGCCCCGGCCAGGATAACTCCGGTTTCCTGGTAAGAGGGGTCGCTACATTTGGTACCAGCACGCGTACACCTTTGATCATTATCGACGGTGTGCCAGACAGGAATTTGAATGATGTAGATCCTGAAGACATTCAAACATTCACCGTATTGAAAGATGCCGTGTCCACAGCCGTATATGGTACCCGTGGTGCAAACGGCGTTATCATCATCACCACCAAAAAAGGGGTGGCTGGTAAACCCGCTGTTAAGTTTGAACTGAACCAGGGTATTACACAACTGGTACAGGTACCGAAATTAGTAGACGCGCCCACCTGGATGACCCTTTATAACGAAGGCCTCACCAGCAGGGGAAGACCAGCATTGTATACAGATGAACGTATTGCCCTGCACAGGGATGGTACTGATCCTGAACTGTATCCAAACGTAAACTGGTATGATGAGATCTTCAGAAAATCAGGCCTTACACAAAGAGCCAATGTAAATATCAGCGGCGGTTCAGACAGGGCTACTTATTATATCTCTGCAGGTTATTACAGGGAAACCGGCATGCTGCGGGATATACCGAAAGATCAGGACAGCTACGATACAAAATCAAATTACAAACGATATAATTTCACCGCCAATATTGGTGTTAACGTAACGGCTACCACAAAAGTAGACCTGGGTATTGCTGCTATCATTGATAACAGGAATGGCGTATGGGGTGGTGCAGATGTGAATGCACTCAACAACCTGTTCTTACAGGTGCTGCGTGTTCCTCCGCACATCATGCCGGGCCGTTATCCGAATGGTGTTTATTCCCAGTATCCCGGTGGTTTCAGCAGTCCAAGCAAGATCGCTTTTGACCAGGGTGCAACGAATGATTATTCTGCCACCATCCGTCCTAACTTAAGACTGAAACAAGATCTTGACTTCGTTACAAAAGGATTATCCTTCTCCGGTTTATTCTCTTTTGATATTTATACGGATGGTACTACGGCCACTACAAGGTCCGGCCCCTCTGTATATGCAACAGGCAGGGATACAGACGGAGAGCTGATCTATCAGCTCACACGTGATGCAAACGGCGCATTGACTTATTATTCCGCAAGAAGCTCTACGAGGAGAATGTATTCAGAGGCATCTCTGAACTACAACCGTACTTTCGGTAAACATGAATTTGGCGGTCTGGTGCTTTTCAACCAGTCTGAGTATATTGACGGAAACGCGGCCACCTTTACTTCCGCTGTACCTTTCCGCAACCGTGGTCTTACAGGAAGGCTTACTTACGGTTACAATAACCGTTATTTCCTGGAAGGTAACTTTGGTTACACCGGTTCTGAAAACTTCAGCCCGAGCAACCGATTTGGGTTCTTCCCATCTGCGGGTGTAGGATACATTATTTCCAATGAGAAATTCTATGAGCCGTTGAAAGACATCATGCCTTACTTCAAATTAAGGTATAGCTATGGCTTAACCGGTAATGGTGGTTTCAGCACCCGTTTCCTCTATCTCACACAATTGGCTAAAACAGCTGCTACCGGTTACCAGTTTGGTACACCTACTGCACTGTCTCCTGCCTACAGCGGATATGCTGAATCACAGATCGCTACAGATCCTACCTGGGAAACTTCTTATCGCCATAACCTGGGGATAGAAATGAACTTCCTGAAGAACGACCTGAAGATCGTTACAGAGCTGTTCAGAGAGATGCGTAAAGGTATCTTAAGAGCAGACCAAACTATTCCCGGCCTGTCAGGTTTTGGTGGTGTGAACCCTACCCGCAACATTGGTATTGTGCTGAACGAAGGGATAGACGTAACCATGACGTACAAGAAAACACTCAAAAACCAAAGCTGGATCAACGTTACAGGAACATTCACCTTTAACGATAATACCAACTTGCAGGATGGTTTACCTCCGCAAAGATATCCATGGATGGAGTGGAAAGGCAAACAGGTAGATGCTAAAACACTCTACATTGCTGACGGTCTCTTCAAAGACCAGGCAGAGATAGACAGATCAGCTAAACAAACCGGTGATATCCGCCCCGGCGACATCAAATACAAAGACCTCAACGAAGATGGTGTGATTGATGCAAACGACGTAGCACGTATAGACGTGTCCGGTACACCAAAAATGATGTATGGTGTGAACCTGCAATTTGGCTGGAAAGGTTTTGACATTGGTGCTTTTTTCCAGGGTACCGGTAAAACATGGCTGAGTTATGGTTTGGGTGATGGAACAACACCTTTTGCACAAGGCCCTATCAGTGCTGGTTTGATGAGCATGACAACAGACAGATGGACAGAAGCCAATCCTAATCCGAATGCCTTCTATCCAAGAATGAATACCAACCAGGACCCTAACTCCAATTACCTGAACAGTACCTGGTGGCTGAAACCATCAGACTTTGTTAGGCTGAAGAGTGCGGAGATCGGTTACACCTTAAGCGCTACACTTACAAAACGTATCGGTATCAGTAACCTGCGGATCTTCCTGAACGGAACCAACCTGCTTACATGGTCTAAATGGAAATACTGGGACCCTGAATTGAACGATACCGGTACCAGTTCAACGAACTACAGCAAGGGTGAATCTTACCCTAATACAAAGGCGTACAATTTTGGTGTCAGGGCTTCATTTTAATCTTTCAAGACTACTATCATGAAATATAATATCACTAAATATACCGCATTACTGAGCATCACTTTATTACTATCCACCGGATGTAAAAAGGGTTTCTTTGATGGTGCACCAAAAGATCTGCAAACCGTTGAAATGGTATTCCAGAATAAACTGGAAGCGGAAAGCTGGCTTTCCGGTGTATACAACCGGCTGCCTGATGTATGGGCAGATGGAACCGTAACCGGCAGGGGACTGGGGGAATTATGCGATGAACTGGAACTGAATGCGCCTTCCATCATAGCGGCGGGTACTATCAATGGTAGCAGCAGTATCAACGTATACACTTCTTATTACCAGGCTATCCGCTTAGCTAATATTTTCATGGCTAATATTGAGAACAGCAAAACAAATCTGCTGTTGGAGCCGAATGGCGCTGAACTGATCCAGCAATACAAAGGGGAAGCACGTTTCTTAAGAGCGTATTACTATTGGATGCTGATTAAATTCTATGGCCCTGTAGTGTTGGTAGGAGATAAGATAGCAGGTGTGGATGACGACTTTCAATTGCCAAGAAACACATGGAGTGAATGCGTTAGTTACATCCTGTCTGAAATGGATGCAGCGAAAGAGATGGTGCCTGAAAAACACATTGTACCATCCTCTGGTGCTGATGATCTTACGCAAACAGGCCGTATCACTAAACTGATCGTGGAAGCAGTGAAGAGCCAGGTGTTGTTGTTTGATGCGAGCCCGCTGGTGAATGGTAATGCAGACCTCGCTGAATTCAAAAATACAGATGGTAAACAACTGATGAATATGACGGCAGATCCTCTGAAATGGGGCCTTGCAGCAACAGCAGCTAAAGTAGCCATCGATCATGCTATTGCCAACGGCAGGAAATTATACCAGGTAACCAATGCTGATCCGTTCCTCGCAGCGGTGAATTCACACAGAGGTTTATTCTTAACAGGATGGGCAGATGAAGGTATCTGGTTAAGGACTGTTACAGGATATGCCGTATGGGAAGAACATTGCGCGCCCCGTGCCGTAAATGGTACTAAAACAGTAGGTGTACTTTCTCTGCCGCAGGAAATGGTAGACCTGTACAGGATGGGCAATGGTAAACGTATTGACGAAACCGGCAGCACTTATGTGGAAACCGGCTTTGCAGCTGCTGCAAAAGCAAACTTCTACGTAGCAGGTACTTCCAATATGTATGTGAACAGGGAACCAAGGTTCTATGTGAACGTTACTTTCAACGGTTCTACTATTCCTTTTGTACCTAAAACAGGGCTTACAAGAGTGGAATACTGGCCTGATGGTAACTCCGGTAATGGAAACGGTACGCAAACCATGTATCCTAAAACCGGCTACCTGGTGCGCAAGAACACCAATGTGAGCCGTAACCTTCAATCCAATGCCGGCAACATCGTTCGTCCGGCTATGTATATCCGCCTTGGAGAATTGTACCTCAATTACGCAGAAGCGCTGAATGAGTCTGATCCAGGTAATGCCGATATCCTCACTTACCTGAACTTTATCCGTGTGCGTGGAGGTATTCCTGCACTGGTAGCAGGATTGGATCAGGCTACTATTCGCAAACTGATCCAAAGGGAACGTTGCATTGAACTGGCATATGAAGGACATCGTTTCTTTGATGTACGCAGATGGAAGATCGTTACTGACCCTGAAGGCCGTCAGGGTGGCGATTTCCATGGTATGAACGTATTCACCGGCACCGGTTTGGGCGATGTGGCATTCTATGCACGTACAAGGACCAGCACCCGTGTCTGGAATGTACGTTATAACTTCCTGCCATTACCGCAAAGTGAAGTGAACAAGAATTTCAAGATGGTACAAACTTTTGGTTACTAATATATGAAAGGAGCAAAGAGGATCTTGAGCGCACTATGTTTACTGCCCGTTATGATGATGGCGCAGGAACAGAAAAAGTATAAAGTGCCGGTGCTGAAAGGGAAGGAGATCAACCCTGTGATCCGCATTGCTATCAATGCGAACGAAGGGGAAGTGCTTGAGCAGATGGAAGTCTCCATAAAAGGAGCTGCTATCCGGAACGTGAAAGTATTTTCCGCCGGAGCAGATTCTTCTTTCCTGAAAGGAGAAAAACCACTCTTTGCGGAAGCAAAAGCAGGAGAAAGCTTAAAAGGAAACGGGGTACTCCGCCAGGGCGCCAATTATTTCTGGGTAACGGTAACGCCTGATGTGAAAGCATCGCTGTCGGAACGCCTGAATATAAACGTTAGTACTGTTCGCCTGAACGGCAAAACAGTAAAAGTACCCACAGATAATGATAATTATACCAACAGATTAGGCATTGCCGTTAGACAACATTACCAGGATTCGGTGCATACGCACCGGATCCCTGGTCTTGCTACAGCTAAGGATGGTACACTGCTGAGCGTTTATGATGCCCGCAGGGATAAGGGCGGAGATCTGCAAGGCAATATTGACATCGGATTATCAAGAAGCATAGATAAAGGCAAAACCTGGCTGCCCATGCAGATCGTTCTGGACATGGGTACCTGGGGTAACCTGCCGGAAAAGTTCAACGGTGTTTCCGATCCCAATGTGCTGGTAGATAAAAATACCGGTAACATTTTCATTTCCGGTTTATGGATGCACGGTGTGATCAATGAACAGGGAAAATGGGTAGAAGGATTAACACAAGAAAGCAAAGACTGGAATCACCAGTGGAAAACAAAGGGTTCACAGCCGGGATTTGATCCAAAACAGTCCTCCCAGTTCCTGATCACCAAAAGCACAGACAATGGAAAAACCTGGAGTGAACCGGTGAACATTACTAAAATGTGCAAACATGAGGATTGGTGGTTATTAGCACCAGCACCCGGGCAGGGCATTACGCTGAAAGACGGAACACTGGTAATTCCTACACAAGGCAGGAATGCCAAAGGGAAAGCCTTCTCCAACATCACGTACAGTAAAGACGGCGGCAAAACCTGGAAAACAAGTAACCCCGCTACTGCAGAATCCACCACAGAAAATATGGCGGTGGAACTTACAGATGGCAGCATCATGTTAAACATGCGTTCCGGCGCTAATAGCAAAGACACGGGCAGCACAAACGGGAGGGTAATTGCTACCACTACTAACCTGGGGCAGGATTGGGCCATCCATCCTACCTCTCACAACGCTTTGCCGGAACCTACCTGCATGGCCAGCATCATCAGACATGACTTTGTACGAAATGGTAAAAAAAGGTCCGTACTGTTGTTTGCTAATCCGGATTCAAAAACAGCCCGTCAGTTTATGACCATCAAAGTAAGTTACGACGATGGCAAAACCTGGCAGAACAATAAAAAGATCTTGCTGGACGAAGGAAAGAGCAGGGGTTATTCCTGCTTAACCAGCGTAGACAATGAGACGATAGGTATTTTATACGAGAGCAGCCAGGCGGACCTGGTCTTTCAAACCATACAATTAGAAGAACTATTATGAACAAAATTACCGGATTAATCGCTGCAACCTTTGCAGCTTATCACGAGGATGGTGCAGTTAACCTGGAGATCATTCCTGCTATTGTAGACAAAATGATCGCTGACGGCTTATCAGGCGTATTCATTTGTGGTACTAACGGAGAAGGTCCTAACCTGACTATTGAAGAGCGGATGGCTATTGCCGAAGCTTATGTAAAAGCAGCCAACAAACGCATTTTGGTACTTGTGCACGTAGGGCACAGTTCCATTGCAGAATGCCGTAAACTGGCAGCACATGCAGAGAAGATCGGAGCAGATGCTATTTCTTCTGTAGCCGCATTCTATTTCAAACCTTCTTCCGTAAGCAACCTGGTGAAGAGCATGGCACAGATCGCATCTGCAGCGCCTAACACACCGTTCTATTATTACAATATCCCGGCCCTCACAGGTGTGGCCATGGATATGATAGAATTCTTAAAACAGGCTGAGAAACAGATCCCTACACTGGCTGGTATTAAATACACTTCAGCTACTTTACATGAATACCATGCTTGTGTAAACTATAAAAATGGTAAGTTCGATATCTTATTCGGTTATGATGAAATGCTGCTGCCTGCATTGGCAGTAGGTGCAAAAGGAGCAATAGGCAGTACTTATACTTTTGCCGCACCATTGTATCTGAAAGTGATGAGATTGTACGAAGAAGGATTGAGGGATGAAGCGGCTGCCACACAGTTGCATGCAGTGAACATGGTTCGTTGCCTGGTTAAATATCCACCCATTCCTGCACAGCGTGCTTTTATGAAGATCATAGGGTTTGAACTGGGTACCTGCCGTTTACCGCTTGAACCATTAACGGAGAAAGAGGTAGCTGATTTTAAAGCATCACTGGAAGAGATTGATTTTTTCAATGTAGTGAAGCAGTCCCGTGTTGAGTTGATAAATTGATGGTATGGAGGAAGATTGGAGTATTAGTTTGCCGAATATACCTGACCCCATTGGCTTTGCGGGTTCTTTCACTGGTGTTTCCAATGGTGCTTTACTGGTAGCAGGCGGTGCAAACTTCCCGGACGGTGGCACACCATGGACGGGTTCTAAAAAAGTATGGCATGATCATATCTTCGCTTTGGAAAAGCCGGGCGGAGAGTGGAGAACAGCAGGCATATTACCGCAGGCATTGGGTTATGGCGCTTCGGTTACCTGGAAAGATGCCTGCATCTTTATCGGTGGCAGTAGTGAAAAAGGGCATCATGCGGAAGTATGGATGCTGAAATACAATGAAGGAAGGATTACCAGCACAGTATTACCTTCTCTGCCAAAAGCCATTGCCAATACGGCTGCTGTACTCATCGGTGATGTGATCTATGTGGCAGGAGGATTAGACAGTCCGGATGCTTTGCAAACGGCGCACAATTTCTGGTCACTGGATCTGGCTGCGGAACATAAAACCTGGAAGGAATTAGCACCATGGCCTGGCGTTTCCCGCATGTTGGCGGTAACAGGAACTTTAGATGGAAACTTTTATCTTTTCAGCGGCGCAGAACTGGAAAATGGCGTGCGGAATTATTTGCGGGATGCTTACGAGTATTCTCCAGTAACAGGTTGGAAGAAACTGCCATCACTTCCTAACGCAGTGGTGGCTGCACCAACGCCCGCTTATGCAGCTGGCGAAGGTTTGCAGATCTTTGGTGGTGATGATGGTACCGCTGCATCATTAAGAGAAGAACATCCTGGTTTTTCCAGGCAGATATTGAATTATAACACACAGGAGAATACCTGGTCCGTAAAAGGGCAGTTACCGGCAGCACCGCCAGTAACTACTTCCTTAACTTTATGGAATGGTGTTGTAGTGATCCCCGGAGGTGAAATAAAACCCGCCATCCGCACCACTACAGTACTTTCAGGTATTCCTAAACAGTCTTAATAAATGAAGCATTCCACGCAAAACACTGCTACTTATTCCTGGATCATTGTAGCCATGCTCTGGGTAGTGGCTTTCCTAAACTACCTGGACCGCTTGCTGATCACCTCCATGCGTGATCCCATTGTGGCAGACTTTGGCCTCACTGATGCGCAATTTGGATTGCTGACTTCAGTGTTCCTTTGGTCGTATGGCATACTCAGTCCGTTTGGTGGTTTCTTTGCGGACAGGTACAGCAGGAAAAAAGTAATTGTGTTTAGCGTAATGATATGGTCCATCGTAACCCTGTGGACGGGTTTCACCCATTCATTTTATGAAATGCTCACCGCCCGTTTTTTAATGGGCGTTAGCGAGGCTTGTTATATTCCTGCAGCATTGGCTTTGATCACAGATTATCATAAAGGCCGAACCCGTTCACTGGCTACAGGTTTACATATGAGTGGCCTGTATGCAGGGATGGCATTGGGTGGCCTGGGTGGTTACATTGCAGAGTTATGGGGATGGCGTTCCGGTTTTCACGTATTCGGGATCCTCGGGATCGTTTATTCCATTTTCCTGCTGTATATTTTAAAAGACTATAAAAGAACGGAAACGGAAGAAGCTGCTGAACCAGTTATTGAAAAGATCAGCCTTACCGGCGCTTTAAAAGAACTGTTCAGTAAAGCTTCTTTCTTTATTCTCCTGATATATTTTGCTGTGTTAGGCATTGTTAACTGGCTGGTATATGGCTGGCTGCCTACTTTCTTCAAAGATCATTTCCATCTTAATCTCGGAGAAGCCGGTCTTTCCGCTACCGGTTATATACAGATCGGTTCCTTTATTGGTGTTGTATTAGGCGGCATCCTGGCAGACAGGTGGACGCGAAAGAACAACAGAGGCCGGTTGTATGTACTGATCATTGGTTTTACCCTGGGTGCGCCATTTTTATTCCTCATGGCATCCACCACCGTATTTAGCGTTGCTATCATTGCGATGATCTTCTTTGGCCTGGCAAGAGGGTTCAATGATGCTAACATGATGCCCATCTTAAGACAAGTAGCAGATGGCAGGTACATTGCCACAGGGTATGGTTTCCTTAATTTTTTAAGCACAATTATCGGTGGCTTAATGGTATATGTGGGTGGTGCTCTCAAAGATGCACAGATAGACCTTTCTATCATTTACCAGGTATCTGCGGTGGCAATGTTGTTGGCTACCTGGTTATTATTTGCGGTGAAGTTGAAGAAGAACTAAGCTTTAGTTTAACCTTAAACCCAAATATAAACCCGTTATGCAAAAAACACTTAACGCGGGCATAGGCGCACTATGCCTTGTGCTTTCTATTGCCTGCACAAAACAAACCCTCCCTTCGGAAAAGTTAAACCCGGTTACCAAAGCAGAGGCCCAACTATTAGCCGCCGCCCAGGTACACACATCCGCCAAGATCTTTGATGGCGGAGGATCTGATGGTTATCATTCTTTCAGAATTCCCTCTTTGATCAGAACAACCAATGGCACACTGATCGCATTCGCAGAAGGCCGGATGTCCAACAACAAAGACTATGGCAACATTAACCTCGTTTACAAAAGATCTACGGACAATGGTGCTACCTGGTCTGCGCTTGGAGAAGTAGTTGGTGTTGGCCCTGGCACCTGGGGAAATCCCACCGCTGTAGTAGATCAATCTACAGGCAGAGTATGGTTATTCATGTCCTGGAACAGTGGAGACCATAATCAATCCGGCACAGATGGCTATTTGCCAATTGATAGCTGGGGAGAAAGGAAAGTGTATATGTCCTACAGTGATAACAACGGGGCCAGTTGGTCTGCACAGCAGGATCTCACTTCTACACTATTACCCTCCAATTTTACCTGGGATGCTATGGGCCCTGGTGTTGGTCTGCAAAAGAGCAAAACCGGCGCAACAGGCAGGCTTATCATTCCAGCTATCGGCAGGAATATTTACAGTGATGATCATGGGGCAACATGGCATTATCAATCTATTCCATCCGGCACCAGCGAAGGCACGATCATTGAAAAATTAAACGGTGGGTTGATCAGGAATGATAGACCTGTTGGAAGCCAGTGGGAACTTTCCAAAAGGAGAAGGATCTCTGTTGGTTCCATCACCAGTTTCCCAACATGGACATCTGATCCGGATCTGCTGGACCCTGCCTGCCAGGCTTCCGTGTTGAGATACACCGATGCTCCAAACCGGATCATGTTTCTGAACTCTGCGAGTACAGAAACAAGAGGTAAGATGCGGATCAGGATCACTTATGATGAAGGTGGTACATGGCCCATTAGCAGAAGGATCTTTGATAATTTAACAGAACAGCAGGCTATTGATCAGGGGAAAGGTGGGTACTCCAGTATGGCTAAAACAGCTGATTTTATGGTAGGGGCTTTAATTGAAGTGAATGAGAATACAGGGAGCTCTTCTACGAGTAACCGGTCTATTGAATTTCATAAGTTCAATCTGCCCTGGATCTTGAATGGGGCGGTGGAACCTTAATAGCATAAAAAGAGGGCTCTGGCGGAGCCCTCTTTTTACTTCTGCTAAAAAGAAAAAACTCCTCTTTGCATTAAAGTTTCGCCGCTTTCAAACGCAAACTATTACTCACCACACTCACAGAACTTAAAGCCATTGCAGCCCCCGCGATCATCGGGTCTAAGAGGAATCCGTTTATCGGATAAAGAACACCCGCTGCCAGCGGAATGCCAATGATGTTATAGATGAATGCCCAGAAGAGGTTTTGTTTCACCGTAGCCACCGTTTTACGGGAGAGCTTCAATGCTTTGGGGATACTGTTCAGATCTGAAGTGATCAGCGTCATCTTGGCTACATCCATTGCAATGTCGGAACCTTTACCCATGGCAATACTTACATCCGCTTGTGCGAGTGCCTGGGAGTCATTGATCCCGTCACCTACCATAGCTACTATTTTACCTGCTGCCTGTAATTCTTTTACGAACGCTGCTTTGTAAGCAGGTAATACTTCTGCTTTATAGTTTTTAATACCTACACTGCGGGCAACAGCTGCAGCGGTGTGTGCATTATCTCCTGTGAGCATGTATACCTCAATACCATCCCGGATAAGAGAAGCGATAGCTGTTTTAGAAGTTTCTTTGATCTTGTCTGCAATGGCAATGATGGCCAATATCTCTTTTTCATTTGCAAAGTAGATCACCGTTTTGGCTTCTTCCTGTAATACTCCGGCCTGTGAAAGCTGTATCTGGTTGAGTGGGATATTGTTTTCTGTTAAGAGTTGCTTATTACCTGCAAAGAAATTCCTTCCTTCGTAAGTACCTTTAATCCCTTGCCCGGTAATACTTTCAAAGCTCTCCAGTTTCACCGGTTTCACTTTTAAATAGGCTGTTACTGCTTCCGCGAGGGGATGTTCAGATTGTTGTTCCAGCGAGAAAAGTACAGAACGAAGATCAGCTGTAGTTGTATTCCAGATCATATCTGTTACCACCGGTTTGCCTTCTGTGATGGTGCCCGTTTTATCCAGGATGATGGCATTTACTTTATGCCCCAGTTCCAGGCTCTCTGCGTCTTTGATGAGGATATTATTTTCTGCACCTTTACCAACGCCTACCATAATTGCAGTAGGTGTAGCTAATCCCAGCGCACAGGGGCAGGCAATCACTAACACTGTTACCGCAGTAAGTAAGCCATGTGTGAAGAAATGTTCACCACCCACTACTATCCAGGTAATGAATGTGAGGATGGCAATGCTGATCACAATGGGCACAAAGATACCTGCTATCTTATCTACCAGTTTTTGCACCGGGGCTTTACTGCCTTGTGCTTCCTGCACCATTTTGATGATCTGTGCCAATACAGTATCTGCACCTACTTTTTCTGCTTTGAACTGCAAGCTGCCTTTCTGATTGATGGTGCCCGCAAAGATTTTTTCTCCCTGTTTCTTCAGCACAGGCACCGGCTCTCCGCTGATCATACTTTCATCCACATATGATTCTCCATTCATCACCATACCATCCACAGGGATCTTTTCACCCGGTTTCACCAGCAGGATGTCCTGCACCTTTACATTGGAAATGGGGATCTCCTGTGTTTGTCCGGAAGCATCTATGAGCAATACCGTTTTCGGTTGCAGGCCCATGAGTTTTTTAATGGCAGAAGAAGTATTGGATTTGGCCCTTTCTTCCAGCAATTTACCCAGAGAAATAAAAGCGATCACCACAGCAGCGGCTTCAAAATAAACGTGCGGATGTAAGCCGCGCTGATGCCAGAATTCAGGATAAATGGTATTGAAGGCACTGAAGATCCAGGCAATACCTGTGCTTAAAGCAACGAGGGTATCCATATTGGCCCTGCCATGTTTCAATTGTTTCCAGGCATTTACGAAGAAGTTACGGCCAAAGTAGAATACCACCGGTGTAGCCAGGATCATCATGATCCAGTTACCATAAGGCATATTCATGAAGAACATGCCAATGATCACGATGGGAACAGATAAGATGGAAGACCAGATGGTCCGTTGTTTTACTTCGTTATAATGACGGCGTTGTGCTTCTTCTTTTACTTCGTCCTGGTTATCCTTATCTATCACCAGGTCGTAACCAATAGAACGTACCGTATTTTGAAGGGATTCCGGTGTAGTGGCAGCAGGGTCATATTGCACCCAGGCGCTTTGATTGGCGAAGTTCACACCGGCATCTTTAACACCCGGCGCTGACTTTAACATGGATTCCACGCTGATGGCGCAGGCCGCGCAGGTCATTTCAAGTACGGGAAAGGTTTCTTTGGTTATTGCGGTTGACATATTTCCAATTTTATACAAAGTTACGATGGGGTAGAAGGGGAGTTGTTACACAATTCAGCATTAGTTGTACATAATTTTACTGCGCTCAGCGCCTATTTCCTTAAAATGAGAAGGCGTAAGCCCTGTGATGCTTTTGAACTGCCGGGATAAATGCGCGGCACTGCTGAACCCTAGTCTGAAAGCAATGTCTTCCATCGTATATCCTGTGTACACAAGGAATTCCTTCGTTTTTTCTATGCGGAATTCCATGATATACCTTTCCAGTGTAGTGCCTTCTGCAGCTGAAAAGCTTTTGCTGACAGCGGCGTAGTCCTTTTTAAACCAGGCGGTGATGATATCAGAGAAACGGAAGTCGTGCGGGAAATCATAAGTGCCGTTGTATACCTGTTGTACGAGTACTTTCACTTCCTGCACCAGTTTGGTGCGCTTGTCTTCCAGCAGTTCAAACCCTAACTGCTGTAAACCTTCTTTAACAGCCAGTACATCAGGCGCAGAAAGTGTGGTAACGGTTGTTAATTCTCCCAGTTGGATATTGGACACCGGGATGTCCAGCTTAAGGAAAGTGCCCCGTACAGCCTGAATGCAGCGAAGGCAAACCATTCCTTTGATGTAGAGTTTAAAGGCAGTTTTCATAATGATGTAAAGTTCTTGTGTTTGAAGGAGGCGGCACTTACATAATTGAGGTATTCTTTTATAATATTTGGTAGTTCAGATAGCCTATCGTAATATTGCGATATAATGGGAGCCAGTAAAACAGACCTCTTTACAAAACAACAGAATGATATCGCCAATATGGCGAAGGCATTGGCGCATCCGGCACGGATAGCTATCCTGCAATACCTGGTGAAAAAGAACGCCTGCGTTTGCGGGGATATCGTGGAAGAACTGGGTTTGGCACAGGCTACTACTTCTCAGCATTTAAAAGAATTAAAGAATGCGGGGATCATACAGGGAGATATAGACGGGGTGAGCGTTTGTTACTGCATCAATCCCAAAGTATGGAAACAATATCATGATCTATTTCAGTCGTTTTTTAAAGACGTTACGCTAAGCGGTAAATGCTGCTAGCTATTTTTTTACCCTAATAAATCGCAATAATACGATGAAAGAATTAGTTAAACAGAAATACAGCGAAATAGCCTTGCAGGATAAGGAAAATAACCAGGCCTCCTGCTGTGGCGCAGGAGGCTGTTCCACAGAAGTATACAACATCATGAGTGATGATTATGCTGCGGTAGAAGGTTATAATCCGGATGCTGATCTGGGGTTGGGTTGCGGATTGCCCACACAGTTTGCACAGATCAAAAAGGGTGATACCGTCATAGACCTGGGCAGTGGTGCAGGCAATGATTGTTTTGTTGCCAGACATGAAACAGGAGAAACCGGAAAAGTGATCGGTATCGACTTTACACCTGCCATGCTGGAAAAGGCACGTAAGAATGCAGAGAAGCTGGGTTTTAATAATGTGGAGTTCAGGGAAGGGGATATAGAGAACATCCCTGTATCTGATGATATCGCAGATGTGGTGGTGAGTAATTGTGTGTTGAACCTGGTACCGGATAAAGATGCGGTACTGAAAGATATTTACCGTGTGTTAAAACCTGGCGGTCATTTCAGTATTTCTGACATTGTGCTTTCCGGTGTGCTGCCGGAAAAGATCCAAAAGGCCGCTGAAATGTATGCCGGATGTGTATCTGGTGCCATTCAGAAGCAGGACTACCTCGATCTGATCGAACAGAATGGCTTTAAGAACATAACCCTTCAGAAAGAAAAGGCGATCCATATACCGGATGATATCCTTTCTGCTTATTTATCCCCTGAAGAGATCAGGGAATTTAACGGTATTTTAAGTGTAACAGTATATGCAGAAAAAAGTACTCGTCCTTTGCACCGGTAACAGCTGCCGGAGCCAGATAGCAGAAGGTTATTTAAAACATTTTGCAGGCGGCCTCGCAGAGATATACAGCGCTGGCGTAGAAACACATGGCGTGAATCCGAAAGCCATTGCTACGATGGCGGAAGACGGGATTGATATTTCCGGCCATACCTCCAACAACATCCTTGAATACACAGGCATTGATTTCGATTATGTGATCACGGTATGTGACAACGCTAAGGAAAGATGCCCTGTTTTCCCTTCTAAAGCGCTTAAATTTCACCATAATTTCCCTGACCCGGCAAAGTCTACGGATATGGAAGAATTCGGGAAGGTAAGGGCGCTAATTAAAGATTATTGTGAGAAATTCGTGGAAGAGAACCTGAAACAACATGGAACTATATGATGTAATTGTGATCGGAGGCGGACAAAGCGCTTTAGCAACAGGGTATTATTTACGGAGAACAGATCTGAAATTTATTATGCTGGATAGCGCTGCCGCCCCGGGCGGTGCATGGCAGTATGCATGGGATTCTCTCACGCTCTTTTCTCCTGCATTATGGTGTTCATTGCCAGGTGTAATTATGCCGGGCGGAAAAGAACATTACCCCGGTAAACAGGAAGCTGTGGCTTATCTGAAAGCATATGAGGAAAGATACCAGTTACCAGTGATCAGGCCGGTAACAGTAAAGAACGTGCATAAAGAGAATGGGTTGTTTATAGTGGATGATACTTATGCTGCGAAAGCGATTGTTAGTGCTACGGGGAGTTATCGTTCACCTCTTATCCCTGATCTCCCTGGCACTTTCAAAGGCAGGATCTTACATTCCGCAGAATACCGGGAATCATCCCCATTCATCGGTAAAAGAGTAGCAATAGTAGGCGAAGGGAATTCCGGCGCACAGATCCTCGCAGAACTCTCTAAAGTAGCAGATACATTATGGATCACCCGTAATACGCCGGAGTTTTTACCGGATCATATAGATGGCAAATACCTGTTTGATGCCGCTACACAATTGTATGAAGCAAAACAAAGGGGAGAAGATCTTCAACCCCCTTCACTCGGCCACATTGTAATGGTACCTGCTGTGAAAGAAGCCAGGGACCGTAACGTATACCAAACCTGGTTGCCTCCGTTCGATGCCTTCACACCAGATGGCATCACTTGGAACGATGGACGAAAAGAACAGGTGGATGCCGTTATTTTTTGCACTGGTTTTAAACCTTCTCTCTCACATTTAGCACCTATCTTCAATGGACATAAAATAACCACAAAAGGTACCCGCGCGCTTGATAATGAAGGTCTTTGGCTGGTAGGCTATGGTTCCTGGACCGGGTTTGCTTCTGCTACGCTGATCGGTGTGGGCAGAACAGCAAAACGTACCGTAGAAGAGATCGTTGCCTTTTTTTCTTAATTTAGTATACTATGAAGAAGCCCTTAATGATCCTATGCTGTTTGTTCCCTCTTTGTGCCCATTCTCAGGGCAGCACGAAATGGTTGCAGGACTGGTTTAAAGCCTGGGAACTGGTAAACAGTAAGTTACTGTTCTTGCCATCGGGCACACCACCTGAAATGGTTTTTTATGATGACAGCTGGATATTTACGACTTCCGAAATAACTGCCCCCGCAGCTTTGCCAATGACGGGCCCGGGTATGTATGGGCGACCATTGAAGTGGAGGAAAGTAAGGCATGGAGATTCCCTTACCATACCAGACGGCCAGCGTGTAGCCATTGGCCTGATGAGTTTTGCAGCCTCTACCAGTGAGGGGAAAAGTTTCTTTGTAATGGGAGCCCCTCCTTTTTGGAAAGCGGCTGGTGTAACAAGCACTGCGTTTACATTAGACAAGATGCTGACAGGGGTATTCCTCCATGAATTCACGCATACGCGGCAGCAAAAGGGTTTTGGCCGGCAGGTAGATTCAATGGAACGGGTACATACTTTTAAAGATGTTCCTTTATCAGATGATATTGTACAAGGTTATTTCAAAGCCGATAGTGAGTATGTTCGCAGTTTCAAAGAAGAGATCGATGCGTTTTATACTGCAGCTGCTGCAACAGGAAAAAAGCAGGCTAAAGATGCTGCACGGAAAGGACTCGATCTGCTAAAAGCAAGACAGGCAAAGTATTTTACGGGCGACAAAGTGATCCTGAAAACACTCGATGATATCTTTCTTTCCATGGAAGGGTTGGGGCAATATGTTGCCGTGTATTGGCTTATTCACCCACAGGGTGGTAATGTGAAAGCAGACGTTACGGTATCCGGCTTTCGCAGGAAACGCAATCAGTGGTCACAGGAAGAAGGGCTGGCTATGTTTTTAGCGCTTGCCAGGTTAACGGAGCAGAACTGGATAAAAGATCAGTTCAACGAACAGCCCCGCACCATTGTTGATTTGCTGGAACAGGCAGTGAAATAAATTATAATAAATGGACACACTTTTAGCAGACATTCTCTTTCACACCGTTGGCCGGTTATTCTTATTTCTTCGTTACAGAAATGAAGAAAAGAGGAAAGCAGTATTAGTGGAAAAATACTTTGATTCTTACCGGTCAGCTGGATTGTCCGTGATCCTCCGGCCTTTTGCATTAATATGTTTTTTGCTGATGCTGGTTTTCATTGCTGTGGTTTTATATAATGTGACTTCATGAAAATAAATAAGAGATTCTCCTGAGCGCAGGTTTATATTGGAAGAAATTAACTGCTGTTTTGGAGTTTATGATAGTTTAAATTATCTTTAAAAATATCCTCCACGTGTAAACTTAAAAATATGAAAATCCTGTTATTTGTTTTCCCGGTTATGTTGGCACCCAATTTTCTTTTTGCCCAAAGCCAGCAAGATTGTAATAAATTAAAGGAAGAAAATGCATATCTACGAGCCTCTCTGAAGATTAACGAGCCTATTAAGGTGGTTAATTCAGATAAGATTGAATTTAAGCTATTGAAGGCAGAAGGAAATGCAAAGTCTCAATCCATCACCTTCACCTTTGTCTTGCTTACAAGTGCAGCTAACTGGGAAATAGAGCAACGCATAAAATCAATTATAGATATTGATGGAAATGAGTATGAACTTAAATCAAAGACTATTGGGGCAAAGTCTTATGGTGATATAGTTTTAAATACGGATGTGCCGATAAAATGCACTTTTACATTCGGGGGAGTATTGCCCGCTGTTAAACTCATCAAGCTGTTTAAATTTGAATATTATTATCCGGGCCAAACCCGTTTCGCGGAATTCCGTGATATATCTATCGACTGGAAATAAATAAGAAACCGCTTCTTCCCGTCTCAAAACTTCATCAATACCTGGTATGCCGGCGTATAAGAAGAAGAATACCAGGAAACCTCCGGAGGGCGAGCCGCATCCACTTCAATATCCAGGAAATCTGTTTGAATGAGATCGTCGTTTACATTATTGGTTTGTATGATGCGGAAGGGGAGCAGCGTTGTTTTATTGATCATGATCATATAATTGATCGTCCGCTCCGTGGTTAATGAGGAAAAGCCTTCCAGGTAATTAAACACCCGTTTGTTCAATGAGAGCTGCACAGTGTAATAATCGTCCTCCTCCGTTAACTGTTTAGAGATCGTTTCATCAGATAACACCGCCGGTATGATCCCCTTTAGTGTAACAATGGAATTATAGAAGTAAGAAATAGAACTAAAATTTTTGGCGGAAGGGTTTGGATGAACATTGATGGTTTTGTTTTTCCTGTCCAGATCAAACTGCTCTATGCCATTAAAAATGTTACTGTAATCAGCATCGTCTATCTGGTACCGGAATCTCAGCAAGGTATCCTTACTGGAAAAATCCAGGAATATATTACCTGCCGTACTGGCTTTGTAATTTTCTGAAGGGTAGGAGATCTGCCTGTTGTAGTTATACCGCAGGGTCTTTATGCTGTCCAGCTTGTCTGCCATGCGCTTTAAAACATAATCCGCCCTGAGGTCAGATGACGTTTTAAAGCTGCACAGAGCAGAGGTAAGGATCATGAAAATGATACTTCTCTTCATAATTACGACTTATTCGTAAATCTACGAACATTCCGTAATAAAACAAATTTATTTCTAAAAAGTAACTATTGCTGCCCCGCAAAAACACCACCACCGGATTCTTCCAATGGTTCATAAGGTTGCGTAGGCAGATGCACTTTATTTACTTCCTCAAACACATCCCCATTTTCATAACTCACCGCCACTACTACAGATAAAGTCTGTATAGCAGGACCTTTAAACGTTCCCTTCACCGGACTGCAATCAGAGAAATTCCTGCCCACAGAGAGTTTAACATGTTTATTGGTCACCCAAACATTATTGGTAGGATCAATCCCTGCCCATCCAAATTCCGGTATCCAGACTTCCGCCCATGCATGTGTAGCCCCCTGGCCACGCATCCCATTCTTATTAGGACAAATATATCCGCTCACATACCTGCAAGGGATCTGCAAACTGCGTAAGATCTGTAACATGAGGTGCGCAAAATCCTGGCAAACACCTGCGCGGTGTTCCAGGATCTCATCTACCGTAGTTTCAATATTGGTGATGCCTTTAATGTACTTGAAGTTCTTAAAGATGTACTCGCTGCATTTCTCAACAGTAGCACCCACACTTTCCTGCGAAACGATCTTTGCGATCTTGCTGATATCTGCCTGTGAAGCAATGTGATTGGCATGTGATAGTTCTATCAGTTGCAGATTGCCCAGCGTTTCTTTTTTCAAAGCACCCAGCCCGGAATGAAAATTGAATTCCAGTTGGGAAGAAGCCGTGGTACGGATGATCAGCCTGCTTTCCACAGAGAGGAACTTATGTGGTTGCAGCAGGTTGAAGCTGCCGGATTTATTGCCCCAGTAATCTGTATATGTGGCTATCTCCGGTTGGCCTGTAATGTAGATATCATGCTGCAGGGTTTCCTGTTCTCTGCATTGATAAGGAAATACCTTCACCTCGTTCATGCTTTCAGAAACCGGCCTGTCATATTCGTATTTGGTGGTATGTTGGATCTTAAATGTGGGCATGTGAAAAGCTTAAGAATATGAGAAAAAGTTCTGGGCCAGTCTCCTGGCAAACACTACCAGTTCTCCGCGGATATCTTCCAGGAATTGCGGGAGCGTTTGATCGTTCAGTGATTCCATATCTGTGTAGCGTACTTTACTGTGGATCCTTCCCAGGTGCCGCATCAGGTTCGCATTATCAACAGAGTTGTTTTGTTTGATCACTTCCGCCAGGTGCCTTTCTATCCTTGCCAGCGAGTAAATAACGGAATGCGGAAATTCTTCGTTGAAGAGGATCTGGTGAATAACGTTATAGTTGTAATTGGAAGAGCCATATGTTTTCAGATGCAGTTCATAACCGGAGAGGGACATCAGCAGGTAACGCCATTGCATGATATCTCTCATCTCATCCAGTTTGTAATTGATCAGTGCATATTGCTTGCTGATCAGTACGAGGGCTTCCAGGCAGCGTTCTATATATTTGCCGAGGTTCATGAAATGCCAGCCGGTGCCGCGTGCCATCGTAATATCTGTAACACCTGCATACATTACACTGTGGCGTGTAAAGAGCCCCAGTACTTCAATCGCTTCATAACTGCCCAGCCTTCCTTCCAGCGAGGAGTAGTTCATCAGGTGATACACAGAATTCACTTCTTCCCATACTTCTTTGGTGATATGGTCCTGCACACCTCTTGCATTTTCGCGGGCGCGGCTCATGATCATTTTCAGGGAATTATCATTGGTGGTATCTGTGATCAGTTTCTTTAAGGATGCGCCGGTATCATTTTCTATGGCAGCTATCTCTTCCTCCGGGGTAATGCTGAACATTTCCAGCACGGGCCGCCAGGTGAGGTTGCCGTTCACGTCTTTATCAAAGGAAAGGATGTAATGGGTGGAAACTACTCTTAGCAGTCCGTCTGCCCGTTCCATGTATCTATTCAGCCAGTATAATGAATCTGCAATTCTACTCAGCATGCTGTGTTTTTTCGTAATTAAAAATCTACCACCCAGGTGTCTTTACTGCCGCCGCCCTGTGAAGAATTCACGACCAGGGAGCCTTCCCGCAGGGCTACTCTTGTGAGGCCACCGGGAACTATCTGCACACCTTTGGGGCCGTATAATGCATATGGGCGAAGGTCTACATGCCTTGGCTGAAAAGCGCCGTCTATGAAACAGGGTACGGTAGACAGTTTGATGATGGGCTGGGCAATGAAACTGCGGGGATCTTTTTCAATTTCCTTCCTGGCTTTATTCCATTCTTCTTCTGTAACGCTGTTACCCATTACCATTCCATAACCACCGGATTGGTTGGTACGTTTTACCACCATGTTCTGAATATTGGCAAACACATGTTCACGTGCATCTTTATTCACCAGTTCGTAGGTAGGGATATTGGAAAGTATGGGTTCTTCGTTGAGGTAGTATTTGATCATGGCCGGCACGTAAGCATATACGGCTTTATCATCTGCCACACCATTTCCTAATGCATTCACGATGGCCACATTTCCTTTGCGGTAAGCACTCATCAAACCTGATACACCTAATGCACTGTCCGGCCGGTAGGTGAGGGGATCGAGGAATTCATCATCCACCCGCCTGTAGATAACATGCACTGGTTTGAGGCCATTGGTAGTTTTCATATATACCTTATGGTTATCCACCACCAGGTCTCTTCCTTCTACTAAGGAGATCCCCATTTGCCGTGCGAGGAAAGCATGTTCGTAATAAGCGGAATTATAGATACCGGGTGTAAGCAATACCACAGTGGGATTACTTACTTGTGTGGCGGCCATCTGTTTGAGGATGTCGTGCAGGATGAGCGGGTAATTGCTGACCCTTCTTACGTGGTTGGCCACCAGCATATCCGGGAAGATGCGTTTGGTGACTTCCCTGTTCTCTAACATATAACTGACGCCGGAAGGTGTGCGGAGGTTATCTTCCAGCACATAGAAATTACCATCTTCCCCACGGATCAGGTCAATGCCGGAAATATGTAAATAGATATCATGCGGAACTTTTATGCCATACACATCTCTGTTGTAATGCGGGCAGGAGGAGATCAGTTCAGGCGGTACTACTTTATCCCGCAGGATGGCCTGTTCACTGTAAATGTCTTTCAGGAAAAGATTGAGGGCTTTGAGTCGTTGTGCGATCCCTTTTTCCACATGGTCCCATTCCTTACCGGTAATGATACGGGGAATGATGTCGAAAGGGAAGATCCGCTCAATGCCGGTATTGTCACTGTAAACGGTGAAAGTGATGCCCTGGCTGAGGAAGAGTTCGCCGGCAAATTTGTCCTTCTGCTGAAGGATGCTGACGTCCAGTTGTTGTAAAGCGTGAAAAACTTTGCTGTAATGCTCGCGCACCTGGTCTGTGTCTCTCATTTCATCCCAGATGCCTGCTGTACTGCTGTATTCATGAAGCAAGGTCGGTGAACCCATATCCCATCTGTTTTGGTAAATGATATACTGAAATTACATATGTATTAATGGGAAGGGATTATTTTTGTCGAACTACTAAAATAATTACTATCCGATGATAATATACGAAGAAAAATGCTTTTCTAATGCATGTACTGTTACTGTAATGTCACATAATTATAAATTGAATATCTCAAAGATAGTATTTATTTATTCCCTATTTCAGCACGGTATTAGAAAATATCTGGAATTAATGCTAAAAATGTGGATAAAATTTAACAATTTTGTAGTTACGTTTTAAAATATGAAAAATGAGCCAAATGCCTGCTACATTATTTGACAAAGTATGGGATTCACATGTTGTCAGGAAGATTGAAGACGGACCTGACGTGTTTTTTATCGACCGGCACTTTATTCATGAGGTGACCAGTCCGGTTGCCTTTCTGGGTTTGGAAAGCAGGAAGCTGGGGGTGATGTTCCCGGAGAAGACTTTTGCTACAGCGGATCATAACACGCCCACCATCAACCAGCATTTGCCGGTGAAGGATGCGCTTTCTGCCAATCAGCTGAAGGCTTTGGAAACGAATTCGGCCAAATACGGTATTTCCCACTGGGGTCTTGGAAACCCTAAGAATGGTATTGTGCATGTGGTAGGACCAGAAAATGGTATCACCCTTCCGGGTATGACCATCGTTTGCGGAGATTCCCATACTTCCACGCATGGCGCTTTTGGTGCTATTGCTTTTGGTATTGGTACTTCTGAAGTGGAAATGGTATTGTCTTCTCAATGTATCATGCAACCCAAGCCAAAGAAAATGCGTGTGCAGGTGAATGGCAAACTGGGTAAAGGGGTTACTCCGAAAGACGTAACGCTGTATGTTATTTCAAAACTGACCGCAGCAGGTGCTACCGGTTATTTTGTGGAGTATGCCGGCGAGGTGTTTGAGAACATGAGCATGGAAGGCCGCATGACGGTTTGTAATATGAGTATTGAAATGGGTGCGCGCGGCGGTATCATTGCGCCGGACGAAACCACCTTTGCATATATTAAAGGAAGAGAGAAAGCGCCGAAAGGAGAAGCATGGGATAAAGCCCTCGCTTATTGGAAAACACTGAAAACAGATGCCGGTGCGAAATACGATATGGAGCATGTATATGATGCAGCTGATATTGAACCAATGATCACGTATGGTACCAATCCCGGTATGGGCATGGGTATCAGTCAGCATATCCCGCAGGCAAAAGAAACCGGCGGCAGTGCTTCCAGTTATGGTAAATCCCTGGATTACATGGGCTTCCATGAGGAAGATGCCATGCTGGGCAAAAAGGTGGATTACGTATTCATCGGTAGTTGCACCAACGGGCGTATTGAAGATTTCCGCGCATTTGCCTCTATCGTAAAAGGCCGGAAAAAAGCAGAACATATCACTGCATGGATCGTACCCGGTTCTCATATTGTGGAAGCACAAATTAAAGAAGAAGGTATCCTGGATATTTTAACAGAAGCAGGATTTGAATTGCGCCAACCAGGTTGCTCTGCCTGCCTGGCCATGAATGATGATAAAGTACCTGCCGGTAAGTATGCGGTAAGTACCAGTAACAGGAACTTTGAAGGCAGACAAGGCCCCGGTTCCCGTACCATGCTGGCCAGCCCTTTAGTGGCAGCTGCAGCAGCGGTTACTGGTGTTGTTACAGACCCAAGATTATTAATGGCAGACTAATCATCAATTAAAAATTAAACAATGGCTTACGATAAATTCACGATACTCACCAGCTCAGCGGTTCCCATGCCTATTGAGAATGTGGACACTGATCAGATCATCCCCGCCCGTTTCTTAAAAGCTACGGAGCGTACCGGTTTTGGTGATAACCTTTTCCGTGACTGGCGTTATAATACAGACGGCACACCTAAACAGGATTTCGTTTTAAATAATTCCATCTACTCCGGCAAGATCCTGGTAGCAGGGAGGAACTTTGGAAGCGGCAGCAGTCGCGAGCACGCAGCATGGGCTATTTATGATTATGGTTTCCGTTGCGTGGTATCCAGTTTCTTTGCAGATATCTTTAAGAACAACTCTTTGAACATAGGCATCTTACCTGTACAGGTGAGCGCGGAATTCTTAGATAAGATCTTCACAGCTATTGAAGCAGATCCCAATGCCCAGGTAGAAATTAACCTGCCTTCCCAAAAGATCACCATCCTGGCCACAGGAGAAAGTGAATCTTTTGATATCAATACTTACAAGAAACTGAACATGACCAATGGTTATGATGATATTGATTATCTGCAAGCCATGAAGGGCGAAATAGAAACTTTCGCCGCGAAGAGTATGTACTAAACAAGCCCACGAATTATTATGCCATCTTCAGCCCAGCGCTACATAGAAATAATGGATACCACGCTCCGCGATGGTGAACAAACGAGCGGCGTTTCTTTTTCCCCTTCTGAAAAATTGACCATCGCCCAGCTTTTATTGACCGAAGTAAAAGTAGACCGCATTGAAATTGCGTCTGCCCGCGTATCGGAAGGTGAATTTGCTGCGGTGAAGGCTATTACCAAATGGGCTAAGGGAAAGGGTTTATTGCATAAGGTGGAAGTACTGACCTTTGTGGATGGCGATGTTTCGATACAATGGATGCTGAAAGCAGGTGCACAGGTGATGAACCTGCTTACTAAAGGTTCTCTCAATCATTTAACACACCAGTTAAAAAAGAAACCGGAAGAACATTTTGCAGAAGTGGCAGCGGTGATCAAACAGGCAACGAAGAAAGGCCTGGAGTGTAATGTATACCTGGAAGACTGGAGTAATGGGATGCGTCATTCCAAAGACTATGTTTTCCAATACCTGGATTTTCTAAGCACCCAGCCGGTAAAACGGGTGATGCTGCCGGATACTTTAGGTATCCTCACACCTGCAGAGGTAACTGCATTTGTATCAGAAACAGTGCAACGCTACCCGAAAATTCACTTCGATTTTCATGCGCATAATGATTATGACCTGGGCACAGCCAATGTACTGGAAGGTGTAAAAGCCGGCGCCCATGGTATACATCTCACAATCAATGGAATGGGAGAGCGGGCTGGGAATGCTCCTTTAGCCAGTGCCATTGCAGTGCTGAATGATTTTATGCCGGAGCTGAAAACGGGTGTGGCGGAAGGGTCTCTTTATACGGTGAGTAAACTGGTAGAAACATTTTCCGGCTTCCGGATCCCGGTGAACAAACCGGTAGTGGGAGAGAATGTGTTCACCCAAACTGCCGGTATTCATGCTGATGGTGATAAAAAGAACAAGCTGTATTTCAGTGACCTGATCCCTGAACGTTTCGGCCGTACGCGTAAATACGCTTTAGGCAAAACAAGCGGAAAAGCGAACATTGAAAATAACCTGCAGCAACTGGGCTTGCAACTCTCAGAACCTGATCTGAAAAAGGTAACACAACGCATCATTGAACTGGGTGATAAAAAGGAAGTGGTAACACAGGCAGATCTGCCTTACATCATTTCCGATGTATTGGATAGTAATATGATAGAAGAAAAAGTAACGGTGCTGGACTACGTGCTCACGCATTCCAAAACGCTTAAACCTTCTGTAACACTGCGTATCTCTATCCAGGATGAGATCTTTGAAGAACATTCACAGGGAGACGGGCAGTATGATGCATTCATGAATGCATTGAAGAAAGTATACAAAAAGCTAAAACAGGACCTGCCTGTGCTGACAGACTATGCCGTACGCATCCCCCCAGGCGGTAAGAGTGATGCTTTGTGCGAAACGATCATTACATGGCGTTATAATACCCGGGAATTCAAAACCCGCGGATTGGACAGTGACCAGACGGTTTCTGCCATCAAGGCCACACAGAAGATGCTGAACTTAATTTAAGATATTGAGGCACAATAGAAAACCTGAATAGCCCCTAAGGCTATTCAGGTTTTTTTTATTGGAACAAAAAATCTGCTTAACTTCCCTATAGCAGTAAGGCAAGAATACTATAGCTCCATTTTCCTAACTACCCTAACCCAAATTCATCGATCTATTCTATTACCCTAAATCTAATCAGATGAAGAAATCCCTTTTTAGCCCATGGCTACGATCCCTATTTGCTGTTTGTTCCATTATTCTTCTCCTCACTGTTGGCTGTCACAAAAACAAAGATGACACGACCGTTGAAATTTCATCCGCTGCTTACTTTACCCTCTCCGCAGATGCAGACACAAGATTGCCATTACTGCTCACGCAGGTAAAAGCAGCAGAAACCAAAGCTCCTTTTTTCGCAGACATCGTACAAAAGTACGGTGACCCCGTATGGGACAAAGGTATTATTGGTGAACGAGGCACTACTACCGTGTATGCCATTCCCCTGAAGCCACAAGGCAAAGGGCTTTCGGGTTGTATCGTCTTTGAATTGGGAGAAGAACTCCGGTTTAAAGTGTATGAGAACCGCGACTTTTTCCGTTATGGCTTCAGTACCCAGAAAGGAGCGGTAACAGGAAGAAAAGTGCGCAATCTCATGATGGCCCTTAACTTCAGGCTTCCGCCGGATGATCCCAACAACCCGCTGCCTCCTGTACCTCCTGAAGAAGAATGTGTGAATACCGTACGGGAAGCTCAGTTGCTGGAACAGGCCAGGGCAGCTAATCCCGGGAAGAAACTGCAATTGCAGAACAGGATGATCTCAGTAACAACCTGTTATTCCTGGACAACCTGTACTGGTGATGGTAATGGTAACTGCGTTGGCCAGATATACTATCACGAGGAATGTGTCACTAATACTTATTGGTATCCTGATAATGGTGGTGGTGGAAATTCTGGTGGTGGAGGAAGTGGTGCCGGCCCCGGTGAAGGTGGTGGCGGTGGAGGCGGCGCTCCAGGTAATCCTCCTTCTAATCCACAAGATCCACAAGATCCTTGTCCTCCTATTGAGGAGCCGCTGCCAGATCCGGTTCCCGTTGCTGAAGAAGATATGCTGGAATTACCTTGCCCTAGTTCCTTTAATTTGGTAAGGCAGGCCAGCTGGCAATCTTGCGTTACCACAAACTATCGGTTCGGTTTATTTAACCGTGCCGGTAATCAGTTGAACTATTACGTAGAGATAGGTGCTATGGAAGTGGGCTTGCCCTACACTACTTACAATGGTACTATCATTCATCATGCAGCGGCACAGGCAATGATCACACAAGCCGCTGTACTGGCCGAAGGAGAGGCACTTGCTGCGTTGAGTGCATACCTGATCATCAATCCCCATATTCCGCCAAGCCAGGTTAATTATGAACATTACAAGCAGATCTTTAAATCGCAATTAAAATGGCACCTGGATAACTTCCTGCGAAGTGATTATTATGACGACGATGAAAAGGTTAAACCCAGCCGGGTAACTTTTGATTCCGCCAGTTTCGGATTGAAAGATGCCACGAAATACAGGCCGTTTAAATTCAGAGGAGTAGATTGCTGACCATAAAAAAGCAGGTATCTCCGGATACCTGCTTTTACTGATATGATGCGAATTTGCCGATCTATACTATATTCTTTAATTTGGATGATCATCCCGGTAAAACTTATCGGTCAAAAAACAACTATGCTCCATGATCATGGTATTGGAAAGATCCATTTAGGTGAAAAAATAACAGATGTAAAAGAGGTGATCCCTTTCCGGGACTTTGCACAGGCAAAGGATTACATCTTACAACCAGGACCTTCGTCCTTCTATTATTATACGGGCGATATACTCAGGGCCACTGATAGTATTGAATTACTGCTGGCAATAGAACATATCTTCATTGGTGTGGATCAAAACAACCGGATCAATATCATTATCGTACATTTCTTCAATAACCCTGAGCAGGACGTTCCCGGTGTTCTGACGAAATATTATGGAGAACCTTCCTCAATATCAGGTATACAGGTAGAAAACATGCCCGTGCGGCAGCATATCTTCTGGAATACGGCGGACAAGGAAATACAGATCGGGTTTTCAAGCGCCACAACTGGTGATGCTGCCACTTATCCTATGATGGTTTACACCCGTACACGCGAGATCTCCTTATTGCGCAAATACGCTGTGGTGAAACGGACATGGCAATTCTGAATTAGCTATTAAAATACAGATTTACTGCGTACTTTTGGGCTCTTCAAAACAACAGCATGGCAACTAAACATATTTTAATTGTTCCCGGTGATGGTATCGGGCAGGAAGTTACCGCAGTAGGTAAAAAGGTTTTAGATAAAATAGCGGCAAAGTTCGGCCATACTTTTACCTATGATGAAGCGCTGATCGGCCATGTGGCTATTGAAGCCACAGGCAATCCCTTACCGGATGAATCCCTGGAAAAGATGCGTAATTCCGATGCAGTACTGTTTGGTGCAGTAGGCCATCCTAAATATGATAATGATCCTTCTGCAAAAGTAAGACCTGAACAAGGCTTATTGAAAATGCGGAAAGAACTGGGTTTGTATGCTAACCTTCGCCCGATTAAATTATTTGATGAACTGCTGGATGCTTCCAGCATTAAACCGGAAATATTAAAAGGTGCGGATATCTTATTCTTCCGTGAATTAACCGGAGACATTTACTTCGGTGAAAAAGGCAGAAAGAACAATGGCGATACGGCTTATGATATTGCCGAGTATAGTCGTTATGAAGTAGAACGCATTGCCCGCAAGGCCTTTGATGCTGCCAGAACAAGACGGAAGAAATTATGCTCTGTAGATAAAGCAAACGTGATAGAAACTTCCCGCCTCTGGAGAGAAGTAGTGCAGAAAGTTGCATTGGAATATCCTGATGTGGAAGTAGAACATCAGTTCGTAGATGCTACTGCCATGCTGCTGATCAAAGACCCGCGTCGTTTTGATGTAGTGGTAACGGCTAACCTTTTTGGGGACATCCTTACAGATGAAGCTTCCCAGATAGCTGGTTCCATGGGTATGCTGGCGTCAGCTTCTATTGGAGATGGTACAGGTGTGTATGAGCCTATTCACGGTTCTGCGCATGATATTACAGGTAAAGGTGTGGCCAATCCATTGGCTTCTATTTTGTCTGCCGCTTTGCTGCTGGATATTTCCTTTGGCATGAAGGAAGAATCTGAGCTGGTGATCAGTGCTGTAGATAAAGTATTGAAAGAAGGTTTCCGTACAAGGGATATTGCAGATGCCAATACCGCTGCGGATAAAATATTAGGTACAGAAGCAATGGGAGCAGAAGTACTGAAGTTCCTCTAAGATCTTAGATGGTTTGTATATGGCCCGGGTAACATGGTTATCCGGGCTTTTTTATGCCTGGGAGCGGGGCTGGCGAATACTCCAGTCTTTCTCCATACGGAATAGTTTCCATAGGTAAGTGGCTAATAAAACACCTAAAAAGCCATAAGTACCCCAGAAAATTGCGGTTATTTGAGGTGTAACAAATGTTCCTGCTACTGAGTAGGCAGTCTCAACAACGCTTACAAATCCGTTCATAATGGCTATTTTAATAGCCCAATCCTTTTCTTTTAAAAGCCCATATGCTGCGACTATTGTAAACAAGGAATTGGCAAGTGCTAAGGCCTCTTTAAAGGTGATGGTAGTTTTGGGACTAATCGAAAATATGCCTAAATCAAAACTGCCTATTCTGGAATACTCTATAATTGCTATAATGACCTGGAGGGGGCATATAATAATGAACAACCAGGAGAAAAAGATGATCCACCAGGGAAGCAGGTCTTTTCTCAGGAGTACATTGAAGTCTTCTTCAAATATTGAAGGCTGTGTTTCTGGCATAGGGATATGTTTATATAATTATTATGGACGGCTGATATCCCATTGAGGGCTTATCTTATGCAATGTCCACAGGTATAACACTAATAGGAATATTTCTATTCTGGGTTGAATGGTCCCACCTGGCTGATCATCAAAAAAGGGATAAACTGCCGAAAAGATGCTGATTAACAGGTTAATTACTGCATCTGCTATCGCAACATTGATCGCCCAACTCTTTCCTGATAATAGCCCGTATGATGTAACTGCTTTAAGTGCAATCCAGATAAACAGAATAGTGCCCATGATTGTTTTCGCATCTGATGCGGTAGTTTCAAACCCCTCCATGGTGAAAGTGCCGAAAAGCAAAGCAAGCAGTAGCAATATCCCTATACCACCCATAAACAGGAAAAACCAGCTGCAAACCTTGATCCACCAGGGAAGCAGTTCTTTTCTCCGCGGTTTAATAAAATTCTCTATTTCACTATCAAAGATGGATGGTTGTTTTTCTTCCATGCGGTATGTGTTTTTATGCACCAACCCTGCTATCCCATTCATTTCTGATCTTTAGCAGTTTTCTTAAAAAGAAGAATAATGCGATCAATTCAATTCTGAATGTAAAAAAACCATTATTGCCTGGTAAAGCGATCATGGTGTATACACAGATCACGATGCCAATGAAAGCATCTGCCATGGCCACATTAACACCCCAATTCTTTTCTGCCCAAAGGCCATAAGCGGCGATACCCTTGAACATCATGATACCTATAAGTAAGAGTCCTGTAGGAGTGAGAGGATCTCCGTTGCTTGATAAACCGTATATAACCAGGCTAGCCCGCATGCCGGCAAGGCCCGTGATCAACAGGATAACAGCAGAACCGCCCATGAGCATAAAAAGCCAGTTGAAAACCTTGATCCACCAGGGGAGCAGGTCTTTTCTACGAAGAGCTTTGAAGTCCTCTTCAAAGATAGATGATTGTATTTCTTGCATCAGGCAGGTGTTTGTTTCAGGCAGATTCTTCTTCAAAGAGGAAATCTTACACAGGTATAAGCTATATTTATGATATCAAGATACGGACTTCTTTTATAATTTTATAATGGCCATCAACCAATTACCATGCGTCTACGTTTGCTCGCTTTACTTATCATTATTCCTTTTGCCGGTTTTGCCAAAGACCCGATCCTTACCGGGGCGGATCAGCTATCTGCTTACCTGCCTTACCTGAAAGGTAAAAAAGTGGGCATGCTGGTGAATCAAACTTCTGTTATTGGCGGGAAGTCCATCGTAGATAGTTTACTTACTTTAGGCGTGAACATTAAAATGATCTTTGGCCCGGAGCATGGCTTCCGTGCAAATGCCAGTAATGGAGCTGTGGTGGCGGATGAAATAGATCCGAAAACGGGTATACCTATCATCTCTTTATATGGTGCGCGGAAGAAACCTACTAAAAAAGAACTGGATGCGCTGGACATTATGCTTTTTGATATCCAGGATGTGGGCTGCCGTTTTTATACCAATATCAATACATTAAGGGATATCATGGAAGCCTGTGCTGAAAATGGCAAGGAACTGATCATCCTGGACCGCCCTAACCCTAACGGCTATGTGGATGGGCCTATATTAGACATGAAATACAAATCCGGCATCGGGCAATTCCCTGTTCCTATCACGCATGGCATGACGGTAGGGGAGTTTGCGCAAATGGTGAACGGTGAAGGATGGATGGCAGGGAAGGTAAAATGCAAGCTGAAGATCATCAAACTGAAAAACTATACGCACGATATGGACTATACGCTGCCGGTGGGACCATCTCCTAATCTGAATACGCAGCAGTCTGTATTGCTATATCCATCCTTGTGTTTATTTGAAGGAACTATCATCAGCCAGGGCCGTGGAACGTACATGCCCTTCACTGTGCTGGGGGCACCTTTATTAAAAGGGATCTATCCGTTCACCTTTACGCCGGTAAGTATCCAGGGGAAGTCAGAAACACCTTTACACAAGGATGAGGCCTGTTATGGACTTGATCTCAGGAATTTCAATACGGCTGCTATCCGCAAAGCGGGAAAGGTGAACATTAAATGGATGATGGACCTGTACAAGGCGTACCCGGATAAAGCAAAATTCTTTGACAGGTCGCAAAGCAGGCAAATAGGGAATATTGATTATCTGGCAGGCGTTGCTGTATTTAAAGAACAGATCATTGCGGGGAAAAGTGAGGAAGAAATTCGCCAAAGTTGGGAACCGGGATTGAGCAATTATAAGAAGATGCGCAAGAAGTATGTTTTATATCCCTGATAAACAACTTGTTATGAATTATGTGAAAAACCTGCGATTTTCGCAGGTTTTTCTTTTTAGCGAAGGCATGGGAATTGTTGATAGGAAACAGCAGTAATGTCTCATTAATATAAAAAGTCTACATGGCCGCAAAGAAGAAAATAACTAAAACCACCTTACCTAAAACTCCCACAGGCATCATAGGTCTTGATGAAATAACACTTGGCGGTTTACCTAAAGGGCGTCCTACACTCATTTGCGGAGGAGCGGGAGCAGGAAAAACACTTTTTGCCATTGAATTTGTTGTACGGGGTGCCATGGAGTATGGAGAACCGGGTGTGATCGTGACTTTTGAGGAGAAAGCAGAAGATCTGCAAATGAACGTGGCTTCCCTGGGATATGATCTGAAGAAAATGCAGAAAGACGGGATGATCAGAATGGACTTTGTGCATATTGACCGCAGTGAGATAGAAGAAACCGGAGAATATGATCTGAGTGGACTGTTTATCCGTTTGAATCATGCTATAGACGCTATTGGTGCTAAACGTGTAGTGCTTGATACGATTGAAAACCTCTTTGGGGGATTGACGAATGAAGGTATCCTGCGGGCGGAATTACGCCGGCTTTTTGCATGGCTGAAGGAGAAAGGAGTAACAGCTATGATCACTGCGGAGAAAGGAGATGGTACTTTAACCCGCCATGGGTTGGAGGAATATGTATCAGATTGTGTGATCCTTTTAGACCATCGGGTGATCGACCAGATCTCTACCCGCCGTTTGCGTGTGGTAAAATATCGTGGTTCCGAACATGGCACCAATGAATATCCTTTCCTGATAGATGAAGATGGTATCTCCGTATTACCCATTACTTCACTGCAGTTAGATAATAAGGTTTCATCGCAAAGAATATCCTCCGGTATTGCCGGCATGGACCAGATGCTGGATGGAAATGGGTATTTCCGGGGCAGTTCTATACTTGTATCCGGAACAGCGGGAACGGGTAAAACCAGTATTGCTGCTACTTTTGCAGATGCAGCCTGCAGGCGGAAGGAGCGTGTTCTTTATTTTGCATTTGAGGAATCACCTGCCCAGATCATCCGTAATATGGGTTCCATCGGCCTGAGCTTACAGCAACATGTGGATGCTGGCCTGCTTCATTTCCATGCATCACGACCAACTTTGTACGGGTTGGAAATGCACCTGGTGACTATTCATAAGAAAATAACAGAATTAAAGCCCCGCATTGTTATCCTTGACCCGATCACCAATCTGATCACGGCGGGTTTAATGCCAGAGGTAAAATCCATTTTGATACGGCTGATCGATTTCCTGCAATCAAACCAGATCACGGTGATGTTTACGGCACTTAATTTGAACACAATAGTTAATGAACAGACAGATGAAGGCGTTTCCTCACTGGTAGATACATGGATCACAATTAAATATATTGAGACCAATGCGGAGCGTAACCGTGGATTATATATTATGAAGTCGCGCGGCATGAAGCATTCCAATAAGGTGCGTGAATTTGTGATCAGTGATGATGGCCTTGACCTGGTAGATGTATATAACGGTCCGGATGGCATACTTACGGGATCTGCCAGGGAAGCACAGCAAGTGAGTGAAGCTACCGGCGCAGAAATGCGGAAATATTCATTAGGACGGAAAGACAAACAAATAGACAGGAAACGCAAAGCGCTGGAATCGAAGATCGCTTCTTTGCATGAAGAGTTTGATACCATTCAGGACGAACTGAGTCAGACTTATATAGAGGAGGATCTCCGTAAAGAGATCATGGAGAAGAACCGTCATCAGTTATCACAAAAGCAGAGCAATGGTAAAAGAAAAAATTAAGCAGGCGAAAATAAAGGAAGAGAAATGGGAGCTGCGGTTATATATAGCGGGTAATACACCTAAATCCATGACTGCACTGGCTAATCTGAAAAAATACTGCGAACAGCATTTGCCGGATAAATATACCCTGGAGATCATAGATCTGTTGGTGCAACCGCAACTGGCGGCAGGTGATCAGATCTTTGCGATTCCAACACTGGTACGCAAAGTGCCTGTGCCTATCCGTAAAATAATAGGCGACTTGTCTAATGAAGAAAAAGTATTGGTTGGACTCAACATCAGACCTGTAAAAAAGTAAAATGCAAAAGAAAGAAGAACAGCAGTTGAACAGTCGTCCATCAGCCCCAAAAGTTGAGTTTGTTCTTCGCTTATTTGTAACGGGCGCTTCGCCCAATTCTGTGCGTGCTATTGCAAATCTGAAAGAACTTTGTGAGGAGTATCTGCCAGGGCAGTATTCGCTGGAGGTGATCGATGTTTACCAGGAGGCATCTGTTGCCCAACAGGAGCAGATCGTGGCGCTTCCTTTGCTGATAAAGAAATCACCTTTTCCGGAACGGAGAATGATTGGAGACTTATCAGATACAGACAAAGTATTAAAGGGCCTTGGGCTGAAAGCTCATTAAATGGAACAGCAGCCATTGTATTTAAGGCCCTGGATTAAAAGCTTATTAAATGGAGGAACAGTTAACAAAAAGTATTGAATCGCTGGAGGCTGAGCTGGAAGAATTACGGCATCAGCTATACGAAGCACAGGAAACGATCGATGCTATCCGCACCGGGCAGATAGATGCTATTGTAGTGAATGGCAGCAATGGTCATGAACTGTATACATTGAAAACAGCAGACCATTCCTACCGGGTATTTATTGAAAAAATGACGGAAGGTGTTGTAAGCCTCAATCATGAAGGTATTATCCTTTACTGTAATTCCCAGTTTGCCTCTTTGCTGAACATGCCCATTTCCAGGGTGATCGGCACCCCTTTCCAGGATTTTGTGCCGGAAGAAAACAAACGCAGCATAAGACGATTGTTTGAAGAAAGCTGGTCCAAAGACTGCAAAGAAGAAGTGACATTGCATACCTGCGATCTCGAAATTCCTGTGCTGCTTTCGCTGACGGCGCTGGAGTTTAACGAGAACATGGCCCTAAATATTATTGTTACAGACCTCACCATACAAAAACGTACACAGCAGCAACTGGAAACAACCAATGCACAGCTGGCGGAGATGAATCATGAACTGGAACTGAGCAACCACGACCTGCAACAGTTTGCCTCCGTAGCTTCCCATGATCTGCAGGAACCTCTCCGGAAGATTCAGATGTTTTCCAATCTTTTAAAGAACCAGAACAAAGAGATCCTTTCTGAAGAATCCCAAAGGTTCCTGGATAAAATAATGAATTCCTCCAAGCGGATGAAAACATTGATCCTGGATGTACTCAGCTATTCCAGGTTGTCCGCCAACAACAATGTATTTGAACCCGTTAACCTCAATGATATTACCAAAGAATTGCTGGATGACTTTGAACTGATCATCCAGGAGAAAAAAGCAGAGATCAGGGTGGGAGATCTGCCTGTTATTGAAGCTAACAGGGGCCAAATACGGCAGGTATTCCAGAATATGGTATCCAATGCCCTGAAGTTTTCAAAACCGGATCTTGCTCCTGTTATTGAGATCAGTAGCACCTACCTTGTGGAAAAGTTCTTTGATGGGCTGCCACAGCCTGATGGGCCTTATTGTTTGATACGAATAAAAGATAATGGCATAGGGTTTGACCAGAAATATCAGAACCATATCTTTGCATTGTTTGAGCGGCTACATTCAAAAGATAGCTACGAAGGCAGTGGGATAGGCCTGAGCATCACGAAAAAGATCATTGAGAAACACGATGGTCTTGTGCATGTAAGGAGCACATCCGGAGAAGGGGCAGAATTTTTATTGTTACTCCCCGTCTCCCAGGAGAAAAACAAACAACATGCATCTGCGCAAGAAGATCTTATTGGCCGAAGATGATCAGGACGATCAGGATTTTTTCCATGACTTTTTACATGAGAGAGAGGATATTTTTTTACTACCCATTGCCAGTAATGGCGAAGAACTTTTAGATTATTTAGCCAGTACCACCGAACTGCCTGATGCCATTATACTGGATCAGAACATGCCGAAACTCAACGGCCTCCAAACTTTACAGTTACTCAAAGACACCAGCCGGTATTCCAATATTACGGTGATGGTGTATTCCACTTCTACAGACGATAGCCTCATCAAAAGAAGCAGCTTGCTGGGCGCTACTTTGGTGGTGAGCAAACCCAGTAGTTACAAAGGATATCAGCGGATGATAGATGAGCTGATCAGGCATTTGTAAAGGGGTTTGCCGCGCAGCAAAGGGCGGTTTTTTCTTTTTTGAGAGGAGAAGTTTTTGGGACGATGGTTGGGGGGGGGAAGAGGAATGCAGGCATTGTTTTTTAAGAAGAATAAAGAACAAACCGCTGAAGGGAGTGACACAACGGCGGCTGAATAGCCATTCCACAGCCTGTTACAAAAATCCTTATATTCGGCTTCGGATGCAAAATAAGAAATGGGATTATACAAGTTTAGCCCGGAGATTTTCCGCGAGATTTCCGCTACTCAGCTATCTGGGTATACAGATCAATTTCTGGATATTAGCCAATATCTTCCTGGTGAGCCTGATGCATTTGCAGGCTTTATCTATCCAGGAAACGTTCAAGGGAAATGAACTGATCCGCTTTGATAAAGTACTCCTGCTGGCTGTTGTGCTGGGTTTGCTGTATGGCATTGTACTCGGGTTAACGGACCGGTACCTGGAACGATTTTATAAGCAACTTTCCCTTGGTAAGATCATCCTGTTTAAAACAGGCGTTTCCGTTAGTGTGATCATTATGATCGTGGTATTGCTCAGGGCTTTCTTTTTTGGTTTAACCATCAGCGAACAATCCTGGGAGTATTTCTTTTACATCCTGGTGATCTATTACCTGCTGATGACCCTCATGTTAAGCTTCATTAACCAGGTGAACAGGAAATATGGCCCTGGGGTACTGGTGCCTTTATTGTTAGGCAAATACAGAAGCCCAAGGGAAGAAGAAAGGATCTTTATGTTCATGGACCTGCAATCTTCCACTACGATTGCAGAACAGTTAGGTCACCTGAAATACAGTTCCTTTATCCGGGACAGCTTTATGGACATTAATGAAGTGCTGTTACCGCATAATGCAGAAGTATATCAATATGTGGGCGATGAAATTGTAGTGACCTGGCGGATAGATGAAGGGCTGAAGTTCCTTTCCTGCATCCGTTTCTTCTTTGCCTGTGAATATAGGTTCTTTGAGCGGGAACAATATTACATGAGCAATTACGGGGTGCTTCCCCGCTTTAAAGCTTCGCTGCATATGGGTAAAGTAACGGCTGTGGAGATCGGTGAAGTGAAACGGGATATTGCGTATCATGGGGATACGTTAAATACTGCTGCACGGATACAGAGTGTTTGCAATGATTATAATAAACGGCTTTTGATCTCCACTTACATGCTGGAGGCTATTGGTGCCAATTCCGGTATCCGAACAGAAACCATTGGTATGATCCAATTAAAGGGCAAAGCCACAAAGGTGGGCATTGCCAGTGTAGAAGGACTGGATGCCTGATCATACTGACCCTGTAAAGATCTCTGTATTATAATGAAACTTAATAGTGCCATTTACCTGGTGGCGCTGAAAAATATCCTTTAATAACTGCTGAAACGTTTCATCTCCTGCGGGTACGTAAGAAGATGAGTTAGCCCTGCCAAGGAAACCGGCTTCATCAAATTCCTGGTAACTCGGGAACACTACCTTTTCATATTTCTTTTCTTTAAAGAATGCCCTGAAATCAGCCGGAGATAATTTCTGGTGGTTCACTTCGTTGTAGTCGGCTGTTTTTTCACGCAGCAGCTGATCATAGTCTTTCGCAAAATTGTCTGTATCTGTTATCCGGTTGTTCCAGATCAGTGAGACCTTTCCCGCAGGTTTTAGGATCCTTTGGAATTCTTCCTTTGCTTCCTGGGTATTGAACCAATGGAAGGCCTGTGCACAGACGATAAGGTCTATGGAATGGTCCTTCAGGGTGGTTTTGCTGGCAGGCGCGTCTATGGAAGTGTAATTAGGGTATTCCTTCAGCATGGCGTCTGCTGCTTCCCGCATTTCGGCGTTAGGCTCTATGGCGTAAACTTTGCTTCCTGCGTCCAGCAGATGTTTGGTGAAGATGCCTGTACCGGAGCCAATGTCTGCTACGGTGGAGTTTTGGGTTAAGTCCGTTTGCCTGCGGAGATAAGTGATCACTTCGGGCGGGTAATCAGGTCTGTATTTGATATAGTTCTGTACCCGGTTGGAAAATCGTTGGGTGGAGTCTTTTGCCATAAGGTAAAGATAAGGAATCCATAAGGAATACCTTATCTTTAGCCTATGTCAAGCCTATGTGAAGCTATTTCGTAACCTTTGGTGCTTCCACCGGTAACACACCCAATTGTTGCAAAAAGCCCAGCCGGTCTGTGAACACCTGTGAGGAGATGACTTTACCATCTTTGAAAAGGAAGATACCCAGCCCGTCATTGGTAACCTCTTTACCGGTGGCGGCATAATCTGTGTACTGGCCGTTATGGGTGCCATGTAATTTCCATCTTACCATTACTTTATCTCCTTCAGCGATCACTTCCTGGACATTCCATTGAACATCTGAGAAACCTTTGATCAGTTGGTCTCCCGGTATGCCAAATCCTTCCGGTCCTTTTACACCACGGATACCTACAAATTCCGGGGAGATATATTCTTTCAATAATCCCAGGTTCCGCTTGTTCAGTGCTTCGTCATAAATTTTTCGGATTACTTCTTTGTTCTTTTCCATGGTTTCATTTTTAATAGTCTGTGCGCCAGCCATGCCGGCCATCTGCAGCATAACTAACAGCATATAAATTGATTTCATTTGTGATGGTTTGTTTAGCAAAACTATCAACAAGTGAGATCCTGACCTTGTAAAAAATCATTGATCTGTTTTACCAGAGGGGAGGGGTCTTGATAAAATCTGTGGGTGTTTTTCCGGTGAAGAGTTTGAAGTCCTTATTGAAGTGGGGCTGATCAAAATAGCCGGCATTGAAGGCTACTTCGGAAAGAGTTTCTTTGGTGAATCCACTGCTCACAATGGATTTCATACGGATGATGTTGGAAAACTGTTTGGGAGAAACACCTATTACGCGTCTGAAACGTTTTTCAAAAGCATCCTGGCTGATATAGAGGGATTGGGCGAGTTCTTTTATTTTCAGTATTCCTTTGGCGGCGTGGATCTTTTCCAGGGCGGCTAAGACTATTTTGTCCGGTTCTCCGGGGTAGAGTTTAGTTAGGAGGTATTGTTCTATGAGGACTATTCTTTGGATGTTGTTCTTTGCTTCGGCTAGTTGTTCTTCTACATCTGCTACATCTTTATACATGTTATTTAATGCGATGCTGCTGTCGTATAATTCGTACAAGGGTGCTTTAATGAATGCGTTGGCGCCGGCTTCATTAAATACTACCAGCAGGTTGGCGGAGTTTTGACCGTAGTTCACCAGCTTGCCGGATTTCCTCAGGCCGGAGATAGTGGCAGTGGGGAGTTCATTCTTTACATCGTTTTCCAGGAAGCTGACGTGACCTTTAAAGCGGAAGACCATCACCACGGAGGTATCCGGTAAAATCCTGTTCACCTGTTCATCCTGCATTTCAACGATCATGTAATGCTTGATGAAAGGGCTTAAAGCGGGGGATGGTATGTGTTTTTCTACGTTCAATTGTTAATGAAGGTAAGATTATTAAAGAAATATTTGGCGATAAGACCGATCGGTCTTATCTTTGTGTTGTTATGGCAACAGCAGAAAAAACAAGGCAGTTCATTATAGAGAAAGCTGCTTCTATCATAAATCAGAAGGGTATGGCGGGAACGTCTATCTCTGATATTATGGCTGCTACCAAACTGGCGAAAGGTGGGATCTATGGGAATTTTGAGAACAAGGATGAGATCTGCCGGGAGGTGTTTGCTTACCTGATGAAAGGGTTAAACGATGGAATACAGCATGTGCTGTTGAGTAAACCTACTCCCAAAGAAAAGTTGCTGGCTTTACTGGATCATTACCGGGACCTGGCGGTGAATAATATGGGTGGTTGCCCCATGCAGAATTTTGGAACAGAGTCTGATGATACAGATCCTTTTATTCAGGGACTGGTGCAGGATGCGGTGAAATTAACGCAGAACAGGTTGAGCCAGTTGATTAAAGATGGTATCCAGGCGGGCCAGTTTAAAGATTCCGTGAACCCTAAAGAAATGGGTATTAAGATCTTTGCCCTTGTGGAAGGTGGGATATTGACCAGCAGGGTATTTGGCAACAATCAGCAAATGAAATTAGTGATCAATATGATGAAGGCAGAAATAGAGGCATTTAGTGTCTGATTTTTTTTGCCTAATAAAAGACCGATCGGTCTCTGTACATTGTCTTAACAAATCAAACATAAATAAAATGAACATTCAAGGTAAAACAGCACTTATAACCGGCGGTGGCCGTGGCATCGGATTCTTCATTGCCAAATTATTTTCTTCTAAAGGCGCAAAGGTGATCCTCACCGGCAGGAACGAGGTTACGTTGAAAGAAGCAGTTGCTTCTATTCCTAACGCTTCCTATATCGTGGCCGATGTAACGAATGAAAAAGATCAACGTAACCTGGTGCAAAAAGCAGGTAACATTGACATCCTGGTGAATAATGCCGGGATCTTACTGGGCGCGCAGGCAGATGGCGGAGCGGACTTTATAGCTAAAGCAAAAGACGAAATGAACACGAACTACTTTGCAGTACTGGAATTAACGGAACTTTTCCTGCCGGTATTGAAACAAAGTGGTGATGCTGCGATCATTAATATCCAGTCTATTTTGTCCTACCTGCCTATTACGATGGCTTTAACTTATAGTGCATCCAAAGCAGCGTTGCATTCTTATTCTCAGGGGCTCCGCATTGTGCTGGAACAAAAGGGTGCCGGAGTAAAAGTATTTGAAGTGTTCCCTCCATATATAGACACGGATATGACGAAAGGGGTGGAAGTAAGTAAAATGAAACCGGAAGACCTGGCGACAGATATTTTGGAAGGTGTAGAGAATGATCTGTATGCTATCAGAAGTGGTTTAACGAAAGATGTGTATGCGAATTGGCATAAGGCTCCGGAAGCTACTGTGGCAGCGATCAATGGATTGTGATTAGATGTGTTAGTGAAGAGCGCTATGAGAGGAAACTTTCATAGCGCTTTATTTTTTAGCCACCTGGTTCTTAATGCGGCTCAGGGTTTCCGGTGTGATGCCAAGATAAGAGGCCAGCATATGACGGGGGACCCTGTTAGCGAGGTGGGGGAATGTTTCTATAAAATGAAGGTATTTCTCTTCTGCATTCAGGCTGATAGCTGCATCTATCCTTTGCTGAGAGGCATTAAAACTCCTGTTCAGGATGTTATTAATGAAGTCATTGAAAGCGGGCAGCTTTTGACAGAGCATATTGAAATCATCATTCCGGATCAATACTACTTCTGTATCTTCAATCGCATCAATATTGTATTTTGATGGCGTATTGTTTAATAAGCTTTCGCGATCACCCGCCCACCAGTTTTCAATGGAGAACTGTATGATATGCTCATCACCTTTATCATCTATGCGATACCTTCTCAGGCATCCTTTGCAGACAAATGCATGGTAGCGCCATACGTCTCCTTCCTGCAGGAGGTATTGCTGCTTACGCAGTTTCTTCATCGTGCAGACAGGGGCGATAATGTCCCAATCGGTTTCAGAAAGGTGGAGGTATTTTTTGAAGACTTCTATCATCAGCCCTACTAAGGTAGCAAAATTACCAGTATTGCTGGCTGGTATCTATCTTGCCGTCTCCTTTTATAATGAGATGTTTATCCAACGGTTTTGCATCCAGTTCTACCTGGTAATATACAACGCCATTCCTTTCCACTTTCTCTGTATCATTTATTTTATATCCTTTGTATTGCGTATTGACCGTATTCCTGACAGCCTGCGGCAATTGAGCGGTGCGGATATCATATTTTACGGCTACCAGTTTACCGGTTGCATCTATCAATGCTTTATGGTCCACATCTTTTACATCGAAGTCGGCTTCATATAGTTCCCCTTTCTTTTCCCAGTCAAGGCTGGATGTTTTAGGGAATCTGGCTTTGAGGGCGTTCTTAACGGCGGTGGGAACCTGGCTTTTGGGAATCTCCTGTGGGTGCATAAATAAGGCCACCAGCAACATGATCGTTTTCATATCTGTCTGTTTTGATGTTATTGTATTAACATCACGGTGGGCAAATTGTTATGGTTGTTCTTACAGGAAGCTGGCTATCTGTTTATACAGGGCTTCCTGGTCACTGGGTGCCCTGGCATTGTCCAATACCATTTTGCCATCTTTGAGGATCGCATACCGGGGAATAGCTAAGCCCTTGTTAGTACTGAATAATTTTCTGATATCGTCCATCAGTTTGGGTGAGGCGCGTATGTGATAACCCTGCAGATCGTAGTACCTGATCATGTCTTTCCATTGTTTGTCAGCAGCGTCATTATCTATTGAAATGTACAGGGATTGGACCCCGTTTTTTTGCAGGAATGGTTTAAGACTTTTATTGTAAGCAAACTCTGCTTTGCAGGGGCCACACCAGGTTGCCCAGAGGTCTACATATACTGTTTTGCCTTTGAACTTTTCGGCCAGCTCATCAAAGCTGGTGATGGTACTATAGTTTTCAACGAACTGCTGCCCGGTGGAAAAGTCTTTCCGGATCTTTTCCTGGTAATCCCTTACTTTATCTACACCTGCTACGAGTTTAGTTGTATAAGGACTTTGGGGATAGGCCGTTTTGAAATCACGGAACCAGTCGAGCACAAAGGGCTGGAAGCCATCCTCCATCGTGAGGGCGTAGATCCAGTTGGCGTAGAGATATTGCCGCAGGGGTTCTTTATAATTAGGTTGGATCAGGTCATATTTTCGTGTCCAGTATTCATCAGCCAGTGTTGATCTTTTATAGGTGCCCTGGGAGCCGGGGAGGAAATAACCCAGGTACCAGGTATCGTAGTAATTGACGTAATCGAAATACGTGTTGACGTTCATGGAGGTGGTATCATGCGGATCTGCCACTGCGAATACATCCTGCCAGTAACTGCTGATGGCTTTCATCTTTGCGGCATCGTACCGGGTGCTGTCCTTGGAAAATTCCAGTTTCATCATCGGCATGATGAAAGTACAGGCGAGCATATTGGCATAGTAGACCTTTATCAGCTTTTCAGCATACTGATAAAATCCTTTGTTTATCTTCTGCTGTTCCAGTAATGTGCGGAAGGGCTGAAGGTGTTGTTCCATTTCGGTCAGCACCTTTTTTTTATTATTGTCGTATACGGTATCTGCTTTGTACCAGGCCATGGCCACAGACTGGTAAAAGGGAAAAGCAAGGCGGTTCAATGCCAGCTGGCCTTCATCATCTTTGGCCTTTATTTTTACCGAGTCTTTGCTGATCGTTAGCGTGTAGTCTTTACCGGGCTGTACGTATAACCTGTAGGTTTTTTGTTTGTACTGGAACTCGTAAGTGCCGGAGATTTTATCCTGGTTCGGGATTTTTAATTCTCCATGGGCATCCAGCGTATCTGTTGCCCAGGCAGCGATCTGGTATTTTCCGTTGATGGGTTTCATCAAACGTACCGGCTCATGGTTTGCGTTTTCCACCCTGAAAGTAATAACGGGTAGCAGCAAATAGATTAACAGCGATTTCATACAGATCAAAATACAAAAATCATTCTATATTTGGTGTATGTTGTTTAAACAGGATCAGTTAGAAGGAATTAAAGCAGGTACTGTTTCCCTGGCTTTCAGGAAATGGAACAAGGCATCCGTTAAAAAGGGAAGCCTGCTTAAAACTGCTATTGGTGTAGTGGAAATAAAAGCTATTGCCATTGTGAACGGCGTAACGGATAAAGAGGCACAGCAGGCAGGATATAAAAATGCTGCCGAACTGATGAAAACCTTTACCCGTTATCCTGATGGAGACCTGTACAAGATCAAAGTAGGTTATTATTCTGAAGACCCACGGATTGCCTTGCGCGAGAAACCTTCTTTAACAGCAGAAGAGTTTGCTGTGTTGAAAAATAAACTGGAGCGGTTAGGGGAGTGGACGAAGGAAATATTATTACTCATTAAAACACATCCCAGGTTAAGGGCGGCAGACCTGGCCATCCTCAGTGGCAGGGAAAAGGACTGGTTGAAGCTGAATGTGCGGAAGTTGAAGAACCTGGGGCTAACCATCAGTTATCATCCGGGATATGAGATATCACCTTTGGGAAAGTATTTTCTAAAAAAAGAGGGCAGCTTATAATTGCCCTCTTTTTTTATTACAATGCCTGAGGAATGTAATCTCCTGACAGCAAATGATAATCCCTGTAGCGCATCACGCCATTTTCCTGGTAATCATTTTCAACATTAGTGGCCAGTACTACTTCATAGCCATAGGCCGTTGCATAGCTGTTGAAATCATACCCTGAGGAGCCATCATATCCTATCACCCGGTAATTTACCTGGAGATCTGATACATAAGCCGGGAATTCATTAGCGGCATCATCATAAAACCTTACATACACATCTATCATCCGGGCAACACCAATAAAGTACACGTTTTCATGACTGATCTTGGCATACACCGGGGTGAGGTGTTTGTTATTGCCAACTCTGGCCATGATGCGGTAAACGCCGGGGGCTGTAACCGTTAGGGTGGAAGAAGTGTAACTTTCCGCAATAACGCTGACAGGGTTCCAGGTAAGGGTGTGGGGCATGATCAGGTTGCCGGGATGTGTTGTAATGGGCGCTGATTGGGATTTGGACAGTACAAGCAGCACGAGCAGGCATGCCAAAAGAAGGGTCTTTTTCATTTCGTGAAATTTTAAGGGTTTTGAAATGTTTGTTTTCTGGTAATACGGGTTATGGAAACGTTTGCATTAAGTTAAACAGAATAATCTGTAAATGCAAGGACCAGGAGGGTTTGTTCCAAAAAAAAAGCCGCTCTCAGCGGAGCGGCTTTTTTTTTTATTTTGTTGGGTTATTAACGATACCATTAAATAGTATCAGCCCCGTTTTCATTTCCCGGATGGCAAAGAGGAATGGACGATCGAATTTAATTCCGCCGGAGGAAGAGGTAAATTCAATACCTACACTTGTAACTGCGGCAGCTTCTGTTCCTGCTTCATTCACTTCTATAAATGCTTTTTGTTTTACTTTACTGATCCGCAGGTCACCATTGGTATTGATCCTGGTAAAATCAGCCACATAGGAAAAAGCCAGTTCCATACCGAAACCTTTCAGTATGTCATTTAGTTCCACATCGTAATTGATCAAAAAACGGGGCAGGTAAATTGTTGTTCCTTCTTTTTTAAGGCTGTTCATCCAGGTATTCCAGGAGGCAGGGTTTGCTGCATTGATCACATCCTGCACAGACTTGCCGGTGGCTGGCAATAACAGCACCATGCTGTATTTCTCATTACCGTAAGGCAGTTCAACAACGAATCCATCACTGGAATAGGATGTATTAAGGGATGTTTTGATAGTCATGAAATCAGCCTGCACATCACCGTCACCTGCCGTATGAAAAACAGCCTTTTGTGTTTTGCTTTTATCAAACTGGTATTTCCAGTTCGCTTTAAAATAAACGGCATTGATCAGGTACATGATCATATCGGCCGGAATGTTATCTACGATCTCCGTGATCTTGCCATTTGTTTTATCATTCACCCAGGTATTGATCTTACCCGGAGCAGCAGGATCTGAAAAATTAAGGGGTTGCACGGCGGCATTGTAACTATTCTTATTCACCTGTAAAAAAGCAGGAGAGACCGTGAAGTCCTGCCGGTACCATATCGAATTAGCCAGCTTAACATCCGCGGCGGGATCAAGGACGGGGAGTTTGGCGAGCAGCTTGTTGTAGTAGCTGTTGATCTGTTCTTCCGTAGCACCGCTAAATTCCATCGCTGCCCTGATACCTTCCAGTGTTTGCCCGCTGCTGCCATTACTGGTCATGGCAATAGCCATGCTCAGGCTCAGGGGGGAGAATACCAGGTTATCCTTTCCTGCATCAGCTGCCAGTTCCTTAAATAGTTTTAGTGAGAATTTGTTATCTGCTTCGGTTCTTTGCTGTTCATCTGCCGTGAGTACAAGGTCCTCGCCCTTGTTAACATTGCTATCCTTTGTGCAGGAGGTAACCAGGACTAAAATGGCCAGAAGGAGATATACATTTCTCATATGTGGAAGGATTTTACGCTCATATAACGATCCTTCCCCGGGAATGTTACACTTCTTTTGCGATCCGTTCCCTTCTGGCTATTTCTGCTGCTGATGGTTCCTGTTCCGGATTGGTAAGGTCTCCGATCTTTACTTCGCCGGAAGGTTCATAACTGGCCAGGATCACACCGGTAGTGGAGTGTTTTATCTCCGTTAATTTCCATGCGGCCGGTTGTGTTCCTTCACCAAATAAACGTTTGCCTTTTCCAAGGGTGATAGGATAGGTCCAAATGTGCAGCTGATCTGCGAGACCATTAGCCAGCAGGGTTTGAACGAGTTTGCTGCTGCCATGCACGAGGAGGTTTGGACCATCCTGTTTTTTGAGTTCCTTCAGGCCGGCTACCACATCTCCGGTGATCAGGGTAGATTTTGCCCAGGTCAGTTCTATGGGTTTGCCGGAAACAACAAACTTCTCTATGTTACTGAATTTTTCTGCAATTGGATTATCTTTTACATATGGCCAGTAGGCAGAAAAGATATCGTAGGTGAACCTGCCTAACAACAGATCAAAGGGTTCAGCCATGATCTTTCCCAGGGTCTCCATGATCACTTCGTCTCCGTAAGGAGCAGACCAGCCGCCCCATTTAAAACCATGTGTAGGATCTTCTGTCGGACCTCCGGGGGCTTGCAATACGCCGTCCATTGTCATAAAAGTGGTGATGATTATCTTTCTCATAGTTTCCTTTTTTTGATTTGTCAGATCAAATTTACGGCCAGAGGAATTGGGAGGGGCTGTACGAACACGACATTGTTAGGGTGTGATTACGACAAAACAAATATGCGTATTTTTGCAACAGCAATTGTAAACTGTTTCCCCATGAATAGATCCATTAACTTATTAAAGGATATTCCTGACCTCGTACCTATACACCGGGAGGGTTTTCATAAATTGTCCATTCGTGTATTTGACAGGAACGAGCATAATTGCATGAACTATCTTTCCCCCAACCGGCGGGAGTTCTATAAAGTGTTAATGATAACGGAGGGGACAGGAGTATTCACTTTAGGTATCCATACTTATTTCATTGAAGAGCCTACCATTATTTTTATTCATCCCAATGATATCATTTCCTGGAAAAACCTGTCGGAAGCTGCAGGAGGATATTATATCCTGTTCAAGAAGCAGGTACTTGAAACACATCCGGTGCTTAAAAGCGCGATAGACCGCTATTCGCTGTTTTCAGATAAGAACAAAAGTGTGATCCGGCTTTCAGGGGAGAACATGCAGGTTATAAAAGGGATTTTCTCAAAAATGCAGGAAGAGGAATTATCCGGAAATGTTTTTAATGAGGAAATGATGCAAACCTATCTTCAGCTGATCATTATTGAAAGTGCAAGGGTAGCTAATTTCCCTGCACCTGCACATACTTCAGAAGAGTACAGGCATGTGCATGATTTTTTCAAACTGCTGGAACAGGCCACCGCCCAGATAAATACTTCCAACCCCGTTGGCAAAAAAACAGCCAAAGAATTTGCAGCCACGCTTGCCGTACATCCCAATCACCTCAATACACTTCTGAAAAAACATACCGGGCAAAATGTAAGCACCCATATCCGGAACCGTTTGCTGGAAGAGGCAAAGGTGCTGCTGGTACAAACAAATTGGCCATTGAAGGACATCGGCTACTGCATAGGCTTTCCTGAACAGCCTAATTTCAATCTCTTTTTTAAAAAGAACACCGGGTTTACCCCCGCAGAATTCCGGAAAAGCATCCATCTTTGAAATTCATAAATTCTCCTTTGGATTAGCTAACAGCTGTACCTCGTATTCTCTGCAACTTTGTTCTACCAAAAAACAAAGCTTATGCAGATCACTAACGAACAATCTTTTCAGGCCATGGACCTGGCGTTTGAAAAGGCTAAACAGATAGGCGTAAACGCTAATATCGCCATCCTGGATACCTATGGGTATCTGAAAGCCTTTCAGCGAATGGATGATGCTTTCTTAGGGTCTATAGACATTGCCCTGGGAAAAGCCAAAACCGCCATGCTGTTCAGGATGAATTCCGAGCAGGTGGGAACATTCTTACAACCTTCCAGAGAAGCTTATGGCATGGTGAATACCAGTGGTGGCCTGGTGGCATTTCCTGGTGGCATGCCCGTTAAAGCAGGAGGGGAAATAGTAGCCTATATCGGTGTATCCGGTGGAAGTCCGGATCAGGATTTTATGATAGCTACAGCCGGCAGTAATATTTAACCTTAAAAAATACAAAATGCAAAAGAAAAAAATACTCATCACCGGGGCTGGCTCCGGATTTGGAGAAGGCGCCGCCATTGGCCTTGCTAAATTAGGCCATGAAGTAATAGCTGGTGTACAGATCTCACCCCAGGTAACCCCTTTAAGGGAAAAAGCAAAAAGCCTTGGACTGGATAATTTGCGTGTGGAGCGCCTGGACATTCTCGATCCCTATGATGTGCAATATGCACTGACCTGGGATGTTGATATCCTGTTCAGTAATGCAGGAATGGGCGAAGCAGGCCCTGTATTTGAAATCCCTGTAGATCTTGTGCGCAAGAATTTTGAAACGAATGTATTTGCACCACTGGCCCTTGCCCAACAATTCATTGCCAAGTTCATCAATGAGAAAAGAAGCGGTAAGGTGGTATTTACTTCTTCTATGGGCGGGTTGTTCACACCGGACGGATATGGGATCTATGTTTCTACCAAACATGCGCTGGAAGCTATTGCAGAAGCATTGTCCTCCGAATTGAAAAAATACAATATCAAGATACAGACCATTAACCCCGGCGCTTATCTGACAGGGTATAATGAAACGATGGCTGATAATCCTTTCCGCTGGCTGGATGATAATAAGAATTTCACAAAGAGGGCAGATATGCGTGCCACGTTTGACAGTTTGCTGGGCACGCCACAGGGGAGGCTGGATCCGCAGGAAATGATAGATGCGATGATACAGATCGTTCCGTCAGATACCGGGAAGTTCAGGAATGTGGTGCCTAAGTTTGTAGAGGATATGCTGAAGGACCATCAGTTGAAAGCATGGGAGAATACTATTTAGAATTAAAGATCTTCCGTTTGGAAGATCTTTAATTTATTGTCCATTCGGATCAGTTGTTAATGCATCACTCATGTAATCAAAGAACGGCCGCATAGCCTGCAACGTAAGATCAGCTTCTTTTAAAAATTGCTCACTTAATACTTCTTTATCCGTAAACCGTTTGATGAGCAGGAACTGTTTATAACGCAGGAGGTCGATCCCTTCATGCCCTGCATCAAAACCTTTGGGGGTGGTTTTCAGTTGTTCTCCTTCCAGTTTTCCAAAATGGGAAAAGAACGTTTTGCCGGCTAATATCTTTCTTAGCGGCGCAGGATCAAAAGCAATATCATCCCTGATCTTTTTCAGGTCCTCTGAGGAAGGGCCCCAGAAACCACCTGCAATAAAACTATTGCCTGGTTCCAGCTGGAAATAGTATCCTCCTCTGCGTTGTTTGGTAGCGCGCTTGAAACCGCCGCTCCAGTTTGTTTTATAGGGTGTTTTATCATGGGAGAAACGGGTATCCCTGTAGATGCGGAACAGGCTCTTTTTCCCTGATTCGGTTTCTATCAGGTCGTGTTTGCTGAGTTTTCCCAACAGGGCTTCCGCAAAACCTTCTATCAATTGTTGTTCCGCCTGGAATTCCGTTTTATGTGTGTTGAACCATTCCCTGTTGTTATTTTCTTTCAGCTTTTTTAAGAATTTGAAACTGGAAGGTTGGATCTGTTGCTGCATTGCCATAAGGCAAATATACTTTACTCCGGTATATTATATCGCCGGCAAACTTCTTCATAAGTCGGAGGCGCCTGGCGGCCGGTAAGTTTTCCACCGGGGATGATGATATAACGGAACTGGTGGGAGGTATTGATACCAGGGTAGATATTCATGTCATTCGTCATGCGGATGCGGATAGTTCCTACTGTATACCCGGCAGACCATACATCCCTGGTAACAACACCTGTATTATAAGTGAGGGTAATAGGGAGTAGCCCTACCTGGCCAGGTCGCCATATAAAGGGGTTATATCCCTCCAGTTTTGCAAAAGTAAATATGGTGGCGGTATCCAGCATCTGTTGTGTGATCTCCGGAGCAGCCTGGATGTAATTAAAACCCCAGATACCAAAAACCGTATCCTTTGTGTAGGTGTCAGGTTTAAACCATTTGGAATAAATAACATTGGCCGTTCCGGCGGGACCGGTCCCGCCTTTTTTGCAAGCCGTAATGAGCAGGAGGGTTGCGGCGATAAAAAGAATGTGCTTCATTCTGCAATACTAGGGTAGGGAGGGATGTTGGGATAGTAAAAAAACGACATTTTCAATTGAACTTAGTTTATATTTAAGCACTAAAATTTCATCTATGAACAGGTACCTGAACCCTCATTTTTTGACCGTCGTTTGCATGGGAGGCGTATTAGCTTTCACTTCCTGCGGACAGGGCACTGGCAAAACTGCTGAAAACACAGCTACAGCCACGGACAGTATTACTGCCGGCGAACCTGTAGAAACAAAAACAGCCAATTCGGACTATAAACCCGCATTTCCTGGCCAGACAAGGATAGGCAGCGTTAAAACTACCACTGCTTATGAATATAAAGTACTGGACAGCAGTCTGAAATCCCCCTGGGGAGTGACCTCACTTCCTGATGGCCGTTTAATCATTACCGAGAAAAAAGGTACCATGCGGATCGCTACCCTGGAAGGTAAAGTGAGCGAACCCATCACCGGTATACCTGCTGTAAATTCCAATGGCCAGGGCGGCTTGCTGGGTATCCGGGTAGATCCTGATTTTGCTGCTAACAGGATGGTATACTGGGTGTTCTCAGAACCATTGCCTGAAGGTAATCTCACGGCTGTTGCCAAAGGCAAATTATCTGCCGATGAAAAAACGATTGAAGGCGCAGCTGTTATATATCGTGCTACACCTGCTTATAATGGTACACTGCACTACGGCGGAAGGATCCTTTTCGACAAGAGCGGGAACATTATCATCAGCACAGGCGAACGTTCAGACCTGGAAACAAGACCCCAGGCCCAGGATATCAAATCCGGCTTAGGTAAAGTGATCAGGATCACAAAAGAAGGGAAACCTGCTGCCGGTAATCCATTTGAAGGTAAAGCAGATGCAAGGCCAGAGCTTTATTCTTATGGTCACCGCAATGTGCAGGGGCTTGCTTTGCATCCTGAAACAGGAGATCTCTGGGAAACTGAATTCGGACCAAGAGGTGGCGATGAACTGAACAGGGTAGACCCCGGAAAGAATTACGGCTGGCCTACTATCACTTACGGCATTGAATACAGCGGTAAGAAAATTGGTGATAGCATACAACAGAAAGCTGGTCTTGAACAACCGGTGTATTACTGGGATCCGGTAGTTTCTCCGAGCGGTATCACTTTCTACAGTGGTGCAGGTATTCCAGAATGGAAGAACAACTTATTCATTTCCGGTCTGAGCAGTACCCATATTGCGCGGCTTGTTATCGAAAACAATAAAGTAACCGGAGAAGAAAGGTTACTTGGTGGCGAGGGACAACGTTTTCGCGATATCACGGAAGGTAAAGATGGCGCGCTGTATACTATCACAGATCAGGGCAGACTGTACCGGATTGCTAAGAAATAATTTATTTCGAAAAGGGATACACTATACGGTGTATCCTTTTTTTTAATCCAGTATCCTCATCCTGTAAGCATTCATGGCCGTAGTGCCCAGCTTTGTGATCAACCTGTAATTTACTACTACCCCCACCGCTGCACCTACTACAGGAAGTAACTGTCCTATTTTAGCCAGGTCTATATGATCACGGTATTCGATCTGAAAGCTCTGCCAGTCGAAAACATGAATATCATCCGGCAGCTGACTGCTTTTTTCTTTCCAGTTTTCGATCTTCTCAAACACATTCCGCCGATGCTCCTGGCTGCTGAAAGCCAGCTGGAAAATATGGAGGATATACAATCGTTCTTTATAATCCTTTACATCAAAACCATAATAGGTGGCGATATCAAAAAGCAGTTTTAGTTTCATGCCAAGCAGTATTGGAAAATCTGCAAGGCCCAGCAGGATACCGCCTGCTCCGGTAATACCGCCCTCTGCGGCTGCTGTTTTCCGGTAGAAGTCCACACGGCGGAGCACTGCTTCTTCCATATCATACAAAGAAGCAAAAACAGGCTGGCTGGGTACAGTATAGGTAGAGCCGAACAATACACCCCGCACCATTTGTTTAATGGTAACTGTAATGGCATCATGCACCTTCTGAGGAATAATGCGGTTAATGCGGGATTGCACTGATTTAGACAACCTGTCCATCAATGAGGAGCGGCCCTGCATTTTATGCTGCCAGGTTTCCATTTCTATTTTGATGCGTTGTTCGTATAGCATAATGGGAAATTAGGTATAATATTCCTGCGTATATTTGAAATTCATAAAAAATCGTTTGTTTCCTGCAAGAAATCCAATCCGTTCCTGCATAAATTTGCTTTATGAAATACAGAAAATTAGGCAATACCAACGAACAGTTATCTGCTATCGGGTTAGGTACCATGGGAATGAACCATGCTTATGGTGTGCCGGATGATAAAGAATCATTAGCTACCCTGAACCTGGCCATCGATCTGGGTATTAACTTTTGGGATACGGCGGATATCTATGCGAAAGGTGAAAATGAGAAACTGGTATCCCAGGTACTGGTTCCGAACAGGGATAAGATCTTTATTGCAACAAAATTTGGTTTCAGATGGGATGATAACAGGACCCGCTCGTTCGATGCATCTCCTGCTTATATGAAAACGGCAGTAGAGCAAAGCCTGAAACGCCTGCGTATAGATCATATCGATCTGTATTATGCGCATCGTGTAGATCCGAATGTACCCATCGAAGAAACAGTAGGTGCTATGGCCGAATTGGTGAAAGAGGGGAAGGTGCGGTATCTTGGTTTGTCCGAAGCCTCTGCCGCATCCATTAAAAAAGCACATGCGGTACATCCGATTGCCGCGTTGCAAAGTGAATATTCACTCTTAACGAGAGACCCGGAAGCAGAGATACTTCCATTGACGAAAGAACTGGGCATATCTTTTATTCCCTTTAGTCCGCTGGCCCGGGGACTGGTCACCAATACACTTGATATCAGTACACTGGGAGATGATGATTTCCGCAGAACATTGCCACGCTACCAGGAACAGTATGCTGAAAATAACAGGAAACTGGCAGAAGGGTTTGCTGCACTGGCAGGAGCTAAAAACGTTACACCAGCGCAGATAGCACTTGCATGGGTGTTGAGCCAGGGAGAAAATATTATACCGATCCCCGGTACAAAGAAAACCAAATACCTTAGAGAAAACGCTGGCGCGGTAGATGTAGATCTGACACAGGGAGATCTGCAAACGATCGATGAACTGCTTAAGAAATATCCGGATACCGGCGCAAGGTATACGGCTGAACATGAGAAGCTGGCAAACAATTAAGATCGGATCAGTTCATCAGGATGCTCAGAAGTAATGCGCAGGAAGGCATCCTTCCTGCGCATTACTTTGTAAGTGACTGGTATACTTCCCAGGAACTTCGTTCCACCCGGTTATGCGCTAATTTGTTATCCCTGATCTCCCATATAGCAATACCCGTCATATTGATAGGCTTATGGTTGGGTGGCAGTCCGAACATACCGTTATGAAAACCCGTAAACCTCACGTTGTTCCAAAAATGCAGGACCTTATCTATCGGAGATAATTCCGATAAGTTTGAAGTTGTCATATGCCTGTTTTAAATACTGTAGTAAATGCCTCCTGGTCAGGGAAATTATAGAATTTTGCATTATTATTCTAACTTGCCGGCATTATCAGTTTAAAATGTGAATGTTCAGCAACCATCTTGCTAGCCAAAATCTATAATTTTTATTATTAATACATCTTCATTGAACGACGGACATTTTATGGATGGTCCTGACCTCTATAGACGGATTGCAGCTGGTGATGAATCTGCATTCAGACGTCTTTTTGAGATCTATGCGCCACGCCTGCTGGCAATGGCGGCACGTATTACAGGATCAGTGGCAGTGGCAGATGACCTGGTGCAGGATACCTTTCTTAAAATATGGGTAGCCCGCGACCAGCTTACGGAAGTTGCACAACCCGGTGCCTGGATCAAAAAGATCTGCTTTTTCCTGGCAGTAAACTATGTACGCCGTCAAACCATCCGGGATAAAGTAATGGATACCGTAAAACAGGAAGAACTCCCCGTAGCAGAAATGATCGAATTCCGGCAGTTGCTCAGCCTGGTGAACAAAGCGGTGCAGCAATTACCTGAAAAGCAGCAACAGATCTACCGTTTAAGCCGTGAACAGGGGCTTAGCATCAATGAAATTGCACAACATATGGATCTGGCCATCAGCACCGTGAAAAACCTGCTGGTGATGGCATTGAAAAATATCCGCGCTTCCCTGCAAAAGGCTGATTATCTGCCGTTCCTCGCCATATTGATAGATATATTCATCGCCGGAAAAAAATAATTCCCCTTTTTTCGGTACCAATTCCCCGCTCAATTGTCTGGTATAGATAAGGGGGGATATAAACAGCCACCACCAAATGGAACAAAACACCCGATTAGCATATTTACTGGACCGGCTTGCCACACATACAGCCACCGAAGAAGAACTGCATGAACTAACCAGTTTAGTTGATCAGGATGCATCTGGTATTTCTATGGATGCGGTGGAAAGCTGGCTGGAAGAACACCGTCAGCAACCTATGCCAGCCTTCGATCAGCAACACTGGATGCAGGTGGCAGATCAGATATTGCAGTCGGATAAACTATCTGTTGATCCCGTTGTTAAACCAGTTCACCGGGTACATTTCCTCCACAGATGGGGATGGGCAGCCGCAGCAGTGTTATTATTTGGTGCCGGCGCCTGGTTCTTCAATCATAATCAACAGCCGAAACCTGCTCCAGTGGTTGCAAAGATGGATGTGGAGCCCGGAAAGAACGGCGCCATCCTTACACTGGCGGATGGTTCACAAATGGAACTGGATAGTGCAGGCAATGGTATCATCACCCGTCAGAACGGAACCGCTGTAGCAATGAAAGATAACGGGCTGCAATACACCCCCGGAGATCGTGGCACAGGGGAAATGGAATACAATACGATCACCACATCCAAAGGACGGCAGTTCCAGGTGATGCTGCCGGATGGTTCCAAAGTTTGGCTCAATGCAGCCAGTGTGCTGCGTTTCCCTGTAGCTTTTGAAGGAAAGGAGAGGGAGGTGGAACTTTCCGGCGAAGCCTATTTCGAAGTGGCTAAAAATGCAGAACAGCCCTTTAAATTAAAAGTGCCGGGGAAAGTGGATATCGAAGTGCTGGGTACGGCATTCAACGTAAAAGCATATACCAATGAAAAGAATAGTTACACCACTCTGGTAACAGGATCTGTCCGGATATCCCATACCAACAAAACAGGCAACGGAATTGTATTAAAACCAGGTGATCAGCTTCAGGCAGGAGACGCAGGAATGGAAGTAACACGAAATGCGAATGTAGAAAAGGCCATCGCCTGGAAGAACGGCCTTTTCAATTTTGAAGGGGTAGGCCTGAGAGAAATGATGCGTCAGCTGGAACGCTGGTACAACCTGGAAGTGGTGTATGAAGGAAATGTGCCGGAGGTACTGTTTTTCGGAGAGATGAGCAGGAAACTGAAACTCTCTGATGTATTAACAGGCCTGGAACGGTCTGATGTACATTTTAGGCTGGAAGAGGGCCGCAGGCTGGTAGTAATGCCTTAATCTAAAACATGTAAATGAATTAAAAGAACGGATCAACCAGCATAAAAAAACCGAAAGTGCTACTAACACTTCCGGTAAGCGCTGGCTGATTCAAATCGGGTTTCGAGACCTCCATTTTTAACAACCAAACGTTGCAAATCTATGCAAAAAACTGCTTATTGGAGCCGTTGGGACTTGCCGTGCCGGCTCCCAACCAAAATGCTCCGGATCATGAGAATTACCAGTGTTCTTCTTCTTGCCATTTGCCTGCATGTATCGGCCAACACATTTTCGCAATCTGTCACCTTTTCAGGCAGGGCCGTTCCCATGGAGAAAGTCTTTTCTACTATTAAAAAGCAAACCGGTTTTGTGGTATGGGGTAAATCAGAACTCCTGAAACAGGCGGGTACGGTATCCGTATCTGTACAAAACATGCCGCTGACCAGTTTCCTGGAACTGATCATGAAAGATCAGCCGCTGAACTACAAAATTGTGGACAACACGATTATGTTGTATAGTAAACCTGCTACCCACACAGCTGTAATTGTTGCGGAACCGGTAACCGGGCGTGTAACAGATAGCACGGGCAGTTCCCTGATCGGCGCTACGGTAGTGGCCATGGGCTCAAAGCAATCTACTGTCACCAATACGGAAGGTAGCTTTACCCTGTCTGTTACAGCAGGAGATAAATTGCGCATCAGCTTTATCGGATATAAAACAAAAGAAGTGGTGGTTACAGCAGCCATGCTGAACACCGGCAACATCGGAAATATTTCTCTGTCCGTTATCTCTTCTACCTTAACTGAATTGAATGTTACTGCTAACACAGGTTATCAGCTCATTCCAAAAGAGCGCGCCACCGGATCATTTAGTGTGATCACGGATAAAACACTCGGCGCGAGGATGGAAACCAGTATCATGGACCGCCTGGAAGGCACGGTGCCCGGTCTCTTTATACAGAACGGAAACGTTAATATCCGGGGGCTCGCTACACTTTATGGCACGCAGAGTCCGCTTTATGTAGTAGATGGTTTCCCCTATGAAGGAGACCTGAACTATATTAATCCGGCCGATGTAGTGAATGTAACCGTGATGAAAGATGCGGCGGCAGCTTCTATTTATGGTACCAGGGCGGCCAATGGTGTGATCTCCATTACCACCCGTTACGGCAGCAGCCGGAAACTAACAGTGAACTTTTCCAGCACTGCGTTTTTCACCGCCAAACCTGATGCGGGTTATATGAACCTGCTCAATTCCTCCCAGATGGTGGATCTGCAAGAGGAACTTTTCGGAATGTATCATAAATCGTATAGTGATCCTATTAAACGCGAAGGCAAGCCCCAGGCATTGGAAGCACTTTATAATTATGAGCAAAACCTGATCACTAAAACAGAGCTGGACAATATCCTCAATACTTTAAGGAATGCAGACGGGCAAGGCCAGCTGGAAGATCTGTTCATGCGCAACCGGATCAAGCAACGTCACAGCTTTTCTGCCAACGGCGGTAATGAAATTCATCAGTATAATATCATGATGAATTATACCGGCAACAGGGACTATGGATTCCGTACCAACAGTGAAGATATTAACGTAGGCATGAAAGATAAAGTGAAAGTGTTTGATTGGCTGGATGCTGAAGTAGGGGCCACTACGAATATCCGCAACGGAACGTTCCTCCGTGAAAGCCCGCAACGCTACTACACGAATATGCCTTATGAAGTACTGAAAAATGCTGATGGCAGCCTTGCTTCCGTCACGAGGTTAAAATCACCTTTTGAGATCGATCGCTTAAAGAACCTTGGGTTGTATGATGAAACATTTAATCCACTGACTGAAATGAATAATTCAGATCTGTCTTATTCATCCAATTACTTCAGGCTGCAGGGTGGATTCACTGTTAAAATAATCAAGGGCCTCACACTGGACCTGAAATACCAGACAGAACGAGGCACCAGCTACAATAAAGAATATTATAATCCTGATTCCTACTACACCAAAAGTATGATCAACGATGCGGCACAGGTCATCAACGGCGCGTTGGTGAAAAATGTACCGGATGGCGGACAAATATTTGAAACAAGAGGGAGCTCAAAATCCTATACGGCCCGTGCGCAGCTTAACTTCGACAGGCGCATTATTAATGCTAAGCATCATTTGACTGCATTAGCGGGCATGGAGCGCAGGGCGATATTACAAACGGCCACCTCTGTGTTTAAAATGGGGTACAACGATAATAACCTTCAATTTGTACCTGTAAATGAAGTTGCCCTCGGTGCTTTAAAAGGAACAGAATCCCTGCAAAGTACCTTCGCCCTGAGATTTAACCAGTATAGCAATTTTACTAATAGTGAAGACCGGTATATTTCAACATATGGTAATGTTGGTTATACTTACAACGGGAAGTATAACATCACCGGAAGTGCGCGTGTAGATAATTCTAACCTCTTTGGTACCGATCCGCGTTACAAGTATGTTCCGTTGTGGTCAGTTGGCGCCAGCTGGAGATTATCTGAAGAAAATTTCATGCAGGACATCAGCTGGCTGAACAGCCTGAGCATCCGCACCACTTATGGGCTTGGCGGAAACGTGGCCAGAACAGTAGGCCCCTACCTGCAGGCAACTTCTTCTTTCTTTGCTGAAGGAAACGCTCCGGCAACCAGCATCATCTATCCTCCCAATAAATTACTGAGATGGGAGCAAACCGCCTCTACCAATATCGGTGTGGACTTTGCGGTATTCAACAACAGGATCTCCGGTTCAATGGATTACTATATCCGCAAAACCACTGACCTGCTGGGTGAAAAGAACATCGATCCTACGAATGCATTTCCCAGCGCATTGATCAATTATGGCAGTTTAAACAACAAAGGTTTTGAACTGGCGCTCAACACGCTGAACATAAGTAATAAACGTTTCTCCTGGAGCAGTACACTCGCTGTAAGCCTCAACAAAAACAGGATGACAGACATCAATACCAGGACCCCGGATGTGTATGGTCTCACAGGTGGTTATGGTGTAAATCGCGTGGGTTATCCGATGGATGCGGTGTTTAGTTTCAGATCTGCAGGCCTTGATCCCACCAATGGTTCTATGATGGTATATGATGCTGATGGAAAAGTAGTAAAGAACTATGATCAGACCGGTACTATCGTGGCAAATATGACAGACATCAATGGACTGGTATATAGCGGTACACTGCGTCCTAAATATACTACAGGGTTCACCAACAGCTTTACTTACCGTCAGCTTACACTCAGTATCATGATCATTGCCAACGGCGGTAATGTGATCAGAGATGTAGTGCCACCTGTTAACTTCTACAACTTTCCCGGTGCGAACAATGTAGACAGGAGAGCGATTAATTTCTGGCGGAAACCCGGCGATGAAAAAATACCGGGTATGGCGCCGGCGCCTGATCTGCAAGGTAATGGAGGCAATTATTACACACTCATATGGTATGCTTCTGATCAAAATGTACTCAAGGCAGACTATATCAAAGTAAGGGATATCTCACTGTCTTATAATTTAACACCGGCATTGGCCCGTCTTAAAAAACTGTCGGCTGCTAAGTTAACACTGCAGGTGCAAAATCCTTTCCACTGGTATGCCAACTCCGCCGGAATTGATCCGGAAGCTTATCAGATGGCCACCCAATATGCTAACAGAACATTGCCGGTGATGTCCACTTTTATGGCAGGACTTGATATTACTTTTTAAAACCAGGAAACATGAAAAAATTACTTGTAATCAGCATACTGATATTATCCGGTTGCACTAAGTTCCTGGATATAAAACCAAAAGATAAATTTATCCCTACAACTGTGGCGGACTTTGAGAATATACTCAATAATGGTACCATCGTGAATTTTGGAGACCAATACTGGGACCTCCTGTCTGATGATGCATTCCTCCCGGAAGGAGAACCCGGTAACCTGTTCACTAAGCAGCAATTGTGGGGCAGGAAGATCTACATGTTCAATCCGGTTCCGTACGATCAGGGCGCCAACGATTACTTGTGGAGTGAAGGTTATAAAAGGATCTTCTACTTTAACGTTATCATCAGCAATATCATGGATGCCACAGAAGGAACGGAAGCCAATAAAAAAAGCGTTCTTGCAGAAGCTTTGCTGGGGCGTGCTATGGAACATCTGCAAATGGTGAATGTATATGCCCATCATTATGATGCGGCTACTGCTGCCACACAACCTGGAATTCCCCTTGCACTGGTAGCAGATATCAATGCAAAGTTTGTAAGGAATACGGTGAAAGAAGTATATGATCAGATATTGAGTGATGCCAATGCCGCCATAGCTGACCTGCCTTTAAAAAATAAGTACACAAAGTTCAGAGCAAGTAAAGCCGGTGGTTACGCATTGCTGGCCAGAACTTATCTCTTTATGGGCGACTATGTGAATGCCCGCAAAAATGCAGACCTGGCCCTTTCCCTGCAAAGTGAACTGGCCAACATGAATGATTATAAGATCATGATCCCTGGCCCTTTTCCTAATGTACCAGGCGCACCGGTGGGATGGACCAACATTCCTGACGGACAACTCAACACGGAAACCATTGTGGCACGTCACTTCCTCCGGCCTTTCGGAATGGGGCAGGATGTTTGTGCCTCACCTGAACTGAGCGCACTCTTTACAGACAACGATAAACGCTGGACATTGTACTATGCCAACGGATGGCCACCCGCACCACCATTCAATTATATGACCCGGTACGGGGTGAAGATCTTCCTGCGCGGAGATTTCTTCAGCAACTGCCTCAATGTGCCGGAAATGTACCTGGTGCGTGCAGAATGCCTGGCCCGGGAAGATAAGATGACAGATGCTCTCGCAGATATCAATAAGTTAAGATTGAACAGGATCGTACCCGCTGCCTATGTTGCTTTTACACCGGCAGATTTCAGCAATGATCCGGAGAAAGTGTTGCGTTTTGTGTTGGACGAAAGAAGGAGGGAGCTGGCATTCACCGGCATGCGTGTCATCGATCTGAAACGCCTGAATAAAGAAACCCGTTTTCAAAAAACAATCAAACATACGGCCCAGGGTACAACGTATGAGTTACAGCCTGGCAGCAATAATTACCTGCGCCAGCTGTGGCCCAATGCTACATTGTTCAACCCGGACTGGCCATTGAACCCATAAATTTTCTATTCGCCATATCCTACTGAAGAAGGCGCCGGTAATTTGCCGGCGCTATTAACTTCCATTGACTAATTAAATCATACATGCAAGACAACATCGTAAAAATTGAAGGACTGTCTCACCGATACAGCAAAGACTGGGCGGTGAAAGATGTCAGTTTTGAGATCAATAAAAAAGGTATCCTGGGCTTGCTTGGCTCTAATGGTGCAGGTAAATCTACCACTATGAACATCCTTTGCGGGGTGTTAAGTCAAACGGAGGGCAAGGTGCTGATAGAGGGGATTGATATGAGAGCACATCCGGAAGAAGCCAAGAAAAGGATCGGCTTCCTGCCACAGAGCGCACCGCTTTATCTTGAACAAACTGTTGATGAATATCTCACTTTTTGTGCGCATCTCCGGTTCATAGATAAACGCCGGGTGAAAGAAGCGGTGGATCAGGTGAAAGAAAGATGTGGTGTAGCACATTTTTCCAAAAGGCTCATTGGCAACCTTTCCGGTGGCTACCGCCAAAGGGTAGGGATTGCACAGGCGCTCATTCATAAACCCCTGCTGGTAGTATTGGATGAACCCACCAACGGCCTCGATCCCAACCAGATCCTGGAAGTACGGCAGCTCATTAAAGAAATAGCGGAAGATCGTGCTGTGATCTTCTCTTCACACATACTTTCTGAAATACAGGCTACCTGCCAGGATATCATCATGATAGAAGGAGGTAAAATAGTTTTCAAGGATACAATGGATTCTTTCAACAATTACATTGAACCGGATAGCCTTATTGCCACGCTGGAAAATCCACCGGAAGAAAAGGAGATAAGGGCCATCAATGGTATCAAAGACGTGGAATTCCTAACGGCAAAAACCATCCGTGTAAGATTTGAACCCGCTGCGGACATAGCTGAGAACATTATAGAAATGAGCGTTCTCAGGAAATGGCGCTTAAAGGAGATCACACTGGAGAGGAGTTCACTCGATGCCATTTTTGCACAGTTATCCAATAAAAAAACTAAACCTGCCATACAGCAATGAAAATAATTCTCAAAATAGCCCGCCAGGAACTGAGCCTCCTGTTTCATTCACCGGTAGCCTGGCTCATTTTAATTGTATTTCCCGTACAGATAGGCATCGACTTCATTCACTATATCCAGATGATAGGACGGGCACAACGGATGGGAAGCCACTTCTCCGAAGTTACTTCCATGATCTTTGCCAGCCCGCAGCAGGGATTTTTCCCCGGCGTTAAAAGCACGCTGTACCTTTATATCCCACTTTTAACAATGGGGCTCATCAGCCGTGAAACACACAGCGGTTCCATTAAATTATTATTGTCGTCTCCCATTAAAGTAAGGGATATTGTACTGGGGAAATATGTAGCTATGATGGGATATGGTGCGCTGTTGCTGCTCATCATCGTTTTATATGGCATCTCCGGTTCGTTCTTTATTGAAAATATGGACTGGAAGTTGTTAGCCTCCGGTTCAATGGGTTTATACCTGCTCATTTGTGCTTATGCTGCTATCGGATTGTTCATGTCGTCGCTCACCAGTTACCAGGTAGTAGCGGCCATCAGCACATTGGCAGTATTGGCCGGACTGAACTTTATTGGCGGTCTCTTTCAGGGAAATGATGCAGTGCGGCATATCACTTACTTCATGTCTATTTCCGGAAGAACGGAGCAGTTCATTTTTGGATTGATCAGTTCTGAAGATGCCTTTTACTTCGTTCTGGTGGTCGCATTTTTCCTGGCCATTACCGGCATGCGGTTACTGGATCAGCGGGAGGCAAGGCCTGCTTACATTCGTGCTTTAAGATACGTTGGATTGATAGCCATATGCTTTCTCACCGGCTACTTAAGTTCGCTCCCGATCTTTACCGGGTATATTGATATGACGGCTACCAAAGCGCATACACTGGGTCCTCAAAGCCGTGAGTTGATAAAGACAATGGACAAGCCGCTGAAGATCACCACCTATGTAAATATCCTCGACAATAATTATTACCTCGGTGCGCCGGAGAAAAAAAGTGCAGATGAAAGGATACTCACCCCTTACCGCCGGTTTATGCCAAACCTGGAAATGGAGTATGTGTATTATTATGATTTTTCCAACAACAAACAACTCTACAAAAATTACCCGGGAGAAAGTGATGCTGCCATTGCAAAGAAAGTAGCAGACATCCAGGACCTCGACTATAAAAAAGTGATCCCTCCGGGTGAGATCAGGAAAACGGTGGATCTTGGCCCTGAAGAAAACCGCCTGGTAAGACTGTTGCAATATGGTAAGGAAAAAACTTTCCTCCGGTATTATAACGATATCAGGATCTATCCCAGCGAGCAGGAATTTACCGCAGCATTGAGACGCATCGTAACACCTGCTAAAATACCCGTTATTACTTTTCTTACCGGTAATGGAGAGAGAAGCATAACAAGAGAAGGTGATGACGCTTTGAAGAAGTTTGTGAATGAACTCAGCTTCAGGGGGGCATTGATCAACCAGGGTTTCAATGTAGATACCGTTAACCTCGCTCATGAGGAGATCCCTACTGCCACTTCCGTACTGGTGATAGCAGATCCTAAAACAGCCATTTCACCGGTAACACAAGCCAAACTGGACCAATATATTGCCAGCGGTGGAAACCTGCTGGTGATCACTGAACCTGGATCGCAGGAAATATTGAAACCCTTGTTGCAACAACTGGATGTGCAGCAGGAAGATACACCGGTACTGGAAGAAAGCAGGGATTATGCTCCTGATTTTATCCTGGCCACTTTTTCCGATAAAGCCGGAGAGATTGCACCCAAACTTGCAGCATACAAAGCGGATGATGGGGTAGTATCCATGGTAGGCGCTGTAAACCTGCAATACGGACAACAGTATGGCTTCCATACCATTCCCTTGCTGACCGCCAAAAACGGTAAAGCATTGGTGGTTGCAGCAGAAAGAAAAGTGAAGGATAAAACTCAGCGGATCGTTGTTACGGGAGACGCTGATTTTATGAGCACCGGCGAACTGGGACGGCGTAAACCAGATATCTGGAACCAGCCGCTGATTACAGAATTATTCCGGTGGTTCACCTATGGGGAGTTCCCCGTCAATACCGGCGCTATAAGATCAAAGGACGTTATTGACAGTGATGATAAAGGTATCCTTATGATGCGGATATTTTTCTTTGGCGTAATACCGGTATCACTCCTGATCTACGCAACGGTATTGTTGCTGTACAGGAAAAGAAGATAGATTAGCCAGCCATTTATTTATAAACCAGGAGAGAGGCCGTACCATAAAAGGGCGGCCTTTTCTTATTGGTTAAAGCAGCCTGGCGCTTCACCATCCCCCAAAGTAAGCTCCTTCCTCCCCAAAAAAAACTCCTTCCCCAAAAGAAAGCCCCTCCCCAAAAAGAAAAAAATCCCGCCCTTTGCTGCGCGGCAAACTCCCAACCTGAAACTTTTTCCGCATTTGATCGTCTTAGGTTTAAACAATAAAAATCCCATAATATGAAGCCTATCATTATCTTTCTATTCCTCTCCGTATGCTCGATTTCAATTCATGGACAGGATAAAAACAATTACGTTTACTTTAACAAACTTATAGAACTCGGTGGTACCGAATATGTTATTGCAACCATTGAGAACGTTGGAAAGATGTTTACAGTAAAGGGTAAGTATCTTTTGTTCATCAACACCAGTAACGGGCAGTCAAAACAGGTCGATTTTTCCAGTGATGCTTCCATCCACCACGTTGAGCAGATCAGAATAGATAGTTTGCAAATTAATAAGGTGATTGTGGCGGGCCGTACGGTGAACCTTGACAATAGTAAAAATATTGATTGGGGAGATCCTACACAGATCATTATCCTTTCAGTAGACGGACAGGAAAAAGTACAGTTAACTGAAGATAAATTTTTTGCAGCCACCTGGATAATAAATAGACAAACAGGAAGGATTATTATTACAGGGCATTACGACACCAATGATAACGGCAAATACGATAAAACAGATAAAAGCGAAATATTACTATACGACCTGAAGACGCTGAAGCTGATCTCAAAGATCTAGCGGCTACCCCAAAAATAAAGAATGTTCTTTATCTTACGTAAATGAACAGAGGAAGACCCCGGGAATTTATACAACCATCAGGCGTAAACGAACTCAGTAGTATATTTCTCGCAATCGCGAGAACAGTATTGATCATTTGCTTGTTATTGGCCAATCCACTAACATCCGGATCTCTCCTTGTACTGCTTTTTTTCATTTCGATAGCAAGGCATCTCCTTTTATACTTTAGTGAACCAATGCCGGATAATATATATAATTTCCTGCTTGACCTGGTTTCTCCATGTTTATATGGATTCCTGTTGTACCGTCTTTTATCCGTATATCAGGCGGATCTTTTATCCCTTTCCGTCAGTTTTTTTATACCGGGCATCATGTATTGCTATTTATTTGCGCGTGAGCCTGGTGAGAGAATGGGGCCAAAAACTTTTTGGGGAGGCCTGTTGGGATATGTTGTAGTTTTTCTTCTCGTGTTAAATTATTCGTTTGATCGTTCAAATCCTGTAGTGGAGAAATATTTTATAGCAAAAAAGTACTCCGCAACTACCGGATCAGATCATAACGGGGATAAGGGAGAAAATTTCTACTTTGACCTTATCCATGCAGACAGTATTTCCTCATCTACCCATTGGGAAGAGGTGGACCGGAAAGACTGCGATTATTATCATTATAATTGGATGCATAAAAGGATCAAATCAGGAAATGAAACATTCATGATATTAGACAAAAAGACCTATTCCGGGCCTCATCATCAATGTTCATTTTTACTGCAAAAGATCAATGGTCCTGTTGAGGCAAGATTTATGACAGAGCCGGAATACGACCGGTTTGAAAAAGGAGATACTTTCCATATTGAAAAGCATAAAGGTGTGTTGGGTGTAGAATGGTTAACTTATAGGTGAAAATTATCAAAATAGGGCTTGCCTATCAAAGTATAGAGTAAATTGATTGAGTTTGTATTCTAAATAGCATAAATTTATAATCCTGTGCGAACACCAGGCACAGACGAGTGTTTATTTATTACCACAAACCTTATAACAATGGGAGAATCAAACGACATCAGTAAATGCCCGTTTCACAATGGCAGTATGAAGCATAATGTTGGCGGCGGCGGCACCAGGAACCACGACTGGTGGCCTAACCACTTAAAGCTAAGTATCCTTCGCCAGCACTCATCCTTATCCAACCCCACGGATGAGCAATTTAACTATGCTGAAGCCTTTAAAAGCCTTGACCTGGAAGCCGTAAAAAAGGACCTTCATGCACTCATGACGGATTCACAGGACTGGTGGCCCGCAGATTTCGGGCATTATGGTCCCTTGTTCATTCGTATGGCATGGCATAGTGCAGGAACCTATCGTGTAGGGGATGGCCGTGGCGGCGCAGGGCAGGGGCAGCAACGTTTTGCCCCGCTTAACAGCTGGCCTGACAATGTTAGCCTGGATAAAGCCCGCAGACTGTTGTGGCCCATCAAACAAAAGTATGGCCTCAAAATTTCATGGGCAGATCTGATGATCCTTACCGGTAATATAGCACTGGAATCAATGGGTTTTAAAACATTTGGCTTTGCCGGTGGAAGGGAAGATGTCTGGGAACCGACTGAAGATGTGTACTGGGGCTCCGAAACCAAGTGGCTGGGCGGTGATCTGCGTTATGCGCATGGTTCCCATGGTGTGGCAGAGAAGCATGGTGTAGTTTCGTCTGACGATGATGCAGATGGTCATATCCATTCCCGCAATTTAGAAAAACCACTTGCTGCTGTGCAGATGGGGTTGATCTACGTAAACCCGGAAGGGCCTGATGGCAATCCTGATCCTATTGCAGCTGCTAAAGACATTCGCGATACTTTTGGCCGCATGGCTATGGATGATGAAGAAACCGTTGCGCTGATAGCAGGAGGGCACAGCTTTGGTAAAACCCATGGTGCGGCTCCGGCTACGCATGTAGGCAAAGAGCCGGAAGCGGCAGATGTGGAATTGCAGGGCCTGGGCTGGAGTAACAGTTATGGTTCCGGTAAAGGGGCAGACGCTATTACCAGCGGGCTGGAAGTGATATGGACAAAAACGCCTACACAATGGAGTAATAATTTCTTCGAAAACCTGTTTGCGTTTGAATGGGAACTGACTAAAAGCCCGGCCGGTGCACACCAGTGGGTAGCTAAAAATGCAGGAGATATTATCCCTGATGCATATGATAGTGCAAAGAAGCATGCACCCACCATGCTGACTACAGACCTTTCTTTAAGATTTGATCCTGCTTACGAAAAAATATCCAGGCGTTTCCTGGAAAACCCTGATGCATTTGCAGATGCTTTTGCACGGGCATGGTTTAAATTAACGCATCGTGATATGGGGCCACGTGCCCGTTATCTTGGTCCTGATGTGCCGGAAGAAGTATTGCTTTGGCAAGATCCTATTCCTGCAGTAGATCATGCGTTGATAGATGAAAAGGATATTGCTGCATTGAAATCAAAAGTATTGGGATCAGGGCTGAGCGTATCTGAACTGGTTTCCACAGCATGGGCTTCTGCTTCCACCTTCCGTGGCTCTGACAAACGTGGTGGTGCCAATGGTGCCCGCATTCGCCTGGCGCCTCAGAAATTCTGGGCAGTAAACAATCCGCCGCAGTTGCAGAAAGTATTGAGCGCATTGGAAAGTATTGCCAAAGAATTTAACGCAGGTGGCAAAAAGGTTTCACTGGCAGATCTGATCGTACTGGCTGGTTGTGCAGGTGTTGAAAAAGCAGCGAAGGATGCAGGACATGTGATCACCGTTCCTTTTACACCTGGCCGTATGGATGCTTCGCAGGAACAAACTGATGTTGAATCATTCGGTTACCTGGAGCCTGCTGCAGATGGTTTCCGCAACTATCGCAAAGCAAGTTTTACTGTTCCTACTGAGGCCTTGTTAATAGATAAGGCGCAGTTGCTTACACTCACAGCGCCAGAATTAACAGCGCTGGTAGGTGGCATGCGTGTTTTGAGCACGAACTTTGATGGTTCGAAACATGGAGTTTTTACCGCACGCCCTGGTCAGCTTACGAATGATTTCTTTGTAAACCTGCTGGATATGAACACTGCATGGAAAGCAGTGTTTGCAGACAGGGAAGTGTATGAAGGCAGCGACCGTGCTACTGGTAAAGCAAAATGGACAGGCACCCGTGCTGATCTGGTATTTGGCTCTAACTCAGAACTGAGGGCTATTGCAGAAGTATACGGAAGCGCAGATGGTAAAGATAAATTTGTGAAAGACTTTGTAGCAGCGTGGGATAAAGTGATGAATTTGGATAAGTTTTAATAAAATAGAAAAGGATACACTATTTAGTGTATCCTTTTCTATTTTATATCAATTTTACAAGATCACTTCCAGTTTCGAGCGCCTGTTTTGCTGGTATTCCTCTTCATCACACGGAACGCCATCCTTACATCTATTGACGGGTTCGCTTTCTCCTTTGTTCGCATAATAGAGCCGTTTGGGATCGATGCCTTTTTTGGCAAGGTATTCAATAACAGAAAAACAGCGCAAGGCAGAGAGATCGGTATTGTACTGATCTGTACCCCGGTTATCCGCAAAAGACAGTACAACGAGTTTCCAATTGGGATGGCGCATCATTGTTTCCGCTACTTTATCGAGTACTTGCTGTGATTCCGCCAACAGACCGGCGCTGTTATAATTATACAGGAGTTTCAGATCTTCCAGGTTTCTTTTATCGGTTTCCTCTTCTGTGGTAAGCTGCCGTTGTTGACCTGGCCTAGTATTGACCGTTTCACCTCCGGGCGTATTGTTCGCAGTACTATGATCGATCACACCCGGTGTATTTATACCGTTCAGCCTGTTGAAAAGATCTGTATCAGTAAAGTAATAGATATCATCACTGCCCATACCTCCCTGTTTGTTGGAGGCCAGGTAACCTTCCTGCCCGTTATTTTTCAGTACGAAACTGATGTCATCCGCACCGGAGTTGAAAGGTGCTTTCAAGTTCTCTGGTGTTTCCCAGCTGTTCTTTTCTCCTTTTACACGGTAGATATCATATCCGCCGAGACCTGCGTAACCTTTGCTGGAAAAGTAAAGAACGCCGTCCTCATTTATCGTCGGGAATGTTTCTGCCGCGATCGTGTTGATCTTTTCACCACAGTTCATGGGCGTGCCCCAACTGCCGTCCGCCTGTTTTTCACAATACCAGATGTCCGTTTCTCCGAGGCCACCGGAGCGGTTGGACACGAAATACAAGATGTTCCCGCGTGCATTTAGCACAGCATGGCTGGAAGAATATCCCACCGCATTAATGCCAGGCATCAATGCCAGCTTGCTCCATTTGCCGTCTGTTTTAACGGCTTGGTAGATCTGAAGCTGGCGGATACCGTTCACTGCGCCTTTGCCGGTATAAGGAATGTTTTTCCCCTGGATGTTGATCGTGGCGTAGAGGGTATCTTCCGCTTTGTTCATGTAAACAGGCCCGATATGATAATCATATTCATCAAATAGTGCCGGCAACAGTTCTTCCAGGTACATGGTGCCATTGCCTTGTGCGTATTGCTGGTAAACGTAGGCTTTGTAATAAGGCTGCTCAGTACGTTTGTCTGTTTGAGGGAGTGCCTCCCTGTTACCATTCAGCAAAAGCCTGCGGTAACCGTTGGATAGCAGGAGCAATCTGTTATTAGTAAAACTGCTCACTATGTCAGACCCGGATGTGTTCAGCGCTTTAAGCGGTTTTAATTGCAGGGAAACAGGTGTTTTCATCCAGACAGCCGCACTATCGCAACCGCGTAGCGCTATTTCCTTCAGCTTCATACTGTCTGCATTACTGGTGGAGAATAATGCATATTGCTGCCTTGCGGAATCGTATTGTTCCAGCTGCCGCAGTGTTTCCCCGCAGGCAAAATAAGCAGCAGCAGGATGGTCCGGCCGAGCGATGATCTGCTGGTAAAAGCCGGCTGCTTCTTCAAAGCGGCCGATCTCCTGGTAGCTATGTGCCATCTTCATCAGTAATGCTACAGGTGTTTTGCTGCGGGCCTGCCGCTGATAAAGCGCTCCGGCCACTGCATATTCTTCCCGCGCATATGCCTCTTCCGCCAGTTGAAGCACACTTTTCTGCTCCTGTGCATACATGCTGCCAGTCAGCGCGATGATCATGATAAAGGTTAAACTACGTCGTATCATACTTCGTAAGTAATAGGTTTAAAAATACCGTGGATTCTGTAACGTGAATTTTTTGGAAGGGATCAGATAGCCGATGGACATTTCATGTGAACCACCCTGATAACCAGCCATTCTGTTAACGTTCAGATCATAGGAATAACCGATGCGCAATTGAGGTGTGGCATAGAACTCCACCATGGCACTGGCTGCGTTCTGTTCCTCCAGGTCACGTTGTAATCCGGTCTTTTTCCAGATGTTCACGTTAGTGCGGTAGGAACCGCCTATCCACAGCTTTTCACCGATCAACAGAAAGGCATTCAGATCCAGGTTAGTAGGCCCTTTGAAATCCTCTTTCAGCAGGAAGGAGGGCTTCAGCTGAAGACCTTCACCAAGTTGAAACACAGTGCCTGCGGTAAGATACATGTGCTGCGTTTTGCGGATGGTGGAGTAGTTATTCCCTTTCCAGTTATATCGCGATGCGTCTGAATAAAGGGAGAACAGGTCCATTACAGCAACGCCTGCATAGAATTTCGAAGTATAATAATAGATGCCGAAACGTGCATCGGGTACCCAGGTGCTGGTTTTACCCGTAGGTATTGCCTGGTCATCATTATCCATGTACTGTAATGCGGAACCATCAATGGAATACTGGGTTACACCCGCACCGATACCAAAGCAGATGCGGCGTGTGTTTTCCGCATCAAGTGGAATACGGTAGGAATAGGAACCGTAAAATGCCAGTGATTCCTGCGGTCCGAGTTTATCGAACAATACCTGTCCGCCCAGGCCAACCCTGCCTTCGCTGGCGGGTGTTACACCATCCAGGGATATGCTCCCGGTGCGTGGTGCACCGGGGAAACCTGCCCATTGATGACGGTATGTTGCATTCAGGTAGAGGTCTTCCTTGTAACCCGCATAAGCAGGGTTAACACTGAGCCCGTTGAAAACATACTGACTGAACTGTATGTTCTGCTGCGCTACTGCGCAGGCTCCCGGAATGAGGAGCAAAGCCGTTATCGCTGCCTTGAGTATTGTTTGCATCTTTTTATTTTTAAGATCAGCAGAGCATTTTGTTATCATTACCGCACGATTAATACCCATCCTTTATAAGATTTAATACCATCCGGTTTATTCACTTCCAGGATATAGAAATAAGTGCCTTCATTCAGACCAGAACCGTTCCAGTCGTTACGGTAGTCGTTGGACCGGTATACCTGGCCACCCCAGCGGTTGAACACCTGCAGTTTTGCGCCCGGGTATTTTTCAATACCGCCGATAACAAACTTCTCGTTCTTACCATCACCGTTAGGGGTGAATACATTGGGAAAGTTCAGGTCCTGACCTTCGATCTGTAATCTCAGGAAGGCCTTGTTATTCGTCATGTCCGGATCGAGTGAGCCAGAGCCTACTTCAGAACCAACAACGAGTTCACCACCTTCGGTGATCCTGCAGCGTATTTCCAGTTGAACGGTTGCGCCTGGTGTTACATCACCAATGGTCCAGATCACGAGCCTGTTGGCAGTTATATTCACCGTGCCTCTTTCCGGAGTAGTGCCTGAAGGCAGACCCAGTTGCATGGCCAGTGTATCGGTTACCACAACACCGCTGGCGAGGCCGTTTCCGATATTGCTTACAGTGATCCTGTAAGTGATCTCCTGTCCGAGGCGGTAAGGGCCTGCTGCAGGTGCAACCAGTTCTTTGGTGATGGTGAGGTCTCCCGCAGGAATATCCTCACTGGTGATGGTTACTGTTGCCTGATTGGCCGCACCTGCTGTGTAATTGAAGCTGGTGGACTGACCGCCTGAGATGTTCAATATCACTGTTTCCGGATCTTCTATCAACATGTCATCTGTTACCTGTACCGGAACAGTTATACTGTTTTCTCCGGCTGGTATGGTAATGGTGTTAATGGCCTGATAGTCTGTGCCGGCAACAGCCGTTCCGCTTATGGTGTATTGAATAGTAAGCGGTTCAGCCGTGCGTTTGCCATTTGCTATGCTGATGGTGAATTCACCGTGCGTAGCTGGCTCTGTAGCATTGGGTTGGCTGGCCGTTACTTCCAGTACCAGGTTACCAGTGGCGTCATTGTCTGTAATATTTATAGTAGCGGTATTCTGAGCGCCAACTGTATAAGTGAGACCAGTAGAGGAGCCGCCGTTGATGGTCATGATCACGGTTTCTGTTGGCTCTATCAGTTCATCTTCCAGTACAGTTAAGTCAACATCTACACTGGTGCTGCCAGCAGGGATCACTGCGCTGCTGCTGAGTGCGGTGTAATCTGTGCCTGAAGTGGCGGTACCTGTGATCGTATAGGTTACGGTAACATCTTTGGCTGGTGCCTTGCCACCGGCCAGGCTGATGGTGAATTTACCAGCAGTGGATGGTTCAGTGACAGATGGTGTTGCGCTTACCACAATATCCAGGTTATTATCGTCATCTATCAGATCTATTGAAGCTGTGCTATTGGCACCCGGTGTGAGAACGATGCCTGTAGCGGAGCCATTGGTGATGGTCAGCTCAATGGTTTCATTACCTTCTATTATCTGATCATCGATACCGGATATCTGAATGGCAACACTGTTATTACCTGCAAGTATTACTGCAGTACCGTTCAGTAAGGCGTAGTCTGTACCATTGATGGCGGTACCTGCTATCGTATAGTTAACAGTAAGATCAGTGGCCGTTTTGATGTTGTTCGGCAGGCTGATGATAAAACCTGCGCCTGCAGCTGCTTCTGATACATCGCCATTAGCTGCTACATTCAGTACCAGGTTAGCCGGTGTGTTCTCATTATCTGTAATATTCACCGTGGCATTGCCTGTACCGGTATACGTGATGCCGGCGCCGGTGCCACCGTTGAGCGTGAGTATAACGGTTTCTGATACTTCCAGTATATCATCATCCTGTGCGGTAACAGGAACGGTTACACTGGCATCACCTGCACGGATCACCGCAGTACCACTGAGGACAGTGTAATCTGAACCTTGTGTAGCTGTACCGCCGATGGTGTAGTTCACGGTGATATCATTTGCAGCACGTACAGTTCCCGCGAGGCTGATCACAAAGCTGCCATCTGTACCGCCTTCTGTTGCATCGCTGCCTTTGGTAACAGTCAGTTCGAGGTTGGCGGGTATGGTGCTTTCATCGTCTGTGATGTTAACCGTTGCGCTGGTTGTGCCGGTGAATGTGAGGTTTGTACTGCTACCACCTGCAAGGGTTGCTATTACTGTTTCTGTTGGTTCTATGATATCGTCGTTCTGTACAGCTACTGGTAATTGTATACTGTTATTATTTGCAGGAATGATGATAGTGCCGGTGAGGGCAGTATAATCGGAACCTGGTGTAGCAGTACCGTTCACGGTATAACTCACAGTGATATCTTCTGAAGAAGTTACGCCGAAAGGCAGGCTGATAATAAATCTGCCATTAGTACCTGGTTCTGCACCGTCTAAGTCCTGAGCGATATTCAGTACCATGTTAACCGGGTCCTGATCATCGTCTATTATATCCAGGGAAGCTGTTTTATCCGGGCCGGGAACGAAGGTTACGCCGCCGGTTTGGGAACCACCTGTAACTTCCAGTATAACGGTTTCAGTGCCTTCGATCACGAGGTCGTTGACAGCGGTAACAGGTACGTTTGCAGAGCTGGTTCCGGCAGTGATAACAACAGATCCGATGAGATCATTATAGTCATCAGTAGTGGTGGCGGTACCACTTATGATATAGTTCACCGTGATATCTTCTGTGGATGTTACGCCATCAGGCAATGAAACGATGAAATTACCAGGTGTGCCTTGCTCTGTTGCATCTGCGTCTTTGATCACTTTCAGCACCAGGTTGTCTGGTGTGTTGTCATCATCAGCAATGTTCACGGTTACATCGCCGGCGCCTGTATATACAAGACCTGCGCCGTTACCACCGGTGAGGGTGATGATCACTGTTTCCAGTGGTTCTATTATCTGATCGTCTATTACGGGAACAGGTATTGTTACACCGTCATCGCCAGCTTTGATGATGGCAGTACCGGAGAGTGCAGCGTAATCTGCATCTGGTGTTGCTGTGCCGGCCACGGTATAGTTCACTGTGATATCCTGTGCAGCAACAATATTTGCGGGCAGTGAGAATTTCACAAAGCCAGGCGTGGAGCGCTCTGCAGCATCGCTTACTTTGCTGATGCTGAGGGTCAGGTTTGCAGGTGTGTTGTCTGCATCTGTGATATCCACTGTTGCGCTGTTTGCTGCGGCTGGTGTGAAGGTGAAGCTGGTAGATTGACCGCCTGTTATTGTCAGGGTCACTGTTTCAAGACCTTCCAGGATCTGATCGGCGGCTGCGGTTACATCTACATCTACACTATGGGTATTGGCAGGGATCACTACCGTACCGGTTAAGTTAGTATAGTCAGTACCATTGGTAGCGGTACCGGCTATTGTATAATTCACCGTGATAGCCTCTGTGGATGTTGTTGTTGTGCCGGGCAGGCTGATGGTGAATTTACCAACAGCGCCGGATTCAACTGCATCAGCGGTTTTGGTAACAGAAAGCTCAAGGTTGGCCGGAGCATTATCATTATCAAATATCCGGGCAGTAGCAGCAGGACCAAAGGTATAAGTGAAGTTGGGAGAAGTGACGCTGTTGATCGTAACTACCACGTCTTCTGTGCCTTCTATGATATTATCATCTACCACAGCACCTACGCTGGACGTGCCTCCTGTACCTGTTGAGGAAAGTTGAGCCGTTCCACTAAATTGCGCTGCCGTTGGGTAGCCGTTAAAGTCCGCGCTCAATGCGGCAGTACCACTTAAGGTGTAATTAATTGTGATGGTTTCTGAAGGCGCAATTCCCAGTGGTAAACTGAAATTGAACCTTATGCGACCAAGTTGTCCGGCACCGCCCTCGGTACCTTCATAGCCCATGGTCAAGTTCACATGACGGTTAGCAGGTGTATTATCATCATCCAGGATATTCATCGTAACAGGCCCGGAGGGTAATGACCAGGCAGGACCACCAACAAGACCGGCTGTGGATGTGCCTGAAAGAGCCAGTATAATCGTTTCAGTTTGCTCAATTCTATTATCATCGATCACTTTTACCGGTATATCCACATAGTTACTGCCTGCCGGAATAACAATACTGGCCAGGTTAGTATAGTCCGTATTTGCTATCGCCGTACTGCTGGCATTAATGAAGTAATTCGCGATGATATTAACCTGACAATAAACGTTTGGAGGCAGGCTGATGCGGTAGTTGCCGTTCGTGCCTGGTTCTGCTGCGTCAGCAGTTTTTGTAAGGGTCAGCACCTTGTTTGCAGCGTTATTGTCATCATCCGTGATATTCAGGCTTGTGGTACGGGAAGCTGCAATGGCAGAAGGAGTGAAAGTATAGCTGGCAGAAGTACCGCCTGTAATCGTCAGTGTCACTGTTTCCGTCAGGGATTCTATAAGCTGATCGTCCTTCACCAGTACAGGCAGCAGTACGCTGTTGCTCCCTGCGGGCAGCACTATACTGCCGCTTAAGGTAGTGTAATCTGTTCCGTTAGTAGCAGTAGTTGCACCGGTAGCGATCGTATAGTTCACGGTGATATCTTCCGATGATGTAATGCCGGCACCTGCCTCCAACTCAATGCGGAAACCACCGTTGGTAAGCGGTTCTGCAGCATGCGCTGTTCTCACGATCCTCAGTGTCTTATTGGCTGCGATATCATCATTATCAACAATATTCACGGAAGCGCTTTCATTGCCGGTTTCAGGTGTGTAGTTTTCAGCACCTGCTGTACCACCGGTAATGGTGAGCACCACTGTTTCTGTCTGTTCAATTGCCAGGTCGTTTGTTACTATTACGGGTACCAGCACATCGTTCTGACCAGCAAGAATAGTGGCCGTTCCGGTCAGATTTGTATAATCTGTACCATTTACCGCGGTTCCGCTGATGGTATAGTTAACGGTGATATCAGTGCCAGCAGTAACACCATTTGGCAGTTTGATGGTGAAGTTGCTGTTTGCCCCGCCCTCTGTTGCAGGCGTGCCGGCTACTGCACTCAGCGTTTTGTTTGCCGCCGTGTTGTCATCATCTGTGATATCCAGATCGGCTGTAAATGAAGCCGGATCGCGGGTATAGGTGAAAGTGTTACCATCTGTACCAGCATTGGGCGCATCCAGCGTGAGGGTGGCTGTTTCTGTACCCTCCATGATCTGGTCGTTGATCACATTGAGCGGAATGATCACGCTGTTCTGGTATGCAAGAAGTGTGATCATTGATATGGAATAATCCGTATTACGGGTAGCGCTGCCGGCGCTCATGGTGTAATGGAGCGTCATGTTAGCACTTGCAGTGTAACCTGTTGGCAGGCTTATGGTATAACTACCGCGTGTGCCCGGTTCGGCTGCATCAGCTGTTTTTACCACTCTCAATATCCGGGCAGCGGCATCGTTATCGTCAATGTTTAGGGTGATTTGGTCGTTCGCCGGATCTGCCGGGAAGAGGTAGGCAGTAACTCCGTTGTAGGAGCTACCGGAAAGGATCGTGAAGATCATCGTTTCTGTTGGTTCAATGATCTCGTCGTTGATAACATTGAGCGTTACAAGTACGCTGTTCTGACCAGGTGGTATGGTAACCGTTCCAAAGCTTTGGTAATCCAGACCGGATGTAGCTGTGCCGGTGACCTTGTAGGCTACGGTCACAGGCCATGAAGAGGTACTAACGCCGTCCAGTTTTACAGTGAATGTAGCGTTGGATAATCCCTCGGTTGCAGTTGTAGCCCCAGCGTAGTCCACTTGCATGGGAGGCAGCGAGGTGGCATTGATGTCAACGATATTTACCACCGCACCATTTCCGGCCGGATCTATTGTAAACGTATGTGATGCCGATGTAGCGCTGTTAAGCGTCAGGATCACTGTTTCAGGTCCTTCCACTGTCGCGTCAGCTAAAGCATCCACATTAACGAATACGGCATTGACCCCGGCCGGGATCGTGATGCTAAGGGTTCCAAACCCGGTTATACTATAATCAGCAACGCTTGTAGCAGTACCCGATGGCGTAAAGTTAACCGTTACATCTTCCGAACTGGTAACACCAGGAGGGAATGAGATCCTGTATTGTCCGTCCGCATCGCCTTCAATAGCATCGGAAACTTTTGTAAGCAATACAACAGTGCTGTTAGCAGTAGCGTCATTGTCCGCAATATTAGCCGTTGCGGGGTTGGTGGCAGAAGGTGTATAAGTGAAATTTGTGGAGGTACCACCTGTAACAGTTACGATCACCGTTTCGGTGTTTTCTATCTCCTGTTCGTCTCTTACATTCAATGCAATCTGCACACTGTGTTGACCAGCAGGAATAACAACCGATCCTGATAATGTGGTGTAATCCGTCACCGGCGTAGCAGTACCAGACACGGTGTAGTTCACCGTCGTATTTTCTGATGCAAACACACCCGGCGGTAAACTGAAAGTGAAGGAACCGGATGTGGATGGTTCTGCAGCATTCGTTGCTGTTACCGCTATTGTTTTGTTGCCGGCTGTATTATCGTTGTCCGCAATATTGATCGTAGCACTGCCATTTACCGCGTCTGGAGACAGTGTAAATACCGTACTGGCACCCTGAGTGGCCACACCATTGGTGATGGTGAGGATCACTGTTTCCGTTAGTTCTATCAAACCGTCATCTACAACGCTTAAAGGAACTGGTACGCTGGTTTGACCGGCAGGCAGGATGATGGTAGTAGAAGGCCCGTTATAGTCAGCGCCGTTTGTGGCCGTACCTGTTAGCGTGCAGGTAACAGTGATAGGCAGGGAGCTGGTATAACCTGCGGGCAGGCTGATCGTAAAGCTGCTATTGGTACCGGCTTCTGCCGTGTTACCATTGCTGGTTACGGAAAGGAGCCTTGTGGCCGTTGTATAATCGTTATCCGCCTGCAGAAGGGTAGCGGCGCCGTTTGTGGCACTTGCAGAGAAGTTGCCGGCAGTAGCAGTTGTACCCCCTGAGATCGTTAATATAATGTCTTTGGTTTGTTCTATGATCTGATCGTCTAATGCATTCACATTGATCACTACACTGTTTTGACCTGCGGGAATAATGATCGTTCCAGGCAGTGTTTGATATTCAGTGCCACTGGCAGCTGAGCCACTCATTACATAGGTCACCGTAATATTTTCCGGCGCCAATACACCTGAGGGTAATGCGATCGTGAAAGTACCTGTATTGGTAGGTTCATCTGCATTGAGTTGTGATGTTACACTCAGGAAGCGGTTAGCGGGCACATCATCATCATCTGTGATCTGCGCGGTAGCATTGCCTGCTACACCATCTATGGTATAAGTGTAATTGGTGGAATTACCGGCAGACAAGGTGACGATAACCGTTTCCAGGCTTTCGATCTGTGCATCGTTTACAATGCTAACGGGGAGGGGTACGCCATTCTGGCCTGCGGCGATCACTGCCGTGCCGCTTAATGTTGCATAATCACCAGGAGCAGTAGCTGTGCCGCTAACGGTGTAAGTGATATTGATATTTTCCACGGCCAGTACACCGGCAGGCAGGTTGATTGAAAATCCGCCATCCGTTACCGGTTCCGATGCATCCGCTGTTTTCGTAATACTCAGTACTCGTTTTGCCGGAGGGAAGGCATCTACTGTTACGGTAACTGTTTGGGATGCTACACATCCACTTGCATTGGTAACCGTATAAGTAATGTCAGCAGTTCCACCAGCTACACCGGTTACAACACCGCCGCCATCTACAGTAGCTACAGCTGTGTTACTGCTGGACCAAACGCCGGCAGGTGTAGTATTCGAAAGGGTAGTGGTAGCTCCCTGGAATAAGTTCAATGTACCTGTAATGGCAGGTACCACTGGAATTGCATTTACTGTTACGGCAAGTTGCTGGCTGTTGCTGCAACCATCGCCGTTGGTAACGGTATAGATAATATTAGCTGAGCCTGCTGTAACGCCGCTCACCACACCTGTGGCGCTCACGGTAGCAATGGCTGCATCGCTGGTAGACCAAACACCTCCGGGTGTGGTGGAAGAAAGGGTAGTGGTATTACCTACGCAAACGGCTGCAGTTCCGGTTACCGGATCAACGGTTACCGTGCTGCGGGTGATAACGATGTTGTCCGGGCGGGTACATCCATCAGGGTAACTAACTGTTACGCTGTAGGTGCCGGGCCCGTTGACTACAAGTGTTTTCCCTGTGCTGCCGTCACCCCATGTAATGGTTGCAAGCGGTGAAGCGAAGAAGCCATCTGTATTGAGTGTATGGGGGAACTCATTCGCGCAAAGTGTGAAATCCGGTCCAAGACCAAGAATAGGTGTGGAGCCGTTATATGGTGCAATATCCCAGTTGGTATTGCCGCCGAGATTTTCGCTGTGTTCCAGTGCTTTGAACGGTGTAATGCCTGCTGCTGTAATGTTACGCAGCCTCACATAGTCAAAAAGAACCTGGCCGCCTGCTTTGGTAACCGTAAAGGGAGCAGCGGTGAGGCTGGAGATCTCTGTCAGGTTACAAGGGGTACCGCTACCGAACCATTCTTTTGTAATGGTAGTATTGGAACCGGCCAGGAAGTTGTATACCTTACCGGGAGAAAAGATCAACGTATCGATAGTGTTGCCTGTTCCGCCGATGTAGCCCTTACCTTTGAACTCCAGCTTGCCAATGGTATTACCGCCCAGAATATAAGCGCCTGAGGTAGTAGCCGGGTTAGTGAAAATAAATTCTTTCGCGGATATTGAAGCGACTCTCACATAGTTTGAGTTGGTGAGCCCTGTATTCACTATGTTATAAGCAGCGTCGTCTGCTGCGAAGTAGCCTGCGGTGTTTATGATTGATCCGGCAGACTGTAATGACTTGTTGGCCCCCTGGTATTCCCAGGCGGCTATATTCAGGGTGGCATTGGTGATGTTTATGGTAGTAAAGCCATTCTGGTTACCATCACTTATCGCATCCAATGCTATAGTACGATCACTTAAATCTAATCCGCCATTCCTGATATCTATCCTGGTTTGCGGGTTGGAGAAATTATCCGTGAAGCGGAGTGAATACCCTGTTGATTTACCCAGGAACATATCCAGGTTGCCCGATGTGTTACCATTGGAAGTAAAGGTGCTGTTAGTTGTTCCTACGAAATATAGTTGTGCATTGATAGCTACTGTATTGTTCAGGGTAAGGTTGCCCCATACTTCCAATGTGAGGGAGTTGCTGGCTTTGTTGAAAACCGGTGCAAATGTGGCGCCGGTCCAATCCATATTCCGGCAATAAGCATTTCCGTTGGAAATGGAGACTGTGCTGCTACCACTGGTAAAACTGCTGGCGTCGAAATACACATCGTTAGCCACAGTTGGTACGCAGGCGCCGCCTGTGCCATTAGGGGTATTACTCCAGTGTAAGGATTCATTCCAGTCGCCTGAGCCACCTACCCAATAGCGTGGACCGGCAGCGGAAGGGGTTATATTGAAACCGGTATTACCACCTGCATCGGCGCCCGATACTGAGATAGGAACGCCGCTGCCGGTTGCGGTTATGTTCAACAGATAAACATTATTAAAATCCCGTGTAGAAGAAGCGCCGAAGCTGAGTATTGCAGGAGTACCATCTAAATCCCTCAATTCCCCCAGACCATTACAATCAGGGCTGTTGAAGCGGAAGAGGCCGGTGATGGTCTGTGTGCCCTTGAAGTAATAAGTTCTTGAGGGAGCCAATAACAGATTATTGATAGTATTAGTACCCTGAAATACCACCCTGCCGCAACGGACATCCATTGTGCCGATAGTATTACCTCCGTTGCCGTTCAGGGCAATGACGGCAGTGGTAGGGCTGGTATTAGTAAATACCAGTTCGCCGATGGTGGTGCCGGTGATGTTAACTGAGTTCAGTGTGGCATCGGAATATACTTTCGGATAGGTAAAGCCGTTCACACTAAACCATACCTTCGCAGTGATAAACGAGCCGGCTCCATTGTTCACGGAAGTGGCGTTCCTTGAATCCATCAACCAGTCATTCACCGTGATGGTGGTATTACTGAAGTCTATGGTACGTACAGTATTGGTTTGGCTTCGGATCTCAGCTATGTTTACTGTACGTCCGGGCATCAGGAGTTTACCGTTGGCTACCCTTAAGCTACAGGCAGGGAACGTCAGGTTATCTGTGATAGTAAGCCCGCCGATTGGCCCTGTTTTATCCACATTGATCAATGGGGCCCCCAGGTTGCATCCTTTGGATGTGAACGTGGATGCTTCAGTGCCTTTCAGCAGATAAATGCCTCTGATAGTTGGTGTATTTGTTCCGGTAAAGGTCATTGTGGGGTCCAGTTCCAGAGAACCCCAGATCTCCATCGTATAGCCACCTATATTTAAAATGGGTGCATTGGTTACGTTCGTCCAGGTCATGTCGTGACATCTGGCAGTATTGGTAACAGAAACAGTTTTGCTTGCATTAGTAAAGCCGCTATTGGCATCAAACACCACATTATCTGTGGAAAATGGTACGCAAGCTCCACCAGTTCCGCCGCTGGATGTGCTCCAGTGGGCCCTGTCGTCCCAATCGCCGGCACCGCCTACCCAGAATAGGGTGGTATTGCCTCCTGTCCGGGGTGTTATATTGAAACCGGTATTACTGCCACCATCTACCCCAACCACTGTGATCGGCGCAATGCTACCCGCAGCGGTGAGGCTGGTGATCAGAACATTCCGTATATCGGCTGTGGCACCAGCTCCAAAGGTAAGTCTGGCATTCGCGTCCGCACCCCTCAGTTCACCCAGCGCATCACAGTCTGCGGTATTTGCCAGCATAGAAGTATTGATCGTATTATTACCATGGAAAATGTAACCTTTCCCCGGCGCCAGTATCAGCTGGCCGATCACATTGCCCGCGCCTGCTATACGACCGCCACTCTTGAATTCCAGGCGGCCTATTATATTGTTCGCACCTATCCGCTGGGTCCCTATCTGGGACACCAGGCTGGCAAGCGTAAGCTCGTTGAAGGTATTGTTGTTGATATCCATATCAGGGTTGTCCCTGTTCGCAAATACTTTATCGAACGTAAGGCCCGTAGAGTAGAACATATCCGCCGTGATAGTGGAGGCTGTAGCCGTAAGCGTTAGGTTTGAGCCCCTGGTATCCCAGGCAGTGAGGCACGTAATGTTAGCATTACTGATGTTGACGCTCCTGACGGTTGCACCACCTGCCGAAAGACTGCCGATCGTATGCGTCTGGCCGGACATGTTCAAAAGCCCTGTGTACAATACAATGTTCGATACCGCTGTGTTTTCGTTTATCCCATCCAGTATGGTGAGCGAACCGGTACCTTTATTAATTGTAATAGGATTATAATATCCGACACCGAGCCTTACCGCTCCGTTTGTTTTGTAGGTAGCGTTAGAAGTGCCGACAAAGTTGAGGGATGACATGGCGTACCGCACGGTGGATGAAAGTTCCACGTTGCCGCTTACCTGCAGCTGGAAGGTGGTAACATTATTCCTGAATATGGCGGCAGTGGTAACGCCCGCCCAGGACATATTACGGCAGTAAGCATGAGCGCCGGTAGGCAGGGTTACAGTCATGCCGGCGGCCAGGCCGCTGTTTCCATCAAAATACACATCGTCGTTGGCGCCGGGCACAATGGACTTATTAGGCGTACCGCCTGAAACGGAAGCCCAGTGTGTGGTTTCAGACCAGTTGCCGGTGCCGCCAACCCAATAGTAGTCGGCCGCATACAAACGGGATACAAATAACAGAAGAATGCTGAGTAGAATTAGTTTTTTCATTTATGTCGGATATGAAGGGACAATAAAAGTGATGGCCACCTTACAGAGAAGTATGGCAAGTGTTTCTTGCAATATGTTTCCGGGAATGTATCTTTTTACATAGGATTGAACACGGTTAATAGGTTATGGATGTTATAGAATATGGACGGAGCGAAAGTAAAAGTTGTTGTAGGATTTGTTTGTAGTAATAGTTCTATAAATAGAATTTTTTTTGTGAGAGTTGTTTATACATTATTATGATCTGGAAATATTGAACGCTTAATAGTATAATGTCGTCCTTAACACTTTGGTAATATGCTGCGGCTATATTTGTGCCGAATCAGCCTTCATATGTGTACCGCCCATCAACATCTTGTTGTACCAGCCTCTGTTATTGATGCGTTCCGAAATGGATCAGAAAAGGCGTTCCGGGAAATATTCATAGCTTACGATGCCCGCCTTACCGCTTATGCGGCGAAAATATGCATCACCCGGCAGGACGCGGAAGAAGTAGTACAGGATGTATTTATCAGCCTCTGGGAGCACCGGGCTGATATGGAAGGCAATGATATCTCTGGCTGGCTCATCACCGTATGCCGCAACAAGGCCCTCAAATCCCTGCGCCGGCAGATTCTGCATACGGACATCAGCAGTCTGCCCAAAGTGCCCGTTGATCTGTCAGACCCATTGCAGCAGCTCTATTTCCAGGAGATCGAACAATACATCAACACCATTATTCAATCCCTGCCGCCCATGCGGAAGAAGATATTCCTCATGAGCCGGGATGAAGATAAAAGCTACCAGCAGATCGCGGACGAGCTGGGTATTTCCGTACTCACTGTGAAGAAGCAGGTGAGCCTTGCCCTTACACATTTACGCACACAGGTTACTCCTTATGCTTACAGCCTGATTGTACTGCTCCTCCCTGTATATTAACTTAATGTTACCGCTTACTACCTTGCAGGCTTTATTGGGTACTTCCTGTAAAATCTGCCCAATATGCCGGTTTCTCCAGAACTGTTGAAGCAATTGCTGCGTAAACAGAAAGACAAGACCATTACCGACCGTGAAATGGTATTGCTGCGCCTGTACCTGTCTTCTCCCGAAGCGGAAGAACAGCTGGCTGACATTGATTTTTCCGACATGCCGGATGCAACCGGCGGGTCTGCAACGCCGCAGGAATTACGTTTTCAGCAGATCATGCAAAAGCTACCGCGAAAGCCTGTACGAAAGATAACCTGGTACCACCTGGCAGGCGCAGCTGCTGTGGCATTGGTGATCGCAGGCATTGGTATGTTATTGCAGCAGGAGAGGGGATTGCCCTTACCTGTGCCTATGCTGACGCTGCAAACAGGCAACGGAGAACTGAAAGAAGTAATGCTGCCAGACAGCTCTCATATCTTCCTCAATGCACGCTCCGCAATCCGTTACCCGGCCAGCTTTAGCGGAACAACACGTACTGTACAATTACTGCAGGGGCAGGCTTATTTCGATGTTGCAAAACAGGAAGCACCTTTCATCGTGGAGAGTCCCGAAGGTATGCAGACTATCGTATTAGGCACCGCATTCACCGTTATGGCGGACAGTGTTGCCGGCCATTTGCAGGTAGCGGTTAAAGCCGGTAAAGTGCGGGTGGACAGGCAGCAGCATGCCATTGCGATATTGCTTCCCGGTGATGGGGTGTTCTATGATATTGCGAAGGCCCGGACACAAACCATGCACACTGATCCCGGAAGTATCGGAGAATGGACGAGCGGGGAAGTACGCCTTTCTGCAGCCAGTTTTGCAGAAATGGCGAGCCTGATGCAACAACTCTATGGCATCACGGTTATAGCGGGCAATACGCCTGTACAACACAATCAATATAGCCTGCCCGTAAAATATGGAACAGACCCGCGACCATTGATGGAAGTTATGTGTATGGTGAACGGGAACCGCGCGGAATGGCGGAAAGACAGTACGGCAGTGATCATTCGCTAAAAAGAAAAACGCCTGTTGAAGCAGGCGTCTTCAAACACCGGTATTGAAGTACCGGTATTTATAACAAATAAACTAAAACGAAGGTATGAAATTTTTCAGTCGGACGAAACCGCGGCACCGCCTATGGCAACGACTCCTGCTACTGGTGTGTCTCTTCACCAGCAGTCATTTGTATGCACAACAATCCGCTTTATCCAAAAAGATCAGCATCCGCTTCACCGGTGAAAGCATGGCGGCTGCATTGGAGAAAGTAGAGAAACAGGCCGGGCTTAAACTGGCTTTTAATGCCGCCAACACCAATGGTTACAAAGCACCTGTTACCGAATACACCGACAAAACGCTGGAGCAGGTATTGAAAGCCCTGTTGCAGCACACTTCCCTTTCTTTCAGGGAAGCCAATGGTTACATTATCATCAGCAAGGAAAACAATGCGCCCGTTCGTACGAAGGGGAAACTCGTGGGCCAGGTGACCGATGAAGAACAACGGGAACCTGTGCCCGGCGCCAATATCCGCATCGGCAGCAACGGTGCCGTGACGGATGCGAACGGGCACTTCAGCATCACACTTCCGGCTGGTAATTACACCGCCATCATCAGTTATGTGGGATTTGCCTATAAGGAGATCCCCGGCGTAACGGTAAAGGACGATTCTACCTCCACACTGGACATCGTATTACAAAAAGACAAACGCCAGCTGGGGGAAGTGACCGTGCGGGCTGACCGTGTGATCACCACCAACGACCGTCAGCTGATCGAAGAGATCAGAACGGCGAGAGGTATAACTTCCGGTATTTCTTCCGAACAGATCACGATCAGCGTAGACCGTTCTGCTTCTGAGGTGGCGCGCCGTGTATCGGGCGTTACTTTGCAGGACGGCTTTATCAGCATCCGTGGTATGACGCCCCGTTATAATCCCGTTTACCTCAACAATGCTTTTCTTCCCTCTACCGATCCCAATAAAAGGGCATTCAATTTCGACCTGCTGCCATCTTCCGTGATCGACCGGATGATCGTGTATAAATCTCCTGTACCGGAACTCCCTGCTGATTTTGCGGGTGGTGTGGTAAAGGTGTACACGAAAAAATCTGTTCCCATCCGCAGGCTGGAGATCAGTTTGAATGCACAATACCGCACAGGTAACAAGTTCTTTGATGATCATGTGCAGGGTGGTAGTGGCAAATACGACTGGCTGGGTTTTGACGATGGCACCCGTGCAATGCCGGTGAACATGCCGCGCAACCCTTACGGTATGGTGATCCTGGGAGATGTACCAGGCACTCCCGATGCCTACCTGGCCGCCAATGGCGCCATTACGGACGCTTTGCTAAAACGCAGCGTTCAGTCCTGGAACCTGAGCAAAAAATATCATCCGGCAGACCTTCAGGGGGATATGACCTACTACACTTATGCCAATATCGGTAAGCTGAAGCTGAACAGCGTAACGGTAGGGCGTTACGAAAACCAACGCAGCTTCTATTCTACCAAAACAGCACGCAATGCCAACATGTACAGGGATACGGTATTTCCTGCTCCGGGCGTAGCGCTTACGCCCTTTACGCTTCCCAGCTTCCGTGCAGGACATGATTCCGTTTATTCCTCTAGTATACGGCTGGCCGCCATGCAGCACTTCTCGCTGATCATCAACGACCGGAACGAGATCACCGCCATGGGCCTCATGAACCGCAGCACGAAGCAGGTGTTGCAGATCAATACGGTCAATGAATGGTTTGCGAGCGAAGCTGCTTCGCTCTTCATCCGCCGTATGGAGAATGCATACAATACGCAGGACCTCTACATGGGCATGCTCGGAGGTTCACATAAGACCGGTAATCAAAAACACCTGCTGGAATGGACGGCCAGCTATTCCCAGGGGCTCAATAAAGATCCCAACCAGTTCTCCAACGTTTATAATCCGGACGATGCATCCATTATTGGTGACAGGGCCGGTGCAGGAAAGTTTGTTCAGACGGATTCAACAACCTGGAAGTTAAACGCAGGTACACGAAAGAATACCACCATCGGGCGGTTTACGGATGGTGAAGGTGATGAACAACGCTGGCAGGGAAGTCTCGATTATACGCTCACGCCGCTGTTACAAAAGAAAGATTTCCTGATACGTGCAGGTGCTTATGCAGAAAGCCGCCGCAAGCGATATTTCTACAGCGCACTGGCTTACAAAAACTTCCCGGAACTGGGATACAGTGAAAGCCCCTGGGATAACCTCGGCGACAGCCTGTTGTATGCCATGCAAACAAGAAATGTGCGCATGTACACCAATGTGCAGGAAGTTGGATTGGGTGGAGCACAGACAAACGGGTACACCGCTACCTTCGATAACGTGGCCGGCTACATGGCGTCCAGTCTTCCCGTATCCTTCCGCTGGCCGTTCGGTAAACGCCCGATGATGAAGCTGGACATCTATGGCGGTTTACGCGTGGAATATTCCAAACGTATTGTGTTAGACACGAGAGGACTACAATTACTGGAAGAATATTTGCCGAACAGCGCCGGCCAGCAGGTGCTTGTTGGCACAGCGCCTCCCACACATCAGTATTTCTTTTTACCCTCTGTAAACGCCACCTTACATATGAACGACAAGTGGCAACTGCGCGCGAGCTATGGCAAAACACTGAACAGGCCGGAACTGCGTGAACTATCTCCTTTCGTTACCTATAATCCTTCAGATGGATTCACCTATATCGGTAAACCTACACTGCATGATGCACGCATCGACAACTACGATCTGCGCCTGGAATGGTATCCTGCCGCAGGAGAAGCTGTATCTGCAGGTTTTTACTACAAACATCTCAATCAGCCGATCGAAGAAACGATGGCCAATACCAATACCGGTATTCCCGGGTTCACGCACAGCAATATGCCGTTTGCCCGTATCTATGGGATAGAGCTGGAAGTACGCAAACAACTGGGCTTTCTCGGTGGTGATGTATTTGAGCATATGGGCCTCATCGTGAACGCCTGTTACAACTTCACAGAAGCGAGTAACCAGGCCATGATGGTGGATGCACCAGGATACCTCAACTACTATCCCGGTGGCGAAAACAGGGCCTTTACAGGCGCTGCCCCCTGGATACTGAACGCCGGTCTTTTTTATGACCACAAGGCCAGCGGCAGCAGGATATCGTTGCAATACAATGTGCTCGCAGAGCGTATCATCACCAATACCTCGGGTGGCAGATTAATAGACCTGGAGCCTCCGGTGATCGAACGCAGCAGGCATCTGCTCGATCTTTCCGTATTGCAGAAGATAGGCAGGCATGTGAGTGTAGCCGCACAGAACCTGCTGAACGCAGCGATCCGTCATTATGTGGACAATGACTTTAACAAAAAGTTCAACACGGATCCTACCTTATTCGAATGGACCATACACGGCCCGATCCGTACGGAGTACAATAAATACATCCGGGGTGATTATTACATCCGTGATTACAAACCAGGTATTTACTATACGCTGGGTTTCCAGTTCAACCTGTAAAAAATAATAGCATGAAAAGATATATATACTTACTGTTTGCTGTGCTGATGTGCACGATCATGGCCTGCCAGAAGGAGGTCATTGATGTGCGTGATTTCGGCAGGGTGACTATTGACAGCATTTCACCGGGTACCGGGCCTGCGGGCACCTACATAGTCGTACACGGCCATAATTTCACCTATCTGAAGACAGATGCCAAAGTGCACCTCAACAACGCCGAGGTACGCGTCGTTACCATGTCGCTGGATAGTATGTTGTTACAAATACCGGAAGGTGCTTTAACCGGAAAGCTGGAATTCAATTTTAACAGGAAGAACCCAACGGGTGGTTACAACTACAGCGGTCAGGTAGATTCTGCTGCTACAGGGCCTGTATTTACTGTAGACGCGTCTGCTATTCCCAAACCCATGATCATGGAAGTGCTGCCTTTGCATGCGAGAGTAGGCGGAGAGATCACTATCAACGGATATAATTTTAAAGATGGCAGCTGTAAAATTTTCTTCGGCGATACGGAAGGAACCATCACGGAGATCAGCAGTACCCAGGTAAAAGTAAAGGTGCCGAAAATAACACCGGATACTATATCCCTGCGTGTAGAACAAGGAGTTTACAAGGTGCATGCAGGTGAATTCGTTGTGGATGAAACACCTGCCGGCGTAAAGGAGATCTTCTGGTCCTCATGGGGCAAGGTGTACAAGGCGGTGATGGATGAAAACGGCAATGCGGTGATGACAGCTATATATGACGAGTCCGACAACACGGGCGTTTATCCAAGTGGACTCACAGTTGATCAAAAAAACGGACGCGTATGCTGGATGGATATAAACAAAATTTATTACGGCAGTATGGATGGCACTGTTCCTCCCACCCTCGTTTATGAATTTTCCGGAGAAGTACTGTTGCAGGACATTGCTTTTGACAGCCAGGACAGACTATATGTGACGGTGGCAGACCTTAGCTTCTCAGGCAAGAGTTACCTCTTCCGGGTAAAGATAGATGGGACCGGAGGAGAAGAGCTCTATAAGCTGGGAGATTTCCCTGCAGGAATGAGAATAGATGAGGCCAGGGGGAAGATATACTGGGTAGACCAAATGGCTATGGCCGCTTATGAAGGTAGTATGAACGGTCAGGCAGCACAGGCTCCCAAAGTATTATTCGATGCCAGTGATGGCATTGTTGCTCCCACCAATATAGCCATAGACGACACGCATATCTATATTTTAGACGGTAGCACCAGTGCGTGTTTTGTGGGTGCAAGGGACGGTTCCGGAACGCTTGAGAAGCTGCCAATCTCCGCGGAATTCATGATGGGGGTTGGTGACCTGGAAATAGACGCAGGCAATCAATACATGTACTGGATAGTATATGATTATCAGGTGAACCACGGTACGATGTTCCGCTGTAAAACAGACGGTACCGGCTTGCAACGGGTTATCGAGAAGGTACCCGAAGCTTATCATCTGTCTATTGTTCTGTAATACAAGAAAAAGGATACACTATTTAGTGTATCCTTTTTTAGCTGATGCATTTTACTAAAGGTGAGTTTGATATTTATTGCAAATACGCTGATCCGGTAAAACTATCGATATAATTACCTATGTTGAAATAGCCAGTCAATCGAACAGTATAGCCAGCTCCAAGTGATATACCAAATGCTTCAATGTCGACCCTCAATTTGTACAACCAAATCCTCTCCATGGCTAACGTTTGAATACCAGCTCCAATTACATTTTCATAAGTGTTTGAAGTTTCATCCCCACTTCCGGCAACTAAGCCAGAAACGGCCCAATTGATCGAACCGCCAGGTCCTCCATATCCTGGTGCGGGGGCAAATCGCATCCCAAAAGTGCCATAGATGTTAGCCGGATCATCAGTACACAGTAACCTTGTAGTGGCATAAAAAATGCTGCCATTTGTAGTACCACCGGGTTCCAGAGCTGCTCTCAGGTAAACATAAGTTAAATAGCTAAACGGCGCCACAAGATTATTAGTTGATTTGCCCATTTTGATTGATCCATGCTCAGTATGAAATCTATTCAGAAAAACTCCTTTTAAAGAGTCAAGTTGACTTTCAGAAACACGCATAGCATCAATTTTACGGAGAACGTTATCAAGTTCCTCCATATCTTTTACCTTTAATTTAATAGTTTTGAGATTTGTGGTGTCTTCTACTTCAGACAGTTTTTGGAAATGATATTTTTCAAACAGATTGTTTACTTCTTCATGTGTTGCAGAAGTTATAGGATCTGGTGAGGAGGTTTCACGAGAATCTTTTGTACACGAAAAGAGCATTGATAAGATAAATGCGGGTAACAAGGTTTTTTTCATTTTTTTTATTTTAATTGTTATTCAATTCCTTTAACATTTGAGACTAAATATGCTCCTCCTAATACACAAGCGGCTGCAAAGACAGGGAAATAAGGCACTGGTTGTGAAGGCATCATAGCATGAGGCTGGTTTACAAAGGCATACGCTGTTTGTAATAAACCAATGAGTATGAGAAATAGGCCTGTGTTTAATTTGAGCAGGAATAAAAAAGAATTCTTAGGTTTCATAAAAGGATTAATGTTATAAAAATTGCGGGTATACACTACTGGTACTGGGTTAACCTTTAACCGGGCTCAATATATAAATTTTTATTTCATTTCAAATGAATTTCATCAACAGCTTTGCCAAATAAGAATGGGTCACCGAATGGGTATAAAAACAAAAAAGCACACCGTAGTGTGCTTTTTGTGATTCCGCTGGGACTCGAACCCAGGACCCATACATTAAAAGTGTATTGCTCTACCAACTGAGCTACAGAATCATCGCTATGATGATTATCAAAGCGGGTGCAAAAATAGGAATATTTTCATTCCTTCCAAATTTTTGTAAAAAAAAGTTAATAATGCCTAAAATGAAGGAGTGCTGGCGTATATGCAGCAACGTTATTATCAGGGTTTCTGATTGAATGAAACGATCTCATTGATCAGTTGTATTCTTCCTTTTTCCGGCCTGTCCAGGAATACAAGATGTGTGCCCTCAGGCAATGTTACAAACTGCTTCCTCGGTGAATTCACCAGCTGTGCCTGTAACGCAGTAAGGTCTTCCGGTCTGCTCCATGTATCGTATGCACCTCTGATTGCCAGTACCGGTACAAACACATCTTTTGCATGCCACATGCCTTTGCCCTGTGCAGTATAAAAGCTCTCTGCCCTGTAACCGCCCGGCACTTCCAGTATGCTGTCTTCATTAAAGCTCACGGCCGTTCTGGCATAAGCCTTTGCAACAGCGGTATCATACCATTGTGTTTTATCTGCTACGGGAATGTAATTGTTCCAGTTCTCCAGAAGCTGTGCAGCAGTTGCCTTACGCAGCACAGGAGTAGAGGCGTAATTGAATTGGGAAGTATCAGAAGGATTGCGGAAGAGTTTGGTGAATACCCAGGGTGCTTTTACATTGTATAAACTGTTGAGCATGATGAGTGAAGCTATCTTATTAGGATAGATGCAGGAGTAATATCCCATCCAGCTGCCGCCGGTGGCCCAACCGAATAAAGCTACTTTTTTCCTGCCGGTCCTTTCCTGTATAAAATCCACAACAGCATCTATGTCCCTGGATACTTCCGCAGAAGATGCAGCGATCACCCAGCGCTTGGTGGTGTCATAATCAGGACGGGTAGATTGTTCCCAGCCGCGTGCATCCATGATGAACACATGAAGGCCTGCTTTAGCCAGGTCTTCTGCAAATGAACCACCTGCTACCGGAAGATCAAAAGAAGCAATGCCGCCGGACCCGCCGCCATGTAATAAGAGGATAGGGGGCTTGCGGCTGCGTTTGTGCGTGGAAACTTCCCGTATGGAGATGCGGACACCCGGATCACTCGCAATCACAAAATCAGATCGTTGGATCGTTTGTGCAAAAACAGGCTGTTGTAGTAATACCGGAAGGATCAGTAAGGTTTTCCACATAAGGCAAAAATAACGTATTTTACAGTAATCATGAAAGATCAACATATCAGACCGGTAGCGGAAACGGATCTTCAGGTATGGATGCAATTAGAACGGGACACATTTACGGAAACCTTTTTACCTGTTTATGCAACGCATGACCTGCAAACTTTTCTCCAGGAAAAAAAGAACGACAACATCTTACGACAGGAATGGGAAAGCAAAGATGCTTATTTCTATATCCTCTGGGAAGGCACAACAGCTGCAGGCTTTATTAAACTGAACCTCCACCGCCAGCCGGATAACGGCACCTTGTTACCCACTCCGGTGATGGAGCTGGAAAGGATCTACGTACGCCGTGAATTCCAAAGTAAAAAACTAGGCAAAAAACTCATACACTTTGCTTACGAAGAGGCACACAAATACTTCGTGCGCACATTATGGTTAGGCGTATGGGAGCACAATCTGAAGGCCCGGCAGTTTTATGAAAAAGAAGGGTTCTCTGCGTTCGGGGAACATACCTTCAAGGTAGGCACCCAGGAGGACAGGGACCTGCTGCTGGCAAAACTCCTGTAGATACAGCGAAAAAACTACAATAAATAGAGAAAAAGAGCCCAATACGGCCTGCTTTTTTATCCGACCTTGAGACCGATAAAGCGCTGCGGCGCTTCTTTTTATTCCACTTATGCAAACGATTGCGAATAACACGTATAAACTGATCACATGAAAAAAATTGCATGCCTGCTGACGATGCTCATTACCGTTCAGTCACTCATGGCACAAAACAATTCCACAAACGAAACACGTATGAAATGGTGGAGGGAAGCCCGTTTCGGGATGTTTATCCATTGGGGCGTGTATGCTGTTCCCGCAGGTACTTACAAGGGTTTTCCCATGGCAAGGGGTGGGGGAGAATGGATCATGAACCGCAGCAAGATCCCTGTGGCAGAATACCAGGCTTACGCCAAACAATTCAATCCCGTAAAATACAATGCAGAAGAATGGGTGAAAATGGCAAAGGACGCCGGCATGAAATACATCGTGATCACCGCTAAACATCACGACGGTTTTGCATTGTTCAATTCCAAAGCCAGTAAATGGGATATTACAGATGCTACACCTTACGGAAAAGATCTGCTTACTCCATTGGTAGCAGCTTGTAAAAAATATGGTATCAAACTGGGCTTCTATTATTCACAGGCACAGGACTGGAATAACCCCGGTGGCTCTGTTGCCCGTAAAGAAATGCGCGAAGGCTGGCCTAACCCGGATTCTGCTAAGGTAGATGCCTACACAAAAGCTAACAACGGCCACTTTGATCCGGCACAAATGACGCAGACCTTTGATCAGTATATTGATAATGTAGCTGTACCACAAGTGAAAGAACTGCTTACCAATTATGGAGAAGTAGCGGTGCTCTGGTGGGATACGCCTACCAATATGACGGATGAAGCGGCTACGAAACTGCAGGCGCAGCTGGCATTACAGCCAAACATCATCACCAACGACCGTCTCAAACGCCCTAATTTCCAGGGAGATTATAAAACACCGGAACAAAAGATCCCTAACCTGAGTGAACTGGATGGGCGCGACTGGGAAACCTGTATGACCATGAACGGCACCTGGGGATTCAAGAGTTATGATCATAATTGGAAAACGGTTTCCACGATGGTGCGTAACCTGGTAGACATCGCTTCAAAAGGTGGTAACTATCTCCTCAATGTAGGACCAACTGCCGAAGGTGAATTTCCGGAAGAAAGCATCAAAAGCCTGAAAGGCATAGGCGAGTGGATGAAAGTGAACGGAGAATCTATTTACGGCACCAAAGGCAACCCTTTAAAAACAGTAGCCTGGGGGCGCATCACCCGCAAGCAAAATACACTCTACCTCGCTGTGTTTGAATGGCCTGCAAATGGAAAACTGGAAGTGCCCGGCCTGAAGAACAAGGTGAAAAGCATTAGTGTATTAGGTACAAAAAATACCCTTACATCCGCTGCCAGCGGGGATAATCTGATTGTCAACCTCGCCGGTAAACCTACTAACGATATTGCAACCGTACTCAAAGTTCAGGTAGAAGGAAATTTATAAAACCTGTTGGTTTGTTCAGATATTTGACTTTACTTTGTAATTCAAAGTGAAAAAGAGGGAGTAAAATCCCTTCTTTTTTACCTTTATACTTTGAAATGCAAAGTACTTTTAAAATATGGATATGCAAACTGTAAAAGACAAATTACTGGACTACAGGTACTTAATGTTAGTCGCATTATTGCTGCTTAGTTTTATCATTTACAACATCGGTAATACCTATAACGGGAACGACGATCTGCTGACCCGGTTATTCTTTTTTCATTATATCTGCGCCGTTATTGCTTTCATTGCCAGGGCGCTCATGAATAAGAAGGAGCGGAAGGGGTTCATGACGCCGGTGTTGTTACTGTTCCTGGTGAGCGCCTACGGCCTTAACAGGGTAATGAACATCTTTCATGAAAATACACCCTGGTTCAGTGTGTTACTGGTGATCTCAGGCATCAATCTCTTATTGTTCCATTATTATGAAAACCTCCCGCGGAGCGTACGTGCCATCATGTGTTTTATCCTGGGCATCAGCGTTGTGCTATTCATTTATTTGAGCTGCTACCTCTTGCCTGTTTATGGCATGGCAGTACCGGCTATACTGGCCCTGGGTATTTCCGTGCATGCCTTTATTCCAATATTGGCCCTCATTCATATCTGGCACCTGTTCTATACGCATATCCGGGACGATTTTAAGGCAGGCAGGTGGAGTGTATTGTCCGGTTTTGTTTTTTCGCTGGTTGTGATTGTGGTGTTCACCATGGCCATGAACAGCGAAGTAAGGCAATTGAACCGCATCTATAACAGGACCAGTGCTGAAGGTGTTAGCGCGTTGCCGCCATGGGTGGTAGCTGCTAACCAAATGGATGGCAGCTGGATAGAAGAGAGGGTATTGAAAGCTGAATTTATATATATCCTTTCTGATTGGTTCGACTGGGACTTTTTTGATAGGTCCTTGCGTAATTTTAATGATTCCCGTTTGCATGACCCGCTAATGGTGATCGCATCTGGTTTCGTACCTAAGATAATACCCTCTGATGAAGAACGCATAAAGATACTGGAAGCATTGTTTGATGCCCGTCACGAAGGGCAGGAGCGGCTTTGGTCTGGTGATGACCTGTACACAGATTATGTGAATACAAAAGCCCGGATCTGGCCAAAGCTGCATCTTGCTTACACGGAAAAGGTGATCACTGTGGTGAATAATAACGGCGATAGCTGGAGACCGCAGGAGGCTATTTACACTTTCCATTTACCAGAGGGTTGTGTGGTAACTTCTCTTTCTCTCTGGATCAATGGAAAAGAGGAAAAGGGCATCCTCACCACGAAGGAAAAAGCAGATACTGCTTATAAACAAATAGTAGGCGTAGAAAGCAGGGACCCTTCTTTAGTTCGCTGGCAGGAAGGGAATACCGTAAGTGTGCGGGTATTTCCTGTAACCACGAAGGCAGCCCGCCAGTTTAAGATAGGATTTACGGCGCCGCTGAAAGCGGGTGATAAGGAACTGGTGTATGAAAATATTTATTTCGATGGTCCGTCACCTGCACACGCAACGGAAGATGGTACGATTGAATTTGCCACAACACCAGGTACACTAAGCCTTCCGGATCAGTATGAAAGCGAGGGAATGCAATACCGCAAGGAAGGGAATTACAAAGCTGACTGGAAAGTAACAATTGAGAAAGAAGACATTCAGCCGCATACCTTCTCTTTCAATGGCAAAGGATATTCGATCAAACCTTACGTATTGCAACGTGATCCTGTGTTAACAAATGCTGTTTACCTGGATATCAACGAGGCCTGGTCTGAAAAGGAAATAAATGAAGTGCTGCAGCTTGTGGGTACCACACCCGTATATGTATGGTCTGGCGAAAGAATGGTACTGGTAGACAAGAAAGTACTGAAGAACCTGCAAAAGCAACATTTCAGCCTGTTCCCCCTATACAAAATAAAAGACCCTGCCAATGCTTTGCTGATCACTAAAAGCACACCCATTTCTCCTTCGCTGGATGAACTGGAAGGCAGCCGTTTCAAAACGGAATTATCCACCTGGCTTTCTCAGGATACTGTACCAAAGATCAGGCTGCTGGACCTGGGTGAACAGTTATCTCCCTATTTAAAATCCCTTAAAGAATTCCGTGTATTCCGTTATGAAAAAGGCGGCATCCTGTTGCTAAAGATCCTGATGGACACGAAAACATTTGCCGGTGATATAGAATCAGATAATAAAGTAGTGATAGACCAGGCAAATATTGAAATAGAACAAAGTGCAGACAGCGTTACAAGGGGAGATGCACCGGATCACCTGATGCGTTTGTTCGCATACAATCACATCCTGCAAAAAGCAGGTAAAGGCCTGATCACGAAATCGGAAGGGCAGGATAGCCTGGTATCTATAGCAAGAGAAGCATACGTGGTTTCGCCCATCAGTAGTTTGATCGTACTGGAATCGAAGGAAGACTATGACAGGTTTAACATCAAAGACAGTGATAACAGCCTGAAGAATGCTTCCATGAAATCTAATGGCGCTGTGCCTGAACCGCACGAATGGGCCCTCATCATACTAGTTCTATTTTCCATCACCTATGTTAAACTCCGCCCGAAATGGATCAAAGTAAACGCATGATCCCCGCCATTCTGGGCGCCGGTCTGATCGCAGGCATATATGTTCTGATCGTGCAATATGCATTGAAGGACTATATTGCCTGGCGGTCTCCGGGATTTCTGCTGGGCCTTGTAGCTATCCCCATTGTACTGAACAGGGATCCGCTGCAAAAGAAAAGCCTGCGGTTTTATTATGCCGCATTACTCTGTTGCATACTGGCCTGGATACTGCCGGTGAAAACATTGCTTTACGCATCTGTAGTAATGGGCATCTGTTTCCTGATAGATAATGTGTTAGGAAAGATCAACTTATTACCTGTACTGGCCATGGTTTTGATGGCGCCCATTTGTGATTACATCACCAATATCTTCACTTTCCCCATCCGCCTGCAATTAACAGCATGGGCAGGCACCTTGCTGCAAATATCCGGCGTAGCAGCTAACGTGGAAGGCAATACTATTTTCTTTGAAGGGAATGAATTCTCTGTAGATGCAGCCTGCATGGGCTTGAACATGATGATCACTTCCATGCTCTGCGGTATCATGATCCTGGGCTTCTACCAGAAGAAAATGAACGTTAGGCTGAACTTCTTTAAGGTCACGGTGCTGATGGGTATCATAGCCCTCCTGAATATTATCGCCAACCTGTTCCGCATGATCCTGCTGGTGATGTTCGTGATCCTGCCGGAAGATGCGATGCATGGTTACACAGGGATCATGTGCCTCGCGGTATATGTGATCCTGCCCCTGATATGGCTGATCCCCTGGCTGGTAAAACATTGGGGAAAAATAAAAACAGAAACGGCTCCTGCAGAGCCGGTAAATTCTTTACAGGTGATCATGGCACATGTTTGCCTTGCAGCCTGTGTAGGAATGGTAGCCTGGAAAACAATGTTACCCGGCATCCAACAGGTAAATCCTGCTGTTCTTCCTGCTGTGGAGGGATTTAAAGTAACTTCCATGGACAACAATGTGATCAAAGTAGAAAATGATACGGCACTCATCTACGTAAAAACCATCCCCGGTTTTTATTACAGTGATCATCATCCCACCATTTGCTGGCGTGGCAGTGGTTTTGAATTTAAACACATCAAAGAAGAGAAGATAGCCGGAAAGACCATTTCTACCAGTATCCTGCAAAAAGGAACAGAAAGGTTATACACGGCATGGTGGTATGATAATGGTACAAAACAAACCGGCTCGCAATTAGATTGGCGCTGGGATGCATTGATCCATCGCACACGTTATGCTATCGTGAACGTGAGCACGGAGAACAGGGAAACGCTGGAAAAGGAAGTAGCCAGGCTGTTACAGCCAGAGCAGAACATTGTTACTGCATTGCTGCATTAGGGTCCTGTTTGAACATTTTGGACAGTAATGCATACAGCTCCGGATGATGCACCTGCATCGTATCCGGTTTTACAAAGAAATATTCAGACACTACCGCCAGGAACTCACTTTGATTCATGGCTGCATAAGGATTGATATCGGACTCTCCGGTTTCAATCCTTTTTATTTCCTCATGCATCACTTTCAGCCAGGGTAGGCTATAACTGTTCTGCAATAAGGATTCCGGCATACCGTCCACAGAACCGTCTGTTTTATCCACGAGGTGAACGAATTCATGTATGGCGGTATTACTCTTGCCGCCATGATCTGAGAATCCATGCCGGAGAGCAGACTGGGAGAGGAGCATTTGCCCGTTCAAAGGCCCGCTGCCTACCATGCCCAGGATATTCCTGCGGTCTCCCTCAAACTGGTATTTTTCATCAAAAGTATCCGGGTACAGGATAACATTAGTAAGATTGCGGTAACGCCATCCCGGAAAGGAAAAGATGGGGATCACGGCACTGGCGGCTATCAGCACTTTATCCAGTATTTCTACCTGGGCGCCTACACCTTCAATGGTTACCGTTTCCATAAAATCACTCACTTCTTTTACGAAGCGGGGTTTGTCTTCATTTTTCAATTGCTGATAATATCGCACATTGCTTTCCAGGATGCCAATGATCGTGGCCTGATGTTTGGTCTTAGGTTTGGGTGTACGATAAAACCACCAGAATAATAGCGCGACAATAACGATGGGTATTACAAATGCCATAAGTCAAATGTCAACTTTTTTCGCGATATATTGTTTATCTTCCTGAACCTTAACTATTTGACCCATGCCCCGCTGGTTACGCATCTCACTTATTTCTGCAGGCAGCTTTATTGTGCTGATTATTTTACTATGGCTCATACTGGCGCTGGTGATCCGGAATAATAAACAGGCCATCCTCACCGAAATTTCCAGTCAGCTGAGCAGCCGCATCAATGGCACACTCGTGATCCGGGATATGGATCCTTCCCTGATACGCAGTTTTCCCAATATATCCATTACGCTGAAAGATGTATCCCTCCAGGATAGTTTATTCGCACAGCACAAGCGGCCTTTGCTGGCTATAAAGGAAGTGTACGTGAAAGTGAATACCATGGCTTTTTTGCATAAGGAAATAGATATAAAAGAGGTGAAACTGAAAGATGGAAACATCAGCATCTTTACGGATAGCACTGGTTATTCCAATACTTATCTTTTTAAAGGTGATTCCACCAAAAAGAAAACTGGCAAACAGCCTACTTTCAGGAGTTTCAGCATGGAGAACATCCAGTTTTCCATGGAAAACCTGCAGAAGTTCAAACACTTCTTCTTCGATATCCGTTCTCTCTCCGGGGAAATGGATTATGCAAGCAGTGGCTGGACCTGCAACCTGCGTACGGACATGCATATACGGAACCTGGAATTCAATACCACCAAAGGCAGTTTCGCGCAAAACAAAGTGATGCAAACTGATCTGGAGATACAATATATCACCGCATCCAAAACATTACGCATTCCACCGCAGATCCTGCAATTCGACAAACAACCTGTTTCCTTTGGCGGTGAATTTAACTTCAGCCAGCAGCCTGCCGCATTTGTACTGGCGATCAAAGCAGACCAGATCCCTTTTCGCCAGGCCGCATCACTACTTACGCCGGCTCTTGCTCATAAGATGGATAGCATCAGTTTTGAGAAACCCCTGGATGTACATGCAGATATCAGGGGACATATGAAATTCAGGGATACACCCTATATACGTGTTACCTGGGATGTGAAAGATAATATCCTCACCGCAAAAGCCGTTACCCTCGATAAATGCAGCTTTAATGGTGCTTTCCTCAACGAGGTAACGACAGGGATGGGGCACAATGATGCCAACTCCCGCCTGAGCCTTTTTAATTTTAAAGGGGAGTATGACAGCATTCCTGTTACCTCAGATACGATCAGGATCATCAATCTCAAAAAACCTGTACTAACAGGCCGTTTTAAGTCCAAATTTCCGCTCACCAGGCTCACGCATATAGTAGGTGCCCATCTGTTTGAATTCACGAAAGGAGAGGCAGAAGTAGACCTTGAATATGCAGGTACCTGGAATCCTAATGATACGGTACCCGGATTTGTAAATGGGATCATCCAGATCAAGGACGGTGCTTTTACGTATGTACCCCGTAACCAAACATTCCAGCAATGCCTGGCCACACTTGACTTTACGGGGCAGGACCTGTACTTCCGCAACATCCGTTTACAAAGTGGCAGCAGTGCCGTAACCATGGAAGGAAATATCCGCAACATCCTCAACTTCTATTTTGCAGCGCCTGAAAAGATAACGCTGGACTGGTCTATTCACAGTTCCATGATCAACCTGAATGAATTCCATTCCTTCTTTGCCAAACGCCGCAAACATGTTTCCAAAAAGCAGCCTGTCCATGCCAAACCCCGCATCATGAAACAACTGGATGTTGTGCTGGAAGCCTGTAGCGTAAACATGAACGTAGTGCTGGATAAAGTAAAATACCGCCAGTTCACCGCCAGTAATGTGAAAGCAGGTATTCAACTCAGCCAGACAGGTGTTAAACTGGATAATGCCGTACTGCAGGCCGCAGGCGGACAAATAAATTTCAATGGCGCCATTCTCAATGCCAGTAATGGTAACGATCGTTTCACCGTAGATGCAAAAGTGAATAAGGTACAGGTAGATCAGCTCTTCCGGGCCTTTGAGAATTTTGGGCAGGAAGGCATCCAGGCAAAGAACCTCAAAGGAGTATTTTCTGCAACAGCAAAAGTGACGGGCGGCATGAAAGAAGACGCGAGTATTAAACCACATTCTATGTTCGGCTCCGTCACCTTTGATCTGAATAAAGGTGCGCTCGTAGGTTTTGAGCCGTTGGAGAAATTAGGCAAGTTCGTTTTCCGCAAACGGGATATGTCTAACATCACTTTTGAAAACATACACAATACCCTGGATATAAAAGGGAACAAGATAGTGATCAATCCGATGATCATCGCTTCCAGCGTGCTGAACATTCAACTTGAAGGAACGTATGGTATGCCCAAAGGAACGGATATACAGATGAAGGTTCCGCTCCGCAATCCTAAAAATGATGAGCTGTCCGGTGATGCTGTTGAACTGACTAAACGCCAGAAAAAAGGTATTGTTGTTAACCTGCGGGCAGTAGATGGAGATGATGGAAAAGTTAAATTTAAACTAGGGAAAGGCAAGGACGAAGATTAACCCCATATTGAGCAATTAAGTACCCAAATAATTCATGAAACCTGCGCTGGCCGTAATCGGACTCCTTTTTGCTGCATATTCCATAAAACAATGCATTATGGAACAACATTCCCTGAAAGGTAAAAAGGTAGCTGTCCTCGTGGCAGATGGATTTGAAGAATCGGAATTTACGGTTCCGGTGGAAGCGCTGCAAAATGCAGGCGCTGAAATAGAAGTGATCTCACTTAAATCCGGCAACGTGAAAGCCTGGGCGGAAAAGGAGTGGGGAGATGAATACCGCGTGGATAATACGGTAGACAAAGTATCCTCAGAAGATTATGATGCACTGGTACTTCCGGGCGGTGTGATGAATCCGGATCTGTTACGGGTTAACAAGGATGCCGTGACTTTCGTTACCGGCTTTACTGAAGAAAAGAAACCCATTGCGGCTATCTGCCATGGCCCATGGACCTTAATAGAAACCGGCGCACTGAAGGGCCGGACGGTTACTTCCTATCCATCTATTAAAACAGATCTTATCAATGCCGGTGCCAACTGGGAAGATAAGGAAGTGGTAGTGGATATGGGACTCGTTACCAGCCGCAGTCCTAAAGACTTACCCGCTTTCTGCAAGAAGATGATTGAAGAAATTGCCGAAGGGCAACATCTGGCCAGGTCCCGCGGTGTACATTCACTGGGGTAGATCCGGCTTATTATAAGTAGTGCTGATCATGGATCAGCACTACTTGTTTATACTATAAACAATCCTCTCACATTTTTGTTAATTGAGAAAGTTTACACCCCAAAAACAACCTCAACATGGAAATAAATGTAGCCGGATGGTTCGAAATCCCCGTTGCCGACATGCCCAGAGCCATCGCTTTCTATCAAGCCGTTTTTGATTATAAAATGGAACTGAATAATATGGGTGAATTTGAAATGGCCTGGTTCCCCGCCAATTACAATGCACCCGGCGCCGCAGGTGCACTCGTCTATCACAAAGAATCTTACAAACCATCCATGGATGGATCGCTCATTTACTTCACTTCCCCAACAGGCAATCTGCAGAATGAACTGGATAAGGTGGAAGCTGCAGGCGGTAAATTGCACCTGCCTAAACGGCTCATTACAGAAGATATCGGTTATATGGCTGTTTTTATCGATAGCGAAGGGAATCGTGTAGCGTTACATTCCCTGAAATAGCTGTGTATTTTTCTACACAGGCTGTGTTGTGTGTGAAAAACCTAAAGCATTGTAAATCATTTGATTGAAAAGCAGCAGGGTTTTGGTATAAAATAACACAAAACCGATTATATGGAGCATGACATTAACCATCCCCGCCCGGAATCATTCTACGATAGTTCAACAGTGATCAATGTGAGTAAAACAGGAAGAATGATCTCTTCTGCGGCAGGGGCTTCTTTATTATACCTCGCCTGCGCTAATTTTTCCAAATCTCCCTTAAAAAGCCTGGGCCGAATGCTGGCTGGTGGATACCTCCTTTACAGGGGTATTTCCGGTAATTGTCCCGTTTCTGCCATGGTAGAAGACAATCTCCGGCCGCACCATGCAAGAGCTGTAAATATCCGTACAAAGTTCAATGTGAACCGCCCGCGTAATGAGGTGTATGCCTACTGGCGGCAATTAGATCATTTACCTGCTTTTATGGCGCATCTGTATGATGTGGAAGTGATAGACGAAAGGCATTCTCACTGGACAGTGAAACTGGTGGGTGGTTTTGCGCTGGAATGGGATGCGGAAATTGTGGAAGACGAGGAAAATGAAGTGTTGGCATGGCGTTCTACTGAAGGTGCAGATATTTCTAATGCCGGTAAAATAATTTTCCGCGATGCGCCGGATGGTGGAACGGAATTACATGTGACTATCAGTTACAGGCCACCGGCAGGTTATGTGGGAGCAGGGCTGGCCAGGTTGCTGAATCCCGCTTTCGCCAGTATGGTGAAGAATGATGTAAGGAATTTTAAAAATTATGTAGAAGGTAAAAAGAAGAAAAAGATCGCGAATAGCTGATCCAAATTATATTTGTCTGAATGAATGCAGTCCGCCGATATATTTGTTGGTGGACTGTTTATTTTCTCGGGATTTACGTTCACCTATTTTCTAAATTTTCATCTCTTAAGATATTAAAGAGTGAAAAGATTATGCTGTTAAAAGAGGATTTAAGAAAAATTGCTCAAAATCGACTCAAAGATTCCAATATACTTTTGCAGAACAAACGTTATAGTGCGGCAATGTACCTGGCGGGATATGCAATTGAGTTAATGCTTAAATTGAAAATTTGCGGCCTGCTTAGATTCAAACGCGGATTCCCGGAAAACGAAACTGAATTCAATGCGTATAAAGCTACTGCAGATGGGGCATCTTTGCTCTCAACAACCATTACAAAACTCCGGCAAATAAAAAACCATAATTTAGCCGACTTATTGAAATATTCGGGAAAAGAGGTCGCTGTTTTGGCCAGGTGTCCCGGTGAATGGGCTGGTATAAGTGGCTGGGGGCCAGATCAACGATATTCAGCAAGAATAATCAGGAAAGCCACAGCAGCCGAGTTTATCAGGAACAGCAAGATCATCATTGAAAATTTGTAACTTTATAAAAATTGAGTCATGGCAAGGAAAAGTCAACATGTAGTCCCTTTGGGAAATGGTTGGGCTGTGCTGGCAGAAGGGCGTAAAACAGCTTCTGTAATAACTACCCGCCAATCGGAAGCTATTTCATATGCCAAAGATGTTGCTAAAAAACAACGTTCGGAGGTTATTATTCATCGTAGAGACGGAAGGATCAGAGAGCGAAACAGCTATGGTAATGATCCATACCCGCCGGAAGGTTAATTATAATTTTTTTTCATAAGAAAAAGGTTCCGTTATCACACGGAACCTTTTTAGTTTTTCATGTTGGAGCGGGCCTCTTTCGGGGCGAGGGAAATTACCTTACATCTTCGTCTTCTTCTGCCTCTTCCTCGTCCTCCAGTTCATCTTCCAGTTCGTCCTCTTCGAAATCCTCATCTTCTTCATCATCATCTTCGTCCTCATCTTCTTCTTCATCCTCGGGGCCGGGAGCATCTTCTATACTATCCCGCACTGCTCCGGCAAAATCGTTCTCTTCGAGGTCTTCGTCTTCCGCCTCTTGAACTGCCTCTTCCCGTTTTTCTTCGGATACGTCTTCATAATCAATAAATTCATCTTTCGGTTCAGCTTGTGATGCTGTTTTTTTAGGCGATTGCATAAGTAGAAATTTTAGGATGAACAGATCTGTTTCCACTTATAATGCTGCAAAATCCGAACCACCGGGAAAACGGGTAATTCTTTACTCACCCTGCGCACATACCTTGCGTATGATATACTATATTTGCCATTATGTACGCCATCGTAGACATCGAAACCACGGGAGGGCACGCCAGTGCCGGGAGTATCACGGAAATAGCCATTTTTATTCATGATGGGAAGCAGATCGTACAGCAGTACGAAACGCTGGTCAATCCAGGCATGCCTATTCCGAGGTATATCCAGGCCCTTACGGGTATCACAAACGAAATGGTGGCTGATGCCCCCTCATTTGAAGAGGTGGCGCAGCAGGTTTTCACCTTACTGCAGGGCCAGATCTTCATCGCCCACAACGTTAATTTCGATTACTCTTTCCTCAAATTCCAGCTGGATGCGGCGGGGTATAAACTCCAAAGCAGGAAACTCTGTACCGTACGCCTCAGCCGTAAGGTTTTTCCGGGTTTTCCTTCTTACAGCCTGGGGAATTTATGCCGGCAGCTGAATATCAATATCCAGCAGCGCCATCGCGCTACAGGAGATGCCCTGGCTACCGTACAGCTGTTTGAAAGGATCATGGCGGCGGATGTGGATGGTGCTATTGCGGTGGCATTGAATGTCCGTTCTAAAGAACAGTGGCTGCCGCTGCATTTGCCGCAGGAACAGGTGGCGGATCTGCCCATTTGTCCCGGGGTGTATTACTTTCATAATGAAAAAGGGAAAGTGGTGTATGTGGGGAAGGCCAGGAATATTAAGAAACGGGTGACCAGTCACTTTACCGGCAATAGTTCCGGCCGGAAGAAACAGGAATTTATCCGGAACATATATGGGATCTCTTATGAAAAAACGGGTACGGAGCTGATGGCTTTTATCCTGGAATCTATTGAGATCCGTCGTTTATGGCCGCCTTATAATAATGCACAGAAACGTATTGAATCTAAGTTTGGGTTTTATGTTTTTGAAGACCAGGGTGGTTACCTGCGGCTGGCTATTGAAAAACGAAGGAAATATTCTTCTCCTGTATATACTTTCAACCTGCTCATAGACGGGCATCAGCGCATGCGGGAATTGGTGCGCGAATTCAAACTATGCCCGAAACTTTGTTTCCTGCAAACGGATAATGATGCCTGCATTGGGATAGCGGATAAATCCTGTAAGGGCGCCTGTGATAAGAAAGAAAAACCGGTTAAATATAACCAACGTGTAGCAGCTGCTATTGAACACCTGAAGTCAGAACAACCTTCTTTTGTGATTGTGGATAGTGGCCGGGAAGCTACGGAACGCAGTTGTATCCTCATGGAGAAAGGGAAGTTCTATGGCATGGGGTATGTTCCACGGGATGTGGCTGTTACAGATAATAATATGCTGAAAGACTGGCTGACGCAGTATCCTGAAAATGAATTCATCCTCAATTTGCTGCGCCAGCATGCCAATGCGCGTAAGGCGCTGGTAGGGTAAATGCGTTTTTGCTCTTTGAGCAAAAACGGGAGGTTTTTTTGTTTAGATGGAATGATTTGCAAGAGCTCATTCAGTTCGTTTTTTATTTAGATGGAATGATTCACAAGAGCTCATTCAGTTCGTTTTTTTATTTAGATAGCATGATCCACAAGAGCTTATTCAGTTCGTTTTTTTGTTTAGATAGCATGATCCACAAGAACTTATTCAGTTCGCTTTTTTGTTTAGATAGCATGATCCACAAGAGCTTATTCAGTTCGTTTTTTTATTTAGATGAATTCGCAATAGCCATTCGGTTTTCAACGAGAAATTTATTCAGATCGTTATCAGAATGGTTCGTGGCTGTTATTTAAAACAACTCATTCGAATTACCTGCACCATCTTTCCAGCCAGCAGCCACTTTCTCCTGCACCATCAACTCCTTTTCCTTCTCTGCATCAGCAGCATCCGCACAGGTCTTCACTTGTATCTGTCCCTTTGTACCCACACGTCCCTGCCGGATGAACAACTTCCCGCCACTCACTGCTATTTCCCAGAACTTCGCTGTTTTTCCTTCGCCGGAAATTAACCGCGTAGTCCCCGCCGGTGTTGCTTCCTGCGGGATCAAAGAGGAGAGAGGCGTTGCTTCCGGTAAACGATCCAGCCGCTTTAATATTTCCTCCATCACCCGCTGCGGTTGTAGCAGCCAGTCTTTGGCATATACTGTGATCGTACGCCAGCCAAAGCTTTCGAGGATAGCTGGCCGCTGATAATATTGCTCTAATACATCACTATGCTGATAGTAATTATCATCATCCACGATAATACTCAGCGCATAAGCATTATCACTTTCCTGCGCTTTCACGGCCAGCGAACATTTAAACCCGGATTGCCCCACTTGCTCAGACACTGAAAACCCCTGTTGTATCAGCTGTTCCCGGATCTCCTGCAAGATGATGGTATCTCCTGAACGGTAACGGCGTGTTTGTTTGTCTGTAGATAAGCCATCCAGGATACTGCGCGCCATGGTCATATTACCTGTGCTCACCGTTTCTGCATATTGCAGGAAGCGGCGCAGGTAATTGGCCCCTGCATTATATACATTGGTGATCTGGTGATGACGGATACTGCTCACAATAGCCATGTGCTGCTTGGCACGACTGAAAATAACATTCAGCCGCTTCTCACCACCCCGTTTATTGATCGGCCCAAAGTGCATGGACATCTTACCCCTTGCATCCGGTGCATAACAAACACTCATGATAATGATATCCCTTTCATCTCCCTGCACATTCTCCAGGTTCTTTACAAACAACCCGGTGAACTGACCATCATCCATTCGCTCAGTAGCATCGTCCAGCAGTTCATCAAACTTTTTATCGTTGACTGCCAATGCTTCCAGCGCAGCTTCAATAGCATGCTGCTGTTCCTGGCTGAAAGCCACAATACCAATGCTCTCCGGCGTCCGCTTCATTAATAACTCCCGCACCAGGTGTGCGATATACGTAGCCTCTGATGTATTCCCTCTTTTCGCATAAGTGCCGTTAGGTAAGTGATGGAAACTGATACTGCGGTCAAATAATGCAGATACGGAGAAGAGCGCATCAGAAGGTTGTTGTATGCTGATAGGCGGTTTAACGCCACTGTGAATACTGCGGTCCGGGATGGTGAGCAGGCTGGCGCCATAGAACGCATGATTGCTGTAACTGATCAGGGTTTCGAAATGACTGCGGTAATGCCATCCCAGCATCACGCTGTTCATCTTACGGGCGCCCTGTGTAAGCAGACTGTCCGCATCTGCACTAAGGATCTCATCTTCTTCCTCATTTCTTTCCAGGTCATCCGGATCACCTGCTTTGGCGGTGAAGAAATCAGTAGGCGGCATTTGCCGGTCGTCTCCCACGATAATGGTTTGCGGGGCACGATAGAGAGAAGGCACACCTTCTTCCAGTGTGATCTGGCTGGCCTCATCAAAGATCACGGCATCAAAGAAAGGCTGATCCAACGCAAGTGAATCACTCACACTGAGCGGGCTCATGAGCCACACGGGTTTCAGGTCTTTCAACACAAGGCCGCTGCTGCGGGAAGTAAGTTCGCGGATACTTTTGTACCGCATGCTTTTGGCAAATTCATTCTCCAGGATCTTTCTGCCTTCACCGTAATTCTTTGCAAAGGGCTGTTCTTCTTCTGGTACCTGCGAAAGTGCTTTGTTGCTTAATTGCACATGTTGCCCGAAACGCTGTTGGATATTGGCGCGGATGAAAGAGGCATTCACCTGTAACAATTCCCCGTAGCAATGTTTCACCTGTTCCACTGCTTTTTCTATCACCTGGCTGCCGGTATTGGCAAAGGGTTTATTCTGCTGATAGATCTGTTTAAGTGTTTTGTGTGCCATGCCGGCTTCCATTTCTACCGGCGTCCAGGGCAGCGTGCGTAACGCGAGCTTCAGGCCGCCGGGCATTTCCAGGTAATTGCTTAATACGGGTAATAACTCTTCCAGGGCAGGAGCATTCAGGTTGATGGAATCCAGCAGGTCTGTAAGTTCTATGAAATCCTGTACCGGTGGGTCCTGTAATGTTTTAGATAAACTGATATCCAGTTTATGGATGGTTTCATGCAGGCGGGCCAGTTGTTCTACTACCTGTTGTGCCTGTGGATGTTGCAGCAGGTATTGCATAGGGGCATCGCTCAGGCGCACGCGTAATCTTTCTATCGTCAGCCAGGTAAGGTCGATGTTATCAATGCGATATTGCTGGCGCACAGCAGAACGGGTTTGTTCCAGCAGGTTCAGGGCATCATATTCCGCTTTCAATAATAACAGGATACTGCTGAAAGCTGGTACTACGGCATGTTGAGAGAGATCATAGCTCTCCTGCATTTGTTTCTTCAGGCGACGCCAGCTGCCGGAAAGGAAACGCCAGAAAGAATCCTGGTGTTTCTCTGCAATGGTGATGGCCTGCAAAGTATCCTGTTCGCTGAACTTACGCTGCCAGTGAATATTCTGCTGTGTGGCCTGTTCTGCGGCTATCTGTAATGTTTTAATTTCTTTTATGGCCTGCTCAAATGCCTGTGCTTCCGGGTTCTTTGCATCTATCAGTAATAAATTACCACTTTCAGCCAGTGGAAGTAACAGCGTGGCATTCAATACTAATTGACGTAACTCCTCAATTGTTTTTGCGGTGATCTGGTTAGAGGAAATAACGCGGGTCACAAGGTCTAACAAGGCCCTGCTGTTGGCGATCAGGCTGTTCAATAACTGCTGGGGTTGCTCTGCGGCAAATACCTGTTCATTCACTTTACTGAGTGGATGTGTGGCAAACACTGGTTCTGCACCACTTTCTTCCAGCGCTTCTCCTAACAGTTCCACAATGCTCCCGAATTGCAGCCATTGTTTATAATGTGGTACAGTTTCTTCTACGGCAGGTTCCACTGTTTGCAATAAAGGCTTCAGTACCAGTACCCGCTCTATCAGTGTGCGTACAGCTATACCGGCATTCTCTGTTTCATGTGCATGCGTATCATGGAACTGTTGCAGCAGTTGTAATTGCTGAGATAAGTTATGCAGCAGCGCATTCCGCCGAACAGTGATGTTATGCAGGTTTTCACCCGGCCGCAGGAAAGCTTCGTAAGTAAGTTTAAGGTCTTTGATGAAAGCACGTTTATCTGCCTGGCTATCATGAATGTAACAGCAGAGTTCATCTAAGCCCTGTTGTTTTAAACGATGGAATACCACATCCAGCGCGGCTCTCTTTTCACAAACAAACAATACCTGTTTGCCGCGGGCCACAAAGTCCGCGATCAGGTTGGTGATGGTCTGGCTTTTCCCGGTACCCGGAGGGCCTTGTATAATATAACTTTCTCCCTTCCGTGCTTGCAGGATAGCTTTGGTTTGTGTAGGGTCTGCCTGGATCACATGGAACCACTCTTCCTCCGGCAAGGTGGAAGCTAATTCTTCTTCTTCGCGTACCGGTTTAGGATGTGCGCTGAAAAGCTGCTCAAATACTTCATGCTGCTGCGGCTGATCTATCACAGAATTATAATCCTGCACCAGGCTCATTTTCTTGTAATTGAAATTGCCCAGCACAACATGACAGGTCTCGAAGTCCCAGCGGTAGGGATTATCCGTTCCTTCCATTACTTCATATAACTCATGATCCGGTAACGGTGCTTTGTCTAATTTCTTCTGGTATTGATTAACGGTATCCCGTGCTTCTTTATAGATGAGTTTGATCCGGGGCTTTTGCATGTATTGCAGTACAATGCCCTTGTTAGTGCCTTCTATCTGGGTTTGCAGGGTTTGATAGAATTGCTCCATGCTCATCTCTTCGAGGTCTATCATATCCGGCAATTCAATGCCGTAGAGGTCGCGCAGCTGATTGGCCAGTACGGGATTTACTTCTGCATGGTTATCTGTGATGGTAAGCACATACTGATCTTCGCCCACCTGTTTCTTTTTCTTCAGGTCCACCGGGATCAGCAGGAGCGGGCTCATCATACTTTCTTCCGGATCTTCGCGCAGGTTATGCCATTTCATAAAGGCCACCACCAGTTTCAACTGGCTGAAACCATATTCCTGTATATCCTTTTGTGCTTCCAGCCGTACTTTATTCAGTACGCCGGGCAGGTAGGGATGATCTTCAAAACGCAGGTATTTGTTGAGGGACAGGTCTTTCATGCCTATCACTTTTTCTGCGATCTCTTCATTCCAGGTGAATAATAATTCAGGGCGGATGCTTTGGTGATGCAATACCATGGGCACACTGCTCAGGGTAAGGTTGGCAAAGCGGGCGTTAGGTTTGTAATACAGCAGGCGGTTCCGTCTGCTTACATCAAATAAACGGTTCCGTAATTTATTGAGGATGAATCCTTGTCTTTCTTTACGTTCCTGGTATTTCCATCCTGCCATCTGGCCAAGGTCCAGTTGTTTCTCACTGTCAAAATCCCGGTAATGCTCCAGGCGGTGGATCAGTTCGTTAAGGTCTTGTGCTCTTTGTGTACGGTTTAATTCCGTCATCTCCGTAATGATGGTACCCAGTGCAGGATGAATGGGGCGATATGCCAGCGGATGCGTGCGTTGTACTACCAGTTTATCCAAACCATCCGGAGCATGGAGATCGATCCCTAAGGAAATGCTGGCCAGTACCAATCCGAGGCAGAAGATATCCGTTTGCGCATCATGGTGCCCCAGCAGCATTTCATAACTGCGGTATCCGGGAATGTAAGCGCCGTGTTGCAATGGTAACGTTACATCTTTATGCACCTGCAGGTTGATGGCTTCGGCCTGGTCCACCAGCAGTTTCACTTTATCAACGATCTGAAAATGAGGATTGTGTCCGTTGTAGAGCGCTGCAACTTTTTCAAACGCATCCAGCGGTGGATGGGCTAATACCGTATCCAATGTAACCGCACGGTTTTGTACCTGCAGCACATCCTCCTGATCGAAGGGAGCAACAAGGCCACTGTCGTGCAGGGCTAAAACGGTTTTGAAAAGCGGTAATACAGCTGCAATTACGTCATCTGTTGTGTAGGCTCCGTTCTGAAAGGCAGTTTCGAGGAACTGCGGGAAAGATATAGTCGTCAATGTATACGTTTATGCTGAAAATGCTGCTCTAAAATAATGATTTAAAACCGGTGTTTTCCGCTTCGTTGTTGTTTTCTTCCGCCTGCTTGTATTCCAGTTGCTCAAACCTGGCCGGCGGATTTACTTTGCTGTAAAACAACACCTTATGAAAACTTCCCTGATGCTTTGCCTCCTGGCGGTTTTAGCCTTTAATAACGCCACTGCGCAACGAATTATTGGCAGTGTCAAAGATAAAAATAATCAGCCCCTGGAAGGCGCCAGTATTTCCCTGAAAGGCAGTACACAGGGCACAAGCACTGATTCCGCCGGTAATTTCAGCTTTGAAGCCAATGTTACCGGAGAATTATTTCTTGTGGCCACCTATATGGGCTACAAACCTAAGATCCTGCCAGTTGCCAGAGAGGTACATTTTATCCTGGTAAAAGACCCGGCCACATTGGATCCTGTGGTGATCTCCGCCGGCAGTTTTGAAGCCAGCGATAAAAGTAAAGGTGCGGTGATGACAGCCATGGATGTGATCTCTGTTCCCGGCAACGGAGGAGATGTGGCCAATGCTGTTCGTACCCTCCCTGGCGCGCAGCAGATAGGAGAAAGAGAAGGTCTTTTTGTGAGAGGCGGTTCCGGTGAAGAAACCCGCCAGTTCGTAGATGGCGTATTGGTGAACAGGCCTTATTATGTTACGCTTCCCGGGTTGCCGCAGTACAACCGCATTTCTTCTCCTTTTCTTTTTGAAGGTATTGTATTCAGCAGCGGGGGATACTCTGCTTTATACGGTCAGGGCCTCAGTGGCGCGCTGGTGATGGAATCTACGGGCATGCACGACAAATCATCAGCCGTCATTGGCCTTTCTCCTATGCTAGCAGTAGCAGGGATGCAGAAAGTGGCAAAAGATAAACGCAGCAGCTGGGGGTTCTATTCCAGGTACATGAATAACAACGCTTACACGAAGGTGATCCCGCAGGAGCAGGACTTTGCAGCAGGCCCCGCTTACCTGATGAATGATCTCAACGTACGTGTGAAAACCGGCAAAACCGGCCTGCTGAAAGTATATGCGAACTTTGGCTATAATAAAACAGACTTTACAAAGGAGGATATAGACAGCACTACTTTACGCAAACGTTTTGCAGCAGAAGACCGAAACCTGTATGTGAACATCAGCCACCGCAGCCAGCTGGCAAAGAACTGGCAGCTGGACCTTGCCGCCGCATACAATCATAACACCACGGATATACGAAATAACCTGCTGGATGCTTCCAAAGCAGAGGTCATCATTCCGGACACACCTTACGCCAACAAGAACCAGCACCTCAAACTGGGCGAAGATTTCTTCACCGGCCGTTTTGTGCTGAGCCATTACTTCGCGGGGCATCATGTATTAAAAGCAGGAGCGGAGTACCAGTTCACACATGATCGCCTGATGGATGATCAGTTCTATGCTTCTTTTGCAGAATTTGAATGGCGGCTGGCACGTAACCTGGCCCTGCGAACCGGTCTGCGCCTGGAATATTCGAGGGAGGTATACCTGGCACCGCGGATAAGCATGGCTTACCGTTTACCAAATGGCGCATCGCTGAATGCGGCCTATGGCATCTTCTATCAGAAACCGGAGAACCGTTACCTGTTAGATAACAATAACCTGCCACAGGCAAAAGCTACCCATTACATCCTGAATTACCTGCAACGTGCCAATGGCCGGCTGTTCCGTGCAGAGGTGTTCTACAAACAGTACGACCGCCTGTTGAAAACACTACCCACGCTAAACATGAATGGCACTGGCGCTGCAAAAGGATTTGAATTATTCTGGCGGGATAAATCATCTGTTAAAACGTTGGATTACTGGGTAAGCTATTCCTACGTGGCCACTAAACGGGACCACCTGGAATTCCCTTACCAGATGGAACCTTCCTTCACCGCACCGCATACTTTATCTGTAGTGGCCCGCCGGTTCATAGAACCCATCCGCACCAGCGCAGGTATCTCTTATGCTTTTGCTGCGGGCAGGCCTTATTACGACCTCACTTCCTATGGCAAGATCCGTGATCAGGGTACCACCAGATCCTATAATGTAGTCAATCTCAGCCTGGCTCACATGGTTACGCTGTTCCCGAAATGGAAGGAGAAAGACTTTACCGTGATTGCTTTTGGCGTGAATAACGTACTGGGTACCAAACAGGTGTTCGGGTATGAATACAGTTATAATGGAATGCACAAAATGCCTGTTACGTTACCGGCTGCACGAAGTTTTTTCCTGGGCATTTTTATGAGCCTGGGCATAGATAGAACAGAAGATTTTTTAAATGATAACCTTTAAAACAATATACAATGAAACAAATGATCGCACTCTTGGCTGTGTTTTTTATGCTGAACACGGCAAATGCCCAACTGGAAAGCGCTGTAGCCAAATTGAATACAGCTGTTTCTGTGGCAGATTATCAGCAACTGGCTAACGAATTTGGCCGTTTCGCTGCTGCGGAACCCACACAATGGCTGCCCGTTTATTATGCAGCATACAGCAATGCAAAGATCGCTTTTCTGCAAAAGGATCCGGACCGCGCTGCACAGTTCAGTAACCTGGCAGAAGAACAAATTAAAAAAGCAGAAGCCATCGTGAAACCCGGTGGTAATCAGAAAGAACTGTCTGAAGTATATACGGTGTATAGCTTCGTAAACAGGAGCAGGGTAGAAGCAGACCCAATGGTGAATGGCCGTAAATATGGTCCCACCGCAGGTGCGCAGCTTACCAAAGCCCGGCAGCTGGACCCTGCTAATCCGCGTGCTTTATACCTGGATGGCCTGATCAAATTTAAAACGCCAGCTATGTGGGGAGGAGATAAAAAGAAAGCGAAGGAATTATTTGAGCAGGCCTTAAAACAATTCGAAGTAAAACCTGCATCAGCAGTTGCACCGCAATGGGGGAGAGCAGATTGTGAAAAAATGATCCAATAAAGTTATTAAAAACGAAAGCCGGGATAGACCGCCATTCTCTATCCCGCTTTCAAAAACCTTCCATCATGAAAGCATCAACAGAAAGAAAGATCATGCGCTGGTTCCATATCATCATCAGCATACCCGTTGTAGGATACATTTACGGCCCCGTGGCAGATATTCCCCGGGCCGCCTTTACAGTGAAATTCATCATCTTCCCCCTGATCGTTTTAAGTGGTTTGTGGATGTGGAAAGGGCATCTTATTAAGAAACAACTGCGTAACTTAGGATAATACTATGGAATCATTTCTGAAAAAACATGCATTACGCGTAGCCATTACACTGGCCTTTGTAATAGTGGCATGGGGCATCCGGTCTGCCGTTGGGCCCATGTCCATTCCGCGGCACCTGTTATTTTCCATTCCGGTGATCATTGTTACACAGATCATCTGGACGATACTCGCTGCTATTCACCGGTTATTGAACCGCTTCCTGCCATTTTCAAAGAGCCTCTATGGCCGTGTGATCCTGCAGGTAGTGATAGGGCTGGTGCTGGTATTTATTCTCAGGACCATCGTGCTGAGTTTTCTCGAAAGGCTGCCGCAGTTTGAGATCAGCAACCTGGCCAGGGCCATGATAGCTACTATCAATAACCTGGTATCACTGGCGGTGAACATGGCATTGATCGGCCAGCATTTCACGGCGGTTTGGAAAGAAGGGGTGATAAAAACAGAACGGCTGGAAAAAGAAAAAGTGCAACTGCAATATCACCAGTTAAAGAACCAGGTAGATCCGCATTTCCTTTTTAATGCTTTCACTTCTTTGGATAGCCTGATAAAAGTGAACCCGGACCTGGCTTCCCGCTTCATTGGCCATCTTGCTAAAGTGTACCGGTATGTGTTGCAGAACAGGGATAAAGAAGTAGTGAACCTGAAAACGGAACTGGATTTCCTGGCGCATTACATCGCTTTACTGGAAATTAGATTTGAGAAAGCGCTGGTGATTGAGATCCAGGTAGATGCATCATCGTATGATAAAGGGATTGCTATGGTCACACTTCAAATGCTGATAGACAATGCCCTGAAGCACAATGAGGTGCATCCCGGAAATCCTTTGCACATCAGTATTTCGGAGAAAGATGGTTACCTGGAAGTAACGAATAACAAACAGATCCGCAGGCAGTTGGCGCACTCTGATAAACAAGGACTGGAGCAGTTGAAAAGTTTATATGCTTTTCTGAGTGACCGCCCGGTAGTGATAAAAGATGAAACAGAAACTTTCACGGTAGCATTGCCTTTATTGTAAACCAACGTATATGCAAGTACTGATCCTTGAAGATGAACCTTTGGTGGCGGCACATTTACTCCGGCTGGTAAAACAGTTGCAGCCGGACTGGCAACTGATGGGCCCGCTGGCCAGCCTGCGGGAAGCTACACAATGGTTAACGCAGCAACCGCAGCCGGATCTGATCCTCGCAGATATCCAGTTATCTGATGGCATCAGCCTGGACCTGTTCAATCACCTGCAACCGGCCTGCCCTGTGATCTTCACCACGGCTTATGATCATTATGCCATCAGGGCATTCAAGATCAACAGCATTGATTATTTATTGAAACCGGTGGATGTGGAAGAACTGGAAAATGCCTTTAAGAAATTCGCATTGTTGCGGGAGAAATACAGCAATCCGGTATACCTGCAGGAGCTGATGCAATTTGTGCAGCACCAGCAGCGCAAGCAGGCTTTTAAAGAGAGCTTTACTGTCCATTATGGCCGCAGCGTGTATGTGGTACCGGTAGGAGAGATCGTGTGTTTTACAAAGCAGGAATTAATTTATCTGCACCAGGCAGACGGGCGGCAATGGATCACAGATTGCCGTTCATTGGATGAAGTGGAAGAACTGCTGGACCCCCAGCAATTCTATCGTGCCAACCGGCAGTGTATTGTGCAGAAGCGCTTTCTAACAGGCTACCGTTCAGATGATACCGGGAAATTAAATGTGCAGTTAAAGATGGAAAAGCCACCGCAGGTAATGGTGAGTAAAGATAAAGCGGCGGCGTTTAAAGAATGGATCACACCGTAAACTGTAATTCACTCAATCCTTTATATAACCCTTCTTCTTTCTCCATCAGTTCCACATGTGTTCCTTCTTCCACGATCATACCCTTATCCATTACAAGTATAAGATCTGCTCTGCGTACAGTAGACAAACGATGTGCGATCACAATAGAAGTACGCCCCTGCATCAGTTTATCCAATGCATCCTGCACTAAACGTTCTGATTCTGAATCCAGTGCAGAAGTAGCTTCGTCCAGTATAAGGATACGCGGGTCCTTCAAAACAGCGCGGGCTATCGCTATCCGCTGACGCTGCCCGCCGGATAATTGCACACCGCGTTCTCCCACAATAGTTTGTAATCCTTCAGGAAACTTCTGAATGAACTCCCATGCATTGGCTTTCTTAGCTGCTTCAATGATCTTCTCTTCCGTAGCGGTGGGATCACCATAAGCAATGTTCTCCAGGATAGTGCCGCCGAAGAGGAATACATCCTGTGGTACAACTGCCATCTGGTTTCGCAAAACAGAAAGGTCGTAAGCAGAAGCTGTTTTACCGTCAAACAGGATAGCGCCGTTGGCAGGATCATAAAAACGCAGCAAGAGAGAAACGATGGTAGATTTACCAGCTCCACTGGGTCCTACAATAGCTACCTGCCAGCCTGGCTGCACATGAAAGCTCACATCATGCAGTACAGGAATGTCCTTGCGGGAAGGATAAGAAAAGCTCACACTTTCAAAACGGATGTCGCCGGAAATGCCCGGTATTTTTTGTTCTGCAGAGAGCAGGTGAATATCTTCTATCGGTTCATCATGTATCTCCAGGAGATTTTCAGAGGCTCCGATGGCTTTTTGAATACGGGTATAGATCTCTGCCAGTCCGCTGATGGAACCGCCAATGAAACCGGAATAAAGCACAAAGGAGAAGAGTTGGCCAAATCCGAGATCACCATGTGCATTTAATAATGCCCCTTTCCAGATAACTGCTACCATGGCGCCAAATAATCCCAGGATGATAAATGACACAAATGCTCCCTGGTAAGCACCGGCTTTGATACCGGTACGGGCTGCTTCATTGGTTTTAGTCCTGTAGCGCGCTATTTCGAAGTATTCATTGGCAAAAGCCTTTACGTTAAATATACCTTGCAGGGTTTCCTCCACGATTGTATTGGAATCAGCCACTTGCGCCTGTACTTGTTTGGAAAAACGCCGGATAAACTTTCCAAAGAATACCGCCAGTATGCAAATGGCGGGCAGGATAGCCAGCATGAAAAGGGTCAGCTGCATGGAGGTGATCCATAATAAGATGATCCCGCCAACAATGATAATGATCTGCCGCAGGAATTCCGCCAGCGTAGTAGTGAACATATCCTGCAACTGGGAAATGTCTGAAGAGATGCGACTGTTCAATTCGCCCACTCTGCGTTCTGCAAAGAACTTCATGGGGAGTTTGATCAGGTGGCTATAAGTAGCCTGCCGGAGCGAGGCGAGTGTTTTTTCTGTAACGGACACAAAGATCCGGATGCGGAAATAGGAAAATAAAGATTGCAGGATCAATACACCAACCAGGATAAGCCCTGTCCGTTCAATGTGTTCCACATAGGAGCCTTGATGACTGGTATCTATGAGGTTTCCTAAAAGTTTAGGAAAAGAGAGACTCGCACCGGTGGATAATAACAACATCATCAGCCCCAGCCCAAACTGCCAGCGGTAGGGTTTAGCATATTGGTAAAGTCTTAATGCGTTGCGAATACCTGAAAATGTGATCTTTGCACGTTTTGTCTGTTGCTCCATACGGCTGCGAAGTTAAGTGTTCCTTGGAGAGAAGACGATCGAAGCCTGTAAATATTGTATCAGAGCGCCGCTTTGATCCGCCAGGCAATCAATAATTCCACCAGCAGCACACCTACATACCATAAAGATCCCATTTCAAAATTCCCCGTGATCCAGCAATAGAAGAGCGCCGAAACGGAAACAGCCACCCCCGTCAGGCACAGTATGAATTTAGCGTACACAAAAAAGGAGTACGACTGGAAAGCATTTTTAGTGGCACTCACCACAGGTTTGCGCAGTTTGCGAAGGCAATAGCCGTTTTCCTGGATATCGAACATCCAGGCATAAAGCTGGAGAGTGGCCATGAGCCAGAAGAAGTATTGGCCTGCGCCCGTTTTGTCGCCCACGATGATGCAGAGGAAAGCAATAGAAGGATAAAACCCGGCCATGAAAAGGAAATCCACCCAGAGGTGCCCACGTAGCGCTTTCCTGGCAGCAGGAGAAAGCCCTGCTATAATATTGCACAATTCCTGCTCTGAGGACGGGAACTGAAGGTCCAGGATACTGAAAGGTGTTTCCACGCCAGCCGCATCGCGGTACTGAAACTTTCTGGCCAGGGCCCACATCCACAATGCGGTGAACAGCATCAGCGAAAAGGAGATCGTAAAGTATAACATCATCTTATTTCCTGCTTTGCGTTAAGAGTTCAGATGCGCCGCGCATATCTTTCCTGGAAGTGTTCACCTGTTGATGTACAATGATCCGCGCGGTTTTGTATTCTTCCCAGTTAAAATCTTCCAGCAGGAATTTAGCGGCTGCCTGAGCACCCAGCACAAATAACTCCCGCTGTTTCTCTTCCGGGATATTAAAATCCAGCCAGTTGTAGTCGCTTACCTTGATCACCCCAATTCCTTTTCGGAAAAGGCTGTTCTTTAACAGGAAGTCCTTATCATAATAATACCTTACCGTGTTGAACAGTTTGCCTATATAAGCGCCCAGGCTGAGATTATCTGCCTGGTTCATGGTGTTATCCGTTGGTGTTGAATCGTCCAGTTCAATACCCAGCGTGGGTAACCGGGGAATGGTCACTTCCGGGTTGTACAATACATTAATGGGGAAGTTGGATAAGATGCCGCCATCCACAAAACGTACTGCCGTAGGGATATCCTGTGGTTCCAGCAGCAGGTGATTGCGCCAGTTGGTTTGAATAATGGGCAGGTGCCGCGGAATATCCCGGATGATGTGAGATTCAAAAAAGATGGGAATACTCATGGATGCCCGCACAAATTCCGCCGGATGGATCTCGTGTTTGTTTTCGCGGAAGAGATTCCACATCCGCGGAAATTCAATTTTATTCTGGGTGATAATGTCCGACGTGATGAGGGTGATATCCGGTTTTAATCCTTTGAGGGGATTGTCTCCCAGGTTCTTATCGATGGGTACATCAGGCCTGAGCTGCAAACCGGCCGGTATTTTTTCAGATACCGCTTCCAGGTCGTCAATGTTATTCACCCCGTTCTTTTCCATGATCATTTTGATCCAGTCCGTAAAGTTCTTGCCGGGGTTAATGCCAAAGCCGCGGTTTTTGAGCCGTTGGATCAGGTAGCCGAAGTATCCGCCCACGAAACCTAATGCCATCAGTACAATGCCTGTAAGGATAAAACTGGTAATGGCCACGCCCTCGAACATCGGGTCGTGAAAAAGTAATCCGAAACTGGTAATGTCCAGCAGGATGAGCAGTGTTAGAATGATGCCCAGCCATAAGCCACAACGTTTGATACGCTTCGCAAAGTGCTCCGTTTTTACCACCCATTTAATTAGTCTTTGGGCGAAGGGGTGCCCGTCTACAAAATCAAAGAAGGGTTTTTCACAGAGGTATTCCAGGATCCTTTCAGAACTGGTGCGCTTATTCGCTTTGTCCTCTTTTACAACAGCCAGCAACGTGGTGTTGATGGCGCCCGCGCTGGTACCCGCCAGCCGCATGAAACGGATGCCCGCTTTTTCCAGGATGTAAGTGTAACCTACCAGGGCAATACCTAATACACCACCACCTTCCTGTACCAGGTTCACATATTGATATCCTTCACCGTCCAGGGTGTCAGAGATCACAAGTTTTTTGTAATTGTGAGAGGAGCCGGGTTCATCATATTTATCGGCCAGTTGTTGCAGGGCTTCCAGCACAGCAGGTGCTTCTGTGAAGTATGCAATAGGAGTTTTCTTGATTGCAGGCATAACCTGAATTTAAGCATATTATTATTCAAATGCACGAAATCCGGGATACTGCGCCAGTGCCAGCATTTGCTTGTCCCCGCTGCTGTCACCATAGGCGTAGATGGTATCGAAGGTGGTGAGGTGCACCACTTCCTTGATCCGGCAGACCTTTTCATCCCCGTTACAATTCTTTCCCACCAGTTTGCCGGTCACTGATCCATCTTTTATTTCCAGAACGGAGCCGAGGCAGCCTACTTTCAGGGTTTCGCTCCATGGGGCCACCCAGTTTTCTGCGGAAGCGGTAACAATAAATACTTTATGGCCTTCCGCCTGGTGCCAGGCAATAGCGTTGAGTGCCTTCGGACGGAGAATGGAAGGCAGGCGTAATCTGCAAAAATCATTGCATAACTGCTGGAACACTTCTATCGGTGTATTCCTGAAATAAAACTGGAGAACGATCTCTTTCATTTGCTGGTTGGAGATCACTTTCAGTTTAAACAGTACCAGTAAAGGAGATAAGAGCGCCATGCCCAGGTAGAGCGCAGTGGGGCCTTTCTGAAACCGGATGATCTCAAAAAGGGTGTCTTTTGTAGTAATGGTACCATCAAAATCAAAGAAAGCGATCACGTTCCTCATTCAAAAAAGCTCTTATTTGTTGGCAGATAAATAATTACATAGAAACTCAGGATCCAGAGCAATATGTTTATCTGGATGAAGCGGTCCTTGTAAAGGATAGAAGTTGGCGAGCCCGTGTTGTTCTCCACGTAGGCTATTTGTAAATATCTCATTAATCCGGCGATCACAAAAATGCTGGTATAGTAAAGGCGGTATGTTTTAAAGCGGGCCATGGTTGCATGGTCCATGGTGTACATGAGATAGGTGACAATGATCACGGCAGACACAAGGGCCAGGGAGGTGTTCAGGAAGTCCATATTGTACCCCTTGGAGGCTATCCGCATGTCTTTCCCGGAAGCGATCTTCAGTACAATGTCGTCCCTTCTTTTGGCGATGGCCATGAACAGGGCCAGGAGGAATACCATCAGCATCAGCCATTCAGACACGGCTACTTTGGACAATATGCCACCTGCTTTGATCCGCAGCACAAACCCAATGGATACAATGAAGATGTCCAGGATGGAGATGTTCTTGAGGCCAAAGGAGTATGCGAGGTTCAGCAGGAAGTACAGGCTGAGGACGAAGGTGAATTTCTGGTCTATATAATAGGCAAAGCCAAAACCCACGATCACCAGTAAGGCAAAGATCACCAATGCGGCACTTTTGGATACCGAGCCGGATGCCAGGGGGCGTTTGCTTTTGGTGGGGTGAGACCTGTCTGCCTCAATATCCCGGTAGTCGTTAATGATATAGATGCTGCTTGCCAGCAGGCTGAAACAAATGAACCCGGTGAACACCACCCATAACTTCTGGGTATTGAAGATATCACCAACAAAAAAAAGGGGGATGAACAGGAATAAGTTCTTCGCCCAATGCTTCGGCCTTAATAGTTTGAGATATTCCACGGGATTAAACATTAATGCGCGGCAAGATACAATGAATCTTCTAATAACTGTATACTTAAAGATTTACTTCTATTGAAAGAATAAACTAAAAGAAGAGGGGTTTGTATATTGATATCCAATGTTTTATTAGGAGTTTTATCAGATAAATACAATCTGTCATTTTGGAATAATCAGATGCATTTTTGACAGGTACCCCACCTTAATACGGGATGGATACGGGATTGATACGGGATTGGTACGGGATTGACACGGGATTGGTATGCCTGAAACATCTTTTGCAGGAGATTTTAGATCTGTTCATCTCATTTTTGAGGATTTTGCATGGAGACCACAACTTAAAATACTATTAGTCAGGGATTTATGGCACCTCAAAATACCCCCTTTAACCCACTCGTTTACAATCTAATAACCCCTCTCTATTAAAGCTAAACATTGGGTTTGGAAAACACCCGTTTATGCCTAACTTTGTATAACCAGTAAAATCAATTTAGCCGGTTAGTATTTACCCATGTCTGAAGCTAAAACCATACAAACCATGCGCCTGGACGGCGGAATTGCCTGTCTTAACTTCGTCAATACAAAAGACAACCGAAGTAAAGATGCCGGCATTGACTACCTCCAAAATTACCGCCACCTCCTCGATCTCTGTGAACGGCTGGAAGTAATGCCGCCGAAAACCCGGCAGGTTTTAGAACGCCTGGCCAAAGCATATCCCGATCAGGCAAAACAGGAATTCGAAAAAGCCATTGCCCTCCGGGAATTACTTTACCGGGTACTGAGCCAGTTGACAGAAAAAGGGAAACCCCCGGAACTGGAATTACAGCAATTGAGCACACAGGTTGCCAATGCTTTGAGTTACCTTGAGCTGCAATTTGAAAAAGCCAGCGGGGAAATGAAGCTGATCTTTACCCGCCCGGCACTGGAACAGCCTTCATGGTTAATGTTGCAAAGTGTAGCTGAATTATTGACCAGCAAGGAGTTATCCCTCTTGAAAAAATGCCCGGCCTGTTACTGGTTATTCCTGGACCGGAGTAAGAACAAGTCCCGTAAATGGTGTAGTATGGCTACCTGTGGAGATGTCTCAAAAGTTAAACACGCGTATCACCGCAAGAAAAAAGAACAAAAGAAGTCATGACCACCAGCTCCAAAAAGACGAAGCTCATCGTAGCCTTAGGGCTTGTATATATCATCTGGGGATCCACTTACCTGGGGATGAAAATAGGTACGGAAACAGTGCCGCCATTTCTCCTGTCTGCCATGCGGTTCATTTTGTCCGGCACCATTATGCTGAGTTTCGGGTTATGGCGGGAGAAGGAAATACCTACCCGCAAGCAATGGTTGAATGCAGCCCTGGTGGGTCTGCTGCTGATAGGGATGGGAAATTCCGGTGTTGCCTTAGCCGTAAAATATATGCCCTCCGGCCTGGTAGCCCTGTTCATTGCAGCCTTGCCAGCCTGGTTCATTGCGCTGGACTGGGCCTTTTTCAGCAAGGAACGCCCCAAACCTTTAACCCTCTGGGGCCTGGTATTGGGTTTTGTGGGCCTGTTCTACATCTTCGATCCGTTTCATTTATTTTCTCCTGCTACGAATGCCGTGCGGGCATATCCGTTATGGCCTATCCCTGTATTAACGGTTGGTTCCATAGCCTGGGCATTAGGTTCCCTGCTTTCTCCGAGGCTGGATACACCTAAACAATTTACCTCTTCCGGCATCCAGATGCTGGCGGGGATGGTTTCATCTATAATTTTAAGTTATTTCCTCGAACGCAATGATTGGCATACAGTTGAAACAATGACGGTACGTGCCTGGTCTGCTATTATTTACCTCGTGATCTTTGGTTCGCTGATCGGTTATACAGCATATAGCTGGCTGGTGAATAATGCCCCGGCACATTTAACTTCCACCTATGCTTACGTAAATCCGGTAGTGGCTATCTTCCTGGGCTGGCTGGTGGTGGACGAAGTGCTCACCTGGCAATCCGTTATCGGTTCCGTGATCGTAATTGGCGGGGTGGTGTTAATGACAATAGGAAATAAGAAACACTGATCACTTGGTGAGTTCCACTTCAAACTGGATAATGTGCTCATTTTTAAGCAGGAGGTCATTTACTGCAGCCATCTGGGCGGTAGGCCCTGTTAGTTCGTACTTGCCTTCCAGGATCACCTGCTGGTTGTGCATGGTTTTAGTAGTGGAGATCTGTTTTATTTTGAGGCGGTGCGTTTTAAAGATGTCTTCCAGGTCGGCCGTTAAAAGAGAGCGCTCCTGGTATTTGATGGCGTAGTATTTCCGTTCGCGTTCCTTCATAATGTATATCTCCACAAAAGAAAGTCCCCACAGCACCAGTAAAGAGATCCCCACTGCCGTCCAGGCCATCTTATATTCTCCCACGCCAACTGCCATGCCAATAGCTGCAGAGATCCAGATCACGGCAGCGGTGGTGATACCGTCTATGGTAAATCCTCCCCGGAAAATAACCCCGGCACCAATGAAGCCCACACCGGTCAGGATATTAGATGCAATCCGGTCCCCAGTAGAGGGGCCACCGATCTCTACGCTGAGGATGGTGAATAGTGCAGAACTGACACAAATAAGGGCTATCGTGCGGATGCCGGCGGCTTTGCGCTGAAATTCCCTTTCCAGCCCCAGGATGGCGCCAGCCAGTAATGCCATCAATAAACGGGTGATACTTATTTCCTGGAAGGAAGGGTCCAGTAGTAATTCATGGATTTCTTGCATAACCTTTATTTTAATCAGCAGGCGCCCGGAAGAGGCGTGCCGTTTACAGACAAAAGTTGATCCAAACGGATCAGTAACCCGTTGTCCATCCGTAAATATTCTACTTTATTTAAAGCGTAAAGGTCTTCTATACGGCCGGAAACGGTTTGTTCCACACCAGTTTCGTCCAGGAAAACCAGCAGGCAAATGGTGTGCATGGTAGCCCAGGCTTCCAGGCGATCATAATAATCGCAATCAATAGGCTGATATATCTTTTCTGACCCTTCCATAAAAAATGCTTTGTAAAGTTAACTCCGACCAGCGTATTTTTGCAGCACCGAAAAAAATACGTAATCTATTAAAATAATCCGGCATGTTAGAGTCTACATTTAATTTCCCGAACCAAACAGCTTTCTACAAAGGTAAAGTTCGGGACGTTTACACCATTGAAGATAAGTGGATGGTGATGTTTGTTAGTGACCGCATTTCTGCGTTTGATGTGGTATTACCCCGTCCGATCCTTTACAAGGGCCAGGTGCTGAACCAGATAGCAGCCATTATGCTGGATGCTACAAAGGATATCGTGCCTAACTGGGTAAAGTCTGTTCCGCTGCCCAGCGCTACCGTAGGTTTGAAATGCGAAACCTTTCCTGTGGAAATGGTAGTGCGTGGTAACCTCACCGGTCATGCATGGCGTACTTACAAAAGTGGTCAGCGCGTACTTTGCGGCGTAACCATGCCAGACGGCCTGAAGGAAAATGATTATTTCCCGGCGCCCATCATCACACCTACTACCAAAGCACATGAAGGTCATGATGAAGATATCTCCCGCGAAGAGATCATTGCCAGTGGTTTAGTAAGTGAGGCGGAATACGTGCAACTGGAAAAATACACCCTTGCATTGTTCCAGCGTGGCCGCGAGTTAGCTGCTAAACGTGGCCTGATCCTCGTAGATACCAAATATGAATTCGGTAAGATCGGCGATACCATTTACCTGATAGATGAGATCCACACACCGGATTCTTCCCGTTTCTTCTATGCAGAAGGATATGAAGCCAAACAAAAAGCCGGCGAAGCACAAAAACAGCTGAGCAAGGAATTTGTACGGGAATGGTTGATGGAGAATGGTTTCCAGGGTAAAGACGGACAACAGGTACCTGAAATGACGGATGCATTCGTGGAAAGCGTAAGCAATCGTTACATAGAACTGTTCGAAAATATCACCGGGCAGACCTTTAAGAAAGAAGAAGTGACACCGGCCGATGCAGAGAAAAAGATCATCGAAACACTGAAAAGTTTATAAATAAAAAGGGGAACAGCGATGTTCCCCTTTTTTCCTTTTAACTGTATTGTATGCACTCTCTGAGTTTCTTCTCTTTCTTTACCTGGATGTTTTTCCCCGTTACCGTGATCACCTTCTCCAACGCCAGTTCATTTAAAACTTTAAACAGCGTTTCGTAAGTAGTGCCTGCATAAGATGCCATATCCTGTTTGGTGAGCGGGCTATTGATATTCCCTTCTGCATCCGTTCCAAAAAGTTCCCTGATCTTCAGCAGTGCATCCGCAATGCGGCCTTTCACATCCATGTGCACCATGTTCCGCATGCTGTGTTCCGCCGATTGTAATTCCTGCGCATATAATAACATCATCTGGTAGGTGAGGGTGTTGTTCACCGCAAGGGTGGTCTTAAAGAAATCTGCTGTGATGAAACAGGCGCTGCCTGCTTCCAGTGCAGTAGCGGTAACCGGATTCAGCTGCTGCGACCCGATCCCCCTGTGCCCCAGTACATCTCCTTCTTTCGCAAACTTGATGATCAGTTCTTTTTCTTCTCCCCATTGTTTATGCACTTTCACTTTGCCTTCATGCAAAAAGTAAAAGCCCGTAGCCGGTTCCCCTTCCTGGAAAATGCGCTGTCCTTTTTTGAAACGGAGCAGGCTGGCATGCGTACTAATAGCGCCACTCCATTCCGGTAAACTATGCTGGCAGAGAAAGCAATTAGGGTGGTCAATCATTGTTTAAATCATATTAATCATGCAAATTTACAATAAATAATGCTTAATAATATTGTTTATGCAATACTTTTGCAGGTAAATCAACTAATATATGAACAAGGATGAATCAATTCCCGTTGCGCCTTCACTGATCACAGACATGGATGTAACTGAAGAGCCGGTTGTTTCCAAACGGGTATTCTTTTTAAGTATACAGGTAGTATTGAATGCTATCATCATCGGTTTTGTGGCAAAGGCCCTGGTGGCATTGATCAACCTGATCACCAATATTTCCTTTTACGGTCAGTTCTCTTTTGCAGAACATGGCCCTGCTTTAAATCAATTAGGTATATGGGTGATAGCGATCCCTGTAATAGGAGGCTTACTCGTGGGGATCATTGCCCGCACTGGTTCTGCAGCCATCAGGGGGCATGGTATTCCGGAAGCTATGGAGCAGGTACTCACCAATGAAAGCAGGATCAAACCCATCATCACTATCCTCAAACCTTTGTCTGCCGCCATTTCTATTGGTACCGGCGGACCATTTGGTGCGGAAGGACCTATTATTGCAACGGGTGGCGCTTTCGGTTCTTTTGCAGGGCAGATCATGCATATCACACCCAGTGAAAGGAAGATCATGCTCACAGCGGGTGCCACAGCAGGTATGGCGGCTATTTTCGGAACGCCCATTGCCGCTGTATTACTCGCTATAGAATTATTGCTGTTTGAATTTTCGCCACGTTCCATTATTCCGGTAGCGTTAGCCTGTGCCACCGGTGCAGCCATGCATTATCTCTTATTTAACACGGCACCTGTGTTTGCGATGCCGGACATTCCGTCGCCCAGCTACCAGGATATGCTCTGGTATCTTTTGCTGGGAGCGGTGATCGGTGTAATAGCAGCAGTAGTTTCCAAGAGTGTGTATTTCATTGAAGACCTGTTTGAAAAACTTCCCATACACTGGATGTGGTGGCCAGCTATCGGAGCAGTGGCAGTAGGTGTAACCGGTTATTTTGCACCTTACACGCTGGGTGTGGGATATAGTAATATCACGGATCTGCTGTCTGGCTCATTGCCTTTGCAATTGGTATTAGGCTTGTGTTTCCTGAAATTCATTTCCTGGTCCGTTTCTCTTGGCAGCGGAACATCAGGTGGTACGCTCGCGCCGTTACTGACAATAGGAGGGGCCACAGGTATTGCTTTGGGCATGCTGGTACTCAGCATTTTTCCTAACAGTACCATCAACCTGCCCACTTGTGCATTGATCGGCATGGCAGCTATGTTTGCCGGTGCGGCCAGGGCTTTGCTTACTTCCATCGTATTCGCATTTGAATGCACCGTGCAGCCGCATGGGCTGTTACCCTTGCTGGGGGCCTGCACCGCGTCTTACTTTGTATCCTTTTTTATGATGAAGAGTTCCATCATGACGGAGAAAATTCAGCGGAGGGGTGTTTATACGCCAGATAAATATGAACCGGATGTATTGCAAAACCTGTCCGTAGAAACCGTGATGGAGAAAAATGAAATGGACGCACCGCTGGAATTCCAGACCATTTATGTGTACCCGGAAAGCAGGCTGGGTTTGGCGATCGACATCATGGGCCGCTACAATCTTACATCCCTGCCCGTAGTGAATAAAGCGAATAAACAGGAAATAGTAGGGCAGCTGGATGCGCAAATGATCCTGAAAGCTTACCGGGAAAACCGCCGTGGCAATGATCAGTACCAACGCGCTATTTCCATTAAGCGCAGGGGTTTTAAACTCATCCTGCAGGGGCGGCAGATTTTAAAACCTAACAGGAAAAGCTGATGGCATGGGATCAAAATCCCTACATTTGTACAGCATTATGAAACACCTGGCAGTTTTAAATAAATATTTCGTTCGATATAGATGGCGCTTCCTTCTTGGCATGTTGTTCACAGCTGTATCCGTTGTGTTCAGCGTTTTCCAGCCCGTTCTTGTACGCCAGATCTTTGATCTCCTGGAGCAGAACCTGAAAAGTTACCCTATGATCAGCGATACCGGTTTAAAGGACGCTTTCCGGAGTACCTTTTCCAAAAGCCTGTCCTTCTACGGGCTATCTATCCTGGGCCTGGCATTGCTCAGCGGATTTTTCATGTTCCTGCAACGGCAGACGCTCATTGTGATGAGCCGGCATATTGAGTACGATCTCAAGAACGAGATCTACCAGCATTACCAGCGCCTGGACCTGAACTTCTTTAAAATGAACCGTACGGGTGACCTCATGAGCCGTATCACGGAAGACGTCTCCCGGGTACGCATGTACGTTGGCCCCGCCCTGATGTATGCTGCGCGCACCATTATTATGATGGTGATGATCATCTGGCTCATGTGGGATGTGAATCCCATTCTTACCCTGTACACCTTGTCGCCCTTGCCTTTGCTGGCCCTCACCATCTACTTTGTAAACCGGGTGATCCATAAAAAAAGCGAACGCATTCAATCCCAGTTATCTAATATCACTTCCGTAGCACAGGAGAATTACTCCGGCATCCGGGTGATCAAATCATATGTGCAGGAAGAACCCAGTGCAAAACATTTTGAGGAAGCCAGTGAAGCTTACAAGCAAAGCTCTGTGAGCCTTGCCAAAACCGATGCCCTTTATCAGCCCGCCATGGCACTGATGATAGGGCTGAGTGTGATCTTCACCATTTTCATTGGCGGCATGCAGGTGATCAACGGGAATATCACCATTGGTAACCTGGCGGAATTTGTGTTGTATGTGAACATGCTCACCTTTCCTTTCTTTTCCATTGGCTGGGTGGCTTCCATGATCCAGCGCGCTGCAGCATCGCAGCAGCGGATCAATGAATTCCTGGATGAAAAGCCGCAGATCAAAGATGAGCCCGGCGCTAAAGACATGACTATCAAAGGAGAGATCCATTTCTCCAATGTATCCTTTACGTATCCGCATACCGGCATCCAGGCGCTGAAGAACTTTGAACTGAAGATCAAACCCGGCCAGAAGATAGCCATCATCGGGCGTACCGGTTCCGGCAAAAGCACGCTGGCCCAGTTACTCATACGGATGTATGATCCGCAGAGCGGACAGGTGAAGATGGATGGAGAAGACATACGCAACATGAAACTGAACAGTTTACGGATGCAGATCAGTTATGTACCGCAGGATGTATTCCTGTTTTCAGATACCATCAGCAATAATATCCGCTTCGGGGAACCTACCGCCACAGAGGAAACCGTACAGCAGGCTGCCCGGCAGGCTTCCGTGGAAAAAGATATCCTGCAGTTCCCGGAAGGCTTTAACACGATAGTGGGAGAGAGGGGCGTAACCCTTAGTGGTGGCCAGAAGCAACGGGTGTCTATTGCACGCGGACTGATCCGCAACCCTAATATTATGCTCTTTGATGATTGCCTTTCTGCCGTAGATGCCCGTACAGAAAAGGAAATAATAGGTAACCTGTATGCCTATCTGGAAGATAAAACTGCCATCATCATCACCCACAGGATCTTCTCCTTGTTTGCCTTTGACAGGATCATCGTTTTAGACGAAGGAAGGATGGCCGAGAGCGGAACGCATGATGAATTAATTGCCCTGAACGGATACTATGCAGAGTTGTATGCCCGTCAACAAACAGGGGCAGAAGAGAGTATAAATGGGTAGTATTCATGCCTTTGTATCTCGCTCTCATCAAGGTTTACGGGAAATATAAGATGTTTTTTCAAAATCATTTAAAAATATTTTGATATTTGTAAAACAATAGTATATTTGTTGATTATTGATCATTCAAACAGGATTTGATTCGTTAACACTTAAATCTATCAACTGTGGCGTACGAAAACAACAATCAACAGGAAAGAAACAACGACAGCATCTTTTCCAAGCGATTGAAAGCGGGTAAAAGAAGAACTTATTTCTTTGATGTAAAAACAACTCGGGGTAACGATTACTTTCTAACTATCACAGAAAGCAAAAAACGTTTCAACGACAACGGTTACGACAGGCATAAAGTATTCCTGTACAAAGAAGATTTTAATAAGTTTCTGAACGCTTTAACAGAAACCATCAACTACGTGAAAACTGAGTTGATGCCAGATTTCGATTTTGATGCTTACAATCACGACTATTCAGAAAATCGTGAAGAAGAGCAAGAAGGTGGAGAAGGTGGAGAGTCTGCTGCACCACGTGCTGAAGTAGTTGCAAGTGCATCTGCCGAAGTGGTAGAAGAAGTAGAAGTTCCAGCTGCTCAATCCTCCGGTGAGGATGTGGACAAATGGTAATACATTCCCTGTCAACCAAATAAGAACTCTTTTAAACCTCCGGACTATTCCGGAGGTTTTTTATTGTGAGGAACCGCCAGATGAGCCCCAACCGGAAAATATTCCATTCAATGAACAAATATTCCGTTCGATCAGGTTGATGTGGTTACATTGCCCGCTATCCCATAGCTTTGTTTGTATGAATATGCGTTACCGTTACTGGATGTGTCAGATCCTGGGCTGGACTTTCTTCACCTATCTCTATAATAATATCCGTATAGACGGTTTCGCATTCCGTATGGATGTATTTACGGATCTCGAATTTTATGGTGCTATCCTCTCCGGGATCTTTTATACGCATCTTTTACATCTTTACTTACGTAAGCAGAACCTTGTCCGTTACCGCTTTGGTGCATTGGTCCTGAAGTTGTGGTTCAGTGTATTACTGGCCTCCCTGGGCATCACCCTTACTTTCCTGGCCTATGAAATTATTCAATCAGGAGGATGGAGTAAGTTTATGACGTCCCTGGATGCAGCTAAACAAACGTTCTCCAACAGGAATATTACCCTTGCAGCGATCGTAGCCGTGATCTGGTTGATGTGGCACCTGGTGGTCTGGGGTTGGGTGATCATTTATTTCAGCCTGCTGCAAAGTCGCTTTAAACGCATGGGGCTGGAATCTGAAAACCGCTTAAAACAGGCAGAACTGGATACGCTGAAATCTAAGCTCAATCCGCATTTCCTTTTCAATGCGCTCACCAGTATCCGCAGCCTCATAGGAGAAGACCCGGCCCGTGCGCAGCAGGCAGTAGGAGAATTATCGGAAGTGCTCAGAAGTGCCATGCTGGTAGAACACCAGCAACAGATCACCTTCGCAAAAGAACTGGAAGTGGTGCAGCATTACCTGGCAATTGAAAAGATCCGGTTCGAAGAGCGTTTGCAGGTACAGTATGAAATTGATCCTGCTGTACAGGAACAATCCATGCCACCCATGTTATTGCAAACACTGGTGGAGAACGCCATCAAACACGGCATCTCCCAAAAGGCCGCCGGTGGCGAGATCAGGATCAGGGCATATCTGGAGGACAAACATTATTTCATTCATGTGGAAAATACAGGGCAGGTGTCTGATGGTACTTTGCAGAATGGCTTCGGCATAACTGGCACCATTAAACGATTATCGCTTTTGTATGGAGATAAAGCCACTTTTTCCATCCATAACACCGGCCGGCATACCGTACATGCTACCGTAAAACTACCCAGGGTATGATAGAAGCAGTGATCATAGATGATGAAAGGCTGGCGCGGAAAGACCTTCGTGCCATATTAAAACAATTTCCTTTCGTGACCATCACCGGCGAAGCGGCTAATGTAGCAGAAGCTTTGGAACTCATAGAACGCACCCGGCCACAGGTGATCTTCCTGGATATTGAAATGCCGGAAGCCAATGGATTTGCACTGTTGGAGCAGCTGAGAACTGTGCCTGCAGTGATCTTCACCACCGCATATGACGCTTATGCTATTAAAGCATTTGAAGTGAATGCACTGGACTACCTGCTGAAACCCGTTACGGAAAAGCGTTTGGCGGAAAGCCTGGAACGCTTGCAGGAAACAATAAAACCCAAAGCAGAGCAATATCCTGATCTGCAGGAAAAGATATTTGTGAAAGACGGAGAGCGTTGCTGGTTTGTGCCATTGGCAGATATCCGTTTGCTGGAATCCACCGGAAGTTATGCGCGCATCCATTTCGGGAAACATGCACCATTGCTGGCCCGCAGCCTGCAATCCCTGGAATCCCGGCTGAACCCCTTATACTTTTTCAGGGCCAGCCGTAAACACATTGTGAACCTGGAACATGTGCAGCATATCACCACGCTGAACCAGCATTTGCTGGAGCTGGAACTAACAGACGGCACAAAAATACCCTTGTCCAGAAGGCAATCCATCCTCTTCCGGGAACTGCGGGGCATCTGATAATAATACCTAAAATCACTTTATATGAAACGAATGCACATGTCGTTAACGGCCATGTTATGCCTGGTATATACTGTTGCAACAGCACAGCAGGAAATACCATTGAACAGCACAAACCCGAACTTCAGATCGCTGAAAAAAGCGCTGGCAGGTACACAGGTAGTAGGTATGGGAGAAGCCACACATGGTACCCATGAATGTTTTACCATGAAGAGCGACATGTTTAAATTCCTGGTAGAAGAAATGAATTACTCCGTATTTGCTATTGAAGACGGGATCTATGGCGCCAACATGATCAACACTTATATCCTTACCGGTAAAGGAGATCCGAAACAAATACTCAAAGATGAATTCCATACCGTATGGCAGGTAACAGAACTAACAGACCTGATTGAATGGATGAAAGATTATAATACACATCATACCCGCAAGCTCACTTTTGCCGGTTTTGATTCCCAGCAGATGGATAGTTATGTCCGTGCCCTGACAACATTTGAAGCACAATACAAAACAAACATTTTCACCCCGTTCACAGATTATGATGGGGAAGGAACAGATTCTATCAATGATGCCATGCACATGGCCAGGGATATTGTGGACAGCGTATTACGCACGCTTCCACCTAAACCCGCCATGGTGCCGGACACTGCATGGGAGCAGGCCAACTGGATGATCAATAATATTTCCGCAGCCTTACATCAGTTTAACGAAAAGGACTGGATGCTGGCATTGAACACCCGCGATTCCATGATGGCCTTGAATATCAGGCACCTTTCCAAATTGCATCCCGGTGAGAAGATCATGTTGTGGGCACACAATGCACACATCGGAAGGCAACATGGTATGGTCAGTTTTACAACGATGGGGGAGAACTTAAAACAGCATTACGGTAAAGCGTACACGAATATTGGTTTTGCCACCAGCGCCGGTACTTACCGGGCAGCCATTGCAAACGCAGACAGTATGAAAATGGACAATGTACTAAAACCCGCAGGCCCCGGTACTGCAGAATATGTGCTGCAACAAAAAGGAATACCCTGTTTCCTCCTGCCATTACACACATCTTCTTTGCAAGGTCAATTCAGGGTAGTCGGTGTTTTTGCATCAGATTACCAGTTCTCTGAAAAACCAGTTAAACTCGCTGATCTATTCGATTGGCTGATCTATATTAATAAGACCACGGCAGCAGTTAGTCTTTGGATTCGTCCACCTTCACCATCATCTCATTCAGCCGCACCGGTCCAAAGTGACTGGCAAAAGCTACATCCGCTGCATCTCTTCCATACGCTACGTTGATCCGGTTGCCCTTTGGTTCCGTTTGTGTAGCATCAAAACAATACCAGCGCCCGGTAAGGTATACTTCAAACCAGGCATGCAGGTCCATTGGCTGTAAACCGTAGAGGTAACCGGTCACCATCCTGGCAGGAATATCCATGGCCCTGCAAAGTGCTATGCCCAGGTGAGAAAAATCCCGGCACACGCCTACTTTAGTGGAGAGGATATCCCAGGCAGATGTAGAACTGTTCGTTGTGCCGTATTGATAACGGATATTGGTGTTGATCCATTGGCGGATGGCTTCCACCTGTTCATAACCTGTGGTGGCATGTTTGGTGATCTCTACGGCCAGATCGCCCATCCTGTCAGATTCACAATACCTGCTGGGCAGGAGGTAGTGTAGCATATAATCAGGCAGATACTCAATAGCCGTCCACCCTGCGCTGTAATCCACTTCAATGGTCTCGGCGCAATCCGCCAGTACAGTGCTTTCTATCCGGAATGTGCCGACAGGTAATACTACACGCTGGCAGAGGTTTCCGTAGTTATCGGTGAATTCTGTCATGGTGCGGAAAGGTTTGGTATGCATTTCATCTTTGATCACAAACTGGCCAACACCACTTCTTGCACGGAGCATAAAGGTGGTAGGTACCGGGGTTTCGCAGGTAAGATCAAGTAAACAGGAGGCTTGTATAAGCATGGTGTAAATTACCATTTAATTACCATGTCATCAAATAGTCATTACTATTTAGGTGAATAGGATTCCCCTTTTTAATTAGTTAAATTTCTAAATATAGACATGTGAGTTACCCGATATCCGAAATCTATTTTTGAACCCTTTAATTTTTGTTCCATGAAGCAATTGATCCTGCTAAGTACCCTCTTAGCTTCTTTCTTCCCATTTCTAAACTTTTCCCCAACACCTCCCACTTCTAAAACATTTAAGGCGGAGTATGTTGCATCAGCAGATGTTCCCGTTGTATATGAGGGGGCTGTTGTTAATTATTACCGGATTCCATGCCCTAACAACCCGGTGGCTTACGGATGTGCGGAAACCGGTTCAATACCCTGCGGTTTTTCCAAAGTTTGCCCGGTTCTATCACCCTTCAAAGAGGTGCCTTGCCCGGGACAACCCGGCGTTACATCTTGCGCTGCAGCTTCTTCAGGAACATCTTGCCCTAATCCTATGCCCTGCCCCGGAGGTCTTACTTACCATGTATGTCCTTTAGATCCTAACCTCAGCATGTGCGCATTAGGAGGCGGCGGAGTTGTTTGTACAACGCCATCCGGCTGTCCAATACCACCATTTGCGCCAGAAACGGAGGAAATCAAGTTTTAATCATCAATACAGATTGAATGTTCAAAATATCCGGAGCAACGTTATCGTTGCTCCTTTTCATCTCATGCAATAGCAACAACAAATATATCCTCTCTGTAAAAAGAACTGATAAGCAGCAACTAACCATTGATTCAGTTAGCATTCCACTGCCGGAACACGCGTTTTACCAATACTTTACTTTCTCTGTAGCGGAGATAGCAGGCAGTACTTTTTTCATAGGATATAATTCCAATAACGTTAGCCTGGATATCTTCAACCTGGACAAACCTTCTTTTGTAAAACATATCCTCCTGTCTGAAAGTCCTTTGTTCAGTAATCTGGACAGGAAAGACCTGGATAAATCCAAAAGTGTGGCAGATATTACACTGATCAGCTTCGATTCTATTTTTATCAACCTGAGTAACAAACGGATGTTACTCATCGATTCATCTTTTCATGTAAAACAGGATATCGATCTTTCAACCACCAGGGGAACGAACAGCAGGGAGTCATATGGCATGCCGGTTACTTATTCTCATGCCTGTAAAATGACCCGGTCCGCATCAGGCATACTGATGGAGCAGATCTTTAATGACATGCCCGTTAAAAGGCCTTCGTTCGTATTACTGAGTATGAAAGATACCAGTCTCCAAAGCCTGCCCTTATACCATAGCGATTACTTCTATGATAAGAAAGGGAATATGGGGATGCTGGGACAGGTCAATGTGGCGGAAGCACAGAAAGATAGTTTCCTTACGTATAATTTCACCTACGAATCCAATATCTATCAATACAATTACCGGACGCAGTATGTAACCGCTTATGGAGGTAAAAGCACTCTCAGTAAAAACCTGGTCAAACCCCTCGTGCCGGAAGAAGTGAAAGAAGAGATGGAATGGAGGATCCACCTGATTGAAAACTCGCAGTTCTTTCCGGTGATGTATGATAAGTACAAACATCTCTATTATCGTTTCCATCTGAAGGAGATTGATTATAAAAACGGGAAGTACTTCAATTCCGTACTGGATAAAGAACTGGTATTAATGGCTTTCAATGAGGATTTTGAACTGGTGTATGAAGAAGTGCTGCCGGGGAAACGTTATGCTTCTTATTCCTGGTTTGTAACACCTAAGGGACTTTATATATCTCCTACACATAAGAAGAATGAAAATGCAGATGGTACTGTATTAAAGTTTCACATACTAAAGATCCAACCATGAAGTACTTTTATTTATTAGCCTGCCTCATAGTGCTGGCTTGCGGCCCGGGCAAAACCAACTCGAAGGAAAAAGAGCAGCTGGACCTCTATCTTTCTGAAATTTATAAAGTAGACCTGAAGGAATATCCTAAGTCCATTGCCATTATTGTATCTGGTAATTGTGGCTCCTGCACGGAGAAGACCATCCGTTTCATCAAAAAAATAGACCAGGATAAACGGTTTGATCCATATAAAAAACTGCTGGTCATTCCCGTGAATAATGCGTCGGTGAAAGACTCCATCGGCAATGGTTCCAGCTTCCGTATCATCATAGATGAACACCAGAACATCGATAAGTATGGCATTAACCTGCCTAAGAACTTATTCCTGGAATGTGAAAAAGGAGATGTTGTTTTTCAGGACTGGCTATACCTGGAAAAGATAGATACCATTGCTGCAAAGTATGGTGTTGCCTTGTGAGCTAAGCATGTTGCCGGATGATCTGTTCTAACTGTTTAGCTTGTACCACACCTGATTGCCGCCATAATATCTTTCCTTCCTTAAACAGGATCAGGGTAGGTACACCCTGTACCTGGTAAGCCTGTGCTGCAGCAGGGTTCCTGTCTACATCTATTTTAATGATGCTGGCCGTATCGCCGATCTCGCTTTTGAGGTTCTTTAAGATAGGCTCCATCGTTTTGCAGGGACCACACCAGGTAGCAAAGAAATCTACCAGAACGGGTTTACTGCTGTTGATCATCTCGGAGAAGGTAGTAGCCATGGTTTTTTATAGAAGAAGCACAAATTCAATGCCTAATAAAAAAGCCCCCAGCATGCTGGGGGCTTTTACTAAAAAGATCTACTTCAATCCCATATCCGTATTGGCCGCAAACTGCTGCAAAGTGGCTGCGATCTCTTTCTCCAGCGCAACGCCGGTAAGTTCTTTCGCATAAGCCTTCTTTTCCAGTGTGCTCATGGCTTTGTATAATGGTTCGTTATTGACTTTCTTCTGCAGGGTAACAGTAGAATTAGCGGCATAGAGCTTATCCCAGTTCTTGCGTACCAGTGCCCAGAATTGCTGATGCTGTTCCCACCATTCTTTGGCTGTGCTGCATTTGCTTTCATCTGTACGATCGTAAGTGTTCAGTCCTTTTTCTTTCACGATCACTTTATCTTTTCCATCTGCCCTTACTACCTTTTCGTTATCCTGTTCATGAACAGATCCGGTGGCTGTAATTTCATGATGGTTGATGCGGCGCAGCACATTATAATCGTTGCGGGTTGTATATTCCCGGCGGGGCAGGGGAGCGTCGCTGGCTGCTTCCCAGTAATGGCGGCCATCAGCATGTACCCAGGTGGCGGTACCCTCATAACGGGGTTCATCATCCACACCAAATACTTTCTGTGTCCATTGGCCTTTTACCTGTGCAGCAGGCAGCTGTTTCTTTTTCCAGGTATTGTCTTTATCAAACGCCAGCAGGGTCTGGTTCTCGTATTGCCAGTCTTCCGTCCAGTGTTTGATCACATCGCCTTCAGCGATCAGCAGGTGCTGTAATACAATGCGTTTATCACCTTCTTCTGCCACGGTAATATATTCTATGGCATCCGTGATCTTCTTGTATCCCTTTGGTTTGTAATTACTGTCTGTGGGGAATGTTTCAGTATACTCGAAAGTTACTTCATGGCAACCACACATTTTCTTAATAGCAGCTTTATCCTGCGATAATTGCTGCTGTGCCATGCTTTGCTGCGCAATGAAGGCCATGGCAAGTAAGATGAGTCTTTTCATAATTGAGTTTATTTAAAATTTTTGGAGCCATTGCTTTGCAACACGAACCTGAAATGATAGAACCTGCTTACAGAAGTCTGAGATGGAGCAGCAGGTGCATCTTTATAATAACTGGTGATCTCCAGTTTCGCATATTTGCCGGTAGCCGTTTTCAATACAATGAACTTGCCGGTAACAGGAGAGATCACATGTGTATCCATGTTGTAATTATACCAGCCGGTGATAGCTTTGGTGGTGGCATCTGTTACATAACCAGTTTCAGGTGCTGTGTTTAAATCATTGTACACACCTGAGAGTACCTGTGCTGCCGCACTACCAGGACCGCTGGTGCCGCCATTCACGATGATGGTGGTAGCCCTGAAACCAATATCCCATTTCGTAGTGGCAGAATCCGTGTTGGCGATCACTTTATTTTCAGCCAGGCTGAACAGGGTGAACTTATTAGTGCCAGCCGCATCTGCATCAATATTAGTGGAGGTGGTAGATACGATCGTTGGTTTTGCCGGTGTGTCATCATCTTTGCTACATGCGGCGAAGAATGTTACGGTGAGCGCCATTGCGCCAAACTTGAAGAATTGTGCTGCTTTCATATAAATTGATTAATGAGGAAATTTAAAATTGATACCAAGCGTATATAACCTGCCCGGTAAGGTGGGAATATGCGCTGCATCTGTATGTTCAAAAAGATTTTCCACGGTTGCCTGAATGCGTATCCTGTTTTCCCACAAGGCCTTTGCTGCGGCCAGGTTCACCACCGCATAACCTTTCACGAACTCACTATTCAGATCAGGTGTTTGGTTGCCGTTCTCATCTGCAAAACCATATTTGCTGCGATAGATCACCCGCGCATTGGCGTCCAGTCCCAAACGGGCATGTATCCATGCAAGCTTCAGATTTGCTGTATGATGGGAACGGGAAAAGAGGCCGAAGTATTCATTACGTTTCAGTGCTCTTGTTTCATTCGTCTGTTTATCTACAGTATATACCTGTCCGTCTTTCACCTGATCATATAATTCATTGTCTACAGTACGGAGATACTGATAACCTGCGGAAGCCTGCCAGTATTTGCCAATAGGCTGATTATACTCTGCTTCAGCACCATAAGTGGTAATGCTTTTTACATTCACATAACTGAACACACGCTGCCCGTTTGTTTTTTCTGCGATGGCCCTGGTATCGATCAGGTTCTTTACTTTATTGTAAAAACCGTTGACCCTGATCCGCTTGCCCTGCACGCCCAGGTTGTAAGACCAGGAGCTTTCCGCATCCAGGTCCTTCAGATCATCCAGGTTTACGTTCAGCTGGCTGATCTGTCCTTTCGCCTGCATATCCTGGATAATTTGTTTGGCCAGTTTGGTACCCGCCACGGTGTAACCCACAGCAGCATTATTAAAATGCAGGTAGAGTTGCCGGAAGTCCGGCGCTCTGTATCCACGGCCTGCAGAACCCAATACCCGCCACTGTGGAAGGAACTGATAAGACAGTGATATTTTAGGACTGAACTGAGAAGGGTATTGATTATGCAGATCAAAACGGCCACCTAAGAGGATGTTCCATTTGTCTGCCGGTTTCCAGTTCTCCTGCAGGAAAACATACCCCGTGTTAAAAGCCATTTTATCATCGTAACGGGTAGCTTCCACAGATTCATGCACATAACCGGCACCCGCTGTGAGCTGATGTTTTTCATGCAGTTGCCAGTCCAGCTGGTATTCCGGTTTCAGGTATTGTTGTGTGAAGAAAGAAGCATCATACACATTTTTATTCTGCCGGTAGACCATATCTTCCTTTGTATTATAATAAGAGTAATACATCCGGAATACCTGTGTAAAACGCTTATTGGGCGTATTCTTCAGGTTGATGGAAAGATTGGCGTCTTTTTCTTTGCCGATGTCATCCACCGTACCGCTGGCATCCTGGAAATAGCTGTCGTACCGCTGTTGGTAATACCTGCCATTGAGAACAGTTTGCCATTTATCAGTCCATTGCTGCTGCCAGCTGGATTGTAAAGTGATGGCCTTAAAAGGAGCAATGGTAGGTGTGTTGTTCCCACTGCCCAATGTATAACCGCCACTATGCATGTATCCGGCATTGGCGGTGAACATCCCTTTCTGATAAGGCATCCTTGTTTCTCCGTCTATATTATAAGTGTTGTTAGAACCATACCTGCCGCCGATGCTGCTGTAGGCCTCTTTCTGCTGCCCCCTGGTGATGATATTGATCACACCAGCCAGTGCATCACTGCCATATAAAGAGGAAACGGGGCCTTTGATGATCTCTATCCTTTCAATATTGCTGACCATGATGCGGGAGAGGTCCAAAGTGCCTGCAGTGCGGCCAACGAGGGGTTCGCCATCCAGCAGGATCAGGGTGTATTGAGATTCCAGGCCCTGCATTTGTACGCCAGTACCATGGTTGGAAGTGATGAACAAACCCGTTTGCTCTGCCAGCACCTGCTGCAGTAATACTGCGCCCATGCGTTGCAGCTGTTGTTTATTGATAATGGTAACAGGAATAGGTACTTTATTCACCAGCTGCTCGTTACGGGTGGCAGTTACTACCACCTCCTGCAGGTCCTTACTGCTGCTCACTGAATCCGTTTGGGCAAACAAAGCCCCGGTCCGCATGATGCAGATTGTTAGCCAGAAGATCTTTCGCATTTTATTGATTGTCCGGCGAAGGTAGGATTGATAAATTTCTGCTTATTACGCATTCGGGAAAAAGAGTTACGCAATACGGAAAAGGTCGTTAACCAAATAATTATTTTAATCGAAATACTGCCATTATATTTGGGTATAAACACCATGTATGAGGGATTGGATAAAGAATATATTTAATACGGATGAAGAGCCTGCAACGGAGGAATGGCGCAATGAAAACTCCATTTACCAGTTTATTAGTAATAACATAGATACCACGGGAAAGCTGAAAGAATCTGCAGAAGAACTGCCCGATGAGAAGAACGGGGAGAACGATCTCCGCTTTGCAGCCGGATTAAGTGATACCCTCTTTAATAACAGTGAATCAGAAGAAACCACCGCTCAGATCAATGAGCTGTCTACTATCATAAAACGATTTGCACAATACGGGGATAAGAAAAGCGATCTGAAAATATATGAACTGATCGCGGCGAATGAAAACATTGTGAGCCTCATTGATCCCGTCCTGGAAGAAATGGGCAAACTAGGTGTTCCTATTGAACCTTACTTATTCCCTTACGCACAGGACCTGTCATTCAAAGCCACCAACCGGAATGCGGTAAAATTTGGTATTGCCATACTGGGTGTATGCCAGCGGGAAAGTGTGCTGGATGAAATAAAAACCCTTGGGCTGCATGATGAATTTACCCTTTACACCACTATTGCCATCATCAACCTGTCCGACGATCCCGAAGGCGATCTGTGGGAACTGGCTAAGAAAGTGAACGGATGGGGGAAGATCCAGGCCGTGGACAGGCTGGCAAGCATGGTAACCCTGCCTGCTATCAAAGACTGGCTGCTGCTGGAAGGGTATAAGAATGATATCATGTATGAATACCTCGCCTATACCTGTGCGGTGCATGGCGAACTGGATGAAAAACTTTCCCTTCCAAAAATAGACAGAGCATTATATGTAGCCGCAGGCGAGATCATAGAAGCACTGATATCAGGAGGCCCTGCAGAAGACATTTCCAATTACGAATCTGCTTCCATCACCATTGAACAGTATGCAAGGCACTCCCAGGAACATGCAACGGAAGTAGGAGATTATATTGTACTCAGCAGCATCTTTAACCTGCTGCAGGATATCCAGGATGATATGACGGACCATGCAGAGAATGGATGGACACAGGACATCCTTTCCAATTGCCTGATAGATATTTCCTCCATCCTACACAGGGTGGATTGGGAAGAAAAAACATGGGCAGCGTTAAACAGTACAGATAATACTACTTACTGGAGCGGGAAACAGGCTGCCAGGCTGCTGGGGCTGGATGTGTGGGATGTTTACTGGAAGAAACTGCAGGCCAGTCCGCATGAAGGATCGCTCTGGTATGATGTGATCAATGAATACACCGATATTCATACAGATGAAATAATAGACCTCGCCATTAAAACCATTCCACTGGAAGAATTAGCCACCGGCCCTGAAGATCTGTTAGGCCTTGGCACCAATTTCACAAAATTCCAGGGCCTGGATTTCATCCTGCCATTTTTAGAAAGATATCCTGCAAAAGGAGAGCCTATTCTTTTAGCAACGCTGAACAGCAAAGTAACAAGACATCGTAATTTTTCACTGCGTGTATTGAGCAAGTGGGGCAAAGAGAATTGGTCTCCCGCTATTGCTGCCGCTTTTGAAAAGCTGAAGGGCCTGGAGCCTAACCAGGATACGAAGAGTAATATTGAGAAATTGGAAAGGGGGGAGGCGTTGGATTAATTTTATTAAGCCCTCGTTAAATAAAAAGCTCCTGATTAAAAGGCATTTCCTCTATAAAACAAAGAGCCCCGCCATACGGCGGGGTTCTTTGTTTATAATTTAAGACTTGATTGAAAGGAAGCCTCCTGATTAAAAAACATTCCTCCATAAAATAAAGCCCCCGCCGTATGGCGGGGGCTTTATTTATAATTTAAACCTTAATTGAAAAGAAGCTTTCTGATTAAAAAACATCCTCCCAAAAAAGATATAAAACTCCGCCCTTTCCAGCGCGGCAAACCCTCAGCAAGTTTCATAAAATAAAGAGCCCCGCCGTAGGCGGGGTTCTTTATTTATAATTTAAACCTTAATTGAAAAGAAGCTTTCTGATTAAAGAACATCCTCCCAAAAAAGACATAAAACTCCGCCCTTTCCAGCGCGGCAAACCCTCAGCAAGTTTCATAAAATAAAGAGCCCCGCCATACGGCGGGGTTCTTTATTTATAACTTAAACCTTAATTGAAAAGAAACTTTCTGATTAAAAAACATCCTCCCCCAAAAAGTATAAAACTCCGCCCTTTCCAGCGCGGCAAACCCTCAGCAAGCTGCATAAAATAAAAAGCCCCGCCATGCAGGCAGGGCTTTTTATTTATAATTTGAAAACTTACCCTCTCAATTTCTTATAAGCATTGATCAGCCCATTTGTTGAACTATCATGCGAAGTAACCGCCGCATCATCTTTCAACTCAGGCAGGATCTTATTCGCCAATTGTTTCCCTAATTCCACACCCCACTGATCAAACGTGTAAATATTCCATATCACCCCCTGCACAAAGATCTTATGCTCATACAAAGCAATCAGCGCTCCAAGGGACCGGGGCGTAATCTGTGAAATAAGGAAAGAATTCGTAGGCCTGTTACCCGTAAACACTTTAAAAGGCACCAACTCCTCCGCAGTACCTTCCGCTTTCACTTCCTCCACCGTTTTCCCATTCATCAACGCCTCCGTTTGTGCAAAGAAGTTAGACAACAACTTAGGATGATGATCCCCCAGTGGATTATGACTGATCGCCGGTGCAATAAAATCGCAGGGGATCATTTTGGTACCCTGATGGATCAGCTGATAAAAAGCATGCTGCCCATTGGTACCAGGCTCTCCCCAAACAACAGGCCCCGTTTGGATGGACACCGGTTTCCCGTTCCTGTCTACGTTTTTGCCATTGCTTTCCATATTCCCCTGTTGGAAATAAGCAGCAAAGCGGTGCATATATTGATCGTAAGGAAGGATCGCTTCAGAAGCCGCGTCAAAGAAATTACCATACCAGAGGCCGATCAGCGCCATGATCACAGGAATATTCTTCTCCAGCGGTGTAGTTTGAAAATGCTCATCAGTAGCATGCGCACCCGCCAGCAATTCATAGAAGTTCTTATACCCGATGGTCAGTGCAATAGAAAGTCCGATAGCGGACCAGAGGGAGTAACGCCCGCCAACCCAATCCCAGAACGCAAACATGTTCTTAGGATCAATACCAAATTCCTTCACAGATTTCTCATTGGTAGAAAGCGCCGCAAAATGCAGGGCAATATCCTTTTCCGTACCGCCATTCTCCAGGAACCAGGTACGCGCAGAATGCGCATTGGTCATCGTTTCCTGTGTAGTAAAGGTTTTGGAAGCGATGAGGAACAAAGTTTCATCAGCCGTTACTTTTTTCAGTGTTTCAGCAATATGCGTACCGTCTACATTCGACACAAAATACGTTTGAATGCCTGGTACCCAGTAGGGGCGGAGGGCTTCCGTCACCATTACCGGCCCAAGGTCAGAGCCACCGATGCCGATGTTCACGATATAACGGATACGTTTACCCGAAAACCCTTTCCATGCCCCGGAATGTATGCGGGCGCAGCAATCTTCCATTTGGGAAAGAACAGCGTTCACATCCGGCATTACGTCTTTACCATCCAGCAATACCGGCTGGCCGGAAACATTGCGCAGTGCGGTATGCAGCACAGCCCGCTGTTCAGTAGCATTGATCTTCTCTCCATTGAACATGGCTTTGATAGCCTCTTGCAGTTTACATTCCCTGGCCAGCTCCAGCAGGTGCTGCAGGCTTTCGGCATTCAGGATGTTCTTGGAATAGTCGAACAGGATATCTTCAAACTGTAGTGAGAAGGATTGGAAGCGTTGCGGGTCTGCAGCAAAGAGGGCACGCATATGCGTTTGCTTCATGTCTGCTGCGTGCTTTTGTAACTGTTGCCAGGCTTTGGTAGCAGTAGGGTGTACTGATGGGAACATACTTTCAGATTAAATTAGTAGGACAAAAATAAGTTATATAGTGATCTTTTTTCTAACTAACTGCATGAGGATGGATAGGGCGATCACTGCAATCACAATGGTACCCATTGCCACGATGGGCGCGCATTCCCGTCCCCCGATGGCCTCTCTTTTCAGGATAATGCCATAGAAACCCCAGATGCAGACCAGGCCATAGTAGATATTATTGTAGCGGAATACCATCAATACAGCCAGCAGGGCGCCTATACCCATCATTGTCACCGTCCAGGCAACTTGTGGGAAGGGAACTCCCCAGGCCACCAGCAAAGCCGTAAAGTTAGCGATGGTGGCAATACTGATCCATCCTAAATAGATGCCGAAGGGGAAATGTATAAACAGTTTTTCCCGCAGGAATGCGCCAGGATGGGCAATCTGGAATTTGCGGTGGATCACGATCAGGCTGGCCAGGATCACCAGCATGCAGCAAAAGGAAAGGAAGACCGTTCCGTAATGCCAGGCAAAAAGCCAGCAGGCATTGCCGAGGCAATTCAGCAGGAACCATCCTTTCATCCGCACGATAAAAGCCTGTAGTTCTATTTCATGTCCTTTGGAAAAAGCGATCCAGTATTGGTAAGCGGCAAAACCCAGCAGGCCAAGGTAAATGAGGGGCCAGATGGAAAAGGTGATGCCGGCAGGAACAAAGAGATTAGGGTATTCATCAGAGATCTGACCGGTGGTTTTACCGTTCAGTCTTGATACATTGGCCATGGCGTTCACGCCGATCACTATAAGCAGGGCTACTATGTTGAAGATAGTTTGCTGCCGGTAGTGGGCAATGCTCTGACGAGTTTCCATAGTGATCTGGGTTTAAACTTGCTCCGCAAAAATCTAACCATAATTCAGCGATATTGCTGTTTCGTATTTACTGAATATTAATTTATCTTTGCGGACTTATGACAATAGAACAATTGAAGGCTATGAGGGACCGTCTGTACGTCCTGGGAGGTTTTCTTTAACGTACAGGACCGCATAGACAAAATAGAAAATGATAAGCAGATGACCCTCGCGCCCGGATTCTGGGATGATAACGAACGGGCAACTGCTATCCTGAAAGAAATTAAAGTTAGCAAATTCTGGGTGGACCTTTACCAACAAGTAAAGGACGCAATTGAAGACAGCGCCGTATTGCTGGAATTTCAAAAGGAAGGCGAAGCAACAGAGGAAGAAGTGAAAGCAGCTTATGATAATGCCACTGCGGCATTGGATGAACTGGAATTCAAGAGTACCCTGAACCAGCCGGAAGATGAAATGCCGGCCGTTCTCACCATCAATTCCGGAGCCGGTGGTACGGAAAGCCAGGACTGGGCTGAAATACTCCTCCGCATGTATCGCATGTACGGGGAAAAGCAAGGCTGGAAAGTGAGTGAGATCGATGTGCAATATGGTGACGGTGCAGGGATCAAATCCGCTACACTGGAATTTGACGGGGATTTTGCCTACGGACTGTTAAAAGCAGAAAGTGGTGTTCACCGCCTGGTGCGCATTTCTCCATTTGACTCCAATGCCCGCCGTCATACTTCCTTTGCTTCCGTATTTGTATACCCGCTCGTAGATGATACCATAGAAGTAGCCGTAAACCCGGCCGATCTGGAATGGGAATTTTACCGTTCAGGTGGTAAAGGTGGTCAGAACGTGAACAAGGTGGAAACCGCTGTTCGTTTGAAACACATTCCTTCCGGTATTATCATCGAATGTCAGCAGGCACGTACGCAAGGAGAGAACCGTACAAAGGCGCTCACCATGTTGAAATCCAGGTTGTATGAAGAAGAGATCCGCAAACGCGAAGAACTGAAGAACGCCTCGAATGCAAATAAACGCAAGATCGAGTGGGGCTCACAGATCCGCTCTTACGTTTTCCACCCATACAAAATGATCAAAGATCACCGCACTGAACATGAAGTAGGGAACATCGGCCCTGTAATGGATGGTGAACTGGATGGATTCATCAAGGCATACCTGATGATGCAGAAAGAAGAAGAGAAAGGTTGATTGGAATACCCATCACCAACCATATTGTATAACAACACAACAACAATCTAAGCCATGCATAATGCTTATTTTGACTTTGCAGCACCAAGCAATGAACCGGTTATGAGCTTTGCTCCGGGATCCCCGGAAAGAGCCGCATTGAAAAAACAACTGGCCGCATACAAAGCTGTTGAGCAGGACATCCCCATGTACATCGGCGGTAAAGAAGTACGTACCGGTAAAACGGTAGACATTCGCCCGCCACATGAGATCAAACATAAACTCGGTCATTTCCATTCCGGTAATGCCAGTCATGTTACAGATGCCATCAACGCCGCACTGGCCGCACGCCAGCAATGGGCAGATACACCATGGGAACATCGTGCCGCCATCTTCCTGAAAGCAGCTGAATTACTCGCCACCAAATATCGCGCGCATACCAATGCCGCTACCATGTTAGGTCAGAGCAAAAGTGCTTACCAGGCAGAAATCGACAGCGCCTGTGAACTCATCGACTTCCTGCGCTTCAACGTGCATTATCTCACAGAGATCTATCGTCAGCAACCTATCAGTTCTCCCGGTGTGCACAATCGCCTGGAATACCGTCCACTGGAAGGTTTCGTACTGGCAGTAACACCTTTCAACTTCTCCGCTATCGGTGGTAACCTGCCTACTTCTGCTGCCATGTGCGGTAATGTTGTAGTATGGAAACCCGCTAATACACAAGTGTTTCACGCAAGCCTTTTCATGAAGGTCCTCATCGAAGCCGGTTTACCGGATGGTGTGATCAATCTTGTTTATGCAGACGGACCCACTATCGGCGAGGTGTGTTTTGCTCATGCAGACTTTGCAGGCATTCACTTCACAGGTTCTACCGGTGTATTCCAAACCATGTGGAAAACCATCGGCAACAACATTCACAAATACAAAACATACCCACGCATAGTAGGAGAAACCGGTGGTAAGGATTTTGTGATCGCACACAAGTCTGCTAATGTAGATGCAGTAGTAACTGCACTGGCAAGAGGCGCCTTTGAGTACCAGGGTCAGAAATGCTCTGCTGCTTCCCGCGCATACCTGCCCAGCAACATTGCAGAAGAGATCAAAACCAAACTCGCTGCTACCCTGAAGACCATGAAAATGGGTACTACAGAAGATTTCTCCAACTTCATCAATGCCGTGATCGATGAGCGTTCTTTTGATAAGATCGCTACTTACATTGATAACGCGAAGAAAGATGAAAAGGCAAAGATCATTGCCGGCGGTAACTATAATAAAACAGAAGGTTACTTCATTGAACCCACTGTGATAGAAACAACAGATCCTTTATACACTACCATGTGTGAAGAGATCTTTGGACCAGTACTCACTGTATACGTTTACGATGCAGAGAAATATGAAGAAGCATTGGCCCTGGTAGACAGTACCAGTACCTATGCACTTACAGGAGCTGTATTGGCACAGGACCGTTATGCACTGGAACTGGCTGCTAAAAAACTGGTGAACGCAGCAGGTAACTTCTACCTGAATGATAAACCAACCGGTGCTGTAGTAGGCCAGCAACCATTCGGCGGCGCCCGCGCTTCCGGAACTAATGATAAAGCTGGTTCTCAGTTGAACCTTTATCGTTGGTTAAGTGCGAGAACAGTGAAAGAAACACTGGTTCCACCAACAGATTACAGGTATCCTTTTTTACAGGAAGCTTAGATAAATAAAAAAAAGGTTGTATCGTTTGATACAACCTTTTTTTTATAGTGCTGCCTTGGCATCTTTATAATTATAGAACCATTTAAATGTTCTCTTAAATGGCTCTGCCTGTACCTTCTGATACCAGCTTTCGTATTCGCTTTTCAATCTGCCCGTTATCTCTGGCTGCTCAGCAGAAAGATCATGCAATTCTGAACGGTCATTCTCAATATCATACAACTGCCATTGTTCTGTATGCTCGGCAACCAGTTTCCACTTACCATCCAGTATAGCCTTGTTTCCTTCATGTTCCCAGAAAATGGGGTTTGTTCTTTTTATCTTTCCGCCTGTAAAGGCAGGTACGATACTGGTGCCTTCCAAAGGAGGAATGGAATTACCTCCAAATGTAGAAGGGTATTGCGTTTTACCCAGATCAACCAATGTGGCCATGATATCGGTAATATGAGCCGGCTGCCGTTCAAAAGTACCATTTTTGGAAGCCGGTATCCCTGCCGGCCAGGAAATAATACAAGGGGAGGAAATGCCACCTTCGTGTGTTTGGTGTTTATATCCCCAGAACGGTGTACAGCAAGCCTCAGCCCATCCTTGCCCCAGGAACACACTGGATTGAGAAGAACCGGGTATGGCGCCGTCGTATTTTGCTTCCGGCCCAGGCTCTGCATTGCCACCATTGTCTGAAACAAAGAGGATGACCGTATTATCAAAAACTTTTCTCTTTTTCAAACCCGCTACCAGATCTCCGATGCTCTTATCCATATGCGACACTACTGCAGCATAGATGGCCATGATGTGATCAAATTTTTCTTTATCCTGCTGGCTCAGCTGATCCCAGTCAGGAACATTTGGATTAAATGGTGTCAGTTTCGCTGAGGGATCGAGCAATCCAAGTTTGAGCTGTTTCTTGTATCGCTGCTCTCGTAATTTTTTCCATCCCTCCATGTATTTCTTTTTGAATTTTTCAATTTCATCGAGGGGTGCCTGCAAGGGGAAATGAGGTGCATTATATGCCAGGTAAAGCATAAAAGGCTTTTTTTCCTGTAACGCCCCATCTATAAACTTTAGACTGTATTGGGACCATAGATCTGTGCTATACCAGTCTTTAGGTAGTAAAGAACTTCTTTTAGCCAAAAGGATACCGTTATAAAAAAGTTTTGCATTCGGATGGTCGCCATAATAAAAACCTCCGGCTGGCGCACAGAGCGATCTGTCAAAACCACGTTTCCAGGGTACCACGCCCTGCTGCAAGCCTACATGCCATTTCCCGGCCATCGCAGTAAAATACCCTGCGTTCTTCATTACTTCACCAATAGTGACCGTGTTGTTATTCAACCGGCCCCGGTAAGCCGGGTGCTCCGGACCTTTATCTTCCATCATATGCCCCACACCAGCCTGGTGTGGATATATGCCGGTGAGCAAAGCGGCCCGGGAAGGACAACAGCGTGCTGTATTGTAAAAGTTGGTGAACCGGATACCTTTTTTAGCAAGGGCATCCAGATTGGGTGTTGGAATTTCACTGCCATAACATCCCAGATCAGCAAACCCAAGATCATCAGCCAGGATAACGATAACATTAGGCCGGTCCTGTGCAATAGTGGTTTCTATCGGGAAGATACCAATGGCAAATAACAATAGGGCTTTTTTCATCAGGTGTTGGACATTCTTTTAATTAAATGGTTTAAGCCAAGCAAAAAAAAGGCGCCCTTTTTACAGGGCGCCTTTTTTTAAATTTTCTTAATCGCTGCAATGGCTTCCTCCACATGTTGCGTGGCCTGCGTCATCGAATTGAACTGATGTACAACTGTACCACTCTTGTCCAAAACATAACTAACACGGCCCGGCATCATCATGGTTTTGGGCACACCAAATAACTTCCGTACGGCACCTTTCTCATCACTGAGTAAAGTAAAAGGCAGATGATATTTTTCAGCAAACTTCTTATGAGACGCTACATTGTCTGAACTGATCCCAACTACCTGCACACCTTTATCTGTGAACTCTGCAAAAGAATCACGGAAAGAACAGGCTTCTTTTGTACAACCCGGGGTATCATCCTTCGGATAGAAGTAGATCACCACCGGACCCTTCGCCAATGCTGAAGACAATTTGAAGTTAGCCCCATTTTGATCTTTCAATTCAAAATCAGGGATCTTTTCACCGTTCTTGATCTGTGATTTGGCAGAAGCGCCAAAGCCAAATATTGCCAGGGTAAGGAGCATGGTTTTTATGAATTTCATGATGTTTGATATTAGATATATCAAAGCTACAAAACCGGGATCATTCAGAAATGTTAAAACAGGAGATTTACACCGAGCCTGAAGGAGTTGAAAGCAAAGAAGTCGCTATTGATACCCACATTATGGCCAGAGTTCCTTGTTTTAACGAAACGATCGCTTTGCGCCCTTATCGTTTTCTCGTAATAATTGTAATTAAATAAATTACCCAGGGTAGCCATGAGGTTAATGTTATTCTTTAACCTGAACTGGATCCCGGGTTCGTAAAAAGCGCCCAGGTTGATAGTTTTTGCATCACCAGCGAATCCGCTGGACATGCTTTCCCCGTTTTCGCTATACCCTGCTGAAATGCCAAGGTCGTTATACACAGAGAAACGGCTGCTCCCGATAGGAACAATAAAACGAACAAATGGAGAGGCGGTATAACTATTTGAAGTGTAGAGATTATCTCCACCTGAATGGCTATAGCCTAACTTAATACCCAGTGCAGTGTTCTTCCTGATGTAAAAACCAAACTCCGGGGTAATGCTGTACGTAGTGTTGGTGCCTTTAGTTGTAACATAAGAAGATGGTGTACCAGTACCGGGAGGAACTGTATTGACCGTATTTTCCTGCGTTGTGCTGTTAAATCCTATACTTCCTCCAATGAAGTATTTCTTAGCCGGCGCATCCTGCGCAAATAAACTGGCACTTGAACATAAAGCTGCCGCAAACATGGTTCCGTAAAATTTTTTCATAATTGAGAATTGGGTTATGAGGAATATTGTCTCTACAAGTATAACTAGCCAAATCTTAATATAAAGTTAAATGACTATGCGTTAGATAAGTTCCTTTTAAATCAGAGTTTTTAATCTGGCCCATTAATCCTTATTTTTGATGCTTAAACACTTTTGTTTTGAAATCTATTTTGACAGATCGGCAATTAGCGATTACCATCGACCGGCTTAGTCACCAGCTGATAGAGAACCACCTTGGATTCAAGGACACGGTGCTCATTGGCTTGCAGCCAAGAGGGATCTATTTGTCTGACAGGATCTACCATAATCTGAAAAAGCTGCTTCCCGATACCCATATTGCCTACGGCAAACTGGACATTACCTTTTACCGGGATGACTATAAAAGTGAGAAAGGGCTCCAGGCGCCCAACGAAACAGATATTAATTTTTCCATAGAAAAAAAGCGGGTGGTGTTGATAGACGACGTGTTGTACACCGGCAGAACCATCCGTTCCGCCATGGATGCCATGCTGGATTTTGGCCGCCCGGCCGCCGTGGAGCTGCTTGTACTGATAGACAGGAGGTTCAGCCGAGAGCTTCCCATCCAGTCTGATTACACCGGAAGAACCATCGATGCTATCATAACAGAACGCGTAAAAGTGTTGTGGAAAGAACGGGATGGAAAAGACGAAGTTGTGTTGATTGCCTAAACCTCTTATATTTGCACCTTAGAATGTCATTATCTGTTAAACATCTACTAGGTATACGCGATCTGACGCGTCAGGATATAGAGCTAATCTTCCAAACAGCAGATCAATTAAAGGAGGTTTTGCAACGTCCTATTAAGAAGGTTCCCACACTTCGGGATACCACTATCGTCAATGTTTTCTTTGAGAATTCCACCCGTACCCGCATCTCTTTTGAGCTGGCGGAGAAAAGGCTGGGCGCTGATGTGGTGAACTTCTCCGCATCCGGTTCTTCGGTATCCAAAGGGGAAACACTGATAGATACCGTCAACAACATCCTGTCCATGAAAGTGGATATGGTGGTGATGCGGCATTCCGCAACAGGGGCTCCTCACTTCCTGAGTAAACATATTAATGTGCCCATCGTAAATGCCGGAGACGGTATCAACGAACATCCCACGCAGGCACTGCTGGATGCTTTCTCTATCAGGGAAAGGCTCGGCAGCGTGGAAGGCAAGAAGGTAGCCATCTGTGGCGACATCATGCATTCCCGTGTAGCACTCTCCAATATCTACTGCCTCAAGAAACTGGGCGCAGAAGTAACCGTGGTAGGGCCTCCCACACTCATACCCAAACACATTGCCAAAGCATTAGACGTGAACGTTAGTTACGACATCCGCGAGGCCCTGGCCTGGTGCGATGTGGCAAACGTACTGCGCATTCAGCTGGAAAGGCAGAACATGCCTTTATTCTCCTCCTTAAGGGAATATTCCCTGGCTTATGGTGTGAACCGCGCGCTGCTGGACAGTCTCCAGAAAGAGATCGTGATCATGCACCCGGGGCCCATCAACAGGGGAGTAGAGTTAAGTTCAGATGTGGCAGATTCCGGCCAGTCCATTATCCTGGACCAGGTGGAAAACGGTGTAGCTACACGGATGGCAGTGTTATATCTCCTTGCCCGGAAAGAACCGGTTTTCAATTAATCATTCTTCAAACTCTCTACAGGGTTCACCCTGGCAGCCCGCCAGGTTTGTGATACGATCGTGAGTAAACCTATCAGCAGCAACACAGCCAGGCTGATCAGCAAACTACCCATGCCGAAACTGATCCGCATCGCAAAGTTCTGCAGGAAGAACTGGCTCGCAAAGTAACCGACAGGTAGAGCTATACAAGCCGCTATCAGGATCAGTTTCAGGAAACCACGCGAGAGCAGGGTGATAATACTGCTAATACTGGCGCCCATTACTTTCCTTACACCAATTTCTTTCCTCCGTACCGCTGTATTATAGATCACCAATGCCAGCAATCCCATCGCAGCAATAATGATGGTCATTGCAGCCAGGAAACCTAAGAAGGAAACATCACTCAGGTTTGAATTGCCTTTAAACAATTCTTCTTTCAGCCAGGAGATCTGTAAAGGCTGACCGGGATATAATTTATTCCATACCGCAGTGATCTGTTTATTCAGCGCTTCTTTATTATCCGTATTCACTTTCAGATCTAATGTGTTGTAATTGCCAGGGGAAGGAAGGAATGCCAGTGGCGCTATCATTTTGCCTAAGTTTTCAAAATGAAAGTCCTTTACAATGCCTGCTACTTCTACCTGAAGGGAATCATTCATCCAGATGAGCTGACCAGCTTTCGCTTTCAGTTTTTCCGCAGCTTTCTGATTTAAGATGATCTGTTGTGTAGCCCTTTGTCCATTAAAATTATTACCCTCTACGAAACTGAGTCCCATCATGGAAATGAATGCCGCATCTGCATGATAGTAATCCACCTGCAGCTGTTCCTGTTCTTTGTGTGTAGCAAGCGGGAAACGTCCGCTGGTATATCTTCCAAAGTTGCCGGAAGTTGCTGCAACAGTCTCCACACCACTGATAGCACTCAATTCCTGCGCCAGTAAAGTTTCTTTGTTTCCCTGCAATTGCACCGCCACAACACGGTCTGGTGTAAAACCAGGGTCCGCCTTCGCCATAAATGCAAACTGCTGATAGAAGGCAGTGAGGAAAATAGTGATGATCAGTGAAATGGCGAATTGAAATACGAGCAGGCTTTTGCGTAGGTTCATCCTGCCGAAGATGCGGAAGGAGGGCATGCTTTTCAATACCTGCACCGGCTTGAAAGCAGAGAGTAACCAGGCTGGTAAAGTACCAGCCAGCAAACCGGTAAATACACCAAAGCACAGGAACACCAATATCAGTTTCCAGCTGGCACTCACCGCATGAATGTTTTCGTAACCACTGTTGAACAAGTTGAAACGCGCCATGAGCAAAAGCATCAGGTAAGCCGTCCCTAATGCGAAAAGAGAAATAGAAACCGCTTCAAAAATATATTGTCCGAAGATCTGTTTACGCGTAGCCCCGGAAACTTTGCGAATACCAATTTCCTTCGCCCTTGTTAAAGAACGTGCAATGGAAAGATTTGTATAATTAAAACAGGCAGAGATAAGGATGATCAGCATAATACCCAATGCGCCCATATGTTTAGCCCAGGTGCCGCCATTGTGCATATTGTTATACGTTTCCTCCCATGCCGGCGTGATGCTTCCTAGTGATTGTAACTGGAAGTGAATACTGCCCTGGTCTTCCTTTTTATAAAGTGCAGAAGCGATGCTGTTCAGTTCAGTCTTCAAAGCACTTTTATTTACATGTTCCTTCAGCATCACATAAGTATATGCTTTCTGTGGATCCCAGGTAAATGGTTTTTCATCCACACTGCTGGCAGAACCATAAGCATCAAAATCAATGTGGCTCTTTTCCTGCTGAGGTTTTAATACACCCGTTACCTGGTAGTCGCCACCGTTCTCTATAGAAATGATCTTCCCGATTGGGTCCACAGAACCAAAGAACCGTGTGGCCGCTTCGTCGCTTAATACAACACTGTTAGGTAATTGCAAGGCCGTGGCCGTATTCCCTTTCGCCAGTTCAAATCCGAATACTTTAAAGAAAGAAGGTTCTGTAAAAGCACCATGGATGCTCATCGTTTTGTTACCATCACTTACCTTGCCGTTCAGTGCAGGATATATTCGCACTACTTCTTCTGCCACACTATTATTAGTGAGCAGCGCTTGCCGCAGAAGCAGGGGAGAACTGGCCAGTTTCCAGCTGTTGCCTTCAGGGTTTTTCATCTCCGTGATCACACGATAAGTGCGTTCCGGATGCGGATGGAATTGATCGTAATCCATTTCCTTACTGATGCCGATAATAACGTTCATGCATACACTCATACTCAACGCAAGGCCGAATATGTTGATGAAGGTGAACAATTTATGCCGCGTGATATTTCTATAGGCAGTCAGAAGGTAATTACGGATCATGAAGGTGAATTTAGGTATAATCCCTTTTCAAAGGGAATGCCAGAGAAGAGTGATATGCATATGAATAGAATATAAATGTATATTTATAATAAAGTGTTCGATTACGGTCATCTTATGTTCGCTTGAGAACAATGCAAAAAATGATTAGTTTAGCTGCATGCGTACGATCTTATTACTGCTCGTCTCCAACGTATTTATGACCTTTGCCTGGTACGGCCATCTGAAACATACCGATGTGCCCTTATGGAAAGTGGTACTGATCAGTTGGGGGATTGCTTTTTTTGAATACTGTTTTATGGTGCCGGCTAACCGTTTGGGTTATATGGAAGGTTTTAACGGATTCCAGTTAAAGATGATCCAGGAAGTGATCACCCTTTCTGTATTTTGTGTATTTGCCATCTTTTTCCTGAAAGAGCCGTTGCGCTGGAATTACCTGGTATCCTTTTCCCTGTTATTAGGCGCCGTATATTTTATGTTTAAGAAATAACCTATGAAAAAAATGCTCCTTACAGGGTTTGCATCCCTTTACACTATACTCAGCTTTGCACAAGCCACTGATAATCCGCTAAGAACACCGCGGGATATGATGGTGGATTCCCTTGTCCGTTCCAGCTTTGCCATGGATCAATGTGTAGGACTCGTTGTAGGAATAATAAGGAACGGGAATATTTCCATTTATAATTATGGCGAAACCGTTCGCGGTAATGGCAAATTGCCCGATGAAAATACCGTATTTGAAATAGGTTCTATCTCTAAAACATTCACCGGTACGCTATTGGCTCTGCAAGTGAACCGTGGTAAAGTAAAGCTGGATGATCCCATTGGAAAATTCCTGCCGGATTCAGTTCCTACCCCTGTTTTTGATGGCACGCCGGTAACGATGGTATCCCTCAGTAATCACTCCTCCGGCTTCCCGCGTTTAGCGCCCAATATGTTCCAGGGCGCTCTGGATATGAAAAATCCCTATGCCCAATATTCCAATGAAAAGCTCTTCCGCTTCGTGAAGAATTTTAAACCGCAGAGAAGGGTGGGAGATAAATACGAATATTCCAACGTAGCTGCAGGCCTGCTGGGAGCATTATTAGCACGTAATGCCAATACGAATTATGCCACTTTGCTGGAAAGAGAAATTACGCTACCACTGCAAATGAAGGACACAAAGATCAAGCTCACGGAGTCTATGCAAAGTCGTTTTGCACAAGGATACACAAAAGAACTGGACCCACAGGGCCCCTGGGACTTCCAGGAGATCGCAGGTGCCGGAGGTATCCGTTCCACGATGCACGATATGCTCATTTATGCGAGGGCTAACATGAGCAAACAACCCACCACGCTGGAAAAAGCGATAGCCCTAACCCATATACAAACTTTTTCCGGAGAAAGCAGCGTAGGCCTGGGCTGGCATTTAGCCAACAGAGATGGCCGCCACTGGGTAGTACACAATGGCCAAACCGGTGGATATCATTCATTTATTGGAGTAGATGAAGAAACGGGTGTAGCTGTAGTGGTACTTTCTAATGTTTCCGAAGATAACCGTGTAGGAGCAAGGTTATTGGGGAGGATGTAGTTTGTTTTAGATGAAAAAGGCCATCCGCCTCTTAAAAAGAAAAAAACTTCTTGCAATAGAAAAATTTCCTCGCAAAAAGAAGAAAAAACCGCCCTTTGCAGCGCGGCAAACTTTAAATGAAAAACACTCTCATCCCAAAAAAGAAAGAAAAACCGCCCTTTGCAGCGCGGCAAACTTTAAATGAAAAAACACTCTCATCCCAAAAAAGAAGAAAAAACCGCCTTTTGCAGCGCGGCAAACTTTAAATGAAAAAACACTCTCATCCCAAAAAAGAAAGAAAAACCGCCCTTTGCTGCGCGGCAAACTTTAAATGAAAAACACTCTCATCCCAAAAAAGAAGAAAAAACCGCCCTTTGCAGCGAGGCAAATTTTAAATGAAAAAAACACTCTCATCCCAAAAAGAAAGAAAAACCGCCCTTTGCAGCGCGGCAAACTCCAAGATGAAAATCCACAAACGGTACACCGTTCACCAGATTAATGATTATTTTTGACAACTTGATTTAAACCAGGAAGCTATTTCATGTTAAATATCCGCAACTTTATTCTACTGGCATCCCTGCTAATGCCAGCCACTATCCGAACATCCGCTCAAACCGCTCCGGCACTAAACGCTGCAGAGATCAAACTCCAGCTCAAAAAACTCGCCACACTAGGAAGCGTACTATATATCGCCGCCCACCCGGACGACGAAAACACCAAACTACTAGGCTTCCTCTCAAAAGAAAGCCTCTACCGCACAGGTTACCTCTCCCTCACAAGAGGAGACGGCGGCCAAAACCTGATCGGCAACGAACAAGCAGAACAGTTAGGCCTCATTCGCACACAAGAACTCCTCGCAGCAAGACGAATAGATGGAGCAGAACAATTCTTCACCCGCGCCAACGACTTTGGCTTCTCCAAAAACCAGGAAGAAACCTTCACCATCTGGGACCGCAAAAAGATCTTAGGAGACGTAGTCTGGATCATCCGCAACTTCCAGCCCGATGTGATCATCTGCAGGTTCCCTGCAGACAGCCGCGCAGGCCATGGACATCACACCGCCTCCGCAGTATTAGCCGCAGAAGCATTTGATGCCGCAGCAGATCCAACAAAATACCCGGAACAACTCAGCAAAGTAAAAGTATGGCAAGCCAAACGCATATTATGGAACACCTTCAATTTCGGTGGTAACAACACCACATCTGAAGATCAGTTCAAAATGGACCTCGGCGCCTATAACCCTTTACTTGGCAAAGGTTTCGGAGAAATAGCCGCAGAAAGCCGCTCCCAGCATAAAAGCCAGGGCTTCGGCGTTCCATCCAGCAGAGGTACTTCCATAGAATATTTCGAAACCATCAAAGGAGATAAACCAAAGACCAGCCTGATGGATGGCATCCAAACCGACTGGCCCCGTATAAACCAAAAAGCCATCCAGGAACTGGTAAACGCCGCCGGCAAAAATTACAACATGGAAAACCCATCAGCCACCATCCCACAGCTGTTGGAGATCCGCAAAAAGATCAAAGCACTACCGGACGGTTATTGGAAAACACTAAAACTCCGCGAAACAGATAAACTGATCCTCGCCTGCGCAGGCATCTGGGCAGAAGCATTCAGCACATCCGCAGAAGTAGTACCCGGTGAAACAATGGGCAGCAATCTTCAGCTGATCAACCGCAGTAACATAACCGTAACGCTGGAAAAGATCAGCATCAACGGAAAAGATACCGCTATTCAGCAACCACTTGCTTACAACAAGTTCACCACCTTCCAGAAAACAGTAGCCATCCCGGCAGAAACAGCTATATCACAACCTTACTGGCTGCAGGAGCCACATCCGATCGGCACCTACACCATAAAAGACGAAAGCCTGATAGGCCACCCGGAAAACATCCCAGCCCTCAGCGCTACTTTCTATTTAAAAGTAGAAGATGAAGTGATCGCAGTAGAAAGACCTTTCATTTATAAATTCACAGATCCCGTAAAAGGAGAAATATACCGTCCGCTGGTGATAGCACCACCAGTCATTGCATCACTCAGCAACCAGGTGTTCGTCTTCACCAAAACAGAACCACAAACTGTTCCGGTAAAGATCCACTCCATGAAGAGCAATGTGAGTGGTACCGTAAGTTTGCAATTACCAGCAGGGTTCAAAGCAGATAAAGCTTCCATCCCATATTCCCTCACAGGAAAAGGAGATGAAACAGAAGTAATATTCCATGTTTCCCCCGTAAAAATAAACGGCCAGAATATCGTAGATACCATGACCGTAGCCGTATCCACTAACGGAAAGGAGTATACGCAAAGCATGACCACCATCGAATATGATCATATTCCTTCCATCACTATTTTCCCATCTGCCAGCGCAAGACTCGTTACGGTAAACCTGAAATACAATGGCCGCAAACTCGGTTACATTCCAGGCGCAGGAGATAAAGTAGCAGAATCATTACGCCAGGTAGGATACGAAGTAAGCCTGCTGGGAGAAAAAGAGATCATGCAGGGAGACCTTGCACAATTTGATGCCATCATCACAGGTGTTCGCGCATACAACACACAAGATCGTCTCCGTTACTGGCAGCCACGTTTACTGGATTATGTAAAGAACGGCGGCACATTGCTGATCCAATATAACGTAAGCGGCAACCTGGCCACAGACCAGCTCGGCCCTTTCCCTTTCAGCCTCTCTCGCGACAGGACAACAAACGAAGCAGCTCCCGTAAAATTCCTGTTACCACAGGATAAAGTATTCACTTATCCAAACGAAATCGGCCAAAAAGATTTTGACGGCTGGATACAGGAACGTGGATTATATTACCCTGCCAGCGTAAACAGCGCCTACCTGAAACCATTAGAGATGAATGATCCCGGCGAACGTTCGCTGGATGGATCAACAATTATAGCCAACTACGGTAAAGGAAAATACGTATATACCGGTTTAGCCTTCTTCCGCCAGCTACCAGCTGGTGTTCCAGGAGCATACCGTTTATTTGTGAACATGATATCGAAATAATTATGAGTAATCAAAGCTTCAGCCGTTTTAGGATCTCAGCGCTCTTCTGTATCGGATTGGCACTGCTGCTCGGTTTCATGATGAAAAACGTACGCGTTGGATTATTGATAGGCCTTGCTTTAGGATTATTAAGCGGAGCTTTTTTATCTAAAAGGAATTGATCATGACTGAATCAAACGAGAAGCCACCCTTATTTTCACGTTGGTCCACCTGGTATTGGGTTATTGCCGGCTGGCTCGTGGCATTGATCATTTTTTTCTATCTGTTCACCAAAACATATTCATGAGTTTTCAGGACTGGATCGTACTTGTTTTCACGTTAACTGCTATCATTTTATACGGGGTCTGGAAAAGCCGCGGACAAAAGAACATGGACAGCTATTTCATGGGAAACCGCACCATGCCATGGTATATCGTGTTGCTTTCTATCATGGGTACACAGGCCAGTGCCATCACTTTCCTGTCCGCTCCCGGCCAGGCATATGCAGATGGCATGCGTTTCGTGCAATACTACTTTGGGCTGCCGCTCGCCATGATCGTGATCTGTATAGCATTCGTCCCCATTTTCAGCAGGTTGAAAGTGATCACCGCATACGAGTTCCTGGAGAAACGTTTTGACCTGAAAACACGTACGCTCACCTCTTTCCTGTTCCTCATACAACGCGGTTTGTCCACTGGTATCAGTATCTATGCGCCTTCTATTATATTGTCTTCTTTATTAGGCTGGAACATCTATTACACCAATATTGTAATGGGTGGGCTGGTGATCTTTTATACTATGTACGGTGGCACCAAAGCCGTATCCTACACACAATCCCTGCAATTAGCCATCATCTTCACGGGCATGTTCCTTTCAGGCTGGATGGTCGTAAAACTGCTGCCGGACAACATCGGTTTTTCAGAAGCCCTGCATGTATCCGGTAAAATGGGAAAGCTGAATGTGATCGTAACTGATTTCAATCTAAAAGACCGATATAACATTTGGAGCGGCGTAATAGGAGGTTTCTTCCTTGCACTCTCTTATTTTGGTACAGACCAAAGCCAGGTAGGACGTTACCTCACTGCTAAAACTTTAACTGAAAGCAGGGTAGGCCTGCTCATGAACGGTCTCGTAAAAGTACCCATGCAATTCCTGATCATGCTGATAGGAGCATTGGTATTTGTTTTCTACCTGTATTTCAGAGCACCTATCACTTTTAATAAAGGCGAACTGGACAGGGTGCACAACACAAAATATGCACCCTTAATGGCAGAACAGGAAGCGCGATATGATTCCCTGTTCACTGTAAAAGAAACACATGTAAAAGCCATGGCAGCAGCCCTGGAAACAGATAACGAGAAACAGATAAACGAATTACAGGTGTTGTTGAAGGATGCAGATACCTTGTCCATGAAAACAAGGGATTCCGCCCGAAAGCTGATCCGCACAGCCTTACCCGGTGCAGAGGACAATGATACCAACTACATTTTCCTCCATTTCGTAGTGAACAATCTCCCCAAAGGATTAGTAGGATTGTTGATCGCCATTATTTTCCTCGCTTCCTGGGGAAGTATTGCCGGCGCTCTTAATTCCTTAGCATCCAGTTCCATGGTAGACATCTATCAACGCCTGATAAATCCCAACTGCTCTGATGCAGAAAACTTACGGATGTCCAAATACATAACGTTAGGCTGGGGTATTTTCAGCGTAGCCGTAGCCATGTTTGCGACAAACTTAGGCAGCCTGATAGAAGCCGTAAACATCCTGGGCTCCTTATTCTATGGCACCATATTAGGTATTTTTGTAGTCGCCTTCGGCATGAAAAAGATCAGGGGCACAGCCGTTTTTCAGGGAGCAATCATGGCCGAAATAGGCGTAGTTCTTGTTTGGCTGCTGGATATTGTTTCTTTCCTATGGCTGAATCTGATTGGATGTGCATTCGTGATGCTCTTCGCCTGGCTGTGGCAATTAATAGCACCAAAGAAAATTAACACAATTCCATAAAAAAGGAAAAAGTTTGCCGCGCTGCAAAGGGCGGTAAACTTTTTATTTAAAATTGAAATACTATTTCTTTAAATAAATCATCCTTTCCTCAAAGAAAAAACACAGCCCTCTTCTAAAACACCCATCCTTAAACAAAAAACATCCCTTTAAAAGAAAAAAAACTCCCCCCTGCAGCGGGCAAAATCATCCTTCCCCAAAGAGAAAAAACATCCCTCTTCTAAAACACCCATCCTTAAACAAAAAACCACCCCTAAAAAGAAAAAAAACACCGCCCTTTGCTGCGCGGCAAGCTCTCTACATAAAAAAAGAGGCCGATCAAAACGACCAGCCTCTCAAAAAATTATCGCAGTAAGCAAACTACAAATTAGCCATCAGCTTCTCATTCAAAGCCACATAGTCATCATTCTTCGCTTCCTTCGCCAAAGCAATAGACTGCAAAGCAGTAGCCTTCGCACCCGCTTTATCACCCAATCTAGCCTGTATCTTAGCTTTCAGGTGAAAAATGTAGAAAGCCTTAGGCGCTTCTTTCGTAGCAGCATCAGCCCAGCTCAACGCCTTTTTCAGATCTTTACCAGAGTCATAATAATAGGAAGCCGCAGAGAAATAAGGTTTCTTTTCAGTCGCCATGGCACTATCGATCTGCGCCATTACTTTACCATCAATATCAGCAGTGATCTCAATAGGCACAAGCGTTTTCTCCCAGGCCAGCATCATCGTCATCGCAGTAGGACGAACATTCTCAAACATGATCATGAACGATTCAACAGCGAAAGGCAATTTTTGTGATTCCGTCTGAAACCGCACCAGATCATTTTCTTTCTTGTAACCATCAACACCCCAGTTCTTCAGGCCATCGTTAATTATAATCTCCCAGCCAGTTTTGGAAGGAACAGTATATAATGCATAAGAACCAGCAGGTACAGCTTGTCCATTCAGCTTAACATCTTCACCAAAAGTGATCTTGGTAGGATTGTTAGCACCAGTACGCCATAATTTGTCATAAGGTACGAGGTCGCCCATAATAGTACGCCCTTTAGCCAGCGGACGGGAATAAGTAACTTCTACAGCAGAAAGCGCAAATTGCTGTTTGATAGTTTGGGTAGGACTGGCCGCTGGTGTTTTAATACCCTGGCCCATAGAAGCAGATGCAGTTAGCAGGCAAACCGCCACAGCAGATAGAAATTGTTTCATAGTTTATTATTTGGTGGTAAGAATTCTGCGCGAATGTAAGAAAACCTATTCAATCAATCCATTCCGGAATGCATAGAGTACAAGGCCTACAGTGTTTTTTACGTTAAGTTTCTCCAGCAGTTTCTGCCGAAGGCCTTCCACAGTACGGGGGCTCAGGAAGATCTGCTCAGAAATTTCCTGCGTAGTGAATTCATTGCAAATGAGCTTCAGTACTTCCAGCTCCCGGTCACTGAGCTGTACTTCGTTCTTGAAAGTAGGTTTGAATTGTTGCTTGTTTTTGTGGAGTACCTTTTTAAGCAGGGCAAGGTTTACATTTTCATTGAAGTAGAAACCTTTATCAAAAGTAGTGCAGATAGCTTCGTAGATCTCTTCCGGCTCACTGTTCTTGAGCAGGTAAGCGTTGGCGCCGTTCTCTACAAGGTGAACGATGAAGTTGTCGTCTTCATACATGGTGAGGATGATCACCTTTACCTGGGGATATTTTTCTTTTACTTTGATGGTAGCCTGGATACCATCCATTTTAGGCATCTTGAGGTCCATCAGGATCACATCAGGTTGTTGTTCCTGCATGATCTCCAGGAGATGTTCCCCGTCTTCCGCTTCAAATACCACATTAATATTGGCATAGGGCGTGAGCGTATTGATCACCCCACTACGGAATATTTTATGGTCGTCAGCAATGGCGACTTTGATTGGCGGTAGCATAAACGGAATAAGTTTAACTTACTAAAACAGGCTGATAGTTATCCACCCGGATCTCAGCAACAGTGCCTTTTGGCAAATTTTCCACAAAGTTGATATTTCCGCCGATAATATTCAAGCGGCTTTCGATATTTTTCAACCCTAAATGTCCTGTTTTTTTGCGGAATTCGGTGAGATCCTTAATTAATTTGCTATTCCCGTCGTCTTCAATGCGAACGGTTAGCAGGCTGGGAGAGCTTTCATACGTGATCAGCACGTTATGGGCTTCCGCGTGTTTGAGGATATTATTGATCAGTTCCTGCACAACGCGATACACGTTCAGGGCCTTTTCCCGGTCAACCGGGTAGCTGGTACCATCTGTACGGAAGGAGATCAGGATCTGTTTGTTCTTGTTCATCAGGCTGGAGAAGGAATCCAGCGCATGGCTAAGGCCAAGATTTTCGAGGGTGGTAGGGTGGAGGCTTTGGGAGATGAACCGTAGTTGTTGTATGATGGTGTCTGTAAATTCCTTGGTTTCCTTGATCCGCTCCACTTCTCCGTTGCTGGCCAGCTGCTGAAGATGGTTCAGGTTGAGTTTCAGTACGGATAACTGCGCGCCCACTTCATCGTGGAGGTCTTCCGCTATCCGTTTGCGCTCAATTTCCTGCCCCTGTAATACAGCTACCAGTCGTTCTTTCTGGATTTGAAGGTCTTTATCCTTCAGCTTCAGTTTATACTGAACCACCTGCTTTTGCTGTAATACAACCATTACCACAACAAAAATACCAAGGCTCAGCATAACGATGGTGCCTATTAATATTAATTGCAGTGTGTTCATCTTCTGACTCCTTTGATTTTTAAGAGCCCAATATAAAAAAGAATTGCCTGAAATATGCCTCCACTCCATGTTAAAGAAGCCGTAACCCTGAAAATAGAGAGCAGTTCTTCACCCGGAGGGCCCTTTTGGAGGAAATTAAAGCAAAGGTCCAGCGGGAAGGAACAGCACAGGCTCACAAAGAGGCCCGCATTAAACCAGAAAGCAGGAAGGGTATTGATGTAAATAGATTGTTCGATCAGACTTTCATCCCTCATTAACTGGAGGAAGAATATCACACCGTAAATAATAAGCACAAAGGTGCGGAACGAAATGAAAATGGAGTTAAATACGAAGGGGCCTTCCAGTATCGCAAAATCTACGACACAAAGAATAAAAGTGGCACCCAGTATCATCTGTAAGATCTTTTTGGCTTTGGGATGTTTTAGGACGTTAATGTAAAAGATCGTGAGGATGAAAAACTGAACGAGCATCATCGCGGTGATGAAGATCATATTATTATGATAGATCCTGGCTATGATATCCGATACCACGCCCATAAAGGCATTCGCGATAGCATATGCGAAGATCACCCGTTCTTCCTTATTAAGGAATCGGAAATTTAAAAAGAAGGGGATCAGAAGTAATACTTCGATCCCCACCATGGAATAAAAGATATAATGATGAAGATGCATTTAGTTCTTTATCCGTTATCTGAATCTGAATTTAAAGGATTTGCTTTGGGGCAATCGAAAGGGCAATAAGTATCTGTACCAAGGATATCATCAGCAGGTTGATCTTTAGCGCCTTGATTTCCTTGCGAAGGCAGGATATCATTGCCATTTTCATCTACTGCAACCAGTACGAATTTTTTATCACGTTTGCCATCACCGTCAATGTCCATGCCATAATAGATCCGGAGGCCGGTGGCTTCTTTCTTGTTCAGCAGTTCATTAACCTTGTTCAGACCGAAGAAACCAGCCAAAAGCGGATCTTTGTGTTTTTTACGATCGATCTGATCGATACGGTAAGCTTGTGTAAGCTTGGCGCCGTGAATAAGGGAAATAAACTTCCCGGCGTCTTTGTTAAATTTAGACATGCGTGTCAATTTAAACTGTTAAAAATAGTTATCGGGGCTAAAATTATTACAAATTCTCACATATAAAATCCCTATTAGTTGTAGTGATAACCTGCGGGGAGCCATTGAATATCAATCAAAATCATATCTGCTGCGGTTTTCCCCAGCTGATAAGCTACCCAATGGGATGTTCGATTACGTGTTTCTCCCTCCAAAATGCGTACTTCTACGCATTCAGTATTTATAGGGTCTTAACGCTTGACTGGCAGATTATTCTTTTCAAACTTTGTAACAGTGAAGAGGACGAAAAGGAGGGTTGTTGAAACCGTGTTAATTCCAAAAATTTTACACGCACTCGGGCCTTTCTACCAATGTTTGTTTCGTTAGTATGCAGAGGGTCGGCTGGTTACCCTGAAACCAGTAAACGAAAACAAGTTACCCCCAAAACTGGAAAACCAAAATGTGGTCGCTATGAGTTATCTATTAATTGGAAACATCTCTGCGTTGATCAGTGAAGAATGTATTGAACCCTTGGCAAACGCGCGGATCAGGATTTACTTACCTGTTGCCGAATACAACAGTGAAGACCTGGCGCGCGGCATTTTTAAAGATCTCAGGCAGCTGTCTGAAAGGGACGTGCAAGCCAAAGCAGAACGCCTGTTGGCCGAATCGACACTCGACGAAAGAGGTAATTTCAGCCTTGGCTGGGAAGATCTCCATCTGTTCACCGAACCGCTGGAAATGGATATATGCCTTAACAGCGTGCCCGGTAAACACAACGGCCAACAGGATTGGATCCAGTACAACCTGAGCACCTTCGTGCCCCATTGGAAAAGATCCAAAGAGAAGTATCTCGCAGCCTTCGCCTACGTGATACCTTCTGACATGTGGAGCAGGATCCGCGAAGATTTTGGAGCCTGGGTGATCACTGGTATGGTGAAACATAATGAAACCTACCAGGGACTTGGTACTTATAGAGTGGAAGCATATAATGCCCACAACGATAAATTGCTGGGCTGGTGCCTGAGCAATGAATGCGGAAGTTATAAATTGAATTTTTCACGTAAAGATATTAGTGGCAGCAGATTGCTGTACATTATAAGAGACGATAGGGCAGGTTATAGCAAAGGGCCGGACGTATATTTTAAGGTATATGACCAGAACCAGTTGATCTGGAGTGAAAGTAAAGACATGGCGTTACAGCCGGAAAGGCAGCAGATACCGCCCTGTACGAAACTGAATCTGTTCATTAAACCGCCGGGAGGAGAGAAAAAAGCTCCCAGGCTAACCGGATGGTTCAATGATTTTATAAGTAATACCAAAACAAAAAGTCATTATAAAGACCTCTATGTAATGTAGGTCTTCGCCCAATGTTGGAAGCCCCAATATCTACAAAAACAGCTACCACCCTCAGCCAAGCCTCCAACGGTAGCTGTTTTTTTCCTTTTTCTCCCTATTAGCTTAAGAAGACTAAAATCCTGGATGGTAATGCTGGAGCGTGTCGCGGAGGTACTCCCTGTCTAAATGCGTGTAGATTTCGGTAGTAGTGATGCTTTCATGCCCCAGCATCGCCTGTACCGCCCTCAGGTCGGCGCCATTTTCCACTAAGTGGGTGGCAAAAGAATGACGAAAGGTATGCGGTGAAATAGTTTTATTGATACCCGCTTTGGCAGCAAGGTCCTTAATGATGAGGAAGATCATCACCCGGCTGAGCATGCTGCCCCGGCGATTCAGGAAAAGGATATCTTCCTGGCCCTTTTTAGGCAGCATTCCTTTCCTGGTTTCATTATAATATAATAAGATGTACTTGATGGCAGATTCCCCGATAGGTATCAGCCGCTCTTTATTTCCCTTTCCAATTACCCGGATATACCCTTCATCAAAATTAAGCTGCGAGATCTTTAAAGATACCGCTTCGCTCACCCGCAATCCACAACTGTACATGGTTTCAAGGATTGCTTTATTGCGGTGACCCTCCAATTTGCTTAAGTCTATCTGGCCGATCATGCTTTCGATCTCCTCAAAACTCAAAAAATCCGGCAGCTTGCGCCGCGTTTTTGGCGCTTCCAGCAATTGGGTCGGATCTTCCCTGATCATATCCTGGTTGAGCAGGAACCGAAAAAAAGCCTTGATCCCCGAAATGATCCTGGACTGCGAAGTTGGCGTCATCCCCAAAGCTGCGATCCATTGGGCACAAGCCTGAAGGTCATCCAGCGTAACCTTTTCCGGAGGCAAAGGTTTGTTCACCTCCACCAGGTATTCCGTCAGCCGTTTAACATCCCGCTCATAAGCCTCCACCGTATTGGCCTCAAGATGGCGCTCACTCTTCAAATAGATCCGGAAGCCCTTAATGTTCGATTCCCACATAGCCTAAAAATAAACAATATCTTAGTGCAAATATTTAATATAATGCGCGGAAACATCAGATTAGTACTGGAAGTAATAATTTTATTCATGCTATCCACCATTTTGTACCTGTATTTGCTGGGGCCGATCATAGATCATTTCTCTACGGTACAGTACAACAATGATCATGTCGATTTTTTGGGACTTATCCTGCTCATCTTCATTTTCTCCATTGCTGCCTGCGTACAGAATGCAGCAACGTTAAAAAAGTTAAACAACGAAGGATGGTTGTATAGGATTATCATCTTCTTCCTGGATATCCTCGTAATGCCATTAAGTTTGCTGGCAGTAGTATTGTACAATAATTATCATGCAATTGGAATGATAAACATATCCAGTGTTTTTAACCCGTTAGTGTTTATACTTGTGCATTCGGTGTTGCAGGTATTATTTCTGTTGATACTAAAGCGTAAATCCGATAGAAATTTAATATAATATGATGAACGAGCGGTTTTTTTGTAGAAAACACCTCCCCAATCGAAATCGGTTAAAGAAAATTAATTAAAATCCACTTAATTTTAGAAATAAACGAATAAAAAACCTGATTCTTTTACTACTTTTACGCCCGCTGAGTTTTAGCAATAATGTTATATTGAAGCCTCATTTAACCACAGTTATGTCGGATTCATCGCTAAAAAGAATACAAAAGCTGTTAGTAGCAAACCGCGGAGAGATCGCGGTAAGGATTTTAAGAGCAGCATCGGAATTACGGATCAGGACCGTAGCCATCTTCACATATGAGGACCGCTACTCCCTACACCGCTATAAAGCGGACGAAGCATACCAGATCGGAAAAGACGATGAACCCCTTAAACCTTACCTGGATATAGAGGCCATTATCCATATGGCCAAAACCCAGGAAGTAGACGCCATCCACCCCGGTTATGGCTTCCTCAGTGAAAACGTTCAGTTTGCTCGCAGATGTAAAGAAGAAGGTATCATTTTCGTCGGCCCAGATCCCTCAGTAATGGATCAGCTCGGCGATAAAGTAGCCGCCAAAACACTCGCCAGAAGGGTAGGAGTACCATTGATCGAAGACAGTGAAGCAGAACTTAAAGAACTGTCCACCGTGAAATCAGAAGCCAAACGCATCGGCTTCCCCATCATCTTAAAAGCAGCATTCGGTGGCGGTGGCCGTGGTATGCGCGTAGTGCATCAGGAAGATCAGCTGGAAAAAGCATTCTCCGAAGCCAGAAGCGAAGCAGGTAAAGCATTCGGTAATGATACCATCTTCATTGAAAAGTTCATTGAAGAACCCAAACACATTGAAGTACAATTGATGGGGGACAATCATGGCAATATCGTTCACCTCTACGAAAGGGATTGCTCCGTGCAACGCCGTTTCCAGAAAGTAGTAGAAATTGCTCCTTCGCCCAATCTGCCACAGGAAACAAAAGAAGAAATATACGGATATGCGTTAGCGTTAGCCCGCGCCGTAAAATATAATAACGTAGGTACCGTAGAGTTCCTGGTAGACCGCCAGAACAAAGTTTACTTCATTGAAGTAAATCCTCGTATCCAGGTAGAACATACCGTTACAGAAGAAGTAACCGGTATCGACATCGTACGTTCTCAAATACTTATTGCCAAAGGGCATCATCTATCAGATCCCGAGATCTTCCTGAAAAGCCAGGAAGATGTAAGACTGAATGGTTTCGCCATCCAATGCCGTGTAACCACAGAAGATCCGGAAAACAATTTCACACCAGACTATGGTACCGTTATTGCTTACCGTAACGCAGGTGGTTTTGGTATTCGTTTGGATGAAGGCAGTGCCTATTCCGGCGTAAAGATCTCCCCGTTCTTTGATTCCATGCTGGTGAAAGTAACCGCATCAGGCCGTACCCTTTCAGGTGCCGCCGGTCGTTTACACCGGACATTAAAGGAGTTCAGGATCCGTGGTGTAAAAACCAATATCCGCTTCCTGGAAAACGTGATCACACACGACACTTTCCGCAAAGGCAATTGCACCGTTAGCTTCATAGATAAACATCCGGAGCTGTTCAAACTGTCGCCAATAAGGGACAGGGCCACTAAAACCCTGATGTACCTGGCAGACGTAACCGTGAACGGCCATGTAGATGTAAAAGGAAAGAACGACAACAAACGCTTCCGCGTACCCACTATTCCATCATTTGATCCGCTGGCACCCGTACCAAACGGTTCCCGCAACAAACTGGAAGAATTAGGTCGTGAGCAGTTCTCCCAATGGCTGCGGAACGAAAAGCCCGTTTACTTTACAGACACTACTTACAGAGATGCACACCAAAGCCTGCTGGCTACCCGTGTTCGCTCAAAAGATATATTGGCAGTAGCAGAAGGATACGCCCGCAACAATCCACAGATCTTCTCCATGGAAGTATGGGGTGGCGCCACATTTGATGTAGCCATGCGTTTCCTCCATGAAGATCCATGGCGCAGATTGCAGAACTTAAGGCAGGCAATGCCCAACGTATTACTGCAAATGCTTTTCCGCGGCTCCAACGCAGTAGGTTATTCCGCGTATCCGGAAAATCTCATCGCTAAGTTCATCGAAAAAGCAGCAGAGAACGGCATCGACATCTTCCGCATTTTCGATTCCCTCAATGATATTGATGCCATGACACCCAGCATTGGTTTCGTGCGTAACAACACCAAATCACTGGCACAGGCCGCTATCAGCTATACAGGCGATCTGCTGAATAAAGACAATAAGAAATATACCCTGGATTATTACATCACCCTTGCCAAAAAATTAGAAGATGCCGGAGCACACATGCTCTGTATCAAAGACATGGCAGGATTGCTGAAACCCCAGGCTGCAACCGTTTTGGTAGAAGCATTGAAAGATGCCGTAAAACTGCCGATCGTATTACATACACACGATACCGCATCCGTTCAGGCTGCTACTTACCTGAAAGCAATTGAAGCAGGAGTGAATGTAGTAGATTGTGCTATTGCATCTCTCAGCGGCCTCACTTCCCAGCCCAACCTCAATTCCATGGCGGCTATCCTGGAAGGCCATGAGCGCAGTCAGCACATGAACCTTCATTCATTGAATGAATACAGCAACTATTGGGAAGATGTACGCGAGTACTATTATCCTTTTGAATCAGATATGAAAGCCGGAACGGCACAGGTGTATGAGAACGAGATCCCTGGTGGTCAGTACTCCAACCTCCGCCAGCAGGCTGAATCGCTGGGCCTGGGAGATAAACTGGAAACTATCAAGTTTAACTACGCAGTAGTGAACCAGCTGTTTGGCGACATCGTGAAAGTAACGCCAAGTTCCAAAGTAGTAGGGGATATGGCGCTGTTCATGACCTCCAACAATCTCACTGCACAAGAGGTATTGGACGAAACCCGCAACCTCGCATTCCCTGCGTCCGTTCAAGGTTTCTTCAAAGGCGAGATCGGTTTCCCCTATGGCGGATTCCCTGAAAAGCTGCAAAAAATAGTACTGAAAGGACAAAAGCCTCTCACCGGCAAACCCAACGGCCATTTACCACCCGTTGATTTCGACAGTGATTTCGCTGCCTTCCAGCTAAAATATCCACTGGCCGAATTCCTCGATTACCTCAGCTACCACATGTTCCCCAAAGTATTTGAAGAATACTACGAACATGCAGGTATCTACGGAAACGTAGAAGCCATCCCAACACCCGCATTCTTCTACGGATTGAAGCTGGGAGAGGAGATACTGATCACACTCGGCAGAGGCAAAACCATCATCGTAAAACTCGTGTACGTATTGCCTGCAGACGAAAGCGGCATGCGCACCGTAGTATTTGAATTGAATGGTTACACCCGCCGTGTACAGATCAGGGATAAAGCCGTAAAAAGCGAAGTACCTGTAAACAAAAAAGTAGCCAACAAAGATCTGGAAGTAGGCGCACCCTTACAAGGCAAGCTCTCCAAACTGCTCGTAAAAGCAGGAGATAGCATCAGCGCCAACACCCCACTCTTCATCATCGAAGCGATGAAGATGGAAACCACGGTAACCGCTACACGAGACTCAAAAGTTAAAACCGTCCATCTCCGGGAAGGCACCATGGTTCAGCAGGATGACCTGGTGGTGGAATTGGATGCATAAGGAAATAAAAAAAGGCTGTCTCTAAGACGGCCTTTTTAATACATACTAAAATGAAGATATTCTTAATTCACGGGGGGATTTTTTTAACTTACTTTATAGCAACATCGCTAAAGTTTGTTTATGAAAGATCTCCCAACCCGATCGGGCATGGAATACTGCTGTTGCTCTGTATGCTGATGCATATTGCCGGAGGGATATACTGGATTGTCGCTCACAGGAAAACAATGTTAAAAGCGGATGTTATTAAACATGTTGCAGCATTGCTTTTACCGATCCTGATATTCTTCATCTTTAGCACCCCCATTTACGAGTTACTGTGGAAATGGAGAGGAGATTAAAATACAAAGAGGCGCATCTCAAAAAAGAGACGCCTCTTTATAAAAACCTTAAAACCAAAATCCCTCTCCCCATAAATAAAAAATCCCGAAGGGATTCCCATTAGAGCACAATAAGCCCTACCTAAAATAACCCATCAAAATCCTTCCACAACCCTTCCCGCTCATTTGCCTCAAATTTAATCTCCCATTTCACCGCAGACAACACCGCCTTCGTCTTCTCAAACTCAAACACAGACCATGGCACCTGCCCACCATTGATCGTATTCTTCCAATTATCTTTTTCTCTCCATTTCCCATTGGCAATCCTTTCAAGGATATTCAGGTAAGGAACATAATCAGTATACAAACCTCTTGTAATAGTAGGATACCCTGCAGCACTGATCTTCAGCAAAGCATTCACCGGCATACTGAATTGCGCTCTCCCGTTAATAAGCCGGAAAGAATTGATCTTCTCACCAGTAAGCATTACATCCACCTGCCCATCCACCGGTTTCCCGGTAGCCGGAGAAACAACCGTAAGATCGATCTTAGACTGCAAGGGCCGAGGCCTTACCTCATTTGCAAACCGGAAGTAAAAAGGAGAAGTAATAGCCACAGAATGCCTCCCACCCGGGAACCCCTGCTGCACCGCAGATTTCTCAGCAGCATCACAATAAGCCATCACATCTATATTCTCCGGTTTATCCCAAGCCTCACGGCCATACGCTTTCACCACATACCAGGCATTTTCTTTCTCAGACAAAGAAAGCGTTTCCGAAAACTCCCGGGGCTTTTTATCCCGCAGGTCCCATAAACGAAACACCTTGCCATTGCGGAACACAACAACATAAGATAAGTGGTCCGCCGGATCACCAGATGCATAAGCGTTGATATGAAGCTTATTCGTGTTACCATTTAAAGGAACCACATCACCCACCTGGTATTGATTATCGATATCAGCAAGGATAGCAGGCCCGGAGGTCACAAACGTATGTCCTTTACGAACAGCATCGCGAATACCATCAACCGAAGCCGCAGATGAAGCCAGGTAATAAGTCCGCACCTGCCCATAATAGAATTTATTATCATCCGGATAACCACCATCCAGCTCTGAAAAAGGCGGCATGATATAACCTTCATTCAGCAAATGGAACCAGATATTCTGATAGTAATAGTTATCATTCATATAACCCATCACCGTCATCCCACTCCATATATTCCCGGAAAGCAATCCAAAAGAAAGATTACCCACAACATTGGTAGTATACTTGCTGATATCACCACGTTGCTGCATCCACCAGGAAGTAGGATGCGCAATGATAGCCATCGCATCTTGTGATTTCGAATAGCGGGGAATAACTTCAACATCCGGAATGAATTTAAACTTCAACCAGGAGTAATCCCACTCCGTATGCTGAAATGCCTGGTAGTATTGGTTCTCATACACCGTATCCATCAGGTTTTCAAAATTACCCAATGTACTGCTCAACCCCAGCCACCATACATGCCCTGTACGGTATTTAGGCATTTCTGCGCCATAATATAAATTGAATTTATCATCGCTTACTTTAGCATAAGCTGCTCTCCAGGTATTGTCGTTAAATCCACCCCAACCCTGGCAGGCACTGATGAAATCAACACCTTGTGCCAGGCAGATCTTACGTACCTGTCTTGGTATCGTGTCATTAGATTTTTTATCAGAATACAAATGCGCATGCCCGTCTCCGTTTAACCATCCACGTTGTTTGAGATTGATCCATGGCTGAAGAAAGATCACAGCTTTAACTCCTTCGTTTTCTTTCACGGTAAACGTATGTTCCTGTATCAGGTGATCAATGCCATGAACGATCTTTATACCATACACTCCCGGTTTTAATGGAATCGAAAAAGTCCCGTCTTCTTCCGTGAAGATGCCCTCTAATTTATTCTTATAATAGTAAGTAGCCTGTATTTTCTGTGCAGTGTCTCTTACTTCGATCCTTGCGGATAAGGGCTTTTTCATAACCCCGTCAAATACCTGTCCTTTAATACCAGTAAAGCCCTTCAGCGGTGTGATGGTCTGTGCAGAAGCACACCATGGAAAGAGCAGCAAAAGAAAGATCCCAATTACATTTTTATTCAACATACGGTGTGCTGTTTTTATATAGAACGAACACACAAAGCGTTTAACTAATCCACCAAGAGAAAATATTTTGATAATAAATCCTTAATACAGGAATCCTTCCACATTCGCACTAACATGATCATCTTTATCCAATGAAAAGAAGACAATTTCTACAACACTCATCATTAGCCGCGCTGGCATCTTCCATATTATCCCCGCTTGATCTGTTTGCAACTGATAAGCAAAAGCAATGGGATGGCACAACTGCCAGGAACATTATCTTCCTGGTAAGTGATGGCATGAGCATTGGTACATTATCCATGGCTAATATGCTGCTGCACAGAAAAGAAGGCCGTTCCAGCAGCTGGATAAAATTGTATGAAGAAGGAAAAGCAAAGAGAGCGTTAATGGATACAGCATCTGCCGATGCATTAGTAACTGATTCTGCTGCCGCCAGTTCTGCATGGGGCGGAGGTGTACGTGTACCAAATGGTATGCTGAATGTTAATGCCGATGGTTCTTTCAACACACCCATCCTGCAAAAATTCAAAGCAGCCGGCAAATCTGTAGGTTGCGTAACAACCGTTCCCATCACACACGCAACACCGGCAGGTTTTTGTGTAAACAATGCCAACCGCGGCTCACAACCGGAAATTGCAGAACAATACCTGTCGCTCAGGTTTGATGTTATGATGGGAGGGGGCACAGAATTTTTCAGCGCCAATACCAGGAAAGATAAACAGGACCTCTTTGCCAAATATGCACAAGCTGGTTTCAATGTAGTGCGCACAAAACAGGAAATGCAACAGGCCAACGCAAGCAAACCTATGATGGCCGTATTTCATGAGGATGCGTTGCCCTTCAGCATAGATGCCGTTAGCAGCAGCATTCCTTCACTCGCAGAAATGACGAAGTCTGCCATTGAACAAATGAATAACAACAAGAAAGGTTTCGTGTTACAGGTAGAGGGCGGGAAAGTAGACTGGGCAGCACATTCCAACGATGTAGGTGGATTGATATATGATCAGATCGCTTTTGACGAAGCGATAAAAGTAGCAATTGAATTCGCAGAAAAGGATAAGAACACTCTTGTCATTATCACAACAGACCATGGTAATGCCAACCCAGGCATCTTCGACGGAAGCCCGAACGACAAAAAATTCGACAGCATCCAACACTTTAAACACAGCAACGACTGGTTACTGAACGGCATCGATAAAGGATTTACAACAGCACAGGTGAGAGAAAGGGTAGAAGCTGCATTCGGCTTCACCGTTACACCAGAGGAAGCACAAGCCCTGCTGAGCCATTATACCAATCTGAATGAAGAAGGTTTGTACAACAACCGTAAGCTGCCCTTCAAAGAACTGGGAGTACTACTGAACCGTTACACTACAGTGAGCTGGGGCTCTATGGGCCATTCCGGAGATCACGTGGAATTAACCATGATGGGGCCTGGCAGTGAAATGTTGCAGCCGTTCATGAAAAATACTGCCTTACATAATCTCATGCTGGAAGCCACCGGCGTAAAGAAAGGATAGAGTGAAACCATGAAAGCTGTACATCCATCAGCTTTCATGGTCTTGTTTCTTAAAGGTTTCTTAACATAACGCCATTGATTCTTTTTAATAGTTTTACAACGGCAACCTTATACACGGGAACATGGAAGATTTTAAAATTGCCAATTTTAACAGGGGGAAAACGGGCGCCTTTAATTACATATACAAGCTGTTCAATAAGCCACTGCTTTATTTCGCTTTCAGTCTTACCAACAACCATGCAGAATCACAGGATATAGTATCTGAGGTCATGATCAGGTTATGGGAGAAAAGAGAAGATTTTGAAGATGTAACAAAGATCAGGTCTTTCCTTTATGTGGCGGTGCGCCACGCCAGCATTGATTATTTAAGGGCGAAACAACGGCATGATCTTTCTCACAGCGAGATCCTCTACTTATCTGAAGAAGGAGAGCTGATGATCAATGAACACCGTATTCAGGCAGAAGTATTGCATGAATTATATAAAGAGATCAAAAAGCTTCCACCACAATGCGGACAGGTTTTTAAACTGTTGTTCTTTAACAGGAAAACCACTGCCGAAATCGCCGCGCTGATGGGTATTCACCCGCAAACAGTCCTTAATCAAAAAACCAGAGCGCTGCAGCTATTACGTACGGCACTGTTCAAGAAGAACCTGCCTGCTTATTACGTACTGTTATCCATCATATGTTACCTCCCTGATGCAGCAATGCCTGCATAATTATTTTTATTCTTCTTTGGTTAAATCTGCAACCGGTTCGTTCTATATATAACAGATCCGGAAACACGCTTCATGGAAATAGAAAATCAAAAAATAGTTGCGCTCATATTAAAGCATCTCCGCCAGGAATTAACAGAAGAGGAGAAGGCTGAATTGCAGTATTGGATAGCCGCTTCAGATAGGAACGCGTTACTTTTCCGGCGTTGTACAGATGATCTTTTTTTAGAAGAAGGACTGGAATCCCTGGATCAATTGGGTGATGAAGACGTATGGGAAAATGAGAAAGTATGGACGGCCATTAAAGGAAGGAAGCCCATTAAGATGAAGGCATGGTATGCCGCAGCAGCCAGCATCCTGATCATCATCAGCGTGACCGTTTATCAGTTTACAAGACCAGTTGCAGCACCACCACAAATGGCGCAGACTCCCGTGATCCTTCCCGGAACCAACAAAGCAGTATTGCAATTGGCAGACGGAACCATCATCCCGCTGGACAGTACTGCGAATGGTACACTGGCGCAACAGGGCAATATCAATATCATCAAACTGGATTCCGGCAAACTCGCTTACCAGGCAGATGCAGCTACAGACGAAAGTAACTTATATAATACCATCATAACACCCCGTGGCGGACAATACCAGGTAACACTCGCAGATGGAAGTAAAGTATGGCTGAATGCTGCTTCATCATTACGTTTCCCCGCCACCTTCAAAGGCCGGCCAAACAGGGTAGTGGAATTGATCGGAGAAGCTTATTTCGAAGTAGCAAAAGATAAACAACAGCCCTTCCGTGTTACCACAAAGAATGTTGAGATAGAAGTACTGGGCACACACTTTAATGTAATGGCCTATAAGGATGAAGATATGCTCAAAACCACCCTGCTGGAAGGATCTGTAAAAGTAAGCAGCGATGCCGCAAGTGCATTACTGCAACCAGGCCAGCAGGCACAGGTAACAACAGGAAAACCAGGCATAGCCATCGTAAAGGATGCAGATGTGCAGCAGGCTACCGCATGGAAGAATGGCATCTTTGAATTTACAGGAGAAGATATCCACTCCGTTATGCGCCAGTTGGCAAGGTGGTATGACATTGATGTGCAAATTGCCGCGCCCATTTCATCCCACTTTATGGGCACCATCTCCCGGAATGTGAATGCATCAGAAGTATTTAAGATGCTGGAAATGACCGGCGCCGTAAAATTCACCAGTAAAAATAACCAGGTAACCGTACGCTCTAAATAACGAAAATATGGGTCCTTAAAAGGTACACCAACCCATAAAAAAGCCGGAAGCGTTTGCAGCGCAGCCGGCAAGGTCCGGGTTGTTGTTTTTTCAATCGCGTTCAACAATTGATTTCTCACCCAAACATGCCAAAGGTATGCATTTATTTTTTCCCGGAAAAAGGGGAAGTGACCAGCCTGTATATAACGGTATCGGCTTTTCCCGATTTTTTAACCACCTTATCAGAATAATGAAGCTAGCCGCTTTTTATATGTTGCTTTTTGTGCTGCAGGTGAATGCCAAAGTGTATTCCCAGAAAGTCACCATTTCGCAACATAACTTATCGCTCGAAAAGGTTTTCAGGACCATCCAGAAACAAACAGGATACCATTTCCTGTGCACACTGGAACAACTGAAGGATACCCGCAACATTGATATCAATGTAAAAGACGCTTCCCTGGAAGACGTACTGGAGCATTGTTTCAAAGACCAGCCCCTGAAATACGCGATCGCCAATAAAACGATCATCGTGGAAAGGAAGGCCGGGATCTTTTCTCTTCCCTCCGTTCTTTTTGCCGAAATATCCGGTAACATCAGCGATTCTGCAAAGGGAACACCTTTACAGGGCGTAACCATCCAGGTAAAAGGTACCGCAGTAGGAACAGTGACAGACGAAAACGGTTATTTCAAACTAACCGTTTCTGAAGGATCTATCTTGCTCATTTCCTACCTAGGTTACAACAAGCAGGAAATCCTGTACACCGGCCAGCAGAAACTGAACATCCGCCTGAGCGCATCCCGCTCCGGTTTGAATGAATTGGTAGTAGTAGGTTATGGTGCACAAAAGAAAGCCACATTAACCGGTGCCATTTCCAACCTGGTAGCAGATGAAATTCAAACCACCACACATTCCAGCCTTGCGCAAAGCCTTCAGGGCAAAATGCCCGGTTTGCAGATCAGGCAGAATACCGGCGAACCGGGAGATTTCAACACCATGATCAATATCCGTGGTTTTGGAACACCCCTGTACGTAATTGACGGTATCACCCGCGATGGTGCCACTGAATTCCAAAAGCTCAATCCGGAAGACATAGAAAGCATTTCCATCCTGAAAGATGGTTCTGCCGCCATTTACGGCTTAAATGCTGCTAACGGCGTAGTGATCGTTACCACAAAAAAAGGTACTTCAGGGAAAGCTAAATTTACCTACAGCCATGTTACCGGTTTCCAGGTTCCTACGAGCATGCCTAAAATGACCAGCGCCGCACAACACATGGAAATGATGAACGAAGCCAACATTAACGGCGGCGGAAATCCCATCATCTCCAAAGAAGAACTGGAGAAATACCAGTTAGGCCTGCCCGGATATGGCTCTACTGACTGGTACGATGAAACTTTCAGAAAATATTCCACACAATCCATGCACAACATTTCTGCACAGGGAGGAAATGAATCCGTTTCCTATTACCTCAGCTTCGGCTTGCAGAATGATGAGGGTTTGCTGAAGTCAGGAGATATGGATTATAAGAAATACACCTTCCGCTCCAATATCACCGCCCAGCTCACAAAAGACCTGACCGCAGATATTAACTTATCCGGTTTATCAGACACACGGAATAAACCCGGCACAGATTTCTTTACCATCTTTAAGCAAACACGTACCTCTCTGCCAACGGAAAGTGTATATGCCAACAACAATCCTGCATATCCTAACATGATCCTTCCATTGGATAACCCCGTTTTCCTGTCAGACAGAGATTATACCGGTTATAATGAAACAAAGAATAAAGCCTTTCAATCCACTATCGCGTTAACCTACACTGCTCCATTTCTGAAAGGTTTGCGTGTAAAAGGAATGGCATCCTACGATAGTAATGATGAACTCATCAAAAGCCTGGTGAAAAGCTACAAGGTATATAAGTACGATCCTACAACTGAAACATACGTAGCGTTCGATAAGAACAATCCTGCTAAAATTTCCAACACCAACACAGACAGGAATCGGGTAAACATCCAGGGGCAGATCTTCTACAATACCACCATAGCAAAAGATCATAACATCGGTGCAACACTGGTATATGAGCAAACAGAAAGCAAAAGCAGGTATTCCTATTTGTCCCGCCAATATAGTTTTTATACAAATGATCAGATAGATCAGGCCAGCAACAACGTACAGGAAACAAGAGGAAATGAAGGCGAAGCTGCCAATAAATCGTACCTCGGCCGTATCACCTATAACTACAAGAGCAAGTACCTGCTTGAATTTGCAGGCAGATACGATGGCTCCTACCGTTACAGCCCTTCCAACAGATGGGGATTCTTTCCGGTAGTATCCGGTGGATGGATCGTTTCAGAAGAAAACTTCCTGAAGAACAAAGTACCCCTCATTTCTTATCTTAAAGTGAGAGGATCTTACGGAACAGTAGGGCAGGACAATGCAGCCAATGCTTTCCAATACATTCAGGGTTTCTCCACTTCAGGCGGCGCATCTTATGAATTCGTAAACGGTACCAGCCTGAATGGTGTAGCTTCACCTCCCATTGTAAATGAAGCCCTCACCTGGTACGTAGCCAACATCGCTAACATCGGTTTGGACGTAGGACTTTTCCAGGGAAAACTAACCTTTGAAGGAGACCTCTTTCAAAGAGATCGCACAGGCCTGCTTGCATACCGCAGCGTATCCCTCCCCAATACTTTTGGTGGTGCACTACCACAGGAAAACCTCAATAGCGACAGGGTACAGGGATTTGACATCTCCATCGGCCATCAGCAAAAACTGCGTGATTTCTCTTACAGCATCAAAGGTAACCTGAGTTTCTCCAGGACCATGCAGATGTATGTGGAACGCGGTCCTTTCAGAAGCAGCATGGAAAGATGGAAAAACGGAACAGGTAACCGCTGGACGGATATCCGTTGGGGATACCAGGTGAATGGCCAATTCCAGAACCAGGAAGAAATATATTTTGCACCGGTACAGGATGGCAACTTAGGTAACACCAAAGAACTGCCCGGAGATTTCCGTTACAATGATGTAAATGGCGATGGCATCATCAATGACCAGGACCAGTTACCACTCTTCCGCAACGATCAGCCTAAATATTATTACGGCCTTGTTTTAGATGCATCCTGGAAAGGATTTGATCTCAACATGGTGATGCAGGGCGCCGGTGATTACACCGTACGGTTTGGTCAAACCTATGCCGGACCTTTCAACTTTAATGGTAACTCCCCCGAATTCTTTTACGACAGATGGCACCAGGCAGATCCTTATGATCCTAACAGTCCATGGATAGCCGGAAAATGGCCTGCCACCCGTTTCGATGCAAACAGAGGCGCTATGGGTCTTGAAAGTGATATATGGAGAAAAGATGCCTCTTACTTCCGTCTCAAAAGTATTATGCTCGGTTACACCATTCATTCTGCATTCATCAAAAGGACCGGCATAAAGAATATCCGGATCTATGTAAATGCACACAACCTCTTCACCATTGCCGATTCATTTGTAAGACAATTTGATCCGGAGAAAATTGAAGGCGATTACAGCGGCGGTTATACTTACCCGCTCACCAAAAGTTATAACCTGGGTTTAAACGTCACCTTTTAATGCTTCAACTCATGAGAAAGATATTACTATTATGCACGGTGCTGATACTCTCCGCCGGCTGTAAGAAAAACTTCCTGGACAGGCGCCCTACAGATAAGCTGGACAGCAAAGCGCTGTTCGCAGATCCTCTTGTTGGAACAAGAGTGTATATGGCGAATTTATACGGACAATTACCCATAGAAGATTTCCGGTTCTACGACAGGGGATGGTCTTATGTAGAATGGATGGCCCCATCCGTAGTAACCACCGCTTTCCTCACCGATGAATCCATTCACTCCCAATGGGATGTTAAACTCGCAGACGGCGGCACCAGCTGGTGGGAACCAGGCTACAAACTGATCCGCGACGTAAATCTCCTGATAGATCTGCTCCCTGAATTATCAATGACAGAAGACAACAGGAAGATGATCATGAGCGAATGTTCCTTCATCCGTGCCTTCGCCTATTTTGGCTTAGCTAAAAGATATGGCGGTCTTCCCATCATCAAAACAGCACAGAAATACAGCAACAATGTAGACGAGTTAAAAGTACCCAGAAGCACAGAAAAAGACACCTGGGATTTTGTACTCAGCGAATGTGATAAAGCCGTAGAATCCCTGCCTGATGTAAGAAGCGGAGATGATAAACGCAGGGCCACAAAATGGGCTGCATATGCATTAAAATCACGCGCAGCATTATACGCAGCTTCTATTGCGAAACACTGGAACAAAGCACCACTTTCCGGCGAAGCTGTAGACAAAGGTTTGGTAGGTATTCCTGCCGCAGAAGCAAACAGGTATTATGATGAATGTATCAAAGCAGCAGCAGCCATCATGAACTCCGGAAAGTATGGTTTATACAAACCAACACCAGCCAGCAGAGAAGAAGCCGCCAACAACTACACCACTTTATTCCAGGACCCTAATGCAGCAGAATCAGGTACAGCCGTAGAACCGATCTTCATAAAAGGATACGCCAAAGTAGGAGAGGGCCACAACTATGACCTCTGGTACCAACCCAACCAAACCTCCAACGGATGGGCTAATCCGGGTCGTATGAATCCATCGCTGGAATTTGTAGATCAATATGAAAACTACAGCACACCTGGTGAAGCACACCCCATCGTAACTACAACAGATGGTGATGTAAATAATTACAACGGTTACGATGCATCCAGAACATACCTGCGCTTCGATGGCCCTAATGATATCTTCAAAGATAAAGATGCCCGCTTATGGGGTACCGCTGTACTCCCCGGTACTACCTGGAAAGGAAAAACCATCATCATACAAGGTGGATACATCCAACCCGATGGCGTAGCAAAAATTGAAACCGATGCTAACATCGTAGTGAACGGCACCACATATTACACATTCGGCGCCGCCAACTGGACAGATTATTCAGGCTTCAATCCATCCAATCTCCAAATGACACGCTCCGGTTTCAGCTACAAGAAATTCATGCAACCAGCCCTGATGCCTCCTGTAGAAAGGAATGCCATCACAGACTGGATGGAATTCAGATATGCTGAAGTGATGTTAAACTTTGCCGAAGCAGCAGCAGAAAGCGGCGCTTCACAGGCAGAAGGCACAAAAGCCTTAAACGACTTACGCCGCAGAGCTGGCCACACCGTAGATATTCCATTAACCATCGGCTCTGTGCTCAGAGAAAGAACAGTAGAACTCGCCTTCGAAAATCACCGCTATTGGGATCTGATGCGTCGCAGGGATTTCCACACAGTGTTCAACAATACATCCCGCCGTGCGCTGGTACCCGTATTGGATCTGCGTGTAACACCTGCCAAGTATATCTTCATTCGCAAAACCGCTTCAAAAACAGTTCAGATCACATTTTTACCCAAGTGGTATTATGTATCCATTCCCGGAATTTCCGCTAATGGTTTAGTTCAGAACCCTCAGTATTAATAGCTTAATATGATCATCATGAAACGTATACAATTATATGCTGTGGCTGTTTCCATGTTGCTGGCCAGTTCCTGCAGTAAACTGGATAACTACGGTGCGCCCGATTCAGCCCTGTACGGCTCCATACTGGATATCAAAACAAATGAATTAGTAGAACAGGATATCATCAATGGAACGCAGATAGAATTTTTGGAGCAGGGATACGAGAATCCAATAAGCCAATACATGGTTATCAAGAACGATGGTACCTACCGGAACAATCTCGTTTTCAGCGGCGCCTACGACATCAGACCTGTAAGAGGGAACTGCCTGCCCATAGATATGCAACGCATACAGGTAAAAGGCAGCACCCAATTGGATTTCAAAGTACAACCCTACATCCGCGTCCAAAATGTGTCCATCCAAAAGATCGGCACAAAAGTGGTGGCTACTTTCAATCTGGAACAAACCGTGGCGGGCAAAGTGAAGAAGATCGGTCTCTATGCACATCCCGAACCAATAGTAGGAGAGCCCGTCCGCACTGTAGCCGCAGAGCAACAGATCAATACCACAACAAATATTAACACTGTATACCGACTGGAAATAGATCTCCCGGCCAATGCATCCCTTAAACCAGGTAAAGAGTATTTCTTCCGGGTAGGCGCATTAATAGATGTGCCGGAAATGAAACCGAATTACGCGAAGGCTGTGAGGATAGTGATTTAATGAATGGGAGAGGGCATCTGGAGAAGGGTGCCCTCTTTTATTATACCCCGGTTACAAATCTTTCCTATTTTAGTGTATGGTTAAAAGAATCGTCGCAAATATTGACACCAAAAACATCGCTAAAGCCGAGGCCTTTTATAAAACGGTACTGGGCCTGGAAATCCTGATGGATCATGGTTGGATCACAACGTATGGAGTAGAAAATGAAAACATGGCCGTGCAGATCAGCTTTGCTACACAAGGAGGTTCCGGAACCTTAACACCAGACCTGTCAATTGAAGTGGACGATTTCGAAGATACATTAAGCCGGGCTAAGGAAGCCGGATTTGCGATCGATTACGGCCCGGTAACGGAGCCCTGGGGTGTAAAAAGATTTTATGTCCGTGATCCTTTCGGCAAGCTCATTAATATTTTGTGTCACGTTTAAATGTTCAGGCAAAAAAAACCGACAGGAAGTGGAGAGGAGATTAAAAACATCTTTGCTGAAAAAAGCATAATTTAGGTTAACAATTCCTCTACCTCACTATGAACAAACCAAAATTGATTTCCCTGGCCATGCAGGGGATCTTGTTATTTATATTTCTCTTCAGCGGAAAGGTGATCGCGCAAACAGCCCTTATCAAAGAGGCAAAGGCAAAACTAGTCTTCTCAAAAGATAGCATTGAGCGGGTGAACACATTGAACCGCGTGGGGTTCCTGTACCACGAGAAGGACATTGATAGTTGTTTCTCCTATGGTATGAAAGCAAAAATATTGGCGGGTAAGATACACTATGCTAAAGGAATAGCAGATGCAGATAATGTTTTAGCCATTTCCCTTGGCTTGAGAGGTTTATACAAGGAATCACTTGAACTGTTCAATACCGCCTTAAAATCTTACAGGCAGCAGGCTGATACCTCCAATATTGCACAGGTGCTCATGAACATGGCCTTGACCTACAATCTGGTTGGAGATACTACAAAAGAAAAATTGTTTTACCTGGAGGCCATGACAACAGCCGGCAGAACTAAGCAGGATAGCATCCTGAGCCTGGTATACCTCAATTATGCCATCAGTAATTCGGAAGCATTTTTAGAAGATAGTGTGAGATATTACCTGGATAAGTCGCAAGCCATAGCGCAACGGTATAACGACGACCGGATATTGATTTCAGTCAGTTTGGAGCGGGCTTACCTCCTGATGAACACAGACAAGCACGAGGAAGCTCTGTTGCTTATTCAGCGGGCGCTGGATAAATCCCGTAATGACGGAGTGGAATACCTTGAAATGAATATATTGGGGCAGCTCGGTGTCTATTACAAGAATGACCCGGACAGTGCACTGAAATATTATAGTCTGACCTATAAGCTGATTGAGGAAAAAGGGTATACCAGTTTTAAAACAATGGCCCTGCAGGGCATTTTGGAAAAAACCGAATTGATCGGCAACAAAGACAGTATTATCAAAGCTAACCAGCTGATGACGGCCGCACTCGCGGAAGAAAATGAAAATCTGAAAAAGTTTATCGGGGACTATATTAAATATAACGTCATTCAGGAAGATAACAGGCTGCTGGAAGCCAGCAACAGTAATAAACAGACAAAGATCTGGTTCCTGATCGCACTATGTAGTATTTGCAGTCTGCTGGCTGTTTTTATTTACCGGCAGTACCGCGTGTCTCGTAACCTGCATAAAACAGTCAGCGAACAAAACAATCATCTGCGGGAAGCACTTGTTGCCTTAGAACAGAGCCAGGCAGATAATACACGTATCATGAAAATTGTCGCACATGATCTGCGTAATCCGATTGGTGCAATGATCTCAATTGCCTACCTGCTGGTAGAAGATAAAGATCGTTCAGAAAACGATAAGAAGATGCTGGAACTGCTCAAAACCGCGGGGGAGAATTCTCTGGAACTGGTGGACGACCTGTTGCGGATACATACCCGCGTGGAAGAGTTAAAGAAAGAACCTGTAGATCTGTACCAATTGCTGCATTATTGTGTGGAACTGTTACATTTTAACGCCGAGAAGAAAATGCAACAGATCAATTTAAGGGCAAAACAGATCACCCTTGAGGTGAACCGGGAGAAAATGTGGCGGGTAGTCAGTAACCTGATTGGCAATGCCATTAAGTTTAGCCCTAAGGGTTCAGTCATTTCTGTAACCATGGAAAAAAAGGCCAATGAAGTGATCATTTCGGTAAAAGATCAGGGCATTGGCATTCCTGATGAAATGAAGGATAAACTATTTAACATGTTCACAGAGGCCAGGAGAACAGGAACCGCCGGTGAAAAATCTTTTGGCCTGGGCCTGGCCATTTCAAAACAGATCGTAGAAGCCCACGGTGGAAATATATGGTATGAAAGTACACCCGGTGAAGGAGCTACTTTCTTTGTTGAGCTACCATCATAAAAAAGGCCCCGATAGGAAAATCCCACCGGAGCCTCTAAAAAAGTATCGAAAACTAGAATTTCTCCAAGCCACTGAAGAAGAAATTCCCTTCAATCTCAGCATTCTCATCAGAATCAGAGCCATGAATCGCGTTACGGCCAATAGATTCAGCATAAGTCTTACGGATAGTACCTTCTTCCGCCTGAGCAGGATTAGTAGCACCAATAAGCTTGCGGAAATCTTCCACAGCATTGCTCTTCTCCAGGATAGCGGCAACAATATGCCCACTGCTCATGAATTCAACCAATTCACCATAAAAAGGTCTCTCTTTGTGTACTGCATAAAACTCCCCAGCCTTCTCAGCAGAAAGTTTAGTTTGCTTCATTGCTACAATCCTGAAACCTGCTGCGCAGATCTTGTCCAGGATTCCTCCGATGTGCCCATTTTCAACGGCATCGGGCTTGATCATGGTAAATGTTCTGTTACTCATATTGTGAATTAGTCGTTTTTTCAGATTTAACCAATTGGGGTTCCGCGCGCAAAAGTAAACAGTTTTTGTTTAGCAGTAAAAAATTTTGAAATACTGGTCCAAATGAAGAACTTCGCACTTCGTTTGCTTAAACGAAAACAGGCTATTTATAACAGCTTGTAAATTAAAATCTTATAGTTATTTGGAATGAAGCCAATCGAGGAAATCAAACCGTTACTGGAAAGCCCCAAGAAAGTGGTGGTCACCATGCACCAGAAGCCCGATGCTGACGCAATGGGCTCGTCATTAGCGATGTGCCACTACCTGCGCCGAAAGGGGCATGATGTAACGGTAATATCGCCTACAAATTTCCCCGACTTTCTCAAATGGATGCCCGGTAGCGATACCGTCCTCGATTTTGAGTCCGCCCAGGAGAAATCGATCAAGGCTTTAGAAGGGGTGGAACTCCTGTTCTGCCTGGATTTCAACACCATGAGTCGTACCAAGACCATGGAACCTTACCTCGAAAAGCTCCAATGCGTAAAGATCCTGGTAGATCATCACCTGGAACCGCAGCCGGACTTCGATTACGGGATCAGTGATACCACTGCCGCCTCAACCGCCCAGCTGGTATACGAGATCATTTACCGCCTTGGGGATGAACATTATATAGATAATGACATAGCCCAATGCATCTACGCCGGCACCATGACGGACACCGGTTCCTTCCGTTTTGCCAGTACTTCAGCCCGCGTACACCGCATGGTGGCCGATCTGCTGGAAAGAGGGCTCGAACACGAACTCATCCACCAGGCCATATATGATAACTTCCTGGAAAACAGGCTCCGTTTCATCGGACACAGCCTGCTGAACCGTATGGAAGTCTATTATGAGGCCAATACAGCCATTATGGCCATCCCTTACAGCGACCTGAAACGCTTCGATTTGCAAACAGGAGACACAGAAGGCCTGGTAAATTTCCTTTTGTCCATCCAAGGCATTAAATTAGCGGCTTTAATTATCGATCGGAACTCTGAGGTAAAGCTCTCATTCCGCTCAAAAGGTAATTTTGACGTTAATACATTCGCCCGAAAATATTTTGAAGGAGGAGGGCATTTTCACGCATCAGGAGGAAGAAGCACAGATTCGCTCGAAAGAACAGTGCAACGTTTCCTGAAAGCAATGCATGAGAATGAAGACATTTTGCAATAGACTCACTTAATACAATCAAATGAAAAAGAACAACCTGTTACTTTTTGCTTCACTGGGCTTGCTGTTGGCAAGTTGTGGTGCAGGCGGCCCGAGAAAAACACCAAGCGGTATTGAATATACCGTAGCAAGAGAAGGTAAAGGAGACAAATTGAAAGTAGGTGATACCATCCTGGTATACTTCGCTTCTTACCTGGAACATGCAGGAAAAGATTCTCCGTTGATGAAATCCAGAGAACAATCGGCCAATGCTATTCCTATGATCGTTCAGAAATCTACTGTTAAGTGGGATCTGATGGACGGTTTCGCGCAATTGTCTGAAGGTGACAGCGCCATCTTCATTCTCCCTATCGATTCTATGCCCGCTGAGCAAAGACCTCCATTCGCTAAACCAGGCGATAAAATGAAAGTACATTTCATCGTGGATGGTATCTATTCTTCAGCTAAGCAAACCGCTAAGGATGAAGTAGCTATTAAGGAGTATATCGACAAAAACAAACTGAAAACCACTAAATCTCCTAAAGGTGTTTACATCGCAGTTACCACAGAAGGTGCCGGCGAAACTCCTAAAAGCGGTGACGTAGTTACAGTAAACTATACAGGCAGATTGCTGGATGGTACACCATTTGACTCTAACACGGATTCTACGATCCGTCCTGGTCCATTGGAGCCGTTAGTATTCCCTGTTGGCCAGGGCCGTGTTATTCCAGGATGGGATGATGCACTGTTACAACTGAAAAAAGGTTCTAAAGCCGTTCTCGTGATCCCGTCTGCTTTAGCTTACGGTTTACAAGGACAAGGCATGCAGATCAAGAGCAACAGCGTACTCGTTTTCGACGTAGAGCTGGTTGATTTCAAAGCTGCTGAAGCTGCTGCAACGCCTCCGGCATTTGACCCGGCTGCTGCACCTCAAAAGTAACTTGTTACAAAAAATATATAAAAAAGGGGCTGACCTTACCGGTTAGCCCCTTTTTCATTTATTGCAGCATATGCGCCAGTATAGCAGAACATTTCTCCTGGCAGGGCGCATAAAACTCTCCATGTTTCCAGTAATCGGATTTAGGCGAAGCCCCCCACCAGAATTCAGCCAATGCCAATGGTTCCATCTGATGCTGAAAAGCGTACTGCAAAAGCTTCGGCGCAGCGCATTCTCCAGCACCCGCAGGAGGCTTTCTATCTCCAAAAATATCAATCAGACTTTTTAATTCCCCCATCTTATTCAAAAAATGGTACTGCTCAAAGATCCTATACTGCAAAGCAATAGAATGCTCCTTCCGTAATATCTTGAGCAACCTCACCTGCTCTGCATCCGTTGCAGGATCATTGATCTGATCAATGATCTCTGTAAGTCTTTTCATCCCTTCATTCACAAATCCCCCTTCCACCAATCCATCAAAAACAGGCGGCACAAACCCCGCATGATGATTTCCTCCCGCCAGCTTCCCCGAAAACGCTGCCAAATAACCTAATTCATTAGCTGATGTCCTCACCACCAACACCCCAAACATTTTCCCAATCACATCCTCATCAGCATCAGAGTCCAACAATCCAAAATTATGCTCCCATTCCTGCTGATACTGCAAATGCAATTGCAACTCACTGACAGCCAACAGGCAAAGTGGATGAGGGGTGGTTTCCTTCAATGAAAGCACAAGCCCTTCCGCCAGTTCATAAACCGAAGAAGACACAGCAAAAGGACGAAAAGCAGTAGAAACAGACGTCATAAGGTCCGCAAAGGTAAGCCCATTCCGATTAGTGCATAACTAAAAAAATAGCGAAATTTGAAAAGGACACATTTAATATCTCATATGAACATACAAGAACAGATCGAAAAGTATATCACCAGCCAGCCTGAACAAAAGCGCAGTGATATGCAATCATTACACGATCACATACTCCAAATTTTACCAGGTTGTAAGTTATGGTTCGACGATGGTAAGAATAGCGAAAACAAAACTGTTGCTAACCCTACTATAGGCTATGGATTTCACATCATAAAATATGCTGATGGAAAGACCAGGGATTTTTTTCAAATTGGTTTAAGCGCAAACACAACCGGCATCTCTGTCTATATCCTTGGTATCAAGGATAAAACATACTTACCCCAAACGTTTGGAAAAATAATAGGCAAAGCAAGTGTAACCGGATACTGCATTAAGTTTAAAGTCCTAAAAGATATAAACATTGATACCCTTGAAGCAGCAATACGGTATGGGGTTAAGGTTACGAGTGAAAATTAAATTTCAACTGAGAGACTACGAAGTTTTTTTATAGAGATCAATAAGCCAACCAAGATCCCTAAGCCCACACAAAGACGCTAACTCAAAAAATAAAAATCCGAAGGGATATTCCCATTAGAGCCCAATAAACCATCTCCACTTTCCTCACCCCATAAAAGCCTCCCAACCAAGAGAACCCTCCACCCCAAAAGAGAAAAATCCCGCAGGGATTCCCATTAGGCCCCCATAAGCCATCCTACTTCCCTCACCCATAAAAAGCCCCCTATACCAAAAGAACATCCACTCAAAAAAGAGAAAAATCCCGCAGGGATTCTCATTAGAGCCCCCATGATCCCAGCCCACCAACCATCCTCGCCAAGCTCTTCCAAAGCACTCTCAATATATTAATATAGGCTTGACATAGGTTTAATTAACGCTAAACATATTTCTAAGAAAGGCTTTGATATGTAAAAGAGAAGGCTTATCTTAGTGTTGTTATGGCAATATCAAGAAGCATAATCCTCCGCGGAGCAAGCGGAACATTCGCAAAAGAATTCGTCCTGCGCCAGCGGAACGGAAAAACTGTGATATGCAAAATGCCAAAGCCATACCCTCCTAAAACCGCCAGCCAACTGGCCAACCAGGAACGTTTCAAAAAAGCAAACAACTTCGCAAAAGCAGCCATAAAAGACCCGGAGAAAAAAGCGCATTACAAATCCATCGCCAAACCCGGCCAAACCGCATTCAACGCAGCTTTTCAGGACGCATACCATAAACCGGAAGTAGAAGTGACCGTAGTAGACCAAAAGGTCATCATCAAAACAGAAGGAAAACACCGCGTAGACAGGGTGAAAGTCGGAAACGACCATGCCCGTTTAATAAACGATCAGTGGGAGTATGAAAACAAACAACCTGGCCAACTGATAAAAATATTCGTCTACGACATAGCAGGAAATATCTGCACCATAGAGATTCAAACGTGATTCAACTAACTATACATAGATCATATCCCTGTGAATTACTAATCCATTAATAAAAGAGGGCGTCCCTTAGAACGCCCTCTTTTCTGTATACTATAAAAACTTCTTTCGAACTCTTTCATCAGGCACCATACACTGATCCTTCTTCCCAAACCACTTATAACGGTTCCTCGCTATCCAGTTGTACACCCCGTCCCGCAAGCCTTTCGGAAGAATGATAAAAACATAGGACATACTCCAGGGAAATCCTAATGCTTTGGCTACTTTCAACACCGCCGTACTTCGCATGTACACATTTGTTACTTTCAACACTGCACTACTTCGCATACGCACTCTTTCATCACAGATCAGCACGAAGGAATTCATGCTCGTAGTATCCAACTGGTGCTTGAAAAGCAGATCCTGTCCGGCAGGAGACTGCAAAGGAGTGAACATGAATTTATCCTGCTTATCATGCCGGATGATGAAGTTCACACTCGCATTACAGAACTGGCAAACACCGTCGAACAAAATGATCATCAATGGATACCTGTATAATTATGCGGAGTAATAGCTTTCAGTTCTTTCTTCAGGGTAGCGCTGATCTTCAGACCATCAATGAATTTAACCATTGTTTTCTGTGTGATCTGCTCACCATTACGCGTCAGTTCTTTCAATGCTTCATAAGGTTGCGGATAATTCTCACGACGTAAAACAGTTTGAATAGCTTCCGCTACAACTGCCCAGTTATTCTCAAGATCAGATTGCAATTTGTTTACGTTCAGGATCAGTTTACCCAATCCTTTTTCGATGGATTTAAGAGCAAGCACCGTATGTGCCATAGGCACCCCTACATTACGTAATACAGTAGAATCTGTGAGGTCACGCTGTAAACGGGAGATGGGCAATTTAGCACTGAGGTGTTCAAAGATGGCATTCGCCAGGCCAAGGTTTCCTTCAGCATTTTCAAAATCGATCGGGTTTACTTTATGCGGCATCGCAGAAGAACCCACTTCATTCTTTTTGATCTTCTGTTTGAAGTAATCCATCGAAATATACTGCCACACATCACGGGAAAAATCCACGAGGATAGTGTTCACACGTTTCAGTGTGTCAAATTGTGCAGCAAGGTTATCGTAATGTTCTATCTGCGTAGTGTATTGCATTCTTTGCAGACCTAATACACCGTTTACGAACTTATTACCGAATTTCTCCCAGTTAATGGCAGGGAATGCAACATGATGCGCATTGAAATTACCCGTTGCACCACCAAACTTGGCCGCAAAAGGAATCTGGCCCAATAATTTGATCTGGCCTTCCAGTCTTTCTACAAATACAAGGATCTCTTTGCCCAAACGGGTAGGGGATGCAGGCTGACCGTGTGTTCTGGCCAACATGGGCACCGCTTTCCATTCCTTCGCCAGTTTCTTCAGATGAATCACGAGGTTAGAGATGGCAGGCAGGTAAACATGCTCTACTGCTTCCTTCCAGAGCAAGGGGGTAGCTGTGTTGTTCACATCCTGAGAGGTAAGCCCGAAGTGGATCCACTCCAGCTTGTCTTCCAGCCCGAGGGCTTTCAGCTCATTTTTCAGGAAGTATTCCACCGCTTTAACGTCGTGGTTGGTGATCTTCTCCGTATCCTTCACTAATTGCGCATTTTCAATCGTGAAAGACTGATAAATGTTCCTTAAAGCAGGAATTTTAGCTTTCGGGAGCGTAAAAAGCTTCTGATCAGCCAGGGCTATGAAGTATTCTACCTCTACCTGTACACGGTAGCGTATCAACGCAAACTCGGAAAAATAGGGAGCCAGTTCTTCCAGTTGTCCTCTGTAACGCCCGTCTACCGGGGAAATAGCAGTTAAAGCTTGTAATTGCATCATATATTTATTAACCAGTCAATATAGCCCCTCGCAACCATGATCGTATTTAGTTTGCAGGAATTACTTTATTTTTGCAGGCTCAAAATTACGGAAATTGGAACGGAAAGTAAAAGTAGCGGCAGTTAGTTATTTGAATACGAAACCTTTGTTATATGGTTTCAGGGATCATAAAGTCTTACGCTCCATGGAGCTGACGATGGATTATCCGGCTAAGATAGCCCGCCAGCTGATAGATGGAGAAGTAGATCTGGCCCTGGTGCCGGTGGCAATTATTCCAAAATTGAAAGAATATCACATCATCGCAGATTTCTGCATTGGTGCTGAAGGCCCCGTTGCCTCTGTTTGCCTTTTCAGCGAAGTACCGCTGCAGGAGATCAAACGCATCTACCTCGACTACCAAAGCCGTACTTCCGTAGCCCTCCTGAAGGTCCTGGTGCGGGAACACTGGAAGCTGGATGTGGAATTTGTGGAAACAACTGAACATTACCAGGATAAGATCAAAGGCACAGACGCCGGATTGGTCATTGGAGACCGTGCCCTCAAGCAACGCCTTATTTCCCCCTTCATTTATGACCTTGGCGAAGCCTGGGTACGCTTTACCAGTCTGCCTTTTGTATTTGCCGCCTGGATCAGCAACCGCCCGTTACCTGTGGAATTCATACAGCAGTTCAACGATGCCAACCAGATAGGGCTTAATAACCTTCCGGTGGTAGTGGCAGAAAACGGGAGTCCTGATTACGACCTTACCACTTATTATACCCAAAACATCAGTTACCGCCTCACACCTGCAAAGCGGCAGGGGATGCAAAAGTTCCTCAGTTACCTGCAATAAATGCTTAACTTCCTGTACTAAATTCATGTAGTATGAAGGCAGGCATCCTTGGCTCCGGCATAGTAGGTACTACTATTGGTCGTGGTCTTGTACGTTTAGGCCATTCCGTTATGATCGGAACACGGCATCCTCAACAGGAAAAACTACAACAATATGGCGGCCATGTTGGCACTTTCGCCGAAACAGCCGCCTACGGAGAAGTGATCTTTCTCTGCACAAACTGGGCTGGCACACAGGGTGTGATAGAATCCGCCGGCGTGTGGAATTTCAAAAAGAAGATAATTATAGATGTAACGAACCCGCTTGATGGCAAAGGTCCTGATAAAGCCGGCCGTCTTGCATTAATAGCTGGGAATAGTGGTTCAGGAGGGGAGCAGGTACAAGCCTGGCTACCGGATGCACACGTCGTTAAAGCCCTCAACACAGTAGGTAACAACCTCATGATAAACCCCAATTTCCAGGAAGGAGATCCCACCATGCTCATCGCCGGCAACGACAACCTCGCCAAAAAAGCCGTCAGCGAAATCCTCCACCAAATGGGCTGGAACGATATCGCAGACGTAGGCCACATCGAAATGAGCCGCTACCTCGAAGGACTCTGCGTGATCTGGTGTGCTATTGGCTTTAGAGAAGGCAGCTGGAATCATGCTTTCAGGCTGTTGAGGAAGTAAGATCTCAAAATAAACATCCTCAACCAGAAAAGAGGGCTTCCGCTGCGCGGGCCTATTTTCGATTTAAGAAAAAATCACCGCCCTTTACAACATGGGCGATATTTTCGGTTTAAGAAAAAAACACCCCTTGTAGCGCGGCAAATAGTGCCACCTCAAACAGAAAAGAGGGCTTCCGCTGCGCGGGCCTATTTTCGATTTAAGAAAAAATCACTGCCCTTTACAACACGGGCGATATTTTCGGTTTAAGAAAAAAAACACCCCTTGTAGCGCGGCAAATAGTGCCACCTCAACCAGAAAAGAGGGCTTCCGCTGCGCGGGCCTATTTTCGATTTAAGAAAAAAATACCCCTTGCAACACAGCAAATAGTGCCATCCTCAACCAGAAAAGAGTGCTTCCGCTGCGCTGCGCTATTTTCGATTTAAGAAAAAAAATCACCGCCCTTTGCAGCGCGGCAAACGCTCAAGCAACAACAACCCTCGTCCTCCTAAAAGCCCTAATAGCCAAAAGCGCACTTATCCCCGTAAGAAAAGCCGCCAAAAAGAACGGCGCTCCAGCAAACACAAACGGAGCATCCTTCTTCGTGAAATAATGAAACACCCCCGTCATCATCAAAGGCCCGATTATATTACTCAAACTGATCAAACTCGTCATAGCCCCCTGTAATTCCCCCTGTTCAGAAGGCAACACCTGATTACTCATAATCCCTTGCAGCGACGGCCCAAAGATCCCGCCCATACTATAGATCACCAGGATACCAAACATCATCCACCCCGCATTAGCTAAACCAAACAGTAAGAAACTCGTCATATAGATCAGCAACCCAATGTAAACCGCCCGATGGTAGCCAAGTTTCGGCAAAACAATCCGGATCAGCCCACCTTGCACTATAGCCAGCAGTATACCGGAAAGAGAAAGCGAGAACCCCACCATATCCTCCTCCCAGTTGAATTTAAACATGTTATAGTACGTCCAGTTGCTCTGAATAGCATGCACCGCAATGTAAATGAGGAAAACAGCACCCAGCAAAGAGTAGATCTTCTGATAATTACGCAGTTGTTTTAAAGTACCGATGGGGTTGGAGCGTTTCCAGTCAAAAGTCCGCCTGTTCTCAGGTTTGAGGGATTCCGGCAGAATGAAATAACCATACAATGCATTCAATAAAGACAGCGCAGCCGTGATCATAAAAGGCGCCCGCACTCCCCAAAGTTTACTGGCAAACCCTCCGATAGATGGCCCCAGCGTGAATCCTATCCCCAAAGCCATCCCCAGCAAACCAAAGTTCTGCGCCCTTTTCTCAGGCGTGCTCACATCAGCAATATAAGCCGAAGCCGCTGTGATACTGGCCCCCGTGAAACCCAGGATGATCCGTCCTACAAACAACCAGAAGATAGAAGGTGCAAAAGCCAGGAAGATGTAATCCACGCCCATACCGAACATAGAAAGCAGCAAAACGGGTCTGCGTCCATAACGGTCACTCAAACCTCCCAGGATGGGAGCACATACAAATTGTATAATAGCATAGCAAAACGTAAGCCAGCCGCCATATTGAGAAGCTTCACTGATGTCTCCGCCGATCAGTTGTTCAATTAATTTAGGTATGATGGGAGAGATGATCCCAAACCCTGTAAAGTCGATCAGTAAAGTAATGAAGATGAAAGATAGTGCCCACTTTTGCCTGTCAGCCATGATGGTGAAAATTTGCGCAAAGCTAACGGGAATAAACTGAGCACAAAACACCAAATGATATACCTTATTCGTGGAACGATAATTGCGACTGGTAATCCATTGCTAACCTTAAATGTTATATTATGTTACGCTGGGCACTAATTTTCTTCATTATCGCAATCGTGGCTGCAGTTTTTGGATTCGGCGGAATCGCTGCTGGTGCAGTTTCCATCGCACGTATCCTCTTCTTTATTTTCATCGTATTGTTCCTGATCTCCTTGATCTCAGGCTTATTGCGGAAGTGATTGCATATCGATCAGCTGAATAGCATCCGGATTATCGGAAAACGCCTGCAGCAACCGTTCTCCATGAGTATCGGTAATAAACACCTGCCCGTAATCCGCACCTTGCACTAAGGAGATAAGGCGAGAAACTCTTTCCTGGTCCAGCTTTTCAAAAACATCATCCAGCAAAAGGATAGGAGGGAACTTCTTATGTTCCCGGATAGCCTCATACTGCGCCAGTTTCAGGGCAAAGAGGAAACTCTTCCGCTGCCCCTGGGAAGCACTGGTTTTCATAGGATGTTCATCCAGGAGGAACAACAGATCGTCCCGGTGGATGCCTTGTGTGGTCCGTTGCATTTGCTTGTCCCGCAACCTGTTAGCAGAAAGCAGATCCGCCAGGTCCCGTTCCAGGAGTTGACTTTGATACCGGAAGGCCACCACTTCATGCCGCCCTGCCAGGTAATCATATTTCTGCTGCACCTGTTCAATGAAAGTATGCAGGAAAGCTTTCCGTGCTTCAAAGATCGGCACCCCATGTTGTACCAGTTGTTCATCAAATACATCCAGCAAGGCATCAGGGGAGATGGCCAGGGATTTTAACAAACTATTGCGTTGTTGCAATATCTTTTGATAAGCGATGAGGTGGTCCAGGTACCCCGGCTGAAGCTGGGAAAGCAAACTATCCAGCCAGCGGCGGCGATCTTCACTACCCCCCAGGATGATCTCCGCATCGTCCGGCGCAATCATCACAGCCGGAAACTGACCAATATGGCGGGAGAACTTCTCATAACTTTCCTCATTCAGCGAAATATCCTTTTTTCCCTCTTTTACCGTACAAACGATCTTTTCTTCCCGGGAATGCCGGATAAACTGAGCCTCCAACCGGAAGCCATTGGTCGTATACTGCACATTCTGGGTTTCTGCCGTACTAAAATAGCTTTTGGAGAAACACAGATAGTAGATGGCATCCAGCAGATTCGTCTTGCCGGAACCATTATGCCCCGTGATCCCCACGATCCTTTTGGAAAAGTGGAATACCCGGTGGGAATAATTCTTAAACTGGGTGAGTGATATTTTAGAAACGGATAACAAGCTTATCAGATATAATTAATATAATATTTTCAACCGCCACAAACCGCGTTCGGACAACGTTCCGCAAAATTGCTTGAATTTGCAGATTTTCCTGTTATATTTGCGAACAAATTTAGAAATAGTGCAAACTTTAACAGACGTGAAAACGAAATTCTCCAAAGAGACCTATCTATACTGGTACGAATTGATGCTGTTACTGCGCCGCTTTGAAGAAAAAGCTGGGCAACTGTACGGTATGCAAAAGATCCGTGGATTCTGTCACCTTTACATTGGCCAGGAAGCAATTGCTGCCGGAGCCATGACGGCTACTAAACCCGGGGATAAATTCATTACAGCTTACCGTGATCACGCCCTGGCAATCGCTAAAGGTATTTCACCAGAGGCTTGTATGGCGGAACTGTATGGTAAAGCAACAGGTTGTTCCAAAGGTAAAGGAGGCTCTATGCACTTTTTCTCTAAAGAACACGGGTTCTTTGGCGGTCACGGGATCGTAGGTGCGCAAATTGGTACCGGTGCTGGTTTGGCTTTTGCTGAAACCTACCTGGGTACTGACAATGCTGTACTTTGTTTCTTTGGTGATGGTGCTGCCCGTCAGGGTATGCTGCATGAGACATTTAATATGGCCATGCTGTGGAAACTGCCCGTAGTATTCATCTGCGAGAACAACCATTATGCAATGGGTACTTCCGTAGAGCGTACTTCCAATGTACTGGATATCTACAAACTGGCAGACGCTTATGAAATGCCTGCTGATTCTATCGACGGTATGAGCTGCGAAGCTGTACACGAAGGAGTTGACAGAGCTATCAAACGTGCCCGCGAAGGTGGTGGACCGACCCTGCTGGAGATCAAAACTTACCGTTACCGTGGCCACTCCATGAGTGACCCCGCTAAATACCGCACCAAAGAAGAGGTAGAAGAGTATAAGGAAAAAGATCCATTGACCATCGTCCTGAAAACATTACAGGATAACAAATGGATCAATGATGCAGAACTGGAAGCCATCAACGAACGTGTAAAAACTAAAGTGGAAGATTCCGTTAACTTTGCTGAAGAAAGCCCATGGCCTTCTGATGATGAATTATACAAGGATGTTTATATCCAGCAGGATTATCCATTCATCGTAGACTAATACGGAACCCTATTACCACTATCTAATATATTAGAGCAACAAATGGCAGATAATAAAACAAACACCAAACAACCGGCAGTAGCCGCTAAAAACCAGGACTTTGACCTGCAGCACACCGCAGACAGAGCACAGGACTTTTATACAAAGAACAAAAATGTGATCAACATTGGCCTCCTCGCCATCGTAGTGATCATTGGCGGATTCTTTGCTTACAATCGTTTTGTAAAAGCACCTAACGAAAAGAAAGCGCAGGAAGCTATCTTTGGCGCACAGCACTTCTTTGCGGTAGATTCTTTTAAACTGGCACTGAACGGAGATGGTAACACCTACGGTTTTCTTCAAGTGATAGATAAATACGGTGGAACAAAAGCAGGCAATCTAGCTAAATACAGCGCAGGTGTTTGTTTTGTGAAACTAGGCGATTACCAGAAAGGTATCGATCAGCTGAAAGCATTTTCCAGCAGCGACCTCGTGATCCAATCCCTCGCAAACGGACTGATCGGAGACGCTTACATGGAACTGAACAAAGCAGACGACGCTGTTTCTTATTATAAGAAAGCAGGTGCCGCCGATAACATGCTTACTTCCCCCATCTACCTGCTGCGTGCAGGCCTGGCACTGGAAAAAGCAAACAAACCGCAAGACGCTATTGCAGTGTACGAGCAGATCAAACAAAAATACCCACAGACAAACGAAGGCCGTGAAATTGAGAAATACCTGGCCAGATTAGGAGTGGTGAAATAACTTCGGGAAATGTCTATATATAATCAGACCTTACTCAACGACGCTGGCATTCTTCACCTGGAGGGTGCCAGTGTTGTTATTGTGTATACAGAATGGAATGACTTTATTGTCAATGAACTGGTAACAGGCTGCGAGCGCACACTGGATCAATACAAAACAAAGTACACCAAAGCAGTAGTACCTGGCGCATTTGAATTGCCATTTGCCTGCAAACAGATCTGGGAGCAAACAAAAGGAACCGGCGCACAACCCTCTGCCATCGTAGCTTTTGGCTGCGTGATAAGAGGAGAGACCCCTCACTTCGATTACGTATGTAAAGCAGTAACAGACGGTATACTGCAACTTAACCTGGAATTACCCGTTCCAATTATCTTTGGTATCTTAACCGTAGATAATATAGAACAGGCCAAAGACCGTCTCGGTGGCGCCCATGGCCACAAAGGAGAAGAAGGTGCACTCACCGCACTGAAAATGATCAGCTTTCAAAGGCAACTGGTAAAGATTTAAGAGGAAAACGCAACCTGATACTGATATAATGAACGTACAGCTATTCATACCATGCTTCGTAGACCAGCTATTTCCCGAAACAGCTTTTAATATGGTAAAAGTGCTGGAAAAACTGGGTTGTAACGTAAGTTACAATACAGACCAAACCTGTTGCGGCCAGCCAGCCTTCAACGCAGGTTACCAGGACGAATGCCGTTCCGTTGCCACTAAATTCCTCAAAGATTTTCATACATACGATTACATCGTTGCACCCAGCGGTTCCTGCACAGGTTTCGTCCGTAATTACTACGGCAAACTGTTCGACAATTCTGCTGCACACAACGATGTAAAACTGCTCAGAAAGAACCTCTTCGAATTCACAGAATTCCTCGTAGATATACTGAAAGTAAAAGACCTTGGCGCCACACTGGAAGGCACCGGCACTTATCATGATGCCTGCGGCGCATTACGCGAATGCGGCATCAAAGAAGGCCCCCGCCAGTTACTGGAAAACGTGAAAGGACTGCAGCTGAAAGAGATGAACGATTGTGAAGTCTGCTGCGGATTTGGGGGTACATTTGCCGTAAAATACAAACCCATCTCCCTGGGAATGGGCGAGCAAAAAGTACTCAACGCCATAGACAGCGGGGCAGATTACCTGATCTCCACAGACCTCAGTTGCCTCATGCACCTGGATGGTTATATCAAAAAACACGGGCACAACATTAAGATCATGCATATCGCTGATGTACTGGCCAGTGGCTGGTAATCAGATTTTATCAATATAATACTTCGTCCGAATGCAATACTGGTTAGTGAAATCTGAACCGTTTAAGTACTCCTGGGATCAATTTGTAAAAGACAAGAAAACATTGTGGGATGGGGTGCGCAATTACGCCGCACGCAACAACCTCCGCGCTATGAAAAAAGGAGACCAGGTATTATGGTACCATAGCAACGAAGGCCTGGAAATTGTAGGCATCGCCAAAGTAGTGAAAGAACATTACCAGGACCCTACAACACCAGATCCCGCCTGGCTTTCAGTGGACCTTGCGCCCGTAAAGAAATTGAAAAAGCCGGTTACCCTGGCACAGATGAAAGAAGAAGAAAGTCTGCAGAATATGGACCTCATCCGTCTCAGCAGATTATCCGTAGGTGCCGTGAAAGAAGAGGAATTTAAGAAAGTAATGGAAATGGCAGGAATGTGAATAAACCTAAACTCATAGTACTCACAGGTGCTGGCATCAGCGCAGAAAGCGGTCTCCGTACTTTCCGGGACAGTGATGGCCTCTGGGAAGGATACGATATTTACGAAGTTGCTTCACCCATGGGCTGGCAAAAAGATCCTGCCCTCGTACAGAACTTCTACAACATGCGCCGCAAAGATGTGATGAACGCACAACCCAACATAGCACACATCGGCCTCGCTAAACTGGAAGAACATTTCGACGTACACATCATCACACAAAACATAGACGACTTGCATGAACGCGCAGGCTCCACAAGGGTTTTACACCTGCATGGAGAGATCGCCAAAATGCGCAGCGAGTTAAACGAAACAGAACTGTTCCCCATCACAGGAGACATCCAAATGGGAGACCTCGCAGCAGATGGCGGACAATTCCGCCCGCATGTAGTTTGGTTCGGCGAAGCAGTCACCATGATAGAACCCGCCATACTTGAAATAGTACAGGCAGATGTGTTTGTGCTCATTGGCACTTCACTGAATGTCTATCCTGCTGCAGGTTTGGTAGATTATCTCAGACCAGGCATTCCCAAATATATCATCGATAAAAAGATCCCTCCCATAAAAGGTTCAGACTATCATCTCATAGAAAAGCCAGCTACAGAAGGAGTGGAGGAGTTGTTGAAATTGTTAGTGGCCGAATAAAACAGATTAGTACCTGCAAATAAAAAATCCGCCCAAACAAAAACTACTTCCAAATAAAAAAACTACTACCCCAAAAAATAAAAAAATCCGCCCTTTGCTGCGCGGCAAACACTCAGCCCAATAAAAAAAGCCGCCCAATACAGGCGGCTCCATACTTTGATCATCAAACGGAGTTTACCACAGGAAAAATTTCTTGCTACTCAAAACTCTCTTCGAATCTGATATCGTGTTCTTCCAGTTCCCTGAGTACCGGATTATAGATCTCCGGCATCACTGGTATATGTAATCCTTTTAATTCCACCTGGCCGGAGAGTACCAGTTTGGCCATAATGCCCAAAGGTAATCCCACCGTTTTTGCCATGGCGGTACGGAGATTATCTTCTCCCTGAACGATCATGTAGCTATGTAACTTGGTGCCCATGTGCCTGCGCTCGAACTCTATCTCATGCAGCATAACGATCATGTCTTTATCAGAGGGCTCCATCTTCAACCGAACATCCAATACATGTTGCAACACCCCGGCATTGGTCTGTTCTCCTAAGTTAATCAATTCCCCGTTGAGAATACCCAGGAATTTCAGCTGGCGGATCAGTTTGCTTTTGCTACTTACCCCCAGGAACTGGGCTATATTTTCCTCATTCGTGAGTTCCTTATTTACTTTGATATGTTGCGCTGCCCATTTGAAATAGGGCATATTATCCGTATGATGTTTTTTAGTATCGTCCGTTAAACCCAGCTTCACCAAAGCATTCCAGCCTTCGGTAAATTCAGGATATCGCAAAGTGGCCCGCATGAAAGTAGGGATATTGCTCAGTGCATACACATCCACATAGTTCAGGGAATCCCGGTTAGGATAAAAGGCCAGTTTCCCAAGTCCTGGTATCTGTACGGTTTTGGACTGATCAAACAATTGCTGGTACTCTATTTCCTTCACTTTCCCCTTTTCCCGGTAAGTGGCACCGGAAACACCCGCCAGTACAATATTGCGGGAATTCCAGGAGATCTTGTAACACCAGGGGTTATCATTACTTTCTGGTGAAATAAGCCCGCCGCAGTAAGATTTGAAGGAATAGATCTGTCCGCCTTTCTTTTCAATGGAATGGATCAATTTCATGGCAGACATGTGGTCGATACCCGGGTCCAGCCCCATTTCATACATGAAAAGCAGCCCTGCTTTCTCAATTTCCTTTTCCAGCTTGCGGATCTCAGGATCAATGTAAGAAGCAGTAAGCAGGTTCCGGGAGAATTTCAGGCAATCCCTGGCTATCACAATGTGAAGGGCAGGAGGTAAAAGAGAAATAACCAATTCCGCTTCCTGGATAAGCTGCTGCCGTACGGGTTCGTCGTTAATGTCAATGGCAGCAGGTGTAGCGTAGTACGATTTGCCGATCTTAGATTTGATGAGCATCAGATCATTGTCCACAACAGTGATATGCCACTTCTGTCGTGGAGCGTTGGCCAGCAAATAGTCTATCAGGCAGGTAGCAGATTTTCCGGCACCAAACAATAGAATACTCTTCATAAATTTTTATAGAAAATGGTTAAAAACTACAGGGAGTAAACAATAAAGTCCCGTTAATGTTCAGATAAGCCATCGAATAAGGCGTAATAGCTGAATTATTCCCTTCCATTCATTTATGCTCTGATTTTCACAGGGTTATAAACAAATAGCCTGCCAACTTACAAACATTTACCGGAGATGACGCGAAAGTAGGACAAATTGTTTTAAGGTCAAACAACAGGAAAAAGGAGGGCAGCGGAACACCCTTCATTTTTTATTAACATTAAGCCCCCAAACCCTTTAAATACGGGCTGAATACGTTATATTTGCTCTTCATTTAAAAGGGCTGAAAAACCTGTAAACCAATAACATAATGATAGAGAACACGGACAATCAAGACAATCAAAAGGAGGACGGTAGAATTGTTCAGGTCAACATTGAAGAGCAGATGAAAACCGCGTATATCGACTATTCCATGTCGGTGATCGTAGGTCGTGCGCTGCCGGATGTGCGAGACGGTTTTAAACCCGTTCACCGCAGAGTGTTGTTCGGGATGAATGAATTAGGAAATACACATAACAAACCTTACAAAAAGTCAGCCCGTATCGTTGGGGACGTAATGGGTAAATACCATCCCCACGGTGACGCTTCCGTGTATGATACAATGGTGCGGATGGCCCAGCCATGGTCATTACGCTACATGCTGATAGACGGACAGGGAAACTTCGGTTCCATAGATGGCGACTCTCCGGCAGCTATGCGTTATACAGAGGTTCGTCTGCAAAAGATCGCCGAAGCTATGCTCGAGGATCTGGATAAAGACACTGTAGACTTCACACTTAACTTCGATGATACCCTGGAGGAACCCGTAGTATTACCTACCCGTATCCCCAACCTGCTGGCAAACGGAGCTTCCGGTATTGCCGTAGGTATGGCCACCAACATCATGCCGCATAATCTTACGGAATTGGTAGAAGGCTTAGCCGCCATGATCGATGACCGTAACATCACCATAGACGAACTGATCAAACATGTAAAAGCGCCCGATTTCCCCACAGGTGGTATCATTTATGGATTTGAAGGAGTAAAGCTTGGTTTCGAAACCGGCCGCGGCAGAGTAGTGGTACGTGGTAAGATCATGTCTGAAACCAGCAAAACAGGTAAAGAAAAACTGATCATATACGAACTGCCTTACCAGGTGAACAAAGCAGTGCTGCATCAAAAGATAGCACAGCTCGTGAATGATAAAGTGATAGAAGGTATTTCTGATGTAAGAGATGAAAGTGACAGGGAAGGTATGCGCCTGGTAATAGACCTCAAGCGTGAAGCCATTCCTAACGTTATCATCAACCAGTTATACAAATACTCAGAACTGCAAACCTCTTACGGTATCAACAACGTGGTACTCGTAAAAGGACGGCCAAAAGTGCTCAACCTGAAAGAATTACTGGAAGAGTTCCTGGAATTCCGTCATGAAGTAGTGATCCGCCGTACGAAATATCAACTCCGCGAAGCAGAGAAAAAAGCACACATCTTACAAGGTTACCTGATCGCATTAGATCACCTCGATGAAGTGATTGCCCTGATCAGGAACTCAACTACACCGGAAGTTGCGCGCGAAGGATTGATGACCAACTTCGAGTTGTCTGAGATCCAGTCCAAAGCCATCCTGGAGTTGCGCCTGCAACGTTTAACAGGCATGGAGCGCGACAAGATCCGTGATGAATATGATGAGATCATGAAGTTTATCGGTCACCTGAAAGATATTCTCGCAGATGAAGGATTAAGGATGCAGATCATCAAAGACGAACTGGAAGATGTGAAAAAGAGATTCGGAGATGAACGTAAAACAGAGATCCAGTACCTCGCAGCAGAAATGCGCATAGAAGATATCATCGCAGAAGAAGATGTGGTGATCACCATTTCCCACCTGGGTTATATCAAACGTACTTCCGCTTACGATTTCCGTCAGCAGAAACGTGGCGGCCGTGGCGCAATAGGAGGAAAAACACGCGATGAAGATTTTATCGAACACCTCTTCGTAGCATCTACCCACCATACCATGCTGTTCTTTACAGAAAAAGGACGCCTGTTCTGGATGAAAGTATACGAAATCCCTGAAGGTGAAAAGTCTGGTAAAGGCCGTGCCATCCAAAACCTGATCACCCTTCCGTCTGACGATAAGATCCGCGCGATCATTGATATCAAAGATCTCGGCGATACCGAATTCATCAACAACCATTATATTGTGTTATGCACCCGCAATGGTATCATTAAGAAAACATTGCTGGAAGAATTCAGCCGCCCGCGCCAAAATGGTGTGAACGCCATTACCATCAATGAAGGCGATCAACTCCTGGAAGCCAAGCTCACCAACGGTAACAGCGAGATCATGATGGCCATTAAGAGCGGCCGCGCCATCCGCTTCCCTGAAGCAACCGTAAGGGATACCGGCCGTGGAGCCATTGGTGTGAGAGGGATTGAGGTGGATAATGACAAAGATGAAGTGGTTGGTATGATTTGTGTAGACAAGGAGGATAAAACCCGTACCGTTCTCGTTGTTTCCGAAAAAGGATATGGTAAAAGAACAGACATCGACGATTACCGGATCACCAACCGTGGCGGTAAAGGGGTTAAAACTATCAGCGTAACGGATAAAACCGGACCATTGATCGCTATCCTGGATGTAACAGAACATAATGACCTGATGATCACCTGTAAATCAGGTATCACCATCAGGATGGCAGTAGGAGATATCCGTGAAGCAGGCCGCGCCACACAAGGTGTGCGTTTGATCCGGATGGATGATTCCGATGAAATAGCAGCAGTAGCACGTTTGGACAAAGAGGAAGAAATAGTAGCCGCTATAGAAGGAGAAGAAGGAATTATAACTGAAACGGAAACTGAAACCAATGATACCAATACTGCAACAGAAGAAGCAGTAGAACCTGAACCTGAAGCATAACTAAAACCCATAAACAATTAACGCTAATTTCAAAATTTGAGCCACATGAAAAAACTATTTGTATCTCTTCTCTTTTGCAGCGCAGCCCTCGCAGGCATGGCGCAAAAAGCAAAAGTGAACAGTGCGGATGAGTATTTGAAAAGCGACAAGATCGATCTGGCTAAAGCAGATATCGACGCAGCACTTCAAAACGAAAAAACCAAGGACGACGCTAGGGCCTGGTATGTGAAAGGTAAGATCCACGAAGCACTGGCTACCAAGAACAAAAGTGCAGCAGATGCAATAGTAGCTTACGAGTCTTTCAAGAAAGCGCTTGAAATCAATCCGAAACTGCCAGAAGCTCTCCTTGAGCTGAACAACCGCATGTTTAACGTTTATGCCACCATCGGGAACGCCGGTTACGGTAACCTGAATGAGCAGAAATGGGATTCCTCTTACAGCTATTTCAGAAAAGCTTTCGAAGTAGCAGATTTTTATAACGGTAAAAATCTCGGTGGCTCAATCCCCCGCGATACAGCCATGGTGTTCTATTCCGGTTATGCTGCTCAACAGGCAGGTAAAAAGGATGAAGCATTCGAAGGCCTGAAAGCAGCTGCAGCGCTGAAATTCAAAGGTGAACCAGCTTTGTATGTTGTGTTAGCACAACAATATGAAGAACGTGGCGACAACGCCAACTGGATCGCTACCATCGATTCCGCTAAAAAGTACTTCCCGGCAGACAAACGTTTCTCCGATATGGAAATGTTATACTATTCCAAAACAGGAAAAACAGGCGATCTGATCGGTATGATGGAAAAGAAAGTACAGGAAAATCCTTCCGATTTCCCCCTGTTACTGGATTACGCCATCCGTCTGGACAACCTTGCTAATCCCCGTGATGAAAAAGGTTCAGACCTGCCAAAGCCGGCTAACTTCGATGAAATGATGAATAAAGCAGAAGGCGCTTACAAAAAAGCCCTGGAGCTGAAACCGGAAGATGCTACCGCAAACTTCCAGTTAGGCGCTTTGTTCTTCAACCGCGCAGTAGCTTTCAACAAAGAACTGAACGGCATGGAAAGCAAACTGCAAAGCTCTCCTAAAGCAAAAGAACTGCAAGGTAAAGTGGAAGCACTGATGAACCAGTCCCTGCCTTTCTTTGAGAAAGCAGATGCAGGTTTCACCGCACAAGGCAAACTGGAGCCCAGCGATAAACGTACTTACGAAAGCTGCCTCTATGCACTGCAAAAGATCTACGCTATCAAGAACATGAATGATAAAGTAGAAGTAGTAAAGAAAAAACTCGAAGGCCTGAACTAAACACAGGTGTTCTGATAAGAAAAGGCAAGGGGAATCTCCTTGCCTTTTTTGTTGCCCGCTAACCCTGATAGTGTACTAAATTCTACAGGTTTCCACACGGTTGTTGACTCAAAATACGTTGACTTAATATTAACAGTAGAAGATAAATACTTAAATATCAATAACTTCCAAAGTTGTTTTCCCCACGTTTAGCTATAATTTAACTGCCTTGGCATGGTAATTACCCTTATGTATTGTAAGACAGGTAATTAACTCTTAACCATATCAAACATTTATTTATGGTCACACAAGCAAAAACTTCCGGCGCCCGCGAAATGTCTACACCCACGATGAGAGAAACATCACGGCAGGGACAAAAAGAATTTGATGACGATAAGAATCATAAACTCGAGGGTTATGATGAAAATGAATTTGATGCAGAAGATCGTCGCAAACGTAATGAAGGTGAAATAGCAGAAGAACGTACTCCTGCAAAAACACCCAGCAGACGAGGTTTTGCCGCGATGGATAAAGAGAAACAAAAAATGATTGCCAGCAAAGGTGGAAAGGCCTCCCATGGTGGTGGTCGTAAGCCTAGCAAAAATCGTTAAAGGGAACCCGTCAAATGAATGGTTGGATGATACAGTAGTAACATCCAACCATTCTTATTTTTAATCAACTCAAAATGTTTTATTTTGTTATTTCTTAAACCATCAAATGAAAGCAGTAGCCGTTAATTCCTTCAATACACTCCCTTTAGTAATGGACCTCCCGGAACCCGCCGTGAAAGAAGGTTCCATTAAAATCAAATTAGCCGCCGCCGGCCTCAATCCCTTCGACTGGAAAATGACAGATGGCATCATGAAAGATGACATGGCCCATGTTTTCCCATTGATCATGGGGGTAGATGGCGCTGGTGTTGTAACAGAGATAGGAGCTGGTGTAACGCGTTTTAAGGTAGGAGATAAAATATACGGCCAGATGTTGCATGAACCGGTAGGAGAAGGCTCCTATGCAGAATACGTAGTAGTTCCCGAAACCAAAGTATTGGCAATAGCCCCGGAAACTATTTCCCTGGCAGAAGCTGCCGCAGCCCCCACAGCAGGAATGACAGGACTTCAACTCTTAACAAAAGCAGGATTACAAAGCGGCCAGAGTGTATTATTGATAGGCGCTACCGGAGGAGTCGGCTCCTTCACTATCCAATTGGCCAACGCCAAAGGCATCCGTGTAATAGCAACCGTTTCTTCACCTGCAGCAGCAGAAAGAATGATAGCCCTCGGAGCTGCAGCTACAGTGAATTACAAAGAATCTTCTATAGAAGAGCAGGTACACAATTTATACCCTGATGGCGTAGATGTATTAATAGACCTGGTAAGCAACAAAGAAGACTTCCATAAAATGACCACCCTCGTCAAACCCGAGGGCACAGTATTGACCACGCAGTTCGTAGCAGATAAAGAAACCTTAAAAGCCCAGTACCTCCATGGCGGTAACTTTGAAACCAAGGGCTCACCAGCCTCACTGGATGAACTCCGTAAAGCAATAGACACAGGAGAAATAAAAATTCCAATAGAACGTAAAATATCCTTGGAACAGGCCCCTGCAGCAATAGCAGAAAGCCGTGAAAGAAAAAGCAGAGGCAAAACGATCATTTTGATTGAGGCTGAGGGCTGAAGGTTTTCTTTTTTGAAAGATCGTTATTAAACCGCCAGAAGGGCTTCCATAAAAAGAAGTTCTATCCCTAAATAAAAGAAGCTCCGATGGGATTCCCATCGGAGCTTCTTAAACGAAGATATTTTCCTGCCTAAGCACATCACTCCCCAGTCAATTCCTCCCGCACTTTCTTAGGCAATTTCGCCACAACAAGATCATAAGAATCCTTCGTCCATTGCAGGAATAACTTATCAGGAATAGAACCATCAAACAACACCGTATTCCAGTGTTTCTTATTCATATGATAACCGGGTAGCACACCCTCATATCGTTCCCGTAGCTCAATAGCCTGATCAGGATCACATTTGAGATTAGCACTCTCAAACTCCTCAATATCCGTCAAAGCAAACATTTTCCCCATCACATAAAACACCAGCGTATTTTCCCCAAAAGGAAGTCCTTCAGAGGTGCCAGGCAAAGAGAGGCAATATTGTTGAAATTTCTCCAGGTTCATAAAGCTATATTAGATAAAACAATCCGGAATCCATCAGGGTCCACAAACGTAATGCCAGGATAGGCGCCAGATCACTCGTATGCCTTGCAACACGTAATTTCATCTAAATTATTGATTTTTAGCAGGAGAGGACCTGCTAGTTTAAGTACTTTTTATAAGTAGGCTTATACCCAAACAAATAAGCAAAAGGCGTCAAAACCCCAAAGATGATCTTTTGAACCAGGTAAGGCGGTTTCACCATCCTGAAAACAGACGAGAATTTATTGACGGTCAGCGCAGCCTGCAGGATATTCGGAACACCGTTCGCATTCGTTTTCCCATCCGCGGCCAATCCGATAGTCGTTTCGAAAAACTGTTCCATATTCAGAGCAGGACGTACCTGCCAGTTGGTCACCGCAATAGCCGGACCATTATTATACATGGAATGCGGTGTATTGGCAGGAATATGCAAGCGATCGCCCGCTTTAAGGATACGGCTTTCACCATTCATGCGGAGCTTCATTTCACCTGCAATGATCAGGAAATCTTCCGCCTGGTAAGGATGATAATGGAAAGGAGGTTCCGTAGACTGAGGCTGGTAAGTAGCTTCCATTTCGAGCAGCGCACCATTGGTGTCTTTAGCCGTCTGCAGAAACTTAAGGCTCATGCCGTTCTTTGGATTTGTTATAACTTTACTGGGATAGGCCATGGCTGTTAAGCTTGATTTAACAATGCTCAAAGATAGAATTTTGGCTTAAGTTTTGTGCCTACTGTTGTTCTGAAAAACCTTTAATCCATATCGCAATGAAGACCGAAGAGCTATATAGTAAGATAAAGGCATTGATCCTGTCCGACAAGATTCAGTTTCCCGATATTTTCGAGATAATTCCTGCTAAAACAATCAGCGAGGATTGTGGTTTTGACTGGGTGATCTTCAAGCACAAACTGGATAATCTTCACCTGTTCACACTAAATGAAATGATGACCATCGCCAATACTATCAGGATCCCGTTCAGATATATGCTGCAGCTGGTCAGAAAGGCCAGAGGTGACGAAGAGATAAATATATTGTAATTTAAAGCCCATGGAAAACAACCTGGGCTTTGATCCCTCCAAAAATACCGCAGCTCAATCCGCTGACCATCACCTGGAATCCACCATCTGGACAGGAAAATCCAGCCAGATCCTCAACATTAAATACTTTGCCCTTTACGGGATAATCGCCATCGGCAGCCTGGTGCTGGCGAATTATTACAGTGGCTGGATCAGCATAGTGGCAGGGCTTTGCGCACTGAGGATGTTATATTCATGGTTTTATATCAATACAGCCACGTATACACTTACAAATCAACGAATTATCAGGAAAGTAGGCGTTTTCAACAGGGAAACCTTCGAAATCGAATTATACCGTGTAAAGGACGTATTGCTGCTGGAACCATTCATCTACAGGATATTCTCTCTGGGAAATATCCGCCTGGTTTCATCCCAGAAAACCACACACAACCTGGTGCTGGATGCCATCCACAAACCAACAGAATTAAGAGAGCAGATCCGCAAACTCGTAGAAACCCGGAGGAGCGAGAAAGGCGTGGGAGAGTTTGATACAGGGAATTATTAATCTTTAAAAACCCTAAAAACAGTTCCACGCCGGGGTTATTTTCCACCTTTTCTGACAGATGAAAGCAGATGATCTTTGAGGAACTGGATTCTCCGGTTTACCGAAGTTTTATGTTACATTGTAAAACATGATGACCCGGAGGCCCCTGAATTCCCTGATAACCTAAATCAATTTGCCCCTATGTTTTCTCGCAAAAATTACCTGATTGCAGGCATTATGTTAATTGTCGGTATCCTGTGCGGTTGGTTGGCAGCCCGCAGCGGACAACAACCCATTCCGCAATGTTGCGGAGAAAGCAGCAATCCTCCTGCAAAAGACTTACTGACCATCGCGCAGGCCCGTCGGTATGTAGAAAACTATGCACCCCATGCTGGTGTAATACGCATAGCTCACCCTGGCCACAAAGATTCTGTTTCTTTTCAGCGCAACTCCCGCTGTATATGGTTTCCCGCATGGCGGTTAAGAGCTCTGCTTTGCCAGATCGAAAAGGATAAAGGGAACGGCGTACGTTTCTATTTCGCTACTTATGATTCTTCTTATAACCCACACAGTGAACTGGAACCAACACCTAAACATGATTACTGGGGGCACAATACCTTAGTACTTGTTTCTACAAAAGACAGTGCAGGTTATTCCTGGGATTATTTCAACGCACCCGGATTGGGAACTGCTCCAAACGGTTTCATGATCACTATTGATCCCGAAAATCACGGAGAATTGTGTCCGCCACCGTCCAATTGTATTGCAGAAGGTGCCACACTACTGGGTTATATGGGAAATACCAGGAAATAATGCAATACTTCACCCTCAATACAATTGCGGAATGGATCTCCTTCCTTACAAGTGTCGTTTGCCTTTCAAAAGACAGAGACCCCGTATGGAAACGTTTCTCCATTTACCTCTTGATCGTTTGCCTGGTGGAAACGGGTGGTATTTATTTCCGGGAAACACTACACCAGCCCAATACACCTTTGTATAATGGATTGTTGCCGATAGAATGTTTTGCTGTGAGTAGCATGTTTTATCATTTGCTGAAACCATACGGCATCAGGCGGGATATATTCCTGGCCTGGATAACATTGTTTGCACTATGTTTCCTGACGGAACTCATCAGTAGCCGCTTTTCCCATTACGCACATCAGACCCTGGTACTGATGGCAGTGGTATTTATATTAGCTTCCCTGTATTACTTTTACCTGGTACTGAAAGATGATCATTATGTGAGCCTCGGCACGTATGCACCTTTCTGGTGGGTGAGTGGAGCACTGATCTTTTACTTCGGCGGAACAGCTACCAATACTTTCTTCCAATATCTGCTGAACGACCCCGAGACCCGCAGTATTCATTATTCACTCAGGTACCATATTTTTAAAGTACTGAATGTATTGCAGTACGGTTGCTGGTCATACGCTTTTATATGCAGGTATCGTCAAATGAAATAATGGTGCTGATCGCTTGGATCAGTTTTATTTTCCTGATTGCACCAGGATTCCTCATTGCGTACATCACAGTTTATAACAAACGGAAAAAGAAACATCGGGAAGAAACGACGCAGTTGAAACAGGATTTTCAGCATGAATTGCTAAAGCTGCAGATGGAAGTACAGGAACATACGCTGAAAACGATCGCCAGCGACCTGCACGATAACATCAACCAGATCCTCGGTTTAGCAGTTATCACCCTTAGTTCCATAGACATTCGCAACGGCGCACAGGCATTGGAAAAGATCACTGCAGCCGAAGATCTCACCCGCCGATCTATCAGAGAGATCCGTGCCCTTTCGAGCTTGCTCCATGGAGAAGAACTGATCAGCAAAGGATTGCTCCATGCCATCGGGTTTGAATTGGAATGGCTGGAGAAATCCGGGAGGTTTCAGATCACCCGCAAAGAAGAGATCACAGACCTACCATTGCAGCCCGACAAAGAATTGATCATTTTCAGGATCTTCCAGGAAACACTGCACAATATCATCCGTCATTCACAAGCATCTGCCATTATCATTGAACTGATTTATATGGCTGAGATCTTAAGGATCAGAATAGAAGACAACGGCATCGGGTTTAACACTGAAACCGTTATGATACAAAACACCGGCATGGGATTACAGAACATCCGCAAGCGGGCAGCAATGATAGGAGGGACTGCCACCATTATTTCCGCACCCGGCAACGGAACCAGCGTCACAATTTCCATTCCTTATTCATCCCAAACCACATGACAAACTACCCATCCATTGCCATCGCCATTGTAGACGATCATACATTGTTCCGCCAGGGGCTGATGAGCCTTCTCTCTGAATACCATGAGATCAGCATTGTCTTTGAAGCCGCGAACGGAGTAGAAATGAAAGAAAAGATCACCCGAAATCCTTTACCAGATGTCATCCTGATGGATATCAACATGCCCGTCATGGATGGCTATGAGGCTGCTAAATGGCTAAAGCAAAACTATCCCGACATAAAAATCCTGGCATTGAGCACTTTCGAAGAAGACAAACCCATCATTAACATGTTGAAAAGCGGAGTGGGGGGATACCTGTTGAAAGAATCCAGGATCACCGAAGTAGTAAAAGCCATAACGGTCATGCATACACAGGGTTATTTTCTGAATGAACTGATCTCAGCAAAAATGCTTCGCAATATCCAGACCGATGCATCTTTTCCAAGCCTGACCTCACGGTTAACCAGTAATGAAATTACTTTTCTGCGCCTGTGCTGTTCCGAACTAACATATAAAGAGATCGCAAACGAAATGAAGTTAAGCCCACACACTATAGATAATTACCGGCAGGAACTTTTCGAGAAACTCTCCATCAGATCCAGGACAGGCTTAGTTTTATACGCCATCAAAAACGATATTTTTATTCCCTGACTCAAAATAAAAAGGGCTTGACTAAACTAGTCAAGCCCTTTTAGGTAAAAGTAATCAACCGATGTTACATGCACTAACAACCAGCGTTGCATCTGCAACGGCCTGAGCAACGAGTGCACCCAGAATAACGATTTCAGCAATCGCCGCAATACCATCCGTGGCCAGCCAGGCAGTTAACTGTGCAGTGATCACAGTTCCCATGAGCACCCATTCATACCAGGCCATGTTGTGTTCAATAGCACCCAGGATTTGACGGATACCGGTTATTTTGTAAAAGCCTGCAAAAAGGGCGAAGATAGCTTTGGCTTTGTCTGTCAATGAATCAGCATCTGCCAACGCTTTGAAAGCTGCTTCCAGTCCAGTTAATGCTTCCGGAGAAATGTCATCCACTATCTCCACTGCTACCGCTTTAGTAACAGATTCGGGCACACCCACAGCCTGTAATACAATAGACACTACATCAATCGCGCAGGTGATCATCGCAGTAACACAGCTGCTTGAAATAGTGGCACTGGGAGATTGATAGTACAAAGCGTATTTACCATGCACCAGACTGTACATGTCTCTTACGGCTTGTTCCTTGTTGATGGATTTACCTGCCAGGAAAGCTTCGTGGTCTTGCAGGAACTGATTAAGAGCAGGGGTTAATTGCGTTGCAAAATCAGGGTAACTTAAATTTTTGAAGGTTACAGTACTCATTGTTTTTATTTTTTGAGGTTTATAAATGTTTATTCAAATCTGCCGCATGGCGCCAGGCGCGGGCAGTGATCAGCATTTGCAAATCGCTGACAGGCATCGTCTGCGTTGCATCATTGGATGGATTCGCCTTTATCTGAATGTCAGACAGATCCGTTCGTGGTGTAGTAAGATTCAGGATGCCCTCGAAAGTAGGCGCATTCGCTACCCGTTCGCCGAGATTCCATTTATCGGGATCCACTTGCATCCAGTTCAAAACAGTAGCGATGATGGAAGTATGATCGAAAGGAATACTCCCTTCAGGCTGCCGGAATACAACGCCTTGCTGGATCCAGGGAGAAATAAACACAGCAGGTACTCTTACACCAAAAGTGTCAAACCCGAAATCACATTCGCAAACAGGAGGAGTGGACTGTCCCCATGGCGGCGTAGCATTTGTGTTAATGGGATAATGATCATATGTTCCACCGTGTTCGTCGAAAGTGATGATCAGGAGCGTTTCATTCCATCCAGGCCCCTGGGATATTGCGTTGTAAACTTGTTGCACAAATGCTTCACCGGAACTGACGTTACAAGGAGGATGGTAATCATTCCCGTTGATGCCTAATTTCCAGAATTTCAATCCCCAATCCGGTTCCAGGAAACTATAGGCTGGTAGTGTGCCATTCGCCGCTTGTGCGTAAAAACTTTCAATACCGGCGAAATGTTGATCAAAACTGCTGTCTTGTAGGGAAGTAAACAGGTCACGGGTGAAGCAGAACTTAGTGCTCAGAAACCATAACTCGCTGTAGTAGATCATCCAGTGATCAGGGGTATCACAGTTGTTTTCGGACAACACATTCCAATGCGTAGGTGAGGTGAAATCCATGAAAAGACTGTTATTCACCCAGGCCTGAGATTCTTTGGTGAGCCAGTTAGTGCCGATGGAATTACCCGTGGCTGCAAATGCCCGGTTGCAAAAGGTTTGGGAAGGTACGGACGCAAACCATTTGTCGCACACCGCATAGTTTCTTGCCAGACCGTTTAAGACTGGCAGACTTTCCGGCGGATAGGCCATCATAATATCGTCAGCACTACCCACTGGGCCGGCAAAAGAATTAGCGTAATCCAGATAGAAACCACCCATTTCAGGAGAGGCTGCTGGCGGACCACCCTGAAGTGGTGTATAACATTGAGTATGAACATGCTGGAAAATTTCCTGTGGGTCTAAAGGAGGGATAGTTGTGTTGCCAGCTGGGGTGGTTCCAACAAAATGCTGATTGTTTTCAGCGTCCAGATTGTAAAAAGTCGTTTCCAGGCCATTATAAACCGGCGGGTTCTGGACATCGATCAGGTTAACTGGTGGACGGTTATTCGTATCAGCATACAACCAGCCAAGAACATTATCCAGGGACCGGTTTTCGAGCATGAGATGCACAACATGTTTGATTTGGGGCATGATGGGTGTCATAAACCAGGGAATAATTTGGAAGTGAAGAATCTGTTTATAGATTCAAATTTCCTTACAAAGTCCCGGGCGTGGAAGGTTAAAAACAACTGTTCAGGGGGTGGTTTTTCTGGTTTAAAAACAGGAAAAAAAGGTGAAATACAAATTAGCTGCAGTAGGGCAACAGGAGAACTTCTTAATTTAGAGAAAGCAAGTTCTTTGACATTGTTGGGCCTATCATAAGTAATCTCTTTTTTGAAAGGCAAATTATGCGGTGAAATGTGAGTTGTTTTTTATTGCAGGGGTCTATTTAACATAATGTAAATATGGTATGATATATACTATTTGTGTAAAGAAGAAAGAAATGGCAAGAAACTGCCTGCAGATAAGACTTTCAAGGATATTCAGGGTTAACTAAACCAAGCATGAACCAAGCCGATTATCACCCATGCCGAACTATTTGTGTAAGAATAATCTCCCCAATAATGCACCAAAATCAGACCAAAAAACCACTCAACCCACCGCATTAACCCACCAAAATATTTCCAAAACAAAAAAGCAGCAGAACCGAAATCCTGCTGCTTTCAAAAATATCTTAGCCTAATTTAAGCTGCTTTTTTCTCCTGATTGATCACCGCAACTCTGGGACGCAATCTGATAATCTTCATCCAATGCATCATTTTCATCACCGGATAAGTTGGATCAAATTCATACCATTTCTGCGCGAAATTAGCACTGTCTTTATGCATATGGTGATTGTTCTGGAACAATTCACCCAGCAAAAAGATACCCCATGGCTCAGAGTTCCTTGAATGGTCTCCGTTGTTAAAGTTGCTATAACCATACTTGTGACCGCACCAGTTCACCACAGCACCTTGTACAGGCCCCATCAGGAAATGTATCGGCAACAACAGGTACATCCACCACTGCGTAGCAAAAATCACGTAGAAAGAAACATAGATCGCCATCCACACAATACGTGTTGCACGGTGATCACCGAAACGATCCATCGCATCCCACCTTGGTAACGGATCTTTAGTGAACTGAGGATCCGGAACTTTAGTATTGCTGATAAAGCCTGCGTAAATTTCGCGGGTATGGACCATCATATGCCAAACGTCTTTAAAGAAGTGTGGTGAGTGAGGATCTTGTTCAGTATCGCTATACTCATGGTGCATGCGGTGCATAACGCCATAAGCTCTTGGAATCAGGTAAGAAGAACCCTGGAAGAACCAGGTTAAAAAGTAAAACACTCTTTCCCAACCTTTGCTCGTATCGTACATTTGATGGGATGCATATCTATGCAGGAAAAATGTATGAAAGAATAAAGAGAGAAACCAGTGTGCAAAAAAGAAAATAAGGATTGCTATCATGTTAAAACCACTTCGGTAAAAAAATAAAAAAGTGAACCGCAAAGGTAGCTTAAAATCAGGGCAAAACAAGATATTTTAACTTCATGTTAATGAATATTTTAATACACTATATGTGATAATTTCACTGAAGTATCCCCTCCTTTCACTGGTCAGTTAGAATCCATAACAAAGAATTCATATTAAGGAAATGCCATATTAACATAGCCCCCTCACCTTCGCCTCATCCAAATCTAATCTAACTAACCTAACATGGCAAAGAATTCCCTCCAGTTTCTATTACTGTTTCTACTTTGTTGCCTTTCCCAATCACACCTGTTTGCTCAAACCACTCAGGCGTCTATTTCAGGGAAAGTATTTAATGAAGAAAAGAAACCTCAGGCCGGCGCCTCCGTATCCGTCCGTAACGAATCCACCGGCTTCATTACCCGAACAGTTACTAACGCACAAGGAGATTTCACATTTAAAGAATTACCGCTCGGTGGTCCGTACACCATTAATATTACCTTCTCCGGCTTCGGAGAACAGAAAAGAAGTGGTTATTTCCTCAACCAGGGCGATGCCGTACGCATAGATATTACTATGCAACAACAGGAAACCACCCTGCAGGTAGTGCAGGTAGTAGGTTCGGGACTAAAAAATAAGATCGAAAATATTGGCTCTGCTACTGCTATTTCCGCCAAAACCATGAACCAGTTACCTGTGAACGGAAGAAATTTCTCCACCCTGATGGACCTTTCTCCACTCAGCCGCGGTGGTAATATTTCCGGTCAGCTCGGTTCTTCTACCAATTATACCATCGATGGTATGAACTCCAAGAACCCCACATCTGCAGGATCTACTACCAGCCGTAGCGGCGCTCCGTATTCTATTTCTATTGAAGCAGTTCGTGAGTTTAAGGTGGTAACCAACCAGTACGATGTTACGTATGGTCGTAGTGGTGGCGGTACCGTGAGTGCTGTAACTAAATCGGGTACCAACACACTCCATGGTAGTGCTTTTACATATGTAAGAGCGAATGAACTGGCCAGCCGTTATGATATCCGCGGTAACAGGCGTAATAATAATTACTCCACTTACCAGTACGGTTTTTCACTTGGTGGTCCCATTGTTAAAGATAAACTGCACTTTTTTATTGCCTGGGATCATCAGCTGGACACTCGTTCACTTGTGATCGCAGATATTCAGTCACCTGCTGATGAAGCTCGTTTGAATATCACCAAAGCCACGCTGGATAATTTTGTAAACATCGCCCGTACCGAATATGGCGTTTCCAATCACGCACAATACGGTTCTTTTGATAAGCAACGTGGTTCTGATGCTGCTTTTCTTCGTCTGGACTGGCAGATCAATAGCAAAAACCTGCTCACCATCCGTGATAATTATACGAACGACCGCAACAAGCTCGGCCTGGTAGATAATACATCCATCAACCTGTACGAATCTACCGGTAACGATTTCAACCGAGATAACAGTTTACTGGCAACCCTGCGTACATCCATCAACCCGCGTTTTACCAACGAACTGAAAGTACAGCACCTGTATACTTATCAATCCAGTGAACCTGGGGATGATTTACCCAAAGCAAACATTCCCCGTGCAATTGTAGAAAACGTTACTTCTTCGATTGACGGAAATACAAGGTCTACCAACATCCAGATCGGTGGCCATCGTTTTGCGCAGGAAAATTTTGATAACCATGTAGTACAATTGGTAGACAACCTGTATTATAATACCAACACCATCAAATTCACTTTTGGTGTGGATGCCATGTATACCCGCGCTCATTCACGCTACGGCAGTGAAGTGAACGGACGTTTCCATTACAATGGCCTCACCGCTTTTGATAATAACCAGCCTTACCGTTATTACCGCGAAGTTCCCTTACTGGCTGACCCCAGCGTTGTTGGCAAGATCTTCAATGCCGGTGTTTATGCACAAATGCAAACCACACTCGCTAAAGGCCTGGATATGACAGCTGGTTTGCGTTACGATTATGCGCACTACCCTAAATCTCCACTGAATCAGCTGGTGTACGATGAGCTGAAAATACGCACAGACAACAAGTTGAAATCTTCTGTGATTCAACCCCGCCTTCAGCTTACCTGGGATGTGAAAGAAGAGCATACAGATTACATCCGCTTTGGTGCAGGTATATTTGCATCAGATATTAATAACTATATCATTATCAATAACCTGGTGTTCGACGGTAAACACTCTGCCACGGTGGATGTAAGAGCTCCGAATATTCCTGTTCCTGATTTTGCCGGCTATCGCGCAAATCCGGCTACCATTCCTTCATTAGACGCTTTTCAGTTAGCTACTATCAATACCAATGGTCCTGATGCAAAGGTGCCTGTAATCTATAAAGCGAACCTTTCTTACAGCCACTATTTCACAGCTAAACTGAAGGCTGGTATCACCGGTTATGCAACATTAGGCCGCAATAACTATTTTTATGTAGACAGGAATATGGCCACCACACCGTTTTTCACATTGCCACAGGAAGGTAATCGTGGCGTATATGTTCCTCTCAGCACAATGCCTGCAAATGGTGCCGGCGACTGGGTACAGGGCCGTATCAGCAACAAGCTGGGTCGTGTACTGGAACTGAATAGTGAAGGTAAAGTAAATCAGTTTGCTGTGGTGGTAGATGCTACCTGGCAGTATTATAAAGATGGTGAAGTATCTGTAAGTTATACCTGGAATGATGCAAAGGATAATACTTCCTTTAATGGTAACGTGGCCAATTCCGCCACCCTATCCCTGCCCGTGAAAGATGATCCGCGCAATCTGGACAATGTAACTTATTCAGATAACCAGTTCCGCCATAAAGTAGTAGTATTTGGTACGCTGCCTACTTTCTATGGATTTACGGTGGGTATACGTTATTCCGGTATTGGTGGTACACGTTACACCCTGCTTTCCGGAGTGAACAGTAATGCTGATTTTGTGGCAGGCACAAACGATCTCGCCTATATTTTCGACAGGAACAATACTGCCGTTCCCCAGAATGTACGTGACGGGCTCAATGCTATCCTTAACAACCCTGCTGCAAGCGAAAGCATCAAAGATTATATCAGAAAATATTCCGGCCAGCTCGCTGAAAGAAATGGCGGTATCAATGATTTCTACGGCATTTACGACGCCAGGGTTACCTGGAAAACTAAATTCAGCGGCAAAACCACGCACGGTATCGAAATATCCTGCGATATCTTCAACGTAGCCAATATGTTCAAGAAAACATGGGGCGTAAACAAATCACTGGGTACCCAGGCACTGTATGCTGCAGGTATTCCTGCAAATGGAGCAACACCTGCTGTTCCTGCATTTGATCCTACCACGCCACGTTACAATTATCGCGTGAACACTGCTGGTGTAGTAAGCCCTTCAGGTGAACCTTTCCAGGTGCAGATAGGCTTGCGTTACGGCTTTTAACAAACTATTTATTATCTCCAAACAAAAAATCCCGGTCAGAAAACAGATCGGGATTTTTGTTTACATAAGTTAAGTCACGCGTTCCTCCCCTACTCTATTTTCACCCTTCTTAATTCAAGCAGATTGAGGCCATTACTGGTTAATCCCGTGACATTCATCTGACGGAAACGCACAGAAATATCGTAGAATAACGGAACAACAGGAGCGTCTTTTATCACCATCTGATCCATTTCCTGGTATAATTTGTAACGGATGGAATCATTAGTTTCCAGCAGCGCTTTTTCATACAGCTGATCAAAAGCAGGATTGTTATAGCGTGTATAATTCGGTGGCGCAGGATTTTTACTGTAGAACATGGCCAGGTAACTCTCTGCATCCGGATAATCCGCAATCCAGCTGGCCCGGAAAAAAGGAACAGCTGATTTTGCCACCTGGTCCATCAAAGTACCTTTCTGAATCACTTCCACCTGAACCGGAATGCCCACTTCCTGCAACTGGTTTGCCACATAATTGGCCAGGTCTGCATAAATAGGAATAGATACCAGTTTGATCGGCGGCAAACCTTTTCCTTCCGGATAACCAGCTTCCTTCAATAGCTGCCTGCATTTTGCAATGTTATACGTGTATCCCTTTACCTGAGTTGTATCAAAAGAAGGTAACCCCGCAGGCACAAAACCAGATGTAGCCGCAATGCCAATACTGTTGCGCAGATATGTCATCATTTTCACCCGGTCAAAACCATAATTGATAGCCTGGCGGATACGGATATCCCGCAGCGGAGAATCCTTTACCCCGGGTTTCGAAGAGTCCATCACAATACCAAAGTATTCCGTATTCAGGTAGGGCGCTGTGATCAATGCAATCTTTCCTTCCCATTCCTTTTTAAGATGGCCTTGCTTGGTAAGCACTTCATCTTTGAAAGATGTTTCAATATCATTGATGAAATCAAGCTGCCCCTGGCGAAATAAAAGGAATTCCGTTCCCTTGCTGTCTACAAACGACACTTTTACCGCATCAAGGTATGGCAGTCGGTTTCCGGCTTCATCCTTCTCAAAATAACGATCGTATTTATGGAGGATCAATGCCTGCCCTTCATCCCAGTAATGAAATTTAAAAGGCCCTGTACCGCAGGGATGTTTACGGAAATCCTTGCCATATTTTTCTACTGCTTCATGCGGTATGATGGAACAATACTGCATGCTGAGGATCCCCATAATGGGATGGAATGGTTGTAATAAAGTAAGCTGGAAAGTAGTATCATTAATAGCCTGGAAACCAGATGCGGAATCTACCGTGCCATTGAAGATCCAGGCACCAGGGGATGCGGTAGCCGGGTCCATAATGCGGCGAAGACTATAAGCCACATCCGCAGCTGTCATTTTGCGCCCTTTGCCACCGGGGAATATCTCATTATCATGAAAGTAAACATCGTTCCGGAGATAAAAACGGTAAGTGCGGCGGTCTTCAGAAACCTCCCAGCGCGTAGCGAGAGATGGCCTGATATTCAGCATGCTATCGGGTTCTACTAAAGTATTATAGATCTGTCGCACCGCCCACATAATGGCCTGATTCTTGGCGAATGCAGGGTCCAGTGAAGGAATGCCTTCCGGCTGATTATAACGGAAAACCATTTTATGCTCCTTGTTGCGCTGGCCACAGGAAAGCAGGAAGATGGTAAAAAGTAAGCAATAATATTTCATATATGCGGATGAATACCGGAAGTAAAATAGTAATTCTGCATAGATAAACTACCAGTAATCATAAAATCGATCTTTTCATCGACCATTTAAAATATCTTTCCATCCAAATCTAAACCGTAATGAGATCATTTCTCCTCATCCTGATAACCATTTGTAGCTTCCTGCTGCCAGATGCAAATGCTCAACAGCGTAAATTCACCCATGCTGATACCCTCCGTGGCACACTTTCACCGGAAAGAAGCTGGTGGGATGTTACCTACTACGATCTGCAAATAAGAGTGGACCCGGAAGAGAAATCCATTGTGGGCGTGAATGCTATTTTCTATAGGGTTTTAGAACCGGCGCAAAGACTACAGATAGACCTCCAGGAACCAATGATCATAGATAAAGTGATACAAGATGGCGAATCCCTCTCCTTTACAAGAGATGGAAATGCCTGGTTTGTAGATCTGAAAGCCCCACAGCCTAAAGGTAAAATACGAAGCCTGCTGGTTAGTTATCACGGCAAACCCAAAGAAGCAAAACGTGCTCCCTGGGATGGTGGCGTGGTTTGGGGAAAGGATTCCCTGGGCCGCCCATGGATAGCCACTGCCTGCCAGGGCCAGGGCGCCAGTATCTGGTGGCCTAATAAAGATCATCAGACGGAGGAGCCGGATAGCATGCGTATTTCAGTAGCAGTCCCCAAAGGGCTCACGAATGTTTCCAATGGCCGCTTACGCAGCAAAAAAGATGACGCCAACGCCCCTAACACTACTACTTTCACCTGGTTCGTAGGCAACCCCATCAATAATTACGACGTTGCCCTGAACATTGGTAACTACGTTCATTTCAGCGATCAGTATAACGGAGAGAATGGCAAGCTGGACCTGGATTACTGGGTACTGGACTACAATCTGGCTAAAGCAAAAACACATTTCCAGGTGGTAAAACCCATGATGAAATGCTTCGAGCACTGGTTTGGACCTTACCCTTTTTATAAAGACAGTTATAAACTCGTAGAAACCTCTCACCTGGGTATGGAACACCAAAGTGCAGTGGCTTATGGAAATCAGTATAAGATGGGCTATCGCGGATCAGACCTTTCCGGCACCGGCTGGGGCATGAAATGGGATTTCATTATCATCCATGAAAGCGGCCATGAATGGTTTGGGAATAATATCACCACTAAGGATATTGCAGACATGTGGGTGCATGAAGGTTTCACCAATTATTCCGAAACTATTTTCACAGAATGCCAGTATGGTAAAGAAGCCGGCAATGCATATTTACAAGGTGTGCGTAGCAGGATCGGAAATGATGAGCCTATTATCGGACCTTACGGGGTGAACACAGAAGGCTCCGCAGACATGTATTACAAAGGCTCCAATATGTTACATACCATCCGCCAGGTGATCAATAACGACGAAACATTTCGCAAGATCTTGCGTGGGCTTAATAAAACCTACTATCACCAGACAGTAACTTCAAAGGAAGTAGAACAATATATCAGCAAAAATGGCGGGCATGATTTCAGCAAAGTGTTTGATCAGTATCTGCGTCATACCAAAATACCTGTGCTGGAATATTTCATCCTCAATAAAGAGTTGAAATACCGTTGGGTAGCAGATGTAAAGGATTTTGATCTTCCGGTGAAAGTAACACTCACAAACGGAAAATACAGCTTCATTTATCCAACCACAGAATGGAAAACGGCAGCTATACAATTAACTGATCCTTCCAAATTTGCAGTAGACAAGAATTTCTACATCAAAACCAAGGCTTTATAAATAGCAAGAACCGGGTTGTTCACGCATCAAAACGGGTGTTACTTTGAATAAAAAAAACAATGCATCACTACGAAACAATTGCGGAAGCCATCAAGTACATCAATGATCACCACACGGAGCAACCCTCCCTGGACGACATTGCGGCAGCAGTACATTTAAGCCCTTTTCACTTTCAGCGTTTATTCAAAGAATGGGCGGGCGTAACACCTAAGAAGTTCCTGCAATACATCAGTTTGCAGCACGCCAAAACCTTACTGGCAAAGAACTACACCTTAGAAGATACCACCTTTGAAACCGGACTTTCCGGTACCAGCCGCCTGCACGACATGTTCGTGAACATGGAAGCCATGACACCCGGAGAATACAAGAACGGCGGAGAAAACCTGCACATCAAATGCACTTTTACGATCACGCAGTTCGGGATGGTATTTATTGCGGCAACAGACAAAGGCGTTTGTAACATCCAGTTCACCGAGAGCTTTGAAAATTCACTCGCAGAACTGAGGGCACAATGGCCAAAAGCGAATATCACAGTAGCAGAATCTCCTATTCTCAAAACAGTAAAGGAATTTTTCACGGAAAGGAATGAAGCAGTAAAGGATTTACGCTTACATGTGAAGGCCACACCGTTCCAGTTAAAAGTTTGGGAAGCACTGTTGAAGATCCCTTGCGGCCAGGTCTCCACGTACGGGCAAATAGCAGATTCCATCCAACATCCAAAAGCTTCCCGCGCGGTCGGCTCAGCAGTTGGAGATAATCCGGTTGCATATCTGATTCCCTGCCATCGTGTTATAAGGTCTACCGGAATATTGGGTGAATATCATTGGGGGAAAGAAAGAAAAACTGCCATGATAGGTTGGGAAGCATCAAAGGTTATTGGCGAGAAAGCAGCAATTTAATCTTACATTTGCCGCATGCGTTACAAGGTTGTAAGTATGGGAGATGCGTTAAGGGAATATCTTAACAACAGCAGGTTTAAACCAAGGCTGCTGGAAGTGCGCATCCAGGAAAACTGGGAACAGGTAGTGGGTAAAACCATTGCCCGTTATACAGAAAGTGTACAACTCTTTGATGGCAAACTGGTGATAACCACTACCGTTGCACCGTTAAAACAAGAACTTAATTATTCTAAAGACAGGATACTTCGGTTGGTGAATGATATGTTAGGGGAAGAAGCGGTAAAGGAAGTGATGATTCGTTAGAACTCTTTTTATCTAAAATAAAAACACCTTCTCTTTACCCACAGCGAACGCAGTAAATGCTGAATTCTTTTTATTTAAATAGGTACTAAATCTCTTTTATTTAAAATGAACCATCTCTCAGCCCACAGCGAACGCAGCAAATGCTGAATTCTTTTTATTTAAATAGAAATACCAAAGTCTCTTTTTATCTAAAATAAAAAATACATCTCTTTGCCCACAGCGAACGCAGCAAGCACTAAATCTCTTTCTTAAACTTCTCAGTAATCCGCTGCAGATCATTCATGGTTAACTTAGTCCGCAGATGCACCATCACCATTTCACCTTCATCCTGCACTAACAACAACAGGTTATCCAATCTATCATCCGTCTTACCATTACTGAGGAATTGCACATGACTCCCTTCAGCAGACCGTATTTCCATAAGGGGTTCAAACTTATAAGAAGCATAGAGATCTTCCTTTAATTTACCAATAGCATCAGAAGAAACAGCTTCCCCGTTATCCATATCAATGGTATATATTTTAACTCTTCTTACTTTCTTCAGGGCCCATTTAACATCTCTGGCTTCCCCTTCAAAAGCACGACCAGGGATGAACCAGCTAATGATCCGTAATGGCAGGAAGCTAAGGCCAATGCGATGAGTTTCAGCTACACTGCGGTAGTTATTATGGAATTTGCGTAATTGTTTGCGTTGGGCATTTGCATCAGTGGCAACAAAGGCCAGGCAACAAGCGAGGAGAAATATGGAGCGTATCATATAGTATAGTTATGAGGTTTAAAAAAGGGTGATATAGGAAGACGCCGCGGATGGAGGACGGCGTTTTCTTCTTTAATTTTTCTTCTTAGTGGAACCGCCGCTGGGAAGGCTCTTTAGATTATCAAACCCGTCGATGTTCATATCCCCTGCAATCTCAGAAAGCTCCGTAAGGTTAATGTCTCCAAAGATAGAGAGCGCAACGAATTCCGAAGGACTTCCCACCAGCATGATGAGTTCTCCAATATTCCCTTTAGCGTTCTCCTTCACCATGAACTTCACATCCGCATCTTTATTCCGGATGGTCATCAGTTCTTCAAAATCCGCCGTGAGGAAGGCCGCTGCTTCTTTAAAAAGCTTAGACCCATCTTTAGTTTCTTCTTTTACGAGAATGCGCAGACCTTTAAGTTTGCTGATCACCGAAGAAACCTTCTTGAAATCCGGATCGTCTGAAGACACTTTGGAAAACATCGAGAACATCTTCGGTGTGATATTGATCACCGTAAACGAAGGATCGTTCTGGTATTTGAGGAAGAATTTTTCTACGCTACTCTGCGCCAGTGCAAGCTGTGTGCTGCAGAGCGAGATGAATATGAGAAAGAAAATGCGTTTCATGATAAATGATTTGTGTTACTGTAAATTGTTGATATGCAGTTCTAGAATAGCCTTAGTTGTTATTCCCCTGGATCATGCCCGTAGCATCATTGAAGTAACTGAGTTTCTCCATTTGCTCCTTGCCTTTGTTCAGGTTCTTTGAAATGATCGCCAGTGCCTTTTGCGTTTCTTCATAAGCAACTTTTGGATCGTCGAAGGTATCGTGGAAAGCTAACTGATTCCCATCGTTACGGTTCTTTTGCTGGAAGTTGTACACGGAATGTCCTACTCCCAATGCCACCAATAGAACGGCGGCGTATTTCATCCAGCCCTGCCAGAATGGACGGATGATCTTAGTCTCTTCCCAGGGGCCATGGATCTCTATCTCCGGCAACTCCACTGATGATGCATCATGGTAATACTGAAACAGGGGCGCGGCTTCCTGAAGGTCTGCCGGCAAGGCATCCTCATTCATGGCATAGAAAATGCGCAGTTCTGCTTCATCTTCTTCTGTGGTTTCGCAAGCCCAGTATTTTTCCAACAAGGCCCTGATGTTACTGTATTCCATATACATGTATGTTTTGTAATTGTTCCCTCACCTGTTTTCTGGCCCGGTGAAGGTTTACTTTTACTTCGCTCATTTCAATATCCAATACCTCTGCAATCTCCTGGTAGCTAAGCCCGTCTATGTCTCTCAATTGCAGGATCGTTTTATACTTTTCGGGTAACGCATTGATGATGCTGTGTACCCTCCGCATCAGATCACTCTGTTCTGAGCGCTGATGCGGTGTTTGCTGATGACTGGCAGGAACTTCATTCGCCCTGTCCAGATGATCCGTGATGCGGTACTTTTTGCTTTTCAGCTTGTCCAGCGCCAGGTTACGGGTGATGCGCATACACCACGCTTCCAGGTTCTGTAATTCCCCCATCTTTTCTTTGTTGTGCCACACTTTCATAAAGGCATCCTGAATGATGTCTTTCGCATCCTCCTCGTTGCCCAGTAACCGAAGCGCGAAGCGAAACAGCTTCTGCTTGATAGGCATTATTTGAGCAAGGAATACTTCGGACGACATTTTCAGTTTTTAGGTTTGGCGGAAGGAGATGCTCCATTCAGCGTGTTACAATAAGAAGACGACCACAAATTACCTTTGTTACAAAATAAGAGAAAATAAATATCAGTTGATTGAGGATCAATTACTTAGACGAATGCGGGGATCTACGATACTATATAATACATCCGCCAGCAGGTTGATCAGCACAAAGATACCAGCCGTAAACAGTACAGCCCCCATTACAACCGGAAAATCGAACTTTTCCAGGGCATCCACCGTTACTTTTCCGATCCCCTTCCAGCCAAAGATGTACTCTACAAAGAAAGCGCCCGCCAGCAATTCAGCGAACCATCCCGTAATAGCAGTGATCACAGGATTGAGAGCATTCCGCAAAGCATGTTTGTAAAGAATAACAGGTCTGCTCAACCCTTTGGCATAAGCCGTTCGGATGTAATCCTGCCCTAAAACGTCCAGCATGGCGCTGCGCGTTAATTGTACAATAATGGCCAGTGGCCTGATGCCTAAAGTAATAGCAGGTAAAATGAGGTTGCGCAGGTTGAGTATCCTGCCCTCAAAGGGGTCGATATCAAATAAACTCCCGGTCATATGTAACCCGGTGTAATCACTCAGTACAAAACCAAAAAGATAAGCCAGCACAATACCTGTAAAAAAAGAAGGCGCTGAAATCCCGATCACACTGGCAAATACAGCACTCGTATCCATCCAGGTATTTTGCTTCACCGCAGAAAGTATCCCCAATGCGATCCCTACGATGGTTGCAAAGATCATGGCTGCCAAAGCCAATACCAGCGTGCCCGGCAAAGCCTCCGTTAATATTTCCCACACATCCTTTTTGCCCTGGTAACTTCTGCGGAGATAAGGCGTCTTAATTACCAGCACCTTCTCCCCTCCCACACTGAACAACGCAAGACCATTCAAAGAAGATTGCAATTCCTCCCGGGAATGAATGCCAATAGGCGAAAGATCATTGAGGTAATAAAAGAACTGCGCTGCTTTGGACTTATCCAGATGCAGTTCTTTCCGCACATTTTCCAGCGAAGTAACATCGGCCCGCTGCCCCAACGTAAGCCTGGCAGGATCTGCCGGGAGTACGTTGAAGAGCAGGAAAACTACGATCACCACACCCAGAAGGACGAGGACACCGTAGCCGAGTTTACGCAGGAAATATCGCAGCATAATTATGGGATATCATTATAATGCCATTTGCCTTTGATAGTGGCTTTATCCAGTAAGATCAAACCAGGATTGCTTCTTACAGCAGTTTTGATAGCTGTACCATCCATTTGCAGGAATTGAATATCCTGTAAGCCATGTGCCGCTTTGAATTCATCCACAGCTGCTCTGGTGGAACTTGTTATGCCAAAAAGCACCAGTTTGCCCTCTTTGAATTGTTGCACAAGGGCTTTCAGTTTATTATCCCAACCTGAACCGGCTTTCTTAACATCCAGCACCATAAAGAGGTACACAGGCAAACTTTCTTTCAGTACAGCATTATTCTGGTTATTGCCATCGTAATCCGTAAGGATGAAATCCTTGATAGCAGGTTCCGCATTACCTTTTTTGATCAGTTTGTCTTTACGGTCCACATACTTCCAGGTTGAATCCTGCCATGGATAATTCTCCGTTGTATATTCCTGTTGTTTGCCATCCTTTTCATAGATCAGCACCATTTGAATCACATCAGGTGTTGAACCTGGAGGCGGTTTCATTTTCTCTGTGATGTTGTTGCCTATTTTATAAGGAAGGCAATCCACGATCGGTAAATGCGATAAAGTATACCATTGCAGGATGATGGGGAACAATACCGCCAGGATCATCACAGCTGCCATTGGTTTCTTTGCCAGCAATGGTTGTATCCGGTTGCGATAAATAAAGATCACCACGATCATCACCAACAGGATGATATCCTTCCAGAAAGATTGTTCCGCTGTTAATTTGATACAGTCACCAAAACAACCGCATTCCCTGATCAGGCCGCTGAAAAGCGCAAAACCCGTAAGGAAAGTGAAGAAGATGATCAGTAATAATAAAAGGAAAGAGAAAATGCGCATGCGGTATCCCAGCAACACCGCAATACCCGCGATGATCTCAAAAGCGTTCATCAGCAGGGAAAAAGCCAGGGAAAAAGGTACAAGGAAATGCATGTGCAGTACCTCAAAGAACTCATCCATCTTATAGCTGAGGCCCAACGGGTCATTCGCTTTGATAAGTCCGGAAAAGATAAAAAGTACGCCTACAAGAATGCGGAATAGGATCAGGATTGGTCTCATAAGTTAAATTATAATGCTTCTTTTTCTTTCGACAGGATTAGTGCAAATACGGCATAGTTCACGATATCTACATAGTTGGCATCCATCCCTTCAGAAATAAGTGTTTTACCTTCATTCCGGAGGATCTGTTTGATGCGCAGTAACTTAGTCAGGATAAGATCAACAAAAGATTCCTGGCTCATATCCCGCCAGGCCTCTCCGTAATCATGGTTTTTGTTTTCCATCACCCCTTTGATGAAAGCGATCTTTTCATCGTACAGGCGGGAAACTGTTTCAACCGGCAGATCAGTATAGGGATCATCCGGTAACTCCATCTGGATCAGGGCAATAACACCGTAATTGATGATCCCCGCAAATTCCCCGTTGATATCGTCCGCCACTTTCTGCTGGCCGATCTCCTGGATGTTACGGATGCGTTGTGCCTTAATAAAGATCTGATCTACAATAGAGATAGGTCGTAATACCCGCCAGGATGTACCGTAATCCTTCGTTTTCTTGATGAATACATCCTTGCAGCCCGCTATTACTTCCGCATATTGTACCTGAGTCATAATCTATTTCTATTGTCATTACGAAATAAGCCTTTTTTTACGATAAATTTGTTGTTAATCATTCGTAATTCGTAATCCTTAATTCGTAATTGATTGTCAATGAGTTTCAAAAATACATTATTACGCAAAGATTTTACGATCCGATGTAAAGGAAAGTTAATAAACCTCTCCCGCCCTGCCGTGATGGGGATCATTAATGTAACGGATGATTCTTTTTATGCGGACAGCCGTACCCGGGAATTGCATCATATTATAGACCGTGCTGGCGATATGCTGGAAGAAGGAGCCCTGATGCTGGATATCGGAGCTCAAAGTACCCGTCCCGGTGCCCCGGAAGTTGGTGCTGCAACAGAACAGGAACGTTTATTACCTGCTATCCATGGCATCCTGCATCATTTCCCGGAAGCCATTTTATCCATCGATACCTATCATGCCTCTGTTGCGGAGAAATGTATCCAGGCCGGTGCTGCCATTATTAATGATGTAAGCTCAGGCGATATGGACCCGCTGATGCTGGAAACCGTGGCAAAACTGCAGGTGCCTTATATTGCCATGCACATGCAGGGCACGCCAGCAGATATGCAGCAAAACCCTGAATACAATAATGTTTCCCAGGAGGTACTGGATTATTTTATCCAAAAAGTGGCCAAATGCCGGGAGGCAGGTATTACCGATGTGATCATAGATCCAGGTTTCGGTTTTGGTAAAACGCTGGAACACAATTACCAGCTGTTGAAAAACCTCGATGTTTTTGAGATGCTGGAAACACCCATTTTAATAGGCGTATCACGGAAGTCCATGATCTACCGCCTGTTAGGAAATTCTGCTTCCGAAGCATTAAATGGTACAACTGTAGTGCAAACACTGGCCCTGCAAAAAGGAGCCGCTATCCTGAGAGTGCATGATGTAAAAGAAGCGGTAGAAGCAACACGTATTGTATCTTTTCTGAAATCAATTTAATGCTATTTTTGTCGATATGAAGGATGTATATCAATTTTATGGATTTGAGTTTCGTTGGCTGAATGTTGTAGACCTCTTGGTTGTAATTTTCCTGGTGATCCAACTTTACCGGTTGCTGAAAGGCAGTCTGGCTTTTAATATTTTCATTGGTTTATTGATGGTGTATGCCGCATACTTCTTGGTGCGTTCGCTGCAAATGCCCATCCTAACCAATATCCTGCAGAATTTCATCAACGTAGGATTAATAGCCATCATTATCATTTTCCAGCCAGAGATCAGAAAATTCCTGTTAGTGCTCGGAAAGAAAACCCCTCTCAGCAAAGACAGCTTCTTCACAAAACTCTTCCTCCCCGATCGTTTTAAAAGTTATAAAGAAGAAGAACTGATGATCAACGAGATCATCACAGCAATAGGTCACATGATGGCCACACAAACAGGTGCGCTTATCGTAATCGCCACCACCTACCGCGTAAAATTTGATACCGCTTCAAGCATCGCCATAGATGGAAACATCAGTGCCAAACTGATAGAAAGTATTTTCGAAAAGAACAGCCCGCTACACGACGGCGCCCTGATCATAGTAGGCAACAAAATACTAGCCGCAAAAGTGATCCTCCCTGTCTCCGAAAATCCCAATCTTCCAACCCGCATAGGCATGCGCCACCGCTCAGCAGTAGGGATCACAGAACACAGTGATAACCTGGCACTGATAGTCTCAGAAGAAAGAGGCACAGTTTCTTACGCCAAAGATGGCCAGCTGGTACAGAATGTTTCTCTGGAGGAGTTAAAGGTGAAGATGTATGAGGTATTGGTAGATGGATACTAGAAAGCTATAAATACAAGATTCCCTATAAATGTGGGGGGGGATTTTTTTTGAAGAACACCCCTATATAAATTGAGGAATACTCTAAATAAAAAAACTCCCCTTATAAAATAAAAAATCCACCGATCTATCGGTGGATTTTTTATTGAAGAACACAAACCCTTCAAAAGAAAAAAAACTCCGCCCTTTGCAGCGCGGCAAACTCCCTAAAATACAAAGTCCCCCGATTATCTCGGGGGATCTATGTTTGGGGGGATGACTCTATTATAAAATCTTAACTATTTCAATTTAACAGACAACCGCAGATCCTGCACACTCACCACATAATTCCCAGCCGCCAGAGTACGTAACTGCAAAGTATACACACCCAACTTATGCCCTCCCTCTAAAGGGATCATCCTAACCGGCACCTGCTGCTCATCATAAATAGTACATTGCACCGTACCCTTCTGCTGCTCCATAACAGGAACCTGAATACAAACAGTACCCTCAACAGAAGGAAGCTGCTGCAACGCAACATTATTTGTGAGCATGGTTAATACTAAACTCCAGATATACATAAAGAACCTTTTTTGGATTGACGACGACGGTTCTTTACAGGAGACGATTATTTGATTGGATACACAAATATACAACTAATTATATCCGTATGGAATCGTATTTGTTAAAACGATGTTAAGCAGTCCCGGCGCGGGTTAGAAAGCATCTTCAAAATGCACAATCTCTTTATCTACAGTGATCGCGATAATATCAAACCGGATCTCCTCCGGCAACAATCCATACTGATCCATATATTTATCTGCGGCCCGCCGGATCAACTGCGCTTTATTCGCATGCACAAATTCCTCCGGCATACCAAAGTATTGTGTGCTACGCGTCTTAACCTCTACAAAGATCAGCACACCACGATAACGGGCAACAATATCCAATTCCAGGTTTCCGTACGTCCAGTTAGTATGCAGCACCTGGTAATTTTTAAGCCGAAGATGGTCAGCCGCTAATAGTTCTCCCTTTTTCCCTACTTCATGATGAGAAGCCATTCGATTTTTCTATTTTTACAACTTAACAATGGAATCAATGAGCTACCGGAAATTATTTTACCTGAATGGCAAGGTACAACATTATGCCTGGGGAGGTTTCACCTACATCCCGCAACTATTGGGATTGCCCGTATCTGATCAACCCAGTGCGGAATATTGGATGGGAGCACATCAGAGTGCGCCATCTACCATAGAGGCCGAATTAGGCCCATTGTTATTGAGCACCTACATCGCAGAAAATCCGGAAGAAAGACTGGGCGCGAAAGCTGCTAAACGTTTCGGTCAACTGCCTTACCTGTTTAAGATCCTGGACGTGAAGGACATGCTCTCTATCCAGGTACATCCCACCAAAGCGGAAGCAGAAAAAGGATTCGCCAGGGAAAACGAAGCGGGTATTCCCCTTACGGCAGCCAACCGTAATTATAAAGATGCCAATCACAAACCGGAGATCATGGTAGCCCTGAGCGACTTCTGGTTGCTGCATGGTTTCCTGCCGGAAGCTCAACTCAAAGAAGTATTACAGACTGTGCCTGAACTGCTGTCATTCACAAATATCTTTGAAAAAGAAGGTTACAAAGGTCTCTACAAAGCGGTCATGGAACTACCCCAGGAAGAGATCAACATCCTTCTCCGCCCCCTGGCAGAAAGGGTACTCCCCTCCTACGCAGCCGGCACATTAGAAAAAAGCGATCCTGCTTTCTGGACAGCCCGCGCCATCGCCAATGATCCGGAAGGTCTCAACCGTTTAGACCGAGGTATCTTTTCCATCTACTTCTTCAATATCGTCAACGTAAAACCCGGAGACGCCGTATTCCAGGATGCAGGCATCCCCCACGCTTATTTAGAAGGCCAGAATGCAGAATTGATGGCCAACTCAGATAACGTATTACGCGGCGGACTCACACCCAAACATATAGATGTAGAGGAACTATTGAAACACACCCGTTTCGAAGCAGTACATCCAAACATCCTCAAAGGAGAGCCCATCCACAATGGCCTGGAACGCATCTACCCCACCCCTGCACCTGATTTTGTGGTAAGCCAGATCAAACTGCAGCCCGGAGAAATATATGAACACACTGCCCAGGCTCCGGAAACATGGATCGTATTAAGCGGGGAAGGCACCGTAAACGGAGAACTCCCATTGAAAAAGGGCACTTCCATATTTGCCGCCTTCGGGGAAACCTATTCCCTAACAGCTACGGCTGAATTAACAGTGTTTAAAGCATCTATTCCTTAATTGATTATATTTGTGCTGTCAACAAAAGCAGCATCTTGCATGAAGAAAGAAACTACATCTAAAGTACTCCTGATCGCAGGCCTTATTTTTCTGACCATCCTCGGACGGTTGATCACCAATTCTATGCAGATCTACAACTTCACAGCAATTGGTGCCGGTGCACTGTTTGCAGGTGTGGTATTTAAGGATAAGCGTTACGCATACATCGTTCCACTGGCGGCTCTTTTCCTCAGTGATGTGTTCTTTGAACTGTTCACAGACATCCAGGGCTTCTATGGCGGAGAAATGTTCTTCGTTTATTTCGCTTTCGTACTGACCACCTTCATCGGTACCCGTATCAAAAAAGCAAATGCCGGTAACATCCTCCTCGCTTCTATTTGTGTAGGAGTTATGTTCTTCCTCTTATCCAACCTGGGCACTTTCCTTTTCAGGGACATGTACCCACACACTTTCAGCGGCCTGATGACCTGCTACCTGTCCGCCATTCCTTTCTATAAGAATGACCTGTTTGGTAGCTTTGCCCTGAATACCGTAATGGGTAATGTGTTTTACAGTGGCGTGCTTTTTGGAGCATATGCTTTACTGAAGCCTGTATTCGTAAAACAGCCGCAATTAGCGTAAAAAGAAGAGATCTAAAAATATTAGCCGTTTCAGTAGCAATATTGGAACGGCTTTTTTAATGGCCCGGATAGGTGACGGAAAGGGTACGGAAAGGCTTGACATAGGCTCAAGATAGGGTCAACATTCGATAGTCCTTCTACCATCCTCCTCTCATCCTTCGTCCATCCATTGAAGAAACCAGTAATTCTCATGCCTCACCTTTGTAAACGCCGGCAACTCCACCGGTACCGAAAAAAGAGGGCAATCCACCACCACTGTATGAAACTCCCCATTCTCCCCGCAAACATCAACTCCCTTCTCCTCCAGCTCATAGATCAGTACATCATCCATGATCCGGCCCAGGAATTCCTCTCCCAAATGAGTGTTACAGGATACGATCATACATTTGATCCCCTCCGTTAACATCCGGTAAACCAGCAATTTACGTTCCAATTGCCAGAGCGGTAAAATGGCTTTCAACCCTGCCGCAGCACAAACCTTCTCTTCCCAGTCGCGATGCGCCTGCAGATCGATATCCCCAAACACAGCGGCGGAAGCAGCATATTCCTGTCCAAGGGCGGTTAACCGGGTAATAAAATTAGTTTCATAATCCTGCCAGGAACTGGCAATGGTAGCAAGTGGTAAACCAATGGCCGCAGCCTGTTGGGAAAGAATGGAAGCAGGAAGCCCATGAGATCGGGAGATCTGGCCATTTTCATTCATCACATTCAGGAGGGCAACCGGGCGATAACCCTGTTGCACAGCCTGCATGAGTGCGAAGCAGCTATCTTTACCGCCGCTCCAGGAACAAATAATATTAGTCATGAGTTGAAGAACTTGGCTGTAGACCCGCCACCCTTAGTCATCTAATCTAAGCACAGCGAGGAAAGCTTCCTGCGGAACCTCTACGTTACCGATCTGGCGCATCCGTTTTTTACCTTCTTTCTGCTTTTCGAGCAGTTTACGCTTACGGGAGATATCACCACCATAACATTTGGCAGTTACGTCTTTCCGCATGGCGCTGATGGTTTCACGGGCCACGATCTTAGCACCGATAGCAGCCTGGATGGCAATCATAAATTGCTGGCGTGGCAACAGTTCCTTCAGCTTTTCGCAAAGTTTGCGGCCGAAATCATGTGCACGGTTACGGTGGATCAGGGCGCTGAGAGCATCCACTTTCTCACCGTTCAGGAGGATATCCATTTTAACGATATCACTGTCACGGAAGCCGATCGGGTTATAATCGAAAGAAGCATAACCACGGGTCTGACTTTTCAGCTTATCGTAGAAGTCGAAAACGATCTCTGTAAGCGGTAATTCAAATATCAGCTCTACGCGGGTGGTAGTGAGATAACTCTGGTTGAGCAGGATCCCTCTTTTACCCAGGCAAAGCGTCATGATATTACCAATGTAATCCGGTTTGGTGATGATCTGAGCACGGATGAACGGTTCTTCAATGCGTTCCAGCTTAGTGGGGTCCGGCATTTCGGAAGGGTTGTTCACAATGATCACCTTTTCCTTTGTATCGTGTGCAATGAAGCCCACGTTGGGAACCGTTGTAATAACGGTTTGATTGAACTCTCTTTCTAAACGTTCCTGGATGATCTCCATGTGCAGCATGCCCAGGAATCCGCAACGGAATCCAAAACCAAGTGCCTGGGAAGTTTCCAGTTCATAGGTCAGTGAGGCATCGTTCAGTTGCAGTTTGTCCATACAATCCCGCAACTCCTCGAAATCTTCTGTTACCACAGGGAAGATACCAGCAAATACCATCGGCTTCACCTCTTCAAAACCATCAATCGCAGTTTCTGAAGGATTGTTGGCCAGGGTAATGGTATCACCCACTTTCACCTCTTTGGCATTTTTAATACCTGTGATGATATAACCCACATCCCCGCACATCACTTTGTCTTTAGGAATGAGGCCCATCCCAAGGATACCAACTTCTGCCGCTTCATATTCCATGCCCGTGTTCACGAACCGGATCTTATCTCCTTTACGGATAGTACCGTTGAAAATGCGGAAATACGCAATGATACCACGGAAGGAATTAAATACACTGTCAAATATAAGTGCCTGTAATGGCGCTTCAATATCTCCTTTCGGAGCAGGAATACGCGTAACAATTGCCTCAAGGATCTCTTCAATACCAATGCCGGACTTACCGGAAGCCAGCAGGATATCTTCAGGTTTCACCCCGATCAGTTCAATGATCTGGTCTTTTACTTCCTCGATCATAGCACCTTCCATATCGATCTTGTTGATCACCGGAATGATCTCCAGATCGTTTTCGAGAGCTAAATAAAGATTGGAAATAGTTTGTGCCTGGATCCCCTGGGCAGCATCTACCAGCAACAGCGCACCTTCACAGGCAGCCAAAGCGCGGGATACCTCGTAGGAAAAATCCACGTGGCCAGGGGTATCGATCAGGTTAAATATGATCTCTTCGCCATTTTTGGCGGTGTACTTCATTTGAATAGCATGGCTCTTGATGGTGATACCCTTCTCTCTTTCGAGGTCCATATCATCCAATACCTGCGCCTGCATATCGCGTTCAGAAATAGTATCGGTAAACTGTAATAAACGGTCCGCCAGCGTGCTCTTACCGTGGTCAATATGTGCAATGATGCAAAAATTCCGAATATTCTTCATATAATTAAAATCAATCACGAATTAGGCTCAAATTGTATCAATCTTTAATTCGTAATTGACAATTCGCAACTGTGATAAGCTGCAAAGGTATTAAATTTTAGACTTCTTTCATGTGTGGTTACCCTCTTATTGCTTCTATTTCTTTACATTTAACGCAAAAATACACCATGGCACTGCAACAATTATTCGAAGAGGCCGTAACAACAAGTAAAACACTGGACACCAAACCGGATAACGACATCCTCCTCCAATTGTATTCTCTCTACAAACAATCCACCGAAGGGGATATTAATATAGAGCCTCCCGCCAATATGTTCGATTTTGTAGGAAAAGCCAAATTTGATGCATGGACCAACCTCAAGGGAAAAACAAAGGAAGAAGCCATGCAGCTATACATCGACCTCGTGAATAAGTTGAAAGGCAAAAGTTAATTGAGTAACTTTGGGCATATGGTACCCAATTATACGATCAGCGAAAAGACGCAACATTTCCTCGGACTTGAAGAACAATACGGAGCGCACAATTACCATCCTTTACCGGTAGTGCTTACCCGTGGTGAAGGTGTTTTTGTTTGGGATGTGGATGGTAAACGTTATTACGATTTCTTATCTGGATATTCTGCCGTAAACCAGGGTCATTGCCACCCGAAGATCGTAGCGGCATTGGTGGAACAAGCTTCCAAACTCACCCTCACTTCCCGTGCTTTTTACAGTGATCTGCTGGCAGAATACACACAATATATTACGCGTTATTTTGGGTACGATAAAGTATTACCCATGAATACCGGTGTGGAAGCAGTGGAAACAGCCCTGAAGCTTTGCCGCAAATGGGCCTACATGGTAAAAGGTATTCCGGAGAACAAAGCAAAGATCATCGTTTGCTCAGATAATTTTCATGGCCGCACATTGAATGTGGTGTCTTTCAGCACTGATCCCGTAGCACGTAAGAACTTCGGTCCTTATATGCCCGGTTACGAAGTGATCCCTTTCAACAACCTGCCCGCTTTGGAAAAAGCCCTGCAAGATCCTAACGTAGCAGGTTTTATGGTAGAACCCATCCAGGGGGAAGCAGGTGTGAAAGTACCGGACGAAGGATATTTATCCAACGCACGGCAATATTGCGCAGATGCCAACGTATTATTTATAGCAGATGAAATTCAGACAGGATTAGCCCGTACCGGTTTAATGCTGGCCTGCGATCATGAAAATGTGCGCCCTGATATATTGATACTCGGTAAAGCCCTTTCAGGAGGAATGTTACCTGTATCCGCAGTACTCGCAGATGATGAGATCATGCTCACCATCAAACCAGGAGAACACGGTTCCACTTACGGAGGAAATCCTTTAGCCTGTAAAGTAGCCATGGCCGCACTGGAAATATTACGCACAGAAAAAATGGCAGAGAACGCTGTGAAGATGGGTGAGTTATTAAGAAAAGGTATTGAAGATATTCAGTCTCCGTTCATCAATCTGGTAAGAGGAAAAGGCCTCCTCAACGCTATCGTAATAGATCATCCGCATGAAGATGCCGCATGGGAATTATGCCTGGCACTGAAAGAAAACGGGCTGCTGGCCAAGCCCACACATGGGGATAAGATCCGTTTCGCTCCTCCCCTTGTGATCAATGCTTCACAGATCAACGATTGTGTGAGCATCATTAAAAAGAGCCTGGAAACATTAAGCTAATGGACACACGCAACAAAGCAGCCATACGAAGCTCCGGCTGGAGAACTGATCTGCTGATCGGATTTCCTGACGGCTTGTTGTTATTATTATTCACCACGCAGATCCTTCATGCCAAAAGCCTCACCGTACAGGCTTTTTACACTATACATTTACTCATCCTCGGCATCGCCACCTTACTGATGATGATAGCCGTTTTCCGCGCCAACCGTGGTGACGAACATGATGATGAAGGATTAATGTCCAAAGAAGAAAAACAACGCCTGCAAAAACTGGATATCTCCCAGGGCACCATTGAACATATTGCAGATGAAATGAAGAAAGACCAGCAGCAATGGGAAACTACGCTGGAAGAAGAAAATGTACAATTACAGAAATTTGGTTTGGCCCATGCCCTGAGAAGTACTTTGGCTACGGGTCTTTTCTTTTTGCTGGGTGGCCTGATCGCTTTTGTTCCTTATTTAGTACAGGAGAATTTCACAACGGCATCCGAAGTAAGCCTCAGTCTCAGCATCTTTGCACTCCTGTTCTTTGCATATGTAAAATCCCGCATCACAGGCCAGCACGTTACCCGTATGGCTTTGCGCTACATAATGACCGGCGGATTAGTGATCTTAGCCTCTTACCTGATTGCCATCGCTATTTAACAAGCCTCCGGCGATGTAACAATACACATACAAATGCTACAATAGCTGCTCCCAGGGAGAGGAACAAGCCTATTTTCTGTTCCGGGCAGATCCCCATTTCGCAACGGGAAAAGATCAGCATGTTCCGGAAATACCAGGCCGCAAGAAAAGCACTGGTGAATAAATTAACCCGGGGAGACCATTCTTTGTTGAACAGGAACAATACCCCCACTATCGCAGCCATCAGGATCCCCAGTTTGCCCGGTTCTCCAAAACTGGAGCCTTTGGTATTCAGGCCAGTGAACAAGAGTGTCTGGCCATCCACCTGGATACTGATCCAGGGAAGGAATGCACTGATGATAACTATAACGCAGGCGATGATGCCGATGATACTGCTTTTGGTCATTACTCGGAATTAAAGCAGCAAAGTAAAAGGTTATAAACGAGAAAGAAAAACCGGGGTTGAATTACTTTTACAACCCCGGCTCGCTTAGTATCGTAAAGCCAACACCCGCCTGGTTATATCTCCGCCCGTCTGTTTGCCTATCTCACTATCAAATTCATAATGGATACCGCCATAGATCCTGGAAATAGCCGCTTCATTGATCATGCTGGTAAAGTTATTAAAGGAACGGGGCGCAAAACCTTCCGCTACTTTCTGCTGATCCGTGAAAGAGAAATTGTTGCCAAACCGGGCCTTCAAAACACCACCCACTGCTGCTGTAAATGTAGCATGGCCTGAAGTATAAGCAGGAAATGGAGGTGTGCCGATCGTTGGCGTCCAGCTACTGTCAATATAAGAACGGATATAAGTAACAGGCCGGAGCACGTTATAACGGTACTTGTATTTCCAGCAAAGGATACCCGCATCATTCAAACTAATACCCACCTGTGCAAACAATTTAGCAGCGGAAGTTAGACTTAAATGCTCTTCGGAAGCCAGTTGCACAGCAATCGCAATCAGATGTCCCGGTGGCGTAAAAGTTCCACCACCATCTGCCCAATACCTGGCAATCAGGTTTTCTTCCGGCGTTTGTGTAGTTCCTTTCAGATAAACTACTAACGAAGCCTGGTAGAATGCAGAAGAGGTAGCCGTTGAAAATACAGGTGGCGGAATATTTGGAACATCCGGCACAGCTGGTTTAACGATCGCACGGTTACTACCCCAGTAAGGTAACATGGCACGTTGAAATGCAGGAGGCGTAGGCACCCACAAACCAGCTCCAACAGGAGGAACATAATCCGTTGGAAAGTTATTTAAGTAACCATCCTTCCCACCATCCGTAACAGACCATTGATGAATAGCCGTAGCAATCTGCCGGCCAAAAGAAACGGAACGGTTCACTACATCAGGATGACAGGTATCCGCATACAATTGCAGGTTATCACTTTCCAGTTGTGTGATCAGTTGCTGATTGATTACACTCGCATTCGGAAATAAACTCCTGATGATCTGTGCCATCGCACTGTTAGCAGCAATAGCCCAATTGTAACGTTTCCATCTGTCTGGTTTAGGAACATTACGCAGCCCGTTCAGCTGGCCGCTTAAAGAATTACCGGTGGCAACCGCTTCATGTAATGCAATACCAGTATAAGCAATAGCACGTGCTGCCACTGGAGGCGCAAATCCACTTGTTTCTTTGATCAGCTTCAACTCCAGCTGATACCAGGAAGCAGGCACAGCCGTCTCTCCTGTTGTAGTTGATAGTTCTTGCACTACGGCTTTCTTTTCAATAAGAATGGGTGCGGGTACATCTTGTTTCTTGCAGGTTACCATGCTCACTATAATAAGCAGCAGGCACCCGATCAGGGTTAAACGGATAGATTTCATCGTTTTATATTTTTTGAGTTAACAATAACAGTGCTAAGGTATTCAGGGAGTACGCAATCTATCCGCGTTGTCATAAAAAAGAACGGACGGCCCAAAGACCGTCCGTTTAAAACATGTTATTTCGCACCAGGCGCACAATGTTCTCGTAAGAACTTTGTGTACAAGGCAGACAAATGTTCGTATGTACCAGGTCCTTCAGAAATACCATGTGTTCTGTTAGGATAAGGCATGAACTGGAAGAGCTTTTTATATTTGATCAGTTCATTCACCAGCATCTCAGCATTCTGATAATGAACGTTATCATCACCCGTACCGTGAATATATAATAATTCTCCTTTCAGGTTCTTTGCATAAGTAATGGGAGAACCGTTTATAAAGTCCATCATATTCTCAGACGGTAAACCCATGAAACGTTCCTGGTAAATGTTATCGTATGTAAGTTGATTCGCTACCGCAGCCACTGCAATCCCTGTTTTATAGATCTCAGGATATTGGAAAAGCAGATTAAGCGTCATAGAACCTCCACCGCTCCAACCCCATACCGCAATCCGGTTGGCATCCACAAAAGGCCATTTCAAGATCTCTTTGGCACCCATTGCCTGATCCCTTGCATTCAGCACACCTATTTTGCGATAGATACTCTTCCGCCATGTACGTCCTTTAGGAGCAGGCGTTCCACGATTATCCAGTGAAATATAGATGTAACCATCTTCATTCATATTACCTGCGTAAAGGAAATTCTGTGAGTTGCCAAAACCATCCTGCACCGTACAGGACGCTGGTTCACCATACACATAAAATACAACAGGATATTTTTTAGTAGAGTCGAAGTTAGATGGTTTGGTCATCCAGCCATCCATTGTAACACCATCTTCCGTAGTTATTTTAAAAAATGTTACGTTACTTCTTTTAGTGACAACATCTCCAAACCCTTTACCATTCAGGCTCTTATGGTCAGGTAAACTGATGCGTTCACTTTGTGGTCTGAGTTGGTGATTCTCAAAACTATGCAACGCAAACAATCCATTGGAAGAGATCTTATACTTGTGAATACCGGGTTGATTAGCTGGTGTAACACGTTCTGCTTTACCACCATTCAACGGAATACGATAAAGATATTGCTGTGTGGCATTCTCAGGAGAAGCAATGAAATACACTACGTTGTTCTTTTCATCGATCTTATTAATATTGATCACATCATAATCGCCAGGTGTAAGTAATTGCTCCTGTTTACCATCTGCACCAATCCGATAAAGATGACGCCATCCGTCTTTCTCACTCACCCAGATAAATGCTTTTCCATCCTGTATCCAATCCCATCCGGTAATATCTCCATCATCCCAGGCAGACTTCACATCCACCCACGCATCATCTGTTTCTGAATACACCGTTTGTGCTTTTCCGCTAACAGGATCTAACACCATCAGTTTAGAAGCATTCTGTTTGCGGTTCAGCTGCTGGATCATCAAACTGTTCTTACCCGGCAACCATTCCATCCTTGGAATATAATGTTGCTGAGCATCCCCCGGCACCTGCATCCAGGTAGTTTTCTTCGTAGCCAGGTTCACCACTCCTACTTTACAGGCAGAAGGACTCACACCAGCTTTGGGATATTCCACCGGAACCGTATAAGAATAGATCGAATCCGTATTGCGGATCAGGAGAAAATCAGGGATCTTGCGGGCATCTATCTGCCAGTAAGCAATACTGCGGCTATCAGGGCTCCATCTGAAACCATCACGACAACCAAACTCTTCTTCATAAGCCCAGTCGAACGTACCATTGATCAACCTGCGGGTACCATCTTTGGTGAGCTGTTCTATCTTCCCGGAGGCCAGGTCTTCCAGATAAAGGTTATGATCACTTACGTAAGCTGCCTTTTTACCATCAGGAGAGATCTTAGTGAACATGAGGCTTGCTTCCGGCAAGGACTTCCCCAATTTCTTTAACTGACTGGTAGCCAGGTCATACAACCAATAATCACCTCTTGTATTATAACGCCATACGCGACGGGTATTAGTGAATATCAGCACTTTATGCTCATCCGGGGTAAAAGAAAAGCTATAAATGGCACCTGCAGCAGCAATTGCCTTGGCGGGCACCTTAATGCTCCGCTGCTGGTCTTTTACCTGGTAGGCCACAATGGCCCCATCTTCTTCACTATAATAGGCATTTCCATCAGCGGACCATATGATGTCCTGGGACAATACCGGGAGGCCCATGCATACGCAAAGGCAGAGTAGTAGCAGATTTCGGAATAATTGCATAATGTCAGGCCAGATTTGTAAGGGCATAAAAATAAGTGAATAATGCCCAATCCGGGGGAAGGAAAATGAAGAATGGTAATTAGGGGGTAACAAAATGGCTCAAAAATTGATTTGTTAACGGGAAAGCAGCTACAATAGCCCGTTTCCGCGAATCAGCAATAAATATTGATAGTATAGCGATTTGTTAATTACAAGATTTATCCATAATAATTTTTGACAATTTAAAATATTTGTTATTTTTATGGCATCGATCCTAATGAAAACCAAAGAAACCTTTATGGTACAAGTATCCTATTCTTACAAAAACCGGGAATTCGTTCAATTAGAAGATTCTATCATGAATCAAATTGCAGAAAGTGGAAAGCGTATGCTTTTTGCCCTTCTGGAACCTATTCACGACCATTTAATGAACGAAAATGGTAAAATCCGTATTTGCTTAGACGAACACCCTAACATTGAGCTGGAAGGCTTCAGTGCTCCGGTGAAACACAGGATCGAATGCACCCTGCGTGGTGAGGACGACCAGTTCTAGTTTTTTTAGGCCTACTTGACCGAATACACATTACACTACCTACTGATATGCGGTGCATCCGAATGCACCGCCTTTTTTATGCCAGGCTTAAGGCAATAAACGGAATATAGACATGGTGAAGACGACCAGGACCATTAAAGTCACAGGCAACAAATCCTTTTTAGGGAAAGCCCTGCGCATAATTTATCTCCTTTTAGCACTTTTATTTCTCATCATAGGTATCTCAGAAGGCATCATCATCATTACCATCATTGGATCAGTTGGTATTTTAGGCATCACAGGCATTTGGCTGATCGGCAAAATGACCTTAGTTACGCTGGATGATACCGGCATCGGTTACAAAAGCCCTTTCTGGAACTTGCGTTTTACATGGGCAGAAATACAAACCACCGGGGTCTATTACATCAAAAATGGAGAAGCATACAGAGAATACCCGGAAGATGCAGATCTGCTCAACGGGAACGGCTGGCCACGCAACATTTTCGTTTCTACCAAATTCTCTTATTTCCCACGCCGTCACGACAGGCTCATCTCTAAAACAAATATTCATTTCCGCTGGAACAGAGAAGCCTGGGAAGTAATTTCACGGTATGTGAGTAAAGAAGCACAAACAGCATATTACGCTGCATGAATAAAAAAAGCCGTCTCACTACGTATGAGACGGCTTTTAAATTTCTATAAGAAACAAATTACTTATTACTGCTCAGCTTAGACAGCAGGCGCAGTATTTCCAGGTACAGCCAAACCAGCGTAACCATCAGGGCAAAAGCCGCATACCACTCAAAGTACTTCGGCGCGCCTTGTGTAATACCATTTTCGATCATATCGAAATTGATGATCAGCATCAAAGCTGCGACAGCTGTTACTACGATGGAAAAACCAATACCCAGCATACTACCTTCATGCAGGAAAGGAATATCAATACCAAACATGCGCACAACAAATGCGATCAGGTAAAATATAGCGATCCCCGCAACCGCGGTGTACATAACTGATTTAAAACGCTCTGTAGCGCGGATGATCTTAGCCTGGTATAAAATGAGCATCGCAATAAAAACACCGATCGTTAAACCTACTGCCTGTAATACAATACCGTCGTACATACTGCCGTACACAGCAGATATAGCGCCAAGGAATAAACCTTCTGCAATAGCATAGGCGGGAGACAGATAACCGGCCCACTCCTTTTTAAAAGAGATGATCAACGCAATCACAAAACCGCCGATAGCACCGCCCCATACAAAAGGCATGATATTATACCCGCTGGCAAATTTACCCCAGGAATAAACAGCAGCAGCCAACACTAAAGCAAGCAGGAATCCCATTTTGCGGGTTGTTCCGCCAAGGGTCATAGCCTCACTATATTCAGTGCGCGAAGCTTCCTGAAATGTTTTTTCTCCCAGTACAGGGTTGTTTGATTCAAATAATGCCATAGTCAACACAATTTAATTCCGTAAATATACAAATTTTTTCTCAGTCGTCTTTACCGCCCTTCTCTCCTGCAAACCAATGCTCTTTTTCTCTAAACAAAACGTTAAAAGTGGTCAGAGAGCCATAACAGCGGGTTATATATTGCTGCATATTTACCTTGTCCTCATCACTGAGCAGTTTGTGACCATTTACCTGCTGCTCCAATACCCGCAGCCGGTCCCTGATCATCACTATTTTATGAAAGAACACTTCTACCGGCACTTCTTTCGGTTTAAGGGACGTGTCTTTAGGCTGCAGCAACATGTTGCCACCAATCCATCTGTCTCCCAAAGGAACAATTTCCGAGAAACCACCCCAGAGGCGGAGGATCTTTAATAGAGAGGTTTCCACCTGGGAAACCGTTTCTACTTCGATCGTCTGGTTCTCCGTATACAATACTTCAAACAGGGGATCTGTTTTGTCTACTTCCAATACGCCTTTATTGATGAAGGTGATCACGTATTGCGCATACTTTACGCCAATGATCACACCCGGTCCGTGATGCGCATGCTGCACACGGGAACCTATACCTGCTGTGAGTTCTTCCATGCTGTTTAATTTATTATAGGAACAATATACAGATCAATCGGCATTTTCCTGCTCGTTTATTTCACGGCCGGAAAAAGAAAGGATGGTATTGATCAGCATCCTGCGCATCCTGCGTTCTGTTTCTTTATCAGGCCGCGGGATCAGGAACTGCACCTTGTAATGCACAAGGTCTTTCTTGATCTCCAGGATCTTCAGCGAGAAACTATTCTCTGTGATGTTACTGGCATAAGGCCGTAAAGCCGCCTTCAGCTCTCTTTCCAGGGTATCGGGAGACGCCTGGTATTTGAGGTCCAGTTCAAATTCTATCGTTAGCTTTTTAATGTTCTGCTTACTCTGGTTCAACACCATCGAAGAAAAGATCACGGAATTAGGGATCAGCACAATATCATCATCATCGTTCTGCAACACCACATTGATCAGGGTAATATCCAGCACTTTCCCCCGGAACTCCCCTACCCTGATCTGGTCTCCCAGAGAGAGCTGATCAGAAAACATGATAATTAAACCATTGATCATATTGGCTACATACTCTTTGGTTAAGAGCGCAAATGCCGCCGCCGCAATACTAAGACTAAAGAAGGTCTCTTTTAGGTTCAATCCCGTGAAATGCATCAGGGCCACCAGGAATACAATGGTATTGAGCACAGAGGAGATGCGGTTCAGTCCCAGTACAAAGTTATCCCTTGTAAGCCGTTGCATCCGGTTCTTCCGCAGATACCAGGAGATGAGCACGATCCATGCAATAGAGATCAGGATATTAGCCCCGAGGAACAGGGAAAGCGCATTCGCTATCCTGCCCAGCCAGTTGAATTTTTCGAAGTAGCTATGCTGGGTTAAATTAAAATACAGCACCCCGAAATACACTACCAGCTTGATAATAAAAATAAGGACCTCGTTCCTGAATTTCTTCTTGTTGTAAGTAGCCTGATCTGTTACCATGGTATTTGCAAATTTAAGAAATATAAGATTGTATATTGTATACGCTACTCTTAAAAATTGTATAACTGATGACGAAGTACCTGTTTACTTTTCTCATAACGGCAGTTTATGCACTGCCCCTGACGGCACAACTGAAGCCCTCACACAATCTATCCTTCCCCGCGTTAGCCAAACGATGGGACGAAGCCATCCCATTAGGTAATGGTGTTACCGGAGCCCTGATCTGGGAAAAGAATGGCCGCCTCCGTTTCTCGCTGGACAGGGTAGATCTCTGGGATGAAAGAGAAGCCCTCCACCTGGAAAAATACACCTACAAATGGGTAGAACAACAGGTATTAAACAAACAGTACGACACCGTACAACGCGCACTGGATGAACCATACGAAGCATCCGCTTATCCCACTAAATTACCCGGCGCCGCCATTGAATTTGATATCAGTTCATTTGGCGAAGTACAATCCAACGTATTAGACCTGGCCACAGCACGCAATACGGTAAAATTCAGGAACGGCACAGAGATGTCCACATATATAGATGCCCTCCAGCCTGTAGGATGGTTCGTCTTCAGTAACGTTACTGATAAAGCATGGGAACCGCAACTACTCATACCCAATTATAATACCGGTGCAAGTGGCTCTACAGGCAATAGTGTAGACGGCCTTGGGCTGGAAAGATTAGGTTATGAAAAAGGAACAGTCACCAAAACACCCGGCAAGATCATCTATCATCAACCCATCAGTGAAGGAAAATATTATGAAGTAATGGTATGGTGGGAACATATCCCTGGCAACAAAGTGCTTGGCAAATGGACAATCTCCAATAATGAACCGGCATTGGAGTTACTGCGCAATGAAACAGCTTCAGGGAGCAAACACAACACCTGGTGGTTCCACTTCTGGGAAAGATCAGCCATCAGCATTCCGGACACCCTCCTGGAAACACAATACTATCGCGAAATGTACAAACTTGGCGCAGTAGCACGTAAAGGCGCCCCCGCCATTTCCCTGCAAGCAGTATGGACCGCGGACAATGGTAACCTGCCTCCCTGGAAAGGAGATTTCCATAATGACCTGAACACCCAGCTAAGTTACTGGCCCGCCTATACGGGAAATCACTTAACCGAAGCAGCCACCTTCACAGACTGGCTCTGGAAAACACGCGCCGCCAATCAGAAAATGACGCAGCAGTACTTTGGCGTAAAAGGATTGAACGTACCCGGTGTAGAAACCATCAACGGATATCCCATGGGCGGCTGGATCCAGTATTCCCTATCTCCCACCACCGGAGCATGGGTATCCCAACATTTCTACTGGCAATGGAAATACTCCATGGACGATAAATTGCTAAAAGAAAAAGTATATCCCTACATTCACGAAACCGCCACTTTTTTAGAAAATATCACACTTCTAAAAAACGGGAAACGCAAACTCCCCCTCAGCTCCAGCCCTGAGTATCACGACAACAGCATAAAAGCATGGTACCTCAACTGGACAAACTACGATCTCTCCCTTGCACATTTCCTCTTTAAAGCAGCCGCAGAAGTAAGCAATGCAGCAGGCAAAACATCAGAAGCCAAACACTGGAAAGCAGTACTGGAACAGCTTCCCACACTGGATACAAATGAAACAGGCCTCACAGTAGCTCCCGGTGAAAACCTCGGTTCCTCCCATCGCCATTTCTCTCCATACATGTCCATATACCCGTTAGCGTTATTAGATGATCAGACGGTTATCAAAAACAGCTTAAGGCATATTGAAAAGCTGGGCACCCGGGCCTGGGTAGGTTATTCTTTCACCTGGCTGGCCTGTTTGTATGCAAGGGCCAACGAAGCAGACAGCGCTGTAAAGCAATTACAGATTTTTGCATCCAACTTCTGTTCTCCCAATAGCTTCCACCTCAATGGAGATCAAAAGAACGGTCAATATTCCTCATTCACTTACCGTCCCTTCACACTGGAAGGCAATTTTGCTTTTGCCCAGGGCATACATGAATTACTGCTGCGCACAAAAGACGGCGTAATAGAAGTATTCCCCGCAGTACCCGATGCCTGGAAGGATATAAGTTTTAAAGGGCTTAGAGCTGAAGGGGCTTTTATCATAGATGCAGAAAAGAAGGATGGCGCAATAAAAATAAAGATCAGATCAGAAAAGGAGAATCTATTAAAGATAAAACTCCCTGGTGGTGTAACACAGTATAAGATGTCTGCCGGCCAGGTGAAGGAATTTGATTTTAAAGGATAAAAGATTAGTTAGCCAGCATTCGTACGTTATTCAGCCGCCGTTGTGTCACTCACTTCGGCGGTTTGTTCTTTATTGAGCAATTTGGTTTTTTTCTTTTTTTAATAACTAAACAACCTATCTCTGCCAGAAAAAACGCCCTTCCAAAAAACAACCACACAAGAAGAGAAGAAAAATTCATCCTTTGCTGCGTGGCAAATCCTCATTCAAATCAAAAAATACTATCCTCAAATAAAACACCCATCCCCAAAAGAGAAAAAAATCCGCCCTTTGCTGCGCGGCAAGCTCCCAGCAGCATCCTTACAAAAAATGAAACCTCTCTACAAAAAAGAACCCCCAATTAAAGAAGAAAGAAAATCCACCCTTTGCTGCGTGGCAAGTTCCCAACACCATCCTTGCAAAAGATAAAATCTCCCTGCAAAAAGAATCCCCAATAAAGAAGAAAAGAAAATCCGCCCTTTGCTGCACGGCAAACTCCCTGCATCATCCTTGCAAAAGATAAAACCTCCCCGCAAAAAAGAATACCCAATTAAAGAAGAAAAAAAACACCGCCCTTTGCTGCGCGGCAAACTCCCTGCATCATCCTTGCAAAAGATAAAACCTCCCCGCAAAAAAGAATACCCAATTAAAGAAGAAAAAAAACACCGCCCTTTGCTGCGCGGCAAGGTCCATGAATAACATCAGATGCAACTTTAACAGCCCCTCCCCGTCTTTAATATAAAATCCATACATGACCAGAAACTGGTGGATAGATAATCTACGCTCCTTCATTACGCTCTTAGTGGTAGCCCATCATTCCACCCTTTCCTACACCACCTTTGCATGGTTCAACAAAGACGCTTATATCACCTCCACCCATCCAATTGTAGACACTACCAGATGGCGAGGACTCGATATCTTCGTCAACTTTAACGATATCTTCTTCATGTCCCTGATGTTCCTGATCAGCGGCATCTTTGTAGTAAGCAGCCTTCAGCACAAATCAATCAGCACCTTCATCCGCGACAGGTTCTACCGTTTATTCATCCCATTCATGGTAGGCGTCACCCTCCTGATGCTCTTAGCCTATTATCCGGCATATTACATCGCCCACGGAAAACATGACATAAAAGCCTACATCATCGATTTCTTCACAGTAGAAGCATGGCCTGTAGGCCCCCCATGGTTCATCTGGGTCCTCTTTTTATTCAATCTCATATTCGCAGTATGTTATCCCTTTATAAAGAAAGCCCTTCATATACCAAAGCTGTTCTTAACCTGGTATATCATCAGCTGGCTCGTCTACGTCCCCCTCGCAGTAGCCATAAATCCAGAAGCCTGGACCGGTATCGGCCCATTTGACTTCCAGATCAGCAGAATGCCTTTATACTTTTGGTATTTCCTATTGGGTGTAATTATAGGAAGAGCAAGAGACATCTTTGCAAACGGTGCTGCATTTGTAAAGAAGTGGCCCCTTTGGTTAGTCACCAGCCTGGCTGTTTTTGTCTTATTAAAATTAAGCGAAACCCCTTTGCTGGCCATGGTAGAACGCCATCAGTTAAGTCTTTTACAGGCTACACTCATTTATCGCTCTATATGGATATTTTCCTGCATGATGAGCTGTATAGCCCTGCTGACTACATTCAAAAGTATAACTAACAGCTGGTGGAAATCACTGTCAGCAAATGCATACGGTATATACCTGGTACATTACATTTTTGTGATCTGGTGCCAGTATTTCCTGTTAGATTTCAACCTGCCTGCGCTGGTTAAAGCCCTCATTACATTCGTAGTAGCAGTTACGCTAAGCTGGTGGGTAACTTCTTTAATAAGGAAGAATAGCATTATCAAAAGATATCTATAAACAAAACGTAGCTTTAACTGTTTACAACAGAAACAAAAGCACGATCTTATGGTAACCGATTTCTCCTGGCAATATTCCGGCACCCACTTTCACGGCATCACCTGGAAACCCGGGCAATACCACCACGTGATGATCATGATCCACGGCATTGGTGAACACGTCGGCCGTTACGGCCATGTAGCGGAATTCTTTATGCAGGAAGGATACCTCGTTACCGGCATCGACCATTTCGGCCATGGAGAAAGTGACGGCAAACGCGGCGCCGCAAAGAAACTGGAAGAGATCTTCGATTACCTGGAAGGATTCATTCAATATGTACAGGAAGCTTATCAGCTCCCCGTTGTATTATACGGTCACAGCATGGGCGGCGGCATCCTCACCGGTTTATTATTACACCGCCAGCCGGATGTACTGGCCGCCATCATATCCGGCCCCGCATACATCGTAGGCAGCAAACCCAATGCTTTTCTCAGAGGCGTCCTGAAAGTAGGCGCCACCCTGTTCCCGCAACTCCGTGTAGAACCAGGACTGGATATCCACCAGATCTCTCACGATCAGAAAGAAGTAGAAAAATTCCAGCAGGACCCACTACGGCATGATAAAGCCAGTCTCCGCCTCATGGACATCCTTGTATCCAACGGCGCCTGGTGCCTGCAACATGCAGATCAGTTAACAGTACCGGCACTGCTGATACATGGCAATGCAGATACTTTCACCAGTGTGGAAGGCTCAAGGTTATTTGCAGAACGGGCACCAAAGAAACTACTCACCTATAAAGAATGGGACGGCTTCTATCATGAATTACATAATGAACCAGGGAAAATGGAAGTACTGCAGTTCATTGCAGGCTGGCTGAGTCATTTTGCATCATGAAAGATGATACCTAAAGTATAACGGCTGCCATCTTTCACTTCACTCACCCCATGTTTCATATTCGCCCTGTAATAACCGGTGGTACTTTTCACCGGCCTGAAATTGGTAGTAAAGATCACCATATCTCCTTTCGCAGGCCTTAATACAATTGCCTTTGATTGCGCGCGAGGCCTTTGTTCCATCAATACGAATTCACCACCTGTATAGTCTTCAGACAAACACACCACCAATTGGAAGGGAAAGAAAAAATCCCCGTAAAGATCCTGGTGCAAAGTGTTGTGCCCGCCTTTACCATATTGCAGGATCAATACGGTGGGCTGTGTTTGCTGATGCTCTTTACAAATAGCCTGTAATGCTTCAAATTGCATAGGGTATACAGTGGGTATTTTCAATACCCGCATCCATTCATTTGCAATGGGCGCCAAATGCGGATAAATGCGCTCTCTTAATTGTTGAATAAGCGGTGGCAAAGGATAAGAGAAGTATTTATATTCCCCCTGCCCAAAACGGTAACGCTCCATGGAAATAGTTTTCCGGTAATGTTCCGGTATGTTGTATGCTTCAATAAGTCCATCGCATTCCATAGCAGAAAGCACATCCTTCACTACTGCATATCCTTGTGCATGCATGGCATCCGTTATTTCGGGCCAGTTGATGTTAGCTAATTTCATACCCGCAAATTAGAACAGGCATCCTCACTACATTACCCGAAACTTGCTATAATTCATTAAATTGTAGATAAAACCTGGGATACATGCTCAGAATCATCCTGTTACTCCTGTTATCCACCTCGTTTGCGACAGCGCAGCCAAAGGGAGACTCCATCATCGTCAACACCCCGTCCTCCTGGATCCAGCGGGACATCAGCTTCATGAACAACCTGGAACTAACCAGTGAATATGAAGTAGACACTATTGCCATGCAAAGAGAGATCTCCCGGCTGGCCATCACGCTCACCCTCATGGAGCGCGACTTCTACACCCAGGTACATTCCTTAAACCTCCGCACCATCTATGATATAAAAATGGAAGTTGGCGCCATCACCCGGAAAGTAAGAAAATGGCAACAACGCATGCGCAGATGGAATGATGAACTGGCAGGCAAAACACTGCAAATAGAAAAGATCACCGGCGAAATAAAATACTTTTCAGACCACGGGGATTCCCTCCTGAAACAATCTTATGCCGATGAATTAACCTATCTGCAATGGCGGCACGACAGGGCCATCGGCAATGTATCCCGCATCCTTAAAGTCTACACAGCTGCGGAAGACAGCCTGAACATCTTCAGCGGCAGGGCCTATGATCTTTACGACGATGCAGACGAAGCCCTTACACGCAGAGAAATGTACCTCCTGCACCGTGACCTTCCTCCCATCTGGAAAGCCACGCAGGCAGACTATACCGCCTCTTTCACCGCTACTGTTAAAACCTCCTTTCTACAAACCTTAGAGAACCTTCGATTCTATGCAGAAAGTTCCCTGAGCCGCATTGTACTTTTCAGGATCCTCATCTTCCTGCTGTGCCTCGTTCCCTTGCGCATGTTTAAAAAGAAGAAAGACGACAGGTTGATGTTCCTCAGCAAATACCCTTCTCTTTCTTCCACCATCATGGGCATGGTACTGGCGCCGTTTATTTTCATAGATGCCCCGCATGCTTTCCTGGAAATGATCTTCATCAGCTTAACAGCACTGGTAGGTTATCTTACCTGGAAGGAACATCCTTATCTTAATAAAAAAGCCTTCTTCATACTGATCCTCTCCTTCCTGCTGCTGATGCTGCTGAACTTCTTTGTTACCGTTACGTTTGTGGGAAGGATCATTTTCAGTCTGTCCATTTTCCTGCTTATCCCTTTGTGGATCTTCTATAAAGAAATACCCGGTTATCCCATCAAACGCAAAAAAGCCATGCGGGCCTTTATCCTTGTAATAGCCGCGCATATTGCCATGGGCTGGATATTGACCATCACCGGAAATTACACACTGGGCAAGGCCCTGATCTTAGTAGCGTTTGACACCGTGATCCTCAGCATGATGTTTTACATTGCCATACATTCCCTGCTGGATTACATCCTGATCCTCACCGATCTCTTCAACGAAAGGAATGAAAACATCCGCATCAATGCAGACCTTGTATATGCGCATCTCCGTCCTCTATTCATTTTCATCTCTGTGGTGCTGATCCTTATCGGTTACCTCATCAATACCAATCTCTATGAGATACTGATCATAGAGTTCAGGGACTTCTTCACACAACCCCGTACCATCGGAGACGGACAATTCACCTTTGGCAGCGTAGCTATTTTCCTGGGCAGTGTGTTTCTGGCTTTCTACATTGCCGGCATCCTGCGGAACATGGTAGGTGCGAGGGAAGACAGTAAGGAACATCGTAAGAGCAATATCGGGAGTTACCTGCTGCTGGGGCGTTTTCTGCTTATCTGTGCCGGCTTTTTTGTAGGTGTTGTGGCTTCAGGGGTTTCACTATCCAACTTCACCATCATTCTCGGAGCAATTGGTGTAGGTATCGGTTTTGGTTTGCAGAATATTGCCAGCAACCTGTTATCCGGGATCATCATTGTTTTCGAAAAACCTTTTGTTGTGGGAGACAGGCTGGAAATTGCCAACGAACTGGGTAGGGTGAAGGAGATAGGTTTACGCGCCACACGCCTTTCTATCATAGATGGCTCAGAGATCCTGATCCCCAACGGCAAACTCCTCGCCAACGATCTCAAGAACTGGACGCTCACCAATAACCTCCGCAGGCTGGAGTTGCAGATCCCTACAGATCAGGAAGTGGATCATGCACAGGTCATTGGATTGATGCAACAGGCTTTAGCAGAAATCCCCGAGGTCATTAAAACTTCTCCGAATTACGCGGTAGTATCCGGCGTAGTGGAAGATATGCTGATGTTTACGCTGCACTTCTGGGTAGAGGATTCTGAGAACAGGATCGTGATGAAGGGAAAAGTGCTGGGCAGGATCCATGAGTTATTTAAGGAACATAAGATCTCTTATCCAAGAAGGGATGTTTGGATCAACCCGGAGAGCTGATCATTTGCGGGGATAGAACCGCACATGTTCAAATATATAGTTCTCGTGTTTCCTTAAGTTATCGATCAGTTGATGTAATTCACTTTCTTCCCATTTCTTCTGGAACATTTCATCATGTAACAATACCACCAGGTGATCTCCTGTTGTAAGACGGGTTTCTATCTCCTTCGTCATCTGATCTACCGTTTGAATGGGTGTTCCATCTGTATCCTTATGCTGCCATTCCAGGTCCCATCCGATCAGTGAAAAGCCATTGGCAGCCAGCAGATCCGCCGCCGCTTTACCGCTGGGACCATCATCTTTTACACGGGTACCAATGCGCCATATATTCCTGCCAGGCAACCGCACTATCTTAAAACGGAGATGAAGAGATTGCTCATTCTTCTCTATATCGGCCAATACATTTTGGGCATTGCTGTAGAATTCCTTGTATTTATTATGCGCGTGTGTGAAACTGTGGTTGTAAGATTCCACAAATGGGTTCTGCTCATACATGTTATAGTACCCTGAAAACTTTTTACTTTCTTCCACATGTTCTCCTACCAGGAATACGCTGATCTTTAAACGTTCTGCGAGGATCACACTGTCGATGTTCTCACTGCCTTTTAAGGGTCCGTCATCAAACGTGAGGTAGATGTATTTGATGGGGAGTTTGCTGTTGAAGGAGGAGAACAGCAGCAGACAGGTGATGGCTAAGAGGGGTATTTTCATATTATGCTTGATTTATTTTTGTGTACCACTACCACTCTCCATATTCGCAATGATCTTATTCACCTCCTTCTCCGTAGCCCGCAGCTTGGCCTGGCAATACGTGATCAGCTCGGAAGCCCGTTTCACCTTTTCCGCCAATACATCCACCGTAACAGATTCTGTTTCTATTTCCCGGGATATCTGTGCCAGCTCATTATAGGCATCTTCATATGTTAAAGTCTTTTCCATCGTACTTTGTTTTTTGTTTTATGGTAGAAGTGATCTGCGTGTCCATCAGGATGATCTCCACGTCCGCTCCCACTTTCAGGTCATCCGGATCACTCGTGATCCTGTTGTTTGTTTTCAGGATAGCAAACCCTTTCTTCAGGATATTATCCGGACTCATCATCTTTATCAGGGAAGTATAATGCCCCAGGTAACCCGCCTGGTTCTTCAGGTAGAGGGTTTTAAAAGTTTTGATATTGCCCGCGATGTTCTGAAGATCATTCAGCCGGTTGTACAAAATGATCCTGGGCGAAGAAACGATCTGCGCCGAAATATTGTTAAGTGTATTCTGATGATTGAACAGGATGGTCTTGGCAGCAATAATGGTATCCTGCTGTATGGCAGACAGGTTCTGGAAATGAAAGGAGAAGATCTGCTGAGACCGGATGATGATGTTCTGCTGAAAGGACAACAGGGCATCTTCGAATGTCTTGTTATGTGCCAGGATGAACTCCGCTGCTTTAGTAGGAGTTTTGGTTGGCGTATGCGCCATCAGGTCTGCAATCGTTTCATTCTTCTGATGCCCGATACCCGTAATGATGGGAATAGGAAACCTGGCAATAGCGCGGCCAATATCGTAATTATCAAAGATCAGGAAATCCGTTTGAGCACCACCTCCCCTGATAATCACCACCGCATCATACGTTACTTTGGAATTAAATACCTCCAGCAGTTTATCAAAGAACTGGCGGGCATTACTTTCTCCCTGCACCACCGTAAAATAATAATCCAGCGAAAATTGATAATGATAAGGATTGTTCAGCAGTGTATGCGCAAAATCCTCATTACCCGCAGAAGTTTTAGAAGAGATCACCGCTATTTTCTGGATAACGGCAGGCAATGGTAACTGGTTGTTCTTAGTGATATACCGGTCTCCCACTCGGTTTATGAAAGGCTGGTTTTCCAGCACCAGTTTTTCCAGGGTAGCCTGGCGTTGCTGTTCCAGCATGCCCAGCGTAAAATTGGGATCTATATCCAGGATATTCACCTGCAACCCATACACCGGGTGATATTGCACTGCCACATGCAGCAGTACATTGATGTTATTCGTGAACCGCTGGCCGGTGATCCTTTCAAAATGAGTAATACTATCAGAACCGGTGCCCCATGCTTTCCCCGAGATCCGGGCTATGATATTGCTGGAATACGGATCTTTCTCCACCAGCTCAAAATTGTGGTAGTTCTTTTGCGCCCGGAAAGTATGATTCGTTACATCCGCAATCACCCAGAAGGTAACGGCACTGAAGGCATCATTAATGACAGCGTTGATCCTGCCATTCAGCTCTGATAGTCTTATATGATTTGTTAAGGGCGGTTGCATTCCCTTCAAAAATACCGGTTTTTTACTAGAGCGTAGCCATATCTATCACAAACCGGTACCGCACATCCCCTTTCAGCATCCTTTCATAAGACGCGTTGATATCCTTGATATCAATGATCTCTACATCGGATACAATGTTGTGTTCTGCGCAATAGTCCAGCATCTCCTGTGTTTCAGGGATCCCTCCGATCATAGAACCCGCCACACTACGTCTTTTACCGATCAGGCTGAAACCCATGATCTCCATCGGCGTAGGCGGTACACCCACACAGATCTGTACGCCATTGGTAGCCAGCATGGATTGCACCATGTTATAATCGTGCGGAGCAGAAACCGTATCAATGATAAAATCGAAATAATTCCGCACGGACTTTACCTGTTCCTTGTCTTTTGTGAGCACAAATTTATGTGCGCCGAGGGCTTTGGCATCTGCTTCCTTATTCGGAGAAGTACTTAACATGGTCACTTCCGCACCAAAGGCCGCAGCAAATTTCACTGCCATATGCCCAAGGCCGCCAAGGCCTATTACCCCTACTTTATGTCCCTTACCCACTTTCCAATGGCGAAGCGGGGAATAAGTAGTGATGCCGGCACACAGCAATGGTGCTACACCAGCCAGCGGCAATTTCTCAGAGATATGGAGCACAAAAGCTTCATCCGTTACGATCAGGTTGGAATAACCGCCGTAAGTAGGATTCTGCGTATCCCTTTCGCGGGAATTGTAGGTGCCTGTATTGCCGTTTTCGCAATACTGTTCCTCCCCTCTTTTACAGCTTTCGCATTCCCGGCAGCTGTCTACCATACAACCCACACCGGCCAGGTCTCCCACTTTAAACTTCGTTACAGCACTGCCCACTTTCGTGATCATGCCTACGATCTCATGGCCCGGCACCATAGGGAAAATAGAACCACCCCATTCATCCCGGATCTGGTGGAGATCACTATGGCAAACCCCACAGTACAAAATATCAAACTGAACATCATGTGGCCCCACTTCCCGGCGCTGGAAATTCCAGGGCGCTAACGGCGTGGTGGCAGTTTGAGCGGCATATCCTTTTACTTCTGACATATGTATTTGGTTTTTATCCTATTAACAAAAATAAGCACTTAAAGTTACGGAACAGTTAAGAAAGCAGAAAGCCGGAAATCGCAATTTCCGGCTTTCTTATAATGGGCAATCAATGCTGTTACTTTTTGGTGATTTCCTTTACCTGTATTGTTAAACTGTCAACCTTCTTATTCAGTTCAATGATGTATAACATTTGTTCCTCTATTTTCTGTAACAGCATTTTATTCATTTCTCCCACATCTATGCCATTCTCCGTTACATCCTTCTCAGATGGAATCCCTGGTAAATGTTTATGCTGTTTCACGTATCGTTCCACTTCGGCGATAGATGGAAATTTGTAAGCTGGCTCAAATACATAGTCCGCCCAGGCAGCCTGTGTAACTCTAACCTTCCGTGCACCAATGGTTCCTTCCACTGCCAATGCGTATGCTCCGGTATTACTGGTACCTATTCCTATACTTTCACTAACTAAGAGGCTGTGCGCTACCCGTACATGATTATCTCCATCACCAATACTAAAGGCAAGCCCGGTAGGCACGCCTTGCGCACCAACTCCGGTGTAAAATTTCATACCTCCATATCCGTAATAACCTACCATTTTTATACCGGTATGATAATTAATGACCAATTTGGGAAAAGGGAAAGCCCAGTCGACCGGTTCCTGGTAGATTCCATAGTCGTAATGCGCAGTATTACTGTTCCCTCCTACTCCTTTAAAAAGCAGGATGCCAGTTTGTGTAGCGCCGTTTACATCAAGCAGAGCCCCCGGACTGGTAGTGCCGATCCCCACACTCCCGTTTGCTGGAAAGGTATTCGTCACTTGGGCGTTGGCAATGGTTGCACCAAAAATAGTAGTAAGCAGGATGATAGCGACTTTCTGAATGGTATGCATGGGTATAAACATTTTTATAAATAATCGGGTATAAGGAAAAGAAACGGGCTGGGTATAGAAGAAACAATGATAATAATAATTTGCTATTAAAGCATTTTTTTACAAAGAAATAAAAGGGCCGCCAAACTTTAGCCTGGCAGCCCTTTGTTATATTGATCATTCATACAACTATTCATCGTCATCATCTGTCACTCTCAACCCCGTTCTTCCCGTCATCTTTTCCTGCAGATGCTGGAAAATGATAAACAATACCGGGATGATAAATATACCCAGGATCACCCCTGTAAGCATACCACCCACTACACTGAAACCAATAGAATGGTTACCCAGCGCCGAAGCGCCTTTTGCCCACACCAGCGGAAGCATCCCCACAATAAATGCGAAGGAGGTCATCAGGATAGGCCGCAAACGTAAATGAGAAGCTTCCAGGGCTGCTTCCAGCAATGGCTGTCCTTTCCTTCTCCGCTGTACGGCATACTCCACGATCAGGATCGCATTCTTGGCCAGCAATCCTATCAGCATGATCAATCCCACCTGCACATAGATATTGTTGTCAATACCTGCAAAACCGATAAACAGGAACACACCCAGGATCCCGGTAGGTACAGATAAGATCACCGCGAGCGGCAGGATATAACTTTCATACTGCGCTGCCAGCAGGAAGTACACGAATATGATACTAAGCAGGAAAATAAAGGCAGTCTGGCCACCTGTTTTTCTTTCTTCTCTTGTCATCCCTGTCCATTCATATGCATACCCTCTGGGTAGTACTTGTTTGGCTGTTTCTTCAATCGCCCTGATAGCATCACCTGTACTATAACCTGGTTTAGGGATCCCATTGATGGTAACTGCATTGAACAGGTTATTCCTTGTCACCGTTTCAGGGCCATAGGTCCTTTTCAGGGTTACGATCGAATTAATAGGAACCATTTCACCTTTATCATTCTTTGCATAAATACCATTGAGCGAAGCTGCATCTGTACGATAAGAAACATCCGCCTGCGCCATTACACGGTAGTATTTGCCAAAGCGGTTGAAATCCGAGACAAAGCTGCTGCCGTAATAAGTCTGCAGGGTTTGCAGTAACTCATTAATGGATACACCCAACTGCATGGCCTTCGCATTATCGATCTCGATCTTATACTGTGGATTACCTGCTGCGAAAGTGGTGAATGCAGCTGCGATCTCTTTCCTTTGCATTAAAGCACCGATGAAGGCCCAGGCATTATTGCCCAGTTGTTCAAGGGTACCATTCCCCCTGTCCTGCAGCATGAACTCAAACCCGCTCACGTTACCAAACCCTTGTATAGTGGGGAAAGTAAAGAAGAACATATTCGCATCCTTCTCCTGGCTGGCCTGTTGTGCAAAGAGGTTCGCGATCTGGTTGGCATCGTCAACAGCACCTCTTTCTCCCTGCGGTTTGATCCTTACAAATCCTGCTCCATATGGTGCAGCATTCGCATTGGAAATAAAGTTCAACCCTTCCACTACATAACGGTGCGCTACGGCAGGATGATTTTTAATGATGCTGTCTATCTTAGCCATCGCTTTATGCGTTCTGTCCAAAGAACTGCCCGGAGGGGTGTTCAAAGCATACAGGATGAAGCCCTGGTCTTCATTCGGAATGAAACCGGTAGGTGCTCTTTTCATCATCACAAAAGTAACGATGGTGATCAGCGCCAGACCTCCTATCGCCAGCCACTTGCGGCGGAAGAGGAATTGCAGGCTTCGTACATATTTATCCGTGAGCGTTCTGAATCCGGCATTAAAAGCATTAAAGAAGCGGGCGCCAAATCCTTTTTTCTTCCCATGTCCTTCTTCGCCATGGTGCTCGTTCTTTAAGAACAGCGCACACAAAGCAGGACTTAAGGTCAATGCATTCAATGCAGAGATGAGGATCGCAATAGCCAGTGTGAAGGCAAACTGCCTGTAAAACACACCGGCAGGACCTTCCATAAAGCCCACAGGCACAAACACCGCAGCCATCACCATGGTAATGGATACGATAGCACCTGATATCTCACTCATGGATTGCACCGTTGCCTTCCTGGGCGACAATCCCGTTCGTTCCATCTTGGAATGCACTGCTTCTACCACCACGATCGCATCATCCACCACAATACCAATAGCCAGTACGAGCGCAAACAAGGTGAGCAGGTTAATGGTAAAGCCGAACAACTGCATGAAGAAGAAAGTACCAATGATCGCCACAGGCACTGCGATAGCCGGGATCAGCGTTGAACGGAAATCCTGCAGGAAGATGAACACCACAATAAACACCAGCACGAAGGCCACCACCAGCGTTTCCACTACCTGGTGTATAGAAGCATCCAGGAATTCTTTGGTGTTATACATCACGGTGGTTTTTATCCCCTTCGGTAATACCGCTTTGAACTCTTCCAGCTGCCGCTCTGCTTCTGTAAGGATATCATTTGCATTGGAACCTGCTGTTTGAAACACCGCAAAACCGGATGTAGGCCCGCCATCCAGTTTGCCATAAGAAGAATAGGTAGAAGTTCCGAATTCCACCCTGGCCACATCTTTCAACCGCAACATGGAACCATCGCTGTTAGCTTTGATGATGATGTTCTCATAATCTTCATTGCTGTTCAGTTTGCCTTTATACTTCAACACATATTCAAACACTTCCGTACTCGCTTCACCAAACCGGCCAGGCGCCGCTTCCTGGCTCTGAGCTTTGATGGCATTGGTCACATCACTGGGAGAAAGATTGTTCGCCGCCATCCTGTCTGGCTTCAGCCAGATACGCATAGAATAATCCTTGGAACCAAAGATCTGCGCCTGTGCCACCCCGGGAATACGTTGGATCTGGGGGATCAGGTTAATCTTGATATAGTTGTGCAGGAATACATCATCATATCGTTTATCCTCACTCGATAAAGCCACGAACATGATAATACTGTTCTGTTGCTTTTGCGTGGAAATACCTGCCTGTATTGCTTCCTGCGGTATCTGGCTGATTGCTTTGGATACCCGGTTCTGCACGTTCACTGCAGCAATATCAGGATCAGTACCCTGCTTAAAATATACCGTAAGAGATAAGGTTCCGTCATTGTTGGAGTTGGAGGTCATGTAAGTCATGTTCTCCACACCATTGATCGATTCCTCCAATGGCGTAGCCACAGAGCGCGCAACCACCTCAGCATTGGCACCCGGATAAGAAGCCGTTACCAAAACACTGGGTGGAGCAATATCGGGGAACAGGGTAATGGGTAGCGAGAAAAGGGACAAGCCGCCCAATAGAAGTAAAATGATAGAGACAACCGTAGATAATACAGGCCTGTCTATGAACTTTTTTAACATAAATGCATGGTTTGTATAAAAAGACTTAATAAAGCGGGTTCGCCTTCAGCAAACTGTCCGCAGATAATAGCTGCGGAGCAATGACAGCGCCCTCTTTGAGATTACCGGTGCCCGCCAGCACGATCTTATCGCCTGCCGGAATACCATTATCCACGTAATAGTAATGAGAAGTTTTACCCAGCACATGGATGGCCTTACGGGTCACTTTATTACCCGCTGCTACAGCATACACATATACCTGGTCCTGCATTTCAAAAGTAGCTTCCTGCGGAATGATCAATGCTGCAGATAAGGAATGTGTGATCCTTACTTTACCCGTGTTACCGGTCCTTAATGTACCGCCGGGATTAGGGAAAGTCGCACGAAAACTAATAGCCCCCATCGTTTTATCGAATTGCCCTTCAACGATCTCAATTTTTCCTTTCTGATCATACACCTGGTTATCCGCCATGATCAGTTCAACAAGCGGAACCTGTTTGATCTTTTCTTCCATCGTATTTCCGGAGAACTTATTCTTAAAGGCCATGAAATCCGGTTCGCTCATGGAGAAGTAAGCATATATCTCATGCACATCAGATAACACCGTAAGCGGTTCCAGCTCACCTTTACCAACAAGACTGCCTGTTTTAAAAGGGATCCTTCCGATATAACCATTCACCGGAGCAGTGATCAGCGTATAGCCCATATTAATACGTGCATTGCCCTGCATAGCTTTGGCACTTGCTACGGAAGCCTTTGCTGCTTCATACTCCGCAGTGGCTGTTTGTAATTGCAGTCCTGAAACCACATTGTTCTTCACAAGCGGGATCAGGCGGTCTATTTCAACCTTCGCTTTTTGCACATTGGCCTCCGCCAGTTCCAAACCAGATTGCGTATTGTTGGATCGCTCCGCATACACCCGGTCATTTATTTTGAAGAGCGGCTGGCCTGCTTTTACGTAAGCGCCTTCGTCTACATATATTTTTTCAAGGTAGCCATCTACCTGCGGGCGGATGTCCACATTCAATGTTCCTTCCAGGGAAGCAAAAAAATCCTGGTAGGTATTGGCCGGAGCAGATACTACAGCTATAACTGGTAACTGAACGGGTGGTGGAGCAGTTGTTTCTACAGGCTTGGGCGCGCAACTGTACAACAATGCCATAAGGCTTAAGATCAAAATGAATCGCATATAGTGTGTGTTATTAAAAACGTTTCAGATAAGGCAATGAGAAGCTGTCCTCCGGTTTTCCAGAGAAATGGCATGGCGACATTGCGCACAATATTTAGTTAGTGATCAGGATGTGTGTTAACGATCCGTAGAAGCAAAATTGACAGGACAATAAACTGATTATCTACAATCAGGGCACAAATATAAATAGATATATCGAAATTAATCGATTAATTCTTTTTAAAGTACTGGTTTTATGACGAACCGCGTTCGTCAGAGGATGAAATAGCTTCAATAAACGAAATATATTGCCGGGCATTTTCTTCTATCCGCTCTCCGGTAGCATGGTGCTCTGACCCGTAAAAAGCAAAAAAATTCCGGTAGTCGGCTTTAACGTATTGGAAGGTTATTTCAAATGGTGTTGTCAGTTGTTGCAACGTGTATTTATAACGCCCGGTAGTCCGGTAATCCACCTCATCAATCCCGGCCGTAATACCCAACGCAATTTTCTTATGTTTTAAATGATAATTGCTGTTAGTACCATAAGCCCATCCGTGCGTCAATACCTCGTCAAGCCATTTTTTGAAAAAGGGCGGGCAGTTAAACCAGTAGAAAGGGAACTGAAATATGATCTTATCATGCGCTTCTATCAATTGTTGTTCCTTCTCTATATCTATTTTCTCATCCGGGTATAAACTGTGCAGATCATGTATCAAATACTTATCAGGGAACTTTTCCAATTCCTGGATCCAGCGTTTGTTTATTAAGGAGCTTTTCAGGTCCGGGTGTATTATTACTATTAATGTTTTCATATCAGCAAAATAAGATCATAAAGACCGAATTTGTAACTTAGCACCCAATTGTATGCTACTATCAAAAATGTAACTATGAGTAAGATAAAAGGCACTTCCACTCATTACGAGAACAGGCAACATCTCAGATCAGAATGCATAGAAGTGTATGCGGCATCCCTTATCGGAGGGCAGTGGACTTTACATATATGGTTCTATTTAATAACCGGGAAGAAGCGTTTTGGAGAACTGAAAAAGGATCTTCCAAATATTACAGAACGGATGCTGACCCTGCATTTGAGAAAAATGGAGAAGAATAATCTGGTAAAAAGAACGGTGTATCCTGAAGTGCCGCTTCGGGTAGAATATGAGTTAACGAAAAGTGGCAAAGCATTGAAACCACTCTTCAAACATCTGGCAAAGTGGGGAGAACAGCATAAGAAATTTGAGGATACCCTTACTTCAAAGGCTTAACCCTTTCTATCCCATGCAGGATCCCTGCCCTGATCATGTTCCCATAGCCATCATCAGGTAAAAAGTGAATAAAAGAAGCCGCCAGTTCATAATGCTTAATTGCATTTTGAGGATCCTGCAGATCTTCGTAACATTTAGCTACATTCAGATACAGGGAAGGATAAGTACTTTTCACAGTATCCCCGTTAATATTTAAAGCTAGTTGCAAGGCTATTTCATCCCATTTCAACTTATCAGCCACACTTCCCTGATGGCGGGCCAAATAATGAGCAGCTGTAAATTTCTCTATGCCATCAGCAGCCACATCCCATGCCTCCTGAAAAAGCAGCATAGCAGCAGAAGGCCGGCCCTGCCCTTCCAGCTCCATTCCCTGAATGCAAAGCTGTATGGTTTTACTATCCTGGTTGAATTCCATATTCAAATAAAAACAAAAAAACGCATGATACAATGGATGTATTCCTTTTAATATTGAATCGCACTTAACAATAACTTAATGGCTTTCTCCCCGAACACTACTACTAAAAATCCGGTGGATGATCTAATATTGCAGATCAAGCCAAATGAAGCGTAATATGATGCCGCATACCAACCGGATTTTAAGCCTACTGTTTTTATTAAGTATCTGTTATACGTCTACTGTTTTAGCACAGGACAGCATTCCTGTAGCAATAACAGGGAAGCTCAATGATGCAATGAACAATGAAACATCTGGCCTTGCAGCATCTTCCAGCAATAAAGGATTGCTCTATATTCATAATGACAGCGGAGATACCAGCCGTTTCTTTTTAATCAGCCCGGATGGTACTTTGAAAGCTATTTATACATTCAAAGGCAGTCCGGCGATGAGGCGTGGTGTCCTTGATTGTGAAGATATTGTCTACCGGCGTAGGTCCAAAGGCAAGAAAGAGTTATGTATATATTGCGGATATTGGAGATAATGGCGCCAGCAGAAAATACCTTACTGTTTATAGAATGGAAGAACCCATGTTGAAGCCATCAACAACGGTGTTTACAGGCCAGGTAGATGCAGTTCCTCTGTACCTGAAATACCCGGATGGTCCACGTGATGCGGAAACCATGATGATAGATCCCGTAGAAAAGTTACTATATATCGTTTCAAAACGGGAAGATTCTGTAAGGGTTTATACAACGCCGCTGGCATATAAACCGGGTGATACCGTGATCTTAACGAAAAGGAGCACTTTGTTTTTTGAAGGACTCCGCAAACAGATCACTGCCGGAGATATTTCAAAAAATGGCGACCAGGTGCTGATTAAAAGTTATTCCAGAGTTTATTACTGGAAGAGAAAAGGGAAAGAACCCATTTGGAAACTATTGATGACCCCTGCCCGGGAATTGCCTTATTCACGGGAACGGCAAGGTGAAGCCATCGGTTTTACCATTGATGGAACAAGTTATTATACGATCAGTGAGGGAGTACATCCGCAGGTATATCATTACAAAATAAAATAGCCAATTGTCTATATAGCGATTAAAGATAAGCAAGGGTACCGCATAAGTACCCTTGCCTGCTGTCATAAATTAAGTTTCAGTCCTCCATTCACCACAAATCCGTCAAGCGGAGCATAAATATCCCTGAAAACAGGACTCGAAATCGTTCCGGTATAAATGGTATCGAATTTTGTCTGCCGGGTATCAGTAAAATTCTCAAAGTTCACAAACAGGGAGAATTTCTCCCACAGCTTTTCCGCCATAAAACCACAGATCCAGTAAGGTTTCCCGGTCGCGCCATCATTCAGGGTTTGCTTACTGAAATAATACGCCTCCAGTCCAATTTTCCACTTTTCCTCTACTTCATACATCAACACATTATTCAAACGATGCTTAGCGGTGAGTGGGTTTTCCCTTTTTATACCACCTTCATTCAATTGAGCATCCGTATAGGTGTAGCCAATAAACAGTTTAAAATCTCCAAGCCCCAATTTTACGTTTGTTTCCCAACCTTTCGTATCTATTGAACCATCAGTATTTATTAGCTTATACTCATTGGTAAGCAACAAAGGATCATTGATGCGTGTATAAAAGAAAAGCTGATTGAAACTAAGGCTTACCTCATCGAACAAAGTGGTGCGATAGTTTACATCAAAGTTTGCCCCATATGACTTTTCCAGCTTATTAGCCTCTGGACTGATCGGCAACACAGACCTGAACTGTATGCGTTCCGTTTCTTCTGTAAAAATGGTTGGTGTTTTATATCCCATTCCACCTCCCAGGCGGGATGTTAACTTAGGAGATAATTTAAAGAGTGCAGATATCCGGGGCAGGAAAGTAAACCCATAATCAATTACATGGTCACCTCTTACGCCCACTTCCGTTTGCAGCCAGTCCGTTGCCTGCCAGGTGTTCTGAATAAACCCGCCGAAAGTGTTCTGATCGTAATTCCTCTTAGGGAAATTGTCTTTGGGAAACTCTTTAAAATTATCAGTATAAAGATTTAAACCGCCTACCCAATCTGATCTTTCACCGTTATGATTATAGGTAAGTTCTGAATAGGTGGATAATTGCTTACCATCAAATACATAGTCCGGTATAGTGATGGTTCTGGAAAAATTATTGACGGAGTTTTTCACCGAAAGAGTACTCTTTTTACTAAACTGATGTTCCAGGGAAAACTGTGTAGAAACCCGGCTGCTTTTATTCTTTTCGAAATAAGTATGAACGTTATCCCCTTTCCCTTTGATGTATTGGATATCCCCACCCATCCGGTCCTCAAAAATGGTATTAACACCAATATTCATTTTTGTTTTTGGGCTGAAATAAACAAACAGTTTAGGATTAAAGACATACCGTACCGTTTTAGGAATGGCTGTAAAACCCGTACTGGAAGGATCGTAAGCCCTGCTGCTATTCCGCGAAGCGAAAACAGTCAATCCCACCTTCTCAAACTTTTGACCATAGAATCCATTCAGATCCAAACCAGCAGCAGAAGTACCATTGAATAAGAACTTTAATTCGCGTTCTTCGGTGGGTACCTTAGAGATAAGATTAACCAATCCAGCAATCGCTCCGCCTCCATATAAGGTAGAGGATGAACCTTTGATAACTTCCACCTGTTTCAGATCCAATGGCGGTGTTTGAAGCAGGCCCAACCCACCTGAAAATCCTGCATACAAAGGGAAACCATCTTTTAACAGCTGGGTATAACGTCCATCCAGCCCCTGGATGCGGATACTGGAATTGGCCGAAGTAGCTGACACCTGCTGCGTTTGAATACCCGTACTTTCATTCAGCATCATCCGTATGTCACCCGGTTTCATGTTGCCCTTTTCTTCCAGTTCTTCCCCTGCAATCAGTTCTACACGGGTGGGGATATTTTGGATGGTCCTGGTGCTGCGTGTAGAAGAGATCACCACTTCTTCCATCTCCTCTTCCCCATGTTCGAGGAAAACGATAATGGTATCATTGCCCCGGGGAAATGTAAGCGTTTCGGTATGTTCATTATAGCCAACATACCGGAAGGCAAATGTCTGTTTACCATCCGGAATATCTGAAATAACCACTACGCCGTTTGCATCGGCTTTTGCTCCTTTTGTGGTTCCCGCCAGCAACACGGTAGCACCGGCCAAGGGTTCTTTTGATTCGCCATCTTTAATAACGGCAGTTAATATATGCTGAGCAATGCACAGATTACCCAGGCATAGCAATAATAGCAAGCCTGCAAGTTTTTTCATTGCGTAATGAAGTATTAAATAAATGAAAGAATAGATGCTGCCTGAAGCAGCATACACTAATAGCGAAATTCTCAGGCAGGCTTCGGAGGTTGCCAGATGGAAGGAGGAAAATCACTCAACAAGGTTACAGTGTAGTTGCAAAATGTTTTTTTATCAGCGTATAATACGTGTATTAGTTCTATCTGTGTATCAGGAACAGTAATGGCGTGGCAGGCACCGCAAGTAGTAAAAGGAGAACAAGGGCAAGCTGGTTTATGGTCCTTATCTTTTGTTTCATGATCTGGCGTGGCTGTATCGCAAATTTCATCTGTACAGCATTCATTATCGGCATTGCAGGGAACGCCGGATAATAGCATGATATAAAATGAAAATATGTAAACCAACCATTTCATGAAAACAAATATAACAAATCAACCGGACCCGTAAGAGAAGAATGACGGCGGTTTAGCCAATAAAAAAAGGACAAGGAGAATAATCTTCCTTGTCCTTTCTTGTGACCCTGTCAGGATTCAAACCTGAAACCTTCTCATCCGTAGTGAGATGCTCTATTCAATTGAGCTACAGAGCCGTTTGTATTGTGTTGAACGGGATGCAAATGTAGGGAGTTTTTTCATTTCTGCAAATATTTCTGCCAATTTTCCTGCAAATTATTTTTTTAAATTTACTTTTGGAACAGCATATAAAACGCTGAAACCCGTGAAAATACAGCTTTGGAGCATTGGTAAAGAGAATGACGCCTACATCAACGAAGGCATTAAGATCTTTCAGAAAAGATTACAACATTACACCGATTTCGATATTAAATTAATTCCGACTGTAAAACAGGCTGCCAGTCTTTCCATCCCCGAACTGAAAAAACAGGAAGGTAAAATGATCCTGGACCTCCTGCAGCCGCAGGACTATTTACTGGCCCTGGACGAAAAAGGAAAACACATGACAACCGTGCAATTAGCCGATTTCCTCCAACAAAGAAATAATGCCGGCACCCGGCAGCTGATCATCCTCATAGGCGGCGCTTTTGGGCTGGATACAGCCGTTTTGCAAAGAGCACAGCAACAATTATCCCTCTCTTCCCTTACCTTCCCCCATCAATTAGTGCGTTTGATCGTAGCGGAACAGCTTTACCGGGCATATACCGTGCTCAACAATGAGAAATATCACCATCAATGATTATTTTTACAACTTAACCGGGGAATTTATGGCAATCAGCATAACGCTTATCATTATCATCTTTACTTGTCTTATCTCTATCACCGCCTTCAACAAACCCGATCAGATAAATAAATTGAGTTTCTGGCCCTATATGATCCATGAACGCAACGAATGGTACCGCTTTCTGACCGGTGGTTTTGTGCATAACGATTTTATGCACCTTGGATTTAACATGCTTACACTCTGGTTCTTTGGTAATGCCATGGAGGTCTATTACGAGCATTACTTTGGAAGTAAGCTCTTTTTTGTGATCTTATATGTATTAGGATTGATCTTACCCGGTGTATCCACTTATTTCAGGCAGAAAGATAATATCGCTTACAGGGCCGTTGGTGCCTCTGGTGCAGTGTCTGCCGTACTGTTCTCTATCATCATTTTTGATCCCTGGATGCTGATACAGGTGTTCTTCATCCCCATGCCTGCCATTGTCTTTGGGGTACTTTACCTTGCCTATTCCTGGTATATGGCCAAAAGAGGCGGAGATAATATAGGACATGACGTACATTTCTGGGGAGCAGTACTGGGGCTTATATTCCCTATCATACTAAAACCAGAACTGGGCCTCCTGTTTATCGAGAAGCTCTTAAGTAAGTTCTAACTTCAATATTTTCTTTGTTTTGGCGGTGATCTTAAAACGATCATCTATGCGCATGCCTGCTACCCAGATAATACGCTTCTGGGATTCCAGCACCCACACCTTTTCCTTCTCCGGCAGGGATAACTTCTGGTCAATGAAAAAGCGGCTCAGCTTCTTCTTTTTCGCCATGCCCAGGGGATAGAAATAATCTCCTTTTTTCCACTTGCGTAACAACAGGGGAAATTGTACCTGCTGGAGGTCCAGGCAGGCAATGCTCGCAGCTGTAGGTACTGTAAAACCTTCCTGCGCCAGCTGTTCCAGCCGCAATAACGCATCCGGCAATTGCACCAGTTGCTGTTCTTCTTCAATAATAAAATGAGCCGAAGCACTGGCTTCCAGTGGTGTAATGATCAGCCACTTCCGGTCCCTTACAATACGGTGTGTAGCCGTTGCCACCCATTTACCCGGCTCACTGCTCAACAGGTCCACCACCTGCGCTGCCTGTGCAGTACTGCATTGGAATGGTTTCAGTATTTCGTAGGCAAGAGTAGCCAATGGCTGTGCCTGCTGTAGTTTGAGCACCGGGATAAAATACTCCTGCCCGCGCTGCACGATCAGTTTTTTTCTATGCACTTCTACTGCCTGCCTGTAAAGCACTTCCGCTTCCCGGAACCGCTCAATACTGCCACCGGTATTCTTTACCACTTCAGGCAGGATCTCCTCCAGCCGCGGCAATACCTGGTGACGGAAAAAATTACGTGTGTACTTATCCGTAGTATTGGAACTGTCTTCCACATGCTGAAGATGCGCTGCATCCGCATATGTTTTGATCTCCTCCCGTGTAGCAAATAACAGGGGGCGCACAATGTACCCCTGCACAGGTAAGATGCCATGCAAACCTGCTATGCCGGTACCTTTGGAAAGGTTCATCCAAACCGTTTCCACGTTATCCTGCATATGATGTGCCGTAGCAATAAAAGCCAGACCCCGCTCCTGCCGTTGTTCTTCCAGCCACTGATAACGCAGTTCCCGCGCAACCACCTGTATCGATCTTTTATGAGCAGTGGCATAAGCTGCCGTATCAAACCGCTGCACAAAAACCGGAATGCCATAGCTTTCCGCCAGGGAACGCACAAAGGCTTCATCCCGTTCAGACTCTGCACCTCTTAGTTGAAAATTACAATGTGCGATCTCCACTTTAATGCCAGCCTGCACACACAGATGTGTGAGCACGATAGAATCAAGGCCGCCGCTTACCGCCAGCAGCAAGGTATCCGTGGCAGTAAAGAGGTTCTCTTTTGCGATATATGAACGTAGCTGTTGCAGCATGAACTTTAATTAATCAGTGAGATCTTCGTGAGCCGCCTGCAGCTCGTTATAGGCATGCATATCTTTCTCTTCCCAGGCAATATACATCCCCTTTTCATACACAGCAACAGCTGCTTCCGTTTCACCCATACGCTCCAGTAATTTGCCCAGGTGGTAATAAGAGCCTACATAATTAGGTTCCTTTTCCAGTAATTCCTCAAATACTTTTCGCGCGTTCCCATCCTCCTGTATCTTGATGTATTCAAGTGCCAGCGCATGTTTCAGAAAGCTGTCAGCAGGACTGCTTTCCAGGAATGCTTTCAGTTGAGTGATCCTATCCATATTGAATATTTCTAATTTTAATTACGGGCAGCTGCCTGCTCGCCCAATGCCTAAATCCCATATATTTGCTAATACTGCATTTTTCAATTAAACCACAGTTAACGGATATGAAGATCTTAGTATGTATCAGTAAAACTCCCGACACAACTGCAAAAATAGCTTTCGCAGACAACAACACGAAATTCAGTGAAGCGGGTGTGCAGTTTATTATCAATCCATACGATGAATGGTATGCCCTGGTGAGAGCGCTGGAACTGAAAGAAACATTGAATGCTACCGTTCACCTGATCACAGTGGGAGGAGCCGATACAGAGCCAGTGATCCGCAAGGCCCTTGCCCTTGGCGGAGATGAAGCCTTCCGCGTAAATGCGGATAGCCATGACAGTTATTATATTGCTTCGCAGATAGCCGCGCACGCCAAACAGGAAAACTACGATATAATATTTACCGGTAAGGAAACCATCGACTATAATGGTTCCGGTATCGGCGGTATGGTAGCAGAACTCGTAGGCATCCCCTTTGTTTCCATCGCTTCCAAATTTGAACTGAATGGCCAGGTAGCTACCCTGCGCCGCGAGATAGAAGGCGGAGAAGAAGTATGTGAAGTAACACTGCCTGTAGCCGTTTCCTGCCAGAAAGGAATGGCTGAAGCCCGGATCCCCAACATGCGGGGTATCATGGCCGCACGCACCAAACCGTTGAAAGTAATAGAACCCGTACAGGCAGACACGCTGACCAGTATCGTATCATTTGAATTACCACCTGCCAAAGCCGGTGTGAAACTGATCCCCGCAGATAACGTGGAAGAGTTGGTGAAACTCCTGCACGAAGAAGCTAAAGTGATCTGATCTTATTCAATTCTAAACTTAATCGCATGTCTGTTTTAATATTTGCCGATCAATTTCAGGGAAAAATAAAGAAGTCTGCATTGGAAGCAGTGCAGTATGGCGCCAAAGTGGCCGCGCAACTGGGAACATCCGCTACCGTACTGGTAGCAGGAGAAGTAAGTGCAGATGAACTGGCTTCCCTGGGCCAGTACGGTGCACAAAAAGTACTGCACGTGTCAGACGCACGTCTGAATGAACTGGAAGCAGGTACTGCCACAAAGATCCTCGCAGAAGCCGTGGCAAAAGAAAATGCTGCTGTGGTTGTTTTCTCCCACAACTTCTCCGGCCGTGCTATTGCGCCGCAATTGTCATCCCGACTGAAAGCAGGCCTGGTGGCCGGCGCTATTTCCCTGCCCGATACCGCTAACGGCTTTGTGGTAAAGAAGAACGTTTTCTCCGGGAAAGCTTTTGCCAACGTTAATATCACATCAGAAAAGAAGATCGTTTCCGTACTGCCCAATACCTTCTCCCTGGCGCCAACAGGCGGCTCCGCTTCAGTAGAAGCCTTCGCCCCTGCCCTCACGGATGCAGACTTCCGGGTAAAACCAATTAAAGTAGAAACCATCAGCGGCGAAGTGCCCCTCACAGAAGCAGAAATAGTAGTAAGCGGCGGCCGTGGCCTGAAAGGCCCGGAAAACTGGGGTATCCTGGAAGACCTTGCGCATGCGCTGGGAGCTGCCACTGCCTGCAGCCGCCCCGTAGCAGATGCAGACTGGCGCCCGCACCATGAACACGTGGGGCAGACCGGTTTCACCGTAAGACCTAATTTATACATAGCTATTGGCATCTCCGGGGCTATTCAGCACCTCGCAGGTGTAAATGGCAGTAAAGTGATCGTAGTGATCAATAAAGACCCGGAAGCGCCCTTCTTTAAGGCTGCAGATTATGGTATAGTAGGCGATGCCTTTGAGGTAGTGCCTAAATTGACAGAAGCTGTGAAGAAATATAAAGGTATCTGATAATATCGTGATAGCCGTCTGCTATTGACTTTCGGCTGGATCTTGCCGCTTTATCGCCGCAAAATCCGCCCGGATGCTAATAGCTGGCGGCTTCCGCTTTTTAGATATCGAATATTTTTCTAACTTCACGTCTTACACGATTAAACGTGAGCGCTAACGCGTATTGACAGTATGAGAAAAATAGAATTGGAAATAGTTGCTTTGTCGCACAGTATTACGCAAACTCATTCATATGCCGTGGTGTTGGGAGAAGTGAATGGATTGAGACGGTTACCCATAGTCATAGGAGGGTTTGAAGCTCAGGCCATAGCAGTAGCGCTGGAAAAAATGCAGCCTAGCAGGCCGCTCACACACGATCTCATGAAGAATTTCATGAATGCATTTAGTGTTGAGTTGCATGAAGTGGTGATCAGCAATTTGCAGGAGGGCATTTTCTACTCTAAATTAATTTGCTCTAACAACGATGATACCATCGAAATAGATTCCCGTACATCAGATGCCCTGGCACTGGCAGTACGGTTCGGATGCCCCATTTATACATACGAGAACATCCTGAACAGCGCAGGGATCCTCCTGGACGATCCTGCCGGCAAGAAAACAACCAAAGCCGCCGGAAGCCCTACCATCTCAGAACACGAAAAAGGCGCTGAAGACGACCTTAAAGTACTGAACCTGGAAGAGCTGAACACCCTGTTGCAGGAAGTGCTGGAACAGGAAGATTATATCCGTGCCATCGCCATCCGTGATGAGATCAATAGCCGAAAAAGTAAATAAACACGCGTGATCCTTTTCCCCAATTGCAAGATCAACCTGGGTTTACACATTCTGCAGAAACGGGCGGATGGTTTTCACGACCTGGAAACCGTATTCTACCCGCTCCTCTTACAGGACGGCCTGGAGATCATTACCGCCGAAGAAAATATCTTTTCCAGCAGCGGGCTGGACATTCCGGGAGATACAGAGGATAACCTTTGCAAAAGGGCCTGGCACTTATTAAAAGCAGATTTCCCGCAACTACCTGCCATACACATGCACCTCCACAAGCAGATCCCCATAGGCGCAGGCCTGGGAGGCGGTTCTGCAGATGGCGCTTTTACCTTAAGATTACTCAATTCCAAATACAACCTGGGCATTTCCGTGGAAAAACTGGAAGCCTATGCCGCCATGTTGGGCAGTGATTGCCCCTTCTTTATCCGGAATACAGCCTGTTTTGCCTCCGGCAGAGGTGAGATCATGGAACCCCTGGACCTTGACCTGAGTGCATACTCCTTCCTCCTCGTCCACCCCGGCATCCATGTGAATACCGGTTGGGCATTCGGTCAGATCATACCCGGGCGCCCTGCCATTGCCTTAAGGGATATTGACTGGCAGGATGTCAGCAGCTGGAAGCCCAATTTAACGAACGATTTTGAAGCGCCTGTGTTTGCAGCTTACCCTGCTATTGGAAACATTAAAGAGAAGATGTATAAGAATGGCGCGGTTTATGCCTCTATGAGCGGAAGCGGCTCTGCAGTGATCGGGATCTTTCCAAAAGGGAAATTACCAGAAACAGGATGGGAAGTTGGATGCAGAGTCTTTGAAATGAAGTAAGAAGGTGATCTTCAAAGGATTATCCGGTAGTTAGGTAGTAATTTAAATAAGCCTGTTTATCTTACCCCGTGCCATTCTACCACTTCTTCACCCCGGCAAACAAAAATAGCCGGTCTCAATAAAGAAACCGGCTATATATCGGAAATGAGATATGTCTTATTTAACAGAAGCGATGAGGCTCTTGAAAGTTTCAGGCTCATTCATAGCCAGATCAGCAAGAACTTTTCTGTTCAGACCGATTTGTTTTTCTGACAATTTATGGATGAAAGCTGAGTAAGTCAATCCTTCCGCTCTGGCCGCAGCGTTAATACGGGCGATCCACAGTTGACGGTAATTTCTTTTCTTCAGTTTGCGACCTACATAAGAATAGGTTAAGCCTTTCTCCAGAACGTTCTTAGCTACGGTATAAACGTTTTTACGTTTTCCGTAGAAGCCTTTGGCTTGCTTTAAGATCTTCTTTCTTCTGGCTCTGGACGCAACTGCGTTTACTGAACGAGGCATGTTATGCTTTTTAAAACTTGTTTAATAAATTAATACGTTTAGCGAAGAACGAGCATACGCTTTACCAGGTTAATATTCGCATCAGAAACCAGGCTGCTGCCTCTCAGTGAACGCTTTCTTTTGTTAGACTTCTTAGTCAACAAGTGACTTTTGAAAGCCTTCGGACGTTTGATCGCTCCGCTGCCGGTCACCGTAAACGTCTTCTTCGCACGGCTATGAGTCTTTACTTTTGGCATTATACATCAAATTTGGTCTGCAAAGGTAGCTAATTATTTGATAAATGTCACAATCGTCATAAAAAAAATCATTTTTCCCCTGGCTGCACAAAAAAAAGTTAACATTTTTTCCACTCGATTAATTTGTTGACTTTCAAACAGCCCATACTTTATAAACATCAAATTAGCTCTTTTTTACCGTTCGGGGAGAAATACGTATTTTTGTTTCTCCTATATTATCATTAATTTTAATTTCAGATTATTTTGAATTTGACCATACCTAGTTATTGAAACCTTTTGACCGAATTATCCGAAAGCCTATGAAACCGATTATTTACACCTACGAAAAAGAGTACCAGATCAAGGGCTACTCATTGTTTCCATCAATTTTTCATATGAAGGCATTTCCGCTAATACGGAAATAGAGCCCTTTTGCTGTGCCTAACAGACCTATGACTCACCTAATTGTCAGAAACAATGAGAAGATTTCTACTCCTATTATTAACCATACTCTCCTCCGGTGCTATATCTAATATATATGCCCAGGAAGGAAGACTAACGGCTCCTAAGAAAGTCTGCCTGAACGCATATGCTTCCATGCATGCGTTCATCGACGATTTAAGGGCCGTAGATAGCGTACGGTGGACCATTGACCCTCCCGGAGCCACGCCGGCTACTTATACACATAGCAGAGCAATGGGTGCTCACCCGCTATTTAAGTATATCAGCACTACCGGGCAATCCGCTACTTTTATAACAGATAAGGTCGGGATATATAATATCACCGTCACTATTTATTATACAAGTGGAGGCGGGCAAGTAAGGAACAGGACCCGCAGCCAGTCATTTGAAGTATTTGATTGTTCCATGGATGAATGTGAAGGAACTTTCACTCCTGCAACCAACTTCAAAGAGACCTTTGGCCAGTTCTACGCCGGCGCTCCACGGAGAGCTGTGGACCCCCCGGCTACTGTAGGTTATACTTATGCACCTTCGGCAGACCTTGCAGATGACTTTTACAGCATTCACTATAATTCACGTACAGGTGGCCGCCCGGAATGGGATAATGTAGGCGACCATACAGATAACGGATATGGCGGGATGCTCATCGCAAACTCATCTGATAATCCTAAACTATTCTACAGAAGAACGATAAACGGACTTTGCCCGGGAGCAAAATATAACTTCTCGGCATGGTTCATTAACCTGAACTCTCTGACCGTATTAAGCAACACCTGTCAACGGGAAGATTACCGTTACGCAGGTGTTACTTTCGTTGTGCGGAATGCCTCCAATAATGCTATCATCAGGCAGTTTAATACTAATGATGTATCGATGGACCTCTCCCGCAATTTGCCGGGAGATCAGCATTTAACAGGCTGGCAGAAATTTGGTGGTACGCTTACACTGGCACCAGGCCAGCAGAACGTGATCGTGGAGATCATGAACAACAACCCCGGCGGTTGCGGTAACGACATTGCGGTGGATGATATTGAATTCGTTTTTTGTGCACCTAAAATATATTCTTATATAGATGGATTAGGCGTGTCTGAAGACATGGTATGTCCTGGGGCCGAATTGACCCTCACTTCCGTGATCGAGCCATCCAACTATTTTGCCAACCCAATTTACCGTTGGGAAATGAATAAAAATAACGCCGGATGGGTAACCGTTGGCGCTCCATATGCAAACTTCAATACGCCGGTACTGAATATCCCGGCAGGTACTTTGCAGGAATTAGACGTCATCGAATACCGGCTAATGGTATTTGAAGCGGGGAACGTAAATGATGCGGGGTGTTACACCCCTTCCAACCGGGTACTGCTAACAGTACCCTCACTACCCACTATCAACGCAACGAGACCGGCCATTTGCCGGGGGGATACTACCATCCTGAGGGCCAGCCCTCTGGAAACACCGAGCGTCACAGGGTATCAGAACTTTACGTTTGTCGGACCCAGGATCTTAACCTGGCCAACTCTTCCTGCACCAAAGGATTCCGTAATGGTGGATCCGATAGTGACGAGTGTTTATGATGTTAGAGGTGGTATTAACTACGGGCGCTATGCAAATGGCACGCCCCGTTTCTGCTATAAAGATGCCAGTATCACTATTACGGTGGATCAGCCGCCTGTTATAGGCCTTGGCCCGGACCAGATCCTTTGCGCAGGCACACCTGTTACGCTCGATGCGGGAGCGGCTAATACCGCTTTCCCTATTACCTGGACGCCAGGTGGGCAAACAAGCCAAACAATAACCTTCCCCGCCCCAACTCCAGGTACTGGCATAGCTACGGTCACAAATCAGTACAGGTTACTGGTGAGGAACGGAGAATGTTCGGTGCGTGATACGATTAATATTACCGGTGTAGCTACTGCCATAGCTAATATCAATATGCCGCAATTCTATTGCGGCGTTACAGCCATACAGCTGAAGGCAGACGCACTCACCGCTGGTTATACCGGGTTGTGGACCATCGTAGGAGCTACTTACGGTGCTACGATCACCAACCCAACACTTGCAACCGGCGCCCAGCTGACCAATGTTCCGCTGGATCAGGCTATCACTGTAAGATGGACAGTTTCTGCAGTTGCCAGACCGGATTGCAGCAGTTATGAAGAACTTACGGTGACCAGTGAAACTGCTCCTACTGCTACGGTAACAGGGCCGTTTACACAGTGTGCTCCTGACTTCCAGCTTTCCGGTAATGTTCCGGGAGCAGGCATGCAGGGAGTATGGGTGTTAATAACGGGTACAGCTACATTTGACGATCCAAACAGCCCCACTGCCATAGCCACCGTAACCGGCGGAGCACAAACAGTAAGGGTAGAATGGAGAGTATCCAGGACCAATCCTTCCTCTGTTTGTACACCTGCAACCAGGCAAACAACGCTTACCTATACGGCACCACCGATACTCAATGTAACCGGTGTTGATATAAACAGTTGCGCCAATACCAACAGGTTTATATTACCATGGGCAGCGGTGAACAGTCCAACCAGCTATATAATAGAAGCATTTGGCGCGAATCCAATGCCTGGATTCGTAACAAAAACCGGTTCTATTTCAGGAACTACTGGTAGTATAAACACCGCTATTCCGGCCAATACACCAGCAGGCACTTATACCTTCCGCTTAACAGCAAGGAAAACAACACCTCCGAATTGTAATGGATATACCTACTTCACAGTAAGGATCGAAACACCATCTACAGTACCTACCATTACCGTTTCTGCGCCAGTTATTTGTGCCGGTACTTCCGCCACACTTACAGCTAATGGTACATTAGGCTCCGGTGCGCAATGGGTTTGGTACCAGGGTGGATGCGGAACCGGTGTTTCAATAGGATCGGGCACCACTATCACTGTTTCACCAACAGCTGCTACTACTTATTATGTAAGAGCAGAAGGCGCAATGCCTTGCGGTAACACTACCTGTGCTTCTGCCACGGTGAATGTAGATATGATGCCTGCCGCTGCAAACGCAGGTCCTGACCAGGAACATTGTAACAATCCCACTTTCAACCTGGCTGCAACAGCACCAAGTGTTGGTCTTGGTACATGGACAGTACCTGCAGGTGTTACACTCACAGGCGGGATCAATAACCGCAATGCAGTGGCAATAGTACCTGCCGGACAAACCGCTACATTAACCTGGACTGTAACAAACGGTACCTGTACCTCCACTCCGGATAATGTAATACTCACTAACCTGAATCCGATCATTGATAATGTGATCTCACAAAATCAACTGATCTGTGCTGCCAGTCAACCTGCCCAACTTACAGGAACAGGAGTACCAACTGGTGGTACCGGAACATATACTTATCAGTGGGAATTCAGCACTACAAGCGCTACTGGTCCCTTCTCCCCTGTTCCAAGTGCTACAGGAAGCATCTTCCAGCCGCCTGTAATATCACAAACAACATGGTATAGAAGGATAGTAAACTCAGGTGCTTGTGCTTCCACCAGCAATGTGGTACAGATCCGTATAGCAACCAATCCTCCGGTAGTAGTTTCAACACCAGCTGCTATTGGCAGAGAGTGCCTTATTGGTACTGATTATACCGCATTATTCGGCGTACCTGTATTCAGTCACCCTGATGGTCTTTCTATTACTGTTACGTATAACGACGTTACAACGGCCCTTGCCTGCGGATTCAGAATTACCCGCACCTGGACTGCTACAGACGCTTGTATGCATACGGTAACCACTTCTCAGGCCATCACGATCACCGATACAACAGTACCGCTGATTGCCGGTATACCAAATGATACCACTGTAAATTGTGACGCTGTTCCTGTTCAACCAGATCTTACAGCTACTGATAATTGTGATAATAATGTAGCGGTAACAAAATCAGAAACACGTACCAATGGTGCATGTGCCAACAGCTACACACTCACACGCAGATGGACTGCCAGGGATGCCTGCGGTAATGAAACGATCGTTACGCAGATTGTTACTGTGAGAGATACCACTGCTCCTGTTGTAACAACGGTTATTCCAGCTACCAGAACGGTAAATTGTGATGCTGTACCTGTTCAGGAAACCATTACAGCTACCGATAATTGCTCTACCGTTCCGAATATCACTATCACCAGATCAGAAGTTCGTACCAATGGTGCCTGCGCTAACAGCTACACCCTCACACGTACATGGTTAGTAAGAGATGAGTGTGGTAATGATACTACTATCACGCAGGTGATGACGGTTCAGGATACCACTGCTCCTGTTGTAACCACGGTTATTCCAGCTACCAGAACAGTAAATTGTGATGCAGTACCTGTTCAGGAAACTATCACAGCTACCGATAATTGCTCTACCGTTCCGAATATCACTATCACCAGATCAGAAGTTCGTACTAATGGTGCCTGCGCTAACAGCTACACCCTGACACGTACCTGGTTGGTAAGAGATGAGTGCGGTAATGATACTACTATCACGCAGGTTATGACGGTTCAGGATACCACTGCTCCTGTTGTAACCACGGTTATTCCAGCTGCCAGAACGGTAAATTGTGATGCTGTACCTGTTCAGGAAGACGTTACTGCTATCGATAATTGCTCTACCGTTCCGAATATCAGTATCACTAAATCAGAAGTTCGTACGAATGGTGCCTGCGCTAACAGCTACACCCTGACACGCACCTGGTTAGTAAGAGACGAATGTGGTAATGATACCACTATTACACAAGTGATCAATGTTCAGGATACTACTGCACCGGTGGTTACAACCATCATCCCAGCCGCCAGAACAGTGGATTGTGATGATGTACCGGTTCAGGAAGATATCACTGCTACCGACAACTGCTCTACCGTACCAAACATTACGGTGATCAAAAATGAAACCCGTACCAATGGTGCCTGCACTAACAGCTACATCCTGACACGTACCTGGTTAGTAAGAGACGAATGTGGTAATGATACGACCATCACGCAAGTGATCAATGTTCAGGACACTACCGCTCCGGTATTCTCCGGCCTTGCTCCTGCTGACACTACCGTAAATTGTAACAGTGTTCCAACACAAGCAACGATCACTGCTACGGACAATTGTTCTACTACACCGAATATTGCGGTGACTATGAACGAGGTTCGTACAAACGGTGCTTGTGCCAACACTTATACCCTTACACGTACATGGACAGCCAGGGATGAATGTGGCAACGACACCACCATCACACAAGTGATCCATGTTCAGGATACTACCGCTCCGGTATTTGCAGCAGTAGCTCCGGCAGACACCACCGTAAATTGTAACAGCGTTCCAACGCAAGCAACGATCACTGCTACGGACAATTGTTCTACCACACCGAATATTGCGGTGACCATGAACGAAGTGCGTACCAACGGTGCTTGTGCTAATACTTATACCCTTACACGTACATGGACCGCCAGGGATGAATGTGGTAATGATACCACTATCACACAAGTGATTCATGTTCAGGATACTACCGCTCCGGTATTCGCAGCTATTGCACCCGCTGATACTACGGTAAATTGTAACAGCGTTCCAACACAAGCAACGATCGCTGCTACGGACAATTGTTCTACTACACCGAACATCGCGGTGACAATGAACGAGGTGCGTACGAATGGTACTTGTGCTAATACTTATACGCTCACCCGTACATGGACCGCCAGGGACGAATGTGGTAATGATACCACCATCACCCAGGTAATTCATGTTCAGGATACTACCGCTCCGGTATTTGCAGCTATCGTGCCTGCTGATACGACCGTAAATTGTAACAGCGTTCCGACACAAGTGACGATCGCCGCTACCGACAATTGTTCTACAGTAGGTAACATCGCAGTGACAATGAACGAGGTGCGTACAAATGGTACTTGTGCCAATACTTATACTCTTACACGCACATGGAGAGCCGTAGACGAGTGTGGTAATGACACTACCCTTACCCAGGTAATTCATGTTCAGGATACTACTGCTCCGGTTGTAACAACGGTTATTCCAGCTGCCAGGACAGTGGATTGTGATGCTGTACCTGTTCAGGAAGACGTTACTGCTATCGATAATTGCTCTACCGTTCCAAACATCAGTATCACTAAATCAGAAGTTCGTACGAATGGTGCATGTGCTAACACCTACACCCTGACACGTACCTGGTTGGTAAGAGATGAATGTGGTAATGATACTACGATCACACAGGTGATCAACGTTCAAGACACTACTGCTCCGGTGGTTACAACCATCATCCCAGCTGCCAGAACAGTGGATTGTGATGATGTACCGGTTCAGGAAGATATCACGGCTACTGACAACTGCTCTACCATACCAAACATTACGGTGATCAAAACTGAAACCCGTACCAATGGTACCTGCACTAACAGTTACACCCTGACACGTACCTGGTTGGTAAGAGACGAGTGCGGTAATGATACGACCATCACGCAAGTGATCAATGTTCAGGACACTACCGCTCCGGTATTCTCCGGCCTTGCTCCTGCTGACACTACCGTAAATTGTAACAGTGTTCCAACACAAGCAACGATCACTGCTACGGACAATTGTTCTACTACACCGAATATTGCGGTGACTATGAACGAGGTTCGTACAAACGGTGCTTGTGCTAATACTTATACCCTTACACGTACATGGACTGCCAGGGATGAATGTGGTAATGATACCACCATTACCCAGGTAATTCATGTTCAGGATACTACCGCTCCTGTATTCGCAGCGATTGCGCCTGCTGACACCACTGTAAATTGTAACAGCGTTCCGACGCAAGCAACGATCACTGCTACGGACAATTGTTCTACCACACCGAATATCGCGGTGACCATGAATGAGGTTCGTACAAACGGTGTTTGTGCTAATACTTATACCCTTACACGTACATGGACCGCCAGGGATGAATGTGGTAATGACACCACCATCACACAAGTGATCCATGTTCAGGATACTACCGCTCCGGTATTCGCAGCGATTGTGCCTGCTGACACTACTGTAAATTGCAACAGCGTTCCAACACAAGTGACGATCGCCGCTACGGACAATTGCTCTGCAGTAGGTAACATCGCAGTGACAATGAATGAGGTGCGTACCAACGGTACTTGTGCCAACACTTATACCCTCACCCGTACATGGAGAGCCGTAGACGAGTGTGGTAATGACACCACCCTTACCCAGGTGATCCACGTTCAGGATACTACCGCTCCTGTATTCGCAGCTATCGTGCCTGCTGATACGACGGTAAATTGTAACAGCGTTCCAACACAAGTGACGATCGCCGCTACTGACAATTGTTCTGCAGTAGGTAACATTGCAGTAACAATGAACGAGGTGCGTACCAACGGTACTTGCGCCAATACTTATACCCTCACCCGTACATGGAGAGCCGTAGACGAGTGTGGTAATGACACCACCCTTACCCAGGTGATCCATGTTCAGGACACTACCGCTCCTGTATTCTCAGCGATTGTGCCTGCTGATACTACTGTAAATTGTAACAGCGTTCCAACGCAGGCAACGATTGCTGCTACAGACAATTGTTCTGCAGTAGGTAACATTGCAGTAACAATGAACGAGGTGCGTACAAATGGTACTTGTGCTAATACCTATACCCTCACCCGTACATGGAGAGCCGTAGACGAGTGTGGTAATGATACCACCCTTACCCAGGTAATTCATGTTCAGGACACCACTGCTCCTGTTGTAACAACGATTATTCCAGCTGCCAGAACAGTGGATTGTGATGATGTACCGGTTCAGGAAGACATCACTGCTACTGACAATTGCTCTGCCGTTCCAAACATCAGCATTACTAAATCAGAAGTTCGTACCAATGGTGCCTGCACTAACAGCTACACCCTGACTCGCACCTGGTTAGTAAGAGATGAATGTGGTAATGATACCACCATCACCCAGGTGATTCACGTTCAGGATACGACTGCTCCGGTATTCTCTGGCCTTGCTCCTGCTGACACTACGGTAAATTGTAACAGCGTTCCAACGCAAGCAACAATCACTGCTACGGACAATTGTTCTACTACACCGAATATCGCGGTGACCATGAACGAGGTTCGTACCAACGGTGCCTGTGCCAATACTTATACCCTCACCCGCACATGGACTGCCAGGGATGAATGTGGTAATGATACCACCATCACCCAGGTGATTCACGTTCAGGATACGACTGCTCCGGTATTTGCAGCGATTGCGCCTGCTGATACTACCGTGGATTGTAACAGCATTCCAACACAAGTGACGATTGCTGCTACAGACAATTGTTCTACTACACCGAATGTTGCGGTGACAATGAACGAGGTGCGTACCAACGGTGCTTGTGCTAACACTTACACACTTACCCGCACATGGACCGCCAGGGATGAATGTGGTAATGATACCACTATCACCCAGGTGATCAATGTCCGCGATACTACCGCTCCAATATTTGATGTGGTAGCTCCCGCAGACACCACCGTGAATTGTGACGCTGTTCCAACTCAACCGACGATCACTGCTACAGACAATTGTTCTGCAGTAGGTAACATCTCGGTGACCATGAGCGAGACTCGCACCAACGGCGCATGTGCCAATACTTATATCCTCACCCGTACATGGACAGCCAGGGATGAATGTGGTAATGATACCACTATCACCCAGGTGATCAATGTTCGTGATACGACTGCTCCAATATTCGATGCAGTAGCACCAGCAGACACCACCGTGAATTGCGATGCCGTTCCAGCTCAACCAGTTATCAACGCTACGGACAATTGCTCTGTAGTAGGTAATATCGCGGTAACAAGGAACGAAGTCCGCACCAACGGCGCTTGTCCAAATACCTATACGCTCACCCGCACATGGACTGCAACAGATGAGTGTGGTAACGATACCACCATCACCCAGGTGATCACTGTTCAGGATACTACTGCGCCGGTATTCGCTGTAATTGCACCGGCAGATACCACTGTAGATTGCAACAGCGTTCCAACGCAAGTTACAATCGCCGCTACGGACAACTGTTCTACGACACCGAATGTTACGGTGACCATGAACGAGGTTCGTACCAACGGTGCTTGTGCTAATACTTACACCCTCACCCGTACATGGACCGCTGTAGACGAATGTGGCAATGATACCACTATCACCCAGGTGATCCATGTTCAGGATACTACGGCTCCTGTGGTTACAACCATCATCCCAGCTGCCAGAACAGTGGATTGTGATGATGTACCGGTTCAGGAAGACATCACTGCTACTGACAACTGCTCTGCCATACCAAACATTACGGTGATCAAAAATGAAACCCGTACCAATGGTGCCTGCACTAACAGCTACATACTCACACGTACCTGGTTAGTAAGAGATGAGTGCGGTAATGATACCACTATCACACAAGTGATCAATGTTCAGGATACCGTTGCTCCAAGATTCGACCTGGTAGCACCGGCAGACACCACCGTAGATTGCAACAGCGTTCCAACACAACCGACGATCGCCGCTACAGACAATTGCTCTGCAACAGGCAACATCTCGGTAACAATGAACGAGGTTCGTACAAATGGAGCTTGTGCCAACACTTACACCCTGACACGCACCTGGACTGCTAGAGACGAGTGCGGTAATGATACCACTATCACCCAGGTGATCAATGTTAGAGACACAACAGCACCAATATTTGATGCAGTGGCTCCGGCAGACACCACCGTGAACTGCGATGCCGTTCCAACGCAACCGACGATCAACGCTACAGACAATTGCTCTGTAGTAGGAAACATCACGGTAACAAGGAATGAAGTACGCACCAACGGAACCTGCCCTAACACTTACATCCTGACACGCACCTGGACTGCTACAGACGAGTGCGGTAATGATACCACTATCACCCAGGTGATCAATGTAAGAGATACAACTGCTCCTGCATTCACTACGATTGCTCCTGCAGACACCATCGTGAACTGCGATGCCGTTCCAACACAACCGACGATCACCGCTACAGACAATTGCTCTGCAACAGGCAACATCACGGTAACAATGAACGAGGTTCGTACCAACGGTGCATGTGCCAATACTTACACCCTCACCCGCACATGGACAGCCGTAGACGAGTGCGGAAACGACACCACTATCACACAAGTGATCAATGTTAGAGACACAACAGCACCAATATTTGATGCAGTAGCTCCGGCAGACACTACCGTAAATTGTGATGCCGTTCCAACACAACCGACAATTACTGCTACGGATAATTGTTCTACCACACCGAATATCGCGGTGACCATGAACGAGGTGCGTACAAACGGCGCTTGTCCAAATACTTACACCCTGACCCGCACATGGACAGCCAGGGATGAATGTGGTAATGACACCACCCTCACCCAGGTGATCACTGTTCAGGATACTACTGCGCCAGTATTCGCTGTAATTGCTCCGGCAGATACCACTGTAGATTGCAGCAGCGTTCCAACGCAGGCAACAATCGCCGCTACGGACAACTGTTCTACGACACCGAACGTTACGGTGACCATGAACGAGGTTCGTACCAACGGCACTTGTGCTAATACTTACACCCTCACCCGCACATGGACAGCTGTAGACGAATGTGGTAATGATACCACTATCACCCAGGTGATCCATGTTCAGGATACTACTGCGCCAGTAGTTACAACCATCATACCAGCTGCCAGAACAGTGGATTGTGATGCCGTACCGGTTCAGGAGGACATCACTGCTACTGACAACTGTTCTACTGTTCCAAACATCAGTATTACTAAATCAGAAGTTCGTACGAATGGTGCATGCGCTAACAGCTACACCCTGACACGCACCTGGTTAGTAAGAGACGAATGTGGTAATGATACAACGATCACACAAGTGATCAATGTTCAGGATACTACCGCACCGGTGGTTACAACCATTATTCCGGCTGCTATAACAGTGGATTGCGATGCTGTACCGGTTCAGGAAGACATCACTGCTACCGACAACTGCTCTACTGTACCAAACATTACGGTGATCAAAAATGAAACCCGTACCAATGGTGCCTGCACTAACAGCTACACCCTCACACGTACCTGGTTAGTAAGAGATGAGTGCGGTAATGATACCACTATCACACAAGTGATCAATGTTCAGGATACCGTTGCTCCAAGATTCGACCTGGTTGCACCGGCAGACACCACCGTAGATTGCAACAGCGTTCCAACACAACCGACGATCAGCGCCACAGACAATTGCTCTGCAACAGGCAACATCTCGGTAACAATGAACGAGGTTCGTACCAACGGCGCTTGTGCCAATACTTACACCCTGACACGCACATGGACTGCTACAGACGAGTGCGGTAATGATACCACTATCACCCAGGTGATCAATGTAAGAGATACAACTGCTCCAATATTCGATGCAGTGGCTCCTGCTGACACCACCGTGAATTGTGATGCTGTTCCAACACAACCGACGATCAACGCTACTGACAATTGCTCTGCAACAGGCAATATCACGGTAACAATGAATGAGGTTCGTACCAACGGTGCTTGTGCAAACAGTTACATCCTGACACGCACCTGGACAGCTACAGATGAGTGCGGAAACGACACCACTATCACACAAGTGATCAATGTAAGAGATACAACTGCTCCAATATTTGCTGCAGTAGCTCCGGCAGACACCACCGTGAATTGCGATGCCGTTCCAACACAACCGACGATCAACGCCACAGACAATTGCTCTGCAACAGGCAACATCACGGTAACAATGAACGAGGTTCGTACCAACGGTACTTGTGCCAATACTTACATCCTCACCCGTACATGGACCGCTACAGACGAATGCGGTAATGATACCACCATCACTCAGGTGATCCATGTTCAGGATACTACTGCTCCGGCATTCACTGCGATTGCTCCGGCGGATACCACTGTAGATTGTAACAGCGTTCCAACGCAAGCAACGATCGCCGCTACAGACAATTGCTCTGTAGTAGGAAACATCACGGTAACAATGAACGAGGTTCGTACCAACGGTACTTGTGCCAATACTTACATCCTCACCCGTACATGGACAGCCGTAGACGAGTGCGGTAATGATACCACTATCACCCAGGTGATCAATGTAAGAGACACAACTGCTCCAATATTTGCTGCAGTGGTTCCGGCAGACACCACCGTGAATTGTGATGCTGTTCCAACACAACCGACGATCGCCGTTACAGATAATTGCTCTGCAACAGGCAATATCACGGTAACCATGAACGAGGTGCGTACAAATGGTACATGTGCCAACACTTACACCCTCACCCGTACCTGGACCGCTGTAGACGAGTGTGGAAACGACACTACTATCACCCAGGTGATCAATGTAAGAGATACAACTGCTCCTGCATTCACTGCGATTGCTCCGGCAGACACTACCGTGAACTGCGATGCCGTTCCAACACAACCGACGATCGCCGCTACAGACAATTGCTCTGCAACAGGCAACATCACGGTAACAATGAACGAGGTGCGTACAAACGGTGCTTGTGCCAACACTTACACTCTCACCCGTACGTGGACAGCCGTAGACGAGTGCGGAAACGATACCACTATCACACAAGTGATCCATGTTCAGGATACTACTGCTCCGGCATTCACTACAATTGCTCCGGCAGACACCACTGTGAATTGTGACGCCGTTCCAACACAACCGACGATCGCCGCTACAGACAATTGCTCTGCAACAGGCAACATCTCAGTAACAATGAACGAGGTGCGTACAAACGGAACCTGTCCTAACACTTACATTCTGACACGTACCTGGACCGCTGTAGACGAGTGTGGAAACGACACTACTATCACCCAGGTGATCAATGTAAGAGACACAACTGCTCCTGCATTCACTACGATTGCTCCTGCAGACACCACCGTGAATTGTGATGCCGTTCCAGCACAACCGACGATCAATGTTACAGACAATTGCTCTGTAGTAGGAAACATCACGGTAACAATGAACGAAGTACGTACCAACGGTACTTGTGCCAATACTTACACTCTCACCCGTACATGGACCGCTATAGACGAATGTGGTAACGACACCACTATCACCCAGGTGATCAATGTAAGAGACACTACTGCTCCAATATTCGATGCAGTGGCTCCTGCAGACACCACCGTGAATTGTGATGCTGTTCCAACTCAACCGACGATCAATGCCACAGACAATTGCTCTGCAACAGGCAACATCACGGTAACAATGAATGAGGTGCGTACCAACGGTGCTTGTGCCAACACTTACATCCTCACCCGTACATGGACCGCTATAGACGAGTGTGGAAACGACACTACTATCACACAAGTGATCAATGTCAGAGATACTACAGCACCAATATTTGATGCAGTAGCTCCGGCAGACACCACCGTGAATTGTGATGCTGTTCCAACACAACCAGTTATCAACGCTACAGACAATTGCTCTGCAACAGGCAATATCACCGTAACCAGGAATGAAGTACGCACAGACGGATCCTGCGCTAACAGCTACATCCTGACACGCACATGGACCGCCGTAGACGAGTGTGGCAATGACACTACCATCACGCAAGTGATCCATGTTCAGGACACCTCCGCTCCTGTTATCCTCGTAGTTCCTGCTGACACGACTGTGAATTGTGACGCAGTGCCAGCTATGATAGACCTGGTAGCTACTGATAATTGCAACGGCCCTGTAACTGTAACTAAATCTGAAACCCGTCAGAACGGTACCTGTGACAACAGCTACATCCTGACCCGTACCTGGACGGCTACTGACGCCTGCGGTAACGATTCGACCTACAGACAAATAGTGACTGTACAAGACACTACGCATCCAACGATCCTCATCATTCCTGCGGATACTACCGTGAATTGCGATGCAGTTCCGGCTCAGCCAGACCTGGTGGGTACTGATAATTGCTCTGCCACAGTAACAGTGACCAAAGCTGAAACACGCACAAACGGCACCTGTGACAACAACTATATCCTGACCCGCACCTGGACGGCTACGGATGCTTGTGGCAACGACACCACTTACACACAAGTAGTAACAGTTCAGGATACCACTAAACCAATATTCCCGACAGTTCCTGCGGATACTACCGTGAATTGTGATGTAGTTCCTGCTCAGGTTACCCTGGCGGCTACAGATAATTGCTCCGGCACTGTAACAGTGACCATGGCTGAAACACGTATCAATGGCAGCTGTATAAACAACTACCAGCTGATCCGCACCTGGACTGCTACGGATGCTTGCGGTAACGATTCGATCTACAGACAGGTAGTGACCGTACAAGACACTACTAAACCAATGATCCCGAACGCACCGGCAGACACTACCGTAAATTGCGATGCTGTTCCGGCACAGGTAGCCCTCACCGGTACAGATAATTGCGGTGGCATAGTAACAATAACCACAGGTGAAACACGTATCAACGGCAGCTGTGCAAATAGCTACCAACTGATCCGCACCTGGATGGCTGTTGATGTTTGCGGCAACGACACCACTTACACACAAGTGGTAACCGTAAGAGATACTACGAACCCTGTATTTGATATCGTAGCACCTGCAGACACTACAGTGAGCTGCTCTGAGGTACCTGTATTCGCAGACCTCACCGCTACCGATAATTGCGCAGGCGCAGTAACAGTAACGAAAGCTGAAACACGCACGAATGGTAACTGTGCAAACAATTACCAACTGATCCGCACCTGGACGGCAACAGATGCTTGTGGCAACGACACCATTTACAGACAAATGATCACCGTGGTAGATACTACCAAACCGGTATTCACCCTGCCTGTTCCGGCTGACACCACAGTAAGCTGCCATGCTATCCCAACTCAGGCAGATCTGAGCGTAACAGATAATTGCAGCCCGTCAGCAAATATCACAGTGCTGAAAAATGAGATCAGACAACCGATCCCTGGCGCTTGTGTAAATAATTACTTCCTGATCCGTACCTGGACGGCCCTGGATGAATGCAGAAATTCTGTAACGGTTACACAAACCATTACAGTGGTGGATACAACCCGCCCAACATTCACCAGCCCTGTTCCGGCAGACGTAACAGTAGAATGTAATGCTATCCCGACTGCTCCGGTAATGACTGCCACTGATAATTGCAGCACTGCCACCGGTGTTACAGTGAACTACACAGAAAACCGTGTAAACATCCCTGGCGCCTGCGTGAACAATTACCAACTGGTGCGCACCTGGACGGCAATGGATGAATGTGGTAACAGCAGCATCGTATCTCAGACCATCACGGTTCAGGATACTACAGCACCGGTATTCACTACCTCCGCTCCTGCTAATGCCACGGTAGAATGTGACATGGTTCCGGCTCAACCGGCCCTCACAGCAACAGATAATTGTTCTGCTGCGGCTAACGTAACGGTTACAATGGCTGAAACACGCATCAACGGCAGCTGTACAAACAACTACCAGTTGATCCGCACCTGGACCGCAACGGATGAATGTGGTAACGATACAACGATCACCCAGACATTGACGGTGATGGATCGTACCAAACCAGTATTCACCAGTGCAATCCCTGCAGACACTACTGTGAACTGTGACAGGATACCAGTACCTCCGGTATTAACAGCGAACGACAAGTGCAGTGCAACTGTAACTATCACATTTAACGAACAAAATATCACGATCCCTGGCGCTTGCGTCAATAACTACAGGTTGCTCCGCACCTGGACGGCTACTGACGAATGTGGCAACTATACAACGGTTATGCAGGTAGTAACGGTGGTAGATACAACCAGACCTGTATTCACCATGCCGGTACCAGCTAACATCACTGTAGATTGCAACGTTATCCCGACACAACCGGATCTCACGGCCACGGATAATTGCTCAGCCGCTAACAACGTAACGGTTACCAAAACAGAACAACGCATCAACGGTAACTGTGCAAACAACTACCAACTGATCCGTATCTGGACGGCTACTGACGAATGTGGCAACAGAGCTACTGCTACGCAGACGATCACGGTACAGGATACCACTAAACCGGTATTCAACATGCCAACGCCTGCTGATGCAACAGTAGAATGTAACAACATCCCGGCTCAACCTGTACTCACAGCTACAGATAATTGCAGCACCGGTACTATAACTGTGGTAAGATCAGAACGTATGGAACAGATCCCGGGTGCTATGTGCGCAAGCAACTACCGCCTGATCCGTACCTGGACGGCTACTGATGAGTGTGGCAACAGCACCACGGTGCAACAAACGCTCACGGTAGTAGATAATACCGCACCAGGCTTTACCATTGCAATACCAGCAGATATGACGGTGGATTGCAACAATATCCCGGCACAGCCAAGCCTGACCGCTACGGATAATTGCACGCCAACCAACAGGATCACCGTGGTAAGAGACCAGCGTCGTGAAGACATCCCTGGTGCATGTGTGAACAACTACCGCCTGATCCGCACCTGGACGGCAACTGACGAATGTGGCAACAGGGCCACCGCTACACAGGTGATCACGGTACAGGATACTACAAGGCCAACATTTACCGTATCCATTCCGGCGGATGCAACAGTAGAATGTAGCGCAATACCGGCTCAACCGAACCTGAGCGTAACAGACAACTGCACACCATCCAACCTGGTAACGGTTGTGAAGAATGAACGCCGCGAAGCAATCCCCGGCGCATGTGTGAACAACTATCTCCTGATCCGCACCTGGACGGCAACTGACGAGTGTGGTAACAGCAGAACTGTTCAGCAAACACTGACGGTAACAGATCGTACCGCTCCGGCCTTTACGATGTCCACTCCTGCCGACGCAACGGTAGAATGTAACGCCATACCGGTTCAACCGAACCTGACAGCCATGGATAATTGCAGCCCTGCCAGTGCAGTAACGGTAACAAGAGCAGAACGCAGAGAGAACATCCCTGGTGCATGCGCGAATAACTACCGCCTGATCCGCACCTGGACAGCAATGGACGAATGTGGCAACAGCAGGACTGTTCAACAGGTGATCACTGTACAGGATACTACTAAACCAGTATTCACTACTACCCCACCTGCTGATATAACAGTAGAGTGTAATGCGATCCCTGCTCAACCAGACCTCACAGCTACTGATAACTGTTCTGCCATGAACACTATCACCATCGTGAAGAATGAAGTGAGAGAAACGATCCCTGGCGCCTGCGCGAACAACTATCGCCTGATCCGCACATGGACAGCTACAGACGAATGTGGTAATAGCAGAATAGTAAGACAGGTAGTAACGGTACAGGATAAAACTGCACCAGTGTTCAACATGGTTCCACCAACCAATATGACGGTGAATTGCCACGAAGTACCTGCCGCACCAGTATTAACAGCTACGGACAATTGCTCAATGATCAATAACGTAACAGTGGTGTACAGCTTCGTTAAAACACAACTGTCTTCTACCTGCGTGTACAACTACAGACTGGACCGCATGTGGACAGCAACAGATGAGTGTGGTAATAAAGCCATCGTAAGACAAGTGATCACGGTAATAGATACAACAAGACCGGTATTCAACGCACCAACGCCAAGAGATACCACGGTTAGCTGTGAGTCTATACCAAATCCGCAGATCGTTACTGCATCCGATAATTGCAGTCGCCCTGGCGGTGTGATCATCACCCATAAACAAACAAGACAGGATATTCCGGGCGCATGTAAGAACTACCGCCTGATCAACACCTGGACAGCGAAAGACGAATGTGGCAACACATCAGTGATCACCCAGGTTGTAACAGTGGTAGATACTACAAGCCCGGTAATAGCAGCACCGCCTGCAGATATTACCATCATGTGCGGTGCACCGGTTCCGACAAATATGATCGAGCTGAATGCTACCGACAATTGCGACGGTACGTTCCCGAAAAAGGTGAAATACACCATCGATCCATATGTGAAGGATCTGTGCAACGGCTACACCATCATCAGAAGATGGAGCGTATCTGACGCATGTGGCAACGCAGCGCAGGACGTTACTCAACGGATCATCGTAAGGCCTTGTCCGAAACCAGAACTGGAAGCTGACGTTGTGGTGAATTGCTCAAGCAATCCGTTCATCACCCTCAGAACAAGAGGTAACGTGAACAAACCAGTATATGTACTGGTAGGTGTAACACCAGCCAACGCTGTACAGGTTCCGCTGATCTCTACCAACAACCGCTTCAACCTGAATGGCGCTACCACAGCATCCTTCATTGTTCGGGACGGTGTTACAGGTTGCGCTTCAGATACCATGACCTACAACATCACTTACATGCAAATGCCGGTGGTGAACCTGGGTAACGATACCAGCATATGCGGTAGCAACGGTATGGTACTGGATGCAGGCCCTGCTAACTTCGGATACACCATCAAATGGTCTACAGGTGAAACCACACAACGTATCAGGGTAGTGAATCCAGGTACTTATAAAGTAACCGTAAGCAACGGTATGTGTGTAACTACAGATTCGATCAAGGTGGGTGTAATACCAATGCCGCTGGTGAATCTGCCTGATACTACCATCTGCCGGGGTCAGAACGTGAAACTGGACGCAAACGTAACCGGCGCGTCTTACCTCTGGAGCACTGGTGCAACAACACCAGCGATCAATGTAAGCACACAGGAACGCTTCTGGGTGAGAGTGATGAAGAATGGCTGTATCACGATAGATACCATCAATGTAACAGTGAATCCGCCGCCGGATATCTCACTCAGCAGAGATACAACTATCTGCCCTGGCCAAACAGTGATGCTGACCGTAACTACAAATGCCGGTCGTATCCAGTGGGGTAACGGAGAACTGGGTAACTCTATCATGGTGAACAGAGCGGGCAACTACTCCGTATCAGTATACAGAGATAATTGTGTGGTGAAAGAATTTGTGAAAGTGAGCGAACGCCCTGATATGAAGTTCGACCTCGGTCCGGATAGGATCATGTGTCCAGGCGGAAGTATCCTCATCGATGCCCGCAACCCGGATGCTGCTTCTTACCGCTGGAACGATGGAGATCTGAATCCGGTGAAATCTATCACACAAGGTGGTAAATACATTATCGGTGTACTGGACAGGCATTGCGACCGCTACAAAACAGATAGCATCAACGTTATCATAGCAGGCGCGCCAACAGTGAACCTGGGTAATGATACCACTATATGCAGAGGCATCCGCTACCAGTTGAAATCTAACGCGAAGAATGCTACCTCGTACAGATGGAGCACCGGTGCAACCACCAGTTCCATTGAGATCACGCAGCCTGGCACTTACAGCGTAACGGCTTACAATGATTGCGGAAGCAATACAGATGTGATCACCATCGATATGAAAGAGTGTGATAGTCGTCCGGACTTCCCGAATGTATTCTCACCGAATGGAGATGGAAATAACGATGTGTTCCGTCCGGTTATCAGAGGACCGATGTATGACTACGAATTGCGCATCTTCAACCGTTGGGGTGAAATGGTGTTCATCAGTAAGGATATGCATCTTGGATGGGATGGTACCTACAAAGGACGGAATGTAGATGTAAGCACCTTCGTATGGTGGCTCAGCTACAAGAAAGTACGGAACGGACCAGCATTCGTGATCAAAGGAGATGTAACAGTCATCAGATAAAACAAAGTATATCGTTCTTTCACAAGGGAGCCCGCTCAAATGAGCGGGCTCTTTTTTTTCTGTTTGAAAAGAAAATACTATTTTAGTTACAGATTGATTTGTTACCCAAACTAAATTCCTCTTACAGGCATTTACAAAAAATCAATACAATATTTATCCAGGAATAAAAAAACAAGGAAAGGACTTCCTTGCGGAATGCTATTACGGTCGGCTAAGCCGGAGGACTGGAAGCAGCTGCCTGTCCTATATTCACAGTTGTGATTTGCTTTCGATTTTCATTCACAACAATTGCGAATGAAGCCCAGACAAACGTTTAATTAGAAAGAAATGCGGGAAATTAAAACGCCCGTTAATTGTGAATGAAGCCAAAAAAGAAAAAACCGTTCAGGTTTTTAGGTTTCCTGAACGGCCTTACCAAACTGGTGAGTTTAGCTGAAAAAATCAAAGTTCTGTGGGATTTGTTCCTTTAGAACTCTTTGCCTGGGTATTAGCCGTACCCGGGCTTTTTTATGAATGAAGCTTTTCTATTCTCTCACAAATATACTACTTCCCCTTCAATATTAACTCTTCTTCCCTATTTTCCCCAAATGTGTATCCTGGAACCCCGTCACTAATTTCAATCCATAACCAAACACGCGATCCATGGAAGAATGTGCAAACAGCACAAGCCCCACAAACACCAGCGGTTCTATCAAAAAGTAAGTTCCGATAATATAGAGGATAATGGCTACGCCTTTATGATGGAAGAAATTATAAACATAGGCTCCGGTTTTGGCATTGGCCAGATACCCCAGCATACTAATATCCGGAAGTAAAAGACACCCCCAGAACCACCACCAGGACATAGGATATTGCTGCTCGTACAGTAACAACGCCAGCATGAACATCGCGGCTTCTTCTAATTTGAGGAGATTTTTCATAATGAGCAAAGATCAAAAAAAAATCCCGGTAAGCAAGTTACCGGGATTTCGCAAAAAAGCTTATTGAAAAACTTAGTAAAGCATCCTTGTTTTAATAGTATGATTCACCTCCTTCAGCAAAGCAAAAGCTTCCTGTGAAAGTTTGGAATCCACATCCAGTACTACATACCCGATCTGATCGTTAGTTTTGAGGTACTGCCCCAGGATATTGATATGCCTGCTGGACAATTCCCGGTTGATATCAGAAAGTACGCCGGGCACATTCTTATGGATATGCAGGATCCGGTGGGTATTATCAACAGGCGGTACGCTCAGTGCCGGGATAGTATGAGAACCAAAGCTGGCTCCCTTTTCCAGGTAGTTGAGCATTTTGCTGCTCACATCCAGCCCGATGTTATGCTGTGCTTCTTCAGTACTACCACCAATATGCGGGGTCAGGATCACGTTCGGCAACAGCTGTAAAGGCGTGGCAAATGCAGCACCATTCTTTTCAGGTTCTACCGGGAACACGTCTATTGCCGCGCCGGATAAGTGACCACTTTCCAGGGCTTCCTTCAGGTCGTTCAGTTCCACTACTTCCCCACGGGCATAGTTCAGGAAAATGGCGCCTTTCTTGGCGTATTGGAGTGTTTCTTTATTGATCATGTTCTCCGTACTCTTGTTAGAAGGTACGTGTAATGTAATGATATCTGCTTTTGAGAACAGTTCCTTTAAAGAACGAACCTGTTCAGCATTACCAATTGGTAATTTGGTCTCCACATCATAATACAGCACTTTCATGCCCATTGCTTCCGCCAGTACACTTACCTGGGTACCGATGCTGCCATATCCCACAATGGCCATGGTTTTACCGCGCAACTCAAAGCTGCCGGTAGCTTCTTTCATCCAGATGCCTTTATGGGCAGCTACGTTCTTATCAGGTATACGGCGGATCAGCATAACAGATAAACCGATCACCAGTTCTGCTACCGAACGCGTATTCGAATAAGGCGCATTGAACACGGCTACACCCTGCTCAGTGGCGGTTTTAAGGTCTACCTGGTTTGTTCCGATACAAAAACAACCGATCCCCTGCAGTTTTTTAGCTGCAGCCAGTACATTGGCAGTGATCTGTGTCTTTGAACGGATACCCAGTAAATGGGCTTCTTTTACTTCTTTGATGAGTTCCTGTTCACTAAGGGCCCCTGATAATTTGCGGGTGTTAATGTAACCGGCCTCTTTGAACTCCGCGACCGCGGCATCACTAATGTTTTCCAATAAAAGGATGTTGATCTTCTCTTTCGGATAACTTGTTAATTTTCTTTGGCTCATGGTGCTGGCTATAATTCTACGATGACACAAGAATGACAATCACACGGGTGTTTGTCGCTAAAATTGTCACAAACCTAGCGGAGTTTGAGCAATAATCAAATACAGTGGCTGGCAAATTCGAGATTGCTTAAAAATTATACCTGATTGTTCCCCTTTTTTGAATAATTTCCACCCAAATGCCACCTATCGGGCATGAAAATTGATAAGTAATTGATTTTAAACTATTAGATCTGCAGCATTAAATGAATCGTTTTAAGGCAATCGTCGTTTTAGCCATATCCACAAGTTCCATCATATATATCGGATGTAATAGCAGCTCCGCCAACAGACATAACGAAAAGAAGAAAACAACAAAACCGGCTTCCATCTATTCCCTTGGTCTCAGCGAAGAAGAAGAGGAAAAGATACTGAAGAGTAATAAGACCAGGCAGATCAGGCAGGAAGTAGCCGAGCTGATGCGGTTAAAGCTTTCTCCGGGCTCTTTTAGCGGCGCCATATTAGTGGCAAGAAAAGGAGTGATATTATATGAACATTATCAGGGATTGGAAAACCACGCAACACAGACACCGGTTACGGACAGTTCATCCTTTCAACTGGCCTCCGTTTCCAAAACCTTCACCGGCATGGCTATTCTTTCCTTATTGGAAAAGGAAAAACTCAGCCTGGATGATCCTTTACAAAAATACTTTCCGGATTTCCCCTACCTGGGCATCAACATCAGGATGCTCCTGAACCACCGCAGCGGTTTACCGAATTACCTGTATTTCTGCGATAGCCTGGTGAAGGACAAATCTCACTTCCTCAGCAATGATGAAGTGATCAACCTGATGACCATACACAAACCTCCTACCCAATATCCGCCGGACAGACATTTCAATTACTGCAATACAAATTATCTGCTCCTGGCTTCTATTATTGAAAAAGTAAGCCAGCAGAAATATGCAGACTATCTGCAACAGACCTTTTTCACACCGCTGGAAATGACCAGTACTTATGTGGTGGATCCAACACAGGCTCCCCGCTCCCATCAGACCGTTAGCCACCTGTTCAGCTGGCGCCTGGAGCCGGATAACAGCTTCGATGGTGTAGTAGGCGATAAAGGTATTTACAGCAGCGTGCGGGATATGCTCAAATGGGATCAGGCCATTTATTCCGGCAAACTTTTCAAACCGGAAACATTGAAGGAAGCATTTTCGCCTTACAGCAATGAAAAGCCCGGCATCCGCAACTATGGCCTTGGATGGCGCCTGTTCACTTATCCTGACAGTACGAACAAGATCGTTTACCACAACGGCTGGTGGCATGGCAACAATACCGTATTCTATCGTTTTATAAAAGATTCTACCACGCTCGTGATCCTTGGCAACCGCTATAATCGTGGCATTTACCAGGCAGTGAAACCACTGCGTAATATCCTGGGCCATGGAGATGGTGAAGAAGCAGGGGAAGAATAAAAAAAACCGCCCTGCGATATATCTATCTGAGCAGGGCGGAGCGCTATTTATGCGAACTAAAACCTGTGACTACTTTTGTGTAGCGGCGGCATCAGCTTTCTTAGCAGTGTGCTTTTTGGCGTGATGTGCAGCTTTCTTTTCTTTCTTTACTTCTTTCTTAGCCTGTTCTGTTTTTGCAGCTGCTGGTTTTGCTTGTGCATTTGCAGCAGAGATGCCACCAAAGGTGATCATTGCGGCGGCCATCAGAAACATGATCTTTTTCATTTTAACTTGATTTAATTGTTAAGAAAAATATTTATTAGTAATTAATCGTTTAATGCGTCGTAGATCTGTAATTGATTCTTTGAGATAACTTTTTCGCCCGGTAGTAATCCTTTACTGATATAGGTCACTTCTTTCAGAGACTTGTTTACTTTTACTTCCCGGGTATCTATGTTATACTTATCCCTGAACACCATCACAAAGCTTTTTCCTTTATCAAAGATCACCGCGGAAGTAGGAATCGCCATCATTTCACCGCTTTCCGGGTATCGCAGTAACACCGTAGCAAACATATCCGGCTTCAGCAGTACACCTTCATTATCCAGGCTGATGCTCACCTGCACAGTTTTAGTTGCAGGATCGGGTACGTTGTATACTTTCTCTATCTCCCCTTGAAAAACCATATCAGGATAACTGGTAATGTTTATTTCCACAGGTGTGCCTTCCTGTACATGGGAAATATCTTTTTCAAATACATTCGCCGTGATCCATCCATCACCCAGTTCATCAGGTGTTACTTTTCCGGAGAGCCGCAGTTCACTTTCCACAGGTTTAATCACCGTGGTATCAATACTAATGCTGGCAAGCATCGTATCACTCAGTACAAACGTAGCAACTTCCCCGCCTTCTCCATTGTTTTGCCTGCAGCTGGTGTATGTTGCTGTAAGGGTGATGAGAAGAAGCGCGTATAATTTCATATCCTCCGGTTATTACGTTGTATCAAATCAGGCCGGTTAGCCGGTGCGGTATCCGTTAATGATTTGCTGTGTATAACGCCCCAGGTTATACTGTAATAAAACATCCACGAAAATTACCGGCATCACCGGCTGATTCAGTAAAGGCAGCAGCAGAAGTGGTCACATTCCCCAGTGCCAATTGCACCCATTTACTTCACTTGCCTATCGCGGGTATCAGTTGGTCTATACTTCCATCCACTGATCCGCCGCTGCCTGAATTATTTCAATGATACAAAGCTCCGTAAGTGGAATTAAAGGGGCCTTTAAGGGAGATTAAAAAGAAATTAAAATCTTATAAATGGGGGAACTGCACAGTGAATACGGTGCCATGGGTGGGATCAGACATTACAGTGAGTTGGCCTTCATGCAATTGCACGATCTTCTTGCAGATAGACAGGCCTAAGCCATGCCCGCGTGTGGCTTGTGCATTGCGCCCGCGGAAGAAAGGTTCAAATATTTTATCCTGCTCATCAGCAGCGATGCCGATGCCATTGTCTTTCACACTGATCAGGATATACCGGCTGTTAAAATCAATGGTCACGCGGGCCGTATGATCTTCGGAGAACTTACAGGCATTATCAAAGAGGTTGATGAAGAGTACTTTCAAAAGGCTTTCATTGCCACTACAGGTAACCAGCGTATCCTGATCCGGTTCTTTCATGAACTGCAGCTCTACTTTGCTGTTCTCTTTCCTTTTCAGGCGCACCAGGTCTGCTGTGTCAATTAAAAGTTCATCTATCCGCACAGGTGTGAATACAAATTCCTTGCGGTTCAGTTCCGATTGCGCCAGTTGCAGCAACCCATTGGTCAATTCAGAGAGCCCTTCCGCATCTTCGAGCACAGAGTGTAATACAGCTTCGTACTCCTCCCCGCTCCTGCCTTTGGCCAGCGTTACCTGCAACTGGCTGATAATAGCGGCCAGCGGAGTACGCAATTCATGAGAAGCATTACTTACAAAGCTCTTCTGCAGATCAAAGGAATGACTGAGCCGTTGCAGCATCGTATTAAAGTTGGCGCCGAGTTGTGCGATCTCATCTTTCCCTTTAATGGCCACTCTTTTATCCTGCAGGTTATTCGCATTGATACTGTTTGCCTGTTCTACCAGCCGGTCAATGGGCTGCATCATTTTACGTGCGAAGAAATACCCGATACCAACGAGTAATACAACTGCCACCAGTAGCTCTATGCCGATAATCTGCCGGAGGTTCAGCAGGTTTTGAAAGCCATATTTATCAAAAGAAGAAACAAGCACCAGTACAGATACATTATCCTCTGTATAATAAACGCCTACCGTTTCACCCTCCTCATCTGTATGGATATACTGCCCGTGTTCTTTAATATAATCCAGCAGGAATTTCTGGGTACGTACCGCCGTATCCTTCACATTCGCATAGAGGAGATCATATCGCTCATTGTATACCAGTATCGTTTCGCGGTAAAGGTCCTGGAAGGTAGTTTTATCCAGTTTGCGCAGCAGGCCTATCTGTACCTGGTCGTTTTCAATGATCACACTGCCGATGGAGCGTGCACGATATTCCAGCCTGTCCAGGTACTCAGCACGGCGGGATTGTGCAGAGAAATAATAAGCCAGTGTGGCAAAGGCTATCAGCAGGAAAGCCGCAGATAATGTATAATAGAGGGCAATCTTATATTTGATCTTCATACATCAGTCCTCTTCTGATAAATAATACCCCATACCTGTTTTGGTATGTAGTAATTTCTGCTCATGGTCTTTATCGATCTTTTTACGCAGGAAGTTCATGTATACTTCAATCACATTGGTGCCGGTATCAAAATCGATATTCCATACCTTTTCTGCGATCGTTACTTTGGAGATCACCTTCCCTTTGTGTAATGCCAGCAATTCCAGCAACTGGAACTCTTTTGCGGTGAGGGAGATCTTTTTCCCGCTGCGGGATACCTCTTTACGTTCCCGGTCTATTTCCAGGTCTGCCACCACCAGTTTATAACGGTTAACGGGCGCTACTTCCGCACCGGCGCGTTTGAGGAATACGCGGATCCGGGCCAGGAGTTCCCGGAAATCGAATGGTTTTACGAGATAATCGTCCGCACCCAGTTCAAAGGCCTGCATTTTATCGTCCATGCCCCCTAAGGCCGTGAGCATGATCACCGGCACCTTGTTGTTGCGGTGACGGATCACTTCGCAGATCTCATAACCATTGTGGTGCGGCAGGTTGAGGTCCAGGATCACCAGGTCGTAATCATGACTGGCAGCAAGGCTTTTGCCCATGCGGCCGTCGTAGGCTACTTCCACCTCAAAACCGTTCTCTTCCAATCCCATTTTCACGGCATTGGCCACTTTAACTTCATCTTCAACGATCAATATCCTTTGCATAGCAATGCTAATCTACTGCATGTTTACGATTAGGCAATACGTTTTCCCGGGTCCAGGTGATCTTCTGCCGGAAAGGATGGCTCCGTACTGCACATTGGGAAAGCTGGCAATACTGGCAGAGGGCAGGTATGCAGGGATCTATATGAATGAAGAACTCCACCTCATGGCCCTTCAGTTCCCGGTTCACCAGCTGCTCAAATGTTTTGATCTCTTCGTGTGCATGACTTAATTCCAGGTAATAAGGCAGGGTAACATGGCAGTCAATATGATAATTATTACCATATTGCTGCACCCGCATATTATGTACGTCTATCCAGGCAGGATGGCGATGCTCATTCAGGATCGTGATCACCTTATCGATCACCTGCATATCCGTTTCATCCATGAGCCCGGAAATGGACTGCCGCATGAGCTGATATCCTTTGCGGAGGATCATCAATCCCATCACTGCAGATACAGCGGGATCTATCCAGGTCTGGCCCGTAAAACGGATGATGATGAGGGCAATGATCAGGGCGGCAGAACTGTAAGCGTCCGTTAAAATATGTTGTCCGTTCCCGGAGAGGGTAATAGAATTTAATTGTTTCCCGGACCGGGCGAGGTATAATCCCAGTAGAAAATTCACCACAGAAGTGACACTGATCACCCAGATACCCTGGTCTATTTGCAGCAGTTCTGGTTTGATAATAAAATATTGCACCGCCTTAAAAAGGATCAGCACACCGGCAATACAGATCATGGCGCCTTCAAATCCTATGGAAAAGAACTCCACTTTCCCATGTCCGTAAGGGTGATTGGCATCTTTGGGTTTGCCGGTGAGGTAAATGCTGTAACAGGCAAAGCCGCCGGCTACCACATTAATGATGGATTCCAATGCATCAGACAGGATGGCTACGGAATGTGTGAGAAAGTATGCTGCGAATTTGGCAAGGGTCAGCAGGAGGCTGATGCCAAGAGAAAGCAGGATGATCCGTAGTTCTTTTCTTATCAAGTGAAGCCGTTTAGATTATTGCAAAGAAAATTCAAATTGTCTTAAAATGGCACTTGCATTCCATTTTTAATCTGGTTAAATTTGTTTAAATTGTGTTCATAGCGGTAGCAATCAAAATCTTTTATTTACTAAATCGAATTTAAACAGCGTTAATATCCAGATCGGATCTACAGCGGGATCTATAGGATCAACTTAAAATCAGCGGAACTAATTTATAACCCCCAAATCCGTTCACCACAGGATGAACTAAGCCTAAGTATTTATCCCGTATAACATTTATTTGTTACGGGATGAATGATATTTCTATTAAGGAACATGCAAATTAACTTTCGTCCGAACCGATTGTGAATGTAACCCAGGTCAATTCGCTTTTATCACTGAAAATCTAAATCACATTATGATGCGATGTCTATTGTCCTTCCTATTACTCGTAGGAATCTCCCATGCTGTTTGGGCCCAGCCAATGTCAATTAGCGGCAGAGTACTCTCTGCAGACGACAAAAGTCCCCTGCCCGGCGTAACCATTCGGGTACAAGGCTCTCCCACCGGCACCTCTACCAATGCAAGCGGTAGTTTTGTTATTAATGCCTCCCGCGGGCAGGTGTTACAGTTCAGCTATATCGGTTATATCACCAAAAGAGTGACCATTAATGCTGACACAGAAATCTTTGTAGAAATGGAAACCGATGCACAAAACCTGAAAGAGTTTGTGACCACGGCTTACGGTATTTCCAAAAACGCCCGTTCCCTGGGTTCCTCCGTACAAAAAGTAGACGGGGAAGATGTAGCCCAAACGCAACGGGAAAACTTCCTGAACGGCCTTGCAGGCCGGATTGCAGGCGCTACAGTAACCGGTACTTCCGGTGCTCCGGGATCTTCTTCCGTACTGGTATTACGCGGCGCTATATCTATCGGAGGTAATAACTCGCCGCTCTACGTAGTGGATGGGGTGCCTTATGATAACCAGTCTGTTAATCAGGAGAACCTGATAGCGTCTTCAAACCCCTCTGGCACTGCCTTTGCGAACAGGAACTCTGATTATGGCAACCGTGCCATGGACCTCAACCCGGAAGATATTGAAAGCATTACGGTGCTGAAAGGCCCGGAAGCTGCTGCGCTGTATGGCTCAGATGGCGCCTCCGGAGCAGTGCTCATCACTACCCGCAAAGGAAAAGCCGGAAGGTCTACGGTTAGTTACGACAATAACTTCCGCTTTGATAAAGTGTACCGTTTCCCGAAAACACAACGGATCTACAGCCGGGGGCTTAATGGCGTGGCAGATGATTTGGCCACGATTAATCCATTCGCATTCGGTTTAATGTCCGCGTACTTCGGTCCTAAATATGCAGACACCACTACCTTTTATGATAACTTCGGAAACTTCTTCCAAACCGGTTTCCAGCAAAGGCATAGCCTGAATTTCGATGGTGGTACGGAGAAGTTCACCTTCCGTCTTTCTTCCTCCTGGCTGGACCAAAAAGGAACCATACCAAACTCTGGATTTGAACGTGGAACCATTCGTTTGACAGGAACGGCAAAGATCAGTGATAAGCTGAGTATGACGGGGACTTTCACGTATGTGAACTCCACAACAGATAAAACATCGAAAGGAGCAGGAAGTTACTTCCTCACCCTACTCACCTTCCCTGCAGATGAAGATGCGCGGATCTACCAGAACCCTGATGGCAGCCGCAAAACACTCCGGGGCGGCGCTTATACCACGGAATTCGACAATCCTTTCTGGGATGTGAACAAGAATCCGGCGCAGGATAAAACGACCCGTGTGAACGGATCTGTTGTGGCCAACCTGGACCTTACCAAATGGCTCACCTTAAACGGTACCCTTGGGGTAGAGAATTATACTACTACCGGTTATTTCGTTACCCATCCGCAATCCCGTTACGGTTTTCCAACAAACGGGTTCCTTTCTCAACTGGACGTTATCACCAATAACATCAGCGGCATTGTGAGAGCAACTGCCCGGAAAACATGGGGTAAGTTTGGTAATATCCTCACCGTGGGAACTGCCATGGAAGATAACAATACCAAAACCAATGCCTTTAAAGGAGAACGTTTCTATGAAGCAAATTTCATCTCTATCAATAATACAGATCCCTTATCCCGCGATGTAAGGTATTCAGATAACACAGTACGGAAATTCCGTTTATTCGGTAACTACGAAGTGAGTTATAATGATATCCTTTACCTGTCCCTCGCAGGCAGCAGCGAAGGCCACTCCTACTTCATGAGCCGGGTGGTGGATAAGAACCCCTTCTTTAACTATGGTTCAGCCTCCCTGGCTTTTGTATTCTCAGATCTGCCAGGTGTGAAGGAAGTCTCCTGGCTGAGTTTTGCCAAGGCCCGTTTCTCTTATGCAACAACTGGTAAAGCACCTTTCGCACCTTATGCGATAGACAACAGCATGGTTACTCAGATCACCACCGGCGGCGGTTTTGCATACGGTGTGAACGGTAATAACTTCGTTCTGCAACCGGAACTCACCAAGAACCTGGAAGTAGGGGGTGAATTTAAATTCTTAAAGAACCGGGTAGGAATAGACATTGCATATTACACGCTCCGGAGCAACAACCAGATCCTGAGGGCACGCTCCAGTTATGGTACAGGTTTCGTACTTAAATACCTCAACGGTGGTGAAGTACTTAACAAGGGATTGGAAATTCAATTAAACGCCACCCCGCTCAGAGCCAAAGATTTCACCTGGGACGTATTGGTGAATTTTGACATGAACCGTGGCAGGATCGTTTCTATGCCGGCAGACCTGCCTTCTTATTATGATTCAGATACCTGGGTATTTGGTAACATGCGCTCCCAATCCTATCCCGGCGTAGGTACCGGTAACCTTTCCGGCTTTACCCTCCGCCGCAACAGTAAAGGCCAGCTGCTGATCAATCCTACTTCAGGATTGCCGCTTTCAAACGGAGACTTTTCCGTTGTGGGAGACCGTACGCCTGATTTCAAAGTAGGCTTCGTAAATGACTTCACTTACAAACAATTTAAGCTAAGCTTTAACCTGGACTTCCGCAGAGGTGGTGATGTGTTCAACGGCAATGAATATTATCTCTACCTGGCTGGTCTTAGTGAAAGAACGCTGGACAGGGAAAGAACACTTGTGATAAGAGGTGTGTTGCAGGATGGCCTGGAAGAAACCAGCAAACCAACGCCGAATGCCGTAGCCATTACACCGTATTTCCGTTCTGACTACTGGCAGACTACCGTAGCTACCGAAGCTGATTTTATTGAGTCTGTAGATTGGATGCGTTTACGGGACATCACGCTGCAATATGTACTGCCTTCTTCCTTCCTGAAGCGGCAGCATTTTGTGAAATCTGCTTCTGTTTATGTAACGGGAACGGATGTATTCATGATCACAAATTATACCGGTGCAGATCCGAATGTAAGCACCAATAATGCTTCCTCCAGGGGTTTTGGCGGTGCAGGTATTGACTTTGGCTCGCTTGCCAATCCCAGGGGTATTAATTTCGGACTGAAAGCATCGTTCTAGTTTTAAAACATCACAATTATGAAAAGATATATTTTCTATACACTCATGTTGTTGTTTACGGTAATGACCGTAATGACAGGATGTAAAAAATGGCTGGACGTGAACTATGATCCGGCTACGCCGCAGGATCCTGATCCCGCATCTGTATTCCCAACACAACTGGCCGGTATTCCCCGCGGGAATCAATATGATTCGCGGTATGTAGGCCGTTACATTCAGAACTGGGAAACCGTACTTACCTCCCGCACAGCGGATATTGTATGGGACCAGATGGGTTATGCTACAAACAGTGATGCCAATGGCGATATCTGGCGGCAGTGTTATTTTGGTTTAGGTAAGAACCTGAACTATATTATTGAAACCGGGCATACAAAAGGACAATGGGATTATATTGGCGCAGCATATGCGCTGAAAGCCTACATGTTCCAGATCACCACAGATCATCACGGCGAAATAATTTACACTGAAGCCTTTAAGGAAAATACCGCCATCTTTAAATTTGACAGCCAGGACACCGTATACATGGGTGTTCGGTCACTGTGTGATTCTGCCCTGAAATACCTGGCACGTACGGATTTCCCCAACCCCGGTATCAACAGGCTGGTGCGTGGAGATTACAGCTTTAACGGTGATAATGCAAAATGGATCAAATTCACCTATGGTATACTCGCACATAACTATAATCACCTGAGCAGGAAAACAGCCCTGTATGATCCGGCCAAAGTGATTGAGTTTTGCGATAAGTCTATGACTGTTATTGCAGATGACTTCCTGATCCCTTTTGATGCCACAAAAAATGATGATACGAATTTCTATGGTCCCTACAGGGATAACCTCACCTTTATGCGCCAGGGCGCTTTCATTGTAAGATTGCTGGACGGGTTTGCACTTACAGGTAACCGCAACTTCGCCAACAGAGATCCGAGGATAAAACATATGCTGTCCGCCTCCCAGGATACTACAAATGGTAACGGTGGTTATGTAGGTCTGGAGCCTGGTCTTGGGGATCCGAGTGCTTCCTCTACCGTTCCTGCCACCTTACGTAAACGTGCAGCAGCACCATGGGGAGACAGTATTTATGGCAACCCCAGCGCAGCCCTTTTTACACCAAATGCCGGTAAATATCTTTTTAAGGATAAAGCCGTGATGCCGGTAATGACATCAGCTGAGATCTACTTTATTAAAGCAGAAGCCGCTTTCCTGAGCAATAAAAAGGATGTTGCGCTGGATGCTTATACAAAAGGGATCAATGCACATTTTGATTTCATTAACCGTACAACAATGCCCCGCAACGGTGGCACGTTATATAATGGAGCACCTATCACTGCGAAGGAACGGGCTGATTACCTTGCCAGCGCTAACGTGGCAAAAACAGAGGCAACACTTACCTTAGCAGATATAATGCTGCAAAAATATATTGCTTTATTTGGCTGGGGTTTTAATGAAACATGGGTGGATCTGCGCAAATATGAATACAACAAGTACATTGCTCCCGGCACAACTACGCCGGTGTACCGCACCTTCGCTCTTCCACAAACGTTCAACGGCCTGAATGCCGGTCCGTTCCCTGTGCAAAGGGCCCGCCCACGTTTTAATTCTGAGTATGTATGGAATGCAGATGAACTAAAAAGGATCCAGGCAGATTTTTCAAACTATCATACCAAACCTATCTGGTTCGCAATACCCAACTAAAACCGCAACATAATGAAGCTATCATATATCATAACATGTATTGCGGGCGCAAGTATTGCTTTGGCAGCCTGCAAAAAGAACACCTTCCACGTAACGGAAAGGGATATCATCACAAATACAGCACTCATCAAGATCGGGTACTTTTCACCAAGTATCAATAACCAGGGCATCCAGTTAAAGGTGAATGGTACCAGGGTGAGCAATAACTTCGTTTATCCTATTGCGTTTCCCGGAGGTGGTTTAAATACCGGCGGTTCCAATAACAGTGATTATGTAACCGTCGTACCCGGAGAAACCACCATCACTTTATCTGTTCCCAAAGTTGGCTCTGCAGAAGATTCTGTGCCGGTGCTCACTTATTCGCAAGCATTGGCCGCCAATAAGAAGTACACCTTCTTCACAACGGATTCAGTGCCTAATGTGAGTGGTATCATTGTGGAAGATGACACAGCACCCATTGATACCGGCGCCCGCATCAAACTCATCAACCTGGTTCCGAATGTGCCCGCAGTGGATTTCTATCAGAAAGGTGTGCTGGTGAGAGCGAATGTTAAATACAAAGAAGTAACGGAGTACATCACCATACAGGCTGGTAATGATGTATGGGTCATTCGCAGAGCAGGTGCTCCCATTACAGAAGCGCCGCTCAGTCCACCCACTCAAGCCATCAATACGGTACGTCAGCGGATCTATACTTTCCTTGCCAGGGGATGGCAGGGTGGTACAGGCACACTGAACCCCAGGGTCTCGGCCATCTTTGTTCAATAATAATTTCCAGCGCCGGGCTCAATTGCCCGGCGTTGTTTTTTATATTTGCCGCATGCAACTCCGTGATGAAATACTCCTTGAACATTCCAGGGCAAATGCGCTTAAGATTGCCCATTGGATAGGCAAGAACCCCACACGCCTTGCTTCTCTGATAGAACTTTTCCTCCACGATGAATACCGCGTAGTACAACGCGCTGCATGGATCATGAGCATGGTAGCACAAGAACATCCCAGCTTATTAAAGCCCCATTTAAAGGCCATGCTGGACAGGATGAAGGATGAGGGCATACCAGTAGCCGTTAAACGAAATGTGGTACGTGTATTACAGTTTATGCCCATTCCCGAAGAACTCCAGGGAGAAGTAATGGATCACTGCTTCCGTTTCCTCGAAGACCCACAGGAAACAGTAGCCGTAAGAGCATTCTCCATGACCGTACTCGCCAACCTCGCACAACAATACCCAGATATCAAAAAGGAAATTATTTTATTAATAGAAGATCAGTTGCGGGAAGGCGCACAGCCCGCGTTTATCAGCAGGGGTAAGAAAACGTTGAAGTTATTACAGGCTAAGGAAAAGAAATGAATTGCGCCTCCGGCGGGGTTTTATATTTTATAAGTGCACCCAAATAAAAGAGCCCGAAGCATTACACTCCGGGCTCTTTATAAAAATCTATTTCGAATAACACTTAAAACACTTAGTTATCCCCTTGCTTATCTTCTGCCGGTGGCGGCGGAGGAGGCGCAGGTGGCCTGTTCGCATACTTAATCTCAATCGGCCTTCTTACAGGTGCAGAGATCGGACGTGAAGTTGGCGCAGATGGTTGCTCAGGCGCTTCTTCCCTTGGCTCCCTCGGCACATAAGGCACTCTTGGCTCCTTAGGTTCCTTTGGTACTTTAGGCTCCTTCGGTTCTTTTGGTTCCTTGGGATTAGAAGGCTTCTTCTTAGCGGTTTTAGGCGCAAAGATGGCGATCATCCTTTTACCTTCCATCAATGGCATACCCTCAAGGGCTCCCACTTCTGCAAGGCGTTCTGCAAATTTCAGAAGGATCAGCTCTCCACGTTCCTTGAACATGATAGCCCGTCCTTTGAACTGTACATATGTTTTAACCTTATTGCCTTCCCGAAGGAATTTCTCGGCATGTTTGGCTTTAAAATCGAAATCGTGATCATCTGTGTTAGGCGTGAAGCGAATTTCCTTCACCTCGCTCTTGTGAGCATTCGCCTTCATTTCCTTTTCCTTCTTCTTTTTCTCGTAAAGGAATTTATTGTAATCGATGATACGACATACAGGAGGAACAGCGTTGGGGGATATTTCTACCAGGTCCAGTTGCAGATCTTCTGCCATACGTAATGCATCATCCGTTCTATAGAGTCCCGGTTCCACGTTATCGCCAACCAGTCTGACTTCCGGTACACGGATCATTCTGTTTGTACGATGCTCCTGTTGTTGTTCTCTTCTGAAGTTAGGGTTTCTGCCCCGGAAGTTTGGTCTTGGTCCTTGTTGCATTAAAATGTTGAATTGTTAGATAATAATGATGATAAACGCGGCATGTTGAGAATAGTTCTTATAAAACAAATGATCATTCAAAAGGTTTGCGGTTTGCTACTTCATCCTGTATCAGACTTACAAATTCTTCTACGGACATTGCGCCGAGATCTCCTTTGGCCTGCCTGCGTACAGCTACCTTACCGTCTGATTCTTCTTTTTCACCGAGCACCAGCATGTAAGGAACTTTCGCTATTTCCGCATCACGGATCTTTTTACCGATCTTTTCGCTTCTATCATCAATTTCAGCGCGAATTTCCGCTTTTTTTAGCAATTCTGCTACTTTTTCTGTATAAGCCTGATACTTGTCACTGATCGGCAGGATTTTTACCTGTGTAGGCGTAAGCCATAAAGGGAATTTACCCGCGCAATGTTCTATCAGCACCGCAATGAACCGCTCCAGCGAACCGAACGGTGCGCGGTGGATCATTACAGGACGGTGTACCTTGTTATCTGCTCCGATGTATTCCAGTTCAAAACGCTCCGGCAGGTTGTAATCCACCTGGATGGTTCCCAGCTGCCATTTGCGGCCCAGCGCATCTTTCACCATGAAATCCAGCTTGGGGCCGTAAAATGCCGCCTCACCGTATTCCACCACTGTCTTCAGCCCTTTTTCAGCAGCAGATTCAATGATCGCCTGCTCAGCCAGTTCCCAGTTCTCGTCTGATCCGATATATTTCGCACGATCCTCTTTGTCTCTCAGCGAAATTTGTGCCGTATAATTGTCAAAGCCTAAACTGGCGAAAACATATAATACCAGGTCTATCACTTTACAGAACTCTTCCTTCACCTGGTCCGGACGGCAGAACAGATGTGCGTCATCCTGGGTAAATCCGCGCACGCGGGTGAGGCCGTGTAGTTCGCCGTGTTGCTCGTAACGGTAAACAGTACCGAACTCAGCAAAACGCACCGGCAGGTCCTTGTAAGACTTGGGCGAAACTTTATAGATCTCACAGTGATGCGGGCAGTTCATGGGTTTCAGCATGAACTCCTCACCTTCCTCTGGTGTATGAATAGGCTGGAAACTGTCCTTTCCGTATTTCTCGTAGTGGCCGGAAGTGATGTACAGGTTCTTATTCCCAATGTGGGGAGTAACAACCGGCAGGTAGCCACTTTCAATCTGCGCCTTTTGCAGGAAGTTCTGTAAACGCTCCCGGAGCATAGCGCCTTTAGGCAACCACAAAGGCAAACCTAAACCCACCTTCTCAGAGAAGGCAAACAGTTCCAATTCCTTGCCCAGCTTGCGATGGTCGCGTTTCTTCGCTTCCTCCAGCAGGGTCAGGTATTCGTCCAGTTCTTTTTTGGAAGGGAAAGTGATACCATAGATGCGGGTGAGCATCTTGTTCTTCTCATCCCCCATCCAGTAAGCGCCGGCAATGTTCGTGAGCTTGATGGCCTTGATAAAACCCGTGTTAGGAATATGCGGGCCACGGCAGAGATCCGTAAAGTTACCCTGCGTATAGAAAGTGATGTTGCCATCTTCCAGTTTCTGGAGATTGTCCAGCTTATATGGATCGTTCTTTTCAGTAAAGTATTTGATAGCGTCTGCCTTGGAGACATCCTTGCGCACGTAAACGCTGTTCAGGTTAGCCAATTCCGTCATTTTCACTTCCAGCTTCCGCAGATCTTCATCTGAGATCGCACGGCCATCCAGGTCCACATCGTAAAAGAAACCGCCATTTTCAAGGGAAGGTCCATTACCGAATTTTACACCCGGGTACAATGCCTCCAGCGCCTCTGCCATTAAATGCGCAGAAGAGTGCCACATAGTAGCCTTGCCATCCGTATCCACCCACGTGAGCAGTTGTAAAGTACCGTCTTGTGTAATGGGGCGGGAAGCGTCTACCACCTGTCCGTTTACTTTTGCCGCTAAAACCTTGCGGGCAAGCCCTTCGCTGATGGATTTGGCAATGTCCAGTGCTGATACACCTTGTTCATACTGTCGTACTGCGCCATCCGGAAATGTAATATTGATCATAAATCCTGTTCTCAAATAAAATGCATGCGAAATTACGAAATCCATCAGTAATTACGAATTACGAATTACGCTGATTTGACTGTTATATGGAAGCACCGGGGTTATATTTCCATCAATAAGCGGAAAAGATGACTGCTGCCATCGTCGTTATCTGCCACCAGTATCAGTTCCGGCGTATTGGCCGTTTCCCGTACACAAATAGATTCTATCTTTTTTTTCATAAAAACAGGTGCAATTTCTTCCAGTTTGATCCATTCATCTGGCTGCACAGTGCTTTTCAGGAGTGCTGAAGACGCATTTCTGATCCATCCAACCCTGCTCTCTCCTATCAGTCCGTCATCATACACATTGGCCGTATCTTCAGAAGAGGCAGTGAAAAAGAGCCAATCCTTTTCCGCCCACCAAGCCAGTCCGGAGATCCCCACAAAAGCTTCCTCTGGCAACAGCAATTCACAATAATGCAGTTCTGACGGGGCTTTCCAGAGTTCCGCCATAGGACTGTAGATGAGGGTATTATGCGGGTGCAGCTTATGGCCCCTGCTGCCTAATAATATCCCCTTTCCAAAGGCCGTAGCCCCTTCTATATTCAATTCCATTAATCCATCATTGCGCAATTGCGTGTAAAAAGGCCCCAGGTCCAATAATGATGGGGACTCCTGCCCAAAATCCCAGATCGCGGCATAATCCCGCTGCGGGGAAAGGGAACCAGACCCCAGCAGCAGCAACACCTCCCGGCCATCCGTTTCCACCACGGCCAGGCTTTCCCAATCCTTCTTCTCTTTTTTGGGTATCCTGTATTGATCCGGCCCCGGAATGTGTATGCTGTTCACCAGGGCAAAATGATCATCCAGGCAATAGATCCTGCTGGCATCATCACCTGCAATGTAAAAATGGCCGTTGTGGTATTCAATGCCGGAAGCTGAAGAAATGTCTGAAAATTCAGTGGAAGATAACAAAGAGAGGATCATCAATCAAACTTAGAAATTTATATCGAAATTGCAGCCTTAATTTGAATATACCCATGCTGTCATTCGCCGATCACATCATTCAATTCAACACACACCTGGCTTTCACCGGCAAACTGCCGAAAGACATCCGCATCATGAATCCCTTCCGGGAGCAGGCAGGCGTAGTGGAAACAATGACGAAATTCTACAAAAAATTCTATGAGGATCATCACCAGCGGCGCATGATCGTGGGCATTAACCCGGGACGTTTGGGCGCAGGGCTGACCGGTGTTCCTTTCACAGACTCCCACCGGCTGGCAGATCCTTGCGGCATCATCATCCCGGGCATCAAAACCTTTGAACCTTCTTCTGTTTTTGTATACGATGTGATTGCTGCATATGGCGGCCCGAAAGCTTTCTACAAGGATTTCTATATCGGCTCCATGTCTCCCCTGGGTTTCACCGCATTGAAACCCGGCGGCAAAGAAGTGAATTACAATTATTATGACAGCAAGGAATTAACAGCAGCAGTGTATGATTTCATGGTATCCAATATCCACAAGCAACTCGCCTTTGGAATGGACCGCTCTGTAGGATATTGTTTGGGAACGGGTAAAAACGCAGCGTTCCTTACCCAACTGAATGAGAAGGAACGCTTCTTTAAAAAGATAGTACCACTGGAACATCCGAGGTTTGTAATGCAGTATCGCAACAAACGCAAACAGGAGTATATTGATAAGTACCTGACCGCTTTCAGTGATCATTGATAACGCAGCGTATCCGTTACGGATCCGCAGGTAAGCATCGCATCCCCAAAATAAGGGTTCAGGATCTCCGCTTTATCACTCAGCCAGTAGGCCCCTTTATCATTAAATGCCATCGGGCAATATTGCCGGTAAACCGTAGCGCCTTTCAATCCCGTCACCTTCACCAGGTCGTACATCATTTCAGACACCATATTGAAAGACTCCCTGCGGGCGTCGAGTCCGCCTTTTTCTATTAATAGCCCCTTCAGTTCCGCCGCGATATCTCCTGCATTCACCAGCAATTCACTTTCCCGCGCAGAATCCACTCCCAGGCGTGTTATCGGCAAACTATCCAGGTGCGCTTTCAGGGAAACCGCCGCCAGGTCTGCTGCCAGGGTATCAGATTTCACCAATGCGCCGGATAGTTGATAATAGGCCGTCATCGCCACTTTCAGGGAATCGTAGAATTCGTTGGAAAACGGCGCCTGGAGATCGCCGGAAGTGCTTTGCGCTGTTGAGTCTGCAGAAGAGGAAGTGCCAGCCTGCTGGCAGGCTGCAAACAAGGCTGCTGTAGCTAATATCCAAATATATTGATTCAAACGCATACGATATGATTTGAGGCAAAGATAGCACCAAAAAATGTACTATCTTTGCGCGTTTAATAGCAATTTCAAGTATGCTCATCGCACTGCAGGACATAACATTCGAATTCGGCGCAAGAACCATCATTAAAGATTCTTCCTTGCATGTCATACCGGGAGACCGCATCGGACTCATTGGTCTGAACGGTACCGGTAAATCCACCCTTCTCCGTATTATCAACGGAGAATACTCTATTTCTAAAGGAAGTGTGAATAAGATCCGCAACCTCAGCCTTGGCTTCTTTAACCAGGACCTCCTGAGCTTTGAAACGGACGACAGCATCCTCAATGTAGGGATGACCGCCTTCACCGAAGCACAGAAAGTAGAAAAGGAACTGGAAGAACTCACCGCTAAACTGGAACATTCCCAGGATGAGGCTATCCTGCATGCATACAGCGATAAACTCCACGAATTCGATATCCTGGACGGATACAACATCCGTCATAAAACAGCTACCGTACTGGAAGGCCTTGGTTTCACCACGGCAGACCTGGAACGCCCTTACAACCAATTCTCCGGAGGATGGCGTATGCGGGTACTGCTGGCCAGGATCATCCTGCAAAAGCCCGATGTGCTGATGCTCGATGAACCGACCAACCACCTTGACCTTCCCTCCATCGAATGGCTGGAAAAATACCTCTCTAATTACGAAGGCGCGGTGATCATCGTGTCCCACGACCGGTATTTCCTGGACAGGATGGTGAACAAAGTAGTAGAGGTCTATCAACAGGAATTACATCACTATGCCGGTAACTACTCTGATTATGAGGAGGAAAAGATCATGCGCCGTGAATTACAGCAACGCGCATTCGAAAACCAGCAGGATTACATCAAACAACAGGAAAAATTTATAGAAAGATTTAAAGCGAAAGCTTCCAAAGCTGCGCAGGCACAAAGTATCGCCAAGCGGCTGGATAAAATAGAAAGGATCGAGCAAACGGACAGTGGTCCATCCAAAATACGGATGAACTTTACCGTAGATAAAATGCCCGGTAAGATCCTCACTACTTTGGAGAATGTGAGCAAGTCCTTCGGCAACCTCACCATCCTGAAGAACACCAGTGCAGAGATCAACCGCGGCGATAAGATCGCGCTGATCGGTGCAAACGGTAAAGGTAAATCCACCCTGCTCCGCGTGATTGCAGGAACAGAACAATTTGAAGGTAACCGTGTACCCGGCCACAACGTAGTAACCAGTTTCTATGCCCAGCACCAGCTGGAAGCATTACACATGGATAATGAGATCCTGGAAGAGCTGAAGAGCGTAGGCAGCGGCCGTTCCGAAGTAGAACTGCGTACCCTGCTGGGTTGCTTCCTGTTCCAGGGTGATGATGTTTTCAAGAAAGTAAGGATCCTTTCCGGAGGAGAGAAAGCCCGTGTAGCATTAGGTAAAGTGATCATCGGCCAGGCCAACTTCCTGCTGCTGGATGAGCCCACGAACCACCTGGACATCAACTCTGTAGAGATGCTGATTGATGCTTTAGGTAAATATGAAGGCAGCCTCGTACTCGTATCGCACGACCGGTATTTTGTGAGCAAAACCGCTAACAAGATCTGGGAGATCGTAGATGGTGAGATCAAGGAATTCAAAGGCAACTACACCGAGTGGGAAGAATGGAAGAAACGCCAGGCATTAGCAGCAGCACCTGCAAAAGCCGAAAAAAAAAACGCTCCGGTAGTACAGCAGACGCAAGCGCCAACTAATCCGGCGCCGCAGAAAAGCTCCATAGACAAGGACCTGAAGAGAGAATTGCAGAAACAGCAAAAGTTGTCGGAGCAACTGGAACAGCAGATCACTACGCTGAAAGACCGCCTGAAACACCTGGAAGCTGATATGGCCAACCCGGATGTATATGGCGATAAACAGAAATTCCGCAACACGGAAGATGCTTATAAGAAAGCGAATGCAGATCTGGCCAAAGCCAATACGGAATATGAGGAAGTGTTTGAAAAGGTGATGGAACTGGAAGAGAAAATGAAAAGCTAAATGTTTGCCGCGCTGCAAAGGGCGGTTTTTCTCTTCTTGTTGAAAGAATAAAGAACAAAAGCAAAACGACCTTTTTAGGCAGCCTTTTCTCTTTTTGTTGAAAGAATAAAAGAACAAAAGCAAAACAACCTTTTAGGCAGTTTTCTCTTTTTGTTGAAAGAATAAAGAACAAAAGCAAAACGACCTTTTTAGGCAGCCTTTTCTCTTTTTGTTGAAAGAATAAAAGAACAAAAGCAAAACAACCTTTTAGGCAGCCTTTTCTCTTCTTGTTGAAAGAATAAAAGAACAAAAGCAAAACGACCTTTTTAGGCAGCCTTTTCTCTTTTCGTTGAAAGAATAAAAGAACAAAAGCAAAACGACCTTTTAGGCAGTTTTTCTCTTTTCGTTGAAAGAATAAAAGAACAATAACAAAACGGCCTAAAAGGCCGTTTTGCTTTTGGAGCACTTAACAAGAAAAGCTCTCTTCAATTTATAATGGTTGGCTTAGCCCCCTTTTACGATCTCCAGGATCCCCTCATTCTCTATAATGATCATCCCCTGCCTGTCCTGTGTAATACCTTCCGTTAGTTTGTAGGTATAAGTAGGCTTATGGCCTTCCATAATGGTAGGGAGATAAGTAAAGCTGAAATTATCACACTGCTCCCTTAGTGCCTCTCCTACTTCAATAATATGCGTGGAAATAATGAAAAAGCAGTTCCTGTTTTCCGAAAAAGCTTCGGTGATGCTTAGCGTGGCATCATAGGCATCTTTAACATTGGTGCCTTTAAACAGCTCATCAAATATTACGTACAGGTCCTTGTCCGCAGCTACTTCTTCCGCTACTGTTTTTACACGAAGCACCTCCGCATAAAAATGACTGTAGCCCAATTCCAGGCTATCAGGTACGTTAATGGAAGTATAGAGGCCATCCATCACAGAGAATTCCATCTGGCTGGCTGCCACCGGAAAACCCATATGTGCCAGGTAAACACAGATCCCGAAAGATTTCATCAGGGTAGATTTCCCTGCCATGTTTGCTCCTGTGAGGAATATCACGTTTTTGTTCCCGGATAAGGAAACCGTATTTCCTATGGCATTTTCAACCGCAGGATGATAAAGATCCGTAATCGTTAACTTGTTACTGCTTTTGGGCAGCGCAACTGCATAATTAAATCTTCTTTGCCTGCCAATGGCTGATACCGCCACATATACATCCAGATGAAAGATGAGCGTCATCAGCTGCTTCATTTGGGCATGCATGGCTGTTCTCAGCAGATGATCATACTTCACCAGTTTCACCAGGGATAAGCTGTTCACTCCCCGCTCCTGCTGCAGCCAGCTGAGTTTTGGATGACGAAAAATTACCCCGATCAATTCCAGCTGCTCTTTGTAAGCACCTTCCCGGTCCTGCAGCTGTTCAGCAAAATCCCTGAAATGGTTGAGCATTTCAATGGTCTTGCATATTTCCCCGTTTAATTGCTCATATGCGGTATCCTGCGCTACGATCTGCAATACTTTCTTAGAGAGCACGTGCATGATATTGCTCCCTCCCGCGCTCAGGTAGTTTTCCATCACCGCAAATTCTTCCGCTGTAAACGGAAAAGTTACAGGCTGGGTAGAGAAGTACCTGAATATGCTGCTTCGCTGATTGATCTCCTCCGCATCCGTTAACGGATGCTGGAACAGATGGTCCATCAGTTTACGGCCACCCATGGTGATCACGGTATCAAAAAGACGGGAGATGGAATTGTTCTTATGGCGCCCCGGAATATTGAGGTCATTCAAGGTCTGTTTATCTGCAAAGAAACTCATACGCTCGCTGTTTTGCTTTTTCTGCTCCTGATGATCTCCAGGATCCGTTCATTATTGATGATGACCATGCCATGCCGGTCTGCCGTAATACCTGTTTCCAGTTTGTAAGTATACACAGGTGTGTTCCCCTCCATCCTGGTAGGGAGGTACACAAAATTGATATTGGGGCATTGCTTTGCCAATACATCTCCTGCTTCAATGATGTGTGTAGAAACCACGAACATGCAGTTCCGCCTTCCCGCAAAAGCCTGTGTAATAGCAATGGTTCCCTCATATGCATCCTTTACATTCGTACCACGAAAAAGCTCATCAAAAATGATGAACAGGTTTTTATCTGCTCCCAGCTCTTTGGCTACTTTCTTTACCCGCAACACCTCTGCATAGAAATGACTAATCCCGGAACTCAGGTCATCCGGGAGATTGATGGTAGTATATATGCCATCCCTCACAGAAAATTCCATTCCTTCGGCTGCTACAGGCAGGCCCATATGCGCCAGGTAAAGCGCAATCCCCATCGATTTCATTAAAGTAGATTTACCAGCCATATTAGCCCCGGTAAGAAATAAAACATTCTTCTCAGGGGTGATGGTGATATCATTTGCTGTTGCATTTTTAACCAGGGGGTGGTAAACCTGGCGCAGTGTTACCGTATGATCACCCTTATCAAGGGCAACCGGGAAAACATATTTACGCGCTGTTGCTACCTGTGCAATAGACATGTACACATCCAGGTGATAGATGTAAGCGAGTATTTCCTTTACTGTATCGCGGATAGTGAACCTGAACACCCCATCCAGACGAACCGCTGTTTCATAGGAAAGTTTTGCATTGGGCCGGCCCTCACTCATAATAGTTTTTAGCAACCCTTCTATCGCCTGCAGGTCTTGCGGGATTGGACCGATCTCTTTCAGAAAAACAGCCAGGTCCGTACATATTTCCAGTATGGCCCCTATCCCCTGAACGATCAGTTTGTAATCGCCATCTGCAGAGATCATCTGGCTGAATTTCCTGGTTAAATTCTGCTGCTCAGCCGAAAGCCTTGTTCTCGGATCAGTCATGGCCAGGTAGATCTCTGCACTGTCCAGTGCAGCTGCTTTGATGGGGAAAGGCAATGTTACCCTGCTGAAGAACTGAATGGTCAGACTTCTGTTGTTGATAGCATCTGCATTATCCAGCGGAAACAGGAATAACCTTTCCAGGATAGTTGCGCCGCCGCTGGTATGCGTTTGATTGTAGATATTAAAAACAGCATCCTTGCCTGGCTTACTGAAAATATTCAGGTCTTCCTGTGTTTGCTTATCGGTTTTAAAACTCATCAGTTATTGCGTCTTTTGAACAGGATAATAGCACCCAGTATTACTAGTATCGCCGGGAGAATGTATTTGAAAGCAATCGTCAACAGGGAAAGCTGTTCCTTGCTAACCGTCATATCTACGTCTTTAGCCTCAGGCCGGTTCTCATCGAACGGAAACTGACCAATGCTCAGCCACCTGAACAAAATGTCTACACTGTACAGTCTTACTTCTTTTACCTCCCGTTCTACATTTTCAAACTGGCTATTGCCGAGGTAGTCTGCATCACCGGAAACAATGATGCGTTGTTCTTTGCCGTTCACTTTTCGTTTCAGGGTTACAGCAACCGGGAAGGTGCCTCTTTCATCGCCCTGTGCGACATCAAACACCAGTGAAGGCATACTGTCATTAACAGGTACCACTTTGTTCCAGCCACCTGCAGGGCTCATCAATAATGGCTGAATTTCAAAAGGACCGGATGCATCATATATTAAAGCGGAAGCCTTATCTAATATCACATTCTTTTTTGCCTGTAGAAAGAGTGGCACATAACGGTCAATGTCTTTTGCCTGCGGTGCATATACAGCAGCAATCTTTTGCTGGTCAAGATCTTTTTCCGGCTTAACTAACATGCCCGGCTTTTGCTGAATACCCAGGTTAGCTAAAACAGGATTGATAACAGATTGCCTTCCGGGATTAGTAGTGATCAGCAGGTTTCCTCCGCGTTCTATATACTGTTTTATTTTTCCAAGCGTGATATCACTCAGAGCTACCGTAGGATCAGCAATCACCAGGATGTCAGTTTTAGCAGGCAGGTCCTGGCTGTCCAGGTTAATCGTATCCACCTGGAAACCCTGGTTCACCATCGCCTTTCTTTTGGATCTATCACTGAGGATAGTGGCATATCCCCGGTCCTTCTTATCCGAAATACCTGTTTCATTATTGCCGGATAAAAAGAGGATATTGGGATCTTCTACCGATAAACGTTTCAATGCGGCTATCCATTCTGCTTCCTGCGGGTACTGTCCATATTCATCCATAAAGAACCGCAGGTAAGTGCTTTTCCCGTTGTATTCCAGCTTCCTGATATTCATGTAGCCCTCCGGTTTAAGATCGATCATTTTGTCAATCTCTTCAGGCCCTACGAAATTTTTAAAGTCGAAGTCGCTCACCAAAGCAACTTTTTCCCCCAGCTCATGAATGTCTTTGATACCCTTGAAATTGGGGTTCCACCTGGTAACGGACATCATGGTATCTGTGATCTCATGGTAATAGTACACGTACTCATTCTCAATACCCGGAATAAAGCGCTTGTACATGCTTTGAGATTCGAGATCACCATTGCGGAACACCGGCATTAAATTGTATGGATTAGGCGCCAGCATGTTCACATAGGTGGTTATCTTCAATTTCCCGGTTATCTTCTTTGCTACCTGCTGAGCGGGTACTGAGATCGTCATTTGTTTTCCTGCGGACAGATCGAGATAACCGATCAATGCGGGAATGGTGGTGAGATAACCTACACCAAACACAGCTACAAGCAGGAGCACATAACGCCCTGCCTTTACACGCCAGGGTTTCAGCTCACGCTGATTTCTCAGGTAAAGTACGGACAGTGCGAGGAACAGGAATATGATGATCAGATAGTACGCCACATCTTTCGTGGAGATCAATCCCATGATCATCATTTGAATGCTGCCTGAAATGGAAAGGAAGGAAGTGATATCCCGCACAATATCCATAGACTGGCCGATGCCACCTACATACCTTAATGCCGCAAATACTGCCAGCGTAGCGATGGCTGCCACGATCTGGTAGTTAGTGAGGCAGGACATAAAAAGCCCGATGGCCGCATAGGTACAGATCAGCAGGAACAGCCCGAATATTCCTGCCATCAACATACCCGTATCTGCATGTTCAATGGTCAAAATACCGGTAATGGCAAATAAAGTGATGATGGCAATAAAAGCCAGGCACAGTGTTACCAGTGCCAGGTACTTGCCAAGAATGATCTCCCGTAGTTTAACCGGGGAAGACAGTAATAGCTTAATAGAACCACTGCTGGTTTCCCGGCTCATGATGCCCATGGTCAAAATAGGCAGATATAGGTATAGGGTCTGCTGAATAGTTACAAAAAAACCGGCCGGTATACCATAAACGTTCCTGGTAATAGGGCTCGACAACCGCCCGTGCAACGCAATGGAATTCTGAAAGCTTTCCAGCGTTCCCATCACGGTGATGCTGCACAACACACAAAATATGGGAAGCACGATCCAGATAACCGGCGAATAGATCAAAATACTAAGCTCAAGCTTTGCAATCTTTAATATCTTTCTCATGAATATTTTATCTTTTTGTTTTTTTGGATAATTGCGCAAAAACTTCATCCAGGGATGTTCTTTCCTGCACCAGTTCCGTTAATTCCCATCCTTGTTGAACGGCATGCGTAATAACCCGTTTGGGTACATCCTTATCCGCAGAAAAACGTAACCGGATGCTTCTGTCATTGAGGAATTCAACCCCCGTAATGCCTGGTATAGCACTCAGTTCTTCGGCAGCAGGTGGATTATCCATAGCAAGCAGCATAGAATCCGGCAGCACATAATTGTTAAAAGCATCCATCGTATCCGCAAATACCATCTGGCCGCTCTCGATCATCTTCACTTCTTTACAGATAGCTTGTACTTCTGAAAGGATATGGGTAGAAAATATCACAGCTCTTTCTTCCCCGATCTCGCGGATCAGTTTCCTCACTTCCAGTATTTGATTAGGGTCCAGTCCATTGGTGGGCTCATCCAGTACTACCAGCCGGGGTTTATGAATGATGGCCTGCGCAATACCGGCACGCTGGCGGTAGCCACCGGAAAGATTGCGCAATACCCGTTTGCGAAAATGTGTAAGACCACATTTTTCCATGACCTCCTCTACCGCTTTTTTCACTTTATCTTTTGCTACGTCCCTTATAGCGGCGCAGTAAGTCAGGTATTCTTCTACCGTCAATTCCAGGTGCAGTGGTGCATTTTGCGGTAAGAAACCAAGCAGTTTTTTCGTCTCTTCCGGTTTTTCCCTGATGTTGATGCCGTTGATAAAAACATTGCCTTCTGTTTGATTCAATACCCCGCAAAGAATATTCATCGTGGTAGACTTACCGGCGCCGTTTGATCCAAGAAGTCCCAGTATCCCCACTTTATCAATATCAAAACTGATATCACGGATCGCCCAGTCCCGGGTGTATTTATGAGAAAGATGCTCAATTTTAACAATGCTTTGTTTCACGTAGTTTGATTTATTGTTTACTTAAAATCTCCGCCAGTTTCTTTTCCAGGTCCTCTCCTCTTAAGCCTTTCGCAACGATCTTCCCATTAGGGTCTATCAGGAAATTCTGCGGCACACCTCTGATGCTATACAATTTCACCAACTCGTTATTCCAGCCTTTCAGGTCGGAAACATTCGTCCATGCAAGACCATCATCTTTTATAGCAGCCAGCCATTTATCCTTTTCACCAGGCATATCCAGCGAAACACTGAGCACGGTAAACCCTTTGTCTGAAAAGTTTGCATAGGCTTTTACCACATGGGGATTCTCCTTGCGGCAAGGCACACACCAGGAAGCCCAGAAGTCCAGCAACACATATTTACCGCGGAAATCTTTCAGGCTAACAGGCTTATCGTTCACATCATTCTGTGTAAAATCGGGTGCAGTTACCCCTACCAGAGAGCCTTTCTCTCTGTCAAGATCCTTTTTCAGCGCCACCCCCATTTCAGTAGTACGTATCCTTTCCGAAAGATGACCGAAAACCGGTGTTACAGCCGGATCAAATTCACCATTCATCAGCCGTGTATTGATCATATCTCTCAAAACGATCAGGCTGAAGGTTTCATCCGGATGCTGCTGAATATATGCCGCGCGGAAGTTGTGTTGTTTTAGCATAGCCTCTTCATACAACTTCTTCCAGCTTTCCATAAAAGCTTCCGTTTTCTCCGTCTCTCCCCTTGCCGTTAACGCCATGATCACATCATTCACTTGTTTTTGAACGGGCGCCAGCTGTTGTTCGTACTTTTTAAGGCTCTCATTGATCTTCGATCCGCTAATGGTGGCCTCCCCGATATTTTCGCTGCCATTGATATCGGTCTTCCCGCTTTCTAAATAAAAATTCAGTGCATCCCTGTCTAAAGGACTGGCGTTTTTATGCACTACTATCAGGTTTACTCTCGCAGCAGCTTCCACAGCACCTTTAAACTGGCATTTACCCTTTACCACATCAACCGAATCCACCCTATTTTCCTGCATCAGGTATGCTTTCACTGCATCCGAGCTTTCATTCAATTTTACGTTGAGGAGATAGTCTTTGCTTTGGGCGTTTGCCAATACAGGCAGGCATACCATTCCCGTCAGGAAAAAATTCCTGTAAATTTTCATTATTTTCATATGGAGATTATTTTATGGCATTAGACCTATGTCTCCGATCAACGCTATGTTATAAGCGCCGAAGAAAGGTTCTATAGAAAGTATAGTGAATTTCAGATACCGGGCCGTGCAGTTTCCCGTTGCAACAACCTGTTTAGCATCGCTGGTTTGCCCGCCATACGTTCCTTTATCCTCCCAGTTTAAACCATCCATGCTTATTTCGATCTTTAACTGCTTTACATAACCACCTTGTTGTGTGTAGAACGGCGCAGGCGTACGATAGGTCACTGCACTGAAATCTATCGTGCCATCAAGGTCCAGCACTACATGTTGCGGTATGCCATCTTCTGTTGACCATAAGCTATTCACATCATCGTCCAGGAGGTTGCGCGCCGGATTGAACAGGTCTTCAGAAGACACGCTTTGGATCTTCCAGCCTGCCTTTGAGATAACAGAAGACCTGCCGGTTTTGACTACAATAAAAAGCGTCTGATCTTTCGCGGCATCGCCTTCGATACCATCTACGGATTGGATAACGATCGGCAACACATAAGTGGTGAGTGATTTCAACTTTGTGCCCTGCACAATGTTGATCTCTGAAGCCGGCCCCCCGATATTACAGGAAGGCTGGTAAAAATGCCACGAGTTAGCTGGCAGCAACAATGCCTCGCCATACTTCGCCTTATATTCCGTCAGCTTCTCATTATCCACGGCAAAGGTGACGTTATGATCCCCCGCAATGGGTGCATTGGCTATGGCGTTTATGTTCACAATAGCTACTGAATCATTTTCGACAGGCAAATTCAGTAATATCGTATCTGATACCTGGAGCCGGGCAAAAGAAATGCTGCCCGCTGGTATTACTACTTTATCGTTGTCTTTGCTGCAGGATGCCAGTATAACCAGCATCCAGCAAAGTAAAATGGTGTTCTTGTTCATCATGCAGGAATTAATTTTGTTGCATACCTGGATTAAAATAGAGTACCTGTACCGGGATCTTCAGCGTGTAAGCTGCTGCCGCATGCGGAAGCGTGGCAATGATATTACCCCTGGCATCGTACCTGTTCACCACCGGCATTTTTTCTTCCTTATCCAAACGCCGCATATCAAACCAGCGTAATCCGCTATAAGGCATTTCATTGTTCCGTTCACGCAGCACCCACGCCAATACCTCTTCCTGATCACCTGATTGCAGCGGCTGGTAATCCGCAGTGGCAAAACGCATCACCCTTATTTCGTTCAACTGGGTAAGCGCCGTAGTAAGGTCAGTGGCACGTGCCGCAGCCTCTGCAATGATCAGTTTCATTTCAGGCAATGAGGTGCCGGTATTGGTGCTCTGCAAGGCGTAGTTGGTTATCAGGGGGAAGTAAGTCGTATTTCCACGCCTGGAATAATTATCGCTGGAACTGTACATCAGTGCCAGGCGGAGGTCCTTCTTGCTGAAACTGCTAAGGAAAGCAGAATCCGGCGATTCGTACCCCATCAGCCTGCGGGAATAGATAGCATCCTGCCTGGTACTTAACGAACTTACCGTATTGGGGAGCGTGGTTCTGAAATCCAACATAGAAAGCGTGCCCGTTTGTATGGCGAGTGCTGCATTCTTACTGGCTTCAGGATAATTCCGCATATACAGGTATACCCTTGCCAGTACACTGTATGCTGCCGGCACAGAGCCACGGTAGCGGTTCTTGCTGTTGTCTTTCGCCAGATCAGGTAAAGCCGTGCTGATATCTGCAATGATGTGATCATAGATCTCCTTCACCGTACTTCTTCCCGGTACTTGCTGCGTTACATCGTTAGACGTAACAAAAGGAACGCCCAGGTCTTTATCTGCCGTTGCAGGATCATATGGCTTTCCGTATAAATTAACGAGATAGAAATACTCAAATGCCCTGCCCAGCAACGCTTCAGCCTTCAGTGCCCTTTTCGCTGCCGGTGTGCCGCCGGTTGCATCATCAATACCCAGCAGTACCGTATTGTACTTGTTGATGTTGGCATAGTGAGCACCCCAGCAGGCCGGAGCAGCTTTCAGATCTGTATTGAATTGCGGAGCCCAGGTATAGACCAGCTCATTCGCTGATACCGCCGGCACCTTAATATTTACATTATCAACATTATCCGCCAGCAGGTTCAGTTCCGCGGTAGCAGATGCGCCGAGTTTATCTGCATCGTTCAGCCATTGATCATAATTGTTAACGGTGGAGAGTATAGTGAACCCTTTGGGCGTAATGTCCAGATATTTGTTGCAGGCGCTGATGGCCAAACAGCCAAGCGCAATAAATCCTGTTAAATATCTTTTGTATAACATAGTGTAGATTTAGAAATTAGTAAAGAGCGCTGCTGAATAAGTGGGCGTGATGTAAGGCTTGGCATAACTGCCTGTTGCCATACTGTAGTTGTATTTGTTCAACCCACGCGTCCACACATTCGATGCCTGCAGTTTCACTTCAAAATGGTTCATACCGATCCGCTTCAGGAACAGGCTGTTGTTAAAAGTATAAGACGCCGTGATATCCCGGATGGTCACATAGTTACCTTTCACGACATAGTTGTCCGCATTCCGGTACACCATTCCTGCAAAGAAATCATTAAAACCTGCCAGCGCCATTACCGCATCAGGGTTCTTTTCATCACCGGGTGCTTTCCAGTAATTACCAGCCCCATCTAACGGACGGAAAGCTGCAGGATCAGCACGTGGCACCTGTACTTTGAACCCGCCGTAATAACTCACCATGCAGTAGAAATAGAAGTTACCAATGTCTAACCGGTTACTCAGGCCGATATTAGTAGTGGGAATAGAAGTTCCCGTATAATAGAATGCTGCAGAAGTATTATCATAATTCAGAGAGGAAGATGTATTGCCTTTGTCATCCCGTACCATCGGCATGCCATTGGCATCCAGGCCGGCATAACGATAGGCATATAAAGCTCCTACCGGCTGGCCTTCCACATACCCTGCGGCATTTGTGCTGGAGGGCCATAACGTGAGGTTCTGATAGATCTTCAACACTTTGCTGGTGTTGTAGGAAAGCACGAAACCTGTATTCCAGTTCACATTTGCTTTTTTGATCCAGTCTGACCGCAGCGTTATTTCCATCCCCTGGTTGTTGATGGAAGCATTGTTGATGAAAGAAGGACTCGTACCAATGGTAGGATCGATCTGTCCGCTGGCCAGCAGGTCTGTACTGTTCTTGTGATAGAAGTCTATACTGCCGCTCACATTATCCAGGATACCATAATCGAGGCCGACATTCACATTCTTCGTTTGTTCCCAACGCAGGCCACTGTTAGCATTGGCGAACAAGCGCAGGGCATCGGAGTAAGGTGTGGTATAGGTGTTCAGATAACTCTGTGCAATGACCTGTGGAAGTGAGAGTTTGGCAACGTTCCCGTTAAAACCATATGCTGCACGCAGTTTCAGCTGTTTCAGCCAGGGGGCGCCCTGCATGAAATGCTCATTGGCAATATTCCATGCACCACCTACTGACCATAATGGTTTGTAGCGATACTTTGGATCCGTACCAAAAAGGTTAGACTGATCAATGCGGATACTACCGGTCAGTGAATACCTTCTTTTGTAAGTGTACACGATATTGGAATACCCGGATACAAACCGGTCCTCTGTGTACAATTGATCAAACAGGTTGGCATAATTGATGTTGCGGCGGTTTACAAATGAACCGATGATAGTGCTGTTGGCAATACCATCATAGTTGATGGGCTGCTGCAGCAAAGTTTCATCATTGTAACCAAAGTAAGCAGCACTGCTTCCCTGTTGGGTGAGGTTCCTTACTTCTGCACCCGCAATGCCGTTGATGGCATGGTCCTTACCGATCGTTTTGTCGTAGTTCAGCTGCGCACGAATGGTATAGCTGCTCGTCTTTGTATTTTGTTCACGCAGGAATCCGCCTTTGGGAATATTAAAAACAAGGCTTCCATCTGTATTCTGCGTAACATAGCTGTCTATATACTGGTGTGCTTCTGAAGATCTTTCAGAGGCGTTATGACGGAGATTGATGGTGTTACCTTCGTAAATACCACCTAATGTGACCGTAATACCCGGCAGCAGTTTATAATTAAAATTGAGGGTAGTTCTGTTGCTGGTGCTGCGCGTTCTGTCGTTTATTTCATGCACGTCTGTCATGGGATAATACAGGTAATCCAGTAGCCCGTTATCCATCATTACCTTGTTATAGAACGGGTTGATAGTAGAACCACTGATAATGGGCATAGGTTTCCCGTTTGCATCCTGCAGCCGCTCATAGGGATAAATGCTGTTGATATCTGGAACGGGCGCAGCATTCTCGCGGTTTTCCTGGTAGTCTGTCATCAGCTCTGCAGACAAGCGTTCAGAGAGCTGCAACGTGGTTCTGCCGGAAAGAATGATCCGGTTGTTATCATTATTTATCTGAGCGAGTTTGTTACGCGCGTAATTGGCCGTAAAATAATAAGTAGCATTGCTACTGCCGCCGGACACATCCAGGTGATAATTTTGGATAGAGGCGGTACGTTGGAAGAGCTTGCCGTATTCCGCCGAATTATTATGATCTTTCAGCGCATCGAATGCCCTGGAAGCCTGATCCGGTGTGATGATGGAGGCAGCCTGCTGCGCCATAATGTAGTACGCCGGCGTTTCTGCATTGGCGCTGTTACTGGTGTTCAGGCGATTCCAGGTAGTAGCATCTATACTGTTCTTATTGATGTCCTGATCATACCCCACATTGATCGCTGAGCCGTCTTTCGCCCAGCGGTAACGGGTATAATCATCTGCAGGCGTAAAACTGGTAGTAGCACGGAAATTCATCCTGGGATGCCCTGCTGTCGCCTTCTTCCTTTCGATCACGATCACACCGTTGGATGCACGCACCCCGTAAACCGTGGCAGCCGCCGCATCTTTGAGGATGGTGATGGATTTGATCTCATTAGGATCTATCATACTCAACGATAGCTCCGTAGGAAATCCGTCAATCACGATCAGTGGATTTTGATTGCCCGTGATGGTAGAAATACCGCGGATATTAAAGAGACTTTTGGAAGAAGGAACGCCATTCACCGTACTGTTGAATTTGATATCATTGTTGATGAGCAGGCCGGATACTTTTCCATTGAGGCCAGACAGGAAATCCGTACTGATCTGCGATTCATATTCCTTCGTGGTGATCTGCGAGATCGCTCCTGTACTCTGCTCCGGCCGGATGCGCTGATAACCGGTGTTAACCACCACCTGCACATTTTCCAGCACGGTAACCGAAGGTTCCAATTGAATAATAAGGCTGGTGGCATAAGCAAGGGTTTCGGTGACAGGAACGGACCTGGTTTCATAACCAATGTAGGACACCTCGATCACGTCTCCGGGAGAAACGTCTAAGTGCAGCATACCAGTGGCATCCGTTATACCGGACCGCCTTTTCTTTTTGTTGACGACGGAAGCACCTGAAAGCGGAACACCTGCCCGGTTGATGACTTTGATATTCAGCGGTGGCACCGGTGGCAGCATGGGAAAAGTGGCGGGAGGAGAGGTTGCTGGTTTTCGGGAGATAAAAATAGTTTTACCCTGGATATCATACTTGAACGGAATGTCTTTCAACACAATGTTCAGCAGATCATTTAACTGCAGGTTGTAGGCATCCAGGGAAATAGATTTACGGCTGGCAATAAGGTCCTTACTGCTAAGCACTACATACCCCGTCTGCTTTTCAATAGCAGTGAAAACCTGTTTCAACGGCAGGTCTTTGCCGGACAGTGTGACCGTTTGTGCGCTGCCGGAGGCATAGGCATGAACAAGAACAGTAGTCAGAAAGAAGATGGTTAGCTTCATAACCATGACGATTTTGGTTAGCGTGTGATGCCTGCCGCAAACCGGATGCCCAATGGGCACACGGAAAAAGCGCACACCACAATCCGCAGTTTTTTGCATAAATTGTGAATGTTTGGTTGAGAAAAAATGGTTAGATGTCATTGGTTCAAGCCCGAACGTCGCCGGTTACCGATTCCAGTCGGTATCCGGCTCTTTGTTTGAAGCGGGCATACTTTCCCCCTTTAGCCACGAAGGCTATTGAAATTGCATGATATATTGCGTGTATTGTTTACTCCTTTGCATTCCCTGGCAGCACCGTCAATATGCGGCCTTCCAGTCTGTAATTCACCCCTAGTTCCTTTAGATTCTTCAGTAAGCCATTCAGCGGCACATCCCTTGTCATTTTGCCTATCAGGTCTATGTCCGGTATACCTTTTTCATATACCACGTCAATATCGTACCAGCGTTCCAGTTGCCGCATTACTTCTAACAGCGAAGTGTTTTCAAAGTTGAACATACCGTTCCTCCACGCCATTACCTGGCTGGTATCTATCTTATTGGTCACCTCAATATGCGTATTCACCTGCGCCTGTTCTCCCGGCCTGATAACACGTTGCTCATTACCTCTTACTATCTTTACAGCACCCTCCAGCAAAGTGGTGGCAATGTTATCTCCATTCTGATAGGCATTGATATTGAAATGCGTGCCCAATACTTCTACCGCCATCTTATTATTAACATTCACCACAAATGGCATTTCCTTGTTTTTCGCTACTTCAAAGTAAGCTTCTCCTGTGATCTCCACTTTTCGTTCATGACCTGTGAAGGCAGTGGGATAGCGGATCGTACTGGCTGAATTCAGCCATACGATCGTACCATCAGGTAATCTCAGCTGGTATTGGCGGGCTTTGGGTATAGCGATCTTATTATACAAGGGCTGGTCACCATTTCCTTCATAAGAGAGTTTGCCGTTTGTTACTTTCGCAATTACACCGCCTTGTATAGCCACGCTCCCATTCTGCATCGTGTCCAGCAGGATCTCAGAGCCGTCAGCCAAAGTGAGGATGGCGCCTGCTTTGCCGGGCTGAATATCCGATACTGCCGCAACGGGCATCACGTGCTGTGAGCGGTTGGCAAAAAAGTACGAGCCGGCGCCCAGTAATAATAAAACGGATGCTGCCGCCCACCATCTGCGATATAATGGTATGCTGCGTTTTGTAAGCTTATTCTCCCTGAATAATTGAAATGCGTTTTCGGTATGCTGAAAGTCCAGCATAACCGCAAGGTAGCGGTCTATCTCACCTTCATCCTGTATCTGCTCAAATACGGCCCGGTTGGCCGCTGACTGTTGCAGCCAGGCCTCCAGCAACACGCCTTCTTCCGGGCTTATCTCCTCTTCCCGAACGTGTTTATATAATATGGCAGTGATCTCTGTTTTCATAATGTATTATCAGCCTGTAATAAATAAACGACTGAAGACCGCTCCGCATCACAGCGATTTCATAAATAAATAAAAAAAGGGAAGTATCAGGCGTTTCTTCAATAACACAGCGCGCAGTTTTTCCAGCGCCCTGGCCTTTTGGTTGCGGACATTATTAGGTGTTATGCCCAGCTTTTGGGCTATTTCAAGTGTATCCAATCCCTCTACGAAGATCATTTTCAGCAGTTCTACCTGGTTGGGGGGCAGTCCCTCCACTTCCTGGAAAATACGGTTAAAGAGGTCTTCCTTGATGATAGTGGCTTCCAGGACGTCTTCCGAGATCTCCTGCCCGCCGGCTATTTCGTCCTGTTTGGCCAGGCGGACCTGCAGGTGTTTCTTATGATCCAGACATTTGTTACGGGCTACTGTAAAAAGGAAAGTCCCCGCGGCCTTAACCGTCGCATCCCGGAAACCCTCCCGCCGGTCCCAGAAAGCAGCGATGGCATCCTGGGCAATATCCTGCGCTTCCGCGGCATCTTTCATGAGGTCCAGGCAGAAGTATTTCAAACGAGGGTAATATGCATGAAAGAGGATCTCCATTGCCTTCTCATTCCCATCCGCTATGCTGGAAAGCAGGTCCGGATGATCAATATGTAGAAAGTTGGTTGGCAAATGTTCCCCTGGTTTAAAACAAAATGCAAAGTATAATAAAATTCTTAAAAGGTGGTTTTGATTGCAGAGGGGCTTTTTTCAATGGATTGCATTACTATTATTTTCAAATTGTGAATAAATCACTGTCAAAAACACTGATTTCTTGTCATTTGACAAACCGGCGGAAGCTGATATTTCGTAAATTGAATGTTCACCAAAAAACAATCTTTATGGGATTTCAGGAAGGAGTAATAAAAGTAAACGGCAGCATCGGAGATGAGGTCGGTTACAGGGTGGATGGAAAACTCCGCATCCGCAAAAAAGCAAAAAATGTAAAGAGAAGCGAGGCCACCAAACGCGCCGCTATCGATTTTGGTACCGCCAGTGCAGCCGGAAAGATCATCCGCCGGGGCGTAAAACAGGGGCTGGATATCCGCACGGATAATAAGCTGACCAACCGCCTGAATGTAAGAACGAAGCAGGTACTCTATGCCGGCAGCAATGAGCCCGGCGAGAGAACTTTTAAGCGGGAAGCAATAGCGGGATTAACAGGCTTTCAGTTCAACAGCCACACAGACCTGGGCCGGTTGTTAAATTTCCGGCCTAAGGTGAAACAGGATGGCAAAGGAAATCTCCGCATTGCCCTGCCTGCCCTGACAGCCAGTGATATCCTTCATGCAAAGAACACCACGCACATACAGATCAAAGCGATTGCTGTGGGTGTGAACTTCACTGATGGTGAATACCAGGATGCAGTATCTGACAAAGTATTGATCGATCTCAGGAAACCGGCAGTGGCAAACGAATTGATCCTGCCTTTCACTGCAGGCGATGATGAAACCATCGTAGTATTACAGGTGACTGCATTCAGGGAATATGCCGGACAGCTGTGTGCATCAGGCAACCGAAAATACTTCGCAGCAGATATCATTGATGTGATACCATCACTGGTGATAGAAGAAGCAAACCTTGTACACCATAGTCATGCAATAGGTAAACCGCTCTTTCAGCTGCACGGAGATCATACCCTCGCCACCCCACAACGGGAATGAAACAAGGCGAGGCGGGTGACAGGAATTGATGTGAAGTTTTTCTTCCGCCAGGGAAATTATATTCATCACCCAAAAAATGGAAGTATTTTTGTAAAATGAAAGTGCATATGAAACATCTTGCTGTAAAAAATACCGATCTAAGCAGCCAAAAGAGCAATAACTCCCCGCTCTGACAGCTAAACATCCCCTTCACCACACCTTCACCTCCGGTACACATTCTATCCACATCAAGTCCACCTTCCATTCGGTTATCTCTGGTCTATCAGCCGTCAATCGGGCATCTCCCCCTGGTAGTACAAGCTAAACACTGTAACAACAACCTTCTTCATCATCCCCGTAGCATAAGACTAAAAGTACAACGACTTATCATCCTTAAGATATAATTCAAGGAATTTGGTAAAAGAATAAGCGATTATTTTAAATTCTTCACCACAAATTATGTATATCTCGTTAGCATCACTTTCTTTATCATATAATTTGATCGCATATGTGAAAAGATGAAAACTGTGATCTGCAATTACAAAAACATTTTTATGATCTGTTAATTTAGAGGTTATGTTTCTATAGTCCGGGGGCCCAATCCAATCCTCCAACTCATCCTTAACCGTTTTAAATTCATCAAAAGGATAAAGTTTAAATAAATTGTTGTCATAACCTTCCGTTCCATTCAGTTCCTTAAAATAATCCAGTATGTCGCCGGGTAATACCAACCTGTTACTTTGATAAAAGGTTTTAAGATCTATCTCTGAAACAGGTTGAGAATGTGTCACTTCATTATTCTTCCAAAATTCGCTTATTGCAAGAATTATTTGATTCTCCTCCATATTAACGTTTGTAAGGTTTTATTAATCATCCCGTAACAGCAAATGCTGCAGCATGAGCATTTTATTATAAGCAGGGCTCCGGTAATAATACGTCACCACATGATAACCACTGAAGATCTTCTTGAATGGATCCGGTAAAAGCGAATTGAATCCCGCCATAAAGAAAACAAAATTGGTATCCTTAAATGAAACCTTCGGTACCGTGGTAACTCCCAGCCATATCAGCGCTGTAGAGAGGATAACTTTATCCATAGGATCCCGGGCCATGCGAAGCTGCGCCTGCGCATCCACAATAAGTTGGGGCCGGTGTTTCTCCAGGGCAGCAATGGGAAACCTCCCCATTAAACGCGCAATATGATAGAGCAACACCGGTGTCCGGGCATAATGGGGTGAGATATAGGCAGGATGCGTGATATACTCGCGGTGATGAATAAAGGAATCAAGCAATGCCGTGGTGGCCTCATCGTAACGCCCGCCTGCCATACCGTAAGCATGATTGAAATAAAGTACATTCGTCAGAACACAGAAATCAAAGTCAATAGGCATATCGCGGCCAAACCAGGTAGAATAAGCAGGTATATGCCTGTACTTCGGAAAGGTGTTCCGGATGCTGTACCGCACTGTATTGGCATGTTGCTCCATCAGCAACTTCACAGCACGGGCTGTACTATCGTCCGCCTGCATGCCCATCAGGAGAATAACCGTATCGTCCACATCATCCGGCAACGTATGCCATTTTTTAAAAAGCCCGAGGAAAGGGGAATTGGGGAAAACAATACCAGGGTTCGTTTTCCAGAAATTGTAAGTAACATTATGACGGAAATGCCGGAAAGAAGAACGGGCATTACGGAGGATCCGTTGGCAAAGCAGACTATCTTCTCCATGAAACTTCGTTTGTAATTCCGATAAAGTGAAAGCGATCAGACCGGTGAAGAAGATATTGTTATCCTCCCTCATCTTCCCATGCAAATTGCCATAATGCCGATAACTCCGGAACATCCCCGTGTAATAAAAACTATCTTTTTCGATCTGTTCCGCCGCAATTTCCTTCAGAAGACGGGATGCCTGCCCGCTGGCCGGCAGAACAAATGCCAGCAACATGATCACAACTAAAGATTTCCGCCATTGTACACAGCGCTTCCAGGTGAAACGCATACAGTGGCAGATGCCGGAAGGTTTTTCCATGTCAACGATCAACGTTTTGCGGGGCAATTCCGAAAAGTCAGGAAGTTGTGCCAGGCCTTGCTGAACGGTTTGCAATCTGCTGATAGCGAATTCACCAAAAGAACAGATCGCCATCATATCCAGCAAAAACTGTTGCTTACGTTCAGCCGATCCAGGCAAAGTATTGATGGATGCTTCCAGGTTATTCACCATGCCCATAAAAAATTCATGGAATGCAGAAGCATCCCGCATCCGCATAGGCAGTGTCTGGAAACCTGTTTGTAAGTCTTTCCAAATATCAAAAAGATCATTCGTGAGTTGGATAATACCGCCCAGCTGAAACCAGCATTGCCGTTCAACAGCACTCACTTCTTCATCCAGGTAAAAGCTGCATAACAAAACAGCATAACTCCCCTTCCCTATTGTTACACGATGCAGATCAGTATCTGTGATAGCAACAGAAGCCTGTAGTGCAGAATCTATCTGGGCCTGGAACAAACCGCGGGTAGCATCGCCGTACGCTGCTTTTTGTTTTACGAAGTTGTTGAGGTATAAATGCGCATGCAGGAACATCCGCTCTTCAATACGTTGCGCCACAAAAGACGCCGGTTCATAAGAGATGTTGTGCAACGCATCCGATGAAAGCTCCCCTCTGTCCGTAAAATCATCGAAGGTAGTACTGCAGATAAAATACAGCAGCATCCGCTCCCGTTCCCCGTCAGACACTTTACGCCCGCGGAAATTAGAAAAAGCCTGCACGATCATGGGCACATAGATGCTGTAGCTGGTAATGATCTTCCTGCGGGCATCCTCTCTTAAACGCCCGCCAAGCTCCACTTCCAGGGCAGACAAATACTTCGCTGCCCAAACGGCCTCCCGCTTGCGGCTGGTAATGATCCCTATCACCCGGTAAATAACACGCATACCAAATTGCAACCAGTACATAAGCTTAAATATATTGAACAAACAACATGGACAAGATCCCCATCAGCATCACTATCTTGATACTTCCGCTTAACCGGTTATAATCGGCGCAGGCTTTCGCCTTAAAAACTTTCAGTATGATCCGGATCAAGGGTATCATCACCAGAAGGATGATATAAACAGATAACACCCTGGTCCATAAATTCCCTCCCCACAAATAGGGTTGTATAACACCCAGCAGGATGATCATGCAAAAAAGGTTCAATACCACGATATAACGTACAACAGCATCGCTTAACACAATAGCCATCGTCTGGCCTCCGTGAAGCCTGTCCCCCCCTATATCTTCCAGGTCTTTTATTACTTCCCGTGCAAAAGAGAGAAGGAATGCAAACCCGGTGTATAACAATGTGGCCATTTGCAGGTAACGGAACCGCTGTTCCACCATCATGAAAAGCACCAGCACGGCAGATGCCGTAATACCAGATACGAGCACATTCCCCGTGAGGAAACTTTTCTTCAGGAATGCGGAATACATGAACAGTAAAACGATAGAAATGATCACACAGATCAGTGGCAAAGGATTAGAAAGCGATATACTCAGCAATATGGCTGTTACGTTCATAGCGATATACAAAGCCAGCGCCGTTCTTTTACTGATGCCCTGTGTGATAAAAACCTTATGGGGTTTATTGACCAGATCAATAGGAACATCGAAATAATCATTAATAATGTAACCCGCTGCCGCAATCAACTGGTAAGCGGTTGCGATCATCAGGAAATTCCGGAGCTCCACCAGGGGGCCTATACTATATCGCAGCATCAAAGGATTAATTACACAGTATTGGAACAGGAACTGCGTTAGCAAAATAAATAACAGGTTTGGCCAGCGCACCAGTTTCAGGAAGAGGGATATGCTTCTCATTTGGTTGTAGGTATTCTTAGTTAGGGACGAAGGGCGAAAGTAAAAAAATAAATGGCTATATTTAAATACCGTATGAAAGTATTTTCACAGATCATAAACTGGCGCCTGCACCACGTGTTCTTCTGGCTGGCCTTCTTCGTGGTATGGATCACACTAAGAATAGATGACTATCCTGATCTGTTACCCACTATCCTGGCCGGCCTCTTAAAAGTACTGTCCCTGGCCGGTGCTGTATACTTTACCAATTACGTACTCATCCCAAAACTGTTATACACTAAAAAATACTTCTCCTTCTTCCTCAGCTTTACAGCATTAGTGCTGGTCACCGGTTTCCTGGTGATAAAGATCCTCAATCTCATCCTCACCCCTTACGCCTCCCGCATCACCCACTGGCCCAATGCCACCTTCAACAGCCAGGTATACGATGTGTACATCCCCCTGTTCTTCATGGTAGGTGCTGCTGCAGGCATTAAGTTCTACATAGACCAGTTAAGGACCTTACACCGTTTGCAAGGTGCATTGAGAGCTGGCGCAGAACAGGAACTGCAATATTTAAGAGCGCAGATCAACCCCCATTCGCTCTTCAATTCCCTCAACACGATCTATTTCCTGATCAATAAAGAGAACAAGGAAGCCCGGGAAACGCTGATGAAGTTCTCGGACCTGCTGCGTTACCAGTTATATGATTGCAATACGGATAAGATCGATATAGAGAAAGAGATCCAGTACCTCAGGAACTTTGTGGCCATACAGCAGTTGCGGCATGATGAACGATACAATATCACCTTTGATTGCGATGAGAACGTAAAGAATTTCAGCATTGCCCCGCTCCTGCTGATCACCTTTGTGGAGAATGCGTTCAAACATGTATCTGCCCACGAGCAGAATGAAATAAACATAACGTTAAAACGCAAAGATCAAATACTGCAATTAACAGTACACAATACCAAAGAGAACCGCCCCGCAGAAGAGCCCGGCGGCATCGGCCTCGCAAATGTGAAAAGAAGACTGGAATTATTATACCCCGATAAGTACACATTGGATATTTCAGACAACAGCGCTACATTTACGGTCACCCTAACTTTAGTCATATGAAGATCCGCTGTATCATAGTTGATGATGAACCGCTGGCCCGCAAAGGCCTGAAGGAGTACATTGCCGATGTCAACTTCCTGGAGCTGGCCGGTGAATATGATTCCCCCATCAAAGCAGCAGAGGCCCTGCAGCAGGAGCAAATAGACCTGATGTTCCTGGACATCCAGATGCCGCGCATGACGGGCATTGAATTCCTCCGCTCACTCCCGCAGCCGCCACAGGTGATCTTCACTACCGCCTACCCGGATTATGCCGTGGAAAGTTTTGAACTGAATGTGCTGGATTACCTCGTAAAGCCCATTTCCTTTGAGCGTTTCATGAAAGCAGTGCTGAAAGCGAAGAATCAGCAGAAGAACACTACGGACTATTTCTTTATCAAGTGTGATAACAAACTCGAAAAGATCGCCTACCAGGATATCCTGTTTGCAGAAGCACTGCAGAACTATGTGGCCATCCACACTTCGTCCCGGAAATTCATCACTTACCTCACCTTTAAAGGTGTGGAAGATTACCTGCCCACAGACAAGTTTGTGAAAGTGCACAAATCTTTCATTGTTGCACTGGATAAAATAGATAGTATTGAAGGGAATGAATTACTGGTTGGGACGAACCATATTCCTATCAGCAGGACTTTAAAGGAAGAGGTGATGGAAAGGATCTTGAATAACAGGTACCTCAAAAGGTGACCTTCACCAGATCGCTCACCATCTTCAATAGTTCCTGCTCCAGCTCAACGGCCTCACCATGGCAATTGATCAATTCCTTTTGTGCAGCTGCTTCCTGCAATGGATGAAGGCTCAAACAACCCGCCACTACTTTCCCTACTTTAACATCCAGCGCAAGCACTTTTGCCATCAAAGGCGCCAATAAGTTGTATTTGGAAGTATCCTGTGCTGCGAGGATAACACGGGACGCCATCAGGTCACTCAGCTGCTTATGCATTTCCGTATTATACGACTTTATATTCCCTCTTATCGCTGCAGGGCTATGTTGCACAGACCAGCAAAGCCAGTTAATGGAATGGATACAGGAAGTGAGGTTTTTTGCCAGGTCCGCTAATGCTAAGCGAACACTTTTCGGCGTATCTGATCCGCGGCTCTTTAAGTAATAACCGACAATTAAAATAGGTACGCCTATTAAGACGCCTTCTATGATGCTAAGCCATAATGCTTGTGAATTGGGTAACATACGGGGATAAAAGTTTTGCTACAAAATTTAGCAAAATAACGCAAACTCCCTATCCCTCCTTTGTGCTATCTAACTGCGGTCCCACTTCCGTTTGGAAAATAACATCAGTCCCTTATCGATCCCTTTCCTCATCTCAGCCTGCTCTTCCTCGGGTAAAGCCAGCACTGCGGTACATTCTTCACTACAACATCCATTGTATTTCGCTGCACATGCAGCGCATTGAATAAATAAAAGATGACATCCTTCATTGGCGCAGTTGGTATGATCATCACAAGGTTCTCCGCACTGATGGCATTGGCTGATCACTTCGTCACTGATCCTTTCTCCCAGGCGTTCATCAAATACAAAGTTCTTCCCGCGGAACTTGTTGGGCAGGCCCCACTCCTTCGCTTTGTTCGCATATTCAATAATACCGCCTTCCAGGTGGAACACATTTTTGAACCCCTGATGCAACATGTACGCACTCGCCTTCTCACACCTGATCCCACCGGTACAATACATAATGATGTTCTTCTCCTTCTGGTCCTTCATCATATCCACCGCCATGGGTAATTGTTCCCGGAATGTGGAAGAAGGTACCTCCAGCGCTTTATCAAAATGCCCTACTTCAAACTCATAATGGTTCCGCATGTCTATGATCACCGTATCCGGATCTTCCGTCAGCTCATTGAATTCCTTCGCATTCACATACTTACCGCGGTTAGCCATATCAAAGGCCGGGTCCGTGATCCCGTCCGCCACGATCTTTTCCCGCACTTTTACCTTTAATACCCAAAAAGATTTGCCGTTATCATCTACCGCCACATTAAGACGAATGCCTTTCAGGAATGAAATGGAATCCAGGTGCTGGCGAAATTCCTCAAAGTGATGCGCGGGAATACTCACCTGTGCATTTATTCCCTCATGCGCCACGTAAATACGGCCAAAGACATGTAACTGGAAAAGTGCTTCGTAAAGCTGGTTTCGGAAGACCTGCGGGTCTGCAATTTTGGCGTACTGATAGAAGGAAACAGTTACGCGCTGAAAGGTTTCTGTTGCTAACCGGCTCTTTAGCTCGGTGGCAGACAATCTGTTATGTAATACCATAAGGAAATTTTAAGGACCAACGCCGGTGGAACAAAATTTCTGACACACCATTTTATGACATGCCGCCGCAAAGTTACAGAAAAATCTTATCCACAGAAACTACCTAATTTCAGGTAGTTTCTAACCCATTGGGAATCATAACAATTTATTAATATTTACCATTTATAAGCTTTTTGCATAGGTTCTGCCACAAAAAAATGTGGCACGCTATTGGAATATTGTGATAGTATTAACACAAATGGACAGTGCGGAATGCAATATTTCCTGACCCCCTTAAATAGAATTTATATGAGTATCTACGTTTTCTACTTCTTCGCTGTGATCATTGGTTTGTGGGCTTATCGGTTAGCCGCTTATTTTTTTGGTGGAAGTCCAAAAACCTCCAGAAACTCCCAGGCAAGGGGTGAAAAGAGAAGAGTAGCACGCTACTAAGTTATTTTCAACTATATCCTGGCAAGCAATTAAAAAATATAAAAAACGAGGTACCTTACAAGGCCTCGTTTTTTTATGGGCTTTCACTTATGAAACAACTATTATTACTGCTGTTACTCCCCTGTTTCACATTGGGGCAGGACTACACCACCAAAGAGAACATTCATTATTATACAAAATCCACAGACAGCTATATGGACCAGCAATGTGTGCTGGACGTGTACTATCCCACCAATATCAAAAATGCCCCCACGGTAGTCTGGTTCCACGGCGGCGGCATTACCGGGGGTGACAAAGAGATCCCTGCGGCTTTAAAAGGAAAAGGCCTGGTTATTATCGGAGTTAAATACCGCCTCTCCCCCAAAGTAAAGGCACCGGCTTATATTGAAGATGCGGCCGCAGCCATTGCCTGGACCTTTAAACACGTAGCAGCATATAATGGAGATACGAACAGGATCTTTATATCCGGCCATTCCGCCGGGGCTTATCTGGGCGCTATGGTCACCCTCAACAAGGAATACCTCGCCAGATACCAGATAGATGCCAACAGGATAGCCGGCCTTATTTCCATGAGTGCACAGGCCATCACCCATTTTACCATCCGCCAGGAACAGGGCATAAAAGACATTCAGCCCACTATAGATAAATACGCACCGCTTTTCCATGTAAGAGCAGACGCCCCACCGGTATTGCTGATCACGGGCGACCGGGAGATGGAAATGTTAGGCCGGTATGAAGAAAACGCCTACTGGGCCCGCATGATGAAGCTGGCAGGGCATAAGCAAACTACCCTGTATGAGTTGCAGGGCTTTGGCCATAATATGACGGCACCCGCTTTTCCCCTGTTATTAAAATTTATAGCCGAAAAACGCTAAGAAAATCGTGTAATGCTGCTTTATCATTATAGATAGTCTTAAAAAACCAGCAATTACATGAAATTCAGCTTCTTACTTTTATCAGTATTCGCTCCGGTGGCGGCTTTTGCACAAACACCTAACTTCACCATCACCGGCAACATCGGCAAACTGGATAAACCGGCCAAAGTATATATTGATTATTCTGATACCAACGGAAAAGGTAAGGAAGACTCTGCCTCCGTGGTGAACGGTGTATTTACATTTAAAGGTTTCATTACCGGGCAAACTACCGCCCGCATGTCCCTGGACCATGAAGGAAAAGGCAAACCTTTTTCCATTTACTCCCCTGGTGCCGATGTGATCTACTTTTATTTCGGACCGGAACAGATCAAAGTAACATCCAAAGACTCTTTAAGCAACGCGGCCTGGAAAGGTTCCAAAATATACGATGAGCATACTGCCTTTAACAAAAAGATCGGTGGCTCCATCATGGAGCTAACGGCTATGTACCAGAAAGAGTATGCAGAAGCATCCCCTGAAGATAAAAGAGACGAGGAGTTCATGAAGGCCCTCAATGCTAAACAAACGGAATTAAGAAAACAGAGAGGACTGAAAATGGTGGAATTCGCCAAAACTAATCCTAACTCCTTCTTTTCCCTGGTAGCACTGTCTGAAGCAGCAGGCTCCTATACTGACATGGCCACTGCACAAACCATCCTCAGCAGCCTGAACAAAGACCTGCAAAAAATGGATATGGCAAAGGAACTGCAACAGCGCATCAATGCAGAGAAACTCACTGCTGTTGGCAAACCGGCTCCCGCCTTTACCCAGAACGATGTAAACGATAAACCACTTTCACTTACTGATCTCAAAGGCAAAGTAGTATTGCTGGACTTTTGGGCAAGCTGGTGCAGTCCCTGCCGTGCAGAGAATCCCAACATGCTGAAACAGTATAAGATCTATAAAGACAAAGGTTTTGAGATCCTCTCCGTATCCCTGGATTCCAAAAAAGAACCATGGGTAGAAGCCATTGCACAAGATGGCCTTCCCTGGCTGCACGTATCTGACCTGAAAGGCTGGAGCAACGCTGCAGGCCGCCTGTATGGCGTAAGAGGTGTACCCGCCTGTTACCTCATTGACAGAGATGGAAAGATCATTGCAACGGATGTACGTGGTGAGAAACTGAACGAGAAACTCGCAGAGATCTTTAAAAACTAATCCTTCCCTTATTAAAGCAAAAGCCCCGGCTGGTCAATCAGCCGGGACTTTTAATTTTATTTGCTATATGAAAAGATCCAGGCTGCTGGTTATTTGTCTGACCATTATCTCCGCCAACACTTACGGCCAAAACATACATAAAGCGATAGAAAAAGCCTGGCCGGCCAGCGTGCGCATGTGGGGTTACGACACAAGTTCCAAACAACAAATGAGTGCCCAGTTCAGCGCAGTAGTAGTAAGCCCCCAGGGCGATATCCTCACTGCTGCACATACTTCCACGCCCGGTAAAACATACAAAGTAATGTTCCCGGATGGTAAGGTAGCCATTGCCCTGGCGCTCGGCAAAATAGAGATGGCGGATGATCCCACCATACCAGATGTGTCTATGATGAAGATCATTACACCCGGTACATGGCCGTATGCAGAGATGGGTTACTCCTCTTCCTTAAAACTCAACCAGCCCTGCATCAGCATAGCCTATCCTGAAACACTGAACCAACACCTGCCCGGTGTACGTTTTGGGATCATCACCAGTCTCGGTAATAAACGTGGCTTTTTACAATCCACCTGTGCAATGGAACCCGGTGATTCCGGCGGGCCGCTGTTTGATGAGTTGGGAAGGGTAATTGGCATACACAGCGCGATTACTATCTCAGAATCTGAAAATTTCGAAATACCGGTAGACCTTTACCGTAAGTACAAAACGGCACTGGCCGAAGCAAAGAAATTCAATGCGCTGCCTGCTGTTGAAGATCCCATAGGCAAAGATCAAATACAACTGCAAACATATACCCCCATTGAAAGCAATACTAAAAACGCCTGCGTCCTCATTACCAGCATGATAAAAGGTAAAGAAGAAAAGATTTACGGAACAGCGTTCGCCAACGCTTATGTTGTAAGCAAAAGTTCTATGGTAGGAAATGAGCCGCTCATCAACCAGAGAAAAGCTTCCATTATACGCCGCGACAGAGAAAATGACCTCGTGCTGCTAAAAATAGAAGCGCCTTTGCAAGACGGCATTACACTCACAAAAGCAAAACCAGACAGTATATCTTTTAAACAGCTCGGCCAATTCCTGGTAAGCCCGCGATTAGATACCGCTAACGCTATCAGCGTAGTAGGCACTTTACCATTCAGCCTGCCCAGGATCAATAGCACCGGTTTTTTGGGCGCTTCCATCGCCATTAAAAACGGGCCATTGCTGATCACGTTCATACGCAAAAACTCTCCTGCCGCCGCCAACGATCTTAAGGTGGGCGATGAAGTGATCAGCATTAACGGCATCACATTCAGCAAAGCGGAAGAGTTTGGCGCTACACTGCAAAAGTATTGGCCAAACGATACCATTACCATCAGCCTGAAAAGAGAAGGAACCGTTTATACAAAACAGATCATGCTGGACGAAAAGCCAATCCCCACACCAGGCCATCATCCTGCAGAAATGTTCGCCGGTGGCAAAAGCTACCGCAGAGATGGTTTCACCCGGCTCTTTGCGCACGACGCCATCTTAACACCCAGCCAGTGCGGCGGGCCTGTGTTTGATGCAGCCGGTAATTTTATGGGAATTAATATAGCCAGGTTTAGCCGTACCAGCACGCTGGTGATACCTTCAGAAGTAGTTTGGGCCTTTATAAATATCCACTAGTAAAAAAACGAGGCCCTGAAAGCCTCGTTTTTTATTGGCACTCCATGTCTTTATACAACCCACTGTCTTTAATAGCCCAGTCTGCCATGGCCAGGAGCACAGGGCTTAATAGCTCGGCCGATGGTGTGAGGCTATAAATAGTTATCGGTGGCATCTCCTGTTCCACTTTCCTGTTGATCAGGTTATCTTCTTTCAATTGCTTCAGGTGCTGCGCTAACATCTTCTCCGTAATAGCAGGTATTGACCGCCTCAGTTCACTGTAACGTTTAGGCCCACTCATCAGGTAATACAATATGATCGGTTTCCAATGGCCCCCTATCTTATTCATTACATAAGTTATGGGGCAGGTTATTTCAGCAATACCTTTATTTTGATGCAGGGTTGATTGTTCTTTTACTTTCGTCATGGCTACTTACTTTCGGGTAGGTACTTGTAATTAAGTTTGTACAAATATAGCTTTGCATTATGAAAATTACAATAACAGGTTCGCTCGGCAACATCAGTAAACCGCTTGCTGAAATACTGATTAAAAACGGCCATGAAGTCACCATTATCAGCAGTGACCCAAAGAAGGCAGATGATATAACAGCGTTAGGCGCCAAACCAGCTATCGGTTCGGTTTCAGACGTTGCTTTCCTGACAGACGCCTTTACCGGCGCCGATGCCATTTACACCATGGTGCCACCAAACTTTGGTGCCCCCCATATCAGGCAATACATGGCCCAAACGGGTAAAAACTACCAGGAAGCCATAAAGGCTGCCGGCGTGAAACGGGTGGTAAACCTAAGCAGCATTGGCGCCCATCTGCCCGAAGGCACCGGCCCCATTACAGGACTTTACGATGTAGAACAGACACTGAACTCCCTGGACGGTGTAGCCGTAAAACATTTACGGGCAGGTATCTTCTATATCAATTTCTTCTTCGATATAGGGCTTATCAAAAACATGGGAATAATGGGTAATAATTACGGAGAAAAGACCAAACTGGTGATGGTACATCCAAGAGATATTGCAGTTATTGCTGCTCAGGAACTGCAAACCCCATTTGAAGGAAAAAGCCACCAATACGTTGTGAGTGATGAACAGGAGATGACTGAAGTCGTAAAGACACTGGGCACTGCCATCGGTAAACCAGCACTCCCCTGGGTCCAATTCAGTGATGCAGAAGCATTTGCAGGCATGACCGCCGCCGGTATGCCAGAAGCTATTGCAGCCGCTTATGTAGAAATGGGCAATGCCATCAACAGCGGGAAATTATATGAAGACTTTAAGCCCACCACCTGGGGAAATACCAAACTGGCCGACTTCGCAAAGGAATTTGCTGCCGTTTATGCAGCACAAGGTTAGAAAATAGCAGGGGTTGTATGAAAAATAAAAGATAGCCCGGAGAATTGCATAAATGATGGCATGCCTCCATCAGGTACCCGAATAAAAAGGGGCCGCATCATACTTTTGATACGGCCCCTTCTATTTTATTCTTCTGGTAAGAATATATCGTAATGATTTGATCGCCGGTACCGCAGCACCAATTGCGAATAAAGCATCCATATTATCTATTCAAACTGAAACGCCTTCCCCAGCAATCCCCCAAACCCAACCCTTACCCCAACCTTTGTAGGCAACTGGCTCTGGTACCCTGCCACCACATCTACCCGCAACACCTTAAAGATGTTTTCTAACCCCGCAAACACTTCCACATAATTATTATTCCTGTTCACATAGAAAGCATTAGACCCTGCTACCAGGTTCCATTTCAGCCGGTTGAACAATGGGATCTTATTCGTCAGCAAACCATTGAAATGATGTTCTATGTTACCCGTAGCATACAGATTAGCAGACGTACTGTACTGATAATAAGGCGCTAACTGGAAGCTGTTTACATATTTGATGTTGTAGAACGTTTGGTTACCATTAAAGTGTTGCAGATCAGGGATACTCACTTTGTTATTATTAAAGAAACCACCTGTGGTGAATTTATAAGACAAGGCGCCGAAGAGTTTGAAATTCATATCGTCCTGCACAGATAATTTCCACTTGTCGAAATCCGCATCAATGAACCCTTTGGTATACATCAGCGTGAAGGTGGGATACTTCGATCCAATAGCACGTTTATACTTAGGGTACTCAATGAATTTTTGCCCCGGTTGATAACTCAGTGCACCCGTTAACGTTAGTACCTGCTCTTTTACGAAAGGCAGGTTCGCCAGTTCCTCCGGATGATTGGGTGTGAAGGTTTTGCTGGCATTTTTGAAGAGCACATAATCCGTGGTGTTCTCCACCGGGATCCTGTCCTCATAAGTAGCGTTCACATTCAGCTTCATCGCATTCTGGAAGTTGCGGTTAAAGTTCAGGCCGCCATACCAGCTCTCATACAGCTTCAGGTAGTTCTCCTTGGCCAGTAAGGTATATAATGAGTTAGCGATCGGGCCGATAGGATTCTCTTTATTGAACTGGGTGATGCGCTTCCCTCCTGCTATAGTCCATGTGTTACGGGAACCAAAATCATCCTGTCCGCTGCCGGAGAAGGTTAATGCGGTGGAAGCATTCAGATGTGTATTACTGAAACCATACCGGATATAATTAGCCCAGTGTAAATATCGCTTATTCGGCAGGCTGAAGCTTACAGATGGAGCAACAGCTAAAGAAACACCTTCCACCGTATTATAACTCAGGCCTTTGAGCAGGGAAGCAACATGTAACGAATGCGTGGCAATACTGCTATCTCTTTTAAAATACCAGTTATGCCCGAAGCCATTCAGCAGCACAGCATCTGCCTTTATTGGCTGCGGTTTTTTACGCAAAGAATCCAGGTGATACCGGGAGCGGGAGGAATCCCTCCTTACCTTTGCAGTACTGTCCTTCACGCGGAAGTCCTTCTGCTCCTCGGCTTCCAGCGGAACAGGGCGTATACTATCCCAGTATTTTATTTCGCGCTCAGCAGCATCCACCTCATATCTCATCACTACTTTGTTAAAGAAGTTTTTCGGGAATACAGGTTTCAGGTTATAGTTCGAGTATACGTTTACGTTATTAGCCGTTACATCAAACCCTAACATCTTCATCGCTATATATACCACCTGATCTTTTGTACGCCATACTTCATTATTCACCGGTACATGCGTTTGCCTGATTATCAGTGTGTCCAGCAGCTCCAGCTGGTATTCCCTGGTAAGCATCAGGTCTGTGCTGTGTATGCGCCAATCGTCTTCCGTAATATAAATGTACCCTGCAAACACCGGTTCATATTTCCGGCGCGGGATCACTTTGATCTTGTTCACCAGTTTACCATCGTCCAGGAAAGTACCTTCCAGCCGGTATTTATAATTGAGCATAGCCGTTTCTGCAATGGGAGATATAAAACCACGCGGTCCGAGGTCTGAGGTAATGGCCTCTACATTATTATCATAAAAACTGATCGTAGTAGGGAAACTGAACCCTAAACCTCCCCCGCTCTGACGGGAGGAAAGAACCTCCACCTTCATATCCGGTTGCCTATAATTTAAACGGGTATAGGATTCTGATAAACCCACAATGCCTTTGCGGGTAGAATCCAATCCCAGGTCCTCCGCATCCACTTTCTGACCGAACACCCTTTTGGGTGCATTACGGAGTTTGGCCAGCATTTTAATATAGGCGTCACAGGTATAGGCTTTTACCTGGTTTTGATAGAACGATCTCTTTTTGATAGCCTGCCGGATGATGGCATAAGCAGGATCTTCCCCACCGGACTTCACCACTACTTCCCTGATCTGCATACTTACCGGCTCCAGGACAAAGTTCAACTCCTGCACAGCGCCAGTGACCTGTATGGTCTTTTCCAGCTTCTTATAGCCCATATACTGGCAGAGGATGGTATACTGGCCGGATGGCAGATCCAACTGGTAACTGCCGGTGGCATTGGCCGTCGTACCATTGGTAGTGCCTTTGATCATCACTGTGGCATAGGGCAACGCTTCTCCTTTTTGATTGGTAACGGTGCCGCGTACAATACCGGCATGGGTTTCAACGGCCAACAGAACAAACAGGGCAGGGAGTAGAAGTTTCGTCATATACCAAAAATAACCGTTAAGGCTATTAGGTATATGCTACGTAAGAGGGTTTAAATCAATTTTAACTTTTGGCTTTGCGCACCGGCCGGAACATACTGCCGGATAAAGCACTGATAGCGCCCACAATACCACCCAGCAATGCGGTTATAATGATCATGATCACTGGTGAGCCGGGTTGTTTGAGAATAAGGTCCGCCATCCTGCCGGCCAGGATATGCCCATTGGCGTTATCTATCACCAGGGCCATGATGCCCCATAACAGGAAAACACCCAGGAACCCGCTTCCAAACGCCTTCGCGGGCGTTTGTGGCAACGCGATAGCTACTACAAACGCCGCGATGGCAATGCACCACCAATCCAGGAACATTCCCAGCACATAAGACAATAAGGCTGTTAATAAGAGGCAGAAAAGAAAGCGCATATGTTTTGGTTATTTACTTGCTTCAAGTGCTTGTTCAATATCCTGCAGGATATCATCAAAATGCTCCAAACCCACAGAAATACGGATCAGGCCGGGTGTGATCCCTACCTTTTGCCGTTCTGCTTCACTCAGCTTCGCGTGGGTAGTGGAAGCAGGATGTGAGGCAATACTGCGGCTGTCTCCCAGGTTAGCCGTGAGGCTCAGCAATTCCAGCTGGTCCAGGAAACGGCCTCCCCTTGCCAGTCCGCCTTTGATCTCAAAACAAACGATCCCGCCACCGGCAGACATTTGTTTCTTTGCAATCGCATATTGAGGATGGCTGGGCAGGAAAGGATATTTCACCCATTCCAGGTGAGGGTTCTTTTCCAGTGCAGTGGCTAAGGCCAGCGCACTTTCCGCATGGCGGGCCATCCTTACATGTAAGGTTTCCAGGCTGCGGCTCAGCACCCATGCATTGAAGGGGCTCATGGCAGGTCCGGTGCTCCGGCAAAACGCATACACCTCATCCACGAGTTCTTTGCGGCCTACTACTATGCCACCCAGTACACGGCCCTGGCCGTCTATCCACTTGGTAGCAGAATGGGTAACGATATCAACACCCAATGCAATAGGCTTTTGCAATACCGGTGTGGCAAAGCAATTGTCTACATTGAGGATCACTTTATGTTTCTTCGCGATCTTCGCCAGCAATTCCAGATCTATCAGGTCCAGCCCCGGGTTGGAAGGTGTTTCCACGAAGATCATCTTTGTATTGGGTTTGATCAGCGCTTCAACGGTTTCCGGTTTGGTCACGTCAAAGTAGGAATGCTCGATGTTCCATTTAGGCAGGAACTTCGTGATCACCGTATGGGTAGAACCAAAGATGGAGGAGGAAGAAAGCAGATGATCCCCTGCTTTCAGGAAAGCCATGAAGCTGCCAAATACAGCGCTCATGCCGGAAGCGGTGGCAAAGCCAGCCTCCGCTCCTTCCAGGGCACACATCCTGTCAATGAACTCTTCTACGGACGGGTTGGAGAAACGGGTATAGATATAAGCATCATTCTCGTCAGCAAAAGCTGCGCGCATGTGCTCTGCATTATCGTAAGTGAAGCTGGAAGTAAGGTACATCGGCCCGCTGTGCTCATTATGGGACGTACGTTGCGACTGTATCCTGATGGCCTGTGTTTCCGGATGATATGTTGGTTTGTTTTTCTTCTTGTTCATTAGTCTTTCTTCTTTTAAAATAATATCAGCCTTCGTTGAGCTTCACTTCCCAGGTGAGCTGTGTATGCCCCTGGCGGAGTGTTTCGGCAACGGAGCAATATTTGTTCATGGACAGTTCCACGGCACGTGCCGCCTTATCCGCGTCAATATTGCCACTGAGGTGGAACACGACATGCGCTTTTTCCCAAAGGGAGGGTTCCTTTCCTTTCTCGCGATCGGCTTCGACCTCAATACGGAAGTCTGTGATCTCCTGGCGCTGCTTTTTCAGGATCATCACCACATCAATAGCGGAACAGCCTCCCAGGCCCATCAATAACATTTGCATGGGGCGTACGCCGTTGTTCTTACCGCCATTTTCAATGGAGGAGTCCATCAATACCGTGTGGCCCTGTTCGTCCACCGCTTCCATGTTAAACCCGTCGTCAATACGTTTTAAAGCGATCTTCATGTTGTGCTGATATTTTTCTAATCGACCACAAAGATAACGGATATACATTAAAAATTTCGGTATGACGAACAGCATTCATAATTACGAATTGACAATTCGTAATTGAATTTGTAGGTTTGCGCAAATTTCGAATGTAGTTGTCATTGCAAATCTTTCATAGTCACCAACCTTTTCACCTGGAATCCGGCGAGGTACTTCCCTCCCTGCAGATCGCCTACCACACGTATGGAACGCTCAATCAACAGGGCGATAATGTGGTATGGGTATGTCATGCCCTCACCGCAAATTCTGATGTGGCAGACTGGTGGAAGGGCCTGATAGGCGAAGGCTGTGTGATAGATCCGCAAAAACACTTCATCGTTTGCGCCAATATCCTGGGCTCCTGTTATGGTACCTCAGGCCCGCTGACGGTCAGCCAAACCACCGGTGAACCTTACTACCGCAACTTCCCTACCGTTACCATCCGCGATATGGTACAGGCACACATCCTCCTGCGCCAGCACCTCAATATTGCCAGCATTCACCTGCTGGTGGGTGGTTCCATGGGCGGCTACCAGGTACTGGAATGGGCCATGATGGAGAACGAAAGGATCGGCAAACTGTTCTTATTATGCACCGGCGCCGCAGAAAGCGCCTGGGGTATTGCTGTGCATACTGCACAAAGGCTGGCCATTGAAGCTGACGACACCTGGCAACAGCCCACCCGGGAAGCCGGCGCACGTGGCCTCAAAGCCGCCAGGGCCATAGGTATGCTCACCTACCGCAACTACAAAACCTTTATGCGTGCCCAAACAGACCCGGATAAAGAGAAAACAGACAACTTCAAAGCATCCTCCTATATCAATTACCAGGGAGATAAACTGGTGAAACGTTTCAATGCCCAAAGCTACTGGCTGCTCACCAAAGCCATGGACAGCCACAATATTGCCCGTGGCCGCCACCAGGATATTGAAACCTCCCTCAGCCAGATAGAACAGCAAACCCTGCTCATAGGCATCGCCAGCGATATCCTTTGCCCCCCGGAAGAACAGCTGCTGCTGGCCAAACATATGCATAACACCGTTTACCATGAGATAGACTCCCCCTACGGTCACGATGGCTTCCTGATCGAGTTTGAAAAAATAGGGCTTATCCTCGCTGCCTTCCTGGCACAGAAATAACTCATCCTCGCCGCATTCCTGGCACAAAAATAACCATCTGTTAATCAATCTATTAATAGAAAACTTTTCATTTATCCAAAAAACCCTTAACTTCTCTCTATAAAGTAATGTCGACGATTTAGCCCAATGTCATTCATCATATGTAAATAATAAGGTCACATAGTAAACAGTAATTAAGGTCAGCCAAATCCTCATTAAATTCTCACTTTATGAATTGCTATCTACCCAGGCAAGCATGGTTCATTGTTATGTTTATTTTTTTATGCCAGACAGCCTTCTCCCAAAACAGCCACACTATTTCCGGATCTGTAGTTGATGCCACCACAGGCAAAGGCTTGCCGGGCGTTTCTGTGTCTGTAAAAGGAGCCACTTCCGGTGCTATTACGGATGCCAACGGCGGTTTCAAATTCACCACCGGGCACTCCCTGCCGGTTACCCTGCAGTTCTCTTCCGTAGGGTACAAACCGGAAGAAGCCACTGTAACAGACGCTTCCGTGAATGTGAACATACAACTCTCTTCCACGGAGATCCTGGGGAAAGAGGTAGTGGTGTCTGCCAGCAGGGTGGCGGAAAGTATCCTTCAATCGCCTGTATCTATTGAAAAGCTGGACATCCGGGCCATCAAAGCCACGCCTGCTCCTTCTTTCTATGATGCGCTGGCCAATATGAAAGGCGTGGAAATGAGCACACAGAGCCTCACCTTTAAATCCGTTAACACCCGCGGTTTCAACAGCAATGGTAATACCCGGATGTTGCAGTTAATAGATGGAATGGATAACCAGGCGCCCGGTCTCAACTTCTCTGTAGGTAACATTGTAGGGATCACGGAACTGGATATGGATAATGTGGAAGTATTGCCCGGTGCAGCTTCTGCCCTATACGGACCCAATGCCCTGAATGGTATTGTATTATTGAACAGTAAAAGCCCTTTCCAGTACCAGGGCCTCAGCGCCAACATCAAAAGCGGCCTGCTCAATGAATCCGGCAGAACCAACAGCAGCACAGGATACTACGATGTGTCCATCCGTTATGCCAAAGCCTTCAATGATAAATTTGCCTTTAAGATCAACCTGGGTTATGTGAAAGCAGACGACTGGCAGGCATATGATATCCGCGACCAGAGCCTGCTCAACGGCAGCAAACTCAGCAACACCGGTCACACTGCCAACCCCGGTTACAATGGCGTGAACACTTACGGTGATGAAACGAATATAAACATGAAAGGGTCCTTACGCCCTGCTGCTATGACAACCGGTAATGCGCTCGGTAATGGTATTGCACAGCTCTCTGCTGCTACCGGCGGGCTCATCACACGTGATCAGATCTTCAATGCCATCATGCCGGATTCCAACAACGCTTATGTTTCCCGCACGGGTTACGCTGAACGTAACCTCGCAGATTATGATACCAAGAACCTGAAAGTAAATGTAGCCCTGCACTATAAATTCAACAGCAACCTGGAGTTACTGGGGCAGGGAAGTTATGGTACAGGTACTACTGTATATACCGGCGCAGACCGTTACTCCATCAAGAACTTCAAGATGGGGCAATACAAAATAGAACTGCGTGCTGATAACTTCTATGTACGTGGTTATACTACGCAGGAACGTTCCGGAGATTCTTATGCTATCGGTACTTTAGGCGCCGGTATCAATGAAGCCTGGAAACCCAGCACTACCTGGTTCCCCCAATATTTCGGTACTTATGCCGGTGGTGCTTTAACCACCTTCAGCACGGTATTCCAGCAGCAAATAGGGCAAGGCCCCGCCGCTGCTTTTGCCGCAGCAACAGCTGCCGCTCAGGGCGGTGCAGCCAGCTACCACGCTGCAGGAAGAGCTGCAGCAGATCAGGGCCGTTTATTACCCGGTACACCAGAGTTTGATGCCGCTGCACAAAAAGTAAAAGACAAATCCATCCCCGGCGATGCAACCGGCGTTGGTGCTAAATTCAACGATAAAACCAATCTCTACCAGGCAGAGTTCATGTACAATTTCAAGAACCAGATCTCCTTTATGGAACTGATGGTGGGCGGAAATTACAGGACTTATGATCTTAATTCAGACGGTACCATCTTCGCAAAAGATGATAACGGAGAAGAATTCAAGATCCAGGAATATGGTGGATACGTGCAGGTAGGTAAAAGATTACTGATGGATCACCTGAAGGTTACCGGCGCCTTGAGATATGATAAGAACGAAAACTTCGCCGGTCAGTTCAGCCCCCGCCTTTCTGCTGTATATACTTTCCTCCAGACACATAATCTCCGCGCTTCTTATCAGACAGGTTTCCGCATCCCGCATTGCCAGGATCAATACATAGATCTGCTCACGCCACAGGCAAGGCTCATAGGTGGTTTGCCATTCCTGCGCGAAAGATATGGCCTCAATACAGGCCCGGTATATACACTGGAATCCGTACAGGCAGGCGCTCCGCAACAATATACTTTCAGAGAATTCAAACCTGAAAAGATAGTAGCGTTTGAGTTGGGATACAAAGCCCTCATCGCTAATAAACTGGTGATAGATGCTTACATATACACCAATACTTTCAAGAACTTCAACGGTACACAGATCCTGGTGCAGCCCACCAGTGCTACCACACGGAATATCTATTCTATCCCCGTGAATTATGAAAAAGACATCAAGTCATGGGGATGGGCGCTGGGATTGGATTACAATCTCCCGCAACAATTCGTGGTGGGTGCTAACGTATCTTATAACGAACTCAGCAATGAAAAAGACCTGGGCAGTTTCAAGGCCATGTATAATACACCTAAAGTGCGGTATAATATCTATGTCGGCAACCGGAACATCGCCAGATCTTTCTTCAGCTTCAACGTTACCTGGAGATGGCAGGATAGCTTCATCTGGTCTTCTTCCTTCGTAGGCCCTGCTGTAAATGCAATGAACATGGCAGAAATTCCTTCCTACGGTACACTGGATGCACAGGTGAGCAAACTGTTCCCCAAACCTAAGGTGACCGTGAAAATAGGTGCTGCCAACCTTACGCAGAACGTTTACATTCAGTCATGGGGCAACCCATCCGTTGGCGCACAATATTATGCGTCCATTGGTTATAATCTCTAGCTTACACTTGCTTAATGCCATAATAGCGAAGGCCCCCCGGATTTCCGGGAGGCCTTCTGATTTGTTGTAACCCTCATGATTGCTCATGGGTATCTTTGTCTATACGTTGAAGCGGAAATGCATCACATCTCCGTCGCTCACCACGTATTCTTTTCCTTCAATGCGTAAACGGCCATTATCGCGGGCAGCAGCTTCAGAGCCAAACTTCACATAGTCATCATAAGAGATCACTTCTGCTTTAATGAATCCTTTCTCAAAATCAGTGTGGATCACACTCGCAGCCTGCGGTGCTTTCCAGCCTGTATGAATGGTCCATGCACGTACTTCCTGCACACCGGCAGTAAAGTAAGTGATCAGGTCCAGCAATTTGTAAGCAGAACGGATCAGGCGGTTCAGGCCCGGTTCTGTAAGACCGTATTCAGCAAAGAACAATTCTTTATCTGCAGGATCTTCCAGTTCGGTGATCTGTGCTTCAATAGAGTTGTTCATGATGATCACCTGTGCATTCTCCGCTTTCACTGCTTCTTCCAGTGCTTTAGAGAATTTGTTGCCCGTATGCAGTGATGCTTCATCCACATTGGCTACATATAACACCGGCTTTTCCGTGAGTAAGAACAGGTCTGCAATAGCTACCTTTTCTTCTTTGGACAAGCCCAGTTCGCGGATGTTCCTTCCTTTCTCGAGGTGCTCCTGGCAACGTTTCAGTATTTCAAATTCTACTTTCGCTTTAGGATCGCCACCGGTGCGGGCCATCTTTTCAGTACGTGCTACTTTCTTCTCCACACTTTCCAGGTCTTTCAGCTGCAGTTCCGTATCAATGATGTCTTTATCGCCCACAGGATTGATCGGTCCTTCTTCCCGGAGGATGTTCTCATCTTCAAAACAGCGGATCACGTGTACGATCGCATCTACTTCGCGGATGTTGGCCAGGAATTTATTTCCTAAACCTTCCCCTTTGCTGGCGCCTTTTACGAGGCCGGCAATATCTACAAACTCCATCGTTGTGGGAACGGTACGGTTAGGCTTCACCAGCTCTTCCAGTTTTGAGATCCGATGATCCGGAACATCCACCAGGCCTACGTTCGGCTCGATAGTACAAAAACGATAGTTGCTGGCTTGCGCCTTCGCGCTGTTGGATACAGCGTTAAATAAAGTGGACTTTCCTACGTTCGGTAATCCTACAATTCCTGCTTGCAAAGCCATTTCTTAAAAAAATTTGCGCAAAGATAGTGCATCTCAACGAGTAATAGCGTGTTAAAATTTACTATTTTGGCTCCCGGTTAGCTTTGTGTTAATTCGTAACTGATTGAAAATGATGCTAAACCGGTTCTAAACAAACCAGATATTATGGCTTTAAACTATGTATGGATCGGCTTCTTTGTGATTGCTTTTATCGTAGCATTATTCAAATTAGTCGTTTTAGGGGATACCCAGATCTTTGGGCAGATGACGGAGGAACTGTTTAAAAGTGGTAAAACAGGCGCTGAAATAGCCATCGGTTTAACCGGTGTAATGACCTTCTGGTTAGGCATTATGAAGATCGGTGAAAAGGCAGGTATGATTGAAAAGTTTGCCCGCTTCGTAAGCCCGCTCTTCTCTAAACTGTTCCCGCAGATCCCGCCAAAAGACCCCGCCATGGGTTCTGTGGTCATGAATTTTTCCGCCAATATGCTGGGGCTGGATAATGCAGCTACCCCTATGGGACTCAAAGCCATGAAACAATTGCAGGATGTTAATCCGGATAAAGATACCGCCAGCAATGCACAGATCATGTTCCTGGTACTGAATACAGCCGGGCTTACCATCATCCCCACTTCTGTGATGGCAGTGCGGTTAACGATGGGCGCCGCTAATCCTGCAGATATCTTCATTCCCACCATGATAGGTACCTTCATCTCTTTTTTATCGGGCATGTTAGCGGTAGCCATGTATCAGCGCATCAACCTGTTCCGTTTACCGGTATTTGTTTTTATAGGTGGGTTTATAGGCCTCATGTACCTGTTATATCTGTGGATGCGCAATATGCCATCGGAGCAGATAGCCACCAATACAGCCATGATCGGTGGCATACTGATCTTTTCTGTGATCATTTCCTTCCTTGTGCTGGGGTTCATTAAAAAGATCAATGTATACGATGCCTTTATAGAAGGCGCAAAGGAAGGTTTTACCACCGCCGTAATGATCATCCCCTATCTCGTGGGTATCCTCGTAGGTATTGCTATCTTCCGTGTAACCGGCTGCCTCAACTTTATAACAGATGGCATTGGCATTGTAGTAGCATGGATGGGATTCAATACGGATTTCGTACCCGCATTACCGGTAGGGATCATGAAAACCTTCAGCGGCGGCGGCGCACGCGCCCTTATGATCAGCACCATGGAAACCTATGGTGTAGATACATTTGTTGGCCGGCTAAGCTGCATCATGCAAGGCTCTACAGAAACCACCTTCTACATCCTTGCATTGTACTTCGGATCCGTGAACATCAAAAAAACAAGGCATGCCCTCGCCTGCGGATTGATCGCTGATGTGGTTGGCGTTATCGCCGCCATCATTATCGGGTATATCTTCTTTCATTAAACAGACCACCAGGTATCACCATCATATTACTAAAGAATGAACCAAAAGAAAACATTACATGAGGACTGGATTGCCGTGATACTGGCATTCGCCAGCATTGCACTGATCTGCGCCGGGCTCCATCCCGCTATGCCAAAATTTGAATGGAATGACGGTAACTCACTCCTGGCAAAACTTTCAGACACCAGTAACCTTCTAAAAACAGGTGGCCTGTTCCTATGGGTATTAGGCAGCCTTCTCATCGCATTCCTGCTGAGTGGCAAACGCATCAGTATCCGGTTGATCATTGGTCTCGTAGCTATCATGGCCATCTCTATGTTCGCACAGGTATTCACCGGCAATGTGGCCGTGAAAGACCTGGGCATTGAGATCGTGTTGTTCAGTCTGCTGCTGGGCCTGTTCATCAGCAATGTGCTTGGTGTGCCGGAGTGGTTAAGACCTGTATTACAAACAGAACTGTTCATCAAAACAGGATTGGTATTACTGGGTTCCGGCATCATCTTCCAGGAGTTAATTAAAGGCGGCGGATTAGGCGTACTGCAATCCGTAGTGGTGGTATTCACCGTTTGGTATTTCACCTTCTGGTTATGCAAACAATTCAAACTGGATGATGAATTCAGGATGATGATCTCCAGCGCCGTATCTATCTGCGGCGTATCTGCAGCTATTGCTACTTCCGGTGCCATTGAAGGAGATAACAAGAAACTCTCCCACGTGATCTCACTCGTATTGATCGTGGCTATTCCCATGATGATCTTCATGCCCTATGTAGCTATCTGGATGGGCATGTCCCCTGCCGTAGCAGGTGCATGGCTGGGTGGCACCATTGACACCTCCGGTGCGGTGGTAGCAGCAGGTACCATGCTGGGAGAAGAAGCATTGAAATATGCCACACTGGTGAAGTTCTCACAGAACGTATTACTCGGGCTGGCAGCTTTCTTTATTTCTGTATGGTGGTCCTATTCCAAAAAAGAACTCAACCAGCCGAAGCCTACCTTACGTACCATCTGGGACCGCTTCCCGAAATTTGTGCTGGGCTTTATACTCGTGTCTCTCCTCTTCTCTTTCGGATTACCGGGCACGTTAGTGAAAGAAGTGAAAGGAAACATCAAAGACCTGCAAACCTGTTTCTTTGCACTGGCATTTGCCTGCATAGGCCTGGAAACAAAGTTCACAGATATCTTCAAAATGGAGAACGGGCGGCCTGCTATGGCATTCATCATTGCGCAGGTGTTCAATATACTCGTTACGCTGGGTATGGCTTACCTCGTGTTTGGAGGAATAAAATCTTAAAAAAAAAGGGGGATGTTCTAATCGAAACATCCCCCTTTTTTATCTAATCATATTTCCCCGTCTTATCCTCAATACTCACATCTCCCCCACTATTGTTCTGTATCTTAATAAACACCAGTATCTGCCCCGCACCGGCCTTAAAACACACCTCCTGTGCCTGCTTCACTACTTCCATCAACTGATCGTAGGTGCCTTCCATCACGGTCTCAAACGGACACACCCTGTATTTCACGCCGGAGTTATGGATCACGGCAATCGCTTCGTCTACAACAGCGTATACTTTATCCGCTGCTACCTGCGGCAGGATCTGCAACGCCAGGTTGATAATATGATCATGCATTGTCTTCTTTTTTCTTTAATACTACTTCATAGAGATCATGCCGCATATCCTTCAGCGTTTGTACGCTTCCGAAAGCATGCAGCTCTTTTAATAACACCAGGTCCACATCCGCCACTACGATCATTTCTGTGTTAGGTGTGGCATCTGCTTTCACCCCTGTTACCGGAAATGCAAAATCAGAAGGTGTAAGCACCGCAGACTGCGCATATTGCAGGTCCATATTGGTAACCCTCGGCAGGTTCCCTACACAACCGGCAAGCGCCACGTAACATTCATTTTCGATAGCCCTGGCCTGCGCACAGAACCGCACCCGGTTATAACCATTCTGCGTATCCGTGAGGAAAGGAACAAACAGGATCTGCATCCCTTCTTTCGCCAGGATGCGGCCCAGTTCAGGGAACTCCACATCATAACAGATCAGGATGCCTACCTTACCGCAATCCGTATCAAACACATGAATATCATTCCCGCCTTTCATTCCCCATGCACTGATCTCACTGGGCGTTGGATGTATTTTGATATAGTGGTCCCAGGTACCATCCCTGCGGCAGAGATAAGCGATATTATACAACTGCTCGTCTATCACAATAGGCATGGTGCCTGTAATGATATTCACGTTATAGGATACGGCCCATTTTGAAAATTGTTCCCGCAATCCTTCTGTATATTTAGCCAGCCCGCGGATGGCCGCTGCCGGGCCCAGCTGGTTGAACTCCAGCATCAGTGGCGCATTGAAGAATTCAGGGAATACCACAAAATCCGCCTGGTAATCACTCACCGCATCTACAAAAAACTCCACCTGCTGCAGCAATCCATCCATACCATTATAGTCGCGCATCTGCCATTGCACCAGGCCAATGCGTACCGTGGATTTATTATAACGGATGGTATCCTGGTCTTTCTCATAATAGATATTGAACCATTGCAGCAAAGTAGCAAAGCCTTTGGAGGCCTCATCCATAGGGAGGTAATTACGAAGGATCTTCTTTACGATGAAATCATTGGAGAACTGGAAAGTAAGTGTAGGATCATAGATCTCTTTGTCCCGCACTTTCTCAATATAATCCCTGGGCGTCAGCTGCTCTGCATACTTCTCATAATTGGGAATGCGGCCGCCCGCTACAATACCTTCCAGGTTTAAATGCTCGCACAACACTTTACGGGCATCGTACAACCTGCGTGCAAGACGTTTGCCCCGGTAATCAGGATTCACAAAAACCTCAATGCCATATAATGTATCCCCTTTGGGATTATGCGTGCTGAATGTATAATGACCCGTAATTTGCTCATACGTGTGATCATCCCCATACTTCTCATAATCCACAATGATAGATAATGCACAGCCTACCACTTTCCCGTTTACGGCAACGGCTATCTGCCCTTCCGGGAACAGTGTGATCAGCCGCTGAATAGTGCCCTCGCGCCAGTAACTGCCCTGCATATCTGCATATGCGGACACCATGGACTCTTTCAGGTCCATGTAATCCTCCGCCGTCAGTGGGCGGACTTCAATCGTTTCTTCTGCCATAATATTGGAAAGTTAAGAAAATTATATTTGCTTACATTTGTGCCTTAATTTTCCCCATCCTTCCAACTTTATGATTATTCAGAACAGAGACATTGTAATTGTAGGTTTACAACCCTGGTATACCAAAATAGGCAGTAACTGCAAGAACATTGCGCTGGAGTTTTCCCGTCACAATAGGGTGTTATACGTAAATTCAGCATTAGACCGCCGTACGGTATTGCTGAGCAGCAAAGACCCGGACATTGCAGAACATATACAGATCTCAAAAGGAAAAGGAGAAAACCTGCTGAAAGTACAGGAGAATTTCTGGAACCTCTACCCCAAACGGATATTGGAATCCATCAGCTGGCTGCCTTTCACCGGCGCCTTCATGCTGGGCAACCGGATCAATAATAAAAGATTTGCCAAAGATATACAGGAAGCCGTGGATCAACTGGGCTTTAAGGACATCCTCCTTTTCAACGACAATGATATCTACCGCGGTTATTACCTGAAAGAATTCTTAAAACCCGCCCAATACATTTACTATAGCCGGGATAACCTGGTGGCCATGGATTTCTGGAAAAAACATGGTGCCACCCTGGAACCGAAACACATTGCCAAAGCAGACGTGGCCGTAGCCAATTCCCTCTACCTCACGGATATGCTGAAACAGTATAATAAGAACAGCCACTATGTAGGCCAGGGCTGTGACCTCCGTTTATTCGATCCCGCAATAGCCTTGGAAAAACCCGCTGAACTCGAAGGACTCAAAGGCCCGGTGATCGGGTATGTAGGGGCTTTAACAGCCATGCGCATAGATCCAGCCATCCTCATGTATATCAGTCAGCAGCGGCCGGATTGGAACGTGATACTGGTAGGCCCGGAAGACGAAGTGTTCCAGCAATCCGCTTTGCACCAGCAACCCAATGTTCATTTCCTGGGGCGGAAAGATATGGCTGCATTGCCCGCTTTCCTGCAGCATTTTGATGTATGCCTCAACCCGCAGTTAGTGAACCCCATCACCATCGGTAATTATCCTTTAAAGATAGATGAGTACCTGGCCATGGGTAAACCTTCTGTAGCCACCGCTACCAAAACAATGGAACTGTTTGAAGGTTATGTGCACCTGGCAAAGTCCGTAGAAGAATATGTGCCCTTGATAGAAAAGGCCCTGCAGGAAAATGATCCCAGGCTAACAGCGGCGAGGATCGCATTTGCACGATCACACACCTGGGAGAATTCAGTAGAAGGTATTTATAAAGCAATAAGCGGGACCCATTAGGTCCCGCTTATTTATTTCTTAGCTAGTGTCCGATCTTTATAAACTGTTTCGACCATCGTTTAAACTCTGTCGTTCCCACCACATTCAGGATGTATTGACCACTTGGTAATTCGTTCACCGGAATATCTTCCTGTAACCTGTCTATGAAGTTAGTGGTCATTTGTTTCTTCAGTTTGCCACTCATATCATAGATCTCTATCGTCACCTTATGTGTTCCTTTCCTGTAAAGCGTCAGCCTTGCAAAACTACTGGCCGGATTAGGCGTCAGGCTGCTGGAATCATCCTTAGCCGCGGTGTTGTCATCCACAACCACCACTTTGAAAGAGGAAAGTGATTTGCTGCCTTTATTATCCGTTACCGCCAGCTGGAAGAGGTATTCTCCCGCGATCAGGCCGGTAATATTCGTCTGTGATTTTTGCGCATCCCACACAAGGCTGTTATTAGGTCCGGAAAGCTGGATCCATTCGTAAGTGCTGATCGTTCCATCAGTGTCATAAGACCCTGCACCGTTAGCAGTGATCATATTCGTTGGCAGTGCTATCTCCAGGTCTCCCTGCGTAACAGCTACCGGCGGTTTGTTTTCAGCAGATTGTACCGGCAATACGGTGATCGTTACTCTTGCAGTAGCCGTAGCATTTGAATTATCCGTTACCGTTAGTTCAAACACATATTGCCCTTCTACAGTAAGGTCCGTAATAGCCGTACTCATGGCGTTCGGCGAACCTACAGCACCTGCAGGGCCGCTTATCTTCTTCCAGCTGTAACTGGTGATCATACCATCTTCATCAGTAGAAGAACTACCGTCAAGAGAAGTACCTGTTACCGGCAGAATGATGGTGAGACTACCATTCACCCTGGCAGTAGGCAGTTTATTAGCCGCAGAGTTCACCACTACTTTTACCTGTACGGAACTGGTAGCGTTGTTATTATCTTTTACAGTGAGTTCATACACATATTGACCAACAGCCGTGAGGTTCGTGATATTCGTTTTCGCAGCCGCAGGAGACGCAATGGTTGCTGTAACAGGACCACTTAATTGTTTCCATGCATAAGATACAATAGTACCGTCAAGGTCTACAGAAGAACTACCATCTACAGTGGCGGAATTAGCCGGAGCAGTAATGTTCACATCTCCGCTGGTTTGTGCCACCGGTGGTTTATTCTGTATAGCCGCATTCACAGTGATCGTAATATTGCTGGATGCACTTAATCCCTGGTTATCTGTTACCGTGAGTTCATACACATATACCCCTTCCAGTGTATACCCTGTTACCGTTGTTTTGCTGGCATTGGTAACCGTGATGTTACCGCTGGCAGGCCCACCCAGTTTTTTCCAGGAATAAGCAGCAATGGTGCCATCCGGATCAGAAGAAGTACTGCCATCCAGTTGTACGCTGTTCACCGGCAATGTGATGCTGGCATTCACGCCTGCTCTGGCCACAGGGGGCTTGTTTGCACCGCCTGCTACTACAACCACTGTTACCAGGTCTGTAACGGTAGCACCTCTGTCGTCCTTCACACTTAATTCGTATACATATTCACCCGCAAGGGTTAAACCTGTGATCGTTGTTTTGCTGGCAGCCGCCGTAGTGATAACACCTGCGTTCGGTCCACTCAGTTTCCTCCAGGCCCAGGTGGCAATAGTACCATCCGGATCGTAAGAAAGAGAGCCATCCACCTGCGCGCTGTTAACCGGCAGTGTAATGCTCACATCCGGGCCTGCATACACGATCGGCAGCTGATTTACACCAGGCAATACCGTCACCTTCACATAGTCTGTTTCTCTCGCACCTGAGTTATCTATCACTTCTAACTGGTACAAATAATCCCCTGCAAGTGTTAAACCGGTCACAGCCGTTTTGCTGGAGGCTGCGTTAGCGATAGCACCTGCTGCCGGGCCGCTTATTTTCGTCCAGGTATACTTGCTGATCGTGCCATCCGGGTCAGAAGATGCAGATCCATCTAATTGTACATTACTTACAGGCTGGGTGATCGTAATATCAGCACCTGCGTTGGAAACCGGTTTTTTGTTGGTAGCCGCATTCACCGTGATCGTAACATTGCTGGAAGTACTCAGCCCCAGGTTATCAGTCACAGTCAGTTCATACACATACACACCATCCAGCGTATACCCTGTTACCGTTGTTTTGCTGGCAGTGACAGTAGTAATAGTGCCGCTGGCAGGGCCACCCAGTTTTTTCCAGGAATAAGTAGCAATAGTGCCATCAGGATCAGATGAAGTAGAACCATCCAGTTCAACACTGCTCACCGGCAGGGTGATGCTGGTATTGATCCCTGCTCTGGCTACAGGTGGCTGATTAGCCCCTCCTACTATTACCACCACTTTTACCTGGTCTGTAACAGTAGTACCACTGTTATCCTTCACCCCTAATTCGTATACATATTCACCCGCAAGGGTTAAACCTGTGATCGTTGTTTTATTAGCATTGGCCGTAGTGATAGCACCACCGGCAGGACCACTTATTTTAGTCCAGGTGTAATTGGTAATAGTGCCATCCGGATCAACAGAAGCAGATCCGTCCAGCTGTGCGGTGCTGGCAGGGAGTGTAACAGTTACATCTGCTCCGGCATTGGCAACCGGTGGCTTATTAGCCGCAGCTGCTGCTACCGTGATCTTCACCTGGGAAGTAGCAGTAGCACCACCATTATCCGTCACCTTTAATTCGTACACATAATCACCTTCAAGCGTTAAACCAGTTACCGCCGTTTTATTGGCAGCGGCTGTGGTGATAGCACCGGCAGCAGGGCCGCTCAGCTTCGTCCAGGCATAAGTACTGATCGTACCATCCGGGTCAGCAGAAGCAGAACCATCCAGCTGTGCAGTGTTCACAGGCAGTGTGATGGTCACATTCGTACCTGCATTGGCAACCGGCAGTTTGTTGGCCGCGGCCAATACCGTCACCTTCACCTGGTCTGTAGCACTGGTACCGCCATTATCTTTCACGCTTAGTTCATATACATATTCACCGGCTATGGTTAAGCCGGTAACAGTTGTCTTATTAGCTGTACCTGTAGTGATAACACCGGCAGCAGGGCCGCTGATCTTCGTCCAGGTATAATTGGTAATTGTTCCATCGGGATCAGCAGAAGCAGAACCATCCAGTTGTGCAGTAGTAACGGGCAGCGTAATAGATACGTCTGCACCTGCACTGGCAACGGGCGGTTTATTGGCGCTCGCGCCCTGCACTGTAACCGTCACCTGTTTGGCATTGGTGAGGCCACCGTTGTCTGTAACCGTGAGCTCATATACATATACACCATCCGCAAGGCCTGATACAATGGCATTGCTGGCGGTGATGTCATCAATTGTTCCGGATACCGGGCCAGCTACCTGCTTCCATAGATAACTTACGATCACCCCATCCGGATCAAGGGAAAAACTACCCGTTAATTGTGTGCTATTGGAAGGCAGTACCAGCGTAACATTCGTACCTGCATCAGATACAGGCGGTTTGTTGGCTGCAGCCAGTACATTCACTGTTACCAGGTCTGTTGAAGAAAGACCGGCATTATCTGTTACTTTCAGTTCAAATACATAAGAGCCTACTTTCAAACCGGTCAGTTGCGTACTTGCACCGTTAGCTGTAGCAATCGTAGCTGCAGGGCCGCTCACTTTCTTCCATGCATAAGTGGCAATCGTACCGGAGGAAGCGCTGCCATCTAATGTGGTCGTATAATTATCAGCAGGTACCAGCATCTTATCTGCGCCGGCATTGGCAACAGGTAAAGGAGCAGCACTGCCGTTGAATTCGAATGCACCGGCATCAAAAGAATTATTCACGGGCCGGGCTTTGCCATCAAAGTCATTGGTTAAAGCAAGATCAGCCATGTTCCTGCCAACGTCTATAGCACCGGAACCTGTCTGCAACCTGAAATCTCCCGCCAGCGGGTTCACGAACTTACCTTCCTCCAGCGTTTTGAAATTCACGTTGTTCTTGAAATCATAGAGGATAGGCTGCGCGCCTTTCACATAATAACCCGTCATAGGATCATCCCATTGTGTGCCGGGAGCTACTACTACGTTATTATAGATCTTATGACCCAGTTTAGTTTCATAACCATAGACCTTAATACCATTCACACCGGTATTATAGATCGTGTTATTATAGATGTAAGCAGTGGCCGGATCAAACAGAGGTTTATCCGCCACATTGATCCCTTCATAATGAATATCCGTTACTACGTTGTTGTACACATAGTTAATCCCGGAACCAAAAATTTCAATACCGGAATTATATCCCTTACTCACAAAATTGCTATAGATACGGAGGCTGCTGCCTCCGCCCGACAAAATGCCATAGCCGTGTGCAGAGTTGCGGGCCATGGCATAATTAACAACGCGATTGTTATAAACCCTGTTGTCACCATTATAAGCAGTGGATATCTGGATACCATCACTGCCCATATTTTCCAGGTTGTTATTATAAACAGAAAGATTCTCGATGAGATGTGATTTCATATCCACACAACTACCTTCTGTATAGAGATAATGTGTGTTACCGATATAAAAACCTTCCCATGCAGAGTTGCGGCACATCAGATCGTGGATCTTTACATTCTTCATGGTGAAGCTGCCATCCAGCCATTCAGGATGGGCGCAGGTTTGCAGGGTTTTAGCCTGCAGGAACATACCTGCATCATGAATGTAAGCATGGTGCACATCAAAATCAGAAGTACCATTACCGAAGAACATGCCGAACATTTTCATGCCGTTCTTGTTGGTACCATTCACATCAAAACCATATTCAATACCGGCAGCGCCGTTACCTTCTACTTTAAAATATTTACACGTACTTAATACAAAACTTGCAGCAGTGGCAGAGCTGTTCACACCTGCTCTTACAAGTCCTCCGCAGTTAGTGATGATAATAGGTTTCGCTTCAGTGCCCAGCAGTCTTCCAAAATGGATATACTCATAATCACCCGGAGGGATACACAAAGTATCTCCTGCCGTTACCCCTAACTGGGTCATGGCGTTATCGTAATAAATAATGTTGGTGGAAGAAGGATTAACAGTGATGCGTTTATTGCCCGGAGGTGGTGGTGGAGGCGGCGGCGGTGGCTGTACCACCGTTCCCCTCGTATACTGCAACATCCACTCATATACGTTCAATCCTGTTTGAGGATCTTTATAATTAGGATCGTATGTTTTACTCCAGGCATCATGAGAACCACTGCTGAATATCGTTATCAATGCTTTTGGATTACCACCGGCAGCATTGATCCCATTCACCCAATCATGCGAATATTGTACAGGTACTGTTGGGTCCTTGTCATTATGGAAAGCAAATACCGGCATGTTAATGCTGGCGATATTAGCCTGTAAACTCGGCGTTCTGGGTGCATCATTAGGATTCCAGGCACCACACACTACTACAGCAGCAGCAAACATCTTCGCTTTCTCTGTATTCTCAGAAATAACACCCCATGCAACACCGCCACCCATACTCAGTCCAGTCATGTACACCCTGCTCTCATCAATACGGTAGATTGTTTTCAGATAAGCCAGTAATTCATGTACATCATTGCCACCAGGCCATGTTTTAAACTGCGGAGAGATGACGATAAAGGAAAAAGATTGTCCGTTACTGGTAAAGGAAGCAGGGAATTTACCCTGGTTGATCAACTTGGGAGGACCATTCTGCAATACTGCTGATAAGGGAGTGGTCATGTTAGCACCAGCCAGTTCACCCACACCATGCGCAAATATTATAACGGGATATTTTTTGGTAGTAGTGGCGTAGTCAGCCGGCAGGGATTCGTAATAACCTGCGAGATTATGTACCGGAGCCCCGGCGGGGATAGTTTTTGGAACTTGCTGGGCGTTGGCCTGCAAGCTGAGAGATATAAAGGATAAATAGCAGAGACAGCGGACACACCATCCCCTTATCTGATAGAATTTCTTCACAATAATTTGGTTTTTCTAGTATGGATTTTTGTCTGGTCCGAACCGGACCCCTTGCCTTGTGTCTTAATCACCCCTCTATTCCTCTTAGCCTAATGCACGTACTTATACTTGTTTACAAATAAAAGAAAATTTATCCAATACAGATGTTAAAAAAATAAATATCTATTAGCTTTAATAATAAATTATTTATTATTCTTTTCGTACGCAGCTGATAATGTATCAGTTATTAATATTAACGTACATTTTCCACTTATTTAATTTATAATTTAATAAACTTGCATCCTGAATTAACCTCGTTCCATTTGTTTTTAATCGATATCCTGCTAGAAACCAGATCATTGTAATAAAATTTAATTTATCTAATAATCACATATGATATCAAGGCTTTTATCCCTGACCAGGAATAAGCAATTTTCATCGTTGTTAGGCAATCTGGTTTCTGCATTTTTCAACCTCTTTTCTTTTTGGATCATTGTAAGGATCCTGGGCCGGGATGATGCATCCGGTAAAATAGACCTGAAAGAATTTGGCCTGTGGGTAATATTCACCAATAACTATAATATCCTCGATCAGATCCGCACCGGCCTGCTGCAATCCGGTGTGATCAAGTTTTATGCGGGCGCTGATATGGAAACTGCCCGCAAAGTGTCCGGCGCGGCCTGGCATGTATCTTTGCTCATCACTGGCGCATATGTGGTGCTTGGCTTTGCTGCATATTTTGTAACGTATTCTTTCATGGACGATACATGGCGTATGTTCATTCCATGGTTAGGTATCCTTACCTTATTATCGCTGCCCATGAATTTTGCCACATGGGTTTTACAGGCAGAGAACCGTTTTAATAAGATCGTATATATCAGGGTGGCGCAGAATGGTTCTTTCGTAGTGCTCCTTGCATTGCTATGGTGGTTTAACATGGTATCGCTCCCCAATGTGTTATATGCATACAGCACCTCCATGGTCATCTCCAGCGTGTATTGCCTGCTGATGAAATGGACAGGCATCCGCAACATTGTTTACCGCACCAGGGAACATGCGCTGGAACTTTACCGGTTTGGCCGGCTGATCATTGGCAGCATGGTATCTTCCTCCCTGATCAATAACACCAATAACTTCGTCATCCTTAAAATGCTGGGGGCCGCACAGGTAGCACTTTTCGCCATCCCTCAGAAATTCATGGAAGTGATTGAGATCCTCCTCCGGAGTTTTGTAGCCACGGCACAGCCAACTTTATCCGCTGCTGCCAACCGGGGTGATAAACAAGCCGTAGCCATTGCCTTCTGCAGGTACACCGGCACCGTTACCTTACTGATCCTGCCTGCTATCATCTTCATGCTGATCTTTACGGAACCGCTGATCGTTATCCTGGCAAAAAGTAATTACCTGGGCTCAGCCGCCGTAGTACGGATCACACTGATCAGCGCCATCCTCTGGCCGCTGGATCGCTTCAACGGTGTTACGCTGGATATGATGGGCCTGGCGCATGTGAACTTCTACAAGAACATACTGAAAATGATCCTCAACGCCATCTTTGCGGTGGTACTGGTATGGATCTTCCCCAATATTATTTCAGTAGCACTGGCTACCATACTGCACATCCTCTTTGCTGTCGGATATGGTTACTATGTGATGAAAAAACATATGTCCGTGCACCTGAAAGACCTCTGGCATTACGGCTGGATGGAGTTTAAAGTACTGGTAGGAAAAGCCTTCAAACTCAAGCATACCTAATTTATGAGAATAGCGTTCATCATCCTGGCGCATAAGCAACCGGCGCAATTACACCGGCTTTTAACGAAGCTGCAACACCCCGGCATTGATTGTTTCGTACACATAGATGCAAAATGCAACATAGAAGATTATGCTGCCGCACTTGCCCTGCCACAGGTATATACCGTAACACCGCGTGTGGATGTTACCTGGGCCGGATGGGGTATTGTGCAGGCCACGCTGAACGGTATGGAAGCTACCCGCAACTCCGGTAATTCCTACACGTATATCACCATGCTCAGCGGCCAGGACTATGTGATCAAAACAGCAGATCATATCTGGCAAACGCTTACACAACCAAACAAAAAACAATACATCGGGCTTATCACGGAAGAAGAATTAAAACCCATGATGTCCAAGGTGGATAACTATCACCTGGTAGAATATAACTTCCCCGGCAAGTTTAAGTTCGCGAGCCTGCTCACGAAAATACTGCCCGCACGCAAACCGCCATTCGGCCTCAAAATTCACTCCGGTTCTGCCTGGTGGACGTTGACGCAGGATTGTGTGAATTACCTGCTGGATTACATCCGGGAACGCCCTAAACTGGTGCGTTATTTCAAACTCACCTGGGGTTCTGATGAATTCATCTTCCAGACCATTTTAATGAGCAGCCCTTACAAAGAAGCGGTAACTGGTTATGACCTGCATTATATCGACTGGGGCAAGGATCGCGCAAAAGGACAAAATCATCCCAAAACACTGGGATTGGAAGACGTGGACAAAATGCTGCAAAGCGACCGGCTGGTTGCACGAAAATTTGAGATGGATAAAGATCCAGGCTTGCTGGATAAAATTGACACAGAACTAAAAAGGCTGTTCTCTTAACGAGAACAGCCCTGTGGTATAATTATAAAAAAACACTAGACTCTTTTCTTCCACAACGTATTAAATCCGCCGGTAAAACCAATAGGCAGGATCTCCGCTACTTCACAATCCAGCTTCTGCAGGAATTTGATCCGCTTGGTGAGCAGGGAAAAAGGAAATACGTCTTCCACAAAATTCGTTTTCGCAAACTTGATGATCTGGTAATTGTTTGTTTGCGCAAGGTTCAGCAGATCCTTACGGGTAAAGAACTGTACGTGATCCAGGTTATCTGCCTGTGATTGTACCGTAGTACCTTTAAACCCAAGCGCGCTCTTTATTTTATTGAGGAACTTCCACATACCGGGGTTATTCCTGGCTTTCAGCATAGGCCTTGTTACACACAGTTCCCTTGGACCCACGCCATTGGGTACGGTCACTACCAGCAAACCGTTATCCTTGATGGTATCATATATTACACGCAGTAATTTTTCAGGATGATCCAGGTGCTCCAGCACTTCGCTGCAGATCACTGCATCATACTTCTCCCCTGCTGCTGTGAGTGCTTCTGCACTGATGGCTTCAAAGCGCACATTAGGCAGCGTGTTCTTAGAGCGGGCTACATCAATTGTTTTCTGGCTGATATCAATGCCTAACACATCATAGCCAAACTGGCCAAGATGGCGGCTGATAACGCCGTTACCGCAGCCTACGTCCAGTACACGGCCATTTTCAGGAATTTCTTTCTTGAGGTTCTCTGCAATAAATTTCAATCGCTTGATATCCGCGATACGTTCATATTCGTAGGTGATCGTTGCTTGTGTCATGTCAGTTGTGGTAAAGCTGTTGATATATTTTCTCAATTTGCCGTGTCATACCAGATACCGTGTATTTACTCCGTATCGTATCCATGGCACGTTGTTGTAATTGTCCTCTCAGGGTTTGGTCTTTGGCCAGTTTCACAATGGCCGCAGCCAGTGTTTCGCTGTTCTTTGCAGGTACCAGCAATCCATTGTCTCCATCCTGCACTGCTTCGCGCGTTCCATCCACATCGCTGGCAATCACTGCTTTTCCCATGGCCATTGCTTCCAACACACCTATCGGGAATCCTTCCCATAAGGAAGGCAGGCAGTAAATGTCCACCCCTTTTAATACCGCCGGTACATCCTGGCGGAAGTTATCAAAGATCACGTGATCTGTTAAGTTCAGTCTGCGGGCAGCTTCCAGGGCTGCATCTTTCAGTTCCCCTTCTCCTATCATCAGCAGTTTCATTTGCGGATACTGCTTCAGCGCGAGGCTGAAACCTTCCAGCATGCCTACAGGATCTTTTTGCAGCGTCATCCTGGCAATATAACCGATCACCAATTGATCTGCTGTTATGCCGTAAGCCGCTTTCACATCCGGGTATTCCGCACCGGGATTAAATTTAACCGGGTTCACACCATTCTTGATCACAACGGAATCAAACCTGCCAAAGGTTTTAATACCCGTTTCCCGATTGGAATCTGATACACAGATATTCACCTGCGCTTTACGCGTAATGAACTTCTCTGCTGCAATACGCGCTCTTTTGATCAATGGATTCAATCCATCGTGAAAAGACCAGCCATGGATCGTGTAGATCAATGGCAAACCTAATCTGCGCGCCGCCCACATCACATTCGTATTGGCACGGGTGCCATGTACGTGTACAATATCTATCTTTTGATCTGCAAGGAATTGGCGTACTTTCTTCCAGATACTGATGTCAAATGCTTTTTCGCTGGCAATCACAAACACCGGTATGCCGATAGCTGTTAATGCCTGCACCATAGGCCCGTCTGTGAAAGAAAGCACCACCGGTTCAAACAATTCGCTGTCCATTGATTTCACGAGGTCCAGCACATGGCTTTCTCCCCCTCCTATCTTACCCTGGCGGATGGTTTCTAATACTCTTATTTTACGGCCCTGTTCCATGTTACAGCTTTTCGATCCAACGGTCATACCATAACTGGAACACCAGTATATTCCACAATTTCTGATGGCTTACCTTACCCCCATCCAGGTATTTCTTCAGTAGTTCCTGTACATGCGTTGCATTGAACAATCCTGACTTTTGCAGGCGTTCAGGGGCCAGGTAATACTGCATCTGATCTCTCAGATCATCTTTGAACCATTCCTGCAAAGGTGCTATGAAAGGCCGTTTAGGGCGGTCCATCATAGATTTGGGAATGTATTTATGCACGATCGTTTTAAGGATGTATTTATTGGTTTGCTCTTTCACTTTCAACGCTGCCGGCACGGTAGCCAGGAATTCCAGCAAACGATGGTCCAGCATCGGTTCGCGGCCTTCAATGCCTACGCTCATGGTAGCACGGTCCACTTTCACCAGGTTATTATCTACCAGGAAAGTACGGTAGTCAATAGCCAGCAATTTATTCAGCGGATCGTTGATAGCACTCAGCTCTCCGTTCAGGTCAAAGTTGGTTTTATACTTGCCCGTAGCAGAACCCATGTAATAAGCCGCTTCACTTTCCGTCATGTACTGGCTGATGTATTTCAGTGCCTGTTGCGGTTTACCATCCTGCCAGATCATTTTCATCTTTTCATACCGGGAAGCAAAGTTGTACTGCTTGTTAAAGTAAGGGATCACTTCCGGTTGTATCACACTCATTGCTGCACCCAGTAATGATTGTACCGCTCTTGGCAGCTGGCTCGTATATTTAATGGCCTGGTTAAACTTATTATATCCGGCAAACAGTTCATCACCACCGTCTGCAGACAATACCACTTTCACATCCTTGCTCGCCAGTTTGCTCACCAGTGTGGTGGGCACCGTAGAGTTGTCCGCAAAAGGTTCATCATAGATCTCCGGCAACTGATGTAATACATCTTTTGCATCCGCAGCGCCAATGATCCATTCTGTATGGTCCGTACCCAGGTGACGGGCTATTTTCTTTGCTTCCGCAGATTCATCCCATGCCTTTTCCTTGTAACCGATCGTGAAGGTTTTGATGCGGCTGCCGGAACCTTCCTGCAGGATAGCGGCCACACTGGCGCTGTCATATCCGCCACTCAGGAACACACCTACCGGTACATCAGATACCATGCGGTATTGATAGGCACTCTTCATCAGCTCTTCTGTATGTGCAATCACATCGCGCTCAGAGAGTTTTGTTTCCGGTTGCTTGTAAGCATCCAGCACGTTCCAGTACTCTGTTTCTACGGGTTCTGCTTTTTGCAGGTTCAGCGTGAGGAAATGCCCTGGTTTCAGTTTATAAGTATTCCTGTAAACCGTGTATGGTGCAGGGATATAGCTGTATTGCAGGAAAAGGGAAACACTCTTTTCATCAATGTCTTTATGGAAGGCAGGATGCTCTACAAAACTCTTCAGTTCAGAAGCAAACAGGAAGAGGTTCTCATGCCAGTAGTAGTACAAAGGTTTTACCCCTGCCCTGTCCCGGCAAATGAACACTTCGCCTTTCTGTTCATCGAAAATAACAAAGGCATACATGCCGATGCATTTGTCCATCACTTTCTCCTGCCAGCAATCAAAGCCCTTCAGCAACACTTCTGTATCTGTACCGGAAGAGAAGGTATAACCCTTTGCTTCCAGTTCTTTGCGTATTTCCTTAAAATTATAGATCTCTCCGTTGAACACCATGCTGTATTGCTTAAAGTGCATTGGCTGGTGACCGGAGCTGCTAAGATCGAGAATAGATAACCTGCGCTGGCCGAGCCCTATAACAGCACCGTTGCTGTTATAACATTCGTAACCTGCGTCATTAGGACCACGGTGCAATAACACATCTGTCATTTTTTGCAGCGTATCCTGACCTGATTTTTGTGAAAAATCAATAAACCCTGCTATTCCACACATAAGTCGGTAGGTTTTTTAAGATGTTGGATATTCCAGAAGATGCCCCGCCAAAAAGCTTTCAGGTGAATGCCTTCTCTTTTAAAGAGGAACCGGAGGGTATTTTTGGGTATCGTTAAGAATGTAAAATATAACATAAAACCCAAACGTCCCTTCATAGTTGTATTTCTTCTCATAAATAACAACCTGTTCCTCGTAATGAAGTACGTTTTTAAAGGGCTGTTTTTACCGGTGGTCATAGACTCCTTGTGGTAAATAAGCGATTTGGGCTGGTAATATATCTTGTAACCGTTCCTTTTAAATTGCTCGCACCAGTCAAACTCCTCATAATAAAGGAAAAACACTTCCGGCATGAGGCCCACTTTCTCTATCGCTTCGCGGGAGATCATCATGGCGCCGCCGTGTGCATAGTTGGTGGCAGAGATCGTATCGTACTGGCCATTGTCTATTTCGCGGCAGCCGATCATGGCATTCCTGCCTGTGAGCGGATCTACTTTCTGGTAACCGGCATACTCAATGGTGCCTTTATGGAAGAAGTAATGGAATTTGGGACTCACTACCCCGGCATCCGGGTATTGTTCAAATATCTCGATCAGGCCTTCTATCAGCCCATCTGTAAATTCCGTGTCGTTATTTACCAGGAAGAGGTAACTGCCGGAAGCGGCTTTGATACCCAGGTTGTTTCCCCCGGCAAAACCCAGGTTCTTTTCACTCCGGATCACTTTAATGGAGGGGGAAACATTCAGAAGTGCCGCGGTGGGGTCTTCCCTGGAAGCGTTGTCCACCACGATCACTTCGATATTATGGTAGCTATTTTGTTTGAGGGAAGCCAGGAGTTCACATGTTACAACCGAATTATTGAAATTCACTGTAATAATAGACACCAGGGGCTTACTACTATTATGTTCAGTTCTTACGGGTTCCATGGAGTAAAGGATTATCGATATCTGTTTTATTATGCTGTGTATGTATGAAGGTATTGTTGGCTCCTTTTAAGCGGAAAACCAGCATCACCATGATACCTATTGCTTTTGGCAGTATCAGCAGGGCCGTGAAAAAATATTTACGGTAAAATATCAAAGGCAAAGGCAAAGCCAGGCTGATAGCATTCATCACAAACAGGATGGCCCAGGCAGTGAAAGGGATCCATGTATAAGCATGGAAGATGGCGCTCAGCAATGTCAGCAGGCAAATAGAAGCGATCAGCAGCATGCGCGGCAGCATCAGGTTATGGCAGAAGGAAAGATTGAAGTAATCAAAATTCCCTGCAAACAGTGCCCTCAGCCCTTTCTTCCAGAATTTACGCAGGTACACGAACTGGCTGGAGATCCATCTTCTGCGCTGGTTACTGAAAGCATTGGGATTCTCAATCTTTTCGTCAAAGATGAGGGCATCTTCCAGGTAATATACCTTATGCCCCAGCGTCACCATTTCCAGTTGCAGGATCTTATCAAAACCACCCGTAGCGTCTATCCTTTGCATCACGTCTTTGATCAGCGGGAAGTGGAAAGCCATACCGGAGCCTATTACAGAAGAGGATAACCCTACTGCGTTGGCGCCTTTACGGTAAATATGATTGGCAATGATCTCGTTAGCGGTATCCAGTACGGCAAATGGTGTTTCCAGGTTCTTGGCCACCCTTTGCGCCTGTATCACATGTTCCCCATCCAGGTAAGCCCTGTTGATCTTTAAAAGGAAGTCCGGCTCCAGCATATTGTCCGCATCGCAGATCAATGCCAGGTCGTAATTATCGCCTATCTGGCTGAAAGCCATGTTCAGGGACCTGGCTTTTGTGCTTTTATCAAAAGAAACGGGTAATACTTTAACAGCAAATGCTTTCAGTAACTCCAGGGTTTCCGGCTGAAGGGAATCTGCGATCACGATCACATCATAGCGGGAAGCAGGATAGCGTAACTGGGCGTAACTTTTGGCGGAGGACAATATAATACTGTCTTCCTTATACGCAGGTACCAGGATGGCAACTCTGCTGTAAGTTTCGGGTTCACTGATGTCTGTCTGTTTGCGGGTTACAATCTTACCTGCAATAGAAAAGAACAAATTGTACAGTACGCATCCGGCTAAGTAGGCAAATAAAATAATCTCTAAAAATGCAATCATTATACGTTATCTTTTTGAATAAGCGCTAACGGCGTATTCACGATCAACCACATATCGTAAGTAAATGAATTCTTGTAAGTATAGTCAATATCCAGGCTGATGCGTTCTTCTACAGACATCTCTTTCTTGCCTCTTTTGCTGATCTGCCATAATCCGGTGATACCGGCAGGCGCCAGGAAACGTTCCACCCACACATCTGTAGTTAAAGTTGTGGCTTCGTACAAAGGTAAGGGTCGGTTGCCAACTAATGACATATCTCCTTTTAATACATTGAACAGCTGTGGCAGTTCATCCAGGCTGCTGTTCCTTAAAAAGTTGCCGAATTTGGTGATCCTTGGATCGTTGGACACTTTGTAGAACACAGGACCTGAGTCGTTTGCGTCATACTGGTTCAGGTGCTTCAGGTCCTTCAGCTTCTTATCCGCATCTGGTACCATGCTCCTGAACTTGTAAAACTTAAATACTTTATAATTACGACCGGCTCTTTTGGAAGAATAAAAGATGGGGCCTTTGGATTCCATTCTGATGGCAGCTGCTATAAGCAGCATAATGGGAGATGCCACGATCAGGCCAAGGGAGGCAGCTGTGATATCAAGGCCACGTTTCAGGAACACATTCACATAGTCCTTCTTGTATTTGATCACTTTGGGAGCCTGCAATTTGTCCGGTATAGCCTGGAGGCGCTTGATCTTCTTTACGAAGTCAATTTTGGTGAACAGTTGACGTTCCATGCACTCCCGGGTAATGATCTCATCAATAAAAAGATTCTTCTTAACAAATGTTTTGAGGGGTTCTGTTACGGTATCAGCGTACAGAAAAAACGGGATGGATTTCAGGATCTGATGAGATTCAAAATAGGCTGACCATTTTTTGCATGCAGCTTCGCATTGTTCGTTGTACTGAACAATGATCACAGAGGGAACAGTCCTGTTAACATTAAGCATTTCCATGATCTTCCTTTGTGCGGCAACAGTGTCCTCCACCATACAGTAATTGTAGTATGGAAGCAGGTTGGTTGCTTGCAGGGATGCTCCGACAATCATCACGATCCTCTCTTCTTTGGCAATCTGAGAAAGATCTGTTGCTTGCCTGCTCATGTTATTTCGCCCAATGGACGGGGCCTCTAAAACGCTAGGTGTAGTCGTTGAATTCATAAAAATCACAATTGTATTCAGGGGTCAAATAAAATCAGGGCATTACAGGAACCAGCTTCTTGCTGATAATTCCTTCAACTTTCTCCATCAATTCAACAGGATCAAATGGTTTGCGCATAACTTCATGCACGTTGCTATATAATTCAGTAATAGATTCGGTACGGTCATTCATGCTACCACTGAGTACAACTACCGGGATGTCTTTGTAAAGGTGGCTGTCTGCCAGGTAATCCAGCAATTCCCATCCGTTTACATTTGGCATAGCCAGGTCCGTTATGATCACATCTGCCATATTTCCTTTGGACAACCAGGCCATTGCAGCCAGACCGTCTTGTGCGGAAACCACATTATATTCTTTACGGAACATTGCCTCTAACAAGTACCTTATCGGCATACTATCATCTATAATTAAAATTCTCTGTTTCATTTTACCTTCTTTTTTGCTTTTTACAATGTTTTTTGGCTTTTTGATCAATAACTAAACTGATCTGGAGCACAGAAGGCTTTTGATGGATAAGGTCGAGTTTAAATTTAAACGTTGTAGTTTTCCAGAGGAGGATGGTGAGATTAGAATATGGGTTACCAAATGGCTATAGCAAACTTACAATATAATTTTCAAAGTCTAATATGAAGAACTGAATATTATTTCGTCTCATTCTTCTTAACGGATGTAAAATTAGTGCGAGAATTATACATTCACAATTTTAATTGGTGAAGGGAGGTTTTTTCTCAGTAAACGCATCAAAATCCCACTTTAATGGTTTTTCTAAGTCGGTTTTAACCCCAAAATGGAGGTTTAGGGTCCTTAAAGGAGAGAATAGCGGTTTTGGACAACCTCCTTTCCTATATATTATGGTGTATCCCCCGCCCGACCCCTCAAATACCAATATTTATTGATATAGGGTCCCCCATACGCTTCGTAAATCATTGCGTTTACCAATAATTTCCCTCCATTCACCCAAATAAATTATGCGGATTGAAATTTGCGTTCTACTTTTGCGACGAATCGGATACATTTATATATCAATTGAAATGAATGGTTATTTCCATTCCCCCCAATTAGTTCCGATTCAAACTTCTGTATTTCTAACCTGATCCTCTGGCAAAACCTGCATACAAAATAGGTTGTACTGCATTATCTACTAAATTATGGGTTTGTTCTCTTCCTTTATTCTGACAAAGCACACAACCAGCTTTATCGGTTATAGGGGCGTAGCACAAAGGTCTGAAATGTTAGCCCAGGTTATTTTGTTTTGCAAAACAGGAAATGATCCGGTGAAAACCGGTTTTTTTAAGGATTTATGATTGATAAAAATAAATAATTGATATGGATGTAATATATTTTGTGAAAGCGTTATTAAAAAAGAAGTGGTGGATCATTCTCAGCACCCTGCTTGCACTCGTGGCAGCCTTCTTTTTTACTATGGGAAGAGCAAAACTATATGTTTCCAGCGCACAGATCTCTACAGGTTTTACAATAAAAGACCAGATCACCCTTCGCGATGAAAATGTAAACCTCTATGAGGCCGATGTGAAGTTTGAAAACACCATTCAAACACTCAATTCACCACTCGTGATCAGCCTGCTCTCCTACTCCCTGCTCATTCATGACCTTACCAGCAATAAGCCTTTCAGAACCCTGAATGAAAAGGAACTGAAATCACCGGAATACCTGCAGTTCAATAAAGAAGAAGGGCTGCGCATCTGCCGCCAGAAACTGGATTCCATCCAGATGCTTACTTCCTACAAACCGGAAGAACGCAAACTGCTGGAATATATGAAGCTCTGCAAGTACGATAACGAGGGTATCACCAAAACGTTAAAGGTGAACAGGCTGCCCAGAACGGATTATATAGATATCTCCTACGGTTCTGAAAATCCCGAACAGTCTGCCTTTGTAGTGAACACACTTTACCAGGAATTCATCCGCTATTACAGGAGCCTGCGTTCTGAACGCGGCGTGGAAAACGTGGAAACTTTTGAAGAACTGGTGAATAAAAAGAAAATAGAACTGGATGCAAAAGTAGAAGCACTCCGCTCCTACAAATCATCTGAAGGCATATTGAATGTGGAAGCCGCCAGCGGTACGGAAATGGGATTGATCAGCCAGCTGGAAAAAGCACTGCTGGATGAAAGAGGGAATGTGAATATCATGCAGGCCAACCTGAATAATATCACCGCTCAGATAGCCGCGGCCGGCCAGGGCAAAACCACCTTTAATAATAGCGGGAACAATGAAATAGTAAGCCTGCGTAAACAGATCAATCAGTTAAATGATGAGTATCTCCGCACCGGCAGTACCGATGAAGTGATCGCAGAAAAGGTGAAAGCACTCCGCAAACAATTGTCCGCCCTCTTATCCACTACCTCTACCCCGGTACCCGGCACCACCGTGAGCAAAGATCAGCTGTTGCAGAACAAAGCTACCGTTGAATCTGATATCTCAGCCGCCAAACTGAACATCGCCAACCTGGAAAAGAAGATCAACTCCCTGAAATACTCCGTAGGTTCTTATGCCAATAAAGAAGCCACGGTAAGTACCTTGCAACAGGAAGTAGAACTGGCACAGGATGAATATAATAAACTGAAAGAGAAACTGAACTCTGCCATTGATAACCGAAGTGTACCCGTGGATAATTTCAGGCAAACCCTGAAAGGGCAGCCTGCCTTTAAACCGGAATCTTCCAAACGCATGGTGATCATGGGTATGGTAGGTATTGCCGTGTGTATGTTAACTACACTGGGCATCCTCTTTAAAGAGTTCTTTGACTCTTCTATTAAATCGCCTTCCAACTTCCTGAAGAATGTGAACCTGAAACTGATTGCCACCATCAATCATGCGGACCTGAACAAGTACAGCATCCTGGAGGTGTTGCAGAAGAGGATCGAGGATAAAAAAGCCGTTGTAAAAAGGCAGAACAGCTTCCGCGAGTTCCTGCGCAAGCTGCGTTTTGAAATTGAGAACAGTGGTAAATCCATCTTCCTCTTTACCAGCCCGGAATCCCAGCAGGGAAAAACAACACTGGTACAGGCAGTGGCGTACAGCCTCAGTTTAAGCAACAAACGGGTGCTGGTAATAGATACCAACTTCTGTAACAACGACCTTACGGTGCAACTGGAAGCAAAACCTACACTGGAAACATTCTCTATTGCACCCAATGAATTCAGTATTGAAAAAGTAAGGGAGATCGTAACTACCTACAGCATTGAGAATATTGAAGTGATAGGCTGTAAAGGTGGCGACTATACGCCTACAGAGATCCTGCCTAAAAATCACCTGCTGAACTATCTGCCGCAGCTGAAGGAATATTATGATTTCATCCTGTTTGAAGGTGCGCCACTGAACGAATACACGGACAGTAAAGAACTGGAAAAATATGCAGAAGGTGTGATAGCGGTATTCTCTTCCAAAGCCTCTATAAAACAAACGGATAAAGAATCAATTGAGTTCCTGCAGGGTTTAGGTGATAAATTCCTGGGAGCTGTATTGAATAATATTAACGATGACTATCTGGAACTGTAGTAAATGTCTGAGCAACCGTCCATAAAATCCCTATCACTGTCCGGCGCATTGAAATTTATTTTCACTTTCCGCCCTGGTACATCCCGGAAATATGCCTGGGTGGACTATGCGAAAGGCATTGCGATCATATTTGTTACGTATAGGCATGTGATATATGGTTTATTATACAATGGCGTCCCCGTTACGGACACGCTGATGAACGCCAATGAAATGTTGTATGGGTTCCGGATGCCCATGTTCTTTTTCCTGTCCGGCCTTTTCTTTGCATCCAGCCTGCACAGGCGGGGCGGCAAGAACTTTATGATCTCAAAGATCAACACACTTTTATATCCGTATCTGCTATGGTGCTTTATACAGTTAACATTGCAGATCTGTTTTTCCGAATACACAAATTCTAAAAAGGGAGTGGAAAATTACCTGGACATATTGATACATCCGCGGAGCATGCTGCAACTATGGTATTTATTTGCCTTGTTCAATGTGACCGCTTTGTACCTGGTTGTGGACCGGCTGTTTAAATTCACCCCCTGGATGCAGTTGCTGCTGGGCTTTGTATTACTATCCCTCAAAGGACTGGCGGGAGACATCAGCACCTTGTCCGATGTGGCGGTGTTCTATGTTTATTTTGCCCTCGGCCACATTGCAACGCCGTACTTCTTTAAGGATAGCGTGCAGGAGCAACTCTCCTCCCCCCTTAAGGTATTATTGCTGCTTCCCGTATTCTTACTTGTACAGTATTACTGTATGAAGAATGCCACCATGAGCATTTATCTCTTTTCTACATTTGCTTTGCTGGGCGGGCTGGTAGTGATCATGATCTCCTTTGTACTGGCTAAGTACCAGAAGCTGGGTTTCCTCCAGGTATTAGGGCACTATTCATTATATATCTATCTTATTCATGTGGGTGTTGTATTCCTGTTACGCAACATCATTTTAAAGACCGGGATCGAGATCAGAACATCCGTGTTCACATTTTTCCTGATAGCAGCCGGGATCTTCTTCTCCATTATTATTTACAGGGTATGCCTGCTGCTGAAACTTAATTTCATCTTCCAGGGTCCCATTAAGGAAGTACCCCGGAGGCAAATCAGCGCATCATGAAAAAAGTAAAAGAAAAGAAAGTAGTGAGTGAACAACTGCATGAAACCCTGCTGGTGGTTTTTGCAGCCGTAATAATATTCATGTTACTGTTCAAAACGATGTTCCTGTAATAAAACATGCAACTGAGCAAAAAAAATATTAACCGGTATTTCTTAAATCTGCTCTGGATCTTATTGATCCCGGCTATTGCTTTTGTGGGCGCACAGGATGTGAAAATGGGCGCCATACTGGTAGTAGCTATCCTTGGCGCAGCTACCTGCCTGGTTTGCATCCTCAATTACCGGATGGGCTTCTATATTTACATGACGGTTTCCCTCATGCTGCCTTTATTTGAAAGGATGGCCGGAACGGAACTGCCCATGGGCTTTGTGATGGACGGGCTTTTGGCCTGCTCACTGATGGGCTGTTTTTTCAAAGGCGGTGATCCCTCCACGAAGAAGGTGGATTTCTTTAAAGATCCGCTGCTCATATCCATCTACGCCTACCTCTTATTACTGGTACTGGAAATAGCCAACCCTTACGGATTTAATGTTACGGGATGGTTCATCTTTATCCGCGTAACCATGCGGAACCTCCTGTTCCTTTACCTGGGCCTCCATGTGTTCAACAGCATGAAGGATGTGCATGTTTTCTTCAAATACTGGCTGGTAATGGGTACGCTGGCAGCTGTATATGCCTGCATGCAGCAATGGATGGGCCTCATGCCTTACGAAAGGGCATTTATGGCCAAGTATCCCAAAATGTTCAATACCACCATCATCATCAGTGGCATACGGATCTTCTCCTTTATGGCAGATGCGGCCTCTTTTGGTATCATTATGGCCTGCAATATCGTGATCATCATGATCATGCTAACGGCCAAGATGGCTGTCATCAACCTGCCCAAAAAGATCGCACTGATCCTGTCCGTCCTATTCCATTTCCTGGCGCTGGGTTATTCCGGTACACGTACCGGGTATGTAATGGTGCCGCTGGGTTTGATGTTATTTTTCATTGCCAACCTGCAGAAAAAGAATACCATCCTCATTGCTATTGCTTTTGGGTTCGCTGCCATCGTGATCTTATTCGGGCCTTTCCACAGTAACCCCACGATTGTGCGGGTAAGGACTGCCTTCCTGGGAAAACAGGATGAGTCCGTGAACGTGCGGGACAGGAACCGGGCAAAAGCCCAGCCCTACATCTACTCCCACCCTTTTGGCGGTGGTTTGATGACCACAGGTGGTAATGCACTGATCTTCCATCCGGGGCACCCCATGGCCAACCTGCAAACGGATAATGGATACCTGCGGGCCGTACTGGAAACAGGATGGCTGGGTATTCTATTCATGGGCGCCAACTTCGTGATCCTGATCATGGTGGCTATCGGAAATTTCTTCCGGGTAAAAAGTGAGCTGGACAAATTAATAATGATCAGTATTGCTGCGGCCGTATTGGAGATAGCCCTGGCGCAGTATGCCCAGGATGCTTCCACACTTGTAGAGAGCGCTATCATGCTGAATGCATTCACCGCAATTGTTATAAAAATTAAATACTTATACACTTAAAATCTAGCACATGAAACGTATTTCCTTAGTCGTTCTTGCTTTGTTCCTGGGTCTTGCTACGCAGGCACAGGTGGTGAAACCAGACACCAGCGTTTTGTTAAAACTCCCCCCGGATGCAGCCAGAATAGCGCGTTTTAAAGAAAAACTCGTGGAACTGGCATTGAAACATCCGGACATGCAACAGTATGCTGATAAAAAACTGATCAATAAATATGAATTGAACAGCACCGGCGCCCAATGGCTGAACCATTTCAGTGCCGCAGGTAACCTGAATGAGTTTACGATCAAAGGAAACAGCAGTGGCACCCAGAATAATACTTTCTACCCACGTTACAACTTTGGGGTATTATTACCTATCGGTAACCTGATCAAGATCCCTAATGATGTTAAACGGGTAAGAACTGAAAGAAAAGTACTGGAAAAACAGGAAGCATCAGATGCACTGAGCATCAAAGCCACTGTGTTACAGTTGTATGAAGAATATGCTGCCAACAAACAATTGTTTGAACTGCATATGCCACTGGTAGAAGATGCCCTGCTCAACTACACACAGGCGGAAGAGAAATTCCGCGCCGGAGACGAAACCGTTTCCATAGAGCTTTACAAAGAAGCTTACCGCGCTTACAATGGAGAAATGGCTAAAAAGATCCAGCTTGAAAAAGAATTACGTCAATCCAAACTGAAGCTGGAAGAAATGGTTGGAACAACTTTGGAACAAGTGTTGCTGCAGATATAGTTTTCATCGTTCACACAACACGGTCACTATGTTGAAAATGATCTCTTTTGTCTGTTTTATGCTGGTGGTGGGTCAGGTGAATGCGCAGTATGAGCCCATGCGTAAAATAGACGTTAAGATAAGTCCATGGCAAACAAGGCAGGCACTTATCTATACACCAACACCTACTGTAGCCGGCGAACGCTTTCCTTTACTGATAGCTTTTCACGGGAGAAGTGTGGCAGGAAAGGACCTTAGCATTATCTACAAGGAAGGCGTGCCCAAGCAAATGAAAGAAGGAAAGATCATTGAAGCGGTAAATAAAGTGGATGGTAAATTATACAAGTTCATCGTACTGGCACCCATGGCGCAAAGCTGGTCTTTTGCACCACAGGATGTAGGGCCGATGCTGGATGATGTGATCAAAAGATACCCGGTGGACACTACGCGTATCTACCTCTCCGGGTACAGCGCCGGTGGCTGGTCTGTAGAAGCAGCCAAAACACATTCGCCGGAACTGGCCAACAGGATAGCAGCATGTATCACCATGTCTCCCGCCAACCTGGATCCGGATTATCTGAAAAGGTTCAAACTGGTAGCGGATGCCGATATCCACACCTGGTATTTTGTAGGTTCCAAAGATGATTATTTCCGTGAGAACGTGAAACGTTTCATGGACAGTACGATAAAGTATAAGAAAGGTTTGGTGAAACTGACCATGTACCCGGGCGCGCATTGCTGCTGGTCTTCTTTCCTCACACCCAAATACAAAGAGAACAATATGAACGTGTACGAATGGCTGTTGCAGTATAAAAAAACATACCCCGTAAAATCCAAAGCAAGATGAACCGGAGAAAAGCGATACGGAACATTTTCCTGTTCGGCGGCGCCGGTGCTGCCGCTGTAGGTGGTTTCAATTACTACCGCTTTTATAAAACGCCTGACCTGAGCAGCCTGGACGGGCATAAAAAACTGATCGAAGAATTATCAGAGATCATCATCCCGGAAACGGATACACCCGGTGCCAGATCTGCAGGTGTAGCCCCCATCATTATCACGCTGGTAAAAGATTGCACCAACCGGAAAGCGCAGAACAGGTTCCTCTATGGCCTGGATGATGTGGAAGACTATGCCCGGAGCAAATACGGGAAGTCTTTTGCAGATTGCGATAAAGCCGCCAAAATAGCCATCACCGGTCATTTTGAACAGCGGGACCGGCCTTATGCAGGGATCAAAGGAAAGATCTCCCGCAGGCTGATAGGCGATTCCTTTTTTATTACCCTGAAGAAATATACCCTGCTGGGGTATGGTACTTCCATGAAGGGTGCCACCATGGGGATGGCTTACGACTATATTCCCGGTCAGTATAACGGCATTGTGCCGCTCCGCCCCGGTCAGAAATGCTGGGCCACCTGATCACTCTAAACATTACGCTTACATGATATTGCTCTACATACTATTTTACATCAGTTTTTTTATTCTCTTCTACAACTATATAGGGTACGGCATCCTGCTGTACATCCTGATAAAGATCAAGAGACTGATCAAAAAGCCCCTGGAACCGGATGCTGCATTTGAGCCGGCCGTTACCTTACTCGTTGCCGCGTATAACGAGGAAGATCATATTCGCGAGAAGATAGCCAACACCCTGGCACTGGATTATCCCGCAGATAAATGTGAGTTCATATTTGTTACAGATGGTTCTACAGACGGTACCATGGATATCATCCGGCAGGAGCCCCGCATCCGCCTGCTGCATATACCGGACCGTAATGGAAAAACGGCTGCCATTAACAGGGCTATGCTTTTTGTGCAAACACCCGTGGTGATCTTTTGCGACGCCAATACCATGCTCAACACAGCAGCCATCCACAATATTGTAAAACATTATGCAGATGAAAATACCGGTGGTGTGGCAGGAGAAAAGAAAGTGATCAGCAAGGACAAAGGAGATGCCGCTTCCACAGAAGGTATTTACTGGAAGTATGAATCTTTCCTGAAAAAACTGGATGCGGAATTGTATTCCGTAGTAGGTGCAGCAGGTGAATTATTCTCTATCCGTACCGTGCTGTTTCAACCCGTGGAAGAAGATGTTATACTGGACGATTTTATTATTTCCCTGCGCATCAACCAGAAAGGATACCGCATTGCCTATGCGCCGGATGCCTACGCCATGGAAGAACCTTCCTTCTCTATCGAAGAGGAACACAAACGCAAAGTAAGGATCAGTGCCGGCGGTTTTCAATCCATTGTGATGTTAAAAGCGTTATTGAATTTCTTCAAATACCCCGTACTTTCTTTCCAGTACATCTCACACCGCGTATTGCGGTGGACGCTCAGTCCGCTTAGCATGCCCATTCTGCTGCTCAGCAACATCCTCCTGGTAGTGATCACCGGCAGCCTGTTCTACAGCGCCATCCTCGCCGCTCAGCTGGTATTCTACACTGTTGCCTTTATCGGTTACCAACAGGCGAAGCAACATATCAAATCCAAATTCTTCTATATCCCTTTCTACTTTGTTTTTATGAATGCAGCCGTGTACCAGGGTTTCTCCCGCTACCTGCAAAAGAAACAATCTGCTGCCTGGGATAGATCTAAACGCAGTAAAACGATCACAGCATGACACTCCAACAGGATAACAGGATCTACGGACTGGATGCATTACGCGCAGTAGCCATGCTGTTGGGCGTGCTGCTCCATACTATCATTGCTTATAAAGTAAATGTGAACCCCTCCTGGCCATCAGATAATTCGCTGCACAGTTATTTCTTCGACGGCACTTATTATTTCATCCATTCTTTCAGGATGCAGTTGTTCTTTGTGGTAGCTGGTTTTTTTGCGCGGATGGTATATCTCAAGATCGGCCAGCAGGCATTTATCAAAGCGCGGTTTAAACGCATCGCTATACCGTTCATTGGCAGTCTTATATTTATCCTGCCGCTGAGCATTGCGCCTTTTCTTTATTACAAATATTATATCGCGGATGCATTGCCACCTGCAGAAGCCTGGGCGGCCTTCCGCCACCAGTTCTTCCGCTGGAATGGTATGGCGCACCTCTGGTTCCTATATTACCTGCTGTTCTTTTACGGGGCTATGCTGGTGATCCTGCATAAACGCGTGCAGCAGCTGGTACCTGCTTTCCTTAAAAAAGGCATGCTCAATATGGCCTCCCTGCCGCATATACTGGTAGTGGGTGGTGTGCTGGGCGTTATCCAGCTGCTCTTTTTTGCGGAGCCGCTGGTGGAAGTTTCCAACGGCATCATCCCCAAAGTATCCCATCTGCTCTATTACGGCTTCTTTTTTGCCATTGGCGTGCTGGTTAATAAGAATGCCGCGCAGTTAAAACAGATCCCGCAACGCACCTGGTTATACCTTTCTGTGGGTTTGCTGCTGGCGGTAGCCCTGTTCTATATAATAGTGCTGCAAAAAGACCAGACCCATCCTGTTGGCTTGTGGGCGTTGAAACTGGGGGTAGCTATGCAGACCACTTTCCTCACATTTGGGATCATGGGCTTCTTTCTGCGGTACATGAACCAGGAAAGCCGCACTTTCCGGTATATTTCGGATGCCTCCTACTGGTTGTACCTGGTGCACCTGATCATGGTATCCAGCCTCCAGGTGCTGTTCCTTTATACGAACATACCGGGCGTGTTACGTATTATACTTATATTATCCATTACCTCCGGGGTTTCCCTGCTTACTTACCAGTGGTTCATCCGGTACACCTTTATAGGGAATGTGTTACATGGGCCCCGGAAAAGGGGATAATTTTTTGCAGTAATGGACTTAAACCATCCATTTACCAGCAAAATCCCGCATTTCACCAAAAAGTAACAAGTAGTTATATTAATTCGCTATAAATTGCAGCATATTCTTATAGGTATTTAACCTTTTCCTATCTAAAAGCCTCTAACGCGCAGTGAATGGCGCGAATATTTTAAACCCCATCCTCCGAAAAACTTCACTGAAACCGAACAGCCTTGCACGCTATTATACTGGCATGCAGATATGTTCACACTTAACACGTTAGAGCAATCTCATATATATGAAACAATTTTACTACCTACTGTTCATGGTGTTCCTCTTTTTAGGAGCAACCCCCGTTAGCGCTCAGGTGCTAGACCCCAATGATCCTGTAGTTACTTACAATGCCGCTACTCCTCCAACGGAGCCACAGTGGGGCAGCGTAGGTAAATGGGTAAGGACTGTCCGTGTTGGATGGACTTCTACCTCCTACAAAGCCTACATCTACAAAGGCCTGGCATTCAGGCTGAAGTTCCCTAAGAACTATGATCCCACCCGGGCTAAAAAATACCCGGTGCTCATATTTTTCCACGGGCTCGGTGAGAAAGGCACTATCTACGATAATGAATACCAGTTGCTCCATGGCGGCCAAACCGCTATGAACGCAGTTGATAACGGTAAATTTGATGGCTTCCTGCTGTATCCTCAGAATCAGTCAGGATATTATGGTGCTACCCAATACGACCTTATCAATGAACTGATCAATAACTTCTTCGTACCACAGATCAATGTGGACATTAATAAGATCACCTGCCACGGTCTTTCTGCAGGTGGTACCGCTACCTGGGATTTCCTGCTCAGATTTCCTAAGCTGGTAGCAGGTGCTGGTCCTATCAGTGCTGCTGCAGGTGCTACTGCTAATAGCATTAATGTTTTTAAATACACTCCTATCTGGTGGTTCCAGGGTAATGATGATACCAACCCTCCGAAAAGTGTTGCACAGGGTGTATTCGATCAGGCCAAAGCCGCAGGTGCTAATATGAAGCTCTCCATCTATCCCGGCGGTCACGGCATCTGGGACGTAGCATGGGGCGAAGCAGACTTCTTCCCTTATATGGAAAGAGCGCATAAAGCCAATCCATGGCCTTTAACCGGTAGAACTGAGTTCTGTCCGGGCGATCCTGTTGCTTTAACACTTGGATTAACCGCCGGTTTTGACGGTTACGAATGGCGTAAAGATGGCGTGCTGATCCCAGGCGCTACCGGCAATACAGTTAATATCACTGCACTCGGTACTTATGATGCCCGCATCAAACGCGGTTCTGTTTGGTCTGAATGGTCTCCTATTCCTTTAGTGATCAAACTGAAAGGTGCTACTGTACCGCCAGCTATCACGCAAGCCAGCCTGCAAAGCAAGGTACTCCCTGCTCCTGATGCACTGAACAAGGTTACTTTACAAGTGCCTAACACTTATGCATCTTACCTCTGGAAGAAAACTACAGATGGCGTTACTTTAAGTACTGCCAATACACTGGATGCTACCACACCTGGTTTGTATACCGTTAAGGTACAGGAACAGTTCGGTTGCTCCAGCGACTTCTCTACACCTTTTGAAGTGATCGCTGCAAATGGTCCTAATAAACCAGACGCTGCTACCGGCCTTACCGCTACAGATCTCTCCAAAACTTCCATCCAGCTGAACTGGGTAGATAAACCTAACCCGGCTTACAACGAAACCGGTTACGAAGTTTACCGCGCCAATACACCAGGTGGTGCTTACACCCTCCTGGCTATCACTGCGCCTAACGTAGTAACTTATACCAGCACCGGCCTCATTGCCAATACGAACTATTACTATATCGTAAGAGCAGTGAACAACACCGGCGCCGCTGCCAACAGTAATGAAGCCACTGCTAAAACGCAGGTGGACAATATACCGCCTACCGCTCCGGGTAACCTGGTGGTAACAGCTTCTTCCCAAAATCAGATCAGCCTGAAATGGGATGCTGCTACAGATGAAGTAGGTATAAACAAATATGATATCTATATCAATGGCCTGAAATCTTACACCATTGATGGTACTAAGCTCACCTTTGATGCTTTGAACCTTACTGCAGGCCAGTTATATGTTTTCACTGTAAAAGCCAGGGATATTGCCGGCAACGTTTCTCCTGCCAGTAACCAAACCAGCGCTTATGCCAGCCTGAAAGGTCTGAAATACAAGTTATACCAGGGAGATTGGAACAACCTCCCCAACTTCGCTACCCTTACGCCGGTTAAACAAGGTATCCAACCCGTGGTGGACATTACTACCATCGGTGCACCGGAAGATTACTTCGGCGTACTGTGGGAAGGTTTTATCAGGATCCCTGTAGCCGGTAACTACACATTCGAAACAGCTTCCGATGATGGCAGCAAACTGTACATCGGTACTTATAGTCATACTGCCACTGCGCTCGTGAGTAACGATGCCCTGCAAGGCACTACTACCAAATCAGGTACTAAAAACTTCCCTACTGCCGGTATCTATCCTATTGCCATCACTTACTTTGAAAAGAATGGCGGCCAGGAAATGAAAGTATACTGGAGGAACACAGCAAATGGCGTGGGCAGCACCCACCAGCTCATCCCTGCTGAATTCTTCGTGGAAAGTGTACCGCCAACGGTTACTATAGCTGCACCAACGAACATCGTTGCCACTGCTGCATCTTATAATAAGATCAACCTCACCTGGACAGATAACAGTAATAACGAAACTGGTTTCGAAATTTACCGTTCTACTTCCCGCACAGGTACTTATAGCATTGTGAAAACAGTAGGCGCTAACGTGACTACTGCTTCAGACAGCGCACTCAACCCGCTCACTACTTACTTCTATAAAGTGAGAGCGGTGAACGACCTTGGTAACTCCGGTTATCATGCAACGGTTGATGGTGGTTTAACGTATGATTACTACGAACCATCCACTGTTACCAGCCTGCCGAACTTCAACAGCCTCACACCAGTGAGATCCGGTACGATCACTACCGTTTCCCTGAGCATCTCACCTGCTCCAAGGTCAGACAGGTATGCGATGAAATTTGCTGGTTATATTACCATTCCAACTACCGGTAACTATACTTTCTACACCCGTTCCAACGATGGTAGCAGACTGTATATCGGCGGCTTCACAGCAACAGATATCGTAGTTGAAAATGATGGCACCCGTTCTTCTGCTACAGAAAAAAGCGGTACCAAATCTTTAACTGCCGGTACTTACCCGATCTACGTTACCTATTTTGAAAATACAGGTAGCTCAGAACTGTCTGCAAGCTGGGCTGGTCCTGGTATCAGCAAACAGGCCATCCCTGCCACCCGTTTCCTTGATACAAGGAACCAGGCTGCTACACTGGCATTGCCAACAGCACCTGCTGCAGCTACCAACGTAGTAGCTACTGCTAATTCTACTTCTAAGATCACGCTTACCTGGAACGATAACGCTAATAACGAATCATTATATCAGGTATACCGTTCTATCGGAGATAACACTGCCTTCCTGTTGCTGGCAACTTTAGATGCCAATGCTACTGCACAAGGCAGCTTCACAGATACTGCCCTCTTCGCCAACACTAAATATTACTATAAAGTGCGTGCGAAGAATGATGGTGGTTTCGGTAACTACTCTCCTGAAGCAAACACCACCACATTGAACTCAGTACCGGTAGTATCACCTATCGCTAACCGTTCTATGCGTTTTGGCACACAATTATCTATCCCTGTTACTTACTCAGATGCAGATGGTGAAGCGGTAACGCTGAGCACTACCAACCTGCCTGCCTTCGGTTCTTTAACTGATAATGGCAATGGTACTGCGACCTTAGTGTTCAATCCTTCTGCTACTGACCTCGGTACATTTGCAGGAATTGAAATAAAAGCAACAGATGGCCACAGCGGCGTAGGTACAAAAACATTCACCTTATCCGTGAATGATAACTACCCACCTGTACTGAACGCTATCTCAAACGTTACCTTAGCTGAGAATTCTTCTCTGCAGGTAAACCTGTCCGGTGCAGATCAGAATGGTGCAGATGTGATCTCCTGGTCTGCCAGCGGATTACCATCCTTTGCTACCTTCACACCTAATGGCAACACCGCACAAATTCAGCTGACCGCTACTTACCTGGATGCAGGTACTTATCCGGTGACTGTTACAATTAATGATGGTCACGATGGTATTGATACCAAAACGTTCAACATTGTTGTAAGTGATGTGAATCCAAGCAAGGTTGTTTTCGTGAACTTCAACGATGGTAGTGCAAACACTGCTGGTACAGGATATTGGAACAACACCAATAAACCTCCGTTCCAGAACGATGTATTCGCTAACCTGAAAGATTCTACCCTCACGGCTACTTCTATCAGCCTCACCATCATGACCAGGTGGCAGGATGTTAGCGGATTCAATACTTCCGGTGCTGTTACCAACAATAACTCCGGTGTATATCCTGATAACGTAATGCGCTCTGCATACTTCAGCAATGCCGGTGTGAAACAAACCCTCAAGGTTTCTGGCCTTACCGGTGGTGCAGACGTGAAATACAACTTCACCTTCTTCGGCAGCCGCGGTAGTGTGAGTGATAACCGTACTTCCATCTATACTATCAATGGTGCTTCTGTAGCATTGAACGCTGCAAGCAACACCACCAACACGGTTAAATTAACCAATGTGGTGCCTGATGCCAACGGCGAAGTATTACTGGATATCAACAGCGCTCCTGGTGCTTCCTTCTCTTACCTCAATGCGATGGTGATAGAAGCTTCATTTGAACCACAAACACCTCCATCCAAACCAACCAACATTACAGCAGAAGCTGTGAGCGCTGGTGCTAAAGTTGGCTGGAAAGATGTTGCCTTCAATGAAACGTCTTACCAGGTGTTCCGTGGCACATCATTAGCCGGTCCGTTCACACAACTGACCACTCCGGCCAATAACGCCAACACCAATACCTTTACAGATCAAACCACACTGGCAGGTACACAATACTACTTTGCAGTGAGAGCTATCAATAGCTATGGTGCATCTGCTTTCTCTGATACCGTAGGTGTTGTTACCACTAACAAGAACCCGGTACTGGCTGCAATCAGCAACGTTTCCATGAAAGCTGATTCAGTGATCAACCTGGCCCTGGCCGCTACAGATGACCCAACAGACGTGATCACACTGTCTGCTACCGGTCTCCCTGCATTCGTTACCCTCACAGATAACGGTAGTGGTAATGGTGTACTGAAGATCACACCTAACAACAGCCAGGTAGGTACTTACAATAATGTGTCTGTTACAGCATCAGACGATAAAGGCGGCAGTACTACCCGTACTTTCACCATCGTGGTGCAGGACAAAACACTGACTTCTATCTTTGTAGACTTTAATGAAGTGAACCCAGCGCCTGCGCCATGGAACAGCTTCAACAAATATCCACAAGCCGGTGCCAGCTTAACCAACCTGTTAAGCCAGGATGGTACCGCTACCGGTTACACTGTTACACTGATAGATCAGTTAGCTGGTTCTAACGCAGTGGGTGCTATCACAGGCAGCAACACAGGTGTTTATCCTGACGTTGTAATGCAAACTGCTTACTTCGAACAAGCTGCTGATGCTAAACGTATCAGGATCTCCGGCCTGCAACTGAACAAGAAGTTCAACCTTGTGTTCTTCGGCAGCCGTGGTGATGTATCTGACAACAGAACTACTGAGTACACCGTTGGTGCGCAAACAGTAACCCTGAATGCAGCCGGTAACACACAAAATGTTGCCAAGATCAATGGTCTCTCTCCAAATGCAAGCGGTGAGATAGAGTTCACCATCAAACGTGGTGCATCTTCTCCTTACGCTTATATCAATTCACTGGTGATCCAGTCTTATGAAGATAATGGTCTGCCATTAGCGCCTACCAGCCTGAAAGCAACCGGTAAATCAAGGACTAAGATCACGCTGAACTGGATGGATAACGCCAGCACTGAAACAGGTTATGAGATCTTCAAATCTGCTACCGTTAACGGTACTTATACCCTGCTCACTACAGTAGGTGCAAATGTTACCACTTATGATGATAACACTCCGCCAGCAGGCAGCAGCTTCTTCTACAAAGTAAGAGCAGCAGTTGGTTCAGTTAAATCAGAATACAGTAACATTGCCCAGGGCGCTACTTATTCTTACAGCACGTACATCAACGTAAACCGTGATCTTCCTGCAGGTGCACCATGGAACAACACCAACAATGCACCGTTTGAAGGAGATTCTTACGGACCGTTCCTGAACGATCAGACCAACAACTCCGGTATCGGCTTCACAATTGTTCAGAACTTCAGTGGAGACAATCCATTCGGTATGAACACCGGCAACAACTCCGGTATCTATCCTGACAATGTGATCAGCAGCTCATGGTGGTGCGACATTGGTGTAACTGCCAAGATGAAGTTCACCGGTCTGAACCAGTCTCAGAATTATACTTTCGTATTCTTCGGTAGCCGTGATGGCGCTGGTAACCGTACTTCCAACTACACCATCAATGGTAAATACGTATCCCTCAATGCAGCATTCAACACATCGAATACTGTACAACTGGAAAACGTGAAACCGGATGAAAATGGAGAGGTGATCCTGGAAGTTAGCCTGGGTGCAGGTTCTACTTACGCATATCTCGGTTCTGTAGTGATCCATGGTTATGCAGCAACAGGTGGCGAGCCTACCGGTGCTGATGCTCCAACCAATTTAAGGATTGCAGAAGCCGGTGGTTTGGTAACGAACGATTTCGGTAAAGCTGCGCCTGAAGTAAGGGTGGAAAAACTGGAGATCGTGAAAGCTTATCCAAATCCATTTGCTTCTAACCTCTACGTAACGGTTCATAATTACGGTTCTACTAAACGTCTCTTCGCAAGGATCTACGACATGTCCGGCAAACTGGTACTGAACAATGTACTGGGAGACTTTGGAAACGGTAACTATAACGTTAAGATAGATGCTTCCAACATTCAGAACTTACCAGCAGGCATCTACGTTCTGCAAGTACTGGATGAAAAGAACCAGGGTAAATCGATCAAGATCATAAAACAATAACAATAGAATTTATCCGTAAAAAGCCCGGTAGCAATACCGGGCTTTTTATTTTTCACTAACTTGGGGTATGCATCTGAATATTAAAGCAACAGCACAGCAAACTTATGATGCCATTGTGATCGGGTCCGGGATCAGTGGAGGCTGGGCCGCAAAGGAACTTTGTGAGAAAGGATTAAAGGTATTGCTGCTGGAAAGAGGGCGGAATGTGGAACATGTAAAAGATTACACCACTGCCACCCTCAACCCCTGGGATTTTCCGCACCGCCTGGTGAATACGGAAAAGGACATGGAAGAAGATCCCATCCAGGGAAAAGCTTACGACGAAAGCAGCAAACATTTTTTTGTACGGGATAAAGAACACCCTTATATACAGGAGAAACCCTTCAGCTGGGTGCGTGGTTACCATGTAGGCGGCCGCTCCCTTACCTGGGGCCGGCAATGTTACCGCCTCAGCGACCTGGATTTTGAAGCAAATGCAAAAGACGGGCATGGTGTTGACTGGCCGATCCGTTACCGGGATATCGCTCCCTGGTATGATCACGTGGAAAGTTATGCCGGCATCAGCGGGCAGGCAGAAGGATTACCCCAGTTGCCGGACGGGCAGTTCCTCCCTCCCATGGAAATGAATTGTGTGGAAACACACCTGAAAGAGAAAGTGCGGGAAAAGTATAAGGACCGGCTGGTGACCATTGCCCGGGTAGCCAACCTCACCAAAGGATGGAACGGCAGAACCGCTTGCCAGTTCCGGAACCTCTGCCATCGCGGCTGTCCATTCGGCGGTTATTTTTCCAGTAATGCATCTACCCTTCCTGCTGCCATGGCCACGGGGAATTTAACCCTCCGCCCTTTCAGCACCGTGAGTGAGATCATCTATGATAAAGAAACAAAGAAAGCAAAAGGTGTGCGGGTGATAGATACGGAAACGAAGGAAACGATTGAATTCTTTGCCCGTATCATCTTCCTGAATGCTTCTACCATTGCCACTGCATCTATACTACTCCAATCTACCTCCGAAGCATTCCCGGAAGGCCTGGGCAATAATCACGACCTGGTAGGCCGCCACCTCATGGACCATCACTTCAAAGTTGGCGCCATGGGTGAATTCAAGGGCTACGAGGATCAGTATTACAAAGGAAGGCGCCCCACAGGTATTTATATTCCCCGCTTCCGTAACATCAATGATGCCACCCGCAGAGACGATTACATCCGTGGATTCGGTTACCAGGGTTATGCTGAACGGGAAGCCTGGAATGATGCTTATGCAGTGAACGGATATGGGGAAGATTTTAAGAATGAGATCACCAAACCCGGTAAATGGGTGATGTGGATGGCTGCATGGGGAGAAACATTACCTTATGCAGATAACCGGATCACGCTGGATGAAAGCCGGAAAGATTCCTGGGGTTTACCACTGGTGAAGATCAGTTTCGAGATCAAAGAAAATGAGAAGGCTATGCGCAAGGATATGCAGGGCAGCGCAGTGGAAATGCTGGAGAAAAGCGGCTTCCACAATATCTCCGGATTTGATTATGATTATATCGGCGGGGAATGTGTGCATGAAATGGGTACGGTTAGAATGGGCCTGGATCCCAAAACTTCTGTATTGAACAAATGGAACCAGGTACATGATGTACAGAACCTCTTTATTACAGACGGCAGCTGCATGACCTCTTCAGCTACCCAGAACCCTTCGCTCACCTATATGGCGCTTACTGCCAGGGCATGTGATCACGCGGTGGAAGAAATGAAAAAGCAAAACCTGTAAAAATAAATTCTCCTGGAGAACATCTAAACATAACCACCGCCAAAGGCGGTGGTTATGTTTTTTCAAATAAAAAAAGGTGCTGATCTCAAACATGACCGCCCCCAACGGCAGTGGTTATATCTTTCAAATAAAAAAAGGTGCTCGTCACAAACATGACCGCCGCCAACGGTGGTGGTTATATCTTTCAAATAAAAAAAGGTGCTCGTCACAAACATGACCATCGCCATTGGCGGTGGTTATATCTTTCAAATAAAAAAGGGTACTGATCTCAAACATGACCGCCGCCAACGGCGGTGGTTATATCTTTCAAATAAAAAAGGTGTTCGTCACAAACATGACCATCGCCATTGGTGGTGGTTTTATCTTTCAAATAAAAAAAGGTGCTCGTCACAAACATGACCATCGCCATTGGCGGTGGTTATATCTTTCAAATAAAAAAGGGTACTGATCTCAAACATGACCGCCGCCAACGGCGGTGGTTATATCTTTCAAATAAAAAAGGTGTTCGTCACAAACATGACCATCGCCATTGGCGGTGGTTTTATCTTTCAAATAAAAAAAGGTGCTCGTCACAAACATGACCATCGCCATTGGCGGTGGTTATATCTTTCAAATAAAAAAGGGTACTGATCTCAAACATGACCGCCGCCAACGGCGGTGGTTATATCTTTCAAATAAAAAAGGTGTTCGTCACAAACATGACCATCGCCATTGGTGGTGGTTTTATCTTTCAAATAAAAAAAGGTGCTCGTCACAAACATGACCATCGCCATTGGCGGTGGTTATATCTTTCAAATAAAAAAGGGTGCTGATCTTATGACCAGCACCCTTTTTCTTAACATTCGTTTATTATAAACCGAACGCCTGTTTTACTTTCTCTACATAATCCAGTTTCTCCCAGGTGAACAGTTCTACTTCTACTTTCTTTTCTGTTTTCTTACCTGCGTTGAAAGTTTTGGTAACAACCTTGCTTTCACGGCCCATGTGACCATATGCAGCAGTTTCTGCATAGATAGGGTTACGCAGTTTCAGGCGTTGCTCAATAGCATAAGGGCGGAGGTCAAAAACTTCTTCTACCTTACGGGCAATCTCACCATCATTCAGCTTCACTTTTGCAGTACCATAAGTATCTACAAATACGCCGCATGGCTTAGCAACACCGATCGCATAAGAAACCTGTACCAGTACTTCATCGCAAATACCGGCAGCTACCAGGTTCTTTGCAATGTGACGCGTTGCATAAGCTGCAGAGCGGTCAACTTTGGAAGGATCTTTACCAGAGAATGCACCACCACCGTGTGCACCTTTACCACCATAAGTATCTACGATGATCTTACGGCCGGTTAAGCCGGTATCGCCGTGTGGTCCGCCAATTACAAACTTACCGGTTGGGTTGATATGATAAGTGATCTTATCAGTGAACAGGCTTTGTAATTCCGGTTTCAGTTGTGCTTTAACACGTGGGATCAGGATGTTGATCATATCCTGCTTGATCTTGTCCAGCATTTGCTGATCCTGGTCAAAATCGTCGTGTTGGGTAGAAATTACGATCGTATCGATACGAACGGGTTTATTATCGTCAGAGTACTCGATCGTTACCTGAGATTTTGCATCAGGGCGGAGGTACTTGATATCTTTGTTTTCGCGACGGAGAGCAGCCAGTTCTATCAGCAGCTTGTGCGCCAGGTCCAATGCCAGTGGCATGTAGTTATCCGTTTCACGGGTAGCATAACCAAACATCATACCCTGATCGCCTGCACCTTGCTCTTCCGGACTTTGACGAACTACACCCTGGTTGATGTCAGGAGATTGTTCGTGAATAGCAGAAAGGATACCGCAGGAATTCGCTTCGAACATGTATTCGCTCTTAGTGTAGCCAATTTTACGGATCACTTCACGGGCAATGTCTTGTACATCCAGATACGCTTCAGATTTAACTTCACCAGCCAATACAACCTGACCGGTTGTAACCAGCGTTTCACACGCTACTTTAGAAGTAGTATCGTACGCGAGGAAGTTATCTATCAGGGCATCTGAGATCTGGTCGGCAACTTTGTCCGGGTGCCCTTCTGAAACGGATTCTGAGGTAAATAAGTAAGGCATAAAATTAAAAATTCTGAAGATTATAGTTGAGTGTAAATTATTCTTAGCTTGGCATTAATGGGCGGTGTACCGTTCCCTCCTCCTGTTTTCACTGACCGCATGTCTATCAAATGCCTGTTGGAAATGGGTTCTACCTTAAATACAGTATTATCTAATTTCTTGTCCATGATAAACTGCAAATGCCGCGCAATATTAAACTTATATTGAACAACTTCAATGCCCCCTATACTAGAAATGACGGTTCTATTACCACCGAAATTAGCGAGGTCAGGGCTTTGCGGGTTACCATAGTCAACGATATACCCAAGACTGTCGTGCGTGATATATCTCCAGAGCATCATCTGATCCGGCTCTGTAAAGATCTTCTCTTTACCGGCCAGGTTGGTGTTGATCTCCGTGAATACCAGTTCAGCTCTGTTGATGATGGCTTTGGGGAAGTTCTCCAGGCCCGGGATGGTGAGCTTGGTATAGATACCAGGGCCTTCCTGCAGGTACATGGCGGTATCGCCCAAAGGTTTGTTGGTGTTGATATATCGTCCTGCTTCAGCGTTATTATAATTACGGCCAAAGAAGTTAGCATGTGCACTCCAGTACTGCTGGAAAGGGAAATCTGCGATCAGTGAATCGTCTGTAGAGTTCTTGTAATAAACAGAGATGCGGGTATCGCCTTTGTTCACGTCTACGAAAAGCATGGTTTTGCTCACGTTGGTATCCGGCACAATAGCAATCCCCTTCAGGAAAGCAGAAAAGGTAGTATCGTCTTTAAAGGCCCCATCCGCACGTTGTTGCAGCAACAGGTTACCGAAGGCTGCACTCAGCGGAATACGCAGCACAGGAGGCTGTTTTACCCCGTAAATGGAGATAGAGTCCTTGGGATATACCGGGAAAGCGGTCACATTCGCCAGTAATTCACCGGGGTCGTAACTTAAAGGTCTTGTATAGCTATAAAGAGAATCGTGTTTGAAACCCGGCTCATTCATCCGGTACACTTTCAGGTTCATGCCCTGGTTCTCACCATACCAAAGTGTATCACATCCTATATATAATACTACGGAGTCCAGCGTTTGACCGGTTCCTGCAAAGGAGAATTCTCCTTTGGGAAGCCCCACTTGTGTGTACAGGAATCCATATGATTTACCAAAGGTAGGGTCGTCTGTAATGCTGCCAAGCGTTGCACCATAGTTTGTATAGCCAGTCCAGATGCTGGAATCTGCTTCCGCCACATTCAGCGTGATCAGGTTATTGATCGTTGTATCTTTTACGGTTACTTTATCCGAGCCTGGAATAAGGTCCTTACCCAGGATGGTGGATTCGTTACAACCGGTAAATGCGTATAACGCTGTTAAAAAAGCAGCACTAAAGCCAAGGTTCCTGAAATTGATCTTCACGTAATTTAATTTGACGTTTTTGTTGATTCTTTGGAAGAACTTCTAAAAAGAGAAAAAATTAAAAGTAAAAAGTAAAAAGCAGGAACAGTAATGCTTGTTCAAGTTTTAACTTTTCATTTTAATCCTCCCGCCTTTACTTTGTACCTAATAATTGATGATAAAGCTGCAGATAATCTGCCAGGTCTTCATTGTCCTTTCTATAAGGTACTACGATCTTACCCTTTTCGGCTTTCAGTTCGTCCAACAACTTTTTGTCCGCCTTATCACTGGCTACTACCACCGCATCGGCATATTTACAGGCTCCTTTATTAAGGGCAGCATTGGTTCCTTCTTTATATAATTCCAGATCTTTTTCCTTGATCTGGTTACTGATGATCGCTTTTTTCAGGAAAGTGGCGCCTAATTTTTCCTTAAATGTATTAGGGTCCAAAGAGTAAACCGTTTTTGAATGAGCGAAAACGGGTTCCTTTTTATACGCTGTTTTTAAATAAACGGGGATCAGAGAGGTCATCCAGCCACTGCAATGAATAATGTCAGGAGGCCATCCAAATTTCTTGACCGTTTCTAACGCACCTTTGCAGAAGAATACTTCACGGGCTGCATTGTCCTCGTAAAATTTTCCTTCCTCGTCGTTAAATACTGCTTTACGTTTGAAATAATCTTCATTGTCCAGGAAATAAACCTGCAACCTGGCATTGGGTAAGGAAGCAACCTTAATGATCAACGGATAATCATCCCCGTCGATCACAATATTGATCCCTGAAAGCCGTACCACTTCGTGCAATCTATGCCTGCGTTCATTAATACTTCCAAACCTCGGCATGATCACCCTCACTTCCAGACCGGCCTCATTTGATTTAATCGCCATCTTATTGACCATCTCCGCATAATCACTCAATTCAAGATAAGGCGACATCTCCTGGGCAATAAAAAGAATTCGTTTCTTTGTGGACATTTAATGCTGATTAATAATGCAGTTATTTTTAATTTGGCTTGCAAAACTACTAAATTTTTAGGTAAAAATGGCCATATTGTCACTTTTAACATCCTTTTAAGCAAAGGTTTATGTATCTATTCAAACAGGTTGCCGATCTGAAAGAGGCGCTGGAACACGAAAAAAAGGCAGGAAAACGGATTGGTTTCGTACCCACCATGGGGGCACTGCACGAAGGTCACCTTTCCCTTATCAGGGACGCTAAAGCATTGACAGACATAGTAGTTTGCAGTATTTTTGTAAATCCTACACAATTTAATGATCCCAAGGATTTTGAGAAATATCCCATCACGATCAAGGAAGATATCCTGAAATTAAACAGCGTTGATACAGATATTCTATTTATACCATCCGTTGCAGAAATGTACCCGGAAGGTGTGAACGGCATGCACCTCCATTACGATTTTGGCTACCTCGAAACCGTATTAGAAGGCGCTTTTCGCCAAAATCACTTCCAGGGGGTAGGAATTGTGGTGCATAAACTGCTGGATATCGTTCAACCACACGATTTATTCATGGGACAGAAAGATTTTCAGCAATGCATGATTATCAAGCGTTTACTGAAAATAACCGGAATTCCGTCTAAATTACACATTTCCCCTACCCTGCGGGAAAACGATGGTTTGGCCATGAGCAGCCGGAATATGCGCTTAAACCAGACAGAAAGGCAAACCGCCACGCAAATTAGCCGCACCTTAACCTGGATGAAGGAAAACATCAGGCAAATGCCTTTCCCTGTTTTAAAGGAAAATGCAGGTAAGCAATTACAAGATGCTGGCTTTCAGCTGGATTATATAGAAATTGCGGATGCAGCTAACCTGCAGTTATTGGATAAAACCATTGAAAAAGAGATGGTGATGCTGGTGGCTGCCAAATTGGGAGAGATCCGGTTAATTGACAACATGATCGTGTCATAACAAAATCATAAAAGCACCCTCCCTGCCTTCCAATTATATAAAATTCCTCTACCTTTGCGGACTACACAAGAAATATGTTGATCGAAATTCTGAAATCAAAGATTCACAGGGCGGTAATTACGGAAGCCAATCTGAACTACGTAGGCAGTATCACTATAGATGAAGATCTGATGGATGCGGCCAACCTGATACTTAACGAAAAAGTGCAGGTAGTGAACGTAAACAACGGCGAACGCCTGGAAACGTATGTCATTAAAGGCAAACGCGGGTCAGGTGTGATATGCATGAACGGCCCGGCAGCACGCCTTGTAGCCGTAGGTGATATAGTGATCATTATATCATACGCCACCATGGATTTCGAAGAAGCAAAAAAATTCACTCCAGTAGCCGTTTTCCCGAAGGAAGGCAATAAACTCTAAGAGAGGTTCCTTATGGCCATGCCCAAAGCGCTTAAAAATGTATTGAAATTCCTTGTTTTTTTAAGCATTGGCCTGCTCATGATCTGGCTTGCCCTAAAGGACATGACACCCAAGGATTACCAGGATGTGAAAACCGCTTTCCTAAGCGGTAATTACTGGCTGATCGTCCCTGCTTTCATCATCGGCATCGGCAGCCATCTCTCCCGCGCACTCCGCTGGAGGATCCTCATAGAAACACAAGGGTACAAACCCGGTGTGCTCAATACCTTTTTTGCCGTAATGGTAGGTTACCTCGTGAACATGGGCGTACCCCGCCTTGGCGAAATTGCCCGTTGCGGCGTATTGGCCAATTACGAAAAGATCCCGGCAGATAAGCTCATCGGCACCATGATCGCCGAAAGGGCGCTGGACCTTTGTTGCCTTTTACTGGTATTCCTCATTTGCTTCCTCTTACAGATAGATATTGTACTGGCCTTCCTGGATGCCGAAGTATTTCCCAAACTGGCTAAAACGAACGGTTCCCAGCTCCTTATTATATTAGTGATCGCACTCGCTGTGATCGGTATCCTTATCTTCCTGTTCAAACGTTTTGCAGCTTCCAAAGCCGCCATCAAATTACGCGCTTTAATGAAGGGCGTGCTGGCGGGCATCCTTTCCATTGGCAAAATGGATAAAAAGAAACTGGGCTGGTTTATTATTCATACAGTATGCATCTGGGCGCAGTACCTGGCTATGCTGTATGTAGGTTTCCTTTGCCTCCCGGCCACGAGGGAACTGGGTTTCACCGCAGCACTCACTGTACTCGCCTTAGGCAGTATAGCCATGATCGTTAGCCCCGGTGGCATCGGTGTATATCCCTACCTCGTACAGAAAACACTCCTGTTATATAATATATCACTCCCCATCGGCTGGGCTTTCGGCTGGATCATCTGGGGCGCGCAAACCCTTCTCATCTGCCTGCTGGGATTAATGTCTTTCATCTGGCTGCCTATTCACAACAAAAAAGCGTAACTTAATAATAAGTTAACACCGGCTATACAATCTGGCGATCAGTTTTTTATAGCTTCCGTAAAACATGTGAATATGAGTATGGACTCGAATGCTGCTCCTGTGCCGGTGAAAGAAAAAAAGATACCGGTGAAAAAAGTGACCAAATTAAAGACCGTTTCCAAGAAGATCAAGACCATTGTAAGGGATATCAGCTGGCTTTCATTTAATGCCCGTGTATTACAGGAAGCAGCAGACACCTCCGTTCCGCTATTAGAAAGGATCCGCTTCCTCGGTATCTTCTCCAATAACCTGGATGAATTTTTCCGTGTAAGGGTAGCCACCTTAAAAAGAATGGGCGCAGTGGGCAAAGCCAAAATGCACCTGGAAGAAAATCCTGACCAGATCCTGGAAGAGATCCAGCGTACCGTACTCAGCCAGCAGCAGGAGTTTAACCGCATCTGGAAAGAAATTGAAGACGCCCTTAAAGAAGAAAAGATCTTTCTTCATACAGAAAAACAACTCAACAGGGAACAACAGAAATATGTGCAGGACTACTTCAATGAAGAAGTGCGCACAAACATCATTCCCCTCATGATAGAAAGTATCCCGCACATGCCTTACCTGCGGGATAAATCCATCTACCTGGCCATTGTACTGGCCAAACAGGATAATTCCATCCGCCAGAAGTTTGCCCTCATTGAGATTCCGGCTTCTGTGCTGCCCCGCTTCCTGATCCTGCCTTCCAAAGAAGGTGAACATGATATTATGCTGCTGGAGGATGTGATCCGTTACAACCTGCCGCATATCTTTTCCTATTTCGGTTATGATAAATTCTCGTCCTATATCATCAAAGTAACGAGGGACGCGGAGCTGGACATAGACAACGATATTGCCACCAGCATCATTCACCAGATAGAAAAAGGGATCAAAGCCCGCAGGAAAGGTAAACCGGTAAGGTTCATCTACGATCAGCAGATAGACCCTCTCCTTCTGGAATACCTGATGCGCCGGCTGGGCCTTTCCAAGAAAGACAATCTCATTCCCGGTGGCAGGATACATAACTTCAAGGACTTTATGGATTTCCCCGCAAAAGTATTCACGCGGGAACGCATCCACCGTAAAACCTTCATCCATCCGCTGTTCCAAAATGCACCCAGCGTAATGCAGGTAATAGCACAAAGCGATGTGATGCTGCACTTCCCCTATCATTCTTTTGATACGATCATTGACCTGTTGCGGGAAGCAGCCATGGACCCGAACGTTACCACCATTAAAATAACCGCTTACCGCTTGGCGAAGAACAGCAAGATCGTGAATGCACTGATCAATGCCGTACGCAATGGCAAACAAGTATCCGTGGTGCTGGAACTCCGCGCCAGGTTTGACGAAGAAGCCAACCTGAAATGGAAGGAACGGCTGGAAGAAGAAGGCGTGAAAGTATTATTTGGCGTACCGGGCATGAAGGTACACGCCAAATTATGTGTGATCAAAAAACGCATTGGCAATACAACTGTACAATATGGTTTTGTAAGCACCGGCAACCTCAATGAAAGGACCGCCAAAGTATATGGCGATCATTGCCTGCTCACCACCAACCGCAGCGTGATGGCAGACATCAACCGCATCTTCAGCTTCCTGGAAAACAGGAGCCATGATGAAAAGATCCTGCATGCCTGCAAAACACTGGTGGTAAGCCCGCATAATATGCGGAAGTTCTTTATACGCATGATAGAACGCGAGATCCGTAATGCACAGCGAAAAAAGAAAGCGTCCATCATCCTGAAAATGAATTCACTTTCAGACGAAGAGCTTATCTCAAAATTATACGATGCCGCTAAAGCAGGCGTGAGTGTAAAGCTCATCATACGGGGCATCTGCTGCGCATTTACAGAGAATAAAAAATGGAAGAAAGATATAGAAGCCATCAGCATCGTAGATGAATACCTGGAACACGCCAGGGTATTTATTTTCCACAACAACGGCCATGAGAAGGTGTTCATTGCCTCATCCGACTGGATGGTGCGTAACCTGGATCACCGCGTGGAAGCTGCAGTGAGCATAGAAAACCCTAACATTAAAAAAGAATTAATAGAGATCCTGAACATCCAGCTAAACGGCAATGTAAAGGTGCGCGTACTGGACAATGAGCAGCAAAATGCCTACAGGCATACCGCCGGCAAGAAGTTGCGGGCACAGGTGGAAATATTCAAATACCTCCACGAAAAAACATACCTTTGACGCATTCCACAAAACAAAGAAAGGGATGTAGCACATGAAGCTGGCAGCTATAGACATCGGTTCCAACGCCGCGCGTTTGTTAATATCAGAAGCATCTCCCAAAGCTAACGGAGAGATGGATTTCACCAAAGTGAACCTGGTGCGTGTGCCGCTGCGTTTAGGCATAGACGTTTTTGCTACGGGCACTATCTCTCAAAAGCGGGCAGACAGCCTCGTGAACACCATCAAAGCCTACAAACTACTGCTGGACGTATACGAAGTAAAATACCTGAAAGCAGCCGCCACCTCCGCTATGCGGGATGCCACCAACGGCCTGCAGATCCTTGAAAGAGTAAAACAGGAAACAGGCATGGACATCCGCGCGATCACGGGCCAGGAAGAAGCTTCTTATATTTACGAGAACCATGTGGCAGAGAACCTGGATAAGACCAAAAGCTATCTTTATATAGATGTAGGCGGTGGTAGTACGGAACTAACACTCTTCAGCGGCAACCGCCTTGTGTTCAAAGAATCCTTCAACATAGGCACCATCCGCCTGATGCAGAACAAAGTAACAGAACAGCATTGGCAGCAGATGAAGGATTTTCTGAAAGGCCAGCTGCGCGGCAATAACCAGGTGATAGCCATCGGTTCCGGCGGTAACATCAACAAAATATTCTCGCTGTCTAAACGAAAAGAAGGCAAACCGCTTTCTTTAGACTTACTGAAAGACTATTACAAGGAATTTTCCAGTTTCTCCGTGGAAGAACGCATCCACCTCTACAACCTCCGGGAAGATCGTGCAGACGTGATCGTACCTGCTTTGCAGATCTATGTGAACGTAATGCGGTGGACGGATATCATGGAGATCTTCGTACCCAAGATCGGTTTGGCGGATGGCCTTATACGCTCGCTTTACAATGAGATCCACCAGCTAAAGGTGCAATAAGCTCCCGCTCTTCAAAAAATTGTTTACAATTCCGATTTATATTGCAAACTTTGTGGATTCTAATACATTATAGCTAATGTCCGCAGCAAGTAAAGAGATCAAACGCATCACCACACACATCCTGCAGAAAATGAAAACAGACGGCGAGCGAATTTCCATGCTCACCGCCTATGATTTTTCTATGGCACGCGTGCTGGATGATGCAGGAATAGACATATTACTGGTAGGTGATTCTGCCTCCAATGTAATGGCAGGTCATGAAACCACACTGCCCATCACGCTGGATCAGATGATCTATCATGCCGCTTCCGTAGTAAGGGCCATCAGCCGCAGTTTTGTGGTGGTAGACCTTCCTTTCGGATCTTACCAGGGCAACTCTAAAGAAGCCCTGATCTCTACCATCCGCATCATGAAAGAAACCGGTGCGCATGGCGTGAAGATCGAAGGCGGAGAAGAAGTGATAGAATCCGTGAAAAGGATCATCAGCTCCGGTGTTCCCGTAATGGGCCACCTGGGTTTAACGCCACAGTCCATCTACAAATTTGGCACCTACGCCGTACGCGCCACAGAAGATGTGGAAGCGCAAAAACTGCTGAAAGATGCCAAACTGCTGCAGGAAGCAGGTGCATTTGCCCTTGTGCTGGAAAAGATCCCTGCCATGCTGGCCAAACAGGTAGCAGAAGAACTGACCATTCCCGTGATCGGCATCGGCGCCGGGAAATATGTGGATGGCCAGGTGTTGGTGATGCACGACATGCTGGGCATCAACAAAGAGTTCAAGCCCCGTTTCTTACGCCGCTACCTGAACCTCTACGACGATATCTTCAAAGCCACCCAGCAATATATCCACGATATCAAAAGCCGGGATTTCCCCAGCGACCAGGAACAATACTAATAAGGGCGTAAAACAGGGGTTTTTAAGGTTAAAAACTCCTGTTTTCGTCTTATATTCGTTCCCGTGAACACATTGTTGAACATACAACTTTCCCTCCTCTCCTTCCTGCGCAGCACCTGCTCGCACGTGCCTTGAATGCCTGCCCTTACCCCGGCCGGACCATCTTCAATCGTTAACTTTAATCTTACAACATGACAACACTGGAAACAGTCTTGAATGGCCTTATGAGTCGTTATAAGGAGCGCGTACCCGACGTTGGCGCTATTATCAACGCCATGGTAAAAGAAGGCGTTATAACCCAGGCAAATGACATTGAGAATGATCATATTGCCTTCCGCACCCTGGGTGTGGAACATTTAGGCATCCAATCCCTCGAAAAGATCTTCCTGCATTACGGTTATACCAAAAAGGAATACTATAATTTCCCTGAAAAGAAGCTGGATGCTTACTGGTATGCCCCGCCTTCAGAACAATATCCCCGCATCTTCATCTCTGAACTAAGGGTAAAAGAACTGAGCCCCAAAGCACAGGAGATCATCAAAAGCTACACCAGCGAAGTAAAACAGGACCCGGTGAGCAACCTGGACCTCGATAACGGCGCCGCCGTGGATACTTTCCTGCATAGTGCCCTCTGGCATACGCCTACCCTCCAGGATTATAAAACCCTGGCTGCTGAAAGCGAATATGCCGCCTGGGTGATCTATAACCGTTATTACCTGAACCACTTCACCGTGAGCGTACATAACCTCAAAGCAGGTTATAATACGGTGGCGGACTTTAATATATTCTTAGAACGCAATGGCTTCCACCTGAATGATTCCGGCGGTAAGATCAAAACCAGCCCGGATAACGGTTTGCTGCAAAGCTCCACCGTAGCCCGCATGATAGAAGCCACTTTTGCAAATGACGAGAAACATGCCATAGCCGGTTCTTACGTAGAGTTTGCGGAAAGAAGGGTATTGCCCCAATTTGCCCATCTCCCTCCTTCGGAGATCAAACGTTTGCATCGCAGAGAAGGTTTTGAAGCGAACAATGCCGATAAGATCTTTGAAAGTACTTACTCCACGCAGACGGGGAAAGTGTAAGGCGAAATTACGAGCCAGAACTACCTGATATAAATGAACCCGCCGTTTTTGCCGGATTATGCCGAAAAAAGGTTTTCCCTGATGCGGCATAGTGTATGCGGAGTGTATTGTGAGTGTATCAGGAGTGTATGCTGAGTGTATTGGAAGTGTATGGGAAGTGTATGGGGAATGTATGGGGAATGTATGGGGAATGTATAAGGAGTACGACATATATACGACTCCTAAGTATGCAAGAAGTATCCGGGAAGTATGCGAGAAGTATAGATAGTTTATTAAAGCCTGCCGGTGATTTCCTCAGCAGGCTTTTTTAATTTACAGATGTTCATCCCACTCCCACTTCACTTCTCTCTTAACTACTTTTGCCGGGTTTCCTGCAATCAAAGTATTTTCTTCGGTAAAGACGCCCCGTACAACTGAATTTGCCGCTATAACAGTACCGTTGGGTATAACAGTCCCCTTGTAGATATTTACATTTGCACCGATCCATACGTTATTACCGATCTTTATCCCATTCCCACTGGTCTTCTTCCCGGGATAGGTGATCTCATGAAAATCCGAATCCAGCAATTGGCAATTCCAGGAAATAGCGCACTGATCCCCGATCTCCAGGTGATGCATGATAATGATCAACGCAAAGGGATTGATAAAGCCATTTTCTCCTATCGTAACAGTAGCGTCTGTTCCAACATCCAGCCTGGAGCCTCTGCCAATGGAATATTTGCCTTTGATCTTCAGGCGTCCGTTGATGTTTAAGAGGGTTACATCACTCCTGTGCGTGAAGCCTACATACTCAAAGCCAATGCTTAAGAGGCCACCGGTTTCGATATTATCCAAACCTTTTATACTTACCCGCTGGTGGGCCAGGATGTTCTTTTTACGGAGTTTGTAATAGAAAAATCTGATGATGAGAAGGATGAACGATGTACCCGTTCTTCTGCACTTGTTAAATAGTTTGGTTATCATAGCGAAACTAAGATAGCAAATATTATACCGTCTGCCACTACTTATACCTGGCTGATACTCAATACTTCTACTTCACAGTTAGGGATATTCCCATCCTTATTTATTCTTTCATAAGCATTTACAGACACCATCAGGCAATTCTCTTCATCGATGAAGAAATCATCTCCTGCCTGCCCGGTAATATAGAGCCATTTAAAAGCCGGAACTTTCTTGTTCCCGTTGAGATCATAAAAAAGCGGAGAGAACTCAATTTCCACATCCTTTATAACGTATCCCTTTAAGGACATACCTTCCAGCTTATTCAACAATCTTTCTGTTATAAGGAAACAAGGAAAACATTCAATCAGATCATCTCCCAACCAATCATCAAAAATGAACTGAAAGCTGTCGATCCGTGGTGGATGGACGTTGTTATCTAATATAGTCTTACTACCCAATTGACCAGGGGTATCTGGTTTTAGTCTGCGATACGAGCTGCTTAGCATCTTTTACTCTAGTTAGGTTTATACTGCTTGGTTGCTTTGGGGCTAAGGCAAGGATCGATTTAGAACATTCAAGGGTTTAAATTTATTAAAAATATGCCAAGGAAACGCAATTATTTTTCCCTGTTGCTGAACTCATTTAAAAGATTAATAATCCTCAATGCGATACTTATTCCATATTCTCCTTCCAGGTCCTCTATATTAATAATGTACCAATCCTGGGTTTCAGCATGAAGTGAATAAACGATTGAAAAATTCTCAATTCCCGCTCTCTCTTTAGCATCCAACTCACCAATATCTAATACCATGTATTCCAGCCTCTTTTTCCAATTATTATATTTATGATATTTACCATTGTTATTGATAATAACTGAAGACAGATCACAATTATTACTAAAAGTCGTATAAATCAGCTCCGCTTTTTCAAATGAGACATTCTTCATTTCATTCATCTTTGGCCAACCAAAATATTCACAATTGGATTTTAAGGGGAAAGTACCTCTAAACCATATATCACTAAGCTCCCCTTCAAAAACACAATCTTCAAAAGACGATGCATTAAAATCCAGATCCCTCATCTTACAATTTTTAAATTCCGATCTTGTATATTCAGCTCTGATAAATATTGCTTTTGAAAAATTACATTTCTCAAAAATGCAGTTACCGAATACAGAACCTTTAGCACCAATTGTGGCATAATTGAACTTGCAATCATAAAAAACACACCCTTCAAACAGGTTCCCATGATCTGAAAAATCAGAAAAATCAACTTTAAAGAAGTGGCAATTATTAAACTTTGTTTTTTCAATCCATGAATCTGAAAAGGTTGAAAAAGAAAGATCAGCATTTTCAAATACACATTTCTTAATTTCCTTCCCACCTGTATTGATCCCTCTAAGATCTGTTTTCCCTTCAATTAACTCAAAGGGTGAAATTTCAGGCAACAGTTTACCACCCTTTCTAAATAACCGCATAATTTTTTCACCGGCCGATTTCGCGCCAGGCTCAATTTCCCACCTCTTAGTTAAATCTATTTTTTTCATTTTGAACTTTTTACCACAAAAACAAAAGAGGGTGAAAATAAAGCAAGTATCTCACTTTATTTCACCCTCTTAGTGTGATTATTATCGTTACTGGTAAGTAAACCTCACAATCCTGTTAGCCTGCCGGTAATCAAACTGAGAGAACGAGCCGATCATCAGCAAAGCATTCTGCCCGGTCATAGGCAACACTTTCCATACCTGCCCTAAAGGAGCATTTCCGGCAAAAGTAACCCCTCCGTTAGTGTTGTACGTTTTATGCACAGCACCAGTTGGTGTGAGTACCACAAAATTGCTGCGTGTAACACCTCCAAATTTGCGGAAGCTGCCAGCCACAATGATGTTGCCGCCAGGTATCAGGCCCAGCCTGTTTACATATCCGTCAGCACCTTCTCCCGCATTAAAGGTAGCATCCATAGAACCATCTGCATTCAGCCGCACAATACCACCCGTATTTACGCCACTGAACTTCTTAAAGTTACCGGCGCAAATGATCTTACCATCCGGTTGTACAGCAAAGTCACTAATGGCCTGATCCGGTCCTGCACCGGGGTTAAAGCTCACATCCAGCGAGCCATCTGTATTCAGGCGGGCAATACGGCCAATGCTCTGACCTCCGTAAGTAGTGAAGTTGCCTGCAATCAGCATTTTATCATCCGCCAGCATATAATAGCTGCTGATGCTGCCGTTCACTGTTACTTTGCCCTGGTGATTCACCAGGTCATAATGATAAGAGGAATCCAGTGTACCATCCGGGTGCAGGCGCGCAATATTCTGCACCATGGTAGAATCCAGGTGCAGGGAGTCCACACCCGACTCTACGGTGGTAAGATTATAATTGGGCCGCACGTAATACCTGAAACCGCCGATGGCAATTATCTTTTTGTCGCTTTGTACAAAGAGGCCTGCTACAGTGCCACGGAAGCCACCTTCCAGGGCGGACGCGGGCGTAACAGCACCGGATGGGCGGCTTACAGAGCGCTGGCTTACACCGCCATTGGCATTCACTTTTGCAATACTGTATACATTGCTTACCTGGTCATAACCTGAAAAGTTTCCGCCTACCAGGTATTGCAGCTCATCAGCCATGTACACCATGGGATAAATGGGGCCAGAGGGACCGGTGTTGGTACCATAGGCGTAAGTACGATCCAGCGTACCATCCGCATTAATACGGGCAAACCGGTTTACACCCCCTGCGATGGCGGAATTGTCGTATTCAGAAAATTCGCCGCCTATCATGTACTTGTTACCCGGTACAGGAATAACATTGAAAATACCGCCATTACCGCCTCTTACGCTGGGGAAAATGGTATCCATCTGGAACGGACCGAAAACAGGGAAATAAGGCCCAAAATAGAACTCCTGCCCTATCTGTGCACTCACTGAACCACTGCTGCCCAGCTCCGGCACCGTTACCGTGATGGTAGAGTCCGTTACTTTTATAATAGGCGCTGCAGTACCGTTAAACAATACTTTCAGATTGTCTTTCACCGCCAGGAAACCTTTTCCTTTCAGTACCACCTCATCACCCACTTTTCCTTTGGCCGGTATAATGGCCGATTCTTCTGCAAAATTGATGGCAGGCAACACAGGGTCGCCATAAGGGCCCTGCGCATTGCTGTTCACCGTTTCTTTGGTGCAGGCCGCCAGTAAGGATCCCAGCAGTATGCATACATATATTGTTCTTTTCATCATTTGCATTTTACTTTAAGTAATCACTCGCAATACGGGTAAACTCACCCCGGCGGAAACCGAAACTGTGGTTGATGCTAAGCGCATGTACCACACCGTTCTTCGGCTGAATGTCTGAAGACACTACTTTTACCCTGGGGTTATTCCTGAAATTGGTGGGATCGAAGGTGACGTCCGTTACCATCAGGATGCGCGGGCCCACACCTTCTACACCGTTATAGCTGGTATAATCCAGGCCGATGTTGAGGATGTACCCGTCCAGCATAATGTAGTTGATACCGGGAAAGGCATTGATGTTGTCCGGGCTTACACGGGGGAAGGTACCTGCCGTGCGTTTGCCCTTGAGGATGTACATGCCCAGGAATTTGCGCCATACTTCTGCCCCGATGTCTGAGATCTTTACAGAATCTTTCATCGTAGCGTAACGATCTCCGTTCAGGTCATTCATGCAAACGCGTATCATCTCATCCGTAGGGGCAAAAAAGGTGATGGTATCTGATGTCATCATGTCTTTCAAACCAGCCAGGTCTACGATCTGTTTGATAGTATCGAAGTATAATTTCTTTTCTGAGAGGTAATCATATATGGTACCGTTATAGTGTGGATCTGCCTTCCCACCATCTACATAGTAATCCTTCTTGCAGGCTTGCGTAAGCAATACGAGTAAGGTGATCACAAGCGGCCATCGGAATATCTTTTTCATACAATGCATTTTAAATTTTACTGTACCCAATAAGCGGTTTGAACAAGAAGCGGATTTGTGCGGATGGCGCCAACAGGAATAGGCCATGTCCATGCACGACGGTCAAACTGATCTTGCGTAAGATAGTTTTCACATTCGTTGATGTCCATTACACGGCCGGTCCTCACCAGGTCCGTCCAACGTTGTCCTTCTCCCATCAGTTCGCGTGTCCTTTCCAGGAAGATGGCGTCTTTCAGGTCTTTGCCACCAGTGCCGGTATATTCTTCTGCGCTGGCGCGGCGTTTGACCTCATTGAGCAGGCTGATAGCATCCGTGTCTTTCCCACCTATTTCCGCCAGTGCTTCCGCTTGCAGCAGCATTACGCCGGCATAACGGAAGTAGAGGATATTGAAGTCAAAACTCCGGGTAGCAGGATCTGCAATAGCAGAGTATTTCAGGAACATGGAAGATTGCGGATTGAGCGTAGAATACGGATCATCGAACCATAACGTAAAGCGTGCATCCGATTTACCCGGCGGATATAGTTTATCAATAAACTCCCGCTTGATAGTGATCTCACTGGCCAAACCGCCGAACAGCGTGGTACTGGTGGCCAGGATGGGTTGATGTAATACCCACTGGGCCATGAATCCGCCGTAAGAGTTGCCGTAGTTAGCGTCCATACTAAGTTCCCAGATACCTTCTTCGGAACGGCCTTTGAACATATCCTTGAAAATTTCAGGCGCGTATGGCATCAGGTGGTATTGGTTGAGGTTTGTTACTGCCTGGCAGGCATCCGCGCATTTTTGCCACCATTCTTTTGCACGCGGTTTATCGAAACCGGCTTTCCATGCATACATATGTGCGATGAGTGCCAGTGCGGCTCCTTTAGTGGCGCGTACTGCGCGGAAGGTAGGGTCTGCATAACCTTCCGGCAGGTCTTTCACGGCCAGCTGCAGGTCAGTAATGCAGGTATCCAGCACATGCAGCATATTACTGCGTGCCTTCAGCCGTGTATCATATGGATCAAATTGCAGGGGCACATCTCCATAGAAAGTTACCAGCAGGTAATAGTTGAAACTGCGGATGAAACGCGCTTCTCCCATGAAGCTGGCTTTCTTATCCGAAGTGATCACATCGTTACTCATCTCCGGTATTTTTGCCAGGCAAAGGTTAGCCATGGCAATGGATTTGTAGAAATCACCCCAGCCATCCCGCAGCGCAGCCAAACCGTCTGCCGCGCTCAGGTCTGCACTTTGCAGCTGATTGGTAGCAAGCGCTATGAAATTCTTCTTGGCCCAGAAGTTCCAGTTACCTGGCCTGAAATCTGCAGCCACGTAAATAGCAGCATTGCCCATGCGTGTGCGCAGCAGGCTGTAGGCAGCCGTTACACCCATTTCCGCATCACTTTCATTTTTCCAGAAATCAGCACCGGTAAACCTGTCGCTGGGTTCTACTTCCAGGAATTTGCTGCAGCCGGACAAACCTGTGCCCGCCAGTACAATGCATGTTAGTAATATATTAAACCACTGTTTCATTTTGCTGTTGTCTTTTAATTTAAAATTCTGCGGAAAGACCTATTGTAAAGCTTCTTCCTGCAGGATACCCGTTAATGTCATCCCTGCCCAGCTGGCTCACCAGCTCAGGGTTGGGACCGGAGTATTTAGACAATACGGCCACGTTATACAAAGTGCTGTATGTACGCAACGTACGTATCCCCGCTCTTTTCATAAATCCGAAATTGCGGAAGCTGTAGTTGAGTGTGATCTGGTTGATCTTGAAATAAGAACCATCTTCCATGAACATTGTCTGATCCATTCTGAAAGGCTGTATCTGTCCGTTACGATACGTATAGTATACGTTGGGGTACAACGCGCCGAGATCACCTGCTCCCTTCCAGTAATTCACCTGGTCCAGATCGTAAATATTCACCGTACCGCCAATACCGCCGGAATAGTTGATATTGTTAGGTTGGGTAAGGCGGATCAGGCGCGATGCCATGGCATTGTTCAGTACATCCCGTTTCCAGGTGAAAGAGCAGTAAACGTTCAGCGAAAAATTCTTATAGCTGAAAGTATTGGCAATACCACCTACCGCGCGCGGCTCAGGATTACCGATGATCATATTGTCCTCCGCATCATCCAGCATATAATCGCCGTTCACGTCTACCCAGATAGGATCTCCTGCTGCAAAATACTGCGGCGAGTTTCCTTTACCGTTCCTGTAGCGTACACCACGTACAGGGTCTACGGGTACCTGGTCATCAGTCTGATAAATACCGGTAGTTCTGAAAAGGAAGTTGGCCAGGGGATTATGCCCCACTTTGCGCGCAAGATCCTGGTAATAAGGTGCGCCATCACTATAGCGATAGGACTCCAGGCCTTCAGGTAATGCCACCAATGTGTTCCGCCCGATAGCACCATTCGCTGATATAGACCACTGGAAGCCCTCTGGTTTCATAGAAGTAATGGGGCGTATCGTAATAGCCAGTTCATGTCCGTAATTCACGATGGCAGCACCATTCTTTTCTATATTGGTGTAACCTGTTACATCCGTGAGCGGCATGGTCATCACCATGTTATAGGTACGTTTGTAGTAAGTGTCGTAGGTGAATGTAACTTTGCCTTTGAAGAAGCTCATATCCACCCCCACATCATACTGGCGGGATTTTTCAGATTCCAGGTACGGGTTAGGCATGAGCTTGAACTCAGGGCCGATAGCCGTTTGGTTGTTATAATCTGCATGCACCTGGTAAATACCCAGGGAGTTCACCTGGTTGGCAATAGGACGGCTGTTGATGCCATAACTGCCACGCAGCGATCCGTAGTCAATGAAATGCAGGTCTTCAAAGAAATGTTCTTTACCAAAGTTCCAGCGAACACCCATAGCAGGGTTCACAGAATAACGGCTGGAAAGTCCGGAACTGGAATTACCATCTGCACGGTAAGAAAGGTCCAGTACATACTTTGTTTTATAGTTGTACGAAATAAAACCGGCATACGAAAGCGCATGATAAGTGCGGCTTACAGGTGTACCATTGGTGTTATTGTTCGTGGCATCATTCCAGGGGTTGCCGGGGTAAAAGCGCGGAGAATAACCGCGGGGACCCCAATAGAAATCACTGGGCCCGTTACGCATTTCACGCACGTGCTGTTCGTTCTCACTGATATTTGCCTCTGTGAAAAAGCTCACCAGTACGTTATGCCCTTTCTCTGTATTTTCTCTGTTACTATTGAAATTATAAGCGAGGCCATTACGGGTATTTAACTCTCCCCTGCGGCCAACAAAGCCATATAAAAGTGTTTGGTTATTGTTAGAGAACCCTCTGTTGAAACGGTCCCTGGTATCAGTATAGTAATCATACGATGTGGTGGTGGTGAGGCGCAATCCCTGGAACAGTTCATAATCCACGTTCAGGTAACTACGGATGTTCAGCGTGTTGTTATCATCCACGTTTTCCAGGTAGGCTCTCAGTTCCGGGAATTCAAGAAAGTGAGAAGGACCGGGTAAGAGAGAAGATGAGAAGGCATTGCCCGCACCATTGCCGGTGAGCCCGCCACCATTACCACGTTGCTTTTGCCCATAAGCAGCAAACAACTGGCCGCTTACGCGCAGCCGTGTATTAGGCTGCATGTTCAGCTGCATGTTGAGGCTGTATTTATTGAACCCTGTGTTTTTTATCACCCCCTGATTCATCTGGTAGGCCAGGTTAGCCTTATAGTTCATCTTGGCATTACCACCACTGATCTGCAGGTTGTTGTTGGTGTTAACAGTGGTTTGATAAAAAAGCCCCTGCCAGTCTGTACTGTTATTGTAAAAACCGTTGAGACTATCTGAAATGAACTGTGCCTCGTCCAGCAATCTGCGGGCTTCGCGTTCACTCTGGCTGTAACCCAGGATGGCCGCAATGCGGTAATCCCTTTCCTTACTGCCACCCCACACAGCACGTAACTGCGGCGGTATATTCACGAACACGCTATTGTTGGTGCTGATGATGGGCACAGGAGAATTACCTCTGCGGGTAGTGATCACAATTACACCGTTGGCACCACGGGATCCATAAAGAGAAGCGGCCTGCGCATCTTTAAAGATCTCGATGGACTCAATATCTTCCGGCGGCAGCAGGGCCAGCGGACCGGTAGCAGCACCGGGTTGCAGCATGGACTGATCAATACCTCCATCATAATCTACCGGCACGTTATCTATCACCAATAAAGGATTGGAACTGGCAAGGAAAGCCTGATCACCACTGCCGGATACATTCAGCTGAGAAATACCGCGGATGGAAATAGTACCTCCAAAACCCGGTGCACCCGTATTGTTCTGGATGTTCATACCCGCTACTTTACCCTGCAGCAATTGCTCCAGGTTAGCAACCGGTACGTTCTGCAGTTCTTTATGGCCAATGTGACTGGAAGCGCCCGTCATCGTTTCTTTTGTACGCGCCTGGTATCCCACGATCACCGTTTCTTTCAACCCTTTTTCAGATACCGCCAGTTGTATGTTGATCTCCGCTTTGTTGATCTTTACGGTTTTATCTTCATAACCAATGAAGCGGAACAGCACCTGCTTTCCTTCTTCAATGCTAATGGTATAAAAACCTGCATTGTCTGTTACCGCGATGGCCTTTTTAGCCGTCATATCCACAATGCTCACACCGGGTATACCCGTATGCGAGGCCCCGTCCGTTACTCTTCCCTTTACCGTGATCTTTTGCTGCGCATAGGTCATGCCCGCAAAAAGCATCAGGGTTATACAGAGGTATAATTTTTGCATCGTTTGCTGTTTTAAAAGTTGCGTATTAATCATCACCGAATTTTGGATTGACGAGGTAACGGAACACTACGGTCCATTCACCCGGTTCATGAATGCTGAACTTCATACCTATCCTGCCGGTCACCCGGTAGCCATAAGAAACCCTGCTAAAAGTGAAAATGTATTCTGCCAGTTCATCTCCTGCAAATGCTTCTGCCAGTACGGGAAAAGGATTGGTAATGTCGTAGGTAACTTTCGTGCTGTCTTTCGGTATCACCCTGTTGAAGCCGAACTTAATGTTACGATCCGTCATTTTACTGGCGTAAAAAAGACTGTCCCAGCGCTGGATATTGAAAGTGGAAATGGGGATCGTTACACTGTCTTTATTTACAAACTTAAAGGTCAGTTTATTGGAAGCATTACCTGTTTTTATGAAGTACACCCGCACGTTTTCCGGTTTGAGATCTATTCCCTGCGCGTCCTTATGCCCTGTGAGAACAGTGGGGCGGATAATACCGCCTGCATTGTCTGCTTTGCGGATGCCGGTAAGATCATCAAACTCATATGGCTCATATGGCCTTGGGCGGCGGTAGTCCAGCATGAGACCGGGAAACAGGCGCTCACCTGCGCCGTTCTTTACCAGTACATCAAAAAAGTATTTGCCATAACGCACTTTAGTGGAATCCGTGGGCCATACCACCAGTTGCCCGTTCTGTTTGTTCAGGTCCAGGATAGGACGGCGTACAGTGATGCGTTTAGCCTCAATTTCCGCAATGGAAGTTTCCGTGCCGGAATAGGGCTGTTTCCATTGTTTGGTATCTACCTCTTCCAATAATACAGGAGCGGGTGTTTTGTCGCCTGTACGGGGAGATTGCAGTGCAAACTGCATGGGCTGCGTAGAGTAGTCTGCGTTGAAAATATCCACGAAGAGGTTCATCCGCCCCAGGTTGGCCACAAACGTTTCTTTCTTGAAGTTCATATCCTTACTCATGTAGTCCTTCTCCTGCGGCAGCGTGTCCTTATAACACCCCGTCACCGTCAGCAGAGCAGCACCACACCACACGATAAGCTGTATTTTAATTCTGTTCATTGTTATAAGTTTATTTATTTCGCTATAAAGATCACTTTGGAGATATTGAAGCCTACAGCATCTGTTACTACTTTCAGCTGATGTTCTCCTGCGGTGAGCGTTACATCCCTTCTGGCCAGGTCTGCATAGGTGGCATAAGCGTTGGTTTTAGGTACCGTTAGTACCGTAGTCACATTCACACCATCTATTTCAGCATGTACTTTGCCTGTGGTATTAGGAGAGGCTATACGGAATATGATATCGTACTTGCCTGTTTTCTGTATGTTCACGGTGTAGGAAGTATATTCTCCCACTACAAGGCTGCCAATGTTATATCCGCCTTCACCCGGGTTCAGTTCCGTATCAGGGCCTTCAAATGCGCGCATCACATGTTTGGCGTTGCCTTTGTTCTGCTCATCCGCATCTTTGTAACCAATGCCTTCACCACCCCAGTCCCATTCTACGATGGGCACGGTACCCGGTATTTGTAAAGGAGTACTGTTAAATGGTTTCCGGAATTTGGGCACAAAACCAAGGCGGCACATATTGAAACCTGCTGCATCACAGAAGAAGGTCACTACATGTTCTCCTTGCGTGAGGTAGGTTTCAGTACCTTTCACCGTTACCCAGTTCTGGTAACCGGTGCCTTTGGGCACATTAATGAGCCCGGTCACATTCACATCATCTACCTCCATGTGCGTGATACAGCCGGCGTTGGGCGTAGCCACACGGGCATAGGTATTGTATATCCCTGAATGCTCCACTTTTATCGTGTACTTTAACCATTCGCCGGGAAAAGTATAACCAATGTTATAAGGGCCTTCCGTACAAACATCCGTATCTACCCCTTCTTCAAAGCGGAACTTACCATTGCCTCTGTTGGCGGGCTCAAAATCGTGATAACCCACACCTTCTCCTCCGCGGTCATAATAGGCAATATCCACACTGCCGGTGCCGGGAATGAGGAAGGGAATACCGTAGTAAGGAGTACGCTGTGAGGGGTACGCCATTCCCAGGAAAGAAGAAAAGCCGAAAACGTGCCTGGGCTCCAGCATATGCGCCATACCGTTAGACGTTTTTACATTGGCCGATTCCGTAACAGTAGATACCCAGAATTTAATGAGCCGGGAATTATTCTTGTCACTGTACTGGATCACCATAGAGCCACCGTTGCTGATGCCGGAAGCCGAAGTACTGATGGCCTTTGCGCTCATTTCATATTGGTAAGCATCTAACAGGTCCACACCGTCTCCCCTTTTCAGGGAATCCAGGCTGTAAATACCTGCTATCATGTAGCGGTTCAGGAGCGTATCCCATACGCCGGTGCTCACGCTGTCTACCGTCCAGTTCGGCGCTTCACCACGTTTTTTGCGGATGAAGTTGAGGTTCTCCATAGCAGAAGTGATACTGAAATCCTGCGGTACAAAAAAAGTGTTTGTAGCGGTTTTCAGTTTCTCTGCAATACCTGTTTTGTTGAGCAGGTGCAGCAAAGTGTCATACAGGCCGGTTTGGTTGGCTTGTACAATAAAATCATAAGTACTCATTTTCACTTCGCGAACAGGCTCCATATTGCGGTACTCATTATTTTTCTTACAACCGGCGGCCATGAGCAGCAAGGTTGCAGCGGCGAGTATATGTGTAGCGGAAATTATTCGTTTCATATGTGTAGATTATTTCCAGTATGAATATTGTGTAAGCTGAGGATTGAGACTGAGTGTATTTTTAGACAACGGCCAGTATGCCGCGCCATTCTGTACATCTGCTGCCGATAGTTTACTGTAAGCCGGCACTTTACCGAAGCTTATCAGATCATACCAGCGCCATCCTTCGCCTATCAGTTCCCGGCGGCGTTCTTCCAGTATGTAGTCCAGCAGTTCCGCTTCTGTTGCGGTAGCCGGCACCTCATCCACATACCTTCTCACACGCAGTAAGTTCAGTTCCGTACGGCCGGCAGCATAGTTCTTAAGGCGCACATAACATTCCGCACGCAGCAAGGTCATTTCCTCAAACCGGAAAACCACAATAGCAGCATTGAAAAGCCGCAGTGTAGGGTTACGTACCGCACCATCCAGCATGCGTAACTTGTAGAACATCGGTTGCACACTCGTCATGTCCGTAAAGAATATGGAAGAGCGCACATCCGATGCATTGCTGTAAATATTCAGGATGCTGTCTTTGGTTACATAGATCTCTGCTTCTGCTTTAGGCACATCAGGATAGCGGAGCGTCCAGTATTCCAGTTGGCCGGTAGTGGATATTTCCGCATGGTCGATATTGAAGTCCAGCTGAAAAATATTCCAGTTGGTACGGCCGCGGAAAGTAGAACCAGAAGTACCGCTGGGCGCAACGATCATGTTGTTATCCGTTACATACTCATAAGAGTTGCGTGCTTTGTTATCCGTAATGAGATTGATGTATTTCAGCGCGTTGGTATAATCTTTCTTCCAGGCGGCAATATGTGCTATCAGGTCGTAAGCAGCGCCACGGGTGGCAAGGATGCTTTGCCAGTGGGTAACGCCCTGCCCGCGATAGGTGCCCGTTTGTTCCGGATTAGTACCATCAAACTTCCAGGGAAGGTCTTTGGCGGCTGCAATGGCTTCTTCCATGGCAAAATCCAGCACCTTGTTCCAGTCTTCCCGTGTACTGGCTGTAAATTCTCCTTTAAAGGGTGCAGTTATCAGCGGCACATCTCCCCAGATCCGTACAATGTAGAAGTAGGTAAAAGCCCGTACAAAACGTACCTGAGCCTGGTCCAGTTTCATTTCGGAACGTGGATAACGGTTATCCAGTGCCGGAATTTCCGGTAGTTTACTGAGCGCCAGGTTACACTGTGCAATAACCGCGTAGAAGCGGCGCCAGTCCCGCCAGGTATCCATAGCCGGGTAGTTGGATGTAAGTTCGCTGGAGCGCAATGCCTGCAGGTCTCCGCGTTTGGTAACAGTAAAGTCTCCGCCACGCATCTCACCATATGCCCAGTAGGCATTCTCATTGGCCAGCGCGGCACGCAACAGGCTGTAAGCAGCAAAGCTACCAGCCCAGGCATCGTTCTTGGTCTTCCACATATTCTCTTCCGTTACGGCGCGCGTACTCTCCACGTCCATCATTTTTTTACAGGAAAGCCATCCGGTTGCCATCAGGCACATCAGGCTGCCTATCCATATATATCGCATAAGATCAGTTTTAATTATTTGAACTGTAAGTTGAAGCCCACGGTATAACTTCTTGGTGCAGGAAAATTGTACACGCCCTGGTCATACCCGAAATAGTCAAAGGCTTCCGGGTCTCCGCCTGAGTATTGTGTAAGGGTGAAAAGGTTATTACCGGTCATGAATACACGGAGTTGCTGTAAACCTTTCTTCTCCATCCAGGCACCGGAAAAATTGTAGGTGAGTGAAAGAGAACGCAGCTTCACGTAGGATGCCTTCTCGAGGAAAAGGGTCTGCTCCGTTTGGTAGGCCCTTACAGGACTCCATGGATTGTAACGGTACATACCGTCTACATCTCCTTTGGGTTTGGTCCAGTATGCAAATTCTTTTACACCGTCAATATCGTCCACACCTTCATGGTTCACAAAGTCGAAACGATCTGCCAGTGCCTTGTTCAGCAGTTTTCTGCCAAAAGCGTAACTGAAGAGCATGTTCAGTTCAAAGTTGCGATAGCGCAGGTTGTTGGCCCAGCCACCCTGTACCGCTGGGTTATGGGTGCCCGTAATTACACGATCTGCATCGTCTATGTTATTGTCGCCATTTATATCGCGCCACCTGGGATCACCGCCTTTCATGGGCAGGCCCTGGTAACTCATGCCCTGAGGTACATCCGCATCCGTTTCATAGATACCGTCATTAATAAGCAACCAGTATTTGTCTACCGGTTTCCCTACTAAGAAACGCCGGTTACCTAACAGTACCTGCGTTCTGTCACCCGGTAGTTTCAGTAGTTTGGTTTTGTTCGCAGAAGCATTCAGCACCGTAGACCAGCCGAAGTTTTTACCGTTTACGATGGTTGCCTCAATACCTAATTCGCCGCCGTAGTTAGCGATATCCATCCCATTCATCAATACACCGGTATAACCACTTTCCGTCATGGCCGGTACCTTGATGAGCATGTTCTTATCCTGCCGTGTATACACATCTACAGATATATTCACACGGTTCTTCAGCACACCTATATCCAGCCCGCCGTTCAGCTGATCTGTATATGCCCAGCCAATACCGGGAGAAATATATCCCAGCTCATACGCTGCATTCAGTACAGGGAAACCATTGTAAGTGGCCATATTGGGCGTTCCTTCCCAACCTGCTTCCACGTTGTACACGGGGCCGCCTTTGTAATAATCATCCTGGAACACTTTACCCACACGGCCTGCGCTGGCTCTCAAACGCAGGTTGCTGAACAGTTTGCTGTTTTGCATAAACTGTTCACCGGATATTTTCCATGCAGCAGATAGTGTAGGGAATAATTGCCAGCGTTCTGCCTCGCTCACATTGGAAGCACCATCCTGCCGGAGATAAAGGTCAAAGAAGTATTTATCCTGCAGCTTGTAGTCAATGTCTGCATAAAAAGCGGCGAGGTTGGTTTTCACCCTGTCTTTATAATTCGCCGTGAGGCGCAGGTTGTGAGAAGCACCGGTTTTATTATCATTATTACCGGGCTGATAGATCTGTATGTAATCACTTTTCCCTTTATAAGCACGGCCGTAATTATATTTCCACATGTCCCACTGGTTGGATTGGCCCAGGGTAACAGAAAGATGATGATCTTTTTTCTGCAGCGGGGTTATTTCCAGTGAGTTGTCAAACACCATACGGCGATGCAGTCCGTCATAGTTGGACACAAAGTTGTTACCGTCATTGACCGTGGAAGGAACAAACAGGTCCCTGTAGTTTTGCCCGTGATCAATACCGAAGCGGGAATTTAACTTCACGTATCGGCCAAAGGAATATTGCAGCGTATTCAGTATCCGTATATTGGCATTCCTGTTTTTGTCAATCCCTTTTTCCAGGTAGCCGAAATACTGCTCTACCTGTGATTTGCTGGAGGATGGTGGTTTGTCAAGACTGAGGATGTAATCTTCATCACCCATCCTGTCCCGCAGCAATTGCGGCCTGTCCCGGTTAACCACTGCTGCGCTGATGAAAGTGCTCCAGAGGAGATTTTTCACCGGCACCACATTAATACCGAAGTTCACGTTATAGCGGCGCATCGCTGTTTCTTCCGCCACACCCTGTTCAGATGCCTGGCCTACACTGAAGCGGAAGCTGGCCAGCCTGTTGCCGCCGCTTACGGCAGCCTGCAAACCTGTCATCCATCCGTTGCGGTAGTAGGCTTCGTCCCAGTCAGCATTACCGTAGTAGGTAGAGTTGGTAGAATCTGCCAGGTAAGCGGGGAAACCTCTGAACTGTTCCCTGCTGGCATAGCGGTCATAGAACTGCAGCCTGAAATCCCTTTCCCACCGGCCATTGATCACATCTACAGATGGTTTTACGGAGATGCCTGCATAACCGTTCACTTCCACTTTCAGATCTCCGCTGCGGGGACCAAAGGTGGTAATGTTGATCACACCGTTGGATGCAAGCGGGCCGAATTTAGCAGTGGCGCCGGCATCTTTCAGTACTTCAATGGTTTGAATATCGTTTACGTTAAGGAAGGAAAGCGGATCGATCTCTGTTCCCATGCGGTTGAAATCGAAACGTTGCACATCAAAGGAAAAAGCATGTTCCGTGATGAGCGGCATACCATCCACAATGTATAAAGGCTGCGCGCCGAACAGATCCCCGTTCTTCAGCAGGAGGCCGGAAGCCCCGCGCACAAAAGCGCTGCTGCGTTTGCCAGGCTCTGTACCGGGGATGCGTACATCCACACCATTAGCTCTTCCCAGCAACATTTGATTTACACTGGTGTAAGGAAGTTTCTTCACCTCATCCATGGGTGGCCTGCTAACGGCGCCGCCTGCACGTAAAAGAAATTCGCTGTTAGGCAGATACCCTATCGTATCCCTGGCTTGTAAAGTCATTCTTTTCAGGCGTTCCAGCGCTTCTGCGCTGCCCGCCGTTCCGGTAGAGTCTGCTTTTTTAAACAGCTTTTGTTGCGCCGTGGCGCCCGCTCCCACCATGAAGAGCGCCAGTAATAACGTGGTGCGCTTTCTTAAATTCGGGTAGAAATATATCATAATACGGATTTGTTTTAAAACAAGAATTCCCCGGTCCGCTGCTATGATAAAACCATAGCCGGATCATTAAAAAACATAGAAATCCCCTTCCCCGTTATGCTTTCAGCATAACGAAGTCACACTGCAAACTATTAGGCATGCAGAGAACCGCAGCAAGCTGTAACACTTACTGTCAGAGGAAAAAATAAATAAAGGAGAAATTAACTTTTCGCCTGCACAGGTCTAACGTGGCAGTTAAATTTCGCTTTTTAGCTGGTACCAGCAGCATAAGTGTGCGAGGTACAAGGGTGTCCAGAAAAACTCTGCAATTATCTGGTCATGTGTTAGTTCTGTAATTTTTTAACGTGGTGAACAAAGTACTAGTTAGGCTCTTATATTATCGATTCACAATGCTCAAATACCTTGGATAATGAGGTGTATCCTAGTCGTAAGATACATAACCTATTCTTCTGTGTCAATATCCCAATGTGTATTTCGTACAAATTATACAGGGAATGACAAAATATCACAAAGTTCTGTTAATAAAGCACTAAAATCGTCTTCCGGGTCAGTTTAAAATTATTTAAAACCATTTAACAATTCATATTTTGGCGATTAAGTTTATGTTATCACATCTGCAAAATCGATTTTTACAACCGATGGCAATCAGGTGTTGGCCGGGGTCAATTCAATAAATGTAAGGATATGAAACCCCTAATGCGGTAACTTCTCTTTCAATAACCCATACACCCAGGTACCCGCTACCGCACTCAGCAACGTAACGATCACCACCGTAAATCCACTCCCTATCTGCGCAAACAAAGGCCCCGGGCAGGCACCCGTAATAGCCCATCCCAGCCCAAAGATTAATCCGCCAAAAATGTTACCTTTCGTGAATGGTTTCTTTGGAAGAACAATGGCTTCTCCTGAAATAGTACGGATACCCAGCTTACGGATCAGTAATACACCCAGGATACCGGTGATCACTGCACTGCCTATCACACCATACATATGAAAAGATTCTAAGCGGAACATTTCCTGGATCCTGAACCAGGAGATCACTTCGGATTTTACCAGTATGATGCCGAACAGCATACCGATCAGTAAGTATTTAAGGTTTTTCATAACAGCAGCCATTTCATCAGGTGAGGTAATATAAAGTTGGTCATCACAAAACCACCTGCCATAAAGCAGATCGTGGCTACAAGGGATGGCCATTGCAAGGTAGAGAGTCCCATAATGGAATGCCCGGAAGTGCAGCCATTGGCATACCGGGTACCAAAACCTACCATGAAACCACCGGTTACAAAAAACAGCAAGCCAATGGGGCTGGTAATATTGCCCCAGTTGAAGATATCACCGGGCATCAGTTCATCAAATTCCTGCACCCCTTGCGCCTTTAAAGCGGTAATGGTGGCTTCGTTTAACTGAACAGGTTCCCCGTTATGCATGAATGCGAGGCAAAACACGGCACCAAGGGCTATTCCTCCTACAAAAAATAAATTCCAGCTTTCTTTTTTCCAATCATAATTAAAAAAAGGAATTTTGCCGGGGAAACAAGCGGCGCAGATATGGCGCAGGGAAGAGGAAACACCCAGGGCTTTGTTACCTATAATGAGTAACAACGGCACTGTAAGCCCGATTAATGGCCCGGCAACATACCAGGGCCAAGGTTCTTGGATAGGATTCATGTATTAAAAATATGAAATAAATAATCAAGGTTCAATATGCAAAACATTCTTAAGCAATTTAACATAACAGCGGTTAACAGTGGTGTATCCACCGGCGCTGTATGGCTGGATGCAGGCGGTACACAACTCACCTCCTTTTCACCGGTAGACGGGAAAGAGATAGCAGCTGTTAAAAGCGCTACCCGGGAAGATTATGATGCGGTAGTGAAAAAAGCGGCAGAAGCTTTTCTCACCTGGCGCCAGTGGCCGGCCCCGCGCCGTGGAGAAATTGTACGCCAGGTAGGCGAAGCCTTGAGAAGCAATAAAGAAGCACTGGGCAAACTTGTTTCTTATGAAATGGGTAAAAGCTTACAGGAAGGATATGGTGAAGTACAGGAAATGATAGACATCTGTGATTTTGCAGTAGGGCTCTCCCGCCAGCTGCATGGCCTCACCATGCATTCTGAAAGACCGGGCCACCGCATGTACGAGCAATGGCATCCCTTAGGTATCACCGCTATTATATCCGCATTCAATTTCCCTGTAGCCGTATGGAGCTGGAATTCCATGCTTGCCTGGGTATGCGGAGATGTCTGCATCTGGAAGCCGTCTGAAAAAACACCACTCACTGCATTGGCCTGCCAGCATATTGCCGGAAAAGTATTTGCAGAAAATGGTGTACCGGAAGGTGTATCCTGCCTGGTAACAGGAGATCGCGCTGTAGGAGAATGGATGGCGAAGGATACCCGCATTCCGCTGGTATCAGCCACGGGATCTACACGCATGGGTAAAAGTGTAGGCGCTGCCGTTGGGGAACGTTTGGGCAGGTCTTTACTGGAATTGGGAGGCAACAATGCCATCATTATTTCCAAAGATGCGGACCTTGATATGAGCCTGATAGGTTGTGTGTTTGGCGCCGTGGGAACAGCCGGCCAGCGTTGCACCTCCACCCGCAGGCTCATCATTCACGAAAGTGTGTATGAATCCTTCAAAGCCAAACTGGTGAAAGCATACGCGCAATTGCGCATAGGTGATCCGTTAAATGAACATAACCATGTTGGGCCATTGATAGATAAGCAGGCAGTAGATGCTTACCTGCAATCCATCGAAAAATGTAAAGCAGAAGGTGGAACATTTATAGTAGAAGGTGGTGTGCTGGAAGGAGCTGATTATGCTTCCGGTTGTTATGTAAAACCAGCTATTGCAGAAGTAAAGAACAGCTATAGCATAGTACAGCACGAAACCTTTGCACCTATCCTTTACCTGATCAGATACAACACACTGGAAGAAGCGATAGCCATCCAGAACGATGTACCACAGGGGCTTTCCTCCGCTATCATGACTGTGAACCTGCGCGAAGCAGAACAGTTCCTTTCTCAATCCGGTTCGGATTGCGGTATTGCCAACGTAAATATTGGTACTTCAGGTGCGGAGATCGGTGGTGCGTTCGGTGGAGAAAAAGAAACAGGTGGTGGCCGTGAAAGTGGCTCTGATGCGTGGAAAGCGTACATGCGCCGGCAAACAAATACGATCAATTATACGGATAAACTTCCGCTGGCGCAAGGCATTAAATTCGACCTGTAACAGTTGTAGGAAAAAATCGGTGTTATATATCTAAAAGTTAGCGGGGTTGGAGAACCCCGCTTTTTCGTTAAACGGAAACCATGCTTATGAGAAAGAATACTGGTACTGGGAAGTACCAGATACTCTCTCTGGGTATAAATATTACACTTTTTTTTGAAAATTCATATTCAACTTTTGTGCTACTGCCTGGCCAACCTCCAAAACGTTGACGATCAGCACTTCGTCAAACACGCCCCTATTGGATTTCAGGTCCTTTTCACGGATACCCAGGATTCCTGCCATCTTGATAATACTTTTGCCAGGAGCGCATACAACGATGGTTTTGCCATCATTTGCCTCCATCATGGTCTTCAGAATATGCTCCATGGCTTCCATATTATCCATCGTGGCATCCCTGTAATACTGCACCTGGCACTTCTTGGATTGTGCCAGCGGCTCCACGGTTTTTATTAAACAGGGGGAATAAGGAGAATACACTGCCCCTATTTCCATGTCTTTAAGGAATCCTGCTAAATGGGCGGATTGCTGCCGGCCTGTTAAGCTCAACCCGGGTTCTGCCCCATTGGTCGTAGTTTCAGCGCAATTCACAAAGATGACGGTTGTGGGTGATTTTCCCGGAGCGGGCGTCCGCATTGAGCAAACGGCACTCCAGATGAGTAACAATAAAAAACTGGTACGTAACATGGCGGAAAATTTAATATGTGATAGAATGGCGAATTCTAGTGAAACAAATGTTAAACCGACAGCAGGGTATAAATTTATACCTGATATTTGCCCTTTTTTTCCCGGAGAGATCTTGGTTGAGAGGTTGCCCGGATTAAAAATAACTGTAATAAAAGGATAAGTAAAGGTCATTATGACAGAGGGTGAATGAAGATGGATAAAGCACCAAAGCTGGATAAGAAATATCAACAATATTTTCTAGCTGCTTTCAACCAATAGTCAGGCTGCTGCACCACTCACCACATCAAAACACCTGTTATAACGCCTTTATCATATCTTTAACCAATTGTGGTATCTGAATTGTAATCTATTAGGAAAATTGAATAAAATGAGATTCATCTGCAGAGAATTGGCCATGGTACTTGGTGGAGTGTTATGTATGTCTGCGTCAGGTTTTAGCCAACAAAAACCAGCAGTCCCCAGGAACTGGCAATTACTGAGTTACTCAACTGACAGTGTTTATGGCATTGGGGCGGAAAAAGCCTACAAAGAGTTACTGAAGAACAGGAAAAGTAAAACAGTGATCGTGGCGGTTGTGGATTCCGGCGTTGATACCACCCATGAAGACCTCAAAGGCATCCTCTGGCACAACCCCAAAGAAATCCCCGGTAACAACATTGACGATGATGGAAACGGTTATGTGGATGACGTGTACGGATGGAACTTCCTGGGCGCCAAAGACGGCAGCACCGTGAAAGAAGATTCTGACGAAGCCACCCGTGAATACTACCGCTACAAAAGGCTCTACCGCAATCCGGATTCCGCACTGGAAAAGGAAAGTAAAGAGTATGCTTACTGGAAAAGACTGAAAGAACGCATTGAGCGCCCTTCTTCTCAAAATAAATCCAACTACAAAATGATGCTCAAAGTGCAGGAAAACCTCCTCCGCTGCGAAACCATTTTGAGCGAATACGTGAAAACCACGGACTTTACCCTGCAACAACTGGATACCATTTCCACAAACGACCAGGATGTAATGCTCGCAAAGTCATTTGCACTCCGCTTGCTGAAAAGCACAGGAGATGAAGAGATGACCTACCAGGGTTTCAAAACAGACCTGGCAGAATACATCAACGACCTGAAACGCAAAGCGGAAAACACCGGCCAGGAACCTGTTGATAAACGGGCTACTATTGTAGGAGACAACCTGAACGACATCAACGATAAATACTACGGCAACAATGATGTAATGGGCCAGTTTGCCATGCACGGCACACACGTATCCGGTATCATTGGCGCCATGCGCAACAACGATATAGGAATGGACGGTGTGGCAGACAATGTGCGCATCATGGCGGTGAAAGTAGTGCCGGAAGGTGATGAGCGGGATAAAGACGTGGCACTGGGGATCCGTTATGCTGTAGATAACGGTGCACAGATCATCAACATGAGCTTTGGTAAAGGTTTCTCTCCTAATAAAGCATGGGTGGATGATGCCATCCGCTATGCGCAGGAGAAAGGCGTACTGCTTGTGCACGCTGCAGGAAATGACGGCGCGAATAATGACGAAGTGGAGAACTACCCGAAAGATACTTTTGACGATGGTACAGAAGCGGATAATGTGATCACTGTAGGCGCCAACGGCAATGGTCGCACAGGCAGCAAAATAGCAGGCTTCTCTAACTACGGTAAAAAAGAAGTGGATGTGTTTGCACCCGGTGTATCCATCTACTCTACTGTTCCCGGAAGCACCAAATACAACAATGCCAGCGGTACCAGTATGGCTGCTCCTGTTGTAGCAGGTGTAGCTGCCCTGATCCTCTCCTACTATCCTGATCTCAGTGCAAGGCAGTTAAAAGCGATCATTGAAAAATCTGCTACACCCCTCCCCGATAATATGGTGAATAAACCAGGCGCCAAAGATGAAACGGTGAGCTTCGCTGAATTGTCCAGATCTGGCGGTATCGTAAATGTGTATGAAGCTATTAAGCTGGCGGCTAAAACGAAGGGAGAAAATGCGAAGAAGAATAAAGAGAAAGAGAAGATGAAAGTGTTGACGCTCACCAAAGATTAAATGTTCGATTTATCATAAATAGAAAAAACCGTTTCTGCATTGAAACGGTTTTTTTATTTATTTAACTAATCTCCAGCTCACCGGGTACCTGTAATGCAGCCCTTTATTGGCCTGCACCGCAGCAAGGATGGAAAAGAGGATATTCAATGCCCAGAGTATCTGTACAAAAGCTACAGTAGAGAAGAACTCAAAATTCCAGTCGTGATTGCGCCATGTGTTATTCCCTCTGAACACCTGGCTAAAATTCCAGAAGCCCCAGCGGATACCATTGATGATGCTCAGGATAACAGTTAAAATAGCGATGGTGATCTGGAAGTTCACCGCCTCTTTTCCTTCCTGGTCTACAAATTTAGAATCGTTCTTCCTGATCAGCCAGATGACGAGTGCGCCGATCACATTGCCGCCGGCAGCAAACAATACATGGCCTATGATGCCGCCAAGGTGCACGAATGTGCCCCAGGTCCTGTCGTCTTTTTGAAGTTGTTCCATACTTCAAATTAAGAAAAAATCCGATAAAACCACCCGGCAAAGCTTATAAGCCGGATTCTGTATTCCGTTTTGCAACGGAACCGCTATCATTTATCTGCGGCATTCATCACTGAATACCTGTATCTGCCTACCCTCGGTCATCGGGCGGGCAGCCCTCAATCGACCGTTTACATGGCATTTCAGCACGCAAGGTTTACCCCCTGAACCGGTTACCCGGTCCTGCCGTGGGCTCTTACCCCACATTTTCACCCTTACCTGTGAAGGCGGTTATTTTCTGTGGCACTGTCTGTTCTCTTCACCTTAAGCGAAAAGACCCACCCGTTAGGTGGTGCGTTGCCCTATGCTGTCCGGACTTTCCTGCCTTTTGTTGTCAAAAAGCCGATAGCGCGGCTATGCCGGGTGATTTTACCGGATCGCGAAGTTACTTAAAAAATATCTCGGTGGCCCCGTATCCGTAGAAGGGATGGTATTGGTTCACAAAGTATTTAACCTCAGATACTGTTTTCAGGATCTCATGCACCTCGTCCCGCAGTTTGCCGGAACCGATACCGTGAATGATGATCATGCTTTTCTGGTTTTGGGAAATAGCCAGGTCCAGGTTGTGCTGGAATTCATTCAGCTGAATAGCCAGCATCTCCAGGTTGCTCAGTTCTTTCCAGTTGCTGGTGAGCTTTTCAATATGAAGGTCTACTTCATACCTGGCCGTAACAGGCGTAGTATCTTTTATGGAAACGTTGGTAGTGAGGGTCTGCAATTTCTTCTTTTCCACCGGGCTAAAGCCATAGGCATCATTTTCCGTGCGGATCGGGTATTTATCGAACAGCAGGTAATCAATCGTAGCCTGTTGCTTTTGCTGTTGTTCCCCCAATTGCTGGAACAACTGTTTTGCCTTCACCTTCCAGGTTTTCTGGAAAGCGGCAGCCAGTTTGAGGTCTGTTTCTTTGGGTGTGAAAGTGAATTCAAAACGGGGACTGTCATTCAGTTGTTCAAACTCCAGGTCTGCCAGGTAAGTATGCTGGAAAGCATGAATATCCTGTTTCAGTTCCAGGAACAGCTTGTTATTCAGCCAGATCTCAAAGTGGTAGTTATACCCTTTGCCCGTTTGGTTGAGGAGATGGAACTTGAGCGTTGTGACCACATCATCTATCCCATCTGATCCATATACCGGCAGCATGGTCAGAAATACCCCTTTTTCTACCCTTGGGGCGGCTGAGGGCTTTTCGCGGGGTAATTCCTCACCCGGCGTTCTTTTAGGCGGTAAAGGGGTCTTCCCCTGCGTAAAACGATGGAAATAAGGAAAGTCTATCTGGTCCAGGTACACCGGAAAAGTGGATTTGCCCACTTCCACCAGTACCATCTCATTACTCATGATATCTACCACCGTTCCTTCTTCCTTGGAATGCAGCAAAAGGATCTTATCGCCTACTGTATATTTCATAGCAGGCAAAATTACTACAGTTCAACCGGAGTTGAAACACTTAATTCATCTCCGGTGTTTTTTCCGGGTGCCGCCGCATGTATTCATCCACGGAGAAACGGCCACTGCCTTCTACCAGGAAGAATATCAGTGCGCAGAGCACAATAACGGACAGGATCATTTCAGAGTGTACGGCAAAAAGGTTTACCGGTGTGTGCACGAAGAAAACGGCACCGAACAGGATGGGAATGTTGGCAAGGATGCCTACCCGGGTCAGCAAACCCAAAGTGATGAGCAAACCACCGGCAATGTGTGCAAATACAATTATATGAGCCAGCCAGAAAGATAATACTGTCAGGAAAGGTTGTTCGTCTATCCGCGCTTTCAGCAGATCTATATTGCCCACGAACTGTATACCTTTCCACATCAGGATCAATCCAAGCACGATCCTTAATCCGTCTATCCATATGGGGTGATGCATCTCACCCCACCGGTCTATGCGTTGCAGGAGGTTCATAACATGTGATTTAAGTAAACAAAGAACTCTAATCCTAATTTACGAAAAAAAGCGCAAAGGAGTTGCCCTCCGCTGCGCTTTTAACGTTATGTATACTCCTGTTGTTATTCCACCTTTACGGTCACTGCTGCCGGGAAGATCCGTAACGGATCACCAAACAACGCCAGGCTCTCCGCCATCGTTCCCACATTCAGTTTCAGCTTTCCGTTAAAAACTTCCTTCCCGTTATAATTCACTTTCACAGGTTGTGCAAAATCCACGTTATCTGCATACAACCTGATCTCCCCTTTCACGATGCCTTTTCTGTTAGCTGATCTTATCGTATAAACATTCCCGTGTTTCTCCACATAAAAATCACGCTCGCCGCTTTGAGAAAGTCCATCCAGCCTTACATACCCGAAACCTTTGCGGTAAGTGCAGGGCTGAGCAGGTTCTGCGTTATAAATAGTATCACATTGTGCATAGTACATCCAGCTTAAAGTGTCCGGATAATTCTTTCTTGTAAATTGTTTGATCCAGGGAGCCGCTCTCATATAATCAATACCGTGCCCTTTCCCTGCCTGGATCTCTACAATATGATTGAATTGTCCCGGACTGGCGGCTGCAGCGCTATCCAGCATCACCTTCCATCTTTTTGCATTCTCCACACGATCATATGCGAAGTCAGATTCTCCCATCTGGATGCAAAAGGCAGTATTGCGAAGGTTTTCAATGTGCTCCTGTTCCGGCCAGATGGAACCAGCCATAGGGCCAGCCGCAGCGAAATAATCTGCAAGAAAGATACCCATCCTGAAACTGCCGTAACCACCTTCTGAGATCCCTAAAATATAAGCCCTGTTTGGATCAACATCACCTGAAAGCACACCCAGTTGCCATGCCCTGATGTATGCGGCCATCGGTGAACGGTGATACCAGCGGCCACGGCGGTCGTCCGGCATGCGGGGTACAAAATACAGGCTTGGCGCATCATCATAACGGGTACCTAATGTTTTGGCAGCCTGCCATTCCCTGCTGTTGGACCGGGATGTCCATGGGCCGGGTTCGTTAGGGTAGCAACCACCACCATGCAGATTGATGAATAAAGGATAACCATTAGCAGGGCGGGCGCCTTTTGTAAATAGCGAGAACAGCATCTTCCTGTTATCCGGCAGTTGCCAGATGAGGGAATCCTTTGTGTTATTCTCCGCTACTTTTGGCCATGTACTTAACCTTCCTGCATTGGCCTTCTTCCAGTCTTCCCACAGTTTGTTCCTGTATCCGGCTAATTCACCGGTACTGATCTCCTGCTTGTAAAAGGCCACATCCGGGTTATGTAAACTATCCGCTTCAAGTGTAGACGAAAAGTAAGTGACAAGTGCGTCTGGCGTTATGTTCTTTCCCTGTCTTTTTGCAGCACTGCAGGACATCATCAACAAAGCGGCAAAAAAAATATTGATCTTCATCTTCATACTTTACACTTGTTTCTGCGCCAGTTTGCTCTTCCAGTATCCATACATAAAATACACCGCTAATCCGAATCCCATCCAGCAGAAGAACACCAGCCAGCTTTTTACCGGTATCTCTATCATCAGGTACAGGCAGCAAAGCATACCCAGTACAGGGATCAGTGAGAAACGTTTGATCATGGTAGCGATCGTGATGGCCAGCGTTAATATCAGGAAGATCAGGAAAAGGATCCGCTCATGATCTATCGTGGCAATATTGAGGAAGGTATCTGATACCTTATCCCAGAAGAAGTAACAGAATATCGCAAACATTAATGGTACAATGATCATCCCGTTGATATAAGGGAGATTGAATTTCTTGGAATCCTTATCCACTTTCGGTAACAACAAGACACCACCGCATACCAGTACAAATGCAAACAAAGTTCCGATACTGGTTAAGTCTGTAACAATACCACTCTCTACAAATAAAGAGGGAATAGCTACAATAAAACCCGTAACGATCGTAGCAAAACTGGGGGTATGAAATTTAGGATGCACCTTCGCGAATTTCTTCGGCAGTAAACCATCCCGGCTCATGCTCATCCAGATACGCGGCTGCCCTATCTGGAACACCAGGATCACACTCGTGGCAGCCACCACCGCACTGATAGAGATCACATATCCCACTTTCTGCATGTTCAGTTTATCAAACACATAAGCCAGCGGATCTGCAATATGATTGAATTCAGAATAATTCACCATGCCCGTGATCACCAGGGTAACCACAATATAGATCACCGTACATATAATGAGGGAATAGATCATGGCACGCGGCATATCCCTTTGCGGGTTAGCGGTTTCTTCTGCTGTGGTAGAGATGGCATCAAAACCGATATAAGCAAAGAACACGGCAGACACTCCTTTCAGCACACCTTCAAATTTATTGGGGAGGAAAGGCGTCCAGTTATCTGTGTTTATATAGAACACACCAATGCATACCACCACCGCCAGCACAATGATCTTCAATCCCACCATGGCATTTGCACTCTTCTTACTTTCCCTGATACCAATGTAAGCTACAATAGTGATCAGCACAACGATCAGGCATGCAGGAATGTTCATGATCACTTTCCAGCTGCCTAATAAAGGCGCAGTGCTCCAGGCAAGCTGATCTACCGGTAAATTACTGGCCAAAGCATGATCAAATGCAGCTTTGGCGGTGCTGGAATCTGTGATCAGCCAGGCCGGCAGATGCACATTCATACCTTCCAGTACATTGTTAAAATAACTGCTCCAGGAAATAGCCACCACGATGTTGCCGATGGAATATTCCAGGATAAGCGCCCAGCCTATGATCCAGGCGGCAAGCTCACCAAAAGTAACGTAGGAATAAGTATAGGCACTGCCCGCTACAGGTACGCGGGAAGCAAATTCAGCATAACATAAAGCAGTAAACCCACAGGTAACCGCCGTTAAAAGAAAGAGGAAGATAACGCCCGGCCCGCCGTTGTAAGCTGCCTGGCCAATAGTAGAAAAGATACCGGCGCCTATCACTGCTGCCACGCCCATCAGGGTGAGATCTCGTACATTCAGCACCTTTGTGAGGCTGGCGCCACCATGTGAGTCAGAAACGCCATCCTTAGCGTCCTGCATAATTTTGGACAGGGACTTTTTCCTGAAAAGCGAGTTAGACATAGTTGTATTTAAGGTTGATATTCTAAAACCGCCAAATATAAGATATATCCCTTATCAATGCTGCCTCGTCAAAAGAAAATCGGCCAGGTCCCGGAGGGACTGCTTACGGCCGGAAAGTACGGCTATACTGTCCAGGTGTTCAAAGGCTTTTTGGCAGAACACCTCTTTTTCCTTCTCCGCCCATTTATCTACCTGGCAGTCATGGAACACCTGCAATACCTCTGCTACCTTGTTATCCGGATTGGTATCCATCAACTGGTGAAGGTGTTTCTTCTGCGCAGGTGTGCAGAGTTCCAGCGCTTTCAGCAAGAGGAATGTCTTCTTATTAATAAGGATGTCCCCACCCTGTTTTTTACCGAACTTCTCCGGATCACCAAATGCATCCAGGTAATCATCCTGGATCTGGAAAGCGATCCCTACATTTTTACCGAATCCATAGAGATGTTGTTGATTGCCTTCGCTCCCGCCGCCGATGATAGCCCCCATTTGCAGGCTGGCTGCCAGGAGTACAGAAGTTTTTAAGGCGATCATATTTACATAGTCTGTAAAATCCACCTGTTCCGGTTGCTTTTGTTCCATGTCCATATCCAGCTGCTGGCCTTCACATACTTCGCGGGCCGCTTTGTTGAATGCATGGGTGATCTTTGTGCGGATCTTTGTATTGATCTTGTTAAGGTATTCGTAACTATGGATCAGCATAACGTCCCCGGCCAGGATAGCCGCGGAATCACTATACTTGGTATGCACGGTAGGCATACCGCGGCGCAGCGGCGCCTTGTCCATGATATCATCATGGATCAGGGTGAAATTATGGAACAGTTCTACAGCATTCGCAGCATGATAGGCATCCGGATGGATCTCATCAAACAATTCATTCCCTAAAAGGCAAAGTACCGGCCGCACTCTTTTTCCCCCGATCCCTAAAATGTACTGCGCAGGATCATACAGGTTGGAAGGCTCGTCCGGAAACTGTCTTTTACTAAACTGTTGTTCAAACTTCTCTGATAATTCTTTAAATGAATGCATGATAGCTGCTTATTGTTACTTTTTTTTCTTCCTGGCTTTTGCTTTACCGTAACTGTCCACCGAACTGCCGCGTCCTTTGCCTTTTGGCTTTGCCGAACGATCCGGCCGGTAGGACGAAGTAGGTCTTACGTCTGCGCGGCTGCGACTTTCTGTATTTCCGTCGTTCTCTATCAGATCATAATCCAGCTGGCGTTTTGCGAGGCTGGCCGCTACCACGCGGATAGTTACTTTATCACCGATGCGGATCTTGCGGCCCGTTCGTTGTCCTACTAATGCATAGTCTGTTTCAGACTGGCGGAATTCCTCATCCATGTTATGAATGCTTACCAGCCCTTCACATTTTGTATCCACGGTTTCTACCCAGAATCCAAAATGTGCTACACCGCTTACCACGCCATCAAAGGTATCACCAATGAATTGCTGCATGTATTCCACCTGTTTGTATTTGTTACCGGCACGTTCTGCTTCCATGGCTTTCCTTTCCATTTCAGAAGAATGTTTGCAACGTTTTTCCAGTTGCTTATCCGGTTTGATATCACCTGCCAGGCATTGTGCCAGGATGCGGTGTACCAGTACATCCGGATAACGGCGGATAGGGGAAGTAAAGTGGCAGTAATGTTCAAATCCTAAACCATAGTGGCCCACATTCTCTGTGGTATAAATAGCTTTAGCCATGGTACGGATACCGAGTGTTTCCAGCACATGCTGTTCCGGTTTGCCTTTCACCGCCAGCAATAACTGGTTGAATGATTTAGCAATAGCTTCCGGGCCGCTCATATCGAATTTGTATCCGAACTTATTTGCAAACACCGCAAATACATGCATTTTCTCTTCATCCGGTGTATCATGCACCCGGTAAGGGAATGGCACAGGCTGCTTTTGTACTTTCTGTTTGGAAACATATTCTGCTACAGTACGGTTGGCCAGCAACATGAATTCTTCGATCAGCTGATGCGCTTCTTTACTTTCTTTCACGGTGATGCCGATCGGTTTCCCTGTTGCATCCAGCTGAAAGCGTACTTCCTGGGAAGAGAAATTGATAGCACCGTCTTTAAAACGTTTCTGACGCATGGTTTGCGCCATACTGTTCAGCAGGAATACTTCGGGTTGATAAGGACCCTCACCTGTTTCTATCACATCCTGCACTTCTTCATACGTGAAGCGGTGCGCGGAGTGGATCACTGTTCTGCCTATCCAGTATTGTTTCACTACCGCTTTTTCATCCATCTGGAATACGGCAGAGAAAGTAAGTTTATCTTCATGCGGCCTTAATGAACAAAGTTCATTAGAGATCTTTTCCGGCAGCATCGGCAACACCCTGTCCGGCAGGTATACGGACGTGGCACGTTTTTCTGCTTCAATATCCAGGGCGGTGGAAGGTTCTACATAATGGCTCACATCTGCAATGTGTACGCCTACTTCATACAAACCACTTTTCAGTTTCCGGATAGAGATGGCATCATCAAAATCTTTGGCATCTACAGGGTCTATCGTGAAGGTGAGGATCTTGCGGAAGTCTTTCCGGTCTTTGATCACACTGTCTCCAATGTTTTCTTCGATGGTGGCCAGTTCTTCCAGTACTTCATCCGGGAAGCTCAGCGGGAAACCGCTTTCAACCAGGATCTCTTTCATAGCCAGGTCATTGGTATCGCTGGCATCCAGGATCTCGAGGATCTCTCCTACCGGTTTGCGGGTCTTTTCTCCCCAGGCTACGATCTTCACCACTGCCTTATCACCATCCTTTGCACCTTTGAGGGAATTTTCCGGGATATAGATGTCGGGCATAAAGGCCCCTTTATCCGGGAGGAGGAAAGCGAAATTCTTACTTAGCTGTATAGTGCCGGTAAATTCTGTTTTCTTTCTTTTCAGTACATCGGTAATATAACCTTCTGTGCGGCCACGCTCTTTGGCACTGCCTATCACATCTACCAATACTTCATCTCCGTCCAGTGCGGAGCCGATGTTCTTTTGTTTTACCAGGATATCGCTGGCCAGGCCTTCTACTGCCACATATGCCATTCCTGTACGCGTTACATCCACAATACCTTTGTAGGTCTTCTTCTGGCTGCTGTTCTTTTTGGGTTTATCTTTTTTTGTCATTGACATGATTTTAGGTGCGGCGCTTTCTACTCAGCGTATTCATTCTCAGCCGCTAACATAGCCTTTACTACGTAATCAAAAATATAACTATTAAACGAATCTGCCTCTCCAAAGAGGAATTGCACTTCCACCGGAAGAACGAAGAACGGCAATCCCATACCTGTCACCCTGTCCCGCAGCAGATGCAGCCTAACAGCATCCTTTTCAGTAGTTACAATGTATTTATGGTCGCCATCGAGCTGATCCAGCTCCAGCTTTATCTTGTCCAGGTCCTTTTGTGTGTAGTAGTAATGATCAGGGAAAGAGAGCAGATGTACGTTTGCAAACTTTTCCAGCAAATGTTGTACCAAAGGCTCCGGTCTGGCAATTCCGCAGACCACCAGGATGGAGGCATCTGCCATTTCCGGCCGGGTTTCCGTCTGGAAGAGACCATAAGGCTCCCCATACTGCAAAGTGGTGAAAAACACCTGCTGATGCGGCAATGGGCTGATCTCCCGGGCGATGGATTCCTTCTCCTGTATGCTCAGGTTTTGAGGGCATTTGGATACGATGATCCCATTGGCACGGTGATACCCTTTCCTGTCTTCCCGCAACCGCCCAAATGGCACAACATGGTCCCGGGTGAACAACCGGCTGTGATCTGTTACCATCAGGTTCAGGCCCGGTTTAATAGAACGGTGCTGAAAAGCATCATCCAGCAGGATCACCTGCGTTTCCGGCCGGTCTCCCAGCAACTGGGGCACTGCCAGCATCCTTTCCTCTCCCACACATACCGTTACATCCGGGAATTTCCGGTGAAACTGCATCGGTTCATCTCCAATATCCGCAGAGCTGCTGTCCGGCGCCGCTAACAGGTAGCCTTTCGTTCTCCTGTTATATCCACGGCTTAAGGTAGCCAGCCGGTAACTTTGCTTTAAAAGACGAATGAGGTATTCCACATGCGGGGTTTTACCCGTGCCCCCTACAGAGAGGTTACCTACTGCTATCACCGGAAGATCGAACTCCACTGCGGTAAGCATGCCGTTATCGTATAGCCGGTTCCGTATCCACAATACAAGTCCGTATAAAAGGGAAAAAGGATATAAGAGATATTTTAAATACTGCCACACTGGGTTTTCGTTTTAAGCGGTAAAAGTATAGATCCGTTCCGGTGTAATGATGTGGTCCATGGGCACATCACCTTCAAAAACATCTTCGATCTGCCCCGGAACGGGCTCAAAGAGACTTAATCCAATTTTCAGTACATCCTCCCTGCACTGGCGGAGGAAAGTGTCGTACATCCCCTTCCCATATCCCACCCGGTGGCCCGCTTCGTCAAAAGCCAGCAACGGAACAAATACCACATCTATTTCCTTCGGAGTTACCAGCTGCCCTCCTTCCGGTTCGGGAATACCATATGAATTATGGATCAGTGTGGTGTTATCGTCCCAAAGGTAATGCTGCATGCTGGCGGTTGCAAGATAGGAACGGGATAACACGAGGGAAATATCCGGATACTGCTCCCGCAGCCAAACTGCCAGCGGGTAAGTATCCACTTCTTTTTTTGCAGTGATGGGAAGGAAAAGATGCACATACCTGCGCTGCGGAGGCAGTGGGAATAATTTGCATTGTTCCAGTAAACGGGTATTGAGCGCTGCCGCTTCCTCATCTGAAAGGGCCAGCCGTTTTGCCAGGTAAGCTTTCCGGATCTCCTGTTTATTACGGATCATGCAGAGAATAATTGTTGTAATGCCGGCCGCATCAGTTCCGCCTGCGTCTGCACAAATTCCTTATTCAGTTTGCGTGCGCGGGTTATGCGGGCAATCCGGGGATATTTACTCCAGCTAATGATATCATCTTCGTTGGAATGATGGTCTCCGTTAAAGATCCATCCGATAACGGGTATGCCTGACTGTTTGAGGGCCATGGCAGTGAGGAGGCTGTGATTGATACTGCCCAGGTAATTCTGCGCAACGATGATCACCCTTGCGCCCAGGGCTTTGATCAGGTCAATCGTAAAAAAGTTCTGGCTGATAGGCACCATTAACCCGCCAGCGCCTTCTATCACCAGCGGTTGATCTGCTTTTTGAAATTGCTGTGCCCGCTCCACGATCTTGTCCTCCAGGATAGTGATCCCTTCCCTGCTGGCAGCCAGATGCGGAGACGCCGGCATGTGTAAACGGTACAATTCATCTTTAACATGGGAAGGCTCGCTCAGCAATGCTCTGACCGTTTGCGTATCCGTAGTATCCTGCAGGCCCGCCTGGATGGGCTTCCAGTATTGGGCGCCCAGCGCTTCCGTTACACAGGCGGATGCCACTGTTTTTCCTACGCCGGTACCAATTCCGGTGATGAAGATGTTGTTCATAACAGCAAATATAGGGAGCTTAGGCGTCAATGAGCTACTTCAATCTCAACCAATTCCCTTAATTTCGTTACCTAACACATTAGATGATGAAGTACTGTGAAAACATTCTTGAAACGATAGGAGACACACCCCTTGTTAAGCTGCACCGCGTTACTGCCGAACTCCCCTGCACCGTATTTGCCAAGGTGGAGTTCTTTAACCCCGGCAACTCCATTAAAGACCGTATGGCTATTAAAATGGTAGAAGAAGCCGAGAAAATGGGCCTGCTCAAACCAGGAGGCACCATCATTGAAGGTACCTCCGGTAATACAGGGATGGGCCTGGCCCTGGCAGCCGTGATCAAAGGTTATAAATGTATTTTCACCACTACTGATAAACAATCCAAAGAAAAAGTGGATATCCTGAAAGCAGTAGGCGCAGAAGTGATCGTTTGCCCTACCAATGTGCTGCCGGAAGATCCTAAATCATATTATTCCGTATCCAGGAGGCTGGGTAAGGAAATACCAAATTCCTTCTACGTTAATCAATACGACAACCTCGCTAACCGGGATGCACATTATGAGCAGACCGGCCCTGAGATCTGGGATCAGACGGATGGTAAGATCACCCACCTGGTAGTAGCCACCGGTACCGGCGGCACCATTACCGGCACGGGTAAATTCCTGAAAGAAAAGAACCCGGACATACAGGTATGGGCTATTGACAGTTATGGTTCCCTGCTCAAAAAATTCCATGAAACAGGAGAACTGGATATGAGTGAAGTATATCCTTATATCACAGAAGGTATCGGGGAAGATTTTGTGCCGCAGAACTATGATATGAATGTGATAGATCACTTTGAAAAAGTAACAGATAAAGATGGCGCCGTGATGGCACGCCGCATCTCCAAAGAAGAAGGCATCTTTGTGGGATACTCCGCAGGATCTGCCATAGCAGGGCTCCTGCAGCTGAAAGCAAAATTAAAACCAACAGATGTGGTGGTAGTGATCTTTCATGATCATGGCAGCCGTTATGTAGGTAAAGTATACAATGATCAGTGGATGATGGAGCGTGGTTTCCTGGATGTGAAAACAGTGAAGGATGTAGTGAACAGCCGCCGCAATCTGCCATTGGTGACCATCCTGCCGGATGAAAAAATTAGTGATGTGATCGCGAAAATGAAGAAATACGACATTGAACATTTACCCGTATTACAAGGCAATGAATTTGTGGGTTCTATTTCTGAAAGCGGATTGTTTATCAAACTGATAGACCAGCCGGACCTGAAAGAAGCATCCGTAAGAAGCGTGATGCAGAAAGCATTCCCCATCGTAAATATGGAAACGCCCATCGAGAAATTAACGATGTACATCAACAAAGAGAATGGCGCCGTGATCACGCAGGACGAAACCGCTAATTATCATATCATCACCAAATACGACATTATCCAGGCATTGGGTAATTAAACATGCTGTATACAGATCAACTAGGCCGGGAGATAGAGATCACCTCTCCTCCCCAACGGATCATTTCGGTGGTGCCATCGCAAACGGAATTATTATATGACCTGGGTGCTCACGTAGTGGGCATCACTAAATTCTGTGTGCACCCGGAAGAATGGTTCCGTACTATCACCCGCATTGGCGGCACCAAACAATTACACCTGGATAAAATAGCCGCCCTGCAACCGGACCTTATCATTGCCAATAAAGAAGAGAACACCAAAGAACAGATAGAAACACTCGCATCACAATTCCCCGTATGGATCAGTGATATACATGATCTGGAAGGCGCCTGTGATATGATCACATCCATCGGCCACATCGTTGGCAAACATCATGTTGCGAATAAAATAGCCGCTACCATCAAAGAACGTTTTGATCTTTTACCAACCCTTCAACCCGCCGTTCCTACTGCCTATTTTATCTGGCGCAACCCATGGATGATTGCAGGCGGTGATACTTTCATTCATGAAATGCTCCGCACCATCGGGTTAAGGAATGTGTTTGAAGACCTGCCCCGTTATCCTTCCATTACACTTCCCCAGTTAGCTGCCAGCGGCTGCCGCCTGGTATTGCTCTCCAGCGAACCTTATCCTTTTAAAGAACAGCACATCGCTGAAATACAGGCTTATCTTCCAGACGCAGTGATACAACTTGTAGATGGAGAAATGTTTTCCTGGTATGGCAGCAGATTATTACATGCACCTGCTTATTTCAGCAAATTACTGGAAGCAGGCAACCTTCAATAATTACGCTTCGTAATAATCCTGAAAATCCAATTACTAACCTGATAATCGAAGCGTCCAAAAAATCACTCAATTATGGAAAGAAGAGACTTTTTGTCCAACATGGGCATCACCCTTGCTATTGCCTGTACTGCCGGTTTGGCTGCGTGTGGTGGAAAAGGAGACGATCCGGCACCTAATCCTCCCGGTGGTGGCGGAGGCGGTGGCGGTGGAGCAGACAAGCTCACTGTTAACCTGGCCACCCAGGTCCCTAACGTAGGAGATTACATTATCAGCGGCGGCGTAGTATTGATCCGCCTGGCTGCCGGAAATGTACCGGCTTCTTTTTCAGCCGTAACCAGCACCTGCACACATATGGGCTGTACTTTATCAGGCTATAACGGCGGTTTGATAGAATGCCTCAGCGCCTGTGGCCATGGCAGCAAATACAACCCTGATGGTACAGTGTCCAATGGCCCTACCACCACTGCTCTTACTAAATATACAGTAACAATAAGCGGTACAACACTCACTGTTAAATAATTCTTTACCCGGGCTGTATTAAAAAACAGTCCGGGTTTGTTAATCCCCTCTCTCAGCCCCCATCTTTGCAAGAAAACTAAATATTGCCTTGTTGCAATGCCAAATCTTGCAAAATTGCAAATTCTGAAATTCCTATATTTGCTTTCCTTTAAAAATCAAACGAAAAAGATCATATATGGGAAAGTACAAAGCCGGCGTATTATTCGGTGAAGAGCTGGAAGCGCTCTACAATGATGCCAAAGAGAATGAATTTGCTATGCCCGCAGTGAATGTGGTAGGCACCAACTCCGTGAATGCCGTACTGGAAACAGCAGCTAAGGTGAATTCTCCGGTGATTATCCAGTTTTCCAATGGCGGCGCCCAATTCTTTGCCGGTAAAGGAATGCCCAATGATAAATTGCAGGCCAATATCTCCGGAGGTATCTCTGGTGCAAGACACGTACACGAAGTAGCTAAATACTACGGCGTACCCGTTATCCTGCATACAGACCATGCTGCTAAAAAGTGGCTGCCCTGGATAGATGGTTTGCTCACTGCCGGTGAAGCTTTTAAGAAAGAAACCGGTCAACCCCTCTACAGCTCTCACATGCTGGACCTTTCCGAAGAACCGATCCATGAAAATATCGAGATCTCCAAAGCTTACTTCGAAAGAATGAACAAGCTGGGTATGAGCATTGAGATAGAACTGGGCGTAACCGGTGGTGAGGAAGATGGCGTGGATAACTCAGGCGTGGAAAACTCCCTCCTGTACACCCAGCCGGAAGATGTAGCTTATTCTTATGAGCAACTCTCCCAGGTAGGTACCCGTTTTACCATTGCTGCTGCTTTTGGTAATGTACACGGTGTTTACAGTCCCGGAAACGTTGAATTGCGCCCTGAGATCCTGAAGAACAGCCAGGATTTCATCCAGCAAAAATTCGGCACCCCTACCAATAAACCTGTATTTTACGTGTTCCACGGTGGTTCCGGTTCTCCCAAGAACCAGATCAACGAAACCCTGGGTTACGGTGTGATCAAAATGAATATCGACACAGATATGCAATGGGCGTTCTGGGAAGGTATCCTGGGTTACTACAAAAAGAACGAAGCCTTCCTGCAGGCGCAGCTGGGTAATCCTGAAGGGCCCAACAAACCTAACAAAAAGTACTACGATCCGCGCGTATGGCTGCGTAAAGGCGAGGAAACTTTCGTGAGCCGCCTCGAAGAAGCTTTCACCGATCTGAATTGCATCAATCGCAATAAATAATCATATTATAGCCGTAAAAGCCCTCCCGATTTCCCGGGGGGGCTTTTGATTTACGGAAAAATTGAATTTATCCGTATCTTGCACCACTTATTCTTTATCTAATTTTATATCTCAAACGCTAGTATGAGCTGGTTTAAGCGAGTTAAACAAGGAATTTCCACCACTACCAGTGAAAAGAAGGACGCACCGGAAGGTTTGTGGCACAAATGTCCTAACTGTAAGAAAACATCCACTATGCAAGACCTGAAAGAACATTTGTACGTATGCGACAAATGCAACTTTCACAACCGTATCAATTCACCTGAGTATTTCGAGATCATTTTTGATAATAACGCCTTTGAAGAATTATTCAGCAACATCTATCCAAAGGACCAGCTGGGCTTCAGCGATCTGAAACCTTATGGTGAAAGGCTGAAGGATGCACAGAAGAAATCAGGACTTTCAGATGCTATGCGCGTAGGCACCGGCCACGTAAATGGCAACGGTTTGGTAGTGGCCTGTATGGATTTTAACTTCATCGGGGGCTCTATGGGCTCTGTGGTAGGAGAAAAGATCGCCCGGAGCATCGATTATTGCATCGCCAACAAGTTACCGCTGATGATCATTTCCAAATCAGGCGGTGCCCGGATGATGGAAAGTGCCTTTTCCCTGATGCAAATGGCCAAAACGTCTGCCAAGCTCACACAGCTGGCCGCCGCACGCCTCCCTTATATTTCATTAATGACAGACCCCACCACCGGCGGCGTAACAGCCTCTTATGCTATGCTGGGGGATATCAATACAGCGGAACCAGGCGCCCTCATCGGATTTGCCGGACCGCGTATCATCAAAGAAACAATTAAAAAAGACCTCCCCGAAGGCTTCCAGAGCGCCGAGTTCCTGTTGGAACACGGATTCCTCGATTTTATCCAGGATCGTAAAGAACTGAAGAATAAATTGACTACGCTGCTGCAGCTTTTTAAGAATTAAGAACCCGTTCTGCCCAGCCGGCTCAATTACGGCTGGACAGAACACCTGGTATCATGGCAGAATTAAAGAACAGATCGGCTTATTTTGAATTTGCGATAGAAGATAAATATATCGCCGGCATGGTATTGACCGGTACGGAGATCAAATCCATCCGGGAGGGTAAAGTAAGCTTTAACGATAGTTTCTGCTATTTCACTAAAGGAGAACTGTTTGTGAAAAGCATGCACATTGCCGAATACTCCCACGGATCCTATGCAAACCATGACCCCGTGCGTGAACGCAAATTATTGTTACAACGAAAAGAACTAAAGAAGATCGAGAAGAGAATGCAGGAACGTGGTTATACTATCGTTCCCCTCCGTATTTTCCTGACCGAAAAAGGTATTGCCAAGATGGAAGTGGGCCTCGGCAAAGGTAAAAAACTGCATGATAAGAGAGATTCCATCAAATCACGTGAAGTAGACCGGGAATTACGCCGTAATTATAAAATATAGGCGCCATTGTTAAAACAATGATAATTCTCAATGTGTTATTCCTCTGAAAAATTCAATCCGGATTCTGGCCCATCATTTGCCTTATCCTGATTGTAAACAACAGCTATATGAATACCTATCTCCGTTACCTGCCTGTTTTCCTCGCTATGGTCCTTTTTTCCTGTAAATCCGGTGAAAAGCTCTTCAACCAGGGCCGCTATGACGCCGCCGTGGAAGCTTTCGTAAAAAAGCTCCAACGCCGCCCGGCTGATGCCACTTCCCTTCAATTATTGCCCCAGGCTTACGCCGCCGCCATGGAATACCATGAAGGCCGTGCCAAACAAGCCCTGGCTTCTAATAATGATCTCAAATGGGAATCCGTACGTAATGAGTACAATTCCATGCAGCGCCTGTATAATGTGATCCGCTCCGCTCCCGCTGCCAGCGCCATCGTAAAACCGAAAGACTACTCTTCCGCACTGGCCGGCGCATTGGAAAATGCCGCTGAAGCCCGTTATGAAAGAGCCGTGCAGCTGCTGGACATGGGAGATAAACAAAGCGCCCGCGAAGCTTACGATGAATTCACTGCCTCCCTTCAGCTCAGTGCCAATTACAAGAACGCCGCAGAACTGAGGAACGAGGCTTATCAAAGGGGCCTCGTACACGTAGTGATCAGTGAAATTGCCATCAGCTCTTCTTATTTCCAGTTCACCGCAGATCAGTTCCGCGATGCCGTAACGCGCCAGCTGGAACAACGCCAGATCAATAACTTCGTGAAGTTCTATGACGAACGTTATGTTCGCAACCAAAAGGATTTTCAGCCGGATCAATACCTGGAAATGCGTTTTAATGATTTCGTGGTAGGCCAGACCTATGTGAACCGTTCCCAACGGGAAGTTTCCAAAGTGATCAGCGTACCCAGCAATCAAAAAGATTCCACCGGTAAACCGATCTATGTGGATATAACTGTGAAGGCTACACTCTTCATTACTAATAAAACCTTAGCCTCCAGCGGTTACCTGGATTACCGCATCACAGACGTTACCAATAATAAATTATTGCGGCAGGACAGGGTGCCCGGTTCCTACACCTGGCAAAACCAGTTCGGTACCTATCGTGGAGATGAACGTGCTTTAAGTAATGAGGACAAACGCCTGATAGGTGGCAGGGACATTCTCCCCCCTTCCCCGCAGGACTTGTTTGCAGAACTCACACGCCCTATTTACGACCGGCTGGCCAGTGACCTGCAGGGTTTTTACAGTCGTTATTAACCATTCTTCTTTTTGAGTGTTATAAACGATAAAACCTCTCACAATGAAGAAGCACCTCTCAGCCTGGCTGGCAGCAGCCATCATGTTATTTATGGTCAGTTGCGCATCCTCTCAGAAGAGCAATGGCTCTAATGAAGCCGATCTGTTTAAATCCTGGCGTGCAACAGGGTTTGATACCACTGGCGCCGAACATAGCCCCACCATTGCGTTTGATCAGGCACAGAACAGGGTTTCCGGTAACGGGAGCTGTAACAGGTATTCCGGTGGGTATACATTAACAGCGCCGGATAAAATAGCATTCTCTCCTTTAGCGTCCACCAAAATGGCCTGCCCCGGTTTGAATGTAGAGAGCAGGTATCTGGAGTTACTGAATAAAGCAAACAAATGGAGTATTAAAGACGGCGTATTAACGTTGAGCCAGGATGGCACTGTGTTATTGACGTTTGTTGCAGAATAAAATTGAACAGGGCGGATCGAATGATCCGCCCTGTTTGTTTATACTAATTCAAGATGCATAAACTCCTTCCCCAGATCCCTTATCCCCGTCAATATCCTGTTCACCTGTTTTTCAGAAGGCACCTTAATACGGTTAGCATATTGTGAAAGCAAAGATTGGCTGATGCCGATCCGTTCCGCGAGTGCAGAAGCATTGATCACTTTATAATACTCAAAGAATTGCGCCAGATCAAGACGAATGATAACATCTTTTTCTGTAACTTCTTTTAATCCTTTGTGCTCCATCCAGAGGTTTGTGGCCTCCATGACGTTCTTTCTTATCTCGGCCATATTTTTGCCGGTTGTAAAGATGGGATATCGATCTTCTTCTGCAAAAGCAGAAAAACCCGTACCCGTTTTTTCAACAATAAATACCATCTTTTTCATAAGTTCTTTTTTTACAATGGGCATTATTTCAGCCCCATTTGTTTTAAAATTTTCTGTTCTACTTTTTTAGAAACTTCTGCACTTCCATGATCTGCAAAAGTGATTTCTTCATCCGGCCTATCCGGGTGACCTAAAATAGAGTGGCTTCCTTTCGCCCTGCGGATAACAAACCATCCTGCCCTGCTGAGCAGCCTCTTTAATTCCGAACATTTCATTGGATTAACAATTTAAAGGTACTAAATTTATTACTATTAACAAACAAAAACGTAATTATTTTATTACTTTTCACTAAGCATAAGGAAAAGCCGCTCTGGAAAGAGCGGCTCTGCATATATTCCATGAAAAACCATTGGAAAACCTAAAGTGGTATTGCCTGATGATGCTGCCACAATCTGGAGTAGATCGCGTTATTCTGCAACAACTGGCTATGCGTGCCTTCTTCTGCCATCACACCTTCCTGCAACACAACAATTTTATCTGCATTCATCACCGTACTTAAACGGTGTGCTATTACAATAATAGTTTTGCCTTCATCCCGCAACAGCTGCATCACATCCTGCACATATTGATCTGATACAGAATCCAGGGAAGAAGTAGCTTCATCCAGGATCAGTATTTCCGGGTTCCGGTACAATGCACGTGCAATGGCTACCCGTTGCCGCTGGCCACCGGAAAGGTTTACACCATGTTCACCCAGCATGGTATTAAAACCATCCGGTAATTTTTCAATGAACTGGATGATCCCTAATTGCGTGGCGATCTGCAGCACACGTTGCATATCAGGCTCCACTTCTCCCACAGCAATGTTTTCCATTACCGTACCTGCAAAGAGATCGATCTGCTGCGGCACTACGCTCACGCGTTTACGCAGGCTATCATTATCAATGTAGCGGATATCCATTTTGCCAATGAGGATGCTTCCTTCCTGCAAAGGATACAGGTTTTGCATCAGGGCCATCAGGGTAGATTTCCCGGACCCGCTCTCTCCCACTATCGCTGTTATTTTCCCTTTCTTGATATGCATATTAAACTGCCGGAACACTTCCACCCGCGTACCATACCGGAAGGATACATTCTGGAACACCACATCTCCTACCAGTTCCGGTGTGAGCGTTACTTTATTGCCGGATTCCTCCTGCTCCAGGTCCATGATCTCAAACAAACGGTCTGCTGCTATAAGGGCATCCTGCATACTCCTGTTAGCGCCAATGAGGCTCATAGCCGGACCGGTGAAGTAACCGATCAATGCATAAAAGCTGAGCAGTTCCCCGGGGCTTAATTGCCTTTCCATCACAAAATAGGAACCTGCCCATAAGAGGATCACTACAAATGCACTGGTAATGAAACCACCTGCATTACCAATGTACAGGTTGGTAACAGAAGAGGAAAAGATCGTTTTCAGGAGTTTCACGAAACGGTTCTCCGTTTTCATATTCGCATAATCTTCCAGGCCAAAACGTTTGATGGTAGCTACAGAGTTCAGGGATTCCACCAGCTGGCTGCCCAGTTCTGCATTTTCTTCCATCAGCTTCCGCTGCATCTTTTTATTCACCTCATTACTGATCCAGTAAATGATCCCATAAACAGGAAGGATAGCGAGCATGATGATGGCCAGCTTCCAGTAATAGGTGAACATGAGGCAGAAAGAGAAGATCACGATGAATACATTTACAACGAGCCCGATCGCTATATCGTTGATGAATACACGGATCTTCACGGCATCGCTGATGCGGGAAGTGATCTCTCCCACGCGCATGGTATCAAAGAATTGCTGCGGCAGCCGCAACAGGTGTTTATAGTAACCGAGGATCAGCCGCGCATCTATCTGCTGACCTGTTTTTAAAGCAAATACACTTTTCAGCTGCCCGATGAATAATTGCAGTAGCAGGATCAGGATCATGATGCTACCCAGCAGGTTCAATAAGTTCTTATTGCCTTCCACCAGAACATTGTCTATTATTTTTTGTACATAGATGGAAGTAGAGAGGCCAAGGATCGTATAAACAATGGCGCCAAAGAGCGCCTGTAACACAACGCTTTTATGCGGTTTTAATAAATACCAGAAACGTTGCAGGTGAGAGATCTTTTCGTTACCTGCTTTAAAGTCTTCCCGGGGCATGAGGAGAATGAGCACATTCGTCCAGATGGCTTTGAAAGCATCGTGTGTTAATTTATGGAACAGCCCGTCTGCCGGGTCCATCACTACCACATGCGTTTTAGTCACTTTATAGATAACAACAAAGTGATGTAGCTTTTCTTTTACCACCACATGCGCTATGGCAGGTTTGGGAATATTAAAGAGTGCTTCCCAGGGGCCTTTCACACCTTTGGCTTCAAAGCCCAGTTTATTAGCAGCTTCAATGACGCCCAGTACGTTGGTGCCTTTACTATCCGTGGCAGCTAACTGGCGGATGCGGGCAACAGGTAACTGCAACTGGTAGTGTGCTGCAATGGAAGCAAGGCAGGCGGCACCACAATCACTGATATCGCGCTGGCGGACACGGGTATTATTTTTTAGACGTATAGCGGACATGGTTTATTTTTTTCCGATCGAATTCGGATTCATCCAATCATCGGTTTTATCATAGAGGAGCTGAAACAAGCTGCGTTGTGTAAGAATGAAGCGGGCCTGTAGTGTCATCCCTTTTTTCAGTTTGCCTTTTACACCACTGGCCGTGCGTACTTCTGTATTGGCAAACTGGCATCTTACTTTAAAGATGGGTTGATTATCCACGAGCGTGAAATCATTGTCTACAGATTGCACGGTACCTTCCACCACGCCCCATTCATTATAGTTAAAAGCATCTACCTGGAACTTAACGGGCATGCCGGGTTTGAGGTATCCGATATCTTTGGGAGAAACAAGGCATTCTGCCACCAGGTTGGAATCAGGAGAGATGATGCCCATCAGTTCTCCTATCTGTATATAACCACCGGCATATCTTCCGCTGAATTGTTGCAACGTACCACTTACGGGCGCTTTGATCAGGTTCCATTCCTTTTGTTTTTCCAGCTGTGCAGCATCTGCCTGCAGGCTGTTGCTTTCTGATCTGTACCGGCTCAGTTCTTCCTGCCAGGCACTGCGTTGCTGCTGAACAGCAGAGCGGTACATCGCTGCGCTTTTATCATATTCATATTGTTTATCGCGCAGTTCTTTCTCTGCGATCACTTTATCTGCATAGAGCTTCTTATACATGTCCAGATCACTTTGCAGCTTGCGCATAGTACCCTGCTGCTCGCTGAGCGTGGACATAAAACGGGAGTATTGCTGCTGATAAAGGGGAGATTGTAATCCGCCGCCGCCACCACCGGAAGCCAGGCGGGCGAGGTCATTTACATAGGATTGCCTTTGTTTCAGTTCAAAGGAATTCTGCATCAGTTTGCTGTTGCTGATATCCTGCTGCAGGCGAAGGATGAGCTGGCCTTTCTGCACGTGCTGCCCTTCTGTAGCCATCACCTCTTCGATGGTGCCGGCAACAAGGCTGCGCAGTTCATTCTTTTCCGTAATGGGGCGCACAATCCCACCGGATTTAACAGAAACATCTACTTTAATGAAAGGTAATGCAAGCAGGCTGATCAGCACTGCTAAGAGAACCGTTGTATAGATCAGCTGCGTTCTTACCTGCACGCGGGGTAACCACGTAAAGGTTGAATGCTCGATGACCTCCACAGGAAAGAGTTGAGGCATGCACAAATTTCAAATAATGAAAAATAGTGCTTAACGGTTCAAAAAGGAAGAATCTTGCTTAGAGATTGAATAGCAAATTACAAATATTTATTGAAAAAAATACTATGCCCCCTGTTCATATCCTTCATCTGTCAGTAAACCACCGCCATCAGCAGCAGCGGTGGCTAACTCATCACAACGGTTATTTTCAGGGTTGGAGGCATGGCCTTTCACCCACTGGAATTTTACTTTTTGTCTTTTATAGGCAGGAATGAAACGTTCCCAGAGATCGCGGTTCTTTTTATCCTTGAAACCAGTTTTTACCCAGTTCCACAACCAGCCCTTTTCAACAGAATTACAGATATACTGGCTATCGGTATAGATCGTAACAGCATGCCCATCTTTTTTCAAAGCTTCCAATGCAACGATCACCCCCAGTAATTCCATGCGGTTATTCGTGGTCATTCTATAACCTTGCGACAGTTCTTTCCTGTGACCGCCGGACAGCAGTACAATACCATAACCGCCCCGGCCGGGGTTTCCGCGGGCAGCGCCATCTGTATAAATAATAATCTGCTGAGTCGTCAATGCGTAGTTTTAAGGGAGCAAATGTAGTAATTCTCCCTTACACCTGTATCACCCCTGTACGGAACATCTCCTCAACAGGTGCATGGTTACAGGCTTTCAGGCATTCTGCCACTATCTTCCTGGTATGCACCGGCTCAATGATCTCATCTACCCATAACCTGGCTGCCGCATAATAAGGTGTGGTTTGCGCGTAGTATTTGTCTGTAATATCCTTCAGTAATTTTTCTTCTGCTTCCGGTGTGATCACTTCGCCTTTTGCTTTGAGAGAAGCTACCTGGATCTGCAACAATGTTTTAGCAGCCTGTTCGCCACCCATCACCGCTATTTTTGCATTGGGCCATGCAAAGATGAAACGCGGATCATATGCTTTTCCGCACATGGCGTAATTACCCGCACCATAAGAGTTACCAATGATCACCGTGATCTTGGGCACTACGGAATTGGCCACTGCATTCACCAGTTTGGCGCCGTCTTTAATGATACCGGCATGTTCACTTCTGCTGCCCACCATAAAGCCCGTTACATCCTGCAAGAAGAGCAGCGGTATTTTCTTTTGATTACAGTTCATGATGAAACGTGCAGCCTTATCAGCGCTATCGTTATAGATCACGCCGCCCATTTGCATCTCCCCTTTTTTGCTCTTCACCATTTTGCGCTGGTTCGCTACGATCCCTACGGCCCAGCCTTCAATACGGGCATAACCGCAAAGGATGGTTTTCCCGTAATCTTCTTTGTATTCATCAAACACAGAGCCATCTACCAAACGCTGGATCACTTCATGTACATCGTAGGATTTTGTACTGTCCATCGGAATGATCCCGTACAATTCATCTGCAGACTTTAGTGGTGCAACAGGTGTTATATGATCAAAGCCTGCATCTGCAGGTTTTCCCAACCGGGAAATGATCTGTTTGATCCGGTCCAGGCAGGCTGCTTCTGTTTTGAACTTATAATCGGCAATACCGGAGATCTCTGTATGTGTAACGGCGCCGCCTAATGTTTCCGAATCAACCTCTTCGCCGATGGCCGCTTTCACGAGGTAAGGGCCCGCCAGGAAAATAGAGCCGTTGCCTTCTACCATCAGTACTTCGTCACTCATAATGGGCAGGTAAGCCCCGCCGGCCACGCAACTCCCCATCACGGCGGCTATCTGCGTGATACCCATGGCACTCATTTTGGCATTGTTCCTAAAAATCCTTCCAAAGTGTTCTTTATCCGGGAATATTTCATCCTGCATAGGAAGGTATACACCCGCACTGTCTACCAGGTAAATAACCGGCAGGTGATTTTCCATGGCTATTTCCTGCAGGCGGAGGTTCTTTTTACCGGTGAGCGGGAACCAGGCCCCTGCTTTCACCGTCATATCATTGGCTACGATCACACATTGCCGGCCGCTCACATAGCCTAATCCGGCCACGGTGCCCCCTGCCGGGCAGCCACCATGTTCTGCATACATATCGTAAGCCGTAAAGGCCCCTATTTCTGTAAATTGACTGTTCTTATCTATCAGGTAGTTAATACGCTCGCGGACGGTCATTTTGCCACGCTGGCGAAGCTTTTCAATGCTTTTCTTTCCCCCGCCCTGCTCAATCACCGACAAACGTTGTTTCATGGTGCTGACCAACCGGCGCATATGGTCTTCATTCTTGTTAAATTCCAATTGCTGTTCCTCCATAAAGTGGTAGATATTTGATTAAAAATAAGGGAAATGGCCGAAAATGGCCTGCTAATTGTTGAATGGAGGTTGGAATCATATCATTGGAAGAATCTATAACTTTACAGCATGTCCACACTCATCGTATTATCTGAATCATTGCAACACATCTACCAGGGTCAGCCCTGGCTGGAGGTGACCGTTATGGAACATTTGCAGGAAGTTGATGCAGAACAGGCATCTAAACGCATCGGCCAGTCTCATAATATATGGGAACTGGTGAACCATCTTATCTGGTGGAACAAGAATGTGATCCGCAAACTGTATGGTGAAAGCCCTGAACAGGACGGAGACCTTCCGGACTTTTACTTCCCTGAAAACCACGGAGAAAATAACTGGCAGGCTACTTTAAGCCGCCTGGAACATTCCATCACAGAAATGGTGGAAACCGTGCGGAACTTCCCGGAGGAGAAGCTGTTCACCCCGGTACCCAATACCCAGCACAATGCTTACTACTATATACAGGGCGTTTTACAACATGTGCCCTACCACCTGGGGCAGATAGTGTTGCTCAGGAAGTATGCTTAAAATGATAAAACGCCGCTGATCAGCGGCGTTTCTTTTTTACATAGGAGATGATTAAAAGTACTGTTGGTCGTTCAGAATCCAATATATATACTTATTTTCATATTCTATCCCATATTATCAACCAACTTATCTTGCCATGCATCGGATCTATTCCATTGATGTTTTACGGGGGCTTATAATGATCGTTATGGCATTAGACCATGTACGCGATTTCTTTCACGTATCTGCCATCACCGGCGATCCCTTAGACCTTCAAACCACTAATCCCGCACTCTATTTCACCCGATGGATCACCCATTTCTGTGCCCCGCTTTTTGTGTTCCTGTCCGGCTTATCCGTTCATCTTATGAATGGCAGAAAAAGTAAAGCGGAGATCAGCAAATACTTATTTACGCGCGGTTTATGGTTAATATTCATAGAGGTGACTGTGATATCTTTCGGTTTCACTTTTAACCCTTTCATGAACCTCATCGTTTTGCAGGTGATCTGGGCCATTGGTATCAGTTTCCTGGCCCTGTCCGTATTTGTATTCCTGCCCTGGCAGGCTATATTGGGCATAGGGTTATTCATCACCCTCAGCCATAACCTGCTGGATAAAGCAGGCCCGAGTGCGTTCATGGAATTTGCGCACAATACCCGTTACACTTATTACCAGCTCTTCCCTGGCCATGGTGTGATGGTATTCTATCCTTTTATACCATGGATAGGTATCCTGTTCATGGGGTATGGATTGGGCAGGTTATTCCTGCAGGACGTGTCCGTTGCAAAACGCCGGAAAATACTGATCACTACCGGGCTCACGATGATCGCACTTTTCTTTGTGGTAAGAGGGATCAACAACTATGGAGATCCACGCACCTGGGCACCACAAGCAACAGTTCTGAAAACGATCTACGCCTTCATGAACATTACAAAATATCCTCCCTCCCTGATGTACACATTGATCACCATAGGTCCGGGATTATTGCTGCTGGCGGCTCTGGAACATGCGCGCGGAAAGCTGGCAGGTATCGCGAAAGTATATGGCAGCGTACCTTTCTTCTATTATGTCCTGCATTTTTATATCATCCATACATTAACGGTGATCTTATTCTTTGCATCAGGATATGGTATGAATGAGATCGTAAACCCACAAAGCCCGTTCTTATTCAGGCCACCGCAATTTGGCTATCCCTTATGGATAGTATACCTCATCTGGATAGCTGTGGTGGCAGTATTGTACAGGCCCTGCAAATGGTTTTCACAATACAAGCGAACACACAGTTACTGGTGGCTCAGTTATCTTTAACGGAGTTTCAGTTCATATCTTTCTTCATACAGGTCCTGCCCCCAGATGCTTTGTGGCGTGGAAGCCGTTTTTACGAAACCTGCTTTCATGTACATGCTGCCTGCTGTAGTTTGCTGATGCGTGGTGAGCAGGTAAACAGACCTGAAATTTTGTGCCCTGCAGAAAGCCATGGCCTCACCCATGAGCTTTTTGCCCAGGCCCATGCCCCGGAATTCAGGCCGTAACAGGAACCAGCGCAATTGCCCCACACCTTTCCCTTTTCCGATAATAGCTATCATACCTATCAGCTCCCCATAACAGGAAGCCAGCCAAACCCTGTCCCTCGCAGGATCATAGGTTTGCATGAATTCATATAAGGTTTGTGTAACGTACGTTTCAAATGCAAGATCGTACTGGTATTCCTGCGCATAAAGGATACCATGCAAACGGATCATATCACCAATGTCCCCCGGCTGCAGGCCATGACGGATAGTGATATCTTCCATGGTGGGTGTGCTATCCGGCGCTTTTAATAAACACCGCAGGATACTCATAGCGTGAGCGATCTTCTCCTGCTGTGCAGGTGCCAGGTCTTTCAGCATTTCCCGGATCTGCTCATTGGACAATTCATTCAGGCTGCTCATCAGTTTCTTACCACGGGCGGTTAACTGCAAATAGTAAGAGCGGCCGTCTTCCGGTAAAGGATGTTTGATGATCAACCCTTTTTTCTCAAAGCTGCGCAGGATCCTGCTGAGGTAGCCAGCATCTATTTGTAAAGCATCCCGTATGCCGGTAGCCGTAGTTTGCCCGTTAAAATCTATTTCATACAACACCCTGATATCCGTTAGGGAATAGTCCGTATCTAAGAAATGTTGCTGCAACAACCCCAGCTGCTTCGTGTAATACCGGTTGAACTTTCTAATATTGGAAATGAACTGGTTCATAATACAAATATAGTAATTAGTTGTTTTTGTCAACTAATTTATTTGACGAAGGCAACTATTTTTAGCGTATTAATACCTACCTTAAAAAGATATTTTAACTGTTACTTGCAGACAGATCACACCCCAAAATCACATTTCTATGAAGCAATTTATTTGTTTGACCGCCGTGATGCTGATGCTCTTTGCAGTATCCTGCATCCGGAGAACCGGGCAGTCCACGGCCTTTACTGTTTCACAAGACATCTCCTCTCCGGGAGACATTATCCTTCTCCAATTCTCAGACACTACAGAAGTAGACACCAGTGGCATGGAAATGACCTTTGGTAAAGAAGCGGCCTTTATATCCGGTCAGGGCCCGCAGGGAGCCATTGCGGTGATGGTACCCGATATACCTTCCGGCAAAGTAAAACTGTCCGTTTCCCGGAAAGGGAAATTGCTGGGTGAATCCGATTTCACCATCCAGGACAACCCTGCCAAATCCATCGCACTCAGCATGCAGGGGAAGGAATTTAAAGTGCTGGCCAGCAAAGGCACCAATAATCCTGTAGAACAATACCTGGGCACAGAAGGCCGTATGCTGGCTTTTGATGTACTGGATGCAAAAGGTGAACTGGTGATGACCGGCACCGTACCCCACCCTGGCGCTATGGAAGTATTCACCGCCCCCAAAGTGATACACCGGGAAGAGATGCATGAACACATGCCCTCCTTCTTTTCCATCACCATCCCCAATGCAAAAGGAAAACTCACGATAAAGTTTTATGAGCCGGACAGTAAGGTGAGCATCACTTCCGGCAACTTCAGCAGCGCCCGCAAACTGATCTCAGAAATAACCTTTAATAACTAACCCTAAAAAGTATTCATTATGAAAACACTTGTTAAAGGATTATTCGTGCTGTTAATCCTCATATCCATTCGTGTAAGCGGCGCCGTTAATATTCAGAAGAATGGCCTGCTCAATTATACTGCCGTGTTACATAACGGCTCCGTAGCAACGAAATACGATATTGTATTTGTTGGTGATGGTTTTACCGCCGCACAGCAGGATGCTTTTAATGCAGCGGTAGACAGGGCCGTACTGGCATTGCAGAATCTGCAACCCTATGGCAGCAGGATGTGCGCCTTCAATATCTGGCGGGTAAATGTGGTATCTGCACAATCCGGTACAGATCATCCCATCCAGGGCACTTTCGTGAATACGGAATTGAACACCCGATATGGAGATACCTCTCACGGTGAAGCAGAAAGATGCATCACCAGCGACACACCGGAAAAATGTTATGAAGCCGGTAACTATGCGCCTGCCGCAGATGCCGTATTTGTATTGGTGAACGACCCGGGATGGGGCGGTTGTGCCGGTGGATTGGTGTTCTCTTCCATTGCTTTAAATTTTGAAGGGATCATCACACATGAATTAGGACATAAAGTAGCCGCACTGGCTGATGAATATGATTGTTACAGGTGTGATAGTTCTGATGACAACCGCACTTATGATGCTGCCCTGGGAGAGCCCCCTGCAGTGAACCTCACCATCAATACAAACCGTGCCTCTATTAAATGGGGCTCATTCATAGATGCAGCCACTCCCCTGCCTACTACTTCAGACATACCTGCCGGTGTACCAGGTTTGTGGGAAGGTGGCGGATATAACCGCTTTGCCATCTTTCGCCCACAGAACAACTGCCACATGCGTGACCTGAATGCTTTCTGTGTGGCCTGCCACCAGGAAATGAACAGGGTGCTCACCGGTAAATGCACGCCTTGCGAAATTGATCCGATGGGTCGTTTTTGCCAACTGCTCGAAAGGCTCAAAGATCTGTACTGGGTGAATTGGAAATGCAGGTTCCGCTGGCCTGTTCCCGGTTGCCCCTATTGCCCTCCGCCTGATTTCACCAGGGAAGATCTCATCCGCGTGATCCTGGAAGGTGTGAACCCACGCGAGTTTGATGTACGGGTGATAGATGATGCAGGCAAGGTAGTGGCCACAGGGCAAGGATCAGAGAAACGTATGGAATTGGCTTATACAAAGAAAGGCAAGACCAATTACTTCGTGGAACTAACCGCAAGGGACGCATCCAGCCAGGGCAAAAAGACCAATATTAAAACCAACCTCTTCGTGAACAACAAAGAGGTGGCATTATACTAAATGAATTTCTTCGCAATAGTTAGAAGCATAATCCCCTAAGCACCCGAAGGCCCGGATCTACCGGGCCTTCTCTTCTTTCACCTTTACATAAAAATTCTCTGTATCTACTTTAATGTCCTTCTTCTTTATGGCAATGGTACTCCAGTTGTCTGTCGGATAAATGAATATATACAGCCCATCCACCGTTACCCTTACCGGCATTTTAAAACCCGGAATAGTATTATTCCATTTATAATACAACTGGCCGCCTTTCTTGTAATAAGCCAGTTCAGGCACCAGTATCGTTCTTAAATACTGATCAAAGAAAGGGGAAAGATCAATGCCCGCCTTTTTGCTGATATAGGTTTCCACATCATGCGTGGTAACCGTCTGGTAAGCGAAATCCTTTTGAATACCGCGCAGGATATCAAAGAATAAAGTATCATTATTCAGCACACTCCGCAGGGTATGAATAACGCGGCAACCTTTGGAATACACATCATACAGATTATAGTGCACATGGTTCACATCGTATTCTCCGATCATGGGTTCTTTATTATCCACAGGTTCCCGCTCTAATGCTTTTACTGCTGCTTCGTGCCCTTTTGTGAATTCCAGCATTATCTTCTCCGCATAGGTAGCAAAAGCTTCATGCAGCCAGAAATCTGCAAAGTCTTTCATGGAAACATTATTGCCCCACCACTCATGCGCTACCTCGTGCGACATCAACCTTTCCAGTTCACCATTCATCGCCTGGAAACCACCAAGCGCCACACAGCTTTGATGTTCCATAGGGTATACCGTTTCTATCAGTTTAAAACCATCCCGTGGAAAAGGATAAGGACCGAAGTGTTTTTCAAACTGTTCCAGCATAGGCTTCACTTTGGCGCTGAGCTTGCGGGCATTCTCCAGGTGGTTGGGCAAACAATAGTAATCCAGTGTGAGATCCCCATAGGTGTCCGAGAAATGTGTATAGTCTCCTATATTAAATACGATGTTATAATTATTAATAGGGTAACTCACAAACCATTCCGTAAGCGTTCTGTTACCGGGAAGTGCCACTTTATTGCGTAATCTTCCGTTGGAAATGTTCTGCACATCATCCGGTACGATCACACTGATCAGTGTACTGTCCGATTCATCTGAAAGATGGTCTTTATTCGGCCACCAAACGCTGGCGCCAGAACCCTGCATCACGATCTGTGCAAATGTTTTTCCGTTCTCATCCTTCCGCCAGAGCATGCCGCCATTCATGGATACCGAGAGATCAGGTTCCTGTGGCCGGCCATGATAATACACCCTGAATTCATCTATACTACCCTGCGGGATCACAGCAGGGAATTGTATAAATACAGCATCATATTCCCGGGTGTAAGCTAAGCGCTGTCCTTTATACAGGATGCTATCTATAGACATGTTCTCATAAAGATCTACCTGTAATTCACGGAAGGGTGTTACAGTGTTGAAACGGATCAGGGAATTCCCCTCCAGGGTACGGGTAGCAGGATGTACCTCTACCGTGAGGTGATAATAAGTAACATCATAACAGCTTCTCAGGGGAGAGAGTTTGCCCCGTAAAGTATCTGCCCTGGTAAATCCATTTTGCCGGTTAGGTGCCCTTTTGGCTTTGGGGAACGTTGGATCGTCCCAGATTTTAAAACAATCATAGTCTTTGCCTCCCTGGTTAACGATCATTTTACCGGGAACAAATTCTACGATCGCTTCCGGTTTCACAATACCTACTTTGTATTTATTGTTTCCAAGGGGATACATTACGCGTAAAAGATTGGGGTCCTCAAAAAAACGCAGGGTGTCATTTTCTACCTTCACACCAAAAGTACGCATCGGGTTCAGGTTAAACTGATACGTTCCAACAATAGTACTTTGCTGGGCTTTTCCATATTGTGCCAGCAATAAAAAGAGGAGGATCATCCGAATATTCATGTGGTTCCAGTTTAGACTGCAAACCAATGAAAAAGCCCGTCAGTGGCCTATTCAATTCCGGATTTGACTACTGTTTTGCATAAAATCGCGGGGTGTTTGCCCGGTAACGGCCTTAAATGCCCGTTGAAAAGTTGGCTGAGAATTGAAGCCGCAATCATAAGCAATACCCGTAATTGTCATGTGCCGGTTCCCGGGATCAAGGATCATTTGTTTCACCGCTTCCACCCGCCATGCATTCACATATTCAGAAAACCCTTTTTGCAGCCCCTGGTTCAAAACGGCGGACAGTGTTTTGGGAGGTACACCGATATGTGCCGCTAAACTATTAATGGTCAGTTCGGGGTCCAGGTATAATCTATCCTTCTCCATCGCCTGTTGAAGAGCATCTATTGATCCATTTACTTCCCCGGGAGGTAAATTATCAAAATAAGACTGGGTTTTCTTCTGCTGGGTAATATAAATGATCCGGGTACGGTAGTAACCGGCATACCCTATCCAATAAATAAAGATCACCAGCGCCACTTCTATCACATAATACATTTCATCTCCTATGGAAAAGATATAAGGCGATGCTACCGTGCCGACCCAAAGCAGGGCAAAAACACCCCACACAGCCAACAGGGTTTTCAACCAGCGGCGGGTGAACTTATCTTCTTCTTCGATCTGCCGGTATTCACGGATAGCCAGGAGCCAGAAAACAGTAAAGACAATTACACTCAGCGGCTCCGCAATAGTGCCATACCAATACATCAGCACACCGGGGTCATTAACGATCTTCCTCTTACCGTTCACCTGCAATATCCAGATCACCACTAAAACAAACCGTACGACAAAAGCTACGAATACGAAGACATAATACCGCCAGGCCTTACGAATGGTAACAGCCGTACGAAAAGAACGGATATATAAATAGATAGAAGGCCCCAGCCCATATATCAACACAAAAGGGAACAGGTCAAAGATGGCCTGGTACCTGAAATTAGGCGCACTCCAGTTCAGTGTTTCAAAACCATTATAACTTAATATAAATATGAAAAAGGCCAGCGATCGCTTTTGGATCTTATTCTCAGAAGGAGAAAAATAAAGGTAAATGCTGAAGAAAAGAGCCTGCAGCGCACCCAATAACACGATCAGTGAAAAAACATCCATTTTCATCCAGTTAAAGATATAAATTTGGAAGAAGACTTTTATCTATGAAACATATCATTATCATTTTAGCGGCGCTGGCCGCTTCGTCTTTTATTCCGATGGAAGATGACTATACCCTCACCTGGGCAGACGAGTTTAATAAAGATGGCGCCCCCGATCCTGCCAAATGGGATTACGAACATGGTTTTGTCCGGAACAATGAACCACAATGGTATCAGCCGGAAAATGCCAGCGTTAAAGGCGGCTTCCTGGTGATCGAAGCAAAAAAGGAAAGGGTAAAGAATACCCGCTACGATTCCAGCAGCAAACAATGGCAGCGCAACCGCGAATATGCGGAATACACCTCCGCCTGCCTGATCACAAAAGGTAAATTTGATTTCAAATACGGAAAGGTGACCATGCGCGCTAAAATTGACATCCGCAAAGGTCAATGGCCTGCTTTCTGGATGCTGGGCAATAAAAGAGGTTCTACCCGCTGGCCTGCCTGCGGTGAAGTGGATATCATGGAATTCTACCGGGGTAACCTGCTGGCCAATGCCTGCTGGGAAGGAGAAAAATCTTCTGCCTGGGATGAGGCAAAGTGGCCGGTGGCGGATATGGGTGGCGCCGCCTGGTCAGAGCAGTTCCATGAATGGCAGCTGATATGGGACGAACAAAAAATGATCATATCCGTAGATGGCAAAGAATTGAACCATGTGGACATGAGCAAAACAATCAATGTACACCAGGGAAATAATCCCTTCCAGGAAAATTTCTTCCTGCTGCTCAACCTGGCATTAGGACAGGCCGGCGAAGAGATCCCTGCAGAAAACATTCCTTCTAAGTTTGTTGTTGATTATGTGAGAGTTTACCAGAAAAAGTAATTAATATGAAAAAAGCGATCCTGCATGTATTATCAGGCCGGGAAAAGAAGATCACAGAAGAAGAAACAGTGATACAACCTTTGCCGCACAAAGATTTCAGATTTGCGAATCCCTTCATTGTTATACATCATATAGGACCGGAAGAGATCAAAGCCGGATCGGAAATGCGTATCCACCCGCATCCCCACCGTGGATTTTCTCCCGTTACTTTCTCTATCCAGGGAGAAGGTTATCATATGGACAATGCCGGCCATTCCGGCACCATTTCCGCGGGAGGCATTCAATGGATGTTTGCCGGAAAAGGATTGTTACACAGCGAAGGCCCCACCAAAGAATTCTTAGAGAGAGGCGGCATCCAGGAATTCATCCAGATCTGGGTGAATGTGCCCAAAGCCAATAAATGGGATGATCCATATTACCAGTCTGCCGTAAAAGATCAGTTACCAACAGTACTGGAACAGGAAGGTGTACAATTAAGACTAGCCAGTGGGGAATATGAAGGCAAAAAAAGCCCCATGAAAAGCTTTACGCCTATCATTGCCATTATCGGCACCATTCAAAAAGGGAAAACAGTAAAGATCGATGCAACACCCGGTTACCAGGCCTTATTATATGTTTCCAAAGGCAGCATCGCAGCCAATGACCAGGAATCTGTTCCCTTCCATAACCTGATCGTTTTTGAAAAGGAAAATGATGAGATCATCATCACCGCCCTGGAAGATGCAGGCATCCTGTTCCTCTCCGCAGAACCAATAGATGAACCAGTAGCTGCGAAAGATAATTTTGTAATGAATACAGCGGAAGAAGTAGAACAAGCCATTGCTGATTACAAAAATGGAGTATTTGGGACGTTGAAGTATTGATTGATTGTGTTTGTTTTTTTATAGTGTAAAAAAGAAACTCTTCAATAAAAGAAAGGGGGTATTCAATATAAGAATACCCCCTTCAAAATAAAAAAGACCTCAATCCTTGCTGCCGCAGGCCAATTCCTTATAATAAAAAAGAGGTATCATCAATAAAAGAATCCCCCCATCAAAATAAAAAGAACTTCAATCCTTGCTGCCGCAGGCCAATTCCTTATAATAAAAAAGAGGTATCATCAATAAAAGAATCCCCCCATCAAAATAAAAAAGAACTTCAATCCTTGCTGCCGCAGGCCAATTTCTCAGCATACTAATTAATATCCTTCCCTTCCTTCAACTTCGTAATATGCTGCTGCAACTGCTTTTGAGCATCTGCACCAGGAGCCGCAGCCATTGCCTGTGTAGCAAACTTCAGCGCATTCTTATAATCCCCCACACCAGAATAACCACGCGTTAATCCCATCAGCGTAGTATAATCATTGGGATGAGCAGCAGCATTCATCTTAAACACCTCCAGCGCTTCTTTGCTCTTTTTCTGCCCCAGCAACTGACGGCCATATTGGTGGATGTCATTCATACTACCTAAAGGAAGCGCTTTCTTCATGATCTCCGCAGCCTGCCCCTCCTGCCCCAGTTTAGAAAGCACCATCGCCTTTGTACTCCAGGCAGCAAAACTCTTCTCCCCGCCAAAATTAGATCCTGTTGCTGTATCCGCCCACAGCAGCGCTTCATTCAAATTAGTATTGTGCTCCAAACAATACTGCGCAGCATGATTCCAGCTCTCCCACATAAATCCTTTCTCAGACCGCAATTCTTTCCGGATAGATGCCAGCTGATCTTCCACCAGGTTCACTTCCACTTTGAAAGGGATCATCAGCTTTTCCCACTCCAGGCCAATAGTAGCCGAGTTATCCGTTTCATTCAGGAATTCATACTTCAGCCATTCCACACTCTTATCCAATGCCACCGGTTTTACTTTTACCCGCAGAACATCTTCTTTTTCATCATAAAAATAATGCCCCCAGGAACTGGCATTCTTAGAAAAAATAAGGGTACTCTCCTCAGGCCCATACGCAATAAAAAAGCCATACTTACCTTTAGCCAAAGGCTGCCCTTCGATCTTCACATCGCTGGTGAATTCAATGGTGGTGTTCTCATTGGCACCTGCCCGCCAGGGAGCTGATTTACTGCTGCCAAAACCAGGGTTTACAAAGCCAACATGAACAAGCTGCCCCCATACCTTTCCCTCACGGCCTTTTACCCCCGGCCGGTCGTATTGGATAGTAATTTCAGTGAGGCCGATCCGCTCTGAAACCGAGGCTTTTTTATTGCCGCCCTGGTGAGGGATGTTTAAAGAAGATTGCGCAAATAATGTTGTAACGCACCACGTCAGGCAAATGGTGATCAAGGTTAATTTCTTCATAAGCAGTTAGGTTTTATACCGTAATCTAAACAGCCTGCCCCATCATTCCTGCAAAAATGTGATCAGGGTTACCATTTCAGGATGAAAGGAATCCTAAATTGTCCTATATTTCGCCATATTAAGGAAATTATGAACGTACAATTGTTTGAAAAACTTTCGGAAGAAGGACTCATTTCTCCCGGATCACTCCAAAAAGTAAAAACACCAGGGCTCTTTTCCCTGCATTGGGAACTAAAGACCCTGTTATACCTGGGTGTATTGTTACTCAGCGGTGGCCTGGGCATCCTCATTTACAAGAATATCGATACCATCGGGCACCAGGCTATTTTATTTGCCATTGCCGCCGTTTGCCTGGGCTGTTTTTACTACGCCAAACGGCATAAACCAGCATTCTCCTGGAACAAAACGCTCTCCCCCAATGGCTTTTTCGATTACATCGTATTGCTGGGTTGTTTACTGTTCGTGACCTTCATCACTTACATGCAGGCGCAGTATAATGTTTTCGGCACCCGGTATGGCCTGGCGGCTTTCTTCCCCATGATCGTATTATTCTTCAGTGCGTATTACTTTGATCATATCGGGGTATTGAGTTTAGCCATCACCAACTTTGCCGCATGGCTGGGTGTTTCTATCACACCTTATCATATCTTCTCACAAAATGATTTCAGCAGCCACCGCCTGATCTATACCGGTTTGCTCTTAGGCGTGATCCTGATTGCAGCAGGTTTGCTCAGTACGAAGCGGAACATCAAACAGCATTTCTCTTTTACCTATCACAACTTTGGTGTGCATATTTTATTCATCGCATTATTGTCTGCATTATTTGTATTCGATGCAACCTACTTCCTCTGGTTCCTGCTGCTGGCTGGTGTGGCCACAGCCATCTATTTCATGGCATTAAAGAACCGCTCCTTTTATTTTTTACTGATCACGATCCTTTATGCTTACGTAGGACTTAGCTATGTTGTTGTATGGCTGCTGCTTACCAACAGTTCAATAGAAGGCATCTATCTCGGCCTCTTTTATTTCATCGGTTCCGGCATTGGTGTTGCCGTATTCCTCGTTAATCTCAATAAAAAACTGAAGCATCATGATAGCCTATAATAAAACAGACCTGGAGAATAGCTGGATCCAGCAGGATGCTAAAGATGCCTGCTTAAAAGAATGCATCACGAAAGAAGAGAATAAAAACATAAAAGCACAATATCCTACCGGATTATATACACCCAATATCTTTATCCGCATCGGTTTATTCCTGGCTACGGTAGTGGTGGGTATTTTCTCTCTGGGGTTGATATCGCTGATCATGGCCAGCAGCCTTAGTGAAGAAACCTTCGGCGGCATCTCCATCTTTTTTGCATTGGTTTGTTATGGCTGCCTGGAACTCATTGTGAAGGAGAAAAAACATTTCGGTGCCGGGGTAGATGAAGCATTAATGTGGATGGCAGGCGGTTTGATGCTAACAGGATTTCTGCTGCTGAGCGACGGGAATTTTGATAACGTAGCTTTATATGTACTGGTGTTTTTACTGGGAGGTTTCTTTGCACTACGCTTCCTGGACAGCCTCATGGCCGTAGTCTCCTTTATAGGGTTGCTGAGTGTGCTGTTTTACATCACCTATAAATTAGGCCCCATCGCCAAACTGATCATGCCTTTTGTAGTGATGATCGCTTCCCTGCTGGTATACCTGGCAGTAACACGCTTATCTAAAAAAGCAACCAACCGCCCCTATTTCAACTGCCTGAACTTAGTCTCTATCGCCTCCCTGGTCACCCTGTACATTGGTGGTAATTACTTCGTAGTGAGAGAAGTGGGCAATGAAATGTTCGGCATGCAGCTGACACCGGAAGATAGTATCCCCGGAGCTTTTATTTTCTGGACTTTTACGGCTATCATTCCTATTATCTATATCATCATGGGCATCCGCAAAAAGGACAGCATCCTGATCCGTACAGGCCTTGTACTGGTGGGAGCCATCGTATTCACCGTCCGTTATTACCATAGCATCATGCCCATTGAAGGCGCCATGACAATAGGTGGCATCCTCATGATCGGACTGGCTTATGGGGTGATCCAGTACCTGAAGCAGCCCAAACACGGTTTCACCTATGAGGAAGAGCAGACCGAAGAAGGCGCCATACAGCTGGAATCCCTGGTGATCGCCCAAACCATGAGCGCCACTCCCCAACGGGACGAAAGCTTCAAATTTGGCGGAGGAACAGGCGGTGGCGGAGGAGCTTCTGATAGTTATTAATGATCTATAATTTTATTTATAGATATCCATAAGACATACTATATTATTTATACCAGAATAGTACTGACATTTGTATCCGATTAAAACACATTAAGATGGATTTACAATTAAAAGGAAAAACGGCTTTTATCAGTGGCTCTACGCAAGGAATAGGTTTTGCCATCGCATTACAGTTGTTAAAGGAAGGCGCTTCCGTGGTTATTAATGGCAGAACGGAAGAAAGGGTGCAGGAAGCAGTGGAAAAACTCAAACAACAAGTGCCCGGCGCTACCGTATCCGGAGTGGCCGCAGATTTTTCAAAAGTAGCAGATGTAAATAAACTGATCGAAAAGGTGCCGGTGGTGGATATCCTCGTGAACAACGCAGGGATCTTTGAACCCAGGCCTTTTGAAGAGATCACAGACGAAGAATGGCTCCGTTTCTTTGAAGTGAATGTATTAAGCGGCGTACGCTTATCCCGCCACTACTTCCAGCCCATGCTGAAACAGAACTGGGGCAGGATCATCTTCATCTCCAGTGAATCAGCCGTAATGATACCGGAAGAAATGATCCATTACGGCATGACCAAAACAGCACAGCTGTCTATCAGCCGCGGATTGGCCGAACTCACAAAGAACACGAATGTAACCGTGAACACCGTGATGCCTGGCCCTACAAAATCTGAAGGTGTGGTAGAATTTATTAAACAGGTAGCTATCAGCAAACAGGTCACACCGGAAGAAGCAGAGAAGGATTTCTTTAAAACCATGCGCCCTTCCTCTCTTATTCAACGTTTTGCGGATGTAGCTGAAATAGCCAATCTCGTTACTTATGTAGCCAGCCCGCTCTCTTCCGCTACCAATGGCGCGGCCTTACGTGCAGACGGCGGACTTGTGAAATCTATCGTTTAAAGAAATTATGCTTTGATCATAAATTGATAATGCGTACTTTTTTACAAATTTATCAATTCAATGAAAAGACTATCATCAATGTTCCTCGTTTGCAGTGCACTCGCTTTATTCTCTTTTGCACCTGCCAAAAAGAAAAAAGTGATCTTCTTTGGCGATTCTATCACGCAGGCCGGGGTTGGTCCGGAAGGATATATTACACAGATGAAAACCATGCTGCCTGCAGATGGATATGATCTGATCGGTGCCGGTATCGGTGGCAACAAGGTCTACGATCTTTACCTGCGCATGGAAGACGATGTACTCAATAAACACCCGGATATTGTAGTGATCTATATCGGCGTAAATGATGTGTGGCACAAAACCTCACATGGTACCGGAACAGACCTGGATAAATTCGAAAAGTTCTATCGTGCACTCATCAAAAAGATAACAGCCAATGGTGCTAAACTGATCCTCTGTACCCCAGCGGTAATTGGAGAAAAGAAAGACGGGGAAAATGCCCAGGATGCAGATCTCACAAAGTTCAGCGACGTGATCCGCAAGATCAGCACAGACACAAAATTACCCTTATGCGATCTCCGCAAATTATTCATGGATTACAATCTTCAGCATAATACCGAGAACAAGGAGAAAGGCAGCCTTACTTCAGACGGCGTGCATCTTACAAAAGAAGGCAACGCGATGGTGGCAAAGAATTTAGCAGAGATTATTGCAAAGCAATAATCTCTCTCAAAATAAAGAAATGTTCCGCTCTTTGCTGCGCGGCAATTGCAAAGCAATAAACCTCTCTCAAAATAAAGAAACATTCCGCCCTTTACTGCGCGGCAAACGCTTATATGGGCTGTTCACACCAATGAACAGCCCATATTGTTTATAATCCTTTCAATATACTGATCACCTTATCGAAAACAGGTTTTCCTTCATTCTGCACATAACTCATGGCACGATCTGTAAGGCGGGAAATATTCGGAGTGGTAATATCGTCCATGGCAGATTCACACTGTGTGATAACCGGTTCCAGCCTGTAATAATTCAAACCTCCTTTTACCAAAGCAGTCAATTGTGAATTGGACACCTGCTGCACCGCTTCCAGGATGATCGTGAGCAAACTGCCATCTGCATTGAAACCTTCAAGATCATCCATATCTCCCATCCAGGGTCCGCTATCCCAGTTACCGTTATCAAAATAATCGGGCCAGGCATTCGTATGTATCCCCACCCCATTTGCCCCACGATATACACCCGTCCCCAAAGAAATGATGGTGATATCACTGAGGCGCTGAGCCCCCAATTTGAATGCTTCCGTGAAAGCCCAGATAGCCGGGTTGTTAGACATGGTACCACCATCTACCACCCACTTCTCCGGGGTATTAGACCTGGGGCTCACTCCCCCACCTACCTGTGCAACGGGGAAATATACCGGCGCAGCGCTGGTAGCCCTTGCAGCCTCCCATACACGGTAATCACAGGCAAGCGGATTGCTGATGGCATCCTTCCAGTTAAAAAGAACAGGGCCGTAGTCTGCTCCCTGAACAGGATCTTTGACCGTCCCTCCTTTACTGTTCACAATATACCCGGTGGTAAACATCTGCTGCACCCTGTTACCTTTTATACTGCTCACCGCTTTCTGTGCGGCAGACAGTGTGATGGTGGGCCCGATTATCTTTTGCAGAAAAACTTCCACACCATTTCCTTTACCATCATCCGCATAATAATCGGCACAGCTCTCTCCTATGTCCTGCTTAACAAATATCCTGCTGCCAAGCGTCTGGTAAATGGACAAAAGCGCGGCTGCGGTAAATGGAATGAAATTTGATACTTGCGTGTTGGGCGTTGTTAAGCCTGCCGACAAAATACCACCTGTGGATGTTCCGCCAATAATATCAAATAGCTGATGACAGGGTTTGCCTGTCAGCTTTTCAAATTGGGTAAGGACATAAGCAGGTATAATACCTCTGATCCCTCCACCATCAATGGTGAGGATCACAACCGGGTTGTTTGCCATAACAAAGTTTATTTTTAGGTATGCTGAACAAGGGAGATGCGGTTAACGTTAGGTAAATTAACAGTTGTTACTGTTGCTGGTTTGCAGCAGGGTATAAAAAAGGCCTATATTTGAAAGGCTATTATTGTTCACGCTTAATAAAATGTGCTGCATGTTATCTATCGGAACACAAGCTCCTGACTTTTCTCTCTTTTGCACACCCGATCAAAAAGTATCATTACAGGATTTTAAAGGAAAAAATGTGATCCTGGCTTTCTACCCTGCGGACTGGAGCCCTGTTTGCGGTGATCAAATGGCGTTGTATAACGAGATGTTGTCCATCTTCAAAAAGTACGATGCACAAATATTGGGTATTTCTGTGGACAGTGCGTGGAGCCATACTGCCTATTCGCAGGACAGAAAGTTGCATTTCCCCCTCTTGTCTGACTTTGAACCCAAAGGCGCCGTAGCGAAAAAATACGATGTATATGATGCCAAAGAAGGGCAATGCGAAAGAGGATTATATGTCATCGACGGAGAAGGCATCGTCCGCTGGCATTATCTCTCTCCTATCGGCATTAACCCCGGAGCAGACGGGATCATAGAAGCCCTTGAGACCATCACCCAAAAATAACGATCATGGCTAAACTTACCCCGGTAGTCAATAAGGACGATCATGCACAAGGTCCCCCTGATGCGCCTGTTACTTTAGTGGAGTATGGTGATTTTCAGTGCCCGCATTGTGGCGCAGCACATCCCATTCTAAAACAGTTGCAACAGCTGCATGGTGAAACATTCCGCCTCATCTTCCGGCATTTCCCCTTATCCAATTCACACCCTATGGCCATCCCCGCAGCGATGGCCGCAGAAGCGGCGTCAAGGCAGGGTAAGTTTTGGGAGATGCATGATATGATCTTCGAACACCAGGATCAGTTAAGCCCTGAAGCATTCGTAAAGTTTGCCGGTAAATTAAAACTGGATCTAAAAACTTTTGAAGCAGACAGTGAAGATGTATCACTGGCTGAAAAAGTAGACGCTTCCTTTGAAAGTGGTGTGCGCAGCGGTGTGAATGGTACCCCTTCTTTCTTTATCAACGGTGCTAAATACAATGGTGGTTATGATGCGGCTTCTTTATCTGAAGCTATCACTACTGCTGCCCAATAATATTTCAGGTAATAGCCCGGGCAGATAGAGTTGCCCGGGCCACTTTGCATTACCGTTGTTTCATCAGGTAAGGGATATAGGATATTAGCTGTATAGATTGAGTCACATAGATAGGGTCTTCACAATATGTCGTTGTAAAGAAAGGAGATTAAAAGTTAAGGGGGTATCCCTACTTTGGGGGAGGATCAGTATTTACCACGTATAATAGCATGGCGGCTATTCACTTCCAGCTTCTGATAGATACTTTTGATATGGGATTTAACCGTTTCCAGTGAAATACCCAGGCGGATAGCCACTTCTTTATTGGTCAGCCCTTCTTCAATAGCCTGCACCACTTGCGCTTCCCTCGGTGTGATCTTTAAAGGGATCGTATCCGGCGTTTTAGGATTAAAATAAGCGACTACTTTACGGGCAATTCCGGGTGACATAGGTGCCCCTCCTTCGTTCAGCGAAAGCAGGCCTTCTTTTATTTTTAATAAGGGTGTTTGTTTCAGCAAATAACCGGTAGCGCCGGCACATAAGGCCTGGAATATCCTGTCCGGATCATCATATACCGTGAGCATTACTACCTGGCAATGGGGAGATCGTTTCTTTATCTGGCTAACACCTGCAATGCCTGATTCACCGGGCAGGCCAATGTCTGATAGTACAATATCCAGGTGTTTATCGATTTCCCAGGCATGCATAAAAGCTTCTACCGTACCGGCGGATATTACACAGGTAAATCCCGGCTGATCATTGAAAAAATCAACGAGTGTATTCCTGATCTCCGCATCGTCTTCTATAATTCCTAAACATACCATGAAACAAAGATGATAATATAAGTGAATAAGTGTTATCCCTACTTTGGGGGGCTTGCTCAAAGAAAATATTTTAAGCAGGCACCCTTAAACAGACGCTGTATTCATGTTCTTGTACATCTACCGTGAGCGTTCCTTTCATTTTCTCTGTCCTTAACTGCATATGATGTAATCCCTGGCCCCCCTGGTAGTTTTTCATTTTCACTTTGCCCGCATCATATGCATTACTCACCTGTAGTAAGATCTGCTCTTCAAATGCAAGCGTTATCTTCATATGCGGCTCGCTGGCATAACGCGCGGCATTATTCACGGCCTCCTTAAAGATCAGGAAGAAGTTCTGCCTTACCATCTGGCTCAATGAACGCGCAGCATAATCTCCCCGTAGTGTGAGCGAACAGGTAAGGTCCAGGTCATTTTGGAGGTTCATCAGGTGATCCTTTATACGCGAAACAAGGTCCGCCGCCGTATCAAACCGCGAATCTATTGACCACACCATATCACTCATTGTACTCAACGCATCTTTGCTCGAGGCCGCGATCTTTTGCAGGGATGCGGCATCTCCTGTTTGTGTGCTCAACCTGTCTGCCTGGAAATAAATGCGCGTAAGGGAACTGCCCACTTCATCATGCAGATCGCCGGCAATCTTTGTTCTCAGCTGTTGCTCCCTGATCACTTCCTGCATCCGGTAACGGAAGATGAGCCAGCCCAAACCCAGCAGTGCTATCAATACGAGGCTACGGAACCACCAGGTCTGATAATAAGCAGGGTTCACGATCAGTGCGATGGACATAATCGCTTTGTATTCCTTTTCTCCCGGCAGTAACGCTGCGAGCTCCAGTTTATAATCTCCCGGTGCAAGCCCCACGAAACTCATTTCATGCTGGCGCCCTATCTCCTGCCATGCTGTTTCATCCGTTAAGCGATAATAATAATGCAACTGCTCTATGGCATTATCAACCCCGCCAAAACGCAGGGAAAAATACTGCACTTCAGGATTGATCTCTATGGCAGAAGAAGGATGATACGGCATGGTAAAATCATGCAGCAATGTACTTTTAGTACCGGTGGTGAAATCCGTAAAGCAAAGAGATACCAGTAATGTATCGGCAGGTTTATAAGCCTTCAGGTCTTTGATCGTAAAAGAAGTAATACCATTTAACGTACCAAGGAATATACGATCCTGATAAGTCATGAAGGCAGAATGATTGAATTCATTGGAAGGCAGATGATCCAGCCGGGTGTAATTGCGGATATGTTTATCGCGGATATTGATCAAACTCAATCCCTGATCTGTTCCCACAATTACCTCCTCCCCCTGTTTGATCAACGTGTACACCGCATTTCCTGCAAGGCCATTGTTCACATTTATTTCCCGGAGCACCTTTCCCTGTTCATCAAACACCAGGATGCCCCTTCCGTTCGTACCTGCCCAGAACTCCTGCGCTACAGGTTCTATACAGTAGAAATCGCCTCCGGCATAAGCAGGGTCTGTATCTTCAAAGAGGCGTATTAACTTACCGTTTTCAGGTGTATACGTAAAGATGCCTTCCAGTGTGGCAAAGTATCTTTTATTTCCATGGATCAATATATCATACACTTTGGATTGATGCAGGATCTCTCCTGCTGCACCTGAAAAGATGTTTTGAGAAACACCCGTCTTTACATTTAACAGGTATACGCCAAAATAACTACCAACCCATACCATGGAATCATTCTCCCTGGCAAGGCAGATCAAATACCGGTTGTGCATGCGTTTATCAAAAGGCACATTCGTTGTATCTATAACCAGCGGAAATAACTTTTGTTCCTTCACATCAAACCACTGTAATCCATCTCCCTCAGTAGCCAGTAACAAACGGTCCTTCGTCCATGGCAGGGATGTATACACAATCTTCTTAGAGAGGATCTGCCGCTCACCTGTTCTTTCATCCAAACGGGAAAAACCATCTTTGTAGGAACCGATATAGAACATACCATCCGGATGCCTGTAAATACTTCTGATACTTAATGGAGACGTCTCAATAGAAGGAGTGCCCAGCGCATTTTCAAATGGGGAATGCACCTGTTGTACTTCGGCAATCCCTTTATGAAAACCGAAATAAAGTTTACCCTTATTTTCCCGGATATACCTTACCCTGATGTTCTTAAAATAGTCTACCAGGCCGGGTGCATAGGCCGCTGCGGCTGCATTGTTAACATCATAAGAGAAAAAGCCACGGTTGTTAAAAAAGATGCCCACCTGGTTATTGGGCAGGGGGAACAGGTAAGCCCTGTCTTCAGCAGCAACACTATCTTTTGCCGCATAAGGCAGCAGCGCTACTTTATGTGTGTGCAGGTTTAAAGTATATACACCCCGCCCTTCCACATAAAAAATGGCTTTACCCGAAGGATGATAAAAAACCTCCTTGCCAATTTGCCCCTCTATCTCCGGCATGGGATAATAATGGTCTACCGCAAAAGCACCGTTCTCTTTTTTAAGCGTAACCAGTCTTCCGTTGCAACTAACCAGTAACTGCTCTCCTTCCATTTCGCGGATCATATCAATAGAGGATAGACCCGCGGAATTAGGGTTAATCTTTCCCAGGTCTGCTACCAATATCAGTTGATCTTTTTCTATGCGGTATATTTTAGCATCGTTGGAACCGGTATAGATGGTACCGTCCTTTGCTTCGTAAAATTCTTTTACAAATAAACTCCTCGCAGGCTGCCCGGGTTTGCTTTTTTGATTGATCTGTGTAGTGGTCCAGTTCTTCAGGTTGAATTTAGTAATGCCGCTTTGGGTGCCTACCCATAAGTTATCAGATCTGTCCGCATACAGCCGGGTAATAGCAATATTGATGATGGCAGGCTGGCTCACCAGGTCAAAGGTGAGCAGGCGGTTCCCGTCGTACCGGTGGAGGCCACGGCTGGTGCTGATCCATAAAAGACCGTGGCGGTCAATTTCCAGGTCTTTGATGTTTCCCTCCCGCAAAGCATTAGGCAGATCTATGTAACGAAAACGAAAACCATCATTAGCAAATGAGGTTTCCGATAACATACACAGATAAAGGCATAACAAAAAGCGGGTGATCACAGGCTATTCTTTTTACAAATAACCGGTATTTTCTTTCAAATGTCAAGGCCGTATATAATTGATTCCCAAATGTAAAGCTGTTTTTTATTATATTGATGGGAATATCATTTTACATATGCATATCCTCTGGAAGTACTTTAAACAGCAGAAATGGTGGGTGGCCTTAGCGCTTTTGCTGGCCGCCATTGCGCAATTGCTCAGCCTCATTGATCCTGTCATTTTTGGGAAGATCATTGATAACTATGCCACCAACCCAGGCAACCTGCCGCAGCAGGAACTGATCAACGGTGTATTGTACCTCTTAGCGATCGCTATAGGCGTGGCCGTAGCTGCTATCCTTACAAAGGCCCTGCAGGAGTATTTCACGCGCCTGGCCGTGCAGCGCTTCGGCATGCAGATCTTCAACGACGGGCTAAAGCAAACACTCCGCCTCTCCTTCCAGGAATTTGAAGAGCAGCGCAGCGGAGAAACATTATCTATCCTGCAAAAAGTAAAAACAGATACGGAGAAGTTCGTTAACTCCTTCATCAATATCCTCTTCTCCTCCATTGTGGGCATGGGTTTCCTCATCTGGTATTCCATTACCAGGAACTGGATGCTGGTACCTGTATTCGTTGTTGGCATTGCGGTGCTGGGGTCATTAACAGGTTTGTTAAGCAAGAAGATCAAAACAGTACAGCGGTCTATCAATAAGGAAACAAATGAAATGTCAGGCGTTATTACGGAATCGTTGCGGAATATAGAACTGGTGAAAAGCCTTGGGCTTACTTTCCCTGAAGTGCGCAGGTTGAAGCTCCAGACCCAGAAGATCTATGACCTGGAAATGATGAAAACAAAACGGGTACGCACGCTTTCCTTTCTGCAGGGCATCACACTGAACCTCTTAAAACAATCCATCTTATTCATCTTACTCTGGCTCATCTTCCGCCAGGTATTAAGCACCGGGGAACTGATCAGCATGCAGTTCATTTCAACAGCTATATTCGGGCCATTACAGGACCTCGGCAATATCATCCTCAACTACCGCGAAGTAGAAGCCTCTATCTACAATTTTGATCAGCTGATGCACCGCCCTGTTGAAAGGAGGCCGGATGCGCCTGTAGAAATAGGCCCTTTGCAAAACATCCGTTTTGATAAAGTGGTCTTCAAACATAAAACAGCCAAAACAAATGCGATAGACGAGGTATCTTTTAATTTAGGACTGGGCGAAACCATTGCTTTCGTTGGCCCTTCCGGGTCGGGAAAATCTACTCTGGTTAAATTACTGGTAGGCCTCTACCGGCCGGTGGGCGGGGCTATCCTGTTCAATGAGATCCCTTCGGAAGAGATCCGTTACAACGTGCTGCGCAGGCAGATAGGTTTTGTTACACAGGATACGCAGCTCTTTGCAGGTACGATCAAAGAGAACCTGCTGTTTGTAAAATCAGATGCCACAGATGAAGAGATCGTTGATGCATTGAATAAAGCGGCCTGCACCGGTTTATTATCCCGCTCAGAAAAGGGCATCAATACCATGTTGGGCGAAAGCGGCATGAAATTATCCGGCGGAGAAAAGCAACGCATCTCTATTGCACGTGCATTGTTACGTAATCCAAGGCTGCTCATTTTTGATGAAGCTACTTCCGCACTGGACTCTTTAACGGAAGAAGATATCACCAATACCATCCGCGACGTTTCCTTACGCAAAGAGCAGATCACCATCCTCATCGCCCACCGCCTCTCTACCATCATGCACGCAGATGTGATCTATGTGCTGGAGAAAGGAAAAGTGTCTGAAACCGGCTCTCATACTGAACTGCTGGAACAGAAAGGTTTGTATTATGCCATGTGGCGCCAGCAGGTGGGAGAAAAGAGAAACTCCTAACCTAATATAAAGCAGAAGTAGATTTCCTCTTAATGAACAATGATTTTAAAATAACGTGTTTATCCCGGGAAGCAGACTTGCTTTTCTTATGGATGATATCCAACAACTCTTTTGCGGCGGTTTCCCCGATATCAAAAGCAGGTTGTGTGATGGTGGTTAAAGAGGGATTCAGGAGAGAAGCCGTCTGCAAATTGGAGAAGCTGATGATCTTGATATCCCGCGGGATCCGCAGATTGATCTTCTCACACACCCTGTAACAGATCACTGCCAGTTTTTCCACAGAAGCAAAGATCCCGTCCGGTTTTTCATTTAGCAGCATTTTTTCAATGATCTCGAAAGTCTCCTCATTCTCATTGCTGCATTCCACCATCAGCGGCGTTTGCCCTTTAGGGCGCAATGCCTCCAGGTATCCATTCATCCTGATCTTCCCTATGGAAATATTCTTATGCACCTGCAGGTAGGCGATCTTTTTGCAGCCCGCATCTATCAGATGGCGGGTAGCAGTGATGGCACTGTCATAATTATCGGAAGTCACCTTTACATTGTCCAGGTTTTCGCTCACCCGGTCAAACAGCACCAGCGGAATGCCGTTCTTATTCAGTTCCAGCAAGTGACTGTTATCATGGTTTTCCCTGGACATGGATAATAATACCCCGTCCACTCTCCCATTTGCCAGTGTATTGATAAAGGAAACCTCCAGATCATAATCACCGTGCGTAAAATAAAAGAGTAAGTAATAACCCTGTTCCTGGGCTACTTTTTCTATTCCGCCAATTACAAGAGAAAAAAAATCATTCACCATTTCCGGAATAACAACGGCAATCGTTTTTGTCTTTTGCCCCCTTAAACCGCTTGCATTGGGATTAGGTTGATAGTTTAATTGTTTCGCTAAGGCAAAAACCTTCTTTTTGGTGTCAGCGCTAATCTCGTAACTGTCCCTCAATGCACGTGATACTGTAGAAATGGATAAGTTTAACTCCTTGGCCAGTTGTTTGATATTGACTTTACTCATGTTTTGAATCCACCTATTAATATATAACTATTAGTTGGTACTTCCAATTACCGTTCATCCCTTTTAACGGAAACGTTTCCGTAAATAAATGGGCAAAATTACTAAAACACTAATTCTTTTTTATAAGTTACACGTCTAAATTACACTTAATAGTGTCCACGTTTAAACTAAAACCAGAATAATTAGAATCAATTGCCTGCAGTAAACAGACCAATCCTTTAAAATGTACAGTAAACCGGATGCGGCCAAACCGCATGCGTAGCTTCCTTTTCCGGCCGGAAAGGATAGTCTTCTGGCATTCCAAAGCAAAATAAGAGCTATGTGCAGTTTGCACAGAGATGTAAATTCCTGTGCCTGCTGATCCTGATTTTTAATCTTGAATTATTAACGTTATGGAAAATGTAAGAATGCGGAAACCGCGCTTCATTAGTGCCCTGTTCAACCTGCGGCACCTCTTTGGAGTTGTTCCCTGCCTGTTGTATCTCCCTGTGCTGGCTTCCACGGAAAATATGCCATCTGATACAAGCCGCAAAAACAAAGACAGCGTTTACATCAACACTGTTTATAACGGACGCCTGCTGAAGCACAATGTAACAGGTGCCTATTCACAGATCAATGGGCAACCCATAGAAAACAATCCTGTGATCAATAACGAGAACAGGATCCAGGGCCTGCTGCCAGGGCTTTTTGTGATGCAGAATAACGGGGAACCTGGTGATGAGGGCGCTTCTTTCCTTATCCGCGGCAAACGCACCTTCAGGAACAATGCTCCCATTGTACTGGTGGATGGCTATGAAAGGAGCATGGACCAGCTGGATCCTAACGAAATAGAAACGATCACTGTTTTAAAAGATGCTGCCGCCACGGCACAATATGGCTTACGCGGTGGTAATGGCATTATCCTCGTTACCACTAAACGCGGGCAGGAAGGTAAGATCAAAGTTTCCCTCAACGCCAGGGCCGGCCTCAAAGCCCCTACCACCAAACCAAAACTGCTCAATTCCTTCCAGTACGCCACGCTTTACAATGAAGCGCTGACCAACGACGGAGCTGCGCCTAAATACAATGCCGCAGATCTGGCCAAATACGAGAAAGCTGCCCAGGGAATTTATGAAAATGACCTGGACCGTTACCTCTACCCCAGCATCAACTGGTATGATCAATACGTGAATCCTTCCACTGTACAGCAACGGTACAGCTTAAATATAAACGGTGGCAGTAAGAACGCTAAATACTTTATCTCCGCGGGGTACACAGATAACTCCGGTTTGTATAAAGTGGACAAAAGCGCCAATACTTACAATACCAACGCTGATTTCAACCTGATCACCCTCCGCTCCAACGTGGATATTACCGTGAACAAACGGTTCTCCCTTTCACTGGACATTGCCGGAAGACAGGAACAACGCACCTATCCGGGCGCAAGAACGGATGCTTCCCTCCGTGTATTCCGCTCCTTATACAAAACTCCACCCAACGCTTTCCCGGTATTTACCCCGGATGGTAAAATGGGAGGCACAAAGGACTTCAAAGACAATCCATACGGTTTACTGAATGAACAGGGGTACTCCCTCTATTATGTGCGCAGCATGTTTGCCACTTTAAGGGCAAAACATGATCTTGATTTTATCACGCCAGGCCTCACCATTAAAGCCAATGTAGCCTTTGACAGCTGGTATGATCAGAACACCAACCGCAGCAAAAGCTTCAAAGTATATGACCTGCGCCAGGCCAGCGGCAATGTGGAATACCTGCCAAATGGCAATATCAAATATGTGGAAACGGGTTCCGATACACAAATGTCCTCCGGCATAGAATACCTCACCACCCAGCGGATCTTTAATACAGATGCCTCGCTGAACTATGACCGTGAATTTGGGCGCCATTCGGTTTCCGCTTACGTAGCCCTAACGCAGCGTATTCTTTCCAATGAGAATGATGGGAACGTTCCCAGAGCATACCTGGGTTCAAACGGCAGAGTAGCTTATGCTTACAACAAGCGTTACCTGGCGGAATTCAATTTTGGTTACATGGGTTCCGAGCAATTGCTGGCCAGCGATAAATACGGCTTTTTCCCTGCCGTTTCATTAGGCTGGGTATTGACAGAAGAGAATTTCCTGAAGGATAATAAGTGGGTGAATTTCCTGAAGCTCAGGGGCTCCTACGGTATCACCGGTAATGATGACCTGGGTGGATATTTCCTCTGGTACCAGAAATACTCCTCTTCCGGCGGTGTGAACTTTGGTTATACTTCCATCGCCTATCCCGGATGGAATGAAAACGCATTTGCGTTAGATAATGTTACCTGGGAAAAAGTGAAGAAAACAAACATAGGAATAGACGCAGTGCTGATAAAGAACAAAGTGAACCTCACCTTCGATTATTTCCATGAGCGCAACCAGGATATCATGATCCAGCCTTCTCTGCCAAACCTCATGGGTATCCGCTTCCCGGATTTCCCCATTGGTATCATAGAGAATAAAGGTTTTGATGCATCCTTAGGATATACAGACAGGATCGGTAAGCTGGAATTTTCTATCAACGGTATGATATCCCAGGCTACGAACAAGGTAATAGACAGAGGAGAAGAAACACAACGTTTCGCTTACCAGGCCCGCACAGGCCGGCCACTGGATGCCATCTTCGGATTACAGGACCTGGGTCTTTTCCGTGATCAGGCAGACATCGATGCAAGTCCCAAACAAACATTCGGTGTAGTAAAACCCGGAGATATAAAATATAAAGACCAGAATGGAGACAACCAGATAGATGCTTACGACGAAGTTTACATTGGACAGGGCAATATGCCTACCCTCCAATACGGCGGAAGCCTTGGATTAAAATACAAAGGTTTTGATATGAGCGTGCTGATCACCGGCCAGAGCGGTACACAGCAAACACTCACCGGCGAAGCTGTCTGGGAATTCCATGATAACGGTACCGTGCGGGAACATCACCTTGGCCGGTTCAATCCCGGAGATCCTGCCAGCTGGGACAATGCCACTTACCCGCGTTTATCACTGAGCAATAAAGCCAATAACCAGCGGACCTCTACTTACTGGTTAACAGATGGTGCACTGGTAAGACTGAAATCTATGGAGATCGGTTACACCCTGCCTTCTGATCTGACTTCCCGGATAAGGATCGAAAAGATCCGTTTCTATGTGAACGGTTATAACCTGCTCACATCACAATCTACTGATCTGATGGACACGGAAGCGCGTTCAAGCCATTATGTGGTATACCCGATCCAGCGCATTCTCAATGGCGGCTTAAACGTAACATTCTAAACTTATTATCATGAAGAAGTCTACTTTGATATTTTCAATAGCTGCACTGTCAGCAGGAGTAATATTCAGTTGTAAACGCCCCTTATTTGTGGTGCCTGTGGAGTTTAAATCCGCGGAAGATGTATTCTCCGATTCTGCCCGCGCGGAATACTTTATCAACAATGCTTACACAGATATGCCGGCAGAAGTATCCGCCAGTTATAACTGGCTGGATGGCAATGCCATGCTCGCATCTGCTACAGATGAAGCCATGCATATTTCTACCAATAAAACAACACCATCTGCCGCGCAACGCATGAGTGCCGGTAACTGGAACCCCTCCAACATGCGGTATTACCGTGCCAGTGACGGCGCCGGAGAAATAGGTTCCTGGTTGAAATGGGGTGGTTATCATGGCAACCGGAAAGCCAATACGGCCATAAAGAATGCACACCTGCTTCCTACTACCACCAGTGAGCGGTTCAGGAACAGGTTCAAAGGAGAAGCCATTATGATCAGGGCATTCCAGCATTGGTTCCTCTTTCAGAAATGGGGTGGCATTCCTATTGTAGACAAATCTTTTGAAGCATCTGATGATGTGTTAGCCCCCAGGAACTCCGTAAAGTCTGTGATAGACTTCATCGTCAGTTCCTGCGACGAAGCAATTGCCCTGCTCCCAAATGATCCCTACACAGAGGCCAATGAAGTGGGCCGTATAGATCGTGGCACCTGCATGGCGCTAAAAGCAAAAGCATTATTATATGCAGCCAGCCCCTTGTATAACCGTGCGGGTAATGACAGTCTTACTTCTTATGGAAATGCAGACGCTACCCGCTGGGAACTTGCCGCTAAAGCAGCACAGGATGTAGTGGACCTCAACTGGTATCAGTTATACAAACCAGGCACAAACGGCCAGACGAACTACCAGACATTGTTCACGGCATGGGGTGCAGGCACCGGTAACAAGGAATTGATCTTCGCACGTTTAAGAACACCCAACAGGGATACGGAAAATGATAATTTCCCCGCCGGCTTCACCAATGCAAAAGGTGGTACCTGCCCTTCGCAGGACCTCGTAGATGCTTATGAAATGGATAACGGTACTGTTTTCAGCTGGGCAAATACCACACAGGCAAAAGACCCTTACCTGAAAAGAGATCCGCGTTTCTATGCCAGCATTATCTATAACGGCGCTAAATATACCAAGTTTGCCAACAAAACCAATTATACCTTCTCCACTTACGACGGCGGAGAAAATGCAACAGGACTGGCAAAGAGTGAAACCTCTTATTACCTGATGAAGTTCATGGACTACGTCAACGCAAATCCGGCGCAGGCCACGGGTACAGTGTATCACAACTGGATGTATTTCCGTTACGCGGAAGTATTGCTGAACCTTGCTGAAGCAGCCAACGAAGTAGGCGGGCCTGGTTACACCGCACCCGGCGCTACGAACCCAATGACTGCCGTAGCAGCAATAAATCTCATCAGAGCGCGTGCAGGTATGCCCACCGTAGAGATCTCTCTCACTAACAGGGGATTGTCTTTAACCAAAGAAACACTGCGTGAATTTATCCGTAATGAAAGACGTATAGAACTGGCTTTTGAAGATCACCGGTATTATGATGTGCGCAGATGGATGATCATCGAACAATTGCCGAAGTTCATCAAAGGCTGCCAGATCATCAGGGCTACCAATGGCACTTTAACGTATAAGCCGGATGTAGTAGTGGAAAACAAAGTGTTTGAAACCAAACATTACTTCTTCCCTATTCCGCAAACAGAAGTGAACCGGAACCCTAACATGAAACAAAATCCGGGCTGGTAAGCATACAGTTCTTACAATTAAAATCTTCAAGGATGAAAAAAATATTATTAATTGCCCTGCTTTTCCTCTCATCCCTGCCGCAGTTATTTGCACAGGGAAAGATCATCACCGGTAAGGTGGTGGATAGTGATGGCGAAATACTGATCGGTGCCAACGTCATGGAAAAAGGCACCACCAACCGCGCTATCACAGACCCGAAGGGAGAATTCAAATTAACCCTTACCGGCGCCAGCCCTGTACTTCAAATATCTTATATAGGATATGTAACACAGGAACTGCCCATCAAAGGTCAGTCTATCGTTCACATCACTTTAAATTCAGACGCTACCAAACTCGGAGACGTGGTGGTAGTAGGATATGGCACGCAGAAGAAAGCCAGCGTAGTAGGCGCTATTTCCCAGGTGAAGTCCGAAGAGCTGCAACAATCTTCCACCCCTAACCTCACCAATGCCATCGCGGGCCGTGTATCCGGTGTGGTAACGATCATGGGTTCCGGTAAACCGGGTGGTGACAATGCAGAGATCTTCATCCGTGGTATGGCTACTACCAATACTACCGCACCACTGGTGCTGGTAGACGGTTTGGAAAGAGAATGGCGGCAGATAGACCCGATAGACATTGAAACATTTTCTGTGCTGAAAGATGCATCTGCCACTGCAGTATATGGTGTACGTGGCGCAAACGGTGTGATCCTCATCACCACTAAACGCGGTGCAAAAGGAAGACCGGTATTAAGCCTCTCCACACAGGCAGCTGCGCAGCAAGCTATCCGCACACCAAAATACCTGGACTCTTACAACTTTGCCTTATTGACCAATGAAGCATTGACCAATGAAGGAAAACCGGTAGAATATTCTGCCAGCGATCTGGAACATTACAGGCTGAACAATTCACCTTATACGCATCCGAACAATGATTACTACAATGACTTTGTAAAGGATGCTTCCTGGCAGCAAATGACCAATGTGAACGTAAGAGGCGGAAATGAAGTGCTGGCTTATTTTATATCTGCCAACTACTTGCACCAGGAAGGGATCTACAAAGAATTCCCTAACGCACAATATCCTACCAACTCCAATTACGAACGGTTTAGTTTCCGTTCCAACCTGGACTTTACCGTGAACCCCACCCTGAAGATCGGTGTGGACCTTACTGGTAGATTTGAAGTAAGGAAACAGCCAAACTTTGGAGAGGACCTGTTTGACAAACTCCGCAGGTTACCCCCCAACTGGGTGCCATATATAAATCCGGATGGAAGCATAGGTGGCCGTTCTGATGAATCACGCCTCTCTCCTTTTGCATTGCTTTCAGAATTTGGGAACCGCGAACGGAATACCAATGTGCTGGAAGGTGCTTTCACCATCAAGCAGGACATGAGCAAGATCCTGAAAGGATTATCCTTCCGGTCTCTCATGGGCTTCAACAGTAACTATGAAAGCCGCCGGGACATTGTAGAGAAACCTCAAATGTATGAATACACCCGCTTTGGTGATTACCGCTCTACCGGAACTCCTTCCGAAATTTCTATATCAACCGGTAAGGGGCCTGGCAGGCGGAGAGTTTCTTTTGAAGGCGCATTGAACTATAACCGCAGCTTTGGAGATCACGCCGTTACCGGTATGTTACTCTATCAGCAGAGCCAGTATTTTGATGAAGGCAGGATACCCACCGGATATTTAGGTTGGGTAGGCCGTGCTACCTATGCATACAAGAACAAATATTTATTTGAGGTGAATGCCGGGTACAATGGCTCCAAACAATTTGATGCCAGCAAACGGTATGGATTTTTCCCTGCCGTATCAGCAGGCTGGGTACCATCAGAAGAACACTTCTGGAAAGACAATATCCACTTTGTAAACTACCTGAAAATAAGAGGTTCCTATGGAGAGATAGGCAATGATCAGATCGGGAACTTCAGTTATTTATATGAGCAGCGTTACATCTATGCACAGGATGCAGATGGCTGGAAATATGTATGGGGTGAGAACCCTTCCGGAGAACGCGGTATCATTGAAGGCCAACCGGGAAACAGTAATGTAACATGGGAAAGGGCCAAGAAATCAAATATTGGTTTTGATGCCAAAATGATGGACAGCAAAATATCTGTTACCGTAGATGTGTTCAATGAAAACCGCAGAGACATCCTGGCCATCCCCTATTCCGTTCCTTTATTATTTGGTATGAACAACCCGCAAGGTACTACCAGGACAGACGGACAAGGTCTTCCTCCTGAAAACATCGGCAGGGTGACTAACAAAGGAATTGATATGGAACTGGGTTATGCTGATAAGATCGGCACCTTCGGTTATTTCATCAAAGGTAACTTCACCTACGCCCGTAACAAGATAGACAGGATCGATGAAGAAGGTAAAAAATACGATTGGCAAAGGATAGAAGGGAAACAAATTGGCCAGCACTTTGGCCTTACAGATATTGGTCTGTATTCCCGGAATGATTTCCAGCTGGATGGAAGCGGCGAATTACTGCTGGAAGGCGGATTCCCTGTGCTGAAGAAAGATGTGGCCATTCCTTCTTTTGGTGTGGTATACCCGGGAGACATCCGCTATAAAGACCTGAACGGCGATGGTATTATTGACAGCTATGATGTGGGCGCTATCGGTAAAGGCAGAGTACCGCAATACATCTATGGCATCACCGTAGGTGCAAGCTACAATAACTTTGATATCACCGTATTGTTCCAGGGCGCAGGCGGAGCAGATATGTATTTTAAAGAAGATGCGGTATGGGAATTCTTTGCATTAGGTAAAGTAATGGAACATCACCTGGGCAGGTACAATCCAAATGATCCTTCTTCATGGGATAAAGCTACTTACCCAAGACTGCACCCAAGCGAGAACACCAATAACCACCAGAAATCCACCTATTGGTTATACACCCGCAACTATGTGCGTTTGAAAAATGTGGAAATAGGATACAACCTGTCTAAATCCCTGCTCTCCAGGGCAAGGATCACGAGCGCACGGTTATTCGTGAATGGTACCAATCTCATCACATGGGACAAGATGCTGAACTGGGACCCTGAATCCGCCAGTGAAACGGGTAATTCCTATCCTCAATTCAGGACCTGGAACATAGGTGCAAGAATCTCCCTGTAAAGCTTTATTAAAACGAACTATCATGCAACAACTCAAATATATACTCACCATCATTTCATTTTGCGCAGTATTCACTTCCTGCACAAAAGACGGTGCAGGCCTGCTGGATAAAGCAGAATCCGGCGATCTGAATGAGGAAAGAGTATTTACCAGTGCAAAATACACAAAGGAATTCCTCACGGATATTTACCGCCGTATCCCATACGGATGGGACGACAACGTTTACCTGGATGCTTCTACGGACGACGGAGAATCCCGCCCCTGGTGGGGATGGGTGAACTCCATTCACGTTGGGGCATACAACCCTACCAGCATGCCGGATAAATTCAAACGCTGGGCTAACTACTATGCTGCTATCAGGGCTTGTAACCTTTTCCTCAGTAAGATTGATGCTGCACCGGTAGATGCGGAACAATACATGAACTCTGAAGAGGTAAAAGAAAGATTGAAATATGAAGCAGTATGTTTGCGCGCTTATTATTATACAGAACTGGTACGCTGGTATGGTGGTGTTCCCATCATCACTAAAGTACTGGAACGTGATTCTCCGGAACTCTTTTCCAAACGCGCCAGCCTGGCTGAAGTGAAAGAATTTATTTTAGCAGATTGCGATACAGCCGCAGCCCATTTGCCTGCCCGGCAAACCGGTGTTGATTACATGCGGGTCACCAGCGGCGTGGCAAAAGCTATTAAATCACGCTTACTGCTGCACCTGGCAAGCCCCTTATTCAACAGTGCATCCGCTGGCCCTGCCAGCCCATGGTCATGGGGTGATTATGATGCCAACCGCTGGAAGGAAGCCGCTGATGCAGCGAAGGCTGTGATGGACCACAAAGACGAAGCAGGCGCACCTGCTTACAGCCTTGTTGTAAAAACAGAAGCTGCCAATTATTTCGGTACAAAAAACACTTACCCCGGTTCTTTAAAAGCAATGGGCTGGTTTAATGTATTCATCACAAGGGTGAACACAGAAATGATGCTGGCTTACGGTAAAAAAGGAACCACCAATGAACTGGATAAATGGCAACTGCCTGGTGCTATGCAAAAAGCCGGTGATGCCTCTTTTACATTGCCCACCTATAATTACGCCGCCTGCTTTGAAACAAAAGATGGTATACCCGTATATCAAACAGATGATTATGGTGTGCCCATCATAGATGCTAATGGACAGTTCACCGTGAACCCGGCTTCCGGTTTCGATCCTCAGAAGCCTTACCTCAACAGGGATTCAAGATTTTATCATTCCCTCTGGTATAATGGCTCTATGTTTAGTGGTACTACCTTTAATCCATGGCGTGGTGAAGATGGTTCCCTTGGACCTGAATTCCTCACCGGCTATGCACATACCGGCCTCTTCCTCCGTAAGTTTATGGACCCCAAGAACATTTCTCTCAGTAATGGTGTAACCGGGCAAACCAATCACAACTTCCCTTTATACCGTTATGTGGAAATGCTGCTGAACTATGCAGAAGCGCAGAATGAATTCCTGCCTGATGGAGCTGCCCGTTTAGAAGCGATCCAGGCACTGGACCAGATCAGGGTTCGGGCAGATATGCCAACCGTAGCCGCCACCTTCACTGCCAATGGCTGGAATGTGAACGATCAGAAACAAATGCGCAAATTCATCCGGAATGAACGCCGGATAGAACTGGCCTTTGAAGAACATCGTTTCTTTGATATCCGCCGCTGGCTGATCGGGGAACAAACCCAAAAGGTGGTATATGAGCACGATGTCTTCAAAAAACTGGATGGCTCTTTTGTATACACGGTTAAAGTATGGGAAAGAAGGGTGTTCCAATCCAAACACAACCTGTTGCCTTTACCACAATCGGAAGTGAACAACAACCCTAATATGCAACAAAACCCAGGCTGGTAAAATTAAATTGTATTGATCATGAGAAAAGTAATTGTAATTTTCATACTGGCACTCACCGCCTTTTCCGGTTGTAAGAAAGACGACTTCTACGACAAGTTTGTTCCGGAAGTTTTATACTACGAAAAGGACAAGGTGGAGAATGCGGATTTCGTTACCACAACATTACCCGCAGGTACAACACAATGGACGGTGAAAGCAAGGGTAAGTGCGCCCATGCATCTGAAGGAAATAAAATTATACAAAGGGACGGATCTCCTGGAAACTTATACAGACTTCCAGCTGTCTCCCAACGTATACAACCTGCAACGTGTGGTAACAGGCATCACAGCGGAAACCACGATGAAGATCGTAGCGGTGGATGCAGATAACAAAACCACGACCAGGACTTTTATCATTAAAGTAAATTGAACCACATGAATAGATCGTTTTGCTTAACAGTGGCCACTACGTTACTTTCTTTTACCGCATTTGCGCAGAACACGCTCACTGCAAAGGAAAAGAAACAAGGCTGGGCACTGCTTTTTGACGGCACCAGCACGAATGGTTTTACAACACCCGGCGGCAAACCAGTTCCCCCGGGATGGGAAGTGAAAGAAGGTACCATCACTGCCATCAAAGGCGGCAAAGGAGGTGATATTATCACCACCGGGCAATATGGCGACTTTGAACTGTCCGTTGATTATAACATTGAACCCGGCTGCAACAGCGGCATTAAGTACTTTTATACAAAGTATGAAAAGGGTGGCAACCTGGGCATGGAATACCAGATCCTGGACGATGCACAGGCAGAGGATAATAAACTCGCGAATCACCTGGTAGGTTCTTTTTATGATGTAATGCCTCCGGCAGTATCCAATAAAAAAGTGAATCCGCCCGGCCAATGGAATACTATCCGCATTGTTTCTAAAAATGGAAAAGTAGAACACTGGCTGAATGGAGAAAAGATCCTTTCCTTCACCCGTGGCGATGATGCTTATACAGCCGCGGTAGCTAAAAGCAAATTCAGTAAAGCAGAGCCGGCTTTTGGTACGGTAGCGCAAGGACACATCCTGCTGCAGGAACATGGCGGACAGGTATCTTTCAGGAACATCAAGATCTTAACATCCTCAAAATAGCAACATGGAAAAGAGACGCGATTTTATTAAGAAGCTCGCATTAAGTTCCGCTGGTTTTGCCATTGGCAATTCGGCATTGGGCTTTAGTGCAAAGAGCTATAAAAATATCATAGGAGCCAATAACAGGATCAGGGTGGCTGCCATTGGCGTGAATGGCCGTGGAAACGGCATGGCCGGTATTTTCGCCAAACAGAAGGATACGGAAATAGCTTATATCTGTGATGTGGACAACAGAGCCATTCCTAAAGCTATTAAAACGGTGATGTCTGCCGGACAAACCAGTACACCCAAAGGAGAAAAAGATCTCCGCAAGGTACTGGCAGATAAAGACGTGGATGCCATCTACACCGCCACACCGGATCACTGGCATGCACCGCTCACTATTATGGGATGCCAGGCAGGCAAACATGTGTACGTTGAAAAACCCTTAAGCCATAATCCCCATGAAGGTGAAATGGCCGTTGCAGCAGCGCGGAAATACAACCGCGTAGTGCAAATGGGTGCACAACGCCGCTCCGCTCCCATCCTCACAAAAGGTATAGAAGAATTGCATAACGGCATCATCGGCAGGGTATATTTTGCAAAAGCATGGTATACCAATACCCGCAAATCAAATGTACTCACACCCGGTACTGTTCCGGACTGGCTGGATTATGACCTCTGGCAGGGCCCTGCTCCCCGCACCCCTTACAAAGATGGTTTGATCCATTACAACTGGCATTGGTTCTGGCATTGGGGTACTGGCGAAGCTCTCAACAATGGCACGCATGAAGTAGATGTTGCACGCTGGGGCCTCGGTGTTGATTTCCCTACCCGCGTAAGTTCTGTAGGTGGCCGTTACCAGTTTTCTGATGATTGGGAAACACCGGATACACAGATCGTAACCATGGATTATCCCGGCCGTGTTTCTCTCATGTGGGAGAACAGAAGTTCTAACGGAAGAAAGATCGAAGGACTGGACCGCGGTGTTATTTTCTACGGAGAAAAAGGCAGCCTGGATACTGGCACAGACAACTATAAAATATATGATCTGGACGGCAAGCTGATAAAAGAAGGAAAGACTGCCATGAAAGAAGCTGAAATGGACGGGCGTAATACTTCCAGCCCAAGTTTAGGCCTGGATAACCTGCACATAATGGATTACCTGGATGCTATCCGCAATAACCGCAAACCTAATTGCGATGTTGAACTGGGTCATAAGAGTACGGTTGCCATGCAGCTGGGTAATATCTCCTGGCGTGTTGGCCGTGATCTGAAAATAGATCCTAAGAACGGGCATATTATTGGAGATAAGGATGCAGAGAAATTGTGGCGCAGGAGTTATGAGAAAGGTTGGGAACCAAAGATATAGAGCAATGTAAAAGTGGCTGAGCAGTAAATGTTCAGCCATTTTTGTGTAAATAATTAATATTCAATAAATTAAGAACTATTCCGCAAGAACTTTTTTAACATTCCATAGAAAAATCCTACTTTGTTTAGTCAACCACGAGAATTGTTTTGTTTAACCAATTCTACTTGCTCTTAATTAACCAAATTAAACGCTTGAACCAAAGCTGGCTACATTATTAAAAAAGTATTCATAAATGTCCTTACCAAAGAATATTACTAAAAACCATTTATTAGATGCAATAGCAAAAATTGATAAGGAGGGAATACCTGTAAATGGGGATTCAAGATATTATGATGTTATCTATAAGGGCAAAGCATATCCACCAAAGCTTATTGTTTCTTACGCAAACTTATTTGCAAATGGGAGTATTCTAGATCGGGACACTTTTGAAGGAGGCTTAGGTACCGAATGTTTTAAATTGCTAGAAATGAATGGCTTTGAAATCATGAAAAAGAATATTGATTTTTCTCAGACCTTAATAAAATTCCTAGCACAAGCAAATTCTCCCAGCCCCAATTTAAAAACGAAAGAATATAAGGGGGTATTTAATGGTCTAGACATAAAAGCAAGCTTTGGAACAGGAAACTCTGCAATTATACCTTGGCTGGCTTTATTAGGAAAGGGGCAAAAAGTATCTCAGGGCATATACCCTGTCTATCTTTATTATAAAGAACAAAATGTTTTAATACTAGCATATGGTGTGAGTGAAACAAATGAACCTGACAGGACCTGGAAGGTTTCAGCCACATCCGTCCAAGACTTTCTATTAGATAAATATTCTACCAAGCCAAAACATTATGGAAGTTCATTAGTTTTTAAGCACTATAATATTGATAAATCAAAATCAAATTTTGGGCTGGATCTAAACGCCATAAACGAAGACATAAACGAATTAGCTAACATATACAATGGTAAAAATTTGAATACCAATACTAAAATAATTACCACGAAAGAAGGACTGCCTTTTCAATATATGACGTTTGTTGATGACGTGAAGAAAGCCAATCTAAAATTCTCCGAAAATCATACTCTTCGTTTTATTCTTTCATTATGTGCCAAACCCTTTGTCATCCTAACTGGGTTGTCTGGATCCGGTAAAACAAAGCTTGCGCAGGCATTCTCCCATTGGATTTGTAAAGATGAAAGACAAATATGTTTTGTTCCAGTTGGTGCAGATTGGACGAATCGCGAACCTCTACTGGGATACCCTAATGCACTTGAAAAAGGAAGTTATGTTATACCTGAAAATGGGGCATTAAGCCTATTGCTTGAAGCTGTGGAAAATCAAGATGACCCTTATTTTCTAATATTGGACGAAATGAATTTAAGTCATGTGGAAAAATATTTTGCAGATTTCTTAAGTGCCATGGAATCCACAGGGTATATTTCGTTGCACCCCAAGACGATTGACTGGGAAGGCTCTAATATTAAACATAGGACAACACTCCCTCCAAATCTTTTTATTATCGGCACCGTAAATATTGACGAGACAACATACATGTTTAGCCCTAAAGTCTTAGATAGAGCAAATGTTATTGAGTTCCGAGTATCAGAATTAGAAATGAAGGAATATTTAAGTTCTAGTAATGTTTTGGACTTTAAGAGCTTAAAAGAAAAAGGTTCAACGATGGCCAATGATTTCGTGAAAATTGCAAAAAATAGGGCTAATGAGAACCTCATGCCAAAAGATGATTTGAATGAAACCTTACTATCTTTTTTCAATATCATGCAAACTATAGGAGCAGAGTTTGGTTATAGATGCGCCACTGAAATCCATATCTATTGGAATATAGCAAGGCAAATTGCTCCAAACTGGGAAGCGATGAATGTAACGGATTCTATTATAATGCAGAAACTACTACCTAAAGTTCATGGAGCTAAAAGAAGATTGGAATCGCCGCTTAGGCAATTAGCAACGCTTTGTGTGAATTTAGGCAAGGAAGACAAAATTCAAACTTATCTCAATCCTGAAAAACTCAATGAAGAAGACCTAGTAAAAATTAAATATCCCTTATCAATGGAAAAAATAAGAAGAATGTACCAAAGACTAATGGATAATGGATTTACAAGTTACGCAGAAGCATAAAATGTATGAAGAAAGATAGTATAATCATACATATAAAAACAAACAAAGATGATGTTGTTAAAATTGAGATTGTGCAAGACTCAACATCAAACAAAAGCCCTATTTGGGAAATTGATGATGCAGAAGCTTATGAATTTGGCGAAGCTACGATACAGATATCAGAAGGTTGTTCATATGAATATATAGTAACTAAAGGATATCATTTAGGAAAGATAAGCGGTGTCATACACCCCTCTAAATTTAACAGTAATACAGGAAGGATTACGCCTAATATATATGTGGGTACACTCGACATAGCTATTTACGATTCTAAAGAAAATGAAAACTGTGGAACACTTTCGATTGAGGTAAAATCGACCAAAATATCTTACAGGGAGGATTACAGGAAAATGTTGCAAGATATAACAGAAAAATGCACAGATCTTTTAATGCAACCAAACTCACCTGCACAACAATGGTTTACGCCAGATTACACAAAAAAGACTACTTCTCTTTATCAACAGTTCGCATTTATTAAATCTATTCTGAATTCTGAGGAGTTTAATAACTCTATACATGCATTTCTAGCTGCTCCTGTGACGAGTTGGTCTGGTAAAGAGATAGAAAAAGACATCCGGAATATAAAAAGAATAAATAATAAAGTTCTTAAACAAATCATCAATGGCCCAGGCAGAATAGCTATTTCCAAACAACATTCCTTAAAGCATAAATTAGACTCGCTTCCATTAAAGGTATCAGTGAATTACAAAAAGGAAACAGTTGACACGCCAGAAAACCGTTTTATTAAATTTGCCTTGATTCACTTTGTACACTTCTGCGGAGATTTCATTTATCTACTCAAAGATGAGAGCAAGGCAAAAAAGGAAGCAATTCAAATAGAAGGTAAACTAAATCAATTCTTAGATCATTCCATTTTCAAAGAAATTTCTTCATTAAATGCACTTCCCCTCAATAGTCCTATTTTACAAAGAAAAAAAGGCTACAAGGAGATATTCCGTACCTGGCTAATGTTTGACCTCGCAGCCCAACTAACATGGGAAGGAGGAAATGACATTTACAATGCAGGAAAAAAAGATGTAGCCACGCTATATGAATATTGGCTATTCTTTATATTGTTAGATACTATTACTGAAATCTTTAAATTAGAGCGTTGTGATGCCAACAAACTAGTTGAAAAAACTAATGATGGCATAGGATTAAAGCTAAAACAAGGTAAGCAATTGCTTTTAGAAGGGGTATATAAACATGGATCGAGGAAACTTGTTATTAAGTTTGGCTATAATAGAACTTTTAAAGGAGGAAGCCAATATCCTGATGCAGGCAGTTGGACAAGTAGGTTAAGGCCCGACTACACACTTAGTATTTGGCCTGATGGCATTAAGGAGGAGGAAGCTGAAAAAACTGAGCTAATCGTTCATATACATTTTGATGCAAAATATAAAATTGATAATCTAAGTCAAATATTTCAAGTAAATACTGATTTAGAAGAAGAGAAAACGGAGCAAAAAAAAGGTACTTTCAAAAGAGCAGATTTGCTTAAAATGCATACTTACAAAGATGCTATCAGGCGAACTGGAGGAGCATATATTCTATACCCTGGTGATGATAATACCGAAAATAATAAAAGAGGGTATCATGAAATCCTTCCTGGAATAGGTGCATTTTCAATTACTCCTTCAAAAAGCAATAATGGTATCGATTCTTTAAAGAATTTCCTACTAGAAGTAATAAATCATTTTCTTAACAGAGCTTCTCAAAGAGAGAAAATGGCCTTTAAGACATATGAAATATATAGCAAAAAAAGCACTATTGAGCTAAAAGGATTATTACCAGAAACTATTGGTATTAATAGGGGGCTCATACCTGATGATACATTTATCATAATAGGCTATTATAAGGATGATGCACATCTTAAATGGATATTGGAAACGGAATTATACAACACAAGAATCACAACCCCCAACAGTCCCTTATTTTTAAATACTAAACTTATAAGTGCTAAATATTTACTACTCTACTCTACTACAGATAAAAGAACCAGTAAGCTTTATAAATTAAAGCAGGAAGGTGTAAAGGTATACTCTAAAAAAGACTTATTAAAAAAAGGCTACCCTTCAAGACCTAGTCAAAGCTATTATTTGGTTTTTGAATTGGATAGATCAATGGAAGATGAATTCAAGGGTTTGACTTGGGATATTGAAAAGCTTAAAAAGCATATGCCCAAAGTTATTGGACTTCCATTTGCGGTAAGTTTAGTTGAAATAATAAATGCTCAATAAGAAAAAAGGCATTTTATCTTAAGCCTGCCATATTCACACAATATCTCTTTCATATTTATTGATTATCAACGTACTCAATCATTAAACCCTTGTGTTTATTGAAATTTATCAAAGAGTTCTATCTTTGATCAGACAAATCCCCACCCCTATGCGGTCTCTATCCCTTTTTCTCTATTTAGCTATCGGTTCCTCTATACATGTAATGGCACAGCAACAAGCTGGTTTACAGGGAATCAACTACCAGGCTATTGCACGTAATTCAAAAGGCAGCCTGCTCTCTTCTCAAACAGTGAATGTACGTTTCAGTATCCTCAGCGGCAGCCCCAACGGTGCTGCGGTGTATACAGAAAAACATACCACCACTACTACTTCACTTGGATTATTTACTTTATCAATAGGCAAAGGCACACCTGAACAGGGCACCTTTGCAGCTATTCCATGGAGTGATGGTAATCATTATCTTAAGGTGGATATTGATGCGCAAAACAATGGCAACTTTGTATCCATAGGCACGAGTCCTTTTCTCAGTGTTCCTTATGCGTTGTATGCAGCTAATAATGCAGTGGGGCCTAAAGGAGATGTGGGTGCGGCAGGCCCGCAGGGAATTCAGGGGCCTGTTGGGTCTACAGGGCCGCAGGGACTTGTGGGGCTACAGGGCGTTCCCGGGCCGCAAGGACTACAAGGCATACAAGGGGGTACGGGGCCGCAGGGGCTTGTTGGACCGCAAGGATTGCAAGGTACACAAGGCCCTCAGGGGGATCCCGGCATACAGGGCCCTTCCTGGCAGATACAATCCGCTGCTTACAACGCTAACGGTACACTTTCCATTACTACGAATAATACACCTGCTACTATCACTACTACCAATGCCGCATGGGCAGCCACAGGTAACGCAGGCACCGGAGCGGGGAATAGTTTTATAGGCACCACAGATGCCAGCCCACTCGTTATTAAAACGAATGGAAATGCAGCCACTAATGAACGCATGCGTTTTACGGCAACACCGCAGATAGTAATGAATGGAGTAAATCCTCAGTCCGGCAATGTATTAACAGTATATGGCAGCGGGCATCCCAGCGCAATTAATTCTGCAACAAATCAAACGGGCTACCCTATTAATGGCTACAGCACAAGCAACTATGCAGGCATCTATGGAGAAAACAACGCAGGAGGCCAGGGAGTAGCCGGAGTAAATACAGGCAATGGCATTGGTGTACAAGGCACAAATCAAGGCAGTGGTTATGGCGTATACGGGTATTCCTCCATGGGATATGGCGTACAAGGTATTACCGGCAACGCCGGTACTACCATAGCAGGTGTCAGGGGGATTTCTCAACACCCAAACGGAACAGGTGTAATAGCCATAGGAAATAACCTCAACAACCCTATTGTCTACATTGGCAATGGTGCCGGGTTACAGGCACATGGCGCAAATTATGGTATTTATGCCTCCTCCACAACGGCTGCTAGTGTTGGCATTCTGGCTGTCGGATACAATTCCTCTCCAATTAACTTTGCAAACTCAGGGATCATTGGCTCAGGTACAACATATGGCGTTGTAGGATTTACATGGAATGCCACGGTAAATGGATCATGGGGAGGCTATTTTGATAATGATTTCAGCACCAATGGATATGCCTGGGTAGGTGGCAGGAATAATGGAACAGATTATGCGATCCTCTCCAGTGGTGTCAAGTCAACCATGGTAAAAGATAAAAAAGGTGATAACAGGATCATGTATTGTCCGGAAGCACCGGAAGTTCTTTTTCAGGACTATGGTACAGGACAGTTAAAAAATGGTGCGGCGCATATTACACTGGATGAAGTACTCGTACGCAATATTCATGTAGATGATAAACATCCGCTGAAGGTATTCATACAATTGGAAGGAGAATGCAATGGTGTTTTTGTTACCAATAAATCTGCAACAGGGTTTGATGTGAAAGAACTTCAAAAAGGAAAGTCCAACACGCCTTTCACGTGGCAGATCATAGCATCCCGCGCAGATATTACAGATGCTTCAGGGAAAGTATTATCCAGTTATGCAGATCTGCGTTTCCCCGTTGGGCCAACCAGGCCGGTTCCAACAAAAGTAGCCACCACACTGGCAGACTTTTCTTCTCCGCAACCTGCACTCCCGGAAAAACTCAAAGAAATGGAAGCAGCTGTGATAGACGCCGCATTTCAAAACTTACACTTTGCTACGGGCAAAGCAGAAATAGCCAGCTCTTCTTTCAGTTCATTAGATTCTCTTTCAGCTTTATTAACACAACGCCCCTCCTCCTTCCTTTTACTGGATGGTCATACGGACAATGAAGGCAGTGATGCCTTCAACAAAAAACTATCCCTGCAACGCAGCGAAGCAGTGAAAACATATCTCGTGAACAAAGGCATCCCTGCTTCCCGTATCATTACGAATGGGCATGGCGCCACACAACCTGTAGCAGAAGAAAAGCAATTAAACAGAAGAGTAGAAATGAAAATAACAGATCATGCGGGTATTCAATAACATCATACTATTGCTTTTTTGCAGCACTGTAACGATGGCACAAAGCAGGGAACGTGAGGTAGTGGGTACAACAGGTCATGCTGCCACCACCAGTGATATACAGATCGAATATACAGTAGGCGAAGCGGTAGTAACGTCTATCGATAACGGGGAGTTATTACTGACGCAGGGGTTTCATCAACCAAGGCTGGTGGCATTGCCATCAGGTATCAATTTCCCTTATCTCGTGATGTACCCCAACCCCACTGCCGGTAATACATACATTGAATTTTCACTGGAAGCACCGGCACGCCTGCAGGTCGTGGTTACCAATACACTTGGTCAGCTGATCTATTCAGAGAAGATCAGTTACAGCAGCGGGCAGATGCAGTATATCTTAAGATCGCTGACGTTTACAGCGGGGGCCTATATGGTCACGATCAGCAATCTTGATAACAATGCCATCATTACAAAGAAACTCGTAAAGGTGGGTAAATAAAAAAAACTACTATTCTTCAGACCTCTTTTTAATTACCTCAAGGATCATTTCATTGAAATCATTCAGCAGATAGTCCGCCCACAAACTGCTATACCAGTTTAAAGTCGTTGTTACCCGGTATTTACAAGTGAGGGTGATTAGCGTCTTTCCTTCGCTGATCTGATCAATTTTATAACTGCCTGCTACTACATCAAAGTATCTTCCGCCTATCATCACATGTTCATCAAGGCTAGTTGGTGGAATAGAAGCAGGATCAACGTTGATATCATAGGCAAATCCATTCCCTTCATCCCAGGAAGTAATGATCTCCTGGAATTTAATGCCTTTCTCCCAGGTGATACTTCTGATGCCACCTGGTCCTTCCCTGTCAAGCTCGCCGTTTAATGGTTTGGGTACACCCATTAAATGCACAACATGCGTAGTTATTTCTCCCGGTTTAATATCTTTTACATTCTTTACATTTTCCCAAACCACTGCTTTGTCAGCATTCACTTCAATGGTTGTGGTAACCGTATTGAACTTATCTGCAGCCTGGAAGTTTGTTTCTATTAGAAGAACAAGGAAAGGCAGTAATAGCGAAGCATATAATTTTGTTCCTTTCCCTTCGTCTTTCAGTCTGCCCAACCGGGCCAGAAATCCTGCAAGCGAGCCTACTAACAAAAACGGGCCAACAATAACGATCAGGCAAAGCATGCCGTCAAAATTAAAAGCAAAACAAAGGAAGAAAAAGGTCATCACAATCCCCCATGGTAGCAATAAATAAATCTTATAGGATTGAAGCTGTTCCTTTGTTGAAAGCATTACCGGAATAGCGCCAAGAACTACCGGCAATATAAAAATATACGTAACAGAAACATTAAAGTGACTGAAGGATACGAGCCACATGGTAAGAAAAGCATAGGCTACACCTGCGGTCAACCCAATTAACAGGGTCCTGAATCTTGATGGCTTCAATTTTTTTGATCAAGATACATCTCTCATTCGTTTTTTTCCGCTTTGCGTAAAAGGAATTCCGGATTACGAAAACATATTCCTCTCTTCCTGCCTCACCTTTGCGCAAAATTCCGGTCAATGATGAAGCAGATTGTACTATTTATCTTCCTGTTACTGCCTTTATGCAGTTTTGCAAATGAAAACGATTTTGGAACTGTTAAAGGTAAAATAACCACCAGCGATAACAGGCCTGCTGCAGCAGTGACCATCGTCATAAAAAGCGCCCACAGAACCATCTTTTCGAATGATGACGGCACTTTTACCATTTCCAGGCTGGCCGCAGGCCAGCATCAGCTGGAAGTTTCCCTCATAGGTTACAAACCCCTCTTGCAGGATGTAACCGTGGAAAAGAATAAAGTGACTACCATCACTTTACAACTGGAAGTATCCAGCACCCAGCTAAAAGAGATCAGCATCACCAGCGGCCGTAATAAATTTGCCCGTAAAGAAAGCGAACAGATTGCGCGTTTGCCGATCAGGAACCTGGAAAATCCACAGGTATATTCAGTGGCCGGCAAGGCATTGATAGAAGAGCAACTGATCACGGAACGTACAGACCTCTACAGGAATATCCCCGGTGCTGTACCTAACTTTGCAGCAGGCGGCTCACAGGGCATGACCATACGCGGTTTCTCCAATGGTATGGGTATGCGCAACGGCATGGTCACCAGTGCCATCGTTCCCCTCAACCCTATCATGCTGGAACGCGTGGAAGTGATCAAAGGACCTTCCGGCACTTTGTTCGGCAGCAACCGCAACGTTACCTTCGGCGGTGTTTTCAACTACGTGACCAAAAAACCTTATGATAGTTTTGGTGGTGAAGTAGGCTTCACAGGCGGCAGCTTCAAATTTGGCCGCGTTACTGCAGACGTAAACACACCATTAAACAAAGACAAAACCCTCTTATTCCGGTTAAATGCCGCCGCACAAAGCGAAGGCTCTTTCCAGGACCAGGGATATGCAAAGAACTACACCATTGCTCCCTCCATTACTTACCAGGTGAACGACAAACTGAAGTTCTCCCTCGATATAGATGTTACACGCGGCAATTATACCACCACTTCCTTTGCGATAGACTCCATGAGCAAAGTAACTGCCAGGAACTTTAAAGACCTGCCGATAGATTACAACCGCTCTTATATCAATAGCGGTGTAGACATTTCCAACGGCATCAACAATATCCAGGCACAGATGGAATACAAACTCTCTGATGAATGGACCTCGCAGACAAACTACCTGTACTCAGACGGATTCTACAAAGACCTGCTCTGGACCACCTTATCCATGGTGAATGACTCCACCCTTGCACGCACGGTACGGAACCAAACGCCGGAAACCTTCGGTAACATCCAGGTACAACAGAACTTCATCGGGGATTTTCATATTGGTTCTTTCCGGAACAGGGTGGTGATAGGGCTCGACTACAATTATAACTACAATGAGTTGTACCGTGTTACGGTACCATATGACAAAGTAAACATTAACCAACCCCTGCCAGACATCAGCGCAGAAAAGATCAATGCACTCTCCTATCAGAGAGGTTTTGCCGGCTCTACCACCAAAGCTTATAACTACAGCGCCTATATTTCTGATGTATTTAACATCACGCCTACCCTGATGGCCATGCTGAGTTTACGGACAGACCGTTATTCCACCAAAGGCCAGTATGCCATTGCTACCGGTAAATATACCGGAGAATATCAGCAGAATTCCCTGTCGCCCAAGTTTGGCCTGGTGTACCAGGTAGTAAAAGATAAGGTATCCCTCTTTGGTAACTATATGAATGGTTTCGTGAACCTGGCACCCGTAACACAACCAGACAATACTGTTTTGGTATTGGATCCCCAATTCGGCAATCAATGGGAAGGTGGTGTGAAAGTGGATATCCTGGATGGTAAACTGAATGGTTCTTTAAGCTACTACAACATTTCTGTGAGCAATTCTACGCGTACGGAAGTAATAGACGGCAAGAACTTTACGGTGCAAAATGGTACGCAAAACAGCAAAGGTTTTGAAGCGGAAGTGATCGCCAACCCGATCCCTGGTTTGAATATCATTGCCGGTTACGCCTTTAATGAAAACAAATACACCAAAGCATCTCCCGCCCTGGAAGGCAAGTTTATAACGGCCAGCCCTCAAAACGTGGCCAATATCTGGGTGAGCTATACGACTAAAAAAGGACTGGGCCTGGGCATTGGCGGAAACTACGTAAGCGATTCCTGGTTTGAATCCACCAACGTTTTTGTGCTGCCGGCTTATACCCTGCTGAATGCTACGGTATTTTACGATCAGCCTAAGTACAGATTGTCTTTAAAAGGCAACAACCTGCTGGATCAGCAATACTGGAATCCGGGTGGAACGCCGCAGAAGCAGCTGAACTTCCTGGCAAGCATTGCATTTAAATTTTAGCAAGATGGCTGTAGATCCGGGAAAGGTCTACAGCCATTTTTATTTATTCTCCAGCCTGAAAAAAGAAAACTCCGCTTTATCTTTTTCATTACCGCTGTAATGCAATCCCAAACGAGGACTCCTGTCCCACTGTGGTAAAGATCCGGTTTCTACGCCTGAAGCCAGTTCAGTCCATGTAGCATTGCCTGCCTGATAGAAAAAGTTGCAGGTCCTGTTTGGAGACATGCTAATTTTCAACCCGATATCAGATGGTGGTACCAGCGCTGCTTTAATAATTACCCTTTGTTTCTTCTCCATCTTCCATACTTTAACACTATCACCTTCAACCCCAATTCCTATCGCAGCATTTACATCACCATAAATGGTCAATCCTTTAAGGGCTTTGTTCCGGTTAACAACACTGGTGCTGATATCAAAGTTATCTGATGTAGGCCTTACCGTTAATACAATGCCGGTGGGATTATCTTTTGTTTGCTTTCCTGATAAACGAAGCATCCCTTTCTGCAGTTGATAAGAAGGAGTAGAATGCCGGAAATCCCATTGCCAATAATTAGCCAGCTTACGTCCATCAAATGGATCATTGAGATCTGCTTTGTTATTGTGTGTTATTGTTTTGAGTAAAGGCCAGCCGGTGTATTCCTGGTAGATCAGTTCTGCCAGTAATCCTTCCCGCCCGGTAAATACAGTACTCTTTTTATTGTACGCGTGATGCAGGTAATATTTGTTGTCAACAAAAGTTCCATGCCCCATACATTTCCATGTATCGTTCTCACTAAGGATCGGATTGCCATCAAATAACTGATACGGGCCTTTGAAGCTGGCAGACCGGCCTACATTAACGGAATAACTGCATCCCTGCCCGCAGCAGTTGCCGGCTGAGTAGAACAGGTAATAGTAATTATTCATTTTCAGGATGCTTTGCCCTTCCATACCCGCACGGCTGGTGTCTTTCAGGATGGAGAAAAATTCCCCTTCAGTTTTGAGTCCGTCTGCAGATAATTTGGCGCCTAGCAGCTCAATGGGTCTGTCATCCAGTCCATATGCCTTGAAGGTGATGTAAAGCTGGCCTCCATCGTTAAAGATAAAGGCATCGATAGCTTCCTTTCCATGTTCAATGATCACGCCATGATCTGTAAAACCATGATCCGGATAAGGAGAAGTGGCTACGCCGATATAAGAACGGTTATCTGATTTCCGTCTTGCTGTGTAATAAATGTAATAGGTGTTTCCGATCTTATAATACTCAGGCGCCCAGAAAGAGCCAACTGTCCATGCAGGAGCTTTATCAAAAACATACCCTGTCTGCTGCCAGTCTTTAAGATTGGAAGATTTGTAGATAGGGAAATAAGGCGCCCATTCTGAAGAGGTACCTGTTGCATAATACACACTATCCACCTTTATTATAGATGGGTCCGCCAGATCACCTGCGATGGTTTGCCCTTGTAACAGGGAGCATTTTAACAGGCAGTATAAGAAAGTAAAGAATCTTAATTTCATTATTTAATTTTAAACACTATATCCCAATTCCGTTGCCCGGTGTTTAAACCACATGAATGCAACTATACCCAATACAATAGATAACCCGATCATCACCCAATAGACTACACGCTGATTTTTCGACATCTGATCAGGCTTTAAATTGGGCGGCCGTAATATCAGCAGATAAAGGCCAAACACTACTAAAAAAGGCCCTATGCCCACACCTTTCAAAGAATAGCTTAAGTTATCCTGCTTCTGCGCCATGGCCTCCAGGGGGCGCCAGATAAAGTACCAGATAAAAGCAATGCCACCGGCAAGGCATAATAATCCGTAAAGAATAGATTTGTTCCAGCTCGGCTGTGTTTCCATCGTTTTTTTTGGGTAAGATACACAGCTTAATGATATTTTACCAGGAAACAAAGGTCATCTACCAGATCATTTTCCAGCAGTGATGCCGCAAACGTTACACCACCATAAACGATCAAATCGGGACTACTGTTGTTTTAAAATACTACATTAAAACACCATCAACCGGCACAAGTCTTTCCGGCACTTCTTTATCATCCATCATTTCCCGCAGATCAATTTCAATATTACGGCAAATGGAACTCATGGGAATATCCGTCAATGCGTTCTCGAAAGGATTTTCGCTCAGGTCGCCTACTGCTTCCATGGCATTGAACACCCAGTTTACAATGAAACAAACCGGAAACAAAAGCCATTGGGCGTTTGGTGTATGGCGTGTTATTTCTGCAATCAGTCCAAATGGTAAAAGCACGATAAAAATATCTACGAACACACGGCTGAAAACAGCATACTGCCTTGGGAACGGATAATTCTTTATCCGCTCGCAGCCGCCCTGCTGGTTGTACAGATCCGTAATCACATTGGTGAGATTGGCATGTTCTATATTGTCGATCACGCCTTGCTGCTTTAAATGTTTTATATCCCTGCTTTGCAGATGCAACAGGTGTGTAGCGGGATTCAGCTTACTAATGACGTATTCTCTTTCACCGGCGCCGCAAAACTTATCCAGTGTTTCCTGCATCATCGTTCCATAGTCCTGGCCGGACTTATACTGTGTGCTTGATATATAGCTTTGATAGTACTTTTCACTCCATACCTTATTGCGTCTCAGCTGCATCCTGAGGGCATTACACCAGCCTATGTGCCGCATTACCATGTGACGTGCCATCGCTCTCACCTCTTCGTTCCCGTTATTACCGGCCAAATCAAGCACCATGGCAGCCCATACCCTACTGGCATTGGTAATGCTTCCCCACAACCTGCGCGCCTCCCACAATCTGTCGTATGATGAATTGTTTTTAAAGCCTACATAAAAAGCAACGGCGGTGCCTATTACGCCGATCGGCAAAAGCGGGATAATTGCTTCTTTATAACCTAATACCACATACAACACATACGCCACGGTCATTGGCGTGAAGTGTATCAACAACTGAATGTAATGACGTGGTAAAACATGCTGTAGCTTCAGGGTCCGGTTTGTATACATATTGAAAGATTTAAGATCGTGATGAAATTACAGCAAAAAGTATGTAAAAACAGCATTTCTGCATCTGGTAAACATATGAACTTCCTGCTCCTCCTCCTCAGTACCTTCGGGAACTATGCTCCCCCTGTTACCATTCACGTACTGGTAGCGCTTTGCGACAACAAATACCAGGGCATTGTTCCCGTACCAGCCAAAATAGGCAACGGGCAGGACCCCGCCAATAATCTTTACTGGGGATGCGGTTATGGGGTGAAAACATTCCTGAAAAAACAGCCGGACTGGCAACTCATTAAACTGATCAAACAACCGGCTCCCTATATTCATGAGCGCCTTGTTTTTAAACACCGCACACCGGGCGTTTACCTGGTGGCCGATGCTTATGACGGCGCCCGCATGAAAGAGACGATCACCTCTTTTCTGCAATACGCAGCAGGCCGGAACCGTACTCCCATTCCATTGGATAAGGATACCTTGCATGCAGGCGGAGATGCCAGGCTGATCTGTTTTGTAGGACACAATGGACTCATGGATGCAGCGCTGCCGGCTTATCCTGAAAAAGCAGATGATCGCCCCCGTGATGTAGCGATCTTTGCATGCGCGAGTAAGTCCTACTTCTCAGAACCCATTCGCAGAACAGGCGCTAACCCGCTGATCTGGACCACGCATCTCATGTCCCCGGAAGCTTATACACTGGATGCAATGATAGACAGCTGGCTGCTAAAGGAAAAGCCTGCGCTGACCCATGAAAAGGTAGCACAGGCTTATCAGCAGTATCAGCACTGTGGAATAAAGGGGGCCAGGAGGCTCTTTGCCACAGGCTGGTAGCCAGGTTTTAAAACACTAATATCCTTTTGGAATAGGAAACAGTTGTGCCATTTCTGTACCAAAGCCCTGCGGTGAAGGCTGAATAAAATAAAGTTGTACTTTATTCCCGGTGAATTTGTTATGTGGGATATACCAGCCGAATCCACTTGTTTGGCTGAGAGATTCACTATCATTAAAAGCAAAATCAAATGTTCCTGCTTTGAGGAAATAGATGGTGCTGCTTCCTACCGCATTTCCATCCGGAAACGCCGGATCAGGCAGGTAATCTGTATATACCCAGGTTTGAGGAACTGCATTTTTCGCCAGATAGGCTTGTTGCCCTGTGTTTTGATTATACATCAGGATATCGATCGGATCGTTATTCTTAGTATAATAGATGTAAAAACCCAGTTTATTGGTGGCAGGGTCCGCCGCAGGAGGCGTAATGTCTAAAAGCTTACCATCAATGTTTACAAGAGGATAAAAGAATTCCAGCTGGCTGCCAGACAATGGCAACGTTTTCTGAAATAGCTCTTTTCCACTTACTTTGTCTTTCACCGTTAAAATGGCCTCTTTTTTACCGCCAAAATAGGGATATACCATGCTGAAGTTGACCCTTGCATTTGCCGGTTGTATTTTCTTGTCAAATATCACTGTATCCAAAGACACTTCCAGCTGCATATTGCTGAGGTTAAATCCCTTGAAGGTAACATTGATCGCCCTTATTGTTTCTATATCCTTGTTGCAGGATGCCAGCCCTAATATTGTTAGAGAAGCAATGGCCAATACCTGTAAATATCTTCTTATCATAAACAGATCTGTTTTGAAATAATTTAAAATTGTGTTTGCTGGTAAGAGTTGATATACTTAGCCGCTGGTGTGCCCGATTCTGTTATGGCCACTATCTGTGGTTTGGTATTAAACAGAAGAGGTAAACTGACACCTGAAGCAATCGTGAATCCTGCATCTTCATAATAGTTAATATCCGTGCCGGATTTAAAAAATCTCAACTCGGGATTTACATAATAAACTTTCCCGTCTATTTCGGTTCTCCCGCCGGGGAAAGATGGTGCTTTTAAGAATTCAGAAAATGTATAAGCCTTTGCCTTGATCCTTGCCAGTTCTTCCTTCTTTTCCAGTTTAAACTGCCCGTTTTCTATGATTTCGTACTTTTTATAATAAACGATATCTATATCACCTGTATAATTGGAAACACTGGGTAGGAACAGATAACTCACCAGTCGGAAACCATCCGGGTTATTAGCCGGTGCTACCGGCTTTTCGATTAATTTACCATTCACATAGAACAAATTAATCACCAGGGTGTATTCTCCCTTCTTCACTTCTTTTTCATAAACCGGCTTACCGGTTTTCTTTTCTGTAATGGCCAGTTTTATACTATTCTTAGACGCAGGAAAAGTATATCTGTCTGTACGGTTAAAGCTCCTTCCGGCGTCGATAAGCGCATTTGAAGTCATGGTATCTATCGTTATTTGCAGCTCGCTGTCGCTGCCATTGAAACCGCTTGTTGTCAAAGCAAATGCTTCCTCTTTTACCAGGAAGTTGTCATCTTTCTGGCACCCCGCCATAGTGATGGTCAGCAGCATTAACGCAATAAAATATGTATGTAAAGATTTCATGTTTTTTTATTTTGAAAACCCGTTATCAAAATGAATAAGCAACAGAGAAACTGAATGAACGACCTACTTTTCTGGTAAAAGTGTCTATATCTCCGATACGTTTTTTCGTTTTTCCATCAGCAGCAGTTTCATAATAACCTTCTTCATACTTTTCAGAAAAACCAAATCTCCATTCGTACTTGTCTGTCCACTCTGTTAAACCAATCGTGCTACCCACACCATCTTTCGCTTTATACGTATTGACGGAGTTGATAAAGAAACGATGAGGATCGTCGAACAGGTTGCTCATGTTCAGCTTCACTTTTAATGCCCTGCTTTTAAGGAAAGAATAACTGATCTGTGCATCCGTTTGGTTACGTGGGCGTTCATATTCCACATATTCAGGCATGATACCTACTGTAAAGGTTTTATACCCCATGTGGTTGAATACCATATTCAAACTTAACCTGTCGTTGTTGTACAACAAGCCGATATTATACAACACCGGTACCTGACCGTAAAGCGGACGTTTTTCTTTCAGCAGTATTTTTTTACGATAGCTATAGCTTAACCCTTCTTCGTCCTCGGTACCCTGGCCGAAGCTGGTATATTCAAATCTGCTGGCCTGTACTTCTGACTTCTGTAATGTAAGGTTACCGCTCAGGTACATATTTTGCAGGGGTTTCCATCCTGCATATAAAAAACCGAGGTTTTTGCGAAGGTCTAATTCAAATCCGTGTACTTTAGCCCAGTCTGAGTTACCTGTTAAGGCATCTACTGATTGGCTCGAATTGGTAACATCCAGGTATAATTCCACCGGGTTCTTAAAATATTTGTAGAAATATCCCACTGATACTACTTCTCCTGCTGAAGGATACCATTCCAGCTTTGTATCATAATGATCAATGATCGTAGACAACACCCCTACATTGTGCTGGATACGGCCAAGTGCCGGATTGAAACGGGAGAAACCGGAATTTTCGATCAGTGAAGGCCTTACTACAGACTGTGCATAAGAAGCCCGTATATTAACATTCGATAATGGCGTTACAGTAATGTTCACTGAAGGGAGGTAGCGCCATTTTTCTTCTTCCGTAGCTGCATCCAGGTATTTGTGTACAAGCCGGCCGGTTTCAGGGTCCACATAACGGCTTTTTTCTTCAACCTGCCGCTGGATCGTAGCGGAACCAGTACTTGTAGCATCTTTTATTTCTTCATATACATATGATTCCACTCTCATGCCCCATACTAACCGTAACCATTTGGTGATACGATTGTCCATCATCCCAAAAACGGCTTCATTGGTATTTTTCCCTTCATATGCGTTTAAAGAAAAACTTCCGGGGTAATAGTAGATGTCGTTTAAAGGATCTTTAAAGTCCATAAATTGCCCCCATGCGCTGATAGGTATGCCGCTATACCGGCCGGAATTCATGGAACCAATTGGCAGGATCTTCCAATCATAGGTGCCATGGCGTTCCAGGTATTGGTACCCTGCTTTGATCTTTTGCTGCTGGCTGCCTATTTTGAACTGATAGCTGAGCGCTGCATCTGCCATCAGGTTTTCCTCATCATATTTGTACTGCGCCCTGTTCAATATTCCAATTCCCGGATCGGTAACACTATTGGGACCATACGTATACACGGTGGAATTCGCCGTTTTTGTGGGTGATAATCCTGCTTCTACGGCATCATTCTCGTAATTGGAGATCTTGTTGCGGGCCAGGTTCCAGTCTATCACAAAATGCCCGATCTTATGCTCGCCGCTTAATTTGTTCTGTAAAAGTTCAATGAACTTAGGACTGTCGTTTTCCTGAACGGCAGGATCTTCTCCGTAACCAATATCATTGCCCCAGCCTACAGTACGGATAAACCTGCTTTGAAAGCTGCGGGAATAAAAGTTACGCGTAATGATCTTATGGTTCTTAGACTGCCAGCCACCATTCAACAGTGCTGCCCAGGTGGTGGTGAAATTGTATTGTTTGCCGGTGGTCTCATACATTTCTGCACCTGTTTTAGCGTCATAAGCAGTGTTGCCGTTCTTTGACCAGCTGCCTCTTTCGAAATGCAAAATATCATCGATATTTTGTTCATTGCGATAGCTCAATGAACCCACAAAACCAAGGCGGCTTTTACCCAGCTCATAACTCCTGCCAAGACTTGCCTGGTAGTTTTGCGATGGGCGGGCAGTATAAGTACGGGTGCCCAGGCGCTCTGTACCACCGATCTTTTTATTCTGCTCTCCTATCATTTCAGTTGTGATAGGTGTAAGGTTTAATCCGGGAGGTACTACATTATCATAGGGCCTGCCGGGATTATAGCGGTTAAGATCAAAATAAAACAGATCTGCTTTATAGGGCTTTTCTCTTGCTCCGTCATCAAAACCCAGGTAATCATTCTTTCCTCGTTTATAACCAAGGAATTCCTTGCCTGTGCTGCGATCGTTATATTTACCACCAAAGTTGATGTTGTTGAAATTTTTAGTGGGAATGGCCAGCGTGTTGATCTGGATCAATCCTCCGCCAAAGCCAAAGCTCATATCCGGTGTATAACCTTTAGACACAATAATATTATCTACCAGGTTGCTGGGAATGATGTCGAATTCAAAATCACGCACCTGCACATCTGTACTGGGAAGTGTAACACCATCCAGCATGGCCACGTTATAACGCTCTGCAATTCCGCGGATCACTACCCGGCGGTTATCATTCGTACTTACGCCAGAGATCCGTTTCAGTACATCTCCCACATTTTTATCCGGTGTGGCAGAGATCTGCTCAGCAGACATACCATTGGAAATTTCTGCCGTGTTTTTCTGACGGGCATATACAGCCGCAATGCCTTCTTTTTTAGCGGAAGACATTACGGTAACACCAGCCAGCTGGCCTTTCTTCCTTTTTATCACCACATTCAGCTCAAAGGTTTCACCATCATTTACGATAATGCCACTCACTTCTTTCGTACCATAACCAATGTTGCTCACAGTAGCTGTGTAAGTGCCTTTAGGCATAGAAATACTAAAGGAACCATCAATGCCCGTAGTAGCTCCTGTATTACCGATGCGGATAGTGGCGCCAAACACCGGCTGCCCGTTCTCTTCATCGATGATCTTCCCGGTTACTTTACCCGGATCTCTTTTAGGAGCAGGGATAACGCCATTTTGTACGGATACTATTTTGCCGGATTGCTTAAACTGAAGTCCGGTACGTTTTGTAATAACATCCAGTATTACGGGCAATGGCTTGTCCGTTTCTCTGAAACTGAATTTCTCATCCAGCTTATCTTTTATTTCTCTGCTGTTATAAGCGAATGTATAGCTGGTTTGCTGTTCCAGTAAATGAAAAATGTTTTCTAATGGTTGGTTATCTGCCTGCAGGCTCACTTTCTGTTGTGCTTGCAACTGCTGAGATAATAGTAATAAGCAAAACAACAACCGGGATAAACGCCTGATCAGTGGCGCTTTTTCCTGGTTTCGGGCACAGGGTACAATTTTTTTCATACTTTTGAATTGATTTTGTTTATTAATAATGCCCGGTATTGTCATTTGCGATGCGTACCGGGTGTTTTATTTTCTCTTTTGTCTGGATTGAATAAGGATCGTTCCTTCCTTTTTTGTGATGGTTAAGCCATAGATGTGCCGCATACTTTCCAGGATATTCTCAAGCGGTTCATTCGCTGCAAACCTGGCGGTGCAGTATTGATCCTCCCCAATTGTTCCGATCACTTTCATGGGTATATTAAATCTGCGTTCCAGCGTTCCTATTACATTTAACAATGGCTCATCCCTGAATTGCAATATGCCTTTACGCCATTCGCTGTATGAGGATGCATCTGTTTGTATTGTTTGAAATTCTCCTGTTTCACTCATCCATACAGCACGCTGGTTTTGCGTGAGGGTTACGGACTGACCACCCTTGCTGGAAAACTGCACCTTACCGGTGGCTACGGTTACTGCAACCTGGTGGTAAGCTTCTATATTAAAAGATGTTCCCAGCACACGAATGGTGGCTTCCGGGGTATGCACTATAAATGGACGGGATGGATCTTTCCGTACATCAAAAAAACCTTCTCCTTCCAAATAGACTTCCCGTATGGAATCTTCCTTCCATTTAATGGATGAGCCCGCGTTGATCCAGATCTGTGTGCTATCCGGCAGGGTGATCAATTTCCTTTGACCATTGGGAACAGTATAGGTGACCTGTGCGGCGATTGTTTTTGTGGCGGAAGGATATAACCACCAGCCTGCACTGATGAGCAGCGCAATAGCTGCGGCTATGGCTGCTTTGGGCCATAGTCGTATTGTTCTTTGTTTAACCGGGAGTTTGGTCCTGAAATCCTGCCAGGCATCCATGGCGTAATAAGGAGAAGTGGTATCCTGCTGTTCTGCCTGTACCCGGCGCAGCCAGGGGATCAATGCAGCATACTCGGCTTGTTGCTTTGTAAGCGCTTCCCATTTTGCTGTTTCCCCCTGTGTGGCATTACCGTCCATTATTTTATGGATCAGGCTCCAGTCCAGTTCATTCTCTTTTGACATAGCTATATTACCGGGATTTGCAGCCCCTTATTCATAAGGAGACATGAAAGGGGGCCAGCGGCTCACGCTGCCATATTAACACAATGTTAACTCTTCGAATAGAGCAGGAAAAGCACCACAGACAAGCCCTTTAACTGTAGCATGGCGCGGTATACCTGGTTTTTAACGGTTCTTTCTGAGAGACCGAGGCGCTGGGCAATTTCACGGTAAGAGAGGCCTTCTATTTTGTTTAATTCAAAAATATGCCTGCGTTGTGGGGGAAGTTGATTGATATAAACGGCCAGGTGATCTACGTTATCTGCTGGTTCATCTATCCAGTTCTCTTCGTATTCCTTAACCGTTTCAGGCGTGAGTTCCAGAGAACCGGGCACACGGCCGTTCGTTTTCAGGCGGCGCAGGGTGCGGTGCCGGGTCATGGCAAAAAGATATTGGCGCAGGCTTTCTTTTATTTCTATGGACTGGCGTTTTTCCCAGAAGGTGAGAAACACATCTGCAGCCACTTCCTGCCCGTCAGCTTCGCTTTTCAGCAATCTGCCTGCATAACGGCTCAAAAGGCTGTAATAGCGTAAAAACACTACCTCCAGGGCTTTTTCATCACCTTGACGGATGGCGTTAAATAAAAGTAACTCTGCACCGGCATTTTGCATATCCGCGCAAAATTAGATGGATTAGTGGTTTGTTGATAATAAATTATTGTGATCTATGTTTATCAGATAACTCCCCTCCAAAATTCCTCCCAAATCGTATCCGACATTTGTTCTATGAAAAGGAAAGATCTCATACTCATCATATTCACACTGCTAAATATCCTTCCGCAGGCAGTTCTGGCGCAATCTGCCAACGTTTCTGTATCCGGAACAATAAAGGGGAAGAAAGACGGAAAACCGCTGCCCTACGTGAATGTAGTGCTGAAAAGAACGAAGGACAGTTCCTTTGTTACCGGAACAGTCAGCAATGAGAAGGGGCTATTTACGCTAACCGGTGTAAAACACGACAATTATATACTGGAGGCTTCCTTCATGGGCTTAAAAACGAAAACACAAGATCTATTCGTTGGCAACCTTTCCCAATTCATTGACCTGCCTGTTATAGAAATGGAAGAAACCGTGTCCCAGCTGCAGGGCGTGGTTGTTACCAGTGAGCAGCAAACACTCAGCGCAGCGCTGGACAAAAAAACGTATAATGTGGCCGATAACATCAGCCAGGGAGGAGGATCTGTACTGCAAACCATGCAAAACCTTCCCGGGATCACCATACAGGATGGCAAAGTGCAGCTGAGGGGAAATGATAAGGTGACAATACTGATCGATGGCAAACAAACAGCACTGACAGGTTTTGGAAGTCAATACGGGCTGGATAATATTCCGGCATCTTCCATAGAGAAAATTGAGATCATCAATAATCCCTCTTCCAGGTACGATGCCAATGGCAATGCAGGGATCATCAATATTGTGATGAAGAAAAACAAACAGGAAGGATGGAACGGTAAAGTTGGCCTCGCAATGGGCCTGGGTTCTCTTTGGGAAAGAAAAGAGAATTTGCCCACCATCAGGCCCCAGTATAAAATGACGCCTAAAATAAATCCTTCCCTGTCACTCAACTATCGGAAGAATAAGATCAATGCTTTTTTACAGGCAGATAACCTGTACACCAAAACCCTCAATAAAAACGAATTCGTAACCAGAACATATGATGATGGCCAGGTTGTACAACAACAACTCAAAAGGAACCGGAACACCAACTTTTTCACTTCAAGAGCCGGCATTGACTGGTATATGGATGAAAAGAACACCCTCACGGTATCAGGTATGTTTGGCAGTGAAAAGATCATCGATCATGGTGATCAGCCCTTTTTTCACGCTGATCTGTCAGAAAGGATACGCCTGTGGCAATTCCTGGAAGACGAACTAAAAACTACTGTAATGGGCACAGTCAGCTATCAGCATAAGTTCCTGCAACCAGGGCATTTGCTGAACGTAGGTTTCAACTATACATTCCACAGGGAAGATGAAAAATACTTTTACGACAACATCCTCCCCGCCTCATCAGGTACAGATGCTTTTAAGCTGCTATCAGACGAGCAGGTGTATGACCTGAACATAGATTATATAAGACCGTTGAAATATGGCAGGATTGAAACCGGTATTAAACTAAGGAACCGAAGTATCCCCACGGATATGCAATTTAAACCCGGCGTTAATTCCGTGATCGATTCTGCTGCCGGAGGATGGGCTACTTACCGGGAACTCATTCCCGCACTCTATGGAAATTATGTTTTTGAAAACAAAAAATGGGAAGCAGAACTGGGGCTCAGGCTGGAATATGTAAGGATACAATATGACGTGAACCCTGAGCACCCTACCTACAGCAGCGATGGGTACAACTACACCCAGCCATTCCCCAACTTCAGATTAAGCTATAAGTTAAATGAGCGGAACAAACTATCCGCCTTCTTTAACAGAAGGGTGGATCGCCCAAATGAAGTGGACATCAGGATCTTTCCCAAATATGATGATGCGGACATTATAAAAGTGGGGAACCCCGCACTCAGACCACAGTTCACCAATTCCATCGAAGTGGGTTACAAAACCAACTGGGCAAAGGGCAGCCTTTACGTGGCAGGCTATCACCGGTTTGCGGATGGAACAATCACCAGGATCTCTACCGTAGTGCCCGGAAGCGCTTCCGTTTATGCTATTTTCCAGAATGCGGGAAAAAGCTACAACACAGGGATAGAAGCGGTGTTCGAAGAAAAGGTATCTCCTGCTTACTCCTTTAACATAAATGGTAATATTTATAAAAACAAGATTAATGCCTACACTGTCACCAATCTGTATCCGGTAGCCCATCAATTCACAGCGGCGGAACAAAGCATTGTTTCGGGGAATTTGAAACTGAACAATAATTTTCGTTTCGCTGCTGGCGTTGAGGCCCAGCTCACTGCCGTATACATGGCGCCGGATATTATCCCACAGGGAAAGATCGGATCCCGTTTCTCTCTGGACTTCGGCATCAAAAAGGCCATACAAGGATCTAAAGGGGAAGTTTTCTTAAACGCTACAGACCTGTTGAATACAATGGTCATAAGGCGGGAAATAGTGGGCAATGGGTTTTCTTACACCAGTAAAGACTATTATGAAACACAGGTTATTCGCATTGGTTACAATTACAAATTCTAAATATGGATCAGCTGAAGATCAAATAGAAATGATGGTTCCCGTCTCTAAACGCATACTCCACGTTCCATTGGTACCGGATCACTATTTGCTTTACCAATGCTAAACCAAGGCCGGTACCGGGTGAATGTTGAGAAGCCGATGCAAAACGTTTAAACAATTGCGATCTGTTAAGTGGCTCCGTTCCGGGGTTGGAAACAGTTAAACGATCCGTATCAAGATGAACGTTGATAATTCCTGCTCCCGGTGTATGCCTTATGGCATTTGTCAGTAAATTACCTATCAGAATTTCAATGAGGTTCCTGTTCCCTTCCACAATAAGCGGATGCTGTGCATCTACCCGTAGTTCACAGCCTTTTTCTTCAAAGAACGGCGCAAACTGTGTAGATAGGTCCTGCACCAATGCATAAAGGTCTATTGACGCTTTATCAGCGAACTGCTTGTTCTCGATCTTGGTAAGGAGGAGTAAATTTTTGTTGATGTGACCGGCTCTTGTAAGTGCGGACTGCGCCGCTTCAATTAAATGATACTGTTCATCATCGATCGTTTTGCTTTGAGAGAGCAATTCCAGCTTGGACTGCACGATGGCCAGCGGTGTTTGCAGTTCATGTGAGGCATTGTCCGCAAATTCCTTTTGCTGGTTATAAACGGTGATGTTAGCCTGCAGTAATCTTTTCAGGCTTTCATTCAGTTCATCAAACTCCGCAATGCCCGTTTGCTCAAAATGAATATTGTCAGGATTATCCAGGTCAAATCGTTTGATCTGTTTCAGGGTTTGATAGAAGGGTTGCCACATGCCGCGGGATAATCTGCGGTTAAGCAGGATCAGGGCGCCTAAAAGGATGGCAAAGAACAGCGCACTCAAAAGCGTTACCGCACCGATGATCAATAATTTGTCCTCCCGTCCTGCTTCAGCTGTTACGATCACATTATGCTCATCCAATTCATACTGCCACAGCCTGCTTAATGCCAGGTAGTAGATAGGGATACTGCAGGCCAGCACAACGGCAGCACAGATCACAATCCTTTTAAGGGAATAGTTCAGCAGTTTACTCATATTTCCCATTTATAGCCGCTTCCGTACATTGTTTTGAGATAATGTCCAACACCAGCCTCGTTCAGTTTCCGTTTAAGGTTCTTAATATGAGAATATACAAAATCATAACTGTTAAACAATGCCGCAACATCCCCGGAGAGATGTTCGGCCAGCGCTGCTTTGGAGACAACCCGGTTTTTATTGATAATGAAATACATCAATAAGTCGAATTCCTTTTTTGTGAGCAGCATAGGTTTTCCATCCACACTAACCGCCTTACCCAACACATCCACCCGGATCTCGTTCTGTTCAATAACGTTTACACTGCCAAAGTGTTTGCGCCTGATCAGGGAATATACCCTGGCGGCCAGTTCAGGCAAATGAAAAGGTTTGGCGAGGTAATCGTCCGCACCGATCCTCAAACCGTTTATTTTATCGTCCATGGAGTTTTTCGCCGAAATGATGATCACGCCATCATTTTTCTTCTGCTCCTTCAATTCCTTCAGGATTTGAAAGCCATCACCACCTGGCAGCATCAGGTCCAGAAGGATACAATCGTAATCGAAGGAATCAATCCTTTCCAGGGCCTGAGAATAGGTGGCTGCATATTCGCATAAGTAACTTTCGTCTGAAAGATAACTACCCATGCTTTTTGCCAGTTCTACTTCATCCTCGATGATTAAGATCTTCATGGGGCAAATTTACGGGTGAATTCTGTTTTCTTTTGGGATTTGTTACCCCGCCCCCAATCCAATAGTAATCCCGTAGTAATCCCGTAGCAATCCCGTATCAATCCCGTGTCAATCCCGTATCCATCCCGTATTAACCCGGGGTACCTGACAAAAAAGCATGCTCAAATCACCTCAATTGACACCAATTCCATCATAAACCCCCAATTACCGCAAAACACATCAATTCCCGCTAAATCCACCTAAAAACCTCAAATACCACCCGCTGATTTTTCCTGCCTGCATTCTCAATTTACTTTTGTTCTATTGGTGCTGCATTAAGGTTTCTCAAACAATCTCTGATCTACCGCTGCATTCACTTCATAATTAGAATAGGTCAAATGGGTGCCCGCAGGAGCATATTGATAGGAAGCCGCGTAGATGAAACCAGCTGCATTCCTTCTGTAGTCGCTTATAGTTTCAGTAACCTCAACAATTTTCCCCTGCACATTCCTGTTCATTATTTTTTTTGTTAGAAGAAAGGTTTTGGCATCAATCACCAGGTATACAACAGTTCCACTTTTACGGATCAGTTTTAGTTTGTATGCCTCCCTCCCGCCTATTGTTTCTTTTCCCAATAATTCTACCGTATTGCCTTTTGTTTTATAGTCAAACAGATCACCTGTCAGATCTAACTCTTCGGCACCTTCTCTTCTGGTTGCAGGATCTGCATCCACAGGTCTCTTCTGACGTTGTACCGGAAAGAGTGTCCAGGCAGCATTTTTAGTCATAACTGCTATATTGGCCTTGCCCTGGATCTCCATATCCATGCGCATACCATGATCATGAAGGAACCACATCTGAACAGGAACCTGTACACCCTGCGTAAGGATAGTACCTCGTGCAATGACCGACTTCATTGACTGTATCTTTTCTGCTCCACCTAATGAAGCAATAAATCTGTCTATTACATCATCTGCCGTTAGTATTGTTTTTTTATCAGCATTTAAAAACTGTTCTTTAGGAATTTTAGATCCAAGCTTTAAGGAGCTAAATACATCATCTAACTGAGTCAGCAATTTTTTCTGAGAACCATCTTCACTCCTATTAAAAAAGAACTCCAAATAATATTCTCTAACCGTTTTTGTAAGTACTCCATTGGTATAAATTTGCGTCTTTACACCTTCCGGAAAGCTCATCCGCAAAACACCTGCGCGGCCAGGATATTGCACCTGGTAAACCTCCTCTGCTTTAGCCAGGTCTATATTTTCTGTAATACACACAAATTCCTTATCTCCGGATCTTTTATTGACAACCTTTGTAGCGGTTTTGGTACTGTAAAGGACCTGGAAATTGTTTTCAGGAAAGCTTAATTCATAATCATCTTTTCCATCATTGTAAACCAACTTATCAGATCTGAGCTGGTATTGGCTGATGGCTGCAGATATAGAATCTAATTTTTCGTAGGGAATATCCTGTGCCCATAAGGTGAGAGAGCCCAATAAAAGCAGGCATGTTGCAATGATATTTTTCATAGGTTACTTTAATTTGATCGTACTTAACTTACCCTCTTTTGATACACAATAAAGTATGACGGTATTAGCAGAATTATAATTTGCTTCAAATTTGTATTCATACTCCTGCCCTAAATATGAAGCAAGCTGACTGGTATGAACAAGCACAAAACTTTGTTTTGAGAGAAACGCTGCATTGAGTTCCGCAGGATATAATTTCATCAGATGCTTTTTAATCCAACCACCTTCTGTTGCCTTTCCTTGCACCTGAATACTGTAAGTCTGCGCAAATTTTACATCGTCGGAAAAGATCGGCAAAAAAAGATCTATTGCGGGGCCCCAGACATATCTGCCAAATTCTGAGTTATACTGTGATATTGAGGTGAAATTAATTTTATTCTTTGTTAACAGGTTGTAGACGCAGTAGTTTTCAGAGTTATAAAAACCCATCAAAAGCCAACCATCATTTATGTGGCAAATGAATTTAAGGTTTGGGTCATTAAACAAATATTCTCCTTTTGAATTGACTACATCAGCCCTAAATCCACCCAGACCTCTCCCAGAGCCTGTCCTTACATCAATAATACCGAAATTTTTCAAAGCAGTTTCTGTCACTGACACATCCTGAATACTATATGTTCTATCCCACTCTGGATTTTCAAAAAGAAGTTCATCCTTTTCATTTTTAAATCCTTTTCCATTGCCGGTTACTTTCAATACGGCCTTATCACTATTCTCAATTAACCCTTTTTTAACCGGGGCATTATTTTTCACATCAGCACTTTTCGGCATCGTCACAGCAACCTCCGTCACTTTATTTTTCTCTGCCATGTCCGCCAGCTGCTTTTTACGGGCTATTTCAGCGGCCTTTTTGTCTGCTTCTCCTTTAGCGATGATCACATCATTTCTCCGCTTGTTTTCAGCATCTCTTGCTTTCTGTTCTTTCTCGATTTTCGCAACGCAGGCAGGACAAGTTGCACCATCTCCGATAGCTTTATTCTTAAATAACTTACATGCGCCCTGGCTATTATCATGTGCTTGTCCGCTTACCTGCAGTACAGTAAACATCAAACCAAACAATGTTAATAGAATTTTTATTCTCATAGGTGTATTTTTTAAAAATTAAACAAATGTACCATGGGTACCCGCCAAAAAAAATACTCCAAAAGGAGTATTCTAAGGAGTATGTTATGTAGTGTAAGGTCTAAATGATCCCCTGGATCATACAGTTCTTTATGAGTTGTGCTGTGTTCTTAGACTCCGATTTTTCCAGGATATTCTTTCTGTGTGTTTTTACCGTTAATGGGCTTATGAAGAGCAATTTGCCAATATCCTCATTGTTGTGACCATCGCCGATCAATTTGATAATGTCTATTTCTCTTTTGGAAAATTCTATCTTATTTTTCCCCTCATCTTCAAGATCTATGTTCATATAGGATGGTTGGCCCTTCAGTCCGATAAGGGATATCCGGTAAGTATTGGCATTACTCAGATGGTCTATACGGGTATGGATATTAAGGGACTTACCATATCCGCCGGTATCATCCATTGTCAACATGAGTGCCTGATGATTGAAAAGAACGTACTCTCCGTTTTTTAATCTCGCTCTGTGGCTATAACTTATTTTGTATGTCAGGAGTTGATCCCGGCCCACTTTTTCATAGAAGAATTTGGTCAAAAATGCTTCAGCTCTTACAACAAAGTCTATATCTTCCGGGTGAATTGCGCCCAATATATCGTTGAATGTTACAGTTTCCGGATTAAAACCATGCATTTCATAGAGGGAAGGACTGATATGCGAAAGTGACATATCGAAGAAGTCTATGATGTAAAAAGAAAATGGACCTGTACTGATAATAGAATTGGTCAGATCATCAAAAGAAATTTGGGTTTGAGAAGTATCTTTAATAGCCTTGTTCGAACTCCACACCTCATGCAATTGTTGTATGTTTTGCTGCAAATTCATTCTCTTTATTCATTTTACCTTTTCAAAAATATACTGTTCAACAATTGCATAATAGGAAAAGTACCCGCCCTTTTTAATATTCTCTATTACGCTTGGGTAATTCAGGATCAGGTAGCCTTTTTCATCAATTCCGATTTGTGAAACGCCTGCACTTGCCTTGACCAGCTTATACATCATCATAAATCGCCTGTTCTCAATTTTATATTTGGCAGAGATCATTCTTTTGAAATCAGTCTTTCCTGTTTCCCTGGCATAAAGTTTAAAATTATTGTCCGAAATAACGGCAAAAGCTTCTTCACTACTCTTATCCTCTAAAAGGGTGTCTGCAAGCCTGTAGTACACCTTTGTGGGAATAAATACGGAGTCATTATATCTTATTGCACGAAAACTGATCATTCGCCATGTTCCCATAAATTTCGTTGGGTCATCCACTATTGTTGCGGTGTCCAGTTGTGCATGAGGAATGATTGAATTGGGCGTCATCGTAGAAACTACGCCATTGCTGGTTTGGCTCAGGGAGGCTTGCGTTTTCCTTAAAGTGGGCGTAAGGAAATTGTAATAAATATCAAAGTCATGGTCCCAATGAGGGTACTCAAGTCTTGGTCTCGCAATTTTATAATCTAATGGGAAATTGGTAGTTGTGGCTTTAGGGATCTTTGAAAGTTGTTCAAAGTTGTTGTCCTGCGCAAAGATCTCAATGGAAGCTATGGTTAGAAATAATACCAGCAGAGTTTTAATGAAATGATTTGGCATAGTACAGGAGTATAAAATTGTTAATATATAAAAACAACTACTTGATCAATGTAACCGTACCCCTGAACAGGAAAGTAGTCCCATCTTCACACACCGTTTCAATAGCGTATACATAATTACCCATAGGCGCTATCGAATTCTTCCAGGTGCCATCCCATCCAGCACTCGCGATGTTCATCTGGAAATGCGTTCTTTCAAATACCTGGCTGCCCCATCTGTCAAAGATCCGCAACGAGGCCACTTCTTTGATGCCCCGCCCTTTGGGATAGAACCATTCATTCACCCCGTCCCTGTTAGGTGTAAAGGCAGTAGGCAGGAACACCGCTCCCTTATCGCAGGTAACCATCACCACTACTTCATCAGTAGCCTTGCAGCCATAACTGTTCTCCACTTCTACTTTATATTTGGTGGACAGATTGGGCGAAGCCATCGGTTGCGCACAAGTGGCACAGTCCAGGTTATCAGTTGGCGACCAGTTCCATCTTATAACATCCGGGCTACCCTGCCCGCGCAGTTGCACCGGCATACCTGTCATCCTGGTAAGATCTGGTCCTGCATTAATGGTGGGTGCAGGATATACACTTACCATCAGCGATGTATCATGTGTAAAGCAACCATCTGCATCATAACCGGTTACTTCATAAGTATACCAGCCTTGCTTTTTAATAATGGCCTGTGGATTAGGAATGTTTGCAGCAGCCAGCCCCTCTCCCTTCCATACATAATGATCTGCGCCCTTTACCCATAACGGCAACGCATACCCCAGGCATATGGTAGTATCCGGTGTAGCCTGTATCCGGAATGGCTGTGCCACGCGGATGCTTACGTCATCTGTATTCACGCAGCCGTTGGCGTCTGTTACCTTCACCTGGTAAGTAGTATTTATAGCAGGAGTTGCTATAGGATCAGGCACCTGCGGATTGCTTAAGTCCGGTGCGGGAGACCACTGATAAGTGATACCGCCGCCGGCACTCAGCGTAGTGCTTTTGCCGAGGCATATAACCGTTGATGCTGCGCTTGCATTGATCACCGGTTTAGGTTGTATTGTAATATTATGAAGCGCTGTATCGCTACAGCCATCTTTACTCGCAACAATGAGTACGGCTCCGGAAAGGCCCGGCTTGCTATAAGTCTGGTTAGTTGGTAGCTGCACATTGCTGGTATTACCATTGTCAAAATCCCATTTCCAGGTAACATCATTCACTTTGCTCACCGCTCCGCTGAAACTTACCGCCTCATCCTGGCAGGCCTGTAACGGCGCGGTAATAGTCGCTACAGGTTTGGGATAAGCATATACTGTTTTGCTCACCGTTTGCGTACAGCCATAAGCGGTAGTAGTGGTAAGTGTGAAATTATATCCCTGTGTTTTATCCAGGTAAAAACGAGGTGTGGCAGTGGTTTCATTTTCCACCTGCAGTGCAGCATCAAATGTCCATTTGTATTCTGCTTCTTCTTTCAGTTCATCAATGGAATAACTGGAGAAGGTGGGCGCAAAAGCGATCCAGCCTTCATCACACACAAATTCCGGTGTTGCCGTTAGTTTTACATCCAGTTTGTCTATCACGATAGGGCCATCCAGGAAAGCAGTACCCTTGCAACCTGCCTGATCTGAGAGGATGAGGCGCGGTTTATAAATGCCAGGCTCTTTGAAAGTATGTTTGATGGTAGACTCCGTTGTTTCTATCACATTACCATCCGTAAAATCCCAGGCAAAATTAACAGCATTCACGGCACTTACATTGAACTCGATCTCTTTGGACAGGCAGCCGCCTTTGGCCGATGTGGTGATAGTAGCATAAGGCCCCTTTACCTCTACTTCCTGTTCATATTCATCTTCAGTAGCCGCATCACCCACTACTTTCAGCTTCACTTTATATTTCCCTGCATAGGTATAAGTATGAGAAGGATTGCTGATAGTAGCAAAACTCCCATCACCAAAATCCCAATAGGAACTGGAAGCGTTAACGGATGTATTGGTGAAACGGGCTATCACCGGCGGACAGCCGCTATTATTCACAAACGACGTAGTGACGGTGAAATTTGCACTGACACTGGAAACCTTCACCTGTTTTTTAGCACTGTCAGCACAGCCATTATTGTCTTTTACCAAAAGTTTCACCGTGTAAATACCTTTATCAGGATAGGTTTTGGACGGGCTGTTTTGTACAGAGGAAGTATTGTCTCCGAAGTCCCAGTTGTAAGTAGCATTACCCCCTGTTTCCGTAGTATAATTGTAAAAATATACAGTACCACCCGGCCGTATCAGTGTAACACTGGGATTAAAATCCGCATTAGGACCATTCACCTGGAAATAGGCACCCATGGCTGTGGTGTTGGTGCAACCGTCCTGATCAGTGACCGTAAGCCTGGGATAGAAACGGCCGGATTTATTGTACGTGTATTTGAAAGGAGGTGCCGTAAATATCTTTGCGCCAGTACCATCACCAAAATCCCATGACCACGTTTTTATGGGCTTCCCTTTGGAAACATCCGTCTGATCAATAAAGGTGAGTTCCGTGCCCCGGCATTCCAGCACAGGCGGAGAGAGGAATTTAGCCAACGGCCCGTGTACATCCACAACAACCCCGTTGCTGGTATCCGGGCATCCCTGCAAGTTATATGCTATCAGGCGGATGGTATCCTTACCGGGTTTCAGGTTTGTAAAACTGGCCTTCTCATAATTGTAAGGATAATAATCCCAGTAGCCGGGCGTGCCATCTGAAGAGCGCCACGAAAAACTGTTACTGTACGTGCTATATATAGCTCTGTCTGCAGACACGAGGCTGGCCGTGAGGGTTTCATTACCACATAACGTTATCTTGTCTGTGGTAATGACAACGGGCGATGGCGCGTACACATTTATATTCAGTGAATCGGAACTCGTACAGGTTCCATCTGTAACCGTCAGCTTTACCTTGTACCCGCCTGTTTTGTCGTATTTATGTTTGGGGTTTGTTTTTGTTGTGTAGGTATCCTCCTTTCCATCTCCCCAGCTCCATTTCCAGCTGGTAATGGTGCCGACGGACCTTTCTTCGAAGCCGATCTCTGTGCGGTTAGCGCAGTTAATGGGTTGCATGGAAAAGCGCGGGAAAGGATTCACAGCTTTGATATAGGCCGTTTTGGTGATCTTTTCAGAGCAGGCGACATTTGAAACAGTCAGGGTTACTGTATAGGTGCCGGGCTCTCTGTAGCTATGCGCCGTATTCTGCGTGTAGTCACCATAATAGCTGCCATCACCAAAATTCCAGCTCCAGACGTTGCCCACATCTGTGGTGCCGTTGAAATGCACCCAGTTATTGCCACAGATCTGGGGTGCTTCCGGCGATGAAAAATCTGGTTTGGGTTTTTTATATACCCGGATAGTGCTAAAGCCATTCATGCCCACTGTTCCTTTACAACCATTGGCTGTTGTATAGGTAAGCCTTACCTGGTAGGTGCCTGCGTTATTAAATGTATGAGATGGCGTAGCGAGTGCCGATTTAGGACTGCCATCGCCAAAGTCCCATTCATAGGTGGCAATGGGATCCCTGGTATTCACAGAGCTGTAAAAAGAAGGAGTTATTCCTTCACAGCCCTCAACAATACTTGCATAGGCAAAAACCTCCGGTTTTACCACTTCTACAAGACGATCTGTTGTACTGGAGCAGCCGGATGCATTGCTGGCCGTAAGCTTTATGTAGAAATACCCCAGGCTGTTGTAAGTGACCGTGGGATTCTGCTGGGTGGACGATTGCCCGTTGCCAAAATTCCAGCTCCAGCTGGTAGCGCCCTGCGATTTGTCTGTTAGTTTCAACGTAGCAGGCACATCGCAGATAGCAGCCTGATCGCTTGAAAAATCAGCTTTCGGCGTAGGTTTTACCTCAAAATCTTTAGATACGGTTTCGCGGCATTTGCCATAATCTGCCGTCATGGTCACCTTTACAGTGCCGGGGGTAGAAGGATTATAAGAAGGAGAGGTACCATAGCTACTAATGAAACCTTTGTCAACACTCCAGGTAAGGGCGTTTGCCTGCGGATTATTGATAGCATTGATGGTGATATACTGGTTACTCTCACAGATGCTGGCCGGTAACTGGAAATCTGTTTTAAAGTTGGCCACATTGATATCTTCGGATGTTTTGGTAGCGGTACAACCTTTATCGCTGGTAACAGTGAGTTTTACTTTGTAAATGCCCTTGGCCTCATAATTATGCGGAGCAGGATTAGCATCTGAAGCCGTACCACCATCGCCAAAATCCCATAGATAAGTAAGGTTACCCGGACCAGTAGTGGCGTTATTGATGGTCAGCGCTCCGGGAGCCGTGCAAAGGAATTTATCAGGCACCGTAAAATTGGCCACCAGTGTGGCCGCCGCGTCTACAATATTGCTGATCTGTTTCGATGCCGTGCAGCCGTTGCTGTTAGTTACAGTGAGGGTAACCGTGGGCGACAATACATTGTTATAAGTATGCATCGGGCTGCTCCCGGAACCGGTAGCGCCATCCCCGAAATCCCAGCTATAGGCAGTGATGGTCCCATTCACAGGATTCGACTTGTCCGTAAAAGTAACATTAAAGGGTATGCAGCCTTTGGCAGGGCCTGCGGTAAAATCCGGCTGGGGCTTTTCCCATACGGTAACGGTTTTTTCCACAGTACTGCTGGCGCCTGCAGCATTCTTCACGGTCAATGTTACCTTGTAGGTACCAGGCGTTGTATAAGAAGCGCTGGGGCTTTGCTGCGTAGAGGTGGAGCCATTCCCCAGGTTCCACTGCCAGGAAACAGGGGTACCGGTAGAGTTATCCGTAAATTTAGTGATCAGGCTTTCGCAATCGCTTGTTTTACTGGGTGTAAAATTAGCGGTTAGCTGCTGCGCCTGAGCAGCAATGCTCAGCATTACAAAAAACACGGTATAGGCAAAGGCTGCTGCTTTGGTACTTAGGGACATGAAAAACCAATTCGAGCCTGAAAAGTACGCAAAAATATTAACTCCCCGTAACGTCCAATGCTGATCTGATCAGGGAATTGCCCGAACTTATTCAGGATCAGGGCTGATTTAATTTACTCTTCCCGGAATAGCGGTGCAAATTCGATCAGCCGGTGAAGCCCTTTCTCAAATGGCTGCTCTTTGATAGAAGTTCGCAGGTATGCTATAACTGGTTCAACGGCAGGGATCTTTAGATGATATTGAAATGCGGCCTCGTTACGGAATTTCTCATACGTAATAAACTTTGTCTTATCATCAGATACCTGGCTGAGTTGATAGGTCAAAACCCCTGGCTCGCTCCGGAATTCAGGCATGGCAACATGATAGAGCGATTTAAAAACAGACTCCGTACCTTCCTTCGCATCTACAAACAACATGATTGTTATAGGCTGATCACCGATCTTAAACGTTTTCCGGTAGGCCTCTTTGGAAATAGGTTCCAGGTCTTCCGCGAAAACAATATCAACCGGTGATGCCAGCCCATCCTTTGTTAAAGCGAGGATGGCTTTCGCCACCCCGCTTTTTATATTTTCATCATGAAAACTCCGGCTGCTCCACCGCTCAATCATCCATATGCCGGAAGGGTTCCCCTCCTCATAATATGCTTCTGCCATTATATTGCCGTCTGCCTTCAGGGAACTAAAAACATAATTCCACAAGGCCTTCCGGAACTTTTGCTGGTAGGGAGGTTTAACGTCGTAATGCGTTAACACCATTATCACAGCACTATCTGAGGGTTGTGCCTGTAAGCTGTTCTCCCCTGCTACAATAAGGGATAACACAGCCAGCCACCATATCTTAAAACGTTTCATGGCTATAGATTTAAAATCATTTTTTGAGCAACCAGTTCTCAACAGCTCTTGAAAAATCGGCCACGTCGATCGGATGCCTGCTGGTGATGATGTTACCATCCGTCACTACAGGTTCATCAGTTACTATTCCGCCTGCATTTTTCAGATCAACCTGGATATTCCAGTAACCCGTGAGCTTTCTTCCTTTAAGGATATCAGCCGATGCCAGCACAACGGGCGCATGGCAAATAGCCGCTATCAGTTTTTTTGATCCGGAAAAGTCCTGAATGAATTTGATCACGTCTTTATCATAGCGGAGGTTATCCGGATTCCAGGCGCCACCGGGAATAAATACCGCATCATAATCGCTTACTTTTGCCTGGTCCGCCGTAAGATCGAATTTGATCCACCCTACAGGCTGCAGGTACTGAATAGCCATGATGTGTGTTTTTGACATCTCCGGGTAGCTCAAACCAAATCTTTCCGGAGCCGGATTAAATTTTGGCGCCACAATATCTACCCTGGCACCCAGTTGTCTGAAATACCAAACAGGCCCTGTTAATTCGATCTCTTCAAAACCATCCGCTGCTATCACGGCAATCCTCTTGCCCTGCAATGTTTTTTCCTTAACAGGTGTAAAGAAAAAAGCCCTCAATGCCTCATTGCCGGGTGCGTTCAGCAATTGTGATACAGGCATGTTCACCACCGCTGTAGCAGTAGTCAGTTGATTCATTACATCCAGTTCATGCAGCTTCACCTGCTCCGCTTTAACTTTTACCTGGGCGTTTACATGTACTATAGCAGGTACACTTAACAGACTTGCCAGCATCATTTGATAAATTGTTTTCATGGTGAATGTTTTGATGTTATTGTTTTCCAATTTTAAGCAGCAGCTCAGAGAGCTCACCCGGCTGAGACAAAAATGGGGAGTGGCTGGTGTTCACAGAATAGATCTCTTTGATACCAGCGCCGGCAATCATTTTGTCCTGAAGCCCCGGTGAGATCACGATATCCCGGAGTGTTCTGATGTACACTTTCTCCACTGCACCAAAATTTGCCTGCGTTAGTGTAACCTTACCCGTAAAGGGAATAGCCGGCTCAGCACGGTAGTTGTCCAGTACACGTTGTTTCACCGCTTCGGAGCCATCCTGTATAAAAAGCCAGGTCAGGCTGTCCCGCTTCACGTCCAGCGTTAACTGATCCGCTGAGGGAGTCAGTAAGGGCCCCAGTTTGGAGTCAGGATCAGCGTATGCCAGGTCAGTAAGTGCCTGCCCTGAGGAAGGAAGAAAAGCGCCCACGTATACCAGCTTCCTGATCTTTGATGGGATCTTCTCCGCCACATGTGTGATCACCATTCCGCCCAAACTATGTCCTACAAGGATCACACTGCTGTCTGCCGCTGAAATAGCATCGATCACTTTATCCCTGTACACATCAAGGCTTAGCAGATGTGCAGGCGTTGTGTCAGCGCCATGCCCGGGAAGCTCCACTACAATTACCTTGTTACCGTTTTCAGAAAGATGAGACTGAACCGAATCCCAAACATAGGGTGCCTGCCACGCTCCGTGGACCAGCACATAAGTCTGCGGAGCAGCATCCGGCTTCTTCGCATTATTGCCGCATCCGGCTGTTATGGAAATGATCACTGCTGAAAGTAGCATTGTAATTGTTTTGTTCATTTTTATTTGTTTTAAATATTATCAGGTGCAGGTATATCAAAGCCATTTAAGATCATCGCGATGAAACTATATCCGCCGATCAGGAAAAAGAGCTCCGCTACACCATCTTGCCCAAGTACCTGTACGGCGTGCTGATAGGTTGAATCCGCCACAACATGACCGCTCACCAGTGAAGCCGCAATAATATGCGCCATGTGCTCTTCTTCACTTAAACCAACCGGATGACCGCCCGCTGCAAGTGTTGCGATATGGATGGATGAAAGACCGGAAACCGCTCCCATGATCTCATGTGCATATAATTCAAAACGGGCTCTAAAGGCGCCTCCTACAGTGAGTATAGCTACCTCCCGAACGGTTTTTGCCAATCTCCCCTGCGTGTCCAGTGTTCTCAGAAAGCTCAGAGCGGGAATACCAAACTGCGGGTATTGGAGCATTGGCGGGAAAGGCCCCAGCAATGCTCCCCCGGCATTCAGCATGGTTACCTGGCTTTGACTCCGGCCAACGAGGCCGGCAATCTCATCATGAACGAAACGGACTTCGGGGCTAAGGGTATCCGGCAATAAAGGTTTGATACGCATAAGGATGTTTTAACTTGATACAAGTTCGTTGGTAAACTGTCCGTCTATCAGGATGAAGGCCATCCGGCAAACCTTGCCGGAACGGTTTGCCCAGGCGTGGTTTGTTCCGCATTGTATAACTATATCGCCGGCCTTGATCGTTACTTCGGCAAGATCCAGCACAAGAGTGATCTCCCCTTCCAGCACAATGCCATAATCAACTGTTTGTGTCCGGTGCATCAATGGATGAGGTGCGCCTTCTGCTGATGTGGAAGCTTTTTCGTCTCCCATCGATTTGAATTTAGCGGCGGCATCAGCTCCTGTTAGCCTGCGGATCTCTTCTCCTTCCGGTGGAAACTCTATCACCCGCATCCTCGTTCCTTTTTTGGGAGGAGGTAACACCAACCCTTCTTCAGCATGTTCCCCGGGTTGAGAAAGAATTAAAGCAGGTGTTTCCATCGTATGCCATACTTCGAAAAAAGTAGGGCCACCAGGGCCGCCTACCAATTGTGTATGAACAGGTGGTGCATCAGAAATAATGATGGCTTTCCCCGCTGCATCATGACCTGTTACAACACGTCTGAATGTTTTTTGTGGTAACTCCATGGTTATTTCTTTTAGCTGTTCTTTGGTTTTTTGAAAACAAATACGCCGAGGTAGTGAAAGAGTACGCCTACTGCCCATGCAGGTGTAGACCATAACGGCCATGGGTAGGTTCTGTCTGTTAAATACCATACCAGCCAGATAACCGGAGTAGCCAGCAGGAATACAATGAAATGAATTCTGAATCCCTTTGCTGCATCAATAGGTGCAGGGGTCTCCCATTTTGTTGAATTTGTCATACGAATAGTTTTGCCCATTAAGGCTATTTGTATGCCATTCAACCGAAGCAGCAAAGATGCAGTAGCAATAACCTGAGGATCAATTCATTTGAATTGACAGGCATAAGTGAAGTAAGCTATAAGCCCCGAAAATGTCGTGGGTTAACGGGCAGAAGCCCCGAAAATTCCGGGGTATCCCTATCGGTTATATGTTTTCAGAAGGATCAGTAAAATCCTGTCGTTTAATATTCAGCTTCGTCATTTTTGATTCCAGGGTGCTGGGTTTGATATTCAATAATTCTGCAGCCCCTGCGGCTCCGCGTATCCGGCCTTTTGTTCTTTTCAGAAAAGAAATGATATATTCTCTTTCCGTTTGTTGCTGGATCTGTTTTACATCTTCAAAGGTATTGATAGTAGTTTGCTCTGGCGTAGCTACACTAAAGCTCCGCATTAATTGTAATTTTGATCTGCCATCATTGAGTACAACGGATTGCTCAATAATATTTTCGAGTTCGCGGATATTTCCCGGCCAGTGCCAGGCATACATTTTTTCCATCATCGGATCCGCAATGCCATTAAATGGCTTATTCAGTTCTTTGCAAAATTTGTCTGCAAAGAATATGGCCAGTGTTTCGATATCCGTTTTTCGCTCGCGCAATGGTGGCAGGGTGAGCGGAAACACATTCAGCCGGTAATACAGATCAAGCCGGAAATTTCGTTCTGCTACCTCCTTTTCCAGGTTCCGGTTAGTGGCCGCCACGATGCGAACATTCACCTTCACAGCTGAAGTACCGCCCACGTATTCGATCTCCCGTTCCTGCAGAACACGCAATAATTTCACCTGCATGCTCAATGGTAATTCTCCGATCTCATCTAAAAAGATAGTTCCTCCGTCAGCCAGTTCAAATTTCCCTTTCCTTTTCTCAACAGCGCCGGTAAAAGCACCTTTTACATGTCCAAACAATTCTGATTCTATCAATGCTGCCGGGATAGCCGCACAATTCACCTTTACAAACGGACCATTCTTCCGGGGCGAAAGCTGGTGGATCGATTGTGCCACGCTCTCTTTTCCCGTGCCGCTTTCTCCTAATATCAGCACGGAAGTTGTATAGGGCGCCACCTGCGCTGCGAGGTCCAGTGCAGTCAACAATAAATGATGGTTGCCGATAATACCTTTGAATACCTTGTTATCCGTCTTTATAGCAGCTGGCCGGTGATCCGCTTCCATGGAAGATGTTTCAGCATATACTGTTTTATTGGCAACGTCTTCCAGGCCCGTTTTCAAACGGTTCAACAGGGCAATATGATCTTTGTTGTAGGTATCAGCCTGCCGGCTGTAAAAGAAATAATGAACAGATAATCCATATCCAAGTGCTATCGGAAATACGAGATAGGATTCCAGCCGCAAACAATCCATCAGTTTTCTTTGCAGCAGATTGCTGTTTGGGTGTTTACTGGTCTCCTCGTTATAAATACCGGCATAGTTGTCGCTATCAGTTTTTTCAATGATGCCGGCAATTACATCCTTAGTTAAACCGGAAATGGTCATCCATTCTTTTTCACCGATAAACTGGTATTCATTGAATCCGGTGCGCAAATACCCCGTATCCGTGAACTGTTTGGCATCCAGCGGCCTGATCCCGCATGTTATAAAATCAAATGGTATATAGGATTGCATCACACCGGCCATCTTCAGGAGCGATTCCCTGGCACTCAGCGCTTCATCGCTTATTTCCGTAATGTCCTTCTGCAACTCTTCTTCGCGCCTCAGTTTTGATTCAAGGCTATGCTGGTGGAGATACCAGGCAATTTCCAGTGCAACCAGCAGGTCCTTTTCCCTGACCGGCTTCACCAGGAATCCATAAGGCTCTGTTGTTTTTGCTTCTTCGAGTATGGGCTGGTTGGCATAAGCAGATAAGTAAATAAAAGGGATGTGATCAGCTCTTAATTTCCGGGCAATATCAATACCAGACAATTTTCCTTTAAGCCTGATATCAAGCAGTACAAGGTCTGGTTTGCATTGCTGGATACACTCCTGCGCTTCCCGTACCGAAGCAGCACTACCGGTTATCGTATAACCAGCATCCTCCAGTATCATCTGCAGGTTGTTGGCTACAATAAATTCATCCTCTACGATCAGTATTTTCTTACTCATACAACTGGTTATTTAAAGCGCTAAACCGGATGAATATATGCACCCCATTGTTGCTTTCAATACTATAGGTTCCGTCTAACTGCCGGGTAAGTCCCCGCATCAGGCTAAACCCCAGCGAATTTGGTTTCGATACTTTAACATCCAAAGGCAGGCCGATACCATTGTCTGATATGTCCAGCAGTAAATGATCGGCACCGCTATTTTTCAAACTGATCCGCACAATACCTTTCTGTTGCCCCGGGAATGCATATTTAATGGCATTTACAATGGCTTCATTGATGATCAGGCCCAGCGGAATGGCTTTTGCCACGTCCAGTTTTAAGGGCTCAACATCCTGCTCAATAACGGCATGGCTGCTGGTGTCAAAGCTGTCCTGCAGGTAGCTGATCAGTTCATCGATATAGTGAGGCATGCTGATCGAGGAGCTATTTTCCGATTGATACAGTTTCTGATGGATCAGGGATATGGCCTGCACCCTTCGCTGGCTGTCATTTATAGCCGTGAGCGCTGCATCATTGTCTATGTACCTGGATTGCGAATCGAGCAGGCTCATGATGATCTGAAGATTGTTCTTCACGCGGTGATGGATCTCTTTCAATAACCATTCCTTGTCCGCCAGCAGATCCTCCAGCTGTCCGTTCTTATGCGTGATTATTTGATTACTCCTTTGTTTTAACCGGTTTTGGCGGTATAACAGCACGGCAATGATCACTACTGCTGCAATGCCTGCAAGGGTTAAATTCTTTACAAGTGCTGTTTGTTTTGCCTGCAGATTTAATGCAGCAATCTGAATTTCCTTTTCCTGCGTTTCGTAAACTACCTGAAGCTCTTCTGCCTGCCGTATTTTTGTTACTTTAAAATTGGAATCAAGCAGCTTCGCATATTCCTTATAATGGGATATGACGGATGCTTTATCACCTAACGCAGAATCGGCATCAATCATTAGATGATATGCCTGCAGATCATTCATTATGGTGTGAGACCCATAAGAAGGGATCAGGAAGTATTTTTCAAGGTATTCTTTTGCCTGCTGATATTGCCCACGCTTAAAAAAGGCCTCTGCAGACCGAAAAATGACCGAAGATCTCCTGAGCGGCCCCCGGATAGCTTCGGCCACCGTTTCCAGGGAATCCATCTTCTTTATATGTATTTCGGCTACCCCTAACTCATTCAGGTGTGTATAACAATAAGCAAGTGTGTGGTGATAAAAGAACAGATCCGAGACAGACACAGGGCTGGCCACCTTTTTTGAAAAATCCTGCACAAGCTGGAGGGCTTCTTTTGCACGGCCTTCTTTATTCATATGATGAATTACAGCCAGCAGGATATTGTACCCAGCCGGATTGCGATCAATGATAAAACGTGCTATTGCTTTTTGCGCCATGTCCAATCCCTCCTTCGGCCTGTCCTCAAAATCGTATAATTGTGATAGCCGGCTATAAAAATAGGCCCACCCGATGCTGTCACGACAGCTTTCTGCCACTTTTATCGTTTGACGGGTGTACCGGTATGGCTCCCCGAATTTCCCCTGAAATAACGTGATCATAGCAAGCACATCTGTATTGTAATGCGTATACGGGAACCGGATGGCTTCCGCCAGCGAAAGCGCTTTCAAAAAGGCTTCATATGCTTTTTGATGCTGGCCGATGGCAGTGAACACATACCCTACGTCAGTCACCACATTGATCTCCCCTTCTATGTCACCCAGGCTGTGATAGCGGTCTGCGGCCAGTTGCAGATCGGTCACCTTTCTTTGAAAAGTGGTCTGCATAACAGTGGTGTACATACCACGCCATGCAATTGTCCTCGCCTCCATTTCCTTATCACCTGCTTTCCTGCATGCATCGATCAGGATATTGCAGATGGAATCACCTTTATTATCATTCCCCTGGAGATATACTTTTCCCAGCAGGCAAAGCGCTATGCGCCCCCACCTTTCCTCCTTCAGGACTTTACTTTCTTTGACAGCTTTATGTAAAAAATATTCAACACTGTCCTTATACCGGGCATAACTGCCGGGCTGAAAAGTATAATAAGCACCCAGTAACAGCAATAATTGCAGATGATCCCTGCCGGTTGCTGCTGAAAGGAAACGAATACCCGTGGCCGGGTCTCCCTGGTCGATCCATTTTGATCGTGCAAACAATTGCTGATCACCAAATCCTTCTGCCAGAACGGAAAACCTGCTCAGGCCAAGAGAACGGCTGGCTAATAATAAACAGCTGTCCTGGTCAGTCAGCGCCTCTTTGGCAACGTACAGGAAAGTGCCGCTAAGCAACAAATTAAGCCGTTGCCAGGATTCTTTATCCTGATCCGGAGGATAATAAGCATAGGCTGAAATCTCTGGCCGTGTCACTGATTGGGACCGTGCGCCGGCAGACAGGAGTAAACAGGACAACATACCTATCAGTATCACCCTGAACATAGGCTCTCTATATTTTGGTTAGGGAAGGTGTTACCCAATGTAGGAATTTACAGATGATAATGCAAGGGTTACTTTTTGCAGGTTGGCGTATAAACAGGAAACTAACAACATGAAATCCAGATACCTCCTTTTATCGTTCTTAGTGACCTGCCTTTCCTATTCCTGCACAGATGTTCCCATATCAGACAACACCCAGATCCTCAACCGTCAAATTTTAGGCTATTGGCAGACAAATGACAGCACCGCCTTCAGCTTTACGGAAAAAGAGGCCACTAAGGCCGTATTCGAGTCTTATGAGTATGACCCCGGTAAAGATGAATATGTTGCTGAGGCGGATCCTGCCGGTGTTCATTTCTGGGATCTTATGATCGACGGGCACAATCATCAGTTTATCAGTATTGGAGGTAAAGATGGCAGCCTGTTAAGTCTGGAATATAGTTTTAACGCAGCTGGTGATCTGGAAATAAAGGGCATTGAACCGGATCTTCCATATGCAAATAAAACAAGTAATGCCCTTCCCGCTGAGTTTAAAACTTCACTAAATTTCCAGCAATATGTAAAAGAAAAGATCAGTGCGGCTGATTTTTACAGGGATCCCTTCTTATCCAAACGACGTTGGGCCTTTACATTACTCCAAAAACCGGCAGAGAAGACCGGCATTCAAAATTTACAGTAAATATCAACGTTCATTTCCTTCACCTTCATTGGCACCGTTACTGTCTGCAGGAATTTCAAATCCTTTGAACAATATATCATCCACAACATTGGCGGGTGAAATACCATTGTTAGATTTATTAGCCATCACCAATACAAACAACTTCCTTGAAGGAACTACGGCAAAATCACAAACGCTGCCTATGCCGGTTCCTCCCCCGCCTTTATGGATCACCAGTTCATTACCGGTAGTACGGGAATGCCATCCGGGTGTATTGGATATTTTTTTTGAATACGGTGTCCACATTAAATTTGTTGTCTTGCTATTCAATATGGAATAGCTGCTTAACGCCTGGCTGAACTTAATAAAATCTGTAAGTGTTGTTTGCAGACCACCGGACGGGATGCCATAATCCCCGGGAACGAAATGCGTTGCTATTTCTTTCCATGCTCCGTTTTTATTCAAATGCCCTAAAGCTACATTCTTTGCATCTGCTACTACACCTGTTCTGTTCATTTGAAGTGGCTTAAAGATATAGGTAGTCATATAGTCAAGATAAGTTTTACCTGAAACGGTTTCTATGAGTTTACCAAGAAGAGCAAAATTGAAATTATTGTATTGCTGCTTTTTACCCGGCGGTGTGAAAGCCATGGGTAGTTTACCTGCCTGTTTCAATGTCTCTTCAAATGATGCTTTGTCTTTTTCTCCTTTTACATCGGGTATACCACTGGTATGTGTCAGGTATTGCCGGATGGTGATGTTACCCCAGGACGGAGGGATACCTTTCATGAATTTTTTGATCGGACTATCCAGATCAATTTTACCTGCCTGCACCAACTGCATGATGGCAACTGCGGTATATGCCTTGGATACGGAGCCTATACTGAAAATGGTATTATCGTTAACCGGCTCTTTAGTTTTGACTGATTTAACGCCGTATACCTTCTGATATATGACTTTGTTATCCTGCACAATAGCAATGGCCATTCCCGGAAATTTTTCCTGGGTCATGGCTTTGGTGATGATCTTGTCTACCTTTTCAACGAGTCCTTTTTGTGCATACAGGCATGTGTTGGACAATGTTATGAAAAGAACGGCGAACAGGAAGCTGGGTGTTGTCATGCTGATATGAATAGGGATTGAATAATTCCTGCTAAAATAGTGATTTCCCGTTATTATTCAGGTCACTGACCTTTGATGGCACACATGTTATATTCTAACACGCTTAACTTTAATTTAATGCAATAAGCTTTCCCCAAATTCTATATTTGGGCGTCATATGCATGTTGTTCAAGATACAGATAGTTTGTTGCTGGCTGCTTTGAGAAAAGGAGATGAACCCGCATTCAGAGTGTTGTATGAGCGGTACTGGGCGGAGCTATATACAATGGCTTACCGCCGGTTGGGCGATGAAGAAGCTGCAAAAGACATTGTTCAGAATATATTTGTCAATCTCTGGATTTCCCGTAAAGAGGTATTTATAGAAAGCAGCCTTGCTCCTTATCTTAACCGCGCTGTTCGTAATAAGACCATCAGCTTTTATAAAAAGAACCTCGCTTCACTATCGAGAGAAACACAATTCCAGCATGAGCAGGTACAGTATTCTCCGGAATCCGGGCTGGAAGCTAAAGAGCTGGAAGCATTTATCAATAATGAAATAGCGCAGATGTCTGATACTATGCGCAAAGCATTTGTACTCAGCCGGCAGGAAAATAAGTCTATCAGCGAGATAGCTGCGGAATTATCCCTCTCTGAACAGACTATTAAGAATAATATTTCTGTGGCCCTGGACAGGTTACGAAAGAAAACACAGTTATTCTATTCAGAACCAGCCAATCTTTTAGCCATTGCCATTGTGTTGTTAACAAAGCCGTAACCTTCTGATAACCTTCCGTTAAAGTACTTTTTACGTTTTGCGTGGTTGAGTTATTATATGGATGACAATAAACCGGATCATCACGCCAATGCCTGGTATGATCAGATAAATGATGCACAGCCTTTTGATGCATTCGGCAGTACTGCACGCAAAAAAGAGATCGGTAATGAGATCTATAACCATATCCGGTTGGATATTACACGTAAGCGTAAACGTTTCTTCCTCCCGTTAAAAATAGCGGCGGCAGTACTTATAGTAATGGTCAACAGTGTAGTAGTCTACAGGTATTTTCAGCATCCTGTGGTAAAGGAGACACCTGCTATATGGATGACAGTCAGCTCCGGAGTAAATGAGGTTAAAAAGATCACATTACCTGACAGCAGTATTATTCAGCTGAAAGGCAGTTCAAGTATCCGTTATGCGGCAGCATTCCAGGCAGGCGCTGAGCGTAGGGTGGAGTTACAGGAAGGTGCAGCTTTCTTCGATGTACAGAAAGATGCGGTGAGACCTTTTACTGTTTATGCAAAAGGATTCCGTATCAGGGTATTGGGTACCTCTTTTAACATCTCTGCATATAAAGACCAGCCAGACTTTAAGGTAGATGTGGTGAGCGGAAAGATCAGGGTAGAGCAGGAAGGCCCTTCTGCTACGAAGATCCTGGCGGAAGAGTTGACAAAAGACGAATGCCTGACCGTAGAACTTGCAACCACTGACTTTAAGATAGAAAAGAAGACAAATACCGTTAGCCCGAAACCTAAGCCTGTAAATGCGATCAGGCGTCTCACATTGCACGAGATCGCAAAGGGACTGGGAGATAAATTCAATCTGTTTGTACAGTTAAATAATCCGGATAATGATACATCCACTTATGTTATTGACCTCAATCATAGCTCCCTCGAAGAAGTGTTAAAGACGTTGACGGAGCAGACAACCTTCAGTTATACGATAGTCAATGGCCAACATCTGATCATTCAACCTAAAACAGCAAAACACATGAAATAAACGACTACAAAAAAAAGCAAAAGTGGTGACACACTTTTGCTTTGACAAGAGGTGCCGAAACAACCTCCCACATTTAATTAAAAAATTAATTAAAACATCACAAGATGCATTTTTTTCTGCAAAGAATGATAAAATCATTGAAGGATTTTATCATGTTTCCATTTTTTATGGCCAGCATTTCTTTACTATCTCTTATTCTTTTCGTTGCCGGGGGGGCATATTCACAGTCTACAGATGCCTCCATCTCCGGTAAGATCACCGGTAAAGACGGCAAGGGATTACCAGGCGTATCGGTAACTGTACGCAATGAATCTATAGGTTTTCAGTCTATCACTGTCACCAACAAAGAAGGTAAATATTCTTTTATACAGCTGCCACTGGGCAGGCCTTATACCGTAAAAGCAGCATTCGTGGGCTTTACTCCTCAGATCAAAAATCAGTTGTCTGTGAACCAGGGTGATAATCTCAGTATCGATTTTACGATGAGTGAATCAGTCAGCAATCTGAAAGAGATCACTGTCAATGCTAATGCATTGAACAAAAGAATTGACCGTTTAGGTTCCAGTACTGCGATCACTGCACAGAATATTCAGCAGCTGCCTGCGCAGAACAGGAATTTCAACAACCTGTCTGCCCTCGCTCCTACTACCAATGGTTCCAATATCAGCGGACAACGTGCTTCTTCTACCAACTTCCTGATAGATGGCGCCAGCGCAAGGAACAACCTTACATCGGGTGCACTGGGCAGCGGCCCTTACTCACTTTCCCTGGAAGCGATCCGTGAATTTGAGGTGATCACCAATGTATACGATGTAACACAGGGCCGCCAGGGTGGCGGTGCTGTGAGCGTGGTAACCAAGTCCGGCACCAATACATTAACCGGTAGCGTGTTTGATTATTACCGTTCTGATTTTCTGGCCAGTCCTTATGACATTCGTGGTAATAAACGCCAGCAGCAATTTACCACCAATCAGTATGGCTTCAGCTTAGGGGGGCCCATCATCAAGGATAAACTACATTTCTTTACTGCTTTTGACAGGCAGGATGAGAAACTACCTTATTATATAGCAGATCTGAAAGACGATAATGATGTTATTGCAAACCGCATCAGCAGGGGCGCGCTGGACACATTGCTGGATATTGCCAGAACCAAATATGGGCTGAGTAACAACCAGCAGGTGGGTGAGTTTCAGCGTAAAACACTGGCGAATACATTATTCATCCGGCTGGACTGGCAGATCAATGCGAAGAACCGCCTGACCATCCGTAACAACTACAGCGACTGGAAAAACCCGAACAGCAACAGTGATAACTCAACCATCAACCTGTTTGAAGTATGGGGCAATTTTAAATCAAAAGAGAACAGTACGCTGGTTTCCCTGCGCACACAATTCTCGCCGAACTTTCTCAACGAGCTGAAAGTACAGTACCAGAACGCAAAGCGTAATTATTATCCTAACAGCGAGTTGCCTGCTGCCAATATTCCCCGTGCGATCATTACCGTACGTTCTTACCTGCCGAATGGTACTTTCGGCAATACTACTGTACAGCTGGGCGGACAGCGTTTCTTCCCGGAGAGTAACCTGGAGAACCAGATCCAGCTGGTGAACACCTCTCATCTTACCAAAGGGAAATACCGTTTCACATTTGGTACTGATAATACCTTTACCTACCTGGACACTTATATTTCCAGTGAGCAGAACGGTCGTTTCATTTTCAACAGCCTGGAAGACTTTGCCAGCCTCAACCCATCCCGTTACGCCAGGGAGGTGCCTTTAAAGGGTATTCCATCCGTACAGCAATGGGTGCTGAACGGATCACTGTTTGGACAGATGCAGTTTGAGCCGGTAAAGAATGTGGAAGCATTGGTAGGTTTAAGATGGGATATTACCGGTTACCTGAATCAGGCAGATTATAACCCTGCTGTAGATAAGGCTTTTGGCCTGCGTACTGACAGTAAGATCACTGATGCAGGTAAGATCCAGCCACGTTTACAGCTCACCTGGGATATCAGGGGTAAGAGAACCGATATCGTGCGTTTTGGTGTTGGCATGTTCTCTGCTTATCCTGTAAACTATGCACAGGTGAACAATATTCAGAACAGTGGTACAATGGTAGCATCTATTGATGTATCCCGTCCTCCAACTGGCCCCAGCCTGGTGCCTGTACCAGACTTCCCATCTTACAGAAATGATCCGAACACGGCTCCCGGACTGATTGCCGGCGTACCTACCGTGTCTACCATCAATCTGAACGATCCCAAACTGAAGATGCCTTCTATCTTAAAGGGTAACCTGAGCTATAACAGGATCTTTGGAGACTGGCTGCGTGTAGGTGTGAATTTCCTCTATTCATACACCAGCAACAACTATGTATATATTGACCAGAACCTGGTAACGCAGCCTTATTTCCAGCTGAAAAATGAAGCTGATCGTTCGGTATTTGTACCTGCCAATACTATCACTGCTTCCGGTACTACCAACAACGTACTGGGCAGAAAAACACAGGATGTGGGCAGAACACTGATGCTGACCAATGGTGCTAAGCTAAGGCAGGCAGCGGTGATCGTTGATGCGAACTTAAGGTATTTCAAAGATGGTTATTTCAACGTGAGCTATACCTTTAATGATGCGAAAGACAACTCCTCCTACAACGGTAACGTGGCAAATACTTCCACCTTCAGACCAGTAAAATCTGATCCGCGTAATATGAGCGAGATGAACTATTCTGACAACCAGTTCAAACATAAACTTGTTTTGTATGCGGCCTCACCAGCCTGGAAAGGCTTCGTATTCGGAGGTACTTTCCGTGGTATAGGTGGTACCCGTTACTCTATGACAGTAGATGCTGATATCAACGGCGACTTTGTGGGTGGCCCCGGTGATGATAACGATCTGGCCTTTGTATTTGATCCTGCTGATCCGAAAACACCTGCTGACATAAAGGCTTCTATGGAAAAAGTACTGACTAACCCGGAGAACCGTGCTGTGAAATATATCCGCAACAGTCTTGGAAAGATCGCAGACCGTAATGGTGGTGAAAACCCATTTGCAGGCACTTTCGACGTGAGGTTACAGAAAACTTTCAAAACATTTAAAACACAGGCCTTAACCTTTAGTGTGGATGTTTTTAACCTCGCTAATTTACTGAACAGGAACTGGGGTGTCAACTATAACCTCGGCAACCAGAGCCTGCTTTTTGTAAATGGGTTCGATCAGGCTACGCAGACATACAAGTACCGTGTTAATGAGAACGTAGGTGTGACCACTAAAAATGGTACTCCTTACCAGATCCAACTGGGAGCCCGCTATTCATTCTAGGATCAATTTAAAAACATGAATACACGCAGAGATTTTCTAAAAAAGGCAGCACTGTTATCTGGCAGTGCTGCCCTTACGAGCGCAATGCCGTCTGCCATACAGCGTGCATTAGCCATCAATCCGGAGCTGGGCAGCACTTTTTACGATGCTGAACATGTTGTTTTCCTGATGCAGGAAAACCGCTCCTTCGATCACCTGTTCGGTTCATTACAGGGCGTGAGGGGTTTTAATGATCCGCGCGCTATCCGCTTAAGCAACCAGAACAAGGTATGGCTGCAATCCAATAAGGAAGGACAGACCTATGCACCTTTCCGCCTGAATACCCGGGATACGAAAGTGCCCTGGATGGGATCAACGCCACATGGCTGGACGGACCAGACAGATGCCCGTAACGATGGTAAATATGATCGATGGCTGGATGTAAAGAAGGCTTACCGGAAAGAATACGCCAATATACCGCTAACCATGGGATATTGCGATCGTGTTGATTTCCCTTTTTATTACTCACTGGCGGATGCCTTTACAGTCTGTGACCATAACTTCAGTTCCAGCATCACCGGCACCCATCCTAACCGTCATTACTGGATGACAGGTACTGTACGGGAGAAGAATGAGCCTGCTGGCATCGCGCATCTGTGGAACATCAGCAACTACGCGACTCCGGAGCTTGACTGGAAAACTTATCCCGAGCGTCTCGAAGAGAATGGCATCTCCTGGAAAGTATACCAGAATGAGGTAACGATGGGCTTCGGCATCAAAGGAGAGGAAAACGACTGGCTCAGCAACTTCGGCACCAACGTACTTGAATATTACAAACAGTATAATATCCGGTTGCATCCTGGCAGTATTGCTAATCTTGATCTGAAGAAAAAGAATATGCTACAGGAGATAGCACGCCTGGAAAAAGAGCCTGCTTCAGATGCTATCACTCTCAAACTGGCTGCTGCAAAGAAACTGCTGGATAAGATTGAAGAAGAAAAGCAACGGTATACCACAGCCGCATATCATAATCTCCCTGATGCAGCACGCCAGCTCAATGCAAAAGCTTTCACTGTAAACAGTAATGACCCGCATTATCATGAGCTGACCACTATCAAATATGAAGAAGACGGCGAGCATAGAGAGTTGAACGTACCCAAGGGAGATGTGCTGCACCAGTTCAGGGAAGATGTGAAGAATGGTACATTGCCGGCAGTGTCATGGCTGATGTCTCCGGCAAACTTCTCTGATCACCCCGGAGAGCCCTGGTTTGGTCCGTGGTATGTGAATGAGGTGATGGAGATCCTGTTGCAGAATCCGGAGGTGTGGAAGAAGACGATCTTTATTCTGACCTATGATGAGAATGATGGTTTCTTTGATCATATGCCACCATATGCTGTGCCCAATCCTTATAAGGAGAATAGCGGTAAGGTATCTCCGGGCATAGATCCTAAGATGGATTTCGCTACTAAGGATCAGCAGACGAATCCTTCTGCGATGGCTGACAAGATCAGGGAGAGTTCTATCGGACTGGGTTACAGGGTACCAATGATCATTGCTTCTCCATGGACAAGAGGTGGTTTTGTTTGTTCTGAACTGTTTGATCATACTTCTTCCTTACAATTCCTTGAGAACTTCCTTGCGAAGAAGTTTAACAAACAGGTCAAAGAAGAAAATATCACTGAGTGGAGAAGAACTGTTTGCGGAAACCTGACTTCGGCATTCAGACCATATAAAGGAGAAAAGATCAATAGCCCGGAGTTTCTGCAGAAACAGGCATTTATGGAGAAGATCTATAGTTCCAAATTCAAACAGATACCCACTAATTTCAAAGCATTGACTGAATCAGAGATTGATCAGATCAATAAAGATCATTCGCAGTCACCTCATTTCCCCACGCAGGAGAAAGGTACACGACAGGCTTGTGCAGCGCCTTATGAGCTTGTTGTGAATGGTCAGTTCAATAAGGAGAAGAATACTTACAGCATTGGCTTTAATGCGGGCAATACTGCTTTTGGTGAGCGTGCTGCCGGTGCACCATTTATGGTGTATGCTATGCAGCCTTACAAAAAAGAAATGCTGCGTACATGGCAATATGCTGCTGCACCGGGAGATAACCTGGTGGATGAATGGGCGTTGAATGATTTTGATAACGGTCGTTATCATCTGAGAGTATATGCGCCTAATGGCTTCTATCGTGAGTTTGCTGGTAACAGGAATAATCCGCTATTGAAAATAGAAACGCTCTATGAAAATAAAGCAGCTTCATTGACGGGTAATGTCATCGTGCGTATTACAAATCATGATACCAGGGCGATTGCTGTTGAGATCAAAGATAACAGCTACAAGAATGGCACCGTGAAACGGACAGTGGCCTCGCAGGAAACGATGAAAGTGGTACTGAACCTGGCCAGGAGCCATCAATGGTATGACTATACTGTTAGCGTACCGGGTATGGATATGCTTGAAGTATTTGCAGGACATGTGGAAACCGGGAAGGTAAGTCAAACCGACCCGTTGATGGGTGGTTCATTATAAAACAATAAGACCCGCTCATAGAGCGGGTCTTATTGTTTTAGTACCCGGAATGGGAGAAAGAATGAGCACACGCTGACTGATATAGCATTCCTGACGGGATATCAGAGCCTTTCTTCTTTTAGCAATACGTTTTACCATTTAACTAAATTCAGGCCTTCGGATTTTAGTGTGCATCATCATGCTTAAAGTAAAAAAGGAAGCTTATCTTTAGGGAGATGATACGGACAATCCTTTTTGCCGCGATTTTAATATCCACTGTGACTGTAAAAGCACAGTCGCCTTTATCTTTTGGACCGATGAATGGCATGCAACCTGCCTTCGGACACTTTAACCAGATGGCCGATACCAATCATCTTCAAAACAAATGGTTTGTTACTCAGCATGCTGGTATTTCCTCCGGTTTTGTTGGTTTTAATGGAGGAAGTGGGACTTTTTTATCGGTACCGTTGGGCTTACAGCTTAACCGGCAATTAACCAATAATATATACGCCTTCGCGGGCGTTTCAGTGGCGCCCTCTTTTTTCCAATATAACAGTGGATTTTATCAACCAGGGAGTAACAAGAACAATAGTTTAATGAACGTCAACAACTTTGGCACTTATCAGATGGCCCAGATGGGGTTGATGTATATCAACAACAACAGGACATTTTCCATTTCCGGCAGCATTGGTGTAAGCAGAAGCAGCTACAATGGTTATTCACCCTTTTATACGCCGGTTAAATCCCCTGCATTAAAGAACACAAAGAATAATTACTGATACTGAAAAAGCCTCGCAGATCTTTCGACTTACGAGGCTTTATTTCATTTTAGTCTTTTAACCCGAGATACACTTTTACCGCGGCATAATCAGACCAGTTTACCGGAGCAGCCGACCTTCCCAAGACATTGCCGGGCACGATCATGTACCGGTATTGCTGATATTTCTTACCACTGGCAAGGTTGGTACCTACGTCTGCATTGGAGTACAACTCAAGCTTCTGCAAGTAAGCCGTGAGCTGGATGTAAAGTCCTGAACTGCCATTGTAAGGCAACGAATAAATGACAGGATCAGTTGCATCGTTAGTGTTTATGTATACTTTTACATCTGCGGTACTCAACAGCGCCAGGGTAAGTTTGGGCGCGTCAATCACAGCATAGAAGCCCACCGTATCAATCTTTCCGTTTGCCTGATGAATAGTATCTGGCTTAAACAACACATCCAGCCACGCGGAATAGATCACAGTGCCGGAAGCACTATCACCTTTGGGGCCAGCCGGGCCTTGTGGTCCAACGCCGCCTTCTTTGCCGCAGGATGCCATGAACATAATAAAAAACAGCCCTGAAAGCAGAACTAATGGGGAAATAAAATTTCGTCTTTTCATATCTGTGCTTGTGTTAATGGCATGAAGAGTGAGAGCTTTCACACCGGGTTTAGCGGGCCAAAATACATTTTTTTTCTTTGAGTTGTAGTAACGTATAGCCATGAACGATAGCATACCTGGGAAAGGACTAAAAAAGGAAAGGCCGGAGATAATCTCCGGCCTTTTAATCTTGTGCCCAGAACAGGAATCGAACCTGCACACCCTTTCGAATACAAGATTTTGAGTCTAGCGCGTCTACCAATTCCGCCATCTGGGCAACGATTCAGGACTAAACTACCTGATCGCGGGATGCAAATGTAGATAATCTATCAATAATTCGCAAAAGATATTTCCGTGATACATAAAACTCTTTTAACTGCACTACATCCCCTACTGTAGCATTACCAGAAAGGTACATGTCCAGCACCGGCTGTATCCTGCTGCACAACTGCAGCTCCAGCCCATCCAGCTGCTCCCGCAGCTTAGCAATAGCCTTCGCTTCCGGCGCCAGTTCCAGCTGTATCAAACGCTCATTCACCACCAGCATTTCCATCAAAAAAAGCTGGGGTAAAGGCTGCCGCTCTCCCTGCCCCAGGATCTCTTTCAGTATTAATTCGTAGTCCATCCTTATTTTGCTAAAAAGCAAATTTACAGTAATGTTGTGTACCCAAAAACAATCATGACAAACACTATACACATTGGCCTTATCAGGGAAGACAAAATACCGCTGGATAACCGCGTAGCCTTTACGCCTTTGCAATGCCAGTGGATACGCTCCCACTATCCCAACGTTCAGATCACGGTACAGCCCTCGCGGCACCGCTGTTATAAAGACGAAGAATACCTGGCGGCCGGCATCCATATGGCAGAAGACCTCTCCCATTGCAGCATCCTCCTGGGCATCAAAGAAGTACCCGTCAACCAACTGCTGCCGGGCAAAACATACCTGTTCTTTTCCCATACCAAAAAGAAACAACCACAGAACCAGGCCATGCTGCAAACCATCCTGGAAAGGAACATCACGCTCATAGACTATGAATGCCTGGTACACGACGATGGCCAGCGCATCCTGGGCTTCGGGTTCTTTGCGGGCGTGGTGGGCGCACATAACGGACTGCTGGAATACGGCCGCAGAACGGGCTTGTTTAACTTCAAGCGTGTGCATGAATGCCACGATTTCCAGGAACTGATCACCCACTATTTCGGGGTGAAACTCCCGCCGGTAAAGATCGTCGCAACCGGCTCAGGGCGCGTGACGGCAGGGATCCTGGAGGTAATGGGCCTCCTGGCTATCAAGTACATCCCACCTGAAGAGTTCATGATCAATTCCTACGCCTACCCCGTTTACACACAGCTAAAAGCAGGCGAGCTATATTTAAGGAAAACAGACAAAACATACAGCCGGGAAGACTTCCACGCAAACCCCGGCAAATACGACTGCAAATTCCTCCCTTACGTTACCTGCAGCGACGTGCTCATGAACGGCATCTATTGGGATAAGACCATTGAACCGCTCTTCTCCTGGGACGACCTTACCAAGGATAATTTCCGCATCCAGGTGATAGCGGATATTACAGATGACCAGAACGGCTCCATTCCCTGCAATATAGAGGACGCTACCATTGAGCAGCCCGTGTATGGCGTGAACCGCTATAACCGGCAGAAAACGGCTCCTTATGATAAAGATGCCGTTACCATGATGTGCGTAAGCAACCTCCCCAATGAATTACCCCGGGATGCCTCCCAGTTCTTTGGCGATCAGCTGATGAAATATGTGTTTGATGAATTGATGAAAGGAGATACGGATATGATCGAAAGGGCTACTATCACCCGCGATGGTGAACTGACCAAACGGTATGCCTACCTGGAAGAATATGCTAAAGGTATAAGTAGTACGCCTTCAGCAACGCACTAAATTCAGGAGTGTACTGCCGGTGCTCATCATAAACAGACATTTCGGAAGTATGCAAAACTCCTGGAACACCAAAGATTCCCACCGCGCGGAAATAGTCATGTGCAGGTGTTTGGCGTACCAACAGCAATTCCCTCAGTGTAAAATCCCCTGAAGCCAAAACACTGAATCGCTGAAACTCCGCATAGGGCAATAATACGGAGAAGGCGCCGTCTGGTGTCAATAATCGTTTTATAGAGGCCAGCAGCTCTTCATACCCCAGAGAAGTGGCATGCATAGCAGCATTACGTTTCAAAGAAGGACCTTTCAGATCATTCTCGTAAAATGGAGGATTCGTAATGATGAAGGGGTAAGGGCCACCAGAAAAAGAACGCACATCCTCTTTAAGAACTTTTAAACGATCTCCCCAGGGAGAGGCATTAAAATTAGCAGCAGCCTGCAAAGCAGCCTCTTCGTCCAACTCAATTGCATCTATGAAAGCGGAAGACTGCTGCGCCAGCATCAGGCTTAAAAGCCCGGTACCGGTGCCTATATCCAGCAGCCGGGCTACAGCAGGAAGATGCGTAGCCGTGAAAGCCCCCTGGATGCATGCATCCGTGCAAACTTTCATAGCACTCCCCTCCTGGTGTACCGTGAACTGCTTAAATTTAAAAAACGTATTCGCCATTATAATTTGATCATCAAACCGGGCAAACGCATATCCCTGTGCGGAGATACCGGTTGAAATAATTTCACCTCCAGTGTACTGTAAACACTCTTCGGCCCAAAACTTATATCCAGAGGTTGCTGATATAATTCCTGCGGAACATCTTTATCTATAGAGAAAACTGTTTTCTCTGCAAAGCGGTTGAAGAATTTCACCACCAGCTGATTTTTCCCTTCCTTCAAATTCAGCAACAGGTATTCCTGCTGTAAGGAATCCCGAACGGGATTATTATGCACGGTTTGCTCTTCTCCGTTTAAGAACACCTGTATACCATCACCGCTGGTGAAACGCAGCACATATGGTGTTGCCTTTGCCGCATTTATTTCCTGCAGCACATAGTAAGATTCATTAGGCGCTGCTTCCAGTTCATAACGTTCTCCATTTTTCCAGGACGGCTTAGCCACCCATGCCTGGCCATTTTTAGCAGGCCAGGATTGAGAAGGATCTACATTATGCAGATCACCATTGCTCCAACCCAGGCCAGACCAATGAGGCCCGTTCAGATAGAGTTGCCCAAAGCTTACGGTTACCGGGTCTATTGCCACTTTTGAAGCACCATTTAATGATATTTGTTTTGAAGTGCCGTTCAGTGTGGCTGTAATAGTTTTACCTTTCTCCTGCTCTGTATATAACAGCATCGGCGATCTGCCTTTGAACTTCCAGGAGTAGGCTACCGTACTGCGGTAATAACTGTTGTAATCTGCACCTGATATGCTGTAATGTTTTACAGCATTATCTCTGTTAAGCACCGGCGAATCTATTCCTTTCTGAGTCTCTATATACACTGATTTCGAATGTGCAAAATGCAGGACCTTCACATCATCATTCAGCTCAAAGTCCGCAGGCAGAATGATCTGTTTACCTTCTTTCGTATCCTTTGTGGCAAAACGTTTACCACTGTTATCCATCACCTTGATAGGCCCGAACACACCTTTCAGATCAAGCACCCTGCCTGAAGGTATTTTTAAAACAAACAAATACACCACATCATCCTTAGTCGTCACTTCTCCCCAATCAAAAGTATGATCGAAAGGATTGGCGGACGCGCCGTATATTCCTTCCCCATTCACTTTCAGCCATTCACCGTTACGCAGTAGCACATCTCTTTCAAACTCCACTACAGATCCATCTCCGCGAGGCCCGATGTTCAGCAGGTAATTACCACCGCGGCTCACTACCTTAATAAGGCCCAGCAGTTTTTCATGTGCTTTATCTTCCACTTTACCATGCTCCTGCCAGGAACGGTATCCCCATGTTTCATCATATACAGAAGCAGGTGTTTGCCAGGGTGTTGCTATTTTATAATCAGGATAAGCATTATCGCCCATCACACAAAAATCCCCGGCATCATTGCCCAGGCGGCCGCTGACCATACAATCCGGTTGCAGCTTATGCACCAGGTTAGCCATCTCAAAACTTTGCGCAGGTGTTAAGGAGCCCATATCAAACCAGAGCTCTGAAATAGGTCCGTAATTGCTCAGCAGTTCGGTTACCTGTTTGAGGTTATACTGATGATGTTCCGGTGTAATGGGATCACTGTTGCTTTCAGAAATAGGAGAAGCCTGCGGATAATTCCAGTCGATCAGGGAGAAGTAAAGCCCCATCTTCAGGCCATTCCGCTTGCAGGCTTCAGACAGTTCTTTGATCACATCTTTTTTATAAGGTGTGGCATCTACCACATTGAATTTGGTGTACGCTGATTTGAACATGCAAAAACCATCGTGGTGTTTGGAAGTGATCACCACACTTTTCATACCTGCAGCTTTAGCAAGTAGTACGATAGAATCCGGGTTCCAGGCAGAAGGATTAAAACGTTTGGCTACAGCGGCATAGTTATCACTGTAGATACCTCCATGATGCGCACGGATCTGTTCACTTAATCCCCTCGTCACCTTCTCTCCTTCCCATACACCACCCAATGTTGAATAGATAGCGCCCCAGTGAATGAACATGGAATACTTCTGGTCCTTCCATTCTTTTAAAGCCTGAGATTGCGCCGTAACACTATAACAGAGCATTACAATTGCAAGAACAATTCTTTTCATATAAGTTAGATTTATTCAAAAGCAGCGCGGGCGCTGGGTATAGTGTCTAATGGGCTGAAAATGCCGGCCAGGTATTTATAATGCGCCGTCATGGCTATCATCGCGGCATTATCTGTGCAGTATTCAAATTTAGGGATATACACATTCCACTGATGTTTCTCTCCATATTCCTTCAATGCTTTACGCAGCCCGGAATTGGCACTCACGCCACCGGCTATGCTGATCTCCCGCACACCTGTTTCCGCGGATGCCTTCACCAGTTTATTCAGCAGGATGGTTACAATGCGGTGTTGAATGGAAGCACAGATATCACGCAGGTTCTCTTCCACGAAGTCCGGCTGTTTTGCACGATTGTCCTGCAGGAAATACAAAATAGCGGTTTTCAATCCGCTAAAACTGAAGTTGAGCCCTGCTATCTGTGGTTCGGGAAATTTGAATTTAAATGGATCACCTTCCTGTGCATATTTATCTATCAAAGGCCCGCCGGGATAAGGTAGCCCTAACAGCTTGGCACTTTTATCAAAGGCCTCACCTGCAGCATCATCCGTTGTTTCTCCTATCACGCGCATCTGCAAAGGGCTTTCGCACAATACGATCTGCGTATGGCCACCGGATACGGTTAAGCAAAGGAAAGGGAAAGCGGGTTTGGGATCTTCAATGAAATTAGCGAGCACATGCGCCTGCATATGATGTACACCGATCAGTGGTACATCCAGCGCCAGGGCCATGGATTTGGCGAAGCAACTGCCCACCAGTAAAGAACCTATTAATCCGGGAGATTGCGTGAAAGCAACGGCGCTCAGATCTGCCGGCGTCATACCTGCTTTTTTCAAAGCGGCATCCACCACAGGCACGATATTCTCCTGGTGCGCACGGGACGCCAGTTCAGGCACTACCCCACCATATTGTTCATGTACAGTTTGATTGGCGATGATATTGGACAATACCTTTCCGTCCGCTATCACAGCGGCGCTTGTTTCATCGCATGAAGACTCTATTGCTAAAATATTAACCGGCATAATTGGGCGCAAAAATACGCTAATTGCTGCGGATAGCAACTACCGGGTTCAATCTGCTGGCAGAAAAGGCTGGGATAAATCCGGCCAGTACGCCCACAATAGCGGAAATGGACATCCCCAGGATGATATTGCCGGTAGACAAAGCAATCTCAAAGCTGGAGAACATATTCTGGGCTATCTTGGCCACCCCGAACACCATCAGCAGCCCTAATCCCCCGCCGATCATGCAAAGCATGACGGCTTCAAAAAGGAATTCCAGCAGGATGATACCCGGCCGTGCGCCGATGGCCTTTTTCAGGCCTATGATATTCGTTCTTTCTTTAACCGTTACAAACATAATGTTCGCGATACCGAAACCACCCACTATCAGGGCAAAACCGGCAATGATCCAGCCGCCCAGGTTGATGATGCCAAACACACTATTCAGTTCATCCTGTGCAGTAGTGATCTCATTCAGGGCAAAGTCGTTATCCTGCCCGGGTTTCAGGCGGTGAATGGCACGCATGGCGCCGGTGAGGTCATCTTTCAGCTGCCCTACGGCTATACCGTCTTTTGCGCGGATCATGTAAAAAGGATCTGCAAAACGGCGCTCGTCTATAATAGTTCGGGCAAACAGGTAAGGCATCAGGATGGTATTATCGCCAAACACGCCGCCCATCAGGCTTTCCCCTTTCCTCTTCAAGGCACCTACCACTTTACAGTTCCTTCCGGCAAAACGCACCACCTTTCCCAGCGCGGCTTCCGGCGTAAAGAACAATCCTTCCCATATATTAGCGCCTAATACGATCACATTAGAACCGGTTACCAGTTCTGAAGGGCTGAAATACCGGCCCATCAATATATCCACGGACTGCATCTTCTCCAGGTCCATGGTCACGGCCAGCAGCTCCACATTCTCCATATAATCGATCCCGTATTCTATCTTACGGCCGCCGGAACTAAAGAGGTAGGTAACCGCATCTGCTGAAGCCACTTTGTCTTTGATGAGCTTCATCTCTGAATACTCCGGTTCAGGGCGCCCCATATACTTCCACCAGTCACCATCTCCATCCCAAGGCCACTTTTGCAGATAGATCACATTGGTACCCATAGACTTCAGGTCTTTCCTGATACTGGATTCCATACTGTCTGTTACAGTGAGTACGGCAATGATACAGAAGATACCAATGGTGATACCCAGCAGCGAGAGAAAGGTGCGCAGTTTGTTCACCCGTAACTCAGACAGGGCCATTCCAAGGCTACTCCATAAAATCTTGAGGGTCGAAAGCATATTCCAAATTTAGCATATAAAGCGATGCAACGGCCTTATTTCAGGAGAAAAAATGTACCTTTGCGCTCATTTATTATGAAACGGAGTAACATCTGACCCATAAAAAAAGACAACGTCATCAGATGAAATACGAACAAGAAATAAATAAAAGGAAATCCTTTGCCATTATTGCCCACCCCGATGCGGGCAAAACCACCCTTACGGAAAAGTTCCTCCTCTTCGGGGGCGCTATCCAAACGGCGGGCGCGGTAAAATCCAATAAGATCAAGAAACATACTACTTCTGACTTCATGGAAATTGAACGCCAAAGGGGTATCTCCGTGGCTACTTCCGTGATGACCTTCGAATACAGGGATATCCTCGTGAACCTGCTGGATACTCCCGGCCACAAGGACTTCGCCGAAGATACTTACCGCACCCTTACTGCAGTAGACAGCGTTGTGCTGGTGATTGACTGCGTAAAAGGGGTAGAAGAACAAACCAAAAAGCTCATGGAAGTATGCCGCATGCGCGACACCCCCGTGATCATTTTTGTGAACAAACTGGACCGTGACGGTAAAAACCCCTTCGACCTGCTGGACGAACTGGAAGAACTCCTCAACATCCGCGTACGCCCGCTGAGCTGGCCCATCAACATGGGCACGGACTTCAAAGGTGTATTCAACCTCTACGATAAAAGTTTCGTTTCCTTTGCTGCCAACAGGAAAGCAACCGATGATGATATTGTGCCGCTGAACGATCTGAGCAGCCCGCAGGTAGATGAACTGTTTAATCCCATAGATGCCAAACAACTGCGCAATGATGTGGAACTGATAGAAGGCGTATATGATGAGTTTGACAAACAGGCTTACCTGGAAGGAAAACTGGCGCCGGTATTCTTTGGCTCTGCCGTAAACAACTTCGGTGTAAAGGACCTGCTGGATACTTTCGTAGAAATTGCCCCTGTACCACGTGACCGCACGGCCACTACACGGGAAGTAAAAGTGAACGAAGACAAGTTCTCCGGTTTCATTTTCAAGATCCACGCTAACCTTGATCCCCGCCACCGTGACCGGATCGCGTTCCTCCGTGTTTGCTCAGGCAAATTTGAAAGGAATAAATACTTCCACCACGTAAGGCTGGATAAGGATGTACGTTTCGCCAACCCTTACAGCTTCCTGGCGCGTGAAAAGAATATCATTGACGATGCTTACCCCGGAGACGTGGTAGGGCTTTTCGATACCGGCAACTTCAAGATCGGCGACACTTTAACAGAAGGCGAAAACTTCTATTTCACCGGTATCCCCAGCTTCTCTCCTGAACTATTCAAAGAGCTGGTGAATAAAGACCCGATGAAAACAAAACAACTGGAAAAAGGCATCAGCCAGTTAACGGACGAAGGTGTTGCACAGCTCTTCACCCAGCACAACGGTAACCGCAAGATCATTGGTTGTGTGGGAGACCTGCAGTTTGAAGTGATCCAGTACCGCCTGCTCCAGGAGTATGGCGCATCCTGCCAGTTCAATACCCTGCCTTTCTACAAAGCCTGCTGGATCACCGGTCCAAAACAAAAGCTGGAAGAGTTCACACGCTTTAAAGGTGCTAACGTAGTGCAGGATAAGGACGGCCACCTGGTGTACCTCGCACAGTCCGAATGGTATCTCAATACAGAACGGGCGAATAACCCGGAGATAGAGTTCCACTTCACTTCAGAGATTCACAAATAAAAATATAAACGGCGCCCTGAAAAAGGCGCCGTTTTCTTGTACGACCAACTCAATTATTGCGAAAAAAGACTTTTGCCTGTTATGGCAAATTCCGCAGCAAAAATAATTGAATGCGTACCGCGTTATTTATGGATTTGGAAATAAGATTTACGCAATGCGGAAAACTAAAAAGCAACTACTGCCCCTTCTCCATAGATCTGCTGTTTATATTTTAAAGAGGGCGAAGCGATAAAAGGCCCCAGGTTCAGCGTGCTCCATTTCTCATCTATCTTCTTAATAGTAGCATCATCTGCCACAATGATGTTTGGCCAGTCCCGCTGAAAACCATCGTGTTCTTTAGTTTTAATGGTACCGTCCAGTCCCAGGCAGGCCGTTACCAGCTGAGCATCCTTACTGGAAGGTGTTTCTGTGAGGACGTTATCCCGTTTAGGGTCCAGGTTATTACAGAAACGCCAGAGGGCAGAAGGAAGGTCCTGCGGATCAACCGTATGTTCCACATAGAGGATCATTTTAACGCCCTCCATGCCCGGTTGTGCTACCAGCTGGGGATGCAGTTCCCTTATATGATTACGGCGCGCTTTCTGCACCGCAATTACCAAACAGGCAATATCCATTTGTAATAAGCCTGTGTTCACACCTTTCACTTCTGGGAATGCCGCCTGTAAAGCTGCTGCGTTTACATTTGGCGTAAACACCGTACGGTCAAAACGATCATCTCTTTCTTCCGGTAGTTTGCCCGTTCCATCAATACACATCTTACCGCCAAAGCCCATCCGGGAGCAGGAATGATCCAGCACATCCATTGGCCCCTGGCTGAAATACACATCCGTAGCAGGGTTCAGGTCTTTAAAGGCATATTGTGCCAGCGCTTTATAATCTGTGATGCGCGTGCCGGTATCTGTAACAGCGAGGATCTTATTGAACATCATCTGCCCCGCACCCCACATGGCATTCATCACCTTCTGCGCCTGGCCGGGATAATCTTTATGGATCTGTGCGATCACCAGGTTATGGAAAACACCTTCCACCGGCATTTCCATATCCACGATCTCCGGCACCAGCGTCATTTTGATGGGCGCCAGGAAGATCCTTTCCGTGGCTTTACCGATCCATGCATCTTCCTGCGGGGGGATCCCCACGATAGTGGAAGGATACACTGCATCTTTGCGATGGGTGATAGCCGTTACATGAAAACGCGGATACCAGTCTGCCAGGGAATAATAACCCGTATGGTCCCCGAAAGGCCCTTCCCAGATCAGTTCTTCGTCCGGCTCAACATATCCTTCGATCACAAAATCTGCATCAGCTGGTACTTCAATATCCGGCTGGGAAATACATCTCACCAGCTCCACCTTTTTCTTGCGGAGGAAACCGGCCAGCATGTATTCATCCACATTTTCCGGTAAAGGTGCTGTGGCAGAATAAGTATATACAGGATCGCCGCCCAGGATCACTGCCACGGGCATGCGTTTGTTGAGTTTCTTATATTCAGAGAAGTGTTTGGCGGATACTTTGTGCATGTGCCAGTGCATACCCGTCATGTCTTTTTCAAATACCTGCATCCGGTACATGCCCACGTTGCGGGAACCGGTATTAGGATCTTTGGTATGGATCACGGGAAGTGTGATGAAAGGTCCGCCATCTTTGGGCCAGCAGGTCATTACCGGCAATTTACCCAGGTCCGAGTTCAGCATCACTATTTCCTGGCAGGCGCCACGGCCTGATATCACTTTAGGCATCCAGGAAGCGAACTGACCCAGCTTAGGCAGCATAGCCAGCTTATCCAGGATACTTTCTTTCGGTTTGGAGAGCATCTTAAAAAGCCCCTCTATCTCACGGGCCACATCATCCAGTTCCTGCACACCCAATGCCAGGCACATCCTGCGGTAACTGCCCATGGAATTGATCAGCACAGGGAAATCATATCCCGTGTTCTCAAATAACAGGGCTTTGCCACCATCCGGAGATTTGCTGATCCGGTCTGTGATCTCTGCTATTTCCAAATGAGGATCCACATAAGTGCTGATGCGCACCAGTTCTCCTGCCTTTTCCAGCGTATCTATAAAATGCCTGAGATGCTTATATGCCATACGATTTGTCTGCTTTCGTTCAAGGGGCAAAAGTACGGCCAATAAAGGAGATAAAAAAAGGCCCCGATGCGTCGGGACCTTTTTTACTTTATACTACCTAGCGATTAAATACGATCACACCTGATATCCTGGGCCTGCGCGGAGGAGGCGGTGGCGGAGGAGGATATGGATAACGTGGGCGAACCACTACCACTCTCTCTCTGCAATCATCTCTCCGGTAGTCCCGGTGTTTTTTGTAATGTCCTCTTCCTCTACCCTTTCTGTCATCATAACAATCATCGTCGTAGTGCTGTACTACAACAACAGGACGTGGTGGTGGCGGTGGGTAATGATGGTGACGGCTGCGTTGCGCTTGCGTAGCATAGGATGCTCCTATTACCAGGAGCGACATTAAAAGAAGCTTTTTCATAGCCTGCTGTTTTAAATTGGTCTTGCTATCCGTTGTCCCCTTTTGCCATTGGCGGACGGACTCGTACTAGTAAATTCAAGAAGTATGCCAAATCCTTAACTACGTTTATACCAGCACGTTAGGCACAAAAAAAGACAGTTCCGCTTTTCAGCAGAACTGTCTTTACTTTTCTATTTGGACTTGATCGGGGGATGAATGCATTTGTAAATGCAACCATCATGCCAAAATAAATTATTACATTTTAAAGCACTTGGAGAAGTTGGTAGTACGGCGGCCATCGCTGCCTCCACCCAGGCGGTACATGATGGTAAGGCCTGTAAAAGTATACCAATCCTTATACTTGGCAGACCCTCTTTTCTCGCCATCCAGCGGATAGGTTCCGGGGACACCTTTTGTATCAGGTTCATCACCACGGTAAGCGTAATCTACCGCCAGCTGGCCTCTCTCTGCCAGCAAAGTATTCTGATCAACATACGTTGTACTTACATCATCCAGGTAATCCGTGAAAGTAGCGCGGAGGCCAATTTCAAAACCAAGTGTTAAACGATCCGTGAAAAGATATTTAAAACCCGCACCGAATGGAATAGATACCTGGTACAGGCTGTATTGATTACCTCTTTCCGGATATTGCGGCAATCCCTGCCCTTCCGTACTGAGGCGGCGTAATCTTATTTTGTTGCCAAGAGAATCTTTGGCAGTAGGATAAAAACTAAACAAGGCAACCCCTCCAAAAAGATAAGGCGTAAATCCCTTTTCATCAATATCGAAGAAGTTTAATTCAGCGCCGATGTGGCCTTCCCATACAGGAGAACTGAAACTGAGGTTACGGCTTTGCAGTGCGATGCTGGCATTTGTTCTGTCATTGGCAGCTACCATTCCAAAAGTACCTCCGGCACGAAGCGTCAGGTAACGGTTGATATCCTTTTTTACGAACAACCCGATCATTGGACGGGTGTAACGGAAATCGATCCTTTTTTCTGAAAGGTCTCCGCTGTAATTACTGATACCGGCAGTAGCGCCCACATGCCAATCCTGAGCAATACTCATTAAGGGGGTAGAAAGCATTATAACAAACCCAAGGATCTTTTTCAAGGTTGATGGTTTTAATAGGTTACCGACAATAAAACGCTGCAGATAAGTGAATTAGTATCTGTTACAGTTATTATCGTGTACGAAATTATACAATTTTCCCATTTATTACAATTATAATAATATGATAATAAATGATTTTCCGTCTACTGTAGGGCTTTAAACCCTTATTTTTGCGCACAGGTATGATATTTGCTCCGCAGTTTAACCTTTGACCATATAAAAACGTAATTACTAAGTGAGTATTCCCCGCCGGAAAAAAATTATACGCTGGATCTTTGGTAGTATAATAGCCTTGTTGCTGCTGCCTGTTCTGTTACTTATCCTACTACAATTACCTGTGGTGCAGGATTTCATGCGCGCTAAAGCGGAGTCTTACCTGCAAAAGCAATTAAAAACGGATGTAAGGATAGGCGGACTGAGCTTTTCCTGGTGGAACTCCATGACCCTGAAAAAGGTGTACATCGGTGATACCAGAAAAGATACCCTTCTATCCAGCGGTGAACTATCGCTTAAATACAACCTGCTGGCCCTCATGAGCAATGAGCTGAAGATCAACTCCCTCCACTGGCAAGATGCCGTGATCAACATATACCGGCCGGCAAAGGATTCCGCTTTCAATTACCAGTTTGTAATAGATGCCTTCAGCTCTCCTGCCGCAAAAGAGGATACACTGATAGAAGAGTCCGGCACCACGCTCACCTACCAGATCGGCAACGTGCAGCTTGAAAGGATGAACATCCGCTTTAATGACTCCCTCGGAGGTATGCTGGCCACCGTGACCCTTAAAAACCTGGAAGTACTGCCGGATACTCTGCAGCCGGATAAGGGCACTTATTATGTAAAGAACTTCCTGGCGGAAGGGCTCCAGGCTACGATCGTACAGCAATACCGGCCACCAGCCGCAAAAACCACCACTGAATTGGCGGAACCCACACCCTTTGACCTCGCCGTTAAAGAACTGGCCATCCACAACAGCCAATGGAGTTACAGCGATGAAGCCAGCGGATTATCCACACAAGGTTTCATTGGTAAACTGGCATCCCGAAGGTTACGCTTCGACCTGATCAAAACCCTTATTACCACAGATGAACTGGCGCTGGAACAATCAAAAGCCACACTCGATTTCCGCAAAGCCATGGACACTACCGTGGTAACAGAAGATACCAGCGCAGCGCCCAATACCTGGAAAGTACTGGCCAAACATCTGGGTGCCAGGGAAGTGGATTTTGCCATGACCAATCAGCTGGCTCCCCGCATCGCTTATCAACAGGCCATCGATTATAATTACCTCAACATACAGCACCTACTGCTGGATGTAAATGATATAGCCTATAGTGCAGACAGTACCACCGCTACCATTCTTGCCGGCGCCGTTACAGAACAAAGCGGCCTCCAGTTAAAAAAGCTGAAAGGAAAAGTGCGTTACACTAACCAGGAAGTGCAATTATCCAATTTCCTTCTGCAAACAGGTGAAAGTAACATAGATGCTGATGTACATATTAAAGCACCTTCCTGGTCTACCATTTCAGAACAGTTAGGTTTACTGGAGATCAAAGCCGATGTACGCCCCTCTACCCTAACGTTGAAAGAAGCTTTATTCTTTGTACCGGATATGCGTAGCAATCCTTCCTTGCAGCCCATGTGGAAGAAACGCTTAGCCCTGCATGGACAACTTTCCGGCAGCCTCGCACAATTGAATATACCGGGCCTCGAGGTAAAAGATAATGACCAGAACTATCTCTACGTAAAAGGCACTGCCTACCAGGTAACGGACCCTGATCGCATGGGCGCAGACCTCACAACCGTAAAAATGCTCAGCAGTAAAAGAGGCATTGAGTCCTGGTTACCACCCAATACCCTTCCTGCATCCATGCAGTTGCCGAATAAATTGATTGTGAATGGCGCTATCCGTGGCGGCATGCAACAATTAAAACCAGACCTGCTGGTAAGCACGGATATGGGCAATGCCAAACTGAAAGGTGAAGTAGCGGACTTTATGGATACAAAGAAGATCCGTTACAACATAGCCCTGGATGCACAGGAGCTTCAACTGGGAAAGATCCTCGGAGATACGGCCATGGGCAACCTGAACGGTATGGTAGCCGCTAAAGGAAAAGGTGTGGATCCGGAAACCGCCGATGCGGAAGCCAATATAGCTATCCGGTCGTTTACGTATAACCGTTACACCTACCATGCCATTAAGATGGATGCCACCCTGCAAAATGGCGCTTATACTGCTAAAGGGAACATCAACGATACCAGCGCGAAAGCCACTTTTGAACTGGCCGGCAAACTGGATTCCCTCCATCCTGCCATCAGTGCAAAAATGGACCTGGACAAATTCGATCTGTTCGCCACCCATTTTACAACGGACCCACTGATCGTAAAATCCTGCCTGGATGTACAACTGGATAATCTTGCCCCGCGTAAGCTCAGCGGATATGCAGCTATACACAAGCTGCAATTATCAGACGATAAGGAGATGTATTCCATGGACAGCATTCTCTTAAAAGCTACCGTGGAAAACGGTCTCCAAAAGCTTCGCCTCACCGGGCCTTTTGGGTACGTCAGTGCTACAGGCGATTTCAACTATCAGACATTTGCTACCGCAGCAGGTGCGCTTGTTACGCGCCACATAGAAGCTACTGCCACCCAGCCGGTAGCCAAAGGAGAAAGCCAATGGATGCAATTCGATGGCAGCCTCTCTATTCCTAAATCATTACGCAAACTATTACCGGATCTGGATCTGAATAAACCACTCACCTTATACGGACGGCTGAATACAGACAGCAGCTTCCTGGATGCACATTTCACCATCCCTGCCATGCGGTACGATTCGTTTATGGTAGATACACTGATGGCAGATGTAACAGTGGATACCGCACACATGGATGCTAAAATATTGCTGGCCCGTTTACGGCATCCACAGATCCCCTTACGGAGCACACGGTTATCCGTAGATGCCCGGAAAGGCCTGGTAGACTGGGATCTGCTGATAGGCAGAGAGAAATACAAAGTAGGTGGCTTAGTACATTTCCTGCCCAACGACAGCCTATTGATCTCCCTCAAAAAAGACCTTGTATTAAACCGACAGAAATGGGCCGTGAGCGGGGATAATAAAATGCTGATCCGCAATGGCGGCGTTGCATTTGCAGATATTGGTATTGAAAAAGGTGCACAGGGTTTGCTGATCACAACGTCAGCGCCTGAACGCAGTAACTATAAATTGCCGGACCTTACGGTTCAGCTGAAAGATTTCCGCTTAAGCACCATTACCAGCCTGATTGAAAAAGATACCGCACTGGCGGAAGGGATCAGTAACGGCCGCATCACCGTCACCAACCTGGATGATAATCCGCTGATTGATGGTAAACTGACGATAGACAGTCTTGCCGCCATGGGCACACCTGTTGGTCAGTTGCAACTCACCGCCAATACCACCGCAGCAAATGCCGTACAAGTGGATGCTACTATCCAGGGCAATGGAAATGATGTGCATTTAAAAGGAACATATGCAGATGTAATGGACATCCAGCTGGATATCGCCAAACTGAATATGAAAAGCGCAGAAGCTTTCACGTTTGGAAATATGACCCAGATGAAGGGAGATGTAAATGGAAATATAACGATCAAAGGAACGCTGGATAAACCCATCATACGCGGCAAGATGCATTTTGAAAAAGTAGCAGGCCGCGTAACCATGATCAATAACTATCTGCAATTACCGTCTGAAGACCTCGTGCTGGATGATGCAGGCATGCGTTTTAATCAATTTGTAATTGCGGATAGCTCAGGTAATGAAGCAGTGATCAACGGACAGATACTAACGAAAGACCTCACCAGGTTCCAGCTGCAACTGGATGTAACGGCAGAGAACTTTATGGCATTAGGCCCCGCCAATCCTAACGATCCGGATCAATTCTATTATGGCCCTGCCTACATAGATGTGCGTGCCCGTGTGCGGGGAACACTGGACCTCCCAAGAGTAGAAATGAACCTGAAGCTGCGGGAAAAATCACAGGTAACGGTAATGCTGCCGGAAGAAGAACCCGGCATTGCCAGCAGGGAAGGCATCGTTGAATTCTTTGATCCTGCCGAATGGCTGGATACCACCCTGCGCGTGAAAGATACCATCGCCGCTACCCGGCTCAAAGGCATCATCTTCTCCGGAGATATAGAAGTAACACCTGAATCCACCCTGAAGCTGGTAATAGACCGTACAAACGGGGACTTCCTGGAAGTAAAAGGAAATGCTACCCTGAACCTCACGATGGACCCCAGCAGCAAAATGAGCTTAACAGGGCGTTATGAGATCAATGAAGGAAAGTACTCCATGTCCCTCAACCAGCTGATCAAAAGAGAATTCAAAATAGAAAAAGGAAGCACCATCATCTGGAATGGCGATCCTTTAAGTGCGGATGTAAATATCAAAGCCAAGTATGATGTAAATGCAGTGGCCGGCGATCTGATCCAGGACCAGATCAGCAGCTCAGACCCAACAAGAGGCAGATACAATCAGAAAGTACCGGTAGAAGTATTTCTAAAGATCACCGGCGAATTGATGAAACCGGAGATCGGATTTGAACTGGATATGCCGGAAAAAGACCAGGGCGCGCTGGATGGACAGGTATATACCCGCATCAAACAGATCAACCAGGTGCCTTCTGAATTGAATAAACAGGTAATGGGATTGCTGGTGCTGAACCGCTTTATCTCTGAAAATCCATTCGACGGGCTGGATAGTAAAAGCGGCAGTGCTGCAGAAGATATTGCCCGGAAAAGTGTGAGCAAGATCGTTTCCCAGCAGCTGAACAACCTTGCGGGCAGCCTCATCAAAGGTTTTGATGTGAACTTCGATATGCAGAGTGAAAATGCTTACAATGACCAGGGCAGCAGAACAGAAAGCACCAATTTAAAAGTGGATGTATCCAAACGTTTATTCAGTGATCGTTTAACCGTAAGCGTGGGATCCAACATTGGTATTTCCGGTGCACAAACACAGAACCAGAATGCCAGCTCCATCATTGGGGATGTATCCGCAGAATATACCTTAACAAAAGATGGCCGTTACCGCGTAAGGGCCTATCAGCGCAACCTCACGGAAACCGTGATCCAGGGCCAGATCGTTGAGACCGGCCTCACCTTTATGCTGGTAATGGATTATAACGAGTTCAGGGAAATATTTAAGAAAACACCGAAAGAAAAGAAAACGGAACGCATCCGTAAGGAGAATAAGTAATAGCATCATGATCAGATCAGCACGATACATACCATTTGTAATAAGCATCCTGTTCCTCGCAGCATGCTCTACAACACGTACAGTACCGGAGGGAGACAAGTTGTATACAGGCGCAGATGTAAAGTGGGCAGACAAGAAGAAGCCGAAGGATTACAGCATACTTAAAACCGGCATGGAAGAACGGATCAGGCCTTTGCCGAATCGTAAGTTCCTGGGCATGCCCATGAAACTATGGCTGTACAATCTGGGCAATGAACCTAAAGGAAAAGGATTGAACTACCTGCTGCGTAAGAAATGGGGAGAAGCCCCGGTGCTGCTGAGCCAGGTGAAAGTAGAGAGAACAGATGATATCCTCACCAGCTACCTGGAAGACAATGGTTATTTCAATGCAGAAACTGAACACGAAATAAAAAACAAAGGCAAAAAGAAAGCAAGCATTACTTTCACCGCCACACCTGATGTACGATATACCATCCGCCGCGTGCGGTTTGATACAGATACCGGTTTGTTAGGTCATCACATCATGCTTACCACCGGAAAAACAGTATTGAAACCCGGCGCTAATTACAGCCTTGATAAAATAGTAGAAGAAAGAGAAAGGATCCATGATTTCCTGAAGGAGAACGGGTTCTATTACTTCACGCCTGATTATTTACTCGTACGCATAGATAGTTCACTGGGAAAACAACAGGTAGACCTTTACCTCGCCATCAAAAAAACAACACCACCCACTGCACTCCGCCAATATTACATGAAGAACGTGGAACTCTTCACCAACTATGACCTGGCAAAAGACAGCGCACAGCAATTCAGCCAGGGCGTACAATACCACAACTTCACGATCATAGATCCGGACTCTTTGTTTAAACCGATCGTGTTTGACAGAACGGTGTTCTTGCAAAGGGATAGTATGTACAGGTTAAGTTCGCACAACATCACTTTGCAAAGACTGGTGAACCTGGGCACCTTCAAATTCGTGCGGGGCAACTTCAGGCCGGCGCGGGACAGCAGCCTGCTCTATGCACGCTTCTTCCTAACCCCCTACCCTAAACGTTCGCTACAGGCAGAAATATCCGGCACCTCCAAATCCAACAGTTTTGTAGGATCGCAATTGAAGATTTCTGCTAAGAACAGGAACTTTCAACATAAGGCTAATTTGCTGGAGGTCTCACTCGGAGGAGGATTTGAAACGCAGGTAGGCGGCAAAACAACGCAGGTATCAACGAATGCGTATAGCCTCAATGCAGAAGTTGCACTTACGGTGCCACGCTTCTTCACCCCTGTTATCCGGTTCAATCCCCGTACACCTTATGTACCCAGAACACGGTTCAGCATTGGATATGAAATGCTGAGCAGGCCTAACTTATATAACCTGAACGCATTCAACCTGCAATACGGTTATATATGGAAGCAAACCAAATTCCTGGATCATGCATTGTACCCGGTGGCTATTACATATGTACTGCCATCCAGCGAATCGGATGAATTCAAGATTCAAAAAGCACTGGACCCGGCACTGGCACAATCCATTTCCAAACAGTTCATCCTGGGAAGTAATTATACATTAACTTATAATAACCAGTCCCCTGAAAAGTATCACAGCTTCTATGCTTATTTTAATACGGATATAGCCGGGAACCTGGTAGGCCTCTTTGCTAAAAAACAGCCGGAAGGAAATAAGACCATCGTCAATAACGACTTCTCTCAGTACCTGCGGTTCTCTATAGACGGCCGTCACTATTTCAAACTATCCGATAACTTCCGCTGGGTGAACCGCTTATTTGCCGGTTATGGTATTGCCTATGGTAATTCCATCACCATGCCTTTTGTGAAACAGTTCTTTAATGGAGGAAGTAATAGTTTGCGTGCATTCCGCGCCCGTACCTTAGGCCCGGGTTCTTTCAAGGATACCAGTACTCTCACAAACAAGTTACTGGCCAATGCCGCAGGAGATATCAAACTGGAAGGCAATTCCGAGCTACGATATAAACCCGGCAAACTGGTAGAATTTGCTGCTTTTGTAGACGCCGGTAATATCTGGCTGGGGAAAACAGACTCTACATCACAGGAACTGAAGGTGTTCAAAACCAACCGCTTCCTGAAAGAACTTGCGGTGGGTACCGGTCTGGGTATCCGGATAGATGCCTCCATCCTCCTGATCCGGTTCGATATCGCCTTCCCGCTCCGCAAACCCTGGCTGCCGGAAAAAGAACGCTGGGTATTCAAACAGATCGCCTTTGGAGACCCGGATTGGCGGAAGGAGAATTTGATCTTGAATATTGCTATTGGGTATCCGTTCTAAGAGCCGGTATTGCTATGAGATATCCTTTACAAAAAGCAGATATTAATATCCTCTCTAGGAACAAATACTGCCATTCTCAAAAATAAAATCCACCTCTCTGCCTTCAGTACATATATTTATTTTGTTTATTGATATAAATATTTAATATATTTGTTCCTAAACGTGGGACACCTGGAATAGGGGTCCCATTCGCAGCCCTATACATCAAAAAAACCTATCCTGATGAAAACATTTTTACCGCAAAAAATGGTACAAGTGCTTGTATTAATGGCTTTTACCATACTACTACAGGTCACCCTGGCAAGGGCAGGCCAGATACCAACCCTCCTTCAGTTAGATATCACGCACATTCATGAGAACAATGCTATAGGCCAGGTGATCGGCTCATTTGCATCAGATCCTGCATCCGGCGTATGTACCTATGCCCTCGCAGAAGGAGCAGATGATACCGATAATAACTCCTTCACCATCACCGGCAATGCATTGAAGGCCAAGGAGGTATTTGACTATGAAACAAAAGAGAACTACTTCATCCGCGTAAGATGTACAGATGCCGTTGGCGGTACACTGGAAAAGTCTTTCCTGATAGTGGTAGCAGACGTATACGAGGTGACTAACCACGTGGAAGCCACCAACCTCGTTACCCCTAACGGAGATGGGAAGAACGACAAATGGATCATCCGCAACCTCCCCGCGCATGGTAATAATGAAGTACGCATCCTGGACCGTTCCGGCCGTGTAGTTTATTATAAACGGAATTACAGCAACGAATGGGATGGCAAAACGTCCAGCGGAGAATTACTCTCAGAAGGTGTTTACTTCTATGTGATAGACTTCGGGGCCGGACTCAACTTATTCAAAGGCACTATTACCCTGATCAGAGACCGCAACAGATAAACCTATTAAATCCTATACCGGATGAAAACATATTTCTACAAACTCTCCCTGATACTTTTACCGGCACTGTTACCAGTGATCACAAAAGCACAACACTTTGGTAATGGCAATGCCCAGCAGGATCCGCTGGCTTCCCAGTACTTTCTCAACCCTTTCCTGGGCAACCCTGCCATGGCGGGGATAGACACAGGGCTTAACGTAAACATCAGCTACCGCAAGCAATGGACGGAAGTAAAGGATGGCCCTGTTACGAAACTGATCACGGCAGACTACCAGATAGATAAAAAAATGGGCGTTGGGCTTACGATATTCAATGACCAGGCAGGTATCCTCAACCGCACGCGGGTGGGTGTTACCTATGCTTATCACGTGGCACTGAATGAAGCAAAGAATGAATACCTCCACCTGGGTTTAACCATGGCGCTGGATAATAAACGGGCCATCCCTTCCAAAGTGATCGGCGATATGGATGATCCCTCCCTTCCGCTCTATAACAGCCGGGATAACTTCTTCGAATCTGATTTCGGACTAACGTATGTGAATGAACGTTTCACTTTGCAGGCTGCCATGCCTAATATGGTGAGCATGTTCCAGAATAAGAACGATGTGGAAACGCGTAATACTTCTACCTTCTATGCTGCAGCGAGTTATAAGATAGGTACCAATCACGAGCAGATCAATTCCTTTGAACCAATGGTAGCTTTCCGCGCTGTAAGAGGTTATAAGAGTATTATTGACATCGGTGGTAATGTGAAACTGGCTAAGGGTTTCGCCAGCCTGTTTGCCATGTACCATACCAGCAAAAGCTTTACGGCTGGTGTTGGGTTCCAGTTCAAGAACACCGTGGAAGTACAGGCATCTTATACATCACAAACAGCCGGTATTAAATCCAATGTGGATGGCAATTTTGGATTGAGTATGAAGATCCGTTTGTTTAAATAACTAAGAATTATCTACCCATGGATAAAAGGGAACGAGTGAACCTGGTTCAAGGTTTCCTGTATCTGTGCTGTGCAGAAAAATACCATCCGTCTGGGCCGCCGCAGTGATATCTCCGGCACCGGATGCAGGTGTTGCTCTGACTCTTAGACCATTTTTATTCGTTAGTACAGCAGGTACTATTTCATCTAATGTATGCACCGCCGCTTTGTAATCAAGGAAAGGCAGCAGCCATGGTTTTACCATGGGCAGGTTCCAGCAGGCACGGATATACGATTCCAGGAATAACTTGGCGCCTGCCTGTACGGAGAAAACATTTTTCGGAAATAACATCACCCTTGTTTTGGTAGGACTATACCCAAACCAGAACGGCTTGCAGGGTATTGCCCGCACCCTGAAAAACACCTGCTCCACTCCGCAATCCTGCAATATCCTGGGCAGTACCGAGGAATCCACCGTCGTTAAACCACCACTGATCAATAACAGGTCTGCATCCAGCGAATCGGTGACCGCCTGTTCAAAAGCCTCTTCCGATACCACCAGGCTGGACGTTACAGGAATGCCATATTGCGCCAGTAAACCGGTAAAGGTATAACTGTTGGTTTCCCGCAACTGCTCTTCATTCACCGTAGCACCGGATACCCGTAATTCACTTCCCATAGAAATGATCACTACTTTCGGCGGGCGGTAAACGGTAATGTGTTGCATACCCAGCGACGCTAAAAGCCCCAGGTGCTGAAACTGCAAACGGCAGCCCGGTTCCAGCATGCTATCGCCCGCCCGTGCATTCTCTCCTTTCCGGATAACATGCTGATACTCCCTGATATGATTATTGGAAACAGATACATTTCCGTTCTTTTCTTCCACATCCTCCGCTCCTATCACCGCATCCATTTCCGCCGGCAGGATGGCGCCGTTCTGGATCCTGATCACATGACCCGGCAAGATCTCCTCACTGGAACTGATGGGAAAGAGTTTCTTTTTGGCACTGAGATAATCACTGATGCGGATGGCAAATCCATCACGAAGGGAACGGTTAAAGGGAGGATAATCCCGGTCGGCTGTTATTGGCTCAGCTAATACACGGCCCACAGCTTGTTCCAATGGTAAACTCTCTGTACCCCAGCTGGTTCGGCAAGCCGCAATTTGCTGTATGGCAGCGGTGACACTGATCATGATATATGGTGGTTCATGTGCGTCCTTTCGTCACATGTAGTATTAACTAATATTTACTTTCCTGCCGAAGTAAAATACATTTCTTTATTATTATTTCATACTTGTTTAATATATCATTATTATTTATGAATATAAACGAATTAAGCACCTCAATCTATTATATTAATTTATTCAATATACATCGTATTAACAATTGAAACGCCCACATGTTAATGTTAAGCAATTGTTAACCGGGATTTACTAAATTTAATTCTCCAATCTAGTTTATAGCCAGAATTTCATCACGCGTAAACTATGTCAAATGCACCAAGATCTACAAGAACGTCCACGTTTGCACTACCCATGGCCGGATCTGATCAGTCCCTATGTTGACGAGCTGGAAGAAGAGATCAATACCTGGTTGCTGCATTCCTATGACTGTATACCTAAAGACATTAAGCGCAAGTACGAAAAGACCCGCTTAGGGCATATCACTGCGCGTTTCTTTCCTTTGGCCAGCCGGGAAAGGCTAACTCCCTTAAACATGAATTCCCTCTGGGGCATTGCCTTTGATGATTACCATGAACACTGTACCATTGACCAGTTAAAACGATTAAAACACCGGGTGGAAGATATCCTGATAGGTGCACCACCCCTGAAAGAAGAAAATGCCATCTTCTGGCAACTGGCCGCCATGCGGGATTCATTCGCGCAATTCATGCCCACTAACTGGCTGGCCCGCTTTTCCAACAGCATGGGAGAATATGTGCAGGGTATGGTGGAAGAAGCGCCCTTTAAAGCAAGACTCCACTCCCCCAGCCTCCGCGAATACATGGAGATCCGTATGAAAGCAGTAGATGTATATCCCCTGGTTTCATTTGCGGAAGTAGTGATAGGATACACCTTCCCCAGGGAAGTGATCTATCATCCGCTCATGCGCCGCCTGGCGGACCTCACCTGCCGCATCGTAGCCTGGTGTAATGATTACTTCTCTATCTGGAAAGAAGAAGATAAAGACATTATGAACATCATCATGGTAGTGCAGCATGAATATAAAATATCCCGGGAAGAAGCATTTGCAGAAGCCGTAAGGATCCACCAGGCGGATGTAGACGAATACATCAACCTCTGCAACCATATGCCGCACTTTGGCATCCATAACGAGAAAGTAAAAGAATTCATCCATCATAATAACCTGATGATCCAGGGCCATAAATCATGGTACGAAAAAGATACCCAACGGTATAAACCGGGTGGACACCCCGAAGCAGATCAGTTCAGAGGGGTGGAAGTTGTCGTGTGAATGTTCTTTTTTTTCAGGCCGGTAGTTTTTACCGGCCTTTTTTCTATCTTTATTAAATCCGCGTTAATAAATATCATTCCAAAAAACTGCATTGTCTTTTACCACTACTTTTACAGTGTAATCATTCAACCACCTTGGCTGCTATACCAACATATAACGAACAACACCTGTTGCAGTTACTGTCTCAGAGTAATGCAGAAGCATTTGAAACGCTCTATGCAAGCTACTGGGAGTCCTTATATAATGCAGCTTATAAAAGGCTGCGGAATGAAGATCAATGCAAGGATGTGGTACAGGATGTGTTTACAGATCTGTGGACGAGAAGGGAAACACTGGCCATAGAGAACCTGGGTGCCTACCTCCATACTGCCGTACGTTTCCAGGTATTGAAACTCATTAACAAACGCAGCACAACAGACGCATTTACAGATCCCTTTGAATCTGTTATCATATCTTATTTAAATGCAGACGGGAAGATCAGGGAAAAAGAACTCTCCCGTATCATCCACGCCTGGATGGAAGAACTTCCCCGTAAACGCCGTGAAATATTCTTACTTCATTTTGAACAGGAACGCTCTACCAAAGAGATCGCCTTACAACTGAACATCTCTCAGAAAACCGTTCAGAATCAATTGGGTACCGCAGTGCAAAGTCTCCACGCCCATATTGCCATTCAGCTGCTGCTGATTGTAGCTTCCAGCGTACATCACTAAAATTATTTTTCTTTTTTTTGGGAGTTTTAACATTTCCCGGTACAAGATGGTATGAAGAAATCGTTTATCAATCTCATCAGGAATTACCTTTCCGGCCAAAGCACCGAAAAGGAAAAACAATTCGTGGAAGAGTATTACGATGCCTTTGACGACAGAGCGGATGTATTGGCAGAACGCAGCATAGAAGAGAAGAACGCACTGGCTGATCAGATGAAACAACGGATCTTCCAAAAGGCAGGATTGACAACAGCAACAGTGATCATTCCCGTTTACAGGCGTACCTGGTTCAAAGCAGCCTCCGTGGTGGTATTGCTGGGAACTGCCGCTACCTTTTACCTGCTGAAGCCTTCCGCCAAAAAGGAAACACCGGTTATAGCAAAACAAACACCCATTGTTCCGGGTGGCAAAAAAGCGATCCTCACCCTGGCAGATGGCAGCAGCATTACGCTGGACGATGCACAGAAAGGAAAGCTCACCATGCAGGGGCATACCAATATTGTTAAACAGGATGAAGGGGAGTTGGTCTACGATCAGCAAACCACCACATCTAGCATTACTTTATATAATACCATCAGAACACCACGGGGTGGAGAATACCAGGTAGTATTACCGGACGGCAGTAAAGTATGGCTGAATGCAGCCTCTTCCCTCCGCTTCCCTACTGAATTTTCAGGAAAAGAACGCCGCGTTGAACTAACTGGCGAAGCCTACTTCGAAGTAGCAAAAAATAAACTCAGTCCATTCATTGCCACGGTGAATGGAATGGAAGTAACCGTACTGGGTACACATTTTAATATCAAGGCTTATGAAGATGAAGCCAACATCAGAACAACTTTGCTGGAAGGCGCTGTACGCGTAACACTGCAGGAACAGTCTGTAGTATTAGCGCCCGGGCAACAGGCCGCTGTATTATCCGGCAATAAGAACATCAAAGTACGGCAGGTGGATGTGGAAGAACAGGTGGCCTGGAAAAATGGCTACTTCCATTTCAGCGGCGAAAAGATTGCTGTTGTGATGAAACAACTGGAAAGATGGTATGACCTGGACATTGTGTATGAAGGCCAACCTACGCATCATTTCACAGGTACTATCTCCAGGAATGCAGACATCACAAAAGTGCTTAAAACGCTTGAAATGACGGGAGGCGCCCGTTTCAGAACAGAAGGAAGGAAGATCACCGTACTGCCGTAGATCTCAAAAAAAAATACTTAAACAAGACAGATGAAATTGAAAACTTTCTACAAAGTTTCGGGCCAACCTATGCCCATTATGTTCCTGTTGTTATTCCTGTTCTGCATGCAGGCGGCGGCCATGAGCATTGCACAGGTAAAAATAACACTGGTCTACAAAGATGCACCGCTGGATAAAGTATTTAAGGATATCCGGAAACAAACAGGTTATCTCTTCGTGTACACAGAAGAAACACTGCAAACAGCCAAAACCGTTAATGTGAATGTGCAGGATGCTTCCCTGAAACAGGCGCTGGACATTTGTTTCAGCGGTCAGCCATTAACGTACAGCATTGTAGATAACAATGTAGTGGTGAAAGCGAAAGAAAAAACATTCACCGCTGCGCCTGTTGTGGCAGACACGCTGATAACAGGTACTGTTACATCCGCTGCCGGCGAACCATTACCCGGTGTGAACATCCGGATAAAGAACAGCAGCAACGGTACCATCACTAACGACAAAGGTAACTTCAGCATTAAAGCACCTTCCTCTGCCACACTTACCTTTTCTTATATCGGTTACCTCACACAGGACTTAACCGTTAGCGGCAGAAAGAATTTTAACGTTCGCCTGCAGGTATTTACAGACCCTATGAATGAAGTAGTGGTGGTAGGTTTCGGAAAGCAGAAGAAGATCAGCGTAACAGCTGCCATCTCTTCCATCGGCACAAAAGAACTGCTGCAAAGACCACAGGCCAACGTGAGCAATCTACTGGTGGGCATGCTGCCTGGTGTGATAGCTGTGCAACGCAGCGGCGAACCGGGCAGTGATCAATCCACCATCAGGATCCGTGGTACAGGTACCTTCAATGGTAGCGCGGACCCACTCATCATGATAGATGGTATTGAACGCCCGGAATACAATAGCATTGATCCGAATGAAATAGAATCCGTAAGCATTCTCAAGGATGCATCCGCCACCGCCATCTATGGCGTAAGAGGTGCAAACGGTGTGATCCTGATCACCACACGCAGAGGAAAAAAAGGATCACCGCCTTCCATGAGTTACACAGGCAACGTGGCCTTTCAAACACCCACCCTCCTGCCGGACTATCTGGATAGTTACGACTATTCCCGCCTGTACAACGAAGCATTGAAGAACGACACCTATATCACAGGTTCTCCTTACAATCCCAGGTTCAGCGAAGCAGATATTGAAGCTTACAAAACAGGCTCTGATCCCATCTTCCACCCTAACACAAGATGGATGGACATCTTCCTGCGGGATTATTCCATGCAAACACAACATAACCTCAACATCAGTGGTGGCGGTGATCGTGTACAGTATTTTATTTCCGCAGGTTATCTTAACCAGCAGGGAATATATAAGTACTCTGAACTAAGTCCTGATTTCAGTACAAACGCAAAGAACACGCGTTATAATTTCCGTTCCAACCTGGACTTCACCATCACCAAACGTTTTACCGCCAATGTGCAAATGGCTGCGCAGATAGAAGACAGGAACTATCCCGGTAACTCTGCTGCCACCATCTGGCGCGATATCTCCTGGACAAACCCACTGGGTTCTCCCGGATTAATAGATGGCAAAGTAATTCGCCTGCAAGGTCAGACCTCCGTGGTGAATCCTTTCTGGACCTTACTCAGCGCAGGTTACTATCAGCAATTCAGAAGCAATCTGAACAGCTCCGTGCGCCTGAACCATGAACTGGACTTCATTACCAAAGGGCTCTCTGTATATGGAACCGTAGCTTATGATATCTTCTACAGCCAGGCTATTACCCGCTCTAAAGAGATCCCGTATTACATTGCCATGAAGGACCTCAGCAGTCAGGATAGCGTGCGTTTCATTCCACAAGGGGAAGAAGGCCCGCTGGGTTTCGCTGAAGCCATGGCCAAGAACAGGCGCATATATGCAGAAGCAGGTATCAACTACTCCCGTACTTTTGGCAGGCATACTTTTACCGGCCTCGTATTATACAACCAAAGCAAATATTATTCACCAGACCTTACTTTACTTGTGCCCAATGCTTACCAGGGTTTGGTAGGAAGGGTAACGTATAATTACGATAACCGTTATCTCGCGGAAGTGAACATGGGATACAACGGTACAGAGAACTTTGATAAAGGAAGACGTTTCGGTTTATTCCCTGCCATCTCTCTCGGATGGGTAGCCTCACAGGAAAAATTCTTCCCTGCCAATACCGTGATCAGTTACCTGAAGATCCGTGGTTCATATGGTGAAACAGGGAATGATAAGATAGGCGGACAACGTTTCCTCTACCTCCCTTCTTCCTATGGTTACAGCGGCAATTATTACTATGGCACTGTAGGGCAGAATTACCAGTCGTATGGCGGCTCTGTAGAGAACAAGATCGGCAACCCATTACTCACCTGGGAACGGGCTAAAAAGAGCAACCTCGGCCTTGAAATAAACCTCTTCCAGGACAAGCTGACCTTTGTAGGAGATATCTTCCTGGAAAACCGTAATAACATCCTCGCTAACCGCGGTACCATTCCTACCATTGTGGGTGCAGACCTGCCGGCGTATAACCTTGGCCGTATGAAGAATGCCGGCTTTGAAGGAGAAATAGGTTACAAAGGAAAAGTGAATGCTTTCAGCTATTGGGTAAAAGCCAATTACACTTTTGCACGTAACAAAATATTGTTCATGGATGAAGCCCCTAAAACATACGCGTATCAAAATACCACAGGTAACGCTGCCGGCCAGTTCATGGGCCTGCTCACAGATGGCTTCTATAATACATGGGACGAAGTGAATGATCCCAAACGCCCGGTAAGCCAATGGAATAACAACAAGATCCAGCCCGGTGATCTGAAATACATAGATGTGAATAACGATGGCAAGATCAATGTAGACGACAGAGTGCCCATTGGTTACGCCAACATCCCCGAGAAAATATTCGGCATCTCCTTCGGCGGTAATTTTAAAGGATTTGATGCTACCGTATTGTTCCAGGGCGCAGCGAATGTTTCCATGCAGTATTTCGGCCGCGCATTATGGCCTTTCATTAACGGACAGGAAAGCGCGAAAGAAAACATCCTGGACCGCTGGACGCAGGAACGGTATGACCAGGGCCTGCCTATCAGTTTCCCCCGTTTATCTATGAACCCCAACCGTAATACAGATCATAACTTCCAGGAATCTGATTTCTGGACGAAAGACGCCAGTTACCTGCGCCTCAAGAACGCAGAGATCGGTTACACTTTCCGTGGTGTGCTCATGCGCCGCTGGGGATTGAACGGCGTACGCATGTATGCCAATGGCGCCAACCTTTTCACCTGGAGTGATGCGAAAGAGTTTGATCCGGAATCTCCTTCTGCCGGTGGCAATACGGAGATCACAGCTTACCCTTTACAGAAGATTTATAACATCGGTGTTAATATAAAATTTTAATCAGCGATCATGAAAAGAACTATTCTTTTTCTATCAGTCATTTTCCTTTCCTGCAACAAGGATTACCTGGAAAAACCACCAGGAGTGGATATCACCGAAGATGTCATTTTTTCCAGCATGACGCAAACGGAAACATTTGTGGCTGGTACTTACCAGGCTTCTATTCCTAACGGATATCCATTAAGCGGTGCATTGGAACGCCGCCTGAACGGAGGCATCCTGGCAGCCGCCTGTGATGAGGGAGACATGGCTAACACCTGGACTAATGCACAAGGCTGGAACACAGGTGTTATTCCAAACAACAACATCATCTGGGATGAAGACGAAAGAGTGAATTCCCGCTGGCAGGCTATCAGGAGATGTAATATCCTGCTGGAAAGAACAGACGGTGTACCCGGTGCTACGGAAGAGTTTAAAAAACAAGTGAAAGGCGAAGCGTTTTTCATGCGTGCCCTGCTCTACTTCGAAACTGTTAAACGTTATGGTGGTGTACCCATCGTAGATAAACGGCTGAATGCAGATGATGAGATCCTCATCCCCCGCAGTTCACTGGAAGAATGTATCGACTTCATCATAAAAGATTGTGATGCAGCCCTGGACCTTTTACCTTCTGCACAAGCTGCTGCTATGCTGGGCAGAGCCACAAAAGGCGCGGTGCTGGCATTGAAATCAAGAACATTATTATATGCGGCCAGTCCGATTTTCAATACAGCCACCCCTTACATAGACTTCGGCACTAACAATAAACTCATCTGCTACGGCAATTATGATGCAACCCGCTGGCAGAAAGCAGCAGATGCCTCCAAAGCAACGCTGGACTGGGCTGCCGCAAATGGTCTTGGCCTCGTAAAAGAATATGGCGCTGCCCGCAATTATGAAATGATGTGGACGTTGCCTGATAACAAAGAAGTGATCCTGGCCAGCAAAGCTTACGGCGGCTGGGGAAGAGGCGCACGCCCCTTCCAGGTGATCCTTCCTGCATGGGCTGGTACCAGCTGGCAGGATGGCGGTGTATCCGTTCCGCTGAACTTTGTAAAGTACTATGAAAAGAAAGACGGCACACCGCAGGATTGGAATGCTGCCGGTGGTAATGACCTCCTGAAAAAATACAGCGAATTAGATCCCCGCTTCAGGCAAACCATCGTAGCACACGGTGATGTATGGAATAACGCTGTCGGAAAAATATCCCTCTACGGTGCTCCGCATAATACTTATTGCAGAGGCGGCCATTGGATGCTCAAAGGTATTCCCCGGGACCTGCCACCAACCGGCACGCCCACCTTTATCATCAACTGGGTAGTGTTCAGATTGGGAGAAGTATACCTCAACTATGCAGAAGCTTTGAATGAAGCAGGTAATGCTCCTCCTGAAGAAGCGTATGCTGCGGTAGATGAAGTAAGGAAAAGAGTGGACATGCCGGCTTTGCCCCGCGGGCTCACCAAAGAAGAATTCCGTAAACGCGTAAGGAATGAACGTACAGTAGAACTCGCCTTTGAAGAACATCGTTTCTGGGATATCCGCCGCTGGCTGATCGCTGGAGATGAAGGTGTAATGAAAGGTGCTTTCTACGGACTGAAGATCACGGCTATCCCCGGCAATACAACAGAATCTGCCTGGCTGCCGGTGGTATTTGAAAACCGCGTGTGGAACAACAGGGAGTACCTGCATCCTTTCCCCAGCGGAGAAATATTCAAAGGCTACCTGGTACAAAATCCCGGCTGGTAATTAATAAAAAACTGGAAAATAATATAGCATGAACATAATGCGTAGCTGTGCTGCATTTCTCATCACCTGTTTACCGGCAATAGTGTATGGCCAGAAGAACGATACTATACCTGTTGCCTACGGCACACAACCTTATAAAAAAACAACCGCTGCTATTTCTTCCGCAACCGGCAACGATCTGCAAAAAACCTTTGCACCTTCTTTAAGCAATGGCTTATATGGAAGGATCGCCGGATTAACCGTGATGCAGGGCAGCAGCGAACCAGGATATGATGCACCGTCCTTATATGCAAGAGGTTCTAGCTCTTACAGGAGTGGCGCACTGTTAACGATCGTGGATGGTTTTGAAGCTCCCTTCGATCAATTGGTAGCAGAAGAAGTAGAAACCATCTCCCTGCTGAAAGATGCTTCTGCAGTGGCATTATATGGCATGCGCGGCGCAAACGGCGTATTGCTGGTGACCACTAAAAAAGGCGTTGAAGGAAGAACACGTGTAAACTTCAGTGCACAAACCGGCTGGCAAAGTTTCACAGATGTACAGAACCCTTTAGGTTCTTACGATTATGCACACCTGTATAATGAAGCGCTGGCCAATGAAAATAAACCCCTCCGGTATAGTGATGCAGACCTGGAAGCATACCGCCTCGGCAACGATCCTTATTTCCACCCGGATGTAGACTGGTATAAGGAAGTATTACGCGGCAGCACCCCTATCCGGAACTTTGATCTGAACTTCAGAGGTGGCAGCAAAGGCATTCACTTCTTTGTATTGCTGAATGCACTCACCAACGAAGGCATGTACAGGAATACGGATAAAGACAGGAAACAGAATACCAATTCCCGCTTCCTCAAATACAACTTCAGAACGAACGTAGATATTGCTGTCACCAAAAGACTGACGGCTTCCCTCTACATGGGTGGCAGGATCGAAGACCGTTCTTCACTGAATGGTACTACCGCTGCGCAGTTATTTGAGATGCTCAATATCACACCTCCCAACGCGTTTCCTGTATACACACCTAAGAACGAATATGGTGGTTCTTCTGTTTATAAAAATCCAGTAGCCACCGTGTTGAGCACTGGTTTGTATAGCAATAACAACCGTAATTTCCAGGGCATCTTTACCCTGCGCCATGAGCTGGATTTTCTGCTGAAAGGTTTATATGCAGAAGGTACTGCTGCCTTCAGTAATTTCTTTGCAGGCACTTCTACCAAGAACAGGACCTTCGCCATGCAAAGTATGAGCAAAAACCCCAATGGCGATACGGTATATACTGCTATCGGCCAGAACACGCCGCTCACACCATCCGAAGGATATGGTACGCAGTGGAGGCGCTCTAATGTACGGTTCAACCTGAACTACAGCGGAACATTTGGTGAACATGATATCAGCGCCATGGCCATGTACCTGCAGGATAAATATGTAATAGCGGGCAACAATGTTCCCTATGCTTACTTAAACTATGCAGGAAGGGCTACTTATACTTTCAGAAAGAAATACACCGCAGAGTTTGCCGCCAGCCTGATGGGAACGGATAACTTCCCTGCATCTGCACGGTATGGTTTCTTCCCCGCTGTATCACTGGGATGGAACATCTCCGATGAAGCTTTCCTCCGTTCTGCATTCAAAGATGGCTTCCTGAAGATCAGGGCTTCTTACGGCAAGAGCGGGAACGATCAGATCGGTGGACAACGGTTCATGTATGATCAGTATTATTTCATGACGGGTGGATACAATTTCGGCAATGCCAATAACGGCGTAGGTGGTATGGCAGAAGGCAGTCTCGCTAATCCCAATGTAACCTGGGAAAAGAAACGTACCGCCAATTTTGGGGTGGACGGATCACTGCGTAACCGCTGGAACTTTGCACTCGATGTATTTACAGAAGAACGTTACGATATACCTGCAACCCCGGATGGTGCTGTGCCCGCCTTTTTAGGCGCGGCATTGCCCTCCCTGAACATAGGCAAGGTAAAGAACAGCGGCTTTGAAGCCATGCTGGGATACCACAGCAATACCGCTAAATCTTTCCATTACTCACTGGAAGGTATGGTGATGTTCTCCCGCAACAAGATCCTGGAAATGTCTGAAGCCGCACAACCTTACGCTTACCTGAAACAAACAGGCCGCGCAGTAGGACAACCTTTCGGATTAAGATCAGACGGCCTTTATCAGGCAGCTGATTTTGAAAATGATGGTCAACTGAAAGCAGGTCTTCCTGTTCCGCAGTTCGGACAGGTAAAACCCGGCGATATCAAATACAAAGACCAGAATAATGATAAGTTGATAGATATCTACGATTACACGGCACTGGGCAAATCCAGCATACCGGAATTGAACTACAGCTTTAAACTGGGCCTCGCATACCGCCAGTTTGAACTGGAAGCATTCTTCCAGGGTGTGGGTAACAGAAGTGTTTATCTCAATGGTCCCAGCGTATGGGCTTTTCAGCAGAACGCCGGCGTTTCTGAAATAGCTTTAGGCAGATGGACGCCTGAAACGGCTACTACCGCCACCTATCCCCGCCTTACTACCAGTGCGAATGATAACAACTACCGGTTCTCTGATTTCTGGCAACGTAACGGTGCATTTATGAAACTGCGTGCGCTGGAGATCAAATACACTTTACCTGCCGCATTGATCAACAGGATAAAACTGCAACAGGCATCCGTGTATGTTACAGGTAATAACCTGTTCTCTATAGATAAAGTGAAAGGTATGGACCCGGAAGCATTAGCCGGTTATCCTTCCCTCCGTTCTGTTAGCACAGGTATTAAAGTGGAGTTCTAAAATTTAAACAGTTCGAATTATGAAATATAAACTACAGGCGGTCATCCTTCTAACATGCATGCTCTTCATGCAGTTCGGCTGTAAAAAAGATTATCTGGACAGGCAGATCGGCACCTTACTGTCGGAACAGCAAGTGTTTGCATCATATGCTTACACAGAAAGGTTCATCAACGGTTCTTATGCCTGGCTCCCGGATGGTTTCGACAGGATCAATGGCGCCATGCTGGATGCTGCTACCGATGATGCAGAACACACATTGGAAAGTGCCACCATCCAACGTTTCAACAACGGTAGCTGGAACGGTTTCTCTAACCCGGATGATACCTGGAGCTTTTTCTACCAGGGCATCAGGCGGAACAATTTGTTCCTGGAGAATGCAGACAGGGTAAACCTGGATGCATTAAGACTGGACCCTGCCAATCAAACAGAATACCAGAACAGGATCACCGACCTGGTAAGATGGAAAGCTGAAGCCACCTTCTTAAGAGCTTACTGCTATTTTGAACTGGTGAAAAGATATGGCGGTGTACCACTGATCACCAAAGTGCTGAGCCTCGATGATCAACTATCAGATATTCAAAGGAATTCACTGGATGAATGTATTCAGTTCATTGCTGCACAATGTGATTCTGCTGCCGGCAAGCTGAACATCTTCCCCGGCAGGATAGCCAATGATGCCAATGCGTCCGGAAGGATCACCAAAGGCGCTGCACTGGCCCTGAAGAGCCGTGTGCTGTTATATGCTGCCAGTCCGCTGTATTTGCAACCGGATGATCTGACAGATGTAAAACCGACGGATGTGACTAAGTGGGCCAAAGCAGCAACCGCTGCAAAGGCAGTGATAGACCTAAACGCTTATACCCTCTTAGCCAGTTATCCTGGTCTGTATAACAGTATCGGCAACACGGAGTTGATCCTTGCCCGCCGTTATGGTGCAGCCAATGGTTTTGAGCGTAATAACTATCCCGTTGGATATGATCAGGGCCAGAGTGGTACCACCCCTTCCCAGAATCTCGTAGACGCCTATGAGATGAAAGACGGCTCTGCCTTTAACTGGAATAACCCAGCACACGCCGCAGCTCCTTACGCCAATCGTGACGATCGGCTGGCACAAACCATCCTGCTCAATGCTGCCGCCTGGAAAGGCAGGCCTGTGGAAGCATGGACAGGTGGCCGCGATGGAAGAGGTGTAGATAAAGCCACTAAAACAGGATACTACCTGCGCAAGAATGTGGCCGAAGATGTGAACCTCGTAACGAACACGACTAAGATACATGCATGGCCTTTATTCCGCCTCGCAGAGATCTATCTCAACTATGCGGAAGCACTGAATGAATCAGATCCCACCAATACAGATATCCTGCTATACTTGAACAGAGTACGCACAAGATCCAAACAACTGGGTATTGATCCGGGTTTATCCCAAACGGAAATGCGCAAGCGGATCCAGAATGAAAGGCGCATTGAACTGGCCTTTGAAGAACACCGCTCCTGGGATGTACGCCGCTGGAAAGAAGGTGGTAACTTTTTTGGTACACCGCTGCGTGGTGTACAGATCACCAGATCAGATGCCGGTGTATTCACCTATGTACCGGTAGTGGTAGAGAACAGGGTGTATGCGCCTAAAATGAACTGGTACCCTATTCCACAGAATGAAGTGATCAAATCAAAAGGCTGGAAGCAAAATGCCGGCTGGTAAAAAATATTGTAATGAAAAGGAATATACTGATCGTATTAAGTTTGATGATCACCATGATGGTACAGGCTGCTGTACCCATGGAAATATGGACGCCGCGTGTGCACAATCCTGTGTTTGCAGAACCCGGTGGTGAATTCACGGTTGAGATGAAAGGTGCACAGGAACTTTCATCCAAAGGATGGAAAGCCAGTGTACACAATGACCTGAAAGCATGGCCCTGCGTAGTAAAGAAAGCAGTATGGGGTAGAATACATCATGCTACAGAAGACGGATGGTTATTAACGGTAAGCCTCCCCGCTAAAATATCTCCTGAACTGATGGCGCTGGATATCAGCAACGGAAATGATAAAGCAGTTTCCGTAAGAGCCGTGAACATTGTGCCGGACTTTAAACAGGATTTCTATATCCTGCACCAGTCTGACCAGCACATTGCGGAAGACCAGGCAGTGGAGCCCGGAGGCAAGAGCAGCAAGAAATGGGGCGTAGGCAGCAAAGATGCCCTCCAGTGGATGACGCCGGTAGTGAACCTCATCAACCCGAGATTCATAGCGCAAACAGGCGATAACATGCATTTATATTTCGAATACAACTACTGGTGTGGAATGGACACAGCCAAACAACGCGTACAACGTTTTCTGGATGGCCTCGCTGGCCTTACAGTGCCCTTTGTATTAAGCACGGGCAATCACGACATCGGCTGGAAGAATTATATCCTTGTAAAAGAATGGCGCAAGGAATATACCGAACACCTGATGGGCCAGCGGGCCTTCTCTTTCAGAATGGGTTCCTTCTACGTACTGAACACAGAATGGACAGTAGAAGAAGATTACCTCACCTGGGCCAAAGCAGATTACGCCAAAGCAAAAGCAGATCCCAAAGTGCAGTTCCAACTACAATTGGCACACTTCTATAATGGACCTGAAGGCACTCCCACCGTTACTGCTACCGGCGATAGCAGTGACCTGATGATCGTAGGGCATAATCACCAGACCAAAACATTGCAGACAAGTCCCTATTATGTATTATCAGTAGGAACTGCACAGGACCATCAGCGTGCTGCTTTCTATAACTTTCATCATACCGCCACCGGCTGGACTTCCGCGCAGGTGAAAACACATGCGAATGATGTAAACGTGCACCACCTGGTAGGTGATAACGGTACACCTAAAGTAGCCGCCACTTATGATAATGCAAATGATGGCGCCGCTTCTTCCAACACCGTTCACATTAAAAATGAACTGCCTCATGATTTCTACGATGGCCGTATCAGGTTCCTGTTAAAACAAGGACAATACAACGTAACCGGCGGTAAAGTATTAGCCCAATACGACTACAACGATGGTAAAAATTCCGCAGTAGTAGTGAAAGTAGATATTAAAGAGAGCAACACCACAATAGTCTCTATTCAACCAAAATAATATGAAGAAATACATTTTATTGATCAGCATCATTGTTGCTGCCAGTTCTTTTAATCCTCCAAAGAAAATTTTAACCATTGCCTTCGGCTCCTGTAATAAAACTACAGAAGCACAGCCGCTCTGGAAAGTGATCATGCAGGACAACCCGGACCTCTGGATCTGGCTGGGTGATAATATCTACGGTGATTCTAATGATACCGCTGTATTAAGGGCAAAATACAATGCCCAGCTGGCACAGGAAGATTATAAGGAGTTACTGGCAAAAGTACCCGTGATCGGCACCTGGGATGATCATGATTATGGCAAAAACGATGGCAATAAAACATACCCGGTAAGGAAAGAAAGCCTGCAAATAGCACTGGATTTTCTCGGTGAGAAAAAGAACAGTCCCCGCCGTAAACAGGAAGGGATCTATACTTCCTACAATTACAAAGTAGGCAGAAAAACCATCAAAGTGATCCTGCTGGATGTACGTTACAACCAGGACCCGATAGAAAGGGACAGCAAAGGTTATATCCCTAACGCTACCGCAGATATCTTAGGCGAAACACAATGGAAATGGTTAGAAGCACAACTGAAGGACAGCAAAGCAGATGCACACATCATCGGTTCCGGTTTGCAATTCATTCCCAATGAACACAGAACAGAGATGTGGGCCAACTTCCCTTCTTCTCTTCAACGTTTCTACAAACTACTGGCAGATTCAAAAGCCAAAGGCGTAATGCTGATCACTGGTGACAGGCACATTGGAGAATTCACTAAAAAAGACATTCCCGGCATGAGCTATCCCCTATACGAATTTACCTCCAGCGGCATGACGCATTCCTCCGTGAATGATACCCTGAACAAGAACTCCCTCCGTGTAGGTGCGTTAGTAACGCGCAAAAACTACGGACTGTTCCGCTTTGAGGATAAAGGGAAAACGCTGGAAGTAGAATGCAGTCTTAAAGGAGAAGATGGTGTGATCTTTACGACGGAGAAAGTAAGTTACTGATCCTGTACATCAAAAAACCCTTATAAATGAAACAAATGTTTGTTCCTTTCAGCCTGTTATTTTTTCTCCTGTCTTCCTGCACAAAGAATGTTTCCCCGGAAACAGCTAACGTGACGGAAGAGAAGATGAATGTTTCCACGATGGCATTAAACACCCTGTCTTTCATCGACAACAATTCCGTATGGAAAGATGTTGCCGGAGATACGATCAAAGCACAAGGCGGCTTTATCATAAAAGAAGGCAGTGTGTACCATTGGTTTGGCCCCAAGTTCGGCACCGGTTCTGATTTCCATTTCTATGGTGTTAATCATTACACCTCAGAAGACCTGCAAAACTGGACTAAACTATCTCCTGCCATTGCCCCTGGTATGTCTGGCGTACCCATGAACAGCGGCAGTTGGGTAGGCCGTCCATGGGTGATCAAAAATCCCAACAACAATAATTACGTATTAGGTGTTGAATGGGGCAATGGTTCAGGTGGTGTACGCAATCAGTATGCTTTCTTTACCAGCTCTTCTATTAACGGTCCCTGGGCTTACCAAAGCACCAAACTGATCCAGAAAATGCCGGACATCAACAATACCTTGTATGCACTGGGTGATATGGGTGTTTACACAGAAGGAAACGACGCCTGGCTGATGTATACCTTTGATAAACCACAGCCCAACTATGCCCAGGCCATCGTGAAACTGGACACAGACTTCATGACTCCCCTGCCCCACAGCGTAGCGGGAAGTTATACTGAGTTTTCAGGCGGCACCTGGATGGCCGGTGTACAGGAAGCAGCGGCTATCTTCAAACGAGGTTCCACGTATTACTATTTCACTTCTTTATGTAATGGATGGCCTTCCAGCGTAAGTCGTTACAGAACAGCCAGCAGCATGTCCGGCCCCTGGTCTAACAATGCGATCGTACCAACGAATCCTTCTTCCACGAATTCCTTCAACACGCAACATGATTTCATCTTGCCGATCACGGGAACTGCAGGTACTACTTATATGTTCTGCGGAGATCGCTGGAGTAATTTCACCGGCAGCGGTATTGGATTTTATGGCTGGTATCCTTTAACATTTGATGCTTCAGGCGTACCTACTATCAATGCGCCCGGCAATGGAGATTGGGTGCTTGACCTGGCAGCAGGCACATGGAGCACACCTTCCACTAACCTGCTCTTAAACCCCGGCTTTGAAAGCGATTTCTCGAATTGGACCACTGCTGGTAATGCCAGCGTTGCTACCGATCCATTAGAAATACATTCCGGCGTGAGAGCTGCCAAAACATGGAGTGCTTCTGCTTATACCACCAGTATGCAAAATGCCTCTGCCACTAACCTGGCTGCCGGTAGTTATACTACGAGCGTATGGAGCCGTGGGAGCGGGACTTTTTCACAGCGTGTATTACAGGTGTATGTAAATAATGTGATGATCCGTGAGAAGACATTGCCTGTTGGTACTACCTGGCGGTTAGATACGATCCGCAATGTTGCAGCATCTGCGGGTGCTAACATTAAAGTAGGGGTTTCTTTTAATGCTTCGGCCAGTGCATGGACGCAGGTGGATGATTTTGAGTTGATCAAACAATAGTTCCTTTTATAAAAAGCCCCGGTTATTTGCCGGGGCTTTTTGCTAATGAATTCTTTAAGAACTTAAAATTTAAGATCAGGAAGATGATCAGAATAAGTAAAGACCAGCCTTGTATAAATGGTGTAGAAATTTCCAGTCCGGCTATAGTGATATAAAAGGCATCGGATTTCACCTGGTTAGTAAATGCGGCCAGATCGAATGTGGCTAACAGCAGGATCACACCCGTCATCAATACGGCATATCTGAAACTGAAGAAGTAAAGGCCGAGATTTAAGATAACCAATGCCAGTGCTATAAAATGCCTTATGGTGGCATATTGAGCAACAGGGAATATTTCAATCCATGTGACCGTCATGATGATGCATATAATAAGGAATGGGATAAGGTGTAAAAGTTTTCTGATCTTCATCATATTTAATGTGGTATTAATACAAAATAAACAAACAGGCACAATGCAATAATAGATAGTAAATACCCCATTCAGAAGTTCCTCTTTCTCTTCTTCTCTATTAGTTCTTCTGAAAAGCGCCCCTTAAATCCCTTTATCATCCAGAAAAAGAGGCCGCCTATCCAAATAGAAGTTAATTGTGCTGTAAAAGGTTCTTTTGCCATGTTAAGTTGAAAGGTTCAGTCAGCAGAAATTTTTTAACGTACATAACGATAATCAAGCCCCCAGGCCTTTAAGGCAGAATCAACCTGTTGTGCATTCATCCTGATAGCTGCGCCGGCACCAGTATAGGAAAAATACCATCCTGTTACCTGTTCCTTTTTAACACCAATTTCCATCGGAACAAAAGTATAAAGAGCCTGTATGCGTTCAGGAATTTCTTCATCATTTAAGTTGAACATCTTTCCACTGATAAGCAGATCTTCTTCGCTAATCCAGATTTCTCCGTCGTAATGGGTTGTTATAGAAGAAAGGAAAGCTTTCTTGTTCATAATGGAAGAAACCATTTTCGGATTTTCCCATTTTTCATAACCCTCCTCTTTAGCATAGACCTTCCAATCATCAGGGATCTTTTGCAATCCAAGCCGGGTCCTTCTGCTATTATATTCTTTCCCAAACTTGGGTTCCGGGGAATTACATCCTATGAATAATAAAGCCAAAAAGGGAACAGCAAAATAAATATTCATGGTAAGGCTTGTTAATAACGCCGGCAAAATAAGGCAAATTTCAATGGATTGCATTGTTAATATGCTCAAAATGTGGATAAATCGCTGTGCAAAAGGTGCTGATTTATTGTCTTTTCACAACTTTTCGGGAGGTTATATGCCGTAAATTACGGGAACACTAAAACGTAATTTTATGGCATCGCAAGATGGAATTTTAATTGTAACAGGATCAATCGACGACTATGTCGGTTATAAGCGGAAAGGAAAGCCCTGCCTCCGCCGTAAAGCCAAAAGTGTACGAAGAAGCGAAGCAACCAAACTCTCCGCTATCGACTTTGGTACCGCCAGTAAAGCCGGGAAACTGATCCGCCGGGGCGTAAAACAGGCACTGGATATCAGAACAGATGACCAGCTTACCAACCGCCTGAATAAAACGCTGTTACAGGCGCTTTATGCCAGCAGTGACAAACTGGGCACAAGAACCTTTAAGCGGGAAGAAATGGCCGCATTAACAGGCTTCCAGTTTAATAAGACCACTGATCTGGGCCGGTTATTGAACTTCAGGCCTAAAGTAGTGCAGGATGGCAAGGGAAACCTCCGCATTGCTTTACCTGCATTAACGGCGAAGGATATCCGCCATGCAAGGAACACCACACATATAGAGATCAAAGCGATCGCTGTGGGTGTGAACTTTAATGAGGGCGAATACCAGGATGCAGTATCTGATAAAGTACTGATCGATTTCAGCAAACCTGCAGAAGCAAAGGAATTGGTACTTCCTTTTAAAGCATGTGATGAAGAAACAATCGTGGTATTACAGGTGAGTGCGTACAGTGAATGGAATGGGAAGTTGTACCGCCTGGATAACCTGAAATACTTTGCGGCGGATATCATTGATGTGATACCATCGGTGGTAACAGAAGAAGCGAACCTTGTACACCACAGCCAGGCAACAAAGAAGCCCCTCTTTCAATTGCACGGAGATAATACATTCGCCACACCACAACGGGAATAAAACAAGGCGAGGCGGGTGATAAGAATTGATGTGAAGTATTTCTTCCGCCAGAGAAACTATGTAGACATCTCAAAAAATGCCCTTAAATTTGTAAAATGAAAACATACACACAACGTATTCTTCCCGTTTTCATTGTCTTAAAACTCCAAAAGAGCAATAACCCTCCGCTCTGATAGATAAACCTCCCCTTCACCTTCTCTTCACATCCGGTAAACATTCTCTCCACATATAGTCCACCGTCCCCTCAGTATTCAGCCGTCAAACCCTTAGCAGACAAGCATCTTTTCCCCATACCACACCCCAGATACAATATCAGCAACCTTCTCCATATATAGATTAACCAATAACCTGCACAATACATATCATTCATATTGCCCACTCCTTACGGTGATTGTATATTTCCAATCTCTCTCCAATCCATCCCAAAAAGTACGATCATCCCTAAAATCTACATATGGGATTTCATCAACATTCTCGTCTCCAAATAGAAAAGTATAATTAGAACCGTCAGTCATCCTCTCAGTCAGTCCAATTACAAAGTATAGTGGCTCCGTCCATTGCGAAGTATCTGTTTCAACTCCCCAAATCGCCACTGCAGAAATCACTAACCTATCTTCATGTAAAATTACTTTTGTGATCAAGCAATCATCCATCCATTTTCCAGAATGCCAATCTTCATACTTACCTTCTAAATGCAAGCCCAAAACTGCAACTAAAAAAGCGGATGTAGTACCCATAATTTCATTATAGTAAACTAAATCGCCCTTTAAGTTCTTTATCCTGGGAATACTTTCATTAAGCTCTTTTACTAACATTTCCAGAATCTCCTCTAAAGATTTCATGGTATTCTTTTTTAAGTTACTTTGAAAGGAATTTATTCAGAGCCTAAATCTTTCCCTGCATATGGATTGTTTATCAAATCGAGTTGCTATAACTTCTGCACTATTTTGCTATGCGCCAACCACAATGCCTTTCTCTTCTATTTGAATAACAGACGCATTGATCCATAGTCCCAAATCGTAATAGTCAAGCTCCTTTTTTGTAACAGGGCTAATTAAATTATGGGTTTTGTAAAAAGAATCAACCATAATGTAAAAATGATTTCCTCTTTCATCGGCTAATTTAAAAAGCCAACCATTATTTGCTGTAAAATCGGTTTCAATTATTCTTAATCGCATTGCTACTAGTTACTCTTCTGATGTATTCTTGCATGTTTTATTTCATTTACTGTTGCCCCTTTATTTCCCATATTAATTTTCTCTTAAACTGCCAATGAATACATACTTGCTGTTTTTCTCTAAATATTCAATGTCTTTATACTCATAATTATCTGATAAAAAGATAGCTCCCCCAACAATGCCTTCAAAACTATTCTCATCACTTAGTACTTCTTTTTCGTATCTGGGTTTTAGAATCAGTATCCTTCCTTCAAAGCTTCCGAAGTTGAGTAAATGATCTGATTCAAAAACAATAAGCAATGGAGAGATTTTCTTTACTATATTTCCAATTATGAGATTAGCCCCGGCTGGGCCTTCAAAATCCCATGGTTCGCTTACCATTATCTTATACTTTGTCATATATTGTCATCTTTTGTAAAGAAACCGAGCAATAGCAAATACCATAGGTAGGACTACCATCATCTTCCCCCCCATGGATTTTCATACAGATATAGTCCACAAACGCTGCAATTATGTCGTTCTATCATATTTACACAGGGTTTACTCTTTCCAATATTCGCCCTTTGCCTAATATTCCAATCCCTTCACCAAAGGTGAATTCCTCATTAATATTAAAGGAACTATCATCCACCATTCCTTGTAAAAAGGATATGGTAACTTTTCCTGTTTCGCCTGGAGAAAAGCACTCCCTTTCAACAATATTAATGTGACCAGATATTTTTGTGGATACATCTCTAAGGTTAAAGAGGGGCCTATATCCATTAGTAAAAGGAGTATTTCGCATGCCTCCTCCTTCGTATAAAGTTATTTCTGCCAGTACTGTAATAATATTTGCCATCCGAATGAACTAAATTGTATTAACCAAAAAGAAACCGGATTATTGGCCAGGAACTCAAAATCCCTTGCCCATTTTAATAATTCCATTGATCAACTATTTAAACATAAGCAACAATCCCACCAGTTGGCACAAGGCTTTCGCCATTCTAGAAACTTATTACATCTTCATCCAATCGACCCGCAATAACCGCTTTCTCTAAATGACCTAACGTTAATTCCATTTGTTTAGGATTATCCCTACCTGTAAAGAGCCTTATAATACCCGGAAAAATTGAATCCCCTTCAGGATAAAAGTATTTTTTCATTTCGAACTCAGACAAGCTAATTTTAAACTCCTTACTAAAATCTAAAAGGAATTCATAAGCATCATCACCGCTCATTCCTAAATCTTTTTCAAGGCAGGTTTCTCTGCTCATTGGCCATTTATACTTACCCATTTTGCTCTCCACCAATAGAACAATTCTTTCAAACACTTCATTATCCATCTCAATCAGATTGAAAAAACCCTTCTAATAGCTATTACTATCATCATACAAGCTATAACCAATAAAATAACAGGCAATATGTTACCTCTTCCTCCTTCTTCTTTAAGAAAGAAAGAAGTCGGTCTATCTTTACTATAAATGATAGTTACTTCCATCCCCAATTCAAAGTGAATCCCAAAGGCACTCGTGGTATATTCCGACTCAATAATCCTCCCCTCTTCTGTCTTAAATCTGATAATCGGAACGCTACTCAATATGTTACTACTAAACCTCAATTTAAAATCGACAACCTCGCCCTTTACAGTAATACCTTTTGAAAAGATATTAGTTCTTTTCAAATAAAAAGAAATAGCCTTTGCGATCAAAACTCCCCCTATGACAAGACAAAACATCGCTTCAAAATCAAAATACCTCGCCCATTTTAACACTTCCATGGCATTCATTTTAATCCTTCCAAAATTCACTTAGCGGATTCAACTTCGCACAAATAAGACTTGCCCCTTCATTCGCATGGAAAAGCCCATCCTTTATACAATACTCCCCCTGCTCATAACAAGCCAGCGCAGTAATAAAAAGATGATCCAGTGAGTCGTATATTGTCTTCGATTCAAATCCCAGCAATACAGTAGGAGCATAAAGATGTATCATATTGTAAGTAGGACTCGTAGGTTCCAGATCTATTAATAAAAAATCTCCCCCGCCACTCGTAAACAAAGGAAATAGTTTTTTATTCCATAGCTCCTCTTGATGAACAAATATCTGGTAAGTTTCCACGGCCATCTCAAAAGAAAGAAAAATGCCCTGCTCAAAAAACCACATCTGCCCTAATGCCATCTCCCTGGACATTTGGATCCCATTCCCCCATCCATATAAAGTATACAGATCGTCATTGCCTTTCAGGTCAATATCCTTGGATAGAAAAAGCACATCCATGTTCTGCTGATCCATTTCTCCATTCAGCATCGCAATAGCAGGATGATCGATAGAAAGTAAAAATTCGTGAAAATTATGTAATGATCCCATTAACGCCATAAAAAATACTTTTTAAATCAGTACATAAGCAATAATCCCCGGTCCTTGGCCGGGGATTACAAAATAACATATCTTATCAAAAGGATCGCTTCTTTTCTTTTCTCCTTTGAAATTCACTTATTTTCAATTTGCTGCTGCAATTTCTTTACCGCTTCCTCTAGTTTCTTACGTTCCTTTTGCTCCGCAATAAGGTACAATGTCAACTCCTCTATTTTTTGTAATAATTTGCCATTCATCTCCCCTATATCCTGCCCGTCTTTTTCAACCTGGCTGGCAGAAGGTATACCAGGCAAGTGTCTCTTCTCTGCAATAAACTGCGCTACTTCGGAGAGATCTGGTAATGGATAACCTTCTTCAAATACGAAATCGGGCCACTCAGAGGTAGCTACTGTTACTCTTACTTTTTTTGCTGTAATGGTGCCGGCTACAGCCAATTCTGATTGTGGAGTTCTTGTGCCAACACCGATGAAACCGTTTTCTTTAACATTCAAAGCTACTGTAGCGGAATTAGTCGTAAAGGGATTCCCTACATACAAACTCCATTCATTTGTCATGGGTTGTAATTTAGTTACAGTCTGATCATTTCCGGTAGTGGCTAATGGGACCCAGCCACCATTTAAATTGATAGACCGCACCTTTATGTGAACAATAATGCCATTAGTCATAACTCCAAAGGTATTAACAGTACGTATCCTGAACCGGGCATTTGCATATTCTGTATTGCAATCCACCGTAAAATTATAAGCCATTGATGCGGTATATCCATTATTGTTCACTTTTCCCATTTCACGCCAAAGTGCCGGGTTCGCATGAGAAATGGCAGCACGATGAGTCGCGGCGGCAGCCAGATTACCTTGTACATATGATATTGAGACATCATAATATCCGGAAACTCCAGCATCCAAAGGCTCAACTTTCAGGAATTCTATGTAATCTCCTACGGCATAGCCCGGAGGAAAGTACACATCCGCAGTGTACTCGTCAACGATATTAGGTGAAGCAAAGCTGAAGGCGCTAAATAAAGCGAAAACAGGTAACAGGATGAATTTTTTCATGGGTAATTGGGCTGTTATATTAATCCTCGTAAAATAGATATATTTCAATGGATTACATTGTTAATATGCCCAAAATGTGGATAAATTCCTGTGCAGGAGGTACCTCTCGTATTCCTCTTATCGATCCCTTATCAGCTAATCATTACACGTCCATGGTATAGGCCAAACACTGTAGCAGAAGGGTTCCTCTATAAACGCTCCATACCAAACTGTGGCGGATCAGAATAATTATTTACTTTAGCCGGGAAAATTGCAGGGAATTGCTCAACTACGCTCCGGAAATATCTTTTAAAGGCAGGTTTCGTATTATCTTATTGTTAGTACTGAGCCTGTGCTCCTGCGCATCCTACATTCTCCCTTCCAGCCCCGGGCAGGGTTACCTCCAGGAATCACTGCTTTATGAAAATGAAAACCCAGAGGCCTGCAAACTTAGCCTGGGTATAGAAACTGCCGTAAGAAACAAACGCATTTTCAGCAAACAGCAGTTTGTGCGTGTTTTCAATACCGTTATCCACAACAATAACAGCCATCAATACTTCCGCCTGGCCCCCTGGATCAGACCGGCGTATTATACTTTCCTTTATCGGTTCAGCCTGTTTTGATCGCCCTCCTTTTGCCGCACATGAATTACCGCATATTCCTGCCAGGGATAAGCCGTTGTATTTCTATTTTCCGTAAATTATAAATCAAGTATTGATGAAATGCCCAAATTGCAACGAAACGCTGCTCATGACGCAGCGGAACAACGTTGAAATCGATTATTGCCCGAAATGCCGCGGCATCTGGCTGGATAAAGGTGAGCTGGATAAACTGCTGGAATATGACGACAAACGCAGCAGCCATGAGGACAAACGGTATGATAACCACCACGATGATGACCACCATAAACATCCCAGGAAAAAAAGAGGGCTCCTCGGCGACTTTTTTGATTTCGATTAATTCTTAAAAATCTCAGATAATGGAATTTATTATTCCCGATTTCACCGATGCTTCCGTCTGGATCAGCCTGATCACACTTTGTTTCCTGGAAGTGGTCCTGGGTATTGACAATATCATCTTCATTTCCATCGTGGCCGGGAAACTGCCGGAGCACCAGCAGCGTAAAGCCCGGAACATAGGGTTGGGACTGGCCATGTTATTCAGGGTAGCACTGTTGTTATGCATCAACTGGATCATCGGGCTTAAAGACCCCGTAATTAATTTCAGATGGCTGAACGATACAGTGATCCCGCTGAGCTGGAAGGATATCATCCTACTGGCAGGCGGCCTTTTCCTGATCGTTAAAAGCACACTGGAGATACATCATAAGTTGCAGACAGATGCAGATGAGGGACATAAAAACACCCGCGCTCCCCATAGCCTGGCTTCGGTGCTTTTCCAGATAGTGCTGGTAGATGCCGTCTTTTCATTCGACTCGATCCTGACCGCAGTAGGCCTTGTAGACAATGTGCTCGTGATGATCATTGCGGTAGTAGTCTCCATCCTGATCATGATGCTGTTCGCAGGCCCCGTTACAAAGATCATCAACAAACAGCCCACATTGCAAATGCTGGCGCTTACATTCCTGATAGTAATAGGTGTGGTACTGATCGCCAGTGGTTTCCATCAGGAGGTCAGCAAGAGTATCATTTATTCCTGCCTGGGCTTCTCATTGATCGTGGAACTACTGAATATACGGTTGAGAGGGAGAAATGCGAAGAATATCGAATTAAATACGCCGAGGGATATCAAGTAGTTATTAAGCCAACCAGGGCAGCCTCTTTGGGTTGCCCTGGTTATAATTTTTCGCTTGAATAACAGAATCGTAGTATTGCAGGTATACAGTGAATGGAATCACTATGAAGGGTTGCTATCCCTCCATAGTGATCATATGACGTCATATCATTTATAATGATAATTAAGCCCCCAGGACCTCAGCGTGGAATCGGCCTGCTGTGCGTTCATCTTAATATCTACTGAGGACACTCCCTCTATGCCCTCTCCTATTTCTTCGCCTGGCCCTGTGTACATAAAATACCAACCCTTTACTTTTTCAGATCTAATTATTTTTGGTTTAAAATAATACACTGCACTCAGGCATTCAGCTATGTCATGATTAAATGACCTGAATTTTTTACCGCTGTAAAACAGGTCCTCATCATAATCCCATTCTCCCTTTTCATAACTAACAGTTTTAGAAAAAAAGGTCGCTTTCTCTTTATCCAGCGCAGGATTTTTCCATATTACAAATTCATCTGTTATGGAAATGACCTTCCAGTCATCCGGGAGTATTTGCACTCCGTACTTAGTTCGTCTGTCATTATATTCTTTCCCAAACTTAGGTTTTGGGGAATTACAACTCATTATTATTGATGTAAAAAACAAAACAAGCAAAAAAGGCTTCATCTGCATAGATTTAAAATTTCTGTCCCACCAGTATTGTTTCTTTCCATGTAAAGACCTGCTTCAAATTTCCTCCCAGCCTAACTCCAGGCGCCCCTCTCACTCTATCAGGTATAATACCCTGGTGTACTGTTTTACCTGGTGCTGCTTTTCTCAACCTGGTACCAGACTCCCATCCGGTTGTATTTTCAATTGTAAAAGTATAAGTAGCAGTGCCGTTTTTAGCATCATATACCATCTCAACATAGGTCACATAACTACCAAGGAAAGAAGTCGCAACATTATTTTCTTTTATCCCGGCATAAAATGCATTCTGGCCATAAGCCCAGGTCTTCCTCACACGCATATCTTCCAAACAATTTGCCAACCTTTCATTTGCAATATCCCTGGCTTGCTGTACACCTTCTTGTTTCTTCAGATCTTCTATGAGCACCCCACCCTGATCAAATACTATTGTTTTCTCTTTCCCCAGTTCAAATGTCCATATTAACGTTAGATCGAGCCAGCTCATCTTGCGGGTATCATGTTCCACCATCTTATCCACGCGCCCGCTTATCGCAGATAAAATTACATTAACAGCATCTATTGATGACGGATGTTTATTAGCAAAAGCACTTAGATCATTATATAATTCGTGTGCATACTCAGCACTTGTTGTAACAGCTTGTGCAATTCCGTTTTTAGCATTTTCTTTAATTGCGCCAATAAAGCGGACGATCTCTTTAGGATCTGTAGTGCTGATACTACCATCCTCATTTTCTACCCACATTCCATCAGGGTCTACTAACCCCACGGGGTTATTAAGACAATAGTTATAGGGTGTTATGGAAGCTATCTTATCCATCAGCGGATCCATAACATGCCATCTTCCTATCTGTGCATCATACATCCTTGCGCCATAATCATACCAATCAAGCCCGTCTCCGTTACCAAATTCATTATTCTGCAATTCCTTACCATTAAACTGGTATTTATTTTCCAGCTTTCCAATTGTTTTTGAAGATATAGCGTTCATCGTTAAGCCAAACGGATAATAATGTGTTTCTTCCAGTACAGGGCCGGGCGCCCGCATTATCACCACGTTATCAAAGAACACATCCTGCGGTGTTTCATTGCTGGTATATACATACAGAAAACCACCTTTCTTCATCACCATTTTATCCTTTGCCAGCGCCTGCAACTGGTCCGGCTGTGCCTGCACCTGTTTCACACCACTATTCTCTTCTACTAAATTAAACTGATCGTCGAATAATGCAAAATTAAGATATGCCCTCGGGCGGTTATCATTTAACTTATTGCCGGGTTCACGCTCCTTCAGCCGTTGGTACTGATTATTGATGAATTGTTCATTAAAGGGCGAACCCATTCCCGGCTGGCCGGCACTGACCTTATCACTACCACTCATGGAAGGACCACCAAAGGCACTTACCAGCGCACTGGCCATATCTGATGCAGGCAGCAGGCTTTTGTTCTGCTTAGCCCCTATAGATTTATAGAAAGCTCTTGCTCCGATAGATATCGTATCTCCGGCCATTACCTTCAGCACCAGGGAAGGCCCAATGCGCTTATCCGGATTATTGCCATTCAGCTTAGCCACAAAACGATTGTCACTACCAGTAGCTGCATCCTGCGGATAACCTGCAGGTTTTGCACTGCGGCTTGATTCGATGTTAGAGAATAAAGCATTCTCTGTGGCTGAACGCCCTTCTTCCATACTGGCAAGGTAGAACTCCTGCTGGGTATGTTCTGTCAATACAATACGTACATCGCCCAGATGATCTTCAACAAAATAATCAAAAGTGAATTGTACCGGTTCTTCACTGGCGTATACAAGGCGGATTCGTCCTTCTTCATGACTAATGAACCGTAAGCTATCCTGTTCATAGACCATTTCGCCAATATATGAAGTCGTGGTCACACTCCCGGATGCAGCCGTTACTATCTTGCGATGTTTATTACCGTTCGCATCGTATTCAAAACGTATCGTACCTTTTCCGGGTTTTGTGATCAATTCGGGAAGGTTTAAATGATTGTAAGTGATCTGGGAGATTCCTTTATTCCCGTCCCGCGTAAGGTTACCATTGCCATCATAACTATAATCTTCTGCTTCTCCTTTGGTGATCTCTTTAAAGTCTCCCAAAACACTGGAAGGATTATTTTGCTCATCTGTGATTTCATGCAACTGGTTGCTGACTCCTCCATTTTTATAGGTGTATCTTAGGTCGTCCACTGGTATGCTCGTTGTTCCTCCGGTATAGCCCCACTTCTGCATTCTTTTTATGTTGCCGTTGGCATCATAAGCCAGTGTCGGAGTTTCCCCGTCTCCCATCTTCACATCATAATTAACGCCTGCACTCTGGTTCCAGGCACTGCCTGTTAACTGTGTAAAGTCAGCCTTCATCATCCGGCTAACAGCATCATAAGCATAACCATAAGCCCGGTGAGCAGTATCATTCGCCCCCTTCCATTTAATACCTGAGATCAGGCCGCTATATTGGGGAGTGGTAAACCCATAGTCATAACTTAACTCCTCGCCAAAGTAGTGATCGTTTTGTCCATTGAAATATTCTTTATTGATCGCGCTTAACCAGCCACGGATGTTATAATCATACGTCAGGCTCTCCAGAACATCCCCATCGCTTTTTTTGAAGGTCTTCTTCTTTAATTTCCCCAGCTCATTATACTCATTGGTAGCAATATCCACCGGGTCCTTATCTTTCAGTTGTTTGCGCACGCGAACCAATCGGTTCCCAAGGTCATATTCCATCATGGTGAGTATTTCTACTTCTGGTGTTATTACACTATGCGGGTTACGCCGTATAACGTTCACATTCAACACCTGGCCATTAAAGTTGTACAGGTTGGATATTACATCTTCACCACCTGCGGCATTATCTGCTATTTGCTGCCGCACCCTGCCTTTTACATCATAGTAAGTGGTAGTTGTGAGCCACTGGTTACCAGTACCCAGTATTCTAATCCTTGAACCGGTTATCAATCCCTTAGTTTGCTGACTGATAGGCCGCTCATCAATATGCGGTGAACCAATTGGCGCACCCATAGTAAGTGAAGCAGGTTCCTTTTTATCGGTATAATTATAGTTATCATAATAAGTATAGGTCAGTGGTTCCAGTTGGGATGATACAAGGGAAGGAAGTGGATTGTTTGCATAGATGGTTTCAGTAAAAAGAATTGTCCCTGATCCCAGTTCCGTTTTTGTTTCATCACCATCCGCCGTCTCAAAGCCATCGTTAAAAATGATCTCTTCCACTGCTTTGTATATAGGCCGTCCGTCATGATGGTTCACCGTCAGGCTGTTGGGCGCGGAAATACTATGTGTCACCTGCTGCGTAGTTGTCGGGGCATTTAACGCATCCTGCAACTGCTCTGCTGTTTGGGAAGTAGAATAAAGCCCCGTCATAATAGGCCGGTTCACCTCATCATAAAGTGTGGTCAGCCATTTGCCCTGTATCCTCAAACCATTGTCTCTACTAAATACCAGCCTGTCACGTACATCATACACCATTTCCGCTATCCCTGCGCCGGGTACTTTTTTGCGTATCATCCTGCGGCGGTGATCATACGTATAACTGAAACAAAGCTCATCACGCAGGCTTGTACTGGAAAGGTCCCAGCTATTTCCCTGCAGTACTTCTACTGCCAGTGGCGGTATTACATAACGTAATTGATTATAATCATCATATACATAGTACGTCCAAAGCCAGTCAGCAAAATTCTCACCAGGAACAGCTGACACCTGTACTTTCTTCAGGATCACCAGTCCTTCCCTGTTCTTGTACTCCACTATCTGGTTGTTAGATTCGCTGGTACTGATATGCTTTAGCAGTTCTCCACCCTCATAAGGATCTTCACGCACTATTGGATAACCATCAGGTCCCATATCCCAGATCTTTATTCCCTCTTCTGTGGTGTTAATCTTATAATCGCTACTAATACCTCTGCCATGGCCTGTCCAGCTATTACCTGGCGCCATCGTGGTTAACACACGGCCAAGTGAAGATGTTTCAAACACGGTTTCACTATAGAATACATCCTCGCCGGGGTAGGCAGTATCTGCAAACGAAGCCTGCTCCGTAAATGGATCCAGCCTGAACTGTCCATTTGATGCACCAGAAGCATATGGGAGATACTTAAACCGCTCACGGCCAAACTCGTCATAAACAACAGGCGTAACTACATCCTTCTGACCGTTTGACGAAATGCCTTTAGTTACTGTTTGAACAGGACGGCCAAGACCATCTAAGTATTGGGTACTCTCCTTCACATCGTTTGCAGCAGGGTAATTAATTATATCTGCAAAATTTGTGAGTGGGCGCGAGGGTTCCCATGTACGTATAAAACTTACCTGCGTGCCCGCCGGATATCCGTTAACCGTATTTACCGGGCGGGTTGCCGGAGGAACATTATTCCCCAACGGTTTACTTTGTGCTAAGGTATGGGCAGGTACTATTATACATCCCATTATCACTATAATACATACCTGGCGAAATAAAAGTTTTTTCATAGGGGGTTAATTACTATAGTGATAATTATAACTTTTCAAAATGTTGCCGTGATGATCTTTAATAACCTTTAGCCGTTGAAAATCATCGTACTCGTAATAAGTGGTCTGTCCTTTCGGGTCTATCACAGTGGTCATACCCACTAAAGGATCATAAGTGAACCTGGTTATAAATGCTCCTGGAACGGCTGTTCTTATTGGTGCGATCAGCACATCAATATTTGCACCGGAAGGATTAAGGCCCCGGAAATTGGTAATGGAGGTAGCGCCTATTGTACTTTCTATGGTCGTATAATCACAGTTGTCTATTTTCGCTACCGGGTATCTTCCTTTATAGCTCCAGATATAATTTACGGCTGAGCCATCGTCCCGTGTTAAACTCAGCACATTCCCTTTATCATCATACCGCAGGTATTTTAACTCAGTTACCAGCGGGTCTGTTGCGGCTTGTTGCGTTTGTATGGATTGCGGAACATATAAACCTGTAAAAGGCTGGAAATAATTGGTACGAGCCAGGCTGATCTGTGTTGCACTTCTCTTATTCACTACCTCTATTGCAGGTGAAAGAAAGTGCCTGTTCACCATTCCCTGGTAAATACCCAGCGGATCTCTGCCGAGCGCTACCATTTTATATGGCCGGATGAATTGCTTTAATAGCACCTCTCCTTTACCGCCCTTCGTCTCTTCCTCCTCTACCAGTTTATCTCCGGTGTTATACTTATAAGATGTTTTATTTGAGATGGTATTATATCCGCTTCCTTCCCTGGAATAGTTGATCTCTATTATGGAATCCAGGGTTATCAAATTACTGTATAAACCAACTACCTTCACGGCGTATTGACCAATGTTATAATGATGGTCCGAAGTACCTGCGTAAATGTTTTTCAACTGAGAAGCGGAGTAATTGTAATACGCATTAGAAGTTGCAGAATAACTCCACCTGTTTTCACGATCAATATAATTGCTGTCATCTCTTTTACCACCAAAATATCTTCGTATTTCCTTTCCATGGTCCCATGCAGAATTATCCAACACAGGGCTCTGTGGCTGTATATAATGATAAATTGGCTCATATACTTCACTACTATATTCATTAGGTCTGACTACAAATTCACTGGCAACAAAGGATGTCTGAGCTGAGTCAAGAAATTCCGTCACATTCGTATAAGCATAAGGCAGGCCACCAAATTTATTCATATCATAATTATTCCGGGATAATAATCTGTATATCGGAAAGTCAATACATCCATGGCTACTTGGGAAACCGGTATGGTGACAACATTCATATACGCCAGTCACACGAAAGTTATCTAAAGGCGCTAAAATAATAGAAGAAGCATTACTGAAATTCAGCTTATCCCCGTCCTTGGTAAACTTGTTATAATTATATGATTTAACCACATTCTTCCCTATTATGGGTTGGCTGATCACCTTTTTTACATGATAGCCCATGTATGGGCCGGTAATTGTATCATTGGTGACACTGGAAACATACTCCATGTATGCCTCCAAAGTGGTATGCTCTCCCTGAAGATGTATATTCAGCCAATATTCCTTCCCCGGATCAAAAAATATCTTACCGTTATAAGGCGGATCGAAAGCATCATTGTTTGGAATATAAACCTCACCAAGGCGCATGTTTTTCACTAAAGTACCATTAGGCCATTCCATGATACCATCCGTACTCCAAAGCTCCACTGTGGCTTCATACTCTTCCTCCACACCCGTGGGGCCGCCCTCTCCATTATGATAACATGCAATTCTAAGTTCAATCTCACCAGGTATCGGCACTCCCATGGTAAAGAATGCTCCATCATAGGAAATTCCGGTTTCATTACCAAACCAGTCTGTGTAGATACTTCTGTGTTCGGTAAGCTGATATCTTGTCTGCAAATTTTGCCCGTAAAAGATGGAATCCCTGCCACCGGTTGGATATTTTATCGTATTAAGCAAACCAGCTTTTCCAGCGAGGGTAGACTGACGATTGGCAAATGGCAGGACTATATTCAGCCCTCCTATTCCTCTCACCGCTTCGGCAGGCACCAGTCCTCCATTTATATAACCATTATAGCAACCCATCAGGTCCTGCGAAAAAGAGAAGCGATGAGGTAAAACGGAAGGGTCATCGTATGTAAATTTATAGCTCTGCTCAAGGTTGCCCGCTTTATTAAAAATTGCTGCTTCATTTAAAAAATACCTTGTTTTTAATGCATTATTCTCCCAGGGATCATTTTCCAGATGCTGCTCTAAACCCGGCTCAAAAGAACTGGTTGCCACGATTTCATCGTAATGGAACCTTACCTCTTTCAAATCACCCATATTATTCATTAATGTGATCTTATCCAGCAACTTGTCATTATAGATGTCATTCCTGGCAACATATTCAAAATAGATATCAAAATTATCACCGGATACTGTACTCAATGACCAGGTCTGCGTATCCTTTTTCCTCAGGCAGGATGTTTTACTGTGCTCAAAAGGATCCTCAGTACATGGCGGATTAGGGAACATTACCCCATGAAAAGCGGAGTAAGTATAGAATTCAGTATAATCATAGATATAAGAATAGTCCCTTAAGTCATAGGCAAAATTGATGGTACTTCCTGTAGCGGAAACTATTTTATCTACAAACCAGGCGGTTGCAACATATCCGAGGCTATTCGGATTCTCTATATCACAGACATTTTCACTATTGAATTTTGTCGTTTCTATTGTTGAATTAAAAAAGTATCTCTCTCCATTTACAGTTGTGAGTACAAATTGATAGGTAGGTGATGTTGCTACGATATCAATTTTTAGATTATCATGCGGTGAAAACAGCACGGCTTGATTGTTCCTGATAATAAACTCCCCTGAAAGGCCAAACAAATTATAACTGAAAATATCATACTCCCCGTCTATGGATGGATTTACGAATGCCAGGCTTTTTACTCTATTAAAGGCAGCCGTTGTAAAATCCGGAGCCCCGAATTCATTTATCGTTCCTCCCAGCCGGGAACTGGCTCTTTCATCAGCCATGCCTTTTACGACGCGCGTAATGACAGCGGTAATATTTTCCGTCCAGCCAGTACCAAGCCTGCTTCCCCAGTCATCTACTTTAATACCTACGGAAAAATACTGCATGGAAGGGCTATAAGCAAGATCTCCCTGTTTAACCTCAAAAAAGTTAATGCTTTTACTAATTCCTCCTGAGTTCTTTTTTACATCTATGCCACCATAGGTTCCTAAAGAAGCAACCATGGGGGATGGGGTAAGATCCTGGTTAAAACTCTTCAGGTAATCCTGAGCATAAGCTGGTTTCACAAACAATACGCACATGATCAAAAAAGCGCCTGTTCTTTCTAAATATTTCATTAAATAAGGGTTTGACTTGTATAATTCCGGGTTACTACGGCGATACGAAAGCGAGGGTTCACTTCTATAAAGTTTTTATAAATAATATTTCAGTTAACAACTACAGGTTAATCGAATATACTAGGATCTATTTTTTTTCTTACCAAAGCTAAATACTGTAACTGACTTGCATTAAATACACCTTTTTTAATTTCTTTGTCCATATGAGCATTGATCTCTTTTTCCTCCGCCTTTTTATTTCCAGCAATCCATATCTGCATACTAATAGACTGCACCATTACACGTTCTAAAGCATTTTCGCCTTTTTTCATATGAGCGTCATAAGTATAAATAAAAAACTCCCGAAACCGCTTATAAAAGACTTTAATGCCTATTTCCAAAAAATACTCTGCTACGTAACCATCTCCAGCCGTTGCAAATGCATCAAGACAAGCAAAATATTCATTATTTCCGGTCCTGATCACCCTGGCTGTTAAAGTATCCAACAAAGCGATCACACATTCATCCTCGCTTTTACTGATAATTTTCCGCGCATTCGCACTAACAAATTTCATATCAAACTTCACTGCTTTAGCTAACTTGCAGCCATCATAATTAATCACCTGTGCCTCCGCACAAGCACCATACATCATTATGATTAAAAGCAAAAGGGTTCTGGCCATTATACTAATTACTGCCATTTTCTCCTTCCCTCTTTTTTGTTGATTCTTCATAAAGTGATTTTATATATTCAATAGCGTCTTTAATACTACTCTTAAGCTGTTCCAGCACTTCAGCATAATTATCTGAAGGAACCATATATACACCATTTTTTTCCGCTAAATCGGCTACTACTGTAAGTTTACCTCCTTTTTCCTTGGAATCATTCTTCTGGAGGGCATCCGTTATAGCCTTCATTGCTTTAATATCTGCATCATAACACCTGAGGCAACCTTGTGTTTTGCCCAACTTAGGTGCAGGAACAGGAGACCAGTCCCCTGTTCCTTTGTTATACGTTTCTTGTCTTCCCCCATGAACCCTGATATCCCCCCGGCCACTTTCTGCTATCTCACCTGATTCCCCGGTCAAAATAAGGCGGGGATTCTTACCATAAGATATACGAGGGCCTCCGGACTTCCACATATTATCATTTGGTATATCATACATTCCTAAAGGCGTATCCGCATTTTTAGTCATCCTATTTCTTCCTGCAACCCCCTCTGCGCGAACATTCATCCTGAAAACCTCTTTGCCATGCCTATCGGTAACAATGGCAACACCATATCCATACTTACTCCTGTCATTAAAAACATGGACAGTAACATCCCATTTACCCGTTGGATCTATTCGCAGGATTGGATTATTCCTAACATAGGTATATGGTGACATGGCAAATAAAACATCGGCATCAGGATCAACGGTATTAAATCTTCCTACCTGGAGGTCATACATCCTTGCGCCATAATCATACCAGTCCAGCCCTTCCTCATCACTGAACTCCTTATGTTGCAATTCCTTACCATTGTAGAGATACTTGTTCTCAAGTTTCCCTGGCGCCCTTCCACTGATTCCATCCATCACCAACCCATATGGATAGTAATGCGTTTCTTCCAGCACCGGGCCGGTAATGTGCTCAAGTATAATATTGTCAAAGAACACATCCTGTGGGCTCTCATTGCTGGCATAAATATACAGAAAACCACTTTGTTTGATCACTGTTTTGTCCTGCGCTAACGTTTGTAACTGATCCGGTTCCGCCTTTACCTGCTTTACCCCACTATTATCTTCTACCAGTTTCATCTGTTCATCAAACAACACAAAGTTCAGGTAGGCTTTGGGCCTGCCCGTGAGGTTCTCCTGTTTGTCCTTCTCCTTTAAGTGCTGGTATTGGTTGTTGTAAAAATCTGAGGTGAAAGGAGTATTGTTGGTAGCACGTGAAGCGTGGGTGCCCGGATTAACATTACCACCATTACCGAAGGCCTGCGCCAGCGCTGTGACCATATCCTCTGCCGGTTGCTGCTTTTTGTTCTTAACCGGCCCCTGTGATTTATAAAATGCCCTTGCCCCTATACGAATCGTATCCCCTGCCATTACCCTGATCAACAGTGAAGGCCCGATCTTCTTATCCGGATTCGTGGCATTGAGCCTGGCCACTGATCTGTTGGCTTTCGTAGCACTGTTATCTTCCGGGTAACCGGCTGGTTTGGTACTCCGGCTGCTTTCAATATTATTGAATAATGCGTTTTCTCTCGCTGAACTTTCCTGTTCCATCGAAGCCAGGTACATACTAAAATCAGTTTGCTCCGTCAACACGATCCGGGTGTTACCAAGATGGTCTTTCTCAAAGTAATCAAAATACCAGGCCTGAGGTTCCCCTGTTTTAAATACCGTCCGGATGCGGCCTTCCTCATGACTCACAAACTGTAGGGTATCCTGCTCATAAATAAATCCGCTGATGTAATCGGTGATGGTGGTTTTTGAAGAGCCCATAGTAATATCCGTCACCGTCTTGCGTAATTTGTTGCCTGCAGCATCATACAGGAAACTGATCGTGCCTTTATCAGGGATGCTGATTAGCTCCGGCAGCTTCAGGTGGTTATAAGTAATGCCTGTGACATTCTTGTTCTTATCTATCTGAAGGCTACCATTGGGATCGTAGATATAGTCAACATCAGTCAATTCGTTAGCCTGATTAGAAGCATTATTCACATCCGGTTCTTTGAAGTCACCCAGTTTTCGGGTCGCAACATTGGATCCATCCCAGACATTCTGCAGCTTATTGGAATTGGATGCATAATTATAGTGAAGATTGTCCATCGGGGTAACAGCACCGGCTACCAGTCCCATTTGTTTCATGCGGCCAATATTGCCATTGGCATCATAGCTCAGGCTGTCTACTGTAAAATCGACTTCGTTCTTTTGCCAGGGGGCACTGTTATTGATCGTGTTTTGCTGATTAAAATCCGCTTTGGTCAACCGGTTAAACTTGTCATAAGTATATCCATACGCCCGGTGGATCCCATTCGTACGGCTCTTCCATCTGGCACCAGAGATATTACCATTGTATTGTTGATTGCCCTCAAATCCATAGTCATAACTCAACTCCTGGCCGAACCAGCTAGCTGTGCTACCGGCTGTGTTCACAAAGTTTTTGTTGATGCACTTAAGCCAGCCCCGGATATTATATTCATAGTTCAATTCATCCAGGTAAGTGCCCGCTAATGTTTTGCCTAAAGATTTCTTTTTCAACTGACCCAGTTCATCATACTCCATGGTAACAATAGTACGTTCAAGGTTAGTACTGTCATCGTTCAACCGTTTTTTGATCTCTGTTACCCTGCCGGCATGGTCGTACTTCATCATGGTTAACACGCGCGTAGAAGGATTGGCACCGCTACGCGGGTTTTTATGATGCAAATAGGTACTCAATACCTTCCCGATAAAATCATACAAATTGGTGGTGATATCTTCTCCGCCATTGATATTATCTCCACGGCTCTGTATCACTCTCCCTTTTTCATCATAGAACACACTGGTTGTCAGCCATTGGCTGGTGCCCAGCACCCGCACCTTATTGCCGGTTACAAGGCCGCGGGTAACACTGCCTTTAACGGTAGCCTCTACATAAGGATTCGTGCCGAAACGGTTTTTGGCCGCATAATTATCATCATAAACTTTTGCACCATTGTATAGGTAGTTATCGTAGTAAGTATAAGCAAGGGGCTCATAACCACTGATATCAGGCAAAGGATTTGATACCAAGATTCTTTCTGTCCCTAATGTGAGGTCAGGCATAATCTCTGCCAAAAAATCCGCATTTGTTTCACTATCAAAGCCATCCTGGAAAATGATCTCCTGCCGGGCATGGTAAAGTGGACGGCCCACTTCCCGGGAACCGATCACCAACTGGTCCGGACCAGGAACCACATAGTTCTGTTCACTGCTGCCACCAGTTACACCATTCATCATTTCCTGTAAAGCAGCCCTGTTATTATTACTAAAATAAATAGCCGTCATAACCGGCCGGTTCAGTTCATCATAGAAAGTGGTGAACCATTCCGGGGTAGTTTTAGCACGCTGCACACCATCCTGCGTAAAAACCAGGCGATCGCGCAAATCATACACCATTTGCACTTCTCCGGCATCTGGCACTTTTTTAATGATCATGCGGTTACGGCCATCATATTGATACCGGAAACAAAGACCATCCGCAATCGTTTGGGTAATCGTCCAGCTACTGTTGATCAGTTCTACGGCTTTCGGAGGAATTACAAAGCGGATATTATTAAGATCATCGTACACATAATAAGTACATAACCAGCCAACATGCGCATTACCGGGGCTATCCCCCAACTGTACTTTCTTTAAAATCACCTTATCCTCTTTATCTGTATATTCTACTACCTGGTTACCTTGTTCATTTACTATTACATTCTTGTACAATTCCCCGGCTGCATAAGCACTAGTGGAAACGGGAATATTACTATCTGAGCTTATGTTCCACTTCCTCACCGTATCTGTTGCGGCATTGACCAGATATTGTTGCTGCACTGGTTTATGGCCACCACGTTCTATCGTAGCCGGATCATTCTTCGCCCAGCTGTTCCCTTGCACAAAAGTACTGAGGGGGCGGTTCAACGGAGAAGCTTCAAAATCCTGACGGCTATAAAACACCGCTTCGCCATTGGTACCGGGGCTGAGTAAATCAGACCCGTAGAATCCCTCCTGGTTAGCAAAAGGATTCGTTTTAAAAATACCATTGCTGGTCCCCTGATCTGCATAAGGCAGATATTTAAATTGCTCCCTCCCAAAAACATCATACACCACAGGCGTTACTATATCTTTCCTGTTACCACCTGTACCTCTGGAAACGGTTTGCAGCGGCCGGCCCAAACCATCTACATATTGTGTGGTTTGTTTTACTTCAGCCACAGAAGTGCTGGCACGCACCACAGTAGTATCTGCTGCAGGCATGCTGGGTTCCCAGACCCGTACGTAGCTGATGGTAGTATTAGTATAAGCACCCGGCTTGGCAACGGCAGCACCTGTTGGTCGCACACTGCTACTGCCCGGCGCTTGCGCGGAAAGTTCGAAACTTAAACAGGTTAATGCAAAACAAATATAAATGCAACGCATAATCATAGATTATTGGGTAATAGGAACCTGGTATTGATAATCATACTGCTTCAAGATCTTTCCGTTCTGATCACGGACAACCTTTAAACGAACCAAACCGTCATACTCATAATAAGTGACCTGGTTATTTAGATTACACTGGCTGGTTATGCCTATCAATGGCTCATATGTATAGGTCGTCATTTGTGCATTTGCCGGATAAAGACGCAATTCGTCTATCAAATCATTACCTGTAATTTTCACATTGTTTAAACCTGTTATCCTATGTTCGTAATAGGACCATCCATTAAACGATCTCCCTTTCACAGCAGCACCTTGTGTACCAGTTACTGTATAAGCAGAAACATTCTGCGACCAGTAAGAAACAATATATTCCTTCGTTGTAGTAAGCCCGTTCTTAGTAATCCCTGCAACACCTGCATTATTCAAATTGAAAGCCTTCCCACCGGTAACCGCACCCATAACCTCCCTGAGTGCTGAAGGAATGGTCCAATATCCTGTTCCATCAGCTTCAAATGAAGTATAAGCAATGGAAGAACTATCTGCATTTATACATTCGGCAATAGGGTAAGAAAACTGATAGTCCCAGATATATGCCTGCCTCACATCATCTTTCTTTGATTGTTCCAGTAAGTTCCCATGCAGATCATATTTAAAAAACTCAAGCCGTTTTTCCAGGTTGCCACTGCCTAATTGTAAAGACTTACTTCGGGGTAAAACCAACCCCGTTGGGTATCTTTCAAAATTTGTTGTTGCCCTGGCAGTTTGTACATTATCCTTTAGTTCCTCTTGTTGCAGCACCGATACAACTATATGCCTGGTTACCAGGTCCTGCCTTGCTATTTCCTCATTTCCTGTGAGAACAAGATCAGTTGGATAATAGTTATTGATCACTTTTATACTTCCATCACTTTGATTAATGCTAATTTTCGTAGGCATAGCATGCACTTCGTCTCCGTATTCAGTACTCACTTTTTCTTCTACAAAATTCTGTCCGGTATTATCATAAGTTAATGTGCGTACCGTATCAGCGTAAACCCATGAACGGTATATGTTATAATACGACATAAGGTGCTGCTCCCATTCCATAGGGAGAGGTGTGCCAGTACGTAAACATTTGTCTACATAATTCCTTTTAATGACAAATCCATTAAAAGTCTCGGCTACCCTGAGGTCTTGTTTATAATTTGTAAATACTTTCTTTACCGGGATAAAACTTGCACCCTCTTTTCTAAAAGCACACTGATAAGTTTCCAGGCCATTCAGGTGACTATTGCCGGACCAGGGAGAGCCAACAATGTAGTGCCCCATATACCCAACCGGCATACCGTCCCCGGCAACAGTAAACCAATGTTCAACGCCCCCATTTTCATAATTCTCACCCAGGCTTTCCACTACGTCTGAATACCCAGTTGGTGCAAAAGTGATCGTATTCATATTAACTGTTGAGTTGGAATACATAGCGTAAAAATGGAATTCCAACAACTCATCACAGGGCGAAGTATCTACAAGATCTTTACAGAATGTATAAGTATACAAGTTAGCTTCGTAATCCGGGGGATTACCAGCCTGACCTGAGGAAATCAACGGAGTTGATAGTTTACTATAATTATATTTCCTGATGGAAACCTTATCATCTGCATTATTATAAGTAAACGTTTTGGCCACCCTTACACCGCCTGAATTAACATGTCTGTATTCATTCGTCGGATTTCCAGCCATATAGTTGACAGCACTGCTTCCCGTGCCATTTCCGGCAATACTTAACCTCATTCTGTAAGAACCAATACCCACTATAATTTTCTCCGTAAACGAGGTGGATTGCGCATCCTGCAGAGATTTATTAAAAAGAATATTATTATTGGCATCCAATAAAGTAAATATGGCATACCCCAAAACAGAATCTCCGGATGTAGCAATGTTACAACTTCCTGTTAAGGTTAATTCCTGCGCAAATGAAAGAGAAGCAAAAGATGAATAGGAAATTACTTCTATGGTTGAACTGCTTGCTGTGACTGAAACAGCGGTTGGTGGAGGAAGTACTTCAACCTGTTTATACACCTGGTTACCTTCATATATAATACTATCCTTTCCTCCGGTTGGATAGGTAATGGAAGATAGTAACCCCTTTGCACAATAAACCGGATTAGCTTCCCGGTTTGCATTAGCAGCGGGAAGATAATGCCTGAAAGTTAAGGTGGGAGGAACAGGAATTAATGTGGAGTTAGACTGTCCATTAAAGTACCCCCAATGGTCCTGCGCATAAGATAACCTTCTGGGCAAAACACCAAAATCATTATACAAAAAACTATGTTTCTTTATCAAAGAACTATCCGGGCTTCTTTCGATAAGGCTCATCAGAAATGGCCGTTGAGATAAACTGGTAGCAGCACTGGCCGAACTATAACCACTATTAACAGAAGGGTAAGTATATGCCAGATTAAAAATTTTAAGTGGAGCAACCTGCGCCGGCTGATAAACCTCTATGGAAGACAACAATTTATCATTGTAGTCATTTCTGTTTATGTACTTGAATTTTATTTTACCTCCCGAAGTAGAATTGATCTCCTCTAAAATTGCCCCATAAGTTTTAAGATTGTTTACACAAGTAGTGTTCTCCAGCGCTGGTGCAAGTACCGGTGGACTAATTAAAGCACAAAGGAATTGTTTTGCAAATGGATCTACCTGGTAAAAAGTCTGGCTTGCACCTGTCAGATAATCAAACTGCAGGCGGGAGTAAGTAAAAGTAATGCTGTCATTAGTGGGTGTTACTATTTTGTCCAGATACCAGGCTGTAGGCACGTCCTGATCATAAGCATACCCGCATTGTGGATGAAGACTGGAACTATAAGATGCAGTAAAGTCACCGGAATCAAAAAAATATTGCATCCCATCGCCTGTGATAATTTTAAACCGATACCCCGCATTGGAAAATTTTGCCTGCTCAATCTTTAAATTAGCATGTGTTAGCAGGATCGGCTTTTTCTCATATACATTCCTATTGGAGTCTAGTATAAACCTTCCACTATACCCATTAAAATTGAAATTAAAGATATCAGGCTGACCATCAACCGTTCCATATGGTCCCTGCCCTCCTTCTAATGGCCCACCTTCACCAGCTAAGGTATTCATGAACTCCAGCATTTCCCGGTTTTCCGGAAGACCGGCAGGTGGAGCGATACGCATGGCCCTTTCATCCACACTTCCATATACAGTTCTGGTAATAACACCACCGGCATTAAGGCTCCATCCCATACCTACTCTGGATGCAATTTCATCTACTTTAAAACCAGTTGATGTATAACTTAATGATATAGGGAGTTTAACATTACCGCATTCATACTCAAAAAATGGTATGTTGAAATTAACCGATCCGGAAGATAATCCCGGATTAATACCGCCATATTTCCCCAATGAAGCCGCATCCGGTGCAGGAGGCAATATTTGTGTGACCTTATTAAAGTCACCAAGGTTGATCTGGCCGAGTGCATTTTCGCTACCTAAACCAATAATAAGGAGGGCCGGGATAATGAGCCGTTTTATGGAATTCATATTTTGGTCAATTATATTCTTAACATAGGTTTTTATATAATTTGAGGCTTAACAAACAATCCTTCCACTATAACAGGATTCGTAGTCTGGGCCAATACGGGACAGGAAAGAAACAACATGGCAATACTGCCAATAAGGAATTTTTTCATAGATATACTTTAAGCAAGGTTTAAAAACTATACCCCAACCTAAACTTCACCGGATCCAACCTCGGCACCTGGGAATTCGCCAAAAAATCATACAACAACATCATATTCCCCTTCAACTTATTATTGATCTTATATTTCTTACTCACCCCTATCAATGCACTCCTGGACCAGTTATGCTGCCCATACAACTGCGCCGCATTCGCAAATGGCTGATTGAAGTTATACTCAAACCCTCCATTCACAAAAAACGTCCCCTTCAGCTTATAATCCCCGAAAGAACGGAACCCCACCCCCTGATGTGAAAACCGGATATTATTAAACCCTGTCCCCATTCCCAGTTTGTAGGAAGCCCCCAGCCCAAGTATCCCATTCTTAGAAAACTTATACCCCACCTGCCCCGCAAAATCCCCCGTAGTAGGAAAGAATTGCGTAGACCGCTGGAACTGCACATTCGTGCCAAACTCCAGGCGTTGCAGTAAACTTTTTGTTTTTAATTCTTTCGGTTTGAAATCCGGCATCTCAGCGGCATTATCGAGATCAGGAAAATTCTTCTTCAATTGATCAAACTGGGAACGCGCCGCTTCCATCTGTTGTGAGAGGGCTTGCCGCGCATTGGGTCCGCCGCTGCCGATACGTTGCTGAAGTAACTGGTCCACCTGCGCACGGGTTTGCAGCCCTTCCAGGCTCTGGGCCAGATCGCCGGAAGAAGAGGACGGAAGATTAAACAAACTGGCCAATTGTGAATTACGGGAGATGAAATCTTTATAAGCAGGCACCTTCTGCAAAAGCTCCATTGCTTTTTTCTCTGCTTTTTTGGAGTCCTTAAAAACTTCTTTGTATTCTTTTAATTGCTGCGCGTAGTAGTAAGCTTCTTTATTGATCTTCTGCAGATCCCTGGTAAGACTGGTATACTGAGACAACTGCGATTTCAACAATTGCTTTCGTTCACTGATATACTTCTTGATATTCTCCGCCTGCTGTAATTTGGATTGCAGTTCTTTCACGCTCTCCATGGACTTTGCCAGTTTCCCCTGGGCCTCTTTACTTTTACCCAGCAACTGCTTGGATTCCTTTAAAAAGCCCAGGGAATTAGACAATGTATCCAGGTAACCGAAATACTGGCCATTTACTGCCTTACCTTCTTTAGAACTCTTAAGGCGCGCCTTAAGCCCGCCCAAAGAGTCTATTGATTTTGTAAAGATATTCTTAGCCGCCAGGGAATCTATCTTAGACAGCTTACGCTGTAATTTCTTCTCCTGTTTGATCATCCTGTCCAAAGCCTTGGCGGTACGTTTGTCCACCTGGTTTTCCAGTAAACGGCTTTTATTATTTACCTGTGAGAGATATTTCTGCGAAACCTGCCCAACCTTTGCCATCGCACTATCCTGTGCAGATCCCAGGTTAGAAAATGCAGACAGGATAACGATAAGAATGGTGAAACGGGCTAGCATAATGGTATAAGGTGTATCGCAATAATAAAACTATTCTTTCTTCTTTTTCTCCTTTCCTTTTAATTTCTTAATAACTTTCTCCTCATTCATAATATCCAGGTACATTAACCCGTTTGCATGATGCAATGTGCAGGAGAGATAATAAGTAAACCGCTCCCCGATAATGTAATCCATGGTAACCGTATCCTTCGCTAAACGTAATTTCTTCTGTGGCTCACCGAACAACTCTATCAGGTCTGATTCGGAACAGGCAGATTTAATTGGAAGATGCAAAGCTTCCAGCACTTTCCCGGCCATGTTATTATCATCTTTTGTAAAATCCAGGGAAATGGCCCTGGTGTCCTCCGGTTCTGTAATAAGACGGAGGAAGGTGTTAAAGCCCGAAAGTTCTCCTACCCATTGCTCACCCATAAAATCATAATTCTCTACCTCCCTGTAGTCAGGACCGGCATAAAAGTCACTAAGCCGGATGTTATGGAAGTCCTGGTACGCGATAATATCCATACTGATTGTTCTTTAAATTCTGCACTGAAATAATGGTACTTACGGAAATACGCCTCTCCTGGATGCTTCGAAAGCCACCGTCGTGAAATGGGGAATAAAATAGGGATTCGAGCTGCATAGGTAAAGCGGAATTAAACCGCAGTATAAATATATAGCAATTTCTCACATTTTAAAATGCAGAGCGAAAATTATGCTCTGACGCATAGTGTTTTATACTAATGTATATAAGAAAGGCCGGACTGAAAGCCCGGCCTTTACATATTAGAAAGTGTGTTTTTTAGAATCCGTCTCCCCCCATATTATCACCGCCTTCGCCATCTCCCTTACCTTTCTTCTTGAAGAGTTTCGTATCCATCTTTCCAAAACGCCAGCTCAGGTTTACACGCAATTCGCGGGAAACTCTTTTCCGGTAACGCTCTGATGAAGAGAAAGTGGTTGTGGTCCAGCTAAGGTCACGGTCTGTATTGAAGATATCCGTTACACCCAGCGATACGGAGAAGTTCTTCTTTTTCAGGAAGTCTTTCTTCATAGCCAGGTCTACCTGGTATTCCGGAGCTTCTTCTCCCTGCGGATTGATCTGCCGGGATTCGTATTCGCCGGTCACCTGTAAGGTCAGGGCCCAGGGGAGTTTGGTGTTGCTATTGATCTTACCGAACCAAACAAAGCCCTGGTTGCTCAGGTTCTGCGCGCTGATCTTTGTTTGGGAAGCGTTCAGGTTGGTAGTGATATCCCAGCCCTTGGTGATCTGGTTCCTTACGGTCAGCTCTGCACCCAATGAATTACGCTGATCTGCGTTGATGGGATAGTTCAATACTACTTTACGTTCCTGGCCATCCAGGTTCAGCGTGGTATCCACGTAGAAATTGGTGATGGCATTATTGGTGTTCCGGTAATAAACGGATACCAGCACATTATGCTTTTTATCGAAATCTTTCAGGTAAGATAACTCAAAGGAATTCGTGAATTCCGGCTTCAGCGCAGGGTTACCACGGTTAGCGGAGTTAGCATTGTATTGAATGTTAGGCAGCAGGTCACGGAACCAGGGGCGCTGGATCCGGCGGCTGTAGTTCAGTTGCAGCTCATGATCACCTTTAAATTTCTGCGTTATAAAGACGCTGGGGAACAATCCGATAGGATAATCGATCTTGTAATTAGCATCCTTCACATTCTTCATCTCTCCGCTATAGTAAGACTGCTCTGCACGTAAACCTGTCTGGAAACCGAAGTTTCCGAAACCGCCGGTATAACTTACATACGCCGCATTGATCTGCTCAGAATAATTATAATTATTAGACAGGGCGGAATCATATTCAAACTGCCCGGTATTGAAGTCTTTACCTAATGTATTCAGCAGGCTGTTAAAAGTACGCACATTCGTACGCAGCCCGGCTTCCAGTTTTGATTTCTCTGTCAGCGGATTCACGAAATCGATCTGGCCCGTGTAATAGGTGGTAGTGTTGTTACCCTTACCATACCGCAATTCCGGCTGATTAGGCGAATTGCTTGGCTGGCCCTGCATATCATAGTATTGCAGGCTGTAATCGTTATCGTTCTTTCCTGTGGAACGGTTATAGGTGAAGTCTCCCGTAAGTTCCATGCCTTCTTTTGCAAACGTACGTTTGTACCCTACCTGCGTAGTATAATTGCGAAAGTTGTTCTTGCTGTCGTTCCGGCCAATACCATAACGCAGCCTGGTCTGGTGTGCATCCAGGTCGTAAGTGGTTTGTTTATTAAGATTATTAAAATCTCCTCCTACGATCCCTTGCGACAAGGTGATGGTATTACGGTTATCAATGAACCAATCAAACCCGATCCTGCCGGATTGGAAAAGGCGGCCAAAGTCCCCATCCTGGTATTGATCCAGGAAAGTAGTATCTGCTGCATCAAAGTTTTGGCGGAACATATGCTGCTTCATGGGGCTCTTCCTGTCTCTCCTGTTATAATTTATAAAGAAGTTGATCTTATCCTGGCGGATGTTGAAATCCACACCGGCATTATTACTATTGGTCGTAGAATAACCAGCGGTGATAAGACCATTGATGCCTGCCCTGCGGTTCTTCTTCAGCACAATGTTCAGGATGCCGCTCATCCCCTCTGCATCATATTTGGCAGAAGGATTGGTCACCACTTCTATATTGGCAATAGCGTCTGCAGGGATCTGATCCAGTGTGAGGGTACTGGGGCGGCCATCAATAAAGATGGTTGGCGAACCATTCCGCACAGATACGTTCCCGTCAATATCCACATTCACCGAAGGCACCTGCCGCAATACATCTGTTGCTGTACCGCCTACGCTGGACAGGTTCTTATCTACATTGAACACTCTTTTATCGATAGCCATGGTAAAAGCAGGTTTCTCCCCTACCACTTCCACACCTTTCAGGTTGCGGGAAGTAGTTTTCAGGCGGATATTACCTACGTCAGCCGTGGTTTTCACTGTAACGGCTTTGAAGAAGGTTTCGTAACCAATGAAATATATCTTCAGAATATAACTACCGGGTTTGATGGGACGGAAACTAAAATCCCCGTTCCCCTTGGATAACATCCCGGTGATCAATGTGGAGTCTGATGCGTTTAAAACTGCTACAGAAGCGTATTCTACAGGTTTGCCCGTTTGAGCGTCCAATAATTTACCCATTAATTCGGCGTGCGATTCACCCTGTTGTTGCTGCTGCGCGAGTGCCTGACTATTTACACACAAGACCCATCCTAACAGCAATATGACAATTTTCCTCATGTTTGATTTTAAAATAGCGTTAAAAGTACGCCTTAAAGATTTAGCTGGTAATATAAAATGGATGGATGGTTAATGACTCTGTTCAATTAGACGCCGTTATTCCTTTTTTCCTGCGCGCCTAAAATAAATTTGGAATTACTGAACACCGTTCAGTATATTTGCACCGTAAACTATCTAACATGGGTATAACTGACAGGAAAGAAAGAGAAAAGGCGGAAATGAAGCGGCTGATCATTGAGGCGGCTATGCAGATGTTCCTGGAAGAGGGGTATGAAAAAACGTCTATCCGTAACATTGCAGATAAGATCGAATACAGCCCCGGCACCATCTATCTCTATTATAAAGATAAAGATGAACTGCTGTACGAAGTACAGCGGGAAGCATTTGGCAGGCTCTACGAAGCCTTTGTGCAAAACGCACCCAGCAAAAGCCCCTGGAAGCGGCTGGAGCAGATCTCCCATACATATGTGAGCTTTGGCAGGGAACATCCGGACCTCTATGACCTGATGTTCATCATCCGTGCCCCCATGAATAAAGTGGAAGACAAAGGCGGCTGGGAAAACGGAGATGCCTGCTTCAATTACCTCTTAGAGTGCATCACTGCCTGCATCGAGAAAAAGCTACTGCGTTATACGGATATAAGACTGGCTGCATTGTCCGTCTGGTCCTTTACGCATGGCCTTGTATCCCTCAATGTACGCTGCCGTTTCAAGGTAATGGATATGGAACAGGATCAGATCAACAAAGCCATGGAAATGGCTTTACACGAATACTTAAGATTGATAAAAGCTTAGTCAGTTGCAGCAATGCAACTGGCCTTTTTTTTGCCCATGCGCTAAACACCGTTCATTATGTTACCGAAGATCATTAAACTTCCCTTGTTTACTAGTCTTGTATTAGTCACGCAGTTAGCCACTGCACAAAGCCGGCTGGATGATTATATCCAGGAGGGTTTCTCCCGCAACCAGGCTATCGCCCGGCAGAACTTTCAGCTTGAAAAAAGCATGTATGCTTTGCAGGAAGCCAAAGCCCTCTTCATGCCATCTGCCAGCGTGATCAGCAATTATACAAAAGCCAGCGGCGGCCGTACCATTGATATCCCTACCGGCGATATGCTGAATGGTGTGTACTCCACCCTGAACCAGCTCACCGGTAGTCAGAAGTTCCCACAGTTAGCCAATCAGTCCATTCAGCTGACACCGGATAATTTCTACGATGCCAAAGTGCGCGCTTCCATGCCATTGATCAACACAGAGATCATGTATGCCAAAAAGATCAGGCAGGAAGATATCACCCGCCAGCAGGCTACGGTGAACGTGTATAAACGCCAGCTGGTGAAAGACATTAAAACGGCCTATTACCAGTATTACCAGGCCACCCGTGCAGTGGATATCTATAACAATGCACTCGTGCTGGTGAAAGAGAATATCCGCGTGAACCAAAGCATGCTCAACAACGGCATCCGCAATAATACTTCGCTCACCCGCGCACAAACGGAACAACAGAAAACGGAAGCGGCTATTACACAGGCGGAGAACACACAGCAAAATGCCCGCGCCTATTTTAACTTCCTCCTGAATAAACCCTTAACGGATTCCATTCAGCTGGACAGTACGGCACTCGTTGTGTCCGAAAGCATCCCTGCCACCAGCACACAAACCCGTGAAGAAATACAACAGCTCACTTCCACGAAGAACATGGCACTGCTGCAACAGAAAATGCAGCACTCCCTCTTCGTACCTAAAGTAAATACCTTCCTGGACCTGGGCTCGCAAGGGTATAACTTTGCTTTCAATAACACCACCCGGTATTACCTCTGGGGCGTAAACCTGCAGTGGGACATCTTTACCGGCGGCCAACGGAAATACCGCACCAAACAAGCCGGTGCTGATGCTTCCATGGCGCAAACAGCATTAGACGAAACCAAACAGGGCCTGGAACTGGAACTCAACCGCGCCAGTAATAATTACCGCACAGCTTACGTGAATTACAAAAGCGCACAAACGCAATTGCAGCTCGCAGAGAAATACTTCCGGGACCAGATGAAGGTCTACAAAGAAGGACAGCTGCTCTACATTGAATTACTCGATGCACAAAATCAACTCACCAATAGCCGTTTACAATTACTCCAGGCATATGCACAAGTGCAGATCTCACAGGCAGAAATTGAACGCGCACAGGCCGGGTACCCTTTAACTAACCTTCAATAACTTACTATATGAAACTGTATATTCTTTTATTCTCCGGTGCTATAGGATTTAGCGCATGCGGCGCAGGATCAGCAGCGTCTGAAATACCACCACAGGCAGACATTCCTGTGAAACTCCTCGCCCTGCAAAGCCAGTCAACCGCTGCCAGCATCCCTGTTTCCGGTGTATTCACCACGGATGATGAAGTATTGCTGTCTTTCAAAACAGGCGGTATTATTCAACGCATCCTCGTAAAAGAAGGGGATGCCATCCGCCAGGGACAAACGGTAGCCATCCTCAACCCGGTGGAAATTGATGCCCAGGTGCAACAGGCACAGCTGGCTTTTGAGAAAGCCACGCGGGATCATCAACGGGCCACTAACCTCTACAATGATAGCGTAGCCACACTGGAACAATTGCAGAATGCACAAACTGCCAAAGACATTGCACAGCAACAATTAAAAACAGCACAATTCAACCGCAGTCACAGTGTGATCACTGCACCGCGTAATGGTTTTGTGCTGCGCAAACTGGCAGCAGAAGGCCAGCTGGTACAACCCGGCACACCCATCCTGCAAACCAATGGTGCACAATCCGGCAACTGGCTGTTGCGTACCAGTATCAGTAATAAAGAATGGGCGGCTATCCGCTTACAGGATACAGCATCAGTGGAAGTGGAATCTGTTCCCGGCAAAACTTTTACCGGCCTTGTTTCCCGCCGCTCTGAAGGAATTGATCCTGCTACCGGCTCCTTTGCCATAGATATCCGCCTCACCGGGGAAAGACCTGCCAATATTGCCTTTGGCATGTTCGGCAAAGCAGTGATACACACCGCTGTACAAAGTAAAAGTACAACGGGCAACACATGGTCTGTTCCTTATGATGCCGTACTGGATGGAGATGGTAACAGCGGATATGTTTTCATCACCAACGATGGTAAAAAAGCACAGAAAGTGAAAGTAACCATCGCCGGTATGGAAAAGGATCATGTGATCATCAGCCAGGGACTGGAAAATGCCCGCCAGCTGATCATTTCCGGTAGCGCTTATCTCACGGACAGCAGTACTATCCGCATCATTCAATAACCTCCAACCCTGCAAACATGAAAATATCTGACTATGCCGTTAAGAATTACCAGTTCACACTGGTGATCTTCATCATGATCATTGCGCTGGGTATCACTACCATCCTGAACATGCCACGTTCAGAAGATCCGGAAATGCATGCACCTACTTATTCTGTAGTGGTAGTGTATCCCGGCACCAGTCCAAAGGACATGGAGGAACTCATCGTAGACCCGCTGGAAAAAGAGATCAATGAACTGGAAAACGTACTGCGCATCCGCACCAGCATCAGCGACGGACTTGCCATCATGCGGATAGAATATAAATACAGCAGCAATGTAGATGATAAATACCAGGAGATCGTTCGCGTAGTGAATAACAAGCAACGCGACCTCCCTTCTGATAACATCTTCATCGAAGTGCAGAAATTCCAGCCCTCGGATGTGAACATCATGCAGATCGCCCTGATCTCTGAAAACGCACCCCGCGATAAACTGAAATTCTTTGCAGAGAAATTACAGGATGAACTGGAAAAGCTCACCCCGCTCAAGAAAGTAGAGATCCATGGTTTACCTGTACAACAGGTACGCGCAGAACTGGACCTGGAGAAGATGGCGCAGATGAACCTGCCGGTGAACAATGTGATCAGCAGCCTGCAAAACGAAACACTCAGTATTCCCGGTGGTAGTATTGATGCCGGTAATAAAACCTTCAACATCAAAACCAGCGGCAACTTCCACTCACTGGAAGAGATCAGCAACACCATCGTATATACAGGCGCCGGCCGCAACATCTACCTGAAAGACATTGCCAAAGTATATTACGGTTATGCAGACGAAACCTACCAAACCCGCCTCAATGGCTTCCGCTGCGTATTCGTAGCCGCTGCACAGAAAGAGGGTGAGAACATCAGCAAAACACAATTGCTCTATAAACCGATCATAGAAAAGTTCAGGAAAACACTGCCCGCTAACATTGACCTGATCGAACATTTTGACCAGGCCGCCAATGTGAACAGGCGCCTCGGCAACCTGGGGATCGATTTCCTGATCGCCATCTTCCTCGTGGCTATCACTTTGCTGCCATTAGGTTTCAGGCAAGCCATGATCGTAATGATCTCTGTGCCGCTTTCGCTTTCCATCGGTATCGTGCTGCTGCAATTATTCGGTTATAACCTGAACCAGCTGAGCATTGTGGGTTTGGTGGTAGCATTAGGGCTGTTGGTAGATGACAGCATTGTGGTCGTAGAAAATATAGAACGATGGATGCTGGAAGGGCACAACGCACTGGAAGCTACGCTCAAAGCCACTAAACAGATAGGCATGGCCGTACTGGGCTGTACCGTTACCCTGGTCATTGCATTTATGCCCATCGTATTTATGCCGGAAGGATCAGGAGATTTCATCCGGAGCCTGCCGCTGGCCGTGATCTTCTGCGTACTTGCCTCCATGTTCGTATCGCTGACCATCATTCCATTCCTCACCAGCAAAGTATTGAAACCCCATACCGGCCATCCTGATGGCAACATCTTCATGCGTGCACTGAAGAAGCTGATCCACGGCAGTTATTCACGCCTACTGGATAAAGCTCTGCAACGCCCTGTACTCTCACTTGTTGTTACTGCGATCATCTTTGCAGGTTCTATCGGGGTATTTAAGATCATTGGGTTTAGCTTATTCCCTAATTCTGAAAAGCCCCAGTTCATGATCAACATCACAGCGCCACCTCAATCCAATCTGCTATATACCAATGGTATCACCCGGCAGATAGAACAGGCGCTGAAAAAAGAACCGCTGGTGAAATATTATGCTTCCAACGTGGGCAAAGGAAATCCGCGGATCTATTACAATGTGATCCAAAGAAATGAGCAGAGTGATTTTGCACAGGTATTTGTGCAACTGGGAGATGAAACCAATCCAAGAGATAAACAAGCCCTCATGGAAAAACTCCGCAAAGCCTGGACACCTTATCCCGGCGCTAAAGTGGAAGTGAAAGATTTTGAACAGGGTCCTCCTGTAGTAGCACCTGTGGAAGTGCGCATCTTCGGAGATGACCTGGATACCCTCCGTGAATTGGCCTCCCGCGTGGAAGGCATGTTGCAGAAAACGCCTGGCACCATGTACGTAGATAACCCGGTAGATCTGCTGAAAAGCGATATCAGGGTAGCCATTCAACCAGAAAAAGCACAACAGCTGGGTATTCCTTTCGTCCAGATAGATCGCACGGTACGCCTTGCCGTAGCAGGACTTACCTTAGGAAAATACACAGACGAGAATACGAATGATTACAACATCCTGCTCACCCGTGCAAAAGAAGGAAGACCTACATTGGATGTGTTCAGGAACCTGTATGTAAATAACCTGCAGGGAAAATCCATCCCTTTATCACAGGTGGCAGACTTGAAAATGGAAACATCTCCTGTACACATCAATCACCAGGAGAAAAGAAGAGTGGTATCCGTGAAAGCATTCCTGCAACAGGGTTTCCTGGCAGACAGGGTGATCACGGATGTGATCGGCAGAATGGATGCGATGGCTTTACCCCTGGGTTACAGTTATGAAATGGGCGGCGAAGTAGAATCCCGTAAACAATCATTCGGTGGTTTTCAGAACATCATTATTGTTACGGTGTTCCTATTCATTGCCGTATTGATCCTGGAGTTCGGCACCTTCAAAAGTACGCTCATCATCCTGTCAGTTATTCCGCTGGGTGTAGTAGGCGCTGCCATTGCGCTCTGGATCACAGGCAATTCCTTATCATTTGTGGCCATCATCGGGTTGATAGCATTGGCGGGAATTGAAGTGAAGAATACCATCCTGCTGGTGGATTTCACCAACCAGTTGCGGGCACAGGGGAAAGATCTTGAAACGGCCATCAGGGAAGCGGGTGAAGTAAGGTTCCTGCCTATTGTACTCACCTCTTTAACTGCTATCGGGGGATTGATACCGATTGCTATCTCTAGTAATCCATTAATTGCGCCGCTGGCGATTGTATTGATCGGAGGGTTGATCAGTTCTACCCTGCTGTCAAGGATCGTAACGCCGGTGGTGTATAAGCTGATACCACCTAAGATCAAAACTTAAAAGAGAACGGGGTTGTTTCATCAAAGAAACAACCCCGTTTTTTTATACTGCATAAATTCGTTCCACTACATCTTTATACTTCTCCATGATCGCCTTCCTTTTCAAACTCAGTTTAGGCGTCATCTCCCCCGTTTCCACGCCCCACTCTTTCGGCAGCAATTCAAATTTCTTGATCTGTTCTACGTGATTGAATAAAGCATTATATTTCTCCACTACCTTTTCGTACATAGCCAATACCTCTTTATTCTTAATGGCTTCTTCCACTGTGGTGAAAGGAATATTATTCTGCGTCATCCATTGTTTCAGCCTGTTAAGGGAAGGTACGATCAACGCTGCCACAAACTTCCGTTCGGAACCGATCACCATGATCTGTTCAATGAAAGGGCTTTCCTTACATTTGTTCTCGATCGGCTGCGGCGCCACGTATTTACCACCGCTGGTTTTGAAGAGTTCCTTTTTGCGGTCTGTGATCTTCAGGAATTTCCCATCCACGAACGTACCAATATCCCCCGTATACAACCAGCCATCTATCACCGTTTCTGCTGTGAGGTCCGGGCGTTTATAATACCCCTTCATCACGGATGGCCCTTTCACCAGTATTTCGCCTTCTTCTGTCAGTTTTACCTCCTGTCCTGTTATTACCGGGCCCGTGGTACCAAAACGTGTATTCTCCCGCTTATCGCGCCTGTTTACGCTGATCACGGGGCTATTCTCTGTAGGGCCATATCCTTCATATACCGGAACGCGCGCAGCGGTGAAGATCCGAAGCAGGTTTTCCTGGCAGGCGGCACCCCCTGTAACGATAAAACTGATGTTATTGCCTAATGCTTCCCGCCATTTGGAAAAAATGAGCTTATTGGCCAACGCCAGCTGCAGGTTATACCACCAGCCGCCGCTGATATTGTTATCATATTTCTTACCCAGTGCTACCGCCCAGAAGAACAAAGCCCTTTTGATCCCTGTGAGCTCATGGCCTTTGCTCATGATCTTCTCATATACTTTTTCCAGTAAGCGGGGTACTGTGGTGAATCCATCCGGCTTTACTTCTTTAAGGTTATCCCCGATCTTGTCAAGGCTTTCTGCATAATAGACGCTGATACCGCTGAACAGGTAAATGTAGGTGCACATCTTCTCGAAGATGTGGTTCAACGGCAGGAAGCTTAATACTTTGGCATCCGGCGCATCAGGGAACGGGAAGCTTTCTTTGGAATTATAAACATTGCTCAAAATATTCCGGTGTGTGAGCATCACCCCTTTAGGTGTGCCTGTTGTACCGGAAGTATAGATGATCGTAACCACCTGCTCCTCATCGATAGTCGGCTTTATGGCTTCCACCTGTTGCAGCAGGGCATCGTTGGCCATGTCCGTTACTTTCGTCCAGTGCTCTGCACCCGGCACTTCATCAAAGGTGTAAATACTTTTCAGGGAAGGAATGTCCTTCATCATCTCCTTTATTTTCTCATATAATTCCGTATTGCTCACGAAAATATATTTCACGGCCGCATCGTTGAGGATGAATTGCACCTCAATGGGATTGGTAGTAGGATACAGCGGTACCAGTATACCACCTATTTGCTGTACGGCAAGGTCCGCATAAACCCATTCAGGACGGTTATTACTAATGATCGCCACCTTGTCTGCCCCTTCCGCCGTATGGTCGTTCCCGCTCACGCCGAGGCTTAAAAGCCCTGCACTGAGGCGGTTCACCGTTTGCTCCACTTCTTTTGTGGAAACGGGCTTCCAGGTGCCGTCTGTTTTAGACACCAGCATATCTGGCTGAGGGAAAAACTGCAATTGGTGAGCTACTGCATCAAAGAGGCGTTTGGGCTGTATCATCATACGTGTTCAGTGCTTATATACGGTAAGTTAATGAAAAACAGCAGATATTCAAATCAGGGGTGATTTTGGCCATATAAGTGCCTAATAGTCATCAAATGGCGCCATGATGTCACCCTTTTGGACTTATTAATAACGTACCTTTGTGATCCAATTCTAAGGTAAAATAACATCTCATTTATTGAGTACAACAAGGTTGCGAGCCATCCGTATATCGGCTTACGGCAACTTATTTATATCACGAAAAAAACAAGCATGATCTTAGCCACAGACCTCGACGGAACATTTTTAGGGGGAAGCTATCAACACATGGAAGAGTTATACGAAATGATCAGGAACAATAAAGACTTCCGGCTCGTTTTCGTAACAGGCCGTGGGATGGAAAGCGTATTACCTTTATTGAGTGATCCCGTTATTCCAAGGCCTGAATATATCATCTGCGATGTAGGCGCCACGATCATCGATGGCACCACCCTTCAACCTGTTCAACCCATCCAGAACAATATCGAAAGCAAATGGCCCGGCAAACAAGCCATTCTCAAACAATTAAAAGATGTAAAAGGCATCCGCATACAACCGGTACCACAAATGCGCCGTTGTTCTTTCATCTTTGATGAGAATTTAAAACACGAAGAGATCGGTGCGTTAGAAGAAAAGCTGGGTTGCGATATCCTCTTATCAGATAATAAATTCTTTGACGTACTGCCCCTTAATGTAAACAAGGGCACTACCCTTGCACAGCTCATCGATCATTTAAATATTCCGGAGGAAAAAGTACTCGTAGCCGGAGATACACTGAACGATCTGGCCTTATACGGCCGCGGATATAAAGGAGTGGTAGTGGGCGAAGCAGAACCCGCATTGGTGACAGCCACACAAGGCCTGCCCGGTGTGTTCCATTCTGATATCAGAGGTGCCGGCGGTATCATGGAAGCCATGACACACTTTGAAGATTTTAAACCTTTCTATCAAAAGAAAGCCGCTAAAGCAGGCAATAGTGATTCCTCCCAACTGGTTATGCTCTATCACCGTTTCCCGTTTGAAACCGTAGAAGAGAATGGCCAGCTCATCAAACGCGCACCCAAAAGTCCTAACGGCATCCTCCCCACCCTCACCAATTTCTTTAAATCCAACCGCCCGGGATTATGGATAGCCTGGCAGGAAGGTGAAACACCGGTGGAGAATTTTTACATCGATAAGGAATTGTATCCGCAGTTGCAGGCCAGTCCTGTGATGATGGAGAAGAACGATATAAATATATTCTACAAACTCTTTTCAAAAGAAGCTTTCTGGCCGGCTATCTTTTCCTTTATAGAAAAAGTGCAGTTCAATCATGAACACTGGGAACATTACCTGGCCATCAACAGGAAGTTTGCAGAGAAAGCAGCGGCGGAAGCAGAACTGAATGCCACCGTATGGATCCATGATTATAATCTATGGATGGTACCGGGTTACCTGCGCCAGTTAAGGCCTGACCTCACCATTGGTTTCTTTCATCATACCGCATTCCCTGCCGCCAATACTTTTAATATCATCCCCTGGCGCGCAGCCATCATCGGCAGTTTACTGCAATGTGATTATGTGAGTTTTCACATCCCCCGTTACGTAGAGAATTTTGTGGATGTGGTAAAAAGCCTCATGCCGGTGAAGATCCTGGAACAGGAAAATGCCGCACCCCGTTTCCTCACCTACAGCTGTGCTATGGGCACAGGTGTAATGACGAGAGAGATACAGGCAGGCAGGCGCAAAGTACGTTTAGGCGCTAACCCGGTAGGTGTGCATGTGGATTATATCAAGGAACTCACACAACAGGCCTCCACACAAAACCTTATTGCGGAATTAAAGAAAAGCACTACCGGTAAAAAAACCATCCTCAGTATTGAGCGGCTGGATTATGTGAAAGGCCCGCTGGAAAAGATCAAAGCTTTCGGGCAATTCCTGGATGAACATCCGGGCCTCCATGGAAAGATAGAACTGATCAATATCTGCACCCCTCCTGCCAGCGGCATGAAAATATACGAGCAGGTACAGCATGAACTGGAACAGGCTATCGGTGCTATCAATGGCAAGTACTCCCGCATCGACTGGGTGCCTATCCATTTCTTTTTCCGTTCTTTTACTTTTGAAGAAGTGCTGGCGTATTATGCGATCTCAGACATCGCCTGGATCACGCCTTTAAGAGATGGTTTGAACCTGGTAGCCAAGGAATACATTGCGGTACAGGGGCAAACACCGGAAGCAGACGGTGTATTGGTATTATCTGAATTTGCAGGCGCTTCTGTAGAGTTGCCACATGCCGTACTCACCAACCCTTACGACAATGATTCCATGAAGGGTAGTTTGCTGCGGGCTATCAGTATGAATAAGCTGGAAAGGCAGATGCGGATGAAACGTTTATATGAGAACGTTAGTCATCATAACATAGGATACTGGGCAGATGAATTTATGAGCGAATTAAAAAAGGCCGGGAATTAACCCCGGCCCTTTTTATTATGTAAGTGGTATGAAGTTCATGGCAATAATAGCCAGCACAAAGAAGACCATCGAGATGATCGTCATCACTCCCACGAATTTGAAGCATGATTTTAAGTTGGAGAAAGAATTGTTCAACGCCTCCTGCTCTCCTGAACCCAGCGCCCTTTTCATTTTAACAGCAAACTGAAAAAGGTAGACGTAAGGAATGATAGAGATGCCTCCGCAAACAAGATAGAACACTCCAATAAAAACAACATTATACCTCATTCCCTGCATACTGGCATCCACTAAAGGATTAGAAGCGCCTACCATCATTGCAAGGCCGATCAGCAAAAACAAGCCACACATCACAAATCCCAGAACAGAAAGGAATTTAGCCCAGCGGCTGATCTCTTTTAAAAAACCGGAAGATTCTCCATCTATCTGGAGGTCGAATAAGTTTGGTGTTTCCATGCATTAACTATTTGCTACCCAAAATAGCAATTTATCCGGGATTTTAATAAGGGGGTTGCATACCAACCCCCTTATCCGTTAGAAGCCGTTAGAAGCCGTTAGAATGCTCCCCACTCCGCAATATGCGTAAAGTGCGTGGCGCCAAAGCTGGCCAAAACAGTGATCTTATAATACCTTACCATTTTTGGCGCAGGCAGGTAGGCATATTGCTTATCATACGTATTTACAAAGGTGAAATCCGTTGCATCCGTCCAGGTAGTGCCATCCGTGCTCAGCTCCACACGGAGGTTCTGCGGATTACCTGTAGCTACCTGGGAAGGCAGGGTGTAAAAACCATGCAGCATCACGGTAGTATCCATATCCACTACCATGGTATGCGGATGTTTAGGTTGCGCCGCCTTCCATTGCGTATGCCAGGAAGCCGGGATAGTACCATCCCATGCTTTGTCTCCTGAATTGGGTGATTCGAAAGAAGACACGCTCACTGCTTTCCATTTGGTGCGTACATACTCCGCATAATCTGCCCGGATCAGGAAATAAGACGTGCGCAATTGTTCATTCACTTTTAAGGAAGGTGTAGCAGTTTCAAGCGTTACCGGCAGCAGGTAGTTTGTTTTGGAATTCAAACCACCTACCGTTTTCACTTTGATCTTTAGCGCGTTGCTGCTGAAAGCTTTTGGATTGATCACCGCATCCATCACATCTATCTGGTAACTGCCGGCAGGCATAGGGAGATAGGCCGTGTTGTTCTTTTTATTGAAGGTATCCACCAATGCATTGTTCACGGTAAAATGAACATTGATCTGGTAAGGCTGATCATCTACCCCACCATATGCTGCACCCATTATAATGGTCTGCAAAGTATCCGCCATAATAAGCGGGCGGGCAGCAGGATACTCCGTTGCCTGTGGCATATAGATCCTTGTGTATTGGTCTGGCTGTTTAATGAGTTCCTTCTCATTACAAGCCGCCAGGAATATTGTTAAGTATAGGAGCTTTTTCATGTGTTGTCTTTTTAGTAACCCGGATTTTGTATCAATGCTTTGTTACGTTCCATCTCACTCTGCGGTATAGGGAACAGGTCAAAAGCAGGTTTGTAGGTGCGCGATTCCACCAGGAATTTTTCATACTTGAAAGTAGTGCTGGTAGGTTTAGTGATCCGCATGCCATAAATGTCTTTGAACACTTCCGTTCCAATGCGCCATCTCCTTACATCCCAGAACCGGTGCGGCTCCATGCATAATTCAATCCTGCGTTCGTGACGGATGCGAAGACGCATATCGTCTTTGCCAAGGCCCGTAGGTACAGGTGGCATTTTTACGCTATCCCGGCTGCGTACCTGGTTCAATACATCATACACTTCCTGTGGCGGAGCATCAGAAGATTCGTTCAGGGCTTCCGCATAATTAAGCAAGGTTTCCGCGTAACGCATAAATACCCAGTAGTGGTTACCCGGGCGGTAGGAAGTGATCAGCGTGGCATTTTCATCCAGCAGTTTACCGTCATAATAACCGGTTTGTGTTGAAGCAGTATTGGTAGAGCCCAGCGCGTCTATACCTGCACCCATATAGGTGTTGATCACAGCGCCGGTAGGCAGCCCCCATTTGCGGCCGTTGTAAATGATAGATTTATCAAAACGGGGATCGCGGCCCACATAGGGATTATTGGGATCATAACCAGATCCAGCCTCCGTGATCATTTTACCGTTTGCCATTTCGAATTCATCTACCAGGTTCTGAGAGGGCTGTAAATTGCCCCATCCGCCACCCTGACTTGGTGGCTCCGTATGACGTACCCAATCCTGCGCCACTACCTGCCATACCTGGTTGATCGTGGATTGCATCATGATCTCCGGGGAATTGCGTACATGCAATACTGTTTTATACTCAGGCTGCAGTGAGTATACCTTCAGGTCCATCACCGCTTTGTGGGCATCCGCCGCTCTCTTCCAGAGATCGCGGTTGCCGGCGGGGTTGTGCAGGGGGCTGGCAGCATAGAGATACACTCTTGCTTTCAACATCATAGCTGCTCCTTTAGTGATGCGGCCTGCGTTCACTACCGGGTAGGATAATGGCAGGTAAACCATTGCACTGTCAATATCTTTTGCAATGAAATCCACTACTTCTTTTACCGTGTTGCGGGGAATGTTCAGGTTCTCATCAATGGTGAGCACCCTGTCTATTAAAGGCACACCGCCATAACGTTTCATCAGTTCTGCATAACACCATGCACGCATAAAAAAGCCTTCTCCTTTCATACGGGGTTTTCCGTCTATCTGGATAGCCGTTTTTGCCGGCACATCATCAATATACTTCAGGAAGGTATTAGCCTTGCGGATGTTCTGATAAGTACCGTTCCAGGTATCTATCGGATTATTGGTAGGTGATACAGTACCATTGTTGAAATTGACAGTACCGTATGCGAAATTATAAGGGCATTTGGCATCATCAGATGCTGCCGCATAAGTAAAAGTGGTCTGTGGCATCCAGTCGCCCGCGCCAATGGTGGTGGCATACATATTGGCCAGGTAACCTTCTACCTGCACGTAGTCAGCAAATAGTGCCTCTTCCGTTACACCGCCGGACTCTGCCTTATCCAGGTAATCATTGATCTTTGTACAGGCAGATGCGGCAATGAGGAGGCAGATGGCCAGCAGGCTGCTGAAATATCGTTTGTTTGTCATGTTGCTCAATTTGATCATCTTAAAAAGTGGCATTGAAACCAACGTTTAATACACGTAATTGTGGATAGAAGAACCCTTTTCCACTGGGTGCTTCCGGATCAAAACTTCCATCACCCATTTTATCCCAGGTATAGAGGTTGATACCGTTGGCGAATAAACGTAAACCATCCAGTCCCTTTTGCTTGCTGAGGCGTACATTATGGAATGTGTAGCCGATCTCTGCATTCTTGAAGCGGATATAGCTGGCATCTTTCATGTAGAAAGAAGCACCTTCCTGGTGGTTGTTATTGTTCAGGCCATTGTGTAATACCGGGTAAGTAGCAGTAGCGGCTGTTTCCGGCGTCCATCTGCCAAGGTGCTGCACCATTACAGAAGCGCCGTTGTAAAATTCCCAGGCAGCTTCATGGCTGAATAATACATTGTAATTACCTGCTCCCTGGAAGAGTACGCTGAGGTCAAAATTCTTCCAGTTCACGCCAAGAGAAACACCGTACAGGAATTCCGGTACCGTTGTTCTGCCAATGGGACCTTTATCATTGGCATCTATCACACCATCTCCATTCAGGTCTTTGTAGCGGATATCTCCTGGAATGAGATTACCGAATTGTTTGGGACTGTTCTGTATTTCTTCTTTGCTCTGGAAAAAACCAATGGCAGTATAACCATACAACTGCCTCAGGGACTGACCAGTTCTGCGGAGGTAATCATACGGATAACTTACCTCATCCATAGACAGTATTTTATTACGCGCAAAAGAACCGTTAGCCCGCACGAAGTAATTTACATTCCTGATCTTGCTGCGGTGCGTTAGTTCCAATTCAAAACCTCGGTTCACTACTTCTCCCAAGTTTGCAGGAGGCAGATTGGCTGCCGGTACGCCTATCATGCCAGGCACAGTACCACGTATAACAAGGATATCGTTACGCCTTTCCCGGAAGAAGTCTGCCTGTATATATAACAGGTCTCCCCAGAATTTTGCTTCTACACCGATATTGAGCTTGCGTGCTTTCTCCCAGGTAACATCCAGGTTGGCCATAGCACCTTCCACTTTACCACCAATGCCTGTTAAAGGATCACCAAAAGAATATCCTGTACCTGCAGCATATTCTGAAATGAATAACCAGCGGCGTGTAGTAACAATGTTTCCATTCTGATCTCTCACTTCCAGCTGATCATTACCAGTTAAACCGTAAGAAGCACGGAGTTTCAGGAAATCAATCACCGGATTATTCTTCAGGAATTTCTCGTCAGAGATCACCCAACCCGCAGACACAGCAGGGAAAAAACCATACCGCTGATCTTCTGAAAAGTTATCCGTACCGTTGTAACCGGCATTCAGTTCTGCGAAGTACCTGTTCTTGTAGTTATAGGTGAGTCGTGATACAATACCTTGTGATACAAAAGGGATCTGTCCACCCAGTACGCGCTGTTGGCGGTTGGCCAGTAAAAGCCCCGTTACAGTATGCGGTCCGAAGCTGCGTTCATAGTTCACACTAAGGTCCAGCCAGGTGCTGCGAATCTGATCATAAGAAGAAGAAGGAGCACCTAATGGTACATCCGTACCATTATAGATATAGCTGTTAGGGTCCATGTAATCACCACTGCCTGTGTATTGGCCCGTTCTTACCTGTTTGCTACGTGTTAAATTATTCTTGAAATAACCATCAAAGGAATAGTTTCCTTTTACATAAAGCCCTTTAGTGATAGCATCAAATTTTCGCGTAGCGGTAAGCATCCCCGAAAGGGAAGAGTTAAAGCTCTGTGTATAACCAGAGGTGTTCACCAATGCAAAGGGATTGCCGCGTGTGCTACCACCATATAACCCATTTGGGTATTTGATAGGATAAGCATTTGGCGGCGTTTTCTCCAGGTAAGTGAAGATGGCGTCCGTTTTCTCATTGGGGCCGGTCTTGTTTTCAATAGAACCAAAGAGGCTTAAGCCAATGGAAAAGTCCTTATCGAAATCAATATCCACATTTGAGCGGAAATTATAACGTTTGTATTTCTGATTAGGATCATACTGGTCATTCTTCTCCGCCTTGTACAAACCATTCTGCTGTGTGTAACCAACATTCACAAAATACTTCACCATCGGTGAACCACCATTCACACTCATGTCCGCACGGGTCATGGCAGAAGGTTTCAGCATTTCATTCAGCCAGTCCACATTCGGATATTTGTAAGGATCAGAGCCAGTGCGGTAAGCTTCGATAGCCTCAGCTGAATAAGGAGGGAGGGTACCAGCAGGATTATCATTCTTATACGCTTCGTTAGCCAGTTTAGCGTAATTATAACTATCCAGGTATTCCGGCAGGCGTGTAGGTGTTTGAATAGACGTTTGCACACCAGTACTGATACGCGGTTTACCCGCCTCTCCCCTGCGTGTTTTGATGATGATCACCCCGTTTGCTCCCTTCACACCATACAGTGCAGTAGCAGAAGCATCCTTGAGGATGGTGATGCTTTCCACTTCATTTGGGTCCAGCAGGGAAATAGCGCTATTCTCTTTCTGCACACCATCTATAGTGATCAGCGGCGAGGTAGTGTTGGAAGTAGCCATCCCGCGGATATATAACTCCGGCACATCCACACCCGGCTCACCGGAACGCTGCACAGCGATCAGGCCAGGCAGCCTTCCTACCAGCGCATTGGCGATGTTGGCTACAGGGCTTTGTTTGATATCTTTAGTAGTAATGGAAGCAATAGCCCCCGTTTGCGCGATCTTCGCCTGTTTCTGTCCAAACCCCAGTACTACTACTTCATTGAGTGAACCGGCATTTTGTTTGAGCGAAATACGCAAAGCACTATTCAAACCCACAGCGATCTCCTCCCTTTCGTAACCCATATAAGCTACGATCAGTGTATCCTGCGCATCTGCATTAATAGAAAAAATACCTTTCTCATCCGTGCTGATACCACGGCTGGTATGTTTTACCATAATGGTCACACCCGGTAGGTTTTCTCCTGTTCCGGCATCTTTCACTGTACCGGTGATGGTCCTTTGCTGTGCAGATGTTGCAGCGGAAGGAGCAGCCGGTGAAATAATAATGTATTCCTTACTTTCAGAAAAAGTAAGCGTAGTGTTTTTAAATAACGCACGTAACACCTCCTGCAAAGGTGCATTCGTGAATTTGGCAGCAGCATTGCGGAAGGGCGCTACATCTGCCTGTGTAAAGGCAAAAGATACCTTCGACTGCTGCTGTAATTGCTGGAGAGACTTACTTAAAGGCTGCGCATCAAACGTGATCGTAACTTTGGTTTGCAGGCGGCTTTGTGCTAAAGCCGGGATTGTAAAGCCTGAAAGCAGGACGATAAAGAACAATAACCTGCCTAACCTTGAACATAACCGTTCAGGTAGATTTTTTTTCATAAATTTGAATCAGTTTAAGTAGTAAAACACTATGTACACATCCATGGTTAGCAGGCCGGAATCCTGCCCCATGAACTTTTTAGAGAACGTCCGCTTCCTGTGGGCGTTCTTTTTATTTGATCATATAAGTAATTGCATCTTTCTTTTCGTACGTGATCCCGTTCAGTAAGCCTAATACATGTATCACTTCTTCTGCCGGTGTTTCTCTTTTCAGCTGAATATTGTATCGTTGCCTGCGTACCTTGCTGCTGGCTGTTTCCAGGCGAATGCCATAGAACTGTTCCAGCACTAAGCCCAGGTCTTCATATGGTGCATCTGTTAATTGCAGGGAGGTTTCTTTCCAGATACCGGCCAGCCATTCCGGCTGATCCTTCCTTTCCACCGTTCCATTCTCTGCTACCAGCATTTGTTTACCCGGTGTAAGCGCGCCCAGCTCATCTCCCTGGTAACGGATGCCTACTTTACCGGTGGCCACTGTGATGGTTACCTTCTGCTGCATTTTTACACTAAAGGATGTACCCAATACTTTTGTTTCCACCCCTTTACTATTTACGAGGAAAGGATGGGACGCGTCCTGCTGTACATCAAAGAAAGCTTCTCCTTCCAGTAAAGTAACGGCGCGGTCTTCTTTACCAAAGGCAAGGCTGTCATATTGCAGGCGGGAATTTTCCTTTAACCAGATGGCACTCTTATCCGGCAGGATGAACTTGCCTGCAGTAAGCGTGACCATGGATGAGGATGCTGTGCGCTGAGATAAAAAGAACCAGCTGCCTGTAACAAGGATCAATACCGCAGCGGCGGCAGACAGCCAGGTGGTGATGCGGCGGGTCCGGCGCAGAGGGATCTTTGCCAGGATGGCCTGTTCCATAGCCGCCGGCATAGGATGTGAGATCTCTTCCTTCCAGGCGCGGGCCATGTATTCTTCCACAGCATCCGGGTGCTCCGCCAGCCAGGCTTTTACCTGTTCAGCTTCTGCTGCTGTGCATTCGTTTTTAATAAACTTCTCGAGTAAAAGTATGTCCATCACTTATATCACGTACAAAGTGATGCATACCGGTAAAAGAAAAACGGGCTTAACAATTAGGTAACACTAACGGCCTAATTCTTTCTTGAGGAAACGCAGGGAGAGTACGATCTGTTTTTCCACGGTAGCGGGGGAAATGCCGAGTTGTTCGGCCACTGTTTTATGGGAAAGTCCTTGTTCCTTTACCAGTTTGAAGATATGTTTCCTTTTGGCGGGCAGCTGGGCGATGCCTGAATGTAATTGCTGCAGGCACTCCTTATATTCCAGGTGGTCCTGCTCCGGGGCTTCCAGGGTGTCTTCTTCCGTGGTAAGGGGGGCCTGACGGCCTGCAGTTTTTCGCCAGTGGTCTACCACCAGGTTGCGGGCATAGGTGAATAATAAAGGAGAGATATCTTCCTGCTCGTGTACTTTGGCTATGTTCTGCCAGAGGCGCAGGTAACAGTTCTGGATGATGTCCTGGGTATCTGTTTCGTTACGCACCAGTTTCCAGACGAAATGATGCAGCCGGTCTTTGGTAGACTGGAATAGACGGTTGAACTTGTCTTCATTTATACGGCTGTTGTCCATTATACTGCAAAGGAAATCATATAATATTACAACAATGTTAAGAATAAAGGAAGTTTAATAAAAAACCGCTCGCCCGGTAAAAATTTACCGGGCGAGCGGGGGGATGTTTATTTTTAAAAGCGGTGAGGCTTTTGTTATTTAAAGAACCGAACCTCTTTCAGGCGGTTGAGGTTTCTATTTTTTAAATAACCGAATCGCTTTTGTTATTTAAAGAAACAAACCTCCTTTAGGCGGTGAGGTTTCTCTTATTTAGAGAACCGTATCTCTTTTGTTATTTAAAGAACAAACCTCCTTTAGGCGGTTGAGGTTTCTGTTTTTTAAAGAACCGAATCGCTTTTGTTATTTAAAGAACAAACCTCCTTTTATTTAGAGAACCGGATCTCTTTCAAATTAAAACCGCCCGAACCTGCCAGTACACGCAGTTTATGTTTTCCCTTACTCAGAGTAATACCGTCACTATCAATAGTTTGCCATTTCCCTGCCGGAACAGCGAGTTCATTTGCCGCGCTCTTGCCATCTAATAAGATGGCTATTTTCCCGTTTGCATGTTCTGATGATACCAGCAACTGCAATTTATACGTGCCTTTCTGCGCTACTTCGATCGTATATTGCAACCACTCTCCCGCCTCTATGTCTGAAACATAATAACTATCGTCCTTACCAATATCCACACCGTCATTCCGGTAGCCCCTGCCTTTGTTGCCTCCTGTGTTCTTTTTGGGATCAGATACCCGGTAATTAGCGGTATCCATATCATAATACGCTTCCCCGTTAATACCCAGGTCATAGTTCACGGCTGTGATCACCGCTTTATCTACGATCAGGTTCTTCGCAAACGGTTGGGTTTCCCTGCTGAAGGGCTGGCGGATCATGGCATCCACCACATCCTTATGATAGATATTCTTATCAAAGCGGGTACTGTTGGCCAGTTCCATTAAACCACGATAAGCTTTATCAGCATCCGGTTTTTCTTTCTTAGGATCATTCCAGTAATCCACCACTGCCTGGTAATCTGCGTTCACCGGCACTTCCAGCGGATTGTTGGAACCTAGTTTCTTTAATGGCCACCATGCCCATCCAATATTATTCTTCTCCAGTAAACGAATGGCTTCTGTGAACCAAACATTGGAATTCTCTCCGGTTTCACCCAGCCATACAGGCACCTGGTATTGTTCGCGGAATTTCAGAATATGTGCAATGGAGGCGTCGTTATTATAGTTCCAGTATTTATGGAAGCTCAGTACCATGTTCTTATCCCATGGTGGCAGGATGCCGTTATAATTATTACCCCAGCCATTTCCTTCAATGATAATGATATGCTGCTGATCTACTTCACGGATGGCTTTAGTGATAGCTACCATCAGGTTCTTTAAGGGGATGTTCTCTTTCTCCTTTAAACCATTTTTGTCATTCTGCAGATCGCCAAAACCCCAGTTAGGTTCATTGATCAGATCATACGCGCCTATCCATGGTTCATCTTTATAACGTTCTGCGAGTTTGCGCCAAAGGGCGATGGTCTTCTTTTGATGTGCTTCACTTTCCCAGAGGGAAGGTTTTGTGCCATCGCGGTCTGAGATGTTGAGGTCATTCCCCTGACCACCCGGTGCGGCATGCAGGTCCAGGATCAGGTACATCTGGTTGGCTTTGCACCAGGCCAGCAAACTGTCCGTAATAGCAAAACCTTTTTCCAGCCAGGTGTTCTGGCCGGCTACCGGTTCCTGATCCACCGGCAGGGTGTACAGATTGAAGTGCATAGGCAGGCGGACAGAGTTGAAGCCCCAGGCTTTCATGGCATCAATGTCTGCCCTTGTAGTATGGTTCTTTAACCAGGCATCATAGAACTCCTGTGTTTTTTCAGGGCCGATCAAAAGCTCCGCTCTTGCACGGATCTTGTGTTGCTGTGCTTCTCTGAACACCCGGAGCATATACCCTTCCTGGAGCATCCAGCCGCCAAGGCCAAAACCCCGCAGCAAAACGTTCTCCCCTTTGCCGTTCACGATCTTCGTGCCGGAAGTTTTCAGGAAGCCCTGCGCATAAACGATACTGGTGGAAAATAAAATAGAGATAAATAAAAAGACTGTTTTCATGATAAGACGGTGGAATTTTAGGGATTGATAAGGCATCAAAATAGGGAATTAATTGGATTTTGTAAAACGTTTGCATAGTTCCGTTATCGGAAAAGTTGTTCGATATCGAACAACTTTTTATGGCCACTCTCCACTAACTCACTGATAACCTGCCCACTATGTTTGGCATTCCTCTTGAAACAAGAATGCACATGGACAAAGTCATAGAAACAGAAGTAAAACAAAAAAAGAAAAAGCAATTCCTGCTGATAGCGCTGGGGTGCATCATAGCGCTTGCCATAGCGCTTTTCCTGTTTCGCCGCGCTTTTTCCACCTCCCTTAAACGTTCCGCTATTACTACCGCTGTCATAGAGATAGGCAACATAGAGAACACCATCAATGCCTCCGGGGAGATCAGGCCGGAATTTGAAGAAGTGATCACCAGCCCCGTGAGTGCTTCTATCCAGGAGATCATCCTCGATGCCGGCAGCAAGGTCGCTGCAGGGCAATCCATTCTTAAGCTGGATAAAACGTCCATCCAGGTGGAATATGAAAAAGGAAAGTTCCAGCTGGAATCCAAACAGAACGATATCCGCAAACTAAAACTGGAACTGGATAAAAGTTACTTCGATCTCAAATCAAATAACAATATCAAACAACTGCGCATCAATAGTCTTACTGCAGATGTGGAAAATAGCAAACGCCTCTTCAAAGCAGGTGGCGGCACAAGGGAAGATGTAGAGAAAGCAGAACTGAACCTGAAAGTGGCACAGCTGGAAAAAGAACAACTGGAAAATGAGATCAGAAGTAAACAGCAAACCATGGAAGTAGAGATCAGGGAATCACAGATAGCCGCAGCCATCCAGCAGAACGAACTGAAAGAACTGATGCGCAAGGTGCAACTGGCCAGTATTCAGAGCACACGCGGCGGTGTGGTGACCTGGGTGAACAAGAACATCGGCGCTACCATCCGGGAGGGAGAAGCATTGGCCAGGATAGCAGACCTCGGAAGCTTTAAGGTGACCGGCAGTATTTCAGATGCACAACTCAGTCACCTGCGCAACGGCATGCCTGCCATCATCCTGATCAATGATACAGAAGTACGGGGTACTGTTACCAATATATACCCCGCTGTGGAAAATGGCATTGCTACGTTTGATATCCAGCTGAATGAAAGAAATAACAAACTCCTGCGGCCCAACCTGAAAGTGGAAGTGTTCCTTGTTACCGCCACCGGCAGTAATGTGATGCGCGTAGCCAACGGGCCTGCCTTCAGCGGACTGGAAAGCCAGGATATCTTTATTATACAGGATGGTAAAGCAGAACGGAGGAAAGTACAGATAGGCATGAGCAATTTCGAATATGTGCAATTGAAGGACAATGTAAAAGCGGGAGATGTGGTGATCACATCAGATATGAGTGAATATAAACACGCAAAGGAAATAACGATCAATAACTAATGAACATGACCCCGACAGCTTTACGATATATATTAGGATGCTGCACTCATTTCATGAAGGCATTGATTACACTATGGCATTGCCTGGATCTCATGAAGTCATTGACGATAGCGCTTATACTTGTACCAGTATTTCTGCTCCCCTTCACCGCTCATAGCCAGGATACCCTCCGGCTCAGTTTAGCACAGGCAGTGAGTATGGCCAAAGCCAGCTCTATTGCCTCCAAACAGGCCGTTACAGTAAAAGAAACCCGTTATTGGGAATGGCGTACCTACAAATCCAATTACCAGCCACAACTGGCCTTAAACGGTACTTTACCGGGGTATCAGAAAACCTTCAACCAGGTACAGCAACCCAACGGAACCGTAGAATTTCAGCCGGTGCACAATAACAACTCTTCCTTGAACCTCGCTTTCAGCCAGAGCATCACCCCTACCGGTGGTAAGATCTACGGGGCCACAGAGTTGCAGCGCTTTGATGATTTTGACAGGAAGAATACTTTGTACAATGCCATCCCTTATACCATCGGGTACGCACAGCCTTTGTTCCAATTCAATAAACTGAAGTGGGATAAACGCATAGAGCCGCTCAAGTTCTCAGAAAGCAAACAGAACTATATTGCAGCCATGGAGCAGATAGCCGTTACCGTGAGCGGGTACTTCTTTGACCTGCTGCTGGCACAGGTGAACTTCCAGATCGCGGAAACCAATCTGAAGAACACTCAACAGATCCAGCGCGTAGCAGATGAGAAATTTGACCTGGGTAAGATATCCAAGAACGAGATCCTCCAATTACAACTGGAACACCTCAAATCGCAGAAAGCAGTGGGTAAAGCGAGAAGGGATATGGAAATAGCCATGCTCAACCTCCGCTCCTACATTGGCTTGCAGGAAAAAGGAAAAATAGAACTGGAACTTCCTCCTGCCGCCATAGCGATGGAAGTAACAGCAGAGAAAGTACTGGCGGAGGCTTATGTGAATAATGCCAACGCCATTGCTTTCATCCGGAAAGTAATAGAAGCCAGAAGGGATGTGGCACAGGCGAAAGGGGATAATGGGTTGAATGCTACATTAACCGCTAACCTGGGTTTTGCCAACAGGGCCAACACCATCCCTAAAGTATATACGGCCCCACAGAACCAGCAACTGGTGGCATTGGAATTTGCGATCCCTATCTTAGACTGGGGAAGATCAAAGTCCAGGACCAAAACTGCAGAGGCCAACCTCAAATTCACGGAATATGCGGTGGAACAGGATAAACAAAGTTTCGCCCAGGCCGTTACTACACAGGTGACCCTCTTTGATATGATGAAAGACCAGGTAGCCCTGAGCGCACATGCGGATAGCATAGCCTCTGAAAAATACCAGATAGCCCAGACCCGCTATGTATTGGGCAACCTGAGCATCACAGACCTCAGCATTGCCTTCCAGGAAAAGGACCAGGCTAAAAGGGATTACGTAGTGGCGCTGCGCGATTTCTGGGGCGCCTATTATGAGCTGCGCTATTTATCCCTATACGATTTTGAAAAGAACGAAAAGATCAATTATAATTAAAAAAACGCATTATGATCCGCTTACAGAATATTGAAAAAGTTTACCGTACAGACACGGTGGAAACACAGGCGCTGAACCGCATCAGCCTGGATATTGCCAAAGGGGAATTCCTCTCTATTATGGGCCCTTCCGGCTGTGGTAAAAGTACGCTGCTCAACATCATGGGCCTGCTGGATGAACCTACCCGCGGGGAGATCAGCATATCAGACAGTACCACACAACAGTTGTCTGATAAACAACTGGCGCAGTTCAGGAATAAAAAGATAGGATTCATCTTTCAAAGTTACCACCTGATCAACGACCTGCGGGTACTGGACAATGTGGAACTGCCCCTGCTCTACCGCAAAACCACTGCGAAGGAAAGGAAAGACCTGGCATTGACCGCATTGGAGAAAGTAGGCCTGGGCCATCGCAGCAAACACTTTCCCTCACAGCTTTCCGGCGGACAAAAACAAAGGGTGGCTATTGCGCGTGCCATTGTAGGCCGCCCGGAGATCATCCTCGCAGATGAACCTACCGGTAACCTGGATAGTGCCATGGGTAATGAAGTGATGGACATCCTCATCCATCTGAATAAAACAGAAGGCACTACCATCATCATGGTTACACACGATGAAAACATGGCGAAGAAAACACACCGTTTGGTAAGGCTTTTTGACGGCACACAGGTTCAATAATATTTAACATCTCCCCTTATGCTAACAAACTATTTCAAAATAGCCATTGCGGTGCTGAAAAGAAGGAAGTTCTTTACTTTCATCAGTCTCTTCGGCATCAGTATAACGCTCACCATCATCATTGTGCTCACCGCCTTTATGGACTTCCTGTTCAGTGCCGCAGCACCTGAAACCAAAAGAGATCGTTCCCTCTATGTGAATATGCTGCGGCTGGAACATACCACTAAGAGTTCCAGGCAAACGGGCCCCACCAGCTTCTACTACATGGACCATTATGTGGGCAGCATGAAAACGCCGGAGAAAGTGGCCATCTTCAGTATGTTTATGCCCACCAATACCTATATCAATAATAAGAAACTCGTCATCAACATCAAACATACCAATGCTGCTTACTGGGCAGTGGAAGAATACAAATTCCTGGAAGGAAAACCTTATACACCGCAGCAGATCAATAATGCAGAGAAGGTAACGGTGATCTCTGAAGAAACAAAAAAACAATACTTTGGCGATGTGCCTTCCGTAGTGGGTAAATTCCTGGAAACAGACAATGAACAATACCGTGTAATAGGTGTGGTAAATAATGTGCCGGTCACCATGATCTATTCATACGCAGATATCTACCTGCCCTATACGCTGTCAAAAGATAACATTAAGAGCACAGGGTTTCAGGGGAAATTCATGGGTATCCTGCTGGCCCGTTCTAAAGACGATCTGCCTGCCATGCAGCAGGAATATCAGCAGATGATCAAAAGGATCCCACTGGATTCTACCATGGGTTATAACAAGATCACCGGGTTTGCGGACACTTACCTTGCAGGGTTTACGCGTGTGTTCCTGGGTGATGAATCCAGTACAGGCGTTACTAAATTCTTGCTGATCGTTGGCCTGGTATTGTTCCTGTTCATGTTGCTGCCTACTATCAACCTCGTTAATATCAATAGCAGCCGCATCATGGAACGGTCTTCTGAAATAGCTGTCAGAAAAGCTTTTGGCGCATCCTCCGGCACACTGGCCATTCAGTTCATTGTAGAGAACCTGATCCTCACTTTGCTGGGCGGGATTATTGGTGTGGCATTATCTGTTATTGTACTCTGGCTGTTCAACAACAGTCAGCTGATACCTGATGCCGTCTTAGCGATCAACTACAAAGTACTGCTGGCTACCCTTGGTGCCTGTTTGTTCTTTGGCCTGTTATCCGGCGTATATCCTGCGTGGCGCATGTCCAGGTTGCAGGTGGTCACCGCATTGAAATCAAACTAATTAAAACGCATTTTATGATCAGGCACCTCTTTAAACTGATATGGAATAAAAAGAAACAGAACTTCCTCTTAATTGTGGAGATGCTGGTTTCGTTCATGGTGATGTTTGCCGTATTTACTTTACTGGTGTATTACTATACCAATTATAAACGCCCGATGGGTTTTGTATATGAGAACGTGTGGACCGTGTCTTATTCCAATAACAGGCTGGATACAAAAAACGAAGATACCCTCGCCATGTATTACGAATCGCTGAAAAGAACGGTTGAAGCGCTGCCGGAAGTACGCGCCGTGAGTTATGTAGGCAGCAACAGCCCCTTTTCTGCCAATAACAGTAACAACAGTACTACCGTCAATAATGTGCAGATAATGGCAAACACTTACCAGATGGATGATGATTATGCCAGGCTGGTGCAATTGCATATGCTGTCCGGACGCTGGTTCTCCAAACTGGATGACGGGGCTAAAGACAAACCCATTGTGATCAATGCCACCCTGAAAGAAAAAGCGTATGGAAATAAAAATGCCATTGGCCAACGCTTTGAGATAGAGGGCAAACAGGTGGTGATCATAGGTGTTGTGCAGGACCTGAAAGATAAAGGGGATTATGTAGCGCCGCAATACTCTCATTACAAACGTGTGGAAAGGAATTCCTATGCCAGTACAGGCAGGATGCTGGTGGCCATACGCCCGGAAGCCGGCGCCGCTTTTGAAAGCAAACTGAATAAAGTGCTCACGGGTATAATGCCCACCGCCAATGTGGAGATCGAACACCTCACCAAAAAACGCATTGCCAAGAACAGCATCACCCTCGTACCCATGATCATTTTGCTCATCGTAGCGGGCTTCCTGATCGTAAATGTGGCGCTTGGCTTGTTTGGGGTGCTCTGGTATAACATCAGCCGGCGCAAGGCGGAAATAGGGCTAAGAAGGGCCATTGGCGCCAGCGGGAATAACATCGTGCTGCAGATCGTGAGCGAAACACTGGTGCTCGCTAGTTTATCCCTGTTATTAGGCTCTTTCTTTGCGATCCAATTCCCTTTGCTCAATATATTTGACCTGCCGGCAGGTGTGTATCTTACAGCCCTTGTGTTGTCCATCCTCTTCATTTACGGGCTGGTGATCATCTGTGCTATCTACCCCGGCAAGCAGGCTTCCAACATTTTACCGGCAGTTGCGCTTCATGAAGATTAATAAATCCTATTTTTACGACACTATGATATTGATCATTGACGATGATATAGCAGTGAGGGCCTCTCTTTTACTGATCCTGCAACAGGAAGGTTATAAAGCGGCCGGAGCAGCCACACCGGAGGAGGCACTGGAAACGATCAAAAGTAACAGACCTTCCCTCATCCTGCTGGACCTGAACTTTTCACTGGGTACTTCCGGTAAGGAAGGTATGGCTTTGCTAAAGGAGATCAAACAACACGATGCTTCCATCCCCGTGATCCTGATCACCGGCTGGGGAAGTATTGAACTGGCGGTGCAGGGCATGAAGCTGGGTGCAAACGACTTCATCAATAAACCCTGGGATAACGAAAACCTCCTTCAATCCGTAAAAACATTACTGGACCTGCAGGATAAAAAAGCCGGTGATCATACCCGGAAACAACTGGATACACTATACGATTTCAGTCATATCGTAGGAGAAGACCCCGCCATGCTGCGGATCCTGGAAACCATCGGCCGGGTAGCCGGCACTGATGCATCCATCCTCATCATGGGCGAAAGCGGTACAGGCAAGGAACTGATCGCGGAAGCTGTTCACCAGAACAGCCTTCGCAGGAACAAACCTTTCATCAAAGTAAACCTCGGCGGCATTTCCACCACACTCTTCGAAAGTGAAATGTTCGGCCATGTGCGCGGCGCTTTTACTGATGCACGGTACGACCGTACCGGCCGTTTTGAAATGGCCCATAAAGGCACCATCTTCCTGGATGAGATCGGCGATCTGGACCCCGGCAGCCAGGTGAAATTACTAAGGGTATTGCAGGACAGGACCTATGAAGTATTAGGCAGCAGCCGTACCAAAACAGTGGATGTGCGCGTGGTGTGTGCTACCAACAAAAACCTCGCAGACATGGTGGCAGCCGGCAACTTCCGGGAAGACCTGCTTTATCGCATTAACCTGATCACGATACAATTGCCTGCATTAAGGGAACGCCCAAAAGATATCCCCCTGCTGGTAAAAAGCTTTATCAGGAACCTGCGGGAGATCTACAACCGCCCCAACCTGCAGGTAACGCCGGAAGCCATGAAGTGGCTGCAGCAATTACCCCTGCCCGGTAATATCCGGCAATTGAAGAACCTGGTGGAAAGAGCCATATTGGTGAGCAGAGCAGACCTGTTGCAGACAGATGATTTCCGTTCACAACTGGAACTGTCTCCTGTTAAAAGCGGGAACCTCCAATTGCCGGGCGTAGGTGCTATCACGTTAGAAGAGCTGGAAGTGGAGATGATCAAAAAAGCGATGTTATTCCATCATAACAGGATCTCCAAAGCAGCGGGATCACTGGGCCTTACCCGGAGTGCCCTTTACAGGCGATTGGAGAAATACAATATTCCATACGATGAAACTTCGGACTAAATACATCCTGTTTGTTGTGATCCTGCACCTGATAGCCCTGGTGCTGAGTTACTTTATATTCAGAGAGAACAAGATCCTCTTCATTGCTTCCGAAGTCTTCATCCTGCTGTCTATCTGGATAGCCTGGAGTTTATACCGGCAATTGCTGCAACCCCTCAAAACACTGATGCAGGGCGTAGACGTTATCAAGGAAAAAGATTTTTCGGTAAAGTTCCCGCTCACGGGCAAGTATGAAATGGACCAGCTGATCCATGTGTTCAATCACATGATGGAGCAGTTAAAAACAGAAAGGATCAGGCAGGAGCAACAACACTTCTTCCTGGAGAAACTGATCCATACTTCCCCCACCGGCATTATCATCCTGGACTATGATGATGAAATTCAACAGGTGAATCCAAAGGCCCTGCAATTACTGGGCATTGAACACTTAGCGGATGCCCGCTCCCACCCTATCTTCCGGCACGTGCTGCAATTGCGTTCAGGAGAAAACCGCACCATTTCCCTTACGGGCATTGCTACTTACAAACTACAGAAATCACATTTCATAGACCGTGGTTTTCCCCGGCACTTTGTGATGATAGAAGAACTAACGGTAGAGATACTGGCAGCAGAAAAGAAAGTATATGAAAAAGTGATCCGCATGATGGCGCATGAAGTGAACAATACCATCGGCCCTGTTAATTCCATCATTCAATCCACCTTAAAGGTGCACCCTTTATGGACAGCCCCTGAACACCAGGTATTACGGGATGCCCTGGAAGTGGCTATAGACCGCAACCAGAACCTCAATGTATTCATGCGCAACTTTGCAGAACTGGTAAAATTACCGGAGCCGGATAAGAAACGGATAGACCTGCATCAACTGATCGGCTCGGTTAAACGTTTAATGGAAATGAAAGCGGCAGAGCGCGGTATACAGCTTCATCTGGCTTTGAAGCCTGGTACCTTTATCTTGATGGCGGATGAGCAGCAGATGGAGCAGGCCATCATCAACATCGTTAAGAACAGTATTGAATCCATAGAAAATACCGGCGCCATTACCTTTACCACAGATCAGCAGCAACTGATCATTGCTGACACGGGCAAAGGCATTGCGGCAGCGGATGCAGAGCATATCTTCTCTCCTTTTTACAGCACCAAAAGAGATGGCCAGGGTATTGGACTCACGCTGGTGCGGGAGATACTGATGAACCACGGATGGGAATTTTCCTTAAAGACAATAGGGGAAAGGGATACACAGTTCCAGATCAGGTTTTAGATTTTAAATATTATCTTGCAGCATTAAATACCCAAACCCGAATACTTATGAAGGTTCGCAGCATGCTTTTACTGGCAGTACTCTTTGCCTCCTGTACGAAAGAAGAAAGTCTTGAAATTATAGATAACCCCGGTTCTGGTCAACTGCAGGGGAATTATATTTTCCTGTCCATGCAGGCACATACCAATGGTACATTAGAAGCCGTGGATGGAGCAGAATCTGTAAAAACAGTGACCATCAGTGATTACATCACCAAAAATAATGTGGGCACGGTGGTGATCGATGCAGGTAAATTCACCACTACCGGCATGGGCTACAGCATAGACACTACTATTAAAGGTTTCTATTATTATAACGGCATCCTGGATGAGGAGATTGAAATGCCTTTCCAGTTCTCCATTCCCCCGCTGAACAGCATTGCGCCTTACAGACTACTGGGTGCGGATTCCCTGATCTTTACAGGCGGTATCGTGAGCATTCCCGGTGGTGGCGGCACTGGACCCGCCTCTCCGGAATCACGCGCCAAATACGCCTTTTCAGGAGATACACTGATATTGTACCAGGGGTATTATAGTAAGACAACCACTTTACAACAGGGTATGCGGGTCACGCAAACAGATATTGGAACATTCTCAATGAAACTGAAGAAAGTAAAATAAAAAAAAGGCGGGCTATAACAGCCCGCCTTTTTTATTCCTTACCGCGACCGCGGGTAAAAAGAAAAATGATTAATCCGGCCACTGCAGCAACGGCCAGTATACCCACCCACACACCTGCTTTAAAGATACCACCTATTACTTCGCAACTACTCAATGAAACGGCTAAGATCGCCAACAGGAAATATGCATAGTTTTTCATACTACAGTGTTTGATACAACAATAGCAGAACATATTTCGTGCCGGTAGAAACTTTGCCGCGCAACAAAGGGCGGATTCTTTTTTATTTTTAGGGGTAAACCCTTCTGAAAAGAAAAAAAACCTTACTCTTTGCTAAAAAACTGTCCTCAAAAAATAAAAAAACCACCGCCCTTTGTTGCGCGGCAAACGCTTATGGGGATAATTCTCTACACTAAGGCTCCATCCATACCAACTGAACCCCCTTCTGCCTGCCATCAATATTCAACTTCAAAGTAACGTACACATTCTTCTCCCTGTCGTAATCAGAAACGGCAAATAATACGAGGTTGTGATCACGGCCTCTGTCTGGCTTACCGAAAAGGAATTCTCTTGACGGCAGTACATTACTTCCTTCCAGCGTATAATAAAAACCATCACACTCACTCACACCTTTGATAGTGGTGATCTTACCTTTCAGGACACGTTTTTCATTTTCTTCCACGTCATTGAACAATACATAGATCTTATCTTTCCCATTCACAAAGGCAAAGGATTTGAACTGATCTCCCTTGGATAATTTCGCAGCAGTACCATCCTGTTCTGCATGATAGAACGCCCGGGGAGCATATGAAAACAGGAAATGCTTTTTAGGTACGAAGTAGCTGTTGATCTCTTTGCCCTTCTCGTCAAAAGTAGATACCGCTACGTGATTCAGCTCCGTGTACTGGGCGCCTGCCGGGCGGCTCGTAGTCCCATAACCCGTTGCATTCGGTCCACCAGCAGCAAAAGTAACATCCACTTTCTCTTCTTCTTCATATATCACGGAAAAAGTGCCATCGGGATTTACATAGAAGTTCTGCGGTTTCCCCTCATACTTATTCCTTTTCCCAAACAGCTCCTGACTTTTTTCATTGGCCTTATCCGGATACACAGTGCTTACCTTATCCACTTTTTTCTGTACAGGATCAATTAAAGCCAGGGTAGTGAATTTTTTCGCATTCCGCTTATCAGATTCTGCCACATAGGCCATCATGATCAGCTTCTTTGTAACGGGATTATATTTAAGTACACCCTTATCTATTTCCTTGTCATGCGCAAAATCCAGTTCATACATGTTCACGGCACCGGCACCTTTTTCGAGTGTGCCTAATAAGAGCACATTTTCTTTTCCGCCGCTGGAAGGCGTATTATAGGCATTTGCCAGTATATGCACTGTTTTAGCGTCTACAATGGCCATATCTATGTACTCCATGTACTTGTATTTATCCTCCGGAGACTTGTAGAAGGCGCGGCTTAATTCCTGGTGTTCCGGGCCATAGAGGATCACTTCGATCCGCTGATTCCTGTCTGACACAAGTGTATTGAATAAGACCACGGCATAGTTATCTGTGAATGGATCCTTCTTTACATAGAAGCCAGGCATGGGCACGCCAGATCCCGTGGCAAACCTGTTTTTCACGTCCATGTGTATTAATTCCGCAATCTTTTCATCTTTCTTCATAGCACCGGTAGTGCCATCTACGATCAGGCGGTGTAATACAGGCGTTTTACTCTCCCATTCACCGATCAGGAATACAGCGTTGCCATTTAATTCAAAGATCGCTTCAATGGAAGGGTTCTTCAGTTTCCCGAATTTAGGCGTGAGGTGTTTGGCTGTTTTGGGCTTGTGTTTAGCATCATAGATCCTAAGGTCTATTCCACGGTTGCCTGAGATCATCACAAACATGGTATTCCCGTTCTTCAGTTGCAGGATCCGGGCCATCCCTTCTTCCGGCTCTTCAAAAACAGGGCCTTCTGCAATGGTTTTGAACTGGGAAAAAGCTGCTGTATAGCAGATGGCTAACACACAAAAGAGTAGTATTTTTTTCATATGGTACAGGCTGTTTTTTATTAAAATCAGTTGCCAAATGTAATTAAAAAAGCCGTCCCGATGCGTCCGGGACGGCTTTCCAGTTACACTGTTTCCGTCAGGCGGTCCACAATGCTGTAATTCTCCACACAATTGAACTCATACCGGGCGGTATCTTCAAAACTCCAGTCCATATTCCCCCGCAGGATCATAGCGAGGTCATAGGCGTACTTCTTTGCGCTGGCAGGAAATTCTTCCATGCTGTTGTACAGCTCATGGAATTCCCTCATTTCCTCATTATGCAGCAACACTGTTTCGTGGATGGCATCATCCAGTTCAATGTGTTTTTCCTGCTGGATCACCATCACCAGGTTGTGCGTGTCTCCATGTGCGATCTCTTTACTTAAAGAGAACAGATCATTTGCCCAGCAGCCCAGGTGGCCGCAGAGATCGTTGAGGCGTTGCAGTGTGGGATGCTCTTTTACGGAAGCAGGTAAGGAAATGTCCTCTGCAAAGTAGATGAGGCGTCCGGCAATGTGTGCTCCGCCAATAATGGGGCGTCTCTCAATGTACTCGGAAATGGTGGGCGTTTTCCAGCTGTTCGCATTTTTGTTCTGCCATTCTATGGCGCCGAACAACAGCAGGATGTCCTGTACAAAATCTCTTTGGAACGCGCTGCTGCTGCAGGCTTTCATACGCTGCCACACATCGGAAAGCGCGGCCAGTACATTACCGCCGGTTTCCATGGTGAAATGTTTGTCCTCCGTGAGTACGCTGAGGAAATTCTTCATCAGCATCTTAAGGGCGGCGGGATCCTGTGCTACTGCATCCTGGTGGTCAAAGAGATCATCCAGCAGGAATAACAATACCAGCAGATCGTTGGTGATGCACAGTCTTTCGTGCGTTGCTGTTGGGTAGAACCTGCAAGTCATGTACCCGAAGTTGGATGCTTTTAATTCGTTGAACATGGCACCGGGATACAATTGAAATGTTTCACACCATTGGAGGGTGTGGTTTTCTACAGATTGCACATAAGGACTAATGCTTGGCTGAAAAGGGCAGAAAAGCTCCTGTTTTTTGATAATGGTGAACATAAACACATGATTTAATGATTGAAAAGTTAATAGAACAACCGCAAGGATGCTCTTATCAGGCATAACAAGTTAAATCGTGAATAGGTGACCACAGGGGTATTAGGAGCATAATTTGCCATTGCAAATCCCTGAGAATAATGGGCGTTTACAATAGCTAAATAAGTAATAAGTAGACGGAAAAAATATTACTTTTTAGTAAAAAAAATTTCGAGTTCACTGTAAAAGGTATCAAAAATAAGGGGTTTGGACAGAAATCCTACCGCACCGGCGGCCAGCATCTCTTCTTTTATGGCGGGCGCGGATTCTCCCGTAACGCTGATCACGGGGATGCCATTCAGGGCTTCCTGTACTACTTTGAGGGCTTCTTTTCCGTATATACCGGGTAAACCGATGTCCAGCAATACGAGGTCTGGTTTTTCACGGCTGGCTGCTTCAATGCCGTTAAAAAGGTCCGGGGACAGGAGTACGTGGCAGCCCATTCGTTGCAATAATATCTCTACTGCGCGCAGGTTCATCTGATTATCATCGATCACCAGCACGGTTTTATTGAATTTCTTATAGCTGATCTTTTCTTCCAGCTGCTTAGCGCCTGCTACCAGCGGCAAGGTAACAATGAAGATGCTGCCTATGCCCGGTTTGCTTTCCACCCGGATACTGCCGCCCATGAATTCCACTGTTTTCTTTACCAGGGGAAGGCCTAACCCGGTACCACGATAAGTGCTGTGGCGCTGGGTAACGTAAGGTTTGAAGATCTGTATCCGTTCCTGGTCGTTCAGGCCGGGACCTGCATCTCCAACCGTTATCACCAGTTGCCCCTTTTCATTCGGGAATACCCTGATCCCGATCTCGCTGTGCGGAGCCGTGAACTTAACAGCATTGGAAATAAGGTTGCTGATCACGGTGGTCAGTTCCCTTTCGTCGCTGAGTATGATCTCCGGGAGCCCGGGAGCCAGTTCTGTTCTGATGTTCACCTGTTTTTCATCGGCCATCACCTGGAAGGAGGCGGTGATCTCTTCTACCAGTTCCCGCAGGTCAAAATTGGAGTTCAGCAGTTCAAACTTGCCGTTTTCCATGGTAGAGTAGTCCAGCACGTTATTGATCACCAGGGTCATTTGCTTGCAGGCGATATTGAGCGCCTTTACACGGTCTGCCCCTATCACGATCTTATCTGCGCCTTTGCTTTGCCTTAGCAGTTCCTCACTGATGGAGGTAACTACATTCAGGTGGTTCCTGGTTTCGTGGTTGGTTTTATTGAAAGAAAGGCTTTTAGTGAGGTTTACATCTTCGAGTTTCTTCGTTTTGGCCATCAGTTTGTCGATGGACTCTTTAAAATGCTCTGAATAAAAATAGAAGACCATGATATTCAGCGTAACTACTGCTATTAACACGATCAGTTTGGTGAATTCATATCCATAGTAGATCCCCAATGCTGTTAAAACGCTAAATACTGCTAGCAGGCTGAAAACCCGCTGCCGGTTGTCTGTAAACAACAGGAAAGACATCCCTATCAGGAAGATCACGATCAGCTCTACATTGGCAGCAGGGCCCATGATCACCCCAAAGAATAAAGTGCCCGCACAGTGCGTGCAGAACATGATAAACTTAGCGGTGATATACTTTCCGGATCTGTTGAAAAAGGGTACTGTGATCAGTATAAGGCCTTCAATAACAGGGCAGTACAATAATCTTAACTGGCTGGTGATGATAAATAGAATTGGAGCCAGTACGAAAGCAAATAAGGCTGGTATAGCAGCCATAATATTCACGATCACTACTGTTCTTGCCTTTGTTCCATCCTGCGTTTGCGCACCGGCGTTTATGACCTTCTTTAGGATGTCACGTGGATTCATCAGAGCGTATTTTCAATTAGTCGTAGGTTTTCAGTTGTTCTGGTCAGTGTAACGGGGCAAAGTTAATCATAAAACTGAGGTTTACTATGGCTGTTCAGGGCGGTGCTTTTTATCTGTTCATCACCACATAGATCATATCCTCATAATCATGTGCGGTTACAAACATTGGTATGCCGGCCCAGGTGGCTTTATTCTTATGTTGTGATGCCGTTTGTTTAAACAATTGCTGCAGGCGGAGGATCACGAGGTATTCATGTAATTCGCAGGCGGCTTGCTGATTATCATCGCGGTATCCTTCGCTCTCCATGTATGCTTTATTCACTTCCTGCAAAGCTTCAAAACCGGTGACGGTGAGGCTTTTTTCAGACTGGCCATCATATTCCGCCAGCCAGTTCAGGGTATCTTCCTCTTCTACTGTTTCATAAGCAAAGAGGTCCAGGAACCAGAGATCATAGTTCACGGTAAAGGCGTTCATTTCGCAAAAGACCGCTTTGATGTCCAGCTCTTCTTCTTCCCTCATGGACTTAAAAAAACTATGCAGGAACTGCCCCAGGATGGGTTGCAGATGCAGGAGGTCTTTACCGATGATCTGGTGAAAGCCCGTTTCCGGCAATTCCGCCAGTTTATTTTCCGTATACTGAATAGCAGCGTCTATCTGGCCTGCCCGTACCCAATCAACTATTTTGTCCATTACATCCTGATTTATAAAAATTCCAATAATTCTATCCTGTTGCCGAAGGGATCTCTGAAAAAACACCTCGAACGACCTTCTATGACGGAGGAATAAGATATTTCAATGCCTTTGCTTTCCAGGTATGCTTTTGCCGCTTCCAGGTCCTTTACTTCAAAAGCCGGATGGCGGCCGGATGGAGGGCCTTGTTCTTCTTCCACAATATGCAATTGAATGTTGCCGATCTTGAACCATATGGCGCCCCGCGGATGGTTACCGGGTATTTCTTCCAGGAGCAATACCTCTTTGTAAAATGTTTTGGCTTCTTCCTTTTTACCGAACGGGACCATCTGCGTTACATGGTCTAACCGTAAAAACTGTATCATTTTGCAAAGTAAAGGATAAGGGATGAGAAAACAAGCTATTCGCTTTCCGGGAGCAGCCAGGCAAGGTTGTCTACATTCAGGCCGTTCAGCAATGTAAAATGCGGGGCTGATAAGGTGAGGCTGAAAATGTCATCATCTGCGGGTAAACTGAAAGGATCATTGGGGATCTCTCTTAAGTGTTTGGCTTTGTCATAGAGAACGGGTACCTCGCATTTTTCATAGAAGCCGCGTACCGGTTTTTCGCAGAATCCCAGGGCTTCTATTTTCCTCTTTTCCATATTGGTCCGGATGTGATGCAGGAACAACTTTCCGTTCCCGTTCCTTTCAGCTATGGATACAAAACCTACCAGTTCTGCGAAAGGATAGACCTGGTGGTTGATCTTTAACCTGAAATCGAAGTTCATACGGGCAACACATAAAATGGCCGCACGCGCTCCCATCAGGAAATGAAATTCTGAATGCCGGTATTTCTGTACGAAGTCTTTATCTTCTATACCTGTCCAGGGTTCTATTTCCCAGCATGCGAGGATTGTTTTGATCTCCATGCTGGTAAGTTCTGCGGGTTGTTTTATCAGGTGTTCAGGCATGCTGTTGAGTAAGGAATAACATTAATCGTGCACCGGCGGCAATAACGGGGCCGCCTATAGGATCGTTCTGAAAAATATGAAAGGGTGCTTCTCCAAAATAAAAACCGTCTGATACAAGGAAAGTTAACCTGGCCATACCCTTTACAGGGTAGAGCCGCCTCTCTTTATCCCACGGGCCTATCTGCGCAACGGCCTGTTCGCCGGCTGCCAGCAGTTCGCTGATCAGCTGTTGGGATACAGGTGTTTGTGCTTCCCAGACGAGTAACTTTTCTGCGTGATTGATGTAACGGGCAGTACCGTCCTGGTAAACTGCCAATACATCCAGCCCATCTTTCAGCCCTACTTCTATGATCACGGCCAGTATTTCCTTTTTGCCGGGTTCAGCAGCATTTACGCTTGTGAACAAGGATTCGTAGATCTCATTCAGCCCGTCGTCCTTGTATGGCAGATTGATCTTTTTGGAAAAGATGGAGAATAGTCCCATTGTCTGATTTCTGAAATAAAGATAGGGCGAAAAAATAAATACTACCCAATAGGAAGTTATTTACCTTCCTTTCCCTATATTTGTAATCAAATGGTTTCATAATGGAAAAACGAAGAGATGTATTCCAGGCAATTGCGGATCCTACCCGGCGGGAGATCATTCAACTGCTCTCGCGGGAATCCCTGAACTTTAATAGTATAGCGGATCATTTTGATGCTACGCGCCCTACTATTTCCCAGCATATCATGATACTGGAGGAGTGCGGGCTTCTTATCATTAAAAAGCAAGGCAGGGAAAAGTTCTGTGAGGCAAAACTGGATAAGCTGGAAGAAGTATCCACCTGGGTGCAGCAGTACAGCAAGGCATGGAATGAAACCATTGATGCAATGGAAAACTTCTTAAAAAATAAAAAGAATGGCAAACAAAAATGAGGAGGTGTTTATATCCCGCATTGTAGATGCTCCGCGGGAATTGGTATTCCAGGCATGGACAGATCCGGAAGAACTGGAAAAATGGTTTGCGCCCAAAGGCTGCACCATTCATTTTTCACGGATCGAGATCCGGGAGGGCGGTACTTTTCACTCTGTGATCAAGAATCCTGCTTACAAGGATTGCTGGTGTATTGGTACTTACCTGGAGATCGTTGAACCGGAACGGATCGTTTTTACGATGGCGATCGCGGATGAAGCAGGGAACCTGGTAACTCCTGCAGAGGCGGGTATGGATCCTGCATGGCCGACAGAGACAACAGTAACGGTCACCTTCGGGGCTATGGGAGATAAAACTGCTTTCACTTTGCACCAGACGGTGAATGAAACACTCGCTAAACATACCGGTGCTTATCCAAGCTGGCTGGAGATGCTGGATATACTTGAAGCTTCACTGAATAAATAATCCTTTATGCTGATAAAAACCATGTTAATGGCGCTGCTATCTTTAGCAGGCGCTGACAGCGGCTATGCGCCTGTTAATGGCCTTAAAATGTATTATGAGATACATGGCTCCGGAGAGCCCCTTGTATTAATTCACGGTGGCGGCTCTACGATCCAGACTACTTTCGGCGCTGTACTTCCTGCTTTTGCCAAAGGGCGGAAAGTGATTGCGATGGAACTACAGGGCCATGGACACACCGGGGACATCAACCGTCCTTTGAGTTTTGAGCAGGATGCAGATGATGTGGCTGCGTTGCTGAAATACCTTAAGATTGAAAAGGCGGATATCTTCGGGTTCAGTAATGGCGGTAATACGGCGATGCAACTGGCTATCCGGCATCCACAGCTGGTGCGTAAATTAATTATAGGTTCTGCTTTTTATAAACAGTCCGGCATTCATCCGCAGGTGCTGGCTTCATTTCCACACGCTACAGCGGATAATATGCCGCCTGTGCTGAAGAATGCTTATCTGCAGGCAGCACCAGATCCTTCACAGCTAAGTGTACTGGTCAGTAAACTGATGAAAAGGTTACTGGAATTTAAGGACTGGAACCCGGCAGACATCAGGGCTATCAAAGCACCTGCGCTGATCATGGCAGGAAACAATGATGTGGCGAAACTGGAAGATACCATTGAACTATTGCGGTTATTTCCACATGCGCAGCTGATGATCTTTCCCGGTGGGCATGGCACTTATATCGGGGAAGTGACAGGTGCTGTGAAAGGAAGTAAATTACCTGAACTGGCCGTGCAGGTGATGGAGGAGTTTTTGGCTGGTCAATAGGATACAAAGGTATAATTCCCTGATCCTCTTTCAAACACCGCATACCCTTTTTCTTCCCGTAACATCTTTGCACCGGATACTTTTCCATACTTCAATGGCACCCATACCTCCGCGCTGGTATTTGCGGGGATGTTCACCTTCAGGCTGAATTTTCCGTTCGTTATTTTCCAGTCGCTGGAGATGGGGCCGTAGGGGGAATTGTAACTTCCTTTTGCAAAGGTGAGATCTCCTGCTGGCTGTGGTTTGATGATGATCTTTTTGAATCCGGGGGCTGCTGGGTTAATGCCCAGCAAAGACCTGTAGAACCACTCTCCTATTGATCCGAACATGGGGTGATTCTTGGAATAAGTGTTATCAGAAGCAGCCCAGGTTTCCCATAAGGTGGTAGCGCCGCTATCCAGCATATAACCCCATCCCGGAAAGCTACGCTGATCTGCAATGCGGTAAGCAATGTCGTTCTGATCACTTTCTCTCAATACATCAAACAACATCTTCGTACCAAAAATGCCGGTGGATAAATGCCAGTTGTGTTTTGCGAATACGGCGTTCAATGTGTCCGCTGCTTTTTGTGTATCCTTTATCAGATTGGACCATAAGCCCACGATCTGCGCAGTTTGTGTTGCATTTTCAAATGCACCGTTTACATAGAACTTTTGTACGATGGCTTTACGGATGGTTTCTGCCAGTGCGGTGTATTTCGCTTTATCTTCTTCTTTGTGTAATACTTCCGCGAATTCCGCCATGGCCCTTACCTGCATCAGGTAAAATGCAGAAGCGGTTAAAGGTGCTGATCTTCCATCCAGCGCTTCATGATCTCCCAGGTCTTTATCAGATAGATTATTTTCTGCGCTGGCTTCCAGGAAAGCGATCAAACGCGCTACGGCTTCGTAATTCTCTTCAATGATCCTTTTATCACCGTAATATTCATACATTTTTTTGATGAGATAAGGATACGCTGCCTGCCAGCCCATAGGGCCCGAACCATCTCCCGGGCCTTTATCTGCAATACCTACATAAGGCGCTGTTTCTGTGATACCACCCAACGGGCGTTGATCATTGGCAAGGTCCCGGATTGTTTTAGCATAGAACTGCGGCATATCGTAGTTGTACATGTAGGTTTCTGCCACGCACAATATATCTCCGCCGTATTGCAACTTTTCCCTTGCAGGGCAATCTGATTCCACACTGAACACATTACTGAGGAAAGTCCATTGAATGGTTTCATCCAGTTTGGAAAACATACTGTTGGAGCTGGAAAAGGTACCGTTCTTTTGCAGATCGGAATTCATCCGCAGGCCTTCTATATCCTGCAAGGTGGGTTTACCGGGCCATCCTGTTACTTCAATGAAACGGAAGCCATGAAAAGTAAAACGCGGAGCCCAGGTTTCAAGACCTTTACCTTTCAGTGTATAACTATCTTCCTGCCATGCGATGGGCGGTGCGCCAGGGCCACCGTTACTTTTTTTGATCTGCCCGGCTACTGCCGTCATTACATTCAGGCTGCCATCAGGGTATTTATCTTCTCCGTAACGGATACTCACTTTTGTACCGGCAGGACCTTTTACTTTTAAACGTACCACGCCGGCAAAATTCTGCCCCATATCCAGTATAAATACGCCGGGTTTGATCTCGTTGATGCTAACAGGTTTTACGACCTTTGTTACTCTTATAGGTGGTTGCATTTGCGGCGTGAGGATACCCGTGGGACCTTGTACTTTTACCGCCTGTTTCCAGCCTGTTTGCGGCGCTTCAAGACGGGCATCGTAATGTTCTCCTAAAAAGATGCTGTTACGCACTACAGGGCCTGGTGCTGTTTGCCAGGTTTCATCTGTTGGAACAAGGGAAGTTGTGCCATCTGCATATGTTATCCGGATCAGGGCTTTTACGCAAGGCCTGCCGGTTGTTAAAGCAGCGCGCATATTTTTGCTGCCCCAGAAACGTAAAGGGAGGGTGTTGTACCATCCATTGCCGAGCATAATACTGGCAGCATTCACACCGTTGCGAACCTGCGGAGTGATATCATATACGGTGTATAACACCTGTTTGCTGTAAGCGGTTAATCCGGGGTCCAGCACATGGTCTCCTATTTTCTGCCCGTTCAGATATGCTTCGTAATAACCCAGCCCGCTGATGTACAACCGGGCGGAAGCTATTTTCTTTTTTGTTTCGAAGGACTTCCTAAATAAAGGCATGGGATCTTCCTGATAGAAGTCTTCGTCTTTTTCAAACTGCCGGCTGCCATCTCCTATCCATAACGCAGCCCAATCTGCCGAAGCGGTTTCAAACCATTGGGGTGTGCTCCAGGAAGAGGCTCTGCCATGCTGATCATAAACTTTCACCTGCCAGGTGTAACGGGAAAAAGGTAACAGGGGTTTGCCGGCATATTCAACATGAAGGTTCTGCGCGGTATTCACTTTACCTGTTTGCCAAACGATGTTCTTCGCGGGATCGGTGACCACTATCTCATAGGCGGATTGCCATTGATCATGCCCATCGCCTGTCAGTATCCAGCTAAAACGGGGTTTAGCGGTGGCTATTCCCCGTGGATTTTCCAGGTATTCACAGGTGAGTTTTGCCGGTTTTAACACCGGAGCAGCCTGTGCATAATGAGTGAAGCATAAGAGCGCCAAACAGATCGTCTTCCTTAATCCCATCGGTTTTGAATTTATCCGGGCAATATAGGCACAAATATGTATTGCCAGGTAGAAAAGCAGGTAGGTACAGGTCAGTTCCGGGGACATTCGTATATTTAATGTATGCAGATGAAATCGGTTTTCTTCTTTATATTCTTTGTAACGGCAGCATGTCAGGCACAAGATACCACTATCCTTACCAGTGATTCCGTTCAGCTGGTTGTTAAAGTAGCCGGACAGGGCGCTCCCTGTATTTTTGTACACGGCGGGCCTGGCGGCGGGTTTATTTCCTTTGAAAAAATGGGTGGTAAAAACCTTGAGTTATGTTTGACCATGGTGTATTATGATCAGCGCGGTTCCGGTTCTTCTAAGAATGCCACTGATTATAGTCTAAACCGGATGGTGCAGGACATAGAAGAACTCCGGCTTCAGCTAAAACTAGACAAGGTATACCTCCTCAGCCATTCTTTTGGCGGCATCATTGCTTATAACTATGCAAAGAAATACCCGGAACATGTATACGGTTTAATACTCGCTAATTCCACGCTGCATTTTTTAAATACCGCTTCCACTAAAGAGCAGGTGGAGTATGGTTATCATCTGCTCAGGAAAGACACCGTTATCCGGGAAACGGATTCCCTGCTGCAGATCATGACGGCGGTAAGGAAAGAAATGAGTAAACAACGCATCGGTTATAAATTCCTGACGGATGATATTCAAACGATCATTAAACTGGATAGTCTTGATGAACAATATCCGCGTACGAATGATTTTGGGATGGCCATTGTGGTCCCTTTACTGGATACTTCGAAGAAAGTGATCTATCCTGAGTATTCGAAGGATTATACTGCTGAGACAGCTAACCTCCGCATCCCTGTGCTCACCATCACAGGCACGAATGATCATGCTATTGGCATTCATCATTATGAGCTATTTAAATTTCCTCAGCAGGAAGTAGTGAAGATAGATGGCGGGCATTTGCTTTACTTTGAGCAGAACGAGGCGTTTGTAAAAGCTATTTGTAAGTTTATTAAGAAAAAAACATGGAAACAAAAGTGATCCCCGTACTGCGCATATTTGATTATGCGAAAGCGAAAGAGTTCTATATCGACTGGCTGGGCTTCTCCATAGAATGGGAGCACCGCTTCGAAGAAAACTTCCCGATCTATATGCAGGTTAAAAAAGGAGGTATTGTGCTGCACCTGACAGAACACCATGGCGACTGCAGCCCGGGCTCCAAGGTTTTCATTGAAACTACCGGCGTAACAGAATATCACCGGCAGTTATCGGAAAAAGATTATCGTTATAATAAACCAGGTTTGGAGCAGGCATTCTGGAATGCACCCTGTATGGAAGTAACAGATCCTTTTGGGAATAAACTGTTATTTACAGAGAAAGGGAATTAATACTATTTGCAACTTTGTTGCACTTAATAGTATTTTACTTACATTTGCATTCTATGAGTGCAACATTTGACGTAACGATAGTAGGTGGCAGTTATGCCGGTCTTTCAGCAGCCATGGCCTTAGGGCGTGCAGTCAGGAATGTACTGATCATTGACAGTGGCGATCCTTGTAATAAACAAACACCCCACTCCCACAACTTCCTCACGCAGGATGGGCAAACACCAGCACAGATTGCCAGCAAAGCCAAACAGCAGGTATTGCAGTACCCCACCATTTCCTGGCACCAGGGGCTTGTTGCCGATGTTGTCAGCACTCCTTCCGGTTTTGAAATAAGTACCGCAGCAGGTGAAAAGTTTAAGGCTAAGAAGATATTATTTGCAACCGGCATAAAAGATCAGCTGTTGCCTGTTAAAGGTTTTGCTGAAGCATGGGGTATTTCTGTACTGCATTGCCCTTACTGCCATGGGTATGAGATCAAAGGAGAAGTAACGGGGATCATTGCCAACGGGGATATGGGTTTTGAGTTCAGCAGGCTGATCTCCAACTGGACTAAAAAGCTAACGCTGTTCACCAATGGCCCTTCTACCTTAACGGCTGAACAGGCTGCTAAAATAAGATCCCATAACATCACTATTGTTGAATCCCCGATCAGCGCATTTGAACAGGAGAAAGGATACCTGCGGCATATTGTATTGGAGGATGGTACACAACACCCGCTGACTGCTGTTTATGCAAAGCTGCCTTTTATACAGCATTGTGATATACCAAAGCAATTGGGCTGTGCTATTACTGAACAAGGCTTTATTGAAATAACAGAATTTCAGCAAACTACTGTACACGGTGTTTATGCAGCAGGCGATAACACAACTATGCTCCGTAGCGTTTCCGCTGCTGTAGCAGCCGGCACTAAGGCAGGCGCTATGATCAACAGAGAATTAATAGAAGAGGAATTCTAGGCCAGGAGATCTGAGAGTTTAAAATACCCCAGGTGCAAGACATCCTCCGGCATATTTTCAGGTGCAGGCGAAAGCGATAATTTATACTGTTGCCGCACGGTTGCAGGTAAGATCTCTTCTACGAGTGCCATATCATCCACATCCACCCCGTATTTATCATCGATGTGGGAAGTAGCTCCTTTGAAACCGGTGTGTTTAAAAAAGGCCGTGGCTTTTGCTTTGCGCAGTGCTTCATTTTTATCTTTCCCGGTGGCCAGCATTTTGTAATGGAATTCTTCCATTTCATTTTCTTTATATCCACCCAGGTTAATAAAGAAAAGATATTCGGGCGAAGGCTGGTTTTCATTAATGCCAATGCGGAATCCATCCACCTTCGTTACTTCCCGGTATCCGTCAATATGCAGATCATCTGCTTCCGGCCAGAAGGCGATGATGGCAGGGATCAGTTCATTCAGGGATGCCCCGATGCCAAAGAAAATGTCGTGCTGTTCTGTATGGCGGCCTGCGGGTTTACAGCCGATTAATACCATAAATAATCTCACCATCCTATGATATGGTTTCCTTAAACAGTTTCAATGTTCTTTCCCAGGCTAACTTAGCAGCGGCTTCATTATACCTTGCTGCGGAAGTATCATTATGGAAAGCGTGGTTCACGCCTTCGTAGATGTATAGTTCGTATTTTATATTGGCGGCTTTCAATGCAGCTTCATATGCAGGGATACCTTTGTTCACGCCTTCATCCAATCCACCATAATGTAACTGTACGGCGGCTTTGATCTTTGGTACATCTGCTGCATCCGGCTGACGGCCATAAAATGCTACAGCTGCTTTAAGATCAGGATTATTTACAGCCAGCTGATTGGCCAGCGCACCACCCCAGCAGAAACCTACGCAACCCATTTTACCATTAGATTCCGGGCGGGATTTGAGGTAGTCAAATGCCTTGAGGAAATTCTGCAGGTTTTGTGCTGCATCCAGTTTGCCGAACTGCCCACGGCTTTCATCTTCATTGGAAGTAGTACCGCCAAATACGGATAAAGCATCCGGTGCCAGTGCCAGGTAACCGGCTTTGGCCACGCGGCGGGTAACGTCTTTTATATGAGGGGTCAAACCGCGATTCTCATGGATCACTACCACTGCACCCCGTTTACCGGCTGCTTTTGGACGTACCAGGTATCCTTTCATGGCAATGTCCTGGCCGGGATAAGTGATATCTTCCTCAATGAGATCAGGATCGAGGGGTTTTGTGGCGGCATGCGCGTAATTAGATTCCAGCAAAGGCAGCACAGCCATGGCTGCGGCCATTCCTCCGGTTAGCTTTACGAGGCGTTTGAAGAAATCTTCCCGGGTCAGGGGTTTATGTGTGTACTCATCAAAAAGGCGGATGATATTTTGGTCCATAAGACAGCGTTTGCAGAAAGTTACAAATTATCGTCATCTTAACCAATCCTTTAAAATAGCTATTTGTAACGCGTTGGGTTGCGTAATGGGTTTTAGTTCGAAATCAGCTGTAAGCTCCAGGCCGGCATAACCAAAATACTTCCTGTAATCAAGGGGTTTAACGGTGTTAGCGTATTCAAATAGTTCTGTGAGTTCAACACCGGCTATCTTTTCACATACAGTGCGGAATTCTGCTTCCGTGAATCCTCTGCCTGCCTGTTTGTAATATTGCTGATACAACGCACGCATCACATCATCCAGGGAGCGCTTGTTATTTGTTTCGTGGCGGATCTTCAGATCCAGCATGGCGCCGATGACGGGGCCTTTGTCGTAATAGGAAACTCCGCCAGATCTGCCGAAAGGCCCGTCTGCCCAGGTTTCATAACTGGCAGCAGCTACCGACTGCTCCAGGCGGCCGGGTTTGGATTCATAAGCGCGGATGTTGGTGCTTAATGCTTTGTACACATCTTCCGGGGTGGTGAGGCCAGCCCGCTTCACCATGAGGTATTCATAATACACGGTAAAACCTTCTGATATCCATAGCAGGCGGGTTTTACTTCCATTGTCATAATCAAAGGGCCCCAGCTCTATGGGGCGAATGCGTTTTACATTGTAATGGTGGAAATATTCATGCGCCAGGAAGTTATAGATGCGGATCTTTCCTTCCCGCGTTTGAAGACCTGCGCCATTGAAAGAAATGGAAGCGGAATTCAGGTGTTCAATACCACCACCACCTGGCCCTATGGCCAGGAAGGTATAATGCGTATAGGGGACTTCACCGATGACATCCACACCTGCCTGTACGATCTTTTGCAGGTCTTTTATGAATTGCAGCTGATCAAATTCTCCGGCATTATAAGCTACAAAATAATGTGGTATGCCTCCTACTTTAAAATCAGGCAGCTCTTCCAGTTTCCCCATCAGGATGGGACTGTCATAGAGGATATCAAAGTCCACCGCATAAAAACCCTCTTTCCCTTTCTCCTGATACAAGCTGGTGGCAAGATTCCAGCCTGGCAATCGTTTAATAACCAGCGTAACACGCTGTTTGATCTGCCCGCTGATATGCATGAACATTCCTGCAGGTGAGATATACCCCCTGTCTTTACTCAGGAAATTAGCCGCCACAAAAGGGCGGGTGGATTTCACATCATATTCCAGGATAATACTGGTATTCTTTCCGGTGTATACCATCCAGCCGTTAGGTGCTCTTTTTTCAAATGGCAGTGTATTACCTGCTGTATCCCTTGCGCTGAAATGATACACCTGTTCTGCATAATTCATCAGTTGATAATAACCGGGCGTCCACACCGGCATTTTGAAAAGAACGGAATCTGTTGCAATGCCTCCGGCATTTAACTGCACATGATAGTAAGGCGTATCCACAGACACGGTATAATGCATCTGTGCGGTAGCTGTGCTGCTGAGGAACAGCGCAACGATCAGGAGTATCTTCATTTTACGATCCATTCGTGTAAACCGGCGGAATATTCTACCGGCTGTTGTATCTCTATTTTTAAAGCGGTGGTAGTAAGTGGTTCAAACTGAACCGTATCGTATTTGTCTTTTGTAATGCTATAGGGGCTGATAGCTTTTACCGGCAGCCACTCCTCTCCTTTTTTGTAATACAATTTCCAGGAAGCGGGGATACGGCATCCGCCCCATGGACCATCGTCGTACCAATATACGCTGGAAAAAGAAATAGTTTGCGGGGAATCAAAGTCGTACTGCACCCATTCCAGGGAATTCTTTTTTGGCCACCAATGCAGGTAGGGCGCATTGTTATCTTTTGCGTCTGCGGGTTCGTACTGATCATTCAGTGCTTTGTACATGCGCTGGTTTCGCAGGGAGGCAGTTACTTTAGCTTTGGAAGCGATGGTGGGGGCTGGTTTAGGCTTTGCTGCGGAGGCTTCATATGGGATCCATACGGTCATATCAGTTGCGCCGCGGTTGGCCCATGCATAATAGGGAATGGCGGTTACCGTTTGCGTTGTGCGGATCAGTTCCTCACTGTTCAGCTGGCGTTTGGTGGAAGCGCCTTTCATTTCCAGTATGGTGACGCCGTTCAATAAAGCAGGTTTAAAAATAGCATTTACTTCGGCATGTTGATCTACTACAATATTCTGCACACTGCTATCCAGGTTATCCGGCCCTTCCAGGCAATACATCAAAGGCCCGCGTTCCAGTGCAAAACGGAACTGGTCATCTTTCACCTGTTCATTGGCCATTACTTTTTCTGTTTCCATGGGCAGGTCCAGTGTTACTTTATCTCCCTTTTTCCAGCTACGGCTGATCACGGCATATCCTTTTGCTGTTTTATACGCGTATGGTTTACCATTGAGCAGCAGTGTTACTTTTTTAGTAGCAGCATGTTGTGCATGATAGAGATCACCCGGCACCGGTTCATTCAAGGCCCATCCCGGTATGCGGATGTGCAGGGCGAAAGCAGCTGTTTTTGCAGGGTTCACGGTGATCTCATTCTTTCCTTCCCAGGGGTAATTGGTTTGTTGCGAAATATTCACTTTTGTAACAGGCAACTGAATACTGGCGGTGTTGCCTACGAAAAGATTTATATACAGGTCATTCTTATTCTGTGCATAGATATAACCCGGCATGGAAGGCAGGAAACGCGTCATGTTGGAAATGCAGCAGGCACAGCTGAACCATGCACTGCGCTGATGCTGCCCCATGGAAGCCAGCGGATTGGGATAGAAGAAACGATCGCCGCTTAAGGACACACCGGAGAGCAAACCATTGTACAATGTACGTTCCAGTACATCTATATATTTTGCATCGCCATGCAGCAGGAACATGCGGCTGTTCCAGTATACATTCGCAATGGATGCGCAGGTTTCTGCATAGGCACTCATATTGGGCAACTGGTATGCTTTACCGAATGCTTCTCCTGCCCCGGTTGCACCGATACCGCCGGTGATGTACATTTTCTTTTCTACTACATCATGCCATATATCATCAATGGCATGCAGATAATCCTGGTTGCCGGTGAGGGCTGCCACATCTGCCATACCGGTGTACATATAAGTAGCCCTTACAGCATGGCCTACTGCTTCGTGCTGATCGATCACTTTTTTATGTGCCTGGTTATATTCTTTGCTATCCTTTTTACCGGGGCCACGCACATCGAGGAAGAACTTGGCAAGGTCCAGGTATTCTTTATTGCCTGTAACCCGGTATAATTTAGTTAGGCCGGTTTCTACGATCTGGTGGCCGGGAAAACGTTCTACTTTTCCGAATCCAAATTCACGCACCAGCAGGTTGGCATTTTTAAGGGCGATGTTGAGCATCGTCTTTTTGCCTGTGGCCTGAAAATGCGCTACTGCTGCTTCATACAGATGCCCGGCGTTGTATAGTTCATGGCTGAGGTCTTCTTCTTTTTCCCAGCGTTTGGAGCCTATCCAGTCGTGCGGGTTGGCGGCTTTCACGGTGCGGAAAGTATAGAGGTAACCATCCGGCTCCTGCGCTGCGGCGATATAAGAGATGAGCGTATCCAAATACTTCTCCAGTTCAGGGTTGCTTTGTACCTGCAAACCATAAGAAGCGCCTTCTATTACTTTATAGATATCGGTATCATCAAAAGTGAACTCCGTTAGTTTATCTCCGGGCAGTTTCCCGGCGGCACGCAGAAAATTATCCACCCTGCCGGTTTTGCGGCATTGCTCCAGTGTATAGGGAATGGTCACATCTGCATTCACCTTTATTTTAGGCGCCCAGAAGTTATCATTCACCTTTACCTGTGTGAATGCAACCGGTTGAATAGGGTAATCTCTCTGTGCCATGGCATGCCCGGCACTGAGCAATAAACAGATCAGGATCTTCTTCATAAGCTATATATAAATATCAATTCAACATTTAAATATATCATTCCTGAACGCTGCTAATTTTATCGATTTTGATCAATATTCATCGTATTTTATCCGAATCATGAAATACTAAATAGTGTCACTTTGAATTTTATAATTACAGTGTTTTTCGGTAATTTCAGTACATGAAAGTCCTACAGTTCACCATCCCTGTTGCGCGGGATAAAGCGATCATCTCGCAAAGCGATCTTCTTCCGGAATTCTATCCCTGGTTGCACCGCCATGAAGAAATTCAACTGACACGGGTGATCCGTGGCAGTGGTACATTAGTGGTGGAAAACAATATGTATCCTTTCCAGGAAGGAGACATTTTCTGGATAGGCAGCAATCAGCCGCATGTATTTAAAGGAGACGGCCGCACCTCGCCTGTGCAGGCCCTCACGCTTTTCTTCAATCCGCAGGGTATGCTGGGTGCTGTATTTGAACTGCAGGAGCTGAAAAAGATAAAGGCCTTTCTGCAAAAAACAGATACGGGTTTCAAAGTACCGGAAGAGCAAAGAGAAGATATCTTTTTGCGGATGTTACAGATAGATCAAACTACCTGTGCCAAACAACTGATCCACTTTATGGACCTGCTGCATACTTTTCAAATGATGAACGACCTGCCTTCCCTGATCTCCGGCACAAGGCTCCTGGCGGTGAACGAACAGGAAGGCATCAGGATCAGTTATATCTATGATTACATCATGCAACATTATGATGCGGATATTACACTGGAAGATATTGCGCAGCATGCGAATATGTCCGCCCAGGCATTCTGCCGTTATTTCAAGAAACATACCAGGCTTACGTTCATTTCTTTCCTGAATGAAGTGCGGGTAAGTGAAGCCTGTAAAAAGCTGGCAGATGGTAACTTCGACAGTATCTCCACGGTGGCTTATCAATGCGGGTTTAACAGCATTGCCAACTTTAACCGGGTATTTAAATCCATTGCCGGGAAATCGCCCCGTGATTATATCCGGGAATTGGGGCAGGTGGAGGAAAAGCAGGATACGATCCTTTATTAAATATCCGGGAATTTCGTATCTTATTACCCGTTATGAAATACATCCTTCTTTTTTCCCTGATCATCCTCTCTTTGCGGCTGAATGCCCAGGAGGTTTTTAATTACGATGAAACGAAAGTGGGCAACCATGCCTTACCTGCGTTGCTAACGCCTTCCGTGAAAACTGCGGCAGACTGGAAGCGCAGCCGCAGACCGGAGATCTTACAGCTTTTTAAAACCTATATGTTTGGTGTGTATCCCGGCAAACCGCCGCATATGCATAGCCTGGTGCAACTGACAGACAGCAATGCGCTGGGTGGTATTGCCATCTCCAAACAGGTAAGGCTGTTCTTTAAAGAAGGGAACGATGCCCCTTTCATAGACATCCTGCTCTTCCTTCCTAAAAAAAGCACAAAGCCGGTACCGGTGTTCATCGGCTGCAATTTCCTCGGCAACCATACGGTATCAGGCGATAGCAATATCCTCATCAAAGCAGTGGCACACCCCGTTGCGCTGGGCTTTCAGGAAAGACGCTGGGAAGCTGCCAAACTGATTGAAAATGGATTTGGCCTGGCTACCTTTCATTATGGAGATATAGAGCCGGATAGTGCTGATGGATGGAAGACCGGCATCCGCAGCACTTTACAGCAGGAGTTAAAAACTGCCCCATCTGAATGGTGTGCTATGGGTGCATGGGCCTGGGGATTAAGCAGGCTGATGGATTACCTGGAAACAGAAAAGGGTGTGGATGCAAAAAAAGTGATCGTTACAGGGCATAGCCGTTTGGGCAAAGCAGCTATATGGGCAGGTGTGAATGATACACGTTTTGCTGCTGTAGTGTCCAATAATTCCGGGGAAGGTGGCGCTGCTTTATCACGCCGCTGGTATGGTGAAACTACTAAACGCATCAATACCAACTTCCCGCATTGGTTTATTGATGCTTATAAACAATACAACGAAAAGCCGGAGACGTTACCTTTTGATCAGCATATGCTGTTAGCATTGATAGCCCCGCGGCCTTTATATGTGGCCAGCGCTACGGAGGACCGGTGGTCTGATCCCAAAGGGGAATTCCTTTCTGCTAAAGCAGCAGAGCCTGTATATGAACTGTTTAAGCAAAAAGGTTTAGGCGTAACGGAAATGCCTGCACCGGAGCACCCTGTGGGCAAACATATCCGTTATCATCTGCGTACCGGCAAACATGATATTTTGTGGTACGACTGGGAACAGTATATCAAATTTGCCAGGGAGGAACTATAGTTTCGTAACACGATTATAACGGTTCATCACATTCCGCATTTCCGCTTCTTCGGGTGTTTTATCCTTGCATAAAATATACACCATGAAAAAGTACGGGATGCTTATCCTAACCATTTGTTGCATCACAACATGTATGGCGCAATCTGTTCTCACCGGAAAGATCAGCGGCGCTACGGGGAAGGAAGTGGAATTGAATATTTCCCGGGATGTGTGGTACCAGGCCGGCAATTCTGTTTATTGCGAATTGAAACCGGATGGCAGTTTCTCTTTTACTGTTCCGGGAACGGACCCACTGATCGTTACTTTCCTTTATAACAAACAGCCACAAAGATTATTACTCAGCCCGGGCAGGCCGCTGCATATTACATTTGAAAATGCAGATCTTTCCGGTACTATTAAATTCTCTGGTAAAGCAGCTGCAGAAAATATGCTGGTGTACGCTACTTTTCCTCCACGCCCTTTCTTCCTGAAAGAATTCTCTGCGCAGAACACATTTGGAAAAATGAGCCGTGATTCCCTGATGCAGGTGTTGCTACCGGCCATTTTAAAGGAAGCAGATAGTTTATCGCTGACCGTAACTGGTCTCCCATCTTCACTTACATCGGCGCTGCGTACAAACATTAAATATTACTACGCCCTGAATATGGAGGAGTTTAGTATTGTGATGGACAGCTACACCGGGAACCCTGCAGCTTTTGCCTGGAAGGATACCGTGATGAAGATCACGGGCGTTCCCTCCATGGAAGAATTAAACGTGAGCCCTTACGCCAATTATTTCCTGTATGCCTATTCCAAATATAAGATGGCGGAGATCTTCCAGATCTACCGGAAAGACAAGGCTGCAGGGACTAAAATAATTGAAGGCATAACGGGGTTATCATTTGATTCATTGCGTACGCTGGCAGATGGATATGGAGATGAGGCTGTCGGCCTGCTGATGGCGGAAAAAGTATTACCGCCGGCGCAGTATGAAAGACTGCTGGCCAACAGGATCATCTATTACAGTAATGACAAAGAGCTCGCCATGGCCCGTAAAGTGATGTCTCTGATGAAGAAGGATGGTAAGGAGAAAAATGACAGCCGCCAAAGGCTAACACGGTTAGAAAACATGCTGGCAGCCGGAAAAGAGAACAGCCATATTACCATCCATACAGGTATCACCACCCTGGAGCAATTGCTGGCGCCTTATAAAGGCAAACTGGTATACCTGGATATCTGGGGAACCTGGTGTGGCCCCTGCAAACAAGAAATGCGTTATGCCCCTCAATTGAAGGAACAGATGAAAGGGAAAGACGTGGTGTTCCTTTACCTGAGTAATGACAGTGACCTCGCCGATCAGAAATGGAAGGAATACATACAGGTGAATAATATCACGGGGGAACATGCCCGTATCACAGGAGATGCTATTGAGGCTATCTGGCAAACACTGCTGCCGGGAGATCCGGCCCGCCGCTACCCTACTTTTTTTATCATAGACCGGGAAGGGAAAGTACTGGTTAGAAACGCTAAAAGGCCCAGTGATGAAGGTACCTTGTATACGCAGCTGTTGGGAGCACTTTAATTTTCTTTATATTTGGCGCCAAACAGTCTCTATACTATGGCGCGTATTTTTTGTTTCTTATGCCTGTTACTGGCGCTTCGTTCTACCGCACAGGAGGACACTTCAAACATTGTTACACTAAAGGCAAACAACGAGGGTAAACAGTATAAAAAGATACTCATTGCAGGATGTGGTCAGGGTGGTGCTATCAGGCATTTTATGGAAAACCTGGCACCCCAGGTGATCACTCATTATCAAAAGCAGGGGGTTACCTGTGTATATGAGTTTATTGGCAGTGACCAGGCTTCTTTAAAGGCCGGGCTTAACACGGCTATTAATAACCACCAACCGGATGCCACTTTAATGATGTACCAGTTCTATGAAAAGCCGGATACACTTAAAACGAGAAGCCCCAGCAGAGTACCCAAGACTTTATTAGTGGGATCACGTTATCAGCAAAGACGGCGTGTGAAGAAAGCCAATGGCCTGATGGATGAGGAAGTGAAGCTGGTTGTACTGGAAGGGAAAAATGCATTAGCGGTATGGCAGGGTCAGTTAAATATCATTGACGAAACTATCCGGGAATCCTTATATGGAAAACTTTGTTTCCTGCTAACGGAAGAACTTTCCCGGAATAAGATCAATCTCCCATAAAGCAAGGCCAACTGCGTGCAGGTGGGGTTTTATATTTAAAGTAAAAAAGGTAAGCTGCGTACAGTTGGTTCTTTATATTTAAAGTAAAAAAAGGGGTTGTATCAAAAATAAAAGATAGCCCGGAGAATTGCATAAATGATGGCATGCCTCCATCAGGTACCCGAATAAAAAGGGGCCGCATCATACTTTTGATACGGCCCCTTTTATATTTAAAAGTAAAAGAACGCTTAGTTAGTAGCCGTCATTCTGTTTCAGGTAACCAGGAACGTTGGAAGCAGCATCTATCGCCGTCAAAGGAATCGGGAAGATCCTCTTTTTCTTGTCGGTGCTGGTTTTCTCTGTCCAGGTACCTTCATATTTTCCAAAGCGGATCATATCGGTACGGCGTTGGCTTTCCCAATAGAACTCGAAACCTCTTTCGCGGAACAACAGGTCCAGTGTGATGGCACCTAATGCAGGAGCCGGTGTGGAAGCTGTTCTGGCAGCTCTTACAATGTTCACATCAGCCAATGCGGTAGGAGCAGCATCTCCTCTTCTCAATTTGGCTTCTGCACGCATCAGGTAAATATCTGCGAGACGCAGGATAACAATGTCATGCTCTCCGAAGTTCCTTCCGCTAACAGATGTTTTGCTGAATTCATATTTAGAGACACGGAAACCGGTATTATAGTCACTGCCTGCAACGGTGAAATCGCAAAGCTCTGTAAACTCAACTGGTTTGGTAGGTTTGCTGCGGGTATCGTAAAATAACTTGCCCACTAACATTTTTCCGCTGGTGCATTTCAGGAACACACCACCTTTACGGATCAGCCCATATTGCTGACCTCTTAAGATACCGCGGTTGATATTGAAAGCAGCGGCGTCTACGCAGGAATCCGCAGGATTCGTGTAAATACCCAGGTTCTGTTTGTAAAAGCGCGGATCAGCAGCAGCAGGATCTGTTGGTGTATAAGCATTCACCCAGCTGCGGTAAAAATCAGAAGTGATACCAGGACCATCGGTACCGTTTGCACCTGTGTAAGCAGGAAGCGGGAACTGATCGCCGGAAAGGGAGAAGTAAGCCATACGGTTATGACCATTCAGGTCTGCACGTTGGTCTACTGCAAAGATCAATTCTTTATTGGTATGGTTCGCATCATCAAACAGCGCAAAATAGCTGGAAGACAGCGTGAATTGAGGTGTACCAATGATCTTATCGCAATACTCTACCACCTTATCCATGTCTTCTTTTTTAAAGTCGAACGTAGCTCCATATACATCACGGTATACGGCTGCATTCAGGTGAAGGCGTGCCAGCAAACCCCAAACGCCTGCTTTGGTGATACGACCGGGTCCGGTGGTGTTATCCAATAATGGTTCAATGGCCAGCAGTTCAGATTTAATGTATTCTACTGCGTCATTACCTCTTAAGATAGTGGCGTTCACCTTTGGATCGTCCTTTTTAAATACGATACCAAAAAGGTCCAGCGTGAGCATGCAGTAGTAAGCTCTCATACCTCTTGCTTCTGCAAGGAATAATGGAGCATTGGGATCTTTGTTGTCTGGCAATGTTACGATAGCTGTTACTGCCCTTGATTGTGCCTGTGTAATGTTGGTCCAGGTGTTCCGCACATTCACATCAGAACTAACTGTTTCATGTTTGTGCAATTGCAGGTAAATACCGTTATCACCCCAATCCGTACCACCGCGGTATGGCAGGATAGCCTCATCTGTAGAGATCTCCTGAAGGGAAAAATAGTTGGTATGTAACCAGATGTCTGGCAGCCTTGCATAAACAGGGCCAATAACACCTTCTGCAACTTGTTTATCGGTAAGTCCTGTAGAGGACGATTCATCCAAGGGTATTTCGTCTAATTTTGCACAACCAGCTATCATTGTAATACCTGCACAAGCAGCCAGCAGCAATAATTTCGTCTTTTTCATATACTGAAATATTAAAATGAAGCATTTAAACTAATAATAAACGATCTCGCTTTAGGATAACTCAGGTAATCCATTCCGTAGGAAGTGAAATTATCTATGTTCCTGTCTAAGTTCACCTCGGGATCATAACCATCATATTTGGTGATCACGAAGAGGTTCTGACCTGTAGCAGATAAACGGATGGTTGGTACCCATTTGCTGATACCCAGTGCAGTGGTATTGAAATTATACCCTACTGCCAGGTTGTTCAGGCGGAGGAAAGCACCATCTTTCAGGTATCTTGTACTAACAGGCGCAGAGTTATTAATAGATTCCTGCGTAAAAGCGATCGCTTCTTTGGTAACGTTTACGTTTTTAGATAATCTCAGTTTATAGAAGTTGGCGTTGGCTGTATTGTCGTAGATCTTGTTGCCGGATACGCCATTGAAATTCGCAACCAGATCAAAACCTTTCCAGGCTACATTCAGATAGAAGCTATACAATACATTTGGTATTGCAACACCTGCTATTACCCTGTCCTTATCTGTTACAGTACCGTCCTTATCCTTGTCCAGGAAAGTGCTGATACCATTGGCATCAAATCCTGTAAATTCCTTCAGGAAGTAAGTACCTACTGCTTCACCATTAATATATCCGTTAACAGTAGCGGAAGTAAGACCAGCGCCCTGTGCGGAACCCGATGGGATGATGGAATAAGGTGAACCTGCTACTTTATTGGTTATATAAGAGAAGCTACCACCAAGGCCCAATTTAATGTTCTTTGAAATTGTCTTAGTATAACCCAGGTCTACTTCAATCCCTTTATTTGTCACCGTCATATTGGGTATATTAGCCCATAATGTAGGGGCTGGCTGCACCGGATCCGTAGGTGGTACTATCAACAGTATATTGCTGGATACTTTTTTAAACACATCGATAGAACCTGTGAGATCTCCATTCAACAAGCCAAAATCTAAACCTAAATTGGTTTGTTTGGATTTTTCCCATTGAAGATCAGGATTGGCCAGTCTTCTAAAAACAGTACCTGCGGAATAAGGCCCGGTTGGATAAAGCGGATAACTCTGGCCTGCGGAAAGTTCTGTAATAAAAAGCGGCTGTGTGGATTTTGGTTCTATTTCCTGGTTACCTGTTTCTCCATAACCGCCTCTCAGTTTCAAATTACTGAATGGTGAATTCTTCATGAATTCCTCTTCTGAGATCCTCCATCCTAAAGAGAAGGAAGGGAAATACCCGTACTTGTTATTAGCACCGAATTTTGTGGATCCATCTGCTCTCATACTCACTGTTAACAGGTATCTTTCATCATACTGATAATTGATCCTGCCAAAGAAAGACTGTAATTTATTCTCATAAGCGGAACCACCCGGCCTGTTACCCGCCAGCGTTAACTCCTGGCCGGAGCCCGGAACGTAGATAGGGTCCAGCGGTGTGATAGGGAATTTATTGATGCTGGAAGATCTGCTTTGTATAAAGAACTTCTGGAAAGAGTGACCGGCTAATACAGTCAGGTTATGTGCTTTCTGCGTGTAAGTGTAGGTAAGATAGTTTTCTATCAGTGTGTTCCTGTTCACATAATTAGTGGTTTCCAGTTTTCCGTCCCGTAAAGGCACCGCATTGGGTTTATTCACGTTATCCCTGGTAGCAGTAGAATTATCTATGCCCAATGTGAATTTATACACCAGTCCTTTATAAAGCCTGATAGAAGGACTGATACTTCCTGTTATCCTGTTGGTAACGGTCAGTTCCCTGTCCAGATCAAAGTTCAATATCGGATTGCTCATATTCTCATACTTCGCGGCACTACCATCTGCATTAAATGCAGGGTAAGTAGGATTGTTGCTGACAGCTTCTCCTATTCCTAATGGCGGACGCTCATTCTTGGTATTGGCAATACCAAGGTTCACATCTATGATCAGTATATCATCCAGGAATCTCTGAGTAGCATTAAAACGACCGGTATAGCGGTCTATCTGGCTGCGCTTGATGATCCCCTGCTGCGACTGTGCGCCAAAAGAAGCATAGTACGTGAGTTTATCTGCACCGCCGCTCATTGCGAGGTTATAGTTTTGTGTGATAGCTGTTCTGGTCACCACTTTCTGCCAGTCTGTATCACCACCTTTATCATCTAATGCAGAGCCACCCAGCTTAGGTACTTCTGCACGGAATTCAGCAGCAGTGAGTACATCCAGTGGCCGTGCCATCTTTGAAAATCCAAGGCTGGAATTGAGGGACAGTGTGGAAGCTCCTGCTTTACCTTTTTTGGTAGTAATGATGATCACACCATTGGCACCTCTTGTACCATAGATAGCAGTAGCAGATGCATCTTTCAACACGTCCATGGATTCAATATCCTGTGGATTGATGGTGTTTAACGGATCACCGGCTCCGCCTGTGCTGGAGTTATCCAGCGGTAAACCATCTATTACGAATAGAGGTGAATTACCACCACGCACGCCACCGGCACCACGGATAGTGATGCCCAGCTTTGCTCCCGGCTCACCACTTGCGGAGGTAACATTCACACCTGCAATCTTCCCTTGCAGTAATTCCTGCGGGTTGTTGATGATACCTTTATTAAAGGATTCACTCTTCAGCGTTTTCACTGCTCCTGTAATATCTTTCTTGTTCTGCGTACCATAACCCACCACTACTACCTGTGTAAGATCTGTAGCGGAAGACTGTAATAAGATATCAATGTTGGTCCTGTCCCTGATAAGGACTTCCTGGGTTACATACCCAATGAAACTAACTAAGAGTGCGGGTGTTTTGTCTGGTACAGACAAAGAGAAGGCTCCCTTTGTATCCGTACTGGTGGTCTTTGAATAACCCTTCACTCCGATGGTTGCGCCTATAAGAGGTTCGCCCGTGGTGGCGTCTTTCACTGTTCCTGTAATTGTTTGATCGAACCGGGCATTGCTCTTAACTGCGGGCTTGGTTTCCGCGTGAGCATTCCCCTGAATAAAAAAGCAACTACAGCAAACCAGTGAGGCGAACACCAATTGCAAGTTGCGCTTAGGTACGTAAAATTTGTTCATGGAAAGCAATTGAGTTTTGGTTACGTAATAACGGGACAAAGGAAACAACCCTATGTTACCGGATTGTTACGTGGAATTTTGATTGTATCAGATTTAAGGTTGATGAGCAGCGAATTATGGGGTCAATTTAGACGATTTTAATCACATCAGTTAGGAATTCTACGAAAACGGTTTAGTAGACTCTGGGCTTGTGTTTACTAAAAAACACGCTCTTTTGAGCCTGCCTGAAAGTTAACACAGACTTCACATCGGATAACGATACAGGTATAACAATATGGGGGTATTCTTTGTTTAAAACCCTGTTTTTAGAAGCGTATGGATCACGCTTTACTATATAAAAGAAGGCTGACCCGGATAAGGTCAGCCTTCTTTTATATGTGATGTTTTTTAGTAGTTAGTTGGTTACATTAAAGACGGGTTCATTCACTTTTACCAGTCCGCTCATACCTCCTGCCTGATAGACTACTTTGTATTTACCGGGAGCGGTAATATTATAACCTTTCAGCAGATCGATCTCTACAGAAACGCTGTCTCCTGCCAGTACTTTAATATAAGCTTCTTCTGGCGGCGGCATGATCCTTTTGGCCATGATACCTTTATACTGTGCGTTGGTTCCGCTGGCATCTGTGATATCCAGGAACATACCCATGAAACCTTCAAAAGGTGTATGCCATTTGCAGAATTTTAATTCCTGCGCAGATGGGTTACGTACGGTGAATTTTAACAGGATGGGACTGCCGGTCTTTACAGTTTCCGGAAGAGACATTTCTGTTACCAGTTCATTGGTGGTAGTAGTAGTTTTTTGCATGTTTCCACAAGCAGTGAATGTAAAGCAGGCCGTTAATAGTAATAAGAGGTTTCTCATCTTGTATTTTTTAAAGTCCTGCAAGGTAACATTCTTTATGCAGGTAACACTGATAACTTGAGATCCACTACATAGGTTTTTGTCCATTGATCATGCCAGGGGTAGCAAGGAGTGCCCAGCGCACTGAACGCACAAAATGGTACGGCATGAATGAGGCCTCTACCGAAACCGGTGATGAAACTGATAGGAGTGCCATCTTCATTTACTGCCCGGGTGCCGGTAATTAATTTACCGAGGGTCCTTCCTTTAAAAATGCCTTCTACCAATGCCATGTAAACTGCATACATACACATGGTGAATAAGCGGTCCAGCCAGACGTTCTCAGCTATGCCATTCCAAAAGCCCAAAGACTCAGGGAAAAGGAGGCCTATCATAATTCCGAAGATAAAAAGCATGGCATAAAAGCTGACGAGGTCTATCAGGTAATTGGCCAGGCGTTTTCCGCTGGAGGCCTGTTCAATACTAACAATCTCATCGGTGAGGAGGTCTGCTTGTGTTGTTTCCATATTTTATAGGTTAGGATGGCTAAAAATAATGCTTTTAGCGAATTAATCATTAATTTTATTCACCATATTAACACCTGTCTATGAAAACCTATTACCTCCTTATCGTGCTCTTTTTGGTGGCCTGTAATACGAAACAAGCTAAAAAGCAACCGGCTCCCTGTACGGACAGCACCTACAAAGCTTATACCCCGGATGAATTAAGATCCTGTCAACTAAGCCCTGATGCCAGGTTTATTATGGTCATTAATACTTATAAATTCGATGATAAGGAGCATTTCGAAAAGTTCTTTCTTCCTTCTCCGGACATTGATTTTTCCCGCTATCTGATAACGGGCATTCTTGTAGATAATAAAATAGGTGTATTGGAGGGTGGGCAGCCTGTGCTGAAGGACATCTCTTTATCCCTTAAGATGGACACTGCTTATATTAAAAACTGTATCCTTCATATTCCTTATACTTTAATCCGGCTGGATAGTGTTCCTGCTACCCTGGGGCATACTTATACCTACGAAAGGAAGTTCTATCTTGTGAGGATACCGAAGCAGTCAGGGATTACAAAAGTGAAATTTGAAGATCAGGGAATGGCTTCCTCCCAGACCTACATCGTGGATTAAAGGTATTTGGGAACCTTCCCGCTAAATTGGGAATGTTCCCTCTCCATTTTAGGGGTTGCCTTCTGCGCAGGTGTGGGACAGTAGTATAAATTTGCTGCATCATGGCCAGATTCCACGTATATATGATATGCCTGCTATTGTTGCAGGTTTCTGCAGTTGCACAATCTGTTTTAACGGATCCCTCCGGCAACGTTTCCGTATCCTTATCTGCAAATAGTTATAGTGTCCGGGTTGGTCAGCAGCTGATTGTGGAGCCCTCAGTGCTAGGATTACAATTAGGGGGTATTTTTTTGGGGGAGGGTGTAACAGGGGTTAAAATATTGCGGCAGTATGATATTAAAGCTGCGGGTGGTAACAAAAGCGCAACGGCCGGCAAAACAGGAGCTAACAAAAACGCAGTACTCAATAACAGCCGCGTGTATGAAATAAACATGAAGGGCCTTGTAATGGAATTCCGCCTGTTTAAAGATGGCTGTGCTTTCCGGTATAAGATCCCCACCACCGGAACACTACAAAAAGAACTCACTTCATTTAAGATACCTGCTGCTTCTAAGGTCTGGTTCTTTGAAAGGAACAGTGACTGGAAATTAAAATCCTATGCCGGATGGTGGATGCATACTTCAGTGGATAGTTTGCCTGTTATTTCTTCTTCAGGCCCTGTGCAGGGCAAACCATTGGTGATGCAGCTGCGGGATAAAAGTTATATGGTGATCACGGAAGCGGCTTTATATAATTACAGTGGCATGCGGTTGGAAGCAAAGGGTAACAGAACGATGCAGGTGAATTTTACGGAAGGTGATAAAGGTTTTGAGGTGCAGGGTGGACAGTATACACCATGGCGGGTGATCCTTTATGCAACTGATCTGAACTCCCTTGTGAACAATGGGATCATTGCTGCGTTGAATCCGGCACCGGATAAAATGTTGTTTAAAGATGTGAGTTATATACAACCCGGGAAGGCTGTCTGGAGCTGGATCACGCGTAAGGAGAATTTCATGCAGCCGGAAGAAGAAAAGCGTTTCATTGATGCGGCTGCAAAGTTGCAATTCAATTATACTTTACTGGATGAAGGATGGGAAACTATCTGGCCGGATAAATGGCAACAGTTGAGAGATATCTGTCAATATGCAGCAGCCCGGCATGTAAAAGTGTGGGTATGGAAAGATTCTAAATGGCTGAGAGACCCTCAGCAGCGGGATGCTTTCCTGGATAGTGTGGCGATGTTTGGTGCAGCCGGGGTTAAAACGGATTTCATGAACAGTGAGGCGAAACCGCTCGTTGATTTTGAGATCGGATTCCTTAAGGCTTGTGCAGCCCGTAAGCTTATGGTGAATTTTCATGGGTGCCATGCGCCTACCGGTGAGAGTATTACTTATCCCAATGAAATGACGCGGGAAGGGATACGGGGGATGGAGTTGAATATTATGAAAGAACCTATTCCTGCCTGGCATAATGCGGCGCTTCCTTTTACGCGTTTTCTCTGCGGGCATGGAGATTATACGCCTGGTTTCTTTTCTAACAAAGGGCCTACTACTTATACGCATCAGCTGGCTTTGTTTTATCTTTTTAATTCTCCTTTTCAATGTATGGCGGAGAATCCTTCTACCATTATCAATGATCCTTTGTATGCGCCTATTATTCCTTTGCTGCAGGTATTGCCGGTTACATGGGATGAAACAAGGGTCCTGCCGGGAAGTGAGATTGGTGAGCTGGCGGCTTTTGCTAAAAGGAAGGGGAAGGTTTGGTATGTGGCGGTTATTAATGGCACTGAGCAGGAGAAGGAGTTTGTGTTGCGGGCGGATTTTCTTTCAGGCAAAGGGAATTATGAAGCGCTGGTGATCTCTGATAAGGATAATAAGTTTATGCAGGAAAAAGTCTCTATAAAGGGTGTTAAAAAATTCAAACTCCCTCCTACTGGTGGGTTAGTGATGCAAATAAAAATGGGCAGCCTTTAAAGGGCTGCCCAGTGTATGCCGCGCTGCAAAGGGCGGTATTTTTTTTCTTTTTTATGGGAGAGTTTTTTTTGCGAGAGCGCTGTTTTTATTATTTTAGATTTTTTATGAGAGCGTTCTTTTATTTTAAGTTTGTTTTACGAGAACGCTGTTTCTTGTTTTAAGTTTTTTTATGAGAGCGTCTTTCTTCTCATTTTAGAGAGGACATCAAACTACTTAAATATCTCTGCCAGTTTTTTATGCAGTTCTTCTCCATGTAATCCTTTCGCAATAATATTCCCTTTCGGATCTATCAGGAAATTATCAGGGATGGCATGAATGCCGTATTTAACAGCTACTTCATCTTTAAAACCTTTTAGGTTAGATACCTGTGTCCATGCGAGGCTATCCTGCTTTACGGCTTTGAGCCAGGGTTCTTTGGTCATATCCAGGGATACGCTTAGTACGTTAAAGCCTTTGTCTTTGAAGCGTTCGTAGGCAGCTGTTACATTTGGGTTTTCTGCGCGGCAGGGATGGCACCAGCTAGCCCAGAAATCTATCATTACATATTTACCACGGTAAGAAGATAAGGATACGATCTTGCCGTTCACATCCGGGGCGGTGAATTCAATGGCAGGGTTACCTACTATGGCTACACGCCTGCTTGCAGTTAATGTTTTGATATCCTTTATGGTATCATATTCCCGGAGAGCGGGACTTAAACCAGCGATCAGTCCATCTATTTCATCCAGTGTAAGGTTGCGCAGATCTATCACCAAATTGTCTATAAAAACAACACTTAACCATGAATCCGGATGGGATTTAATAAATGCTACCATGGGCTCTTTAGTAGGGCGGCCGGCACCATTTTGCTGTGCAAACAAACGGGCATCGTCTTCTGTTGGAGAACCGGTGATCTCCATGTCATTAAACTTGCTTTTGTTCGTTACTTTTACTTTACCTGGCCCTGTGTAGAACTGTGCAAATCCTTTGAAACGTTTTGTTTTGTCTGCTGTTCTGTCTTCCCAGTAGAGGTTAGCTTTCACAGCGCCATCGTACATCTCCCCTTTGAAATGATAGGTTTTGTTGACGATACTGGAGCTATCTCTCATTTCTGCTCCGTTGTCATTATAGGCAAGGTAGATTTTACCGGACGGAATGCTATCCATGTTTATCTTTCCATCAATGCTAAAGGGCTTTTTTTGTGCGGCACTCAGCAATGGTAATGTTACCAGGGTTGAGATGATTATTTTTTTGATCATGATCATTATTTAACGAGTTGTGCAATCTTAAGTTCTACGTCTCCTCCCCTGAGATTAACGGCAATCACTTTACCGAGGGGATCGATCAAAAAGTTAGCGGGAATGCCCTCTACGCCATATGCTTTCGCCACAGGGCTTTCCGGTCCTACCAGGTCAGACACTTGCGTCCAGGTGAGTCCATCCTTTTTAATGGCCTCTATCCATTTATCGCGGGAAGCCTGCGTATCCAGCGAAATGCCTAATATCTCTAATCCTTTGCTTTTGTGTACATCATATGCCCTCTTTACATAAGGACTTTCTGCGCGGCAGGGTACACACCAGCTGGCCCAGAAATCTACGAGTACATATTTGCCACGATAAGATGATAAAGACACCGGTTTACCTTCCGGATCATTCAGCGTGAATTCAGGGGCTATTTTACCGATACCCACTGCCACTGCTGCAGTTAGCTGTACATCCAGTTTCTTTATCTCCGGATCCTTTTTCAGGTTATCGCTCAGGGAGCGGTAAAGACTGTCTGCTACTTCCGGGCCAAAGTATCTTGCACGATCTCTGAGGAAAGCAAAACTCAACCAGGAGTTAGGATGTGAGCGGATATATTCTTTTAATACAGGATCTTTATCACCATTACTGGCACGGATGGCTTTCACAACATTATCATACTCCACCTGTAATGGAGAGCCGGTTATTGTTTTCTTATCAAAAGCCAGTTCATGTTCTATCCTGATATTGCCAGGCGATAGAAAAAAGAAAATAGCCCCTGTTTCTGCTAAACTACCCGTCTTTCTTATCCGCTCCTCATCCGGTGCATCACACCATGTTATAACGGCCTGTGCGCCCTCTGGTTCCAGTATGTTGGCAAAGTGATAGGTATTATTTTTCAACACACAGCTGTCTCGCTTAATGCCTTTTCCATACAGATAGATCTTACCTACTAATACGGAATCTGTTTTTATCTTTCCGTCGATCACATAACTTTTGTCCTGTGCATGTACGAATACAGGCAAGAGTAATGCGAGTAATAATCCTGTTGTTTTCATATGTGATATTTATAAAAGGATTTCAGCGAGTTTCTTTTGCAGTTCTTCTCCGCGAAGATTGGTAGCGATGATCTTACCCTGAGGGTCCACGAGGAAGTTGGCGGGTACGCTCGATACATTGTATAACAACGCAGGCGTACAGTTCCACCATTTCATGTCGCTCACGTGTTTCCAGGTGAGGTTATCCCTTTTGATCACTTTCAGCCACAGTTCTTTTGAATCAGGGCGTTCCAGGGAAACACCCAGGATATCGAAGTTCTTGTCTTTGTAGGTGCTGTATGCTTTCACCAGGTTAGGCATTTCTGCTATGCAGGGTACACACCAGGTGGCCCAGAAATCAATAAGCACATATTTTCCTTTGTAGTCTGCCAATGATACATTTTTGCCTTCTGTATCCGGTGTGGTAAATACAGGCGCCATATCTCCTACTTTAGCTGCGCCCAAACCTTTGATGCGGTTACGCAATTCTATTCCCTGCGGCGTTTTTTTAGCGGAAGCGGTGAGTTTATCATATGCGGCCACCATCTGTACCTTGTCTTTGAAACGAACACCGATCTCGTTTAAGAGGTCCACACTGATCTCGCTCTTAGGACGCGCAGCCATAAACTTCATGATCACATTGAACCTTGCGTTCATCATACCAGGATCAAACTCCGTCACTGGACGACCCGTATTATTTACATTGGCGCTATCCACTGTGGCATTGAGCAATTCCCTGAATACCTGGTAATCTTCATTAAGTGGTGTTCCGCTGATCACAGGATGTTTACCCTGATAATTAATATTGATCTTACCTGGTTCCAGATAAAATAAACCACCCCTCTGATAATCTCCTTCTATCACTATTAATTGCCCACGCTGGCGTTCATCATTTACAATACCTGAAAAGGTGGCTTTGCCATTCAAGGTAATAGCAGTATCCTTTTTCCCTCCGGTACTGAGGGTAAAACGGTTGAACATTATCTTATTGGTTACACCTGGCCCGTAATCAAGGGAAACGGTGTAAGCGCCTTCCTGTGCCATAACGGCTACGGGAAACAACAGGGCAAACAGGGTCAATGCCTTTGGCATGCTGAATTTTTTCATGAATAAAGTTTAAATCGTTTTTAATAATTATCGTTCCCGGTATGCTACGCTTACTATTTTTCCCAAACCTGTCCATCCCATTGTTTTCACAAGTGGTTTACTGATCTCAGGAACGGAATAACATTCCAGCGTACCATTGGCACCGGGCGTGCCGGCAGGATCATAAGTACCTACAGTGAGGTAAGTGGCCCATAATTTATAGGTGTTGGCATTAGCCGCTACGAAAGAATTATAGAAATGCGGGAAACCCATGTAAGTAATGGTGGAGTTTCCTTTGTCTATCATTAACGTAGTAGTGGGTGTGCCCAGGTTAAAGTCATATTCGTATACTTTTCCACCCACGGAATAGAACAGGTAATTCACATCCGGGCTCACGGCATAACTGGTGGCCTGTGCAAAATCAGGGGCGGTGATCTCTTTGAATAATGTTTGCGCACCGGCGATGGGGAAACGCAGCAGGTAATATTTAGCTGTCACCGGATCCTTCAATACAGCATATACGGAACGGCTGGTGCTGTTGTAAGACCTTTCCATCCAAACAAGGTCCAGCCCGGTAGGGAAATTACGGGCGGCCACCACATCTGCTACAAAGGAACTATTGAAGTTAGCAGCCTGCACAAAACAACGTTTATCCGTATTATACATCACTCCCACCGTACCATCTGTTACTACATAAGGAGACACTTTGAACGGAGCACTGGCAGCAGCGTATACATTGATAGGATCATTCCTGAAAGCATACCCGTATAAAGTTGAATAAGCATACATGTTCCCTTTGGCATACATGTAGAACATCACCGTAGTAGGTGATGGGTTTTCACCGGTCAGCACATCTGCTTTAAAATCATTTGCGATGTTACCCACCATGAGATAGCGGATATTCATCGTAGGCTCATAGGCAAATGTTTCCTGGTGAATGCGGTTGGTGCCGGTTTCCGTGAGCAAGAAGATGCCATAGTTGAGCGGGGTGATATTGGTACCCACATAATTCATACACAACACCTGACGGGGTTTGCCCTGCTCCGGCAGATTAGAGTTCATTTCCTTTAACACATCTGTATACTGTGTGAACAGGCCGGTTCCTTTTGAATAAGCCAGCATATCCAGCCTTGATTTCCCGTTCACATCGTTCAGCACCATATAGCCTTCAAAGTTTTTGGAGGATACCAATATATTGGTCCTCGTCTGGAAGGTTACGCCATTGGATTTATCCGTTACCCTGTATGCGAGTGAATAGTTACCGGGCAGGAGATTGATCTTTGCATTCAGGTTTTTGTCCGTACCTATCACCGTATCTATAAAGGGCAGGTTCGAAGAGGGCCTGTACCGGAAAGACCATGCATAATTGTAGTTGGCGTCACTGGGATTGGGATCATTGCTCCACTTTAAGGTAGGATTGATCTTCAGTGTATCTCCCAGGAGTACGGTATAACCTTTTGTACTGTCGAAGTTTTCAACCGTCCAGTGATTGATCACATGATAGTCGTAATTGCCTTTGTCCTTGTAACAGGAAGTAAAGACGATGAATGCGAGAAGATATATAAAAAGATGTTTCATCTTAGTGATGTTTTGTGGTTATTGATAAGCGGGTGCCATGAGAAGGGGTGTTACACCATCGTCCTCATACACTCTTTTTCCGGCGGCGGCCTGATCATTCAGGTAACGGCTGGTGGTGATGGCATAATATTGCCCCAGGGCATTCAGGTTAATACCACCCACGGATACATCCACAAAGAAATTAAGCGGCATACCGGCTACTTCATTCAGCAGCAATACTTTCTTTACACTGAATGTTCCGAAAAATTGCGCAAAAGTGCCCGTCCAGCTAGTTCCCTGAACAATCACATCTGCGATGTTCAGCTTGAACCGCTGGGCATCTACTGTATCTGAAAATCCGTATAAAACTTTGAGGTTGGTATCAAAATTTTCATTGGCATGCAGGTTGAACACCAGATTTACTGGGTTGGCCTTCAGTTCTGCAGGGCGTTTTAGCTTCAGCAAAATGGTATCCGTTAATCTGCCGGCATGCAGGATAAATTCTGTTGGCACTTCATAGTGTTTACCTGCAACGGCAGTAGAGGCCGGATCAATGGTAATGCTCAATTTACGGTCATAATCTTTAGCCGTTCCCGTTACCGCAACAGGCAGTTTAAATATTGTTTCTGTAATAGCGGGTGGCGTGTAGGCAAATGTAAAATCCGTGGAATCAATAATTGGATTCTGCACTATTTTGAACCGGTATGCGAAATAGACATTGTCCTTCACATTATAGGTAAGCAGCCCTTCCTTTTTACAGGCCCCTGCCAGCAGCATTACAGCTATTATATAAATGAGTTTCTTCATTGTTTTCTTTTTAATGTTAGCGGGGAGTGGTTTCAGATAAAGGCAGCGGGATGATATAGTTCGGCGTAACGGTGCCGGTTCCCGGTGCGCTGTTGCCACTTGGAATAGGTTTCTGGTTGAGGCGTTTGAAATAGAAATACATCTGTCCTTCTCCAAAAAACTCTTTCTGGTATTCTTTCGATACTTCGGTAGCGATCACCGCATTGGCAGGCAGGGTGGGCAAACCTCTGTGCACTCTTACAGAATCCAGGTAACCCCGCTGTGTTGTAAGATCTGTACCGGTTTCCGCCAGTATGTAATACAATTCTGTTTTACGGATCAGGGGTTGTAAAAAGCGCCATGGTTTTGTGCCATCAGATATATCTGCAAACTTGAAGAAGGTGCGCCCTTTTTCCGTTACCCAGATGAACTGGTTGCGATAGTCGTTACCGTTGGATTCATAAATAGCATCCAGCCTGGCGGGTTGTACGGATAACAGGTCTGTTGGCCGTAGTCCTCCATTGAACAAACCGTTCTGGTTGATGTACATATCCTGGTTATATACGGCAAAGAGCACTTCGGGAGAGAAGATCCTGTCCGGACTGAAGAGGTCTGCTACTGCAGCTCTTATCACCCATGGGAACCATTTCTCGCCGCTTTCCAGTACAGCCTTCGCTGCTGCGTTAGCCGCCACTTTATTGCCGCCGTAAAGATTAGCTCTTGCGGACAGGGCTTTGATGGCATAATAGTTTAGTCTTTGATTGCGGTAACCTGCATAAAAATCAGTTGATGCTATTACACCGCTGGTGATCACAGGATCTTTTGCCAGTAATGTTTCTGCTCCGGAAAGATCGGCCAGTACACTATCCAATACTGCACTCGCTGTAATAATAGGCCTGGTTACGCCGTCTGCTCTCCTGTAATAAGGAATGGCAGGTGAAGCGGAAGAAGTAACGTACACGGGACCAAACAAACGCAGCATATCAAAATGCAGCATAGCACGTATGCCAATGGCTTCTCCTTTCATCTGGTCCGCATGATCTTTTGTAATCACACCTCTTTGCGCAGCGCCATCCATTTCTGCGATGAACTTATTGGCTGCCAGGATAGTGGCATAACTTGTTTGCCAAAGGCTATCCAATGCACTTTTCACCTTATCCTGGGTGTAAGAATAGGATGCTATCAGGCTGTAGCTATTATCTGAGGTGCTCTGTGTGGCATAACGCTGCCCCAGGAGGTCTACCGTTTTGCAGGTAAGCGTTGCACCATACAGGTCGTTATCTGCCATGGTGGTGTACAGGCCATTCAATGCCTGTTGAATAGACTTTTCGTTGCTATACACCTGCCCTTCGGTGAGCCTGTCTTCCGGTTGTACGGTGAGGTAATCTTTACAGCCGGGCAGCAGGTATACTGCAGCTGCTAATATGATGAGTCCGAAATATCTTTGTGTCATAACTCTTGTGTTTAGAAGGATGCGTTAATACTGAATGAAGCCGTTCTCGCAAAAGGATAATCCAATCCTCTTTCAGTTTGTACACTTTCCAGTCTGAAAATATCATTCATGTACAGGCTGCAGTTAAGGCCCTGTAATTTCAGTTTCCTGATCCAGCCGCTATATATCCGCCAGTTCAGGCTAAAGGACTCTCCTACCAGGTGGGAATCCTTCTGTACAAAACGGGAGGATATGGGTGTGGTGGAACTGAGCAGGATGGATTTATACTGGCTCACATCGCCGGGCTTTTTCCATCTTTCATATAAAGCGCGCTTATCCTGGTTGTATACCAGGTTTTGCAGCGATATATTTTCCACGCGTGAATACAATGCGTTGTTGAACACGGAGCCACCTATCCTGTAACGCACATTGGCGCCAAAGGTGAAGCTCTTATAAGTAAAGGAAGTATTCACCACTCCTTCTATCACTGGTCTTGAATTACCTACCTTTATGATATCATCGGTATTATAGACGAAAGTGAGCGTACCATCTTTTTTCTGGAAGATCTCCTGCCCTGTTGCGGGATCAATACCTCTTGAAACAACGGCCCACATATCGTCCGGGCTATAACCATCTGTATAACGCACCAGTCCTTTATTATCCAGCTGATCTTTATTCAGTGCCTGCAGTTTGTTATTGAAGCCACCATAAATGGCGGTATATGCATTTCCCATAATGCCCACGTTCCAGATGATCCGGTCTCTCAGATTATATATCGGAGAGGTACGCAGGGTGAAGTCCCATCCTTTGGTGACGAGATTCCCTGCATTAAGCATGTAATTATCATTGGCCCCTGTGGAAGAAGGTACGGCACCGGTGGCGGTGATCACCAGCGGGTCTGTTTTCTTGATGTAATACCCCACGTTTCCGTTCACCCTGTTGCGGAAGAGCGAGAAATCAAGACCATAACTCTGCTGTACTGTTTCCTGCCATTCCAGGTCAGGATTGCCCAGTGAGGTCAGCGCTAATCCCTGGCCAAAATTGTTGAGGCCGGGCACATAAGTATAGGTAGAAACAGACGTGAACTGACCCAGGTTTTCATTTCCTGTGATCCCGATATTTCCCCTGATCTTCAGGAGCGAGATCCAGCTGATCTGCTGGAAGAATGGTTCATTATGTAAGTTCCATCCTATACCGGCAGAAAAGAATGGCCGGAACAATTTGTTGGAACCAAACACGCTGCTGCCGCTCAGGCGGTAAGTAGCATCCAGCAGAAAACGATTGTCGTAGGTATAGTTGATACTTCCTACAAAACCCACACTGCGTGGTGTAACAGCAGAAGAAGCTGGTCTTCCGAAAGGGGTATAGCTATAGGAATAAGCAGGATTACCATTAGAGCCGGAAGGGAAACCTGTGGCCCCAAAACCGGTGGTACGGGAAATAGATTGGGAAATGTCTGCGCGGGCGTTGGCATTCAGCTGACTTTTGCCGATGGCCTCACCATACGTGACCATGATGTTCCCGTTATAGTTCGTATTGTCTGCCTGCCTGCTGTTGTATGTTCCTTTCAGGCGGGTATCTGTTGTTTTATCGAAAGAGGAATTATCCGGCGGGATAAATCGAACAGAATTATTCGTTCCACGACTTAACAGTAATCCTCCCTGTAACCTGAATTTTTTAGACAGGGTTATGATGGCCTGCAGGTTGTTGGAAAAGGAAAAACCTTTTGTTTCATTGATACTGTATAAACCGGCATCAAAGAGCGGATTGTATACGTATATGTTGGAAATGGAACTGGAGTCCAGGTATTTTCCTACGGAGCCATCCGGCCTGGTTTTCTTATAATAAGGATTGGCTTGTGAGAATGCCGTAAAAGAACCATAGGGAGATTCTTCGCCTTTATTTCCATCCACACTCATGATATTGGTGATATTCACGATACCTTTCCTGTAGGCCAGCATAAAGTTTCCGCCAAATGATTGCCGCCCGGATCCTTTCATTACACCATCCTGGTTACGGTAAGAAACACCGGCTGCAAACTGCAGGTCTCTGTTACCACCGGATAACTGCAAAGAATGCCGGTTAGCAACTCCCAGGCGTACAGGTTCGTTGATCCAGTAAGTATTGATGCCGCTGGCAACAGAAGCCAGGCGTTCGTAATACTTCTGTGTCCATTCGTATTGGAAGTTAGGTTGTGATTCATATACGCCGGACAGTTTTTCGAACTGTATCTTCTCTGAAGAATTCATCAGGTTGTAACTGGTGAGGTCCGGTATATCAAAAGAAACGTCTGCAGTATAACTAACGCGCAACTCTCCTGCCACGGGGCGTTTTGTTTCTACTACCACTACACCGTTAGCTGCTTTGGAACCGTAGATAGCGGTAGAAGCAGCATCTTTCAAAATATAAATAGAGGCTACCCTGTTCATATCCAGATCGTAAATGGCCTGCAGGCTGCTTTCAAAACCATCCAGTACAAACAGCGGCTGGTTAGGGTTTGCGGCAAACTGATCATTCAGGCCGGTAGTACTGATACTTGTTTTTCCCCTCACTTCAATGTTAGGCAATGCATTGGGATTAGAACCCAGTGTATTGTTCTCTACCATGATGAAAGAAGGGTCCAGTGTTTTGAGACTTTCTAATATATTCTTATTACCTACGCTCTTCAATTGCTCTCCGGTATAGGTGGAAACGGCACCGGTGAAACTTTCTACTTTCCGGGTGTACATACCGTTGGAGATCACTACGTCTTTTAGCTGACTTACTGACTTTTCCAGCCTGATGGCAGGTACTTTCCAGTTGCGGGTTTTTACTTCCTTGGTTTTATATCCTATCATACTGATGATCAGTGTTTCATCGGAGAGTACATCCCTGATAAAAAAGGAACCATCTGATAAGGTAACGGCGCCTGCTCTTGCGCCTCTTCTGCTGTCCACAGCAACAGATACAAATTGCAGCGGTTTGCCTTCTTCATCGGTCACTATACCGATAATGCTGCGCAATGGCTGCGTGGTATCTGCAACAGGTGTTGCAGGCTGTTCTGTGATGACCGGCTTTTTGAAGAGGAAGATGGTTTTGTCTTCAATACTGAAATTGACCGGCTGGTCTTTCAGCGCCATCCTGAGGAATTCTGCGAGGGGCATATCCTTTACAGAAATGGTGAGTGCGGTGGTGTTCTGCAGATCATTCTTTTTCGAAAAAACCACATACTCGGTCTGTTTCTCGATAGCATCGAAGACCTTTTTCAAAGGTATGTTCTTTCCTGACAAGGTGATGGACTGCGCAGAGCTGGCCGCATAAACATTGACCAGGCCAATAGTGAGTAAAACAGCAGTTAATTTCATCGCATTAACAATTAGGTTGATCCTGCGACTACCAGACCCTATGCATAGTGATCTGATCAGGATCCCGGTGATCGAACGCCGCCTACCCGGACCAGCGGGTAGCGCATAGCAGTTTTTTTGCATAAATTGCATTGTTATTTGGTTGATTAAGAAATGAAGCTGTCTTGCCGGACGTGCTTTGTTTTAATTCACTAACTGACGATTATACCGGAGGTGTTCATGCACTTCCGGTTTTTGTTTTTTATTGGTTGGTTTTTGAAAAATGTTCCCCCTTGCGGTCCCTGTGCAGGATCCCCCTATATCTCATGCTAATTTTTACTACTACTTTATTACCGTTAATTTTTTCCCCTCCAGGCGGAACTGTACGCCTGTATTTTCCAGTCCTTTCAGCACGCCCTTCAAAGAGGTGCTTCTGCTAATCTTACCTACAAATTCTATATTCCCGATATTCTTTTCATAAGCCACGTCAATGTCGTACCACCTTGAAAGCTGGCGCATGACTTCTTTCAGATCTGCATCCTCGAAATTGAACACGCCTTTTTTCCAGGCGGTCACTTTGTCCAGATCTACGTTGCTTACTACCTTTATCTGCTCTGCTAATTGTGCCTGCTGGCCTGGTTTTAAGACTACCTCCCCGATCTTTACGGAGCCTTCCAGCAGGGTTGTTTTTATATCCTCTTCATCTGTATACGCGTTGATATTAAAAATGGTTCCCAGTACCTCTACGGTAGCGCGTTGATTAACCATTACCCGGAAGGGGGCTTCTGCGTTCTTAGCCACTTCAAAATATGCCTCCCCGGTGACCTCCACTTTCCTTTCCTTACCTTCGAAAACAGTGGGGTACCGAAGGGAGGAAGCGGCATTTAACCAAACCTTTGTACCATCAGATAGTTCCAGCTGGAACTGTCCGCCTCTGGGTACAGTTAATGTATGATACGTTATTTCCGTGCTGTTGCTCTTATTATAGGCTAGCTTGCCTCCCTGTTGGTAGGCAGTAGTTTTGGGGATCATTTGCTGGCCGGCACTGTCCAGCGTAACGGTGGAACCGTCTGCCAGTGTGAGTATGGCTTTGCTGGTGCCGGGTGCGGCATCATTTATTTTTTCTGCTGTGATCTGCGTTTCTGTGGTGCGGGTAATTAAGTAAGTGCCTGCAGTGAGCAGGATGGCAATAACGGCTGCGGCTTTCATCCATGTTTTGATGAAGCGGACTTTTGGCTCTTTGGCTGCGGGGTACGTTTTCAGTATCCTGTCCGCCATCGCTTTTCTTTTTTCTATGGAGAGTTCTCCTTCATCCTGCAAAACCTCCCATTCCCGGGTGATCATGGGAGAAAATTCCTCCTTAGACACGCCCTGGTTGAGCAGTTCCATAAACTCCTCCACTTCTGCAGGACTTGCAGTTTTGTTCAACCACCGGTTATATAATATCTCTAACCTTGCCATATAACTATAAAGACAACAATAATTTAAAATAGGGGATACGGGGAAGTAAGAAATTTTTAGAAACGTGATAATAAGATCACCAGAAGCGGGATATTAATATTATTGGTCACGTGTTCTTTGATAGCGCCATTGGCGTATTGGAGGTATTTTTTAACGGCGTCCCTGGAGATGTTCATCTCGGCGGCGATCTGTTCATATTTGAGGCCTTCTCTCCTGCTGAGGATCCAGACCTTCTTTTGTTGCGGGGGCAGACGGTTCACTGCGTCGTCTATGAGCCCGAAAACTTCTTCCAGTTCCTGGCGGTCTTCTTCCTGTGTAGTGGTGTTTTCCTTTTGCCATTCCCATTGTTTCTTCTTTTCCCGCATCATTTTCTTGATGGTGTTCAATACATGGTTGCGGGATATGATGAGCAGGAAAGCACGGAAGCTGCGAAGGCCGGTGAGTGTTTCTCTTGTTTGCCAGATCTTTACGAAGATGTCCTGTACGATCTCTTCTGAGAGTAATTGGTCGTTGGTATGGCGGTAGATGAATTTGTAGAGGAGACCGGAGTATTGTTCTACCAGCTGGCGGAATGCATGCTCATTGCCAGCAGCTACCTGCTGCAACAAATCACTTTCATTCTCATTGTATAATACATTATTGACAATCACCAGATTACCTTAAGGTCGATTCTTAGCCCGAAAGGTATGAAATCTATGGGGTAATGAAAAGGGTGAAGTTATAATAGAGTACATCGTTCTTTTTCATGCTGCGTGCGCCGCTGTAATTTTCGGAGAGCATGGATTTACCTTTGATGTACATGGTGATGCCTCCTTTTCCTGCATTAACCCATGTAGTGGGGAGTGGTTTTTGAAAACCATCATGCAGGAGATATTCCAAACCGGCATTTTTATCTCCTACCCAGGGGTTATCCTGGTATTTATCAGCCCATTTCCAATTAATGGTATCCGGCCGTGGGCCTTCCTCCCTGCCTAAACCTTTCATATACTTTGCCACGCTTTTATCGAAAGGGATATGCAGTTTAATATCGTCCAGGGATACATCCTGCAATGCGGTAAGTTTTATGTTATAGAGCAAACGTGCACCATGAATGTCAGCCAATACCTTCACTTCCATTTTTAACTGTTCTGAAGTATGGATGGCGCTCCATTTCATTTTGTCCGATTGAATGGTGATGCCTTCCTGTTTAAAGGGGATGTCTTTATGCGTGGCAGCATTGATGATATGGAAATGGATATTTTCTGCGAGGATATTCCGGGAGGCCGTTTGGATCTGTTCAGGAAAACCACTCTTATTCAGGGCCACTTTATGACCGGACAGGTTGACGGTATCCAGTTGTGCGGATGCGGCTGTGGTAAAAAAAAGGAATATGAACAGGAGGTGCTTCATTTTGTTTTCGTTTATCAGTTCCTCTAAATTAATCTTCTTACCCTGAAACGGAAACTGACGTATGTTATTTGGCTCTGCTGTGCCTGATTGAACATATAACCGGCAAAGCCACCGCTTATAAATTGTCCGGCCGCACCATATTCTGTAATCTGCATGTTCAACTGGTAAGCAGAAGTCGCTCTTATATCCGAAGTTGGACTGGTTAATACCTTTGCGGATAAGATCTTGTAATTACCCGGCCGGGAAACACCACCAAAGGTTGCACTTGCCGACAGGTCATAAGGAGTGGCCAGGTTATTTGAATAGATCTGGGTGGCACTATCCTGACTGATGAGATAAGGCAATCTTGATCCGAAAAAGCTATATGCTGGAAGGGCAAAATTAAATGGGACATCGTTTAGCTTTACTTCAAAATATATCTCACCAGATAAACCGCAGGCCTGTATGGTAGGGATGGCGTATTCCTGCCCTGGTGTTACCTTCAGGTAATAAGGGTTGGGGCTTTCCTGTTTGGCTGATGAATCTACGCCGATGACAGCCACATTTAATTCTGTACCTGTGCAGATGGCTACTCTTGCCACATATTGCCCCTGGTTATCTGTTGGTATCCTGGAATGCCCGTTCTTTTGCTGTATCAGTGCATATCCATTCGTTAAAGGTGCCCCATTGCAGGTAGTGAGCTTACCGCGGAGAATGGCGAATGTGGTAGTGAGTGCATCTACCGTCAATACATTCATATTCTTATCCTCTGCCATTGCAGGGAAAGTGAAATTCTTTATTTCAAGGCCGCATAAATTATAAAAGCGCAGGCGCAATTCTTTGTTGCGGGGAACTGCTGTGTTGATGCTGCCGGAAGAATCTGTGTATAAGTAAACGTAAGAGGAGTCGTTTGCCGTTTCTGAGATCCTCATATAGTGAAATGAAAAAGGCCGGTCTTCCGTGTTCTTGAATTGCAGGGAGAGATTGATCATTTCTTCCGGCATATCCGCACTCCAGAAGGAAAAATGGCTTACCGTGCCTACGTAAACATCTCCCTGTTTGGTGGCGGTGCCTTCTTCTTTCCATATGCCCTTTTCTTCATCAAAATACCATAAAGGAATGGTAGCTGGAGCGGTGGATACCATGCTGGCAGCGATCTCTATTTTAATAGTAGCCGTTTTTCCACTGGCAAGCTGGAGTTGTTCCCCTCCTGTGCCTTCCAGTTCTATGGCCAGCATACCGTAAGGACGCAATGTTTTCTTTTTGCCGGACTTATCATATCCATAATTTCCGCCGGGCCTTATGGAAGAGCTTTTCAAGGTTGACGGAGAAAGGTAACGGGCGAATACACTGACCTCCCCTGCGTAAGGGGTCTTTTGTATTTTATTGATCACACCGTTATCGGGTAAACGGATACTATTTTTGCCTTCGAAAGTTGACTCGCTTGTTATTTTATTCCTGCGGATGAGCTGTATTTCAGTAAAACCTATATTACCTGCCTGGGGCGTGAATGTTCTGCCGGTACTGAAATATCCTGGTGCTGCTACATATACATACGCATCCGTTTTTGCCAGGACCACTTTATCAAACCGGAATTCTCCGTCTGTATTGGTAATGGCCGAGGCATCCAAAGACTTTACGGTGATATTAGCAGCAGGAATACCTGTTTCGTCCAGTACCCTGCCTTGTATGGAGGCAGTAACCGTTTCTGGCTGGGCTTCCGGCTCAGGGCTGTTCTTCTTTGCGCAGGAAAACAACAGTAAGGTGCAGAGGGAGATGCTTATCGTACGTATCATGACAGGTAAAGGGTGTTTGAGGGGACAAATATAGGCATTAAAGTTTGTACTTTGCGGAACCTATGAGCAGAACAAACTGGACGGCGGAACAGCTATTTACACGGCTGCTGCATAACAAGTCCGACAAAACGTATTGGGAGAATATCCGGGAATTGCGCAAACGGGATGGGATAACCGCTACCTGTTATACACTCGCGGCATCTGGCAGTGACCAGGAAAAGGAACTTGCGGTGGATGTATTGGCACATCTCCCCTATTCCGAACAAAAGATCACCCTGTACTTTGAACTGCTGCAAAAGGGGTTTGCCATCCGTTCCGTTCTGTATGCGATTGGCCATAATAACGAGCAGCTAAATACTGCACAAATAAACACCATTGCTGCGTTCAAAGATCATGCAGATAAAGAGATCCGGGAAGCGGTTGCTTATGCCTTACTGGGCGTTGACCATATGGAGGCCATTCATACATTGATCGCATTGAGCATGGACAAAGTTTCGGCCATCAGAAGCTGGGCTGTTTTTGGTATTGCCAGCAGAACGGAAAGAAATAACCCTGATATCATCACGGCTTTATGGAACAGGATAAATGATAAACATGAAGAGACGCGGTTTGAAGCGATCGTTGGATTAGCGGTGCGAAAAGATGACCGTGTAAAAGATATTATTAAACGGGAGCTTCTGACGGGCGATTTCGGAAGTTTATTGTTTGAAGCGATCACCGAACTGGGAGATAACGAATTTTTACCTTTGCTGGAAGCGCATCTTGATGATGATGCGGATGCTGGTTGGTTACATGAGCTGCGGGAATGTATCGATAGCTTGAAAGGTTAACAGTTATAGTTTTTATTGATGAATTATTTTTTCTGCATATCTCTTTCCAAATATACGTTGTGAAGCAGCATCTATGTGTAAGCCATCTGCGTTAGGTGTTAATCCTTTACCGGATATTATTTCAAAATGAGATAAACGTTTCTTCGCTTCCTGCAATTGAAGATTGATGGCGCTTGCGCGTTTATTGAATTCAGGTAATTCGCCGGCAATAAAAGGCAGGTTGGGCAGGTTGAATTCTTTTCGGAATTTATTTACCAGTTCGTCCAGTTTATTACTGTATTGGGCTGCTTTTTCAGGGGAGGAATCGGACTCACCCTGGTGCCATAGGATCCCTTTCAGGATGCCATCTTTCATGGCGCGTTCTGTTCTTGCTACTGCATCAGCCCAGGGGTAAGATTTCGTTTGCTCCCAATATTGGTTGTACAGCCAGTTGTCTATGCCGGAACCACCAGCAGCACAGGGGATTAATCCTATTACGATATTGGGATCCTGTTTGATCATTTCGCGGGCGAAGGATAAACCGGGGCCTACGCCGGCTGCTGATTTATCAAAGTGGATGGGATCTTTGGCTATTACCCAGTTGCCTTCTTTATTCAAACATAATATGCGTGGATCGCCGATGGTATCCTGTGGTTCCACAATGCCTCTTCCGGCCATGTTGGACTGGCCGGCCAGCAGGTATAGATGGAATTGTTTCTGCTGGGCAAACAGGGTATTTCCGGAGAGCATGGCTATGATAATAAAAGCGATATTTTTCTTCATCACCAGCAAAGTTACTTTTTCTGTGCTAATATCCTGTTATACAGATCGAGTATTACGGTGGAAGCCAGCGCGGGGTCCTGGTGATGAATGCCGTGGCTGTAACGTGGTAATAGTATCACCGAACTATTGTGGTTATTTTTGATCATGTCCGCGAAATGATCAATACGGAGCCGGTTCATTTCCGCGAACCATGGCATCATGTTGATCTTTAATTCCTTGCCCAATTCCTCTTCCTGTTTTTCTATATAACGGTTATAACTCATCAGCACTGTAACCGGGATATCCGGCAGTGGTGCGAGGGAAGTATATTCTTCGAAATACCCTATTTTTCTTAACCGCTTCATCTCATTCCTGGTGCCGATAGAATTGGTGGTGTCCTCAGAATCGCGTTTAAACATGGTGGCAATGAGCTTCCGGTACCCCATGGCGCTGTTGGAGATCGTTTTGATCTGCTCATCTTCCTTTTCTGTGAGCATAAAATCGGTTGGGTCTATGAATAGCAGGCCTGCTACCTCGTTTGGATAAAGGGCAGTGAACAACCTGATGAAAGGGCCGCCGAGAGAATGCCCTACCAATAAATAAGGCGGTTGCACTTTCAGTTCTTTTAATAGCGCATGCAGTCGCCTGGCTACGTCTCCATCGCTTTTAATGGTTGTATCAGGCTCTGAGCCTCCCAGGCCATTCCTGTCGTACGCAATACCTGCTGTTTTTTGAGAGAGTGCAGGGAACAGGAGTTCATAAGAGCCTCCGCCTGATCCCAGTCCGGCTTCAAAGACCAGTACCGGGGTATTGGGTTTGCGGGTTTCCAGGCCATAACTTGTGTAGCCCATTTTTTTGCCTTCTACAGTTACAGACCCGGCTTGCCCCAAGGCCATATTCGTGGAAAAAATGAATAGTAATAAGCAGTAACGCATACTTAGTTTATTTGCTGTGTAAGATCGGGTGTTATCATGCAGCCGGTTGAAAAATGTGATCAAAGTGTATAATGGTGTGACAAGTATGCTCCTTAAAAATGCCTTAAAATTCTGTGGAAGGTGTTTTTTAATCCTCACACGTTATATTTTTATATAGGAAAAGTAAATCTTATGTTAGTACGTATCCTTCTCTTATTAACGCTCTTTAGCGGACAGGTGATGGCTCAGAAAAAAAGCCCGCCATTTACAGCAAGGCTGATGAATATTGAAGCCGCCGCCAACACTACTTTCACCTACAATGCCAGGCTTACCAACAGTGCGGCCGTACCACATGTTTACCAGCTTTCGGCCACTGTGCCTCCCGGATGGAACATCGCTTTCAAAGCGGAAGGTTACCAGCTTACTTCCCTCAACGTCGATTCAGGGAAAACGCAGGATATTATCATAGAGATCAATCCTGCTATTGAAACTAAGCCAGGGAAATATAATATTCCTGTGGTGGCGTTGACGGGGATTGCGGACTCTTCCCGGTTAGACCTGGAAGCTGTGGTGAAAGGCACTTATGGCGTTACACTCACCACACCATCCGGAAGGCTGAGCGACGATGTAACAGAAGGCAACCGAAAGGAAATTCACCTGCTGGTAAAAAACACGGGCACGATTGCGCTGGACAATGTGGAACTCTCTGCACAAGCGCCTCCGCAATGGGAAGCTACCTTCTCTCCTTCCAATCTTAAACGGCTGGAGCCGGGTAAAGAATCGGAAATTGTGGCCACGTTAAAGGTGCCGGATAAAACCATTGCCGGTGATTACGTGACCACTTTCACGGTGAAGAACACCAATGCAAATGCCAACGCGGTTTTCCGCATGACGGTGAAAACATCCATACTCACAGGATGGCTGGGCATATTGATCATCCTCTTAGCATTAGGGGCTGTTTATTACCTCATTCGTAAATATGGCAGAAGATAAAATCATTGAGATAGTTGGGCTGACCAAATACTATGGCAAATTAAAGGCCGTGGATGATCTCCATCTGTCCATCAATAAAGGTGAAATATTTGGATTACTGGGACCAAACGGGGCTGGTAAATCCACTACTATATTAATGTTGCTGGGGTTAACAGAACCTTCGGCCGGAGAAGCCCGTATCTGTGGCATCAATGCATCGCGTAATCCTATTCCTGTTAAACGCAAGGTGGGATATATGCCGGACAATGTTGGTTTCTATAACGACATGACAGCGCTGGAAAATCTTACTTATATCGGGCGGTTGAATGGGATAACCGCAGTGGAAGATCGTGCGCGTGAAATGCTGATAGAAGTTGGGCTGGAAGGCGCCATGCAAAAGAAAACAGGCACCTTCTCCCGTGGTATGAAACAACGGCTGGGACTGGCAGAAGTATTGATAAAACAACCGGAGGTGATCATCCTCGATGAACCAACACTTGGTATTGATCCTACAGGCGTGCGGGATTTTTTAGCACTCATTCAGCAATTGAATGAACAGCGCGGCCTAACGATATTATTATCTTCCCATCATCTGCACCAGGTGCAACAGGTTTGTAATCGTGTAGGCATCTTCGTGGGAGGGCAATTACTGGCAGAAGGTAATATTGAAACGCTGGCCCGGAACCTGTTTAAGGCTTCGCCTTATGTGGTGCAGGTAACAGCGGATGGGGAATTTCCATCTTCGGCCGTGTTGGAAATGCCGGGGGTTAAAAAGGTTGCTGTTGTGGATGGAGGAGTTGAAATATCCGGCGAACAGGATATTACGCCAGACCTTGTGCGGCTCCTTGTGAGCAAGGGTTTGGATATTACCGGCGTGCAAAAGAAAACATACGGACTGGATGAGATCTATCAACAGTATTTTGAAAATAATTTAAAGGAAAACGTATCTAATGAAAAGTCAAGCGGCCTTTTTCAACGGTCTTTTTTCGGCAGGTTCTCAAAGCGGTAGTTCTCCGTTCTTTGTGATGGTGAGAAAGGAGGTGGCTGACCAGGTGCGCAGCTGGCGCTTCATCATCCTGGGCGGATTAATACTGCTCACTTTCTTTGCGTCTACGTATATTGCCATGATCAACATCGGCAGAGCAGTAGGCAATTATGATGATCCGGACAGGTTGTTCTTATACCTGAAACTGCTCACCACATCAGATGGAGCACTTCCACCTTTTCATATCTTTATTGGCTTCCTGGGGCCCTTATTAGGCATTGCGTTGGGGTTTGATGCCATCAATTCAGAACAGTCCAGCGGTACGCTGGTGAGGCTGGTAGCGCAGCCTGTTTACAGGGATGCGGTGATCAATGCCAAGTTCGTTGCGTCTTTGATCGTGATCAGTACACTATTTCTTTCCCTCAATCTGTTGATGATCGGTGGCGGGTTATACATTACGGGTGTGAATATAGAGCCGTCTGAATTTATCCGGATCATGGGTTTTGTGCTGCTGAGTATTATCTATGTAGCCTTCTGGCTGAACCTGGCTATACTTTTATCTGTAAGGTTCAAGCAGGCGGCTACTTCTGCCCTCATGGCCATTGCTATCTGGTTATTCTTTACGGTGTTCTACCAGATACTGGTGAACATCTTTATCAAGGCATTCCTTCCTGATCCAAACTCGCTGACGCAGGATCAGATCATCTCTTATAACGGCATCATTTTAACCTTGCTGCGTTTTGTGCCCAGCCAGTTATATTCCGATGCTACCACTACCCTGCTGATGCCATCTGTTCGCAGCCTGGGGCCTTTAACGATGGAGCAGATGGCAGGGGCTATTCCTTCGCCGTTGTCTGTTCGGGAGAGTTTACTGGTGGTGTGGCCGCAGGTGAGTGGATTGATTGCTGCTACAACGGTTTGCTTTGCGCTTTCTTATTATCTCTTCATGCGGAGAGAGATAAGAACTTAAGGATGGTCCTTGTTACTGTTTCCGGTTGTTCTTCCTGTGGGAAATGGCCGGCGGTTTCGAGTTTTAATGTTGTTGAATTGGGAAACCCTGTTTGGAATTTATCGAGGTGAGCAGGTTTAATAAAGGGGTCTTTCATTCCCCATATGAATAGCGTTGGTTTATTGGCTATGGTTTCTTTTTTATTCCAGAGCGCTTCTTCAAACCAATCCTGATCGTTTAATAATGATCTTGCGAAAGCCAGTGCACCATTGCGCTGGCTTTTGTTTGCGAATGGTTTTGTGTATTGGGCTTTTAAGTGGCTCGCGAGTTTATTATCACCAAATGATTGCGACAGAAGCACTTTAGGAGAGAAATTTAAGTAGCGATATAAAAACGGCAGTAAGGGGCTTTTCAATATTTTACTTACGGGGCTGCGCCATAACCAGGAGTTCATGATAACGATGTTCTTTATCTTCTCCGGGTATTGTATGGCAAAGTTTAATGCGATGGGGCCACCAAAATCATGTACTACCAGGGTGATGTTCTCCAGTCCTTTTTCCAGTATGAATTTTTCCAGTGTTCGGCTGTGGTTGATGGTGGAATAATCGTATTCTGCTGGTTTATCTGAGAGGCCAAAACCAATATGGTCGAGGGCTATGCAGCGGTAGTTATCTTTCGCTTCTTTTATGATATGCCGGAAATCAAAACTCCAGGAAGGTGTGCCATGTACGAATAAAATGATTTCTCCGCGGCCTTCATCAATGTAATGCAGTTTGTGGCCGTTAATGGTATAATACTTGGAATGGAAAGGGTATTCGGATCTGTTGAGCCAGGCGTGTGTCATGCTTTTTTATTTGCAAAGTTGGAGGGTACTTTGCAAACAAATGTTGGTATAGACCAACTAATCAGAATTTTACTTTATTAAAGAGTTTGCTGAAGTTTGTTGGGCTGATGCCTAAGTAGGATGCGATGTGTTTGTGGCTGACTAAGTGCAACAGGTGAGCACTTCGCTGGCAGAAAGCTTTGTATCGTTCTTCCATCGTTAAGGCATGTAATTCATGGTGGCGGTTGATCATTCCTGCCAGTACGGCTTCTGTCATCTTTCTGAACAATCTTTCTATCTGCTGGTTTTGATCGAACAGCTTTTGGAGGTCTTCGTAAGAGATGTAATCCAGTTCACTGTCTGTGAGGCAGGTGAGGTAACATTTTGATGGGGTTTGGAAGGAGAAGGATTCCGGGATGGCACAGAGGTCCGGGGCATAGGTGAAAGCTATTACGTCTTCTGATTCGAAATAAGACATCTGGATGCCGCTTTTCACGAAGTACAGTTCTTTCTGTGTTTGGCCAGGGACGATCAGGAGATCGTTCTTTTTAAACGATCTGGGTTTGAGTTGATCCGTAAGCAGTTGGTGATCTGCTTTGCTGATAGTGTGAAAGTGCTGGAAGTATTCGTATTGTGTCATTACGCTAAAATAACAAATTGCCGGTGCGTTTATTAACACACCGGCAATTTTGATTACAACTGGCGTTGGAAAAAAGATCCTGTCAATTTGAAAGGAGGCCTGGTTGCAATAAGGTCACTGGGATAATAACCGCCGGTATTATTGCCCCACAGCTGCGCTTTGGCGGCAGACAATGTTCCTTTTATCAGTACATTTTCTATGTAAGTTTCTACTTTGATAGTATGATCATCCACAGGAAATATTGCGGGTGATAAATATCCATCCACATCTCCAATGCCTGTACCTTCATTCATGGAAATATTGGCGCTGGGGCCATAAGAAAGGTCATCAGTATTGGTTTTGTAAGTGTAACTTCCCACTCCGGTAAATTCAGTGATATTAAACGACATGGAAGCCATAATAAATGGCGATGCTGATGAAGCCCCGTTTAACGTAGCAAGGCCATTCCCGTAATACCACATACTATTAGCATCGGTAGCTCCTTCAAAAGCCAAAGTATCATTGAGGAAGATCTCCATATGGTTATAATTCAGCGTGAATCCCAGGTCTTTAAAAATTACTTTCCTGGCCAGATTACTTTTATCCTGGATGATCAGTTCATCTATATAACCTGCTACCTCGTGCGTGGCTGTATCAAACACTTCCAGCCTTAAAGCCATATCAAAAATGAATTTGTCTTTACCCGTTTTAAAATTGGCATCGGGGAAAACATCGCTGTAAATTCCTTTGGTGTATTTAATATTCATATCACCGCCTTCCGTTACTACGTTATTTTTGATCGTGTATTTGCCGGGAACGGGTTCTCCCTTTTCATTTATGGGAATTTGAACCTGCAGTTTCTGATAAAGTTCTATATTGTTATTATCATCCAGGCGCAGCGCCAGCTCAAAGCCGGTGCGATAGCGGTGGAATGCTGAGGGTGCACTGTAAGGATCAAATGTCCGCTGGGCGATCATACTGGTTTTCAGCACGGCCCCATTGTAATTGAGCGTTACGTTCTTCAGGTCATTCGACAGCGGCGGTGGCGGAGGAGGACCGGGAACGGGTTTTTCAATGAAATTAAAAACAGGTTCCTGTTTGTAACAACCGCTTATTATGATTGCAAGCGCCATTAAGATGCCTGCAAGGTTTATTATTTTAGTAGTTTTCATTTGTCTGGTTTTTTATCGTTATAACTTGATACCCACTCCTACAGTGAAGTATGTTCCTTCATACGATGATTGATAGAGGTTATCCACTGCATCGAATGCCCCTTCGGAGGCCTTGTATTTGCCATCCCTGTTAACGTCCTGTAATTGCATACTGCGGGCATTCAGCAGGTTCTGGATACCGCCTTTCAGTTCCCAGATCTTTGTGATCTGTTTTGAAAAACTGAGATCGAGCAGGTTCTGGGGCATTTCATAAATATTGGGGTAGTCGGTATTGCCGATCCCGAAAAGCCTTTTGCCGATAACATTATAAGAAGCAGTTAATTTGAGTCCTTTATCTTCATCTGTATAATTGATGGAGCCATTGATCAGGTAAGGTGATTGCCCGTACATGGGTCTTTCTTTATCCTGGATGCCAGCCTTGGGCCCCAGGTTTACCCTGCTATGTATATATGCGGCGTTGACAAGGATTGATACTTTTTGCAGCTGCCTGGACACCCAATTCTTTTCTGAAAAGTAACGCTGCAGTCCCAGGATCAGTTCCAGTTCCGCGCCATAATTCTTCGCGGATTCCGCATTGCCCCATTGGAAATTATTGCGGCTGCTGGTACCTACGTAATAATAAAACTCAACCGGGTTTTTAAATTCTTTATAGAAAACACCGAGGCTGATCATTTCTCCCAAACCGGGATAATGCTCCACGCGCAGATCCAGGTTACTGATATCCGTTTGTGTTTTCAGGTTCGGATTTCCGTAGGCCAATCTGCCGGTGTAATAATCTTTGTAATAAAAGCTGGCTATTTCACGGAATTCAGGACGGTTCAGCGTTTTGGAATAAGCAACACGCACCAGGCTGGTACTATTCAGGTTGTAGCTGATATTTACGGATGGCAGAACACTGGTGTGTTCCCTGTTCAGGTTAATTTCCGAACCGGCATTAGGGCCGACCCTTTCCCAGGAAAATGTGTTCAGCTCCTGTTTGTTTTTTTCTATTCTTACACCGCCGGTTATCTTCCATGATCTGATGGGGATCTCTGTGGAGAGATATCCAGCCTGTAACAGGTTGGAAGCTGTGTAACTATTATGGCGGCCAAAGTTCTCCGCCACTATATATCCCGGTCCGTACCGGGGATCATCTTTAACATACCCAAGTTGTATGAATTCGAAGGTCCGGCCTTTGTCTTCCACAAAAATACCGGCTTTCAATTGCGGGGTTATTCCCAGGAATTTAAGATGCTGTACAATGTCAATTCCCAGGGTCCTGGAGGTATCGGGCAGGGTAATAAACTGACGGCCACGGTTTACATCGGAAATGATATCTGCGTTTAACTCACGTTCTTTCAATGAATAGCTGCCGTAGTATTTTGAAGTGTCATCGGCGTAAAATTCCCTGCTGCGTTGGTCAGGATCATTGTATTTGGTTTGATTGTAAGCCAGCAGCCAGTTGATCTCTGTCTTTTTATTAAAGAACTTGTGATGGCCGCTTAATTGTGCGAGGTAAGTACCTCTGTAGGTATTTGTAAAAATAGGTTGGGATAAATAGCCCTGATCTGAATCTGTGGCCTCAGTTCCGGCTACCCCGGATCTGTTGATGTAAGTTGAACTACCCAGATGGGTATACAGGTTTTTAAATTCTATCTGGTGATTTTCTCCTACCGCCAGTGAAAGATTCACCAGACCGTTTAAGCGGACTGCGTGCTCGTAAGTTTGATCTGAAAATGTATATTCCCGTTTGAATATCTCATCTCCTATTATATCATCCACGCCGCCGGTATACTTCCCGGTATTCCGCAGTATAACCTGGTAACGGTAAGTGTTGGTGTGGCTGAACGCGGAAACAAAACCGAACTGAACATTTTTGCCTAAAGCAAACCGGCGGGCAAAGTCTATATTCAAACGGGTATCCAGGGGTGCGTTCCTTTGCCCGGCTTCCCAATTTTCATTCAGCATTTTTGTAAGAGGACGGCGCTGTTCAGGCGATAACAGATCTATGCGGCCGTTTGTTTCCCTTACCTTTTTAAAAGCTGCGGGTAAACCATAGGTGCCATCATCATATCCCAGAAAGGCTTTGCTGCCCTGGGGTTGTTCGTAAAATTCTTTTAATGTAGTGCCCTGCCTGAAGGAAGTTTGAAAGGATACATTGAAGAAGTTTTTTACCGGCATGCCTGTGGTATAAATTTTTACCAGTCCGCCGGCAAAATCGCCGGGTAATTCAGGCAGGGCGGTTTTGTATACCAAAATCCGGTCTACCATACTGCTGGGCATGATATCAAAAGAAAAGGCGCGGCTGTCTGCTTCGAAACTTGGTGCGGTTGTGCCGTTCAGCATCACTGTATTATATCTTTGGGGAAGACCGCGGACTACAACAAAGCGATTATTTACTACGCTGATGCCGGGAATGCGGCGTACTACTTCAGCAGCATCCCTGTCCTGGCTGCGGCTGATCTGCTCCCTGGAAATACCGCTTACCACAGCGTCTGCCTCCCGGATCTCGGTGATGATGGCAGCAATGGTGCCGGTTTCTTTTATCCGGCGGGAAGATACGGTAACCGTACTCAACTGGCCTTTTGCTCTTTTCAGGGGAATGTCTATCGTAAAGATCTCATCATCCTTTATTATTATTTCTGTTACTTTTTTAGTGCCATAACCAATAGAAGAAATTTCCGCTTCGTATTGTCCTTTGGGTAAGCTGAGGGTAAAAGCGCCAATTTCGTCTGTGGTAACGCCGTTGCTGCCGATGCGGATGGTAGCGCCTGGTACAGGTTGGGCGTTTTCTTCATCAATAATTCTACCGCTTACTCTGCCTGGTTTCTTTTGTTTTTCAGCGGTTTTCTTTACGAGCCAGGCGGTGCCTTTTTTCTCTATGCCAAAGGGAATATTGGTAAGGAGGCTATTCAGTATTTGCTCCACTGTTTTGTTGCTGTATTCTGATGATGGAATAACAGCGCCATTGATCTCTTCTTTACTGAAAGCGATACTTGTGCCGGTAACTTTTCGCAGCAGATTGAGTGCCTGCTCCAGGCTACCTTGTTCGAACTTTACGGAAAACCTGGCTTCCTGGGCCAGGGTAATGGCTGGCAGCAGCATCAGGAAGGGAATGGCAAATAATTTCCCTGGGAGTTGTTTCACCCATTTTAGTAGCATAACTTTGTTTTTTACTTTTTGTTCTTACGAATGAAAAATGGCGAGGCCCTGTTCACAGCAGGGCTTTTGCTTTTATAATGGTCAATAGATCTCTATTTTTTCCGGGCTCAGCATCCGGAAACGGCAACCTGCCAGGCTGCAAAACACTTCCATGATCTCGCGGGCAGTTTGCTTTTTGGAAAAGTTGATGCTGACATTGGTTTGCAGTTCCTTAGGGTCCAACAGGGAAGTGAGTGTAATTCCGTACTGGTTTTCCAGCAGAAGGGCCAGGTCACTGAACCGTACGTTCTCATATTCCCATTGGCCCTTCGACCAGTTGGTTTCAGTAGTTACATCGTGCAACACGGCAAATTTCCCGTCTGCTTTATGGTAGCGCAGGGCCTGTGCTTTGATGAGCGTATCCGGCAAACTCCCTGGTTTTTTAACGGCTACCTTGCCGGATAACACGCTGATCTGTATGTCGTCTCCTTTGTCGTAGCTGTTGATATTGAATTGCGTTCCGAGTACAGTGGTAGATAAACTATCAGCGGTGAGTACGGTAAACGGGTGAGACTTGTCGTGCGTGACGGTGAACAATGCTTCTCCTGAAAGCCGCAGCTGGCGGTGGCTGGAAAAATCCGGGTGATAGTACAGTCTTGAATTGGCATTGAGCAATACTACCGAACCATCCGGCAAGGTCACCTGTTTTATTTCTCCTTTGCCTGTAGCAATAGCCATAAATACAGGCTGGATGTTTTCAGGCTTTTCCGTGGCTTTCCAGATACCCAGACCGGTGGCGATCAGTATACCAGCCCATATGGCCGCTGTACGTAGCAGGGTTCTTAGCCTGGCTCCCTGTTTGCGGTGAATGTTTGCCAGCAGCCGGGATTCATCGGCTGCGCTAAGATGGAGATCTGCTTTATTTACATCACCACCTTTTTCAAACCATTCTTCTATGATGGTTTTTTCTTGTGGTGTGCAGGTACCGGCGATATACCGGTCCAGCAGTTCTCTGAAACGTTGTTCTGTTTGCATAATGTGTTCCTTCATTGGGATAGAGCACAAAATGCAAAAGCTGACTACTCCCGAAAATGGAGTTAATGATTTGGTAACATTGGCAAGATCAGAAGGAAAAAAATAAGGCGGTGAACCGGGAAATGACGTGGCGCAGGCGTTTACGCACTTTGGAAAGATGGTTCCTTACTGTATGGGGGGAGATCAGCAGCAGGTCCGCAATTTCCGGGATGCTCTTACCTCCTTCTGTATTCAGCAGGTATACTTTTTTCATTTGTTCCGGCAGCCCGGCAATCTCACCGGCTACGGACATATCGATGCTGCGGATCTGTGCATCCGTATAAATTTCGGGCTGTGTTGCGTTATTTAGCAACTCCTGTAACAGGTCCAGGCTTTCGGGGCGGGCGTCGTTTGCTTTTATATACCGCAGCGTTCTGTAACGCACCGTGCTGTAGAGGTAATTGAAGAGAGAATGTTGTATAAGGATCTCCTTCCGTTTTTCCCAGATATCCAGGAATACTTCCTGGATGATATCCTCTGCATCTGCACGGCTACGGATATGTTTGTAGGCCATGGCAAACAGCGGAGCCGCATACCGGTGGTATACCTGATCGAAAGCAGAACGGTTGTCCTGCTTTACCTGTTGCCATAATTCCGTGTCGTTCATGCGCTGCTGTATCTTTTACCTGCGGGCAAAGATATCAGGAGGATATTATCAAAAGGTTAAGGAAACGGCAAAAGCGTTATTTTGCATTCATGAACTGCTACATGGGGGTACAGATCTCAATTAAAAAGCCATCAATATCCCTCACATAAGCCACCGTTTGCCCCTGTGGTTTAAATTTAGCTGGTGCTTCCGGTATGGCACCGGCTTTGATCGCTTTTTTATAGACTTCTTCTACATTATCTGTGGTAAAGCCAATTTCCTGTGCAAATGGTTTGTTAGCATTACTGCTTTCAATGAAACCATCTTTTAGATTTGTTACGGCTAATGTAATGGCCGCAAAGGAAAGTGTTGTTTCCCCTGTGAGGAGTTCTCCATAGGTATTGTCCGGCGTGATGAATTTCCTGGAAAAGCCAAATGCCTTCTCGTAGAATGTAATGGATGCTGTTACGTCCCTCACATAGAGGATGGTGTATGCGAATCTGATCATATTACAAATGTAGGGAGGGTGTTTGATACCTGTTTTGGAAAAAACCGACATTCTTTTCAGGAAGAAGCTTTCTGGTAGTGATCATGGGGCATGGGATATGGGAGAGATATAGGACAGACATGGGGCAGAGCCGAGGAAACCCTGAGGTTGGTGGACATGGTGTTGATGAGGTGTTGAAGGGTTGTTGATCAGGGGTGATCCTGGTTGGTGGATGTATTTTTGAGGGGATTTTGTTTTTTGGAGCAGATCTTTGGGGCGAACTTTAAAAAAAGGGCTTTGTTTGCGCTTGTGTCCTTCAAAATTAGGGCATTTTTTGCCGGGTTGATATAGTTATCCTGGCGGAGGTGCTCACTTCACGTTACTTTTTGTCACCCGCCTCCTTTTATGCTATTCTAATTGTGGTACGGCGAAATAGCTATGCGCCATTTGGTGTGCTTTGTGCTCCGGCATGGTGCTATACTCCTTTCTTTCCGGCACTTCCTCCAAAGAAGGAATGATATCAATGATATCTGCCGCAAAGTATTTGCGGTTCCCCAATGCACACAGCTTTCCCTGTTCTTCCTTGAATGCTTTCACCTGTAATACCACAACGGTTTCATCATCGCCTGCTTTAAAAGGCAGGATCAGTTCAGTGGCAACGGCAGGTTGCCTGAAATCGATCATTACTTTATCCGATACGGCATCCTGGCGGTTGCCCTCATTAAAGTTCAGACCTGCGGTGATAGCCTTGATCTCAATGTGTGTGGTGTTTTTGGTGTGGAGGATGTCCTCTGACGAGAGTGCAGGGATAGCGATGCGGAGGCTATTGCCGTCCTGCACCACCTTCGGTGTAAAGGGCAGCAGTTTGCTCAGCTCGGTGGCGTTATTGAGCTTTAAACCCACCAACATGGATACATGTTTTCGAAGAATACTCCTGTTGCCCCGTTCCTGGTTGCCGGCATAGAGGACTTTCATCATGGCGGCATTCAGGCGGTTAGTGAGATCGCTGTCGTGGCGGATACTCAATTCCTGCTTTAATGCATCCCTGACCAGTTTTCCGGACTTGCTGGCAGTGCCAAAATCAATGGCAGCGAGTTTGGTGGCCTCACTCCTGTTCACCTGTTCCGGCATGCTGCGGAAGTATAACTTCCCTTTGTGGTAATAGCCGACCATGTTGTCGACTTTACCGGTGTACTTTACGATACTGACTTGTTTTCCCATTGTATAAGATTGTTTGGTTAAATACACAAATTTACGATAATAACCGCGCTGGTATTGCGTATTTGGCAAATATCGAAAACATCTAAGGGGAGTGTATAGCGGGTTTAGAAATTCACTAACGGTGGTGCATGGGGCTTTAGATAAATACGAATGAAAAGATGTAATATTACGCATGAACTGTTACAATTGTGGTGTGATCCTGAACAGGAAAAACAGGTCCGTAGAGCATATTATCAATGCTTCTATCGGTGGTTTTAAGAAGGGCTATAACCTCTTATGCCAGACCTGTAATAAAGAATTCGGGAAAACAATTGACCGGGAACTGGTGAAACAGCTGGGTGTTTTTGGGCGTTTGTTAAATATCCCGCTGGATCGTGGAACACATTCGGGGAGTGTTTCTTCTGATAAAGTGATAGTGAACAGTATAGACTATCAACGCGCCATTGCGAAGATCTGCCTCAATTATTATTTATCGAAAGGTTACCCGAAGCAGTACTGCGATCGGGTGAGGGCTTTTGTAAAAGGGGAAAGTGTTGCTGAAGATATTTTGCATGACTATCTTCCTTTGAATGAGGAACCTTCTGATAATGAGGTTTCCCATATCGTACATCTGCATGGTAGCAAAGACACTGGTGTTTTATATGCTTACATCGAGCTTTTCAATATGCAGAACAAGATCATTATCTTCAGCATGGATTATACAGGGGATGATATTGATGTTACTTATTGCCGGGATGTGGTGCGGAATGTAGAGTTGCCCAGAAAGATGGACTTTAAACTGAGTAGAAATGACCTGGAAGGTTTGAAAGATGTTGTTGTATCAAACTTCCGTTATGAGAGATTGATGAAAATAATTGATCCAAATATAATTTTATGAAACAATTGATGTACCTGTGTTTAATACCCCTTATCCTTTCCTGCAACAACAGTCATTCGCCCAAACCGGTTGATACTTCCTATATGCGAACCGGTTTTTATTTCCTTGCAGATCCTCAAGACGGGGTAAAAATGCAGCGAAAAAACTCAACGGAAACGTTTTATATCGCAAAGACTCCTTTTGCCTCTGTCGATAATATTCATAAAACGAAACTTGAGGAAGACAATTTCGAGGGGAAGCCATATTTTTCTTTACGGATGGAATTTGATGCCAAAGGCACAGAAGATCTGAAAGCCGGAACAGGCCATCCCTTACATCCTAAACTTGCACTGGTCCTCGCTAATAAGCTTTTATATGTTGTAGATAATGCCAGCAGCATTAAGACAGGGATCTTTACCATTGTACTGGATGGTTATTCGGAACAGGAGGCTAAAACTGTGCGGAGAGCAGTGGAAGAAAAGATGTGATCATTAAAACAACAGTAGTTTGCTGGTAAGGTTTTTGCATTAAACAGACTGATTCCATTTTAAAGGAATGTATCATATGCAAAATCTACAGAAACTTGAACTGATGGATAAGATCCAACGGGAACTGGAAGATCTCCAAAACAGTCAGACATCAGTGTTGAAAAAAGTATCCCAGATAGCGGCAGATAACATTACATTAGGTGTGGGCTTTTTAGATGAAAAGTTATCGGACATCCAGGATGAGGTGGATTCCAGCCTCAACGTTATCAAAGAATTATCTGAAGCATTCGTTGCTCACCGTGATAAATTCTACACGGATAATAAATTGGCGGCTGAAGTGGATCCTACTGCATAAAGTTATCGTGCTATTAATTCCCTGTAACTTTTCTACGACTTCTCCGTTTCACGCATATTAACATACTAGTATGCGGAAATCTATACTTATCCTTACCTTAATCGTCCTTGCTTTTGCTGCCTGTAAGAAAAACAAAGCGGAAGATCCTCCCATTGATAAACAGCAACTCTCCTTTTCTATCGACGGTGTCTGGAGAGCAAGGATTGATAACCGCTGGGGGCAGGAGGCTTATGAATTCTATTCCCGGGATAGTATTTACCGCAAACTCGACGCTACCCTTGGTGCAACAGAACAGGGAACGTTTCACATCAGGACTTTCAATAACCCGGATAGCCTCGAAATACGTTTGCCCAACGATACACTGATCATTGCAATACTGGATCATATACAGATCAAAATTACCAAGGGCGACTCTACCCAGTTGTTTAAAAAGGTTAATTGGCCGGGGTAAGGAACATTTACATTCAATAGGATTGGTGTTTTTTTGGGATTTTATCATATATTTCGTTTTTAATGCATATCCCAAAACAACCAATCCTCTATGGAAATAGATGATATTTCATTTGATGAAGAAGACCAGAATATATTCCTGGTAGACGATATCCTGATAAAAGCGGAAGCCTTAAGACATTCCATCCTCCCTAAACTGGAAGTTGCCTGCAATTACCTGGTGGAATTGATCCGGGATTGCTATGGTGTAGAAGTATTAGAAGATTCTTCCTTTACATTATCTCCTCATTTCAGGACGCATAAACGGGTGGTAGATGTTAAAAAGAACTATCACGAGGCAGCTATTGAAATAAGCGGGCGCCGCCAGGAAGGTTACTGGCCTGGTCTGCAAAAGCCGGATGGCACACCTGTTTCTATTGTTCCATTCGGTATGAGCCTTACCCTCGACCGGTTTGGTATCAGCACCAGCCTTCACCTCTCCCGCCCTACCTATACAAAAGAAACATTTGCAAAGTTCTTCGACTTTGCACTTCAGTATAACGAGGAAATCATGGCCATCTTACACCGGGCTGAATACTCTTACTGGAATCCGCATTTCATGGATGAATTCCCTCCCATGACACCGTTATCGGCCATCCTGAAATGGTCTCATGCCACCAATTATAACAAGATCATCTTTGAAGGGAAACCTTTCTCCTTTCCATTGGATAATAAGCGCATTATGCGCAAAGTGTTTGACCTGATGTTCATGTTCCCCATTTATGACAGCTTCGTCCGGATAGCAAAGGGGGAGCCCGAACGCTTTCTATCCTTACTCAAAAACATGAATGATGTTATATGGGAAGCTGATGTAGATGACCTGGTAGAAGACTACCAGGAAAAAAGAAAAGCGAAAGAAAATGATCAGGCCCTGCTGGACCAGGCAAAGGAATCTGCTGCCAGGCGTATTAAAGTAATGCCCTCCATGCGCTGGCAGGTGTTTCAACGGGATAGCTGGAAATGTGTAGCCTGTGGCAAAAATGCGGATGATCATATCTGGCTGGAAGTAGATCATATCATCCCCCGGTCTAAAGGAGGAAAGAATGAGATCACCAATTACCAAACGCTTTGCAATGTGTGTAACATTGGAAAGAGCAATAAAGACGAAACTGATATTCGTAAAGGAAGATTATGAAAGAATTACTACTTACTGCCCAAAATCTTAATAAAGAGGAAAAATACCAGGAGGTAATTGATCTGCTCACGGAAGAAGTCCTCTCCTTCCATCAGCATGATGCACTTTACTATGAAGCGGGTTTTGCCTTTTATCTAATGGATGAGAATGATAAGGCCATCGTTCAATTCGATAAAGCCATCGCGCTTAATGCCGGCAATGAAGATGCTTTATTGTACCGGGGTGAAATATGGAATGAGGAAGAAGAATATGATAAGGCCATTGATGATCTTACCCGTTCCATTGAACTCTCTCCTTCTGCAGCAGCCTTTAACGCACGGGGTATTGCCTGGGTCAACAAAAAGGATTACCTGAAAGCCATAGCAGATTATGGAGAGGCAATAGCACTGGAGCATCGGTACGAATCTTATATTAATCGTGGCTGCTGGCTTGCGCATATGCAGGAATTTGAGAAAGCACAGGAAGACTATGATGCGGCTGTTAAGGTTAGTCCGGATACGGCGAAAGTTTATAAGGAAAGAGCTGGTTTCCTGTATGATATAGAGGAGTATGACAAGGCCATTAAGGATTATACTAAAGCCATCAAGCTAAAGAGTGATTATGCTTCCGCCTATATGCACAGAGGTCTTTGTTGGGCTGCAAAAGGGAATCAAAAAAAAGAATTAGCAGATTACGACCAGGCAATTGCCATCGATCCCAATTATGAATTGGCTTACTACAACCGTGCACTGGTTTGGGACAATAAGGAAGCTTATCAAAAAGCTATTAATGATTTTGACAAAGCTATATCACTTAATCCAAATGATGCCCGATTCTATGCCCACAGAGGAATCTCTTATGCTTCTTTTGAGCAGGTTACACCAGCAATGGCTGATTTCGGTAAAGCGATATCCTTAGACCCTGATCTCGCTATCAGCTATTATGGCCGGGGATCTGCATGGAATGATCTGGGAGAGCATCAGAAAGCGCTCCCTGATCTGGACAAAGCGATAATACTTGAATCAGATGCTCCTGCGTATTACATCATCAGAGGCCTCGTTTTGAGGAACCTGAAAGAATACAGAAAAGCGATCGCTGACTTTGATAAAGTACTGGAAATAGTGCCCGGCAATGAGCTGGCATTGGAGTTAAAAGAGGAAGCGAGGAAGAAGAATATATTGAAAGGATTAAGGTGACCAGGTTAAGCCAGCTCTTCGGAAACGATCATATAAGTTATTCCGTCTGGATTAGTTACGGTTATAAAAATTGTATCAAAAGCATTACGCCTTACTTCTTCCAGGGGTATCCTGCTTCCATTTATCAATTCAATTAATCCATTTTCATCAGCTACTCCAGGTAGTTCGCCTGCTTCCATTCCGTTAAAGATGCAAACCACGATCTCAAACAGATCATTCCCGGTTGCATCAGCATATATATTATCAACAGGCCGCTCTTTTATTTGTTCTTCAGAAAATACATCGCAAAACATAGCATTGTATCCATGTTTGCATCCGTCGAACAGCAATATTTCATCACCAGTTATGGTATCAACGGCAAAGATTAAAGAAGGTGCGAAATCAGTACCTACTATTACTTCGGGGTATTTTTCATGTCTCTTTCCGTAATATTTTATCCTGAATTTAGTTTGCCCGGAAGCGGTCTGGATCTTTCTTCGCCACTCCTTGTCCCCCAATTTGGAACGATGTTGAACAGGCGCTGTGAATCCCTCCAAAAAAGTGGGGCTAAGGATTCCATTATCCGTTTTCCTCTTTAAGAAATTAAATAATCCCATATGCAAATGAAATTACAATATTTAATCGTTACTATTCCTCGCCGCCTTTATTTTATTGATAACTGCAAATAAGATCAGGATGAAAAAAGCAACGGCCATCGCTATAGCTGCTATTAAAAAAATGGCCCTGATCGTCAGTAGCTCACTTTGAACGCCGGTAGACTTTGCTATCAGCATATTTGAAATACCTGTAGCTTCCCCTGAGGTATAACCTTTTGATACCAGCAGGTTTTTATATAATTCCGTCCTTTGTAAAAGGTTATCATTATCCGGGGCCAGCTTGTCCAGGAAACTCATTTTAAACTGCTGGTTATAATTTAATTGCATGGTGTAAAATCCGGCAATGGAATTCAGGCCTGCTATAAAACGGGAGTAGGTAACAATCACGATCCCCGTCATTCCTCCTTTTGTTGTACAAATCCCATATTCTTTTAGTATATTAGGAATATGTTTCACGTTTAGTTAATCCAATTTGCTATGAAAACTATTTTACCGGGCTTATTATGCCTTGCCCTCCTTTCTGCGTGTCAAAAAAAGATATCTCCCGACCTGCAGCGACCATCGTTGCTAAGTGTGGTTTCGCCGGAAGATGTTATCGTTGAAAGTACTTTTACAAATCCCCTGAAATCGAGCGGTGCTGATCCCTGGGTGTCTCAGAAAAATGGGAAATATTATTTCACCTATACGCAGGGAAGCAAACTGGTGCTTTATGAAACAACGGCCATGTCCGAACTGGCATCGGCGAAATACGATGAAGCCTGGATACCTCCAACCGGCATGCCTTATTCAAAAAACCTCTGGGCGCCTGAGCTTCATGAGATCAATGGCAAGTGGTACATCTATTTTGCTGCCGATAACGGCACGAATGCCAATCATCGCATGTATGTGGTAGAGAACAGTTCCGCGGACCCTATGCAGGGGACCTGGGTCATGAAAGGGAAAGTGGCCGATTCTACGGATCAATGGGCGATAGACGGAACGGTGATCGAGTATGGAGGACAACTCTATATGTTATGGTCTGGTGGCAATGCGGGTGCTGCGCCACAGCGTATTTACATTGCTGAAATGAGTGATCCATGGACAATTTCCGGGCCTAAGGTGGCTATCTCCAGTCCTACTTATTCCTGGGAAAAGAATGGCAGTGCTATCAACGAAGGGCCTCAACCTATCATTAATCCCAACGGACAATTGCAGGTGGTATACTCCGGCAGTGGTTACTGGGTGGATACCTATTGCCTGGGCCTATTAAGCCTTGCCGTAAATGGCGACCCGATGGATCCGGCAGACTGGGTAAAAACGTCCACGCCTGTTTTTTCGATGAATGCGAATAGTGGTGCTTATGGGCCTGGGCACAATGGGTTTTTCAAATCACCTGATGGTACGGAAGACTGGCTCATTTATCATGCGCGTAGTACAGTTGGCGGCGGAGCCCGTAATGCACGGATACAAAAATTCACTTGGAATGTAGATGGTTCTCCAAATTTTGGGATCCCCGTGCAGATCAATACGCCGGTGGATAAACCTTCCGGTGAACCGATACGGAATATCTATAAAAAAGACAACTGGTCGATAGCAGGTTTCAGTTCAGAAGAAACTAACAACAGCCGGCTCGCGATACGGATCATAGATAATAATGCAGCTACGCCCTGGATCTGCCGTTATTCTTCTTCACCTACCAGCTATCCCAATCATTGGATTGCGGTGGATATGCAGGATACGCTTGCGGTGGATGGTTTCGTTTTTGTGCAGAAAGATGGTGACAGGAAAATAAAAGAGATGGAAGTATTGGTGGGCAATGACAATGCAACATGGGAAAGTCTTGGTACGATCGAGCTGGTGAATCTTTATCCTAACAAGCAGTATTTTACGCTTCCTGTGCGGAAAGAGGTCAGGTATTTTAAACTGGTACCGGTGTCCGGGCATGATAGTCAGCCGCAGCCGGGGATGGCGGAAGTTGGGACTTTTGTACTGGATTAACTTATTTTACATTATGGGACAATTATCCAGGCGGGAAGCCATAAAGATAATGAGCGTCGGCACCCTTGGTGCGATGGTATCACCATTGACAGCAAATGCCTGGCCCACTGCGACTATGTTACAACGAACGATCCCTGTTACGGGTGAAAAACTACCTGTTGTTGGGCTTGGTACCTGGCAACAATTCGATGTAGGTAAAGATGCTGCACTGACTGCCGTATTAAAATCCATGCGGGAAATGGGTGGCAAACTGATAGATACTTCTCCTATGTACGGAAAAGCCGAAGAAGTGATAGGTGATCTTACCTCTGCTTCCGGTAATGCTGACAAATACTTTTACGCTACCAAAGTATGGACAACTGGCCAGCAGGAAGGTATCCAACAGATGACCGACTCTATGCAAAAAATGAAGCGCCGTACAATAGACCTCCTACAAGTGCATAATCTGCAGGACTGGCGGGTGCACCTGAAAACAATGCGGCAATGGAAAGAAGAAGGTAAAATACGGTATACGGGTGTTACACATTATACGGACGCAGCACATGCACAACTGGAACAAATTGTAAAAGATAAGGCGGTGGACTTTGTGCAATTCAATTACTCCATGAGCGAGCGACATGCAGAACGTAGCCTGTTGAATGCAGCAAAGGATAATGGCGTAGCTGTTATCATCAATGAGCCATTCGATTCCGGTTCTTTATTTGGGCTGGTGAAAGGGAAAACCTTGCCAGAGTGGGTAACGGATTATGATATCAATAGCTGGGCGCAGTTCTTTCTAAAGTATATACTTGCTCACCCGGCGGTTAATTGTGTGATACCTGGGACTTCGAATCCTAAACATCTGGTGGATAATATGGGTGCCGGGTATGGGAGGTTGCCGGATGAGAATGGGCGTAAGAAAATGCTGGATGTTATAAAGGATCTTCTATGAAGAAGATTATAGCCTTAGGAATATTGCTGCTTGTTGTGATTGCTTTTAGTGTGTTTTGGTATTTTAGTCCGGGAACAACATCGTCCATTGCCGGAGCTAACAGCATCGCTGTTATTGAAGAGCCTGTTATAGGAAACGTTAAACAATCCCTTATCATACGCGGTAAAAATGTGGACAACCCGGTACTCTTATTTGTTCATGGAGGTCCGGGCATGTCTACATTTCCTTTTATGAAAGAACAATTCAAGGGGCTTGAAGATCTGTTCACCATTTGTTACTGGGAACAACGTGGCGCCGGTAAATCATACTCAAAGGAGATCCCTCCCGAAAGCATGACCCTGGATCAGTTAACCAGTGACGGCGTAGAAGTTAGCCGGTATCTGAAAAAGAAGTTCGGGAAAGAAAAGATCTATGTAATGGGACATTCATGGGGATCCCTCCTCGCTTCTTTTATGATCCATGACCATCCTGAATTGTATCATGCATATATAGGGATCGGTCAAATTGCCGATCAGTATTTATCAGAGCAAAGATCATATGCGTTTGTTCTTGCAGAAGCCAGAAAACGTAATGATCAACAAGCACTGGATGAACTGAAGAAACTGAAGTTGCCAGCGCCAACGGCATCCGGGCAGGAATGGTTTGATTATTTCTGGATCCAGCGGAAAATGGTACTCAGGTTTGGGGGTGGCCGATATGGTGTTGCAAGAAAGAATAGTGACCTGTACAAGCCAATATTTATTTGCAAAGAGTATACGATGGCAGATAAAATATATTATCAGACTGGTCTGACCTTCTCCCTGGTTCATTTATGCCACTATATGATAATAAAGAATCCCGCCAGTTTACTAACAGAACAAAAAGTTCCTGTTTATATTATGCAGGGCAGACATGATCAGCAGACAAATTTTGATGTGGCAAAAGATTATTTTGATCATTTACAAGCGCCGTTGAAAAAGTTTTATGCATTTGAGCATTCCGCACATTTGCCGCATCTGGAGGAGTTTGATACTTTCAGGAAGATCCTGCGGGAGGATGTGATTGGGGAGAGGGAATGAAAAAAGGCCACCCGATTTCTCAGATGGCCTTTCTATTATTTCTTGCTCATCGCATTGGCAATGGCCTCGAGGTGCTCATTAAATGAACTTAACTGCAGCAGCATTTGCCCGGAAGTATCATTGGCCTCCAGTCCGCCGAACTTGTTATTCTTCCGAAACACTTCTTTAATGTGCTCCCAACGTGCGGTTTCTTCAGCAGACAAAAAACCTGCAAGTTCCTTCAGCCTGAGCAGGTTCGCCTCTGCATCGGAAGTGAGCGTTTGTGATTCTCCTTCGTAGTGCGAGCGGATCAGGGTATCAATTTCCTCCACGTTCATGAGTGGCACTACTTTGCCGGCCATTTTATTCATGTTCCGGTAAGAACCCTGCAATTTGAAGGCAGGTTCGGTACGGTATGCATCTTTCATAGCAGCACTGGCAATGTATTGCTCATTCACGCGGATCACAATATCGCGGATGCGGAGAATGTTTCTGAGCACCGCCACGGCATCATCGTATTCCTGTTTACTGTAGTTGCCTTCCAGTTCGGGCATCAGATGGTTGCCGGTTTCAATGCCTTCAATCAGTTTGTACAGATCATCGAAACTGCGGTTGGCAATGCGTTGTACAAAGCTATTTTCTGCTACGCTGTTTTCGATCAGGCTCAGCCTGAAAAGGTGACCCGATCCGCCAATTACATCACCGAGGTTGTACACATCGGCGCGGTTGGCCAGCATGTCAGGAATTTTAAACTGCTCACCGCTTTCCGTGTAGGGGTTACCTGCCATCACTACGCAAAAGCGCTTACCACGCAGGTCGTAAGTTTTGCTTTCGCCTTCGAAAATGCCATCCATTTTACGCTGCCCATCGGCCAGGGAAATGAACTTCTGCAAAAATTCCGGGCTGCAGTGCTGAATATCATCGATGTATAACATCACGTTATCCGCCATTTCAAAGGAAAGATTGATCTTCTTCAACTCCTCTCTTGCACCGGAAGTAGTAGCCTCCAGCGGATCAATGGAAGTGATGTTGTGCCCGATGGTAGGACCATTGATCTTCACAAAATGCAGTCCCATTGTTTTGGCGAGGTACTCCATCAGCGTGGTCTTACCATATCCCGGCGGTGAAACCAGCAGCAGCATGCCCATCCTGGCGGTACGTTTATCGTTGCCTGCTGCGCCGATCTGTTTGGCCAGGTTGGCACCGATCAATGGGAAATATACTTCGTTGATCAAACGGTTCCGCACAAACGAGTTCAGCACTTTCGGTTCAAATTCCCGTACTTTCAGCTGCTGCCTGTACTGCGTTACCAGCTGTTCTTTCTGTTGGCTGAACGCAGCAAAAGCCGGCACAATTGTTTCAAAATACCAGCTCAGCTTTTGCATGAAGAGATGATAATTCAGCACATACTTCCCTCCTTCCCCGATAGCCGGGTGGGTACCTTTGAGGCCTTCCAGCACCAGCCTGTCTGATGCCGCTTTTTCCTTGCAGGTATGCTCCCTGAAGAGGAGCAAACAAACGGCCTCGTCCACATACTGCTCATCCACCACTTCCTGCTGAGATTGCAAAAATGCGAGCATCCAGCTGCGGATCATGTAAAAACGCTCTATGGTGCTGAATTCCGTATTATCCGTTTCCTTCAGGAATACTTCTGTGCGTTTTTTTGCCTGCAGGTATTCTTTGAATTCCTTCTTTAAATGGGCGGCCTGCTGACTGCAGGTGAAGTTCGGCGTTACGGCCAATTCCCTGCACAGGTAATCTGCCACATCCTGTGCATCAACGGGTGTGGGAGATGGCAACGACTGGTTAAACCGGTCGGCAATTTCCTTTTCCACAAAAGGTACGCGGCGGCTTTGCGGGAAGCTTTCCTGGATGGTGTGTGCTGCCGCGATAAGCTGTTGTAATTTGTGCTTCACAGCATCTTCCAGCGCGAACCAAAACAATTGCGCTGCAACACGTACGGCGGGATTGAATTGGAGAATGCCCAGTTCCTGCTGTAATGTTTTAAGACCTTTTGTGATGAGCAACGCATCTGCATTGTGCACACCTTTAAGGTAGGCGGCGGAATAATCGCGCTCTGTACGATCGTTGATGTATGTTTCGTAATCGCTTTGTGCAAACGCCTGGTAAGCCAGGTATTCGGAGCGATACACGGTACTGTTTTCGGAGATCAGTTCCTGCTCCCATATGGCGCGGTGCTGATAAAGTATTTCGGACGTTACTTCCTTGTAAAAACTGGTACCGATCAGGTGATAGAACAGGCGTTCGTTGCGGCGGATAATTGTAAGGTCCAGCACCTGTTTGTTCACTACGAACTTATGCGTACCCAGTGATATGATGTTGTTGCCATCGGCAAACAATTCCGATTTGTCGCGAAGGTTGCGGAGTGCGCTTTCCTGGGCCACCTTCACCAGGTTTTCCAGGTTTTCTGCTTTGGCCACATCGCCCAGATCTTTCAATTCCTCCACAAGATCACGCACTTTGTCGATCATCAGGTCCGTGGAAAAGAAGGCGTAAATGCTTGCTTTATCGCTGAACGACTGTGCTTTATTCTCAATGTTCTTCAACACCCGTACACCGATCTGTTCCAATGCGGTAGCGCGTTTGCTGATCTGCGCCATCAGCATTTCCTTCTTGCCGTTGAAGGCTTTGATCACTTCATCCCGCTTATCAGCGATCTTGTTCACAAACTCTTCGAAATCGGAGAATTTGCTTTCCAGCTCTTCGATCTGTACGCTGATCTTTGTAAAATAATCTTCGCACTTTTCCGGAGAGGCGGAGAGATCGAGGAAATTGACGGTGCTTTGATCCAGCAGGGTTAACAACGCATAGAATTCCCCGGTGGACTCTTTAGTACGCAACGCCGTGGTTACCCGTACCAGGTCCGCTTTTACTTCGTTCAGTGAAGCGAAGATCAGCGAAATTTTTTCTACGATCCGGGTGGTTTGGGTGGTATCGCCAATTTTGAGGCTGTTGAGAATGTCGATCAACATTTCGAGCCCGGCTGCAATGTTTTTTACCGCATTGTCTACCGGTATGGCATCCACCACTTTGGTCACGCCGGCCACCACCTGCTTCTGTGCAGCTACTTTGGCCTCATAAGGCGCCAGCGCTTCTTCTTTCAGCAGGAATTGAATGGTGTCCTGCGATAGTGAGCTGTTGTATTGCTGCAGCGTTTCCTTCAGTGCATTTACAGCATCCACATTGATGTAGCGGATATTGAGCAGATCGATCACGGCGCCCTGCATGCTGCGGATGGCAGCCAGCAGTTCCACCAACTGATCCAGGGAGGTAACCGTTACATTCTTAATGTCGATCACCAGCTGTTCCACCCGCTTTTCCACCGCCTGCAATGCCTCACGGGCATGCTGGCGCTGTGCCTGCACCTTCGCAAATTCGTCGATGGCAGTATCCGCAATTTCGCGGATACTGGCCAAAGGAGCGGCCATATTGAAGGTGGCTTCATCCTTTATCCAGAAGTAGGCATCCAGCAGGTCATTGGCTCTTTTGTAAATATCTTCATACAGATCTTCGTAACTATCCTCCTTCTGCAACAGCAGGATCACCTCCTGGCTTTCGCTCATGGCACTTACAATATCCTTGTTCCCGATCTTGTAGAGCACATTGCCACTCATGGCAGTATTTTCCTGGAGAACGGCTGTATAGGGCGTTTGCCAGATCTGTACCTGGTGGTGCCTTACCGCTTCGTTTTCCGACCGGAAATACACCAGCGTACCATCGTTGAACACGGTGAAGCCGTTACAGATGATAGGCGTTTCCACCTGCTGTGCAATCATGTTGTACGACATCAGCAGATAGGTATTGGTGGTTTTCTGGTAGAAAATGTACAGAAAATCTTCTCCGTTGGGTGACGCAATGCTGCGGACAAATTCCAGTCCGGCAATATCCGATTCGAATATTTTGTATTCTCCGTTCTGGAGATAATATCCGTTGGAGAAGATCACGCCCTGGTTGTCCGGCAATAATACGCCTGCATCTACCAGTGCGGGGATGGGTACTACCTGTTTGGTACGTACATTGAAAATATACGCGCGAAAATTTTCCTGGTAAGGCTTTATTTTAATGGCGATCAGGTTGCCCAGATCGGCATAGTGATATTGCGCATCATCGAGTTGCTGATCACTGTTCAGCACGGGTTCGGAGAAAATACCTTTTCCCGTGTCTGTGTTGTTTTCAATTTTGAAGGTGATATCGCCGTAGAGGGCTTCAATAAAAACCTTGTCCAGCACTGAAATGTGCGGATGCCTGCCGAGGCGGCGATTGCTCAGATCCGTCTGGATCCATTCAAAATCGTGCTGCGGCGCTGTTCTTACTTCATGAATACTGCGGTCGTCCACATACAACAACTGATGTTCTTTTATCAGCCATTTGAATGCTTTTCTGTCATCCAGGTTCTTGCTCGTCTGGAAGATCATGTAGAGATAATTTTCCGTGCGCACGAACCGGGCGAAGATGGAATCGCGGTAGTATTTGTACAGATTGGTAAAATCTGTGATGAAGCCTGCATCTTCTATCAGTATAAGCGGCTGCGGCTCAAAGTGGCTACCACTGAACTTATAGATGCTGAACACATCGCTCAGTTTGATATCTTCTCTTAAACCAAAATGAACGTTATAGGCAAATATGGTGAGGTTACCGAGTGCCATGATGCCGCGCGCCACACCGTTATTTTCCGTGGTGATGCGCTGGTTGGCGATGAGCTGGAAGCCTTTGGAATTGAATATTTCCTTACGGGCAACGTTCAGTTTTGCCAAACGCTGCACCAGGTCTTGCCGCTGCTCATTTAAACGGTTCCGGATGATCTCATATGTACCTGCATCCAGTATGGCTGTTGTGTTGTTTTCAGTACCTGCCATGCGATCTCTTAAACATTGTTACAACTTCTTGTTAGATATACCCAGGCTGTTGGCCAGTGCTGCCAGGTTCAGCAACGAAGAGCGGTCGCTTTCGGAGCTGTTCTGCTGCATTTTCAGCAGCAGGCTGGAGATTGTCAGGTTTTTGATATCGTTGGATGAAATGTTGTATTTATCCGCAAAATCCCGGACGCGTGCCAGCAGATCACCACCATTGGCGCCATCGCCGAGGATGGCCGTTTTGAGATGCGTAGCATGCTCACTTTCGTTGATCAGGCGGTCGAACCCTTTGGCATTAGATACCTGGTTGATGATGTTCTGGAAGAACATGGTTTCACCACCTACGATATCAATTCTCGCAGATCTGAGCGCATCGCCCAGTACAGCGGCCTGAGCATTTGCAATATCTTTCTGGATATTGATCTGCGCCAGCGCGATGTCTTTTTCCTTGATGAGCAGCAATTTGAACTCTTCGTGGTCCTTGCCTACCGCGTCCAGCTTCTTCATGGCTTCTGCTTTTTCCTGTATACCAGCAGCTTCCGCAAAAGCTTTTTCTTTGGTTACTTCAGCCTCAGAAAGACCTTCTTTCCTTCTCGCTTCTGCCAGTTTCTCAATTATGCCGGCATCCACGATACCTTGTCTTTCCGCAGCTTCTGCTTTCGCAATCATTACTTCCGCTTCAGACAAACCTACGGCAGCTCCTTCCCTCGCCTGCGCTTCTGCCAGTACTTTGCGGGATTCCGCTTCCCTGATGGCCGCTTCTTTCTTCGCGTCTGCCTCTATCACCAATTGTTTGGCATTTTCTTCTGCTGCTTTCTTTTCAGCTTCGGCGGCTTTCACGGTGTAGATCAGTTTTTCTTCTGCCTGCTGGGTAGCCTGGGTGATACCTACTGTTTTTGCACGTTCAACGCCACGGAAGGCTTCCAGGTCTTTTACGCCCTGTTGCTCTTCTACCACACCTTTCTCCAGGCGTACGCGATCGCGGATCACATCCTGGATATTTTTACGTTCTACTTCCAGGGTCTTCTCCTTTTCGATCTGCGCCAGTGTTACAATTTTTTCACGTTCGGTGGCTTCCAGGGCGCGGTCTTTCTCCACTCTTTCTGTTTCCACCGCATCGGTACGTTGTTTATTTTTCTCCGCAATGATGATCTGGCGAAGTTTGTTTTCTTCCTGTACTGCCAGCGATTCATCTGTTTTAATACGAACAGACTGGGATCTGAGGCGTTCCTCTTCGCGCACCTTTATGATCTCCGCATTTTCGCGGGAACGGATATTGTCGATCTCTCTTTTCTGCTTCTCTTCTTTCTCTGCCATTTGACGGTCCAGCTCAAGAATAGCTTCCCGCGCTTCCACGTTTTGCTTCTTGATCACTTTTTCTTCCTCCCGTTTGATCAGGTTGGCTTTGATATTTTGTTCTGCTGTGAGTTCAGTGATCTTTTTGATACCCTGCGAATCGAGGATGTTCTGCGGGCTCAGGAATTTCATTTCCGTTTGCTCCAGGTAATCGATAGCACAGTCATCGAGGATATAACCGTTCAGATCGGTGCCGATGATGTTGAGGATCTCTGTTCTGAATTCGCGGCGGGCTTCGTACAGTTCAATGAAATCAAATTTCTTACCAACGGTTTTCAGTGCTTCAGAGAACTTGGCCTCAAAAAGGTTGCGCAGTGTGTCTACATCACTGGCTCTTTCCGTGCCAATGATCTGTGCCACATTCAGTACATCGTCCACATTTTTGTTCACCCGCACAAACAACGCTACTTTGATATCTGCACGGATATTGTCTTTACAGATCAAACCCTCGTATTCCATCCGGTCGATCTGCAGTTTCTTTACGGAAATATCCATGATTTCCATTTTGTGCAAGATGGGGATCACATACATACCTCTGTTGAAGGCAACTTTTCCGCCCCCCACACCGGTGCGCACAATAGCTTTGCCCTGAGGTATTTTCCGGTACCATGCAGCGAAGGCATACAGAATAATGAACAACAGAAAAACTACACCGCCAACGAACAGCAAGGTGATTCCTCCTAAAGCTCCCATAGTCTTGAATTTGATTTTAATGATAAGATAGATGTATTTTTCATTCAGGTAAGAGAAGTATGCCTACACAATATTTGCCAGGTTAACTTCCGGCACTACGATATAATATTTTTTATCCGGCGATTCATCCATGATCATCACATCTGCATCGAAGCGGATGGTTTCACCGGTTTTGCTTTTTACGTTTATACGCGCTACATCTCCCTGCACCTTCAGTTCCGCGGCCCCAATGGTATCGCCGGAAATGGTGGACAGCATGCGGGCGGAGCGGCCCAGCAGGTCGTACGCCTCTTCTCCGTTATAGCCCATGGCGTGATATAATTTAACGAGTGGTTTGGTAGCGAAGCGGGTAACGATGAAAGCTACGAAAATAACAGGAAACAGGATAAAAACGGACATCCAGCCCCAGGTAACAAGGTTAAATACAATGGACGAGGCCAGCGTAAAAATCCAGGCAATTAGTTTAAAAACAGATAAAACGATCATGAAGGGCACCTTGCCTACGTTCACAAAGGCCAACAGCTTATCCCAGGTGGAGCTGTCACCATCAAGGTCTGCATCGGCATCCGCATCTACATCTGCATCAATGCCGTCTGCATCCAGATCTCCATCGCCCAGCACACTGCCGAAAATGAGGTTAAAGATCCAGTATATAACGGTAACGCCTGTGGTTACAGTCATGATGGCGTTACTGAGCGGATTAAATAACAGGTCAACTATATTAGCCATAGATCATCAGGAATTATCGGCGATACCCAGTTTTTCCTTGATCGCCTTCAAGTCTTTTTCGATAGATAAAGAGTCGTCTTTTAAAATTGTATTCAATTCATCTTTCAATGTGTTTCTGTCGCGGGCAATTTCACCGTAGGCTTTGGCCAGGGCTTCCTGATCCTCCACCTTGGCTTTCATCCGCTCCAGCATGGCAATGGTTCCGTTAGTATCCAGCTGGGCGAGTTGTTTGTTCACCTGCTCGGTAGCTTTGCTTACTTTGGCTCTGGCCTTCAGCGTTCTCAGTTCCTTTTCCCACTTATCCATGTTATCCCTGAGGATCTCGGTGTTTCGAAGCATCTCAGCGGAAGATTGCTGTAAAGCCACTACCTGTGTGCTCAGCTCTTCGGATTCCGCATAAAATTTGCGACGTAAAGAAAGCGCTTCCCGGGCTAATTCTTCTGCTTTTACCAGGTCAACTTGTCCTGCCTGGGCTTTTTGCATGATCAAAATAGCTTTTTCTCCATAATTAAGCGATTCTTTCTGGCAACCGGCCTGTTCATTTTCCGTGCGGATAGCCAGGGCCTTCACTTTCGCGTAGGCTTCCGTTGCATCCACCAGGTCCTGCCGCAATTCACGCAGCCCCTGCTCCGTCATTTTAACAGGATCTTCCATTTTTTCTACAGCGGCATGTATTTCCGCCTGGCCTATTCTGAAAAGTCGTTTGAAAATGTTCATGGCTTAATGTTTTTTTATATCCCTATAATTTTGAAAAATCGATGATCTGTTGCGAATATTCGCTCAGCAACAGGCCGAGCGAGTTGATCGCGCCTTCAAATTCATTAAAGTCGATATTCCCCAGCTGCATGGTGTAGCGGAACAACACTTTATTACCTTCTTCATTAATTACAAAGGCACCGTGTATGGTATCCCTGTTCTTCTGCAGCAGCTTTTTAAACATTTCCGCATGATCATCGCGGAACGAAAAAAGGAACTGCTCCATAATTAAGATAGGCGGAGCAATGCCGATGATCAGATTATTAATACCATCAGGCTGATTATCGATCTTCAGAATGCCGTTCTGCTCGTTTTTGTAAACGATCCGGCAGTTGAGCCTGGTTGCAAAATCTTCAATGGTATCGATATAGTTCATTCGGGTTGTTTTATTCATTTCCTCATCAAATGTACAAAAACAAAACACAATTGCAAATTAAATTAGCACAATAGATAAACTATTTTGCCTTATATTTGTGGGGATGACACAAATAGGAGCCAATATTAAGAAAATAAGAACAACGAAAGGCCTTAGCCAGCAGGCTTTTGCCGATCTGTTTGAACTTACCAGGGGAAATATTTCGTCTTATGAGGAAAACCGGGCGGAACCACGGATCGATACGGTGGTACGCATTGCCAATCATTTTTGCATTCCGCTGGATAATTTTGTGAAGCAGCTGCTGACTATCAATGAAATCCTGCAATTCAATGGTGACAAGCTCATCGATGATGCCAACCATATGATCAACCTGCAATTGCGGGAGGTACCTTTCATGAACGATAATATTTACATGAAATGCAGCCACCGCGAACTGCAGTTTAACGAATGGGCCACATTCCCGAAGCTGGTACTGCCAGAGGCGGGCAATCTTCGCCTGGTGGCACTTACCTTTTCTCATAATATCCCCCGCCATGCTTCTACGGCCCAATTCCAGGTAAATGATGTATTGGTCTTTGAAGAAGTAACACAGCAAAATATTCATTTGTGCCAGCATAAAACGGGTCTGTATGCCGCTGAGCAGGAAATTATGATCGGGCAGTTTGAAATGAAGGATGGTCAAACAGATCTGGTTCTAAATGATTTCAAGAAACACCGCTTTAATTTTAAGCAGGAGAAGTTGTTCTGGAAGTTATTTGGGATGTATCAGCGGGTAGGGTAAAGGCCTCCCCTGCTTCCAGTTTTTTCACCCGTTCATATATTTCAGGGCTGTGTTTCCTGATCTTAATCCTCACATACTTTGAAGCAGGCATATTACTCTCTTTCACAACATTATTGACAGAAACCAAAACGTTTGTTTCAGGAAAATAGGTAACTGTATTTTTCTCCGGTATCGGGTAGGCAATGATAATGAATAAGGGGGCAATCCGCTCCCTGTTATCATCGTAGTTGAAAAGATCTACCTTATCCCCTGCTTTGAAACCAGCCTTCTCAATATCCTTTTCATTCATAAATATTACCCGGCGTTCGTTTTTAACGCCCCGGTAACGATCATCCAATCCGTAGATGGTAGTATTAAACTGGTCATGCGTACGTGTAGTAGCCATCATATATTCATCATACGCCAGCCTGGTTTCAGGAACCCCGGTTACCGTAAAGGGAGCATGATTTCCAAATTCCTCCGTAATAAAATGGCCATCCCGTGCAGCATTAGGCAGATAGAATCCTCCTTTTTCCCGTACTCTTTTGTTGTAATTTTCAAAGCCGGGAATACATTTTTCAATATCATCTCTTACCGCATCGTAACTATCAGCATAACGCTGCCAGTTTACAACAGTGTGCTGAAGGGTAGCTATTGCTAACCGGCAGGCGATCTGCGTTTCGTTAACAAGATCATCAGATACAGGTGTCAGCATTCCTTTGGATGACTGCACAACGCCCATCGAATTTTCCGTGCTGATGATCTGCAATTCCCCATTTACAATATCGAGATCACTACGGGATAAGGTAGGCAGGATAATAGCCTCTTTGCCGTGTACTAAATGCCCCCTGTTAAGTTTTGTAGAAACCCACGCTGTTAAGTTCAATTTCCTTATAGCAGCAGCGGTATAGGTGGTATCCGGCGTAGCAGATAAGAAATTCCCGCCCATACAAAAAAGCACCTTCAGCTTTCCTTCATCCATTGCTTTTATGGCCCTGACTACGTCATATCCATGTTTACGCGGAGGATTAAAACCAAAAACTTCCTTCAGGCGGTCCAGCTGCGCACCTGCAGGTTTTTCATTGATCATCATGGTTCTGTTACCCTGCACATTGCTATGCCCTCTCACCGGACAAACACCGGCTCCGGGTTTGCCCATACTTCCTTTTAATAAAAGTATATTGAGCATCTCTTTGATCATGTCTACCCCATTTGGTTGCTGGGTAATACCCATTCCCCAACATATGATTATCCGTTTTTTAAATGCCAGCATTTGAGCGGCTTCATAAAGATCTGCCTGGGATACACCGGACGCTTCTGCCAGTTCTTCTAATGTATAACTTTCAAACTGCCGGATAAACGCATCATACCCTACTGTTTTTTCTTCTATAAATTTATGATCCACTACTTCGCCGGGATGTTTTCTTTCAAAATCGAGCAACAGCAATTCGATGGCCTTTAACAGTGCCATATCTCCATTTATTTTTACAGGCAGATAAAGGTCTGCGAGCTTACCACCATGCCCTACAATGCCACCAATCTCCTGGGGATTACGGAAGCCCATTAATCCGGCTTCAGGTAATGGGTTTACGGCAATGATCTTAGCCCCGTTCTTTTTGCCCTTCTCCAGTGCACTCAGCATCCTGGGAGCATTGGTGCCCGGGTTTTGCCCGATGATCATAATTACATCTGTGTCATAAAAATCTTCCAGTTTTACAGTTCCCTTTCCGATGCCTATAGTAGGGCGTAAAGCAGTTCCCGATGTTTCATGACACATATTGGAACAGTCCGGCATATTGTTAGTGCCATACTCTCTTACAAAAAGCTGGTAGACGAATGATGCCTCATTGCTGGTTCTTCCGGAAGTGTAAAATGCAGCCTCATCCGGGGAGTCCAATGCGTTCAGATGAGTGGCTATTTTCTTAAAAGCATCATCCCAGGTGATCGGCTGATAATGTGTTCCGCCTGCGGGGAGATACATAGGTTCTGTTAGTCTTCCCAAACGGCCAATTTCGAAATCATTCAATTTGGCCAGATCATAAACGGCGTGCTGCTTAAAGAACTCTGCCGTGATCTTTTTGGTGGTTGCTTCTTCTGCCAAAGCTTTCACGCCGTTTTCGCAATATTCACCGAGGGGAGATCGATCATCATCAGGGTCTGGCCATGCGCAACTGGAGCAGTCAAAGCCGCCAAACTGATTCATTTTTAATAAGGCTTTTGCTCCGCGGAAAGGTACACCTTGCTCAAAAAGATCGGCCAATGCAGCCTTTACAGCAGGAATACCCGCAGCCCATGTTTTCAACGGCGTGAGTTTCAGACCGGATAACTTATAGGGGTTTTCTGCATTGGGTTTCTCTTGCATGTTATTTTCATTTAAAATTTATTCGACCTGCATTATAGATATTAAACCTGTTTTCCTTCAGGAATCCCAGGAGTGTCATATCAAATTCTTTAGCAAGCTCTACAGCCAGGCTTGATGGCGCTCCGATAGCGGCAACAATAGAAATACCCGCCATGGCTGCTTTTTGAATTAATTCAAAACTTGCTCTTCCGCTGAGCAGTAAAATATGCTGGTTCAATGGCATCAACCCTTCGAACAGCGCAGTACCAATTAATTTGTCCAGCGCATTGTGCCTGCCCACATCTTCCCGCAGCAGTATCAACTCTCCATCCAGTGAAAAAAGCCCCGATGCATGTAAACCTCCCGAAGCCGCAAAGCCTCTTTGCGCTTCTCTTAGTTTGTCCGGCAAACGGAAAAGCAGATCAGTAGACAGATCTAGCTGAAGCTTATTTAAATGACAAAATGAGTTTACTGTTCTTATAGATTGAATGGAGTCCTTTCCGCAAACGCCACAACTGGAAGTTGTATAAAAGTTCCTGTCAGATTGCATCAGGGAGGGCGTAAATCCTTCCGCGAGTTCCAGTGTCACCATGTTGCTCATTTGCGCGTGGGAAACCTTTTTTATATCATCTTTGGAAGAAATGATCCCTTCTGTAAATAAAAAGCCGGCAGCCAGCTCCAGGTCGTTACCGGGAGTTCTCATTGTAACTGAGATGTTCTTTTGCGTTCTCTCTATTCCGGCGCTATAGTCTATTTTTATTTCCAACGGCTCTTCAACAGAAAGTATATCGGAAAACTCTGAGATGGATAGCCCATCCATCCTGCTGATAACAACCTGTTTCATAGAAACGGCTTCCAAACTGTTTGTTTCCATATGAAATTATTAAAGACGTTTGAGTAATAAATTTAGATAATTTATTACACTAATAGGTAGGGGGCTTTGAGTCCAGCAGCTGTAATGGAATCTGCGCAATGTATATCGATGATTTGCCTTCGTGGGATGAATAATAGGAAGCCCATAACTGCCCTTTCCAGATAAGCATGCCTGGATAACTGGTATCACCACCACTGGGTAGCGGGATGGTTTTACGAACCTTACCGTCCAGTCCGGCTACATATATTACCATACTCACTTTCGGTTGGTATTGACGGGTACCGATCACGAGCGTTTGTTGATTAAGAAAGAGAAAATCAGGCCCGCCGATCCGGTTTTCCATCTTCGAGAAACTCCACTCCTTGTAGGGCGCTTCTGCTGTGGCCAGCACTCCCATCTGATCTCCTGCTTCGCGACGGATCACCACATACATTTTACCGTTATCATTGAAACGGATGGCACTTTCGTTCGGCCTGCCGTCCAGCACGAGCTGCGATACATGCTGAAAATAACGTCCGTCTTTAGTGCTAACGAGATAGATCTTCTCCTGCTGGTACAGGATACCGTAGCCGGTTCCCTTATGCCAGGTCAGCCGCCATATCCAATCAGACCACGAAGCTATGGATGGGTCTACTGTTGAAACTTCCGGTGTGCTGAATGTATCACCTCCTTCATCGGACAATGAAATGAGCGGCTTTCGGCTAATCACTTTTTTGCCTTCGTGCGCTTCTACGTCCATCAGCACCATGATGCGGTTTTGCGGGGTGATGGATAATTTAGGATCTCTGATATCCCTGTCCTTTACTTCGAGCAGCGCTATGCTTTCCCATGTTTTGCCGTCTTTGGAACGGAGGATGCGCGCTTTACCGTCAGCGCCGGATATGTGGCCTTCTGCTTCACGGAAAGCGCAGTAAAATGCACCTTTGAATCGGATCAGGTCTGTAAAAGCATTGTGTGGCGCCTGGCTCCAGATCTTTTCTACTACAGGGTTTTCATTTCCTGTTGTGGTGTTCTTACTCAGGGAGCAAGCCTGTAAAGCGAATGCCGCCGCGAATAAAAATGGTAAATATCTCATAGATGATAAGATGTTACTTCCAAATATACAATTACTCTTCTATGGAGACAGGGCCTAACAGTTCTTTCAGTTTCATGAACAGCTTTTCCCCGCGGAGGTTCTTGTCTAAGATGACACCATCCGGCCCTATGAGCACATTAGCAGGGATTGAGCGGATACCATACAACTCGCCTGCAGCATTATCCCCATAACTGAGATCGGATACATGCGTCCAGGTGAGTTTATCGTCGTGAATGGCTTTCATCCATTTGTCCTTATCTTCCGGCCGCTCGAAAGCAACACCCAGCACAGTGAAGTTTTTGGATTGATATTGCTTGAAAGCTTTCACTACATGCGGATTTTCAGCGCGGCAGGGTACGCACCAGCTTGCCCAGAAGTCCACCAGCACATATTTCCCTTTGAAATCGGCGAGGCTCACCGCTTTGCCGAGTGTATCGTTCTGTGTAAAGATCGGGGCAGCTTTTCCTATCACGGCGGCTTTGGCTGAGCGGAATTCCTTCGCCAGTTCCTTCGCCGGCATATTGTTCCGGGCGGATCCGTCCAGAGAATTGTATAACGCTTCCTTTTCTGCAAGTTTTATGTCACTACCCAGCGTCCTAATCTGGTAGGCACTGATGGGGGAAGACGGATGGTCTTTCACCCAATTGATCGTGAATGCCAACTCTGCTTCCCACATTCGCCGCAGTTCAAGCTGCAGGGCCCGGTAAGCAACGGAATCTTTTGTGGATAGTTTACCCGATTTCTCATGCAACTCTTTGCGGCGTTGTAGCTGTGGTACTTTCTCCATCTCCGCATAGAAGCTGTTGTAATCCTTCAGTGCGGTAGTGCCGGTCGCTTTGGCGTCCCTGAATCCAGGGCCATTACCATTGATGCGTACCTTTCCTTCATCGAGATATACGGCCGTCCCATTATCTCTATTGTAAGCCCTGCCAATCTGCAGTATGTAAACATTCGCATCACCTTGCTTTACATGGGTGCTGATGGTAAAGCGTCCGGATGTAGTAACTGCAGAGTCCTTCGTTGAAGCGGAGAAAGATGTTAAATAGACAGTCTGACCGGCAGGCAGGTCTTTGATCCGGCCTTCGATCGTCACATTGTTTTGCCCCAGTGCCGGGAGCACCGTGAAGACGAGCAGTGTGGTTAATATGGTGTTTTTAATCATGAACGTATTTTACTATTTCCCCCAATATAATAAAAAAGGGGGCATTTAAAGTCTGAAATAGCAGGTATATACAGGGCGTTGATTATATTTGAAAATGATGAAAAAAACTTTGGCCTTCATTTCGCTCGCATTCTTTGTTGTAGTGCTGATAACCGCCTATAAAAATCCTTCGCAGCAAAAAGAAGCTGCTGTTAGTAATAAAAAAGATTCGATCAAAACCGGTGCTGATCAAACAGAAAAATATTTGCCTTATCTGAAAGGAAAGCGTGTAGCCATACTTGCTAATCAAACTTCGATCATAGGCAACAGGCATTTGGTGGACAGCCTGCAATCGCGCGGCGTTAATATCGTAAAAGTTTTCGGGCCTGAACATGGTTTTCGGGGCAATGCCAGTGCAGGTATGGAAGTGGCTGATGAAAAAGATCAAAAAACAGGCATATCCATCGTTTCTTTATATGGAAAAAAGAATAAGCCAACCAAAGAAGACCTGGCAGATGTAGATATTTTGATCTACGATGTGCAGGATGTTGGTGTTCGCTTTTACACCAATATCAATGCGCTGTCGAGACTGATGGAAGCCTGTGCGGAAAGTAAAAAAGAACTAATGATCCTCGACCGTCCCAATCCTAATGCTTATTTGATAGACGGGCCGGTACTGGATATGAAATATAAATCGGGGATAGGTATGTTTCCCATCCCTATGTCGCATGGATTAACTGTAGCAGAGTTTGCAAAGATGGCGAATGGCGAAGGATGGCTGACGAACAAGGTAAAATGTCAGCTGAAAATTATACCGGTTGCCAATTACAATCATAGCATGTATTATACGCTGCCGACAAAGCCATCACCCAATCTTAACACACAGCAGGCGATCATGCTGTATCCTTCCACCTGTATGTTTGAAGGAATATATGTAAATCATGGGCGCGGCACTTATTATCCGTTTACAGTTATTGGGGCACCCTATTTCAAAGAAAAATATTCATTCTCCTATACTCCTACGGGCATAAAAGGCATGGCTGAAACACCATTGTTTGCTGACCAGGTTTGTTATGGTCTAGACCTGAGGAACTATGATGTAAATCTGCTGCTGAAAAGCAAAAAGATAAACCTGCAATGGATCATGGAGTTATATAAAGCATCGCCGCAAAAAGAAAAGTTCTTCGATTCAAAGCAAAGTAAGGAAATGAATAACATCGAAATACAGATAGGCTCCGGCTTAATCAGGCAACAGATCATCGACGGCGTTTCTGAAGAGGAGATCCGTAAAACATGGGAACCGGGACTGAGCAATTACAAAAAGATGCGTAAGAAATACGTGATATATAAAGATTAGGGGGGTTCTTAGGTATGCGGGTGAAAAAAATACATGAATAAAAGGTCATCTCTTTCGAGATGACCTTTTTCAATCCAGGTATTTTAATAGAGGAGGCATCATTGTTTATCCCTCCTTTCGCAGCAAGGTCTGCGGCGGTATAATCACCAATTTCAAATGATGCGGCCCATCCGCCGTAGCTGCAATTCTTAAATAGCTGTGCTTTTAATGGTTCAACAGGTCCTGATCCATAAGCTTTCCATTGAAATAAGGCGGTCAGATTGGGTTATTTCTAATCCAACAGTAAACTGCACGGAACATGGAATATAAATCACACTAGTGAGAATTAAATTTTGAAATCTGAAAGACTGATTCTACATTTGCTACAGGAAATACACCGATGGCCATCCATAAAAGAGTATACCGGATAAAGCATCCGGATATATCAGCTCCGCTTTTTTATTCATCAAAAAAAACAAAAATGAAACGTTTATCTATCGCATTATTATGCTCGTTTGTGGCTATTGGCGCTTATGCTGGTACCCCTGCTTCAAAAGAAACCCCGAAGGCAACGAAAGCAGCGGCAACAAAGGTTTCCGAAGGCAAAACCAAGTTTATCGTAATTAAAGGTGACGAAAGTGCATTCCGCCGGCAAATGGCCTTTACATTTTATGACAACTGCGGCGGATCGCTGACGGTGTATGTGTCTGGAGGAAATGCCATGCCCAATTCTGAATTCCAGCAAACAGCGTATAACTACGCCTGCGGTTATGCGAATGCGGGTGGCGGTTGCTTCTAATGAAATAATGGGTTTTCGCTTAATTAAATACCCCGGGGATTACCCTGGGGTATTTAATTCACCAATTAAGAATGTATGCTGCACTATATAAAGTTTACCGTACCGGTATCATTATTATTCCTTTTTTGTTCGTTTAGTAATAACGCCGGGGTATCAGGCGTTGCCTATTATCACTTTTCCCACACTCGTGATACGACGAATGCACGGCGGATCTGGGAGGAAGATTTTCAGATGGCATTTAACGACCAAAGAAGTGTGTATAGAAGCTACACAAAGCAGCTGCAGGATTCCATCCATACAGCGCAAATGGAAGCTGCCGCTAAAGCGGGTAGCGACGCGATCAATATGGGACTTCTGGTACCCTCCACTACAGAGAAGATATACACCTCAGAAAATGAGAAAGCCATTTATATAAGTAAGCTTTTTAGTGAAAATGACTATCTGATAGCGGAGGCGCTTGAAAAGATCAACTGGCAGATTGAAAAAGACACCAGGACATTACTGGGCTATACCTGCCAAAAGGCTACGGGTATATGCAAAGGCCGGAAATATACCGCCTGGTTCACAACTGATATTCCGGTAAATTTTGGTCCATGGAAATTGCAGGGCCTGCCCGGCTTAATCCTGGAAGCCTATGACGCCAGCCAAAGAATAAGATTCACCTGCACAAAAATAGTATCAGACGGCTCGCTCCCCAACAATATTTCCCTGGAACCTCCTTTGGACGCTATTGTTACTACCACTAAAGAATATAATCGCATGGAAAAGGCCTGGCGGGAAAATTTAAACATAGATGGAAATAGTGGAACTGATATCACAATAGATAAGGTAACTGTTCAAGGGGACACCCAGGGGACACCCCGTAAAAAATTGACAATAAATTACCCACTGGAGTTAACAAACTAAGCTTATAACGGCTTGTACACAAGGCACCTGTTCTTACTTTTTTTTCTGCTATGCTCCTCCTCTCTGCTCTTTGCGCAAACCACCCAAACCGTACATGGTTTAGTAAAAGATAGCGTTGGCAGCCCGGTTATCGGAGCATCTGTAACTATCATCAACAAAGATGGAGCAGGTATTACTTTTGAAAGAACCAATCATAAGGGGATCTTCAATTGCATATTTCCAAATACGGATGAGCATCTTGCTATCAAAGTAACCGCCCTGGGTTACCAACAATTTATTCTACCGCTCTCAATACCCAACGAACAATACGTAATAACTTTAAGAAAAACAGCCAGGCAATTACAGGAAGTAGTCATAAGATCGGATAGTAAGATATCGCTGGACAGTGATACGTTAAAATATAATGTAAAGGCATTTGCTGATAAAAATGATCGGGTAATTGCTGATCTGATCGGCAGATTACCCGGCTTGCAGGTGGACGATAAGGGTGCCATCAGCTACAATGGGAAACGCATTAATAATATCTATATCGACGGGGACAATCTTTTAGGTGGTAAATACAGGCTTGCCACCAATAATGTACCTGTGGAAGCTGTGGAGCAGGTACAGGTAATTGAGCGTGACCAGCCCATAAAAGCGCTGAACGGATATGTAGTTGCCAATAATGTTTCGTTAAACCTTAAGCTAACTGATAATGCCCGCACTACGACTATTAACACGGGTGATATTGGCCTGGGCAATAAAGCTTATAGCGCACAATTGAATAATCTCATTTTTAAGAAGCAGATAAAGAGCATTAATAACCTCAAAACCAATAATATTGGGGAGAACCTGGAAAACGAAAATGCTGACATCGGTGTATCGTCAAACGGCAATGAATCAACACTAATGAGTCCCCACCCCTACCTTTCCATGGAGAATGAAACATTGCCTGGTATAGCGGAGAAATACTACTTAATGAATAACGACAATACAGCGAACATCAACACATTACTCAAGTTCACAGATGACTGGTCTTTTCGCTTAAATGTTTCCACACTTCAGCTAAAGCGCAAATATAACTACAGTAACCAGGTTTCTTATATTCTTCCCAATGCTGATACAATAGGTTATGATGAGATACAGCATAATGTATTTAATCTCAATCATTGGCAGATCCATTCACAGATCGAAAAAAACAGCAAGTCGGTATATTTAATATCCGTGACCAAATTAGATCTCCCTAAATGGGACAGAGAAGGGAGCATGGTCCAAAATGGACAGGATTTTACACAGCGCCAACCCACTGATCATTCATCCCTAAGCAACGAAACTACCCTTGTAAAGGCATTAGGAAAGAATAACCTGCTTCAGTATAACTCGGTAGTGCAGTATAGCAAGCTGGATGAAAACTTAGCGCTAACTCCAGGTATACAGGGAGAAATTATGCTGGAGCAGCAGGCACATACCAAAAATGTTTTTATCAACCAATCGGCAACATACAAAGCAAAATTTAATCAGTTTGTTCTTTCCGCTTCCCTGGGAGTTTCTTATGAACGGAATGAACTAAACTCGGATCTATTTTTCACAGATAGCGCCAATGTAATAAAACATGCCGGCAGCCAGTTTAAAAATGATGTCACATTTAATAATTTGTATTTTTTCAGCAAGGCTTCGGCCATTTATCTCTTTAAAAAAGGATCTGTCAGCATCGAAACGAGCCCGACCTACAGCTTTATTCATTACACTTCTAAGGGAAACAAGTACCTTTTGTTCAATCCTATAGTTGAATTTCGGAAAAGCATGGGCAAGTATGGTGAATCGAATTTCCGACACACACAACAAACAACGTTTGGCCAGATCAATGATATTTATCCGGGAGCCATACTGGTTAATTACAGGCAGTATAACTATAATAACACTCCCCTGCCGAAAACGGATATTGTTTCATTTGGCGCCAGGTATTCCTACCGAAAGCCATTAAAGATGTTCTTTTATAACCTGAATCTCCTCTACGACAGAACTCAACAAAACTTTATTACTGCATATACAATTGATAGTGGCCTTACGAGATCAATAGCTATTGATCTTAAAAACAACACAGACAAATATGCGCTAAGTGCGAACATATCAAAATATATTTTCTTCCTTTCTATCAATGTTTCCGCTTTTGGCAATATAAGTTTGCAAAAAGGCAACATCTTTTACAATGATCAAATTTCACCATTCCGTTCCACCAGCATGAACCTATCAGTTACAGCAAGAAAAAAATTGTTTGCTGCAGCAACGCTTTCGGTTACCGGAGAGGCAGGGCAATTCATTAATGCGTCTGATTACGCTACTAAAAACACTACCCGCTTCGAAAAGATTAAAGCGGAATGGCAGCACAACCTGACCGAACAGGTATTATACGGAGTAACTTATAATTTCACCTCCTATAGGCAATCCTTGCAACATTCGATCACTAATGGTTTTATGGATTGTAAAGTAAAATACACTCCTGCTAAATGGAAAAGTTATTTTGAGCTTCAGGGTATCAATTTGTTTGATCAGGGCACATACATCCAGATCAATTCGAACCCCAATCAACAGTCAATATTTCAAATGCCACTCAGAGCAAGAACACTTTTATTAAAACATTCTTTCGTTTTTTAAAACCATATGTTTTAATGCATTTGAATTTATCCCTAAAAAGTTACAATTTACAGAGGTCTCAACCAGGGAAACAATGGCAAAAAAGAAGAAAGCGGCACTCAAAATTAAGGAGCAGAAATCCAGAAAAATAGCTTCCGGACCTCTTCGGGAAAAAGCGCGTTCCATGAAAAGACTTGTTATTGCTGTAGGGAAAGTGCTGCAAAAAAAGGGCTATCCCGGGCTCAATGCAGTCAATATTGCCAGGGAAGCCGGATTAGACAGAAAACTGATCTATACCTATTTCGGAAGCCTGGATAACCTGATAGAAACCTACCTTATTGAAAAGGACTTCTGGAAATCAGACGCGAAGAAAATGATCAACCATATAGTTCAAAATCCAGGCGATCTGGGGAAAGCTGCAATAAATGCCATTTTACAAGCGCAATTTGATATCCTGTTGAAGGATAAAGCCCAGCAAAAGATCATCCATTGGGGATTGGGGGTAAAAAATAAAGTTTTACGGAGCGTATCGGACCAGAGAGAAGAAACAGGTGAAAAGGTACTTGCCATTTTAGATAAAGACTTCAAAGATGCTGCAATAGATATTCGGGCTTTTTTGGCCATACAGGTTGCCGGGATCTATTACTTGTCCCTGCATGCAAAATCTTACGGTAGTACCTTTTGCGGTATCGACATCAATGAAGCGGAAGGTAAAGAGCGTATATCGAAAGCCATTCAAAATAATATTGAAACGGCGTACAAGCTTGCTAAGGTTGAGAAATGAATTTTCCATCCTAATATTACTAAAACAAAAAAGGCCACCAGTAAACTGATGACCTTAAAGCTTGTTTGGACGATTAAATTCGAACCAAAATTCCTTATTTCCAGGATTGATTCATTATTTTTTTGATTTATATGCTCATTCACGGCAAATGAAATGGTGCAATTATTTGACAATCAAATCATCATGAACACTATTCACCCGAAATAGCGAAACGTCTCCTTTATATGGACGGTCTATACTTGCTTTGTCAACTTAAGGATACTTCCACCTTGCTTTTGGGAGGTTGGCTAAGCATTATCCAATTTATATAAATGGGTGTAAGTCTTTTTGTACTTACAAGTATGATGTCTGGATATATTTCAAACTTAGTACTTATCAAGCCTTTTTTTCTGCCTTTTAAAGCGGATAAAATTTGTTTATTTATAAAACGAAAGCATAAAATATTAAAATTAACCGCTCATGCTAAAGTATTACGCAACGTTGTTAACTATTTTCATTGTAAATGCTGCTCATGCCCAGGTGGCTTTTTCCAACAACCCGGACAGCTCCGTTTTTCTAACGAAAGACATCGACAATTTCTGGAAGGCATTTGACCAATTTCAAAAGGACAGTACTACAAACCCTTTCGGCAGCGCTTATCTTGATATAGGAAGCGCTGGTGTTAAAGGCTTTACTCAGAACAGGATCAGGAATGCGGAGAATTTGATGAAAGTGGTGAAAAAACGATATGCTGATTACGAGAAAGTGAGGCCGATCACTTTGCAGATGAAAGCAAAGGAAAAACAATGCCGCAGCACTTTCTATGCATTAAAATACTGGTACCCCCCAGCCCGGTATCCTGCCGTCTATTTTGTGATAGGGGCCTATAATTCAGGCGGAACATTTAACGAGGAAGGCGTATTCATCGGGGCCGAAATGCAAACGGATATCAATAATATACCTTTCATCGTAGCGCATGAATTAATTCATTTCCAGCAAAAGAATTGGATGGAAAATCCAACGCTCCTGGAACAATCCATTATTGAAGGCAGTGCCGACTTCCTGGGAGAATTGATATCCGGCGAAAATATCAATAAGAAAGCCATGGAATACGGGAACAAAAACGAAACGAGATTATGCAGGGAATTTATAACCAGAATGGATAGCACTGACTATAAAGACTGGCTATATGGTATTTCGGGAAAAGATGACCGGCCCAACGACCTCGGGTATTGGATGGGATATAAGATAACACAGCAGTACTTCAATAAAGCTGCGGATAAAAAGCAAGCCGTAAAGGAGATCCTGGATATTAAGGACCATAAAGCTTTTCTGGTAAAGAGCGGTTATTTGCAGGCATTCCTGAAGTAATAAAAAAAGGCGTGCCCGCAAATTTAAGTGAAGGGGGTGGTAGTGTGAGGAGGTAAACGGGAAAATTAAGACACGCTAAAACAAAAAAGGCCACCCGATTTCTCAGATGACCTTAAAGCTTGCCGGGACGACCAGATTCGAACTATTGGCCTGTTGCGGCCCCAAATAAAACCGGACCAATTACTTTTGACAATCTTACTTCTATAATGTGGTGCTAAATGTCCAGGTTTCTTCTGTATTTTTTTTAACCAATACCAGCGTAGTACTGCTGATGCTTTTGATCTGCCAGTACTTTTTATTACCGTCTGCAGAAAGCACCAGGCTGGTATTACCATCCTCTAAAGCCCATGTGCCATCTTCTTCCGCAATTTCACCCAGTTTAAGATGATATGTTTTGTTTTGTTTGAATTCAAAAAAAGTACCCCTGAACATTTTGTTACTGGTTTCCAGTAGTTCTTTGGAAGTATTAGGCTTCTCTCTGCCCTGAAAATACCATTTCATGCAAAGCTGCTCTGAAGAAGCTGCTGCGAGTGTTTGAGATTTTGGTGATGTTTCTGTGTTATCCTCTGTTGAAGAAGTGGTTTTTTGAAGAAGCAACGCTTTATTCTTGTCAAAAGCAAACTCCATTGTATTAGCATCGGGCTGGTTTACTGTTACTACAGATGCGTTGCCTGTATTGGGTGTTAAGGTTAACTTCTTGTCTGCTTCGGAATAACTCCAGGTGCCTTCCTGTTCTTTCCCCATCACTATTTTAAAGTGATGATCAGATTTAAGATCTACGGAAAAGCTGCCAAAGATCTGAGTCAGCATATTCAGACTGGCAGCATCCATCTTCTCTTTATTAGAGACATCTTTGAATATCCATTTTCCCATGAGGGAAGATTCTGTTTGACAAAAAGCAGTAAAATGTAAAGACAATAATAAAAGGAATAGGGAAGTTCTCTTTTTCATGGTTTAAATTTGGCGGCAATATAGTATATTTAATATAAATATTAAATATTTTAACAATCTATAAGAGGGTGTTTACTGATTGCCGGGAGGTGGGTTTAAAGCTTGCAATTCTCTCATTTTGGCTAAGTACTTCCATGGTTTGGCTTATAAATCCTTCTCTCCATTCAGGACCTTTGCCCGATAGTTCTCAATAAGATATCATGAAAATGAAATGGAAACCATCTGATGTGGTGGTAATACTGCTCGGTGCGTTAGGATTTTTTCTGGGTTTGATGGGGCTGATCAATCCTGATGCCCAATATAGCATGATGGGAATAACAGCGTCTTCTTTGCCAGCAGACAGTGTTATTCCTGGTTTATTCGGCTCTGGCTCCTTATCAGCCATCTACGTCGGGATCATTTACATTTACGGTGTGCTGAAAAAATGGGACCGTTTTAAAGCATACCTGATTTTTGCGCGGATGGTGATGTGCCTTGGATTTTTGGTGCTTGTATGCATTGGAAGAGCTCCTCAGGCTTTTATCCCGGCAGCTGCCTGGGAAGGAGCGGGTGCTTTGTTCATTCTCCTGGCTCTTTGGTGGGATAAACGGCATGTGAAGTAACGTTTGGGTTTATTCGTAAATTCATTGTATGAAAAGGAAGCATGCACCACGTATATTCAACTCCCTCGGGGAACTCAATAAAGTACTAGGGCTTGCTGCGCCACTGCATCCATTAATTACTTTGAGCAATTTTTATGAGGCTACTGAAGCTCCTGAAGACCTGGCCCAGGGAGTGATGCTGAATTTCTATCAGATCTCGTATAAAAGCTCTTTCACAGGGTCTATCAAATATGGCCAGCAATATTATGATTTTGATGGTGGCGGCTTAAGTTTCATTGCGCCTAATCATCTCATGGCTTCCAACGGTTATGAAGAAGAATGTGAGGGCATCACACTGCTGATCCACCCGGATTTTTTAAAAGGTTCTGCATTGGCTTCCACTATTAAACAATATGGATACTTTTCTTATGCCACTAATGAAGCGCTGCAATTATCGAACAAGGAGCGGGATATTGTTCTGTCTATATTTGACAACATCCGTATGGAGATGCAGGAACGAATTGATAACATCAGCCAGAAAGTTGTGATCAATTATATTGAACTATTGCTAAATAATTGTGAGCGGTTCTTCAATCGCCAGTTCATTACCCGAAAACCGGTCAATGACGACCTGTTAATTAAAATGGAAGGTTTCCTGGAGGTGTATTTTGATAGCGGCAAAGCATTGCAGGAAGGGCCTCCTACGGTGAAAGCCATTGCGGATCACCTGGCCATGTCCCCGGGTTACCTGAGCGATATGCTGAGGAATCTGACAGGGCTTAACACACAGCAACACATTCATCAGAAACTGATTGAGAAAGCAAAAGAGTTCCTGGCTGGTGGGCGTATGTCTGTAGCGGAGGTGGCCTTTCAATTAGGTTTTGAACACCCGCAGTCGTTTAGTAAGGTTTTTAAGAAGAAGACATCCCTGTCGCCTTATAAGTATCAGAAATCTTTGAATTAGGAAGAGGCCACCCGGAATACTCCCTACCAGGTCCCTAAACTCTTCACCGGATTCATCAATGCAGCACGAATAGCCTGAAAGCTGATCGTGAACATAGCTATGAATAAGGCTGCGGCAGCAGATAATACAAATACCTGCCAGCTAATCTCAGTGCGATAGGCAAAGCCTTGCAACCAGTTGTGCATCGTCCACCAGGCAATGGGAACAGCCAGTATGATGGCAATCCCTACAAGCTTCAGGAGATCAACAGACAAGAGCGCCACGATGCCACCAATGCCTGCTCCCAATACTTTTCGGATACCAATTTCACGTATTCTTTTCTGGGTTGTATAAATGATGAGGCCCAATAAGCCCAGGCAGCCAATGATCACAGAAAGGCCGGCGGCAATGTTGAAAAAGCTGCGCAGTTTGTTTTCCTTGCTGTACTGGCGTTGAAAATCTTCATCCATAAACCGGTATTCAAGGGGATAACCCTTGTATACATCATCCCATACCGCTTTTACATTGGCCACAGCCTGTGCAGGGCTAATGTCCTGATAACGCATGGCAAAAAGAATATAAAACGGTACAGGGCTTAATACTACCGGGTTGATGGTTGTTTGCAATCCATGCTGATGATAATCTTTCAGCACACCCACTACGATGCCATCTTTTCCTGAGGTGGTCAGCTTTTTGCCCAGGGCATTTTGTGCGCTGCCCCAGCCAAATGTTTTCACGGCTGCTTCATTGATGATAAAGGCTTCTTTCTCATCTGCTTCACTGTTGGGCAGGAAATCACGACCAGCCACCAGGGGCAGACCAACGGTCTTTACATAATCCTGGTCAGTAGCTATATATTCTACGATGGTGGCCTGTTCTTTGGTTTTGCCCTCCGGGTAGGCAAATTGCCCGGCCCAGCCGGACCTGCCTGGTATGGCACCGGCAGCGGTCATTTGGGTGATGCCTGATTTGCGGAGCAGTTCGGATTTGAACACACCGGCTTTTTCATGGCGTAACGTCCAGGGTACTTTTATAGCATCGATCACGAGCATGTTGTCTTTATTGAATCCCAGGTCCTGCTCCTGCATGTACTTCATTTGTTTCCACATAATGAGCGTACACATGATGAAGCCGGCTGAGATAACGAATTGCAATACAACCAGTGATTTTCTCAGAAGGGCGCCGGAGGCTGTATGGGAAAAATTTCCTTTTAATACTTTGATAGGTTTAAAGGAAGACAATACCCAGGCGGGGTAAAAGCCTGCCAGGGGTACGAGCACCACAATGATGCCTGAAAGCAGCAAACCATTTTTCAGGGTGAGCAGAGAGGAAATGGTAAATGATTTGCCGGCAAAGGCGTTGAAGACAGGAAGCAGCGCAATCATCAATACGATACTGATGACAGCGGCGATACTGCATAATACAGCAGCCTCGGTAAGGAATTGTAAAATGAGCCGCTTACGATCGTTGCCCAATACTTTTTGTATCCCGATCTCTTTGGCGCGCTCAACAGAACGGGCTGTAGACAGGTTGATAAAATTGAGGCAGGCAATGAGCAGGATGAAAATACCGATGGCCAGGAAGAGCCGGATCGTCTTATAATTCCCTACGGTTCCCTGGCCGGTAGACATACCAGAATACAGGTAAATATCTTTTACAGAACGCAGAGAAATGTTTGTTTTAAAACCACTTTTTGCAACGGCTGCTTTACCTGCTACCTGCACCAGGTTTTTGATCCTGGCGGTAGTGGCAGCCGGAGTTGTATTTTTACTCAGCCTTACATAATTGTATACATTGACATTAAACCAGCCATCTGCGAATTCTTCTTCGCACATCCCCGGATTGAGGCTGCATATGGAAGAAAAAGAACCGATCATATCAAAACGAAGGTGGGAGTTAGTGGGCAATTCAGCAAAGACCCCGGTCACATTGTAAGGAATAGTATCATTCACCATCAGCACCTTTCCCAATGCTTCTTCTTTACCAAAGTATTTCTCTTTAATATCTTCTGTAATGACCACACTGTAAGGTTGCTTCAGCGCAGTAGCAGGATTACCTTCCTGCAGCTGGTAACCGAACACAGAAAAGAATTGCTCATCAGCATACATAGCATCTTCATAAAAGCGGGTCTCTTTCAGTTTCACGATCGGGTTCCAGTCCCTGAGGTAGGTGAGATGTTCTATTTCGGGGTATTGCGCCTTTAATGTATTGCCTACAGGCCAGCCAACAGAACTCGTTTTACTGACCCTGCCATCGGGCCGGATCAGATCGGATTCCAGGCGGCATACCTGTTCCTGATCGACAAATTGGTCATCGTATCCCATCTCATCTTTCACCCACAGGCTGATGAGGAAGAACAGGGTAATTCCCAATACCAGGCTACCCAGGCTGATGGCGGTAAAACTACGGTTGCGGAGGGCGGTACGCCAGGCTATTTTAAAGTATGTTTTAAACATGACTTATACTTTTGAAGATTATAAGTGTTCTTATCATGTTAAGGCTAACTATATATTGAATATAACCGATTTTAACTTATGTAAAAAATAATTCCCTGCAGCATTAACAAAGGCCATCAGATTTCTCAGATGGCCTTTCTATTCTAATTAGCACTTACTTTAAGAGAAGAAGTTTTATCGTTAAAACTATTACTACTGAGGCAGCTGACATTCACACTACCTGTTAACACAAGCGAACTCCCGGTGAAATTATCGCCATCATATAAAGTGACTTTAAGCCCGGCAGGTATTTTAATAGAGGAGGCATCATTGTTGATACCTCCTTTCGCAGCAATGTCTACGGCAGTATAATCACCAATTTCAAATGAAGCCGCCCATCCACCGTAGCTGCAATTCTTAAACAGCTGCGCTTTTAATGCTTCAACAGGTGCAACATCTGCATAAGCAGACCCGATCTTTAAAGCATGTACGTAGTTCGTTACAGTACCGGCATCACCACCATATGCACCAAATTTGGGATCGCAATAGTCCGCATCGAGTGTACGTGCAGGATAACGTTGCGTTCCATTCACGAGTGTTTGTTTTATTCCGTTATACCAGAACTCGATGAAGCCAACAGCACCATCCCTGGATACTTTAATCCGCATCACCATACTGTTCCAAATATTTACGGTTAAAGGCGCAGACCATAATGCTGTGCCTATTTTGCCCGGCGCAAAATGCCATAACTCAAGAATGCCTGTTTCAGTGGTTTTTAATACAATAGGATAGTTCTGTGTCATGGGCTGCCCGGATCCATAAGCTTTCCATTGAAATAAGGCGTTGGTCCTCAGATCCATGGGCATAACTAATTTTGACCGCCAGCCAATGTAGATATCATCTCCATCCAATGCCTGGTAATTTTCGGCACCATGGCCTTCTGTGCGATGGCTTCCGGCAGGTTTGTAGAATTTCCAGACAGCACCATAGGCAGGATCTGTTTCTACTGTAATAGTGCCACTGCCTTCATAATTAACTGTTTTCCAAACATTGGAAGCACCAAGGGCTGCATCTCCATCCCATAAGGTGGAAAGCAGGTTTAAATTTCCGGAAGTATTGTTAACCGTGCCTGGGTTTTCAATTGCCGGGGTGTTCTGATTTTTTGTGCAGCTGATAAGGGCAAACATGCAGCTGCCAGCCAGTAGCCTGGCGAGGATCGGGTTCGTTTTCATAATGTGGAAGTTTTAGTTAACTTAACTAAATATACTGCGCTGTTTTCTGAAAAGTGGATAGGATATTGGCTAAGAGTGGTAGCTGGTTCACCGCGCCGCGATAAGTAACAAAAAAGACCATATGGAAAATAAGAATATCATACAACAGTATTTAAATGGCTTACAGACACATTTGTCCGAAGATGACAAAAAAGCCTTGTCATATGCCTATGGGGCTATGGATAGTCAAATAGCCAGGTTGAAAGATCAATATCCGGAATGCCCGGATTCCTTATTACAACTCTTAATGCAGATAAATGGAACCTATGGGCAGCATTATGGAGATCAGGATATCTTCGTACTGATATTTGGTGCTGAAGTTGATCTTACTGAATACCCCTATTATTTGAGGTCTGTTGAACAGATACTGGAAGGAAGTGATTTCAATAAGAGCATTCGCGAAACGTATGGAGAGCATTTTGAAAGCATGCCTGGATTAGTAGAACCAGGTATTGATCCGGATGTAGATATGGACCGTTGGTTATGTTTCTCTTATTGTGTGAATAATGGTGGGACTTCCATGCTTTATCTTGATTTCAATCCTCTGCCCGGAGGCACGCGAGGTCAGGTTGTCCGCTACCTTCATGATCCCGATAGCTTCAAAGTAATTGCGGGCAGCTTTGATGAATATCTTCAAATGGTTATGGATAAAGATTATAGTTTTTTACTGTCGGGATATTGATGGGTTGGCAATTACTCTTCGGCGGAGGCAGGGCCTAACAATTCCTTCAGCTTCATGAACAGTTTTTCTCCGCGGAGGTTCTTGTCTACGATGATGCCATCCGGCCCTATGAGCACGTTGGTAGGGATTGAGCGGATGCCGTACAACTGGCCTGCAGCATTATCCCAAAAACTGAGATCGGATACATGCGTCCAGGTTAGTTTATCGTCGTGAATGGCTTTCATCCATTTGTCCTTATCGTCCGGCTGCTCGAAAGCAACGCCGAGCACGGTGAAGTTCCTGGATTGATATTGTTTGAATGCTTTCACCACATTCGGATTCTCAGCGCGGCAGGGTACACACCAGCTTGCCCAGAAATCCACCAGTACATATTTCCCTTTGAAATCGGCGAGGTTTACGGCTTTGCCGATCGTATCGTTCTGTGTAAAGAGCGGAGCAGCTTTTCCTATTACGGCGGCTTTGGCTGCGCGGAATTCCTTCGCCAGTTCCTTCGCCGGTCCGTTGTTCCGGGCGGATCCGTCCAGAGAATTGTATAACGCTTCCTTTTCCGCAGGCTTTATATCACGACCCAGGTTCGTGATCAGGTAGGCGCTGATGGGGGAAGACGGATGGTCCTTCACCCAATTGATCTTGTATACCAACTCTGCTTCCCGCATTTGCTGCAGTTCGGGCTGCAGGGTCCGGTAAGCAACGGAGTCTCTTTTGGACAGTTTACCCGATTTCTCATACAACTCTTTGCGGCGTTTAGCTGCGGTGCTTTCTCCATCTCTGCAAAGAAGCTGTTGAAATCATTCTGTGCGGTAGTGCCGGTTGCTTTGGCGTCTTTAAATCCGGGGCCATTGCCATCGATGAGTACCTTTCCTTCATCGAGATATACGAACATTCCATTGTCATTGTTGTAGGTCCTGCCGATCTGCAGTATGTAACCATTCGCGTCACCGGGTTTTACATGGGTGCTGATCGTAAAGCCTCCGGATGTAGTAACAGCAGAGTCCTTCGTCGGAGCGGCGAGTGATGTTAAATAGATGGTCTGACCGGCAGGCAGGTCTTTGATCCGGGCTTCGATCGTTACATTGCTTTGCGCTAGTGCTGTTAGTAGCGTTGAGGTGAGTAATGTGGTTAAAATGGTGTTTTTTATCATGAATAGTTTTATATAAATATCTTCAAATCAATGAGTACTATTTTTCCACTGGATGCAAGAACTTAGCCTTATCCCACAATTCCTCCGCCGTAGCTGACGGATCAAGGTTAACATGTCTCATCCAAAAAGCCAGCCACTGAAAAACTCTGCTAGAACTTTCCAATCCTTTCTCTCCATTTAATAAAAAGCAGCTTCCCAGGATCGACAGGATTATCTTGGGTACATGTTCGGGAGAATCCTTCCAGTCCTGCACCCCTCCCAGAATTTTGCAAAGATTCAACGTCACAGAAAATGCGTTTATTTCAGACATTCTGGGTAGCCCCTTAATCAGGTTGCGTACCCATTCTGATAAGATCCGCTCGTGTGGAGTCAGACAAATAACCCTCATGATATAAAATAGTTTTGTTGACAAAATTCCGGGTAGGTTGTTGACAGCCCACTGTTTACTATATGTGGCGGACAATCGCTCAAAGTATTCTAAAATCGGATACATAAGCCCCTCCAGTGCCAATTCAAAAGCCTCTTTATCCAAAGACGGATGGGTGGCCAGTTCAGGATATTTATCAACATGCGCCCCTAGTTTCCAAATAGAATTACCGATGTATTCCATTTGTCCAATGCGCTTAAATCCCTCTATCGTTCTAAAAAGATAAGGGAAGCCTTCCTGCTCACGGCCTGCCTCACAAAGGCAATTAGCATATGAATTCAGGTAAGCTAACCTATTGTCTTCTGAAAAATATCCTTCTATAGCCGGAAGTATCTCTTCAAACTGTGTAATAGCTTTCTGAGTCTCATCCATGCGCCAATAGACCACAGCAATTTCACCTTTCATTGTATCCTTATAGTAATCGGCTATACTGGTAAACTTATTGCTAAGCATATTATTGTTCACCCCTTCCTCTAAAAGATGCAGTGTTTTTTTATACAAGTCAAGGGCAGCTTCATAGTTCTCTTTATCAAGCTCAAGGGCCGACTGAGCCTGGGTTGCCCTTATCTGGATAACAAAATTACCGGTCGTTTGTGCGAGTTCATTTAACTCTTTTACTGTTTCCTCATGCGCTTCGCTATCAAACTGCCTGGATTGAAAGGCTGCCATTGCAAGGTAATTATCAGCAGCCTCTTCAAGATTACCTAACTCAATATTGGCCGTGATACCCGCTTTATTCAACAATATTCCATACTTAAAAAAGCCTCGCGAAAAAAAATATTTTCCTAATAATTCACTTATGCTTACGATAAAACCAAGATATTCTTTACGTTTTTCCGGGCCTTGACCTTCTTTGGAAATATTAAGCTCTTCCTGTGTTATACGAAACACCTCCAACAGATTGGTCAATTCTTCATCGTTCCATCTAAACCCAAAGGAAAGGTTATCCTTATTCCTGGCAGAATGATTATTCACCACCCAACCTATACGTAAAATATCGGTAATAGCCGCCTTTTGCAGTTGTACAAACAAGGATTTTTCCTGCATCTTACTTTTTAAAAAGGGACGAACAGGATTAACCACAAATACCCTATCTTCTTTTATCTCCACAAAGAAAAATTGCATAAGCGCGGCAACATTTGCAGAAAGATCAGCCACTTCAATATGCAATTCTGCCAGCTTCAAATTTAACCCACCCGAAAAGAATTGCAAATACTGTAAAGCTTTCTTCTGCTCATCGGTTAATATATCATAAACAGTAGACAGGCATACATCCAGCGCATTGGACTTATCATGCTTTTTCAGCATAGGCCGTTTGAGAGAACTTGTTTTTGTGAGCTGTGCCACCACCTCTGTAGAAGACTGGTAAAAGGTAAGCAGTGAAACTACCAACTTTAATGATAATGGATGGCCATTACAAAATTCAAGGAACCAGGCCTGCTCTTCTCCCATTGGTAAAGGCCGGTCAGCCATCAGGGTTTCCAACAACTGAAGGCTCTTCTCTCTGCTCAAACCTTCTATTCCAATTACTTTTTTGGGATAATCTATTAAGGATAAGTCCACTTGACATGTGGCAATTATCTTTAACTCCGTAGTTTGAACAAGAAGTTTTTGAATAAATGCCTCTGTTTCCTCCCGCTGATGGATCAACAATTTTTCCAAACTATCAAATACCAGGATTATAGGTTTCCCGTGTAAGCTTTCAATCAGCGAATTCCCCACCTGTTCCCCTGTCAATTGAGTTAGCTGATTAATCAATATGATATTCAGGTCAGTGACACTTCCTACAGTTTCAACGTCAATCCATAACACCGGATGATCGGGAGGTGAATTTTTAAGCGCATTCAATAACAATTCTGTTTTACCAATGCCTCCCAGCCCTTCCAGCACAATGAACCGGTTCAAGGCCATCGCTCCGTTCAATTCTTCCAACTTTTCTTCCCTTCCTATAAACACCGGGTGCGGATGTGGTGCTTTAGACGTAGTCTCTCCCAAGTCTGTCCTCAACTGATGACGCAATCTTTCTATTAGCCTGTCCTTTGTTTCCTGAAGTAACTCTCTTGAAATAACAGCATTATCCGCCTTTGTATGTTCTTCCTTTGCAACACGTACCAGATTGTGGTGATGGTGGCTTAATGATTCTGCATATCCTACAATGTGAGCATTGTCCAATGGATATCCCTTTCCCGTGATTGGGCATTTACCTCCTATTTCCGTTTTTAAATACTCTTCAATATACTTAGGAATTGCAGGCCTCGTCTTATTTGAATCCGACCAGGGTTCTTTCAGATATGCATCAAATTCTAAAAGTTCTTTCTCTGAAAAGTAATTTTTTCCGGCCATTACGGTGGATACCAATCTCCTGGTATGTCCCAAATTCGTTTTGGGTGTATTTCTCACATAAGCATATAATAATTCTTTTGTAATTCCCAAAAGGATGGCTGCTTCTGTGTCGTTTAATAACTTTTCCCTGGCTTTCATGAATCAAAAATTAACAAGAAAGAATTCATTTCAGACTCTATCAATTCACATCCCCATCTATCTTTTTTCTAATTAGTTCAGCAGATAACAATTCCATAGCACGCTTATTTATTTCAAAGTTAATCCTATCACTATTTCGCAAAAGTTTTGTCAATCGGGCCTCTTTATCTTCAACAGACATTAAAGAATTTTTAACAATATACTCGACCGGGATCAATAATCGTTTCAGTTTTCTAAAAAAAGCTTCGTTGTTCAACTCTATACTTACCTCAAAAAGCCCTTCAAAGGCTTTTGCAAGTTCTTCTGCTACCAGGCGGCTAACCGGAGATAAGTTTTCAGATTTTATACCACCCAGTTCGTTAATACCGGAAGTTCTATTAATGCTGGCTGTTCTTGTTAATTGCAAGATCTCTTCCAAAATATCATCTGTAGATCTTTTTGTTGTTTTTACTGTCGGCTTTGTAGCAAATAATATCCTTTCCACATTTTCTTTTAATCTTGGCCACCACATTTCAAATTGTTCATTTAAATCTGCAGTTTTCAGTTTATTCTCTCCCAACTCGTCATTGAGCATGCTAACTGTTTTATAAATCTCATCCCTGGCAAACTTGGTCGCTGCCTGAAATTGAATCAGCGGGCCTACAATTTGAGAAGGCTCAACATTGAAAAGAATTGGGCAAACTTTTGAACTCTCAACATTTTTAGACAATGCTCCAGCTTCAAACATTATCCATGGACTTTCAAGGTTATCTTGCGTTAAACAAAATAACCCTACTTTAGTGTCTTCAAGCTCCTTTGTAATATCATTGTTCCATCTTGATCCTTTACTTATATCATCGGGCGAATAAAACGGTTTCGCTGCCTGAATAACCTTAGGTATCCAATTTTTCAATACTTCTGCTAATTCCTTGCTTAGCAACCCTGACCAGCTAATAAAAATTTTCATATAGTAATAAAACTAGATTTAAAAATCACATTACATTCTTAATAAGAAGGATACTAAAAACCTGATGGAGGGTGAAGCGCTGGGCTGATTTATTTCACTTAGCAGAAAACAAAAAAGGCCACCAGTAAACTGATGACCTTTAAAGCTTGTCGGGACGACTAGATTCGAACTAGCGGCCTCTTGCACCCCATGCAAGCGCGCTACCGGGCTGCGCTACGTCCCGAAAACCGGTACCCGTATTGAAGACGGGATGCAAAAGTAAACATTAATTTGATTTATAAAAATTATTCACCCCCTTTTTATCCCATTTTCAGGGAACAGACGATAGCATAAATGCTTACATTTGCACCTGACTGGGATAAAACAAAATCTGCAATGGACATTTTACTCAAAAGCGTCAGGATCGTAGCACCTCTCTCCCCTCTTCACGGGCAAACGCAAGATATTCTTATAAAAAACGGACTCATCGCCGATATCGCCAAAAGCATACAGGCGGACAATGTGAAAGAGATCTCCGGTAACAATCTTCACGTTAGCGCCGGATGGATGGACGTTTTTGCACATTTTTGCGACCCGGGACAGGAATACAAGGAAGATCTGAACAGCGGAGCTACTGCAGCAGCCAAAGGAGGTTTCACGACAGTGATGATCGTGCCCAACACACAACCGGCCTTATATACCAAAACCCAGATAGAATACGTACTCAGCAAAACCCGCTACGGCGTAGTGACCGTACTCCCCATCGGCGCCATCAGCAAAAACCTCGAAGGCACCAACCTGGCGGAAATGTATGAAATGCGGCAAACGGGCGCCGTTGCCTTCTCTGACGGACTCAAACCAGTCCAGTCATCCGGCATCATGCTCAAAGCCCTCCAATACGTAAAAGCTTTTAACGGCACTATCATACAGATCCCGGACGATATCAGCATCTCCGGTCACGGTCTTATGCATGAAGGCATCTCTTCCACCCAACTGGGTATGCCCGGCAAACCGGCTATCGCAGAAGAGATCATGCTGCGCAGGGATATCGAACTGGCTAAATACACGGATTCCAATATCCACTTCACAGGTATCAGTACCCGCCAGAGTGTGGAACTGATCGCTGCTGCCAAGGCAGACGGGATCAAGGTCACCTGCTCTGTAACGCCCTACCATCTGCTCTTTACAGATGCAGACCTGAACACTTACAACAGCTTTCTCAAGGTAAATCCTCCCCTTCGCAGCCAGGATGATGTGGAGGCCCTCAAAGATGCCATCCGCAACGGGATCATTGATTGCATCGCCACCCACCACCAGCCGCAGGACTGGGATGCCAAACAGGTGGAATTTGAATATGCCAAACATGGCATGATAGGGCTGGAAAGCTGCTTCGGCGCACTCCGCACTGCCCTGCCAGACCTCAGCATGGAGAAACTCACGGAATTGCTGAGTACAGCCCCCAGGAGCATCTTTGGCCTCCCGGGTGTGATCCTTGCCAAAGGGGAACCGGCTAACCTCACCTGCTTTGAGCCGGATACCACTTATACTTTTACGGATAAGCACATCGGCTCCAAAAGCAAAAACTCTCCCCTCCTGAATATGGAATTAAAGGGTAAAGTGCTGGGGGTGTTTAATAACAAACAATCTTATCTTAACTTGTAATCCTAAATACCCTATTATGAAGACTAACAATATTACATACGGCCTGATCGGCGCCATTATCTTATGTGTTATGTTCGCCTTGCAATGGTTTGCAAAGATCCCATTGGACAACATGCTTTATAAGTGGCTGCCTACAGCTATTTTTGTGCTGGTCGTTATCCTTGGAGCGATGAACTTCAGCAAGATCAATGAAGCGAATGTAACCTTCGGCCAGGTATTTGGCAACGGGTTTAAAACAACAGCAGTGATCACGGTGATCTTTGCTTTATTCTTCGTGCTGTTTATTCTACTGTTCCCTGACTACAAAGATGTGATCCTGGATTCCTCCATGGCGCAGAGTGCAAATAAAGGAGCAACTCCTGAACAAATAGCCCAGGCCAGGGAAATGGCGGAGAAATTCTTCCTCGTTGGTGGCCTGGCAGGCGTTATTTTTATAGACCTGTTAATCGGTGTGCTGGCCTCCCTCGTTGGTGCCGCCATCGCAAAAAAGAAGTAATAAACTAATGGACATATCCGTAATCGTTCCTTTAAAAAACGAAGAAGAATCACTGCCGGAACTGGCAGCCTGGATTGCACGTGTAATGCAGGAGAACAACTATTCCTATGAAGTATGGATGGTGGACGATGGCAGTACTGACGAATCCTGGGAAGTGATCCGCCAGCTCTCCACCGAAAACCGAAATATCAAAGGCATTAAATTTCAACGCAACTACGGCAAATCCGCCGCTTTAAATGAAGGCTTCCGCAAAGCCCAGGGTGATGTAGTGATCACCATGGACGCAGACCTCCAGGATAGCCCGGATGAAATTCCCGGCCTTTACAAAATGATCAAAGAAGATGGGTTCGATCTCGTGAGCGGCTGGAAAAAAGTACGTTACGATAACACCCTCACTAAAAATATTCCTTCTAAATTATTCAACTGGGCCACGGTTAAAATGAGCGGCATCCAACTGCACGACTTCAACTGCGGCCTGAAATCCTACAAGAATAAAGTAGTAAAAACGATCGAGGTATATGGCGAAATGCATCGCTACATCCCTGTTATCGCCAAGTGGAGCGGCTTCCGGAAGATCGGAGAGAAAGTGGTGGAACACCGCAAACGCAAATACGGTACCACCAAATTTGGACTGGAACGTTTTGTGAACGGGTTCCTGGACCTCGCCTCCATCACTTTTGTAGGCAGGTTCGGCAAACGCCCCATGCACTTCTTTGGCGCACTGGGCACGCTGTTCTTCTTCGTCGGATTCCTGATCGCAGTTTATCTCTCCATCGAAAAGATCTTCTACCTGCAATACAAAATGACGGAAAGACCGATCTTTTTCCTGGCCATGCTCTTACTGATCATCGGCTCCCAGCTTTTCCTAACGGGCTTCCTGGCAGAAATGATGAACCGTAATGCACCGGAGCGCAACGCTTACCTGGTGGAAGAAACATTGGAAAGATGACGCAGATCCACAACAAAAAAATAGTGATCATAGGTCCGGCCCATCCCTTGCGGGGCGGGCTGGCTTCTTTTAATGAACGCCTTGCCCGGCAACTCACGGACCAGGGGAATAAGGTGAGCATTCACACCTTCTCCTTTCAATACCCGGGTTTCATGTTCCCCGGCAAAACGCAATATGCAGATGGCCCCGCGCCGGCAGGACTTGACATCCAACGCACCATTCACTCCATGAATCCCCTGAACTGGTTAAAAACAGGCAGGAAGATCAAAAAAGAACGGCCGGATATTGTGATCATTGCTTACTGGCTTCCCATTATGGCGCCGGCTTTGGGCAGCATCGCCAATATCATCCGCAAGAATAAACATTCACAGATCATAGGCCTCGTGCACAACCTGATCCCTCACGAAAAACGCCCGGGCGATAAACCATTCACCCGCTATTTCGTGAACCAGTGCGATGCTTTCATCACTCTCAGTAAAGAAGTACTGGCGGACATCAAACAGCTTACGGATAAACCGGTGGCCTATTCCCCGCACCCTGTCTATGATAACTTTGGTGATGCGGTTGCTCCTGCTGTTGCTAAACAACACCTGGGCTGGGATGCGAATAACAGGTACCTGCTTTTCTTTGGTTTCATCCGTGCCTATAAAGGACTTGATCTACTGCTGGAAGCTTTTGCAGACCCGCGTTTGCAGGCTATTCAGAACCTTCAGCTGGTGGTGGCGGGAGAGTTTTATGAGGATAGAAAAAAATACGATCACCTGATCACGGAAAAAGTAAAAATATTCTCTGATTTCATCCCGAATGAGGAAGTAAAATACTATTTCTCTGCGGCTGATCTTATTGTACAGCCTTACAGAACAGCCACCCAGAGCGGCATTTCCCAGATGGCTTATCATTTTGAGAAACCGATGCTGGTTACTGCTGTTGGTGGCCTCCCGGAAATTGTACCGGATGGGAAAGCGGGTTATGTAGTGGCACTGGACGCAACAGCTATCGCAGATGGGATCCTGCGGTTCCTGGCGCAACCTCCGGATGTTTTCAGTAGTTTTATCAGGGAACAAAAGCAATTATATTCCTGGGAACACTTCGCGGATTCGCTCGGATCTTTGACGGATACACAATAATCCGAGAAATATTAAGTTATACCTTACTATGAAACATCTTTTTGTCATACTGCTTTGTTTCTTCTCTTTTTCTGCGGTGGCACAACGCCTCTCTCCGGCGGATAAGGCTACGCTGGATAATCTGCAGGATTCACTGCGTGTTATCAGCTATGATGTTATCAACGGGAAGGAAGAAAGTGTGCGCGAAGCACGTAATGATTATTTCATTCCGCAGCTGGTGAATGCCCTCAAAACGAAATACTCCTTCTACTACCCTTTCGATTCCTTAAAAACAGTGGCGAAAGTATATCCGCAGGACAGCACTTTCCGCATCTTTACCTGGCCGCTGGAAAGTGATAACAGTACTTTCCGGCATTTCGGGGTGATACAGATGAATACGAAAGATGGTTCTGTCAAGCTCTTTCCGCTGTTCGATAATTCTGATTTCTCGAAGAACACGGATACGGTTACCAATAACAGGGGCTGGATAGGTTGCCTGTATTACGCCATGGTGCAACGGCATTATTTTAACTCGGAATTTTATACGTTGTTTGGCTGGGATGCTAATTCACAGACCAGTCAGAAGAAAGTGATTGAAATGCTCACGTTCAAAAATGGAGAGCCGGTGTTTGGCGGGCCTTTCTTCAGTTTTGCGGAGGATACGGTGCCTAAGCCGGGGAAGAATCGTTTCATCATTGAATATAAGCGGGAGGCGGTTGCTGCTATGAACTACGATAAGGAAATGGATATGATCATCCTTGATCACCTTATTTCTGAAACCAATGAGCCGCTGAAGAAATACACTTATATTCCTGATCTGGATTATGAAGGTTTTAGATGGAAGGCGGGGAAATGGGTGCATGTGGAGAAGGTTTTCCATGATGCGTTGCAGTTGAATAAATACCCTGTTGGTGAGCCTGTTGATAAGAAAAGGTCTGATTTTGTAAAGCCTAAAATGGATTTTGAAATTCAGGAAGAAGAGGCTGCCAAGGCTGCGGAAGAAGCGGCTAAGAAGGCGAAGAAAAAGAAGAAGGGATAGGGTGTACAATGTTCTTTCCTTAAAAAATAAAACACTTTTGTAGCCGTCTTTTGTTCTTTATTCAACAGCCGTTGCGTCGCACTCTTCAGCTACTTCCGTTTCTTTTTACTTTGTTCCTTTTCCAGGAATTCCTCCAGCGCATCTAATTTCTTCGTCCAGAAAACGCGGTATTTATCTGCCCATTCTGATACTTGTTTCAACTTTTGCAACTCTGCATGGCAGAAACGCTCCCTCCCCTGCTGTTTAATGGTTACCAGGCCACACTCTGTGAGGATACGGATATGCTTGGATATTGCCGGACGGCTAATATCGAAATTCTCCGCTACCGCATTCAGGTTAAGGGATTGATTGGCCAACAGGCTGATGATCTCTCTGCGGGTAGGATCTGCGATCGCCTGGAATACATCTCTTCTCATCTTTAGAAACCGTTTGGTTACAAAAGTACAAAAAAAATACCGGACGTGAAGCCCGGTATTGTATGATCAGTTTGATAGATCTCTTTAAAACAACTCTCCTTGTACGTTGCCTTCATCTTCTGGTGGCACTTCTTCCTCCTCTTCTACCAGCAATTCTACATCTACAAAATCATCCCCGGCAATCTTGGTACCTACTGTTTTCCAGCCGGTTACCTCTAAGGTTTCATGCAGTGAGATCTCTTCTTCCTCCGGATCACGTTTCTTGCCTGTTCTCAGCAGCACAATTGGTTCTGCCTGTGTGGTGACCAGCTCCAGGTGATTATTAGCCCCTTCTTTGATAAAGAGGAACTTGTTATTTAATGTCAGCGTTTCGATCATGAAACGTTTGGCATTGTACTGCTTCTTATCCGCGTCAAAATAAACGGCAGTAACCACTTTCTCCGGATTGAACTTCTCTATATACACAGCATCGTTGGATTCGTAACGGTTGGTGATCTCATAGTTGGTGAGTTCGTATGTACCGTTCTTATAGAACACCAGGATCTTATCGTCTCCTTCAAAGCTGCCTACATATACTCCACGCTGTTCTGTGTTAAGCCTGCCTACTGCATCATCATACCAGATCTTGATACCGGATAAAGTAGAAACGCCTTTCTCTTTGAACTTCACGCTCTTGATCGGGTACTTCGTCACTACGTTACCCATGGAACTGCGGCCTTTGATGGGAATGGTTTCGAAATAGAAATCAAATTCCTTCTTTTTAGCGGCACAGTTAGGACTGAGGCGTACGGTTACTACTTCCGCTTCTCCATTTGGATTGGCAGTGAAATAATGCACTTTGGAATTCTTCTCTCCTTTGGTGAGATCGTATTCCTTATCGCGCGTGATCCCGGTTACATTAAAACGTTTGGCTAAGCTATAGCCTGTTTTATTATCCACGTAGATCATATTATAGGTCATCCGTTCGTCTCCTTTGCGGAATACGTCTATGTGAATGATATCCTTGCCTACAAAGGTTTTATCTGCCACCTTTGTTACCAGCATCTTACCATCCCTGCGGAATACGATGATGTTATCCAGGTCAGAACAATCTGCTACGAATTCATCCTTCTTTAAGGAAGTACCGATGAAGCCATCTGCACGGTTCACGTAGATCTTGGTATTGGCAATGGCTACCTGCTGTACCTGGATGGTATCGAATGTCTTGATCTCTGTTTTGCGTTCGCGACCTTTGCCGTATTTCTTCAGTAAGCCTTCATAATAATGAACGGCATAGTCTGTGAGGTTGGCGAGGTTGTTTTTTACTTCTTTGATCTCTGCTTCAATGCCCTTGATCTGTTCGGTGAGTTCATTGATATCCAGGCGATAGATCCTGCGTACGGGCTTCTCCGTTAGTTTGAGGATATCTTCCCGGGCAATCTCGCGTTTGAGGTTCTTCTTGTAGGGCGCGAAACCTTTATCAATAGCTACCAGAACGGCTTCCCAGTCCTTGTGCTTTTGTTCCAGTTCCTTGTAGATCCCTTTCTCGAAGAAGATCTTTTCCAGCGAGGTATAATGCCATTTCTCTTCCAGCTCTGCCAGTTTGATCTCCAGTTCCCGCTTCAGCAGTTCTTTGGTATAATCTGTGGCATACTTCAGGAGTTCGGATGCGGTGATGAAGCGGGGCTTTTCATCAATGATCACGCAGGCATTCGGGGAAATGGATACTTCGCAATCCGTGAATGCATAAAGTGCATCGATGGTGATGTCCGGAGAGATACCGGGTGCCAGCTGCACTTCTATCTCTACATCTTTCGCTGTATTATCTACTACCTTTTTGATCTTGATCTTACCATTGTCGTTGGCCTTTACGATGGATTCCATCAGGGCCGAAGTGGTAACGCCATAGGGCACGTCTTTGATCAGCAGGGTTTTTTTGTCTTTCTCTTCAATATGTGCTCTTACGCGTACTTTACCTCCTCTCTTGCCGTCATTATAGTTGGCAACGTCTACCATGCCACCGGTTAAGAAATCCGGGTATAATTCAAACTTTCTGCCTCTAAGGTATTTGATGGAAGCGTCTATGAGTTCATTAAAGTTATGCGGCAGGATCTTGGTGCTCAAACCTACGGCAATACCTTCTGCGCCTTGTGCCAGCAGCAGCGGGAATTTCATGGGCAGGTGCAGCGGTTCGTTCTTTCTGCCATCATAGCTGAGCTGCCATGAGGTGGTTTTAGCGTTGAAAGCTACATCCAGCGCAAATTTAGAGAGGCGGGCCTCAATGTAACGCGCGGCAGCGGCATCATCGCCTGTGCGGATATCTCCCCAATTACCCTGGGTTTCTATCAGGAGTTCTTTCTGCCCCAGGTTTACCATGGCATCTGTGATGGAAGCATCACCATGGGGGTGATACTGCATCGTTTGCCCGATCACGTTAGCTACCTTGTTAAAACGCCCGTCATCCATTTCCTTCATGGCATGCATGATCCGGCGTTGTACAGGTTTAAAACCATCTTCTACCCCCGGCACAGCGCGTTCCAGGATAACGTAGGATGCATAGTCCAGGAACCAGCCTTTATACTTGTCATCTACGTGCTCTCTGCCATGCAGTGATTCTTCCGGTGATTCGATTGTGTTACTCATATGATCCTTTAAAAACTTTCTTAATTATAATGATGCCGTTCTTCTGCCCGCCAGGAAATCTGCTCTCCAGATCCTTACGGAATCCCGCTTCACATCTTCCAGCGTATTCAGTTCTATGAAAGAACAATCCGTGATGGCTTCCAGCTCATGCCAGATCTGGATGGCTATCTCTATCCTTGCCGGCGCTTCGATGATCTCTGTACGCAATTCACTTTCGTCCATCGGGCACCAGTGCAGGTTCACTTTTCCGCTGAGCAGGTACATGATCTCCGGGTTCTTGTAATCACTGTGCCCTTCATGATAATGCTGGCCACTGCTGGAACCGGCATTGCGGTAACAGAGGATGAAAGTACCGGTGCGGAATGTCTGCCATTCGTAGCCCTGGCCTCTGTCATCTGAGCCTATTAATACTAAAGGGGAAATGGTGATCTGTGCCATAGGTTTTATGCGTTTTCAGCGGGAGTTGCTTCGCTACTGCCGCCGGGTAATTTTATTTCAAAGTCACGCATCGTTTTCAATTCACCTTTGCTTTCTATCTTCCCTTCTTTGATCAATTCTTTTATACGCCAGGAAAGGAACTGATCCATCACCGGGTATTTGAACTTCCCGGTTACCTGTACGATCACTTTATTCGCTTTCTGGAATTCTTTGCCAGTGGCCAACACCAGGTCTTTATCAAAAAAGCTGGCAGGTTCTCCACGGAGTTTCTTTCCACCTTCCAGCAAACGGATGCCTGCGTTCTCATTCATCAGCCGGTGCCATTCATCTCCATCCAGTTCAAATTCCGCCAGTGATACTTCGCGGGCCAGTTTTTTGGCTTTGATGAATTCCTTTGGCAGGATCTGGCTGAGATGGGTAGGATAAAATACGCCGTTCTTCTCATTCAGGAAAGGAAGATTATTGAGATAAACGAGGTTTATACGTCCGGAGAAACGATCCAGTTGACTGATCAGCCAGAAATACCCGGACACATCACAGGCATTTTGCCCGGCCCAGATCCAAACTTCCAGCTCCTCTTCTTCTCTCAGCCTTCCTTTCAGCGATCTCACGGGATCTTCCGGTGCGGGCACTTCTTCTCCTTCTGCAGGAACAATGGCGGGAATATCCAGCATGTTGTTCCACCACTCCCGGCGGGCAGTTCTGCCTTCCGGTGTGTCCAGGATGAATAACGGGCCTACGGCGAGGTCGTCTTCAAAACACAATATTTCTCCTGCTAAAGCAGGGTCCAGTTCAAAAGCCGCTTTGAGGTTAGCTTCAGATGATTGCCCGAATACAATATGTAGTATCATACTTTTATTTCTTAACTCACCGGCACTGCGTCTGCGTCTGCCAGATCTTTTTCACTTCTTAAATTGCCGATGATAAAATCCTGGCGTTGTTGTGTATTCTTACCCATGTAATATTCCAGCATCTTGGCCACGGTCATTTCCTTGGCGGGAATGATGGGTTCTTTCCGCATACTGTCTCCAATAAACTGGCCGAACTCATCCGGAGAGATCTCTCCCAATCCTTTGAATCGTGTGATCTCCGGTTTGTTGCCCAGTTTCTTCACGGCCTTCTGTTTTTCCTCTTCACTATAACAATAGATAGTTTCCTGTTTGTTACGTACCCTGAAAAGTGGTGTTTCCAGGATGTAGATATGTCCGTTCTTCACCAGGTCCGGGAAAAATTGCAGGAAGAAGGTGAGCATCAGCAGGCGAATGTGCATACCATCCACATCGGCATCGGTAGCCAGTACGATATTATTATAACGCAGGCCTTCCAGTCCGTCTTCAATATTCAGTGCGTGTTGCAGGAGGTTAAATTCCTCGTTCTCATACACGATCTTTTTAGTAAGACCGTAACAGTTGAGGGGTTTACCTCTTAAGCTGAATACCGCCTGTGTTTCCACATTGCGGGATTTGGTGATGGAACCGCTCGCAGAATCACCTTCCGTAATGAACAGGGTGGTTTCCCGCTGGCGGGTAGCCATATCATCCTTTCCTTTGCCGGTGTATTCCTCGTTCATGTGAACGCGGCAATCGCGCAGTTTCTTATTATGGAGGTTTGCTTTCTTCGCTCTTTCATTCGCCAGTTTCTTGATACCGGCCAGTTCCTTTCTTTCTCTTTCACTTTGTTCAATCCGTTTCTTCAGCGCATCTGCTACGGAAGAATTCTTATGCAGGTAATCATCCAGTTGTTTGGATAAGAATTCCAGCACAAAGGCTTTCATGGACTGTCCGCCTTCTGTAACGGTGATAGAGCCCAGTTTGGTTTTGGTCTGACTTTCAAACACCGGCTCCTGTACCCTTACAGCAATAGCTGCACAAATGGAGGCGCGGATATCTGTAGCATCGTAATCTTTCTTGAAGAAATCCCTCACGGTTTTCACAAATGCTTCCCGGAAAGCAGCTAGGTGTGTACCGCCCTGGGTGGTATGCTGGCCGTTTACGAAGGAATAATATTCTTCCCCGTAGGAGTTTTCGTGGGTGATGGCTACCTCAATATCTTCTCCTTTCAGGTGGATGATGGGGTAACGCAGGTCTTCTGCGGTGGTTTTCCTTTGCAGGAGGTCCAGCAAACCGTTTTTGGAAATATACTTCTGGCCGTTAAAGCTAATGGTAAGCCCCGCGTTCAGGAAACAGTAGTTCCAGATCTGGTTCTCCAGGAAGTCCGGTATATATTGATAGTTCTTAAATACGGTATCGTCTGGTGTAAAGGTTACCAGCGTTCCATTAGGTTCCGTGGTAGCTGCTTCTTTATGTTCCTTTAATAATACCCCTCTTTCAAATTCCGCCACTTTTACCCGGCCTTCTCTTACGGAGGTTACTTTAAAGTAGCTGGAAAGCGCATTCACCGCTTTGGTACCCACACCGTTCAATCCCACTGATTTCTGGAAGGCCTTACTGTCGTATTTAGCACCGGTATTGATCTTACTCACCACATCCACTACCTTACCCAGGGGAATACCCCGGCCAAAGTCCCGCACGGTAACGCTGTGTTCGGACACCTTGATCTCTATCTGTTTGCCGAAACCCATCATGTGCTCGTCAATACAGTTATCCACTGTTTCCTTGATCAGGATGTAGATCCCATCGTCCATGCTGCTGCCATCCCCCAGCTTCCCGATGTACATTCCGGGGCGGAGGCGGATATGTTCCCGCCAGTCCAGCGAGCGGATGGAGTCTTCCGTATAGGCATTTAACTTATTATCTTCTGCCATAGTCTTTCAATTAATCGCTTGATGTTGAAACCGTTGGGAAGGAATCGTCCTGGCCCATTACTAATTCTTTTAGCAAAACCCGGTCGTTGGCAAAAATAAAGGATTAGAACAATATCCCAAGTAGATTTTATACACTATACCTATATTATTGTAAATGAAATGCTTGAACATGCATATTCACAATTCAACCTGCCAGCAAGCAAAATAAATCCCACTTTCGTGATATAACATGTTACGAATAATTGCATATTTTATTAATTACATACCCCAGGCACTAAATATCAGAAATTTCTATTCGTTTATTATTTTATATGATTAAATTCTCTATATTTACATCCGGCTCAATTGAAAACAGAAAAACCTTATAACTATGAAAACATTTTTCTTTGCCGTCGTACTATCTGTTTTGATCATTGCACTAATCGTTACTGTATTAATTAAACAAGAACAACAGAGCATGTTTCGTTTAAAAGATGTGTGCATCCGCCTGATGCAAAAGTTCGACTCCTGGCAAATGATGCGCTGAGCGTAATTTCCAATTTAAACATGAATTCTTTTACTTATTGGATCATTGATCTATAAATCCCTATACCTATGAAAACCGGCTTACTATTCAAACTGGCATGTCTGTGCATTGCCTCCATGGTGTTGATGGCACATTTTACGCGCACTTATTTACGTAGAGTACGCGTTGTCCGCGTGCGGTCTGCCCACTAGGAATACACGGGCGCCCCTGGCATTACCCTGTGACAGGAAAAGTTTAAAAGGAAAGATCCGTCTCCATGAGGCGGATCTTTCCTTTTTTTGGCTGTATTATCTTATTATTTTGATGGATTATCCCCTCTTCCGTTTGCATCCTACCAAAGAAACAATTATCTTGCCTAAACACAATCTGGTATTGACTTCTACAGTGAACAGCATTAGTATTTAATTGCCCGTCTTATAGTACTTAATTCGCTATGTATTATAAACGGCCATACATATTCCACTTTCATGAGACAACCATCACGTGCTGCTCTTGCGGCAATCTGTTTACTAGCTTACTTCGCCTGCAATCAGCCAGGTGCAAACAAAGGCGCGCAGACAAGCAAACTACCGGACGAAGTAGACTACAATTTCCACATCAGGCCGATCCTCTCAGACAAGTGTTTTACCTGCCATGGCCCTGACGCCAATAAGCGGGAAGCGGGACTGCGACTGGATATCGGAGACAGTGCCTTTAAAGCCCTCAAGGAAACGCCGGGTGCTTTTGCATTTGTTCCCGGCAAACCACATCAGTCTGAAGTGTACAAACGTATCACCTCCCAGGATACCTCGCTGAAAATGCCACCGGTAAATTCCAACCTGGCACTCACGGAGCATGAGATAGACCTGATTGAAAAATGGATCAAACAAGGCGCAAAATATAAACCACACTGGGCCTTTGTACCGCCGCAACCGGTAAAACCACCGGTAGTGGACGATGAAAAATGGCCTAAGAATGATATTGACAAATTCGTTTTAGTAGCCATGGAAAACGCTGGGTTAAAACCTAACGTGGAAGCTGATAAAGAAAGGCTGTTAAAACGCGCCTGCCTGGATATAACAGGCCTGCCCCCTACTATTGAGATGATGGACCGTTTTATGGCGGATAACAGTCCAAATGCTTATGAAAAGATGGTGGATACCCTGCTGGCCATGCCCCAGTATGGAGAAAAAATGGCGCTGCACTGGATGGATGTATCCCGCTTTGCAGACTCCCATGGTTACCAGGATGATAACTACCGCAGCCAATGGCCCTGGAGGGATTGGGTGATCTATGCCTTTAATAAGAACATGCCTTACAACCAGTTTGTGAGCTGGCAGCTGGCCGGAGACCTGATGCCCGGCGCTACCCGCGAGCAATTACTGGCCACCGGCTTCAACCGTAATCACAAGATCACGGAAGAAGGTGGGGTGATACAGGAAGAATATCGTGTGGAATATGTAACAGACCGTACGAATTCATTCGCCAAAGCTTTCCTGGGTGTTACCATGGAATGCGCGCACTGCCATGATCATAAATACGATCCTTTTTCTCAAAAGGAATATTATCAGCTGTATGCCTTCTTTAATAATGTAAAAGAAGTAGGGCTGGAATCTGTAGTGGGCGGACCGGAAACATTCGCCAAGAAACCTTTGATGGAGATCTCCAATGAAGAGGTGAAGAATGTGTTATCCTTTATCAACAAACCGGATACCAACCGCCTGATCGTTTCTGTAATGGGAGATCAGGATACTACCGTGCGGAAAACGTATATCCTTAACCGTGGTGTATATGATGCGCATGGAACGGAAGTTGTGCCGGGCACGCCAAAGTCTATTCTCTCTTTTGATAATGTAACACCAAACAGGCTTGGCCTGGCGAACTGGTTGTTCAGTCCGAAGAACCCACTGGCGGCCAGGGTATTTGTGAACCGCATGTGGCAGGAAGTATTCGGCAAAGGCATTGTTAAAACATCCGGCGACTTTGGGATGCAGGGAGAACTTCCCTCCCACCCTCAGCTGTTAGACTGGCTGGCGGTAGATTTCCGTGATCATGGATGGGATATCAAACGCCTGATGCGGCAGATCGTTACTTCTGCTACTTATCGTCAGTCTGCGATCGTACCGAAAGAAAAATTACAGGCAGACCCTGATAATATATGGTTGTCCCGCGCACCACGTTACCGTTTACAGGCAGAGCTGGTACGTGATCTTGTATTAAGCAGCAGCGGCCTGCTCACGAAAAAGATCGGCGGCCCCAGCGTGAAACCTTATCAGCCCAAGGGCTTGTGGGAACTGGCCACATCAGGCCGCGGGCTTTTGGCAAGATACCAGCAGGACCATGGCGAAAGCCTCTACCGCAGAGGATTGTATACGTTCATTAAACGCACCGTGCCTCCTCCTTCTTTAATGATCTTTGATGGCAGCAACCGGGATCAGTGTGAAGTGAAACGTTCTAATACCAATACACCTTTACAGGCATTGGTGATGCTGAACGATCCCCAGGTGCTGGAAGCATCAAGGGTATTGGCAGCTAAATTATTGCTGGATAAAAGTGATCCGGTGGAGAAAGCATTCCGCATGATCGTATGCCGCAAGCCAAGTGAAAAGGAACTGACACTACTGCGTGATTATTATAAAGATCAGCAACAACACTACCGGGGCAAACCTACGGAAGCGGCTAAGCTCCTGAACGTGGGAGAAACCCCCTTGCCGGAGAAAGCAAACAAACCGGTACTGGCGGCATTGATGCAAGTGGTGACCACTATTTATAATCTTGAAGAAACCCTCTCTAAATCCTGATATATGGACAAAGAACTTTTAGAACACGGGTTAAATATGAACCGCCGGAAATTCCTCTCCCGTTTAAGCCTGGGATTGGGAAGTGTGGCATTGGGCTCGCTGTTGATACCAGACCTGCTGAGTGGCAGCGGTGCAGAAGAAATGGGATTCCCTCCCGGCATTCCGCATTTTGCACCTAAAGCCAAAAGAGTGATCTACCTCTTTCAGAACGGCGCTCCTTCCCAGCTGGAATCTTTCGATTACAAACCTATGCTCCGCCAGATGATGGGGCAGGAACTACCTGCTTCTATCCGCAACGGGCAACGCCTTACGGGCATGACCGCGGGTCAGGCTTCTTTTCCGCTGGTAGGTTCTTTCTATGATTTTAAACAATACGGGCAGTCCAGGGCATGGGTCAGCGACCTCTTCCCTTACACGGCAAAAGTGGTGGATGATATTTGCATCATCCGTTCCATGCATACAGAAGCCATCAATCATGATCCTGCATTGACCTTCTTCCAAACCGGTGCACAGCAAGGCAACCGCCCGAGTATGGGCGCATGGCTCAGCTATGGTTTAGGCAGTGAGAATAAAAACCTCCCTGCATTCTGTGTATTGCTGTCCAGGGGAAAAGGAAATGGTCAGGGTGTATATTCCAAACTCTGGACAAACGGATTCCTGGATAGTATTCACCAGGGGGTGCAATTCAGCAGCGGCGAAAGCCCTGTATTATACCTGAATGATCCTGCCGGTATGGATTCCACAGGCCGCCGCAAGATGCTGGATAAACTGGCTGAACTGAACAATCTCTCTTACAGCGAATTTGGTGATCCCGAGATCAATACCAAGATCCAGCAATACGAAATGGCTTACCGCATGCAAACAGCGGTGCCGGAGATCACCGATCTTTCCAAAGAACCGGATGATATCATCAAACTATACGGTCCTAATTGCCTTGTTCCCGGCACCTTTGCATCCAACTGTTTACTGGCGCGCAAACTCTCTGAGAATGGGGTGCGCTTTGTACAGCTGTATCACCAGGGTTGGGATCAGCATGGTAACCTGCCTAATGAAATGGCAGGCCAGGCAAAGGATGTGGACCAGGCTTCTGCTGCATTGATCACAGATCTCAAACAACGTGGTCTCTTAGATGAAACGCTGGTGATCTGGGGTGGTGAATTTGGCAGAACGAATTACAGCCAGGGTAAGATGACGGCAGAGAATTACGGCCGTGATCATCATCCCCGCTGCTTCTCTGTATGGATGGCAGGCGGTGGTGTGAAACCGGGTGTATATGGAGAAACAGATGAATTCGGTTATAACATTATAAAAGATCCGGTGCATGTGCACGACTTCCAGGCTACGGTGATGAACCTCCTGGGGCTGGATCATGAGAAACTAATCTATAAACACCTTGGCCGCCGCTATCGTCTTACGGATGTAGCTGGTACCGTTATTCCCAATCTTATTGCATAATGATGGACAGAAGAAATTTCATTCAGGCATCCGCGTTAATAGCCGGTAGTTTTTACATCACAAAGGATCTGTTTGCGAAAGATAATGGCGCTGTGTATGGCCATAACAACATGCGCTACCGCATGGATAATAAATGGGGCAACCTGGACCCTTCCAAACACCCGGTAAAGGATTGCCATGAAATGGTGCAGGATAAAAAAGGACGTATCATCCTGCTCACCAATGAAACAAAGAACAACATCCTCATCTATAACAAGTCCGGCAAACTGCTCAACAGCTGGGGCCATGAATTCCCCGGTGCGCATGGTTTAACGCTGGCGCATGATCATCTGTATATAACGGATACGGATAAACACCAGGTATTTAAAACTACCCTGGATGGTAAAATATTAATGACCATCAACTTCCCGGAAGAAAGTGGCGTGTACAAAGAAGCAAAAGCTTTTGTACCCACAGAAACCACGGTAACAGACGATGGTGATTTCTACATTGCTGATGGTTACGGATCACAATACATCCTGCATTATAACGCTGAAGGAAAACTGCAAAACTTCTTTGGCGGCAAGGGGAAAGAAGATAAGAACCTCGATAATGCACATGGCATTACAATAGACAAACGTAATGGCACACCTACCCTCCTGGTTACAGACCGTACGCGTAATTGCTTTAAACGGTTCAGCATGGCGGGAGAACTGATGGAGATCATCCCACTTCCCGGTGCATGCGTATGCCGCCCGGTGATCAAAGGAGATCATTTATATGCTGCGGTGCTCCGCTCTCCTGATCTGAGTAAAGCGAACACTGGCTTTGTGACCATCCTCGACAAGAACAATAAAGTAGTATCGAATATCGGGGGCACTGCTCCTGAATATAAAGATGATAAACTGCAACCGATGTTGCAGGCAGAACCGATCTTTGCAAATCCGCATGATGTATGCGTGGATGATGAAGAAAATATCTATGTAGCGCAATGGGCTTCCGGGAAGGTATATCCCTATAAATTCAAACGCGTTTAGCATGGTGAAAAGACTGTCCGAAAATCTACTGATCGCTGCAAACATATTTATCCTTTTCCTCCTGGTGTTCTATCAGCACCTGCATGTACCTGCATGGTTGCAGGTGATAGGCAGGATGCATCCGCTGCTTTTACACTTCCCGATCGTATTACTGATCCTTGCGCTGATACTGGACCTGCTGACTATTCGCAGTGAACAGCTTTCTGCTTCCCTGCGTCCGCTGATCAGCCATCTCTGGCTGGCAGGTGCGCTTACGGCTGCCATTACAGTGATCATGGGATTATTCCTTTCCCGCGAAGAAGGGTACACCGGCGATATGCTGGCCTGGCATAAATGGTCCGGCATTGCTGTGGTATGGTTATCTTCTCTTTTATACTGGTACCGGTATGTGAGAAGATCGGTGATGGTCACCGGCAGTGCGCTGACGCTGATCAGCTTAGCGGTGGCGGGGCATTTTGGCGCCAACCTTACACATGGAAGTGATTTCCTGCTGGCTCCTGTTACACCGCAATATGCTAAAGTAACAGTACCCATAGAACAGGCGGTGATCTTTGAACACCTGGTAAAACCTATCCTGGAACAAAAGTGCATGAGCTGTCATAATTCCACCAAAGCAAAAGGAGAATTACTGATGCAAACCACTGCACAGATCATGAAAGGAGGAAAGAGCGGGCCTTTGTTCATTGCCGGGAATCCTATGGCCAGCCTGATGATAGAGCGTTTACATCTTCCGATGGAAGACAAGAAACACATGCCGCCTACCGGTAAAACACAACTCAGTTTGCAGGAGATAGAAGTACTGCAACACTGGATCCGCTTAGGGGGTGATTTTAAAAAGACGGTGGCTTCCCTGAAGAAAGAAGATAGTTTATACGTGCTGGCAGCGCAATTGTTAAAACCTGCTGTAACGGAAGATGCGTTTGATTTTGCTGCAGCCAGCGAAGAGAGCATTAAAAAGTTAAACAACAACTACCGGGTGGTCTTTCCTTTATCCAGGAACTCTCCTGCGCTGGTCGTTAACTTCTATAGCAAGGAGCAATATAGTCCGAAAGCACTGGAAGAATTACTTCCGCTGAAAACGCAGATCGTTGAACTGCATATGCAAAAGATGCCGGTGAAAGATGAAGAGCTTTCCATCATCAAACAATTCAGCAACCTGCGGAAGATCAACCTGGATTTCTCTGCTATTACAGGCAGTACATTGCAGGAACTGACGGGGCTTAAACACCTGCGTTCACTCGCTCTTTCCGGTACGGGCATCAGCCTGCAACACCTGCAAAAACTAAAGGCCAGTAAAAGCCTGGAGGAAGTGTATTGCTGGAATACGCCATTGACTGAAAAAGACTGGCAGCAGCTGGCTACCATAAAGAACATCCGTTTTGAGAAAGGATATGATAATCACGGGCAGGAACCATTGAAGCTGAACGCTCCTATCGTGAACAATGACAATACGATCTTCCAAAGTAAACAAACATTGGCGATCACACATCCTATCAAAGGTGTTGAGATCAGGTATACACTGGATGGATCTGAGGTAGATAGTTTGAATTCTCCTGTGTATAAGGATTCTATCATAGTAGATTCCAGCTTCACAGTAAAAGCGAAGGCCTTTAAAGTGGGCTGGTATGGTAGTGATGCGCTTGTAGCACGCTTCCTGAAAACTACTTATAAACCGGATAGCGCTGTGTTACTGAAACCTGCTAATGAAAATTACCTGGCAGAGGGGCCCAAAACATTCTGGGACCTGCAAACGGGTAACTTTGATATCAGAAGTGGCAAATGGGTGGGTTTCCGGGTTGGTGAAATGGAGTTGCTGATGATGTTCAACCAGCCGGTAAATGTGCATGCTATTACACTTAATACCATGCGTAATGTAGGTGCTTATATCTTCCCGCCTACAAAAGTGGAAATATGGGGAGGTACTGATCCTGCTAAAATGCAATTGCTGAAAAAGATACAACCGGTTATGCCGGGCAAAGATGATCCGAATATTATGCAGGGTATCACCTGTGAATTCCCTGCGAAGGACATCACTTGTATTAAGATCGTAGCGGCGCCTTTGCAGAAACTTCCGTCATGGCATAATGGGAAAGGTAAACCGGCCTGGATATTTATTGATGAGATATTGGTGAACTGATTTATAACTCTTTCATTTAACTGAGTGCTCTTTCATTTGATTGAATGTTATTTCATTTGATTGAATGCTTTTTCATTTGAAAAGAAAAAAACACTCGTAGCACTGAATGCTCTTTGGTGAACTGATTTATAACTCTTTCATTTGAAAAGAAAAAAACACTCGTAGCACTGAATGCTCTTTGGTGAACTGATCAGCTTCTTTTTTTGTAGGCTGAGACCTTGCCGCGCAGTAAAGGGCGGAGTTTTTTTTTCTTTTTGGGAGAACACTTTCTTAAAGGGCTGGCTTTTTTGCCGGCCCTTTTTTTGTAGGGCTGAGACCTTGCCGCGCAGCAAAGGGCGGAGTTTTTTTTCTTTTTGGGAGGACACTTTCTTAAGGGGCTGTTTTTTTTGCCGGCCCTTTTTTGTAGGGCTGAGACCTTGCCGCGCAGCAAAGGGCGGAATTTTTTCTTCTTTTTGGGAGGGCACTTTCTTAAGCAAAGGGCGGAGTTTTTTTTCTTTTTGGGAGGACACTTTCTTTAGGGGCTGGCTTTTTTGCCGGCCTTTTATTTTACCAGGGAAAACTAACTTTCCCCATAGATACATTCGGAATACCATTTCTGCCCTTTCCGAAATTAACAGTGCCGCCGCAAACGGCTTCATTTGCCAGTACAGCAAATAATACGGCCTCTTTCGCATCCGGGTTGATGTGTAACTCCTTTGTGCTTTTAAATGTGCAGCCGGGTAATAGTTCCGCGATGTTTTTCATCAGTAGTGGATTGTGCATGCCTCCGCCGCTTACATAGAAATGAAAACCACTGCCATCTTTCGTTACTGCTTTGATGGCTTCTGTGATCGTTTCTGCGGAGAAGCGGTTCAGCGTGGCCATGGTGTCTTCATTACTGATGCCAGTGTTATCCAGGTAGGCCAGATTGAAAAGTTCAGGGCCGGTGGTTTTTGGGAAAGGCTGCTGAAAGAAGGGATGGTTTTTTAGCGCTTTTAATAAATGGGGTTGAATCACTCCTTTAGAAGCGACGGCGGAATTTTCATCGAAGTATTTACCGGGGTAATGTTTTTGGATAAAGGCATCCATCAGTGTATTGCCTGGGCCGGTATCACTACAGAATACTTCATCTGCGTTGAGATCACCGGGCAGGTAAGTGAAATTGGCAATACCGCCTATGTTCAGCATGATCCTGTTCTCTCCTTTCTTTGAAAATATCAGGTAATCTCCATAGGCTGCGAGTGGCGCACCTTCCCCTCCTGCAGCCACATGTTTCTGCCGGAAATCACTGAGGGTGATGATACCGGTTTCCACAGCCAGGTGATCCCCATCTCCGATCTGCAGGGTGGCATTGCCGAATTTCGCCTGTTTATGCAGGGATTTGGGGGCATGGAAGATACTTTGGCCATGGCTGGCCACCAGGTCTATTTCCGCTGCGGTTTTACCCCATTTCTGCAGGCATTGCAAGATCATTTCTGCATGTTTCTGCGCGATCCAGCCATTTAGCAGGCAAACCTTCTCCAGGTCTACATTCCTTTTAGAGAAGATGCTGCTGATCTCTGTTTTATAATCTTCCTCATAGGGCAGGGTTTCAAAGGCCAGCAATTCAATACCAGCCTCCATGCCAGTACCCGAAAAGCGGCACAGGGCTACATCCAGTCCATCTACAGAAGTACCGGACATTAAACCGATCACTAAACGCTCCGCTTTACGGGAGATCTCATACAGACGGGAAATGTTTGTATTCATTTTGCTGGTATTTACGGGTATCTAAGTGAATATATGCATCTTTTTGCGGTTTTATCAGAATAATTGCAGTAAATTGATCCATGCTTAAAAAGGAACGTCAGTCATTTATCCTTCGCCAGGTGAACCTCCACAACAAAGTATTGTCTGTGGACCTCAGCCAGGAAATGGACGTTTCTGAAGATACCATCCGCCGGGACCTGAATGAAATGGCCCAGCAGGATAAACTGATCAAAGTACACGGCGGTGCGCTCTCCAAATCGTTCCATTTATCCATTGCTTCAGATCATGTGTATGCTTTAAACAGCAAGAAGCTCATTGCCATGAAAGCCTGTCGTTTGATCAAGGATGGCATGTTCGTACTCACCACAGGCGGTACTACGATCATAGAACTGGCTAAAGCATTGCCACCTGAACTATCCGCTACTTTCATCACGGTGAGTTTACCCGCCGCATATGAATACATCCATCATCCGAACATAGAAGTGATCTTCCTGGGAGACAGGATCTCGAAGAACTCACAGATCTCTATCGGCGGTGGTGTGGTATCTAAACTAAACGGGATCAAAGCAGACCTCTGCTTCCTGGGCACCAATGCCATTGATGTGAAACATGGCCTTACGGATAACGACTGGGATGTAGTGGAAGTGAAAAAAGCTATGATAGAAGCATCTGACAGGGTGGTTTCTCTCTCTATCACAGAGAAACTCAACACCACACAACGCATCAAAGTATGCGACCTTTCAAAGCTTACAACCCTTATCACGGAAGTAGATCCACAGGATCAACTCTTAATTCCTTACCGGGAAACGGGTATAGAAGTTTTATGATTAAATTGGAAACGTTTATCAAAAAATACATTCATGTCACCAGTCTTATTATTTTCCCTGGTTATCGTTTATTTTCTGTTGTTATTGGTGGTTGCCTGGTTCACTTCCCGTAATGCGAACAATGAATCCTTCTTCATCGGCAACCGCGGCTCCAACTGGATGCTGGTGGCTTTCGGGATGATAGGCACTTCCCTTAGCGGTGTTACGTTTGTGAGTGTACCGGGAACAGTAGGGATTGAATCCTTCTCCTATTTCCAGATCATCATCGGGAACCTGATCGGTTATATCGTGGTGGCATATGTATTGCTCCCTATCTATTATAAGATGAACCTTACCTCCATCTACAATTACCTGCAGGTAAGGCTGGGATTTGCTTCTTATAAAGTAGGCGCATCGTTCTTTATCCTTTCCCGCATACTGGGTGCCACAGCCAGGTTATACCTGGTGGTGAATATCCTGCACTTTACTATACTGGAACGTTTTGGACTGCCTTTCTGGGTAGCCGCTTTTATCATCCTCCTGATGATCCTGCTGTATACTTTTGAAGGTGGTGTAAAAACCATTGTATGGACGGATACATTGCAAACTGCGTGTATGCTCATAGGACTCATAGTATGTGTGTATTACATCCTGAGCAACCTGGATATGAGCCTGCTGGATGGTACAAAGGCCCTCGCAGAAAAAGGATATTCCAACATCTTCGTTACTGATCCTGCCAGTAAGTATTTCTTTGTGAAACAGATCGTGGCCGGTGCTTTCATCTCTATCACCATGACGGGGATGGACCAGGAAATGATGCAGAAGAACATCAGTGTAAGAACACTGAAAGATTCCCAGAAGAACATGATGACCTTCGCGGTGATCTTTATGCTGGTTGTGCTCTTATTCCTTTTCCTCGGCGGACTGTTACAATTGTTTGCAGAAAGCAAAGGTATCGCAGCCCGCGGTGACAGCCTGTTCCCCACTATTGCGCTGGAATACATGCCTGCCGCCGTATCCATCATCTTTATCATTGCACTGATCTCTGCACTGTTCCCCAGTGCGGATGGTGCTATTACTGCATTAACGGCTTCTTTCTGCATAGACATACTGGGCATTAACCGAAATGCCAATATGGATGACAAGGAAAAGAAACGTACCCGCCAGATCGTACACCTGACTTTTGCAGCACTCTTCCTGCTGATGGTGATGGTGTTTAAATGGATGAATAATCCCAGCATGATCGGCCTCATCCTGAAGATCGCTGCCTTTACTTACGGACCATTGCTGGGGCTTTTTGCTTTTGGCATCCTTACCAAACGATCTGTGAATGATCCGCTCGTACCTGTGGTGGTAGTGATCTCACCGGTATTATGTTTTATCCTGGATATGTTCCAGTCAAAGATATTCGGCGGTTACCAGATAGGACTGGAACTGCTTTTCATCAATGGTCTTTTAACTTTCCTTGGTTTGTGGTTAATACCAGGAAAAAATCTGCAAAAGTGAAAAAGGAATTTATCAAAGTAACAGAACAATCTTCCCGCCATCGTCATCTCGAGCAGATGAGCGTGAAAGAAATACTCACTGGTATAAACGAAGAAGATGCTGGTGTGCCCAAAGCTGTACAGGAAGCGATCCCTGCTATAGAAGCATTTGTGCTGGCTGCAGCAGATAAGATGTTGTCCGGCGGCAGGTTATTTTACATGGGTGCCGGTACCAGCGGGCGGCTGGGTATACTGGATGCATCAGAGTGCCCGCCCACTTACGGCGTGCCTTTTGACCTGGTGATAGGGCTTATTGCCGGTGGCGATAGTGCTATCCGCAGAGCGGTGGAGAATGCGGAAGATGATGAAACACAGGGCTGGAGGGATCTGCAACAGTTTTCTATTTCAGAGAAAGATGTAGTGATAGGCATTGCTGCCAGTGGTACTACACCTTATGTGATAGGCGCCCTGCGCAAATGCAGGGAGAACGGGATACTCACCGGCAGCATCTCCTGCAATCCCGGCAGCCCGGTAAGCGATACCGCGGATTTTCCGATGGAAGTAGTAGTTGGGCCGGAATTTGTAACAGGCAGCACCCGCATGAAAAGTGGTACAGCGCAAAAGCTGGTGTTGAACATGATCTCTACTTCTCTCATGATCCAGTTAGGCCGTGTAGAAGACAACAAGATGGTGAACATGCAGCTAACCAATGATAAGCTGGTGGACAGAGGGGTGAAAATGCTCATGGAAAGAGCGCAGATCAGTGATTATGAAAAAGCGAAGCAACTGCTGGTGGAACATGGGTCTGTGAAGAAGGCGCTGCTGGCTATCGGGTCGTAATGAGAAAACACTTACATCGATCTGTAAAAAAGCACTACCGGTTATCGGGTCTTAATTCACAAAACACTTACATCGATCTGTAAAAAAACGCACTACCGGTTATCGGGTCTTAATTCAGAAAACACGCTTACATCAACCAAATAAAAAAAGAGTCCTGGTCTGACCGGGACTCTTTGCATTTTATGTAGAAATACTTCTTATCTGTTGAAATACTTGTTCACGGCATCAGTTCTGCTGCGTACATGCAGCTTCTCGTAGATATTATGCACGTGCCGGCGAACGGTTTCGATGCTAATAAATAAATTTCCTGCTATCTCTTTATACAGGAAACCCTTAGACAGTTGATCCAAGATCTCTTTTTCTCTGGACGTGAGTGCTTCTAATGCCGGATTGGGTTTCGCCTGTTTCTGGAAGTATGCTACCACCCTTCTTGCAATCTGGGAACTCATAGGAGAGCCTCCATCATGCAGATCGCGGATAGCATCCAATAACTCGCCTGGTGATGTTTTCTTGAGTATGTACCCGCTGGCGCCTGCTTCGAGGGCCATAAAGATCTTGTCGTCATCTTCATAAACCGTCAGCATCATAAACTGCATGTCGGGGTACTCAGCTTTCAACTTGATAATACATTCAATTCCATTCATGCCTGGCAGGTTGAAGTCCATCAACACTACATTGGGTAACAATTGGGGAACCTTTTCGAGAGCAATTTCAGCATTGTTGAAAGCACCGATACACGCGTATCCTTCTGAGCCATTGATCAGGAGTTCCATGGCAGACCGGATATCATGATTGTCTTCAACAATAGCCACAGAGATGATATCCATGCTATTTTGCAGCTTTTTTTTCGAATATACCATCATTTCAGTTTAAAGTCATAACACCAAAATGTTATAGAAATCAAATTTAATTTAATTTAATGGTATATCTAAGAAAACTGTGGTACCATCCTGTGATATAATGTCCGCCTGACCATTTACCTGCTGCATCCGCTTCTCTATATTTTTGAGTCCGTTGCCGAACAGGCGTACCTTTTCAGGATCGAAACCCTGTCCATTATCCTTGATCATGATCGTCATATTTTTAAAAACTTTTACTTCAATGATAACATCCGTTGCTTTAGAATGCTTCATTACATTGTGTAAAGACTCTTTTACAGCCAGGTAAATATGACGGCGGGTACCTCCGCTCAGTTTAACGTTGGGAATATTTTCGGGGATGATGAAGTGATGCTGAATGTGGGCATGCTCCAGGAAGTCCGCTGCAAAACTCCGCATGTAAGCTATGAGGTTGGCCAGGGAATCGTTGGAAGAACTCATGGCCCAGATGATCTCACTCATTTTGTCCACCAGCTCTCCTGCTGCTTCAGAGATGCGCTCGATCTCTTTTATTGGCCCAGTATCTTTGATCTTCCGTTTAGCGATCTCACTTAATAAACGGATCGTGGAAAGACCAGAACCAAGGTCGTCATGCATATCGCTGGAAATACGTGCACGTTCCTGGTCCACCGCCTGTTCTTTTTCCAGCTTCAGCTTTTCATTCCGTATCTTATAATCCAGGTAGAGTGCAGAGAAATAATAAGCAATCCCCAACACCAGCAATAACAATAAGAAGCGGAACCACAGCGATTGCCAGAATGGTATCCTGATCACGATCTCCAGTGTGGTGGGCACGGTGTTCCATACTTCGTCGTTATTACAGGCCTTTACTTTGAAGATGTAATTGCCGGGCCGCAGGTTGGTATAACGCGCCACGCTCTGGTTGCCTGCCATCAGCCAGTCTTCATCCGCCCCTTCCAGCATATACTGTACTTTGTTCTTGAGCGGATTGGTGAATTCCAGCGGCACATATTCAATAGCGATGGTGTTCTGGTTATACGGCAGTTCCACTTTTCTCAGCAGTGAGATGGTGGTATCTGATTTAAAGGGCTTATCCAGCACCTCCAGCCGTTTAATGATCACCTGCGGGGTGAAAGGATTATTCTTGAAATTGCGGGGATAGAAACCGGTTACACCACGAATACCGCCAAAGAACAATTCCCCGTCCATAGACTTGAAATAGGCCCCGGTATTAAATTCGTTGGATTGCAGTCCATCCTCAAAGTTATAGGTGACCAGGTTATCAGAGTTCTGTTTGATCTGTGTGATCCCTTTATTATGACTTACCCAGATGCCATCTTTATCGTCTAACAGTACGGCATATACGTAATCGCTGACCATACCCGTATAGTCATAGCTGTTATAGTGGGATTTCAGACTGTATTGTTCCGTGAGGATCAGCAGGCCTTTATTGGTGCCCAACAACAATTCCTTGTGGGCATTCTTGTTGATAGACTTGATCTCCAGGTCTTTCAGTGCCAGCGGGATACTTTCCCAGGCGCCGCCTTTGGCATCCCGCCAATAGAGGTTGGCGCGGGTGCCTACATACTGGTTGCCCCAGAAATCTTCGAAGAAACAGGTAAGTTGTTCTCCGGGGAAACGGTGTACGATCGCTGCCTGGTATCCTTTCTCTGCTTCAGAGAACATCAGCAGGTATTCCCCGTAGTTGAAATAGGTTTCCCCGTTAGGACGTTTACTGATGAAGGGAAAGATATCATCCTGCACCGGCAGGCCCAGTGATTGCAAACGTGGGGTAAGGTCGCGGAACTGTTCTGTTTTAATATCAAACAGCCCGATGCTGCCTCTCACAAAATGCAGCCAGAGGGATTCATAGTCTTCACGGCAGATGCTGTGCAGGCTGTTCACCGGGAATTTACCCGGCGTTGTTTCATTGGAGATCCGTTTGAGGTACTTCCCGCCTTTATCATAAATATCCAGCCCATCCTGGAGCAGCCCTACATACAAACGGCCATCGTCGTGTTTATACACTGCTTTTACGATGTTGTGCGAAATACGGGGAGAACGGTAAAGGGAGAATACTTTTTTATTCGGCGCATATTTTTTCAGACCATCTCCGTCTGTTCCAATCCACATATTATCGGCACCGTCCCGGTAAAGAGAAATGATCTTGTTGAATGAATTGGCTTCAAAAGTATTAAAGCTGGTGATGTGGTTGATCACTTCATGATTGGCCACACTGTAGATAATGATACCATTATTCCCGCCCACCCAGGCATTCCCCTTGTCATCCACTTCAATGGCAGTGGGGGCGAACAGGTCTCCGAGTTCATTGCGGTCTGCAATGGGGAGGTCTGTATACTTATTCCGTTTGGTATCAAAGATGGTGATATGACCGGTACTGGCCAGCAACAGGGAGTCTCCGTTCAGCACTTTCATCACAGGTTTATCTGCTAAAGTGGGCAGACAGAAAGTAGTTAACCGGGTGGTATGAATATCCATCTTCACCAGTTGCTGGGATTCGAAAGACATCCAGATATTATTTCCCTGTTTAACAACGGTCAGTGGTACCTTTTTGCGCTTTACAATAGCTGGTGGATACAGGATGATCTTTTTCAGTTCATAGGTAATATTATCCAGCAGGTATAATCCTTTCAGCGGGCGCCAGACCCAGAGGGTCTGTGTGGCTTCATCTTCTCCCAGGATCAGGAACTTGCGGATATTATCCCGTTCTGTTTCATTCACATAGGTGGTATCCTGGAAAATGGACCGGAAAGTGTTCTTATACCTGTCGTATAAACTGATGCCCAGGTTGTGGGATACAAGCATCTGCTTGCGGCCGTCCTGGTAGAAAGAATGGTTCCGTGTGCCCTGCAGCCCAAAACTTTTGATCACCGCGCGTCCCTGCTGGGATACGGAATTGTACAGGATACGTTCTTCTGGTTTCTCACCAGATCTTTTGTCTGAAGGATTAAACCGGTATTCGTTGAAAACATATCCGTCAAAGCGGTTCACGCCATCGAACGTGGAGATCCATATGAATCCTTCCGCGCCTTGAATGATACTGTAAATACTGCTTTGAGACATTCCCTTGTCCACCCCGTATGCGTCGAAATTATACGTCCTGTCCTGTGCAGGAGCAGGTAGGGCAATGGCGATAAACCATAGGGTAACCAGGATGCCAAGTTGTATTGCTGATCGCATTAATTGGTTATAAAGGTATTAGCTGGTTTACGGTAGATGCAAATATAGAATTCTAACGTACACTTTCTAATTAATTCGTATTTTTCTTATATATTTTATCGTTACAATCAACACCTGATCATGAAACTAACTATACTGCTTTTCATCCTGCTGACGGGAACAACTACTTATGCACAACCCCGTGTTCTCACCACTGCTCCTATTAACAGTATCCGCGGCCTTAGTGTTGTAACAGACTCCCTTGTATGGGTATCCGGCACCCAGGGTAAAGCGGGCAGGAGTATGGATGCCGGCGCCACCTGGGAATGGTATTCCATTCCGGGTTGTGATACGGTAGATTTCCGGGATATAGAAGCCTTTAGCAAGGACAGGGCTGTTATTGTATCTTCCGGCGAACCGGCCAGGATCTATCTCACAAAAGATGGCGGAAAAAACTGGAAACAGACGTATTACAACGATACCAAAGGGATCTTTTTAGACGCCATGGATTTCTGGAATGACCGGGAAGGCGTGATCATCGGAGATCCTATCAATGATACTTTCACTATTCTCCGTACCGGCAATGGCGGGGAAAGCTGGGAACCGATGCCCGGGCCTAAAGCATTACCCGGCGAGGCTTGTTTTGCTGCCAGCGGCACTACTTTAAGGGCGCTGAAAGGCAAGGATTTTGCATTTGCCAGCGGTGGCGCCGTATCCCGCTTCTTCCGTTACAACGGTAAAGCCTGGTATCTCAGGGCCTGGCCTGCCACACAGGGCCTTTCTACTACCGGCATCTTTTCCTTTGCCTTCCGGGATGGCTCCAATGGCGTAGCCGTGGGCGGAGATTACCAGGATGTGAAACAGGAAAACCGGAACTGCCTCATCACCAAAGATGGCGGGCGCACCTGGACGGCACCTGCCCTGGCTCCCAAAGGTTACCGCACCAGTGTGGAATACCTGGATGCCAAACGGCTGATCGTTACCGGCCCTTTTGGGACGGAGCTTTCTGAGGATGGCGGAAATACCTGGTTACCCCTCGGCAATGACCCGCAGGGCTACCATGTGGCACGTAAAGCTAAAAAAGGTACTGCAGTATACTTCGCAGGAGGAAAAGGGCGTATAGCCGTATTGGACATAAAGTAAAAAAAGGCGCCCTGGAAAAGAGCGCCTAAGTTTGTTAATACGCTTATTGTATCACAACCGGAAACAATAGGTTAAAGCAAAAAGTACATTATTCCTAAGTTAACCTATATCACTGCAATATTTCAGCGAACTTCGCCAATACTGCATTTTTTATAGTGAATGCGCCTTTTGCACTCTTTAATGCAACAAAAAATATACTACAACCGTAGATTTTTTCATTAATTTAGATTGATTTCGGCTGTTAAAGGCCCCCAGGTAACTATTATTGTAATTAGAAACAGATCGGCGCGATGCAAGTGGCAACTACTTCGGGTAAGTACTCGATAAAACATTATCCGGACACAATTCAAACGTGGAAAAAGGAAGGGAACTATTTTTATTTCTATACCTCTACCACCATCCTCGAACTTCGGGTTATTTCCGATAAGATCGTCCGGTTCCGCTATGCGGCAGATGGTCAGTTCCAACGGGATTTCTCCTACGCGCTGAGCGAAAAACTCGAAGAATCTCCTGAGTTCTTCGACATCCGCGAATGGGCGGATTCTTTTGAGATCATCACTACCGCCATCCGGGTATTTGTAGCCCGGGAAAACCTGCGGATCACCATCACAGATATAGACGGACGGATCATCAACCAGGATGAAACCGGCTTCCACTGGCAATACTACCTGCAAAAAGGCGGAAAGATCGTGTACTGTACCAAACTGGTACAGGATGGCGAATCTTTTTACGGACTCGGCGATAAAGCCACGGAACTGAACCTCCGCGGCAAACGGGTAGAGAACTTTGGTACGGACTCCTACGGTTTCAGTAAGGATACCGATCCTTTATACCGCAATATTCCTTTCTACTATGGCCTGCATAACGGCATAGGATACGGGATCTTCTTTGACAACACTTTCCGCACCCTTTTCGACTTTGGCCATGAGCGCGACGATGTAAGCAGCTTCTGGGCACGTGGCGGAGAAATGAACTATTACTTTATCTACGGCCCCGAACTTTTAAAGGTGGCTGAATCATATGCCCGCATCACCGGTACTGCAGAACTGCCCCCATTATGGGCGCTGGGTTACCATCAGTGCCGCTGGAGCTATTTCCCTGACAAAAAAGTGCAGGAAATAGGCAAAACCTTCCGTGAAAAGGGTATCCCCTGCGATGCACTTTACCTGGATATTGACTATATGGAAGGGTTCCGCTGCTTTACCTGGAGTAAAGAAGGTTTCCCTGATCCCAAAGCGCTCCTGAAAGACCTTGCCGCGCAGGGTTTTAAAACGGTGGTGATCATAGATCCCGGTATCAAAGTAGATCCTGACTACCCGGTGTACCAGGAAATGGTGGAGAAAGGATATGCCTGCAAACGGGCAGACGGCGCTTTGATGGAAGGCGATGTATGGCCCGGTAAATGTGTATTCCCTGACTTCACGAATCCCAAAGTAAGGGAATGGTGGGCCAGTCTCTTCCAGGGCCTAACTGATACCGGTGTGAGAGGGGTTTGGAATGATATGAATGAACCGGCGGTATTTGAACTGGGTACTTTCCCGGAAGATGTACGCCATGATTATGACGGAGAAAATGTAAGTCACCGCAAGGCACATAACGTATACGGCCATCTCATGAGCAAGGCCACGGCTGCAGGGTTGAAGAAACACCTGATGCCGCACCGCCCCTTTGTGATCACCCGCTCCGCCTATTCCGGCACGCAACGCTGGAGTTCTGTATGGACGGGCGATAACATTGCTTCATGGGAACATCTCTGGCTGGCTTCCGTACAATGCCAGCGCCTGGCAGTTTCCGGTTTGTCCTTTGCCGGTAGTGATATTGGTGGTTTCATCGGAGAACCGGATGGCGAACTCTATACCCGCTGGATCCAGCTGGGAGCTTTCCATCCGCTGATGCGCACCCACTCTGCCAGTAATGATACAGGTTTTGACCAGGATCCATGGAGTTTTGGACCGGAATATGAAGCAGTGGTAAAATCGTTCATCCAGCTGCGTTACCGCCTGCTGCCTTACCTGTACACCACTTTCTGGCAATATGCGGCATATGGTACGCCTATGCTGCGCCCATTGGCATTCGTGGCACAGGAAGATGAACACACGCACGATCTCAATCATGAATTCCTGATGGGAGACAGTATCCTCATCAGCCATGTGAGTGAGAAAGGCATGAAGGAAAAAAGTGTGTACCTGCCTGCAGGTACCTGGTACTATTATTTTACAGACGAGCGCTTCACCGGAGGCAAGGATGCTGTGATCCCCACTCCGCTTGCTGAAATGCCCGTGTTCATAAAAGGCGGCGCCGTAATACCGCAGTATCCGGATATGCAATATGTAGGGGAAAAGCAGATCATGGAAATGATCCTCCAGGTATATCATGGAGAAGGCACTACCCACAGCATCCTGTATGAAGATGCCGGCGATCATTACGCTTATAAAACAGGACAATACAACCTGATACGTTTCAAACAAACGTCAGATGCACAGTCCTTCCGGTTAAAGAAAAAGTTTGTAGGCCGCTATGAAGCGGATTACAGGCACCATCGGGTAAGGGTACACGGATTGCCCTTCCAGCCAACGGAATACGTTTTAGACGGAGAAGCCAAACCACTTCAGCCGCAGCATTGGGAAAACGGGATCGTGGAACTGCTGCTGGAAAGAAAGTTTGAAGAATTAATACTGAGATAGGGGTACCGAATGTGTTTTCCGTCTTTATATCAGCTGAAAACAAACTCATTATACCACATTTGCCAGTCGATCGGGGCCGGAATATGTGTGCTGCTCAAGGGTAGTACACAAATTCCGGCTTAATTATTGGCTTTATATGGAAAGAATTGACTAATCAACTATATTTGTCCACAAAATTGATAGACTAATAACATGGCTCATCTGAACTTGTTAGCACTTTCGATTGGCGGGTTCCTCTTTTTCATAGGACTGGAATACCTGGTTTCGCGCAGAACAGGGAAGAATTATTTTCAGTTTGCGGAATCTATCGCCAACCTGAATATTGGCATTGCGGAAAGATTACTGGATATTTTTGTAACGGGTTTATTCTATTTCTTCTTTGATTATATCTACCGCAATTTTGCCTTATGGCATTTTAAGCCAACCTGGTACAGCTGGGTATTGCTCTTCCTGGCCACGGACTTTGTGTGGTACTGGTACCACCGCCTGGCGCATGAAGTGAACATCCTCTGGGCTGCGCATGTGGTGCATCACCAGAGTGAAGATTTCAATTACACGGTATCTGCCCGCATCACGGTGTTCCAGGCAGCCTTCCGTTCTTTGTTCTGGGCAGTGCTGCCTTTAATGGGCTTCTCCCCTGCCATGATCACTTCCCTCTTACTGGTACATGGCCTTTATCCTTTCTTCATTCATACACAAACCATCGGCAAACTGGGCATCCTGGAGTATTTTATGGTAACGCCTTCTCATCACCGCGTACACCATTCTTCCAATGAGCAATACCTGGATAAGAACTATGGGGATGTATTGATCATCTGGGATAAGATGTTTGGTACTTTCACGAAGGAAGTAGATGCAGAACCTTGTGTATATGGGCTGACCACGCCGCTGAAAAGCCATAGCTTCCTCTGGCAGCAGTTCCATTTCATGCTGGAATTATGGACGGCCTTCAGAAGGGCTACCAGCTGGAAAGGCCGCTGGAAAGTGATCTTTGGGAAACCGGATGATATTGATCCTAATATCCGGCCGCAGCTGGAGTTGATATGGTTACGGCAACGGGGACCGCAGGAACAGACAAAATTCCAGCGGATCTATGTTGTACTGCAAACAGGGCTCAGTATCACCCTGCTTTTCCTGACCACCTTATTTGAGCATTATATTCCTGCAGGGTTGGCTGTTTTCATTGTATTGTTTATTATTGTGAGCCTGATGAATTCAGGCGCTATCCTGGAGCAGAAGAAATGGTTCTTTTATCTTGAATACAGCAGGATGATGCTGATAGCAGTAGCCTTCCTGTTTTACGTTCCGCATCTGTATGTATTTGTAAGTGTGTTGCTGTTTGCGGGATTGCTTACTTTCTATTTTTCAAGGATCAGGGCTTCTTTCCATCGCTGGCTGTTTCAATAAGTAAGGCAAATCTATCCCTCTATGAAAAAGTATCTTTTAGCCTGCGTGCTATTACTATCCGGCTGCGTGTCCAACTACCAGGCCACCACCTTTTATGTAAAGAACAATTCCAATAAACCCATGACCTTCAAAGCGAGCGTGGAGCGGTACACGACTGCGGGGCCTTATATCATGTCATTACCTTTTTCGGTAGCGCCGCAGGACAGTGTATTGGCCAGAAGCGCTAAATTCAGGAAAGGCCTTGCTCCTAACCAATGGTTCACGGATTTCATCATCTTCCCTAAAGACAGTGTTGTGCTGAATGATCCTAAGAATCCGGATAACTGGGTGAAATCAACAGATGCAAAGGGTAAGCTGGTATATACTTTTAATCTTGCCAAATGAGAATGTTCTTCTTTCTTGTTTTTCTACTTTCCGGTTTCACTTCTTTTGGACAGGGCCTGTTCTCCAGGTTGCAGGGAATCTCCAACAGGGGTACTGATTTTTTCAATGCAGATGGTATTGAAATTTCCAGCCAGCCATTAAAAACTGATCTATCTGAAAAAAGCATTCTTAAGAAGTACAAGCTCAAAACACTGGATACAGACAGCTTACTTCCATTACCTAATTTCCACACTGTTGTATCTGCAGAAATTGTTCCCGGCACTACACAGATCACTTCTTATTATTTTGTTGGAAATACGGCTATTACTTTCGGAGCGATCAATAAACAAGACCGGGCGTTTGAACGGGAATTTGTAAAACTGATCCTGGATAATGCTATTCCTAAAAGTGTTTATACACCGGTGGAGATAGACAGTATCAACTTTGCAGGAAGAAAGATCCCTTTAGGCAGGAGCTGTTACTGGATGGGGATCAATAATGTGCAATGCCCCAGTTACGGCCAGTTAAACTGGAGCGTACACGAAACATTGGAGGATGCGGCACAAAGCGTGACCAATCAGTACAATGTGATCAAAGCAAAAAAAGGTGGTAAGATCGTGTCTGAAGGATCGGTGGATGTGACTTTTGAAGGTGTTGATGTAAAGGCACAAAAAGCAGTGTATGATTTTAAAGGTGTTACTGGTTTGTTAGCTGGCATGAGCGGAGGGAAAACATTAACCGTTTATCTTGTAAGCGCGCCGGTGCGGGGAAATTATGTGAGTTGTGTAATGAGTTTCTGGAATAATGATGTGATCAATCCGGGAGGGCTCCCGCCTCTTTTAGAAAAGGTCATGAAGCTTAAATAAAAAGAGGGTGTTATTTGTGTAACACCCTCTTTATTTTATACAATAGCTTCGTTCACTTTATCTGCCACCACACCATTGATGCCGGCATTGATATGTTTGGTATCGTAGAGTAATAATTTTTGTAAGACAGCATGTAAAACCCTTGTATCTACGGGCTTCCGGATATAACCGTCCATCCCTAAAAGAATGAACTCCTGCTCCTGCTCTTTAAAGGCATCAGATGAAACGGCTACGATGGGGATGTGTTTCAGGTGTTCATCTTCCCGTAACGTGCAGAATGTTTCGCGGCCACTCATCACTGGCATGTGCAGATCCATCAGGATCACATCGGGCATCATCTTACGCACCATCATCACACCTTCTGCGCCATCGTGGGCAAAGCTTACATTGGTAACACCAATGCGGGCCAGGAAGTGTTTCATGATCATGTGATCTATTTCGTTATCATCCATCACCACTACTTTCGTGTCCGCCGGAAGGGGAACGAGTGCAATGGAAGCGGGTGTACCATCTGTATCGGTGCTTAGTTTTAAAGGCAGTGTAATGAGGAAGTTGCTGCCTTCTCCGGGCACGCTGCTCACCTGGATATTACCGCCCATTAATTCAGCCTTGCGTTTGGCAATAGCCAGCCCAAGACCGCTGCCGCCATACTGCCGGTATACTTCTTTATCTCCCTGCTCAAAAGGCCTGAAAATGGCCTCCTGCTGCATGAGTGAAATACCTGCTCCCTGATCACAGATCTGGATGAGCACGCTGTTACTGTTATGCAAACATTTTATGCGGATGTTCTTTTCTGCGGGAGTGAATTTGATGGAGTTGGACAATACATTATTGATCACCTGTGCCAGCATCACTTTATCGCTCATGATGGTTTCCGGGAAGCGGCCATCTATTTCCAGGTGCAGTACTACGGACTTGGTGCTGGCAATGCTTTGATATATACTCACGGTATTGCGCATCCATTCTTTCAGGGAGAATGGTTCCAGACGCACTTCGTCGCTTTTACCGGCTTCTATTTTTGATAGTTCTAACACGTTGTTTATTAATTCCATGATGTTGTTACTGGTGGCGCTCAGGCTTTTTGCCATCTGCCTTGCCTGGGGATCTGCTGTTTCTGCACTGCTTAATATGCTGCTGAGCATTTCGCTGATCCCTATAATGGTGTGCAAAGGCGTACGGATCTCATGGCTCAGTTCATTGATGAACTGTGTTTTAGCTACATTGGCCTTATTTAAAGCACCGGTACGTTCTTCTACCAATTGTTCCAGGTGCTGGCTGTAAACCTGCAGCTGCTTACGCTGTTTCTCATTTTCGTTCCGGCTCTTCATCAGGGAAGTATTCCTGCTGCGCAGGGTGCGGAGCAGGTCCATGATATTGTGCTGATACAGACTGATAGCCAGGTAATTAAGGAACAATACTACGGGCATTACCATCCAGCGGTATAGGTTCTGGGTGGTTTCTGACAGTGGCAAAGGTTCCACAAGATCATAATAATAAATGAACTCCAGTAGCACCAGGCAAATAATTGGCATCAGGGCACAAATAAAGCGGGGTACTTTTTCCTGGGGGCGCCAGATCAGGAGTGCCACACTCATCAGGAAAACGGCCAGCAGCTGCACTTCTGTTACTCTTCCCAGGATGCTGCCGTAATACAGGATGATGGAAATAAAAATAGCATGGATGCCTATCCGGGATGCATTAAAGTGTCTTTTGTGATTCAGCCAGATCATGGCAAAGAATGCCGGACAAAAAACCAGCACGGCGGGTATAAGTATGTACAGGGAGTGTAATAACAGGTAAAAGGAAATACCGTAAACGGTTACCAGGATACCAGTGGCCAGGCTCACAATGTTTACGACCTTGATCCTCCTGGCGTCTTCCTTGTTGGATGATTGCAGGATGCCCATCATGCAAATACGTTGCATCCAGGTACGGGTGGTTTGGGATATGACATTCGCCATCACGAATAGGTTTAATTAAAAACAAACAGTAAAGAAAATATAACAGTTGCTTAAACGGGTCTTTCATTTCACTGTCCGGCTGAGAATTCAAGGCATACAGGTAGCGTAAAATAGTTTTGGTTGAAAGGGTGCATAAACTAAAATGGTCATTAACAATTAAGCTAAGGTCACTAGTGGGTATGTACGCAATTCAGAGGTATATGGTTTGCGGGAATCAAAAAAAACTCAATCCCCTTCTACTTTATTAATAATCAGTGTATTAGTTTCCTTTTTTCTTCTTCCCTCCTGCCTGTTCATGGGGCAAAGGGGCTACATTGGCAGGTTTCCGGTTACCCATTACGGAGTTACTCAGTTCTCCCCTTTCATAGGTTTCCTTTAACATTACACCGTCTTCATCATAGATCCTCCACTCTCCCTGGCGCACGGAATTTCCTTTGCGGGTTACTTCTGTGAGCTGTTCTTCCTGTGTTACGGGATCTATCACCATGATCGTATCTTTCTGCCCTTCAATATCGGTGGCTATCATCATGCCTATTGCGCTGATCTTGCCGTCCGGATAAAAGTATTTGCAAAGGCCATCCAGGGTGCCGTTCTTAAACGTTTCTTCTGCCAGCAGATCTCCGTTGACGTCGAACTTTTTCCAGATGCCTTCTTTACGATCATTTTTGTATATGCCTTCCCAGCTAAAACCAGGTTCTCCGCGAATGGATTCTACCTGTTCTATCCATGGACCCTGTTTACGCTTTTTAGCGTCTACCTGGTTGGTTACTTCCTGGGCGGTGGTGATGAGTGTTGTACATGCAAGTACAATGAGCAAGCAAAGTTGTTTCACAGGAATGCAGGATTGAATGGTTATTTAATTCTGTACACAATTTAAGTTTTTTTTCCGGCTAAAGCAAGAAAGGAGTCCCGTTTCCGGAACTCCTTGTCATTAATGCTTTTACGGTTTTATTTCTTTACAGTGATCGTTCCGACCTTTGTTTCTTTTCCTCTTTCTATCTTAACGTTGGCAATGGTTGTATCGCGGTAACCGTTGCCTGCATTCACGAATACACTGTAGGTACCTACTTTCAAACCACGCACTTTAAATTCACCATCTCTGCCTGGAATAGCATACAATGAATCGAGGTTGTTGTAAACGGTGATCACGGATTGTGCATCTTTTGGCGATACTTTACCGGATACAGCACCTGTTTGCTTAACCGTCCATACATGGATCACTGGTTTAAGAATGAACATACCCCTGTTCACCTGGATGATAGAACGTTGTACGTCGAAGTCCAGCCACAGTTGCAGGTTATCAGTTGATACCTGATCCCACTCATTATGCCTTACTTTGATCAATATCTTCACTTGTCCGTTCACTGATTTCAGCGGATAGGAAATGCTGTCTTTCACTAATGAATTGTTGCTGCCTAAAGTGATGCGGATGCTCTTTATCTTACCTTTTCTGATGGTACCGGTGGCGAGGCTGGTATCTAAACCATTACGCAATGCCAGCACATCATATACACCGGCACGGATACCTAATGAATCCCATACTTTGCAGCTATCATCCCTGTCCCTGCGATCTTCCCACCAGCCGCAACGGTCGCGGTCATCCCAACGGTCGTCATCATCGCTCCTGGAGCAGGTATCAACGAGTACTTCTACTTTTTGAATGTCGAGGAATACCTTGTCAAAAAGGCCGGGGTCGTCTGTGAGCATGATGTTCACTCTTTGCTGGCCTGGGGGAATGGCAGCCGGTTCATTAGAACCGTCCTTTGAACATGCGTAAATAATAACGGAGAGGGCGCCCAATAGCAATAGAGGCAGGCCCACTTTGCGGAACATGTTTTTCATAATAAAGAATGGTTTTAGATTAGTGATCGTTTTTCAACCTTATATGGATACTGATAACTGAAACGCCCGCCGCAAATTCTTATTGTTCACTGATGGTTAGATATGGTCTTTCTTCAAAAGTTTAATCTATGCGAAAATTTATTTTTACGCATAGAGAGATCACAGCAATCTTCGTTCCAAATTACTTTGTTATCATTTTAAGGATGGTGGCGCCAAGCGGCGGAAGCCGCAACAGCAGGTCGTATGGCTGGCCATACTTACCGGGCTGGGGTTTAAGGGTACCGGCATTTACAACGTTACTGCCGTAGAAATCAGCAGCATCACTATTGAGTATTTCTTTAAAGGAATTCTTCCAGGGAATAGCGATGGGATAATCTTCCCGTGGAACGGGCGTCATGTTCAATGCAATGAGGATCACTTCTCCCTGCTCGTTCTTACGGGCATATACCAGGATGCTGTTTTCATGATCGCTTGCATTGATCCATTCAAAGCTGTTAATGTCAAACTGGGTTTCGTATAATACGGGTTCGCTTGTATATAACTTATTCAGTGCTTTCACATACTGCTGTAATCCTGCATGGGTTTTATGTTTCAGCAGGTCCCAACCCAGTTCTGACTTGTAGTTCCATTCTTTTGTATCACCAAATTCGCAGCCCATGAATAACAACTTGGTGCCGGGATGGGTGAACATATAACTATACATTAACCGGAGGTTGGCAAACTGCTGCCAGTCGTCTCCCGGCATTTTATAGATCATGGGACTTTTACCATGCACTACTTCATCATGACTGAGCGGCAACATGAAGTTTTCGCTGAAGGCATACATGATGCTGAAGGTGATCTGGTTATGGTACCATTTACGGAAGTAGGGATCTTTCTTAAAGTAATCCAGGGTGTCGTTCATCCAGCCCATCATCCATTTCATACCAAAGCCTAAACCACCCATAAAAACGGGGCGGGATACGCCATAAAAGGAAGTGGATTCTTCTGCGATGGTTTGTACATCGGGGAAGCGGGAATAGATGCAGCTGTTCATCTCTTTGAGGAAAGTGATGGCTTCCAGGTTCTCATTGCCGCCATGTTCATTTGGCTCCCACTGACCGGCTTTGCGGGAATAATCCAGGTGGATCATAGAGGCTACGGCATCTACCCTTAAACCGTCTATATGGAATTTATCCAGCCAGAATAAGGCGTTGCTGAGCAGGAAGGACCTTACTTCATTGCGGGCATAGTTAAACACATAGCTGTTCCAGTCCGGGTGGAAACCTTTCCGCATATCGGCATACTCGTAGGTATGCGTACCGTCAAAGCGGTACAGGCCATGGTCATCATACGGGAAATGGGAAGGCACCCAATCCAGGATCACACCGATACCTGCGTGGTGGAAAGCATCCACCAGCGCCATAAAATCCTGTGCGGTGCCATAACGGGCTGTGGGCGCATAGAAACCGGTGAGCTGATACCCCCAGGAACCATCAAAGGGATGTTCCATGACGGGCATGAACTCTACGTGGGTAAAACCCATCTCTTTCACATAAGGGACCAGCATGGCCCCTATTTCTTTATAAGTATAGAATACTTCGTGGTTATTGAGGTCTGGCCTGCGCCAGGAACCGAGGTGCATTTCGTATACGGAGAAGGGGCTTTTAAGGCTGTTCTTCTTTCCGCGTGATTTCATCCATGCAGCATCCTTCCATTTATAATCCAGGTTAGTGGTAACGGAAGCTGTTTTAGGCCTTACCTCCCATTTGTTGGCATAAGGATCTCCTTTGCGGAGTTCTTCACCGGAATTGGAGCGGATGAAATATTTATAGAGCTGATCTTCTTTGATACCAGGCAGGAATCCTTCCCAGATGCCGGATTTATCCCATCTCGGGAGGAGGGTATGGCTGTAGGTGTTCCATTCGTTAAAGTCTCCTACTACGGATACATAGGCGGCATTGGGCGCCCACACTGCAAAGTAAGTACCGGCCGTGCCTTCGTAGGTAACAGCATGGGAACCAAACTTTTCATATAACCTGTCGTGGGAACCTTCCTGGAATAACTGAATGTCCTTTGCTGAAAACAGGGAGAACGATTCAACGGGTTTTAACTTGCGGAAGGGCTCTTCGTCACGTGGAACGATATTTTTCTTTTGTTGGGTCGCCATACCTTGCTGTAGCAGCTTTTTTTACAAGATAAAAAATAACCCGCAAACAAACGCCTGCGGGTTAAATTAATTATCAAAATAAAAGATGCTTATCGTTTGCCACGGTATCCACCGCCGCCGCTGCTTCCGCTGCCGCTTTTGGAAAACTCCCTGCGTTGACGGAATCCGCCATCTTCTCCACCACCAGACCAGCTTTTCTTGCGATCTCCGCCGCCGCCACCGTAAGGGCGACTGCCACCTGGTCTTCCACTTCCACCGCCACCGGCGCGTTTATCACCATCCTGAGAAGTTTCGATCCTAACGGCGCGGCCGTTATGTTCGAGCTTCTTGAAGCTCTGCTGTACTTTTTCTACCACTTCGTTCTCTACTTCAAAGAAGGAGTAAACACCTTTCAGGTCAATACGGCCGATGGCGTTGCCACGCAGACCAGTACTGTCACAAAGGAAACGCAGCATATCGCCACGGGTGAAATTATCTACAGAACCGAGGTTGATGAACAGGCGGGTGAACTTGCTGTTACCACTTCCACGCGGAGCAGCTCCTGCCATATCTCTTTCGCCACGGCGTTCTTCTTTCACGTTCAGATCTACTGCATCCTGGTAGTATTCCAGGAATTCATTGAATTCCAGGGAAGCGAACCGGCGGATGAGTTCTTCTTTGGTGAGGTCTGCAAACTCTTCATATATACGGCCCAGGTATGGGTCTATTTGTTCTTCGTTCACTACCACGTTGTGCACTTTATGCACCATGGCAAAGAGTTGTTTTTCGCATACGGCGAATCCATCGGGCACTTCTGCCTTGATGAACTTCTTGGTACCGAGTACGCGTTCTATCTGGCGGATCTTGCCGATATCACGTGCACCGATGATAGCGATGGATACACCGGAACGGCCTGCGCGGGCAGTACGGCCACTTCTGTGGGTGTAGTTTTCCACGTCATCGGGCAGATCGTAGTTGATCACGTGCGTTACACTATCCACGTCAATACCACGTGCTGCCACATCTGTAGCCACGAGCATTTGAATGGAACGGTCACGGAAACGCTTCATTACTTTATCCCTTTGCTGCTGGGTAAGATCGCCATGCAAAGCATCTGCGTTATAACCATCACGGATCAGGGATTCAGCGATCTCCTGTGATTCAATCTTGGTGCGGGTGAAGATGATACCGAAGATCTCAGGGTTGAAATCCACGATACGTTTCAGTGCAGCATATTTATCACGGGGGCGAACCACGTAGTATTCATGTTCGATATTCACGTTACCTGCATTCTTGCTGCCTACGGTCAGCTCAAAGGGGTCCTTCATGTATTTTTGTGCAATACGACGAACTTCCTGTGGCATAGTAGCAGAGAACAACCAGGTTGTTTTTTCTGCGGGGGTATTAGAAAGGATACTATTGATATCTTCCTGGAAACCCATGTTCAGCATTTCGTCTGCTTCATCCAGTATCGCAAAGCGTACTTTATCGAAGTTAACGGCGCCGCGGTCTATAATATCCAGCAAACGGCCCGGAGTAGCTACTACGATATGTACGCCACGTTTCAGTTCGCGCAATTGCAAACCGATGCTGGTACCACCGTAAACGGCTACGATGTTCACATCGCCGAGGTGTTTGGAGAAGTTATTAAGATCACTGGTGATCTGCATACACAGTTCGCGTGTAGGACAAAGAATGAGTCCCTGCGGCTGGCGTACTTTCAGATCAATATGTTGTAGTAATGGTAAACCAAATGCGGCGGTTTTACCGGTACCGGTTTGTGCCAGGCCCACAAAATCGCGGTCTCCTCCGAGAAGGGCCGGGATTGCTTTTTCCTGGATAGGGGTTGGGGTTACAAAGCCTAAGTCTGTAACGCCTTTCAGGAGATTTTCCTGAAGTCCTAATGATTCGAATGTTATCATCTGTTTGTTGTGTTGGCCCGCTTGTTTTTAAAACAGGCCGGGTGATCAATTAGCCGGTCGTCAATTAGTTTAAACCAGCTCTCCTTCTAAGTCGTAGTCGAACGCCTTAGTTATTTTAACCTGTACAAAATCTCCCGGTTTCAACTTCTTGTCCGTGTTAATGATCACCTCATTATCCACCTCAACTGAATCGAACTCGGTGCGGCCCAGGTAACGGCCAGACTCTTTTTTATCTATAATTACTTTGTATACTTTTCCAACCATCTCCTGGTTCTTCTCCAGGGAGATCTCCTGTTGTGTTTCCATGATGTCCTGCGCACGCCTCTCTTTCTCTTCTGCGGGGATATCATCTACCAGGTCATGTGCAGAAGTTCCTTCTTCATGACTGTAAGTGAATACACCTACCCTGTCAAACCGCACTTCTTCCAGGAAACGTTTCACGTCCTCTACATCTTCCAGTGTTTCTCCGGGGAAACCAGCTATGAGCGTGGTACGGAGGGCAATGCCCGGCACCTGTTCACGGATGGCTATCACCAGGTCCAGGATCTCCTTGCGGGTGATCTGGCGCTTCATGGCTTTCAGCATGGGGTCTGCAATGTGCTGCAGGGGTATATCCAGGTAATTACAGATATTGTCCCTTTCTCTCATCACATCCAGTATCTCCATCGGGAATTTGGTGGGATAGGCATAATGCAGCCTGATCCATTCCAATCCTTTCACATCTGCCAGTGCATGTAACAGTTCAGGAAGACGGCGCTGTTTGTAAAGGTCCAGACCATAATAGGTAAGTTCCTGTGCAATCAGCATGATCTCCTTTACGCCGCTCTTTACCAGTTTCTCCGCTTCGGTCACTAAGGCCTCAATGGGTTTTGATACGTGCTGGCCGCGCATGAGCGGGATAGCACAGAAAGAGCAGGTACGGTTACATCCTTCGGAAATTTTCAGGTAGGCATAATGAGAGGGGGTACTCAGCAGGCGTTCGCCAATCAATTCCGCTTTATAGTCGGCATCAAAACGTTTGAGGATAAGGGGTAATTCCATGGTACCAAACCATGCGTCTACTCCTTCGATCTCTTTTTCAAGATCAGCCCGATAACGTTCACTCAAACAACCGGTTACGTAAACTTTATCCAGCTTACCGCGCTGTTTCAGTTCTAACTGATCCAGGATGGTGTTGATGGATTCCTCTTTTGCTTTATCAATAAATCCACAGGTATTTACTACTACGATGTTGTGATCACGCTTTTCGCTTTCGTGTACCACATTGATATCATTGGCGAGCAGCTGACCGCTTAACACCTCAGAATCTACCATGTTCTTAGAACAACCTAACGTAATAATATTAACCTTGTCTTTCTTTAAAGTTCTTGTCTTCAAATAGCAATGTTTTTAAATTCCCACTTTTAGCAGGCATTTGCCACGAAGACACGCAGACACTCGCGAAATACACAGCAGGCAGCTGTTTGGGTGACTATGAGTCTTAGTGGAGGACTAATGAGAAGTTGCAAAGGTAATGATAAATATCGAAAATACATGTGTTCACACATATTTAATATCGGTTATCAGGCAATTATGAGGCTTTTTAAGTGAATTTTAAGCCAGATGCTTCCTGATCTCTCTTTCCGCCCGTTGGTTTGCGACCCTCCTTTTATAGTGATACCACCATTCCGGGGCCATCTTAATGAGCAGGTTATTCATGCTCCTTTTACCCATGAGATGATATAATCCATTTAGTTTACCACCCAGGGTTTGGTCCATGGCCCTTAAGCTCATGGCAAAACCACTGTCCAGGTACTCCATGTGATGCCAGTAACCTGCCGGCATGAACATGGTTTCTCCGTGTTCCAGGATGGTAGTGTATCCGCATGCGTATTGCAGGGCGGGGAACCTGGTTTCTGTTTCGTTGAGGCGTTCCGGCCAGTTCTCAAAACTGGCAGCGCTTTCCACAGTAAGTGGCATGCGGTAGATGAGGGTGGATTGCTGGTTGTCCAGCAGGAGCACCCTTTTACGGCCAATGAACTGGGTATGCATAATATGACTGAGGTCGATGTCATAATGCATATGTGCAATGGAACCTGCGCCACCTACAAAGAGCATGGGGTACCTTTTCAGGAATCCTTTTACGAGGAAGTCCGGCCAGGTAAAATCCTTTACCAGTTGCGGGGCGTGTTGAAAAATGTTAAAAAGGAAGATCCGGAGGCTTACCGGCCCCTGCTGGATCATATCGAGGTAATTTCCGAATGGAATATAGTCGTCCGCGCCATTAACAAGGGTTTTGGCGCCTGCCCGTGTATTGTCATAAACCCCGACGGTCTGATTCCCAACTATTGATTTGAAGTACTCCCAGGTCCATTTAGTATGGGCTGGCCAGTCCTGGGACAATCCTGTAATGATCAAGGGTTTTCGGGGTTCGTAGTAGTGTTTCTTAAAGTCCCGGGCAGATATGTTCTCAACTCGATCTATGGATTGTATTTGCATAAATTCCGAATTGTTATAAAGGGTGAAAACAATTACAACACAAAAACGTAACCAAATTTAAGCAATTGATGGATCAGAAGTACAGGGTGCATAAAAGGTTGATAATTATTGTATTTGTACTTCTTACACAAAATAAAAATGCCGGAAGTTATACTTCCGGCATTTCTCCTAATTATTTACAAATCAGCTATTTACACTAAACAGCGAATCTACGAACTCCGTCTTGTCAAAAACCTGCAGATCCTCCATTTTCTCTCCAATGCCGATGTATTTTACAGGTATTTTAAACTGGTTGGCAATGGCAAGCACTACCCCGCCTTTAGCGGTACCATCCAGTTTGGTGATGGCCAGGGAAGTAACTTCCGTAGCGGCGGTGAACTGACGAGCTTGTTCCAGGGCGTTCTGGCCGGTGGAGCCATCCAGTACCAGCAGTACTTCATGCGGGGCATCGGGGATCACTTTATTCATCACCCTTTTGATCTTACTCAGCTCATCCATGAGGTGGAGCTTGTTGTGCAGGCGGCCGGCGGTGTCTATGATTATCACATCCACATTCTTTGCCACGCCGCTTTGTACGGTATCAAAAGCTACGGCTGCAGGATCTGAGCCCATTTGCTGTTTTACGATGGGTACACCTACCCTTTCGCTCCAGATGGTGAGCTGATCTACTGCGGCAGCGCGGAAGGTATCTGCGGCACCCAGCACAACGGACTTACCGGCTTTCTTGAAGTTATAGGCCAGTTTGCCGATGGTGGTGGTTTTCCCTACACCGTTCACACCTACTACCATGATCACGTAAGGCTTTTTGCCTTCGGGTACATCAAAGTCTTTGAACCCACTATCTGGCGCATCTACGAGGAGATTTGCAACTTCTTCTTGCAGTATCCTGTTCAACTCACTGGTATTCAGATATTTATCTTTAGCAACGCGTTCTTCGATCTTACCAATGATGCGGACGGTAGTATCTACGCCTACGTCTGCAGCTACCAGTGCTTCTTCGAGATTATCCAGCACTTCAGCGTCTACGGTGGACTTACCAGCGATGGCACGGCCTATTTTTGAAAGGAAGCTTTCTTTTGTTTTCTGTAAGCCCTGATCCAGACTTTCTTTCTTTTCCCTCGAAAAGAGTTTATTGAAAAAACCCATTTAAATATATTACGGATTAGCAATTACAAATCGTGGATGCAAAAATAGGGGGTTATTGATGAAGTATGTTATTTTCTTTCAAGGCTCCCGTTCAGTTCCTTAGCCTGGCCTGGTTTTAATTGCAGATCAATCGTTTTGTCCCCGTATCTTACTTTAGCGGAAGTGCCATTGATGCTGCGGATAGTAGCAGCCAGCAGTAAACCATTCTTCCATTCCAGATCCACTTCAAAGCCTCCGCGGGCACGCAGCCCTGTTACCTTTCCGTCTTTCCAGTTACCAGGGATGGCGGGCAGCAGGTGAATAAAACCCGCATGGCTTTGCAGCATCATCTCGCCCATGCCCGATATACCGCCAAAGTTACCGTCTATCTGAAATGGCGGGTGTGCGCAAAACAAGTTAGCATAGGAACCGCCGCCTTTGGAATAATCCGTTCCTTCCATGCCGGTAAGACGCAGCAGGTTGCGGATAAGTTTATAGGCGTGATCACCATCATGCAGGCGGGCCCAGAAATTGATCTTCCAGGCTATACTCCAGCCGGTACCTTCATCTCCTCTGATCTCCAGTGTTTTCCTGACAGCTGCAGCAAAGACAGGTGTAGTGACGGGTGATATTTCTCTTCCCGGATGCAACCCGAACAAATGAGACACATGCCGGTGCTGCGGATCTTCATCTTCCCAATCCTTATACCATTCCTGGAGATTGCCTTTTTTGCCGATCTGCAAAGGGAACAGTTTAGCCTTCTTTTCTATCAGTATTTTCCTGAATGATGGGTCAATACCCAGCACTTCTTCTGCTTCTATCAGATTCGTAAAGAGATCGCGAATAATGGACATATCCATCGTAGTAGCGATAGAGATACTGCCCTTCTCTCCTTTTTCTGTGATAAACACATTCTCCGGCGAAGATGCAGGTGCTGTTACCAGCAAACCGTTCTGATCTTCCACCAACCAATCCAGGCAGAACTCCGCAGCTCCTTTCATCAGCGGATAGGCGGTATTTTTGAGGAACGCTTTATCTGCAGTGTACGCATAGTGCTCCCATAAGTGCTGAGAAAGCCAGGGACTGCCCATAGCCCAGTTAGCCCAGGTAGGGCTTCCTTTTCCCAGATCACCCACCGGGTTGGATGTGGCCCAGATATCTGAATTATGATGTACTGCCCAGCCTTTGGCCTTGTAGAAGTTTTTTGCGGTTTCTTTGCCGGTTACCGCAGTGTTCTTAATAAACTCCATGAAGGGCAGGTGCATTTCTGAAAGGTTCATCATTTCTGCCGGCCAATAATTCATCTGTGCATTGATATTGGTTGTGAAATTACTGCTCCAGGGCGCACGCAGAATAGGATTCCAGATCCCCTGTAAGTTGGCAGGAATACCGCCGGGACGGGAACTGGAAATCAGTAAATAACGTCCATATTGAAAGTAAAGCGCCTCCAGTGCCGGATCTTCAGCTCCGTTGGTATATTCCATTAAACGTTCCAGGGTAGGGAGATCTTTTACCGGGTTATTATTCAGCGAAAGGGTTACCCGGTTGAAATATTGCTGGTAATCTTTGATGTGGTCTTTTTTGATCTGATCGAAGCTTTTGGCGAAAGCTTTACCCATATAGGTTTGCGCCAGCTTAGATTCATCTTTATCAGGGCATTTATCAAATGCATTAAAGCTGGTAGCGGCGGAAATATATAACACTACTTCGGTTGCGTTACTCACGTGGAGACCGGAAGTATCTGTAGTTACACGGCCATCTTTATGCTGTGCTTTTATTCTCAGCTCGTAGCGCATGCCCCTGCATGCATCGGCATCATCGTAAATAACCGGCTCCGGATTATACCGCACATAATTGGGATCCGCATGAGACGGAGCTTCCCCTTTCATGATGAATTCGTTTTGAGCAGCGGCGGTATTCTTAAAACGGATCAGGCTATTGGTGGAGGCATCAAAATTAAGCTGGCCTTTTTTATCAGACCTTAAGCGGATCATGATCACCTGGTCCGGGGCACTCACCAGTATTTCCCGGGTGTATTGGACCCCGTTTACGGTAAAACGGGTGAGCGCGATGGCGTTGGTGATATCCAGATCACGGTAATAGGCTTCCGGCGTTCCGGTTCCTGTTGCGGCAAAGCGGTGCCTGATCAGAAGGTTGCCTAATGGCATGTAGGATTCTGTATATAAGCCCTGGATCTTTTTGCAGAGTTGTTCCGCGGTTTTATAATCTCCTTTGAACAAAGCTTCCCTTACTTCAGGCAGGAATTCCGGGGCCTGGGGGTTAGGGTTCAGGTTGGCGGGGCCACCGGACCAGAGGGTTTCCTCATTCAGATGAATGAGTTCTTCCTGTGCACGGCCGAATACCATAACACCAAGCCTTCCGTTACCAAGGGGCAGCGCTTCCGTCCATTTATCGGCGGGTTGCCTGTACCAGAGCTTTAAAGGCTGCTGTGCTTTAACGGACGTAACTGCCAGGCAAAAGGCGAGGATAGAAAAGAAAGAGGAACGGATCATCATAACGGGTGTTTTTCGGAAGTATCAATCTAAGGAAGATTTGATATGAAAAGCACCAGTATCCCGTCAAATAAGTGTTGTATATTAACCGGCCGACGATGATTATTTTGTCAATATACTTTCTGAGCTGGTCAATTGCGCAACCGTTTTACTTTCTTTAGATGGTCTCACAAGTTTCAGAACATCCTTCAGCAATGCATGAGCCGCATTGATCTCCTCTTTTTTTATAGAAATGCTTTCAATATTAAATCCTACCGGAATGTTTTTATTAGCGGCATAGTTCAGGATCTCATGAGCGATGTTGAGTGAAGTTTTAATGGAGGCTTCAAGGATGTCTTCAGAATGTTTGAGATCGTTAAAAAGCCACTTTGGAACTTTAATACCCAGCCATTCCATAAACTGAAGCGTTTTTAAGGAGCCACATGGTGCCAGGGTAAAGATGATCGGTGCCATTTTCTTACCTTCTTCCGAAGCATAATAATAGTAATCGGAAAGTAGGTTTTTGGTATCGTTGATATTGTAGACACATTGAGAAACAAAAAACCTGCAACCACTATCGATCTTATTAAAGATACGTATGTGCTCGTCGCCCTTTTTGCCATGCCGTTCCGGGATGGTCACTCCTCCCAGCATCAATTGTTTGCCATGCTGCATTTTAACCTGGTAAGCATCGCTCAATGAAAATTGTGTTGTGTCAATTTCCTTTTTGGAAGATGCGCCGACAAAAACCGCTGTACCCAGGTCATCATTATCTTTCAACCAACTGGTGAACTGTTCACTATTCTGGTTGGCTATACTTTTATATATTATTTTGGGTATATGAAGGTCCTTTAAGTATAACCGGCTATATTCTTCGGGTGACACTGTCCGTATAAATGAAAATGTCCGTTCCTTTTCTGTCCTTGTGGACTCGTCTTGTATATCATACAGGATTAAGCCGTCAATATCCAGGTTGCTCAGCCGTTCCACCTGATTACCTGCGATTGTTATCAGCCTTTCAGCTTCTGTAGTGATCTTTGGAGGTGTGAGGCTGTAAAATACTATTCCGGATTCAGCCTGTTCAATCTTATTGTTTAGTAGTTCGGTTCTATTCATTTAAGTATGTATGATAAAAAGTTGGCTAATGTACCTTATTTTACAAGTCTTTCCAAATGCTCTTTCCTACCCTCCCGAAACACAAAAAGCCGTCCCGGTTGACGGGACAGCTTTTTAGCAGTATGATTAGTAAAGCCGAATTATTTGTTGCTGATGTACTCCTGAACTTTATCCTTGTGGATGATAGCTTCTTTAAAAGTATATGCACCGGATTTAGGAGAACGTACCGCTCTGATCACTTTAGTCCACACCTTAGCTTCGGCTGCTGCCTTAGCATCTTTCTTGATCGCGGTTTTAGCTGCTTTTGCCATTGTCTTATAATGTTAAATGTTAATTGAAATTGTCAATCGTCCAGAGCTAATCGTATGAACTCGAAACGATTACCTCAAAGCAATTAGCATTGACCTTATTTAATTTCCTTGTGTACAGTCACCTTTCTCATGATAGGGTTGTACTTTTTCAACTCCAGACGCTCAGGAGTGTTTTTCTTGTTTTTGTTGCTGATGTAGCGGGAAGTACCTGCCAGGCCAGAGTTTTTATGCTCTGTGCATTCCAGTATTACTTGTACCCTGTTACCTTTCTTTGCCATTTTGTATTCTTATTAAATTGATCCTAAATGGATTAGATGCTCTTGTTGCCACCTGCGCGCAGTTCTTTAACTACGGCATACAGACCACGTTTGTTGATGGTTCTTAAACCATCTGCAGACACTTTCAAAGTGATCCACTTATCCTCTTCCGCTAAGAAAAAACGTTTGGTTTGCAGATTAGGCAGAAACCTTCTGTTCGTCTTAATGTTCGAGAAAGATACGTGATGACCTGTAATTGGTTTTTTCCCTGTCACCTGACATACTCTTGCCATGTTCTTAAAATTTTGGACTGCAAAAGTCGCACTAATTTGTTTAATAATCAAATTCTAGCCAGTGTTTTTATTAACACTATTTCCGGGTGTCCTTTTTTCTGGACACTTCACCTACCTCAGAGCAGTACACCTAAGCTCTTGATAACCGCGCCCAGTCTCACTGCATCCAGGATCCGCTGCTGTTCTGTACCGTGTTTCAAAAGGGCTTCTTCGTGGGAAGTTACACACATCTGACAACCGTTCAGGGCAGAAATAACCAGGCTCACCAGCTCAAAAAGCTCCTTTCCGATCACCGGATTGGCCATAATGCTCATCCGGATACCTGCCGGCGCGGTGGTATAAAACTCTTTTTCCACGAAATGGCGGAAGCGGTAGTACACATTATTGGCGTTCATGAGGGAAGTGCAGCTCACGATATCAGCAATTTCCTTATCGGTAGCACCTGCTGCCAGGGCCAACTGCTCAAAACCACTTTGCAGGGCGGGCAGCTTTTCATTGATGGCTACGGACAGCCCGATCAGGTAAGCATCCTTTTTAGGGAGCGTGGCGGCTTCGAGGGAATTGGAAACGTTGATCTTGAGATCTTTCAGGTAACGGGCATCGGCAGCAGCGAGTGCTGTCAGCTTTGCGGGTACTTCCGTACCGGGGAGGCCTACCACCTGCAATAACTGCTGGGCAGTATCGGATGTATTTGTAGCGAACATAATTTTCTTTTTAAAAGCCGGGCAAGGAATCCTTGCCCGGCATAAATAATCAGGCTTTGATGGTAGCTTCACCTTTCTGCCAGTTGCAGGGGCACAGCTCATCTGATTGCAGTGCATCCATTACACGCAGTACTTCTTTCACGTTACGTCCAACAGAGAGGTCGTATACGGAAGTCCAGCGGATGATGCCATTTGGATCTACCACGAAAGTAGCGCGGTAAGCGATCTTTTCTTCTGCTTCCAGGATACCCAGTTCCTGTGCGAGACTTTTAGACGTGTCTGCCAGCATAGGGAATTGTAAACCACGCAGGTCATCGTGGTTATTCCTCCAGGCGAGGTGAACGAATTCAGAATCTGTAGAAGCACCGATCAGGATAGCATCGCGGTCAGCGAAGTCCTGGTAGTGTTTGTTGAATTCGGCGATCTCTGTAGGGCAAACGAAAGTGAAATCTTTCGGCCACCAGAACATCACCATCCATTTACCGGAAGCTTTGATCTCTTCAGAAGAGATCTCGTAAAATTCTTTCCCTTTTTCGATTGATACAACTGCCTTTTTTGCAAACGCCGGGAACTCCGCCCCTACTGATAAAACTGCATTTTTCATGATACTATGTCGGATTTATTGATTTATTGCTATGCTATTTCGTAAAGCCGGCGCAAAGTTGCCCCTCAAAAGGTTATAAATCAAATAGATTTCGTTCTTATGGATATCGACTTTATCTATATTGTTTTTAAATTATATAGACGTAAGTTCCGCAAGATGCTGTACCAGTAAGGAATGTGCATTTTAGTCGCTCCTATTTACCAAATAAGGCATCTTTTTCCCGTAAAACCACGTAACCTTTTGGCACGTTATTTAGTTATATAAGTAAGCAAGAATAAAATGATAGGTTATGAAATTCAGACATGTACTTTTAGTGATTCTTACGGTAGGCCTTGCTTTGATTCCGTTTATTAAAAACAGTATCAACAAACAGGATGAATTTGATGCTACACAGGATTTGTTCATCTAGTTTAGGCGGGGGCATACAGGTAGTATGACCGCAGCGGGACCCATTGTACCGTAATGTTCGAACCGGCCCAATTTAGGGCGCGGGGGTTTATTTGCTCATCCGGCGCCTATGCCGCGCAGCATTTTGAGGATAGTTTTCCCCTAAAGACTTTTAAGGCGGACCAGTTGATGGTCCGCCTTAATTTTTTGGCTTATGCCTACCAACCCGGTAATTGCAGCATGGCGATATAGATAATGATCCCTGCATCCATACTTTTCAGATGGTGCAGCTCATGTTTTAGTGACCTCAGGGCCCGGTTCATCTGCTTTTCTATTGTACCTGTAGCTATTTCCAACTCCGCCGCAATCTGCCGGTAGCTCATATCATGCTCCTTATGCATCCTGAAGATCAGTTGCTGCTGCTGCGGAAGCTTATTGATGGCTCTTTGGATCAGCTGGTGTTTTTCTTCATTTATGATCCTTTCATCTGCCGATGGTGAAAGGTCTTCTTTTGTAACCTTCAGGAGCAGGGCTTTCTGCCGCCCTCTCTTCCTCATCTCATCCAGAAATATATTACGGGCATATTGCCTTAACAGGGCAAGGATAGCATGGTCATCTTTAACTTCGTGCATATGTTGCCAAAGGCGGATGTAACATTCCTGCATGATGTCTTCAGACAAATGCACTTCTCCGCACATGGCAAACAATACAGAAAAGAGCTTGTCATGTGTTTCGTCAATGATCCGCTTTAACCTGTTTTCATGATATTTTGACAAGGGATACATTATTTGCGGTTAAAGATAAAAGCCCAACATTAACTAATCATTAAGCGTATGATGGCAGTACGGGTAAATTAAATGACAAACGTGTTGATACAGGAAAATATATTTTATAGCACTTATTATTTATGGATAAAAAAATACTGGAAGATTTTTTCAAAGGTCATTTAACCAGCGAAGAGCGGGAACGGGTGCTGCTTTGGATAGAGCAGCAGGGGGAAGGCTGGACAGATGCTTTTATAAAAGATAACTGGGAACAGCCCATACACCAGGCTGCGCCGGGGCTAAAGGAGTTGATGAAGGCACGGGTAATGGAAAACATCCGGGCAAAGCAACCAGCCCCGCGCAGGTTATGGCTATATATAGGTCGTGTGGCGGCTGTATTGCTGTTAGCCACGGCGGGCGCATGGTGGTGGATGCATCAGCAACCTGCTGCACCGCAATGGTATACGGTGAGCAACAGCGGCAACCAGCACATCATGTTGCGGGATACGCTGCCGGATGGTACGATCGTTACGCTCAATGAGCATTCCAGTATCAAATACTCATCTGCCTATAACAACGAAATCAGAACTGTATTTTTAATGGGTGAGGCATTTTTTGAAGTACATCACGATAAGGATAAACCCTTCATCGTAAAAGCAGGGCATGCTTCTACCAGGGTGTATGGCACAGCTTTCAGCGTATCTGCCTATACTTCGTCCGGCCAGCTGCGCGTAGGCCTGCAGCGGGGAAGTATTGGGGTAATATATGACACGGCCCATGCTGAACAGGAAAAGATGCTAAAACCGGGTGAATTGCTGATCTGTAACAAGCAGGATAAAACAGTATCTATAGAATACCAGGCACCGGAAAAGCTGGGCGCCTGGACCACCGGTAAGCTGGTGTTTTTCAAAACACCGGTTGAAGATGTATTCAGCCAACTGGAGCAGCGGTACGACATCCATTTTAATCATGATCATGGCATGGCAAACAAAACAGTAACAGCCACTTTTGACGGAGTGCCTTTAAGCAAGGTGTTACAGCATATTTCTTTTGTATGGAATATTCGCTTTGAACAACGGGGGGATAGTATTTATGTAAGATAACGGCATACGCAGAACCATCATTTTCATGCACTCAAAAATAAAGCGCTGTCGAGCAGGACAGCGCTATTGGAAGTGCTTTACTTAAACAATAAAACAATCAACAACAAAGCTATGACAAAAAAACCAGAAAGCGTGTTGTCAAAAAAATGCGGTCCCCTGTACTGGAAGGCTTGGGGCCTGTTCTTTTTGTTCCTTTTTTATGCACCATTCGCCCGTGCACAGAACATCAAAGTAGATCTTGCCAGAACGGACCTTGCCCGTGTGGTGGACGTTATTCAGCGGCAAGCCAACGGGTATGAATTCTCTTATCAGGAGGAAGCGTTGGCCAAAGTAAAACTGGAGCGTGTGCGCCTGGAAACAGGCAAACTGAAGGATGCGCTGGACCAGCTGCAGCAATATGGATTAAAATATATGCTGGACGGGAAAACGGTATCTCTCCGGTATGCTGCACCGGCACCTAAACCAACTCCAACACAACAACAGGCTGATAACCGCGCTGGTATCATTACAGATGCAGAAACGGGAGACGTTATCATTGGTGCCACCGTTCGCGTAAAAGACAGCGATGCGGGTACATCCACTAATGAAAAGGGGGAATTTAATATCCGGGCTAAAGCGGATGCCACCCTGATCATTAGCTTTATTGGCTTCCTCACCAAAGAGGTGCCTGTAAAAAATCAAACGATGTTCAGTATTGCCCTGGCACCTGATCAACGAAGGCTCAAACAGGTAGTAGTAACAGCCCTTGGTATCAAACGGGATGAAAAAGCGCTGGGTTATGCGGTACAGAAAGTATCAGGCGAAGAAGTACAGCGTGTGAAGGGGGTGGATCTTGCCACTTCCCTCACCGGTAAAGTATCCGGCCTGCTCATTCAGAACAGTACGGAGTTCTTTGAAGCACCTACCATCTCTCTCCGGGGCGGCACTCCCCTGTTGGTGATCAATGGCGTACCCTATGGCAATATGACGCTCCGGGACATCAGCCCTGATGATATTGAGAGCATGGATGTACTCAAAGGTTCCACTGCTGCTGCATTGTATGGGCAGCGTGGCGGAGAGGGCGTGATCATCATCACCACCAAAAAAAGCGGCAGAAAAGGTGTAACGGTTTCCATCAACAGCAACACCATGTTCAATGCAGGTTTTCTCACCCTGCCTGAAGTACAGCATAATTACAGCGCAGGCCTTGGTGGCACTTACAGCGCTACGGACTACATCTGGGGAGACCGGTTGGATATTGGCAGAACAGCCATGCAATGGGACCCTGTGACCAAGTCCGTGAAGGACATGCCGCTCACCTCCCGTGGCAAGGACAACTTTAAGGATTTCCTGGAGCCGAGCTTTATTACCAATAACAATATCAGTGTAACGCAAACCGGCGAGAATGGAAGCTTCCGCGTTTCTTTAACGGATATCTATAATAAGGGCCAATACCCCAACGCCAAAGGGAACATGATCAACTTTTCCATGGGCGGCGAAATAAAAGTGGGCAGCCGGTTTAACCTGGAAGCTACGGTTGGTTACAACAAGCGCAAATCTCCACAGATCTGGGGAAGCGGTTACGGTAACCAGGGGTATATCTATAACCTGCTTATGTGGACGGGGCCTGAGTATGATGTTACACAGTTCCGCGATTACTGGGTAACACCGGGATTAACACAGAACTGGATGTATAAAACATGGTATGATAACCCTTACCTGATCGCTTACGAAAAGTTGAACGCGGTTGATCAGAACACCTATAATGCCAGCCTTTCCGCGGGTTACAGCCTGTTCCCCGGTGCACGCCTGCAATTCAGGAGCGGCATGGATTATTATGGTAATGAAGATACCAAACGCAATCCCATCAATATTAACTCTACAAGAGGTGGTTATGAATCCAAAGGGTTGTATATGATCAGCAACCTCACGGGGTTCAGTATTAATAATGACCTGCTCTTTACTATCAATAAAAAAATAGGCAAGCTTGGTATAGACGGCCTGGCAGGTGGAACCATCTATTATTTCCGCAACAATGTATTAACAGGTAAAACAAGAGGCGGCCTCTCCATTCCCGGCCTTTATTCCCTGGCTTCTTCTGTTGAACGCCCGGATGTGCTGATAGGCCAAACGGAGAAACAGGTGAACAGTCTTTTCAGCAAACTCACGCTCTCCTGGAACAGCGCATTTTTTGTGGATGTAACGGGCCGGAACGATTGGAGCTCTACCCTGCCCAAAGCCAGCCGCTCTTACTTCTACCCTTCTGTGGGCGCCAGCATGGTGCTGAGCGAACTATTCAAAATGCCCGCTTTTATGGATTTCTGGAAAGTGCGCGGCTCCTGGGCTTTGTCTAAAGGAGACCTGGGCATCTATGCCACCAACAGAACTTATGCTACTGCACTGGGTGTTTGGGAAGGCCTGAACACAGGTAGTTATCCTGCCAATATCTTCGACGGCAGTATTAATCCTAAAACGGCGCGTACCTGGGAAATAGGTACCACCGCTTATTTCCTGAAGAACCGTTTGCAGGCAGACGTTACTTACTATAACAAATACAGTTACAACCAGCAGGCTAATGCAGAGATCTCTTCTGCTTCCGGTTTCACCACTACCCTGGTGAATACCGATGAATCTTATGTACGCCGCGGCGTAGAAGTAACCATCAGCGGTACGCCCATTGCCAACAATATATTCCGTTGGGAATCCATGTTCAACTGGTCTACTTCTCACGAATATTACAAAACGCTGGACAAGCAGTATTCTGCTGATAACCTGTGGACCAAAGTGGGCGAGCGCAGAGATGCTTACGTAACAGAGCCATGGGAAAAAGATCCACAGGGCAATATCGTACACCAGGATAACGGGTTGCCGCTCATGAGCCAGTATCCAACGCGCATTGGTTATATGGACCCAAGCTGGATCTGGGGTTTCACCAACAGTTTAAGTTACCGCAACTTTATCTTCAGTTTCAGTTTTGATGGCAGAGTAGGTGGCCTGATGTATGAATACATGAATAATAAGATGTGGGATACAGGTGCACATCCTGAAAGCGATAACCAATATCGTTATGACGAAGTGGTGAATCATAAGATCACTTACATCGGAAAAGGTGTGAAAGTGCTCTCCGGAGAAATGAAACAGGATAAATATGGCAGGATCACAGAAGATACCCGCGTGTTTGCGAAGAACGATATCCCCGTTTCCTACGAAGCTTATTCCCGCGATTTTGCAGATGGCACACCAGGCGGAGCACTTGATCCTACTTTTCTGAAACTGCGGGAGATGTCTCTGCAATACAACATCCCCGTGAATGTGTTCAGGAAAATAGGTGCCAGCGCTGCTTCCGTTGCTTTAACCGGGCAGAATGTACTGATCTGGAGAAAACAATTCAAGTATGCAGATCCTGATAAAGGTAAGGATGACCTGAACTCTCCTTCCAACCGGTACATTGGCATGAACATCAAGCTTACTTTCTGATCAAAAGATTAACAACGCAATTATGTACAAGCAATATATTACGATCCTCTTCGCCATGCTCCTGCTTGCAGGCTGCTCAAAGTTTGATGAGATCAACACTGACCCGAATAAAGCAACAATCGTAACGGCGGACATGCTGGCTACTACCCTGTTGCTGGATGTAACAAAAACCACCTTTAAATCCGGCACTGATTTCATGCGCCCACATATGCTGGGCAAATACACCTGCTGGTCTTCCAGCGCCAATGAGGAGCAATATAACCGCCTGGGCCGTACGGAGTACTTCGACCGCCTGGTAGTGCTGAATAACATCGATAAGATGATATCCCTTGCCACCAGCGCGGAACTGAAGAATTCCTATACAGCCCTGGGCCAAGCCCTGCGGGCCTGGCGCTTTTTTGAACTAAGCATGCAGGTGGGAGACATCCCTTATTCACAGGCACTAAAAGGCGAAATGGAAGGGATCATCAAACCTGGCTATGATACGCAGAAAGATGTATTCCTGGGTATCTTGAATGAACTGGATAAAGCAGACAGCCTGTTTGCAAAAGGGGTTAATTTTGGCGGTGATCCTATCTATGCCGGTAATACCACGAAATGGAGAAAACTGGTAAATACTTTCCAGCTGAAAGTGCTCACCAACCTGTTCCGCAAAACGGCGGATACAGATCTGAAGGTGATCGCACGCTTCCAGAAGATCATGAATGGCCTGCCCATCTTTGAAGGGAATGAAGATAATTTTCAATTGAAATTCTTTGACAAGTCCGGCGAGAAATATCCTTTTTATAAAGAAGGCAATCAGTCTTACGTGTACATCATGCTAAGCAGTGTGATCGTGGATTCCTTAAAATCCCTGCAGGACCGTCGCCTTTTCTATTACACCAATCCTTCTCCTGTAAAGGTGGCAGGCGGTATGGCCGTTTCAGACTGGAATGCTTACATAGGGCTTGATCCATCTATGTTATATTCCAATCTTACACAGATTGCCGGATCACGTGATTATTCCACCATCAATGACCGCTATCTGGAATTAGCTACGGGAGAACCCATCTACCTGCTAAGTTATGCAGAATTAAAGTTCATGCAGGCAGAAGCGGCCGTAAGAGGCTGGATACCCGGCGAAGCAGCCGCCTATTACAACGCAGGCATAACGGCGGCTATGAAGTTTGTAACGGATAACACACCGGATGAAGCGCGTTACCATCACAATATGCAGATCACCAACGATTATGTACAGAACATCTATTTAAAACAGCCTGCCGTGGTATTTTCTACAGAACCTGCACAACAGCTGAAACAAATATTCCAGCAGCAATATCTGTCTACTTACCTGCAGCACCCTGGCCATGCATTTTATGAATACAGGCGCACCGGTTATCCCGTATTCCCTGTTAATCCGGCCTCTAATATGAATATCCCTTCTGATAAGATCCCTAACCGCTGGATGTATCCGCAAAAGGAAGTGAACTTCAATGGCGTGCACCTTTCTGAAGCTATACAGCGCCAATATGGAAACGATGATGTGAATGGACTGATGTGGCTGCTGAAAACAAACTAAAACTATTTTATGCAAAGGATATTATTGCTGTTACTGCTTATTGGCGGCAGCGCATTCAGGGTTTCGGAAAAACCGTACTTCGTTATAAAGCCCTATGTGCAGTTGGCTACACAGCAAAGCATACGGATACTCTGGGAAACATCTGAACCAGGTGTATCATGGGTGGAATATGGTCCCTCACTATATGAAGCGGAACAACCATTGCTTACGATGAAAGCTGCATCTGCGGATACAGTTGCCATGCATGAAATTGAGTTAACGGGATTGGCGGTGGAAACGGATTATTTCTATCGCACGGTAACTGTACTGCAGGGTGGTGATACGCTGATCAGTGAAGCCGTGCCTTTTAAAACGGCGGTAAAGGAAAATACACCTATCGGGTTTGCGGTGTTCAGTGATTCGCAGAAGAATGCACCCATCTGGGGCAAACTCACTGCCCTCGCAGCAAAAGAACGCCCCAACTTTGCTATTCACGGAGGGGACCTGGTGGATTATGGTTACGTAAAACGCAATTGGGTCGAAGAGTTTTTTGCACCGGCTTATCCCTTCATGCGCAGTTATCCTATCTATACCATCATGGGAAACCATGAACACGGGGCGCCGTACTATTACCAATACCTCAGTAATCCAAACCCGGAGTATTACTATACGTTCACCTACGGGAATACGCAATTCTTCCTGTTTGATACGGACCATGATGTAAGGCCCGGAACGGAAGTATACGAATGGCTGGAACGGGAACTGGCACGCTCTACGGCAACCTGGAAGATAGCCATGCATCATCATCCTCCATTTTCTTCAGACACGGATGACTTTGGTGAAACCCTTAAAGGCGGCCGTTCCACCCTGGGTGATCCTGATCTGAAAGACCTGCCGCCACTCTATGAAAAATACGGCGTGGATGTAGTGTTCTATGGTCACATTCACACCTATGAGCGTACCTGGCCTATCCTGAACGCACAGCCACGCGGAGATAAAGGTGTAAGGTATATTAATATCGGTGGCAGTGGCGGCGATGTGGAGCACTCTGCCCCTACCCGCTCCTGGTTCACCAATAAAGTGAAAACCGGCTTTCATTTTGGGTACGTGCGCATTGCAGAAAACGTACTGCAATTCCAGGCCATTGACGAAGACGGGCAAGTGTTTGACGCTTTTGATTTGACGAAGGGAGCACCATGGCATGATGTTTCCCTGGCACGTAAAGTTCCGCCTGCTCCTATGTTCTCTTCTTCTTCAGATGTATTCAGCGATGAATTAAAGGTAACTGTTGAAGGCGCGCTGCCGGGGCTGGAGATCCGTTATACTACGGACGGTTCTACGCCTGATAAACGTTCCGCGCTGTATCGGGCTCCGCTTGCTTTTAAACAGAGCACTACTTTAAAAGCCGTTGCTTTTAGCAAGGAAGGTAATAGCCGTGTTGCAGAAAAGAAGTTTGTAAATCAGGCGCCTTTTGCCGGCGCTTCCGTTACACCGGCACCAGGGTTATTATATCGCTATGCTGCGGGTACGGTGAAAAGCAGAGCAGATTTTGAGAAGCTTTCTTTTAGCAAACCTGCTGTGGTAAAGAGTTATGATCTGAAAGAGATGGTGCATCGCGGAGAAGAATGGGGTGTTGAATTCACCGGGTACGTGTACGTGGCAGAAGATGGTATTTACAAGTTCAGCGGTCATGCAGAGAACTGGTTAAAGTTTTATGTACATGATCAGCTGCTGATAGAGGAATATGAACAGGATGTTACTGTGGGCGGAGAGATAGCGTTAAAGGCGGGATATCATCCTGTGAAGATCATTTACTATGATCTGCGGAGGCCACCTTCTATTGACCTGTATATACAGAAGACAGGCGGGAAGGTAATTCCTTTGGCTGAGGAGGTTTTATTTCATTGATTTATTGAGGGGGCCGTATCAAAAGTATGATGCGGCCCCTTTTTATTCGGGTACCTGATGGAGGCATGCCATCATTTATGCAATTCTCCGGGCTATCTTTTATTTTTGATGCAACCCCCTTTTATTTACTTTACAGGCTTCAAAGCGCCTGGTGACCAATTTTTAAAGAAGGCCAGTACTTTCTTACTGCTATGCCCCTTCCCTTCTTCGAGGTACTCGGAATTCTGCGTATGGATGCGTTCTCCTTTTCCATTCAGGATCACAAACACCGGAAAGCCGAAACGCTCAGGATAACCCAGGGAGGCAAAAACGGCTTCATTCTTATTCTCCTGGCTGTAATTTACATGTACCACCTCGTAGTTGGCGGCCAGATAGTTACTTAAGGTATCGTTGGATTTAACCAGTTTATCGAAGGCGATACACCAGCCACACCAGTTCCCACCCATTTGCAGGAATACGTGTTTGCCGGAGGCGGCCGCTTTCTTTACCGCGGCGGCTATATCCTCTTTTGCGTCAGCTTCAGGATTGTAAAGCTTGGGTTGACTGGTGGTTTGTGCTTGTGTTTGTGCGAAGCAGGCACTGAATATCAGCAGACAGCTGAACAGGAGCGTTATTTTTTTCATGTTGGTTTTGATTTACTGCTTACAAAGTAAAGAAAATTATAAATTTTGGCTGATATAAGATTATCTATTAATTTTGCCCCATCATGAAGTTATAATTCTCCCATAACACAAGCCGTTCCGGCATATGCGCTGCTTCTCCTGCAGGGCTCCTTCCATCAATTTTCTACTGCATACCCGTAAACTCATCAGGTCATAATGTTAATGAATGCCCAACATATTTTATACTCCCTGCCATTGGGGAAAGTATTATTCCGTGATGTACACTTTACCATTAATAAAGGCGAAAAGATCGGTTTAGTGGGTGATAACGGCATCGGGAAATCCACCCTGCTCCAGATAGTAGCGGACAGGATACCCATGGAAGAAGGCATGCTTGCAACAACGGTTCCGCCCTATTATGTGCCGCAGCATTTCGGGCAATATGATCATCTTTCCATTGCTGATGTACTGAACATCAGTGAGCGCTGGTTAGCGCTTCAGGCTATCCTGCAAGGCAGTACAGAAGTAGCACATTTTGAAGCGCTGGCGGATGATTGGACACTGGAAGAACGTTGCTGCCAGGCGCTGGACCAATGGGGACTTCCACATGTAAATCTGGAAACACCTTTTACACAACTGAGCGGCGGTGAAAAAACAAAACTCTTCCTGGCGGGGATCACGATCCATCAACCTGAACTGGTATTGCTGGATGAACCTACCAATCATTTAGATGTTTCCGGGAGGCAGCTGCTCTACGACTGGCTGCAAAGCACAGATGCCGGGGTGCTCATCGTAAGCCACGACAGAAATCTGCTTTCTTTATGCACCCCTATATGGGAACTTACTCCCACTGGCATTAATGTATACGGCGGTGATTATGCTTTCTATGAAGAAAGGAAAGCGGAAGAAGAAGCCGCTATATTGCAGAAACTTGACCATACAGAACGCAGCCTCCGCGAAGCCGGCAGAAAACAGCGGGAAGCGATGGAACGAAAGCAGAAGGATGATGCACAGGGTGCCCGAAAAAGGAAAAATGGCGGGATGGCGAAGATCATGCAGAACGTTAACCGCAATTGGGCAGAAGGTGCTACTACGCGGCTAAAGGATGTACATGAGGAAAAAGTAGCCCGCCTGCGTACGGAGCTGGACCAGCTGCGGGAACAGGAGCCCTGGCACGGAGAAATGCAAACCAACTTCCAGGATGCACGTTTGCATACGGGGAAGATACTGGTGAAGGCTACGGGCTTGAATCATGCTTACAGGGGCCAAACCTTGTGGCCTGTGCCATTGGACCTTGAGATCCGCAGTGGCGACAGGATATCCATCTCAGGTGCAAACGGCAGCGGTAAATCTACGCTGGTACAACTGATAATGGGAACGCTGGAACCTGTTGCCGGTGAAATATATCGCGCATCTTTTAACTCCCTGCTGCTGGATCAGGAATATTCATTGATAGACCGGCAGCTAACGGTGATAGAACAAATAACTTCCTTCAACGAGCAAAAGCTGCAGGACCATGAACTGAAATTGCGTCTTAACAGGTTCCTCTTTGATCCGGAGAGCTGGGATAGATCCTGTGCAGTGCTAAGCGGTGGTGAGATGATGCGGCTTTCTCTTTGTTGTATGATGGTGAAGAATAATGCACCTGATATGATCGTGCTGGATGAACCTACCAATAACCTTGATCTGCGGAATATAAAGATACTCACCCGTACCATAGCAGATTATGCAGGTACGCTGATCGTTATCTCGCATGACGGGATGTTTTTGGATGAGGTTGGGGCTGAACAGGAATTAGGGCTTTGAGTTTTGGGGGAGACTATATTACAAGTTTGCCTCTATTTGTGAGAAAACCCCTAAAATAGCAAAAGTCGCAATTAAGCGACTTCTCCTATGCAAGATTGACCAGATAAAAGTCCTGCCACTTAAACATGGCTGACCAGAGATTCATCCTATCTTGCACCACAAAGATAAACATCAATATTGAAACTTAGAAATATTTTACCCTTTAATCCGCCTTCTTATACTTACGTTTTGCCTGTGCATGATCAAAATAGTAGTAATACGCACCGATCCTGGATACAGACGCTTCCAATTCATAAGTGCCCCAATCGAACTGTGCAGTTACCTTAACAATTTCCTTTTTCACCACAGGCTGCCCCTTACCGGTTTGCCCTGTAAAATATTCTTCCATCACCCGTCCATCCATTACAGCAGGCACCGGAATATTCCTCAGCTTTAATATGGTGGGAACAATATCCACATTGGCAGTGGGTAAATTGGAAACGTACCGTTTTTTGAAAGCAGGGCCAGACAGGATCAATGGAATATGGATCTCATACGGACTAAGCCCACCGTGACTTGCACCTGGTCCTTTTCTTTCTGAAGTCCCTGCAAAATGCCAGGTATTTTCCTTGTCATTCCAGGGCGAAGCCATTAAGATATCAGCAGCTCTGTCAGGATGCCCCCAATGAATGACATCAAAGGAGAGTGTGCCTTTTATTTTACCTTTATTAGTAAAGATAGGCCCAACCCAGGATTGCTGCTGCAATGCTTCTACAATTTTGCGGATAATCACAGGATCATGGTCCTTTACGAAAATGGCACCATCTACTGCTACCACATCTGTGGAAGTTTTGCTTTTTTTCCATCCATTCTGGATCAGCAAACCGGTGAGTGATCCATCTTCAGTGCCTCCATTAGTAATGAATCCATGGTCTGAAGTAATAATGATATTGACCTGATCGATCATATGGCGGGCTTCCAGCGTATCGAGTATGCGTTGAAATTGCTGATCCACTCCGGCCAGTGCTTTTATTGTTTCCGGTGATCCTACTCCTGTGGCATGTGCAGTTTCATCCGGATCAGCATACCAGATAGCACTTACTTCCGGACCATTGGCGGACAATCCGTAATGAAACAAAGCATCTGTTGCCCAACGATGCACACCGATGAATCCATCCTCATGATTTGGGGCGGAAGGTTTACCCAAAGTATTGATCACATCCTCCTTCAGTGATGCAGGCAAAATAAGCAGGGGATTTATTATCGCTCCATTCACGGTATGGTTCTGCAACATTGCTTGTCCGGTAGAGCCGGAACTGAATACGAACATCTTTTGTCCGTGGTCGCGAAGTATTTCTCCCAGAGAGCGGGTAGTGAGCAAATGGCCATTCGTAGCACTGTCGATCGTCATCAGGTCCCTGGCGTTGCCGGTATTGAAAACCCGCGCGGAATCAACCATCGGTAAATAGACGTTATTGCCCAGGAGACCTGTTTTCCACGGATAAGACCCTGTAGCATATGCGGAGGAATTGACACGGGTAACACAAGGGAACACACTATGGCTTGCATCACCATAACTATTATCCTGTTTAAAGCGATACAGATTGGGCATGATCTCCGGTTTGATATAATCCGGCCGGAGACCGTCGAAAACGATGATCAGATTTTTCGTTTGCGCTTGCAGGTTCTGTTGGAAGCTCATCACTGCCAGTAAAAAGAACAGTTTGTTTCTCATAATAGAACACAAGTTTGGTATTTGCTAAACGAAAATGAAGAAAAAATGATTTGATAACCAAAACATAAAGTGCATTAAAAAAGCCTTACAGTATTACTACTGTAAGGCTTTTTTATCTGATAATGTATGATCAGGTATTCTCATTAATAAAGTCCTTCATACTCCTTAATCCCAGCATCTTTGCCGAAGTATACCCTTCAGCATAAGCCACCCCTACCATTTTACCAAGCATTTTAGCCCTGTACAGCACACTTTCAAAGAATTCAGGGGAAGAGATGTACGTTTGCGGTTCGTGGTCTTTAGCGGCCAGGAATTGCGTTTTAAAACATTTAATGGCTTCTATCTTTTTATCGATCACAGAAGTGATGTCTATCACGAAATCCGGTTGATAATAACGGTCCTGTAAGAAATGGAATACTTGTTTAGGGCGCCATGCTTCCTGGGGTACTCCGTTATCTTCTGTTTCAATTTTTCGTAAACCGGCCAGGAAACAGGCATCTGCTATCAGGCGGCCTCCACGGCCATGATCAGGATGACGGTCGTCCATCGCATTCGCCAGTACAATCTCTGGTTTGAATTTGCGGATAGCGCGGATCACTTTCAGCTGATCTTCTTTGTTGTTCTGGAAAAAACCATCAGCCAGGCCGAGATTCTCCCGCACATGCACGCCCATCAATTTGCAGGCATCCTGTGCTTCTATTAAACGGCCTTCCGGGGTGCCCCGGGTGCCCAGTTCTCCTTGTGTAAGATCTACGATCCCTACTTTCATTCCCTGCTCCGCATGTACCATCAGGGTACCGGCGCAGGATAGTTCAACATCATCCGGGTGCGCCGCAATGGCGAGTATATCCAGTTTCATGGTTCTTTAATTTTGCAGGGCGAAGTTCGGGTTTATGGTGAGATGTACCAAATTGGCTTATGGGAGAAGGGAAACAGGGGGGAAATATAGGGGAATGCCGGGTGGTATACGAGAGGAAGTCGGGAGATCCGTGGACTTGGTGTGGAGATGGTGTGGACTTGGTGTGGACATGAGGTGGACTTGGTCCCGGAGATAGAATATAATAAAGAAAGTACTCTTTTACAGGCTGGCAAAGGGTTTAAACAGGTAACCGCACAAAAAAAGTAGTCCCCCCTCCTTCCCTGCTTTCAAAACCTATACTTCCGCCGTGCGCTTCTACGATCTGCTTTGATATAGCAAGACCCAGGCCAAAAGGTTGCTCTCCTGCAGTACCTCTTCTCTTTGCTTCTGAAAACATATCGAAGATCTTATCCTTCAGGTTATCAGGTATCCCTATACCACGATCTTCTACAGCAATTAATGTTTGATGAAGTTGCATTTCCAGCCGTATGTTTATTTCCGTTCCTATAGGGCTGAACTTAATGGCATTGGCAATCAGGTTACTGATCACACGCCACATTTTCTCCCTGCTCACCATGATGAGTCCCGGCATGGCATGCAGATGTATATGCTGCTTTTTGACGGTGGCTTTGTGCTGCAGCAGATCTACGCAATAATGCAGCAACTGCTGAAGGTCCACTGGTTCCTTTTTCAATTGCTCCGCATGCGTGTTTACCTGGAGCAGGTCTGACACCATGTCCAGCGAATTCTGCCCAGAGGTTTGGATCAGTTCCACCATCATTTTATCTTCCTCACTCAGTTTGCTGAATTCCAGCAGCATGGCGGCAATGGAAGTGATAGCGCCAACGGGTGAACGCAGATCATGCGCTACTACTTTCATCATTCTTGTATTATCAGCCTGGCTTTGCTCCAAAGCATTTAATGCCAGTTGAAGATGTTCATTTTGTGACTGGATCTCCTTGTTGGTATCACGGGTACGGCTTAAATGCCGCCACAGTATAAATAAAATACTGATGGCCATTAATAAACCCACGATCAATGCAAGCAGGGAGATCGTTTTTAACTCATCTTCCTTATTCAGCAATTCTAATTTCAATTGCTCTGCAGCATCCCTGAAACTTTCATCCATATCCACATTGGATAAACCCTGGCTGGCCAATGCGATAGAATCTTTCAGGTTATGATATAACGTCGAATAATTATAAGCCTGTGGAATAACATGGGCACTATCATAATACATCCATTTAAGCCGATACCATTTCAAACGGATATCATCATAATCAGGGTTCTTTGCTGCAAATGCCACCAGGTATCTTTCCTGTTCATCCAATAACTGGCTGGCTGCGGGCAATTGCTTAAACCGCAAATGCAGATCTGCCAGTTTAGCCACTGCGGTTTGCGCATCTGATATGGCATACCCCGGGCGGTTGTTTATCCGGATGCTTTCTCCCAGGTAGCGGACAGCTTCATTATACTTATTCTGCCTGGCGTACAACCCTCCCAGGTTGCCCATTACCACACCTCTTGCTGTGCTGGCATATGCGGTATCCTCTTTATAAAGGTGATCGTGCTCGTTGATAAAACTCAAAGCCTGGCGGTAATAAAAAATGGCGCTGTCCAGATTCTCGGCTTTCTGGTAACACAGGGCAATTGTATTCAGAATGGATTGCGGTTGGATGAATCGCTCAAAAAAAGTACCATTCTCAGGACAATGGTCAAGTTCATCCAATGCGTCCCTGAGATAAGGAATGGCTGTGAGGTATTTACCCTGTTTATACCTTACCATACCAAGGTGAGAGTTAAATGGTGCTAAGCGGCAACTATCCAAATGTCTACGTGCATACACCTGGCCGTTATAAAAGTAGTAGAATGCTTCCTCATACCTCCTTTCTGCTACCAGCAAATTGCCATACGCAAACAAGGTATTTGCGTATTCCGCTTTATACAGGTCTTTTTTCCCTTCTACCATAACTAACATGCTATCTGTATATACGCGTGCTTTAAGGGTATCAAACTGATAGTTAAGGTAGAAGTTAGCTTTGAAGTTGTATTTCAACCAGAGATCATAAGGGCCGGCATCTGTAAATACCTGGTAGGAACTGTCCACATAATGTAATGCAGCGCTCAGCTGTCCGCTGTTCAGTAATTTATCCGTTGCACCCATAATGCTATCCGCAAGGAAAGGGCGGGTGGTACTTTGACCGGGCTGCTGTTTGCAGGCTGCCGCAAACAGGAACAGTACAAGCATACAAGCATGTACATAACGTTGTGGGTGGATATGGGAACTCCAATAATGATCACTCATTTACAATGATTTCGCTTAGCAATATTTTGGAGAGAAAACTTTAATTGCTATGAAGACGGGTTCTGCTTTATAATGATACGAAAAATACGGGAATGAATAGCTTTTGGAGAAAAGATAATAATGCAAATATATTTGTGCGCGCAGCTTAATTAAAACGATTGTATAACTGGATCTCCTGTACAATCATTTCAATATCCTTGTCATCCTGCGCATTAAATTCACTCTTCAGATTTCCACCAAAGAAGAATGCCACAGTCTGGTACATGCGTGCATTAAAACCACCTTTCAATTCTTTCACGATCTCATAACAGTTCTCTCCTGTTTCGCGGTGGATCAGTTTCATCAGCACCTTACCCTGGTACACAGAGAGGTTTTCCAGTTTATCGCCGAACTCTTTTTTCAGTAACTGTTCCTTAGAGGCCAGGAAGGCCTTGCGTTGTTTTTTGGAAGAGATCTTATTCAGTTCCTGGTTCACATCTTTCAATACCCGGCCGGCAGTAATAGCATAAGGGTAGGTTACGTATACTGCGTTGCGCAGCCTCGTCCAGCGTTCCCTTTCTTTGCGGAGGCGTTTGGGAAGCCGGTCCACTACTTCAAATATGCCGAGGGTAATAGAGGGGATGGTATCCTTGCCGTAGATCACCGCACGTACCGCCACGGTATCCATGCCCCTCCGCTGTTGTGCGGAGGAGACGCCCACCATGCAAAGGAGGCATATACCAGTGATGATCAGAATACGATACAATGCGAATGACGGTTTAAATATCCGGTGTCAAGTTACGAATTAGTTGCGATTCTTTAGTATTTGGAGCCACCACTGCGTGATAGCGCTTTCCACGGCAGGCACGTCTTTAGACACAATACTGGAGCCGATCACATGGGCCCCTGCATTGGGAATAGCCACTGCATGCTTAAGGCTGTCCGGTGTGCCCAGTTCCTTGTGCATTTCCAGGATAGCGCTCACTTTCACGGTCGGGTCCTGCTCCTTTTCGCTTTTATAGTAGTAAAGGTCCAGTACGGGCTGATGGATCCGGGCAAAAACTTCCGGTTTCATGGTATGCTCCACCAGGTTCTGCAACTGCACCACTGCTTCCAAACGGTATTTTGAGTACCAATATTTTGCACGGTCTGCATTATCCGGTTTATTTTCCACGTAATCCCCTCCTTTCACCAGGCGGGCTATTTCCAGCCCCCAGGGTTTATCCAGCATCCAAACCATGGATTCATTAATGGCAATGTTGGGCGACATATTTATTACGGCTGCTACGTCGTCCGGGTATTCTGCTGCCAGTAACAAGGCCAGCGTGCCGCCGGTAGAGGTGCCTATCACGATCACTTTTTCCCCCATCATTTTGCCAATGGCCAGCGCTTCTTTGGCATCCCGCCATAAACCCTCGCCGGTCATGCCCACCAGGGCATCCGGGGTATCCATGCCGTGCTCGTCCAGCCGGGACAGGTAAAGGTTGTATCCGAAACGGCGGGCGAAATTCACATGCACAGGGTCTCCCTCCTTCTCACTGGCAGAAAAACCATGCAGGTATACCACGCTATAGGGCGTTTTACGGTGCAGGGAATCCAGCCAGAGTATCCTGGCCTCGTTATCTGGTTTAAGGCGGAATTGGGCTTCTTTTTTAACTACATATTGTTCAAGTGCTACCGGGGTAGCTGGAACGGCTGGTAAACGACCTCCTGTAATAACCGGAGGTGCAGGTTTTGGGCCCAGGATGTATACGATCACCAGTAAGGCGATCGTAATCAGGACGATCCGGATAGTGCGGCGCATAGGTACTGAGCATTTAATAATTAGGCTAAATATAATAAAAAAGGGCGGCCTATTCTGACCGCCCTGCTGTGCTTATCTTCTGATCCGTTGCCGGATACTCATTAAAAATCCTACGATCATCACCAATATCCCTATCCATAATACATTGATATATGGGAAGATAAGGGCTTTCATCACCACGTAATCCATCGGATCACGACTTTCCTTCAACTGCAGTTCCACCTTATTTTCATTAGGTAATATTTTTGTGAACTTTACCGCCAGGGACAAAGGAGCAATGGTATCAGGGATATTACCCTGGAAACTGCTGTCCCGGATAAAGTACACCGGCTGCATGGCAAAATCTCCATTGCTTTTAGTGTGCACTTCCAGTTGTGCCCCAACAGCTATATCTCCCGGTTCTGCATGGTAATTCTTCTGTACCGGTGCCGTTTTAAGGGCCGTGAGCACGATGAAACCTTTCGAGAAGAAGACCGTATCCCCTTGTGAAATGGTATGCGGCGTGTAAGGCAGGGTGTCTGTTACAACGTCCTTGCGTGGTACGGCCGTGATGTATGTAAAGATGTCTCTTGTAAGGTAATGTTTGGAATCCGGGTTGGGTGTGATGCCATCCTGGCCTCTTACAGAAAGGTATGCATCGGGATACAGCGTGAAATGCTCTTTGGCTGCATCTTCCAGATGATCCTTCTTTTCATAGTCAATGATGAAGAAGGTTTTGGCTTTATCTGCCGTACCAATGGAATCTCCCTTATAAGTTACAAAATAAGGGCCCATCTGTACGGGTAAACCCTTTGGCAACATGATGTTCTCTTTGGAATCCTGACCGCTTTCTTTCGTGAAATAACCTGCCAGCATCCCCATACTATCTATGGATAATACCTGTTTCTTGGCAGAAGAAATGAGGATGCCCAGCAACGCCAGCCCAAAACCGATATGCGCTACAGAAGCCCCTGCTGCTTTGGCTTTTCCTTTCAGTACGTTGAAAATATAGAAGAAGTTAGCCACGATAGCATAGATGCTGGCAAACAGCATCAGGTAAATAGCTACAAGGAACCCTGCGCCATAGTTGATGTAATCGATCTTCCCGAGCCAGCCGATCAGCACAGTAGCCACTACAGCTACCAGCGTAGGCCAGGCCAGTTTCTTCATCACGGTGTTCTTGGGCGTATCCTTATATTTCAGGTATTGTACAATAGCGGTTAAAAGACCGATCACCGTGGCCAGCCAGATCTGGATCTGGTTGTAGTGGAACACTACGTCTGTGGGCGGTGCAAAATCGTCCAGGTTAAAGAGTTTCTTTAAACCGAAGGCGGTCAGCAATTTGTTCCATACGGGTATGGAAGTGGTGAAAGTGATCTGTATAGCGGCCACCATGAGGATGAGGGCGCCTACAAACATCCAGAACTCCCTGGAATAAGTGCTTTCCTCTTTCTTCACAGACGGGATCTGTTTATTACGCCAGATCAGGAGGAAAAAAGCAGGAAGAGCGAATACCGCCATGGCGATCAGCAGCTGTGCCGTTAACCCCAGATCAGTAAAGGAGTGTACGGAAGTTTGCCCCAGTACACCACTCTTGGTCAAAAAGGAAGAATATAAAATGAGGGTGTAAGAAATGATCACGAAGAAAAAGGAGGAACGCAAAGCATGGCCGGAACTGCGGAATGCCAGCATGGTATGGATACCTGCGATCATTGTGATCCAGGGTACCAGGGACGCATTCTCTACAGGATCCCACGCCCAGTAACCGCCAAAAGTAAGGGATTCATATGCCCAGGCTGCTCCCATCATGATACCGGTACCCAGCATCATAGCGGAAAACAAGGTCCAGGGTAAAGCAGGTTTGATCCATTCGCTGAACTGTTTGGTCCATAAACCGGCTACACCATAAGCGAAAGGAATGATCACGGAAGCAAAACCCAGGAACAATACCGGCGGGTGGATCACCATCCAGTAGTTCTTGAGCAGTTCATTCAAACCATTTCCTTCTACAAACTGCTTGAATTGCATGTAGTTAGGATTCTGGAAAACCGGGGAATCCGGTGCATCCTGGCGCATGAGGATGAAAGGATTGCTGCCCACACGGTATTCAATACCGGGAATATAGATCCCCAGGATCATACTGCCCATGATCAGTTGGGAAAGGGCGATCACGGTCATTACCGGGGCCTCCCATTTCTTGCTGGTGAAGATCAGCACACAACCCAACACACTCTGCCATACGCTCCAAAGCAGGAAACTGCCCTCCTGCCCTTCCCAAAAGCAACTCAGCAGGTATTTTACCTCCAGGTCCCGGGAAGAGTGTTGCCAGGCATATTTGTATTCAAAAAGGTGATTGGCAATGATGTAGTAAAGGATGCCAAATACGGTGATGATGGAAGCCGTCTGGATAAAAAAGGCCCAGCGGCCCAGTTTGAGCCAGGAGGTCTTTTTCAGCTCATCCGTAGCCCTGGTGCTGTTAAAAAACGACACCATGGCAACAAAAGACGCAACAAACGCCAGAATGGTAAAGAAATGTCCTAATTGGCCGGGCAGCAAATGCTCCCCTATATATTTAATATTTTCCAAAATATTTCCGTAAGATGTTTAACTAAAAAGGTGGGAAATGGTAACGACGATATACAGTTATTTCCTTAAATATCTTTAGACGCGCTGTAGGCAGTTTGTTCTTCCTTGTATTTGGAAGGGCATTTCATTAAGATCTTACTGCAATGGAACTCGTTACCCTGCATCTTGCCGGTAAGCACCAGTTCTGTGGATTTCTCGAAGTCGGTAGGGCGGGTGCCGTTAAAAACTACCTTGGTCACCACACCGCTCTTATCCTTCATATAGAAGCTGAAATAATTGGCATCTTTGGCGGGATCGTACACAACAGCTTTGGCAGTGTCCAGCGCCCCGATCACGTGGATCTCTTTTCCTTCTTTCTTTTTAGCCGTAGCAAAGGTCTCATAAGTACTGAAATCCCCCACCAGCATCACCATACCAGCAACGCATACCGCTATAACGATCAGTAAAATTAAACTAGTCTTCTTCATCCTTACCAGATTATTAATAAACAAAGATAGCCAAAAAGCTGAATGACCATGGCTGATATTCGTCAGGTTTCACTACACCGGGAACCAAATTTTCCTGTTACCTTTGCGGCGAAATAAGCAAAGTACTGATTTATCATGGCTGATCTATCGAATTTTGATCCCAACGCCCCCGGGCTCTTGTCCAACAACGTATTTGGACTGCCTTTCAGCGAAGAAGAAGCACGCCTGGTGCTGTTGCCGGTGCCCTGGGAAGTGACGGTATCTTATAATCATGGTACAGCCCGCGGGCCGGAGCATATCTTCAAGGCCTCCCGGCAGGTGGACCTTTACGATGCAGATGTGCAGGAGGGCTGGAAACAGGGCTTTTTTATGCGGGAAAGCGACCGCGCACTGCTGCTCCGCAGTGATTACCTCCGCAAGGAAGCGGAATTGTACCTCAAATTCCTGGCGGAAGGCGGGGATGTGAACGAAAATGACTTCCTCCGCCGGTCCCTGGAGGATGTGAACAAGGGTACGCAGAAGATGAACGACTGGGTGTATGCCCAAACCAATGCGCTGCTGCAAAGGGGCAAACTGGTAGGGCTGATCGGTGGCGACCACAGCACTCCCTTTGGATATTACAAGGCCATCGGAGAGCATAAAGGTGATTTTGGTATTTTACAGATAGATGCACACTGCGATCTGCGGGACAGTTACGAAGGTTTTAAACACTCCCATGCTTCCATCATGTACAACGCACTCAAGGAAGTGCCCCAGCTCAAAAAGCTGGTACAGGTAGGCATCCGCGATTATTGTGAGGAAGAACTGGCTTATATCCGCAACAGCGAAGGAAGGGTGGTCACGTTTTTTGACCAGGACATGAAAGAAAGACTGTTTGAAGGAGAAACATGGAAGAGTATTTGTGATAAGATCATCGATAACCTGCCGGAGCAGGTATATATCAGCTTTGACATAGACGGGCTGGATCCCAAGCTCTGCCCCCATACCGGCACACCGGTAGCAGGCGGACTGGAAGGCCCGCAGGTGTTCTACCTCTTCAGGAAAGTACTGGAAAGCGGCCGTAAGCTAATAGGGTTTGACCTGAATGAAGTGAGTGCCGGGCATGACGACTGGGATGCCAACGTAGGCGCCCGCATGCTGTTTAAATTGTGTAACCTGATCGTTAAATAAAAATGTACAAACTCAGAATACTACATCCCAATGCTATGACACGCCTGCGTTTGCAGCCGGTAATGCATGGCATGGTGGGTATCCTCTTTCTCTTTAACGTGATCGGTATCTACAAGATGGAGGACCCTAACTGGCTGATCGCCTTCCTCTTTGTGATCATGGGACTGGCCAGCATCACCTTTCCTTTTTTCATGCGGAACATCCGCAAACTCAGCGAAGCCAATTCCCTGCTACGGATGTTACAGGCCTTCACGCTGATGAGCGGATGTTTATACTTCCTCTCCCACCTGCAACCCATTGTGGGCTTCACGATGCTGCTGGCAGGGCTGGGCATGGCCTATATCGGTTATGCGGAATTTAAGATCCTGCAACCCTCTTTCATTGAGATAGATACCACCGGGATCACACTCCCCGGCATCTTTTCCAAACGCCGTACCGGCTGGAACGAAATGAAAAACGTAATTTTGCGGAATGACCTGCTTACGCTGGACTTTAAAAACAACAAGATCCTGCAGCTGGAAATACTGGATGAAATATCTCCGCTGAAAACAGCAGAGATGAATGCTTTCTTTGAAAAACGGACTCAATCATAACATGAACGTATCGCCATATATATTGTATTCAGACGGGAAGGGAAATATTTTTGAAGATACGTCTCTCTACGTAGTGGGCCGCAGTGGCTGGGATGCCATGCCTATTCCTGAAGATGAATGGATCGAATTGCCGGATGGCGGACAGTTGTATGAACTGCCCGGCCGCCGTGGCATAGGTATAGATGTGGAAACCGGCGATATGCGTCTTTGTGAGAAAGGCTGGGCAGTAGCGGCTTTCATACCGCCTGCACACACTGCCTTTTACATCGCCGCATTTGAAACAGCGCCAGATGCACCTACCCTTCCTTTATTCTGTTACGTGGCTGCGGGATGGTTTGATGATAAGTTCTATGTACCCGCAATGCGGATTGAAAATGATATCCGCCAGGAAGCTGCAGGGTTTGATGATAAGAAAGTACATGCTGGGGTTGAGCAAATGGTGGAGGCATATCCGCATAACAGGCTGGTGCAGCATCTCGCCAATAATTGCGCGTTGACGTATCACTGCCCGGCCGCGAGGAATTATTTCATTGGCAGATGGGAATGCCCTATCCCCACTTCTCCTGCCTGTAATGCCAACTGCCTGGGTTGTATCTCTTTTCAACCGGAAGATGAAACCATCGTGTCCCCGCAGGACCGGCTTACTTTCAAACCTACTGCTGCAGAGATCGTGGAATTCACGGTACCACACCTGGAAACAGCACCCTACCCTATCGTAAGTTATGGCCAGGGATGTGAAGGAGAACCTTTGCTGATGTGGGAAACCATTCGCGAATCTATTATCGAAATAAGAAAACATACTTCCAAAGGAAGCATCAATATCAATACGAACGGCAGCAAACCAAATGCAGTACGGGAGCTTTGCAAAGTAGGCATGAACAGCATCCGCGTGAGCCTCAACTCTGTTCGTGAACACATCTACACGCCTTATTACCGCCCTAATAACTACTCTTTCAGAGACATCGTGGAAAGCATTAAAGTAGTGCGCGAACACGGTGGCTGGGCCTCCATCAACTACTTCGTATTCCCCGGTATGACGGATAGCGTGGAAGAATATGAAGCACTCAGGGAACTGATCCGCGAAACAGGATTAAGCATGATCCAGTGGCGCAGTTTCAACATTGATCCGGATTGGTACCTTGGCAAGATCGGTGTTACAGAAACCGGTGAGTGCCTGGGTATGAAACAAATGATCGAATTATTAAGGGAAGAATTCCCTGATCTGAAATTCGGTTATTTCAACCCGCCTATAGAAAGGATCAATGGGAATTATGAGATGGACTTTGCACATGTTTAGGCAGCAATAACCTGAATCCGATAAAAGTAAGCAGGCAAATGGCGCTCACGGTATACCACCAGTTGGTATAGCCCAGATGCTTTACCACATATGCGCCTAAAGTGGGTGCAATGATCGTGGATACGCAATAGGCAACGGTGTACAAACCTGCATACTCTCCGCGGTTATGGTCCTGGCTGCGATGTATCCAGAAATTATTCATGAAAGGCATGGTGAGCATTTCTGCCAGTGTAAAGAACAGCATGAAAATAAATGCTACAAATACATAAGGCGGGAATATATTAAAGACCAGGTAAGAAACGCCCATCATGATCACACCGTAACTGATGTACAACACATCCGGCCGCTTATTCTCCAGTTTATATACCAGGATCATTTCCACCAGCGCAATCGCCACGCCATTCACAGACATACTCAATCCGATCAGCGCTTCAGACATTCGCATTTCTTCTTTAAAGAACACCGGAACGATATTGAACATCTGGAACAGGCAAACGCCATTCAGCATCACCAGGATGATGAAGAAAAGATACCTGCCATCCCGGTAAGCGGAGCCGGTGCCCTTTTCTGTTTTTACCAAAACCGCTTTCTTCACAGGGCCATGTACTGGTTTAAGTACTGTCCGCAATAATAAAGCAGCGCCGATACAGGTGATGCCATCTGCCCAGAATAATAAATTATAATTGAAGCTCGCCAGCAAACCACCTACAGCGGGGCCCACTGCCCAACCCATATTAACAGCCAGGCGGATGAGGGAATAGGAACGCAACCTGCTGGATTCATCACTATAATGCACTACTGCTGCAGCATTGGCCGGCCTGAAAGCTTCGCCTACCAGGCCAAGTATAAAGATGGTAATGGCAATGTTCGGGAAAGTGCGCATCTGGCCCAAAAGAATGAACATCACTCCATTGAGCACCAGGCTCCAGAACTGAATAGGATAAAAGCCCAGTTTGTCTGATAATTTTCCACCGAGTACAGCCCCTGCTATAGCACCGATACCGTATATCGTGATCGCAAATCCGGCTTGTTCCAGTGGAAAATGCAATTCAAACGTAAGGTAAACCGTTAAGAAAGGGATCACCATGGTGCCGCTCCGGTTGATCAGCAACACAGATGCCAGCCACCATATGGGTTTTGAGATGCCCCCGTAGGCATTTTTGTAAAGCGATAGCGTTTGGTTGAACATAATTTATGGAATCGAAGCTAAACATCCATCTATCAACTACCAAATGTAAAGTGATCAATAAGATTTAACATATTATCACGCAGGGATAAAGGATAACCCGTAACAAAAAAATATTAACTTTGGAACAAGATGGCAGATCAAAAGCAACAAGGAAAGAATCTTAAAGCGCTGGGTGTAACTATCACAGTGCATGCGTTATTACTCGTAGCGTTGTTCCTGATCGGTTTCTCAGCTCCGCCCCCATTGCCTGATCAGGACATGGGTATGGAAGTGAACCTGGGTACTACTGATGATGGAATGGGAGATGAACAACCCCTCAATCCAAATCCGCCTGCTGCCAGCCAGCCGGTACCATCTGCTCCGCAAAATTCACCCGCACCAGATAAAACAGAAGGTAATACAGAAGAACTGGCCACACAGAATGAAGAAGATGCACCGGAAGTGGCCAAACCTGTTAAACCTGCTCCTAAACCAAAAGAGATTGCCAAAACCTTAGACGTTAAGCCAGAAAAAACGCCTAAGCCAAAGGCTGTGCAACCGCCCGCCCCCACTCCTCCTGCACCTAAACCGGTACCGAAGGCTGTATTCGCCGGCGGCACTTCCAATAGTGCCAACAGTGGTAACGGCGCCAATGGTAGTAATAATTCTACAGGAGAAGGGAATACCGGCCGCCCCGGAGATCGTGGTGTGATAGGCGGAGATCCTAATGCAACAGGTTATACCGGTACACCCGGTGCAGGAAGAGGCGCTTCTAATTTCAACATCAGGGGCAGGAACCTGATGAACCGTCCCGCTGTTAGCTGGGATGGAAATGAAACCGGCTATGTAGCAGTGAATATAAAAGTAGATCGTGAAGGCAATGTGACGAATGCAACCTATACCTTAAAGAATTCAACGATCAACAACCCGCAGGCAATACGGATTGCCATTGATGCCGCTAAGCGATTAAAATATAATGCCAGCGCGGATGCACCGGAAGAACAATTCGGGCCCATCCGTTTTTATTTCAAAGCACAATAAGATAACAAGACCGGACAGAATATTTTGCCCGGTTTCCCGTTATTATTAATCACTCCTACGACGAAGCTATGCTCCAACACCGATACAGTTTGTTACTGCTGATAGTGGGTTTATTGGTTGCGACCTCTCTGCAGGCGCAAACATTCCCCGGTTATCACACCAGTCAATATGCCGGTATTCATGCGGTTCCTTTCAACCCAGCCAGTGCAGCAGGCAGCAGATACCGCTGGGATGTGAACATTGCAGGCCTGAGTGCCAACGGTGGCAATACTTACATGAAATTCAACAAAGCCTCCCTCCTCTCCGGCGATTCCCTGAAAAGGTTTGTGGACTGGTTCCCTGATACGCTCTCCAAAAATCAGCAACATGCCTGGGGCAGTGTAGATATCATGTTACCTTCTGCGCTCTATTCCATCGATGAAACGCAATCCATTGCTTTCACCTGGCGGGTACGTGCATCCTTCAATGGGGGGAACATGCAAACACCTACAGCCAATTTCTTTGCCCTTGGTTTTCCTCCCGCTAATTATTACAACCGAATATTGGCGGATAGCTATGGCGGGGCGTATGGTCATGCATGGAATGAATTTGGCTTCACCTATGCAAAGGTGTTCAGAGACGTTGGCGATCACCGCTGGAAAGGTGGTATTACCTTAAAATATCTTGGCGGGCAGGCAGCAGGATCTGCAGTAGGCAGGGATGGTTCCTTTGTGTATGAGAACAGGAGCAGGATAGATATCAATAGCGGAAAACTGAATTACGCTTACAATGCAGAGATGGATGCCTGGGATGGCAGCTTCGGTTCACTCTATAGTCCTTTTCAAAACCCCGGCATTGGTGCAGACGTGGGTGTGATCTATGAATGGCGGCCTGATTCTGATGGTTTTGGCAGCTATTATGAAGATGATACCTGGAACCCTGATGCAGATACATGGAAAGCACGTATAGGCGTATCTGTTGTAGATATCGGCGGCATCAGTTATAACAGATCACCGTATACTGCAGACCTGGATATGCGGGTGCAGGATTATGATGCTTTCCTGCTGGAAAAAAGAAAAGGTGAAAGCATTTCTCAATACGCCCGGCGCCTGAGGAGTCAATTTGAACACGCGCAAATTGATTCAACTGATAAATTCTTCATGAACCTGCCTACCTCCGTGAACCTCATGGCGGATTACAATATCGATGGCCGTTTCTTTATAAGCGCCAGCGCTACGATCGGTTTACTGAGCGGAAAGAAGGATGATGACAAGACGCATGCACTCACACAATTACTGGTTACGCCCCGTTATGAAACAGAACATTTTGGGGCTTACTTACCCATTTCTGTGAACCAGTACGGCCAGGCGGATGCAGGGCTGGGCTTACGTGCCGGGCCTTTGGTGATCGGTTCTGCCAGCCTCTTTTCAAACCTTGTGCGCAGCAGTATCAATCATGCAGATGTATTCGTAGCTTTGCGTTTAATTCCCATCCACTTTAACAGAGGAAGTTGGGATAAAGGCAACGGAGGCATCTTCCGTAAACGGAGGAATAATCTCGGTTGCCCATCCGTACCATAGCAAGGCACCATGAACTATCAGCAAACCATCGAATACCTGTACAGCCAGTTACCCATGTTCAGTAAAGTGGGGGCTTCGGCATTAAAGAATGACCTGCTCAATATCCGTGAGTTATGCGGTATACTGGAGCATCCTGAAACAAAATTCCCTTCTGTACATATTGCCGGCACCAATGGCAAAGGCTCTACCAGCCATATGCTCAGCGCCATCCTGCAACAGGCAGGATACAAAACAGGCCTGTACACTTCTCCGCACCTGCATGATTTCAGGGAACGCATCCGCATCAATGGTGCTATGATCCCTGAAGAAGTGGTGACGCAATTTGTACAACGCATGCAGCCTGCACTGGATATCATCCAGCCTTCTTTCTTTGAAGTAACGGTGGCCATCGCCTTTGAATATTTTGCAGAAGAAAAAGTAGATATTGCCATTATAGAAACCGGACTGGGTGGCCGTTTGGACAGCACCAACATCATCACCCCTATCCTCTCTGTGATCACCAATATCAGTTATGATCACATGAACATCCTCGGAGACACACTGCCTTTAATTGCATATGAAAAAGCAGGGATCATTAAACCAGATGTACCTGTAGTGATCAGTGAAACACAGGAAGAAGTAAAACATGTGTTTACAGAAACAGCAGACCTCCGCCATGCACCTATCCGCTTTGCAGACCAGGACTGGCAGATCATTCACGATGAACCAGGCGTTGCACTTTTACAGGTCACTGCAAAGGACCTCTTAAGCGGCGCATTATACCCACTGGTATTAGACCTCCCCGGCCGCTACCAGGAAAGGAATATACTGGGTGTGCTCACCGCCATACAAATATTGCAACAAATTGGCTGGAAGATCAGCCCGGAACATATCAGCACCGCTTTATCCAAAGTGAAACAACTCACAGGTCTTGGAGGAAGATGGGAAGTAGTAAAAGAACACCCTTATACGGTATTGGATGTAGGCCACAACGAAGCAGGTATCAGGGCTATCCTGGAACAGCTGGCTTTAGTACAATATAAACGCCTGCACATTGTAATAGGATTTGTAAAAGATAAAGATGTGGCAGCAGCTTTAAAACAATTGCCTGCCCATGCCACTTATTATTTCACCAAAGCACAGATCCCCCGCGCCCTGCCGGAAACGGACCTCCTGCAAATAGCGCACACCACCGGCTTACAGGGCAATGCCTACCCGGATGTTCCCACAGCATATAAAGCTGCGCAGCAACATGCAGCGCCGGATGATATGGTGCTGGTATGCGGTAGTGTATTTATTGTGGGAGAGGTGCCGCTTTAAGTTCCCTGTATTTCTGCAGGCCATAAAAGAGGCAGGACACATGCAGGCTTTGCAGGAACTTGTGATCTCTCAACAACTGCTCTACTTCTGCTATATCCACCAGCAACACTTCGATCTCTTCATTGTGATCTAACTGCTGCTCCTGCACTTTTTTCCCGCCTGTAGCGAGGAACATATGCGTGAGGTTGGTACTGGTAGAAGGATTCGGTGCCACCACTCCCATGTTGTGTATTTCGGAGAAAGCATAACCTGTTTCTTCCAGCAATTCCCGCTTCATTCCTTCTTCCGGCGTAGCATCCGTTGCATCTAATACACCACCGGGTATTTCCAGCAGCACTTTCCCGATAGCATGACGGTATTGCCGGATCAGGATCACTTTGTTATCTTCTGTAATTGCCATTGCATTGGCCCAGTCAGGATACTCCAGCACGTAATAAGGATCAACGATCCTGCCATCTGCCAAAACACACCTGTCCCTTCTTAAGGTTAACCAGGGTTCTTTATGCAGGTATTCTGATGATAATAATTTCCATTCCATATTCTTCAAATTAACTCACTTCCATCCTTCCCGCTCTTTCAGGCGTTCAATATGAGCGAGGTGATGTAAACCATGCCAGGCGTAATTGGCTAAATGTGTTGAAAGATCGTAAGAGGCATTGTTACCGGGATGAAAAAAGGTACGGTCCCAGTCCCTTGCTTCCATATGTTCCAGCACCGCCACCCAGCGTGCATGTAATGCATGCAGCAAAGTGATGGAAACATTGATGGGTGTATGTTGTACATCCGCCAGTTCCGCCCAGGCTTCCTGGTCGTATGGCTTGATGGTAGGATTATCTTCTGTGAGCGCCAGTTTAACCCGGGTAAAGCCGTTCATATGTGAATCTGCTACATGGTGCACCACTTGTGCAACCGTCCAGCCACCAGGCCGGTAAGGGGTTTCCAGCTGATGGGCGTCCAGCGTTTGTACGGCTATTTCCACCAGCGAAGGCAGGTAACGGATATCGTTGATCAGTCTTTTGCGCATCTCTGCATTAACCATGGCTGGCGCTTCAAATGGGCCAATGGGAAAGCGTAAGTCTTCCATATATCAGTTATGAATTTTCACGGAGATCTTTACCTGTCATATGAATGAACACATCTTCCAGGTTCGCCTGCTTCACTTCCTTTTTTCTTTCAAAACCACCTGCCACCAATTGATCGATCAGCGCATCCGGGGTATCCAGTGCAATGACCTTACCACTGTCCACTATAGCACAACGGTCGCACAGGAACTCTGCTTCATCCATATAGTGCGTGGTGATCACTACCGTAGTGCCCTGTGCGCGTACCTGCTGGATCAGCGTCCAGAGATTGCGGCGGGCCTGCGGGTCCAGCCCCGTAGTGGGCTCGTCCAGGAAAATGATCCGGGGTTTGTTGATCAGGGTGGTAGCGATGGAAAAACGTTGCTTCTGGCCACCGGAGAGGGATTTGAACTTAGCGGTGGCTTTATCCTCCAGGTTAAACTCTTTCAGCAAAGCCTTCGGGTCCACTTTTTTATTATAGAGGCCGCCGAACATTTCTATCAGTTCTATGAGGTTCAGGCCGGGGTAATATCCGGCAGTTTGCAGCTGCACGCCGATGATCTTCTTGATCGCTTCCGGATCTTCATCCAGGTTGTACCCGTCCACGATCACCGTTCCCGATGTTTTCTGCCGGAGGGTTTCAATGATCTCCAGGGTGGTGGACTTCCCGGCGCCGTTAGGCCCAAGGAGGCCGAACACCTCATTTTCATACACATCAAAACTGATCCCTTTCACAGCGGTGAAGTCCCCATACTGTTTTACCAGGTCTCTCACCTCAATGATCTTACGTTTTTCCATGCCGCCAATTTACTATAAAAAGCGAAGAGACGCAATTACATGCGTCTCTCCTGCCTGAATAAATAGTTAGTAAGCTGTTATTTTGAAGCCGTTTTATCGGAGGGTTTGCTGATGAAGATCTGTGTGAAGTATACGATATTGCCTTTGCCCTTTGCGGTACCAATGCCAATAAGGTTAAAATCTCCCAACATGTTCTTCCGGTGGCCGGGACTTTTGATCCAGCCATCTACTACAGCCTCTGCGCTTAAATTACCGTAAGCAACATTCTCTGCCGCAGCGCTTACACGCCCCAGTTTTTTAGAAATGCCGTCTATACGTTGTTCAAAGCCATCATGACCAAAGCCGGTGCGGCCGTTGGCCATAGATTTACTGTGCCCGCGGGCTTCCACGCTCAGTGTTTCGCTCAGGGATAAAGGGGCCAGACCTTTCGACTTACGAAATTTGTTCACATAGAACAGGATGTCTTGTTCTTCATCACCGCTGTTCCTTACTGAACCGGAACTGGAGGAAGAAGTATTCCCGGAAACTGATTTGCTGCAGGCGCTTGCCTGTGTGGCAACGATCACGGCAGCAGATAAAATGAGGATCTTAAAAAAATGCTGGTTCAACATAGTTTTCTATAAACGATTAAACAATCTGTAAAATTGTTTGATCCAATATCGCGCCAAAAGTTTTTAACGGATAATAGGCAGCACTTCCTCGATAAGCTTTTTAGACCCTATAAAGATGGGGATCCGCTGGTGCAGCTGCTCCGGCTTGATCTCCAGTAACCGCTGATGCCCGTCTGAAAAGGATAGTCCACCCGCCTTTTCCATCAGGAAAGACATGGGATTACACTCATAACAGAGCCGCAAACGTCCTTGTGCATATTTGCCAAAGGCCGGGTACATAAAAATACCTCCCTGGATCAGCGTTCTATGGATCTCGGAGACCATGCAACCGATGAAACGGTGACGGTACACCTTTTCAGTAGCATCTTTGGCCATGAAATGGTCGATAGCCAGCTGTACTTTTTTCTCATACAGGTGGTAGTATCCTACGTTAATGGAAAAGATATCGCTTTCTTCGGGCACCTTCAGGTTAGGGTGGCTCAGGCAGAATTCGCCTATGCTGGGATCCAGCGTAAAGCCCTGTACACTTCTGCGGGTAGCATATACCAGCATGGTGGAGGAACCGTAAATGATATACCCTGCGGCTATCTGCTGGGTACCTGGCTGCAGGAAGTCATCCAGGTTGCAGGAGCTGCCATTGGGGGTTAAGCGGCGGTAAACGGAAAAGATGGTACCGATGGAAACATTCACGTCTATATTACCGGAACCATCCAGGGGGTCCATTAACACTACGTATTTGGAGTTGCGGGACAGTTCATCGTCGAAGGAAATGAACTCTTCGTTCTCTTCAGAAGCCACACCACAGCAGTATATGCTGGTACGGAGGGAGTTGATCAGTTGGTCATTGGCAAATTCATCCAGTTTCTTTACAGATTCGCCCTGCACATTGGTCCGGCCTGCTTCGCCAAGGATATCAGCGATACCGGCCTTGTTCACCTCAACATTCACACGTTTGGCGGCCAGCCCTATATCCCGCAACAGCCCGGAAAGTTGTCCGGTTGCGCCAGGGTAGTTCCGCAATTCCTGGATGGTAAATTCATCCAGCGTCAGCACTCGTTGGTTCATTTTCATATACGTGTTAGGTTTGGGTGCGCTAAATTAAGCTAAACAGCACGAATATTTAGCAAACTCCCATTTTTCGGGAAACAGATTTTTAAACAATTCTAAAGTTGCCGTACTTTGCCAGACAATTTTTTAACAGAACAGGTTTCTCCTTATGAAGGTTTTCAAATTTGGCGGCGCAAGTTTAGAAACTATTGAGCGCATACAACAGGTTGGCAAGATCCTCCAGGCTTATCCGGAAGATAAACTCCTCATCGTGATCTCAGCAATGGGCAAAACGACCAATGAACTGGAAAATGTAGCGAAGAATTTCTACATGCGTAAACGTGAGATAGCTTCTCAGCTGCTTTACAACATAGAACAATTTCACCTGCAAGTGGCAGAGAGCCTCCTGGGCACCAAAGAGCATCCCCTCTTCATTCAATTGCAGCAGTTCTTCACGGAAGCAGAATGGACGCTGGGGGAAAAACCACTCAGGAGCTACGACTATTACTACGATCAGATAGTGGGTCTCGGCGAATTGCTGAGCACCGCCATCGTGAGCGCCTACTTCAACCAGGTGGGCATCACCAATGTATGGCTGGATGTAAGGGATGTATTCCGTACGGATGATAACTTCCGGGAAGCCAATATAGACTGGGAAGTAACGCAACGGCAGGTGAATGAGAAAGTACTGCCTATCTTCAATGCAGTAGACCTCGTAATAGCACAGGGCTTCATCGGCAGTACAGACCAGAACGAAAGCGTTACCCTTGGCCGGGAAGGCAGTGATTATTCCGCCGCCGTTTTTGCCAACCTCCTGAATGCAGAAAGCCAGACCATCTGGAAGGATGTGGAAGGCCTGAAGAATGCAGATCCCAAACTCTTCCCCAATACCATCAACATCCCGGAGATCGGTTTCAATGAAGTGATCGAAATGGCCTATTACGGCGCACAGGTGATCCACCCGAAAACGATCAAACCACTACAGAACAAACAAATACCACTATACGTTAAATGTTTCCTGGATAAGGACCTGCCAGGTACTGTGATCAAAGGGGATGCGGACGGCCGCAAACTGCCCCCACTCATCATCCTGAAGAAGAACCAGGTACTGATCACCATCACTTCCCGCGCATACGACTTTATCACAGAGGATAAGATCAGTGATATCTACGAGATCTTCCATGATAAGAAAGTGAAGATCAACCTTACGCAGAATGCTGCCATCAGCTTCAGCTGCTGTATCGATAACAACCCTGAGAAGATTGAATTGCTCATCAAAGCATTACATACCGGGTTTAAGATCTCCTATAACGAAGGGCTGGAACTACTTACGGTAAGGCATTTCAAGAATGGCCTGCTGGAAGAGTTAACAAAAGGCCGGAAAATATTGCTGGAGCAACGTTCAGATAAAACTGTTCAGCTGATCATGAAATAACCTTCCGGCAGGGAATACACCAATGCAAGGGGGGAATAGCGCGAACATAATTTTCAACGACTTTAATACTCCTCTTGGGAAATCGCGCCAACTTCCATCGTGTATCCCTTACCGAAAGGTTTGTCAGGTCAAATGGCCGTTCACTGTTTAACGAAAAAGCATTTAAAAGAAGCGCTGCAACCAGGCACCCTTTTGGTGTCATCCACATGCCTGTATCGCAACGCTCCTTTTTATCATAAGCATAATCATAAATGTATCGTATAACACGTTACACTATTCACTTATTCTATGAGAAGTGCTTTCCTACTGCTATGCAGCATTCATGGGGAGATACATGTTATTGATAGGGAGGAAACTACGGTGTTTTATCCAGGATGCGGAGTACCAGTTCTTTATAACTCCTGCCAATGGGAATGGGTTTGCCGTTGATCTCAATATCTGTAGCGGTGAATGCCTCTATCTTATCTTTGGCCACAATGAATGACCGGTGGATCCGCAGGAAATTATTCCTCGCCAGCAGGTCTTCTATCTCACCCAGCTGGAATTTGGTGAGGATGGTCCTACTACGGGTGGTGATGCCGATATATTCCTTCAGGCTTTCTATGTAAAGGATCTCATCCAGGTATACTTTTACTTTCTTCTTGCTCACGTTAAAGAACAGGTAAGCCCTCTCTGCAGGACCCGCTGCGGGTAAATGCACAACAGGCTGCTGTAACGGCTGCTGGCGCACCTTATTCACCGCCATCAGGAAGCGACTGAATTCAATAGGCTTCAACAGGTAATCCACCACATTCAATTCATAACCTTCCAGCGCATATTCCTGGTAGGCCGTGGTAATGATGATCTGGGGCGGGTTTTTCAGCGCTTTAATGAATGCAAGACCTTTGAGCTTGGGCAGGTGAATATCCAGGAATACGAGGTCGATATGCTCTCCCTGCAATACTTCCATGGCATAGATAGCATCCATGCAAACGCCCCTGAGCTGCAGGAAAGGTACCTGCCGGATATAATCACTCAGCACTTCCGCAGCCAGCGGCTCGTCTTCCACGATGATGCAATTAAATTTTTGCATGACTGTCCAGGTTAATGGTAAGCACTACTTTAAAAACAGCAGGTTCATTGAACACCAGCAGCTGATGTTCCTTATACATCAGTTCCAGCTGCCGCCTTACATTCTCCAGCCCTATCTTATCCTTACTCCCCTGCGATTCGTTCTCTTTATTATTTTCAATGATAAATGTAAGCAAACCCTGGTGTAACCGTATATCAATATGTATGTAAGAATCGAAGCGGGTTTCACTCACGCCGTGTTTAAACGCGTTCTCTACAAATGGCAATAATAAGAGGGGCGATACGGGGTATATTTCGTTATCAATATCTTTTTTGAAAATGATGTTAAGGCGGTTGTTATAACGGATCTTCTCCAGCTCCAGGTAGTCATCCATCATCTTCATTTCTTCTGCAAGGGTGATGCGCCCCTTCCCGGATTCATACAACATGAAACGCAGCAATTTGGATAACTTCATAACGATCTCCGGTGTGAGGTCTGATTTCTTCCTGGCCAGCGCGTAGATGTTGTTCAGGGTATTAAAAAGGAAATGCGGATTGGTCTGGTTCCGCAGGTATTTTAATTCTGTTTCCAGCTTTTCTTTCACGAGGTTCTTTTCCCGCTCCTTGGCGGACAGTTGCATCCTGATCAGCTTAAAGGCTACTGCGGTTGCGGTAACGAAACCGATGTCCATCACGCCCAGTAAAATGCGGCTAAGCCTGAATAATGGCGGTGGGCTGCCCGTATTATGGTAGATAACGAAGAAGAGGTAATAATTGAAGACCAGCCGGTACAATACAAGCGTAATGCATAACATAATAGCCGCCTGACATACGATCCATCCCATGTGCCGGGTGCCTTTCAATACCTGGGGGATAGTGGCATATAACACGTAGTAGGTTAGGAGCAATTTGGGTAGGGTGGCAATTACAGCTGCGTGAACAGCCATGAGCAAACGCGTTTTTTCCTCCACACCTACCTGTGCTGAGGCCGTCCAGGTGTATTCCATCAGTGCATCCTGCAAGGTATAAGCTACCCAGAATAATACGTGTAACAGTACTCTCTTCATTGACTCCAAAAATCGTTAAAAAGCGGGTGAATGCAGTTAAAAACCTTTAAAGGGCGGTTTTCTGTGGCCATACAGCAGTTTTTGGGGGGAAGGAGAGTTTGGTTGTGGCATGTTGTGGGTTTGGGATTACCTTGTTGTGATTTGCTGGTGCTGCATTATGCTTTTGCTTTGGTGGATTTTTTTATGCGGGTTACTCTTATTCTGACGGGAGGGTCTGTCGGAGGTTTGGTGGATTTCTTTGCCGGGGGTTTAGGTTTAGCAGACTTTGGTGCAGGAGCTTTGGCCGCCTTTTTTGCTGGTGATTTGGTGGCCTTTTTTGAAGTGGCCTTTTTAGCTTTAGGCTTTACTAAAGCATACGGACGGTTGAAAAGGCTTTGATTCACCTTGAAACGTTCTGATAATTTTCGGATCATTTCTTTGGAGAAACCTCTTCTGTAGTTTAATACATCTGAGATAAGGCTGGGGCTGACAGATAACATCTTAGCCATATCTACAGATTTCATTTTGAAATCCTCCATGAAAGAACGCAACATTACCACCGGATCAGGTTCTTCAAATGTATTATGCTCTTCATCATATCTCTCAATAAGAACGATCAACAGCTCTACAAGATCCCTTTGCGGAGCTGATTGATCTTTAAGAAAAGCAAGTTCTTCCAGTAAATTGCAATACTCATAATACTGCTTCTCTGTTTTAATGACTTTATATTTTAATGGTTCCATATGCATTGTTTAATATTTCCTAATATAATACTGCTTATTTTCATTGCATAACCTGCTATAAGCCGAATGGCTGCCTATCCAACAAATAAAAAGCCCAACCTCACTTATACCGAATAAATAGCGGCAAATCATCCGGTAATTATTTCCTCCAATGTTAAACACTACTCTATCCGTACCATTCCCCAACAGATCGGCTGAATTAAATGCTTTCAGGATATCTGAGGGTGTTTCCCAATTCGCACGTTTAATTCTATAAAGCCACTCAATAAATGGCGCACTACTTCCCGGATAAACGTTTACAAAATCCTCAATCGTTCTTTTTTTAACTAAATGTACTCTCAATGTATCCTATTTTCAAAGTTAACAATAAATACGCAAAATGCGTACTTTTTCCTTTTACATTTTTTTTCGCGAGAGTTAATTAAATAGTGGAGATGGGGGATACAAAACAATATTCTAAAATGAATTTACAGCAATTCTTATTTCATACAAAATAAAAAAGTCCGCATCGTTTTGATGCGGACTTTCTATTACTAAGAAAAACTATTTCGTCTTCACCGGGTCAGCCGGCTTGGGCACTGGTTTGTATGGATTTGTTTTCAACTCTTCCAGTAATACCTGCACACCTCTTTCCAATTGCGGATCATGGCCTGCAATGATATCAGCAGGTGTTTGTTCCACATCAATATCAGCAGACGTTCCTTCGTTCTCAATGATCCAGTTACCTTTTGTATCATAGATCCCGAAACTCGGAGAAGTAACAAATCCACCATCTATCAATGTAGGATATCCGCTTATTCCCACCAGGATCCCCATCGTACGTTTACCGATCAGTTTACCCAGTTGTTTCTGACGGAACATCCAGGGCATCATATCACCACCGGAACCTGCATATTCATTGATCAGCATTGCTTTGGGGCCGTAGATACCATTACCTGGCGTAGTGAAGCTTCTGCCATCCCTAACACCCCAGTAGCTCAATACTTTCCTGTCCAGCAGATCTACTACGTAGTCCGCTACAGAACCACCACCGTTGAAACGTTCATCCAGCAGCAAGGCATGTTTATCTGTCTGCGCAAAATAATAACGGTTGAAGGAAGTATAACCTTCCTGCCCGGTGTTCAGCATATACACATAAGCGATCTTGCCATTGCTCAGCTGATCTACTTTTTTGCGGTTGCCTTCTATCCAGTCTATTTTACGTAATTCAAATTCTTTGTTGGCATCTGTAGGTTCTACAGTAATTTCTCTGGAACCGGCGTCGGAAGGTTTATCATTCACTGTTAATACCACCTGGCGGTTCACCGTGTTTTCCAGCAGGCTGTAGATACTGATATCTGCATCCAGCGGACGGCCATTTACGGCAAGGATGTACTCTCCTTCTTTCACATTCAGGCCCGGAACAGACAGCGGGGCTTTCAGGTCAGGATTCCAGGAGAGTGTGCTGTAGATCTTTTTGATGCGGTATTTATTGTCACTGATCTCAAAATCTGCTCCCAGCATACCGGTGGGTACTGTGGGGCCGTTTGGCATGTCTCCTGCACCTACATAGTTATGCCCTACTACCATCTCACTCATCATTTCATTCAGCAGGTAGTTCAGGTCTGAACGATGGCTTACATAAGGCAAGAGAGCAGCGTAACGTTTTTTGTTGGCTTCCCAATCCACACCATGCATATTCTTCACATAGAAAAAGTCTTTCTCTATCTTATACACTTCATCAAAGATCTGTTTCCATTCTGCTACAGGGTCTACGACCATGCTTACGTTGGACACATCTACTTTCCCTTCTCCGGCATTGGGTTTTCGGTCCGTACCTACAATATTGAATCCGTTATTCACGAACAGCAACATCTTTTTACTATCAGCACTGATGATAAAACCATTGGCTTTTGTAAAGGTTTCGCTCTTGCGTTCTTTCAGATCATAGTAACGTACTTCATCTCCGGAAATGAAGAACAGTTTGTCTTTCACCTGGCCGTTCAGACTTCTGTACTGGCCACTGCCCAGTGGAAGTGCAATGATCCTGTTTTCGATGCCGTCCAGGTCTATTTTAGTACTTGCAGTTGCTGCAGGGGCAGCAGGCTTGGCAGCAGTTTTTGCGGTATCCTTCTTTTCTTCTTTCTTTTCTTCCTTTACCGTTTCTTCATCGCTTTCCGGCGTAAAGATGGTGGGCGTACTTTTAGCCAGGATGGCAGCATAAATATTGCTGGTAACATTACGGTCATATGTTTGCATATGCAGGCCGCTGATGGCCGTACCACTATTGGTGCTGGCAGGGAAGAAAATATATTTCCCATCCGCACTGAAAGTAGGATTACCTGCATCGCTCATACCATCTGTGATGGGTGTGGCTTTATCAGTATCAAGACTGTAGAGGTACACGGCATCATAACCATTGGGGCTTGCCTTCAGGTAAGTGATCCATTTGGAATCAGGAGACCAGGAAGGTGCAAATACATTCGCACCGCCACTTGGGATGGAACCATTGTTATTCGCGTCTATATGTACGATCTTTTTGCTTTGCACATCTATGTAATAGAGATTAAAATGCGCATCACTGTAGAAAAGCTTTTTACTGTCCGGGCTCCAGGTAGGGGCGAAATAATAAACAGTTTTACCCAGTTCAATTTCAACCGGTTTATCCATCGCTTTCTGATCACGCAATATTAATTTGTAGTTGCCGTCTTTATCAGAAACATAAGAGATCCATTTACCATCGGGAGACCAGGCGGGTTCTCTTTCATGTGTGCCGGGTGAATTGGAGATGTTACGTACATCGCCCTTTTCCTTCGGCACAGAGAAGATCTCTCCCCTGCCCTGCACCAGCAGGCGCATACCGGTTGGAGAAATATTTATCCGTTCAAAGTTCTGGATCTTTTCCAGATGGGCACGTTTATAAGGAAGGTCTGTGCGGATACTCACGGCCACATCTGTTACCGCAGCGGTAGCAGCATCCAGCAGGTGGATGGTAGCGCCTTGTTCAAAGGCCAGTGTTTTACCATCTGTGGTGAGGGTCTTTACATCGTCATTCTTATACTTTGTGATCTGTGTTACCTGTTTGGAATCTGTATCATACCGGAAGATATTCATGGTCTGATTACGATCGCTGAGGAAATACACGCTCTTTCCTACCCATACCGGGCGGATGTTATTGGAATTAGCAGCTGGTATTTCTTCTATCTGGTAGCTGGTATTGTTGAAGATCCAGATCTTGGGCATGTATCCACCCCGATACCTTTTAAAAGGACGGTAGGTGGCGCCACCCTCCGTAGGGTCCGGGTTCTTGATATAAGCCGTGAATTTGCCATCCGGGGGAACAGCGCCCTGCGTTGCTTCCGGGATCTTAGCATGTACTGTAGCTAATCCTCCTTTTGTACTCACGGTATATAACTGTGTGGTCCTTGCAGTAGGAGACTCTGCGGAAGAAGCATACAGGATATGCTCATTATCTACCCAGCCTCTCACTACATCACGGAAAGGATGCCAGGTGATGCGGCGGGGATCGCCACCATCTACAGACACTACATATACATCATTATTCCCATCGTAATTACCTGTAAAGGCAATCCATTTGCCATCAGGAGAGAAGTAAGGATCCTGCTTAAACGAGGGATTTACCGTAAGCCTGACCGGGTTGGAGCCGTTACGGTTAGCGATCCAGATATCTCCGGCGTACATAAAAGCAATGTGCTTTTCACTGACTGCCGGGTTCCTCAATAGTTTTGTCTCTGTCTGTGCCTGCGTAGTAATAGGGCCAAAGGCGAGGAAAGCACCGATGGACAGGCGGATCATGTTATGCATCATAAGCGTTGCGGGTATGTTTTGTTGTACTGCAATGGGCAGTGCCTCAAAATATACCAAATTCTCAAGCTAAATGCATTTTGCCTGCCAATAAATTGACAAGCGGCTTGAAATAATAATGAAAGGCGCTGAAAGCCAGCGCCTTTCACCAAACTTAAACAATAAACGGATCTACGATAGCCAGCACCTGTGCACTGGTTAAAGGCTCGTCAAATGCCTCCGTAGCTGCATTTACACTGATAGCCTGACCATTAATGTTAACGATATTGATCGTTGCCTGGGTGGTCACTTCCTCCCCATCATAACTGGCCTGCACCAGCGCTCCGATACCACCCGTATCTTTACCGGTGATCCAGGGCTTGATGGCAGGATTGCTGAGATTAACCCTTCTCATGCTACGGATATGTGAGGCATGCCTTGCTTCCACGGAGTGAATATTCAGTGCAGCCGTTAATACATCATTGTTGGACATCAGGTTTGCCGCCTGGCCTTTATACGCTCTTACACCGGTATCTTCAAAGGTCTGCGCCACAGCGAGGAATAACGCGTAATCCGTAAACACCGTTTTTAAAGGGCCGTTACCACTACCGTTACCAGCGGAGAAATCAAAAACAGGTTTAGCTTCCGGAGTACCTGCCAGCGCTACGATCGTATCTTTCAGTAATTTCACATGTGCATTCTCATGGTCACGGATAGTGGTGATAGCCCCCATGGGAGCGCCTGCCGGCACCAGTGCTGGTGCTGCTGCGCCCATGGTATAGAACTCTGCTTCCAGGTATTCCAGCTTCAATGCAAACTGCAATACACCCAGTATAGTGGTTGTAGATTGACCATATGCTTTTTTAAACATGCCGCCCAATGCAAGCGGAAGTGCTGCCAGTGCAAGCTTGCCACTCATCTTCGCAAAACTTTTCATCACTCCTCTCCTCGAATCCAGTCGCTCATACACTTCGGGATCTGCCTTTTCCAATTCAGTTATAATGTGATGGATATTCATGATGGTAGATTTTTAATTATGAAGTAGGAAGATTACTGCCGTTCAATTTTGATTTAAGGAAGCCCGATGCTGCGGCCAGCACGGTTGCCGGCGTATTTGCTTTATCAAGTCCGTTCGCATCTATCACGGTATTATCCGCAAAAGATCCGTTGCTGATGAGGTCCCTGATCAAAGCAGCATGGCGCGCTTCAACAGATACGATCTTACCTGCCAGGCCTAAATAAACTGGGTCTGTGATCAGTTTTCCAGCACCATTGTAAGCAGAAACACCAAGGTCCTCAAACGTCTTTGCGGTGGCTAACACAGTGTCTCTTTTACTAAAGTCGATAGCCGCGAAATTCACTTCCAGTCCGGGTATAGCTTTAGCGCCTAATGCATTCTTAAAGAACTCCCGGTGTGCGATCTCATGATCTCTGATGTCAGTTAACAGCGAAAGTTCTGTTGCTGTGATACCGGCATATTGACTCATGATCACCTGCGTATAGAAAGCAGCTTCCAGTTGTTCGAGTGCATAAGCATAATTCAGGATACCGATATCTCCACTGCCAAGATTGATACCATCATTGTTGTTACTATCTTTCGAACAACCTGCAATAACCGCTGCTGTGGCTGCCGTACCGGCAAACAGGGTAAGGAATTTTCTGCGCTGCAATCCTTTGGGAGAAAGCATAACATTGTCATCTTGTTCCTTTGGAACAATAATTTGATCAGCCATAAGAATTCGATTTTACGGGTTTAAAAGAAGTGTATTAAAATATGGTTGCATAGTCATGTACGTGAAAGCAGAACGCTTGGTTTTCAACAAGTAAAAATAATTCTACAGCTGTTCATAAAAAAAGGAGGCTGGAAAATATCCAGCCTCCTTACAATCCATAAGCATAAATCAGGGTCTTCCCCACCATAACCGGGTGCCGCCATTATCAGCTCCATTAAGCAATGCAGCTGCTTTTGTAACCTCGTCTTTATTGTTCTTATATTCATCCGGAGGGAATGGCAAACGTTTAATAAAACCGGGAATGCTGCCTCCGCTGTAATTTACCACCACCGGGAATAATTTAGGATAACCTGTTCTCCTGAACTCTGCCCACGCTTCTTCTCCATCAGGATAAAGGCTGATCCATTTCTGCGTAATGATACGTTCCAGTTTTGTTTCAAAATTATCTGCATCCTGCCAGCGGACAGTGATCGTGCTCAGGTAAGATGCATTTGTTGCCACATTGTTCGCTGCATTCACAGGATCTGTATAGCCCACTGGTTTGCTCGCCGCATCATTGATATAACTTGTAGCATCGCCCAGATCATATTGTGCAAAGGACACACGGATACCTTCTTCATATAAAGCTTTCGCATCACCATTCATAGCCCAGCCTCTTGCAGCACCTTCCGCCCGCAGGAAATAAGTCTCCGATGCAGCCAGTACACGAACAGGTGTATTACGCTCTATGTTCAACGCAGAGAACTTTTCATAATCCGGCTTCGCTTTAATATCAATGCCATTGCGTATGCCACGATATCCTCCACCCGGCATCCCGCTTTCACGGAAGTAGGCTTTGAGCCGCGGATCATTATAACCTTTCAGGAAAGACTCCATCGGCGCACCCATGCGGATATCATTATACTCCTGGCTGATCACATACAGTGAATTACTCACGGTAACACCATTGCCAGACCTTACCATCGCACTCTTCTTATTGTCTGTAATTACACCATACTCATTGTTCACCGCTGCTTCCGCCTGTTTCTTTGCCAATACCTCATTCACAAATGAGATGCGCATGGCGAGGCGGAGTTTGAGTGAGTTGGCAAACCGGATCCAATCCCCATACTCACCGCCGTAGAGGAGATCGAAGGGTTTTAGTTGCGCTTTGCCGGCGGGGTTTGTTTTATCAAAAGTGCTGAGGCTTTGAATAGCCTGATCCAGTTCTGCAAAGAAGGCATTATAAATACTTTCCTGGCTGTCATAGGGCGTGGAAAAACCACCCGCGCCAAACTTTGAATAAGGAATAGGGCCGAATACATCTGTAACCCTGTGCATAGAGGCCACTTTAATAATAGTAGCTACCGCAAAAAGGTCCGGACGTGTTTTCTCTCCCCTGTCCTTCACCAGCTTCCATCCACTCATTACATTATCAAAAGCTACTTTAAAAGGCCAGTTATTCCAATCCATCATAAAGTAATTGGAATTATTCTTCCCGTTGTTAAAGGGTGTGGGAATGCCCATGAAGCCGGAGTAGATATCAGCATTCAGATTTTGTTGTAACTGGTACTGCCAGTCGATGGTACTATAAAGACTGGTGAGCATGCCGGGAATAAAAGCGCCCACATACTTGTAATCATATTTTAAGAGCGAATCTGTTAACTCGTTCGGATTAGTATTGAAACGTTCAAAGTTCTTAGTGCAGGATACCGGCAAAATAGCCGCGATGATCAATATCCCTATATATAATTGCTTTTTCATGATCTTTCCTTTTAACTGAATAATTAGAATGAGACTTTCAGATTTACGCCAATGTTCCTTAAGCTGGGCATACCGAAATAATCATAGCCCTGGAACTGGTTGTTGGTAAATGCCGTGATCTCCGGATCATAAGGCGCTTTCTTGTAGATCAGCCAAAGGTTTCGCGCTACAAGGGATAACTGTGCATTTTTTATTTTGTAACCGAGAGATACTTCTCTCAGCCTGATATTTGTGGCACTGTAAGTATATAGCGCCAGTGCGGAAGAAGTAGCTCCGGTAAGATTCTGATAATAACCCTTTGCATCTACCATCGTTCCATTGACCATCACGCCGCCACGATCTCTGGCCTCTGCTGTACGTTGGGATACGCCGAAATTATCCATGATTGCTTCCGTTGAAGAAACTACTTCTCCCCCCAGCCTGGCATCTAAAAGAAAATTAAGGTTGAAACGCTGATACGTAAGACCATTGTTCCAACCCAGCAAGTAACGAGGGTTAGCATTACCTGCTTTAATATAATCACCTACCTCAGGCAGGCCTTTATCATTTAGTACGATCACACCTTTATCATCCTTCTTCACATCCTTCACATAGATATCGCCATAAGAACCGCCTTTCTTTACGATCAGGCGATAACCGGCAAAGTCAGACACAATGAATTCATCCTGTGTTCTGCGCTGCCCGGTAAAAGGATCTGTGTAATCCAGCATCTCCACTACCTTGTTACGGTTCAGTGCAAAGGTGAGAGAAGGGTTCCAGTTCACATTGCCGATCCTCCCATTGTATCCTGCAGTAGCTTCGATCCCTTTGTTCTGTACATTACCCGCATTGATAAAGTAGGCATTATAACCAACAGAGGGCGTTACCTCTACCCTGAAGAACTGGTTCTTTGTATGGGTGTTGTAATAAGTGGCGCTGATGCTGAATTGATCATCAAAGAAACGCAGATCGATCCCTGCTTCGAAAGAACTGGTCCTTTCCGGTTTCATTTCCTGGAAAGGCCTTGCGTGAATAGCTTGTATGGCACCACCATTGGGAATAGGAATGGTGGGCATGGAAATGTAAAGCGGAATGGAGTTAGCCACTTCACTATAGGACGCTCTTACTTTTGCAAAAGTAATGGCTTGCGGTAACTGCGTCATTTCACTGATAATACCCGTGAGCCCTATAGAAGGATAGAAATAAGATCTGCTTTCTGTAAAAGCTAATGCAGAAGACCATTCATTACGCGCAGAAGCCTCCAGGTATAACATCTCCCTGTATCCTAACTGTGCAGTGGCAAATACAGCCTGTGTCTGCATCCGGTCGTTATAATCGTAAGGTGCAAAACGGGTAAAATCCACATTGGCAAAAGTGAACATGTTGGCGAACTGGGACAGGTATCCATTTTTCCATCCGGTTGTATTATCCTGCACATCCTGGATACTTGCACCTGCGTTTACATTCAGAGAAAGATCATTCATCTTCTTATTAAACGTCAGGATCAGATCTGCATAAGATTGCCTGCCAAAAGTTTTGCTGTTATCATACCGTCCGTTCACACCACCAAGGAATGCTACAGTAGAGGCATAATTCTTTGCATCCCATTGGTCATTCACCCTGTCCTGCTTCACCCTGCCCAACAAACTCAAAGATGAGCTGATCGTATATTTCGCAGCCACAGAAGCAATGAAACGATCCCGCTTCATCCTGTTGTTATTCCTGTTCACTACCCAGTAAGGATTCTGCAACATCATACCCAGATCACCATAGGGCCAGTTCTGCACAGCAAAGTTCCGGTTAGGATCATACTTTTCGAAGTTCTTAAAGCTGCCAAAGTCATGCGATCTGGGGAAAAGATAAACACCCACCAATGAGTTGAAATACTGTCCCTGAACGGGTGCATTATCCTGCTGCTGGCTGATGTATTGCACATTAATATCCAGGTTCAGCTTATCATCCAGCAGTGTGCTGGTATTCCTCGCACTGAAATTATAACGATCAAAAGTATTGTGCGGAATGATACCGGTGGCATTCACCGCAGCGGCAGAGAAATAGGTTTGATTACGCTCAGTTCCGGTAGATATATTGATGGCATGTGTATAGCTCTGGCCGGTTTGAAAGAAGTCCTTTGTATCTGCATTGGCAGGTTCTTTTGCACCCCAGCTTTGAAAAGAAGGAGCAGCACCTGCGCCATAGGTATGTTGAAATTCCGGCAGCAATAATGGCCGGCTGAAGTTGGCATTGAAGGAATAATTTACCGCGGTCTTGCCGGCCTTTCCTTTTTTGGTAGTAAGCAGGATCACACCATTGGCAGCCTGGCTGCCGTATAAGGCTGCAGCGGATGCACCTGTTAATGCAGTGATGGTTTCAATATCATCCGGGTTGATGTTTGCAATACCATCGCTGCCACCGGGTACGGAAAAACCATCTGTTACCTTTTGCGTAAAGAGGTCAGGCAAAGGGATACCATCCACTACGTACAGGGCATTGTTATTACCGTAAATAGATTTATTGCCGCGCATTACCACTTTGGTGGCGCCGCCGGGACCGGAGGAACTTGTATTCACCGTCATACCGGCTATTTTACCGGTTAGGCTGTTCACCAGGCTGGGATCTTTCACGTTATTGATCTCGCTGCCGGAGATAGTCTGCACATTATACGTAACAGACTTGGCTGTTTTCCTGATACCAAGCGCCGTTACCACGATCAGTTCTTTCAGGTTGTTAATGCTAATTTTCAGGAGGATCTGTACGGTGACCAACTGATCGGCCACCGTAACAGGTTCTTCCCGGGGATCATAACCAATAGACGAAATAGCCAGCGTGTACTTGCCGGGGGGAACGTTAGGCAGGGAGAATTTTCCCTGCACATCTGTCAATGTTCCCCGCTTTAACTCCTTCAGGTAAACCGTAGCGCCTATAACCGGCAAACCTTTTTCATCAGCTACTGTGCCGCTCACTATCTGTGGCGGCTGAACGGGATTAGCTGGCAATGCTTTTGTTCTGATCACGATCATTTTCTCCATGATCACATAGGACAGGGAAAGGCCTTCCAGGCACTTATCCAGCACTTCCTCCAGGGAAGCATCTTTCACATCAATGTTAATGTTCCCGGCACTCCTGATCAGCTTGCTATCATATAAAATAGAAAGACCGCTCTTTGCCTGTATGTCTGAAAAGATCTTACCCAGCGGCGCATTCTTGCGGGAAAGCGTGATCTTCTGGGCAAAACCTGCTGCGCTTACGTGAAGCGCTGCAATGAGCATTAAAACAGCTGTTAATTTCATAACGAGCAATAATTTTACAGGCAAATGCCAACAACGCGGAATGGCTTTGCCATACGCAAGTAGTTTCATACTTTTGTACAGTTTAGGTGGTGATCAAATGTGAGTTGTAATTTGCTTTCGAGAGCCTACCTGAACGAATTCACCGGAAGTGTTGCTGCACTTCCGGTTTCATTTTAAGCAGCCTGATTTTGGTTCGTCAAATTCATCAAGGTGTTACTATCAGTATATTTCCTGTTTTTTTAAAATTCACGCCATTGATCTGAAGGGCTTTCAACACATCCTGCAAATTCACGTCCCGCGAGATCTTACCGGCAAACTCACGTTCCGGTATGGCGCCTTCAAACTTCACTTCCAGGTTGTACCATCGGGAGATCTGGCGCATCAGTTCAGGTAATCCTATCCCGTCAAACTGAAAGAAACCGTTCTTCCAGGCAATGGCCAACTCTGTATCTGCATTTAATAACCTGGTCATTCCTCCTTTATTCACCATTACTGCCTGCTGGCCGGGTTTCAGTATCATGGCTTCTGTGCCTTTATGTACTTTAACGGCGCCCTGCAGCAAGGTTGTTCTGGCAGTGCTTTCATCTGTATATGCGTTCACATTAAAACTGGTACCCAATACTTCTATCACACCCTCTCTGATCTTTACACGAAAAGGTTTTGCTGCATTCGCAGCCACTTCAAAATATCCTTCTCCTTCCAGTTCCACCACCCTTTCATTTCCTGCAAAATAGCTGGGAAAACGCAGGGAGGAAGCGGCATTCAGCCAGGCTTTTGTGCCGTCCGGTAATTCAATCTGGTATTGCCCGCCATTGGGTGTGGAGATCGTATTGAACATAGGGGCTGCCTGTTCATCCCCTGCATCGTATGACAGCTGGCCATTGGAGAGTTTGATAATGCGGGTATTACCCTGGCGGGTTAATTCTCCTTCCGTAACACTGTCCAGTTCTATCACCGTGCCATCTCCCAGCTTCAGCGTGGCCCTGTTTCCACCCGGGCGGCCATCAGGTTGCTTTAGCACTGCTAAGGGTACAGATTGCGGGTTAGAATGATTAAAATAGAAAACGCCCGCTATTACGGCCAGCACAATAACGGCAGCTGCTGCTACCATACGGCTGAGCGTGAAGATCTTGGCTTTCCGGGAACGTGCATCCAGCTGCTGCTCCATCTGATGGATAAATGAAGGAGATGGCATATGGTACGCCTTAAAGGAAGCCGGAATATGGGGGGACTCATCCAGCAAGGCCTGGAATTCATCAGGGCTCACCTCGTCCATCCAGCTTTGGAAGCGCTTTTCTTCCTCGGCAGACAGCCTTCCGGCGGCATATTTTTCCATTAAGGATATAACTTCTTCCCGATTCATAACATAAAGACTGCTGAACCATAAAAAAGGACACCCTAACAGAAAAAAATAAATCAGAGAAGGAGGAAAATGGCCATCCCGACTGTCCATTCTGCATGCAGGCGCAGATGCTCCTTGATGGTACGCACAGCGGCATAGAGATGTTTCTTAACGGCAGAACGGGATATTTTCAGTTCGGAAGCAATTTCATCGAGCGACATGTCTTCCTCTACGCTCATCAGGAAAACGGTGCGTTTGCGTTCCGGCAAATGGGTGATGGCTTCCATGGCCACCCGGTGGTATTCCTTATATGTAACCTCATCCGTGGCGTCACTAACAGTCTGTACCTGTTGTGGCATCAGGCGATGGATCATCTTGTTCTTCTTAGCCAGGTCAAATAATTTGTTCTTCGCCATCCGGAAGAGGTAATCCTCAAAAGAGCGGATCCGGAGCAGGGATTCCTTTTTATCCCAGATCTTCAGGAACACCTCCTGCAATATTTCTTCTGTATCCTCCCGGGATTGGTTAATGAAAAAAACGAAGCGGTAAAGACGGGGGAAATAATGAGTATAAAGGGTGGTAAATGCAATCCTGTCGCCTGCTGAAGCCTTTTTCAGAAGGGAACTTTCATTAATGTGCTCACTGTTTGCGGGAACGGACAACATGGAATTAAAATAACTTGATTGCAAAATGAAGTTAATAATAATTTCATACTAAGCATAAAAAGTTCTGCACTACCCCATCGTTAACATCATATCCCTGATCAGGGCGATCAGGGCGGAAGGATATACACCCAGCCAGATCAGCAATCCCATTAAAGCGCTTAAAGCAAATACGCCAAAGAAGGGCAAAGCCTGCCGGGTGAGTATGGGTGCTTTATCTGTAAGCGGCTGAAACATCACGGCAATAATGCGGATATAATAGAATAATCCGATCACACTATTCACCACCAACAATACCAGCAGCAACCATAAACCGGCATCCACCCCCGCGGCAATGATATAGAACTTCCCGATAAAACCGGCCGTGAGCGGGATACCCGCAAGAGATAACAACATCCCCGTAAAAACAGTGGCCAACCAGGGATGGCGCCAGAAGAGGCCGGAGAAATCCTCCAGCAGTTCGGCATCCCTTACTTTATCAGATAAGATGGCCAATACCCCAAACGCACCAATGCTGGTGATCACATATGCCACGAGATAAAAGATCACCGCCTCCTGTCCTGCCAGTTGCCCGGCCAGGAAAGCGATCAGGATATAGCCCATGTGTGCGATAGAAGAATAAGCGAGTAACCGTTTTACATTTTGCTGCAACAGTGCCAGCCAGTTACCTACAAACATGCTGGCCATGGCAATAATAGCAAACACCCACCAGAGGATGGTGTATTCGTATCCATCAATGTCCCGGTAAAAACGCATGAGCAAAACGAGCATGCTGCCTTTGGATACGGTAGCAATGTAAGCGGCAACAGGCAATGGCGCGCCTTCATAGATATCCGGCGTCCACATGTGAAAAGGAACAATGCCCAGTTTAAAACCAACGCCTATCATCATCAGGCCAAAACCAGCCACTACAGTTACCGGTACGGTACCTATACTTTTAAGATAACGGCCAATACCTTCAAACTCCATCGTGCCTGTGAAGGCATATACCAATGCCATCCCGAATAATAGGAAAGCAGAGGATAAAGCTGCTAAAAGTAAATATTTGATCCCTGCTTCATCAGAACGTTCCCGTGCCCGCAAATAGGCTATAAGGCCATACAAACTGATGCTCATGGTTTCGAGCCCAAGAAATAAAGAAATGAAATGCTGGCTGATCACTAACACCATCCCTCCTACTGTAGCCAGTAATAACAGGATATAGTATTCTTCTTTCCGCTCTTCTCTCTGTTCAAAATATTTGAAGGAAAGGAATAACACACTCAAACCCGCCACCAGGATCAGGCCTGTATTGAACATAGCAAATGCATCTATTACAAATAAAGGTGCGATTACATAAGGAACCGCATAGGGTTGTACAAACAGCGATAGGATGGCTACCATAAATGCCAACACAGAAAAAGCATGCATGATGCGGTGGTTCCTTTTAATGGCTACCAGCAACATGGCTATCACAGCTGACCCACTGATGATCACCAAAGGCATTAAACTTAAAAGATCTGTTGTTGACATACCTGTTCTTATTTAGTTGGATGGATAGCAATGGGTACTGGTTGTACAGGTGGTGCCTGCACAATGGCCGGGATCGTTGGTTTCACGGCATTGATCACTGGTTGCGGATATACACCCAGCCAGATGATAGCGATCACTAAAGGCGCCATCATCAGACCTTCACGAATAGACAGATCAGGCAGTTTGTACTCTCTATGCGAAACGCCAAAGAAGATCTTCTGCATGATCCGTAATGAATAAATAGTAGCCACTACCAAACCGATCGTAGCGGCAATAGTGATGACAGGTTGCGCCTGCCAGCTTCCCACCAGGATCAGGAACTCTGCAATGAAATTCCCCAGCCCCGGCAACCCCAGAGATGCCATCACAAATACCATGGACACAACGCCCATCCGGGGCAATGCAGGCCATAACCCGCCCATTTTCCCCAGTTCCCGCGTATGCAATCTTTCATATAAAGAACCGGCGATCATAAACAATGCACCAGTACTGATACCATGTGTGATCATCTGCATCACCACGCCCTGCCAGGCCAATGCATTAAATGCAAATGCACCCAGCAATACAAAACCCATATGGCTCACGCTGGTATAAGCAACCAGCCGTTTGAAATCTGTTTGTGCATAAGCCAGTTTACCGCCATAGAGGATACCAACTGCTCCCAGCAACATGATCCATGGTGCAAAGAAGTGACTTGCTTCCGGGAACAAAGGGATTACAAAACGAAGAATGCCATAAGCCCCGGTTTTCAACAGCAGGCCTGCTAAGATCACAGAACCAGCGGTAGGCGCTTCTGTATGCGCATCAGGCAGCCAGGTATGAAAAGGAATAGCCGGTAACTTCACAATAAAGGCAATGAGGAAACCCAACATCAGCCAGCGGCCAACGTTTTGTTCCAGCGGTGTATCCAGCAATTCAAAATAAGAGAAAGTGAATACGCCAGTGCTATGCGCATGCACAAAGTATAATCCCAGGATGGCGAGTAACATCAGCAAACCACCCGCCTGTGTGAAGATGAAGAATTTAAACGCAGCATAGGTACGGTTAGCATGGCCCCAGATACCGATCAGGAAATACATAGGGATCAGCATCACTTCCCAGAAGAAATAGAACAGGAAAAGGTCCATGGTGAGGAATACACCGGTAATACCGCCCAGTACAAATAAGAGGTTGAAATGAAAGAAGCCGGTGCGTTCTTTGATCTCATTCCATGAAACCAAAACAGATAAAGTGCCGAGGAAAAAAGTAAGCACCAACATCAGCAGGCTTAAACCATCCATGGCCAATGAAAAACTGATACCGAAACGGGGCATCCAGGGACGTTGAAAAGTATCTATCCACTGGTCACTGCTCCAGCGGGCCGCATCATCCAGCTGCCACCACAAACTTGCTGCCAGTACCAGTTCAAAGAGCATGACGAGTAACGCTATCCAACGGGGTAACTCTTTGTTCCATGCAGCGGTTATCCAGGCCAGGAGCCCACCGGCAATCGGAATCAGTATGAAAAGAAAAAGGGTCATGCGTTATCGTATTTATAGTTCAGACTGCGTATTGTCTCCATATGATCACACTCAGTATCACCACTGCCCCCATTACAATGCCCATGATATACCAGCGCAGGATGCCGCTTTGCGTGGCAGACATCATGCGGTGTAATGAGCGGGTAAGCGTTGCCAATCCGGTATAAAGCCTGTCGATGATATCATGGCGGTTAATGCGTGCGAGATATACAAATGGTTTTACAAAGATCCAGTTATAGGCAGCGTCAAATCCCCAGCCGCTCTTCCAGTATTGTTTCAATCCATCCACCACCGGTATGCTTAAAAAGCGCCACATTAAGTAAATACCTAAGAAAGATAATAAAGCAGCAATGCCCTGGGAAGTCCATTCCATCGCTGCGCTGCCATGATGAGCCTCAACAGCCGGCAATACAGGTGCGAGGAAATCGCTTAATAATGTAAGATGCCCCAATGTATGTGGCAGCTCTATAAAACCAGCAATGGTAGATAAGACCGCCAGAATATAGAGTGGGATCATCATGCTATTGCCGGGCTTGTGATGCACATGTGTTTTCTCGGTTCCATAGAACACAAGAAAGACCATCCGGAAAGTATACATCGCTGTCATAAAAGCACCCAGAAGGGCAGCGAGCCAATAAGCGATATGGCCTTGTGCAGATGTCCAGGCCAGCCATACGATCTGGTCTTTACTATAGAAGCCAGCGGTAACAAATGGCAGTGCTGCCAGTGAAGCAGAGCCGATCAGGAATACGATGAACACTCCCCGCAATTTCGTTCGCAGCCCTCCCATCTTAAACATATCCTGCTCATGATGCAGCGCCACAATAATAGCACCTGCACTCATAAAGAGCAATGCTTTGAAGAAGGCATGCGTGATGAAATGAAAAATAGCGGCAGACCATGCGCCTACTCCTAATGCCAGGAACATATATCCTATCTGGCTGATCGTAGAATAAGCCAGTACGCGTTTAATATCTGTTTGCACAAATGCACTGCATCCTGCAATCAATAAAGTGACCGCGCCTACAATCGCTACAGTAGCCTGTGCTGCAGGAGACAGCGTGAACAATATATTGGTGCGTGCTATCAGGTAAACGCCAGCGGTTACCATGGTAGCAGCATGGATCAATGCACTCACCGGTGTTGGGCCTGCCATGGCATCCGGCAACCATGTTTGTAAAGGCAGTTGTGCGGATTTACCTACTGCACCACCGAGTAATAAAAATGCAATGGTTACTACAGTGGTATCTCCGGTTGTCCAGAGTACAGGGGCTTTGGCTAATACGGTGCTGAGCTGCAAACTGCCGGTATGTTGTACCAGCATAAATAAAGCAATGGCCATCGCCGTATCTCCTACTCTTGTTACAATAAAGGCTTTCCGGGCAGCGGCGCCGTTGGCAGGGTCTTTATACCAGAAACCAATTAAGAGGTAACTGCAAAGGCCCACACCTTCCCAGCCGAAATACATCAGTAATAAATTATCTGCCAGCACCAGCATGAGCATGGCACCAACAAAGAGGTTCATACAGGCAAAGAAGCGGGAGAAATCCGGATCGTCTGCCATGTAACCGGTAGAATATACATGAATAAGGAAACCAACAAAGGTGATCACAAAAGTGAAAGCAAGGGATAACGGATCAAGGTTCAGGGTAATGCCAGCATTAAAATCTCCTATCTGCATCCAGTTCCATAAAGGCAGTACAAAACTCTGCACGTTCCCGGAAATGAACTGCGCGCCGGCTATACCCGTGATCAACGCAGCAATACCTATACTGCCGCATCCGATCAGCGATACGCCCATTTTACCGATCCTTCCTGAAAAGAGGATCAGGATCAATGCACCCAGGAAAGGGAGCGCCGGTATGAGGTAGATCCATTGCATAAAATACTTTTATATTGATTATCCTCTCATTTTACTGGCTTCATCACTATCCAATGTTTTTAACTGGTGATATAACTGTAAGATCAGGGCCAGGCCCACAGACACTTCTGCTGCCGCCATGGCCAGGATGAACATGAACATGATCTGCCCGTCGGGCTGCCCCCATCTTGCAGCAGCTACCACAAAGGCCAGCCCTGCTGCGTTGAGCATGATCTCTACAGAGATCAGCATAAAGATGATATTACGCCGGATCAGCATACTGATAAGACCCAGTACGAATAAAACGCCTGCAAGGATCAACCCTGCTGTAGTGGAGGTTATCATGAGCTTGTTCTTTCAAGGAATCTATGTGTGATCTTCTTTCTTTGCCGGCCTAAATGATAGGCCCCTACGATCCCGGCCATTAACAACATGCCCGCCAACTCCACCGCCAGAATGTAGGGACCGAACAAACTTTTGCCCACTGCTTTTGGGTCTACCAATACGATATCATCAGCCGGTGAGGATTGCTGTACGATCAGGTATCCCAGTTCTGCCAGTAATACCAGGCAAAGAATGGTAGGCCCTATCCAGATCCGCGGTTTTAACCATAATTGTTCATCCCCTGCCGTTTGCGGCCCCAGGTTGAGCATCATCACAAAAAAGATGATGAGCACCATGATAGCACCTGCATAAACGATCACTTCCAGCGCAGCCATAAAAGGAGCGCCATACAAATAGAATATCACAGCCACACTTAAAAAAGATACCACGAGATATAACAATGCATGCATGATGTTATACCGCGTGATCACCATCAGTGTGGACAACACGGCTATTGCGCCTGCGATATAAAATGCAACTCCCATGTAATACGTTTTAGGGTAATAAGCTTTTAACATCTACCGGTGGTTCTTCTTTTTTCGCTTCTCCCTTATCTTTTCCACCAATAGCCATGCCCGCTACTTTATAATAATTATAACCGGGATATTTACCCTGGCTGTTGATGAGCAGGTCTTCCTTTTCATATACCAGGTTCTGCCGGTTGTATTCTGCCATTTCAAAATCAGGCAACAGCTGAATAGCATACGTAGGACAAGCCTCTTCGCAAAAGCCACAGAAAATGCAGCGGGAGAAATTAATGCGGAAGAAAGCAGGATACCTTCTGCCATCCGGATCTTCTGTAGCCTGCAACGTGATGCAATCCACCGGGCAGGCTGCTGCGCAGAGGTAACAACCCACACAGCGCTCTCCCCCATCCGGGTCACGGGTTAGGGCTATACGGCCCCGGTAGCGTGCCGATAATGGCGCTTTCTCTTCCGGGTATTGATAGGTTTCCCTTTTATGGAACATATGTAGAAAAACCAGCCACATACTTCTGATCAGACTGAACATGGTAATTAATTTAAGCTTCCTTCATAATGAGTATTATCGCTGCTGTTACCAGCAGGTTGAGGAGCGATAATGGAAATAATACTTTCCATCCGTACTCCATTAACTGGTCATACCGCGGGCGTGGCATTGAAGCACGCATCAGGATGAACAGGGATATAAAAACAAATGTTTTCAGGATAAACCACACTACACCCGGCAGGAAAGCAGGCCCCATCCAGCCACCGAAATACAGGGCTACGATCATGGAAGAAACGAGTGTTACACCCAGGTATTCTCCGATGAAGAACATGCCGAACTTCATACCGGAATACTCCGCATGAAACCCTGCCACCAGCTCACTTTCCGCTTCCGGTATATCAAAAGGCAGGCGATGTGTTTCTGCCACACCTGCAATTAAAAAGATCACAAAACCCAGGAACTGCGGAACGATGTTCCACATGCTTTTTTGTGCTTCCACGATCTCGCGTATGTTAAAACTGCCACTCAGCAATACCACGCCCATCAGGGCCAGGCCCATGAACACTTCATAACTGATCATTTGTGAAGCCCCGCGCATAGCACCCAGGAGTGCGTATTTATTATTAGAGGCCCATCCTCCCAGCACAATGCTGTACACACCAATAGAAGACATAGCGAGGAAGAACAACAAGCCGATATTCCAGTCTGCTACTAATATATTGGGCCCGAAAGGGATCACGGCAAAACTCATCAACACACTGGCCACTACAATAGCCGGTGCAAATACAAACACTACTTTATCTGCAAACGGTGGTATCCAATCCTCTTTAAAGAACAACTTGATCGTATCTGCCAGTACAATGAATAAGCCGAACGGCCCTGCACGATTAGGCCCGTAACGGTCCTGCCACAAAGCCAGCATTCTTCGTTCCAGCCATATCAGGCCTGCAGCGGTATTGAGTAATGTGAACAATACCCCGCCTATGACCCACCAGTAATTGACAGCAGCTGTTTGCATAACTTATACGGTTGATGAATGAATGAAACGGATACATTGCGGCAGGTCTACGATCTCTGCTTTCGGCAGCCCTGCATTAATAGCGGCTATTCCCCGAGGCAACCAGTTATTAGGGGTTGCGTTCATCACATAAGAATGTCCATCTATTTCAAAGTTGAACCAGGCGCCCGGTTCTATATTCCACTCGTGCAGATCTTCCGGGTTCATATAGATGCAGAAGAATTCCGCCGCGCTTTTTGCAATGCCACGTGTGTACATACTTAATTCTTCTGAGCCGAAGATCTGGTAGATAGGCATCAGGTGTACGTGACCGGGAATAGGCATATAAGGTTCCGGCGCTTCTGTAAAGAAATGAATAACGGCATCTTTACGTGGCTCCAGTAATCGTTTTCCGGGATCGCCGCCATGCAGCGCGCCACCTATTTCTGTCTGGAATTTATTGATAGCCTGCACGGAATTCCAGCCGGGGGACCAGAAGAAAGGAATTAACGGTGCTGGGGCTTCTCCCCTGAAACCTTCCATCGTAAAGGAAAGCGGCGTATCGATATCATCCGGTGGTTTAGGCTCACTTACATTTTCATTGGCTGTCATAGCAGTACGGCCACTATAACGATGCGGTTCCCGCGGTATCTTTTGACCTGCCATGCGGAACTCTGCATGCGGGGCCAGCTGCTGCACTAACTCCAGAGAAGGAATAGCGGTACACATGGCCCAGGTAATATCATCCAGGCTCATTAGTCCGTTCAGGCGATGAATGCCTGCCGCTTGTGCTATCTGCAAACACCAGCGCCAGCTTTCCTGTATTTCTCCCTTAGGCACAAATACCTGGAAATAACGTTGTGCACGGCCTTCATTATTTACGATAGTGCCATCTGCTTCCGCAAAGGTGCCCGCAGGCAGGATCACAGTGGCACGTTCTGCTGTTTGATTATACAGATGATCTATGAGGATCACTTCTTTTGCATGGCTGAATAATTCATCGATCACATGTTTATCTGCGCGGCGATAGAGATCATTTTCCAGGATCACGATAGTATCCGCATCCCCGTGCCGTAATACATCCAGTGCGGAATCCAGCCGGTGGCCGCCCAGCATTTCCAATCCCAGACTGTTACATTCAGGAACGGTAAGGCTAAGCATGGGTTGCTTGCCCTGCTTATGTAATGCCCAGCTGATATTGGCTGCTGCTTTCATGAAGGAATCATAACCGCTGCCAAATCCACTGATGATGAGAGGATGTTCTGCTGCCAGTAAAGCTTCTACAATCGTAGCCACCAGCGTTGTCTCCGCATCGCTGAGACCTGTTACAGCAGGTATGCTCGCATCCAGCTGATGACTAATGGCAAAGGCCAGTCGCGCAAGGTTATCCGGTGCGCCACGTTGTATTTGTGTGGCTAATTCATCTAAAGGTGTAGGAAATGTATTCAGAATAAAGAAAGGGCCTTTCTTTTCCTGCACTGCTTCTCTTACTGCAGCATCCTGCCAGGCTGCAATATGTACTTCATTCATGGCATCATGCATAGGCTCCTGCCTTACTGCCTGCCTCACGGCTAATGCCATCATCGGGGCAGTATTGGTCACATCTTCTCCCAATATGAGTACCATATCCGCTTTTTCCATTTCATGCAGCGAAGGGGTGCGTACAGGGCCATCACGCAGTATTTTAAGTGCCAGTGCGGTGTGGTCATGATCAATGTCGGACATGCCCAGGTAAAAATGTTTTTCACCCACCAGTTGCCGCAAAGCGAAATTGGATTCCAGGCTGGCGCGCGGAGAACCAATGCCAATGGCTTTGCCTGAGCGAAGCTTATTAGCTACATGGTTGATGATGTGATCTTTATCCGGCGTGCCGTTATGATGCGGGCGCAGCGCCGGATGCTGGATACGTTGCGAACTGTTCACAAACTCATAACCATAGCGCCCCCTGTCGCACAGGAAATAACCATTCACTTCTCCATTGTACCGATTGGTGATCTGGCGGATAGAACCATAACGTTCTCCCGCACTGATGTTACAACCAATGGAGCAGCCCTGGCAAATAGAAGGCGCATAGGTCATGTCCCATTTCCGGGTATAGTGGGATAAAAGGGTTTTATCCGTAAAAACCCCTGTTGGACAGACTTCTGCAAGGTTGCCACTAAATTCGCTTTCCAGCTTGCCATCTTTCTGACGGCCAAAGAATACTTTATTATTCGCCGCAAATACATTCAGATCTTTTCCGCCGGCATAATCTTTATAGAATCTTACACAACGGTAACATTGAATGCAACGGTTCATTTCATGATTGAGGAAGGGCCCAAGGTCCTGGTTGCGGTGGGTACGTTTTGTAAAGCGGTAATCACGGTAACTGTGTCCCGTCATCACGGTCATATCCTGCAAATGGCAGGCGCCGCCTTCATCACAAACAGCACAGTCGTGCGGATGATTCGTCATCAGCAGCCCGATGATCTGGTTTCTGAATTCCGTGGATTCTATATCGTTCACAGAGATCCGCACATTCTCTTTCACCGGCTCCATGCAGCTCATTACAATACGGCCCTTTTTATCATCCTCATCCTTGTATGTTTTAATAGCACATTGCCTGCATGCGCCTACTGAACCCATAGCGGGATGCCAGCAGAAGTAAGGAAGGTCCAGGCCCAGCTGCAGGCAAGCCTCCAGGAGGTTCTTACTGTTCTTTACATCGAAGGGTTTGTTGTCAATATATATCGTTGCCATAGACTGTTACGGATTAAGCATGATAAGGACATCTCTTTTCCCTGATATGTTGTTCAAAATCGTCTCTGAAATATTTAAGTGCGCTTTGCAATGGTTCCATAGCGCCGGGCGCCAATGCACAGAAGGTGTTGCCCGGGCCCATCATCTTGGCATGTGAGGCCAGCATGGCAAGGTCTTCTTCTCTTCCTTCTCCCTGCTCTATCGCCAGGAGTAGTTTCTCTGTCCATGGGAGGCCTTCCCGGCAGGGCGTACAGAAACCGCAGGACTCCTGTGCAAAGAAGTGTTCCAGGTTATGTACAAAACCAACGGGGCAGGTCCTGTCGTCCAGCACCACCATCGTGCCTGTGCCTAAACGGCTGCCTGCGGCGGCTACGCCGGCAAAGTCCATTTTGATATCCATGTGTTCTTCCACCAGGAAATCTGTAGATGCACCGCCGGGTAATACACCACGGAACTTATAACCATCCTGCATACCGCCGGCATGTTCTTCAATTAATTCCCGCATCGTAACACCCATGGGTAATTCCCAGGCGCCTGGTTTCTTTACACGGCCGCTTACGCCATAGATCTTTGTACCACCATCATTTGTATGGCTCAATGATTGAAACCATGCAGCGCCATTATTAATGATGTGCGGGATATAACAAAGTGTTTCCACATTATTCACGATAGTTGGTTTGCCAAACAAACCGCTGACCTGCGGAAAGGGAGGTTTGGCGCGGGGTGTGGCTCTCTTTCCTTCCAATGAATTCAACAACGCTGTTTCTTCACCACACATATATCTGCCTACGCCGGTATGCAAATGCATGTCCAGCGAAAAATCTGTACCCAGGATGTTCTTACCGAGATAACCGGCAGCATATGCTTCCTTAATCGCTTTATGGATCTCTACTGCCGCTACTTTATAGGCCCATCGAAGGAATACAAAAGACTCTGTAGCCTGGATAGCATAAGCAGATACGATCATGCCTTCTATCAGCTGATGCGGATTACCTTCCAGCAGCCAGCGGTCTTTGAAGGTGCCGGGTTCCATTTCATCTGCATTGGCCACGAGGTATTTGGGGCCGCTCACATTCATGGGAACAAAACTCCACTTCATACCGGTACTGAATCCTGCGCCTCCCCTTCCCTTCATGTTCGATTCTTTCAGGAGTGCAGTGATATCCCCCGGTGCCATGTCTTTCAGCGCTTTTCGTACAGACTGATAACCACCCACGGCTTCGTATGCACGAAGATCGAGCGGAGGAAAGGTGATATGTTGTGTTAAAGGGCGTTCCATATCAGGTATATTTTGCCAGGATGTTTTCCAGTTCTTCCTTTCTCAGATCACGGTACAGATCATGGTCTACCATCAGCGCAGGCGCATGATCACAGGTACCGAGGCAAGGATTGGGAAGTAATGTAAAACGACCGTCCAGTGTAGTTTGACCGTATTGAATTCCGAGTAATTGTACTATCTGCTGATGCAGTTCTTTGTAGCCCATCACATAACAACTGATGCTGTCGCACAGCAGGATGATGTGGCGGCCAACGGGTTGGCGAAAGATCAGGTTATAGAACGTTGCAATGCTGTCCACTTCTTCGGTGCTCATTTCCAGGATATCTGCCACATCCTGGATACCTTCATCAGATACCCATCTGCGATGATCCTGTACAATCTTCAATGCTTCAATGCAGGCAGCCTTTTTTACCGGCACCTGCCGGATCTCCTTTTCGATCTGTTCCTTTTCAGAAGTGGTTAGCATACTGTGTAATAGTTTTTAACGATCAATATCAGCCAGCACATAATCCATCGCGCCCAGGATAGATAACATATCCGCTACCGTATATCCGCGACTGATATAAGGCAGCATTTGCATGTGCGCGAACGAAGGCGTGCGCACTCTCACACGATAAGGCGATGTATTGCCGTCACTGGTGAGGTAATAACTGTTCCAGCCTTTCGTGGCTTCCGTTACTATCATCGCCTCTCCTGGCGGGATCACAGGTCCCCAGCTCACGTTCAGGAAGTGATGGATGAGGGTTTCAATATCCTGCATCGTGAACTGTTTGATAGGAGGCGTAGTTAAAGGATGATCTGATTTATAAGGCCCGGCAGGCATGTTCTCCAGGCATTGTTCTATGATGCGCAGGCTTTGCCACATTTCATCCACACGTACCTGTGCACGATCATAACAATCTCCGTTCTGCCCTGTTGGAATATCAAAATCATATTTTTCATACCCACTGTAAGGGCGTTTCTTGCGCATGTCCCATTCCATACCACAGGCACGCAGGTTAGGACCTGTGGCGCCCCAGTCGATGGCTTCTTCCAGTGTGAACACACCAATGCCTACAGTGCGTGCTTTGAAAAGCGCATTGCGCATCACCATCTTATCGTACTCTTTTAATTTCTTTGGAAAGTATTTAACGAAATCACGCACGAGGGTATCCCATCCATTGGGCAGGTCCTGCGCCACGCCGCCAATGCGGAACCAGTTGGGATGCATGCGCCCGCCGCAGATGGCTTCTATTATCTCAAAGATCCTTTCCCTGTCCGTGAACATATAGAACACGGGAGACAGCTGTCCCACATCCTGCGCAAAGGTGCCGTACCATACGAGGTGGCTGGCAATGCGGAAGAGTTCGCAGAGCATTACGCGGATCACTTCTGCGCGTTCAGGGATCTGGATACCTGCCAGTTTCTCTACTGAAAGCAGGTAGGCGAGATTATTATTTACGCCGCCCAGGTAATCTATCCTGTCTGTATAAGGAATGTAAGTATGCCAGGATTGCCGCTCTCCCATTTTCTCTGCGCCGCGGTGATGGAAGCCGATGTCCGGTACCGCATCCACAATATCTTCTCCATCCAGTTGCAGGATGATGCGCAGTACGCCATGCGTACCGGGGTGTTGCGGACCAATGTTGAGGAACATGAAATCAGAATCTTCGCTTTGGCGTTTTAAGCCCCACTCTTCCGGGTTAAACTGCAGGGCTGCCTGCTCCCTATCCTCTTTCTCATCAAAGAGGCGGAACGGGCCCATTTCCGTGGCGCGGGCTGGATGCTCCTTCCGGAGCGGATGCCCTTCCCAGGTCACTGGCATGAGGATGCGTTTCAGCAGCGGGTGCCCTTCAAACACGATACCGAACATATCATACACTTCCCTTTCATACCAGTTGGCACAGGGCCAGAGATCGCTGCAGGTGGGGTGTTTAGGGTATTCACCATGCAGTGCAACTTTTAAACGGACAAAAGCATTACGTTCAAAAGAGAAGAGATGATATACGAGGGTAAAGTCTCCGGTGCCGTTGTATTTCCTTTTAATGGCGCGCTCATCTATAGCAGTAAGGTCGTAGAACATGCGGTAGGGTTGCTCCACATGTGTGCGGAGGTATTCCAGGACAGCAATGATCTTCCCTTGTGGCGTCCAGATCGTGGGCGTCTCATCCCGGGTGAGTTGTTCGTGGAAAATATTCTCACCGAACCGGGAGCAGAGGGTATTAAAGATGCTCGGGGGCATGATTACGTTTTTAGTAAAATCAATGCGCCATGCTATTTAGCTTAACCAAGCTTGGGTCCCTTGCTGCAATGAGCTTGTATCAGATTTATATTCTTTCTTCGGGTTCTTTTATTCTTATTACGGATTCTTCATCCAGCACTATATACTCAGATTGCTGGCTGATCTTCTGCGTATGTTTCATGAACTTGCTCCTGAAACGCGCAGCGGCCGAATGACGGATAGCGCTGCCATGACCAAAGCAGGCGATATCAAAATCAAAGGTGGCTAACTTCTCCAGGCTGTGTTTGGCCAGCTGGAAATCTTCATAAAAGATGGCATGCCCCAGGCCCATGATGTTGGCGGCCGCATCTGCCGCAAAGAGCACGTTCTTTTGCCCCGGCAGGAAAAAGGCTAACTGCCCGGCGCTATGCCCTGGTACATGAATGGTATGCATACCACCGGCAATGGGTAACCAGTCCCCATCATCTATTATTTCATCTATTGTTGTAGAAGCAATATCTCCGGAAGCATTTTTGATAAAAAGATTGTACATCATCTTATTGATGAAACCGGTGAACACCGGCACGTCCGGTTTAGGCACGAATCCATTCCGCACATAATCTGCTTCTGCTTCGTGCATATAGATCTTAGCATTGGTCTGTGCTTTTAGTTCTGAAGCACCGCCGGAATGGTCCGGATGACTGTGTGTAAGCAGGATATGACGCAGATCTCCCGGATCACGGCCAATGGACCGGATGGCATGCAGGATCTTAACAGCGCTGCCCGGAGTACCGGTATCGATCAATGTCAGTTCTTCATCTTCTATGAGAAAAGCATTGACATTACCTAACGGTATCTCATAAACGTTTGCAGTGATCCTTTTCATTTTCATATTTCATCTGTTGTTTTAAAATCAGTCATTTGCTGCCGTTTGTCCCGGTTCTGATCCCGCATGGAGATCTTTTCCGGTTTGATCACACCCTGCTCTCCTATCACCCAGCTCAGCGGGCGTTTTTCTTTCCCTACAGATTGCTGCAATAATACGAGGCCATGCATAAAGGCATCCGGCCTTGGCGGGCAACCTGGTACATAAACATCTACGGGTAAAAATTTATCTACGCCCTGCACTACACTGTAAATATCGTACATGCCGCCGGAATTTGCACATGATCCCATAGAGATCACCCAGCGCGGCTCCATCATTTGTTCGTACAGCCGTTTAATAATGGGCGCCATTTTGATGAATACGGTGCCGGCAATGATCATCACATCTGCCTCCCTGGGCGTGCCGCGGATCACTTCCGCACCAAAGCGGGCCAGATCATATTTGGGCGTCATACCGGTAGCCATTTCCACAAAACAACAGCTCAATCCAAAATGGAAGGGCCACATAGAATTCTTCCGGCCCCAGGCTACCAGGCTCTCTACAGAAGTCAGCATCACACTCTGCCCCACTGTTTCCTCTAAGGAATAATTACCGGCCTTGTGTGCGCCGGCATCTTTAGGTTCAGTTAGCCACCACTTCATCTGGAATTGTTTTAGATTGCTTTCGCATTTTCCAATATGCCTTCAGGATCTTCTTTCCGTCCGGACCAAAGTCCAGCGCGCCATTACGCCATTCGTATATCAATACAACGAGTAAAATAAAGATAAAAACAGACACGCCTATGAAACCCGCCCATCCCAGGTCATCAAATGCAATGGCCCATGAGATCACGAAAACGGTCTCAATGTCAAAGATCACAAACAACATGGCCACTAAATAAAACTGGGAAGGAAAACGTAACCTGGCAGAACCGGTAGAGAGGATACCGGATTCATATGCTTCACCGGTGGCACGATCTTTATGTCGTTGCCCCAGTACGTAGGACAAGCCAAGGATGGCCAGTACCAATACCAATACAATACCTCCAAAAACGAGGAAGGGCCAGGAAGGGTTCATGGCATTTGTTTTATTGTTGTTACCTGATTGATCCAGCTAATAATTACTCCGATCTGTTGTTTTATTGCAAGTCCATCCTGTCATTCATGCCAACAACTATTGACAACCAGATCTCTTCTTCACGCTACTACTACGATCAGTTCTTCAGATGCAACAATAAAACAATTAGAGAACGCCATCTGCGTTCAGGATTATCGGAAAGTGCCTGGGGCAATGTTCTTCATTGCTTACGTGGAAAAGGGCCTGGCTAGTGGTGAGTGCCGTGTATATAACATTCGAGGTTTTCAATAATATTCTTTTGCTCATCCATGATGTACTTAACCACGTCACCAATGGATATTAAACCTATCAGACGACCATCATCATCTACAACTGGTAAATGCCGGATCCTTTTATCGGTCATTTTACCCATGCAGACTTCTATTGTTTCATCTTCAGTAACAGTTATCGGATGCTCCGTCATTATTTCACGGATGGTTGTTTCTTTAGAGGCGCGGCCTTTCAGGATCACCCTGCGCGCATAGTCGCGTTCGGAGAAGATGCCGAGGAATTTGTCTTTGTCTATTACTACTAATGCACCTACGTTCTTGTCTACAAGGACTTTTAGGGCTTCATAAACTGTACTGTCCGGGTGCACGGAGTACACTGCATGTCCTTTGCCCACCAAGATATTTCTGACTCTGCCCATGGTAAGCGGCTTTAAGGGTGAAGTAATTCAATTACGTGAAACTTACTTTAAGTTAATTGTTTTTATCTATAAAATCAAAAAGTAAAAGGGAAAAAGAAGACGTGCTTCTCTTTCCCTTTACATGTTTCTATTGTGTAACGGATTACATTTTACATTTTTTACTCCATTGTTCTCTGACCGGAAATAGTAGCCGCGGTTGTCTGATGCAGATCAAAGATGATCACCTCATTCTCCCCGTTCTTCAGCCAGCTGGCAGGGCAGTACAGCCTTTTCTGCGGGCCTATTTCCCAAAAACGACCCAGATTATGGCCATTTACCCAAACCACTCCTTTTTTAAATGCACTCATGTCAATGTAAGTATCGCCTGTTTTTGCCAGTTGAAAACTGCCTTTGAAATATTGGCCTGGTTTATCTGTTGCTGCTTTAGATGCCTTCAATGAATGTATGAAAGCATCATTCATCGGTAAACCATATACTTCCCAGTTCATCAGTGTCATACCGTTCAATACAACACGATCTGTGATCCCTTTGCGATCTATCAGGTACTGTGCAAAGTTAATACGCCCCATACCTTCTACGAGGATCTCCAGCACAGGATCTTTCACATCACTCTTCGGCAGCGTGATCGTTTGTTCACCTAACCTGCGATCCAGTTTGCCGATATACTTTCCATTGAGATAGATGGTAGCATAATCATGCAGCTCGGTGATAGTAAGTTTGCCACTCTTATGGCCGATGAGTTTTGTTTTGTACACCATGAAACCATAATCCTGTCCGTATGCTTCAAATGTTTTTGGCTGTACAGATGGAATAGCTTGAGGCAGATGCTCCCAGATACTGGTGAAAGGTTGCAGCTGCACATCCGGGAAAGTGATGGTGGGTATAGCCGCAGGGATCTTTGGCAGCTTTTTACCTTTTGGTAAATAAGAACCTATCAGGTTACGCAGGGCGTTATACTTTGCAGTGGTATCACCATTTTCATTGATCGGTGCATCATAATCATAACTCGTGAGATCCGGTTCATAGCCTTTACCACCGGAGTTAGCACCCGCTGTAAAACCGAAATTCGTTCCGCCATGGATCACATAAAAGTTGAAAGACTTCTTATTATCCAGGAGGTATTTTATTTCTTTCACAATACCATCCACACCAGGTCTTGCCCACTTCTCTCCCCAATGCGTTAACCATCCGGGATAAGATTCGCTACTGAAAGAAGGTACATCAGGATTCTGACGGGTTGCTGCTGCAAAGTCACCATCAGAACCACCGGAGTCCAGGCCTATGGCAGCGCCGGGAATAGAGCCGGCTTCCAGCATAAAAGCAGTTGGACCATCAGCAGTATAATAAGGAACATTGATACCATTCTGATCCCAGAGTTCTTTCAGGCGAAGCAGGTAATTCCTGTCATTCCCAAAACTGCCGTATTCATTCTCTACCTGCACCATCAGGATGGGACCGCCTTTTGTTACCTGCAGGTCTTTCACTTCATTCGCCAGTGCTTTCACATATCTTTCCACCGCCACCATATAACGGGGATCTAAGCAACGCACTTTAATATCAGGGATACGCAGCAGGTAAGGTGGCAATCCCCCAAACTCCCATTCAGCACATACATAAGGACCCGGGCGGAATAATACCCACATGTTCTCTTCCTGGCACATCTTCACGAACTCTGCTATATTGCGGTTCTCTGTTGTAAAATCGAAAGTGCCTTCCGTTCCTTCATGATAGTTCCAGAAAATATAAGCAGCAATGGTATTACAGCCCATGGCCTTTGCCATCTGGATGCGGTGCCGCCAATATTCTTTCGGAATGCGTGCGGGATGCATTTCTCCGCTGATGATCTGATAAGGTTTACCATCCAGCAGGAAATCAGATTTACTTAAAGCAAATGTATGCGGCTTCTTGTCAGCCTGCGCCTGTGCCATAAAGCAGGTCACTGCCAGGCAAGTAGTTAAGAGTAGCTTTCTCATTCTTTTGTTGTAGACGTATTTAGCTGTAAATCTAAATGAATGCACAGCTAATTACTGATACTATTTGTGCTTTTCACGTTTAAATATTCCCCTTCTTCAATTCAGTCACAGCATGATCTGCTGCCCTTGCTGTTAATGCCATGTACGTGATAGAAGGATTCTGACAGGCAGAAGAAGCCATACAGGCACCATCTGAAATAAAAACATTCTTCACGGCATGCATTTGATTAAACCCGTTCAGCACAGAAGTTTTTGGATCACGGCCCATCCTCGCGGTCCCCATTTCATGGATACAATGCCCCGGAGGCGGTATCTCATCATTTCCTCCCACATTCTTCAGGCCGGCAGCTTCCAGCATTTCTTTTGCACTCTCCAGCATATCCTTCCGCATGGCCATTTCATTCTCTCTGAAGTTGCAATCTATATCCAGTGTAGGTAATCCCCACTTATCTTTCTTTTCCTTATTCAGGCGAACAGTGTTATCCGCATAAGGCAAATGTTCACCCCATGCACCGATCCACATACCCCATTGCCCGGGTTCTGTATTGGATTCTTTCAGCGTAACACCAATGCCATCCATTTCGCTTTGACGTCCGCGGGAAGCGCCGCCCTGGTAGCCGAAACCACGCAGATAATCGCTGCGTTTGGTAGCATCACTGATATTACGGAAGCGGGGAATGTAAATACCATTGGCTCTTCTGCCATACAGGTACTGATCTTCAAATCCTTCAAAAGTACCGCCTGCACCAACACCAAAGTGATGGTCCATCAGGTTGCGGCCTACCTGGTCACTGTCATTACCTAAACCTGTTGGGAAACGGGTGGATACGGAATTCAGCAGGATGGAAGCAGTACCTAATGTAGAAGCATTCAGGAAAATGATCTTTGCATAATACTCGATCACCTCTTTTGTTTCCGCATCCATGATACGAACACCTTTTGCTTTTTGTGTGGCATCATCATAGATCACTTCCAGCACAATAGAGAAGGGCCGCAACGTCATATTGCCGGTAGCCGCCGCTGCAGGCAGTGTGGAAGCATTGCTGCTGAAATAAGCGCCGAAGGGGCAACCACGTGCGCAGCGGTCCCTGTACTGGCAGGTGCCCCGCGTACTGCCTTCCAATGCTTTTGTAATATGTGCAACACGACCAATGGTCATGATACGGTCCTTATAATTTTCTTTTATCCTTGCAGCCACATGTTTTTCCAGGCAGTTCATTTCCATCGGTGGCAGGAACTCCCCATCCGGTAATTGCGGCAAACCTTCTGCCTGCCCGCTGATGCCGGCAAATTTCTCTACGTAACTATACCAGGGTGCAACGTCTTTATAACGGACAGGCCAGTCTACGCCGTGGCCATCTTTAGCATTCGCTTCAAAGTCGATATCGCTCCAGCGGTACACCTGGCGGCCCCACATCAGCGATCTGCCACCCACATGATTTCCACGCAGCCAGTTGAAGGGTTTTACTTCATTGTAAGGATTCTCTTTATCGTTCACCCAGAAATCCTGTGTGGCTTCATCAAATGCATAACAGCGGCTTTGGATGGGATGTTTTTCCTTCATCTCATTGGATTGCCATCCACCGTGTTTGAAATCCCAGGGATTCCAGTTGGCTGTTTTATAATCTTTGATGTGTTCTACATCTCGGCCTCTTTCCAGCACAAGGGTCTTCAGCCCTTTTTCACTCAGTTCCTTGGCGGCCCAGCCACCGCTGATGCCAGAGCCTACAACGATAGCATCATAGGTATTTTCTTTTTCTGCTTTAATGTTCAGATTCATGTAGACGTGGGTTATAAAATAAAGAGCCACCTTGGAGGGCGGCTCTTTAAAAAATTAAAGTATGTCCGTACCCGTTTAGGATCAGAGATTTCCTTTTTTCAATTCATTTACTGCATAGTCCGCTGCCCTGGCTGTTAAGGCCATGTAAGTGAGCGAAGGATTTACGCAGGACGCAGAGGTCATAGCCGCTCCGTCTGTTACAAATACATTCTTCACAGCATGCATCTGGTTAAATCCATTGAGAACGGAAGTTTTTGGATCGCGGCCCATTCTGGCTGTACCCATTTCGTGGATAGCCATGCCGGGATAAGAACCATTGTCATACGTTTTCACATTTTTAATGCCGGCAGCTTCCAACATTTCTGCTGCATCATTCATCATGTCCTTACGCATTTTCATTTCATTCTCTTTGAACTCTGCATTGAAGCGCAGCACCGGCTGGCCCCATGCATCCTTTTGAGAATTATCGAGTGCTACGTAGTTATCTTCATAAGGCAGACATTCGCCGAAGCCACCCAGCCCCATGCTCCATTGGCCTGGTTCTGTGAGCATTTCTTTGAAGTCTTTACCCACACCCATTTCAGCAACTCCCCTGCTCCATCCGCCACGGTTAGCGCCACCCTGGTAGCCGAAGCCACGGATGTAATCGCGTTTTTCACCGTTGAGGTTGCGGTAGCGTGGAACATAGATGCCATTCGGGCGGCGGCCGTAAATGTATTTATCATCATAACCTTCCGCAATACCGGAAGCGCCTGTACGGAAATGGTGGTCCATCAGGTATTTACCCAATACGCCACTATCATTGCCAAGGCCATTCGGGAAACGGCTGGAGATAGAATTCATCAATACAAAAGTGGAACCCAGTGTAGAGCCATTCACGAAGATGATCTTCGCATGGAATTCCACCATTTCCTTGGAATGTTTATCGATCACCCTTACGCCGGTTGCTTTACCTGCTTTCTCATCATAGATGATAGAGTTTACGATGGAATCAGGACGGAGTGTAAGGTTACCTGTTTTCACAGCTGCAGGCAGTGTGGAAGATTGCGTGCTGAAGTATCCGCCAAACGGACAGCCTCTGCTGCAAAGATTCCGGAACTGGCATTTGGTACGGTCCTGCACGGCTTCTGTGAGATTAGCCACACGGCCCATGGTGATGTTACGGCCTTTAAAAGCAGCTTCTACTTTTGCCTTCACATCTTTTTCCACGCAGTTCATTGGCATAGCTGGCTGGAACTGGCCATCCGGCAATTGCGGCAACCCTTCAGCCTGTCCGCTGATACCGGCAAATTTCTCCACATAGTCGTACCAGGGAGCAATGTCTTTATAACGGATAGGCCAGTCTACAGCAATACCATCTTTCAGGTTGGCTGTAAAATCCAGGTCGCTCAGGCGGTAGCTCTGGCGGCCCCACATGATGGATTTGCCACCCACAATATCAGGGCGGTACCAGTCGAAACGTTTGTCCTCTTTATAAGGGCTTTCGCTGTCGTTGATCCAGTATGATTCATTGTGTTCGCTGTAAGGGTAATCGCGGCTCAGTTTCTCGTGGGTTTTCTTTTGCTCCTGCGTGATCTTGCCACGATGTGCAAACTCCCATGGGTTCTTGGTAGCTGTTTCATATTTGCCGTGTTCGAGGTTCTTGCCACGGTCCAGCATTAAAACTTTTAATCCTTTTTCAGTGAGCTCTTTTGCGGCCCATCCACCACTTACGCCGGAGCCAATAACGATGGCGTCAAACGTATTCTGGTCCTGTGCTTTTATGTTCAGGTTCATTACGGTAATTGTTAGAAGAAATTAGAAAAAATTATGCCCATGCTTTGTCGCCTTTTTTATAAGGCACACAACCATCGAATCTGCCGGGAACGGCTACATAACGCAGGGCTTTGGTGGCACCTGGTTCAGACGTAAAGTATCCAAGCAGGGTCAGCTCCTTCATGTACTGGAAGTAATGAGCGGGATCTTCCGGTTTCTTGTCTTTACGTTTGTTGTATTCCACTCTTTCCTTATCAATGGCTGTTAAAAGCTCAGTACGTTGTTCAGGCGTAATGTCCATGAAAGATTTGCCGGAGAATTTCTTTTTGCTTTCTTCGTTTACTTTGTCCAAACCGTCCGTGAATACTTTCTGTGCTTTTTCGTCATAGCAGTCGCCTACCATTACGAGGATAAAGTCTTCCACTTTAGCTGCTTTTGCGCCAGGGGTAGAAGTTTCGGGAATAATTGTTTCGGCAATTTCTGCCAGCAAAGTCCTGGTTTCCGGAGTCTGCAGGGTATAATTTTTAGGCCCGGAGCTGGTACACCCCTCCAGAGCCGATAACGTGGAAGCGGAAAGCGCTGTTCCCATAAGGATAGCGACGTTCCTGATGGCGTCTCTTCTGTTCATGATAGTAAATTGATTTGACCTTTATGACCGTCCGGTAAGTTTCGAAAAAAAACTGAGATTCCAAAATAATTCGGGGCCTGCGGGAGCAATAGTGTGTAATTTTAACACAAAGAGGAGAAATAGGGGTGTTTTAAGGGAGCTGAAGCGTATCAAAAGCAGAGTTATCCCGTACCAATCCCGTATCAATCCCGTATCCTTCCCGTATCCATCCCGTATCAAGGTGGGGTACCTGTCAAAAAAGCAGCACAAAACTGCCAAAAAGTAAAGAGGTTGCATCAATCGACACAACCTCTTTCAATATTTTTTGCAAAGAATACTTAATTCCCTGAAGCCGTTTTAGCTTGTGCAAGTGAAGAAGGAATAGCCTGGGTATTGGTATGTACATATTTCCCCTGGCTGTTCACCATGATCACCGGCAGTTTCCGGTTCTTCTCAAAGTAATCGTATGCCGCTTTGAGGTTCAGCCAGAACTTCTGAGATTCATTATCCGTGAGGGAAATGCTGCCCAGGTAGTCCATAGACCGTGAGTTGCCGAAACGCACAGGGAACACATGCACAGGAATGAAATCCTGCCCTGCGTTCTTGGCGTTAACGGCCATGATATATACTTCTTCAATAAATTCGTCTGTTAAAGGAATACATCCGATGGTGAGACAGTTACCATGGATATAGATCTCACCTCCGGGCTTTTTAGGGTCGCTGAGGATCTTATCTGAATAGTTTGGATAGTTGATACCTAAAGAGAGGTGAAAGTTGCTGTTGGGGTTAAAATCGTTGATATAATAGAACCCTTCCGGCACCTGGCGATCTCCTTCTTTGCGTTTAGGCCCCATTTTACCGGAAAGCGTGCAAACGCGGTATGTTTTCAGCAGGCTGAAAGTATCGGTTACACTGTTCCGCACCCAGATCTCCAGCTCACTGTCCAGCTTAAAGGAACGGATGTACATCTGTTTGGCCGGATAGGTCAGCCCTTTCTTTGCGAATTCCTTTTTAATAGATTCTTCTTTCTCACGGAATGCCTCTCCTACTCTCGGGAATAGTTTCTGGTTCTCGAGGAATGATTGTTGTGCGTGTACATTCGCAGCGCCCATCAGGATAAAAATGCCAAATAAAATACGCTTCATCATGTTTTAAGCTTTCCCTGTTCTAGGCCAGGTAATAATACGCCAGGTAGAACAGTACAAATGCAAAAATAATATATATTATTGAACCAACCTTACGGTTTGCAAAACGAAGTACGTAATGCCGCTGGCCCGCGAAGATCAGATAAGCGGTTAAAAGTTGCAAAAGCCCCGCTAAAATGAATAAATAACCGAATAAATCTCTTAAATCCATAGATATAAACGTCAAATTTAACAATTTAGTGGCTAAAGTACTGTTAAATAAGGAAAAAATAAAAACCACAAGGCTGTAACGCCCTGTGGTTGGCCATTTCATCTGGTATCACAAATTGTGATACCAAGTCAAACCCTCTGTGAGCCTGGGCTTGGAAACCCTATCAAAGTGCGGGTTCGCTCTGGTGGCTTCATTAACTGTTCCAGTGAATCAAATATCTGATCAAACTTGGCGTCGTATTCCGTGCGCATGGCTCTCAGGATATCTAAGATATCATGATAGTTAATCGCCATTTTGCGTAATGCTACAAAGGCCCTCATGATAGAGATATTCGTCTCTATAGCCTTTTCACTTTTCAGAACAGAAGAAAGCATGGCTACGCCGGCTTCAGTAAATGCAAATGGAGCAGAACCACCAAGTTGTTTCTTATCCAGGATCACATTTTGTTTAACCAGCCAATCCATGTCTTCATCGGACAGCTCAATCATAAAATCTTCAGGGAACCGGTCCGCATTTCTGCGAACAGCCTGCTTAAGTGCTCTTGTCTGTATCCCGTACAGTTCTGCCAGGTGCATATCCAGCAGCACCCTTTGATTTCGCACGAGGACAATGTTCTTAAGGATCTTTTCTTCGGGTATCAGCAATTGCCGCATACGCCGGCTACGAGCAGTGCTCTTGACTGCTGCTTTTTTTACCATGGGCACAAACATTTAGGTTAAGAAACAATGCTACCCAATACAATATAAAACTAAAATTGATCCTCAACAAAAAAGGCCACCCTTTTAAAGGTGGCCCGCAGAGATTGATATTTTGTTGTAACCCTAAGAAAATTATAAGTTGCCTCTCAGCTCCTGCTCCCGTTCAATAGATTCAAACAGCGCTTTGAAATTACCTTTCCCAAAGGATTTGGCTCCCTTACGCTGGATGATCTCAAAGAACACTGTAGGCCTGTCCTGCAGTGGTTTTGTAAAGATCTGCAACAGGTATCCTTCTTCATCCCTGTCTACAAGAATACCCAGATCCTGCAGTGGTTGCAGGTCCTCATCGATCTTACCTACCCTTTGCAGTAAGGTTTCATAATAAGAAGAAGGAACAGTGAGGAATTCAATGCCGCGTTTCTGCAATTCAGTTACCGTATACACGATATCATTGGTAGCAATGGCTACGTGCTGTACGCCAGGGCTGCCATAGAAATCCAGGTATTCTTCGATCTGTGATTTTTTCTTTCCTTCTGCCGGCTCATTGATGGGGAATTTGATACGGCCGTTGCCATTGCTCATCACCTTGCTCATCAGCGCAGAATATTCCGTGGAAATGTCTTTATCATCAAAGGACACCAGGTTATGGAAACCCATGGTCTTAGCGTAGAAATCTACCCAGGTATTCATTTCATTCCATCCTACATTCCCTACGCAATGATCTACGTATTCCAAACCTGTTGGTAATGGCTGATAAGCACTTTGCCATGGCCTGAAACCAGGCAGGAAAGTACCGTGGTAATTTTTGCGTTCAATGAAGAGGTGAACCGTTTCGCCATAGGTATGAATACCGCTGCGCACTACTTCTCCAAATTCATCTTTCTCTGTTACCGGCTCCAGGTAAGGTTTTGCACCACGTTTAACCGTTTCTTCAAATGCGGAACGGGCATCATCTACCCAGATGGCCAATACTTTTACGCCATCACCATGTTCATCCACATGCCGGGAGATATCTGTTCCGGGACGCAGGGAAGTGGTGAGTACAAAACGAAGTTTATTTTGCACCAGCACATAAGAAACACGGTCTTTTACACCGGTCTCCGGCCCCGCATAAGCCAATGACTGAAAGCCAAAAGCTGTTTTATAAAAATGAGCTGCCTGTTTTGCATTACCTACATAAAACTCTACGTAATCGGTTCCGTTGAGCGGTAGGAAGTCTTGTTGGTTTTGAGCCTGTTTAGGAGTTACTACTGCAGTGTTCATAAAAAGAAGATTGTTTTGGTGTATTTATACTAAGCTTAAAGCATTTAAATGCTTATTGATAAAGTCGATTTCTTCCGGTGCCAGTTTGATATTGATCGCCCTTGCATTCTGCACAGCCTGATCCGCATTCCTTGCACCTACCAGTGCTACGGTGATGCCCGGGCGTTCAATTGTCCAGCGGATCACTAATTGCGCCAGTGTGGCGTTCTTTGTTTCTGCCAATGGTTTGATCAGCCCCAGGAATGCATTGATGCGCGCAATATTATCCGGTTGATAGAACCTGGTACCAGGGCGGTGATCCCCTTCTTCAAATTGATGATCAGCTTTGATCTTACCGGTTAAGATCCCGCGTTGCAGCGGACTGTACGCCAGTATGCCTTTTTTGTTTTCGATGCAATAAGGCACTACTTCCTTCTCTATTGTCCGCTCCACCATGCTGTAAGGCACCTGGTTGGAAGCGAGGGACAATACACTTTCTGCCCGTTTCATTTGCTCTACGTTGTAGTTGCAAACCCCTGCGGCCCGGATCTTCCCCTGCTCCTGCAAGCGCAATACGGCTTCGAATGTTTCCTCAATAGGTGTTGTTTCATCCGCCCAATGGATCTGCAATAAGTCGATGTAATCCGTACGCAGCCGGCGGAGGCTATCCTCACATTCTTTGATCACATTTTCCTTGCCTGCATACTTATAGATATCGATGTCCTTATTACTGTTATCCTTGCTCTTAAAGTAGAATTGCCCTTTGGTGCCTTCCCAGGTCAATCCGAATTTGGTGAGGATCTGTACTTTATCCCGGGATATGCCTTCCAGTGCTTCGCCAACAATTTCTTCGCTGGTGCCCATACCGTAGATAGGTGCGGTATCAATGGAAGTTACGCCCTGATCAATAGAAGCCCTGATCGCTTCCCTGGCATCTTTGCGTTCTGCGCCGCCCCACATCCATCCACCAATAGCCCATGCGCCAAAAGTGATGGCGGAAACCTGCAGGTCGCTTTGTCCGAGTTGTCTGTATTCCATGCTTGAATTTTTATTTTATTCTGCCCAGCTCATTACGTATTGCTGATCCTCAATATCGAGGGCTTCTTTTGTGATCTGTAAAGGGTGAAAAGTATCTACCATTACCGCGAGTTCTTTCGTTTCTTTTGCACCGATGCTCTTCTCTACTGCGCCCGGATGCGGGCCATGCGGAATGCCTGCAGGGTGCAGCGTGATCATACCACGCGTAACATGTTTGCGGCTCATGAAATCGCCATCCACATAATACAGTACTTCATCACTGTCTATGTTGCTGTGGTTATAAGGAGCCGGAACGGCCAGCGGATGATAATCAAATAAGCGGGGGCAGAAAGAGCACACTACGAAATTATTCCCTTCAAAGGTCTGATGCACTGGCGGCGGCTGATGCACGCGGCCTGTGATCGGTTCAAAATCATGAATGGAAAATGCGTAAGGGTATTCACATCCGTCCCAGCCTACCACATCAAAAGGATGATGCCCGTAATGGATAGGGTACATAATGCCTTTCTTCTTGATGAGGAGGGTGAAATCCCCTGCCTGGTCTATCGTTTCAAGATTTTGCGGCTGGCGGATATCCCGCTCGCAGAAAGGGGAGTTCTCCAGCAGCTGGCCATAGTGGCTCAGGTAACGTTTAGGGAAACGGATGGGACTGAAAGATTCAACAATGAACAGGCGGTTGGCTGTATTGGAAAATTCCAGCTGATAAATAGTGCCGCGGGGGATCACGAGGTAATCGCCATATCCGAATTCCAGCTGGCCGTATTGGGAATGCAGGATGCCGCTGCCTTCATGTACAAACAGCAGTTCGTCCGCATCTGCATTTTTATAGAAGTAATCTTTGGTGCTCTGCTGTGGGGCTGCGAGTGAAATGTGTACATCATTATTCACCAGTACGGGCTTGCGGCTTTTCAGGTAATCTCCTTCCGGTTGTATATTAAACCCCTGGAAGCTGCGGTGTTTCAGCATTTTCTCTTCCGCCACATGAGGCATTACGCTGTAAGGTTCATCTACCCTTACGATCTCAGTAGGAGGATGACAATGATATAACAGGGAATAATGCGAGGAGAAGCCTTCTGTAGAAAAGAGCTGTTCCGAATAGAGCTTACCGTCCGGTTTACGGAACTGCGTGTGCCGTTTATGCGGGATCTGCCCAAGTTTATGGTACTGTGGCATAATGGGTTTAATTAGTGCATTAATAATAAAGCCTTATAAATACCGGCATTACATTAACAACAAATAGAAATGAAAAAAGATGGAAAAGAGAAGAGATTATAAGGACGAATCCATGGCCAAAGTAGCCATAAGACAGCAGTAACTGCTTTGTGTAGTATATGTTAGCATAGCAAACATGATGGCTTAAAATTACAGTTATTTTTTATAAAACAAGGAAAAGATTTAAATATCTTGAGGGTCAAGATCCTATATACCTATGTGGCAACATATCAGCTTTACTTTATCTACTGCGCTGCAAACCTTTAACCGTGTTCATAAGAACTGGGCAAAGTTTGGTGTCTCTTATGCAGTTATCTTCCTGATCATTGGGTTTATCATTGGTTTTTGTGTACTGATCGGGCTTGGTTTTCTCCTGAGTTCAGCCTGGGTACAACTGGATAATACAGACCAGTATCTGTATGTATGGTTTGAAAATGCTTTAAAGGTGGATTTCAATATCCTGATCATGAGCACCGGAATGCTGGGCGCCTGGCTTCAAAAGAACCCGGAGGGCTACCAAAAGCCCTTTGAAGTATTTTCCAGATCAACCCCCAGGGGAGCCTGGCAGTTATTTATCTTATTTGCCATCATCCAGACCGCATTCTTTTATATACACCTGTCTGCTGGTATGCAAAAAATTGCCGACCGCTATGCGGATGTTCCTAATGACTTTGGTACAGAAAACCGCCAGCTTTATCTTAACTGGCTATATGCTGTGATCAAGATAATAGACGGCATGCTTCCTTTTATACTGGCTGGTATCCTTTATTTAAAAGCTGCCGGGCTGAAGAAGGTCACATTATATAAAAAGGAGTTCCTGGCCTTACTTGTTATAGGTTATGCATTCAACTCGCTGCTGAGCACCTTTAGTTATCTCTTCGACCAGGTACTGGTGGACCTGATCCTTGTTTCCCTTAAGCAGCCCTGGATCATGCTGCTCTTGTACGATGCCCTTTACATTTTCATCAGTATTTCTACCGTGATGGTCTTCGGATACATCATATATAGCGCTTTCCGTGAGGAAGAGATCACCCTCGATATTTAGATATTTTCGAAATTTGACAATACTGTTTGTATTTTCGGTTTAAATAACACACCTTTGTAATACAAAAGTCATAAAATAATAGTGTATTTACTCTCTTCACATATAATCCGTATAGCACCACTCTCCTCCGGCGTGTACGGCACTATTATTACAACAACAACCACCACAACCCCATAGGGGGTTAGTTATTACATATCGTCCATCGACCAGATGCTGGTACACTCAGGCAGGGATGCCCTATTTCTCTTCATCAACATACTTTTCATGCAAGTTTTAAAATTCGGCGGTACTTCTGTGGGTAGTACCCAGGCAATAGAGCAGGTCTGCAGCATTGTAGCTGCGTATAAGCGCAAAGGTAATATGGCAGTTGTTGTTTCAGCGATGAGCGGTATAACGGACAAACTGATCCAATGCGGCCAGCTGGCCGGCCAGGGCCAGGAACAATATAAAAACATCCTCCAGGAAATTGAAGCCAAACACCTGGATACCATCCGGGGATTATTCCCGATCACTGTACAAAGCGGCCTGCTGAGCCAGGTAAAGAAACAGCTCAACCAGCTGGAATCTTTGTGCGACGGTATTTTCCAGGTAGAAGAACTCAGCAAACGGTCCTTAGATAAGATCATGAGCTTTGGAGAACTTCTCTCCTCCTGGCTGGTAGCAGAGAAACTCAAACATGCAGGACTCTCCGCTACCTGGAAGGACAGCAGGGAACTGATCACCACAGATGCCCAGTTTGGTCATGCCCTTGTTGATTTCGATATTACGGATCACCAGGTGACCAGCTATTTCCAGCATCAGCAAGCTGAATATATCATACTACCGGGATTCATTTCCTCCACTATTGATAAAGAAACTACTACGCTCGGTCGTGGTGGCTCTGATTACACCGCTGCTATCATAGCAGCCGCCATGGATGCCAACGTTCTGGAAATATGGACGGATGTAAGCGGCATGATGACAGCCGATCCGCGCCTGGTGCCGCAAGCCATTGCCATTCCCCGTATCTCTTATGAGGAAGCGATGGAGCTTTCCCACTTCGGCGCCAAAGTGATCTACCCGCCCACTATACAGCCGGTGATGAACCGCCGTATCCCCATCTGGATCAAAAACACTTTTGCCCCTGATGATCATGGCACACTGATCCAGGATAACGGTGAGAAAGCATTTCCTGTAACCGGCATCTCCGGCATTCAGAAGATCGCGCTGCTTACCCTGGAAGGCAGTGGCATGGTAGGTATCCCCGGTTTCTCCAAAAGGCTCTTCGATGCCTTATTAAGAGAAAAGGTGAACGTGATCCTCATCACCCAAAGTTCGTCGGAACACTCTATTACCGTGGGCATACACGAAAGCGATATGCTCAAGGCAAAAGCGGCGGTAGACAGTGAGTTTGCGCAGGAGATCCATGATAAACGCATTGAGCCGCTGATCGTGGAAAAAGACCTCTGCATTGTAGCCGTAGTGGGTGATAATATGAAGAACCATCATGGTATGAGCGGCAAGTTCTTTGGTGCGCTGGGCCGTAATGCCATCAACGTGAGGGCCATCGCACAAGGCTCTACGGAGAAGAACATCTCTGCTGTGATCAACAAGAACGATGTAAAGAAAGCATTGAACGTGATCCACGAGGTATTCTTTGAATCAGAAGCCAAACAGGTGAACGTTTTTGTAGCTGGCACGGGTAATGTAGGCAGCAAATTATTAGAACAATTACAATTACAGCAACAATACCTCTTCGAAGAACTGGGCCTGCAGGTAAGGATCATCGCTATTTCCAACAGCCGGAAAATGCGTTTCTCTGAAAGCGGGCTCACACTACAGAACTGGAAGGAAGAACTGGCTGCCGGCCATGAGATGGACCTCGCACAGTTTGCACAAAAGGTGCAGGCCATGAACCTGCGGAACAGTGTGTTCGTGGATAATACCGCCAGTGATGAAGTAGCAGAACTCTATGGCACCTTCCTGCAGCATGGTATCTCAGTAGTCACCTGCAACAAGATCGCCTGCTCTTCCGATTATGCCAATTACAAAGGCCTGAAGGACCTGGCCCGTAAGTTCAACGCATCCTTCCTGTTCGAAACAAATGTAGGCGCAGGTTTACCTGTGATCAATACCCTGAACGACATGGTGCGCAGCGGGGATAAGATCCAAACCATACAGGCAGTACTCAGCGGAAGCCTCAACTTCATCTTCAATCATTTTGTGAATGGGGCCAACTTCCGCGAAGTGGTAAAAGCAGCACAGGATGAAGGATACACTGAACCAGATCCGCGGATAGACCTCAGCGGTAAAGATGTGATGCGCAAGATCCTCATCCTGGCCAGGGAAAGCGGTGCGGTACTGGAAATGGATGATATTAAGAACAACTCTTTCCTGCCGGAAGAATGCCTGAACGCCAAAGATGTTCCCACATTTTATGAGCAACTGGATGTTCATGCCGCTCACTTCCGGCAACTGCTACAGACTGCAGCAGATAAAGGAGAGCGTTTGAAATTCGTAGCGCGGTATGATAACGGCCTGGCATCTGTAGGTTTGCAGTCTATCGGCCCTGCCCATCCTTTATATCACCTGGAAGGGAAAGACAACATTGTATTATTTACAACAAACCGTTACTCCGCACAACCGCTGATCGTGAAAGGCGCCGGCGCCGGTGCAGACGTAACCGCCTCCGGCATATTTGCAGATATTATCAGAACCGTTAGATAAAAGTTTTTATGAGCAAGCAACATGTACAATCCGTTAAGGTATTCTCTCCTGCCACTGTTGCCAATGTGGCCTGCGGTTTTGATGTAATAGGCCTGGCATTGGATGGCCCTGGTGATGAAATGGAATTACGGATCAGCGAAACACCCGGTGTAAAGATCACGGCTATTGAAGGCGCCAACCTTCCGCTGGAAGCAACGCAGAATGTAGCCGGTGTAGCTTTGATAGCTATGCTGCAGGAATACGGGCAACCTGATCTGGGCATTGAAGTAACGATCAAAAAAAATATCCAGCCCGGCAGCGGCATTGGGTCCAGCGCCGCAAGCGCTGCAGGTGCTGTAGCCGGCGCCAATAAATTACTGAACGACCACTTCTCTCCGGAAGCCCTGATCCGTTTTGCGATGGAAGGAGAAAGGCTGGCCTGTGGCACACCGCATGCAGATAACGTAGCGCCCGCCATCATGGGAGGATTTACACTCGTCAGGAGTTATCAACCCCTGGATGTGATCCGGCTGCATACGCCGGATGACCTGTGGGTAACCGTTATCCATCCGCAGATAGAAGTAAAAACATCAGACGCCCGGGAGATACTCAAGCAAAAAGTACTCTTAAAAGATGCTATCCGCCAATGGGGGAATGTAGGCGCACTGGTGGCAGGGCTTTACCAGGAAGATTATAACCTGATCAGCCGCTCACTGGAAGATGTGATTGTTGAACCCATCCGATCCATCCTCATCCCTGCATTCCATGATCTGAAGATCCGTTGTAAAGAAGCAGGCGCATTAGGCGGCGGCATTTCCGGCAGCGGGCCATCTGTGTTCATGCTGAGCAAAGGAGAAGATAATGCCCGTTCCGTAGCGGATATGATGGAAAAGATCTACGCACCACTGGGAGTAGATTACAAAATTTATGTTTCCCGGATCAGCACTTCCGGTGTAAGAGTAATTTAAAATATTATGCAGTACTATAGCTTACAGAATCATCAGCACCGTGTTTCATTCCGGGAAGCGGTTATACAGGGGCTTGCTCCTGATAAAGGATTGTATTTCCCTGCGGAGATACCCAGGCTGGAAAAGGATTTCATAGAGCGGCTGGAAGAATATGATCCGCTTTATATTGCGCGGAAAGTGATCCAGCCTTTTGTGGGTGAGGATATCCCGGAGAATTATTTAAAACAGATCATTCGCGATACCGTTACCTTCCCCTTTCCTTTAAGAGAAGTGGAAGAAAACGTATATGCGCTGGAGTTGTTCCATGGCCCTACCCTTGCCTTTAAAGATGTGGGCGCCAAGTTCATGGCAGGCTGCCTCGGTTATTTCCGCCGTGGTGATAACAAGCCGGTAACTGTACTGGTAGCCACTTCCGGAGATACCGGCGGTGCCGTGGCAAACGGTTTCTACAATGTGCCCGGCGTACAGGTAGTGATCCTCTACCCTTCCGGCAAAGTGAGTGAATTGCAGGAAAAACAACTCACCACACTCGGTGGCAATATCAGTGCTTTAGAGATCAATGGCTCTTTCGATGATTGCCAGCGCATGGTGAAAACCGCTTTCCTGGACTCCGAATTGCAGGCACACCGCCAGCTCACCTCTGCCAACTCTATTAATGTAGCACGCTGGCTGCCCCAGATGTTCTATTATTTTATGGCTTACCGTAAAGTAAAACAATGGCGCAAAGATGCCGTGATCTCTGTACCCAGCGGCAATTTCGGAAATATCTGCGCAGGCATGATGGCTGCAGCCATAGGCCTACCGATCCATCACTTCATTGCATCCACCAATGCAAATGACACCGTACCCCGTTATCTGAAGAACGGTGCATACGAACCGCTGGCGCCCATCCCCACCATCTCCAATGCCATGGATGTATCTGACCCCAGCAACTTTGTACGCATCCTGCAATTATTTGCGCAGAATGAAAGAGGGCTCAAAGCCAGTCTCACCGCCTACCGCTTCACAGATAAAGAAACTGTTGCAGCGATGGAAGCAGTATGTGCCAACCATCAATACCTCATGGACCCGCATGGGGCAGTAGGGTATTTAGGATTGAAGAAATATATGCAACTCCATCCCGGCCATACCGGTATTTTCCTGGAAACTGCTCACCCGGTGAAGTTTGCGAACACCATGCCGGAAGGGTTACAAAAAGAAATAGATACCCCTGAACGCGTGATGCAACTCTTTGATAAAAAGAAAGTAGCCGTGAAAATGGATGCAAACTACGAGCAGATGAAAGCATGGTTAATGCAATAAAATCGCTTAAGTTTGGGTAATGAAACTTTTACATATATTCTTTGTGCTGATACTTTTTGCTGCCTGCCAGCCAACCGGGCAGGAGCAAAAAACAGCGGTGATCACAGACTCCCTGGCTATCGCTATCGCCAATATGCGGGCGGACCTGCAGGTAAAACCCCTGGATACTGAACTACGCAACCGCTTTGCCAATGCACTGATCGAACACAACCAGTTTGAAGCGGCGGACAGTCAGGCGATCATCCTTGCAAAGGATACTTCCTCCCTGGATAAAGCTTATTACATCAAAGCCCTGATAGCGTACAATAAAAAAGATGATACGGCCACGCTGGCCTACCTCTCCAAAGCAATTGCACTCAAAGGCAAAGCCAGTGAATATGAAGCCGTGATGATGGCAGCTGATCTCTTATTAGACCAGCATGCTCCTGATAAAGCCCTCAACTATTATGCGCTGGCATGGGAAATAGACTCCACGCAGGCAGAGCCCGTTTATGGTACCGCCGTATGCAGTGAACAAATGGGAAATGAAAAAGTCGCGAAGCTGCGGTACATGAAAGCCATTGAATTGAATCCTGCATACAGCCCTGCATATATTGGCCTGGGAAATGGCGTGGCCCGGCAGAATGACTGGAAGGAAGCCTGGCGTTATTACAACCTTGCCGCAAAAGCAGATCCTACTGACGCCATTAATTTTTACAGCCGTGGAAGGGCCTTCCTCATGCTGGGTAATAAACCAGCAGGCGTGGACGATCTCACCAAAGCACTCTCCTTCAAAAAGGACTACCCGGCAGCAAAGGCCTTGCTGGATTCCGCATTAGCCAACAATTTTAAGTAGGTTTGTACATCTCAAAATCATCAGCCCTTGGAAAAGAAAACACCGCTCATCGCTCCTTCCCTGCTTGCCGCCAATTTCCTGGAAATAGGCAAGGAAGTGGAAATGGTCAATAATAGTGTTGCAGACTGGTTACACCTGGATGTAATGGATGGCCGTTTTGTGCCGAACATCAGCTTTGGATTCCCCGTTATAACACCGGTTGCAAAGCTGTCTAAAAAGGTAAATGATGTGCATTTAATGATAGAGGAACCGGAGAAATATGCAGAAGCCTTTGCCAAAGCAGGCGCGCATATCCTCACCGTACATATTGAAGCATGCCACCACCTGCACCGGAACATTCAGCAGATCAAAGGTTTAGGCATGAAAGCAGGTGTAGCATTGAATCCGCATACTTCCGTGAGCCTGCTGGAGAATATTATCACTGACGCTGATGTAATATTGATCATGAGCGTGAACCCTGGTTTTGGCGGGCAGCATTTCATAGAACATACCTATGCCAAGATCCGCCGGTTGAGGGAACTGATAGATGCAAGCGGCTCAAAAGCATTGATAGAAATAGATGGCGGCGTAACGCTGGATAATGCCAGGGCCATCCTGGATGCAGGCGCAGATGTACTGGTAGCAGGCAACACGGTATTCGCGTCCCGCGATCCGCTGGCCACCATTCAGGCATTAAAACAATAATTACTTACCTAAACTGAGGATGACATCATTGGTCAGCGGCTTTGTGAGATAGCCTTCCACAAAGGTGAACTGGCTCACCCTTTCTTTATCCTTTTCATCGATAGATGATGTTAGCACATACACCTTGATCTGTTTGATAAGTGTTGGGCGTACCTGTGAAAATGCTTCCAGGAACTCCCAGCCATCCATCACCGGCATGTTCAGATCCAGGAGGATCACATCCGGCAATTCACTTGCATTATTGCACTGGGCGCGGATATGCTCCAGCACATCCTGTGCGTCAGAAAATTTTGTAACTGCGTTAGAGATGCTCAGACGATCCAGCATGATCTCTGTGATCTGCTGGTGTATGGGGTCATCATCTACTATAAAGATCGAATGTAACGGCTTCATAGAGGAATTCTATTCGGGGCTGAAGGTAATGATAAATTTGGTTCCAACGCCAAGTTGGCTTTCCGCCTGTATACTTCCTCCCATTGCTTCTATCTGACTTTTGGTAATAAACAGACCTATTCCCTTGGCATCCTTATTCTTATGAAATGTTTTCCTGAATCCAAATAGTTTAGCCCCATATCTTTCCAGATCAATCCCTATACCATTATCCTCTGCCGTTAGCATTACGCCGCTATCCACCGTCCAGCTGCGCAAATGCAGTGTAGGCGTCCGGTCGTGGCTCCGGTACTTGATGGCATTGGTGAGGAGGTTTTGCAGGATACTGTCCAGGTAGATCTTTGGATACTCAATATCCGGTGCCTCTGCAAAGTCTGTGGTGAGGCGGATCCCACTGGTTTCCATGTCTACAAAAAGGATGTCCTTCACTTTTTGCAGGCGTTCTGAAAACACCAGCTTTTCTCTTTCTACATTCAGGTCCTTGCGGATCTGCACTACTTCTATCAGGTCATTTAACGTTTCATCTATGTTTTTGATCACTTCCTGGAACATGCTGCGGTACAACTCTTTCTCCTGTTCTTCATCTGTTTCATTCATGATCTGCATCAGCGCTTTCAGGTTAGCGATAGGCGCCCGCAGGTTATGAGAAGTGATATGCGCAAAGTCTTCCAGCTGCTTATTCTGGTTCACCAGGTATTTATTCAGGGAAGAGAGCTGGTCATTTGCTTTCCGCAATTCCCGCTGCATCTTCTTACTGTCTGTTATATTACGGGTGAAGATAGAGATGCTGCCATCCTGCATAGGCGCCAGCAGGAACTCGTACCATTTGTCAAGCTCAGGCCGGTAATTGGAAAAGGAAACCGGTGCCTGCTGATTCATACATTGCTGCATCCTGGCATGGAAGGTGGAACCCACCAGCATAGGGAATACTTCAAAGATATTACGGCCAATCACTTTGCCATGATCTACGATCTCCTGCGCTTTACGGTTAATGAAATTCACTTTGCCATCCTTATCCATCACGGCATAACCCATATCGATGGTATCAAAGAAGAGGCGCATCAGTTCCGTATTCCGGGTAAGCTGATCCCTGATCTTGAATTGTTCTGTTACATCCTGGATCACCCCATATATACGGATGAGGCGGCCATTCTTATATTCAGGTTTGCCAATGGCCCTTGCCTGAATCACGTTATTACGTGCCGTGTTGAGCGTTACCTGTATATCATATGCCTTACCTCTTTCCATACAGGCCGCCATGGCATGCTCCACCCGCTTCAGCGATTCCGGTGTGTAGAAGGTCATCGCCTTTTCAAAGGTCATGGCCGCATAAGGGGGCAGTTCGTGGATCTTGTAGGTCTGTGCACTCCATCGTAACCGGTTGGTGATGATATCCAGCTCCCAGCCCCCTATCTTACCGATCTCACCGGTTTGCATAAGGAAGTCCTGGGTTTTATTGTTTTCTATCTCCTGCCGTTTCTTTTCCGTGATATCATTTACCAGTGCTACTACTATCTGGTCCTTATCCACCGGGTCTTCTACCGGGAACATCGTAAGGTCCAGGAAGAATTCGCGGCTCATTTTGCCGATAGGGATATCCACTTTCTTCTCCATCCTGATCATCTTACCCTTTTGCAGCACCTGCTGGAAAAGCTGGTCCAGTTCAAATAAGCGGGAGAAAGGATCATGCATCATAATACCATCCGGCTGCTCTTCAATACCCGTCTGGGAAAAGAACTTCCGCTGCGTCTGGTTCACGCGGCGGATAAATCCGTAATGATCAAACTGGATATAACCAACAGGCAGGTTTTCTACGATGGTATGCAATAAGCGTTCACTCTTCTCCAGGCTGAGCACCGCCAGTTTCTTCTCTGTGATCTCACTGAGGATGAGGAACAGGTAAGCTATATCCCCGTTGCGGTCCATTACCGGGAAACCGGTAGCTTCATAATAAAGGGGTTGGATGCGGGTAACCGTACCTTCATGCTGCTCTGCATACTTCAGTAACATCTCCTTTTTAACCGGAGCTTTCCTGATCCTTACTTCTTCCAGCAGTTCCGTGAGGCCGGTACGGCGGTTGAAGGGGTCTTCCAGTACGTTGTAAGGTTGATTATTTACAGCAGGATGTGCATCTCCCAGGATCTGGCGCTGGGCATCATTCATGTTGCGGTGCCAGCCGTCCGGCGTGAACTCATGCAGGCCTACCGGCAGGTTCTCCAATACACTGCGGAAGAAGCCTTCACTCTCGCGGGCCTGTGTTTCCTGCTGAATGTTCCGGATGATCATGAGCACGCTTGTTACACGTTGCTGCTCATCCAGCAAAGGGCTGAACCTCACTTCGTATTGAAGCGGGGGATTGCCGAAGGACAATACAAAATTGAAACGCTCGCCGGTGAGGGCGCGTTTCCAGTTGTGTAGGGACTGCTGTGCGAGGTCCGGGTAGCCTTTACACAAAATGTGCAGGCTATCTCCCTCTTTCAATTCAATGCCCAGGTGTTTTTTGTTATTCTCGACAAAGGCTTTATTCAGTGCCAACAACTGCAGGTTTTTGTCAAACACTGCGGCAGAATCCGGTAAAGCCTCCACCACCTGGTTCAGCAAGGCATTGTTCATGGACGCATTCAATTTGGCATAGGCGGTTGGAAGGATCAAATGTACTCAATATATTATACAATTTAGTGCTATTATAATGAGATAAGGGGGCATTCTCTCTGTTTTCAAAAAATTCATACCTGTATTCGGGGTTGCGTGTAACTTTTAAATATCTTTGAACCAATAAAACGAAATAGTCGTTTTAAACGTTAAACATTAGCAAGTTAAAAAATCGAATTAGCAGGATGAAGGTATTAATTATCATGGGCTCTGAGAGCGACAAACCAGTGATGCAGGAATCACAGAATTTCTTACAGTTCTTTGGCATTGAAAGTGAACTGGTGGTAGCATCCGCACACCGCAATCCCGATAAGGTACGTGAGTTGGTTATCAACGCACAGCCGCAGGGATATGGTGTGATTATTGCAGCAGCAGGTATGGCTGCCGCCTTACCAGGCGTAGTAGCTGCCTACACCTCCTTACCTGTACTGGGAGTTCCCCTTGAAGGTGGCTTACCAGGTGGTGTGGACGCATTATATTCCATCGTTCAGATGCCTGCAGGTTTGCCCGTAGGTACGCTGGCGGTAGGTAAAGCCGGAGCAAAGAACGCCGCAGTAATGGCCGCCCGGATCCTGGCATTGAGTGATACAAAAGTTGCTGAGCGCGTAGAAGCGTTCAAGCAGAACGGATACCGGATTTAACTGGAACGCATGTCCCGGATGGATGTACGTATACGTCGTACATCCTCTTCGTAACCGGTTTACAACGTTCAGATCCGAAATGCAGACTCACCTTAAATCGAACCGCACTTGACAGAATCGATCATTAATCTGGAAAATGTAAATCCCATTGAATTTTTCGGGGTCAACAACGGAAAACTGGACTTGTTAAAAAAGAAGTTCCCCCTGTTAAAGATCTTATCCCGCGGTACACAGCTGAAACTTTCAGGATCCCCGGAAGAAGTGGCCACAGCCAAGGAAAAGATCGGACAGATTGTTAGCTACCTCGAACGTAACGGTCAACTCAGCGAAAATTACTTTGAGCAGATCCTTGGTGAAGAAGAAGGCGGCAATATAGATCACTTCAAAGACAGTAACCCGAACGAAGTACTGGTTTTCGGCCCCAATGGCCGCACTATCCGCGCTAAGACTGCCAATCAGAAGAAGATGGTAGGGCTGGCGGACAAGAACGATATCGTTTTTGCCATCGGGCCGGCCGGTACCGGTAAAACCTATACTGCTGTAGCACTAGCCGTCAGGGCTTTAAAGAATAAGGCTGTACGGAAGATCATCCTTACCCGCCCCGCGGTGGAAGCCGGCGAAAGCCTGGGATTCCTGCCCGGAGACCTGAAGGAAAAGATCGATCCCTACCTGCGCCCGCTCTATGATGCCCTGGACGATATGATCCCGGCAGATAAGCTCAGTTATTTCATGACCAACAGGATCATTGAGATCGCCCCGCTTGCTTATATGCGCGGTCGTACGCTGGATAATGCCTTCATCCTGCTGGATGAAGCACAGAACTGTACTGATCTTCAGATGAAAATGTTCCTTACCCGGATAGGTTCATCCGCCAAAGCCATTATTACGGGAGACAAAACCCAGATCGATCTGCCTAAAAATCAGAAGAGCGGCCTGGATAAAGCTACCCGGATACTGAAGAATATAGAAGGTATTGGATATGTGGAGCTGGATGAAGAGGATGTTGTTCGTCACCGCCTTGTGAAAGCTATTATCAGAGCTTACGAAGCTGCTAAAGAAGACTAATTAACAGTATCTTAACAGTCATTATTGTAAGTTGCGCAATTATTTGATTCCTGTTATTTTTGTCAATGAAATATAACTTTAACCTATCAACCACATGAGCTATTACAGGCGAATTGTTTTTTTGATGTGTGCCTCGGGAGTGCTGTTTACCAGTTGTAAAAAGCGACCTGAGCCACAGGAGGTTGCCTTGGAATTTATGCACGCTATTCAGGAATCAAACTTCGAACGTGCTAAAGAATTTGCTACCAAAGAATCACAACAGGTCATACTGCTTTACTCCATTTTTGACGGCAAACGCAACGAGAACGAACGCGAAAAGATCAAAAATGCTCAGCTGAAGATCGTTGATCATAAAGAAGATGGGGATAAAGCTACCGTTACCATACTCAATTCTTCCGCCAGCCAGCAGGAAACCCTGCAGCTGATCAAAGAAAGCGGTCAATGGAAAATATCCCTGACACTCGAAAGCATCCTGCCTACTTATGTAGCGCCCGGCACAATGGACATGAAATCCATGACCACTCCCCCGGCTGTGGATTCTTCTTCTAATGTTATTCATTAATAAAAGCAGGCAGTAGTCCACACTTCTGCCTGCTTTTATACCTCTTATTTCCACTTTTTTACAGCTATTCGCAGTTTGTTCCTTAATTTTGCGCCTTTATAGCTAACCAGCGCCTTTTTTCCACTATCGTATTATGAAGAATCTGGTTGCCGCAGAACGGCTTAACAGCTGCTTTTGGGCCTATTTGAACAGTAAACGTGAATTGATATACTAATTTTAAAAGAAGCATTGAATTATGACAACAAATCCATGGCACAGCGTTAGTCCCGGGGATAAAGTACCTCACGTGGTAACAGGTATCATTGAAATTCCCAAAGGATCCCGTGCCAAATACGAACTGGACAAAGAAAGCGGCCTGCTGAAACTGGACCGTGTATTATATTCTTCAGTATACTACCCCGCCAACTACGGGTTCATTCCCCAAACATACTGCGATGATCATGATCCGCTGGACATCCTCATCCTTTCCCAGATAGATTGCGTGCCTTTGTGCATGGTAGATGCGAAAGTGATCGGCGTGATGCAAATGATCGATGGCGGCGAAGCAGATGACAAGATCATCGCTGTTGCTGCCCATGATATGAGCGTGAACCATATCAACGACATCTCTGAACTGCCGCCTCATTTTATTGATGAAATGCGTCACTTCTTTGAAGAATACAAGAAGCTGGAAAATAAGACCGTTAAAGTGGAAGAATTCCAAAATAAAGCAAAAGCAGAACAGATCATCCTGGAAAGCCTGGAACTTTATAATAAGACCTTCCCGAAAAAATAATCGTGTATGGTATAGGGCCGGGAAGATGTTGTTTTTTTGACAAAAACTGCCCCCACCCTGTATTATCATTTTAAAAGCCGGTCATCCTGATCGGCTTTTTTATTAAAATAAGCGCCTGATCAACCGCAGGTTATGGGCCCTCAGCCCCGTATCAGCATTCACGATCCCCTGGTGATCGATCGGATCTATCCGCACCTTTCCTGAAGAATGAATGATCTGCTGATCATTGAGCATAATACCCACATGGGTGATCTTCCCTGCCTCATTGTCAAAAAAAGCCAGGTCCCCACCTTTTGCTTCCTGGATCAGGGATACCAGCTCTCCTTGTGTGGCCTGCTGGTAAGCATCCCGTAACAGCGGTATGCCGAGGATTTTATACACAGATTGGGTAAAACCGGAACAGTCTATGCCAAACACAGATTTCCCGCCCCATAAATAGCCCGTATTGAGAAAAGAATTAGCGATCGTATGCCATGCCGTTCTGGGAGAACGGGGTTGTTTATAGGCTTCTATCCCCGATTCCGGTTTCACCGTAATATTTCCCCATACATTATTATCCAGCTTAAGCATACAGCCGTAAGGAATGTACATGGGTTGTTCATTCACAGATAAACGGGCCGCCCATTGATTGGCAATATGGGTGAAAGGGGCATTAAATTCCTCCAAAGTGATGGTTTCCAGGTGGGCAGCCGTTACCCATCCCTCATAACCATCATACTGCATCCTTACCTTGATCCAACCTTCATTGGTAAGTGGCTCTGTTTCAACGCATTCTCCAAATAACGCCTGCGAAACCATCTCACTTCGATGCGATGGTTCCGCACGTAAAGGCATAATGGGCACAATCGTGATTGCAAATGGCATGTTAATTGTTTAAATAATATGAACTGTGAATGAACTTTTAACACGAAAACGCGTAAATATAAGAATAAGCTTATGCACCTCCTGTTAAATAACTTAACTGATAAAGAATTGCTGCTCCGGATCAAAAAGTTTCATGATCGGGAGGCGGCTGGTGTTTTACTGGACCGGTACAGCCATTTGCTGGTAGCCGTGAGCCTACCTAAGCTTTCCAGCGAAAAAACAGCTGAAACAGCCTTCCCCGAACTCACAAAGCAATTATATAACCGCATTCAAACTGCTTTTGGTAAGATAAACGAATCTGTTTACGCATTGGTTCAATCTTACTTTGGGAAAGGTAACGCCGTACCCGTTTTTTATCCGAACCAGGCATTATACCGTCTTGAATCACGCATAGAACATGCCGGAAATAACCCTATTGCCAAAGAAGCTTTATTGACGCACCTGGAAAAAGCCCTTGCACAACTCAACGCAGAAGATCTCCGATTGATCACGCAATTCTACCTGGAGCAACAGTCATTCAGCGACATCGCTAAAAAGCAAAATATTCCCCGGGATAAAGTACGCCATACTTTAAAAGGAGTGAAGAAGAAACTAGCTACTCATTTGATGGACCAGGTATATGAATAATGATTTTCCAAGACAAGAAAGGATCTTCAAGATCTTCACCCCTGTGCGCTGTCTCAGCAGGGATCAGCTCCCCCGTTACCTGAACGGAAACATGACGGATTGGGAAAAACACCTGATCGAACAGCACCTGGTGGATTGTGATCTTTGCCACGACGCACTGGAAAGCCTGCAAAATCCAAAAAACAAGGAGCCTTACGAACGCCTGAGCAAACAACTGAGCCTTTACCTGCAAAGGGAATATGCACCAGCTGTACAACAATCCTCCTTAAAAACACGCCACACGCCACAGGGCAATAATACCAGGGAAAGCCTCCTTTCCTATTTCTGGGTGATCATGTTCCTGGCACTGGGCGGAGGAAGCATCTTCTTATTACGGGAACACCTCAAGAACAGGCCGGCACTTGTTGTAAAAACAACGGATGCTGTCATCATACCCGCTTCAACTGAATCTCAGTACCTGGCCAGTGAGACAAAACCACCTGTTATACAATCGCAATACAGTATTGCTAAAGATAGCTCCGCTAATAAAACACAACCCAAGGATTCCGCGCTGTTAGCCGCAAAAAAGAAACCGGTTGCAAAAGATACACTAAAAAAAGTACTGGTAACCGACACGAATACACGCATACAGCCAGCAGTACCAGTAGTAAAAGAAGCACCTAAAGAAGAAAAAGTAGTGGCAACACCGCCACCACCACCGGCACCCAAAGAAAAGGAAAAGGAGAAAGAGGATGATCCCAAACCAGTTGCCGCTACACAAACCGGCGATGAATCCCTTTTCCGTGCCGCGATGTTATATCAGCAACAGGGAAATGTAAATGAAGCCATCGATCAATTCAGAAGGCTCAGCACCAACTATAAATTCTCCGAGCGCGCCAAATACCAACTGGCGCTCTGCTACCGCACCAAAGGCCAGAACGGCAAAGCCCGCAGGCTCCTGCGGGAGATCGTTCGCATGGAGGGCCCGCTGAAAGCCCAGGCGCAGTCAGAGTTGAATAATTTAAACTAAAGACCCCTCAATGCAAAAAGGGAAGGGTCTTTATATTTCATTAGAAAAACAGCATACCCTAAAAATTCCTGGACCCAAAAGGGTGTGTTTCTATTTTTATTAGAAAAACACCCACCAGCGTGTTATATCTTATCAACCCTAAAACCCCTTTGTGGGGGAAAAAAGAGGGTGCTATATTTTTACGGAAAACTGTATGCTCAACCACCCGGAATTATAGGCCCAGTTTTTTCCGTAAAAATATAGCACCCTCTTTTTTATGGATTATGCTTTCTTGTGCATCTTTGAAAGAGAAATCTATCTTTACACTGTGAATCAACCCAGCGATCATAATCATACAGACCAGGAGCTTTTACAGCGGTATAAGACCGATGGCAACAGCGATTGGATAGGCATTTTGTTTGACCGGTATGCCATCCTTCTACTGGGTTTATGTATGAAGTATCTTAAGAATGAAGAAGATGCACGGGATAGCGTGCAACAGATCTTCCTGAAAGTTTTATCCGACATCCATAAACATGACGTTATCTTTTTCAAAGCCTGGATCTACCAGGTGGCGCGCAATCATTGCCTGATGCAACTACGCCATCACAAAGACCTGGAATTGAAAGAAGGCCATTTGCAGATGCCCGGCGCAGCAGAAGTACCGGATATAGCAGAACACGTGCAGAAGGATATCATGCTCGAGAATATGGAACATGCGATGGAATTGCTGAATAAGGAACAAAGCACCTGTGTGCGGATGTTCTACCTGGAGAAAAAATCCTACCAGGAGATCACAGATCTAACTGGATACAGCCTTTTACAGGTGAAGAGCTATATCCAGAACGGGAAAAGGAACCTGAAACTATTATTGGAAAAGTACAGTAAAAATAAACGCTAACTTGCATTAGCGAAAGCATTATTATGAACGATCATTTCACAGACATATTCACCGAAACTGCCTGTCCTACCCAGGACCAGTTGCTGGCTTATGTGGAGAACAAACTGAGTGCTGCCGAAAGGCATGAAGTGGAACGCCATATAGCAGATTGTGAACTATGCAGTGAAGCAGTGGAAGGATTGGCCGCCATCAGCCATAAAGAGCAGATCCCCGGCTGGTTAAGGCAAGCCAAATGGAATGTGTTACAGAAATTACGCAAGAAAACACGTAAGAAAAGAAAAGAACACTATTACCTCTATATTGCCATCATTTCCCTGCTGATACTGTTCCTGGCCATAGCGGTGTTCTGGTTATATCATTTTACGAGCAGGTAAGAGATCAGTATAGCTTTTTATCCCCCTTCTCCTCCCACAGGCGGAACACTTCCTGGGCCGCTTCATTCGGGAAAGGAATGAAAGGGATCTTCTTTTGCCGGTGCGGCACATCTATCTCGTGGTAAATAAAGGAATCATCAAAATTGATCAGTGCCGCTTCTTCTTTGGTATTGGCAAAAAACACTCTTTGCGGACGGGCCCAGTAAATAGCACCAAGGCACATGGGGCAGGGTTCGCAGGAAGTATATATTTCACAGTCATTTAGTTGAAAGGTTTCCAGCTTCGTGCAGGCATCCCGGATAGCCACCACTTCTGCATGCGCAGTAGGATCGTTATACTTCAGCACCTGGTTCCAGCCCTCTCCCACTACTTCTTCCCCGCGCACGATAACAGCGCCGAAAGGCCCTCCGTCTCCATGCTGCATACCCCGTTTGGACAATTCAACAGCCATGGCCATAAACTTCTTTTCTCTTTCACCGATATTATACATAGGATCCAGTTTTCCTTACAAAGGTAAGGCTTTAACCCCATCACCGTACAGGGGAAGGCGCAGAGCTACACTCCACGCCCTTCCTGCAGGCCTTTTACCTCTCTTCATCATCCTAACACACACAACGTTTTACCGGCAGGCAAACTTTGCTTGTATCACGCCGAATTGAATGGGTAATTATCGTATATCACTGACCGTTAATAAATACAGTGAAAGAAGAATGTTTGTCAGGTCATGGGTTCGCTGTCAATAGTTACAGTTGTAGTTAAGGTTTTCAATAAAATACAGTTCCTGAGTATGCAATATAAGCGCTCAATCAGATTATACAAAATATTAATTTGATGTATTTCACAATGTATTGAGCGTTACTTCTTTGGGACATAAAAAAACCGGGAGAAGAATCCCCCGGTTTGTTACCTGTAACTGTATATCGTCGTATATAGAATAGAATTGTTAATTATTCCTGATCACCACTACCCCGTCAAACACATCTATCAGGACTGGCTTGCTCCGGTCTATCTCACCGCCCAGTATCTTTTTACTGAGCAGGTTCACTATCTGCTTCTGGATCAGGCGTTTTAAAGGCCTTGCACCGAACTGCGGATCATAACCCTGTTCCGCCAGGTAATCCAAAGCATAGTCAGAGAATTCCAATATCATGCCATTCTTTGCTACCAGATCTTTCAGTTGTTGTAATTGTATGTTAATTATGCCTTTTATTTCTGAACGCATCAGCGGCTGGAACATGATCACTTCATCCACACGGTTCAGGAACTCCGGCCTGATGGTCTGCCTCAGCAGGTTCATCACTTCATCTTTCGTTTTATCCACGATGTCTTCCCTGTTGGCGTCTGTGATCTTTTCAAAATTCTCCTGTATGATATGGCTGCCCATATTACTGGTCATAATGATGATGGTGTTCTTGAAGTTCACCACGCGTCCCTTGTTATCGGTGAGGCGTCCATCATCCAATACCTGTAAGAGGATATTGAATACATCAGGGTGTGCTTTTTCAATTTCATCCAGCAGTACAACAGAATATGGTTTTCTTCTCACTGCTTCCGTCAGCTGACCGCCTTCATCGTATCCCACATAACCGGGAGGTGCTCCCACGAGCCTGCTTACCGCATGTTTCTCCTGGTATTCACTCATGTCTATGCGGGTCATCATGCTTTCATCGTCAAACAGGTAGTCTGCCAGTGCTTTGGCCAGTTCTGTTTTACCAACACCCGTTGTTCCCAGGAATATAAAAGAACCGATGGGGCGTTTAGGATCGTGCAAACCGGCGCGGCTTCTGCGGATAGCATCCGCTACGGCGATGATCGCTTCATCCTGCCCTACTACTCTTTTATGCAGTTCATCTTCCAGCTGCAGTAATTTTTCTCTTTCACTTTGCAGCATGCGCGTTACCGGGATACCCGTAGCTTTCGCAACATTCTGCGCAATGTCTTCCGCATCCACTTCTTCCTTCAATAATCTTTTATGGTTGACAGAAAGTGTGTTCAGTTCTGCGGTCAGATCTTCTACTATTTTTTCCTGCTCTTTTATCTTGCCGTAACGGATCTCTGCTACCCGGCCAAAATCACCATTCCGTTCTGCCTGTTCTGCTTCCAGTTTCAGGTTCTCTATACTTGCTTTGGCATTCTGTACTTTATCTACGAGCTCTTTCTCCTGCTGCCATTTAGCTTTGAAGGTGTTACGTTCTTCACTCAGGCGGGCAATCTCTGTTCCCAGTTCTTTCAGTTTATCTTCATCATTCTCACGTTTGATGGCTTCCCTCTCAATTTCAAGCTGGCGGATCCGGCGTTCCAGTTCATCCAGTTCTTCCGGCATAGAATTCATTTCAAGGCGCAATTTAGCCGCGCTTTCATCAATGAGGTCAATTGCCTTGTCCGGCAGGAAACGGTCCGTAATATAGCGTTGTGAGAGCTCCACAGCAGCAATGATCGCTTCGTCTTTGATCAGTACATGGTGGTGATTCTCGTATCTTTCTTTCAAACCCCGGAGGATGGAGATTGCATCTTCCACACTGGGCTCATCAATGAACACCTTCTGGAAGCGACGTTCCAGGGCTTTATCTTTTTCAAAATACTTCTGGTATTCATTTAAGGTGGTGGCGCCTATTGCACGCAGTTCCCCTCTTGCCAATGCAGGTTTGAGGATGTTCGCTGCGTCCATGGCACCTTCCATGGCGCCTGCACCAATGAGGGTATGGATCTCATCTATAAAGAGGATGATACCGCCATTGCTGTCTCCTACTTCCTTCACTACGGCTTTCAGGCGTTCTTCAAACTCCCCGCGGTATTTGGCGCCGGCCATGAGTGCTCCCATATCCAGCGCATAAATGATCTTGTTGTTCAGGTTATCAGGAATATCTCCGTTGATGATCCTGTGTGCGAGCCCTTCGGCAATGGCTGTTTTACCTACACCCGGTTCCCCCACCAGGATGGGGTTGTTCTTGGAACGGCGGGATAAGATGTGCAGGGTCCTGCGGATCTCTTCATCACGCCCGATCACCGGGTCCAGCTTACCGGCACGTGCCAGTTCGTTGAGGTTCTTGGCGTATTTCTCCAGGCTGTTATATTGTGCATCCGCAGTTTGTGAATTAACGGTGCCGCCTTTACGTAATTCGGTAATGGCCGCCTTCAGGCCTTTCTCTGTTAAACCAGCTGATTTCAGCAGTTTAGCTGTATCGTCACTTCCACCTAATAATCCTAATAAAATATGTTCCACGCTCACGAATTCATCTTTGAATTCCTTGATGCTGGAACCTGCGCGGAGCACGGCGTTGTTCGCGTCCCTGCTTAATACCTGCCCGCCTTCTCCGCTCCCGATAACAGGATATTTCTGGATAGCCTCGTTGAGTTTGGTTTCCAGGAATGTAGTGTTAACATCGTTCTTCTTCAGCAGGTATTCTATACTATTATCATCGTCGGCCAGCAGCGCTTTCAGGATATGCCCCGTCTCGATCGCCTGGTTACGGTGATCAAAGGCCAGCTGCTGTGCCTGTTGCAGTGTTTCCTGCGATTTGATAGTGAAATTATTTAAGTTCATATGCTTTGCATTTGTCTCCTAAGGCAAAATGATTCGCAAATGTTAGTCCAATCCTGAAAAGCAGTAATTATGACAGGAATTCCCTCTTTCGTCTGCATTAATTTCAGTTATTATATGTTCGACCTGCTATTTTGTCTAAATGCTTAGTATTGTTGCTATTATATAAGACCTCCCTGTTAATTTTCCGCTTCGTTAAACTGTCGTCTACTTATTCCTGTTATAGATCAGTCTACATTTCTTAACCACCAAAACCTTTCATTATGGCATTCGACTTGCTCGACACCCTGAAGAATGTATTTAGCAATGAATTTTCTAACAAGGCGGCCGCATCCCTTGGCGAAAGCGAATCAAATGTTCAGAAGGCCATCGGCGGTATTATACCCACGGTACTAACGGGCCTGCTCAACAAAGCCAGTTCCCCCGGTGATGCAGGCAGCTTACTAGGCCTGGTAAAGGAAGCAGCCTCCGGGGACTTCTCCCGGCTGGGCAACCTGGGCGGGGCTATTCCGGCGGAACTGCTGGCCAAAGGAACAGAGATCCTCAAATCCCTCTTTGGCAGCAAAGCAGCTGATATTACTACCGCCATCGCTTCATATGCCGGCATTAAAACCACTTCTGCAGAAACCTTATTACAATCTGCCGCTCCCGCCTCACTTGGTGTGATCGGACAGCAAGCCAGCAGCCAGAACCTGAGCGCATCCGGACTTATTGGGCTTTTAAACAGCCAGAAGGATAAGATCCTTGCGGCGGTACCATCGGGCCTTGGCCTGGCGGGCATACTGGGCTTAGGGAATCTGGGAGATATTGGCAAGAAACTCGGCAGCGTGGTATCCAGCATTGGCGGCACCGCAGGAAGAGCCATTGCCAATGAAGGCAGGGCCGTAGAAAGTGCCGTGAGCTACCGCTGGTTATGGATGCTGATCCTGTTGGTGGCCATTATCCTGTTGCTCTGGTATTTCCTGAAAGGATGCAATAACCAGCACACCATGGCGCCGGTAGATTCCGTACAGACCAGCCACATGGAAGACACGGCCATTTCTCACGTTGCTACCCCTGTTACCCGCGAGTCCATCAAAGTAACCTTACCGGATGGTGTTGTGCTGGATGCTTATAAAGGCGGGATAGAAGATCAGCTGGTGAACTTCCTGAAAGATCCTTCCACAGAAGGTGGTAAGGATAAATGGTTCGATTTTGATAACCTGAACTTTAAAACAGGCAGCGCAGACTTAACGGATGAAAGTAAAGTACAGGTACAAAACCTTGTGGCCATACTGAATGCATTCCCTAAACTAAAAATAAAGATCGGCGGGTATACAGATGCGAGAGGCGACAGCTCACTAAACCGGAAACTCTCACAGGAACGTGCAGACGCAGTGCATAGTGCTTTGCAATCTCATCATGTAAAACCTGTACAATTAATGGGTGCGGAAGGATACGGTTCTCAGTTTGCCAAAGCCGCGGCAGACGCACCGGATGAGGAAAGAGTAAAAGACAGAAGGATCTCCGTTGGTGTACGGGAAAAATAAATTACAAAAGGGGCGGTTGATCACCGCCCCTTTAAAAAAATCCGCCGACAAAAAAGCCCCCCCCTGCAAAAAAAATAAACCTCTCTGTAAAAAAGAGTCCCCTGCAAAAAAGAATCCTCCACAAAAAAGAGACAACCTCCGCTCGACAAACAAGAAACCTCTCTACAAAAAAGAATCCTCCACAGAAAAGAGAAAACCTCCGCCCGACAAACAAGAAACCTCTCTGCAAAAAGAATCCTCCACAGAAAAGAGAAAACCTCCGCCCGACAAACAAGAAACCTCTCTGCAAAAAAGAATCCCCCACAGAAAAGAGAAAACCTCCGCCCGACAAACAAGAAACCTCTCTGCAAAAAGAATCCTCCACAGAAAAGAGAAAACCTCCGCCCGACAAACAAGAAACCTCTCTACAAAAAAGAATCCCCCACAGAAAAGAGAAAACCTCCACCGACAAAAAAAGAAACCCCTCTGCAAAAAAGAATCCCCCCACAAAAAAGAAAAAAACCTCCGCCCTTTGCTGCGCGGCAAACTCCCAACCCCACTATTCTGCCTTCACAAGAATGATCCTGCTCCGGTCAGCTTTATATACTTTATCAAAGAACGCTTCCAGTAAGGCAAAATCCTTTGCCGGAAATATCCCCGCCTTCCTTTCATAACTACGAACATAAGTTACTTTCGTCCCCTCAACTTTTACTTTCGACATATACTTTCCAAACTTGCTTTCATGTACCTGCTCTGGGAAAACGGATTCAGGTTTATACCCTTCCGGAATGGTCAGCTCTACCGTATCCATATCCCTCGTAGCCGTTTCCAGCAGGATATCTGACTGCCGCCCTTCATCAGCAGATAATTTTGCATGACTCCTGTTCAATACATTCGGCACAAGGAATAAACGTTTACCACTTACAGAAGCATAACTCGCTACGGTGATGTCCAGCGCCTCATCTATAGCAGGAACAGGTAACGCATCTGCATGTTCTTTATACTGGAACTTATTAATATCATAACTGGCAAGGCTCAGTTTTTCTTTCAATACTTCCAATTGTTTTTCCGGCGATACCGTGTGAATAAGATCATGACACCAGTCCTGCTGCAATCCTGTATAACGGGTTTCCGCTTTACCACTCAGATCTCCTGCAGCGTTGATCGTTGCCCTGAAATACCTGGTCTCCAGATTCTGATCCATTGTATAGGTGGGTGTACGTACCAGTTTACCACCTGTTTCGTCTATCACCAATACCGTACGGTTACTGGTAAAATCACTCAGGTAACCTGCAGGTGCATCCTGGCTTGTACATTCCAGCCAGGTAGTATCCCGGGCCATTGGTACACAGAGGATGATATGATTGAACTGGTTCACTGCAAAGTCTTCTATCAGGTCAGTTTCTCCGCTGCCAGCTTTCACGATGGTATAATGGGAACGGATACCCGCTTCCTTCAGCAAAGAATACATGTAGTTGGAAAGCGCTTTACAATCTCCATATCCGTTTGTTGCCACAGAGGTAGCGTCAAAAGGCTGCCAGCCACCAATACCCAGCTGAATGCTGATGTAACGGGTATGCTGCTGCATGTATTGGTACAATACTTTCACCTTCTCCTTCCGATCCTTTAATCCATCAGTCAGCTGATGCACTTCAGCCTTTGTTTTTTCAGGCAATACATCCCTGCCGGCATTAAGCGACAGCTGAAACTTTCCATAATCATCCCAGGTATTCATTTTACCTGTGTAGGTATCAAATGCAAATTCGCTTGGAGACAGGTAAACCATTACCGAACGGTTCCTCCAGGGAACAGCCAGCGGCTCCTCGCGCAACGCGCCGATATCCTTTACTTCCCATACAAATGTTTTATCTCCCTTACCGGCTGTTTTCAATGGTTCGCCCGGGTAGCGGAAAGAACGGTAGCGCAGATCATAATGTTCAGGAACAGTCACTGATAAACGGCTCTGTTCCACGGCGTAATTACTCCCTCCCTGCGGCACCCAGGTATCCAGGCTGAATGTTCTGCGATAACGGTACTCCACTTCATACTCTACCGTATACGGATATGTTTTATAATAGAAGTTATGTGATCTTCTCCGCCTGTCATCCATGAGGTTACTTTCTCCCACAGCACTTACGTCACTCACATCGCTGTTCTTCGTTTTGCGGAGTTGCTTCCCGGAAGCATCGTACAACACACCATGGAATTCTTTCACTTCCCGGAATTTATCATACCAAACAGCAAAGCCGCTGTATCTGTCTCCGTTCTCATTGAGGATGGTCACAACACGACGATGTGTAACCCGCACATCTTTCAGATCGATCAACCTGATCGTCAGCTCTTCCCTTCGTTTTACCACATCCGCATTCTTCAGCAATTGCGCAGGAACAGCGCTTACCGGAAATTGCGGATCGCCAGCCAGGGCTGCAGTACTGATCAACAGTAAGATTAAAACATTCCGCATACTTATGGTTTCTTCTTAATTACGATCTGCTCCGCCTGCTTTTTCACGATCATATCGAAAAATTCCCGCAGGGACTCATATTCTTCAGGGGCATATAATGCACGCCCTAATTTAATCCGGCAGCTGAGTTGCAGTAAATTACCCTGAACACCGATCATGTACCGGAAGATACCTTCTCCATCGTTGTACTGTACGATCGTGGATTTAGGCATATCTTCCACTGTGTATCCTTCCGGCAGTTGCATGCTCAGCGTATAGTTCACATCCGGTACATAAGGCATTTCAACCGGATATTTCCGTACAGCTGATTTGAACGGATTAGCCCTCATCCCTTCCGAGAACATAGGGTTCAGGTAGATCATGCCACCCTCATCGCTTTCATTCAATGTAAAATCATAGTCGATCACTACCGGTTTCGTGTAGTCCTTCAATTGGTCCAGTTTTCCATTCCGCAGGTCAATGTCTGAAAGGAAACCTTTTGCCCGTTCTTTAAAGTAAGCTTCCTCTCCTTTTTCTTTCACCTTCTCACGCAGTTCATAAGATTCGAAATAAGTAGCCTGCTGCTGGAAGTGTCCTGTAAGTTTCCCTTTATCATCCGCACTGATAAAAATCCCTGTAACACTTTGCTCTTTCAAAGAATCCGCGTCAAAAGACATCGGGTCCGCCGCTTCATTTACTTTCCTTGCATGACCATTATAACTGGAAGTATGGAGTTTGCCAAAACCCAGGAAAGGATGGGTAGCATCCATATTATATTCCTGATCGTCAATCTTCAGGTTAACGATCGTAGAATTGAATTTGGAACGGATAGGATACAACGGATACACTTTACCACGACTGCGCGTACTCAGCAATACAGGCGTGGCCTTTAAACCTGCATGCCGCAGCATAGCTACCAGTAACAGGTTTATGTCAGTCACACTACCGCTTTTCCTGGTGAATGTGGTCTTTAATGTCTGATCAGTATAAAAAGCAGCATAATCCGTACAGGTAAAGTTATCCCTCACCCAGTTATAAATATTCTCCGCTTTCACTTTCTGGGAGGTGGCCCCTTTCGTTAATTCTTCCACCTGGTCAGATAAAAAGTTGTTGTTTTTATTCAATTGCTCACCATAGTGTTCATTCTTCATCAGGTCCTCCGTTAGTTTAGGCCAGGTGCTCATCACAGGCCTCACCGGGGAATCCGGGTAACGCAGGGCAGACAATTGAAATTCGATATAGCTGATATGATTAGCCAGCGTAGTTACAAAGTTTTCTTCTTTCAGTGGTGCTATATCTTTGATCACCCAGCGATGGCGGGTGATCCCTGGCGTAACGGAAACAGCCTCTGTACGTTGGGTAGCACCGCCATAAGCAGCGGGGGAAGTCATTCTAAAATTGAAGGTCTTCCTGCTGTTCTCACTATCCTTGATATGAAAAGAATTATAGCCCTGGCTCAGGAAAATGTATTCGTAATACTCCGGCAGGGAGATCTCGTATTCACTCCACAAAACAGGGAAGTTCCAATCCTGGAAGGCCCATGGACGAAGCCGGTAAGGGAATTCAGAATTGATAGCATAAGAAAATTCAATAATAGAGCCCTCCTTCACTGCCGGAAGGGTGAATTTCTTGACGATGTTGTTATTATCCACCTTATCCGTGAAAACAGCTTTTGCATCCAGCTTGGTTTCCACTACTTTACCATTCTCCAGGTTGTAGGTCACCGCTTTAAGGTTACTCACCCTTTCTTCGTCCTGCCCTTCCACATACAGGTAAATGGAAACAGTCGCTTCCTCATACCCGCTTTTTTTGAGGATGTGTACTCTTTTGTAGCGTTTATAGACCTGGATAAACCATTCGTTGCCTGATTCAAAGGAAGAGGAACCGATATCTGCAATGATAACAGCACCGGCTGAAGTATCCAGCTCATAGCGGGTAGTTTTGAAATCTTCAGGAGAAACCTTGCCGAAACGGGCCGGACTCTTATCCTGCCCCCAGGTAAAGGCACACGCACACATGATTCCGAGCAGCAGGGTAACGGACTTTCTAAGCATTACAGGTAAATAGTTTAAGGTCAGGGACACAGTTAAGCCCTAAAAGTATATATTTTCCGGCATCAATTAACGCTCCCGGGCTACAATATTGTAACTTGCGGCCAGATGCAGATATTGGAGAAAAATACCTTGATGATCAAGCAGAAGGCCCGCTCACTGGGCTTTGACCATTGTGGCATTGCAAAGGCAGAGCAGCTTACAGAAGATGCTTACCGCCTGGAACAATGGCTCAATAAGGGGATGCATGGCTCCATGGGGTATATGGAAAATTACTTCGATAAACGCATTGATCCCCGCTTACTGGTAGATGGCGCTAAATCAGTGATCACGCTGCTGCTGAACTACTATCCTGCCACTACCCAGCAACCAGACACTCCCCATATTGCCAAATACGCTTACGGTAAAGATTACCATGAGGTGATCAAAGCTAAGCTGAACGAATTCCTCTTTGAGCTCCGGGCTGAGCTGGGAGATATACAGGGCCGGGGGTTTGTGGATTCTGCGCCTGTGCTGGAACGGAGCTGGGCGCAACGGAGCGGGCTGGGATGGATCGGGAAGAATGGGAACCTCATCCACAAACAGGCTGGGTCTTTCTTTTTTATTGCTACGCTGATCGTAGACATACCCCTCGTATATGATGCGCCTGTGGGAGATTATTGCGGATCCTGCACAAAATGCCTGGATGCCTGCCCTACACAGGCGCTGGTATCTCCTACCGTTGTAGATGGCTCCCGCTGTATTTCTTACTATACGATCGAATTGAAGGATATGCTGATCCCCTCTTCCATGGAGGGGCAGTTTGATAACTGGATGTTTGGATGTGATATCTGCCAGGATGTGTGCCCATGGAACAGGTTCGCCAAAGCCACTTCCGAGGCTGAATTTGCGCCTATTCCGGAAATACTGAATCTTACCTCTTCTCAGTGGGAAGAGTTGACAGAAGAGGAGTTTAAGAAGATCTTCAGCAAGTCTCCGTTGAAGCGGAGCAAGTATGCAGGGATCAGGCGGAATTTGAAATTCCTTCGTCCATAATATTCCACATTATGACTAAAACAATTTGTCGCATCCTGCTGGGTCTTTTCCTGCTTTCTGCAGGCATCAGTCATCTTACATTTTTAAGGACGGAATTTTTAGCCCAGGTTCCACCGTGGGTACCCATGGATCCAGACCTTGTGGTGGTCTTATCAGGGATCGTGGAAATACTGCTGGGGCTTGCGCTGATCATACTAGTGAAGCAGCGTATTAAAGTAGGCTGGATAGTGGCTGCTTTCTTCGTACTGGTTTTCCCCGGCAATATTGCCCAGCTGGCTGAACACAGAGATGCGTTTGGTTTAAACTCTGATCTTGCCAGATGGCTGAGATTGCCTTTTCAGCCGGTGTTGATCTTTGTGGCCTTATGGTCTACGGGCGCATGGCAGCAGCTGAGAAAGATCCATGGCACCAATATTGTATAAAACAACCGTGGAATTACTGTATTACTATATATAATTATCGTACCTGCATGAAATTACCGGCATCACATGATCTTAAGGGAAATGATGATCGACCCGTTGAAAACAAGTGGGCTCCCGGCGACCATCAACTCAAACAAATCCTTTCGAGGTCCCCCAATATCTTTTTAATCCTTTCAGGTCCGGACATGGTAGTGGACTTTGCCAATGAGGCATTGCTTCAATCGTGGAATAAGGATTGGGGAATAATGGGGAAAACTCTCCATGATATTCTCCCTGAGCTAAAAGGTCAACCGTTCCGGCAGCTGCTTCAGGACGTTTATTCCACAGGCCGGCCTTATTATGGCCAGGAAGAAAAAGCCGTTATCATACGGAATGGAAAACCTACTGATGTATACTATAATTATGCTCATCAGCCAGTTATAGATAGCAACGGTGCTGTTTCCAGCATCATAGTGATGGCTGCAGATATTACGGAGCAGGTGGAAACCCGGAAAAAAGTGGAGGAAAGTGAAGAGCGTTTCAGGGCATTTGTTACAGCTTCCTCCAGTGTTGTATACCGTATGAGTCCGGATTGGACGGAGATGCGCGAATTATCCGGCAAGGGCTTCCTCTCAGATACAGGGGAGCCGTCTACCGAATGGCTGAACAAATACATTCATGCTGATGATCAGCTAACCGTTCTGAATGCCATCAAAAGTTCGGTGGCCACCAGGAATATTTTTGAAATGGAGCACCGTGTGATCAGAAATGATGGAACGATCGGGTGGACGTTTTCCCGCGCTATCCCCATCCTGAATACTTCTGGCGATGTTATCGAATGGTTTGGTACGGCAAGCGATATAACCCCACGTAAACAAGCCGAGGAAGCGCTGAAAATTGCCATGGAGGAATCGCAGGTACAGAAGCGGTTATATGAAACAATAATGGCCAACACGCCAGATCTTGTGTATGTGTTTAACTTAAATTACCGGTTTATTTACGCGAATACAGCCCTGCTGACCATGTGGGGAAAATCATGGGAACAGGCCATTGGAAAAGGCCTGTTAGATAACGGTTATGAACCCTGGCACGCCGAAATGCATGAACGGGAGATTGATCAGGTTGTTTCTACCATGCAACCGGTTCGTGGAGAAGTTTTCTTTCCTCACGTCACCTTAGGGAAACGAATATATGATTACATTTTTGTGCCCGTTTTAAATGAACAGGGCGAAGTGGAAGCCATAGCAGGAACTACAAGAGATATAACCGATATAAGGAGAGCCGAATCCGAGATCAGGGAAAGCGAGGAACGGTTCAGGAATCTTGCCGATTACAGCCCCATGTTCGTTTTTATTATAGAGCCTCACCCTCTTGCACCGGTAAGTTACTGGAACAAAGCCTGGCTGGAATATACCGGTCAATCTTTTGAGGAGGCAAGAGGAAGGGCCTGGAATGGAATTATACACCCTGATGACATTCCTGCTGTAATGGCGCAATACGATGCAGCCTTTAATTTAAAGGAGGAATATTTTATTCCGGCCGTTCGGGTGAAACGGAATGACGGCATATATCGCTGGCATGCTTTCAAAAGTAATCCCCGGTATCTTTCAAACGGCGTGTTTAACGGTTATGTAGGTGTTGGCCTGGACATTCACGAGCAGAAACTAAATGAGGAGGCCGTCAGACAAAACGAAGCAGACCTTCAGCAGAAAGTAATTGAAAGAACTAAAGAGCTGCAACGCTCCAACGAAGACCTGCAACAGTTCGCACATGTAGCTTCACATGACCTTAAGGAACCTGTTCGTAAGATCAGGCTTTTTACTTCATTAATAAAAGAAGAGCCTTTACCTGAAAAATTAAACAATTATCTGGGTAAGATAGAAAAGGCGGCGGAAAGGATGTATGGGATGATCGATGGAGTGCTGCAATATTCTTCTTACAGATCAATAGAGCAGGTATTCGAAAATGTAGATCTGAATGAGATCGTAAAAAATGTAGAAAATGATCTGGAGATCATCATTCAGGAAAAAAGAGCACTCATGTTGCATGAGAACCTTCCCAGTGTTTACGGGGCTCCCGTTTTACTGAACCAGTTATTCTATAACCTGATCAATAATTCTTTAAAGTTCTCTGCTGCATCTAAACCTTTGCACATTGAGATCACGCAGGAAAAAGCGGAAGCGCATGATCTTCAGCAATTAGAACTGCCGCCTGACAGGCATTATACGAAAATCATTCTGAAAGATAACGGCATCGGATTTAATCAGAAAGATGCAGACAGGATCTTCCAGGCTTTTGCCAGATTGAATTCAAGGGATCAGATCGAAGGCACAGGCCTTGGCCTGGCGCTATGCAGAAGCATTGTTGAACGTCACAATGGAGCCATCTACGCAGAAGGCCAACCGGATGTGGGGGCACAATTCACAATAATACTGCCATTGAACGCAGATTGATCTTCCCCTGTATGAAGGAATTCTCCGGAAATAGTTTTGGATTTACTGACAAGAATTAAATTTTTCGTTTTTCAATTTACAAACTTCCTAATCAGTTCCATACTTCTTTAAGTTTTTCAACCCCCATATGGCAAGAACTGACTCTAATATACATCCAATTAAAAAGTAAATACCCGGAACCCCGTCTAAAGCCAGGCTCACTAATCTGCCAAGTGCCAACCCTCCCATAAAAGTAATATTGGCAATAGTTGCGGTGACCCATAATTTGGATTTAATAATACCCATCATCCAGATCACGGACATCCCAAGGTATAAACCCATCATAGCCCTGAAAATATTTGCAAGGTTAATATTGTCTGCTCTAAAATCAAACAGCCACGGCAGCATCATTTGCGGGCATAAACCATAGGCCAGCGCAATGGGTACGATAACCAGTATGGAGACGGTTAAATGCAGGTTCTTTCCGGGAAGCATTATAAAACGGTTTTATTGCATATCTAACCAAACCTTGTAATTATCAACAAGTGTGTCAAAATCAATTTTAAAAATATCCTTTGTCTTCACTTTCCTGTTATCTGCCAAACAATATGCTTTGAATGCTTCAACGCCAAATTTGTCGATAATATACTTTACAAACACTCCGCAGATTGAATAATTTTCGCTGGAATACTGTCCATAAAAATCTCTGTTATTTATTATCAGATCGGCATAATTTAAAGTATCCCTGAATTTTCTTGCCACCTTAAGTCTCTTATTATACAAATCTTTGTCATTAAGATTTGTGACGTACTCAACACAACCTTCTACAAAAAAAGCAGGGTTATTGTCTTGAGGAATAGCATTGTCGAAAAGAAAATGTGAATATTCATGTTTAACTAATCCTGTATCAAACCCATTTGTATGGATCTCCCCGCGAATACTAAATCCTGCTGAATTATTTCCAGGACAAGTTAATCCAAACATACCCGACATAGTACCATACTCATTCATGTTTGAATGAAGGAACCAACTGATCTTTTTTGTAGGCATTTTCAGTTTATAGATGCTTAAAAACTGCTGTGTATAAGATTTTAATGCTTTATTCAGTTTTGGATAGTCTATTGTATCCTTAAATGTTTTTGAAATAAAAATGGCAGAAAATAATTCAGAACTCTTTTTGTAGTAGTTACTCTCCTTTAGCCCCTGAAGGTTAAACCAATTGAAATGAGTGTTATCTTTTTTATTGCCGAACCAGGTTATTTTTCCATTTTGTACAATTACAATGTCGTGCCCGCCTGTAAGCGCCAATTGTGCGTCTTTAACAGCCTTAAGACTGTTTCCGCCAATAATTATCCTATTGGTATCCACATAAACAAACCCATCAGATCTATCTTTAAATATTTTGTTGTTAATTATAAAACCATTGGCAATGCGGGTAATGGATGTTTTCAGTTGCGTCCACTTCTTAAAATCACTCAAAATGCCAACCATTAAAATATCCTTTGCATAGTCACTATCGGTCAATGCTGACTCCTTTTTCCGAATACAGTTATTTCCAAATGTGCTGCAATAATCGGCAAGAATGGCATCTAACCCTATACTATTATCCGGGGATGTAATAATTGTTTGCCGGCCAATGATCGCCATTATTTTTTTCAGACTACAGTCATAAGATGGAAGGGTAGATAAGGCCTTTGTCTGAGCAAAAGAAACTGTTGACAAAAGGAAAAAAGTAAATGTTGCTATTAATCTCATATGGTTCAGGGCTCGTTTCACCAATATAAGTAATATGTTTTGAATTGTAAATAAGGCTGTTTAATTTTAAGGCAAAGATATCCTATGAAAAAAATCATTATCCCGTTGATTGTATGTGCTTTAGCCAGCTGTCAGCCTAAAAAAGAGTCAGCCTTTCAATTGCAGCTATTAGGTATGGAACAGGCTTATACTAATTACAGGGCTACCCAAACAGACTACGATAAATACAAACCACGCCATGATAGTGTTTTGTGGCAGGCGAGAAAACTAGTCTGCGAAAAGAAACTAGACACTGTAACGCTCAAAGTGGTTGATATTATCGATTTTATGGACAACGGTTCCTATGAGGTAAAATGCGAAAGCAAGTCGATGGTATACCTCACACGCATCCGGTTCAAAGATAACATGGATGGAAAAACATCGCCATTGTACAAGTTCAGGAAATCACTGGATAAGGGTGATGTTATAACTATGCCAATGTACCTGTATGAAGTTCCCGGCATGGGTTTGGATAAACCTGGTTTTGAAATATACTTCTGGCCAATACCTGATGGTGTCACAGATATTATTGCCCAATTAAAAAAAGATGCTTACAATACCTGGGGGGGCGCCGCAGCCGATCAATTCGAGTCAAACGACTGCCACCGTTAATAACTAAAAAAGAAAAGTCTGCCTCAGGTATTTATGAGACAGGCTTTTTTCTTTGGAAGTGTTATATCTTAAAATTTGGGAAGTCCGTGTATCCTGTTTCTCCGTTCCTGGTGTAATAGGCGGAGCGGTCGGCTATAGTTAATGGCCAGTCGTTCTTAAAACGGGCAACAAGATCGGGATTGCCTATAAAGGGTCTGCCGAAGGCTATCAGATCTACCCAGCCGGTAGCTAATGCCGCCTGCGCTGACGCTTTGTCAAAGCTGCCACACCAGATGATGGCGCCGGTGAAAATGTTTCGTGTTCTTTTGACAAATTCGTCTGGTAGGTGACGCTGCTCATTGAAGTTGGCCTCCTGCATGTTTCCGTCTGGCATTAATTCGTAAAGCAGGTGAATGTAGGCAATACCCCGCCGGTTTAACTCCTCACACAGGTAAAAAAAAGTTTCTTCTCCAAGCGGATCATGCGGCATACTATTGTAATGCCCGAATGGAGAGAGCCTCACTCCTACACTTCCGGCGCCTAACTCCGCTATGGCTGCATCAATAACCTCCAACAGGAAACGGGTGCGGTCTTCCAGTGTTTGACCACCATATTGATCATTGCGGGTATTGAGTGTTGCGTTCATGAACTGCTCAAACAGATACCCGTTTGCACCGTGAATTTCCAGTCCGTCGAATCCTGCTTTCCTGACATTGCTAAAAGCGGTTTTAAAATCGTTTAATAAAGCAGGCAGTTCGTCTGTTCTGAGCTGCCTTGGTTTACTGGCACGTACAAATGTTAGCTTACCTTCGGCATCATGCGCAAACACGTCAGATCCAATTGCCTGTTCATCCGTAACGCCCCATGGCGCCTGTCCTTCTGGCATCATGGAAGTATGGGACATTCGTCCTACATGAAAGAGCTGCATGAAGATCTTACCGTTATTGCGATGCACTTCGTTTGTCACCCGTTGCCATCCTGCCAGCTGAGCATCTGTGTAAATACCGGGCATCCACAGATACCCTTTGCCGTGTGGCGCTATTTCTGTTACTTCTGAGATTATTAACCCGGCACTGGCACGCTGCCCGTAATACTTCGCCATCAGGGCGTTGGGTGTATCACCAGCTGAAGTACGTGTTCTTGTCATTGGCGCCATTACCACGCGATTTGCTATTTGATGAGATCCCAGTTTGTTTGATTCGAATAAGGTCATTTTCTTTTTTGGGGGCAAAGTACCGCCACATTTATCTCATTTACAATAACTTACGTGAGCGTAAGTATACTGTAATCAAGGTTTGTATTGTTCACTTTCAATTACTTATCGAATGGGGGAAATTGATTTATGACATAAGAATGATAGTTTTCTGGCTTAATTTTGTGCCTGAATTGAACTCGATAAAAATTGGCATATAACAGAACACAACGATCCGATTGGGTGGCTAATCCCGATGCCTGCGCAGTTGAAACAGCGCTTGTCACTATTAGCGGAAAATGGAAACTCAGGATATATGATCTCTTGAGAAAAGGACAATCCGTAAGGTACGGCCTCATTAATACCGAACTGGGAGATATATCAGAAAAAACATTAACTGCTCAGTTGCGTGAGATGGAACAGGATGGAATTATAACCCGCATTGTATATGCGGAGGTACCTCCGCGGGTTGAATACCGGTTAACAACCCTGGGAGAGTCACTACAAACTGTTTTTGATGCATTGGCTAACTGGGGAAGAGCGTTTACAGAGGATAAGACTCCCATGCCTTAAGCAGATTATTTTATTCACAGCCTGAGATGTTCTACCAGGTTATTTTCCCGAGCCTGAATAAAGTTAATTGTCTGTTCTTCAGGGTGGTAATCATACGTTACGATAATGTTACCCAATTTATAACTGTCCACCAGGAAACGCTTCTTTAAAAGGCCTGAAAAGCCTTCATTTGTCTTTATCGGATCACCCGCCTTTGCAATAACTTCATTTCGTTTATCTGTGAAATTCGTATCAAAGGGAAGACTACCAATTAGCTTTAAAGATTTTGGATAAACTATAAAATGAGAAAAGATCGGATCTCCTTTTTCAAAAATAACATTGGCATCTTCATCATACACTGCACCTTTGTTCGTAAAACCTATCTCAAAACCCATTTCTTCAGAGATCATATAATCGCTTTCCAAAATGTTGTATTCCGTTATATCTGTAAAAGTATTAGTCAGGAAAGCCCTGAATTCCTGTTCGAGCAAGCTTGCGCCAAAGCGATTTGTAAATTCTTTGTAAGATAACATGGTCCTTATAATTTCTATTCCGTTCAGATTGTCTGTAGGATACGATAAACCTATCTATCCCATATTTTTCTTATCAGCTTTATTAGATGATGTCCTGGAATCACCTTTTCACTCTCAGGAGGATCTGTCTCTTCAAGATCAACGACTTCACCATTCTGCTTCCAATACTCCCATTCATCCATCGTTGGTTGCTGCAATGTTGAGCCGCCCTTATGAGGAAAGGTGACATAATTATCAGGTGGTTGGGGTAACTTATCCTTACACTCTTTTGAGCATGAATTAACTAACAATGGTAAGATATCAGTTCCAACCCATAAAGAGATCCATAATTGATTAGCATTAGCATACGCTATTTCACTCCTGCAAATACTACAACGGACCTTCTCATCTGAATATCGGACAGGATTAGTATTCAGATCTGGAAACCCCATCCGGTTTTTGTAGTTTCCATATAGCGTACGTGTACTTACCCGGCTGTCCTTTAGATTTTTGCAATTAGTTATCTCATATGGAAACCAATGCAGATCATAAGAGGTGTATGGGTCAAAATATTCCAGCGCGGTCATTTCCCCAATTTCCGGAGGTATTCTTTTCAAACTACTTCCATAAAGCCAGATTTTCTTTACATGCTTCAATTTAGCTATACTTTCAGGCAAAGTATAAATCTGTGCAAATAACTCCGGCCCCAATTCTTCTCCTGGTGAAAATTCTTCCGCATTCGTCTCTGCCAATCTATCTATGTAGTCACAGAGCTTTTGCCAGGCAACTGAACTTCTATCCTGAACATCATTGGGTATCTGTACATTTTCTTTATTCATAAACCCGTTTCCATTTGAGTGCATTAAAGATAGAAAGAAACCAGGTCCATTTAGCACTACCGTCTTTCATACCTGAAAAAAAACAACCTGATGTCAATCAAACAGATCCATAGCAAAAAAAACAGAAAGGTTATTTTTTGAACTATCGGCAAATACATCTTTAGATCATCACCATAATATAGAATATTGTTTAATGCAATCAATATGATATTGAAAATGCCCATTACAAAAAGATCTCTCCATCGTAATTTATAAATGCCGATAAACGTGCCTGTCACAGCCAGCAATGCGCAAACACCCGCAATATTTATAATGCTGTCATGCAGATTGGTAAAAATGAATAGTCCAACCAGCATGGCTATTACTCCTGAAAGCTGTATAGCAATTCTCCAGCTCCTGCTAAAATCCACTTGCCGGGGAAATATATACCAAAAAGCAGCCAGTGTTATGCAAAGTACAAACATGGCCATCAGGGCAACGGGCCTTGCTGTATTCAACTGCCCATTCATGGCGTGCTCATTCAATAGATTACACCAGTAGTTTTGAGTCCAGCTAAACCCTTTCGCATTTTTATCCAATTGATTACCACCCGGATATAAAAACGCAGCAATGCAGTAAAGGGATATATAAACAAATGTGCCGAACAAAGGGGTAAGTATCCAGATAGCCCGACTTTTCTTCATAAATAGGGTATAGTTTTTCACACTAAACTTATGAAAGATTTGCTTTGTCACCCAATTATATAAAAAACCCTTCCCTGAAAACACCATGCTTGACACACAAATGTCATATTAAAGCTGCGCATAATACCGTAAGCAACGGAAAATATTAAATTCAAAGTACGTGTGATAAGCTACTCGTGTATTTGTTTACCTACCAAATTCAACCCAATGCGTTCCTATTTGCTACTCTTCCTGGCAATGACGTTGTGCTGCCTGTATGCGGCGCCATCAGTCAAAGCCCAAAGCAGCAATGCTGCTCCTTCTCAACATCTTGTATTCAGTTTTCCCGGTGATGCATCATTAAAAATGATGAAAGTAAAGATCACGCAAACTGCCTACACCTCTTACTTTTCCGTATTCAACTGGACGGGAGGTTATGCCGGTCTTCAACACACGCCGGACAGTTCATCCGGTTCTTCGAAGATCCTGATCGCCTCCCAGTGGGACCCAAACACAGCAGCAGGTATCCTGGCGCGGCAGGCCTACCTTGGTGCGGGCACTATTTACAGTCGTTTTGGGGGTGAGGGTGATGGCGCTAAAACCATCAATCCTTATAACTGGACGCTCAACACCTGGTACAATTTCGTGATCAGGGCCTGGAAGCTGAACGGAGAACTGTTCATCGGCACCTTTGTACAGAACCTCAGCACCAATCAATGGTTTCACACATCAACGCTTGCCATTCCAACGCGCACTACCTTTTTAGGTGCAGGCTCAGGTGCTTTCCTGGAAAACTGGCATGGCAGCGATCCCCGTTTCGACGGAAGGTTCGTGCGTAAAGCCTATTTCAAAGATTGCTGGAACCGGACAGATGCCGGCGTATGGCAAAGATCCAGCAGCCGCTATTTCAGTTGTAATGCCAACGATGCAAACCGGAATGGCATTTATGATCTGGCTTTCAATGCCGGATTCGACAGCGGAGAAGATGCCTATTTCATGGAACATGGCGGTAATGTAACACCCAGCGCTGCTTTCAACGGTGGCCGTACACTTACCCTGCCCGATCAGACTAATCAGCCCGCTACACCTACAGTTACCGTTGGTGAAGTAAGCACCGTAAGCGCATCTTACAGCGCAGGCGCCGTAACGGTTAACTGGACAAACAATAATACCAAAAGCCCGCAGTTTTCTTCTACGGTTGAGATACTGAACTCTTCTAACACCGTAGTAAGCTCTTCAACAGAAGTACTGCCACAAAAGCGCAGTGCAGTGATCTCCGGCACATTATCAGCCGGCACTTACACTGCCCGTGTTATCATCACGGATATATTCGGAGGTGTATCCGCGGCCAAAACCGTAACATTCACCGCAGGCTCCGGTGGCATATCCGGCAACTGGTATAAGATCAAAAACGTTCATAGCGGAAAGTATCTAGGCATAGAGAATAGCAGCACCGCCAATCTTGCCTACATTGCCCAGTACACGAGCAGCACCAGCAACAACCTGCAATGGAAACTGGTGGCGCAGGGAAGCAACTATGTACTGGTAAACCGCAACAGTAACAAAGCAATAGACATTGCCAACAGCGACCAGACGGCTGGCGTACAGATCATCCAGTACACGGTTACCAGCAGCCTCAACCAGCAATGGCAACTGGTATCTGCAGGATCAGGTTCCTACCTTATCCGTACCGCCATGAGCAGCGGGAATATCATAGACAACCCCGGCAGCAGTACAACAGACGGTACAAAAATGATACTCTATGCTGCTAACGGTGCTACAGGTACACCCAACCAGCGCTGGGTACTGGAAGATCAGGGGGTACCCGCATTGATGCAAACACTTTCTTACGCCAAACCTTCTCTTTCAGAAGAAGCAACGGTCCTGAAGGTTTCTCCCAATCCTGCATCCTCTTTTGTGTATGTAGATCTGCCGGCTAAAGGAAAGGAGCTCAAAGTGTTTAATATAAATGGAGCACTGGTGAAAGCAGTAAAGGGAGACTTATCAGGGAAAGTACAGGTGGATATATCCAGTCTTACCGCGGGAATGTATATTGTTCACTTTGAAGGCAGGCAGGTGAGGTTTATTAAGCAGTGATCATCTTTAGAATCGGACAAAGTGGACCGCTCTCCACTTTGTCCGGGTTTTATCATTCTGGTAACCTGGGCAAAGATACCCACCAGTTACCCAGCTTTTCTTTCAAAACTTTTACCTCCTTAAGATGCTTACCCGCGAGGTTCGTTTTTTCATTTTTATCCTTTACAATATCATACAGTTCCATATCCGTGCCATCGCTATTCATCAGGAACTTCCAGTTGCCGGAACGTATGGCCAGGCTTGGGCTTTTGTTTGGCATTTTGGGATAGCTAAATGCGATGTTATTACGTCCATATTCCCAATACATATCCAGGTTGCGGGACGAAGCTTTACCCAGAAACACTCCGCTGCGATCCTTGCCATCTCCCTTATAACTGCCGGGTAAACGAACGCCTGCCATTTTAGCCAGTGATGGCAGCAGATCTATAGATACTACTTCTGATGTTTGATTGACCGCACCGGCTTTAATATGCCCGGGCCAGCTGATGATATATGGCATGCGCACCCCACCTTCATACAGCGACAATTTTGAACCACGCATACCACCGGAACGGCTTGAACGAAAATTCGGTAATGGCCCGTTGTCGCTGGTAAAGATGACGATGGTGTTTTCATCCAATCCTTTTTCTTTGAGCCCGTCCAGCAAACGGCCGATCTGTTTGTCATATTCCTTTAATACCAGTTTAAAGGCGGTTTCCTCTTCCTTGTTTCGTGGGAATGCGCCATTATAACTATCATCCGGGTTCGGTACCCATGGGGTATGTACATCATCGGGCCAGAGATTTATATAACAAGGCTGCCCTTTATGTCGCTCCAGAAAATCCAGCGTTTTATCTACAAAATATTTTGTCCTGTTCCAGCGCCTGATGCTGTCCTTATCCGACCAGATCCAGTTGGTTGCTGTAATAAGGGGATCGGGATCGGGACTTTCATACGTACTAATGTGTTCATCGAATCCATACTTTTCAAAACCTGGCGCATCAGTTACATCGCGGCCGCCTCCCATATGCCATTTGCCAAAATGCCCCGTCGCATAACCTGCATCCTTAAAAAAACGTGCGATAGAGGGTGCACCGGGATCGAGGAAATCTGCTTGTTGTGCATTCCTGTTATGCTTACGGTTATCCAGGTATGTGGAGAAATTCCATCTTGCAGGATACATGCCCGTGAGGAAGCCTGCCCGTGAGGGAGAACAGATAGGAGCCGCGCTGTAATACTGCGTGAGCATAAGACCGCTTTGAGCTAACCTGTCGATATTAGGAGTGGGTATGAATTCTCCGCCAAAACAACCAATATCACCAAAACCCATATCATCCGTAAGTATAAATATGATATTCGGCTTTGCAGGTGCCGTGGCCGGGCAGGTTGCTGAAGAACTTAGTAACAGCATTATCAGTAATAACGGAAATGTTTTCATAAAGTAGTGATCATTACAAGATAAAACTAATAAAAAAAATCGCCAATGTTAACTAATCATTGTGCCTGTAACTTCCCATATCTATTACCGTTGTAGGGAATATTAAAATTATCCCTCTCATGAAAAAAATGTTTGTCCTCGCGGTCTTCCTGCTGAATGTGTTTGCTGCAAATGCCCAGGTTAGATTTGGATTAAAGGCTGGTTATGATCTTACCGGTGTTAAAATAAAAACGGATGACTATTATACCTATTTCTTAAGGAGCCTTAATTATAGCAAAGTATCCGGCTTTCACGCTGGTGTAATAGCAGATGTGGCCTGGGGAGAGCATTTCTCCTTCCAACCCGGCCTCTTATATACACTCCGGGGATACGATGCGGCTGGCGTTGTTCCTGGCCCTGCGGACGGACCGACGGATGCCTCCATAAAGACCCGCTATCATTATCTGGAACTGCCGGCCAATTTCCTGTACAAATACTCCCTTGGTCCTGGTAAGCTCTTTGCGGGTGCAGGTCCCTTCCTTTCATATGGAATTAGCGGCAGAGTGAAAGCGGAATATGAGGCATATGACTCCCCGGAAAGAACAGTGGTTTTCCTTGATAAGCAAGGGGATTATAATACGGCTATCACAAACAGGCAATACTTACGACCTTTTAATGCGGGCGTTAGTTTTACGCTGGGATATGAGTTCAATACAGGGATACTGATCAGTGGAAATTACAACCTGGGGATGACGGACGTAGAACCGGAATCAAACCTTTCGCAGAAAAGCAGAAGCTGGGGTATAAGCATCGGTTATTTATTCAATAACGAAAAATAAATACTTCATTCCAGATAAAAAGCCGTTCAAATCAATGGTTTGAAGGGCTTTTTAGTGCCATGGAATCTCTACTGTTCCAGACCCCTTTCAAAAAAAAAGTAAAAAATCATATTCCTGTATTATATTTGTCTACCAATCCTGTAGACTATATATACTTATAATACTCAACCAATATAACAGCCATCATGAAAAAGGTTCTATCGTTACTGTTTTTTATCACCCTCCTGGTCAACCCGGCCATTGCCCAAAAGATAATTTCGGGTGTTGTAAAGGGGGAAAAAGGATCCCCCATCCCTGGTGCCACTATTAGCTTAAAAGGCTCTACTAATCATGCCATTGCAAACAACAAAGGGCAATTCAGCCTGCAGACCTATGCCCCGTTCCCCATTTCCCTGGCTGTTTCCTCTATTGGATTTGCCACCCGTGAAGTGGAGGTAACTGAGCAAAATCAGAATTCACTGGAGATCATTCTTACCATAGATAACCGCCTGCTTAACGAAGTAAATGTTACAGCGCGCCGCCGCAATGAAAAGATCCAGAATGTACCTATTGCCATTTCTGTAGTGCGTGGCGCCACCATTGAAGAGTCCGGCGCCTTTAACGTGAACAGGGTGAAGGAACTGATACCTACCGTACAGCTCTATTCCTCCAATCCCCGCAATACCACCCTCAATATCCGCGGCCTTGGGAGTACCTTCGGGCTTACCAACGACGGTATTGACCCAGGTGTAGGCTTTTACCTGGACGGTGTTTATTACGCACGCCCTGCTGCCACTACCTTTGATTTTGTGGATGTAGAGCAGATAGAAGTGCTGCGCGGGCCACAGGGGACCCTGTTCGGCAAGAACACCACTGCAGGTGCACTCAATATCACCACACGCAAACCATCCTTTTCCCCCAGCGCTACTGCGGAAGTAAGTTATGGCAACTATGGCTACATACAGGCCAAAGGCTCCATCAACGGTGCTATTACCAGCAAACTGGCAGGTAAAATTGCCTTTTCCGGTACCCAGCGGGATGGTACCATCTGGAATGTGTACTCTCAGAAATATATAAACGATATCAATAACCTTGGCGGACGGTTGCAGTTACTGTATACCGCCAGCGAAAACGTGAGCCTGACATTCACCGCTGATGCATCACAGCAGCGCCCTGAAGGTTATGCACAGGTAGTAGCAGGTGTGGTGGTAACAAAACGCCCTGCCTACAGGCAATTTGATAATATCATTGCAGACCTCAATTACCAATTGCCCAGCCGTAATCCTTTCGACCGGCAGGTAGATAATAATACCACCTGGCGCTCAGGCAATGATCAGGGCGGCGTTTCACTGAACGTGGATGCGAAGATCGGCAACGGTACACTTACCGCAACTTCCGCATACCGTTATTGGAACTGGGACCCTTCTAACGACAGGGATTTTACAGGGCTGCCGGTGTTGACCTTATCACAGGCTACCTCCAAACACAAACAATATTCACAGGAAGTACGCTACGCCGGTAATTTCAATTCTAAACTAAGCGGTGTGATCGGTGTATTCGTTATTGGGCAGGACCTTAAAACGGCTCCCCAGCATATTGAAGAATCCGGTGCTGCACAATGGCGCTTTTCTCAAAGCACCACCAGCGAGCTATGGAAAACGCCCGGTTTACTGGAAGGCTTTGGCATCAAAACCACTTCCCGGCTAAAAACCCTCAGTGCTGCCGTGTTTGGCCAACTGGACTGGGCCATCACCGAAAAACTGCACGTTTTACCCGGTTTACGTTATAACTACGATGATAAGAAAGTAGACTTCAACCGCCAGACATATGGTGGCCTGCAAACCACAGACCCTGCATTACTGGCATTAAAAGCTATCGTGTATACGGACCAGGCATTTAACGTTCAAACGGATAATACCAACCTTACCGGTCAGTTAACCGTTTCTTTCAAAGCCAATAACAACATCAATACCTACGCTACCTATTCTACCAATTATAAACCGGTAGGTCTTAATCTTGGCGGGCTTCCTACTGCCAGCGGTAAACCTATGCTGGAACTGGCGGAGGTGAAACCGGAATATGTACAGCATTATGAAGTAGGTGTCAAAACAACACCGTCTGCTGCCACTACCTTAAACCTCGCTATTTACAACACGGATATAAAGGATTTTCAAACACAGGTGCAAACGGCAGAACTTGGTGTAAACCGTGGTTACCTCGCCAATGCAGAAAAAGTGCAGGTGCGCGGAGCGGAATTAGATGGTAACGTTCGGTTCAACAATCACTTCTCGCTTTTCGGCGCAGTAGCATATACTGATGGTAAATACAAATCCTTTAAGAATGCCCCGGTACCATTAGAGGAAACCGGTGCCGCCAATGCATTTAAAGATATTTCCGGCGGCAGGCTGCCGGGTATTTCCAAATGGACAGCCACCCTGGGCGGAGAAGCTTCTACCGGTGGTAAGTTCCTTGGCCAGGGAGGACGGTTCTTCGTGGCACTGGATGGTTATTATCGTTCTGAATTTTCTTCCAGCCCCTCCCCTTCACCTTACCTGAATATTGATGGTTATGTGCTGGCTAATGGCAGGCTGGGATTCCGTGCAGCCAAGGGTGTATCTATATTCGTATGGGGGCGTAACCTGCTGAACAAGGATTACTTTGAACAATTGCTGGTAGCAGCCGGAAACGCTGGCCAGTATGCAGCTGTACTCGGTGATCCCAGGACTTATGGAGTAACGCTCCGATATAATTTCAGTCCAGCTAATTAAAAATATCAATACAAAAAAGAGCCCTTCAGATCATTAGATTTGAAGGGCTCTTAAGTTTATACCCAGTCCGTATACTTCGTTTCCTCAGGCACATCCGTCTCACTTTCAAAAAGTAATGAAAACCCATCTGGATCTGTTACCATAATTACCCATGCTCCATTCCCTACAAAAGGCTCATTCACTTCTATTTCTTTTGATCTGAACGCATGGTATAAAGCAAGCGCATCCTTACATATAAAACAAACAGAAACGCCTGTGCCCTTTTTGCTCTCCTGAAACGCTGTTTTCATATGTTCCTGGAGCATTAAGGACGCGCTTCCCAGCTGAAGCCAGCACCATGCTATCCTGCCATTTGGCTCCCACTTTTTGATCAGCTCAAAGCCAAGCCGGTTTGTGTAAAAGTGAAGCGAAGTATCCATATCTGCCACCCAGAAAAATGGAACGGCCTGCTTAACATTTGGTTCCGTATGCATAAGCTAATCGTTTTTTGCGACTGTTATAACTACATTCCCTTTCTTATGCCCCTTATCCACATATCTATGTGCTTCTACGATCTGTTCTAATGTATACCCCCTGTCGATAACAGGTTTTAGTTTACCTGCTTCCACCAGGCCTTTCAGGAAGATGAGATCTTCTGCCGGCTCAGGAGGATTACCTCCTATTATTATTTTCTTTTTACTTGTTATGGAAGCCCAGAACGTTTGGAAATTTCCAAATGGCCCAGTTACATTTACATACACACCTTCCTCAGCCAGGCATTTGTTACAGACAGAAAATGGCAGTTTATCCACTGCTAAAAAAACCATATCATACATCTCCAGCTTCTGTGTATAATCTCTTTCTGTATAATCAATTACCTTATCTGCACCAAGAGACCTCACCAGCTCAAGATTGGCAGTGCTGCATACCCCGGTAACTTCGGCGCCAAAGTATTTAGCAAGTTGCACAGCATAGGTACCTACGCTTCCGGAAGCGCCATAAACGAGCACTTTCTGGCCGCTCCTGATATTTCCAGCCCTAAGATAATGAAGTGCGGTGCGGGCACCAATGGGTATAGCGGCCGCTTCTTCATAAGTAATATTGATAGGCTTTATAGCGATCTGATCATCTTCCGGCAAACATTTATACTCCGCATAAGCACCAAAACCTTTCAGGGTAGCAGCGAAAACGGCATCCCCTTTTTTAAAAAGCGTTACATCCTTTCCAACAGATTCAATTTCTCCGGCTAACTCTACTCCCAGGATATCCTTTTTAGGTTTTGAAAAACCGAGCGCCAGTTTCGCCGGAAGCCAGAAGGAAGCAGGAACAGTGAAGCTGCGTATCCTGAAGTCTGCAGCTGTTACTGTTGTGGCAAATACTTTTATAAGTATCTCATTGTCTTTGGGTACGGGCTTTTCTACTTCTCTTAGCTGAAGCACTTCCGGGGATCCATATTTTGTGCAGATAATAGCTTTCATAGTTTATCTAAAATAGACAAAAAAAACTGTAAATTTAAAAGGCTTCATCCCTTTAAAACCCTCGCTTATGCCAGCAAAGCACATACTCCCCCTATGCCTTACACTCGGCTCCCTCCTGTCCGGGTATGGACAGACCCGCACGGTCATTACCGGTCATATTAAGAACGAAAAAGACGACACGATCAAGATCTATTTGCAGGAAACGGCACTCACCCGGATCACTCACCTGGTACCCGTCTTAAACGGCAGCTTTAAAGCGGAATTAAATATTACCAGTCCTGCTTCCCTTTATATGACGGATGGGGTCAACTACATTAACGGTTTCAGTGAACCAGGGGATAGCTGTATCATTTCTTACGACGCTGCTAATTTCCCTACCTCTTTAGCATTCGGCGGAAAAGGGAAGGAAAGGTTTTCTTTTATCAATTCATTCATTAGATCCCAGCTATACAACAAGCTGAAAGAACAGGTGCCCCTCGCAAAAGGGAACAAATATCCGTTTGATCATCTTTTTAATTTCCTGGACAGTACCGGCCATTATTTCCTGAAGAAATTAGATAGCATAAAGCCCTTTATGTCAAAGGAAGCTTTTGCCCTGTTAAATATGGACGTTAACGGAACCATTATGATCAATAAGTACAGGAGTGTGGGCATGATCTATCACGAAAGTACTTATGAAACACTGGAAAAACGGAAAGATGAGTTAACGGATAACGCAAAAAAAGAAATACAGCAGCTATTGAAATTTGAGGACCATCCTGCTTATTCTCCCATCTACATTAATGCAGTGTACACTATGTTACTGATGGATTTTGATACACGTGTACTAACCGGAAGATCTGCCAATGACCTTCCACAGAAATACAAATACATCAGCACTTATTTACCCCCGCATTTAAAAACGCCTGTGCTAACGATGTTCCTTGAATTTGATATCAGCAAGCTGAATCAATCTGAAGATATTGAAGCACTCATCAGCCAGACTTACACGAATGCAAAAGACAGTATCTACAAAAAGTATATCCTCCAATATTACGCGAACAGCACTGCTTTCAAAAAGGGCATGAATGCCCCGGATTTTATACTGGAAGATGAAAGCGGGAAAAAAGTAACGCTTTCTTCTTTTAAAGGGAAAACTATTTACCTCGACTTCTGGTATGAAGCCTGTGGTCCCTGTCATGCATTGTTTAAAACACTGCAACCGGTAAAAGAACATTTCTCCCAAAATGAGCAGGTGGTTTTTCTATGTATTTCGATAGACAAAAAGGATACATGGAAAACATCCCTGCAAAAACGTCCTATTAAAGGCCAGCATGTTTATACAGAAAATAAGGCAGAAGAGCATCCTGTTATTAAGGCTTATAAAGTATCCGGATATCCCACCAGCTGCCTGATAGACGGCAAGGGAAGGATCTTTTCAGCAGCGCCATCCAACTCACCTGCTGAGCTCACAAAACAGATTGAAGAGGCTATTAAAATAACAGGCAGGTAACCACTATGATTTCCATACCTTTACAAGTATGGCAAAAGAAAAGAACAAACCCATTTCAGTACGATTTGATCTGAGGATCATGGAATTACTGAAGGAGGAAGAAAAGATAGACACCCCGCAGAAAGCATTAAATTTCCTCTCCAATTACTGGGAAAATACCCGGCCGGCGAAGGATGATAGTCCTTCAAGTGATGATACTAAACCCAAAAAGGAAACGGTTAAAACGGAAAAGCCAGCAGCAACAACCCATCCTTCAGGGCTAACAGGGATCGATCTGCTTATCTGGAAATCTGAACAAAAGGATAAAAACAAAGAATAAAGCAGGCCAAACAATTGTCTGACCTGCCCTGCTTTATTTAATTAGCAAAATAATTCCTCAACTCCCCTGTATACTCTCCAAAATTCCAACGCACCTGATCCGCTTTCCCATCGCCACTGATATCGGAAAAATAGAACTTCGTATCAGCACTCTGAGAGGTACCTCTTAAAGAGTAGATAGGGCCAACAAATGCATTTGTTGTTTCGGAGTAATAAACTTTTGGTTCGCCTAAGTAATTGCCGGGATTCCAATAGATCTTATCCGCCCTTCCATCGCCATTCACATCTGAAAAATAGAACACTGTAGATGCAACACCACTGGTAGCACCGGAATTACTGAAGGTGGAAGACGCTGTAAAATTACCATCACCATCAGATAGATACACCATCGTTTTACCGGAGTTTAGCGTAGGGTGCCAGAGTATTTTATCAGCTTTCCCATCCCCATTTACATCTGCATAATAGAACAGCGTACCGGCCGTGGTACTGGCTCCTTCTGCGCCTGACACAACACCACCAAAGCTACCGCCTGAAGTGGCTAAATAAACCCTTGTATGCCCTGCATCGAAGGTGGAATTCCAATAGATCTTATCTGCTTTCCCATCCCCATTCACATCCGCAAAATGATATACGGTGGTAGCACCTGCGCTGGTACCTTCCGGATTATCTACTACTGTTGCACTGAAGTTGCCATTCGTGGTGGCTAAATAAACGCGTGTATGCCCGCTGTTCAGAGTTGGGTCCCATAAGATCTGATCAGCTTTTCCATCTCCGTTCACATCCGCATAATGATACTTTGTAGTGGCCAGGGTGGAAGCGCCTGCGGTATGCACCACGGCGGGCGACTGGAAAGTACCGTTGCCATTGGACAGGAATACCTGCGGCCTGCCACTGTCGTAGGTGCGGTTCCAATAGATCTTATCTTTTTTACCATCTCCGTTCACATCCGCAAAATAGAAGAAGGTACTTGAACTGGCGCTTTTACCATTTACATCTGCATGTGCTCCGCCAAATACAGCTGGTACATAAGATGCTACTACCGGCCAGTGGTCAGAAGGCCATAAGGTTTGGCCACCCACGGTGAAGCTGGTGGTAATAACGCTGGAACTGGTGAAACCCAGATCCCTCGTACTCATGATATAATCCAGCTTGCTGTTGCCGGTGGCATCCCAGCCATGAAAGGTAAGACCGCCATCGCCTTCAAAAAGTGCATCCACCATATTGAGGCCACTGGAATTCTTTATCCTGTTGATCTCTGTGGTGCCCGGCTGGCCGTTGAAGTCGCCCATACAGATCACGGGAAGGTCCTGTGTGTTGTTGGTATTAATGGCCAGGAGCACACTATCTGCATTCATGGTCCTTTCTGCTGAACTAACAGTCGTCCAGTGACTGTTCACTACAAAATAGCTGTTGGATGTGTTCAGTTTGTCCTGCAGGATCACCCATTTACCGCTGCGGTAATCCGGGGTATGCATGGTGAACCAGCCGGCATTGGTGCGGGTGAACCGGGAATTCTTGTACCAGATGGATTTGGGAGAACCATTGGCCAGCCCGGCATTGTACACGCCATAACCTGCGGCAGCCATTTGGGTGTTGAAATAGGTTTCCATGGCATTGTCTGCCAGCTCCTGGATACCGAAGATGTCTACGTCATTGTTAAGGATCACCTGGAGGATGTAGCTTTTCCGTTCTTCCTGCGAAAAAGCATCTGCCGGATCGGTTTTCCGGATGTTAAATGACATGACCTTGATCTCGTTCAGCGGCGCTAATGCATTGATGCCTGCTGCTACAGATACAGGGGAAAGGGTGGCAGCGGATTCCCGCGGCAACTCTTTCTTCATACAACCGGCAAAACAGAAGGTTACTGCCAGGAGGCAGGAGGTAACGTGGTGATAGTTTGGTTTCATTGTGGTTTATTTTAAGTTGATAGGGAGGCGAAGGGTTTAATTAAATAAGGTTTTTAAAGTTCTAATGTAATTTATTTTAATAAAAAGAAAGAGTATTTAACATAAGGATAAACATTTATTAACACTCCCATCTAACATAACCACCATTCCCTCAGCGCTTTACCATTATCTCAGTGGGAAGCACCATTGGCTCCTTGCTTCTTTTCGCGCTTTCCGGCTTTCTCTAGTTTCACCCCATGAAAAAGCTGCTATTCGTACTTATACTCCTGTCATGCAAAAAAGGTAATCCACCCCCACCTGCAGATTCCACGGCAAGGCTTGCAGAAGGCCGTTATATCTTCCGCACGCAATACGTTAAGTGCGGAGCGGACAGCATCGCTTTTGCATTGGGCGTTTTTTCCAATTTTGAATTAGTGGGATTCAGGTCCATGAAGAAGGAGGACCTGGAGGACATGAAACAGGCAGAAGATTTTGTATGGCACTTACAACCGGTGTACCAATACCTGGCATTTGACCCGAACAAAAAACCGGAGGACTATGGCCTGCTCGGCTACCGGATCTACAAGATCTTTCCCGATGGCGTATCTTATTATTTCCTGGGTATGGTGCGGCCGGAAATGGGTTATGAAAACCCTGTGGACGATGCAGGCGTTAACCAGGACCTCCACCGTGTACCGATTGATGAATTTCCAAGTAACCTCATAGGTATTGGCGAACCGCTCATCTATCCTCCGGGTTACGGTGAGAACAACCATCCCGGCCATGAGTCAGAATTCTCCGCCATCTTTGACCTGAACAAAACTGTCAGTGGTAATTACAAACTGATCAATAACAGGCGGGAACATGTATTTCATAACTGGGGCCGTACCTGGAAGTTAACTACCACCAACAACTGGTCAGATGGTCTTTGCGACCGCGCGCAACAGCCGCTTTGGCGGCCCAATGTTAGCATCCCCTGCAGCATGGTGAATGAAGACAATGAGACTTTCAGGAGATGTTATATCGATGAATTCTATTTTGAAAAAGTAAACTAATTCACTTCCGGGATAACACATCCAATACATCTTTCCTTCTCCGGCGGGATACCGCTGCATTACTCCCGTCACTCAGCCATAAGAGGCCTTCCTTATCCAGCTTCTCCACGTAGTGCATATTTACGAGGTAAGATTTGTGCACACGCATAAAACCATGGTCCGTGAGGATCTCTTCAAAATCCTTCAGGGTGCGGGATACGATGAGGGGTTTATGATGGATGAAATAAAAGTGTGTATAGTTATCATCTCCTTCACACTTCAGGATATCCGCAGGGTCATAAAAGAAAACGCCATCCATGGTGCTCAGGGCCAGTTTGAAAGAAGCCGTGTCCTTTTGCTGCAGGTTGCTGATCAGGTTATCCACCAACCGGCCCTGTTCCCTGGGTTGTGCGTTCTGCCGTACGATATGGCGGTTGATGGCATTTTGCAGATCGGGAATATCGATGGGTTTCAACAGGTAATCCAGGGCACTGAAACGAATAGCTTTGATGGCATATTTATCGTAAGCGGTGGTGAAGATCACATCAAAATCCCACTGGCCGATCCGGTTCAGCAGATCGAAACCGTTCATATGCGGCATTTCAATATCCAGCATCAGCAGGCTGGGTTTGAATACGGGTATAATATCCCTCGCCACTTCCGGTGACTGGCAGATCCTGATCTCTTTCTGACCGGCGATATGTTTCTCTATCAGCAAATGAAGGATATTGCCGGCAGAAGGTTCATCGTCCACGATCAATATTCTTATCATATCTCTGTGTTTTCGGGGGATGCAATAACGATGCGCACAATGGTACCTGTAGGTTCTTTACAATCAATTATTTCCAGAAAGGCGGCCTGCAGATTTTCAATCCTTTGCCTGGCCAGTGCTATCCCTTTGGGATCAACGTACATAGCGCCTATCTTTTGCGCCTTGATCGCAATAGCCCTTTCCCTGCCTATCCCGTTATCTTTTACCAGGCAAATCAGCCTGCCATGTTCCTCTTCAAAAATAATACTTAATCGCTTCTCTCCTTCTTTTTGCAGCAAACCATGCCATATGGCATTTTCAATGAACGGCTGTACCAGCAAAGAGGGAAAGAGGGTACTATCTGTATCTATCCGTTCATCTGCTTTGATGGTATACTGGAATGAATTTTTGAAACGAAGGGATTCCAGCTCAAGATACAGCTGGCACATTTCTATTTCACTGCTAAGCGGTATCATGTTCTTTTCAGACATGTTCAATACCATCCGGAGTAATTTCGAAAACTTCGAAAGGTATTTATAGGAAGCAGTATAATCTTCTGTGATGATCAGTTCCTGGATGGCATTCAAGCAATTGAAAATGAAATGCGGATTCATCTGCGCGCGCAGTGCCTGCCCTTTTAATTCAGCCATTTGCTGGCGGATCAGTGCTTTGCTTTTAATAGTATGGATCCTCCGCCTGAACAGGAAGAACACGATCCCGACAACCAGTAAAACCGCAAGGATACGGAACCACCCCGTCTGCCACCAGGGAGCAGGAATGCGAAAGGAGCTGCTGGCCTCATTAGCAGAAAGTTTACCGGTGAAGTCTATCGCTCTTACTTTAAAAGCATAAGATCCCGGTGCCAGGTTATTATACTTCGTAGTATGCATGTATCCTGCGGATACCCAATCCTTGTCTACCCCTTCCATCTTGTATTCATAACGGGTGAGAGAAGGATTAAGATAAGACAGCGCCGCAAAATCAAACGTTGCTTCATTATCTGTATAAGGGGTTGTGGAAGTAATAACTACCGGGAAGGCAGATGATACATACTGCAGGCTGTCCGGATGAAAGCGGATGAACCCATTATCTGCGCCTGTTAAGATTTCACCTGTTTGCGTAAGCGTAAGGGGGCTGTAAAGATCGGAGAAGTTCAGTCCCTTTACGCGATTGAAATTCTCTATGACCTTACCTTCCGGGCTGATCAACGTGAGGCCTTTGAAACTGCTGGCCCAGATGTTCCCGTCCAGGTCTGTTTGTATGGAATAGATATTGTTCTCCGGTAACCCTTCCCGCGTAGTGATCCGGGTAACCGTATCCGCGAAACGTACAATCCCGCCTGCATAGGTAGCTAACCAGATCGCCCCCTTTTTATCTTTGGTAATATCATTGATCAGGGCAGCTTCTATGCCGGAATGTTTCATTTGCTTACTTGAAAAGTCATAAGCATACAGGCTTCTTTCAAAAGTACCTATCCAGAGTTTATTCGCTGCTTTATCAAAATACAGGGAAGTAGGTAAGGTAGAACTGAAGCGGTCTGCCGGTGAGAACTTCCGGCTGCGCTGCGTTTTTACATCATAGCAATAAAGCCCGTCATTAAAACAGGCGAACCAGAGATTGCCGTCCCCGTCTTCTGCCATATCCGTAAATAAAAGATTCTTTGTTTGTGCACGAAAAGGAGATACACTAAACTGACGGGTATTACGGTCATAACAGAAAGCATGTGTACCTGCCAGGATCCATAATACTTTCTTACTATCTTCAAAGATCACAGAACAATGATCCAGCGGAATGCCCTGTATATGCGTGATACGGCGGGTTTTCCCGGAGCTGCTGTCCCTTATCAGCAAACTGTTTGTAACCGGAGAGCTGATGTAGTATTCTCCCTTGCTATGAAACACGGTATGAATGGCATGATCTATTCTGTAGAGATCATTCTCCGGGGAAGGATCTCTTTTGAAAGCAGGTAATATCTCCGTGAACGGGAAGAGGTTCATGGCAGGATTAAACTTACCGATGCCTTTACTGGTACCTACCCAAACAAGCCCTGAAGGTTCCCGGTAAATGGTACGTACAATGCCATCCGGCAATGAGTAGGGATCATCCGGCCGGTGTTTGATCAGCATGGTTTCTCCTGTTGAGACATTTACCTGCACTACATCTTTCCCGGCAGGCAACCAGCGTTCATGTTGAGCGTCGGCAGACTGATAGACGCCTTGCAGGGTAGATGGAATGGCACTCCAGGGAATATCTTTTCTTGTACTAATCTGCAGGACATTCACAGGGTTTTGAATAAAGTAAAAAAGGTTACCGTATGTTTCTAATTGAATGAAATGGTCTGCCTCATAACTCTTGTGATAAGTGAATACGCCAGTTGAGATCGTATAACTGAACAGGCCCGCAGAGGTACCCAGCCATAATTCGTTATCAGATTTGTAATAGATCTTGCGTATGCTGTTGTACTTCTTATTGCGGTGAGGGAATTGATCAGCGATGTATTTTTTCCAGGGCAGTAACACAAATTCCTGCCTGCTGATATCATAGTAACAAAGGTCCTTTACATCTGCAGCTATCCATACCCTGTTGTACTTATCAATATAAGTATCCCAGATCAGATCGCTGGGTATACTGTTGCCTGTTTGCGGCATGAAAACGATATTGCTGTCCTTTCCCGGCGTTATTACATTCAGGCCGTTTTGCGTAGCCACCCACAGCCGTCCTCCGGCATCTTGTTCTATGTCATTGATGAATGGGTTAGACAAACCGTGTTTATACACGACAAAGGAATGACCATCAAAACGGTTCAGTCCGTTCTCTGTTCCTATCCACATAAACCCTGTGCTATCTTTCAGGAAACAGGTAATGCGGTTGTCAGATAAGCCATGAGCTTCCGTTAAGTTTTCAAACTGATAACCAGCCTGGGCTGCAGCGCCGATGAATGAGAGCTGCAGTATCCCTGTCAGTAATAAAACATTCATTTTCAAAAGTATAATAAAATAGCCCATCCGCCCCGCCTTTCCCTCAGTATAACAAACCGTTTGCTCATTCTTTTTCCCGTTCTCTTTTCCATCTCTTAGAAAGCGGGTATTCCTCCTAGCTTTAGATACAGAAAATAATTCTATTAACCCCAAATCTCATTTGCTATGACAGCATCAACTTATGCGTTGGAAAAACGGCTGGACCTGTTTTCCGTTGTTGACCCTGACCCCAAAGCAGGCGCGCAGTTCAGGATTGAAAGGATCGTCTCTTACGACAACGGCGATACCTGGGTAGATAACTGGATCCGTAACGACGTGGGCGTCTTTTCTTCCTCACCTGCCGCCTGTATTTCCGGGGACAGCCTGGATACCTTTCTCGTAGGGAAAGGTATGGATAATAAATTCTGGTTCACCCGCCTCCAGGAATACTACGAATTTAAGAACGCAGGTTTTGCCGCTATCGGCGTAGGCGTATTCCATGGCAAACCTGCCATCTGCAGTTATAACAATTCCGCATCCAAATGGACGCCCGGCAGCCCCGGTCATTATGAAACCAGTTACACTGGTGTGAGAGTACTCGTATTTGGCAGGGGCAACGATTCCAAGATCTGGTGGGCCTGGTCAAACAGCGGCGGTGAACATTGGGACATGGCCTGGGATGCCATTGGCAGCAAACAGTTTGTTTCTTCCCCTGCCGCCTGCTGCTCCGCAGATGGAAAATTGGTAGCCGTATTTGCCAAAGCGGCGGACAATAAAATATGGTGGACCTACTCCGTCAATGGCGGTGTTTCTTTTGATGTACCCTGGAAAGCCATTGGCGTGGGTGTATTTACTTCTGCACCGGCAGCCTGTTGTTCCGCAGATGGCAAACGCATTTATGTATTTGGCAAAGGCAACGATAATAAATTCTGGTGGGCATATGCTACCAATGGTGTAACAAAATGGGATATGGCATGGGACTATATCGGCGAAGGTGTTTTCAAGACCATGCCCTCCGCCAACTGCTCCTGGGATGGCAGCATCATTCATGTGTTCGGGAAAGGAATGGACAACAAGATATGGCAGGGCCGTACGCACGACTTCGGCGGCCACTGGGATATTGCATGGCGCGATATCCACGATAAAAAATTCCCGGACAGCGATCTCTAATCTTAAAAATTAACCATCATGGGAGACATCATAAAAATCCAAAAAGCACTGGATGATAAAGCAAAAGCAGTGCTCAGCAAATATAAATTACCAAACATTGCAGGTGTTATCGTACGCGATAACGGCAACACAGTTATGCATACCGTACAAGGCGTAAAGAACAGCAGCCTGAGTGCTACTACCGCCAGTAACAAAGCCACCGCCTCTTCCTACTTTAATGTGGGTTCTATTTCCAAACCGATCACGGGTTTTTTAATTTCCTGCCTGATCAAAAAAGGTATCCTCAGCTGGGATACCAAAATAAAGGACATCTTCCCCGAGTTCAATTCAAAACCGTTCAGAGACCGCTCAGGCATGAACAGCACTTTCCTGGATACAAAGATCTACGAACTGCTCTCACATACCTCCGGCATGAACGGTTATTATTTCGACCAGGAGAATAACAATGATTCCTCCACCCGCGATACAGATCCCTTCCGGTTCATACAGGATCTGGGCATCAACAACGGTGGTAATAGCCGGGATAAAGAATGGAAGAACTTTGGCGCCATGATCTATCTGCGCTACTTATATACCATCCTCAGCCTGAAGAAAAAGAAGTATTTATTCAATAGTCCTAAAAACCTGGGTTATCAGAATACAGCGAAGTATGGTTATGGCAGCACGGCCACTATCTGCGTGTCTATGGCAGAAAGGAAAATGGGTAAGAATTGGGAGCAGATCATGAACGGATTACTCGCTGATCCGCTGAACAATAAATTGCAGATCACCTTTGGTCCTTTACCCGGGGGCATGCAGTATCATGGGTATGATGTTGCTTTAGGAAAGTACACGCCCTACCCCACTTATAACAATGACCTGGCGCCTTATAACAGCAAGTTCATCGTGGGTGGTGTTCACTGCACGGTAGGCGGCATGGCACAATTCATCAAATATAATTTGCGCGCCATCAATTCTTCTGCGGTATTTGATGTGGCGCAATACCAGATGCCTGTTACCAATGTAGCCAAAGGTGGCCTTTTCCTCGGTGGCGGTGCGCAGAATGAACCGCTTAATCATAATGGTGCAACAGGGGCCAGCCTCGCTGATCTGGCTATCTATCCACATAGTGGCAGGGGTTTTAGTGTGATGATGAATTGTGGCGGTGGGCCTGCTGGGGCTGATTCCTGGGCAGCGATGGCGGAAATGATGCAGGAGCTAAGGAATATTCATACGAATTGGGAGATCATATGATCCAGACGATAAAGGGCCGGGGACGTTCTCCCGGCCTTTTTTTATCGATCATGAAATGATAAACATTTATTAATTATTATTATTTCACATACACTATAAAAAGCCAAATCAGAACGTTTACCGCTTTTTTACAAGCGGTTGCAAACTTTATTTGCAGCTTTTCAAAATATCTTCTAATTTAACTTCAGTTCAATTATAACAACAACATTTTGACCCTATACCAATAGCTAAGGCATTATTTATTTGTTTTATACCCATTTTATCATCCAATTTAGTTCCACATGTCTGAAAACATTCTTACTTTTCAGGAGGTAATAGATTCATTAGCCCCAAACCAAGTATTACCTGATGATCTGCTTCCGTCCTGCCATACTACCACAGTCGGCTTTATGTCCTCTATCATGCGATGCAATTATGCAGAACCACAGGACTGCACAGTATTCAAGGGAGAAAAACTGCTTTATTTTTTCTATGGGAAGGCATCTTTTCTGGTCAATGAAGATCTCAGCAATTATACTGACAACCCACCCCTCACACTCATCTATGATAGTAATGCAATTGACGACAAGACCCTTTGGAGGATCATGCCTTTTGATTCCGGTGGATTTCACCGGTATCTGGCCCGAAAAGGATTTGAAAGAAAAAACTTCGGCTATACGCCTGGGGACCGTAGCAAGATCATTGCTTATATCCGGCTGATCTTTAATAACAATTCACAATACCTGGAGGATCAGATCAGCATGGAAGATCTCAAAAAATATGAAGAGCGCTGTCTTGAAATACAGGAAATGATAAAGATATTTAAAGATGCTAAAGTGAACACCGGCCCCCAACTCTATTCAATTGAACTGCAATACCAGGCCAAAGTGAGCTTCACCCCTACGCACCTCGTTATACCGTATGACCTCTACACCGCACCTTTCTGGGGAAAGAACTTTAAGCTTAAATATCCCGATATCAAAGTAGAACATTATGGGCAGGATGAAGTATTGAAAAGTAAAGGACATCCTCTGGAAGCTTTCGAATATCAAAGATTGATGCGGGAGAAAGTAAAAACAATTATTAAAGGATAACAATGAGTGATTATACCTATGCGGGCGCTATGAAGATCCATACTGCCTCCAGTAAATTTGTTACCTCCCTGTTTAAGGATGCAAAAGGTGGTTATTATACGCAGGTGGAAAAAGATGAAGTCATCGTCGATTTCAAGGAGATCAGGGTCACCCGTGCTATTATTGACCCGCTCGAGGTGATAACCGTTAAAAAAGGTGATCCCGTCATTTACAGTTTTCTCACCTGCATGGAGGAAAATGAAGAAGAGCAGGACATGGATGCGATGTTCAATTTCGAACTTGTATATGGTGACCGGGATAAAATAGAAGACCCCCTCCTCCATCTGCTTGACCTTAACGCACTAACGGTGCATTCCCGGCTGATCATCAGCTTATTCCTGAAATTATACCAAAAGACCTTCGACCTGATAGATGCATCCAACGATGACCTTGCATTAAATGGCGTTGAGCAGAAGATCGACAAGGAAAAAATATTTATTGAAGAATCATTTGAAACATATAACCATGCACTTGATATACATGAAGCGGTAAACAGCCGTTACAGGAAATGTAACAAGATCAACAGACAGATAAGACTCGAAGACATCGTATTCATGAACAACCGAAAGATCCTCTTTTCCCGTTATGAAATAAGCATTGAACATTTTATAAACAAACGCTGCTTACTGGAAAAAGACAGGAATATCATGGTCAGTTATCTTATTCAGATCTATACAGAGAATAATGTGGAGTTGCTGAAGGTGATTATTAATTCCTATGATGAGATCTATGAGTTTATCCGGTTCTCCAAGTACCTGATCATTAAACAGGACACGATCGAACTATCATTATCCAATAAAATAACGCCCGCCCAGTTGCAGGCCGGCCTGTCTGTACTGGATATAGGTATTGCAGTGGACAAACAGATCCATAATCTGCCCCCAACACTGGAAAAAGAAAATCCGGATAATAAGGACAACCTGGAAAGCTTATACAACAGTATGCAATCTATTACAAAACAATTTCGCGAAAATATATAGCTAAAGACATGACGCCGGCAAACCCCATCAACTCCAGTTATCACTTTATTCTAAGCTGTTATACTTCTACCGATATAGAGGCGGTTATCAGTGATATAGAACTGCATGAAAAAGGATATGAGTTATTATACGCAGTAGATACCTACGATATCATGGAAAACTACCTGCCGTATATCAGAATGGAATTGTTTTCCAAGGGCGATCAGAATTATCAGGCGCAACGATCCATCTGTTACGACTATTTCTTCGGGGACCTGTCCGTGACCTCTACGATCCTGATGAACGAATATAAAATGGAATTGATCGCCGCCAAGAACAAGCTCAATAAACATCTCCGCGATGCAAAAACGGTGATCAGGAACCTGGAGGTATTGAAGAAAGCCACCGATAATTTCCTGAATGACCCTGACAAAACAGAGGCTTTCCTCCGGAATCATTTAGAGGTGATTCTGCTTTTGCTGATCCTCAACGATAAAACATATTCCATACTGGATGAATTTTTCACCTTCCTGCGGGAAAGGCTCAGTGTTTCAGAGATAAAAACCACCTCCGGAAAACATAATGAATCTATAAATAATGTTTTCGCCAATTGTAAAAGCAGTCATTTTTCCATCAGCTTATTTGAGAAGTATGTAGAGCAGAATAAAATTTCCTTATTGTCTGTTACGGACCCTAACGACCGCCACATATTCCTTGAAAACACATTCCGCGATGTGCAGGCAGTTGAAAGAATACTGCGGATCAATCAGCAGTTTGAAGAGAAGAAGCTCCCGTATACTGTTATTTACCTGTCATCTGCCCGGAAAACAGCGGATATATTCAAGGCAATGGGAAGCTACCATACATTTCCGGACCCACTGCTCCAACAGGGAAAACAGCACGTAAACCGGAACATTTATCAGTATTTCCTATATGACAGGTTAAGAAAGGATTACAAGGATGATCCGGGAAAAGCAGTGGCCATACTTGAAAAACTGCGGGACTTACTGAGGAAACTGGAAAATCATTCCGGGTTATACCACGAAGAAGAGGGACAGGAAGAAATACTACAGTTATTGAAGCGTCTGTTTGATGAAAAATCAAGCATCCTGGACAACCATTTTTTCTACAGCGTGTATGAAAAGTACAAAACAACGTTTAATGAATTTTTACCTGATAATACTAACGCGCCCATCAACAGAAAAGAGCTGAAAAAGATCATTGAAGAGATAGACAAAAACATAGACAGGAAATTCATCTCAAAGATATATTCCCTGGAAATGACGCTATCTCAGCTGGACCAAACGTATAATATCGTGGATACTTTCTGGGGTGGTGAAGAATACGAGCCGGAATACCGCTATGGTAAGGATATTGTAAGAAATCCCTATCAGCATTTACCCATTCTGCTTTTCATGGATGAAAATTTTGATTCGCCGTTAAAATCCAAGTTATACAAATTCATGAACCTGAATGTGGAAGTATCTAACAGCGATACGCAAATGCTGAAAAAGTGCTTTAAAGAAATTGTTGATGAACTGACATTGATAGACCAGGATAAAATATACTCCAAATTCTTAAAGTCAATCATTACCACCTATTTGAATTTTGTTGCGCAAAGCAAAGCCCGGATACCAGATAACCAAACGGCCGAAGAGTACTACAGAGAAATGGAAGTAACTATCATCCTGGATCTGGAAAGGCAGTACGAGATCATCCGCTTTCAGTTTATCAAACTGGACTACGAAAAAACCAGCCTCAATAACCGGCTGGAATTTTACCAGGCAAAGCAGGAACTATTGAATGAAATTATTTACATCCTGCTCTGGTTGTACAGGAGAAACTTACAGGAAGATGAAGGTATCAGAAGGGCGCTGGCTATTACCAAAAACGAGAAACAAGACCCAAGAATATTGCAGGGAATTGGTTTATGTTATATTTCAAAAGCCTACAGGATATATAAGAACCGGACTGATGGAGATGAAGGCGAATTACAGGAACTTGCAAACCAAGCCCTGGCATACCTGCAGGCCGCCCGGGAAAAGTTCAGCCAGATGATCGATATCGATAACATCACTGAAGTATCCACCCTGATGATAAAAAACTATATCTCTATACTGAATTCCATTGCAGATATCAGTTTAAGAAAGTATCTCCTGCTACCCGGACCGCTGCCTCCGGAATACCTGATCATTAATTCCCGCAATGCTATCAATGAGGTAAAAACATTATTCCAGGCCATTCACCTTGATTATGATATCCACCCCACTTATTCATTTACAGAAATAGAAATAGAATATTACGAAGCCCTGCTGCATTATGGAAAAGGTGAGATGGCAGCAGCACACAGGAAGATCTTCAGTGCCATTTTCCGGTTGAACACCATTAAACGGATACCTGAATCCGCCAAATACATTGACGCCATGTTCCTGAACGGCGAAAGTCATTTTTATGAATTATCTAATAAAATCCTAAAGCATTCTAAATGAACACCCAATGACCAATGAACAACTCACCTTCCTTCATGACCAGATTGAACAAAGAATAAAAGGGATTGATAGCAGAAGGCTCCGTTACCGGAATGCTGCTTTCAGGATCTTCATGAGCACTGCCATACTTGCAGCCTTGAGCACTATCCTCTTAGGGTTAAATGTACAAAACGAATGGTCTGAGTTCGTCAGGATCACCACACTCGTTATTACCTGTGTAATCACTATCATAAATGGGTATAATGCCTTTTTTAATCACCGGGAATTATGGATCGCAAACAATGATGCATTGAATAGATTCTATGCATTGCGTTTTAGAATCGAATTTCGGGAAAAAGAGGGTACACCGCTTACAGCTACAGAAATAGAAAGTTTCAGAGCCGAGTATCAGGCCATCCTGAATGAATTAAACCAGGTATGGCAGCGAACAAGATCAGACAATTTCGGGTCGAAACCCGGTGCCTGACGTTTTCCAAACCCTGTCACAAATACCCCCTTAAGCCATTTTTGGCGTCCAATAAGTTAAGATAACCCGTATATAAGCCGTATATAACCCGTATATAAGTCATAGATAAGCCGTCTCTTATAGATACAGCTTATCTATGACTTATAAATAAATTAGGTATGAGTATACATAATTATTACCTTGCTTAGGTTAAACCTCAGTTATCACCAAAACAAGTTAATCCCATGGCTTTTTTATCAAATGCTTTCGAGTTCACCGGTCCCGTAGACAATTTGTCTTTCTACAGAATGCATGGAACAGACAAGATCGTTGTCCGCAAAAAGGGAGGTGCTTCCAAAGAGAAGATCAAAACCGCACCCGAATTTGCACGAACAAGAGAGAACAATGCAGAATTCAGTGGTTGTGCTAATACTGTCAGAAGTATCAGGCATGCGCTCTTTCCTTTAAACAAACTGGCGAATTACAATTTTACCCCCACGCTCACTACGCTGGCGAAAAACATTCAACTCCTGGATAAAGTGAATGAAAGAGGAAAACGCGCGGTGAACTTCTCACAGTACCGTTACCTGCTGGAAGGATTTCAGTTGAATAAGGACGTCATCTTTGATTCTGTAGTGAAGTATCCGTTGAAAGGAATGATTGAACGGGAAACAGGCAGCGCAACTATAGAAATCCCCCATCTTCATCCGCAACTAAACCTGGAAATCCCATGGAAAGCACCGCTTTACCGTTTCGTGATAGGGTTTGGTTTGTTTACTGACAGTTCATTCAATGGAACCGGTTATACGGATAAAACCATCCTTCCCAGGGCTAACACTGTCTATACAGATTGGCTGCCGGTACAGCAGGCGTTTGAATCGCAAACTTTTACCCTTCAGTTAAACAGTCTTCATGGTATTGATGATACGAAGAGTATGATCTTATCTATTGGTATTGAAATGGGCACACCAATTACCAATGCGTTTATACAGCCTATAAAATATGCTGCTTGTGCTAAAATTCTTGCAGTAGGATAAACATTATAATAAATACTGCCCGTCAATTGCTTCCACCGGTGAAGGCAATGGCTGATGCCCCAGCATTTCCAGCAAATTGATCTCCACCGTCCGTGTAATACTATCCAGCGGCAGGCTCATCATGTTCTGTTCAAATGGATTCATGATACTGATGCCGTTCTGGTGTGTGACATGGAACACAAACCCAAACAACCATCCGAAGATCACAGACCAGTAGCCGATAGATTCCGCGAGTAAGAGCGTGTTCATGATCACAAAGATCCAGATGAACACACGTGTGAAGAAGAGGTAACTGGGCGGGAAAGCTGTATTGCGGATACGTTCGCATTTGCCCATATCATTGCAATGGTTCATCAATAACTGGTTCATATCCCGGAAAAGAAAACCATCTATCGCACCCTGTGCACGTAACAGCTGCAGATCTGCTGCCTGGATATCGAGGATGGCATTAGGTATGTTGCTGCTGTTTGCTACATCTTCTGCCTCCTGCCTGCTGAGATAACCTTCGTAATAGGGATCGCCGGTTTTTCGGAGATTGGCTTTGAGCGCATACAGGAAACCGATGTGGCGGAAGATCATCCTGCGCGCCACATGCGGCGCTTCATCGCTGGCACCCTGATCACAGAAGTGCAAAAGATTCCGGCCCCAGGAGCGGGAATCATTCACCAGCGAACCCCAGATCTGCCTTCCTTCCCACCAGCGCCCGTATGCCTGGTTATTATTAAAACCAATAAAGAAAGCGATCGCTGTTCCCAGCACCGTACTGAGGGTAACGGGAATGGCTACATGGCTTTTCAGCCAGTAGGTATCCGCGACGTAAGCCAGTGTACAAAAAAACAATATCATCAGGTCCAGCCGCCAGGTAAGGCGGGTAACCTGTACAAAGGTGAGCTTTTCTCTTAGCAACATAAGATTTTAGGATTACTAACAAAAGTTACGTTATATCTACGGTATCCTAAAATAGTTCGCAGTAGTCTCAGAAAAATTTCGTACCTTCTGTAAGTCATAGAAATACAAATAATTCATTCCTCTTTTTTTCGCATCCGCGAAAGGTCTCTACCACTCTCTTCTATTATTGAATTTGCTGCGTTTTTATCTCACCACGGTAAATTCATCATTATGCTTATACTCATCTTCTTTGTCGTGCACTGGTACGCGGCACTTTTTGCTCAGACATTTTTCCAGCACAGATATACCTCCCATGGCGCATTTAAAATGAGCCCATTTTGGGAAAAGGTCTTCTACCTGTTCTCTTACTTCTCTCAAGGTTCTTCTTATATGAGCGCCAGGGCTTATGGTATCATGCATCGTATGCACCATGCTTATACAGACACGGAGAAAGATCCGCATTCTCCGAAATATTCACCCAATGTATTTGCCATGATGTGGCGGGCAAGGATGGCATATCAGCGCATCGTAAAAGGGAAAGCTAAAGACAGTGAACATTTCACCAAAGGGCTGCCGGACTGGGCCACATTCGACAAGTGGGCAGGTTCGTTCTTCAGCCGTGTGTTATGGGCTTTGGGTTACATCGCTATTTACATTTTATTCGCATCCTCTTTCTGGTTATTCCTGTTATTACCCATCACTATTACGATGAGCGCAGTACACGGGGCTATCATTAACTGGTATGCGCATAAGTATGGTTACAAGAATTATGAACTGAAGAATACTTCCACTAACCTGCTAAAGCCGGATATTTTCATGATGGGTGAATCTTATCATAACAATCATCATAAACATCCTTCCAATGTGAATTTTGGTTCAAAGTGGTATGAATTCGATCCCACCTATCCGGTTATCCGTCTTTTGAACTGGCTGCATATTATACGGCTTGCCCATTAAATATAAAGGCCCGTGACAATTTTATCACGGGCCTGCCATCATACAAACGGTAGTTACTTACTGGCAAATGCCTCTATTTCTGCTATAAAATTATTCTTCACGGGTCCTTCCAATGCTGTCAGCTTGAGGTAGCGGACCGTAACAGATGAACTCACGGGATAACTCTGGGGTGTTTTAGTTGCGCCGGTGAACAGGAGATTATCTCCCATCAAACTCCAGATGGTACCATCTGTACTGCCTTCCAGTTTGAATTTGGTCATGGCATTCGCATTGTTCTGCCTGGCGGTGATCTCTACGGATACCAGTTTGAGGGCTGTTTTCATATCTATCTGTACCCAATGCGGATAAGGTGGATTCACCGCTGAATATTCAGAATGCCAGTAGGTGGCTATCTTTCCATCCAGCAGCAGCGCCGCACCGGCAGCTTCTGCAGTGAGTTCTTCACTGGAAGCCGTAGCGGTCCAGGTACTGCGGTCTGCTTTTATTACGGTAGACTTATCCTTGAATGTTACTACTTCTGCCTTACCGCAAGCACTCAGCATAGCGGCTATGAACAGGATATATACAGTACTTTTCATGTTGCTTACGGATTTTGAGTGAGGTTAGCATTCACCAGTCTTTCGCGGTTAGGGATGAAATAGATCACCCGGTTATCCGTTGGCTGAATGGTTTGCGTGATATTGGTGGAAGGTGTGTTATTCAGGGAATGCGTGCCGGGATAATTCCTTTCCAGCGGACGGTTATTCCTGAACAGGTCATAAGCACGATGGCCTTCAAAAGCAAATTCCAGCCTCCGTTCATCCAGCACAACATCCAGTGCCGTCCGGCCTTCCAGCGCAATGCTGGCTAATGTAGGCAATGCTGTGCCGCTAAGGCCTGCACGCTGGCGAAGCACATTCACATCATCCAGCGCCAGTTGGGCAGCACCTGTTTTAGCATTGGCTTCTGCACGGATCAGGTACATTTCTGCAAGGCGCAGATATACAGGAGAACTAAGGTTAGTGAGCCCTTCCTGGTAATTGTATTTGTTGATGTAATACATGGGCGTATTCGGGATGAGGCGGGTATTCAAACGTACATCCGGAGCGGGCACGGTATAAGGCCAGGCTAACACAGGGCCGGCATTTGTGTAGGGAGATACAAAAGCATGCCGCAGGTCTGCAGGTTGCTTATCCAGGAAATCTACATACTGTTTGCTGGCGTAGATCTCTCCCCAGCCGGTTTGCCCCTGGCCACCTTCACTGTAGTACATGGAACCAATAGCATTAAAATCCCGGTTCTCTGTTTTGATGTGGCGGATGCAGAAAATAGTTTCCTTATTTTCTTCCGGCACACCGCGGAAGTAGTTCTTATAAGCATCTCCTGTTAGTAATCCGTAACGGGGAGAAGTGATCAGCTTATCTGCATACTCAATAGCTTTGGCATGGTCTTCTTTGTAGAGGTACACACGGCTTAATAAAGCCCAGGCCACTTCTTTGGAAGCGAAGTTATTGTTCTTGGCTTCTGTCATCAGGTCCGCTGCTTTCAGGAGGTCCGCTATCACCTGGTCATATACTTCTTTCACGGTGTTGCGGGCAGGGAACTCTTCTTTCGAATCTTCTTTCACAATAGGCACAGCATCTCCTGCCCCTGCGCCCTGCGGGTAAGGCCTTCCAAATACACGCACGAGATTGAAGTACATCATGGCGCGGAGATAGAGGTTCTCTCCTTTCAACTGGCGAAGCACAACGGAAGCATCGTCCGGTACAAAAGAAATTACTTTATTGGCAGAGTTGATCACAAAATAAGATTGCTGCCATACATTGTTCACATGGCTCATATCCACCAGGTGCGTGTACCTGTATGCGTTAGATAATGCATCTGAAGAGGCTTGTCCCTGTGCAATATTATCTCCCTGGTATTCTGTGAGGAAGTGAATGCTGCGCACATAGTTGGGATTCTTCAGCACAGCGTAGGTACCAATGGTGGCAGACTTTACATCGTCCGCATTTTTCAGCGCCACATCTTCATTTTTGGCGGTGGATGGTTCATAGTATTTCTTGCAGGCCACAGCAGCGCTGAGCAGGATACCGGTGAACAGGAATACGAATATATTTGATGATTTCATGTGTTGCTTTTTTAGAACCCGATGTTTACACCCAGTAAGAATTTTTTGCTGATAGGATATTTGGTACCGGAAACACCTTTCGTAGCACCACCTGCGGTCACAAAAGATACTTCAGGGTCCATACCGGAGAAGTTGGTGCCCGTCCAGAGATTATCCCCGCTGAGGAAGATCCTTACTGTACTCATCCTTAGTTTTTGTAAAACACCATCCGGCAGGTTATAACCCAGGGTTACGTTTCGCAGGCGGATATAACTGCCGTCTTCCAGGAAACGGGAAGATGGTTCGTTCGCTGCTTTGTTACCGCCCAGCAATGGTTTGGGATGTGTGGCAATATCACCGGGTTTGGACCATCTGCTCCAGCCTTCTGCCAGTACCATCTGGTTGTAACTATCATAGATCCCGTCTGAATCAAAGAACTGGCGGGAGCTGTTGAATACCTGGTTGCCCTTCACGAAATTGAAGAATGCATTCAGGGAGATGCCCTTCCAGCTAAAAGTATTCAGCATACCGCCGGTGAATTTTGGTGCAGAAGAAGTGCCTGTATATTGCAGCGTAGCCGCGTTATAAGAGTTAGTGTAAGTGAGATAGGTTTTACCATCTGCATCTGTGATGATCTTTTCCCATAACGGATCCCCATTAGCGGGATCCACACCTGCCCATATGCGCATATACCATTTGTCCATATCCTCGCCAAGGCCCACAGGCTGGTTGCTGCCGGGAGAGGCAAACTTATCGTTACCGTTCAGTTTGATCACTTCGTTCCTGTTCAACGCCAGGTTAAAGCTGGTTTCCCATTTGAAAGCACCTACGAGGTTACGGGTATTGAGGGTGAATTCTATCCCGCGGTTACGCAGGGAACCAATGTTCTCCATGATGTTGGAATAACCACTGGTCAACGGAAGCGGTTTCAGCATCAGGAGGGAACGCGCCTGTTTATCATACATGTCTATATTCAGGTCAATGCGTTTGAAGAAACTGATGTCCAGCCCTAAGTTATTCACGCGGATCTTTTCCCAGGTGAGGTCCGGATTGGCTTTCTGGGAAGGATAAGAGCCTGACTGTCCTGCATACGAGGCGGATTGATCATAAGTATATAAACCCAGTGACCGGTAATTTTCGGAAGGAGGATTACCTACGGTACCATGGCTGCCGCGTATTTTCAGGAAAGTGATCACGTTATTGCTCAGCATGAACTGTTCATTACTGATGATCCAGGAAGCGCCCAACTGGTAGAAATTACCGCCGGGTGTATTGTTCCCGAATTTGGAAGAGATATCATGCACGTAAGAGGCCAGGAAAAAGTACCGGTTATTGAAATTGTAATCTGCCTGTGCCAGCCATTTGGTGAAGCTGTATTCACTGCGGCCACCGGTAGGTGTTGTTTTAGCCTCCGTAGCGGTGGACATGGCCGTCATGCCCGCAGGCAGGCCACGGCCGGAGATACCATTATCATCATAATAATATTTCTCTGCTTCTCCCACCCCTAACACGGTGAGGTTATGATCTCCGAAGTTATTTTCATAACGCAGCCTGTTGGAACTGAGCAGGGTGTTACTGTAATTCACATTATGTGTAAGCAGTCCCTGATCTGCAGTCCCTTCTTTGGAACGCCGGTCGTAATACTCTATGGATTTATAGTTATAGATATTAGCCCTGTTGTAGCTGGATAAAGTGATGTGTTTGGTGATGGCATAATCCAGGTTCAGGTCGCCATTGAAACTCATTGCCCGGTTGTTGCTCAGGTTGAACTGCAGGGAATGCAGGAAGTTCTGCTGTTCCCTTCCCAGCCATCCGGTTCCGCTGCCAAAACGGGGCGTGCCATCTGCGTTGTAAGGTTTATCCCATGGCAGGTAAGTGTACGCGCCATAGAGTGTGCTGCTGTGGTGGTTATTATTCTTCAGGTATTCTCCGTTCAGCAACACGGCCATTTTGATCTTGTCCGTGAGCTTGTGTGTAATGTTCACGCGGAAGTTGTAAGCTGTTTTACTGTTGGTGAGCAGTGTACCTTCTTCTTTGTAGTAATTCCCGGCTGCATAGAACTGTGTTTTTTCACTACCACCGGAAGCAGAGAGCGTGTAACTCTGTGTCATGGCCCTGCGGAAAGCAATGTCCTGCCAGTCCGTATCCGTTTTCAGCACGGTGTCTGAACGGGTGGTGAAAGTTTTCTGATAATCATATAGCTGCTGGGAATTCATGAGTTTGAACTTCCCGTTATTGGCTTCGTTAAAGCCCACCACACTGTTCAACTCGATCCTTGTTTTACCGGCTTTGCCCTGGCGGGTGGTTACAATGATCACACCATTTGCAGCACGGCTACCGTACAGGCCTGTAGCGGCAGCATCTTTCAGGATGGTAACAGATTCCACATCATTGGGATTAAAGGTGCCGCCAATGTTGCCATCTACCACTATCAATGGTGAAATACCGGCAGCCAGTGTGCCCTGGCCGCGGATCACGATGTTAGCTGCAGAAGCAGGATCTCCTGAAGCAGTGCTCACCACCACACCGGAAGCTTTACCCTGCAAAAGGCTGTTCAGATTATTGGAAGTAACATCCCGCAGCTTTTCACGGGAAACCGTGGCTACGGCACTGGAGAGGTATTTTACATTCTTGGAAGAGTAACCCACTACGGTCACACCTTCAATATCTTTACTGGCAGGGATCAACTGGAGGTCTATGGAAGTTTTGCCTTTGATGGGCACTTCCTTTGTTTCAAAACCTATAAATGAAATGATGAGATGTGCATCATCCGGTACATTGGAAATGCTGAACACCCCGTCTGAATTGGTGGTGGCGCCTTTGGGCGAACCTTTCACCTTTACGGATACGCCGGGCAGTGGTACCCCCCTGTCGTCCGTAATACGGCCGCTGACGTTCACCTGTTGCATATCCGGCAGCTGCTCCATGGGTTTGCGGGAAATGATGATCACTTTGTCCTCAATGGTGTAATCCAGCAGCTGGCCCTCCAGCACTACTTTCAGGAAACCTTCCAGGGGCTGATCTTTTGCCTGCACATTGATGCTGGCGCCATCCCGCAGGATCGTTTTATTGTAGAAGAACACATAACCCGTCTGTTGTTTAACAACGGAAAATACTTTGGCGAGCGGCACATCTTTTCCCGAGAACGTAACGGTCTGGGAGCGGGTGCTGGCGCTCACATGCATACAAACGGCAAATAGAAAAACAGTAGTGATCTTCATCGTATTCACGATTGTTGTAAAGCAGGACCGCTGATATGGTATCGGAGCGGGCCTTACCTCGCTTAGTTTTTTGGTTGCACCTCCCTGCATACCGCAATAGAAGGCATACTTACAAAAAGTCCAGAAATTCATACTTTTGTAGCGATTTTAGGTTGACTAATAAGATCGTCTTGCCAGACTATTTAAAAAAGATGCCTGAAATTATCCGCAGGGGAGTGTTTGCAGCACTTCCCTGTTTCTATTTCCAGACGGTTATTGCGTTTAACTCATATCAATAGTTTTCCAGCGCCACAGGTGGCGGAATACGAAATAGATTTTTTATATGTTGATCCTTATGGCAGCACAATGAGTTTGCGCCCCTGTTCAATTCTAAATTTAACGTCGACTTTGGTAAGTATTTTAATGACCTGGGACAGCTGCAATGTTCTGGGTAACTCTCCTTCAAACTGCTGCTCAGGTATTTTTCCTTCGTAAATAATTTCCAGGTCGTACCAGCGGGCCAGTTCACGCATCACTTCGGGCAGGCTGGCGCCGCGGAAGTTAAAGAAACCGGCTTTCCATGCTGTTACCTGCTCCAGGTTCACCTGGTCCAGGATACGGAGATCTCCGTGGCTGTTGCTGATCTCAGCCTGCTGGCCGGGGGACAATACGCGGGATTGCTCATGTGAGCGGATGCGTACAATGCCTTCCAGCAAAGTAGTGTGGATGTTTTCCTCATCGGCATATGCATTCACGTTGAACTGGGTGCCCACAACCCTTATATCTGCATGATCGTTGATCTTCACAATAAAAGGCTGGGTAGTATTCCTGCTTACCTCAAAATAGGCTTCCCCTGTTATTTCCACCCGGCGTTCATTACCGGAGAATACAGTAGGGAAACGTAAGGAGGAAGCAGCATTCAGCCATACTTTTGATCCATCCGGCAATACCAGCTGGAACTTGCGGCCACGGGGCGTGGTGATGGTATTGAAACTCACCGCATCTGCATCTTCTGCATGATAACGAAGGCTGCCGTTATTTAACACTACCTGGGTACCGTTCTGTTTTGCTACGAGCCCGTTGCCCAGGGAGTCCAGTACGATGGTTTTTCCGTTGGCGAGGGTAAGGATGGCGCCTTCTTTACCGGGGCCTACATCATGCCCGCCCTTTGGTGTACTAACCACTTGTGTGCCGGAGGAGCGTTGCTGTAAAGCATACCATGTACCGCCTGCTAAACAAAGCACTAATATAGCGGCAGCGGCCACCCACCAGCGTGGTCTGCGGGAAGGTTCCGGCTCTTCTGCCGGGGATTGCTGTAATATGCGGTCCACCATGCGGTCTTTTTCTCCGGCGCTCAGCAAACTTTCTCCTTTCAGGGAATCCCATGCTTCTTTTAATAAAGGGGACACTGTTTCCGGACCCACCTTTCCCAGCAGCTGCAGGAATAATTCCTTTTCTGCGGGTGTGCACTGGTTTTGCATCCAGCGTTCAAATAATTCAGGTAGTCTTGGATCGGATATTTGCATAGTGATAATATAGGAACAACAGAATATTCAAAAAGGGGCTATTGGTTGAAAATTATTTTTTAGAGCCCGCTTAAAAGAAGGATCAGCAGCAACAGATCAGGGTGCCGGATCACATATTGCGTAATGGATTGGGTAGCGTACTGGATGTATTTTTTAACCGTTTCCCGGGAGAGGTTCATTTCTTCCGCTATTTCCTGGTACTTTTTGCCCTGTTTGCGGCTCAGGAGCCAGGCTTTTTGCTGCTGGGCAGGCAATTGCTCAATGGCTTCCTCCACGATGCTCAGGCCGGCCTCTATATCCTCCGCCTCCCATTCCATATGGAGGGTCTGCTCCCATTCATCCTGGCGTTTTCTTTCCCTGGTTATTTTTTTCAGGGCGTTCAGTGCATGATTGCGGGTGATCACAAAAAGATAAGTACGAAAGTTCCGTATACCGGAGAGGGTTTCACGGGCCATCCAGATCTGGAGAAAGATATCCTGCACTACCTCTTCTGACAGTTCTTTTGATTTGGTGAGCTGCCAGATGTAGGTGTGAAGGTGATCTGCATATTGATGGAACAGTTTTCGGAAAGCGCTTTCACTGCCTTCTGAAACTTGCTGCAAGAGTGGTTCACTGATATCTACAACCTTATTACGCAATTTTAGCTCTTTATTGGCGGTTGTAAACATATCAAAAAAAAGCGGATTTCATTTACCTTAGTACTCTTATGATCTATATTACCCAGCTCATTTATGTAAAGCCCGGGCAGGAAGCCATTTTCGATGAATTTGAAAAGGTGGCTATCCCCATTGTGGCAAAATATAATGGCCGCATGCTCTTTCGCATACGGCCAACACAGGAGAACTATATAATACAGCCAGATGAACTTCCATATGAAGTACACCTGGCTACATTTAATAGTGAAGAAGATTTTGAAGCCTTCAAAGCAGATAAGGAACGTGTAAAGTTCCTGCACCTGAAAGAAGCTTCCATTGAAAAGATGCTGCTGATACAGGGAATGGCCCTTTAGGCCAATTCTTCCGCTATTTTGAAATAAATATGGAACTTAGTGCCCTTTCCGGGTTCACTGGCCACGGTGATCTTGCCATTGGCAGCATCTACTATTTTCCGGGCAAGGTATAAGCCAATGCCGTTACCGTCAATATCAGTATGGATACGGCCATACATATCGAATATTTTGTCAAGATACTGCTCATCGATCCCAATCCCGTTGTCTTCTACGGTCAGCACAATATTGTCTTGCTCCTTTCTTGTATAAATATTTAATACAGGCCGCTGCCCCCCTTTAAATTTTATGCCATTTGAAATGAGATTGTATAGTATACTCCGCAGGTTCTTCTTCGAGAACAGGATCTTATCAATATCCAGATACCGGTTTATGGTCGCGTGGGCGTCTCTTATCTTATTATCCAGGCTCCATTCAATATTGTTGATGATCTCATGCATATCTACCATTTCCATGGTGATCATATCGCTCTCCATTTTGGCAATGGTGGCAATATCAATGATCAGCGTCCTGAATTTTTTAACAGATATATCAATAATGTCTAAAAAATCTTTCAGTTCGGGATCAACGATCCGGATCAGGTTCATCACGCCTATACTTTCCTCAATATTACTGAGCGGGGCCAGCAGATCATGAGATGCGGCATGCACAAAATTATCGAGGTCTGCATTTATACGCAGCAGCGATTCATTCCTTGCATCCAGTTTAAGTTGTGTGCTTTTTAATTCAGTGATGTCATTAAAGGTAACAATAGCGCCATTATTCTTATTATCCGCCTGCCGCACATAAGGCATGGTCATCACCTGGTACCATTTACCATCGTTTGTTTCTATCTCTTTCGTTATAACGCCGCCCTGGGAAAGCACCTCCTGGATATCGGTTACCAGTGTTTCAAATTTAATGTTTGTTGAAATATTACTGATAGGTCTGCCAATGTCTGTTTCCAGCAAATTGATCTGCTTTAAGGTGCCGGGAGAGAACTTCATTAAAAGCAGGTCGTTATTAATAAATAACTGCCCGTTTATATTACTTCTGAAGTAATTATTCAGATCATCGTTAATTTCCAGCAATTCTTTATTCCTGATCTGATAGTTTGAATTAATGGTATCCAGCTCTTCGTTCACAGATTGCATCTCCTCATTGGTACTTTGCATCTCTTCATTGGCGGAAAGTAATTCTTCATTAAAAGATTGCATGTTTTCATAAGATGCATCCAGCTGCTCATAAGCAGCATGCAATTTACCTTTCAGTTCTTTCAATTCTCTCTCCAGGTCCAGTGTATATTGGGCAAGGAATGTTTCCTCACTAATGGAAACCTTTTCTTTCAGTGCAACTGCGTGATCTTCACAAATGGTGATCATCAAAAAATCACCTGCACCTTTTTCCTGCACCAGTGGTGTTACGGACATCCGTACATTCATTGCCACATCGTCGTTAATTATTTCAATTCCTCCTACAGCTGCCTTCCCGTTAATTCTTAAAGCCCTTACACAAAGTGCATTAAATGCTATGGCCATTGGTTTGGGCAACAGTTCCAGCAGATCTAAACTAAAATTCTTTTGTAAAAGGTATTTTGCTGTATTCCCATATGATTTAAAAACCTGTTTATTCTCATCAATACAGATCACGAGGCAATCCATTTCATTAACAAGGGTATCATTCATGGCTTCCTCTAAAGCATTCCCCATGCTTTGAGGCATGATGTTCCGGATAGAAATAGATGGCGTACGCTTTATATCTCCCGGCTGAGGGATAGAAAAATTATCAAAACGTACATCCCGTTTTATATCCAGGTTCTTATAGATCTTCCAGGTTTTATCTATTTCCTGCAGGTTCTTAATGATGGGCATTGGGTTTTCACTGGAGCCTAAAAACAGGTATCCATCCTTTTTAAGCCCAAAGAGCAGCATGGAAAATACTTTCTTCTGCAGCACCGGCGTCATATAAATGAGCAGGTTACGGCAGCCAATAAAGTGCATATTGCAATAAGGCGGGTTCTTTACCAGGTCGTGCTGGGCAAAGATCACCATCTTTCTTATTTCAGGTTTTACTTTATAGCCATCTCCGGTCCTGATAAAAAACTTTTCAAGGCGTTCGGGGGAAATATGTTTTATGACGGCGGTATTATAGAGCCCCTTGCCTGCATGTACCAATGCTGTGCTGTCAATATCAGTAGCAAAGATCTTCACCACTGTATCACTCAATTTCCCCGTTAACTGTTCTGCTATGAGGATAGCCATGGAATACACTTCTTCCCCTGTGGCACAGCCTGCCACCCAAATTTTAAGCTCTTCTCCGGGGGTTAGTTTTTGAAGGATGTCCGGTATTACTTTCTGCCGGATCAGCTCAAAAGCTTCCGGGTCTCTGAAAAATGCAGTAACACTGATCAGGAAATCCTTCGCCAGCGCCGATACTTCTTCCGGTGTTTCTTTTAAAAAGTCCAGGTAACGCTCCAGTGAGGTGATATTATTACCGGCAGCCCTTCTTTTAGTTCTCCGGAGTATGGTAGTATGTTTGTAATCCGTAAAGTCAAGGGGAGATTTCTCTTTAATAAAGTCCACAATAGCAATTATATTTTTCTCATCTTCCTTATTATCCAGGAAGTAATCGCCGCCATATTTGATGTAATCTTCAATGGTATGTGGCATTAATGCGGGTTCTAAGATAAAATCCACAAGGCCGGTAGCAATGGCATTGGAAGGCATACTGCCAAAGGCCGTTCTTTCCGGATTGCGCGCTATCACCATCCCTCCCGCCTTTTTAATTGCTTTAATACCTTCCGTACCATCCATTCCCAGGCCGGAAAGGATAACCCCAATAGCTTTGCTGCCGCAATCAATTGCCAGGGACTTGAAAAAGAAATTGATGGTAAGATGCGGGGCTTTCTCTGCTGCTTTATCTGTTAAATGCAACCGTCCGTTTTGGATGGTCATAAACCTGTCGTTAGGGATAAGGTATACCTCATTGCAGCTTACCTGTTCACCATGCGCTGCTTCTTTTACGACTAATTTGCTATGCCGGGCCAGTAATTCCACCATGCGGCTTTTAAAATCAGGGGAAAGATGTTGTATGATCACGTAACACACACCATCTAAAGGGGTATGGTCAAAAAAGGAATTGATCTCCTCCATACTTCCTGCAGAAGCGCCTATGGCAATAATGTGATGAGGTACGGTGGCTGACATTAAATATATTTAAAGAGCTAATAGCAGACTACACTATAAAACGTTGATCTGTGCAATGTTAGCCCAATGTACAACTATATTTAAGTTTCCTCCTTTTTCGTAAAAGATTTTATAACAGCAATGGCAATCCGCGATTGCCATTGCTGTTTTTTTTCAGTAAGTGATACGCGGGAAATCCGTTTTTGCCTTCTTCCATTCCAGCTCCCAGCCGGCCGGCCATCCGAACGCCGTAGTGGCCAGGGCTTTCAGATCTGTTCTGGCAGCGCCACTGAAGAAGTGTACAAACTCCCCCCAGTTCATGAGGCGGGTGTACTTGTTATCTGCATCCTTCGGAAAGTTCTCTGATAGTAGTTTGAAAAAACGCACCAGTACTTCCGTTCCGCCATAATCCCTGTAAATGGGATACAACCAGTCCCGGAACCAGAAGGCGCCTGCTTTGGGGAAATTGTCAGACACCTGGTTCACATGGTTGAACCAGCGTTGCGATTCTGCCGTAAGCCCTAACCCCAGGTATACATCATACTGGAATATTTCCGCAAACTTACTGTCGCCCCACAACTGTGCACCATTACCTACAGAGCCCTTCGTATTGAAAGAAGTGGATTCCACAATATGAAATACTTCATGTGTGGGCAGGTCAATGCTGTTGCCGGATTGTGTTAACCAGGGGCCCGCACCGCAGTCTATAGTATTACGATAACCATGTGAAACATCATAATAATAACCGGGATGGCCACCGCCCAGTTTGTTGGTATGGAATATGGCATAGAGGCGTTGATCTTTACCATGGCCGCCATAGGTTTTCTTTGTGTAACGCCATACATCTCCCATGTATTTATAGGTCCATTTAATACTCGTGTCTACATCCTTGTCATAATAAACTGCTACATCATCATCATAGTAAACACGGGTCAATAGTTCTGTATGCTGAAACCAGGATTCCTTCCAGGTCTTAGCAGGCGTACCCGGTGGTTCCTGTGTACCAGGCCCGGGAGTACGGGTGTTATCACCCTTGGAGCATTGCAGGTTTAATAGGGCTAGCATAGCCACCAGCAGACTTGTTGTTCTCATAGCAAATGTTTTGTTTAAACATATAGACATTTATATCGAAAAAGCAATAGTTTTGCACGATCAATACAGCGTCATGAAATTGAAGATCAATCACAATAGCCATACCCCGCTACACATCCAGGCAGAAGAGTTGTTGCGCAAACTGATAGTGGAAGAGGAATATCAGAACGGGAAAATGTTACCCAATGAAGTAGATCTCTCCAAGCAACTGGCCATTTCAAGGTCCACCCTCCGGATGGCGCTCAACAAACTCGTGTACGAGGGCCTTCTGATCAGGAAAAAAGGCGTAGGCACTAAAGTGGCAGAAATGGCAGTTAGTTCCAAATCCATGAACTGGCTGAGCTTTTCCCAGGAAATGAAAGCACGCGGCATTGTGATCAAAGATTATGAAATGCATCTTACCTGGGTTTACCCGGATGAAAAGATTGCCAACTTCTTCGAAATAGGAACGGATAAAAAGATCCTGAAACTGGAAAGGCTCAGGGGTAAACCTGAATGGCCCTTCGTTTATTTCATCTCTTACTTTCATCCCCGTGTTGGCTTAACCGGCGAAGAAGATTTCAGGCGCCCGCTCTATGAGATCTTTGAAAAAGATCATTCTGTGATTGCCACTTTATCCAAAGAAGAGATCAGCGCTACTGCTGCAGATACTTTCATTGCTTCCAAGCTCAACGTAGATAATGGCAATCCTATCCTCTTCCGCAAACGGTATGTATTTGACCAGGGAGAACGCCCGATTGAATATAATCTTGGTTACTACCGGGCAGACAGTTTTGTGTATGCTGTAGAAAGCAGGCGTTAACCCCAGTAACTCGCAGCACCCAGCAGTGCTGCTTTCTCCCCCAGTTCTGATAAAACGATCTGTGTACCTTCCAACTGCAGGCTTTTCAGGAAAAGCGCATGTGCATGGGATATATTGCCACCCAGCACGATCATGGATGGCTGCGGTGTTATGGTCTGAAGGAACATCAAAAGATTAGCACTGAATTCACGGAACACGGCTGCCGCCGCTGCGGATGTATCTGCCAGCGCTGCAATGTTCTTTACATTTTCTTCTTTCATACCGCTCAATGCTTCATACCGCGTTATAAACCATCTTGTACTGAAATAATCTTCTGCCCTTGATGCCAGGAATGGACGGCACCAGAAAGATGCATCCTCCGCATGCCCCTCTGTGGCCACAGCAGAACCAAAACCTGTACCCAGTGTAAGCCCTAACACATTGCGCTGCCCTTTTGCGGCACCATTGAAAAGTTCTCCCTGCAGGAAACAGGCGGCATCATTGTTCATGATGATATCTTCCGGCTGTATGCCTAACGCTTCTGCCAACAGGGCTTTCACCGGCAAACCATACAACGCGTCATATTTATCCAATCCCTGTATCAAAGAAATACCTGCGGCATAATCAAACGGCCCCGGCATGGCAATACCTACTTTGTGTGTACCCTGCATGCTTTGCTGCATCACTGCACTCCAGCTGCTGATGATCTCTGCTGCAGTGCCTTTCCCATTCACCCGTTCCCGGTGATAAGTACCGGGCACTAAACTCCGGCTTTGCAGATCTATCAACGCTGTGGTAATATGTGAACCACCTATATCTACACCCAATACGCTCATATATGCCTGATTGTTCTTTGTATCTCTTCGAAAGATTGTCCTTTTGTTTCCGGTAATAATTTATATACCGTGATGAATGCCAGCACGCAGAAAGCAGCAAAGAACCAGAAGGTTTGCGCTGTACCAAAAGCATGCAGCAGCAAGGGCGTGATCTGCCCTACCAGCGTATCTGCCAGCCACATCACCATAATGCTTACAGACAATGCCCTTGCCCTGATATGATCAGGAAAGATCTCTGCGGCTATCACAAATTTCAACGGTCCTATTGAGAAGGCAAAGAAAGCCAGGAAGCTCATCACGCAAAGCAATAACGGTAAACCGGTAGCGCCCGTAAAGAAACAGATGCCTGTTAAAGCCAGGCTCACAGCTGCACCCGCAGTACCCCAGAGATACAATGGCCGCCTGCCCAGGCTGTCTACTTTCCATATCGCGAAAATGGTGAAGAATACATTGGCTGCACCAAAGATGATCTGGCTGATGAAAGAATTACTCAACGTAATACCTGCATCATGCAGGATGCTGGGGCCGTAATAAATGATAGCATTGATGCCGCTGAACTGTGAGAAGAGTGGCAACAGGATACCTATCAGCATGGCCCTTTTTATGTCCGGCGCAAATAGTGCTTTGTAGTTGCCGCTGGTTTGTTTTTCTCTCAGCAACCAGCGCGGGCTTTCTGGCACCTGTGTTAATCCTATCAGGAATAATACTGCAGGTATCACGCCCACACCAAACATGCCGCGCCATGCCTCTTTCACAAATAACCATTCCATCAAACTGCCCGTGGCGCTTTGTGCATGTACTTGTGCATAGTTGAGCAACATGGCATTGCTGAGATAAGCTACTAATATCCCAATGGTCACTGCCAGCTGGTAATAGGTAACCAGCCTTCCTCTTTTATCATCCGGCGCTATTTCAGATAAGTATAAAGGCACTACGGTGGAAGCGATCCCTACGGCCACACCTCCCAGGATACGGGCGGTAATGAGCCAGGAAAGGTCCGCAAACAAAGCACAACCAATGGCTGCCAGCAGGAATAAAGCGGCGGCAATGAACAGTAATTTCTTCCGGCCCAGCCTGTCGCTCAGGTCGCTGGAAAAGATCACGCCCAGGATACAGCCTGCCAGTGCGGATGATACAAACCACCCTTCCTGCAAAGCAGACAAACCAAACTGCACCCGCACGAAAGGTAAAATGCCGGACACCACGGCCATGTCGAACCCAAACAGGAAACCTCCAAGGGAGGCTACCATCGTGGTCATAACGAGGAAGGATCTATTCATACATGATATTACTAAAAACAGGATGTTCTTCTTTCAGAAATGCTTTGATCACTTTCGCGCGGCCTTTGCCGAGGTTAGTGATGGTATACGTTGCAGCGTCTGCCGGTATCACAAATGTTTCTGCATAGTGATATACCTTTTCTGCACCTGTTGCTGTTTTGATGGAGATGGAAGTTCCTTCCACCAGCATCATCACTAAACAGGTTTGTGCTGTTTCAAAACTAACCGTGGTATCCAGTTCAATGCGCTGCACATCATAAAAATGTTCCCGGTGTGTAGGCAGATGGATCAGTTGCCAGTCTTTTCCCTCTTCCAGCAAAGCCGGTACGGAGATCAGTTCTTTCTCCACTGCAGCGCCCTGCCTGCTGAATTGCAGGTTACGGAATGCATGTTCAATATTGATGGCCCTTGGTTCTCCGTCCAGACCCAGCCGCAGCCAGTCGTACATTTTAAATGTAAAGATGTACGGCGTGGCGCTGATCTCCAATACCAGGTTGTTTGCACCGGCACTGTGTACGGTGCCGTTAGGTATCAGGAACAGGGCATGTTTGCTGGCTTTAAAGGCCTGCACATATTGCCTGATGTTCACCGGTTGAGAGAACTTCACACTGTTATCCAGGTCTGCCCGGAAGGCAGCAGGATCAATATTTTCATGGAATCCGAGGTATACTTTCGCATCATCTTTACAATCCAGGATGTAATAGGTTTCGTCCTGTGTAATGGTTTCGCCAAAGTGTTCCCGGATGTAAGATAAGGAAGGATGACATTGAATGGAAAGATTTCCGCCATCGAAAGTATCCAGGAAATCAAAACGGATAGGGAAATCATACCGGAAGATGGATGCATGTTTGCCAAGGATGGCTTTATGCTGCAGGAACATCAGCCATTCAAAAGGCATTTCCAGCAGGTATCCATCGCTTTCAAATACTACGCCGTTCTCCGGCACGATCATTTCGAAAGACCAGGCAAAGTTCACTGCTTCCTGCGAGAGGCCGGGGATCTTTTCTTTCATCCATTGCCCTCCCCAGGCGCCGGGTTCAAACCATGGGCGAACGCGGAAAGTATCCCTGCAGACATTGTCTATCCCCTCCAGCAGGTCTTCCGCCATCGCCCATGTTATGGATTCCCCGCGCTGTGTATCCGCAAAGATCCGGATGCGTGGCAGCAAAGATTGTTTGTGCGCATTCAGGATCACCCAATCCACAAAGTATGCCTGCTTGTACATGTCTGCAAAAGCTTCACTTGAGCTGCTGCCCAGGTTCGCATTTACGCCTGCACGCATGCGGTATTGTAATTCATTCTTGGGAAGGTCCAGGTAGATCACCGGGGCTTTTTCATTTAACAGTGCTGCGCCGGTGCCTATAATGATATGTAAGGCACTTGTAACAGTATGTTCCTTCAGTTTAAAAAAATCCTTCAGCCGCAGATGGGTGCGCGTTCCCCAAACACTCCCCTCCTCTCCTAAGAAAGGCGCTATCATCGCATTGATCTCTTCTTCCTCCTTCATCGCATCTTTTGCAAAATGCCACACCACGGAAACGCCTCTGCGGTTAAATGCCAACTGTAAAGTTTCGTATAACTCATCCCACAAGATCCCAGTATAACCATCTATACATACCTCCTTTTGCAGGAGCATCCATTCCACTAATCCTTCGTAATCTGCATGCACCTTCCCTTTCCCCAGTGTGTGCCTGGGGTAGATATCGTATGCGCCTGTTAAACTCCCGTTCAATTGCACCGGTAAAAGCGGCTGCACAGCAACCCGCCTGTTTTCCTCCTTAATGTTCGACATTTTTCTTATTTAGTTTCTACACGTATCATGATGACACCCTTGCCCGGTAATTCAACACGATCTTCCAGTTTCTTGTTATATTCTTCCAGCATATTACTTGACCAAATATTGATCGCCGCTGTTTTTCCTTTTAAGGTTACCACGGCAGGCTGTTCCTGTGTATTCACCAGTTGCACCATTACACCTTTCCCATCTGCTGCAGGTTTAATGCTTTCCACATACACGGCTTTGCCATCAATGGAAAAGAAAAGTGATTCAACCACAGGGCCTGCTGCCGGTGTTGCCACCAGGGGACGATGATTACTTAAACCACGCTGATTAGCAGCGGCTACATCATACGCATCATGCACCTGCAGGGAATAACGGAAAACAGTCACCCCTTCCTGGTCTCTCCGGAAATTGGTATGCCAGAGATTGTTCATTACCCAGGAATAGATAGCCGGACTTTGCTCCATGTAACTGATCCATTTGGGGGAACGGGTTAAACCGCCCAGCAATCCTGCACTCGTTTGTGTACCGATCTCAAACAATGGTGCATCCAGGCTGGACCAGGTAACGCCAAACTCTTTATTCGATACATCTACCCAACGTTGTACGGAATACCAGTTCCGATTAGCATTTTGCAACTGATCTTCTTCTGCCGCGATACTGCCCCATGGAATATTATACCGCACCTGCGCGCCAGGTACCTTGAAAGGAAATGCGAAATCCACCCCTTCTTTTGCAGGTACTGCTTTTTTATCCAGTGTGTTGATGATCTCCACACGGTCCACTCCTGCTGTCAGCCTCACTTCCCGGCTCAGCGCATTAGCGCCGGGTGCGTCGGAAACTGCTTCAAGGCTTACCACCAATGGTCCCTTCTCTTTGATCGTGATCTTTGCCGGGCCGGCAAACTGGATCTTCTCTTTCGCTGCATCCGGCAGGTAAGTATATTGGTTCAATCCACCGGAATCTGCAAGGTTACGTCCTGCTTTTTCCAGGCTGATGATGTGGCCGGTTTTCTCATCCAGCTTTATCGAGTAGAATTTATTCTGTAAAGTAGTGGCGCTCACTGTAGCACGTTCTCCCACATAAGCCTTGCCGCTATGAATGGTAAAACGTTGTTTAGAAAACGCAGCGATCTTTACCAGCGCCGCCAGTTCTCCTGTGCTTAAACGCTGGGAAGGAACACTCTTGCCGTTCACATCTTTTACAAGGTCTCCTGCTTTACTTTGTTCCGCAGGGATCAACACAACATCTGTACGCTCCTGTCCTAATGTATTATATACATCTATGCCATTAGCAACGGCGTCTGAAGCGGCTGCTTTTGCCAGCAGGTCCTTTGATTGCGCCAGGCCGGTGAGTGCAAATCCCTGTTTGTAACTCCATTGCGCAATGGCTTTGGGATCCTCAGGATTAGATACGCTGTTATGCGCGCCCCAGGTATGCTCATTGAACATGAGCACATTGTTCCAGGCCGTATCAAAATCGCTTGCAGGGAATGCTTTTTTATTACGCAATGCCCAGATCGCTTCTGCCTGCAGCAACCTGTCTGAGTTGTTACGGTTGATGCCCGTTTCCCTTGCTGCGGAAGCAATACCATCCGTCCAGTATTCTGTATAGTCACCGGATACTACAGGTACTTTATCGCCATACGCTTTCTCAAAATCATGAAAGAAATCTTTCGTGGAAGTGATCACCAGCTGCGGGGAAGAATATCGTTCATTCCATTCCTTCACGGCATCCGGCAACTCCGGATCAATGGGTGCATTATCACTCATAGCCCAGGTGAGGATGGTCATGTTGTAAGGGAATAATTTCTGATCCAGCTCTCCCAGGTAATTAAAGAGGAATGGATTAAGGAAGTTCTCAGAAGGTTTGCCGGTATAGAAAGGCAAAGGATCTTCCACGGTAAAGAAGTTAGGGATCTTGTTGCCTTTCAGGGAATACCCGATAGAGTAAGGAGAACTTTGCCAGTAAAGCAATTTCTGCCCTCCGGGCGATAACCAGTAGAAAGGCCTGTCCCGCCACTTATAGGAATTACCGATGCGGTCTCCGGCATTGGGTGCGCCCCAGAAATACTTTATACCGGTGATATCTGCCTGGCTGGATAAACCCCATGAAGCACCGGGTACATCTCCCTGGAACATGGTATGAATTTCCACACCATGCTCTTTTGCGGTTTTCACGGCTGAATGGAACATCTGCATCAATTGGCGGGAATCTGTGATACTGGTATTGATATTGGCATATGCCCCGTCAATATTGATCCAGCCTTTCTTCACGGCTTCCCAGAACGCTTTCTTCTTTGCTTCATCTGCACCCGCCAGGTAATGGTCCACTACCCAGAAAGCTTCTGTATTCCATTTGAAACGCGCGCCTTCCGGATACTGCTCCGTTTTCTTTGCGATCTTGATGGCTTCATCAATATTATCCAGGTGGATCTTCATCACCTTCGCCTGCACATTGGTATAACCAATGTCCACATGCGAATGCGGCAGCAGGTATACTTTCCATTTTTGTGTGGGCGCTACCATGCAGCGGCCGTTATAAGTTCTGCCATCAGTTGTTACCTGTACGGACAATTGTGTTTCCCTGTTTACCGGCCCACCAGGCAAAGGCAGTTCAAATACTGCTATTCCTTTTTCACTGGCTGGTATCAGCACACTGTCCTTCAGTCCGTTAAAATCCATCCGCACCGTTGCTTTTGCATAACTGTTGCCACCATGAAAGAGCAGGCGCACCATCCGGTTGCCATTTTTTAAATAAGCTACCGTAGGTTGCAGTTCAATGCCTGTATACACGTTCTGTGCAGCTGCTATTGTAAAACAACAAATGCCTGCCAGCAACAACAAACTTTTCTTACTCATAGTTATTCTCTTTTATTCCCAGGTAACGTTCGTACCTGCTGCTGAAAAATTGCCTGTCTTATCTTTCACCGTTAACCCAAGGTTCAGGTCAAAAGGCCAATATGCCACGATGCCTGTTTCTGTTCCTGTCAATACCTTATCCTTGTTATTAAGGACCTCTGCGGCGGTTAAAGGTACTTTCCAGAAACGTACATCCTTTATGTTTCCATGCATGGCCCGCTGATCTCCTGAACTAAACTGGAAGTTGCGGGACATGCCCATAAAAAAGGGTGAGGTTTCCACTGTTTTTGGTGTGATCACTGTGCCGGAAGTAGCCGTAGCAGCTTCCACACCGTCTATATATACTTTGATAGTGGTACCATTAAAGGTAAATGAAATATGGTGCCATACGTTCACCTGTACCGCGTTATTAGCTGTACCCGCGCCAAACCAGGAACCACCGTTCACGTAACATTCTACTTTACCTGCTTTGGTATAGCGCATCAGGATGCCTGTTGTTCCATCATCACAGGTAATAAAACTGCCCAGGCTGGCGGTACCGTCTGTATTGAGGTCTGTGAGTTTCACCTTACATTCAATGGTGAAGGACTTCACATCCGGCACCAGCGTTTTCAATGTGCCCAGGTCAAAGTAAGCGCCGTTCGCAAATTTAGGCACACCGGCTTTTACTTTGTTATTGTTGAATGCAGTAATAGCCAGTTCCAGTTTCTTCTTTGCATTGGAATAAGCTGTATCTGTACCCGAGTTTTGCAGGATGAAGTTGGCCCAGTCCACCTGCGTTTGCAGGGTAACTTTAGAGCCGGGGGCCGTCATTCCCAACTCCGTTCCCTCTACTGTTTTTTCGATCAGTTCTTTTGTAGACGCGATGATACTCACCAGGTCATTCTTGAGGGCGGAAGGAGTTTCATCCTTTTTACAGGCGGTGAAAAGTACAAGCAGTATAAATAGTATCTTTTTCATGTTGGAAAGTTTTGATATTAGAAACCATACCCCGCATTCTGGCCGAGTGTGGAAGGATCAGGCATACCATCAAACTGGCTCTGCGGCACAGGGCGCAGCATATGGAATGGCTGGATGTAAGCGCTGGCTTCCGGATTGTAAGACCTTACCCTGGTGATCAGTGTATTGGTACGCTTGAGGTCAAACCAGCGCATCATTTCACCACCCAGTTCACGGGCACGTTCATCGAGGATAAAATCCACCGTCATCATGGAAGCATCTACATCCATTTCTATTTCATGACCGGGTATCGTAGCACGGTCACGGATCACATTCACATCGTCTGCAGCAAGGCCTGTCTGCCCTTTCATGATATAAGCTTCAGCCCGCATCAGGTAAATATCTGCGAGGCGGATCACGGAATAATCTTCCGCGCTGTTCTCTGTAGATAACGCACCCGGCCGGGTATGATCATCAAACTTTTTAAAACCGATGAATACTTTAGGGTCTTTAGGGATGCCATTTGCACTGTAAAGATCATTCACATCCTTCGCGGTATAACGGTTCACCGCCCTTGCCCTGTCTGCTGCCGAGAATACATAAGGCACAAAGAACAAGGCTGTATCCACATAAGGTGTTACCTGCAAAGGCAGTTTATTAGTGGGTTTGTTATAATACCATACTGTCTGGAAACCATCTTTCCAGCGCGCATCTGCCTGCTGGTTAAAAAGGCCCAGGTAGAATTTGGATGCTACCATTTGCACACCACCATAACCCGTCCAGATCAATTCTGTTTGTATGCCGGGGAACTGGTCAATGAAAGGAGAAAAAGCCTGGAACCAGAAGTTAGCGCCTGCCTGGTTAAAGCTTTTATCTTTCCCCCAGTTCACCTGCCATATGAATTCCTTGCTGCGGTCCAGACCTGCATTCCAAAGGTCTTTCCATTGAGGGATGAGGGCGTAGTTATAATTCTTGATCACATTGGTGCTGTATTCTATCACCTTATCCCAATCCTTGTGGTATAAATGCACACGCGCAAGGAATGCTTCCACTACCGGTTTGGTAATACGACCGGTTTCTGTAGCGGTTGGCGCTACCATGGTCACTGCATCATTGAGGCACTTCAGTATTTCTGTATAGAATTCTTCTTCTGTACTGCGTGCAGCTATTAAACCTTCGTTATAATCTGTTGTTTTAGGTAAGTGTACACCACCCCAGGTATTCACGATGAAGAAAAGGAAATACGCTTTTAACGTTAAGGCCTCTCCCATCTTTTGGTTCTTTGTAGCTTCTGATTTCCAGGTGATCTTCTGCCCCTGCTCCAGGAAATAATTGGCATTCCACACACCTTTGTAATAGTGGTTCCACATATTACCGTTCAGGCCGAATTGTGCATCCAGCGTACGGTATTCTGTTAACTGCACGTTGCCGTTACCGCCGCCGCGTAACCAGATGTCTGTTCCGCTCTCCGTCATGTAACCCAGGTTACCACTGCCATATCCCATCAACCGCAAACGGTCATATAAAGAGTTCAGCAAAGTAATGGCGCCTTCTTCTGTTTTGAATACCTGCGTTGTAGCGCCATAAGATTCTTCATCCAGGTATTTCTTGCATGCTGAAAATGATAACAAAAACAAACATGCATATAATAGTGATAACTTTTTCATGCTTCCTGTTTTAAAAAGTCAGGTTAAAACCTACATTATAAATCACTTCCTTATCGGCCAGTCCGCCCTCTGCCGTATAACGCCAGTAGCGTAAAGGTTCTGCCGCAGATACATAGATCCGGGCACGTTCTGCTGTGGGGATCAGTTTAGTGAAAGTGTATCCCAGCGTTACGTTACGCAGGCGCACAAAATCATTCTTGTAATAACCGATAGCAGAGATATAATCGAGCGAGCTTCTGCCGGCCAGTGGTTGCGGATATTTATTGGAAGGATTATCCGGTGTCCAGTAATCTATCTTCGCAGCATTGAAACGGCCCATGTCCCCTGCCCAGCGGGTAGTACTCCAGTCATCGCGTGTTAAAGCGCCTATTTCAGAATACACATCCAGCATGAGGTCAAAGTTGTGGAAGTTGAGGGTGGTAGTGAGGGAAGATCCCAATGTAGGGCGTTCTGTACCAATGATCTTACGGTCATTTCCTGTAATAGCGCCATCGCCATCCAGGTCTGTTATTTTGATCTCACCTGGTTTCCGACCGTAGATAGCAGCAATATGTGCTTCATTGGTTTGCCAGATACCCGCGGCTACATAATCGAACGTAACACCATTCACCGGGTAACCTACCCACCAGCCGTTCTGGATATCTTTCGTTAAACGGGGATCATAGAGTTCCGTGAGTTCTTCTTTGTTATGATAGAAGTTAAGGCCCAGGCTCCAGCGCAGATCTTTCTGATCTATGGCCACTGCATTCAGGGTGATCTCAATACCGGTGTTCTGTGATTTGCCTATGTTGGCCCATACGTTATTAAAACCTGTGGTATAGGGCAGTTTACGCCTGTTCAGCAGGTCTGATGTTTTGGATTTATAGAAGTCAACACTACCGGTGATACGATCTTCGAACAATCCGAAATCAACACCCACGTTCAGCATTTTTGTTTTCTCCCATTTCAGGGTTTCCACCCCTAACTGATCAGGTTCCAATGTAGGATAAGGTACATCTCCCGTTGATCCGCCAAAGACTACGTAACGGCTCAATACCGCGCCATAAGTGGCATACGGACTGATAGCATTATTACCAGTTAAACCATAACTCGCCCTTACTTTAAGATTGGAAACTGGTTTTACGTTGAAGAAAGGTTCTTCACTGATATTCCATGCAGCAGCAATGGAGGGAAAATAATCCCAGCGATTGCGTGGTGCCAGTTGTGATGCACCATCATAACGCATGGTTCCGGTAAGAATGTAGCGGTCTTTATAACCATACTGTACACGGCCTACATAAGACAGTTGCTGAGAACGCACAAACTCACTGGCCATCGTTTTATTCTGCGTTAACGCATCGATGTTAAACCATTTGTATTGCGCCAGTGCCTGATCGCTGCCGGAAGCGCTGTTACTCAAACTTCTGCTCTCCTGTAATTCAAACACACCAAATGCATCGATGGAATGATCACCGAATGTTTTCTTATAGTTCAGGATACTGTTCATGGCATAACGGGAGCTTTTACCATTGCTCACCGAAGCCTGGTTCAATGCCTCTGCGAATACAGCAGAACGGTTATCTACATAAGATCCTGCATCTGTGAACACCTGGTCCATGGAAACATTGGTTCTGAAATTCAGGCCGGGCATCAGGTCGATGCTAATGAAAGCTTTTATGAAAGCCTGGTAGGCAGAAGATTGAGAATCCCATGCATCCCTGTTCTCATCCAGGAAAGGATTTTTGAGCAATGAATCCCCGATAGGGAAAGCGATCAGTTCACCGTTCTCATCATACAGGTCTACTGTAGGAATGAAACGGAACAGGCGGTATCCAAAGCTGCCCGGTTCCTGCTGTTGCTTTTCATAAGAAAGGCGGCTGGATAAACCGATGCGGATATTCCTGCGGATCTGCATATCATGATCTGTGGAAAGAATGAACCGGTCGTATTTAGACATGTTATCTCCCCGCGCTTTATTATTCAGGTAGTTGAAGGCGATCTTCTGTGAGCCTCTTTCACTTCCGGAAGTAAAGGTGACCGTAGTATTGGTCTGGAAGCCGAGTTTGTTGTAATAATCTTTGGCAAAGTTATTATCCACCTCGCCCAGTTTATCCAGTTCCACGGAAGAGAAGATCTTGGAATCATCTGCAGTGGAGTTCCAGATACCTGCAGCCCTGTTGGCATCTCTTTTAAACTGGATGTATTCTGCCGCATTCATATTGCGGAGATTACCCCAGTAATATTTGCCTACCCCTGCATAAGAATCTACAGAGATGCGGCTCTTTCCTTTGATGCCTTTTTTAGTGGTGATCACGATGATACCGTTGGCACCTCTTGATCCGTACAAGGCTGCAGAGGAAGCATCCTTGAGTACATCCAGGGAAGCAATATCATTTTGATCGATGGTGTTGAGGGAACCATAATAAGGCATCCCGTCTACGATCAGCAGTGGTGTGTTGCTGGCTGCAACAGAACGGTTACCGCGGATGCGGATACTGCCGGCATCAGAACCTGTAGCCCTTACCCCGGCCAACCCAACGAGGCTGCTCACCACGTTGTTACTTTGCATACGGGTCAATTGTTCCGGGCCCATAGAAGCTACGGCGCCGGTGAGGTCTTTCCGGCGAACGGTGGTATACCCTATCACCACCAGCTCTCCCAGTTTATGGGGATCTGCCTGGATGGAGATGTTGATCACATTCCTGCCGGCTACGGCAATTTCCTGTGTGAGGTAACCAATGCTGCTGGTCACGATGGTATCTGTGGCAGCATTTAAGGATAGTGTAAATTCTCCGTTTGCACCAGATACAGTGCCAAGGGTCTTGTTCTTAACCCTGATCGCTACGCCCGGGATCTTTGTTTGCGTAACGGCGTCCGTAACGACTCCCTTCACTACATCCTGTGCATACCCTTCCAGGGCAAACAGCAAACATAGCATGCAGAGCAGTCGTCTGAGTAAAGCACTTTTCATAAGTGACTGATTTTGATTAGTTGTGTAGATAAAATGATTGATTTCCTCCGTGGATTGCTTCTAGTCATGTACATACAATTAAACTATGATCAAATAGTTGAATTGTAGCGATTTCAGTTGATACTCTAAGGTTTTGTTGTGTTAAGTTATTGCTACTATGTACAAACATATATACAATGTTCAAACAAAGCAAATTATTTTTTGCCTCAGTGAGGTAAACATTTTAGCAAAAAAGGGCTGTAAATGAAGAGGGATCTGCGGTTTAGGCTTCTAAAGTTATTTCTGTGAAACTGCGGCCAAACTCCTGGCCATAACTTTCCTTGTATTCTTTGGCGAATTTGAGATAGGTATCCTTCGCCATTTTATGCCGGCCGGAGATAATGAGGCAGCGGCATTTATACCCCAGGGCTTCTTCATTGAGATTATCAAAATGAAGGATGGCATTGGTGACCTTTACGATGAACTCTGCTTCGCTTTGCAGATCTGTAACGGTGATGTATTGCAGAAGCAGGTCTGTGACCTGACCGGAGATGTCTGCTTTGATATCATCCAGCCATTCATAATGAACGGTTTTCAGGAAGGAACCACGATGTACGATCTGCAAAAGATCATTCACGGCAGGTTTCTGCAGCGCGGGTTTATGCGCCATCCATTCTGTATAACGCTGGTAATCTATCTTCATGGAATCCCGGAGGATCTCGAACTTCCATTTGCCGGACTCGCGCCCGATGTGGCAGTCGCCTATCTTTTCCAGGATCGCTTTTAGTTTCACAATGTTCACAGAGTAGTTGTTCCGCGCATCTTTCGCGGACTTATCACTCCACAGGGCTTCGTATAGTTCTTCTGAAGAAATACCCTTGCCATCTTTATAAGTATAGATGAGCAGCAGCAGGAACAGTTCCTTTAATAAAGGCGTGAACTGTTTCGTGATGTCGTTCCCGCTTTTATCAAATACTTCAAACTGCCCGAAAAGATAAATGGTGGACAACTCCGGTTCTGCTTCCGGCGCTTCTTCATCGGGCAATAGTACTGCCCGTTCAGCAGGCGCGGCTGTTTTCTTTTTACGGCGGAAACTGAAGGCCACCAGGAGGATCACCATGCCGCCGGCAATGTACATCCAGAAACCAAAACGCCGTTTGCCGGCAGGCGCAGGTTCTGCCACCACCGGGTTTGGCGGGAAGTCCAGCGTATAGATCTTTACACTGGTGATGTCATCTTTCTCATGATAAAGTGTTACTGTCACCAGCTTTTTGCTCATGGGGCAATAATACAGATCTGCATAAGAACGGATATCGTAAAAAGAATAAGGAATGGTATCTCCCATCAACTGGTAGGAAGGCGTTTCCAGCGATCCTTTGATAAGCTGCAATTTGGAATTGAATTTATCTGTAGGATAGATCAATGTATAAAAATCACGGCTGCCCGGATCAATGATCAGGCTATTGGCAAAGCAGAACTGGCTGGCAGGTTCCGGCAAATGATAGATATGTGTAAAGGACCTGTTGCGGATGCTGTAAGCCATCAGGTCGTAATTATACTTTGGGTTAATGGCCTGGTCTCCGGTATTGCTGCCATATCCGCCCATAATGTAAGCAGTATCTGTGGCGGCGTTTGTACCTACAGCTGCCAGGTAACGGGGCATGAAGGTATCTCCCTGTACGGCGATGGTATCCCATTGCCGGGTTGGGATATGATAACGCTGTACTTTTTTCTTGTATTGCAACTGGCCATATCCGCCTATTATATAAATAGCGGTGTCTACAGCAGAATAGAATTTATTGGCCTGCCAGTATTCCGTGAGTTCTCCTGTCGCAAAGTTCTGGTCCCAGGTGCGTGTAGCCGTATCATAAGTACTTACTTTCTGCTGATCTATATAGAAGTTATACAGCCGTTTGTCAAAAACAGATTGATTACCTGCTGGTAAAACCCCGCGGTCTTTGGCCAGCGATACACCGGTAAAACGAAGGTCCTTGAAACTAAAACGGAAGAGGGAATCTTTGGATACGATATATAATACCTCCTGTTGTTTATCAAATGCTACACTGGGACTTCCGCTGATAGTAGCGGTTTTAACAGATACCCAGTTCTGGTGCCGTGGTTTTACCCAGTCCGGGTTCCTGATCACGGCAATCCTTTTCCCTACACTGTCTCCCGCCTCTGTTCCTCTCACTTCAGATAAGGGGAAGTAATGCTTCACCTTACCGTCTTCCAGGATGCGGATATCTTTAACACTCATGGGTGGTGTGTCCAGTGTCTGGTAACCTTCATAATTATTGGTGCCAAAGAAAATCTGGCAGCAGGGGCTTTTATAGAGGTTCACCTTGCCTTTGCAGATGAATTTATCGTTGAGATAGAAGGAGGCTTCCTGTTGCGGTTCATCAAACCGTACGCTGAACTTGCTCCAGCCGCCATATAAATGGAGGGTGTCTATGGTCACGCTGCCGGCAAATGTTTCGCCGATGATAAAGTTGAAGGTGGCCAGTCTTTGATTGTACACCACGTCGATATTCTGGCGGTTGCCGGTGATCACGCGCATGATATAACCGAAATAGGTCTCCATGTTCGGCCTGAATTGCAGGTCGAACGAAATTTCGGTGCCATTATGTAAACAGATCTCTTCTGCAGGTGTCAGGTGAAGGGAGGTTCTTTTTTCAGGTACTACTTCATGACTTGAAAAGCCTAAGCCATGCGATTGGCTGAAACCGGCATGGCAGACGAGGAGGATAGCGCTTAAACAACAAATTATTTTCCACATGGGAGACCAAAAAGCTTCTTTGCATACAAAATACTCATTTTTCTCGGTCGAAACGCGACGATTCCTGATCATACGGCCAATCTACATTAATTCTATAACGGGAAGGTTCAAGATAAAGATATTTTGAGATTTTACGCATTGGTGTAGTGGCTACACTTAACTATATTCAATTAATTAATGCACTAATTTCCCAGGTAAGTGAAAAATCCATCTTCTACAACTAACTGAATTACAATGCCATCTAACCTTTTTGAAAATTAATTTCCCTATTAGTTACTTCATTAACCGTTTTGTTAGTGCATGCTAAGTTTCTTGCATACAGATTCCACTTATTAAAAGAAATGATTCCCAGGTTATGAAGAAAACTGTATTCCTTCTGCTGGCATCGTGCCATTTATCGATGGCTGGGCTTGCACAACAACCACTAGATTATGTAGATCCAACAATTGGCAATGTAGGCCAGTTACTGGAACCTACCCGGCCTACGATCCAGTTGCCCAACCAGGTGATCCGGATGGCGCCTCAGCGAAAAGACTACCTGGATGATCAGATCGCCAGTTTTCCGTTGACGATCGTATCACATCGTTTAGGCCAGGTGTTTGCTTTAAAGCCAATTGCCACTGCAGGTAAAATGACGTACGATCATGACCTGGAAGTGCTGAAGCCCTGGTATTACAGTACTTATCTCGTAGATAATGATATAACGGTGGAGTTCACTCCGGCAAAAAAAGCAGGCATCTTCCGTTTTACCGGTACCCAAACGTTGCTGCTGGATGTATATAATAATGGGCAGGCAGCCTATACATTTCCTTCCGCCACGGAAATAACCGGACTGGAAACTTATCATGGAGATATTAAGGTGTATATGTATGGTGTGTTCAATGCATCTGCTTCTCACAGCATCCAGGGCAAGAAGGCAACCATCACTTTCCCTTCCTCCACAAAGAACATTGAGTTCAGGTATGCTATCAGCTATGTGAGTGCCGCACAGGCAAAGAAGAACTTTGAAGAATTAAAGGGCCGGTCTTTCCAGCAGGTGTCTGACGATGGTAAGAAGACCTGGGATGGTGTGATCTCCCAGATCAAAGTAGAAGGCGGTACTGAAGCACAGAAACGTTCTTTCTATACTGCCCTCTACAGATGTTATGAAAGGATGGTGGATATTTCAGAAGATGGCAGCTATTACAGTGGTTATAATAAACGCATCAATACAGACACCCGCCCGTTCTATGTAGATGACTGGTCCTGGGATACTTACCTGGCCCATCACCCGCTGCGGATGATCCTGAACCCGGCGCAGGAAGCAGACATGCTGCAATCTTATGTACACATGTACGAGCAAAGCGGCTGGATGCCTACTTTCCCGGTATTGTTTGGCGATCATGCCTGCATGAACGGATTCCATTCTTCTGTGGTGTTCCTGGATGCTTACCGGAAAGGCATAAAGAACTTTGATGTATCCAAAGCATATGAAGGCATGCGTAAGAATGCTACAGACGCTACCATGCTGCCCTGGGCCAACGGACCCAAAACAGCACTGGATGATCATTACCATGCCAAAGGATACTTCCCTTCTTTAAAACCCGGTGAAAAAGAAACCATTCCGCAGGTGCATTCTTTTGAAAAGAGACAAGCCGTAGCGGTGACACTTGGCAATAGTTACGACGACTGGGCACTTTCCCAACTGGCCCTTGACCTGGATAAAAAAGAAGATGCAAAGTTGTTTGCACCAAGAGGACAGAATTACAAAACACTCTGGCATCCGCAAAAACAACTGTTCATGCCAAAGGATATACAGGGCAACTGGATCAATATAGATCCAAAGTTTGACGGCGGTATGGGCGGCAGGGAATTCTATGATGAGAATAACGGGTACACCTATAAATGGCAGGTGCAGCAGGATATTCCGGGCCTCATCAGTTTAATGGGTGGCAAGAAAGGTTTTGAAGCACAGCTGGATCAACTGTACCGGGAAGACCTGGGCCGTTCCAAATATGCTTTCCAGGGAACTTTCCCGGATGCTACGGGTTTAGTGGGACAATTCTCTATGGGTAATGAACCAAGTTTTCATATCCCTTATCTCTACAATTTTACAGATGCGCCCTGGAAAACACAAAAGCGCACACGTTTTCTTTTAGATGTATGGTTTAAGGACAACATCTTTGGTATCCCCGGTGATGAAGATGGTGGTGGCATGACGGCTTTTGTGGTGTTCACGGCCATGGGCTTCTACCCTATTACACCCGGTTTGCCGGTGTACACCATCAGCAGTCCTGTGTTCAGTAAAGTGAGCATTGATCTGCCCAACGGTAAACAATTCCGCATCACGGCAAAGGGATCATCTGTGATCAATAAATATATTCAAAGTGCAAAGATGAACGGCAAGGAACTGAACACGCCTTTCTTCACCCACGAACAACTGGTGAACGGCGGCCACCTTGAACTGGAAATGGGGCCCAAACCCAATAAGCAATGGGGTACCGATGCGAGCTATGATCCGAAAGTACTGTCAGCGAAATAATTATTAATCCATCATAATTTACAATTACGACTTATGCCTTTCTCTCATTTTTTACCGCCATAGTATGTGCGACTGTAACCAAGAACAGTGAAATAACCATAATTCAACCAAACACTAACGTTATGAAAAAAATCTATTACCTATTGATGCTGCTCAGCATTTTTCCGCTCTGTGCCCTGGCACAACAGAAAACCATCAGTGGGAAAGTGACTGACGCCAAGGACGGCACTGCCTTACCTGGTGTAAGTGTATTCACTACAGATGCCGCTGGCAAAAGAACAGGGGTTACCACCAATACACGCGGAGAATATTCTTTGAATGTTCCGGCCGCGATCAATGAAGTATTTTTTGTTTACCTGGGCATGAACACTGTCACCGAAAGGATCGATGGCAGAACCACTATTAATGTAACTCTCACTGCTTCCGATGCACAATTGGAACAGGTAGTGGTAGTAGGTTATGGTACCCGGAGAAAAGAAACACTTACCGGCGCGGTAAGTAATATCACGGCTAAAGACATCCAGACCACCACGAATATCAGCTTAGCACAAAAATTACAGGGAAAGGTTGCCGGTTTGCAGATCCGCCAGTTAGGCGGTGAGCCCGGTACTTTCGATAACATGATCAACATCCGTGGTTTTGGTACACCGCTCTTTGTTATTGACGGGATTGCCCGCGACGGAGGAAGTGAATTTCAGAGACTGAATCCGGATGATATTGAAAGTGTGTCTTTCCTGAAAGATGCCTCTGCCGCTATTTATGGTTTACGCGCTGCCAACGGGGTAGTGATCGTAACCACTAAAAAGGGTGCTGCCGGCAAAGCCAGTTTCAACTATACCGGTGTGGTAGGTTTCATGCGTCCTACGGATGTGCCTAAAATGGCGAATGCCGCTCAGTTCATGCAAATGCGTAATGATGCGGACATCTTCAAGCTGAATGGTGCTCCTTCCGTTACTAAAGATGAACTGCAAAAATGGATAGACGGCGTGCCTGGCTATGAAAGCACAGACTGGTACGATGTAACGATGAAGGACCATGCTACACAGCAACAGCATAACCTTTCTGCTTCAGGCGGATCAGAAAAAACGCAATACTTTATGAGCCTTGCGTATGCAGATGAAGGTAGTTTACTGAGGAGTAATGACATGAACTACAAAAGGTTTAACCTGCGCAGCAACGTTACCACGGAACTCCACAAGAACCTGAAAGCAGAATTATTTGTTGCAGGACGGTATGATAAAAAAGTAGTGCCGGGTGAGAACTTCTTTAACATCTTTAAAGGAACCCGTGTAACGCTGCCTACAGAAAAACCGTATGCTAATAATAATCCGGAGTACCCTGCGGTAGTAACACCTTCCAATCAGAATCCGCTTACTTTATCCAACAAGGATATCACGGGTTATGGCCAGCAGGTAACAAGGAATGTACAATCTACACTGGCGCTCACTTATACAGTGCCTTTTGTAGAGGGCCTCAGCCTCCGTGCCACTGGTGCGTATGATATGACCAGCTACCAGGCCAAGGATGTGTCCAGACCTTATAAGCTCTTTACCTATGTGAATAATGAGTATGTGGTGAGTCCGCAACGGGGAGGTACCGCTGCTATCACGAATAACTACGGCAACTATAACCAGCTCACTTTGCAGGCGCAGGCCAACTACATCAGGTCGTTTGGTAAACACAATGTTACCGGCCTCCTCGTATTTGAGCAAATGCAGAACTGGAGCAGGGATGCTTACCTGAAGAGACTCTATGAATTCTACACTGGCGATCAGATCGGTAATGCAAGCACTACCGGCCAGGAGAATAACGGTGGTGAAGGTCAAAGCGCTAACCTTTCTTATGTAGGGCGTTTCAGTTATGACTATAACAGGAAATACCTGATAGATTTTGCCTTCCGCCAGGATGGTTCCTATCGTTATCATCCCAGCAAAAGATGGAGTTTCTTCCCTGTGGTGACGGGTGGCTGGAGGATTTCAGAAGAGGCTTTCATGAAAGAAAAATTACCAGTTGTTTCCAACCTTAAAATAAGGGCTTCTTATGGTCTGGTAGGAAATGATGCAGGAAATCCATTCCAGTACATTGCCGGTTTCTCCACAGGTGGTGGTGGCAGGTATGAATTTGAGAACGGTTCCTTAACCAATGGCGCCGCCTCTCCTGCTATCGTAAATGAGCAATTGCAATGGAATACTTCCACGGTAACAGATATAGGTATCGATCTCGGTTTGTTCCGCGGTAAACTGAACATTGAATTTGATGTGTACCGCAGAGACCGTGAAGGCTTGCTGGAGTACAGGAATGTATCTTTACCCAATACCTTCGGCGGTACTTTACCACAGGAGAACTTAAACTCTGATCGTGTACAGGGTTTGGAATTCACGATCACGCATAATAACAAGATCGGAGATTTCTCCTACAATATTTCCGGCAACTTCAACTACTCCCGCACCATGATGCTGTATGTAGAAAGGGGCCCCTGGGCTAACAGCTACTCCAGGTGGAAAAGCGGAAGAGAAAACCGTTACAATGATGTGTTGTGGGGTTATACCTACCTGGGCCAGTTCCAGTCCATGGAAGAAATAAGCAAATACCCTATGCAAAACGGGGAAGCTGCTAACATCCGCGAACTGCCTGGTGATTTCAAATACAAGGATGTGAATAATGATGGCGTGATAGATGGTAATGATGAATTGCCATTATGGATAGGTGCTAATGGTAACAACAATGACCTGAACCCTCAGGGCAAAAACCCCAAGATCAACTATGGTCTTTCACTGAGCGGTTCCTGGAAAGGGCTGGATGTGAACCTCCTGTTCCAGGGTAGTGCAATGTATACTGTTCGCTTTAGTGAAGTGTATGCAGAAGTACTGGCCTTCAGAGGCAACACCCCTGCTTACTTCTTTGACAGGTGGCATAAAGCAGATCCTTATGATCCAAACAGTGCATGGGTAGCAGGCAAATGGCCGGCCAGCAGGTTTAATGGTGATGTAGGTGGTATGTATAAAGAAAGTTCTGTATGGAGAAAAGATGCTTCCTATGTGCGGCTGAAAAGTGTGGAACTGGGTTATACTATCAGCCCAAGGATCTACAAGGCTGCCGGTATTCAACGCATCCGCATTTTCGCCAACGGTTTCAACCTGTTCACCTGGGCAGATTCTTTTGTGAAAGCATTTGATCCGGAAAGACTGGAAGGATTGTTCAATGCAGGGTTCAACTACCCGCTCACCAAGAACTATAATGTTGGTGTAAACCTTAACTTCTAAAGCCATGGTCATGAAAATCTATAAATCAAAAATATTACTGATCCTTACGGGTATGATGCTCTTCAGCTGCAACAGCGTGCTGGAGCTTCAACCAACAGATAAGATCAGAGCAGAAGACCTCTTCGGAGATCCACAGGGTGTTAAGCTGTATATGGCTAACCTGTATTATCAGCTGCCTATTGAAGACTTTGCCTATTTCCGTGCAGGCTTCAATCAGAATGGCGGCGATCCTAATAACGGTGGCTGGGCTCCTGCAATGTCTGCAGATGAAGCCATGCATTCTGAGTTCGGCGATTTTATCGGCGATGGGGATTATCATTACTGGGAACCTGGCTATAAGCTGATCCGGGATGTGAACCTCCTGTTTGATGCTATTCCCAACCTGGCTATCCGTGACGATGAAAAAGCAGTACTCACCGGTGAAGCTTCTTTCATTAAAGCATTTGCTTATTTCGGTCTGGCGAAAAGATATGGTGGTGTTTCCCTCATTAAAGCCACCCAGAAATATACAGGTAATGTAGAAGATCTGAAGGTGCCCCGGAGCACAGAAAAAGAAACATGGGATTATGTAATGGAGCTATGTGATCAGGCGATTGCCAACCTTGGTCCGGTAAAAGGCCGTCGCGCTTCCAAATGGGCCGCGTATGCTTTAAAATCCCGTGCTGCTTTACATGCTGCTTCTATTGCCAAATTTGGCAGCAGGGCGCCCATGTCAGGCAATGCAGTTACACAAAAGCTGGTAGGAATAGATGCTGCTGATGCGGCTGGTTATTATGCTGCCTGCATCGCTGCTTCTGAAGCGATTATGACATCCGGCCAACATTCACTGTATATGCCTAACCCGGCCAGTCCTGCTGTTGCTGCAGAAAACTACCGTGCGTTGTTCCAGAACCCTGAAGTAGCTGCTGAAAATGAAGCGATCCTGGTGAAAGGATTTACATTACCTGGTAATAACCAGGGGCATAATTATGACATCTGGTACCAACCTGCACAGGTTGCCAACGGATGGCCTCACCCGGGCAGGATGAACCCAACGCTGGACCTCGTGGATGCTTATGAAAGCTACACTAACCCAGGCCATGATGCGCCCATCGTTACTACTGTGGAAGGCAGCGTAACAGATTATAATGGCTTCAATCCTGCACTGAATTACATCCGTTTCGATTCACCTAATGATATCTTTAAAAATAAAGATGCACGCCTCTGGGGTACTGCTATCCTGCCGGGCACTGTTTGGAAATCAGCACCCATTATTATACAGGCTGGTTATATCAAACCAGATGGATCATCTGTGATCCGCACCAAGGATCAGATAGATGTAGGTGGTACTACTTACTATACTTACGGCGCGCCCAGCACTACCATGTATTCCGGTTTTGATACCTATGGCGGTAATAATACCCGCACAGGCTTCGGGTTCAAGAAGTTCATGAATCAAAACACGCCTATTGTTCCCGGATGGAACCAGAGCACATCAGACTGGATAGAATTCAGGTATGCAGAAGTATTGCTGAACTATGCGGAAGCAGTGGTGGAAAGTGGTACGGGCAATGCTGCCAATGCAGCCAAAGCTATCAATGATATCCGCAAACGTGCAGGCCATACAGTGGATATTCCTTTAACTGTGGACAATGTACAAAGGGAAAGAAGGGTGGAACTTGCTTTTGAGAACAAACGTTTCTGGGACCTGATGCGCAGAAGGGAATTCCATACTGCCTTCAACAACAGGTTTATGCATAGCCTCCTGCCGCTGGTGGATCTGAGGACCTTACCCGCCAAATACATCTTTGTACGGGTAAATACACCAAACTCCAACACCAGGACATTTGATACCAAAGCCTACTACCGTTCTATTCCGGGCATTGGTGCAAATGGTCTTGTTCAAAACCCGCTGTATTAATCGTAAAACTGATCGTCATGAAAAAACTAAGTTATATACTTCTGATCTCTGCACTGGCGGCCTCTTCCTGTAAGAAGGATAATTACGATGGCCCAACGGCAGGATTATCAGGCAACTTCTTTGATGTGGCCACTAAAGCACTGGTGGAACAGGATATCATCCGGGGTACCCAGATAGAGATCCAGGAGAAAGGTTATGTAGTGCCACAATACCTCATCGTTAAAAACGATGGTACTTATTCCAACACGCTGTTATTTGCCGCTACTTATACGGTGAAACCGATAAGGACAAATTTCATTGCTTTGGAAGCACAGGAAGTAACGCTCAATGGCCAAACCACACTGGATTTTAACGTAACACCGTACATCCGTGTAACGAATGCTTCTATTGTTAAAAGTGGCACCAAAGTGATCGCTACTTTCAAACTGCAGCAAAACGTGATCAATAACGTTAATAAAATAGGCCTGTATGCACATGAAGATTTCCGTGTAGGAGAACCCATGCGCCAGGCAGAAACGGAAAGAGATCTCAATGCGGTATCGGATCCAAATGCTACGTATACACTGGAAATGGATATTCCTACCAAAGACCAGTTAAAAACCGGCAAGTCCTATTACTTCCGTATAGGCGCCAGGATAGATATTGGAGAAGCGCGGTTCAATTATGCACCGACGGTTAAAATAGACTTGTAAAATATTGGGGGCTGATCACCACAACCCGTTTTCACTGTTCTGGTTGTGTGTTGTATCAGCCCCCATTTTAAATTTCCCTCATGAAAAAGTACGCTCTGATATTAGCAGCTGTTTTTTTAACCCTCAGCTGTTCCAAGAAAACCTCCAGCGGTCCGCCCAATCCGCCGGAACCACCAGATCCGCCACCTGTGCAGGAAGTAGTATATGATGAAACCGGCTGCCTGTTCAAATCTTATAACGGATTAGTGATGGCAGGATACCAGGGATGGTTTGCTGCGGAAGGAGATGCTTCCGAAAGAGGCTGGTATCATTTTCAGAATGGTAGCTGCGGCGGATTCAAACCCGGCTGTTCTACTATTGATTTCTGGCCGGACATGACGGAGTATACAAAGACCTATCCTTCACCCTTCCAGTTTGCCAACGGCACTAACGCTAAACTCTACAGCCCTTATGATGAAGAAACCATTGACCTGCATTTCAAATGGATGCAGCAATATGGCCTGGATGGTGTGTTCATGCAACGTTTTGTAGGCGAGATCAAAAACACTAATCCAAAAGGTAAAAGACATTTTAATAAAGTGCTGGAAAATGCACTGAAAGCGGCGAAGAAATATTCCCGCGCTATTTGTGTGATGTATGACCTGAGCGGCTGCTCCCCTGAGGATGTAGCATACCTTGAACAGGACTGGAATGAATTACAGACCCTGTTCAAATTGTTTGACAATGTGCAGAACCCCACTTACCTGCGTCATAATAAAAAACCGCTGGTAGTTATCTGGGGCGTAGGTTTTAATGATAACCGGAAGTATACTATTTCAGATGTAGATAAACTGGTAGATAAGATAAAAGGCCCCACCAAAAAAGTATCTGTGATGTTAGGCGTGCCTTATTTCTGGAGGACCTTAAAAAATGATACGGAGAATTCCACTACGCTGCACACGCTCATTAAAAAAACAGACGTGATCATGCCATGGGCTGTAGGCCGTTACAGTAATGATAATTACACGAATGTAGCGGGCGCAGAACTGGCAGGTGATATTCAATGGTGCGCCACTAATAAAGTGGATTATGTACCGCTGGTATTTCCCGGTTTCAGCTGGGGCAATCTGCGGAACGATCCTTCCCTCTATAATTCTATCCCCCGCCTGAAAGGAGATTTCCTCTGGAAGCAGGTAGCAGGAGCAAAACTGTCCGGTGCAAAATCATTGTACGTTGCCATGTTTGATGAGATAGATGAAGGCACGGCCATTTATAAATGCGCACGGGAAGGAGAATTGCCTTTGCATGCTGATAAACGTTTCGTTGGCATTGATGCAGACCTTCCTTCTGACCATTACCTGTGGCTTACCGGCCAGGCAGTGAAATGGTTCCATGGAGAAGGTACTTATAACAGCACAAGACCCGTAAGATAAAAAGACAGATCAATATGAGACTAACATTCACCGCGTTATTATTATTTGCATCCACTGTTCTCTTTGCGCAGCTGAAACACAGCAAACAAACCAGTTATCCTACTTACAAAGGACTGGTGATGGCAGGCTACCAGGGATGGTTCCGTGCGGAAGGAGATGGTTCCAATGCCCGGCGTTTTGCTTATGGCAATGAAGACCGCAGCGGCATAGACATGTGGCCGGACGTAACGGAGTATGAGAAAACATATAACACGCCCTGGAAACTAAAGAACGGAGAGCCGGCAAAGTTCTTCAGCTCTTATGATAAAAGTTCGGTAGACCTTCATTTTAAATGGATGCAGGAATATGGTGTGGATGGTGTGTTCATGCAACGGTTCTTCAACAATGCCAAAAACCGGGATTCTATTTCCGGTGTTATTATGAAGAATGCCTTTGCTGCTGCCACCAGATACAAAAGAGCGATTGCCGTGATGTATGATCTTTCCGGCCTGAAAGGTTCCGGTGAAGATTGTTCTGCTTTGATAGAAGACTGGAAGTACATGGTAGATCAGCTGAAGGCCACAAACCAGCCTACCTATCTGCATCATAACGGGAAACCGCTGGTAACGATATGGGGCATTGGTTTTCCTGACCGCCCGTATAATATCCGCAACATTGGTTTGGAAAGGCTGATGGATTTCCTGCAGAATGATCCCGTGTATGGCGGATGTTCCATCATGCTGGGTGTACCCACTGCATGGCGTACCCTGAATGCAGATTGCATCAACGATCCCTACCTGCATCAGCTGATCAGGAAATGTGACATTGTGTTGCCATGGACGGTGCAACGTTATTCTCCTTTACTGCATAATGATATGGATCGCTACCGGGATAACCTGATAGATGATCTGGCCTGGTGCAGGGATAATAAAGTAGATTATGTGCCTTGTATCTGTCCGGGTTTTAGCTGGCATAACCTGAGCCGTTATGAGTTTCCGGATGATGTGAAACCGGTGGGTTCTATTCCGCGCCAGGGTGGCCGTTTCTACTGGCAACAGATAGCTACCTCTTTAACAGCAGGTGCATCCATGTTGTACGTGGCCATGTTTGATGAGGTGAACGAAGCTACGGCGATCTTCAAAGGCAGTAATAACCCGCCTGTGAGTACGAAAACTGCTTTTATTGATATGGATGGCATGCCATCAGATCATTATCTCTGGTTAACAGGGGAAGCAGCTAAAATGCTGCGGAGTGAAAAACCGCTGACCTTGAAGATACCAGAGAGGAAATAAGCTGGCCTGCATCCCTGTATCCCAAGAGAGGGTGTGTCTTTTTTTTAAATTTTATAATACCCTGGGGGGCTGTATCATACTTTTGATACAGCCCCTTTTTTTTATACATTTACAGCCATTCCACATTCCACGATAAACTTTTCATTACATGTCAACATCCAGAAGAGGCTTTCTCAAATTGAGTGCTTTGGGCAGCACCGGCTTACTCCTGCCCCATTTACCGGCATTTGCCATGCCTGCAGACAATGAATTACTCACCTTAAGCGACAAGCTGGTACGCCAGTGGGGTGCCAAATTACTGGCCTTACAGGAAAACAATGGTGGTATTAAGTGTCCTGCCTGCGATACTGTACATGGCAGATGCGGGGATGCTATCTATCCCCTGCTCTACATGGCAGATAAAACCGGGGACAAGAAATACGTTGATGCTGTACACCGCCTGTACGACTGGATGGAAGAAATGGTGAGTCAGTCGGATGGCTCCTGGATCAACGAGGCGAAGGTGAACAACTGGAAAGGCATTACTGTTTTCACCTCCGTTACGCTGGTGGAGTCCCTTATTCATTTCGGGCACCTGCTGGATAAGCAAACCATCGAAAAATGGAAGGTCCGTTTGCTGAAAGCAGGGGAATACGTTTACAACACCTTCAGCATCAACTTCGGCAATATCAATTACCCTGTTTCTGCGAGTTATGCTTTGTGCCTGCTGGGCAAATACCTGAACCAGCCGCACTTTATAGAAAAAGGAAAAACACTGGCGCATGAAGCGATGGCTTCTTTTACACCGAAAGACCATTTCCTCTTCGGAGAAGGAAAACCAGTACCCATGGTCAGTGCAAAAGGATGTTATGCAGTAGATCTTGGGTATAATGTGGAAGAGTCCCTTCCTTCCATGATATTATATGCGAAGCTGATGAATGATACGGAGGTATTGAACAAAGCGATACAATCCATGAAAACGCACATGGAATTCATGCTGCCGGACGGCGGATGGGATAATAGCTGGGGCACCCGGAATTTCAAATGGACCTGGTGGGGCAGCAGAACCAGCGATGGCTGCCAGCCCGCTTATGGGCTGATGGCGGACAGGGATCCGGCTTTTTACACAGTGGCCCTGCGAAATACCCGGTTACTGGCACAATGCACACATAATGACCTGCTGCATGGCGGGCCACATTATGTGCAGCATGGCATTCTGCCTTGTGTGAATCATTCCATGGCGCATAGTAAAGCATTGGTCACCCTGCTGATGTCTGCCAAAGAGGTAAAATCCTCTACAGCCAGATTACCCAGGGAAAGCGCTTATGGCGTAAAAGCATTTCCGGATATCTATACCTGGCTGGTCGCGAAAAACAAATGGCGTGGTACGGTTACGGGGTATGACCAGGAGTATGTAATGAAAGGCGGGCACGCCAGTGGCGGCGCTTTGTCCCTTTTATGGCATGAAAATGCAGGGACCATCCTGGTGGCCAGTATGAACAGGTACCAGCTGCAGGAAGCCATTAACATGCAGCCGGATAAAGATCCACGCAGTATGAGCATTACGCCCAGGTTTGAGGTAGATAACTTCCGCAATGTGAATGACCTGAAGGCCACAGTGACAGTAACACAAACAAGTGAGCAGATCGTTTTTAATACCCTCTCTTCCCTGGTGGATGAAAATCAGTCACCGGCACCTGTTGCGGCCTGTGAAACCAGTTATACATTTAGTAAGGATACCGTACTGATCCATGCTACCACTAAAAATGAGCAGGCATCGTATTTCCTCCCGGTGGTTAGTACCAACGACGAAAAGGTCAGCATCCTGTCTGACAATAAGATAGAGATCCGTAAAAAAGGAGGAATTGTGAGGATCGAAGCGAATGCCCCGATGAAGGTCTTAGAGCGGGTCTTTAATTTCGTGCCAGGTATGGAAGCACTTCCTTTACAATTTTCGGCAAGGGATGTTCAGATAAAGATCACGGTTGTTCAAGCTACATCATAAGGAATCCTTACCAGCATTTCTATCTGTCCTTCTCCTATGCCACTGATATCAAAGGTGCCTTCATGCAGCTCTGCCACATAATTGATGAGGCTGCAGATACGCTGATCCAGAAAGGCTTGCAGGTTACCCGGCTCAAAGGTTTTGATGGAGGAGGAAAAGGACTGGTCGCCGGCATTGGCGGTATAGGTGCCGGTGATCACAATGTGATCTGCTTCAAAATTGAATACCAGGGAGGGAGTTGTTTTGTCCAGTGAATTTCTCCGCATACGGAACAGCAGGTTGAGTACCAGCTGTTTCAGCAGGTTTTCATCCACGTACGCTACCTCCCTGTTATTATGCACGTTGAATTTGGCCCACGGTGCAAATAACGGTGCATACCGGTCGTCCCTGAGCAGGTTCCTGAACAGGTGTGAAACGTTGACAGGCAATCTTTTAACGGTGATCGTTTTGTTTAAGATGTGCTGGATGATCCGTACATTCTGCAACAGGAATTCCAGCTCTATCACCTGTAACTTGATAGACCCTGTCTGTCGGCCGATCTTATCGCCTGCAACAGCTCTTTCCCCATAAAGTTCAATTAATTCAACGCTGGATAAAATGCTTGAAAGAATAGACCTTATCTCATGGAAAACATCTTCTATTAATCCCTTGGTATCAGGAAAACTATTGGCTCCGGTGGAGGCTTTCATTATGCAACCCTTGGTTTATGTATTCAGTTTCTAAATACTGCCCTTCCCCTGGCAGGTTAACGTGCTTATTAAAATTACGTTATTTCTTCATAATTGTTCATTTCTGATCAACCCCTTATCCAACAATTTTTCCAGCGAACGGTTCATTTCAAATCCAGAAATTGTATCTACGTGTTTCTGATGATGTACATCTGAACCGATAAAATGAACAAGCCCTTCTTCCAGTAACTGCATCGCCACTTTCTGCACCCTGCTTCCATAATAACCCATTAATGACAACAGGTTCACCTGCAACAGGATGCCCGTTTCAAAGAGTTCCCTGTACACATCAAACTGCTGATGCAGGTACATATATCGTTCCGGATGTGCCAGGATAGGCTCGTACCCTGCCATTTTCAGGTCAAAAAAGATGGTCTTGTAATTGGGAGGATGTGCTATGTAGGAAAATTCCACGAGGATATATTTTCCATTGATGGTGAGCAGTGGTGTTTTGTCTGCCAGCAATGATTCAAAATAATCATCCATCATGTATTCCGCGGCAGCATCCAGTTCTACGGGAATGCCGGCTTTTTCTACAGCAGCCCTCAGTACTTCCAGTGCAGGGAAAATGGTTTCCGCACTATTATAATAGAGGCCGGAGATCACATGTGGTGTGGTGATCAGCTTCTTATAACCCAACGCAGAGAGCTGACGGATCAGCGAAATGGAATCTTCCAGGTGTTTTGCCCCATCGTCCAGCGCAGGCAGCAGGTGTGAATGCATATCATGCATTAATAGATCAGAACGCATTTTTCTCTCCTCTTATCGTATTCGCTACGGTTAAAAATATGATACGCAGATCCAGGTATACAGACCAGTTTTCCATGTACCAGATGTCGTATTCCACGCGCCTGCGTAATTGCAGGTCTTCTGTGATCTCACCACGGAAACCATTTACCTGGGCCCATCCGCTGATGCCCGGTTTCAGGAAGTGGCGGATCATGTATTGCTGAATGATACGTGAATATTCTTCTGTGTGTTTCAACATATGTGGTCTTGGGCCGATGATAGACATATCACCCAGGAGCACATTCAGGAACTGAGGCATCTCGTCCAGGTTGGTTTTCCTTAATATGCGGCCTATCCTTGTAAATCGGCTGTCGTTCCGCGTGGCCTGTTTGGCATTCGCATCTTTGTTCACATACATGCTCCGTAATTTCAGGCAGCGGAAAGTTTTATTATTCCTGCCGGTACGGTGCTGGATAAAGAACACCGGGCCTTTTGATTCCAGGCGGATCAATAAAGCCAGCAGGGGGATCAGCCAGCTTAAGATGAACACTACTACTATCGAACTGAATAACAGGTCGAAGAGGCGTTTCCGGATGCGGTTGGCAATATCGTCCAGTGGTTCAGAACGCAGAGAGATGATGGGCATGTTGTGGAAATAGTCCACATAGATCTGCCGGTTCACAAACATCTTGAAATCCGGCACAAACCGGAAGTGGATGAAGTGCTGCTCTGCTTCATATGCCAGCGTGTACAGATACGGAAACTGTTCAGGTGATAAAGTGGAATAGATCTCCCGGATATTATTGGATTTGGCATACGGCACACAATCTTTCAAATCTCCTATCACAGGGTAGTAGGACAGCTCCTGCACTTTGTTGTACTCTTCAAAATAACCTTCAAATTTCAGGTTGCTTTTTTCTGCGAGTAAATTATCTGCCAGTTTCTTGGATGTTTCATTGTATCCCAATATCACCATCTTGCGTTCGATGTCCTTACTCTTAAGGATAGAGTTCGTTACCCAGTAAAAGATCAGGCGGTTCACTACTACTGCTGCCACAAACAACAAACAGTACATGATCACAAAAAAGCGGGAGTACAAGTGCCCGTATAAAAAGAGGAACAGCAGCACCATCACGAAATACATCAGCAGTCCATGGACAGTTTTCCTGGCCATCCGCTCATAGGACAATTGCTGGCTTACTGCGTAGATACCTGTAGTGTACAAGGCAATGGCCCATGCCACATTAGAGATCAGCAGAAAGGCATCTGCGCCGGAATGTTCCTGCAGATCATACTGCCGCCAGTTGAAACCTGCAATGAAGAAGATCGCATTGAGGAAGATGAAGTCCACCACAATGATCTGGATCAGGAATATTTTTAAATATCGGTTTAACATAATAGTTTAATAATTGCGGATAACTACATACTCTTCAAACCTGCGCATCACTCTGCCAATGGACAAATGTTCTGCCGCATAAGCACGTGCCTGCTGTGTCACTTCTTCCACGGCTTCTTTACCTACAGCCAAACGGATACCTTCATTCAATGCTTCCTGGTCTTCTGCATTCACTACCAGCCCTATCCTGTGTTGCTGCACCAAGGTGTGCAAACCAGATCCGGGATTAGCCGTGATCAAAGCCATGCCGCCTACCGCCAATATTGTAGTGAGTTTGGAAGGCATCACCAGATCGCTGGCGCTGGCTTTCTGGATCACGAGGTGTACATCTGCCATATTCAGGAAGCGGTTGAAGGTTTCAAATGATTGCAGGGGTAGAAAGATCACCTGCTGTAAGCCCATCTTTTCTGCCTGTTCCTGTAATTGTACTTTGTAAGGTCCGGAGCCGCAGATCAGGAACTTCAGGTCTTTCCGGTCCTGCATGGCCTGTGCGGCATACAGGATGGATTCCAACCCTTGTTTTTCTCCGATTGCGCCAGAGTATAACAATACCTTATCCGTAGCAGCGAAACCATATTCCAGTTTCAATGCGGCCTTATCTTCCAGCGGATGGAACAGAGCAGTGTCTACCCAGTTGGGGAAAAAGAAAATATCTTTCTGTGCCTTCTCTCCTATCTTCTGCATCATGCCGTCTGAAATACTGCTGACGATGTCCGCTTGTTTTAAAATATACTTTTCTACCCCCAACAGCATATTGATGGCGCGTGGAGAACGGATCATCTGCAGGTCCCTCGCTGCTTCTATCTGCATGTCCTGGATGTGATAGAGGAATTTTGCTCCGCGGAGTTTTTTATATAATACTGCCAGCAGGCCTAATTGAAAAGAGGGCACTACGGTGATCACCACATCATATTTTTTGGCGGGGATCAGTTGCAGGAGTTTGAAGAAAGCAGATACGCAAAAAGAAAGGTCCAGCAGGATGCGTTTTTTGCCGGATGGTTTTGCCGGAATATATTGAGGACAACGGTAGATCTTCAACTTGCCATCCCTTTGGATTTCCTTCTTATACCAGGACCTGTTGCGGTGGTATGGTTGCTGTACTTCCCATTGCGGATAATAAGGGTAGGAAGTGATGACGGTACATTCATACCCGTTATCCACGAGCCAGTTGATCATCTCCCCGTTATACTTCCCGATGCCGGTTGGCTCCGGTGCAAAATTCCCGCCTATTAATAATAACCGTTTACTCATTTCATGTTTCTTTTACGTACAAAAGCGGCAGGATTCCCTGAATAGATCTGCCAGGCATCCATGTTCTTTGTGGCTACAGAATTAACCGTGAGGATAGCATGGGAGCTACAGGTAACACCGGGGCATACCACAGATTCTGCTCCTATCCAGGCCCCATCTTCTATCCTGATCTTACCGAGGCGGTAAGGAAAATCTGGCAGCGTGTAATCATGGTTGCCGGTGAGTAATAACACCCCTTGTGAAAGGCATACATGATCTCCTATGGTTACATCTTCCAGGTTATCTATCCATACCGATTCCCCGATCCAGCAATGCGCTCCTATTTCCAGCCGCCAGGGATTCTTGATCCGCACTTTTGTTTTGATCACCAGGCCTTTGCCTACTTTGGCACCGAACAGCTGCAGCAGCTTTCTTTTAAAGCCGTAGGGCCATGGCAGCGCACTGTTGAAAATGTAATAGTTTACAAAATACCAGGTGAGTACTTTCCATTTCGGCCCTGCGTTATAATTGCCTACGGTGAATGTTGACAGGTCTGTTCTCATGGCTTAAAGGGAAATGTTATAATCTGATCTTAGTAATGCTTTTAGTCTTTCCTTGCTGGTATCCCCGTTCAGTTTATCCTCAAACTCCTTCATGTTCACATCTACCAGTAAACGGTACCAGTAACCCTGCATGAAATGGAAAATAAAACCCTTGTATCCATCCATGAAACCAAAACGCAGGAAGTAACGAAAGAAGAAATACATGGAAGCCCTTGCGCCGGGAGAAAGTGCGGCATATACTTTCTCTTTTAGAAAGCGCTTGCGCTTAGCCTGTGAACTTTCGCTGGTGAGCAGCCGTGCATCTGTTTCCAGGAAGCCGTATTTGATGTTCAGCAGGTCTACCATTTCACGGATCGCGTAATTGTTATGTTTGTTCACCCACCAGTGAATAGAATTCAGGTTATGGTCTACAATGTGTTCTTTAAATAACATCGTATCTCCGCCGGATAATACAATATGTTCATCCATCCAGCGTTGTTCAATACTCCCCTGTGCATTACGCCAGATGCGTAATAAAGTATGCGGGTAGAAACCGCCGTAGCGGATCCATTTATCTTTGAAGAACACTTTTCTGCGGATATAAATACCTGTTACGGTATCCGGTATGGTAGCGTTTTCAATTTCTTTGATCAATGCAGGTTCCAGGTATTCATCTGCATCCATGCGCATCACCCAGGGAGTGGTGATACCACAATTCTCCAATGCCCACTGGAACTGATCTGCGTAGTTCAGCCATTTACGGGTAAAGACCTTTGCCCCATATTGTTCTGCGATCGCTACGGTATCGTCTGTAGAAAATGCGTCTATGATATAGATATCGTCTGACACCTGCCGCATACTGTCCAGACAGCGGCCGATGTGTTTTGATTCATTATAAGTAAGGATAACGACTGCGATCTTCATTAGCTTAATTGCTTGTACATGGTTACGTAATCTGTAGCCAGTTTTGTTTCATTAAAATCATGATAGATGATAGGGCCTGCATCTTTGCGGATGCGTTTGCGTTCTTCCCAGCTGCTGTAAGCAGTTGTTAACTGTGCTCTCACCTCTTCCACATCGTCAATGCCGGTGATCCATCCCAGGCGGTTCTCATTCACATACTTTGATAAACCCACATGTTCACTCAGTAATACCGGTGTACCTACTGCCAGTGATTCCACTACTACCAGCGCAAAGTTTTCATTGTGAGAAGTGAGGGCAAAGAGATCAGACTCGGCCAGGAAGGAAAATTTATCCTCGTTGTTCTTCCAGCCGGCCCATTCTACTTTATCTTCCATTTCAAGGTCTGCCACTATCTGGGAGAGTTCTCTCAGATAAGCTTCTTCTCCTGATCCGCCTATCTGCAGCTTGTAGGAGAAAGGCACTTTAGAGAGGGCATGTAATAAGATGTCCAGTCCTTTCTTTGGATCTATGCGCGAGAGAAAACTGATGGTAAAGTCGGTGTTTTCTTTTCTTAAAAAGTTACCTGCAGGTAGGTCTACCAGGTTAAAAATGAGATCGCCCTTCCACTTTTTATTCACCTGCAAACATTCCTTCCATTCCATAGGAGAAGAAACATGCAGGTGGGTTTTAGATAAGAGGTATTTACCAAATACTTGGTGCATGATCTTTTTCTTCAACTGGTTCCTGCTGTTGAAAACGTAATCACACATCATGCCGTGAGGGCTCAATACGGGCTTCACACCTCTCATGGTACAGATCAGGGAAGCCCCCATTACCAGGAAGTTCCACCAGGAATGGATATGTACGGCATCGAATTTCTTTACGGTGAGCCAGGTTTTGCACCAGAGTGCCGGAGAAACATGCGTATGATCTTTCGTGATCCTTTTAAAGTAACATACTTTCACGCCATCCATCATCACCGGTTTGTCCAGCGGCACGCCCAGTTCTGTTTTACCATTTGCCGTGGTGGTATATACCGTTACCTCATGCCCTATGGTTACCAGGCGCTCAGCTAACCTGGCGATGGTTACAATAGGACCGCCATAGATGTATGCCGGTTTGTAAGAGGGAACTATAAAAAGGATCTTCATCGGGTTTAAAATTTTGTGCCTTTGTACGTGAGCTTTTTATAAATGCCTTTCACGTTCACTACCTTGGCCACCAGTTCATAGAAATACGTAGCAACAGAAGCGCTGCCCAGGTTAAATTCCTCCATCATGCGGTGATGTTCTGTTACCATTTTATCTGTTACGGATACAGAGAAGGAATTACCATGCAAACGGTATTCGCCCAATGGGAAAGGAACATATCCTTTGATCACACCGGGGTCCAGGCAAACAGACAAGAGGAACTTGGAGTCTGCCACATACTTGAGGGATTTATCAAATCCGCCGTTGCGGTCATAGATCTCTCTTGTCCAGAAGGAGCTTTGCTGTGCAAATGGCACCCGCTTGATACTACGGATGGCTTTATGGTTAAAGTTCACACCTTTGTAGGAGAAGATGATATTGCCGGTTTCATTGATGTAGTTCACATCTCCGAACACGATATCACATTGTTCTTCTTCAAACTTCTTTACTACCTTTTCCAGCGCATAGGGCAGCAGGCGATCGTCTGCATTGATATAACAGAGGTAATCGCCATTGGCTTTGTTAAATCCTTTTCTCAGGGCATCATACATGCCTTCATCTTTTTCAGAGATCAGCACATCTATCAGCCCTCTTTTCTTTTCGAGTATTTCCATGGTGTTGTCTGAGGAAGCCCCATCCACCACGATCACTTCATAATTTGAGTAAGTCTGGCCCAGTATGCTATCCAGCGTTTCCTGGATGTATTCCTGCCCGTTGTAAACGGGAATAACGATTGACACTAATTTTGACATACGGCGCTTATTGGTTTCTGAATTTTTTAATGGTGGCCGGATTGCCTGCCACAATCGCATATTCCGGTACATCTTTCGTGACTACGGAACCTGCTCCTATAATGGAATGTGAACCCACATGTACACCAGGCAGGATGATCACTCTTGTACCTATCCACACATCATCTCCTATCACTACCGGCCGGCGGGGAGTTGCTCCCTGTTCCCGCATAGGAATATCAATGCGTTCAAAATTATGGCCACCGGAGAGGATGCTTACATCAGGGCCAAACATCACATCGCTGCCGATGATAGTATCATTGCCTATCCAGCAGTTGGTATTAAGGCCGGTGTAGTCACCTATCTCTACGTTTTTACCACTGCCGAAATGTACATTCTTACCGATCTTGATATGTTTGCCTGCGCGGAGGATAATGCGGGAAGCCAGGAAGGTGCGGAAAGAAACACATAAGCTGCCGATGGGCCTTGGAGGGTCCGGCAGCCAAATGGCGATGCTGTAGTAGAGATAGAGTAAGAAACTTTTATACAGGGAAATATTAGACCTGCGTAAAAAGTAAAGGGGATTATCCTTGTACATTTTCACCTTGCCTGTTCTGGCATCTGTTTTCTCCTGGAATAATTGTTGTGTTCCCATAAATTAGTTATTGGAAAGCGCCCATTCTGGTGGTGCTGACGTTTCTGTTAGTTCATAATAAGAAGTGAGCAGTATGGCTGCAATGCCCGGTACATACAACCGCAGGTGCTGGAAAGGTGAGAACAGGAAGGTCCATATAAGCCCTATGGTCATTAGTACCAGCACGGGGTATAATGCCATTTCCTGTCCGTTGCGGATGATAAAAAATCCCATTTTCATCAGCAGCCAGAAGAGGTAACAGGTGGCAATGAATCCCCCGATCCCCCAGTTCACCCAGGCCCCCATCAATATGGAATGGCTGGGTACGAGGTGATCTATCTCCTTAGCGTTCTGCAGGTTCATATCTTCATCGTGATAAGCCAGCAGGATCACATAATACTTCAATGTTTTATCCGGTGCCCAGGAGCCGTGGCCAAAAATGGGCTGGTCTGCAATAGCAGCGCCTGCAGCAAAAGTTTCCGCACGGCCCGTCATCAGCAAGCCGAGTGGGTTGTATGGATTATCTAACCGTTGTAATTGTTCCCGGGAATGGTCTCCTCCTATTTCCCCATCCAGTACTGCCTTTACATAAAAGAAGTAACAGATCTGGAAAAGGATAGCGGCGAGCACAGAAAAGAGGATGATCTTCTGGCGGGAAATGGAGATGTCGTTATTCAGGAAATAAATGATAGCCGCGCCAATAAAAAAGATCACACCGGTGGAACGGGAATCCATGGCAAAACACAACAGGGCGAAACCTATCATGGAAGACAATGCCAGTTTCGTTTCTCCGCGCTGATAAAGGTAGTATATCAGGAGGTACATGGCATTGGTTAAGATCGGAGCTATTTTGAACTTAAAATAACTCATGTCAGAATCCACCACATCATCTGTGTAAATGATGTTCTTGATCATGGTCATGAAAATGAAGAATAATATCGCTGAGGGTTCATTCAATGTTTTGAATAAAAAGATAAAGGACAACATGGCGAGGATGGTACCTGCCCAGCCACGGAGATAATTCTGCGGTGTGCTGTGTACTACCAGGAGGTCCGTGATCACCTGGAACATCAGGAGCAGCAGTAGGGCTGCCAGCATTTTCTTCAGGTAAGGGTATTCTTTCAGGTCGCTGGGTTGGTAGGTGAAGGGCATGGCCAGGATCACCATCAGCTCATTCAGCCATAGTTGTCCTACTAAGTTTACTTTTAAAGTACTTAGCATAGTATATAAAAAAACGCCCGTCTTCTTCAGGTTCATTGCGGTGTCAATTGTGCGTTAATTATTGCTGCTATCCTTCTGCGGTTCACTGTTGTGCTGTATTCCTGCATAAAGTCCTGGCGGAGTAAAGTACCCAGGCCCTTGCCGTTAAAGTTGAGCAGTGCTTGCTTAAAACTATCCGGCGTGTTGGCGATAATGAAATTATCACTCCTTACACCTTCCACTCCTTTCGCGGTACTGATCACCGGTGTTCTGAGAGCCATAGCTTCGAGGCATTTTAAGCGGGTGCCGCTGCCATGCAGTAAGGGAATGATCACGCCGCTGGCCATGCCAATGAACGGTTTCACATCGGCTACCGTCCCTACTGCTTTAATATTATTCCATTCATCACTGCCTTTGAGCTGCCTTAATGCTTCTTTTGAATTCCTGCCTACCAGCAGCAACTGGTACTTTGCAGCTATTTCATCGTTCCATACATTCTCTACAAACCATTTCAATCCTTCATAATTCATGAACATGGAAAAATTGGCTGTCATCACCAATACATGCGGATCACTTACAATTTCCGTTTCATATTCTCTTTCATCCAGGAAGTTGGGGATCACAAAAAGTTTGGAGGAATCTATGAATTTTTTGTGATACGCTTTATCCACTTCACTTACCACCAATACAGCTGCTGCCTGGTTGAAATATTTCCTTTCGTGCATTTTCTCTATCGCTACCTGCTGCGATCTTCTCAGTTTTCTCACCAATCCTTTTGCAGGTATTTGCTGTGTATGTAATGCCTGTGCATTGTGCGTACCCAGGATCACGGGGATACACCGGTCCCTGAAATACCTGATGTATTGCCCTAAGTGGCCATAGTCCAGGAAAGCGAGGTCTATCTTTGTGCTGTTGCAGATGTTTTCAAATATTTGCAGTACGGAGGGATTGGCTTTAAAATGATGCCGGCCTGTTAAGCGATCAGCCATACCCACTTTTACCTGGTGGATAAAATATTCCACGCCTTCTATCTGATAATCCTTCAGCTTTACCTTTTCCACATTACAGATGATCGCAAATACACGATGTCCCAGATCCGCCAGTACCTTCATCAGGTAATAGCTGCGGATCCTCTCCCCGCCGTTTTGCGGGAATGGAGAAACATGTGTAAAGAATAGGATGTTCATCTGTTTAATTTGCTTTGGGTATAACCAGCCGCGGATGTAGTTTAGCTATTACTTTAAAAATGATCCCTTCCAGTTTTTCCTTTTCATAAGGTGTTAAACCCATGAGGCGGATGAACAATGTGAGGGTGGCTACTGTGATCATGCCGGTACATAACAGGCGGGCAAATCCTTCTTCCATAAAGTAGTAAGGGATCAATGCTGCCAGTGCGGAGAATCCTACAGGCACCATCGCACTCCATACTACTCTTTGCAGGAAAACACCAACGGACATACCTGTATGCCGTTTTGCCGCGAAGATCCTGTAAGCAGTGATCACACATTCAAGGAAAATGCTCAGCACTAATACGGAAGCTGGTGGCCATCCTGCTTTCAGCAATAAGTAGGCACCCGGCAGGTTCAGCAAAAGCAAAATGCTCATGATCACCTGGTAGGTTCCTATCCTGCCAACAGCATGTACTGCCATCTGCAAACCGGCAGACAGCTGGTAAGCCAGCGATGCAATAATGATCAGCCGGCAAAAGATGACCGTATGTTCCGGGATGGTGTTCAACCAGAGTTTTAATACAAAAGGCATTTCTATGAGTGCGGGGATGGCAAAAAAAGCCATCAGGTAAAAAGAGAATTTGCAAGCCATCAGGGACAACATGATCATCCTTTCCCGGTTACCGCTCCCTTCACTTTTCACCAACTGCGGATTAAGGGACTGCAACATGGTGACTGCAAAAAAACTCAGCTGTGCATTTACCTGGTTGGCAATCCCAAAAGCGGCATTGATCACTGTGCCAAAGAATACATTCAGGATCATGGCCACCCCCTGTGTTTTAGCGATCACACCGGAAGCACCTACCATGCCCCAGCCAGAATAGGCAAACATTTCTTTCAACAGTTTGCCGTCAAAATCCCGGATGTTTATTTTACTTTCTTTATAGTGCAGTGCGCAATACACTCTCTTTGCTATTAACAGCACTACTGTGAGCAATACGAGTACTCCACAATAGAGGATGAGCTTATCAGCTGCTGCATATTGCAGGCAGATGGCAATACTCAGCCTCACCACAGATTCCAGGATGCCTAATATGGCCACGAAGAACATGTTCTCATGGGTATTAATAATGGCATCATAAGGAACAGATATAATGACGAAGAAAGCGCTCAGTGTCATGAAATGAAAAATGATCTTAGCAGCGGGTAATCTTTCTACGGGGATGTTCAGCACGTTATTAAACAGGTAAATGCCTGCTATTTCCAGCAGGCCTACTACCACAATGCCGATCACCAGGTGCAGCCATACGCTTGAGTTAAAGGCAGTTTTCAGTTTCCCCTCATCTCCTGCTCCCAGGAAGAAAGACATATAACGCTGGGTGCTCAGGGTCATGGAGCTGTTCAAAAAGGACAACATGGCCACGATACCACTCACCAGGTTAAAGATGCCGTAGTCTTCCACACCCAATGCGTTCAGCACCAGGCGCGTTGCATACAATGCAATGAACATGGAGATCAGCATCTTCCCGTATAGGAACCCTGTGTTTAAAACTACCCTGTTGGCTGCCTGCATAAAATTTACCCGATCATATGTTCAAACTGCGCTACGCCTTTTTTACGGAACACTTCTATATCTGCTGCTACCATTTCTTTTACGAGGGCAGGCAGATCGTATTTAGGTTCCCAGCCCAGCACTGTTTTTGATTTGGTAGGATCACCTATCAGCAATTCTACTTCTGTAGGACGGAAATAAGCAGCGTCTACTGCTACTACTTCTTTTCCTACAGGGAGGATGTATTCTTTATTGCGACAGGCGGAAACAACACCTACTTCTTCCACACCTTCTCCTATGAATTCCAGTTCAATACCCAGTTCATCAAATGCCATACGTACAAAATCACGTACGGTGGTGGTTACGCCGGTAGCAATTACATAATCATCTGCTTTATCCTGTTGCAGGATGCGCCACATGGCTTCTACGTAATCTTTTGCATGGCCCCAGTCCCTGCGTGCATCGAGGTTACCGAGGTATAATTTATCCTGGAGGTCCAGCACGATAGCCGCTGCAGCACGTGTGATCTTACGGGTTACGAAAGTTTCACCGCGTAAAGGGCTTTCGTGGTTGAAGAGGATACCGTTGCAGGCAAACATATTATAAGCTTCCCGGTAGTTAACGGTGATCCAGTACGCATAGAGTTTTGCTACGGCATAAGGGCTTCTTGGATAGAAAGGTGTGCTTTCTTTTTGTGGTACTTCCTGTACCAGGCCGTAAAGTTCTGAGGTGCTGGCCTGGTATACCCTTGTTTTATTTTCCAGCTTCAGGATGCGCAGGGCTTCCAGGATGCGGAGGGTACCAATGCCATCTGCATTGGCCGTATACTCTGGTGTATCAAAGCTCACCTTCACATGACTCATCGCGGCCAGGTTATATATTTCATCCGGTTGTGTTTCCTGAATGATGCGGATAATGTTGGTACTGTCTGTCATATCTCCGTAGTGTAAACGGAAGCGGACATCCTCGCTGTGGGGGTCTTGATACAGGTGATCTATCCGTTCTGTGTTGATCAGGGACGCGCGGCGTTTTACGCCATGTACCATATATCCTTTTTCTAACAGTAATTCCGCCAGGTAAGCACCATCCTGTCCATTCACGCCAGTAATTAAAGCAACTTTCATTTGATTGTTTTTTAGAAGTGTTATAAGTATTATCCGATCGCGTTCAAGACGGAAAATTGTTTCTTTACAAAATCGCTGTAAGCGAGGGCGAGTCCTGTTTTCAGGTCTGTTTTATGCTGCCAGCCCAGCTGGTGCAGTTTGGAAACATCCATGAGCTTACGTGGGGTGCCATCTGGTTTGGAGGCATCAAATACGATCTCCCCTTCGTAGCTGGTTACTTCTTTTACTGCTTCTGCCAGTTCCCGGATGCTGAGGTCTTCTCCTGTTCCGATGTTCACCAGCTCCCTGCCATCATATTCCTCCATGAGGAATACACAGGCATCTGCGAGATCGTCTGCAAAAAGGAATTCGCGTTTGGGTGTACCACTGCCCCACACGGTTACGGTTTCTTTATTATTCGTGTGGGCTTCGTAGAACCTGCGGATCAGGGCAGGTAATACATGAGAATTTTCAGGATGGTAATTATCGCCGATGCCGTAGAGATTGGTTGGCATCACACTGATAAAGTTGCAACCATACTGATCCCGGTATGCTTCACATAATTTAATGCCCGCAATTTTGGCAATCGCATAAGGTTCATTGGTGGCTTCCAGCGGTCCGGTGAGCAGGCTGCTTTCTTCCAAAGGTTGTGGCGCCATCCGCGGGTAGATACAGGAACTGCCGAGGAACATCAGTTTGGCTACCTTGTGTTTCCATGCGGCATGAATGATATTGGAAGCGATCATGAGGTTATCGTAGAGGAATTCTGCCCTGTAAGTATTGTTAGCGTGAATACCCCCTACTTTGGCTGCAGCCAGGAATACATAATCCGGCTGCTCCTCTGCAAAGAAAGCCTCCACCTCTGCCTGTGAGCGGAGGTCCAGTTCTCCTGAAGTACGCAGTACAATGTTCTGATACCCCAGTGCTATTAACTTTCTTTTAATGGCGCCGCCTACCATTCCACGGTGCCCAGCTATGTAAATTTTATCTGTCAGTTTCATTTTTATAATAATTCCGGGCGGTTCTCTTTCACCCATTGATGTAATTGTTTTATCTCCTGGCCTTTTCCTTTCTGCATGATGAGCAAAACGCCTGGTGTATCTACTACTACCATGTTCTCTACCCCTACCAGCGCTACCAGTTTTTCTTTTCCGATCACCATACTGTTCTGCGGATTACTGTTGATGAAAACTGCCTGGTGATTGCTGTACTGGTAATGATTCGTTAAAGCATCAGACAGGGCTTCGTAGCTGCCTACATCGCTCCATTGCATATAACTCGGCACTACTTTCACACGTTTACTTTTTTCCATCACGGCGTAGTCTATGCTATCAGATGGAATGGCTTCCATGGTGCTTTGAGAAAGTTTGCCGGTCTGCAGCCATTCTTCTGCAGCAATGGCAGCAGCTTTATAAATGGCTGGTGCATATTGTTGCAGTTCTTCCAGCATCACCCCTGCTTTGCAACAGAAGATGCCACTGTTCCAGAGATGATCTCCGCTTTGCAATAACAATGTGGCAGTGGGTAGATCAGGTTTTTCCACGAAGCGTAATACATCGTACCCTTTGTATTGTATGTAGCCGTAACCCGTTTCCGGATAGTTAGGTTGTAAGCCAATGGTCACCACGTTATCTGCTTCTGCCAGTTCACGGGCAGTAGCAATTGTTTGTGCATAGAGGTCTGGTGTACCTATGAGATGATCAGCGGGTGTGATGAGTAAAACCGTTTCAGAAGCTGAAACAAATGCGGCCAAAGCAATGGCGGCAGCGGTGTTACGGCCAACCGGTTCTGCCAGCAGCACAGGGTTCTCTGCACCGGCTTCCTGTAATTGCGTGGCGATCATGTTTTGCTGTTGGGCATTCATGATGGCCATTATATGGGTACAGGCAATTTTATTTCGCTGGTAAGTGAGTTGCAATAAACTACGGTCTTCAAACAAAGGCAACAGCTGTTTAGGCGTTTGCTGGTTAGACAGTGGCCATAGCCGGGTGCCGGACCCGCCACAAAGTAAGATATGATGCATGGGTTAAATTATATGTAAGGTTGTTCCAACGCCTCATCCACGGTTACTACTTCTTCCATGGCAATGGTGGCTATCATCGCATAACCGAGGCTGGACAGTACGGCTTTCACTTTATTCCTGCTCACTTCAATGATCCTGCCACGGTGATGAATGAAAGGCCCTGCAGTGATCTCCACCAGGTCGTTCTGCCGGATGGGCACTTTTTCCAGGGTCACATTTTTGTGTTCGCGCAGGAAACGTTGGATGAGGTCAATTTCTGCATCCTGGATCACGGCAGGTTTGCCGAGCCAGTATACAAAATTCACCACACCTTCCACTTCTCTTACTACCTGTTTCATGCGTTCCGGAATACGTACGAATACGTAAGAAGAGAACAAAGGTTCTGCCACGATCTTCCGCCGGTCGCTCCAACGTTTTTCCACCTGATTTAACGGGCAGTAGCTTTCTATTTGCTTGCGCGTTAGAATTTCCGCTACTTTTTTCTCCGCTCTTGACCTGGTGTACAATGCGTACCAGGCATGCATTTCTTGTTGCATAAAGGTTTCATTTTTGGTTAACGAATAGTTGGTTTTCTTAACGCGGACGTTACAAGGACAGTAACCAAATTGCAGGCACAGCTTCGCCTCCTCAGTCACATGAGTATGGATTCCACAGCTATACGGCAGCCGTTTAAATATTGAAAATATTCTTGATGAACCGTTTACGTTTACCGTTCTTTTTAGGTTCATCCACATAACCATATCCGTAACCATAACCTTGTGCAGATACGCCACGAGGACGTACACCATTAAACACCAGGTTCAGTTTACCCACTTCTTTATTACGATATAATTCGTCTATTAACTTAAGATGCAGCTTAGGTGTAACCTGCTGACGCAGTACATAAAGACAGGCATCTGCAAAAGGCGCCAGCAAACGTGCATCTGTTACAATGCCTACCGGCGCGGTATCGATGATCACATAATCGAACATTGTTTTCAGGTGTGTGAGCATTTCTTCCAGCCTGCCGTTCAGGATCAGTTCTGTTGGGTTAGGCGGGATCACACCGGCTGGTAATACAAAGAGGAAATCATTTCCCGGCACAGGGCGCAGCATATCAGATAAGTTGCCGCGGCCTACGAGGTAATTGGTGATCCCCGGTTCTCTTTCAATACCCAGCATTTTGCTGATCATGGGTTTGCGGAGGTCAAATTCCAGCAGCACCACTTTTTTACGGATCAGTGAAATACTGGCGGCCAGGTTGATGGATACAAAGCTTTTACCTTCCCCTGAAATAGAAGAGGTGATCAGCAGGGTTTTATTATCTCCATTCAGGCCTATATAAGAAAGTGATGTTCTCAGTGAACGGAACTGCTCTGCTACCAGGCTACGTTTACCATCAGCGATCACGATGGATTCTTTGTTATCATCGTACATGATCTCTGCCACGATCGGTGCTGCGGTTGCTTTTTCTATCTCGGCACGTTCCACTATTTCCCTGTTCATCATATCCTTGATGGTGATCACAGCGGCTACTACTACAATGCCGGCTATGATGGCCATGGCCAGTACGGTGGTCTTTTTAGGACTGAAGGGGATGGAGGATGCTTCTGCAGCATCTACAATACGGCTGTCTGAAATAGCAGCTGCATAAGCCAGCGCGGTCTCTTCTCTTTTTTGTAAGAGGAAAGTGTAGATGTTATTCTTGATCTCCCTTTCCCGGCTCACTTCTACCAAAGCCCTTTCTTTTCCGGGTACACTTCTCAGGATACTGGTAAAGCGGTTATTGGATGCTTCCAGCCTCTCTTTACCTGCGTTCAGGTTATTACGGAGACTGTTGATGTTCTCCATGATACTGGGAGTAAGTTTAGCGATCTGGCGGTTCAGGGCGCCGATCACCGGACTGTTCTCTCCGGTTGTTTTCTTCAGGCGCTCGCGTTCCATATCCGTCTCGTACAGTTTTGCTACGAGTTCCATCAATACAGGATCGCTGAGGCCTAAAGTGGCCGGTACAATATTTTCACCCTCTCCTTTTCCGCTTACATATTTTTCAATGGACTCCAGCACAGATAACTGCATGTTGGCTTCACTCATTTTGGAATCATTCTCCTGCACACTTTCCAGGAACAGTTTGCTTTGTTCACCGATATCTACAATACCTTCCCTCTTTTTAAAGCTTTCTACTTTACCTTCCACCTGGTTCAATTCCTGCGAAACGATCCGCAAACGATCATCTACAAAAGACATGGTGCTGGCTGCTACCCTGTTCTTATCTTCAATCGCTGCAGCGTTGTATACCCTGATCAGTTCATTCAGGATGTCTTCTCCTCTTGCAGGTGCAACGTCACTGTATTCCAGTTTGATCACGGTACCCATTTTGGAAACGGGTGATACGGCAAGCCTGCTGAGCAGTACCTGCGTCAGTTGCTTTTCGTCTGTGATCTGGAGGTAATATGTTTTATCGTCTGGCGCAACGCCGGGTTGTGCTTTAATGAGCATTTTACCCCAGGGGCTGGCTACGGTATCATTCAGCCGGTACGTTTTGTTGTATAAGGAAACGGAAGCATTGGCCGCATTATAAACGAATGGCACCATTTCCGGTTTTCCGGGTTTGATCTTTTCCGGTTCCAGGAAGCGGAACTGGAGGGGGGCGTTTTCATAGGCCAGCAGATCATGCACTTTCCCCTTTTGAAATACTTCACCATATAATTGCAGGTTTCTGGCTACCTCGGTAGCCAGTGTACGTGAATAAAGGATCTGCATTTCGTTCTCTATATTCTTATCAGAACCAAAAAGGTCCAGGGAGGCCAGCAGATCTTTTTCTCCCAGTTTCTTTGATTCTTCTTTTACCAGTAAGGTGGCGGATACTTTGTAGGTAGCTGTAGCATAACGCAGGTACACCATGGCAAGCCCTACGCTCAACGCAGCGGCCAATATGAAGAGCGGCCAGTACGACAGATAACGATACCTGATCAGCGCCAGCAGATCTATCTGCTCCTGCGGCTGCTTACGTCTGTTGTTATTGCTGAACTGTTGCATAATTTTTCTATTTCACGATCCGGTCGAGAATAATCACCAGTAAAGACAAACCACCCAGTACCACTGGTATAACGGTGTTTGACTTGCTGGCATTTGCTACTTTGGACTTATTAGGTTCCACGTAAATGACATCATTGGGTTTGAGGAAGTAGTAGGGCGAAGTAAGCATCGCGGCATCGTTGAGGTTAAGCCGTTTTGTAATGCGCTCACCTTCTGTTTCACGGATCAGGAGCACATTGTCCTTCTTGCCATAGATGGTGATGTCGCCTACCATGCCCAGGGCCTCCATGATGGAGATCTTTTCACTGGTTACATTTACTACTGCAGGCTGCGCTACTTCTCCCAATATGGTAACCCTGTAGTTGAGGAAGCGGATGCTGACAACAGGATCTACCAGCAGTTTGCGTTCCGTGAGCTGGTTCTGGATAGTATCTGTCAGTGCTTTCTTTGTAAGCCCTTCTGCTTTCAATGCTCCCAATACCGGGAACTGAATATATCCCTGCTGACTCACGAGGTAACCTGCTACGGGGTTGGACACTGCAACCGGAGCGCTGTGTGCTCCTGCTGCGGATGCGGACGCACCAGGTGAATACGTATTGGGCAGATTATATAATATGGCCTCCTGTGGGTTCATGGCGCTTACATTGATCTGCAGGATGTCGTTCTTTTGAATAACAGGTTCAAAATCTCCTTTCACGCTTGCCAATGTGGTATCATTCACATTATTGAAGTAAGCGGCTTTCTTTGTACTGACACAGGAGAACAACAAACAGCTGAGACTAAGTAATAATGAGGTTTTAATAATAAAGAATGGTTCTCGTTTCGCTCGCATTACATCAATTTAATATTAGCACTTGCATATGGTTATGATCACAGTGCAATATTAAACCAACATAAAAAAATTAAACTTACTCAGAACAGTACAAATAAGAGGATATCAGCGTTTGTTACTACTCATTAAAGTAGTATCGTAATACTACGCGCATTTGTAGTGTAAACAGGATATCAGGAGAAGGGAACAAAACAGGCTGTTGGACCAGATCCTGGAGATCAATTCAGACTTGCTGGCTACATTGAGCTTCTGGTATATTTTCTTTAAGTGCTGATTAATGGTGAATACAGTCACATATAATTTTTCCGCCATCTCTTTGTAAGAATGGCCATCTTTTAATAGTTGTAATAATTCGTATTCTCTTTTAGTTAAACGGTCCTTTACACTTTCAAGGGGATCTTTACTCACATGATCTATCAGCATATGTGCAGCTTTGGGAGATAAGGTGCCTCCCTGGTTGATGGCATCTAATATACTATGATAGATCTCCATCAATCTACTTGTTTTTATAATATATCCACTCGCACCTTTGCGGATGGATTCGATGACGTATTCTTTTCCATCATGCCCGGAGAGCACAATGATCTTTGCATCAGGATAGATGCGTTTCAATTCTTCCATGCCGCTGATGCCGGATTCGCCGGGCAGTGAGATGTCCAGCAAGATCGCTTTTACATCAGGATCCTTGTAGGGCAAGGCTTTGAACTCTTCCATAGAGCGACATGCAAAAACGACTTTACACTCCTGGAAATCTTCTAAGAACTCCTTGTAATTATTAAGTTGAAAATGATTGTCTTCTATTATGCCAATGGTGATCATATAACGGTTAACGTTAAAGTGGTTTTCCTGCCGATATGTTTTGTCTTAACAGTTATCAAATTTAAGTCCAAATCTTGCAAAAAAACGAAAGGTCATTTTAATTTATTGAGAATTGACTAATTACATAGGGGCAAATTTTACTTATCCTAGTAATAAATATACGAAAAACATATTCAATGTAGAAATATATACCAGTATTGTGGAGGACTGTAGCGTAAAAAAAAATATTCCATAAAAAGTGCGGGATACAATCCTTATCTTACCTCTGCCTTTATACATATCCTCGTAATGCAAAGACTTAAGACCAATCCTGCAATTAGCCCCGGCTATATTGAAAAACCGTTAATACTGCGATGAAGTCTCAGCAATATATCAAAGTGAGCCATTTAATGAATGGTATAAAGGAACCCGTATTACTCATAGATCCTTCCGAACTGACCGTACTAAAAGCGAATGATACTGCGGTGGAACTGCTGGGCGGCGGTAAACGCAAAGCCATTACAGGTAAACCGCTGCAAATGCATTACGGCAATGGTCAGCAGCTGCAGGACATGATACTGCCTTCACCGGGAGACTCCTTTATTATTACTACTACGCTCACAGGTAGCAAGATCTTAATAGATTTCAAAGCGAACAGGATCAACATCAACCGTAAACCTTTTCTGCTGGCCATTGGTAAACTCATCGAGAAAAAGCAAACCTTAAAACTGCAGTTGCAGCACCTGGAGAAGGAGAAAGCCCTGCATGAGATGAAGGCCAACTTCATGTCCATGACCTCTCATGAATTCAGGACGCCTTTAACAGCTATTGCTTCCGCAGTGGACCTGCTGGAAGCACGACTGCAAATGGACGGCATGATGAATAGCTTTTATCAGCATAATGTTTCCAAAGTATCCACGGAGGTTTTTAACCTGAACAGTATGCTGGATGAGATCTTAACGCTTAGCAAGATCATGTCCAACAACTACGAAGTGAAGAAGGCGCCGGTGGATGTTATGCAAGTATTAAATTATCTTAAGTTCCAATACTTCTCCGAAAGGAAAGATGAACGAATACTCAACTTGAAGATTTCCGGGGAACCGCGCAAAATATCTGTAGATAAAAATCAACTATCAAAGATACTCACCAACCTCATCAGTAATGCATTTAAGTACTCTGTAAAAAAGAACCCATCCATCCAGTTATCATATCATAAACATAAGCTCGTGATCAAGGTTTTCGACTATGGCATTGGGATTCCGGCTAAAGACATTCCGCATTTGTTCAATTCTTTTTACCGTGGAAGTAATGTAGATCACATCGAAGGAACAGGACTGGGTCTTGCGATTGTAAAAACTTTTACAGAAATGAATAACGGCACAATTGATGTAACAAGCGAAGAGAATAAAGGGACGACTTTCACCCTTTCATTCAGGTATGAACCCTAAGCTAACTAACTATATGAACAGAACCATACTTCTAATCGAGGACAAAACCAGTTTATCAGAAACGCTCAAGACGTTGCTGGAGATGCACCAGTTTAAGGTGATCCTGGCCGGGAATGGCGAGGATGGGATTAAGCTGGCCAGGCAGCGTCAGCCGGACCTGGTGATCAGTGATGTGTACATGCCGGTGATCAACGGGTATGAATTGCTGGAGTCTTTTAAACAGGATAGTGATTTGAGCAATATTCCTGTTATTATGCTCACGGCTAAAACAGAAATTGAGGAGATCAACCTGGCGTTTAAGAAAGGTGCTGCGGGATATGTTACTAAACCGTTCCTGTTTAAGAATTTACATGCTACTATTAAGAAGGTGTTATTGGTTTAATTTATTAAATTTCCATTGCACCCCTAACATAAACCCGGCATTACTGTATATATCTCCCCAATCCACTGCTGCGCCGGCAGTGAGCGTAAGTGGCTCCAGTGGCGTTTGCCAGGTCACTTCCTGCAAAGTGTACCATTGCTTCAGCGCAGGTTCAAAACGAGGTTCCAGGTAATTACCGTAATTCTTTGTATAAGTGAGCAGTGTTCTGGCTTTCAGGGTACTGCCCAGTGCATACATGGCACCAAGATGTATACCGGTTATTCTATTGTTAATAATATTCCACCCTTTGCCACTGATAGAATCCCATCGCTGCGACCAGTCGAAAGGTTTTATATCATCAAAGTAATGCTGACCTCTTTGCTTGTTGATGAACAATGGTGTTCCGATAATACGGTCTTTATATTCCCAGCCAGTAAGGTAGATGCCATTGTTGTAATAACTTTCCCTTACGTTGAGTGGAAAGAAATCATTCATCTGTTTTGTGGTGATGTATTCTGCTGTGAGTTTCAGTAATTTATTCTTGTTGCTATAACTGAAACCCAGCAAGCGGTCTTTATTCTTCAAGGTGATCCCCTGCCCTGTTTCGAACATGGATTGATTGTATACATGCAGCAGCATGTTATCATTCTCCCAGGTGATCCCTCCTTCCAGTACACCACGATGATCACCAGGACGGTTAGGCCTGAACTCCGGGCTAACCACGGTGCCATCATTTCCTTCTTTTCCGATGAACACATTCCAGAAGTCCTTAAATGAACTGTTGATCTTTGGCAGGTCTGCACGGTTGCCTCCCCAGAGTGCATAATGTTGCAGGCCGCCGTATACCTTCAGCTGTTTCTTTCCGATCCTTACGTAGAAGGTTTTTTCATGCAGGAAAGCGTTGGGGATGTATTGATCTTTCCCCATCCAGCCGTGGCTTATCTGTCCTTTGAATTGCAACCAGCCGTTTGTAAAAGGGATATCTACATAATCCGTTAGCGCAAAACCTATTTTAGGAATGGGGCGTGCGTTACCGCTGATGCCCCATGATCCTGAAGAAAGGTCTTTATCCAGTTCGCCGATCATCTCTTCGTAACGGCCTGCTCTGAACTCGAGTTTCTTATAACCTGCCTTGAGGAAACCTTCCTGTATGAATACGTCTTTGAATTGATTGTTGTTGTAAAGGCTCAGGCCGTAACGGATGTAGAAATTTTCGTTTAATACATGTTTGTTGCTGAACATGGCATGGGTAGAGAGATCTCCTTTCCGGTCGCTGATCACACCAAAGCGGTTGGAGACCAGCCAGAGCGGCTGGTAATCTTTGGAGGCGATCGTACCGGTGGTACCTGCTTTCACTTCCAGCGAGTCTGCAAACTGAGCCTGCGCACCGGAAACACTGAGTAGTATGAAGATTATTAGAAGTTTAGTACCCTGCATGGCTGCAAGGTAGGAGGATATTTGTGCATGGGGGTTACTTAAACGAGTAGAATATGAGGCGGATGGCCGGGAAAGGGTACTTATGGAAGGAAGGGGGGTGGTCGCATTTTGCGACCACCGGAGCTTTTTATTGACGGATATAGTATATTGCTACCATGCGATATTCCCTATCAATTCTAACCTTTTGCATCCTATCCCTCACTGCTTTCGGGCAGAAGCAATTCACTATTGGTAATGTGGAAGAACTTCGTTCCGTTACCCTGAATGAAACACGTACACTGAATATTTACCTGCCGGATGGATATGCAGCGGATTCTGCTTATCCTGTTATCTATCTTTTAGATGGTTCTGCGGGAGAGGATTTTGTGCATATCAGTGGAGTTGTGCAATTTCTAACCATGACAGGAAAAATGCCGGCTTCTATTGTTGTGGGTATTGCTAATGTGGACAGGAAAAGGGATTTTACTTTCCCTACTACTGTTGAAAAGGATAAGAAAGATTTTCCTACTACCGGTGGGTCTGCCAGGTTTATTACATTCCTTGAGAAAGAGTTGCAGCCGTTCATAGAAAAGAAATATAAAACGAAACCGGAGAAAACGGTCATCGGGCAATCATTGGGCGGATTGCTGGCAACGGAAGTATTACTGAAGAAACCGGCGTTGTTTTCACATTACATTATTGTGAGCCCCAGTTTGTGGTGGGATAATGAATCCCTGTTATTACAAGCAAAAAAGATCAGTGGGGAAAAGGTTTTTATTGCAGTGGGTACGGAAGGAAAACAAATGGAAGAGGATGCGAAGAAGCTGGCGGAGTTGCTGGGACAGGTGACCTTTGTTCCTATGCCGGAAGAGGATCATCTTACTATATTGCACAATGCGGTGTATAAAGCGCTTAACCGATGAGCCATCCCCTTATTAAGTATTTAGAAACTTTAACAACCCTGTCGTCTTCAGACAGGACATTACTTATTTCTTCCTTTTCCCCCAGAACAGTGAAAGAAGGAGAAGTGCTCTCCCCTGCCGGGAAGATCTGTCATACTTTATTCTTCATTTGTTCCGGTGTATTAAAGATCGTGATGACGAATGATAAGGGAATTGATGTGACCTATTTCTTTCTGAAAGAAGAACAGTTCTGCACCATCCTTCATAGTTTTAATAATGAAGTACCTGCTGCGGAAAGTATCATCGCTGCCTGCGATGCGGAAGTATTAGCTATTACAAAAACTGCCCTGTTGGAATTATACCAGCAGCTTCCCTGGTTGAAAGGCCTCATTGACGAGATCACACAGCAAAGGTTAATAGATAAAGTACTGTTAAGGAACAGCTACCAGGGAGAGGACTCTGTGAGCCGCTACAGGTTATTCCTGCAACAACAAGGGGATATTGCCTTGCGGGTACCTGTGAAAGATATTGCCTCCTATCTCGGGATCACTCCCCAATCCCTCAGCCGCATCCGAAAAAACAATCGGTAATTACCATATGGTAAGTCTGATCAGATCCCGCTGACGGAAATTTGCGGTATGAAAAACAAAAAGGTAATCATACTTGGAGGCAGTTCCGGCCTCGGACTGGCTACGGCAAAAGCTGCCGCTGCAGAAGGCGCACAGGTGATCATTGTTTCCGGCAACCAGCAACGGATAGATGAGGCTTTAAAAGAACTGCCAGGGAATTGTTCCGGTTATGCTGTTGATCTTAGCAAGGAAGAAAACATTCAGCGTTTCTTTGAACAGGCTGGTGCTTTTGATCATCTCATTTATACAGCGGGTGAAAATCTTAACCTTGCCAATATCAGCGATACTGTTCTGGAGGAAGCCCGCAGTTTCTTCAATATTCGTTTTTGGGGTGCCTTTGCGGCCGTGAAATATGCTTCCCCTCATATCAACCCTGGCGGATCAATTGGATTAACAAGTGGCATTGCCAGTACACGTCCGGGGAAAGGATGGTCTGTAGCATCCAGTATCTGCGGTGCTATGGAAGGTTTTGTAAGAGCGATGGCGGTTGAGTTAGCTCCCCTGCGTGTGAACTGTGTTGTTCCCGGCGTAGTAAGGACCAATTTATGGAACAGTATGGCATTGGCTGACCGGGATGCTCTTTACAGATCAGTTGGGGATTCTATGCTGGTTAAACGTGTGGGAGAAGCAGAAGATATTGCTATGGCATTCCTCTACCTGATGAAACAATCTTTTGGTACAGGGCAGCAGATCATCATTGACGGTGGGGCAGTGCTGGTGTAAAATTTAAACGCCGCCTCTTTTTACAGAGGCGGCGTTTTGTTATTTATGTAATTTGGATACCACTCCTACTATCTTCTCTCCTTCCTGATCCACGAACACCTTGGCGGGTGTAAGCCCTACATATCGTCCACCTTCATGCGGCCTTGCTTCTATTACCTGCAGGCCTACCAGCTTTCCGGATTTTACATATCGGCCTTCCAGCTGCGTGGCGCATTTTCCTTCTTCGCCTGTGGGCAGGGCCAGTATTCCTGCAAAATCGTCTTCGTTGAAGAGACGGATCAGTTCCTGTTGATAGGGCCTTTCAAAATACCGGAAGAAACATTTTTGGGATTCGCCGGTTTCAACGTGTTTTAAAGAGAAGATGAACTTGCGTTTGAACAGTTGCAGATCTTTCATCAGAAATGTGTAGAGATCATGGTATTCGCCATTCTCTATTTCTTTTGATTGTAGCATGGTTTTTATTTGTTTAGGTTCTGGAAAAATGCTGAGAATGCTGCTGCTTCGGCTTCCTGGTTAATGGCGATCTCATTACTGCCAAACATATTGGCTGCCTTGCCGTTCACCGGGGGCACCTGAAAAATGAAGGAATTGCCGTAGATGGTTTTGAATTTATATAAGCGGCGCAGCCATGTTTTGCCGGCTTTTTTAAAAGTTTTAGAATTGATCTTTATGGGTGCACCATAATCATATAATCCAGCATCTATAGGTACCAGTACCAGGTCTATATTAATAGGATCAGGCCTGAAGCCTACTACATAATTGTAATAAGTATGCCGGCCATTACCAAAGTCGGGACCTGTGGTCATATGTTTTCCATATGCCAGTTGGTAACCGTTTAGATCTGTTATCTCTAAGGAACGCATAAACAAAGCGGCCATTTTCAGGCGTACTGTAGCGTCCTCTTCCGGAGAGGCCTGGAAGGCTGATTTGAGTTTCCCGAACAAGCTCATGTGGGGACTGGGTTAGGTGCATGGTTAATAATGCGATGAAATTCGTAAATCTTTATGATTTATGCAAGTGATATTATCTTAACCAAAGTGAGTGGCTTAGGATGGCTATAGGAGTGATACAGGAATGATACAGGAGTACCCTATGTGAAGGAATGTTAAAAAAGTATCAGAGTCAGGGTGAATCTACTCTAATATACGAAAAAAAGGCTGCTCTTTTCAGAACAGCCTTTTTCCTTAAAATGTGGGAGGTGGCGCATTAAGATCTGCATCCAGGAAGTCGGTGATCATGGGGATCAGCCAATCTGTTCGCTGCATCATACCTATATGGGTGGTGCCTGGTATGATAGCCAGACGGGATTGTGGCATGCCATGTATATCTCCCATTTTTCCGCCGCCTTTGGCCCGGAATAATTCCAGTGCATGTTCATATCTTACACCGTCCGCATCGCCAATGGCCATGAATATCGGCGCTTTGATGTTCTTTACATCTTTGGACCAATTATAAGGTTTTAAGTCTATGCTCATTACTTTTTTCACAAACTCAGGGAATTTGGCGGGATCGTTTCCAAGGCTGTCGTATTGTTTTTGTATGGGACTGCCTTTAAACATATCTGCATTTATACTTGAGTACATGGCTTCTACATCGGGCCACCATCCGTCGTGCGTATAGGTACCTGATAATATCACAAGCCTGCGCACCTGTTCAGGATGACGTACTGCTACCTGGAAAGCAATTCCTCCTCCCATGCTATATCCCAATATATCTGCACTATCTGTTTTGAGATGTTTCAGCAAACCAGATACATCGTCTGCCATGCCTTCGTAACTAAATTCACGGGATATATCTTTTGTTCTTCCGTGGCCTTGCATTTCAGCTACTATTACTTTCCTGTTCTTTGATAACAGGGGGATAATATGCCCCCAGTTCAAGGGTATATTCATAAAAGAGCCATGCAGCAGCACAATGGGTTTACCACTGCCGTACACCTCGTAGTACATTTTTAATCCATTCACATCTGCGTAGCCACTTTCAGCGGGTTTTACAGTCGTATCTTTTGGTGCAGTAACCGTTGAATCGTTTTGACTTTCTTTTGGACTGGATTGGCAGGATGCCATTACCATCATTACAAGAGCGATAGAGAGACTGGTTAGAATGTGCCTGTTCATGTGTTATGTCGTTTTATTTACACAACAAATCTCGGCACAATACTTATGTCATGGGGTGTGTGGATGCGACATTTATAGGAGTAAATGCGACAAAAAAGGCTGCCCATCCCTGGGCAGCCTTTCCTTACCAAATTATTGTGCAAAGCTTCCGTATACGGAGAATTCTGCCAGATGGGAATGCGGTGAGCCGGTGGCATTCCTTACCTGCCAGATCCTTAGATATTTCATGACTGGGGCTCCTGTGATGGTGAAAGATTGAGGGCCTGTTATTTCAGCGAGCGTGAAATTGCCATAGTTCTGCCAGGTGTTGCCATCATCACTGCCCTGTACAATGAAGTCTGTAAAATCTTCTCTTACATAATCACTTCTGGATGTTAGTACTACACGGTCTACTTTTACGCGGCGGTTCATGTTGAACGCCAGCCAGTGCGGATAACCTGTTACCGGTGATCTGCTGTGATTGGTGTGCCAGTAACTTCCTATGTCTCCATCCAGTACTTTATTGGGTGCACCGTTGGGTAACTGGCCATTCAGCTCATAGGTATCTGCTGTGGCCGTCCAGGTGCTGCGGGCTATTTGCATGAAGTTGGCGGGCATTTGCTGATAGTCTGTATAGAAAGTGTCTATCGCTAATGTATCCGGTGTGAATACAGTACGGTATTCAAAACCTGCACTGCCCTGTACACCTGTAACATAACTGGTATCTTTCTTTGCGGAGAAAGAAGCGATGGCGGTTTGGCCGGTTACTGTTGTGTAACGTACTTCTGTTGCACGTGCGCCATTGGTGGTATCTGCTGCTCCCCATATAATGGTGAGCTGATCATCCTCTCCGATAGTGGCGCTGGCAATAGCACGGTTTAGTAAAGATGCCTGGTAACGGTCTCCAAATACTGAGCCGGTGAGTTCTACGGGAACGGATTTATTTCCATTCTCATCGATGGTCCTGATGGTGTAGGAATAAATGGTTTCCTGGAGACTCGTGAAAATATGGGAAATGGAATCCTGTTTGGGTGCAATCTGTACTTCTACTGAATCGGTAAAGTTATTCCAGTAGATACGTGCTTTAACGATCTTGGGATCTGTGCCTCTTTTCCAGGAAACCATGGCGCGGTTCTTACCCGGATGAAATTTTGCCTGGATGGGTTTGCCGGGATATACTATACCACCGGGTATGATATATTGTTTATAGCTATCGTCCATTTTTTTGCAGGCGGCCACTACTAATAAAGCCATGGCAGCGACAAATATTACTGTTCTCATATTTAGCTGTTTAACCATTATTGAATCTGCCCCCAGAATGAAAGTTCTGCAATGGTGACCTGCGCGCCACCACCATAAGTAGCCGTCGTTTTAAAGCGGACATAGCGGAAAGCAGGTGGGATCTCCTGTACATCAAAATCTTCTCCGTTCGTATGTGCATAGGCGATATCCTCTGCACTTACTTTTCCGGAAGGTAATCCTGATGGCTTGTATGACTGGAAACTGCCGATCATCGTCCAGTTATTCCAGCCTCCGTTTGTATCCGGGTTATTACTTCCCCATAATTCAAAGGATTTTACATTAGCACCGGTGTAGGTATAGTTAGGTGCGCGCTGATGCATTTTCATACGGCTGATCACTACCCGTTTTCCAAGGTCTATCGTAAACCATTGTGGTGTAGCGGAACTATGGCGGGATGCGAAGATGCCCTGGTCTACTTTATCGTCCCACATTTGTTCTAAAGTATAAGGCGGCTCTACCGGAATCGTTTCATCTGTTGGTAGTATCAACGCTTTAAAAGGTTTAGGTACCTTTTCTTCGAATAAAGGGGTGAGCGTTCTCGTGAGGGTATCCGATTTATTATTCCACCTGTCCCGCAAATAAATGGCAAACTTCTTTTCTGCCGGTGGCAATCCGCGGAATGACACAATGCCGGCGGGGGCCCTGGTATAAAAGGTTTGCAGGGGTACCCATATGCCGTTATTGAGGGTGTCTGCTATCAGTACAATGGCCAGGTTTGCTTCTAACAGATTCTCGTAACGGATCTTTATACCACCGAACGCTGTTTCCAGCTTCAGTGAATCAAAAGCAACGTGTACAGGGGCCAGCAATGGTTTCACTTGTACGGTCACTACTTCTGAAGGCTTTTCATTCCTTCCTACACTGTAGAGCTTTACTTCATGCAGGCTCGTGTCTCCGTATCCGGCGAGTACCAGGGTATCTGTATAATAAGATGATTTGGCTTCGTTAAAAACACCGGGTTGTATTTCATATACGGCTTTTATATAAGAGAGGTTCGGATCTTTGGGAAGATCGTACGTGAGTATGGCACCGCCTGGTGTATTGGCAATCTTTACATTTGTTACAGGTGGTGGAGCACCAGCGCCTGTTGCATAATGGTCCAGCCGGTCTTCTTCCTTGCATTTACTGCAAAGAAGGAGGAAACCTGCTGCTATGATTAAGTGTGATATCTTCTTCATAAAAATTTACTTGTAAGATGAAAATTACCAACCAATGTTTTGTACCAGGTTACGGTTGGTGATCAGCGTTTCTTCCTTAATGGGCCAGAAGTAATCCTTTAGCGTAAACTGGAGATTGAACAATACTTTCTTCCTGTAAAAGAAATTAGGATCAGACTGTTCAATATCCCAGCCTTCAATGCCACGGCGGAATTCTATCAGCGCACGTTTCCAACGACGCAGGTCCCAGAAGCGATGGCCTTCAAAAGCCAGCTCTATCATGGTTTCCTGCTGTATGATCTCGCGCATGCCATCTTTGGTGGTATACTTACCAGGCGTTTTGGAAAAGTTATCCCAGGAATACTGTACAGTTTTTAAACCTGCGCGTTCACGGATCTTGTTGATGTACTCGTGTACTTCCGGTGTAGGGCCATTCACTTCATTCAATGCTTCTGCATACATCAGGTAAAGATGTGCAAGGCGCATCACAGGCCATGGATAAGAAGTAATGGTATAATCATCTACCACTGATCCCTGCGTATTCTGGTAATGCACCAGCTTCTTTACAAAATAGCCCGTTACGGAACCTTTGTCTGGTTGCACTTTTCCGTTGGGCTGACCTTTCCTGCCTGCTACGTAATAGAGCGCATTAGGGCTACCATCATCATAAGAACCCTGCCCATACCAAACACCGCCATCAAAACCAAGGCTGGCGTAGAAGCGGGGCTCTCTGTCGAAATTAAGTGCAGCTGTTGTGTATCCCTGGCGGATATTCAATTTGTGGCCATCTTGTGCCACGCGGGTAATGGCACCACCCAGGTTCCATGTTTTATCTTCAGTGATGGGCACACCTTTATCTGAATAGAACATTTCCACGATCTTTAAAGGAGGCGCCAGTTCTGATACAATGCGGGGATTATCGATGTAACGGTGATCAACGTTTGGTGTGGCCACGCGTTGAATGATGTCTGCATTACTTTGCGTATTGCCCCATATTATTTCGCTGTTCCATTTTTCTGTAATAACACCACGCAGGCCCAGCTGGATCTTTGTGGTATCCTTTAACTGGAATTGCTGGAAGGCAGGATTATAAGTATAGATCTTCATCCCTGCGGAGTGGCAGACATCGATCGCTTCTTTGCAGGCGGTAGCTGCAACGGTCCATTTTTCCGGCATTACGGCAGGATTAAAAAGAACTGTGCCGTTAGGACTCTTCAGCGAAGACTGTTCTGTGTTCCCGTTAAACAAAGGGCTGGCAGCTGTTACCAGTACCTTTGCTTTCAGGGAATACGCCATAGGTCTTGTGATACGACCCAGGCCTTTAGCGGGATTAATAATGATCAGGGGCAGGTCATCTTTTGCAATGTCCAGCAGCTGCACGATATAATTAAAGCAGGAATCTACGGGATCGCGGTACACTTTTACGGCATTCAGGTCTACATCTATCGGCAGATTTTTCTTTATCAGGGGAACGGGGCCATACATCCTTACGAGTGCAAAATGATAATACGCTTTCAGGAATGTTACTTCTGCGATCCATTCTTTCCTCTCCTGCTCTTCCAGGTCCGGTACTTTTCCTACATTATCCAGGAAGATGCCACAGTCCCGCAATCCGCGGTAAAGGCTTACCCAGGAGTTTTCAGAAAAAGGGTTCACGGTGTTCTGCAAACCACGGGCGATGTTGAACATTTGGTGATCAAATTCCGGGAAACCGGGGTTTGTTAAGGCCCACATTTCATCTCCTGCCAGCATAGCAGGATCTTCTACCAGGCTGCCTTCCCGCGGCATATAAGAATAACAGGTGTACAAATATTTCTCTGCTTCGGAACGCATGGTAAATGCATTCTCCAGCGTGGCGATATTATCCGGCACCACATCCAGGTATTTGGCACATCCACCGAAAGTTATTACACCGATCAGCAGTATGATATAATTTATCTTCTTCATTTTCATAACAGCATTTAATTAAAAACAATGTTCGCTCCAATGTTAAATACCCTTTGCACAGGATACCCTAAACCGTTACCGGCCATTTCCACATCCCACAATTTGAACTTACTGAACAACAGCAGGTTGGTGCCATTCACATAAAACCTCACCTGGTTGGTGTGTAGTTTCCGTTGAAAGCTGGCCGGCAGGGAGTATCCTATTTCCACTTGTTTAAGGCGTACAAAAGAAGCATCCCGCATGAACCAGGTACTGGGTTGTACATTGTTTGCATTGGTGGTAGGGCTGAGCCTTGGCCATATAGCATATACATTCCTGTTCTCTTCGGACCAGTGACTTTCTGCATAGGCTTTCAGCAACTGGGTGTTATTATTTCCACCTACATCTCCATCTCTTTTAAAAGGCGCGGTGGCTACGGGATCTATCCAAAAGGATTGGTTACCGGCTCCCTGGAAGAAAGCGGAGATATCCCATTGTTTATAACCGAGTGAAAAACCTGCGCCGTACACGATTTCAGGAACGAGTGGAAAACCAAGCGGCACCTGGTCTGCATTGGTAATCTTACCATCTCCGTTCACATCCAGGTATTTGATATCTCCGCCGCCATATTCCGCACCAAATTCCTGGCGCGGTGAATTCTCTGCTTCTTTATCGTCTGTAAACAATTTCTCTGCGATGAAACCAAACTGCTGGTTGATAGGCGTACCTACACGATAACGCCAGCGCTCTGCATATTGTGGTTCTTCATATACGCGGTATTTGCTGGTAGCATAGGTGAAATTACCGCGCAGCGACATCCAGAAATCCTTTGACCAGCTTTCCCGGTAATCTACCGCAAGGTCTACCCCATTGCCGGAAGCCTCACCCAGGTTAGCTTTGATGGGAGCAGACAGGCCCATGGTGTTAGGAATGGAAGCACGCGTCATCAGGATATCATCCCGGTATTCATTGTAATATTCTGCTACTACATTGAGTTTGCCGTAGAGGTTTATTTCCAGTGCGATGTTCTGTTTACGCGCACGTTCCCAGCTGATCTGTTCATTGGAATAACGGGAGATGCCCACGCCGTTCTTGAACTCTGCCAGCTCGCGTCCAAACCTGGCGCCTCTGGCACCATCGTTCATATTCACGTTGGAGAGATAGAAGAAACGATCCTGTGCAGAACCGATCTGGTCATTCCCTACTAAACCATATGAGTATCTTACACGCAGATTGGTGATGGTACTTTTCAGGTCTTCAAAGAAGGGTTCATTAGAGATGGCCCATGCTACACCGCCGGAAGGAAAGAACCCGAAGCGGTTGGTTTTATAAAATCTTTCAGAACCATTATAACCAAAGTTGAACTCTGCGAAATAACGGTTATCATATGCATACGTGAAACGGCCAGACAATCCTACGTTGCGGGAAGGAAGTGATTGCTGCAGATCACCTGCGTTGGCGTTGAGGCTTTGACGGGTAATGAAAACCAGCAATCCGCTGATGCCATGTTTCTTAAAATCCTGTGTATAGTTCAACATGGATTCCATATAGAAAGTGGCGTTCAGGACCTTGGTACCTTCATTGTATCCCAGGTATTCTGTTCCATTATCATTGATCTTGGATACACCGTATCTATCTGTGAGCTGGTCGTATCCGCTCACACGGTACCAGAAGGGATTATAAAAACGACTGACATCAAAACTTGAAGTGCGGTTGGTATTTACCATGGTGCGGAAGGAAAGGCCTTTTACAAGTTCGCTGAGATCTTGTTTCACTTCAAACTGTGCCAGCATCTGGCTGCGGGACTGATCTTTATATCCCTTCACCATATCTGCATAGGGATTAAGGTATTCCCCGTTTTCTCCATAGTTACCGAACATGATATGCCTTACATGCTGGTGTTCTGCATCCTGTGGAAAATAAGCGGGGAATAATACGGGATTCGATGCCATTACTTTGCGGTACATCCATGCACCGCCGTCAATAGGGCCGGTGTAATCATCAAAGTTTCCGCTGAGGCGTACAATTAATTCCGTGGTCTTTGTAACATTGATGTTTACGTTTGCACGCAGGGAATAATTCTTGAGGTCGATATTATTGTTGAAGTTATTCCGGTTATCTACTTTGAGGATACCGTTATCCTTGCTGTAGGAACCTGCTACATAATAACGTGCCACGTTACCACCACCGCTTACGTTCAGGTTCACGCGCTGGTTCATGGTGTAGTCTTTGAATAACATTTCCCGCCAGTCGTTTGCAGGATACACCAAAGGGTTTTTCCCTTCTGCAGTGTTGGCGATCTTTTCTTCTGTGTAAGGTAATTGGCCCAGCGGATCACGTGTGAGTACCGCTTCGTTATGTTGCTTCATGAAAGTGACAGGGTCTGCCAGTTCTATGTTGCGCGTGGGTGCAGAAATAGAATTCTCCAGGCGCACGGAGATCTTGGCTTTTCCTGCTACCCCTTGTTTGGTGGTAACAAGGATCACACCGTTTGCTCCGCGGGCACCATATAATGCTGTGGCGGTGGCATCCTTCATGATGGAGAAGCTGGCAATGTCGTCTGGCTGAAGGCGCGCGAGGTCAGTAGTGGTGAGTTCAATACCATCGATCAGAATGAGGGGGCGGGTGTTGTTTCCGAAGGTGGTGATACCGCGAACAAAAAAGTCTGCATTATCAGCACCTGGTTCGCCACTCCGCTGGTAAGCGATCACGCCGGCTAATCTTCCGGCTAATGCTGTAGTCAGGTTACTGGATGGAACTTTTAGTTCCTTTGGATTGATGGTAGTGATGGAGCCGATCACACTTTCTTTTTTCTGCGTGCCGAAAGCAACGATCTGTACTTCTGTAAGGGCGTTGGCGGGATTGGGTTCCAGCTTTACGTCCAGCGTGGTACGTTTGCCTACAACGATCCGTTGCGGGAGGTATCCGATGAAGGAGAACAACAATACTTCGTTATCGTTATTGATCTGCAAAGTGAATTTTCCTTCTGCATCTGTAACGGCGCCTCGGTTGGTTCCTTCTACTTTAACAGTAGCTCCGGGCAAACCGCTGCTTACATCATAGATCTTACCGGTGAGGATGCGTTGTTGTGTTACTTCCGCAGGTTTTCGCGGTTCATCGAGTGAGATCAGTACTTCTTCATTCAGGGTGGAATACTGTAATGGCTTCCCTTTAAAAGACTGGTCCAGCACTGTTTTCAATGGCGTACCATTTCCATTTACATTCACCCGGATATCACTTCCGGCTACCTGGCCGTTGTACGTGAATTTAATTCCATAGGCGTTGGTGAGCTTGCGTAATGCAGATGCGATCGGTTCATCTTTCAGGTTGATGGAGATCTCTTTTTTAAGCACATCCTGGGCAAGTGTAAAGGTACTCAGGCAAAGCAGGTAAAAAATAAAACACAATACTTTCCCCTTACGTAGCAGGGCATACGTTTTCTTCATACAAATGCATGATTAAATGGTGATGGAATAACGCGGAACGGATTCTGGTTGACGGTCTGACGTTCCTTTTACTTTAACATTTTCCTTTGAGAATAAAATATTTATGTCCTTTGGTGTCTACTTTAACACCTATAACGCGGCTTAATTTGGCGAGGAAGGTCTCTATGTCTTCGTTGGCTTTCAGGCGCCCATAGAACAGGCAGTCTTTCGCTTCTTCCTCTATGGCGATCGTAACATTGAATAAACGTTGCATGTCCTCTATGATAATGCCCAGCTTTACATTATTATATTCTATCTCTCCTTCTCTGCGTTGCAGCATGAGGGCAGCATCCGGATCATCCACGTAACTGAGGTATCCGGACCTCTTTCCAAAAAATCCTTTCTGCATAGGCATCAGGCGTTGTTCTTTTTCTCCTTCTTTTAATAACACGGAGCCGTTCAGCAGGGTAACTGTAATAAGGGTATCTTCCGGATAGGCATGTATATTAAAGGCGGTGCCTAATACTTTTGTGGTTAATGATTGTGTATGGATGATGAAGGGATGTTCTGCATTGGTTGCTACTTCAAAGAAGGCTTCTCCGGAGAGTACCACTTTGCGTTCCTGGTATTTCAGTTCACTGCATGGCGCGAGCCATACCAGCGAACTGTCCGGCAGCCGGATCTTTTTGCGCTCCCCCTTGCCGGTGAGCCATGTTTGTTCCGGTACGTTATGTTTACCGGGCAAGAAGATCAGGGACATGACCAGCCCCCCGGCGGCCAATACCAATACGGCTGCCGCCAGCCGCCAGCGGGAAAACATGGATACAGGCCTGCGCGTTTTGCGCATATGCAACTGCAGCTGCCCCAGCATCCTGGTTTTCAGCCGGGTAATATCTTCCGCAGAAGACGTTTCCCAGGTAGCAGGCTGATCTGCCTCCTGCCGGTACCAGTCCAGCAAAATGTTCCTTTCTTCCGGTGTAGCGGTACCATCCAGGTACTTTTCTATCAGGGATAATATTGTCTTTTGATCCACAAAAACGATTTAGCAACCAATTAGCTGAATATAAGTACCACAACTATGTGGTTACCCTTAGTCTCTTTTAAAAAAAATTAAAGTTTGTGATCGAGGAGGAGTAATAGTAAGGGGCTGGCATCCTTCAGGTTCAGGCGGATGGTTTTCAGGGCTTTGGTGAGATGTGCTTCGGCTGTTTTTGGGGAAATATCCAGCCGGTCTGCAATTTCTGCAATGCTCAAACCTTCGTAGCGGCTGTACCGGAATACGAGGCGGCATTTTTCCGGCAGCTGTTCTACGATGCCTCCCACGTATTCTGTGAGGAAACGGACATGTACACGTTCTTCTTCATCTGCAAAAGCTACGGCAGGGATAAAGTTATCTTTAATGATCTGTAACTGACGCCGCTGGCGCACGAGGTGTTTAAAAACGGAGAATTTAATGGCAGTGGCCAGGTAACCACCCAGGGAGCCGATCTGTACAATATGGCGCCTGTCCCACAAACTAATGAACACCTCCTGCGTGATCTCTTCAGACAGTACCTGGTCCTTTGTAAGATTGAATGCGATAGCCATCAGTTTTTCCCAGAAACGCTGATAGATCTCTGTAAAGGCATCTTCTTTTCCCTGTACGAGCAGTTGTGCCAGATCCTGATCCGATAAGTTATAGTAGGACGTTTTTTTGGCCACATGGATCAATTTAGCAAATATAGTTGGTCAAAGCTAAGCGGCTAAATTTAGGGATTAAAAATGAGAAGAATGTTAAAACAGGTAGGTACAGGATGCGGAATTAGTTAAATGTTAAAGGGGTGGTTTTATATAAAACCACTCCTTTAACGTTCTGGTACCCAGAGCACTGCATCGGCTACTACGGTACCATTTATATTTTCATTGGAAAATTGCACAACAGGGTTCTCTCCTTTCTTAATGGTATAAGATCCAATGGATACCCATTCCCCTGAAGTTTGCCCCTGTACAGTGACATCTGCTTTTTTTATCAGTACGGTCTTATTTTGCACTTTTATGGTAGTGATGTCTGTATTCTTTTTCAGGTGCGGATAATAAATATAAGCATTGTACTTGCCGGCTTTGAGACCCCGTGCTGTAAATTGAACTGTGCGCAGGTCTGTAGCGCCGGAATCAATACTCAGCATATCCGGTCCATAACTTCCGCCACCGCCTCTTCTCCATACGCCTTGTTTTGTGACTGCGAGAGAATCCCGGTTATCGATCAGCAGGTCTGGCTGTGCGCCATTGGCTAAAGGATTCTTTTGCAACACTTCGCGGATCTTATCTGCGTTCACCTGCTGCACCGTTTGTTTGTTGGTGATAGCAAGGTCTGCTGCAATGGCGGTGGATTGCGCCAATGCCATAAATACGGGTTCCATGCGGATGGAACCATATGCAATATGTGTGGCGGACAAACAAACCGGTACCAGCAGGTTACTGCAATCTTCCGTTTTAGGGATCAATGCAGCATAACCAACAGGATAAGGCGGAAAACCACCTACTTCCACATTCCCTTCATTCTTCACCATACCATTCACCACGAGGCGTTGTGTGTTATGAGAATCCATGGTGTAAGCAGCCATTCCTACGCCATCTGTAACAACCGTTTTACCGGTACAGTTTGCCTGCGTCATCACGTATTGGCCTACCAAACGGCGGGCTTCACGGATGTATAATTGGGGAGACCAGTTGCCATTATCTGTGTATTCATCTTTCGGATAACCCCATTTGCTGATGCTGGTGCGGATCTGTTCCGGTACACGGGGATCATTTCCCATAAAATAAAGCAGCCCTTTGGTATAGTCTTCATGTTCCTTGATGATCTTTGCCCTGGTGGCATAATCCGCAGCAGGATAATCATAGTTCATGCCTATCATATCTGTGGAAAAACCATTCCTGTTATTGATGTCTGTTTTGTTATTGGGCATTCTGCTCACGATGAAATAATCGCTGAACGTCAATTTCTCCGGCTGCGCTTTTATTAATCGTGCGAGGAGTTCATAATGCGCAGGATCATAATTATCCGGTTTGGTGATGGGCACCATATTAGCGGGATCATTGCTGAGGCAGATCCGGTAATTGTAAGCCTGTACACATTTATCGCCGCTTCCGGTAGCTTCCAGTACAGCAGGACTGATGCCCCAGAGCAATCCGCTTTTGGGATCGCCGGGGGTTTTGTAGGGATCTATGCCGTCGGGGAATTGATGGCCATCCGCCAATTGCACACCGTTATACTTTTCTCCGTACTGGCTGTTAGCTTCTCTTCCTATGGTGAAGGAAACGCCGGCTTTTGCCATCAGGTCTCCTTCGTAGGAACAGTCGATGTACATTTTAGCTTCTACTTCGAGCCCTCCTTCCAGTGTAATACTGGTGATCTTTTGCTGTACTTTCGTAGCATTGGTGATGCGTTGATCGTACATCACTTTCACCTTTGCCCTGCTGATGTAATCCTGGAATAAACTTTCTGCTACATGAGGTTCAAAGATCCACTGTTCAAACTTTCCGTAATGCTGCCCTATGCGGCGGTAGAAATCAAGGGATAATCCCCTGATCGCATATTTGTTGCCGATATCTGTGTAACCCAGGCCGCCGGAAGTTAAACCGCCGAGGTGTTTTCCGGGTTCCAGGAGCAAAACGGAACGGCCCATCATCTTAGCGGTATACGCTGCTATCACACCGGCGGAGGTTCCGCCGTAGATACAAACGTCTACTTTCTCTTTTCCTGTGGCTACGGTATTAGATAATACTAATAAAGCAATAAATAACGCTCTCATGATTGCAATAATTTATTCAGATAAGCCGGGTAACTTTCTTTCTTAATGCCCCCGTCTCCGTTAGTAATGCTATCCCCAAAACAAACGATCCCCTTTTGTGGTAGTTTTTGCAGGAGGATGTGTTCATACACTGCGAGGCCGATGAAACGATAACCATTAGCGGTTGGATGGATACCATCCGTTTTCTGACTGTTGGCTTCGTTCTGAATCAGCGAGTCTTTATCCAAACCTACTTTGCCTACTTTTTCGAAGATGGTGCCTAAGTCTAACAGTTCAGTTTTGTATTGGGCTGCCAGGCTTTTGATGGTTTCATTCACAGCTGCTCTTCTTTTAGCCGGCCCGTCTGTTCCATAAAAAGCAGGGTCATGGCGGGTGAGCAGGTAGGGTTCATAGAAAGGTAAGATCGTCATCAGCAGCACTTTGCTTTTTGATGCCTGGATCTTTTCTATGAGCACCCCCATGTTCTTCCGGTATTGTTCCAGCGGAATGTATTTACGGCTGTTCATGTCGTTCGTACCGGCCATGAGTACCGTGAGTGCAGGTTTGTGTGAGAGGCAGTCCTTGTCGATCCTTTTTAAAAGATCGTCTGTATTGTTGCCGCCTACACCGGCATTGATCACTAAAGGATCATTATCTGCAGCCCGAAGGGTCATGGCTATCCCGGCCATGAATGACGTGGTTAAAAAGACTCTTCTATGCATTTATTCGGGTTTAGCGATCACTTTAACAGTGGTAGCCATAAATATATCAATTGCATTTGGTACTGGCAAGTAAAGTGTCTGGTATTCCAGTTCGTTGTTCAATACATTGGCCGGGATGTTGGTGATCAGCTCCGAAGAGGGCACCAGCAGGGTTTGCGTTACGCCTGCGAGATCTTTATACCGTAATTGCAGTCCAAAGGTACGAGGGTCTGCCACTACCCATTCGATGCGTGTTTTGCCTGCGCTGTATACGGCTTTTTTAAAGAGCCTGTTCACCAGGTTACTTTTATAAAAATCCCCGTACACATCCCCGGTGGCATTTGTTTTAATGGATACATTCCCTTGTGCATTATAGGAATATACATCAAAACTATACGCGCCTTCCGTTATATTGTTTAATAACACGGAAATGGTATCCACACCGGAAGTGCGTGTTACGGCTACTTCTGCAGAGTCCTGCCGTTGATTCCAGTACACGCGGCATTTGGTGATGCGGGAATCCATTTTCAACAACCACGTTAATTTAATCCGGTTATTACCGGGGTACAGTTTCACAGAGTCTACTTTTCCCGGGTACATAATCTCCCCTCCCGGGGCAAAGTCTTTATATGCTGTATCACTTTTTCCGCAGGCGGTGATGATTAAAAATGCGGTGATGATCAGTATTTGAATATGTTTCATCGGTCGTTTTTTTTCTTTGATGAATAGGTTAGCGCAGCTGCCCGAATATGGTCATCTCTGCCATCCAGAAATAATCTGAATTACCCCATGTCTGCAACATCTTAATACGAATGTATCTTACAGGCGGTGCATCCAGCGGGAATTTGAACTCATGCCCTGCTATTGCTTTCAGGATATCATCGTTAGAGTTGGTGCCGATGGGTAAACCAGAAGGTTTTACGGTTTCACAATCCATGATCTTCACCCAGCTGGAAAAACTGCCATCTGATGAAGGCGCGGTGCTTCCCCATATTTCAAACTGGTGCGGATCTCCTGCGCTATATAACAACGCCTGTTCATCTGTGGCGCCTCTTGGAATAAAGTTAAAACGACTGAGTTTGGCCGTTACACCCAGATCAAAAGAGAACCAATGCGGAACACCGGAACCGTTCGCTGTACGCAACCAACTGGTGGAGCTGCTGGAACCACCAGCTATTACATTATTCCATAGGTTAGCCATGGGCTGGTTGTTAAAGAAAAGCGCATCCGTTGGCAATTTATAGGCCTTGAACAGTTTCTTATCCAATTGTATTTCAGCGAAAGGCGTCAGCAATTTACCTACGGTATCGGAGATATTACCCCATCTGTCCTGCACATACAAACCAAACCAGCGTTCCTTATCATCAAAACCGCGGGTGGAGAACATGCCACTCTTCTGGCTGGTATAAAACTTATCTGCCGGTATGATGGCACCTCTTTCATCTTTGGTGAGTACCCCTATTGTGATATTGGAAGAATCATTGTTGACAAAATTGGTGGTGATACCGCCAAAATCTGCTTCAAAGCTGAGAGAAGCCAATGTTTTTTCTATGGGCGGCGTTAAAGGTTTCACTTTCACGGTAACAGGTGTGGAGGCTACTTCTGTACGGCTTACGGCATACAGTTTCACTTCTCTTTCATCTGTATTACTAAAACCATCCAGTGTGATATTGGTGTTGTAGAAAGTGGAGATCATCTCCATTTTCTTTCCCGGCCGGATCTCGAATTCTGCTTTTATGTACAGGAGTTCAGGATCGCTGGGTAGTGTATAGGTGAGCGTTACTTTACCGGGGAGGTTCTGCACCTGCACATTACTTACAGGGCCGGGGGCTTTGCCCCCTCCTGCCAGTGGTTTCAGTTGTTCTTCTTTGCAGCTGAAGAACAATACTGCCAGAAAAATTATGATGATACGCATCGTAGTTATATTAAGTTTTTTGATTACCAGCCTGGGTTTTGTACCAGGTTGTTATTCACAATGAGATCATTTTCCATGATCGGCCAGAGATAATCACGTTTCCGGAAAGTCATGTTAAACAATGATTTCACGGTGTAATATTCTGCTGCGGTTTTGCCGCCATAGTTCCAGCCGGTGATGGGTTCGTTCAACACACGTTCTGCTTCTTTCCATCTCCGGAGGTCCCAGAAGCGGGGCCCTTCAAAAGCCATCTCTATCAGTCGTTCCTGGTGAATGATCTTGCGCATGCCATCCTTTTGCTGATAAGCGCCGGGATTAGTAGAGAACTGTGTCCAGGATTCTGCTACGGTTTTGAGACCTGCACGTGCCCTTACCAGATCTATCCACTTCATGGTTTCTGCAGTGGGGCCTTCTGATTCATTCAGGGCCTCTGCATACAACAGGTACATATCGGCTAAACGGATAACAGGCCAGGGATACGTCTGAAAAGTGATCTCATTGGCGTTGGAAACTGTTTGAGGATTTACCAGTTTCTTAGGCCAGTAACCGGTGATGGAATATGCCCATGCATGGTTATTGGCTATCTGGCCCAGCTTTGCTTCCAGGTAGGTATTACTGGTATCGCTGAAACGGCCGTGACCATACCATCTTCCACCATCAAAACCAAGGTTGGCATAAAAGCGTACCTCTCTGTCGAAATTCAGTGCGGCGGTTTGATAAGCAGGTTTGATCCTGAGAAAATCTCCTGCTACTGCGGTTTTTATATTGTACCGGCTCACATAGTCCCATGTTTTATCTTCTGAAATGGGCACACCATTTTTTGTATAGAACTGTTCTGCTACTTTGAGTGGTGTACCAAAACTGGATAATGTACCGGTTTGCTTATCTCCTGAAAACAGGCGGGGTAAACACTCTTGCTGTAAGGCGCCTATCAGGTTGGCCGTGCTGGTCCACACCACCTCTTTATTCCATCTCTCGCAGACACTATTACGAACACTCAATTCCACTCTTGTTTCAGGAGAAATTGTAAAGGGATAGTTGGCGGGATTGAAAACATACAGTTCATTACCTACGGCATGGCATTCTTCAATGGCTGCTTTACAGGCTTCTGCTGCTGTTTTCCATTTCTGTTCATCATATTGCGGATTGAAAAGGTTCACCCCTTCTTTCCCTTTAAAAGTACCATAGTCACTATTCCCGTTAAACAAAGGACTGGCAGCTGTTACCAGCAGTTGGGCCTTTACGCATAAGGCAATGGACTTTGTTATCCTGCCGGCTTCAGTGGCTTCATTATCGATCCGCTGCGGCAGATCTGCTGCTGCTTCATCCAGCAGGCGGGCTATATAGCTCACGCAGGAATCTACCGGCGCTTGTTTCACCCTTATTTCCGAAGTGCTGCTGGTAATAGCCAGGTTTTTATCTATCAAAGGAATAGGCCCGTACATGCGGAACAGGAAGAAATGATAGTAGGCTTTCAGGAATTTCACTTCCGCCGCCCATCTTACCTTTTCATAATCATCCATGTCCGGCACCTTACTGATATTATCCAGGAAGGTGTTGCAATCCCTGAGGGCTACGAACATACCTCTTCCTCCTCCCCCTCCTCCATAATAATTGGAGTAAGGGTTCACCACGTTCTGAAATCCTTTGGCGATGTTCCAGGCTATTTTATTTACGTTCACATTGAAGTCATTGGCCCATATTTCATCACCACCTAATATGGTGACGTAATCATATGCACTGACATATCTTGGCAGATAACTGTAACAGGTGAACAGATATTGTTCTGTGGTACTGCGCATTCTGAAAACATGATCTACCGTTGCGATGTTATCCGGTACAATGTCCAGATAATGGCACCCAAAGGTGAATGGCCAGATGAGTAATACGATCGTTATTTTTAAGTACTTCATAGATCTCTTTTTAAAATGATAACTGCGCACCAACATTGATCACTTTTTGCAGCGGATAACCTAAACCGTTACCGCCCATTTCCACATCCCAGTCCTTAAACTTGCTGAGCAGTAAAAGGTTGATACCACTGGCGTACACGCGTGTTTTATCAATCTTATATCGTTTGGTGAATGTGGTGGGTAGTGTATAACCCAGTTCCATTGTTTTCAGGCGCAGGAATGCTCCATTGCGCATGAACCAGGTACTTATCTGTGTATTGTTGGCTAAAGGAAGTGAACTGAGGCGTGGCCATTTGGCATAGAGGTTCCTGTCCTGTTCAGACCAATGGTCATCTGCATAAGTCTGCAACAAAGCCCTGCTATACACAAAAGGCGCTGTATTGGCGGCGTCTATCCAGAAGGATTCTCTTGCGAGACCCTGGAAGAAAGCAGACACATCAAAGTTCTTCCAGCCCAGTGAAAAACCGAAACCATATACGATCTCGGGCGTAGTGGGATAACCGATAGGTACCATATCCCGTGTGGTGATCTGACCATCGCCATTTACATCATGGTATTTGATATCACCGGCCCTGTACTCTCCGAATCCCTGCGCCGGCGAGTTCGCTACTTCTGCATCATCTCCGAACAAACGCTCTGCGATATATCCACGCTGCTGCGAAAGCGGCCATCCTACTCTCGATAAATATTTCTCCGTGTAGTCCGGTTCTTCATATACCAAAAACTTACTGGTAGCATAGGTTATATTACCTCTTGCCTGGATCCAGAAGTTAGGATTAAAGTGGTGACTGTAATCTACAGACAGGTCAAAACCTTTACCGGTAGCTTCTCCCAGGTTTGCTTTCACATCTGAGGAAGGGCCTAATGAGCCACCGAGCACACCCATTGTTACAGGGATAAAGGCGCGGGTCATCAGGATGTTCTTGCGATGTTCTGTGTAAACATCCAGGAGGATGTTTATTTTATTGAACAGGCCTATTTCAAGACCGTAGTTTGTTTTCGTGGCTGTTTCCCAGGTGATGTCGTTATTACCATAACGGTTCACAAAAATACCATTGCGGGCATAAGAAAAGGTTGTACCAAATGTAGATCTGCGTCCGCCATCATTCATGTTCACATCTGCGAGATAGAAGAAGCGGTCTTCCGGAGAACCGATGGCATCATTTCCTACGAGGCCATAGGTGTAACGCAGCTTCAGGTTGTTCACCACATTCTCCAGCGGCTTCCAGAAGTTTTCGTTGGATACGATCCAGGCAGCGCCCACAGAGGGGAAGAAACCGAAACGTTTGGACTCATAGAAACGTTCAGAACCATTATAACCAAAGTCGAACTCCGCGAAATACTTATTATCATAAGAATAAGTGTACCTGCCGGAGAGGCCAATGTTGCGGTGCGGCAATGATAATTGCAGGGACCCCCCATTTGCCATCACCTGATTGTTCATCAGGAAAACGAGCAGGGCACTGACGTTATGCTTTTCACTAATGGCTTTATTATAGTTTAAAGAAGTTTGGATATAGGTAGTGGAACTGATGGTCTTCTGCCCTTCTGCATAGTTGAGGTATTCCGTACCGGTGGTAGGGTTCAGCATGTTCAGGCTGTAAGTATCCGCATACTTGTCATAATTGCCTACCTGGTACCAGAAGGGATTATAAAAACGTTTCACATCAAAATAAGAAACGCGGGAGGTATTGAACAACGCATTCAGTACAAGCCCTTCCGTGATCATGGACAGGTTCTGCTTCAATTCAAACTGCGCAACAAGATTAGAACGGGTAGATTGCATATACCCTTTCACCATATCCGCATAAGGGTTGATATAATCACCTGCATCTCCGGCATTCCCGAACATGATATGGTTTACAAATGAATGGGCGGAATCCGTTGGGTAGTAGGCCGGAAACAACACGGGGTTAGCATAGATCACTTTCTGGTACATTTCCGAACCGGTATTCAGCGGACCGGTGTAATCATCAAAAGTGCCGAATAACCTTATGCCTACTTCCGTTGATTTGGTGAGGTTGATGTTCACATTGGAACGCAGGGAATATGTTTTAAGGTTGATATTATTATTGAAGTTATTCCGTTTATCCACTTTCAGCATGCCATTATCCTGGTTCAGCGTGGCTGCCAGGTAATAACGTGCAATCTTACCACCACCGGAAACATTGAAGTTCGCGCGCTGGTTCATGGTGTAATCCTTGAACATTTCCTTACGCCAGTCTGTAGCAGGATAAACAAGTGGATTGGTGCCGGCAATAGTATTATCTATTTTTTCTTCCTGGTAAGGCAGTTTTTCCAGCGGTGTACGCGTGAGCACTGCTTCATTGCCTAAACGCATATAGGTGATAGGATCTGCCAGCTTCACGTTCTTCGTGGGGGCAGACATGGAATTTTCCAAACGTACAGAGATCCTTGCTTTACCTTCCACCCCTTCTTTGGTGGTCACCAGGATCACACCGTTGGCGCCACGTGCACCATATAAAGCAGTGGAAGTGGCATCCTTCATAATGGAGAAGCTGGCGATATCATCTACCTGTAAACGGGACAGATCAGTGGTGGTGAGTTCCACGCCATCTATGAGGATCAGCGGGTCTTTTTTATATCCAAAAGTGGTTACGCCGCGAATGAAGAAGTCTGCATTATCAGCACCTGGTTCCCCGCTCCGCTGATAAGCGATCACTCCAGCCAAACGACCTGCCAGTGCAGTAGTGAGGTTACTGGAAGGTACTTTTAATTCTTTAGGATTAATGGTGGTCATAGCGCCTACCACTTCTTTCTTTTTCTGTGTACCAAACGCAACGATCACGGTTTCTTCCAGTTGATTGGAAGCATAGGCCAGGCGGACGTTGATCACATCCCTTCCACTTATGGTGATCTCCTGTTTGTCAAATCCTACCATACTGTAGATGAGCACAGTAGCATCGTCCGGTATATCCAGTACATATTTACCATTCAGATCCGTAGTGGTTCCTATGCTGGGCGAGCTTTTTACCTGAATAGTAACACCAGGCAGCGGCGAGCCGGAAGTATCTGTAACGGTACCTCTCACATCCTTCTTCACGGTGTTTTCTCCAATGGTGGTAATAGCGATGAGGTTACCTTCCAGCAATTTGTATTCCAGGTTGGCAACAGGCAGTACGGCTCCCAGTACTTTGAATACGGATTCCTCCTGAACGTTCAGGTCTATTTTCCGGTCAATCTTTAACTTCCGTTCGCTAAAAATGAAGTGATACTTCGTTTGTGCTTCAATGAGCAGCAGTACCTTTTTCAGGTCTGCAGACTGCAGGTTCAGGGACACTTTGTCCTGAGAACGTACGGTGGCAGAAACCTGGAGCAGTGATAGCAGGATAAAGAAGAAGGTCAGTTTCATAATCACAAATGCCTTTATTAGCGCATGCTGTGGCCTGAAAGCATACACTAAGTGCTTTTTTTTCATAACTTACGTAGAATTAGTAGTGAATAATAGGAAGCGGCTACCCTTAAATACGGCAACTTCCATTAGATGCTAATGAGCGAGGGATGGTTAGAACATCTCTCGTTTTTTTTGTTACAGCAAAGGCATTTTAATTTTGGTTAGTAAATGATCACACGGTCTTCGACCAGTTTATAGTTGAATCCTTCTGTTAATTGCAATGCTTCTAAAGCCTGTGTCAATGTTTCTTTCTTAAATAATCCTGTAAACCTCAGCTGCTGTATCGCAGTATTTTCAAATTGTATTGTTACGTTATACCAGCGCTCCATCCTGATGGCGAGGTTGGCAAAAGATTCATCACTAAAGATCAGTTTATTGTCCACCCAGGCGGTTTCAATAATGGCACTGTCTTCCGGTGTAAAGTAAGTGGCGCCACTGATCACCGGTTGGTTGTGTAATTGGTTGACACTATCTTTTTTGTTGGCGATGATGAGTTTTTCCGCTGGTTTTAACCGGAACTTTTTCCCGGGGTCCGCTACCAGTGCTACTTCTACTTCCCCTGATATGAGCGTGGCCTCAGAGGTGCTGTCGTCCGGATAGGAACGTACATTGAAACTGGTACCCAATACATTCACATCCATTTTATCTGTGTGTACAACAAAGGGCCTCTCGGCATCTTTGGCTACATCAAAATAGGCTTCTCCTTTCAGGTATACTTCCCTTCTGTTTCCTGAAAAACGGGCGGGGTATTTCAGTTCACTGTCTGCATTCAGCCATACGGTAGTACCATCTGCCAGTTTGATCAGCGAACGGGTGCCGCGGGTGTTATATTCAGATGTCAGCTTCGGTTCCTTCAACATCCACAATGCGGCTGCGGTACAGAGTACCAATGCAGCCGCGGTGCTTAACAGCGGGATCCACCATCTTTTAACAGGGGCAGGTTTCACAACCGGCCACATCGTTTCGTCCATCTGGGATACCAATTTGTCAAATGCATTCCTCGTAGCCTTTTCATCCCCTCCTTTATGACTATTATGCCAATAACGGATGAGGGTTTCCTGGGCTTTGAACAAAGTTGGATCGGCCAGTAACATCGTTTCCAGCTCTTCCTTTTCTTCTGCTGAGATCTCCCCGGATAACTTCCGGGTAAGCAACCAAATAAATCTGTCTGTTTGCATTTTTATAAAGCTTGCGCTGGTAACTGTAAGTAAGACACCATTTCCGGGGCAGGTTACGTACCGGGGTAAAAAATATTTTTTATTGGAGGAGGGCGGCTAAAAGAATAGCCAGGGGGAGTATGGAGGAACCAGCCGTTTTCTGCTGGGTCAGGTAAGGTTGCAGGGTAATATGGAGTTGTTTTACCGCTTTAAACAGTTGTGTTTCCACCGTTCTGTGGGAGAGGTTGAGGATCTCTGCCACTTCCCGGGGTTTAAAACCTTCTTCTTTGATCAGGCGGAAGATCTGGCGCCTGCCGGGTGGCAGCATTTCTACTGCTTCATCCAGCCTTGCCAGCAATTCCCGCCATTCTGTGGCCCTGGAAGGGTCAAAGGAATGAATAATGCCCAGTTCCTCGCTATCCTCCGTTGAGATAACACGGTAGGCGGAGTATTTGCGCATGTGGTTGAGGCTCTGGTTGCGGATGGCGGTGAAAAGGTATTTCTCAATATGCACCACTTCCCGAAAAGACTGCCTGCCCGTCCATAATTTGAGGAACAGATCAGATACGATCTCTTCTGCTACCTGGTGGCTGTGCACATATTCAACGGAGAATTTGACCAGCCTTTGATAACAGAGATGAAATAACGTTTCAAATGATTTTTGATCATCATCCTGGCAGATGTTCTGCCATAAGGTAGAGAGATGCGTTTTATCAGTCATACGTGGAAACGGTCAGGAACATTCCTGAACTCCTAAAGTAATTTTAATAAATTAATAAAACAAGCTTTTACTTTTCGCTTTTATTAAATTGGAGCGTACGGCCATTACCTTCTGCTTTCAGCCCCGTGATCCGTCCTGTACTATCCTGCTCAAAAATAAGCCGGATGTTCACTTTCTTACCAAAGAATTCCAAAGGGCCGCTGGCGAAGATCTCAAACGCGGGGTTGCTGCCGAGTTTGGCGTAGAGTTTTTCATTTACGTTTATGATCTGCAAAGTTTCATACCTGCCCGCGAACTTTGCCGGATCTGCTATTTTGATAGGTGTATTTATCTGCGGCATTTCAAAGGGGCGGTTAAAGATGATCTTCTCTATATCGTGCCACATTTCATTTACCGGCATAGCGGATACATTACTGAGCAGGATAATGGAGATGCTGTCTTTGGGATACACTACATTAATAGCAGAACATCCAAATGATCCCCCGCCATGATAATAAGCATCGCCTTCTTTCGTCCATCCGTATGTATAGTCATTGCAGGTATTGTTCCATAACAACAGGTCTTTTGCAGTGGTGTACACGTCCCCGCTTCCTTTCATCAGGGAGGCATCGCGGTAAGGCGCTGTGATTAAACTATCTCCCATCATGTGGTAACCGGTGGTCATAGATGGGAAGATGGTTTGCATGTTATATACGCCTGTGCTTTTTAAAGGCAGCTTAGATCTGAGGATATTTTCATAAGAATTTTTATATACTTTTTCCAGGATGCAGGCCAGCAGAAAATAACCGGGGCTGGAATAATGTGTTCCCTTTTCCAGCAATTTCATTTGCAGTATTTCCGCCAGCGCCTGTTCTTTTGTAAGCGGCAGGCGGGATTTGATGGTCCAGTAATCTGTGATCCCTTCATTATGCGGGATGCCTGATGTGTGGGTCAATAATTCTTCTATGGTGATCTTAGGCCAACGGTTAGGGATATAGGAAGACAGTGAATCCGTTAAACGGAGCTTCCCTTCTTTTGCTGCCTGTACAATTAACCAGGCGGTGAATGATTTAGTGACAGAGGCGATGCGGAACTTGTTATCTATGCTGATGGGCACGTTTAATTCCACAGAAGCCATACCTATTGTTTGCTGATAGAGTACCTTATCATGCTTTGCTACGAGCAGGATACCGCTAAAGCCCAGTCTTTCATGCTGTATCTGCATGTACTGTAATAAAAGAGAGAGGATGATTGTTTTCATACCCGGTTAGTTGCGGGAAAACGGAAAACATTACAGGCTATTTTTCTTTTCCCTGATTTTTGATCACATAGTGGAGTAAAGCATAGTGACCAGAGATATTCAGCTTACGGGCAATATTATAACGGTGGTTCTCTACGGTTTTCATGCTGATAGACATTTCTATCGCTATTTCCCTGGCAGTAAGCCCTCCGGCTACCATGCGGTAGATCCTGAATTCGGTTTTACTTAATTTCTCTGCCACATCAACGGGGATCTCTAATGTCTCCATTGTCATCTGTTTGGACGATGCGGCTATTTCTTCAAAACGGTTGAGGCGTGCTTTGATGCTCATCAGCAGGTCCTGTGTATTTAATGGTGTGGCCAGGTAATCATCCGCGCCGAGGTTCATGCTAAAGCGGGCATGTTTTAATTCCGGTTTACCATTGATAAGAATAACAGGGATATGTTTCAGGCGCCGGTTACTGCGCATTTCAATGAGGAACTGGTGGCTGCTGCTGTTACGCAACTGCGCACTGCAGATAATTAAATTGGGCAGCACATCTGTACTTAGTAAGATGGCGGCTTTGGGAGAATTGGCAATGTTTATTTCATACTTATGCTGGCGGAGCAATAGCTCCACCTGGCGGCTGGCGGTAGGATCATCTTCTAATAGTAGTATTTTAATGACTTTATTTTTCATTAATTCGTCTATGGCCGCCAATAGAGAGGCCCCAGATCCAGCTGTGGAAATGAGGAGTGCTATTGGACGATATCATTCAGATCCGGAACAGATTGTATGTAATCAGCGCAGTAGTTCAGGCAGATCAAGGGTTTTCATATATCCACTACAGGAGAGGATATAACAGAGATATGGCTCTTGAAGTTTGATGTCTTAGCTATTAATTTACTTTGCAACTGCTACACGAATCTCATTACATATTTAATCTTTTAAAAGACAGATCTTATGAAGTATAAATGGTTTAACAGGATATTCGATTTGTTTTCACTGTTGCATTTTCAAGTCATGATCATATTTTCCCTGCTGTTTAGTTTAACATAGTCTTTGATATTCTCTTTGAGGAGGTTTTATTTCAGATAGGTTATTATTTTATTCACGTCTTTTTGGGGGGGACGGCGTTGGCAAATTTATTTAAATCAGCATAAAATTGCTGTGTTTTTTATTGGTTTGGAGATAATTCTGGAGAGGCAATTTCAAAAATGAGGGAAAACACCCAATTTCCCGGGGGTATTTCCTCATTTATCCTTTGATTATCAATATACTTTCTTTTTATGCACACCTGTTAGCATCTTTGCATCACAATTCTGCTTTTAGACGATTTTATTATAACCATTCCTATTTCACAACCGATTCCCTGCTGAAGTTGGGGCTGACATCAGGTCAGCCCCAATGGGATTTCCGTAAAATAGAATGGGCTACGCTGTTATAGCGTAGCCCATGAAAGCCTTTCTTTTATACTGCTATTAAGCTGTTGCTACAGCTGTTTTATTTCCCTTCTTCTGATACATTACATAGGAAACCACGAGCACTGCTAAGAAAATAAGCGGCCCCATGCGGTTAGCTACCGGATCTCCGGATACCGTATGTGCAATGAAAGCGGAAACAAAGGTGATGGCAAAACCTGCATACGTCCATTCTTTGATCTTCGCGGAAACGGGTGCTACCAATAAAATGGCGCCGATCAGTTTGGCGATCCCTAATTCTATCCTGAAATAAGCCGGAAATCCGAGATGCTGAAAACCCTGCGCTACAGCAGGATCTGTAAAGTAGGCATAGGCTGAGTACACCATCATGAATGCGATGATCCCTGTTGCTGCCCAGTAGGTAATTTTTATTCCTTTCATGCTGCTATTTTTTGATAACACAAAACTATCTAACTTTGCTAACAGAAAGATAGTAGTATACTAAAGGATAGTAGTAACCTTTAGGATAGTTAAAACGAATGTATATGAATGAATGTGAAAGAGGCATTGCGGCATTGGAAGATGCCCTGTATGCCATAGGCGGGAAATGGAAGCTGCGGATCGTGAGTGCCCTGAAAGATAGCGGGGCGAGGCGTTTTAATGAGCTGCAGCGAACAGTGAAGGGTATTTCTCCCCGCGTGCTCTCCAATGAACTGAAAGAGCTTGAAATGAATGGTTTTGTAAAACGGATCGTGCATGCACAATCACCGGTACTGGTGGAATATGAGTTAACGCCATACAGTGATACCCTGAAAGATGTATTGGTTGCTTTAATTCAGTGGGGAGCAAATCACCGGGTGAGAGTGAGGGAGGGTGCCCATTCAGCAGTCTAGTGGCATCTAACGGTGCCCCCTGTACTTTTCCTGTCGCAATTGCCCCAGAGATTGTCGCTTTTGCACATGCTGCCAGTTTGGGATAGATAGTATGTTTGTATCAGAACTAAATCAATACAACATGGCACAACAAATTTATGTTAACCTGCCGGTTAAAGACCTTGCAAGGACCAATGCATTCTTCAGTCAACTTGGCTATACTTTTAACCCGAACTTTTCTGATGATAAGGCTACCTGCATGATCATCACGGAGGACATTTTCGTGATGCTGTTACAGGAGGAATTCTTTAAAGGTTTTACGAATAAGGAAATACCGGATACGCGGAAAACATCTGAAGTGATCGTATCCTTCTCTGCGGAAAGCAGGGCTGCTGTAGATGAACTGGTGAGTAAAGCTGTAGCGGCCGGCGCTACTACTCCCAATGAACCACAGGATATGGGTTTTATGTATCAGCATGGCTTCCAGGACCTGGATGGCCACCTCTGGGAATACCTTTACATGGATGCGAGTGCTATGCCGCCCGCTGAATAATATTAAAAAGGCCCGTATGTTACGGGCTTTTTTTAGAATTTATAATACTCTTTGATCCGCGCCAGGAAATGATCTTTCTTTCTCCTGGATACCTCCAGTTCTGTATCGTTGCTTAAGATGATACTGCCCCCCTCTCCTTTTATATACTCTTTGATGTGCAGCATGTTCACGAGGTATGATTTGTGGATGCGGCAAAAAGAAGAGTCCTGCAGCAACAGTTCAAAATCAATGATAGAACGGGAAGATACGAGGGGTTTACCCGTTGTGAGGTAAAAGGTAGTGTAGGTATTATCTGCCTGGCAATAAATGATGTCCGCCAGGTGTACCAGCAGGAAACCTTTTGTATGTGGTATACACACCTTCATCTCCTGGGGATGCTGGATATTCTTCAGGTTATATTTTAATACTTCTATAGACACGGGGTCTGATGCAGTGTGCAGCCTTCTTTCTACCCGGTTCACCGCTTTGATCAGCAGTTCTTCATCAATGGGCTTCAGGATGTAATCTATGGCGCTGAAGCGGAAGGCCTGCAACATGAACTCGTTGTAAGCGGTGATAAAAATGATCTCGAAAGGAATGGTCTCCAACTCATTCAGGAGATCGAATCCGCTTTTCCCCGGCATGGCAATATCCAGGAAAAGCAGATCGGGCTGTTGCAACAGGATCTGTTTCTGTGTAGCAGCTGCGCTGTTGCATTCGGCCACCACTTTAACGGATGGGCAATGCATCTCCAATAGTTTGCGCAACGTTTCCACACTGGGTACCTCATCGTCTGTTATGATCGCTTTAATCATATGATCTTCCATATTAAAGTGACAATTGTACCGGTTTCTTCCGTATGCCTGTCCCCTTTATCGGTAAAGGTGATAACACAATCTGTATTATATTTCTGCCGCAATAGCAGGATCCTCTTCTGGATATTTTCAATACCCATGGAAAGATGCCGGGTGGTGCTGTTGTGGCCAGTTGTTTTGTTGATGCCTACGCCGTTGTCCTCTATTTCGCAAACGAGGTAATCTTCATCTTTGGAAAAAGAGATCTTCAGCTGTTTCTTTTCTTCAATGGCCTGCAAGCCATGCCATATGGCATTCTCGGCCAGCGGCTGGATGAGCATGGGGGCAATCATGATCTCTTCTGTATCCAGCAAGGCATCTACCTTCATCTCGTATTCAAAATTCGTAAAACGGATCTGCTCCATTTTAAGATAATTATGGAGGTAGTTAATATTCTGTTGCAGGGTGATAAATGAGCGTTTACTATGGTCCAGGTTCTCCCTGATCAGTTGTGCAAATTTGTTGAGGTACCGGGAAGCATCTTCGTTCTGATTATAGATGATCATGCCCACAATACTGTTGAGGCAGTTGAATATAAAATGGGGATTCATCTGGGCATGCAGGGCCTTCATTTCCATCTCTGCGAGCTGCTGGTTCATCACGGCCAGTTCCAGTTCCAGCTGCAAACGGCCTTTCATTTCTTCGTTCTGCTTAGCCTGTGCATCGAACTTCACGGCGGCAGCCCTGCGCAATATCAGTTCCCGCCATTTTAATAAAGAAAGTACGGCGGCTACCAGCAATAATAGGGAGAGGGATATGAACCACCAGGTATTCCAGAAGGGCGGATCAATGATGATCACAAGCTGTTTTGTTTTTTCGTCCTGGTTCCTGTCCAATGCTTTTATGTACAGGGTGTATTTACCGGGCGAAAGGCTGGTCATATTAATGCTGCGCAGGTTCCTTAACGGCACCCATGCACGGCTTTCATTGAGACGGTAGTAGAACTGGTAACTGGAGGTGCTGTTGTAATTGATCAGGGTGAAGCGGATGGAAAGGTTGTTCCGCTTATAGGGGAATTGTACGGTATCACCGGGGTAGTGTATTAAAGCATCCGGCGCCGTTATCTGCTCTACGAGGATGTTGTTATTATTCTGTACAATAGGTTCCCCGGAAGGCCGGAAGCGGATCAGGTACTTTGCCAGTAAAGCATAACATTGATCTGCGGCTTCATCGTAAAAGATATACCGTGCGCTGGGCCTTCCTTCAGGAATGCCATCTTTTGTGCCGTAGATATTGGAGTTCCCGGATTGCAGATCAATATTCCCGATCTGGTTGCTGGGAGTGGAAAACCAGATCTTGCCGGCCACTTCTTTATTGGATAAATTAACGAGGGCATTGAAAGAAAAACCTTCCAGGAGCGTATGACTAATGAAGCGTTTTTCTTTAATGCGGTATTCCTGTAATCCATTTTCAAAACTGTGCATCCATAATGATCCCCTGTTGTCCGTCGTGATGGTGAGGATGTCATCTTCTTCTTTATTCAATCCCTTATACCGTGTTATCAAAGTGTCAAAGCGGTTTTCTTTGTAGTTCCAGCGAGCGAGGCCGTAACCGGAGATCCATGCATCGCCGTATGCATCATACACTACCTGCTTTGCACGGTCGAATGGCAATTTCGGGTTTGTTTTACTGGTATAACAGGTAAACTGGCGGGTGTGTATATTGTATTTTGCTACCACACCTCCGCGTGGTTTCAGCATCCAGGTATCGCCGTTCTGCATAACAGGGTTCAGGGTGATCCTTTGGTGTTGCAGTTCTTCCGGCAGTACCACTTTACCATTGTGATAGTTCTTTACATTCAGCCAGGTGATGCCATCATCTGTACCTATCCATAAAGTATCCGGGTAATAACATTGAACGGAAGGGTTTTCATCTCCTTCCCTGCTGATGCCGGGCAAGGTGATCTTTTTTATGATCTGCATGGTGGCTGTATCCACTATCGTTACATGGGGTTGCCTCGCGGCTTTGGCAAGGTATAAACGATCTTTATACCTTGTCATGTGGCAGAAATAGGAATACCCTTCTGCAGCATAATCATTCAGCAACCAGGAAGTGAATAAGGGCGGTTCTTTCTTTTCACAAAGCAATCCATTAGAAGTACCCACCCATAACCGCTGCTCTTTATCTGTAAAAATATAATTACACTTATATCCTTTCAGCCACCTGCTTTCATCGAATATGATATCTCCGGTCTGTTCATCCAGCTGAAAGGTATAATAGCCGGAACCGCCGGACGAAAGGGCAAAACGGTCCTTGCTTAAAGGAAAGATCCTGCTTTCTTCTGAAAGATCGCTGTGGATCGCAGCCGGGATGTCAACCGTTTTTATGCTGCGGGTGGCGGCATTGTAAAATGTTATCTTCTGTTGCAGGGCATGCACCATCATAAAACGAACGGAATCCAGCTGGTAACGCACCAGCCAATCTTCTCCCGGTGGATAGAATGCAGACCATTCTGCCGGCAGTGCTGTTTTGTAACGGATGAATTTATTGGTGGCCGGTATGTAAAGGGAAACGCCTTCTTTTTTTGTAAACAATAAAGCATTGTTATCCGGCAGCAGGAAAATATTCCTGCCATAATTCAACAAGCCGCTTCCTACCGGCCCTGATCGCAGGCGGTTAAAACCCAATGCCATCTTACCTGCGGTATCTATTACATAAAACCCGATGGAAGCGCTCAGGGCAAAGGAACCGTTCTTTAACCGCATTACATCTACGAGGCGGTTAGGGTTGGCGTGGTCATTTTCCTTTTCCGGCAGGAGATAATTCCTGCGTGCCAGGGTAGCTGTATTCACCTGCTGCAGACCTTTTTGTGTAAGCACCAGGATCTCATGCCCGCCTGTTCTTTTCAGTTCTATGATATGGTTGCCCGGAATGCTGTAGCTGGTGGTATCATGATAGAAGTTCTGGAATACGTTGCCATCAAAGCGGTTCAGCCCGTTCTCTGTACCCAGCCAGATATACCCCAGGGCATCCTGCGTGATACAGAAAACATTATTATCAGATAATCCCTGTTGTACTGTATACCGTTCAAAGGAGCTTGCCTGTAGTTGCGCATGCGCTGCAATGCCGTATACCAGGAGGCAGAAGATCAGGAAGTGTTTCTTCATGGGGTTTTGAAAAAGCTCTTGTAAAGCTACAATAAATATAAATCCCTGAAAACCCTTTACAAGAAGATATTTACCGGATTCAGCCCAAACCTGCCTTTCCCGGTTTTGCATTATAAAAAACGAAATAATGCAAATACTTTCGATCCTGTAGAATACAATACATACTGGTAACCCCAAAAAAGAAATATTATGGAATCCCCCTTCCTGCATTTCCCCAATCTTGAAAGAGATGTGAATGCTGAACCGCTGCCCGTGGTAAAGGAGACTTACACGGAAAGCCCCTTTCTCAATGTCAATAAGCTCTATGGCAAACCACAGGGCTTTGATAAAAAAGCGGAAGCTTATGTGACCATTATGAATGAGTTACATGATGATGAGTTTTCTGAGCAGATGGAAGATCTGCTGAACGAGATGAAAGACTTCCGTGAAAAATATGCTTCGCAGAGCGGCTACATGAACAATGAAGTATATTCACGCCAGCTTACCCAAAGCTATTACCAGCCCATGTTACGGGAGATGAACGGCTACTTCGACAAGATGGTGCAATATGGCCAGGAGGTAGATAACAACCTCCGGAGTGCTACAGACCTTGAAACACTTTTCTCCGATTATGAATTTAATGGCACGGACCTCACAGATGTGCAGGAACAATTCCTTGGCGGCCTTAAGAAGGCTTTTAAGAAAGTGGTAGGTGTGGCCAAAAAAGTAGGCAAAGGCGCTATTGCTGCTGGTAAGTTTGTAGCCAAAGCAGCCCTTGGCCCTATCCTCAACCGTGTATCAGGGATCTTTAAAAAGTTCCTGGCCGGTGTACTCAAAGATGGTATTAACCTGCTGCCCGGAAAATACAGGAACATTGCGCAATCCCTGGCAGGTAAACTTTTGCCTGCCAGCATGCGCCCTCAGCCAGCGGCTGCTGCGGCTATTGCTCCTGCTGCATCTTTTGCTTCTGCTGTTACCCCAGCGGCTCCTATGATGCCAGAACCGGACTCTACCAGTGATATGGCTGCAGACCTGCAGGATGGTATGAATGCTGCGGCTGCACAGGTATTAACGGCAGAGAATGAAATGGAATGGCAACTGATGGAAGCGGAACTGGATAAGGCTTTGGATGAAACGCCTGATGAAAACGAAGACATGCTTTCTGCTGCCAGGTCACGTTTCGTGCAACAACTGAACGAACTGGAAGACGGAGATAATCCTGCTCCCGCAGTAGAACAATTTGCCCCCATCGTTACCACGGCCCTGAAATTTGCACTCCCCCTGATAGGCAGGGAAAGAGTGAAGGGCTGGCTCACTTCCCTTATCAGTAAACTCATCACCCCCTTTATTGGAAAAGATAATTCCCAGATGCTTTCCCGACTCATGGTAGACAAGGGCTTTACCATGCTGAACCTGGAAACGGCAGAAGGGAATGCGGGCACTACGGCCGTTGCGGAAGTAGTAGAGAACACGATCCGGCAGGTACCGGAGTTTCCTTCATATGTGCTGGAAGACAGGCAGCTATTTGAACGTTACATTGTGCAGGCCTTTGAAAGATCTGCCGCCGCTTATCTGCCGGATGTTCTTCCTGAAAAAGCTTACGATGCCCAGCCAGAGCTACGGGAAACCAATGAAAGATCTGTTGTCTGGAAAAATGAACCTCCTTCCGCCGAAGAAGCAGCACCGGGATACAAGGTGCTGAATGAAGTGATCGAAACTGAGATCAACCCATTTATTGCCAACGAGATCAAAACATTTGGCGGTATTCCTTTATCAGTTTTCCTGCGGGACAAACTGGGCATCTCTGTTAGCTCAAGCATTCCGGTGAAAGTACATCTGTTTGAATCTTCTCCCCGGAACGACCTCTTCCAGATTGCTAAAAAAGCAAAACGGGTACGTGGTTTAGGCAATGCATCCAGAAGTGCCTGGATGCAATTGCATCCGCTTACTTCTGTAGCAGCAGGATTGCTCATGCGTGAACCCGGCCTTGGTTGCAGGAAAGCAAAAGAGAATTGCCTGGGTAAAAGGAAAAGTGCACAGGGCCACCGTTACTATTATCTTGAAATTGATGGTGCACGCCCGCAATACTTTCAGCCCGCAAAAGGCAGGCAGGTGTTAAGAAGACATACTTCCCTCAAAGCGCGTTTGAATTTTGTGACAAATGAAATAAATATGCAGCTTTACCTCAGTGAAAGTGATGCACAGGCTGTTGCGGCCTGCCTGCGGAAAAAGAACCAGTCTGAGGCTGCACACATCATGGTGATGATGGCTTTCAAAGAAGGGATCAAAAATATATTCAGCTACGGTAAGTTCGATTATTTAAAGATCGTTCACCAGCATGTAGTGCCGGGTAATCATTCCGGCATGGCCATAGACAAAGTGCCACCGGTGATCACACGCGCTTTCAGTAATGCGCTGGTGAACTGGGCCGGCAAAGCAATGATTAGCTTCCTGCGGGAAAACGGAGATAAACTGATCCAGGCTGCAGAACACGATGCAGATGGCCTGAGCCTCCGTTTAAATTTCTCCAGCCCTCCGGACCTTGAGATCATGAAAGAAATGCTGTCTGGCAATTACGCCACGGTGAAAGAAGATCTCTTTACTGATCACCCCAAAGAAAGTACGATACATGCAAGTCCGGGACATCAGCAGGATTAAGTACGAACCGCAGCTGATACAAGCCAATCACTGGCTGGCAGCAGCAAAGCGGCTGGAAGACCTGGATGCCCTTGCCAGTGAACTGGCATGGAAAAGCCTGGAACAATATGTACATCCGCATCTCCGGCAGCATTTATCCATCTGTGTTAAAAAGCTGGTGGAAAAAGGAGAAGCGATGCGGCAAAGGCTCCATACAGGAACTGCTACTGCTTACGAAATAGAAAGGTTCAAAAGGAGTTACCTGCAAGTGGAAACACTGATGGACTTCTATGCAGATGCATTAGCCACCCGCACCAATCCTGCTACCACGGCCACATTAAAAGCATGTGATTATATAGCAGAACACAGCATGCGGACCTTGCTGGAACCATTGGGCCATACTACTCCTGCGGTGATCACTTATATCGATAAAGGCATGGGTGCTTCCATCCTCAAAGCAGGCTTGCGCCTCTGGGATGATTCGGAAAACCCTGCTGCGGCCATCAAGATCGTAAGGCATAACCTGCTAAGGCCCACAGCGCTGATCCATGAAGCGGGGCACCAGGTAGCACATATCACAGGGTGGAATGAACAATTGTCCGCCGCATTGCGGAAAGCGTTGTTGAAATACGGCGTTGACTTTGCAGAAAGTTGGGCTGCGTGGTCATCTGAAATAGCGGCGGACATCTTTGCTTTTGTTCATACGGGCTTTGCTTCTGTAGCAGCTTTGCACGATGTGGTGGATGGCCCTTCCCGTGGTGTGCTTCATTATTCACCCGGCGACCCGCATCCTATCAGTTTCCTTCGTGTGCTGGTAGGAACAGAATGCTGCCGGCAGCGTTTTGGAAACGGCATCTGGGATCATATGCGCCACAACTGGATGCGCAGGCATCCGCTGGAAAATGCAAGACCCAAAACAGCAGCACTGGTCCGTGCTTCGATCCCTTTGTTACCGGAGATCGTAAAGGTATTACTGGATTATCCTTTACGGGCCTTCCAGGGCAAAAGTATCAGTCAACAGATAGATGTGAATGCTGTACATCCTGCCAGTCTGCAACGTACGGCAGATCTCTACGGCAACTCTTTTTATACTTCTGCTCCGCTCCTGCTGAAAGCACCATTGATCAGGCTTGCCTGGAATGGTTATCAGCTGATAGCAGAACCGGCACAGGCGGAACAATTCCAGGATCAACAAAGATCATGGATGCAACTTTTAGGAACCTCAATTAAATAACTCTAATAATTACTACAATGGCAAAAGAAAAATTAACTCCTGCTGGTTTACCCGAATCCGCTTCCACAGATGGCAACAACGGCCGTAAGGCTTTCGTTCCAGTTACCCCGCTCCAGCAATTTGAACTCTACCGCAAACTGCTCAGGGGAGATCAGGCCTTTCAATGGGTATTCTTTAACCTTGAACTCGAGAAATGTAATACCAATATCATCGGATAAATTTTAAATAACCCCTCAAAATAACTACCATGTTCAGAAGAATAGTTTCAAACGGCAATTCCTTCCAGGATACGTTATCCAACGATCCTTCCCCGGAATACATTAATACCGCCAACCAGCTCTTTCAGTTACACCCTACTGAATTGCACGCCTTGCTGGAATCCGCCTGGTCTTTCCGGGTAAGGGAAGAAAAGAACCCCGGCCACCCGGCCAATAAAACCTCGCTACGCGGCCTTCCGGACAGCGTTCTTGGATTGTTCGACAGCAGCTGGCAGAACGGCAACACCTTTGTTACACAGGTGGCTCCGTTCACTCAATGCACTGGTCACTCTTTATGGGACCACCTCATTTATGCATATGTGATTGAATCAACACAGGTATATAAAGTCTTCCAAAAACTCATCGAGAATTATGCGAAGGGAGATTTTGAGATCAATCTCCAGCCGGCGGTATTACAGTGGCTGCATAACACAGAAACATTGTGGTTTGCAGACCCGCCGGTGCTCTCTTCCTTTAACTTCGTAAGTAAGGCGCGCCCGGATATGATGCTCACCCGCCTGGGCTCTTATTACCGTTTCTTTGGCTTTGCCTTACCGGGAGAAGAGCAGTTGCCTTACTATAAAGCAAAGTCCGCCCACCTCAACTACCGCCGTTCTTTTGAAAGGTTTGCAGAAGAGATCTGGATTGGTATTGAGAATGAGGCCAACGTTACCGGCAGAAGACCTATTGATGATGCTGCCATTGCCTTCAGCGCTTACGAAATGCAGAAGAACTTCCTCTCTCAGCGTAATAACGGAGACATCACCAAACAGGAATTCTTCTTTGTATCCATGATGGCCTGGTTCCATCTTTCCCTGGAATACAACAGCCCCATCGTACAGGCTTTTGGTATCAATGAGCAAAGCCCTGCACAACGGCTTTTTGCACTGGCCAATATTGTAGGTGTTCCTGCAAACGGGCTCAGCGAAAACCTCTTCAGGCTGGGAGACAATATGAGCCTCCTGCTCACGCTCATTGAAACAGGTTTGTTCAATGATGAGCTGAACGTTCCTTCGTTGTATGAAGATAATTCCGCGCTCGCCAACATGATGAAGCAGATCATCTTTAACTATTCTCATGTTTCCGGCAATAACCTTAAAGCAAGGGCTGTTAAAACATACGACAGCATGCCGCTGCAAAAAGGGAATGGCATACTCACGAACGGCCAGGCAGTACAATCCTGATAACAAACATTATTCAACGCTATTAAATTCATATTTATGGACAACCATAAATGGGAAGGGTCTATCCTGGATAACCAGGAAGACTTCTCTCCTTTCCAGAAATTCCGGAAACGCCGGAGGGTTTGGTTCAGAAGGGAGGACGGCACTGAAATGGAACTGGAATCTCCTTTCCTGTTTCCGGTGCTGCAGCAGGAAGAAGAAAGGTTTGAATGGGATACACCAAAACCGCCTGCGCAAATCCCTGCTGTACCCGCAGCTATTGTAGAAACCTGGGGGGACACCACCACCATGCTGGATCATATTAAAAAGCTGGCACTTTCTGCATTGCCTGATCTTGCTAAAAAACCTACCGCTAAATGGACGGCTGCAGATAAGAAAACACTTAAAACAGTGTCCAATGGTGTGCGGAAGAAATTAGTGGCAGCACGGCATCAGTTGTATAAAAAAGGACCGTTGCCTGCTATTGGTTCTGTAAAGATCCCCTTTGGTTTCAAAGCACTTAAAAGGGGATTAAAAACAGATACTGCCCTCCTCCCCGCACCCCGTGTAGATACGGTACTGGCGGACCTTCATAACAAAGGCCTGATCAATATCACACAGGACCAGTTGGATGTTTTCCAGAGAATATCCAACGTGGAAACCAGCGGTATGATCACTACGCTCAACAGTTGGGACACTGCAGTGGTAAGTATTGGTTTCTTTCAGCTAACCCTTCATACGGGTAAACTGCAAAGATGGATCGCCATGGCACCCGCTGCTTTTAAACGTTATGGCATTGAATTACATGCCACCAATAAATATGCCTTCGATCCAACGGAAAAACACCCTGCCATTGGTAATGTGGAATATAAGGACAGGGCACAACTGCGCTTTTACGGGTGGGCAGAAAGATTTCATTACGCCGGCCTGGACCAGGATGTGATCATTGCACAGGTGAAATTTGGTATTAAATACCTGGAAGAACAAAAGAACACGCTGAAAAGGAGGTTGAAGGCCACCTTTAAACAAAAGAACACGGATATCTACGACCGGTTCATCAATGATCATTATAACAAGAGTGCATACATCCGCGGTTTATTCCAGGAGAGTTTGAATAACAATCCCGCCAGGGCTACGAGGGCTGTTTATAAAGCCATGACGGAGCCTGACACCAAAGACTGGCTGGAAGGATATAAGAAACGACTGATCGATGAGGATCTGAAGACCATTGTAACGAAGACTTCTGTGGGTACGAGTATTGTGTTGAAGAAAACGCAGCCGGAGCTGGGAGAGGATGCTTACGGAGAGTATGAAGATGCTTATGGTGAAGTGGAGGGTTCTTACGGTGAGATGGAAGATGCTTATGATGAGCAGGAGGATACTTACGGCGAGCAGGAAGAGTATGATGAAATGGAATCCGACGATGCTTCGGGCGAAGAGATGGAAGATGTGTATGATGAAATGGAGTCTGATGATTCAGACGAAAGCGAATTTGAAGATACAGATGATGAGCTTGAAGATGATGAATTTGAAGAAGCGGATGAAGAAATGGAAGATGAGGACGCAAGTGAAAATGAATTTGAAGATACTTACGATGAAATGGAGTCTGATGATCCCTCCGGTGAAGAAATGGAGGATGCAGATGATGAATCCGAATACGATGAAATGGAAGATGAACCTGTAACGGAAGAAATGGAGGAAGACCTCCAGGAAGAATATGAAACCAATGCGCCGGCTGGTATTACAGACTATCTCAGGGTAAGTGCTGTGAAAGGTTTAAAACTGCGCACCGGTATGTTCATCCCTCCTTCCTGTACACCATCTGCGAAAACGGACATCGTAGTGTACCTCCATGGGCTTTGGGGTTACGGCAGCCAATCCAACGGTATGGAATTATACTGGCAGCAGTATTCAAAGATCAGGCAACACTTTGCCAGCAGTAATAAGAATGCGCTCTTACTCGCACCTTCCCTGAGCAAGAACCCGCAAATAGCCACCTTGCTAAGAGCTAACTACGGCTTCGATAAATTCATCGACGCCTGTTTTAAAGCCATGAAAGCAGCTAAACATATCCCGGAGGATGCAGAACCAGGCAGGATCATTATAGCTGCGCATTCCGCGGGTGGCAGCCCCATGAGCGATATCCTCAACTATAAGAATAAGTTGCTGAGCCAGGTGGCAGAGTGCTGGGGATTTGATTGCCTCTATGGTTATAATTTTGAGAACTGGTTGAAAAAAGACCGTACCAAAAATAAACTCTATCACTATTGGGCATACAGGAATGATGGCAGGAAAAGTACGCCGGGCGTAAATGGAGATTCCCTCGCGAAACGCCATTCCAACATGCAGAACATTGCGCCAAAGCAGAAAGGTGTATATCATCAGGGGATCATGGCTCATGCATGGAAGTATGAACTCAACAACCGCCCATGGTTTGAGCCTGTTACCACGAAGGAACTGGATGAAGATGAAATGCCATCACCTGCCAAAGCATTCTCTATATCGTTATCCAATAAATCACTGGTGCTGGTTGCTGCCAATAAGAAAGAAAAGAAAGCGGAGGTAAAAGAAACGCCGGCCGTTTATCTGAAAGCCATCGTGGAAGATGCTGACCCCTCCTTTAAAGTGGGCAAATGGTTCGGCAATTTCACGGACTTTACTTTCCTCGGCAGGAAGCTTAATGACAAGCAATATATCCATATGGATATGGCTATCCTGCTGCAAAAGATAGAGGACTATTTCATGAAGGCCAAAAACACTACCAGCGCTAAACGGGCTGGTGATGCCCTGGGCCTTCCAATGGACAGGATTGCAGCTCACCGGCCCACTTCTGCTACTGCGCTCTATTCCTTTCACATGTTTGGCCTGGCTGTGGACATTGATTATAAAAGGAATCCCATGATCCAGAACCGTGGTGCTTTCGATTCATTTATGACAAAGGTAGGCTGGCTCACGGCAGGGAAAACTATCCCCATGGCTAAATGGAGCATGCCGGGATCAACGAGCCAATACCTGAAATTGTATGATCAGCTCAGGGAGTTAAACAACCATTTCATTCTGTATTTCTCTTACCTGAAAGATCATACTGCTTTGCAGGCGAGACTGGATGTTGCACCGGCTAACACCTGGGGTAAGGATAAAAAGGTTTCCTGGCAAGGGATGAGCTTAAGTGATGCTGTGGCGCTGATCCAAAAGGATCTGAGAGAAATCTCCAAAGCCTGGCAGGGAACCAGGACCGAACCTGAGAAGATCTTTTCCGCTTCCGGATTCCTGAGTCATTCCAGGGAATTCGTGAAAGGCATGGTGGATCATGGTATGGATTGGGGAGCCTGGTATGGGGACATCATGCATTTTGATATGCGAACAACGGGCTCAGGTGCTAAAATGATAAGCGCCATTGGAAGGTATAAGAACAAAAAAACAGCAGAAGCGAAGGTGAAATTCAAAGCCCAGCAGGCAGCTGTTACTCCATAACAACAATATCTATTTGCTGAACAAATAGCCCCAAAAGCAACTGTCAGGCGAAAACCTGGCAGCTGCATATTAAAGATCATCAGCAGGCAGGTGGAATCTACTGCTGAGCAGGAAAACGCGAACGTGGCATCAATTGGAACCTGGTGCTGCAATAACAACTTCAGCAGATAGATTTGACTCTATTACTGAACAGGTAACAAAAAAGAGTTACTCGGTTGAATCAAAGCTGAATAGGTACAGGGATATAATGTCCGGTTTCGTCCATTCTTCGGCATCTGTACCCCACGTCCTTTTCACACACAGACGGGTGCATCTTTGCTCATACGCCAATAAAAGAATTGGAAGAAATGATCCACGGGATGCAGACCTTAGCGATCGTGGTTTCAATAAACGGTTCCCCGTTAGGCCGGACCTTATTCAGCTTGTTACTTAAAAAAAGCGGTATGTATCTTAAAGATGCATACCGCTTTTTCTTATCAGGAAGCATATACAGCGGCTTCCTTATTATATTTATTCCTGTATTCTAATGGAGACAAACCTGTTGTTTTCTTAAAGATGGTCCTGAAAGCTTTGGTATCATTGTATCCCACATCCCACATGATCTCATTGATATTCTTACGGCTGGTTTCAAAGCTTTTCTTAGCGGCTTCTATCTTCACCCGTTGAATATATTCAGATACTGTATTCCTCGTTGCTTTTTTGAACCTTCTTTCCAGGCTTCTTCGGCCTACAGCAAACATGGCAGCCAACTGATCTACAGTGATCTTATCGGAGAAATTAGCTTCTATGAATTCCTGTGCTTTTAAAACAGGCTCATCCAGGTGATCCCGCTGGCCATTGAACACAATGAAAGAATTCTGGCTGTAACGGTCTATTTCTATTTCAAAATATTTAGCAGCAAGGATAGCTGTTTCCCGGTCTGTATATTTTTCCAGGATATGCAGCAGCAGGTTCCAGAAAGAATTGGCACCACCGCTGGAATAGATGCCGTGTTCATCTGTAATGATCCTGTCCGGCACCAGGTTCACATCCGGGAATAATTCCCGGAATTCTTCTGTTGCCAGCCAGTGTGTGGAACATTTACGGCCTTTCAGCAAACCGGTGGAAGCGAGTAAAAATGCACCCACGCAAAGGCTGGCTACTTCTGTACCGGTTTTATAATTATCTACGATCCAGGGGAAGAATTCTTTATTAGCTTCAATCACTTCCTGCCTGTCTCCATTCACGGCGGGGATAATGATCAGGTCTGTATGATGAACATCTTTTATCAGCAGGTCCGGATACACTTTAAACAACCTGTCGTACACCTGTGGTTCTGCAGTGATCCCTACCATCTGCACTTTGAATAAGGGTTTCTTTCCCATGCTTTGCAGGAAATCATTCGCTTTCGTGAACATGATGAATGGGCCTTCTATACAGCTCAGGGCTGCGGCGCCACTTGGAACGAGGATAGATATGTGTTTCATAATTCAAAAATAGGCTAAATGCTTGTCGCATCCAACCCCTTTAAATGACGTTTTTCCCCCCTCCTTAATTCATCTGACGCAGTTACCTTTGAATGCATAATCCTAACTTATATGAAAAAACTAAAAATCATCTACTGGATCTTTACTGGCCTTTTAGCGGTATTAATGTCCATCGGCTCTATTCCTGATATCATCATGATCCCGGAAGCCAGGACATTGTTCCAACACCTGGGTTACCCGATGTACCTCTTACCATTTGTAGGCGTTGCAAAAATACTGGGTTGTATTGCCATCGTTGTTCCGGGATTTAACCGGTTGAAGGAATGGGCCTATGCCGGGTTATTCTTTGATATCACCGGCGCCTTGTACAGTCATATTACTGTAGGCGATCCTGCATCAGTATGGTTGCCATTGCTGATCGGTTATGTATTGATCTTCGGCTCTTATATCTACCATCATAAGATATTGAAAGCTAAGGGACTTACCTACGCTATTTAATCAAAGCCCTACGGGGCTTTTTTTTTGCTTTTTAAAACTCCTGCTGACATAGGGCTGTCAAACCCCGTTCGTTCCTTTGTATCATAAACAGACAAACTATGGAACAACAAACACCCGTGATCTTTGCTGAGCAATTACTTGTACACTGGCAAGGCCACCGTTCACTGACCCGCCGTATTATTGAAGCTTTTCCGGAAGAACAGCTGTTGAATTATTCTATTGGCGGCATGCGCCCTTTTGCAGCCATGGCTATTGAACTGATCAGGCTGGCTTCTTTAGGTATAACCGGCATGCACACCGGCGTATGGGATGCATATGATAGTCCTCATATTGAAAAAGATGCACCAGTGCCCTCTAAAGAAGTGATCCTGCAACTCTGGGATGCTTTAACGGAAAAGATCAATACGATCTGGCCACAGATCCGTCCGGAACGTTTCCGTGAAATAGACAAAGCTTTTGGGATGTATGAAGGAGCGGTTTCAGACCTGATGCTTTATTGGGTGGATAATGAGAACCATCATCGTGGCCAGGCTTATGTATATCTCCGTTCATTGGGCATTGAGCCGCCGCCATTCTGGGATAGATAATAATCTTACATTCGGGTATGATCTTTAAACGTATCCTTCCGCCTCCCGGGCTGGCGCGGATCATTGAATGTTACTGGATCGCTGAAAGTGAAGACGCCAGGCCCGCAAAAGAAAAGATCATCCCGGATGGATTTCCGGAGATGATCTTTCATTATGGAGATCCTTACCGCATCAACCTGCATCATGCTACCTGGGAACTGCAGTCACAAAGTTTATTAGCGGGGCAGATCCGCCAGTACTTTTTCCTGGAAAATACGGGGAAGAGCGGTGTGCTGGGCATTAAACTGCAACCCACTGCCCTCACATACCTTTTTGATATTTCCATGCATACCTTAACGGATAAGGTGGTGGACCTTTCGGTTATTATGGCTGTTCCTCTCCAATCCTTACTCTGCTCTCCGGCACCGCATGATGAAAAGATAACTGCCATCAATGAATGGATGGGCAGTTTTCCTCTGCCTCCGCAGGATCATGCGGAAAAAGCCATTGACCTGATCCGGGAACATAAAGGTGCTATCGCTGTGGCAGAGATCATTACACAATTGGGGATCAGTGAAAGACATCTCGAACGTTTATTTAAAAAATATGTGGGCCTCTCTCCCAAATTCTATGCACGCATTATCCGGTTTAATCACATCTTTCACCTGAATCAGGAACGGAACCCTACCTGGACGGACCTGGCTTTTAATGCAGGATATTACGATCAATCTCATTTCATCCGGAACTTTAAGGCGTTTACGGGAGAAGATCCATCTGGTTATTATTTTGAAGAGGATAATATGGCGAACTTTTTCCTGCAAAAAAGGCATAAAAAAACAGAGATGACCACTGGTAAACCCGGGGATGACACATGGATGGCCCATGGATGAGCCATAGATACCCCCACCCCTCCTGGTCAAATCGGCCAATTCGGCCAAAACGGCCAAATCCAGGTCGGGTTTGTACAATACATTGTAAATTTCAGCGCCTAATTTTACAGTATGAAAAAACTATTATCCATTACACTCCTTTTACTGACCACGCAGGCGATATATGCGCAGGACCTTTCCAAAGTGAGCTGGATGCTCGGGAAATGGAAAAGTGTAAACGCGAAAACAGGTAATACTTCTTATGAGAACTGGACCCGGATCTCTGACCAGGAATGGAGCGGTAAAGGTTTTCGTTTATCCCGTACTGGTACGGATACACTCTTTAGTGAAAAGATGACGATCCTTGTAAAAGATAACAACCTTTATTATGTAGCGGATGTGAAAGAAAATGCAGCGCCGGTGTATTTTAAATTCACCGCTATCAATGAACAGGGATTTACCTGTGAAAATCCGCAGCATGATTTTCCCAAAAAGATCAGTTACCTGCTGGAGGGGAAAAAGTTAAAAGCCACCATTTCAGGGGATGGCAAGGAGTTCAGTTATTATTTTGACAGGTAAGTATTTTAACCAGAGGCAATTTCATTATATCTTCGTGAATAGCTAAGTACTATCACGTAGAAATAATATCCCTGTATGCACTAATATTGCCTCCTTGAACAGCATCAAACATATTGTACCCCTTACACTGCTGATCTGCTGGTTCTCCCCGGATCTTTCCGCCAACACTGCGGACAGCATATTTCGTGCAAAAGAAAAGCTCTCTGCCGGTTTGAATACAGCGGACAAGGCAGAACAGGCAAGGATCAGCCTGCAGCTGGGAAACATATTCCTGCTGGACGGCACGGGTGATTCCTGTCTTTTTTATGGACTTAAGGCCCTGTCTATAGCAGAAACCCTCCAACACGACAGCCTGGCTTCCGCGGCCTGCCAATTACTGGGGAACATGTATAAACTTCAACGGAAATACCCTAATTCCCATTACTACCTGGACAGGGGCATTGTTTATGCCCGTAAAGCACAGGGTGAGTTACTCCTCCTGCATGCACTGAGCAATAAAGCCATGTTGTATAACTGGGAGAATAAACCGGATGAAGTAATTGCCCTGCAAATGCAGATCCTTAGCGCCTTCGAAAAGCGAAAGGATACGTTGGCCATTGCCAAAACACATATGATACTGGCCGGTGCCTACAGCACAAAAAGAGATACAACGGCTGCCCGGCAACACCTGCTGTTGTTTGAAAAGGGCATGCGGCAGAAAACATACCTGCCCTTCACCAATGCTGATCTGCTCATGGTTGCCGGTTTGCTTCGCTGGGAACTGAGAGACACAAAGATAGCAGAAGATTACCTCCAACAGGTAATACCCATGGCCCTTGCACTGGATGCAAAATATATGCTGCAAAGAACGTATGATACTTTGCATGTGATAGAAACATCCAGGAACAACTATAAAAAAGCACTCGAATACAACAATCTCGCTCACCTGTACAGGGATAGTATTACCGGGGAAAAGAGCACACGTAATGCGCAGTACCTGGACATTCAATTTAAGACGGCCCAAAAAGATAAGGAACTGGCGGAGAACCGGCTGGCGCTTAAACAGCAGAATTTACTGATCGCTATTTTAGGCATCCTGGCTTTGCTGGGCCTGATCGTGTATGGTTATTTCCGGCATAAGCAGCAATTGCTGAAAGGCAAGCTGGTGAACCTCCGTCAGGAAAATAAACTGGGCCTGATGGAAGCTGCCATACAGGGAGAAGAAAGAGAAAGGGGTCGTATTGCCAAAGACCTGCATGACGGGCTTGCGGGTATGCTGGCGGCTGTGAAGATGCACTTTGAATCCCTGCAATATGATCACCCCGCGCTGAAAGATTCTGCTGATTTTGAACAGGTGAACCTCCTGCTGAACAACGCATCCGGAGAAGTGCGTAAAACTGCGCATAACCTGATGCCGGAGATGCTCACGGAATCCGGGTTGTATGAAGCGTTGCGGAAGTATTGCAATAATATCAGCATCAGCCGGTTCCGGATAGACTATTATACCATCGGAGAACTGACCCGCTTTCCACCCAATTTTGAAATATCGGTGTACCGCATTGTGCAGGAATTACTGCACAACATTGTTAAACATGCCCAGGCTACTTATGCTATGGTACAGCTTTGCCAGATGAAAGATTCCTTAACGGTAACGGTGGAGGATAATGGCGTGGGAATGGATGGACAGGCAACAGGAGATGGCATGGGAATGGAAAGCCTACGCCACCGGGTAGCCGCTATGAATGGCACCATCTGCTGGGAAAAGAATCAACGGGATGAAACCAGTGTATATATCGAATTTAATCTCAAAATTATTACGCATGCGTGAAGCTAAAATATCTGTAGCGATTGCAGATGATCACCTCATTGTGGTGAATGGCCTGAAAGCGATGCTGGCCAAAAGAACAGAACTGCACATCCTTTTTGATGCTGCCAATGGAGAAGAATTGCTGGAAGCACTTACTGTTCATCAACCGCATGTACTGCTGCTGGACATCCAGATGCCCGGCCTCTCTGGTGCAGAGCTTTGCCGGAAAGTACATAAAATGTATCCGGATGTAAGGATCGTGATCCTCACAAGCCATGACGATTCTCACCTGGTGCGCCTTATGATGCGCAATGGCGCAGCGGGTTACCTGTTAAAAAATACGGGCATGGCAGAATTACTGACTGCTATTGAATCTGTGATGGAAGGCAACCAGTTCATGGATGATCAGATCAAAAAGAACCTGGTGCATGAAGCTTTAACGGGGCAGCGGACCAGCCGTTATGAAATTCCGCTGACGCGCAGGGAACAGGAGATCTTGCGGCTTATTGCAGGTGAAGCCAGCAACCAGGATATTGCGGACAAGTTATCTATCAGTTTGCGAACGGTGGAAACACACCGGTTCAATATCACGCATAAACTGGATGTGAAAAATACGGCAGGGCTGGTAAAGGAGGCCATTAAAAGAGGTTTGATCGATTAATGGCCTCCGCGAATATAGACTGGCGGAGATTATAATTTAGCGCATGGCAGCAGCTACAGCTGGTGTAACTGGGTCAGGTTGCCGCAGTATGATCATAGCTGGTGTAACTGGATCAGATTGCCGCAGGTATCTTCAAAGATCGCTTCTGTTCCGTAATCTGTTTTCTTCGGTTCCTTCCTGAATACTACCCCCTTTTCTTTTAGCTTACTGTACTCCATCTCCATATCTTCCACAGAAAATACCATGCAAGGCAAATTAGCAGCATACAGCTGGGTCTGGTAAGTTTTGGCAATGGGATTATCCGTTGGCTCCAGCAGGATCAATGGGCCATCCGGGGCATCGGGCGCCGCCACAATGGCCAGCAAAGCTTCCGGCATAAACATCTTCTCCACAAAACCCAGCACTTCTGTATAGAACTTAAATGCTTCCAGGGGGTGATCCACAAAAATGCTAACCATTCCTATTTTCATACTATCTGTCTTTAATTAGTAACGAGAACTTTTTTCTTTTTTCTGAGGATAAGTGCGCTGATCAGCGAAATGAGCAGGCCGATCGGGAATACTTCCATATAGGTGAGCAGGACCAGCATGATCGGGCTCTTATACATATCAGCATACCAGTTCATCTCTTTTGCTTTTTCTGCTATTTCAGCTGCCGAGCCTCCTTTGGCTGTGACCTGCTGTATGTTATGCGCGACGAACTTTTCCATGAAATCAGGCACGAAAAGATAATAATCGATCACCCAGGTGAGTACATACATGGAAGAAGCGATCAGGGAGATATACAAACCGATCATAAAGGCTTTTCCAAATGTTACCACTCCCCCGTTGTGTTTGTCCCGGAAATTCTTTACGGCAATAAAGATCAGTGAAAAGGCAAGGAACATGCTGGCAAAACCCAGCACCATGTTCCCTTCAAAATTCTCCCTTGAGTAACACAGCGAGATAGAATACACTAAAACAATCGACAAGAAGGCGCCACCGATCAAACCGCTTACAAGAATGTTTTTTTTCATCAGTTGTAGTTTTAAGTTTTAAGGTTATGGCTCAAAATTGTGGGATTAAAATCTATTTCCCCTCATACTTAAGGATGATTTAGGGGTGAGAGAGCGATAATCACCCATAAGCATGAATAACACTATGGTATGATACTCAATCTTTTAGCTTTCTCGACGGCTTGTGTTCTGCGTTCTACGTCCAGTTTTTCCAATACTTTGGAAGAATGGGTCTTAATGGTATTGAGGGAAACAAATAAACGGCCGGCTATCTCCTGGTTGCTGAGGCCTTCTGCCATTAACTGTAATACTTCCAGTTCCCGCTTGCTTAAACGCAGCTTATTGAGCTCCTCTTCGTTCAGGGTAAAATCCTTTACATACACCTCTTTTTCCACCACAACTGTTTTGGGATTCATGAGCTTTACAGCCAGCCATATGCCAAAGGCCGTGAACAGCATGGCAATTGCGCCAATATAGAGTTCAAAGGAATAGTCTATTATAATAAACCTTAATTCCAGCCATTTGAGCAGGAACAACAATGCAGCCAGTGTAAGGCCATACAGGATGGTCTCTTTGTTCTTAATGAAGAATCGTTTCATCATCACCCTAAAAATAATACATTTTATGCCGGGAATAAAGAAGGAGCAGGCAGCAGGCCGGTAAGGTCTCCCTTGATCAGGGCTGCCAGCGATGTGATCAACTGTTGAATTTGCTGAAGGGTTACTTCATCTGTGATAACCGCCTGGTCATTCACTTTTACTTTAATCCCGGAGATCAGCAGTTGCGTATGGTCCGTTAAGCGGGCTTCGATGATCTGCAGGGTGCCTAACAATGACTGATGGCCTTTGGCGCCGGACAATGAAGCTGTAATGAGAGCTACCGGTTTCTTTGAGAAGTTCATGTCAGAAACTGTCCAGTCGATGGCATTTTTTAATGTACCTGGTACGCCGATGGCATATTCAGGGGTACAGATCAATACTCCGTCTGCCTCGTTTAATAGTTTGCGAAAAGCTATTACTTCTTGCGGAGCGGGTTCTATATCAGGATTAAAATGAGGAAGGCCGGTAAGCCCTTCAAAGATCTCTACCTGAAATATATCAGCGCTCAGGTTTGCAATTGCATGGATCAGGTGCAGGTTGGAGGATACTTTCCTGGTGCTGCCTGAGATTGCCAGGATCTTCAGTTTGTCCGTCATGGGGTCAAATATAGCTAAAAGATCACCAGACTTTGACTATCTCCACATGGTCCATCTTTTCTCCTGCTTTATTAAACACTTCATAATAAAGATGGTTGTCCCGTATGCGCATGATGGCATAAGTATGTTGCTTTTCCTTCGGCGTAAACATCATGGTGGGAAGATCAGACCCGCCAACACCCTGCAGTGATCCGCCGGCAGAACCATTGGTAATATATACAGTGCCCACCGGGTTATCATATACATGCTGATCCCGCGGTTCCCAGATATGGCTGTCAAAAACGGCTGTATGCCTTTCATACACATGGCGGTGGCCGGACAGGCAAAGATCCACTCCATATTTATCTAACAAGCCCTGAAGATGTTCATGCCAGGTGGGAATACGGCTTACCCCAAATGCGTACAGGGGGTAATGGCAATACACAATGGTCCAGCAGATCTTCTTATTCTTCTTTGCTTTAGCCAGATCAGCTTCCAGCCATTGATAGTCTGCGGAATTTACATCCAGTAATACAGCTCCTTTTTTCTCAGCGCCTTGTGCATAACCGGAATTAACGGCTACAAAATGTGTGTTGCCATAATCATAGGAATAGTTTAACTGGTCCCGCGGGAGATTGAACAGGTTGTAAAAAATGGGGAATGGCTTTTGGAAATTACTATCTGTATCCTTATTGATCACATCATGATTACCGGTGACTGACATAAAAGGATAGTTGGCATTCAGTGGCTCGGCTATATCAAAAAAGTTATTCCAGCTTTTTTCCACGGAGCCATTTTCTACGATGTCCCCGGTGTGCAGGGTAAAATCAAAAGCGTGTTTGCGCATCTGACCAATGATGGTGTCTGTTTGTTCAAAGTTATAATTGCCACCGTTATTCTGTGTATCGCTCCATACACCTATCACGATCTCTTTTTTATCCCCTAAAGGCGGGGCTGTTTTGAAAGAATAGATGGCACTGGCCCCTACCTTATAATAATAACGTGTTGCCGGTTTTAGCTTGTGCAGGGTAGTTTTACCGGGTGATTGCGGCCTGGCCTTTTTGTTGAGGTGGTTACTATCTGTGCCAAACAACACCACTGCTTCCGGATCATTTAACCAGGTGATGCCTATCGTAGTACTGGTGTTTCCCCCATTCCAACTGAGATGAATGCCCTTTGGCGGGGAAAAGAAAACAGATATCAACAGGAGGAACACCTTGTGCTGCATAGTACGTTTACTTTTGCTGTAATTCAGTAAGGTTGATGGTTTCAAAAGGTTTTTCAGCGAAACCATTATAGTAGTTAAGCATCACCACTCCTTTTGCATCATCCATTGAAATAACGGCATAACCCGGCAGGTCTGCCCTTGAAAACTGTAAAATATGCTTTTTTTCTTCTGCAAGTATCCTTGTGCGTACCTCTTTGGTAGCTGGTTGCCAATCTGGTTTTTCTTCCACCCATTTATCTCCCCCATACTCCGTCATGCGATCCTTCGGTTGTGGTGGTTCCAATCCTCTGTTAACACTATTGATCATTACCTGCACAATATTACCGGAAGGAGTTGCCCTGCTAAGTACTGAATACTCATGCAGGTGGGCTGCCAATACGATCGCTTTATGTTTTGCGAGCAGGTTCAGGAAACGTGTTCTCAAAGTGGTATCCTCCAGTGGCCGGCGGATGCCCGCCAATACATGCCAGCAACGCTGGGTAACAGGAATAACGGGTTGATGGGTGAGTACAAATTTATACCGGGCCGTGGATGCCTTTAATTCCTTTTCCAGGAAGGCCACCATCTCTGTTTCGGGAACATTCCTGTCTGTACTAAAGAACTGATCGAGTACAAAGAACTCGGTGTTATTGCTTAGCTTATAAGTGTACATGCCGTGGTTTACGGACTTGCCCACCTGCCCTTCCATGAAAGGCCGGATCACTTCTTCCCATGCTTCCGGCTGGCCGGGACTGTTACTTACATCATGGTTTCCTTTCACCAGCACCCAGGGGACAGGTAGTTTTACGGAATGCAACAGGTCCACCACTCCCCTATTCATTTGCCTGGCTAATGCATCATTACCAGCCACCCCTTCTACCAGGTCTCCTAATTGCACTACAGCTTTTACAGCCGGCATAATTGCTCCGGTTTGTTTCTTTATCAGTTGCAGGAATTTGGGCATATAAAAAGCCGTATACTGAGGATACTCCTTAAAGATCTGTTCAAAATCCTGCGGACGCGTCATGACATAATCAAGATCATGATCATCCAGCCTGTCGTAATGCATATCTCCCAGGGCAATGAAACTGACATCCTGTGCCTGCGCAGAGAGAGAAAAGAGTATTAGCAGGAAGCATATATTATTTCGCAGCATATAATAATTCAGTAAGATTGATAGTGCGCCATGGTGCTTTATCCACATTGGCATGAATAGCAATAACAGCCTCGTTCTTATCTGTTACCTGCATGGTGGCATGACCACAGAAATCTGCATATTCAAAATGCCTGATGAATGGTTTTTCATTTGCCAGGTTATCTTTTCTTTCCTGCAAAGAAGCGGGTGCAAATTTAGGTTCCAGGTTTACGAGGTCTGTATTATAAGCGTCCAGCCCCTGCAGGTGATCTTTCACAGCTGCATCAGGAGCTGGTATTACGCTCCCTATGCATACCTGCACAAAATCACCTTCGGCCGTGCTTCTCTTCAAAATACTTGTTTTGTGAAGGTGCCCGCATAATACGATGGCCTTGTGGCGGCCCAGCAGATTTAATAATTCCTCCCGTTTTTTCTGCTGCGTGGGTTTTGCGAATATATGCCAGTTGGAACGGGCGTTAAAAGGAACAACAGGCATGTGGATGCAGAAGAATAAGGTCTTTTCTTTATGCTCCACCAATACTTTCTTTAACCATTCAAGGCTTTCATCCGGTGCATAGGCATCAAACAAAATGAAACGGGTATTCTTATGCACAAAGGTGGCATTGGCTGCCTGCGTTTGCTGTTTGTGTTCCCTGCTCTGCCAGGGCAATACTGTTTTTATATAGGTTTGTGGCGCCCCTTCACCGGTAATATCATGGTTGCCCTTGATCACCAGGAACGGACGGTTCAGCTGTTGATCTGCTACATAAGAGATGAACTCACCGGTTTGTTGCTGTGCTAATGCTTCTGATCCGCAGAGGCCTTCCACAAAGTCTCCCAGCTGCAGGTAAAAATCAGCATTCAATGCGGTGCCTTTCTGCTTTACCTCCTGCATTAATAAAGGCAGGTTATCCCGGGTAACGCGGGAGTAGTTTTTGATCTGCTCCAGGTCATTGGGATATTTAGCTTTTATATATTCCATATCATGGTGCTCCAGCTTATCAAAATGCAGGTCGCCCAGTAACATGAAATTGAATCCCTTTCCGGCAGATGGTATAAAATCAAATGCAGAGGCGCCTAATGGTAAAGCTGCTGCCAGCATGCCCAGGGAGGCTACGAATTTTCTCCTGCTTACGTGATTGCTCATAGCTGTTATTTTACTTTAAACTGCTTTTTTGTTATTTCCAGGTAAGTGGTGCCGTACTTCTTTGCTGGTTCCAGGGCAGTGCTCACCTGGAAGTTGTTCCATGAATTGATCAGCACTAATCTTTTCTTACTCATATTACGCTTGGCCACATTGCAATAATCTGTATAGAATTCAGCGCTGCGGTTGATGTCGTATATCTTACTGGCGGGCGTGGAAACCTTATCATTAAAGCCCGGGAAAATGCAGGGTACATAATCCATGTTCCAGCTCTTTGTGGAGTCTGCCCAGTTCTTCCAGTTGATATCGCTATAGGAAGGGAAGAAAACAGATCTGTCGTACACATCAGTGGCCCAGTTGCTCAGGTCAACGCCATCCATAGCTTTGATGGCAGATGCATATCTTGCAGGTGGCAACCAGCCGGTAGTGATCTCACCGATCACATATACATCCACTCCTGCATCTTTCAGCGCTTGTTTCACTGCGGGGATCACTGTTGCGTAATTAATGCTGGCGGCTGCATTGGTGGCCAGGTTGAGCGGCGTGATCAATATAACGGGCCTGCCCTCTGTTTTATAATAATAGTCTTTGGAAAAATGAGCAGCCGCCAATGTCTTTAGCTCAGTGATCATTGTATTGAGCTTTGTACCTGTAAGCGGGGAAGCATTCGTGGCAGACAGGTGCGCTGTATTGTAATTGATCACCATCTTCACATTGCTATTCCGGCCCTGTACAAAGCTGTTCAGCACAGGATTTCCGGGCGTGGCGCCATTCCAGTTAAATATAAAGAAGTCTACACCACCCAGGTCTGCCCATTGGCGGTGCTGTTCCATTACGGTGGCATTCAGTGCTGAGTATTCTCCTAACTGCGGCGTATCGGCATATTTCTTTGCCCAGTCCGCAGCAGCATAATTATAGTAGTAAGCGCCTACGGCCACATCTTCCGTTATGGTAACAGGTGGTATATCGTAATTAAAATCGGGTGGTAAATGCTGGTCCTCTTTACTACATGCGGCGAACACAAAAGAGAGTATGGCTATATATGCTGTTCTTTTCATTTTCTAAAAATTAATAAGGAAGGAAAGGATTCTTTTTATTGGGCAGTGCAAACCACAATTTTGTAAATAAGTTATCCGGGCCGTTCAGCCATGGAATAGCTTTCTGCACTTCTTTTGCATTGATCTGCAATTCAGTGGCCGGATATAAAAGACGGTCCGGAACGTAGGCATAGTTGCCATCATAAGTAGCAAACTGCGGTTCAAATTCCAATATCCTGGAGCGCCTGATCAATGCCCAGGCATCTACACCCTGGCCAGGAATGGCCAGCCACTCCTGCATGATGATCTGGCGATAATTATCTCCTGCGGGCACGTAACTGCTGCAGATCTGTAACCAGTCTTCAAATGCAGCACTGCGGCCGGTAGTGTCTGAAGCGGTGCCCCATTTAATACCAGGTGTATTTTTATAAGCAGCAGCTTGTGCGGTGAGCCCATAACGGCCAAGGGAAGCATCAATACCTTCATTATAATATTGTGCAGCCTGTGATGCATCACCCCACCATCCTTTTAAAGCAGCCTCTGCTTTAAGGAAGCAGGTTTCCGCGTAAGAAAGGAATACATATTCAGCATCTGGTTTTAAGAAACGTTCTCCTATGTATGAGTAATCATCCTGCTTCAGCCCGGTATGGGGATTGGTAAGCCCGTTTGCATAAGCACCACCGCCGCCGTAAGAGATATTCTGACCAAAGTATTTTCCAATCTGCGGACCCTGTTTGGCAGGTTGTGCATACACGGCTAAGCGGGGATCATTATACGGAGCCATGTGGTAGATCAAAGATTCATTCACTACAGGAATGGTGGCTTTGTTGGCGGTATAGTTATATACCACCCTGTCGTACAAAGGGCTCCAGGTATCACTGGTGCTGCCCCAGGTGGCAGCAGCGGTTTCTGCCTGTAACTTCATGGTGTTTTGTTCATCCTGGTAGATCTCCGCTACAACTTTCTGGGCTAATACAGCATCTGCGTTAGAGATGCGCATGGCCAGCCTTAAGCGGAGAGAATTAGCGAACTTTTTCCACTTTAAAACATCACCACCGAATACCTTATCAGCAATAACGGTGTATTTATCGCCTGTTACATTCAATGAATCTGCCAGTACTTTCAGATCTGCCAGCAGTGCTGTATAAACATCTTGTTCTTTTGTATAAGGCACTGATGGGGTTCCGGCCAATGCGCCATCTGCAGGAATGCTGCCCCAGATAGAAACAGTATTGGAAAGGATAAAGTCCTTCCAGATGCGGGCAATCAATACCCTGTTGGTATAAGAAGGGTTGTTCTTATAGTTCAGCTCTATCTGGTTAACCGGTTGCAGGCACCTGATGTAGGTATTCTTCCAATACGTATTATTGTCGTCCACACCATAAGTGTACCGTTGAAACTCTCCCTGGAAGCCAGAGAAATGGTGTGTATAGTTAAAGAACACTACCCTGTTCATGGGACCTCCGTAGAGGTTCATTGTTTCGAATATAGCGGTAGTCAAGAGAAAATCAGGCTCTACCTTTGTTGGATTATTGGGGTTGTCGTTCACTGATTCAAGATCCTTTGAACAGGAGGCGAAACCCAATAAAAAGATCATTAAGTATATGGAAATTGTTCTCATAAAGTAAGTTTAATGTTGAATCCATAAATGGCGTTGGGAGGCAATGCGCCATTTTCTATACCTTGTCCGTTACCAGCTGTGGAAGCGGCTTCCGGATCAAGCCCTTTGGGCGTTTTGCGGTAAAGGATGGCCAGGTTGCGGCCAGCCAGTGAGATACGTGCTGTTTTTATGGGCGTTCTTCTCAACGGCTTTTCAGAAAAATTATATCCCAGCGTTACTTCGCGCAACTTGATAAAAGAGGCATCGTATATCACAAACTCTGCGTAGTTAGGCCGTGCATATTCATAGTTCTGCGGCGTTACATACTTCGTGTTTTTTGTGCCGTCAGCAAAATAGGCATCCCATTGTGCGCCGCCGCTTAATTCACTACCGTTTTCTCCAAGGATCACGGAATGCAGGTAAAAGTCGTCCCGGCCATATAATGTTTCCGCACTCACGCCATTCGTGAGCATCCTGGAAAAGCTGCCGGAATAGATCACACCACCCATTTTAACATCGAACAGAAAGCTGAAATCCAGCCTGCCCAGCCTGAAGGTATTATTGATGCCTCCCAGCCAATCGGGCGATGCGGTGCCAAAAGCCATATCATTGTCTTTTACCAATAATGAACCACCATCTTCTATCAGCATATGGCCTTTGGCATCTCTTGCCACACCAAGGCCACGGAGGTAAGCATAAGGTTTTCCTACCTGTGCATACACATAGAGGTAACTGGAATTATTATTCATCTGGAAGCGGTCTACACCGTCTATCAGTTCTACGACCATTGAATTGTTCTTGGAAAAATTCAAAGATGTTTCCCACTGAAAGTTCTTTTTTGCAATCAGCTTTGCGGTAGCAGAAGCTTCGTAACCCCAGTTCCTGATCTTACCGGCATTGTAGATCCTTTGCTGGTAACCGCTGGAGGCAGGTAATTGTGCAGTAATGATCTGGTTAGTGGTAGCCGCATTATAGTAAGTAGCATCCAGGCTGATCCTGTTTTTTAATAAGCGGGCGTTCAGGCCAAATTCATAAGAGTTGGTCTTCTCCGGTTTCAGGTCCGGATTGTTCATGGTAGTAGATAAAGAGGCAAGTGTGGCATCGTTTAAGAAGCCGTTGAAGGAATAGGTCTGTTCCAGCAGATAGGGGGCATTTGAGTCTCCTCCTACCATGGCAATGGAACCTCTTACTTTTAAGAAGTTCAGGAAGTTACTATTCATGTGTAACAGATCACTGATAATGAGGCTTCCTCCAAGAGAGGGATAGAAATAGGAGTTGTTGCCTTTGGGCAGTGTGGAAGATTTGTCGTTACGGCCAGTGAGATCTATGAAGGCATAATTGCGATAACCCAGTGATACAGATCCGAAAACTGAGTTGATCTCCTTCCTGCGTATAGTTTGCGAAACGGTGGGATATTCTTTCGCATTGGAAAGGTTGATCAAACCGGGTTGCAATAAAGAATTGATCCTTTGTTCCCTTCTTTCCATGCTTGAGGTATACTTACTGGCACCAAGGTTTGCCTGTATGGAAAAATCCTTTATGTTCTTAGAAAAAGAAAATATTCCCTCCAGGTTCAGGTTCTGTTGTTTGGTGTTAAAGGTGCGCATAAACCCGTTGGGGTTGCTGGCTACAACAGATCCAATATTATTGAATTCAAAGCCATCCCACCAGTAAAGGTCTGTTCCAAAACGGCCGTTAAACTTTAACCAGGGTGTGATCTTTGCTTCTGCATTAAAGGAAGCGATCAGCCTGTCCTTGATATCCTTGTTTGGGTTCTCATTGATCACCCAGTAAGGATTACTGAAGTTCCGGTGTGTACCTATTTCCATACCGGTTAATGGATCTTTGTAAGGCAGCAGTTCAGCGAGGTCTGTACTGCGGGCCATGTGCGTGTACAGGTTAGTAGGGTTGCGCCCGTTACTGTTGGAGTACTGACGATTGTCTACAATATCCCGGACATAATTAAGCTTTGAATCCAGTGTCAGCCATTTGGAAAAGGTGTTCAACAGGCGAAAATCCACAGAGTGCCTTCCCATATCATTAAACCCTTTTACCACGCTTGTTCCGCTATAATTGGTATAGGCAATACGGTAAACATTGGATGCATTACCACCTTCTACGGCCAGGGAATTGGTAAACAGGCCGGCCGTGGAGTAGAAATCTTTTATGTTATCAGGATGCGGGAGATAAGGTTTTACTTTTCCATCCAACGCCACATAAGGTTGACCCAGCATAGGTGAACCCCAGCTCCGGTAATTCACCGTTGACCTTGGTATTCTGTTGGTAGGATCTATAGCAAAGGAAGTACCTACACCATATGCGTTCTGGTATTCAGGGAACTCCGTGAGCTTCTGGAACATCATGCTGGAATTAAAAGCCACTTTGAACTTTGCAGAACCCTTTTTGGTGGTGATCAGCACAACACCGTTTGAACCTCTTGAACCGTACAACGCAGAAGCATTGGGGCCTTTTAAGATCTGTATGTTCTCTATATCATCCGGGTTAATGTCATTGGCACTGCTGCCGTAGTCAATACTCCCATCTTCTCCCGGCTCATTATCAATCGGCATTCCATCCACTACAAACAGGGGTTGGTTATTACCGGTTAAAGAATTATTCCCGCGGATAATAATGCGGGACGAGCCCGTGTTAAATCCAGCCGGTATCACCTGTACACCGGCTACTTTACCGGATAATGAATTGATGAGGTTGGTGCTTTTTGTTTCGTTCATTGCCTCCACATTCACACCCTGGATACTATAGCTCAGTGCCCTTGCTTCTCTCTTTATGCCCAGCGCGGTTACTACCACCTGGCCCAATTCTACATTCTGCCGGGCCAGCTGTACATTGATGACGCTTCTGCCCTCCGTTTTTTCTGAGTATGGTTTTATGCCTACATAATTGAAAGTAATAGCATCCACTCCTTCCGGTACATTGATGAAGTAATCTCCATTTTCATTCGTAGTGGTATGCACAGTATTAGCAGATACACTTACTCCTATCAGGATCTCCCCGTTATTATCCCGCACATTACCGCTTACCGGTCTTGCTGCTTTGGGAGCAGCAGGGCTGCCTTTTATGATAAGGATGCTTTTGTTCTTTTGGAGAAAGGTAGTACCCGTTCCGGCCAGTAACCGTTCCAGTACTTTGCTTACACTTTCTTTGGTGGCGATAATGCTGATGTGTTTGTTCTGGTCCAGCACGTCGTGCCGGAACTCAATAGTAAAGCCGGTTTGCTTTTCTATTTCCAGGAATACTTCTTTCAGTGTACGGTCATTCACCTGCAAACTAACCGTGGTATTCTTTGCGTCCTGAGCGGAAACCTGTTGCAGTGATAGCAGGCAGCATAATGCGAACACAAACAGGCCAAGCCTGTGGATGATACGGGCATTCAATTCTTTGTTCCCTGAACATAGTTGCATAAATTTGTTTGCTTTTGGTCATTAATGTTATTGGTGACTTACTGTGCCATCCCGCCGCGAACGGGGTGGCTTTTTTAATGTTTTATGGTGATGACATTCCCTTTCTGCCGAAATTGGAGATCTCCCAGCAGCCTCAGTTTATCCAGGGATTCTTCCAGGCTTAGCTGATTAAAAGTGGCAGAATATTTACTGTTTAGCACAGCAGTATCTACTGCTTTAAATTCCACGTTGTAATGCCTGCCGAGTATTTTACATAACTCTCCCAGGCTGGCATCTTCAAAAACAAGCCTGTTCTGCCGCCAGCCTGTAACAGCCATGGTATCTGCTTTGCCTACTGTGAAGGACCTGTTGTTCCTGCTATACACCGTGCGTAACCCTGGTGTTAATACCACCATCCTGTTATCTGCTTCTACCTTTACTTTTCCTGTTGTAACTGTAACAGCTACTGCCTCATCGCCTGCGTAAGCCTGCACATTAAAAGTTGTACCTAATACGGTAGTTTGTATGGCGCCTGTTTGTACAATAAATGGTTTAGAATGATCCGGTGCTACTTCAAAGAAAGCTTCTCCGGTTAATTGTATGCGGCGTTCCCTTCCTGTAAATTTTACCGGGAATGTAACCTGGCTGCCCGCATTGAGGTGTATGACGGAATTATCCGATAACAGAATGGACCTGTGCTCTCCTTTTGCTGCCACTGCCACCACCTGTGCTGGTTCCTTTCGTTGTTCAAAGAATAATAAGCTGGCTATAGTTATAACAATAGCTGCAGCAGCGCCGGACAACCAGCGTATGATCATGGTGCGTTTTTTAGGCAATATGCTGCTGAGCACCCGCTTCCGGAGCTGGTCAGGCAATACATCAGCTTTAGCTGCAGCCCATTCATCATAAGGCAAAAGCAGGTCAAAGTCTATCTCTGTATTTTCCTGTTGCAGGTAGGTGGCTATCAGTTGCTTTTCTTCTTCCGTAGCTGTTCCCTGTAACAATTTCCGGAAGATCAGTTTCAGTTGGTCCGATGGTAAGGCCATTGTTTAAGCTGGTTTGCTAGTATATACACGAAACCAGGCGGCAACACGTAGTGGAGGTGTGTTAACTTAATATGAACAAAAGCGGGAGGAGCAGATAAGTATCTTTTAATTCGCTTCTTAATACGGATAATACATTGGAGACATGGGTTTCTACTGTGCGGATGGAGATGCCCATTTTTTGTGCTATTTCTTTATTGGACAAACCCTGTTCCCTGCTCAGTTCAAAGACCTGCCTGCTTTTAGGGCCCAGCTTTTCCAGCACCTGCCGGTATTGGTGATATGTTTCTTTGTAACTGATGGCCTGGTGATCTTCCATGATGGCCATATGTTCGGTGAGCAGGACTGCATTTCCGGCCCGCTTCCTGGCAAAGTTGAGTAAGTGATTGCGGGCTACTGTGAAAAGGAATACTTCAAAATTGGCAGCGGGGTCAATGTGTTCGCGAAAGCCCCAGATCTTCAAAAAAATATCCTGTAACAGTTCTTCCGCATCTTCTTTATTATCCACCATTTTCAGGCAATAGTGAAATACTTTTTTCCCCAGCAGATCAAAAATATTCCTGAACGCCTGTTCTGAGCCCTGGCGTAAACTTACTATTAAAGAGGAGGAGATATGTACAGGTTGGTCGATCATCAGCCACTGCTTGCTGCGCAAAGATAGCAGGGCTATATTAACAGGGGGTTAAGAAAAGGAGGCTTCTTGCTAACAGGAAGTTAAGAGGGCTTAAAAAGAAAAGGAGCTTAGTACTAAGCTCCTTTTCTTTTTATAGTATAACGTTTCTTGGATGTCCGTCCTTTTTGTAGAGGAAATACCTGGGGGGTTCATAATGCACTTCTGCGTCACCAGGTAACAGGAACTTATCTCCCAGGCAATCTTTCCGCACAAAGAAAGCATTCACGCCGGAGAAATTACAAGCCACCAGGCTGTAACCCTTCTCCTCTGCCAGTGTGTTCAGCAAACCCAGGGATGCACCGAAGTTGCTGGTCTTGTCCCATACTTTGCTGCCGTCGTAAGGTACGGTGAAGGATACATCCGGCCGGAAGATGGCATTGTATTCAATGGCCACTACACGTGGTTTGAATTTTACGATGGCCTTCCATATATAATAATCATTCCTGTCAATATCTATAGATATCAGATCCGGTTCAACGGGGCAGCCCCCTTGTGTGAACAGGGATTCTATATTCTCTGCGGTAATAAAGTTATTTAAAACGGTGAGGTTGCCATTGGCAATTACGCCGGGCATATGGGCATTGATATGCTGCACACTTCCTGCATTCCCTTCTATCCAAAGCCCCTTCCAGCCTTTGTATAACAAGAGGGTGGAATTACATTCTGTGCCATTCTCCACGCCAAATTCAACGAAGTACTTATTGGTGGTACCTATCCTTTTAAAGATCTCGGCAATGATACCATCTTCCCCGTTCTGGGAAAAACTCTGGTATTCAAAGCGGTTCAATTTCAGGGGATGCTGGTACTTTTCCTGGTCGAACAGGTGCTTCTGAATATAGTTATCAACTTCCATGGCGCGGAAAACGTCCTGTTTAGCAAAGTTCTTCTTTGGCACCAGGCGCCTGTACATCTGCTTTAGCATTAAGTATGAATAGGTTTAATAATGGCCTAAAGCTAGGCAATTATATCTGGAAAGCAGCATTACATGATAAAATACTATCAGGTATCCAGCCAGGTAACTTCGGCTACACGACCCACCTGGCCGTCTTCGAGCCTTACTTTAATACCCCGGGAGTGAAAGGGGGATGAGGTTAAGATATCTTTTACGATGCCATAAGTGAGTTTACCGCTGCGCTGATCTTTCTTCAGGATAATACCCACTTCCAAACCGGGGTAAATATCCTTTCTATTCTGGCCATTCATAACAAACAGAGATTATTTTAAAGCAAAGCTAGTACATATACTACTGCAAATAAAAAACCCGTGGAAAATTTCCACAGGTTTTTATTCGAGGCCATCACAAGTATGGTTATTGCCTTTCACATTGTTCTGCCACTACAACCATTGCAACCCATATCCAAAAATGTAGCTGAACATACGCAGTTCCGGGTCTTCTTCCATTTCTACCAGTTCTTCCTGCTCTTCCGCGGTAAAAGGCCTGGATCTCACTAAAAACCTTAATCCCAGTGCTCTTTCCAGCGAAAGTCCTTTTTCTTTTCCTTTTTCAACGTCCAGTACCAGTTGCGTATGTTTGCTACGCTCAAACTTCCTTTTATCCATGAAGAAGAGGCAGCCGGCCACTTCTCCTACACAAACATCATTGGGGTTAAGTTTTGTTTTTCTATCCATGGTGCAAACGGGCTCGTCAAACTCGTTCATCTGGAACATCAGGAGTCCGTACTCCATGGATAATTGAATGATCAGATCTACGGCTTCGTCCGTAGCAATAATGCGGAGTGTGCGCATAAGTAACAATTTTAGGGTGGATACACTTAATACCTTTCAGATCCATGCCAGTTATCAATAACGTTAAGCAAAGATGACAATTAGAGGAATAACGAAGGTTCATTATCGTACTTATTAATAGCACAATTGTACCGCTTTTGCCGGATAGCTAAAATTTGCTAAATTGCCCGCAATATGGAGGCAAAAAATCTATTACACCAGATAGAACTGACCCAGCCTAAATTACTCCAAACCCGTGTAGAGAACCGCAGGATATTTAACCTCAATAACTGTGAGCTGAATGTATTTGAGAGTTATGAACAGGCATGGCATATCCCCTTATCCTTTAATGATTTTGTGATCACCAGCATGGTAAGAGGCAAAAAGCGGATGCATCTTTTTGATCAGCCCTCCTTTGATTACCTGCCCGGCGAAACGGTGATCGTACCTGCCAATGAAACAATGATCATTGACTTTCCGGAGGCTTCTGACTGCAGTCCTACACAATGCATTGGCATTACTGTGGACGATGCTTATATCCGTGATACCATCCAGTACCTCAACATGTACTACAATTCTTCAGATGAACATCATAACTGGAAATTGCAGTTCAATGAGTATCATTTTGAAAATAATAATGAAGTTTCCGCGCTGATCAATAAGCTGATCAGGGTTTGCAGCAGCGGGGAGATCGGGAAGAATATCTATGCGGACCTTAACCTGAAAGAGCTGCTCATCCGGTTGATACAAAGTCAGCATTTGCAACAGGTGGTTGTGGAGGCGGGGGTTAGCAGTAACCAGAGCCGGTTGCATTTTGTGCTGAACTATATTCATGAGCATTTAACGGACCGGATAGCGGTGGATACATTGAGCCGTAAGGCTTACCTGAGCAGGAATGTTTTCTTTAAATGGTTCCGGGAGCAGTTTGGGATCACACCGCTGGAGTATATTAACCGGGAAAGAGTGAGCCTGGCTAAACAGTTACTGAGTCAGACCAATCAGAGCATTACCAATATCAGCAATCATTGCGGGTTTGCGGATGTGAACTACTTCATCCGTGTGTTTAAAAAGACGGAGGGTATTACGCCTAAAGTTTACCAGTCTATTTGCAGACATTAAAATCCGATTAAAAAACGGGTGGACCTTTGCGTGGGAATTAAAATTCGCCTAACTTCTCTTAAAATTCACTAACTATGAAAAGATTCCTGACTGCTTTGCTGGCTGTATTTATTTTCGCGTCTTCTGTTTCTGTGGCGCAAACTAAACCTGCTGCGAAGAAAGCGACTACTGCGGTTGATACGGTGCATCTTAAGAAAGATGGTACGAAGGATAAACGGTTTAAAGAGAATAAAAAGGCTGATGGGCCATTGAAGAAAGATGGTACGCCGGATAAGCGTTTTAAGGAGAATAAGAAGAAGTCATAGATGCCGTGTCTGAATAACAACAGGTAAGGATGTTCCGAAAGGGGCATCCTTTTTTTTGTTTTGAGCTTAATTATAAAAAGAAAAAACCGTTTCTCTTGAGGGCGTTTGCCGCGCTGCAAAGGGCGGAGGTTTTCTCTTTTTTGGAACTTAAATTATAAAAAGAAACACGCCTCGCTGGGGCGGAGATTTTCTCTTTTTTGAACTTAAATTATAAAAAGAAAACACGCCTCGCTGGGGCGTTTGCCCCGCTACAAAGGGCGGAGGTTTTCTCTTTTTTGGAGAGGTGTTTTATAGGAGCAGTGTTTTTCTTTGTTTTGAAAGGAGTGTTTTTTTGAGTAGAAAAGCATCTTTTATTATAAAAAAAAACGTGCTATGGAGAGGATGCTTTTATTATAAAAAGAAAAACCGCCTCTATTGAGACGGTTTTCTTTGATAGGGATAAATGGGTATTATGGTTCTACCTGGCCATTTAGGATCCAGGGGAGATTGAATTTGTGAAACTCTATTGATTTATTGCTTGTGGCACTGGCGGCTACGTTTTCGTTGATCTCTATCAGAGCGCCTACTGCGTAGTCTGCTGTTTTTACCATGCTGGAATAACCTCCTTTTGCTACGGTGAGGTTAGCGTAATCGCAGGTGTTGCCGCTGTATATGGCTCTGCTAATGGGCCATGTGATGCCATCATCATAACTGATGCGTATGGTCATGTTGCAGCGTTTGTCTATGGTGTTGGGGTTTAGGAAGTATATTCTGTCCGGGGCATCTCCGTTGTAGCGGAGGATGGAGCCCTGGCATTTGGGATCGTTGAGGGTGTTGTCTACAGACCATGCTGCGAAACCTCCGGCGATGGTACCTACGGACCTTCTTCTCTTTTTTGCGGTGTTCCAGAGGGTGGTGCCGGGTCTGTCGTTCCGTAAAAGGTTGCCGTTCATTTGTTCTACGATGGTTCCTTCATCTGTGCCGCCGGGGATCAGTTGATACTGCCAGGTGGTACCGTGGTCATCACTGTAAATGTTTCTGCCAAAGGCTGGAATAATGAGGCGGCCGGGGGTGTTGATGGTGGTTTGAATACCTACGCCCGGGCCCATAGCATCCCATTTATAAGTGGGCGGCAATAATGTACTGCTCATATCTTGTGGAGTGGACCAGGTAAGGCCCTGATCATCACTGTAAGAGGAGAACACGCGCCTGTCTCCCCAGGCTGTGATATCAGACCAGGCTGCTTTGCTGGCATCGTTCCAGGACATGAAAACCCAGGCGCGGCCGTTTGTGCCTTTGTCTTTATCGTATACGGCTGTGGGATTACCCCAGGTACCGGCACCGCTTCCTACAACCTCTCCGAGAGCAGACCAGGTGGTACCATTGTCTGTGGAGCGTTTAAAGACTACATTGATGTCTCCCCAATCGCTGGGGCTCCATCTGCGGCCCTCTGCAAAAGCCAGCAGGGTGCCATTTTTGGTTTTAATGATGGAGGGGATGCGGAAAGAATGATAGATACTTTCATTTCCTCCGTTAAACAATACCATAGTGTTATGGTACGCGGTGGCGGCAACAGCAGCTGTGGCGGCCACTTTACCTTCAATCTTGGGTGCGGGGGTGTTGTTCTGTTTAGCGCATCCGAAGCTGAGGGTGATCAGGATACATAAGGTGGAATAATTCATAATAGTGGGATTTAATAGTAGATATGTACTACATATTAAATGTAAGCCTGCGGGTGCAGATTTCCAAATATTCCAGCGGGGATTCTCTGTATTTTTGCCCTAAAAGCAACCTACTGATGGATCCACTCCTGCAGCTGCGACAAGCGCTTGCTCATTTTTCAGCCATACCGGACGGGGAATGGGCGGAGTTTAGTGAAAAGCTCCTCTTTCCCAACTATAAAAAGGGGGAATTCCTTTGCCGGGAAGGGCAAACGGAAAACTTCATCTTTTTCCTGCTCAAGGGCGCTACCCGCAACTATTTCTCAAAAGACGGCAAGGAGTTTACGGTGGATTTTCATTTTGAAGGGGATATGCTCACGGCTTATTATTCTTTCCTTACACGCCGCCCCTCTCCTGTTGCACTGGAAGTGATCGAAGATGTGGAAGCCATTCTCATTCCCCGGGAACATCTGCTGGCTTTTTATGAGCAGAACAGGGCGGGTGAAAGGATCGGCAGGCTGATCGCTGAAATGCAATATGTGCGGCGGCTGGACCGTGAAATGGAATTGCTGTCTGATACGGCGGAAGAACGGTATGCACGGTTGATCAAAAGGAACCCGCAGCTGGTGCAGAGCATATCGGTGAAACATCTTTCCTCTTACCTGGGGATACAGCCGGAAAGCCTCAGCCGGATCAGGAAGCAGTACGGAAGAAACTAACATACATCATTTTCTCCTTTTTGCGCAAGACCCACCTTTGCCTTACAAAACTGATAGATCATGATGGTACTGTTGTTATTAATTGGCACTTTTCTCATTGCACTTGTAGTTATAAAACTGGTAAAAGGCAAGTGGAACCTAACGCTTAGCGGCTGTATCGGCATGAGTGGCATGCTGCTCTTTACAGCCCTGGGGCATTTCTTATTCCCAAAGGGCATGGAGATGATGATCCCTCCTTTCTTCCCTTTCCGGCTGGGATTGGTGTACTTCACCGGCCTCCTCGAAATTGCAGCAGCTATAGGATTACTGATCCCGAAATACAGAAGGATCACCTCTATCCTGCTGATCATCTTCTTTGTAATGATCTTACCGGCCAATATCTACGCGGCCCTCCACCATATTAACCTTGAAACAGCTACAACAGATGGCAAAGGGCCGGAATATCTCTGGACCAGGATCCCTGAGCAAATAATATTTATTGCCTGGGTTTGGTTCTTTGGAATAAGAAATAAAGCAAAAGCCCTATCTTGGCAGCCGTAACACTTCTTGATACCTATGCGGCGGGCATGCTTCTTTTTATTCCTTCTATTTCTTTGCGGTATACATCCGTTGCAGGCGCAGCATAGGCAATTATTCAGGGTATGGGAGGATACTACCCGTAAACAAGGGGCCTTCTCTGCACTTTCTCATTATTACAACGGAGATTACGCCCTGCTGGTAGACAATAATCTCAATCCCGGGTTTACAAAAAGTGTTTTCTGGATAGCCATAACGGTACCGCCTACACACGAAGACCTTTTGCTGATAACAGACAATGCCCATATCAATCACCTGGAATGGTATGCGGTACAGGACGGTTCGCTGCTTCCTTTATATGTTACCGGTGATTTTTTCCCTTTTAAGCAGCGCCCCGTTATTCATAATTCCTTCGTTTTTCCTTTGGAGCGTAAGGCTTCTTTATACCTGTTGAAAGTAGACAAACACTATGAGTCCCTGCAGGCACCGCTCCGGCTTGTTACGCAGGGAGAGCTGGCACAGGAGATGGCTTCAGAGAATCTCCTCAGCGGCCTTTTCACAGGCATCATGGTATTGATCATCCTTTTCGGCGCTTTCCTTTTCTTTACTACCAGGGACAGGGTATATGGCTATTACGCCCTCTACGTACTAAGTATCTTATTATGGGTATGGGCTAATAAAGGGCTGGGCTTTCATTACCTCTGGCCGAATTCTTATTTTTTCCCCAGTCGTGCGCGCCCTGTTTTTGTAGTTACCAATATGCTCCTGGTTTTTCAATTCCTGCAGTATTTTATTGGTATCGGAAAAGAGAACTGGGCTTACCGGCCATTCAAAGTATTCCAGATCATCGGTTGCTGTTTTTTAGTGGTGATACTCTGGCCGATGGATTATGCACGCTTTGGCATGGCCAGTATGGTATTGCAAACAGCGCTTACTTTATTCAGTCTTGGTGCGGTGCTGCTGGTTGCTGCCAGCCTGATACAAAAGATCCTTCAAAAGAATACAGCGGCGCTGGTCTATATGGTGGCTACCATGGTGCTGCTTACTTTTATCACATTGGAGATCTCATATTATCTCGGGAAATTAGACCTTCCTGCTTACTTTGTACACTTCGGTGTTTTCACAGGCGCCGTGCTGGAGATCATCATCATCACCTTCGCGCTGGCAGCCCGTTTCAACACTTACCGCAAAGAAAAAGAAAGTGTGCTGCGAACACTCACGGACACGATCATTGCAGTGGAAGAAAAGGAAAGGAAAATACTGGCAGATCAGCTGCATGATGAAATAGGTTCTATGTTATCGCTGGCTTCTCTTAATATGCAGGCGATGAAGTTCGATGAAGTGACAGGGTTGCTGGATCAGCTCAGTCATACTGTGCGGCATATCAGTCATCAGTTAACGCCTGTAGCCATTGAAAAATATGGCCTCCGGCATGCGATCGAAGACCTGGTGAAAATGGCCAATGGGTCCGGTAAAATAAATATTGAACTGGTGCTGATCGGTTTCTCTCCTGCTACGCCCTATCCTTCTAATACGGAACATACCATTTACCGCATCATCCAGGAATTGCTGCAGAACATACTCAAACATGCAGAAGCCTCCAATGTATTGATCCAGTTGATAGAAATGGAACAGGAAAGAAGTTGCTCGCTGATCGTGGAAGATAACGGGAAAGGGATAGATCCGGCGACCATCTTACGTAGCGTAGAAGCTAAAGTAGCTTACCTGCAAGGGAAGATCATGATAGAAAGCAGGCCCAAGGAAGGTGCTATGGTGAATATTGAATTGCCATTGCCTGAAAAAATAACCCTATGACCAGATTGATTATAGCGGACGATCATCAGTTACTGGCAGACGGATTGGTTGCCGTGTTACGGGAAGCCGCAGAATGGGAAATACTTGTACCGGTGAATAATGGGCGGGAGTTGCTTAACAGGCTCGCTGAGATGCCTGTGGATATCGTGCTGCTGGATCTTAATATGCCACAGCTGGATGGTATTAAAACTTTGGAGATCATTAAAGAACAATATCCGGTGGTTAAAGTGCTGGTGCTGACCAATTATAATCAGCCGCAGTTGCTGGCGGAGGTGCGGAAGTTGGGAGCGGATGGTTATCTGTTGAAGAATGCTTCAGGGGATGTGTTGAAAGCGGCGATACGGGCTGTGCTACGGGGAGGTACTTATTTTGAAGCGCTTGTTCCTGTGGATGTGCCTATACCGGCTTATTTCATGGATGAGTTCATGAAGAAGTACCATCTTACCAAACGGGAGGTGCAGATCATTAAAATGGTAGGGAGTGAACTGACGAGTAAAGAGATCAGTACGGAGCTTTCTATTAGTGAGTTTACGGTGAATACACATCGGAAGAATATCTTGCGGAAGCTGGATGTGAAGAATACGGCGGGGTTGCTGAATTTTGCTAAACAACATGGAATCTTATAATACAATGAAGAAGAATTATTTATTGCTTGCCGTATTGCTATTTATTTCACCTTTATTTTTGAAGGCCCAGGTGGCTACCTTGAGTGAAAAGGAAACATTATCCCTTTTATGTTATAAATGGGAAGTGACTAAGATACAAAGCTTCCAGGGCGTTATGAAAGTTAAACCACGTGGTGATTACACGATGTTTAACAGTGATTTTACGATGGAGTCGAAAGAAGACGATAAGATCAAAAAGTCAAAGTGGAGTTTTAGTTTTCCTGAGAAGAAAGTTACTTTTGAAGACGATGGATCTGTATATAAAATTATGGACCTATCAACGTCAGAATTGCACTTAAAGGGTAAATGGAGTGGGGAGATGGTTGTCTTGATATTAAAGCGGGTGACCAAATAATCGTTTTTTTATTTGAGTGTTTGCCGCGCTGCAAAGGGCGTTTTTTTATTTAGGGGAGGTTGCTTTTTTATGAATGAGTGCTTTTTTCATTTAGGAGAAGTTGCCTTTTATGGGTGGGTGTTTTTTCTCTTTGATAATTTTATAATCGCTTCATTATCTCTAAACATGCCCTGCTGTTATGGTAAGGGCATTTCCAGAGGCCTACTTTATCTTCATTCATGATCTTATCATCTTTGATACCCCAGTACCACTCTCCTTTTGATTTATCCAGAATGTTCTTTTCTATGTACTGCCAGCTGTTGATGGCGTCTTCGAGGTAGCGGGGGTCTTTGCTAAGTTGCCAGGCGTTTATGAAACCTACAACGGCTTCGGCCTGAGGCCACCAGTGTTTTTCGGTGATGAGTTGTTTTTCTTCGGGTTTGTATTCATACCATAGGCCGCCATCTGTGTCTATGCCTTCTTTAGCGGCTTCTGTCATTTGGAGGGCTACTGTTTTTGATCTTTCTATCAATGCCTGGTCTCCTATTGCTTCTGCGGCTTCTAATAACAGCCAGCTGGCTTCTATGTCGTGGCCGTAGGAAACGAGGTTGCCCGTGGGGTTCCATTGTTCATCAAAGAAAAGACGGAGATGATTGGTGTTGCGGTCTATGATCTTATCGAAGAAAACATTTAACAAGTCCTGGATATGCACTTTCAGGGAAGGGTCTGCCCAAATGCTGTAGAGGGTGGTGTATGCTTCCAGTACATGGAGGTGGGTGTTCATGGATTTCTTCTGGTTCTCATCTTTTTCACTTAAACGCAGGTCTTCCAATTCTTTCCAATCGCGGGAAAATGCTTCGAGATAACCGCCGTAGACGCAATCGTAGCTGTAGAGCTGGATGAGGGAATACAGGCCGATGGCTTTTTCTTTTGCCTTTTCAATTTTACTGGCTTTGTAGTATTCACTGAATGCATATACTACAAATGCCTGGGCGTAGATCTGTTTTTTGGTATCTACAATATCTCCGGCATAACCTACTGTCCACATCACACCGCCGAATTCTTTGTCTATAAAATATTCGGAAATATAATTGAAGGCGCGGGTGGCTACTTCCAGATAAGCGGGAGTTTTAGTAACGTTATATGCCGCGGAAAACGACCAGAGGATACGGGCATTGAGTACCGCACCTTTTACAGCAAATGGGTCCGGTGTATTGTCGTTATCGAGTTTACCGAGGAAACCACCGTGTCTTTCGTCTATGGTATGCGTTTGCCAGTAATCAAGGATAGCGGTTAATTCTTCCTGCAGGTCCTGTCTTAATTTCTCTTGCATGAACTGTTTATTTTCGCCGTGCTTCCAGATCAGTGCTGATCTCCGCTACCTTTTTCTCAGACAACGGATACAAGGCTATAAACAGGATAGATAATAAAGCCCCGATAGCCGGTAAGAAGCTCAACATTAAAAGAATCCCCGTTTGTACGTTCTCTCCCTGCACCTCATTTGCCTTAAATCCGAAATACTGCAATAACCAGCCGGTGAGGGCCCCTCCTATTGTCCACCCGAATTTCTGGGACATAGAGGAGGAAGAGAAGATCAATCCTGTTGCGCGCCGGCCTGTTCTCCATTCTGAATAATCCGCGGTATCTGCATAGAGAGACCATAACAGGGGGAAGATCATACCCGCGCAGGCACTGATCAATATCTGAAAACAAAAAATAAGTACAAGTTGTTCTTTACCGAGCCAATAAAATCCAATACTTAATACGGCAGCAATGACCATCGCGGCCAGGTAGGTGTTCTTTTTACCCAGTTTATTGGCAATGGGCGAGGCCAGGATCACACCCAGGATATTTGCTCCCTGCCCCAGCATCAGGTACAGTGCAGAATATGTGACATTGCCGGCGGTGAGGGTTTCCGCATTTCCGAGGTAGTATTTGAAGTAATATAAAGTGGCGCCGTCCCGGATGGAATTAAAGATAAGGGCGGCAATGCCTGCGCCCAGCAGGATCCACCAGGGGCGGTTGGCGAAGAGGTCTTTGATATCGTCCTTTAAGGATACTTTTTCCTCGCGGATGGGTTTTACGCGTTCTTTTACCCAGGCGAAACATAACAGGAACAACAGGACGCAGATAGCAGCTATTACGGCTACGGCCAGTTGCCAGCTCCTTTGCAGATCACCGGATCTGCCGAAAAAACTCACCAGCGGCTCTAATAAGGCAAAAGCGATCAGGCTGCCGGCAAAGGCAAAAGACATCCGGAAAGAAGCGAGGATATTCCTTTCTTTTCCATCCGGGGAAATTACCCCCAGCAGGGAAGCGTAGGGTACATTGATGAGGGAATAGATCATCATCATGGCGGAATAGGTGATGTAGGCGTAGATCAGCTTGCCGGTAATGCCGTAATCCGGGGTGGTGAAAGTTAATACGCCGATCAGGCCAAAGGGGATGGCCATGTAGAGGATGTAGGGGCGGAATTTGCCCCATCTCGTGGAAGTTCTGTCTGTCATTATTCCTACAACGGGATCAAAGAGGGTGTCCCAGATGCGGGTGATGAGGAACATGGTGCCGATGGCGCCGGCGGCCAGGCCCATTACATCTGTATAGAAAAACAGCAGGTAGGTACCGAAGAGTTTCCAGAACATGGAAGATGCCATATCTCCAAAGCCGTAACCGATCTTTTCTTTTAATGTGATTTTGGTCTGCATACGTGGGTTTAAGATAGCTCCGGCAAATCTATCCTTTATATATGCATTACAGATAGTATTTATTTATCCAAACGGGGTATTTTTTTATCCGGTTGGGAGTTTGCCGCGCTGCAAAGGGCGGAGTTTTTCTTCTTTTTTGGGGAGGATGTTTTTTGGGATGGAAGTTTTTTTCTTTCGGAGGAGAATGCTTTGGGGGATGGGAAGTTTTCCTTTTGTGGAGAAAGCCTTAGTGGTGAAAGTTTTCTTTTTGAAGAGTCCATTAAAAAAGTAAAGCCTTCCGACAAATCGGAAGGCTTTTAATTGTATTCTTCAGCTCCTGGATCTTTTGGGGTACGTGAATGGATTCTTTTGGGGGGACATTTATGGATGCGGAGCTAAGAAAGAATGTCTTTTGATGATGTAAAGATGCAGCGATTTTTTTCTCTAAAAAGGAGAAAATGCCAGGTGGCAGGATTTTTTGTGTATGCGGCGGCGAATGCCGGATAAGTGTAAAAAAGCAAAGGGAACTGGCCAAAATGGTCAGTTCCCAGTGACAACAGGTAGGTAGAGGGATAATCTTTTTACTTGGAAATCAACTTCATAGTCTGAAAAGGCTGGGAACGCTTAGCGGCTTCCACCTTTTCCTTATCCAGATCTTTCCGCACACTTGCTGCCAGGTCTTTATCCCCTTTCTTTTCCAGCAGGGTGGCATAAAGATCCAGGTATAGCACTTTCTGATGCGGCTTCAGATCGGGGATCTCTGAGCTGATCAGTTTGGCCCAGGCGGTGGCTTCGGCCACTACTTTCTTATCATCTTCCACAAAGCGGTTTACGTTGTTTGCATAGCTGTATAACCAGTCTCCTCCCTGAATATTCATGGGGATGAGTTTGGCGGTCAGCATATGGTTCACCGTTTTAGCATACTTGCTCCATTCTTTGGTGGCAAAATATATGGTAAGGTCCGATTTTGCGAGTACCTCTTCTTTGACCGGATATTTAGTTGCCTTTACTTTTTGCAGGAAATCACGGTATCCTTTTTCATCCAGTACGGCTTTTCCTTTGTCCGGATAGCTGATGTACTGCTGCGGCCAAGAGAGGAAAGTTTGATAGATCTTTCCTTCCACTTCTTTGGCATCGTAGCGTTTGGAGAAATCGGCGGCGTGATCTACCATATACAGGAATGGTGCGGAGGATGCATCTGTTGTGAAATCCTTCAGCACTGCCCAGTTGTTCTTTTCTATCCAGGCAGCGGGTTCCTGGGCATTCAGGTATGCCAGTGCTATATTGCCAGCCTCTTTTGTTTCGTAGGCAGCAGACAGTGCTTTCAGGTAGGTGAGCACATAGTCATAGTCCTTCTGATTAGCGGCATAATTGCGTTGCAGGTATTGCAGGTTACGCGCAGGACTTAATGCATCCAGGCCATGCTGTATAAACTTTACAGTATCTGTGGAACCTACTACGCGGTGTACTACTTCTCCGTCTCCATTAATGAAGAGATAAGTAGGGTATGCGCGTACATCGTATGTTTTACGCAGGGTGATGCCCTCTCCTTTTTCCATGTCGATGTAGGCGTTCACAAAGTTCCTGTTGTACAGGTTGCCTACTTCTTTCACACCAAAAACATTCTTCGTCATCCATTTGCAGGGGCCACACCAAACAGCGTAGGCATCTACAAAAATGAGCTGGTCATTCTTTTTGGCTTCTGCGAGCATAGTGTTCCAGGTCCAGGAGCTGTCTTTAAAACTGATCTGGCTGCTTGCGCTCAGGGAGGAAAAAGCCAGCAGGCACATTAATAAGTATCTCATGACTTTTTCTTTTTGCTGTTTGCTTCTTTACCTGTGGTAATAAATACATCTGCTTCTTTATAACCACCATCGCGGTGTACCACGTTACCATCTCCATCTATCCAGAGAAAATCAGGGTATGCTCTGATCTTGTATTTTTTCACCAGTGCAGGGCCATCACCTTTTTCCATGTCCATCGTTACGTTGATGAAATTGGTGTTATAGTATTCTGCCACGGGATTCAGGGTGAATACATTCTTGGCCATCATGATACAAGGACGGCACCAGGTGGTGTAAGCATCCAGGAAGATGAGTTTGTTTTCTTTCTTTGCTTTTGCCAACACCTGTTTCCATGAGCCTTCAGCAAACACGATGTGTTTGGTATTAAGGGCTCTTTCGTGTGCTTCAGCAAGGGCAGAACGCGCTTTCTTCATTAAGATGGGTGCATCTTTTGCGACCATGCCTGCGCCAACAAAATCGATCTGTGTGGTATCCTTGTCAAAGAACATGTACACGGGGTACATCAGCATCGCTAAGTGTTTTGCGAATTCCTTTCCTTCCGGACCAGCCATGTTCACATGAATGCTGATGCAATTTTCATTGAAGAAAGTAGCTACAGAATCCTGTGTGAATACTTCGTCCTTTACCTGCTTTAAAATAGCGGCCTGGTTGGCTCCGCTGGCGTCTACAAATACCAGTTTACCAGTGGCTTTGGCTTTTGCAATGGCTTCATTAAAAGAGATGTTCTGAAATTCAACCTTTTTCTGACCGTAAACAACTGAGCAACATAACGTGAGAATAGTAACCGTAATTTTTCCTAATGCATGCATAATCCTGTTTTTTTTAATGGTGTATTTTAGTATCCTGTATTCTGCAGGATCAGTCCTTTGGAGATATCAATCTCTACCTGCGGTACGGGCAACACTTTCCTGCCTTCCGGAATGTCCGGATTTTGCAATGGGCGGCCTGTTCTGATCAGATCATAGCGGTTGAATCCTTCAAAGGCCAGTTCCAGTTTCCTTTGTTTTAAAATGGTATCCGTGAGTGCTGTTGGGTTGGCAAAAGTATTAAGCGTGTAAGGTATAGCACCTGTTACTGCGCGGCTGCGAACCTGGTTTACCAGATCTACGGCAGTTTGTGTTACACCCTGTGTTCTGGCAATCCCTTCTGCTGCTGTCAGGATCACTTCTGCCAGCCGGATAACGGGTACATTATCTCTTCCGTTCTCATTGTTGAACTTGAACGTAGTAAGATCATTCAACTGTTGTGTGTTGTAGATCTGATCTCCCTTAAAGATGAGTTCTGTACGTCTTTTATCGTTTGGTTCAAATGTATTGAGGAACGTATTAGTGATCCAGAAAGACCTTTTGAAAAAGTAAGGATTGCCCAGATTGTTATTGAGGGAAGTGGAACTGCTGGTAATATAACTCACCGGAAATGCCAGGATGTATTCCTTTGTTAGTGTTTGCGCAATACCTGTTGGGTTGGCCGGAAAGAGCGTAAGCAGGCCCGGTGTAAGATCGTATAGCTGCGGGGCTTTTTCCAATACTTTATTCGCTGCTGCCAGCGCATCGGCATAACGTCCCATGTAGAGGTATGTTCTTGCCAGTAATGCATAAGCGCTTCCTTTTGTAGCCCTTGACCTTGTTTTCAGTTCATTGGATTGCTGATCTTCCAGCGCAGGAATGCTTTCTTCCAGATCTTTAATGATCTGTGCATATACGGCTCCGTTGCTGGAACGGGCAATCACATCACCTGTATTATATCCTTTGAACGGTGTAAGCTGTATAGGCAAACCGCGGCCGTCCATTTTGCCGGTCAATGCACCGTCTCCAAAAAACTTCAGCAGGTCCAGGTAAGCATAGGCCCTGAGAAAACGGGCTTCTGCTATGAACACGTTCTGTTTCTGCACAGGGTATTGGGCATATAACGGAATATTGGCCATCACATTATTGGCTACATTCAGCGCTTTGAAGTAGTTCGTCCAGAGGTTCACTACTTCATCGTGATCTGCTGTGGTAGCGCCGCTGGCGAAGATGTTGTAGTAAGTGGAGTGATTCAGTATGTCCGTACTGAAATCTCCAAAAGTATAAGCGATGCCACCGGTGGCTGCCCGTACCAGGGTGATATAAGCTTCTGCAAGGGCCTGGTCTGTGCCTTCTGCGGTCTTATATACCTCTCTCTCCACCAGGGTGTTTTCCGGTGCCAGGTCCAGCTGTTTATTGCAGGCCATGGCCAGGAAACATATGATCAGTATGAGATATCTTTTTATCATAATCCTATATTGATGCCGAATTGATACATTTTGTTTTGCGGCATGGTGAGTTCATCATATCCTGCCTGCAGGGCAGATGAACCGAATGCGCTTACTTCCGGATCTATACCGGAATAACCGGTGAGCGTGAACAGATTGGTACCTGCTATAAAGAGTTCCAGTGAACGCAATACTTTCAGTTTTGCTACCGGTAACTGGTAAGCCAAGCGGATGGAACGCAAACGCAGGTAGGAAGCATCTTCCAGGAAGCGGCTGCTGGTCCTGCTGGTGGTATAGTCCCGGATATTACTGCTGCCCACGGAAGTGGTTACAGACCTGTTCACCAGTTTAGGAATATCTGTTTCATGCCCTGGTACCAGCCAGTAATTCAATATCTCCGAACTCAGGTTTGGGGCATCGCTCATGGTGTAAGTGAGCAGGGCAGCTCTGGCACCGTTGATCATTTTATTCCCTACGGAGAAAGAGAAAAATGCATCCAGTTCCCAATTGCGGTAAGTGAAGGTGTGCCCCATACCGCCATAGAAATCCGGCAAGGCGGTACCGTAGGATTTCCTGAATGCATTCACATCTTCTACTGTAGAGAAAAGTGAAGCAGGCGGTACAAAAGTGGTGTTGCCTTTACCATCTCCCCAGGCGGGGTTGCCGGACATGCCATCTACCCCTTGCCAGTCGTACAGAAAGAATTGCCCTGCGGCCTGGCCTTCTTTGAGATATTTGTAAGCCTCATTGGCAAGGCCTACTTCTTCACCCACAAAGTTCAGCTTCAGGATCTTGTTCCTGTTCCATGAGATATTGAAGTTGGTGGACCAGGAGAAATGTTTGCGGCGAAGCAGTTCTGCACGCACGGCTAATTCCAGACCTTCGTTCATCATATCCCCGATGTTCTGTTGTTGTACAGACCAGCCCTGGTAACGCGGGATAGCAGAAGAAAGGATCATATCCTTCACGCGGCGATGGTAATAATCCAACGTAATATTCACCGTGTTATCCAGCAGGGACATATCCAAACCCAGGTCTACGGAACGTGTGCGCTCCCACTTCAGGTTAGGATTATCCGGCTGCTGCATTTGAAGGATAGGTGTACCGGCATAGGAAAGATTGTCACTGTTTAGTTGGTATTGGCCCTGGCTTCCGTAATAAGAGCTTGAATTATTGTTACCGGTAAAACCTATGCTGCCACGCAGCTTCAGATCATCCAGCCATTTCTTTTCTTTTAAGAAACTTTCTTCCGATAAGCGCCATCCGGCAGAGAAGGAAGGGAAACCTATATAACGCCTGTTGCGGGAAAAGCGGGAAGAACCGTCCAAACGATAGGTAACACCGGCAAGGTATTTATTATCAAATTCATAGTTCAACCTGGCGAAATAAGAGGTAAGTGCCCATTGCTGCTTCAATGCGCCTTTGATATATCTGTTCCTTGCTGCTGCAATACTTAAGATCTCATCATTGAAGAAACCATACCCGCCGATGCCGGTGTTAGTTTCAGTAGATTTTTCGAAGCTCTGGCCTGCCACTGCATTGATGTAATGCTTATTGATCATCTTCAGGAAACTGGCCGTATTGTTGGTAACGATCTTCCTGTATTGCGTGGTGGTTTGTACCGCATCATCTCCATAACCACTGGGGCGTTTTACTCTTCTTGAATACGCATCTCCATTGCTCAGCTGTGTGCCGAACTCCGTGCGAAGCGTGAGCCAGTCTATGGGTTTGTATTGCAGGTAAGCGTTCCCTAAAGCTTCGGAGTTTTTGAGTTCGTTTTTGTTGCGTAAAGCTTCTGCTACGGGGTTGGCATCAGGATCTCCAAGCGGATTGGCGCCTTTGCCATATGCATAACTTCCGTCTGCATTATAGATGGGCAGATTAGGTGCTTTCTGCAAAGCAGAGCGGTAAATAGCTGCTGCATTCATCGCAGAATTCTCCGTATAGCTCATGGACATGTTCACTCCTACCTGTATAGCTTTGGAGGCCTGGTAGCTGAGGTTCATGCGGCCACTGTAACGTTTGTAATCATTATTGATGATGTACGAAGGCTGGCTGGTATAAGAACCGCTGATATAGTATTGCGCTTTCTCACTGCCTGCTGCCAGGGAAGCATCTACCTGTTGTGAAATAGCGGTACGTGTAATGGCATCTACCCAGTCTGTGTTATCCTGGCCGTTGAACACCTCATTGGTGCCAAGTTGCCTGTAATACCTGGTGTAGATATCATTGTATTCTGCGCCGTTCAGCAATTTGTATTTGCCGATGGGTTGAATAGCGCCGGTAACAGACCGTACGTTAAAAGCCTGTGAACCTTTCTTCCCTTTCTTAGTGGTAACGAGTATAACGCCGGCGGCGGCACGGGAACCATAGATAGCGGTAGCGTATGCATCCTTTAATATCTCGATGGATTCAATGTCTGCCGGGTTGAGGGCTGCTAAAGGATTACTCTCGAAAGCCTGGGGTGGTGTATAGCTATCACTCACGGAAGCCCCACCGATAGTGCCGGGAGCGGAAGTAGAGGCATTGAAGTTACGGCTATTCAGTTCTCTGCCGGAACCGTATACAGGAATACCATCTATTACGATCAATGGTTGGCTTCCATCCGGGTTGAGCGTACTCAAACCCCGGATGGTAATAGCTGTGGCAGAACCGGGGATACCGGAACTGGAAATGATATTTACACCTGCCGCCTTGCCGATAATGGCATTGTCGAAAGACAGGGCGGAGGATTTTGTGATCTCTTTTCCGCTTATCGTGGAAATAGCGCCGGTGATATTCCGCTTGCGTTCATTACCATATCCTACTACCATCACCTCATTAAAGGTGCGGGCATCTTCGGGTAAGGTAAGACTGAGCAAAGCGAGTTTACCTGCTGGCGATTCCAGCTTACGAAAACCGATAGCTGTTAAGATGAGCGTATCCGTTGGTTTTACGAGCAGTTTGAAATTACCATTGGCATCTGTAATGGTGCCACGGTTGGAACCTTTTACTTTCACGGTCACGAACGGAAGCAGGGCGCCGTCCTTTCCGGACTTTACGGTACCTCCCACGGAACGGGCAGTGGTATCGCTCTGCGCATGCAATGCATGGCTTCCCAGCAATAAAACGATGGTGATTAGTTTACGCATGTTTATTAGTTGAGTCCGCCTTTCCAGATTTCAATTACGTTAGGGTATGTGGCCGGGTTGCTTGTTCTGCCGGTGCCGCCTATGATCCAGATGATATTGTTATTTACGAATGCGGAAAAAGCGATGCGGGCAGGGAACTGTGCAGGCAATGCACGAGGATCTACTTCTGCTACTTTCGTCCAGTTCACACCATCATCTTCAGATACCCAGAGATCACTTTGGCCAACACCGGCGTTTTCACCGCTGATGAGTAACAATTGATTTCTGTGTACCACTATCTGATGACCCTGGCGGAGCGGGGCTGCGTTTACTTGTGTTACCTGTGTCCAGGTGATGCCGTCTGCGGAATTCCAGATATCGTTTTTGTAAACGTTGCCGTTATCCAAACCACCTACTACCCAGATCTTTTCTTTGTAGACAAATACAGCGGGATTACGACGTGGAGGGAATTGAGCTGCAGCAGTGATCTGCGTCCAGGCGTTACCGTCTTCTGTATTCCAAACATCGTTAAAAGCAGTACCGTAGCTGTTGGCATTGCCAAAGCTGGGATAACCGTTTCCACCTATCACCCATAATTTTTCTTTGAACACCACCGCATTGATGCGTTCGCGGGCGCTCCAGCGGTCTGTAGCTACGGCAGGTGAGGAAGCCGTCCAGGTAAGTCCGTCTGAAGAGCTCCATACTTTATTTGTTACAGCACTGAAAGTAAAACCAGAGCCTGGAAGCAAGCCACCGAGTAACCAGATCTTGTTCTTGAAACCGGTGACCAGCTTTCCATGTTCTCCTTTGGGGATAGAATCGCCATTATTATCGGCGGCTAATAAACGCGTCCAGGTTGTGGCGTTGTCCGATTGGAACGCGCCAAAAGTGACTGGGTTTAAAGTGGCGCCGAAGGCGTAAAATTTTCCATTAAAGAAACCGGCCTGCACATCATGAAATGAACCAAATGTTGCATCGCCATGCTTCTGCCATGCTACGGCTTTAGGATCCAGTTTGGCTACATTTACCTGTACGGTGTAGTTACGAACGGTAGCGCCGTCTTCAGACGTTACTGTGTATACTACAGGGCTGGTAAAATTATTTAGCGTAACACCTGATTCCTGTACAACGGTGCCTACTTTCACGATAGCGCCGGGTACTTTTACGAATGTGGCCACGAGGGCAGAGACATTCGTCTGGAATGGGAGGCTATCCACATTCCATACTTTCAGCAGAGAATGGTCTACTGTAAAAGGGGCTGTCACGGAAGGAATACTGAATTCAGTGATCCCCGCGAGTTTGCCGCGTTTATCTTCTTTCTTACAAGCAATAAACAGACCTGCCATCAGCAGGATAAAGAGATAATGGTTGACTTTTGACATGTTCAAGGTATGTTGTGTTTAATAGTTAATATTCCCTGTCGCTATTGGGCAATAGTATCCCCTTCAGCGGCTGCTGTTATTTTTTTGCATTACAATAATCATTACGTGTGCAAGGAATAGTTACTTCTTCTTTATCAGGTAAACAGTTGTTCCGTGGATACGGATGTCCTGCTTTAAGGCGATGGAAATGCCTGATAACACTTCCTGTAAAGTGGCGTTCTTATTATAATCGCCGGAAAAGGTTTCATTGTCTTCCAATGGTTCTGTAAAGAAGGTTTGTACACCAAACCACTTTTTCAACTTCGCAACAATTTCCTTTTCTCCGGCATTATCGAAAACGAGAACGTCATCGCTTTCTTCTTTTTTAACACTCAACTCTGCATTACCGTTATTCTTATTGAAGGTCATGAGTTCCTGGTCATTTACCATTACTGAAACCTTTGCGGGCCTGATCTTTGCGAGCGGCAAGGTTTGAGGCGCGGTAGTATCTTTTTTAGGCTTGCGTAATTTGATCAGCGGGAAAGTGGTTTCATTATTCTCCACTACTTTTGCGTTCCCCTCTTCTACTGATACCGTTACGGTGCTGTCTTTCGTAAACGCGGAGATATTGATCCGCGAGCCTTTTGCTGTTGTTACCAGTTCCTTGGTTTTGATAACCAGAGACCTGGTGGTATCCTTCATTTTGAAATATGCCTCTCCTTCCAGGTACACTACGGGATTAGCCGCTACTTCCTGGTGGATCATGAGTTCTGTTTCAGGGCTCAGGAATACTTCAGAGCCATCGCTTAACATCAGCTGCGTCCTCTCCCCTTTTCCTGTCTGTGCTTTGCTCAACAGCCATTTATTGTCTGCCGGTTTCGCTTTCAGGAAGTTTCCTATCCAGAGCCCTGTGGCAAAGAATACCACGCAGGCTGCAGCTGCATACATCCATATCCTCCTGTTGCGATGGAGGGCTACTACTTTGCCTTCCTTCTTTTCCGCTTTGAGCGCTTCTCCAAAGACCTCTTCAAAAGTTGGCACAGGGCCGGTTTCCATCCGGTACTCTGTCCAGTATGATTCGATCCAACTGAGTATCTCATAACGTTTTGAGGGGTCCGTCAGCCAACCAAACACTAAACTTTCTTCTTCTGACGAAGCTGTACCTTCCAGGTACCGCTTTAAGATTTCCTTTTCCACAATCGCTGTTTTAAGTTTTCCTGCCGGTACATATAAGCATACACCTGAGTATGCGTTTGCACCTATGGGGTTTATAAAAATTTATTGAAAATAAAGAGAATGGCCATTAGTGAAGTGCTATACCCATGATCCTCAAGGCGTTTGCGCATGATCTTCAGGGCTTTGTTCAGTTGGTTCTCTACGGTACTCTTTGAAATGGCCATTTCTTCTGCTATCTGAGCGTTGGAATAGCCTTCCAGCCTGCTTTTTCGGAAGATGGCACGGCATTTATCCGGTAGCTCCTGCATGGTTTTGCCGATAAGCTGCTGTAACTCCCTGGCGTTGGTGTTAGGCTCCTGCTGGCTGAACTGGTTGGTGATTTCCCGTATGTAGGTTTGCTGATGACCGATCTTTCTTATCTGGTTGTAAATGAGATTTTTGGCGATAGTGATGATGTATGCTTCGAAGGGAGCATTGGCGTCTATCCGGTCCCGGTGTTTCCAGATGCGGATGAAGGTTTCCTGTACGATCTCGTCGGATTCTTCCCTGCTGGCTTTGAAGCGGGTGGCGAAAGCGGCAAGGCGGGGAGCGTACCGTTCGTAGAGGAAGCGGAAGGCCATCGGATCGCCGGAGCGGAGTTGCTGGACTAGGGCCTGTTCATTCATTTGGGGGTTAAAGATAGCAGAATTTGGGAGATTGTTTGACAGGCGCTTGGATCAGCTCTTAAACTCCACATCCTCCCCCTTCTTAGCCACATCGCTAAAAATGATATTGATATGCGTGCCCTCATGTGTCTGAATATTAAAGGTACCACCGATATCATCTGTGAGCCCCTGCAACAGTTCCATGCCCATGGAAGCACCTATCTGGTTGTTAAAGTCTGCCGGCAGGCCTCTGCCGTTATCTGAAACGCTCAGCAGGATCTGTGTCTCGGAAATATGGGTGAGGGAAATGGAGATCTTGCCTTCTGCTGTATTGGCAAAGGCATATTTAATGGCATTGGTGATGGCTTCATTCAGGATCAGGCCTAAGGTGATGGCAGAGGCGTGGTTCAATTCGATCTTTTCGATATGCAGGTCGAAGCGGATGTTCTCGCGGATGGCGTAACTTTCCTTCAGGTATTCCACCAGTTCATAGATATACTCGGGCATGTGGATGGTGGAAAGTGATTCCGACTGGTAAAGCTTTTGATGAATGATGGACATAGAATGTATCCGGTGCTGGCTGTCTTTTATGGCAGACAGGGCTTCCTTATTCTTCAGGTAACTGGATTGTATTTCCAGCAGGCTGGCTACTATGTGGAAGTTATTCTTTACCCGGTGATGGATCTCTTTCATCAGCCATTCCTTGTCTTTTTCTAATTGTTCCAGTCTCTTGTTCTTCTCATTGCTCTCTTTCCTGTTTTTCTCTTTGCTTCTATATAACAGGTATGCCACTGCGGCAATTATTACCATCATCAGGATACCATAAGCGTTAGTGACATCCGCCATAAGAAAAAAGCTAGAATGGTAAAATCGGTTAACTTTTCCGGGCAATGATCTCCTTTTCAATGCCCAGTTTTTTTATCCTTGAATTTAAAGTATTCACGTTGATGTCCAGGACTTCGGCAGCGCCGCCTTTTCCTGATATTTTCCAGTTGCAGCTTTCGAGTACGGCCAGGATATGATCCCTTTCGTTCTCTATCATGGTTTTAAACCTGTTCTTATCATTAAGTGCCTGGGCGGGAGCCAGCCTGGAAACGGGTATTTCCAGGGAATTGATCACACCGCCATTAGCCAGTACTACATTCCGCTGGATGGTATTTTCCAGTTCCCTGATATTGCCGGGCCAATGATAGGCCATCAGTTTTTCGATGGCTTCCTTTGAAAGGGAGGGAATGGATTTTCCGTTTTCAGCGCCATACTTCTTCAGAAAGTAATCTGCCAGAAAGGGGATGTCTTCTTTCCTTTCGCGGAGCGATGGCAATAGTAAGGGGAATACATTCAGGCGGTAAAAGAGATCGATCCTGAAACGCCCTGAGGCTACTTCGTCTTCCAGATCTTTGTTGGTAGCTGCTAATAGTCTTACATTGATCTTTTGAGGTTTACCTCCTATTGGTTCAATCTCTCTTTCCTGCAGCACCCTTAGAAATTTAACCTGCAATTCAAGCGGCAGCTCTCCTATTTCATCCAGGAAAATAGTTCCGCCGTCTGCCAATTCAAACTTGCCTGCCCGCCTGGTAATGGCGCCGGTAAAGGAACCTTTTTCATGACCGAATAATTCTGATTCGATGAGGTTAACGGGTAGTGTGCCGCAATTCACCACGATGAATGGTTTGTTCTTACGTGCGGAAAATTTGTGAATGGAATGTGCGATCACTTCTTTGCCTGTACCACTTTCTCCTGTTATCAGTACAGAGGTATCCATAGGACCTACCAGCCTGGCCTGTTCCAAAGACTCCATAAACTTCCGGCTTTTGCCTACCAGGTGACTGAACTCCGGAGGCAGTGATGCGGGGATGGATTTTGGCACCAACACATTTTCAGGCATCCTGTTCTTATGCAGGTACAGGGCCACGTCCAGCATGATCAATACATCCTTTGCACGGAATGGCTTAACCATAAAACCATAGGGCTTTGTTGACTTTGCAGCATCGAGTATCTGCCTGTTGGAATTGGCAGAGAGATACACAAAGGCCATGCCTTTTTCGTTCAATATTTTACCAAGATCAATACCGGTTTCTTCTCCCTGCAAAAATATATCGACTAATACCAGATCCGGCTTTTCCTTTTCAATTACAGTCAATGCCACAGCAACAGACCTTGCAATAGTACACGTAGAATATCCTGCATTGGTGAGGATCACATTCAAACCTTTGGCTTCAATGAACTGATCTTCTACAATTAGAATTTTAGCTTTCAATGGGCAACATTTTGTTAGCCTAAATTTACAACACTTCCTCTTCAAAATCACAAAGTATTCTTTTTCAACGCCCTACCCTATCTGCAATTTCAATATTTATTGATATACCAATAATTTTCTCCCGGCTATAAAAATTAAAATATTGCAAATCAGCCTTCTAAAATATTGGCACAAGTTTAGTCTTGCTGTAATTCCACAACAAAAAAAATGAACAATGAAAACTTTCCAATCCCTGATTGATGCACTGGCTGACGTTAAAGCCAGGGGCTATACGGAGGATTTCTCTATTGAATCCTCCTGCCTTTATTGCGGCGACCTGGATCTCCGCCTCACTCCTGAGGAATTTCATGTAGATGAGTTCTACCGCTTTGAAGGAGATTCCAACCCTGAGGACAGTGCTGTGTTGTATGCCATTTCTTCCTCATCCGGTGTTAAAGGAACAGTAGTAGACAGCTACGGCATGTATGCTGAGAACATGAATCTTGACATGGCACAAAAAATAAGCAATCACCCTTACTAAAACTCACATGATGGAAACAAGATTAAACGCTATGGAAAAAGGGCGTGATGCTTTAAAGACGCTTTATGGCATTGGAGCATATTTAAGCAAATCCACCCTGGAAGGAACACTCCGGGAACTGGTAAACTTAAGGGTATCACAAATGAATAGCTGCGCCTTTTGTATCGACATGCATTATAATGACGCGAAGGCCAAAGGTGAAACAGAGAAACGCTTGTATGGTGTGATCGCATGGCGGCAAGTGCCCTGGTACACTGATCAGGAAAGAGCTGCTTTGGCCCTTGCAGAAGCTGTTACCATTTGTGATGTAACGGATGAGATCTTTAACCAGGCTAAGCAACATTTTTCCGAGAAAGAACTGGTTGACCTCACGTTGGCTATTACCACCATTAATACCTGGAATCGTTTCAATAATACTTTTAGCACTTTCCCCCAATGAAAAAACTACTTCTCCTTTTCACACTTATAAACACTGTAGCTATGGCACAATCCAGCAAACCGGAAAATGATCCGCACATCTTTCTGCAGGTAAGGGACTTCCTTAAAGTCCTTAATGCAGGTGATGGAAAACCAATAGAACAACTGAGTCCTGCAGATGCCCGCGCGGTATTGGTAAACGCGCAGCAATCTGTTCCTTTTGATTATGCTGATATAATAGAAACAGAAAAAACCATTACACAGGATGGCCAAACGGTTACCATCCACATCGTGAAACCTTTATCCGCTAAAGCAGGAAGCGGGGCGTTTATTTACGTCCATGGCGGTGGATGGGTATTGGGAGATTATCCCACCCATAGAAGGTTAGTACGGGACCTGGTGGTGACCAGCGGAATGGTGGCTGTTTTTCCGGATTATACGCCATCGCCGGAAGCCAGGTATCCTGTTGCCATCAACCAGATCTATGCTACGGCCAAATGGGTAGCTGCTCATGGTGATGAAATAGGCGTTAACGGGAAAAACCTCGCGATTGCCGGCAATAGTGTAGGTGGGAATATGACTGCGGCTGTTGCATTGATGGCCAAAGACAAAGGCGGCCCTGCGTTTAAACTACAGATATTGTTATGGCCGGTGACAGACGCAAATTTCGAAACGGATTCCTACAAAACGTTAGGCGAAGGACGGTTCCTTACCAGGAACATGATGATCTGGTTCTGGGATAATTACCTGCCAGATCTAAAAAAGCGCAAAGAGATATATGCTTCTCCCCTGCAGGCTACTGCTGCGCAACTGAAAGGATTACCGCTTACCCTCATCCAGACAGCGGAGAATGACGTACTGCGCGATGAAGGAGAAGCTTATGGCCGGAAGCTGGATGAAGCCGGTGTGCCGGTAACTGTGAACAGGCATAACGGACTGATCCACGATTATGGTTTACTCAATCCCCTGGCCGGTATACCGGCAGTTAAGATAGCACTCTTTCAGGCAGCGGCGGCTATCCGGAAAGCGCTGCAGGATTGATTTCTTCACCCTTTAATTATATCAAGATGAGCATCTTTTTTCATACGGACGATCCAAGGAAATACGTGCCTCCATCAAAAGACATCGAACATATTAAAAGGCCTTTCCCTGAAGGGGATACCAGTGATGGAGGCGAATTCGTAGATGATGCTATTCATATGGAAGAGGATCCCACACCGGACGATTCGGAAGATTAGGCGCAGTTGTGGATTGAGAATGGCAATTCCTGCCACATAAGGAATTGCAACATAAGGTGCCTTTGCTTTCTGCAAGGGCACTTTTCTTAAATCTTAAACGCATGAAAAAGATTGCCTTTGTTCATCGCACATAATAAGTAAGGCTTTACGCCCCCATTTCTTTTTTCACCCAATCTTTCTTATCCCGGGAAACGGGGATCTTTTCACCACCCTTCATCTGCAGATAAAAGCCGCCTTCTTTTACGATGCTCCGTACAAACAATTTATTAATGATATGGGATTGATGGCAGCGCAGGAAACCATATTCTCCCAGCATTTCTGCATACTCATAAATAGATACGGATACCACTATCTTCTCTCCATCCTGCATAAAGAAGGAAGTATAGCTATTGCTGCTTTCGCAACGTACAATATCCTTTACGTATACAAATCTTGTTTCTTTAGCGGATGGTAAAGCGATGCGGTGTTCATGGCGTTGTGTGCCCTGTTTTAAAATGGCCACCAGGTGTTCCATGCTGTTGCTTTTGCGGGAAATAGCTTTTTGTACGGCGCCTTTTAATTCTTCCACATTTACCGGTTTCATCAGGTAATCCATGGCGGAGAACTTTACGGCGGGGATACCGTATTGATCAAAGGCGGTGACGAATACTATTTCGAAATCTATCTTTGGTAATGCGAGCAAGAGATCAAACCCTGTTTTCCCGGGCATTTGAATGTCCAGGAAAACAAGGTTCGGTTGGTGTTGGCGGATCATGGCGATGCCATCGTCTGCATTGGTTGCTGTAGCTACTACGGTCACTTCTTTGCAATGCTGTTCCAGCAAACGTTGCAGGTTGATCACATTGTGTTGTTCGTCATCAATGATGATGGCATTAATCATGTTCCAGCCAGTTTTTATATCTCAGGAGTACGGTGGTGCCTGTTGTGTTACTTTGAATATCTAATGTGATGCGGCGATGTTTGTTATACAGCTCGATCCTATCCTTTGTTAGCTTAATACCATGCCGGTCTACTGCTTTGGATGGATCAAACCCTGAGCCGTTATCACTGATCGAAAATAGTATATCCTGCTTATCTTTTAGAATTTGGAATTTAATTTGTCCTGCTGCCCCTTTGGCAGAAACACCATGTTTTACGGCGTTCTCTATCAGGGGCTGGGCTAATAAAGGCGGTACTTCTATTATAGCTGTCTGTAGCTCCGGATCTACATATAGTTCATATTGAAAATTGAAACGCAATATTTCCAGTTGGATGTAATTATCCAGGTTCTTTAATTCTGTTTGTAAAGGGATGGTTTCTTTTGTGGTGGACAGCATGGAGTTTCTTAACAGCTGAGCGAAACCGGATAAATACTGGTTTGCTTTGTTCAGCTGCTGGTCGTTCATCAGGCCTTGTATGGAGCCGAGTGCGTTGAAAACAAAATGCGGATTTAACTGGGCATAGAGGGATTGGATCTTCAGTTTTCTTTTCTCTTCCTGGCGTTTGTTCTTTAAGTAAGCCCATAACAGGAAAAGGAATAAGCCAACAATGATCACGCAGGCACCTATTCCTGTTTTAAACCATAGGGTTTGGTACCAGTAAGGTGGTACGTGAAATAAGTGGGTGGACCAAAGCGCAGGCGCATCTTTATAACGTACATCCAACCTGTATTTTGCACCTGCCTGCAGAGAAGGCACCAGTACATATCCTCGTGTGTTCTTCCAGCTGGTATCTTTATAACGCCCTCCCAGTAAACGGTATTGAAAAGTAAAATCTGTTACATCCGGTGGTTCGCGGAAATAAAAAGCCACCCTTGAATTGGGCATATATGCATGATCCAGTTTATCGATCCTTGCAGGCCAGTCTGTATAGAACGCAGCGCCCTGTTTGAAGGAGGGATAAGTTTTCAGCAATTGGGCTTGCATAAAAGCTGATTCATCCCGGGAAGTGCTGGTATCATGTGCGCTCCCCATCAGGAAAGGTCTTTTTTCTATCGCTTTCCTTCTTATGTGCAGCTTCATTAACGCCACGCCGTCATTTCGCCTGAATTCAATAAAAAGGCTATCGTTCACTTTCAGGCTATCCTTCAATAACCAATAAGATGTTTCGCTGACAATAGCAGTATCCTTAAAGGTGGGCATTTTTATAATATCCAGCCACTTACCGGCAGGAGCGCCGTTCTTTGTGATCCTGACCTGTAATGATCTGAGCGGATAGAATTGCCGGTGTGCAGGAACAGTATCCAGATGAAAATTTCCGCTCATGCTTTTCACCTTTGCCAGGGTGTCAATTTCCACTGCGGAGATGAGCACTTCTTCTCCTGTTACCATGTAATGGGAGGTTTCGTCCGGAGAAGAGGGAAAATACGGATTATACTTATGCCCATCATTCCCCCTCATGTAATTATTAGAAAAGGTGATATAGGTCTTATCCAATACAAAAAAGGTGATGAACTTATTCTTCTGATTAATCTGGGGTTTTGCAACCAGGCAGAGTAACAGCAAGATATTCAGCAGATATAACGTCTTTCTCATTTAATTAAATTTGGAAGGTCTTTGGCCAGGTTAATGTCTACTCCGAGTATCCTGCCATCCTTTCCTATCAGCACATTCTGTGGAATAGAGCGGATGTTATACTGTTTACCGATCTCTCCATCCCAACCTTTGAGTTCCGAAATATTTACCCAGGGCAGATCGTATTTCGCAAGAGCATCCTTCCATGCTTTTTGCTTATCGTCTAAAGATACACCAAGAACTTCCAGTTGTTTATCCTTATACTGTGCATATGTCTTTTTCATTTCCGGAATGGATTCCAGGCAGGGGCCACACCAGGATGCCCAAAAATCTATCAATACATATTTCCCTTTAAAATCGGATAAATGGATAGCTGCTCCTTTGGGGTCTGGTGCACTGAAAGCGGGGGCCAACATCCCAGGCTGCAGTGCATAAAGTACATCAATCTGTGTTTTCAGCAACTTTGCTTCTTCCAGTTGCTTCAATGCCGGTGTTAATCCATTGTACAGTTGCAAAAGAGTATCTTTTTGTTTTGTAAGATCGTTGAAGACCCAATAGCGCAACAGGTAGAGTGAAAGATAATCACCGGGGTGGCTGCGGATGTGGTCTTTATCAACGTTCATGGTTTTTTGCCGGAGGGTGTCATAACGTTTTTTCAAAGAGTCCATGGCCATTTGGGTAAAATAGCTCTCTGTTGAAATAGGGTCTGTTATCTTTTTCCGGGCCTTCCATTGTTCCGTAAGCGGGCTATTCTCCACTATACAATCTCCGGGTTTAATGGAGACCGTGATATTCCTGTTTTCCAGAATAAACTGGGAAAAAATGTCCCGGGGCGATTTCATGTAAAGGGACACCAGCACACCCGGCGTAACCAGCTGACCTTCAAAATGGAACCGGCCATCGGTGATCAGGCAGGAATCAGTGATCTTAGGGTTTACCCTGGAATAGTCTATCCCATACAGGTAGATATATTTCCCATTGTGTACTGGGTCTATGGTGCCCTGTACAGAAAAATAAAGTAGTAAAGCAGACAGATAGATGGACATTTCGCTTTTTTATAACAAATATTGGAGATATCTGTTAAGAGTAAAACGCCGTTTTTGAAGATGGCGGCTTTGGGTTTGAATTCGGTAATTACCTACATTTGCCATTGATTAAAAGAGACCAATATGCGTAAAGGATTTATCGTTAGTGCAATCATAGGGATCATAGGTACTGCTTTACTCGGCTACTTCGCAAGCCCCTGGTGGTACGTGATCCTGGCTATCATCGTGGCGCTGTTCATTATGGGGATCAATGATATGCGGCAGACCAAACACTCCATCATGCGCACTTACCCGGTTTTTGGCCGGATGCGTTACTGGATGGAAGCCCTCAGACCTAAAATGTACCAGTACTTTGTGGAGTCTGACATTGACGGGCGTCCCATTAACCGCATAGACCGCTCCACCATATACCAACGCGCAAAAAAGGAAATGGATACCATGCCTTTTGGTACGCAACTGGATGTGTATGAGGAAGGTTACGAATGGATGAGCCATTCCATCTCCCCTAAAGATTTCCGTAACCTGGATCATAATCCCCGGGTACAGATCGGTAATAAAGATTGCAAACTGCCTTATTCCGCCAGCATCTTCAACGTAAGCGCCATGAGCTTTGGCTCTTTGAGCAGTAATGCCATTGAGGCCCTGAATGCGGGTGCTAAAATTGGCAACTTTGCCCATAATACAGGAGAAGGCGGCATCAGCCCCTATCACCTTAAACATAACGGAGATATCATCTGGCAGGTGGGTACGGGGTATTTTGGTTGCCGCGATGAAGACGGGAACTTTTCACCGGAAATATATGCCCAAACAGCTGCTGCCCCGCAGATCAGGATGATAGAACTGAAATTATCCCAGGGTGCTAAACCCGGACATGGGGGAATTTTACCGGCTAAAAAGAACACACCGGAAATTGCGGCTATCCGTCACGTAAAGGCGGGTACTACTATTTACTCTCCTCCTTATCACAGTGCTTTCAATAATCCGAAGGAGCTGGTATTATTGATCCAGCAGATGCGTGAACTTTCCGGCGGTAAACCGGTAGGTTTTAAATTGTGTATTGGCCGGAAGAGTGAGTTCATTGGCATCTGTAAAGCGATGATAGAACTGAACCTCTATCCTGATTTCATTACGGTAGACGGTGGTGAAGGGGGAACAGGGGCTGCTCCGCAGGAATTCTCCAATCACGTGGGAGCACCATTACTGGATGGACTGGCCTTCGTACATAATATCCTGGTGGGTTATGATATCCGCAAACATATTAAACTGATCGCTTCCGGTAAGATCCTTTCCGGGTTCCATATACTGCGGGCTATTGCTTTGGGCGCAGATGCCTGCAACAGTGCAAGGGCTATGATGATGGCCATTGGTTGCATACAGGCTTTACAATGCAACTCTAATAAATGTCCTACAGGTGTGGCTACGCAGGACCCTAACTTATCTATCGGCCTTGTAGTTTCTGATAAGAAACAACGGGTAGCCAACTATCATGATGAAACGGTAAAAACGTTTGTGGAACTGATGGGAGCTGCAGGTATTGATGATTATAAAAAGCTGACGCGCTCACATATCTACCGCAGGGTATTCATGAATGAGGTGAGGACTTTTGAAGATATCTTCCCATCGCTGGAACCTAGTGCGATCATTAATAATAAAATTCCGGAGAAGTATAAACAGGATGTTGAGATGGCTTTTTCGGACAGATGGTATTAAGCTTTTTATCGAAATGAAAACCGAAGACATTATCCTTCACCGGCTGCATACGCAGCAACTGGCCAAACCTGCTTACGAAGCTGCAGGAGCCGTTGTTTCCTGGCTCATTGCCATGCAGGCGCAGGAATATGCACATGCTAAATTTGCTATTCATCTTCGGTCTAAATCACTCACGGAAAAAGCTATAGAACAATCATTCAACGAGGGTATTTATCTCCGAACTCATCTCATGCGGCCTACCTGGCATTTTGTACATCAGCAGGATATCCGGTGGCTACTGCAACTCACGGCGCCTCGTGTACATGCAGCGAATGCTTATTATTACAAACAATTAGAACTGGATGCAAAAGTTTTTTCCCGTTGTAACAAGGTGCTGGAAAAAACATTACAGGGTGGTAAACATTTACAACGTACGGTGCTGCAGCAAGCATTGAAGAATGCAAAGATCATTGCTTCGGGGCACAGGCTTAGCTATATTATGATGTTTGCGGAACTGGAGGGACTTATTTGCAGTGGCCCCAGGGAAGGCAAACAATTCACGTATGCATTGCTGGAAGAAAGGGTACCCGCTGTTAAGGCGTTAGATCGAAAAGATGCGTTAGCGCAATTCGTGCAGCGGTATTTTACAACGAGAGGGCCTGCTACTTTGCAGGATTTTGCTTATTGGTCCGGGTTAACGCTGAAAGATGCGAAGGAAGGTGCAGAAGCATTACCGTCTTCCTTCATAAAAGATAAAGAACTGATCTACCTGCCTGCAGAATTGGACAAGAAGGAAAAGATACAGCATACCTTCATTATGCCGGACTATGATGAATACGGCATGAGTTACAAAAACCGTACAGATATCTTCAATGAAGGTGCCCGCACTTTCTATACGCACATGCTGATCGTAGACGGAAAAATTGCCGGTACGTGGAAAAAGAAGGACAATGACGGGTTGGATATGGACATATTCACGCCTTTGAACAAAACCCAGTCAACAGCCGTAAAGAAGGCTGTAGAACGGTATCTGGCCTTTGGCGCCTAAACGGCACAGATATTGTACCCCACCCTCTTAAAAACACCCCATATGAATGTAAAACGCATCTTCGGCGCCGTCTTAACTGTTTTGGGAATCATAGGACTTATCTATTCCGGTTATGGTTTTGTGAAACATAGTATCAACACCCGTGAGTTAATTGTAGTGGGGGTTATCGGGCTGATCTTTTTCTTTTCAGGGATTGGACTGGTGAAGAACACCAAGGATGAGGCATAATAAGAAAAACGGCCGTCCCGGTATTTATACTGAAACGGCCGCTATGATTAATTCTCTCTGATCAGCACATCCACCGGTAAACCAGGGATGTTGCTTACTTGTTGCGGATTCTCGCCATTATGACCCACGCTGATATCCAGGTAATAGATACTTCCTTCCACACCTGCTACTAACTGATTACTATTGATCACTTTGATCATGGTCACTTTCTTACCGCCAAAGGTGGCATCGAGTGCCTTCACTTCGTCATTTACCGGGTTGTACCGGTAGATCTTATCGTTAGAAGTAAAGAAGAATACACCGATGGGTGAAATGGCCCATTTAGTATCTGCCATCAGCAGGTTAGCGCCGGGGAATACTCTTTTGTAAGAAGGCGTGAATGTACTTTTACCTGCACTAAAATCCAGGCCAAATTTCAGCTCTATCTTTTTACCCACACTGTCAAACATAGCGTAGAACTCATTATCGGTGAAACGGTTCATGTACACCAGGTCCATCTTCAGGTTCTTGGGATCGAAAGATGTATTGCCCAAAACCGTGTAAGTGGTATCAAAGAAGGTATTGGTGCTGAAGCGAATGAATTGCTTCTTCGTATTTTCAAAACCAAAGAAATATCCATCGTTTGGTCTTTCATAAAGGTTGTGCAGCACATTCGGGTGCAGGTTATAACTACCATCTACAGGCACGCCCCAAAAAGCATAGTAAGGCCAGAACGGTGCAGTTTCTGTGGCACCTATATACATCTTTCCATTGATGATACCGGTAGTAACACCATTGATCATATTGAGGAAGCTGTTCACTTTTAATACAGAAGGTGCTGTATAAAAGTTATCTGCAAGGTATTTAGTACGTTGTAAAGTATTCGCATCCAGTTGTACTGCTCCGGTAGTTCCGCCACTGTAAGTGATCCAGTAATTGTTCAGCTGGTTGGTGTAGAACTGGTTCCTGATAGGTACAAGTTGCATACCGCCACCGGGTAATACTTCCTTATTAATGGCATTGTAGATATCAGGTTGAACAGTGCCATCTGGTTTAATGAAGGTGAGTATCGTTTTATTCCCATCATTGCTGAGCACCAGTGCACCTCTTGTAAATTGCGTCTGTCCTTTGATCACAAATTTAAAGAAGTATGCCTGGCCGGTATTATTATCCTGCAATTTCAGCAAGGCATTGTAATGGTTGGCGCCCAGGCCGAATACGATCCTTAAGGATTGCCCTTCATAGTCCAGGGACATGGCCTTTTCCGGTACTTCTATTTTCCAGAAGCAGGAATAATCATTCTTGCCTGATTTCAATTGTACTTCAGGTGTGATGATGAGGCTATCCCCTACTGTGGCAAAATAAGCGGTGTCCAGTCCTTTCAGGGAAGGGTCCGGGATATTGATGTAGTCGTAGTTGCCTTTGTCTTTAGAACAAGCTGCTATGAGCAATGCGCAACCAACTATATATAACAGATAATTTTTCATGTACGATCATTAAATAATTACACAATGCGGTTACCATTCTCATCTTTGAAGTAATACCTGTTATCAGCAGGATTAAGTTCCAGCAGGTATTTCTTTGCAGGATTAGCGATGCTATAGAAATTGTAGTTTCCTCCTCCTGCAGCTTCCACCGTGTATCCTTCCTGCGGATTGGCAGCTACCCATGCAATAGGATCATTCAGGAAACTTCTGAACCGGCGGGTGTGGTACAATACTTTCGGAATAACTTCTCCATTTTGGGTAAGAGGCAGATCTATCGTACCGGCTGTTCTGATGAACAGCTCATGTTTTACGCGGGAATAAGCACCCAGTTCACCAGCCCAGGTATTCCACCAGGTGGGTTGTTCCAGCCGGTTGGAGAAGATCACCTTGGCGGTATCAAATCCTATGGTGGTTACTGCGAAATCAGCAGAAGCTACCAGGCGGAACTTCATCCTTACGGACTTAGTGGTGAGGGCCGCGTCTGTACTGTAAATAATGATAGGTACTTTAACAGCGCCTGAATCTGCCGGGATGGTGTATTCTGCTTCCAGTGCTTTGTAATGTGTTCCTGCTACTGCTGTGGTGGCACTATCTATAACGGTCAGTTTGAACTTCCTGGCTACAGACTTTCGCATTCCTGCAATACGTACGGGCAGTAAAATGGTATCGGAAGATTTATCCGGGAAAAGGGCGAAGGAATAAGAGATACTGTCTGGTCTCTCTTTCTCATCCTTTGGATCGGTGAAATCGAAATATACATTGTCTGGCGACTGATACGTTAATTCAATTGCTTTTTTGCAAGCACTCAAACAAACTGCGCCGAATAAACCGAATATGAATAATTTTTTCATCGCTGTTTTTTTATCTGTTACCGTAAGCAATTTCATCATCAGGGAATGGCAATACGAATATTGCTTTACTTGGAGCAATGCTGCTGCCTGACTGGCCTGTGATAGGCAAATTGAGGCGTTTGTACATATAGAACATCTGCCCTTCAGAGAAGAACTCTTTACGAGCTTCTTTCAGCAGTTCCCCTATAAATACTGTTTTGGATGCATCATTCCGTTTAGTACCGATACCTCTGTTCAGGCGTACGGTATTGAAATAATCCCATGCTTTGGTTGCATCTGTATCAAATGTACATTCTGCTGCGATGTAATACATCTCGCTCAAACGCATAGCAGGCAACATCAGATCATGCAGGTTAGCATCTCCATCCCTGCTATACTTCACCACCCGCAGGTAGTTTCCTGTGCCGCTGGATTGCTCCTGCAACCACTGTTTGTAACGGAAATCATCTCCTCCTACTCCACCGGTCTCATAAATATTACGGCCTTCTGTGAGGGGTACAAATAAAGCGACTTGCCCGTTGGCTAATACTTCCCTGATCCTGTCGTTCATATTAGGTGCGTACAGGCCAAAGATCAATTCTTTATACAGGATCCTGTCTTTCTTTTCTTCATCCGGATTTAAGAAATCCGCTTGTTTGGTCCAGGGGAATTTATTGGTGTTGATCACTTCCAGCGCATTACTTAATGCGTTTGCCTGATCTCCTTTGTAGAGGTACACCCGTGCCAGTTCTCCGCATACTGCATAATAATTCAGGCGGTGGCGGCGTACCTGCAGGAATAATTCTCCTTTTGTTTCTGTAGCGGAGTCTGTTTTAGGATAACCTATCTTATAAGCGGCTGCAATGATAGGATCTGCTTTCAGTAATTCCTTTGCTTCCAGCAGGTCTTTGATCACCAGTTCAATAGCCTCTCCTACTTTGAACATAGGCGGTATGTCCTTACTGAATTTGGTTACGTAAGGAATGCCTTTGCCATTGGGGTCTGTAACATATGAATCTGCAAACAGGCGCAACACATCAAAGTGGCAGTAAGCGCGCATGGCGAGGGCTTCTCCTTTGATGATGTTATAATTAATGCCCGTGAACAGGTTCTTTTTAACATCCACATTTTCCAGGATCAGGTTGGCGTTGGCTACTACACCGTATAAGCCCAGCCATATATCATCCCTTCTCTTCATAAAGGTCTGTTCCTTGAAACTGAAGCGCATGGCCTGCCTGTATCCCCAGGGATCATCTACATCTGTTGCATAATTCTGTACAAAGGCTTCCACCGTGCCGGAGGTTAATTCCCTGCCGTACACCTGTTCTTTCACAGACTTGCTGTAGAGTCCATTGATTGCTTCTTTGAAACCATCTTCTGTGCTGAAAAGTGCATCCTGTGATACTTCAGACTGTGGTGTTACATCCAGCCATTTGCTGCAGGATGCCAACGTGCCTATGATGATGATGGATACTATATATTTCTTCATCGTAATAATCTTTTAGAACCGGGTGGATAATGAGAAGGTGAAACTCCTTGCGAACGGATAATCGATCCCTCTTTCTACCTGCAGGCTGGACCAATAGGCCAGGTCGTTCAGGTTCAATGCAAAACGGAGGCTTTTCATCTTCAGGCGTTTATACCATTGTGCCGGTGCGTCGTAGGACATATATACAGACTTAAATTCCAGCCTGTTCTCTTCCTGTACAAAACGGGAAGTGGTACGGGTGGTGGTGAGGTCTGCAATGTTCTTATAGAAAGTATGATCACCTGGTTTTTTCCATCTTAGTGCCAGTACCCTGCTATCCACATTGTATTTTGGATCTGCATTTTCCACACGGTCTATTAATGTCTGGTTGTAGATATCGCCACCTAAGCGGGTATAGAAACTGAATTCAACAGAGAAGTTCTTATACACGATATTACCACCAAAATAACCATCTACATCCGGTGTTTGATCTCCTACTGCTACGGTGTTGCGTACATCATATTCATAAGTAGTGGAGCCATCTGCGCGGAGGTAGATCTCTTTACCATTCTCCGGATCAATGCCCAGTGAACGAACAGCGTAAATGGTGTTCAATGACTGACCTTCTTTGTAACGCAGCATCGGTCTTGTTCTCGATGCCGAATCTTCATTTTGCTTATCATCTACCAGCGAATTATATTGCTTCAGCGCATTAGAGATCTTTGTGATCACGTTGGTATTATGCCCAAGGTTCGCATTCACGTTCACAGACCAGTCGCGGCCGCGCAATACGTTAGCACGCAGGTAAAATTCAAACCCTTTGTTCACCATTTCACCCAGGTTCTCTTTGTAGAGTGCGAAACCGGTAGAAGTAGGCACGTTCACATCTGTGAGCAGGTCTTTGGTGAGTTTATGATAATAACGGGGAGAGATATACAGCCTGTCTTTGAAGAGGGACATCTCCATGCTCAGGTCATAGTTCTGTGTACGCTGCCATCTCAGGCTGTTGTTACCATATCCGGCAAACACAGCACCCACGCCTGTAGAATACCAATCCTGGCTGTAATAACTATAGGTTGTGTTGGATAAGTAAGCAGGGAAATTCACATCTCCTGTTAAACCTGTAGTGGCTTTGATCCTTAACTGACTGAAGATGCTGTTCTTCATGAAAGCTTCGTTGTGAAGGTTCCAGCCCACACCATAGGACCAGAAAGTAGCCATCCTCGAATCCTTTCCGAATTTAGAAGAACCATCTGTTCTTACGGTTCCGTCCATTATGAAACGGTTCTGGTAAGAATAGTTAAAGGAAAGGAAAGCACCGATAAGGCGTTGTTCTGTAACACCACCTTTGGGTGCTCCATCTATCTCGTAACGGCGGGCAAAGGTGATATCTGTAAAACGGTCATTAGTGAAACCTTGTGCCGTGATAGTTTTACCGGTATATTTCTGTGCCTGGATATTGGTACCCAGGGAGAAATTGAGGAAGTGTACGCCGTTCAATACTTTGTTATAGTTAGCGGTAAAACTTCCATCTACCTGAGATTCATCTATGTTGGCATACTCATATCTGCCACGATCTTTCAGTTCATCTCCTGTTTTATAGTAAAACTCGTTGCTATAGGGAGAGGTAAATTTATCCGCCGTGCTTTTACGCTTGGTTAAACTGATGGTACCGTTGATCCTCCAGGAAGGACTTGGATTATATTCCACGGAGAAGGCATCAATGAACTCAAGGTATTCTGATTTGGCGAAGTTACCGGTGGTAGCTTCATACAGGGGATTGAACACCGGGAGGGCAACGCGGTTTCCGCTCACACGGTCCGGATTATCCAGGTAATTCCATTTGTCTACTTCCTTCAATATCCTGCCCAGTGAATCTGTTTTAGGATAGTAGGGATTCATGCGCACATAACTGGAGAACTGGCCGTATGGGGATTCATTTCCCTTCACCTGTGAAATGGTGAAGCTGTTGCGAAACATGAGTTTGTTATCCTTCAGGTTGTAAGCAAGGCTCGTGGCCAGGCTGTAACGATCACGGCCTGAACCTTTCATTACTCCGTTATTGGTTTGATAACGGGCATCCACGCCATATCTTAAAGTAGGTGAACCACCTTGCAGGGAAACAGAATGTTTATGTCCGAAATCTGTTGCCAGCGGCTGAGATAACCAATAGGTATTTACGCCACTGAGAACGTTCTTCCTTTTGTCGTAATATCTCATTTCCAGATCGGTGGGATTATCTACTGCATTGCTGGTATATAATCCGGCCAGCTTTTCGTATTCCAGCTTTTCGGAAGCGTTCAATACTTTGTAAGCGGTAAGGTCTGGTGTGGTTACATTCAGTTCGTAATTGTAATACACTTCCAGTGAACCTTCCTTCGGCGTTTTTGTTTGAATGATCACTACACCATTGGAAGCGCGGGAGCCATAGATAGAAGTGGCAGCAGCATCTTTCAGCAGGGTGATCATTTCTATCCTGTTCACATCCAGATCGTAGATAGTTTGAATACCTACCTGGTAACCATCCATCATGAACATGGGAAGGTTGGTGATAGTAGCCAGCTGATTGCGGGAGAGCAGTTGTGCATCTCCTGTAGGCATGGCGGTGGCGCCTCTTATATTGATATTAGGTAAAGCATTTGGATTGGAACCTGTGAGGTTATTCTCCACGATCCTGAAGGATGGATCATATGCCTGGATACTGGCGAGGATGTTTTGCGGATTGAAACGTTTGATCTCATCTCCGGTAATAATGATAGCCGATCCTGTATAACTTTCTTTCTTTAATTTCTGGTAACCATTCACCACAAAGTCTTTCATCGACTGTACATCTGTTAACAGCTTTACATCAATGGAAGTGCGGGTATTTACTTTTATCTCCTGTGGTTTGTAACCAATGTAACTGAATACCAGTGTACCGTTCGGGGGAACGTTAGGTAAAGTATAACGGCCGCTTTCATTTGTTTTGGCGCCATTAAAAGTACCTTTCACTACTACTGTTACTCCGGGTAAAGGAATACCAGATTCTTCCGTTACCTGACCTGTTACGGTCGGTTGCTGCTGCTGTGTTATACTTTCCAGTTGTAACGGCTGCTGCGGCTCTGTCGCGGATTGGGTTTCTGCGGTTTTTTTTTCGGAACGTTTTTCCTTTTTGTAAATGATGAAGTGGTCCTGTGCGGCCTGCTCTACTTCGAGTCCCAGGGGCCGCAGGTAGTTGCTGAGATAATCTATCAGCGGTTCAGATGTAACCTTTCCAATGGGTCGTTTTGTGATGATACCATTAATAGTGTTACCGGTATAATTGATACGAACTTTGTACAGTTGTTCCAATTCTGCCAATACATTCTTCAACGGCACCTGTTGGCCATCCTGAACTTCTGTTCCCTGTGTGCTGCCTGTGGCCGCTTTGGCTGTACCTCCTTGTATCAGCAATGCCAGTGCCAGGCTACCCAATACCCTTCGGGTTCCGGCGTAAAATTCTACCATAGCTATCGATTTTGGTTGGTTAAGGCATAGTAATATCACTTCCCGTTTTCCAGGAATACCAAATTGTGACAAAACGCTTGCTTAATTAATTATTACTGATCTTATATGTGTTAGTTCCTGTCTTATCTATATGCACCTCAAACGATCGCGATAGTGTTTTAAAGAACACATCGATGTTATCCATTGGTATACTTCCTGTAAATGTTTGTCCGCTGAAACTGGAATCTTCCAGCTGTATCGTAATGCCCATGTTGTCCTGCAGTGATTTGATCACTTCGGCAATAGGCGTTTCATTAAAGCTTAGTACTTTTTGCTTCCAGGAAGAATACACTTCCGGGTCTACTTTTTTATTCACCAGTTCTGTTGTGGCGGCAGAATACACGACCATATCTCCTGGTTTCATGGTAATAACGGGCTGATTGCGTTTCTTATTCAATGTGAGCTTCACCATTCCGGTGGTTAACACCACCTGTGTTTTAATGCGGCGGGTATTTACGTTGAATTCCGTACCTACTACCTGTATATCCACATCTTTTGTATGTACTACAAAGGTTCGATTATTGCTTTGATGCGTAACAGAAAAGAAAGCCTCACCATCTACCCATACTTCGCGGGGATGTGTTTTGTCCCAGTTGTCCTTATAATGGATCTTTGAGTTCACATTCAGTTTTACGATTGAATGATCCGGTAATTCTATTGTTCTCAGTTCTCCCATTGCGGTTTGGTGATGCACCTCGGCTTTGGGATAAAACAAAAATGCTGCGGATGTGGCTATTAAAAGACCAATGAATATTGCAGCGGCGTAAGGGAGCCAACGGCGTCGGGGGCCATGTGGCAAATCTACGACTTTCGTACCGAAGCGATCCATACTCCACAACACTTTTTCCCAGGTTTCCTTTTCATCATTTGCTGCCGGCTTATATGTTGGCGCAGCTATCAGCAGCAATATTTCCTTTGCTTTCACCACATCACTTTCCTTATCAGGATTACTCTGCAGCCAGTTGTTCCAAAAGGCAGCAGCCGCTTCGTCCTGATCCAGCACCCATTTACGAAAGGTGGGATGCTCTAAATAATCTTGCGTGGTGAAATCTCTGAATGTCATTATAGTTACTTAACAGATAAAGCAGGAAGTGAACAAAATCTTAGCGTTATTTTTCACTTATTTTTAAAATAGATCGAAATGATTAATAATGAGGCACTTATTAATTTATCGCTGTGTTTTTTCAGGTAGTTGATGGCTTTGGACAGGAGTACGTAGGTGGAATTCACGCTTAGTTCCATAATGGCGGCGGTTTCTTTGGTATCCAGCCCTTCGTAATAACGGAGATATAATATTTCTTTCTGGCGGCGGGGGAGTTTGTCCATTACCTTTGTGAGCTTAGCGCGCAGTTCCCTGTTGGATTGTTCTCCAATCAGTACTTCTTCCGGTGAGCTGGTAAATTGCATTTCTGCAGGATTGTCGAATAAGCGGCTTTTCTGCTGCTGGCTGGCTATTTTCCTTTTCAGGCTGGCGAGGAGGTAATACCTGATGGAATCTGTTACTGACAAACGTTCCCTGCTTAACCAGATGCTAACGAAAAGATCATGAATACAATCTTTCACCATCCCCTCGTCAGGGTGTAGTTTCATGCCATATTGGTAAAGGGAATTGAAATATGTTTTATAGATGAACGCCAAAGCATCCTTATCTCCTTCAATTACCTTACTCCAAAGTGCTTTATCGTGCAGGTGGCCGTACAATTCGTCCCGGATTTTATGATTTTGTTACTATTGTCAAATGCAGCTAAAGATATGATCCGCTTTGTTAGCAAGCAAGCCCATTTCCCTATACGGCATTAAAGCTTACCTTTGTGCCCATGAAATTTGAACAATACCGCATATCAGAGGAGTTAAAGAGAAGTTTGGAAGAACTGGGTTTTAAACGCCCTACGGATATACAATATAAAGCCATTCCGTCTATCCTGAAAGGGGATGACGTGTTAGCCATAGCCCAAACGGGCACAGGGAAAACGGCCGCTTTTGCCATTCCCATCATCCAGTTACTGCAACAACAAAGCCGCTCCCGTACCAAGGGGGAAGTGAAATGCCTGATCATGGTGCCCACCCGGGAACTGGCGGTACAAATAGGGGATGTATTTAAAAAACTCGCCAAATATACCCGTGTGGATATTATGGGCCTTTTTGGCGGAGTGGAACAGGAAGCCCAGATCGCTAAACTGGATAAAGGGGTAGATGTGCTTATTGCCACCCCCGGCCGGATGTTTGACCTGGTGAGCCAGGGGCATCTGGACCTCAGCCATGTGCAAACCCTGGTATTGGACGAAGCGGATCATATGCTGGACCTTGGTTTTATCCGGGATATCCGCGATGTGATGAAACATCTCCCCCGCAACCACCAGACCCTCTTCTTTTCTGCTACTATTGATGAAGACATTAAGGATATAGCTTATTCCGTTGTGCGAAACCCTATCCGGATACAGATATCTCCGGAAGACCCGGTTTCCAAAAACGTGAGCCATTCCGTGGCTTTTGTGGAAATGGATGACAAACGCTTTTTCCTGGAAAGGCTGGTGAAGGAATTCCCGGAGAATAAGATCCTGGTGTTCGTAAGGACCAAGGTAAGAGCAGAAAGGGTAGCCAGCGCCATGGAGCGGATTGGCATCAAAACCCTTACCATGCATGGTGGTAAAGAACAGGGAGACCGCCTCTCCGTGATGGATGAATTCAAAAAAGGGGAAGTTAAAGTGCTCATTACCACAGATGTAAACGCCCGGGGCATTGACATCCCGGATGTGGAATACGTGGTAAACTACGATCTGCCGGACGAATCGGAGAATTATGTACACCGCGTTGGCCGTACAGGCCGGGGCGTAAAGAAGGGACAGGCTGTTTCCTTCTGCAGTGAAGAGGAAAAACCGATCCTGGACGAGATACAGTCTTACCTGGGCAAACCGATCACGGTGATGACCATTAAAAAGGATGACTACCGGGAAACCATCAGTTTTTCTGAGGAAACACCCAATGATAACTGGAAGAAATTGATCGAGGACCACGAAAAAGCCACAAAAGACATAAAACGAAAAAAGAAAAAGAAATAATCTCTTATTTTGAGTGTCATACAGACACAATCAAAATATGATGAGATACACTATTCTGATAGCCTTACTCTTGCTATCTGGTTCCACGGGTTACACACAACAGACTCCCCCCGCCTCCGGTCAATGGAAATGGGTTTCCCTGTTTAACGGTAAAGACATTAATGACTGGTTTGTAAAGGTCCACCACCATGAAGTGGGTGAGAACTTTGGCAATACCTTCCGGGTGGAGGATGGGCTTATTAAAGTACGCTATGACCAATATGGCGACTTTAACAACCAGTACGGCCACCTTTATTACAAAATACCTTATTCTTACTACCACCTGAAGCTGGAATACCGGTTCGTAGGGGAATGGTGTAAAACGGCGCCTGAGTACACGATCCTCAACAGCGGGTTGATGTATCATTCCCAGGATCCGCGGACCATGCCTAAGGAGCAGGACTGGCCTATTTCTATTGAAATGCAGTTCCTGGCCGGCCTTGGGGATGGAAAACCCCGCCCTACCGGCAATATGTGCTCTCCGGGTACGCATATCTTCTACAACGGCAAGCTGGATACGCGCCATTGTATCAATTCTTCCTCTAAAACCTACGAAGGGGAGCAATGGGTAAAAGCAGAGATCATTGTGCTGGGGGATTCCCTCATTACACATATTATTAACGGGGATACGGTGATGCAGTACTCTAAACCGCAGATCGGCGGGCCGGTGGTGAATAACTTTGATCCTAAGCAGAAACTGGACGGGAAGGCGCTGAAGGCTGGGTTTATAGCCTTGCAGAGTGAGGGGCAGCCGATTGATTTCAGGAATATTCAGATCATGGACCTTAGTGGGCCTATTCCTAAGCGATAGGTATACCCTGGGTATAGGATCGCTATAGGATCTCCCTATCTTGAGCCTATGTCAAGCCTATCTTAACCCTATGTGGACCTTTTTAATGAACTATTTGGAGCCTTTGCTGTAATAAGCAGAGGCTTTTTTTATTTCAACTGACATACTGCTGTCACATAGCGCTTCTAGATTTGTGGTATAATCATTGACGCTCATGAAAAAGTTACTTAACACCTTATTGATCATCATTTTATTCTCCTCTTCATTTGCACAAAACAAACCTAACATGCACACAGTACAACCCTTTAAGATCGAAGTACCACAAAGTGTACTTGATGACCTGAAAACCCGGCTCCAACAAACAAGATGGACAGATTCACCGGAAAATGCCGGTTGGAATTATGGTACCAATACAGATTATCTCCGGAAGTTAACGGATTACTGGATCAACCAGTATGATTGGCGCAAACATGAGGCCAAACTCAATGAATTCCCTCAATTTATGGTAGAAATTGATGGGGTGAAGATTCACTTCCTGCACATCAAAGGAAAGGGACCAAATCCTAAACCTTTGTTGCTGAGTCATGGCTGGCCGGATTGCTTTTATCGTTTTTACAAAGCTATCCCCCTTCTCACAGAACAGAATTTTGATGTGATCATTCCTTCTATTCCCGGTTTTGGGTTCTCTGACCATGTATCTAAAAATCTGGATGGCACTGCGGAGATCTTTTATAAGCTGATGACGGATGTGCTGGGGTATAAAACATTTGTAGCGGCTGGCGGAGATATGGGGACGGGGATCACTAAAGGCCTCGCGAATATGTATCCGCAGGCGGTGAAGGCTATTTTCCTCACAGATGTGGGATATCCGGATGGCACGGAGGATTGGTCTAAGATGTCTCCGGCGTTACAGGAGTTTGGGCAATTTATTCAGCAGTGGTGGTATTCTGAGGGGGCTTATAATATGATGCATTCTACTAAACCGCAAACCCTGGCTAATGGGTTGAATGATTCTCCGGTTGGACTGGCTTCATGGATATTGGAGAAGTTTTACACCTGGCGGTTTGATCCTGCCAAACATGATATTGAATCCAGCTTTACTAAAGACGAACTGCTGACGAATATTACCATCTATTGGGTGACGCAAACTATCAATAGTTCTATGCGTACCTATCTTGAAACCGCCAGGGCTACTTATTCCGGGGGATTGAAATCTGCTCAATATGTATCGGTGCCTACGGCTGTGGCGCATTTTCCGGGAGATGGGCCTTTGCCGAAAGAGTGGGCGGAAAGGATGGTGAATGTGAAGCGGTATAAGGTGTTTGCTGATGGAGGGCACTTTGCAGCATTGGAGAAACCGGAGATATGGGCAAAGGAAGTGAGTGATTTCTTTTGGAGTGATGATGCTTCGAAGTAAATATTTTTGAGTTTTTCTGATCCCCGGCTGTCTTCGGCCGGGGATATTTTTTTACATTGCGAAGGTTATGGACTCTCTAATAGATCAGGCTTTACACTCTTTCGCGGAACGTTATGTAACCCTCTCCCCTACCTGTGCAGTTGCTTTCCGGGAAGTTGCTGAGCCGATGTCTGTTCCTAAAGGTACTTTGCTGGTAACGGAGGGACAGTACTCCAACCATATGTACTTTCTGCTTTCCGGTACGATACGTGAGTATTATGTGAAAGACGGGAAAGATATTACGGACTGGTTTGCCATTGAGCATGAATTCACATGCGCCATCAATAGTTACTTTCTTAAAGTTCCCAGTGAACATTATGTAGAAACATTACAGCCCTGCGAATTGATCCTCGTGAAAAGGAAGGCGTTGGCGCAGCTTTGTGCGGAGTTTCATGAGTTTGAGACGCTTAGCCGGATGGCGATTACGCGGATCATGTTGCATCTTCAGCGCAGGATTGTGAGTATACAGTTTGAGACTGCGGCGCAGCGGTATGTTAATTTGCTGAAAGTGTTACCTGATATTACACAACGGGCGCCGCTTGGGCATATTGCTTCTTTTCTCGGTATTACGCAGGAGACTTTGAGCAGGATACGGGCTTCTCATAAGTGAGGGGCTGGGGGCTTGCCGCGCAGCAAAGGGCGGAGGATTTTTTTCTTTGAGGAGATGGAGTTTTCTTCTACCAAAAAAGCAAACTCAGTCCAAGGGGCTGGGGGTTTGCCGCGCAGCAAAGGGCGGAGGATTTTTTTTTCTTTGAGGAGATGGAGTTTTCTTCTACCCAAAAAACAAACCCAGTCCAAGGGGCTGGGGGTTTGCCGCGCAGCAAAGGGCGGAGGATTTTTTTCTTTTTTGTGGGGGGATTCTTTTTTTTTAAACACCTCTTCTCTTATAAAAAAAATCCAACAAAGCCGGCCCTTTGGGCCGGTTTTTTTTTAGATGAGCTGATCATCATTTTTTGATCTGGATCAAAGGAAAGATCATCGGGCTTTCCCAACTTTGCCTCATGGCAACGCTTATTCTTTACATAGCAGGTATTTACTCATTGGGTTTCGCCATCTTTCACATGTTATTCTGGAAAGCATTCCGGTGGAAGGAAGACTTGCAGCACCTTAGATCTGTCAATAGGGCTATCATACAGATCCTGAATACACGGATCATTTACTTTCTGTTGCTCTGCGCCTTCTTATGTTTCTTTTTTGCTGATGAATTGTTGGCTACCCGACTGGGGCAGGTCATGCTAATTGGCATTGCTTTATTCTGGGCGGGCAGAACGGTGGAGCAGTTTATTTTCTTAAGAGCTTATTATGTGCTGACCGCAATTTTTATACTGGGAACCATGCTTTTCTCTTTACCACTTTTTTTATGAAAAAACGTTATCTCTTCACAGTACTACCCACTAATGATCTTGGATTGCTGACACGTTCATTGCCGGTGGCTAAGGCCTTACAGCAACAGGGGCATGCAGTTGTTTTTTCGCATCCGGCCAAGGCGCCACGGAAACTTATTACGGATGCGGGGTTCGGGAATATCCTGCCTGTTCATCCTCTTTATGAGATCGGTTTTAATGGTTTGCATTGGAAGGATGTTCTTTCGTGGAAACTTATTAAGTCTATTCCTTACCGGGTGGCGCCTGCCAGTTCGGAGATATGGGATATGGACCATGCGTTTGCCATTACGGGATTGTTGAATGCTAATTTTATTAAGGCGCAGTGTGAGGTGTATATGAAGGTGATGCGTGCTGCAGCTCCTGATGTGGTGGTGGATTTTTGGAATCCTTTTGCCTGTATTGCTGCACGGAGATTAGGAATTCCGCTCATTACCATTAACCAGGGAGATGCTTTGCCTGGTTCTAAGGGGTTTATCTGGTGGAAGGAAAAACCTAACGGCGTGCCTTCTGTTGTTCCTGCTATCAATAAAGTATTACGGTCTTATGGGATGGAGGAAATAGAACGGGTGGAAGAAATCACTTCGGGGGATCTGTCTCTTGTAACGGGTATGCCGGAAACGGATCCTTTGCCGGGTAGTCATCATCATTATATAGGTCCTTTATTGTGGCAGGATGTGCGGGTATCCAAACCTGCCTGGCTAGAAAATATGCCGGATGACAAACCGCTTATCTGGTTGTATACGAGCAATCCTTCTTATAGTGGGAGAAGTAAGATATTTGATTCTGATAAAATGTTGCAGCCTTGTTTTGATGCACTGGCTAATGAAGATTATTATGTAGTGGTGACAACGGGGCATCATGCTTTGCCGAAATCTGTTTCGGTGCCTTCCAACTTTATGCAATTGCCTTATGTACCAGGACTACTCATGGCGGAAAGAAGTGATCTGCTGATCCATCATGGGGGTTATGGTTCCTGCCAGACGAGTCTTTATTCTGGCACACCTTCACTCATCTTCCCTACTTTTTCAGAACGGGAAAGTAATGCGCGCAGGATGAAAGCATTGGGTGCAGCGGAGTTTGTTTTGCCGGAAGAATATGATGCGGCCAACATCAGGGCTAAGGTGAAGCAGGTCATTCATTCGCCCTCCTATAACGTGGCGGCCACTACTCATGGGAAGAACTTAAAAAGTTTTGGTGGCATTTCTAAAGCAGTGGAGTTGATAGAGAAATTTGCTATTTGTGATGAAAGCTGGCCTGAATTCAGATAGTCTTTTGCGAACAAAATAAGGTCTGCGCTTTTACGCAGTTTCTTGTTGGCTATTTGTCGTGCAGGTATTACGGTGGCTCTGCAAGCTGGATTCATGTATTTATTATAGAGCGATTCCAATACTTCTGTGCGGAACAGTCCGGCATAAGGGATTATACCATTAGGGCTGTATACATCTTTGTACACAGACATAAAAGTGAATACTTTGCCTTTGTAATCGTTTTCCTTTTTTAAACTGTTAGGTAAAGAAGAAGATGTGTTGTAAGTAGTATGTGCCTGGCCGAAGAAACCAATGAAAGTATGGATGCTGCTGTCTTTCAACGCTTCTTTCAGATGACGGTACATTACTTTATTTCGGGGGATGGCCCTTTGTGTGATGGGGCAATCGTTACGGATAATGCGGCTGATGAGGGGATACCTTTCTCCATATAATACCTTCACATCATTTTCCTTTGCTCTGAATTCAGACTGGATCAAACACAATAACTGCTCAAATTCAGGATCAAATGCATTGAGTGTATGCGCTGCATCCATGCGTTTAAATACTTCCTGTAAACTGGGAGGAACGGGGGTTGTAACGGCCAGTACTTTTAAGACTTCTGTTCTTTCGAAATCAACACCATGTATCACCAGGCGTTGATCTGCAGGAACAGAGATGTTGTAAGTGTGCAGGTCTTTCCAGAAATCCTTATAATGATGATCTGTATATACGAGGCCATGGATCAATGATGTATCTCCTGTGTTTAAATACTGATTAAAAAGATACGCTGCTGCAATCCCTACTTCCATGAACACATGTTTGATGCCATGACGGGCATGCAGATGTTTGATCAGATGCAGTTTCCATTCCGGTTCAAAATGTACGTTATGTGTTTCGCCATAAAAGATGGCTTTGTAGTGCTGTGGAGAGATCAGGCTGTCCATCACAGACTCGTTGTAGACCATCCGGTTGGATGTGCCTATATACGAGGCTGCACATTGTGCAGAAAGGCTGCCGGAGAGCAACAGACAGATAATCAGGTTAATAAAGGGATTCATGCTTAGTCAAATAGAATGGGTTTCTTCAACCCATCCAAACATAAAGCTTTTTTATTTATGATGCTACGGGCACTGCCTGTTTTGCAAAGAATTGTGCGATCTGTTCCCAGTTATCAAACCTGTTATAATCTTCGTAGTTGGCATTGTGGGGCTGGGAGAAGAGTAATCTTTCGCCTTTAAAATACCGGAGGTTCTTGTCGTAATCGTCGATCATGTAATCTGCCTGCACAATGGTCTTCAAGCCGCAGAACACCATGTTCTTCCAGCTGATGAAGGGGAAGTGCTCGTTCAGCCATTCTACTTTTTCTGTGAGCGACTGTGGAAATTCTACCGCAGCGGATACTATGAATACTTCATATTCTTCCATGAGGGCTTTGATCACTTCCTGGCTGCCGGGCATTACGGGGGCTGTTCTGAAGAAACCTGGTGTATGTAAGAATTGGAGGATCAGTTCACCATTTGGGAAACCGGTGGGTTCTGGCATACCGTTCAGTTGTTCCACCGGGATCAATTCCCCTGTGTGTTTTGCATACCAGTCTATGTAATGAGAAGTAATATCTGCCATTACACCGTCCATATCTATCGCTATTCTTTTTCTTGCCATATTCTGCTATTTATTGCAAAGTTATGCAATATTCGTGAACCAACCAATAGGAATACTGCAATATTTTACATAATATTGCATAAAACAGCAAAGATGTTAAGAGAAGAGCGACTTGATTTCATTCTCAGGAAGTTACAGACGGACCAGAAAGTGCTGCAGGCGGAATTGAGTAACGATCTGCAGGTTTCTGAGGATACGGTGCGCAGGGATCTTGATTCCCTGGCGCAAAATGGACTGTTGATCAAAGTTCGGGGCGGGGCTATTCCGCATTCTCCTAATCCTTATCCTTTTAAAGAAAGGTTGCAGTATCATGAAAATGATAAGAAGAACATTGCCCGGAAGGCATTGGGATTATTGCATAATGGGCAGACGGTGATCCTGGATGGGGGGACTTCTACCCTTACGTTGGTGAAACTCTTTCCGCCTAATTTACAGCTTACGGTTGTTACGAATAGTGTACCTATTGTGGCACAGCTGATAGAACATCCCGGGGTGCAGGTGATCTTTACGGGGGGCAGGGTGAATAAAGATTCTCAAACATCTGTTGGGCTAAATACGATCCGTACAATTCAGCATTTGCGTGCAGACCTTTGTTTTCTGGGTGTTTGCAGTTTACATTCTGAGGTGGGGGTGACGGGTTTGGATATGGAAGAAGCGGAAGTGAAATCTGCTATGGTGAAAGCGGCTAATAAAGTAGTAGCATTGGCTACTAGTGATAAAATGGGGACTGGGGAGACTTATAAGGTTTGTGAGATTACGGATATTGATGTGATTGTTACGGACGATCCGGGGTTGGAGTTGTTTGAGCCTTATACTAAGCTGGGGTTGCAGGTGTTGTAGTTTTCTGCAGGGAGTTTGCCGCGCAGCAAAGGGCGGTATTTTTTTTCTTTTAAGGGATTGTGTTTTTTGCCTTAAGGGGTTGTGATTTTTGCCGGAAGTTTGCCGCGCTGCAAAGGGCGGTGTTTTTTTTTCTTTAAGGGGATTGTGTTTTTTGCCGGGAGTTTGCCGCGCAGCAAAGGGCGGTGTTTTTTTTGTTTTAAGGGGATTGTGTTTTTTGCTTTAATGGGTTGTGATTTTTGCCGGGAGTTTGCCGCGCAGCAAAGGGCGGTGTTTTTTTTTCTTTAAGGGGATTGTGTTTTTTGCTTTAAGGAATTGTGAGCTTGCCGCGCAGCAAAGGGCGGTGTTTTTTTTCTTTTAAGGGGATTGATTGATTTTTTTATTACTGTATTGCAGTTGTTGTAGTGGTGGCGGTCTTTTCAGGAATAACCCCTTTCGTTTCCACTTCTACTTGTTCTACCCACACGGCATAATTATTCGGATAGATCCTTTCTCCTTTTTGTTGTACATACTGGCGGGTGAAGGCTGCACCGAAATAAAGGATGGCTGCGGAATAGTATACCCATACCAGTAAGATCACCAATGAACCTGCTGCTCCGTAAGTGCTGCCAATACTGCTGCTACCAAGATAAAAACCTATGGCGAATTTTCCCAGCATAAATAAGACAGTAGTGGTCATAGCTCCTACCCATACATGGCGCCACTTTATTTTTGCATCGGGTAGCACTTTAAAGACCACGGCAAATAAAGCAGTGATGGTAATAAAAGTTACGATGAGATTGATGATATAAACAACTGTAGTTGTAAAGGGGAAAATGCTGCTCAGCCTGGTCATCAGTACTTCAATCACACCATGTATCACCAGCGATACGACCATTACGAAACCTAAACTGATCACTAACGAAAAGGATAATAACCTGGTGAGGACTATCTTCAAAAGCCCCTTCCCTTTTTTGGGTTTTGTTTTTAAACGCCAGATCAAATTGATAGAATCCTGGATCTCTGTAAATACACCCGTAGCACCAATGATCAGGGTAATGAACCCTATAACGGCAGACCATCCCAGGTCTGAGGACAAAGTAGTGTTCTTAATGATCTCCTGCACCTGCCCTGCTGCTGAAGGGCCTAACAATCCACTAAGTTCACCATAGAGCTTTCCTTCTATGGCTTCCCTCCCCAGGAAGATATCACCGCAATACAGCGCTATAATGATCATCGGCGCAATGGAGAATACGGTGGAATAAGCCAGGGAAGCGCTTAACTTCAGGATCTTATCATCTATGAAATCAGATCCTGCACATTTGAACATTTCCCACCAACGTTTTATGGATGAAGATCTATTCATACTGCTGTAAGTACAAAAACCCTGCTAAAAAAAATTCCCCGCCAGGAGACGGGGAATCATTCACTGTATTTCGACCTTGATATAGACGTGGTTTAATTACCTTCTCCGAAATTCGGACTGGTTTTATCAAACCATAAACGTTGTGTACTGAGGGAAGGGATACTTCTGTCACCTGGCGTGAAACCCTGGTCCTGCTGACTTTTAGTCCAGTTAGCGGTGTTGGTGCCGAGTGGTGGTTCATTCACGGAATACCTGCGTGGAATGGGTTCATTCCAGGTATTACGCCTGTAATAGGTGGAAGTATTTTTAGGATACCCTGTTCTTCTGCAGAAGGTAAAGGCTTCATTACCCAATCTGTAGAAGTTCAGGTATTGCTGGATGTAGATGCGTTCGAGGTTGTTTACACCGTTGAACTTTACATTTACGTTGTTTTGATAGGCTGCAATATCTGCATTACCATTTCCTGTAAGGCCGGGAGTAGATACTGCTGCTATGGCAATAGCGTCCATAGTCCTGATAGAGGATTCAATCCCTCTGTTATACCATTCTTCTGCTGTACCCTTTGTATCAAAACCTACGCCATATCCTTTCTGAATAAACTCTGCAATATAGAAGCAGGTTTCTGCACGGGTTACCATGTAATCCAGCATCTGGCCATCCTTAAAATTATTGTAACGCGGTGCAAAGAACTTCTTGTTGATGTTACTGTACAAACGGTATTTGCTCCACTGGCTTGCCTCAAATGCTGTTTTGTAAAAAGCAGCATTTACAGGATCTGTGGTCCAGTCTGCAGGGCCGCCCTGGAACATAACCAGGGGATCATTTAAATTGATGAAAGCCGGTAGTGTTTTGTTGTACTTCGTGAGCGTATCCCTGAATGAACCGGTAAGATCATTGGGAGTGAAATAAATAGGCAGACGCGGATCGTTTGTAGCCTTCAGGAAGGTCATAATGGAAGATGTGGCAAAACGGGGGCTGCGATAATCAATATCATTCCCTATAGGATTATGTTCCGGTCTGTTATATACAAACTGGGAAGCATCATCAATTGGTCCGATAGTGTTTTGCATCACTTCTTTGAATGCCTGTTTGGCTATATTTACATCTTGCCTTTCATACCTTACGGCAATACGCAACTTAAGCGTATTGGCCAGTTTGGCCCAGCTGCTCCAGTTATTTTTATAGAAGAAATCAGAACTGCCAAAATTAACCTGGTCAGCTGCAGTGCCGGATAAGGAATCCACTGCATCGGTCAACTCCTTTAACCAGGTATCGTAGAGTGTTTTCTGATCATCATATACAGGTGTGAAAGATTGTTCCGTTCTGCCTTTTATCGCTTGCGTATAAGGGATGGAACCATTCATATCTGTGACCTTCAAACCATGCAATACCTGTACGATGTGGGTAGCTGCACGAATGTTGCGGTAACGACCCTTATCTGCCCTTAATTCTATCAGCCGCCTGATCTCAAACAAGTTGGGAAGGATATTATTATAGTACACACCATACCGGCTGTTGATATTGGTAGACAGTTCGTAAGGGTCTGTAGTCATGTGCTGGGAGAAACGGAGTAACTGCTCCAGGTTTTCCCAGACCCATTCTGTACCCTGGTAGGTTTCCAGGTTATCCAGCGAGTAGGCGAATAAGGTATTCACATCCGGATTTGGTACGAGGCTGGGATCTGAATTGATCTCTGCAAAATCCTTCGTGCAGGAATGTGCAAACAGAACCGTTACGCTGATGAAAATGTATATACTTAATTTTTTCATGTTGCTACTTTTTCATGATGAATTTAGAATCCTGCACGGATCGTGAATGCGAATGAACGTGTCATTGGCGGCACGAAGCCTTCTTCCTTATTCACACTTGTTCTGTTTGAATTATTGGAAGCAGGATTAAAATTATTCGGCAATGTGTTGTAGAGATAAAACAGGTCACGACCGATGATGCTTACTCCCAGGCTATTCAGATGCAGTTTAGCGGCAAGGCTTTGCGGCATGGTGTAGTTCAGGGCCAGCTGACGTAAGGAGATCCAGGAATTTTCCACTACCCAGTAATCACCCACGGCTGTGGAGAATGAACCATAACGATAGTTATACTGCGGCAAGTGTGTGGGTGGTACAAATCCTTTATCATATGCTTCCTTGAAGGTCATCCCCCCTACATTTACGGAACTACCATCCGGCTGTGTAATGGTTTGGCCATTATCAAACACACCATCCGGGATAATGCCATCATCATAAGCAATATTCAGATCATCTGAATACTTGCTGCTCCAGGAAATACCGCCGTGATCTTTATCTCTTCCAAACAGGGAACTTTTAAAGATACCGGTATGTGTACCATAACGCATGGAATGCATCACCATATCCCCGCCGATCTTTGCATCCAGCAAAACATTTACGGAGAAGTTCTTAAAGCGGAAAGTATTATCAAAGCTGCCGCGGAAATCAGGATTGATATCTCCTACATCCATCAGCTCATTACTTCTTTTAGGGAAAGCAGCTCTTGCATCGGAACGCCAGTCCAGCACTACTTTACCATTATTAGGATGATCGATCGGTTTACCCGTACCATCTACAGCCTGGAAGGCTTTGGAGTGGATGCGTGTTCTGATCACACCATATGCGCCGCCTACTTTGGCATAAGGGATCTGGTCATTGGAGCCGAGTCCTTCATCATCCAAAGCATAGTATTCACGATCGCCATAGAGCTCTACTATTTTATTGCTGTTCCGGGAGTAAGTAAGTGTTGAATTCCATTCAAAGTTCTTAGATTTTACTGGTGTACCATTCAGCGCTATTTCAATACCCTGGTTCTGGATATTACCTGCATTGATCAGCAGGTTGTTCACCCCTGTTTCAGGTGCAGCGGGGATCTTGATGGCCTGGTTAAAAGTATTATCTCTGTATACGGTTACGTCAATACCGATACGGTCGTTCAGGAAACGCAGATCAAGACCTACTTCCTTCGCGATCTTGCGGAGCGGTTTGATGTTCGGATCCACCACAAAGGATTGTCCTTTTTCATCCAGCATAAACGTGAGCAAAGGAAGACTGCTTGGAGTTGATCCTCCAGATCCTGCTGTGGTAGTACCTCTCAGTTTGAAGCCGGTATTGATGATGAAGGGATCAAGGTCTCCACCCAATGCGGCAATATTTGTTCTCAGCTTACCAAAAGAAATGAACTTAGGCAGCTTGAAAGTTTCTGTAAAGATCCAGGACAAACTGGCTGCAGGATAATTAAAGAAGCTGTTGCCGGAACCATTGGAATAAGTGAGTGCGGAAGACCAGTCTCCACGCCAGGTGGTTTGCAGGTATAATTGTTCTTTATAAGAAAGGTCTGCACTGGCATAAATGGAATTCAGTGTTTTCCTTGTTCTGAAACCGCCGGTAGCGATGGTGGCTTTCTGGGAATTTCCCACGAAGTAGTTTCCGGGAAACTGCAACCCGCCGTCTGTTTGCGATTTGCTGAAAGTCTGGGTGTAACGTTGTGTTTCACCTCCTACATATCCATTAAAGGAAAGGTCTTTTGTGATCTGTTTATTTACAATGGCCATCCATTTCAGGAAATAGCTCTTTTTGTTAGAAAGTTCCAGGCTGTAAAATCCTCCTGAAGTATTATCTGAACCGGTGAAGTTGTAACCCTGCCCCAGTTCCTTTGCTTCGTTCTTTACTGCCAGGGTGTTGAAATTACCTTCCGCCTGCAACTTGAGCCAGTCAGTAATAGTAGCGGTAACGGTAAGGCGGCCGCGGAACATTTGTTCGTCCTGCAAATAATTATTCTCATAGATCCGGAACCAGTAGTCGGCACCGGGCACAACATTCGTTTCTGCGGGATCCGTTACTTTAGGCACACCACCCAGTGCGCTGGTATATTTACCCCGTTGTTTCCAATACTTTGTATCATAGTTACGTGGGAAGATCCAGATGAAATTATTCAGGCCCAGTTGTGGCGGATTTTCTCCTTTTGTGCTGGTATAATCTGCTCCTGCATCCAATGTAAGAAAGCTGGTAACGTTATGTGTAGCTCTCATGGAGAAGGAGTTCTTGTTGAGTTTATTGCGGAAGTTGATGCCTTCTGCCTGGTTGCGGGAATAAGATAAACGGAAAGAAGATTTATCTGTAGCACCGTCTACTGCTACGCTGGTTAAAAAGCCCAGTCCTGTTTGGAAGGCATCCAGGTAGTTATTGGGAACGGCTTTATACTCCGTCATGGTGCCATCGTAATTCAATACCTGCTGGCCGGCAAAACGAGGGCCCCAGTTTTCCAGTTCCCTGTTCTTTTGCGGATCAATATAGGGTTGCCCGTTAGAGTTGGTGGGGAATACTTTTGTTTGCCATGCTTCATTGGCTTTATAACCGGGATCGCGGGTATCTGTGAAGAAGTTACCTACGGAACCGCCGCCAAATTCATTTTGAAAGTCCGGGCCACGATAAGGGTCTTGTACATTTACGGATTGGGAAACGGTTACACCCCAGCCTTTCTTCACCCTTCCTTTTTTGGAGGTGATGAGCACTACGCCGTTGATAGCCCGGGAGCCATACAGTGCGGCAGCGGCAGAACCTTTCAGGATGGATACGCTTTCAAAATCTTCCATGTTCAGGTTCTTCAGGTCGTTCCCGAAATCCCTGCCCTGGCCGTTAAAGGCATCGTTATCAATGATCACGCCATCTATTACAAAGATGGGCTGGTTGTTAGTACTCATCGTAGAGTTACCACGGATGAGGATGCGTGAGTTACCGAACAAGCCACCGGAACCCTGGTCTATATTGATCCCTGCTGCTTTACCCTGCAATGCGTTGATAGGATTTACTTCATTGGTAGCTGCGAGTTCTGCTCCTTTTACTTCTGTTACGGAAAAACCAAGAGAGCGTTTTTCTTTTCTCACACCCAATGCTGTTACCACTACTTCTGCCAGTTCCTTTTTAGATTCCTGTAGTACAATATCATAAGTGGCAGCAGCGCCTACTATTAATTCCTGTGTTTCAAAACCGATAGCCGTAAATACTAATACAGCGCCTTCATTGGCTTCAATGGCAAAAGCACCATTGGCATCAGAGATAGCACCTCTTGCCAAACCTTTTACAGAAACGCTTACACCGGGTACTGTAGCACCATCAACAGATTTGATCACCCCTGTAACCCTTTTAAAGGCGGCAGCGGCAAATGCATCGCTGTTGAGCACCATCTTTACACCGTTCCTTGAAATGATGATCTGGTTGCCCACCACTTCGTACGTTACTTTGTAGGGGGATAACAATTCTGTCAGCACATCACCTAACCTTTCGTTCTGTGCATCAATACTTACTTTGGTGTTTAACGGAATGGTCTGGGAAGCGTAGGCAAACTTAACGGCAGCAGCTTCCTCAATCTTAGAGAGCACATTTTTCAGGCCCCTGTTGGAGATATTGAGGGTGATCTTCTTATCCAGTATCCCGGGTGCAGCGAAAGCTGTACTGGCAAGGAATACGAATAAAAAACACTTCAATAGCGCTACCCGCATAGTGAATGAGAAGGTATTCATACGCATATCATTTTGGTTGACATTAAAATTGTTCACTTGTTTTCAACCAGGGATCAGTTACATCCCTGTCCTGTTATATTGATCGTTTCATCTGTAATATCATAGTTAGCTCCAACTACTTTACACAATACCGTTAGTTTGTCGTAAAAAGACTCCTGGTCCAGCATCACTGTTACGCGGCATTTGGCAAACAAGGTGTGGTTGTACTGTATATCTATCGCATACATCTTTGCCAACTCATCAAGTACATCACCTACAGGGACTTCGTCGTAGTTTAATACGGCAGGGGTTGGTACCGGGTTGGCTAAAATGGCTACATCTGTAACATTCACTTTCTGCAAAGTGTTCTGTTTGCTATTAAAAACAGCCTGTTCATTTGGTAACAGGATGTATTGTTCGGTGCTTTCTTTGCGGGAAACGGCTACTTTTCCTGATTTCACGGCTACAACGATCTGTTCGTTCCCTTTTACCCGGAAGCTGGTACCCAGTACTTTGGTGATGATCCCTCCACTATATACGATGAACGGGCGGTTTGCATCCTGTGCCACTTCAAAAAAGGCATCTCCCTGCAGGAAAACTTCTCTTTTATCTCCTGCCATAAGGCGGGAATAGTGAATGGTGCTTTTAGGACTTAGGGTGATGCGGGTGCCATCTAACAAATAAATAGTTTGCAAGGTGGAACTGCTATTGCTGGCTGTTAGTTCGTGTTTGGCTGTTTTTTGTACGATGAGATTTTTCTTTTCTGTTCTTTGCAAGCCAAACCACAGGCTTCCTGCCAATATTATAACGGCTGCTGCTGCATAACGGGGCCATTTTATCTTCCGTACCGGTGTTTCGATCTGGCTTTGCAGGTCCTGCCAGATCTGATCTGCCAGTTCATGGCTGTTTACTGTTTCAGCATCTCTTATACCACGGATCATTTCCACCATCGCTTTCCTATCCGGATGTTGTAACATCCAGCCCTGCCAGTAGGCATTTTCCTCCGGCCGGGGGCTTAATACCCAGCTAACAAATTCATCATTCTCCAGCAATGCTTCCAGTTCTTGTTGCGAATACGACATACGAAAAGATTAAGCGCTTTAATGAATAGTGTACGCCGGTTGCTCCGGATACTCAGTTGGATCCTATTATTTTTAAAAAAAGAAGAAGTAAGCCTGATTCCAGGAATTTCCGGAGGTGCAAAACGGCCCTGTGCAACAGATTGGTGGCGGATTGGTAATTTACGCCCATGATGCCGGCCACATCTTCTGTGCTGCAGCCCTGGAAAAACCGGAGGTTGATCACTTCCTGCTGCCGCAGGGGTAATTGGGAAATGGCTTTTTGTATCTGGGCTTTTTGTAAGTTTTCTGATTCTTTCAGGAAAATACTGGACTCTATATTAACGGTGTCCGGCAGGTCAGGCACCTCTGCTTCGTAACGCTGGCGTACTTTGGCGTTACGCATGAGCTTATAACGGAGTGCTTTGAGTAAATATCCCTGTATAGAACGCGGGGGTTGGAGCTGCTCTTTCGAGCGCCATAATTCCATGAACAGATCCTGGATAGCATCTTTCACCACATTTTGTTCACCGGTGATCCGCATTCCATAGCCAATCAGCAGATGAATATGGGTGCGGTACAATTGTGCAAATGCCTCCCGATCTCCTTTTTTAAACTCTTCCCATACTGTGTGGTCAGCTGGGGTTGGTATAACATTTTGCGGCATTCCTGAATAGCAGCTTTCTGAAAAGTAAGGTAGGGATAATTTTCTGAAATCTTTAACTGTAGATTACGGACCTTTAGCTGGTTAAAGCATTTGTATCATGAAACAGATCACATTAGCCGCCAGGCCAAATGGCATGCCGGATGCATCTATCTTCCGTTTTGAAGAAGTAACGCTGCCTGCTGTTTCAGCAGGAGAAGTGCAGCTAAAAGGGCTATATTATTCCGTAGACCCTTATATGCGTGGCCGGATGAATGATAAAAAATCCTACTCCCCTCCTTTTGAACTGGATAAACCGATCGTGGGTGGTGTTGTGGCAGAAGTGACCACCAGTAAAGATGAACGTTTTGCTCCGGGCGATGTGGTACTGGGCAGTTATCTGCCATGGGCTGAGGAGATGGTGGTAGCAGCGGATACTATCAGGAAAGTAGATGCCAAACTGGTTCCTCCCAGTTATTATTTAGGTGTACTGGGCATGCCGGGTTTAACGGCTTATTTCGGCCTGATGGATATTGGTAAACCAAAGGCAGGAGAAACGGTTGTTGTGTCCGGTGCGGCTGGCGCAGTTGGACTTGTAGCAGGACAACTGGCTAAGCTGCAGGGATGCCGGGTAGTAGGGATTGCAGGTTCTGCGGATAAGATTACAATGCTGAAAGAAGAATATGGATTTGATGAAGCGGTGAATTATAAAACGGATGATCTTTCTGCGGCTATTGAGAAGGCTTGTCCGGATGGTGTGGATGTTTATTTTGATAATGTGGGTGGTGAAGTAAGTGATGCGGTGGTGCAACACCTCAATTTCTTTGCCCGCGTTCCTTTATGCGGCCAGATCGCTTCTTATAATGATACAGCGATACAAATGGGGCCACGGATAACGCCGTATCTCCTCACGCGCAGTGTGCTCATGCAGGGATTCATTGTGCGTAATTACGTGGCGCGGTTTGCGGAAGGGCTTCAATACCTGACGCCACTGGTGGCGGCAGGTAAGCTGAAGTATACTGAAACTATTGTGGAAGGATTTGATAAGATACCGGAGGCTTTACTGGGATTGTTTTCCGGAAAGAATACGGGCAAGATGATCGTGAAAGTCATTTAGTTTTAAAAAGGGCGGTCTCAAATTCCCAAAAGAAAGAGACCGCCCTTTTTATTTATTCTGCTTCTTTTACACCCTTTGGCGGTAACACATCCGCATCGGCTATCTTTTCAAATTGCAGGGATTTGGCTTTGAATGAAAAGAGAGGGCTCTCCAATTCCAGGATCAGGCCTTTTCCGCTCATGATGCCAAATGCTCCACCCAGGATGGGGAGTGTTGTGGTATACCAGTAAGTGGTTTTATCTTTTCCATTTTTTGATATCACTTTTTTACAGGCGTAACCCAGGATGTTTTTGGTTTCTCCTGTTTCTACTTCTTTTACATCTTCTACTTTCTTTGTATCACCTTTGTGTAAAAACTGCTTCCCATCTACATTGATCAATTGCAGGTTCTTCTTTGCATCCATATCAACATAGGTCACCCCATCTTCATTACCTATCTTTACTTTGACTTCTACTTCGCTCCCTTCGGATGCCGTTTCAATACTTTTTATTAAACCATGTTTCCCTTTGAAAAGGAAAACAATCTCCCGGTCTATGAATTCCGGCAGTGCATCTTTGTATTGCAACTGATCTGGTTTGAGGTTGGCATGCAGGTTCATGGTGACTATGTAATTGACCTTGCCCTGTGTGCTGTCCTGTGCCATCAAAGGTGTTGTGAAAATTACGAATGCTGCTAACAGCGTTTTAAAGTGTTTCATTTTATGATTTTTGTTTAGGAAAGAATTTCAGTTTATAAACAATGCCGAGCATACCATACCGGCCCAGCATATTATCCTGCACGTCTTCCAGGTAACCGTTGCCGGAGAGCCGCTGGATGCTCTTATTCTGGTTCAACAGATCACGGCCTTCCAGTTTCAGGGAGAAATGTTTGCCCAGTTCTTTGGTTAGGGAGAAATGCAGTAAATACACGCTGGTGTTGTAACCTGCGGAAAGGCCGGTATTCGTATAACCATCCCATTCCACTTCCAGTACCATGCGGGCAGGCAGGGTGAACATGGGGCTGATGTAATAATTAAAAGACCAGGATCGTTGCTGTTGGAGATCGAAATGGCGGTTGTTATAACCCGCACTGCCTTTTACCTGCAGGCTGATCCTTCTGCCGAAGTAAGCGGAATATCCAACTTCCGGTTTGAATGCCCAGACTGTTGTGGGATTGGGTTTTTCATTGTTTGTATAAGAAAGTCCCATACCAAAGTTGATGTAGGAACCCTCCTGTCCTGCGGGGAAAGAAAAGCCCGCATCTGCACCGGCATTATAATTTCCGTTTACATTTACCGGAGATATCAGTTGCCTGCCGGTAGCTTTATCCAGTGTAACCTGGTCTGTGATCTTTTGCCGCCCCAGGTTATACTGCATACGGAGGTATTGGGAACGTTGCTGATCTTTACTGCTATTGGTAAAGGAAAACGACAGGCGATGATCCATTTCCTGTTGCAGGGCAGGATTACCTTTACGGGTTACCATGGCTTCCGAATTATCTTCCAGCGGCTGCAACTGTTCCATACCAGGCATGTTGGCGGAGGCGCTGTAATTCAGTTCCAGTTTTTTGTATTTTATGTACAGGTGAGGCAGCAGGGCTGTAAAACTCTTTTCTACTTTATATCCTTTTCTTGTAGAATGGCCGTTCAGTTTGTTTTGTTCAAACGCTGTGCCTGCTGATAGTTCCAGTTTTTTAGCCTTTACAGATAAAAGGATGTCTGCTCTGTTTGAAAATGTTCCGGTATTGTAATTATCACTGAACCTTTCATCAATTTTATCTTCCTTCAGATCCTTTACGATCTTATCTGTTGTGGAGCTATTGTAATACGCTTCCTCTGAAAACTGCATACTGAGTGTTTTGGTGAGCGGTTCTGTGTAGTTTATACTTCCTGAAAATGTGCCGGTAGTGGAGGAACCTTTTGTTTGCTGATCTGTTTCCTCTGTGCGCGGTACATTGTAATACCGGCTGCGGGTATGGTTGAGGGATGTGTAGTTATTTTTATAATAATCGGGTGTTAAGCTTAGGGCCAGTGTGCGGCGCTTCTTATCAAACTTGTGCATGAAAAGGATATTTGTGCCAACATGGTTGTTGGTGTTTTCAGAACTGGTGTTTTGTGTGCCTTCGTTTAGCAGGGTTTTTCTGTCTATTGTGCGGGACTGATAATTTTCACTTTGGCTGTTAGAATAGGTTGCCCGGTTTAGTTTTGGGCTTATCTTAATAGTGTTCTTATCATCCGGTTTTATCTCTGTAGTGATCTCCACCCGGTGTTCGTTGTTTTTATTGCGGGTTGTTCCTTCCTGCTGGTAAACGTAAGAAGTGTCTGCCAGGAAGTTCTGGCGGTCGCGGGTAAAAGTGTTCCTGGTGTCTGATCCATTATAGAAATAACTGCTCTGCCATTTATCCATATTGAAATTGATGCCGCCGTAGTGGATATCTGTATAACCGGCGGGGCGTAAGATGGCTGATATATCGCCCTCTACTTTGGCGCCTTTTAACTTTGCCAGTTCTCCATATACAAAGGGAGGCAGGTTCTCCATCATACCGGGATTCTTCATCATCATCTGTAACAGTTCTCCTCCTGTAAAACCGGATCTGTTGATGTTGTTTGCCTTGGCCAGCAGGGAAAGCTGGCGTTCTCCGCTGAAGCTGTTGATATTGGCGCCGCCTTCATAACGATCGTTATTACCCAGGCTTCCGCTTACATTGCCGAAGAGCCCTTTTTTACGGTCTTTCTTTGTAACGAGATTGATCACTTTCCTTTTTTTGCCATCTGCTATGCCGGTGAATTCTTCCATATCGCTTTGCTTATCCAGCACCTGCACTTTTGCGATCATATCTGCGGGGAGATTTTTGGTGGCGATGGCAGGATCGCTTCCGAAGAATTCTTTTCCGTCTACCAATACCTGTTGTACGATTTCTCCCTGGGCTTTGATAGTGCCGTTGCGGTCTACGCGGATACCGGGGAGCTTTTGCAGCAGGTCTTCTACTACGGCGTTTTCTTTTGTTTTAAACTTCGCTGTGTTGTATTCAATGGTGTCTCCTTTTATACTGATGGCGGGGGCATCGCTGATCACTACCACTTCTTTCAAATCCCTTCCTTTAGTGGAAAGGAAGAGCGTATCCGGCAGGGATTGGAAATTTCCTTCCGGGATGCTGAAGCGGGTGCGATGGGTTGGATAACCGAGATAGGATAACGTTATGTTGTAATCTCCTTTGGGGAAATGTTTTACTGAAAAACGGCCGTCATTGCCGGTGATGATAGCTGTGTCTTTTAAACCGGTGATCAGAACGGAAGTGCCTGATAAGGGTTTATGGGAAGTGCTGTCTGCTACAACCTGTGCTTGTAATGGTAAAGAGAAAAGGAGAAGTAATAAAGCGTTTCGCATGTAAGCAAAACTATTTCAGCGGAGCGCCTAAATGGGTTAACGGGTGTGTATGTATAGTTAATGAGTGTTAAAACTTTTATACGATCAATTTATATCCTACACTGCGTACATTAATGATCTGAACGGAAGTATCCAGCTGCAGGTATTTACGGATGCGGGTGATATACACATCCATATTACGGGCATTGAAAAAACCATCATCCCCCCAGATATTGAGCAGCATGGCTTTACGGGGAGTTATGGCATTCAGGTGATCTGCCAGCATTTTTAAGATATCGGTTTCTCTTTGAGAAAGGCGTTGTGCTTCACCAGCAAAACTTAATTCCTGCCGCTGGCTGTCAAATACATATCCTCCTATCTGGTAGATGCCATTACCGGTTACTTTCTTTTGTTTTATTCTGGAGCGACGTAACAAACCCTGTATGCGCAGCATCAATTCCTCGATGCTAAATGGCTTCTTAATATAATCGTCTGCCCCAACACTGAGTCCGCGGATCACATCTGCCGTGGTGGTTTTGGCGGTCAGGAAGATAATGGGTATTTCTTCATCTGTCATCCTGATCTCTTCTACCAATGTAATACCATCCTTTTTAGGCATCATTATATCTACTACGCATACTTCCGGACTGAAAGAGCGGAACAACTCCCAACCCTCTTTACCGTTGGCAGCACAGGCTACTTTAAAACCATTCAATTCCAGTGTTTCCCTGATCACACTGGCCAGTACCAGTTCATCTTCTACCAGTAATAATCGCGTCATGCTCCCGGGATTGAAAAGGTGAACAAACTGCCACTACCCGGTGTGCTGGAGACTTTAATACTGCCACCCAGCTTGCTCACAAGTTCCTTTACATGGCTGAGGCCAAGGCCGTAACCTTTTACATCATGCAGGTTACCTTGTGGTACGCGGTAAAATTTATCGAAGATGAAAGGGAGATGTTCTTTGTTTATACCGATGCCATTATCTTCCACACTGAAAAGGTAATTACCCTCCTGCTGCTTCACACGCAACGCTACCCGTTTTTCTGTTTTATCTGCATACTTGATGGCATTATCTACCAGGCTATTCAGAACAGTGAGTAAGGATTCCTGATGCGTATGGATGGTGACCTCTTCTGCATCCAGCCGTGTGGTGATAGTAACACCGGGCAAGTGGTTAAAACGTTGCTGTACTATGTTGAGCAGCTCCGGCAACAGCACTTTGTTGCTTTCAGCTAAAGGCATGCCGTTCTCCATTTTAGACAGGGTCAGGATCTCCTCTATATGTGCCTGTAATTTATTCAACTCATCTTTAGACAGGCGCAGGTATCTTTCTGTTTTGACTTTATCATCCATCCCGTTATAGGTAAGCAGGGATTCATTGATGGTGCTCAGGATGGCAACGGGTGTTTTTAACTCATGCGTGATATTGCTGATGAAATCGCTGCGCATGGTTTCCAATGCTTTCTGCCGGATGATGATGCGCCATAGTACCCAGATACAACCCGCTACGATCAATAACAGAACAAGGGAGATGATCATGGGGCCGCTCATTTTCTTCAGCAGGTAATTTTCTGTACCGGAAAAACGGACATAGAGCTGATTGTCCTTCATAGCGAGGGACAAAGGCATGCTGACATAAAATCCCGTGGAATCTATATGGGCAGGCTTATTTACGTAGGACAATTTAAACCCTACATCTATTCCCCGCGCCGCCAATTGCTTTTTGTAAGCGTTTGTGAGTTTTTGGGTATCCGGCCTTAATTCAGGAGATGCAGACAAGATACTGGAAAGGAATGGCTGCATGCTCTCCCGGGATGCTACGGTAGTACGGGAATCCTTTATGGAATCAGCGCCCATAATGGTACTGCTGAAGGTGATCTCATCGTCCTCCAATACATCAGTGACAGCACTGTCTATAGCCTTCTGCGAACTGTTCGTTTTCATCATCTGCAGTACAACCATACTTTCCATAAAAGACTGGTCATACGTAAACTGCAGGGCATCTTTTGCCTGGCTGAGAAAAGTCTTCCGCTGATCACGGTAAGTGGCCACCAGCCAGTAAAACTGGAATGCCAATACGGTAAGCACTGTAGGCAATACGATCCACCAGATACGTTTATGCATGTTGCAAATGTACGTTCTGATAAGGATCGTACAGCATTGCTTTAACACTCATTAACAAAACTCCTGTTTACTTTATCACTAAAGGTGTTTCCACGCCCAGTAAATGCCTTACAAAGAAGTTGCGCTTCCGTAACCTGCCATAAGGCCCGCCATCACTATGGCCCATTCCGGGAATGGGTAAAAACTCAAACTCCTTGTTACATTTGATCAGTGCATCTGCTACCCGGTAAGTGGATTCAGGGGGTACGTTGGTATCTGCTTCTCCTACTATCAGCAGGAGTTTCCCCTGTAATTTGTCTACGTTGGTGATGTTACTCTGCTCATCGTAATGTTTGCCTACAGGGTAACCCATCCATTGTTCATTCCACCACTGTTTATCTACGCGGTTATCATGACAGCCGCAGGCGGAGACCGCCGCTTTGTAAAACTCAGGATGGAAGAGCATGGCCGCCAGGGCGTTTTGCCCGCCGGCGGATGTTCCATATAGGCCAACACGACTGGTATCAACGTAACTGTATTTGGTACCGAGGGCTTTCATCCAAAGGATCCTGTCCGGGAAACCGGCGTCTGCAATGTTCTTCCAGCAAACATCGTGAAATGCTTTTGAACGATTAGCCGTTCCCATGCCATCTATCTGCACTACGATAAAACCCAGCTCTGCCATGCTTTGCATTTCTCCGAAAGTTCCCATGAAATTCTTGGGCACAAATGCATCGTGCGGGCCTGCGTAAATGTTTTCAATGATGGGGTATTTCTTTGTGGGATCAAATTTAGATGGTCTGCAAACAATACCCCAGATATCCGTTATGCCATCTCTTCCTTTTGCTACAAAACTTTCAACAGGTGGTATGCCTGTTTTGAAGAATTCTGTTGCATCTGCCTTTTCTATCTCTGCTATTTTCTTTCCATTGGATGTAAGCCGCAATTCCGTTACTGGCGGAATGTTCACCTGTGAGTAAGTATCGAGATAATATTTTTTATCGTTAGAAAGTACTATCACGTGTTGTCCTTTTTCCGGTGTCATTTGCACCAGGTTCTTTCCATCAAAACCAATGCGGTAATAATGAATGAGATAAGGATCTTCATCGGCGTGCATACCACTGGCGCGGAACCATATTTCTCTTTTTTTCGCATCTACGCTATCAATGTTCCGCACTACCCATTCGCCTTGTGTGATGGGGTTCTTTATACTGCCGGTGAGGCCATCTACTAAATACAAATGGCGCGAGCCGTCCTTTTCAGAGGACCAGACGATCTCGTTTGTTTCAGGCAGATATTCTGTAAAGATGCGGGATTCGTATATAAAGGTTTCTGTTTTTTCATCGAGCAGGCTACGGGTAGTACCTGTTTGAGCATCCACTTCAATGATCCGGAAACGCTGATGGCCCCGATCTACCTTTTCATAGGTAAAATACCGCGGGTTATCCTTCCGCCAATGCAATACGGGGGCTTCAAAAAAGTCCAGCATCTCTGTGTTTACTTTTATAGCGCTATTCCGATCTACAGGAAACAGGTGCATGTTGTAAGTAGTAAAAGGATCGCCGGGTTGTTTATAATTCTGTGAACGTAATTGCCCGCGTTTAGTGCCAGCCACACTGGTTAATACGTAATACACCAATGTATCCAGAGCAGGATCAGTGAGGTACCCTACCACATATTTACTATCAGGAGACCAGGCCAGATCTCCATATGGTTTATCTTTGGTTCCGCCTGTAGTATGTTGTATCGTATCTCCTTTTTCATTGTTGCGTATAAATACATTCCCGTCTTTTATGAAGGCATGCCATTTCTTATCCGGCGATTCTCCCCGGGTGGAAAAACTTTGCCAGCGGCTGCGGCGGAATACCCTGTCAGGATATGTACGGCGGGGGAAACTATCTTTTTTTGTGAGCTGATAAGTGTTCAGATCGCATTCCCAGTATTTTCCTTTTGTTTCCAGTAGTGCGGTTTTCCCGTTTAGATCCATGCGGGTGATATTCAATCTTAGCGGATCCTGCTCTAAAGCCGCGCCCAATTTGGCGTGATCAAATGCAGGGCTTTTTTTACCGGTGGCTGCCTGCACCAGTATGTATTCCTTTACGGAATCCTTCAGTGTGTTCACATACCAGAAAGTACGGCCGTCTGCAGACCAGTTGGCCCTCACGGTACTTTTGTACACGGTGTTCCGGCTGATGCTGTCCAGCAGGCGGGCATGTTTATACCGCCCTGTCATTTCTTCCTCATCCGGATGGTAAGGGAGCTGTTGTGCGCTGAGGGAACCGGTGCACATCAGCAGCATGATTACGAATATCTTATGCTTAAGCATACAATTGTTTTAATCTACTGTAATGTGGGTACATTTTACAGGAATTGATTTACGCATTTTAACCATAACTGTACTTATTTTACCCTTTCAATTTTGAGCACAACCGGTTAATAATTACAAAGCTTTCTCCCTTTCGCCTGGTTAGCTTTAGGGTATATGAATAATGCGTCCTCCTTTAAACCCTCCCTTAGCCTGTTGGATGCTACCATGGTAGTGGCAGGCAGTATGATCGGCTCCGGTATTTTTATTGTCAGTGCAGATATTACCCGGCTTACGGGAAGTGCGGGCTGGCTTTTACTGGTATGGCTTATTACCGGTTTTATGACCCTCACGGCGGCCTTAAGTTATGGAGAACTGAGTGCTATGTTCCCAAAAGCAGGCGGGCAGTATGTTTACCTGAAAGAAGCGTATAATCCTTTAACAGGCTTTGTGTATGGCTGGAGTTTCTTCACCGTTGTACAAACCGCTACCATTGCGGCAGTAGGGGTAGCCTTTGCTAAATTCACTGCTTATATTGTGCCTTACTTCAGTGAGGATATTATGGTCTGGAAGAACATCTCCCGGGCGCAACTGTTATCTATTGCTGTGATCCTCCTTTTAACCTTCATTAATACCCGGGGGATCAAAAGCGGCAAACTGGTGCAAACCACTTTAACACTCATTAAACTCATCAGCCTTTCCGCCCTTATTATTTGCGGACTGGTATTCCTGAAACCGGATGTATGGGCAGCCAACTGGCAGGATCCCTGGAACCTCCATCCTATTGCCACTACCGGTTCTTATACTTTGATCGCAGCCCTGGGAGCCATTGCTGCGGCTATGGTAGGTTCTATCTTCAGCAGTGATTCCTGGAACAACATCGCTTTCATTGCAGGAGAGGTAAAGAACCCCAAACGCAATATCGGCCTGAGTTTATTCCTGGGTACACTGATCGTTACCTTCCTTTATATACTCGCAAATATCACTTACATCGCTGTGCTGCCTTTGCAGGATATTGCCTTTGCGGAAAAAGACAGGGTGGCGGTAGCGGCTTCTCATGTGATGTTTGGAAAAGCGGGCACTGTATTGATCGCTGCCATGATCATGGTATCTACTTTTGGTTGTAATAATGGTTTGATCCTGGCAGGCGCAAGGGTTTATTATACGATGGCCAATGATGGTTTGTTCTTCCGCAAGGCCGGGAAACTGAACCAGGCGGCGGTACCTGAATTTGCGTTGTGGATACAATGTATTGTTGCCTGTGCCTGGAGCATCAGCGGCAAGTATGGCCAGCTGCTGGATATGATCTCTTTTGTGGTGGTGGGATTCTATATGCTCACGATTGCGGGCATCTTTATCCTGCGCAAAAAAAGACCGGATGCCGAACGCCCGTATAAAGCATTCGGCTACCCGGTATTACCCATTATTTATATCATGATGGGCTTAACTTTCTGTATCCTGCTGATCATTTACAAACCCGGATTTACCTGGCCGGGATTGATCATTGCACTGGCAGGGATACCTGTTTATTATTTTGTTACTTCGTCCCGAACTGGTAAACCGTAGTTTGCGTGTAACGCTCACCCGGTTTCAGGATCACGTTAGGGAAAGAAGGCTGGTTAGGTGAATCAGGGAAGTGTTGTGCTTCCAGGCAAAGTCCTGCGTTTTTGCCATATTTAGCACCATTACGTGTATGCTGTAATGTACCGTCCAGGAAGTTACCGGTGTAGAACTGGATGCCGGGCTCTGAAGTAGAGATGGTCATCAGTCTTCCGCTGGCAGGATCATACAATGTACCTACCACTGTAGCGCCTGTGCCTGTTTTATCAAACACCCAGTTATGGTCGTATCCTCCTTTCACTTCTGCAATATGTTCACCAATGCGGGTAGCTGTGGTGAAATCCATTGGTGTGCCTTTTACAGGTTCGATCTTACCGGTTGGGATCAGCACATCATTTACTGGTGTAAAGTTGGATGCATCCAGTTGCAGTACATGACCAAGGATAGTGGAATCCTTGCCGGCAGACAGGTTGAAATAAGTGTGTTGCGTCAGGTTCACCGGTGTGGGCTTACTCGTGGTGGCAACATATTCCAGTTTCAGGGCATTGTCTGCCGTGAGGGTGTAGATCACTTTGGCATCCAGGGTACCGGGGTATCCTTCTTCCCCGTCTGCGCTGGTATATTCCAGTAACAGGCTGCTGTCTCCGGGCAATTGGGTCACCTTCCAGATCACTTTATCAAAACCTTTCAATCCGCCGTGCAGGGTGTTGCCGTTATTATTCGCGGCCAGTTTATAAGTGGCCGTATCCAGTTTAAAGGTGGCCTTCGCAATACGGTTAGCATAACGGCCTACCAGGGTACCGAAATACGGGTTGCCCTGTTGTAAATACCCCGCAAGAGAATCGTACGATAACACTACATTGCCTTCCTGGCCTGCTTTATCCTTAACGATGATATCAGTGATAACGCCTCCGTAGTTCAATACTTTCACTACCATGCCACTGTCGTTGGTGAGGGTATATTGTAAAACTTCCTGCCCGCCGAAGTCGCCATAATGTTGCGGTGCGGGAGTTACGGTAGAATCTGCGCTGGCTTTCTTTTCTGAAGATGGGTTGTTACAGGCTGAAGTAACAATCAGACTTCCGGTAATGATCGTCATAACTGTTGTGAGTTTTTTAAACATGATAATCCTTGTTTAAGTGTTAGCGTGGTTAATCCTTAAATATCCGGATTAAATTCTAAAAATCAGAGACATTTATTTTAAATTGTCTGTTCCACATTTAATTATCAATATCTGTGTATAATCTGCGAAATATTGAAAAGTGGATCTTTGAATTGCATGTTAGCTTTATTCATATGAATAAACTGTTGATCGCCGTACTATTGTTGTTTAACAGTATAGCAGCTTTTGCACAATCCCTGGTACCGGAATGGAAAGATACCCGTATCCAGGTTCCCTTACAGGCAAATATCAGGGCCTATGCCTTTAACCTGGCAGCTATCCGTTTACTGGATGGCCCTTTCCTGACGGCCATGCAGGCGGAAGCAAAATATCTTTTACAGATAGAACCGGACCGGCTCCTTTCAGATTTTCGTGCACATGCAGGCCTTACTCCCAAAGGAAAGAAATATGGCGGATGGGAATCATCAGGGCTGGCAGGACATTCGCTGGGGCATTATCTTTCTGCCTGTGCCATGCAATATGCGGCTTCCGGCGATCCCCTATTCCTCCAACGCGTTAATTACATAGTGGATGAACTGGAAGAATGCCAGCGCAGCCGCAAAACAGGATATGTGGGCGCCATTCCCAATGAAGATAGTATGTGGACAGAAGTAGCGGCAGGTAATATCCGCACCCGGGGGTTTGATCTGAATGGTGCATGGGCACCCTGGTACACCGTACATAAGATCATGGCAGGACTGCTGGATGCTAAATTATATTGTAATAACGCCAAAGCCCTTGTGATCAATGAAGGCATTGCCAACTGGGCAGGTACGATCATTAAGGACCTGGACCATGAAAAATTACAACGGATGCTCTTCTGTGAATATGGTGGTATGAGTGAAACGCTGGTGAATACATGGGCTTTAACGGGTAACAAAAAGTACTTAGACCTGAGTTACAAATTCTACGATACCCGTGTGCTGGATTCCCTGGCGGCAGGGATCAATGTACTCCCGGGCAAACACTCCAATACCCAGATCCCAAAGGTTATTGGCGGCATCCGCCGGTTTGAACTGAACCTTGATAAGAAGGATGCAGCCATTGCCCATTTTTTCTGGAATACGGTTGTACAACATCATTCTTACGTGACGGGTGGTAACAGCAATTATGAATATTTTGGTCCTGCTGATCAATTGAGTGAAACGCTCACGGATAATACCACAGAAACTTGTAACACTTATAATATGCTCAAGCTTACGCGTCATTTATTTGCGCTGAAGCCGGAAGCTGCTTATATGGATTATTATGAAAAAGCACTGTACAACCATATCCTGGCTTCTCAGGATCATGAGAACGGGATGGTGTGTTATTTCGTGTCTTTACGCATGGGGGGTACAAAGGAATATAGTAATCCCTGGCATTCCTTTACCTGCTGTGTGGGTTCAGGGATGGAGAATCATGTGAAATACGGGGAAAGTATTTACGCCCGGGGAGAGGATGGCAGTTTGTATGTGAACCTGTTCATTCCTTCTACGCTGGACTGGAAAGAGAAGGGCGTAAAGATCAGGCAGGAATCTAACCTGCCGGATATCAGGCTGATCATTTCCGGGCAAGGCTCCTTCCCTATCCGTATCCGTAAGCCACATTGGACAAAGGGAGCGGTCACCGTTTCTATCAACAATAAACAACAAACGCTCTCGCCTGATGCCAGCGGTTATCTTGTACTGCAGCAAAAATGGAAGAACGGGGATGTGATCACACTAAGTTATCCGCAAACCCTTTATACGGAATCCATGCCGGACAATCCAAACCGTAAGGCTATCTTCTACGGCCCGGTATTGCTGGCTGGTTTACTGGGAGAAAAAGAACCTGATCCGGTAAAAGGCGTGCCTGTTTTTGTAACGGACCAGCAGGATCCGGTGGAATGGCTGGATGCCAGTTTTAAAACGAAGGAAACGGGTATCAAAATGGTGCCCTTCCACGACACTAAGAATCAATATTATAGTGTGTATTGGGATGTGTTCAGCCCGGCAGCCTGGGCGGTACAACAAAAAGTGTATGAAGAACACAAAAAACTGGAAAGGGAGCTGGAAGAAAATACGCTGGATGTACTACGCCCGGGGGAAATGCAACCGGAGCGGGATCATGACTTCACAGGAGAAAAGCTCCATACAGAAGAGGAACATGGTAAGAAATGGCGGCTGGCGGAGCCGGGAGGGTTCTTCTCTTTTAATATGAAAGTGCAGCCGGAAGGGGGCAATGCCCTGCTTTGCAGTTACTGGGGAATGGATAACCGGGGAAGGATCTTCGACATACAGGTAAATGGGGTCACCATTGCCACCGAGGATCTAAATAAGTATAAAGCCAGCAAGTTTTACGATATTAGCTACAAAATTCCCGAGGAACTGACCAAAGGGAAAAATACCGTAACCATTAAATTCCTCCCTAAACCACAAAACAGTGCGGGACCTTTATATGGTGTACGGATGATCAAAGAAAACACAATATTGTCCACAGGATTAAAAGAGCACCAGTGAAAATAGCGCATTATTCAGGAAAGAACAGAATGCTGTTAGCCGTTGATTGCATCATTTTTGGGTTTGATGGAACAGAACTGAAACTGTTACTGATTAAAAGAGGATTTGAACCGGAACAGGGCCGCTGGAGCCTGATGGGCGGTTTTGTGCAGCCGAGGGAAACATTGGATAATGCTGCTGCCCGCATCCTGCATGAGCTCACCGGCCTGAAGGATGTGTACATGGAACAACTGCATGCTTTCGGGGAAATAGACCGGGACCCTATTGAAAGGACGGTATCTGTTGTATATACCAGCCTGATAGATATCAATGAATATAAAAAGCAGATCAATAACGATTTCCATTCTGAATGGTTCCCACTGAAAAAGATCCCTTCCCTGATCTTCGATCACCGGGATATGGTGGAAATGGCCAAAGAAAAACTGCGGTATAAAGCCGCCTTCCACCCCATCGTATTTGAAATGCTGCCGGAGAAATTCACCCTCCCCCAACTACAAAGCCTATATGAAGGGATCTATGGCTCCCTGATGGACAAACGGAACTTCTCGCGCAAAGTATTGTCAACCGGACTATTAATCAAACAGAAGGACAAAGAGCGCCTGAGTTCCAAAAGAGGCGCCTTTTACTATAAACTAGATAAGCGGAAGTATCAGACCAAGTTCAATGCCTTCCTGAATTTTATTCCCAACCCAAACAACCTTAACTAATTTTTTTTCCAGATAGTGGGAAAGATGGGAATTTTTTTGCTACTTTACTTAAGTGTCGCATTGACAATAATAATTCCACATGAAAGAATCCTACGTAATAGGGGTAGATTATGGCACAGATTCCGTCCGCTCCATCCTTGTAAATGCTCATACCGGGGAAGAAGTTGCAGCTGCTGTATTTTATTATCCCCGCTGGAAAGACGGACTGTATTGTGATGCCGGGAAGAACCGTTTCCGGCAGCATCCACTGGATTACCAGGAAGGGCTTGAAAATACCATCCGGGCCTGTCTGAAAATAGCCGGGCCAACTGTTGCCGGTTCCGTGCGTGCTATTTCTGTAGACACTACGGGATCTACGCCGGTAGCGGTAAATGAAAGTGGTACACCCCTGGCTTTACTCCCCGGATTTGAACAGAATCCCAATGCCATGTTTGTACTGTGGAAAGATCATACCGCTACAAAAGAAGCGGCACAGATCAATGCACATGCAGCCACGTTTCCTGTTAACTACCTGCAGTTCGTAGGCGGCATTTATTCCTCTGAATGGTTCTGGGCAAAACTCCTGCATGTTTTACGCGCTGATGAACAGGTACGTTGTGCCTGTTATTCCTGGGTGGAACATTGCGACTGGATACCTTTCCTGCTCACAGGCGGCACACATATTTCCCAAATGAAACGCGGTACCTGCAGTGCAGGACATAAAGCATTGTGGGCTGCAGAATATAATGGCCTGCCGCCGAATGAATTCTTTTCTTCACTGGATCCGTTGCTGAATTGTTATACCTCCCGCCTGTTCTCTGAAACATATACTGCGGATAAGGCAGCGGGAAATCTTTCTGTTGAATGGGCTGAAAGACTTGGCCTTTCTGTGGATGTGTTGGTAGGCACCGGAGCTTTTGATGCACACATGGGAGCAGTAGGTGGTCAGATAGAACCTTATCATCTCAGTAAAGTGATGGGTACTTCTACCTGTGATATGCTGGTAGCCCCCATGCAGGATGTAACAGGCAAACTTGTAAAAGGTATTTGCGGCCAGGTACCAGGTTCTGTGATCCCCGGCATGATGGGCATGGAAGCAGGTCAGAGTTCTTTTGGCGATGCCTATGCATGGTTCAGGGATCTGCTGAGCTGGCCATTAGCACACTTTAAACAATCTACGGACATCATTGATCAGTTAATACCGGAACTCACTAAACAGGCAGCATTAATACCACCTGAAGAACATAACAGCGTAGCATTGGATTGGCTGAATGGCAGGCGCACACCGGATGCCAATCAATTACTCAAAGGCGCCATCACTGGTTTGGACCTTGCCAGCAGTGCGCCGCAAATATTCCGTTCCATTATTGAATCCACCTGCTTTGGCGCTAAAGCTATTGTAGACAGGTTCAATGAAGAAGGCATTCCTGTAAAAGGCCTGATAGGCATGGGTGGTGTGGCAAAGAAATCACCACACATTATGCAGATCATGGCAGACATCATGAACATGCCGCTTCGCATTCATCGTTCTGATCAAACCTGCGCAGCAGGTGCAGCCATGTTTGCTGCTACGGTGGCTGGCATCTACGATAAGGTGGAAGACGCCATGGAGGCAATGGGACAGGGTTTCGATAAAACTTATTATCCCAATCCCGCACATGCAGCTATCTACGCAAAACGTTACCGGCAATATCAACAATTGGGGAATTTCATCGAACAACAAACCGTATGAAAAGTAAATACCAGCAACTGAAAGAAGCCGCCTATGCCGCCAACATGCAATTACCCGCATTGGACCTGGTGCTTTTTACCTTCGGGAATGTAAGTGCTGCGGACCAGGACCTTGGGGTGTTTGCTATCAAACCCAGCGGTGTGCCTTATGCGGAACTTTCTGTAGAGAGCATGGTGATCGTGGACTTTGACGGCAACACCATTGAAGGCGATCTGCGCCCTTCTTCTGATACCCGCACGCATGCTGTATTATATAAACACTGGAAAAACATCGGCGGCATTGTGCATACCCATTCACTCTATGCAACTGCATGGGCGCAAACCTTACAGGATATTCCCATTTATGGCACCACACATGCAGATCATACCACAGTAGATATTCCCTGCGCCCCACCCATGACAGATGACATGATAGCCGGCAACTATGAATACCAGACCGGGTTCCAGATCATGCAGGCATTGGAAGAAAGAGGTATGAGTTATGAAGAAGTGGAAATGATACTGGTTGGGAATCATGCTCCCTTCACCTGGGGAAAAACACCTGAGAAAGCAGTATACAACAGCGCGGTACTGGAAAACATTGCGCACATGGCATTCCTCACGCAACAGATCCGCTTAGATGCACCGCGTTTGAAAGATGCCCTGATCAAAAAACATTACGAACGAAAACATGGTCCGGATTCCTATTACGGCCAATAAACTTTAAACATGAGCGAACTTAAGAAACTGGAAGTATGGTTTGTAACTGGAAGCCAGCACCTATATGGAGAAGAAACACTTTTGCAGGTAGCGGAACACGCTAAGGTAATTGCCGCAGCCCTGCACAATCAACCACAAATACCGGTATCCATTATCTGGAAACCGATCGTGAAATCGCCGGAAGAGATCTACCACCTCATCATGGAAGCCAATGCGGCTAAGCAGGTGATAGGGCTCATTGCGTGGATGCATACCTTCTCCCCTGCCAAGATGTGGATCGGCGGATTGAAAGCATTGCAGAAACCGTTGTTGCACCTGCACACACAATTCAACAGGGATATCCCATGGAGCACGATAGATATGGACTTCATGAACCTCAACCAGAGTGCGCATGGCGACAGGGAATTTGGCTTCATGGTGAGCCGCCTCCGCATGAACAGAAAAGTAGTGGCAGGGCATTGGGAAGATCCTGAAGTGATAGCAGATATCAATGGATGGACGCGTACGGCCGCCGGCTGGCATGATTGGCAGGGCGCACGTTTTGTGCGTTTCGGAGATAACATGCGTTTTGTAGCGGTAACAGATGGCGATAAAGTAGAAGCAGAATATAAATTCGGCTACTCCGTAAATACACATGGCATTGGCGACCTCACCAAAGTGATCGGCACCGTTAGTGATCATGCTATTGATGTACTGGTAAAAGAATATGAAGACCGTTATGCACTCGCTGCTTCTTTGCGTAAAAGCAATGAACAACATCCCGCACTGCGTGAAGCGGCTCGTATTGAATTAGGCTTACAGGCCTTCCTGGAAGATGGAAATTTTAAAGGTTTTACAGATACGTTTGAAGACTTACACGGCATGCAGCAATTGCCGGGCATTGCCGCGCAACGCCTCATGGCAAAGGGTTATGGCTTTGCCGGAGAAGGAGACTGGAAAACCGCCGCACTGGTGCGCGCCATGAAAGTAATGGGCAGCGGCCTGCCAGGTGGCAACTCCTTCATGGAAGATTACACCTACCATTTCAATCCTGATAATTCCATGGTGTTAGGCTCACACATGCTGGAGATCTGTGAATCTATTGCAGACGGACAGCCTTCCTGCGAGATACATCCATTAGGTATTGGTGGTAAATCAGATCCTGTACGGCTGGTGTTCAATGCAGCAGCAGGTCCCGCGCTGAATGCTTCCATCGTGGATATGGGCAACCGTTTCCGCCTGATCGTTAATGAAGTGATGGCCGTTAAGCCCATGCATAATTTGCCGAAACTCCCGGTGGCCAGGGTACTCTGGAAACCTTACCCGGATATGAAAACAGGCTGCGCTGCATGGATACTGGCCGGAGGTGCGCATCATACCTGTTACAGTCAGAATTTATCTTCTGCGCAGTTAGAAGATTTTGCAGAGATCGCCAACATAGAATGTGTGCTGATAGATAAAAACACACAGATCCGGCAATTGAAAAATGAATTACGATGGAATGAAACGTCTTACATGATCAACCCAAAATAATAATCAGCTACACGTTATGAACAACAACCTGGCATTATCAGACTATCTTGTATTTATCGCCTATTTCCTGCTTGTTTCTTCTTTTGGTTACTGGATCTACCGCAGAAAACGCAAGGCTACCGCAAGTACAACAGATTTCTTCCTCGCTGAGGGTTCCCTTACCTGGTGGGCCATCGGCGCATCCCTCATTGCTTCCAATATTTCTGCGGAGCAGTTCATTGGCATGAGTGGCGAAGGGTTCTTTGTAGGCATTGCAGTGGCAGCTTATGAATGGATCGCTGCCATAGCACTGATCATTATTGCGGTGTGGTTCATTCCGGTGTACCTGAAGAACAAGATCTATACGATGCCGCAATTCCTGAAGATGCGGTATAATGAAACGGTAGCGCTGATCATGGCGGTGTTCTGGTTGTTCCTCTATGTGTTCGTGAATCTTACTTCTATCCTCTATCTCGGGGCAGTGGCCATTAATGGTCTTGCCGGCGGAGAGTACCTGCATGTTATCATGCTGGGGCTGGCCATCTTTGCATTGATCATTACCCTGGGTGGGATGAAAGTGATCGGGTATACGGATGTGATCCAGGTGGCGGTGCTGATCATTGGTGGCCTCGCTACTACTTATCTTGCCCTCACCATGGTATCTGAAAAATTCGGCCTGGGCAGTGATGCGCTCGCGGGTTTTAAAGTACTGATGAAAGATGCACCGGAACATTTTAAAATGATCCTGCCGAAACCTACGGCGCAATCTTCTCAGCTGGAGATTGACAGGTATGTAGTACTTCCCGGTATTGCCATGTATTTTGCCGGCCAGTGGATCGTGAACCTCAACTACTGGGGTTGCAATCAATACATCACACAACGGGCACTGGGTGCTAACCTGGAAACAGCCCGCACAGGGATCCTCTTTGCGGGTTTCCTCAAACTGATGATGCCGGTTATCGTAATGCTGCCAGGTATTGCAGCGTATGTGTTATACAAAAATGGTCACCTTCCGCAACTGGAAGGTGGTAGTAAAGACGGTGCTTATTCTGCCATCCTGGGTTTTCTCCCCAATGGACTGAAAGGATTATCCATTGCTGCGCTAACGGCCGCTATTGTGGCTTCACTGGCAGGTAAGGCCAATAGCATCTCTACTATTTTCACACTGGACATCTATAAAAAATACTTCAATAAAGAAGCGGATGAAAAGAAACTGGTATGGATAGGCAGGGCTACCATTTTTGTGGCCATGCTCATTTCTGTGATCTTTACCTGGGAAGATCTCCTGGGTATTGGCGGTGAAGGAGGGTTTACTTTTATCCAGAAATATACCGGGTTTATCAGTCCGGGGGTATTTGCGATGTTCATCCTGGGTATGTTCTGGAAGAGGACAACAGGGACGGCTGCCATTGCGGGTGTACTTACGGGATTCCTGCTCTCTGTTTTCTTCAACAGTTTTGCTATAAAGTTATTTGGGATAAATACCTGGTTCTATACCGCGTATCCTGATGGGAAAGGTGGCTTTACGATCCCTTTCCTCATCTGTATGGGACTCTCCTTTTTATTCACCATGATCGTAATGGTACTGCTCAGCCTTGCCGGGCCAAAAGTAAATCCGAAGGCTTTTGAACTGGATAAGACGATGTTCAAACTGAAGCCCGCTACCATTGTAATGATTGTGTTAACATTGGTGATCCTCACGGCTTTGTATGCAAAATTCTGGTAGATTTTTTTAGGTGCTTTTTTCAGCGGGATGCCGCGTCATTACTGTTGTTTTCACACATAATAGAAAATAACGCACTATATCAAACTTGTATATGTTAATGGTTTTTATAATACTGGTATGGAAGTTGAAATATACCGGGCAATAAAAGCATTAACCCATGAAAAAAGCACTAACCGCAATGGCCATCATTGCATCTCCCTTGCTATTGAAAGCACAAAATGCATCGGAAGGGGCCGTCAAAATTATGAAAGCTGAAAACAGCGCAGCTATTGCCACTTATGATTATCCCGAAGAGATCGTAGAGAAGGCGTTAACCATTAAATTAGAAAAGGAAGGATTAGGTAAACAGCGAAAGCAGCAGGGGTTCTTAACATACAAAGGCGTAAGCTGGCCGGAAGTTTCATCTGAAAAGCTGGATGTTTATGTAAAAGTAGAGAGTAAAAAGAAAGGCGCTATCGTATCACTGCTTGCTGCAAAGGGGTATGATAACTTTGTAAGTAGCAGTTCTGACGCTGCTACCATGGAAAAGATGAAGCAATTTCTGAATGAATTTGCGACAGACGTTGCGAGTTACAACGATGAGATTGAGGAGAAGGAAGCCGAACTGGAGAAAGCCAAAAAGGCGGCTGAAGAACATGCGAAGAAACAGAAAAAGCTGGAGAGCGAACATGCAAAACTGGCTGAGGAACTGAAGAAGGCTAAGAAAGCGAATTAAGGGAGGATTGAAGAGGGATGAAAGGTCGGCAGAATTGAAGAAAACTAAAAAAAAAACGAACTAACAGGAGAATTGGAGAGGGATAAGAGATCGAATTAACGGAGAAATCTGAAAAAAGCGAATTAACGAAGATTTAAAACGGGGGCCCTCCCCCGTTCTTTTATTTCATAGAAAAAGTTTGTACCTATGCCGTCATGATAAGTGCACTAATGATCATCGGCAGCATAATTGCCCAACCAGATACCAGCATTATTCTTGCTGAACAATCTGAACACCGCGTAGCTATTGCTGATGTAAATACTCAAAAGATCACTTGGGATTGGAAACCTGCGGCTTCCAATGTGAAACCGGAACATGTAAAATGGTTTTCCAGTGTAAGTGATGCCAAACTGGTGTACAATGGCAAATATATCCTTACCGTGGCTTCCGGCGGTGGCGTGGCATTGATCCGTATTGCGGACAAGAAAACGGTATTCTACGCTTATGCAGGCGGTAATACCCACTCCGCTGAATTACTGCCGGATGGGAATATTGTTACGGCCTCCAGTACAGGTAATTTCCTGATGCTGTTTAAGGTAGACACGCTCCATTTTCCGGAGAATGTATATACCAAAAAAGTGTTCATTGAATTTGGGCATAATGTGGTGTGGGATCAAAAACGGCAGGTATTATGGTCTGCTGGCCTGAGTAAGCTAAAATCCTTTACTTATAATTTTAACTGCGATCAGCCTGACCTTGTTTTGAAAGATTCCATTGAATTACCAGGGCATGAGGCACATGATCTTTTTCCTGTTTATGGGGAAGATGCTTTGTGGCTGACGAATAATGGTGGTGTATATAAATTTGATATTGCTACCAAGCAGCTTAAACAAGCGGATATAATTCAACGTTCAATAAAGAGCGTGTCATCGGGGCCTGCGGGTTATCCTACTATTGTACTGCAGCCTAATGAATCCTGGTGGTCTAATGAAGTATTGGATGCACAGGGGAAGCCGGTGTTTAGTCAGAAAGGATTGAGGATATATAAGGCGAGATGGTTCCTGGAAAATAAGTTCAGTTATCCGGCGAATGATGAGGTGCGTGTTTGCAAATAATATCACCGCCAGCCTTTTTTAATTTCCTTACTGGCCTTTTGCGGCCTTGGATCGGCCTTGGATTGGCCTTGCAAGGCCTCGTGACAGCCTCTATCAGCCTTTCAATGGCCTTGCATCAGCCTTAATCCCCTATTATACCACCCCTGCCCAGGCAAATAACGAGTCACATATTTTAGAATAATATAATAAGCCTCCTCCTCCCAAAAAAGAAAAAAACTCCGCCCTCTGCTGCGCGGCAAAATTCCGGCCCCCTTTTTTGGGAGGAGGCGCTTTTTATAACTTATAAAACTTCCAGTTCGTAATAAAATCCTTCTTTGGTGCCTGCTTCAATAACAGCGCTCTCACCATCTCCACCGGCATGGCATTCTCCCGGATGATGGCATCATGGAATTGCTGGTACGTCATCTTACCACCATCTACCAGTTCTTTCTTTAGCGCCTCAAACTGCAAACCTCCTATCATATAAGCGATCTGATACAAGGGACCATAACCACCTGTAAAGGAACGGCGTACTTCTCCTTCCGCATTGGCCCTTTCATGATTTACACGATCCACCAGGAAATCGATGCATTGTTGGGGTGTCCATTTATTGGTATGATAACTGAGGGAAAAGATGATCCTTGCGCAGCGGTGCATCCGCCAGAAGAGCATACCCATACGATCTTCCGGGGTTACGGGGAATTTGAGGTCCCACAGTAAACGCTCCCAGTATAATGCCCAGCCTTCCGTCCAGAAAGGGGTATTAAACTGACGGTAGGATCTGTAGCGATCGTTCATGAACTGCTGCATGGCATGGCCGGCCAGTAATTCATGATGTACGGTGGCCCTGGAGAAATGAGGATTGTTCCCCCGCATGCTCATCATTTTATCATCATGCTGCATGGTATTGGTGGGATAGGAAATAATGAATTCCTCTCCGCCCAAAAAGAACGGGCTCACCAGCTGACGTTCCGGTGCCATCATGCTCATCCGCCAGGTTTCTTCTGCCAGTGGTGGTATCGTGATCAGGTTATGTTTCTTAATAAAGTCCAGCGATTCATTGTACAACTTCATCATGGCCTCCGGTTGTTTGGATGGCGGCACGTATGCGTTCTTTATTTTCTCCATGGCAGCTTTCCAGTTATCACCAAACCCCATCTCTTTAGAAGCTTTCAGCATCTCTGCATCACACCAGGCAAATTCTTTATTGGCGATGGAGATCAGATCTTCCGGTGTATACGGGATCATTTCCTCCTGTAACTGCCGGATCAGTTCTTCCCTGCCAATGGGATTACCGATGATACCACTACCGTCATCTTTCTGGGACACGGCATTCTTTCCTTTGCTGGTGAGTATGTTGGCGTAATCATTTAGCAGACTATCCAGCCGCTTGTAAGGCGCAGGGATCCACCAGGTGAATAAGGGATCATAACCATTGTAAAAATCAAAGGTGCTTTTGATGGCAGACTGCATACCTTTTGCCACACCGGCAGCCCTGCGGCTGAGTGGTAATGGCAGCGAGCTGTCTTTCTTTAATAACACTTTAGCAGCTATTACATCTTTCACCAGCGTGTTCAATTCTGCGGCCAGCTTTTCGGCATCCGGCGCAGCGCCCCGGCGGCGAAGCCTCTCCACCGCATACAATCTCTCTGCGAATGGGAACCATTGCTGCACACCCTTATACTCCTTTGCCTCCTGATCCAGCTGGAACTGTTCATCCTTCAGATCCCGCCGGAATAAAACGTAATCCACTGCGGAACCTACCGGCAGTTTGGCATAATCCAGTTTGGAAAGCCGCTGCAGATATTGCTCCTGCAACGCCGTCATCTTTTCTCTGCGTTCCGGAGAATTGCGGACAAAATAAAAGCGGTTCAGTGCGCCTCTGTCTGCATAATATTGCACCATGATGTTATTCACTTCACTGGTTTGATTATACAGGTCAGTGTCCTGCGATTGTGCATAGGTAGCAAACTGCATCAACAGCAAACAGATACAGCATAAGGATTTTCTCATGATCAAAAGGGTTTAGAAACGTTCAGGAGCAAAAGGAGTGATATCCATACTAAGGGTTTGTTCATTCGCCAGTTCACTTACCAGCTTTCCGGTACCTGCGCCAAGGCTCAACCCCAGCATGGAATGCCCTGTAGCCAGTATACAATTATGAATGCGTTTTAATCTTCCGATATAAGGCAGGCCATCTGCTGAACAGGGGCGGTAGCCGAACCATACCTGCTCTTTCGGCGGCAGGGGAATATCATATTCCGGCATAAAGTTCTTCACGGATCTCAGAATACCTTTTACCCTGTTCATATCCGGTGGTGCGTTCAGTGAAGTGATCTCCATGGTGCCGCCAAAACGGATCTTGTTGCCATTCATGGGTGTTACAGCTACTCTTCCTTCCATGAGGATAGCGGGATGATTCAATTTATAAGGAGCATCCTCATATGTGATGGAATATCCTCTGCCTGCGGCCATGGGCAGTTTTACATCTACCAATGCTGCCATCTCACGGCTCCAAGAGCCGGTAGCGATCACAAGCATATCTGTTTCGTATACACCTTGCCGTGTTTTCACACGTTTGATCTTTCCCTGTTCTTTTTCTATGCCTTCTACTTCCTGTTCGGGTACAAAGGTGACATTACTTTTAGAGCGCAGATACGCTAATAAGTTATGCATGAGTTTATTGGGATAGAGATGTGCATCACATTTGAAATACACAGCTCCCCTGATGTTCAGTTTTGTTTGTGGCTCCATGGCCTGCACCTGCTCAGCGTTCAGGTATTCTGCATCCAGGCCAAGTTCCAGGGCTTTTTCTACGGTATGATGTGCATGTAATGCATTCGCTTCTGACTGGAAAAGATCCAGCAGGCCTTTCTGTTCATAGGCAAAATCAAAGGCGGGCTGGCGCAGCCATTCTTCGTACCATCCTTTGCTGAGTACGGCAATATCCCGCAGCGGTACTGCGCTTCTTTCCACATGTGCTGCATTGGCGCTGCGGATGAATTTCAATCCCCAGTCGATCAGGTCCATACTCAACCTTGGTTTCACATAAAAAGGGCTTTGTGCATTGAGCATCCATTTCAAACCCTGCTTTACAATACCGGGTGTAGCCATGGGTACAAAATGGCTGGGGCATACATAACCTGCATTGCCGTAGGAGCAATTATTGGAGAAATCGCCTTTATCAATGATCGTTACATCCCATCCGCTTTCCTGCAGAAAATAAGCGGAGCTTAAGCCAATGATCCCACCGCCGATAACAGTACATTTCATGCTTTATTTTTTATACTTACAATACCTGGAAACCATATGCATAAGGATCATCTTCCGGATCAATACTGATCGTATTATATCCATAGATCCTGGCCCATCCTTCAATACTCGGACGGATAGCGGGTTTCCCGGCTACTGATGTTTCTTCTTCAATGCGGCCGGTGAAACGGGAGCCGATGATACTTTCATGAATGAACTCATCCCCTTTCTTCAATTTCCCTTTTGCATACCATTGTGCCATACGGGCGGAAGTACCTGTACCACAGGGAGAACGGTCTATGGCCTTATCACCGTAGAACACGGCATTACGTGCAGTGGATGTTGGATCCAGCACAGCGCCTGTCCATAATACATGTGAGCAGCCATTGATGGTAGGATCATCCGGATGAACGAAAGTATATTTTTCATTGATCCTTTTTCTAATCTCCCTCGCCCAGCTGATGAGCTTATCTGCACTATAATGTTCCAGGCCGGCAAAGTTCTTTTGTACATCTACGATGGCGTAGAAATTACCGCCGTAGGATACATCAAATACCAACTCTCCCAGCTCCGGACAATCTACTGTTAACTCAGTAGCTTCCAGATAAGAAGGTACATTGGTGAGCTTTACGGTTTTCACTTTATTACCGATGGTGGTGTATGAGATATTGACCAGTCCTGCCGGGGCTTCCATGCGAACGGTACCATGTGTTTTAGGCAACAGTAATCCTTCTTCGATAGCAATAGTAATGGTACCGATAGTGCCATGGCCGCACATGGGCAGGCAGCCGCTTGTTTCAATGAACAGCACCGCCACATCATTCTGCGGATCATGGGGCGCATACAATATGCTGCCACTCATCATGTCGTGGCCACGGGGTTCAAACATTAGCCCTTTACGGATCCAGTCGAATTCTTCCAGGAAGTGCTGGCGTTTTTCGCTCATGTTATTGCCGGTGAGGGCGGGTCCTCCCCCTGCTACTACGCGAACCGGGTTGCCACAGGTATGTGCATCAATACAGAAAAAGGTCTTTTTACGCGCAGGCTTCATCTTTCTAAAGTAATAAAATTATGAATTCTTCCACTCATTGTTCACGGTACGCCATATTCCGCGGGGGTTGGCATTTTGTAACTCTTCGGGTAGCAGGGCGTCCGGGAAACCCTGGAAGCAAACAGGCCGCACCCATCTTTGTATGGCACTGGTGCCTACGGAAGTAAAACGGGCATCAGAAGTGGCCGGAAAAGGTCCGCCGTGTACCATGCTGCTGTTCACTTCTACACCGGTGGGCACATCATTGATGATCACTCTGCCCGCCAGGGATGTTTGCAGGGCGATGATATCCGTGTTTTCAACAAGGTCTTTATCAGTGCCCATTATAGTAGCAGTGAGTTGTCCTTTAATGCTTTGGAGGGTGTTTTTCAACCCTGCTTTATCTGCACAAACCACTAACAGGGAGAAGGGGCCAAAGACTTCTTCTCTGAGATGAGGGTTATTTAGAAACTCTGCTGCACTTACGGTGGCGATGGCAGGAGTTGGTTCTCCGCTTCCTCTATATGCGATGTGTGATGATTTTGAGGAGAGGTTTTCTTTATAGTTTGAATAGATGCCTTCGTGCAGCATCGGTTGTCCTGTTACCTGGGTTATCTCTTCTCCTAATTTAGAAAGAAATTCCTCCAGCCCGGGACCTTCAATCCCCAGCAGTAAACCCGGGTTGGTACAGAACTGTCCCATGCCCAATGTAATAGATCCTGCCAGTTTCTTAGCCAGCGCTGCTGCATTTTGCGTTAAGGTATCCGGCAATAATACAACCGGATTTATGCTACTCATTTCTGCAAACACAGGAATGGGCTTTTCCCTTTCCGCAGCATACCGCATCAAAGCAGTACCGCCACTGAAAGAACCGGTGAAACCAACACCAGTTGTGTATGCGTGCAGCACCAGTTCTTTGCCGGTTGAATTACCAGGCCCCAACACATGCTGCAAAGTATGTTCCGGCATGCCGGATAAACGGATCGCTTCCTGGATAGCATCATTCACCAGCAAAGAAGTACCCGCGTGTGCAGAGTGCCCTTTTACCACGACTGTGGAACCGGAAGCCAGTGCACTGGCCGTATCCCCTCCCGCTGTTGAAAAAGCAAAAGGGAAATTACTCGCACCAAATACTACTACCGGGCCAATGGGTACCAGCATTTTACGGGTATCCGGTTTGCCAGGTAAATTATCGATGGCCGCGGCTACCCAGCTGCCTTCCGTAATATAAGCCGCAAACATTTTCAGCTGGCCGGTAGTACGGGTGATCTCATTGTTCAGGCGGGGTAATGGCAGATGCGTTTCTTCATGTGCCTTTGCCACCAGCTGTTCCCGTTTCGCTTCTATTGCTTCTGCTATGTGCTGAAGAAACCCAGCCCGTTGTGCAGGCGTTGTTTTACTATACACTTCAAATGCAGCCTGTGTTTGCTGCATGATCTCTGCTATCTGGCTCATGCTAATTTTGGTCTTGTTGCGATGGCGTGATCAATTACACCCAGGATACGTTTCCTTTCTTCCCCTACCAGCGTGAGCCTGGGCGCCCTTACATATTCACTGCCTATTCCGGCCTGCGTTTCTGCCAGCTTAATATATTGTACCAGTTTAGGATGAATATCCAGTTCCAGCAAAGGCATGAACCACCTGTAAAGTGGCAGCGCCTCCTGGATCTTACCGGCTTTGATCAGTTTGTAGAGTGTAACCGTTTCCGCCGGGAAGGCACATACAAGCCCTGCTACGAGACCATCTGCGCCGGTGACCAATTCCTCGAGGGTTAAGGTGTCTACGCCGCAGAGGATCTTATAACGGTCGCCAAATCGATTTTGCATGCGGATCACATTTGTTACATCCCTCGTGGATTCCTTTACCGCTTCAATGTTCTTCACGGCAGCCAGTTCCTCGAACATGTCCAGCGTGATCTCTGTTTTATAATCCACCGGGTTGTTATATAACATTATAGGCAGGCTGGTGGACTGTGCAATGGTCCGGAAATACTCCACGGTTTCTCTCGCATCAGATTTGTAACGCATGGGGGGCAATAACATGAGTCCGCCGGCGCCCCATTCTTCTGCCAGGGCGGCCTGCCGCAGGGCTTCCCGCGTAGCGCCTTCTGCAATATTGATCACCACCGGCACCTTGCCTCCTATCTGTTTCACGGCATGTTTTACAAGGGTGGCTTTTTCTTCCGTAGTGATCACGCTGGCCTCTCCTAATGAGCCGCCCAGTATAATTCCCTCCACACCAGCTTCCAGCTGCGCATCAAGGTTCTTGCTGAATAATGAAAGATCCAGTTCATCCGCTGCTGTGAACTTAGTTGTGAGTGCGGGAAATACTCCCTTCCAGATAATTGCCATCGCTTACATTTTTTTTCAAAAATACCGGGATTACACATGGCGTAGCCTGCGGTTTTTAATCATTTATGCTCATATTTTGATCAATTGAAAGGATGTTTTTCCGAATAAGGGTAAAATTTGCTTAAATTGTGAGCCATGAAAGTATTGCAGTTCACAATACCCGTAGCGCACGACAAGAACATTATCGTGCAGCAAGAGCAATTGCCTTTCTTCTATCCTCACCTGCACCGGCATGATGAAATTCAGCTCACCTGGGTGCAGAAAGGAACGGGTACGCTCATTGCAGAAAACAGTATGCAAACCTTCCGGACCAACGAAATATTCTGGATAGCCAGCAATCAACCGCATGTATTTAAAAGCGATGCCAGCGAAGACAACGTTGAATCGTTAACGTTATTCTTCAATCCCAACGGCAAACTGGCTACCATATTTGAATTAACAGAACTAAAGAAGATCAGCACCTTCATCCATAAATATCCGAACGGTTTCAAAGTACCTGAAATATACGTTACCGAATTATCAGAACTGATGCTGCGCATAGATCAGTCGCAGGGTGCGAGGCAATTCATGAACTTCATCCTGATGCTGAACTTCCTGCAGCCGCTGCCGGACCTCATACCATTGGTTTCCGGTTCACGCCTTTCCAGTGTGAACGATCAGGAAGGGATCCGCATCGGCGCTATCTATGATTATATCATGAAACATTACGATTCTGATATCATGCTGGAAGATATTGCCAGGCACGCCAACATGACGCCACAGGCATTTTGCCGATACTTCAAGAAACATACCCGCCTTACCTTCATTACTTTCCTCAATGAAGTAAGGATCCATGAAGCCTGTAAGAAATTATCCGGCGGTATCAACGATAATATATCTACGATTGCTTATCAGAGCGGGTTTAACAGCATTGCTACTTTCAACAGGGTATTTAAAACCATCACCGGCAGAGCGCCGCGGGAGTATATCCGGGAGTTGGAGAAATAAAGAACGCGCTGTTTGCTTATCATTCACAGCGCGTTCTTATAAAGTAAGCAGGTTCTGCTGTTCGCTTATCATAAACAGCATTCTCACAAAATATTAATGTACGTTCAGTTGTTTGGATTCACCTTTCTTTTCCACACCGATCACACCCGTAGTACCACCACCTTTCAGTGTCAGTTCAACTTGTTTATTGGTTTTCCAGGAACCTCTTGTGAAGTCAGGAACATCAACGCTGTTACCACGGTTGGCAATTGACTTTTCTGTCAATGGCACAATACAGCTCCATGCAGCAGCGTCATATACATCCTGATCCAGTGGCAGGCCGTTACGCAGACAGTCGATCAAACGCCAGTCCATCATAAAGTCCATACCGCCGTGGCCACCCACCTGTTTAGCCAGGTCTCCAATTTTGCGGATGATCTCAGGTGTGTATTGGTCATACAGTTTTTTCAGTTCTTCTTCCTTGATCCATTCATGGCCGAATGCGATACGTTCCGGATCAGGCCATTTGGATGCTACTCCTTTAGTACCGCTGATCAGGTGGATGCGGGAATATGGACGGGGAGAAGTAACGTCGTGCTGGATCATCATGGTCTTACCCTTATTCGTTTTGATAGTGGTAGTACTCATGTTGCCACGGTAAGGCAGATCCACAAATTCTTTATAGAAAGGATCGGTAGCCGCTCTTTCCTTCGCGATGTTGTTCATCATGAAGTCGTTGGTAGCTACAGACACCAGGTAATCCATTTTATCCCCGCGGTTAATGTCCAGGCATTGTGCAATAGGACCGAGACCGTGTGTAGGATACAGGTTGGCTTTGTGTTTACCATTCATGCGGAGCCTCCACATGTTCTGATAACCGGTTTTGGAGAAGTTCAGGTCGCGCAGATCATGGATGTACGCACCTTCTGCATGTACCAGTTCACCAAACATACCCTGGCGGGCCATGTTGAGGGTAAGCAGCTCGAAGAAATCATAGCAGCAGTTTTCCAGCATCATACAATGCTTTTTAGTGCGCTCGGATGTTTCCACCAGTTTCCAGCAATCTTCCAAAGTTAAAGCGATAGGCACTTCAGAAGCAGCATGTGCGCCATGCTCCATAGCATAGAGCGCCATCGGCGTGTGCCATTCCCATGGTGTGGTGATGTACACCAGGTCCAGCTTTTCTTTGTCAATCATTTCCTTCCAGCCATTCTGACCGGAATATTCTTTGGCGGCAGGCCTTCCGGATTTCGTCACTATCTTGTTAGATTTAGTGGCGCGTTCCGGCAACAGGTCGCACAAGGCAACAATTTCAACGCCGTCTATGAAAGACATCCGTTGAACGGCACCGGGACCACGCATACCCTGGCCAATAAAGCCAATACGTACTTTGTCGATCTTCGGTGCGGCGTAGCCGCTCATGTTAAAACGCTGCTGTTTGTTGGACTGGTCCAGTGCCTGCCTCAATTCCCGGTCACTTGGTGCAGTGGGGGAAGAAGCAAATGAAGGGATACCCGCTGCAAGGGCTCCTGTACCTACCGCCAGCTGACGGAGGAAGTTTCTGCGATTTGAACTCATCATAAAAGCTTTAGAGTAGACTTTAAGGAGGTTAAAATAGTAATTTTTTAAACTTTCCAGCGCTTTATTTGATGAGTGTCAAAAAATGCAGTATTTCCTTCGCTCTTAATCCAAACGCAGACTTTTAATAGGATTGACACTGGCAGCACGGATGGTTTGAATACTAATGGTCAGAAAAGCAATGGCAATGGCTGCCATTCCCGCCAACGCAAAGATCCACCAGCTCATATGGATCCGGTAGTTATAATTATCCAGCCACTGATCCATAAAATACCAGGCCACCGGGGAGGCGATCAATAGTGCCACCACTACCAGTTTCATGAAATCCATCGTTAATAAGCGCGTGATACTGGCCACAGAAGCGCCCATCACCTTACGGATGCCTATTTCCTTCGTCCTGTTCTCCGCCATATATATAGCCAATCCCAGTAAACCAAGGCAGGCGATCAGGATGGCGAGACCGGAAAACAATCCTATTAACCGGGTCATGAATTGTTGCTCCCCAAACTTTTTAGCATATTGTTCATCCACAAAGAACGCATCAAAAGGATATTGAGGATTATACTTTCTGAAAACCGCTTCCACACCTGCCAGTCCTTCCGCTGTAGTATATTTGTCGCCTAACTTAATGTGTAAAACATTCATGCCTTCCTTAGGTCCTTTTACCATAAATGGTTTAATAGCCTGATAGGGGGATTCTGAGATAAAATCTTTCACTACCCCTACCACATGCCACTGAAGAGGATCATCAAAGATGATCTCACCTATAGGATTGGCAAAACCCATTGTTTTAACAGCGGCTTCATTGATCAGGCAAGCTGTTGAATCTGTAGGATATACTTTCACATCAATATCCCTGCCCTGCACGAGTTGCATGCCAAAGGTCTTTACCATATCACCATCGGTAGCATAACGTTTCACCATCACTTTTTCATTCTCCGGTTTTCCTTTCCATTGCATGCTAAGCCCTGTACTCCATACCTGCGTAATAGGATTTTGGGTTTTGGTGACCGCTGCCGCAAAACCGTTATTCAACAAATCGTCTTTGATCAGCTGGTAATTTTTACGCACCTCTCCTGTCATAAAGGTGTACACCAGGTTTCTGCGTTCATAACCTGTTTCCCGCTCCTGCCCATATTTTAATTGTTGCCGGATGATGATCGTGCAGATGATAAGACCGATAGCAAAAGAGAATTGCAACACCACCAGTACTTTTCTGGGTGTAACCAGCGCATGCACATTTTTAAAGCTACCCTTCAGCACTTGTACAGGCCTGAAACGGGAGAGGAACAAGGCCGGATAACTACCCGCCAGGCAACCTGTGAGCAGAATGAAGCCAACACCAGCCAGCCACCATTCCGGTTTATTAAAATGAAATATCAGTTCTTTATTGATCAATAAATTAAAAGAAGGCAATACAAGTATAACCGTCAAAATAGCCAGCACGCCTGCTATGAAAGCAATCAGCAAAGATTCTCCCAGGAACTGGCCTATCAGCGCTTCTTTGTTGGCGCCTGCTACTTTACGGATGCCTACTTCTTTAGCGCGTTTTTCACTGCGTGCAGTAGAGAGGTTCATGAAATTGATACAGGCTATCAGCAAAATAAAGCCTGCGATCAGCGCAAAGATCCGCACTTTTTCAATCCTGCCGCCCACCGGCACACCATTCTCGAACTTCCCATATAAATATTCCTGGCTCACCGGGTACAAAAATGATTCCGTGCCGGAACGTTTATTACTATAGGAACTGATCATCCCTTTCAATTTATCATTCGCAACAGCAAGGGAAGCATTGGGTTTGAGCAGTACATAAGTGCGTGGGCCCACATTCGTCCAGTCCTTATCTGTAAAACCTTTAGACTGCCGTAACATAGAGGAGTTAAGGTATTCAAACTCAAAAGTGGAATTGCCCGGAAGGTCTTTCAGCACGCCCGTCACCGTGAAGTTCTGATCTGTACCTACACGCAACACTTTACCCAGGGCAGAAACATTCCCGAATAATTTATATGCCAGTTGCTGTGTGAGAACAATACTAAAAGGATCATTCAGCAGGGTATTAATATCCCCCTCCACCAGCGGGAAATTGAAGATCTTCAGAAAAGCAGGATCCACCCAATTCCCGGCACCTGTGATCTGCTTCTCTCCATAAGTGAACAATAAGCCTCCGCCACCACCAAAGCGGGACACAGCCTCCACTTCCGGAATGTCCGCCGTGATAGCCGGCCCCATTAATTCAGGCGTATTTACATTAGACTGTACCTTTCCTTCTATCACATTGTTCGTCCATACTTCAAACAGCCGTTCTGAGTGATGATGGAAGCGATCATAGCTTACTTCATGCTGTATCCATAATAAGATCAGCATAGCGCTGGCCATACCCAGCACCAGGCCACTGATATTAATAAATGAGAACGTCTTGTTACGCAGGAGATTTCTGAAAGCGATCTTGCAATAATTTCTGAACATAGGAGTAAATTAAGTGGGATGGATCGCCTATCCTTCCCACAAAAACATACCAATTTTGATGAGTATTGATTATGAATTGGTTACAGGAGTAAAAGCAGCAGAAAGTGTCCGCTTTTGGTACAGGGTATGTCCGGTTTCAACTTTCAGCAAAGGGGAAGGTTCAGCAGCGCGGTGGTACCTTTCCCCACTTCGCTGGCAAGTTCCACACTCCCGTTATTCAGTTCCGCCAGTTCTTTTACCACAAGCAGGCCCAGCCCTACCCCATGTTCATTCTCCGTTCCAAAACAGGTGAAATGTAATTCCAGGTCAAAGAGCCTTTTCATCAGCATATTGTCTATCCCCATACCGGTATCTGTAATGGCTACCTCCATATAATCCAGCCTTCTCCTGGCGGCAATGCTCACAATACCTCCCCTGGGCGTGTACTTAACGGCATTGGATAAAAGGTTCCGCAGGATAATGCAAAAGTGCTCCGGGTCCGCATATAACACAGCATCTTCAGACACGTATATCAACAGGGTTATTTCCTTTTCCTTCAGGCTTTCCTGGAACTGCATCTTCAGCGGCAGTAAGGTATCATTTACTTTACAGGCGACAGGTGCTGCCTTTATCCCTTTCATCTGAAAGTAGGCCCAGTGCATGGTATTCTCCAGGCTGAGCAATACATTATCCAGGTGGCCTTCTACTTTTTTGGTGAACGATCTAAACAGCTTGCGTTCCACATCGTCGGACAATGCTACTAAAGATTTCATACTGGCCAGGGGCTGGCGCAGATCGTGGGACAATATAGAAAGTACCTTTTCTTTTACTTCGTTCAGGTTCTTCAACGTTTCTGCTTTCCCTGCCAGCTTGCGGTTAGCACGTTCCAGCAATTCCCGGTTATGCCGCTGCTCTTTTTTGTAATTGGCGATGATCAGCCCGAGGAAAGTACCTGCCACCACATAACTGAAGATCTCCCGCAGGAAAGGCAGTTCGCTGATCAGCGGAGGATGCGTATCCACATACAACCTCGTGCAGGTGAACAATGCCACATTCAAAACGCCCAGTGAATAGCGCTCCCAGGGGTTATCAAATAATAATACAATGGTGAGGATATTAAAAAGCAGTAATAGTTCTACCCTGTTATGATAGGCCACAGCCACAAAGGTGAACAGCGCCATGCTCTCCAATACAGCCAGGTAACGGGCTGTGATGTAATAACCGTATCTCTGCAAAGCAATAACGCCCAGTGTGCAGGCTATGGACACAAGATAAGTGGCCGCCAGGATATAATAACCTGTGCAACCATTGAGGATAACGAGCAAAAAAGCCAATAGCACCGCCACCAGGCATCCCTTGTTAAGGGACTTTACCTGCTTTTGCTCAGCAATAGGCTGAGAAGGCTGTACCCCTGCATTTAATGCTGCTCTGATGAATTTTTTCATAAAACGTGTACATCAAATGTAGAGCATTGGCGTTTTGTGAAATGTTAAGGGTAATATATGAGGGGTAGTACACAAATAGTTTTGTGCGTGGGGTTGGGGGCTAAAGAAAGATCGCCGCCAGGATGGGCAGCGATCTTCTCAGGTGTGTGTGTATTAGTAAATGATCCTCAGCTCGGACCTCCTGTTTTCTCTTTGTTGTGATTCAGTGCAGGGAACACCGTCCTTGCAGGGGTTTACGGGGTAGCCCTCTCCCATGTTCTTATAGTATAAACGTTTGGAAGAAATGCCTCTTTCTACCAGGTAATCTATTACGGCGTAACAGCGCAGGGCGGAAAGGTCCAGGTTGTATTCATCCTGGCCGCGGCTGTCTGTGAAGGAAAGTACCATCAGTTTCCAGTCCGGGTGCTGCTTCATAATGCCTAATACGTAATCCAGTGTTTTGCGGGATTCCGCCAGGAGGACTACGCTATTAAAGTCATAGAGGAAGCGGAGTTTTTCAACCGCATGTTTCTGCTCAAGTTCTTCGGGCGTGAGTTCTCTTTTTATGTTTGGTGTAGTGGTAGTGGTGGCGGTGGTGTTTGTATTTGTTTCTGTAGTGTTATCCGCCTTAGGATTGATCATGTTATCCAGCCTGCTGAAATAAACAGGATCTAAAAAATGATACACATCATCAGAACCCATTCCTCCTACACGGTTAGAAGAGAAAAACCCTTCATATCCATTCCTTTTCAGCACCAGCCCCATATCATCGGCACCGGAGTTGAAAGGAGCCCGCATATTAAGCGGTGTCTCCCATTCAGCTTTACTTCCTTTTGCCCGGTAAATATCGTAGCCGCCCATGCCGGGATGCCCTTTGCTGGAGAAGTACATAGCGCCTTCTTCATTAAAGGTGGGAAAAGTTTCAGCAGCTACTGTATTCAACCGTGCACCGCAATTCACTGGCTTGCCCCAGCTACCATCCGGCTGTTTTTCGCTATACCAGATATCTGTTTGCCCTATACCTCCCGGCCGGTCAGATACAAAATAAAGCACATCACCATCATGATTTAATACAGGATGGCTTGATGAAAACCCGTCCATATTCAGAACAGGCAATATTTCAAGGGGAGACCAATTATCGTTTTGTTTCACCGCGCGGTACAAGGCCAGGCGCCTTACACCAATCACGCCTTTCTTTTTCGCAACCTTTGGCATCACCTGTTCATTCACGGTTACATACAATGTATCTTCCGCGTTGTTGAAACAGGCAGGGCCAATGTGGTAATCATATTTCTTTAATACTTTTGGCAACATGGATTCCAGGTACATCGTAGAATTGCCCTGAGAATATTGCTGATAAACGTATGCTTTATAATAAGGCTGATACGTTCTTTTATCTGTAGCCGGGTTTGATTCCGATCCGTCATTCAATCGTAATTTCCGATAGCCATTCCCTACCAGCAACAGCCCCTGGTTCACCACGCCACTGATCCATTCTGAATAGCTGGTGTTCAATTCCTTCATGCCTTCCAGTTTACTGAGCCGGGGTGTTCGCTGCTGCCATTGTGTTGCCAGCTCACAACCTTTCAGGGCTGCTTCTTTTAACACAAGACTATCAGCATTAGAGGTATGGAAGCGTTGATATTGCACGCGGGCTGAATCATACGCTTCCATATTCCTCAATACTTCCCCATAAGCAAAATAAGTAGCAGCAGGACAATCCGGCCTTAATATGATCTGTTCATACCATCCGGCTGCCTGCCGGTAATTACCGGTTTCCGTAAAGCTGTGTGCCAGCTTTAAAAAATATTCCAGTGGTGCGCGTTTCCCTTTATGTTCAATCGTGCGTTGATACAGGCTGCCGGCTACTGCAAATTCCTCCCGGGCATATGCTTCATCCGCCAGCCGCGTTTCGCTTTTCTGTTCCTGTGCGGAAAGCTGCAGGCTTGCCAGCACTAATATGAGTAAGTAATATCGCTTCAAGATCGGGCAGTTTAAAATTAAAAGTAACGGGGATTGGTTAACGTAAATTTCCTGGACGGGAACAGGAAACCAATAGATATTTCATGTGACCCGCCAGATTGACCGGCCATTTTATTCACGTTCATATCATATGCATATCCTAACCGTAATTGTTCATTCACATAGAACTCTAACATAGCGCTGGCCGCATTCACAGGATTGAGGCTTTTATCCAGGTTCTGTTTATTCCACAGGTTCATATCCGTACGGTAAGAACCTCCTATCCACAACCGTTCACTGATGAGCAGGAAGGCATTGAGGTCTACACTGGTGGGCCCTTTAAAATCTTCTTTCACTAATATGGAAGGTTTCAGCTGCAGTTCAGGCGATAAGGTAACAAGTGTACCTGCTGTAAAATAAACGTGCTGTGTTTTCCGGATGGCCGCGTAATTGTTGCCTTTCCAGGTATACCTCGTAGCATCTGTATACAGGGAGAAAAGGTCCATCACGGATAAGCCTGCATAGAACTTCGACGTGTAATAATAAACACCGAAACGTGCATCCGGCACCCATGTGCTGGCTTTGCCGGTAGGGATGGCTTCATCATCGCTATCCACATATGCTAAAGCGGAACCGTCAATGGAATATTGCGTAACACCTGCTCCGATACCAAAGCAAAGCCTGCGCGTATCTTCATTGTCCAGCGGGATCCGGTAAGCATAATTGAGGTACAGGCTCAGTGCATCCTGCGGACCTAATTTATCAAACATCACCTGTGCCCCCACTCCTACCTTACCATCATTGGCACCGGTGAGTCCATCCACGGAAATGCCGCCTGTGCGCGGAGCACCGGGGAAACCTGCCCATTGATGGCGGTAGATGGTATTCACGTACCAATCCTGTTTATATCCTGCATAGGCAGGATTCACACTCAGGCCATTAAAGATGTACTGGCTGAACTGTACATTCTGCTGAGCCAGGGAAGGCAGTGCTGCCGAGGCAAGCAGCAGTACCAGCATGTAAATTTTAATTGTGCGCTGCATAAGTTGCATTTTATATGCGGACCACAGCTTTTACACTGTGATCCGCATGAGTATTATTATCTCAGGATCTGAACCCAACCTTTTTGTACGGCAATTCCTTCCGGTCTTCTTACTTCCAGGATATAGAAATACGTTCCTTCATTGAGACCGGAGCCATTCCAGTCGTTACGGTAATCTTTGCTCTGATACACCATACCACCCCAACGGTTGTAGATGTAGATCGCTGATCCCGGATATTTTTCCAGGCCACCTATTACAAACTTCTCATTCTTACCATCACCGTTTGGCGTAAACACATTGTTGAAGATGAGGTCTTTCACTTCTACCGGTACACTGGTAGACGGTGCGCCTGCCTGTGGTGACGGATGTGGTTTATCAGGATCAGTTGGATCAGATGGAATAGTTGGCTGCGGGCCGCTGCCATTATCTACGTTGGCCGTATTGGTGATATTCAGGATACCTGTAAGGTCTCTTACAACTGTCACCGTAAAGCTTACCGTACTGGTAGTGCCCACTGGAATGCTGGCAATCGTCCAGCTTAGATCATTACCATTTCTGGTACCACCATTCGCAATCGTTTCAAACTCCGTACCTGCAGGGATCGCATCTGTGATGTTCACATTCGTTACCGTAGTATAACCGGTATTGCGTACGTGAATGGTATAAGTGATGCGGCTGCCGAAACGTACGGCGTTACCGGTGTAAGCTGCGCTCTTCCAGTTGATGGTAGTGGGGGCCGTGATATCTACCGGTATGCTGGTAGATGGTGTGCCCGCTGGCGGATTCGTCATTGGATTACCAGGGTTATTTGGATCTTCCGGAACCGTAGGTCTCATACCGCCACCGCCGTCTGTTTGTGCGGTGTTGGTAATGTTGGTGATGCCTGTGAGATCATTGGCCACAGCTGCCACAAAACTTACTCTTATTGTGGCGCCAATTGGTATTTCCGGTACCGTCCAGCTCAGGTTCCTGTTCGTTTGTACACCATTGTTGGTAATGCTTACGAAGTTGGTTCCCGCAGGCACCACATCTGCTATCCTTACATTGGTGAGTTTGGTATTACCGTCATTGCGAACAGCAATCGTATAAGTAATGTTATCACCTGGCCTTACTGCGCCATTAGCACCAGTACCTGAATAGCTAACACTCTTCCAGCTTACTGAACCGTCCCCGCCGTTGTCTACCGGTATGGTAGTAGCTGGTGTATTCGGTTGAGGATTAGGATATGGATTGCCGGGATTGTTCGGATCTTCCGGAACAGTGTTTTCCATCCCGGTTCCCTTACCATCATCAACCTGTGCGGTATTGGTGATGGTGGATGCACCGGACAGATCATTGGCCACTTTTACAGTGAAGCTACGTGTAATGGTAGCGCCAACGGCTATTTCAGGTATGGTCCAGGTAAGGGTTTGCCCTACCGGTGTAATATTTTCTTCTGCACTCACAAAGTCTGTAAAGGCAGGTACGTTATCCTTTATGATCACATTGGTCAGTTTCACATTACCTGTATTGCGGACGGAGATCGTATAGGTGATGGCATCTCCTGCTTTGGCTGCGCCGTTTGCACCGGTACCGGTGAAGGCTGCGCTCTTCCATTTCGCAGATGCTTTCACATCATTGTCTGCGATCGTTACCGTAGCGTTTGCAGCCGCTCCCGGTGTAAAGCTGCCCAGTGTTGGGGTGCTGCCGCCGGTGATGGTTACCACCACTGTTCTGTTGCCATCTGTAAGGTCGTTGTCAATGACCGTTACAGATATTGGTGCACCAGGCTGACCGGCAGGGATGATCACAGTACCGCTCAGTGTGAAGTAGTCTGTTCCGTTCACAGCTGTACCGGCAATCGTATAAGTAACAGTCACATCTTCTGTTGCTGTAACATTATTCGGCAGGTTCACCATAAACTCACCATCTGTTGTGGGTTCTGCTGCATCCGTTGATTTCACGATCGTCAATGTGCGGTTGGCAGCATCGTCTGTGATGAGAACAGTTGCAGCGCTATTTGCAGCTTCGGCTGTAAAGCTGCCCAGTGAAGGTGTGGTACCTCCTGTGATGGTGAGGATCACCGTTTCATCTCCTTCAATGAACTGGTCGCTCAATGCTGCTACATTCACTGGTACATTGAAATCACCGGCACGGATAATTGCGGTACCGTTCAATGTGGTATAATCTGTACCATTAGCAGCCGTACCCGTGATCGTGTAAGTAACCGTGACATCCTCCGTTGCGGTAACACCTGCGGGTAAACCGATTGTAAATACCCCGGTGTTACCTGCTTCAGAAGCGTCCGTTGTTTTGACAACATTTAATACGCGCGTCGCAGCGGTATTATCTTCATCTGTAATATTTACAGTTGCATTGTTATTTGTGGCGTTGGCCGTGAATGTATTGCTGCCAGAGATACCGCCCGTTATTGTCAGGATCACAGTTTCTGTATGCTCTATCACCATATCCGGTGCTGGGATCACATTCACCGTCATGCTGGTTGAACCAGCCGGGATGATCACAGTACCTGTGAGTGGGGTATAATCTGCTCCGCTTGTTGCAGTACCACCGATCGTGTAGGTCACCGTGATATCTTCTGCTGCTGTAATATTCAGCGGCAGGCTGATATTAAAGACTCCATTCGTTCCGGATTCTGCTGCGTCTCCTGCATTCGTTACACTCAGTTCTTTATTAGCTGGTGTATTATCATCGTCTGCAATATTCACAGTGGCGGAAGTATTACCCGTGAAGGTATAGTTCGCAGATATACCACCTGTTAAGGTCAGGATCACAGTTTCTGTATTCTCAATGATCTGGTCGTTTGTTACGGCTACAGTTACCGGTACACTGTTCTGGCCGGCTGGTATTACTGCCGTACCGGTGAGTGTGGTATAGTCTGTACCGTTAACAGCTGTTCCTGCAATCGTATAGTTCACTGTAATATCTTCTGCTGCAGTAACATTAGCAGGCAGATTGATACTGAAGGAACCGTTCGGAGATGGTTCTGCACCATCACCTGTATTTGTGACCGTGAGTACCGTATTCGCCGGTGTATTATCATCATCGCTGATATTCACAGTAGCGCTGGTGTTGCCGGTGAACGTAAAATTCGCAGAGGTACCACCTGTTAAGGTCAGGATCACTGTTTCTGCATTTTCAATGATCTGGTCATCTGATACAGTTACAGCTACCGGTACACTGTGCTGGCCTGCAGGGATCACTGCGGTGCCTGTTATGGTAGTATAATCAGTACCGTTCACTGCGGTTCCCGTGATGGTATAGTTCACCGTCAGATCTTCCGCTAATAATACAGGGATGCTGATGGTAAAGGAACCATTCGTTCCTGGCTCAGCAGCATCTCCACTGTTAGCCACACTGATCACCTTATTCGCCGGTGTATCATCATCATCTGCAATGTTCACGGTAGCAGCATTGTTACCGGTGAAAACAAAGCTGGCAGATGCACCACCATTTAAGCTCAGGATCACGGTTTCTGTTGGCTCTATAAGCAGATCATCTGTTACAGTAACGGGTACCGGCACACTGTTCTGACCGGCCGCTAATACTACAGTACCTGTTAAAGTAGTATAGTCTGTACCGTTAGCTGCAGTTCCGCCAATGGTGTAGTTCACCGTGATAGCTTCTGATGCAGTAATACCCGTAGGCAGGCTGATGCTGAAGGAACCGTTTGTAGTTGGTTCTGCGCCATCACCGGCATTGGTGATCGTGAGTACCGTATTCGCCGGCGTATTATCATCGTCTGCGATCGTTACAGTAGCATTGCTGCCTGATGTAAAGTTACCGACGCCGGAAGTACCGCCTGTGATAGACAAGATCACTGTTTCATCTCCTTCAATGATCTGATCAGGAGATGCGATCACATCTACCGGCACACTGTTCTGGCCCGCTGGAATTGTTACCGTGACATTGAGTGTTGTATAATCCACTCCATTCGCAGCAGTACCACTGATGGTGTAATTCACCGTGATATCAGCAGCAGCTGTTATGGTGTTGGGCAGGCTGATAGTGAAGGCACCATTTGTCCCCGCTTCTGTTGCATCGCCATTATTCACTGCCGTCAAGGTAAAGTTAGCCGGCGTGTTATCATCATCAACAATATCCAGGGAAGCAGTACCATTTACAGGGCTTGCACTGAATGTATAGCTGGTGGAAGTACCCGCGGTTATTGTTAACTCTACTGTTTCTGCATTCTCTATGATCTTATCGTCTATTGCAGGTATCGTCACCGGTACGCTGTTCTGACCGGCTGGTATTACTACTGTAGTAGCAGGAGCGGTAAAGTCTGTACCACTTGCCGCTGTGCCGGCAATGCTATAGGTTACGGTGATCGCTTCCGTAGCTGTTACACCGTTAGGTAAGCTAATGGTGAAGATGCCGTTTGTACCTGTTTCTGTTGCGTCTGTTGTTTTGGCTACACTCAGAATAAGATTAGCCGGTAAGTTATCATCATCTGCAATATTCACGGTAGCGCTGGTGCTGCCGGTAAAGACAAAGCTGGAAGATGTACCACCATTTAATGTCAGGATCACGGTTTCAGTACCTTCTATAACCAGATCATTCATTACGGTTACAGGAACCTGTACACTGTTATCACCAGCGGGGATAGTCACCGTACCACCTAAAGTGGTATAGTCTGTACCATTGGTTGCGGTGCCGGTAATAGTATAGTTCACGGTGATGGCTTCTGATGCGCTTATGCCTGCGGGCAGACTGATGCTGAAGGCCCCGTTCGTGGATGGTTCAGATCCATCGCCATTATTACTGATGCTTAATACACGGTTAGCCGGCGTATTATCATCATCGCTGATATTCACCGTAGCGCTGGTGCTGCCAGTGAAGGCAAAGCTGGCAGATGTACCGCCGGTTAATGTCAGGATCACCGTTTCTGTATTCTCTATGATCAGGTCTGGCAACAGGCTCACATCTACCGGTATGCTGGTTGAACCGGCAGGGATGACCACTGTACCACCCAGGGTAGTATAGTCTGTACCGTTAGTAGCCGTACCCGTGATCGTATAATTCACCGTGATAGGTTCCGATGCGCTCACGCCTGTTGGCAGGCTAACGCTGAACGCGCCGTTGGTACCAGGTTCTGTTGCGTCAGCTGTTTTAGTAACGCTTATCACACGGTTGGCTACTGTATTATCATCGTCTGAGATATTCACGGTAGCGCTGGTGCTGCCGGTGAAGGTAAAGCTGGTTGATGTACCACCCGTTAATGTCAGGATCACCGTTTCTGTGCCTTCTATGATCAGATCAGGCAACAAGCTTACATCTACAGGCACGCTGTTCTGACCGGCAGGGATCGTCACCGTGCCACCCAGGGTAGTATAGTCTGTACCATTGGTAGCCGTACCTGAGATGGTATAATTCACGGTGATAGCTTCCGATACGCTTACGCCTGATGGCAGGCTCACACTGAATGCGCCATTGGTACCAGGTTCTGATGCATCCGCTGTTTTAGTAACGCTCAGTACAAGGTTAGCCGGTATATTATCATCATCGCTAATATTCACTGTAGCGCTGACGCTGCCGGTGAAGGTAAAGCTGGTAGATGTACCACCGGTTAATGTCAGGATCACCGTTTCTGTGCCTTCTACCACCTGGTCAGGCGATGCCGTTACTGGTACCGGTACACTGTTCTGACCTGCCGGGATAACTACCGATGTGGTCATTGTGATGTAATCCGTTCCATTTGTGGCGGTACCACCTATGGTATAATTCACGGTGATATCTTCTGATGCAGTTACGCCTGCTGGCAGGTTGATGCTGAATGCACCATCTGTACCAGCTTCTGCGGCATCAGCAGTTTTAGTGATGGTCAGTACATTATTGGCCAGGGTATTATCATCGTCACCAATATTCACGGTAGCAGGTGTAGTGTTCGCTGTGAACGTAAAGCTGGCAGAAGTACCACCTGTTACTGTCAGGATCACTGTTTCTGTGTTCTCTATGATCTGGTCAGGTAAGAGGCTCACATCTACCGGGATGCTGGTTAAACCGGCAGGGATGATCACTGTACCAGGTAAAGTAGTATAGTCTGTACCGTTAGTAGCGGTACCCGATATCGTATAATTTACCGTGATATCTTCTGAGGCAGTTACCCCTGCTGGCAGGCTCACACTGAATGCACCGTTGTTAGTTGGTTCTGATGCGTCTGTTGTTTTAGTAACGCTTATCTCACGGTTGGCCGCTATATTATCATTATCAACGATGGTAGTCGTAGCAGTACCCTGAACAGGATCAGCCGTATAAACGAAGCTGCCGGACGAAGTTATGTTCGTAATAGTAACCACCACTGTTTCAGGTCCTTCTATGATCTGGTCATCTATCACCACACCACCATAGAGGGTGCTGCTGTTATTACCCGGGAATATAGTGGCTGACCCATTGAATTGCGCCAGTGTTACGCCTCTATAGTCGGTGTTAAATATTGCGGTACCACTCTTTGAATAATTTATTGTTATAGCCTCAGAACTGATAACCCCTGCAGGCAATTCGAAACGCATCCTTATAAGGGCACCATCCTCAGTCCCGTCCTGCGTGAATACTACTTTCACAACACGGTTAGCCGGGATATCATCATCGTCGCTGATATTCACTGTAGCACTGGTAGTGCCAGTGAAAGTAAAGCTGGTAGATGTACCACCGGTTAATGTCAGGGTCACCGTTTCATTGCCTTCTATAGCCAGGTCTTCCGTTACCTCTACAGGTACTGGTACACTGTTCTGACCGGCAGGTAGGATCACCGATGTGGTCAGTGTGGTGTAATCCGTACCATTTGCAGCGGTACCATCTATGGTGTAATTCACGGTGATATCTTCTGAGGCGGTTACACCTGCAGGCAGTCTTACGCTAAATGCGCCATCCGTACCTGGTTCTGCGCCATCGGCGGTTTTAGTGATGGTCAGTACGTTATTGCCCAGGGTATTATCATCATCGCCAATATTCACGGTAGCACTATTCGTAGCACCTGGTGTGAACGTATAACCTGGAGACGTACCACCTGTTATCGTCAGGATCACTGTTTCTAAGTTCTCTATGATCTGATCAGGTAACAAGGTTACATCCACCGGTATGCTGGTTACGTTGGCAGGGATGGTTACCGTACCAGGCAAAGTAATATAGTCTGTACCGTTAGTGGCGGTACCCGTGATAGTATAGTTTACGGTAACAGGTTCTGTAACTGTTACACCTGCTGGCAGGCTAACACTGAATTGTCCGTTGTTACCAGGTTCTGATGCATCTGCTGTTTTAGTGACAGAAAGCTCGCGGTTAGCCGGCGTGTTATCATTATCAGTGATGGTAGCAGTTGTGCTGCCTTCAGCAGGATCAGGGGTAAAGGTGAAACTGGCGGAAGTAGCACCTGTGATAGTGATCACTACCGATTCCAGACCTTCTATGATCTGGTCATCCACAGTAGTACTGGCCATGGCAACAAGACTACTGCCTGATGACATAGTGATGGTTCCAGAGAAATGTTGCGGAATTGCGCTAAAAGGAAGATAGTCTGTTCCTAATACCCCGGTACCACTTATCGTATAATGAATATCCACTGGCTCAGAGCTGACAACCCCCGGAGGCAGGAGGAAATTGATCCTTACCCCACCAGGAGTGCCGGGAACACCTTCCGTTCCATTATTCGCTACCTGAACTCTTATGGTACGGTTAGCCGGCGTATTGTCGTTATCCGTAATATTCATGGTAGCAGATGCTGTTGAAGAAGCTGTAAAACTTAGACCAACACCCGTTCCACCTGTAACAGTTATGCTAACTGTTTCCGGATTCTCTATAAGATCATCATCAGCCACAGTCACCGGTACGGCTACACTGTTCTGACCTGCCGGAATGATAACCGTACCCGTCAAGGCTACATAGTCAGCAGCACCTGTGGCAGTACCACCGATCGTATAATTCACTGTAACATCCTGTGATGCAGTCACTCCATCGGGCAGTTTTACAAGGAATCCACCAGCCGAAACAGGCGTAGTTTCTGCAGCATCAGCAGTTTTGATCACACTGATCTCGCGATCAGCAGCTGTATTATCATTGTCTGTGATGTTCATGGTGGCCTGACTGAAAGTTGGGCTGGCAGTGACAGGGAAAGTAAAGCTGGTAGAAGTACCGCCCGTCAGCGTCAGGATCACTGTTTCTAATGGCTCTATCAGTCTGTCATCTATCACTGCTACGCTTACGGGCACGCTGTTTTGCCCTGCGGGCAGCACAATACTGCCTGGTATAGTATAATCAACCCCGGATATAGCGGTACCAGTGATCGTATAATTCACGGTAACATCTTCCGATGAACTAATACCAACTCCCTGCAGGTTGATGGTGAATACACCATTCGTACCCGGTTCTGCAGCATCCGTTGTTTTGACAACCCTCAGTGAGTTATTACTTGTGGTATTATCGTTATCAGCAATATTCACGGTTGCACTGTTGCTGCCCGTGTAAGTAAAGTTGGCAGATGTACCACCTGTTAATGTAAGTATTACTGTTTCTGCATTCTCTATCAACAGATCGTTCACCACTCCTACCGGTACAAGAATACTGTTTTGTCCTGCAGGCAGGACGATCGTGCCACTGAGTGCTGTATAATCACTGCCTGGTGTAGCAGTACCCGTGATCGTATAATTCACCGTGATCGGTTCTGCTGCCGTTGTTGTTCCGGGCAGTTTTATGCTGAATGCACCGTTGGCACCACCTTCTACACCATCTGCCGTTTGGGCCACGGTCAATTCCTGGTTACTTGCGGTAGCATCATTATCAATGATCGTAACCGTTGCTGTACCATTTGATCCATTAGGTGTATAGGTAAAGTTGGTGGACGAACCATCGGTGATAGTGAGCACTACACTTTCATTTCCTTCAATCATCTCATCATCTGTCACAAAAACATTCACCACTACGCCGCCATTAAGGGCTGGTATTACGGCAGTACCTGTCATGATAGTATAGTCAGTACCGTCGGTAGCTGTACCAGAGATCGTATAATTAACAGTGGTTTCTTCTGATGAAATGTAACCATTGTAGAAGCCGAGAATAAATTGACCGTTCGCACCACCTTCTTCCCCATCGCCGAGTATACCTGCTTCAAATACTTTATTGGCGGGCGTATTATCATTATCCGCAATTGTTACTGTGGCGGCACCGTTTGTTGGGTCTGCTGTATAACTAAAACCATTGGCATCTGTGCTGGTCCCCAGGTTGAGGGTCACGGTTTCAGGCATTTCAATCACCAGATCGTCCACCACCTCTACCGGAATAGACACACTATTGGTGTACGCTGGCAGAACAATGGTGTTCACATTGTAGTCCGTAGTACCGGTAGCGCTGCCTGTAAGTGAATAAATCAATGTAATGTCGCTGGAAGCTACATAATTGCCTGGCAGGCTAACCGTAAAGGCGCCGTTAGTACCTGGTTCTGCTGCATCTGTGGTCTTCACGACTTTTAGCACCTGGTTAGCGGCCGACGCATCATTATCTGTTATATCAATTGTTATGTCATCGTTGGCCGGATCAGGCGGGAAGATGAAAGCATTTCCACCTCCATCCAGCGCACTGCCGGACAGGATGGTGAAGGTCATTGTTTCCGTTGGCTCTATCACCTCATCATCTATTACCGTCACAGGGATGGGCAAACTATTTGTGCCGGGAGGAATGATGATGGTGCCAAATGACTGGTAATCCAGGCCGGAGGACGCCGTTCCGCTTACAACATATCCTACTGTAACAGGGAATGCAGAAGTTGCTGCCCCGGCGAATTCAATATTAAAGGTGGTGTTAGCCAGCGGTTCACCTGCATCCGCCACTTTGATCACCTGCAACAGGGTGCTGCTCGCTGCGTTGGCATCCACAATATTTACCGTGGCGCCGCTGCTGGCAGGATCAATTGTAAAGGCAAAGCTGGCAGAGTTAGCGCCGGTGAGGTTCAGCGTCACATCTTCCGGACCTTCCACACTGGCATCGTCAATGGCATCTACATCTATCACTACAGAATTAGCGCCTGCAGGTATTACAATGTTACCGCCGGTTAAACCCAGGAGATTATAATCTGCAGGAATAGCAGTACTACCGGTAAGGTTAAAGGTAGCCACTACATCCTCTGAACTGGTGATGCCTGGCTGCAGGGAGATCCTGTACTGCCCATGTGCTCCTCCCTCTATGGCATCAGATACTTTAGTGATCAGCACAACTTTGCTGTTCGTTACAAAGTCGTTGTCTGTAATGTCTGCTGTAGCGGTCCCACCTCCGGCTACGGTATAAGCGAATCCGTTCGTTCCGGTACCTGCTGTGATATTCAGGATCACGGATTCAGCCGGTTCTATCATCAGGTTATCCACTACATTCACAGGTACAGCGATGCTGTTCTGGCCGGCAGGGATAATAATGGTTCCGGTGATCGGCTGGTAGTCTAAAGCTGGTGTAGCTGAACTTCCTCCGTCAATATTATAAGTTACATCGATATCTGTAGCGGATGTTACACCCAAAGGAAGGCTGATCCTAAAGCTTCCGTTTGTTCCGGGCTCTGCCGCATCTGCTGCTTTAGTAAGCGTCAGTACCTGGTTGGTACCGGTATTATCATCATCTGCAATATTCACTATGTTAGTACCTTCTGTAGGGCTGGCAGTGAAGGCAAAGCTCGCGGACGTTCCGTTTGTGATGGTGAGGTTTACATATTCATCACCTTCTATGATGTCGTCAATACTAACAATTACCGGCACCGGCACGCTGTTCTGACCAGCAGGTAAGATCACACTGCCACTCAGGGCTGTGTAGTCCACTCCGCCTAATGCCGTACTACCATTGACAACATAGTTCACCGTCACATCTTCAGAAGAGAATACACCAGGTGGTAAGCTGATCTTAAATGCACCATTGGTACCAGGCTCTGCAGCATCGCCATCATTGAACACGCTGAGCACACGGCTTACTGTCGTATTATCTTCATCCCCTATATTCACCGTAGCATTACCATTGGTAGTGCTGGCGGTAAATGTAAAGCTGGTGGAAGCACCGTTTGTGAGGGTCAGGATCACTGTTTCTGTGTTTTCCACAAATGCATCATCGTTCACGTCTACCGGGATGGGTACATCGTTCTGGCCGGGGGCTAATGTCACCGTTCCGGTCAATGTGGTGTAATCTGTTCCTCCTGTAGCGGTACCGCTGATGGTATAATTCACCGTAACCGGTTCAGATGAACTTACGCCCGCTGGTAGTGCTATACTAAATGCACCATCCACAGCTGGCTCAGCTCCGTCACTTGTTTTAGTAACGATTAATACTTTATTGGCAGGTGTATTATCATCATCAATGAGATCAACAGTTGCGTTGCCAATGGTAGCACTTGGCGTGAAGGCGAAGCTGGCAGAAGAACTGTTGTTGATAGTTATTGTAACTGTTTCTGTATTCTCAATGATCTTATCATCTATCACATCTACCGGCAGCAATACGGAATTCTGGCCCGCAGGTAATAATACAGTACCACTTAAAGTAGTATAATCCGTACCGTTAGTACCAGTTCCTCCAATTGTATAGTTCACGGTGATATCTTCGGCAGACCTTACATTCGTTGGAAGGCTGATCCTGAAAGTGCCATCAGTAGAAGGCTCTTCTGCATCCGTCAGTTTCTCAATGCTGAGTACGTTATTAGCAGGCGAATTATCATCATCAGTAATATCCACCTGGGCATTGCCATCTGTAGCGCTGGCAACATAGCTGAAACTAGTGGAAGTACCGCCCGTGAGTGTTACCATTACTGTTTCTGTTAACTCTATCAGTTGATCGTCGATCATACTCACCACTGGTAAGGCTGCACTGTTCTGGCCTGCAGGAATGGTCAGCGTACCGCTTAAGGAAGCATAATCTGTTCCACCGGTAGCAGTTCCGCCAATAGTATAGTTTACGGTGATATCCTCAGCAGCCAATACATTGAGAGGCAAACTCACAATGAAGGCGCCATTGGTACCAGGTTCTGCTGCGTCTGCTGTTTTCTCAATGGTCAGTGTACGATTAGCCAGTGTGTTGTCATTATCGGTAATATTTATGCTGGCATTGCCATTCGTACCGTCAGGTGTGAAAGCGAAGCTGGTAGATGTGCCACCTGTGATTGTCAGCACTACCGTTTCTGTGACTTCTATGGTCGCGTCGTCTGTTACCGTTATGGTAACAGGAACGGAAGGCTGGCCGGCAGGGATTACTGCGGTGCCGGACAGCGTTGTATAATCTGCACCATTGGTGGCAGTACCGCCGATGGTGTAATTCACTGTGATATCTTCTGATGAAGTGACACCACCTGGAAGACTGATGCTGAATGAACCGTTCGTAGAAGGCTCTGCTCCATCTCCTGTGTTGCTGATGCTCAGTTTACGGTTAGCCGCTGTGTTATCATCATCTGTGATATTCACCGTGGCATTACCATTGGTAGCGCTGGCCGTGAATGTATAGCTGGCAGATGTGCCACCGGTTAACGTGAGTACCACAGTTTCTGTATTCTCTATGATCTGGTCAGGCAACAGGGTTACAGGTACCGGCACGCTGGTTGAACCTGCCGGGATGGTTACCGTTCCGGATAACGCAGTGTAATCAGTGCCACCTGTGGCTGTACCACCTGTTGTATAGTTCACGGTAACATCTTCTGTTACCGTTACACCGGCTGGCAGGCTGATGCTGAATGCACCATTGGTAGCCGGTTCTGCAGCATCTGTTGTTTTAGTAACGGAAAGCTGGAGGTTAGCCGGTATGTTATCATTATCAATGATCTTTTGTGTAGCGCTACCTTCAACAGGATCAGGGGTAAAGGTAAAACTGCCGGAAGAGGCGTCATCGATAGTGATCACTACGGTTTCGTCGCCTTCTATGATCTTGTCATCTACCACGGGTCCCACAGTGGACGTGCTGCCGGAGTTAATGACCGCTGTTCCGCTAAAATGCGATATGGTCATACCATCATAGTCAGTGCCCTTTACTGCGGTACCACTTATCGTATAATGTATAGTTACTGTCTCAGAGCTTGCAACTCCCGGAGCCAATGCGAAATTGAACCTGATACTCGCCCCCCCTTCAACCCCATCGCGGTCAGGCAGTACCCTTACGCGAAGGTTCGCCGGTGTATTTTCATCATCTGTAATGTTCACAGTAGCACTGTTTGCTGCGCCGGGCGTGAAAACAAAGCTGCTGGATGTACCACCGGTGACTGTTAATACCACCGTTTCTGTTAACTCTATAATGTTATCGTTTATCGCCGCTACCGGTACAAGTACGCTGTTTTGACCGGCAGGGATCACAACACTAACAGGTATGGTAGTATAGTCAGTACCGCTGGCAGCAGTACCGGTAATGGTATAATTTACGGTAACAGGTTCTGTAGCTGTTTTACCACCTGCCAGGCTGATGTTAAAGCCTCCGTTGGTACCAGCCTCCACCGCATCTGCTGATTTGGTGACAGAAAGCTCAAGGTCAGCAGCTGTATTATCATTATCAGTGATCGTAGCAGTAGCACTACCTTCAACAGGATCAGCGGTAAAGGTGAAGCTGCCGGAAGAAGCGCTGTTGATAGTGATCACCACTGTTTCTGTGCCTTCTATGATCTGGTCATCTACTACGCTAGCTATTGTACTTACACCGCCCATAGTCCCTGTTGTAAGGGTGGCTGTGCCACTAAAATGAGGTCCGGGATTAGGAGTATAGTCTGTACCCTTTATTGCGGTACCGCTTACGGTATAATTTATAGTTACATTCTCTGAAAGCCTGATCCCCGCAGGTAATACAAAATCAAACCTTAAACCAACACCGCCTTCAACTCCATCACGGGCTACTACTACCTTTATAACACGGTTAGCCGGCGTATTGTCATCATCCGCAATATTCACAGTAGCAGCTGCAGCTGTTGGGGAAGCAGTAAAATTAAAGCTGGTGCTGTTTCCACCTGTAACAGTCAGTATAACTGTTTCTGTATTCTCAATGATCTGATCGGGTGCCGGCGTCACATCTACAGGTACACCGTTCTGACCGGCAGGAATGATAACCGTACCGCTAAGGGTCGTGTAATCCGTACCATTACCAGCCGTTCCTCCGATCGTATAATTCACAGTAATATCTTCTGACGCGCTCACTCCGAAAGGCAGGCTTACACGGAATGCGCCATTCGTAGAAGGCTCTGATGCGTCAGCAGATTTAGTAACGCTTATCACACGATTTGCAGGGGTATTATCTTCATCCGTAATATTCACCGTTGCGCCAGTACCCGCTGTGAAGGCAAAAGTTGCAGAAGAGCCACCTGTGGCTGTCAGGATCACTGTTTCCAGGTTCTCTATCACCTGATCATCGGATACCACTACTGGTATAGGCACGCTGTTCTGCCCGGCAGGTATTAATACCGTACCGGAAAGTGTCACGTAATCTCCACCTGCTGTAGCTGTTCCGCCAATTGTATAGGTAGCTGTAATATCTTCCGCCGCCGTTACATCTGTTGGCAGGCTAATGGTAAACGCACCATCTGTTGATGGTTCCGTTGCATTACCTGCGCTGCTGATATTCAAAACGGTCCTTAGCGGATCATTACTGTCATTATCAATAATATCCAGGCTCGCATTCCCCTGTGTACTGTTTATAGTATAGGCGCTTGCACTGGTGTTTCCGATCCCGTTGCTCAATGTAACCACAACGGTTTCTGTCTGTTCTATAATTTTATCATCTGTTACAGGTATAGGCAATGTCACCCCATTACTTCCTGCAGGCAGTATAATTGTCCCGCTGAGTGAAGTGTAATCTGTGCCATTCACAGCAACACCTGATACGTTGTAATTAACGGTCACATCTTCTGTAGCGGTAAGTCCTGCAGGCAGCGATATGCTGAATGAACCATCAGCAGTTCCTTCTGTACCATCCTGCACTTTGGTAATGCCCAGGATCTGATTGGCAGTAGTTACTGCTCCAAATACAGAGAAGTCCTGTATACTGTTAAACTCCACATAATCCACGCCGTCTGCAACGCCGGTGGAAGGAGAAAGTATTGTAATATTATTTAATCCTCCTGCAGTAAGGTCTGCCAGTGTAGCGGTCACATCGCCGGTATGTTTGTACCAGGTCCATGTTTGCGCTCCGGTTACACCACGTGCAGTCAGCGCGCTTTCTGCAGCTGCTTTTTCTGCAGGGTTCCAGAACAGGCGCACTTTAACGCCACCATTCACGGTAAGCGAACCACCTGTGTAAGCGATCTGCACCATACGGCGCATCAGTTGCGTACCATAATCATTACCCACGCTGCTCTTACCCAATTCTGTTACCATGTTCCTGTTTACTGCAATGGTTGCAGAGATCAGGGCAGGGTCTATGGTGTTACCATTCGGATCAATAGCAGCAATATATTTATCAGGATCAGCAGGGTCTTTGAAATACAACCAGCCATCTGAATTGATACATGAACTGGCTGCGGTAGCAGTGGTATTATCCGCTACCAGTTTAGCCACCGGTGTAACGGCATTACGTGTTACTAAGGTGAACACAGCTCCGGCAGGCAGGCCTGTTACATTATCAAAGCTCACTTTATCACCAGTAACGGCAGTTGCGGGAATTAACGAATAATCGGAAGGAGAAAGGCCGGCGAAATTACCGCTGCCGGTTTTATCTACCAGCAGAGCATAATGTTCAGGTGCGGTACCATAACGGGTGATGCCCGTGAGGTCAAATTCAAGATCTACAGGTGCCGCAGTATTGTCGAAATTAGTAGTTTGTATTTTCCATTCACGCGTGAGGCGTTCCTGGATACAACCCGGAAGGTCTGTACTGTTTGCGGTAACAGCACCTGCGGTACTACCCCAGATGAAGTAACTCTTATCTGCTGCAAAAGCACTGCTATTGGCAGTGTTGGTAGCAGCGATGCTACCCAGACCAACTGTCAGCAATTCACCGGCATTCACACTGCGGGATTGTTTCTGTTGCAGGTCTTCTATATCATCTTTACCGATACCGGCAATATTATTATTGTAAGCGCCTCCATTGGCGGTAGCATCCCAGGTAACGGTGGTTCCATCCGTGGCCAGGTAATTACCGGTCATGGTGTAACCGTACTTCAATGAGAGATAAGATTCAACACGACGGCGTTTTACAGCATCCAGTTCAACAGGATATACGATTACATCACCAATGGCGCCGTTCATAAATTCTGTTGCAGTGAAAGTACCACTGCCTATCTTGGCGTTGCCTGCCACGGTACTGGCGGTAAATGCAGCATTAGTAGCCAGCTGCACCATTTTACTATATACGCTGAGTGTACGGGTAGCGCCATTGTTTTTCCAGGTACCTACTATCACATCTGGTTTGCCCACCACCAAACTTCCACCACCTAAACCTCCGCTATACACTGTGAAATAAGGTTGTCCGGAATTACTCAGGATACCTGCTCCCTGATTCAATACAGCAGCGCCATACCCAAGAATATATTTAGTGCCGGTAAGGTTATTCATTCTTGTTACCCCGATCAATGTACGGTCACTTACACCGGAAGGCAGTTTGCTGAATGCGAGGTTCATTTCCTGCGCACCGTTAAACTTCATGATCGGGTTAAAGTTGATATTGTCTGCACCATTATTTGCAAACACTGGTTTTAAAGCCGGCGTAACCTGCAATGCATGGTTGGCCAATGCAGCCTGGTCTTTCCAGTTAGCAACCGCTTCTCCATCTGTACCTGTGCCTGCTCCCACATCAGGGCGCAACCATAATGTGGAACCGGTTACACCACCCGGTGCTTTCAGTTCTGTGGCAAAGGTGAAATATTGTCCATCATTGAGCGAAGCTATGGCGCTGTAGTAATCCTGTCCGTTCAGGCTCAGGGCAGACAGTGTATGAGCGGTTACGTTTGTTGTAAACGCAGCATCATCACTCACCAGCAGCGATGCCCTTTCAGGTATCACTATTGCACTGTTGCGGATAGCTACCTGCACATCATTCACTGTTCCTGTTTTCTGCACTTTCCATACACGGGCCATGCGGTAGTTGGCATCAGGATGTGTTACCGCGGTGGTAAATACAGTATCTGCATTATCATCACCCCAAACGAGATAAGATTTGTCAGCACTAAAAGTATTTGTATTAGCCGGGTTATCTGTTGCCAGGCCACCCAGCCCGAGTGCTACCTGTAAACCGGCGTTAACGCTGGAAGATTGTTTCTGTGTCAAACCTTCCACATCATCCCGGCCGATACCGGCGATGTTATTCTTATAAGTAGCATTAGTGGTTGCATTCCACACCGTGGTGGTGCCATCAGTAGCCAGGTAATCTGTAGCACCGGCATTCAAAGTTGTTCCATACTTCAGTGACAGGTAGGTGTTTATCCTTTGCTGTTCGATTGGCGTCAGAGCGCTGGTATAAATGATCAATTCACCAATACGGCCATTGTATGGAGCGCCGGCACCGTTTCTGCCAAACGAGAAGGTACTGTTATTGCCTGTAAAGACGGCTGTACCATTCCCGGTAACCATGCTTGTACCATTCCTGTAAATAGCCTGCCTGTTGGCAGGAAGCAATGTATTGCTGGTGGTAGTCCAGAGAATTGTCTGGTTATTTATGCCTCCCGTATTATAAGAAATCCGGCTACCTGTAAACGGAGCATCCCAGTAAACAAGATTATCGGACCAGGTAGTCATAAGGGAAAAGTAGTTAGGACTGGCGCCGGTGACATTTGGTTCTGTAAAGAGAACGGCTGCATTGGCAGCTGCCTGGTTACTTACCAGGAAAGCAGCGGCAGCATTATAAGTATCGGTTTTCAGTATAGAACCGCCCGTCATACCGGAATTAACACCATCAAATTTCACTACCGGGTTGAAGTTGATGTTGCCAGCGGCATTGTTCAGATACAATGGCTGACTGGCAGGCGTAACCTGTGTGACATTATTCAGGTTGGAAGCAAAATCCGTCCAGGTATCGATAGATGTATTATTCGTTGTAGAAGAAGTACCATAATCAGAACGCAACCACAGGGCTGTACCCGGTACACCACCCGGCGCTTTAATAGAAGATGCAAAGCTGAAATACTGTGCATTAGCTGCGGCAATTGTAGCAGCATAATATTTCACACCGTTCACACTGATCTCCGTTAACGGATAAGACTGATCCGTTCCGTCTATCGTAGCATCATTACTTACCAGGAGGAATGTTTGCTGTGCATTCGGCAATGCATCAAATGGCACTGCTACCTGTATATTTCCTACTGAAGCCGTCATCTGTGTTTTCCATACCCTTGCCATGCGGTAGTTGGCTACAGCATGACCGGTTAAAGGTGTTTTAAACAAAGTGGAAGTACCATCATCACCCCATATGAGGTATGTTCTATCTGCAGTAAAATTGTTGGTGTTTGCGATGTTATTATCTGCCAATGCGCCCAGCCCTATGGCCACCTGCGCACCTGCATTCACACTACGGGATTGCTTCTGATCCAATGCAGAAGCATCCTGCCGGCCTATACCGGCTATATTGTTCTTATATCCGCTGTTTGTTGCAGCATCCCAGATAACAGATGCATCATTCAATACATAGTTAACAGGTGTGCGCTGATCCATAGACACCCCGTACTTAATAGCGAGGTATGTTTGTACCGCACGCATTTCTGCATCCGTTAAATTACGGTCGTAGATGATGGCTTCCGGTACCAGGCCATTCCAGCCTTCACCCGGGGTACCGCTGGAACCAACATACGCCTGCGTTCCTATAGAAGCCTGCCGTTTGGCATCCAGTGTTGTTTGTTCCCTGTAACCATCTACCCAACTCACGATATTGTCTACAGCAACAGTAGAAGCATTCTCCGTGCTCAATGCAAAGATCTGGGACTGTTGATTAGTACCTCCTGTATTACCATTAAATAATAAGGCACTGCCTCCGGGCCATTCAACAGGTGCGGACCCGTCTATCCATGGATTCCAGCCATTGGGGCTGTACCCGTCTTTCGCGAGGTCCATAGCAGGTGAATTACCACCTGTACCCATAGATAATGGTGCCATCCATCCAGAGATAACAGCACGGGTATCCTTCCCTACCGCGATCATACTGAAAGGAGAAGTATTCGGCAATACAGGTGTTAAATTCTTCAGTTCATCCCCACCATCAAAAAGTACCGCCGGGTTAAAGTTCAGCAGCTTGCTGCCGGCAGCAACGAACTTAGGCTGAAGGCTCGCAACGGTTTGTTCTACTTTATAACCCGGTGCAGCATTGGCCATGTTAGACCAGGAACTTACAACAGAACCATCTGTTTGCAACACGCCATCATCCGCCTTCACCCAGAGCTTCAGGCCATTGGCCACACCGCCCGGAGATTTGATATCAGAGCCATAAGTAAAGTAATAACCTTGTGCTAACAGAGAGGAGGATAAGGTGATCTTACCAGTATTATCCACCGGCAATTCCTGTGCAATGGTTGCAAAAGTAGGATCTGTACTGATCAGCAGGTAGTTATCCTTGTCTGTGAAAGTAGCTTTCAGTGTAACATTCTGATCAGTCCAGTTGGTTTTCTCCACTTTCCATACCCGCTCCATTCGGTATTTGGAATTAGTTGCCGTAACAGGTATCGCATAACGTGCAACACCGGTGTTATTCGCAAATAAGAAGAAAGACTTGTCGTTGGTGATAGCACCTGCATTCAATTCATTGGTCAACGCTACGTCGTTACCTAATGCAATGGTCACAAAGCCGGTATCCTGGCTGAGTGATTGTTTTGTATTCAAACGGGTAAGATCATCACGACCGATACCTGTAATATGTTTGTTAAACGCACCATTGGTTGCAGCAGTCCAGTAAACGGAACTATCTGAAGCCAGGTAATTGGTGGGTGCTGTTTGATTAATGGTGATACCATATTTCAGCGCGAGGTAAGATTCCACTTTCAGGCGCTGGCCGTCATTTAATACTTTATTGTAAATAACAACTTCATTGATATTGCCTAACCAGTAAAATGCCGGACCAAATGATCGGTATCCAATGCCTATCAGGTTTTGCGTAGCCGGGGTTAGCGTGCTGGTACCCGTACCATCCAGCCCATAGTTCTGGTACAGTTTGATACCATTGGTGGTATTATTCTGCGTGGCACTCAAAATATACGGCCTGTTAGGAATGAGGGTATTCAGCCCTCCTCCCCCTGCAATGGAAACGCCATCCGTTTCCAGGTAATTAGTCAGGCCCGTATTCGTGATCCTGAACTCCATGCCAATAGTACTTCCACTGCTGATCAGATCTCTGTATGCATTATATCCGCTACCGGATGCAACAGTGAAAATGGTAGCATTTGAAGGGTCTACCCGCGTTGTGTTGATGTTTAAGAAATCGTTCGTACCATCAAACACAAATCCATAATTGAAGTTGGTAGCCCTTGCATCTGTAACAGGGCGGCTCGCAGTTGCGGGTTGCAACGCATGATTATCAAAACCACTGTAATCGCTCCATTTATCTCCACCTGAAACACCATCATCCGCACGTAACCATAAAGCGATGCCATCATTTACACCATTGGGTGACAATGGATCTCTTGCAAAAGTAAAGTAACTGTTATCCGGCAGGCTGCTGCTGTTCAGGGTTACAAGACTATCCGTCATCAGATAAGCTGCATCACCTGCACCAAACGTAGCATCAGCACTTACGATGAGGTAAGTTTTCTGACGGGTATCAGGGATCTTTAATGTGATATCCTGATCAGCCCAGTTGGTCTTATCCACTTTCCAGGTACGTGGCATTACTTTGCTCACGCCTGTTATACCTGTAATGTTATTGGAATAAGTGGTAAGACCATTATTATCTCCAAATACCAGGTAAGATCTGTCGTTGGTAATGCTGCCTGCATTATCAGCATTGCTGGCTGCAATTGCATTCCCCATGGCAATGGTTACAAAACCATTGTTCACACTTTTAGATTGTTTTTGGTGTAAGGCTGTAGTGGTATCCTTTCCTATACCGGTGATCCTTTGTGCATATCCTGCATTGGCAGTGGCATCCCAATACACGGAGCCATCCGATGCCAGGTAATTGGATGCAGGTGTTTGGTTAAGGGTAGTACCATATTTTAGTGCCAGGTAAGATTCTATCTTAAGTCTGTCTGTTGCAGAATGCGTACCTATCTCTTTATAAATAACAACTTCAGAAATAGTACCCCTCATATAGTACCCACCACCATTCCATGTACCAATATTAGATGCATAATTAGCGCCATTACCGCCAGCAAAATCACGGGCTGTATTATCGGCGATCAGGGTAGCACGATCCCGGTAAATACCCATACCATTCAGCCTTTTGGTAAAGTTCCACACATAGGGCGCACCAAAAGTGCCGGTCCATGGCGTATTTTGCCTGAAGCTATAAGGCGCATCCCAATAGCTATTTCCATTACCGTGATAAGAGGAAGCTATTACCGGGTATCCATTACTGGTCATCTGGCTGAATAGAGCACCGGCTTCTGCGGCAGCCAGCAAGTCTGTTGTAGCAGCACTATATACAGAAATATTCTGCATAAGGTCATTACCCATAACAGAAGTTGCCGGATCAATCACACCTGTTTTTCCGAAATATTGTGCACCGCTAAAGATAGCAGCAGGATTAAAGTTTGTACCAATATTGCGTACACCCGGCCTGTTGTTGATAATATCCTGGCGGAGGTTGATATTCCTGCCGCTGAAGTCAGTCCATTGTGCAGTACTCAAACCATAATCGCCACGATACCATGCACCGATCCCTGCAGCAACGCCGCCCGGACCTTTCAGGTAAATCCCGAAAGTAAAGTAGGCGCCATCTGCCAACTGGCTGCTGTTCAGTGTGATCTTTCCATTGGTGAGTGGCAATACCACCACACCGCTGCTAAAGGAAGGATCATTACTGATAAGAAGATGTTGCGGAACAATGTTATCCGTTGTATCATTCACAGATAAAGTAACATTCTGATCCGTCCAGGCAGTTTTCTGCACTTTCCATATTCTCGCCATCCTTTGCGTGGCAGGCGCTGCATTCACGGTTGTATTAAACATGGCTGTTCCACCGTTATCAGCAAACACAAAGAAAGATCTGTCCTGTGTTATTGTATTCGTATTGTCACCATTGGAAGCAGCGATATCATTGCCGAGGGCAATCACAACTGTACCACTATCCTGGCTAACGGATTGTTTCTGATTAAGGGTACCGTTATCATCAAGGCCAATTCCGGTAACACGCCTGTTGTATCCAACATTCTGTGCGGCTGTCCACATCCGGGTAGTGCCATCGCTGGCAATGTAATCCGTGGCGGCGCCGGCTGCGTCTTTCAGTGTAAGACCATATTTAAACGCCAGGTAACTATTCACCTGCGTTCTTTCCGGGGCGGTCAGTTTGCGGTCAAACAGCAATACTTCGGAGATGTGCCCGTTGAACACAGAAAGATGCCCGGCTCCTACATAGTTATTTGCCAGGAAGGAGAAGGAGGGCGTATTTACATTCGTGGAGTAATACACTTTACCGTCAAACCCTTCCGCCATATCATTTGTTGCACTCCAGCTGTTCATCAGGTGCGCTCGCTGCATATCCAGCCCCTGCAATGAAAAGCCCGGCCTTGTAGTTCTGCCGAAGCGGGAATAAATATTACCGTTCGAATAATTATAGTGCTGCAATGTGGTACCGCTATTGCCCCCGAATTCCCAGGGGAAATGAGCCGCAGCAACGCTATTGGGAATATTTGAATATTGAACAGAAAAGACTTCTCCCGCAGTAAATGCTCCTGCAAACTGTGGCGTTGAAAAATAAGACGTAGTGGTAAAATTAAAGGAAGGATTGAAGTTAATATCCGCCTTACTCCAGGTGATGTTGTTATTACCGATTGAAGTCCAGTTCCTGGTTACAGGCCCCTGGTCCATCCATCCGCTTGCCACATTCGCGGCATTCACAACAATCCCTTCATCCGCTTTTACCCATGCCTGCAAACCTGCCAATACACCACCCGGGGTCTTTTGACTACGGCCAAAAGTAAAGTAAGCACCATCCGGCAGATCAACACCTTTCACGGTAGCTGCGCCATTGGCCCCTAAACGTACTTCTTTGGTAACAGTGCTGAATGCAGCATCTGTGCTAATAAGCAGGTAACTGCCCGATCCACCGCCCTGGTATTCTAAAGTAACGTCTGCAGCATCATCCCAGTTAGCTGTTTTCTCTACCTTCCACACACGCAGCATCCGCTGGGTAGCTGTAACAGCAGTAACAGCCTGGTTATATAACAGTGTTCCGCCGTTATCACTGATCAGCAAAAATGCTTTATCGTTCCCGATAGTTGCACTATTTAATTTGTTAGTGGGTGCAATCGTGTTGCCGGCAATCAGTGTCACCACACCTGTATCCTGACTCAATGATTGTTTTTGCAACAGTATGGAAACATCATCACGGCCAATACCGGTAATGCGCCTGCCATAACCGGCATTCGCAGCAGCGGTGTATATAACGGAAGCATCACTGGCCAGGTAATCTGTTCCATCCAGCGTAGCACCATATTTAACAGCCAGGTAACTTTCTATCTTGAGTCGATCCGTGGCAGTTAAGGTACTTATATCTTTATATATGATGATCTCCGGTATGCTACCCTGGAAATAAGCACTGCCATGCCATACACCAAGATTGGTAGCATAGTTCCCTCCTGTTAAGCCTGTTCCCGGATACGCTCCATTGGTATTGCCCACAGTATTGTGGTCCCGGAAAACGCTCATGTTCGTTGTGGTTTTCACAAAACTCCACACCTGTGGCTGGCCAAGAGTTCCACCCCATGCAACATTCACACGGTATCCATAAGGTGCGTCCCACAAGGCTGTACTATTAGACCACTGCGGAGAAGCGCCAACCGGATAACCATTTGTGGTCATCTGGTAGAAGATGCCGCTGCCATTGATGGCTGTAGGTTGTGCCACACTAAAAATACCCACACTCGTGAGAGGGCCATTACCCAAAACAGAAGTAGCAGGATCTACCGCATTACCCTTACCATAATATTGTGGTGCTGTAAATACCGCCGTGGGATTGAAATTGATCCCTGTCACACTATCCACAACAGGTTTTGACGGAGCAGCAGGAATACTTTTCCCATTACCACTCACATCTGCCCACACCTCACTACTCAATCCTATATCCCCCCTGTACCATGCACCAATGCCGGTGTTCACACCACCGGGGCCTATTATCGAAATAACCATCGGTTCACTGAATTCAGAGGTACCTTTGGCAGAAGAAAGTGTGGCTGTCCAAAATCCGCCAGCCGTACCTGTATGGGTAATGGTACGCGGGGAAGTACCTGCGGGCACATTCGTGTAAGTAGCTACCAGTTGCCGTCCGCTGGTGGGCGTAGTACCCACTTCGTTGGCGTATACATGCACTGTATAAGTAGCCCCCACCGCATCTGTTGCAATTACGGGGATGGTTATATTTACAGTATAAGTACCAGCGCCGGCAGGAGCAGATGAAACGATCACCGGGCGGTTGGCGCCTTTATAGTTACCATTGGCTGCAGCCGCCAGTTCAATTCCTTTAATAGTGTTATTATAAATACTGTTACCGGTAATGACAATCCCCTGCGTATTATCATTAGTATGAGAATAAACACCTGATCCGCCATTATTGTAGATCTGGTTATTACCGGTGATATTAATTGTCTTCGTTACATTGGTCCCTGCATGTAAGAAGATCCCATGCAGTCCGTTAGAACGGATGATATTACCGGTCAGCTCAAAGTTAGCCGTAGGGTTCACCATATTGACCACCAGACCGGACCGCCCGAATCCTTCTAATGTATTATTGATCAGCTTCACACCTGTACGGGGAAATGAACCACCGAACTCAATGGCATCTGTTCCTGCCACCAGGTTACTGCTGATCACAGAATTTTTGATCTCCAATCCTGTTACAGCCGCCACCGAATTAATACCATCCCTTACTCCTTCTATCTTCAAACCATCCCATACCGCATTCGTTATGGCGCCGACAACGGTTATCCCTTCGAACTGGGCATATTTTATCGTAATATTATTTAACTGCGAATTAGTTAACGTGCTTCCAAAATAAAGCGGGTACTGGATCAGGTCCACAGGAGCTGATTCCAGCGCCACATTCGTCATAGTCAGTCCATTCACGGCACCCGTGAAGTAAACAAGGTTAGAGGATGCATTATGCGTTGCAGGAAGGTTCCTGATCTTGGAATCTTTAATCGTAATATTTGTAGCGGTACTGCTGAACAGCACGTTGTAAAAACCGCCCTGCAATATATCTACCTCATCCAGTACAATATCTGAAGCAGCGGATACAAACCAAATACCATAGTCCTTTTCCGGGTTGGCAGCCAACCTGTTTTTAAGGTCCAGGAATAATTTTTTAAACGTTACTTTTTCTACCACGCCATCAAACATGAAAGCATAATCAAGACCGCTCACAAAATCATCAAAGGAAGTGTTTTCAAAAGTGACATTCTTAAAAGTACTGCCAGCACGTAAAACCTTATCCAGCGTGGCAAAAGTGATATTCTTAAAAGTGGCTGTATCCACAGGAGCTGTAGCGCTGAACTCCGCAAACATGGTAAGTGTTTCTACACCCGCGTCTGTTTGTCCTTTGATCCTGATGTCTTCGATCCGCAGGTTCATCTGTTTACCGGTGGCAAAATAAAAAGCCCTGCCGAAGCGGGGCGCAGATACTGTTTCCAGACCATAGTCAGAAGTGATATTTCGTATAGTGAGGTGATTGGTAGCGCCTACTATATATACTATATTATCGAGGTTGGCTGTGCCTGCAGTATTCACCTTCATATCGGCGATCGTCACACTATCCAGGTTAGGTTGCACATACATGGCAATACCTATATTGTTCAGGAGTGTGAAACCTTTCACCGTAACCGCATTTCCTTGTATAGTGAAGAAAGCTGAACCTGTATTATTGGCGTTGATGGTGATCTTGTTCTGCCCGTCTATCGTTAACCGGCTGGTCGTAATATTCGGCAGGCTGGTGGCAATATTAATATTGCCATACACGTTAAACACGATACTATGAGGGCCCGCACCCGCCGCATTTGCATCCAGGATAGCCTGACGCAAAGATCCCACCCCAACATCGTTGGTATTGGTTACCGGGAAAACGGAAGCTTTGGCATAGGGAACAACAAGCAAACTCACAATGATCAACAATAGGTAACGCGGCTGCAGCATAGCGCGCAGCTTCGCCAGGAGTATTAAATTCTTCATAGGCTCACTATGGTCATTAGGAATATGGTTCGTCTGGGTTCATGCAGGGTTAAACTGTCCACATGATTTATTAATGCGAAACTATATATATGGCCACTAATAACTTATAGAGGAAGTACGCCTACCATGTAGTATTAATTCTACTTTGAAGAAAGAAATAGTTAGAAAAGACAATGGTTTTTAAATTATATTACTTTTGTTTCACTGGCTCTAACGGGCCTGCCTGATGCAAGGCGGACAACATAACCTATGTAAAAATGAAAACTATCCTGGTTGCGGATGACCATACCATTGTAAGGTTGGGCGTTACGCACATTATATCTACTCTTACATTGCCTACTTCCATCAAGGAAGCAGAAACCTTTGACCAGGTCATTACGATGCTGGATCAACAGCCTTTTGACCTTCTCATCCTGGACATTAATATTCCCGGCGGCAACAGTCTTCAGATGATAGATGCGGTTAAACTCCGGCAGCCCAAGATCAAAATCCTTATCTTTTCAGGATATGATGAACAGCTGTTTGCTATCAATTATATGCAGGCAGGTGCAGATGGCTACCTGGTAAAATATTCCCCGGAAGATGAGATCAGGAATGCGATACTTACTGTATTGAATCACCAGAAATACATGAGCGCCGCTACACGGGAACAGATGCTGAACATGCTCAACACACACCGGGAACCAGTGCAAAATCCACTGGCCAACTTATCCGGCCGTGAGATAGAAGTGATGAACCTGCTTACCAAAGGTATTCCTGTTGCAAAGATAGCAGAGATGCTGCACCTGCAGGTAACTACGGTAAGCACTTACAAAACGCGGGTATTTGAAAAACTGGGCATTTCCAACATTGTAGAATTACTGGAAAAAGTAAAGATGTACAGTACGCCGCTTTAGTTGTTATTATTTACATCCAGTATCACTGAAACGGTTGTTCCCGCATCTGTATTGGGCGTTACTTTCAATTTACCATTGATCAGCAGCAGGAGTTCTATCACTATCAGCAGGCCGATGCCATTATGCACCTGCGTGTCCGTAGCATTATATTGATTCACCCAGTCCGCCAGCACAGGCTGCATGCCAATGCCTGTATCTTTAAAATGAATGCGCACTTCATTAGCCAGGTGAACGGCTTCAATAGTGATAGAACCCTGCGTGGTATACTTTACCGCGTTATCCAGCAGGTTATGCATCACTACTGCCAGCAGCTGGCGGTTCACCAATACTTTGGTACCGGCTTCCGTATTATTAAAGATCTCCACTTCCCTTGCAGCGGCAATAGGTCGGAAGATGCCGGCTTTCTCTTCCAGCAGATCATGCAGGCATACTGCTTCTAAAACAACCCCTTCGCCTTTAATATGCGTTTTCATATATTGAATGAGGTTCTCCACCAGGTGATACATCTTGTACAACGCATCATATACCGCTTTCGCACTTTTATCGCCGGTGTTCCTGTTGTTTGATAACAGCATGAGGAACTTCATGGGCGTTTTGATATCATGTGTGATAGCCGCTATCAGCCGTTGCTGCATCAATGTCTGTTTGCGCAATTTATTTTCTGAAGCCTGCAGGTAATCCAATGCCTGCTTTAGTTCCCTTGTTCTGTCAGACACATGTGTTTCCAGCAAATGATTTTTGTATTGGATGCGGGTGATGCGCCAACGCAGGTAGGCCACAATAGACAAAGCCAACAGCCCTATCATCAGTAACCGGAACCAGAGTGTTTCAAACCAGGCCAGCTCCACGGTGAATACGATCAACCGCTCCGTAAAGTTATTCGCGCCAAAACCATTGATCTTACGGATGCGCAGGTGATAAGTACCGGAGGGCATGGAAGAGAACGAAATGATGCGGCTGCTTTCCACCGGCAACCATATATCATTTCCTTCTCCTGCTACAGAATAAAAGATCTGTGTGTTATAGTTGTCGCCAAAAAAAGGCGTGCTGATATGCAGTTTGAATTGCAGGAAGTTGTTAGGCAGGTTGATGGTATCTGTTGCCGGTAAAGTATGTCCGTCCAGCTCCACTTCATCCAGGAATAACTTCCTTACCGGCAGGTCGCGGTTCAAAGCATCGGGAGAGAAACGCACAATACCATCCAGGGAAGGCAGGGAGATATCTCCATTGGAGAGTTTTAAAGCGCAGGGCTGGCATCCGCCATTAAATTCATTTGTATAAAAACCCTGGTTTTTCCCATAGTAGAAATAATATACGAGGTCCTGCTTCCAGTCTGCATAAGCCAGCAGGTCTTTGCGGGATGCTTTGAACAGTCCTTTATTGGTAGTGATCCAGAAGTAACCGTATGCATCGCCAATAATGCAGTGCGTAAAGGCCAGGTACTTTAATTTGTCCAGCGGCAGGGCAGTTATCCTGTTTTGCCGGTGCAGGTAGAAACCATGCCCATAAGTAGTGATCCATACTTCATCCTTGTGCGGAATGTATAAACTTCTTACATACACCTGCTCCATGCCTTTGATAGTATCTATCTTGTGTTTGCTGATATGAATGCGGAACAACCCCTGGCCGCTCCCTACCCACATGGTATCCGCGTTTTCCAGCTGCATGCAGGAAGCATCCTTTATAGCGGCCGTATATAAAAGCGGTACGGGTTTTTCATCTTCCGTAGAAAGATAATAGAGGCCGGATTTTTCACCACCGATCCATAAACGGCCGGTAGTATCCGCATAGAGCTGGTTGATATCGTCATGGAATTCCCTGGACCACAGTATCTCCGTACAGGCTGCATTTATTTTATAAAGGTAATGGCCGAATTTGCACCAGATGTTGCCTGCCTTATCCACCTGCATGCTGTAATGATCATACCCTTCATCCACCTGCGTGAACAGGGGCAGCAGGGAAAATTTACCCTGCTTATCAAATAAAACTCCCTGCGGTGTTACGATGCCGTTATCACCAAATGGCGCCTGTGCATAATACACATCCCGCTCTCCTTCTCCTGTTCTGAAAGGATGAAATTGCTTCCAGGTATAAACAAACAATCCTTTAGAACGGCTGCCCAGGTATACCCGCTTATTTAAGTTATCATAATAAATAGAAAGGATGGATTGCTGTGTAAAATCAAAATCCTTTACTACCAGGGTGGTTTCCAAAGCACCATCCGGTAATACATTGACGAGGTAACATTGCTGATCCAGGTAAAAGAAAAGTTGTTCCGCCACAAAGTTCCAGTACAACTGAGTATGTGCTTTGCCGGTTTGATAAGCAGGATGTTGCAGGATGTCACCCCTCACCATCACGTTCACAGGTTTGTCTTTATCAAAAAAAACGATCTCTCCGTTGTCCGCCAGTTGATAAAGACTGTCCCCAATGGTGAAGAATTTCCAGGGATTGGATATAGGGAATTTAAAGCGGTATTGTTCCTGCTTTTTGTTGACAAACCTGATACTGTCCATACCGATCATATAGTACTCCTGGGCATCCACAGGGATCAGGAAATGATTGGGGCTGATCACTTCTGCAAAAGGATTGGGGAGCCCGCTAACAGGATAAATGAAAGACGTATCACTGTACATCAGGAATTCATAATCGTCTTCTGTGGAGGGATTACGTGTAAACGTAACCGTTCGGCCGTTCTCTACCCGGATAGCTTCCCTTCTGTCTGTTCTTGCAAAAAGTTGGTTCCTTGCAGCATTGGAGTAAATATAAGAGATGCGGCTGCTGCTGTTGAAATTACGGAACCGGTCTCCTTCAAAACGAACGAGTCCGTTTTCCGTGGCCAGCCATAGAAATCCTTCATCATCCGGCGCTATGAACTTTACACTATTTTGAGGCAGACCATTCTCATCTGTATAGTGAGAAATGATATACGGTAAAGTATCCATATCATCAGATAACGCAAACGCAGGTGCTCTCATCAGGAGCAGAACAATCACGTAAACAAAGCTTCTCATTTCTAGATAGAACAAGGTTACAGGGGCGTTCTATATAGATGGCATTACAAATATGCAGGCTGGATTTTATTGGGTTTCCGCAGGACATATTCTATAATACATAAATATATAGCGATAGTCAATTGACTATCAAGACTCATCTAATGAGACAAAGATATGAACCTTTATTTGGATTCCTTACCATTAACAAAATAGTTTTAATATATGAAAATTATTTAATCATTGTAAATAAAACGCATGCAATGCACTGCATTTTTCGTACAAAATAAATGTAATGGCCGTACAAACGCGGATCATAACTTTCAGGGGTAAGGTGGGTAACCTGATAGGCTACACGCTTCCCGGCAGTGATGAACATTTCATCCCCAGAATCAAAATTTTAATTCCCCCGAATCCGATGTAATTAAAAGTCAGGCAGGTCTTAATTCATTTAAGATCAGTGTAAAAGAATGGTCAGCCAAAACTAATGCGATCGGTTTAATTGCAAAAGCAGGCCGCTATGGTGGGACATATGCTCATAAAGATATTGCCTTTGAATTTGGTTCATGGATAAACCCGACATTTAAGTTATATCTGATCAAAGAATTCCAAAGGCTGAAGGAAATTGAGAGTAACACACATTACCTGGAATGGAGCTTTAGAAGGAGTTTAGCAGCTACCAATTATAGAATTCATACGGATGCTATAAAAGAAAAGCTTATCCCCTGGGAGGATACTCCGCAAAAAAGTGATGTATACATTTATGCAGAAGAAGCCGATTTGATAAATTTAGCATTGTTTGGTCTTACTGCGAAACAATGGAGAGAACAATATATTAAAGAAACATCTGAGTGTAATACGATAAGAGATTCCGCTGATACGCATCGCCTCATTGTTCTTTCAAATCTTGAAAATCTTAATGCCGTATGGATCAGACAGGGAGTTGGACAGAAAGAAAACATTTAGCTGATCCCTCAGCTATTGAAGGCCCAAATAAGAAAAAGCATATCGCTACCTAAAATCATAATCAGGTTTTCCCTTCCCGCTACCAGATACCCTGTACAAAGCATCTGTAATTTCCCTGAACACTGCTGTTGCAAGATTATTGGCGGGCTCACCCGTCACAGACTTAATTACCACAATACAGGTATACTGCGGATTTTCTGCCGGAAAGTATCCGGCAAAAGAGCATTGGAACCGCTTACCATAAGGTGCTTCTGGAAATTCATAATAGTTCGCTGAAGCTGTTTTTCCTGCCACTTTGTAAGGTGTATTACCAAAAAAAAGTTTAGCAGTACCATTGCTGCAAACACCCTTTAGGCATTCCTGTAACATCTTTAATGTACCTGCAGAACAAATACTGTCATTTACTACCGTAGGGGAAAATGTTTTCACTACTGTATTTTCATCTTTAATGGCATTCACAAGATATGGTTTCATTATCTTCCCGTTATTGGCAATAGCATTATACAGGGTTAATATGCCTAACGGGCTTATTTTTACTCCCCCCCTATACATAATCTCTTCTGCCTGAGCCCGCTGAGAATCCCGGCTAACGATTATCGGAATTTCCGGAATGCTTTCACCAACAAGATCAATATTTGTGAGACTATCCAACTTTAGCCATCTCACATGTTTCATGAATTCCTCCTTCCTGGACATATAATAATTTTGAGCGGCTATAGCAATTGCTCCACCGCCATATTCAAAGGCTGCTTTAAATGAGGCAAACGTGGAAGTGGCTGAACCTCCAGCGGACCTGCTACGGCCAAGCCCTGACGCCTCACGTTTCACCTGCTTATCTTCCAGCAAAGCCATCAGGTCCACAACAAGGAATAGCTCACCCGGGAAATGCATAAATATCGCATAATTAAAGTCTTCCATATAAGTGCTATCCGTTTGTTTACTAAGATTGGCTATCGCTTTTATCTTACCCGTAGCAGTTTCCATAATAATCGCGCAACCAGCGTATGCATTTGCTTCCTGCATCCTTTTAAGCAGCGCATCTTCTGTAACCTTCTGTATAAATATATCCAGGGTGGTAATAAGGTTATGACCGTTTTTTACTTTCACGTAATCATCGGCTTTATAAGGGATCTTATTGCCGTCCCGGTCTATCATCATTAATCCTGTTCCGTTTTCACCTGTTAGTACACTGTCATAAGTACGTTCAAGGCCTACTTTCTGCGCATTTTCACGGTCCAGTCCAATTGTTCTTTTTGCCAGCAGGCCAAAAGGATTCAACCGGTAATTAGAAACCTCAACAACAAGGCCGCTTACAAGCCGGCCCTCTCTTATTAAAGCGAACGTTCTAAGTTTCTCGTATTCTTCAATTGTTATCTTTCTTTGCAAAAGTGCATACCGGTCTTTATTCTTATATCCATCCATCAGGAATTGTTTGTATCCCGCAGCAGATTTGTCCTGAAAAAGATCAGCCAGCTGGATACTCAGTGAATCTATTCCTGACTTAAAGGCGCGGCCATTATTTGTTCTCATGCCATCAGCGCCAAAATCCATCCGAATGTCAAAAAGTTTGTACGTTGTACTGAGCACCTTTCCATCCTCACTATAGATAGTACCACGCTGCGCCTCAAAAATCATATACTTTAAATTCAGGCTATCCCCCACATTACGCCAATACCTCCCCTGTGCATGTTGTATATACAGCACTTTCCCAATAATGAGCAATGCAATGACTATTAAAAAGCCACTTACAATTTTGATCCTCCGTAAAATAATCTGTTTGACGTTCATGAGATGGGGCAGATCGTTAAATAAGGGAATGTATCTTTAAGTTATAGAAATTTCATTAAATTAGAATATTATTAGCTAATTTCAAATGTATCAACCAATCCCCCAAGCCAATACATAGAATATGTCCCAAAATAAGATATTCCTTTTTGAAGTAGAAGACAAAGCAGTATACATTGAAAGTTCTGTACGGCTGGAGCCGGGTACAGGGGGATTTATTGCAGCAGACGCAGGTGAAACAATGACGAAAGCCACTACTTCACTGGAACGGTCACTGGACCCCATCCTCGATTTCGCCAAAACCTTTGTAAAACGCATCGGCAACCTGGAAATAGAAAAGCCCGCAGAAGTGGAGCTGGAGTTTGGGATCAAACTCAGCGGCGCTGTCAATTGCTGGGTGATCAGCGGCCAGGGAGAAGGCGCCATCAACCTGAAGCTGACCTGGAGCACCAAGTGAAAAAGGAGATTTTATAAACGATCATGAGCTTAACGCCCGCTTATTACGAATTATACGCGCAGATCTGTAAAAAAGATCAAATCCCTGTAGGCAGCGGTATATGTGTGGATGCTTCCCGGATCATTACCTGCGCCCATGTAGTAAATGCTGCACTGGGCAGGCCCTTACAATCTGAGGCACGGCCAACGGAAGAAGTATCGGTCACTTTCCCGCAAAGTGAAACACAGGCGGAAACAAAATTCTCCGCTAAAATAGTAGCATGGGGTTGGGAAGCACAACCGGCAATCACCAGCGGGCATGATCCCCTCAGCCTGCTTATGCGGAACGATTTTGCCGTACTGGAACTCCAGGATGCCTCCCATATCTCCGATAACCTGCACAAACATAGTTGTGATCTATGGTTCCTGAAAGGTGATCTGAACAGCATTACATTTGAAGGACTCTCCTATAATCCACCGTTCTCTTATATCATGCAGGCCGTATCCGGCCATTTTGGTGTGGAAGACAAACGTTCCGGCACTACCATCATGTACCCGGATCCCAATCCCCGCAAATTCTTTTTTGAAGCCGGCAGCAGTGGCTCCCCCGTACTTTGCAAGGTAGACCTGGGAATGGGGAGATCAATAATAGGTATTGCAGGTTATGCGGATTTTCTGAACAAAAAAAGTGATGGCACTGCACTGGACGCCCGCCTCATCAATGGCAACAATATAGAACGCCTCTGGAATAAATATTTTCCGGATGCTCCGCTGCGTTTCAAAGACCTGGACCAACAACGTTCCAGGATCAGGAAAACGGAACAGACAAACAGGATCATCCAGGAACGCGGGAAAACAGGCATGGAAATATTCTGCAACAGGATAGATCAGCTAAATGCTATCAGGGAACAAAGAATACCCCGTTGTTTTTTCCTGCACGGTAATGAGAGACAGAAAATGGATGCGTTCATTGACAGATACCGTTATGAATTCATTGCTTCTTCCGGCAAACAAAGCAGGTTGCTGTTCTTTAAAATGCCGAAAGATAAAGATGTGCGGATGTTCAGCTTCCGGCTGATAGGAAATATATTCCGGGCATGCCATATCGTAGAACAGGATCACATTGATGCGGAAAATTATACCATACGGGATGTATTGGACCAGCTGGATGCCTCTGACGATCTGGAATTTGTATTTGACTGCAGGATAGAAGACGCTGATTTTGACCCCAGGCAGGAAGCTGCCTACGACTGGTTTTTCGGGAGTTTTCTGAAACCTTTAAAAGATCATCCCGCTTCTTATCCGGGCGTGCATTTTTTCATTTCTTACTATTTTAAACCTGGTGCAGATATCATACCCCGCCAGCAGATCATACTACGTGCATTTCCAGGCATCGGATTACCCGCCCTGCAGAATGTAGAACGGGATATCCTGGAGGAATGGCTTGACCTTGTGGAAGGCAGGGACCCGGAACGCAGGAATATGATCAGGGAGCATTATCCTGTGAAGCAGGACTATGACATGGTAGAGATCATCAGTTTTTATAAAGAAGCTATTTTTATTCTCGACAAATTCTAACCAGTAATGGAACAGTTAAATATAACCGCAGATAAGTTATCGCAATATGCTCAATACGGCAAACCCAATATCCCTTTCGTTTACGAAATCCCTCCTGAATTGAATGATGCCGTAGAAGTAGCGCTGGCCCTGGACCAGCCATTACTATTAACAGGTGAACCCGGCACCGGCAAAACCACACTCGCAGAAAAAGTGGCGGCGGACCTGCATGCTATCAGTAATGGCGCTTTCCATAAAACACCTTATCGTTTCAATACTAAAAGCACCAGCGTATTCACAGACCTTTTCTATTCCTACGACGCCATGACGCATTTTTATGATGTGAATATCAGGAAAGAAAAAAACCCAGGGATCAGTGATTACATTGAACTAAATGCATTGGGCAGCGCTATTGTTGCCGGCATGAGCGCGCAGTATCCCGATGCGGTCCCTGCAAGGAATCTTCCACCCGCCAATGCGCCTGTTAATTCTGTGGTGCTGATAGATGAAATAGATAAAGCTTCCCGGGATTTCCCCAATGACCTGTTATATGAGCTGGAGCATTTCAGCTTCCAGATCAAAGAAGCTGGCAATCGTTTTTATAAGAAAGAAAATGATGCGCGGATCCTCGTCATCCTCACCAGTAATAATGAAAAGGACTTACCGGAAGCTTTTCTCCGGCGTTGTGTATATTTTAATATCCGGTTCCCGGACGATCAGTTATTAAAAACGATCCTGGAGAAACATGCATTAATACACCTCCTGCAAAACAAGGAGGATATTGTATTGGAATATTTCCGGGAACTAAGAAGCATCTGCAGGCAAAAGATCCCGTCAACCGCTGAACTGATTGCTTTATGCAGGATGATAGTGTACCGGCAGATAGATCCTGCAGACAAAGCTGCATGGCTTCCCATCTTATCCGTTGTGGTAAAACACCAGGAAGACCTGAAACTGGTTATTGAAAAATGGCGTTAATGAAAGACACGAGGCAAACAGAAGGAATGCACGAACTGCTCCTGTACCTCAGAAGTATGCTTGAGCTGGCCGGCTTTCACATGGATGCTGCCACTTCCATTAAACTGGAAAAGCTCCTTCGTTTTTATAACGTGCGTAATGCTGGAGAACTGGTGGCCATGAAATATAAACTGGCGCCTCTCTTTGTTACCAATGCGGAAGAACAGGAACGTTTTTACCGGGTGATAGAAAGCCTGCAAGAACGTACGCCAGGACTTATTGCCGATTTCAAACAGTTTGATGATGCAGATACGCATCAGGGAAAAAACAGGCTCATCCCCTTCCTTAGAAAACATAAATATTCCCTGCTCATGCTGGTATTAATGGCAGGGGCCCTTTATATACAGGATACCACAACAGCACCTGCCACTCCTGATAAAAAGCAGGCGGACAGTACGATCATGGCAGCTGCAACGCCAGTGGAGAGCAATGATACGGTAAATGTTATGCAGGGAAAAGAGGATTGCAATATTCAGCCATCTTTCCATTACAACATTGAAGCCAGTACTGATAACAAATTTCATGTTACTTTCACGAATACAACCTATGATACCCTTCATTGTACGGATAGGTATGTATGGGATTGGGGAGATGGAAGTACAGCCACTTTCAGCATGATGGCCCCCGATGAGATAACACACATATATACACAAACCGGCCAGTACACAGTAAAGCTGAAAGTTTTCGATAAAAACGGCGTAACAGCAACAGCTGCCAGGGAACTCCACCTGGTGGCCATTATCAGCACCAGGTTACCAGACCTCCAACTCACCCTTGCAGAAGAAGCTTACGATCGTACCCCACTTTTCTGGGCAATCGCAATCCTGCTATCAGCAGCCATTACAGGACTTTTGCTCTGCCTGGCCCTGGTTATCCAAAAACTTATAAAACGGGCACAGCAGCGGAAGATCACCCGCTCTTTCGACCTGAATACACGGCGTACAGGCAAAACCAATTTTACGTTTAAAGACAAGTCTCATTACATTTCTTTTGCCGGTGTGAAAGAATCTATCAGAACTGTTTTTACCACCGGGGATTCATTCCGGCGGAACACGATCGATGTACCGAATACCATTTACCATACCATACGCAAAGGAGGTTTTCCCACTCCTAAAATGAAAAAGCAAAAGAGCTACCAGGAATTTATTGTACTGATAGATCTGGGCAGCGCGCTAAACCAGCAAAGCATTTTATTTGATACGCTGCTGCATTGCATCCGCGAAAGAGGCATCCATTGTAACCGGTATTATTACCGGCAGGACCCTTTCCTGGTCAGTGAAAGGAAAGACATGCAACAGCCCTTTCCCATCTCCTCACTTTACAGGCAGTATGGTCATTTCAGCCTGCTGATCTTTGGTACTGGTTATGGCCTTCTTACACCTGTACACCATGCAGCCATGGAACAGGAAGCCCCGGCAGCCAGGTATCTGCAGATGTGGAGAAAGCGGGCACTTATTACGCCCGTCATGCGCAACAACTGGTCTTCCCCGGAAAAAGCACTCTTCAATATCTTACCACTTTATCCATCCGGTATTGCAGGATTGTTACGGGCCCTGCAGGAGCTGGATACTTCCTCGCGGCAAATCTTTCCAAGGGAAGACAACAACCTGCCCTACACACCATTTCCGCTGGAGAATGATATCAGCCAGTATGAAAGCTTCTTCTCAACAGACCGCCGCCTGCTCATGTGGCTGTATGCGCTTTCCCTGGCAGATCAGCCGGACTGGAATATTACATTAGCTATAGGGAAAGCTTTGGAACGAATGTGGGAACTGCAAAATAACAGCCCGCTGGTAACTTATTCCAATCTGCTCCTGCTCACTTCCGTGGAATGGATGCAAACAGGCATCTTGAATGCAGCACACCGGGGGGAGATGATGGCACAACTCCGGCAGGAAGAAGAAGGAGAAATGATCATCCGCACAGCAGCGAAAGCGATCATGGCATTGTACAGTGAAGTAAAACCAGAAGAAGGCTCTGTGCTGTACCTGCAAAAAAAGATCAATGAAACTATCCTGTACCAATGGCTAAATGACGACAAACCACAAACCCTTAGCTTTCTGCAAAAACATGATCTGCTGGACAATTTCACTGCCCGTGAATTAGCAGCCCGGCTCAAAAAAGCCAATACATCTTTTATCAGGAGAATGCCGCGCCTTACAGCAGCCATTGCCATTGTGATCATTCTTCAGTTAACAGCTACAGACACTTACTTTCCTGCCACACCAGATTGGATAAAGCGTACTTTCCCTGCCAGTGTGGAGGTAGACAGCCTTGTATATTATAACAACGAAGCATGTTACGCAATGTTGCTTCCAAACGAATTACTGACCAACAGGGTAGTGTATGCAGATACCTTGCTGGACAAAGCAAAAACTTTTAACGATACCAGCAGGCTGATCAATCAAAATAAAAAAATACTGCGATACAAGACCGGCCGTTACCTGTTCACCACGGGGAATTACTTAGCGGCACTTACGCAGTTTAAAGAAATAACCGCTGCAGATATTGGTGAAATACCGTATAAAACAGACAGTATCAGGGTTTATGCGGAACTGGGTGAAGCACGTAGTTACTATTTTATGGGCATGACAGAATTCTACCCGCTTGCATGGGATTATTTACGGGAATTAAGCCGTGTAACCAATCCTAAAACAAAGCTGAACTATGATAGCCTGACGCGCGTACCACAATTACAACATCCCGGAAACTAAGCGTTACTTCATCCCCTCACAGGCATACATCGTCTTAATATAAAACACCCCATCAAATACCTTTGACCACATCGCTTTATGCACGGAATGAAACATATTTCCTTTTAAAGACCCTGCCATCAGAAAAGACTCCACCTCTTCTCCCCTGCTTTCATTATACGCCTGAAAATCCAGGAATGCCTGTTCATAATCCGGGTTGATCCAGCTCTCCAGGGTTTTCTTTCCCGGCTCCTGCACTTTGTAGGTTTTTAAACCTAAGCGTCCTGCGGTTCCCTGCCAGGAAGTAAAACCAAGGATATAGGTATCCTTCATCCGTTGCAGCTCCTGCGTAAATACATGTCCCATCGGGGCGATGTTATTGAGGAAGGATTCCGGGTAATGCCCCGCATATTTAGAGATATGATAATTATGCGCCCACACAATGATCTTTTGACCGGGGTATTTTACATCCGCTAACCAGGCAAGGTTCCGGGCCATTTGCGCATCCCTTGCATTCATTGCCCTGTAACGATCTGAGGCAATGTACTGATATTGTTCATTCTGCCGGATCAGGTTATTCATCATCATCAGCCAGAAATCCGTGGGTGTTACTTTCTCCTGTAACTGCCGCCTGATCTCCACCAGGTAATGATGACGTTTAACATGCCCGCTGGTATCTTTATTTGATCCGCTTGTAGACTGATATAGTTGTGAAAAGAGTTTGAACAGGGTGCTGTCGTATTCCGGTTGCCTGGTAATGGGCAATTGATAAAACCGCAACACACTATCCAGCTTTACACGCATTTTTCTTGCAGCATAAGTAGAAAGCGCCTGGCTATCAAAACCACTTATCTGAAGCGGATGCGGAGTTTGAAAAGTAGCCGGTACATACTCATACAAAAGCGAGGAACAGGAAGTGCACATACTCCATATCGGGTACATATTCATTTTCAGGAACGGGATGATAGAATCTTTGCTTTTAACTAAGCCATCCCATCCTTCATTCAAAGCAAAAAAATCAGATTCAAAAGCCAGTACGGTAAATCCCTTCTGCTCATGCAGGTATTTGATCAGCCTTGATTTGGCCAGGAAAGCAGGTGCATCGCCATGGTCCTGTTCTCCCAGCATCACAATACGTGCGTCACCGATCGCATCGCCTATCACCTTCAGGTCTTTGTAGTCTGTTATGGAAGGATCAACAGTTGTAACAGGAACGGTGTTCTTTTCCGCATAGGTTTTCATATCAGTTTGCCCGTAAGCATGGCAACCTAATAAGGTAAGGGCAATAAATATTCTCAACATATATACTAATTACAAGATCGCTAAGTTACCACCTGCCGGCAGTTCGTAGGGTTCCTTTCCCGCTTTGAAGATCCTCGCACTCAACTCCCCGCGCAAACGGATCTCAGTTCCTTTCACTTCTATCCAGCTCCCTTCCCGCAATCCGATCACCGGCACATCCTGCTGTGTATGAAATTCCTTTATCCTCGTTTCCCGCGTTTCGCCCATGTGTTTTATTTCAGGCATAGGATCCATGTAATGCGGGTTGAGATTGAAAGGCACGAGTTCCATGGTTTCAAAACTTGGTGGATACACGATGGGCATATCGTTGGTGGTTTGCATGTTCACACCGCCGATATTACTGCCCGCGCTGGTTCCGAGGTAAGGTTTTCCTTTCTCTACTTCATGCCGTAATACATCCATCAGTTCCAGCTCATGCAATTGTTTCACCAGCAGGAAGGTATTACCTCCTCCTGTGAAAAAACCTGCTGCATGCCGGAGAGCGGTAGCAGGGTCTTCGAACGTATGCAAGCCCTTTACACGGATGCCCACAGCAGAAAACGCTTCGGCTGCTCTTTTCGTATAGTCGTCGTGAGAAATTCCGCCGGGCCTTGCATAGGGCACGAAAATAATTTCAGAGATGCCTGCGAACAGGTCTTTCATAACCGGTTGCAGATAAGCCAGGTAATCCTGGCCGGATAATGTGGAGGTACTGGCTAAAACGATGTTCATCATAATACCCCAAATGTAAAAAAACTCTTTCACAGTGCTGATCTCACAGCATCCGGCGGCTAAAACAGCTCTTTTTCGTATCTTGCAGGTTATAAAAAGAAGATCATGTCAATTACAACACAGGCAGAACTGGCAGGTATGCAAAAAGCAAGTGAAGCAGTAGCCCTCACTTTAAAGAGTATGCGGAACTATGCACAACCGGGCATGTCCACTGCTGAACTGGATGAATTTGGCAGGGCTGCACTGGAAAGTTTTGGCGCCAAATCCGCACCCAAACTGACGTATGGCTTCCCCGGCTGGACATGCATCAGTGTGAACAATGAAATTGCACATGGCATTCCTACCCGCAGGACCATCCTGCAGGAAGGAGACCTCGTAAATGTGGATGTATCTGCAGAACTGGAAGGTTTCTGGGCGGATAACGGTGGTTCCTTTGTATTAGGACAGGATATTCATCAGCATCAGCTGCTGGTAGATGCCTCTAAGGATATCTTAAAGATCGCCATTGCCAATATACATGGTGGTGTGAAGATAGCAGACATTGGCGGGCTGATAGAAACGGAAGCTAAACGCCGCGGATACCGGGTGATCAAGAACCTCACCGGCCACGGTATTGGCAGGAGCCTGCATGAAGAACCACATTCCATTGCCAACTACTACGATAAATACAACAAGACCCGTTTTAAAAAGAACTCCGTTGTAGCGGTTGAAACATTCATCTCCACCAAAGCCACCTGGGCATATGAGAACGGAGATGGCTGGACGCTCACCGCAAAAGATGGAAGTTTTGTTGCCCAGCATGAACACACCATTATGATAACAGACGGAGAACCCATCATCTTCACAAAGGATAACGAGATCTGGAATTAAATCACACCCTGTGCTTCTGTCTGAATTGAGAAGGTGAAAGCTTCACCACTTTCCTGAATTGCTTATTGAAATTGGTCATGTTGTTGAAGCCGCTTTCCTGGCAAACATAACCGATACTGAAATTGTCTTTCATCAGCTGCCGGCAGGCATGCCCCACCCTTATCTGGTTCACAAAGTGGGAGAAGTTTTTCTTGGTCCGGTTTTTAAAGTACCTGGAAAAACTGGAAGGACTCATCATGGCAATGCGCGCTACTTCGGACAACTGGATGTCCTGCGAAAAATTTGCCAGTACGTAATCGAAGATCTTTTGCAGGCGGTCGTTTTCCCGGTTACTCCTCCCGATCACCTCGGGGCTCGAAAGCATGGTGTATTCCGTAGACGCTGCTAATTCTTTCAAAACAGACAACAGGCACATCAGCCTGTCCATACCCGTACAGGAAAGCAACGCCTCCATCTTTCGGGCAACACTGCCAGCCGTTACTGCGCCGAAGTGCATACCAGTCTTCGATTTCTCGAACAGCAACAGGATCTTTTGCATCTCGGGTATCTGCAGAAAGTCTTTCCCCAAAAACTCTTCCCGGAAGTGGATCACCAGTGAGCCGCCCTCTTTTTCCCCTTCGTCTTTCCGGTACCAGTGCGGCAGGCTCGGACCTAAAAGGTCTAGTTCCCCTTCACTGTAGTCAGATACATGATCACCTACAAAACGCCGGCCTTTTCCCTGGATGATCAGCACCAGTTCATATTCCGGGTGATAATGCCAGGGCGTTTCAAAATAAGGCGTGATGTAACGGTCTGCTACAAAAGAGGATTGTTCAGAAAGTGGCAGTTTTTGAATGAGCGACTTCATGGTAATTAAAATACTAAAAACTGCGGTCTTGGGGCAGAATAATGTCAAAAAAGTTGTTTATTTAGGTCAGATAGTTGTAAACCTACGGTGCTTTAATCCCTAATTTGTTGTTATGGAAGCATTATTCACCCCTGCACAAATAACACAATACCAGCGCGATGGGTACATCATCGTAAAAGATCTTGTTTCCCAACCTGAAATTGCACTGCTGTATAAAACGGCCCTGGAAGATGACGCCATGCGAAAAAATGCGCTGGACCTGAACGACCAGACCGGGAAGAAAACAAAACTTTCCCTTTGGTTCACACCCGGCAATGATGTGTTCGGCTATTTAACCCGCAGTGAAAAAGTGGTGAGCAGAACAGCTCAGCTGCTGGATAGCGATTCTGCCGTTTGCCACTTCCACTCCAAGCTCATGCAAAAGGAACCAAAGGTAGGCGGCGCCTGGGAGTGGCACCAGGATTACGGCTATTGGTACAAAAACCAGTTTATGTTCCCGGACCAGCTTACATCCGTGATGGTGGCATTAACGGCGGCCAATAAAGAGAATGGTTGTTTACAGGTCATCAAAGGATCGCATAAGCTGGGCCGCGTGAATCATGGCTTTGCCGGTGAACAGGTGGGCGCGGATATGGTGATGGTGAACAATGCGCTGAAAACAATGGAACTGGTGTATGTAGAACTGGCCCCCGGCGATGCGCTTTTCTTTCACAGCAATATCCTGCACCGCTCCGAAGCCAACCTGTCAGATCATCCCCGCTGGTCTGTTATTTCCTGCTATTCTTCGCAATCTAACCTTGCCTATAATGAAACATCCACTTCATGGAAAGAACCGGTGCAGGTGGTGCCCAACGAGGCCATCCTGCAATGGAAAGCAGCTTCTTTGTCTGAAGCGGACTTCCTGAAAAAAGAAAATGATCCGGCATTGAAAGATACCGGTTGGGAAAAAGAGGTGGATGGGAAATAATCACAAAACAGCTAATGAACCACGCTATGAAAATCGGGTATAAAATACTGCCTGCACTCTTCCTCTTTGCCCTTGCCTGCAGGAACGAAAAAAAAGAAATCGTAAAAAGCCTTGACCTATATCTTCCGAGTGACCTTGAAGTAACGCTATGGGCGGAATCTCCCCTGTTCTACAATCCCACCAATATGGATGTAGATATTAAAGGCAGGATATGGATCACGGAAGCAGTGGATTACCGCAACTTCAGAAACGATTCTGCCACCCATCTGTATCATGCAAAGGGAGACCGCGTAATGATCCTCGAAGACAGGGATGGCGATGGCCGTGCAGACACTTCCAAAGTTTTTGTGCAGGACAAGGACCTGATTGCGCCCGTTGGCATTGCGGTGATCGGGAATAAAATTATAGTGTCCTGCTCTCCCAATATCATTGTGTACACAGATGAAAACGGGGACGACCAGCCGGATAAAAAGGAGATCTTCCTGACCGGTTTCGGCGGCCTCGATCATGACCATTCATTACATACAGTATATGCAGGTCCGGATGGCAACTGGTATTTCAATGTGGGTAATGCAGGCCCACATGTTGTAACGGATAAAAGCGGATGGACCCTGCGGTCCGGCAGCATCTATACCGGCGGTTCACCTTATAATACGAAGAACAACGGCAACATGAAAAGTGACGACAGCTGTGTTTGGGTAGGCGGACTTGCCTTGCGTGTACAACCGGATGGAAAGGGCCTCAAAGTAGTAGGACATAACTTCAGGAATTCTTACGAAGTGATCCCTGATTCCTATGGCAACCTCTGGCAGAACGATAACGATGATGAAGTGATTGCCTGCAGGACCACCTGGCTCATGGAAGGCGGTAATGCCGGTTATTTCAGTACAGATGGTACCCGTACCTGGCAGGGAGATCACCGCCTCGGGCAGGAAGCGTTCACCGCACACTGGCACCAGGAAGATCCGGGAGTGATGCCGGCAGGCGACCGGTCCGGTTCAGGAGCACCCACAGGTATTGTTGTGAATGAAAGTGATGCGTTAGGCAGTGATTACTTAGGGATGCTGTTGAGCGCCGATGCCGGAAGGAATGTGATCTTCGGTTATCATCCTGCTCTCCATCAGTCTGGCTACGACATGGGAAAAAGAGAAGATCTGATCAGCTCCGTGTTGAATTCCAACGGCAATTATGTTTGGCATGATACTGCCAATAACAAGAAAAAAGAAAGCTGGTTCCGGCCGAGTGATGTGACCATCGGTACAGATGGTGCGATCTATATTGCGGATTGGTATGATCCCGTAGTAGGCGCCCATCGAATGGATGACAGTGTAGGATATGGAAGGATCTACCGCATAGTGCCCAAAAACAAAAAACTTACTGCGCCTAAAATTGATATTAATACCACCGAAGGTCAGATAGCTGCTTTGAAGAGCCCAGCCATTAATGTGCGGAACCAGGGGTTTACGCGCCTGCGCGAGAAAGGAGAAACATCTATACCGCTGGTGCAGCCACTATTGAAAGACGACAATCCCTATATCAGGGCAAGGGCAGTATGGCTGCTGGCACAACTGGGAGCAGTTGACGAAGTATTAAAAAACCCGGATGTTCAGTTGAGGGCTACGGCTTATCGTGCGCTTCGCCAAACAGGCCGTGATATGTTGCCCTATGCACAGGCAATGATAAAAGATACTTCCGCATTTGTAAGAAGGGAAGTGATCATCTCCCTACGGGACTGGACATACGAAAAAAAGAAACCATTACTCCTGGAACTGATCAAACAATACGACGGTGAAGACCGCTGGTACCTGGAAGCCCTGGGCAGTAGTTTGCAGGGGCATGAATCAGATATCTACCCGGAGATCGTAAAAATATTCGGAGAAGGAAAAGCTCCTGCTCAGTGGAACCGCAAAATGGTCTCGCTTGCATGGCGGTTGCATCCTCCCGAAGCTATACCTGCTTTAGCCTCGAGAGCAGGTGATACAACATTGACTGTGCAGGACAGGCTGGCAGCATTAACCGCACTGGGCTTTGTGAACACAAAACCGGCAGCAGAGGCTATGCTGGCACTTTCAAAAAAGAACATGCCGGATATATCAGAGGCAGCCACTTACTGGCTGGCTTTCCGGCAGAGCAACGATTGGGTAGACCTGCTTGATTGGAAGGCGCTTGATATGAACCCTTACTATGAGCGCAAACTGGCAAAGATGAAATTGAAAAAACAAACGATCCTGGACAAGCGCCAGCCGCTCGACGAAAGAAGGTTCCGTGCACAGCAAATGGCATTGGATACGGTGGGAGGCCAGTTGCTCATCGGCATGGCGGAAGAAAAAACCCTGCCCGAAGACCTCTTACCGATCATAGAAGAAAAAATATTCCTTAATACTGATCCTACCATCCGGATGCAGGCAGGCAAATACTTTAAACATCCCGGGTCCGACAAGTCTTATTCCATACCGGATATGCTGCTGCTTAAAGCGGATGTTCCGAATGGTAAAACAGTGTTTACTACCCGCTGCAGCAGCTGCCATAAACTGGGCGATAAGGGCAACAGCATCGGGCCTGATCTCACAGGTATCGGGAAGAAATTCGAAAATGCTGCACTGCTGGATGCTATCGTGAACCCCAGTGCGGGGATTGTATTCGGTTATGAGTCCTGGCTGGTAAATACCAACGATGGCGCCACCGTTTTCGGTTTCCTGCTCTCTGAAAACAAGCGATCAATTGTTATTAAAGATGTTAGCGGGCAGAAGCATGTAGTAGATAAAAAGAACATCAGTTCCCGGAAAAAGCAGGATAAAAGCCTGATGCCTGATCCTGCCAGTAATAATCTTACAGAAAAGGAAATAAGTGATGTGGTGGGGTATTTGAAGAGCCGTTGATTAGTGGTGGTGAAAAAAAATTATAATATTTTCCCTATCTTGATCAGCAAACGAAATCCCTAACTAATGACCGCAACACAACGCATTGCTGCTATCGACATCACCCGCGCCCTCACCATGTTCCTCATGATCTTTGTGAACGACCTCTGGTCCCTCCACGATATTCCCACATGGCTGGAACACACTGCAGCAAAGGATAACGGTATGGGCCTTGCGGACACCGTGTTCCCGGCATTCCTTTTCATCGTAGGCATGAGCATCCCCTACGCCATCAGCAACCGCATCAAAAAAGGCGACACCACCTGGCAACTGATACGCCACGTAGCAGAACGCTCCATCGCCCTGCTGGTCATGGGCCTCTTCTTCGTAAACGGAGAAAACCTGAACGCAGCAGCCACCGGCATGCCCCGCGGCGTATGGAACATCATCTGCTGCATCTGCTTCATTTTCATCTGGAATCAATACCCTAAAAAATTCCCTAAGACCGCACAATATGTGATCAAAGGCGTGGGCATTATTACCCTCCTCATGATGGCCTGGATCTGCAGAGGTGACGAAGGACGATTCACTACCTACTGGTGGGGCATACTGGGATTGATAGGCTGGGCTTACCTGGTAAGTGCCATGGTATATGTACTGGGCAAAGGCAACTTCATCGTGAACGTAGTGGCGTGGGCGTTATGCCTTGGATACAGTATGATGGTACATGGAGATGCGGCTCCGGGGGTATTCGGATACATTGCAGACGGCGCAATGCCTGCGCTGGTATTAGGAGGCGTGATCGTTTCACAGATCTTCCGCCACTACAGCACTGCCGGTAAATGGCAATCGGTAATAGGTGTACTCGCCGCATTAGGCGTGGTATTACTCACCGCAGGATTTTTAACACGGCCTATCTGGAGCATCTCCAAGATCATGGCAACACCCAGCTGGGTGTTGATCTGCAGCGCTATCACCATTGGCGTATTTATCTTCACCTACTGGCTGGCAGACCTGCAACAGAAAGCATCCTGGTTTACCGGCATCAAAGCCGCCGGTACAGATACCTTACTCTGCTATCTCATTCCCTATTTCGTATATGCCCTCATGTCCCTCGCTCATTTGAGCTTCCCGGATATGGTTTCCGGCGGCGCTATCGGCATTGTGAAGTCGCTGGTATTTTCTTTCCTCATGATCCAGATTGCCGGATGGATCAGTAAAGGTGGAATCCGTTTGAAACTGTAACTTTGTGATACTATGTTGGAAATAGCAAACGAATATTTACAGGTAAAGATCAGTACTGCAGGAGCAGAACTGCAAAGCATCATCCGGAAAGACAATCAGCTGGAATACCTCTGGAGCGGCGATCCCGTTTTCTGGGGAAAGAAGAGCCCTGTGCTCTTCCCTATCGTAGGTGCGTTGAAAGAAAACACCTATCAGTACAAAGGCCAGTCCTACCAGTTAGGGCGGCATGGCTTTGCACGGGAGATGGAGTTTGAAGTAACAGAACATACTGCCACCAGTATTACCTTCAACATCCAGGATAACGATCTTACCCTGCTGAAATATCCTTTCCCTTTCAGTCTGAATATCCGCTACAGCATCCAGGATGCTACACTAATGGTAGGATATGAAGTGCAGAACATGGGAGATGAAGCGATGTACTTTTCCATTGGTGCCCATCCGGCTTTTAAAGTACCGCTGGCGAACGGCACCACATTCGAAGATTACAGCCTGCATTTTTCTGACCCGGAAACAGCAGGTCTCTGGCCACTTACACCTGAGGGCTTAGTGATCCCCCAGCCCAACCCTTATTTAGATCATACTACGGAATTGCCGCTGCGCAAATCCCTGTTCTATAAAGATGCCCTTGTGTTCAAACACCTGGCTTCTACTGCCATCTCTATCAGGAGTGATAAAACACCGCATGGCTTAACCGTACATTTCCCCGGTTTCCCTTACATGGGCATCTGGAACGCGAAAGATGCAGACTTTGTTTGCATTGAGCCATGGTACGGTATTTCAGACCATGAAAACACCAGTGGGAAACTGGAAGAAAAGGAAGGAATCCTAACCCTTTTACCGGAACAGATCTTCCAGTCGCAATGGTCTGCCGTGTTCTTCTAAAATTAACATATTCAAACTCGTTTGCGCCTATGCGTTACACCATTCATTAACATCACCGGATCACAGGAATCTTACATTTGCATCGGTCAGTAATTTTGTTAATCTGAAAAACCCAACCCACCGATGGCAATCTTCGATTTCCCCAGATTCAATGTTAAAGGATTGATACAGGTCAATGTTGGTACGGCGAATAATGATGATTATTCCGGTTATCAATTCCCTAAAGGCAACTTCTATCCCGGCCAGCCCGTCCGCCTGGCTGACTCTAAAAATGTGCAGCCTGTTACGTATGGCATGACGGATGATCAATGGGTGAAATGGGTACAATCTTCCATACCTGTTTATGCGCCTCCCACTAAGGTGGCGAAATTCTTTTCCCGTTATGAAGGAGAGCCGACCAACAAGAACGTGATCCCCGGCGAATGGAATTATTACGGAGATATGGGCCTTACCATGATCAATGTAAAACTTGTTGGTATGAATGATCCCTACCAGAACGTTAAGCCAGATCTGGCAGCGCTTATGCGGGCATCCACCCTATCGTTCAATAACAGGCCCGGCAGCAATGGCAGAAGCACCGCCATGCTGATAGACATCAACCCGGAAGACCCTACCAACTCACAGGTATTTACAGACAACCTGGCGATGATGACGGATACGCAGGTGGTCTTCAACGGCAAACCTACCAAGGCCATGACACGCTGGATCAACTTTCAGCGGAATGCCAATCTCACGGGACCTAATGGCGCTGCTGCCAGCTTCCAGTGCGTAGTTCCGCTGTCTGAGCTGCAAGGCCAGGCCATCCTGCAGGGATTGCCTTTAAAATCCCCTTCAACCGGCAAAGCACTAGCAGGTATCGTATGCCGGTATACATTATACCGGCCCTTACAGGTGATCAATTACTTCAAATACACAGCTGCCGCATGGATCCAGCAAATGATCACGTTATACAGCACCGGGGGAACAAATGCAGATTTCCTCGAACTGCAGGGCACCATTGCACCATGGTATGAAGGAGATGCCATCAGCCAGACAACGGGCAGGCTCTTGAATCCCCTGGCATTCCCGGCCCCGCCTGATTTTAAAGGCAACGGCAAACCGGGTGCTCCTATGCGGGTAGCACCTGTAATAGCTAATCTGGATCTAACAAGAAAGGTATTATCCATAGACTGCTCCCCTACTTTCCCAGACAACTACAAGGGCACAGATGGCCCCAATAAATACGATCCGATGATCACGGGCAATGATCCGAAATATGATATCGGCAATCTCACGCTCAGCATTAAACCCAAAGATGGTCATCCTGCTATCGTGCAGATAGGTACGATCGATTACAAGGATATGCTGAAGAATGATGCGAACGGATGGATCTTTGATTTTCCGATCAACGCTGCCCTGTTGAATATGGTAGCAGAAGGCCAGCTCTTTGTGAATTGCCAGGGTACAAGCGTAAAACAAAATATCCTGGAAGAAACGCCTTACCTTATTTTCTCTGAAAGGTCCGGCGCATACGGGGAACAAAACCCTGTACCCGGCTCTACCAGTGCCAACTTCCGGGACGACAGCGCAGTCACTACTTCCGTTTCCTTCATCGCCTACCGCAATGGGAAACAGGTACCATCCGGCGATCCGCAAAAGTTCAGTCTCTATTACTACGATACCACGCCCAACCAGGCGCCCGGTCCGCGTACACTTTTACAGGCCAATTATGTGCTGGGTAATCCCGTTGCCGTGCCTGTAAGTTCCTCCGGAAATATCCTGATTACCTGCACACCTGCAGAAGTGATGCCTCCGTTGGAATACGGCAACTTTGATCCGCTCACCGGCTCTATCCTCAACCTGCGCATCCTGCCCAATGACATCAACTATTCGCAATACTATAAAGACCCGAAAGCAAAGATCCCTGAAGGCAATGATTCACTCACTTTCCAGGTGATCTATGACCAGGTATTGCGCAACTATTATCTCTTATATCCTGCCATGAGCAAAGTAGTGAAGCTCAATGATCCACTGATGTGGGAAGATGCTACGATGGCCCGTGAACTGATGAACCGCATCAGCCTGCCCGCATGGCCTACTTCCATTGCCATGCCCCGCACCCGGGACCTTTCTGATTCCCGCAGGCAATTACTTACCGCCTGGTGCCTGAAGATCATCAACCGTAAACCCTCATCCGCCAAAATTGCACATCCATGAAAAAACATTCTTTCCTCCTGGCTGTTATACTTTTTTGCTGCCTTCACCTGGCCGCACAGCCTTATACGATAACACTTACCCCTTCATCGGTCAATACGAAAGCGCCCGCCTTGCAGTCATTCTGCATTGGCACTTCCGGTAATTACTGGTTATTGATCGGTGGCCGCACCAATGGTTTTCATGGTACGGGAGGCAGCAGCAGCACCTTCCCTTCTTCCTTCGATAATCAAAATATCTATGTAGTAGATCCCAATAGTAATAACGTATGGAGTGCCCCCATCCCCGCAAAGTTTTTATACCAGCTGCGTTCTACCAATATGCCTTACTACCAGGATGGCAGCATGTTGTATTGCATTGGCGGATATGGTAATGGCTGCCCTTCAGATACCCCCGGATGTTACCAGACCTTTCCCAATCTCACCGCCATCAATGTACCGGGGCTCATCAATGCGATCAGATCAGGCAGCACCAATCTTACGCCCTTCATCAATTCCATCTCGGATAACAGGATGAAAGTGACCGGCGGTACACTCACTAAACTGAACGGGTTCTTTTACCTCGCTTTTGGGCAGAATTATAATGGCAAATACAAACCGGGAGTGGATGGTAAATACACGGAACAGGTAGCGCGTTTTCAGATCAGTAATGTGAATGGTGTGCCTTCTGTCAGTAATTACACAACGATCACCAGCCCTTTAAAATACCAGGACCTGCCACAGTTTCACCGCAGGGATTTTAACGGTGTGCCTTATGTAACGCCGCAGGGGTCACAGGGTTTTGCGGTATTAGGTGGTGTGTTCACCAGTCGTGGCGGGCCTTTTCCCAATCCTGCCTATATCTCTTACATGGGTGCTGTTACGGTGGATGTAAACTTTGCACAGAAATTCTGCCTGTATGATTGTGCTTCTATTTCTTTATACAATACCCGTAACCAGCAATCATACGTTACGATGATCGGTGGCATCACGGATTATTATTTTGGGGAAGATGGAGATACCATCCCCAGTAATGCCGGCAATTTTATGCCCTGGTTCAATCATGCATCCACAATTGTATATACGTCAAAAGGAGTGACGGAATATCCGCAGGCAAAGGTGAAACTGCCGGGATATATTGGTGCTAACGCGGTGTTTGTTCCCAGCCCTATGACACCGCTTTATTTGGGCATCAATGGTGTGATAGATTATGCAAAGCTGCCCAACGGAAGCTCCATGATTGGCTGGATGTACGGAGGAATTGAAGCTACGGCTCCGCAAAGCAATGGGTTTAATCCTACGAATTCAAGTAATGTTATTTATACGGTAACCTTATCGCAGAACTAGTTTTTTATGATTCGGATTTCTGGTTGATTAAAAAAGCGCTCATCTTTCGGGATGGGCGCTTGAATTTCTTTTCATTCTAAAATAACAAAACCTCTCTCAGCACTTGGTTTATTTTTAAAAAGCTTCTCTTTTTCTTTGAAAGAAAAATCCTTTCTCTTCTATTGGAAAATCTGTTTTTTCTTAAAAAGAAAAAACCTCTCTCAGCACTTATTTAATTAGAAAAGCATCTTTTCTTCTTTGAAAGAAAACCCTTTTCTCTGCTATTAAAAACCTGCTTCCTCTTAAAAAGAAAAAACCTCTCTCAGCACTTAGTGGTCTTCTTCTTTTTAACCCCTCCCGGCCTATTCCTCGCAGCATTAATATAATCCTCCGCCAAAGGAACCTTACACGCCGTATCACCCATATTCACACTTACAACACCCACTTTCTTAGCCACAGCCATCGCCTCTTTAGTTAAAACATCCACATAAGTCCCCACCCCTATCACAAATCCATTCATCGAATACCGCACCCTGTTCTGCGCTGTATGTATCTCCGCCTGCACACGTTTCAGTAATTGCTGCAACTTCGGAATATCCAATTCAGCATCCGGCCTCATAGATACAATCCCGCTCAAAGTATTCCAGCCACTGCAGGCTATCATTTCATCAGAAGAATCTATCCACTTCAACGCCAGCTTCCAGCCCTGCGGATGTTCTGCTGCCACCCAGGCAACCGTGTATTCACTGATAGCAGGAGATTTAGCATGCTGAACCCACTGCTCTAATTGTTTCTCCGTCATCATGCTGCCATCTGCCACCAGCCCCGCAAGATACATCGCCTCATACACCCCGCTGTCATACAGCGATAACGCCAGTGCCTGATCATTTTTAATCTTCTTCTGTATTAGTTTCAGGTCTCCCACTTTAGCACCATAGATGGGCTCCTGGCATCCATGCCGCATCATCGTGTTCTTAGTGGAAACACTACCATAGGTTTTGATAGCATCCAACACTTCCTGTAAGGTCATTGGTATAGATTTAAGGTTATTCTTCTATCAAGATCCCCATCTTCCCCATTTGAAAATCACGCATGGCCTCCAGCACTTCCGTTTCCGTATTCATCACATAAGGCCCGTGCTGCGCTATGTTTTCATTCAGTGGTTCCCCGCTGGCAATGAACACACGCGTATCTTCTTCCGCAATCAGGTTAAAACCCTCTCCATCTTCATTGAACACCACCGCATGAAAAGCCGTGTACACACTCGCGCCTTCCACCCTCAACTCTCCGTCCAGGAGATAGATGAAGGCATGATGCGTAGCAGGAATAGGAAAATAAAATTGCCCGCCTTTTTTAAGATGAGCCGTAAAAGTGTTCACGGGTGTTAAGGTGGGAATGGGACCTTTGGTGCCCAGCAATTCTCCTGTTACCACATGCACAACAGCCCGCCCATCTTCCGTTTTTAATGAAGGTGTATCTGCTGCATGCAACGGATAATAAGCCGGCTGGTCCTTTTTACGGCTGGCCGGCGAGTTCACCCACAGCTGCAGTAATTCCTGCACACCGCCTGTTTCATGAATATCTTCCGGTGGTCTTTCACTATGGATCACACCCATACCGGCATGCATCCATTGTGTACCACCTTCCCGCACCACACTATTGTTACCGCGGCTATCCCGGTGATGCACACCACCTTTAAAAATAAAAGTGACCGGAGAAAATCCCCGGTGCGGATGTGGCGCCACGCCGGCATGCCGGGGCGGAATATAGGTAGGTACTTCTATGTTGATGTGGTGTAATAACAGGAAAGGATCTATCCGGTCCGCATGCGCAGACGGAAAAGGCTGACGAACAGGTATATCGCCTGTTTCTTTCAGATCAGCATAGAGAACAGTTCTTACGCTTCGGTATTTATGCATAGTTTAATCTTCGGATGGCTTATCCGCATTCATATAAAAACTCAAAGCACCGGAGGGGCACTTTTGCACCTGGGCAATCAATGCAGCCGTATCAGCTGCGTTGATCTTGATCCAGGGTTTATCTCTTGGCTGAAATACTTCCGGCAATCCACGTGCGCAAATGCCAACATGCTGACAGATCCTGGGCTGCCACACGATGGTGACTTCGCCGTTCGTATATTCCAGTTTTGCTTCCATATCAGGTATAATTTTCAGGATTTAAGCAGGCTGCGCTTGAACGCTTTGAACTCTTCACGCAGATCAACGAACAACCGGTCGAACGTATCCATATCATCTTGCAGTTTGTTGTGCAGCATATGCAACTGTGCAATTTCCCCGTTGTTCTCAGACATCAGTTTGTCTACTTTAATGATCAGTTGCAGCTCATCATTCACTACTTCCTTCTGGCGGATCAATGCATTCTGAAAATGCTCGATCTTTACCTGCTGGTCGTGATCCAGTGGCTGACTGCTGATCTCTGTCAATTCGCTCGTTAATGATTTGATCTCCTTTTCGCTTAGTAAAAGGTCCTTCTTCCATTCCTGGTGCAGGTGATGTAGTTCTTCGAAATTTTCTATGGCCATATTTAGAGGATTGTGTCTATACGTTAATGCCGTGTGCCAGTAACCGCTTCCATTCCGGGTGTTTGCGAAGATAGGTAGCCACATACGGGCAAAGGGGAACCATCTTTAGTTTTCGCTCTTCAACTATTTCCAGCACGCGCTCTACAAGTGCCGCGGCAATACCCTGGCCTTCCAGGGATGGTGGAACTTCCGTATGCGTAAGGAAGATCTTATTTCCACCCATCATGTACTCTACTTTAGCCAGCAACCCGTCAATTTTCACTTCAAATTGCCTGGCATTCACATTGTCTTTTACATCCAACAGCTTCGTATCCATGTTATATTTGGGTTTTAACTTGAATAATACGCGGCCCTATACAGACTGCATTGATAATCATACTACTGCAGTTCAAATATCTTGCCGGTATTATTTACTGCAAAGTTACGCATTTGCAGCCATCCGGTAGTTATTAACATATTGAGCCGGGATATGTTTTGATTTTTTACATTTGCTCCATGCAAAAAAGTCTGAGTGAACGTGACAAAGCCGTGATCTGGCATCCATATACACAAATGCAGACCGCTCCCGACCCTATTGGTATTGTGCGGGGAGAAGGCGCCCTTCTTTTTGACGAGAACGGAAACAGTTACCTGGATGCCACCTCCAGCTGGTGGGTGAACATTCACGGCCATGCCCATCCTTATATCACGGAAAAGATAGCCGAACAGGCCACTAAACTGCATCATATCATCTTTGCAGGATATACCCATGAACCAGCTGTAGAACTGGCAGAAAAACTCCTGCCAGTATTGCCGGGTTCCCAGCAGAAACTCTTCTATTCTGACAATGGTTCCACAGCTGTAGAAGTAGCCTTAAAAATGACCATCCAGTACTGGCAGAACAAAGGCCAGGCTAAAACGAGGATCCTGGCCTTCCGGAATGCCTATCACGGCGATACTTTCGGGGCCATGAGTGTGAGTGCCCGAAGTGTGTTCACCCGTGCCTTTGATGATTTCCTGTTTGAGGTCACTTTCCTGGACGTACCCGCTGCGGATAACATAGAGGCGCTCAAAGCTGCTGTGGATACCCATGCGGCAGATACCGCCGCCTTTATCTTTGAACCACTGGTACAAGGTTCAGGCGGCATGGTGATGTACGATGCGGATTGTTTTGATGCCCTGCTGCAACACTGCCGTGCACATAACATCCTGCTTATTGCAGATGAGGTGATGACCGGTTTCGGGCGTACAGGCAGCAACTTTGCCATGGAGCAACTACAAACCCCACCGGATATGATCACCCTCTCCAAAGGGCTTACCGGCGGCACCATTGCCATGGGCATCACTACCTGCACCAATGAGATCTACAACGCATTCCTTTCCACAGATAAGCTTAAAACCCTTTTCCACGGACATTCCTACACCGCCAATCCTTTAACCTGCGCCATAGCCCTTGCCAGCCTGGAACTGTTCCTCCGGCCGGAATGCAAAAAGGACAGGGAACGCATCAATGCCCGGCACCGCAACTTTGGCGTAGAACTAGCCTACCACCCGGATGTGAAGAATGTACGCTCGCTGGGAACGATACTGGCCTTTGAGATCGAAACAGGAGAAGCTGATGGTTATACAAATGATTTGGCCGCTTTCCTGCATCAGTTCTTCCGTGAAAAACGGGTGATGCTCCGGCCGCTGGGTAATACCCTGTATATCTTGCCGCCGTATTGCATTACAGATGAACAATTAACGGAGGTGTACGACAGCATCCATGAAATGCTGGCGAAGTACCAGGAACAATGGAACTAAATAAAAAAAGCAAGACCATTACGGTCTTGCTTTTTTCTTAAACATATCTTGTCGCTTAAAATTTCAGCGGAACAGCTATTTTGGTATCATCCCATTCCATTTGCAGATGGCCTTTAGGGAAAGAGAACGTTAATTTCTCAACCGTAGAAGCAGTTTTCTGACGGGGAACCTTTACAGTAGCTACATCGCTGCCTTTGTTCTTATCATAATCAAAAGCACCGGATTGAGCAGGGATGCTGTTCAGGATCACGGTGAATTCTTTTTCACCAGGCGTGATAAACAAAGCATAAGTACCCGCTTTCACTTTAGTACCGCCAAAGGTGGCATCTTTCTTAAAAGTGATATCGGTGGATTTGTTAGCACCTGCGCGCCATACTTTTCCGTAAGCTTCCAGACCAGGAAAGATCTGACGACCATTCTTGGAAGGTTGGCCATAAGCAATCTCAACGTTGTCGCCGGTTGCTGTTACACGTGGACTTTTCGGAGGATTTTGAGCCAGTACAGCGCTGCTTGTTACCAAGAAGGCCAGGGCAAATAACATACTTTTCATAAAAACAGGATTTTTATAATATTGAGATGGTAAATTACGGTGTTGCGTTCACAATTACCATACCACTCATCCAAAATCAGTTCTTTTCGCAGATATTACGGAGTTTATTCAACCCCTCTTCCATGGATGCACCAAACATGCGGTCCATGAGAAATCCCCGCAGTTTCCACCAGGGCGTCAACCCCACATTGGTTTCCAGGCGCCAGAGGATGGCAGTGCCTTTACCATCTGCCGTAGGTTTTAGTTCCAGGAACCCTTTTACCGGTTTCATGGCCGGGTGGGTCATATTGTAAGTAATGCCTTTCAAAGAGTCTGCCGCCACGATCTCTACCCTTCCGGAAGCGGTGCTGCCCACCGTATTACTCCAGGTGAACCATGCACCCTGACCAGAGGCAGGTTTGGAGTATTGCTGGAGCATATTGCCATCTCTTTTATAAGCAGGATCCCAGGGGTTCCATTCCGGCCACGTTTCCAGGTGGCTGATCTGTTCATACACGGTGGCCAGCGGTGCGTTAATGGAACCAGAACGCTCCATTCTTGCGGTAGAGGGGAATAGTAAGGATAAACCAAAGATCAGTGAACCGAAAATGAGCACTGCAATCAAAAACATTTTAACAAATCGCATATCCAAATAAAATATTAAGCCGTGGCTTCAGTTAACCGTTTGAGGTTATGCAGTCCTTTTTCAAAATCACCGCCTACCCATTTATCCATCATCTTCCCCATCAGTTTACGGAGAGGATTCTGCCCCATGTCTGCTTCCATGCCCCAGGTAACCCTTGTACCATCGGTCACCGTATCAAAACGGAAATACCCTTTGGCCGTTCCCTGCTGCGTGAAATTCATTTCGCTGGCAATATACTCATTCATACGCGATTCCGTGATAAGAAGGCTCCCCTTGCCCACGTTACGGTGACGGCTTTCCCAGGAATACCCGGCCCCTGCACCGGTATCCTTTGTGTGATATGCCATCTTCATTTGCGGATCATATCCATGCCAGGGAGACCATAACGGCCAGTTACGCAAAGCGTTCACCTGCGGAAAGATCCTGTCCGGCGGTGCTTTAATAAGCAGGGAGCGTTCCACTTTTACAAGGGAGGGTAAATAAAAGGAAAAGATGAATAGACCTAACACAAGTACGATCAACGCCCCAATAACGATATATAAGGCTTGTTGCATAAGATATAAGTTACGAAATTATTCCCATTTAAAAACCTTAATGGCTACCGCATATATCACAATACCCCAGAGGCTCAAAACCCCTATCTGGGGCCATACATCCCAAAGATGCAAACCTTCAAAAGCGATTTTACGCAAAGCATCGTTAAGATAAGTGAGGGGCATGATCTTACAAATGGGTTGCAGCCAGGAAGGGAATACATCTACCGAAAAAAAAGTGCCTGCCAGCAGGAACTGGGGCAGCGTAACAATATTCGCAAGGGGTGGAATGGTGCTTTCTGTTTTGGCAATGCCGCTTACCACAAAACCAAATCCCATAAATACGATCAATCCGAATAAACACAACGTGAGCATTTCCAGGAAAGTGGCAAAACCATTGATCAGTGTAAAACCGAAAAAGAAATAACCGATGCCGATGATGATCACGGAGCCGAAGGACTGGAACAGCAAACGCGCCAGTGCTTCTCCCAGGATAATATATAACCGGTTGATGGGGGTTGCGAAAAAACGTTTCAGTACCAATGTCTGCCGCAAACTAAAAAAGAGGAAGGCGGTACCAAACACGGCTGCGCTCAGCAGGGAAAAACCCAGTTGCCCGGGAAGGATAAAATCGATCCGTTTATAGGCGCGGCCGGGTACTTCTTCCGGTACGATCTGCGCGACTGTTGGTCTTGGGTATACGTTATTATCAAGATTATTGATGCTGCCGGATAAAATATTGAATAACAGCCCCGTATTTTCACCACTGGCAGTGGAAGTTTTCACATGTACTTTAAAAGCAGGGGGTGCACTGCCGGAATCAGCACGATATGCAGGTGTCCCGAATGCAGCACTACCAGAATCAATACTCAGATCAGCGTCTATCCGCAAAATAGCTACCAGCCGTCCTTTCCGCAGATCCTCTTCCATCTGCTCCTGCGCCATATCCGTGATCAGCCGGAGGTTCTTAAACCCTTTCAGCTGGGTATAGATCCCATTCGTAGTATCGGAAGCCTTATCCACCCCCACTTTCACAGCAACCCCGCTCCCGCCGATAAAACCAAATACCAGTATAAATATCAACGGAAAAGCCAGCGTGAACACCACCGCAGACGGACTGCGGAATATTGCTTTGATACTTGCCCTCGTGATAGCCCACATTGCCCTCCACTGATTATATTTCACTGCCATGCGTTTCTTTTAAAGGGTGTAAAGCTAATCCAGAAAAGAAGAATAACAAATGATTGCTGGGTTATAACCCAATAACTCCTGTTTAACAATTTTACGACCTCACACTCAAAGACATTTTATTAAGTTGCTCCTGTCCAAATAACCATAATATCTATCAACCAGAAACCGACCTTCTATGTCAGTAAAACAGCCTCAGGCAAGTCCGGCCGAACAACAGGAATTAGTTGCCCGGATGTGCAAGTGTTATGATGGTATTCTGAACAATCTCCAGGACTTTGATGCCTTCAGTGCGTCTCAGATCATCTGTAACGTGATCAATGAGCATATCAAACGATTAACAACGGTGATCCGCCATCACAATGAACTGGCAGAGTCCGCCGAGAAAAGCATGGAAGCACTCGCAGACGGCTTACGCCGGTTACGGATGCAGGCCCAGCAGATCGTGGATAACAACCACAACACCGTGATCCGCCTGAGCAGTGAAGAAAGGGATCCGGTATATTCAGAAGAAGGATAAGCAATTACGGACGGGGCGATAACCGGATGTACCGGGTATGTTCGTCTGATTTCGGATCCAGGTAATGCTGTAAAGCGAGAAGGTTTTTATCATCCTTCCATTTTATAGTAGTGGCTCCCCAGTTATGTAATTCCTGTTCCTGTAACAACACTGGTTTCCCTTCCGGCGTAAGCTGAAATAACTGGAAGCCATTGAGTGTGAACGCAGCCATGAGGTCCGTATTAGTGCAGATAAAATGTTTTTTGTCCGGTGATAATTCGGGTAAACCGATAGTACGGGTCATCTCCCCGGTACGGGAGTCGATCAGTTCATAGGAATGCCATTCATAACCTGCGTTAAACACTACCCAATGCTGTAAAGCAGGAAGGTATTTCTGATAAGCGTATTGCGTGTATTCATCGTTATCGCTGTTATTATTCACCATTACTTTCCGCTGGCCATTTGCCAGTGTTAAGATCAGGGAATCACCGGCACGACGAACGCGCGCACTATCCGGCAGGATGTTCACCGCCTCACTGGTATCAGATCTCCATTCAGGTATCTGATCGTATTCACCTTGTGTGGCCAGCGTGATATTATACAACTGCCCTCCGATCGTTACCGTATCGATCACCACCGCGGTGGCTGCGGAGGAATCAGGAACAGTTTGTGCACTGTCTTTATCTGTTTCAGCAGTAGGAACCGGCTGCTGGCAGGAAACAAAATAGAGCGCACTCAAAACAAAGGCTATTCGCTTCATAGGTAATATGTACATTAGACTGCAAGGTAACAAACCGCAACAAAAAGCAAAAGGGAAAAGCTGTTATGCTTTTCCCTTTCATTTTATAAGCTGAGTTCCATTATTGTATGATCAGGTTATACGGCAGTTTCGCCTGTATCTCTCCCGTTAATTGTTTCAGCTCCTTGATGGTCTGATACAACTGGTAATGTTCTCCCAGTTCTTCCTTCACCATACTGGCACGCACACCACCTAAGCTCTTGAAGAACTGCTGATAAGGATCTTTCGGTTTAGGATACGCTACGATCTTCACTTCCGCTACATTGGCCATACGCGCAGCACAATTCACCGCATCGTCTATACCACCCAGGCGGTCCACCAGGCCCATCTTCCGCGCCTGTATGCCCGTCCACACCCGGCCTTGTGCAATACTGTCCACTATAGTAGCCTGCAGTTTGCGGCCTTCTGTTACACGGTTTTTAAAAGTAGCGTAAATAGTATCTACAGAACGTTGCACCATGAACTTCTCTTTCTCTGTAAGCGGACGGCTGGTAGAACCAAGGTCTGCATACTCTGCTGTTTTCACTGCATCAAAAGTGATCCCGAGTTTGTTATTGAAGAAAGCCTGCATATTAGGCAAGATGGCAAATACACCAATAGAACCCGTGAGCGTGGTGGGTTCTGCGAAAATAGAATCCGCCATGCAGGAAATATAATAACCGCCGGAGGCTGCATAGTTACCCATGGTAACGATCACTGGTTTGGCTTTGCGTGCCAGCGTGAGTTCACGCCAGATGCCTTCAGATGCCAGTGCGCTGCCCCCCGGAGAGTTCACACGGAACACGATGGCTTTTATATCTTTATCCTGGCGCGCTTCGCGGATGGTTTTGATAAAATCTTCACTGGCAATCGCCTTATCTGCGGAACCACCCACAATATCTCCTTCCGCATAGATCAGGGCAATGTTGCCGCTGCCTTCGTAAGAAGAATTGGCTTCGTCGTATTTATTGAGCGCCACAAAATTCACTTTATCATCTCCTTTCAGGTTCAGCGTGCGTTTGATCTCATCCATGATCTCGTCGTCATATTTGAGGCCGTCTACCAGTTTGTATTTCAACGCATCTTCCGGATACTGGATAGTGGCTTCATTGGCATACTGATGCAGCGTAGCCGTATCAATACCGCGGGAAGCACCTACTTTCATGAGGAAATCCCCATACAGTTCACCGAGGAAAGCAGTGGTCTGAATGCGGTTGGCTTCCGTCATCTTTGTTTCGCGCAAAGGTTCCGTAGCGCTTTTGAACTTACCGTTATAGAAGATCTGCGGCTGGATCTCCAGTTTCTCCAGCGTACCTTTCAGGTACATCATGGTAACAGAGAACCCTGAAAAATCGATCCCGCCTTTAGGATGCAGGTATACTTTATTGGCAGCAGATGCGAGGAAGTAAGCGTTCTGGGAGATCACTTCTCCATAAGCATATACAAACTTCTTACTCTTGGCAAAATCCACTATGGCCCGGCGGATCTCTTCACTGGAAGCATATCCGTTGCCGTTCCCGTCTGCCTTCAGGTAAATGCCTTTTACGTTGTCATCTGTTGCAGCCTGCCTGATCAGGCGTACGGCATCATACAAACCAGGATCTGAGCCGGCGCCGTCTCCCGTTAAAGCACGTAAAGGTGTTTGAACACGTTGTTCTGCGTAATGGTCGTTCAGATCAATTACCAGCACTGCATTGGAGCCTACCACTACTTTTTTATCAGAAGTCATTCTAACGGCTATCATCAGCACGAAAAAGAAACCTACGATACTAAAAACAATAAGGGCTACAAAGGAAGCAAAGAAAAACTTTAAGAAACTGCGCATGTTAATTGATTAGTTTAGATTTTGGTTCGTTGGTGTACGGGTTAATATACCCCTCCTTCTCTCCCCAAAATGCGAAATCCTTCATTAATTTTTCCAAAAATAAGGAATATGGCTACTTTTGGGCCGTCTAAATACATGAATACAGCAATATTACTTATAGGTGGCAATATGGGAGACCGCCCAAAATTCCTTCAACAGGCCGTGGCATTGATCGCAGCAAGGGCGGGGCATATCCTCAAGGAATCCACCATGTATGAAACCGCCCCCTGGGGGGATGTGCAGCAGCCGGACTACCTGAACCAGGCCCTGGTGCTGGAAACAACCATGGAGGCGCCGGCTTTGCTGGACGTGCTGCTGGAGATTGAAAAGGAGATTGGCCGGGTGCGCCGCCAGAAATGGGGCTCCCGGGTGATAGATATCGATATGATCTTCTTTAACCAGGAAGTGATCACCCTCCCGCAGCTCAAGGTGCCGCATCCGCAAATGCAAAACCGCCGGTTTGTACTGGCTCCTTTGCAGGAGATCATCCCGTTATGGGTACACCCTATTCTGCAACTCACTGTTAACCAGCTGCTGGAAGCCTGCCCGGACCCCTTACCCGCGTTTAAGTTCACCACAGCGGCCCATTAACTATGCAATACCGTTTCATCACCATAGAAGGTAATATCGGCGCAGGAAAAACAACCCTGGCCACTAAACTGGCAGAACACCTGCAGGCAAAACTGATCCTGGAAGGTTTTGCGGATAACCCTTTCCTGCCCAAATTCTACAAAGAACCGGATCAATACGCCTTTCCACTGGAGCTTTTCTTTATGGCAGAACGGTATAAACAGCTGAAAGAGCTTCTTAGCGGGCAAGACCTCTTCTCCCGGCACACCGTGAGCGATTATCTTTTCGTCAAAAGCCTGCTATTCGCTAAAATGAACTTAAAGGAAGATGAGTTCTCCCTTTACCAGAAATTGTTCGACATCATCAATCCGCAACTGGCACAGCCGGACTTGCTGATCTATCTGCATGCCCCGGTGAGCCAGCTGCAGCAGAACATTAAAAAGCGCAACCGGGCATACGAACAACAGATCCCGGATACTTACCTGGCCAATGTGCAGGATATGTACACACAGTTTATCCGCCAGCACCCGGTACGTACACTGCTGGTAGATACTACCAAAATGGATTTCCTCCGCAGTGCAGAGGATTTTCAAACCCTCCTCACTGCGTTGGAAGTGGATTACCCCATTGGGATCACCTATCTATAGTTATATTGTTCCTCCCTATTTTAGGAGAGTCAAAAAGGAACATTCAAGTTCCCCAGAAAATCCACAAAATCATCTACTAACTCTACCGTGACCTCATCAATATTAAAACCTGGAATATTAAGATTGATAATGGAATTATAAATTCCGCTGATGGCATCGTTACCAAGCCTTGAAAAGATACTATCCCAAAGAGGGCCACCACCATTGATCTGTTGTAATTCTGCAGGATTCAGTTCCATGCAGCCAAATTGATTGTTTTCCATAAATTGTTATTTAGTATTAGTAAAAAATAAGATGTAGAATAGGAAAGGTGACAGGATTACTCCCATCACCTTCCCTTTTAGTTTCTCTTGTTAATTACGCAGCTATAATAACCGGATCTACAAAAGAAGTCAGCAACGAGTTAGCCAATGCGCCCGCTAATGGAACTGTTGCCACAAAACCTTTTGATAAGAAATAAATGCCTTTGCCTAAGGTCAGGAGGTCACTCAGGTAACCGCCGCCATTGATTTGTTGCAGTTCTGTTGGATTCAGATCCTCACAACCGAATTGTTTGTTTTCCATAGATTGTTTGTTTGGTGAAGAAAATGGGGTGTAAAAGCTAGTCACCAAAAATAATATAATCAACAACTACAAGCCCGTTCAATCCTGTTCATTTTCAACCCCTTTGTTCATTCTGTTCAGTGCCATTCAAAAAATATTTACCCCTCTTCTAGGGGGAAGCCTCATTTCTCCGTCATAGAAGCAGAACCTTACCAAAAACAGGAATATCATGAAAACATTCATTATCGCTTGCGCCATACTGCTGGGAGCACAGTTCGCCAAAGCACAACAGATCGAAACGCTCTCTTTCAAAAGTAAAAATGGTAGTGGCAGCACTAAAGTAGGCGCTTATGGCACTGCCTTAGGTAAACTCTCTTATATAGATGGCAAACTGGCTGTATTTACCGGTGGTTATGGTGGTGTATTGCTGAATAAAAAGATCCTCCTGGGTGCAGGCGCCTATTCCCTGGCTAACAATATCTACGTACCGGGATATGATGACAACCGTAAATACAATCTCTGGTATACCGGTGGTGTATTTGAATACGTGCACAATTCAGATAAGCTCTTCCATTGGTCTGCCGGTACATTGATAGGCGGTGGTGGTATTTCCACCAGAACAGGCTATGATGATCATGACCGCAGGGATGATGTACATGCACGCAGTTCCGTATTTGTGGCAGAACCTTTTGTGAATGTAGAAATGAACATCACTTCTTACTTACGCATTGTGGCTGGCGGAACTTACCGCGGTGTATTTGGCGCAGGCTCCAATGTGGGGATCACCAATGAAAAACTGAGCGCGCCAGGCTTCCACCTGGGTGTTAAAGCAGGCCTGTTTTAACCGTTTATACAATACCATTTGCACCTTTTGCACGATTTAAGCTAATTTTGGCCGCCGGGAACTGAAAAATTCAGCCCGGCTTTCGCCATATATAAAACCCTGCTTTGTTTTGAAACGTGCCACTTTTATACTCTCTATAGCTTTCACCTTATTGTATGCTCCCCGTTTGTACGCGCAGCAGCCGCTGAGTAAAACGGTATCTTTCCGTGTGGTGAATAAACCCGTAGATACCCTGCTGGCCATCATCAGCCGGCAAAGCCAATGCTCCTTTTCTTTTGCAGGCAGCCCTTTCCGGGGAGACAGTCTCGTTACCTTTACCATCACCAGGAAACCCGTAAAACAAGTATTGGATCTCCTCTTCGGCGGCCGCATTCAATATGTGGAAAGCGGGGATAATATCATCCTTCAACGCGCAGAACAGCACCGGGAAAGGAATTATGTGATCAGCGGATATGTGCGTGACAGGGAAAACGGGCAGGCGATCTCCAACGTCAGTATCTACGATAATACCAACCTCGCCTCTGCCTTCACCAATAATGAAGGATTCTTTCATCTCCGGCTGAAGGACAAAGGCAGGCAGCCTTCTATTCAACTCACAGTGAGCAAAGAGTTTTATACCGATACCGCATTATACGTGCTGCCGGGTTTTGACAGGGAAATATCCGTGGCCATTGCCCCTGCTAAAACTGTTGTGCTGAAGGAATTCATCGTGTCTGACCAGGTGGAAAAAACCTGGCTGGGCAGGCGCCTGCTCTCTGAAGGATTAAGAAGGCAAACACAGAACATCTCTAAATTCTTTGCGGATAAACCGGTACAAACTTCCTTAGTGCCTGCTATTGGTTCCCATGGTAAAATGGCGGGCCAGGTAGTGAATAAATTCTCGCTGAACCTCGTGGGCGGTTACTCCGGAGGCCTGAACGGTGCGGAAATTGCCGGTGGTTTTAATATCGATAAAAAGGATGTGCAATACGCACAGGTAGCCGGCATCTTTAACATGGTAGGCGGAAAAATGAATGGCGCGCAAGCTACCGGCGGATACAACCATGTGATGCAATCCGTAACCGGCGCACAGGCAGCAGGCATTGCGAATGTAGCTAAAGGCCCGATGAAAGGCGCACAGGCTACCGGTGGATTGAACACTGTAGGCGATAGCGCCAAAGGTGCGCAGGCCGCGGGCATCAGTAATATGGTGAAAGGGAACCTCACAGGCGTACAGGCTACAGGTGGCCTGAACCAGGTAGGCGGAGATGTAGTGGGTGCACAGGCTTCCGGCATCAGCAATTTCAACCAGGGTGATCTTACAGGCGCCAGCATTACAGGTGGCCTGAACTTTACCAGCGGGAATGTGGAGGGTGCACAATTGGCAGGCATCTTCAATGCAACCCGCAGCAATCTGTATGGTGTGCAAATATCCGGTATCGGTAACTCAGCCGGCGACACCATGGCCGGCATGCAATTAGGGGCAATCTTTAATTACAGCCGCCGCCTCACAGGTCTACAGTTTGCACTGGTGAATATAGCAGATACATCTTCCGGCCTCAGCATCGGCCTACTGAATATTATCCGCAAAGGAGGATATTACAAACTCTCTGTTGATGCAAATGATATCATGCCGTTGAACCTTACTTTCAAAAGCGGGCGCAAACAATTCTACACACTGCTCACCGGCGGTATGGATAACGAGCTGTATCAGGTGGGCTTTGGTATTGGCAGATCATTCACCATCAGGAAGAACATGGCTATCACCACAGACATTATGCAGCTGAATGTATTTGATAAAGATTGGAAAAGTCTTGCACAGGTATATCGCTTTCAACCCCTGTTCAATTTCAGTATAACAAAATGGTTTTCTATACATGCAGGGCCTGCTATTTCTATTACGGAATATGCAAGCGGCTTCAACAAATTCAACAGCTTAAATCCAAGGAGTTTATTAGGATGGCAGGCAGGCATCAGCTTTTTTTAAGCCCCGCCGCTACAAAACCACTCGTCCATGCGTGCTGAAAATTAAAACCTCCGGTGATCCCATCCACATCCATGATCTCTCCCGCAAAGAAAAGACCCGGCGTTACCCTGCTCTGCATGGTATTAGGGTCTATCTCGCTTAAGCGGATCCCGCCGCAGGTCACAAATTCTTCCTTAAAAGTAGTTTTACCCTTCACCGGAAATTCCATGCCCGTTAAATGACGGATCAGTTTATTCTGTTCCTTACCCGGCAATTCAGACCAGCGGGTTTCTTCGTGTATCCCGGACTGTTGTAACAGGAAATGCCATAATCGTTGCGGCAATCCGAAGGGGTTCTTTGTATAGATCATCTGCCCGCCCATATCCAGCCGCCATTGTGGCCAGGTTTCGCGGAGAGAGTTTTCGTTATAGTCCGGCAGCCAGTTCACCAGCAACGTGAACGTATAATCCTGTTCCTGTAAAAGGCGGGCGCCCCATGCAGAAAGCCGCAGGATCACCGGTCCGCTCATGCCCCAGTGCGTGATCAGCAGTGGCCCGGATTCCTGTAGTTTAGTACCGGCTACTTTTACCTGCGCCAGCGGTACAGATACGCCCATCAGCGCTGTGATGGGGTTCTTTGGCATATTGAAGGTGAATAAGGAGGGTGCAGGTGTTTCTATGCTGTGCCCAAGGGCTTGCAGCCAGGAAAACTTCTCCGCCTGTGCATATCCGCCTGCTGCGATACAAACATATTGTGCGGTTATTTCCTGCCCGTCCTGCAAATGCACCGTCCAGCCATCTGTGCTTTTTGCCAGGCGCGCCACGTCCGCATGCATTTTTACCTGCACCTGGTAGCGATCTGCTTCCCGCAGCAAACAATCAATAATGGTCTGGGAATTATCTGTTACAGGGAACATCCTGCCATCCTCTTCCGTTTTCAGGGTCACCCCTCTTTCTGCAAACCACTGGATGGTATCCGGCACAAAAAAATGGGTAAAGGCCTTTTTCAGGAACTGGGTACCCCGGGGATAACGTTTCACCATATCCGGGATACTGCTCAGGGCATGTGTTACATTACAACGGCCACCGCCGGAAACTTTTACTTTGGAAAGCAGCTTGCCCGTTTTTTCCAACAGCCATACTTCCAGCCCTGGATGCAGCCTTGCGGCATTTACCGCGCAAAAGAAGCCCGCAGCGCCACCACCTATCACCACCAGCCTGTTCATACTTTTACCATTTTTTGTTCGTTAGGGAAAGAAGCCATCCGGCGAATTTCGGATTTATGCTTTAAATATGAAATGTTAAAATCTCAAAGAGACTATCTACCAATTATTCGTAATTCACTATCTTGTTGGTTTAAACACATTCTGATCCATGCAACGCAAATCCCTGCACAAACTTCGTTACCTATTGATCTCCTGTGTATTAGCTACGGGAATCTGGGGAGCGTTCGGCTTTACACCACCAGACGACTGGGCAGCACGAATCCAACAGGCTTTAGCCAAATTCACCGGGAACTATCCGCAAGAGAAAGTTTACCTGCAGTTGGATAAGGATTATTATGCCGCAGGAGAAACCGTATGGTTCTCCGGGTTCCTCACCCTCAACGATCTCCCTGCCGTTGGCGCCCGCAACCTCTACGCAGAGTTACGGGACCAGAAAGGGGCTATTGTACAGAAGGAACTGGTATTTGTAAATGAAGGCGCAGCTTCCGGAGAATTCACCTTACCGGAAAACATGAAACCCGGACTTTACCAGGTAAGGGCATACACCGCATGGATGCTCAACTTCGATTCTACTTTCCTTTTCTATAAGAACATCCAGGTATTTGATCCTAAAACAGGCAAATCAGGCGAAGAAATAGCGAGTAAAGATTATGCTGTTCAGTTCTTCCCGGAAGGCGGAGACCTGATCAATGAGGTGAGCAGCACTGTAGCATTCAAAGCCATCGACCAGAACGGTTATCCGATGAAAGTAGCCGGCGCCGTAAGGGATGAAAGTGATAAACAGGTAGCGGTGATAACAACCGTACACGATGGGATGGGTACTTTTGATTTGAAACCTGAAGCAGGTAAAACCTATAAAGCCGTGGTCCAGTCCGCCGGCGGGCAACAGAAAACATTCCCGCTGCCTGTAGCCAAACCATCCGGTGTAGCATTGAAAGTATATAACCGCGGAGCACGCATCTTTTACCTCACCGGTTTCAATGGCATAGATACCAGCAACAATGAGTTATTACTGGTGGCGCAAATGCAAAATCAGCTGATCTATAAAGCAGTGCTGAATATAGAAGAAGGAAAAGTGAGCGGGCTGATACCCACCACCAATCTGCCCTCCGGCCTCCTGCAACTGACCGTGTTCGATAAAGAAGGACGCCCGCTTACGGAACGCCTTGTTTATGTGAATCAGAAACAGGACCTGATAGATTTCTTCCTCGATCCGCAGGAATTAAATAAAGGCCCGCGCCAGCGTACAGAACTTGTGCTGCAGGTACCGGATTCCATGCTGGGACATTTGAGTGTATCTGTAACGGATGCAGACCAGGTGGCGAGAGATGAATATGCGAATAACATCATCACCCATAGCCTGCTCACTTCTGATATCCATGGATACGTGCATAATCCTTACTGGTATTTCCAGAACGACAGCACCATGCAAACGCTGGACCTCGTGATGCTTACCAATGGATGGAGGCGCTTTAACTGGCAACAGATCCTCCAGGATAAATTCCCGAAGATCACGTATCCTTATGAACAGGGTATCTCTATCACCGGTACCGCATTTACTTCCGGCAGAAATCCTGTAACAGACGGCAGCGTGAACTTCATCATTAAAATTCCGGTGGACAGTTCTTCTGCATTTGCTTCTGCACCGGTGAGCAACAAAGGGCAGTTCTCACTCAGCAATCTAATGTTCAACGATACGGCCCAGGTATATTTCCAGGGTAATATGACCAATAAAAAGTGGAAGGATGTGGACGTGCAGTTTGACCGTCACTTCTTTGATAACTTTGCGGCGGTTAAAACGCCTATTCCTTTATTACCGCCACCTCCGATGGATAACAAGGTAATGAAGAACTACCTGGCTACCGTACTGGAAGGCAACAGTGTGATCAGGAGCATGACCAATCGTACTATCTATCTGAAAGAAGTGAACATCAACGCCAAGAAACCTGCACCGGAAGAAACAACAGAGAAACGTTATGCCAGTGGTATGTTCTCCGGCGGAGATGGTTACACCTTCGATCTCACCAATGAGAATCCTACTTCCTTTAACGTATTCCAGTATCTGCAGTCGAGGGTAGCTGGTTTGCAGATCAATGGAGATATGAGCAACCCCACCCTCTCCTGGCGTGGTGGCGCACCGGGCGTATACCTGGATCAGATGCCGGTAGATATCAGCACCGTGGCCAATATGCCGATGTCTGATGTGGCGCTCATCAAAGTATTCCGTCCTCCCTTTATGGGTGGCTTTGGCGGCGGCAATGGTGCTATTGCTATCTGGACGCGCAGAGGCGGAGATAATAAAGGAGATCCCAATGCCAAGGGTATGGAACTGCTGAAGAAAGGTGGTTACAAGATCATCAAAGAATTCTATAGTCCTGATTACGCGGTGAAGAAAGCAGTGCATTCACTGGCAGATAAACGCCTCACTTTATACTGGAATGCGAACCTGCGATATGACACTACGAATCATACCGCCAGGATCATCTTCTATAACAATGACTTCACTAAGAATTTCCACGTAGTAGTAGAGGCAATGGACCAGTATGGCCGTGTGGGAAGAGTAGCTAAGGATTTTTAATTTTCATTTTCTTCTAAATAAAAAAGGCTTTTGCAAACACAGAAGCTTTTTAGAACATAAAAAAGACCTCCGCAACACGGAAGCCTTCTAAAATAAAAAAATCCCCCGTTCCTGCGAGCGGGGGATTTTTTTATTCAGAAGAATCAAAGCTCCAGCTTATTCAAAAGAAATTAATCTTTCAGCTTATTCAGATAGAAACTCAATTTAAACAGCAGCTCATCCTGCAACCCTGCCCTCACCTGCGCTTCTTCCTCCGTAATACCCAAACGGCGCAACCGCTGATAGTATACATAAGAACCACCGATCAGTTCGAGGCACTCTTCGATCTTCGTTTTCACTTCTGCTTCCTTCGCCTTTTTATCAAATTCCTTCTTGGAAAGTATCTTGTCTACAAAATAGAAAGCATCCTTATCCTCCGTCCATTTACCATCTTCCTGGTGCTGTGGTTTATACACCTCCAGGTAGCTGTTATCCAGTTTCAACGGTTCGCCAAATTCCGCTTTGATATCGATCACCATTGGCTTCTCAGCTGCAGGGTTAGCAAGGCGTTTTTTAATCGCATTACTGATCTCAATACCCAGCTCTCCGCTGTTCATCAGCAATTGATTCAACTCCGTGAATTCCAGCCCGATGGTGATGCGGGTGTAACGCGTACCGGTTTTGATCTTACCAAACAGCGTGGGCATTGTTTTATCATCAAACACAATATCCTCTACCTGTACTTTGGAGATCGTTTTGTAATTGGGCTTGTAACCTTCTTCCGCAGGTGAAAGCCGCCTGTTCTGTGGTTTAGCCACTTCCTGGCGACGCAGATGCGTAATAAAGTCATCCACAAAGTTCAGCTGGTATTTCTTCAGTTTGGTGTACAGCTCGTGTGTGGAATAATTGTTGATCTTGCTTAACACCAGCAGATCCTCCCAGCTGTTATGCTTCTGCACACGCTTCAGTTCATCCATCACTTCCTGAGCTGCCACATTCCGGCGATACAATAACTCCCCGATCAGAAATACAGCATACTCGTGAGAAGGATATCCCAACTCCGGCAATACATCAAACGGACTCCTTTTCTGATCACGGCCTTGTGTGAGTAATTCAAGATCTGTCATAACAGGTGCTAATAAATACTTACGGGCCGCCGTACGCAATTTCTTGCTTACATAATCTAACAGCTGGTCATTTACTACACTATGATTTACGAAATCGTGCAGTATTTGTACAAACCGTTTCGATACCGGTAAACCGAACTGAGTGAGGATATCTGTCTCCAGGTCCTGCACCGTGTCCACGCCCCCCGCGCTGGCCGTTTTTTTAGTCTTTTTCTCTAGCTTCTGATAATGCTGGTAATACTCCTGCAATTTTAATTTCAGCTGATCCATACACATATTAAGTTGAATATCAATCTACTATATAATTTTTCTTTCACTCATAGGCACAAAATAGCCCAGCACTTCGCATGCTGGGCTAGTAAGTTTCGGGTGAATTGCGAGAGGCAAAGATAAGGCATTTTTTGTGGAAATCATGTGCATAACCACCCCTCTCTAACAGATTTCCAACCATCATATGTTAGGTATCTTAGCCTCAGTAACTTACCCTCACCAAAAAAAACATTTATATTTTAAAAAGATTTTCGGTTGCACATTTGGAAATTGAAAACGATTTACGTTAACTTTGCACTCCGCAAAACAAACATGGTGGTTGTAGCTCAGTTGGTTAGAGCATCAGATTGTGGTTCTGAGGGTCGGGGGTTCGAGACCCCTCAATCACCCATCCTAATAGAATGGTCTCTATGCAAATAGAGACCATTTTCATTTAACAACAACAGATGATCTATCTTATTCCTTTTCTCGCAGCCTTTACCGGCTGGTTTGTAAACAGGGCCGCACTCTGGCTGATCTTCCATCCTGTTAAACCCGTAAAACTGGGTTTATTCACTTTACAGGGCATCTTCCCGAAGCAGCAACAGCAATTAGCAGAGCAATTAGGTAAACTGGTAGCAGAGCAATTCTTCTCTTTTGAAGATATCCGCAGAAAACTCACCGATCCCGCAAAGATCAGCGCCATAAAACCACAGGTAGAAGAACACCTGGAGCATTTCCTCCGCAAAAAATTACCGGAAGCAATGCCCATGATCGCCATGTTCATCGGGGACAGTACCATCCTCCAGATCAAAACCACCCTGGCCAATGAACTGGACATCCTTTTCCCGAAACTCATTGATCAATACCTTGTTAACGCGCAAAAAGACTTCGATCTCCAAAGCATCGTAGCCACTAAAGTAGCTGGTCTTTCTTCCGAACAGCTGGAGCAGGGCCTGTACCGCCAACTGGGCAGCGGCCTCGCCAAAATAGGCTGGTTCAGCGCTGCTGTAGGCTTTATCGTTGGTCTGCTGCAATTACTGCTGGCGATCCTTTAAGTGTGTTAACTACTGTTAATACCTTTTACCCCTGTTTAACAGCATTTCGTGGTTCATTTACCTCCCTTTATCAATATGTCCGTAAGGTGAGCTGATTTGCATCTATTTTTGCTCCTGCAAAGACGGATATAAAGGTCAGATCAAAAAACAACGTCTAAATCTCGAGTCAAAGAAAAAAAGCAAATGAAAAAATTATACGCAGTGTTCATTGCAATCATTGTAATGCAATTGAACGTGGCTGCACAAGCTCCACAAAATAGCGGAAGACCAGGTGCAGGTGCCGGAGCAGGCACAGGCCAACGTCCAGGCGGCCCGGGCGGCGCAGCAATGCCACAGATAGGTCAGATATATGGTAAATTAGTAGATGCTAAGACAAAACAAGGTGTTGAATACGCAGCCGTAACACTGCTTCGTGCAAAAGATTCTACCGTAGTAACCGGCATGCTCAGTAAAGGCAATGGTGATTTCAACCTGGAAAACCTGCCATTCGGCGCTTTCCTGATGCGGGTCAACTTTATGGGTTATAAAACGGTGTTTAAAAAAGTAACCGTTACACCCCAAACCATGTCTCAGGACATTGGCAACATCAAACTGGAAGCAAATGCAACAGCATTGGATGAAGTGAATATAACCGGCCAGCGCAGCGCTTTCCAGATGAGCATTGATAAAAAGGTATTTAATGTGGATCGTAACCTTACCAGCGCAGGCGGTACTGCTGCAGACGTGCTGAAAAGTGTTCCTTCCGTGAATGTGGATATTGATGGTAATGTGAAAGTGCGGAACTCCTCCCCTAACATTTTTGTGGATGGAAAACCCAGCACACTCACCATTGATCAGATCCCTGCAGACGCTATTGAAAGCGTAGAATTGATTACCAATCCTTCCGCCAAATACGATGCCGAGGGTATGAGCGGCATCATCAACATTGTACTGAAAAAGAACAAGAAGGCCGGCTATAATGGTATGATAATGGCCGGAATTGGCAACAACGACAAATACAACCTCGGTGGTAACATCAATGTACGCCAGGGTAAATGGAATGTGTCTGCCAATTACAACTTCAACGCTAACAGGAACTGGGGTACCGGGGTCACAGACCGTACCAATTTTGCTGTGCCTGGTTCCCTGGATCAGAATTACATTAACCAGAACAGTGACAGCCGTCAGGGTGGCATGTTCAACTTCGGCAGGTTTGGCCTGGATTATTTCCTGGACAACCGCAACACCATCTCTCTGTCTCAAAACATTGTAGGTGGTAGCTTTAAGAATAGAGAAACGCTGGGAAGTGTATACAGTGATGAGAACAAAGACGTCACGATGCGCAACAACCGTTTTACAGATAGTAAGTTCGGTTTCAACAACTACACTACCACATTGGGTTTCAAACACCTTTTTGCGGAACCTAACAAGGAACTCACCGCAGATGTGTCTATGAACCTCAGCAACAATGATCGCAGCGGCGGGTTCGTTACACAGCCTCTGGACCTCAGCGGTAATCCTGTAGGCAACAGTTTTGCACAATCCAACATCAGCGATGGTAAAACAAACTTCTATTCCTTCCAGGCGGACTATGTAGATCCTGTTGGCAAAACCGGCAAGTTCGAAACCGGTATCAAAGGAACCATGCGTTACTACAGCAGCGTGTACGATGTATACAATGGTAATAACGGCAGCAGTGTAAGGATAGACAGTCTTTCCAACGATTATAAATACGACGAGCAGATCTATGCAGCTTACGCGAACTACTCAAACGCGATTAAGAATTTTGGCTACCAGGTAGGTTTGCGGGTAGAGCAATATGTTTATTCCGGTGAAATACCCAGCAAAAACATGAAGTACGAACCTACTAAACCAGTGCCCGGCTTCTTCCCCAGCGTGTACTTATCCTACAAACTGCAAAAGGAACAGGAAGTGCAGCTGAACTACTCACGCCGTGTGAACCGTCCTAACTTCTTCCAGCTGATCCCCTTCCGCGATTTCAGTGATCCGCTGAATCACCGCGAAGGTAATCCTGATCTGAAGCCGGAGTACACGAACAGCCTTGAGTTCTCTTATATGAAAACATGGAAGAAACACAACTTCCTGGGTTCATTATACTACCGCAACACCAACAACCTGATCAGCACCATCAACGAACCCATCACACCGGGCAATGATACTTTGCTGACCACGTTTGTGAATGCCAACAAGAACTTCTCTTATGGCGCAGAGCTCACCATGAAAAATGAGATCGTTACGGGCTGGTCTATCACCACCAACGTGAACCTCTATCAAACAGAGCTGCAGGTGAAAAATGCGAAAGAAGATTATACCAACCGTGGCTTTAGTTGGTTAGCGAAGATCAACTCTGAAACTAAATTACCGGCTAACTTCACCTTCCAGGTAACTGCTAACTACCAGGCACCAACCATCACTGTTCCTACAGGTGGTGCAGGCGGCGGTCGTGGTGGCGGAGGAGGCGGTGGTGGCGGTTTCATGATGATCCCCACTTCCGCACAAGGTACCATCAAAGGATTGAGTGCAGTGGATATTGCCGTAAGGAAAGATTTCCTGAAGAATAAAGCAGCCAGCCTTACCCTCAGCCTGAGCGATGTATTCAATACCCGCCAGTTCCAGATGGACCAGGTATCTCCTTACTTCTCCCAGGACTTTACCCGCAAACGCGAATCACGCATATTAAAGCTGAACTTCAGCTACCGCTTTGGGAAGTTTGACGCTACGCTGTTCAAACGCAAGAACAATAAGTCCAGCGCAGATGGTATGCAGATGGATACCGGTGGCGGATTCTAAGATAATCATATACAGGCTGGCTAAATTTAGCCAGCCTTTTTTTATCAAAAAACACATGCTTCCTGCCAAATAGGATACAAAAATCAGTCTACATTTGAAAAAATGTAAGGTATGAACATAGGATTGTTTGGTATAGGGCTGGAAGAATACTGGAGCCAGTTTGATGGATTGCAAGACCGCTTGACGAATAACCTGCTGTATATCCAGCAAAGACTGGAAAAAACCCATCCGCACGTATTAAACCTTGGCCTCGTAGACAATACAGATAAAGCCTTTGAAGCCGGTGCCAAACTGCGCACAGGAGATGTAGACCTTATCTTCATCTATGTATCCACCTACGCGCTCTCTTCCACTGTAATGACAGTGCTGAGAAACCACCGCGCACCGGTTGTATTATTAAATCTCTCTCCCGGTAATGCTATCAATTATGATGCATTCAATAAAATGAACGACACTACGCAGATGACGGGTGAATGGCTCGCCTATTGCTCTGCCTGCCCTGTTCCTGAACTCGCCAATGTGTTTAAAAGAACAGGTGTGCGTTTTCACCAGATCACCGGTGTGCTGCAGGAAGATGCATGCTGGGAAGAGATCGGAGATTGGGTGGCAGCGGCAAAAGTAGCGCGCACCATGAACTACAACCGCCTTGGCTGCATGGGCCATTATTACAGCGGCATGATGGATATCTACAGCGATCTCACCCTGCAATACAAATACTTCGGCGGGCATATGGAATTGCTCGAAGTAGATGAACTCTCTGCCCTCCGCAGGGAAGTGAGCAACAAACAAGCAGAAGAAAGAGTACACGAATTCTTCCAGGAGTTTGACATGCAACTTAATTGTGATCCGGAAGAGATCAAAAAAGCCGCCATTACGAGCGTGGCATTGGACGCACTCACAGCAAAGTACAAATTAGGCTCCATGGCCTATTACTATAAAGGCACCGGCATAACTGAAAATAAAGAAACCATTGCCACCATCATCGTGGGCAATTCTCTCTTAACCTCCAAAGGTATTCCCGTAGCAGGTGAATACGAGATCAAGAATGCACAGGCCATGAAGATCATGGACAGCTTTGGCTGCGGTGGTTCTTTCTCTGAATACTATGCAGTGGATTATACAGATGACGTGGTGCTCCTGGGGCATGATGGCCCGGCGCATATTAAGATCGCGCAAGGAAAGATCAAAGTGAAACCACTGGGAGTATATCATGGTAAAGTAGGCAGCGGGCTTTCCGTTGAAATGTCTGTTAAACAAGGACCAGTCACCTTACTCTCCATCGTGGAAAATGATCGTAATGAATTATTCTTCCTGGTGGCAGAAGCCGAATCTGTTGCAGGCCCTATCCTGGAAATAGGCAATACGAACAGCCGCTATCGTTTCTCCTGCGGCGCAAAGGAATTTATCAACAGATGGAATAGTCACGGCCCTGCGCATCACTGTGCGATTGGAACAGGCCATATGTATCATAAACTGGAAAAACTCGCGAAGCTCCTGAACATGAACATTGTTAAGGTTTGCTAACCTGGTTTTTCTGTTCCCGCCAGGCGGAAGGAGACAATCCATTCTTCTTCTTGAAGAGTTTTGAAAAATAGAACACAGACTCAAAACCAGTCTGATACGCTATTTCATTCACAGAAAGATGGGTAGCATCCAGTAAGGTCATCGCTTTTTTCAGGCGGAGGTTCAGGTAATACTGGTTGGGAGATTCACCCGTTACCTGTTTGAATACTTTCCTGAATTTAGAATAACTGACAGGCAGTTCTTTGATAATATCTTCAATGTTGTTGGATTCTTCAATGGCTTCGCGCATCAGGAACTTAGCCCTTACCACCAGGTTCTCATCCTGTCCTTTATGCTGCACTTCGTAATAAGTACGGGTATGGATCCGCGCAAAGATCTCCATCAGCATGGCCGAAAGTATCTGCGGATAACCGGGCTGCGCCTGGTCTACCGCCATGAATAATTTCTGGAACAGGATCAGTACTTCTTCATCAATGCCCAGGTCTATCACCGGTTTATCTTCCTGGAAAAAACCTTTCCGCATCAGCTGCTCCGGGTAATACCCTTTGAAGCCGATCCAGTACTCCGTCCACCCGGAAGTTTCCAGTGGTTTGTAACGGTGCCAGGTACCGGGATACAGCAGGAAACAGGTGCCGCCGTCTATATTCCGCAAAGGCACCTGCGAAGATTCAAATACACCGTTGCCGGCGGTGATATATACCAGTTGAAATTCTTTCAGCACACGGCCGCTCTTCCAGGTAAGCGAATAACTGGACGGATGTTCCTTGTTAGCCGGATAGGTTTTGGCATCAGCCGGTTCTATCCGGGTAAAGCCCGTAGTGGTGAGATATAATCCCCATCGTTCTTCCGCAGACGTGATCGTGAAATATTTCGAAAAGTTCTTCATGTGTACACGTGGATGATTAATGTCAAAAAGTACAAAAAATCTGGTAGTTTATATAAAAGAGATTGGTGTGTTAAGTATAGCTTTAAACATTATCTTGTTCTCTATGAAAAAGATACATCTTATATGCTGCCTCCTGTTCTTATCAGGGCTGGTTTCAGCACAGGTAAACAGAGAAGAATATCTCAAAGGTATTAAATCAGAACTGGTAAAAGAATGGCCGAAGAACAGAACTATCAACCTGGTATTCCATGGCCACTCCGTTCCTTCCGGTTATTTTAAAACGCCACAGGTGAACACCCTGGATGCCTATCCCCAGCAGGTGTTAAAAGCATTAAAGGACATTTATCCCCATGCTGTGATAAATGTGATCGTAACAGCTATTGGCGGAGAGAACAGTATAAACGGAGAAAAACGTTTTGAGAAAGACGTGCTCATCCATCAGCCGGATGTACTCTTCATCGATTATGCGCTGAACGACCGGGGCCCGGGGCTGGAAGCAGCTAAAACAGCCTGGGAGAAAATGATCCGCGCTGCACTGGCCAAAAACATCAAAGTGATCCTGCTCTCTCCTTCCGCAGATCTCTCTGAAAATATTCTGGATCCCAATGTGCCCTTAGCAAAATTCACAAAGCAGATCAAAGAAATGGCAGATGCTTTCAAAGTGGGATTTGTGGATAGCTACGGCCAATTCAAGGCAGTGCAGCCTGTTAAAGATTACATGTCGCAAGGCAACCATCCTAATAAAGAAGGCCATACGCTGATCGCCAATGAGATCGTCCGATGGTTTAAATAACGCTTTTTAAAAATACCCGATTATGCGAAAGCTCGCGTCTACGTTCTACTGCCTCTGTATGTTGATGATCATGCAGGGAAAAGCACAAACATTTACACAACTGCAAAAGCAATTCACTGCACCTGGCAGGGACTATGGCAGCGCTCCGTTATGGGTATGGAACACGAAAGTAACAAAGCAGGAGATAGACCTGATGCTGCAGGACTTTAAAGACAAAGCATTCGGTGGTGTGATGGTACATCCCCGCCCGGGACTGATCACTTCTTACCTCTCCAATGAATGGTTCGAACTTTTCCGATATACTGTAGAAAAAGGCAAAGCCCTTGGGCTAAACGTCTGGATCTATGACGAAAACTCCTACCCCTCCGGTTTCGCAGGCGGGCACGTACCAGACCAGATGCCCGAATCCTACAACCAGGGGCAGATGCTGCAGATCACCAAAACAGATACTTTCCCCACTGATACGAAGTACCTGTTTGTTTGCGTGCAGGAAGTGAACGGCGCACTTAAAGATGTAACGGCACAGATGCAGGAACTGAAAGGCAAAGTGGGAAAGTTCTACCTGTTCCATAAAAGATACTACAGCAAATCCGGCTGGTATGGCGGCTTTACTTATGTAGACCTCATGGTGAAAGGCGTAACAGAAAAGTTCCTGGAAGTGACCATGAAAGGATATGAAAAAGTAGCCGGTAATGAATTCGGCAAAACCGTGAAAGGACTTTTCTCAGACGAGCCCGGCATACAGGCAGAATATCCCAACACCATCCGCTGGACACCGGACCTGTTCAGCACCTTTCAGCAGAAATGGGGATATGCTTTACAACCTAACCTCCCCTCTTTATTTGAAGAAGTAGGCGACTGGAAAAAAGTACGGCACAATTTCTACCAAACGCTGCTGGACCTTTTCATTGAACGCTGGTCCAAACCCATGCACGATTACATGGAGCAACACAACATGCCATGGACAGGCCACTACTGGGAACATGGCTGGCCTAATCCGGAACATGGTCCTGATAACATGGCCATGTATGCATGGCATCAGCAGCCCGGTATTGACATGCTGTTCAACCAGTTCAATGAAACCAGCCCCGGTGCACAGTTTGGAAATGTGCGCTCCGTAAAGGAATTAGCGAGTGTGGCCAACCAGTTGAATAAGAAAAGGACCCTGAGCGAAACCTACGGCGGTGGCGGATGGGACCTCACCTACAAAGACCTCAAACGCCTGGGCGACTGGGAATATGTGCTGGGTGTGAACTTCCTCAATCAACACCTTTCCTTCATGACCATTTCCGGTGCAAGAAAAGGCGATTATCCGCAGTCCTTCTCCTACCATAATCCCTGGTGGAAACATTATGCAACGCTGAATAATTATTACACACGTTTATCTTTTGCCTTATCACAAGGGCAGCAACAGAATGAGATACTCGTGATAGAGCCTACTACTACTGCCTGGTCATTTGCCATACATGGCAAGAACCATCCTCACCTCGGAGAGATAGGCCAGGCTTTCCAAACCTTTGTAACCACGCTTGAAAAAGCACAAGTGGAATACGACCTGGGATCAGAGTATATCATCAAAAATCACGGGAAGGTAGAGAACGGGAAATTTGTAGTAGGCCACAGGGCTTACAGCACTGTAGTGATCCCTCCCGGTATGGAAAATATAGACGGGACTACTTTTAAATTATTGAAAGCTTACGCAGATAAAGGCGGTAAAGTATTGTTATACGACAAACTGCAAACACTGGATGGTGCAGCGAATACTGCATTAGCGCCATTTCAGTCACATGTTTTGGGAGCGCTCGATACAAAGATCTTCCCTACATATATTAGCTCCTCGGGTGGTAACCTCTTCCATCACCGCAGAACTTTCGCAGATGGCCAGTTAATATTCCTCGTTAACGCCAGCATGGAAAGTGCTGCTGTTGGGCAATTGAAGTTAACAGGAAAAGATGTGTTGCTGATGGACGCATTCACCGGCAAAGTGTACGACTATCCTACCAGCGATTTCAACATTCCTGCAGCAGGCAGCATGCTCTTATTCATTGCAGATAAACAACAGACTGGTTTCCCTGCATATCGTATTCCCGGAACGGCGACCGCAGTTACCACCAGCACAGCGAAAGTGATACGCCCACAAGCCAATACACTCATGATCGATTTCGCAGATGTAGCTTTTGGAGATACACTGCTGAAAGAAAATCATGTGACCAACGCAACGGATATACTCTTCAAAAAATACAACTATACCAGCGGCAATCCATGGAATCATGAAGTGCAGTTTAAAGACAGGCTGGTAGTAAAAGATACTTTCTCTGCTAACACAGGTTATACCGCTACTTATCGTTTTACGATAGCAGAAAATGTAGCCTTTGATAAATTCACGGCCGTTATAGAACATCCGGCACTCTGGACCAAGATCCTCATAAATGGTAAAGCCGTACAACCTGTAAAAGGGAAATGGTGGCTGGACAGGTCATTCGGTGTATTGAATATCGGCACATTGCTAAAAGCAGGAGAAAACGCACTCACATTAGCGATCAGCCCCATGAGCATTTACGCAGAGATAGAACCGGTTTATATCCTCGGAGATTTCAACCTGGCTTCAGCAGAAAAAGGATTTAAGATCGTACCACCGCAGCCTTTGCAATTGGGCAGCTGGAAAGAACAAGGGCTTCCTCTATACGGTGAAAGCATCAGTTATAAAAAGGAATTGTCCGTATCTGCTATTGGCGGGCAATATGAAGTAGCGCTGGGCAATTGGAAAGGCACCGTGGCAGAAGTAAAAGTGAATGGTATAAAAGCAGGTATTATATTTAGTGATCCCAATTCCCTGGACATCACGAAGTATGTAAAGAAAGGTGCAAACCAGGTAGAGGTGATCGTTACCGGCAGCTTCAAAAACCTGCTGGGCCCGCATCACAACAAACCTCAACCGGGGATAGCAAGCCCCTGGCATTGGCGAAACATCAAAGCATATCCTTCCGGCAAGGATTACGATATTTTAGATTATGGCCTGATAGAAGATTTCAGGATCATGCAATACAAATAGTATGGTTAAATATTTACTGGCAGTCCTGGGTTTATTCCAGGCCTGCCATTTATTTGGGCAAGCCACGAATCTGCAATGTGAATACCGCAAGGATCCCTTAGGCATCAACACCCCTGCCCCCCGTTTATCCTGGGAACTTTCTGCAGCAAGCCAGCAAGCTTACCAGGTGATCGTTTCAGACGATCCCGCTGTAGCAGAAGGGAACATCTGGAATTCAGGTAAAGTACAGAGCGCAGCATCCATACAGATCGCCTTCAAGGGTAAAAAATTAGACCCCGCAAAAACATACTACTGGAAAGTAAAGACCTGGGATGCAAAAGGAAAAGAAACCGGCTGGAGTAATACCGCCTTCTGGCAAATGGGACTTTTGCAGCAGGCAGACTGGCAGCAGGCACGCTGGATAGGCTATGATAAAATGCCTGATACTTCTCTCATTATACCCGCAGCACATGGCAGCGGGAAAAAAGAATGGGGTCCCGGAAAAAGTATATTGCCCTTACTCCGCAAAGAGTTTTCTATTTCCAAACCTCTCAAACGGGCTACCATGTTCATCTCCGGGCTGGGGCACTTTGACATGAGCCTGAACGGAGAAAAAGTAGGTGATCATTTCCTGGATCCGGGTTGGACGCAATACAGCAAACAGGCATTATACATCACCTTCGATCTCACCCCAAAGATCAAACAGGGAAAGAACGCGTTGGGCGTAATGCTGGGCAATGGTTTTTATCATATACCAAGAGAAAGATATCGTAAACTCACAGGCTCTTACGGTTATCCGAAAATGATCTGCAGGATGCTGTTGCAATTTGAAGATGGCACTACACAAAATATTGTAAGTGATACGGATTGGAAAACAGCACCAGGCCCTATCACTTATTCCAGCATCTATGGTGGTGAAAGTTATGATGCAAGATTGGAGCAACCCGGATGGAACAAGCCGGGATTCAATGATCAGGGCTGGAAAGCAGCGGTACCGGTAAGCGGCTCGCCACAACTGACCGGGCAAATAATGGACCCGCTGAAAGTAACAGACATTCTGCCCACCAAAAAGATCACCCATCCTGCAGCGAATGTTTGGATCTATGATGTAGCACAAAATGCATCCGGCATTCCACGCATTAAAGTAAAAGGAAAAAGTGGGGACGTGATAAAGATCATCCCCGGCGAGTTACTGGACGACAGTGGAAAGGTGACCCAGCAGGCTTCCGGCGGCCCCATGTATTATACTTATATCATCAAAGGAACAGAAGCAGAAACATGGCAACCGCAATTCACCTATTACGGATATCGTTACCTGCAAATAGAAGGTGCTGTTCCTGCCAATGAAAACAATCCTTCACAGCTGCCGGTGATGCTGGCAGTGGATGGTTTGCATACGCACCATGCAGCAGCGTCTGCCGGAGACTTCAGCTGTTCCAGCGAACTGTTCAATAATATTTATCACCTGATAGACTGGGCTATCCGCAGTAACCTTGCCAGCGTACTCACAGATTGTCCGCACCGCGAAAAACTGGGCTGGCTGGAAGAAGTACACCTGATGGGAAATTCCATCCGGTATAATTACCAGGTGCCTGCATTGTTAGATAAGATCACCAATGATATGCGCGACGCGCAAACAGCTGATGCCCTCGTGCCGGACATTGCACCGGAATACGTGGAATTCGGTGGTGGGTTTCGTAATTCCGCAGAATGGGGCAGCGCTTCTGTATTGGTACCATGGGATATGTATCGCTGGTATGGGGACAAACGCGTATTGGAAGAGAGCTACAGCATGATGGCGCGTTACATTGAATTCCTCGGTAAAAATGCAGAAAAAGATTCCCTGAAACGCGGGCTGGGCGATTGGTTTGACATAGGACCAAAAGGTGTGGGCGAATCACAGAACACCCCTATTGCACTCACCGCATTTGCCACATATTATCACGATGTGCAGGTAATGATAGCCACCGCGAAAGTATTAGGCAAACAACAGGATGTGCTGAAATACGAACAGCTCAGCGCCAGTATTAAAAAATATTTCAATGATGTATACCTGGATAAAGCCACCGGCCAATATGCTACCGGCAGCCAAACATCCAACACGATGGCACTTTATATGGACCTCGTACCATCTGCACAAAAAGAAAAAGTATTACAGCATATCATAGATGATATCGTAAAAAGAGATAACAGTTTAACTACCGGTGAAATAGGATTCGGTTACCTGCTGCGTTTATTAAATAATGCCGGCAGATCAGACCTTATCTATACAATGAACAACCGCAAAGATGTGCCGGGTTATGGATTTCAATTAGCCAATGGCGCCACTGCACTCACGGAATCATGGCAGGCCTACCGTTTTGTTTCCAACAATCACCTGATGCTGGGGCACCTCATGGAATGGTTTTATAGTGGCCTCGCAGGCATAGGTCAGGAACCCGGAAGCATTGCATTTAAAAAAATTCTTATCCGCCCTCAACCTGTAGGTGATATCACCTTCGCGAAAGCAAGTTATCATTCACCTTATGGCCTTATAAAAAGCGAATGGCATAAAAATGACAGCACTTTCAACCTGCAGGTACAGATCCCGCCCAATACAACTGCTACCATCCATTTGCCCGCTATAGGAAAAGGGAAAGTAGTGGCAGACAATACTTTACGGTTCATAAAGAAGGAAAACAACATACTTATCTACGAAACAGGCCCCGGAAAAAATAATATATCCGTGCGGTAACATTAACAAAAAAACTTACATATATAAATTTGTTACAGATGAATGATTTTATTCATATAAAGTCATTCATCTATTTGTATGTAGATCAATAAAATATAATAGCTATTATATAAAATATCTCCAAAACCAATGTCATCCCTTTGACAGCTAAGTTACCTAACTGAAACAGGGGGAAATCAGAGCATAATATTTCGTTGTTAACGTCCGTTCTCTTGCCATGTCGATCCGATTTTTTTTTGTTATTTGCATCTAATCGATTTCATAGATCATATCCGAATGTATTAGAAGCATTAACCTATATCTTTATTTTTTGACGCATAACTATTGAAAAACCATGAGAAGAATTAACTTACCGAGTATGTTGCTTTTAGCACTTACACTTACACTGACGTTCACCAATTGCAGCAAGACAAGTTCTATCGAAGAGGTTAGAGATGAAACAGGCGTACCTGAAGAACCAGCACCACCAGTAGACCCCAATGCGAAACAGTATACACTGGTGCCGGACAAAGACGGAAGATTGGTAATAGATAATAAGAGTGGTCAATATCAGCCCGGAGACATCCTCAATTTAAAAGGAACTTTCTACGCAGTTATCTTTTACAACCTGAGCGGAAGCGCAGCCAAACCTATCGTTGTGCGCAATGAGCCAGGCACTGTGGTGAAAATAGGCAATACCGTATGGGACGGAGGATCCTGGTCCACCGCCCTTAGCTTCGTGAACTCCCGTTATGTAAAAGTAGGCGGCACATCAGCCTCAGACTTTATCATCAACGGTTCTACGAAACCTAATCGTAATGCCTACTTTGATCTTTCCTTAAGTGAACATTCAGACAACTTTGAAATTGGCTTCCTCACCATCACAAATGGCGGTACCGGTATATGGGCGAAAACAGATCCTGTAAGAGGAGATGCCAGCACCTATTATCCGAATAGCTACATGGAGAACCTCTCCATTCATGATGTATCTATTTCCGGCACTAACAATGAAGCCATGTATATTGGTCATACCGCCACTTACTGGAACCTGGCCACCAATCAATCCGTTTACGAACTGGCCCCCGGCCAAACAGTGGGTGGAGACCTGGTGCAGCCTATCAAATGGCGCAATGTGAAGATCTATAATAACAAGGTGAAAGATATTGGTGCGGATGGTATACAAACAGCCGCCATCGATAGACTGGAAGTATATAATAACGATGTGACCAACTGGGGCCTGCAACACAATCCATCCCACAGCGGCGGATTGCTGATCGGCGGAAGAGTGACCAACTCTAATGTGCACGACAACCAGGTGCATGATGGATGGGGCGATCTCTGCCAGTTCTTTGGATCAGGAGAAAATAGTGCTACACATATTTTCACCAATAATCTTTTCCGGGATAACACGGCGAATGATGGTGTGACCTTCCGCGGAACAGATGATGCCGTGATCAACTTCTCCAATAACACCGTAGCACGTGCTTTTGGTGTGGCCTTGCGCATCAACGGCCTCTTAGGTCAGAAAGGAAAACAGCTCGTTAGTTCCAATGCATTTATACAACCCCGCACCGGTGGTGGTGTGATAGATGACCGTGCTTACATTTATACAGAAAATGGAGGGCAGGTAACAGAAAGTTCAAATACTAAATTTGCTACTACTACAGCAGCAGGTGTAGATAATAATTTTCAGCCATTACCGAATTCAGGTTTATTGAATTCAGGGTACAGGGTAAAGAACTTCTAAAATAAAAAAGGGCTGTCTTCAACGACAGCCCTTTTTTATGTTTATCCTTTTTTACCGGTGAGCATGGGAACAAAAGAGAAGTCATCAAACACATCTTCCTGGTATTCATCCGCTCCTGTTTTAGTGATGCGCAGCATCCTTTGTACGTCCTGCGCGCCCACGGGGATCACCATCTTACCACCGGTCTTTAATTGTTTTAATAGTTTCTCCGGAATGGCCGGCGCTGCCGCCGTTACCAATATCTTATCGAAAGGAGCATAAGTGGGTAAGCCTTCATATCCATCTCCATAAAAGAATTTGATAGTAGGATACTTTGATTTGTAAGGGAATGTTTTCACAAGATCAAACAGTTTTTTCTGTCTTTCAATAGTGTACAGGTTCACTTTCAACTCTCCCAGTACACATGCCTGGTAAGCGCTGCCGGTGCCAATTTCCAGCACCTTCTCAAATGGTTTTACATCTAACAACTGGGTTTGATACGCCACGGTATAAGGCTGTGAAATGGTTTGCCCCTCTCCGATCGGGAAAGCCCTGTCTTCATAGGCAATTCCTTCAAAAGCCGTATCCAGGAAGTAATGCCGTGGAATGTTGTTAATGGCTGCCAATACGTTTTCGTCCGTAATACCTTTCTGCCTGATGCTGTCTACCAATTGTTTGCGTAATCCTTTTTGCTTATAATTATCTTCGTACCGCCTCATGGCCGCAAAAATAGACGATTTTCGATCATTGCAAAACAGTTTGATATATGGCATTTTACGACCTGCCTAAAGAAGAAAGGGCAACGCTGGTCAGGCAAATGGAAGCCATCATAGAGAAGGCGGTGTTAACCAGCCAATTACAACCCCTGCTCATCTATGCGGCAGACGAGGATACCTATATCCGCAAAAGCGCTTACCAGGCCCTGGGTAAAATTTACCCCGCCCACCCTGCTGCCGTACTTCAGGGTATTACAACCCTGATGCAGAACGGGGAAGCCAAAGTGCGGCAAACAGCTGTTAATGCAGCCGGGGAAATTGGACGGCATGATTTTAGCGTTATCCGCGCCTATATGGATCAGGGCCTCACAGATGCACACTACAGTGTGCGCAATGCAGTGATCGGGTCTGTAAAGAAGATGGGCGAAAAGAACCCTGTGCCGGTGCTGGATTGGGCAAAAGGATACCTGGAACACCCGGATAAAGAGATCCGCCGGGAAATATGCCACGGCATTGAATTAAGAGGCCGTACGCATCCGCAGGACATCCTGCCGCTGCTTAAAACCCTGCAATTCGATAAAACAGCCCGCGTGAGGAACACCCTCGTGCATGTGCTGGGCCAGATAGCCTATAAAAAAGGCTGCCTGGAAACCGTGGTAGCAGACCTCAAGACCTGGCAGAACCAGGAACTGGTGAGGGCTGCACTGGATGAAATAGCCGATGTACATGAACGTTACAAGGATTTTGCCATTAAAACACAGGCCGAGGCCATTGCTTATATGGCTAAACATTTCGAGGATATTTAATTTCTCATTATTTTACACCAGCAATTGATCATTAGTGGCTTGTAAACAGTAAATTGAATCATGGACGCAAACATTTTAAGTAAAGTAGAGCAATGGCTCAACGGCGGTTTCGACGAAGAAACAGTAGCCACCATCCTCAAACTCCAAAAAGAAAACCCGGACGAATTAACCGATGCATTTTATCGAAACCTGGAATTCGGCACTGGCGGTCTCCGCGGCGTTATGGGCGTAGGCACCAACCGGATGAATAAATATACCGTGGGCATGGCCACACAGGGCTTTGCGAACTACCTGAAGAACTCCTTTACCGGAGAGATCAAAATGGCCATTGCACATGACAGTCGCAATAACAGCCGCTTCTTTGCAGAAGTAACCGCCAATGTAATGGCAGCCAACGGCATCAAGGTATATCTCTTTGAAGCCCTTCGCCCCACACCTGAATTGTCCTTCGCTATCCGCCATCTCAAATGCCAGGCGGGTGTAGTACTCACCGCTTCCCACAATCCAAGGGAATACAACGGCTATAAAGCTTATTGGGATGATGGCGCACAACTGGTGCCGCCGCACGACAAAAACGTGATCCTGGAAGTGGATAAGATCAGCAGCATTGGTGATGTGAAATGGACTGGCTGGTCTGAGAACATTACACCTATCGGAAAAGAAATAGATGAAGCCTATCTGCAAATGCTGAAAGGCCTCAGCGTATATCCTGAAGTAGTAGCAGCACAACATGATCTTAAGATCGTGTATACACCCATCCATGGTACCGGTATCACACTCGTGCCGGAAGTACTGCAACGTTTCGGGTTCACCAACGTTCACGTAGTGGAAGAACAATCCAAACCGGATGGTAACTTCCCCACAGTAGTATATCCTAATCCCGAGGAAGCAGAAGCCATGAGCATTGGCCTTAAAAAAGCCGCTGCCATGAATGCAGACATCCTGCTGGGAACTGATCCCGATTCAGATCGTGTAGGGATCGCCGTTAAAGATCATACCGGTAAATGGATCCTGCTGAATGGTAACCAAACTGCCGTACTGCTCTTCAACTACATCGTGGAAGGCCGCAAACGCAAAGGATTGACACAGAACACCGATTATATCTGCAAAACCATCGTTACCTCAGACCTCATCGATGTATTTGCAGCCAGCAACGACATCAGGTGTTACAATACCCTCACCGGTTTCAAATGGATCGCAGACCTCATCCGCCAGAAAGAAGGAAAAGAAACCTTCATTGTGGGCGGAGAAGAATCTTATGGTTATATGATCGGGGATAATGTGCGTGATAAAGATGCCATCGCTTCCGTAGCCATGATCTGCGAAATGGCAGCATATGCTAAGAACGAAGGCAGAAGCCTCTTTGAACAACTGATCGATATTTATGTACGATATGGTTTCTATAAAGAGTCCCTCATCTCTATCACTAAAAAAGGCATGAAAGGTGCAGAAGAAATAGCAGAGATGATGACGGCTTACCGGAACAACCCACCGTCCATCATCAATGGTTCTCCTGTTGTGAAACTCTTCGATTATCAGTTACAGCATGTAACCAACCTGAGCTCAGGAGAAAAAACAGTGCTTGATCTGCCTAAATCCAATGTATTGCAATTCCTGCTGGCAGACGGCAGTCGTATCTCCGCCCGCCCTTCTGGCACAGAGCCCAAGATCAAGTTCTATTTCAGCGTGCATGAAAACCTGGAAAGCGTAGCAGACCTGGAAAGAATAGAACAGATCCTGGATAGCAAAGTAACCAACATTATTCACGACATGAAACTCGGATGACGGGTAATGACTTTATCCTGGTGAAAACCGCTGGCCGCAGTTTAGGTCTGTTCCTTATTTTACTTTTCACATCGTTTACTGCTTCATCACAGCATCATAATTTTTTCCAGAACCCGGACACTGTTATCAAAGGCAGGGTCTGGGCCCTGGGAATTGGCAGTGCTGCCATATACGGAAGCTCTTTACTCGTATTGAACCAATACTGGTATAAGGATTATGCCCAACGCGATTTCCACACCATCGATGATGCCGGGGAATGGTTGCAGATGGATAAGTTCGGTCATGTATATACCACTTACCTGTTGGCTAAGTACAGCCGCGAAATATGGCGGTGGAGCGGCCTCCCCCGCAAGCAACAGATCTGGATCGGAGGATTAAGCGGGTTCGCTTATCAGTCTGTGATAGAATTATTGGATGCACACTCCACACACTGGGGATTTTCCTGGAGTGACATGGGCGCCAATGCACTGGGCTCCGCTGCAATGATCAGCCAGGAGCTGGTATGGAATGAACCGCGCTTTCAATTGAAATTCTCTTCCTTTCCTGCTGAGTATAATGATCCCGTACTAAAAGCGCGCGCCATCAACCAGTTCGGCGAACGTTTTACAGAACGCACGCTAAAAGATTACAACGCACAAACGTACTGGCTCTCTGTAAACCCCTGGTCTTTTGCCAAAGAAAGTGATTTCCCTAAATGGCTGAACATTGCCATCGGTTATGGTGCAGAAGGTATGTATGATGCCAAAACAAACGACTGGACGGATGAACAGGGCGTCATGTATGATTACTCCCATATCCGCCGTACCAGGCAGTTCTATCTTTCTCCGGACATCGACTTTACGAAGATACCCACCAAACGAAAAGGGATCAGGGTATTATTCCAGGTATTGAATATGATCAAAGTACCCGCACCTGCATTGGAGATCAATGGCGCAGGAAAATTAAAGGCGCATGCTTTGTATTTCTAAACGAGGTAGGCTGAATGGATAGACTCTCCTTCCACATCCACCATCACCATATCCTGCAAAGTAGTAGCCAGGCTATACCCTACAAAATCCACTGATAAAGGAAAAGATTTATGACGGCGATCTACCAGTACAGCTGTCTGTATCTTCTTGGGGAAGAATTGCAGAAAAGGCTTCAATGCATATAACATGGTTTTGCCGGAATTGGCTACATCATCGATCAGGATCACCACTTTATTTGTAAAATCCAGTTCATGTGAAAGCGTCACTTCAGCCGGATGTTGCTTATCCAGCTTGATCTCCACTACTTCGATCTTAAAGCTGGCAATCTCCTTCAGATGTGCCGCAATCTTATTGGTGAGGATAGTACCACGGTCCCAGATCCCTGCCAGGATCAAAGAAGGCTCGTCGTAATTATGCTCATATATCTCATACGCGATCCGCTCTATTTTCTTTTCAATAACTTCCTGCGTCAGGATTACGTTCTTATTTTCCATATAGTGGGTTTGTGCAGCCGTAAAAATACATAAATTGCGACAACAACCGGTTAAATCAAGGATATGCAAATTGTTTCGCAGGTCATCTTTTTCATAGCATTGGGCTTTGCCATTTACCTGTTTTCCCGCAGAGCGCTGGGTATCCGGCGGAACATCCTGCTGGGAAGAGATGTAGCACTGAATGACCAGCCCGCAGCCCGCTGGAAAAACCTTCTTTTACTGGCCTTTGGGCAGAAAAAGATGTTCCGCAACCCCATGGTGGCGGTACTGCACTTCTTTGTGTATGCAGGTTTCGTGATCATTAATATTGAGATCCTGGAGATCGTGATAGACGGGCTGGCAGGTACACATCGTATATTCGCCCCCGTTCTGGGTTCCCTGTATGGGGTGCTGATCGGCTGTTTTGAGATCCTGGCCGCACTGGTAGCTATCTCCTGCGCTATCTTCCTTGTACGGCGCAACATCATCAAACTAAAACGTTTCATCAGCAAGGACCTCAATGGCTGGCCCCGCTCTGATGCCAACTATATCCTGATCACGGAAATTGTGCTGATGGTATTATTCCTCACCATGAACACCGCGGACCAGGCACTACAAGCCAGGGGTGCTGAACATTATGTTTTAACTTCTGATTTTTGGATCACCGGTAACTTTGCACCATTGCTGGCAGGTTTATCCGATAGTGCCCTGGTAGCCATAGAAAGAGGTGCCTGGTGGTTGCACATCCTGGGTGTGCTGGCCTTCCTGAACTACCTGCCTTTCTCCAAACACCTCCATATCATCCTGGCCTTCCCGAATGCTTACTTTGCAGACCTGCGGCCGAAAGGGAAAATGGAGAACATGCCGGAGATCCAGCAGGAAGTACTTTACGCCATGCAACCGGAACTGGCACCCACCACACCTTCAGAAACAGTCCCCAAATTCGGGGCAAAAGATATCCAGGACCTTACCTGGAAGAATCTACTGGATGCCTACGCCTGTACAGAATGCGGCCGCTGCTCAGCAGCCTGCCCTGCTACGCAAACCGGCAAAGCCCTCTCCCCCCGCCTCATCATGATGAAAACGCGGGACAGGGCTGAAGAAGTTGGCAGAGGTCAGGCAGAAGGTAAAACCCTGCTCCGGGATTATATCACAGAAGAAGAATTACGTGCCTGCACCACCTGCAACGCCTGTGTTCAGGAATGCCCCGTGAGCATCAATCCCCTGCACATCATCCTGCAAATGCGCAGGCACCTGGTGATGGAGGAGTCCAGCGCACCGCAGGAATGGAACATGATGTTTTCCAATATCGAGAATAATATGGCGCCATGGAAGTTCAGTCCGGATGACCGCGACGCCTGGATACAACAATAATCATACACCGAGCAAAAAGAAAGAAATGCAGATAAAAACAATGGCCGAATATTTTGCCAATGGAGAAACGCCCGAAGTGCTTTTTTGGGTAGGATGCGCCGGTAGCTTCGACCAACGGGCACAAAAGATCACCCGGGCATTTGCAGAGATCCTCACAAAAACAGGCATTCAGTTTGCTATACTGGGTAAAGAAGAAGCCTGCACCGGAGACCCCGCCAGGCGGGCCGGGAACGAATTCCTCTTCCAGATGATGGCTTACAACAATATCCAGGTGCTGAACAACTATGCCGTAAAGACCATCGTAACCGCGTGCCCCCACTGCTTTAACACCTTCAAAAATGAATACCCCCAGCTGGGCGGCACTTACGAAGTGATCCACCATGCCACCTATCTGCAACAGCTGATAGACGGTGGCCGCATCAAAATGAAAGAAGGCGGCACCTTTAAAGGTAAAAAGATCACTTATCATGATTCCTGCTACCTGGGGAGGGCAAATGGCATTTACGAAGCACCAAGACAAGTTTTAGAAACCCTCGATGCAGAATTAGTGGAAATGAAAAGGTGTAAAAGCAAGGGGCTTTGCTGCGGCGCCGGAGGGGCTCAAATGTTCAAGGAAGAGGAAAAGGGAAGTACCCGGATCAACTTTGAAAGAGGCCATGAGGCTGTATCTACGGGAGCATCCGTGATCGCCTCCAACTGCCCTTTTTGCATGACTATGTTAACAGATGGGGTCAAGGAAGCTGGAAAAGAAGAGGAAGTAAAAGTGATGGATATCGCGGAAATGATCGTACAAAACATGCAATAATCTTAACTTTGCCTTATGAACACCGATATCAAACATATTTTACCAAACGACTTCGCCCCTGCGTCCAGGGTTTGGATATATCAAAGTAACCGCCCGTTTTCCGAAAGAGAGGCCGAAGAGATAGAAGAACAGCTGCACCAGTTTGCAGTACAATGGAATTCCCATGGAGTGCCCGTAAAAGGCTGGGGCCGCCTGTTATTTGACCAGGTGATAGTGCTCATGGCCGATGAAACCTCCTCAGAAGTGAGCGGCTGCAGCACCGATAGCTCCGTACGCATCATCAAAAGCATGGAAAAGCAATATTCCGTGAACCTTTTCGACCGTCTGCTGCTGGGTTTCCTGGTGAAGGATAAACTGCAGTTACTGCCGTTGAACCAGGTGGGGTATGCACTGGAGAAAGGGTTTATTACTACCGATACGCTTTATCTCAATAATACCGTGCTCACGAAGCAGGAATTGGAGGACCATTGGCTGGTGCCACTAAAAGAAAGTTGGCTGATGAGTAAATTAGCTAAGACAGCGTAAGATATTTTAATAAAGTCCTGAGTTCATCAGGACTTTATTTTTTTATTGAAGTCAAGCGCAAGTGCCGCCCAGTAGTTAAGATCAGCTTTTGTTTTCAGTGCATCTTCGTTTACATGCACATAGCCTTTGTACTTCCGTCCTCCCATGATCACAGTCTGGCAACCTTCTACATGAATATCAGGATCAATACGGCACATGATCCTATCCGCACCTGCCGTCAGGCACATTTTTCCATTCACCATAAAGGCTAAGCCGCCGAACATCTTTTTCTCTTCCACTTTGGGTAGCCCCGCCAGTGCCTGCCGGAGCCTTTCTGCTAATTTTTCACTGTACGCCATTATTTAGGTGTGTTCTTATCAAAAGTAAGCGTGTCAAAGAAAATGGTCAGGGAATCAAGCTTTCCATTCTTAGCCGTCCAGATCTCCGCTACATCGCCATTAACGCTTTCTCCATTGGGGAATTTAAAATCGTAATTCCCGATAACGCAGGCATTATTGCCTTCCACGATCATTTGTTTTACACGCATGGCCTGGAACACCCGGGAGAATCTTTTAATCACTTCAATATAAGCGGCTTTACCAACTGTTGGGGTTGTAGCGATATTACCCCCGGTATATTTAAAATCATCAGAAATAACTGATTCCCAGCCTTCCTTTTGGGCAAAACCCTTGTAATAGGTTTCGAGCAATTGCGTTGTTGTGGTTTCCATTTTTCTGGTTTTAAGTATTATATTTGTTATTGCATTTTGCAAGCACTAATATAAGAAGTTATTTCAAAATGCAAGTACTTTTTAAATGAATTATATGGAAAAGACGAGGTCGGATTGCCCTATCAGTTGTTCTCTTGATGTTTTCGGGGATAAATGGTCGTTGCTTATTATCAGGGATATTATGCTCCGGGGGAAATTGTCCTACAGTGAATTTTTGCAGTCTGAGGAGAAGATTGCCACCAATATACTTGTTAACAGGCTGAGTGTACTGGAGGCGGAGCAGATCGTTTCTAAAAAAGTCTCTCCCACTAATAAGTCTAAGTTCATCTACAGTCTTACGGAGAAGGGAATTGACCTGTTGCCGATCATTATTGAGATCATGGATTGGGGTGCGAAATATAATGCGAATTGCCCCAGAAGAGAGCTTGGGAAAAAGATAAAGAAGGATAAGGCCGGCGCGATAAAAGAGTATTATGAGAAGTTGAGGAACCAGTAAAAAAATACAACTATACAGGATACAAGTTTGTATATTTGTCAACATTCAAAACTTTAGCGGGAATAGCTCATTTGGTAGAGCGGCAGCTTCCCAAGCTGTAGGTGGCCGGTTCGAGCCCGGTTTCCCGCTCAACATGGGGTGGTGATCTTCATCACCCTATGATTTTTCTCCTATCAGGCTTTTTGATTTTATACCTGAAGTATAAAGGTTATCCCAATAAATACGCTCCCTTATTAGTATTCTGCAACCATGATTCTTTTTCTCTCATATGATTGAATCAATCCCATGAGAATACAGAATTTAATAACCTCAAGTCCACAAACTCATTCCCAATTCGTCTTAGCAATAGTTTTAACCTTAAATCCATATTATGAAAAAATGTTTACTACTTCTTCTATGCTTTCTTCCAGTCCTTACATTCTGTCAAACTCAAAAAAGTTCTTCCAGCTGGGGCACTAAATCTCCCAAACGACCAATCAATCAATATGCTCGTCTAGGCAATGGAGGAGTAGGCATTGGAGTTGGCGTTCTTTGTGTTGCAGGAAGTGTAGTTATTCTCGGAGAAGCCAAATCAAATAGCAATAAAACTGCAGCTTATATACTATCAGGGGCTGGAAGTATAATTGCCATTTTAGGTGGGGTACAAATGTCAAATGCTGGGATGAAAATAGCAAGATCTCAGGTTATGGCCAGAACAAAGTTTACAGGAACGGGGTTAATTTATAATTTTTAGGATCAATAGGTATTTATAAAATCTCACATACTATGAGCAAAAATCAAATTATACTAATTACTCTTGCTATTATTATGGCTATTGGAGTATTTATGCCCTTAATCAATATTCCCTTTTTTGGATCATTAAATTTTTATATGAATGGAGAAGGTGATGGAGTATATGTCCTTTTATGCGCAGGAATAGCTGCAATTTTTTCACTTACCAAATATCAGAAGCTTGTTATTATACCGGGACTTGTAGCAACAATTATCCTGTTAATGCTTTTTATGAACTATCAGGATGCGTATTCTAATTTTCAAAAGATACCTACCAATAACCTGGGTTTGTTTCGTGAATTAGGAGAATCTGTCAAGTCCGCAGTTTCATTAAATTTTGGATTTATTGTGATGGTAATTGGAGCCCTGGGATTAACCTTTTTGCCCCTTTCATTATCTGATAACGTTGAAACTACCAGTTCATAATAAAAACTGAGAAGCAGGCAATCGCAACGACTTGCCTGCTTCTCAATAATTCATCTAATATCCTCCCCTACAAAGCCCTCATTCTATTATTCTTCGGGTTATGCTCTAATTCCACCAAACCCAACTCCTCCATCAGCGGCGGAATATACATACCAAATCTTCCACGAAAACCTTTCTTCAAACCATACCATCCACCAACAGGATTCTTTTCAGAACGTCCCCACGCTTCCACTGTTCCTTCTTTAGCTGGCTTCTGCTCATCAGCGCTTCCTAATTCCATCCAGTCTTTATGTGCTTTCAGCATAACCTGCAGATCATTAATGCAACGGAAATCATAATGAAGCACCGTTTTCCCAACTGTGCAAACAAGAATCTCTTTGCCATCTTTCACATCTTTATACATCTCGTATTCAGAAGTGCCCGGAGGTGTTTTCAGCTTCCAGGGATTTTCTTTTGTTCCCATATTATCTGGTTTTGAGGTCTTTGGAACAAATATAATGATTACCCTTAGCCTGTCAAGTCCTTTCATTTTTGTTAATCATCAAATAAAATACCGTTCAATTTATCATTGCAACTGATTGCAATTGTTAATCCTCCAATTCTTGTGAAATCACAACTTTTCAAAACAGCAATTGGCATAATTTCAGCGCATTTGGAACGAACAATATTTTTTCACATTTAAAAACACAATTACATTATGTCTAAAAACACTGGACTATTAAGAATGACAGGTAAGATCGGCGAGTACGTCGGGTATTACCGGGATGGGAAGCAGTATTTCCGAACAATGCCCAAACATGTACGCAGGAGTAAAGCCACCCAGCTCTCTGCAATTGATTTCGGCACAGCCAGCAAGGCTGCAAAACTGATCAGGCAAGGGCTACGCACGGAACTCAACATCCGTCACGATAATGGCATGCACAACCGCCTGAACACAGATATGCTTCGCATACTCTACTCAGGCAGCCAGCAACGCGGCAGCAGAAGTTTCCAGCGGAACAAGTTGTCCATGCTAACCGGCATGCGCTTCAACGGAAAAACGGAACTGAGCCGTTTGCTGCCATTCACACCAAAAGTGGTACAAGACGGCAACAGCCTTCGCATTGCCATTCCCGCACTTGGTGCCGGCGACATCCGCCATGCCCGCAATACCACACACATTGAAATTAAAGCGATCGCCGTTGGTGTGAACTTTAAGGAAGGTGCTTACCAGGAAGCAGCATCAGATAAAGCACTGATAGATTTCAGCAAGCCTGCTGTTGCAACAGAACTAATACTTCCCTTTAAAGCAGGTGAAGAAGAAACGATCGTTGTGCTACAGGTAAGAGCATTCGATGTAATGGATGGAAAAATGTATGTATTGGGGAACCGTAAATATTTTGCAGCAGATATCATTGATATCATTCCTTCCCTTCCTACAGTATCAACAGGCATTGCATACCATGACCAACCGGAAATCAAACCATCTCTTCAACTTCAAAGTGACGTTTATTTCATCCGGAAGGAATAGTATAAAATGAGGCGGGTGAAAAGAAATAACGCGAAGAGATAACTTCCGCCAGGGTATCTATATCTATCAAAGAAAAATTGCCTTAATTTTATACGATGAAAATGAAACCACAGCACTTTTGTGCAGATTTCGATATTAAAAAATCACTTTCTGAACCATTCATTAACAAAACAGCCCCATTTCAACCCTAAATCCATCATCCCTCCTCGCTTCCATATCCGCTAGACCTCCCGTTAGTATCAACTCCACTGATCTCATATTGATCTCCCTCTTTCCCCTTATCAGTCCTGGTTTTTCATTGTAACGCCCTAACTATGTCTAATAATAGCTACGATCTCCGCGTTTGAAAATACCTTATCTTCAGCATAACATGTTGCCCATGAACGAAATATCCCCCCTTTTTCATCAAATAAACATCATTACCCACATCGTTGCTGGTTCTGTCGCCCTCCTGTTAGGCTTAACAGCTATTCTGACAAGGAAAGGCGGTAAAAGGCATACAATAAGTGGCCGGCTCTTTCTCGTATTCCTTACAATAGTGATCATCACCGGCCTGATCGGTGTTTTAGTATTTGGCAGGAATACATTCCTCCTCGTCATTACAATGCTGAGTGCTTATGTTGGATTTTCGGGTTATCGTGCATTAAAAACAAAATCCAATCAATTTAAGATACTGGACGCCGCAGTAGCGGTTATTACTCTGATCACAGTGTTTTATTTCATTTATTATTTCAGGTCGATCGGGATGATCTGGTCGCCCGTTATCATTTATAGTACTGTTGGGTATTTGTTGTTCGTGATAACCTACGACTTTATCCGCTATCTTATCCCTCAGCACAGATATGGAAACTTATGGCTGTACGAACATATCCTTAAAATGATGAGCGCATTTAGCGGGATACTCTCCGCCTTTACCGGCACTGTTTTCCCGCAATATCAGCCATATAGCCAGTTTCTGCCTTCCGTACTTGGTACTTTGGTGGCGATAGGGTTTATGATATACTGTTATAATAAAAAGTTATTTGTCGCTACATCTTCTTCACATGATGAAACCCCGCCTCTAACGCAGCATTCTTTATGATCTCAGCAAGTTCCGGAGATTCTTCCACCCCGGGCTTCAATTCATATTCCAATCCATAATCCCCCTGGTATTCCAGCGAATGCACATTTACAACATCTTCTATCCGCTCACCGGGAGAAGCTGACTGATACAAGGAATTCGCAAAAACGAAAAATTGGGTGAGCAACTCTTTTGACATGGTTTTCTCTTTCATTAAATATACCCCGATACCCGTAGAACAACAAGCATAGAAATAATTTGTACATTTATTACTATACCCAAAAACCTAACAATGAACGCTGGCAAAAAATACACTTTTCGGGAATTTGTATACTGGACGAGGAGGCATATCTACAAACTCTTCTTCCTCGCGCTGATCCCCACCGTACTATACCATTTGGGCCTCACTTTTCTATCCATCACCTGGGTACCCGTTGCATTGCTTGGTACAGCTGTATCTTTCATAGTCGGCTTCAAGAACAACACCAGTTATTCCCGGGCATGGGAAGCAAGGACCATTTACGGCAGCATCGTTAATAACAGCAGATCTTTCGCCGTAATGATAAGAGATTTCCTGAAAGACGAAGCTGAGACCAAAGCCATCTTCTACCGGCATTTTGCCTGGCTCACAGCGCTTCGTTTTCAGCTAAGGGAACCCAGGCCCTGGGAGAACATGACCAACCCGGAAAACGTAGAATACTCCTCCCACTACAGCCTTCCCGAAAGGCTCACTACAATGGAAGATGAATTAAAAAAATACCTGCCCCAAGAGGAACTCCATTACATCCTGGCTAAAAAGAACAAAGCCACACAGATCATGGCATTGCAATCCAGGCATGTCAATAACTTACGGCTGCCTGAATTCCAGTTGCTGCAACTACAAACCGCTATCACTGCTTTCTATGATAGCCAGGGCAGAGCGGAAAGGATAAAGAACTTCCCCTATCCCCGCAATTACTCTTCCATTGCCAGTTACCTGTTGTATTTTTTTGTACTGCTCGTACCCTTTGGCCTGCTCAATGAATTTGAGAAGTTAGGAGACGGCACCCTGATAGAAGGATACTCCATCTGGCTGAACGTACCTTTCGCATTGTTACTTTCCTGGGTGTTCGTAGCCTTGGATGCAGTAGGAGAAAGCTCCGTTAATCCATTTGAAGGCAACGCCAACGACGTGCCCATCACCAATATTTCCAGGACCATAGAAATAGACATGAGGGATATGCTGGACGAAGCAGATCTCCCCTCACCCACCACCGCTATCAATAACATCCTAATGTAACAGCTCATGAAAAAGAAAGAAAAATTAGCGCCCGTACACCAGTATTACCCGAATGCGGTAACCACTATTGATTGTGTGAACAGATTAATAGACCTGATCGAAGAAAAACTAGATATAGATCCAGGCAAAGTAATGCTGGCAGATAGCATCTGTAGTGATGATGTAAACAGCATACAATATCCAGCCAGGTCACATGAGTTCCTCGGGCCATTTAAGATGGGAGGATTAGATGGATATCCTTTCACAGGCTTAACAGGCATGGGCGCCTTTGCAGCCCATGTGCCGGATGATGGTGCGGTATATATTTTCTACGGTCCGCACATCGGCATCACCAAAGATGGAAAAATAGGCGAGATCAACAGGATAGGCCAAACGAAACCATCTGGTTGTTGTGGTGCTGCAAAAGCAGGCCTGGCCAAATTACTGAACAACCAGATCGTTGAAGGGAATGTGAATGATTATGATTACCAGATGAACACCATCGAACAAATATTCCTAAAAGAAAAGAACAGGATCACCAGTGCAGCCAATCAATTAAAAGAAGCAACAGATGTGATGTATGAAGCCATAGAAGAAAGGATCAACTATTTAGTAAATAACACCAGCTACAAATGCAGGCACGTGATCTTAATGGGTGCCATACTGATCAATGGCGATCAGGAAATGGGGTCATTTTGTGAGGTAAGGAGGTTTGATGTATTGGATCTCACCACAGGTGTGAATACTAATTTTATGAAGGATTTTTTTGCATGAAAATAAACACATAAAAATATAAACGGCCTGTAGATCCTCATATCCACAGGCCGTTTTTCGATAAATTCTTCACTCAGCTTAATGAAATATCTGTTTCTGAATTAATAACAAACAGTTTGCATTTTCATGAATACTTCTTGCTAATTTGAAGTATAACAATCATTACATTTGCAGTATGAAGAATTTTTTTACGAAAACCATTCATTATGTTCCACTATATGACACAATCAGAATATCTTAAACGAATTGAAGATGGCCTGCTGGCACAGAGAAAACTTATACGTTCCTCCAAAGAAGCAGCAGCAGAATTAATTGATTCTTTGGGGATGAGGCATCTACTCATTCCAATGACTAAAGAAGAGATAAAAGCTGCAGAAGAAGTAAAAGCAAAGTGGAAAGAAGAAGAATAGACTATAGCAGAACAAACAACAACAGAATAAGATTCGTCAATATATCAACCCAATTAAATGTTAACCTCAAAACCAAACTACATATATACTTCCGATCCTGGATTAATACTAGGCTTTCATGGTTGTGAAGAATCTGTCAGAGATGCTGTTATTTCAGGAAAGAAGATGCTAAAAATCAGTGCTAACAAACATGACTGGCTAGGATCCGGATTTTATTTCTGGCAAAATAATTATGAGCGGGCCCTGGACTTTGCTACTAGCCCTCCTGGCAGAAAGAGAATAAAGAAGCCCGCAGTACTAGGCGCTGTATTAAATTTGGGCAACTGTCTTGATTTAATGGATAAAAAATATATCCGATCCGTTCAAGTATCTTATGAAAATTTAAAAGATTGCGCAATATTAGAAAACACCGAATTACCCGAGAATAAGAACACGAATAACTCAAAAGACCATATCCTTAGAGAACTTGATTGTTATGTAATTGAAAACTTGCATGAATCAATGAGAATCAGGCACACTCCCCCTTTTGATTCAGCAAGAGGCGTCTTCATCGAAGGCTCCCCCATCTACGAAAACGCCGGCTTCCACGAAAAAACACACATCCAGATCTGCATCCGCAACCCCAACTGCATAAAAGGCTTCTTCATCCCACGCGAAGAAGTACAATGGCCAAATTTCATCATTCCGGAAAACCTCCAGGAAACACCCGCCTACTACAGAGGCGTCCCTCCCTATTACACCACCTACCCAATCCAATAATCCCCCAACAACAACACCCCCTGCCCCAAAAAACCTCCAACCACCGCCGCCACCGCATCCATCAACTCATGATGCCCCTTCCCCGTTACCAGCGAAAACAACTCAAACCCATAACTGATCACCACAATCCCTACAAAGGCAAACAAAGCCCCATACCCCAGCTGCCCCGGGAACAGGAAAAACCCCACCAATTGCAGTACCATCCCCATCGGGATCCCCACGTAAAAATGCTTCCATTTGTCAGGCGCTATCTTCATAAGACCCGAAATATAAGCAAAACTTAACCTGTCATTCTGTCATTTTTTTATGTATTTTTGCCCTTCTAAATTTCGACAGTGCATGCTGGATACCGTACCTAAAGTACATGATGAGAACCGCCAGGGCGAAGCAATCGCTCCGCAGGCCGGAGATATGCGTACCTACGCCAAAAAGTTTTACATAGAAAGCTATGGCTGCGCCATGAATTTCAACGATAGCGAGATCGTGGCCTCCATCCTCAATACAGAAGGCTTCGGCGCCACCAGGAACGTGGAAGAAGCAGACCTCGTACTCCTCAACACCTGCTCCATCCGCGAAAAGGCAGAACAGACCGTCCGCAAGCGCCTTACAGAGTTCAAAAGCATCAAAAAAGCCAAACCAGGCTTCCTGGTAGGGGTATTGGGTTGCATGGCAGAACGCCTCAAATCCAAGTTCCTCGAAGAAGAAAAACTGGTAGACATGGTAGTTGGACCGGATTCTTACCGTTCCCTCCCCTCCCTCATAGAAGAAGCCTCCACCGGCCAGAAAGCCATCAACGTATTGCTCAGCCGCGAGGAAACCTATGCGGACATCAGCCCGGTTCGCCTGAACAGCAACGGCGTCAACGCTTTTGTGTCCATCATGCGGGGTTGTAATAATATGTGCTCCTTCTGCGTAGTACCTTTCACCCGCGGCAGGGAAAGAAGCCGGGAACCACAATCCATCATTGCTGAAGCCACGGACCTCTACCAAAGAGGTTTCCGCGAAGTAACGCTATTAGGCCAAAACGTGGATTCCTACTACTTTGTAGACGAGCAAAAGGATGAAACCATCACTTTTGCCAGGCTGCTGGAAAAAGTAGCGGCCATCAGCCCCTTACTTCGCGTTCGTTTCAGCACCTCTCATCCCAAAGACATTACGGACGAAGTGATCCTCACCATCGCCCGCCACGAAAATATTTGCAATTACATCCACCTGCCCGTTCAAAGCGGCAGCAACCGGATCCTCCAGTTGATGAACCGCACGTACACGCGGGAATGGTACAAGAAAAAAATAGACCGCATCCTGGAAGTGATCCCGGATTGTGGCCTGTCCACCGACGTGATCACCGGCTTCTGCACAGAAACAGAAGAAGATCACCAGGAAACGATGGACATCATGCGCTACGCACATTTTGATCTCGCCTATATGTATGCTTATTCTGAACGTCCCGGTACACTGGCTGCCCGCCGGTATACGGACGACATAACAGAAGAAGTGAAAAAACACCGCCTCGCGGAGATCGTTGCCCTGCATCGTACACATACCCTCGCAAGTATGCAGAAGGATGTGGGAAAAACTTTCAAAGTGCTGATAGAAGGCACGTCCAAACGTTCAGAAGACGATCTCTATGGCAGGAACGATCAGAATAAGGTGATCGTATTCCCCAAAGGAGAACATAAAAAGGGCGAGTATGTTATGGTTAAAGTAGAGAACTGTACAGCCGGCACATTGCTGGGAAAGGTTGTGGAAGGATAAGATAAAAATTAAAAAACAGATGGACAACATTCAAAGTATAAAGAACCGCTTCGGCATCATCGGCAACTCGCAGGCATTGAACTATGCCTTGCAAGTAGCCGCACAGGTGTCCAACACTGATCTTACAGTGTTGATCTCCGGAGAAAGCGGTGTGGGAAAGGAAGTATTTTCACAGATCATTCATACCCTGAGCGCCCGCAAACACAATCCATTTATAGCCGTGAACTGCGGCGCCATCCCCGAAGGAACTATCGACTCTGAATTATTTGGTCACGAAAAAGGATCATTCACCGGAGCCGTTGATAACCGCAAAGGATATTTCGAAACCGTGAACGGTGGTACCATTTTCCTGGATGAGATCGGCGAAATGCCGCTGGGCACGCAAGCTCGTCTCCTAAGAGTTTTGGAAGCAGGAGAATACATCCGCGTAGGTTCTTCCAAAGTACAGAAAACAGATGTACGCGTAATAGCAGCCACTAACCGCGATCTCCTGGAAAGCACCCAGCAGGGCAAGTTCCGGGAAGATCTCTATTATCGTTTAAACACTGTACCTATTCGCGTTCCTTCATTAAGAGATAGAAAAGAGGATATCGCCATGCTCTTCCGCAAATTCTGTGTGGACTTTGCAGAACGTTACAAAACCACCTCCATCCACCTGGATGACGAAGCCCGGGATATGATCACCAATTATCCATGGCCCGGTAACGTGCGGGAATTAAAGAACATTGCAGAACAGATCTCAGTACTAGCCACAGATAAAAACGTGACAGCCAAGGAACTGCGCAGGTTCCTGCCAGAACCGCAGGTAATGAACCGCCTGCCGATGCTGGCGCCTAACCACAACGGTGGCGGAGATTTCAGCAGCGAAAGGGACATCCTCTACAAACTTTTCTTCGACATGAAGAAGGATGTAACAGAACTCAAGAAGATGTTCTTCGACATCCTGCAGAATCCTTCCATCGCACATTCAGGTGTGTTCCAGGATGAAAACGTACTGCATAATTTCCAAAAACCGGAACCGCAGGCCGCGCCGGCAGGGATCATCTCTAATCCGCAACCTTATATTATCCAGGACAGCAACAAAATAGATCATCACGAAGAAGTGGAAGAAACCTTGTCTATTGCAGACAAAGAGAAGGAGTTGATCGAAAAAGCGCTGAAGAAACACAAAGGAAAACGTAAGGACGCCGCGCTGGACCTCGGAATTTCGGAACGGACTTTGTACAGGAAACTGAAGGAATATAATATTAATGAATAAATACGCTATCCACCAACCTATGTCCAGAACAATATCTTTTTTTGTAAGCATAAGCCTGTGGCTGTTTTTGGGGGCATGTTCTATTAAATACTCCGCTTCTGGCGCCAGTATTGATCCGGCAGCAAAAACCGTATTGGTGCGCTTTATTGAAAACCGTGCACCGCAGAATAATCCGCAATTAAGTCAGCAGGTAACGGAAAAACTGCGGACGAAGATCCTTGCGCAAACAGCGCTGACACAAACAAATGATCAGAATGCTGATTATGAATTCAAAGGAACCATCACCGGGTACTCTGTTTCCAATGCCGCAGTAACCGATATAGACAAGCCGGCCTCAGCCCGTTTAACCATTACGCTCAATATCACTTTGATCAAGCGGGTGGGCGACAAGAAAGGTTTTACCAGCCAGTCCTTTTCCCGCTCTGCAGACTTTGACGCAGGAAAAACCGTTACAGAAGTGGAGCCTCGCCTGTTGGGAGAGATTGTGCCGAACCTCGTGGATGATGTTTTCAACAGGGCTTTTGCTAACTGGTAGTAACGGATATCGCCTTACTGCTATTTGATTTAAGTATTATTTTCATATTTTAGCACCCATGACCGCTAACAGGATCATTCACCATATTTTTAACCAACCGGATATCCGGCATGTTGACCAGTCTGAACTGGAACGGCTGGTAGAAACGTATCCTTATTTTGCGGCAGCGCGTTTATTGCTGGCGCAGAAACAATACGTTCAACGTCCTGACCTGACGGCCCCTACGCTGAAAAAAGCCCAGCTTTACAGCAGCAATCCGCAACATTTACATCAATTACTAACAGATACCACGCTCTTCGAAGAAGCGCCCGTAGCAGTTGAATCCACCCTTCCCGCCGCTGTTCAAATAGAACAACTGGAAGACGCCATCTCTGCCGAAGACCAGCAGATCCTCGATGAAATAGAAGCAGAAGACAAAGCCAATGCCGCCCTCGCTGCCCAAAAGGCAGAGATTATAATAGAGGAAGAAGAGGTTATTGTCGAAGAGGAACCTATTATAGAGAATAAAGAAGAGGTTACTGTTGAAGAGGAACCTGCAGCCGAAGAGGAAAACGACCTATCAGCTCAAGGAGACTTCTCACTTGAAAATAACACCCCTCTCTCTGCCGAAGGGCTCCCCATTACAGCTGAAGAAGAAAATAACCTCTCAGCCCAGGGAACCCCCTCACTTGAAAATAACTACTCTGCCGAAGGGCTCCCCATTACAGCCGAAGAGGAAAATGACCTCTCAGTTGAAGGAAACCCCTCACTTGAAAATAACATCTCTGCTGAAGAGGAACCCACAACTGAAGAGGAAAACAACCTCTCAGCCCAGGGAACCTCATCAGAAAATAACACACCTCTCTCTGCAGAACAAGACGAAATCGTAGCCCTCGACTACGAAGCCATAAAAGAGGAAAAAGCCTTCGAAGCCGAAAAAGCCTCAGAAGCACAAGACGAGATCGTAGCCCTCGACTACGAATCCATAAAAGAAGAAAAAGCCTTCGAAGCAGAAAAAGCCTCAGACGCACCAGACGAGATCGTAGCCATTGACTACGAAGCCATAAAAGAAGAAAAAGCCTTCGAAGCAGAAAGAACATCAGACGCACCGGACGAAGTGGTAGCCATTGATTACGAGGCACTGAAAGAAGAAAAGCCCCACTACGAACCCGAGATCGAAGAAGAAGACATCCTCGCAGAAACAGAAACAACAATAACAGGAGGCATCTCCCTCCCCGCTCCCGCAGAAACAACTGAAAAACAACAAGTTGTAACCGACGACGACGAACTGGAAGAAGGCCCGATCCGCATCCACCCGATAGACACACCGGAAGAAGAGACCGTCCTCACCTTCCAGCCACTATACACAGAAGACTATTTTGCCTATAAAAAGCTGAAAGATCCGAATACTGCAGAAATGATGAATGACAAAGCACAGGCTGAAATGAGAAGCTTCACAGACTGGCTGCGGGAGCTGAAAGATAACTTTGTGGCAGGAAAAGCCACCAAAGACTGGTATCACCAGCAAATGCACCGTTTATACGAAGATGACGAGCCGGAAGTATCTGAAAGAGTGGAAAAAATGGCCATGGAGTCCATTACCCTGAACGATGATATCGTGTCAGAAACACTGGCTGAAATCTGGGTACGCCAGCACCAGCACGCAAAAGCGATCGTGATATATCAAAAATTAAGTTTGCTTAATCCCGACAAAAACGCTTATTTTGCGCAAAAGATAAAAGAATTACAATTAATAACAGACAACAATAAATAGCAACGAATATGTTGATTTTCTTTGGAATATTGATCGTAGTAGCCTGTGTTTTGCTGGGCTTCTTCGTACTGGTACAAAATCCCAAAGGTGGCGGCCTGTCCGGTTCCTTCGGTGGTTTCGGTAACCAGGTGATGGGCGTGCGTCAGACAACTGACGTTCTCGAAAAAGGTACCTGGATCCTGGCAGCAGCGATTGCCATCCTCTGCCTCACTTCCGCTATGTTTGTAAATAAAGGCGCCGGTTCCGTTCAAAAAGGACAAAGCGTTACAGAACAAACTGGTGGCGCTCCGGCTCCGGCATCTGCACCTGCAAAATTGCCAACACCGCAGCAGCAGCAACCTAAGTAAAACTAATATTATACAAATCATAATATTTACACGAACCTCGCCGTTAAAAGCGGGGTTTTTTGTGCGCATTTGTGAATGATCACATACCCTATCTTATTCAATGAAGAACAAACCTAAAAGTCAACGCTCTCCCTGGATCCGCCGCATCGCCGTAGCCATTGGCTGCCTGCTGTCCGGCGTTTTGGTATTTTCCGCCTATCTGCTGATGGGCCCCAATACCCGCTCCTTTGGAGATAAGAAATACTTCTACATCCCTACCGGCAGCAATTACCAGAACGTTCTGGAAGGATTGCAGCAACAGGAGATCATCAGCTCCCCTGCCACCTTCAACCTGGTAGCAAAAAGACTGGATTACCCCGCCCGCGTAAAAGCAGGCCGGTATGAGATAAAGAAAGGCATGAGCAACCTGGAGATCATCCGCATGTTACGTTCAGGCAGGCAATCCCCTGTAAAACTCGTGATCAATAAGTTAAGGCTGAAGGAAGATTTCATCCATCTCGTTTCTGCCAATCTGGAAGCGGATTCAAACAGCCTTAAAGCCATTTTTGAGGACCAGGTGTACCTCCGGCAGTTCGGACTGGATACCAATACCGTGATGTGTGCCGTAATGCCTAATACCTACGAATTCTACTGGAACACCAGCGCAGGTAAAGTATTTGAAAAACTGGAAGGTGCTTACGCTACTTTCTGGAATGAAAGCCGCAAAGCCAAAGCAATGGCATTGGGTTTAAGTCCTACGGAAGTGACCACGCTTGCCTCCATCGTGGAAGAGGAAACCAACAAACACGATGAGAAACCCACCATGGCCAGCGTATACCTGAACCGTTTACGCACCGGCATGAAACTGGGTGCAGATCCCACCGTTAAATTTGCATTAAAGAACTTCGGTTTAAAAAGGATCTGGGGTGCTTACACAGAATTTGATTCTCCGTATAACACATACCGTTATAGCGGCCTGCCTCCCGGCCCTATCTGCACACCGTCTCCAAGGTCCATAGACGCCGTGTTAACACCTGTAGTGTCTGATTACCTCTATTTCTGTGCAAGAGCAGATTTCAGCGGTTATCATGCATTTGCCACCAGTTACAAAGAGCACATGGAAAACGCAAGGGCTTATCAGAAAGCATTGAATGCAAGGGGAATAAAGTAAGCAACTTTCAGTACTTTTACCCCGGTCCAACAATGCCTTGATGATTGACGTTGAAAAATTAATCCTTCGTTTGAAACCCGTAAGCTGGGTGATCAGGAAAAGTAAGAACCTGGTTTTACCCGGGTTCGACGGAGCGCCATTGTATGATGTCATCATTTTTTTTCTGAAAGAAACCGCCCGGGAAAGCCTGGCGGAAAGAGCTGCTGCCACATCTTTCAACTTCCTGCTGGCTATTCCGCCTTTCTTTATTTTTATCCTTACCCTCGTTCCATATATACCATTGCAGAACATAGAACCTACGTTATATGATCTGGCAGAATCACTTACACCTAACTATAGCAGTTATCTTGTAGTGAGGGATATGATCCATGATTTTCTCTATACACAACGGAACACGCTGTTATCTTTTGCTTTCATCCTTAGCTTCTATTATTCCTCCAATGGCGTAATGGGCATGCTGAATTCTTTCGATAAAATGTTGCCGGGATTCAATCAGCGTACCTGGTGGCAAACACGCCTCACGGCGCTAAAACTCACCATTTTTTTAGTGCTGCTTTTGCTGGTGACTATTGCATTGATCATCACACAAGGTGCTATCTTAAAGTGGATCATGCAGGAATTAAATATCCGTGATTCCTTCTCTCAATTCATCATTGGTTTGGTAAGGTGGACATTGATCGTATTGTTGTTCTTCTCCATCATTTCCGTGATCTATCGTTTTGGTCCTGCTACCAAGAAAAAGTGGAAATTCATTTCCGCAGGTTCCACTTTCGCCACTATTTCCATGATCGTGGTAACATTAGGATTTTCCTTTTACGTGACAAACTTTGCGCAGTATAACCAGATCTACGGTTCCATCGGAACTATCCTGGTAATTATGTTGGTAGTTTACTTCAATTCTTTCATCCTTCTCATTGGTTTTGAATTGAATACAAGCATCAGTACATTGCGGGAAATAGCCAGTGAACGAAAAGCGGAAAACCCGGAAGTACAGGGGCTTTCATGACAATTTGGAAATGCGTGTTTGAAAATTTCTAAATCCTCTCGGGGGGCTTTTAAATGCGTCCAAAATAGCTTAATTTACATACGAACCTAAAAATTGAGCCTATGAAAAAGCAATTCGTTTTACTGCTTGTTGCTACTGTATGGCTGGCTGCATTTCGTTTACCGGATGCACTGGAACTAGGCGCCAAAATGCCTAAACCGGACATTAAAATGAAAGATGTCACCGGTAAAGAGATCTCCTTGAATGATGCGAAAAAAAGTAATGGATTACTGGTGATGTTTAGCTGCAACACCTGTCCTTATGTGGCGCGCAACCAGGAACGCACCCGCGAGATCTGCCACTTCGCATTGAAGAACAATATTGGTGTGATCCTCATCAATTCCAATGAAGCGGAAAGAGATGGCGGAGATTCCTATGCAGCGATGCAGAGTTATGCCAAAAAACAAAGTTACGCCTGGTATTACGCAGTAGATAAGAACAACGAAATAGCGGATGCTTTTGCAGCAGACCGCACGCCTGAATGTTATTTATTCAATAAAGACGCTGTATTGGTCTATAAAGGCGCTATTGATGATAATCCCGGCAGCGCTGCGGATGTATCGCAGAAGTACCTTCATAATGCCATGAATGCGATACTAACAGGCAAAGCTGTGGAAGTAAGCTCCAGCGCTTCCGTTGGCTGCGGGATCAAAAGGAAAATGTAGCATTAGCAAAATAATTCCTGCCCGGTGCAGGATTAAAGTACCGGCCACCCAGCGCATTCAGATCATTCCCCAGGCTATACTTTTCGTTCAATACATTATCAACACCTGCCTGTAAAGTGATACGGGAGTGTTGCCAGCTTATTTTCCCCTGCACAAGATGATATCGTTTGGCATAGACAGTGTTAGCATCATCCAAAGGAATACTGCTCGTAAAATTATGCTGCGCAAAAAGGGAGAAGGCATATGGCAAATGCCATAACACGCTGGTCACCACTACATGTTGCGGCACACCCGTCATGTCATTACCGGAATAATCCTTTCCTGCTACTGTATAATCATCAAATTTAAATATGCTGAAAGTATAAGCGGAACGTAATTCCAATTTGCGGCAGAGCCATACAGATCCCTGTACTTCAAGCCCTGTCTGCCGTGTACCACCGGCATTATCAAAGAACTCATTCCCCAGGTCATCCAGTTTCCTCACGATGGCATTCTGCATGCGGTAATGGAACAAAGCCACATCCAGCATGTAACGCCCTGTGCGCGGAAGGTAACGTAACCCTGTTTCATAGTTCCAGCCCGTTTCCGGTTGCAAAGAAGTATTGAACACATTATTGGACGCACGCACTTCTGCTGTAGCTGGCGGAGAATAACCACGGCTCACCGTTACACGCAGGGACAGATCATCCTCCAGCCTGTAGGAATAAGATAAGCGCGGCATGAGTACAGGTTTGAATTCTATGCGTGTGCGTCCGTTACGGTCAAACACAAAGTGATAATAATTCAAGCTCGCTGCACCTTCCAGCATACTACGGTCTGATTGTAAAGAGAAGCGGGCAAAGTAAAAATGCTGTCCTGCATTGATCTCATCCCTCACCTGCAAAGTATCCCTTACACCTTGCCTGTTGCCATAATTGGCAATATCTGATCCCGTACGCTGCCATTCCATACCTGCATTAAATTTCAGGCGGATAGGATTTTCAGCGTTCTGCCATTCCAGGAAAGTGCGGAACCCTGCTGTATTTTCATCACGCGCTTCGTAGTTGGTAATGAAAGGATTTTCAAAATGCGTATTCGCACCGAATACCGCAATAGTATGTTTCCATCTGGAAGAGATCTGCGCTTCATGCACCAGCCCTCCCTGGAAAGTACGGTTGTATATTGCTGCCTGTTGCGTAAGGGATTGCACCCTCGCAGCACGTGGATTGGCTATACTTTGTTCCAGCGTAAGGCCTCCCGGTGTACGGTAAGCCATGTCTGTATAAAATGCCAGCAGTTTAATATTATATCCGGGTTTGTATTCCCATTGCTGTGCAGTTTGCGCATAGATCCTTTTCAGCGCACTGTTCTGCCGGTATCCATCTGCCCGCTGGTAACCCATAAAAAGTTGCAGGCGATAATTATCTAACTGTTTGCTGTAAGCTGCAGATGAATGGAACAAACCATAACTGCCACCCTGTAATCTGATACGCAACGAACTATCCTGCGGCGGATCAAAAACACCCAGCCTGATCACGCCCCCTGAATTAGCGCCAAAGAGACTGCCATCCGGGCCTTTCAGTATTTCTGCATCTGTTACCGCACCAGGGTCCAGCAGGTTGAGGTAAGCATTACCACCTGCATCTGTGAGTGGTATTTCATCCATGTATATCTTGATGTTACGGATACCAAAAGGAGAACGCAGCAAACTACCGCGCATAGACAGGCGATAACTGCCGGGAGATCTTTCCTCCATGCGGATACCTGGTATGGTATTGAATGCAGGCACGAGTGAATACCCCTGTTGCTGTTGCAACTGTGCACCACTTAATATACTCGTGGCCGTTGGTACCCTTATCAGTGATTCTTTAGAAAGATAAGAACGCACCACCACTTCCGGCAAGGTATCACGCTGCGCATATGCCGCAAAGGAAACAAACAACAGCAAGCTAACAGATATATTGAATTTATTCCCCATTGCGCAAAATTAAGCCCTTACCTTATAAAATTTATACCCAAACACGAAGATCACCAAATAACAGATGATAGGCAGATAATAAGATTGCGCCACATTGTGATTAGCCACCATACCCATCAGCAATGGAAAGAACGCCCCGCCTACTACACCCATGGTAATAAAGGAAGCAGCCCGCTGCGTATGACTACCCAGGCTCTTCAACCCAAGGCTGAAAATAGTAGGGAACATGATACTGAAGAAGAAGTTGATCATCAGCAGTGCAATGTAGGAGGTCCAGCCCCAGCCCTGTGCCACAATGATACACATCAGGATGCTGCCCACCGCAAAGTAAGCCAGCAATTTATTAGGTGCAATGAATTTCATCAGGTAAGTACCTACAAAACGGCCCAATACCATCATCGCCATAAAAAGTGCCATCAGGTTCCCTGCTTTTTCATCAGAGAAACCCATCACTTCATGCCCGTAATTGATGAAGAAAGCCCAGGTACCACCCTGCGCAGCTACATTAAAGAACTGCGCTATAACCGCCCATACAAAGTGACGGTGCCCGAACAGTTTTTTATTCGGCACACCACCTTCCAGCACATCCCCTTCATGAGGATCTGCCAGCACAGGTACTTTTACAAATGAAAAAGAAACAGCTACTGCAGCAATCACAATGCCGATGCCCACATATAAACTCCTCACAGCAGAAAGATCATGTTGCTCCCCTGTTGCCCGCAGCAGGAAGTAACTACCCAGCAAAGGCCCTATCACCGTACCCAATGCGTTGAACGACTGAGAGAAATTGATCCGTCTGTCACTCGTACGCTGATCTCCCAATGCTGCAATGAACGGATGCGCCACTGTTTCCAGCGTAGCCATGCCACAGCCCATGATGAACAATGCAAACCGGAAGTAAGAAAAAGAGTTTTCAGTAGCCGCCGGTACAAAGAGGAAAGTACCAATAGCAAATAAGGATAAGCCCAGTAATACTCCTGCTTTATAACCAAACCTCTTCATGAACATGCCCGCAGGAATGCTCATCACCGCATATGCCCCAAATACAGAAAGCTGGATAAGCCCGGATTGAGATTTAGTAACACTAAGAACGGTCTGAAAATGTTTGTTCAATACATCACTCATGGAATGGGCGAGCCCCCATAACAGGAAGAGCGAAGTAACAAATGCAAAGATAACGAGGTAGCTTTTTTCTGTAAAACGTGGTTGTGGATTCATTATAGCGGTTTTCGGGGCAGAATATACAGTATAATTCGGGATGCCACAAGTAAAAAAAAGTGTTACAGCCGCAAGACAGTAACACTTTTTTAGCAGAATTTGCTCACAACCCGCTCTATCAGCCTATAAAACCAATGCTTTACCCGCAGTACTTTTTAGCATAATAGATTTTAGGTAGCCAGCTTTTAGTTATTTGATCAGCCGCCGTTGTGTCACTCACTTCAACGGCTGGTTCTTTATTGAACGATGGGTGTTTTTTAATTTAATAAAGACACTTCTTTCTAAAAAGATAAAACCTTCACTTAATAAAAGCACTTCCTTCTAAAAAGAGAAAACCTCCACTTTATAAAAACACTTCCTCTTAAAAAGATAAAACCTTCACCTAATAAAAGTACTTCCTTCTAAAAAGAGAAAACCTTCACCTAATAAAAGCACTTCCTTCCAAAGGAATAAAAACCTCCGCCTAATAAAAATACTTCCTCCTAAAAAATAAAAAAACTCCGCCCTTTGCTGCGCGGCATACTCCAGGCAGAATACTACAACGCAGGACTTTTAGCATAATCCGCCCACAACTCATCCAAAGTTTTCTTCGTCAACTCTGCCCAGGTATTCTGCGTATAAGTTTTAGTACGCAAAGCCGTATTCAATTCGACTACGATACCACTATGCACATGTGCTTCCAGCCAGGCTAAAAACCGGGCGGTAACACGATAAGCATCCGTATACTTCTGCGTTTCTTTAAAAGCAGGCAATGCCCATCCAATATTCTCTACACCAAATTTAAATCGCACATAATCCGCAATACCTTCCGTGAGCCATCCCGGAGATCCACCCCTATACGCCTGCACCAGGTGCATCGTCTCATGCGTTACTACATCAATATCATCCGGATGTTTTACAAACCAGCCCGGGTTGAAAGTGATCTGGCCTCTTGATGCATAAGCAACACCATCATACGCAGAGTCTACATTAAAGACTACATGTTTGGTAGCATCAGGATTGAATGTTTGCAGCAACTTAGGATACACCTCAAAAAAGGTAGCCACTAACCGCTGCCGCAACACCACCGTATCAAAGTTGACAGACTTATTATTCAGCGTAAGTGTCAGACCATTTTTAGTATAGATAATAGAACCAGAATCCGTTACCGTTTTTGTAAGAATGGTTGAATCACTTTTTGCAAACGCAGATACCGAAAGTATCAATGCAATGACTAAAGCTAAAGGGCACTTCATATAGGTATGAATTTTATAGGATAAATATAATGTTATAAACCCATCAGGAGTTAGCATCAATATCATTTTATGACATTAATCCTACAAATCTACCCAACGGAAAGCCACAACTAAATCGGTTTTGCAACCTACTGCCCCACCATGAACACCGCATTCCCGAACAACAGCTTCCCATTCTCCCAAAAACTCCTGAATAAAGGATTATCCGTAAGCAGCACCAGCTCCCCTGCCCCCATTTCCTTCACACCAAACAGCAGGCCGTCTTTCAGCTTCAGTTTAGTCTGTGCCCCCACAAAACCAGTGATGTAATCATCTTTTTTTAAAACCCCTACATTCCACCCGTCTGTTTCAATGAATTCTATCAGTTTATCACTCTGTTTGAGCGTGTAATAGTATTCCGGATAACCAAATGCCAGCGGGTGGGTATTATCCATATGCACTTTATAAATAGCGCCGGGAATGTACTGCGTTACACTTTCCCGCTCCCGGTTAGCATAGGACTTCAAAGGAATATAGGGGTCCTTTTTATCACCGTCTTTTTTGTCTTTATCTTCTTCCTGTTTCTTCAGTTTAAATCCCCAGTCCCCCTGCGCCAGTTGGCCCACTGCATCTTCCACAGCAATGAGTTTACCACCACCGCTTACCCAATCCTTCAGGCGTTCCGCCATTACTTTATCATTAAGTGCGGCATAATTGCCATCCGGCAGGATCAGTACATCCAGCTCCTTCCAGTTCACGCTATAGAGATTAGCAGTATTCAACACCGTAATGGGATAACCGATCTGCTGCTCAAAGAAATGCCAGATCTCCCCCATCCCCAGCGAGGACACACCCTCTCCTGCCATCACCGCTACTTTAGGTTTACGGATAAAACGGATCTTATCAGAACCGAAATCCGCGCCCTTATCCACAAAACCCGTAGGCACTTTGATCAGCGATACTTCCATCTTTGCAGCCAATGCAGGAATAGCATCCAGTGAAGTATTCCCAGCTTTCGTGATCACCAGCGTACCTGCCGGATATGCTTTATTGGCGATGGTAAAAGGTTGTTCTGAATAACGCACTTTGATATTCCTGTTGAGCAATGCCACCAGGAATTTCAGGTCTTTGGTACTGTTCCAGGGAGCCAGGTAAGCGTACACATTATCAGTGCCTGCATCAGCGATGGCTAGCTTTTCCGGCGCCGGTGAGGTGGCCGGCTCCAATCTTTGTTTCGAAGCAAAGGCAGGCAAGCCATATGCATAAGGCAATGCCCATGCAGTGATATCATATGTAACAGAATCCGTTAAGCGGGCAACTGGTTCAAACAATACCCGAACCATGTTGGAACGGGGTTGAAAAGTACTCACCACCAGGTCTTCCTTTTCAATATTGAAAGTTTCTGTTTTGCCTGTAAAATAATTGAACCCACTGGCGCTACTGTTACCCGTAGCAAAACCCACTGCGATATCATTCTTTCTGAGTGTTTCCGCCAGTGACAATAACTTCTCCGGGTTGCCGGCTGCTTTTATCACATAGGTTTTATAATCTCCGGAAGGTTTGCTGCGTGCTGCTGCAAAATATCCGGCAAACTCATTCACCAGTTTACCGGCATTGGCCGCGGATACTTCCACAGTAGCGATGCCCGTAGTGTAATGATGTTCCATCCGGTCCTTCAGCGTGAGCGTATCTCCCTGCCGCGTGGCAATAGCCAGACCTGCCCGGCCGCTACCACCCTGCTCATAGGTCATACCAATAGAACCATTGTATGTGGGATAAGTATCCCCATAACTGGGATAGAACAGATCGAATTGTTCTTTTGTAAAATAGAGCCATCCTTTGGCATCAAAATAGGTAGCGTTATGTTTTCCTATCTGTACCTGGAATTCCCGTTGCCAGGCTGTAACAGCATCATGCAAAGGTTCTGCGGCAGGCGCAAAATAGTAAGGCGCATCTACCCCCTGCTCATGAAAATCCACATGCACCTGCGGCATCCAGCGGTTGTATTGCAACACCCGCTGACGGGATTCCGTTTGTGTTTGCCATGCCCAGTCACGGTTCAGATCAAAGTAATAGTGGTTACTCCGCCCGCCCGGCCAGGGTTCATAATGTTCTCTCGCATATGGTGTAGCGTCAGGCGTTTTACTGTGAATGGCATTATAGAAGTTCACATAACGTTCCCGGCCATCGGGATTGAGGCAGGGATCTATGATCACGATGGTGTTCTTCAACAATTCGGTGCGTTCGCTGATCAGCGCATACAATGTTTTCATGGCCGCTTCTGTGGATACCGCTTCATTACCGTGCACATTGTAACTCAGCCAAACGATCACAGGTTGATTAGCAGGATTGGCCCCCGCTACCAGCCCAAGGTTCTGCAAACGGATCTCCTCCAGCCGGGCTATGTTTTCAGTAGAGCCTACAGTAGCCATGATCAGGGGCCGCCCTTCATAGGTTTGCCCATAGGTTTCCAGTTTCACCGTATTCACACTTTTGGCTACCTCTTTAAAGTATTCCACCACCTTGTAATGTGGCGTAAAATGCGTTCCCGGCTCGTATCCGAGGAAGGTAGCGGGAGAAGGCGCGGTTTGCGCATATGCCTGGCATAGTGTCGTAAATAGTATGCAGAAAGTTGTGATAATGCGCCTCATAGCTTTTGGGTTGTATAAAGCTAAGATAAGGCATAGCCTGTAAAAACAAGCTATGCCTTCTGCATCAAAAAGATAACTCTATCCGCGCAAAAATGAAACGCCCGTTAAAACCGAACTGTGTAGCCCTGCGGGAATAAATGAATTGATTATTACTCTTATTCCCTGCCAATGCTACCTCTTCCGGATATACATCCAGCAGGTTATTGGCGCCAATGCTCAGTTTCACTTCCTTCGTGATCTTGAAACCAAGCGCAATATCCGTGATCACCTTTGCATCAAATTCCTGCTGATAGATAACCGTAGTCGTTGCTTCCTCCACCGGCCCGAAGTACACATTCTTCACCAGTACATTAAAACGGCGGACGTTATACGATAAGCTCAGGTTCACTTTCTGGCGGGGCACACTCCTTTCCAGGTAGATCCTGCTGGCTTCGCTGAAATAGATATTCTCTTTACCGGCCAGTTTAGGCGAAGCTTTCACAGGCCCTACCCTGGTGGTGCCAGACCAGGTTCCGGCAAGGTCTCCGCGGAAAGTACCGCCGCCCAGTTTAGTAGAATACGTTACAACGAGGTCTACCCCTTTCGTTTCAGAATTGATGGCATTGGCAAAGAATGCCGCCCTGTTGGCGTTAGCCAGGGACAGCAATTCGTAGATCTCCCTGTCCACCGGAGACGCGCCAGGGGCATTGCTGCCACTGAATTGATCTGTGTATACAATGCGGTCTTCTATATGCGTAAAGTAACCATCCAGCGTAACATTGAACTTGCCGAACCTGCCGGTGAAACCAGCGCTGAAGTTCTTCGCGGTTTCCGGTTTCAGTTTCGGAATGCCCAGCAACTGCGCAGGGCGGCTGTCATTTGTGAAAGTGCCCACTTCATATGGAATACCATCTACAAAAAGTGTGGAAGTAGTAGAGTAGAAACGCTGGTGAAGGGAAGGCGCGCGGAAACCAGTACTGGCAGATGCCCTGATAGCAATACCATCACTTAATTTGTAACGGGTTGTTAACTTTCCGTTCAGTGTAGAGCCGAAATCGCTATAGTTTTCAAAACGCCCGGCTATCCCTATAAGGAACTTAGAAGATAAATTAGCCTCCACATCCAGGTAAGCAGATACAGCACTGCGGGCAGCATTCACAGCATTCTCAGGTCTGAAACCGGGGAACACCTGTGCACCACCCGGCCGGGCTACTCCATCCGGACCAAAACGTGTATTCACCGGCCCCTGGAAGTCAGGCACCAGGATATCTTTCCCCGTTCCATCCACGCCTATCTTGCGGGCGCGGCCATAATCCGCGTAGGAATTTTCTTCACCGGCCACCAGTTGATACCGTTCAAAACGGTACTCTGCACCAACCCCTAAGTTCAGACCATCCATTACATCAAAGCGGCGGGAAAGGTCCAGGTTGGAAGTATTCTGTGTGAAAGTAGGCCCTCCTGCTTCAAAAGCAGTAGGAGACGCTTTTTCAAGGGAAGCATTTAACGATTCTACCACACTGAAGATGAACTTGTTCTGCCCGAAAGTATTACTCAGGTCTGCTTTCCATTCGCCCAGATCACCACGGATGCCCACAGACAAAGACTTATCATAGATATCAGAATGAATTTCCGGGAGAAAACCCATCGGGTAAATATCCAGCACATTCCGTGATTCATGTGGCAGGCGCCTGAAACCTGCGGCCTGGCCATTCCGGTAACCAATACCGCCAAAGGCATACACCTCTCCGCCATTCTCCATAGGGAATAAGGAATTGAGGAAGAACTGCCCTCCCCTGATAGCGCTTTGCCCAACCCGCATCTTAAAATCTGCACGGGTTTTATTATTAGCGGTGAGGAAAGAATCTGTTTTATCTACACCTGCAGCCGGAGGATAAGTGCGGTAAAGTGCGCCTTCCCAATCTCCTGCACGATTAGTATAATTACGGTAGTCATAAGAACCCGCAAGGTTCACATAACCACCTTTACTTCCTACCGGAATACCATAGTTGACGGACGTTTGCACTGTTTCTCCATCCAGGCCATCTGCTTTGGAAGTAGCATTGGCGCCGGTAGTAACGTTCACGCTTAAACGATTCACCGTACTGCGCAGTATAATATTGATCACACCGGCAATAGCATCAGAACCATATTGTGCAGCTGCACCATCCCGCAATATCTCAATGCGGTCTATGGCAGAAGTAGGAATAGCATTCATATCCGTACCTACCGCACCGCGACCAAAAGTACCATTCACATTCACGATAGCACTGTTGTACCGCCGCTTGCCATTTACCAGCACCAGCACCTGGTCCGGCCCCAGGCCACGCAGCGAAGCAGGATCAATATGGTCCGTACCATCTGCTACCGTTTGCGTACCGGAACTGAAAGAAGGCGCAATATAATTGAGGATCTGGTTCACATACACCTGCGGGGCATCACCCACAATGCGCTTCACATCTATCACATCCACCGGCACAGGTGTTTCCGTTTGCGTACGCGGCAAAGCACGGGAACCCAGTACCACCAGTTCATTCAAACTGCCGGCAATAAGCGTTGCATCAGCAGAGACAGTTTCATTGGCCACAACCGTTATCTCCCTCCGTTCCGGAGAAAGGCCAATGTAGCTGAAATTAAGGACGTGTTTTCCGGCAGGTAGTGACAACGAGTATTGCCCTTCTGCATTGGTATAACCACCGCGGTTACTGCGTTCCACCTGTACGGTAGCGCCTGCCAGCGGCCCATTGGCATCACGCACAGTACCTTTAACGGTTCCGTTCTGCGCATGGGCTGCCATTGAAAATAAGAGGAATAAAACAGTCAGGTTCTTGGATAGATTTTGTAGCATATATGTTGGGTTTGGGTTTCTCTTCAAATAATAGATCTGCCAGGCATCAGAATATTCGTAAAGTGGAATAGTTAACAAACCTACTTATAGCAATATGTACTAATTTCGATGTAAACAACCTGTTTATGCGACGGTATTTAATCTTATGGTTCTTCGTTATGGCTCCTCTGGTCCTTGCTGCGCAGCAGGTTACGCTGGACCCTTATAATTATTCGGTTGATAAGTACCTAAATATAAGCAATTGTGCGGTAGTTTCCGCACACCCCCTGGCCAGTAAAGCTGGTGTATTGATCATGCAGCAGGGCGGCAATGCCATAGATGCAGCCATTGCCACGCAACTGGCGCTCGCTGTGGTTTATCCGCAGGCTGGAAACCTTGGTGGCGGCGGCTTTCTTGTAGCGCACACCAAAAACGGAGATAACATCACCCTCGATTACCGGGAAACAGCACCTGCCGCAGCACACCGGGATATGTACCTGGATGCCAACGGTGTTGCCCAAACGCGCAAAAGCCTGGACGGACATTTAGCCGCCGGCGTACCCGGCACCGTAGCCGGTTTGTTTGCCGCACATAAACATGCCCGCCTCCCCTTCGCAAAACTCATTGCCCCCGCCATATTAATGGCAGAGAAAGGTTTTGTGATCACAGCCGCCGAGGCCGCAGGCCTCAACAGGCAAAGAGAATCGTTCCTCCGTTTAAATACTCAACCCACCGCTTTCGTAAAAAACGAGCCCTGGAAAAAAGGCGATACCCTCATACAAAAAGAACTCGCCCATACCTTACAACTGATCTCCGCAAAGGGAATGAAAGGTTTCTATGAAGGTGAAACAGCCCAAAAAGTAGTAGCCGAAATGAAACGCGGTAACGGCATTATCACGTTGGATGATCTGAAGAACTACCAGGCCAAAGTACGCCAGCCCTTATTGTTCACCTTTGCAGGATATAACATACTCACCATGCCTTTACCCAGCAGCGGCGGCATCGGCATGCAGCAAATGCTGAACATGGTGGAACAATATCCCTTACAGCAATGGGGCTTCCACAGCGCCAAAAGCGTACAGGTGATGATAGAAGCAGAACGGAGAGCATATGCGGACCGCGCCGTATTCCTCGGAGATCAGGACTTTGTAAAAGTGCCCGTTAAAAAACTCACCGATAAAAAATATGCACGCGAAAGAATGTTGTCCTTCACACCCGGCACCGCTTCCGTAAGTCAAAATATAGCAGCAGGGAACATCATGCCGGAAAGTACAGAAACCACGCATCTCAGCGTAGTGGATCAGCAAGGCAACGCCGTTTCCGTCACCACCACCCTCAACAGCAGTTATGGCTGCCGCGTGGTAGCCGCCGGTTTCATCCTCAACAATGAGATGGACGATTTCTCCGTAAAACCCGGCTCACCCAATATATATGGCCTTGTTGGCGCAGAAGCAAATGCCATCGCACCACGCAAAAGAATGCTCAGCTGTATGACACCCACCATCGTGATGAAAGAGAATAAACCCGTATTGATAACCGGCACGCCCGGTGGTTCTACCATCATCACTTCCATGTTCCAGACACTGCTAAATGATCTCGTATTCAAACTGGATGCAAGCAGCACAGTGAACGCACCTAAGTTCCATCACCAATGGTTACCGGATGTAGTAGAAGTTGAAAAGGATTTCCCGGACAGCACTGCACTGGCATTGGAGAAAATGGGGTATAAGATCGTAAAGAGCAATCCCATCGGCAGAGTAGAACTCATCAAGATCCATGCAAACGGTAAAATAGAAGCCGTAGGAGATAAAAGAGGAGATGACAGCGCAGCAGGCTTTTGATTATCCACGAATTCGTAACTTGTATATATGAATATTTACCTCGATAGTGTGAAGGATCGTTTACTCGGCTACAAAACGCTCGCAGAGAAAACCTTTGCACAGCTAACAGATGAACAGATCCACTGGCAACCTGCCGGAGAGCCCAACAACATTTACATCATCGTGAAACACATGAGCGGTAATATGTTGTCCCGCTTTACGGACTTCCTCACCACAGACGGAGAAAAACCCTGGCGGCAACGGGACGCAGAATTCGAAGACGATGCTCCCAACGGCACCAAAGCAGAGATGCTCGCCATCTGGGAGAAAGGCTGGAGCTGCATGATGCAGGCCATAGAAAGTCTCACCGAAGCCGACCTCTCCAAAACCATTCATATCAGAACAGAACCTTTGATCGTAATAGATGCCCTCAACCGCCAGTTAGCGCATCACCCCTACCATGTAGGCCAGATCGTTTACATCGGTAAAGTATTAAAGGGAGAAGGATGGCAAAGCCTTTCTATCCCCAAAGGAAACTCTCAGCAATTCAACCAGGAAAAAGCCGCCGGCAAATGAAATATTTATTATCAGGTATCACCATCATATTAATGGCTTGCGGTTCCGGTAAAACAGAAACCCTGCTAAAGAACAAGAAATGGAAAGTATACGATGTAACCATTCCTGCAAAGGATGGCTATAACGCCGTACAGTTAACACAGGCAAAAGATCTGAAAAGCGGATATTACAGCGATGCGTATTACCAGTTCTTTGACAACGGTCTCTTCATTGCCACCATTGCCGGCAAACCGGATTCCGGGAAGTATCAGCTGCTCAGTAATGGCAGCATCATTTCCGTTACGGCAGCCAACGGCGACCGCAAAGTAGAACACCTGGTGGAAGTAGTAAAACTCAGCGATGAATTGTTTGACATGAAAGTAGAATCCGGCGATTATCATTTCATACTCCGTACGAGAAAACAATAGCATGATCAAGATCACAGAAAACACGCCCGGCAGAACAGCCCTGATAGAAGGCAGGACCTGCCTGTACTTCTCCGGTTTTTCCTACCTGGGCATGCATTCTTCCCATACCTTCCGCGATCTTTTAGCGGTAGGGATCGGTCGCTTTGGAAGTGTATACCCTTCTTCCCGCATCTCCAACATGCAGTTAAAGCTGTACGAAGAAGTGGAACATGCACTCGCTGCTTTATTACAGCAGCAATCTGCCGTTTGCTTTTCTTCCGGATACCTGGCGGCGCAGGCTGCTATCACGTATGCCACTACAAAAGGAGAAATATTATTTGCACCCGGCACACATCCTTCCTTACAATACCCTGGTGCATTGGTGCCTGTCGGCCATTGGCAGGACTGGATCACGACGGTAGTAGAAATGGTGAACAAAGGAGAAGACCATCAATACGTAATTGTTGCAGACGCTGTAAATCCTTTAACCGCCACTGTCAATGATTTTGAAGCCCTGCGGCAGATAGAGAAGAAAGTGATGGTATTAATAGATGACTCTCATGGTGTGGGCATCCTGGGAGAAAAAGGAGAAGGCAGCATTCACATCTTACCGGACAGCCCTGCCCTGCATTATATGATCGCAGCTTCCATGGCCAAAGCATTCAGCCTGGAAGGTGGTTTTATTGCAGGACATGCGGCGGACGTTGCAGCCATCCGCAGAAGCCCCATCTTTACGGCCAGCACGCCCATGATCCCTGCTTACGCTTACACCTTTCTACATGCAGCAGGCGCTTACGCCACTGCCCGTAAAAGATTAAAAGACCTGATCATTGAATTCAAACGGCTGAACGCAGGTATCAACGGCATACACCATCCGCATCAGTTGCCCATGTTTGTACTGGAAGACAAAAAAGAGAAAGAACACGTATACACCTATCTCCTTTCGCGGGATACTTTCATTTCTTCTTTTGCCTATCCGGACCCAATGGGCCAGCGGATCAACCGCGTGGTGCTTTCAGCCCTGCATACCCATACCGACTTAAACATCCTGTCCACCCAGCTGGCGCAGTTTTATCCATCTGTATAATTCATTATTATGTTTAAAAGAACCCTTATTACAGCCGCTTTGGCATTGTTCCTGTTACCCACCTTCGCGCAGCACTCCCTTTTGTACAAGATCTCAGGAAAAGGCTTAAAACAGCCCTCCTATCTGTATGGCACCATCCATATGATATGCCCGGATGATTTCTTCCTCTCTGCACATTTGAAAGAAGCTTTCAGTGCGTCTAAGACCATCTACCTGGAAATGGATATGGATGATCCGGAGATGATGGGCAAACTGATGCAATCCATGCAGGAGAAAAAGGATGGTTATTCTTTGCAAAATGTATTCAAACCAAAGGATTACGAGAAGCTGAGCAGGTACTTCAAGGATAGCATTGGCATGGATGTTTCCATGTTCAAAACCATGAAGCCCATGATATTACTGTCTGCCGTGATGATGAAATCATTGAACTGCGATAAGCCGGCTTCTTATGAAGGCACTTTCATAGAAATGGCTAAAGAGCAGCAGAAGCCAATAGAAGGATTAGAGAGCATGGAAAAACAGGTAGCCGTTTTTGATGCCATCCCAGATAGCACAGAAAGCATCATGATCATGGACTACATCAACAACCTTCCTAAACAGAAAGCATTATTCAGCAAAATGGTAGGCGCCTACAAACGCCAGGATATCACAGAGATCCACGAATACCTGAAAGAATCCCCTGAACTGGCCGGCTTCGAAGACATCATGGTATACGATCGCAACCGCAACTGGATACCGGTAATAGAGAAAGCCGCCACCAAAGAAACCACGCTCATCGCTTGCGGTGCTATGCATCTCGGTGGGGATGAGGGGGTTGTTTCTTTATTGAGGAAAAAAGGATACACCGTAGAGCCCGTGCTAAAATAAAACGGCACACGGTAGCTTCCGTATTAAAACAAGCCAACAATAAAGACTCTCCCTAAAAATAAAAAACCAACGCCGCGGCGCAAGCCGTGGCGAAACGTTCTACTATTACTACAAAAACACGGTAGCACCCGTATCAAAATAAGCCAACAATAAAGAACTCCCCCTAAAATAAAAAGCCAACGCCGCGGCGCAAGCCGTGGCGAAACGCTTTACCCTACTCCTCCACAACCGCCGCATCATGCCCTTCCGCCTCAATACTCTTAATCGCCGCATTCCGCTCCGCCGGTGTAGGAAACAACACACTCTTCGCAATCTGCTTCCCATTCGCCCCCTTAACAGTGAAGAAATAATGCTCCGTAGCCGCCTTCTGCCGCTCATACTTATTATCGTCTTTCGCTACCAGCTTTAAAGACTCTATAACCGTATTAGCCGCTGCTTTAGTATGAAAAGCATCACTCGTGAGGATCACATCCCCATTATCGTTTTTCAGATCAAAAAAGAACTGATGATGCTTACCTGTTCTGATAATAAATTTACACATGGAATTACTTTTGAGATTTTCTGAATATACCCAATTTAAAGGAGAATTCCCCTTTTGATCCCTGGAAAGAGGTGATTGGTGTAACGAATTTCCCCTCCCCGCCACCCCGTAATATGTTTGCACTATCAAAACTGAACCTATATGCAACGCATTATTACATCTCTCCTTACAGCTACCACACTAACCCTTTCCAGTTTAGCCCATGCCCAGGAAAAAAAGGACACCGTTAAACAACTCAAAGAAGTGAACATCACCTCCACTGCCCCCACCATTACCATGCAGGGCGGCACCATGGTGGTAAATGTTGCCAAAACCACCACCGCCGCCGGCTCCACAGCCTGGGAAGTTTTACAAAAAGCCCCCGGAGTAGTGATAGACAACACAGACAACCTCCTCCTCAACGGCAAATCCGTTACCGTATACATAGACGGACGCCCCAGCCGCCTCTCCGGAGAAGACCTGAAGAACCTGCTCAACAGCACCCCCGGTGGCAACATCGACAAACTGGAACTCATGAGCAACCCTTCCACTAAATACGATGCACAAGGCGCCGCGATCATCAATATAAAGATGCTGAAAAGCAAAGACCTCGGCACCAATGGTACCGCTACCATCAGCGGTGGTTTTGGCCGCTACGCCCGCACGACAGAAGGATTCACCCTGAACAACCGCAGCAAAGGCGTGAACATCTACGGTGGTTACGATTATCTCCATACCAATCAGTTCACCAAAACAAAGTCTGAGCGCCGTTTTAAAGATGGCACCAAACTGGAGGACAACGATTACAATAAGGAAAACCGTAACACCCATAACGTAAGAGCAGGCGCAGACTTTGACCTGAATAAAACCACTTCCGCCGGTGTATTGCTCAAAGGCTCTTTCAGCAACCGCGGCAGGAAAGGAGAAAACACAACAGCCCTCCCCGATTCTGTCTTCATGCAGGATGCCGGTGGAGATCAATCCATTGTAAACCCTTCCGTGAACGTTTATTTCAAAACAGGCAGTGAGAAAAAGAAGAATGAATTCACCATCAACGCAGACTACTTTAATTATAATAAAGACTGGAACGACCTGTTCACCGGCCAGTATTACAACCCAACAAAACAACCCATCGGCGACCAGACCAATATCCGCAACAATGCAGATTCCCGCATCAACGTATATTCCGCCAGCGCAGACTATGTGCAGCCATTCAAGTTTGCGCGCCTGGAAGCCGGTATCAAAACCACTTTCACAGAAACAGACAATGATATGATCTGGGAAAATAAGTATGGGGACAACTGGCAGAACGATGCCGGTAAAACCAATCACTTCATCTACAAAGAGAATATCAATGCCGCTTATATTGGCCTCAACAAAACCATCAAGAAATACACTTTCAATGCCGTACTGCGCGGAGAACATACACACGCTACCGGTAACAGCCTTACGATAGATCAGCACTTCACCCGCGATTACTTCCAGCTGTTCCCCAGTGCCAGTATCTCCTACATGAAAGATGCAAAGAACCAGTTCAGTCTTTCCTACCGCAGGAGCATTAACCGTTTTGGCTTTGAGATCGTGAACCCTTTCATTACTTATAAGAATGCTTATACGTATCAGCAGGGTAACCCGAATATCAAACCCGTACTCAATCAATCCATAGAAGCCACATGGAGCCATAATTACTCCATCTTCACCACCCTGGCCTATTCCCGCAGCACAGATAACCTGAGCGTGGTGTTCCGCCAGGACCCTCAGACAAAGATCCTCGTGATGAGTTATGATAACCAGGCTGTCTTCAACATCGCATATGCTAACCTGGTGATCTCCAAACCCCTCACTAAAAAGATCCGTACTACCTGGACGGTGATGGGCCTTTACCTCGACATCAATACCCTGCTGGATGGTGTGCAGTATAAGAAAGAGAACATCACCGCTATCATCAATACACAGAACGTATTCACCCTGCCTGCCGGTTTTACCGCAGAACTGAACGGATCTTTCCAAAGCCCTTTCGCCATGGGTTATGCTTCTCTCCGCTCTATGGGCTTTGTGGACCTGGGCCTGCGCAAAACCATCATGAAAGGTGATGGTTCACTGAAACTCGCTGTGAACGATATCTTCAACACAAAACAATACCGCTTTGACGTGAAATATGCCGCCATCGACAACAACAGCCGCCAGGAGATGGACACCCGTGTAGTGAACCTCACCTTCAATTACAAATTCGGTAATAAGAATGTGAAGCAGAACAAGGCACGTAAGAACACCATTGAAGCGGAAGCCGGACGGACCAATACAACTACTCTTTAACCTGGCTCTTTTCTCAAAAGCTTCCCGGTCCGCCCCGGGAAGCTTTTTTTAACTATTTTTGAAAGAAGCCAATATTTGCAGTGATATGAAGCAAAAGATCGCAAACTTTTTTAAACGGGAATGGAAGAAGCTACTGACCTTATTCATTATAGGCATCGTGCATCAATTGCTGGGGCTTTCTTTCCTCTATACAGTAGACCCTGCGATGGCCAATGACACCTATAGCAAACTCGGGGGCATCTTACTGCATTCGTCAAAAACCATCCTGGAGTTCATACTCACTTATTATCTCCTGATCTTCCAGGCCTGCCTGCCCTTATTGCAACAGAAGAAAGTAACGAGGTTCATATTGATCGTAATAAGTGTTTTCACGATAAAATACGGATACACTGCTATTTTTGAATTTACCTCCATCAATTACAAAGTATCCGGCGCCAATACAGATGCGTTCTCCACATTCATCAAACAACATAAATTCCTGTTCTTTTCGCTCAGCACTTTCTTTTTCTATCTTGTTACGCTGTTCATCTGTTTTGTGGCAGCATTCATCATTGAATACAATCAAAGGCGCCGCCGCCAGAAAGAACTGGAAAAGCAAAAGATGGACGCGGAACTCTCTGCTATCAAATACCAGATCAACCCGCATTTCCTCTTCAATTCACTCAGTTTCATTTATAGTAAAACAGTACCTTTAAGCGAGGAAGTATCCAATGCCGTATTATTACTCTCAGACATTATGCGGTATGCGCTGGGGAAAGAAGAAGATGCAGAAGGGAAAGTAGCGTTGTCGCAGGAGATCACCCACCTGAAGAATGTGATCGAAATTAACCAGATGCGCTTCAACAATAAGCTGAGCATCCAGTACAGTGAGCAGATCACTAATCCGAAGGCACGCATCACACCGCTGGTGCTCATTACCCTTGTAGAGAACGCCTTCAAACACGGAGATCTGCTGGACCCGGCCAATCCGCTGATAGTGAGAACAGAAGCAGATGAAAAAACAATTATGTTCTTCATCAACAATAAAAAGAAAAAAGGACCCAAAGAACTTTCTACAGGTATTGGTCTTAACAACGTAAAACAAAGGCTGCAGCTGATGTATGCAGATAAACATACTTTTACTGTAAAAGAGAATGTGGATTTCTATACAGTAGTATTAACGATCAATTTATAACACATGGTTAACTGTATTGTGATAGATGATGAACAGCATGCCATAGACCTGCTGACGCACCACATTAAACAAACACCTTTCCTGAACCTGCTGTATTCCACTACAGACCCTGTAGAAGGTTTGCAGCTCCTGCATCAGCACAAAGTAGACCTGATCTTCCTGGATGTGCAGATGCCTTCCATGACCGGCATAGATTTCATTAAAGCCATCAACGGCAAAAGCAAAGTGATCCTCACCACCGCTTACAGTGAATATGCCATGGAAGGGTTTGAGAACGAAGTAGTGGATTATCTCTTAAAGCCCATTTCCTTTGCCCGCTTCATCAAAGGCGCCCAACGTGCATTGAGTCTCATAGAACCCGTTGCCGCAGCCCCCAAAGAAGAAAGTGATTTCATCTTTGTAAAAACAGAGCAGAAAGGAAAGCTGATCAAGATCAACATTAAGGACATCCTCTTCATTGAAGGATTAAAGAACTACGTGAAGATCCACACCCGCCAGGGAGAAGGCATTATTGCCCTGCTGAATATGAAAGACCTGGAAGAACGTTTGCCCGCAGGTGATTTTGCCAGAACACATAAATCCTTTTTACTGGCTACCGGTTATATTAAAATGATCGAGGGCAATACTGTACACCTGGAGCATACCACAGAAATAGTTCCCGTAGGGGATTCTTATAAAGAAGGCTTCATGAGCCTGATGAAAGAAAAGATCATGACGAATAAAAAATAAGGCCGCGAAATTCGCGGCCTTATTTTTTACTATTCTACTATGGATAAAAGGCCTGCCAGGTGATCTCCCAGCTGCCGGGTCTGAATACCTTAAAGTTTACATACGCAAACAGATCATAGTGGTCATTCTTACCAAAAGCAGCACCTGGTACCCACCATTCGAACTGGCGGTCTGCCGTGTTGAACGGATACGCTACATCATACTCGATCCGGTCTGCCAGCAACCGCTGTTCAAACACAAAATCCTGCATCCGTTTTCCTTTTTGTTTACTGCCTTCCGGAAAAGTCCTGGGATCCATTAAGTTACCACTCGGGTCTTTAAACTTAACCGTGATCTTATTACCAGGGCCTTTGTATTCGAACTTATCTATGCGGATATTGATGGAATCAAAGTAAGGAGAACAACCATCCCAATCGTAATCTGAACAAACGATCCATGCACCATCATCACGGGTTTCAAAATCGGCCCCTTTCACCACTTTCACTTCCAGTGCGTTTTTGATGATACGGGAACCTGCGCCATTTGTTACTTTAACATCTATGAAATAAGTAGCAGAATCCATTTCATAACTTTCCTTGCGGAATTTCAGGCGGCCATCAGAAGGGCTGATCTCAAACACAGGGCGCTTCACGATCTTTTTCTTTTTCTCCAGTTCTTCCAATGTCTTTTCCTGTCCTGTAAATTCTTCCACCCACTCCACTGCATCTACTTCCTGTTTCATTTCCGGAGCCGGCTTACCATCCCAACGGCGGATATCTGCCAGTTCTACCGTAATAGGCAGGGTAGAACGATCCAGTATAAGATCTCCTTTATAAGCATCCCGGCCGGTTTCCAGGGTAATGATCTTATCCTTATAACGGATATTTTCACCAAAGTAACCATCCTGCATATCCACTTTACGGCAGCTGTAGATCACACCTCCTGTCAGCGCCACCAGCATCACTGCTTTTGCTATATTTTTATATAATGTAGTCATGAGTTTTATTTTAAAACTTAATAAGGGAAATTGAACGTATGGCTACCTGCTACTGCATGTACTACGCCGTTGGTAGCTTCCAGGTTACTGGTTATGATACCGGAATTTACCCAGGGATTGTACCTGTTCTGCAGCTCCGGCCATTTTGTGATGGGATCAAACCTGCGGATAGGATTAGCTGTATAACCATGCGGATCCCAGATGCGGATAAAGATCGGGCCGGCGTTGGGGATACCGTTATAGGCATCCCTCCAGGTATCCAGGTACATTTGGTAACCATTCAGGCTGGTGATCAGCATACCACCTTCAGGACTCTTTTCCAGGGGAATGCTATCTCTCCAGACTTTTTTCCCGGGAAATATGTATTTGCTCATGGCATTACGCAGTGTATCCACATTCACCGTATCCAGTCTTGCACCCCCTATCCTTTTGAGATAGTTTACCACATTGAGATCGCGTGGCGCAAAAAAAGTAACGTTATTCTCTTTTAACGCGTCTGCAAGGCCCGTTTTGTCCAGTATCCATACAATGGTATCAAATTCAAACGGCCGGGATTTCAGGAAATCGTAGACGCTCATATTGAGCTTACCTGTGCGAACGCCACCATCTGTGAAATGTTCTTTCTGACAAGCTGTAGCAAACGCAAGCAGGATAGCAAACGAAAGAATATATCTGATTTTTTTCATCTTGATTTTTTTTAAAGATTAATAACGCTGCCAGTAACGCATTTGCTCCATACTCGGATTGTCCACAAAAGCCTTGTTGGAAACAGGCCAGGTCCATGCGCCATCATTGAAATCGGCAGGTAATACATCAGGACGAAGCGGTACTTTCACATAATCCGGATCTATCAGCAACCGCGTTCTCACCAGGTCATAGAAGTAATGTCCTTCACCCAGTAATTCACGGGTACGCTCTCTGAAAATTTCCATCGGAAGTTGGTCATCTGCGCCAGTGAAAGTTTTTGTCCATACACGGGTACGGATCGTGTTCAGGTCCTGGCGGGCAGGCGCATAATTTTTCAATGCAGCATTCGCTTCCGCTCTCAGCAGTATGATATCTGCCATCCGGAAGATCACGATATTGGCATCATACAGGTTCCTGGTAGGATCTACTACCCACTGATATTTAGTGAACATGGTCAGCGCCGGATTGGTAGGGCTGTTCAATGTATCGAACTGCGCAACATAACGGAGATCTGATGTGGTATCAGGGAAGAACTGTTTGGGTGTAGCCAGCTGTGAAGTACGCGTGCCTTTTGCATTGGTGGAATCACCGATCTTTAAAAAGTTCAGTGCCCACAGCGGTTCATTACGGTTGGCAGCCTTAGGACCAAACATCGTAAGGTTGGCCAATGAACCATTCACACCTATTTCTCCGTTGGCAGCATCAAAGTCTATTTCAAAGATGCCTTCATCTGTTTTTCCTTTCCAGATCTGCTGGTACGCCATCATAAAACTGGAAGCCCCGGCTTCTCCGCGTTGTGCACCAGTCAGCAATTTGTATACACCACCATTGATCACTTTGGTAGACGCTGCAATAGCTTCCACATACTTCTGACGCCACGCATATACATGTGCCAGTGTTGCCTGTACAGTACCTTGTGTGGCACGAATAGATTTCTTACCGGCGATATTATAGTTTGCAGGTAACTTGCTTTCTACTGCAGTCAGTTCTGTTTCCACAAAATCCAGCACAGCATTATAATCCGTTCTTCCGAGTTTATCTGCGGTTTTAGATTTAGTGACCATCGGTACATTACCCCATACCCTTACCATATAGAAGTAAGTGAATGCGCGCAGGAAACGCGCTTCCGCTACATAACTTTCACGGCTGCGCTCTCCAAAGAATTCATTATCCGGTACGCGGGCCGCATTTTCAATCACCGTATTACATTGCTCTATCACCTGGTAGAAAGGCGCCCAGTTAAACAGGATATCATCCCACTGCCTCGTAGTACCCCATTCCGTGCGGAGTTTGTTAGTTTTCAAAGCACCATCTGTAAGGTCCCTGATCTGGTCTTTTGTATAAGAACGGAAGATCAGCCCTCTGCGATCTCCGTACATATAAAAGCGGTTATGATAACCGTTCGCATCATTGGCGTTCTTTGGGCTTTCAGCCAACGTTCTGCGCAAGATGGCATATCCGCCACCTACTGCAGCATCCAGCTCCTTTTCTGTAGACCAGAAGTTCTGATCCGGGATCTGATCTATCGGGTATATGTCCAGCTGCTTGTTGCAGGACACTGCTGTGAACCCCACGAGGCAAAGCATCACATAATATATTCCTCTTTTCATACAATAACTTTAAATGGATTAAAAAGTGACATTCAAACCAACTGTCATTTTGCGGGACAGCGGATAGTTCCTTCCCCTGTCATAACCAGAAGGGAATTCTATCGCTTCAGGATCGCGGCCGGAATACTTCGTGAGGAGAAATACGTTTTCCACGTTTGCATATACCAGCATACGCTCCAGGCCAAAACGTCTGATCATCGGCACAGGAAGATTGTAGCTCATCATCAGGTTCTTCAGGCGCATGAAAGAAGCATCTTCCACGAACGCACTTTTGTAATCATAGATATTCCAGAATGTTTGAATAGAACCCGTCCAGTAATCCAGTGTAGGGAACCGTGCATCCACACCACCACGATCGCCGGGTGCAAAACCAAAGATGTCATAGTAATCGGTGGGAGGAATACCACCCCAGTCCTGGGAGTCTCCGTTAAAATATTCCTGTTTGGTATAGTTCGGGAACTGGCCACCACCACCTTGTACCTTCACAGAGTTCCAGTAACGCTGCATAGCAGAGTTCACTACTTTCACCCCTAACTTGAAGTTGAACATCATATCCACCGTGAAACCTTTCCATGTAAGGGTGTTCACCCATCCGCCTTCGATCTTCGGCGTTGGATCTCCTACCCATAAACGGTCGTTCACTTCACGCGCACCATCACCGTTCAGGTCATTGATCTTGTAATCTCCGTTCAGGTCCAGGAACCTGGGAGAACCTGCACGATAAGGCAGGTAACCATAATCGAAGAATAATTTCTTGCCGGTAAAAGGATCAACCGGTACTTCCGCATCAGTCTGCCATACACCATCACTTACCATGAACACATAACCATATGGCGCACTGCCCACTTTCACCATGGTTACGTTATCCACGAAGAAAGGACGGTTGTTGTTGGGCAGCTTTGCTACTTTATTTACATTCTTGGCCAGCATGAAACGGGTGGTCCAGCCAAGGCCCAGTTTATTTTTACCCAGTACATCCACACTCAGGGTCATTTCAAAACCCTTGTTCAGTACATCAATACCATTTTTCTTAATAATGCTGTAACCAGCGCTGGTAGGTAATTGCTCATCATAAGTACCACCTTCTGTATAACGTTGATACAGATCAGCGATCAGGCTTACACGGCCTTTAAAAGTGCTCAGTTCAATACCAAGGTTAGTCTGGTCTGAGTACTCCCATCTCAGGTCTTTATTCTGCATCTGCGCAAAATTCTGCACAGCAACAGGTGAACCGCCGTAAGTGCTTACATACAGATCAGAAGGTTCGTCAAAACCACCAGCAGAACCCGTTAAGGCATTCACACTGGCAAAGTTCTCCACGTACTGATTAGCATTTTTACCCCAGCTCAAACGCACCTTCGCTTCATTCAGCCATGGCAGGTTATTCTTTACGAAAGGCTCTTCAGCAATACGCCATGCCGCAGAAACGGTTGGGAAATATCCCCACCTGTTATTGCTGGCCAGCTTGGAAGAACCATCCGCACGTAAAGATGCATCTACGAGGTATTTTTCACGGAAACCATAGTTCACTTTACCTAATACAGAAGAAGTAGCGTTAGCGCCATATCCTGTTTTGGTAACAGTGTTCCTTGGGCTGTATCCCTGGATGATCTGAATAGGGTCCAGCGGGCCTTTCTTTGCATCGATCTGTGTAACTTCTAACGTATTCTTATTAAACTCCTGCACCAGGAAAGCACCGAAGTTGTGGTCATTATTTTTTGTATTGTGGCTATAGGATAACTGGTTGGTGATCGTATAACTGTTATTGATAGCATTGTACTCACCTGCATCTGCTGAACCGTTGTTGGCTACGGCCGCATAGAAATAATCACGTTTATCATTTGCATAACTCAATGAACCTGTAGACGTGAACATGAGTTCCGGTGTGATAGCATACATCAGCTGAAGGCTGGTGTTAATACTGTTGGTATAGTTCTTATCGCGGTTCTTGGAGAACGCATCCAGCAAACTACCGCCGGCCGGATTTTTACCTGGTATGGAATAAACAGAAGAAGGAATACTCCAGATCCCCTGTGCATTGATCCCCTGCCCGTTCTTGCTGTTACCACGGGAACGGTCTGTACGGCCCAGGTAAGTCTGCATGAGGATGGTTGTTTTTTTGTTGGGTAGCAAACGACCTGTAAAGTTGGCCGTATAACGTTTAAAGCCCGTGTTCAGTACAATCCCGTCTTCACTGTAATAACCGGCACCTATGCGATAGTTACCCATTTCATTACCTGCCTGGATACTGGCATCATAATTCTGGATCTTCCCTGTTCTGAAATAAAGGCTCTGCCAGTCAGTAGAATTATTGAAATAAGGATTCAAACTGTCCGTCATCTGAATAGGCATGCCGCTCATTCTTTGATCATAAGGAGCAAAGCGGTTCCATATATCCGTTTTTGCATCGCTCTCTGCCTTACCACCCAGGATAGGGAAAAGAGAAGGTGTAAAAGTGATACCCGTATAAGCTCTCAGATCTACCTTCGGTTTACCGGACTTGGCCGTTTTTGTTTTGATGATGATAACACCGTTTGCACCACGGGAACCATATACAGCAGCGGCAGCGGCATCTTTCAATACGTCTATAGATTCAATATCACTGGGGTTTAACCAGGAGATTGGACTGTTACCCGAGCCCAGCGCATTCACAGAGAACCCTTTTGCAGAAGCCCTGTCCGGAGGAATAATGATCCCATCCACCACAAACAGCGGATCACTGTAAATACGGTTATCAGAGAAACTGCTGGCCACGCTGGCATTTCCCCTGATAAATACCGGTGCACCAATACCAGGCGCTCCGGAATTGTTCACCACGGCCAAACCAGCTACACGGCCCTGCAACAGGTTCACCACACTGGCTGCCGGGATATTCTGGATCTCATCCGCATCCAGCCGCGTTACCGAAGTGGTGAGCGTTTTCCGCTTTTTAGATTCATACCCCGTGATCACCACATCCTTCAATTGCTGTGCATCAGACTGCATAACAAAAGTGTAGTCATTGCGGGAATCTGTTTTCAGGGTGATCTTGGTGTAACCCATGTAAGTCAGTTCAAGGCTGGGATTTGTTCCTTTTAAGGTAAGAGAGAATTTGCCGTCCGTACCGGAGGCGGTGCCATTGTTCGTTCCCGCTTCACGAATAGATACGCCGGGGAGTGACACCCCGTCTTTATCCTTCACTGTTCCGGTAACCTGGCGACCTTGGGCTGCAGCATTGAACATAGCAATGCATAGCATGACCCACAACAAGAGTAGCTTCTTGGTCATAGATTTGAATTGATAAAATGATTGTTGGTTACTAGTATTTGATGCTTATCCTATAATGCTTATCGTGCTTTCTTACAAACTATTCAAGGGAAAGGTAGAATCTTTAAATTTTTGTTAAAAATGTAAGGAGATAATAGTGATACTTCTATTACAATTGAATGAATCGGGCTGAATTAAATGTTATACACCAGTATCTATTTGACAGCCATTCAATTATATAATATTAACATTATCAAATGTTAATGCAACGCGCATAACAAACATGATTGTATCAGCAAACGTTAATATTACACCATACCTATTACTCCCTACTGACAATGGCATGACACGGACTTTTCGTAGAGAAGACACACAAGAGGGCTTTAGGAGGGTCAGGGATATTTGCAACACCCGGCAGGAATACTCACGGTATTGGCTACACTGCAACCGCATAACTACGTAAAACGCTTCTCAAGCGCCATATTCAATTGGCAAACATTTTGCGAATGACTACTTTTGTCGGATAAATCGGAGTTCACTGAGAAAAGCACGTAAAATATTGACCATTACCCTGCTGACCCTGCTGGGTATCTTGTTATTGGTCAGCATCCTTATCAACATTCCTGCAGTACAGAACGTGCTTGTACAGCAGGTTGCGCAGCGGATTTCCAAACAGTTGAACACAAGGGTGGAGATCGATCACGTCAACTTCCGGCTGTTTAACAGCATGCGCCTGGAAGGTATTTTCATTGAAGATCATCATAAAGATACCCTGCTGTATGCCGGGGCCCTGCAGGTAAGGATCACAGACTGGTTCTTCATCCAGGAAAAACCCATCCTCAAATTCGTGGGCCTGGAAAATGCAAAGATCAACCTGATCCGCCCCCGGAATGATTCCCTCTGGAACTACCAGTTCATCATAGACGAATTCGGCGGCAGCCCCTCTCCCCAGCCTAAAACCACCAAAAAATCCGGTATCTCCCTGGACCTCAAGAAAGTAGACCTCCGCAAGGTGAGCTTTAATATCATAGACAAATGGGTGGGAGAAGACATGCGGGTAGCAGCCGATCGCATCTACCTGGATGCCGAACGGCTGGACCTCCGCGCACACGACGTACTCATCAATCAATTACTGCTGGATAAACCCATTTTCATTGTGAGCAGCTACCCTGCTTCCCCTCTAAGGAAGAAAAGGACGAGCCTGGTACAAACACCCCGCGTACCCATAGACACACTGAAACCGGTGCCCCTCCGCTGGAATGCAGATAACTGGAAACTGATCGTAAGATCACTGAACATAAATGACGGCCTGTTGGGCGTGGACAACCTCTCGGACTCCATTCCCTCCTCCCCCGGAGAATTTGACCCTTCTCATATCCGCTTCGGAGAGATCAATCTCTCCCTTTCCAACAGCACCCTGGTAAAGGACAGCATTTATGCGGACCTGAAACTCTCCACCAAAGAGCGCAGCGGGTTTGAGGTGAAACAGCTCAAGAGCCGTTTTAAAATGTCGCCGGTAGAAATGGAATTCACCAAACTGGACCTCGTGACCAATAACAGTCACCTGCAGGATTATTACACCATGCAGTACGAGGACCTCAGCGACATGAGTGATTATGTGAACGCGGTGACCATGCGGGCAAGATTTCACGACACACACCTCTCTTCAGACGATATTGCTTTTTTTGCACCACCCCTCGCCGACTGGAATACGGAACTACTTATCAGCGGCCGTGTAGACGGCCCCGTTAGCCGGCTTTCTGCAGACAGCCTGAATGTAAAAGGCGGCAACAACACCCGCTTCAAAGGCAATGTGAATATGCGGGGCCTGCCCTACATTTATGAAACATACATTGATTTCACGGCGCAGGAACTGATCACCAGCGGGCAGGACCTCCGGCAGTTCCTTCCTGTTCTTAAAACGGTAGGAGCCGTTCGTACAGACCTGATCACCACTCTCGCCTTCCAGGGTTCTTTCCTGGGGCTCGTGAATGACTTCGTAGCCTATGGTAAGTTCCAGACCAATATGGGCAACCTCAGTTCGGATCTGAACTTCAAGACCAGCAAGGATGTTCCTATCTATTCAGGAAGCCTTACCGCGGATAACTTCAATGTGGGCATGCTGCTGGATAATGAGATCGTATCCAACGTAACCATGACAGCCAAAGTGAAAGGAGAAGGTTTCAACTTTAAGACCCTCAAGGCTGCGGTGGATGCAGACATTCAGAAGATAGGGCTCAGAGGTTATGAATACCAGAATCTGAAAACCGCTGGCGAAATGAATAAGAAATTCTTCAATGGCTCCCTCACCGTGAATGATCCCAACCTGGACATGGACTTTGCAGGGACCATCGATTTTAACAGCCGCCTCCCTATCTTTAAGTTCTATTCTGAAATACGCAACAGCGATCTCAAAGCCCTGCACCTCACGAATGATTCCATCACCCTGCAGGCCAAAGCAGATCTAAACTTTGCAGGTAGCAACATCGATAACTTTGATGGGATCGCGCGCCTCTACGACGTGTCCCTCTTCAAAAATAAAAGCAGGGTAGAATTTGACTCCCTCTCTGTGATCACCAACATAGAGAACAACCTGAAAACATTACGGATCAAAGGGAATGAAGTGAACGGTTATGTACAGGGTACCTACAGCTTCATGGAATTACCCAACGCCTTTAAATTATTCCTGAATAAATATTACCCCAGCTTCTTTACATCTCCCCCCATGGCCAATGCGGGGCAGGACTTTACCTTCTCCTTCGAATTTGGAGAAGTAGATAAATTACTGCGGGCATTTACCAATGATATCAAAGGGCTGGATGGCACACAGGTATCCGGCGCCCTGAACACCCTCTCCGGCCAGGTAACTTTAAATGCAGCCATCCCTTATGCTGCTTATACAGATATAGGAGTGCGCAACCTGATACTTAAAGCCAATGGAGATTTTAACAAGATCAACGTAAGCACCAGCATCGGACAGGTTTTATATAATGACAGTACGATATTCACCAATCCCCTGATCCTGGCTAGTTCCGGCAGGGATACCTCTTATGTGAAAATAGACCTCAAAGCAGAGGATACTACTTCGCTGGATGGCTTCTATGCCAGGGTGGTAACAGTAGGTGATGGTGTGAAAGTGAATTTCCTGAACAGCAGCTTCACCGTGAACGGCAAACAATGGAGTATGACGCCGGGTAACGAAGTATATTGGAGCACCCACTTCCTCACAGTGCAGAACCTGCGCATTTCCCGGAACGCACAAAGCATCACCATTCAAACGAATGAACACAACCCGGATGACTCCCGTTTTATCATCAACCTCAAAGACCTCAACCTGGCAGATGTGATCCCTGTGGGCATTACAGATACCCGCATAGAAGGTTTAGCCAACGGCACCATCAATGTAGATGATCCGTTTGCAAAGCTGGGTATAAACGCAGATCTGAAAGCCAGCCAGCTGCGCATAGATAACGATTCCCTGGGCCTGGTAGATCTCAAAGGCAGTTACGATAATCCCACGGGCCTCGTCACTTTTGATGTAAGTTCCAATAACGAACTGGCCAGTTTCCAGGCCAAAGGCAGCGTAGGTGTATCTGACTCCAACAAGGTGCTGGATGCTACCGCAGATCTCAACAAAGCATCCATCAGCCTGCTGGAAAAATACCTGGGCGCCTATGTAAGTAATCTCTCCGGAACAGCTACCGGAAAAGTGACTGTAACAGGCACAACAGATAAACCTTCTTTCCGCGGTTCCGTAAAGGTGGAGAACATTGGCCTGAAAGTGAACTACCTGGGCACTTACTACAAGATCCCTTTACTGCATGTGCATAACATGGATGATAACCTGATTGAAATGCATCCCTTCACGATGTATGATAAATACAACAACCCTGCGAAAGTGAATGGCTTTATCAGTCATCAGAACTTCTATGATATGAATTTTGAGTTCGATGTACAGTCGGACAAATTCCTGTTCCTCAACACAGGCGCAGCAGATAACAATTTATATTATGGCGATGTGCTGGCAAATGGCCGCGTATATTTCACCGGGCCTTTAAACAACCTGGAACTGCGCGTACTGGCCCGTCCGCTGCGCGGCACCCACTTCTACCTGCCTATTTCAGACAGCAAGGATATTGGTAAAAGGGATTACATCCGCTTCAAACAATATGGTACCATCACAGAAGAACCTAAAAAGAAAAGTGATATAAAACTGAATGTGAAGATGGACATTGCAGCGAACCCGGACGCAGAGATAGATGTGATCCTGGACGCTACCACCAATGATGTGATCTCTGCAAACGGTACCGGTAATCTCACCATCAACGTGAACCTGGATGGAGACTTCACCATGTACGGCAATTACATCATCAACAAAGGGATCTATAACTTCTCTTTTGAAAGGTTCGCCAACTGGAAATTTGATATTGACAAGAACAGTACCATCACCTGGAATGGTGATCCCGCAGAAGCAAAGCTGAATATCACCGCTAAATATTCACTGCCAAAGGTGAGCCTTTATAATTTATCTACCGATGCGCAATACGGCGGGAACAGCAGCAGCAGGCAAGAGGATAAACTGAACCGGCCGGAACGGGTGGATATCCTCCTTTTCCTCCGCGGCTCCCTCCTGCAACCCAATGTAAATTATGAGATCACTTTACCCGATGTAGGTTCCCTGGCATATGAAAGTGCCATTGCCTCCCGGCTAAAGGAAATAAACCTGGACCAGAATCAGGCTTTATACCAGATCTACTTCCTGCTGGCTGCGGGCCAGTTCCAGCCACCGGACGGCGGCGGCGCAAACATTGCTATCACTGGTAAAAACAGTGTGGGTCAGGCACTGAGTGCCCAGGCCACCGCTATCCTGAATAACTTCTCCAGTACTTTTCTGAAGAATGCAGGTATTGGTTTTAACGTGAATTATACGGCGTACAATTTCAACACCAACGTAAGCAACACCTTTGACCGGAACCTCGTAAGCGCAGGGATCACTAAAAACTTCTATAATAACCGCATTCAGCTATATGTAGGTGGCGACTATGACTGGGGCCGTGTGTCCACAACATCCTCTTCCCAGAACATTGCAGGGGACTTTAGAATGGAATACCTGCTTACCCCGGACGGCAGGGTGCGGATCAATGCCTTCAGTAAAACGGATTATGACGCGTACTACCTGTACAACCGTACCCGCAGTGGTTTAGGACTCTCCTATGTGCGGGAATATAATGTGCTGAAGGAACTATTCCAGGGCAGAACACAAAGATTACTGGGAGACAGCCTGCGGCGGGCAGCTGCTATACGCAGGGAGGAACAGGACAGCCTAAACAATAAAAAATAAGGAAGCCCTTTTTACAAAGACTTCCTTTTATAATTTAAAGGTTATTCCCTTAGTAATCCCGTACCAATCCCGGGGCAATCCCGTATCAATCCCGTATCCATCCCGTACTAACCCCCACCCGCTGCCATTTTGATCTTTCATTTCAGCTATTATGGCAGGAAAGTCTGGCACAAATCCCCCTCTTACCCCTTCATAATCTCATGCCCCATCTTATCTCTCTTCGTTCTCAGGTACACTTCGTTATGCGGATTAGGTGACACTTCTATCCCCACATTCTCTACTATTTCCAGCCCGTATCCTCTTAACCCAGCCCGTTTCTTTGGATTGTTAGTGATCAGCCGGATCTTAGAGACTTTCATATGACGCAGGATCTGTGCTCCCACCCCGTAATCCCTTTCATCCATACCAAAACCCAGTTCCAGGTTAGCTTCTACCGTATCCCGGCCTTCTTCCTGTAATTTATAAGCTTTCAGCTTATTCATCAGGCCAATGCCGCGGCCTTCCTGGTTCATATACAGGATAAGTCCTTTCCCTTCTTTTTCCACCATTTGCATGGCAGCCTGTAATTGCTCACCGCAGTCGCAGCGCAGAGAATGCAGGATATCCCCGGTAAAGCAACTGGAGTGCACCCGTGTGAGAACAGGATCACCTAATTCCCAATCACCCTTTTTCAGGGCCATGTGCATTTCCCCTGAATTAAGCTGTTTGAAAGCCACCAGTTCAAAGTTGCCAAATTTAGTAGGCATCTGCACCCTTACTTCTTCTTCTATCAGCGTTTCTGTGCGGAGACGGTATTCGATCAGGTCTTTTATAGAAATAAGCTTCAGATCAAACTTCTTTGCAATCACCCGGAGTTCCGGCAGGCGGGCCATGGAGCCATCTTCATTCATGATCTCTACCAGTACACCAGCCGGCTCAAAGCCTGCCAGGCGGGCCAGATCTATCGTGGCTTCCGTGTGACCGGTACGGCGGAGTACACCGCCTTGTTTGGCCCGTAAAGGGAAGATATGACCCGGTTTACCCAGTTCCTCCGGACGGGTGTCCGGGTTAATGAGCGCCTGAACCGTTTTGGAACGGTCTGTGGCGGAAATACCGGTAGTGCAGCCATGCCCCAGTAAGTCTACGGACACCGTAAATGGCGTTTGGTGCAGGGCGGTATTGTCCCTCACCATCAGTTCCAGCCCCAGTTCCTCGCAGCGTTCTTCCACCAGGGGCGCGCAGATAAGCCCACGGCCGAAGGTGCTCATGAAATTGATGATCTCTGGTGTTACGTTCCGGGCGGCTGTGATAAAATCCCCTTCGTTCTCGCGGTCTTCATCATCCACCACAATCACCAGTTTTCCTTTCTTTATATCCTCAATGGCGGATTCAATTGTATCCAACATAATCTATGGTCTCGTTAAATAAAAAGATGTGCAAAGTTACGCTTTAAAATTCGTAGTTAAAGAGAAGGGCTGTTTAGCTATCCTAAAGGTAAGTTGTGTATAACTCCTCATATAATGCTTTTTTCAATTTGAAATATTGAAAATTATCATGTCAGTACTGAACATTTCAAACCAAAAAGCAGTTATATCCATAAGGAACGCAATACAATCCTACATTTGCGTGAAATCCTGAAACTGTAACAATTTGTTAATTTCCAGTTAAAATTTTAAACACGGATTTCTTGATATTTGCAGGAATCATCAAACCGTTTGTTATGGGATTTAGAAAATTACTCACATTATGCTTATTAGTATTGGGTGTTAACATCTCCTTCGCCCAGGTAACCACCAGCAGCCTCAATGGATCAATTAAAGATAAAGACGGACAAGGTTTACCCGGAGCCACAGTAAAAGCTACCCACCTCCCCACAGGAAGTATTTACGGAACCACAACGCAGCCGGATGGCCGTTATACAATCCCTAACATGCGTGCCGGCGGACCATACAAGATAGAAGTTACCTTTATTGGTTACGCCCCGCAGACCTTTAACGATGTTAACCTCCAACTGGGGGTTTCCAGAAAACTGGATGCTGTACTGGAAGCAGGTTCACAACAATTAAAAGAGGTGAACATATCCGGCCAGCGTGGCGGTATCATCAACCCCAACAACAGCGGTACTGCGGTGAGCGTTTCCCGTCAGCAAATTGAAAACCTGCCTTCTGTGAACAGAAGCATGCAGGATTTTGCCCGCTTAAGCACACAAGCCAATAGCTATTCAAATGGTGGTGATGGTTCTCCCCTGGGTATTTCCTTTGGTGGCCAGAACAACCGTTACAACCAGTTTGCCATAGATGGCGCCATGGCCAATGACGTATTTGGTCTGGCAGCTTCCGGTACTAACGGCGGTCAGGCAGGTGGTAATCCCATCTCTATCGAAGCCATCGATCAATTCCAGATAGTACTGAATCCTTACGATGTAAAACAAAGTGGTTTTGCAGGCGGTGGTATCAACGCCATCACCAAAAGCGGTGCGAATGAATTCCATGGTGCTGCTTATTATTATATGCAGAATGAAAGCTTTGTTGGAAAATCCCCCAATGCTGCAAAAGCCAAATATGGTAAGTTCAACAATGATATATATGGTATCGGTATCGGTGGTCCTATCATCAAGAACAAATTGTTCTTCTATCTGAATGCTGAAAGGACCAAACGTAAAAGCCCTGTAGACTTCAACCCGGAAGATCCAAGCACGGGCGCTACCACTTTTACTGTAGCAGATTTGAAATCAGTGTCTGACTATGTGAGCACAAATTTTGGTGTTGACCTGGGTGGTTATACCAATCAGCAGAAAGAAAAAGAATCCACTACTTTTCTTGGCCGTATCGACTGGAATATCAACAGCGTACACAAATTAACCTTGCGCCACAGCTATGTGGACGCCTCGGATATTGGTGGTACCAGCCGCAGCAGGGACGTAGCTTATTTCTATAACAACTACTACAAATTCCCTTCCAAAACCCATTCCACTACACTGGAACTGAACTCATTGTTCTCTAACAAAATAAGTAATGAATTGCGGATAGGGCTTAACATTGTAAGAGACAATCGTCAATACCAGGGAGATCCGTTTCCTGCGGTAAGGATCAACGTTTCCAATGGTAGTTACAACCTTGGTGCGGAATTCTCTTCCCAGGTAAATGCGCTGAAACAGAATATCATCACGCTTACAGATAATGTAACCTTATATCGCGGTAAACATACCATCACTATTGGTACCAGTAACGATTTCTATAACATGAAGAACGACTTCATGCAGAATGCTTTCGGGAATTACACTTTTGGCTCCCTGGCTGATTTCCTGGGTAATGCAAAACCTACCGGCTATCAAATTACCTATACTACCAACGATTCCCTGGCTAAAGACGGTGTGAAGTTCTCTGCCATGCAGCTGAGCCTTTACGGTCAGGATGAGTGGAACGTAACAGACAACTTCCGCCTCACTTACGGCCTCCGTGTAGATATGCCGGTGTTCCCTACTAAACCACAGGAAAATCCTGCTTTCGCTACAGACTTCCCGGGATACTCTACAGCAACATTACCTAAAACCCGGTTACTCTGGTCTCCCCGTATTGGTTTCAATTGGGATGTAAGGAATAATGCACAAACACAGATCCGTGGTGGTGTGGGTATCTTTACCAGCCGCTTGCCTTTTGTATGGATCTCCAATCAATATAATAACACAGGGAACCTTTACACCAGTGTGAACCTTTCTGCTGCAGCACAGGTTCCGGCAGCTCTCCGGTTACGGTACGACAAAAACGATCCGTTCCTGGGCCAGTATAGTGCCAAGAACATAGCAGCGCTGGGCGGCACCATCACTGCACGACCAACCAATATTAACCTTACAGATAAGGACTTTAAGTTTCCGCAGGTATTCAAAACCAACCTCGCACTGGATCAGCAACTTCCATGGGGCGTGGTCGGTACACTTGAAGCAAACTATTCCAGAACGCTTAATAACGTGATCTGGACCAACCTGAACACCGTACCTTCGGGCAGCACTATGACCCTTGGCGGTAAAGAAACACGCCCCACCTGGGTTCCGAAGACCATTGCCAGTGGCAATTCTTACGACCAGGTTCTATTACTCGGAAACACCAACAAGGGTTATACTTATAACCTTTCTGCAGAATTCACCAAGTCCACAAGGAATGGATTATTTGCCAAAATAGGATACTCCTTTGGCGAATCTTACTCCCTGAATGACGGTACTTCTTCCACAGCAGGTTCTAACTGGCGCTTCCCTCCCAATACAGATGGATTGAACGATCTGGATATTGGTTATTCCAAATACCGCATGGGCCATCGTGTACTGGGTGTGATCTCCCAAACTTTCAAATACGGAAAGGATAAGAAATTTGCCACTACCGTGAGCCTGTTCTATAATGGCCAATCTGGTACTCCTTACAGCTGGGTATACTTCAACACAGTAGATCCTACCGGTGATGATAAAGGTAGCAGCGGTAACAACGACCAGCTTTATATTCCAACAGCAGCGGAAGTTACCACCATGCGTTTTGATCCTATCACCAAAGGTACAGGCCCTTCAGCCGTTATTATTACGGAAGCACAGCAACGTATAGACTTTGAAGAACTGATCACAAACGATAAATACCTTTCTGCTCACCGCGGCAGCCGCGCTGAAAAATATGCAGTAAGAACACCGTTTGAGCATGTGTTCGACTTCAAACTGGCGCAAACTATCCCCATCATCAAAAATCACAAAGTGGAACTCACTTTTGATATCATGAATGTCGGCAACCTGATCAGCAATAAAGCAGGCCGTACTTACTTTATTTCCAATAACGTAGCTACGCCAATTACCTTCCGCAGCAACAACGCAGGTGGACCTTTCTTCCAATATGATGAAACAAGGTTGAATGATACGGATGGTAAATTCACCCCGTATTTCACCAACAACTTTACTTCCCGTTGGAGAGGCCAGCTGGGTATCCGGTATAGTTTCTAACCTATATGACATAATAAAAAAAGGGCGTTACAATTGTAACGCCCTTTTTTATGTAAGTTATGTATTCACCACCCATTCCAAAAATCCCGGCATCACACTGGCCCAGGTATCCAGGTTATGTTTGCCGCCTTCAACGAGTGTATATTGAATGTGTTTCCCCTTTTCATACCCTTTCTCTTCCAGTATCGCTACCAGGTCCTCCGTATCATCTACCGCATCTATCTTCCCGTTAATATTCCTGTCCGCTTCCTCATCCTCCGTACCCGCTTCAAAAAAGAAACGCAGATCAGGATGGAATGGTCCTTCTTTCATCTGGCGGTGCATGATCCGTTTTGTACCATCACTGGAAGAACGCCACCATAGCGAACCAGAGAACACCCCCGCTTTGTGGAACTGGCCGGGATTGTTCCACACAATATCCAGTGCAGATAAACCACCCATGGAAAACCCGCCGAACGTTTTATCAGGAAATCCCTGGTGATAACGTTGCTGCAGGAAGGGTAATAATTCCTTCAGGATAAAACGCGTGTACAACCCCGCTTTGCAGCCGCGCCCCTGGTAATCCACATGTTTGGCCGTACCATATTCCTGCAGGCGCTGCGGTCCTGCATGTACAGCTACTACCCATAAGGACGGGTGGATGGTGTCCTGCAATTGTTCCAGCATAGCCGGAAAACCTATTTCCGCCAGGTCCTGCCCGTCATTCAGTAATAACAGATGCGGCGTTTCGCGGGTATTGGCCGGGAGATAGCAATCGAAACTCACTTCCCTTTGCAGGTACAGCGAGTGTTGTCCAAAAGATTCTTTCCTGGGAAGCATAAAATGAGGGTTATACTACTAAGTTAGCAAAAACAATGCTAGAAGATTATGAAGAAATCAATATTTTACAAGTAGAAATCCTATATGATGAAATTAGTTAAATTGTTTTTCATGCTGCTTTCCGTTCCTGCTTTTGCACAGGAAGAGGATCATTGGGAAACATATATGGCAGCCTATGAAAAAGGACCGGGCATCACCTTAGTGAATATGAGCTTAAAAGAAAAAGCGCCGGTTAAAGATCAGGGATTTGTGCTGATCACCGGTGTCAGTTTTTCGCAATGCAAAGATGGCCTCCCTACGCCTGAAATGATCGAAACCCTGCAATCCATGGATGATGCGCTGGTACGCCAGGTAAGCCTCCTGGGTACAACCACCTTCGCGGGTACCTGGACGCATAATTGTGAAAGATTGAATTACTTCTATATCAGGGATTCCATGGATGTACGGTTTTCACTCCAAACCTTTTACAAGGATAATTTCCCGGAATTCAAAACCTACATCAATATCCGTTTTGATCCGGAATGGGAGGGTTACCTGAAATTCCTGTATCCGAATGACATCATCCTGGAACAACTTAATGTTTCGAAAGTACTGGGCCTGCTATCAGCAGAGGGAGACAAACTGGAAAAGGAAAGGCCGGTTGATTACAGCTTCTTCTTTTCCGATGAAAAAAACCGCAGCGCCTTTATTGACCAGATGAAGAAAGAAGGCTTCCAGGTCACAAGCCAGCATAAAAAAGACCGTGCCGGGTTGGTAACCATCACCAAACCAGCGCTGCCTAATGCATCCACCATCAGTGGTATGATCATATACCTGCGTAAAAAGGCCGCTGAATCCGGCGGCGAATACAAGGGATGGGAAACCGCCCCTGTCAAAAAGTAATTTTTCCGGACCTTTGAGAAGCCATTATTTTTCATGAAATTCGTATCACCTGCTATGCCCCCGGGGCAACCAAGAAATATCCTTACCATAAAACCCGATCCCTTGACTGAAAACTATTATAAATGGCATTCTGAACACATTGGCCGGGATTTCGAAATGCTGGTCTTCGGAGATAGCGGTTACCCGCTCATCCTCTTCCCCACCTCTATGGGCCGTTATTACGAAAGCAAAGACCGTGGCCTGATAGATTCCGTGGCCTGGTACGTGAACAACGGACATGTAAAGATCTATTGCCCGGACGGCATTGATTCCATGAGCTGGTACAACAAACAGATCAGCCCTGCGGAAAGAGCACTGAACCATATGTGCTACGACGCCGTTATACTAAATGAAGTGATCCCCCGTGCCATAGAAGAAACCGGCCATCACCGTATAGCCATGGCAGGATGCAGTTTCGGAGGTTATCATGCCGCCAATTTTGCATTCAGGCACCCGGAGTTAGTTTCTTACCTGTTCTCCATGAGTGGTTTGTTTGATATCAGTTCCAGGATAGACGGGTATTATGACGACAATGTGTATTACAACAACCCCATGGATTTCATGCCGGATAATAAACATCCTGATCTGTGGAAGATGGGTATTGTACTGGGCGCTGCTGAAAGAGATGTGACCCTGGCCCAGAATGAACAATTTTCCGGCATCCTGTCCGGCAAACAGATCCAGCACTGGCTGGACATCAGACCGAATACCGTGCACGACTGGCCGGTATGGAGAGAAATGCTGCCACATTATTTGTCGTTCTTAAAGCCATGATCCATGATGAAAAAGATTGGAATCTTGTTTGGGCAGGAAAATACTTTCCCCCAGGCTTTTGTGGACCGCGTGAACCGCCACAGTGAACCGGGCATGCACGCAGAGTTTGTAGTGATCGATAAAGCCCTTCAGGGCCAGGCAGGAGAATATGCCGTGATCATAGACCGCATCTCCCACGACGTTCCTTTTTACCGCGCATGGCTGAAGAACGCCGCACTGGACGGAACCGCCGTGATCAACAATCCCTTCTGGTGGAGCGCAGACGAAAAGTTCTTCAACAACGCACTGGCGCTCAGCCTGGATATTCCTGTACCGAAAACCGCACTGCTCCCCTCTTTTGAATTACCACCCGATACCACTGCCCGTTCTTTCCGCAACCTCCGCTACCCCATGGACTGGGATGCCATCTTCAATTATACCGGCTTCCCCGCTTACATGAAACCCTTTGCCGGCGGCGGCTGGAAAGATGTGTACCGCATAGAAAGCAAAGAGGCCTTCTTTACCATCCACGCACAAACCAGGCAGCTGGTGATGTTATTGCAGGAAGAAATATTGTTTGAAGAGTATTACCGCTGTTACTGCATCGGCGGCAAACACGTGCGGATCATGCCCTACGAACCCCGCAACCCGCCTGCAGACCGCTATAAAGCAGATTTCCAACCTTCGGAAAAACTGTACCAGGCCATGGAACATTATGTACTGGCGCTGAACCGCGCACTGGGTTATGATTTTAACACGGTGGAATTCGCCGTACGGGAAGGCATCCCCTACGCCATAGACTTCTGCAACCCGGCACCGGATGCGGACGTTGTTTCCGTAGGCGAAGAAAATTTTGAATGGGTGGTGAACACGATGGCCCAATATGCCATAGAAAGAGCCAGGGCACAGCAATTCGGGAAAGATAATCTCACCTGGGGAACTTATCTTAAAAAATCTGTTCAACATTAATAAAGATAATTACGACATTCACAACATGAATTTTTCAGCATTTACATTAGGCATAGAAGAAGAATACATGGTGCTGGATCCTCAAACCCGTGAACTGCGCTCCCATGAACAAAAGATCGTAGAGCAGGCACAGAAAGTGATCAAAGACAAAGTAAAAGCCGAAATGCACCAGGCTGTTGTAGAGGTAGGCACACAGATCTGTGCGAATATTGAAGAAGCGCGGGAAGATGTTCTGCTGCTGCGTAGGACCATTCACCAGATCGCCGGTGAACTGGGATTCAGTATTGGCGCCGCCGGCACACACCCTTTTTCCCTTTGGGAAAAACAACTCATCACAGATCATCCCCGCTATTTTGCACTCGTGAATGAAATGCAGGATGCCGCACGCTCCAACCTCATTTTTGGTTTGCACGTACACGTAGGCATGGAAAGCCGCGAACTGGCCATCCACATCGCCAACAGCGCCCGCTATTTCCTGCCACATATCTTTGCCCTCAGCACCAACTCCCCCTTCTGGGAAGGGCGCAATACAGGCTTCAAATCTTTCCGCACCAAAGTGTTCGACAAATTCCCGAGAACAGGGATACCGGACTATTTTGCCAGCATAGAGGAATACGATAATTATATCAAGCTGCTGGTGAAGACCAACTGCATTGATAATGCCAAGAAAGTTTGGTGGGACCTCCGCGTACATCCTTTCTTCAACACCGTAGAGTTCCGCATCTGCGACGTTCCCCTTACCACAGAAGAAACCATCACCATGGCCGCACTTTTCCAGGCGGTATGCGTGAAGATCTACAAGCTGCGCGCGCAGAACCTCAATTTCATCATCTACAACCGTGCGTTGGTGAATGAGAACAAATGGCGCGCCTCCCGGTATGGTATTGACGGAAACCTGATAGACTTCGGCAAGGAAATGGAAGTGAACACCCGCGCCCTGATCTATGAATTACTGGACTTTGTGGACGATGTACTGAACGACCTCGGCTCCCGCGCCGAAGTAGTGGAAGGTACCGGCCGCATCCTGGCCCAGGGTACAGGGGCAGACAAGCAACTGAAGGTCTACGAAGAACAAAATAATGACCTGGTGCAGGTAGTTGATTTCATACAATCGCAGTTTCTGGCGTAATTTTGCAGTATACATGAAAGTAGCCGTTTTAGACTTGTACGAGGGCGTACCCAATGAAGGTATGCGCTGCATCCGCGAAATGCTCTTTGCATTTGCGGAAGTGCAGAAGATCCCCCTGCAGGTAAATGAATTTGAAGTACGCCAGCAAAAACAGGTGCCGGACCTCTCTTACGATGTATACATCTCCACAGGCGGCCCCGGAAGCCCTGTGGACAGCGCCGGCAGCGACTGGGAGAAAGCCTATTTCAACTGGCTGAACAGTGTGCTGGCCTGGAACAAAGTGCCCGGTAACCGTAAAAAATATGTATTCCTCATCTGCCACTCCTTCCAGGTGGTATGCCGGTATTTTGAACTCGGCCAGGTAGTACGCCGCAGATCCCCGGCCTTCGGGGTTTTCCCGGTGCATAAAACGGCCGCAGGTTTAGAAGAACCTTACTTTAAAGGGCTCAACGATCCTTTTTACATTGTGGATAGCCGCAACTGGCAGGTGATCAGTCCGGATGAAACGAAACTAAAGGCCATGGGCGCAGAAGTGCTGGCCATTGAAAAAGAAAGGCCGCATGTGCCGCTTGAAAGAGCTACCATGGCCATCCGTTTTAATGACTACATGACCGGCACCCAGTTCCATCCTGAAGCAGACGCTACCGGTATGCGCAAATACCTGATGCTGCCTGCCAAAAAGAAACGGGTAACAGAAGAACATGGTGCAGAGAAGTATCATAGTATGCTGGAACACCTCATGGATCCGGACAAGATCCTGCTCACCCACGATACCCTGTTGCCTAATTTCCTGCAGGATGCCCTGCAACACCAGCATCAATATACTTAAATCCGTTTCATGGTCCCCGCTATCCGTCAGTTATATAACCATCAATTTACCCCCGCTGCGTATGAAGCGCTGCTGCAATCACTGGCAAGCGTAACCGGCATCACCCCTTCATTCCGTGTGGCAGAAACACCGGTATTTGTACCTGCTGCCCTCACACAGAAACTGATCGCCGCAGGTGCCGCCGTGATAGATGTACTGCGCAGACCAGATCTCAATACACTAACGGAAATGGCCATACCTAAAGGCCAGGTGGTACCACACCAGGATGCACACCCGCAATTCGTGATCGTGGATTTTGCCGTCACAAAAAATGAAGCAGGTGAACTATCCCCTCAGCTAATTGAACTGCAGGGATTCCCCAGCCTCTTTGGGTTCCAGGAATTACTGGCTGCACAATACCGGCAGCACTTTAACATACCTTCACAACTGAATAATTTTGGCAGTGGCATGAATGCCGCACAATACGAAGCCCTGCTCAGCAAAACGATCCTCAACGGACATGATCCCAAAGAAGTGATCCTGCTGGAAGTATTGCCGCAGCAGCAAAAAACACTGATAGACTTTGTGTACACAGAACAACTGCTGGGCATCCCCACCGTTTGCGTATCTGCGTTGATCCTGGAAGGGAAAAAACTATACTACGAAAAGGATGGTGAAAAGATACAAGTGAAACGCATCTATAACCGCATGATCTCTGAAGACCTGGAGAAACACCGCGAAGAACTCGGCAGCGTGATCAACTTCCAGCATGAAATGGAAGTGGAATGGGCTACACATCCCAACTGGTATTACCGCATCAGCAAATTCCTGTTGCCCTACATCCAGGGAGATTATGCGCCGAAAGCCTGGTTCCTGCATGAAATACCCGTATTACCGCAAGACCTGGAGAACTATGTACTAAAACCTTTATTCTCTTTTGCAGGCCAGGGAGTGATCATAGATCCTACGCAGGCGGATATAGATGCTATCAAAGATCCGGAGAACTGGATCCTGCAGCAGAAAGTACATTACACCCCCGTGATCGAAACACCCACCGGCCCTGCGAAATGTGAGATCCGCCTCATGTACTGCTGGCCGGATGATGCAGCAGATCCTGTGCTGGCACATAACCTGGCAAGGCTCAGCAAAGGGAAGATGATAGGTGTGAATTATAATGCGGACAGAGATTGGGTAGGTGGAAGCAGTTGCTTCTTTGAATAAGTCATAAATACCCCTGCATATGCAACGCTTAAACATTAGTTCAGGAGCTCCATGGGAAGCAAAAGTGGGCTATTCCCGCGCAGTGAGGATCGGCAATGTAGTAGAAGTATCCGGCACCGTTTCCCAGGACGGAGATAAAGTGATCGGCCTCAACGATCCCTACGAACAAACCAAACATGCCCTTGCCAAAATTGAAGCAGCATTGGTGAAAGCAGGCGCCTCACTGCATGATGTAATACGCACGCGCATATACGTAACAGATATTTCCAGATGGGAAGAAGTTGGCCGTGCGCATGGGGAGTTCTTTCAGGCTATAAGGCCGGCTACTACGATGGTGGAGGTGAGCAAGCTGATCAGTCCGGAGTTGCTGGTGGAGATTGAGGCTACTGCGATTGTATCGGTGAGGGTGTAGAAATTATCGGGGCTCCAAAAGAATGTGTAATACAATTTTGTGTAAATTACGTCACTCCATTTTAGTAAGACGAAGATGTGATTTTATCCATTTAACCAAAATCCTTTTCGTTATGACCTTAGAAGAAATGGAAGTGCATAGAAGAAAAAGTGGAAGAGCTACTATGAGAGCTTTACTTAGATGTTTAGATAGAGAAACCTGCCTGGCATTTTTAAGAGAACCACGAGAAAGCCGTAGAGCCAGATTTGAAGAAACACAAGCGAAAATAAGGGCATCCCAAATGGAGCATATGGCCGCCCTCTCTCTAAAAGACAAAATGAGAAAGTCAAACAACCTAATATCCAAACTACTAAGAGTTAAATCCTCAAAATAAAAAAAGCCGCTCCTCACAGAGCGGCTTTTTACATTATTAGAAATACTACCAAAGTGATATAATCTCTTCTAAAAGTGATAAAGTGTTCGTGTAAAAAATGAGGGTGCACTGGATATTGGCGTAATTTTACATTACTTTAATTTAGTAAGACGAAGATGTAATTTTCATTCAATTAATGTTTGTTATGGCCCATTTGTTAAAACTCAATTTTGACGAAGTGTATGATGTAGCGCCGGTTTCTGATGATTTACATAAAAGTACTTTTACAACAGAACTGACAGACGGATCAGCCGTTCCTTTACATATGGAGATCAGCACTAAAACGCATGAATTAGAATCGAATCTGTTTAATCTGTCATTTGGCCCTTTAGACCAAAATCATCCTCGCCATTCTTTAGGCATAGATGGTTCAGATAGCAGGCGCGCCGCTTTTTATCACAGGCTTATCAAAGGAAACTTTGAATATCTGCGTCAATATTTCAAACTCCACGGCATGAAATATTATGTAAGGATCACTAGATTTGGAAAGAAACAATACGAAAATCCGTTTGACTTTACAGATGTTCATTCCAAATTAATACCGCTGGAGAAGGAAACATTTATGAATACCAAACCACTATTTAACTATTATGTTTTCAAGTTGAAATAACCTTTTTGAGATAACATTTTTTCATACACCAATATTTAAAACTTACTATTATGTTCATGAAAGATTTAGTAGATGAATACGAAGAAGAATTACGGCAGGAAAAAATAGCGGCTGGCATAAAGTGGTCATTAAAGTCCGAGTTATATATGCCGATTCCGACTCCTGCTGAGAAAGAAGAATCAGAACTACGCAGGCTAAATGCACAGAGATATTCCGAGGAGAGGGCCCGGGAGGAGAGATGGATAGAAATAGGCAAAAAGGCCGAAGCAGCAGAAGCAGCAGAAGCCGCACTGGAAGAAGCAAGCGTAGCCGAAACCGCCGCTCAGTATTTACCGTAAAGTAAAAGGAATATCATCAAAACCACAAACAAAAAAGCCGCTCCTTACAGAGCGGCTTTTTCAATTATTTAATAACCTCCTGCCATCTCAACATCCCCCCCTGCAAATTCACCACATTCGTAAACCCCATCGTTTCCAGCAACATAGCTGCCTGCCCGCTGCGGTTACCACTTCTGCAATAAACGATCACTTCTTTATCTTTCAGGCTTTCCAGTTCATCTATATCCATCGCACGTACATCACCAAGCGGCTTCAGTATCCCACCAATGTTGAATTCTGCATGCTCATGTGGTTCACGAACGTCAACGATGTTCAGCGCCTCACCATTATCGATACGCTGCTTCAGTTCTTCTGCTGTTATGTTTTGCATGATGCTTTTATTTTTACAAAGATAAATATATTACTTCTCTTCTGCAGGTTGCTGCACCGGGGCCGCCACACTGTCTTTCACCGGGCGGGCCGCAGAGAGCCAAAGGTCTACGCTTTCACCGGCGCGGATGAGGTTCAGCTCATGCAGTTCATTCCTGCGGGCAGGGCTTTGCTTGAACACAAAGGCACCCAGGGTATCCGTTACGCCGCCGTCTATCAGCACCGTACCGATATTCAGGTTGCTGGCCGCCAGGACTTCCCTTGCCTCCATATAAGTGAGCCCCACTATCTCAGGCACCGGGTTCTCCATACTGCCGGTACCACTGCTCAGCACGAGCGTGATATTACTGCCCTCAGGGATCTCTTTCCCCGGTTTGATAGGTTTACCGTTCAGCAATTGCTGCAATACTGTATTCGTAGCGAAGTCCGGTTTATAGATCGTATCCCCGATATTCAGGCGGCGGGCCCTCAAGGTCATTTCCGCACTGCGGAAAGTAAGACCTTCCAGGTCCGGCATGGGTACCATCGGCGGCACCACTTTGTTGACAGTAAGGTAAACAGTACGGTTCACTTTCACCACATCCCCGCGTTCAGGAGTTTGTTCATACACCAGCAATGCCGGTATCGTATCAATGTAAATGGAGTCCCGCACTTCCACGTCAAACCCCAGCCCTTCCAGGGTAGCGGTGGCGTCTTTAATACTTTTGCCCCTTACGTCCGGAACGGTTATTACCTCGCCATGGCGGGTAAAGAAACCGAGCGAACCAAAGAAGATAATGCCGATCAGCACAATTAACCCGATGATGACCAGCAGGTTATAGCCAAAGGAGCGTTTAGTGATCTTATCGAATAGTTTCATAGTTTGTATGGATAGATGCCTTGTTTTATTTGTTGCTTAGGCATTCTTCAATAAGCATGCCGTAAAACGCCTGTAAAGTCATGCCAGCAGCGCGAACCTGCTGCGGTACCAGGCTGTTCTCACTCTGCCCGGGCATCGTGTTCACTTCCAGGAAATACACCGCTCCTGTGCCCTCTTCCAGGATAAAATCCGCCCTTACAATGCCCTTGCAGTTCAGGCGGTGATATAATTCCTTCCCAACAGTACGGATATGATCCGCTGCCGTTTCCGGAATTTCAGCGGGTGTTACCTCATTGGTAATGCCCGGCGTATATTTCGCTTCATAATCAAAGAATTCCTTCGTGCTGCGGATCTCTGTGAGTGGCAATACATGCAGCTGCCCTTTGGCAAAGAACATACCGCAGGTCACTTCCGTGCCTTTGATGAATTCCTCTATCAATACCTGGCTATCTTCTTTAAATGCTTTGACGATAGCCTGTTCCAGGTCTTCTGCTGAATTTACTTTGCTCATGCCGATGCTACTGCCGCCTTCTGCGGGTTTCACAAAAACAGGCAAACGCAGTTGCTTAAAAATGGCAGCTGAGTCATAAGGTTTATTGCGGAAGAGATGTACAGAACGGCTCACTTTCACCACATCCAGTGCGGCTACTACCTTATTGCAATAGCTTTTGTTGAAGGTAAGCGCAGAAGTAACCATGCCGCAGCTGGTATACGGGATATCGAGCATTTCAAAATAACCCTGCAGGCGGCCATCTTCTCCCGGCGTACCATGGATGCCAATGAACACCGCATCGAAGATGATCTTCTTTCCGGCTACGGTGAGGCTGAAATCATTCTTATCTATTGCAAACACACCTCCGTCCGGGGCAGTGTAATTCCATCCCTCTTTGGTGATAATGATCTTGTAAACAGTGTATAAAGCAGCATCGATGTTCTTTTCGATCACTGCAGCGCTCTGAACGGATATTACATATTCTCCGGAATATCCACCGGCTACCAGGGCTATGTTTTTCATCAAAACAAAAATAAAAAGGTAAATGAGTAAAAAAAATCCGGCCTGGAATAACCTGGCCGGACGGGTATGATCAACTTGTCATTTGCAGCTTAAAGGTGCAGCCTGGACTTCTTCTCCATCAGATCGTCCACTGTTTCCTGGTACATTTCGTCAGGAACGCAGCAATCTACCGGACAAACCGCCGCACACTGAGGTTCCTCATGGAAACCCTGGCATTCTGTACATTTATTGGGAACGATATAATAAGTATCCACACTTACAGGAGCATTACGCTGATCCGCATCCAGCACCGATCCATCCATCAGGGTATAGGATCCTTTAACGGTAGTACCATCGGCTAATGCCCACTCTACACCGCCTTCATAAATGGCATTATTTGGGCATTCGGGTTCACATGCGCCGCAGTTTATACATTCGTCTGTTATCTTAATTGCCATGTTTCAAACTTTTTGTTTAGGATGTAAGCCATTAATTTTGCTTCAAAAATAGAATATCTTCAATTAAAAATACTCAATTTATTTTCCGGGAAATGATGGAATTATCGCAAAAATTAACAGCACTGCAGCGCCTGGGAGCGTATATGAGTGGTCAGGGTACGGAAGAAGAGCGGGAAAACCTCCTGGCGGTGAAGCAAAGGGCGTATGTGCAAAATGGCTGGTTCACCCCGGAATTCATTGATCTGTCGATCAATAATATCTGTCAATATTACCTGGACAGGCCCAAATTGGAGCAATGGCTGGCCCAATATCCCGGTTTCGGCCAACCGGCCCAACGTAAAAAGGTGGGGATCGTAGCCGCGGGAAATATTCCCCTGGTAGGTTTCCACGACTGGCTCACCGGTTTCCTCAGCGGGCATGATATCCGCATCAAATTGTCCTCCAAGGACAATGTGCTGCTGCCTCACCTGCTCAATAAGCTGCAGGAATGGTATCCTGAAGCCGCAGAATACACCACCACCCAGGACATGCTGAAGGACTGTGAGGCCTACATTGCCACCGGCAGCAACAACTCCGCGCGTTACTTTAACTACTATTTCGCCAAATACCCGCATATCATCCGCCGCAACCGTACTTCCGTTGCCATCCTGAAAGGAGATGAAACCACGGAAGAACTCCTGGCACTGTCAGATGACGTGATGTTGTATTTCGGACTGGGTTGCCGGAACGTGACCAAAGTGTATATACCGGAAGGATATGAATTAGGTCCCCTGCTGGAAGCTTTAACGAAGTATGCGTACATGGCAGATCACAATAAGTACAAGAACAATTTCGATTACAACCTCGCTTTGTTCTTACTGAATACAACACCCTGCCTTACCAACGACAGCATCCTGCTGCAGGAAAATGAAAGCCTCTTTTCACCTATCAGCGTGTTGCATTATGGTTACTACAGCAACCGCGAAGAACTGGAAGAACAACTCAGGAAAAATGAAGACCTGCAATGCCTCGTTGCCCGGGATGCCATTCCATTTGGCCAGGCGCAAAAACCTTCGCTGAGTGATTATGCAGATGGCGTGGATACCGCGGCCTTCCTGCATTCCCTCTAACAAAATGACATTAAAGATTGTTATACTGACAGGCATTGCCATACTTTTGGCAGTGCCTGTAACGTTTAATTTAAGGAGCCTTTAACGAATCCCATAAATATCTGTTAAATACTTCCGTGTTATAACATATATCCTCCGTTCATCGTTAATTTTGTGTGACAGGCATGTAAATTGATTAACTTAAGAGGAGGATCTTTTCCAATTCTTTTGACCCTTTAAAACCAAGGCACCATATGAAATTTCAACAAGTTGCCGCCACCTTTTTAATTAGTGTAATTACTGCCGCAGGGAGCATATTTGTTTACAGCAAATACTTTGCACCTAAACCGGAAGGACTATTCCAGAACGGTTCCGATGATATCCCTGTCAATTACGCCAAATACATGCCCGGTACAATGCCCAACAATAACCTCACGCCGCCCACTGATTTCCAGCAGGCAGCGAAAATAGGTACACCGGGAGTTGTGCATCTTAAAACAAAGATCAATCCCAAGCAGGTGAACAATAACCTGCAGAAGAGAAGGAGTTTGATCGAAGAGTTCTTTGGAGAACAGTTTGACCAGGAGGAAGAAGGCGGCCGCCGGTATTACATACCAGGCCAGATGGCTTCCGGTTCAGGAGTACTGATCTCCGATGATGGGTTCATCGTTACCAACAATCACGTGGTGGACGATGCGGATGAGATCTCCGTTACCCTCAGCAATAATAAAACATACACCGCCAAGGTGATCGGGACGGATCCCAATACAGACCTGGCAGTGATCAAGATAGACGCCACTAACCTGCCTTATCTTATATATGGTAATTCAGACGAGATACAGGTAGGCCAATGGGTACTGGCAGTAGGTTATCCGCTGAACCTGGAAACCACGGTAACAGCGGGCATCGTGAGCGCCAAATCCCGCGCCATAGGGATCAATACCCGGCAGCGCAGGTCAGCCATCGAATCCTTTATACAAACGGATGCGGCGGTGAACCAGGGAAATAGCGGTGGTGCACTGATCAATACCGCCGGAGAACTGGTAGGGATCAATTCCGCCATTGCTTCTCCAACAGGCGCCTACGCAGGCTATTCCTACGCCATCCCGGTGAACCTGGTAAGGAAAGTAGTGAATGACCTGATGAAGTTCGGGAACGTGCAAAGGGCTTACCTGGGTATTGAATACCAGGATCCCTCCCAGATGTCTGAATCCCAGTTGCGCTCGCTCAACATGAGCAGAGACCTGGTTGGGATCAAAGTACTGGGTGTTCCGGCCACAGGCGCTGCGGCGGCTGCAGGCATCAAAGAAGGAGATATTATCACAAAGATAAACGGGGTGAATACCTCTTCTGTTCCGGAGTTAATGGAACAGATCAGCCGATACAAACCAGGTGACAGAGTGAGTATAAATTATACACGCAATGACAAAGAGTACACGGCCAACGCAATCCTGAAGAACCTCGACGGGAATACGGGCATTGTTAAACCGGGCGTACTCGATTACCTGGGGGCTGAATTGAGGCCTTTACCCAAAGAGATTGCCCAGCGCCTGGGCATGGAAGGCGGGGTGATGGTCACCAACCTGAACAGTGGGATCATCAAGAAACAGACAAATATGAAATCCAATTTCGTGATCCTGAAAGCAGGCAGTGACAAGATCGAATCTGTAGATGCATTGAAAAGCGCCTTACAGGGAAAGAAATCAGTGAGATTAGAAGGATTTTATATGACGGACCGCCAGGCGAATATCTATTACTACGATCTTGATCTGAGCAATAGCGTAGCATTCTAAAGAGTTTTCATATAGGTTTTATAGGTTAGGATTAAAGGCTTCCCGCTTCTCGGGAGGCCTTTTTGTTTGTTCGGACTCCTTAAAATAAAAAGCCTCCCGCAAGCGAGAGGCCTTTATTATGATCATTATTGCAAAGAGTTACTACAATGACCATATATCCTATGAAAACCCTATACTAAATGTAGGATTATATGTTATACCGGAACAACGCGAGTTGGTAAACGTCAAGAAATAACTCGTTAACGGCAACAAAGTTGCGGTGAAAAAATTCTTCAAGTATAAATAACCGAAAAGATGCGGGGTTAGAGGTTGATCACCCCTTTAAGCTGTGTAAAGAATTCGTCCTTCTTACGGGATGATATGGGGATGTTCTTTTGATCGCTCATGATCACGGCAGTGCCCAATCCTTTGATGATCTTCACAATATGGTGGATATTGATAAGGAAAGACTTGTGAACACGGTAGAAACCCTTGTCTGATAACATCTCTTCATACTCCTTCAGGGATTTGGAGATGAGATGGGAAACGTTATTGATCAGTTGGATCTTGGTATAGCTGTCAAAAGCTTCACAGTAGATGATATCCTTCAGGTCAATGACATTATAGCCGTCATTCACCGGTATTACGATCTTAGAGAACGCATTATCGTTGTTCTTTACATAATCCTTTAAAATGGACGCCAGTTCGTTCAAACGACCTTTTTTGCTCCGCTTCACTTTTTCCAATGCATCTTCCACCTCACTTACCTTGATAGGCTTGAGCAAATAGTCCAACGCCGCAAACTTAATAGCCTGGAGCGCATATTCCTGAAACGCTGTTATGAAAATTACTTCAAAGTTGAGGACAGGGAACATCTCAAGTAACTGAAACCCATTATGTGGGGGCATTTCAATATCCAGAAACAAAACATCAATAGGGTTATTCTTGATCATTTCCGCGGCCTCATGGATATTTTGTGCTTCGCCTATCACCTTTACATCCTTGCAGTAATTCTCTAAAATGTTTCGAAGGATATGTATGTTGCGGACCTCGTCGTCAACAATGGCAGCTTTTATAATACTCATAACATCTTTACAATGGGAATCAGGATTTCAACCAAGGTACCTTCCTTGTTGCCGAATCCAGACTTAAATTTATCAATAATTTCTAACTTTCCAACGCTTCCATTAAAAGATTTAATAATCTGGAGCCTTTCCCGGATTACGCTGAGTGCGGTGGATTCATGTTTTGCCAGCTTTCCGCTCTTAATATTGTTGGCGTGCTCCCACCCTATACCGTCGTCGTCAACGGCACAGTAGAGCAAGTCTCCATGCATTTCGAGCTTCACAAGCAGGTGCCCGCTCCCGTTTTTGGGGGCAAGGCCATGTTTGATGGCATTCTCTAGAATTGGCTGGATGAGCATTGGTGGAATGTATACGGTATATTCCTTTAATTCGTCACTCATTTCGAACTTATAAACGAAAGAATTGGCAAAACGGATCTTTTCCAACTCAAGATAGCGGGCCAGGAAGGCAATCTCATCTTCCAGGGAAATATACGATTTCCTTGAATTATTGAGCATCTGGCGCATGAGCGTGGCAAAATCTGCCAAAAAGTTCAGGGCCTGCTTCTCTTCCTTCTCCAATATCAGGTGCTGTACAGAGTTGAGGGAATTGAAGATGAAGTGCGGGTTCATCTGGTTGGTGAGCGCCTTCGCCTCCAGTTCCGCAATGCGCCGGTTGTACTCCGTTTTTCGTTTCTCCCCTCCTTTGATCCGGCCTATTATATAACGGAGGATCAATATCACAGATAATAAAGCCAGTAACACCAGGATACCTCTTGCCCACCACTCCTGGTACCATTGCGGTAAAATGGAAATGTTGAGGGCTACCGGTTCACTCCAGTTGCTCTTGTACTTACGGGCCCGGATCAGCAGTTTGTACTCTCCCGGCTGCAGTTTAGGGTAAGGTATGATGTTACTCATAGTGGTTACCCAGCCGCTGGAAGTATCATTGGAGAAGTTGTACTGGTACTCCACCAGTTCCGGCAGGTCATAGGCAATAGCCCCAAATTCTACCTCAAACGTGCTTCCCCGCTCATATAAGTGGGTGAAATACGGATAGGCCGGAAAACTGCTGTCCCCGTAACGGATAATATTAAGATATACCGTTGGCGGGATCGTATCTACCGGGATGTGGTCCCGGGAGAAGTAACATAACCCGTTGGAGGTAGCTACAAATAAAGTGTCTCCGGAATGGCAGAGCCCCCGGATGTCGTCACTCATCAGCCCGTCGTTGGAGGTGATGTTGCGCACCAGCACACGTTCCTTTGTATCAATTACAGACACGCCGCGGTTGGTAGCCACATACAGCCTGCCCTGCCCGTCATAGTATAATTGCTGGCAGATATCGCTCACCAGCCTGTCGCTTACTTTAAAATGCCGGATGATCTGGTTATTCTTCAACACAAAGATCCCCTGGTCGCTGGTGCCTATCCAGAGATACCCGTCTATCCACTGCAAATCCTTGATACTCTGGCTCAGGCGGGGATCCTGTTGTATCGGGTAGGGCAAACCTTTTCCGTTACTGAAATACAACCCGCTGCCTGTACCCAGGTAATAAGCAGTATCGCTGATACAGGCAATAGAGGTGATCAGCGTTTCCAGTCCGGCCAGGTCTGTGGGTTTGAAGTCCAGCCCGCTTAATATCTTACTGCGGGTCACTACCCGGAGTTTGCCGGAAGGCGTCATCTCCATATCCTTCACCGCCTTCATATTCAGGATCTCTTTTGGCTTTTTGTAACCCGGTGCATATTGATAGATGCCGTTATCCGTGCCAATAAGTACCTCCTGCCCTTGCGGCAAAGGCAGGATACCAAAAATACTGTTCCTTCCCAGGGTGGAATCCATCGTAAGCCGGTGAATGTTGCCTTCTCTGTCCATCGTGTTCAGCATACCTGCATTCTCCCCTATATATAAGAGGCCGTTCCGCTGGTCCTTGAACACACTGTAAACAGAGTGCGAATAGAGCCCGTTCGTATTATCGAAGTATCCGAAATAGAAATGTTTAAAAGGGATGTGATACACCCCGTCCCCATAAGTAGTGATCCAGATATTACCGTCCCGGTCATTGAGAATGGAGGTGATATAATGATTGTCCAGCAGTTTGCTGATCTTCTTTTCTCCTTTAAAATAATCACGTATCAGGTAAAGCGCACGCTGACTGCCTATCCAGAGATTATCCCGGTCTATGCAGATGGTGCTGATCTCTTCCGTGATGCCCCAGTCCTGCCCTTTGAAGAAAGGAACAATGTCTTTAGGTGTATAGGAATACAAGACGTTATCTGTGATGATCACAGGATGTTTGTTGATCCTTTCTTTGAAAGCTGGTTGCTGTACCGGGAAAGCTATATTCAGGAAGATCTTCTGCTCAGTATTGTTACTGTCTTTTATACCGGGAAGGTTCAGGCTGCGCTGGAGCGGCCGGAAAACGTTATCTGTTTTAAGGAAATAGAAGATGTCCGTTCCCGAGGTACCCAGTTTATCAAGAGAGGTTTGGCGGCCATTGTACCGGATAACGCTGCCCGCACTGTTCAGGAACCAGTTAACCCTGGCCTTGTCCTCAAAGGCATACTGAATGTACTGGCTCTTGCTATTGAAACGCAGGGAAGAATCATTTTCCTCGTTATGTACGCTTTGTTTGCTGTAATAGGCAGGTTTGCCGTTATTGGTGAAGAACCAGACCCTTCCCCTGGAATCCGCCGCGAGTTTGATCACGTCGTTATCCGTGAGACCATCTTTTTTGGTGTAATTGCGGAAACGTTTACCATCAAATTTGCTCGCGCCTGTGGGTGTGGCAAACCAGATGAAACCATCCGCATCCTGTACGGCGCCGTATACGGTAGCGTTGGCAAGACCATCCTTTACATTATAATTGCGGATCACCAGACCCTGCGCATGGGTGATGCGGGAAAAGGCCAGGCAAAAAATGAGCAATGTTATATAGCGGATGGCTTGCATCAACGATGTATCTGTCTAATGTTAGCGGTGATCAATATGCCCTGGCAAACAGCACCCTTTCTTTGGAAGGTTTACCGGAGAGAATGCAAATTCCGGCTTCCTGCTCATTGTTCAAAGGTATGCAGCGGATAGTTGCTTTGGTGCGTTCTTTAATAGCCGATTCCGTTTCCGGAGTGCCATCCCAGTGCGCCGCCACAAATCCGCCTTTCTCATCCAGCACCTTCTCGAATTCTTCCCAGCTGTTCACCGGTGTGATATGAGACTCGCGATAGGCAAGGGCTTTGTTATACATATTTTGTTGTATGTCCTCGAGCAACTGCACGATCTGGCCGGAAAGGCCATCCAATGAGAGGCTTGATTTTGTCTTCTCGTCCCTGCGCGCCACTTCTGCCACATTATTCTCCAGGTCCCTGGCGCCTAAGGCAATACGTACCGGTACGCCCTTCAGTTCATATTCTGCAAATTTCCATCCCGGACGGGCATTGTCAGAATCATCATATTTCACCCGCACACCGGCCGCTTTCAGTTCTTTTACGATCTCGCTCACCTTGTCGTCTATCAGTTTCTTCTGATCCTCTCCTTTGAATATCGGAACGATCACGACCTGTAACGGAGAAATGCGTGGTGGTAGTATAAGTCCCTGATCATCGCTGTGTGCCATCACCAAAGCACCCACCAAACGGGTGGATACCCCCCAGGATGTTGCCCACACATATTCCTGCTTGTTTTCCCTGTTAGAGAACTTAACATCAAATGCTTTAGCAAAATTCTGGCCAAGAAAGTGGGAAGTTCCTGCCTGCAGCGCTTTTCCGTCCTGCATCAGGGCTTCAATACAATAAGTATCTTCTGCACCGGCAAATCTTTCAGAAGCGGTTTTAACACCTTTGATCACCGGCATAGCCATATATTTCTCTGCAAACTCCGCATAAATATCCAGCATCTGGCGGGTTTCAAAGATCGCTTCATCAGAAGTAGCATGCGCAGTGTGCCCTTCCTGCCACAGGAATTCTGCGGTACGCAGGAAAAGGCGGGTACGCATTTCCCAGCGCACTACGTTTGCCCACTGGTTGATCAGCAGGGGAAGGTCCCGGTAAGATTGGATCCAGTCTTTATAAGTACTCCAGATAATAGTTTCAGATGTAGGGCGAACGATCAGTTCTTCCTCCAGTTTAGCATCAGGATCTACGATCACACCGCCGCCATTCGGATCATTCTTGAGGCGGTAATGGGTCACTACGGCACATTCCTTCGCAAAACCTTCCACGTGGGCGGCTTCTTTGCTCAGGAAACTTTTAGGGATAAAAAGGGGGAAATAAGCATTCTGATGCCCGGTATCCTTGAACATTTTGTCCAGCACATCGCGCATATTTTCCCAAAGGGCATATCCGTGGGGTTTGATAACCATACATCCACGTACTGCAGAATAGTCAGCTAAACCGCCTTTCAAAACGAGGTCATTATACCATTGCGAATAATCCTCTGATCTGGCTGTGATCTCTTTACTCATATAAGTTTTTTTCTTTTTCCGTTTCCCCGGATTCCGAAATTCCCAACACGTTCCCTCACAAGGAGTTAGCAGGCGTTATTTTCCGTTTATCCATCCCTGTTGCCATTCGGCAGAAAGCTACGATTTATAAGGCTTCCGGCACAATTTATTGGCGCAATATTTGTTTAAGATAATACGGAAATCGCCACAAACCTACGTTAGAAAAACTAAAACCTCCTCCGGGTGTGCGAAGATAATAAAACGCCGTGTGCGTGGCATCTTTCAACGAGAAAATTCGTTTAAATTGAGTAAATTTACATTGTTAATCAAATATCATCAGATGAAACCTATGATATATAGTGCGATAGCTGCACTGCTCGTGTTAAGCAGTTGTTCTACCGCATATCAAACAGCTCAAACCCCCGATGATGTGTATTATTCACCGGGTAAGGCCAAAGTCTACGCCAATAACACTGCCAGAAGTACGCGACAAGAAGCTAGTAATGCAGCAGATGAAGAAACGTATAACGACAACGGCGACGACAATTATGTAACATATCAGGACGAAGATGAGGAACGTTATGATTATGCACGACGTATCGATCGTTTCAGCAGAGGCTATAATGGCTACTACTGGGATGGATACTATGCAGATCAGTTCTATGGCGGCGGTCCGAGTCTTTTCATGAACAACTACTACGGTTTTGGTGGTTATCCTTCCTGGGGTAACTCCTTCAGTATTGGCCTGGGATGGGGATATAATCCTTATCGCTGGAACAACTTTTACGGAAGCGGTTGGTATGGCGGTGGCTTTTATGGCAACCCCTGGTACAACAACTGGTACGGTGGTAGTGGTTGGTACGGCGGCGGCGGTTACTACCCCGGCGGCGGATGGCATGGTGGTGGCGGTGGTTATTACAACCCACGCCCGACGAACTCATGGGGCCCGAGAGGTTCTTCCTCTTCCCGCGTGTTCAACTCCAATGGCTACAACCCATCTTCACCAAGACCCAACACTACCGGCTCTACTCCAAGAAGAGTATTTGACCGCAGTGGCGGAAACGTGGTGAATCCAGGTAATCCAAATGGTGGCCGTGTAAACAATGGCGGTGTTCCAAGAAGAACATTCGACAGCGCTCCAACTGAACGCCCTGCAGCACGCCCAGGCACCGATCCAGGCTCAAGGCCTTCCAGATCAGCACCTGTGAGGAATTATGACCGCAGCAATGACCAGCCTGTAAGGCAGTCATCTCCAGAACCTACTTACAGAGCCCCGGCTCCTGAACGTAGTGCTCCGGAACGCAGTTATCCTTCCAGCAGCCCAAGCAGCAGTCCCAGTAACAATTCACCATCTCCCTCAAGACAATCCAGTCCACGGAGAGGCGGTTGATAAATAACTGAAAAATGATCAATTGGCGGGTCACACATGTGATCCGCAGTTGATCATTTGCTTTTTAAACCCTATATCTTCAGCATAAAGCACTCAATTTATCACCATACTGATTTAAGATGAATAAAAGAACCGCATTTCTTTTGATAGCCATTGGTGTATCTGCCCAGGCCTGGGCACAGGATGAAGCAGACGCCTTACGTTACAGCCGCCTTACCACCGGGGGTACCGCCCGCACGCAGGCCATTGGCGGCGCAGCAGGATCTTTAGGCGGAGACATTTCCGCCACCCACGTAAACCCTGCAGGATTAGGATTCTTCAGAACCAATGAAGTTGTGATCACGCCAGGATTTAATTTCCGTTCCAACAAATATGACTACCTCGGAACACGCACGGATGCCAATAACAACAACTTCACCCTCAATAACATGGGTCTTGTATTTGGTATGCCCACCCGCGGTAATTCCGGCTGGCGCAATGTGGCCTTTTCCATAGACTACAACCGCCTGGCAGACTTCAACAATAAATTGCAGATAGACGGTGTGAACACCACTACCAGTTACGTAGACCGGTGGGTGGACAGGCTGAATAACAACGGCTCTCCCCTGTCCTTTAACGACGCGGCAAGTATTGATCCCCTCGGCGCCAGCCTCGCATTCAATACTTACCTCGTGGACACTATCAATGGCGGCTCCAGTTATGCTACCTGGATAGATCCCACGGCCCCCGGCGGTATCCGCCAGCGGGATAAAGTATCTACCAAAGGTGGTTTAGACGAGGTCTCCGTGGGCCTTGGCGCAAATTACAGCGACAAGTTCTACGTGGGGCTTTCCCTCAACTTCCCCAGGATCAATTTTGAACGTACCCGCACCTTTGCAGAAGATGATCTTTCCGGGAACACCAACAACGACTTCGGTTACTTTGAACATACGGAGAACTTAAAAACGGATGGTGTTGGTTTCAATGCAAAACTGGGTATCATTTACAGCCCCATCCCCAATGTGCGTTTAGGTGCTGCATTCCATACGCCTACCTGGTACGGCATGTCCGATGCATCCACTGCCAGGGTACAGGTGGATACGGAAGGCTATCAGCCGGACGGACAAAGTGAGCGTTACCAGGATACAGAAGAACTAACCGATGGTTTACCTGTAGAATATGAATACAGCCTGCAAACACCATGGCGTGCCATGGGTAGCTTCTCTTACATCTTTGGTACCGATCCGGATGTAAAACAGCAACATGGATTCATTACCGCAGATGTGGAATATGTGGATTATGCTTCTTCCAAATACCGCTTTAATAAAGGCACAGAAGGAGATAAAGAATTTGCAAAGCAACTGAACAACTCCATTGATAACCTTTACAAAGGTGCCGTGAACATCAGGGTTGGTGGTGAATTGAAATTCAATGTACTGGCTGTTCGTGCAGGGTTTGCTTATTATGGCAGTCCTTATCAGAATTCAGATGTGGATGCCAGCACTACAAAGATCAGTGGTGGCCTGGGATATCGTAACAAAGGTTTCTTTGCAGACCTTACCTACGTACATACCATGGCGAAAGATGAATATCTTCCTTATTCACTGGCAGGCTCTAAGATTGCACCTGCAACAGTGAACGGTACTACCGGCTCTGTTGTGATGACCGTAGGTTTCAAGTTTTAATTATATAAATTCCAACGATACAAAAAAGGAAGGAGCGTAAGGCTCCTTCCTTTTTTTATGCAGAGGGTTTGCCGCGCAGCAAAGGGCGGAGTATTTTTCTTTTTGAAAGGGTATTTTTTATGCAGCGTTCTTTGTTGCGTTTTTTATGATTGTTTTTATGTGCCCGTTCTTTTTGCCTGTTCTTTGTTATGCCTGTTGCTTTCCTTTCTTCTTTATAACTGTTGCTCCAGCCACTTCATCACCTCATCTCCTTCCCTTGCATCAAACCACTGCATTTCCCTATCCCTCCTGAACCATGTGAGCTGGCGTTTGGCATATTGCCTCGTGTGTATCTTGATCGCTTCCGCCGCTTCTGCTATCCGCAGTTTTCCATCAAAATAATCGAAGATCTCTGTGTACCCCACCGTCTGCAAAGCATTGTGGTGACGGTATTCCTTTACAGAGGCAGCTTCATCCACCAACCCGGCTGCCATCATCGCATCTACCCGTTTTACAATGTTCTCATGCAATAATTCTTTCGGCAATTGTACCCCTATCTTAATGACCCTGAAATCACGGTTGCGTGGTGTAGCGGTCCTGAATGTGCTGATAGATTGCCCCGTAGCTTCCAATACTTCCAATGCGCGCATCAGGCGTTGCGGGTTCTGTGTTTCCGCTGTAGCATAAAAAGAAGGATCTCTTTGCTGAAGGGTTTCCTGCAACCAGGCTAAGCCATTAGCAGCATAGTTTTCCCGAACGGAAGCCCTGATGGCATCAGGAACAGGAGGTATCTGATCCATGCCTTCCAGGAAAGCCCTGATATACAGGCCCGTGCCACCGGCAACAATGGCAACCGGGTGTTTGGAAAAGATCTCCGCCGTGTATTGCAAAGCTAATTGCTCATACATAGCGGCATTCACTTCTTCCCGGATGGAATGAGAATCAATAAAGTAATGTGGAACAGCAGATAGTTCAGCTGCTGTTGGTTTGGCGGTGCCAATGCTCAATTCCCGGTAGCACTGGCGGGAATCGGCGGAAATGATCTCCGTACCCAACTGCTGTGCTATTCGTATAGCCAACGCAGTTTTACCTGCAGCCGTAGGGCCGGCCAGTACAACAACCGTATTTTTCAATCATTGGATTTTAGAACAGGTTTTCTTCCTCAGCGCCGTTTTCTTCTGCACCATCTTCCTCACGTTCGCCGGTTTCTTCTCCTTCTTCACTATAACCGTCTACCGGCATACCTTCCCGGTTGAGGTCATATTTCTCTTCCATTTCAACCAGCTTATCGCCGATGAGGCCTTTGGTACCGTATTGGCTCGGAGCGAGCCCTTCTTTCCGCACGCAGGCGGGGTAGCTGAGTTTGGTGCTTTCTTCTTTGGCTACAGCAATGAGCTCTACCAGGAACGTCCAGTTCTTGGCATAGTCATAGAGGTAGATGAATTTTTGATTGGGATCCCTCACCATTGCACCAATGGCGGTTTCCGGCATCAGTAACGGCGCTACTTTGCGTTGCTGCCCATCCTCTTCCAGGATGATCTCGCGGCCACGCTGCCAGTTGTCGTTACTACGGAAAAAAGTAGCTTTATGTTTGGAGTCAAACTCATATGCCACTAAAATGGCCTGATGGAACTGTAAAAAATTCTGGGTAGGCTTTACCACAATGTCCCTATAGACACTCTCATCTTCCTCCCAGTAAACTCTGAACTTCAATACCGGCATATGATTAAATTAAACGTGCTGTAAAATTACCAAATTATTTAACAGGCGTCAAGTCTAGTTCTTTGGCCTTCTGCAACATATATTGATAAGCCGCCTCATAACTGTTTGGGATCTCCCCATCCAGGATGGCTTCCCGGATCGCACTTTTCAGATCGCCCACCATTCTTCCGGGTTTGAGATCAAAGATCTCCATGATCATTTCACCCGTAATGGGAGGCTGCCAGTTACGGATACGGTCGCTTTCTTCCACTTCTTTCAAACGCTCCCGCACCATTTCAAAATTCTCAAGATAGCGTTTAACTTTCGCTTTATTCTTGGAAGTGATATCCGCATCACACAACATCATCAGTGCTTCCAGATCATCCCCTGCATCAAACAGCAGGCGCCGTATAGCCGAATCTGTTATGTTTTCCTTGGTAAGGCTGATGGGCCTCAGGTGCAATTCCACCAGCTTCCTTACCAGCCGCATTTTATCGTGCTGCGGTAATTTGAGCCTTGCAAAAATGCGGGGCACCATTTTGCCGCCTACCGCATCATGCCCATGGAACGTCCAGCCATGTCCTTCTTCAAATCTCTTGGTAGCCGGTTTGCCAATATCATGCAATAATGCTGCCCAACGTAACCAGAGGTCCTTTGTATGCCGGGAAATATTGTCAATTACCTGGAGCGTATGGTAGAAATTATCTTTATGCCCCTTTCCTTCCTGCATTTCTACCCCCACCAGGTCTACCATCTGGGGGAAAATGATCTTCAACAGGCCGGTTTGATATAAAAGGTCTAAACCTACAGAGGGTTTAGAAGATAACATGATCTTATTTAATTCATCCGTGATCCGCTCCTGGGTGATGATCTTGATCCTGTCCGCATTCTCCCGGATGGCCTGCAATGTTTCAGGCACAATGGTGAAATGCAGCTGGGAGGCGAAGCGGATAGCCCGCATCATGCGTAATGGATCGTCACTGAAGGTCTGAGCCGGATCTAAAGGCGTGCGGATCAGCTTGTTAGCCATATCCTCTCTTCCGTTGAAGGGGTCCAGCAGGGTGCCAAAATCGGCTTCATTCAGGCTGATAGCCAGTGCGTTAATGGTAAAATCCCGGCGCAGCTGATCATCCTCCAGGCTCCCCGGCTCCACTTCAGGGTTGCGGGAATGCTGGCGGTAGCTTTCCTTACGGGCGCCTACAAATTCTATCTCCAGGTCCTTATGACGGATCTGGGCGGTACCATAAGTCTTGAAAAAGTTCACTTTAAGTGAGGGGTCCAGCAAGGCTGCCACCCGGTGCGCGAGAGCAATACCATCTCCCACGCAAACGATATCCATATCTTTGGTGTTCCTGTTCAGCAGTTTGTCCCGGACAAAACCACCGATGAGGTAACAGGGAACGCCAAGCTGGCGTGCTGCTAATGCCACGTTATCGAATAACTCCTTTTCCCGTGTTGTACAGGGAATCTGCATATACTATCTACTGGTTTAAGGCGCAAAAGTACTCAATTCAGATTTATTCCTCCCGCCCAAAGGTCAATTTCTCACTATTTCCAGCTTTCCGTCTGGCAGGATACGCACGATCCGCGAGGGTTGCCGGATGGCAATCTCATGCTGCCGGTAAGCTACCGTGGAATCTACTCCCTGCCTTATTTCATCTGTGATATCCAGGAAGGTGGCGGGAGCAGGCGCCCCGCTGATATTGGCCGAGGTGGAAACGATCGGTTTTCTGAACCTTTTGATCAGGTGACGGCAAAAAGGCTCTTTCACCACCCGGATAGCTACCGTACCATCCTCCGCGATCACATTCGGGGCGAGGTGAAGTGCGCCTTCATAGATCACTGTGGTAGGCCGGTCAAATGCCGCAATGGTATCTGCAATATCCGGCGGAGGCGTTGATAAATATTTAACCAGCTCCCGTACGTCCGCCACCAGGATCACCAGGCTTTTGGATTCACTCCGCTGCTTGAGATCAAAAATGCGTTTTACAGCCGCTTCGTCTGTAGCATCACAACCGATCCCCCAGATAGTATCTGTAGGATAAAGGATGATGCCACCGGAACGGAGTGTGGCCAGACTTTGAACGAGATCTTCTTCGAATTCAGACATAATGTACGTTGTAAGTTTAAGACTGGTACACCTGCATAACAGCGGCGGCACATTTATCCAGGGTGAATTGTTGTGCGTGCTGCAGGCCCTTTTCCTGCATACCAGCTGCAAAGGTACGATCAATCGCCAGCCTTTCCATGGCCTCTGCTATTGTGGCCGGCAGATAAGGATTAATATATAGGGCCGCATCTCCTGCTGTTTCCTGGAAACAGGATACATCGGAAGTGATCACCGGTGTGCGGCTCCAGAGTGCTTCCAGGATGGGAATGCCAAAACCCTCAAAAATAGAGGGGTATACCAGCGCTAGGGCACCCTGGTATAAGGCAGGAAGGTCTTTAAAGGAGAATTTCGCTACTTCGTTTAGCCAGATGAGTTGTGCGGCCATTCCTTCTTTTTGCAGGAAGGCCTTTACCTCATCCTTATATTTATCCCCATCGCCCAATACCACCAGGGGTATGTCCAGCTTCCCTTTCAGCAGGCGCATGGCTTTTGCGATACCTAACAGGTTTTTCCGTTCTATCACAGAACCTACATAGAGGAAGTAAGACGATGGAAGCTGATACGCAGCCAGCATGCTGTTAATCTCCTCTTTTGTACATTGTTTTTCGAAAGAGGGATCGCAGCTCTGATAACACACCTTGATGCGGTTCTCCGGTGTATGATAATATTCAATGAGGTCCCGTTTGGTCTGTTCGCTGATGGCAATCACCTTATCCGCATGTTTACAGGCGTATTGGGCCTTTTTGCGATAGGTGTACACATCAATGGGATTGTATTGTTCAGGGTAACGTTCAAAGATCAGGTCATGTATGGTCACTACACTCTGCACACCGCTGTTGGTGATCCCAAATGGCAGTTCTGCGCTCAGGCCATGATACAGGTCAATCTCATTACTAACCAGGTCATTGATCACCCAGCGGCTTCTCCATACGGACTTTAACCACCTGTGATGCGCCTTTTGCGGCAGGATGGTTTGCATACCGGCTGGCAGCTGGAACAGCGGTTTTTCTTTGGGGGCAAAAAGAAAATAGTTATTTTGCGGATAGTACTCCCCAAGGGACCGTATCAGCGTCCGGCTGTAATTGCCCAGTCCCGTACGGTTTTGAAAAGCCCGCTTAGCATCGAAACCAATATTCAAGTTGCGTTACATTTAATTCAGGGGGCAAAATAGTAAATTAATGTGATCAGTTAAAAAGCTATCAGTTTAATGCAGTAATGACTGTATTTAAACATTTCTCTCTAAGGGTTCTTGTTCGGTTCTCTAAGGGTTCACCAAGGGTTGACGTTGGGTCAGGCAGAATGGGTAATATAGTGTCAGTATATAGCTTCCCATGATACTCTATTAACCGCCACCAGATCAGGTAATTAGATTTGTTTAATTCCTCAAAAAAGATTAATTTGATTGTCCGCTTTTTATGAAGCATATCAGATTGGAAAATCAGCTTAATCAAGACATTTACTCCCATTAAACATATCCATTAGTTATCGTATCATCTTGTATCATCAACAAAAAACAATCAAGTATGAAGCCCAATGAACAAGTAATGAAGCCATTCTTTGCACAATTCCTGGAAGCACAGCAAACTGAAAAGAACCAGGGAAAACAAAGCAGCTGGACGAGCAAATTATCAGATGCTCCCGACCAGACCCTCAAATACCCTTCAGATGGGGATGAGGAATGGTGGCTGTTATAGTTCATCAAACATTCTACGATCATTGCAAGCAATGGCACACGCTATTGCTTGTTTTTTATTTCCATGCTTCATGATTCTTTGCATCACTCATTCACAGGACACCTACACAATAGAGTTAGTACAACAACGCCTGCAACAGCTTGGATACCCGAGTTTCCGTTTCAACTCTGATGAATTCGGCACGCGTTACCGGCTCCGGTACCGGCTCACAGAGAACGGTCCGCAATACCAGCTGCAACACGGGAAGCAAACGCTGAACGCCAGTGATGTGAGTGCCGTATGGTACAGAAAGCTCTGGAAACTACAGGTGCCGCCGTCCCTGGACCCGGCTTATGTTCCTGCCTTCATCAAAGAATACAATACCTCCCTGCATATCTTCCTCGATGCACTGGATGTGCCCTGGATCAATCCCATGCACATAGACCATGGCATTGGCAATAATAAACTCATACAGCTGGCTGCCGCACAGGCTGCCGGCCTGTATGTTCCGCAAACCATTATCAGCAATCATGCGGAAGATGCCATCAAATTTTATGACGCCAACAATGGCGACGTAGTGGTGAAACTGCATGGCGCACTCTCCAAAACCATGGATGGCGCCGGCGACTTCTTCCCCACCACCCGCCTGCGCAAAGAAGACGTGCCCATGCTGGAATCCCTGGCCGCCTGCCCCATGATCCTGCAGGAATATATTCCCAAGGACCGGGAACTGCGCATCGCCTATATAGACGGAGAGATCTTTACCGGCAGCCTGAAAGCTCCCGAATCCACGGACTGGCGCACCAATAGCACCACCATCATTCAATGGGAACCTTACCAGTTACCCGCAGATACAGCAGAAAAGATAGATGCCATGATGCGCCTGCTGAACCTGCCTTTTGGCGCGATAGACATGATCGTGCAGCCGGATGGCAAATACGTTTTCCTGGAAGTGAATCCCCAGGGAGAATGGGGCATGCTCGAAAAATACCTCGGCTTCCCCATCGCCGAAACCATTGCCGAGAAATTAGTTAACCGGATCACCAATGAATAAAGGTAAAGTCCTCATTATCACCCATTCCGAAGACAATAACGTAGTAGATACCGTCATACAGCAGATCGAACACCTTGGCGGAAGCTGTGTGCGTTTTGACGTAGACCGCTACCCTGTAGAGAGCAGGCTTAGTTCCTCTTTCATCAACGGACAATGGCAGGGACTACTGGAAACACCCCAAACCACATCCAGTCTAGATGATATCACCGCTGTATGGTACCGCCGCAGTTACCACATCGGCAAAGGGCTGGAAACCCTGCTGGAAAAGGAATACCTCTCTTCCACCCTCGGTGAACTGCGGCGCACGCTGTTCGGAATGCTGGAAGGTCTGAAATGTTTCCAGATAGAAAAATACAGTGTATACCGCCGCCTGGATAGTAAAGAAGAACAATTGCGCATCGCAAAAGATTGCGGCCTGGAAGTACCCGCCACCTGCATCACCAATTCCCCCGCACAACTGAAAGCTTTCCTCGAAAATACCGGCAAACCCGTGATCGCTAAAATGCAGAGCGCCTTTGCCATTTACCGGGATGGGCAGGAACATGTGGTATTTACGAACGAAGTAACCACCGCCCACCTGGATCAGCTGAACGAACTGCGGTATTGCCCGATGGTGTTCCAGGAAAAACTGGAAAAAGCCCTCGAACTCCGGGTAACCATCGTTGGCCGTGAGATCTTCTGTTTTTCCATAGATTCCAAACAGCTGGTGGACTGGCGAAAGGAAGGGGCCGCCCTGGCAGATGCATGGCAGGCGTATACATTGCCTTCAAATATCAGCCTTGCCCTCTTAACCTTCATGGACACCTACGGCCTGAACTACGGAGCCATAGACCTGATCCTCACACCGGAAGGAAAATGCTATTTCCTGGAAGTGAACGCAGCCGGCGAATATTTCTGGCTGGACAAGCAATGCAACAACGCTATTTCCCGCCATCTGGCCGCCGTATTATTAAACCAGGCGGAAAGAAGAGAATGATTACTATTTTTGCGGAAATATTATTAGACAATGGATACACAGCAACTAATACAGACTGCCTGGAACGATCGTGGCCTGTTACAAGAAAGACAATATTCCGATGCGGTGAAAGCAGTAATAGAAGCGGTAGATAAAGGAAAATTACGTGTAGCAGAACCTACAGAAAATGGCTGGAAAGTAAACGAATGGGTGAAACAAGCTATCCTGATGTATTTTTCCATTCAACCAATGGAAACGATGAGCTTACCTCCCTTTGAGTTCCACGATAAAATGAAACTCAAAACTAATTATAAAGAGCTGGGTGTTCGCGTAGTACCACATGCTATTGCCCGTTATGGCGCATACATTGCCAAAGGCGCTATCCTGATGCCTTCATATGTTAACATAGGCGCATACGTTGATGAAGGCACCATGGTAGACACATGGGCTACAGTAGGCTCCTGCGCACAGATCGGTAAACACGTTCACCTGAGTGGTGGTGTGGGCATCGGTGGTGTACTGGAACCATTGCAGGCTTCTCCGGTGATCATCGAGGACGGCGTTTTCGTAGGTTCCCGTTGCATCGTAGTAGAAGGTGTGCATGTAGAGAAAGAAGCCGTATTGGGTGCTAACGTTGTTTTAACGCAATCCACCAAGATCATTGATGTAAGCGGCCCTGAGCCGATTGAATACAAAGGCCGCGTACCAGCCAGAAGCGTGGTGATCCCCGGCACCTACACCAAGAAATTCCCTGCCGGTGAATACCAGGTGTCCTGCGCATTGATCATTGGCCAGCGGAAAGCCAGTACAGACCTGAAGACCAGCCTGAACGACACGCTGCGTGAATTCAATATTGCTGTATAGCATTTAATTTTATTTGTAAGGAGTTTTGGAATTATCCTGAAACTCCTTACTTTTGCACTCCCTGAAGATGCCCAGATGGCGAAATTGGTAGACGCACTGTGTTCAGGTCGCAGCGTCCGCAAGGATGTGCTGGTTCGAATCCAGTTCTGGGCACCAATAAATAAAAGATCCGCTCTTGTAGCGGATCTTTTATTTATATTAACTATCATGATAGATCATCAAATTCACTGTGTCACGAGTTTTCAAGACCTTGTTTCTACACCATTTAGTGGAGAAATGAATGCGATTTGCTGGACGCGTCAACTAACAGGTGATTTTTCTGAGATTGTTAAAAAGGTAACACTAAGCGGAAATATAACGGCAATTGAAGAAGAAGAACTCCATGAACTGCAGTTAAGTGAACAAGGGCAACTTGCCCGTGAAGTTCTTTTAAATGATCTGAAGGCATTGAAAGCGCATGGCGCATCGCCAACCCTTAATGTGATCAACTACTATGACCGGGATGATGCCTTCCCTTTTCTTCCAACCGATGTTTATTCCTTTCATGTAGATCGCTCTCCTGTACCAACCGATACCTTTTTATGCACTTACTATGGCGAGCCGAGTGACATATTGCCAAATTCACAGGGCCAAAAGAAAGTGCTTATTCCGGCAATACGTGATGAACTAAAAAAACTATATGATGGAGCAGATGAAGGTTTTGAATCATTCTTAAGTGAACATTTCTTTGATCTGCATTATCAGGCTACACCTGATGCACATCCAATAAGCTTAGGCACTGGTCACTTATGGAGATTGGCGGTTGATCATCCTGAAAGCCAGGTTCCTCCCTGTATTCACCGTGCACCAAAGGAAAGATCCGGACAGAACAGGTTGTTGCTGATCTGTTGAACACAAACCCTTAAGCTAGAGAATATCTGTGGCTTTTTGCTTATAAAAAGAACCGTATAAATCTTGCGATTTATACGGTTCTTTGTTTTTTGCAAGATCCAATCACTTCTTCACCTCCACCGTAACCACCACTGGAAAGTGATCTGATGGATAATGGCCAAGAGAACTGTTAGTGAGTATCCCATATCGCTGTACATCAAACGCCGGCGTTAAAAAGATGTGATCGATACGGGCATTCCTTTTACCCAGCATAGGCCTGAAACCATTAAAGGTCTGGTTATCCCCCAGTTTGATCTTCGCTGTTTCATACGCATCTTTCATACTGCCGGAAGTAGCGATCTCTTTGTAGCTTTCATTATCCTGGTCCACGTTCAGGTCGCCGGACAAAATTACCGGTGCATTACCCGCTATGGATTTGATCTTCGCAAGGATGAGCTTTGCACTTTCTTTGCGGGCTTCTACCCCTCTGTGATCGAAGTGGGTATTGAAATGATAGAATTTGAAGCGGGTCTTTTTATCTTCAAAGCTCGCCCAGGTGCAGATACGCGGCAGCGCAGCATCCCAGCCTTTGTTCGGGTGTTCTGTATCGGTGGGTGACAGCCAGAACATTCCATGTTGCAACAGTTTAAAGCGGTCTTTTTTATAGAAGATGGCGGAGTATTCCCCTTCGCGTTTCCCATCGTCCCTGCCATTGCCCACATACGCATATTCCTGCAAATTGTTTTGCAGATCGTCCATCTGGTTAGCCAGCGCTTCCTGCACACCGAAAACATCGAAGTCGTAAAACCTGATCATATTGGTCACGAGGTCTTTACGGATGCTCCATGGGTCCAGGGAATCACCGCGATTGTCGTAGCGGATATTGTAGGTAGCTACATTCAGTTGTTGTGCATGTGCTGCGCCGCTGAATAATGCGCAGGTCATGCAGGCGATCAATACTAACTGTTTCATGATTTTAATTTATTTAGGTAGATCAACGGTGAACATATTGCTGGCGCGGCCTCCCGGTGTTACAATGATGTAATTGAGCTGCAGTGGCGCATTTCCGGCCCAGGGCAGATCTATTGCTCCGTTGTACACATTACCCGTCTGGTCTGCTTTGTGATTATCGATGGTATAATATACAGTGCTATTGGCTACAAATGGAATGATCGCTGCCGTCCTTCTGCCATTAGCAGGATTGGTGCCGAAAGTAATCTTTGCCTCCGGGATGCGGAAGAACACGCCCCTCCTTTCCAGCTCCTGCAAATGTACAGGAAGACGTTTGGCAGAGAAATCATCATAATCCTTTTGTTCCTTATTGGACCATGCAATTTCCGCCACCGCCAGCATACGCGGGAACAACATGTATTCCAGCTTGTTGTTGCTGGTCACATATTCCGTCCACATGTTGGTTTGAACACCCAGTATATGTTGTTGCTCCTGTGCTGTCAAAGCATCCGGACGGGGATTGTATCCATAAACTTTTTCGAGGGAGATGAAACCGCCAAGGGCTGTTGGCTCCGTGTTCTTGTCCTTCGCCTGGTAACGATCTGCATAGAAATAATTATTCGGCGTCATGATCACATCGTGACCAGCTTTAGCACCGTTAATACCGCCGCGGTCTCCATGCCAGCTCATGATAGTGGCACTGGGCGCTACACCTCCTTCCAGTATTTCATCCCAACCTATCAGGCGGCGGCCATGTTTGTTCAGGAATTTTTCAATGCGCGTTACGAAGTAACCCTGCAATTCATGCTCATCTTTCAGATGATGTTGTTTAATGAGCGCTTGTGCAACCGGGGAAACTTTCCAGTGGTCCTTCGGCACTTCGTCTCCCCCAATGTGAATGAACTCCCCGGGAAACAGGGCCATCACTTCCGTCAACACATCTTCCAGGAAACGGAATGTTTCTTCTTTGGGGCAATAAATGTTAGGATGCACGCCCCAATAGCCAGGCACGTTGTAAATGGTATCCTTACAACCCAATTCAGGATAAGCCGCCAATGCCGCCGTGCTGTGCCCTGGTAATTCTATTTCCGGAATGATAGTTATCTTACGGTCCGCTGCATACGCCACTATTTCTTTGATGTCTGCCTGTGTATAAAAACCACCTGATCTTTGTCCATCATATATCAGCGGTTTAAAATCGCCGTAGTGGCCAATGATAGCAGAGTCTCTGAAAGCCCCGATCTGCGTAAGCTTAGGATATTTTTTAATCTCCACGCGCCAGCCCTGATCATCTGTGAGGTGCCATTGTAACCTGTTGAGTTTATAGTTCGCCATCAGGTTGATGATCTTCTTCATTTCAGGCAATGTTATAAAATGACGCGCCGCATCGATCATCACACCACGATACCCGAACCCTGGTTTATCTGTAATCGTGCAGGAAGCAATCTGCCCGTTATTACCGTCTATCATCTGCAACAAAGATTGCAGCGCATAAAAAGCACCTTTACTGCTTCCTTTTATACTGATCCGGTTTTCATTTACCTCCAGCGAGTAACCTTCCGGCCCGTTTACTTCCGTTTGCGTGATCTCCAGATATCTGCCCGTAGCCTTTGGAATAATTGACAATTTCACTTTAAATCGTTCCAGGATCAACTGGCTGAACAGTCCCAGGTTACGCCGCGAAGCTTCATCTCCTGCCACGAGTTTTGTATTCCCGTCCAGTTTAAAAAAACCATGGCCCTGCTGTATGGAACCCGGAGCGGGAATGATCTGTGCCATCGCGCCAAAAGCAAGCAGGCAGCCGATATATGTTGTAAGAATGAATTTCATGTTTGGTTACGTTGTATTGTAAATGATTACAGTGCACACAATGATCGCGTGCACTGTAATTTCAACGGGTGTACAGGTAATTATTTCGTCCAGCCGGTGTTCTGGCCTAATGTTGTGTTTCTGTCGTACTGCACCTGCGGCACAGGCCACAGATAGTTCCTGTCTGCAAATGTGCGGCCCGTCATGGCCACTATGTAACCCTGCGCATCTGTACGTACGGAAGACAGATCGCCGGGAACCACTGCCCATTCCTTCTTCATGCCTTTTACATCGTTAGCCAGTACCGGCCCGATCTTCCAGCGTTTGATATCGAAGTAACGCATGCCCTCCATCACCAGCTCGATCCGGCGTTCACGGCGGATCTCATCACGAACGTTCATGCCATTGGCAGCCAGTTCTGTGAGTACCATCGGATGCATGCCTACACGGTTGCGCAGCAGGTTGATGGTCTGATCAATGTCCGCCTGGGTCAGCTTGCCCTGTTCCTGCCTTGCTTCTGCGTAGGTGAGCAGCATTTCTGCGTAACGCAGGATGTGAATATCGTTTGCATCTCTGCCTACTAACGGCACTGTGGTGAGCTCTACGTATTTGGTAAAGTAGTAACCGGTGGTAGTTACAGCGCCTCTTCTGTCTGATCTGAATTTTGGTGCAGTGTAGATATCCGGATTGGTGTTTGCGGGATTTCCGTCGAAACGGCCGCCCCACCTGGCATTCGGTGCAAGAACGGTCTGCGTCATACGCGGGTCCCTGTTGGTGAATACATCCTGGTAGTTGTTCTCTTTATACAGCGGGGATTTTGTGATAGGTAAACCATCGCTGCACAGATAATCATCTACAAAAGATTTGGTAGCATTGAAACGCACCACACCATCCGGCAATTGTGTTTCGCGGCTCAGGTTGTGCGTGTTCAGGTCATCCAGGTAAAGTCGTGCCATCATGGTTTCGCGGTTAGCGCCCCTGGACAATTTACCTGCATAGGTGAACAGGCTGTTGTACGCAGTAGTTTTATTGCCGCCCTGTTCGTAGAGAGCATATACGTTCAGGTCCATCACGTCTTTTGCAGCTTTCTCTGCAACGTCAAGCTTGCCGTAATACAGTGCAACACGGGCTTTAAGGCCAAGAGCAGCACCTTTACGGATCCTGCCGAGATCAGCAGCCGTGGGGATCTCCTTCGGGAGTATGGCAGCAGCGGCATCCAGTTCAGCGAAAATAAAATCCACTACTTGTTGCTCCGGATCACGGGGGCCATATGCTTCCTCTATATCCAGCGATTTGGTTACCAAAGGTACATCGCCCCAGCACATGACCAGGTAGCTATAGAGATAAGCTCTGATCACACGCACTTCTGCAGCGAGAACCTCTTTCTTTTTCGCATCGGACACACTGGCTTTACTATAATTTTCCAGGAAAGTGTTACACTGGCGGATACCAGCGTACCCACTTCTCCATTCGCTGTTAATGGTACCAAGGTCTGCCGTAAAATTACCGCTGCCGATTGTTTGAAAATCCGTGGAAGAAGCATGGAGGATATTATCGCCCATATATTCCAGATCGATCTGGTTGCGGCCTTTCAGCGTACCATAACAACCGTTCACAGCAAGGATCAGTTGTTTTTCCGTTTTCCAGAATGTTTCATCAGAGATCTGGTCCAGCGGCAGGCGATCGAGGTATGATTTGTTACAACCCGTTGCCAGTGCAGCGGAGATGAAGAATGTATATAAGATCTTTTTTGTCATGGTTTCAATTATTTGAAGTTGATGCTAAGGCCAGCAACGAAAGTTTTTACCTGCGGATAGAAGTTGCCGCTCACGAGCGGAGACTCCGGATCATAGGCATAGAAGAAATTCGTTTTGGTGAACAGGTTGTCTGCCGATGCATACACACGCAGGCGGCTGATGCGCAGTTTTTCCGCAACACCTGCAGGAAGTGTGTAACCCAGCTGAACGTTCTTCAAACGCAGGTAGGAAGCGTTTTCCAACCAGAAAGTAGACAGGCGCTGATTGTACGTTTGCTGGAAAGTGAGGCGCGGATAACTGGCGTCTGTGTGCTGAGGCGTCCAGCGATCCAGGTGCACCGTTTGCGGCACAAAACGCTCGTTGCTGAATGCATGGCGGCCGGGACCCGAAATAAATCCATCAGCTTTACCCACACCCTGGATGAAGAAACCCAGATCGATGTTCTTCCAGCCCACTTCGCCTCTCAGACCATAGGTAAAGCGGGGAATAGGGTTGCCGATCACTTTACGGTCAGCATCGAGCGTCAGTTTACCATCGCCACTGATGTCCTTGTACATAATATCACCGGGCTGTACAGGATCACCGGAGATGATGGGGAATTTGGGTGTATACTTATTAGTGGCAGCATCATAATTAAAGTCAGACACTTGTGCGATCCTGTCTGCCACCAGTCCATAATACGCATCTATCGGCTGACCTACGATACGTATCTGGTTGCCGATGGTTGGCGGTACACCACCCAGGCTCGTTACCTTATTTCTAACATCAGACAGGTTGAAAGAGGCTTCGTAGCGGAAATCGCCGGCCTGGTCGCGCCAGTTCACCTGCCATTCCCAGCCTTTATTCTGCACTTTTCCGGCGTTCTGCGGAGGATAAGAAGGTACACCCAATACATCCGGCAAAGGCACGCTCAGCAAAATATTATTTGTATTCTGGATGAAATAATCGAATGAAGTGGAAAGGCGGCCGCGCAATGTTACGAGGTCGATGCCGATGTTTTGTTTTTCCACGGATTCCCACGTGAGGGCTTTATTCGGAATGCCTGACTGGCGATAGCCAATGGTGAGTGCATTGCCCATGGGGAACGTATTGTTCATGGGAGATAATGTTGACAGATACGCATAATCACTTCCCACTTTATCGTTACCCTGTGTACCGTAGGACACGCGTATTTTACCGGATTCGATCACATTACGCAGCTTATCGAAGAAATGCTCTTTCGAAAAAACCCATCCTGCGGAAGCAGATGTGAACCAGTTCCAGCGTACATCAGGTGCAAAGCGGGAGGAACCGTCATAGCGGAAATTCACTTCCGCCAGGTATTTGCCATTGTAGTCATAGTTAAACCGGCCGAAGAAAGATTGCAGTGCATTCTGTGAACCACCGCCTGCATTCAGCTGATTAGCCGTACCGAGGTTGATGGATTCTACATCCTGCGAAGCAAGATCCGTACGGGAAGCATTGAACGAATTGGTGACTGTTTCTTCCTGAGACAGTGCCAGCATGCCCTTCACGCCATGTTTACCGAATGTTTTCTCATATTCGAGGAAGCCGAGCATCGTTTGATAGAGGGATGTATTTTCCCTGTTCTCCACCTTGTTCTGAGGGTTCGTTTGATAAATGAGCGCGTTATCGATAGGGCTGTAATAATCTACTGTTTTGCTGAACATGGAGCGGAAAGAGTTACCCCTGATCAAGCCATACTGGCCCCGCAGTGTAAGCCCCTCCAACAGTTTCAGTGATGCGTTGATATTGCCCGTAAATTCATGCGCGAAGGTCCGGTCCGTACCACCTTCCATCAGGTATGCAACCGGATTGTCCTGCCCGCCGAGGTAACCCCAGCCACCAGTGGTAAAACGTACCGGCGTTAGCGGCAATATCTGGTGTGCTGCGTACAGCGGGCCTTCCCAGATACCGGCAACTGGTGTAGAGTTGTTTCTGTCCACATAACCAGCATTGATATCAAGATGTAATTTATCCAGCAGCGTGGTGTTCATTCTGAAGCGCACGTTGTGACGTTGTGCATTATACTCATCGCCTACCACCATGCTGCCTTCTTTCAGGTAACCATACGATATATAATAATTGAGGTTCTTTGCACCACCAGTGATGTTCAGATTATGGCTTTGCTGTTGTGCGCTGCTTTTATACAGTTCATCTACCCAATCTGTATTCGCAAAATAATTCGGATCAGTGCCGTCTTTTGCTTTCTGGATGTCTGCATCCGTGTAGGTAGCGTTGCGGCCAACGTTTATATTCGCTTCGTTGAGCAGCTGCATATATTCTACCGAGTTCACGAATTCAGGTAATTTGGTAGGTGTTTGCGCACCAAGATATCCATCATAACCGATCACAGGTTTGCTTTCGTTCTTTCCTTTTTTGGTAGTGATCACAATAACGCCGTTCGCGCCGCGTACACCGTAGATAGCAGAAGAAGCCGCATCTTTTAGCACAGAGATACTTTCCACATCGGAGGGATTCAGTACATCCAGGTTACCGCCGGGGATACCATCGATCACCACCAGCGGGCTTGCATCCCCCAAAGTACCAATACCACGGATGCGGATGGTGCTGCCGTTCTGGCCAGGTAATGCGCCATTGTTCACAACCGTTACACCGGGCATCATGCCTTGTAAAGCGGTACTCACATTACGGATAGGGCGGCTTTCAAAATCCCTGCTATTAACAGTGCTCACCGCTCCGGTGATGTTGATCTTTTTCTGTACACCATAACCCACCACCACCGCTTCGTTCAATCCTGCCACATCATCCTGCAGTTGAATAGTGATGGACGTTTCATCGCCAATGATCACTTCCTTTTTCAAAAAACCAAGAAAGGAGATTACGAGCACTTCCCCTTTATTCACATCGATGGTGAATTCGCCCGTTTCGTTGGACGATACAGCCTTGTTCCGGCCTTTCACCATCACAGAAGCACCGATGAGCGGCTGGCGGTTTTTATCCACCACTTTACCTGTTACTTTAAGGAATAGCGAAGCTGCCACCGTCTCAACTTTTTCGGGAGCAGGCGGCAGGAATTTCCGCAAAGGAGCAGATTTGAGGATAATGGTAGAACCATTGGCCGTGTAAGTAAGGTCAAATGTATTCATAATGTTATCCAGCACCGTACTAAGCTTCGCATTACGAACATTGAAGCTGATGCGTTGCTCCGGTGTTTTTTTGCTGGCCAGCACAAAACGTACCTGCGTAACATTGGATATCCTGTCCAGCACCTCCGGCAGGGATATCTGTTCTACCTGCAGCGTCACCGGTTTATCCAGTACCTGGCTGTAAGAGGTAGAAGCCAGTGCCATGCTGCTGCACTGGGCGATAATGAGCAGTATGATGGTAGTATATTTCATAAATGCCCTGATAAAAAGATGTAGATTTCTTCGAGGAAGCGTTTTTTTCATACTTTTGACTAATTAAAATGAATCAATTGCGAGGCTGACGAAAGTTTCCAAGGCTCAGGCAGCACGCAGTAGCAGTAGTTTTAAAAAAATAGCCCTTTGCTGCTTCAACAGTGAAGGGTTTTTTGTTTGTTGATCACCCCATACGGTAATAGATTTTTAGGTTATGCATATTATTAATCGTCACAGCCCTTTCCGGTAAGCTTATAAACACCCGGGCTGCTTTGTAACACTTTCCCATCCAGTGAAATGGCCAGTTGACCGAGAATGGACATCGGTGTGTCACCCGGTGCCACATCCACATAGATCAGGCATTGGAGCAGGTGATCATCTGTTTGTATCCTGATATCGAATTTCCGTTCCAGGTCGTCTATCACCTCTGCCAGCGGACTCTGGCGGAAGGAAAGTTTGTTGTTCATCCATGCAGTATCTACATGGTTTTTCACTGCCAGATGGCCGTTGAAAGAGGTAACTTCCTGACCGGGCAATAACACCACCCCGTCCTTGCTTTCCATTTGCTGCACAGCCACTTTACCGCTGATCAGCGTTACTTTGGATTGATGATCGCCGGGGTATGACTTTACCACGAAACTGGTCCCTAACACCCGCGTACTCAATTTATCCGTCTGAATAATAAAAGGTTGTCCCGTATGCGTCACTTCAAAATAGGCTTCGCCCGAAAGCCGGATCAGCCTTATGCTATCGCGAAATTCTTCCGGATAGCTGATGCTCCCTTGTTTATTTAATAATACGGTAGAACCGTCCGGCAATAAGATGCGCTTCATATCGGCTTTACCTGTTTCCACCATCAGCATTTTCACGGGAAATAGCTGATGACGGATCTCTGCCCGGTAAATGCCCAGCACGATGGAGATGCCCATCACCACTGCTGCCACACGCAGCCAGGTATAGTTAAAACGTTTCCGGGTGGCGGTACGAACAATGTTCTCATACAAACGATCTTTCACTACTTGCTGTGAACCCAGCAGTTGTTCATCCCATTGGGGTACACGGCCTTCAAGGGAAGCGCATGCATCGAGGAAACGCAGTTCTTCTTCAGGCGTAAGCGTACCTTTCAGATATTTATCTGACAGTGCTAAAAATTCAGATTTATTCATGACACCTATATGTGCTTATGAGAGAACGATACACCTAAGCGGTAACCGGACTTCATATTTTCTTAACACAGCAGGTTTATTGCCATAGGGCGGGTAGTGTCATCAGCACCCAGAATAAAAAATCACCGGTATGCAGCCTGAGCCTCTTCAGGGCATTGGTAAGATGGTTCTCGACAGTTTTGGTGGAGATCTGGAGATGTGCGGATATTTCTTTAATAGAGAGGTAATGCTTTCTGCTGAGGATGAACACTTCCCTGCATTTCTCGGGAAGCTCTTCGATATAGTGATCCAGCAACGCATGCAGATCTTTTGAAGTAAGCTGATCTTCCAGCTCTATACGTGAGGTGGCCAGCTCTATTTCTTCCGGAAGCTGGATAGTTACTTTGCCTGCCTTGATAACTTTGAACACCTGGTAACGTACAGCTGCGTGCAGATATGCAGGGACAGATTGAATGGAATCTATATCCCGTTTCTGCCATAGCTCTACCATTACATCCTGTACAATGTCTTCACTCGCCTGTTGGTCCTGCAGAATGCTATATGCAGAGAGGTACAGTTTAGACCAGTATTTGTTATAAATATCTTCGAAGTGTGCCATTTATGTTCCAATGCGGAGCACAAAGCAACGACTTGCATATTATATACTTAAAATGGTAAGGTTAATTTTACCTTAAGAAATTGGGATGTAACAAAAAAGAAACCCGGCACCATCATATCTGCTTTAAATATTTTACATATAATACGTAGAAATTCAAAAAATGATCCAATTTGACCATATATTGAAACGTTTTGACTAACTGCCTTGCTTATTTTAGTTGCAAATTCGCCCTCGTCTCACAAAAGACGGATACCATAATTATTTAAAACTGAACAAATTTATTATGACAGTGTTGGCTCAGCATTTCAGATTGGCTGTTATTCTTGTATGTAGTTCCCTTCTATCTATGGCCTGCCTTGCGCAGGAACAAAAAGCACCCAGTTATCCGCTTATCACCCATACCCCCTACTTCAGTATCTGGAGCAGTTCGGACAAACTGAACGGATCTGTTACAAAACATTGGACGGGAGCAGATCATTCCCTGGTCGGCATTATTAAAGTAGATGATACTTATTATCGTTTCCTCGGAAAGGAAACCAATGAGTTTATCACCGTATTGCCCGCTGCAGACGAGACGGCGTATGAGGTAGCTTATACACTCAGCAATCCCGGATCCGGCTGGTTCGAAACAGGATTTAATGATAAGGAATGGAAAACAGGCGGAGCGCCATTTTCAGACGACAGGCGGAAAGCAAAAACTCGCTGGAATACAGATGACCTCTGGGTAAGAAGAACCTTTACCCTTGGTAATGATGTAAACTTTGATAACCTGTTCCTGAAAATTAATCACGACGATAATATTGATATCTACCTGAATGGCAAACCTATTTATCATAAAGAGGGTTGGGTAAATAATTACACCTTCCTGGACCTGCAGGAACAATTAAAAACCAACCTGAAAACAGGTAAGAACGTACTTGCTTTTCATGTACGTAATACTGCCGGTGGTCGTTTCCTCGATGCAGGTATTGCAAGAAAGATAGAAACAACAGACAGCAAACTGATCAGGGAAGCAGCACAAAAGAACGTGGAAGTTAAAGCCATGGAAACAAAATATAGTTTCAGCTGCGGAAAAGTGGACCTCGAATTAACCTTTACTTCTCCCTTGCTGTTGAAGGACCTCGCACTGTTATCCACTCCTGTCTCTTATATCAGCTACCAGGTAAAGTCCAATGACGGTAATAAACACCAGGTATCTGTTCTCCTAAGCGCAAGCACGGACATCGCCGCCAACCAGCCTACACAGCAAATGACGGCAAAAGCAACGGCTACAGGTGGTATAAAACTGTTGCAAACAGGCACTGTGGAACAACCTGTATTGATGAAAAAAGGAGATGATATCCGTATAGACTGGGGATATTTTTATGTAGGTGCCTCTAAAGATTATTCCCAACAATATATTGCCGCCAATGAGAAAACCGGCATCAGCCAGTTTTTAAAAGGCCAGTACAAGGGTCAGACTGAAACAACCGGAAAACGTTTAAGTCTTAATACAGTGGTATCCTTTGGCCAGGTGGGTGCTACACCCATAGAAAAATTCATGATGCTGGGGTATGATGAAGTTTACGCTGTCCAATATTTTGGTACAAACCTTCGCCCCTGGTGGAATAAAAATGGTGATCGCAACTTTTCCACCTTAATGAATACAGCGGCTGTTAATTACAACACCGTGATCAAAAAGGCGAAGTTATTCCAGGACACTATTTATACAGATGCCCTTAAAACCGGAGGAGCCGCTTATGCCCAACTGTGCGAACTGGCTTACCGTCAAAGTATTGCCGCGCATGGATTAGTGGAAAGTCCTCAGAAAGAACTGTTGTTCTTATCCAAAGAGAATTTCAGCAATGGTTGCATTGCCACCGTGGACCTCACCTACCCTTCTGCCCCTTTATACCTCGCCTACAATCCAGAGTTAGAAAAAGGCATGATGAACGGGATCTTCTATTACAGCGAAAGCGGTAAATGGACCAAACCTTTTGCGGCTCATGACCTTGGCACTTATCCGCTCGCAAACGGACAGGTATATGGTGAAGATATGCCGGTGGAAGAAGCCGGTAATATGGTGATCCTGGCAGCTGCCATAGCCAAAGCAGAAGGTAATGCAGGTTATGCAAAGCAACACTGGGCCACATTGACAACATGGGCCAAATACCTGGACAAGGAAGGTTTTGATCCGGCCAACCAGCTTTGCACGGATGACTTTGCCGGCCACCTCGCCAGGAACGTGAACCTCTCCGCCAAAGCCATCATGGCATTGCGCAGTTATTCTTTCCTTGCCGGTATGCTGGGCCATACAGCAGATGCAAAGTACTACCTGGATCGCAGCCGCTCCATGATGGAGAACTGGATAAAACTGGCAGACGATGGAGATCATTTCAGCTTAGCTTTTGAAAAGAAAGATTCCTGGAGCCAGAAATATAACCTGGTATGGGATAAAGTGTTGGATTTTAATCTCTTCCCAAAAAGTGTATTTGAAAAAGAAATAAGCTTTTACCTGACCAAACAAAAAACATACGGCCTCCCGCTGGATTCCCGGAAAACCTATACCAAATCCGACTGGATCATTTGGACGGCTGTATTGACTAAGAATAACACGGAGTTCGAAAAATTCATCTTACCACTTCAGAAATATGCTTTGGAAACAACCAGCAGAGTGCCTTTGGGTGACTGGCACGAAACAACCAATGGGAAACAGGTAGGGTTCCAGGCAAGAAGTGTGGTAGGAGGTTATTTTATGAAGGTCTTAAATGATAAACTGAATAAATAACAGCTTATATTAGTCTGTCATGCAAAAACTCCTAATAGCTTTAATTATTCCACTTACAATTTCTGCAAGCGCCCAATCTCAGCAAACGGCGCTTGCAGATTATGTAAATACACTCCAGGGCACCAATTCCCGTCATGAATTAACCAGGGGGAATACCTATCCAACCACGGCCCTTCCCTTTGGGATGCATACCTGGACACCACAGACAGGCAATAACGGAGATGGATGGAAATACCAGTATCACAAGAAAAGTATCAGGGGCTTTCAACAGGCACATCAATGCAGCTCCTGGTCAAATGACTATGCTGTTTTTTCACTGATGCCGGGTATTGACAGCCTCACGGTAAATCAGGATCAAAGGGCCACTAGTTTTGAGCATGAAAATGAAATAGCCAAACCCTACTATTACAGCGTAATACTTAATAATAAGGTCCGCACCGAAATGGCGCCCACAGAACGCGGCGCGCATCTGAGATTTTCATTTCCCAAAGGGCACAAAGGAAATATTGTGCTGGATGGCTATACCGGCTTAAGTGGTGTTAAGATATACCCGAAAGAAAAAATGGTGACCGGGTTCGTCAATAATGGCAGAGGATTTAAGAAGGGATGGAAAAGTTTTTTTGCCCTGGTGTTTGATACACCCTTTACCGGTTATGGTACCTGGGAAAATACAACAGGGGCTGTGCAACCGGGAAACCTCCAGGGCGAAGGAAAAGGCACAGGCTTGTACCTTCAGTTCAAAGAGGGCACTACTGTACAGGTTAAAACAGCTTCTTCCTATATCAGCGAAGAGCAGGCAAAACTTAACTTATCCAGGGAATTGGGTGATCACAAAACGTTAGAGCAAACTAAGGCAACTGCAAAAAAGATCTGGAATGAACATCTGTCACAGGTCCTGGTAGAGGGCGGTACGGAAGCAGATAAAGCCACTTTTTATTCCTGCTTTTTCAGGGCCAGTTTATTTTCGAGGAAATTCTATGAGCTGGATAAAAACGGCAAACCTTATTACTTCAGCCCATATGATGGTACAGTACACGAGGGCTATATGTTCACCGATACCGGCTTCTGGGATACATTCAGGGCACAGTTCCCACTGAATGCATTACTACATCCCCAAATGCACGGGCGGTATATGCAGGCCCTGCTGGATGCTCAAAAACAATGCGGATGGTTGCCTTCCTGGTCCTTCCCCAATGAACAGGGCAGCATGATCGGCAATCATGCCATATCATTACTTGCCGATGCCTGGGCAAAAGGAATACGCACCTTTGATCCCGCCGCCGCACTGGAAGCCTACTATCATGAAGCCAACAACAAAGGCCCCTGGGGCCCTGCAAACGGAAGAGATGGTTACGCAGCATACAATCAGTTAGGTTATGTGCCCTATCCCAAATACAGGGAAGCCACTGCCAAAACACTGGAATATGCGTACGACGATTTTTGTGCTTACGCACTCGCTACAGATACAAAACAGGAAAAATACCTGCAGGGATTTAAGGAAAAGATGTTTAACTACCGGCACGTTTATGATAGCACTACCGGTTTTATGCGTGGCAGGGATGAAAATGGGAAATGGCTGAGTGATTTTGATCCCGTAGAATGGGGTGGCCCCTATACAGAAGGGAATGCCTGGCATTGGTTATGGTCTGTATTCCATGATATTAACGGCCTTAAAAAGATGCTCGGCGGAGATGAGGCTTTCTGCGCCAAACTGGATGCCGTATTTACAGAACCCAATAAAGTAAAGGTGGGCACTTACGGCGGTATGATCCATGAAATGACGGAAATGGTGATAGCCAACATGGGGCAATACGCCCATGGCAATCAGCCCATTCAGCATATGGTATACCTTTATAACTACGGAGGCCAGCCATGGAAAACACAGTTGCATGTACGGGAGGTGATGAAAAAACTATACAATGCATCTGAGGATGGATACCCCGGTGATGAAGACCAGGGACAAACATCCTCCTGGTATGTATTAAGCGCACTCGGATTTTACAGTGTATGCCCCGGAACAAACGAATATGTACTGGGAAGTCCCGTGTTTAAGAAAACAACCATCAGGCTCGAAAACGGGAAAAAATTCATCATAACAGCCAACGGTAATTCAGACGAAAATGTATACATGCATCATGCCCTGCTGAATGGCAAACCTTATTCCAAAACATATATTACCTACCAGGATATAGTCGCAGGAGGAACCCTTTCCTTTGACATGAAGAACACAGCGGACAAACAAATAAAGCTGCAGCCGGAAGACCTTCCCTATTCAGTATCAAAGTGATAGCACAGATGGTTGGGTAAATGTGTTTTATTCTTTAAATTGTATACCATGGAAGGGGTCAACCAAATTCTAAAACACACCAAACCAGGTATCCTCATCGTTGATGATAACGATGATATCCTCGACTATCTGTCGCATGACATGGGAACGTCCTATGCCGTCTATACCGCAAAAGATGGCGAGAAAGCCTTTTCCCTTTTACAACATGAACCTATACAGTTAGTGGTGAGCGATGTGATGATGCCCAGGCTGGATGGATTCGAACTATGTGAAAAGATCAAACTTACTTTAGAGCTCAGTCACATACCGGTTATATTATTAACCGCGAAGAATACCTTACAGGCCAGGATACAGGGATTGAAAGCAGGAGCCGATGCTTATATAGAAAAGCCTTTTTCATTAGATCATTTATATGCGCAGATAGAAAACCTACTGGCCAGCAGATCGAAGCTAAAGCAATGTTATGCCCAGTCACCCCTGGTGCATATAAACAGTATTGCGCACACCCAAATGGATGAAGCATTTGTGGAGAAGCTGGTCAGCACCATCCTTGCACACCTGGATGAAACACAACTGGATGTGGAGCGCCTGAGTCTGCTGATGAACATGAGCAAACCTACACTCTATCGAAAAATAAAATCCATCTCTGATCTGTCTCCCCATGATATCATTAACCTCACCCGCTTAAAAAAAGCCGCTGATCTGATCAACTCCGGTAACCACCGGGTAAATGAACTGGCGGAAGAAGCAGGTTATAATTCCCCGGGCCAGTTCAGAAGGAATTTCTATAAGTATTTCAAAATGTCCCCCTCCGAGTACATTGATAAAGCCATCACACGTTCTTATCAATTAAGGGAAGGATCAGTGTAAAAACATTACATCGCTCTTCCACACTATATTCCAAACTACCCTTATGCAGCAATGTTATAGATTTAGCCAGCGATAGCCCTATGCCGGTTCCCGCAGTCATGGTATTACCGGATCTGTAAAAAGGCTCAAAAATACTTTCTCTTTCTTCTTCCGGGATAATATCACCATCATTCATTACACAAAGGATAGCATTTTCGCCTGATGGGTTTGATTGAAGGGTCAATGTAATTTCGGAGCTGCAATATTTAATAGCATTGTCTATCAGGTTACTCACAATTTTGATCATCCCATCTTCATCGATATTGCAAATGAGCACCGGATCTTTGATCATAAGCTCACAGGTGTTTTTCTTCTTGTTGATGGCGGGTTGAAAACTACCATATATTTCTTCTATAATAGGAACGATATTCCTGGCGCTCAGATGTAAAACATAATTTCCCGATTCTACCATCCTGAAATCCAGCAATTGATTGGTTAAAGTCAATAACCTGTCTGTATTCTTATTCATCACCATTACCTCATGCTCCATTCCCGGAATAGCAGACACATTTTTAAGGATCTTACTCATCGGCATTTTTATTAAAGTAAGCGGTGTTTTTATCTCGTGCGCTACCTTCGTAAAAAAGTCAATCTTTGCCTGATACAGTTCCTTTTCCTTATTCAGGGTAAAGATCTCCATCAGGCGGAGTTGCTGTTCTTTATAACGTTTGCTATAATATTTTGTCGAAAAATAGATAATAGCAATAGTGATCAACGTGTAAACAAAATAGGCAAGCCCCGTTTTCCAGAAGGGCGGCGTTATATTTATCTTAAAGGATGTTTCATTGGATGCCCATATGCCGCTGCTATTGGTGGACTTTATCTTAATAGTATAGTTGCCCGGTGAAAGATTATTAAAGTGAACGATCTTGTTCTTATCCGTAAAGTTCCAGTTTTCATCAATTCCTTCAAGCATATAAGCATACCTGATATTATCCGGCGCAGTGAAACTGAGTGCTACAAAATCAAGACTGAAAGTGGAATTATTATAAGGCAGCTGAATATCCCGTTTATGCAGGAAGAGGTAATCGTAGAACAGGTGCCTGGAGTTGATGGCGGCATCTTTATTGAACACCTCCAGCTGCGTGAGATAAATAGGAGGCACATGATCAACAGTAGTAAGGTTTCGCGGATTAAATCTTATAAGACCTTTCAGGCAGCCAAAATAAATATTCCCTTCCTTATCCTTAAAGGAAGAACGATGGTTGAATTGATCACTTAACAATCCATCGCTTTGTTTGAAAGTTTTTATCTGCCCGGCTTTCTGATCAATATAAGCCAGCCCCATGGAGGTAGCCGCCCAGATCCTGTTACGATCATCTTCCACCGTACTATAAACAATATTACTGGGCATACCGGATTCCGTATTATACACCTTCACGGCATGATTGGCGGGGTTCATCCTGAAAAGGCCGGATTCTGTACAGATCCAGAGATGATGGTCTGTATCTTCCAGTAAGTTTAAGATCTTGTTGTTATCAAATGGATAATTCCCATTTACCTGCACAGACAATTTTCGGGCCTTCTGACCCGTATCAATGTAATAAATACCATTACTGTGTGTACCCAGCCAGATACGTCCTTTGCTATCTTCCGTAATGGCGGAATAAAATTCATCCCGTACAAGGCCCTCCAAATAATGAAACGTCCCTGTTGCTTTATCAAAATTGTACACACCATTAGAGGTACCTACGATGATGGCACCGGTGGTAGTTTTATACAGGATATTGATATAGTTGCTGTTTAACCCGTTGTTAGTGTATGCTGCGTAATGCTGTATGATCTTGTTCTTCTTCAGATCAAAAACATACAGCCCGTCTTTAAAAGTGCCGATATATAAGTTATCGCCATCAGCCAGGAGTCCATGTATGTTACCGGGTCCATTATTATAGTTAACAAAAGATCTCTTCTCAGGATCAAATACAGCAATCCCCTTATCCTCAGAACCTACCCATATCTTACCATATTGATCCTGTACCATTTCGCGCACTACATTCCCCTCAATAGCGTTGGAGGCAGATGTTGGAAAGAACTTTTCAAAGGCGATGGGATGATGTGCGTAATAGTTGATACCACCGAAAAAGGTACCTACCCAGATACCCCCTTCTTTGTCTTTACAGATCGAATAAATAGCATTATCTGTCAGGGAATACTGATCATGCGGCACTTTACTAATGTGCTGTATAATATTAGTGCGGCTGTTTAAAATATACAGCCCGGATTCCGTGCCGATCCAATAGTCCGTGTCATTTACTTTCAACAGGCTTCTTACAAACAGGCTGGCGCTTTTGGCCGGGGATAACGCAATGGAAGTCCATTGCTGATCACGCATGCTGAATCTGAGCAATCCCGTTTGTGAGGTACCGATCAGCAGGCTTTCATGCTCGTTGTCTTCACAAATAGTTTCAATGGTATTGGCTGTGCGCACAACTTTATCAGAAGTGTAATAAACAAAATCATTACGCGGCATATCATACTTTGCCAATACACCATTGGCACAACCCAGCCACAGCGTACCATCTGCAGATCTATACAACGTCGTGATATTTTGTAACGCCGGTGCCCGGTAAACATCAATGCGTTTTGTACCGATATTATACTTGTATAATACTGTTCCTTCAACAAACCAGATATTATTATCCGCATCCCCATGGATCACCCTTACCAGCTGTCCTTTTGTAGCAGGCAGTTTCGTGAATGCCCCGGTTGCTGTATCAAAATAAAACAACCCCTTAAGAGTTGCTACCCATAAGGTTCCTTTCACATCCTCGTGTAAGTGAAAGATCGGGTTGTTATTAAGGTTGTTGGCCTCTCCTATTCTGAAGGTCTTGAAATTGTATCCGTTGAACCTGTTTAATCCATCCCCCGTACCAAACCACATAAAGCCATCCTTGTCCTGCAAAGAGGTGATCACAGAATTGTTGGACAGGCCGTTCTCTACCTCATAATGCCTGAAATAGATGGGTTGCGCACTGCATTCATGCAGCAGTAAAAATAGTATCACCGTACAAATGAAACGTTTTGGCATAGCGTGGAGGCTTATATGTCATCTATCTCTTAGTTGATTATCAATAATTTAAAATAAGACAGGTTTGCCGGATTTTGAAACTGCGGGGAAGCGATAACGCAAGAATGATACAATATAAATCTTTTTTGATTCGAAATGACCGTATGCAAATTTCGACAACCTGTACATTTACTTTTAAATACCTGACTAGAATACCTGTGCAGAGTTTTCCGCGTAATTAACATCACAGCTCGTTATGAAAAAAATCCTGACAATGCTTCGAAGAAGCATTCCCCTTGCCGTTACCGGCAGTCTTTTATTGGCTGCCTGTTCCAAAAACAAACAGTCTGACACCGTTGTTAAATTTGATCCTTCCAAACCAGTGACGCTGCAAAGGTTCACACCTGACAGTGGCGGAGTAGGAACACAGATGATCATTTATGGTGAGAACTTCGGAAGTGATCCGGCTATCGTAAAAGTATTTATCAACAATGTACCAGCGCCTGTTGTAGGTGTAAAGAACAACTCCATTTTTGTACTGATCCCTTCTCAGGCAGGCCAGGGACCGGTAAAGGTAAAAGTTGGCGCCGAAAGCAGTGTGAAGGAAGTGATCTCAGCAACTGACTTCAATTATCTTTTCAACCCGGTAGTAGGCACGCTGGCCGGCTTTACAGACAGGGACGGAAGAACCGCTATCGTGGATGGCGATATTAATAAAGCACAGTTTGAAGAACCTTACTGGCTTGCTTTTGATCAGCATAAGAATCTTTATGTGCTGGAAGAATTCAGAGGATTAAGGTTCATCGATTCCGCACGCACCACTGTAAAAACCCTGTTCAGAACGGGCAACGGCCTGGACAGGCCCAGGACCCTGGCATTTAACCCCACTTTTGACACCCTCTATGTCACGAACGACCAGTGGGATGAACGTGGGCTGAGCACTGCCATCCTCACGCCAGAATCCGGCTTTACAAGATGGAATGCACTGATCCTTTCCCAAACAACCAACGGAGGTGACGCCAATCCTAAAACAGGAGACTTCTTTTTTAACTCTTATGCAAAAGGAGAAATGTTTAAATGGGACCGTGTTACAAAATCTTCCAGGTTAATGTACCGGGTAGATGATGTGAACTGGGAGTTCAATATCCAGTTTGCACCCAGTGGCGATTTTGCTTACATCGTAGTAGTGAACCAAAGTTATGTACTGAGGACCAAGTACAACCGGGAAACCGGCATGCTGGATGCACCGGTGCATTTTGTGGGAGGAAGAGGCCAGCATGCTCACCGTGATGGGGTGGGCGCAGATGCCCGGTTTGATCATCCGCAGCAGGGCACCTTTGACAAGAATAATAATTTCTACCTCACAGATGTCTTCAATCATTGCATCCGGAAAATAACACCGGAAGGTGTGGTGAGCACTTTTGCCGGCAGGCCCCGTGAATACGGTTATGCGGACGGTCCCCTCAGAAGGGCGCAGTTCGACAGGCCACAGGGCATCGTGCTGGATGAAGCCACGGGTACTTTTTATGTAGCCGACCAAAAGAACCGCAGGATCAGAACAATCTCCGTTGAATAAATTAATTGTCTTTATAATGAGAATTTTTTACTTATCACTGATCTTCATCGCTTTTTCAACCACCGCATTCTCACAACAAACAATAGAAGTTACCGGTATCGTTACAGACTCGACTAATCTGCCATTACCGGGCGCTAATATCGTTGTGAAGGACAGAGTAGGGCTCGGCACCATGACCGACCAGAATGGCCGGTATAAGATCACCGTAGAGCCTTATCACACACTGATGTTCTCCTTCATAGGTTTTACCACCAAAGAGGTAGTTGTACGCGATAACCGCATTGTGAATGTAGTAATGCAGGCTTCCAACACCAATGCCCTGGAGCAGGTGGTGATCACTGCCACCGGACCACAGAAAAAAGTAACCGTTACCGGGGCTATTACAACGGTGAACCCTAAAGACCTCCGAACGGCCGGCGCCAATATCACCAATGCGCTGGCAGGAAATGTGGCTGGTGTAATTGCCATGCAACGATCCGGCGAACCCGGTAGTAACCAGTCTGAATTCTGGATCAGGGGTATTTCCACGTTCGGGGCCAATAGCGCGGCTATGGTAATGGTAGACGGTTTTGAACGCCCTTTCAACGAAATAAATATTGAGGATATAGAATCCTTCTCTGTATTAAAAGACGCTTCTGCCACCGCCATATATGGTAGCCGGGGCGCCAACGGCGTAATACTGATCACCACCAAAAAAGGAAAGACCGGTAAAATAAACATAGACGGAAAAGCAGAACACACTTATAGCACACGTACCCGCACGCCTAAGTTTGTAGATGGAAATGTATACGCAGCTTTAGTGAATGAAGCCAAAATAACAAGGAACCAGGAACCCACATACACCGCCAATGAACTCGAGATCCTTCGCCTTGGCCTGGATCCTGATCTCTATCCGAATGTGAACTGGCAGGATGAAATGCTGAAGAGTGGTGCAAACATCAACAGGGCCGCATTGAATATCAATGGCGGCGCCACCATTGCCCGGTTCTTTGTTTCCGGTAGTTATGTAGATGAAGGTGGTTTGTACAAATCAGATGCTTCGCTGAGAGAGTATAAGACCAATGCCAACCTCTCCCGCTGGAATTACAGGATCAACCTGGACCTCGATGTTACCAAAACCACTTTATTCCGGATAGGCGTAGCTGGTTTCCTGGAAAAGAAAAACTATCCCGGGCTGAAAGATGATATCTGGTATTCCCTGATCGGTCAGTCTCCCGTATCCATTCCAAAAGCATATTCCAATGGACTCGTTCCTGCTTATGGTACCGGCAACAGAACAAATCCCTGGGTACTGGCAACACAAACAGGCTACAGGGAATACTGGCGGAACAAGGCAGAAACCAATTTCGTATTGGATCAGAACCTGGATTTTATCACGAAGGGATTGAGGGCCACAGGCCGCATGGCATTTGATGCCAACAATGAGAATAATATCAACAGGAAAAAATGGCCGGAGCAATATAATGTAGAAAAAAGAAGGGACCGGAACGGCAACCTCATCATGCACCGCATCTCTGGTGAATCCCCCATGTTCCAGGAAACCAGTGCCGCAGGCGAACGTGTTTCCGTATACGAACTGGAATTAAGATATAGCCGCGCTATCCAAAAACACAGGATCGAAGGACTGGCCAAATACTTCCAGCGCGAGCAAAGGCAAACAGTGAACCTCGGCGCAGATATCATCAATGGCATTCCCCGCAGGAACCAATCCTTGTCCGGCCGTTTGATGTATGGATATGATAACCGTTACCTCCTTGAATTCAACTTCGGTTACACCGGCTCTGAGAACTTTAAACCCGGCCATCAGTTTGGCTTCTTTCCCGCTATTTCTGCAGCCTGGAATATCTCCGAAGAGAAATTCATTAAAGATAATTACGACTGGCTGGAGTTCCTCAAGGTGCGCTACTCCTATGGAGAAGTCGGTAACGATAATTTTGGCGGAAACCGCTTTGCTTACCTGAGTACCATAGGTCCGGGAGATGGCTACAATTTTGGCGAAAGCATTAGTCCTAATGCTTATACTGGTTTGTATTACCAGCAGGTAGCCTCCGAGCAGCTTACCTGGGAAGTAGCCCGCAAACAGGACCTGGGTATTGAAATGAACCTCTGGAAGAATTCATTCTCCATCACCATTGATCTGTTTAAAGAAAAAAGAGAAAAGATCTATAAACAAAGATCACATCTGCCAGCTATGGTGGGTATCGTCAGTCAACCATGGGCCAATGTGGGCATCATGGAAAACCAGGGCTTCGATGCACAGTTCAACATAAACAGAAAGATCGGCGCCGTAGACATCACCATGAGAGGCAATATCACTTATTTCAAAAACAGGGTGATCGCCTTTGATGAAGAAGCCAATAACCTGCCTTACAGGATGACGCAGGGATTCAGGCTCAATCAGGCAAGAGGCCTCATTGCACTGGGTTTATTCAGGGATTATGAAGACATCAAGAACAGCCCTAAACAAATGTATGGCGCCTACCAGCCCGGAGACGTTAAATACAAAGATGTGAATGGAGACGGTCTCATCAACGATGATGACATTGTTCCTATCGGCGCATCCCGCGTGCCCAGCCTGATCTACGGCGTAGGCGCATCAGTAAGATGGCATGGCATAGACTTCAATTTTCACTTCCAGGGCGCGGGAAAATCTTCCTACTTCATCGACGGCCCCAGTGTATATCCATTTGCAGATGGCGGATGGGGTAATATCCTCACAGATGTAGCCGCACCTGGTAACAGATGGATCGAAAAAGAGATCTCGGGCGATCCTGCAACGGAAAACCCCAATGCCAAATATCCCAGGCTCAGTTATGGTGGCAATGCCAATAACTACCGCGCCTCTTCTTACTGGTTACGCAATGGCGCGTATCTGCGTTTAAAGAATGTTGAGCTCGGTTACACCCTGCCACAAAGCATCACCAGGTGGGCGCATATCAATAGCGCCAGGTTCTATCTCATGGGACAAAACCTCCTGGTATGGGATTATCTGAAACTCTGGGACCCGGAACTCGCCAGTGGCAATGGTATGAGTTACCCTTTAGCTAAAACGATCACCGGTGGCCTTACTATCAACTTTTAATCAATGATCATGAACAAATATTATAAAGGATGCCTGTCCCTCGCTTTATGCGCAGGTATCCTGTTCCTCCCCTCCTGTAAAAAGTACCTGGATATGGACCACTTTTTCAAAGACCGGATGAACACAGATTCGCTTTTCACCAACAGGGATTATTCTGAACAATGGCTGGCCAGCACCTACAGCCACCTGCGCAGTGAAAATGCCGATGTTGCCAGTAAAGGCCTCACACCGTTCAATTTCATTTCCGACGATATGTTCTTTGGAGACAGGGACGATAAATACCGCAAGTACAAAAACGGAGAGTACGATGAAACCTGGGACCAGTCATCCTGGTCATCCTGTTACCAGGGTATCCGCAAGGCATCTATCTTCATCCATAATATCGACAAGAACCGGGAAATGACGCAAGAAGAAATATTGGAAAAGAAAGGAGAAGCACGTTTTCTCAGGGCCTATTATTACTGGCTCCTGTTAAGGAAATACGGCCCTATTCCACTTGTTCCCGATGAAGGAATTGATTACACCACAGAGTATCAGAATTTATCTCAGCCAAGGAACTCTTATGATGAGTGTGTGGATTTCATTACAAAAGAATTCGCGATAGCCGCAAAAGACCTTCCGCTGCAACATACCAATCGGGAAGCTGCCCGCCCGACAAAAGGCGCCGCACTGGCTGCTCGCGCAAAGGTATACCTGTTCGGAGCAAGTCCCCTTTTCAACGGAAATACGGAAATGTTTGATCTCGTGGATAACGCCGGTCGCAAACTCATCACCCAAACATACGATGAAGTAAAATGGGCGAAAGCTGCTGCCGCTGCTAAAGATGTGATAGACCTGAATGTTTACAAACTATTCACCGCGCCCTTTAATTCCCAGGACCAAAGCGCCACACAGCCGAAAACAATTATTCCACCCTATGATGCACGTTATTCAGACAAGGCTTTCCCCCTGGGATGGAAGGATATTGATCCCTTTCAATCCTACAGCCAGCTCTTTAACGGCGCTTTAGCTTTTACCGCCAATCCTGAGATCATTTTCTCCCGCGTTACGGAACAAAGTTCCGAGGGAATAAGCCAGATGGTGCTGCACCAGATACCTTATTCTTTGAAAGGCTGGAACACACACGGCATCACCCAGAAACAGGTGGACATCTATTACATGAACAATGGGGCCAATGTACCAACAACCCCGCGCGTAACAGGTTTCACCGTAAATAATACGGACTATAAGCCCCTGCCGGCAAAGGTATCTTTACAATACGCCGCCAGAGAGCCCCGCTTTTATGCCTCCGTTGCTTACAACGGCAGCATGTGGGAAGGCACCAGCGCCAGAAAGGTAGAAGACAGGTATAAGCAGGTTTTCTATTACAGGGGGTACTCCGATGGCAAGCAGCCCTCCTCCCCCGCATTCCACATCAGAACAGGCGTAGGCATCAAAAAATATTACAACCCCTTCGACTCTTTTATGGAAGGCGGATTTGTAGTACCTAAAATTGAACCGGCTATCAGGTATGCAGAAGTGTTACTGATCTATGCGGAAGCACTGAACGAATTAAGTGGCAACCACAGCATCCCCAATTACCTGGGCACCGGAAATATTTCTGTAGGAAGGAATGCGGAAGAGATCAGCAAATACCTCAGCCAGATACGCATAAGAGGCGGTGTTCCCGATTTTGACCAAAGCATTTATGCTTCCAAAGAAAACATGAGAAAAGCCCTGAAAAGAGAAAGGCAGATTGAATTATTTGCAGAAGGACATCGCTATTATGACCTGAGACGCTGGAAAGACGCACCTATTGAAGAATCCACACCAGTAATGGGTTGTAATATGAACATGACGGAAGATCAAAGGGACCTGTTCTATGTGCCGGTTGCCATCCCTTCCATGCCCACCATCTTTGTAAAGAAGATGTATCTCTGGCCCATCTCACACGGTGAGTTAAGAACGAATAGAAAACTGACTCAAAACCCCGGATGGACAATATTCAATTAAAATCTAACACCATGAAGTATTTATATTATCTCTGCTTGTTGATCGTGATCAGCGCATGTAACAAGGAATGGGAAGAAGAACTCTTTACAAAGTATGTTGCATTTGGCAAAAATGGTGTAGTGCAGGTATACGTGAAATACAAGGAGCAGGGAGGTAACATCCCCTTGAAGATCCCTGTTGTATTAAGTGGTTCCACCACCAATAATACCGATATAAGTATCTCGATTGCCCTGGATAAGGATACGCTGACCAATTTAAACTTCGACAGGTTCCGGCTTCGGGAGGATCTTTATTTCAAAGAACTCCCCGCTGAATACTATAGTTTTAAAACGCTTACTGCCACCATCCCCAAAGGTTCAAACACGGGCTATGTTACAGTTGATCTGAAACTGGATGGGATTGATCTGGTTAATAAATATATCTTGCCATTAGAGATCGTTTCATCTTCCGCCTATACGCCTTCTATATTGAAGCACTATAAAAAGTCGCTGATCACCATCATACCATTTAATGATTTTTCCGGAAGGTATTCTGTTGCCGGTGCTGTTTGGGACAGAACAAAAAATGAGAATGGCCAGACGGCGCTGACCACCCCTTACAGGAATACATGGGTGGTGAATGAAAAAGCTGTTTTCTTTTACGCAGGTGTAACAGAAGAAGAAGCTGTAGACAGGGCTGGCTATAAGATCAGTGCTACATTTAATGCGGACAGCACCGTTACGTTAACCTCCGGTAATCCTGCCATTCATTTTGTGCAACAAAAAGGCACTTACACGGTGAGTAAAAGGATGGATGAAGTACAACCATATCTTGAGAAAACATACACAACCGTATACCTGGAATATCACTATGATGATATTACAAATCCGGCATTCCCCTTAAAATACCGGTTTGCAGGATCTATGGTATTGGAAAAGGTGAAGAATATTCAGATCCCCGAAGAAGAACAGCAGGTGCAGATCCCGGATTAGTTTACACGAAACAGCCCTGTAGGTCAAATGATTTACAGGGCTGTTCTTTTTAATTATTTATTCAGTAATTTCTTCAAGGCCATAATCCCTCCTTCATTCTTCGGATTCAGTTCCAGTGATCTCTTATACATCATCACCGCATCTTCACGCGCGCCTGTTTCCATCAGCGCTTCTCCATAGCTATCATAAGAATTGAAGTTGCCGGAATCTAGAAAAGTATTCAGCTTAAAAGTCTCCAGGGACATTTGCTGATGACCTTTAAACGAAGCCTGATACAGGAAATCATATCCCAGGAAATTCATTTCTTTTGTACTGAAATAATAATGCGTCGTATCAGCCATAAACAGATGAAGCAAAGCCGCCGCATGATCAGCACCCTGTTCAATCAGTGCTTTAGCATAGGTACGCACTGCAGACTTCTTCAGATCTATTGACATGGCAGGTTTGTTGTTCAGCATATAAAAGCAGGAAGTAACATTTTCTCCAAACCTGCTCGTGCCATTTGTATAAGCCACTATCGTCTGTTTCCGGCTGAGGTTGCGATAATAAAAAGTGGCCATGCCGAATTTGAAGCCTCCATGCCCCACACCTTTCCCGAAACCAGGCTGGTTAAATATTTCCCAGCCTAATCCATATTGGCCGGTACCTTCGCCCAGCATAGTGTCCATTTGTTCCGAATGCTCCTTACCATTATTCAATTTCAAAGGTGTTATCGCTTCTTCCACAGTGGATAGCTTTAGCAGTTTACCACCGAAAAAGGCCGCATCAAATTTCAGCATATCACCCACAGTAGTGATCACATTAGAGGGGCCAATGCTGGCCTGGTTATTATACTCACTATAACGATACCGTTTTACAGTACTCACAGGAACAGGCACCGAATCATAATAAGTGGGCATTACCTGGTGTATCACCCGGCCGGTATCATTAAAGTTAGTGTTTCTCATCCCCGCAGGTTTGAAGATGTAAGTATCCAGGTAAACAGGAAAAGACATACCGGAAAGCTTTTCTACCAATATGGCCAGCAAGGTATAATTCGTGTTGCAGTAACGAAACTGATCACCAGGTTTGAAGTAAAGCCCTTTGTTCCATTTTTGCAACAAAGGCATTACCGAAGCATTTGTGATAACGGAATCAGGATATTGTTTTATAACAGCTTCATAAAGTTCCAGGTTAGGTAACCCGGAGGTATGTGTAAGCAAATGCCGGATGGTGATATCCTGAAAAGGAAACTCCGGAAGATATTTAATGAGCGGATCGTCCAGCTGCAGCTTCTTCTTATCCCTCAGCTGAAGCACAGCGGTAGAAGTAAATATCTTTGAAATGGATGCCAGGTTAAAGCGGGACAATGGATGATTGGCCTTAGACTGTGAATACGATGCATACCCGGCGGAAAACACATACACTTCCCGGCCGTTTTCTGACAGCGCGATATTGCCGTCATAAAGCCTGTTCTCAGAAAGTGTGGAAAAATAGCTTTTTATGGCAGCCATTCTGTCCTGCGCCGGCAAGGACGTATATAGCAATAATAAAAGGGCAGTAACAAAAGATCTCATGCTGCAATATTATAGACCACCTGCTGCTACCTGCCGGGAATGTTACCAAACCGGTATATTATGTGATGAAGCATAAAAAAAAGGTTGCCATCCAAAGACGGCAACCTTTTTATTTTATATCTAATGGCGGTTTAAAGCATATCCAATATTCCTTCATTTTCAATAATGATCATCCCCTGCCTGTCCTCCGTAATACCTTTCTGCAAGGTATACGTATACCTTGGCACAGCACCCTCCATCACCGTAGGCAGGAACTCAAACTGAATACGATCTCCCTGTGCCTTCAATTCTTCCCCTACCTCAAAAATATGCGTGGAAATTATAAAGAAACAATCACTGAAAGCAGTGAAGGCACCGGTTACCGCAAGCGTTGCATCATAAGCATCTTTTACATTCGTACCTTTAAAAAGCTCATCGAAGATCACAAACAGGTGTTTCTCCGCATCCACTTCTTCCGCCACCTTTTTTACCCTTAACACTTCTGCATAAAAATGACTGTATCCCCTGTTCAGATCATCGGGCACATTCACAGAAGAGTATATCCCATCAAGAACAGAGAACTGCAGCTCATCGGCTGCCACAGGGAAGCCCATATGCGCCAGGTACAACATGATCCCTGTTGCCTTCATCAACGTAGACTTACCCGCCATATTTGCCCCTGTAAGGAACAACACATTACTGGCTCCATTAAAAGCAATAGCATTCGGCACTGCTTTCTCCACCCTGGGATGCCTTAACCCTTTTGCCACCAGGGTATTTTTAAGTTGAGGCAAAGCAGTAGCATAAGAAAAGTTTTTCTCTCTTGCTATACCGGATACGGTGAGGTACACATCTATTTCATACGTTAGTTCCAATACGTTCTTCAACACATTATGAAATACATGTACAAAGAGGTAATGCAGCCTGGCTACCTGAAGAAGGGATCTTTTTACCACACCCTGTTCAGCCAGTACTTCTGTGAGGCGCTTATCCTTTATAATACCCTGTACAGCCTTTGCCCAGTTTTCCCAGGGTGTACCTTTATCCTGCCCTTCCCTTTCCAGCTGACTGAGCAGTCCTGCACAACCTTTCAATACATGGATGCAGGTATTGATCCCTTCCAGCTGCAGGCGATAAGTATCTTCCTTCACCGCCACTTCCATCAGTTTTTTCCTGCTTACCTGCCAGAACACAAGCGGTAAACTTCCGCCGCTTCCTTCCTCGAGATAAGCTTCCAGGCGGCTTAGCAGCTGCTCGTCAAATGGGAAAACAGCAGGATGATCCCGGAAATAACCAAAAGCCGCGCTTCTGCTGTTGATCTTATCAGCATCCGTGAAAGGATGCTGAAACATCGCGTCCAGCAGCTTTTCGCCTCCCCTGGTATGCACCTGGTTGAAGAGGCTGAATATGGAACTGGTATTATATTTTCCTAACAGCCCCAGGTCATCCAGTGTTTGTTTGTCTGCAATAAAGCTCATACAGTTCTTTTTCTGGTTAATATATCCAGGATGCCTTCATTCTTAATAATGACCATACCATGCCTGTCTGAAGTGATCCCCGAGGCCAGTTTATGGGTATACACCGGCTTACTGCCCTCCATTAACGTGGGCAGGTACACGAAGTTAATATTGCTGCATTTTTCCTTTAACACCTCACCGGCTTCGATAATGTGCGTGGATACAACGAACATGCAATTCTGCCTGCGCGCTATAGCGGAAGTAATGGCAATAGTAGCCTCGTATGCATCTTTTACATTGGTACCGCGGAACAGTTCATCAAAGATCACAAACAGGTATTTATCGCGGCTCAATTCCCGCGCTATTGTTTTAATGCGCAATACTTCTGCATAAAAGTGACTGGCTCCCTGGCTCAGGTTATCCGGCAGATTGATGGTGGTAAAGATGCCATCCCTTACGGAGAATTCCATTTTAGTGGCAGGTACAGGAAATCCCATATGCGCGAGGTACATGGTAATGCCCAGCGCCTTCATAAAAGTGGATTTTCCGGCCATGTTAGCCCCCGTCAGGAAGATGATATTGCTCGACGGGGTGATGGACAGAGAGTTCACCACTGCTTTTGTTAAAGCAGGATGATAGAAATCTTCCAGTATCACCGTTTGCGCCGTTTTGTTCAATGCAACAGGGAAGGAGAATTTCCTTTCCCTGGCAGTGCGGGCTACGGAGAGGTATACATCCGCCAGGTATATATGACCTAACAGTTTTTTAATGTTCTCCCGTTGCCGGAAACGGAGTACTTTATCGTACTCCGCCATCCTGGCAAAGGAAAATTTCTGTTTGGTATTTTCTTGTAATAATGGTTGTAATTCCACAATGCTTAACAGCTCATCAATAGCAGTGAATGCATCGTAAAAAGGCCGTATTGTATCTGCAAACACACGGGTAGATTGCAAAATGCTGATGAGGCTCACCACACTTTTTTCAATGGCTTTATATTCCGTATCCGCTGCGATCAGGTGATTGAACTTTCTGCTCAATGTATCATCCTGCTCATTCAGCTTTGTCCGCTCATCTGTATTTTGCAGGTACTGCTCTGCTGCATCAAACCATTCACTTTCATAAGGAAAACTGATCTCCTGTTCAGCAAAAGAACGGATCATAGCACTGCGTGCATTGATAACATCCTCCGATGAAAGCGGGGAACGGAACATTTCTTCCAGCAACTCGGATCCGCCACGGGTAAAGGTGCGGTTGAATATGGCATACACCGTATCGCCCCCTCCCTTCCCGAAAATATTCAGATCATTTAACGTTTGCTTATCAGTCATTAAGCTCATTACTTTCTTTTTCTCCTGATGAGTAAAATAGCACTGCCGATCAATAATATGCCGGGGATCAGTCCCATCAATCCGTATCTCACCATCTTCACACTGTCTTTGGTAAGAGAGATCTCGTTATCCGTCGGGCGCGGGCGGCTTACATCAACCGGCACAGTGCCGTAGGACAGCCAATGGAACATACCGGGGATCATGGAAAAGTTGGCTGAACCATAACGTCTGTAAGGTGGCGTCATCCCGCCGTTGCTGATACAATCAGCATCTCCCAGGATCATGATGCGTTGTTCTTTTTTGCCTACTTTCCTGGTCAGTGCCAGGGCAGGATGATAAACACCCATCTTTTCTCCGGACGCAACATCTACCGTAGCAGAGTCGTTCACAAAATCTATTGTTTGCAGTTCATTCCATGATTTCATGGTATCAACAGTCTGCAGCACAGGTGTTACCTTAAAGCCTTTATCTTCTGATTGTACGAGTCCTGCAGCTATTACCATGCCCACCCATTGCCTGCGTTCCAGCATGTTCTCATAGATCGGCGCCAGTGCTTTAGCTTCTTCTGTAGGCACACACATCACTACGTTGGCTGCTACATCCTGCTTAGGCTGCACCAATTGACCTGGTACTGTTTTCACTCCAAACTCTCCAATGAATGATTCCATGATTTCAGATCCGGGCTTGAGGGTGATCACCAGGTTACCACCATTAGCGATGTAGGCATCCAGCTTCTTTCTTTCCACAGAATCCATCGCCTGCTTCATATCGGCAATCACTATGATATCTACTTCCTTAGGGATCTGTTTATCACCGGAAAGGTCCAGTGTTTCCACATCACAACCCTGGTTAGTGAGTGCATAACGGAATGTTTTAACAGAAGAGAACATGGTGTAATCCTTGATCCTCTCTCCTTCAATTTTCCGTTCGCCATGCCCTTCCAGGAATGCGATCCTTGGCAGCTTCATGATCATCCGTTTGAAAACGGCGGTCACTTCTGCTTCACTGGGGAATTTCATCATGTCCTCATAGATCCTCAGCCATGCTTTCTGACCATTTTCTCTTTCTACAAGGCGCACAAATGTGTTGCCTTCGTCCGTGAGATTCACCTTTTTCTTTATTTCCGCTGGTGTCATGAAAAGGTCCAGATCAAGATCCCGTATGTTTGCCTCGCCTTTGGCCATTTCAGCCAGGCTCTTTTTAGGATAAACAAAATTGAGGCGGGGATTATTACTTGGCTTATCGTAGTAGTAAACGTATTTCAGTTTTGTTTCCGGTTTAAAGCGGATGTATTGCTTAAGCCGTTCCTTATCCTCATTTACCTGGGATGGAATGCCATTATAGTATTCCCTGTCCAGCAGGTTTACATAGGTGGTGATTGTCATTCCACCTTCAAGATGACTCATGATCTCCTGGCTGTTAGGCGTAAGGGTATTACGCTTTGTTTCAGTGGCATCATAATACGCCATCAGCATGGGCCTTGAAGTAGCATAACCCAGCATCATAGCACCGGCAACAACCAGGGCATATTTGCTCCATACGGCAGAGAAGGAAGCATGCGTACGGTTGGACTGCAATTTCATGATGCTCAATGAAAGGAACATGCAGACAACGATCGCAAAATACAATACATCCTCACTGCAGATCAGACCACTGATCATCTCATTACAACGGCCGGAGATAGAAAGCCAGTAGGTGATATCCCGTACAAAATTGATATCCTGCCAGATCTTGTTCATATAGCTCAGCGCACCCAGCAATACCAGTGTTCCCAATGCCGCTACTACCTGGTAAGAGGTGAGGCTGGACATGAACAGGCCGATGGCGGAATAAGCCAGCATCAGCAGGTAAATGGATAACAGGCCGGACCATACAGATGGCAGATCAAAATTATCTACCGTGCATAAGCCTATAATAACATATACCAATATGACCCCTATCAGCATAAAGCTGTAGGTCATCATGGCAAGGAACTTTCCGCGGATGATCTGGGATGATGTTACGGGAGAAGAATACAGCAGTTTTATGGAACCGCTGCTTAACTCGCGGCTCATCAGCCCCATGGTTAAGAGGGGCATGTACAGATAGAGGTACTTTTGTATCGTTGCAAACAACCCGCGCTCCCCTGAAAATATATTGGATGTAATAAACGCATTGCCCCAACCCGTGTCCTGGGCCCGTACTACTTCCTGCAGATGTTCAACAAAAGCCATCCCTGTCTGAAAGGTGAATACAACAAGGATCATCCAGGCTATCGGTGAATAGAACAAGGTGAATAATTCCGCCTTGGCGATCTTATAAATTCGTCTCATTTAATATCTTTTATCAGGTTTTTATTTGGTGTTTTTCCTGGACAGTCTGGCAAATACGGCATCTAAAGAGCTCTTTTCAATGATCAGTTCCATCAGTCCCCAACCCTTGTTAACGCTTGATTCCGCTATACGTTGCGCTGTTTTCTTATCCCCGTCATATCCCAGTCTGAAACGGGAAGGAGCCAATTGTTCTATAGACTTTACCCCTTCCAGCTTCAGCAGTTCGTCCTGGGCCGGAGGTGTATCCAGCGATACCACCAGCGTATTCGGTTCAATGTAATTGTCAAACATGTCCAATGTTCCGGAGAACACCATCTGACCTTCTTCTATCATCTTGATCTCCTGGCAGGTGGCCTGTACTTCCGTAAGGATGTGGGTAGACAGTAATACGGAACGGTCCAGTGCAATTTCTTTGATCAGGTTCCGCACTTCTACGATCTGGTTTGGATCAAGACCATTGGTGGGCTCATCCAATACTACAAAGCGGGGATTATGTACAATTGCCTGGGCAATACCCACCCGTTGCTGATAACCACCGGAGAGGTTACGAAGCAGGCGTTCTCTGAAATGCAGCACACCGCATCTTTCCATGGCTTCTTTCACAGACTTTTTCACCTGTGTTTTCTCTACCATTCTCAGGTCAGCACAGTAGGTGATGTATTCTTCCACCGTAAAATCCTGGTAAAGCGGCAGTTTCTGCGGCATAAAACCAATATTCTTTTTGGCTTCTACCGGGTTATCTTTCAGATTGATCCCGTTAATGAACACCTCTCCCTTCGATTGCTTTAATACACCACAGATGATATTCATGGTAGTGGATTTTCCGGCACCGTTGGAACCGAGCAGTCCAACAACTCCCTGGCTGCGGATCTCAAAATTTATATCTCTTACTGCCCACTGTGATGTGTAGCGGTGAGATAAGTTTTCAACTTTTACAATGGCGTTTTCCATTCATTACGGATTGTTTAATAAAATAAAATACCGGTATAAGCTTTCGCTTACACTATAATTAAGCATGATGTTGCGGTGGAAAATAACTGCCCCCGAAGGGGCAGTTATGTCAGGGATCAATAGGTGGCATTGCCTATAGCACGTACGTCTATATTGTATTTTGTTTTGTAATGATTAACCAGGATATCAAACTTCTGCTTTATCAGCGGGTACGCCAGGTAAGGTTGCAACTGTGCATCCGTTCTTTGTGTAATGGCTGTCATAAAGGAACTGATGTCACTTGTTTTTGCAGCGGGCCATGAATAAGAAGCGAAATACCATTCAGCCGGGGCGCCGCTCACTGCATTATACGAGGCGGGTAAAAACCCCCTGGCCCTGAAAGCATCAAGGTTTGCAGGATTAGCCGCATTAACAGGTGATGTGGGTGCTGTTGCTGCGTAATTGCTGACGTTATAGAATGCTGCAGGAACATCCAGGATATTCGCACTGATATAGTAATTCCATATAACACCGATCAAAAGGTTCTTTTTCGCCAGTTTTTGTGCAGGCGTCATGGTGCGTAAGGATGCGTTCATGCCCGCAAAGGTGATGGACTTGCCTACTACTTTATAATCAAAGTACAGGTATTCCATTCCGGCAGGCCATCCCGTACCGGCTCTGCGCTGCTTGATCGTATCCGCCATCATCACCCTGTATGGAATGCCCTGCGATTTTTTGAATGCTTCCGGCAGGAACTTCAACCATATATCCTCCAGCAAATTCACCATATCGCCTGCGTAAGCAGGAGCACCCAGCACAACAGTATCAGCCTTTGTAGTTCCGGTACTGGTTGACTGCGTCCAGTCAAAATCCTTTTGCGTAAACACATACAGGAAATACGATCCATAATTATCGTACAGCTGCTGGATCTTAGCGTTCGCTTCCGCGGAAGCATTCCCCTGCGGCAATACATAATCCACTTCAACAGGTATCGGCGCACCGATCTCTACATCCTTTGTACAGGAGAATAAGAACATGCAGCAGATGATCAATATATTCTTCATGTTATTGTTGTATAAGTTATTAAACATTAATGTCCCGTTCTGTCTGGCATGGTAGCGGATGGATTCTGCTTCAGCGCAGGATTTCTCAGCACCAGGCTGTTGGGGAAAGGCAATACATACATTGGGTCCTTTTCTGCAAGGGTATATTGCTGGATAGGTTCTCCCAACTCGCTCTGATAACGGTGAGAGATGGCAGGCATACCATAACGGCGCAGATCAAACCAGCGGTAACCTTCATTACAGAATTCCTTACGGCGTTCATCTCTTACAGCCTGCAGGAGATCTGTTTTGTTTACGATGCTGGTATCCCTGTAACCTACAATACGGTTACGGCGCAGGTCGTTCAGGTCCTTCAGGGCTTCCGGCAGTTTATCCAGCTGCACATTGGCTTCTGCCCTGTTTAAAACTGCTTCCGCCGTACGGATGGTTTGCACAAGCGTAAAGCCGTCCTGCAGGTATTTTCCGGGGAGCGGAATAAAGGTGCGATCCTGGACAAGGAAACCATATTTCCAGCGTATATCCGTCGTATCAAACGTTGCGCGGAATGCAGCAGAAGGAATATAGGTGGAACGGTCTGCATGCGGATCACCACCAAATACCCATTCCACTTCCGGATTTAAATAAGAGAGCCAGTAAGGAGTAGTTCTGCCGGTGAGGTCTGATAACATGCCTCCTTGTTCAAAAACTTTGTCGGCTTCTGCTTTACTTTCGGCCCATTTTTCCATATGGAGGTATACCCTTGATAAAAGAATATGAATAGCCGGTTGGTTGATATGATAATCCCTGCGTGCAATAGGCAGCGGATCCATCAGCCGGGAGGCTTCTTTCAGGTCGTTCACAATTGTTTCATACACCTGGGCAACCGTAGCTCTTCCCATATATTCAGACGTAACGCCCGAGGTTAACTTCAATGGTACGCTCAGCCCTGCCGGGTTACTGTTATACGGTTCTCCGTAAACGTTTACGAGGCGGAAATAATAAAAAGCCCGTACTGCCAGCGCTTCTGCACGTACCCTGTCTTTTTCCTGCTGGCTGCCGATGGCATTGTCAATATAATCCAGTACGGCATTACATCCTTTTATCCATAGATAGTGTTTGTAATAGGCCGTAGATGCCGGATCTTCACTGATATTGTCCCCCAGGCCATTCTGATCTCCCAGTCTGGGCTGCCAGGTATAATAGAGATAATTTAGTTTAGCGCCGGGCGTTCCTACCGGAGAGCCATTGCCATTACCATATTCAATGAAAAAATCCACATCATCATCCATGTAATAGAGGAAATTCAAAGGTTCCTCATATGGCATATAACCAGATCCCATCAACAATTCCCTGAAGTCTATCGTAGTTTTAGGAATTACCTCACTCTGGGATTTTTCTTCCAGGAGTTTGGAGCAGCTGCTGAAAGCAAGCAGGCCGGCGATGATGAAAAAATAGAATAATTTATATTTCATGCGTTGCAAGATTAGAAAGTCATATTAAAAGATAAGGACGCTGATTTGCGTGCAGGCCATCCGGCTGTTTCAGGATCATATCCTCTCCATTTCTCATCAAATACAGTCAGGAACGGATTCGTCATACTGAGTGATGTGCTCAAACGTTTTATACGCAAAGTTTTCAGCAGCGCTTGTTGAAACTCATAGTTCACTGCAATGGAACGGCAACGGATAAAATCAGCATTTGCCACCATGTAATCAGATTGATTATATAAATTATATGCAGAAGCCCTTGCAGGGTTCAGCGTTGGCAGCGTGATCTCTGTAACAGAGGGCCTTCCGGGAGGCACGGCAGGAATATTCGTATACAACTCATCTCCGGGTTTCTTCCAACGGTTCTGCAATTCCCTCGGAACATTTTGCTCCGGTGTGGGAGCACCAGTATTGTTATAGAAAACAGGCACGCGTTTCTGTGCACCGAATGCCATAGCAAACTGAGCAGACAATGAAATATTCCTATACCTGAACAACGTATTAAAACCACCCGTAAAATCAGGTTCCAGTTTACCGGACCTCACCAGGTAATCCAGGTCATTTTCTGTTGGTTTAATATCCATGTTCCTGAAAAGAGGCACACCATTGGTCTTATTCAGACCGGCATATGCATAGGAATAGAAGGTAGAATAAGACTCTCCGTTCACGATGGCCGTTCCATTCAGATAATCCTCTCTTGTGTTCACCCTTTCATTTTCTTTCAGCACATTCCTGGCAAGACCGGTATTCACTGAAAACTGCCAGGTGAAATCTTTTGTGCGTACAGGTGTTACGCTGATCATCAGATCATACCCGGTATTTTCCATCAGGGAACCGAATACAATAGCTGAGTTCATACCGTTCTCAACAGGTATTTGCCGGGATGCCAGGATATTGCTGCTTTTCTTAAACCAGTTAACAGTGGCAGAAAAACGGCCGTTCCACAGGGAGATATCAGCACCCAGGTTCCAGGTTTTTGTTTTCTCCCAACCCAGATCAGGATAAGGCAGCGATTTTATATTGAGTGTATATTGTTTGAAGATGCTGCTAAGCCCTCCATCTGTAGCTATCAGGTAAGGAGAGATGGCTTCTACTGCATTTCCCTGGTAACCATACGTGGCAGACAGGTCTAATGCATTCAGCCATTTGGCACGTTCCAGGAATTTCTCATTGCCAAGGCGCCATCTGCCACCCACAGACCAGGTAGGCTGAAACCTTTTGTTCTTATCCTGGCCAAAACGGTTAGAGGCATCCAGTCTTGCATTAAAGTTGAACACGTAACGCTGATCAAAACCATACACAGCGGAAAAGTATTCACTCAGGAAATTGCTTTCCTGGTTAACGATCCTGGAATTCAGCCGCATATTCTCATGCAGGTTGCCTGAAGTGCCGCCGATCGCCGTTGGAGCCAATGGAACCGGCGCATAACTTTCACCGCGATAGCGCAGGTAGCCATAACGTGTACCCACATTTCCTTCCGTAAGGGTAGATCTCGCTTCTACCCCACCCTGCAGGATCATATTATGGCGGGAACCAAACAGTTTGTTATATACAAGGCTGTTCCTGAATGTGTATCCTTTATTGCTGGAATTTTCCAATTGTGCCAGCCCGCCAAAAGGCAAACGGCTTGCCAGTTCTTCCGTGGAGTTGGAGAGTACACTTCCAAACTCATACCCTCTTACCTGTGTGATATAGTGGGATAATTCCGTGGCATATGATTTTACATTAGAGGCAGCGGTAGTATAGGATAACAATCCCTGGTACTCCAGCCCTTTCAATACCTGCAGCCTTACGTCAACAGTGGAAGCCAGCGTAGTAGTGGTATTCTTGTTCCCCGTATTATCCAGTTCGTTCTGTATGTTATACTGGTAACTGAGTTTGTTGGGGATCGCGGTGCTGCCCTCTCCTCTTTTCTCATGATAGAAGAGTGTTCCATCCTCATTATACATCGGAATGGTCCTGGAGGTATTATAGGCATATTGAAACGGGTCTACACCGTATGCAAAACCATCTGTTTCCCGGATGCTTCCATTCAGCATCAGGTTAACAGTAAGGCGGCTGCCAAAGCGGAGTGTTGTATTGGAAGATGCGGAGAAAGTTTTCAGATCATTTCCTTTGGCTTCACCTTTCTGCTGCTGCATACTAAAGGAAGTTCTGTTCACGATCTTTTCCGTACCGCCGGAAATGCTGACGTTATGGTTCTGACTAAAAGCATTACGGAATAAAAGGCCAAACCAGTCTGTGTTCTCACTTTCCATCTTCCGGTACCTTTCATTAAAAGTAGCCTGGTCAATTGCCTTATCCTGTAACTGCTGGATCAACCCACCGTAACCGATAGGCAGGATATTGTAAGTATAACTGTCGCGGCCCTGGTACACTTCTTTGGAAAACTGCATCAGCTCCTGCGAGTTCATCAGGTCAAACATGCCATACGTGGGCCTTTGGCCCACAGTTAAGTTATTGCTATAGGAAACCGCCAACGTACCCGGACGAGCTTTTTTGGTAGTGAGTACGATCACCCCATTTGCTGCCTGTGAGCCATAGATGGCAGTAGCAGAAGCATCTTTCAGTACGGTGATACCATCAATATCGTTAGGGTTCAGCCAGGAAATAGCATTAGAGGCTAAGAGGCGCATTTCGCTCATATCTCCTGCCAATGCTCCACTTCCGCTGGGAAGTGGCAGCGGATCACGCTGGATCACACCATCTACTACCCAAAGCGGTTCCTGGTTGCCCAGGATCGTAGAAGTACCACGGATCCTGATCTTAGGGGTAGAACCCACCTGGCCGGATTGCACCATTACAGACATACCGGGCACTACACCCTGTAACATCTGGTCTATACTGGTTTCCCCGGCAATCTTTATATCGTCTGCTTTAACTGAATAAACAGCGCCAACATACATTCCCTTGTTAACGTTCATATATCCCGTTACCACCACATCCTGCATTTCCAGCTCTTTTTTGCTCAGCGTAACACTGATGTTCACGCTGTTCCCTTCGGAAACTTTTAAAGCGCCGGATTGCGATTTATTAACGGCAAAAGCGGTATAACCATTTGCTGTTTTGCGGATGCCTATCTCCATGGATTCATAACCCAGCATGGAAATGATGAGCACACCATCTTCCGGTACCCTCATCAGGGAAAAAGTACCATCTGGTCCTGAACCTGTTCCACTGCTGTTATTTTTTACGCGTATGGAAGCACCTTGCAGTGGCTCGCCGGTAGCGGAGCGGATAACACCCGAGACGCCGGCTGGCGGTGCCGGGATCTCCAGGAAGTTAACGGCAGGAACTGCCTTGCGGGACAATACGATCGTTTTATCCCTGATCAGGTAGCTAACCGGGAAATCTTTTAATACAACATCCAGCAGGTCCTTCAGTGGCATATCACGAACAGACAGTGATACGTTCTGGGCATCGTTGATGGTGTTGGTGTTACTGAAAACAACGTAACCTGTTTGCTGCTTAATAGCAGTAAATACTTTTTTTAAAGGTATAGTTCTACCGGACAGCGTAACGGTTTGCGCAAGAGTAGAGGCGTTTGCCTGCAACAGAAAGGCTGTTAATAAAATGACAGTAAGTCGCATAGCCAATAAGATTTTGGTAAAGGCCCTGTGTTCCCCCGGTCGATCGGGTGGGCAATAGCATTTTTTTTGCATAAATTGCAAGAGATTTGGTTGTTAATAAATGTGAATTGCAAAAACCGTTTAGAGGTCAACTAAGTCTTATACACCGTCGCGGCCGCAATCCGTGACGGTTTTTTTTGACATAGTCTGCCCTGTCTATCCTGGCATGGTTAGGATAGTCAAATACAGCCCCTTCTGTAATTCTTTAGCTACTTATTTAGTACGATCAGTTTACGCCCCTCCACTCTAAAATCGACTTCTGTTCTTCTTAATATTTCCAGCAAGTCCGCCAATGCGATCTGCCGGCTCATTTCTCCGAGGAACCGGATATCCGGTATTCCATTCTCGTATACGACATCTATATTATACCAGCGTTCAAGCTGTCTCATGACTTCTTCTAAGTGGGCGCCTTCAAAGTTGAACAGGCCATTCTTCCAGGCCATGATCTTTTCCACGTCTTCATCATTTACGCCCTGTATCTCTACGTCCTTTTTATTGATACCAAGCCTTGCCTGCTGGCCGGGTTTCAGGATCACACCGTCATTATCCCCCTGGGCAGGCGCTATTTTTATACTCCCGTTCAGCAACGTGGTATTGATGGCTTCTTCATTCTCGTAGGCATTTACGTTAAACAACGTGCCCAGTACTCTTATTTCTGCTTTATTATTGACGTTTACAAGGAAAGGTTTGCTGGCATCTTTTGCCACTTCAAAACAGGCTTCCCCGAACACTTCCACCTTTCGCTCATTTTCAGCAAAGGCGGTAGGATAACGGATGGAACTGGCTGCATTTAACCACACTTTGGTGCCATCAGGTAAAGTAACCCGGAACTGCCGTCCTTTTGGCGTGGTCATTTGATTATACTGAATGCCTGAAGCGTTTTCATTAGCGGGATCATATACCAGTTGCCCGTTCTTCAGTACTACTGAAGCCCCGCTCTGATGAGCGACCACACCATTACCCATACTATCCAGCACTACTTCCCGGCCATCGGCCAGTGTGAGGATGGCGCCCTGTTTACCAGGCGCAATAGTATGATCAGCCGCCACAATCACTTGTGCGGGCTCTTTCTTATTAACAAGGAAGTAAGTGCCTCCTGCCAGGAGCAACACGGCGGCGGCAGCCGTCCATCTCCATCTGCGTAAGAAATGAATACGGTGAACGGTTGGTACAGGCGCAGTTACAGGTGTTTTAAATTCCTTTACCTGCTCACTGATCTTCCTGGAGATCCTGTCTGAATCATAGGCATAGAATCGCTGTAAATTGGCTGTCAGTTGCTGCTGATCATTGATCTCATCAAAGAGTAAACGATTACTGTCGGATGAGTGGAGCCACTCTTCCAATGCATTCTTCTCTTCAGCATTCAAGCTATTTTCCAGGTGTTTGCCGATGAGGCCGGCTATGTGATCTATGTTTTCAGTCATGCTAATACTACTAAAACAACTAACTCTTCTTTTTATACCGCCCTGTTCAAAAAAAAATTTAACGATGCTGTAATAATAGTGCGAAAGCGAGCCCTGACAGGGAAAGGAGCTCATTTTTCAGGAGGGCCGTGCGCAATAATCCCATTCCTTTTGCTTTTTGATTCAAAACCGTCTGATAAGCCATATTCAGTTCCGCAGCTATTTCCTGCGCCTTTTTCCCCTCAATAACAGACAGGCGCACTACCTGCCGGCATTGGGGTGGTAATTTTTCAATCTCTCCGAAAATAACCTGCATCACCTCTGTTTTGATATAAGCTTTTTCTGCATCTATGGCAAACCGGTCTGCGCCTCTTTCAATGGAATGATGGATATCCTCATGCCTTTTTTGCGCTTTGAGATAATTGAGTGCCGCATTTTTTGCTGCGGTGAAAAGAAAGGCCTTCAACTGGCCCAGGGTGGGGAAGTTTTCTTTCTTTTGAAAGGCATGGATAAAACATTCGGAAACAATATCCTCTGCTGCCATGGTATCGGCAATAAGCTGTTCCGTAAAAAAGCAAAGCGGCCGCAGGTATAGCTCATAGATCTGATGCAGTGCTTTGCTATTGCCCTGCTGAAAAGAAGAGATCAGCGCCGTTTCCTCATATGCCTGGTTGATTGACAAGGTGTATTCCTGTATATTTTAGCACTAAACTACTATATAATAAATAAAAGGGTCGCAGATTTTTAAACCTGCAACCCTTTCATGTATGATGATCAACTATCAATTCCCCTGGATCATTTCGGCATCGTTCAGCTTCCACTGGTTATCATAAAAGCCTGCCATCTTCACTTCATCCACACCGGTCATGAGCATTTTAGCTTTATAGATCATGAAATCCGGGAAACCACTGGCGCCTGCAAAATACTGGTTGGCATAGGCCGCTTTCATCCCTGTTAAGCCACTTCCCCCTACTACCCCAACAGATGCAATATCAGAACCCGTGAGCGGCCATACGAAACCTGCACTCAGGTCTTCACCCGTCCATTGTTTGCCGCCTGCTGATACTTTATTACGTTCTATTTGTATCGGGCAATTACTGAGCAGGATATTCCATGCCTTATTAATGCTTTTGTTGCCGTAAATGATCACACCCCTGTCCTTATATTTATCCAGTGCATAGTCTTTATCAGCAATGATATCTACCGCGCCATTACCGCGATAATACCAGGTTTCAGCATCGTACCGCGCTTTATTGAAACTCCACTCATTCTCTTCTTTAGAGCCTCCGGTGCTATACACAAAGATCATCCGGTTATTAAAAGCATCTTTCAATGTTCCGTAACGGTGAGGACCTTTTTCAGCAAGTGAAGGCTGGCTATGTACAGCCCATTTGCCATTTGTATTTAAAAGATAAAGCGGGCCATTCGTTGTATTATGCGTGATCTCCGTTCCATCAATGGAAAGCTTCACATCAGATCCTGAAGCAAAATCGGAGAGGTCCAGCCGGAGTACACGAACGTTTTCGGTACTGCCACTGATCGTTTTGCCGGTTCTGTTCCTGTCAAGTTTAATACGGCTGTATTGCAGCGGATGTTGCTGCTGCTGTATAGAAGCCCACCTGAAGGAAGCAGAGATGCCCGGGTTGGAAGTTATAAAATCAATTGTATGTACAGCCGTGTCTAATGGGCGGTTATGCCATTTGAAAAAATCGAAGATGGGTTTCCAGTCAACGCTGATATCGCCGAACCAGTGCTCTCCTCCGGGGTATTCATAATAGCTGAAGTCTGGATGGAATTCACCCAGCAGCTTGCGCATTTGCCGTGCATAGTTCACCGAAACTGTACGGTCCGCATCACCATGAAACACATATACGCCAAGCGGTTTATAATTCTGCACGAGTTTGATCACATCGCTCTGATTGCCTGAGCGCAGCAACATCTGTTCCATGGGGGAATTGCTGCTATCCGGTACCAACCCGTCCGCAGAGCCGTAACCTTTCAATGTAGGGTAACCGGCGCTTGGAGCAATAGCCGCCCATTTATCAGGGTAAGTGGCGCCGAGGAACCAGGTACCGTGGCCACCCATAGAGTGACCGGTGAGATAAATATGTTGCGGATCAGGTTGAAACTCCTGCTTTGCGATATTCAGGACTTCCAATGCATCCAGCCTGCCCCAGTCTTCCCAGTTGAATCCCCTGGGCCGGCGGTTCGTAGCTGCCACCAGCGTTCCCCAGTCCTTGGACTGGTAAGCCTTGGCCTGCCCGATAGCTTCCACTCCTGCACCATGTACAGAAAGGAACAGTGCCGATCCTTTTTTAGGCCCGTTCAGTTGCGGCGTTACGGCAAAATATTGCAGGCTACCGTCTATCTGGCTGATAAAAGTGCTGCTGTATTTATCGGCAGGCGTTACCGCATCCACCGTTATTTTTGTTTCATCCACTATCTTACCCTTATCCAGCAAGGTTATACTGCATTCCGGTTTTCCGGCGGCATTTACAGCACTGCCATCAAAAGAGAACGGTACTTTCCGGGAACTCATGGATGGTATGGAAGGGATGGTTGTAGTAACCTGCTTCCCTTGTACGGTAACACGGAACTCCAGGCCCTTCCATTCTTTGGAAGAACTGTTCATCACCACAACGGCTCCCTGCAACGCATCATTCTTCCCACCGATCACAATAGCCGGCATGGTAGGATCTTCTGTAATAAGGGAAAGCGATTTGGCAGGAAAGCTGAGGCTGGCAGTGATCATGGCGCCACGCACATAGATCTCGTTCAGGCCCTTTTTCAGTTGTACAGGGATATACAGCCAACCGGAACTATAGGGATCACCGGTATGCGGTTCTCCGTTAAAATATAAGCCACTGTTCCCTTTAATGTTCAGCAAAGCAGTTCCTGCCTTATCTGATTGATAAGTAAGATACATATAAGCGCCTCTGCCGAAAGCACCTCTGCCACCACCACGACGGAACAGGCGGTTGGCGCTGTCTGCCGTAACGGCCTGCCATACCAGTGGCTGTCCGTTATCGCCATTTCCAAAGGAGGCTCCTTCTGCCGGCGTTTTCAGCTGACCGGTATAGAGTTGATAAGCGAGATGATCTGTGTAGAGCGCTTCTCTTCCGTAACGTTGAGGGCTGGTAACCATCAGAGCATTTTTGAATTGATAGGTATCCTGGGAGAAAGCAGGCGCTTGCATGCACATTAAAATGAGCAGCAGGGCGTATTGGATCTTATTCATGCAACAAATAAATTAATCAGGTGATCTACTCAGAAAATTCTTTCACCTTTATTTTTTTACGATTAGTCTTGTATTCTTTTACTTTATTTTCCATCACCAGTGCCACCGCGCCGATCAACTCGGCGTGATAACCTAATGTTGAAATGGCGAGTTTGGTATTAGCCGCCAGCCGTGGGATAGTATGTTCATTCAGGGCCTGCTGCACAGGTGCTTCCCATACCTTGCCCGCTAAAGTACCACGGCCGCTTAACACCACACATTCCGGGTTCATCAGGTGAATAAGGATGGCCACCGCTTTCCCGATATCATAACCGGTGTGTGATAACAGTTCTATCACAAAACGGTCTCCCTTGTGAATGGCCCGTACAATTGCTTCCCAATCCGTTTCCGGATGGCCGCTCGGGAATTTGCTTCCCAGCGCTGAAATGCTGCCGGATTGCAAACCCTGTGCTGCTTTTTCAATCACCACCAGCAGGGAAGCCTCTGTTTCAAGGCATCCGCTTTTACCGCAACTGCACAATTTATTGTTATCGAAAATGGGGATATGGCTGAACTCTCCTGCAAATCCATCATGCCCTCTGAACAATTCGCCATTCAATATCATACCCAATCCTATCCCCCATCCTATGTTCACCACCACCGCATTCTTCTTCTGCCGGGCAGCTCCGAAATGGAATTCCGCCAGGGCTATGAGACTGGAGTCATTATCAATGTATACAGGCATATTCAGTTCATCCGTCAGGTATTCCGTAAGGGTCTTGTTCCCGGCATGCAGGAAAGAGTAATTGATCCCGTTTTTAAAATCTACAAAACCCGGCATACCGATGCCGGCACCCACGATCTTTTTCTTGTCCACACCAGATTCTTTGATCACTTCCGCCATTTTTTCCGCCAGCCTTACAACGGCCTCCGGATTGTTGTTGAGCGGGAGTTCAAATTCCTTCACAGGTGTAACGGCCTTATTTTCAATATCCATTAAGGTGATGCGGGTAAACATCTGGTCCATGGACACAGATAATATATAAATGGCATCGGGGCGCAGGGCATAGATAACCGGGCGCCTCCCACCACTGGAAGGAGCATAGCCGGACTCCGCAATGGAGCCATCTACTATCAGGTCATCGATCACCTTCATCACATGGGGGATGCTCTTTCCCATTCGTTCACTCAGATCAGTAGATGAAAGTTTACCTGAAAAATAAAATTCTCTTAAGGCCAGTGTCTTATAATAATTTTTATTTACCATATGCACGAATCGCTATACATTGTTTATAAAAAACACATTATGTTCTGGCAAAAAAACAATTAAATATCTCCAAATGCAAACACGATCAAAATTTTAACACTATTAAATTTTCACTCATCTATTCTAGTTCCATCAGTTCATCTCCTGCCTGATACTGTGCGTAGATCAGCAGCAGGGTGAACATCTCATCCTCCGATTTCATGCTTCCCCTCGAGAAAACGAATTTCGGCGGGTTATTCGGATTCAGCGGATTGTTCTTCGTATTGTCGTAAGTTCCTTTCATATAAATGATGGAGCCCCGGGGGATCCTGACCGGCTTTTTGAACCGGTACAGTTCCTGCCAGCGGAAGTCCCATTGTGGTATATTGATCAAACGGATGGTATCGCCGGCGGGCGTCACTACATATGCTTCAAAAGATTTGCCTAAAAAGTGCATGTGTGGCCAAACGTATAGAAGAGATTGCTCTTCGGGTGTTTTCATTTTTAAAGTGAAGGTCCTTTCTTCGTTTGGTGGGATCATGAAAATGGGATCAATGTCCCGCTCTCCTACTCCGCCGGAACCAAGGCTGATGATGCGTACCGGTCTTTTTATGGGTGCGTCTTTGAAATACAGGTTCACGCCTATTACAGATTCTTCATCTGCTGCGATGGCCGCATAATGCGTGGTGAATATCACTACCCCCCTGCGTGGAAGCGTCCAGCCAAACTCGTTGGGATAATATTCAGTTGAAGAGCCGGGGATCCATCCGGTATAGTAAACCATTTGTTGTTTATAGTGGTCAAAGGCTCCCCTTTTTTCGATCTCTTCATCTGTATTTATGATATTGGTCCCTGCATGCACATCAATAGCATTATCAGGTACGTTGTAGAACCCGTAATTGATATGATGTATTATTTTCCTGTTGTTGGTCACAAACTCCACCGCCTCTATACTTTTTTCTGCCGGTAATTCAAAAGGTACCTTGAACTCTATGAACCGCTCCTTGTTATTTCCTTTTACGAGAAAGGATGCCGGATATTTCAATACCAGGTCCGGTGCCCGTTTATTAGCGGCAGTATTCGTTACCGGCTTATCTTTGGATGCTTTCCCTTTCGGCGCTTTATTATCTATCCATGCCAGGATCTTCGTTTTCTCTTCTGCAGTAAGCCCGCGTTGATTGGCAAAACAGGAATACAGCGTATCTGCCCGCCATGGGGGCATATAACCTGTAGACACTACTTCTTTGATGAAATTAAGCCGTTTGGTAAAATCCTCATATTTCAAAAGCGGGAAAGGGCCTGCTTCTCCCGGCTTATGGCAACCGGAACACTTCGTTAGCAGTATCGGCTCTATATCATGGAAAGTTTGCCCTCTAAGGCTTACCGATGCACAGGTGAATAATATGATGAATAATGATCTGCGCATAGGGTCATTTATTACTGATAAAGCATCCTACTGCTTTTGTTTGAGAAGGGTTAACTTCTTTATGCTGTAAATAATTATCAATCGCATTACGGAGGTAATGCTGCTCTGCCTGCCGTTTCTTTTTGCCTAAGCTGATGGCCCAGTCGTCAATGGCCCCTTTGTACAAAAGAACACCTTTACTGTCATATAAAAAAACTTCAGGTGTGATGGTGGCATGGGTATAACTTACAAGTGCCTCATTTTTATCGCGCAGCAGCGCAAAGTCGATGGCATATTTTTTCTTAAAAGAAACTATTTCATGTTCACTGTAATAACCTGCGTTCGGGAGAACGCCTACGATCTGCAGGAGATCTTTTTTGCTTTTTTGAATATCATTTAAAACCAGGGTATAATTCTGGCTCAGGGGGCAATCCGGTGAAAGGAATACAATGGCGGTCAATTTTTTATTGATACCAGATAAGGGAAGGGATGCTCCTTCAATCGCCTTTATTTTAACTGGCTGTTGTGCATTTAATGTTAGAAAGAACAGGCAGCCGCAAATAACCAAAAGAGGCTTCATGGACAACAATTTATTATGGCTTTCTTATTTTAGATACAGTGAATTCAGATCCCAATTGATCTGAATTCACTGTATAAGATAATCAACTATTTTTTATCCCACCAAACTCTTCCTGTGATATCAGAAAGATCACCCAGTTCAGGATCTGCCTGCATGGCTAAGACAGATGCTTTTCTGTTATCGTAGTTGAGATCAGAGATAGGTGGAACGAATAAGCTCCATCTTCTTGGCATGATCGCTTCTATGCCACCAGATCTGATCTTTTCAGCCTGGAAAACCACACCGGTCTGGCTGGGGAAACCTGTTCTCTTGATCACAGCCCACATCTCATTAGGGTTTCTCCAGAAGTTGAAGTACTGTTGGATACAGATCTGTTCAATGCCTTTTGCAGGATTGTACACGATATCCGCCTGGTTTTTATAAGCAGTAACTTCTGCTGGTGTGAAAGCGGTGTAACCTGGTACCTTTGCATCTTTGCCCCATTCATCATAATCAGCTATAGATGCTTCGATACCTTTGTAATACCAATCAGCAGCTGCTTCTCCAGTAACACCTCTTGCTGCCAGTTCTGCTCTCATGAAGCAAACATCTGCATAAGTGATCACAGGGAAATTCACCAGACCAACGGATACAGAAGCATTGAACATACCCTGATTGATGTAAGACACATAAGCGGTAGTACCAAAAATGTAATTGAAATAGAATCGCTTGTCTGCTTCTCCTACGGCATCAGGGCTGGTAGGCCGGCCGCGATATTCCTGGTATACTTCAGTAGCTGCGATAGTACCGTTAGCCTTGTAAGTATTAAAGTCTGCCTGGGTTAAAGCTACCTTGGCATATATGTTCCTCATGCGGGGATCTGTAGTTTTATACATAAAATCCACCGCTGCTTTCTGACCGGAAATACCTGCTGCCAGGTTATAGTTACCACCGTTGGCTACGTTAGGGCCACCTTTGAAATTCCAGTTGAATTCCCTGGCGTTAATAGGGCCCACATTATCTGCCAATACTTCATCAATAATGGCTTTTGCTGCTGCCGGTTTTCTCTTCAGCATACGCATAGCAATGCGCATTCTAAAAGAATTTGCTGCCATTATCCAATTAGTGGCTTCTGTACCAACACCACGGAACCACAGGTCACTTGCACCTAAAACTTCCTGCTCAACACCCGTCTTCTTCAATTCGGCTACACTTGCTTTCAATTGGTTATTCAAAGTATCATACAGTGCTTCCTGGGTATCATACTTTGGCTTGAATATCGGCGGCTCAGCATATCTTGCCTGAAAAGCTTCAGAGTAAGCGATGCTCCCCATGATATCTGTTACATTAAAGGCGGCAAGTGCGGCAGGGATGTAGGTGATAGCCCGCATATGCTGATACTTTGCGCCTTCTGCCGGAGGCATTTTATCAATGATATTCCTCATCTCCCGCATGGAACCACCAGCACCTATTGATTCCCTTGTATACAGGTTTTCATACCTGTAAGGGAAGGTGGAAGCAGAAACAGGTGTTCTGAAGCGCGTGATAATAACCCCATTGCCGCCAATTGGCACCCAGGCACCGATCCAGTATTCCATGTTACGGTGAATATCATAATACGCTTCAAAGTCATTTGCATGTATGGCAATGGGTGCAGTAGGGAAAACCGCTTTGGGATCTACCCTGTCTACCTGCACTACGTCCGGATCAGAGTTCACTTCCGCAAACTTATCACGGCTACAGGAAGTTGCCAAAAGCGCCAGCAGGCAACCGGCTTGTAATAATGTCTTCCTCATAAAAATATTTTAAATATTCTGATTGTTATAATTTCTATACGCTGAAATACCTTCTTAGAAGTTTGTATTCAGAGAAAATCCAAATTGTCTGAAATAAGGCGTACCACCATTCTCAATAAATGCACCGCTGCTGGTAGAACTCAGGTTATCCGGGTTCACACCGTCAGGAGCGCTGTTATACAGGAAGAAGAGGTTACGACCTATCACGGAGGCCCTGAGATTATTCAGTTTCAATTTATTAGCAATACCCTGAGGCAGGTCATAAGTCAGTGATATTTCACGTACAGATACCCATGAAGATTCAAACATACTGGCTTGTCTGATACCGAACTGCCATCCATAAGTACGGTCATAATAATCAGGAGCAGGGTTAGGCTTGATGAATTTTTTCTCTAATGCCTCCGCTACCGTCATACCACCAACATCATGTTGCACACCATCTCCGCTCACATTAGCAGGTATCACTGTGCCTGCTGCAAATACACCTTGTGGCACAATACCGTCGAAGCGATCTCCAGGAGCCTGACCATTGTAGTTGGATTTGCTGGTATATTTCAAACCGCCCAGATCTGTAGTACGCCCGGGTAATGTTCTGTTTATCATACCATACTGTGAGCCAAATGCCAGTGTAGTAGAATAAACATCCCCACCGATCTTACTATCCAGGAATACACTAAGGGCAAGTCTTTTATAGTTAAAAGTATTACGGAGGCTACCCAGGAATTTAGGAAGCGTGGAACCGATCACAGGATCAGTAGTACCACCCATTAAACCATTATAGCTACCGGCTCTCAGGTAATAAACTACCGGATCACCCAATCTGCCACCTGCTGCATCGAAACCTACTACCGGCAAACCGTTCAATGGGCTGCTTGTATTGTTGCCGCTACCATCTTTTGCCTGATAAGAAGCATAAGCATAAGGAGCACGGATAGCACCATACTCTCCGCCCGGCTGACCTACTGAATAGATGTTATCTCCTTCATCCAGCATTGCAAACTTGGCACCTAATGCTAAACTAACGATCGTATTTCTGTTGCGTGTATAGTTAAAGAGAACGTCCCATGAGAAATTCGTTGTTTTAACAGGTGTTCCGAACAGTGAGATCTCTATACCCTGGTTCCGCACCTTTCCACCATTCACCAGTGCTTTTGAAGCACCTGATTCCGGAGGGGTTAAAAATGCCTGGATCTGATTCTTTGAATCCTGCCTGTATACGGTAACATCACCACCAAGCCTGTTGGAGAACATCTTAAATTCTAAACCGGCCTCCATCTTTGCGTTACGTACAGGTACAAGGTTTGGATTTCCCAATGTACCTGATGTGAAACCATACCTGAGGATACTCGCGCCACTGGCATCTGTATAAACGCCGGCAGATGTATAGGAACCTGTACTGGTATTGTATGCATCTGTACCACCACCCGCTTCTACATAAGAAAGACGCAGTTTACCAAAATCAACGGCTTTGGGTAACTTGAACAGATCGGTGAACACAAAAGCCAGGTCCGCACCAGGATAGAAGTAGGAATAATCGCCATGCCCATCAGGGTATACAAGCGAACTGTTCCAGTCATTACGGCCATAAAGGTTCAATGTCAGGTAATCCCTGAATCCGATGCTGCTTTGAAAGAACAAAGAACCTGTTTGTAATTCCTTCTCTTTTTCTTCCCTGGTTTCCGGTCTGTCCCTTGAGTTGATAAGACGGAAAAGATCAGGCGTAACCAAACCATTCGCGCTGGACCAAAGACCACTTTGTTTAGACTGATTGAATTCACCACCACCTTGTACCAACAGGTCAATAACACCTAATTTCTTTATAAAATTCAAACTGCCCCTGTGGCGGTATTGTTTAACGGATATATTACTGGTTGTATAATCACCACCATTAAAACCTGCATCTTTACCTCTTACTTTAGCAGTATAATCTGTTCCAAATGTGCTGAGGGATGTACTTCCTTCAAAACGAAGCCATGGAGTAAGGTCAGCTCTCAGGTTCAAACCTGCTCTCAGACTATTTTCCCTTTGCTCATATGCATTCTGCTCAAGGGCCCAGAAAGCGTTGGAAGCATCTGAGATATCCCTGTTTGTATAACCACCTACAGTGGTATCCACATAATTACTTCTCCAATAATTTATATCATAGTTCCTTGGTACGCCGTAGCTGGTGGCATACAAAAGTGAATTGCCACCCTGAAAAGCAGGGTTTTTGGTTACACTCGTTGTATAGGAAGTATTCACATCCAGCAACACGCCTTTACCAGGACGGTGTGTACCCCTGAAGCTGAAGCTATTTCTGTCCAGACCATTGTTAGGCGTGGCAGACTTTGCGCCGAGATTAGAGTAAGAAAAACGGAAAGTAGTTTTATCATTACCGCCGGAAATTCCAATATTCGTATTACGGTTAATACCGGTTTCATACAGGTCCAGCACATCGTTGTAACCTGTTGTATTAGCACGGTATTTACCAGAGAAATCTTTAAACATCTGGCCTTTCATTTCAGGACCAAAACCGTAATAATAATAGGTGGGATCAACCTCCAAAGTATCGTTCAGGCCTTTATTCCAGTCATTGCCATGGATACCTCCTCCAAAACGATTTTGCAGGTCTACTGTTTTATAAGCGCGCTCAAACATCATAGAATGGGAGAAAGAAACACCCAATCCTTTCTGAGAAAAACCTTTTTTTGTTCTGATCAGGATCACGCCATTGGAAGCTTTGCTACCATATAACGCAGTAACGGCACCACCTTTCAGTACAGAGATGGACTCAATATCATCCGGGTTGATGTCTTTCAAAATGTTACCAAAATCCTGTTCACCACCGCGGTTAGGCAATACCACATTATCGTCCATCACAATATCATCCACTACTATCAGCGGTGTGTTTTTATACGGGTCCAGGCTGGCACTACCCCTGATCTGAAATCTTACAGAAGCCTGCGGACCACCCACGTTTGGAGAAACCTGCAAACCTGCTACCATACCTTGTAAAGCAGCAATAGGGTTCACCGCTGCGGTCTTCCGGATATCATCACCGGAAACCTGTGTAACAGCGTACCCTAAGTTCCTTTTAGCCCGGCTTTCACCAAACCCTGTAACCACTACTTCATTTAAACTCCTGGAATCTTCCTGCATCGTTACATCAATAGATGTGTTTGCACCTACAGCAACTTCTTTCTTTGCAAACCCAACGTAGGTAAAAACAAGTGTGGCAGAAGGTGCCACAGACAAACGGTAGAACCCGTTAGCGTCCGAAAATGTGGCGTTCCTGGTTCCCTTTTCCAGCACCGTAACGCCAATAACTATCCCACCCTTACTGTCCGTGACAGTACCGGTGATAGTTTGTTTTTGTTGCGCTAGCAGGGAGGACGTGGCGCTGAATAGCAGCAACGTCAGCATTAGAAATGCATGAGATGTTCGCATTGCAATTAGAATTTTGGTTTGACTATAAATAAAAACTTCTCAGATAATTTGTCCTGGAATCATTGCCTCTGGTTGAGGAAGGCAAGTATCATTAAACGTTAGAATTGTGTTAAATCCCGATCTACTTCATGGTATTGATTACGAAAGTAGGAAATACTTTTGAAAAAAAATAAGAAGTCCAATCTATTTTTTATAATCCTATCATGTCTTTAACAAACTACTAGACAAGTTAATAAGGGGTCAAACAGCTGTAACCGGGCCTTCAGCACATAAAAAAAGAGGCCCGAAGGCCTCTTAAAAGTGAAATATTTGTTAAAGCTATTTTTGTCAATCCAGCCAGATAGGTTGGGTAAATGCTCCGTTTACTGCCACATCCCATACCTCCACCCTCACCCATTTCCTGTTCTTCAGGTCGGGTTTAAAGGTAAATTCCTTCTGCCCAAAGGCTTTTGTCTGATCCAGGCTGATCCGCTCCTTGTATACTTTGACCCCATCTCCGGAAATGATAGTTACATGGTTCAGGGGGAACGTCCAGTTAATGTTCATCGTTATTTTAGTATGATCAGGAGACAGTTTACAGGAGGGGATCAGCACCTCCCCGGTTGTTACAAAGAATTTCCCCTGCTGCATGGCATCCAGGATGGGCTGCCAGCTGTCTTCATATTCAGGTAGTTTATCTAACTGGAGATAATTCACGTTCAGGTGGGCATACATTTCGTTCTCCGGCTTAATGGTAAAGAGGTCCGCTTCCGCCAGCACATGCTTTTTCCCTCCCCAGTTGGCCATATCATCCAGCAGATCGAGTACACGAATACCTAACCGGTCTATAGAAAGGTCGGCTGGCATTGCTTTCCAGGCCGCACCAAAAAAGCGGTCTGATGTGAAGAAGGGTTCCTGCCTGTATTTATCCGGGAAACCGGTGGAACCCTTTGTCCTGGGATGAGCCGTCCAGGCTAAGCCGTTCTCCACTTCCAGGAGCTTCAGCATCTCTTCTTTATTGCCTATCCGGTATACCTTTCCGTATTGCGGATCCGTTTCCACAAAAGGCGCATCCCCCTTGCGGGACATGATCCAGTACACGGGTTTAGGGAAGAAGTTCAACCAGTGGCCACCATAGAATTCATTGGGTTCTTCTCCCGGCAGTAACAGAAAACCATCTTTAGAGAATTGCTTACACATATCAAACAGCGTTTTCAGTTCCAGCAACCGCTGGGCATCCGGCCCTTTGGGATGTGCCGTGTAGTGAAACTCCGCGAGGTGAACGATGTTGATACCAGTACTCCTGAATACTTTCATAAAATCAGGATCTTCCGGTAAGGGTTTACCCTTCAGTATCTCGTTCATCACAACCTCATTATGGAAATGGCTGCTCATGGTCTTATATCCGGGCAGCGGCACATAAGTATCTCCGTGTGTAAACTTTTTCACTGCTTCCAGTGCGCCGGTAGCATTCTTTGCATCCAGCAGGCAAAAGAAGTTCAGGCGTTGCTGTGTATTAGGCGGTGCGTTAAACCAGGGTACCCAGCGGTTATCGCCCATAGGATCCTGCCTGATCCCTAATCCAAACCCTGTAGCTGATTGCCGGTAATCCTTTCCATACCAGGTGAACTTCAAATTAAACGCTTCATCCAGCGGATAAAAATATTGATGCGGTGCAGGGAATACTGCGAGGCTGCCTTGTTTGTTTTCCCCGATAATGGTCCTGTATTTTACAGCCAGGTTCACACTGCTGTCTGCCACAGCTGTTGCGGATTGCATACGGCCCTCCGTATCTGACCAGGCAATGTTATCCCATACTTTATCTTTACTCACCAATCCTGCATCATATAAGATAGCAGTGGAATCAACAGCAGTAGACATGACTGCGGCCACATTGAACAAAGGACTTCCATTATATATAGTGATCTCTATGTTACCGCTGAATGGCCCTGCCGAGATCTCTCCTATCCTTACTATTGTACGGGAGCCAACACTGAGCACACTTGCTTTCTTCCTGTTCTGCTGCGCTGTAAAAGTTTGCCTTGGCAGCTTATTCGTTTTATCGAAAAAAATGTTCCAGCCATTCTGTGATACAAGATCTCTCTTACCTGTGGTGAGCAGAAAAACAGGATCCAGCTGCCGGGCCAGTTCAGTTGCATTTAACTGTAAACTCCGCAACAAAGCGCCCTCCCGGTTAAGATTAAAAACAAGCTTTCCCTGCCGGGCATCTCCTGCCGGCCATGTAACTGTTAACTGATCACGGCTCACTGCGGCTTTTGCTTCTCCTTTTTTATTGAATGCAGAAAGATCTACGGGCACCTGTGCATTAGCGTGGAATGCAACCATTACTATAAACAGCAGTCGGAGTCGATGCATGTGGAATTATTTAAGGGTTTCTCCAAGATAATAAAAGATCGGCTTTTGTTTTTTATTACCCTTCATAACGGTGATTATCGCTTTCTTCAATTTTTAACTACATTTAGCAGATAAAACCGCATAATTGGGGGCGGAATGTTCTGAATGCATTATAATACTGAAACTGACAACGAACAAGAATTGCTCAGGCGCCTGGCTGAGGGGGATAACAGCGCCTTCGATATCATTTTCAGGAACTTCTACCAACCGCTTTGTTATTTCGCAGAAAAACTAACGCAGGAAGCCGCAGTGGCCCAGGACATGGCAGCAGACTGTTTCTTCAAGATCATGCAGCAGCGCAGGGAATTCCCTTCCATGGCTGCCCTCCGTTCCTTTTTATATACGATCGTCCGCAACAATTGCCTGGACTATATTAAAACACAAAAGCGCCACACGGCAGGTAATATTGAATTTGGCCTGCTGGCAGAATATACGGACGAGAGCATAGAACGCCGGATCATTATGACGGAAGTGCTCGCCTCCATTAACCAAAGCATCCAGGCGCTGCCGGACAAGTACAGGGAAATCATGGAACTCGCCCTTGTTGAAGGGATGAAGAACGAAGCCATCGCTGCCCACCTGGGCATTGCCCACCAAACTGTCCGGAATCATAAATCTGCCGGGCTGAAACTTTTACGCCTTGCCATTGCCGGCAGGGACGATCTATCCTCCCTTCTTCTTTTCTCCTGTTTGTGGTATCTCGAAAGATTTTAAAAAAATCTTCCGGCTGCCGGGTACAAAACATTCCGGTAGTCGTTCTAGTGTTATCAATCCATTAAATAAACCCAACGTATACATGCAGGACAGGCCATTTTATATCAGCCAGCTTATTAATAAGCAGCTCAGGGGAGAACTTTCCCGGGAAGAAGAAACCGTGTTGGCGGAATGGCTGGCTGCTGCGCCAGAGAACCAGGCTTTGCTGGATGAACTGCATACGGAAGGCCGTATTGGAGAAGAATTACAGCAGCTGCGAAAGTTTGATCTGGAAGAAGGGCGCAGGATCATTGAAGGGAAGTTGAAAGCTGCCACACCGCGTGTTTCCATTTTCCGCCGTTACCGGATAGCTGCGGCCGCCGCTGTACTATTATTACTGGCAACGGGTACATATATGCTGCAGCAACGCAGTAAGCAAAACGCTGTTCCTGTAATTGTGCAGGATATTGCACCGGGCACAGATAAAGCGATACTCACCCTCGCAGACGGATCAAAGGTAACGCTGGACAGCAGCGGCAACCAGGTGCTCCAACAGGGAAGCGCCACTGTACGCCAGCATGGCGGTCAATTATTATATGATGCACATGATGATAACATAACCGTAAGTTATAATACCCTCACCACTCCTCGTGGCGGGCAATTCCGGATCACACTGCCGGATGGCACAAGGGTGTGGATGAATGCCGTTTCTTCTTTACGCTTCCCTACGGCTTTCACCGGTAAGGAAAGGAATGTGGAAGTGACGGGGGAAGCCTACTTTGAAGTAACGCAGGATGCAGGCAAACCTTTTATCGTACAAATCAATAACCAAACGAAAGTAGAAGTACTGGGTACACATTTCAATGTGAACGCCTATACAGATGAAGCTGCACTGGAAACCACCCTCCTGGAAGGACGGGTACGGGTACAGGGGACCATTTTGCAACCAGGCCAGCAGGCCCGTGTAACAACGGATGGCGCTGTGAAAGTAGTAAAGGATGTGAATGTAGATCAGGTAGTTGCCTGGAAGAACGGTGCCTTCAATTTCGAGGATAAAACACTGCCGGAAGTAATGCGGCAGCTGGCGCGCTGGTATGATGTGCAGGTAGTGTATGAAGGTAAGATACCAGACATTGTATTTTCAGGGGAAATGGGCCGTGGGCTTAGCCTTTCTCAATGCCTTACTATCCTGGAAAAGATGAATGTGCATTTCCGGGTAGAAGGAAAAACGCTTGTTGTTATGCCGTAAACTTTAGAATAAACAAAGGCCATAAAAAAGCCGCTATGGAAAGTGGGTTTCCGCAGCGGCTGAATAATGGCCTTTAAACAGGAAAGTCCTGGTGGGACAATTTATTTATTAACCAAGATCAATGCAAAAGTATGCAAAAAATTGCGCTTTGTAGGCGGATTCCTCATGCCTTGACATGCCGTTCCTTTACCAGCCCGGTGGTACAAAATACCCGGGGCTCGCGGTATGCAACCAAAATTCTGAGAGTGATGAAATTAACGACATTCTTACTAACGCTCGGGCTGATGAGTGTATACGCCAAGGGCGTATCGCAGCAGGTGACTTACTCCGGCGAAAAAGTACAGCTGACGGATGTATTTAAAGAGATCAAAAAGCAAACCGGCTTTTTCGTGATCTCTGAAAAGACCTTGCTGAAAAATGCACGGCCTGTTACGGTGAGCGCTGTAAAGCAGCCGCTGGAAGTATTCCTGCAAAATGTATTGCAAGGTCAGCGCCTTAGTTTTACGATCGAGAAAAACACGATCGTTATTTCTGTGGAAACCTCACCAGGTAATAATGTATGGTTGCCGGCCACTCCTGTGCAAGCCGCCGCACCTGTTACGGGTACAGTATACGGGCCTGATGCCAAACCACTGCAAGGTGTAAGCATTATGATCAAAGGCACCAATACCGGCGTTTCTTCCGATGATAAAGGAAGGTTCAGCATTAATGCCACACCAGGCCAGGTGCTCATTGTTTCTTATGTGGGTATGCAGCTGCAGGAAGTTAAAGTAGGCACTGCAACGGACATCACCGTGACCCTTAAATTAAGTCCCACCAAACTGGGAGATTTTGTAGTAACGGGCTACAACCCGGTACGTAAAGAAAGTTTTACGGGTAACGCCATTCGTATAGACCAGGAGCAGATATTAAAAGTCGGTAACCGGAACGTGTTGCAGATACTACAGGTATTCGATCCCTCCTTCCGCCTTGAAAAAAACAACCTGATGGGCTCCGATCCTAATACGGTGCCCGACTTTTATATCCGCGGCCGTTCAGGCATTGGCTTAAAGGAACTGGATGCATCCAGCGTTTCTGCAGCTGCGCTGGTGAACAATCCCAACCTGCCCATCTTTATCATGGATGGTTATGAAGTAGGTGCAGAGAAAGTATATGACTATGATCCGAACAGGATCAAATCCATCACCATCCTGAAAGATGCTGCAGCTACTGCTATCTATGGTTCCCGCGCGGCGAATGGTGTGATCGTGATTGAAACAGTGCCACCTGCACCGGGTAAATTATCTGTTAACTATAACGTAGTTACTTCTCTCACTTTACCAGACCTTTCTGATTACAACCTGATGAACGCCAGTGAAAAACTGGAAGCGGAAAGACTGTCTGGTGTTTATAGTCCTGCTACCGGCACTACCTCTGCCCTGCTGGATGAATACATCAAGAAACGTAACCAGGTGGCTAAAGGTGTGAATACGGACTGGATCGCACAACCACTCCGGAATGAGTTCAACCAGAAACATACCCTGTATGTGGATGGCGGTAGCGACATGGTACGCTTTGGTTTCCTGATGAAATACGATAAACAGAACGGCGTGATGAAAGGTTCCTCCAGGGAACGTTCCGGCGCAGGTTTCACATTGGATTACCGTGGTAAAAAATTCCAGGTACGCAACGATGTAACGTATGATATCGTGAACTCCGTTAACTCACCATATGGCAACTTCAGCGACTATACCTTAAAAGCGCCTTATGATGAAATGATGGATAAGAATGGCATCATTCAGAAGAATACCAACACCTGGCATAGTGGAGAAACATCCCTGCTGAACCTGGTGAACCCGCTGTATGAAGTGATGAAAACCAAAAACTTTTCCAAAAGCGGTTATCAGACATTAGCGAACAACCTCTCGCTGAACTGGAACATTATGCCGCACTGGCAATTACGCGGTCAATTGGCATTATCTAAATCCATGAGCAATACAAAGGATTTTGTTGATCCTGCTTCCGGCCGGTATGCAATCACTGCTACTACCGATTTTACAGACATTGGTTCTTTAGCACTCACCAGTTCTGATGTGATCACCATCAACACTAACCTCTTCACCAATTATGTGAATACGATCGGCAACCATAACATCAACTTCTCCCTCGGTCTGAACACCAATGAAATGACCCAGGATGGAGATGCTATGGTCTATACTGGTTTCCCTTCCGGTACGCAGAACACTCCCAATTTCGCCAGCAAGCTAAAAGAAAAGCCGGTATATTCCGATAACCATACCCGCCTGTTCGGCTCTTTCCTGGCATTGAACTATTCCTATAAAGATATTTACCTGTTAGATGTATCTGCCCGTCTGGACGGATCTTCACAGTTCGGAACGGAAAGGAAATACGCTCCTTTCTGGTCAGTAGGTGCCGGTATCAACCTGCATAAATATGCTTTCCTGGCAGATCATCCTTTCATCAGCCGCGCACGTATCACTGCCAATATGGGGCAATTGGGCAAAACCAACTTTCCTCCCTATGCTGCCCAGGATATGTATCAACGTTCTCCGAACTGGTACAGAACGGGTGTAGGCGCTTCCCTCATTTATTTAGGGAACACCGGCCTGAACTGGGAAAAAACAAATTCTTACGACCTGATCTTCGACATGGGATTCCTGAAAGACCGGATCACGGTGAATGTGGATCTGTATAACAAGATGACGAACGATCTCGTGAATGATGTAGACCTCCCGTTATCATCTGGTTTTAAAACCTATAAAGACAATATCGGTAAGATACAGAACCGTGGTATAGAGCTGGCAGTAAGAGCAGAGATCATCCATCAAAAAGATGTGCTGGTAGCCGTGTACGGAAACTTTGCCTCTAACAGGAACACACTGATGAACGTTTCCCAGTCCCTGAAAAAATACAACGACCTGGTAAATGCCCAGTACAATGGTTATACAAATGGTGTTGGCAACAAACCCGGCAACCAGGGCAGGTTCTCCACCCCTCACGTGAAATATGTAGAAGGCCAGTCCATCACAGCCATGTATGGCATGAAATCCCTGGGCATCAACCCCATGGACGGTAAAGAGGTATTTATGAGGCCTGATGGCACCATCACTTACGATTGGAACGCAGCAGACCAGGTAGTAATAGGAGATCCTACTCCCAAAGGCCAGGGTGCTTTTGGCCTCAACGTAGGTTACAAGCAGTTCACCCTCTTTGCTTCTTTCATGTATGAATATGGCGGACAGGAATACAATTATACATTGGTGAACAAAGTTGAGAATGTAGACCTCTATAACAAGAATGCAGACAAACGGGTACTTACCCAGCGCTGGATAAAACCAGGTGATGTTACCATGCTGAAGAATATTGCGGATGCTGCCTGGACCACCCTGCCAACTTCCCGTTTTATGCAGGATTACAATGCACTCACCGTTAACTCTCTTAGCCTTGGCTACAATTTTAAAAGGGACTGGTTAAGGCAATACCATATCAATCTGCTGAAGCTGCAGCTGAGCACCAATAACCTGGCTACTATATCCAGTGTGAAACAGGAAAGAGGGCTGAGCTATCCTTTTGCCAGAACATTTGACTTCTCCTTAAACGTAACATTCTAAAATATTACAGTATGAAACGTACGATATTACCGGCTTTGATGAGTGTGTTATTATTTTCCGGCTGTAATAAATGGCTGGATGTAAAACCCTCTGCACAGTCCAACGACACACAGATCTTTGGAGATGCAGATGGCGTAAAAACGGCCGTGAATGGTCTCTACCAGGGGATCTCTACCGGTGACCTTTATGGAAGAGAACTTACCTGGGGCCTGAACAGTGCATTGGGGCAGGATTACAATGTAACCAAGATCAGGAACGAACATGTGCAGGTTACCAACCTGGCGTTCACCAACTCTGCCCTCGTGCCTGTTATTTCCGGCATCTGGGCAAATTCCTTTAATGTTATTGCTAACTGCAATAAAATAATAGGAGAAGTAAAAGGGAAAGAAGACGCCTTCTTCCCGCAAGGGCTTACAGAAAAGAACCTGATACTGGGTGAAGCCATTGCCATACGCGCGCTGATGCATTTTGAAATGCTGCGCCTGTTTGCACCGGCTCCCCTGAATGACAGAGCAGGCAGATACATGCCTTATCAGTCAGTGTACCCTACCCGCTTCTCTCCTGCTTTATCTACAACAGAAATTATCCAGCGCATCACGGCAGACCTGGATACCGCCCAGCAGCTGGTGTCCGCCAACGACACTATCCTGAACAAAAACGCTATGAGTGGTGGTTTGAATGCCTTGCTGAGCGGCAGTGTTAGTGCCAATGGAGGCCTGTTCTTCTCTTATCGTATGAACCGCCTGAACTTTGTGGCTATCCATGCGCTCATGGCACGTGTTTATCTTTACGCAGGAGATCGTGTGAATGCAAAGAAGGAAGCAGAGTTTGTGTACAGAGGATACGGCCCCGCAGGCAGGAACAAGTGGTTTGCTTTCACTTCAGAAGTGAACTCCAAAGGTCCGAACCGCTATATAAAACTGGCAGACGATATTCTTTTTGCAGCATACGATCCTAATCTCGCCCCCGCTATCAGGACCTACAAAAATACGATCACTAATCCCAGTGTCATGTATGCGATTGCAGATGTGCCTGCCTGGTTCCCTCCTACAGAGCGGGACTACAGGGCCAATATCATTGCTGCGGATAATTCATCCGACAAATGGATTGAGCTAACAGGTACTACCGGCAACAATATCATTCCACAGAATTTTATCATGCCGGTGGTCCGCCTTTCGGAGATGTATTATATCTACAGCGAATGCCTGTATGAAGAAGGCAGTACCAGCGATGCACTGAAAATACTGAACGAGATCCGCATTGCACGGGGCAAGACCACCAATTTCACAGATGCCTCCCGCGAAGGATTTTACACGGAACTGTTTAATGAATACCGCAAGGAGTTCATCGCCGAAGGGCAGACAATATTTGCCTACAAAAGATTGAAGAGACCTATGATGATCGGTACGAAACGGATAGAAATAGACAACCGCTTTGTATTACCGTTACCGGATGGCGAAATCAATTTTTAACCTGCAAACAAAACAACCATGACTAAAAGATATATCACAGCCCTGGTTTTATGGATGGCCGCCATGAGCGCCTGCAAAAAACAGGACATACCCACTTATAGCGGAGAGCGCTATGTGCAATTCGTAAACGCACAGCAGGATACCGCATCCCTTTCCTTTTTCTTTTACCCTAACCAGGGCCAGGTGATCCTGAAGTTACCGGTGAAGTTAACGGGTATGATGACCACTGAGGACCTGCATTATAAGATTGAAATAGATACTGCCACTACTGCGTCAGCGGACCATTATAACCTTGCCCAGGAATTTGTGTTCCGCAAAGGCATGGCTACTGATACTGCTTTCCTTACCATCATCAACAAACCAGACCTGGCCACAAACATGCAGCTCGTAGCTGTTCGTATCACTGGTGGCAATGGTGTACAAGCTGGTCAGACCGCTTATGTACGCCGGATCTTCAAGATAAGTGATATGGTGAGCAAACCAGCCTGGTGGGATGCTGCTATGGAAACGACTTACCTGGGCAAATACACGGAACGGAAATTCAGGAAGTTCATGGAGGTAACCAATATTGGTGACCTCTCTGGCCTGACTCCCGGAGAACAACGCGGCTACATGCTGGAGTTTAAGTACTACCTCATCCAGATGAAAGATGCAGGCACGCCTGTGCTGGAAGATGATGGTACAGATATGCTTTCAACAGTCAAGATAATCGGGTGATCCCTCAAACAATCAACACAATGAAACATCTTATCAATATCATAGCTGGTGTTCTTTGCATAACCGCCCTGAATGGTTGCCTGAAAGACACTGGTAATTATAAATATAGCACCGGCAGAGAAGTTGCCATTACTATCCCTATCTCTCAATACAATGCTTTCCTGGGAGATACCACCCGCGTAATTCCTAACCGGAAATACAAGGTACCAGAGGACAATACCTCCTATGGCCACGAATGGTATATAGACGGCAAATTGTATTCCACAGATTCCGTACTGGCTTTCGCAGGAAATGTAGCGGGACTCCGTACGGTGAACTATTACATGATCGATGAAAAGAACGGTGGTATTTCTTTCGCCGCACCTGTTTTCTGGATCTTTGTAAGTTCTCCGCTCACACAGGGCTGGGGCGTGCTGTATGAAAAAGAAGGCAAATCAGAACTGGGCCATGTGCGCATCACCAATGGTGAATACTTTGATTATACAGACTTGTATAAAACAAATAACAATGGCGCAGAGCTGGGTGCCGGGCCGGTTAAGATCAAGGACTTTGCTGTAAGAGGCGGCCGTGGCCTGTTTGTGATCCAACGCGGAGGACAGGGGCCTGTGGAACTGGATGCTGCCAATATGAAAAAGATGCTGGTAAACACACAGGCCTGGACCAGTGGGGTGCCTGCCAACTTCACCCCAACAGACATGGGCTTCTACTCTACCTCTGATTTCCTCGTGAATAACAATGGCGATCTCTACAGCCGTGCATTCAACGGAGCACTTCCTTATACGGTCCCTTTTATCAGTTCAGCGGTGAATATTCCCCGTGGGATTAAGATAACAGATATCTGGGATTCATTCTCCGGTACCAGCACCTTTGCCATGATGTATGACAAGCTGAACAAACGGGTACTGCGGATGCGTACAAATGTATTCGTCACCAATGGCGGTGTAACCATCGATACCCTGATATTGCCCACCACGCCTTATCCTGCCAACTATTCTCCATTGCAGAACCTTGGTAACTGGGAATATGTATGGGGAGGCACTTTCAACGATATAAACACATCTATGGATGCTGCAATGATCCTTCGCAATCCTGCAGATCAGCAACTCTATTACCAGACGTTTAACTATACTATTTCCAACGTTGGTGCTGAAAAGCTGACACCGAAAAGCAGGATACTCTTCCCTGCCAGGCAGTACATCACAACATCTACGTTATACGCACCTTTAAAGACCCGGGATTACCTGTTCTTCACCGGTGGCGCCAACAACGAAATGTTGTATTACTATGATGTGAAATCAGAAAGTATCGTTAAACTCTATACACAGTTCTCCAGCCGCATCAATGTGATCACTTCTGCCGATGATTCCAACTCACTGGCAGTAGGATTGGAAGATGGCACCTTTGTGCTGTTCGATGTATCCAATGCGCAGATCATTGCAGGTGTGAGTAAAGAACTGCACCGTTTCAGCGGCCTGGGCAGAGTAGTAGATATTGCAGTGAAGAGTGGCAAAACGAATTAATCCATATTTATGTCAATAGTGAAAGTAGAAAACCTGTCGCACCGCTACAGCGTGCAATGGGCCATCAGGGATATTAATTTCGAATTAACCAAGAATGGGATTTACGGATTGCTCGGCGCCAATGGCGCCGGGAAATCCACCATTATGAATATCATGTGTGGTGTATTACGCCAGACAGAAGGAGAAGTTTTCATCAAAGGCATCAATCTCCGCAAGGACCCTGTAAACGCTAAAAAACATCTTGGCTTTTTACCGCAGCAGCCTCCTTTGAACCCGGACCTGACGGTGGAAGAATATCTCACACACTGCGCGAATATGCGGTTAATGAACAGTGCTTCTGTTGCAGGTGCGGTGAAAGAAGTGATGGGCAAATGCCAGGTAAGCCATTACGCCAAAAGGTTATTGCGTAACCTTTCCGGTGGTTACCAGCAACGGGTGGGTATTGCACAGGCCATCATTCATAAACCGGATTTTGTGGTACTGGATGAACCTACCAATGGCCTGGACCCTAACCAGATCCTGGAAGTGCGCGGGCTGATCAGGGAGATCGCAGAAGAGAGAACGGTTGTATTATCCACACACATCCTGCAGGAAGTACAGGCGCTGTGCGATCATATCTGGCTGATCAATGAAGGTGGGATCACCTTCTCCGGTCCGCTGGAAGAGTTTGACAGTTTTGTACAGCCTTCCACTCTAACCTTATCGCTCCTCAATCCTCCAAGGATTGAAGTATTGCAAAGTTTAGAAGGTGTGCTGGAAGTAGAAGAGATGGGTCGTACTAAGTTCAGGATCCATGCGGCAGATACGCAGGAAACCATCGAGCTGATCGTAGCGGCCAGTATTCAACTGAACTGGCGGCTGGTAGAAGTTTCAACAGAGAAGAACTCTCTTGAAACTGTGTTTGCGGAATTCACCAAAAAGAAATCATGAAGACAATCTATAAATTAGCAAAGACCGAATTAAAAACGCTGTTCTTCTCCCCTGTGGCCTGGTTCATTCTTGTGGTGCTGGCTATCCAGGCGGGCGTGCTGTACCTGGAAAGGTTAAACGGCCAGGTGAAACTGCAGATCATGAACTGGCCACTCACAAGTGCAACGTTGGGTACGTTTGCTGGTCAGCGTGGGTTGTTCACTTCTATGCTGGGGTATCTTTACCTCTACATTCCCCTGCTCACCATGGGGATCATGAGCCGGGAAACCAGCAGTGGATCTATTAAATTATTATACTCTTCTCCGCTCACCAACACGCAGATCATACTGGGTAAATACCTGGCACTGATGATATACGGCCTGGCACTGGTGGGAGTATTGGGCATTTTCAGTTTGCATGCTATCGGCATTATTCACGCGGCAGATGTTCCGGCCATCCTGACCGGCCTGCTGGGCCTGTACCTGCTGATATGCGCTTATGCGGCTATCGGGCTGTTCATGTCCTCCCTTACTACTTATGCAGTAGTAGCAGCTATCGGTACACTGGCTACGTTTGCTGTACTTAATTTTATGAAAGGCATGTGGCAGGATATTCCATTTGTAAGGGATATTACTTACTGGTTGGCTATTTCCGGCCGTGCCAATACTTTCATAGCAGGTTTATTCACAACGGAAGATTTCTTATACTTCCTGCTGGTGATCTGCCTGTTCCTGGGTCTTTCTATCCTGAAGCTCCAACAGGGGCGGCAAAAAAGCCCACGTGGTGTTAACTTTGCACGTTATGCGGGTATCATTGCCATTACCATGCTTATCGGGTATTTCAGTGCTAAACCATCGCTGAAGTTTGTGTACGACAGTACTGCCATGAAGGTGAATACGCTTACCCAAAACAGCCAGGAAGTACTGAAAAAATTAACGGGTGATGTAACCATCACCACCTATGTTAATATGCTGGACCAGACGTATTCCATGGCCCTGCCTGCTTATTACAAGATGGATGTGGAACGTTTTGATCAATACCTGCGCTTCAAACCTGAGATGAAGATGGAGTATGTGTATTACTACCACAAGGGGAACAATTCCTTTTTGGATAAGCAATACCCTAAACTTAGTGATAAGCAGCGTATCGATACCATGGCCCAGATCTATGACTGGGACTTCAAAATTGCGCCTTACAAAGAGATAACCGGCAAAGTAGATCTTGCAGGTGAAGACTACCGGCTGGTGCGTGTTATTGAACGGGCAAACGGTAAAAAAACCTTCCTGCGGGTGTATGATGATCTCATGCGGTACCCTGCGGAAGCAGAGATCACGGCTGCCTTTAAGCGTTTGGTAACAGACCTGCCGGTGGTAGGTTTTGTAACAGGACATGGAGAAAGGGAAAGCAATGGTGAGAACGATCGTGGCTACAAAAAGTTTACACAGGAAAAAACTTTCCGCCATGCACTGATCAACAATGGTTTTGATTTTACGGATGTATCACTGGAAAAACCAGTGCCAGACAGTATCCGTATACTGGTGATAGCGGAAATGAAACAGGCCATGACGGAAACTGAAATGGCTAACCTGCAGGCTTATATCACCAAAGGGGGGAACCTGTTGATAGCAGGCGAACCTGGCCGCCAGGAACAGATGAATACTGTTACAGCACAATTGGGTGTACAATTCATGCCCGGTGTACTGGTAAAACATTCTACTAAATTACAAGCCAACGTGCTGGCGGTGAAACCCACAGGCGAAGGCGCTGCATTTTCCTATTTCCTGGAAGATATGGCGAAAAACAAAGTAGTAGCTACGATGCCTACAGCAGCTGGCCTCAGCTTTACAACCGATAAAGGATATGCTGTAAAAACACTCTTTACTTCTGATTCCACAAATAGCTGGAATGAACTGGAGACCACCAACTTTGTGGATGATTCCGCTATCTGCAATCCGGCTGTGGGAGAGATCATGCAACCTTACCCTGTTGTGCTGGCCCTCTCCCGCAAAGTGAACAACCGGGAGCAACACATCATTGTAACCGGTGATGCGGATTGGCTGAGCAATGGCGAACTGGGCATGGCCCGCAATGTGCGTGCTTCCAATTTCTCGCTGAGCGACGCATCCTTCTCCTGGTTATCAGATAATGAAGCACCGGTAGATATGCGCCGTGAAGCATCTCCGGATACATCACTCACCATCCGGGATAAGGGATTAAAAACATCCATCATCTTCCTGCGTTGGCTGCTGCCGGGCGTACTGGCCGCTATCGGGCTGATCATCTGGATACGCCGCAGAGGCAGATAAATTTTATATGGCGCAGCATGGGCTGCGCCTTTATTCTGAGAAGTATGAGCTTTATAACTGATAAGCAAACCCTGGATGACCTGAATATTTTTGGTAAGCGGAACGGTCATTCCATTTATGCCATTTTTAACCGCACTGCTACCCGCGGTGGCGCTGAAGCACTGGAACATATGTTTCAGTGCCCCTTATCTACCGTTGCAGAAATTAACCGCCGCAGTGAACTGATCCGGTACTTTGCAGCCATTAAGGTTACGTTCCCTTTCAACGGCGGCCTCTTTGATGCAGCAGAACAATACCTCTCCGGTACGGATACAAGAAGCAAACTAACGCAGGAGGATAATACACTCAGCAGGAAACTCAACAACCTGCTCGGTGCGGATTCTGCATTTAAACAGGTGAGCGAAGGCGTTGCTGCCACCGGCACTATCCTGGCCATACTCAGGGATTTTGTACAATCACTGGGCACTGCGGACACTCCTTACAGCACGGAAATAAAAGAGATCAACAGCATTCTGTCAGAGCCAGACCTTGCACGTATATTGCCTGAAGCAGCAGCCGGCAAACTCTCCTATGAGAGAACTGCCGCCTGCGACCAGGTGTTACGATATGTATACCGGGATAAGATCAGGAAACTATTCTACCGCATCTACCACCTGGATGTATATATTTCCGTAGCTACGGTGGCCGCTACACGTAATTTTGTTTTTCCTGTTGCACTGAGCAACGAGGAACATGTTATCCGGCTGGAAGGTGTGTATCATCCACAGCTGGATAATCCGATAGCCAACACCTTACACATTACACCAACGCAGAACATTGTTTTTCTTACCGGCGCCAATATGGCCGGCAAGTCTACTTTCATGAAATCCCTGGGCATTGCTGTTTTTCTTGCACACATGGGTTTCCCTGTGGCGGCGGCGCATATGGAATTCTCTGTCAGGGATGGCATGTACACCACCATCAACCTGCCGGATAATCTCAGCATGGGTTACAGTCATTTTTATGCGGAAGTACTGCGCCTGAAAAAAGTAGCGGCGGAACTGGGGCGGTCAAAAAACCTGTTCGTTATTTTCGATGAACTGTTCCGTGGTACCAATGTAAAGGATGCATATGAAGCTACGGTAGCTATTACCGCTGCTTTTGCACAAAAGCGGAATTCCATGTTCGTTATTTCCACACACATCATTGAAGCTGGAGAAGTGTTGAAAGCACAGTGCGATAATATCAACTTCAGTTACCTGCCTACGCTGATGGATGGGAATAAACCTGTTTATACGCATAAGCTGGTCTCCGGCATCACGGCGGACCGGCATGGCATGGTGATCATCAACAACGAAGGCATTATTGATATTCTTAAAAGCAGGGTGATATGAGTTTTATTGCAGATAAACAAACACTGGATGATCTGAACCTGATCGGTAAATACAATAACAGCAGTATCCTGCATCTTTTCAGAGGTGTAAAAACACGTGGTGGTGAAAAGCAGCTGGAGCAAATGTTCCAGTTTCCGCTTACTGATGCAGAAGCCATTAACCACCGCAGTAGTATGTTCCGGTACTTTGGCGACAAAGCCTTCCTATTCCCTTTCACGGGCGAGCAGGTGGATGTTGCAGCTGCTTATCTGAGCTCCGGCGGAAATATTTTGCAAATGAAACTGCAAAGTTATATCGGATTACCAGCTGCGTATGAGCAACTCACGGAAGGCCTTAAAGCCACACTAAAATTGTTGCAGACCCTGAAAACTTTTTTGCAGGATATAGATCAACCGGATTGGGATCCTGTGAAACGCACCCTGCAAAATATCCCGGTTGCTGCAGCAGAACTCTCCCTGTTCAACCTGCTGAAATATGATCGTTTGATCCGGCATAAACTGAACCGGGAAGTAAAGGAGATCATGCAGGCAGTATACCTGCTGGATGTGTACATCTCTGTATCCGCGATAGCTGTTGCGAAAGGATTCAATTATGCACAGGCTTTGCCTGCGGACAAAAACATTATCCGGGTAACCGGCCTCTATCATCCCCGTTTGGATAAAGGGATAACGAATAACATTGCAGCAGACGGGAACAGCAACGTGATCTTCTTAACCGGCGCTAATATGGCCGGGAAATCCACGTTCATGAAATCGTTCGGCATATCCTTGTATCTCGCACATATGGGATTCCCTGTGGCTGCACAAAAAATGGAATTCTCCGTGAAGGATGGTATCTATTCTTCCATCAATGTACCGGATAATCTGAGCCTGGGTTACAGTCATTTTTATGCGGAAGTATTGCGTGTAAAAAAGGTAGCACAAGAAGTAAGCACCGGGAAGAACCTGCTGGTTATTTTTGACGAACTATTCAAAGGCACGAATGTGAAAGATGCGCACGATGCTACCTTATCGGTATCGGCAGCTTTTTCTGAAAACAGGAATTGTTCTTTTATTATTTCAACACACATTATTGAAGTGGGAGAAGCACTTAAAGAAAGCTGCAACAACTTCCAGTTTGTGTACCTGCCTACGGTGATGAATGGAACCGTACCTACTTATACTTATAAATTACAGGAAGGAATTACGGAGGACAGGCATGGGATGATGATCATAGAAAATGAAGGGATCCTGGGTATGATACTAAAATAAAAAACGGCCAGATAGTTATCTGGCCGTTTTTTATTTAATACCCTATATTCTTCACAGCCTGTTCTCCCAGCCGCTCAGAAAGCTGCGCAAGATAAAGACTGGATGGTGCCACCGGCGTATCATGCGCATCATAATACCCTTCCGGCAGAGCGGGCTTATCCATTGTTTCAAAAGGAATAGGTCGCTTTGTTTTCTCTCCCTGGCTGCCTATCACCCAATTGGTGGCTCCCGGCGGTTGCTGGTTAAGATATGTTTTAGCTTTGCAATTCCAGGCCACTGCCCATCCAATAGACCATCCATGCCCTGAGCCCATAATACCACGGTTCATAAAATCAATTCCTCCATCCGGTACATTACACCTGTCTATCAATACACCGGTAGCCCAGCGCTGATGTGGTTGTATCCAGCCATTACCACGGAAAGTGCAGTTCAGCAAAACAATGGGGCCGGATACTTTTGCACCGGTAGCAAAAAAGAACACATTATCTCCCTGGATATTACACTGATTAAAAAGGATCTGTGCGCCGCTGCCATTCAGGTCAGCTGGTTTGGCGGCTCCTTTGGTGGGCGTCTGGTGAGAGATGTTGATCCGTTCCAGTGTAACACGTTTAGCATCGGATACGCTGATACTGTTTACGGTATTAAAAACATCTATGTCCCTCGCCCATGCATCTGATGCACCGCGGATCGTAAATGCCTTGTGTGACTTTTCATTAATGGTGCCGGATTGTTCAGGAGAACCGATGCGGAAGTTTTCAAGACCTATCTGTGAGATCTCTCCGCTTGTAGTGACCTTTACGACAGACACACCCGGTGCGCTGAGATAAGCGGCATCATAACTATCTGTGAGGGGAAGTTCTACAATTACCTTGCGGCCTTCTATCTTTTTTATCACGCGCTCCACGGTGATCTCTCCGGTCATCCAGGTTTGTTTTTTGCCATCCCGTACCAGGCCATCCATTCCCATGAATTTTACCCAGGCAGGAGTTATCGGGCGGCTGATCTGGATCAGGTCTCCGGCGGCAAGGCCGGTAACATCAGAGAGGTGAAAGCTATTGGACCCGGAGGGAACATAATTGTCTGTTATCATAACCGGCGTGCCTTCCTTCTTAATATTCACCCTGCTTTGAACAGAGAAGCAAACATGCGGTTCACCTGTCATTTTAAGCAGGGTGCCATTTTCACCCGGGCCGCTTCCGCGTACCACAATTCCACTGGTATTGATCAGGATCGTGTTGTCGCAATTATATACACCGGGCTTTAGTAATACCGTGCCTCTGAAACCGTTCTCCGGTTTCATGGCAGCTATCTCATCTACGGCGCGCTGGATAGCAGCGGAGTTATCTCCCTCTACCGGGCTTAAGGTAATTTTTACAGGTGGTGAAGGAATCCGTACACCGCCACCCATGTATCCGGCATAAGAGAAGTCCATGATCCGGTCTCCTTTTTCCAGTGTTTTGTAAGTGAGTTTTTGACCTGCGCCGGGGTATACCCATTCGCTTTTGGCTTGTGCTGTTGCCAGGCATGGAAGTAAAGCAACTACGGCCAGTAGTGATAAGAATTGCATTTTCATAACGGGAATGTAATTAAGAAAATTAAAGTAAGGCTTTCCCGGCGGGCTTTCAAGGAACAGGCAATTTTCACTAATAAAGGGAGAAATTACTACTAATGCGGTCTGTCGGTTTTGTTCTATTTCCGGAGGTGGAAGTATCGTTTTTTTGCTGTATCAAATAAAAACAAACACGATGCGATACTTACTTTTTATCCTGCCACTTTTAGCCATATTGATCCTGAGCAATAAAACACCTGTAGCCGGAGACGCACTCTACAAGAAGAACTGTAAAGTATGCCACGGGAATGATGGCACCAAAGGTTTCCTGGGTGCTAAGAACCTAAAGGTGAGCAGCCTGGAAACCATGGCTATTGTGCAACAGATCCGGGAAGGAAAAGGCCCGATGCCATCGTTTAAAAAGAAGTTTTCTGAAGAGGAACTGGCTGTGCTGGCTGATTATGTAAAAAGCTTAAGGCAGCCTTAAGCGGAAGGCACCGGTTTCTCTTCCCCATCCACCATCCATCTGGTCCACTTATATTTTGGCAACATCTCCGCCAGCTTTCTCTTCAGCCATTTGGAAACGATCTCAAATACGATAAAACCGATGACGATGGAAATGGTCCATTCCAGGTTGGTATAGGTTTGCTTGTTGATCACTGTTTTGTGTGTGGCAAGGCCCCATAGGTTCCTGATGCTGCGGGTGGTAAAGAAATGAGATACCAGGCGGGTGGATGCCATCCCTATCACAAACCCTAAAAAATTACCCACATAATTGTTGTAAATGTATTCCAGGAACTTTCTGAAAACCTTGCTTTTCATATAAATGAATTTTCTCATGCTAAACTAATATCTTATTCCTGAAAATACCAGTGGTTCCTTAAAATTCATATTGAAGCATGTCTAATCCTTGCTTCATCCTTGCTTCAAAGTAGCTTAAACCCGCTCTGGCGTGCAACACGAAGCAAGGATTAAGCAAGGATGAAGCTACCATGGCGGTTCTGCAAAAACTAGCCGGAAGGATTGCTATGATGTATATTTGCTATTATGAAAAACTGGTACTTCGCCTGCATCCTTCTTTTTTTGACTGGCTGTGAAACCACACAGCAGATACTGAATTCGCTTCCACCTACCACTACTACAGGCAGCGCCAACACCATGCAAATTGCTGCGGGATTAAAAGAAGCGCTGACCATTGGCACACAAAACAGTACCAACCGGCTTTCTGCCACCAATGGCTTTTTCTCTAATGCCGTATTGAAGATACTGATGCCACCGGAAGCACAGAAAGTGGAATCTACTTTACGGAACCTGGGTATGGGGAGTGTAGTAGATAAGGCAGTATTGGCTATGAACCGTGGTGCGGAAGAAGCGGCTAAATCTGCCACACCCATCTTCGTGAATGCGATCCGACAGATGACGATCACGGATGCGCTCGGTATCCTGAGAGGCGGGGATTTTGCGGCCACCAATTACTTTAAACAAAAAACAACGGCTGCCTTAACCAGTGCCTTCCGCCCTGCTATCAGCAACGCGCTGAGTAAAGTGGATGCTACCAAGTATTGGGCGGATGTATTTTCCGTGTACAATAAATTTTCTTCCAGCCCTGTGAATACAGACCTTACCGCTTACGTTACGGAAAGAGCGGTAGATGGCATCTTCCATGAAGTAGGATTAGAGGAACAGAAGATACGCAGAGACCCGGCGGCACGTGTAACCGAACTCCTGAAAACGGTATTCGGCGGCGTTATGGCGCAAAGGTAATTAACACGGGGCTTGGAGATTGTTGTTTTTTTTAAAAAAAACAACAATCTAACGCAGGGTCTTAAATTTAAAAAAACGCCTTCCCAAAAGAAGAAAAAAATCCGCCCTTTGCTGAGCGGCCAACCTCCAGCCAGGAGCGTGTCATCGCTTTTGTGAAACTATCCTACTGCAAAGCCCTCACTACTTTCTTGAATTGCTTGGCCATAGCATCAGATACCTCTTCCGGTTTGAACTTTACCTTTTTCACATTTCCGCCAAACAAGGTCTGGTACCAAACAAGTGATCCCAGGTAGCAACCTGCCCTGTTGGCATGATTGGCATCAAAACTCAGCTTGCCGTCCAGCCAGCGGTAGCCCATATGCAGGGAGTTTGTTTGGTCCGGCAAAGCGGGTGATACCGGCGTTTCATAATTGAAGGTGGTATCTTTTTTATAACCCCAGGTTGGGCTTGTAGTGATGGCACTGAAGGCATCTCCCACGGGAATGATGGTAAGATTTAGTTCTTTAGCAATGGTATGGTAAGCAGCCCTTACATGCTGGTGCATTTCTTTGGCATCCTTCGCCCGCTCCGCTCCCATTATCTTTCCAAATTCTTTGGCATCATTGCGGTACGCCCAGGTCTGGTGAATAAAGATCTTTGCGTTGGGCTGTATGGTCTTGATAAAATCGTATAGTTTTTGCGCATAGGGGCGATATGTTTCAGGATCACCGGAGAGCAAGGAATATTGCTGGATGGTGACCATATCCCAGGTACCCTGAGAAAGCAGCTGGCGCAAGGATTTACCGCCGTAGGCTTTACCGGCAGGGTCTGAAGTATCCTTTTCTGCGGTTTCCACCAGTTTCCAGTGCCGTTCCAGTGAACAGCCCCCTAATTCAGCACGACCCAGTTCCAGATCTATGCCACCCTCTTTAGTGAGTTGCGGCAGAAATGAAGCGGCATTCTGGGAAAAGCTGTTGCCAATAATGAACAGGCGGTATTTCGTTTGTGCCTGAACAGTAAAGCAGATACTGCAAAGTACAAGCAGGCAAATTTTGAATCTTAAAAGCATGGTGGTAAAATATAGCTTATACGCTAATAATCAAAATCCGGTCAGTTTAAATTGATGAGCGGATCTTTTTCCATGCCATATATTTTTCTTACGAGGTCGCTCACATCCAGCAATGGCATCACCGTGCTTGATACAAGTTTTATCTTATGCGGCCCCTTGGCAAAAAGCTCTGCGCATATGTACCATATACCGTCGTCAGCGCGGGCAATGAGTGTAACATGGATCAGTTTCCTTTTCATGGCGTCACTGTTTAAGTTCAAATTCCTTTAGTACTTTCTTCAGTTGAATGCCCCGGCCAAGCACCGGTTTAAAAATATCTCCTTCGCTTTTGATGCGTTCCAGCGCATTGTTGATCGTAAAATCCTTCATCTTTAATCCCTTCTTCACTTCCTCCCAATGCAAAGGCATGGATACCGTTGCGCCGGGTTTAGGACGTAAAGAATAGGGAGCGGCCAGTGTGGCCTTGGGCCTGTTCTGTAAATAATCCACATACAACTTACCCGTTCTGTTACGCGTCATACGTTCAATACTGGTAAAACGCGGCAGTTCATGATGCACCTGGGCAGCTATCCATTTGGCGAAAAGCTGGCATTCATCGTAGGTGTATTTTGCCTGGAGGGGTATGTAAATATGAATGCCCGTGGAACCGGAAGTTTTAGGATAACCAGTTATACCTATTGCATCCAGCACCTGTTTCGTTACCCGGGCAGTTTCAATCACCTGTTCAAAGGAGTTCTTCTCTGTAGGATCAAGGTCTATCAGGCACCAGTCAGGATGATCCGGTTTTTGGATGCGGCTGTTCCATGGGTTCATTTCAATGGCGCCCAGGTTGGCCATATACAACAGGCTGGCTTCATCATCTACCACCAGGAAGTTCTTATCTTTTCCATCGCTGGTATGATAAGGGAATTGCTGCACCCATTCCGGCGCTTTGCCTGTTATATCCTTCTGGTAAAAACTCTTTCCGGTGATGCCATTCGGGAAACGGTTCATGGACTGCGGACGGTCTTTCAGATATGGCAGGATGTAGGGCGCTACCTGGTAATAATAGTTGAGCATATCCCTTTTGGTGTATTTCTCTTTGGGCCAGAAGATCTTGTTTAGATTAGTAAACTTTAACTCATGCCCTTTTACTTTCCGCACCTGGGTTACTTCAGCGGGGTTCAGGAATGTTTTCCGGCCCTGTTCTTCCGGCGCTTTCAGCAGTTTGCTTTTTACGATGGGTGATGCTTTTTCCCTAAATACTTCTTTCGCCTTTTTATCTTCCCGCAGCGCTTCAAAAGAAGGATGGCGCATTACACCATCTGCGGTTATTTCTGCATAATGCACTTCACATACTAACTGTGGCTTCAGCCATGTAGCCTCTGCTTTGGGCGGATTGGGCCTGAAGCGGGAGGGTTTGTTCACATCCGGTAAAGATGAGAAAGGCATCTTCTTCGTGATGAGCGGGCGGAACTTTGCCATCATTTCCTTTTGCAGCTTATCTGAAAAACCCGTTCCTACCTTTCCCGTATAAACGAATTTGCCTCCTTCGTAAACACCTACCAATAAAGAACTGAATGCTTTTGCGGAGCCTTCATTCTTTGTAAAACCACCGATCACTACTTCGTGCCGTTTACTGAGTTTAATTTTCAGCCATTCTTTTGTACGATCTCCGGGATGGTAGGTGCTATCTGCTTTTTTTGCAATGATCCCTTCCAATCCGATCTTTCTGCCCGCTTCCAGCAATTGCTTTACCGGGGTGTGAAAACTTTCGCTCATGCGGATGATGCCATCGGGTGGCAGTTGCTGCTTTAATAATTCCCTGCGTGTTAATAAGGGTTCTGCGGTGAGGTCTCTCCCATCCAACCATAACAGATCAAATACATAATAGATGAGCGTACCGTCTGCTTCACTCCGCCAGTTTTGCAGGGATGCAAAATCAGAGCGGCCGGCATCATTCAACACCACGATCTCTCCATCCACCACGCCGCGGATATCCCATTCTTTTACGGCTTCGTAAACGGGATAGAACTTATCATTGAATGATTTGTTATTACGGGAGATCAGTGCTGTTTTCCGGCCATCCTTTATGGCAATGGCCCGGTAGCCGTCCCATTTAACCTCAAACAACCAGCCCTCGCCCTCCACCGGTTTATTCACCAGTGTGGCGAGCATTGGACTGATAGTTGCAGGTATCTTAGCCAATTTGCCTGGAGCGCTCTTTTTCATATATAAACCGGCTAAACTTCGTGCCAATCTATGCGGATTCGTCTATAAACAACAGGAGGTCATCTCATTACAGTGAAGAATGGAATAATAATTTTTATCTTGACAACCAATTATGGAGAAGGCAGGTCTGATCGCGCACATTAAGGGAAATAAGGTTTTACTGTTCACTGCGCTGTTTATTTTAGTATTGCGGCTTATATTTATAGGCGCCATGGGCCTGATGCCCCAGGACGCGTATTATCATTTTTACGGAGAGCATCCGGCACTTTCCTATTATGATCACCCTCCTGCTATTGCCTGGCTGCTAAAGGCTTTTACTACTGTATTGGGGAATAAAGCCTACGCTGTGAAACTGGCGGATTCCCTGACCACTTTGGGAACGGTGATCGCTTTTTATCACCTTTGCCTTCATTTCCTGAGCCGTCGCCGGGCGGCCAATGCTTTGGTGGTCATGTTTTCCACACTGATGGTCACCATCCTTTCCCTCGTATCCACACCTGATGTTCCTTTAATGCTTTGCTGGACGCTTTCCCTCCTGTTCCTGTACAGGGCGGTATTCCTGGAAAAGAAAGGATACTGGCTCCTGGCAGGCCTCATGATGGGCCTGGCATTTGACAGTAAATACACGGCTGTTTTCCTGCCTGCGGGATTGTTGCTTTACTTAGTGTTATCGGCAAAACACCGGAAATGGTTATTATCTCCCTGGTTATGGGGCGCGCTGCTGCTGATGGTATTGGTGAGTAGTCCGGTGATCATCTGGAACATCCAGCATAATTTCGCCTCCTTCCGTTTCCAATCTTCAGGCCGTGTGGAAGGTATTCAGGTGAGGCCCCTGGATGTGCTGGGTGTAATTGGCCACCAGGCTGCTATCCTGATGCCGGTGCTTTTCTTTGCCTTATGGGTGTTGCTGTATAAAACCATTCGGCGTATGGCAAAAGTAACGGCGGAGCAGTTATTCCTGCTTTGTTTCTTCCTGCCTCTTTTCCTATTGTTCTTCCTGATCTCTCCCATTTACTGGGTGAAAATAAACTGGATGATGCCTGCTTATATCAGTGGTATTATTTGGGTGAGTATTTACTTTGCTGAGAAGTATATCCGCTGGCAGCAGATCTTTGCTGTGGTGGTACATGTGGCGCTGGCTATTGAGCTGGTCTTTTACCCGGTGCCGGTGAACTCTGATGATGTGTGGCTGGGATGGGACGAAATGGCGAAGTCTGTCATCTCCCTGAAGAAAGAATACCCGGCTGATTTCGTTTTTTCTGCGGATGATTATAAGACCAGTGCCGTGCTTAATTTCTATATGGATGAAATGGTCTATGGCCAGAACATCCTTGGGCGCAAGGCTTTGCAGTTTGACTATGTAGGAACGAATGTAAATGACCTGGCAGGCAGGAATGCGCTTTTCATTAATTCTGAGATAGGGGACGCTACAGATGAAAATCGCTTTGCCGATACGCTCCGGAAATACTTCGTTACTGTGCAACCGCTTCCCCCTATTGTGGCAAAGGGGGACAGAATATTCCTGGTGTACCGTTGTTTGGAATACACTCCGGGCGGCAGGAAATAAGAAGGCCGGAGAAGTCCCCGGCCCCTTATGGTTGATTAGTGTAACAGTATCTTTGTAACAACAGGCAGATGATCACTCATCTCCGCCATTTCCTGTTTGCTCAGGATATAAGCCGGGCCAGTGCTGCCGGGTACTATCCGGGATGCGAGGTTCTTATTGTACACCATGTGGTCTATCCTCCAGCGGGGATTACCGGCAGGGTGAGAATATACGGTGGTACCAGCCAGCGGATCTATCAGGCGGGCTCTTTTACTGCCTTCCTGCAACATTTTAAATTCGCGGCTTTCCGGTGTAGAGTTAAAGTCTCCTGCCATGAGGATGCAGGCTTTCTTGTCTGCTTTCACGATGCGTTCGAATTCTCCTTTCAGCAATTGCGTTTGTCCTATCCGGGTAGCGGTATCGCTTTTATTCCTGCCTGCTTTTAAATGCACACCGCAGAGATATAAACGCTGATCAGGTGTAGGCCATACTTCTCCGATCCACATCCGGGAATTGATATTGATCTGCATGGCGGGTTTCCCCTGTTCATCCTTCTCTCCTACGATGGGTGAATAGATGGAGCCATACGTACGGAAAGTACCAATGGGCACTTTACTCATGATCATGGTGTTCTGGTACCAGGTCTGACTTTCTGAGGTAGCAAAGTATTTGTATCCCCAGTCAAATTTCTGGCTCAGCTCACGGAGATAAGCAACGGTTTCAAACTCAGAGATCAGCACGATATCTGCATTGGCTGCTTTGATCACTTTGGATAACAATGCTGCTTTTTCTTCTTTCTTTTTATCAGCAGCATCTTCCATGCGGTTGTTGATGTACAGGTTATCCTTCAGGTCCGTAAGGTTCTCTGTATTGAAGGCCATCACTTTCAGCGTATCCCCGGGTTTGTAATCCGGTGTGTATAACATGCCGGGGCGGAATTCCTGTGCGGAAACGCTTGTGATGAATAATGCGGTGGCGAGATATATGATTACTTTTTTCATGTGCTTTACTTTAAAATGTTATGCAGTACTTCTTTGCGGCCGTCTATCGGTTCTGTGATCTTTAGTTTTAATATTTCTGCAATCAGCGGGTATACATTTACGTTCTCAAAAGAAGGTATGCTCATGTGCTCTTTAAACGCAGGGCCCCATGCCATGAAAGTGGCATGCATGTCTTTTACCTGCAAAGGCGGAAATCCATGATGCCCGGCACCGGGTTTGCGTGTAGAGAAAACATAAGGCCATTCCGGGATCAGTAAGATATCCCCGATCCTGTTCATCCTGTCGTCTGTATCATTGTAATGCAATTCAGCAGGTGCGTTGGTTTTCAGGTATACTTTATAATGTGCTTCTTCTTTCTTCAAAGTTTCATATAAGGGTTGGATATCTGTCTTATCCTTTGCATGTAAGACCATCATAGTGCCGGAAGCAGGAATGAGGAATTTATTGGTATCTATGGCGGCAGGTGTTGGCAGCGGATGTTCTCTGTCCACAGCAGTCATTCCATGATCTGATACAAAAATGAAATTGACAGGAAGGCCTGTTGTTCGTACTGCTTCTGTTAACTGGTAGATGATAGAATCAACTTCTCTCACGGCTTGTGCAGTTTCTATTGCTTCAGGGCCAAAACGATGCCCTGCATGGTCTGGTTCTGATACATAGAAAGTGATGAAGTGAGGGCGTTGATCTTCCGGCAAAGTGAGCCAGTCTTTTACAGCTTTGATCCTGCTTTCCATCGGTATCCTTTCACTGTAATTATAATAGTAAGAAGGACGAACTCCTTTCACATCTGCTTCAGACCCTACCCAGAACATGCTGGCACTCACCATTTGCTGCTGTTCTGCCAGTACCCATAAAGGTGTACCGCCATACCAGGCACCATCCCTTACCTTGGGTTTATTACCCATGGAATAGTTTTCGTTTTTTCCCGGATCATAAAAAGTATTGTTCACAATACCGTGATGAGAAGGATAAAGCCCTGTAGCAATGCTGTAATGGTTAGGGAATGTTACACTGGGGAAAGAGGGGATCATAGATGCCGCTTTTACCCCTTCCTTACCTAATTCCAGCAAATGTTCCGCCTGGTATTTCTCTGCGTAGTCATAACGGAAACCATCTGCGGAGATCAGTATCACATAAGGCTGTTGTTGTGCGGCGGCGCTGTTATGGCGACCTTCTACTTTATATTGTGTTGTATCCTGGCTAAAGGCGATGTTGCTCAACAAGAGCAGCAGTATCATATATCTCATTTCTTGTGGCTTTTAATATATTCTTGCAGTTGGGCGCCGGCTTCATGCGGTCTGTCTGTAGACAGAATATCCGCTCCGTGTTCCACATATTCGTAATAGCTTTTATCTCCTCTTGCAATGGCCTGTTTATCTAAGTTGCCCATAGTACCCAGAATGCAAAGGATCTTGTTCTCATGCAGGTATTGATAAAATTCCGCATCAGCCTCCCGTGTACCGATAAAGGCTACGAGGCGGTCATTGGGAACACCGTAACTGTTTAACCGGGCCAGGTCTTCTTTCTTTTGTATAGAGGCAGAGATCATCAGGTCTGGCGCCAGTTTGGATACTTCTGCTGCCTGGTCTGCATTATAGGTGATGATCACAGAACAGGGTTCTGCTTTGCAGCGGCGTACTGCTTCTACCACTTTTGCATAAGGCACACCGCGTTTAACATCCAGTGTAAAGATCACTTTGCCTTTTCCCCATAATAGTACATCATCCAGTAAAGGGATGCGGAAGGTGGTGGTATCTCCATCATTATCTTTCAGGTAGAATTTTTTCAGTTCCTCCCAGGTGTAGTCTCCGATATTGCCTTTTCCGGTGGAGGTTCTGTCCAGCCGGTTATCATGCATTAATACCAATGCGGAATCTTTGCTCAGTGCAATATCACATTCAATGATCAGTGGCTGTGAAAGACTGCTGTGCTGAAATGTTTCCAGTGCATTCTCCGGGAATCCTTTTTCAGGACCACCGCGGTGGGCGCTGACCAATGGGTAACGGACCTTTCCATACGAAAGGAATTTTTGCAGTTGCTGAGTTGTCTTAAAATTCAGTTGCTGGGCTCCTGCGGAAAAAGTAATAAGCAGGAGCAGTAAAAGTGTGCTGGCAGATCTCATAAGCCGAATAAATGAAAAGGATATGCGTTGCTTGCACAACGCATATCCAGTCTTGAATATGAAATTATTTCATTGTAATGAACTTCGTTACTGCGAAGGTGGACACTTTGCTTCCATCTTCCGTGCGAACATAAATACGCAGGGTATAAGATTTATTTCCTACTGGTAATTTAGTAAGTTTTAATGCAAGTGTTCCTGTAAAGTAATTGGTGTTCGGGTAAGTGGCCGGGTAGAAAGAAGTTGTTACACTGTTATTTCCATTGGCCGTTGCCGCCTTTTCAGTAAATGAAGGGAAATGCACACTGTCTATACGGGTAGCTGCACCGGAAGAGGGAGCATCATACCAGGCAAAATCCACAGTACCGGGGTTTGCTTTGGTGATAGCGCCGCCAAATGTAACGCCGATCACATCAGCAGGTACAAAAGGGCCTGTTTGCAGCATCAGCCCCATGCTGGTCACCTGGATAACAGGTAATGCTTTTTCCAGTTCTTCTTTAATAGAATCATTGTTCTTCTCACAGGAAGAAGCGAATAAAACAACGAGTAATAAATATGATATCTTTTTCATGCTAATAGTAATGATAGGTTAGAAACTATAACGTGCGCCGATCTGCATAGACCATGTGTTGCCGGAACTGTAAGTAGTCTGGAACGGATTGGTGTACAGTTGACCGCCTGTGCTTTGCATCCGGTAAACAGGTATTCCATTTGCGTTGTAACTTCTGAATGCCAGCGGTTGTGAAGTAGTGGTTCCTTTTTGGATGTTCCAGTATTTGTTCAGGAGGTTAGGTACGTTATTGATATCTGCATTGAGGGTTATTGTATGCCTCTTTGCGCCAACTTTAACGAAGAACTCCTGCATTACACGGGCAGACAGATCGTTACCCCACTGAGAGATACCACCATTCCTTTCTGCATATTTACCACGGCGTTTGCTCAGGTAAGGAGAATTGTTTATGAACTTATCCAGGGCAGCAGCCTGCTGTTCTGGCGTAAAGTTGATAGTAGCGCCATTTACGGTAGCAGAGTATGCTTCAAAAGTAAGGTCTGTAGCTTTATTTGGAACGTACATCAGGTCCTGGTTATTACCATCGCCATTCATGTCTCCATTGAGCCTGTAAGTAATGTTGCCATTTGGAGATCCTTCGTAGATGAGGGACAGCGTGGTAGCAGCATGGCTCAGGTATTCAATCCTGTAAGACAGCATGCTGATCACCCTGTGACGGGCTACTGAGGAAGACGGGTTCATTTCCATATCATTGGAAGTACCAACGGTTGGGTTAGAGTTCCAGATAGAGTAGGCTTGTGAACCTGAATTACCAGAGATGTCTTTTGCTCCGGTGAAAGTATAGGCAATAGAACCATAGAAACCTTTAGCAAATGCTTTGTTCAATTGTGCAGTTAAAGCGTAAGAATACCCTTTGCTGGTATTTTCCACTATCACGGCTGATCCGAGAGAAGGATAAATATAACGGTCTGAAGCATTGGGAGACACGTAACGCGGTCTGTTATCAGGGCCTGCAGCAATACCTGTAGCTTCTTTCAGGTTACCATTACGCATGCGCACAGCGTTGATATCCTTGGTGATCAAACCTTCTGCTGTAAACGTCCAGCCATTACCCAGGTTCTTATCAACAGCTATGTCTGTTCTGAAGATCTGCGGGAATTTGAAGTTAGGATCTACCAGTACGATATTGGTAGGAATAGAAGTACCTGCTACCGGAGGGAAAAGGCCGGCATATCCATCCACATTAGGATCGAATTTCATATCTGCGAGGATCTTGGCTTCGTCTGCATTGGTGTTCCTTAAAGCCACGGCATTTTGATACATACCGGAGTTGGTTGGCATGTTGGTGAGCCATACGAAAGGAGACAAACCATTGAACACACCCATGCTACCTCTGATAACAAGGGATTTATCACCCAATGCATCCCATCTCATACCTATACGTGGTGAGAAGTTGATCTGCGCACCAGGCCATTGACCATCGTAGTGCTTCATGCTACCGTCCTTATCAGGGAAGGTCAGGGCAGTGATGGCAGGATTTTCCAGTGCTTTCTGCGTATATACCGGTCTTTCTGCTCTCAGGCCCAGTGTTACCTTCAACTTAGGTGTTACTTTTATTTCGTCCTGCACATATACGGAGGCCTGGCCATAATTCAGCTCTGCTGAGTACACGGCTTTTTTACCCGGCACCATGGAATAGGCATAAGAATAATAAAGCGGAGCAGCCTGTGTCATAAAGTCGTTGAGCGAATTATACACATAATAACTTTGTGCACCCGGCATGAACATATTACCTACCATCTGGTGTTCATAAGTGAAACCTGCAGTGATGGCATGTTTACCAACGTAGTAAGAAAAGTTGTCTGTAACGTTCCAAACTTTATTGATCACATCGTTATTATAACTGAACGGTTCATAACCAAAGGTCATGTAGTTATGCGCCACAGCAGTACCATCCATGATATCTACCAATGGGAAGGGAGCACTGTTGGTAACCCTTGTATCCTGGATCTTGCTTACTGTTACAAGCAGACTGTTGGAGATATTACGGAAGTTACTGTTCAGTTCCAGCGTACCGGAACGAACGGTATGTTTGAACCCGTATACAGAGTTTGCAAAGGCCATAGACCTGTTGCTCATCCGGCTGTTAGGCAAAGTAGACAATACGGAAGTAGAGCCCGGCAGGGAAAATCCACCACCACCAATGATAGAAGTACCATTGATAGAAGAAGGTTCTTCATTACCCACGTAGTCCTGGAACTTCGCCGTGAGTTTATGCTGGTTGTTGATGTTCCAGTCTAATTTAACAATGTATTTGTAGTTGTCTCTTTTAGCAGAGGGATAGTTGTCGTATGCGCCGGTTTCATAGCCATAGGTATCCTTCAGGAACTTAGACAGTTTTGCCAGCGAATCAATATGTGTAGAAGACTTAGAACCGGGCAGCAAGCTACCGTCTGGCACTGTGTTAGTGATCTTTGCACCGGAGTTCACTTCATATTCTCCATTCACGAAGAAGAAGAGTTTATTCTTAATGATCGGGCCACCGAAACTGCCGCCAAATGATTTTTTAGAAGAACCCGTAGCTCTGTCATACACGATATCAGCTACTTTTCTTCCGTTCATAGAAGGATCACGGTAAAAGGTAAAAATAGTACCATGATATTCATTGGTACCGCTTTTGGTAACGGCATTGATACCGGCACCTGTGAAGCCGGACTGACGTACGTCTACAGGTGCAATGTTTACAGAGATCTCGTCAAATGCATCCAAAGAAATAGGCTCACCACCACCACCGGGTAATGGATCTGAATTTAATCCGAAGCTGTTATTCAGGTTAGCCCCATCTACTTTCAGGTTGTTATAGTATCCGCTTCTGCCTGCAAATGAAGTACCACCATTGGATTGTGGTGTTAAGCGGGTGAAGTCTGTGATACTCCTGTTAAAGGATGGCAGACTAGCCAGTTGGCGGGAGTCGATCACAGTAGAGGCACCACTCTTTTCTGTAGCTGCTTTACGCTTTACAGACTTGATGCTCACACCTTGTAATTCCCTTGCTTCTTCATTACTCATGGTAACGTTGATATCATAAGGCTCACCTAATAAAATGCGGAAGTCTGTTACGAGTTGTGGTTTGTAACCGATGTATTCCACCTTTAAGTTGTAAGGTCCGCCTACGCGTAAACCGGTAAGCGTGAATGAACCGCCTTTACGGGTAACGTTTACGGAACGTGTTCCGGAAGGCTGGTGTATCACGGTAACAGAGGCACCTTCCAGGCCTTTTCCATCCGGGCCTTTTACGGTACCTGTAACCAATCCTGAGGTAACCTGGGCGTTCATTGCCAATGGCAGGAGGAACATGCACAGGAGGTAGAGTAACGTTTTCTTCGTTAGCATAGCCATAGTCGTTTGAAAATTGAGATGTAGAAGTTTGATCATTTTTTATTTTGTGTCATTGATATTTCCGTTCACTACAGGCCTGTTTTCTCTGCGGCCCTGCGACTTTATAATACCGGGTAATAAAACGCCGTCAGGCGCTGTGAAAGGAAGTCCCAGGAGATGAGCGATAACGGGGGCGATATCTTCCAGTCCCATTTTAGGTACTACCACACCATTGCTGATGCCTGCACCATATGCAATGAATCCTGTTTCTATATGTGCGAATTCAGGGAAGAAACCATGTGTTCCGCCGCGGCCTGCTCTTACCAGTTCTCCGTTGGCGCTGCCGGAAATAGATACCCCTTCAATGGCAGCAATAGCGAATGCTGCATGGGGGTCTGCGCCTATCTTATCCAACTCTGCTTTTTCTACGATGCGGTACAATCTTTTTACAGATGCAGGTAAGCTATCCATGATAGCACGTACTTTAGCGAGTGTTTTTACATCACCTTTATTCTTCAGGTGCAGGAAGGCAGAGCCACTGCTGCTGTGGAACATGGCTTTCCAGTCTTTACCACCCAATCCATTTCTGGCAAGCAATACATTGGGATTGAAACTTGTGTTGATATCTACAAAACCATGGTCTCCGGTAACGATGATAGCGGTGCTGTCTGCAATGCCTGCGGCTTCTACTGCTTCCAGTATATTGCTCACGGCATGGTCTGCAGAGGCCAGTGCTTTCCTCACTTCTTCTCCGCTGCGGCCTGTTTCATGTTGTGCATGATCTACACAAACAATGTGTACGGTCGTGAAATTCGGTTTGTATTTCTTCAACAGGTAAGCAGCCATGCGACTGAGGTTTTCATCTATCGCCAGGTTGTTCAGTGTCATCTGGTTGTAGCTGAGTTTGCCGGTGGCATTTTGCTGGATCTCTTCCCAAAGGCCTGCGGGTGCTACATTTGGATTGATGTTCGTGCCTCTTTCCCAGGATTCAGGCACATTATAATCTATGGGAGCGCCAACAGATACGGGCCATGACAGGCAAGCGGATGTCATACCCGCCTGGTGTACGGCATCCCATAGTGTAGGTGTTTGAATATATTTTTCATCGCGGTACCAGGTGCCGGTGGAACCGGAATCTGAAAAGATGGTATTATAATAAATACCATGACGGGCAGGCATAGCGCCTGTAATAATAGTAGTGTGTGATGGATACGTTACTGTTGGAAAAACACCACGCACACCTTCTGCATAGGTGCCGTTGTTCTTCAGGAACTGTAAGTTGGGCGTAGGCCAGGAAGGATCAAGATAGAAGTCGGGCCTTAACCCGTCTATACTGATCAGCACTACATACTTTGCCTGTTTTGGCTGCTGTGCAAGCACCGGTAATGTGGAAAATAAGAGGCATAGGGATGCCATTGCAAAACACAACGTGTTTCTTCGCATAACTTTGTCTTTGATTAGAACGTTCGAAATAAATGCCAGGTCAAATGGAGAGAATGCAAAGTTAATAGAAGAAATACGCGGGGTGGTTTCCGGAAGGTGACCAAATAGTTACCGAATCATTACGGATGTTAGAATCTTACATAAAAGAGGGGGTATGGGCTAACAGCGAGGGGGAGCAGGGTATTGGGGACGCTTATTTAATAGTGTCCGCAGCCAGTTGCCGGGTTGTTGCAGTGAGGTCTGCAATATCATTATACGTGATGAGCTTGTTCAAAAAAACCTCTCTGTTGCCGGCTGTGGTGATCTTCTTATGGAGATCTGCATATAATAAGAGGATACGTTCCCTGGGCTCGTAGGAACGGATATTAGCCAGCATGGACTCTGTTTTATTCCAGCGGTAAACGATCTTGGCAAAACACCATTCTGCTACTTTTGGATCATGCGTCATGAGGTGTTTGAAGAAATCTACTTTATAGGAGCGGAACTGTGTGGCAGTGAGGGTTTTACAGAACTCGCAGAAAGTGTCGTTGCTTAGCAGGGCCAGGTTACCGAAAAATTCGCCGGGAGTTACCAATTCGTATATATAGTCCTTTCCTTTAACGGAAATACCACCCAGTTTCACAGCGCCTGAAACGATCTCGAAAATGTCTGTAAATGGCTCTGATGTGCCATACAACTGCGCACCCTTTTTAAGGGTGATCAGCTTTACATTCTCTTTCAATCCAGGTGTTTTGCTCTCTACAAGGTAATTGTAGAGGCCTGTTTCCGCGATGTTGGCCATAGTTACTCTCGTATAAACAGCCAAAATATTAAATTATCATGAAATAATGCACTTATTAAGTGTTTCAACACCTATAAAGATCGTTCTGGTTTAAGATATTTATCTTAAATTCATTGAGCAAATTACCAAAATCAGCCCCTATCCCCTCTAAGCAAGCCTCGAACCCATAATTGAATCTATTTCTAACTCCAGGTCAAAATCTATCCTGGGAAGCCGAAAACAGTAAAGAGTAGGCGTTAATATAAACACGTTACACATGAATCGATTAATGCAACTCATCATTGCGCTATTGGTAATCGTAACCCTGTCTGTTACCCTGTTGCGATGCAACAACTCAAAACCCAAAGAAGAAAAGGAAGAAGAAACCGTATTGAATGGTGTTCAGATGAATCCATTTAAGAGTCACCGGGATTCTGTTCCTTCTACCTCTCAGTACAGTGGCCCGCTGTTCACACTGAGTCACAATTATCCGGAAGCGGCATTACCGCCTTTTGTAAACCCACCCTGGCAGCAGGCTTTAAACGGACAACCTTTATCCACTGCCAATGCATTAACCTACGTGGAAGCGATCAAAAGTTTTGTTTCGCCCACTATTACGCAATTCCTTTACAATCACAACAGCTTTAATGCGGACAGTTCCGGATGGTTCCAGGAGCCCTGGACGGGGAGTCAGCGGGAGGCTATCATGGGTACCTATGTGGGTTCCGGTTTCGGTCCGGGGACCTTTACCAGCCTGGATAGCAACATGACCACTTATGTACTTACCTTCTATGATCAGCGTGCAGCCAATACGCTGTATAATATCTGGGGCAAATCCGCAGAGCAGGTGAACCTGAAAAATAATGCGGGGCAATTTCAGCAAGGGAGTGTGATCGTAAAATTTGCTTTCACTACGGCTAATTATCCGCAATGGAAAGAAATGGAAAATGCATTGACCTTTCCTATCTATGATACGGGCACTGCGTATACAGATCCTGTATATAAAGTGCGCAATGTTAGTTTCTTTCAGTTTGATATGATCGTGAAAGACACGGTGAATGCGCCTAATACAGGCTGGGTGTTCTCTACCCTCGTTTATGATAAACATGCTCCGGGTAAAACTGTCTGGGATAAAATGGTGCCTTTGGGAGCTATGTGGGGTAATGATCCTGAAGCCAACAGTACCAAAAATCCTGGTCAGGCACTTAAGGAAAGTGTGATCAATACAAAGGCGCCTGTTTATAGCCGGCAGACGTTGGGTTGGGGAGACCGGCTGAGCGGGCCTAATGATGGGGCTGTGATCCCTATTGCCAGGGCGGAGGGTAAAGTATATATGAATCTCAAAGGGTCTGCCTGTATGAGTTGCCATCTTACGGCGCAGGATGCGTTTAAATCCTTTTTGTTGCCGGCTCCTTTTCCTACTACCAATTCAGATACTTTAACGGTGTTTGAGCCGGGTGGGAAGGAATGGGTGCGTTGGTTCAGGAATCTTGAGGGGGATGTGGCGTTTGATGCCGGGCAAACGGGATTGGATTTTGATATGGTGACGGCGTTTAAATCGATACCTGCTTTTAATAGTGCGCGGCTTTCTGTGCAGGAGAAGCAGAAGTTGGATGCGGCGGAGTTGTATAGGCAGCGGCCGCATAATAAATATAACGGAAGATAATCCCCGCTTATGAATAAGAAACCCTTGCAGGCAGAGTGCTTGCAAGGGTTTTGTTTTTTTGTATGGCGTTTGCCGCGCTGCAAAGGGCGGAGTTTTTTTCTTTTTACAAGCTTACAAAGAGTGGAGTTTTTTTTTGATGAAAAAGACCCGGAGGGTCTTTCTTCTTTTTGGTATAAAAAAGACTCTCCTAAGCACGTAGCTTACAAAGGGCGAAGGATTCTTTTCTTTTGATAAAAAAGATGCGAAGCATCTTTCTCTTTTTGGCAAAAAAAGGCCTTCCTAAGCACGTAGCTTACAAAGGGCGGAGGATTCTTTTCTTTTGATAAAAAAGATGCGGAGCATCTTTCTCTTTTTGGCAAAAAAAAGACCCTCCTAAGCACGTAGCCTACGAGGGTCTTTGGGGGACATTGATCCCTTTATAATTTAAACTGCAACGTTACATACAAATTCCTTTTATCTGCCGGGATGATGCCCGGGCCGGGATATCCGTCTGCGCGGCGGGTGAAGTATTTTTCATTTGCCAGATTGTTGATGCCGGTGTAGATGGTGAATTTGCGCCAGTTGTAGCTGAGGCTCAGGTCCATTACGCTGAAGGCGGGGACAGCGCCATCTACTGCTGTGGGTGTTTCTTCTGTGTTGGTGGCGTCTGAGTATTGTTTTGCCTGGTAAGAGTACTGGTAGGTGATGTTGAATCTTGGACTGCCAAAAGATAACCCTGTACGCACTAAAACAGGTGGTACGTTTTCTACTAGTTTATCTGCAATAGCGGTGTTCTTTGTATTGATGTAACGGGCATCTATGAGAGAGAGGTTCGTGTATACATTCAGTTTATACTTTGATCTTCCCTGGGTGATCGCTTTGAGGATATCTCCTTCGAGTAAGGTCTCCAGGCCATAATTCCTGCTGTCTGCTACGTTGGTGCGCAGGCGGTAGGTCATGAAGCTGGTGTCGCGGGTAAAGATAGAACCGATGCGGCCATTGTATTTCAGGTAGAAGAGGCTTACATCGATGTATAACCAGTTCTTGTAAGTGCCCCTGAAACCAAGGTCTATGTTGTATCCATCTTCATCCTTCAGGTTGGGATCTACTTTTGAATTGGCATTTACCACCCGGATATCGTTGAAGTTGATGGAACGGTAATTCTGGGAGATGTTGGCATATACTTCTGTTCCGTTGTTGAACTTCCAGGAAGTACCCACACCCAGTAAAGTGAAGGAACGCGGGTTAGCCCTTTTTTCTTCTATCCTTTCGCTGGGGATGAAGATGTTCAGCTTGTAGTAATAACCTTCTGATTTGGTATTGATGTGTTCAAAACGGATACCGGGTGTAACACTCCAGTGTTTGTTGATCTGGAAGATGTTCTCTGCAAAGGCGGCGATATTGGTGCCGGGGAATTTAAAACCGGAGAGGTCTGGTTCTGCGCCATTGAAAACAAAGTCGTCTCCGCTGCCGTCATTGCCACTCCCCTGCTTCCGTTTAGTGAGGCCTCTATAGACACGTGTACCTACCAGTATAGTACTGCGTTGGTCTTTGATGAATTTGTACTGATGGATAAAACGCAGCTCTGAACCAAAGTTGCTGTAACGGTCGGACATGAAGTCCCTGTTTCCCCCATTATCCGGCCGGTTAATGTACGATAATATCCCTAAGGCATCTCTGCCTCCCTGAAGCGTGTAATTGCGCCAATTGAGGCGCGTATACGCATTAAATGCATAATCCATGTTCAGGCTGATCAGGTTCCAGTCTACTTTAAACCAGTTCCTGGCCCTTACGGATACGGAGGCATCTTCTTTGAATTGTGCATCTGTTAATCCACCTGGCTGTTGGGCAAGGTATTTCATTAAAGTATACTCTCCGGTGATCTTAAATTTAGGGGTTACATCGTATGCCAGGTGTATATAGGCATTATGCTGATCGTAGTGACTATTCGGGCGCCAGTCGTCTCCTTTTTTGAACTGGTAGAAAGCGTAGTAGTTCAATTTATTTTTAGCGATTGTGCCGCCTACGCTGTTAAAGGAATTGAAGAAACCGTAAGAGCCAAGGGTTTGTCTTGTGGTGAGCTCGAAAGGTTTTGCCTTAGGGCCTTCTTTCATCACAAAATTGATAAGGCCGCCAAACTGCGGGCCATATTGTAAACTGGCTGCACCGCGGGTGATCTCTATCCTTTCAATGGCTTCAGAAGAAGGGCTGTAATAACTCTCCGGATAACCCAGGGCATCTGCGCTGATATCATATCCATCCTGGCGGATATTGAAGTTGGAAGAACGGTTAGGACTCAGGCCGCGTCCTCCGATACCCAGCTGCAGGCCACCTCTGTCATATTCCCAGATATTTAAACCGGGTATACGTGCATAGATCTGGCGGGTATTATTGGTAGCCAGGTTAGCATTGATATGGCGCATATTGATGACCTCTGTTTTCTTTCCCGCGTTAATAGTGGTGCCGGAAATATCTTTCAGCATACCGGATACGGATTCACTCCTTTTTCCGGTGACCACTACATCTGAGAGGGTGATGTTCTTTAACAGGTTGATATCTGCTGTCACATGTTTATCTGTGATCAAGATGGTCTCTTCATGTTCACCGATCTTTAGGGTGTAGGTGCCGGGGCTCAGCTTTGTGAACCGGAAGAATCCATTCTCATCACTTAACTTCTGCTGGGAGCCGGGCTGTAATATTACAGTTGCATGCACAACAGGTTCATCACCGCGGCGTACGGAGCCATTAATATTATATTGTGCGTATGATATTACACTCATCCCGCACATCATCATTATCATCAGTAATTGTAACTTTCTCATTTATCTTGTTTGCTATAGGGTAAAACCCAATTGTAATGCTTCCATGAAACCGGCTCTGCAGCCAGGTTTGCTGTTGTATCTATAAAAAGTTTAGAGCGCTCTCCGTTAAGGGATACATAGATCTCTCCATATACCTGCGGGCTGACCAGTCCGCGTGTTTTGTAAGTGGCTGCCAGGTGGTGTGCATATTTCAGGATCAGGTCCGGTTGTGTACACATCATTTTTTCCTGCAGGGGTGTTAAGAATTCTGCATTGTTCACTTCAATAGTATGCGCTTTATCCTTTACGGTAAAGTAGGCAGAACCAGCCTTCTCCATCAGCATCACGCGCCAGGAGAAACGGTAACCTTCTTCATGCCAGAAGAGGTGACCGGGATATAATAAAAATCTTAAGGGGATCACCAGTTGCAGGAAGATGTAAATGGCGATCAGAACGGATGGAGTATATTTAAAACGGTACGTTGTTTCATCCACACTGTGATCATAGAACGGGAAGAACCGTTGTAATCTTTCATGGAATTCTCCGGAGAAGAAGATGAGGCTGCAGGCGATCATCACATAAGGGAACATGCCGATGCCGGGGAAGAAAATAGCGGTGGCAATATGAAAGATGACCACTACCCCGTATGCATAAGGGCGGGTTTTCCTGTTTATCAAAAAGAACACAATAAACAGATCGTATACAGCACCGAACCAGGAGAAAAGATAGGCTACCCATGTTTTGTACATGAATACTCCTACGATGGGCAAATGTGTTTTAGCGGGTAACCACGTGCGCATGGGTTGTGCATCCAATAACCAATCAGGATCCAGTTTTGCGAGGCCGGCAAAGATGTACACGATGGCCATCTGGAAACGGAGAATGCCAATGGTCCAGGCCGGAACCAGCTTCCTTCTTTTCTCCGGTTGCAGTAATACATCCAGCGAATAATCCCGGTTAGCAGGCAGCCAGATCATCAGGAAAGCGACGAGGGTGATAAAGTAGTAATGATTGAGATAGGTGGTTACATCCAGCAGCTCCACATAGGTAAAGCCGATAAAAAAGATCACGGTTGCTATCCTATAAAACAATCCCAGTGTAATGAGCAGGGCGGCTATGATGATGGTGAGGAAGAGTAAATGCATCCCTAAGTCTCCCAAAGGATGCACCCACTCAAATCCCATATAAGTGAAATGAAATTGAGGTGTTACATAAACCGAAGTGATCCATCCGCGGTACCAGAAACGGATGAGGCTTAAGAACATTAATAAGCCAAATACGATCCGGAAGGTGATCAGTGGGGCAATGGAAACGTTTTGCCGGGAGGATGCGAAAAGTGCAGCACCCCGGTTGGTGATTGATCCAAAAGAAAAGAAACCTTCTGACTTAGTCCCCATCATTATCTACGTAAGAGATCTGAACAGCGGTGGCAGATGCAACATCTGTTTTCAATAAAGTAAGCAGTTTCTGTATTTCCTTATAAGCGGCTTCTACTGCAGCAGCTTGTGTAGTAAGGGATGTAGATAAAGGATCAGGAATAGCGCTGAGTTTTGTGGATACCAGATCGAATTGCGTCAGTACATCTGTGTTCAACTGTGTTTTATTCAGGGCTACCAGGTAATCAGAAAGTCCCTTTCCACTACCGCCGCCGGTGTATGTTTTCTTTAGAGCGTTGATGTTTTCTACCGCCAGGGCTACGGAATTACCTGTAAAGTAGGCTTCTACTTTAGTGGCAAATACGATCCCGTTGGATTGTTTACCAAAGGGCCATCCGGTGCGGGGGCCTTTGAGCAGGTCCATCTGGTAGGCCATCTGGTTCACCATGTTAGCAATGGGGCTGCCCGAATTGGTTTTAGTGTTGCTGATAAATTCTGCACGATAGGTACCCCAGCTGGTAATGATGCCATCTGTGAGTCCTTTTAAGCGGGTCACTACATCTTTTACATACTTCACGCGAGCCGCGGTGTTAGTGCCAAATTTAGCAATAGCATTCGGGCCGAAGTAGAGGTAATTAAGTGCAGGAAACCCTTGTGAATAGAAGGAAGCCCTGTCCATCGTGGCAAGGTTATAAGTACCGGTGCTGATGTTCTTTTCAATGTTCACACTGTCTATTGAAAAACCGGTGAGTTCACCTGCTGTATTAAAGTTATAATTCAGGTTACCGGAAAAGTTTGCGAATACATCCAGCAGTACGACTTCCGCAGGACCGAAGTGAAAAGAAGTGATCCTTTCATATTGCAACTGCGCATCTATATATGCTGTTTTAAGCGTAGCCTGTGTTGCAATTGTTGGTGCAGCGAGGAAAGCATCCGAAGCTGTCTGCAATACCTGTAACTTCTGTTGCAGGGCAGTGTAGCCGGGAATGATCAGATTGTCCGCATAATTGGTGAGCATGGCCGTTTTATCAAAGGCATCGGGCGTTTCTCCTCCTTTGTCTGAGGACTTGCTGCAAGCACAGAATACTGCAACTGCTAGTACAAAAATGATTTTTTTCACATGGCCTGATTTAAACATTCATTAAATTGGAAAAGGAACTCCCTGCATTGACTGCTGAGAGTTCCTGGCAGTATGCCACTGCCTGGTATTTATTTTCAAAACGGATATTATAGTCCGTAGGTAGTTTTCAAGATGGTCTGCGCTTGTTTCAGATCGGTAAAACCAGCCTGACCTGTCAATGCATAAAAGTCTTTGTTCATGATACCTTCCAGGATGGCAAAGTTGGCAGCAGACAATTTGCTGTTAGCCGGCCTGTATTTGAACGCTTTCACAAAACCAAATCCTTCAGAGAGGGCATGTAATTGTGTAGCCGGACTACCTACCGCGTTAGATGCAGTTGGAGCTGTTACATATTCCAGTGCAGCAGCGGCGGCGAGTTGTTCCCATTTAGCCAGGATGATATCTACCTGTGCGTTACGAACATTTACATCATATCCTCCGATAGCAGCACGGCCTTTCAGGAAAGCACCGAAGATGATACCACCAGCCTGGATGCCTCTGCCTCTTTCACGGAGATAACCACCCCAATGTAAAGGTCTGTTTGGATCAGTATTAACATATGCAAGAGATGAGTCATAGTTAACCGGTACAGCCAGGTAACCAAATGCTTCGTCCCATGCCAGTTGTGCTGCGGCTGTATCTGTAGCTGACATTGATTTTACAGCTGTCAGTACTTCTACTGCTTTCTTGAAGAGGAAACCACTGAAAGTACCTTTCAAAAAGGTTTGGCCATATTCCATACCTCTTGGGCCTACGACGATCTTACCGGTGTTACGGGGAAGTATACCACCTGTACCTGCTACAGCGGGTGTTTGTGTGTTATAGATCAACACGCTGTCTGCAAATAATTTGTACAGCGTAGCGTCTGTTGTAAAGTCTTTAATATTAACGCCGGCCGCAGCATTGAGGCTGGCATCTGCAAATGGGTTATTTGTATTCGCCCACATGTTTGTCACTTTCGCCTGATCCAATGGCACAGTAGTAAGACCGGTATTAGCGGTTTTCAGATAAGTATCCAGTTCCAGCAGCATCTTTACACGCTGAGTGGATTTTGTATAGTTCGCGTTAGCAAATGAATAAGTAGTTGGAACCGTGTAAGGTTTCACAGGGACACCATTATCATCATCTTTACAGGAAGATACGGTTGCTACTGCTCCTAAAATTAATACGACTGCGTACAGTTTGTTTCTCATTCCTCTATTTTTTCACAAAGGTATCGTCTCCCTATCCCGGTATGTTTATGTAATCGGGAAAATCTAAAAGCGATGAAAAATTTCCGTTTACGACATGCCTCCCCTACCGAATTTACAATTTCATGATATAGAATGTGTGCATATAAAAAATTTACAATCCTATAGAACGCAGTCTGGCAAAGGATTTAAAAGAAACACATTCTCAGCATTACACAAACAAAAAAAGAATGCCATTACATACAAGAGCTTTTGTACGTATGGCATTCACCACAAAGATGAAGCATGATTCTAAAGAAATTCTAAAGGCTGCTTTTTTACAGCAGTATTTCGTTTCTGGATACGTAATTTTACTACCAGGGGTTGCCCGCAGATCTAAATTCTAAAGAAATTCTAAAGGAGTTCTAACAGGTCATTTTTATCTCATACATAAACCACATGAAATTATTGCTTATTGAGGACGAGCCCTTACTATTAGATGAGATGGAGAGTTATCTGGCAGAACAGGGGTACCGTTGTGAAAAGGCCACTACTTATAAGGAAGGGGAAGAAAAGATCACATTATATGAATATGATGTGGTGGTATTGGATATTACCCTCCCGGGTGGAAATGGGCTTACCCTGCTGGAATTGCTGAAAAGCCAGTTTAAGGATGCCGGGGTATTGATCATTTCCGCCAAGGATTCCCTGTCTGATAAAGTAGCTGGTTTAGGATTAGGGGCAGACGATTATATAACCAAACCCTTTCACCTGGAAGAACTCAATGCCCGCATCAATGCCCTGATGAGAAGAAGATCTTTCAGTGGTAATAACCGGATGAAAATAGATATGCTGGTAATAGATACTGCGGCACAGGAAGTACATTGGAAAGAACATCTCATCTCCCTCACTAAAAAAGAATACGAACTGCTGCTTTATTTCATTGTTAATAAGAACCGTGTAGTGAGTAAACAATCTATTGCAGAACATTTATGGGGAGATCATTATGATATGGCAGATAATTATGACACGGTATATGTACACACGATGAACCTTCGCAAAAAGATCATTGCCCACAGTGGTACTGATTACATCAAAACAGTTTACGGCATGGGGTATAAATTCATGGCGCCATGAAATTACTGCACAGAACTACGAGGGACTTCCTGCTGGCCACCATTGTTATTCTGCTGATCACCGGCGCAGGATTATATCTTTTTCTGCAGGATGAGGTAACTGCTGAAATGAATGAACAGCTGGCCTTACAGGCCGCCACGGTGAGCAGGCAACTGGAAGAAGGCAATGATGCACACTACCTTTTCACAGAGATCTCCAAAACAACAGACCCTGTGCGGCTGAACCCGGTATACGGCGATACACTGCTGTATGATCCTATCCAGAAAGTAACGGAAGATTATCACTACCTGGATATCGTTCAGAACATCCGTGGGGAAAACTATCACATCAAAGTGATGACCACCTACATCGGATGGGATGAATATTTCAAAATGATCTTTACCGCCCTGCTGGGCACAACCCTCCTGCTGGCGGTCTCCAGCGTATTGATCACTTATTTCACCAGCCGGAAGATATGGAAGCCTTTTTTCATGAACCTGGAAAGTATTAAGAACTACTCTGTAAGTGACAAGACTGCATTAAAACTATACGCCTCCCCTATTAAGGAATTTTCAGAGCTGGAAGTAACCCTGAAGGACATGACGGAGCGGAGCCAGCGGGAATACAAAGCTTTGCGGGAATTCACGGAGAATGCTTCTCATGAGATACAAACGCCCCTGGGCATCATTCAATCCAAACTGGACAGGATCAGCCAGCTGAGCGTAAGTGAAGAAATGGCGCGGCATATTACGCAGGCAAAATCGGGGGTGGACAGGTTGAAGAAGATGAACAAGAACCTCCTGTTATTAGCCAAACTGGATAACAATACTTTTGCGGATAAACAGATGGTTTGGTTTGATGATGTGATCAGCCAGCATCTGGAAACGATGGAGGAATTGTTTTCGGTGAAGGAAGTGGCAGTATCCACGCATATATTGCGCACGCCTGTGCTCTCAAATCCTTACTTAAGTGAAATACTGGTATCTAACCTGGTGTCTAATGCGCTGCGGTATACAGAAGAAGGGGGCATGATCAATATTATGCTTACTACTGATCAGTTCAGTGTATCCAATACGGGTGCGGAGCTGGATTTTCCGGCGGAGCTGTTGTTTGACAGGTTCAGGAAGAGTACGAAGAATATACAGTCTACAGGCCTGGGGCTGGCTATTGTGCAGCAGATCTGCCAGTTAAACAGCTGGAAGATCAGTTATCGTTATGCTGATCAACAGCATGTGTTTACGGTGAACTTTTAAAGAACACCGGCAGCCTTTCACTGCCGGTGCCTGTTTGTTGTGTTATCCTAGTCCTCAGAAAGCACTCACCTCAGCGAAGAAAGTAATATTGGTATTGCCATGCGTTGCAGTTACCGTTACTCTGAAATATCTGACAGTAAATGTCTGAGCAAAAAATACAGGTTGTTTGGCATTGATAGCGGCCAGCTGATAGGTACCGGCTGGTTGCCATGTTGTACCATCTGCACTCACTTCTACTACCACCGTTTTAGGCGCACCATTTGGTGCATTCTGCCGGGCAGTGAGGTAAAGGCCGGAAAGTGTCTGTGCTGTTTTCATATCTACAGCAATATGATGCGGTAATGGTGGTTCTCCCCCATCCCACTGTGTATGCCAGAATGTATTTAGCAAACCATCCAGTGCAAAGATGGCCCTTCCGTTATTGGGGCCTTCTCCGCTGGCTTCTTCTGAATCCACGTGGAGGATGGTCCAGGTGCTGCGGTTTATTTCTGCATATACGGGTGGCGTTACTTTCACTACAAAATAAGTCACTGCTTTTGCGTTGTTGAGCGCGAAACCGTCTGCGGATTCCAGTCTTACGGGGATCATATAATTATGCCCTTCCTGGATCAGTTTGGCATTGATGGCAAAACTGATGTTCTCACTGATGGTAGTGCCTTTTTTGATAACGGCCTGTTGTGTGGCAAATGAGAAGATATTGTCCGGTATCTTTTCAAAAACGGGCAGTGCTGCATTGGCACGGGCAGTATTGATGGAATCCCATTTGGTATAATCCAGTGCAAAACGCACGCTGATATCCCGTGGGGCAGATGAATACCCGGTGCCGGCAAAGAAAGCGTTCAGATCAAATGCGTAGGCGCTGTCTGATTGCAAAGGTGCCCGGCGGTTCACGGTGATATCTGTAAAGGTACTGGTGATGGCCTGTGACATGTAAACACGCACATCGCCATCTTTCTTACTGAAAGCGGTATCTTTCTTACAGGCAACGCCGGAAGAAATTACACCACCCAGGAGTATGTATAGGAATAACTTATTCATTGTTTCAATTTTAATGTTACCATCCCTGGTTCTGTGGTAACAGAGCGGGATTCAACGTTAATTCATTGTTAGGGATCGGGTACAGGTACATCTTATCGTTCCATGTTCTGGCGGCGATATTGGGATATACCCTGATGTAGTAATTCGCATCCACCTGTACATTGTTCACCTGGTTGGCAGGATATTGCGCTCTGAGTGCAGGTGTGAGTTTCATACCTAAAATAGTTTCTGCATTATTGATGAGCGCACCGGCTTTCCAGCGCAGCAGATCATCAAATCTGAAACCATCTCCTACTAACTCTATCCTTCTTTCTCTCCTGATCTCATCCAGTAATACGGGCAAGGTTGGGAAGATAGACTGCGGGTCTTTTACCAAAGCAGCAATTACCATATTGGCCATCCCTACCCGTTCCCTGATCTTGTTGATGGTTTTATCTATCACGGCCTGATCCGCTTCTCCCAGTTCTGCTTTTGCTTCTGCATAGTTCAGCAGTGTTTCCGCATACCTGAAAATAAACAGATCGATGGTGGATTGATTAGCGTTCCATTGCAGTGGGTCCGGGCTGTAATTCTTGATAGCGGCATAACCTGTTGCTACTCCCGGAATACGGGGTAACGTTACTACATCGCTGGTGCCGTTGGGATTATTGGTGATAGCGAATCCGCGGGTGGCTATGATCTGCGTAAAACGCGGATCGCGGTCTATCATTTCTTTGTCCAGTGTTTCATCTCCCTGGTATAAAGGGCTCAGTGCTGTTGGCACACCGTTTTTATCCAGGAAAGAGCGTACAAAGTTTTTGGTGAGTGCAGGCCATACATCGGAGATCTGGCGGGTAAGGTTATGCATGCTTACATCTTTGATGAAGCGCATAGCCATGATGTTCTCAGTATTACCTCTCAATTCTTCCTGGATGAACAGGTTGTAGTAATCCTTTGAGGGATTGCCTGTTTTATAGATGCTGTAACGGCCGCTGTTGATGAGCAACTCTGCAGCGTCTGCGGCAGCGCGCAGGTAAGGTTGTTCATCACCAAGGCCCTGGTATTTGCGGAAGGTACCTTCCCAGAGGCAGATCCTTGCTTTTAAGGCTAAGGCCACGTCTTTGGTGATCCTGCCGGCGAATTGTGCGTTGGTTGCTTCTGCTGCATTGGCTACGGCAAAGTTCAGATCAGCCAGTACGGAATCCATTACCTGTTTGTGTGGCTGGCGTGGTCCGAATAATACAGCGGTGGAAGTATCTGTAAGGTCTGTATTCAACCAGGGCACTGCGCCAAATCTTTTTACTTTTCCCCAGTAGAGTAAAGCCCTGAAGAAATGGCCTTCTGCGGCGTAATTATTCTTCAGTGTGGCGTCCATTTCTGCGCGGTTATAGCGTTGCAGGAAATAGTTCACATAACGGATATTGGTCCAGCCGAAATAACTCCAACCGGCAGCATTGTCGCTGGCATCCGATGCTGGTACAACAAATTCACCTGCCAGGAAAATATCGCGGTTGCTTTGTGCAAAGTTGTCTGAATTGGCTTCGCTGTTGCCACGTTGAATGGGCAAAGCATCATAAAAACGATTGAGGTATAATTTCAGATCGTTCTCATTCTTGAAAAAAGTGGGCTCACTGATGGCATCCTGCGGAAACCTGTCCAGGAAATCTTCCTTTTTACAGGCGCCCAGCAGTAAGATCCCTGCGAATATATATAAAGCGTGTATCGTCCTCATGATTAAACAATTTGATATAACAAAATTATAAGCCTATCTGAAGGCCAAAGGCCCATGAGCGGCTTAACGGATAAGTCTGGCCTCCCAGCAATTCAGGATCAAATGCTTTGTGCAGTTTAGTTATCTCAAACACGTTCTGCCCTGTTACATAAACTCTTACACGGGCAATCTTTGCTCTTGACAACAATGACTGTGGCAATGAATATCCGAGTGTCACCTGTTTTAATCGTGCGTAGGCTGCATTCTGTTTGTATTTTGTTTGTGTTTCCTGATCATACCAGGCGCCTATTTTGTTTACAGGATAATAAGCATCTCTGTTCTCCGGCGTCCAGGTATCTGTGTTGTGTTTTAATGGTACAGACCATTCGTCTACCAGGCCCCAGAAATAAGCACCCCCTAACCAATAGTCGCGCTTCAGGGTTCCCTGGAAAAATACGGTGGCATCAAAACCTTTGTAGTCTGCGCCGATGTTCAGCCCAAACTGGTAACGGGGATTGGTGTTGCCGATGATGCGTTTGTCTCCGGGATTTGTAGTTGTGTTGTCTCCTGCGTTAATAACACCATTCCCATCCAGATCCACGTAACGAATATCTCCCGGCAGCCAGTCCCCACCCCAGATCTCTTTTTGGGAAGCAGATTTGCTTACTTCATCTGCAGACTGGAAATATCCTGCTGTTGTATATCCCCATACATCTCCAAAAGTGAAACCTACATACTCATCATTTATCAGGCCTTTTGGATTGAGTCCATACTTTGTTATTTTAGAAATATTATCAGACAAGTTAAAGGCGACGTTGTAATGGAAATCTTTGGACAATTCATCTCTCCATGTCATATTCAGTTCCCATCCTTTCGTTTGCAGATCAGCTGCATTGGCAGAGGGGGGATTAGCGCCGAGGATACCAGGTTGTGCTCCTGATCCAACGATCAGATCTTTCACTGTTCTCACATAACGATCAAACACTATACCCAGCCTGTTTTTCAGGAAGGTTGCATCTATACCTATGTTCACGGTGTTTACTTTTTCCCAGGTAAACTGAGGGTTCACCAGATCAGGTGCGCCAACATAAGGGCTGGTGAGGTTATCGTTAAACACATAAGTGGTGTTGCCTATCGGCATGGTTGCAATGTATGGATACGTATTGTCTGTGAGCTGGTTGCCCAGTGTACCATATGATCCTCTTATTTTAAAGTCGTTCACTACATTGCTGAGTGGCGCAAAGAATTTCTCCTGCGATACACGCCAGCCTGCAGATACAGATGGTGCGAAGAGGTATCTGTTGCCTCTGCGGAAACGGGAAGTACCATCGTAACGGCCATTCACTTCCAGCAGGTATTTATCAGCATAGATATAATTCAAACGGAAGAATGAACCACTTACTGCCCATTCAGATTGTGCAGCGGCTAAGGTTGGATTCTTGTCGTTGTTCGGAACAAGACTTGGTAAGGTTGGATCTACCAGGTTCTTGGCGGTTACACCAAAACTCCTGTTCTGCTTCAACTCTTCGTTGTACCCTATCATGGCTTTCAGGTAATGTTTGCTACCAAAGGTATTTTGATATTCCGCGTAGGAATTGAGTGCATAATAACTATCGCTGCTATTGGTCTGAAAGAGGCGGCTGGGCGTTGTCCAGGGATAAGTTCCCAGTAATGCACCATTCGCACCGTATTCACTGAATGCTTTGTAATGTTGTGTTTTATTATAGAAGTAACCATTCCAGGTATAGTCTGTAACGATGCGTACATTTTTGATGGGCTTGATCACAAAACCACCTGTTAACCATACGTCGTTGATATCATATTTCTGGCGGCCATTCAGTTTCATTAATGCCACCATATTGGTATAGTTACCCTGGCCGGAGAAATGACCATCAGGATGTCTTACAGGCATCAACGGCGTAAGGTCTGTTGGCAGGAAAGACCATGTTTGCGAATCATCATTATTGAACTGTGTACCGTTAGGGCCATCCAATGCAGAATGGTTTAAACTTGCTTTGAAGTTAAGGTCCAGCCAGCTGGTAGTTTTATTCGTTAATCTTAAAGAAGCGTTGTAACGTTTGTATCGCTGATCTGCTTCTCTCAGCAAACCTTCCTGGTTAAAGTAACCAATGCTGGCGGCATAAGTGGTTTTTCCTTCACCACCGGAGAGGGAAATATTATGCTGCTGCTGTGGCTGATAACCGGGATATAATACATCTATCCAGTCTGTGTTCCCTACATAACGGTAGCGGTTAGGCCTGTCCGGATCTACATATACATCAGAATTATTAGCAGGGTCTGCCAGGAATTTTGCAGCCAGGATAGAATCCTGATCAGTATAATTATAACTGTTACCACCGGCTCTGCGTGCAGCATCGCGGAACATATTTATATAAGCGGAACCGCTGAGGTAATCAGGCATACGTGTTGGCCTGCTGATGGTATAGTTACCGGAATAGCTCACACTCAATCTGCCTTCTTTACCACTTTTGGTGGTGATAAGGATCACACCGTAAGCGGCCCTGCCACCATAAATGGCAGCGGAGGCAGCATCTTTCAGGATCGTTACATTTTCCACATCATCCGGGTTGATCAGGTTGGGGTCCATTACCACACCATCTACCAGCACCAATGGGCTGGCAGAATTGCCTAAACCTTCTGTAACACCCCTGAGATTAAAACTGGCGCCCTGGCCGGGAGCTCCATTGTTCAGGTTTACGTTCAATCCGGGTAATGTTCCCTGTAAACCTTGTGCAATGTTGGTGAGCGGCCGGCTTTCCAATGTTTTGGCAGATACGGTAGCTACAGCACCCGTGAGGTTAGCAGCTTTTTGCGTACCATATCCTACTACCACTACTTCGTTGAGGGAAGTATTATCTTCTTCCAACACAACATTCATGGGGCCGGAGGATACCTTCATTTCTCTTACGGCAAAGCCGATATATTTAAAGACGATGGCAGATGTATCACTCTTCACGGAGAGATTGAATGAACCGTCTTCTTTGGTAACGGTACCATTGCTGGTGCCTTTTTCCCATAAGCTTACACCAATGAGTGGCTGACCTGCAGCATCGGTTACTTTCCCGCGTGCCACTGTTTCTGCTTTGCTTGCAGTGGTGATCACTACCAGGTTATCGTCCACCAGTTTGTAACTGAGGGTGGTGTTCTTTAACAACAGATGCAGCGCTTCTGTCCAGGCTTTTTCTTTTACGGCAACATCTACCAGTGCTGCGTCCTGCAACATTTCGTCGTTGTACACAAAATGGATAGACGTTTGCTTTTCAATGGCCTTGAATGCTTTTTTCAGGGATATCTGTTTCAGATTGAGCGACACTTTTTCCTGCGCGCGCCCCATCAGAGCAAATGATTGTATGGAACACATACAAATAATAATGGCAGTCATTTTCATCATGAGCAGGAGCTTGACAAGTGGAATGACAGGTACCCTGGGCCTCGATCCCGGTCCTAGTCTGATTTTTTTCATACTTTTGGTGTTAGGTTGTTAAAAATGGCTTTCCCTTCCCTTAAACAGGGGTTAAGCCGTTAACGTTAGCAATTGCCTAAGGACAGGAGGATGTTAAGAGCATTCTCCTTCCTTTTTTTGATCTTAGTTGATAGTTTTAACTCATCATCATATATATAAACGTGAAATTGGTGCTAGTGTACGTAAACCGTGTCGTTTTCCTGCCTGTAGCTCAACTTGCCTGTTGCCTGTAACGCATTCAATACTTTTACCAGCGACTTTTTCCCGAATACACCGGTAAAACTGGTGGTGTAAAGACTCTCATTTTCCACCACTATTGTTATATTATACCATTTCTCTAATTTAGATGCCACCTTCCCAAACTCTTCTCCGTCAAATACCAGTTTGCCTTCTTTCCATGCAGCGTCCAGCAGTGTGCTATCCAATGGATCTACACGGATCTTGCTGAGTAATAAAATGGGGACTTCCGGTGTATCCAGGCTGTCTGTTATCCGCCTGGTGGCCAAAGGGCTGGTGCTGACCCTGTTGTGTACACTTAGTTTTTCGCCTGGTTTCAGCTGAATGGTATTACCGGGCTGATCGTCCAGTGTGATGGCTACGGACCCGCTGACCAGGGTGGTTTCTATATTTGCTTCGTCAGGATAGGACCGCAGGTTGAAAACGGTGCCCAGCACTTTTACTTTCAAGCCACCGGCCTGTATGGTAAATGGTTTATCCTGGTTCTTTGCTACTTTAAAATAAGCTTCCCCTATCAACTGTACGTTCCGTGCAGATTGATTAAAATCATCGTTATAAACGATCTTACTGTTGGCGTTCAGCCAAACTTCCGTTCCATCCGGTAAGGTGAGATAGGATTGAGACCCTTTTGGCGTTTTTACTTCGCGGCTGGCTACTTCACTTTTCTTTGCGGGCACAGCAAACCATAACCAGCCTCCCAGTACACATGCTATTAATACGGAAGCTGCCAGCAAAAGGTTTCTCCGCAACCTGCGTACAGGCCGTTCTTCTATGACATGCTCCTCAAACTGACCAGCTATCTGCATCCTCGCAAAATGTGCGGTGTATGCCTGCAGGGCTTCTGAGTCGTCTTCTTCCTCGTTTTCCTTATCGGGGAAGAGCTGTATATATAATGTGTACAGCTGTTCATCTTCATGGATAAGCTGTTGCAGCTCAGCCTTTTCAGGTTCGCTTGCACTTCCGGATAAGGTCCGGCTTACTAAATAATAAAAGCGTTCCTCCTGCATGATCACTAATAAGACAAGATCGGGGGAAGAACTCCCCAATGGAATGGAAAGTTTTTTTCAGGCGATGTTAGAGGAGAAGGACTCCCCAATGCGCAGGAAAGTTTTTCAGGCGATGTTAGAGGAGAAGGACTCCCCAATGCGCAGGAAAGTTTTTCAGGCGATGTTAGGGCGGTAGGATTTGAACACATCCGCCAGGCGGCGCATGGCAATATTCAGGTGGCGGTCCACTGTATTTTCGGAGATCTCCATGATGGAGGCCACTTCTTTATAGGAAAAGCTTTCTTCCCGGATCAGTTTATAGACCATCTGGCATTTAGGGGGTAGCTGGCGAATGGCTTTTGCAAAGTTATTCTTCAATTCCCGGCTGATGGTTACCTGTTCCGGTGTGAGGTAGGATACAAATGTATCGGGGGCAATGTTATCGATATCCCAGGTAGTGTAATTGCGGTTTTTGACGAGGTAGTTAATGGCAGCGTTCTTAACGGCTGTAAAGAGGTAAACTTTGAGATTGCGGATGCCGAGCAGGCCTTCTTTCATGGTCCATACTTTGAGCATGGCGTCAGAAACGATCTCTTCTGCCACCTCATTTTGCCGGACATACGTATCCGTAAACCGCACCAGCCCTTTGTAGAAATGAAGGAATAACTGTTTATAAGCCCCTTCATTGCGGAAAATGGCAACTTGTTCCTGTAGTAATATAATATCCATTAACGTTAGCTAATGCATAGTTACTAAGTTAGCGGGATATTGGCTAAGCTTTTTTTGCCTATTTGCGAGCGGATATTATCCTTTTGGGGGAATAAGCTGCCGGATCCTGAGATCCGGCAGCTTGGTCTATTTCTTTAAAGGAAGGAGTGCACGTACTTGCGGATCGCGTAAATATAAGCCGGCCCAGGTGAGGATGCCGAAAACTATGGCGAACCAGAAGGGGGCATTTACTCTTGCCATTACGGCTACTGCGCCACCGAGGTATGCAGTGGTGAGGATAGCGCCTAAAACGGCGGTTTTTGGAATGGCGTAGAGGATCGTGGAGATCAATAATGCGATACCGATTCCCATTACCATATTTTCCGGCCATTGGAGTGCTACGGACCCTTCAACGGAAACTTTTGCTTTTGCTACTTTCATAACGGCATCCACGAGATTGAAAAGTATAACCAGGATGCTGATGATCCTGCCTGTCCAAATGGCTGCTCCGGGTTTTTGCTGCGTTGTCATAATAGGTTTGTTTGATTGAGTACAAACTTACTTGCATTATTTGGGATGAAAGCGGGGAGAATCCGACATTATTGGGGGCCACTTGCGACAATGGGTTTACTCATCCAGCGTTCGTATGCGGTGATGGTTTCTTCCCTGTGCACTTTCAATGGCCAGTCCGGGTTGGCGAGCGCGCCTTTGGCGAGGGAAATAAGATCTGCATGTCCTTCTTCCAGTGCCCGTTTTGCAATGTTTACATCGTGCAAACCTCCATTTGCTATCACTGGTTTTCCGGTGATCTGTTTCGCTAAGCCGGTGAATGATTCTCCTGTTTCATAGAAACCTGTTCCTTCCCATGAACCGCCTTCACCTGAAATATGTATGTAGGAAGGGGCTGCTGTTTTTGCTTCTTCGAGGATAGCTTTTGCATCTTTTATGCCCCCCGGGAATCTGTGTTTCAGATTGTTCACTTTGCCTTCGGATAATCTCAGGCCGATGATGAAGTTTTCCGGCACCACTTCTTTTATAGCTGCAATGATCTCTGCTATGATGCGGAATTTGTTCTGTCCGTATGCATCTAACCGTTGGTTAGTATAATCTGTTAAGAACTGATCCAGCAGGTAACCATTTGCCGCGTGGATCTCTATTCCATCAAAACCAGCCTGTACGGCACGTTTAGCGGAGGCGGCATGTGTTATTACTACAGCTTCTATATCTGCAATGGTCATCTCTTTGGGTAATGGAAATGCACCATCTCCCCCACCGTAAGCACTCATCTTTTTGCCTAAGGGTTGGATAGCAGAAGGAGCCAACGTATGTTGCACATGTTGTGAGATGCCGCCACCATGCATTAGTTGTGCGATGAATAAAGTGCCATGGGCTTTTATCTTTGGTGTGAGTGTTGCCCAGGCTGCTGTTTGTTCTTTTGTAACGATGCCTGGCTGGTTAGGATAAGACTGGCTGGCGACGGTATCTGTATATAAACCTTCTGTGATGATGATGCCAAAACCTCCGCGGGCGAAAGTTTCATAATAATCAAACATGGCTTTTGTGGGAATGCCGTCCAGGGCTGTGCTTACCCGGCTCATGGGGGCGACTACTGTTCTGTTCTTTACCCTGCGTTCGTTTAGTTGGAATGTGTTGAAGATCATGGGGCAAAGTTGAGGTGTTTGCCGGCTTCATTCCAATGACATTTGGTAATAAATTGGTGTGATGCAGATCAATAACGCTACCTCCGCCTCAAGGAAATATTTTTATGCACCCACAGTGCTTCTTCCTCAGGGGGAATTGTATCAATTGTGTTACCCATTCTGCTAAAGGTAGATCCAACAGGATCATAGGGTTTGCTGTCATCAAAATAAGGACCTACAACACCCAGCATCCAGCCAGTTTTTGCAGCCCAATGGGGTTCGTGCATGCGGTATTTGAATACTTCATAGTGCACCTTGTGGCCCTCCTCATCAAAGTCGATCGTTACGCGTTTCACATGCTCCAGTTCATCGGGGATAGCATCCAGTTCTGTTGGGAACCGGAGCCATTTGGCCAGACTACCTTCTGCCCCCTTTATCAAAGTGTAGTATTCTTCAGGAAACAGATCCCTTTTACCCAAATGCTCCAATAATGCGAAAGTCAGCTCCCTGGTGTTCAGATCTTTTACATAGGGTAAAATATCCTGTTCATCAACAGCCTCACCGCTTTCCAGTTTCTCCTGTAATGGCCGGATGGCCTCCATTAGCTGGTCATTCAACTCCCTGTTCTGCTTATGCACTTTCACATAGCGGTAGAGAAGGAATGATACAACCAGGATAAGCAGAGCGGTGAGTACAATTGATAATACGGACATAGCGTAAATATAATCAAAAGGGCGCCTTCTCTATTGAGAAGACGCCCTTTTAATATTTTTAGTAGGAGAACATCCTTGTGTAAATGGCATATGGTGAGCTTGATACAAATTGAGCAAGCCTTTCACCACTGGCATAAGTATACGCAAAGGTGGTCTGCACACCTTCTACGGAAGAACTTGAGATCAGGTTATTATTGAAGTATGTTTCATGATTTGCCAGATCGCCTAAGCCCAGCGTATTGCGGGCATTCAGTAAGGACAAAGGTTTAAATGCATTCGGATAAGCGGAATAGGTAAAAGTTGTTTCGCCAAGAAGACCGCCTGCGGCATCATATTCCTTCATGTTGGTAATATTGCCATTTGTTACCACATAGGTATGATATCTCCACAAATTGAGCGCTGGTGAATTAGCATTGGTTTTGGAGTATTCACTCTTTTTTGAGAGAACACCGTTGGTGTATTCAAATACATATCGTTCTGAGTATTCGCCGGCTTCATAAAATATTTCTGTTAACTGGCCTGCGTCATTGTAGGTGAAGGTAGCGGGCTCCCATCCTTCATCCTGTACTGAAATAACTTTACCTGTGCTGTTGTATTCAACTTTCAATGTGTCAGCATAAACGCTGTCTATTATGCTGGTAATGCGGCTGCCGGCATCGTACTTTACGATGTAAACGGTATCATCGCCGGGAATAATACCTTGTCTCATTTTGAGGACCAGCGTGTTTAGTGGTTGATCTTTGTCTTTGCTGCAGGAGATCATAACGGCAGCAGCCAATAATAGTAAACTGCCTAAAACTCTTAATTTCATAGGTGTATGGGTTTATTTTCGGCAATATACATATTGTTTTTAATATAATATAAGCTATTTAGGTGGGAGGGGTTAATTATAACCATTGATAAGATTGACAACCACTTGGGTGATGATATCTTTCTCATCTGGTTTGCTTTCGGCAATCATCAATGTGAGTGCTACAAGCGCATTGTCTGCAATACGTTTGGTACCGTCTTCGCGATAAAGGAGGCTGTTCTTTTCGAGGAACCAGACAAACAGAAAAGCGGCAATCCGTTTGTTGCCATCGGAAAAGGAATGATTCTTGACTACGAAATACAACAGATGAGCAGCTTTTTCTTCAATGCTGGGGTATAGGTCATTTCCCCCGAAAGATTGATAGATCGTAGCGATTGAACTTCTGAACGATTCATCTTTTTCATTTCCGAACAACCTGCTGCCGCCGAATTTGTCTTTTAATCCCTGGATTGCTTTGATCGATTCTTCGTATGTAAAGGTGAATGACTGATCTTTGTGCGTTGCCTCAATGGTTAGGTTACGATGATCGTATTTGTCCAGAACATCCAGCGCATAGGTGTAATCGGCAATGACTTTTAGCAGGCCGCTTGCTTCATCAGAAGATAATTTTTGCGCACCTGACACATTACCCATCAGGCGCACAGTTTGCTTAAGTGCTTCAAACTGCCGGGTTTGCTCATACAAGCGTTTTTCGTTCACGACAAATCCCCGAACCAGGTATTGTTTGAGAATTTTGTTAGCCCAGATGCGGAACTGTGTACCACGTATAGAATTTACACGATAACCAATAGATATGATCATATCAAGATTATAGTGGGATATATTACGGTTGATCCTCCTTTTTCCCTCTGTTTGAACTTGTGCAATTTTTGCACAAGTTGTTTCTTCAGATAACTCGGAGGATTTATATATATTTTTAATGTGTTTTGTAATAGATGTTCTGTCTGTTTGAAAAAGATCTGAAATTTTTTCCTGATCCAGCCAAACCGTATCATGATCCAAAATAACATCTATCGATGTTTCACCATCCGGTGTCTGATAAATAATAATTTGATTATTTTCCATTATCGTTCTCTTGCTCTTGTAATAAAGTTAACGCATCGATAATTGGCAACTCGTTAAAATTTAGCAAATCTTGCAGTAATTACTTCCTGCTCCTTAACCTGCTCAAAGTTTCCCTCGTAATCCCTAAATACGCAGCTATCTGATGTTGCGGCAAACGTTGTTCTAAAAAAGGATAACGTGTAATGAACTCCTGGTATCTTTCCATGGCAGGTTTCTGGAGGAAGAGGATCCTTCTTTGCAATGCAATGAATGCGCGTTGGGAGATGATGCGGTAGTAACGTTCCACGGCAGGTATTTCATTGAATAATTCGTCCAGCTTTTGTTTATCAATTTGTAACACTTCACCTCCTTCCAGTACATCGATGTTGAATAACGAAGGCTGTTGTGTGAGCATGCTATCCAGGTCTGTGATCCACCATCCCTCAATACTGAATTGCAACACGTTCTCTTTTCCTTCTGCATCTACTTCAAACTGCCGGCAGCAACCTTTCAGGATAAAATATTCATATTTGCATACCTGGCCTTCCTGCAACAGGTACTGGTGTTTGCGGGTGCGTAAGGATTGAAAGAAGGAAGGCAAACGCTGTTGCTCCTTTTCGGTCAGTGATACGTGCTGTAAGATGCTATCCATTAACAAACCGGGCATCGCGTGGATTTTGTAACAAAGAAACATTATTTCCTGATATTTGTAAAAATCCTGACTATGGCACTAAAGATCATTAACGCAGCGCTGATCCTCTTTGCAGTTTTTATGGGGATCAAACAAGGCTGGGCCATGCTGGCCGGCAAATCTGAAATGCTGGAGATGTTCAGCAAATGGCAGCTGGGTAAAACCAGTGTAGCCGTGCTGGGTGCCATCACCCTCATCGGTTCCGTACTGGTGTTGTTCCCGAAAACATTCCTTTGGGGTAACTTCATCATGGCAGCCACCATCCTTTTCATCATTGTATTACATCTCAGCACAAGGGATCTGAAGGGTGTAGCCATAGAGCTGCCTTTCTTCCTGCTTTCCTGGTTGATCATTTATTTACAGCATCCTTTATATGCACGATAATATCTTACTTGTACTGGCCCTTCTTTTTGTTGTTTTCCTGCTGGTGATGCTGGCGCAAAGAATAAAGATAGCCTACCCTATTTTCCTGGTGCTCGCCGGTTTGGGCGTGAGTTTCATCCCCGGTCTTCCGCTGATCAGTATAGACCCTGATGTGATTTTCCTGCTCTTCCTGCCGCCCCTGTTATACGAAGCAGCCTGGTATACTTCCTGGAATGATTTCTGGAAATGGAAAAGGCCTATCGCCATGCTGGCTTTCGGGCTGGTGTTCTTTACTTCTACCATCGTAGCTTATTCTTCTGTGGCCATCATTCCCGGATTTACGCTGGCCCTTGGTTTCCTCTTAGGCGGGATCGTTTCTCCGCCGGATGCAGTGGCGGCGGCTACTGTGCTGAAGGGCCTGAAAGTACCAAAACGGGCATTGACCATCCTGGAAGGGGAAAGCCTGGTGAACGATGCTTCTTCGCTTATTGTGTTCCGTTTTGCCCTTGCGGCTGTAATGACGGGTACCTTCTCGATGCATGTGGCGGTGGGGAATTTCTTCTGGGTAGCAGGCATGGGTATTGTAGTGGGATTAGCCATTGCGCATATCATGTATGCCTTCCATCGTTTCCTTCCTACCACACCTGCCATTGATGCTGCACTAACGGTCATGACCCCTTATTTTTTATACCTCGTGGCGGAAGCTTTCCACTTCTCTGGTGTAATGGCCGTGGTGAGCGGCGGGCTTTTTATCTCCTACCGTTCTCATGATATTTTTAATACGGGCGCTACACGTATGAATATGCTGGGACTCTGGACCACCCTCGTTTTTGTATTGAATGCACTCGTGTTTATATTGATTGGCCTGGGCTTACCGGGTATTATTGCAGGACTGGGCAATTATTCTGTTTGGGAAGCGTTGAAGTATGGTTTGTGCATCAGCGGTATTGTAATTGCACTGCGGCTCCTGTGGGTTTTCCCGGGTGCGCATATTCCAAGATGGATCATCCCTGCTGCACGTAAAGATCCTTCTCCCGGTTGGAAAGGGCCCTTAGTAACTGGCTGGGCCGGGATGCGGGGTGTGGTGTCTTTAGCCACTGCATTGTCCATTCCCCTTTTAATGGATAATAAAGAGCCGTTCCCTTTGCGGAACCTGATCCTCTTCATCACCTTCGTGGTTATTTTTGTGACGCTGGTGGTGCAGGGATTTACCTTACCACTTTTAGTGAAATGGATAAAGATCGAAGAGATCGATCCCATCCTGCCGGAAGATGAGCAGGATGCAGGGATTCAATTGCGTTTGAAACAAGCGGCGCTGGAAAGATTGAATTCGCATTACACGTTGGAGATCATGGAAAATGAATTGGTAGGTTTCCTGAAAAAGAACCTGGAGAATGATATCGCGGTTACTTCGCAACGCCTGGAATCACTGGAATGCCTGGATACGGAACAGGAAGAAAAGGAGTTGTACAATAAAGTATTACTGGACATCTATGCAGTACAACGCCAGGAGCTGTTTAAACTGAGAAAGGAGAAGTACTTTAGTGATGAGGAGATCAGGAAGATGGAAATGCAGCTGGACTGGGATGAACTAAAGATCAACGGAACAAAAACCCTTTAATGTAATAAATCTGAACCTTCGGCGTTTTAGGATTCTGACATACCCTAAATCCAATTTTCCTATGACTAAACTAATTGTCTGGGCCATTCTTTTATGTGGCTCTCCGTTGCTTTCTATTGCTCAACCGCTCCCTCCAACTTTCATGAAGTGGGATACTACAAAGGCTTTTTCTTCGTTGTCATCAGCAATGCGTTTGAAGAAGATGAGTGATGCTGCGCTGTATGCGTGGCTGGAGAAAGACCATGATAAAAGAAAACCATTGTATGATAGCCTGATATGCTTCAACGGGGATGATTTCTCAATAGCTTTCTATAAAACTTTACTGGTTGCTAAAAAGGATCAAAGAAGTCTTTTGGACTTTAAGTACCTGGTACATCTTTCTGATAAGGTGCAGAAAGACCGGCTGGAATATCTTTTTAACCTGTATCCTTCAGTGCTTCGGGAAAGTGCTGAGGGTAAGGAGATACAAGCCAGGATCTGCATCAAACAATTGCGGTGGGATGATACAGCTTTGGTGAGTTTGGCAGTGTTGTGGTGTGAGAGTGCTTATTAAAGCAACTATGGGAGTACAGGCTGTCATGTATAGGGGAATGTCGGGGGAACAGGCGAGGATAGATAGGAGGATGTCGGGAGAACCGTGGAGATGGTGTGGACTTACTGTGGAGATACTGTGGACTTGGGGTGGACTTGGTATTTGCCGTTTTTGGGGCATTTTTCAGGAAATCCTGGAGTTATATCGCTTTACCGAGAAAGCGGGCATATTCTCTTCCAGCAAGCAATACGGCATTTTCAGCATGCTCTTGTAAAGGCACGAAAAGCTGTGTTTCTATCCTTATTTTATGACGTTTTTCGCTGTATTTCCAGGTACCGGCTACTTGCCCGTCTATAATGATGGAGGGTTTGTATTCATCTACCCGATCTTTATAACCTACGGTAAATTCATCAAAAGAAGGCAGGAGGGAAACGCTATCCGGCTCCTGCAACACGGGTGTTTCAAAGAACCAATAGGCTTCTCCGTTGATCACGGCATATTGTAATCCGTCTTTGATCATTTCCAGCCCCATTTTGGCTTCGGCCAATTCTAATCCGCTCCACCAAACGAAATCCGGTAAGGTGGCGGGGCCCCTGCTGATGAAATATCGCCTGGCCAGTTCTGCGATGGCGGCTTCTTTTTCCATCACTGGCATTCGTTCTTCGCGCAATTCATATGTAAACTCATTCCCCTGCCTGCCGCCGTTTACGATCAATCCATCCAGTTCTGCATCCATCAACAGGAAATTGATGCGGATCTCGTCTGTGCGCATTTTTGCCTGCAGGCATAGGGTTAATAGTTCGTTGCGCGTCATCTTCTCCCCTCCTGTTAAGGCTTTGGTGATGATATGCTTGCTGCGTTTAAGATCACTGTTAGAGATATCCAGTTTACCATGCAGCTGTTTATAAAATGCCTTTATGCGGTGGGCAGAGAGGTTGAGCAGCCAGCCAATGTCCGCAGGGGCTACAAAATGCCAGGCGGGGCGTAAAACCTGGGCACGAAAGAACCTGCCTTCATTGAAATCCTTTTCTATGCGGGCATCTGTAATATGCGGGATCCTGTTGCCTATGGCCCATTTAGCGCTGGTATATTCTTCTGCCTGTAAACATCCCATCCATGAGATCAGCTCCCCTGGCTCCGAAAAGGCGGAACGGGTAAGCTGTTGATTCATGAGACGGTAATGGGCTATATCCATAAAACAAAGCTACAGGGGCTTAGTGACAACGGTATGTCAGGTGTAGTTGGATATATTTTCCGTGGGGGTAGATCCTGTTTTTATATGACTTTCAGCAGGTTCGTTAAACGTTCCTTCAACAGCGTCTTCAAAGAAGTGGGTTCTATGATCTTTGCATGATCTGCAAAGGTCACATACCAGCGGGAGAAGGCTTGTATGCAGGGAGCATCAAAGAACATGCGGGTGTGGGTTTTGCCTTGATCCTCGTTTTTAAAGCCATAATCAAACTTCTGCTCCTGCAGGTAACGGGCCATCTGGTTCTCTACTTCTATCACTGCGGGGAAAACCTGATCCTGCTTCCTGGCACCTTCCAGATACGCCGTAAGGGTCTTATGCTGCTTGTGGAAGAGTTTATTTGTCTGGGCAAGGTTCAGTATCCTTTCTACCCTGAAATGCCTGTAATCCTTTAATAAGTGGCAATACGCTATGGCATTCCAGGTGCCGTTCTCATGAAAGATGCCGATGGGTTCAATTTCCCTTTCTTCAGGGCCTTCTTCTGTGGCATAATTTGCACGTAACACTATTTTTTCTGAGATGGCTTTTATGAGCAGGGGCAGTGTGTCGTTGATCAGGAAGTTATGTTCGGAGTTCTTGTGTTTTACAGCAATGCTTTCTTCCATATCCTCCAGTACCTTCTTCTGCGCATTCCTTAACACTGCCCTTACTTTGAACATGGCGGATTTGAAACGTTCGCTGTTCTGCAGGTCTGCATGATTCTCCAATATCTTCTCTGCCATTAAAAAGGCGATCACTTCTTCTTCCGTAAACATTACCGGGGGAAGGCGATACCCCTCCATGATGGAATAACCTAATCCCTTTTCGCCAAGGATGGGTACGCCTGCCTGTTCGAGAGAACGGATGTCCCGGTACACGGTACGTAAACTGATCTCAAAACGATCTGCGATCTCCTGGGCTACCACCAGCTTTTTGGACTGCAGATGGATCAGGATAGCGGTGAGGCGGTCGAAGCGGTTCATCATAGCCGCAATTTAAGGCATTTTATCTTTTTACGAGGCAGGCGATGATCATACATACTGTAGCCAGGAGACCGATCACCGTGCGAATGGAATGCAGCCTGTTCCATGGCTCTTCAAAGATGGCGCGTTGCATGGCTTTGGCTTCATCTGTGGCGGTGAGGAGATTAAATTTGTCCAGCATATCATTCAGCGGCACATTCCTGGCCATGGTGATACCAAACGTTCCTGCGATGTATAATACAGCGGCTGCCACTATCAGCCAGAAACGAGGAGAAGCGGGCTGTGAATAATTCAGGTAAGCGGCCAGTGGTAATAAGATCACGCTACCCATAAAGGTGATAAAGAACATTGGATTCAGGATAGCCCTGTTCATGGCCTGCATGGCGGAAAGATATTCTGTGTTGTTCAATCTGGCGATCCCCGGGATCACGGAAACGGACCATCCGTAAAAAAGACCTACCAGCATAGCAGTAGTGGTAGTAGCGGCAACTAAAATAATTCTGTCAAACATATAGTTCAGGTTAAAGGGTTTTAAGATATTGTTCAAAAGATTGTGGTTTGCGGCGCAGCAGGTATTCCAGGTCCTTTTCCACATAAGCAAATTCATTCGCCTTAATGCCATCTACCATACTTACCATACAGGTGATCAGTTCTCCGGGTAAATGTTCTGCGGCCATTCCTTTCTCAAGATAAACATTTGGCACATCTGCATAAGTGATGTTTAAAAGTTTTGCTGTGTCTGCGAATGTATAGGCTTTGCTGCCGGAGATCTCGTACTGCTTGTTTTCATGCCCTGCTTCCGTGAGTACATTTGCCAGTGCTTCTGCAATATCCATACGGGATACAAAACTCACTTTACCATTGCCAGCAGGGTATTCCCAATGGCCTGCTTCCAAAGCATTACCAATGAACAGGGGCATGATCTCCATATACAAACTGTTCCTTAAAAAAGTATAGGTGATACCGGAAGAAAGGATCGCCCTTTCTGTTGCCAGTGCCTGATGGGTAGCATAAAAGTTAGCTACGGCAGATGGCCTGATGGAACCGGTATATACAATGTGTTTTACATCCTGCTGAATGGCAGCCCGCACCACATTGGTTTCCTGGCGGATACCTGCTTCTCCCATACTGGTAGCGGAGATCTGCAATAGTCTCTCTACTCCTTTAAATGCTGCATTTAAAGCATTTAAATCTTCATAATCAGCAAGGCGTACCTGAATACCCTCCGGCATAGCGACCGGGTTCCGCATCACAGCAATGATGTTCTCTGGTTTTACTTTCTTTAGCAGGAACTCTATGGTGGCTTTCCCTAAGTTTCCGTTTGCGCCTGTTATAGCAATCATAGTTTGTAATTTATGTAACAAAGCTATGATGGCCTGCTTCGGGAAAATAGAACAAAACCGCCAACCCTAAATTTTCCATTCAGGGAAGTTCTCAATTACTTCCTGGGACTGTTTCGTAAACTGATAAGGGGAGATACCGGTAAACTCTTTGAAGGTCCGGATAAAATGGGACTGATCTGAATACTCCTGCTCAAAGGCGATATCGGAGAGTTTGGAGAAATCATTGTTCCGCAGTTGGTTCAACGATGCCTGGAACTTGCAGATACGGGAAAACATCTTGGGAGAGATCCCTACACTTTCTTTGAACTTGCGCTCAAAATTCCTTTCGGACATGTTCAGCTTGTCCAGCAGCTCTTTTAAGGGCACATTGCCTTTGGAGGTGATGATCTTAGAGATGGCGAATTGGGTACCGCTGTCCACAGGCACTTTATTCTTTTGCACCAGTGAAAACAGGTAGGCGTTGAGGATATCTATCTGTTCATTGATATCAAGGGTATTCAGTAGTTGTTGAGACAGGCTGAAGCCCTGCTTCATGGACATCAGGTTTACATCCACGCAGGTATTGGTGAGTTCTTCCGCATTGATCCCGAAGATGGATTTCAGGGCATGGGGATAAAAGTAGATACCAATGGTATTGAACTTACCCGGGGAATGCAGGGTGGTGTGTTTTGTGGATTGGCCGTAGAGGAACAGGTCCGGCAGTTTCTTTTCATCCTGATCATAGAACCGGGTGAAATCTGATTGCTGAAAGATAAGACCGGGGCATCCGTCTGCTACGGGCGCAAAGGTCCTTGGCGTTTCATCCATGGCGGTGCTTTGCAGCGTCCAGATGTAACGGACATAGTCCCTGAGGTAGGCAGGCGGTTGTATTTGTTCGAACTTCATACCTAATAAAATTACGGGTTTTTCTAATAACAAAGAATTAATACAGCGTTACGGCCATATTATTAGTTTTGCAAAAATATCTTCAGCCGATGTATTCAAATTGGCCTGAATTAGACGGCTCCGTTGTGGAACTGTTTTTAAAAGGAGACGAAAACGCTTTCAGTACTATTTATCACTCGTTTGCCCCGGGCCTGCTGGCCTATGCTACTGCTATCTGCGGTTCCCCCGAACAGGCGGAAGATATTATACAGGATGTTTTTGTTGTTTGCTGGGAAAAGCGGAAGCAGATAAAAGCAGAACACCTGAACGGATGGTTTGTAAAGGTAACGAAGAATATGGCCGTTAAGGCTTTCAGACGGAACGTGCTGATCACGGAATATATTATAGACGACCGCGCACTGCCGGCTGAAGAGGAAAACCGGCTCCTCAGTGAAGAAAAAGCGATGAAGATCGTCAATGCCCTGCCCCCCGAAAGAAGAAAGATCTTCCTCCTCAGCCGCATCCAACAAAAGAGTTACCGGGAGATTGCAGATGAACTGGGCATTTCCGTAAGAACGGTGGAAAACCAGATCTCTTCTGCATTAAAACATATCCGGTACGAAGTGAACATCACCGAACTCATCCTCCTCATTTCTCTCTTAACATTAAGGTAACATTCCCCGATAGGGGTTTTTAACTGCCCCTGGTATATATCACAAATGGACAGTAACGAGCTCAGATCATTAATCGCTAAGTTTCATCAAAAAACCATTACAGACCTGGAACTGGCCAGGTTAAAAATGTTTGTGGGGCAACAGGATGCACAGGAAAAACTGGAAGACATTGACTTCCCTGAACTTCCCCCTGCCGAACTTCCCGCACATCTGTATGCCGGTATTCGCCGGCGTATTTCCCGTCCTGTTAAACAGATCTGGCTGGCCGCCGCGGCTTCCGTATTACTGGCAGGGCTCGTTGCCGGATGGTTATGGCATACTCCATCTGTTAAACCGGTGGTATGGGCAAAGGTTTCAGCGGCTTCCGGAGAACGTAAGAAAGTGATCCTCCCGGATAGCAGTGTAGTATATCTGAATGCAGGAAGTACACTCTCTTATCCTGATACTGCCCGCCTCGTGCATCTTAAAGGGGAAGCCTTCTTTGAAATAACACAAAATGCGGAACAGCCTTTTATGGTACAAACAGTACATACTACCACACGGGTATTAGGTACCACCTTTAATATTGAAGCACATGAAAGAGAAGGTATCACAAGGGTAACACTCGTAAGCGGAAAGGTGGAAACGGGTGACAGTCTGCATAAAATGATCCTGCTGCCCGGCAAGATGATGGTGTTTGAAAATAATACCGGCCGCCAGTTCCAACAATCTGCAGAAGGAAATGCCACCGCACGGATCAAAGGAGAACTGGTGTTTAACGGGGTTTCATTACAGGAAGCATTAGCAAGGATCGGCGAAGCTTATAATATAAAAGTGATACTGTCAAAGGACATGCATAAAAACTACAGTATAACAGGTCATTTTGAGAAAGAAAGTCCTGAGAAAATACTGGATGCTTTACTGGCCGTATATGGCTTTAAATGGCGGAAAACAGCCGACACTTACCAGGTATATCAATAATAAAGTAAACAACATTATGGCAAAAAAATTTACCCGCCAATGGCGATACGGGATGTTATGCTTATGCCTTTCCCTCTGCCTTTTATCAAAAGCACAGTACCAGGACCTTTCCGAAAAGATCACCCTGGGGTTTCAATCCACCACGGCCACTGCAGTGATCAAAGAACTGGCAAAACAGGCACCTGCAAGGAATTTTCTCTTTGATGCGAACCTCCTGGAAAACAGGAAAATGGAGAACGTGCAATATAAAAATGTTTCGCTGGGAAAAGTACTGGAGGAATTAAAACGGAAGTATGCATTAGATTTTACGGTTAATGAAAAGTATATCTCAGTGAAGCTGCTTCCTTTACAAACCAGCAACAAACTATTGAAAGGGAAAGTAGTGGATGCAAAAACGAGTGAACCGTTACCGGGCGTTTCTTTACTTGTAAAGGGTACAAAGAATGGCGTTGTTACAGATGAAACGGGCGCTTTCAGTCTTAAACCGGGTCAGGCTGCAGGTACCCTTTTATTTTATTTCATAGGATATAAACAACAGGAAGCTGCATTTGACAGCAGCAGGATGGAGTTTGCCATAAAACTGGAAGCCACCTCTACTTCACTCTCTGCGGTAGAAGTACAAGCTATCCGCCATGCGCTGCAACCGGTACAACATGCCAATGAACGGGAATTGATCCAGGAGATCAAATCAGCGAACAGTGTGGTGTCCGGGATCTCTTCAGAACTGATAGCGAAAATGGCGGATGTGAATGCTGCACAGGTAGCAAGACGTATCGCCGGTGTAACACTTACGGATGAACAATTCCTGGTAGTGCGTGGAATGAACCAGCGTTACAATGTTACTTACCTCGGTGATAACATTGCACCGGGTACTGAACAATACAGCCGTGCTTTTGCGATGAACCTGCTGCCTTCCAGGATCATTGATAAGATCCTGGTGTATAAATCTCCCCGTGCGGACCTCTTTGGAGATTTTGCAGGAGCTGCTGTAAAAGTATATACGAAAGATGCACTGGCGGTGAAACACTTTGATATAGGTGTACGGGTTGGTTATGTGCCCGGTAGTACACTGGAATCCTATAATACTTACACAGGTGGTAAACTGGACTGGCTGGGCGTGGACGATGGCAAACGTGCATTACCTTCCAACGTTCCGGGTTATGGAGATTTCCGTAAAGCGGAATTATCGCAAAGTGATTATGTGAAGTCGTTTTCTGATGTAATGAACTACGGCAGCAAAACAGCTATGCCTGATCTGCAACTTACGGCTAATTATTACAACAGTTTCAAACTCGGTAGTGCCCGCTTATATAACATCACCGGATTGAGCTATAATACGGAAACACGCTCCAATCCGGTATACCGGCAAGTTAATAATACCTATTCATCCTATATCGATTACAAACAGGCATCAGTAACCAATGAACTGCAAAGTTCAGAAGAAGTTACACTCAACCTGATGCAGAACTTCATGCTGCGGATCAATGATCAGCACAGTATCTATTTCCGGAATTTTGTTTTACAACAGGGACGGAAGAATACGATCGACAGGACCCAGCGGCCGAATGCTTTCCCGGACACTCTGGGGCGGTACAGCTTTGCAAATGCCCTTTGGAACCGCAATGTTGTATTGGATTACCGGGAACGTTTCCTCTATGCAGGAAACCTCGGTGGTAACCATGGATTGTTCGGGAACAGGCATCAGCTGAACTGGAACCTTGGTGTTACACACACCCGGAATGAAACACCAGATCAGCGGATCAGCCGTTTTGTAAACAGTGATTACCCTACAGCCGCTTTTAATCTCGGGGGGCCTCAGGACTTTGATCTTAGCTGGCGTGCGGATGATCGTTTCGGTAAAGTACCGGCAAACTACGATATGCAGGGAACAGCTTCCCGTGTGTTCACACAGCTGAAAGAACAAGTCTACAATGCCTCACTGGATTACACGATGCCGGTTCAATCATGGCTGGAAGTGAAAGCCGGCACCTATCAGTTATTCAAATTACGGGATGTGGCCAGGCGTTCCTTCCTTATATATGACGGAGAACTCACGCCAGGCAACAGATATGGTCTCATCAGGAATATCGTGGAGGGAGAAGAATACAAATTACCAGGCTCACTGCAATATGTTGATCCTGCGCTCTGGCGTTTTTCCATGCAGGACCTGGGCAAGATATGGAGCACAGATTATTTCAGGGAAGATGGATCTGGTTTACGGGTAGAAGACCGTACAAGTTCCATGGATGCTTACCGTGCCTCAGAACAATACAATGCAGGTTATGTAATGGCAACTGCCAAACCTTTTGGCGGCAAGCTGGAATTGAATGGTGGATTACGGCTGGAATACGATCAGTTAAAACTGTCTGCCGTAGTACCTTCCCTGGTATTACCGGATAAAAGGGTTGGCCCCACCATCCTGATAGATCGCTCCCGTCTTTCCTGGCTGCCATCTTTTAACGGATCATGGCGCCCTTCCGAATCATGGGTGTTACGTGCTGCCTATGGCAAAACGGTGAACCGCCCTGAATTCAGAGAGATCTCTCCTTTCCGCGATTATGATTATCCCAATAACCAGATGATCAATGGGAATCCGGCACTGGTGCAATCTGATATTTCCAACTATGATCTTCGGCTGGAATTCTATCCACAGAAGAACAAAGGGGAAATGATGAGCGTGGGTGTTTTTTACAAGCGATTACAAAACCCTATTGAACGGATCATCTTTTCTGTAAGCACTGCGGCGGCTGAACTAACTGCTTATGACAATATTACTTTCACGAATGTGAATGAAGCCATTGTGCAGGGTGTTGAAGTGGATTTTCGGAAGAACCTCAACTTCATTCCCGGTAAAATATTCCGCAGGTTATCTGTATTGTTTAATGGCTCCCTGATCCGCAGTCGCGTGAATGGAGGTTTCATTGCTACGATCCCTGGTTCCGGTACTGTATTCATCGATACTGCTACCAACCGTCCTTTACAGGGGCAAACGCCTTATGTGGTGAATGCAGGACTGTTCTATGAAAACATTGAATCCGGCAGCAAAATAGCGCTGAACTACAACGTATCAGGCACGAGCATTTATGCGGTGGGTAAATATAACGACCAGGTTAACACTATTGTGAAATACCGTGGGTCTATATTAGAATTGCCCCGTAACCTGCTTGACCTTTCTTATACCCAACAGTTTGCCAAACGCTGGCAAATGAAGCTGAGTGTTAATAACCTGCTGAATGAAGATATCCGGTTTGCGGAAGATCAAAACAGGGATAGCAAGTATGAACCGGAATTCAATACAGGAGAAAAACGATCACTCGTGGGCAGGGACGTACCTGTATACGGAGGAGATAACATTACCCGGCGGTGGAGCCCCGGACGTAATATCCAGGCCAATATCACTTATTCATTCTAATCATGCATTTATGAAATATACTTATCTGCTCGTCTTATTGATCCTGGCTGCAGGATGCCTCAAGACCAAAGAATTTTACGATCAACTGGAAGGCCTGCCAAGGGCTAATCAACTGGAAAATAATGCTTATGCTGTAGGAGATACTTTAGTGCTGACGGGTAAATTCGGAGCGGGCAAGGCCGATCTGAAAATTACAGTTGGCGGCATAGATGCTCCTGTGATCTCTCTCACTTCGCGCGACAGCAGCTATACGCAAAATGAAGTGCTGTATAATTATACACTGGATGTTGTTAAAGTATTGATCACTACACCTATGATAGGCCCGCAACAACCAGTGATCGCTAAAGTGAATGGTATGGCCAGTACGGTAGCCATTATTCTCGTTACTAAAGACAAACCTGTAGCTGTGCGTAACGATACGCTTAATTACCTGAACCCGGCACAGGCGTCCGTAGTACTCAGTATGCCTTTAGGCACAAAGGTGGTACCTAATTATACCCCCGGAGGCCCTATTGTTTTTATAAACGGCGATAGTGTGATCACCTGGCAGGAAGGCGCCATCCGCCGCGGTAAAACAACATGGATGGATGATTTCGGTATATTTTCTATTGTGCAGCCTGCTAATATTAATTATGGTTTTGCGGTAGATCCTGCAGGCGACTATTTATATATTTCCTGCATCACTATGGAAGAACAGCTCGCTGGTACAGGAACTGCCGCCGCACGTTTTCTGAAAATGTCCCTGCATGATTACAGCGTTACTACCCTCAACCGCACGTTATTGCCCACGGAGAGTTTCTTTATTTCGGATCTTTTTGTTGACCTGGAGAAAGTGAAGAAAGAAGGACCTCTGAAAGATCTGTTCCTGCCTGTGATGAAAAACCTTTATATCAATAAAGCGGGTGAGATCTATTTTGCCGGGTCCGTGATCAACTGGTTAGTATATGATCCGGAAGTTTACGGCGAAGCCAATAACCTTACTGTTGGCCGCATAGATGCTTCCGGTGATCTGAAATACCTGGCCAAAGGGAATTCGTATCCCGATAAAATATGCCAGGTACGTTATATTAAAAATGAGGAGCTGTTAGAAACATATGATTTCCTGCCACACATCACGAATGTGATCAACTACACTAAGATCCACAGCATTGATCCTGAAAATAAACTACTCTACGCTTTTGACGGTGCCGACTATGCCGGCGCTGGTGGCTCTTTATATGACATCACTGCTTTTAACTGTTACAGCCTGGAACAGCAAAGGCAATTAAGTTCCTTTGCTTTTAAACAGGTCACTAATGGATCACCTACCATAACAGATGGTCCGTTTAATGTGCTGGAAGGGCTTTACAGGGAATTCCAACTCACTGGCACGCGGGTTTACCAATGGCCTTCACCTGGTCAGCCGATGGTGATGTTTGCTTATCAGCAACAATATGAGGAAAGCGGAAATTATGACTATGTATGGAACGGCAGCAGTAAATTCATTAACTATGAGCGCACGTCTGTAAAGGTCATAGATTTTTCCAAACGCTCCGTAAGCACCTATGCTCCTGTAATAAGGGCAACTATCGCTGGTACTGTGGATGATAATCCTCAGAACCCGGGTTATGCATTTGAACAAAAATACAGGCTGGGAATAGGCGGTGATGTAATTGGTTACACAATGAGCAAACTACCGCTAATGATCCGCAACTATGAAATAGATGCAACGCTGAATGAGGTACTATTGCTGGCACCTGTACAATAATTTTCTAATTAAAGACAAATGAAACCACATCTCTATATTTTCGCATTCACACTGGTTGCCTGCAATTCTTTGAAGGAAGCAGACAGTGATATTACCCCTGATGCATCGATCAATTATTTTAATGCGGCAGAAGGTATTACTGCTTTACCGGGAACAAAAGCAGTGTACATGGATGTAATGGACACCACACAAACAGACCCTGTCCAGTTCACAGACAAAACCACCGCCGGCGAAACGTTTCCTGCGCTCACCAGTACAGGGCCTTCCGGAACAGTGAGTATACTGTCTATGATGCAGCCTTCCGGCACTCACCGGTTTATTTATACCAATGGAAGAAAACGGATACTGGCAGATACTACGTTTGATCTTACTGCCGGAGGAAAACATACCTTTTATGCTTATGATGATGCGGATAGTCTGCTCTATCGTTGCCGGATCTTACACATTGTGGAGAATACCAGCGCGGGAGCAGATGAATGCCGCTTCCGGCTGTTACATCTGAGCAGTGATCTTGGAGAGATGAACTGTTATTATATTAAAGACGATGGCACGAAAGTATTCCCGGCCAGTTTGCCTTCCAATATAAAGTATGGCAACTATTCCGATCTGATAAAGCTGGACACTGCTATTGTTGGAGAAGATGGCAATGCATATCTACAGTTCTTTACAGGAACTGATACAGCCACCGTAAAAGCCACGGCTACCATTCCATATCGCAATGGACGCTCTTATGCCGTTGTAGTAAAAGGGTTGGTTAATCAAAAATTCCTGGCGTATGAAGATGCTGCTGGTTCGGTATCCGTTCAATTAAGTGCCGGTATCCTGGCACGTGTACGGATCATCAACTAATCATAGAAGAGCATCTTCTTTCTCCGGAGATGCTCTTCTATTCTTTCCTTACGCGCTCCTTTTCATCTCCTGCCTGCCCGCTCTGCCGGCCTTTGGCCCCACCGGCTCCAAAGGCCCTGGACCAGGTAAGTCTTATAATGGGCAACCTGGTTGATTCTGTATTAAAATCCACATGGCTTCTGATGGAGAATACTTCCTCTGTTAGCGTTCCATAAGATGAAATTATACTGATGTTCCTGAATAGATCTGATACGGACAGTTGTAAAGTGCCGGCGTTGTTCTTTAATTCCTTTTTCAACCCTGCATTGACCGCGCCAAATCCCCCTACTTTTACAGATCCGTTATAGGACAGGGAATTATACCAGGCGGACAATTCCAGCGAAAAGTTGCTGGGGAGCTTAAATGCCTGGCTGCCATTCAGCGAATAACCAAAGTAGGTCTTTTCAACCGGCTGCATGGTATGCATCAGCTTAAACTGTCTGAGTCCTCCTGTGAAGCTATAGTTCATACTCCACCAGTTGTTTATTTTAACAGGGAGGTTAGCCTGTAAGTTGATGTTATACTGATACGCCACATTCTGCGGGGAAACATACAACAGATTTTCCACACTTCCTTTGGTTAGCTGGTAGCGGGCAATAGGGTAATTATCTTTGCTGAAAAGCAGGGAAAACGAATAGCCCTGGTAGCTATAACCCAGCTTTATATTATGCGTGATGGTAGGTTTCAGAAAAGGATTACCTGCGTAAACAGCTGTGGGGTCACTATACGTTACATAAGAAGCCAGATCATTATAGCTGGGCCTGCTGATCCTTTTGGTGTAGGATATCTGCCATTCAGACCAGGAAAAGAATACACTGGGGAAAAACGCACCCTGTCTGCGGGTTACCTGGCTTTTGTTATAAGCATATTCATACCTGGCTCCAATAGTCAGGTTCGCGGTTGTACTGATGGCAGCATTAAAGGAAGTGTACAATGCACCTATCGCTTCCTTCATCACCACTTCATTGATTGTTTCCGTTCTGCCAACCCATACATGATTTATCAAACTCTCAATTCCCGACAGACTGGAAACATTGGTATAAACCCCTTTGATACCGGCTTCCATTTTCAGTTTTGGCGTTAACTGTTTTGTATAATCTGCTTTGAGCACGCCTACCTGTATGATCGTCTGGGCAGTACCTTTCTGAAGGGGAGAAAACAGGCTGTCGTTATTCCCTGCGGCTTCTCCGTGTTTATTCAGAAAGGAACTTTGTACAAGGGAAGGGTTATCATTATTGAAGTAGAGGTAATCCATATCAAAATGGATATTTTTCTTTTCCAGGTAAATGGAAGCCGCTCCGTTCTTCCATTTGTTCTTTGTATCTAATATCCCATTAAAGAATAACAATGAATCCGGCAATACGTTGTAACTGGCATGGGTAACGGTATGGAGGGATGAATTACTGCCATTATAAGTAATGCTGCCACCCATAGTGGTGTTGGCATTTAATCTTACATCCAATCCTGCCATCACATCGTGGGTACCGGTTATCCGCTTTGCAGTGTCCCTCACTATCACATCCAGTATGCCTCCGAGCACCGGCATATTCTGCGCGCTGGTAATATACATATCGCTATAGGTCCTGTTGTGTGAGAAGGTGTAGGAACCGTATACATTGTATTTGCCCGTATTATGCGCAAGGTTAATACCAGCAGTTCCTTTTTCTCTCCATCCATAACCGGCTGCCAGGGAAACAGTACCATTGGTGCCGAAGCGTTTATCTTTCTTTAATACAATATTGATCAGGCCTCCACTTCCTTCTGCATCGTATTTTGAAGGGGGTGTTGTGAGCAATTCTATTTTTTCTATGTTATCTGCACTCATGGTGCTCAATAAGGTAACCAGCTGCTCCATTGGCATCCGCATGAGCTTTCCGTTAAACATCACCATCACCCCATTTTTCCCGTTTAATGCGATACTGTAATTCCGGTAATCGATCAGTACACCGGGCATCCGCTCCAGGACCTGCAAAGCCGTACTTCCTTTTGTGAGGATGCTACTTTCTACATTTACTACCAAACCACCCGGTTGCTGCTGGAATAAAGGCTTTTCTGCCTGTATCACTACTTCTCCCAATTGCCGCACATTTTCTTTCATTACCTGAATATCAAAGTCCCTGCTGTTTTCAAATACAGGAGAATACCAGGTTTGATAACCGGCCATACTCAGGCGCAGTATAAATTCTCCTTTACTAATATCCATCCTGTAAACACCGTCTTCATTTGTGAGCACTGCTTTTACAAACGAAGAATCTACTGCCTTCAGCAGCAATACATTAGCAGATGGAATAGGAGCCCCGCTTGTGGTAGTGAGCTTCCCGGAAACCTGTGCAAAGGTGCTTTGCGAAAGAAAAAGCAATAATAGGATGGTCCTCATACTATAAAGGAAACAGGAATCCTGCAGGCCAAAAATTTTATATGCTGAGCTGTGGGATAAAATTGCTGAGCTGCAGATCGTGTGCCTTTTTGCAGGTTCCGCCCGGAAAATGCTATGAAATTACCTTTCACCTGTTCTGCCATTCCTTTCGTCAATATTTTAATACCGGTTGTATTCCTGCAGGGGCTTTATCAGGGAATTTGCCTAATTTTAAAAGAGTGGCTGCATCCTCCAAATATCACTGGTTCTTTAAGTACAAGCTCTATCATCTTCCCCTTTGGTTCATATACCATTGCATGTGGTGGACGCTGATGATCGGCAGCGTGTCCGCTGTTGCCAACAACATCTTATATACCCCCTACTCCATCAAGTTTTTATTCTACGTGGTGTTCCAGGCAGTGGGTGTTTATTTCAATCTTTATTTCCTTATTCCCCGTTTTCTGGAAAAGGGGCGGTATGTGCAATACGTGAGCCTGCTGATCATCACCATTATCAGCGTAGCAGCTCTTATTGTACCGGGGTATTATGTGAGTGCCTGGATCTCCGGGAGATCCCTTGCGGACCTGTATGGTGTGCAGCCGGGTAATTACTTTTATTTCTTTCAGCTCAATACGCTTTCTTCTTCCGCTGCCAGTATGACGCTGGCCATGAGTGTTAAACTGGCCAAGAACTGGATCGAAACGAAACAAAGGGAACGGCTGCTGGAGAAGGAAAAACTTGAAACAGAATTGAAATTCCTGAAGTCGCAGTTTAATCCTCATTTCCTTTTTAATACCATCAACTCTATTTTTGTACTCATTCATAAAAATCCGGACATGGCCTCTGAATCACTGGCCAAATTCTCTGAACTGCTGCGTTACCAGTTATATGAATGTAATGAGCAGCAGATCCCGCTCAGTCATGAACTCATTTACCTGGAAAATTTTATTGAACTGGAAAGACTGCGGCAGGAACAGAATGTAGAACTCAGCATAGAAATGGAAGAACTGCATTTGCAGGCCGGCAACTTTACCATTGCCCCATTTATATTAATGCCCTTTATTGAAAACGCTTTTAAACATGTATCCCAGCAGCCGGATCAACCCAACTGGATCAGGATGCACCTGCGCTTTGATAAACACCAATTGCATTTTGATATTTCCAACAGCATCTCCTCTCAGCGCCGCTCTGCTGAAGTGCTTCCCTATAGTGGCATTGGATTAAAAAACGTACAGCGGAGGCTAGACCTCATCTATCCTGCCAGTCATCAGCTGACCATCCAAAAAGAAACGGATCAATTCAGGATCCTGTTACAGCTGGACCTTTTTCCTGAAACCTTAAAAAAAGTATCATGACCCTCAGCTGTGTAGCCATAGACGATGAACCTTTAGCCAGGGAATGCATTGTTAACTATGTAAAGGAAGTGGATTTTCTGCAACTCACCGGAACCGGAAATAACCCGCTGGAGCTAACAAAGTTATTGAATGAAAAAACGGTGGACCTCATCTTCCTGGATATTCAAATGCCTGTGATAAATGGTATCGAGTTCCTTAAAATGACCCCGCATCCGCCCATGGTGATCATTACAACCGCCTATCCCAGTTTTGCACTGGAGGGTTTCCAACTGGATGTACTGGATTATCTCGTAAAGCCTATCACCTTTAACCGTTTTTTCAAAGCGGTTAGTAAAGCCCGGGATTATCACCAGCTGGTTACGAGAACGGATGTTGCTGATCATTTCTTCATCAAATGTGATTACAAATATGAAAGGATCTATTTTTCCGAGATCCTTTACATAGAGGCCATGCAGAATTATGTGACCATTTATACCACCAAAGGCAAACACGTTACTTTACTCTATCTAAGGAATGTGGAAGAAAACCTGGATGGGCAATCCTTTATCCGGGTGCATAAATCCTACATTGTTGCTATTGCCAAAATAGAGGCTATTGAGAACAATGAGATCATCATAGGAGCCTTCCGGGTGCCCATCAGCAGGAATTACCGGGACCAGGTAATTGAGCGGGTGGTGAATAATAAACTCTGGAAGAAATAACTCATTATCAGTTGGTTATGCCCATAATGTACAATATAGTACCTTTGCGCCATGCATTATTTTTCAAAGCTGCTGGACCTGTTGAAAACGGAGCGGGAAGTTGATCAGTTATCTTATCAGAAATTAAGCGAAACCTTGTCTGTGTCCGAACGCAGAGCCAACGGATTAACCTGGTACCCCATTGCCATTACGGATACTGAAATGAGCCGCGGAGATTACCTGACGGTGGAGGTGGAACGTACCACTCACCAGGATGTGGTACATCAGCTGCGTTTTGGTGTATCTGCTGTGTTATTCTCTAATCACGACAGGAAACAGGACTTCGTGGAAGGCACTATTTCCTTCCAGAGCGGTAACCGCCTCAAGATCACTTTGCGTACAGATGAATTGCCGGAATGGTCCCGCAATGGCAAACTGGGCATCGACCTGCTTTTTGATGATACCAGTTATGATGAAATGCAGAATGCCCTGAAACAAGCCGCCGCACAAAGTGAAAAACCGCTTATCCAGGTACTTACGGGTGAAAAGAAACCTGGTTTCCATACCGGCATTCCTTCTTACCCTGTTTCAAAATTAAATGCTTCCCAGCAGGCGGCAGTAGATAAGATTGTTGCCGCCAATGATCTGGCTATTGTACATGGCCCTCCCGGAACGGGAAAAACCACTACGCTGGTACAAGCAATCAAGGCATTGATCAAACAGGATCATAAACAGATCCTGGTAGTAGCGCCCAGTAATACAGCAGTAGATCTGCTCAGTGAAAAGTTATCGGACGAAGGATTGAATGTATTGCGGGTAGGAAATCCGGCACGTGTTTCAGAACACCTGATGTCCCTCACGCTGGATAGCCGTGTATCTGAACATAGCAGCATGAAGGAGATCGGGAAACTGAAAAAGCAGGCGAACGAGTTCAGGAATATGGCGCATAAGTACAAGCGGAATTTCGGCAAGGCGGAACGCGATCAGCGGAAAGCACTCTTTGACGAAGCCCGCAATATTATGAAGCAGGTAGATAAAACAGAACAATATATTATTGATGACCTCTTAGCTAAAGCGCAGGTGATCACGGCAACATTGGTTGGTGCGAATCACTATACCGTGCGGAACCTTACTTATCATACGGTGGTGATCGATGAAGCGGGACAAGCATTGGAACCAGCCTGCTGGATACCCATCCTTAAAGCACAGAAAGTGGTGCTGGCAGGAGATCATTGCCAGTTATCCCCTACTGTTAAATCCAATGAAGCGGCGAAGAACGGATTGAGCACTACCTTGCTGGAAAAGTGTGTGGCCTTACATCCTGAGGCAGTGGTGTTACTGGAAGAACAATACCGCATGAATGAGATGATCATGGGTTATTCTTCTTCTATCTTTTACCAGGATAAACTAAGGGCACATGGTTCTGTAGCACAACACCTGTTATTCTCTGATGATAAACCGCTGGCCTTTGTGGATACAGCTGGCTGCGGATTTGATGAAAAGTCCGAAGGCACCAGCACTACCAATCCTGATGAAGCAGCCTTTTTATACAAACACCTCACTTTGCTGGTAACGGAATTACGCAGCCGGTATGGGGATCATGAACTGCCTAATATTGCGATCATTTCTCCTTACAAGCAACAGATACAGGTATTGAAGGAACAGTTACTGCATTCGCCTGTGCTGCAAAGTTATGGGAACAGGATCTCCGTGAATACGATAGATAGTTTCCAGGGGCAGGAAAGGGATATTGTGTATATCAGCATGACAAGAAGTAATTCAGAAAATAATATCGGATTCCTCTCTGACATCAGGCGCATGAATGTGGCCATGACGAGGGCCCGTAAAAAACTGGTGGTGATCGGGGATAGTGCAACACTTTCACAATTACCATTTTACGCAGATTTCATCACGTATGCAGAACAACGGGATGCTTATCAAAGTGCCTGGGAATTTGCTGACATGTAATAATTTGCCGTTATTTCCGTTATTTTATAACCCATCCCTCAAGCTATGAAGACAACATTACTTTCCGTCCTTATTACCATTGCTGCCCTGCCTGTTTGTGCACAGCTTTCTATAGGTGTTACCGGTGGTTACAGCCATGCTACCCAACGTATTTCCGACCGCACTTTCGCCGCTCAGGATTTTGCCAGTCCTAATCCATCCACTTTTGCGAAAACCAAATATACTCCGCAATGGCATGGTGGTGTGATGGCAGATCTTCGCCTGTTTAAAGGTCTTTATATACAGCCCCAGGTATTGATCAGCTCCAAAGGTGTAAAAGAGGAAGAAGAACGGTCATACCAGCATTGGGTGGATGGCACTTATAAAACAAGACTGATCTACCTGGAAATACCATTGAACATTGTATACAAGTTCCGGCTGGGGCCAGGTAAACTGGCTGTGGGCGCCGGGCCTTATTTTGCTTTTCCGTTGTCTGGCACATACAAGGATGAGGGTACGATCACAGACCCTAATCATCAGCCCGTTGGCGGTTTTAAAAATGACCTCAACATCCAGTTTGATGACTTTGTAGTGAGTACTGCCCAGGGAAAGTATTACAAAAATTCTGATGCCGGGATCAATTTCATTGCCGGATATGAATTTAAGAAAGGATTATTATTCAATATCAATTATAGTCTGGGGCTGACCAATGTATACCCCAAAGGTCCGGAGCAAAGGAAGAATGCCTACATTGGTGTGAGTGCGGGTTATATGTTCCGGTTATGGCGTAAGTAAATCCATGTTTATGAGAATAATATTTCTTTCTCTTCTTATTGTTTGTACCCTGCCCGTTTGTGCGCAGATCTCTGTTGGGGTTGTTGGTGGTTATAGTAGTACTGCTTTAAGGATCTCTGACCGGGAACAATTCGGGGATATTGGTGGTCCTGCATCCACTCCTTCAGAGAAAAGTCTGTTTGACCCAAAGTGGCACGCAGGCCTGATAGCAGATATCCACCTGGTAAAGGGCTTTTATTTGCAGCCCCGGTTACTACTGAGCAGAAAAGGAGATGAGAAGGAATACCGGGTCGGCGCTAATGGATTTTATCATATCACTAATGACAAAACTAACCTCACCTATCTTGAACTACCGCTGAACCTCCTGTATAAGAAATCCCTGGGCAGGGGCAAACTGGCAGTAGGGGCAGGCCCGTATTTTGCAAAAGCATTGTCTGGCAAATATTCTACCCATAGATCTTCAAGAGATGAGAATGCGGCTACGCTCATTATCACTGAATACCGCGATCAGGGTAAGATAGAAATTACAAACAAGCAGCCGGCCCTAATTCCCAGTCCGCAATATGCACCCTTTTATTATAAGCCCTATGATGCAGGGCTCAATTTCATAGCTGGATATGAATGTAAGAACGGCTTGTTATTCAATGTTAATTATAGCCTGGGGCTGGCGGATGTTTATACTTATTCCCCTGAAAAACGAAGAAACAGATACTTTGGCCTGAGCGCCGGGTATTTATTCAAACTATAAATTCTTTTTCTCCCGTTTATGGATTCCTGAAAATCTATGCATCCTTTCCCCAAATGATAGCATATGACCAGGATCTCTATCACGTTTCTTTTTGTTCTTATACCTTTCCTGCTAAACGCACAGTCCAATGAACCTGTTGAGCCGGTAGTTTCCAACGATTACCTCCGACTGATCTCTCCAAGGGTTAAGCTCGATGATTCCAGCTATAGTGTGCGTAAAAGCACTTTGGTAGCGGAAGGATATCAACCGGGCATGGTGATCAAAGCGGTGAGGTTGGTAGATGGTAAACTGCAATTCAGCCCACAACATATTTACCGTTTAGCCTTTGCCGGTAGTATTAATACCACGGTAGAACTGAAGACCATTAACCGGCTCCCTGCCCTGCAGGACCAATATGGTCAACTCCTGCACCAGCACAATGATGTATTCAGTTACGGGCCTGCCCTTCAACCCGGTGCTACGGCTTATCATCATCCCATTTTCAGAACTGCTTCTCTCTTCTCACAGGCATTTAATCTGCAGACTGATCTTTTCCGGAACAGAACATTGATATCGAACTTAGACCTGAAACTCGGACAATCCAAAGAGCAGACCTTCATCCGGGAAAATGAGAACAGTGCCAGGAACCTCGGTCTTACACTGAGTATCTTTACGCCCAGGCATAAGATATCCGGCAGTTATAGTTACCTGGATAACCGCTTTACCAATTCCAACCGGAATGGCTTTTTAAACAGGGTATATCAGAACTCCCTGTTAACACCTGTGAGTTTTAGTGATCCCTACACCAGTTATAGTCCGCTGTCGGATAATCCTGACTTCTTACTGCAAAACAGCGGTAATCGTTACTTTCAGCAGAAACACAACACCAGCCTGATCATCAGCAGATGGCATCATAAGTATGAATACAAACTCACCCAGTCTTACGAAAAAACGGCGGAGAACAGCCTGGAAGGCTATAAGCCAGGTACTGCGTATTTTCCTGCCGGCATTTCATTCCAAAGGGATAAAAAAGATGCTGATTACTACCTGCTTGCCAACGGCATCTATCGTATAGAAGATTGCTGCAGCAATATCAAATCAGAGATCAGGGCCAACTATACTTTACAGGCTTCCAACACTCGTATCAATGCATACCACTATCAGCGTACAGCACAGCAGGCCACACTTAACTTTGCCAGCAGGTATTACGATAACGGGGTAGAAGTTGGGCTGGATGCGGGTAACCGTTTCTACTTTTCCAATACGCTTAGCAGTAATAAATACTTCTCCCCTTCTATCAACCTGCATACACGGTTGAACGGCATACCACAGCGATTCCGCATCATGGCTAACGTTGCCTACAATCAGTACTATAGTGAACTGCCTATTTCAGAATCACTCTCCTATGCCAACCTATTGCGTTACAATTCTGCACAGGCCATGCAGTATTTCCCTACAATGGAAATAAGCGGATACGATGGACTGCAGCCTGTTTCCCACAGGGAATGGACAGGTAGCCTGAGAGTGACTTACCGGAATAAACTGGCTTTGGGCGGTGAGGTATTTATCAGAGATGTACAGGATGATCTGTTCCCTGTTTATGAACAAAACACCTGGCAACTGAAAAATATAGCAGACCATCGCAAAAGAGGCATTGATCTCTCCCTGCAACTGTTTGAAACTTATTTGTTGAACAGGCTCTTCTCTACCACACACCAACTCTCCTTCTCTGCTTATAACGATAAAGTAACACAAGTAACAGATGGCTACAACTATACACCGGTGGCTGGTTTCAGCAATGTGCACAAAGCTGTTGTAAATGGAGAAGTACTGGGCGCCATTGTTGGAAACACTTACCAGCGGGATGCCAACCATCAGCTCATTGTTGGGCCGGATGGATTTCCGCTGGTGAATGATGAGTTATCCGTGATCGGCAACCCTATACCTGATTTTGTAGTGAAGATGAATAATACGCTGCGTTGGAAAACACTCACCCTGGGCATTGACTGGGAATGGAAAAAAGGCGGCGATGTATGGAATGGTACACAGGCTGCATTGGACTATTATGGCAGATCCGCTGTTTCCGGTATAGAGAGAAATACGAAAGGGTATGTATTTCCCGGTGTAACGGCAGATGGGCATGTTAACACCACACCGGTTGACTTTTACGATCCGGCCCAACCAGTGGAACAAAACCGTTGGGTAAGATATGGTGAAAGTGGTGTGGCAGAAGCGTACATACAAAAAGCAGATCACCTGCGGATCAATAACCTGCAACTTTCCTGGCAGCTGGTCTTTTCAAATATGAAATTCCCGCAGAAACTAACCGTGTCCACTTACGTGAGTAATCTCCTGCTGTGGACGGCTTATAAAGGGGTGGACCCAAACCAGGTGTTATATGATCAGTCCAATACTACCGGGCTGGATTTCTTCAATCTTCCCGCTACCAAAACGTACGGGCTCAATGTTTCACTTCAATTCTAATCACATGAAATATCTCTCCTGCCTAATATTGTTCATGGTGGCTTTTGCGGATAACTGTTTTGCACAGCAGCTGAGTTATGCTACTGCCAAGGAAAAGGTCTATGTTCAAACAGATCATGTGTTCTACAAACCGGGCGAAACGGTTTATTTCAAACTGTACCTGGTGGACGCACACGATCAGACTCCTTCCAAAGTGAGCAGCCTGGCTTATGTGGAAGTGATCACACCTTCCGGCACACAGTTAGCGAAATATAATTACCGCGTGGAAAATGGTTATGTGGAAGGATCTTTTGATTTTTCCGAACAAGCTGTTGGTGGTGTTTACAAGATCAAAGCGTATACTTCCTGGATGCGGAATGAAAGTGAAAACACCTGGTTCACGAAAGAGATCACTTTGCAAAAGGTAATAGCACCCCGCCTGCTGATGAAACTGGAATTCCCTAAAAAGGGATATGGTGGCGGAGATGAAGTGATCGCTGATTTTTCTGTGCGTAGCCTGGATGACCAGCCGGTGCGGAATAAAGCAGCAAAATATACGGTATCTGTTTCCGGCATCGTGATCCAAACCAGCAACTTTTCTACCAGCCAGGAAGGGAAAGCACAGATCAGGTTCCAGTTACCTCAAGCGCTTTCTTCCACTGATGGATTATTGAATATCACATTGCAGCATGACGGTTATGTGGAAGCCATTTCCAGAAGTATCCCTATCGTCCTGAATAAAATAGATCTTCAGTTCATGCCGGAAGGGGGCACACTGATCAATGGTATCCCCACTAACATCGCTTTTAAGGCCATTAATGATAACGGAAAACCAGTTGATGTAAAAGGAGATGTAATGGACGGCAAAGGCCGCAAAATAGCTTCTTTTGAGAGTTATCATTTTGGGATGGGGAAATTCAACTTTACGTCGGCTGCGGATGAGGTGTACACTGTTAAGATCAGTTCACCGGCTAATATTACAGAGGTATTCAAATTACCGGTTGCTTTGAAACAGGGCGTGGTGATGAATATTACTGATCATAAGATCCGCCTGGCCGCCACACAACCCATGGAAGTGAAACTTGTGGGGCAGGTGAAAGGGGTTAATTATCTTTCCAAAACGTTATCCCTTAAAAAAGGGGAACAGGATATTGTTTTCGAAGCAGGGTTGTTTCCGGCAGGCATTGCCCGTTTCTCTGTATACAACCAGTATGATGTACCGCTGGCAGAAAGGATCATTTTCCTCAATACGCAGAAACTGCTGGATGTTAAGATCACCACAGACAAGGATAAATACCTGCCAAGGGAAAAAGTGACCCTGCGCCTGAAAACGCTGGATGAAAACGGGAAACCTATTCCGTCTAATTTTTCGCTGGCGGTGATAGATGATAAACTCTGGTCCTTTGCGGATGATAAACAGGACCATATCATTTCCTGGCTGATGATGAGTTCCGAACTGAAAGGAAAGATAGAAGAGCCTGCTTTCTATTTTAAAAAGGAAGAACCAAAGGCAGCGGGCACACTGGACCTTGTCATGCTCACCCATGGATACCGCTATTTTGATTATCTCGATAATAAATTACTGTTCTCTCCTGACCAGGAGAATATCATCAGCGGTGTGGTATTGAACGACAAAAACGAACCCGCAAAAGCGACTGTTTACCTCGTGCATACCCAGGGAGATAATAAAGCCCTGGAAATGATTACCACTAACGAGGGACAATTCTTTTTTACAGACGTGACACCTAATAACAGGTATATCCTTATTGCAAAATCGCTTTTACGGAATGAAAAACTCAGCGTGCTGGTGAATCAGAATGGCATTGGTTTCACGCCCAAGCCACTTATGCGTTTTGGTGGTGGCCCTAAACCGCTGGTACTGCAACCCAATGCAGCTGCAATACCCGCAGTTGAACTTTGGCCTAAAGACGAACAAGAATTGAATGAGGTGGTAGTAGTAGGGTTTGGTGCACAGAAGAAACAGATGGTAGTAGGGGCCGTACAAACGGTAAAAAAGGAAGACCTGGCTATGAATGCAGATCTCAGAGAAGCACTGGCGGGCAAAGTGGCTGGTGTGCAGGTAATGCAGAATGCTAATCCCGGGGCAGGAAACAATGTGATAATAAGAGGCGCCGCTTCCCTCACCGGATCTAATGAACCGTTATGGGTAGTGAATGGCGTGGTGATGGACAAAGTAGATATCAGGACCATCAACCCTAATGACATCGAAAATATCACGATACTAAAAAATGCATCTGCGGCTGCTATTTATGGTTGCCGGGCTGCCAATGGTGTGATCATCATAGAATCTAAAAAGTTCACCCAAAAGAAACTCAGTGTTGATATCAGGTATCAATATCGCTATGCTATTAAAGAGATCGTATCCGGCAACCCGGTATATGCAGTGGCTAAAAGGTTCTATGCACCTAAATATCAAACCACCACTACCAAAGAAAGGAACGATTTCCGGGAAACCATTTACTGGAACCCGGTTGTGCAAACTGATGCAAAAGGAGAAGCCACACTGGAATTCTATAACTCAGACGCCACCACCACATTCAGGGCTATTGCTGAAGGGATAGGATATAATGGCAAGGTGGGCAGAGCGGAACATACTTTTGCGGCACAAAATGCGATCAGTGTGGATGCGAAGATCCCCCCTTATTTAACGGTAGGTGACAAAGCCCTCATTCCCCTGGTGATCAAGAATAACAGAGATGTGGCCACCTCCATCAATATTGGTTTGAACCTTCCCGAGCATATGAAAAGCGGAAGTTTTGACCCCAGCTTTCAATTAAATGCAGGGCAGGCGAAAGAAGTATTGATCCCTGTAGAGGCGTTGTCTTCACTTGAAGGCACTATCCGTTTTAAAGTAAATACAGAAACGCTTTCATTACCGATAGTTGCCAGTGAAAAAGGTTTCCCGGTGATAGAAACATTCTCCGGAAACAGATCTGCCCAACACACGGTTAACATCAGTAAAATGATCCCCGGCAGTTTAAAAACAAACCTGCGGCTGTACACCAGCCTGGAAGGTCAGCTGCTGGATGGCATTGAGTCTATGCTGCGGGAACCCAGCGGCTGTTTTGAGCAAACATCTTCTACTACCTATCCTAATATTTTCATCCTTAAATACCTGCGGGAAGCTGGTAAGTCTGATCAGCGAATTGAGCGGAAGGCCATGGATTACATTGAAGCGGGTTACAAAAGACTGATAGGTTATGAAACAGCTGAACAGGGTTTTGAATGGTTTGGCAAAACGCCGCCGCATGTGGCCCTTACGGCTTATGGACTGCTTGAATTCACCGCCATGCAGGAGTTCCTGAATGTAGATAAGGAAATGCTGAAACGCACGAAGGACTTCCTGTTGAAACGCAGGGATGGCAAAGGTACGTTCACAATGTCCAAAGGTGGTTATGATGCTTTTGCATCTGTGCCTGCCAAGATTGCCAACGTTTATGTTGTATATGCTTTAACGCAGGCTGGCATCACAAGTGAAATTGAACCGGAATATGAAAATGCGCTGAACAGTGCTATCAAGAATAATGATGCTTACCAGCTGGCCATGATGGCCATTGCTGCAAGTAACATGAAAAAGGATGCTGATTACAGGAAACTGATGGGTTTATTGCAGACGATCAATATAGAGAAATCGGAAACGAGTGTGGTGAATTCCCGCGATGAATCATTGGCAGTAGAAACGCTTTCTCTTTACGCGCTGGCATTAACACGTGATCCATCTCCTAATGTTGGAGAGATTGCCGTGATCATATCAAAGATACTGGGCAAGAAATCCTATTATGGTTATGGTTCCACGCAAGCCACTGTACTGGCATTGGAAGCCATCGTTGAATATTCAAAACTGGCAGGGCACAGATCTGATGACTACAAACTCGATTTTAATCTGAATGGAGAGACGATCAAGCCGGGTACCAAACATGCTTTCAGGGAAGGGAAAAACATCTTCGCGGCGCATTTTGCCAGTGGGAAAGGAACGGTGCCTTATAACATGGAAGTATCCTATTTCACTTTCACGCCACCGAACAGTGAAAAAGCAGATCTGAAACTGGTGACCCGGTTAAAAGAAACACGTACTAAAGTGGGAGAAACAGTAAGGCTGGATGTACAGGTAACCAACGATAAAACTATCCTGCAGCCTATGGCTATTGTTAAGATCGGTATCCCTGCCGGGCTATCTGCACAGCCCTGGCAGTTGAAAGAGATCATGGAAAAGAAAGAAGTGGCTTACTATGAGATCTTCGACAATTACCTTGTACTCTACTGGATGGGATTTGCTTCTCATGAGGTTAAAAAGATCAGCCTGGATCTGAAGGCGGAGATACCTGGGGTTTATAAAGGGAAGGCGAGTAATACGTGTCTCTATTACACGCCGGAGCATAAACATTGGAATGAAGGGTTGGATGTGAATATCCTTCCTTAATAAAAAAGGGGCGCTCTGTTATGAGCGCCCCTTTTTTATTATTGTACCCTCGTCCATACAGAGGTGCGGCCCAATAAGGAGAAGCCTACATATCCCCGCAGGTTGAGTTCATTGCCATTTAGTTTCATGGTGCAGCTATATGTTTTCCCTTTTTCGGGATCATATACTTTGCCGTCTGTCCATTCTCCGTCATCGTATTCCATGTTCGTGAGGATCACCATGTCTTTGAGGTTCCTGTTCCGCATGGATTCGTCACTGTTCTTGGTATCTTTCTTAGAGGTAACACCATCTGCTTCGTACATTGTTTTACCCCAGATCAGTTTCCCGAAATACTTATTACCCACCTTGTAGATCTGGATCTTTCCATTTTTGTTTTCACTTAACCAGATACCTAAGATCTTATCTCCTTCGGCGGCCTGCGCAAATGTTGCCATTGTTGCGAATAAGAAGACCGTCAGCAGCATTGTTGCTCTTTTCATAGTCATGGTTTTAATGTCATTAAAATTACTATTTTTAAAGCATTAAAATTCCCGTATGAAAATTGTCCTATATCTGCTCTGTTTCTTCTATGTTACCAGTGTGCATGCCCAGTTTAAAGTGATCGGTTTCTATACCGGTAAAAATGACCGTGCTCATGTGAGTTATGTGCATGAGGCCAACCGCTGGTTTGCGGAAATGGCTGTTAAACATGGCTTCCGTTATGATTCTACCAATAACTGGAGCAATATGAATGACACCTTTCTTGCGCAATACCAGGTAGTGCTGTTCCTGGATACCCGGCCGGATGATCCGGCCCAGCGGGAAGCGTTTAAAAAGTATATGGATAACGGCGGCGGCTGGATGGGATTTCATTTTGCAGCCTTTGCCCTCACCCCCTCTGCGTATCCGCAGAACTGGGATTGGTACCATAACGAGTTCCTGGGTTCTGGCTCCTACGGCAGCAATACCTGGAGACCAACTTCAGCTATCCTGCGGGTAGAAGATGCCAAACATCCTTCCACTAAAAACCTGCCGGTTACTTTTAAAGCTTCTCCCAATGAGTGGTACCGCTGGTCCAATGACCTGCGCAAGAATCCTTCCATCAAGATATTATTGTCGATAGACTCCACCAGTTTTCCCCTTGGAACAGGGCCAAAGGCATATGAGATATGGCATAGCGGGTATTATCCTGTGGTGTGGACGAACAAACATTATAAAATGATCTACGTGAATATGGGCCATAATGATATCGATTATGAAAACAAAACGAACAAGGAATTGTCTTTCACTTTCGATAATGCGGTGCAGAATAAACTGATCTTAGACGGGTTATTATGGCTGGGTCAGGCTTCTGCTTTACGGTCTGAGTGACCGAGGTTTTTACCGGGGTTTACCTTATCCCTTACTGTTTGTTTTAATTCTTTGATCTCGGGGAAATGACCATCCCGTTTACGGTCAAAGATCACTTCCTCTCCCAGCAATACCTGGTAGCTGCCTGCTATTTCAGAAGGTTTGAGCGTAACGCCGCCCAGTTCTTCTTCAAAAGTAGTGAGGAGTTCCTGTGCCATATAAGCAGCGCGCAGCAGCCAGCCGCATTTAGGACAATATGAGATAGTGATATGTGGTTTCATGATTAATTGTATTATTATGAGAAGACCTTTACCTGATCTCCTTCCCCCATCAAGATATTAAAAGCGAGGTTAATAAACAAACCGTGAGTCACTACGCCTATTATTTGATTCAGTTGTGCAGAGAGTGCTATGGGGTCTTCTATCTTTCCATAAGTCACGTCTATGATGTTATTTCCTTCGTCTGTAATGAAAGCGCGCACTTCTGCTTGCAGGTGTTGCTTTTTTAATTCTTCCAATACATACCCGCGGGCAAAAGGGATCACTTCCAATGGCAACTTGAATTTACCCAGGTGTGTTACCAGTTTGGAAGCGTCTGCGATGATGATCTCCTTCTTCGTTTTGGCTGCTACAATTTTCTCTCTCAGCAAAGCGCCGCCGCCACCTTTGATCATGTATTTTTCTTTCGTGAATTCATCTGCGCCATCTATCGTAATGTCTATTACATCCACGGCATTGATATCCGTTAGCGGGATACCCAGCGAGAGGGCCAGTGTGGCTGTTTGGTCAGAGGTAGGAACGGCTTTGATCTGCAGGCCCTGTTTTACCTTTTCTGCGATAGCTGTAATAGCATAATAAGCTGTGGAGCCTGTTCCCAGACCCACTACCATATGATCTTCTATCATTGCCACTGCTGCCAGTGCGGCGTTTTCCTTTTCTTTTTCTTTATCCATTTTTTCAGCTGTAACGGTCATTTCTCCAGGGATAGGCCGTATTGGAATACCCTCTTTCTTCCCAGAAACCTAATTTATTCCTTTGCAGGAATTCTATCCTGTTGATCCATTTAGAACCTTTCCAGGCATATAATTGCGGGGTGATCATCCTTACGGGGCCGCCGTGTTCCCTGGGTAAGGGCTGTCCTTCCACAGTATGCACCAGCAGTACATCCGGTTTCAGTGCTTCTTCCATGGATACATTGGTGGTGTATTCATCATACCCGTAACAAAGTATATGCGCAGCCGTTTCATGTGGCTGCACCAGTGCTGCCAGATCCAGCAGGCGCACACCTTTCCAGTTCATGTTCAGTTTGGACCAGGTGGTTACACAGTGAAAATCCGAAGTATCTTCTGTTTGTGGTAAGGCGAGAAAATCTTCCCAGGTTAATGTAACAGGGCTTTCCACATCCCCGTCTATCGTCAGGCGCCATTCATCCAGGGGAATAGCTGGTTGGATACCCAGGTCCAGCACGGGCCATTTGACGGTGAGGGTTTGGCCAACAGGGATCACGGGCATGCCGTGACGGTTGGGATTTCCTTTGCCCATAGGCCTGTTATCAGCCACGGAAGGCGTGTTCCTGATCTTATCTTCGAAACGCGCTTTCAGTTTCATGCGGGCATCCACGATCCTTTTGAGCTTCTCTGAATCTTCCATATGCTTGCATTTATACTTAAAGTTAAGCCTATGGCAGGTATTATAAAAAAATAAACCTCCGAATATCCGGAGGTTTATTTAGAATCATTTCTTTTTAGTGGCTTTGAACTTTCCATTGGGTTGAAGGAAGGTAAGCTCTGTAACTTCCTGTTTATCATCAAGGGTGAACTGGAGATTAAATCCTGCTAATCCTTTAATACTGAACTTATCTTTGCCGGAAGGTATTAAGGTATATTCCGGCTGGCCGGGTACGGTAAGGAACAATTGCTCCCCTCCTTTGCGGTATATTTTGCTGATTACACCCATTAATACATAATCCCCTTCGTACTTCTTAAGATCATCGGCTTTGAGGGCTAATCCCTTTTCTGTTCTGGTAAAAACCGTTGGCTTAACAGGAGATTCCATGGGTACACTCACCTGTGCAATCTTTCCATTCTCGTCCGTACGGAAAGTGAAACGCCAGGGGTATGTATCTTTACTGACACCTTTTTCTTTATCTATTGGTGCGGGATCATAAATATCATAGCAATAATGTTTTAAATACCAGGTGCTGCCATCCGGTATTTGCGCAAACAGGGAATCACCTTTTGCTACTATTTCAAATTTCCCGTATCCTTTGTTCTCGTAGTATCCTGTAAAATCTTCTGCCGGGCGGGAAATGTCTGCGCCTTTTACTACTTCTGCTTCTTTTGCAGCAGTGTCTTTGGGCATCTTAGGTTTTTTGGTCTTATCGAGGTAGTACTTATTCCAGTTAATGTCTTTCAGTCCCAGCAGCTTATCTGAGATCTTATTCCTCATAATGGTGGGCATAATGGAAGCATTCTGATTGCTGAGGATAATGATCCCGATATTATCCGTAGGATAGAAGCAGGCGCTCGCAGTAAAACCATTGATATTGCCACCATGCTCTACCTGGTAATGCCCGCGATAGGAAGTAAGCATCCAGCCAAAACCATATGCGTTAGAATGAATATCCGACATATCCATAGGTGCCGGTGCTCCGCCACCCATCGACATTTGGGCACTCACGGCTTCCTTTATATAGTTGGCGTTCAAAACTTCTTTGCCTTTGAACTTCCCACCCATGATCCAGGTGATCACCCAATTGGCCATATCGTTCACACTACTATTAATGCTGCCGGCAGGTGCCATGGCATTGATGTTAAAGTAATCTATCTTCTTAATGGCACTATCATTTTCCACAAAGTATCCAATAGCAGGTTCTGGATTTTTCTTTAAACCATCTATGGTGAGATTGGAATTATTCATGTCCAGTTTCCGGAAGAACCGCTCTTCAATATTATCTTCCCAGCTTTTGCCAGTAACCTTCTCTGCTACTACGCCCTGTGCCAGGAACATCCAGTTGTTGTATTGCCACCTCGTACGGAGGGGAGCTGAGGGTTCATGGTACTGGATCCGCTGGAGCAGGCTGTCTTTAGAAGCTGAATTGAACATGAACCAGGAAAGATCATAACGGGAAAGGCCGGTACGGTGGCACATCATATCGCGTAAAGTGATCTGTTCATTCATTTCGTTGTTGTAGAACTTCAACGCGGGCAGATATTCCCTTACCGGTTTGTCTATATCTACCAACCCTTCCTGGTTTAATGAACCTATGAGGGCGGCTGTAAAGGATTTTGTACAGGATCCTATTGCGAACTGGGTATTGGGCGTTACGGGTAGTTTCTTTTCCACATCCCGGTAACCGAAACCTTTGGCATAGATGATCTTATCCCTTTCTACAACCGCTACTGCAAAACCGGCGCCATGCCAGTCTTTCAGGACTTCTTCAGCGATGGCGTCAATATTCTTCAGACGGGCATCCTGCTGGGCTAACGTAACCGTGTAAATGGTTAGTGTACAAAGGCACAGGAGTATTTTTTTCATACTGCATAAATTAGTGTGCTAATATAAGCATTTACCCTACTTTTGCGGGCTAACAATCAAATTATAATGGCTACTACTAAAATCACTGTTAACAATAATGGCTCCCTGAAAGTTGAGGGAGACTTTGAAATTGTTGACAAAAACGGGAACGTATACGACTTAGCAGGAAGGGATGTGGTGTCCATCTGCAGGTGCGGGCGTTCTCAGAACAAACCCTTCTGCGACGGTTCTCATAAAGGTCATTTTGAACATGAAGCAGTAGCGTTCAGCTTACCGCCTAAGAAAGTATAACGACCAGGGCTGACCGTTATGGTCAGCCCTGATTGTTTATAGGCAACTATCTCTTAACATCTTCATATATGCGGCGCCCTTTTCCCGGGCAAAGTTGATGTTCCGCTCCGGAATACTTTGCGGGTCCGCGAAATTCAACAAGGCCTTCTCTATCTGCGCTTCCCTGAGTATATGTAACATCGGGTAAACGGACCTGTTGGTATAATTGGCGGCATCCTCTAATGCTGTATCTGCAAACTGGTATAAAGGATGAAAACTGGCTACCTGGTAAATACCCCGATACCCTTTTTGCCGTAGCATTTTTTCCACAGCATCCACGAGTTCCAGGTAATCCAGGAAAACGGGGAATGCATCGGGAAAAATAAGCATGGTGGTGGCAATGCTTTCATCATTATCCAGGCGAACACATTCTGCCAGGAAAGCCAGCCTTGCGGCATTTAATCCTGTTGTTTGTACTACTTCGTAATGAATGGTATCCTGCTTCAGCTCTTTCGCTGCAAATGGACAGAAATTACATCCTACCACAACTTCCCTGATCCAATTCTTCGTTTGTGCAATTATTTCTACCATTTTCGTTTAGTAGAAAAACTGTTCTGCAATAATTTTTCCATCCTTTACAGTATATACACACAGCTCATTCATCCTGGTACGGCCTCTTTCTTTCATGGTAAGGTCCATATCCAGGGTAAAAGCGATGGTATTTTCTGTGATCAATGGCTCTGAAACAGCAATACTATGTACTTCCTGTACCGTTGAATTGAACAGCTGTCCTTTTGCAATGTTTGCTTCCATTCCTTTTGTTTCCTTCTCAAAACCCGGTGTGGCAAATGCTTCTATACTTACTATATCGTCTGCAAACAGCTCTTTCTGCGCTGTCTCAAATTGCCCTTCACGACAGTAGTTTGCGAGCCTGGAGGCTAATTCCTGAATACTCATAACAATAAGGTTTTTGTGTTCCGTAATTTAACTAAAACATAGGGCAAACCGGCATTATTTATGCAACAATTTCCGAAATGTTCATCTTATGAAAAACGCTGATTTTAAAAAGTTCTTCGACGACTATGTGAAATGGGGCGATGAAAACAATGCCCAAAAAATAGCCGACGCTTATGCTGCTCATTTCATCTTCACAGACCCCAATGGCATTATGCCCATGGAGAACAACAAGGAACTTGTTGCTAAGTATGCAGATATTGATACGCATTATAAAAAAGTGGGTCGCACGGGTACATACATTGTTTCCGTAGATACCACTGAGCTGGATGTTTTACACTATCTCGTAAAAGTGAAATTCGGCATGACCTTTCAGAAAACGGGTGATGAGATGATCACTTTCGATATCAGTTATATCATACGGGTAGTTGATGGAACGCCGAAGATCGTGCTGTACATATCACATGAGGATGAAATGAAATTATTGAAGGAGAAAGGGCTTCTTTAATTTTTCCCTTTGGGTTTTGCTCCGCGGGTTTTAGGCTTGCCGTATTTCTGCTTCATCTTCTCTGAGTGGCGCACCTTCACATTCTTCTTTTGATTGTGGGCTGCTTTATCATGGAAGGCGGTACCTACATCTTCCCGCTTCCGTTGTTTTAAGACGATATTAGGAACGATGAAACCTGGTTCTTCCTCTGGTGTTAGTTCAGTGGAGATCTCCAGGTTTTCAGGCAGTTCGGCAACAGGGATCTGATAGTTCATCAATGCTTCTATCTTATCCTGTACTTCTTTGTCCTTCTCGGTGATGAAACTGATGGCAATCCCTTTTTTATCAAAACGACCTGTTCTGCCAATACGGTGGATGTAACTTTCCGGTTGTTCCGGCATGTCGAAGTTGATGACGTGGGTTACTTCTGAAATATCCAGTCCGCGGGCAATGATATCTGTTGCTATCAGCAGGCTATAGTTGCCGGACTGGAATTGCTTTACGGTATTGAAACGATGGTTCTGTTCTTTATTGGAGTGGATCACGCCTACTTTTTCGGGGAATTCCAGCGCGAGGGGTTCGTATAATTCATCCGCCAGCTTTTTCGTAGAGGCGAAGACCAGTACTTTGGTCATCTCCGTTTCTTCTCTTAACAACAAACCCAGGAGGTTCACTTTCGTGTAGAAGTTGGGGACCATATAAGCCTTCTGGGTAATATTTGCCAGCGGCGTACCTACTGGCGCGGCTTCTATGTAATCGGGGTTGTTAAAGAACGTTTTTATGAGTTCTTCCACATCCGGTGTAATAGTAGCGGAAAAAAGGAGGTTCTGGCGTTTCAGCGGCAACAGATCCAAAATATTCTTCAACTGTGCACGGAACCCCAGATTCAGCATTTCATCTACTTCATCTATCACCAATCTCTTGATGGCTTTGAGTTTGAGGGCGCCACTCAGCACAATATCCACCAGCCTGCCGGGTGTGGCTACTACCACGTCCAGTTTCCCTTCTGCCACGGCCATTTGGGGGTTCATATTTGCTCCGCCATAGAAACCGGCAACTTCCACACTTTGGTGCGTGCTCAGCTTTTTAACGGATTCTACTACCTGTACAACCAGTTCCCTTGTAGGTACAACGATGAGGATCTGGGGGAACCTGTCTTTCGTGAAAGTCCACATTCTCAGGCAGGGTAACAGGTAGGCGAATGTTTTACCGGTACCGGTCTGGGCTATTCCGCATACATCACGGCCACTCATGGTGACAGAGAAAACCCTGCTCTGGATGGTGGTAGGTGTTGTAAAATTCAAGTCCTTCAGCGCTGCCAGTAAAGGTTTATTAAGATTCAGATCTTCGAAAGTCATATGTACCTGTAGAAAAATGAACTGCAAAAATAGCGCTATTCTTGGGTTAGGCGAAATTCATACTTACATTTAGGGATATGGATATATATACGGATGGGAGTTGTAACACTCAGAACCTGCTGGGGGCCTGGGGGGCGGTTATTCTTACTCCTTCGTCGGAGAAGATTGTTTTATCGGGGAAGGAGGTGAATACCACGCATCAGCGGATGGAGTTGCTGGCGGTGATCAAAGCGTTGCGGTTTGTGGGTACTGGCAGCGTGACGGTTTATTCGGATAGTCAGTATGTGACGGGGTTGGTTGGGAGGAAGCTGGGGGCTAAGGGGTTTATGACGAAAAAGGGTGCTGCCATCAGGAATGCTGATCTGGTTCGGGAGTTTCTTGCGTTGGAGGCTGCGATGGAGGTTACTTTTGTGAAGGTGAAGGCGCATGGGGAGGGGGTTCCTTTTAATGTGGAGGTTGATAGGCTGGTGAGGGGGCTTGTTAGGGAGAGGGTTTAGCCTGCGTTTATTTAGCCGGCCAGAAGCGGCGATTGTGTTTTGTTTTTTTGGATGTTTTTTCTTTTAAACTAAAATAATCAACTCAACTCTCTCAGCCTGTCTGCAGCGTAGTCTGCACCGAGGCCTTTTGCTTTCTTCCAATCTTCGATGGCGCCGTCTTTATCTCCGAGGGCGTATTTTATGTTGCCACGGTTGAAATATACGGGGGCGTTGTTTGCGTCTAGTTCTATGGCTTTGTTGAAGTCTTCGATGGCGCTGGTATAGTCTTCTGTTTCACTTTTGTTTACGGCTCTGTTGATGTAAGCTTCTTTGAATGTGGGTGCCAGTTCTATGGCTTTATCATAATCCTCGCGGGCTTTGGCGGTGAGGAAAATGGCTTCTTTGGCTATGGCGCGGGAATACCAGGTGTTGGGGTTTTCGGGGAAGATCTTGATGGCGGAGGTGAAATGAATGATGGATGCACCGTAATTACGGTTGTTGTAAGAACTGATCCCCAAGTCGAAGTAATAGGCCAGCTGGCTTAGTTCCAGGTTGGGGAATTCTTTATTATCCGGGCTGGCAAAGGTGCCATATCCATCCAGTTTGCAATCAAATTCAAAACCTTTGAAGTAGAGATCAATGCCCCAGGCTAATAGATTATCCTGGTCTATCGGGAACATAGGGGAAATACCTGTGAAACCCAGCAGGCCTTCCTTCTCTCCTATCTCTCCTATTTTTAATCCATATGTATTGGTAAGAAAAGCACTTAATTTCTCCAGCTTTTCTCTTTGATCTGCCACGAAAAGGAAGTCGAATTCACCCAAGGCATATTCCTGGAAACCGCTCTTGATCAGGCGATCATAGACCGCAGCTGCCCAAAGGACTTCTTCGGAAAATTGTTTGATGAACTGCTCCTGTGTGAAAAATCTCCCTTCCATATATCTGATTTGAGGTGCAAAATTAATTAATTCCGCTCTAATAGCTTCTTCAAAACCAGTACTGCTTTTTCCATTTCCGGTACGCCATACCCCGTAAATCCAAAAATGAAGCCATCTTCCTGTTTGAACTTCATGGCAAATTCATTCACCGGAATAAGGATCACACCTTCTGCCAAAGCAGCTGTGATGAGCTTTTTCATGTTGCAAGGGCGTTTCAGCCATGCAATGAAATGCATGCCTGTATCCGCAGGCGCTACCAGGATATATTTGCTGAGATGTTTTTCTAATAATGCCACCAGTTCTTCCTGTTGTTTTTTGTAGAGCGTCCGCATCTTTCTCAGGTGCCGTGCGAAATGACCTTTCAACATAAACTGCGTAACGATGGCCTGATCTATTACAGGGCTCTGCCTGTCTATTGTAGATTTCACCATCTTGAACTGCTGTGCAATGGCAGCAGAGGGTAAAACCATGTAACCTATCCTCAGCGCGGGAAAGAGCACTTTGCTGAAAGTGCCGGTATAGATCACATTGCCATGATCGTCCAATCCTTTCAATGCAGGTACCGGACGTCCGTTGTAGCGGAACTCGCTGTCGTAGTCATCTTCCACGATCCACATTTTATGCCGCGCTGCCCATTTCAGTAATTTCAGGCGTTCACTTAATGGCATGGTAGCCCCTAAAGGATATTGGTGAGAAGGGGTGAGATATACGAAACGTGCTTCCGGATAATGTTTCATGGCATAAGCAATATCCAGTCCGTTCTCTGTAATGGGTATGGGACATACTTTTCCACCCCATCGTGTCATAGCAGCCCGCGCTCCCAGGTATCCGGGATCTTCCATCCAGCAGAGGTCCCCTTTCCGGATCAGGGCCTGTGCGGCAAGGTTCAGGGCCTGGCGGGAACCATTTACAATAAGGATCTGATCTGCCTCACAGATAATGGAGCGGTTGATGCGCAGGTAATCTACCAATGCTTCCCTTAAGGGCAAATGCCCCAGTGTTTCTCCATATCCCAGATGCAGGGAATGCACTTCACGGTATACTTCTGCGGCAAGGCCAGACCATATTTTGAAAGGAAACTGGTGGATGGAGGGTACAGAGTTTTGGAAAGGCATTACCGGTTCTACTGTGCTATCCTTGCGTAATACTTCATCCGGCAGGGCCACATCGTTGTATTTCACCGGCATTGTTTTCCTGGTGGAAGCGCTGATGGGATTGAGTTTGGCGCTTACATAAGTACCGTCTCCTTTTTTCCCGGCCAGGTATCCTTCGAGGATCAGTTGTTCATAAGCCTGGAACACACTGTTGCGGGAAATATCCAGGTCTGTGGCCAGGTGCCGGGTAGAGGGCATCCGCTCTCCTTCTTTCAGGCGGGCACTGAAAATGGCGGCCTTGATCTGCTCATACAATTGAAGATACATAGGGGCTGTATTCCCTTTTTGTATCTTAATGAAAGGCAGTGGTATCCGGGGAGTTGTCTTGCTCATAATGGCACTGTCAAAATTGTATAAAATGGCTCTTTCTGCAATGCCAATATACTGTTACTTTTGTTCAGGTTCAAAAATAAAATGACATGAAGATCGCATACGTTTGCTATACCACGCAGGAGAAATATGTAGCACCTACTGTGGAAGATGAAGAAAGTGTATTGCTTCATTTCCTGTTAGAGAAAGGTGTTAATCTCCACAAAGTGATCTGGAATGATCCTGCTGTTAACTGGCAGGAATACGACCGGGTATTATTAAAATCGCCCTGGGATTATCACGAAAACATTGGCGCTTTTCATGCATGGCTGGATAGCATCGAAGCAGCAGGACTTCCACTCATTAACCCTTACGCCGTAGTGAAATGGAACACGGACAAACATTACCTGCAAGATATCACTGCTGCCGGTTTATCTGTTATACCTTCCGCTATTATAAAAAAGGGAGCGCAGTTTAACCTGCTCTCCTGGTTTGAACATTTCTCCACCACGCAGCTGATCGTAAAACCTTGTATCAGCGCAGGTGCAAAGAATACTTTCACCATTCCGCTATCTGAAGCAGCAAACTATGCCACTATCCTGGAACCTTTGGTACAGGAAGAAGCATACCTGGTGCAACCTTACATCAAAGAGATTGCTACAGAAGGGGAATGGTCTTTTGTTTTTCTGGATGGAAAGTACAGTCATAGTGTTGTGAAGAGACCGAAAGCGGGGGATTTCAGGGTGCAGCAATATCATGGTGGTACGGTGCATACAGAAGAACCAGCTGCAAAACACATTGAAAGCGCTACGGCTTATGTGCAGCAGTTTGCGAAAGACTGTTTATATGCACGTGTGGATGGCGTGATCATTGAAGAAGAACTGAGCCTGATGGAACTGGAACTGATAGAGCCTTTTCTTTTCCTGGGCTCTCATCCTGAAGGATATGAGAATTATTACAAAGCTTTAAAAGCTTATCAACATGATACCATTTAACCAACTATTGCTGTTCCTGCTGGCAGCATTTGTGATGGTGATCACACCGGGGCCTAATATGATCTATTTGATCTCCCGGTCTGTAACACAGGGCAGGAAGGCCGGTTTGACCTCCCTGCTCGGCATTGCATGCGGCTTCCTATCCCACATTTTGTTAGTTTCCTTTGGACTGACAGCCGTACTGATGACCATCCCCTTTGCGTACACTTTGCTCAAGACACTTGGCGTGTTATACCTGCTGTACCTGGCATGGGAAGCCTGTAAGCCCGGCAGCAAAAGCGTTTTTGAAACACAGCACGAAATGAAGGCGGATAAGCCAGCGAAACTTTTTGCGATGGGCATCTTTACGAGTATGCTCAATCCTAAAGTAGCGGTGTTTTACTTATCCCTCTTTCCTCAATTCATTAACCCTGCTTACGGCGATGTATTTACACAAAGCCTGATACTGGGCTTTTCCCAGCTCTCCGTTAGCTTTACCGTTAACTTCATTATTGTGATGATATCGGCAAAAGCTATGCAGTGGTTTGCATCCAATCCCAGATGGGTCCGCATCCAGAAATGGTTCATGGCCAGTGTGCTAGCGGGCCTGGCTATAAGGATGGCTGTTGATAAAGGCAAGTAACGCTTCCCATGAATAATAATGGAATACTTTACCATTGCTCATTGCTACAAACAATCCTTTAGGAAATTTATCCCCCAGCGGCACAGCAGTTACATCAGAGCCGTCACTTTCAATAGTGGATACCGGCACCTCTGCTAACAGTTTGTGCTGATGGGGATTTCCCACTTCTCCTTCCCGCCTGTATACCATAAAAGTATTGTTCTGCTGGTTAGATACCAGGATGTATCCTGTACTATCTGATGTGGGATAAATAGAAATGCCTTCATGATCCGATACAAAACCTTCCGTTGCAAAAAGCACTAATTCGGTATCTGCTTTTGCATCCGGATCTGCTATGTATTTTCTCACACCTACTGTTTCATCAGAATAATAAACATACCCCAGTTTATTATCTACGGCAATAGCTTCTATTTCTTTTTTAGCACTGTACTTCCCGAACTTCCTTACCACATTAGCCTGTACTGCACCTTTACCATTATCACTGAGGCGATATTGCCAGAGGTACTGATCTACCGGACCAGTTTTACGGCCTACGATGGCAAAGATCGCAGAGTCTGACGGACGGGTGTACAATGCAATACCCATGGGTGATTGCTCTGCTTCTCCGGCAAATACAACGATGCCACCATTATCTATCGGTGTTAATTCCGGCAGTTTGAAAATGCGGATGCTGTTTGTTTCTCTTTCCGTTAATACAGCAATATCTGTTGGTACGCCATTGATCTTTAAACCATAGGCAATGTCCACATTATTAGGGCGTTTGAGCCCAACTACTTTATTCACGATCTTACCTTCCAGATCAAATGCATAGAGACCTCCGTCTGTTGCTTTATCTGTTCCCAGGATCAGGCTTTTCAGTGTATCTGCGTGATTGATCCAGATAGCGGGATCATCTGTATCAGCCCCCACCTGCTGTGTTATCACAGCAGGTTTGAGGGCGTTTTCTTTAACAGGTGCTTTTTGACTATCACAAGCGCTCAGTAATACGGCGCCGATTATAATATATTTTAACATTCACGTAATTTTTATAAGTCAAACTTAAAACCAAAATTGTAACGCGGACGATAGAACTCCATTTGCATCGTCCTGTCTGATGCGCCCTGATAGTAACGCAGGGGCTGATTGGTCAGGTTGTTTGCTTCTGCAAATACGCGTAATTGTTTGGTTATTTTGTACGATGCGTTGGCATCCAGGAAAAATTGTTTGTCGTAGTACACATCATCAAATTCATCTCCACCCAGTTCATTCAGGTAAGCAGCAGCATAGTTGCCGGAGATCCTCGCAGAGAAACGTTTGTTCTCATAAGAAAGCGAAGCATTGAACATATGCGGTGCAGTACCCGGGAAGGTAGCGCCATCACGCTTTTCACCATCTCCGTTATACACACCGTCTGCTTTTGATTTGGTGAAAGTGTAGTTCAGATAGATACCTATACCTTTGAACAACTGACGTTGCAGCGCTACTTCAAAACCATATACTTTCACGTTATCTCCATTCCTTGCTTGTTTGTAAGTCCAACGGTCGCCAGCTGGCACAGGGTTCTTTTCACCGGGATATTCTGCGGCGAACTTCTCTGTAGAATATTGCTGATCACTGTAAGTGTAAATGAAATCGTTGATGTTCTTGTAGAACACGCCAGCTGAAAGGATCCCTACGGATTTGAAATAGTATTCTCCCATCAGGTCGAAGTTCCAGGCATAAGCTGCTTTCAGGTTAGGATTACCTGCGCTCAGTTCTTCATCTTCCACAATGCTGCTGATATAAGGAGCAATATCGTAGTAGTTTGGACGGGCGATGGAAGTAGTAGCTGCGAGGCGCAGTACCAGTTCATTGCTTGCATTGTATTTGAATGTGATACCCGGTAATACATTCAGGTAACTGTTCTTTACACTGCGTACACCTTCCAGGTCTTCTTCTTCCTCTACAATGTTTCCTTTGTAATCGATGCTGGTATTCTCAAAACGCACACCGGAAATCATGGAGAGTTTGGAAGATAAGTCCTGATCCCAGCGAACATAACCGGCTGTGATGGTTTCTTTGGCGCTGAAGTTCTCTGCGAGGTATTCAGAAGGATCTGTTTCTTTATCAAACAAAGCAGGATCGTTTAATTTCAAACCACCGAGGTAAGTATTCACGATAAAAGTACCGGGTACATATTTAGCACCTGGTGCAAAACCCTTCCCGTCAAAGGAAATAGAAGGCATGGTGCTGAGGTCTCCGAAATCAGAAGTGGGTTCGTATTCGTAGAAGATATTATCACGTTTCTTTTCTTTCAGACGTAATCTTCCACCTATACGTAAACGGCCTTTTTGTTGTGGCAGGATGCTGAAAGGGAAACGGATATTCAGTTTCAGACCCAGTTCATCTTCTTTGGTATAATCAGAGTTCTCTGTAACGGAATTGAATTCGAAATCTGAATTAGATGTACCCGTGCTGGTAGCCAGCGGAAAACGGATATCGGAGAGGTTTAATTGTACGGGCACATCTTCTGCTTCGTAAGCGATGTAACGTTCATTAGGGGTATTCTCTACGGCAGTGGAATAACTGGCACCCCAGTCCAGGTCTACTTTACTACCCAATAAATGTTCACCTCTCAGGGAGTAGTTCTGTACTTTACGCTCTTCCAGCCTTCTGCTTTTGCCCCGGTCACTATCGATACCGCCTTTTGTTTCGCGGGATAAAGAACCTACATAACCAGTGAGCTGATCATTGGCATCATATTCCGGTTCAATGTCCTCAATGCTCAATGCATAACGGTTTTCCCGGTCGTAGTGCCAGTTGTACATAGCATTGGCATAAATGGTATTTTTGGCATTGAACTTATAATCCAGTGCAGCAGAGAGACTTCTGCGGATACGTTGTACATTATATTGACGAACCTGGATCTCTTCTGTGTACACTTTATCCATATCATCTTTCGCCCAAACGGCCTCTACGTTATCAGAACCGTAATCATTGTTATTGTAAGATGCACTCAGTACGGCACCCAGTTTATTCTGGAAGAAACGGTTCCCCAATACCAGCGAACCGGTGTATAATGGTTTATTACGGATGGGATTCAATCCACCGGATAATGTTGCGGAAACACGCGGGCCATTTGGTGCGGCACGGGTTACCAGATTTACAGAACCGCCAATAGCGTCTGCATCCATATCCGGGGTTAAAGTTTTATTTACTTCAATGGTCTGTACCATATCAGAAGGGATAATATCCAATTGCACACGGCGGTTATCTCCGTCCGCAGAGGGTATCCGGTCTCCGTTCAGCGTTACTGAGTTCAGTTCAGGCGCTAATCCGCGAATGATGATATCACGTGCTTCACCCTGGTCGTTCTGCATGGTGATGCCGGGAATACGTTTGATGGCGTCTCCAATATTCGCATCAGGAAAACGGCCGATCTGGTCCGCAGATACGATATTGGTTACATTGGGATTATTCTTTTGCTGGTTCAGGGCTTTGGCCTGACCTCTCAAACGATCTCCCACGATCAGTACTTCTTTCCCCACAACACCACCGGCTTCCAGTTTAAAGTTCACGTCTGCAGTCTTACCTGCGGTCACCGTTACTTCCTGGGAAGCTTTTTCGTAACCGATGTAAGTGATCTCCAGGGTATAGGTACCGGCGGGTACGCTCAGGAATTCGAACCTCCCCTGCTGGTTGGACACGGTATAGTGATTACCGGGTTTTAATTTTAAGGTAGCTCCTGGCAGGTTTAAGTGCTGGTTTTTATCTACTACATGCCCGGTAACAAGACCGGTACCCTGTGCATAGGATGCTATGCTTAAACAGGAAAAGATAATTGCTGATAAAAGTTTTTTCATTCGGTAAGTCTTTTTTCGACTTCACAAATATGCCTTTGGAAGGGGCCTGAAATCAAATTTCCACCGTGAACAAAAAGGATACAGGCGTTTCCAGAGCGTGAACAAAGCGGTAACAGCATAGTATTAAACGATTGATTATCAGTATTAATAGCCGTTACAAAATGCCTGTTAAGTTAACGTTACCACTATAACGACTGTATGAAAACCGACAAACTTTCCCCCTGCGGCAGGTTCAATTTTTTGCGGAGACGATAGCGCACCACCCTTAAACTGTCCATTGAGATACCTAACAGGGTGGCAATATCTCCGGAGGCCAGGTTCATTTTTAATAAGGCTACCAGGCGGAGGTCGTTTGCTGTGAGGTTTTCACTGTATTCCCGGAGTTTGTCGAAGAAGGCCTGGTGTACCTGTTCAAAAATCCCCCGGAATTCATCCCAATGCTGATCATGATTAAAATTCTGGTTGATCTGCGATTGCAATTGTTTCAATTGTTTCTTCTGGTCCCGGCGGTCTTCTTTTACCATGTCGTCCAGCTTTTGGTGTAGTTCTTCCAATAGCTGGTTCTTCTGTATAATATGGAGGGTGTGGGTGCTCAGTTCTTTTGAGCGGACTTCCAGTTCCTGTTTCAGGTTAAATTCTGCCAGCGCAGCATTGTGGATCTTGAGCCGCTGGCGGCTGATAATGAGCATGGCCATGATAACCAGCAGGATCCCTACTATTACAATGGCGCCAATGATATTACGGGTATTGCGCAATCCTGCGATCTCGTTATTCTTCTTTTCTATGTCGTACATAGTTTGCAGGAGGGCTACCTGGCGGCCGTTTTCCTGGGAATAGATCTGCAGGAGATGATACCGGCTGAGTTCCAGGTAATGATAGGCGCTGTCATTGTTGCCCATCAGATTATAAGATTTAGCTATGTCGCGATAGGCACTGCAGATCTGGTATTGCTCATTTACTTTCAGGGCCAGTGCAAGGGCATTACGGGTTTGGAGCAGGCCATCCTGATAACGGCCGGTTTTGCGGAAAACATCGCCCAGGTTGTTAAAGATCTCAATACAGGCAACGGAATCGCCGGTTTGCTGGTTGAGTGCAAGGGCCTGGCGGAAATACTGGGCGGCAGAATCATATCGTTCCTGGTCCTCATGGATGCTGCCGATGTTTTCATAGATCTTGGCCATGCCGGTATGGTTATCTATCTGAAGGTATTGGGCCAGTGCCAGCCGCTGGTAATAAAAAGCACTGTCGTAGAGCTGTTGTTTTTCATATGAGTGGCCGATCTTGCCATAAGTAAAGGCTATTCCCTCCTTTTGCTGCGCTTTATTATAGATATTGAGCGCTTCATTGTATTGATCCCGGGCCAAAAAGGGCTGACGGTTATAATAATATAAGGTGCCGATGTCGTTCAGATTTTCTGCGCGCAACATTTCTTTACCCTGTTGCTTGAAAAGTTTACCGGCCTGTAAATGATAATCCAGGGCCTGGGGATAGTGGCCGAGGTGATAACAGAATTGGCCCATTTGCCGGAGGTATAGTGCGGCAGCTGTTATGTCACCTTTCTCCATAGCTTTGCCAGCTGCATCTTTCAGGGCAAGGAAAGAAGAATCGGCAGATGGCCGGGCTTGCCCTGACTGGTGAATAATGAAGGTTTTTTCCTCCTGTGCCAGCAGATGGAGTGCGGCGGAAAACAGCAGCAAACCTGTTAAAACAAATCGTAATAAGAGCATAGTCAACAATAATCCAGCAAAGAAAAGGTTCTAATGTTATGTTATTATTAAGGAGCGGGTTTGAAAATCATTTATTTTGATCATTATCTTTGCACCCTATGTCTGAACATCCCTTTAACCGTGTCCAGAAGACTATAACCAACAATTTTTCACAAATTCTAAACATCGGTATACATCCCGGCATGCCTTTTATTGAGGCAAGGCGGACAAAATTGCTCAACCTGCTGGCTGTGCCCTGGATCCCTATGATGCTCATGTTTGCTGTGCTCAATATATTCCAGGGCAGGTATCCGCTCAGCGTTATTAATATTCTAAATGCAGCGGGCAGCCTTACGGTGCTCTTTCTGCACAAACGGCAATCCTACTTAAGTGCCCGCCTTTTACTCATTATATACAGCATTATCCTTTATACGCTTTCCGGGTTTTTCTATCATAATGGTACGGAGTACTTCCTATTGAACATCCTGATCATTACGGTGCTGGTGTATGATAATAAATGGATCGTGATCAGTCTTTCCCTGCTGATCATAGCCTGCATGGTACTTGTTTTGTTCCCGCCCTATCTGTGGGAACCGGATGTGCCTGTACCGGACAGGCGGTTATGGGGCAATGTGGTCTGTGCGATGACCTTTATCATACTGGCCCTCACTTATTACAAACAGGTGCATGCGGATTACCAGCAGGAAAAAGAAAATCAACGGCAGGCACTGGCAGCTATGAACCGTGATAAAGAGAAACTCTTTTCCATCATTGCACATGATATCCGCGGGCCGCTTGCTACACTGGAATTGTTACTGGATATGTTCCAGAAGGGAGAATATGGAGAAATGGATATGCGCGAAGCAGCCGTAGAACTACATAAAAAAGTAGGACAGCTCGGCGGCACACTGGATAACTTGCTGCGATGGAGTGCAGGACAAATGAAAGGTATCCGTGCGCAACCAGAGAACTTTAACCTCGCGCCACTAACAGCGGAAGTACTGCAATTCTTTGAATCTGGTATTGAAGAAAAAAGACTTTCTATCGATATTAAACTGGCAGATTCTATTTCCGTTTATGCAGATAAAGACCAGGTAGCGGTGATCCTCCGCAACCTTTTGAGCAATGCCATTAAATTCAGTCATCCCGGCGGAAGGATCTATTTCAGTGTAAGTTCCGCAGCCGGTATGATCCATATACAGGTGACTGACGAAGGGGTCGGTATCCCTCCTGATAAGTTGAACCAGTTATTTTCTTTCCAGGCTAAACCAGGTTATGGTACCAGCGGAGAAAGAGGCAGCGGGCTCGGGCTGATGCTTTGCCATGAATTTGCTGTGCAGAATGGCGGGCAGTTACAAGTGAAGAGCAGCAATGGAAGTGGCAGTACTTTTACGGTGCAATTACCGGAAGGACGGATCAAAGGTTTTAGTTTGTCATAATACAAAATTGAAGTTTCATACATAAAAAACGACAGTTAATACATTCATCGCTTTCTTTACGGCGATAATATGACAAGTTTTGTGGTGTAATAAATCAAAACTATTCACCCCAAAATTCAATTATGAAAAGAATCGTAATTAGCACGCTCTCTCTTGCCATGCTGATGTTTGTTGCCTGTAAAAAGGACCCAACGGAAAACAAAGATGTATTTAACGGACCTGAAGTAAACATGGGCAATGGTAAAGCCTGGGCCTGGGTAAAAATGGATGCACAGCAAAAACCACAAGCCCTCGGTATTTCTCTTACACCTGCTGCACTTGTTAATCTCCCCCAGGGCGGAGAAGGCCATGCACATGAAAGTGCTTTTACCCTTCGGTTACCTGCCCAGAAACAGCTCACACCATTTGATCATGTAGTGGTGAATTGGAATCCTAATGGTCATGAGCCACTGAATATTTATGGCATACCACATTTTGATTTCCACTACTACATGGAATCTGAGGCTTATGTAGATGCCATCCCTACTTATGTACAGGCACCTGCAGATTTTGACAATGCACCAGCCGCTGATTATTTCCATCCGGATTATTTTTCTCCTCCAGGTGGTGAACCAAAAATGGGAAGGCACTGGGTGGACGTCACCTCTCCTGAGCTCAATCCGCAAAACCCGGTTCCTTTTACGGAAACCTTTATCGTAGGTAGTTTCAAAGGAAAAGTATTGTTCTATGAGCCGATGATCACAAAACAGTTCGTTGAAGCGCAGAACAATTTTGAAAAAACTATCAAGGTACCTGCAAAATTTGAGCGGGATGGTTATTATCCTACCAAATACAGGATCGTTAAAACAGGTAAAACTATCGACATTATCCTGGAAGGATTTGTACATCGTCAGAAATCATAAGACCATGCGTTATAATATTTTCAATCAGATCCATAAAGGTCTCAGGGCAATGCTGTATGATACTGCACTCCGTATCCAGCAAACGGATTTTGCACAGGAAGAGCAGGCTACTGCTACTATCCTGCAACTGGAGAAAGTGCTGTTCTACTTTGATCAGCATGCGGATCATGAGGATGAATTTATCCTGCCGGCGGTTAGGAAACATGCCAGGTTACTGGTGGAAGAGCTAGAGAGCGAACATGTAACGGATCATGCATTGTCCCATAGTTTGAATAAGCATATCAAAGAGTGGCGGTCTTCTTTAAATGAGGGAGTGAAAAGAAATGCAGGGTTACATATGTTATATGACTTCAATTCCTTCATTGCGTTCAATCTCTATCATATGAACAAGGAAGAGCTGTTGTTTAACCAGGTGTTATGGGAATATTATACGGATGAGGAGATCTTCCTGATAGAACATGCATTGATCACTACTATACCACCTGATGTCCTTATAGATGAAAGCCGCTGGATCATGCGGGGGATCAATAATGAAGAAGTTATCAGCTGGTTGAATGGTGTGAAGAATAATGCGCCGCCGGAAGCGTTTGCTGTTTTTATGACGTTAGCAGAGGAAGAGTTGTCTGTTAACAGGTTGAAAGATGTGCAGGCTTCGTTGACGGAAGGAGCCTTGCTTGCTTAGTTCAGTTTAATTAACCCCAAGAAAATAAAGCCCATCCTGCTTGTGCGGGGTGGGCTTGTTTTTTTTTATCTTTACTATGTTATGCTTAAAAAATTATTATCCATTACGTTACTGCTGTTGAGCAGCCTCTTCTCTAATGCTCAATCTTTTCCTGACAACTGGACATCGGATTACACGCCATTCAGGATTGCAGGGAACCTGTATTATGTAGGCACTTATGATCTGGCCTGTTACCTTATTACTACGCCGAAGGGGCATATACTTATCAATACAGGTGCGCCGGGATCTGTTCCCATGATCCGTTCGCATGTGGAGACGTTGGGGTTTAAGTTTGCTGATATAAAAATATTGCTGACTACGCATGCGCATATTGATCATGTTGGTGGAATGGCGGAGGTGAAGAAATTAACGGGGGCTAAGATGATGATCAATGAGAAGGATGCGGAGGTATTGGCAGATGGAGGGAAATCTGATTATGTGCTGGGGAGTGCATTCCAATTCGAACCTGTTAAAGCGGATCGTTTGTTGTTTGATGGGGATACATTGGCTTTGGGAGGGATGCATGTTATCATGTTACACCATCCGGGGCATACTAAAGGGGCCAGTAGTTTTTTATTTACGGTTGATTCTTACCGGGTGTTGATTGCGAATATGCCTTCCATTCTTGATGATACTAAGCTTTCTGGTATGCCGCGTTATCCGGAGGTGGGTAAGGATTATGCTTATACGCTGGATGCAATGAAGAATCTGAAATTTGATCTTTGGCTTTCTTCTCATGCCAGTCAGTTTAAGTTGCAGGAGAAGCATAAGGCAGGGGATGGTTATAGTCCTGAGGTGTTTAGGGATCAGAAGGGGTATGATGCTGCGTTGAATGAATTGCAGAAGGCGTATGATAAGAAGCTTGGTGAGAAGTGAGTATTTTTTATTGAATATATTTTACCCTCTTCAAAAATAAAGAACCCGCGCCACTACCGTGGGGCGGGTTCTTTATTTTATATTGACCACCTGTTTTTTACTTCAGATCAACGGGAATAAAGATCAGTGGTGTTGGTAAGCAGGAGGCGCCGGGAGGGGAATAGGTTAGACGAATGGTTTGTTCTTCTCCGTTGGCTGCTGGTTTAAAGACCTGGATCAGGATGGCTTCGGGGGCTTGTTTTGTTACCAGCCTGTCACTGGGGAGTTGGATGATGCCCTCTTTGAATTTGCCATCGCTTACTACCATCGTATTGGCCATTCCTCCACACCATTGGTTATTGCCACTGCGGGAATTCCATGTTACTAACGCTAAGCCTTTACCGTCTGTGCTCTTCCACTTCATTTCAATATAATACATCACACCGTAGTTACCTGCTAAAGTTGCCACGCCCGGGGTATTCTTTTCTTTTCCTGATACCCATGGATCATTATCGCCATCTGCTACGATGATCTCTTTCACACCTTCTTTTGTATCGTATACACTGTCTGTGATTATCCGGTAATTGCTTACACCAAATACTCCACGGCCTGCATTATGGCCATTTGGTGGCACTATTGTTTTGATGCGGCTCAGGGCTTTAGGGCCGGATGTATTGAGATCTGTTTGAAGAATGCTGATCTCGCCGGGTTGGTCTATCGTGAATTCATAGAAACCATGTACCAGCTCATCATACTTCGTTATGTACTTTTCCAGCTTTTCGTCGATGGCAATGACTTGTCCGGGTTTTACAGTGCGGATGGTGTTTTGTGGGCTGGAAGCGAAATAATCTGCCAGCCCCTGCTTACCAACCTGGTAATAATTGGTGCTGGGTTTCTGAGAGGAATATTTCAACATACGGATATGCATATCAGCGGTACCATTGTTCTTAATAACAGCGGTGATCCTGCGATCTATTTTGGCGGGTTCTTTTACCCCGTTCACGTTATATACATATAATCTGACAGCCCCTGGCTGTACCGGCTCCTGTAATGCAATGGCTTCCGGCACACGGATATATTCCGGATCGTCTGAGATCACATGCTGTGGACCAGGTAAAACCACTTTCTGGTAACCGATGTTCTGGATCTTTTCCGTCAGAAAATCCGGTAATTCTACAATACTGCCCTGCCGGGTCTTCAAAATAGCCTGCTGCAATTCGGGCTTCAATTCCTGCTGCGCTTGTGCCTGCAGGCCAATTGCGGCCATTGTACAAGTGAACAAAAGCGGCTTCCAGTTTGGTTGCTTCATATATTTTATAAGTTTGGCTCTACACGTGGTTCTTTCAATTATTTAATTGAATGACCAAACTTAATAATTATTTTTATTAACTGCACTATGTTTTTAAAATAAATATTAAACAGTCAATTCTCCTCCCTCCTTTAGCTAGGAAAAATCATCCATCCCCTGGCGTCATTTCTCCATTTTCCCGCTGCTGTTTTAGGGGCAACTTTGTGGTATCAAAAACAAAAAATCATGACAACGTTTAAAGTTCCTGTTAGAGAAGAAGTTTCCGCAGCTAGTCAGCAAAGCTTTGATACCCTGAAAAAAGTACTGGGTATGGTTCCTAATCTTTATGCTACTATGGCTTATTCAGACAATGCCTTAAGCAAGTTCCTGACTTTCCAGAATGCTCCCACTTCCCTTTCCAACAAAGAAAAAGAGGCGGTGAACCTGATCGTGAGCCAGATCAATGGATGTAAATATTGCCTGAGCGCTCACACCATGCTGGGCAAAATGAATGGTTTTACAGATGAAGAGATCATCCTGATCCGCAAAGGTGGCAGCAGCATTCCCAAAATAAATGCCCTGGTACAAATGGCGAAGGATGTTACGGAGAACAAAGGTCATGTAACTCCTGAAAAACTGGATGCTTTCTTTGAGGCGGGTTACACCAAGGGTAATCTTGTAGACCTTATCTTGCTGGTGGGCGATAAAACAATCATGAACTATCTCCATAACCTGACGGATATAGCTATCGATTTCCCTCTTGCTCCTGAATTAAATTAAAACATTTTGATATGATCAAGCCTCCTTTCACTTACGAAACAGCCCTGCAAAAGGTGCAACTGGCAGAAGATGCCTGGAACAGTAAAGATCCTGAAAAGGTATGCCTGGCCTATTCCATAGACACGGAATGGCGCAACAGAACGGATTTTATCAATGGACGGGAGCAGGTGAAAGCTTTCCTCCAAAAGAAATGGGAACGGGAACTGGATTACCGCCTGAAAAAAGAACTCTGGGGATTCCGGGAGAACAGGATGGCGGTTCGTTTTGAATATGAATGGCATGATAAGGATGGGCAATGGTTTCGCAGTTATGGTAATGAAATGTGGGAGTTTGATGAAGAAGGATTGATGCGGAAACGCTTTGCCAGTATCAATGATCTTGCGATCTCAGCGGAGGAACGAAAGTTTAAATAGCGTAAATTGCCATGATGTCTGCATATACTTACACGCTGATCAATCAGCTATCTAAACACCTGGCTTTTAAGGTGACCACTTTGGAAGATAGTACTCACTTGCAGGAAATGCAACGGATGAGTTATTATACCATGATCCTGATCACGGAAGGGGAAGCGAAATTGCATGCAGAATTGTCTACGTACGATGTGAAGGAGAATGAATTAGTTTGCCTGACACTTTATCAACCGTTTCAGTTGGTTCAAATGCAGGATTGCAAAGGATTCGTGATCCATTTTCATCCGGATTTCTTCTGTATCTATAAACATCATAATGAGGTAGCTTGTAATGGTATCCTTTTCAACAATATCTATCAGCCGCCTTATCATGACCTCTCGCCTGCTGAAACGGCGAAATTGTTGGTGCTTATTGAACAGATGCGGGAGGAATTGAAGGAAGAAGCGCTCGCACAGCATGAACTGCTTTCTTCTTATCTGAAAATATTTCTGATCACGGCTTCCCGTTCAAGGCTTGAGTTTACTGGTGAGACGCGTGTTCAGGGGGAATTGCCGGAAGGGCCTTTTGTGTTGCAGAAGTTGAAGGATGCGATTGAGGCGAATTTTAAGGAGAAACATTCTGCTAGTGATTATGCGAGTTTGCTCAATATTTCTGCGAAAGCGTTGGCGAAGATCACGAAAACGCATTTTAATAAAACATTGACGAGTATGATCTCTGAGAGGATCATTAGTGAGGCGAAGCGGGAGTTGTATCTCACCTCCAAGCCGGTGAAGGCGATTGCTTTTGAGTTGGGGTTTGGGGATGAGTATTACTTCTCGCGGTTTTTTAAGAATAATGTGAATGTTTCGCCGCAGGTGTATAGGAGTAATGTGGGGTTTGCGAGGGCTGAGGGGGGATTGAATTAGTTTTTTTGGCAAGGAGCTTGCCGCGCAGCAAAGGGCGGAGATTTTTTTTCTTTTAAGGAGGGATTTCTTTTTGGGGGATCAAGGGTTTCTTTTATAAAAAGGCTGAGGCTTTTTTTCTTTTGGAGGGATCAATGATTTTCTTCCATTAAAAAAATTAAAGCAAAAGGCTGACCAATTGGTCAGCCTTTTGCTTTTCTATTTCTTTGCGGGTATAACTCGCCTTATTTCTTGAACTGCGTTCTTATAATATCTAAATATAACTCACCATAGCTTTTGGCCGGTTCTATTTGCAGGTCTTCATCCCATTTATTGAATGAATCAATCAGGATCAGCTTGTTGGTTGTGCTGGCATTCATTTTGGCTACGTTGCACATTTTTTTGAACATCTCGCCGTTATCTTTTCTTTCTACGTTGGGATTGAGGCTTGTGGGAGCGGTTATAAGCCAGCTGTAGGCCGGGAATACATTCGCTACGTAATCTACATTCCAGTTATCCTTGTAATACTTTTTGGAATACTTCCAGTTCTCGTTGATCATTTGCGGCAACAGGTAGAACCTGTCATATGCATCAGGGCGGAAGTTCTGGTGATAGATGGCATCCACGCAACCTTCGTAACGGAAAAAGTAACGGGCCGGAGGCGTCCATCTGTCCTGCATACCTACTATGTAAACGTCAAAACCTTTTGCTTTTAGGCGTGCACGGAGTGTCGTGTAGATGGCTTTGTTGTTATCAGAAAATAAATTCTGGGCATTGGTGATGTAGAGCAACTTCTTGCCAGCGACCTCCATGTACTGGGGGCTGCTGAAGAGATAGGCCAGCCTTTCAAAATCCTGGAAGAACTGTTCCAGTTTCAGGGCATCCTTTTCTAAAGGCGCAGTGGCAGTTATACCGTATGTTCCGTTATTCAGGTTATAAGTAACTGCAAACTTTACAGTGGAAGCGGCTGAATTATCCAGGTAAGATTTAATGATGGTGGAATCTCTTTTGAATGCACCATTATCCCTCAATGCAGAACGGGCTGAGAAGAGGAAATAATCTATTCCTGCCTTGGTAGCATATTCCAGGTGTTTTGTCATAATAGCGGGCTGGATCACACCATTGGGCATGGTGTACTTTCCAACAACCGGCTCTTCTTTTATATTGGCATTGAAACTACCCAGTTCATAATAGAAAGCACCTACGGTATAGTTCTCCGTAACGGGTACTTCCGGGATCTCGTAATTCAGAAAATGATCTTCTGCTTTAGGGCCATCATCCTTAGTACAAGCTGCCAGGGAGATCATTGCCGCGTATATCAATAGCTTCTTCATCATTCAATTATTTATAAGTTCTGATAAGGGTGTAAGCAATCCCATTGTTCTGCAGGGATTGAATAGTGGTACCATACCAATGTTGCACGAATCCAAAATTCAATACAGCGGTTTGGGTATTCCAGTCTTTGGTAGGAAGTGGCTGCAGGAAGTTCAGGTTTACATACGGACTTCTTTCATCACCACCCAGTTTACCTACTGCATCATTATATCCCGGTGCATTATAGTTAAGCACGGTAGTTGGATATACCCATCTGTTAGGCAATAAAGAAAACGTAGCATTGATAAACTGATTAGCCGGATTGGTATGTGGTGGGAATTCCAGCACACGCGTTCTTCTTTCCAGGCACCAGGTATCAAAACCGCCATCAGGATAGTAGTTGATCCATTGCTGCAGCCAGATCTTAAACATATCGTCTGTCGGGATATTGGTATTCACGAGGCCCAGGTAGTTATAATATCCGGTAGCTGCTGTGCCGAATTTCACACCGTTTTGATTCTTATAGTTTGTGGCCGCAGTTCCTGTAATGCCCCAGGTGGCGAAGTTGGCGTCTATACCGGCATTATAATATTGCTCTGCTGTTTGCGCTCCGCCCAGTCCCAGCAGTTTTGCTTCTGCTTTCATGAACATGGCTTCTGCATATGATAGATGGATGAAAGGTTTTTCTGCGGCGAAGACTAATTTTTTAGGATCAGAGTAGGTAAGGATATTCAGGCCACCCACCGGATCACTTGTTAAACCCCATCCTGGTAATAACCGTGGCGCTTTGGGATAACCGAAATACGGGATCCTGTAAGTGACGATACGGAGGGAATCGTCCAATGTGCTGGTGAGCGTATCCTGTAAGAGGTAACGGTTGATAGCAGGAACGGAATCGTAGTAAGCAACCAAACGCGGATCATTGTAAGAACGGAACCAGGTGAAGATATAATCACTCATCTTGGGGGCTATATCCGTTGTAAATGAATTTCGCACGTACCGGATAAAGTAAGGGCTCTGATTACCGTCGATGTTCTCATAAGCCATCTTCGCTGTTTCCGTTTCTGCACTAATGGTATTCGCTTCCGTTTGCATTACTTCCGTGATGTGTGTGGTGGCTACTGCTCCCAGGTTCTTCTGGCAGCGCAGTGCGATCTTCAAACGGAGGGTGTTGGCAAATTTCTTCCATTTAACCAGATCACCGGCATATAATACATCGTAGCTTAGTTTATCTTTTGTAACATCTATTTTATCACCTGCTTCTTTCAACATGGTGAGGATAGCTGTGTACACATCATTTTCATCATCAAAAAGGATGGATGAACCAGCTTCGGGACTTAATGCATTCTTCATCGGAATAGGACCATAAGTGCCTACCAGGATAGAATATACATAAGCCTGCCAGATACGGCCTATTTGTATTTTGTTGACGAAAGCTTCTGTAGTGCCGTATTTTTTATCCAGCTGATTCAGGTTACCCAGGATCTCTACATAAGATTGCTCCCAGAAACCATCTGATCCTACACCATAACGGGAGGAGCCTCCACCAATGCATAAGAGATGCGAAGAGGTCCAATGATATTCCATGTTGGCAGTGGCCAGGATATCGCTGGTTCTTTTGATGGAGCCGGCAATGATCGCTTCCGGCGTGGCATTTTCAAACTGGTTCGGATTAATATTTGTTCTGTTAAAAGACTTTGTACAGGAAAAGCCTGTTAACATGATGATAAGCAGATAACACAGATTTTTCATGTTCCGATTTTTAGAAATTAAACTTCAGGTCCACACCGTAAGTAGCATAAGGGAAAGATCCTCCCTGCTCAATACCCTGCGCGTTGCCGGTTGTATTGGCGGCTTCAGGATCAATACCTCTGGGCGTATGTTTCATGATGGTCCAGAGATTCCTTCCTATCAATGCTACTCTTGCTCCTCTGATGAATTTGTTCCGGAACCAGTTGCTGGAAAAGTTGTAGCCCATCACTACTTCACTTAAGCGGATATTGGAAGCGTCGAAGAGGTTATTCCCCATGTCGTTATCCATATTCTGCCAGTAGGCTTGTGGTGATTGCCAGGATTCATTTGGTTTGAGGGCAACGTATCTTCCGTCTTTTCCAATAACGGGAGCACCCTGTGCATTGAGTACGGGATTGTAACCTGGGTATTTAATACCTTTTGCCCTGTCTTTATCGCGGTAAGCGTTTCCAAATAAACCAATACCATTCTGTTCATCTCCTGATTCGCCTAAGATGAGACTGCTATAGTAGAAGTCTTCACGGCCAAGCAAACTTTGAATGGTGTTACCGGTAACGTTGGCTTTGTGATTGGAAACGGAATAAATATCTCCTCCCCATTTCACGGTCACGAGGAAGCTGAGGTCAAAACCTTTGTATTTAAAAGTGTTACCGATAGATCCTATCCAATCAGGACGGAAGTTTCCGAGATAACCATTGGTTTCAAAGTATGGACGGCCAGTGGTGATATTTATCATCATGGTATCGCCGGAATAGTAAGCAGCATTTCCTCTCAATACACCATAAGGTTTACCTACTTCTGCGTTGGAGGTCATCACATACCAGCTGCCTAATGTATAACGGTTCACACCAGGTGTGAGGGATACTACCAGGTTGTTATTCTTAGACCAGTTCAACAACACATCCCAGGAGAACTTTTTAGATTTGATGGGCGTGGCTTTGATGGATAATTCAACACCGGTGTTCTGGATCTCTCCTGCATTTACGATCTCTTCTGTGAAACCAGATTCGCGGGCTACCTGTGCACGCATGATCTGATCTACGGTGTTTGATCTGTACACAGAGGTTGAGATGCTAATGCGATCTTTGAAGAAAGAAAGGTCCATCCCTATTTCACGCGAAGTAGTTCGTTCTGGCTTCAGTGTAGGGTTCTTACGCAGGTTCTCAAAATCCAGCCATGGGTTACCGAGGAATAAACCTCCGTAGTTAAACATGGATTGTAAGGAGTAAGCACCTGCATCATTACCTACCCTTGCCCAGGAAGCACGTAGTTTACCATAGCTGATGATATCCTGCTCTTCCGGAAGGAATTGTGTGAACAGGAAACTACCGCTTACAGAAGGGTAAAAGAAAGTACGGTTTGCTTCAGGCAGTGTGGATGACCAGTCGTTACGACTGGTAACATCTAAAAACAGGAAATCACGGTAGCCTAGTGTTACGGAACCGTATACAGAATGCACTTTGTTGCGGTTCAGGTTTTCCTGCGCTACAGGATAGGCATTACTGTTTGCGATGCTGGGCATGTCGTGATTGAGGAGAGAAGAAACACTCTGCTGGCGGAACAACTGGTTGCCCGACATGAAGTTGGCACCCAGGTTGGCATTCAGACTAAATTCTTTCCCCCATTTCTTTGTGTACATGAACAAACCTTCTGTGTTCCAGGTCTGGTTCTGCTGGGTGAACTGGGAATAAGAACCCAGTTTACTCTGGCGGGAACCAGGTTCTCTGTAAACGAAACCGCTACCAAAAGTGAGGTCTGTGGAGATCTGGCCGCGGAACTTCAATCCTTCCATCAGATCTATTGTGAGGGTGGTTCCTCCTATTACACGGTGTTTGATATCTTCGTTTTCATTTTCGTAGATGGCCCAATAGGGATTTTCATATCCATCTCCCTGTGCGCCATAAGAAAAAGCATTACCGGCGGCATCTCTCCATGGTGTGAGTGCTTTTTCATCGATACTACGCAACATGTAGATATAAGCGTTCATGGGACTTTGAGGGTCCATGTTACGGAACGTGCGGTTCTTTACTTTATCCAATGTGTACATCAGGCGGGCATCAAGATTTACTTTTTTACCCAGTCTGCGGCTGCTGTTAAGATTGAAGTTGTGTTTTTTGCGCACGTTCTGTTTTGCCAGCACATCATTTCCATCTGTATAAGTGTAGGAAGCACGGAAGTTTGATCTCTCGTCGGACTTACCTACCGATACATTGGTAACATTGGTGAAGCTGCTTTGATAAAGGTCTTTGATATTGTTAGGCTGTGGGTAATATCCGTGCGGTTTGCCGGAATAGTCATTGTAAGGCTGGCCTAACATGGGTGATCCCCAGCTGCGGGTACCTGCTCCCATATTGATGGCATTTGTACCGGGCACAATGTTATTGGTGTTCTGTACGGTGCGGAATGCATTTCCTTCTCCGTACACATTCTGGTAAGCGGGGTATTCAGAGATGGTGTACCACATCATGTTCTGATTTACACTTACACCGAGGGAGCCGTCTTCCTTGCTCTTTCCTTTTTTGGTGGTGATGAGGATGGCGCCGTTTGCTGCTTTGGAGCCATAGAGGGCAGCAGCGTTCGGACCTTTCAGTACTTCGATGTTGGCAATGTCGTCCGGGTTGAGGTCTGCGGCGCCGTTTCCATAATCCAGGTTGTTACGGCCATCTCCCATAGAGTTGTCGATGGGAACTCCATCTACTACCCAGAGGGGTTGGTTATTACCTGTGATGGAATTGTCTCCACGGATCACGATCCGCACGGAACCGGTTGGCTGGCCTGATGTGGTTACCTGCATACCGGATACTTTTCCGGCGAGCGCAGCAGCAATGTTCACATCGCGGGCTTCGGTAAGGCGTTCCGGATCGATGGATTGCTGAGAATAACCGATGGTTTTACTTTGCCGGGATAATCCCAATGCCGAAACTACTTCCACATCTTTCAGTTTCACAGCGTTCCTCAGCAGGGAAAAATTGAGGGTGGTGACGCCGATCACCGGAGATTCTTTGGGGAAGTATCCTGTGTAGCTGGCTACCAGGATATTTTTTGACTGGTCAGGAACCTGGATCGTATAAGATCCGTCGTCCAGAGAAAGTACGCCGGTGCCGGTACCTTTAATGTACACTGCCGCACCTGGGAGTGGTTGATTGTTTTCGTCCAGTACTTTTCCTTTCACTGTCGCTTTTTGGGCAAATGCAAAGGCAGGAAGTAACAGGAACGATAAATAAATGCTAAGATTCCGGGATAAGGATCTCTTTTTCATCGTGGAAGCGTTTCGTGGAAAATAATATTCTACAAAGTAAGAGGGACGGGCTTAACAGGGGGTTTAATAAAGGATTAACCCGGTAATTAATTTCCTGACTGCTAACTAATTAATACATTAATGGAGGATCTCATTAAAGCTTTGCGGGAAATCTTCGTCGTACATATGCCGGTAGTCTTTGGCAAATTTCTCATAGGTATTCCTGGCAATGGAGTGACGGCCAAGGGCGTTCAGGTTCTTACATTTCATTTGCAGGGCCTGTTCATTGACCTGGTCAAAATTAAAGATGGCGTTGGCGATCTCGATAAGTAGTTCAGCATCAGTTAAGGTAGAGGCCGCGTATATTAATACATCGAGTACTTTACCGGAGATGTCTGATTTAATATCATCCAGCCAGGTATATTCCGTTTGGTGGAGAAAGGCACCCCGACTGACTATCTGCAGGAGCTGCCTGATCTGGTCTTTATTGATACCTTCCCTGTTTTGGGCCAACTGGTAAAAGAGGGCCAGGTCTATATAAATTTCTTCCGGTGAATATTGGAATACCCACTTGCCGGATTCTTTCTTAAAGGAACAATTGCCCAGTTTCTCCAAAATGGTTTTCAACTTGAGCATATTAACGGACCGATTATTTTTGGCCGCCTTGTCTGATTTATCATTCCAGAGGATCTCATTGAGGTTTTCCACAGAAATGCCATGTCCGTATTTTATGGAGTAGATCCCTATTAATAAGAACAGTTCTTTTAATAATGGCGTGAGCTGACGGGTGATGTCAGCGCCTTCTGCATCCGTTACACTGAAATTGCCGAAGAGGTAAACGGATGGGAGACCTTTTTCTTTGACGACCTTTTCTTCCTGAACTGGTACTATTGCTTTGGTCCTTTTCTTTCTTTCTCTTTTTCTGACAGAGAGCCAGAGGGCAAAGGCCAGTAATAATAAACCTACAGGGTAATACCACCAGTTCACTTTTACTGCTGCGTTAGAACGAACAGGTGCTGTGAGTGCATTAGGCGGGAAAGAGATGGTGTAGATCTTTACTTCTGTGGATTTATTATTCTCTGTTAATAAGGTGACGGCTACCAGTTTTTTACTGTTTGCACAATAATAGAGGTCTGCGTACGAGCGGGTATCTTTAAAATCGTAGGGGATGGTATCTCCGAGTGTCTCATATTTATTGTTATCCAGGGAGCCTTTGATCAGTTGCAGCCTGGAATCAAAACGATCGTTCGGGAAAGTGAGTGCATAATAGTGCTGATCCTGTAAAATCATGGAATTCGCAAACAAGAATGCTTCTTTGGGCGGATCGAGTGTGAATATTTTTTTGATGGTGCGTGCTTTGGGATCAAATTGCAGAAGGTCGTACAGGTATTTTGGATTGAGGATCTGTTCTCCTGTGGTGCTTCCGTAACCACCTAATATATATACATCGTTTCCTTTTGTTCCTAATGCGGCGAGGTATCTTGGGGTGTAGGGATCACCTTTCACGGGTATGCTGTCCCATTGATGAGAAGCAAAGTTATAGGTGCTGATCTTGTTCTTGTAAGTGAGCTGGCCGTATCCGCCTAACAAATAAAGGTAACCTTCGGCAAAGAATTTATTGGCGTGCCAGTATTCTGTTACGTCTGCTGCGGTAAAAGGCTGTTCCCAGGTTTGTTGTTCATCATTGAATACGGTGACCCATTTCTTATCAGGAAAAATATTGTGCAGCTGATGGGTTTCCGGGTGTACGAAAGCCAGGCTTCCTCTTAACAGGAAATGTTCCGGTGAATGGATACCGGTTGTTTGTGTAACACCATTCTTTACCTGGAAACGGTAAATAGAATCCTGTGCGATGATCACCACTTCTTCTTTTGCGGCGTCGAAATCTATTGTGGCATTCCCTTTAACTACTTTGGCATATACAGATTGCCATTGCTGGTAGAGGGGAGTGATCCAGACGGGATTGGTTACATTGGCTTTTTTATCCCTGAGACTATCTATAGATACATTCCCTTTTGTTTCTCTTAAGGGCCAGAAGTATTTCGGTTGCTGATCTACGGAGATACCGATGTTGCGGATCTGCATGGGTGGCAGGTCTGTTGACTTGAATTCCGGTTCGTTGCAAACCCCGAAGATCATGCGGAAGCAATCGTCTTTCAGTTCAGCTTTTGCTTTGCTGGTGAGTTTGCCGTTTACATATAAAGAGATCTCTCCTTTATTAACCCGTAGTTTGAAATGATGCCATTTGTCGGCCAGGCTGGCGCTGTCTATAATAAAACCGATGCCGGTCATGGATTCTCCGAAAACGACATTGAATCCTCCCTGTCTGGGACTGTAGAGGAGATCGATATTCTGTTGCCGGGCATTGATGAGCCGGAAAACGTAGCCAAAATAAACGGGGTGTTCCGGTAGAAATGAGAGGTCGAAATCCAGTTCAAAATCATCTCCCAGGCATTGGGGAGTTCCGGCGCCCAAATCCAGCGAAGTTCTTTTTTCCTGCACTACTTCAAATGAAGAAAAGATCAACCCATGGGATTGAGCATAGGAGGCTTTGATGAAAAGCAGGCTGAAAACAACAAAAAGAAGTCCTTTTACTACAGATTTCATGACGATGGAACAAAGCGCAGTGGCGATCTTCGTTCTTTGGTTGATTAGGATTTATGGCAGAAAGATAAATGTTTTTTTAATAATGGCATAGATACATCTGAAACTAAGTATTATTAATTATCTTTATGTAATAAAAATTAGAAATCGTACATAACCTATGAAGCCTCTTGTTTTAGCTGCAATTGTAGCTATATCCATTTTCTTTGCTTTCCCGGCAAGAGGTCAGCTCGTTCCTGCAGGTGAACCCAGGGATCCGGAGACGAAGTACCTCATGAAGGATGGCACCTATCTGGGATTCCGGCAGGTGAACCTGAGCATGGGGGAAATTGGGTTTGAGGTTACTATTTCGAGTAATATTAAGGGGAAGGGGTCTCCTACCCTGGAATTCAGGATAGATAAGCCCAGGGGGAAAAAGATAGGTACTTTGAAGATCCCTGATACGGCGGATACTACTTTTAACATAAAACTTACGGGGCAATTAAGGCATGCGATGGGGGTGCATGATCTTTTTTTGGTGGCCAAGGGTAGCGGGGAGTTTCAGATCTTCGGGTTTGCTTTTATCAGGAATTACTGATTTTTTGGGCTTACGGCTGAATTTTTAGGTCTTACGACTATACGGAATTACTGAGTTTTTGGGCCTACGACTATACGGAATTACTGAATTGGCCTTATATTTCGGAAATTTTGCACGATGAAGCGTATTTTCCTGTGGGCCATTTTAGCTGTTATGACTACTTCCGCCTCCGCACAAAAGGCGGGGAATCCAGTTTTCCCGGGCTGGTATGCAGATCCGGAGGGTATTATCTTTAACAAACAATATTGGATCTACCCTACTTTTTCCGCTCCTTATAATCAACAGGTGTTCTTTGACGCCTTCTCCTCCCCTGACCTTATTAAATGGACAAAACACAGCCGCATACTGGATACCAGTGCTATCAAGTGGGCTAAACGTGCCATGTGGGCTCCTTCTATTATAGAAAAAGACAAAAAGTATTACCTCTTCTTTGGGGCTAACGATATCCAGAAGGATTCCGAACTGGGTGGTATAGGCGTTGCCGTGGCCGATAAACCACAGGGGCCTTATAAAGATCACCTGGGCAAACCACTGGTCGATAAATTTCATAACAAGGCCCAGCCGATCGACCAGTTTGTGTTCCATGATAAAGATGGACAGTATTACCTGATCTATGGTGGCTGGCGGCATTGTAATATCGCCAAACTGAATAAAGATTTTACAGGATTCCAACCCTTTGAGGATGGCAGTACATTTAAAGAGATCACCCCGGAGAAATATGTAGAAGGACCGTTTATGTTCATTAAAGATGGCAAGTATTATTTCATGTGGTCTGAAGGTGGCTGGACGGGGCCTGATTATAGTGTGTCTTATGCTATTGCGGATTCCCCACTGGGGCCGTTTAAGCGGATAGGCAAGATCCTTCAGCAGGATGCTTCCATTGCTAATGGGGCAGGGCATCATTCTGTGATCAGTGTACCGAAGGATAACAGCTGGTACATTGTCTACCACAGGAGGCCTTTAACGGAAAAAGGGGCTAATTCCAGGGAAACCTGTATTGAGAGGATGTATTTTGATGAGCAGGGGTTGATCAAACCGGTGGTGATCACGAGGGAAGGGGTGGATAGGAATCGGTTGAAGTAATTAGCGCATATTCTTTTGTGCCAGCATGAGCTGGTATTTTACGTTTATCTGTAAAGCGGCATCACCCAGATCTGTTTTTTTCATCAGATCAAGTGCTTTATCGTTGGGGTGTTTTTGCACTTCTGTTTGCATGGCCCTTGCCTCGCTGCTGGAAGCCAGTACTTGTTGTAATACAGCCTCTTCCGTTTCGGAAATCAAACTGTAATGCTTTCTAATGAGCAGGTCAAGTATTTCGTTTTTATCCATATGACCGGGGTTATTCGAGAATAAGATCAATTTTAACAACGAGAGGGGGAATGATTTGCATAAAAGAGCGTTTGATTAACATATACATGCCAGTTATGCCTCTCAAAACAACCTTTTTCTTCCGGCTTGTTAACTAGTCCTTAACAGCCTATGGCATCGTAATAAAGTGCAGATTTTGTAATATTACAGGGATGATGTTTCATCTTATACCAGGATCTACACTTTTTCTCCAGCTGTGCTTAACTCTAAACCATTAAATTTTACTCCAGCAACTGTTAGCACATGGACGACAATATTATTGTACAGGAACTGCATAATAAAAACATGGAGGCTTTTACCTGGATGTATGAGAAATACTACAAGGTACTCTGGGCACATGCAGATTATATTCTGAAAGACACTGTTGAAGCTGAAGAAGCTGTACAGGATGTGTTTTGCAAATTGCTGGATTTTAAAGGATGGGGGAATGTGAAAAATCTGAAATCCTATCTGAATACTTCACTGCGTAATTACTGTCTTAATATACTGGAGAAGAATAAAAAATCTTACGAGAAGAAAATGAATTTTTCCCGTGTGATGATCTCTGATACCTGGGAAACTCCGGACCTGCATGATGCGAGGCAGGTTGATCGGAAATTGCAGAAATTATTATCTCATTTGAGTCCTCAGCGGTTGAGGGCTTTTCATCTTGTTTACCAGGAAGGGATGTCTTATGAAGAGGCAGCGGATTTTTTGGGGATCAGTAAGAATAGTATTAAGACGCATATTAAACTTGGGCTTCGTGTGTTAAGGAATTTCGGGCCTTTCTTCTTTATTTTCTATCTGAATTAATATTCTGTACTTAAACTGCAATAATGCCTGGCCTTGGCCAGGCTTTTTTTTATGGTATAGGCTGAGGGTTTGCCGCGCAGCAAAGGGCGGTTTTTTATTTTTTAGGGGGGAGGTGTTTTTTTGGGAAGGAGTTTTTCTTTTTGAGAAGGTGTTTTTCTTTTGGAGACGGTTTTCTTTTTTTTGAAAAGAGATTTTTTCCTTTAGATGAGATCTTCTTTTTAGGGAGAAGGCTTCCTGAAGATGAAGAAAGGATTCTTTGTGATGAGGGTTGAGTTAAATAAAAAACTAACTGCTGAAGTGAGTGACCTTTAGATTTGTATGGATAAAATAATGGATTAAATTGAAGGAAAGAGATGGGGTGAACTAAGTGAGTGACTGGGCTGGAGGCCCATGTTGTGTATTAGTCCCCATCTCATTTCCCTTCAGTTGACGCGCTCTGTTTAGAATATCAGGCGGGCAAGCCTGTTAAAGGTCTTAGAGGCAGTCAACCATTTTTAAAGATCAAATCT